>NZ_CP054572.1:197500-5800000 GCF_013343155.1 Pseudomonas sp. FDAARGOS_761 | reverse complement strand
GCTATAGAAGCTATTGATCGCAGTAGCCACCAGCGAGCCCAGCAGGATGCCCGCCGTCAGGCCGGAAGTCAGCGTCCCGCAGGCATAACCGACATGCCGTGCCGGTACCTGCTCGGCGACGAAGACCCAGGCCCCCGGTACCTCCCCGCCAATCGCGGCGCCCTGGATCACCCTCAGCAGGAGCAGCGCCAGGGGCGCCCAGATGCCGATCTGCGCGTAGGTCGGAAGCAGGCCCATGATCAGGGTCGGCACCGCCATCATGAAGATGCTCAGGGTGAACATGCGCTTGCGCCCGAGCAGGTCGCCGAAGTGGGCCATGATCACGCCGCCCAGCGGCCGCGCCAGGTAGCCGGCGGCGAACAGGCCGAAGGTTTGCAGCTGACGCAGCCATTCCGGCATGTCCGCCGGGAAGAACAGCTTGCCGACCACGGTGGCGAAGAACACGAAGATGATGAAGTCGTAGAACTCCAGCGCTCCACCCAGGGCGGAGAGGGACAGGGTCTTGTAGTCGCTGCGGGTCAATGGACGCTGGGCCGGCGCCTCGGGAGCATTCGCGGATGGCATGTCGGGATTGTTCTCTTTATTCGTTCAGCAAGCATGAGCGGGGTTCGACCGGCAGGCGTGTCGACCTGCGACCCGGGGACGCAGGAGCGAAACCATAGCAAATCGACGAATGTCCACACAGTCGGTCGAAGAGAGAACCGGGCGGTCGTCGGCCGCCCTACTCCTCTATATAATGCCCGGGCGCCTCTGAAAGCTGTCCCAAGACCTTGCACCGGCAGGCGTTTTGGGAGAGTTTTCCCCTAAACCGCGCTTGAACAAGAAATCCGGGGGGCACGAGGCCCTTACCTATGATCGAGCTTGAACAAGAAGACCCCATTCCCCAGGGAGACCTGGCCTTGCAGATTACCGCGCTGCCGCGCGAAACCAACGGTTTCGGCGATATCTACGGCGGTTGGCTGGTATCCCAGATGGACCTGGCGGGAACCGCCATGGCCAGCAAGATCGCCGGCGGCCGTATCGCCACCGTCGCCATCGACCGCATGGCCTTCATGGTGCCGGTCGCGGTAGGTGCCCAGCTTTCCTTCTATACCCAGACCCTGGAAGTCGGTCGCAGCTCGATCCGCATGCTGGTCGAGGTGTGGAGCGACGACCCGTTGTCCAGCGAATGGCGCAAAGTCACCGAGGCGGTGTTCGTGTTCGTCGCCATCGATGGCAGCGGGCGCACCCGCCCGGTCCCGCCACGCCGGGGCTAGACGCAGGAACGCCGGCTATCGCCGGCGTTCTTGTTTGCGCGTTCCTCAGGCCCGCACGGGGTTGCCGCGTACCGGCGCATCCCCGGCCACGTAGTACTTCGCCGTGCTGCGCGGCAGCGGCTGGCGACCGCGGATCCTGTCGGCGATCTTCTCGGCCATCATGATGGTGGTGGCATTGAGGTTGCCGGTGATGATCAGCGGCATGATCGACGCATCCACCACTCGCAGTCCTTCCATGCCGTGGACCCGTCCCTGGCCATCGACCACCGCCATGTCGTCGCTGCCCATCTTGCACGAGCAGGATGGGTGGAAAGCGGTCTCCGCATGGTTGCGGATGAACTCGTCGAGTTCGGCGTCCGACTGCACGTTCACCCCTGGGCTCAACTCGCGGCCCCGATAGGGGTCCAGCGCCGGCTGGTTCATGATCTCGCGGGTCAGCCGGATGCCGTCGCGGAACTCCTGCCAGTCCTGCTCGTGGGACATGTAGTTGAACAGGATGCTCGGATGCTGGCGCGGGTCCCTGGACTTCAGGTGGATGCGCCCGCGGCTCGGCGAGCGCATCGAGCCCATGTGCGCCTGGAAGCCGTGCTCCTGCACGCCCTTGCTGCCGTTGTAGTTGATCGCCACCGGGAGGAAATGGAACTGGATGTTCGGCCATTCGAACGCTTCGCGGGTTCGGATGAAGCCGCCAGCCTCGAACTGGTTGCTGGCGCCGAGGCCCTTGCCGAGGAACAGCCACTGGGCGCCGATGGCCGGCTGGTTCCACCATTTGGTCGCCGGGTAGATCGACACCGGCTGCTTGCAGGCGTACTGCAGGTAGAGTTCCAGGTGATCCTGCAGGTTGGCGCCGACGCCCGGCAGGTCATGCACCACCGGGATGTCCAGGTCGCGCAGCAGGGCCGCCGGGCCGACGCCGGAGCGTTGCAGCAATTGCGGCGAGGCGATCGCGCCGCTGCACACCAATACTTCGCGGCGGGCGTGGGCGGTGACCGGGTTGTCGCCGTTGCCCACCAGGTAGGAGACGCCGATGGCGCGCTTGCCGCTGAACAGGATGCGGTCGCTCAGGGCGTGGGTGACGATGGTCAGGTTGGGCCGGCCGCGGGCCTGGTCCAGGTAGCCGCGCCCGGTGGCGGCGCGACGGCCCTCCGGGGTGACGGTCCGGTCCATGGGGCCGAAGCCTTCCTGCTGGTAGCCGTTGAGGTCATCGGTTCGCGGGTAGCCGGCCTGCACGCCGGCCTCGACCATCGCATGGAACAGTGGGTTGTTGCCGGCCTTCGGCGTGGTCACGCTGACCGGGCCGTCGCCGCCATGGTAGTCGTTGGGGCCGATGTCCCGGGTTTCCGCCTTGCGGAAGTACGGCAGGCAGTCGAGGTAGCTCCAGTCCTCGAGGCCCGGCTCCTTGGCCCAGCCGTCGAAGTCCAGGGCGTTGCCGCGGATGTAGCACATACCGTTGATCAGCGAGGAGCCGCCCAGGCCCTTGCCGCGACCGCACTCCATGCGGCGGTTGTTCATGTAGGGCTCGGGGTCGGTCTCGTAGGCCCAGTTGTAGCGCCGCCCCTGCAGCGGGAAGGCAAGGGCCGCCGGCATCTGGGTGCGGAAGTCGAAGCGGTAGTCGGGACCGCCGGCTTCGAGCAGCAGGACGCTGACGTCGGCATCTTCGGTGAGGCGGGTAGCGAGTACGTTACCGGCAGAGCCGGCTCCGATGATGATGTAGTCGAATTCCTGGGACATGCAGGCCTTCCTCTTTTCTCGGCATGACACCGGCCGCGACGCTGGCGCGCCGGTGTCTGGAAGTTCGGAATGGCCGGTGTCAGGGAGCGTTGCCTGGGACCGGCCTGGTTAGGGGTTCGAGCGCTGCGTCGAGGCTCAGAACACCGAGGCGTAGTCGCCCAGCTCCACTTGCACGGACTTGATGCGAGTGTAATGAGCCAGGGTGGTGAGACCGTTCTCGCGACCGACACCGGATTGCTTGTAACCGCCGACCGGCATTTCCGCCGGCGACTCGCCCCAGGTATTGATCCAGCAGATGCCGGCTTCCAGGCGATGGATGGCGCGGTGGGCGCGGGCCAGGTCCTGGGTCACGACGCCGGCGGCGAGGCCGTACTCGGTATCGTTGGCGCGGCGGATCGCCTCGTCTTCGTCGTCATAGACCAGGATGCTCATCACCGGGCCGAAGATTTCCTCGCGGACGATGGTCATGTCGTCGCTGCAATCGGTGAACACGGTCGGCGCGACGTAGGCGCCATTGCCGAACGCTCCATCGGTCACACGCTCGCCGCCGCACAGCAGGCGAGCCTTCTGCGCCTTGCCGGACTCGATGTAGCCGAGCACGCTTTCCATGTGCGGGAAGCTGACCAGCGGGCCGAAGTTGGTGTTCTCGTCCTGCGGGTCGCCGAGACGGATGCGCTGCACGCGCTCCAGTACCTTGGCTTCGAAGCGGGCCTGCTGGGAACGGTGGATGAACACCCGGGTGCCGTTGGTGCAGACCTGGCCGGAGCTGAAGAAGTTGGCCATGACGGCGATGTCGGCGGCACGGTCGAGGTCTGCGTCGGGGAAGATGATCAGCGGGGACTTGCCGCCCAGCTCCATGGTCACTTCCTTCAGCGACGAGCTGGAAGCGCTGGCCATGACTTTCTTGCCGGTGGAGGTGCCACCGGTGAAGGAGATCTTCTCGATCAGCGGGTGCTCGGTCAGCCACTGGCCGACTTCGCGTCCGCTGCCGGTGAGCACGTTGAACACGCCGTCCGGCACGCCGGCCTCGGTGTAGATCTCGGCCAGCTTGAGGGCAGTCAGCGGGGTGACTTCGCTGGGCTTGAAGATCATCGCGTTGCCGGCAGCGAGGGCCGGGGCGGATTTCCACAGGGCGATCTGCACCGGGTAGTTCCAGGCGCCAATGCCGGCGACCACGCCCAGCGGCTCGCGGCGGGTGTAGACGAAACTGGTTTCGCGCAGGGGAATCTGCTCGCCTTCGATGGCCGGGACCAGGCCGGCGTAGTACTCGAGCACGTCGGCGCCGGTGACGATGTCCACCGAGCGGGTTTCCGCCAGCGGCTTGCCGGTATCCAGGGTTTCCAGGGCGGCCAGTTCGTCGTTGCGCTCGCGGAGGATGTCGACGGCGCGACGGAGGATGCGCGAGCGCTGCATGGCGGTCATCGCCGCCCACACCTTCTGCCCCTCGACGGCGCTCTGCACGGCCCGCTCGACGTCTTCCCTGGAAGCCCGCTGGACCTTGGCGAGCACTTCGCCGTTGGCCGGGTTGATGGTCTCGAAGGTGGCGCCACTGCTGGCCTCCACGTAGCGACCGCCAATGTAGAGCTTCTGTTCTTCGAATCGGGCCATGTTGCAGTCCTCTCTTATCGGTATCGCAGGCGCAAGGCGGCGCCGCGGGGGTTTTCGTCCCTACCCCGACTGTTTTGCCAACTGCTGGTCGAGGTAGTCGTAAGCGATGTTCAGGGCCTCGTCGGTATCGAAGGCGTCGCCGGTCAGCGCGCCACGCAACCACAGGCCGTCGATCAGGGCCGCCAGGCCGCGTGCCGCGGCGCGGGCGTCGTCCGCCGAGAGCTGGCGGCGGAACTGGTAGCACAGGTTCGAATACAGGCGATGGTCGTTGACCCGCTGCAATCGACGCAGTGCCGGCTGGTGCATGCTGGTCGCCCAGAACGCCAGCCAGGTCTTCATCGCCGGACCATTGACCTGGCTGTCGTCGAAGTTGCCTTCGACGATCGCTCGCAGGTGCGCCCTCGGACTGTCGTCGTAGAGCGCCGCGCGGCGTTCGCGTACGGCCTTGCTCAAGGCGCTGAGCAGGTGCCGCATGGTCGCTTCCAGCAAGCCGTTCTTGTCCTGGAAGTAGTGGCTGATGATGCCGTTGGAAACACCCGCCAGGCGGGCTATCAGGGCGATGCTGGCGTCTCCCATGCCGACCTGATCGACCGCCTCCAGGGTGGCGTGAATCAGTTGCGAGCGGCGGATGGGCTGCATACCGACCTTGGGCATTGCTATCTCCTCTCGTCGATGGGTGCGTGCGGGCACCGACCGACGTCATTGGTGGCCAGTCTATTTTGTTTTTATTGAACGTTCAATCAACTAAGAATAAGCTCGGCGTCCATGAGCGGCTCCCAGCCTGCGTGCAACCTGGCCCGCGCCGTTCATCACCTCGTCGCCGAAGTCCGCCAAGGATCGCAGAATCCGGGCTTCAAGTGGGGTGGCAATGCTGTGTCTGTAGTCCGCGGCCATAAGCCGCCATGCTTTCACTGCCATGGGGTCATCCTCCAATGAGTACTGCTTCGCCAATAAAAACAAACGAGCAGGTACGTCTGAATCCGATCGTGTTCTTCGGCTCGACCGCACTGATCCTGGTTCTGACCGCCGCCCTCATCCTCTATCCCGACAGCGCCGGAGCCTTGCTCGGCCGCATCCAGGCGTGGCTGTCGCACAGCTTCGGCTGGTACTACATGCTGGCCATCGGCGCCTACCTGTTCTTCGTCGCCTGGGTGGCCTTCTCGCGCTTCGGCACCCTCAAGCTCGGCGAGGAGCATGAAAAGCCGGACTTCAGCTACGGTGCCTGGGCCGGCATGCTGTTCTCCTCCGGGATCGGCATCTCGCTGCTCTACTTCGCCGCATCCGAGCCGATCGACCACCTCTACCACCCGCCCGAAGGCGTTCCCGGCAGCCCTCAGGCGGCGCGCCAGGCGCTGCAACTGACCTTCCTCCACTGGGGCCTGCACGGCTGGGCGATCTATGCCCTGGTCGGCCTCGCCGTCGGTTATTTCGCCTACCGCCATCGCCAGCCGCTGGCGTTGCGCTCGGCGCTCTATCCGATCCTCGGCGAGCGCTGGGTGAAAGGCGCCGCGGGCCATGCGGTGGATTGCTTCGGCATCTTCGTCACCCTTCTCGGGCTGGTGACCAACCTGGGCATCGGCGCCTTGCAGGTGTCGTCCGGTCTCGAGTACCTGACCGGCATGCCGCACAGCAAAGGCACCCTGCTGGCGGTGATCCTGGTGATGAGCCTGGTCGCCACCCTGGCGGCGGTATCCGGTGTCGAGAAAGGCATCCGCCGGCTGTCCAACCTGAATATCGTGCTGTTCAGCTCGCTGCTGCTGTTCGTGCTGGTCTGCGGTTCGACCCTGGAACTGCTCAACGGCTTCGTACAGAACCTCGGCGACTATCTCGACGGCCTGGTGCTGAAGACCTTCGACCTCTACGTCTACACCGGTGCCGGCGCCGGCAAGAGCGAGGAATGGCTGGGCCTGTGGACCCTGTTCTACTGGGCCTGGTGGATTTCCTGGGCGCCCTTCGTCGGTATGTTCATCGCCCGCATTTCCCGCGGTCGCAGCGTGCGCGAACTGGTCTGCGGGGTGCTGCTGATCCCGCTGGGCTTCACCCTGGCCTGGCTGTCGGTATTCGGCAACAGCGCCCTGGACCTGGTGATGAACCACGGCGCGACCGACCTGGGCAAGGCCGCGCTGGAACAGCCGTCGATGTCGATCTACCTGCTGCTGGAACACTATCCGCTGTCGAAGATCGTCATCGGCCTGTCGATCTTCGTCGGCTTCGTGCTGTTCCTCACCCCGGCGGATTCCGGCTCGGTGATGCTGGCCAATCTCTCGCGCAGCGGCGGCGAGCTGGACGAGGACGCGCCGAACTGGCTGCGCATCCTCTGGTCGGCCGTCGTCACGCTAGTCACCATCGGCCTGCTGTTCGCCGGCAACTTCACGGCGATGCAAACCGTCGTGGTGCTCGCCGGGCTACCGTTCTCGGCGGTGCTGATCCTGTTCATGTTCGGCCTGCACAAGGCCATGCGCGCCGACTACGAGGCCCAGGTCGGCGACCGCCGCACCTACCAGCCAGTGCCGGCGCCAACCCAGCACCAGACCTGAATCCGGCGCCGCTAGGGCGCCCTCGCCAATCAGGTGCGTACTTGGCCCGGCGTTTCGCCGGGCCTTTCTTTTCTGCCGCCCGGCGCCCGGCGCATGCCGCAGGAAACGGCGCGCGGGAGCGTGCGAAAGGAAGAACAGACGGAAAAAGCGCGGAGGATAAACGCGAATGCCCGGCAGCGCCGGGCATTCGCAGCGGTCCCGAGCGGGCCTTGGGGGTCAGCCGAGGTTCTTGCCCAGCAGCGCGTGGTACAGCTCGCTGTCGCCGAGCACCCCGACCACCCTGTCCTGCTCCTGCAGAACCAGCTTGTGGCCGGTCTGGTAGCGAATCTGCAGGGCATCGCGCATACGGATGCTGACATCCACCAGGGTCGGTTCGCGGCGCAGCTTCTCCACCGGGTCGCCCTGGCGCCAGCGTTGCAGGTCGATGACGTTGCTGCCCTGGCGCGCGCCCTTGAGCACGTCGCCTTCGCTGAGACCGATCCAGCAGTCGCGGCCCTGGTCGAAGCAGATCTCGTCGTTCTGCCGGATGCACTGGTCGAGGCCACGCATCAGACTCTGGCCGCACAGCACGTTGAGCGGGTTGGTATGGGCGACGAAGGTACGCACGTAGTCGTCCGCGGGGCTCAGCACGATCTCTTCCGGCTTGCCGTGCTGGATGATCCGGCCGTCCTTCATGATCGCGATGCGGGTGCCGATCTTCAGCGCCTCGTCGAGGTCGTGGCTGACGAACACGATGGTCTTGTGCAGTTGCCGTTGCAGCACCAGCAGTTCGTCCTGCAATTGCTGGCGGATCAGCGGGTCGAGGGCGGAGAACGGTTCGTCCATCAGCAGGATGTCGCCATCCATCGCCAGCGCGCGAGCCAGGCCGACGCGCTGCTGCATGCCGCCGGAGAGCGAGTCGGGACGCTTGTCGCGCCACTGCGAGAGACCGACCAGCTCGAGCTTCTCGTCGATCAGCTTCTTCCGCTCGGCGGCCGGGCGGCCCTGCATCTCCAGGCCGAAGCCGACGTTCTCGGCCACCGTCAGCCAGGGCATCAGGGCGAACTTCTGGAACACCATGGCGATGCGCTTGGTGCGCATGGCCTTGAGGGTCGCCGGCGAGCAGTTGGCGATGTCCACCTGCGAACCTTCGTGCTCGATCAGCAGCTTGCCGCGGCTGACCTTGTTCAGGCCGTTGATGCAGCGCAGCAGGCTCGACTTGCCGGAGCCGGAAAGTCCCATCAGCACGCAGATCTCGCCGCGGTTGACGTCCAGGCAGGCGTCCTCGACGCCGAGCACCTGGCCGGTGCGCTTGAGGATCTCGGCGCGGCCGAGGCCCTGGTCGAGGAGCTTCAGGGCTTCCTTGGTGTGGGTGCCGAAGATGACGTCCACATGGTCGAATCGGATCGCGGTCATGGCTTATTTCCCCTTCACGGCGCGCTGCTTGCACACCCGGTCGAGCAGGATGGCGAGCAGGACGATGGCCAGGCCGGCTTCGAAGCCGAGGGAGATGTCGGCGGTGTTCAGCGCGTTCACCACCGGCTTGCCGAGGCCATCGGCGCCGACCAGCGCGGCGATCACCACCATCGACAGGGAGAGCATGATGCATTGGGTGATGCCGGCGGCGATGCTCGGCATCGCGTGCGGCAGCTCGATGCGCGTCAGCAGTTGCCAGCGCGAGCAGCCGAAGGCCTTGCCGGCGTCGAGCAGCTCCGCCGGCACGTCCTGGATACCCAGGCAGGTCAGGCGGATCGGCGCGGCGACGGCGAAGATCACCGTGGAGATCAGGCCCGGCACCACGCCGAGACCGAACAGGGTCAGGGTCGGGATCAGGTAGACGAAGGTCGGTACCGTCTGCATCAGGTCCAGTAGCGGCCGCAGCGCGGTGTAGAACCACGGCTTGTGCGCGGCGACGATGCCCAGCGGCACGCCCACGGCGATGCACACCAGGGTGGCGAATATCACCTGGGCGAGGGTTTCCATGGTCTCCTGCCAGTAGCCCAGGTTGAGGATCAGCAGCAACGAGGCCAGGGCGAACACGGTCAGCCCCCAGCTGCGCTGGATGAAATGCACCAGCCCTACCAGCAAGGCGATCAGCACCAACGGGTTGAACCAGAGCAAGCCGTTGGTGACGCCATGGATGAGGAACTCCAGGGTGTCGGAGATCTTGTCGAAGAACGATGCGCCATGCAGGGTCAGCCAGTCGACGAAACCGGCGATCTGCTCTCCCAGCGGGAGCTTGTGATCAGTCAGGAACATAATCAGGGTCCATCAAGAGCGGGAAATGAACGACCGGTCGCCTACTTGGCGAACGCCAGCTTGGCCGCGGCTGCGGCAGGCTGCCCGTCGCGCGTGGTGACACCGGCCAGCCAGGCATCCAGCTGTTCCGGGTGATCCTTCAACCAGGCCTTAGCGGCTTCCTCGGGTTTCTTGTTTTCGTTGAGTACCGCGTCCATCAGCTTGTTCTCCATCTCGAGGGTGAAGCTGAGGTTCTTCAGCAGTTGGCCGACGTTGGCGCACTCCTGGGCGTAGCCCTTGCGCACGTTGGTGTAGATGGTCGCGCCGCCATAGTTGGGGCCGAAGAAGTCGTCGCCGCCTTCCAGGTACTTCATCTGGAAGCGGGTATTCATGGGGTGCGGCTCCCAGCCGAGGAACACCACCCACTGGTTGCGCCGGATGGCCCGCTGCACCTGCGAGAGCATGCCCGCCTCGCTGGATTCCACCAACTTGAACTTGCCCAGTTCGAAGGCGTTCTTGTCGATCATGCTCTGGGCGACGCGGTTGCCGTCGTTGCCCGGCTCGATGCCGTAGATCTTGTTGCCCAGCTTGTCGGAGAACTTCGCGATATCGGCGAAGCTGCGCAGGCCGCCGTCGTAGACGTACTGGGGAACCGCCAGGGTGTACTTGGCGCCCTCCAGGTTGGCGCGCAGCGTCTCGACCGTGCCTTTCTCGGCGTACTGCTTGATGTCGTTGGTCATGGTGGGCATCCAGTTGCCCAGGAATACGTCGAGGTCGTTGTTGGCCAGGGAGCGGTAGGTCACCGGCACCGAGAGCAGATTGACCTTGGTCTTGTAGCCGAGGGACTCGAGGACCTGGCGGGTGACCGCGGTGGTCACTGTGATGTCGGTCCAGCCGACGTCGGCGAAACGCACCGACGCACAGGATTCGGGCTCCGCGGCCTGGGCTGCCAGCGGTGCGCACAGAGACACGGCCAGCAGCCAAGACTTGCAACCTTTCATAGCGAACTCCTCTGCAGGGTAAGGCGCCGGCGCTACCCCGAAGGGCGCGGCGGTCTGTCTGTATCGGGCCGACCGGTAGCGGCCCTCAGCGGGCAATTCGTGAACGATCATGAAACAGGACGCATCCGTCGCCTACAGGGTGGGTCGCAACCAGTGCAGGCGGGGTCGCATTCAGTACCCGCTGTGTCGCATTCAATCATAGTGGTCTTTGCCGGCGACCAGCGGATGCCGTTTTCGGAGCGGCGCGAGCCCGTTCTCATTCCGACGCCGTGCAGGTGCAGACGCCCCTCGGCCGCAGAGGTTCCCCGATCCGGGCGCGGACGCGGCGCTTTTGGACATGGCCGGGTCGGTGGCGGATGCGGCCCGCCCCGGGGAAAGCCCGATGATGCGCAGGAATCGCGGGCGGAGGAGCCGCCACCCCCACTACGCAGGCACGGATGCCGCGGCAATCCCGGAGGCCGGCATGGCTATCAGTGTGTTCGACCTTTTCAAGATCGGTATCGGCCCGTCCAGTTCGCATACCGTCGGCCCCATGCGCGCCGCCGCGCTGTTCACCGCTGCCCTGCGCCAACGCCAGGCGCTGTCGGCGGTGCGGCGTCTCGAAGTGCGCCTGTACGGCTCGCTGTCCGCCACCGGCGTCGGCCACGGCACCGATCGCGCGGTGATCATGGGCCTGATGGGCGAATGGCCGGATCGTATCGACCCGACCCAGATCGCCCCGCGCATGGCCGCGCTGCTCGATAGCGGCCTGCTGCAACTGGACGGCCGCGTGGCGGTACCGTTCGACTGGGTGCGCGACATGCGCCTGCTCGACGAGAACCTGCCCTACCACCCCAACGCCATGACCCTGGTCGCCTACGGCGAGCAAGGCGAACTGCACCAGGAGACCTACTACTCGGTGGGCGGGGGCTTCGTGGTCGATGCGGCACAGGCCGCCTCGGGACAGCTCGACCAGGACCACACGGTGCTGCCCTACGACTTCTCCAGCGCCGAGGAACTGTTGCTGCTGTGCAAGCGCCACAACCTGCGGGTATCCGAGCTGATGCTGGCCAACGAACGCATCTGGCGCAGCGAGACCGATATCCGCGAAGGCCTGCGGCGCATCTGGCAGGCGATGCGCGATTGCGTCGACAACGGGTTGCGCAACGAAGGCATCCTTCCCGGCGGGCTCAACGTGCAACGCCGCGCCGCGCGCCTGCACCGCAACCTGCAGGAGATCGGCAAGCCCAACGTGATCGGCTCGACCCTCAGCGCCATGGAATGGGTCAACCTGTTCGCCCTGGCGGTGAACGAGGAGAACGCCGCCGGCGGACGCATGGTCACCGCGCCCACCAACGGCGCGGCGGGGATCATCCCGGCGGTGCTGCACTACTATATGAAGTTCAATCCCGACGCCCAGGACCGCGACGTCGTCGACTACCTGCTGGCCGCCGCCGCGGTGGGCATCCTGTGCAAGAAGAACGCCTCGATCTCCGGCGCCGAGGTCGGCTGCCAGGGCGAGGTCGGCTCGGCCTGCGCGATGGCCGCCGCCGGCCTGGCGGAAGTCCTCGGCGCCACCCCGGCGCAGGTCGAGAACGCTGCCGAGATCGGTCTGGAACACAACCTCGGGCTGACCTGCGACCCGGTTGGCGGGCTGGTCCAGGTGCCCTGTATCGAGCGCAACGCGATCGCCGCGGTGAAGGCCATCAACGCGGCGCAAATGGCCTTGCGCGGCGACGGCCAGCATTTCATCTCGCTGGACAAGGTGATCCGCACCATGCGCGACACCGGCGCCGACATGCACGACAAGTACAAGGAAACCTCGCGCGGGGGCCTGGCGGTGAACGCCATCGAGTGCTGAACCGGAATTGCTCACGAAACGATCGAGACGCCACTTTTTGGCGCATATGACGCGTGACCGGGCGGTCGCCATCCGTCACACTGCGGGGTAACGGCTCGCCGCCCGTCGTTACCTTTGTCGCCACGGCCGCTGCCCCGCCTTCTCGCCGGGGGCCGCCCTGGTGCTACCGAAATGCTCAAGCGCGCGGCGCGCCGCCAGTCGTCGCCCATGCTGTCGTTGTGCCAGGCCCGAGTGGAAATGCCGGGCTAAAGCCTTCCGGCTTTTTTGATTGAACGCCCAATCAATATAGGCATGGCATTTGCCTTGCTCTGGTTACAAGCAACGCCGACGGCGTGGCCCAAGCAGCCACCCGGAAATTCCAACAATCATAAAAAAAGCCTCGTGAGAGGCCTGCTTGCTCAGCGTGAGGAGATACACCCATGACCACGTACGCGCCCGGAGTTCCGCCACAGAACCGAAATCCGCAGTCCATCGGCTTCCTGCTGCTGGATAACTTCACCCTGATCTCCCTGGCCTCGGCGGTGGAACCGTTGCGCATGGCCAACCAGCTCTCGGGACGCGAACTCTACCGCTGGCATACGCTGAGCCTGGACGGCCGCCAGGTCTGGGCCAGCGACGGCCTGCAGATCACCCCCGACGCCGGTACCGACAACGCCCCGGCAGTGGATTGCGTGATCGTCTGCGGCGGCGTCGGCATCCAGCGCAGCGTCACCCGCGAGCACGTCACGTTCCTCCAGGCCCAGGCCCGCCAGGGTCGGCGCCTCGGCGCGGTGTGCACCGGCAGTTGGGCGCTGGCCCGCGCCGGCCTGCTCGACGGCTACGATTGCAGCGTGCACTGGGAATGCCTGGCGGCGATGCAGGAAGCCTTCCCCCGGGTGGCCATGAGCACCCGCCTGTTCTCCATCGACCGCAACCGCTTCACCTCTTCCGGCGGCACCGCGCCGATGGACATGATGCTGCACCTGATCGGCCGCGAGCATGGCCGCGAGCTGTCGGCGGCGATCTCCGAGATGTTCATCTACGAGCGCATCCGCAACGAGCAGGACCACCAGCGCGTGCCGCTCAAGCACATGCTCGGCACCAACCAGCCGAAGTTGCAGGAGATCGTCGCGCTGATGGAGGCCAACCTGGAGGAACCGATCGACCTCGACGAACTGGCGGTCTACGTCAACGTCTCGCGTCGCCAGCTCGAGCGGCTGTTCCAGAAGTACCTGCACTGCTCGCCGTCGCGCTACTACCTGAAGCTGCGCCTGATCCGCGCCCGCCAGTTGCTCAAGCAGACGTCCATGTCGATCATCGAGGTGGCCTCGGTCTGCGGCTTCGTCTCCACCCCGCACTTCTCCAAGTGCTACCGTGAGTACTTCGGCATCCCGCCGCGTGACGAGCGCCAGGGCCAGCCGCTGGGCCAGCCGGTGGTGCTGATGCCGATCCCGCAGGACCTGGCGCTGATGCCCAACTCCTCGGCGCTGTCGGCCCTGAGCCAGGCGCAGGGCGAGTCGACCTTCGCCAGCGTGCGGATCTGACCGCGCGTCCCTGCCCGCCCCGTCCACGGGGCGGGCAGGGCCTTGTCAGCCCCGCGGCACCAGCGCCGGCAGCAGTTGCCGGGAAATCGCCTCGCGCACCGCCGGCAGCAGCGTGGCGTGCCCGCCGAGCATGTCCTCCACCAGCCGCCGCAGCGCCTGGGCGCGCTCCGGGCTGAGGCCACGCACGGCGTATTCGCAGGCCTGCTCCGGAGTCGAGTCCGGCGGCACGCTGAAGCCCAGCGCCTGCAGGCGTTCGCGGAAATCGTCCTGGTCGATCAGATCGGCGTGCATCATCGCGGCAGCTCCTTCGATGGGGATTGCCATCGATTCTGCTGAGCCCACGTCGCTCCCGGCAAGGGGGCTGTCCCGCCTGGACATGGGCAGGTCGTTTTCGGCTAATTCGACCGTCAGCGACACCGCCACAATCACCTCCAGCGGCTTGCGGAATGCAGCGGACGGCTTCCGGAAAACGCCAGACTCACACTGAGGGCCGTTCCTGGCTCCTTTTTCATCCCCCTCCGCGCGTCGGGCGCGGCAGGGGGATCTTTTTACCGGGAGCCGGCTAGCCGGCGCCGAGTCCCGCCCGACAGTGTTCCCAGAAGTGCTCGAAGCCCGGCGAGAGGAACTTGTCGCGCTGGCGCAGCATGTAGAAACGCCGGCGCAACGGCGGCAGGCTGCTGCGCAGTTCGACCAGCGCGCCGGAGGCCAACTGTTCCTCGACCACCCAGCGCGACAGGCAACTGATGCCCAGCCCGGCGGCGACGCTGTGCTTGATCGCCTCGGAGCTGCCCAGGTCCAGGCTGTCTTCCAGGTAATGCAGGTGGCCCAGCAGGGCGTGGCTGACCTCCTCGCGCGTGCCCGAGCCGGGCTCGCGCAGCAGCCAGCGCGCACGGCGCAGGGCCTCGCGGGAGACCTGGGTGCGCAAGGCCAGCGGGTGGCCGGGCGCCGCCACCACGATCAGGCTGTCCTCGAGCCAGGGCTCCACCCGCAGGCCCGGCTCGTGGCAGGGGCCTTCGATGAGGCCGATGTCCGCCGCGAAGGTCACCACGTCCTGCACCGCCGAACCGGTGTTGCCGATGCTGGCGTTGACCCTCACCCCCGGCTGCTCCCGCTCGAAGGAGGCCAGCAGGCGTGGCAGCACGTAGTTGCCGATGGTGCTGCTGGCCGCCACCGTCAGGCTCGCCTGGGGCGCGGCGGAAACCGCGAACTGCTGCTCCAGTTGCGCCACCCCGTCGAGCAGGCGCAATGCCTGGGGCAGGAAGCGGCGGCCGACCTCGTTCAGTTGCAGGCGCTTGCCGACCCGGTCGAACAGGCGCGTGGAAAGCTGCGACTCCAGCTCGTTGAGCGCAGCGCTGGTGGCCGACTGCGACAGCGAGATGGATTCCGCCGCCGCCGTGGTACTGCCGCAGCGAGCCACCGCACAGAAGATCTGGAGCTGACGGAAACTGAGGGCCATGGACTCACCTACCTGTTTTTCAGGTATTTAATACAGAAACTATTCGTTTCACAAATTCATGCCCGCTACCTAACCTGCGTCCCGTGACCTCACCTGAGGAGCAAAGGATGCACACCCTCCCCGTCAAGACCGGTACCAGACCCCTGGCCCAGGTCCAGAAACTCATCCCCGGCCTGCTGCTCAGCGCCGCCCTGGCCGGCGCGGCGATCCTCCTGGGTCGTTCGCAATGGTTGCAGCACAACGGCATCAGCGCGCTGACCCTGGCCATCGTGCTCGGCATCGTCGTCGGCAACACCCTGTACCCTCGGATCGCCGCCGGCAGCGCCGCCGGCGTCGGCTTCTCCAAGCAGATCCTGCTGCGCGCCGGGATCATCCTCTACGGCCTGCGCCTGACCTTCCAGGACATCGCCGGCGTCGGATTGCACGGCGTGCTGCTGGACGCCCTGATGCTCGCCAGCACCTTCGGCCTGGCGTGCCTGCTCGGCACCCGGCTGTTCGGCCTGGACCGCACCACCACCCTGCTGATCGGCGCCGGCAGTTCGATCTGCGGCGCCGCCGCGGTGATGGCCACCGAGCCGGTCGTGCGCGGCCGTGCCGAACAGGTCGCGGTGGCGGTCTCCACCGTGGTGGTGTTCGGCACCCTGGGCATCTTCCTCTATCCGGCGCTGTTCCAGCTCGACCAGGACTGGGGGCTGCTGCCGCGCGACCCTGGCACCTGGGGCGTGTACATCGGTGCCACGGTGCACGAGGTGGCCCAAGTGGTCGCCGCGGGTCGTTCGATCGGCATCGAGGCAGCGGATACCGCGGTGATCGCCAAGATGGTCCGGGTAATGATGTTGGCGCCCTTCCTGATCCTGCTCTCGGCCTGGCTGGCACGCGACAAGGCGCACCGCCGGCAGCACAGCGGCGCGACCAAGATCACCATTCCCTGGTTTGCCGTCGGCTTCGTACTGGTCGCCGGGCTCAACTCGCTGGTCAGCCTGCCGCCGGCGCTGGTCAGCCACGTCAACGACCTCGACACCTTCCTCCTGGCCATGGCGATGGCCGGCCTCGGCCTCGGCACGCACCTCTCGGCGATCCGCCGCGCCGGCCTCAAGCCGCTGCTGCTGGCCGCCCTGCTATTCGCCTGGCTGGTACTCGGCGGTGGATTACTCACCCGCCTGGCGCTCGCCTGAGTCCTCCGCCAGGAAGCCCTGCACGGCCCGCCGCAAGGCCTCGTGCAGGGCTTCCACCTCGTCGATGCCGTGGCCGCGCAGGCAGCCATGGACCAGCCCGTTTCCCGGATAGAACCCTGCCTCGCCACCCGCCGCGCGTAGCGCTGCGCCATAGCGCTCGCCGTCGTCGCGCAGCGGATCGAATTCGGCGACCGCCACGAAGGCCGGCGGCAGGCCAGTGAAATCAGCGGCCTCCAGGGGCAGCGCCAGCGGCTGTCGGTGCAGCGCCGCCAGCGGCAGGTAGGCGTCCAGGCACGCCTGCACATCGCCGAGGCCGAGCAACGGCGCGTCGACGCAGTCGATCCGCGAGGGCGATGGCGCGGCGGACAGCAAGGGATAGAGCAATATCTGCGCAGCCGGCGACGGCGCGCCGCCATCGCGCAGGGCCAGGCACAGCGCCGCCGCCAGGTTGCCGCCGGCGCTGTCGCCGGCCACCAGCAGGCGTCGCCCATCCAGCGCTTCGTCCAGCTCGCCCAGGCTCAGCGCCTGCCAGGCACGCAGGCAATCCTGCAATGCCGCCGGGAACGGATGCTCCGGCGCCAGTCGGTAATCCACCGCCAGCACCAGCAGGCCCAGGCGCGCCGCCAGGTCGGCGCAGATGAAATCGTGTGAATCGAGGCCGCCGAGCATCCAGCCACCACCGTGCAGGTAGAGCAGCGCCGGCCAGCCACCGGGCGGTGCCGGGCGGTCGGGGCGATAGCGGCGCACGCGCACCGGCGGCGCGGCCGGCAAGCAGGAGTCGAGCACCCGCAAACCGGCCGGGCGCGGCGGCGCGAACGCCTGGCACATCCGCGCGTAGGCCGCACGTTGCGCATCCAGGCGCGGACTGTCGCTGGCGAACGCCCGGCTGTGCTCGACGAAGCGCCACATCGCCGGAGACAGCGGATACTTCGCAGCCATCGCGCTCAGCGCAGCGGCGGCAGGCCGATCACCCGACCGACACCTTCCGGCACGGGGAGCGCGCGATGTGCCTCGGCGAGCGCCTCGACCCGCGCCAGCACCTCGCCTGCGAACGGCACCGAGCGCGGGCCGTCGAGGCTGACGTGGAGCAGCATCTGCTCGCTCAGCGCCAGCGCCTGCCCGCTGCCAGGCAGGTACAGGGCATGGTGGATATGCAGGCGCTTGCGATCGTGACCGAGCAGTTGCGTGCGCACCTCGACCCTGGCGCCCTCCTTCACCTCGTGGAGGAAGTTCAGGTGGCATTCCAGGGTGAACAGCGAGTGTCCGCTGGCGTCGCGGTTCTGGCTGTCCAGGCCGATATGCGCCATCAGCGCATCGGTGGCGTAGCTGAACACCAGTAGGTAGAAGGCATCGCGCAAGTGGCCGTTGTAGTCCACCCACTCGGGCAGGACCGGCGTCTCGTAGGTCGTCAGGGCTTGGCTCATGGCAGGCTCCGTGGTTGCGCTCCGCCCGGCGGGGCGGAAGGCGCGTCATGTCACTCGGCGAAGGCGAAGCCGTGCCGGGCCTTGGTTTCCCTGATCGCCCCGAGCACCGCCAGCAGGCAGTCGTCGCGGTAGCGCTCGAGCTCGGCGATGCTGCGCGCGCCCTGCTGCTCGGCGGTGCCCTCCACCACCCGGTCGATCAGGGCCTCGGTGAGTTCCGGCGCCGGCAGGTAGGTCCAGGGCAATTGCAGCGCCGGGCCGAACTGCGCCATGAAGTGGCGCATGCCGGCGTTGCCACCGGCCAGGGTGTAGGTCAGGAAGGTGCCCATGAACGACCAGCGCAGGCCGGCGCCGAAGCGGATCGCATCGTCGATCTCGCCGGTCGTGGCCACGCCGTCGTTGACCAGGTGCAGCGCCTCGCGCCAGAGCGCCTCGAGCAAGCGGTCGGCGATGAAGCCGGGCACTTCCTTGCGTACGTGCAGCGGACGCATGCCCAGCGACTCGTAGACCCGCATCGCCGCCCGCACGGCCTCGACAGCGGTGCGTTCGCCGCCGACCACCTCCACCAGCGGCAGCAGGTAGACCGGGTTGAACGGGTGGCCGACCAGGCAGCGCTCGGGGTGGCTCGCCTCGGCGTAGAACTCGCTGGGCAGCAGGCCCGAGGTGGAGGAACCGATCAGCACGTCGGGCCGCGCCGCGGCGCTTATCCTGGCGTGCAGGTCGAGCTTCAGGTCGAGCCGCTCGGGGGCGCTCTCCTGGATGAAATCGGCGTCGCCCACGCATTCCTCGATGCTCGCGACGAAGCGCAGGCGCTCCTGCGCCGCGCCGGGCGCCAGGCCCTGTTTCCGCAAGGCCGGCCAGGCATTGGCGACGCGCGCGCGCAACGCCGCTTCGGCGCCCGGCGCCGGATCCCAGGCGACGACGTCGAGGCCGTGGGCCAGGGCGCGGGCGATCCAGCCGCTGCCGATGACGCCGCTACCGAGGGCGGCGAAGGTCTTGATCTCGGTGACGAAGGACATGGACATCTCCAGAGGTTGTTCCCGCCCCCAACGGGGCGGGGAGGAAGAAATCAGCGCGGCTTCAGGTTCATCCTGCGGCGCCCTTCCGCCGGGCTCAGGGCGCGCCCGCCGAGGCGCTCGATGATCTCGATGGCGCGCTCCACCAGGCTGCCGTTGCTCGCCGGCACGCCCTTGTCCAGCCAGATGTTGTCCTCCAGGCCGACCCGCACGTTGCCGCCCAGCAACATGGCCTGGGCGACCATCGGCATCTGCGTGCGGCCGATGCCGAAGCCGGCCCAGGTCGCCCCCGGCGGCAGGTTGTCGGCCATCGCCTTCATGGTCGTGGTATCGGCCGGCGCGCCCCAGGGAATGCCCAGGCAGATCTGGAACAGCGGATCCTCCAGCAGCCCTTCCTTGAGCATCTGCTTGGCGAACCAGAGGTGGCCGGTATCGAAGATTTCCAGCTCGGCCTTGACCCCCAGCTCGGTGATGCGCCGGGCGCCGGCGCGCAGTTGCGCAGGGGTGGAGACGTAGATGTAGTCGCCGTCGCCGAAATTGAGGGTGCCGCAGTCCAGGGTGCAGATTTCCGGCAGCAGCTCCTCGACATGCCTGAGCCGCTCCAGCGGGCCGACCAGGTCGGTGCCGGCACCGAACTCCAGGGGCTGCTCGCCCTTGCCGATCTCCAGATCGCCGCCCATGCCGGCGGTGAGGTTGATGATCACGTCGGTGTCGCTTTCGCGGATACGCTCGACCACTTCACGGTACAGCGCCACGTCGCGACTGGGCTTGCCGGTGGCGGGGTCGCGGACGTGGCAGTGGGCGACGGTGGCGCCGGCCCTGGCCGCCTCGATGGCGGCCTCGGCAATCTGTTTCGGAGTGACCGGGATCGCCGGATGCCGGCCGACGGTATCGCCGGCGCCGGTCACCGCGCAGGTGACGATGACTTCATGGTTCACGGTGGTAGCTTCCTGTATTCGGGGTGTACGAAGCCCCGCCCGGCCGCGCCGGGCGGAACGGATAGGTGCGGGTTACTTCAGCGAGGCCTGGAGCGCGGCCAGGCCGTCCTTGCCGTCGAAGGTGCTCACGCCATCCAGCCAGGCCTTCAGCGGCTCGGGGTTGGCCTTCAGCCACTGGCGCGCGGCGTCGAGGGGCTGGGTGCGATCGAGGATCGGCGCCATCACCTGGCTGACCTGGGCGCTGCTGAAGCGCAGGTTGTGCAGCAGCCGGGCGACGTTACCGCACTGCGCCTGGTAGCCGGCGGCGGTCATGGTGGAGACGGTGGCCGCGCCCTCGTCGGGACCGAACACATCCTCGCTGCCGGTGAGGTAGGTCATGTCGATCTGCAGGTTCATCGGATGCGGCTTCCAGCCGAAGAACACCACCCACTGCTTGCGCTTGATCGCCCGCTTCACCGCCGTGAGCATCCCGGCCTCGCTGGACTCCACCAGCTGGAAGCCCTTCAGGCCGAAACGGTTGTCGTCGATCATCTTCCGGGTGATGCGGTTCGAGCCGCTGCCTGGCTCGATGGCGTAGATGCGGCCGCCAAGCTTGTCCTTGAAGCGGGCGATGTCGGCGAAGGTCTTCAGCCCGCCCTCGGCGACGTAGCTCGGCACCGCATAGGTGGACTGCGCGTCGGCCAGGGTCGGCGGCTCGATCACTTCGATCCGGCCTTTGTCCAGGTAAGGCCTGGCGACCGGCTGCATGGTCGGTTGCCAGTAGCCGAGGAACAGGTCCAGCTGCTTGTCGGCCAGGCCGGCCAGGACGATCTGTTGCGAGGCGCTGGTCTGCTTCACCTGGTAGCCCAGGCCGTCGAGCAAGGCTTCGGCCACGGCACTGCTGGCGA
This sequence comes from Pseudomonas sp. FDAARGOS_761, assembly GCF_013343155.1. Classification (NCBI taxonomy): domain Bacteria; kingdom Pseudomonadati; phylum Pseudomonadota; class Gammaproteobacteria; order Pseudomonadales; family Pseudomonadaceae; genus Pseudomonas; species Pseudomonas sp. FDAARGOS_761. Next base: position 5,779,394 of record NZ_CP054572.1, on the reverse strand, counting down.
CCACGTCGGTCCAGTTCACCGTGCCCAGGCGCACCGTGCGGCACTGCTCGGGTTCGGCGGCCAGGGCGGCGCCACTGGCCAGGATCAGCAGGGCGCAGCCCAGCTGGCGAATCGTCGTCTTCATCGGTCTCCCCTCGTGCGGCTATTGATTGTTTTTCTGCGAGGTGGGCGCCGGCCCCTTGCGAGACCGACCCTGGCGACCAAGGTACGCAGCCGGGACGGCGGCGAAGCGCACTGCGGCGACCAGCTCTTGCACTGCAGCGACCTGGCCATTGCCAAGCGCGGCGGGCCTGCGCTACACACAGGCTGCGCAACCTCAACCCCGGAGCACCCCATGTCCCAGGACTTCTGGTTTCTCCTGCTGCCCGGCTTCTCGGTAATGGGCTTCGTTTCCGCCGTGGAGCCACTGCGCGTGGCCAACCGCTTCCACGCCGACCTCTACCGCTGGCACGTGCTCAGCGCCGACGGCGGTCCGGTGCTGGCCAGCAATGGCATGTCGGTGAACAGCGACGGCGCGCTGGAGCCGTTGAAGAAAGGCGACCTGCTGTTCGTGGTGGCCGGCTTCGAGCCGCTGCGGGCGGTCACCCCGGCACTGGTGCAGTGGCTGCGCAAGCTCGACCGCAACGGCGTGACCCTCGGTGGCATCGATACCGGCAGCGTGGTGCTGGCCGAGGCCGGTCTGCTCGACGGGCGCCGCGCGACCCTGCACTGGGAAGCCATCGACGCCTTCCAGGAGTCCTACCCGCAACTGAGCGTGACCCAGGAGCTGTTCGAGATCGACGGACCGCGCATCACCTCGGCCGGCGGCACCGCCTCCATCGACCTGATGCTCGACCTGATCGCCCAGGCCCACGGTCCGCAACTGGCGGTGCAGGTTTCCGAGCAGTTCGTGCTCGGCCGCATCCGCCCGCGCCAGGACCACCAGCGCCTGCAGGTGGCGACCCGCTATGGCGTGAGCAACCGCAAGCTGGTGCAGGTGATCGGCGAGATGGAGCGGCATACCGAGCCGCCACTGACCACCCTGGAGCTGGCCGAGCGCATCCAGGTCACCCGCCGCCAGCTGGAACGGCTGTTCCGCGTGCACCTGGACGACACGCCCTCGAACTTCTACCTCGGCCTGCGCCTGGACAAGGCCCGCCAGTTGCTGCGCCAGACCGACCTCAGCGTGCTACAGGTGAGCCTGGCCTGCGGCTTCGAGTCGCCTTCGTACTTCTCCCGCAGCTACCGCGCGCGCTTCGCCGCCAGTCCCAGCCAGGACCGCGCGGTGCTGCCGCTCAAGGCTCCCGCAGCCACGCCGCCAGGCGCGCCAGCAGGGCGTCGCACGCCTCGAGCTGAGCGAGGCTGACGAACTCGTCCGGCTTGTGGCCCTGGTCCATGCTGCCGGGACCGCAGATCACCGCCGGGATACCGGCCTGGTGGAACAGCCCGCCCTCGGTGCCGAAGGCCACGGTGGAGAAATCCGTCGAACCGCTGAGCAGGCCGATCAGCTCCGCCGCCTGGCTGTCGTCTGCGGTGAGCAGGCCGGGATAGGCCGATAGCGGCGTGAAGCGGATATCGGTACTTCGCTCTACCGCACGCATCCGCGGCAGCAGTTCGCTTTCGGCATAGTCACGGAGTTCCTCGGCGACCTGCCGCGGGTCGTCCGCCGGCAGCGCGCGGACCTCGAAGTCGAAGCGGCACTCGGCGGGCACGATGTTCAGCGCCCGGCCGCCCTGGATCAGTCCGGTCTGCACCGTCGAGTAGGGCGGGTCGAAACGCCGGTCGTGGCGCTCCGGCGCCGCCAGGCGCGCGCCGATCTCGCCGAGGCGGCCGATCAGCCGCGCGGCGTATTCGATGGCATTCACCCCCTGCGGCGCGTAGGCCGAATGGCAGGCCGCGCCGTGCACCTCGCAGCGCATGGCCAGCTTGCCCTTGTGGCCGAGCACCGGCTTCAGCTCGGTGGGCTCGCCGATGATGCACAGCAACGGCTTGTGCGGACGCCGCTCCAGCGCCGCGAGCAGCGAACGGACGCCCAGGCAGCCGACTTCCTCGTCGTAGGAGAACGCCAGGTGCACCGGCAGGCGCAACGGCGCGGCGAGGAACGCCGGGACGGCCGCCAGCACGCAGGCCAGGTAGCCCTTCATGTCCGCCGTGCCACGCCCGTAGAGGCGACCATCGCGCTCGCTGAGCCGGAACGGCGGCACGCTCCAGGCCTGGCCGTCCGCCGGCACCACGTCGGTATGCCCGGAAAGGCAGACGCCGCCACGGTCGCTGGGGCCGATGGTGGCATAGAGATTGGCCTTGCGGCCGTCGGCGTCGAAGAACAGTTCGCTGTCGACGCCGAAACCCGCCAGGTAGTCGCGGACGTAGTCGATCAGCGCCAGGTTGGACTCGCGGCTGACGGTGTCGAAGGCCACCAGGTCGGCGAGGATGTCGCGGCTGCCGGGCATGTCGGGCTCCAGGGCGCAGGTCTCGCGCTGCGCCGTCGAGGAAGGGAACGACCCGCTCACTCGTCGCCGGGCACGCCGTAGCTCGGCGCACGGGTCGGGTCGAGGGCGCGGGTCACATAGTCCTGCATCTGCGGCTTGTAGGCGAGCCACAGTCGCTCGAGCTGGCCGATGGGGTCGTGCTCGGCCCAGTCGACGCGCAGGTCGACCACCGGCCAGAGCAGGTCGCCGACCACCGACAGCGCCGCCGAATGCACCGGCCCGGCTTCGCCACCAGCGGCCAGCGCGGCACCCATCGCCGCCAGCAGGCGCTCGGCGAGCAGGCCTTCGGCGCTCTCGAAGGCATCCACCATCGCCTCGATCACTTCCGGCGCGGCCAGCAGGTTGCCGGCCGCCACGCATTGCTCGCCGGCCCGCGCATGGTGGACGCCGAGCGCCTCGCGGCCGGTGAACAGCGCGGTGCGGCCGTGCTGGTCGATCACCGTGACCTGGCGATACTGGCCATAGCCGTTGCTGCTCAGCGCCTGGTCCAGCGCTTCGCCAGGGGCCAGGCCCTGGTCGAGGCGGTCGAGGATCTGCGGGCCGAGCGCCGGCAGGGTGATGTTCTGCGTAGCCACCGCGCCGGTGCCGGCGCGCAGCCAGGGACAACGGGCGCCGACGGCGATGCTCGACGAGCTGATGGCGATGCCCAGCTGGCCGGTTTCGGCGCAGCGGCCGACGATGGAAAAGGTCATGGCGCGCGCCTCCTCATTGCTGCCAGTCGTCGGGAATCACCGCGATCACGTCGATCTCCATCAGCCACTGCGGCTGGCCGAGGGCCGAGACCACCAGTCCGGTGGAGATCGGGAACACCCCTTTGAGCCACTTGCCGACTTCGCGATAGACCGGCTCGCGGTAGCGCGGATCGATCAGGTAGGTAGTGGTCTTGACGATGTGCGAGAGGTCGCTGCCGGCTTCCTCCAGCAGTTGCTTGACGTTCTTCATCGCCTGCTCGGCCTGGGCGCGCGGATCGCCGAGGCCGACCAGGTTGCCGTCGAAGTCGGTGCCGACCTGGCCGCGCACGTACACCGTGTTGCCGGCGCGCACGGCCTGGCAGAGATCGTTGTCCAGGGACTGGTTGGGGTAGGTGTCCTTGGTGTTGAACATGCGAATGCGGGTATGGGTAGGCATCAGCTGACTTCCTGGAGGCTGGTTTGCGGAGCTTGCGAGGCGCGGTCCTGTTCCTGGCGCTGGGCGGCGTCGCGGTATGCGAGGTACTTGCGCTGGATGGCGATGTGGTCGGCGACATGGCGCGCGTCGTGCCAGACGCCCCAGATGAACGAGGAGCCGCGCCGCGATAGCCAGGGCAGGCCGATGAAGTACACGCCGGGTTCGCTGGACACGCCACGCTGGTGGCGCGGCTTGCCGTCGCGGTCGAAGGCATCGACCTGCAGCCAGCCGAAGTCGACGGCATAGCCGGTGGCCCAGATGATGCTGCCCACCCCGGCCTCGGCCAGGTCCAGTTCGAGGATCGGATCGGTCACGCACTGCGGGTCCGGCAGCCGGCGGCGCGCCTCGGGCTCTTCCGGCAGGTCGAGGCCGTTGCGGGCGACATAGGCGTCGGCGGCGTCGAGCAACGCCAGGTAGTTCTCGTCGCCGCGCGCCAGGTTCTCCGCCAGGTCCGGCCGGAAGGTCGCGACGCCGTCGACGAAGGATTCGGTCAGTCCGACCAGGGTCACGCCCTGATGCGCCAGGGCGCGGAAGTCCACGGTATGTCCGCCGCGGGCACCGCTCACGGCGATGGTCACATGCTCGCGCCCGGGCTTGGCGACTTCCGCATCCCATTCGCCGAGCACGCCCAGCCACCAGCAGAAGTCGCGGTTGCGGTAGGAACGCGGCGGACGGTCATGGGCGCCCACCGAGAGGTAGACCTGGCGCCCGGCACGTTGCAGCTCGTCGGCGATCTGTACCCCCGACGAACCGGCGCCGACCACCAGTACCGCACCTTCGGGCAGCTGCTGCGGGTTGTAGTAGTGGGCCGAGTGGATCTGCCGGATACGCTCGTCGCGCGGCGCGATCGGCGGGATCACCGGACGCTGGAACGGGCCAGTGGCGGCGACCACGCGGTTGGCCTCGATGGTCCCTGCGGAGGTTTCCACGGTGAAGCCGGGGCGGCCGACATTGCGCACCACCTTCCTCACCTCGACGCCGGTACGGATCGGCGCGTCGAATTTCTTCGCGTAGGCCTCGAAATAGGCCGCCACCTGGTCCTTGCCGGGGAAACCGTCGGGATCGATGTCGAATTCCATTCCTGGGAAGCGGTCGTGCCAGGCCGGGCCGTTGGCCACCAGCGAGTCCCAGCGTCCGCTGCGCCAGGCCTCGGCTATGCGGTTGCGCTCCAGGACCAGGTGCGGCACGCCGAGCCGGCTCAGGTGCTCGCTCATCGCCACGCCGGCCTGGCCGGCGCCGACGACGAGGGTGTCGGTCTTTTCCACGGTCCCGTCCGTGCGCGAGGGCAAGGCGGTGCGATTCAGGTCGGTCATGGCTCGGTTCCTCGGACTCTGGTCGTTCTTGTTCTGCGGTTGCGTGATGGCCGCATTCTGTTCAGAGCCGGGGAATAGCGAAATTATGATTTTTGTAGTCGCTGGCTAGGGAAAAGCTGCACGCCCGCGCGGTCGGCGGGCGGCAGAGGCGTCGCTCAGGACCTGCCGACGATCTGGCGAGCTGGAGAAACCGGGCGAAAACGGCCGGGGAAGCGGAGTCCCCGAACGGCAACCGAGTTTTCCGAAGCCGTTTCCAACGCGGTTTTGCCGACGTACAGAGTCCGCGAAGGTTTTCAGAGGATCGGCGAGACCAGCCGCGCCACGCGCATCCCCAGTTGCTGCAGGCGGCGCACGCTGCGGCGGTCTTCCGGAGTGAATTCGAGCGACTCGGCGAAGTCCGCCTCGAGCATCGCCTCCACCTCACCGGCGAAGCCCTCGTCGACGGTCACCACCATCACCTCGAAGTTCAGCCGGAACGAACGGTTGTCCAGGTTGGCGCTGCCGACGGCGGCGGTGTCGCGGTCCACCAGCACCACCTTCTGGTGGAGGAAGCCGGGCTGGTAGCGGAACACCTTGACCCCGGCACGGATCGCCTCCAGCGCGTAGAGGCTGGACGCGGCATACACCGTGCGGTGGTCCGGGCGCGAGGGTATCAGCAGGCGCACGTCGACGCCGCGCAGCACCGCCAGGCGCAGGGCGGCCATCACCGCTTCGTCGGGAACGAAATACGGCGAGGTGATCCAGACCCGCTCGTGGGCGGCGTTGATCATCTCGACGAAGAACAGCGAGCAGGTTTCCTGGGCATCCGCCGGACCGCTGGCGACTACCTGGCAGAGCGCGCCCTCGCTGTCGTACTGCGGCGGCAGGATCAGCGGCGGCAGGCTGTGGGTCGCCCAGTACCAGTCCTCGGCGAAGCTTTCCTGCAGGCACGCCACCGCCGGCCCGCGCAGTTCCATGTGGGTGTCGCGCCAGGGCGCCAGCGGCGGCTTCTCGCCGAGGTACTCGACGCCGACGTTGTGCCCGCCGACGAAACCGCACTCGCCATCCACCACCACGACCTTGCGGTGGTTGCGGAAATTCACCTGGAAGCGGTTGAGCATGCCGCTGCCGGTGCTGAAGCCATGCACCTGCACGCCGCCCTGGCGCAGCCGCTCGACATAGCGGTGCGGCAGCGCGTGGCTGCCGATGGCGTCATAGAGGAAGAACACCTCGACGCCGTTGGCCGCGCGTTCCAGCAGCAGTTGCTGGAGGCGCTGGCCGAGGGCGTCGTCGCGGACGATGAAGAACTGCACCAGGATCACCTGGCGGGCGGCGGAAATCGCCTTGAACATCGCCTCGAAGCTGGCCTCGCCGTTGACCAGCAGGCGCACCCGGTTGTTCGCCAGGGTCGGCGTGCGGGTCATCCGCACCAGCGCCTTGAGCCCCTTGTAGCCGCTGACCTGGCGGGCCGCCAGGGCCTCCTCGACCCAGGGACGCCAGTCCAGCTCGGCGGCCGCCAGGTGCATCTCGCGGTTGGCCTGGCGCCGCGCCTCGATGTAGGCGTCGAAACGGCTGCGACCGAACACCAGGTACGGCAGCAGGGTCAGGTACGGCATGAATACCAGCGAGGTGGCCCAGGCGATCGCGCCCTGGGCGGTGCGCACGGTGAGCACGGCATGGATGGCGGCGACGAAGCCGAGTACCTGGATACCGACCAGCAGCAGGCCGAGGTAGGTGGTGGAGGTCATTGCGCGAGGTCGATCCTTGTCCACTCCGGTGGCGGCCATCATAGCCCTCTCCGGGGTAGGTCTGGCCAGCCTGGCAAACAGCCAGGGGGCGAGGCGGGATTGGCAGGATCCGTGGGATCGACGTCATTCGGCCGCGCTCGCCCTGCCCTACGCTGTTCCCATCGAAAACCACCGCAGACCGAGGAGCCCGCCATGAGTGACGTCCGTCCCCCGCTTCCCCCCTTCACCGCCGAAACCGCCGCGCAGAAGGTCCGCGCCGCCGAGGACGGCTGGAACAGCCGCGACCCGCAGCGCGTCTCGCTGGCCTACAGCCCCGACAGCGTCTGGCGCAATCGCTCGACCTTCGTCCGCGGCCGCGAGCGGATCGTCGAATTCCTCAGCGGCAAGTGGCAGCGCGAGCAGGAGTACCGGCTGATCAAGGAACTCTGGGCGTTTACCGGCAACCGCATCGCCGTGCGCTTCGCCTATGAATGGCACGACGACTCGGGCAACTGGTTCCGCTCCTACGGCAACGAGAACTGGGCGTTCGACGAGCAGGGCTTGATGTACGAACGTCACGCCAGCATCAACGACCTGCCGATCCGCGAGGACCAGCGGCTGTTCCGCTGGCCGCTGGGGCGCCGGCCGGACGACCATCCGTCGCTCGGCGAACTCGGCCTCTGAACCCGCGCCGGCAGGGGCGCGCGCACTCCCCGTTGGCGGCCCCGGGCGGCCAGCGCCTGTTCCATCCGCGACATTGCCCTCCGTCGTTGCGGTCGCACGCTTGACGCTTTCGGCACGACCCTGGTCGTTTTCGGGCCGGGTCGCGCCGGGCCCCGACGATATGCTGCCCCCAAAGCGTCGGCACAAGTCCCGGCGCGCCCAGCCTGAAAGGGGTATGCCAGATGAGCCCAGCCGAATTGCACGCCGACAGCATCGTCATCGACGGTCTGATCATCGCCAAGTGGAACCGCGAACTGTTCGAGGACATGCGCAAGGGCGGCCTGACCGCCGCCAATTGCACCGTATCGGTATGGGAAGGCTTCCAGGCGACGGTGAACAATATCGTCGCCAGCAACAAGCTGATCCGCGACAACAGCGACCTGGTGATCCCGGTGCGCAGCACCGCGGACATCCGCAAGGCCAAGGAGCAGGGCAAGACCGGCATCCTCTACGGCTTCCAGAATGCCCACGCATTCGAGGACCAGATCGGCTACGTCGAGGTGTTCAAGCAGCTCGGCGTGGGCATCGTGCAGATGTGCTACAACACCCAGAACCTGGTCGGCACCGGCTGCTACGAGCGTGACGGCGGGCTCTCCGGCTTCGGTCGGGAGATCGTCGCGGAGATGAACCGGGTCGGCATCATGTGCGACCTCTCCCACGTCGGCAGCAAGACCTCCGAAGAGGTCATCCTCGAATCGAAGAAACCGGTCTGCTATTCCCACTGCCTGCCGTCCGGCCTCAAGGAACACCCGCGCAACAAGTCCGACGAGGAGCTGAAGTTCATCGCCGACCATGGCGGCTTCGTCGGCGTGACCATGTTCGCGCCGTTCCTCAAGAAAGGCATCGACTCGACCATCGACGACTACGCCGAGGCCATCGAGTACGTGATGAACATCGTCGGCGAGGACGCCATCGGCATCGGCACCGATTTCACCCAGGGCCACGGCCACGACTTCTTCGAGTGGCTGACCCACGACAAGGGCTACGCCCGGCGCCTGACCAACTTCGGCAAGATCGTCAACCCGCTGGGCATCCGCACCGTCGGCGAATTCCCCAACCTCACCGAGACCCTGCTCGAGCGCGGCATGCCCGAGCGCGTGGTGCGCAAGGTGATGGGCGAGAACTGGGTAAGGGTCCTGCGCGACGTCTGGGGCGAGTAACTCCCGGCCCATTCCCGACTCGTCGCCTCTCCCTCCAGGGAGGGGCATTGCATCGCACCCATCTTCCCTCTCCCCGCCTCTCTCCCCGAAGGGAGAGAGGGAGTCAAAAGAATCGGAGCTTACACCATGGCCAAACATGCCCCCCAACTGCCCATCGAGGTCGACAGCGAGACCGGCGTCTGGACCACCGACGCCCTGCCGATGCTCTACGTACCGCGACATTTCTTCGTCAACAACCACATGGGCATCGAGGAAGTGCTGGGCGCCGACGCCTACGCCGAGATCCTCTACAAGGCCGGCTACAAGTCCGCCTGGCACTGGTGCGAGAAGGAAGCCGAATGTCACGGCCTGGAGGGCGTGGCGGTGTTCGAGCACTACATGAAGCGCCTGTCCCAGCGCGGCTGGGGCCTGTTCGAGATCGAGCGGATCAACCTCGAGGAAGGCACCGCCGAGGTCCGCCTGCGGCACTCCGCCTTCGTCTACGTCTACGGCAAGGTCAATCGCAAGGTCGATTACATGTTCACCGGCTGGTTCGCCGGCGCCATGGACCAGATCCTCGCCGCCCGCGGCAGCAGCCTGCGCACCGTGGCCGAACAGGTCTACAGCGGCGCCGAGGACGGTCACGAAGACGGCCTGTTCGTCGTCAAACCCCTGTAAGCCGAGGAAAGGGTCATGGCCTTCGAAGCAATGTTCCAGCCGATCCAGATCGGCAAGCTGACCATCCGCAACCGCGTGCTCTCCACCGCCCACGCCGAGGTCTACGCCACCGACGGCGGGATGACCACCGAGCGCTACGTGAAGTACTACGAGGAAAAGGCCAAGGGCGGCATCGGCCTGGCCATCTGTGGCGGCTCCTCGGTGGTCGCCATCGACAGCCCGCAGCAGTGGTGGAGTTCGGTGAACCTGTCCACCGACCGGATCATCCCGCACTTCCAGAACCTGGCGGACGCCATGCACAAGCACGGCGCCAAGATCATGATCCAGATTACCCACATGGGGCGCCGTTCGCGCTGGGACGGCTACCACTGGCCGACCCTGATGTCGCCGTCGGGTATCCGCGAGCCGGTGCACCGCGCCACCTGCAAGACCATCGAGGTGGAGGAGATCTGGCGGGTCATCGGCAACTACGCGCAGGCCGCCCGCCGCGCCAAGGAAGGCGGCCTGGACGGTGTCGAGCTGTCCGCCGTGCACCAGCACATGATCGACCAGTTCTGGAGCCCACGGGTCAACAAGCGCACCGACGAATGGGGTGGCAGCTTCGAGGGGCGCATGAAGTTCGGCCTCGAGGTGCTCAAGGCGGTGCGCGCCGAGGTCGGCGAGGACTTCTGCGTCGGCATGCGCATCTGCGGTGACGAGTTCCACCCGGACGGCCTGTCCCACGAGGACATGAAGCAGATCGCCAAGTACTACAGCGATACCGGCATGCTCGACTTCATCGGCGTGGTCGGCTCCGGCTGCGACACCCACAACACCCTGGCCAACGTCATCCCCAACATGACCTTCCCGCCGGAGCCGTTCCTGCACCTGGCGGCCGGCATCAAGGAAGTGGTCGACGTGCCGGTGCTGCACGCGCAGAACATCAAGGATCCGAACCAGGCTACGCGCATCCTCGAAGGCGGCTACGTGGACATGGTCGGCATGACTCGCGCGCACATCGCCGACCCGCACCTGATCGCCAAGATCAAGATGGGCCAGGTCGACCAGATCAAGCAGTGCGTCGGCGCCAACTACTGCATCGACCGCCAGTACCAGGGCCTGGACGTGCTGTGCATCCAGAACGCCGCGACCTCCCGCGAATACATGGGCGTGCCGCACATCATCGAGAAGTCCGCCGGACCGAAGCGCAAGGTGGTGGTGGTCGGCGGCGGGCCGGCCGGGATGGAAGCGGCCCGCGTGGCGGCCGAGCGCGGCCACGACGTGACCCTGTTCGAGAAGAAGGAGCAGCTCGGCGGCCAGATCACCACCGCCGCCAAGGCGCCGCAACGCGACCAGATCGCCGGCATCACCCGTTGGTACCAACTGGAGCTGGCGCGCCTGGGCATCGACCTGCGCCTGGGCACCGCGGCCGACCCCGAGACCATCCTCGACCTGCGCCCGGACGTGGTGGTGCTGGCCAACGGCGGACATCCGTTCCTCGAGCAGAACGAACACTGGGGCGCCGCCGACGGCCTCGTGGTGAGCAGCTGGGACGTGCTCGACGGCACGGTCGAGCCAGGCAAGAACGTGCTGGTCTACGACACCATCTGCGAGTTCAGCGGCATGTCGGTGGCGGACTTCCTCGCCGACAAGGGCGCCCAGGTGGAGATCGTCACCGACGACATCAAGCCGGGCGTGGCCATCGGCGGCACCACCTTCCCCACCTACTACCGCAGCATGTATCCCAAGGAAGTGATCATGACCGGCGACCTCATGCTGGAGAAGGTCTACCGCGAGGGCGACAAGCTGGTTGCGGTGCTGGAGAACGAATACACCGGCGCGCGGGAAGAGCGGGTGGTCGACCAGGTGGTGGTGGAGAACGGCGTGCGCCCCGACGAGAGCCTCTACTACGCGCTCAAGCAGGGCTCGCGGAACAAGGGCCAGATCGACGTCGAGGCGCTGTTCGCGATCCAGCCGCAGCCCTGCCTGGACCAGCCCGGCGAAGGCTACCTGCTGTTCCGCATCGGCGACTGCGTGGCCCAGCGCAACACCCATGCGGCGATCTATGACGCGCTGCGCTTGTGCAAGGATTTCTAAGACACGCCTCGTGGCATCCGACCGGCACGGCCGGCCCCCCCCTCTCCCGCAAGCGGGAGAGGGGGCCGATCCAGCGCCGCCTGACGTCCCGCAGGGAGACCAGAAATGCTCGACACCCTCCTTCCCGTCCTACTCTTCGCCGCCCTGGCACTTGCCGTGCTCGGCGCCGCGAAGCGCTTCCTCATGTGGCGCCGCGGCCGACCCGCCAAGGTCGACTGGATCGGCGGCCTCTTGCAGATGCCGCGTCGCTACCTGGTGGACCTGCACCATGTGGTAGAGCGCGACAGGTACATGTCCAGGACCCACGTCGCCACCGCCGGCGGCTTCGTCCTGGCGGCGCTGCTGGCGATCCTGGTACACGGTTTCGGGCTGCACGGCCGGATCCTCGGCTTCGCCCTGCTGGCGGCCACGGCGCTGATGTTCGTCGGCGCGCTGTTCGTCGCCCGCCGCCGCCTCGACCCACCGTCGCGGCTGTCGAAGGGCCCCTGGATGCGCCTGCCGAAGAGCCTGCTGGCGTTCGCCGCGAGCTTCTTCCTCGCCACCCTGCCGGTGGCCGGCATCCTGCCGGAAGGCTTCGGCGGCTGGTTCCTCGCCGGCCTCCTCGCCATTGGCGTGGCCTGGGGCGTGTCCGAGCTGTTCCTCGGCATGACCTGGGGCGGGCCGATGAAGCATGCCTTCGCCGGTGCCCTGCACCTGGCCTGGCACCGCCGCGCCGAACGCTTCGGCGGCGGCCGCTCCACCGGCCTCAAGGCGCTCGACCTGGCCGATCCGCACGCGCCGCTGGGCGTGGAAAAGCCCAGCGACTTCACCTGGAACCAGTTGCTCGGGTTCGACGCCTGCGTGCAGTGCGGCAAGTGCGAGGCGATGTGCCCGGCGTTCGCCGCCGGCCAGCCGCTGAACCCGAAGAAGCTGATCCAGGACATGGTCATCGGCCTGGCCGGAGGCAACGACGCGAAGTTCGCCGGCAGCCCCTATCCAGGCAAACCGCTGGGCGAGCACGGCGGTGGCCCGCACCAGCCGATCGTCGCGCTGGATGGCAAGGCCCTGGTCGACGCCGACACCCTGTGGTCCTGCACCACCTGCCGGGCCTGCGTCGAGGAGTGCCCGATGATGATCGAGCACGTCGACGCCATCGTCGACATGCGCCGCCACCTGACCCTGGAGAAAGGCGCCACGCCGAACAAGGGCGCCGAGGTGCTGGACAACCTGATCGCCACCGACAACCCCGGCGGCTTCGCCCCCGGCGGCCGGTTGAACTGGGCGGCCGACCTGAACCTGCCGCTGATGAGCGAGAAGAAGAGCGCCGACGTGCTGTTCTGGGTCGGCGACGGCGCCTTCGACATGCGCAACCAGCGCACCCTGCGCGCCTTCGTGAAGATCCTCAAGGCGGCCGCGGTGGACTTCGCCGTGCTCGGCCTGGAGGAGCGCGACAGCGGCGACGTGGCGCGCCGGCTGGGCGACGAGGCGACCTTCCAGAACCTGGCCAGGCGCAATATCGCAACCCTGGCGAAATACCGCTTCACCCGCATCGTCAGCTGCGACCCGCACAGCTTCCATGTGCTGAAGAACGAATACGGCGCCCTCGGCGGCGACTACCAGGTACTGCACCACAGCACCTTCATCGACGAACTGCTGCGCGCCGGCACGCTGCAACCGGGCCGCAGCAAGGCCGGCAGCGTCACCTACCACGACCCCTGCTACCTGGGCCGCTACAACGGCGAGTACGAGGCGCCGCGCAACGTGCTGCGCGCACTCGGCATCGAGGTCAAGGAAATGCAACGCTCCGGCTTCCGCTCGCGCTGTTGCGGCGGCGGTGGCGGCGCGCCGATCACCGACATCCCCGGCAAGCAACGGATTCCCGACATGCGCATGGCCGACATCCGCGAGACCGGCGCCGAGCTGGTGGCCGTCGGCTGCCCGCAGTGCACCGCGATGCTCGAAGGCGTAGTCGCGCCGCGGCCGGAGATCAAGGACATCGCCGAGCTGGTGGCGGAAGCGCTGATAGAGCAGGCGGAAGCGCCGGCAAAAAAGCCGGTGCGGCGTGAAGCCGTGGCGGAGGTGCATTGATGAGAGTGTCGAGCTTCACATCGAATCCGCTGCTGACCGGGGCAGCACGGATAGCGGCCTCTCCCTCCAGGGAGGGGGCCGCGGGATCGGGTAGCCGCAGCCACAGGAAGCATTCCGCATGAACGACATCGTCCGTCGCGATCCACGCGCCGAATGGATCGCCCGCAACCGCCTGCATCCGCTGCATGCGGCCATGCACTCCGCCCAAGGCGGCGAGGTGCGCTGGATGGGCCCCCACGGCGTGGTCCGCAAGAACCCGCACGCCGTCGGCTTCGTCGGCCCCAACGGCATCCGCCGCATCGATCGCTCCGGCGGCCAGCAGGGCAGCGGCGCGCGCCGCGCCAGCGCAGTGCAGGAAGCGCAGTTGCCGCTGCATGTGGTCGAGCAACCGGCATTCCTCGTCGCGGTGGTCCCGGACATGGTCGGCGGCCGTCTCTCCAGCCACGACAAGGACCTCCTCGGACTGGCCCGCAAGCTCGCCGGCAACGACGGCGCGGTGCTCGCCGTGGTGTTCGGCGAACACAAGGAAAGCGCCTTCGACAGCGCCGGCGTCGACCGCCTGCTGCACCTCGCCGGCGGCGAGTACGACGGCTACGCGCCCGAGCAGCGAATACTCGCCCTGCGCAACCTGGAGAACCAGCTCGCCCCGCGCCACTGGCTGTTCCCGGACAGTCGCAACGGCGGCGGCGAACTGGGCCGGCGCCTGGCCGCTGCGCTCGGCGAACGGCCGGCCGGACGCGTCTGGCAGGTCGAGGACGGCCGCTGCATCGGCCGCGCCGGCGCCGGCCGCGAGGACATCCAGCGCGCCCTGCCGCGCCTGCTGCTGGCCGCGGCGGAATGCGCCGAGCCGGTCAGCGAGACCCGCCATGAGGTTCGCGAACTGCACATGGCCGCGCAGGTGGCGCGCAACCTGCCACGCATCGAGGACCTCGGCCCGGTGGCCGTGGACCCGGCGCGGATTCCCATGGCCGAGGCCGAGTTCATTCTCTCCGGCGGCAACGGCGTGCAGGACTGGGCGCTGTTCCACCAGGCCGCCGCCGCCCTCGGCGCCACCGAGGGCGCCTCGCGGGTGGCGGTGGACGACGGGCACATGCCGCGCAACCGTCAGGTCGGCGCCACCGGTACCTGGGTCACCGCGCGGGTCTACCTGGCGGTGGGCATCTCCGGGGCGATCCAGCACCTGCAGGGCATCGGCGCCTGCGACAAGGTGGTGGCGGTGAACCGCGACGCCGGCTGCGACATGATCAAGCGCGCCGATCTCTCGGTGATCGGCGACTCGACGGAAATCCTCCGCGCGCTGATCCGCCTGGCCGAGGCACACCGCAACGGCGCCGCCCGCGATGCGGCCTGAACCCGCTTCCACGTACCTTTCATCGGTATCGAACCATGACTGAGCTGAACATCGTCGCGCTGGTCTCCATCGGCGCCCACCCCGCCTCCGGACGCCCGCGCCGCGCCGAACAGGACGCCCGCGCGGTGGAACTCGGCCTGCGCCTGAGCGGCCCGCGCCTGCAAGTGCTGCACGCCGGCGACCCGCACGCCGAGGCGCTGCGCGGCTATCTCGGCATGGGCCTGGAACGCTTGTCCGTGCTGGAACAGCCGGCCGGCGCCGACGCCCTGCCCGCACTGGCCGAGCACCTGCGCGACTCCCGCGCGCAACTGGTGCTCACCGGCAGCCAGGCGGAAACCGGGGAAGGCTCCGGGATGCTGCCCTTCCTCCTCGCCGAGCGCCTGGGCTGGCCACTGGTGGTCGGCCTGGCCGAGGTCGAGAAGGTCGAAGACGGCAGCGCCCAGGTCCTCCAGGCTCTGCCTCGCGGCCAGCGACGCCGGCTGCGGGTACGCCTGCCGTTCGTCGCCAGCGTCGACAATGCCGCGCCGGTGGCCCGGCAGAGCGCCTTCGGCCCGGCTAGGCGTGGCGAGATCGAGGCCCATGAGGTGGAGGTGGTCGACGACCCACTGCTCGCCGAAGACAGCCTGCAACCGGCCCGGCCGCGACCGAAGCGGCTCAAGGTAATCAAGGCGAAGACCGGCGCCGAGCGGATGAAAGCCGCCACCGCCAAGGCCTCCGGCGGTACCGGGCAGGTACTCAAGGATCTTTCGGCGGAAGCCGGCGCCGAAGCCATCTTCAAGCTCCTGCGCGAGGAAGGCGTGATCCGCTGAAGCGGGTCAGAACGCACTGTGCGCCAGATCACAAGTTATGACGTGGTGACGATAAATTATTGTATTACGATAATTTATTCCCTAGTTTCGCCATCCAGACGCGAAACACACAGGGGAACCCGGCATGGCGCTGTCCACGTATCTCAGCAACCACAAGCTCTATCTGCTCGGCATGCTCTGCGCCATCCTGGCCTGGGGCATGGCCTGCATCGAACTCGGAGCGAACACCCACCTCTGGTTCTCCGGCCTCAGCGAGCAGGGTTACCTGCAGGCCTGGAGCGATGAAATGCCGCGCCTGGCCAGCGACGGCTTCGTCCTGTCCTGGAGCAGCCGGGCGCTGCTGATGCTGCTGGACTACCTGCCGACCCTGCTTTCCGCGTTCGGCCTGGCGCTCACCGGCCTGTTCTTCCGCCGCCTGGCCAAGGGCGAACGCTGGTCGCAGCGCAACGCCAGGACCCTGGTGCACATCGGCCTGCTGTCCTTCCTGGCACTCTTGCTCCAGCCATTTATCAATACGCTGCAAGGTCTTGTACTATCTCTCGACCTGCCCGACGGCGAGCGTGTCCTGAGCGTTTCGATAGGACTCACTTCCGAAGCGGCCTACGAGTTCCTCAAGGCGATCTTTCTCTGCTCGTTCGGCCTGATGATGAGCGAAGCCAGGAAACTGGACGAAGAAGTAAGAGCCTTCATATGACGACCCCATGATCATCATCCGACTAGACGTCATCCTGGCGAAGAACAAGGTCCGCTCCAAGGAGCTGGCGGAAGCCATCGGTATCACCGAACAGAACCTGTCCCTGCTGAAGAACGGCAAGGTCAAGGGCATCCGCCTCGACACCCTGGAGAAGATCTGCGCCTTCCTGGACTGCCAGCCGGGCGACATCCTGGAATACGTCGCGGACGACTGATCCCCGCTCCCCCCTTTCCCAACCAGAAACCATGAACAGACACCTGAACCTCTCGGGCGTTGCGCTCGCGCTCGCCCTGATCTCGGGCTGCGGCCCCTCCGTCCGCTACCAGTACGTGATGCCGCCGAGCGAGGCGGGACGCACCTGCGTCGCCCAGTGCCGCACGCAACAGAGCCAGTGCGAAAGCCTCGCGCGCCTGGAATGGCAGAACGAAAACCGCCTGCGCGAAGCGGAACGGCGCAGCTACCACTATTGCAGCCAGGGCAAGAGCAAGAAGCAGGCGCGCAAGGAATGCCTGGCACCAGGCTATTCCTCCTCGTTCGGCTACAACGGCTTCGGCGGCTCCGGCAACTTCAACTGCGGTTCCGACTACGACCGCTGCTTCACCGACATCTGCGGCGGCACCATCCGCCGCATCGTCGAGCAACCCTAATGATCCCCACCCACCGGAGTATCCCCATGAGCCGACGCCTCTTCCCTTTCCTGCCGTGCCTGTTCCTGGTCGGCTGCGCCCAGGGCTACCCCTCCTTCTCCGGCAGCCTTCCGGACTTCCGCGTCAGCGGCGACGAACGCAGCTACGCCGAGCGCGCCGATGACTGCCTGAAGCGGCGCAACTGCCCGCCGGCCACCGATCGCGATCCCTTCGTCGCCGACCCCGGGCACTACTCGCTGGGCGGCAGCTTTCACTGGTGAAGCCGGGTGCCGAAGCCTGGCAACCGACCACGGACCTGGCTTCGGCAGGCGCTTTTCTTTATCCTGCGCGCCCTTTGAACGACTGGGACGAGATCATGCTGGAGAACACCCTGGAACGCCTGGAAACCCTGGTAGCCGAGCTACTGCAACAGAACCAGGCCCTGCGCGACAGCCACGACCAGCTTCAGCAGCAGCTGCGCCAGGCCACCGAGGAAAACGAAACCCTGCAACTCTCCATGCTCGAGCAGGAAGAAAAGCAGAGCGGCACCCAGGCCCGCCTGGAAGCCCTGGTCGAGCGCCTCAGCGCGCAGCAACCGGTTAGCGCATGAGCCGCGACGGCGTCCAGGTCCTGTCGATCCTCGGCCGGGACTATTCGATCCGCGTGCCGGCCGGCGAGGAACGGGCCCTCGCGGACGCCGCCGCGTTGCTGCAGGCGGAAGTGGACGCCAACAAGCGCAAGTTTCCCTACGTCACCAGCAACGAGCTGGTGGTGCTCTCCGCGCTCAACCTCTGCGCCCGCCAGCTCGGCGCGAACGACGGCGAGTCGCCGCGCCTGCGGGCGGTGGAGCAGCGCCTGGAGGCGCTGGTCGAGCGGATCGCCGGGACATCGAGCTAGTCGCGCGCCTGCGGACTCGCCCAATACAGCTGCCGATGCCCGCGCGCCTGGTAGTCCTTGACCAGCGCGCAGGCCTCGTCGCGCGTCAGGTCGCGGCGCATGACGAAGGCATTGCCGTTGTCGTCCTGGCGCCACAGGCACCAGCGCGTTTCCTCCGCCGGCTTCGCCGCCACCGCCTCAGGCCTTCAGGGTCGAAGTCTTGCGCAGGCGCAGCGCGAGCATGACCAGCAGCACGCCGAAGAACACCGCGTAGGCGCCGATCACCCAGACCACCGCCAGCGCCCCGGCGCCGGGGTTGGCGATCATCAGCACGCCGAACAGCACCGAGATGGCGCCAGAGAGGATCATCCACCACTCGTTCTGGATCGACTTGCGCAGGCGGATCGCCGCGACGATCTGGAAGATGCCCATCGCCAGCGCCCAGCCGGCGATGATCAGGAGAAGGCCGATGGCGGTCAGTTGCGGCCAGAAGAACGCAACCAGGCCGGCCGCCACGCCGATCACCCCGACCAGCGCCAGCGGCCAGTTGAACTGCCCATCGCTGCGCATGTTGAACGCGGCGATCAGGGCGAACGCCCCGTCCACCAGCGCGTAGGCGCCCCAGAACAGCACCAGCACGGTCAGCGCCAGGGCCGGCGAGAGCAGGGTCAGGACGCCGAACACCAGCGCCGCCACGCCGCGCAGGGCCACCAGTTTCCAGTGCTTGCCCAGTTCGGCCCACAGGGGATTGTTTTCCACGCTTGCCTCCAGAGGGCGCCCTTGAGCGGCCCGTTCAGGTTGAGTCCTCCCACCTTAGTCCTTTTGCCGGGAGGCTGTCAGGGGGCGGAGGCGGGAGGCAAGGCGTGCGCGCGGGCTCAGGGCCGGGACTTCTCCGGCGGCCGCTGGCGGCGCCAGCAGGCGAACAGGTTCCAGGCCAGCAGCAGGCTGACGAAAGCGGAACTGACGTAGAACAGCAGGTTGTCCATGACCTTTCCTCCGCAGCGGCGCCCCGCCAGGGGGCGCCTCGTCCGGCTTAGCTGCCGGCCACCTTGCGCACGTGGGCGGACTCCTCGCCAAGGTTGTTCAGCATGCGCTCGCTGTACCAGTCGAGGAAATTGATCACGCCGAACTCGTAGGTCTTCGAGTATGGACCAGGCTGGTAGGCGTCGGAGTTGATCCCGCGCTGGTTCTCCTCGGCCAGCCGACGATCCTGGTCGTTGGTCGCGTCCCATACCTCGCGCAGGCGCGCCACGTCGTAGTCGACGCCTTCCACCGCGTCCTTGTGCACCAGCCATTTGGTGGTGACCAGGGTTTCCTGGGCGCTGATCGGCCACACGGTGAAGACGATCAAGTGGTCGCCCATGCAGTGGTTCCAGGAGTGCGGCAGGTGCAGGATGCGCATCGAGCCGAGGTCGGGGTTCTTGATCCGGCCCATGAGCTTCTTGCTGCCCTGCTTGCCGTCCATGGTCATCGACACGGTGCCGTCCAGCAGCGGCATGCGCACGATGCGATTGCGCAGGCCGAAGCTGGCGTGGGCGTACGGGATCTTCTCGGCGTCCCAGGCGCTGGTGCAGGCCGCCACCTGGTCCTTGAACGCCTGGCTGGCGCGCGGGTCGGTGACGTCGTCCCACTCCAGCAGGGTCTTCAGCAGCTCCGGGTGGGAGCCGTTGCAGTGGTAGCACTCGCGGTTGTTCTCGATCACCAGCTTCCAGTTGGCGGCTTCGCGGATGGTGGTCTGCACCGCCACCTTGGCGTTCTCCATGTCGTACGGCTCCATGTAGTGCTCGAGCGTCGCCAGGAAGTCGTCGATGGCCGGCGGGTTCTCCGCCAAGCTGATGAAGATGTAGCCGCCGGCGGTCTTCACCTGGATCGGCTTCAGGCCGTACTCCTTCATGTCAAAGTCGGCGCCCATCTCGGTGCCGGCGAACAGCAGGCGGCCATCCAGCTCGTAGGTCCACTGGTGGTAGGGGCAGACCAGCTTGGCCACCTTGCCCTTCTCGCTCACGCACAGGCGCGAGCCGCGGTGCCGGCAGACATTGTGGAAGGCATGCACCTGGCCTTCGGCGCCACGAATCACCAGGACCGGGTTCTTGCCGATCTGCAAGGTGAGGAAATTGCCCTTGGCGGGAATCTCGCAGGTCATGCCGGCGATCAGCCATTCCTTGTGGAAGATCTCCTGCATGTCGATCTCGAACAGGCGCTGGTCGCAGTAGAAGGGTTGCGGCAGCGAGAAGCTGTGGTCGCGGCTGCGCAGCATGTCGGCGGTGGCCTTGCGGGCCGGTTCCAGGGGATCGCCGAGACTCAGGGTGGAAGTGACGTCCATCGGTAACTCCTCATGCCGCCCCCGCGCGGGTGGCGGCGGAAAAAGTGGCTGATACGGTTGCTACGCAAGGTGGCGTTCACAGCCTTCCTCATCCCGGCGCGGCGTCCGGAATCCCGCCCTGCCGATGGACGGGCCCCGCCGTGGCGGGAATGAAGGTCAGTCGCTCTACACGTCCGGGCTCTACCCTCCCGGGGTTCATGCAAACCCTCGTCTCGGCTGGTCTGGAGTGTGGGCCCGCGCCCGCCGCCGACCTTATCCATGGGCGACATGACCGCATCCGTTTCCGACGCTCCGGGCCGCGCCCCAGCAGGCAGGTCGCGATAAGCATGTAAATGTCGCTGGCAGGTAAATGAGCGGCCACGGCGATGCGCACAATCCGCCCCATCAGGCCATCGTTCGGCCCCGTGCGCACGGAGAGATCATCATGTCGAGCAACTTCCTCAATCCGGTCACCACCCAGACCTGGGCCAACGGCCGGCACCTCGTGCGCTGCGTCAAGGTCATCCAGGAAACCTGGGACGTGCGCACCTTCTGCTTCATGGCCGACCAGCCGATCCTGTTCTTCTTCAAGCCGGGCCAGTTCGTCACCCTGGAGCTGGAGATCGACGGCGAGCCGGTGATGCGCTCCTACACCATCTCCAGCTCGCCCTCGGTGCCCTACAGCTTCTCCATCACCATCAAGCGGGTGCCGGGCGGGCGGGTTTCCAACTGGCTGCACGACAACCTCAAGGAAGGCCAGGAGCTACCGGTGCACGGTCCGGTCGGCCTGTTCAACGCCATCGACTTCCCGGCCGACAAGGTGCTGTTCCTCTCCGGCGGGGTCGGCATCACCCCGGTGATGTCCATGGCGCGCTGGTTCTTCGACACCAACGCCAACGTCGACATGGTCTTCGTCCACAGCGCCCGTTCGCCGAAGGACATCATCTACCACCGCGAGCTGGAGCACATGGCCTCGCGGATCGACAACTTCAGCCTGCACATCATCTGCGAGCGCCACGGCCTCGGCGAAGCCTGGGCCGGCTACCGTGGCTACCTGAACCTGCGCATGCTGGAACTGATCGCCCCGGACTTCCTCGAGCGGGAAATCTTCTGCTGCGGCCCGACGCCCTATATGAGCGCGGTGAAGCACCTGCTGCAGGGCCACGGCTACGACATGAGCCGCTACCACGAGGAAGCCTTCGGGCCGACTCCGCCGGAGGTCCGCGCCGACGTCAGGGAACTGGCCGCGGAAGCCGCCGAGGCGCCGGAGGTACCGGTCGCCGACCAGCACCAGGTGGAATTCACCGCCACCGGCAAGAGCATCCGCGTCAGCCCCGGGGAAACCGTGCACGCCGCCGCCGCCAAGCTCGGCCTGCACATTCCGAAGGCCTGCGGGATGGGCATCTGCGGCACCTGCAAGGTAATGAAGACCGCCGGCGAGGTGGAGATGGAGCACAACGGCGGGATCACCGACGAGGATGTCGCCGAAGGCTACATCCTCTCCTGCTGCAGCGTGCCCAAGGGCGACGTGGTCATCGACTACTGAGGGCGCGAGGGAAACGCCAGGCGCTCCCAGTAGCGCCGCCGCGGCAGTTCCTCGGCCGGCAGCCAGCGTCCGGCGCAGGCCTGCAGCGGCTCGGCGGGAGCCTTCAGCAGCGAGTCCAGGGCCAGCACGTAGCGCCCCGTCCCCGCGCAGCGGAAGCACAGGTCGTCGTCGAAGCTGTCGAAGCACGGGTACTCGCCGAGGTCGTCGCGGTAGCGACGCAACGTCCGCTCTTGCACGTCGAGCAGCAGCAGGC
Source organism: Pseudomonas sp. FDAARGOS_761 (assembly GCF_013343155.1). NCBI lineage: Bacteria > Pseudomonadati > Pseudomonadota > Gammaproteobacteria > Pseudomonadales > Pseudomonadaceae > Pseudomonas > Pseudomonas sp. FDAARGOS_761. Next base: position 5,757,600 of record NZ_CP054572.1, on the reverse strand, counting down.
GCCACTGGTCCCGCTCCAGCTCGCTTTCCTCGTAGCGCTGGACGTGCCGGGTCAGCGCCAGGTAGCGACCGTCCGCCGACCAGATCATTGGCGCCGCCAGGTTGCCCAAGCCGATGCCCGACGCGGTCAGCAGGTAGCCGTCGCGGCTGAACCCGGCGCGCACGTCCTCGTCGCGGTGCATGCCCTCGTAGTGGAAACCGAAGCCCCAGGCGGCATCCTTCGCGCCCACTGACGGCAAGACGAAGTCGCCGTCGCTCCAGGGCCGCGGCGGTGCGTCCAGCCAGCGCGACGCGGGGCACAGCCGCCAGGCCGTGCCATCGAACGCCACCCGCGCCTGCTCGTAGTAATGCCGCCAGTCGTCGTGGAAGCGGCCGAATGCGTGCCAGGCGCCGGGCTCGGGCAAGCCTTCGTCGAAGCGGCGCAACAAGCCGGGGTCGCCTTCGCCCGGCCCGCCCGGCGGCTGGTAGGCGTTGCGGCCGAGCAGGTGGAGCAAATGCACCTGGCCATCGATGAAACCTTGCAGGTGTAGATCGGCCAGCGGCTCGGCGAGCCACTCCAGGCGCCGCTCCCGGCTATCGAGTATGGCCAGGCGCTGCGGCAGGGTCGGCGCCTCGGCGAAGGCCACCACGGCCAGGTAGCGACCGCAATCGGACACGCGGTGGTCGAGCGTCCACTCGCCATCCAGGCGCCAGTCGCCCAGGCGCAAGGCATAGGCGCCGCGCTCCGCCTCCTGATCGTCGCGCAACCACTCCCAGACGGCCCGGCTGCCATCGGCCAGCGGTGCGCTCTGCAACAGGCATCCCGGCCTGCCGGCCGCGCCATCCAGGGGCAGCAACAGGTCCAGGCGCGGCATGTCGGCCTCGCGCCAGCGCGGCCGGTCGTCCGCATCGCGAGCGTGCAGAAGGTAGAGGCTGGAATGGCTGTACGAACCCAGCGTGCCGTAGCGTTCGTAGGTCAGGCAGGGTTGCGCCAGGTCCAGGCCGAAACGCAGCCAGCCATCCTCCAGCCCGAGCAGTTCGGGTCCACCGGCATGGGGCTCGGCGGGCAACGCCGACCACGGCGCGCCCAGCGCACGCAGGCCGCCGTCCTCTCGCCAAAGCCAGTAGGTATCCTGCCCCAGGGGCTCGCCTGCTGCCTGCAGCGCCAGCGCCCGGCCGTCATCGTTCCAAGCCAATGGCGGCGCTTCCCGCGACAGGTAGAGGCCGCTGGCCTCGCCGTTTATCCACAGCTCGCCGCGGTTGGCGCGCAGCGGCGCGAAAGGATCGTCCAGGGCCAGCAGGCTGGCCGGCAGCCAGGGGCGGATTTCCAGCGCGGGCCCGCCAAGCGGGGACGGTAGCGGTTGCGCGCGCAGATCCCCGCTCCAGCGCTGCCATTCGCTTTCGGGCAGCCAGAGGTCACCGATGGCAACGAAGGCCTCGGCCTCGCTGCCGGCCTTGAGCGCCTGCAGCTCGAGGCGCTGCGGTGCGTTGGACGTCAGCGGGCTGTGCCGGCCGATCACCTCGCGCTCGGTGACGCTGTCCAGCTCCCAGAAGTTGTCCACGGCACAGCGGTAAAGCAACCGCTCCTGCCGGTCGAAGATCGCCAGGCCCCACGCGCCTCGGCTCGGTATCGGCGAAACGAAGTGGCGGCCATCGCTGGAAAAGCGTGCCGAAGGATTGCAGTCGGGGATGAAGCAACCGTCGGGCATCAGGTAGTGGCATACCAGCGGGCCGCCCATGGCGATCTCGCCGCCGTCGAACAGGCGGATCGGCTCGCCCTCGGGGGTTCGCTCGGGCGCTTCGCCGCCCCAGGCGCTACCTCCCGCCGGCAGCGGTACGTCCAGCGCCTGCGGAGCCTGGCGCTCCAGGCGCAGGCCACGCTCGAAACGGATCTGCAGCAGCACGCCGCCGATCACCGCCAGCAAGCCACCGCCCAGTCCCAGCCAGAAGCCCGGCAGTGCCTGGCCCAGGGCGATGCCGCCACCCAGAACCCAGAAGAACAGCGCCTGTTGCAGGCGATACGGCACCTTGCCGCGCCAACGATCCATGGCCCACTCGGCGCCCAGCAGCAGCGCCCAACCCAGCGCTACCAGCGGCAACGGCAGGAGGACGCCAAGGGCCACCAGCACGGCGATCCAGGCGATCTCGCCGAGGCCTTCGAGCAACAAGCGGCCGAGCGGCTTGTCTGACATCCGATCATCCATGATCCATCCCACTTTCCTGGCAAAAGCCAAGGGTAATCAAGGCTCCGGCCAACCACCAGAGCCATCGCGCAGCTCTGTCCTTCTCATACTTGAAAACACCAGGGCGCCAAGGTTGTCCACATTCGGACTGGAATTCCATACAGGTGTCTTCTCGCCACCTTGGCGTTCTCGACGATCGATTGTAAGCATTTGAAGTTAAAGGTAAAAACGACAACTTCAAGTTGGTTTCAGGCTCCAGGAACAAAGCCCTTGCCGATCTCTGGAGAGGCCTTTCGAGGGTAGGTTGATCACAGACTTATCCACAGACCGTGTGGTCCATGAGACCCCCTGATACCCCGCGGGTCAACGATCGCTATACCGACGATGTCCACTCGCCCTGGCGCATGGGCTCCGCCAGCACATCCGGCTACCCTCCGGGTGAATCGCGCTTCTCCTCCGCTCGCGCTAGGCGCAGTCTCCTGCTCATTTAACGATCAATCCGCCAGAGACCCCGCCGTCCGGCCGCCCCAAGCGTGAGCGAACAATTTTTCCACAGGGCTTTACACTCCCCTTGGGGAAAACCAGAAAAATATTCACAGGATGAAGAAAAAACCTGGCCTATTCTGGCTCTTCATCCCTTCCCGCCCGGCCTGACCATTTATTGACCAACTCCATGCAGGCCTTACCTTATAAGGCTTACAGAACTATCCATACAGGTTGTCCACAAGGCTTTCCAGGCCTTTTGTGAGCAACCCTGCGTTTGTGCACATGCCCCCTAAAGCAAGCCGGCAGCCTGTTGACAGAAAATCCGCTCAATTCTTGACCAATAGCCTGGAAGGCGCGGGCCCTCTGGCTCCCAGCATTCTATAAACAGGCTCTGCACACTGACCTCAACAGGAATTGGGGGAAATTCCCGGCGGCGGCCGCAACCGCTGTTCCAGCGCCATCGGAGCGGGAGAATTTTGTCTTTTTCCTCAAGCCGTTACGTCCGCGCAGGGGGTTTGCGGCATTTGCCCCCACTTCGCTCCTTGCTTTTCTATCCACAGGCCTGTCTGGGTCCCGCAGGGACAATGCCCGTCACCGTTTCGTCAGCGCTTTTCACCTGAACCTTCATCGTCCTTTCACAAACGGCTGTTTTCGCTCAAAAACCGACCAACCTCCGAAGAGCCCGGCAGGGCGCCGCGCGGAAGCGACTGCGAACACGTTATTCACATTCGACTCCACAGTGTTTGTGGATTGGCCAGGTTCTCCTGGCATGGGAGTGGAACCGCGTGGATAAAGGCTTTCAACACCCCCGGCGGAGATAGGGAGGGTGTTGCCGGGGGCACTTTTGCATAGCTCCCGAACAGTTAGCCCACAGAGTTATCCACAGGAGATGAGGAAAGAGCGGCCGCCCCGGTTCATAGAGGCGGCCGAGAGCGGACTCAGGCGCCCATCACCAGGCGGATGTCCCGCGCCAGTTCGCGGACCCGCTCGATATCGGTATCCCAGGAACACATGAAACGCGCGCCACCTTCACCGATGAAGGTGTAGAAGCGCCAGCCGCGCGCGCGCAAGGCTTCGATCGCCGGCTCGGAAAGCTGCAGGAACACGCCGTTGGCTTCTACCGGGAACATCAGGCTGACGCCGGGAACGTCGGCCACCAGTTCGGCCAACAGCCGCGCGCAGCGGTTGGCGTGATCGGCGTAGCGCAGCCAGGCATCGTCCTGCAGTACGCCGACCCAGGGCGCGGCGAGGAAGCGCATCTTCGAGGCCAGTTGGCCGGCCTGCTTGCAGCGGTAGTCGAAGTCCTCGGCCAGGTCGCGGTTGAAGAACAGGATCGCCTCGCCCACCGCCATGCCGTTCTTGGTGCCGCCGAAGCAGAGCACGTCGACCCCGGCCTTCCAGCTCAGCTCCGCCGGCGAGCAGCCGAGGAAGGCGCAGGCGTTGGAGAAGCGCGCGCCGTCCATGTGCAGGTGCAGGCCGAGTTCCTTGCAGGTGGCGCTGATCGCCTTCAACTCGTCCGGGCGGTACACCGTACCGACCTCGGTGGCCTGGGTGAGAGTCACCACGCGCGGCTTCGGATAGTGGATATCCTGGCGCTTGAGAGCGATGTCGCGGATCGACGCCGGGGTCAGCTTGCCGACCTCGGTCTGCGCCAGCAGCAGCTTGGAGCCGTTGGAGAAGAACTCCGGCGCGCCGCACTCGTCGGTCTCGACGTGGGCGGTCTCCGAGCAGATCACGCTGTGGTAGCTCTGGCACAGCGCGGCCAGGGCCAGGGAGTTGGCGGCGGTGCCGTTGAAGGCGAAGAACACTTCGCAATCGGTCTCGAACAACTGGCGGAAGTAGTCCGAAGCGCGCGCGGTCCACTGGTCGTCGCCATAGGCGCGCTCGTGGCCGCGGTTGGCTTCGGCCATCGCCGCCCAGGCTTCGGGGCAGATACCGGAATAGTTGTCGCTGGCGAACTGTTGGGTGTTATCGGTCATGTGGGCCTCGGATGGAACGGTTGCCGAGCCCTCGTGGGGCTCCGTGCGGTCGCGCCGGTACGGGTAGGTGCCGGCACAGTCTGTCAGGGTAGCTTGGTCAGCTTCATCTGCTCGACGAACGGCACCAGCACCTGGCGCATCGCCGTGGCGCTGCCGCCATTGGGCATGTCGCGGGTGCTGAGGGTCAGTACGTAGCGGTTCTTGATCACTCCGCTGAGGGTCGAGACGCCCTCCTCGCCCTTGGCCGGGACCATCACCCCCAGCGGGTCGCCCATTCGCGTGGTATCGATCAGCGGCAGGTAGTCCTCGCCGCCGAAGCGCTCGGCGGTGCCGTTCTTCAGGGCGGTCTCGCGGGTCTTGTGGAGCAGGGTCAGGTTGGTCTGGGTCATCTCGCGCAGCTTGTCCTGCGCCGCCCGATAGGCCACCGCGTCGCCCTCGGTCGGCGGCGCCGGCAGGCCGGTGTCGGTGAGGACGATCTCCAGGCGCTTGCTGCCGTCGGCGGCGCCGAAGACCACGGTGGCATCGTTGTAGCCGCACTGGCGGGAGAGGAAGTCGTAGCCGAACAGTGGCTTGCCGGCCGGCGGCAAGGCCACTTCGAGTTCATGGCCGGTGCAGGAATCGGCCGGCAGCGCAGGCGCGGCGGCCTGCTTTTCATCGCCGCCCCCGCACCCTTGCAGGGATGCGCCGAGCAGCACGGCGGAAAGGAAGATCAGCGGGCGTTTCATGGTGTTCTCGCAAGACGAAGAGCACGCAGTTTAGCGCCAGCCCGGGGCGTTCCGCATCGGTTGCCGAATCCCACCGCCATGTCGCAAACGCACCTCCCCGTGGCGTGCATAGGCATCTGGGCCGGCAGGGCCGGTCATACCATCGCTGGCAAAGGGACCGCGTGTCCCGTTGCAGCCATTCCGGCGCGGTTCCGGCGCCGCAGGGAGACCCAGCGATGTTCAGCAAGCATGACCAGATCCGCGGCTACGACGACGAACTGCTCGCCGCGATGGACGCCGAAGAGGCCCGCCAGGAAGACCATCTCGAACTGATCGCCTCGGAGAACTACACCAGCAAGCGGGTCATGCAGGCGCAGGGCAGCGGTCTGACCAACAAGTATGCCGAGGGCTATCCGGGCAAGCGCTACTACGGCGGCTGCGAACACGTCGACAAGGTCGAGCGGCTGGCCATCGACCGCGCCAGGCAGCTGTTCGGCGCCGACTACGCCAACGTCCAGCCGCATTCCGGTTCCTCGGCCAACGCCGCGGTGTACCTGGCGCTGCTCAACGCCGGCGACACCATCCTCGGCATGAGCCTGGCCCACGGCGGTCATCTCACCCACGGCGCCAAGGTGTCCTCCTCCGGCAAGCTGTACAACGCCGTGCAGTACGGCCTGGACACCGCTACCGGGCTGATCGACTACGACGAAGTCGAGCGCCTGGCCGTGGAGCATAAGCCGAAGATGATCGTCGCCGGCTTCTCCGCCTACTCCAAGACCCTCGACTTCCCGCGCTTCCGCGCCATCGCCGACAAGGTCGGCGCGCTGCTGTTCGTCGACATGGCCCACGTCGCCGGGCTGGTCGCCGCCGGCCTCTACCCGAACCCGATCCCCTTCGCCGACGTGGTCACCACCACCACCCACAAGACCCTGCGCGGCCCGCGCGGCGGCCTGATCCTGGCGCGCGCCAACGAGGAGATCGAGAAGAAGCTCAACTCCGCGGTATTCCCCGGCGCCCAGGGCGGCCCGCTGATGCACGTGATCGCGGCCAAGGCGGTGTGCTTCAAGGAAGCGCTGGAGCCGGGCTTCAAGGACTACCAGGCGCAGGTGATCCGCAACGCCAAGGCGATGGCCGAGGTGTTCATCGGCCGCGGCTACGACGTGGTTTCCGGCGGCACCGACAACCACCTGATGCTGATCAGCCTGGTTCGCCAGGGCCTGACCGGCAAGGAAGCCGACGCCGCCCTCGGCCGGGTCGGCATCACGGTGAACAAGAACGCCGTGCCGAACGATCCGCAGAGCCCGTTCGTCACCTCCGGCATCCGCATCGGCACCCCGGCCATCACCACCCGCGGGCTGCAGGAAGCGCAAAGCCGCGAGCTGGCCGGCTGGATCTGCGACATCCTCGACCACCTCGGCGATGCCGACGTGGAAGCCAAGGTCGCCACCCAGGTCGCCGGTCTCTGCGCGGACTTCCCGGTCTATCGCTGAGCCCCCCGAAGACGGTCGGGGAGCCCGACGCGCCCCGGCCCAACCCTCTCCGCGGGAGAGGGAGCAACAGTTCAGGAGCATCCACATGCAACGCTACTCCGGCTTCGGCCTGTTAAAGCATTCACTGAGCCATCACGAGAACTGGCAACGCATGTGGCGCACGCCCACGCCGAAGCCGGTCTACGACGTGGTCATCGTCGGCGGCGGCGGGCACGGCCTGGCCACCGCCTACTACCTGGCCAAGGAACACGGCATCAGCAACGTGGCGGTGGTCGAGAAAGGTTGGCTGGGCGGCGGCAACACCGCGCGCAACACCACCATCGTGCGCTCCAACTACCTGTGGGACGAGTCCGCGCTGCTCTACGAACACGCGATGAAGCTGTGGGAGGGCCTGTCCCAGGACCTCAACTACAACGTGATGTTCTCCCAGCGCGGGGTCTACAACCTCTGCCACACCCTCCAGGACATGCGCGACGGCGAGCGCCGGGTCAGCGCCAACCGCCTCAACGGCGTCGACGGCGAACTGTTGAACGCGCAGCAGGTGGCGGAGGAGATTCCCTACCTGGACTGCAGCAAGAACACCCGCTACCCGATCATGGGCGCGACCATCCAGCGTCGCGGCGGCGTCGCCCGCCATGATGCGGTGGCCTGGGGCTTCGCCCGCGCCGCCGATGCCCTCGGCGTGGACCTGATCCAGCAGACCGAAGTCACCGGCTTCCGCAAGCAGGACGGCGCGGTGATCGGCGTCGAGACCAACCGCGGCTTCATCGGCGCGCGCCGTGTCGGCGTGGTCACCGCCGGCAACTCCGGGCACATGGCCAGGCTCGCCGGCTTCCGCCTGCCGCTGGAGTCGCACCCGTTGCAGGCGCTGGTCTCCGAGCCGCTGAAGCCGATCATCGACAGCGTGATCATGTCCAACGCCGTGCATGGCTACATCAGCCAGTCGGACAAAGGCGACCTGGTCATCGGCGCCGGCATCGACGGCTACAACGGCTACGGCCAGCGCGGCTCTTACCCGGTGATCGAGCACACCCTGCAAGCCATCGTCGAGATGTTCCCGGTGCTCTCGCGGGTACGCATGAACCGCCAGTGGGGCGGCATCGTCGACACCACCCCGGACGCCTGCCCGATCATCGGCAAGACTCCGGTGCAGAACCTGTTCTTCAACTGCGGCTGGGGCACCGGCGGCTTCAAGGCCACTCCCGGCTCCGGAAACGTCTTCGCCGCCACCCTGGCCAAGGGAGAACCGCATCCGCTGGCCGCGCCCTTCTCCATCGAACGCTTCCACAGCGGTGCGCTGATCGACGAGCACGGCGCGGCGGCAGTGGCGCACTGACAAAAGCCGCCCGAAGGGCGAAATCCGCTGCCCCTCGCCCTTCAGGGAGAGGGTGCCGGTCAACCGGCAAGAACAGTTTCCGGAGGCTACAAAATGCTGAATATCTTCTGCCCCCACTGCGGCGAACTGCGTTCCGAAGAGGAATTCCACGCCAAGGGTCAGGCCCACATCCCGCGCCCGCTCGACCCGAACGCCTGCAGCGACGAGGAATGGGGCGACTACATGTTCTTCCGCGACAACCCGCGCGGCCTCCATCACGAGCTGTGGGTGCACGCCGCCGGCTGCCGCAAGTACTTCAACGTCACCCGCCATACGGTGACCTACGAGATCCTCGAGACCTACCTGATCGGCGAGCAGCCCAGCGTCGTCGCCGACGGTGAGAAGAAACCCGCCGTACAAGGGGAACCGGCATGAGCCAGATCAATCGCCTGTCCAGCGGCGGCCGCATCGACCGCAACCGCCCGCTGACCTTCAGCTTCAACGGCCAGCACTACCAGGGCTATGCCGGCGACACCCTGGCCGCCGCGCTGCTGGCCAACGGCGTCGACATCGTCGGCCGCAGCTTCAAGTACTCGCGGGCGCGCGGCATCGTCGCCGCCGGCGCCGAGGAGCCCAACGCGATCCTGCAGATCGGCTCCCGCGAAGCCACCCAGATCCCCAACGTACGCGCCACCCAGCAGGCCCTCTACGGCGGCCTGGTGGCCACCAGTACCAACGGCTGGCCGAACGTGCAGAACGACCTGATGGGAATCTTCGGCAAGGTCGGCGGCAAGCTGATGCCGCCCGGTTTCTACTACAAGACCTTCATGTACCCGCAGTCGATGTGGATGACCTACGAGAAGTACATCCGCAAGGCCGCCGGCCTGGGCCGCGCGCCGACCGAGGTCGATCCGGACAGCTACGACTGGATGAACCACCACTGCGACGTGCTGGTGGTCGGCGCCGGCCCGGCCGGCCTGGCTGCCGCCCTCGCCGCCGCTCGCAGCGGCGCGCGGGTGATCCTCGCCGACGAGCAGGAAGAGTTCGGCGGCAGCCTGCTGGACACCCGCGAGACCCTCGACGGCAAGCCCGCCGCCGAGTGGGTCGCGGACGCCGTGGCCGAGCTGCAAGGCCTGTCGGAGGTCATCCTGCTGCCGCGCTCCACGGTCAACGGCTACCACGATCACAACTTCCTCACCATCCACGAGCGGCGTACCGACCACCTCGGCGAGGTCGCCCCGCTCGGCCAGGTCCGCCAGCGCGTGCACCGCGTGCGCGCCAAGCGCGTGGTACTGGCCGCCGGCGCCCATGAGCGGCCGTTGGTCTACGGCAACAACGACCTGCCCGGCAACATGCTCGCCGGCGCGGTTTCCACCTATGTACGGCGCTACGGCGTGGCACCGGGCAAGAAACTGGTGCTGGCCACCAACAACGACTACGCCTACCGCGTCGCCCTCGACTGGCAGGAAGCCGGCCTGCAAGTGGTGGCCATCGCCGACGCCAGGGCCAATCCGCGCGGCGAGTGGGTCGAGGAAGCACGCCAACGCGGTATGCGGGTGATCACCGGCAGTTCGGTGATCGAGGCTCGCGGCGGCAAGCGGGTCAGCGGCGCCAAGGTCGCCCGGATCGACTTGCAGGCCATGCGCGCCAGCGGCGGCGAATGGCTGGACTGCGACCTGATCGCCAGCTCCGGCGGCTACAGCCCGGTCGTGCACCTGGCCTCGCACCTGGGCGGCAAGCCGGAATGGCGCGAGGAAATCCTCGCCTTCGTCCCCGGCGACGGCCTGCAGAAACGCATCTGCGCCGGCGCCGTGAACGGCGTGTTCGGGCTCGCCGAGGTGCTCGCCGACGGCTACCAGGCCGGGAGCCGCGCCGCCCTCGACGCCGGCTACAAGACCGCCGCCGGCAGCCTGCCGAAGGTCCAGCCGCGCCGCGAGGAAGCACCCGTCGCGCTGTTCCAGGTGCCCCACGAAAAGCCCACGGCGCGCGCGCCGAAGCAGTTCGTCGATCCGCAGAACGACGTCACCGCCGCCGCCATCGAACTGGCCTGCCGCGAGGGCTTCGAGTCCATCGAGCACGTCAAGCGCTACACCGCGCTGGGCTTCGGCACCGACCAGGGCAAGCTGGGCAACATCAACGGCCTGGCGATCGCCGCGCGGGCCCAGGGCAAGAGCATCGCCGACACCGGCACCACCATGTTCCGTCCGAACTACACCCCGGTGACCTTCGGCGCCGTCGCCGGCCGCCACTGCGGGCACCTGTTCGAACCGGTGCGCTTCACCGCCCTGCACGCCTGGCACGTGAAGAACGGCGCCGAGTTCGAGGACGTCGGCCAGTGGAAGCGGCCGTGGTACTTCCCGCGCCGCGGCGAGGACATGCACGCCGCCGTGGCCCGCGAATGCCGCGCGGTGCGCGAGGCGGTCGGCCTGCTCGACGCCTCGACCCTGGGCAAGATCGACATCCAGGGCCCGGACGCGCGGGAGTTCCTCAACCGGGTCTACACCAACGCCTGGACCAAGCTCGACGTCGGCAAGGCGCGCTACGGCCTGATGTGCAAGGAAGACGGGATGGTCTTCGACGACGGCGTGACCGCCTGCCTGGCCGACAACCACTTCGTCATGACCACCACCACCGGCGGCGCCGCCCGCGTACTGGAGTGGCTGGAGCTGTACCACCAGACCGAATGGCCGGAGCTGAAGGTGTACTTCACCTCGGTCACCGACCACTACGCGACCCTCACCCTGTCCGGCCCGAACAGCCGCAAGCTGCTCGCCGAAGTCACCGACATCGACCTGGACAAGGACGCCTTCCCCTTCATGACCTGGAAGGAAGGCAAGGTCGCCGGGGTGCCGGCGCGGGTGTTCCGCATCTCCTTCACCGGCGAGCTGAGCTACGAGGTGAACGTCCAGGCCGACTACGCCATGGGCGTGCTCGAAGCGCTCGCCGAGCACGGCGCGAAGTACGGCCTGACGCCCTACGGCACCGAGACCATGCACGTCCTGCGCGCCGAGAAGGGCTTCATCATCGTCGGCCAGGACACCGATGCCTCGGTCACCCCGGACGATCTCAACATGGGCTGGGCGGTGGGCCGCAGCAAGCCGTTCTCCTGGATCGGCTGGCGCGGCATGAACCGCGCCGACTGCCTGCGCGAGGATCGCAAGCAACTGGTCGGACTCAGGCCGAGCAACCCGCAGGAGGTACTGCCCGAAGGCGCACAACTGGTGTTCGACACCCAGCAGGCGATCCCGATGAAGATGGTCGGCCACGTCACCTCCAGCTACATGAGCGCCAGCCTCGGCCACGGCTTCGCCCTGGCGGTGGTGAAAGGCGGCCTCAAGCGCATGGGCCAGAAGGTCTACGCGCCGCTGGCGGACGGCCGCTTCATCGAGGCGGAGATCTGCTCCTCGGTGTTCTACGACCCCAAAGGGGAGCGGCAGAACGTGGATTGACCGGAGAGGGATGCGCTCCTCTCCCCGGCCCTCTTCCCGAAGGGAGAAGGCAGACAGGCTACCAGGGCGCGCGGCGCCCCAAGGTGAAAACGAATGAGCAAGGCAAACGTCTACCAGCAACGCCCCGAACCCGGCGTCCACGCCGAATCGCCGCTGCACCATGCCGAGCTGCACAAGCTCGCCGGCAAGACCGCCGCGAAGGCCGGTATCGTCCTGTGCGAGAAGAAGCTGCTCGGCCACCTGGTGCTGCGCGGCGATGCCGCCGACCCGGCCTTCGCCGCCGCCGTGCACCAGGCCCTCGGCCTGGAACTGCCGGTGGCCCTGACCCTGGTCGCCAGCGGCGAGACCTCGCTGCAATGGCTGGCCCCGGACGAATGGTTGCTGATCGTCCCCGGCGGCGAGGAATATGCCGTCGAACAGCGCCTGCGCCAGGCCCTGGGCGAGGAGCTGCACTACGCGGTGGTCAACGTCAGCGGCGGGCAGACGCTGCTCGAACTGAGCGGAGCGAACGTCCGCGAACTGCTGATGAAATCCACCAGCTACGACGTGCATCCGAGCAACTTCCCGGTGGGCAAGGCGGTCGGCAGCATCTTCGCCAAGTCGCAATGCGTGATCCGCCATACCGGCGAGGACACCTGGGAGCTGGTCGTGCGCCGCAGCTTCGCCGACTACTTCTGGCTCTGGTTGCAGGACGCCAGCGCCGAATACGGCCTGCAGGTAGCGGCATGAGCAGCCTTACCCGCTCCCCGGGAGGGGATACCGGACCCGGAGCCTCGCGATGAGCCGTACCCCCGACACCTGGATCCTCACCGCCGACAGTCCCAGCCTACTGGGCACCGTCGACGTGGTGACGCGCTACCTCTTCGAGCAGCGCTGCTACGTCACCGAGCACCATTCGTTCGACGACCGCCTGGCGCAACGCTTCTTCATCCGCGTGGAGTTCCGCGCCGGCGACGGCTTCGACGAAGCCTCCTTCCGCGCCGGACTGGCCGAACGGGTGGCACCGTTCGGCATGCGTACCGAGCTGACCGCGCCGGGCTACCGCAGCCAGGTGGCGATCATGGTTTCCAAGGCCGACCACTGCCTGAACGACCTGCTCTACCGCCAGCGCATCGGCCAGTTGCCGATGGACGTGGTGGCGGTGATTTCCAATCACCCGGACCTGGAGCCGCTGGCGCGCTGGCACGGCATTCCCTACCACCACTTCCCGCTCGACCCGAACGACAAGCCGGCCCAGGAAGCCAGGGTCTGGCAGGTGCTCGAAGAGAGTGGCGCCGAGCTGGTGATCCTCGCTCGCTACATGCAGGTGCTGTCGCCGGAACTGTGCCGACGCCTGGACGGCTGGGCGATCAACATCCATCACTCCCTGCTGCCCGGCTTCAAGGGCGCCAAGCCGTACCACCAGGCCTACCAGAAGGGCGTGAAGCTGGTCGGCGCCACCGCCCACTACATCAACAACGACCTCGACGAAGGGCCGATCATCGCCCAGGGCGTCGAGACGGTCGACCACGCCCACTACCCCGAGGACCTGATCGCCAAGGGCCGCGACATCGAGTGCCTGACCCTGGCGCGGGCGGTGGGCTACCACATCGAGCGGAGGGTATTCCTCAACGCCAATCGGACCGTGGTGCTGTAAGCGCGCCCTCTCTCCCCAACCCTCGCTGAAGGAAGAGCGCCAGGGAGAGGGGCGCTTCCCACGGCCTCGCGTCCCGAGCAACACCGACAGCCCGCCGGCTGCCAGCATTCTCCGGCCCTGTCGCGCAACAGACGACTTTCCAGTGCAAAGCCGCGCGGCCGTGGACGCCGCGCATTTGTACCCACAACGACAAAGAGGAAACGCGTATGTCTGGCAATCGTGGTGTGGTCTATCTCGGCCCGGGCAAGGTCGAGGTGCAGAACATTCCCTATCCGAAGATGCAGGACCCGCAGGGCCGGCAGATCGACCACGGGGTGATCCTGCGGGTGGTCTCCACCAACATCTGCGGCTCCGACCAGCACATGGTGCGCGGCCGCACCACCGCGCCGGAAGGCCTGGTGCTGGGCCACGAGATCACCGGCGAGGTGGTGGAGATCGGGCGTGGCGTGGAAACCATGAAGATCGGCGACCTGGTCTCGGTACCGTTCAACGTCGCCTGCGGTCACTGCCGTACCTGCAAGGAACAGCACACCGGCGTCTGCCTGACGGTCAATCCGGCGCGGGCCGGCGGCGCCTACGGCTACGTCGACATGGGCGGCTGGGTCGGCGGCCAGGCCGAATACGTGCTGGTGCCCTACGCCGACTTCAACCTGCTGAAACTGCCCAACCGCGAAGCGGCGATGGAGAAGATCCGCGACCTGACCTGCCTTTCGGACATCCTCCCCACCGGCTACCACGGCGCGGTCACCGCCGGCGTCGGCCCGGGCAGCACGGTCTACATCGCCGGCGCCGGTCCGGTCGGCCTGGCCGCGGCGGCCTCGGCACGCCTGCTCGGCGCGGCGGTGGTGATCGTCGGCGACGTCAACCCGACCCGCCTGGCCCATGCCAAGAAACAGGGCTTCGAGATCGCCGACCTGTCCAAGGACACCCCGCTGCACGAACAGATCGCCGCTCTGTTGGGCGAGCCGGAGGTCGACTGCGCGGTCGACGCGGTCGGTTTCGAGGCGCGCGGCCACGGCCATTCGGGCTCGCAGCAGGAAGCCCCGGCCACCGTGCTCAACTCGCTGATGGGCATCACCCGGGTCGCCGGCAAGATCGGCATCCCCGGCCTGTACGTCACCGAAGACCCGGGCGCGGTGGACGCGGCCGCCAAGCACGGCGCCCTGAGCATCCGCTTCGGCCTGGGCTGGGCCAAGTCGCACAGCTTCCATACCGGCCAGACCCCGGTGATGAAGTACAACCGCCAGCTGATGCAGGCGATCATGTGGGACCGGATCAAGATCGCCGACATCGTCGGGGTGGAAGTCATCACCCTCGACGATGCGCCGAAAGGCTACGGCGAGTTCGACGCCGGGGTGCCGAAGAAGTTCGTCATCGACCCGCACAACCTGTTCCGCGCGGCCTGAACCACCGGCAACAACCGACGCGGCCTACGGGCCGCGTCTTCGTTGGCGCTATCCGGGGGAACTGCCGGCGATAAAATGGATCGGTGATACTGCTGCCATCCATTCGCGTCCCGGAGACCGCCATGAGCACCGATAGCCCGATCAACCGCGTCGAACAGGTACAGGTCGACGACCTGGCCTGCTGGCGCATCCACACCGCCCATGGCGAGGCGCTGATCGCCCAGCAGGGCGCGCAACTGCTCAGCTACCAGCCCCACGAACAGCCGCCGCTGGTCTGGCTCAGCGACGAGGCCGGCTACCGGCGCGGGCAGTCGGTACGCGGCGGGGTGCCGGTGTGCTGGCCGTGGTTCGGTCCGCTGGAGCGCAACCCGCAGGAAGTCCGCGGCCAGGTGGAAGATGGCCTGAAGGCGCCCGCCCACGGGCTGGTCCGGGCGGTCGACTGGGAAATCGACGACATCGCCGAGGAGGACGGCGACCTCTGCGTCAGCTTCCGCCTCGACGCCCCCGATGGCCTCCCCGGCTGGCCGCACCCGGCGGCGCTGCGCATGCTGTTCCGCTTCGGCGAGCGCCTGACCTTGCGACTCACCAGCGAGAACCTCGGCAGCAAGCCGCTGGTGCTCAGCCAGGCACTGCACACCTACTTCGCGGTCAGCGACAGCCGCGAGATCGCCATCGAGGGCCTGGAAGGCGCGCGCTACATCGAGACCCTGGAGAACTGGGAAGAACGCACTCAGCACGGCGCGGTACGGGTCAAGGGCGAACTGGACCGCATCTACCTCGGTCTCGAACGCGACCTGCTGATCAAGGACCCGCGCTGGGAACGCAGCATCCACCTGCACGCCCTCGACTCGCGCTCGGCGGTGGTCTGGAACCCCTGGGTGGACAAGTCCCGGCGTCTCTCGCAGTTCGCCGACGACGCCTGGCAGCAGATGCTCTGCATCGAGACCGGGCGGGTCTGGGACGACCTCATGGTGGTCGCCCCCGGGCGCAGCGAAAGCTTTGGCGTGCAGATCTGGAGCGAGCCGCTGAAACGACCCTGAGCGGGTCGGCGAGCGGACGGGGCGGCTCGCGTCGTCCGCCATGGGCCGTTGCGCAGGTGCCGGCCCTACAGGTCCGCTTCCTCCACTACCTTCACCTGCGCCTTGTCGATGGCGTAGGCGGCATCGGCCAGGTCATTGCTCACCTGCTCGATCTTCAGCGTGCCGCTGACCCACAGCGGGGTGTAGATATCGGCCAGCTTCAGCCCCTGTGGATAACGCACCAGGACGATCTGGTTCGGCGGCGGCGGCGGCACGTGGATGCAGGCGCCCGGATAGGGCACCAGGAAGAATTCGGTGACGCGGCCCTTGGCGTCGTTCTCCAGCGGCACCGGGTAGCCGCCGAGGCGGATCGCCTTGCCATCCAGGCTGGCGACGGTCTTGGCCGAATACATCACCGCCGGCATCTTTCGGTCCGACTGCTTCAGGCCACCCTTGCTGGTGAAGGTGCCGGCGGCCTCCGGGGTGTCGTGAATGATGTCGGGCATTTCTTCCAGCGCCTTGCGGTCGGCCGGCGGCATCAGTTCCAGCCAGTCGGTCTCGGGCAGTTCGGCGTGGGCCAGGGGTGAGGACAACAGGGCGAGCAGCAACAGGCGGGCGAACGGGAAGCGGCGCATGATGGCGGGAATACCGGCGAAGTGAGGAAACGCCGGCCCCCGCGGGGGCCGGCCAGAGCCATCAATTCTTCTTGATCAGGCCGTAAATGACCAGCAGTACGACGGCGCCGACCACCGCGCCGATGAAACCGGCCGCCTGGCCGGCCTGGTAGAAGCCGATCGCCTGGCCGCCGTAGGTGGCCAGCAGCGAACCGCCGATGCCGAGCAGGATGGTCATGATCCAGCCCATGCTGTCGTCACCTGGCTTCAGAAAGCGTGCAACGAGACCAACGATCAGTCCGACGATGATGGTTCCGATTAATCCCATGACAGTCCCTCCTTACGGGTGTATGCGCATGTATTGCGCCTGCCATGGGACAGTGTAGAAAAGCCTTGGGTTCAGTGCCGCCCGCCAACCCAAGGATGGGCGGACGGCAATCGCTCACGCCTCGATCAGCGCCTCGACCTCGGCGATGCGCGCCTGCAGCGTCGCCCGGTCGGCACAGCGCAGGGTGGCGTGGCCAACCTTGCGGCCGTTCTTGAAGGCCTTGCCGTAGTGATGCAGGTGGCAATCGGCGACGGCGACCACCTGATCCACCGGGGGCACTGCGCCGATGAAATTGAGCATCGCGCTCTCGCCGACCTTGGCGGTCGAGCCCAGCGGCAGGCCGGCGACGGCGCGCAGGTGGTTCTCGAACTGGCTGCACTCGGCGCCTTCGATGGTCCAGTGCCCGGAGTTGTGCACGCGCGGGGCGATCTCGTTGGCCTTCAGGCCGCCGTCCACCTCGAAGAACTCGAAGGCCAGCACGCCGACGTAGTCGAGCCGGGCCAGCACGCGGCCGACGTAGTCCTCGGCCAGCGCCTGCAACGGATGCCCGCTGCTGGCCACGGAGAGCTTGAGGATGCCGCTGTCGTGGGTGTTGTGCACCAGCGGGTAGAAACGCGTCTCGCCATCACGGGCGCGCACCGCCACCAGCGAGACTTCCCCGGTGAACGGCACGAAGCCCTCGAGGATGCACGGCACGCTGCCCAGTTCGGCGAACGCGCCCTGCACGTCGGCCGGCTGGCGCAGGACCTTCTGGCCCTTGCCGTCGTAGCCCAGGGTGCGGGTCTTGAGCACCGCCGGCAGGCCGATGGCGGCCGCGGCGGCATCGAGGTCGGCCTGGGACTGGACGTCGGCGAAGTCCGGGGTGGGAATGCCGAGGTCCTTGAACATCGACTTCTCGAACCAGCGGTCGCGGGCGATGCGCAGCGACTCGGCGTTCGGGTAGACCGGCACGAACTGGGAGAGGAAGGCCACGGTTTCCGCCGGCACGCTCTCGAACTCGAAGGTCACCAGGTCGACCTCGTCGGCCAGTTGCCGCAGGTGCTCCTGGTCGCCGTAGTCGGCGCGGATGTGCTCGCCCAGGGAGGCCGCGCAGGCGTCCGGCGCCGGGTCGAGGAAAGCGAAGTTCATGCCCAGCGGGGTTCCCGCCAGGGCCAGCATGCGGCCCAGCTGGCCGCCACCGATGACACCGATTTTCATGGTTCGAGCCTTACCTTCTCAGAGCCTGTCTCACGCATCGCGCGGGTCGGGATTGTCCAGCACGGTTTCGGTCTGGTTGGCGCGGAACTGCTTCAGCGCCTCGTGGTACTGCGGGTGCTTGGCGCCGAGGATGCTCGCCGAGAGCAGCGCCGCGTTGACCGCGCCGGCCTTGCCGATGGCCAGGGTGGCGACCGGTACGCCGGCGGGCATCTGCACGATGGAGAGCAGCGAGTCGACACCCGACAGCATCGACGACTGTACCGGCACGCCGAGTACCGGCAGGTGGGTCTTGGCCGCGCACATGCCCGGCAGGTGGGCGGCGCCGCCAGCGCCGGCGATGATCACTTCGAGGCCGCGGCCTTCGGCTTCCTCGGCGTACTGGAAGAGCAGGTCCGGGGTGCGGTGGGCGGAAACCACCTTCACTTCGTAGGGGATGCCCAGCTTGTCCAGCATGTCCGCGGTGTGACTGAGGGTGCTCCAGTCCGATTTGGAACCCATGATCACGCCAACCAGTGCGCTCATCGTCGTGCCTCTCTCAAATGCGCCGTCCGGCGCGTCAGAAACCAACAAGCCACGCTTCGTCGAGGGGCGTGGCTTGTACTGGGCCGAGCCGGCGGGCAGTGCCGGTTCGAAGGCGGCGCAGTATACCGCAAAGGCAGGCCGGGCGCGCGCCGGGGGCTACCGTCCGTCCCGTTTTTTCGCGCCATGGCGGGAAACTTGCCGCAACTCAATGCGCGCCTGCCACGAGCGGCCAGACTGGTTGTCGCGGCGCGCTCCGAGGGAGCGGCGGCCGCGCCGGTTCCGCAGCCTGTCGCGGTGCCCGTCAAAGGCACCGCGACAGGCGCTCAGCCCCGTCCAAGGAGATGACCATGACCCTGCCACAGACCATGAAAGCCGCGGTCGTGCACGCCTACGGCGCGCCGCTGCGGATCGAGGAAGTCAAGGTTCCGCTGCCCGGCCCCGGGCAGGTACTGGTGAAGATCGAAGCCTCCGGCGTCTGCCACACCGACCTGCACGCCGCCGAGGGCGACTGGCCGGTGAAGCCGCCGTTGCCGTTCATTCCCGGTCACGAAGGCGTCGGCTACGTCGCCGCGGTGGGCAGCGGAGTGACCCGGGTGAAGGAAGGCGACCGGGTCGGCATCCCCTGGCTGTACACCGCCTGCGGCTGCTGCGAGCACTGCCTGACCGGCTGGGAGACCCTCTGCGAGAGCCAGCAGAACACCGGCTACTCGGTGAACGGCGGCTATGCCGAATACGTATTGGCCGACCCGAACTACGTCGGAATTCTGCCGAAAAACGTCGAATTCGCTGAAATCGCGCCGATCCTCTGCGCCGGCGTCACCGTCTACAAGGGGCTCAAGCAGACCAACGCGCGCCCCGGCCAGTGGGTGGCGATCTCCGGCATCGGCGGCCTCGGCCACGTCGCCGTGCAGTACGCCAGGGCCATGGGCCTGCACGTCGCCGCCATCGACATCGACGACGCCAAGCTGGAACTGGCGCGCAAGCTCGGTGCCAGCCTGACGGTCAACGCCCGGCAGGAAGACCCGGTGGAGGTGCTCCAGCGCGACATCGGCGGCGCCCACGGGGTGCTGGTCACCGCGGTATCCAACAGCGCCTTCGGCCAGGCCATCGGCATGGCGCGCCGCGGCGGCACCATCGCCCTGGTCGGCCTGCCGCCGGGTGACTTCCCGACGCCGATCTTCGACGTGGTGCTCAAGGGCCTGCACATCGCCGGCTCCATCGTCGGCACCCGCGCGGACCTTCAGGAAGCCCTCGACTTTGCCGGCGAAGGCCTGGTCAAGGCGACCATCCATCCGGGCAAGCTGGACGACATCAACCAGATCCTCGACCAGATGCGCGCCGGGCAGATCGAGGGGCGCATCGTCCTCGAAATGTGACCTGCGGGGCGGCGTCCCGGCGCCGCCCTTGCCTGTCTACTCGACGCTGCCCAGCCCGCCTTCCAGCTTGCGCCAGAGCAGGCGGATCGCCGCCTTGCGTACCAGCGCGCAGCGGTACAGGCGGATTTCCTGCGGCACGAACCATTGCGGCCCGCCACAGATCGCCAGCTCGCCGCGCTCCAGTTCGTTGACCACGCTCAGCCGTGGCACCCAGGCCACGCCCATGCCTTGCAGCGCCATGCTCTTCAGGCTGTCGGCCATCGCCGTCTCGTAGACCGTGGTGTAGCGCAGGTTGCGCTGTCGCAGCAGCAGGTTGACCCCGCGGCCGAGGAAGGCGCTGGCGCTGTAGGCGAGCAGCGGCACGCTCTGGCCGTTCTCCAGGTCGAACAGCGGCAGGCCCTCGGCGTTCACCGCGCAAACCGGCAGCATCTCGGTGCGCCCCAGGTGCAGCGAGGGGAAGATCTCCGGGTCCATCTGCAACGCGGCGTCAGGGTCGTAGAACGCCAGCATCAGGTCGCAGCTACCCTCGCGCAGGGAATGCACCGCCTCGCCGACGTTGGTGGCGATCAGCCGGCTGGCGATGTTCAGCCCCTCGTTGCGCAGCCGCGCGATCCACTGCGGGAAGAAGCCCAGCGCCAGCGAGTGGGCGGCGGCGAACTGCAGCACCTCGCCCTGCCCGCCTTCCAGGTGGTGCAGGTGGCGCACCACCTGGCCGAGCTGCTCGACCACGCTGCGCGCGGTGACCAGGAACAGCTGCCCGGCCTCGGTCAGTTCCACCGGCGTGCGCTGGCGATTCACCAGGGTCAGGCCGAGGGCGTCCTCCAGGCTGCGAATGCGCCGGCTGAAGGCCGGCTGGGTGACGAAGCGTTTCTCCGCCGCCTGGGAAAAGCTGCGGGTGCCGGCCAGGGCGATGAAATCCTCCAGCCACTTCAGTTCGAGGTTCACGACGGGAAAGGCTCCGGTAAGGCGATGACACGTCCGCCATCATACCAGCGTCACATCCAACATTATGCCGTTTGTGCATGAGGCAGCGTTTAACAGCATTGGCCACGAAATCGTCACATCCTTAGTCTAGTGGGCATCGCGGCACTGGCCGTGTCCCTCTGAGACAAATCCCGTCATGTCCCCCGTTGCATCTTCCCGTATCGAGAAAGACCTGCTCGGCACCCTCGAAGTGCCCGCTGACGCCTACTACGGCATCCAGACCCTGCGCGCCGTGAACAACTTCCGCCTCTCCGGGGTGCCGCTGTCGCACTACCCGAAGCTGGTCGTTGCCCTGGCCATGGTCAAGCAGGCCGCCGCCGACGCCAACCGTCAGCTCGGCCATCTCCCGGAAGACAAGCACGCCGCCATCAGCGAGGCCTGCGCCCGCCTGATCCGCGGCGATTTCCACGAGCAGTTCGTGGTGGACATGATCCAGGGCGGCGCCGGCACCTCCACCAACATGAACGCGAACGAAGTGATCGCGAACATCGCGCTGGAAGCCATGGGCCACACCAAGGGTGAGTACAAGTACCTGCACCCGAACAACGATGTGAACATGGCGCAGTCGACCAACGACGCCTACCCGACCGCCATCCGCCTGGGCCTGCTGCTCGGCCACGACACCCTGCTGGCCAGCCTCGACAGCCTGATCCAGGCCTTCGCCGCCAAGGGCGTCGAATTCGCCGGCGTACTGAAGATGGGCCGCACCCAGTTGCAGGACGCCGTGCCGATGACCCTCGGCCAGGAATTCCACGCTTTCGCCACCACCCTCGGCGAAGACCTCGACCGCCTGCGTCGCCTGGCGCCGGAGCTGCTCACCGAAGTGAACCTCGGTGGCACCGCCATCGGCACCGGCATCAACGCCGACCCCGGCTACCAGAAGCTCGCCGTCGAGCGCCTGGCCGCCATCAGCGGGCAGCCGCTGAAGCCGGCCGCCGACCTGATCGAAGCCACCTCCGACATGGGCGCCTTCGTGCTGTTCTCCGGCATGCTCAAGCGCACCGCGGTCAAGCTGTCGAAGATCTGCAACGACCTGCGCCTGCTCTCCAGCGGCCCGCGCACCGGCATCAACGAGATCAACCTGCCGCCGCGCCAGCCGGGCAGTTCGATCATGCCGGGCAAGGTCAACCCGGTGATCCCGGAAGCGGTCAACCAGGTCGCTTTCGAAGTGATCGGCAACGACCTCGCCCTGACCCTGGCGGCCGAAGGCGGCCAGTTGCAACTGAACGTGATGGAGCCGCTGATCGCCTACAAGATCTTCGACTCGATCCGCCTGCTGCAACGCGCCATGGACATGCTCCGCGAGCACTGCATCACCGGCATCACCGCCAACGTCGAGCGCTGCCACGAACTGGTCGAGCACAGCATCGGCCTGGTCACCGCGCTGAACCCGTACATCGGCTACGAGAACTCCACGCGGATCGCCAAGACCGCCCTGGAGAGCGGCCGCGGCGTCCTGGAACTGGTACGCGAGGAAAAGCTGCTGGACGAAGCCACCCTGGCCGACATCCTGCTGCCGGAAAACATGATCGCGCCGCGCCTGATTCCGCTGCGCGCCTGATCCGATACGAGATCGAGCGCGCCCAGGTCCGGCTGTCGACGCAGCCGGGCCGCAGCGCAGCCGATCGAAGAAGGCTCACCGGTAGAGGGGGAGTACTACCCCCTCGACCTTTAGGGATGGATACCCTTCATCCCTTCTTTTATACCCGGCGCCCCGGCCCAGCCGCGGCGCCACGCTCACCGGTCGAGAGGGATACCAACTTTCCCTCTCTACACTCTGAGGGACACGGCGACCTGCGGTGTCCCTTCTTTTTTTCACCGCTCAGGACGGCCCGCAGATCTTCCCCGTTGCCGAGGTGTTGTGTGGCTGCGCTCACCTGTGGATAACGTCTACGTCATACGTCCTACGAAGGCATATCCCCTCTCAACACCCCGTCAACCCTTGCTCCCGCCGCTCCTCCGGGAAGAAATAAGGCCTCAATACCCGTACCCCGACGCTGTTGCCGGCAAACGCCGCCACCAACCACAACCAGCCATGCAGGCTGCCGGAAGCGATCCCGCTGAAATACGCGCCGATGTTGCAGCCATAGGCCAGGCGCGCGCCGTAGCCGAGCAGCAGCCCGCCGATCACCGCCGCCGCCAGCGAACGGCGCGGGATGTCCAGGTTCGGCGCGAAGCGTCCGGCCAGGCCGGCGGCGAGCAGCGCGCCGAGGACGATGCCGATGTCCATCACGCTGGTGATGTCTTCCCACAGCGGCGCGGCCAGCGCCTTGGCGTTCGCCGGCGTCTGCCAGAAGGCCCAGGCGCCGACGTCCAGGCCCACGCCCTGGGCGATCTTCGCGCCCCACAGGGCGAAGGCCGACGTGATGCCCCAGGGGCGTCCGGCGAGGTACAGGGTGAGGAAGTTGAGCAGCGCCAGCGCAAGCGCGCCCCAGACCAGCGGCCAGGGGCCGCGGAGGAAGCGCCGCCAGCCGCGCCATTCGGCGCTCGGCGGGGTTTCCAGGGTGCCGTGGCGGGCCTTCTCCATGCGTACCGTGACCCCGGCGATGCCGATGAACACCGCCAGGCTCAACACCAGCGCCGGTGCCAGGCCCAGTTCGGCGACCAGCGAGATCGGCGGCAGCGACGGCAGGGCGAACCACCAGCCGACATGCTGGGTGGCGATCAGCGAGCCGAGGATGAAGAACAGCAGGGTCACCAGCATCCGCGCGTTGCCGCCGCCGACGGTGAACAGGGTGCCGGAGGCGCAGCCGCCGCCCAGTTGCATGCCGATGCCGAAAATGAAGGCGCCGACGATCACCGAAGTGCCGACCGGCGAGACGAAACCGCTCACCGGCTGGCCGAACAGGCTGCCCGCCGCCAGCGCCGGGAAGAACAGCAGCACCGCCAGCGCCAGCATCACCATCTGCGCGCGCAGCCCGGCGCCACGCCGTTCGCGGATGAATACCCGCCAGGCGGAGGTGAAGCCGAAGGCGGCGTGGTAGAGGGTTAGGCCCAGGGCGCCGCCGACGATGAAGAGGATGGCCTGGCGCGCGCTGACCGCGTTGAACAGGAACAGCCCGCCGAGCACCAGCAGGGCGAAGGCGATCAGGGGGGCGGCGAGCTTGCGCTCGGGCGCGGCGGAAAGGGCGACACTCATGGCTACTCCTGGGCGCGAGGGTGATCCGGGGGCATTCTAGTCAGTCGCGACGACGGGTCCAACCAGGGCCTCCCGCCGCCAGGCCTTGCGCAACGCCCGCAGCGCTTCGTCGATACGCGCCTCGGGTACTGCCGCGAAGCCCAGCACCAGGCCCGCGCGGTCGTCTGGCGCAACGCTGGAGTCGTCCATCCAGTAGTCGCTCAAGGCGCTGACTTCCACCCCGGCGGCTGCCGCCGCGGCGATCAGGGCCCGCTCGCGCGCCAGGCTGTCGACCCGCACGCACAGGTGCAGCCCCGCCTCCACCGCCGGCAACGGCTGGCAACCCGGCGCCTCTGGCCAGCCCCGCAGCAAGGCGTCGCGGCGGGCGCGGGCGGCGCGGCGCATGCGGCGGACGTGGCGCTGGAAATGCCCCTCGGCGATGAAGTCGGCCATGACCCGCTGGGTGCCCACCTCCGAATGGCGTACCTCGATGGCCCGCCGCTGGCGGAAGCGCTCGACCAGCGCCGGCGGGACCACCAGGTAGCCCAGGCGCAACGCCGGGAAGGCGATCTTGCAGAAGGTCCCGACGTAGAGCACCCGGCCCTGTCGGTCCAGCGCGGCCAGCGGCGCCAGCGGCGTACCGCTGTAGCGATACTCGCCGTCGTAGTCGTCCTCGACGATCCAGCCGTCGGCGCGCTCGGCCCACTCCAGCAGCTCCAGGCGCCGCGCCAGCGACAGGGTGACGCCGGTGGGGTACTGGTGTGACGGCGTGACATAGGCCAGGCGGCAGCCTGCGATGCCCGCGAGCCGGTCGCTGCGCAGGCCCTCGGCGTCGATGTCGATCCCGTGCGGTACCGCGCCGGTCGCGGCGAAGGCCAGGCGCGCCGCGCGGTAGCCGGGGTTTTCCACAGCCACCGGATCGCCGTTCTCGAGCAACACCTGGGCGCACAGGCGGATGGCCTGCTGCGCGCCATGGGTGACGATCACCTGTTCCGCCTCGCAGCGCAGGCCGCGAGCGCTGCGCAGGTAGGCGGCGATCAGCTCGCGCAGGCGCGCCTCGCCGGCCGGGTCGCCGTAGCCCAGGCAGTCCGCCGGCGGGTTGCGCCAGAAGCGCGCCTGTAGCCGCGCCCAGGTGTCGAAGGGGAACAGGTCGAAGGCCGGCACGCCGACGCGGAACGCTCGCGGCGCGCCTTCCGGTGGCGGCGCCAGGGCCGCCGGGCCGCGCGGCGCGGGAGCGCTCGGGGCGACGGCGGGGGCCCTGCCTGGGATTTCCTGCAACTCGGCAACGTAGGTGCCGTCGCCTGTGCGCCCGTCGATATAGCCCTCGGCGTGCAACTGTTCATAGGCCCGCACCACGGTGTTGCGCGAGACCTTCAGGGCCTGGGCCAGCTCGCGGCTGGCGGGCATCCGCGTGCGGCTGCCGAGGCGGCCATCGAGGATCCGTTCGCGCAGCGCGGCGTAGAGCTGGCGGGCCAGGCCCTGGGCGGGATCGAGGTGGATACCGGCGGCATCGAAGGGCAGTACGGTGGCCATGGCGGTCTCGGAGGGAAGAAAGCGCCAGTGTGGATTGGACCTGTGGAATTGACCAGCAATGGATCTTCTAGAGGACCATTTCCCGGCCTAGTCTGGAGGCACCTTTACCCGGACATGGAACCGAGCCATGAGCACGTCCCTGCAGATTCGTCCCGTCGGCGCCGCCGACCACGCCGCCTGGCTGCCGCTGTGGGAGGGCTACCAGCGCTTCTACAAGACCGAGATCGCCGCCGCTACCAGCGACGCCACCTGGCAGCGCTTCCTCGACGCCGACGAACCGATGAACGCCGCCCTCGCCTGGCTCGACGAGCGCGCCGTGGGCCTGGTGCACTGGATCTACCACCGCTCCTGCTGGACCGTCGGCGACTACTGCTACCTGCAGGACCTGTTCGTCGCCGAGGGCCTGCGCGGCGAAGGCATAGGGCGCCGGCTGATCGAGCATGTCTACGCCGAGGCCGGCGCCGCTGGCTGTTCGCGGGTGCACTGGCTGACCCACGAGAGCAACAGCGACGCGATGAAGCTGTACGAGCGCATCGCCGACAAGTCCGGTTTCCTTCAGTACCGCAGGATTCTCTGAGGCCCACCATGCGCGAACCCTTGAACTGGCGCCCCGTCGCCACTCCGCCCCACGCCCCGCTCGACGGCCGCTTCGTCAAGCTCGAACCGCTCGATCCGCAACGCCACGGCGACGACCTGTGGGACGCCCTGCAAGGGCCTGGCGCCGACCCGCTGCTGTGGGAATACCTGGCCTACGGCCCGTTCGCCGAGCGCACGGCGTTCGACGCCTGGCTGGCCGGCCAGGCGACCAGCCGCGACCCGCTGTTCTTCGCCGTGCGCGAGCGGCGCACGCAGCGCGCCGTCGGCCTGCTCAGCTACCTGCGGATCACGCCGAAGGATGGCGTCATCGAAATCGGCCATATCGCCTTCGGCGCGCCGATGCAGCGCACACCGGGGTCTACCGAGGCGGTCTACCTGCTCGCCGAACTCGCCCTCGGCCGCCTCGGCTACCGCCGCCTGGAGTGGAAGTGCAATGCCGGCAACGCCCGTTCGATGCGCGCCGCCGAGCGCCTGGGCTTCACCTACGAAGGCACCTTCCGCCAGCACATGGTGGTCAAGCAGCGCAACCGCGACACCGCCTGGTTCTCCCTGCTCGACAGCGAATGGCCGGCGCGACGGGCGGCGTTCGAGCGCTGGCTCGATCCTTCCAACTTCGACGCCGAAGGCCGCCAGCGGCAGACGCTGGAGGCGCTGCGCGACTAGCCCCTGGC
Organism: Pseudomonas sp. FDAARGOS_761; assembly: GCF_013343155.1. NCBI lineage: Bacteria > Pseudomonadati > Pseudomonadota > Gammaproteobacteria > Pseudomonadales > Pseudomonadaceae > Pseudomonas > Pseudomonas sp. FDAARGOS_761. Next base: position 5,731,015 of record NZ_CP054572.1, on the reverse strand, counting down.
AGGGACTGCCGGTCGCTCAACGGTACTCCGGCAGCCAGTGCAGGCTGGCCAGGATGTGCGCGACCGCGTTGGCCACGCCGAACAGCAGCACCAGCACGATCGCCGGCGTGCCGCCCCAGGCGCGGAACAGCGGGCTGCCGAAGCGCTTGCGCGACGCCCGCGCCATCAGCGCCGGAACGATCACCGCCCAGAACGCCGCGGCCAGCCCGGCGAAACCGATGGCGTAGATGAAGCCGTTGGGGAACAGCAGCCCGCCGATGGTCGGTGGGACGAAGGTCAGCAACGCGGTCTTGAAACGTCCGAAGTGGCTGTCGTCGAACCTGCACAGGTCGGCCAGGTAGTCGAACAGACCGAGGGTCACGCCGAGGAAGGAGCTGGCCACCGCCAGGTTGGAGAAGGTGGTGAGCAACGCGTTCAGCGAATCCGACGCGGTGATCCGGTGCAGGTATTCCACCAGGGTGCCGACGTTGCTGCCGCCGGCGATGATGCCCTTGAACTGCTCGCGCGGGATGGTGCCCAGGGTGCTGACCTGCCACAGCAGGTAGATGGCCAGGGCGATCAGGGTGCCGATCCACAGCGAACGGCTGATCCGCTGCGGGTCCTTGCCGTAGTACTTCATCAGGCTCGGCACGTTGCCGTGGTAACCGAAGGAAGTCAGGCAGAACGGCAGGGTCGCCAGCAGGTAGGGCCAGTAGACCGCGTCCGGCTCGCCGCTGTTGAACAGGATCGCCGGCTGGATGCGCCCGAGCAGGCCGCTGATGGAGAGGCCGAAGGTAATGATCATGCCGCCGAGCATCAGCGTGGTGATGCGGTCCACCGCGCGGGTGCTCCACCACACCACCAGCGCCACCGCCAGGGCGAACAGCAGCCCGGCGAGCTTTTCCGGCAGGGTCACGCCGAGGCCGCTGGACAGGGTGTAGCCGATGATCGAGCCGCCGCCGGAGATATAGGCATAGGTGAGGATATAGAGGACGAAGGCGATGCTCAGCCCGTTGACCACATTCCAGCCCTGGCCGAGCAGGTCGCGGGTGATGGTCGAGAAGCTCGAGCCCACCGGGTAGTTGAGGTTGGCCTCGAGGATCATCATCCCCGACAGCAGCATGCAGAACCAGGTGAGCAGGAACACCGCCACCGACCAGCCGAACCAGATGCCGGACATGGCGATGGGCAGGGAGAACATTCCGGCGCCGACGGCGGTGCCGGCGATGATCATCGAACCGCCGAGCAGCGAGGGCCGGCGGCTGGGCGTTTGAGCTGGAGAGGACGACACCTGGACTTCCCGATAGTCAGCGCCTGCGGCGCGACGCGCCGTTGGCAGAGGCGGCATTCTAGGCGGCGCGCGCGCCGGGCGCACCCTGGCAGGGCGAACAGCCGGCCGACGCGGCAACCGATGCCGATAAAAAAAGGGGAGCATCATGCTCCCCCAGGGACTTTAACCGTCTGTCGCGGTCAGCCCGCAATCTCGATCAGGATCTCGCCCGGGTTGACCCGGTCGCCCTTGGCCACGTGGATCGCCTTGACCGTACCGGCGATGCCGGCCTGGACCTCGGTTTCCATCTTCATCGCCTCGGTGATCAACACCGCCTGGCCGGCCTTGACGCTATCGCCTTCCTTCACCAGCACGTCGACGATGTTGCCCGGCATGGTGGTGCTGACGTGGCCCGGCTCGCTGGCATGCTTGCGGCCGCTGGCGGAGCCGGCGACATATTCGTTGAGCGGCTCGAACACCACTTCTTCCGGCATGCCGTCGATGGACAGGTAGAAGTGCCGCTTGTTGTCGCTCTTCACGCCGACCCCGGTGATGTCGACGCGGTAGGTCTCGCCGTGCACGTCGATGACGAACTCGGTCGGGGTGCCTTCCGCGCCGGCGGCGGCGACGCCCTTGCCGGTGGGAATCGGCAGCAGTTCCTCGGGCTTCAGGGTGCCGGCCTCACGCTCTTCGAGGAACTTGCGCCCGATGTCCGGGAACATCGCGTAGGTGAGTACGTCTTCCTCGGACTTGGCCAGGTTGCCGATCTCGCTGCGCAGCTTGTTCAGCTCCGGCTTGATCAGGTCGGCCGGGCGCACGTCGATGACTTCCTCGCTGCCGATGGCCTGGCGCCGCAGTTGCTCGTTGACCTCGCCGGGAGCCTTGCCATAGCGGCCTTGCAGATACAGCTTCACCTCGTTGGTGATGGTCTTGTAGCGCTCGCCGGCGAGCACGTTGAAGAACGCCTGGGTGCCGACGATCTGCGAAGTCGGCGTCACCAGCGGCGGGAAACCGAGGTCGGCGCGGACCCGCGGGATTTCCTCGAGCACCTCGCCCATACGGTTCAGCGCGCCCTGCTCCTTGAGCTGGTTGGCCAGGTTGGAAATCATCCCGCCCGGCACCTGGTTGACCTGCACGCGGGTATCCACGCCGGTGAATTCGCTCTCGAACTGGTGGTACTTCTTGCGCACCGCGTGGAAGTACATGCCGATCTCCTGGATCAGCTCCAGGTCCAGGCCGGTGTCGTAGGGGGTGCCGCGCAGCGCCGCGACCATCGACTCGGTGCCCGGGTGGCTGGTGCCCCAGGCCATGCTGGAGATCGCCGTGTCGATACGGTCGGCGCCGTTTTCCACGGCCTTCAGCTGGCACATGCTGGCGACACCGGCGGTGTCATGGGAATGCACCACCACGTCCAGCGGCAGGGCGTCCTTCAGGGCCTTGACCAGGTCGCCGGTGGCATAGGGGGTGAGCAGGCCGGCCATGTCCTTGATGGCGATGGAGTCGACGCCCATGTCGGCCATCGCCTTGCCCTGGGCGACGAAGGCCTCGATGGTGTGCACCGGGCTGGTGGTGTAGCAGATGGTGCCCTGGGCGTGCTTGCCGGCGGCCTTCACCGCCTCGATGGAGACGCGCAGGTTACGCACGTCGTTCATCGCGTCGAAGATGCGGAACACGTCGATGCCGTTGACCGCCGCCTTGGCCACGAAGGCGCGCACCACATCGTCGCTGTAGTGGCGGTAGCCGAGCAGGTTCTGCCCGCGCAGGAGCATTTGCAGGCGGGTGTTGGGCAGCGCCGCCTTGAGCTTGCGCAGGCGCTCCCACGGGTCTTCCTTGAGGAAGCGCACGCAGGCGTCGAAGGTCGCGCCGCCCCAGACTTCCAGCGACCAGTAGCCGACGCGGTCGAGCTTGTCGCAGATCGGCAGCATGTCCTCGGTGCGCATGCGGGTCGCCAGCAGCGACTGGTGGGCATCGCGCAGGATGGTATCGGTGACGCCGGTCTTCTTCGCTTGGATGGTGTTGCTCATGTTCTGCTCCTTCCCTTACAGGCCGGCGTGGGCCGCGATGGCGGTGGCGATGGCGATGGCCAGGTGCGACGGGTTGCGCTTGATCGAGTACTGGGTCAGTTCCGGGTGGCTTTCGACGAAGCTGGTGTTGAACTGGCCGCTGCGGAATTCCGGGTTGCGGAGGATTTCCTGGTAGTACGGCGCGGTGGTCTTGACCCCTTGCACGCGCATGTCGTCGAGGGCGCGCAGTCCGCGATCGAGGGCCTCTTCCCAGGTCAGCGCCCAGACGATCAGCTTCAGGCACATCGAGTCGTAGTACGGCGGGATGGTGTAGCCGGTGTAGATCGCCGTGTCGGTACGCACGCCGGGGCCGCCGGGGGCGTAGTAGCGGGTGATCTTGCCGAACGAGGGCAGGAAGTTGTTCTTCGGGTCCTCGGCGTTGATGCGGAACTGCAGGGCGTAGCCGCGATGGACGATGTCGTCCTGCTTGACCGACAGCTCCAGCCCGGAAGCGATGCGGATCTGCTCGCGGACCACGTCGATGCCGGTGATTTCCTCGGTGATGGTGTGCTCCACCTGGACCCGGGTGTTCATCTCCATGAAGTACACCTCGCCGTCGGCGAGCAGGAACTCCACGGTGCCGGCGTTCTCGTAGCCCACCGCCTTGGCCGCGCGCACCGCCAGATCGCCGATGTAGGCGCGCTGCTCGGGGGTGAGCTGCGGGCTCGGGGCGATCTCGATGAGCTTCTGGTTGCGGCGCTGGATCGAGCAGTCGCGCTCGAACAGGTGCACGGTGTTGCCGAAGGAATCGGCGAGGATCTGCGCCTCGATGTGCTTGGGATTGACGATGCACTTCTCGAGGAATACTTCGGCGCTGCCGAAGGCCTTGGTCGCCTCGGAGATCACCCGCGGGAACGCCTGTTCCAGCTCCTCGCGGCTGTTGCAGCGACGGATGCCACGGCCGCCGCCGCCGGAGGTGGCCTTGAGCATCACCGGGTAGCCGATCCGCTCGGCTTCGCGCAGGGCCTCGGCGAGATCGGCGACGTTACCTTCGGTGCCGGGGGTGCAGGGCACGCCGGCGGCGATCATGCTGCGGCGGGCTTCGGTCTTGTCGCCCATGCGGCGGATCACTTGCGCCGACGGGCCGATGAACTTGATACCGCGCTCGGCGCAGATTTCCGCCAGCTCGGCATTTTCCGAGAGGAAGCCATAGCCGGGGTGCAGGGCGTCGCAGCCGCTTTCCACCGCCAGGTTCACCAGGGCGCGCGGGTTGAGGTAGCCGGCCAGCGGGTCCGCGCCGATGCTGTGGGCTTCGTCGGCGCGCTTGACGTGCAGCGCGTGGCGATCGGCCTCGGAGTAGACGGCCACCGAGCGGATGCCCATCTCGGCGCAGGCGCGCACGATGCGGACGGCGATCTCGCCGCGGTTGGCGATCAGGATCTTCTTGATCACGGAGGTCTCCCTCTTCGGGGTTGGGAACCTGGTACGGTCGATCCGGATATTCCGGTCGCTGCATGACCGGCAGGCAGCTCCCGGTCGCGCTTTTACCCTACCCCCGTGAGGGTGATTAACAAAAATCAATAATTATTGGGATAGCCATTAGAAAAGCTTTATAGTCGCCCGACCGATCTCGGTCAGAGTGTGACTGGAATGCGTAAGTCGTTGATGCGTATGACATTACGGCAGCTTCAGGTTTTTCGTGCCGTATGCGAGAGCCGCTCCTACAGCCGGGCGGCGGAGGAAATGGCCCTGACCCAGCCGGCGGTCAGCCTGCAGATCCGCCAACTGGAAGAGCTGGTCGGCCAGCCGCTGTTCGAGTACGTCGGCAAGAAGCTCTACCTGACCGATGCCGCCGAAGCCCTGCTGAAGACCAGCACCGACCTGTTTCAGCGCCTGGAAAGCCTGGACATGCAGCTCTCGGATCTGAAGGGCTCGCTGCAGGGCCAGTTGCGCCTGGCGGTGGAGTCCAGCGCCAAGTACATCACCCCGCACCTGTTCAAGGCGTTCCAGAACCTGCATCCGGAAGTCAGCCTGAGCCTGACGGTGGTCAACCGCACCCAGGTGATCAAGCGCCTGGCCGACAACCGCGACGACCTGGTGATCATGTCCCTGGTACCGCAGGACATGGCCCTGGAGTTCCTGCCCTTCCTGAACAACCCGATCATCGCCGTGGCGCCGCCGGACCATCCGCTGTGCAACGCCGCGAAGCTGGCCCTGAAGGACCTGGAGCCCTTCCCGCTGCTGGTCCGCGAACCGGGCTCGGGCACCCGCAAGGCCTGCGAGGAGTTCTTCCAGCAACGCCGCGCGCACTTCTCGCAGATCCAGGAGATCGCCTCGCTGGAGTCCCTGCGCGAAGGGGTGATCGCCGGCCTCGGCCTGGCCCTGCTGCCGCGCCATGCGGCGCACCAGGAACTGGCCAACGGCTTGCTGCGCGAACTACCGGTGGAGGAATTGCCGCTCTATCGCAGCTGGTGCCTGGTGCACGCCAAGGGCAAGCGCCTGAGCCCGGTGGCCCAGGCGTTCGTCGCCTTCGTCCGCGAGGAGCGGGCGCTGATCAGCCAGCTCGCTGGGCGCTTCGCCGGCCCTGGCGGTTCGAGCTGAGGTAGGCGGCGGCTACCAGCTCGGGGTAGTCGGCCAGTTCCTGGCGCAGGCGCAGTTCTTCGCAGTGGTCCTCGATCGCCCGGCGGAATTGCATGCGCCGCTGGTCTTCGAGCTTGCGGCGGGTTTTCGAATCCACGTGCTGGGCATTGGCATCGCTATGACGGGGCATCTCGCGTCTCCCATGGCCGACTGGCTGGAGTCGCGAGCATCGCGCAGCAATGTGACGGTTTGGCGGCAGGCCGGTGAAGACTGCGTTATGCCTTCCCGGCGGCGCCTCAGGACGGCTCGCCGCGCTCTTCCTGGTTCTTCATCACCTTCGGCGACAGGCGCAGGCTGCGCAGGCTGCGCTTGACGCTCTTGAGGTGGTTGACCAGGTCCGGGCCGCGGGCCATGGCCACGCCCATCGCCAGCACGTCGATCACCACCAGGTGGGCGATGCGCGAGGTCAGCGGGGTGTAGATGTCGGTGTCCTCGTGCACGTCGATCGCCAGATTGACCGTGGCCAGGTCGGCCAGCGGGGTCTGGCTCGGGCACAGGGTGATCAGCGTGGCGCCGGCCTCGCGGACCAGGTTGGCGGTGATCAGCAGGTCCTTCGAGCGACCCGACTGGGAAATGCAGATGGCCACGTCGCTGGGCTTGAGCGTCACCGCCGACATCGCCTGCATGTGCGGGTCGGAGTAGGCCGCCGCCGACAGCAGCAGGCGGAAGAACTTGTGCTGGGCATCCGAGGCCACCGCGCCGGAAGCGCCGAAGCCGTAGAACTCCACGCGCTGGGCGTGGGCGATGGCGGCGATGGCGCGCTCCAGGGCGTGGGTGTCCAGGTGCTCGCGGACTTCCATCAGGCTGTGCAGCGTGGTGTCGAAGATCTTCAGGCTGAAGTCGGCCACCGAGTCGCTCTCGTGGATCGAGAACTGGCCGAAGCTGGCGCCGGCCGCCAGGCTCTGCGCCAGCTTCAGCTTGAGGTCCTGGAAGCCGCTGCAGCCGATGGCGCGGCAGAAACGCACGATGGTCGGCTCGCTGACCCCGACCCCATGGGCCAGTTCGGCCATGGAGCTGTGCATGACCGACGCCGGATCGTTGAGAACGTGATCGGCGACCTTGAGTTCCGACTTGCGGAGCTGTTGGCGGGACTGGGCTATGTGCTGCAGCAGGTTCACAGGCTGGACTCGATTCTCTGTAGTAACCTTGTAGTTATACTACAAACAGTCAGCCACGCCCAGCCAACGCCGTCGGGAGCTTGCCTTGAGTACACCAGCCACTCCAACGTCCTGCGACATCCTGGTCTTCGGCGGTACCGGCGACCTGGCCCTGCACAAGCTGCTGCCGGCGCTCTATCGCCTGCACCGGGAGGACCGCCTGCCGGCCGATACGCGGATCTTCGCCCTCGCCCGCAGCGCGCTGGACAACGCCGCCTTCCTCGCCCTCGCCGAGCGCAACGTCCGCGCGGTGGTGGCGCGCAGCGAGTTCGCCGCCGAACAATGGAAAGGCTTCGCCGCGCGCCTCGACTACCTGGCCATGGACGCCTCGCAGAGCGCCGACTTCGGCCGTCTCGCGCGGCACCTGAAGAGCAGCGAGGGCCGAGTGCTGGTGCACTACCTGGCGACCTCGCCGAGCCTGTTCGCGCCGATCGCGCAGAACCTCTCCATCGCCGGCCTCGCCGGGCCGCAAGCGCGCATCGTGCTGGAAAAACCGCTGGGCCATTCGCTGGACTCGGCGCGGGCGATCAACCAGTCCATCGGCCGGGTGTTCGACGAGTCGCGGGTGTTCCGCATCGACCACTACCTGGGCAAGGAAACCGTGCAGAACCTGATGGCCCTGCGCTTCGCCAATGCGTTGTTCGAGCCGGTCTGGCGCGCGGCGCACATCGACCATGTGCAGATCAGCGTCAACGAGACCCTTGGCGTGGAGAACCGCGGCGGCTACTACGACCACGCCGGGGCGATGCGCGACATGGTGCAGAACCATCTGCTCCAGTTGCTCTGCCTGGTGGCGATGGAGGCGCCGGTGCGTTTCGACGCCGAGGCGGTGCGCAACGAGAAGCTCAAGGTGCTGCAGGCGCTGAAACCGATCTCCGGGCTCGACGTGCAGGACAAGACGGTACGCGGCCAGTACGCCGCCGGCAGGATCGGCGGCCAGGAGGTGCCGGCGTACTACTTCGAGAAGAACGTCGACAACGACAGCGATACCGAGACCTTCGTCGCGCTCCAGGCCGAGGTCGAGAACTGGCGCTGGGCCGGGGTGCCGTTCTACCTGCGCACCGGCAAGCGCATGGCGCGCAAGTGCTCGGAAATCGTCATCCAGTTCAAGCCGGTGCCGCACAGCCTGATCGACGGCGGCGGCGGGCCGGCCAACCGCCTGTGGATAAGGTTGCAGCCGGAGGAGCGGATCAGCGTGCAACTGATGGCCAAGACCCCGGGCAAGGGCATGCAACTGGAACCGGTGGAGCTGGACCTCAATCTGGCCGAGGCCCTCAGCCGCAACAAGCGGCGCTGGGACGCCTACGAGCGCCTGCTGCTGGACGTGATCGAGGGCGACTCGACGCTGTTCATGCGCCGCGACGAGGTAGAGGCCGCCTGGGGCTGGGTCGACCCGATCCTCGCCGGCTGGCGCGAGCACTACCAGAGCCCGCGGCCCTACCCGGCCGGCAGCAACGGCCCGGAACAGGCGCAACTGCTGCTGGAACTGCAGGGTCGACGCTGGCTGGAATGACGCGGACATTGATCCGGCTCAGGATCGCCCGGCGCGCGCTCGGCTAGAGTCGCGCGCCCACGTCGTTGCGAGCCCGAACCATGACCGCCACCGCCCTCCGCCCCGAACTGCTGTGCCCCGCCGGCACCCTGAAAAGCATGCGCTATGCCTTCGCCTACGGCGCCGATGCCGTCTACGCCGGGCAGCCGCGCTACAGCCTGCGGGTGCGCAACAACGATTTCGACCACGCCCAACTGGCCGAAGGCATCGCCGAGGCCCACGCGCTCGGCAAGCGCTTCTACGTGGTGGTCAACATCGCCCCGCACAACGCCAAGCTGAAGACCTTCCTGCGCGACCTGGAGCCAGTGATCGCCATGGGTCCGGATGCGCTGATCATGTCCGATCCCGGCCTGATCATGCTGGTTCGCCAGCATTTCCCGCAGATGCCCATCCACCTGTCGGTGCAGGCCAACGCGGTGAACTGGGCCGCGGTGCAGTTCTGGCGGCAGCAGGGCCTGACCCGGGTGATCCTTTCCCGCGAGCTGTCGCTGGAGGAGATCGAGGAAATCCGCCAGCAGGTGCCGGACATGGAGCTGGAAGTGTTCGTCCACGGCGCCTTGTGCATGGCCTATTCCGGGCGCTGCCTGCTGTCCGGCTACATCAACCGCCGCGACCCCAACCAGGGCACCTGCACCAATGCCTGCCGCTGGGAGTACAAGGCGGTGGAGGGCCGCGAGGACGAGCTGGGCAACGTAGTGGCGCGGGAGCCGACCCTGGGACGCGGCGCGCCGACCGAGCAGGTATTCCTCCTCGAGGAAGGCAACCGTCCCGGCGAACCGATGGCCGCCTTCGAGGACGAACACGGCACCTACATCATGAATTCCAAGGACCTCCGCGCCGTGCAGCACGTCGAGCGGCTGGCGCGGATCGGCGTGCACTCGCTGAAGATCGAGGGCCGTACCAAGTCCCACTACTACGTGGCGCGCACCGCCCAGGTCTACCGCCAGGCGATCGACGACGCGGCGGCTGGCAAGCCGTTCGACCGCGGCCTGATGGACACCCTGGAGTCCCTCGCCCACCGCGGCTACACCGAGGGCTTCCTGCGCCGCCACGTGCACGACGAGTACCAGAACTACCAGCACGGCCATTCGCTGTCCGAGCGCCAGCAGTTCGTCGGCGAACTCACCGGCGAACGCCGCGACGGCCTGGCCGAGGTGGAGGTGAAGAACCGCTTCCAGCGCGGCGACAGCGTCGAACTGATGACTCCGCGAGGCAACCTGAGCCTGCGCGTGGAGGACCTGCGCAACGCCGCCGGCGAAGCCATCGAGGTGGCGCCGGGCAATGGCCACGTGGTCTACCTGGCGCTGCCGGAAGGCCTGGACCTGCGCTACGCGCTACTGATGCGCGATCTCCAGCCCGGCCAGGATACCCGCCAGCCGCAGGCCGAACGCAGCGGCGGGTGTGCCGGCAAGGGCGCTTGCGGCTGCGCTCACTGAGGGTTGAGCAGGAACACCACGTAGCCCCTGAACCAGGGGCTCTTTTCCAGGTAGTCGGGGGCTTGCCAGTCGCCGCCCTGGACCAGGCCGATCCGGTACGGCAGCTGCAGGCGGCTGACCCGCGGGAGGTAGGCGGCGTGGTTGGGAATGCTGTGGCGCCCCTGGTAGGTCTGCACCACCACTTCGTCGACCACGCCCTTGAGCCGGTTGATCGCCGCCGGCTCGGCGTTGCTGCCCCAGTCGAGCAGCCCGGTGATGCTCAAGCGGTATTCGCGGGGCAGGCGCCGGCGCAGGTCGCGGAGGAAATCGACGTACTCGTCGAGGTAGCGGGTACGCGCATCGAAGTCGATCTGGATGCCGACCACCGGGTTGCCGGCACGCTTCCAGCGCTGCACCTGGTTCAGCACGGCCTGGTAGATCTGCGGCGTCCAGCGCAGGGTATGGGCGCGGTACACCACCCAGACCTCGCCCCGCGCCAGGCGCGGCACCGAGATGCCCTGGGCGATCAGCCGCACGCCCTCGCCGGGGCGCCGGCGCGACTGGCTGATCTGTCCCTGCAGGATGTACAGCGTCTCGGCCCGCGCCAGCACCGGCTGCGGCGCGACGCCGCTCCACAGCCAGAAGGCGCCGTAGTCCTCGGCGCGCACCGCGGCCTCGACGGTCGGCAACAGCGGCAGGCCCAGCAACAGGCCCGCCAGCCAGGCTCGCCAGCGCCTCACCAGTAGTACTTCAGTTCCTTGGCCCAGGAGCTGTCGGCGTAGGTCGACTTGAGCGTACGGAACCATTGCTTGCGCTCGGCCTGCGGGATGTCCTGCTGGCCGCAGGTGTTGTAGCCGGCCGGGGCGAAGCAGTTGATCGCGCGGAACAGCGCGTAGGCCTTGTCTTCGCGCGGTGCCTTGGGGTTGTCCATGACCAGGCGATAGCCATCCAGCCGGGAGTACACCGCGCCCTTGAAGCCGCTCGGGGTGCCGCCCAGCTCGTTGGCCTCGGGCTGGCTGTCCAGCGGCATGCCGTCCAGGCCGTTGCGCAGGATGAATTCGCCCAGGCAGTTCAGGCCCTTCGGGTCCTTGTCATCAGCGGCCAGCGCCGCGGCCGACTCGGCGATGGCCGGGCAAACGTAGCCGGACTCGGCCTTGTCGCCCTTCCAGCGGAACAGCTCCAGGCTGTTGCCGGCGCCGTAGACATAGCCGAGGCTGGTGCCCAGCTTGGTCTGCGAGGGGGTTTCGCCGAGCAGCGCGAAGTCCTTGCCGAAGTCGGCGAAGCGGCTGCGGCGCAGGTCCTTGTAAAGGAGAGTGAACAGCGCGCTGTCGCGCTCTTCCGCAGTCGCCCCCTGCTTGGCCTGGCGGCGCAACAGCGCGGCGTCGGCGACGTTGCGCAGGAGGATGCTGCGCAGCAGCGGCTCCTGGACCGGTGAACCTTCGGCGAAGACCTTTTCCAGCTGGCCGCTGCGCTCGTAGTTGAGCGCCAGGGCCAGCTGCAACTGGCCCTTCTGGTACGGCTGCGCGGCCTGCGGCAACAGTTCCAGCCAGAGCGCCTCGGCGGCTTTCCAGTCCTTCTGCTGCTCCAGCGCCAGCCCGCGCAGGGTCTGCTGGCTGAAGCCGACGTAGTCGAGGCTGCCGACCTTTTGCGGCAGCGCTTCGAGGGTCTTCGCCGGGTCCTGGTCGACATAGAAGCGATAGGCCGCCTGCAGGTAGGCGAACAGTTCGGGATGCGCGGCGAAGCTGGCCTGCTGGGCCTGCAGTGTTTCCCAGGTGAAGCTGCGCGGGGTCGACGGATCGTGGGCGCGCATCTGCACCAGGTCGGCCACCGCCAGCAGCAGCGGAGTCTGGATGTCGCCGAGCTGGATACCGGTCAGGAGCTTGTTGTCGACCTCCTGGACCAGGTCTTCCAGGGCCATGTTGCGCTGCCCTTGCTCGGCTTCGGCGAATTGCGCGGCATAGTCCTGGGCCAGCAGCTTCTGGTCGCCGGCCAGCCAATGCACGCGCCGCTGCAAGCCCTTGGCCGAGGCGGCGTAGAGCCCCTTCGGATACGCCTGCAGGTAGGCCTCGAGGGCGCTGCGGGTCTGTTCCAGGCGAGCCTTGTCGACATTCTGCAACTCGGGGAAGCCCATGTCGTCGAAGGCGTTCTGCTGGGCGGCGTTGAGCAGGGTGCGCGCCTGCAGGTACAGGGCGGTTTCCTTCAGCCAGGGCTGCGACACGTCCTGCAACGCCTTGAAGCCCTGTTCGGCTTCGTCGAAGCGGCCGCTGTAGAAGTTGGCCGCAGCCTCCAGGTACGTGGCGAAGGCCTTGCCTGCGGCCGACTCGACGCCTTGCGCGAGCACACCGCCCAGTTCCTCTTGTTCCCAGCCGCAGGCACCGAGCAGGTCCAGGCGGCTGTTGGCCAGGGCCTTGGTCTCCGCCTCGCCCAGCCCGGCGTCACGCACCTGGCGAAGAAACGCCAGCGCGCTGTCCTGGTCGTTGCTGCGGCAGCGGCTGCCCTCGCCCTCGAAGAATTCGGCGCCGGCGATCTTTTCCGGTAGCGCTGCGGCGCCCATCTGCCGGGCCAGTTCGGCGAGCGGCGAGGGCGCTGGCGCAGGCGGCGGTGTCTCCGCCTCGCTCGCCGCCGGCGCAGGCGGCTGGCTGCCGTCGCCGGGCAGCAGGCGGAACAGGCCGAACGGCACCAGGCCGTAGCCTTCGAGCTTCTCTTCCTCCGACGGCGGCGCCTCCACCAGCCGCCAGTGGCCGGCGTCGGCCAGCAGCAGGCGCAGGTTGGCGCGGGTGTCGTTGGCCGGGGCGAGGAACGGCAAGGTATCGCAGACACCGCCGCCGACCAGCGACCAATCGGGATAGCAGGAGTCGTCGCTGCTGGCCTGGGCCAGCGGGGAGAGACCGGCGCCCACCAGCAGGAGGGCAGGAAGAAGCGGCTTCGAGCGCATGAATCGTCCTTAATTCGTGGGAGTCGAAAGTGCTACAGCATACTCCGCCGGATCGCGTTCAACGAGCCTGGCGCAAACCTTCCTCCAGGGCATGGGCCGGCAACGGCCGGCCGATCAGGTAGCCCTGCAGCTCGTCGCAACGCTGGGCCACCAGGAAGTCCCGCTGCTCGATGGTTTCCACGCCTTCGGCGACCACCTTCAGGTCGAGGCTGTGGGCCATGGCGATGATCGCCCGGATGATCGCCGCATCCTCGCTGTTCTGGGTCAGGTCGCGGACGAACGACTGGTCGACCTTCAGGTAGTCCAGCGGCAGGCGCTTCAGGTAGCTGAGCGAGGAATAGCCGGTGCCGAAGTCGTCGACCGATAGCTTCACCCCCATCTCGCGCAACTGGCGGAAGGTCGCCAGGACACTGTCGAGGGCCTCCAGCCACTGGCTTTCGGTCAACTCCAGCTCCAGTTGCGCCGCCGGCAGGCCGCTGTCGGCCAGCGCCGAGCGCACTACGTCGAGCAGGTCGCCCTGGCGCAACTGGTGGACCGAGAGGTTCACCGAGACCCGCAGGTTCAGGCCCCGCTGGCTCCACTCGGCGGCCTGCAGGCAGGCCCGGCGCAGGACGAATTCGCCGATCTCGCCGATCAACCCGCACTCCTCGGCCAGGCCGATGAAGGTCGACGGCGGGATCATGCCCTCCTCCGGATGGTGCCAGCGCACCAGCGCCTCGACCGAGTCCGGGCGGCCGCTGGCCAGGCACAGCTTGGGCTGGTAATGCACGTCCAGCTGGCCCTCCTCGACCGCCTTGCGCAACCGGGTTTCCAGGCGCAGGCGTTCGAGGGTGCTGTCCTGCAGGTTGTCGCGGAAGAACTGGAAGGTGTTGCCGCCGAGTTGCTTGGCATGTTGCATCGCCAGGTTCGCCTGGCTCATGAGCACGGAGATTTCCCGCGCCTGCTCGGAAAACAGGCTGATCCCCAGCGAGGCGCCGAGGATCAGCTCGTGGCCGAGCACGCTCACCGGCTGGCGCAACTGGACCAGCAGGCGTTCGGCCAGGCGCGACAGGGCCGCGGCGCCGGTGCCGCCATCGAGGAGGATGGCGAACTCGTCGCCGGCCAGACGCGCCAGGGTGTTGGCTTCCGGCGCGGTGCGCCGCAGGCGCTGGGCCATCTCCCTGAGCAACTGGTCGGCGACCTCGTGGCCGAGGCTGTCGTTGAGCAGCTTGAAGCGGTCCAGGTCGATCAGCAGCAGGGCCAGCCCGCCCTCCTCCTGGCGCGCCCGTTGGGCCGCCTCGTGCAGCCGCTCGCGGAACAACCGGCGGTTGGCCAGGCCGGTCAGTTCGTCGTAGTGCAGCAGATGACGCAGGCGCTCCTCGACGTCGCGGCGGGCACTGAGATCGGTGAAGAAACCGACGATGTGGGTCGCCTCGCCATTGCCGTCGCGCAGCAGGTTGAGCTGCAGCCATTGGGGATAGGGATCGCCATTCTTCCGCGTATCCACCAGTTCGCCCTGCCACTGCCCGTGCTGGCGCAGCTCGGCGCGGATCTGCCGGTAGTGGCGCTGGGCCTCGGGGGTATTCACCAGCAGGCTGGCGTTGCGCCCGACCACGTCCTCGCGGCGATAGCCGGTGATGCGACTGAAGGCCTGGTTGACCGCCAGCAGGTTGTAGGCCGGATCGAGGATCACGATGCTCTCGCTGGCCGCCTCGAACACTGTCGCGGCCAGTTGCTGCTGCTCTTCCAGGCGCTTGCGCGCGCTGATGTCGCTGCGCGTGCCGAGCATCCGCGTCACCCGTCCCCGCGGGTCGCGAGCCATGGCCCGGCCGCGATCCTCCAGCCAGCGCCAGCCGCCCTCCCGGTCGCGCACGCGGTACTCCACCCGGTACAGCTCGCTACGCCCCTTGAGATGTTCGGCGAGGGCGCGACGGATACGCGGCAGGTCGCCGGGGTGGATGCTTTCGATCAGCCTGCGATAGTCCTCGGGACCGTCCCCGGCGCTGAAGACCGCCTCGAGATAGGAATGCTGGACCCGGCCGCTCTCCAGGTTCCAGTCCCACAACCCCAGTTCGCTGGCCTCCAGGGCCATGGCCAGGCGCGCCTCGCTCTGGCTGAGCGCCTGGCTGGTCGCGCCAAGCTCCTCGGTGCGCGCCTCCACCCGGCGCTGCAAGGCATCGCGGGCGGCGCGCAGCTCGCGTTCGACCAGGCGTCGCTGGCCGACCTCCTGGGCGAGCTTGCGATTGAGCGCTTCGGCCTCGGCGTTGACGCGCTCCAGGTGCAGGTTCAGCGCCTGGGTCTGGAAGCGTCGCAGCAGCGCGCCCTGCACCAGCCGGTGGATCTGCCCGGCGACCACCAGCAGCGCCACCAGCAGGATCAGGCCGAGCACGCCCCAGCCCTGCAACAGGCTATGCGGCTGTAACAGCAGGAAAACGATGGATGGCAGCAGGCCCGGCAAGGCGAAGGTGAGGAAGGCCGGCAGGCTCACCGCATAGGCGACGCTGGCGGAGAGGATCGCCGCCGCCACCAGGCCGAACACCAGCACCTGCTGGAGGAAGGCATCGGCCGGGACCAGCATGATCACCGCGAACGCCAGGGTCAGGCCCGAGGCGCCGGCGCCGCACAGGAAGGTCCGCCGCCAGTGGCGGCTGGCCTGGCGACGGCTGTCGGCCTGCTGGAAGGCGGCGACCTGCAGCAGGCGCAGGACGGCGAGCAACACCAGCCAGACCAGCCAGCCACCGAGCAGCCAGCTGCTGACCTTGCCCCACACCAGGCAGGCGCTGGTCACGCCGCCGAGCAGCATGAGCAGGGTCGGCGTGCGCGAGCCGAGATAAAGGAGCCGGGTACGCTCGATGGCAATTTCGCGGGCGTAGAGCCGCAGTACATCGGTGCTGCCGCCCGGCAGCGCCAAGGGCTCGACATGGACGGTCATAGGCGCTTGTTCTTGTAGTGGTTTGCCTTGAAGTGGCCGGAGCATAACCGAGCAGGGGCAGGCTGCCCAAGGCCGGGATAGAGCATTTTTCCGCAGCCAGGCCCGACGCTGCGCCGGCCTGCGCCGAATGGCGGCCCGGTTTGCCCGGCTTTTCCCCGCCCCGGTAGAATGCCGCGATGAACGACGACCTCTCCCTCCTGCTGAACTCCCTCAACGACCCGCAGCGCCAGGCCGTGGCCGCGCCGCTGGGCCGCCAACTGGTCCTCGCCGGCGCCGGCTCGGGCAAGACCCGCGTGCTGGTGCACCGGATCGCCTGGCTGATCCAGGTCGAGCACGCCTCGCCCTACAGCATCCTGTCGGTGACCTTCACCAACAAGGCGGCGGCGGAGATGCGCCACCGCATCGAGCAGTTGCTCGGGATCAATCCGGCGGGCATGTGGGTCGGCACCTTCCACGGCCTCGCCCATCGCCTGCTGCGCGCGCACTGGCGCGAGGCCGGGCTGAGCGAGAACTTCCAGATCCTCGACAGCGACGACCAGCAACGCCTGGTCAAGCGGGTGATCCGCGAACTCGGCCTCGACGAGCAGCGCTGGCCGGCGCGCCAGGCCCAGTGGTTCATCAACGGGCAGAAGGACGAGGGCCTGCGGCCGCAACACATCCAGCCCGGCGGCGACCTGTTCCTCGCCACCATGCTGAAGATCTACGAAGCCTACGAGGCGGCCTGCGCCCGCGCCGGGGTGATCGACTTCTCCGAGCTGCTGCTGCGCGCCCTGGACCTCTGGCGCGACCATCCCGGCGTGCTCGAGCACTACCAGCGGCGCTTCCGCCATATCCTGGTGGACGAGTTCCAGGACACCAACGCCGTGCAGTACGCCTGGCTACGGATTCTCGCCAAGGGCGGCGACAGCCTGATGGTGGTCGGCGACGACGACCAGTCGATCTACGGCTGGCGTGGCGCACGGATCGAGAACATCCAACAGTTCAGCGACGACTTCGCCGACGCCGAGGTGATCCGCCTGGAGCAGAACTACCGTTCCACCGCGTCGATCCTCAAGGCCGCCAACGCCCTGATCGCCAACAACCAGGGACGCCTGGGCAAGGAGTTGTGGACCGACGGCGAGGACGGCGAGTCGCTGAGCCTGTACGCCGCGTTCAACGAGCACGACGAGGCGCGCTACGTGGTCGAATCGATCGAGAGCGCGCTCAAGGGCGGCCTGGCGCGCAGCGAGATCGCCATCCTCTACCGCTCCAACGCCCAGTCGCGGGTGCTGGAGGAAGCCCTGCTGCGGGAGAAGATTCCCTACCGCATCTACGGCGGCCAGCGCTTCTTCGAGCGTGCCGAAATCAAGAACGCCATGGCCTACCTGCGCCTGCTCGACGGCCGCGGCAACGACGCGGCGCTGGAACGGGTGGTCAACGTGCCGGCACGCGGCATCGGCGAGAAGACCGTGGAGAGCATCCGCGAATTCGCCCGCGGCAACGATGTGTCGATGTGGGAGGCGATTCGCCTGATGATCGCCAACAAGGTCCTGCCCGGCCGCGCCGCCAGCGCCCTGACCGGCTTCGTCGAGCTGATCGAGAATCTTTCGGCGAAGGTCATGGACATGCCGCTGCACCTGATGACCCAGACGGTGATCGAGCAGTCCGGACTGATCAGCTACCACAAGGAAGAAAAAGGCGAGAAAGGCCAGGCCCGGGTGGAGAACCTCGAGGAACTGGTCAGCGCCGCCCGCGCCTTCGAGAACAGCGAGGAAGAGGAAGACCTCACCCCGCTGCAGGCCTTCCTCAGCCACGCCTCCCTGGAGGCCGGGGAAACCCAGGCCGACGCCCACGAGGACAGTGTCCAGCTGATGACCTTGCACAGCGCCAAGGGCCTGGAGTTCCCGCTGGTGTTCCTGGTCGGCATGGAGGAAGGGCTGTTCCCGCACAAGATGAGCCTGGAGGAATCCGGCCGCCTGGAAGAGGAACGCCGCCTGGCCTACGTCGGCGTCACCCGCGCCATGCAGCGACTGGTCCTGACCTACGCGGAGACCCGCCGGCTCTATGGCAGCGAGACCTACAACAAGGTTTCGCGCTTCATCCGCGAGATCCCGCCGTCGCTGATCCAGGAAGTGCGCCTGTCCAATACCGTCAGCCGCCCCTACGGCGGCACTTCGCGCAACGCCGGCGGCAGCCTGTTCAGCGGCGCCGGGGTGCCGGAGACGCCCTTCTCCCTCGGCCAGCGGGTGCGCCACGCGCTGTTCGGCGAAGGGACTATCCTCAACTTCGAAGGCGCCGGCGCCCAGGCCCGGGTGCAGGTGAACTTCGAGAGCGAAGGCAGCAAGTGGCTGATGCTCGGCTACGCCAAGCTGGAAGCCCTGTAGCGGCGCAGCCCGTGGAGAAGGCCCGGAGGAGGACGACATGCTGGCATCCTGGGCCTTCTGGGCACTGCTTTCGGCGCTGTTCGCCGCGCTGACCGCGATCTTCGCCAAGATCGGCCTCGACCGGGTCGATTCGGACTTCGCCACCTTCATTCGCACCCTGGTGATCCTCGTCACCCTCGGCGGCATCCTCGCGGTCCTGGGCAAGTTCCAGGCCCCGGGCAGCATCCCGCCGCGCAGTTGGCTGTTCCTGGTGCTCTCCGGGCTGGCCACCGGTGCCTCCTGGATCTGCTATTTCCGCGCCCTCAAGCTCGGCCCGGCGTCGCTGGTGGCGCCGCTGGACAAGTTCAGCGTGGTGCTGGTGGCACTGCTCGGCGTGGCCCTTCTCGGCGAACGCCTGGACCTGCGCCAATGGCTCGGCGTAGCCCTGGTGACAGCGGGCGTGGTGGTCCTGGCAATCCGCCCATAAGCCCGCTGAATGGCGCTTCGACCTTGGTATAAAGGCGAAAAATCGCGGAAACCCTAGACTGGCGGCCTCTAATAATTCGTCGTCTGAGGTTCGTTCCATGTACCGTGATCGCGTGCGCCTGCCCTCCCTGCTCGACAAGGTGATGAGTGCGGCCGAAGCCGCCGACCTGATCCAGGACGGCATGACCGTCGGCATGAGCGGTTTCACCCGCGCCGGCGAGGCCAAGGCCGTACCCCAGGCGCTGGCCATGCGCGCCAAGGAACGTCCGCTGCGTATCAGCCTGATGACCGGCGCCAGCCTCGGCAACGACCTCGACAAGCAGCTCACCGAGGCCGGCGTGCTCGCCCGGCGCATGCCGTTCCAGGTCGACAGCACCCTGCGCAAGGCGATCAACGCCGGCGAAGTGATGTTCATCGACCAGCACCTCTCGGAAACCGTCGAGCAGTTGCGCAACCACCAGCTGAAGCTGCCGGACATCGCCGTCATCGAAGCCGCCGCGATCACCGAGCAGGGCCACATCGTGCCGACCACCTCGGTGGGCAACTCGGCGAGCTTCGCGATCTTCGCCAAGCAGGTCATCGTCGAGATCAACCTGGCCCACAGCACCAATCTGGAAGGCCTGCACGACATCTATATCCCGACCTACCGGCCGACCCGCACGCCGATCCCGCTGACCCGCGTCGACGACCGCATCGGCAGCACGGCGATCCCGATCCCGCCGGAGAAGATCGTCGCCATCGTCATCAACGACCAGCCGGACTCGCCATCCACCGTGCTGCCGCCGGACGGCGAGACCCAGGCCATCGCCAACCACCTGATCGATTTCTTCAAGCGCGAGGTCGACGCCGGGCGCATGAGCAACAGCCTCGGCCCGCTGCAGGCCGGTATCGGCAGCATCGCCAACGCGGTGATGTGCGGCCTCATCGAGTCGCCGTTCGAGAACCTGACCATGTACTCCGAAGTGCTGCAGGACTCGACCTTCGACCTGATCGACGCCGGCAAGCTGCGCTTCGCCTCGGGCAGCTCGATCACCCTGTCGCCGCGGCGCAACGCCGACGTGTTCGGTAACCTGGAGCGCTACAAGGACAAGCTGGTGCTGCGCCCGCAGGAAATCTCCAACCACCCCGAGGTGGTCCGTCGCCTGGGCATCATCGGCATCAATACGGCGCTGGAGTTCGACATCTACGGCAACGTCAACTCGACCCACGTCGGCGGCACCAAGATGATGAACGGCATCGGCGGCTCCGGCGACTTCGCCCGCAACGCGCACCTGGCGATCTTCGTCACCAAGTCGATCGCCAAGGGCGGCAACATTTCCAGCGTGGTGCCGATGGTCAGCCACGTCGACCACACCGAGCACGACGTCGACATCCTCGTCACCGAGCAGGGCCTCGCCGACCTGCGCGGCCTGGCGCCTCGCGAACGGGCCCGGGTGATCATCGAGAACTGTGTCCACCCGTCCTACCAGGCACCGCTGCTGGACTACTTCGAGGCGGCTTGCGCGAAAGGCGGCCACACGCCGCATCTGTTGCGCGAGGCGCTGGCCTGGCACCTGAACCTGGAAGAACGTGGACACATGCTGGCCGGCTGAGGCTGAACCGTTTCATCCGCAACTATTTCCAGCGCCCGGACGATTAATTCTTCCGGGCGTCTGGACAGGGCAGAAAAAACCACGTAAAAACATATTTCGGCGGCCTTTTCTCTTGCCGCCATCGCAACACGCCGACCCGGCCCTTCCGCTTTTCCTGCTGTAACACTTCGTTGTTTCTTTCGGTAACGCACCATGACGGTGCAGAGCGGTACAGTTACGCACCGAAACAACCCATACAGTTCGGAAACACACCCCGGTGATCCAACGCAATTCTCCGCAACTGTTCCTATTCTTGTTGACCTGTTAGTCAGATCATATTGCTCAGTTAATCACTAGCAACCTGACTACCCACCACAAGTGGGAAGGATCGACACATCATGGAACGTACCCTCGGTTCCAACACTTTCGACATCGCTCGCTCCAACCGCCGCAGCAGCAGCCTGCTGGGCACCATGAAACTGTGGCAGCGCCGCATCCAGAGCCGTCGCCAGCTGGCCCGCCTGGACTCCCGCCTGCTCGCCGACGCCGGCATCAGCGAAGCCCAGCGCTACGCCGAGCTGAACAAGCCGTTCTGGCGCTAAGCGATACTGTAACGCCCCGGTTCGGCCCAGCCTGAACTGTACCGTAGGCCGCTCCTTACCGAGCGGCCTTCACGTATCTGGAAGAAGCCTTTTCCTCCAGCAGTTCACGGTACAGCTCGCTCCAGCGACGCCCCATCTCTTCGGCGGTGAACAGTTGCCGATAGCGGGCCTCCGCGTTCCTGCCCATTTCCTCCGCCTGCTGCGGATGCTCCCAGAGCCAGCGCATCGCTTCGCGAAACGCGGCCGGCTGGCTGGGCGGCACGACCAGTCCGGTCTCGCCATGGATATTGATGTAGCTGGTGCCGGTGCCGATCTCGCTGGAGATCATCGGCTTGCCGTACATCGCGCCCTCCAGCAGGGAGATGCCGAACGCCTCGGAACGCAAGTGTGACGGAAAGACCATGGCGTAGCTGAGTTGCAGCAGGGCGACCTTGTCCTCGTCGTCCACCTGCCCGAGGAAGTGCACGTTGCGCAACCCCAGCGCCGCGGCCTGGGCATACAGCTCGGCCTGCAACGGCCCGGCACCGACGATCACCACCGGGTAATCGGTGCCCTGCAACGCATCCAGCAGGATATGCAGGCCCTTGTAGTAGCGCATCACCCCGACGAACAGGAAGAACCGCGGCCCGAGTTTCTCTCGCCAGTGCTCCAGACGCTGTGCCGCAGGCTTCGGGTAGCAGGCCTTGTCCAGGCCGTAGGTGATCACCCGGGTCTTTTCCCGGTACTGGCGGAGCACGTCGCTGGTGCTGAAGTAGTTGGGCGACGCCACCGCGATCCGATCGACGCTATGAAGGAAGCGACCCATCAGCGGCCGGTACAGTTTCAACAGGACGCGCTGGCGGATGATGTCCGAATGGTAGGTGACCACGCTCGGCTTGTTCATACCGGTGAGGAAATGCACCAGGTCCATGAACGGCCAGGGGAAGTGGTAGTTGACCACGTCCGCCTCCGCCGCCAGCTCGCGGAACTGCTTGAACACGCTCAGGGAAAACCCGGTGGAGGCGAGTTGCAGGTCGAGCCTGGCGCGATGCACCACATGTCCACCGAAGGGCACGACAGGCGGATGCGGATCGCTGCTCAGGGTCAGGACGTGGTTGTCGATCCCCCACGACCCGCTGCTCTCGCAAAGCTGGAAGATCACCTGTTCGATCCCGCCTACCGTCTCGCTCAGGTAGGTCTTGTAGAAGTGCAGTACCCGCATTCAGCCCTCCACGGCACGACGATAGGCTGCAGCGGTGAGATTCGCGCAACGTTTCCAGGAAAACTGCTCCGCCCGTCGCAGGCCGGCTTCCCGGCAGCACTCCCAGTAGACGGTATCCTCGGTCATGCGGACCAGCATGTCAGATAGCCCATTGGCATCATCCGGGTCAATATAGCTGCCCGCCTCGCCGGCCACCTCCGGCATTGCGGAGAGTCGCGTGAGCAATACCGGCGTGCCGCTGGCCATGGCTTCCAGCACAGGCAGGCCGAAGCCTTCGTAGATCGAGGGGAAGACCAGCGCCCGAGCGCCCGACATCAACTCGGCGACCCGCCCGTCCGGCAGGTAGCCGAGCAGCCGCACCGTCCCCGAAGCCAGCGCCTGGCGCAGTTCGTCGTCGAGCGAGCGACTTTCCCATCCCGGCATGCCGACGATCACCAGCGGAAAACGCTGGCGGACCGCCGCCGGCAGTTGCCCATGGGCGCGCAGGGCCAGCGACAGGTTCTTGCGCGGTTCGAGGGTTCCTACGCAGAGGAAATATCCGCGCGGCACCAGGCCATGCGCGCGCAAGGGCTCGCGCAGGGACTCCCGGTCCCGCGGACGGAACCGCGCGGCATGGCCGAGGGGCGCCACCACGAAGCGCTCGCGCGGCAGGCCGAAATACGCCTGCGCCTCGTCGGCGATCGCCTGCGAGTCGGTCAGGATCAACCGCGCCTTTTCCATTCCGCGCGCCAGCCGGCGTTCTATTTCGCGCAAGCGGGCGGCGGGTTGCGTCGCCGGATAATGCAGGTGGGTCAGGTCGTGCAGGGTCATCAGCATCGGCCCGTCGAAGTCCAGCGGCCAGAGACTGGGCTCATGGTAGAGATCGACCGGCGGCCGACCGCTATCGAAACGCCGCTGCTCCAGCCAGCGTCGTGCCCGGTAGGCTCCGGGCAGGTTGCGCAGCCAGGGCGACAGACGCGAATAGCCGGGCAGCGCCGCCGCCGGCAGGTCGCCGCTCCAGCCCCATCCATGAAACAGGGAAAACTCGAAGTCCGCGTGCGCCTGCAACGCGCCCAGCAACTCGACCAGGTAATGTCCGATGCCGGTCCGCGGCGCCTGGAGAATCCGCGCGTTAACCGCAATCCGCATGTACTGCCTCGCCATGCGTCGGGGCCTTGCCGAGGGCGAGCAGGATCCGCGCGATCAGTTGCCGACTCGCTTCGTGCCAGCCGATCCAGCGCCATTCGCCGACCGGTCGCTCGGCCGGGAACTCGCCCGTGGCTTCGAAGCGGGTGACCAGGTTCGCCAGGGTCTGCGGATCGGCGAGGTCGAAGTAGGCCATGAATTCGCCGCCGATCTCGCGGAACACCGGGATGTCGCTGCCCATCGCCGGCAGGCCGCGCTGCATGGCCTCCACCAGCGGCAGGCCGAAACCTTCCACATAGGACGGGAAGACCAGCGATGCGGCATGGGAGTATGCGTACTCCAGGCTCTTGTCGGAGAGGTCGTTGAACATGAACAGGCGCTTGTTCAGCTCCGGATGCTGCCGCACCCGTTCCACCAGCGCCTCGCACTTCCAGCCGATGCGTCCGGCGATGCACAACCGCACCTGCGAACCCTGGGCCCAGGCGCGCTCGAAGGCATCCAGCAGGTAACCGTGGTTCTTCCGCGGCTCGATGGTGCTGACCATCAGGAATACCGGCGCCTTGGCCTTGAACATGCGCAGCAGGTCGGGCTCGACGGAGGCGCCGTCCTCCACCAGGTCCAGCTCCGAACCCAGGTGGAAATAATCGAACCAGCGTTGCGCGACCTTCTCCGGGCCGATGCGCCGCAGCATCTCCGCGCGCACTTCGTCGCGGATGGTCTCGGAAATCGCGACGTAGCCGTCGGCGGTGGCCGCGATCCAGTCGAACCAGTGGTTGAACACCTTGACCAGGCCGGCATCGCAGAATTGCGGATGGGTCAGGGGAATCAGGTCGTAGATCACCGAGACGATGCCCACGCCCTCGCTCTTGAGGCGTTCCGCCAGCGGGAAGAAATCGGCGTGCCAGGAGGAGTCCAGCAAGACCAGTTGGTCGCCGGCCCGATGTTCGAGCGGGGTCGCGCGCACGGGTGCAGGCTGCTGCTTGCCGAGGATGCGGTCGAGCAGGCGCAGCGGAATGCTGAGGAAGGCGAAGGCGAACAGGCGGCAGGCTACATAGAGAAGGCGCCGGGCCCACGGCGAGGAACGGAACGGGCGGCGCTTTTCCAGGGTGCGCTGGCCCAGCCAGAAGTAGTTGGCGGCTCGCTCCACCAGGATGCGCAGGCGTACCAGCGGCGAATGCGGCCGCGGGTCCAACGGCGCCAGGCTGTGGACCTGGTACAGGGTGCCGTCGAGCATTGCCACCGGGATGCACTCCACCGTCTCGTCGGCTTCCGGCAACTCGCGGATGACGTTGCGCACCACCCGCTGAATACCGGAATTGACCTTGGGATGCTCGAACACATAGGTGCATTCGACCAACAGACGCGTCATGGAGTGCTCTCCGCGGAAGTGGGGTCCAGAGCCGCCTCGCCGGAGCGGCTGATATGGGTTTCGGCGCCCAGCCAGGAGCAACCGACGAAGTCTTCCTGGCGGTTGTTGATGACATGGAAGACCAGGCCGTAGTCGCGCCATTCGAAGTTGCGGTCCAGGTGCGAGTCCAGCCGCGACAGGCTCAGCGCCACCGAGTAGTGCCCCTTGCCCAGGCGCATGTCGAAGGCGAAGCGGTAGGTGATGCGCTCGCCGGCCTTCAGGTCGGTGAGGGCCTTGTCCAGGCGGTGGGTATTGATCCCGTACATCGGCTGGCCGAGGCGGTCCTTGATCATGAAGCCGAGGATCAGCCGCTCGATGTCCTGGCGAACCTCGACCTCGACTTCCAGCGTCACCGCCTGGCCTACCTCGACCACCTCCAGCGCGCGCTGCCGCTGGTCGACCATCCGTACGTCGAGGATCGCTGCCTCGCCGGTGCCGGAAATCGTCCGCACCTGGCCGTCGGCGAGCATTTCCTGGCGCACGGTCTGCCCCTCGCGCTCGGCGAGCAGGGCGTTGTAGTAGTCCATCACCTCTTCCGGCCGCCCGCGCATGGCCATCCGTCCCTGCTCCAGGAGGATCGCGGAGTCGCAGATGGACTGGATCGCCGAGCGGTCGTGGGAAACGATCAGCAGGGTGGTGCCGGCCTTGCGGAAACTGCGGATGCGCTCGAAGCTCTTGTGCTGGAAATAGGCATCGCCGACCGACAGGGCCTCGTCGACGATCAGGATGTCCGGCCGCCGGGCAGTCGCCACGCTGAACGCCAGGCGCATCTGCATGCCGCTGGAGTAGGTGCGCACCGGTTGCTCGATGGCCTCGCCGATTTCGGCGAAGGCCTCGATCTCCGGCATCAGCGCCTGGATTTCCTCGACCTGCATGCCCAGCAGTTGCCCGGCCATGAAGACGTTCTGCCGGCCGGTGAAGTCCGGGTGGAAGCCCATGCCCAGCTCGAGCAGCGCGGCGACCCGGCCGGCCACGCGGATCTCGCCGCAGGTCGGCTGGGTGGTGCCGGCGATCATCTTCAGCAAGGTGCTCTTGCCGGCGCCGTTGACCCCGACGATGCCGACCGCTTCGCCCGGCTCGATGGTGAACTCGACCTCGCGCAGGATCCAGTGCAGGTGGTGGCGCGGAGGGCTGAAAGGCACCAGCCATTCGAACAACCGGCTCCAGCGATTGGGATACTGTTTGTAGGCCTTGCCGAGGCCGGATACGCGTATCTGTCCCATCAGAGTTCATCCACCATTTCGCCGACCCGCTGGCGGAACAGACGCAGGCCGAGCGCGCACAGCAGCAGCGCCAGCAGGGTGATCGGCAGCAATGAAGGCCAGTCCGGCCATTGCCCGTGGAGGAACAGCTGCTGGTAGCTGCGCATCAGCGCGGTCATCGGATTGAGTTCGATCAGCGAGCGGATACCCTCGGGCAGGATGCCGATCGGATAGACGATCGGCGTCAGCCAGAACCAGAACTGCAGGCAGATGCCGAACAGCTGGCCGACGTCGCGGAAGAACACGTTGAGCACCCCGAGGATCATCCCCAGTCCCGCCGCGAACAGCACCTGGATCGCCAGCAGCGGCACCAGCGCGAGCAATGCCGCGCCCGGCAGGCGCCCGCTGAGGGCGAGAAAGCCGAGGAACAAGGCGAGGATGATGGCGAAATTGACCCCGGCGTTGAGCAGTACGATGACCGGCAGGCAGATGCGCGGGAAGCTGATCTTCTTCAGCAGGTTGGCGTTCTCGATGAACATGCTCTGGCTGCGCGAGGTGATTTCCGCGAACAGGCCCCAGGTCAGCAGGCCGGCGCAGAGATAGACGCTGTAGGCCAGGCCGTCGTCGACGCCCGGCAGGCGCGCGCGCATCACCTGGGAGAAGATCACCGTGTAGACGACGATCATCGACAGCGGATTGAGCACCGTCCACAACGCGCCGAACAGCGACCCGCGGTAGCGCGACTGGAACTCGCGCTTGACGCTGCCGAGAACGAAGCCACGATAGCCCCACAAGGAACGAGACAAGCCAAGAAGCATCAGACCACCCTGCCGTACTGGTCCTCGAAGCGGACGATGTCGTCCTCTCCCAGGTATTCGCCGCTCTGCACCTCGATCATCACCAGGTCGATGACCCCCGGGTTTTCCAGGCGATGCCGGTGGCCCGCGGGAATGTAGGTCGACTCGTTGCTGTTGACCAGCCGCGCGCCATCGCCATTGGTGACCCTGGCCATGCCTTGCACCACGATCCAGTGCTCGCTGCGGTGATGGTGCATCTGCAGCGACAAGCGCTCTCCCGGCCTGACCACGATTCGCTTGATCTTGAAGCGCGGCCCCTCCTCGAGGACGGTATAGCTGCCCCAGGGACGGTTGACGGTCCGATGCAGCCGATAGGCCTCGTGCCGCTCGTCCTTCAGCCGCTGCACCACCCTGCGCACCTCCTGGACCCGGTCGGCGCGGGCGATCAGCAGCGCATCGGAAGTATCCACCACGACCAGGTCGTCGACCCCGACCGTGGCGACCAGGCGCCCGTCGCTCTGCACGAAGGTGTTACGGGTGTCGACGAACAGGGTGTCGCCGCTGCCGCGATTGCCCTCTGCGTCCGCGTCGAGCAGCGCGCTCATCGCGCCCCAGGAACCGATATCGCTCCAGTCGAAGGCCGCAGGCACCACGGCGACTCGCGCGGAGCGCTCCATCAGCGCATAGTCGATGGAAATGTCCGGCAGCGCGGCGAAGGCTTCGCCCGCCAGCTCATGCTGGATGCCATCGGCCATCTTCACCGCCGCACTGGCGGCCAGGCAGGCCCTGGCCTGCTCCAGCAGGGCCGGGGCATGCTGCGCCAGCTCGTCGACCAGGGTCGAGGCCGTGAAACAGAACATCCCGGAGTTCCACAGGAAACCGCCACTTTCCACGTAGCGACGGGCGGTTTCCTCATCGGGTTTCTCGACGAAGCGGCGCACCTTGGCCGCCCCCTGTTCGTCCAGCCGGTCGCCCAGCTCGATATAGCCGAAACCGGTTTCCGCTGCGTCCGGCACCACGCCGAAGGTAACCAGGTGCCCGGCGACGGCGAGACGCGCGGCATGCCTCACCGCCTCGCGGAAGGCCTCCTCGTTGCGGATCAGGTGATCCGCCGGCATCACCACCAGTACCGCCGCGTCGCCATGTTCGGCTTGCAGCGCCAGGGCGGCGACGGCAATCGCCGGAGCGGTGTTGCGCCCGGTCGGTTCGAGGATGAAATGTCCCCGGTGCCGCCCCAGGCGGGCCGCCTGGAACTGGTCCTTGCTCTGGAAGTAATGCTCGCGGTTGGTCACCGTGACGATTTCGCCATGCCCGGCCAGGAGCCCGGCGGCACGTCGGTAGGTCTTGCCCAGCAGGGTCTGGCCATCGGGCAGGCGCATGAACGGCTTCGGCTGTCCTTCACGCGACACCGGCCACAGGCGGGTACCGGCGCCGCCGGAAAGCACCACGGGAATCAGCATGGCTTACTCCCGGGAAACGCGTCGCAGGTCCGCCTCGACCATCATCCGGATCAGCTCGTCCAGGCTGGTCCTGGGCTTCCAGCCGAGCACACGCTGGGCCTTGGCCGGATTACCCAGCAGCACGTCGACCTCGGCGGGCCGGAAGAACGCCGGGTCGATCTTGAGGAAGTCGCGGTAGTCCAGGCCCACATGCTCGAAAGCGATCTGGCACATGTCGCGCACGGTGGTAGTGACACCGGTGGCCACCACGTAGTCGTCGGCCTTGTCCTGCTGCAACATCAGCCACATGGCTTCGACGTAGTCCCCGGCAAAGCCCCAGTCGCGCTTGGCGTCGACGTTGCCCAGGCGCAATTCCTGCTGCTTGCCGAGCTTGATGCGGGCCACCGCGTCGGTAACCTTGCGCGTGACGAACTCGATGCCGCGCAGCGGCGATTCGTGGTTGAACAGGATGCCGCTGGAGGCGTGCAGGCCGAAGCTCTCGCGATAGTTGACGGTGATCCAGTGGCCATAGAGCTTGGCCACGCCGTAGGGGCTGCGCGGGTAGAACGGCGTGTTCTCGTCCTGGCGCTCGGCCTGGATCAGGCCGAACATCTCGCTGGTGGAGGCCTGGTAGAAGCGCGTTTCCGGGCTGAACTGGCGGATCGCCTCGAGCAGGTGGGTCACGCCCAGGCCGTCGACGACGCCGGTGGTCACCGGCTGGTTCCAGGAAGCCCCGACGAAGCTCTGTGCCGCCAGGTTGTAGACCTCCTGCGGCTGCGCCTTGATCACCGCGCGCTGCACCGAACAGGCATCGGCCATGTCGCCGTCCTCGTACTGGATGTCGCCTTCGATCCCCAGTTCACGCAGGCGCCAGCGCGTGTCGCTGCTGCGCCGCGCCACCAGGCCGTGGACCCGGTAGCCCTTCTCCAGCAGCAGCTTGGCCAGGTACGCTCCGTCCTGACCGGTGATCCCAGTTACCAGTGCACTTCTTGTCATTCTTCTCGTACCCGTGACTCCCAGTCGGACAGGATCGCCCGCAGGGACTGTTTTATGGTTATTTCAGGCTTCCAGCCCGTGGCGTCGTGCAGTCGAGCATGGCTGCCGCGAACCCGACGCTGTTCCGCCCGGCGCATCCGGGCAGGGTCCTGAACGATTTCCAGCTCGACCTGGGCGATGTCCGCCAGCAGTTCGATCAGCTCGCGAATCTTCTGCTCCTGCCCGGAACAGACGTTATAGACGGCGCCCGCCTCGCCGTGGGAGAGCAGGCGCAGATAGGCTGACAGCACGTCCTGGACATCGAGGAAATCACGGCTGACGTCGATGTCCCCCACTTCCAGCCGATTGGCCTGCAAGCCCTGCTTCATCCGGGCGATCTGCCGCGCGGCGCTGGCAATCACGAAGCTGTCCTTCTGCCCCGGCCCGATATGGTTGAACGGCCGCGCCACCAGCACCCGCCAGCCTTCGGTGATACCCCACTGCAGGCACAGCGACTCGGCCGCCAGCTTGCTGACCGCATAGGGATTGCGCGGGTGGGGGATGAGTTCCTCGTGGATCGGCAACGCCGCCTCGGCCACCTGGCCGTAGACGTCGCCGGAGCTGATGTACAGGAAGGTACCGGAGAAGCCCCGCGCCTTAAGCGCCTGGAGCAGGTTCAGGGTGCCAAGGAGGTTGATCTGCAGGGTCCGCGCAGGATCGCGGAAGGCCTCCGGCACATAGGTCTGCCCGGCCAGGTGGATGACCGCATCCGGCAGCTCCGGCCAGAGGTCGCCCAGCGAATCCGGCTCCAGCAGGTCGTAACGATGCGGTACGGGAAGGAGCGCCCACGGCGTGTGGGCCGCTGCCAGATAAGCTTGAAGATGCTTGCCTACGAAACCGGAGAGCCCGGTGACGAACAGACGCTGAGTCAAGGAAGCGGGCCTTTTATCTGATGCTACGCTCGGCGACGCTCTTCCTAGGAATACGACGTTCCAGAGGTCATGCCGGATAGCGTGTTGTTCTGATTATCGCGCTCCAATCTGTGCCAAGAATGCGCCAATTTCAACCGCTTATTCGTGACCGGTAGGTTCTCACTCGAACGGCATGACGTTTTCTCCGTCAGCCTTCACGTTTTTGCGAAAGGTATGTTTAGAATGCCTCTCGATTTCGTGCTTGACTGCCTCCTGTTCTGTTGATCGAACAGGTCGCGGCTGCGATAACAGAACAAGAACACGATGGGTCGACCAGTCCGCCGGGAAGGCTTCCGGACAACGAAGCAGCGCCTGGCCTCGCTCATCACCACCAAGCTGTCGAACGGGCAGTTTCATCACGAGATGCCATGAATTTCATCCTTTACTCGGATATCAACGAGCGCTCGATCGGCCACAACCTCGGTCGCCCCGAATACAGCTACTACTTCGTCCTCAAGGCCTACCGGCCAATCCTCGAATCGCTGGGACAGGTCCACCTGGTACAGAGCACGGACGAAGTCGACCCGCTCTATCGGCAACTGCATGAACAGGGCGAAGACTGCCTTTTCCTCTCCTTCACCCCGCCGCACAAGGCGGCGCGGGGCCTGCAATGCCCGATGCTGTGCGTGGTCGCCTGGGAGTTCGAGTCGATTCCCGACGTGGCGTGGGACGGCGATCCGGCGCAGGACTGGAGCCAGGTCCTGGCCGGCCATGGCGCAGCCATCACCCTCTCCGAGCAGACTGCCCGCGCGGTTCGCCGGGTGCTGGGCGAAGATTTTCCGGTGCTGGCGCTGCCGACGCCGATCTGGGAGGAGTTCGCCGCGATCCGCCAGCAAGGCGAACGGAATCCGGTCAAGTCCGGCGAGACCCTGCAACTCAAGGGCTGCGTCATCGACAGCCGCCTGCTGGGCCTTTCCGCCGACGGCCTCATCGCACCGATCAGGGAAGAGACCGAGGACGAGATCCTCGAGGACCTCCCCGAGACGCCCGCCGAGCCCGAGCCCGAACCGGTCCCTGAACCAGAACCAGAGCCAGAGCCAGAGCCAGAGCCGGTTCCTCTCGACTGGAGGCGCCGACTGGTCATCAGCAAGCACTACCTGCTGCTGTGGTACCGGGAAGCCGTCAGCGACCTGGTACCCATACCGGTACGCCGCTGGCTGTTCCGTCACCTGCGCCGGCCGCTGCCGCCCCCGCCAACGGCGCTGGAAACGCTGCCGGAGCCATTGCCCCAGGCCACCGAGCCGATGCCGCCCGCCGAGCCCGAGCATCCGCCGGCGCTGCTGCCGGACGTCGACCAGCACCAGCAGGTCGTCGTGGACGGGGTGGTCTACGTCTCGGTGTTCAATCCGCTGGACGGGCGCAAGAACTGGCATCACCTGATCACCGCCTTCTGCTGGGCATTCCGCGACACCAGCGATGCCACGCTGGTGCTGAAGATGACCCAGAGCGACCTGACGACCTACCACGTCGAACTGCTCACCCTGCTTTCCCAACTGTCGCCGTTCGCCTGCCGGGTCATCGCCCTGCACGGCTATCTCGACGCCGCGGAGTACGCCCGTCTGTACGGAGCCGCCAGCTACTACGTGAACGCCTCGCGCTGCGAGGGCCTGTGCCTGCCGCTGATGGAATTCATGTCCTGCGGCACCCCGGCGATCGCTCCGGACCATTCGGCGATGGCCGACTACATGGACGCCCAGGTGGGCTTCGTGGTCCGCTCCAGCCAGGAGCCCGCGGCCTGGCCGCAGGATTCGCGCCGGTTGTACAGCACCCGGCGCTACCGGCCGAGCTGGGAGTCCCTGAAGGAGGCCTACCTGGAGAGCTACCGGGTGGCCCGGGAACAGCCGGAGCGCTATCGGCAGCTGTCCGCCGCGGCCAACCAACGCATGCGCGGCTACTGCGCCGGCGACGTGGTCCGCCAGCGCCTGGAACCCTTCCTTTCCGCTCGCAAGGCAACCCCTGCGCCCGGCGTCGAACTGGCGGCCACCGCCACAGGCAACGTTCCATGCTGATCATCATCCACTCCGAGACCAACAAGACCACCATCCGGCAGAACCTCGGGCGCCCGGAGTACAGCTATTACTTCGTCCTCAAGGAATTCCGTCCGCTGCTGGAAGAGATCGGCCAGGTGGTCGAAGTCAGCGATCCCGACGAACTGGTGGACCGCCTCTACCACGACTGCCGCAAGCGCGGCGAACCCTGCGTCTTCCTCTCCTTCTCGCCGCCCCATCGCACGCCGATCCACCATGCCTGCCCGACCATCCCGGTGTTCGCCTGGGAGTTCAGCACCCTGCCCAGCGAAACCTGGCACGGCGAACCGCGCCACGACTGGCGACACGTGCTGCGCCACAGCGGACGGGCCATCACCCATTCCAGCTTCACGGTCGACGTGGTGCGCGCCGCCATGGGTCGCGACTACCCGGTACTGAGCGTGCCGGCGCCGGTCTGGGATCGCTTCGCCAACCGCGCCTCGCAGCAGGCGGGCCGTCCCGAAGCCCGGGATGTGCGCCTGCGCCTGGACGGCCTGCTGGTGGACAGCCGCCAGCTGGACCTGGCCGTCCATGCCGACCCCGAGCCCTCGGCGGAGGTCCTGGCCCTGCCGGACCGCGCGGCGAAACAGGTCGAGCTGAGCCTCGACGGGGTCATCTACACCTCGGTGTTCAACCCCTACGACGGGCGCAAGAACTGGCAGGACATGATCAGCGCGTTCTGCGCCACCTTCCGCGACCAGCCCGACGCCACCCTGGTGCTGAAACTGACCCACCACAACGTCGGCGAAGCGCTGGCCGACATGCTTCACCACCTGTACAAGAACCAGTCCTACCGCTGCCGCATCGTGCTGATCCACGGCTACCTCGCCGACCCGGACTACGAGCGGCTGGTCGAGGCCACCAGCTACGTGGTGAACACCTCCTACGGCGAAGGCCAATGCCTGCCGCTGATGGAATTCATGTCCAGCGGCAAGCCGGCCGTGGCTCCGCGCAATACCGCGATGATCGACTACATCGACGCCGACAACGCCTTCATCGTCGACTCCTCGGAAGAAGCCACCGCCTGGCCCCACGACCCGCGTGCGGCCTACCGCACGCTGCGCTACATCACCGACTGGGAGTCGCTGTGCCGGGCCTACCGGGCCAGTTTCGAGGTCGCTCGCCAGGAGCCGGAGCGCTACGCACGCATGTCCGCGCATGCCAGCGCCAGCCTCGAACGCTTCTGCAGCCGCAAGCTGGCCGTGGAGCGCCTGCGTCGCTTCCTCGACGAAGCGGCACAAGGCGACCCCGCCGCCTTGCAAAGCATCCCGGCATGATCCGCGCCCTGCTCCAACGCTGGCGTTCCCGTCCCGCTGCGGCGAGCGAACCGGTGTCGCCACGCATGTGCGGTCTGCGCGATGCGGTGCTGGATGGCTGGTTCCGCAGCGAAACCGGCGAACTGCTCGCCGGCTTCGCCATCGGCGCCCAGGACACCCTGCTCGATCTCGGCTGCGGCGAAGGCGTCGCCACCCTCTTCGCCGCCCGCCAGGGCGCTTCGGTGATCTTCACCGACAGCGAGGAGGACAAGGTGCGGAGCCTGGCGCAGCAGGTCGAGGCGGTGGCCCGGCGGCCCTTCACCGGCCTGGTCAGCGACAGCGATCCGCTGCCGCTGCGCGACGCCTGCGCCGACAAGCTGGTGTGCATGGAAGTGCTCGAACACGTGGCCAACCCAGCGCGGGTGATGGACGAACTCGTGCGTCTCGGACGCCCTGGCGCGCAGTACCTGCTGAGCGTGCCGGACCCGGTCGGCGAACACCTGCAGCAGGGCATCGCCCCGGCCGACTACTTCCGGGCGCCCAACCACATCCACATCTTCTCCCGCGACGACTTCGCGCGCCTGGTGCAGGACGCCGGGCTGGTCATCGAGCACCGCCAGGCCAGCGGCTTCTTCTGGGTGATGGGCATGATCTTCTTCTGGGCCAGCGAACGGGCCGCCGGCCGTGAGCTCGGCGGCGCCGTCCGCGACCGTATCCAGCCGCCCTACCCGGCGCTGATGGAAGACTGGGCACGGCTCTGGGAAAACCTCCTGGCCCGTCCCGACGGTCTGGAGATCAAGCACCTGCTCGACCATTTCATGCCCAAGAGCCAGGTGATCATCGCGCGCAAGCCGCTCGACCCCGGATCGTCGCGGACATGAGCGGCAAACGCATCCTCGACATCGAACTGTTGCGCGGGCTGGCCGTGCTCGGCGTGGTATTCCACCATCTGCACGGCAACCTGTTCAGCGGCTCCCCGGCACTGCTGGACGGCATCAACCAGCGCGTCCAGTTCTGGTGGGGCGTGGACCTGTTCTTCGCCATCTCCGGCTTCGTCATCGCCCGCACCCTCATCCCGCAACTGCGCGAGGCGCCCACACGCCAGGCATTCTGGGAACAGGCGCGGTACTTCTGGATCCGCCGCGCCTTCCGCCTGTTGCCCTCGGCCTGGCTGTGGCTGGCGCTGATCCTGGCCTGTTGCCTGCTGCTGAACCGCTCCGGAGCCTTCGGCAGCCTGTCGGCCAACCTCGCGGCGAGCCTCGCCGGTTTCCTCCAGGTCGCCAACTTCCGCTTCGCCGACAGTTTCTACCGCTACGAATACGGTGCCAGCTTCGTCTACTGGAGCCTTTCCCTGGAGGAACAGTTCTACCTCCTGCTGCCGCTGCTGATCCTCTGCCTGCGTCGCTACCTGGGCTGGGCCCTGCTGGCGCTGGTGCTGGTCCAGTTCTTCAGCCTGCGCACGCCGCTGCTGATGGTATTGCGCACTGACGCCCTGGCCATCGGCGTACTGCTCGCCCTCGCCTCCCTGCAGCCTGGCTATGCCCGCTGGAACCCCACCCTGCTGGGCCGCGCCTGGAGCGGGCCGTTGCTGCTGGTCGCCGTGGCCGCGGCCCTGGGCGTGCTGGCCAGCGAAGCGTACAGCCTGGTCGCCGTGCGGATCGGCGCCATCGCGCTATTGTGCGGACTGCTGGTGTGGATAGCCTCCTACGACCGCGACTACCTGCTCTCCAACGGGCCGCTGAAGCGCTTGCTGGTCTGGGTCGGCGCGCGCTCCTATGCGATCTACCTGATCCACATCCCGGCGTTCTATCTCAGTCGCGAACTCTGCTTCCGCCTGGGCTGGGACGCCGGCGAGCGGCCCCTGTCGCTGCTCGGCACCAGCCTGGTCCTGATCGTCGTACTCAGCGAGCTCAACTACCGCTTCGTCGAGAGCCCCTGCCGCGACCTGGGCTCCCGCCTGGTCAAGCGCCTGAGCGCCGCCCGCCGCGTCGCCACCACTTCCGGAGCCACCTCATGCTGAACTTCCTCAAGAAGATCGTCTCGCCGCCCAGCCCCGCCGCCCAGCCCGTCGCCGCGCCACCCACCCCCGCGCCGGTCGACCCGTACATGCTCGGGTTGCGCGACGCGGTGCTCAGCGGCTGGTTCAACCAGGAGACCGACGAGCTGTTCAGCGGCTTTCCGATTTCCGCCGAGGACACCGTGCTCGACGTGGGGTGCGGCGACGGCGGCAACGTTCATTTCTGCGCCATGCGCGGCGCTCGCATCATCATCGCCGACATCGACGCGGAAAAGATCGCCAGGACCCGCGAGCGCCTGGCCGATACCCCGGCCCGCGAACTGGAATGCCTGGTCAGCGACTGCGACCCGTTGCCCCTGGCTGACGCCACGGCCACCCGGGTGGTCTCCACCGAGGTCATCGAGCACGTCGACGATCCGCGGCAGTTCCTCGCCGAGCTGGTGCGGGTCGGCCAGCCCGGCGCACTCTATCTGCTCAGCGTGCCGCATCCCACGTCGGAAGACCTGCAGAAAGACTTCGCCGCCGACGAATACTTCCGCAAGCCCAACCACATCCGCGTGCTCGGCGAGGAGCAGTTCGCCGCACTGGTGCGCGAAGCCGGGCTGGAAATCCTCAGCCACAGCCGCTACGGCTTCTACTGGTCGCTGTGGATGCTGCTGTTCTGGGAGGCCAAGGTCGATTTCGGCAATCCCGACCATCCCCTCCTCGAACACTGGGCCAGGACCTGGCAGGCGCTGCTCGACTCGCCGCGCGGTCCGGCCATCAAGCAGGCCCTGGACGCCGTGGTCGCCAAGAGCCAGGTGATCATCGCGCGCAAGCCCGCCCAGGCGTAGAGCCACCGGAACAGTTCCGCTACAGCCGGGCGGAACAGTTGCCGGGGCCACCGAACTGTTCCGTCCAACTCCCGCGTGGTTGCCCCTGAGCAAGCCAGCGGTCCCGGCGCATCATGAGGTTCCACACCCCGCCCCCATCCCCGGGATGGGAAGGAACGCACGATGAGGACATCCCCGCACCCGCACGCCGGGAGCTCCAGCGGTCTCCCGGCTGCCCATCCACATCTCGCCGCCCTGCTGGAAAAATTGAATTCCTGGCGACAAAACGCTCGATCGCGCAAGCATCTTGCGCAAATGTCCGAACACGACCTCGCCGACCTGGCGATCAGCCCGAGCGAACGCTACGTAGAGATTTCGAAACCTTTCTGGCGCTGAGCCGCTGGTGACGTGGCGCACAGTTGGTTAGTCTCAGCGTTGACACGGCCGCGCGGATGCGGCCGTCTACGCTGACTTCGTTCGGAGCAACTCACATGAAACGTCTGCGCCTGATCGGTGCCGCTGCCCTGCTCGCCTGCGCCTCCAGCGCGTTCGCCAGCAGCTTCGTGGTCACCACGGATACCCTGGTCCGCGCCACCGGCATGACCTCCAATGCCACTTCGGACATCACCAATTCCTTCCGCGACGACAAGATCGTCCTCGAAGCGCGCGACGACGCCGCCAGCTTCGTCGCCAGCCAGGGCGACATCCGCGGCTCGCACCTGGAAGCCGCACTGCGCCACATCCGTGGCAAGCTGCCGAGCCTGGCCGCCAACGACATGCAACTGGCCCAGGCGATCCTGACCATCTGAGTCGCCCGCCCCGCCGCCGCAGCCGCCCGGCTGCGGCGATGACCCGGCCGACCGGCCACACTGGCTCCGCGCCGCACATTCCGTTAGCCTTGGCGGCTGTTCCAGTCCTATTCCGCTCAACCCCATGCGTTACCGGTTCTCGTTGTTCTTCTGTTGCCTGCTGGCGCCCGCTGCGCACGCCTTCGATACCACGACGGCGTTCACCGCGAAGTCTCTTTACGTCACCAGCAAGCTGACCAGCACGCCGTTCGAGAACAAATTGTTACGCGATGCCCGGGGCGATGCGGCCAGTTTCGTCGCCAGCGATGGCAGCATCCGCGGTGCGCGCCTGGAAGCGGCATTGCGCTGGCTGCGTGTCGCGCACCCCGAGCTGGCGGCCAGCGATCAGGAACTGGCCGAAGCAATTCTTGCCCAATAGGCGATCACCACCGTTCCGGAGAACCTCCATGCGCCGTAGCTCCATGCGTCATAGCCCCCTGTTCGCCGCCCTGCTGCTGGCGCTCTGCGCCACGGCCGCGGAAGCACGCTCGGTGGTCGCGACCAGCAATATCATCGTCCGCGCCCTCGACCGCAGCATCGACTTCACTTCCGACACCACCACTTCCGTGCGCGACATGAAAGTGGTCACCGAGGCGCGCGACGACGCCGCCAGTTTCGTCGCCAGCGACGGCGCCATTCGCGGCGCCCAGCTGGAAGCCGCGATGCGGACCCTGCGCAGCCGTCTGCCGGAAGCCCGTGAAGCCTCCGACCAGGTACTTGCCGAAGCCATTCTCGCCCTGTGAGGAAGGCCTGCGCCTGGCTGCTGGCGCTGGCCCTCTGCGGAGCCGGCAACGCGACGGCGGCCCTGCGCCTGAAACTCGACGCGCCTGGGCTGGACCCTGCGCAGCGCGAGGCCAGCCAGCAACTCTTGGACGAAGCCGCGGACAAGCTGCCGCCGGCCTTCCGCGAACGCCTGGACCGCGAGATCGAGGTCGAGTGGCGCGACGACCTGCCCGCCAACGGCATGGGCCAGGCCCGTGGCCCGCAGCGCATCGCGCTGAACCGCAAGTACCTGGCCGATCTCACCGACGGCAGCGCCGCCAGCCGCCAGACCGGGCGCGTGCACGGCACCGAGCGGCGCGAACTGCTGGCGACCCTGCTGCACGAGCTGACCCACGTCTACGATCGCGCGCGCCTGTGGTCGGCGGAGGAAAAACGCGAGATCCGCCGCTGCACGCGCCAGGAAGAAACCCTCGGCCGGATCGCCCAGCCCACCGATTGCCGCGGGCAGAGCGGGCGCCGCTTCACGCTCTCCGACGACCCGCGCCTGCTCGATCTCGCCGGCTGGCCGCAGCGCGCCGGCCAGCGCGGGCGGCGCGAGGCGCACAATGGCTTCGTACTGCGCAGCCCGGACGTCTACGAGCTGAGCAATCCGCGCGAGTTCGTCGCGGTGAACATGGAGTACTTCCTTCTCGATCCCAGCTACGCCTGCCGCCGCCCGGCGCTCTACCGCTACTACCAGCAACGCTTCGGCTGGGCGCCGGAACACAGCGCCTGTGCGCAGAGCTTCGCCTACCTCAACGCCGGCCGCGACTTCGGCCAGCAGCCGCTGGGCCAGCTCGACCCCGAGCGGGTCTACGAGGTCGACTACCTGCTGGCCGAGGCCAACGACAACCTGGTCAGCCGCTGGGGCCACACCATGCTCCGCCTGGTGATCTGCGCCCCCGGCCGGCCGCGTGGGCCGGACTGCCGGCTGGACCTCGACCAGCATCTGGTGCTGTCCTACCGCGCCTTCGTCGGCGACCTGCAATTGTCCAGCTGGGACGGCCTGACCGGCGCCTATCCGTCGCGCCTGTTCGTCCTGCCGCTGTCGCAGGTGATCGAGGAATACACCAAGGTCGAGCTGCGCAGCCTCGCCTCGGTGCCGCTGAAGCTGGACCGCGAGGAGGTCGCCAGCCTGGTCGAGCGCGCCGCGCAGAGTCACTGGAGCTACGACGGTCAGTACTACTTCATCTCCAACAATTGCGCGGTGGAAACCCTCAAGCTGCTGCGCAGCGGCATCCCCCGGCGACCGCTGCAAAGCCTGGACAGCATCACCCCCTACGGCGTGCTCGAGATGCTGGAGAACCGCAAGCTGGCCGATCCCAGCGTGCTCGACGACCCCAAGGAAGCCCTGCGCCTGGGCTACCGCTTCGACTCCTTCCGCGACCGCTACCAGGCGATGTTCGACGTGCTCAAGCAGCGCCTGCACATTCCCCAGGACAAGGTCGAGGACTGGCTGGCGCTGCCGGCCAGGGAGCGCCAGCCCTGGTTCGCCAAGGCCGACCTGCGCGCCAGCGCCGCGCTGCTGCTGCTCGAGCAGGCCTCGCTGCGGCGCCAGCTGCTGCTCGCCCAGGACGAGTTGAAGCGCCTGTACCTCGGCCATCTGGACAAGCCGGCCGGCGACCAGCGCCTGGAAGTGGCCGGCAAGACCTTCCAGCAGATCCTCGACGACAGCGGCTTCCTCAGTCGTCCGGCGGAACTCCTGGAGGGCGGCTACGGCCTGCCGCAGGCCGCCGAGTGGAAGCACCTGGAAGAGCAGACCCGCGAACGCCAGGCGCGCCTGCGCCGGCTCAGCGACGACCTCGACCGCGAGGTCCGCGCCCTGCTCGATCCCGAGCGCCGCGCCGAGCTGGAAGCCAACGAGGCCAACATCAAGGAGGTCGGCGCGCACCTGCGCGAGCTGCACAAGGCGGCCGGCGGGCTGATGCTGCCCTGAGGGAGGCGCCTGCAGGACGCGTCCCGGGCGCTCTTCCAGCGCCTCGCAGACGGCGGATAACGCTCTGCGTTATTCGCCCTACAGGTGCCACCTCCGGTCTTCGCTCACGGGGCGTCCGCTCCGGCGATGAACTCCTCGTCCTCTTCGGGCAACTGCGGGTCGAGGTGTAGCCATGGCAGGCGGCTGCCGACCCAGATGTGCCGGTTGGCGGGGGCGCGCTCGGGATGGTCGAGGCTGGCCACGGTGAAGTCCAGGGTATCGGCGCTGAGCCGGGTGAACAACGCCAGGTTGGCCCCGCAACGCGGGCAGAAGTAGCGCGTGCAGCTGGCCGACGAGGCATATTCCGCCGCTTCGCCCGCCAGCCAGCGGAACGCCGCGCGCGGCACCGTGGCCCAGGTGGTGACGATGCCGCCGGTGGTGCGCCGGCAGATCGAGCAGTGGCAGTGAGCGACATCGTCCAGCGGCGCGGCGACGGCGTAGCGCAGATAGCCGCAATGGCAACCGCCGGTATGGGTCTCGGGCATGGCGAATCCTCCTCGCGGGAGTGCCAGCATAAGCCGGACTTGCCCTGTGCCGCAGCCACCTCGCAAGATGAGCGGATTCCACTATCCGGGGGTGCCCGTGACCGCTCTGCTCTACTCCCTCTGGCCGCTGTTCGCCCTCATCGTCGGCGGTTACGCCCTGCGCCGCTGGGACTTTCCCGGCGAAGCCTTCTGGCCTGCCGCAGAACGCCTGAACTACTTCATCCTGTTTCCCGCGCTGCTGTTCAGCAACCTGGCGACCGCGCCGCTGGACGACCCCGGCCTGGCCCGCCAGGCCCTGGCCGTACTGCTCGGGCTCGGCGTCGCCTGGCTCGCCCTGCTGCTCTGCAAGCGCTGGCGCGGCTGGGACGCCGGGCGCTTCGGCGCCATCGCCCAGGGCGTATTGCGCTTCAACACCTATCTCGGCCTGGCCGCGGTCGGCAGCCTGTACGGCAAGCCGGGCCTGACCCTGGCCGCGCTGATGCTGGCGCTGATGGTGCCGACGGTGAACGTGATGTCGGTCTGGGCGCTGACCGCCGAGCGCGGCATCAGCCTGCGCGCGCTGCTGCTGCCGATCCTGAAGAACCCGCTGATCCTCGCCTGCCTCGCCGGCGCACTGGTCAACCTGGCCGGCGTCGGCCTGCCCGGCGGCAGCGATCGCCTGCTCAACCTGCTGGCGGTGGCCAGCCTGCCGCTGGGCCTGCTGTGCGTCGGCGCGGCGCTGAAACCCCAGGAACTCGGCGGCGAAGTCGCGGCCCTTGGCTGGAACTGCGCGGCGCGGCTGCTGGCGATGCCCCTGCTGGCCTTCGCCATCGCTCGCGGGCTGGGCCTGCCGAGCATGGAAAGCGCCGTGCTGGTGCTGTTCTTCGCCCTACCGACGGCGCCCACCGCCTATGTGCTGACCCGCCAACTGGGCGGCGACGGCCACCTGATGGCGGGCATCATCACCTTGCAAACGCTGCTTTCCGGCGCCACCCTGGTCGGCGTACTCCTCGTGCTGCAAGGAAGCCCATGACGACAGGACGCGTGGCCGCCGCCCTCACGGCGCTCTGCCTGCTCTGCCAACCGGCCTTCGGTTTCATCAAGGTGTTTCCCGAATTCGACGACGAACCCGGCGCCGCCACCTTCTTCTGGGCGGCCGTCACCACCGTCGGCCCGTTCATCGGCAGCACCGTCAGCGCACAGGAGTCCAGCGCTGACGAGGGCGACAAGCTCGTCCAGGCGCGGGACGACGCCGCCAGCTTCGTCGCCAGCGACGGTGCGATCCGTGGCGCGTACCTCCAGGCGGCCTTGCAGGTCCTGCGCCAGGCCCCGGAATACGCCGGGTACAGCGACCTGCAACTGGCCGCGGCGCTCCTCGCGCGGCAGCCCTGATCGACCACATATCCGAAATTACCCGCACGTTTCCCGCCGTTATCCAGCGAAAGCTGCCTGAAAGCTTCCCGCCGTAGCATCCGCCCACCACCGGCAGAAGACCGGTCACGACGGCGCGTCCATGAGACGCCCGCTTACCCGTACAAAAACAACAATGGTGATTGCCATGCCCCGTTCCGCACACGCCTACAGCCGCACTCCGTCCGCGCGACGCCTCCCGCCCGCCGCCTGCTGACCGCACGCCGCACGCCCGTCCGCCGTCTTCCCCGGAGTGAATCCATGCTGACCCTGCTCGCCTTCGCCATGGTGGCGACCTTCATGTTCCTGATCATGACCAAGCGCCTGTCCGCGCTGATCGCGCTGATCCTGGTCCCGATCGCCTTCGCCCTGATCGGCGGTTTCGCCGCCGGCCTCGGCCCGATGATGCTCGACGGCATCCGCACCCTGGCGCCGACCGGCGTGATGCTGATGTTCGCGATCCTCTACTTCGCCATCATGATCGACTCCGGGCTGTTCGACCCGGCGGTGCGCAAGATCCTCCGGCTGGTCAAGGGCGACCCGCTGAAGGTCTCGCTGGGCACCGCGGCGCTGGCGATGATCGTCTCCCTCGACGGCGACGGCTCGACCACCTACATGATCTGCGTGGCCGCCGTGCTGCCGTTGTACAGCCGCCTGGGCATGAGCCCGCTGGTGATGGCCTGCCTGATCATGCTCTCCAGCGGCGTGCTCAACATGACCCCCTGGGGCGGCCCGACCGCACGCGCGGCGAGCGCCCTGCACGTCGACCCGGCGGATATCTTCGTGCCGATGATCCCGGCGATGATCGCCGGGCTGCTGGCGATCTTCGCCATCGCCTGGATCTACGGCAAGCGCGAGCGCGCCCGCCTCGGCGAGCTGCACCTGCCCACCGACCACGAGGACCTGGCGGAGATCAGCGTGTCGCAGTATCCGGAGGCGCGCCGGCCCAGGCTGCTGTGGTTCAACGCCATTCTCACCGTGGTCCTGATGGCGACCCTGATCGCCGGCCTGCTGCCGATGCCGGTGCTGTTCATGATCGCCTTCGGCATCGCCATGATCGTCAACTACCCGTGCATCCAGGAGCAGAAGAAGCGCATCGGCGCGCACGCCGAGAACATTCTCGCGGTGGTCTCGCTGATCTTCGCCGCCGGGGTGTTCACCGGCATCCTCTCCGGCACCGGGATGGTCGACGCCATGTC
Source organism: Pseudomonas sp. FDAARGOS_761 (assembly GCF_013343155.1). Taxonomy (NCBI): domain Bacteria; kingdom Pseudomonadati; phylum Pseudomonadota; class Gammaproteobacteria; order Pseudomonadales; family Pseudomonadaceae; genus Pseudomonas; species Pseudomonas sp. FDAARGOS_761. The sequence goes on along the minus strand of NZ_CP054572.1, from coordinate 5,688,264 downwards.
CAAGAGCCTGCTGGCGGTGATCCCGCCGGCGCTGGGCCCATACCTGGCGACCATCACCGCGCTGGTGAGCATGCCGTTCACCTTCTTCATGTCCAACGACGCCTTCTACTACGGCGTCCTGCCGATCCTCACCCAGGCCGCCGCCGAATACGGCATCACCCCGGTGGAAATGGCCCGCGCCTCGATCGTCGGCCAGCCGGTGCACCTGCTCAGCCCGCTGGTGCCCTCCACCTACCTGCTGGTGGGGCTGGCCAAGATCGACTTCGGCGACCACCAGCGCTTCACCCTGAAATGGGCCGTGCTGGTGTGCCTGGCAATCCTCGCCATGGCCCTGCTGCTGGGCCTGTTCCCCCTGTTCAGTAACTGACCGAGACGAGTGACCGCTTCATGGAATGGCTGACCAGCCCGGAAATCTGGATTGCGTTCTTCACCCTGACCGCCCTGGAGATCGTCCTCGGCATCGACAACATCATCATGATCTCGATCCTGGTCGGGCGCATGCCGAAGCACCTGCAGCCACGCACCCGCTTCTTCGGCCTGGCCCTGGCGATGGTGACGCGGATCCTGCTGTTGCTGTCGATCACCTGGGTCATGCGCCTGACCGCCGACCTCTTCCACCTGTTCGGCCAAGGCATCTCCGGACGCGACCTGATCCTGTTCTTCGGCGGCCTGTTCCTGCTCTGGAAAAGCAGCTCGGAGATCTACCAGGGCCTGGAAGGCGAGGAAGAAAGCGGCGAGGAACCGAAGGGTTCGGCGGGCGGCTTCATCGGCACCGTCATCCAGATCGCGATCATCGACATCGTCTTTTCCCTGGACTCGGTGATCACCGCCGTCGGTATGGTCTCCCACGTGCCGGTGATGGTCGCGGCGATCATCGTCGCGGTACTGGTGATGATGCTCTGCGCCGGCGCCATCAGCGACTTCATCGACAAGCACCCGTCGCTGAAGATGCTCGCCCTGTCGTTCCTCATCGTGGTCGGCACGGTGCTGATCGCCGAAGCCTTCGAAGTCCATGTGCCGAAGGGCTACGTCTACTTCGCCATGGCCTTCTCCCTGGCCGTGGAGGCGCTGAACATCCGCATGCGCGGCGCCGCCGCGCGCAAACGGGGCGAAGAGCCAGTGAAGCTGCGCAAGGAAGTGCTCGGCGACTGAGCCGCTCAGGCCGGCTCGAAACGCTCGCCGCGGAATACCCGGCGAGCCGCGCCGCGACTGATCCGGCCGTGGGCCTGGCGGCGCTCCGCGCGCAGCGCGTCGGCCGCGCTGCTCGCCTGGTCCGCGAGGCGCCGGGCGATCAGCAGGATCGCCAGGCGTTTGTTGGCGTGCTGGCTACGCTGGCTCTGCACCCTGACGCTGATGCCGCTGGCCAGGTGGGTGGCGCGCACCGCCGAGTCGGTGGTGTTGACATGCTGGCCGCCGGGGCCGGAAGAGCGCAGGGTCTCGAAACGGATCTCGCCCTCCAGGCTGGCCGGCGGCGCGGCGAAACGCTCCGCGCCGATGAACCAGTTCTTGCGCGCATGCCTCGCCCGGTAGGGACTGGTGCAGATCCACTGGATACCGCCGCACCAGTGCTCGGCGAGCGCTTCGGCGGCAATGCCGCGCAGCCCCAGGAGCAGCGAACGCCAGGTGCGCGGACGCTCGCCGGCCACCTCCTCGAGCACCTCGACCTCGACGCCGGCTTGCGCCGCCTCGAGGCACAGCCGCTCGAACGCCTTCGCCACCGCCAGGCAGCATTCCGCCGGGCCCTGGGCCGCGGAGAGTTGCAGCAGGATCATCGGCAGCACTCCCCACGGGTCTTGTAGGTCAGCACCGGCTTCAGGCGGGCGACCAGGCGCAGCAGGCCGGCTTCGAGCAGCGCACCGACCACCGAGTCGATACCCTTGTAGGCTTCCGGCGCTTCCTCGTAGATCAGCTGGCGGTCGCCGCAGATCACCCGGCTACCAAGGCGCGTGCGGCCCAGCTGGTCGACGCTGAAGCGCGCCGCCAGGCGTTCCCGACACTCGCCGCGCTGCCATTTGCGCCCGGCGCCGTGGGCCAGGGAGAACAGGCTCTGCGCGCTCGGCACGGGCTCCACCAGGTAGCTGTAGTCGCCGCGCGAGCCGGGGATCACCAGCACACCCTGGTCGGCCGGGGTGGCGCCCTTGCGGTGCAGCCAGCCGTCGACGCCATCGACCTGTGCCAGCGCCACCAGGTTGTGGTTGACGTCGAGCAGTTCCAGGCCGTCGCAGCGCAAGCGTTCGAGAATGCGCCGGGCGATGAGCTGGCGGTTACCCTCGGCGAAGCGCAACGCATCGGCGTGGCGCGCCAGGTAGGCGGAAGCTTCCAGGCTGCCGTCGAGCAGGCCGGCGTGGCCGTGCAGGCTGACATGCTCTTGCAGGATCGCCTGGCCGAGCCCGCGCGAGCCGCTGTGCACCAGCAGTTGCAGGCGATCGGCATCGAGGCCGAGGGCGTGCAGGGCAGCCTGGTCGAACACCGTCTCGACCTGCTGTAGTTCGGCGAAGTGATTGCCGCCACCGATCGTGCCGAGCGCGCGCCAGTGCTCGCGGGCCGGCAGCTCCAGGGCTTCGATGCAATCGTTCCAGGTCTCGTCCAGCGGCAGGTCGAGATTGCCCAGGCGCTTTTCCAGTTTGTCCGCCGACAGCTTGCCGGGGGCCAGGCCGGTTTCCCACAGGGCCATGCCACAGCCGATGTCGTTGCCGACCAGCGCCGGGTAGAAGCGGCCGACGGAGAAGAACGCCGCGCCGACCGGATAGCCGCGACCGGGATGCAGGTCCGGGAGACCGACGACGCGGCGCATGCCGTCCAGCTCGGCGGTGGTTTGCAGTTGCTGGATCGCCTTGCCTTCGATCCAGGTGCTGTCCGAGGCGATCAGTGCGACGCCCGCGGACAAAGGCTTGATGTAGTTGCCCATAATCCAATCCATGTGATTGAAACGGTAGATCCGGGGGGCAGACCGAAGCCGAGCGGGCACTCGCGGAAGGGCGAAGGGCGTCTAACGGAGAAGTGAAAACCTGGGGAGCGGTGACCGCGGCAGCCGATGACCTCTCGCCGGAAGCTTGCGCGGACGCAAGGGCGGGAATCGTTCAGCGGTGCAGGGGGTCGAGCGGTAGGTTTCGGTGGCCGTTAGGCCAGGCGCAGCCTGCAAAGGGTAGAGAACTGAATCATCGATGTAACCTCCTTTGCGGTGCGTGAGTGGGGGAAATGAAGGGCGAATCCTAGGCGTTTCATTCCCGCCGCGCAAGCCCCGGAAAGGCTCCGCGGTGGAAATGAGCGGCGCATCACTGCGCCGAAAGGGCCTGCACGGCGCCGGGCACCTCGCTGTTCCAGCGCTGGTAGAGCGCCCGCAGCTCGCCGGACGCCGCCATCTGCCGTACCCGCGCGTCATAGACCTCGCGCAGGAGCCGGCCGCTGGCGCTGTCGGCGAAGGTCATGAAGGACTCCTTGCCGGGCGGCAGTTGCGCGATCGGATAGGCATCGGCCGCCAGGTGCGCTTCGCTGCGCTGCTTTTCCAGTTCGTCCGGCTCGTCGAGGAAGAAATCCAGCTCGCCGTTCTGGACCTGCTCGGTGCAACGCTCGGGGCGGACGCACTCGACCAGGGTGAAGTCGCGCTGCTCCGCGGGGATCAGGTTGTAGCTGTGGCGCCAGCCGACGCGCTTGCCGGTGAGGCTGGCGCGGCCGGAAAAGGGCGTCTTCGCCGCATGCATCACGCCGTGGTACTCGATGTCGATCGGCAACTGGGCGTACAGCTTGCCCTCAACGCCGGGGATCTCGCCCGGCACGCCATCGACCATGGAGCCCGCGGTCATCAGCTTGTTGGCACGGTTCCAGGGCATGTTGATGAATTTCACGTCGAGCCCGTAGGGCGCATAGACCTGCTTCAGCAGGTCCCAGTACAGACCGCTGCCGTCGGCGTTGGTATAGCCTTCCCAGGCCGGCGCGGCGAAGGTCGCCTTGCGGATGTGCGCCTGCTCCAGGCTATCGCCCAGCGCATCGGCCTGAACCACCGGCGCTCCCCCTACCCCGAGCGCCAACACCGCTGCCGAGAGGCAGCCACTGATCCCCGCAAATCGCATCCGCACCACTCCTCTGTATCCCTCTAGACCGGGGCTTTTCAAAAGGTGCAAAGGATACCCTTCCTGTCGGCTAATTCCATGGCCTGTGGCGCAAACGCATGCATCGAACGGAAGGCGAAAAAATCCTCGCCGTTTCGCGGCGCGCACGCTTGAATGAAGGGTAGGCGCCCTGCCGCTCGGGCTGCCGGGACGAACTCCCGCGGGGGGCGCCTGTCCAAATATGACGTTCGTGTTACAACTCGCCTGAACGCTGCCTTTCCATCGTGGCCGTTGGCGCCGTTGTCCGGGCTCTGCGGCGCAACGCACGCGGGACCTGGCGCGAGGTTGGCCATTCGTCGTAGTGCCAGGGGGGCCACGCCATGCTGAAACTGCTCGACCTGCTCTCTGCCGTCGCCCTGCTGGTGTGGGGCACGCATATCGTCCGCACCGGAATTCTCCGGGTCTACGGCGCCGACCTGCGGCGCATCCTCAGTCGCAGCGTGGAAAAACGCCCGCTGGCGTTCGCCGCCGGCATCGGCGTCACCGCTCTGGTGCAAAGCAGCAACGCCACCGCCCTGCTGGCCACCTCCTTCGTCGCCCAGGGCCTGATGGCACTGGCGCCGGCCCTGGCGATCATGCTCGGCGCCGATGTCGGCACCGCGCTGATGGCGCGGGTGCTGACCCTCGACCTGTCGTGGCTGTCGCCATTGCTGATCTTCTTCGGCGTGATTTTCTTCCTCAGCCGCAAACAGACCCGCCTCGGCCAGCTCGGCCGGGTATTCATCGGCCTCGGCCTGATCATCCTGGCGCTCCAGCTGATCGTCGCCGCCGCCGAGCCGATGACCCAAGCCAAGGGCGTCAAGGTACTGTTCTCCAGCCTGACCGGCGACATCATGCTCGACGCCCTGACCGGCGCGTTGTTCGCCATGATTTCCTATTCCAGCCTGGCCGCCGTGCTGCTTACCGCGACCCTCGCCGCGTCCAAGGTGATCTCGCTGAAAGTCGCGCTGTGCCTGGTGGTCGGCGCCAACCTCGGCAGCGGCATCCTGGCCATGCTCAGCGCCACCGCGCAAAACGCCGCCGGTCGCCGGGTGGCCCTCGGCAGCCTGTTGTTCAAGGTCGCCGGCTGCCTGCTGGTGCTGCCCCTGGTGGGGCCGCTGGCGGACTGGATGGATCACTGGCAGTTCAGCACAGCCGAACTGGTGATCGCCTTCCACGTGCTCTACAACGCCGCGCGCTGCCTCGCCTGCCTGCCGCTGACCAACGCCATGGCCAGCTTCTGCACCCGGGTGATGCCCGACCGTGCCCTTCCCGACGACGTCGCCCGGCCGCGCCATCTCGACCCCGCCGCCCTCGACACGCCGAGCCTGGCGCTGGCCAACGCGGTGCGCGAGACCCTGCGCATGGGCGACACCGTCGAGCAGATGCTGAACAATCTGATGCAGATCATCCGCGGCGGCGATCCGCTGCTCGGCAAGGACATCCGCAAGCTCGACGACGACGTCGACGCCCTCTACACCGCGATCAAGCTGTATCTGGCAAGGATGCCGCGCGAGGACCTGTCCGAACGCGACAGCCGGCGCTGGGCGGAGATCATCGAGCTGGCGATCAACCTGGAGCAGGCCGGCGACATCATCGAGCACATGCTCGCCGCCGTGCAGGACAAGAAGACCTCGCGCAGCCGCTCGTTCTCCGACACCGGCCTGGAAGAGATCGGCACCCTGTACCAGCAGTTGGTCTCCAACCTGCGCCTGGGTCTCTCGGTGTTCCTCAACGGCGACCTCGACAGCGCCAAGCGCCTGCGCCGGGCCAAGCAGCGCTTCCGCCTGCAGGAACGGCGCTACGCCCATGCCCATGTCGACCGCCTGCACCAGCAGGTGGTACAGAGCATCGAGACCAGCTCGCTGCACCTGGACCTGATCAGCGACATGAAGCGTCTCAACTCGCTGTTCTGCGCCATCGCCTACGCCGTGCTGGACAACCCTGACGCGCCGAGCAGCGCGGCCGACGAGGGCGTTCGCCAGGACGAGGACGACTGGGCCGACGAGGTCGACGACATGACCTCGGCGCCGCTGGCCGAGCCAGCGCTCGTCGAGGAGCGTGCGGAAACACGCCGTTCGCGACATTAGCCGTTCTGCGGGTAGGTTCGTCATGAAGCATCCGCTATTCTCGGTATTTTCAGTTCCAGGCTCGGCCCATGCGTTCGTTGTCCACCCTGCTGCTGTTCTGCCTGCTCTGCCCCTGGTCGTACGCCGACCAGCGCAGCGAGGTCGAAGCCTTCCAGCTGGAAAACGGCATGGGCGTGCTGCTCAAGCCCACCGAGCAGCGCCGGCACGTCTCGATCCGGCTGGTGGTGGGGGTCGGTTTCGCCGACTTCTCGTGCCGTGAAAAGCAGTTGCCGCACCTGCTCGAGCACCTGTTCTTCAGCGGCCTGAACGGCGGCGACGAGGCCGACCTGGAAGCCCGCATGCAGGCCCTCGGCGGGCAATGGAACGCCTATACCAGCGAAGGCGACACCACCTTCGTCATCGAGGCGCCTGCCGCCACCCAGCGGCAGGTCCTCGACCTGTTGCTGGACACCATCACCCGCACCGAACTGGACGAGCCGCGCATCGCCGCCGCCAAGCGGGTGATCGAGCGCGAAGGCGGTGGCCATTACTCGCACCTGCAGCGCTGGCTCGACCGCGAGAACCTGGGCCGTGGCGCCATGGACCAACTGGCGGTGGAACTGGGCCTGGCCTGCTCCCAGCGCGCGCCGTTGGCGCCGCTTGGCGCGGAGCAGCTGGAGCGGCTGCGCAGCGACTGGTACGTACCGGGCAACATGACCCTGATCCTGGTCGGTGACCTCGACCCGCGCCTGCCGGCCTATCTGACCCGGACCTTCGGCACCCTGGAAGACCACGAGCTCCCCGAGCGCCGCGAGCTGCCGGCGGCCAACGGGCATGCCGAGGCCAGGCGCACCCTGATCACCCGGCCATTCGGCGAGGGTGCGATGCTGCACTGGATCTATCCGGAGCCGGACGACGCCGACCCGGACGCCATGGTCCTGCTCCAGGCCTATATGAACGACGCGCTGTACGCCGACCTGCGTGTGCGTCGCGGACTCACCTACGGGCCATCGACCGATCGCCAGGTGTTCGCCAACCAGGGCTTCTTCAGCCTCGACGCGGATGTCGAGCGCAGCGACCTGCCCGCCACCGAGGCCGCCCTGCGCGAGTTGCTCGACGGCATCCGCCAGCATGGCCTGGACCCGGTGCGTTTCAAGCGGGTGCAATTCGCCGAGCGCGCCAGGCTGGCCTGGAGCACCCAGGGCAACGCGGCGCTGGCGGACTATTACTGGGGCTCGCTGGCCGACTACGAGGACGGCCATTTCCCCAATGAGGAGCGCCGCCTGGCGAAGGTCAGCCTGCAACAGGCGAACGCGCTGGCGAAGCGGCTGTTCGACGGCGAAGGCTACCTGCGCATCGAAAAGCCGCTGTTCGACGACGACATGCTCTACCCGTTGCTACTCGCCGCCGGTCTCCTGGCCAGCGGCCTGCTCTGGTTCGGCCTGCGCCGCCGGCGCGCCTGACCGGGCTACAGGGCCAGGCGGTGGATGACCTGGGTCGAGTCGTCCGGGTCGCGCTGGCCGACGAAGCCCAGTGCGCAACACAGGTCGCGCATCGCCCGGTTGGCCGCCGAGTCCACCGAATACATCTGGCGGAAGCCGTTGCGCCGCGCCACGTCGATCAGATGGCGCATCAGCACGGCGTCGAGGCCCAGTCCCTGGTAGTCGTCGGCGATGGTTACCGCGCATTCGCACTGCCCTTCCTCGCAGCAGGCGGCGTAGCGGCTGATACCGACCTCGCGCAGCTCACCGTCCTCGTGCACCAGGGCAACGAAGGCCATGCTCTGCTGGTAGTCGATGTCCATCAGTTGGTCGAGCAGCGCCGGGCTGGCTTCCTTGATCTCGCCGAGGAAGCGGAAGTGGCGGGTCGCCGGGGACAGCCGGTTGATGAACTGGCGTTCGCGCTCCCGGTCCTCCTCGCGCAGGGGACGGATCAGCACGTGGCGGCCATCGTCGAGGGACTCGACCCAATGGTCGCCCTCCACCGCCGCGAACGCGGAAGACCGGCTGGCATTTTGTACATTGGACATGATGCGATCTCCAGGAAGGGAAGGAAGTCGGTACAACCACTTCCTTCCTGTCTACGCGGTTTGGCGCAGCTCCGGTTGATCGACATCAACGCCGCCGCCGCAGCCCCGGCGGGAGCCGACGCACGGCATGCGGCGAAACGCCTCAGGCGTTGGCCAGCTCGGCCTCGGCGATCTCCTTGCCGCGCCGGCGGAACAGCACCAGGGTGGCGAGCAGCCCCAGCAGCGCCGCGCCACTGAGCCAGATGCCCGGAGCCGCGCGGTTGTCCAGGGTGTGGATCAGCCAGGTGCAGACCGCCGGGGTGAAACCACCGAAGGTCGCCGTAGCCAGGCTGTAGGCGAGGGAGAAACCGGTGGTGCGCACGTCCGCCGGCATCACCTCGGTCAACGCCACCACCATCGCGCCGTTGTAGCTGCTGTAGAGGAACGACAGCCACAACTCGACGCCGAGCAGGCCGGCGAAACTCGGCTCGCGGACCAGCCAGGACAGCGCCGGGTAGGCGGTCAGCAGTGCCAGCGCGGAGGCACCCAGCAACAATGGCTTGCGCCCGATGCGGTCGGAGAACGCGCCCATCACCGGCAGCCAGATGAAGTTGGACAGGCCGATGCACATGGTCACCAGCAGGCTGTCGAGGTCCGACAGTTGCAACTCATTCTTGCCGAAGGTCGGCGTGTAGGCGGTGATCAGGTAGAACGATACGGTGGTCATCACCACCATCGCGGTACCGGCCAGCACTACGCCGAAGTTCTGCCCGATGGAGCGCAGCACCTGCGACAGCGACGGGCGGTGGGTGCGCGCCTCGAACTCCGGCGTTTCCTCCAGCGAGCGACGGATGACGAACAGCGCCGGAACGATCAGGCAGCCGATGAAGAACGGTACGCGCCAGCCCCATTCGCCCATGTCCTGCGGGCTCAGCCACTGGTTGAGGAGCACGCCGAGCAGGCCGGCGAAGACCACCGCGACCTGCTGGCTGGCCGACTGCCAACTGACGAAGAAGCCTTTGCGTCCTGGCGTGGCGATCTCCGACAGGTAGACCGAAACCCCTCCCAGCTCGACGCCGGCGGAAAAACCCTGCAGGAGCCGGCCGAACAGCACCAGCAACGGCGCCGCCACGCCCAGCGTGGCATAGCCGGGAACGAAGGCGATCAGCAGGGTGCCCATGGCCATCAGGCCGAGGGTAATGATCAGGCCCTGGCGGCGGCCGTGGCGATCGATGTAGGCGCCCAGGAACACCGCACCCAACGGCCGCATCAGGAAGCCGGCGCCAAAGGTGGCGAGGGACAGCATCAGGGAGGCGAACGGGTTGTCGCCGGGGAAGAAGGTCTTGGCGATGGCGGTGGCGTAGAAGCCATACACCATGAAGTCGTACATCTCGAGGAAGTTGCCACTGACCACACGGAAAATGGCGACGCCTTTGGATTTATTAGAGGCCATGGGACACACACTCAGGCAGACACGGGGAAGCGGTCCATGGCGGCGTCGATGGCCACGCAGGCGGGTACGTCATCCATCGACCGAGTTGTAACCATATGTGTAAAAACTCCTGTCGAACAATCTAAAATTGCCCGAAAGGTGCGAATTGAAGGGGTTTGAAAGGCTGCCGAAAGCTTCGCGACCATCGGTCGGGAAAGCGACGCCTTTTTCCCTGGTCGCCCTCCGCGAAAGGAGAGCGGAGCCTCTGTCGGGCGAAGGAAACATTCGCCGCGCGGTAGCTGTCCTTCGTTCATACCCAGGAAACCCGGCCGGGGTTATGCTGCGCGCCCCGGCCGGCTGGCCGAGCAGATCCGATCGAGAACCCGCTGTTCCCCATGCCCAACCAACAACGCCCCATCCTCAAGGCCCGCCTGGAGCAACTGATCGCCCTGGTCGGCGGCCTGATGGCCCGCTATCCACGCACCATCGCCCTGTTCGGCTTCTGTTCGGGCGTGTTCAGTTTCATCATGGTCGACCGGCAGAAGGGCTTCGCCCAGGTACTCGCAATCATCATGCTGGTCAGCTGGGTCTGGTTGATCCTCGAGAACCTCCTGCGGGAGACCTTCGCCCGCCGCTTCGGCTGGGAGATCCCGGCGCCGCTGCTGCGCTACGCGACCCAACTGATCCACCAGGAAAGCCTGTTCTTCGTCCTGCCGTTCTTTCTCATCACCACCACCTGGAACAGCGGTCAGGCGCTGTTCACAGGGACGCTGGCCGCCGCGGCGCTGATCTCCATCACCGATCCGCTCTACTATCGCTGGCTGTCCAGGCGTCGCTGGGTGTTCCTCGCCTACCACACCCTGACCCTGTTCGCGGTGTTGTTGACCTCGCTGCCGATCCTGCTGCACCTGACCACCCCGGAAAGCTACCGGTTGTCGCTGGGCATCGCCGTCGTGCTGTCCTTCCCCAGCCTGCTCGTGACCTTCCCGCTACAGCACTGGTGGCGCGGCTTCCTGCTTCTCGGCCTGACCCTGGCGGTGGGCCTGGCCGGATGGTTCGGCCGCACCTGGGTACCGCCGGCCACCCTGTGGCTGACCGAAGTGGCGGTGAGCAGCCAGTTCGACGACCAGAGCCGCACGCCCGGCGACAGCCTGGAGCAGGTCGGCGCCAGCCAGTTGCGCAGCCAGGGCCTGTTCGCCTATACCGCGATCAACGCGCCGCGCGGCCTCGACGAGCGCATCTATCACGTGTGGATGTTCAACGGGAAGGAGTTCGACCGCATCGCCCTGGATATCCACGGCGGCCGCAAGGAGGGCTACCGGGCCTGGACCCACAAGCAGAACTTCCCCGGCGACCCGGTCGGCCACTGGCAGGTGAAGGTACTCACCGAGGCCGGACAGATGATCGGCACCCTGCGCTTCGACGTCACCCAGTGACGTCGAAGCCTGGCGACCTCAGGCGAAGAACCAGTAGCACACGCCGATGGAGGCGATGACCCCGGCCAGGTCCGCGGTCAGCGCGCAGCCCACCGCGTGGCGCGCGCGCTGCAGGCCGACCGAGCCGAAATAGACGGCGAGCACGTAGAAGGTGGTCTCGGTGCTGCCCTGCACGGTGGCGGCGACCAGCGCCGGGAAACTGTCGACGCCGTGGGTCTGCATGGTCTCCAGCAGCATCGCCCGCGCCGCGCTGCCGGAGAACGGCTTGACCAGCGCGGTGGGCAACGCCTCGACGAAGCGGCTGTCCCAGCCCAGCCCCTCGACCGCCCAGCGTATCCCGCCGAGTACCACTTCCAGCGCCCCGGAGGCGCGCAGCACGCCAACCGCGCAAAGCATCGCGACCAGGTAGGGCAACAGGTTCCTGGCAACGTCGAAACCTTCCTTCGCCCCCTCCACGAAGCTCTCGTAGACCGGCACCTTCTTCAGCGCGCCGACGATCAGGAACAGCACGATCAGGCTGAACAGCGTCAGGTTGCCCAGCAGCGAGGACAGCTGCGCCAGCGCGGTGGCCGAGAGCGTGCCGAGCACCGCCATGAAGCCGGCCAGCAGCAACGCGCCGGGGATCAGGTAGGCCAGCACCACCGGGTCCCACAGGCGCAGGCGCTGCATCAGCGCCACCGACAGCAGGCCGGCCAGGGTCGAGGCGCTGGTGGCCAGGAGGATCGGCAGGAATACCAGGGTCGGATCGGCCGCGCCCTGCTGCGCGCGGTACATGAAGATGGTCACCGGCAGCAGGGTCAGGGACGAGGCGTTGAGCACCAGGAAGAGGATCTGCGCATTGCTCGCGGTGGTGCTGCTGGGATTGAGTTCCTGCAGCGCCTTCATCGCCTTCAGGCCGATCGGCGTGGCGGCGTTGTCCAGGCCCAGGCCATTGGCGGCGAAGTTCAGGGTGATCAGGCCGATCGCCGGATGCCCCGGCGGCACTTCCGGCATCAGCCGACGGAACAGCGGACCGAGCAGCACCGCCAGGCGCTCCACCAGACCGGCCTTCTCGGCGATGCGCAGGAAGCCGAGCCAGAGCGTCAGGGTGCCGAACAGCAGGACCATCACCTCGACCGCCAGCTTGGCCATGGCGAACAGGCTCTCCACCATCGCCGCGAACACCGTCGCATCGCCGCCGATCAACCAGCGCGCCAGCGCGCTCGCCGCCGCCACCAGGAAAAAACCCAACCACAAGCCGTTCAGCATTCAGAATCCCCCGCGTTGCGCGGATGATAGCGGCGCAGGCGGTGCCGGCGCCAGAAACGCCGAGGCCCCGGACGATGCCGGGGCCTCCTGGGCGGGAAGCCGCCTTATTCGAGGGTGGCCTGCTTGCCCTTGGCTTCGCCGACCGCCTGCCGCAGGTGCGGCAGCGAATCCCAGTAGCGCTGGCCCTTGGCCGCGTCGTACATGCCTTCCCACTTGGAGATGACCAGCACCGCGAGGGCATTGCCGATCACGTTGAGGGCGGTACGCGCCATGTCCATGATGCGGTCCACGCCGGCGATGAAGGCCAGGCCCTCGAGCGGGATGCCGACGCTGCCCAGGGTGGCGAGCAGCACCACGAAGGACACGCCCGGCACGCCGGCGATACCCTTGGAGGTCACCATCAGGGTCAGCACCAGCATGATCTGCTGGCCGATGGACAGGTCGATGCCGTAGAGCTGCGCGATGAAGATCGCCGCGATGCTCTGGTACAGGGTCGAACCATCGAGGTTGAAGGAGTAGCCGGTGGGCACCACGAAGCTGCTGATCGCCTTCGGCGCGCCGTAGGCTTCCATTTTCTCGATGATGCGCGGCAGCACGGTTTCCGAGCTGGCGGTGGAATAGGCGAGGACCAGGTCGTCCTTGAAGATGCGGATCAGGCGCATGATCGAGAAGCCGAACATCCGCGCGATCAGGCCCAGCACCACCAGGGCGAAGAAGACGATGGCCACGTAGACCAGGATCACCAGCTTGGCCAGCGGCAGCAGCGAGGCGAAGCCGAAGTTGGCGACGGTCACCGCGATCAGGGCGAAGACACCGATAGGGGCGTACTTCATGATCATGTGGGTGACCTTGAACATGGTCTCGGAAACGCCCTGGAACACCTTCACCAGCGGCTCGCGCAGGTCGTTGGGCAGGCTCGACAGGCCGAGGCCGAACATCACCGAGAAGAAGATGATCGGCAGCATCTCGCCACGGGCGATGGCGGCGAAGACGTTGGAGGGAATCAGGTTGAGGATGGTCGCGATGAACGCATGGTCATGCTGCACTTCCTGGGTGGTCTTCTGGTACTGGGAAATGTCCACGGTACCCAGGGTGCTCATGTCGATGCCGGTGCCGGGCTGGAACAGGTTGGCCAGCAGCAGGCCGACGACGATGGCGACGGTGGTGACGATCTCGAAGTAGATGATGGTCTTCAGGCCGATGCGGCCAAGCTTCTTCGCGTCGCCGACGCCGGCGATGCCGACCACCAGCGAGGAAATCACGATCGGCACCACGATCATCTTGATCAGACGGATGAAGATGTCGCCGGCCGGTTGCAGCACGTTGGCGATCCACCAGGCCTTTTCGGCGCTGAAATGGTTGAGCACTGCGCCGACGGCGATACCGAGTGCCAGACCGATCACGATCTGCCAGGCGAGGCTTAGCTTGGCTTTACCCATGTTTCGTCACCCTTAATTCTTGTGGAAGTCGGGAGTCGCTCCAACGGGAGAGTCGCTCCCGACAGGCGAAAGGGCGCAATGATTCATGCGCTCCCCTACCCCGTCTAATGCCGTAAGTGACTGCCCCATGCCGAATCGGCATGAGAAATCACTAATGAAACGTCCGTCCCACAGGAAATTGCCCTTGATTTTCGTACAAGAACAGGGAGCGGAAGGCACTCCGTGCAAGGCCCGGGAGCCTCGTGCCCATCCTGGGAAGTTGAAAGTCGCTCATCATCGCTGCGATGGATGGTCGCAGGACACGCAACGCCGTCCGGCACGCCATCGCCGGCTGTGGATAAGCGGCACTCTGTGGATAACCGCGCGGTAAAGCCCTTCTGGGAGGGCGCCTCGGAACGCGCGGGTGGTCGATTGTAAAACGACTCAGCCATCCATAAGCATTGATCGATATCAGGGAAGTTCGCGGAGTATCGGTGCGGAAGTCGACGCTCCGCCGGACGGCGGAGCGTCGTACCCCTTCTATATATAGAAGCGCGCCGGAAGGCAGCGAGACATCGGTGGCTCCCCTCCGGCGCGTTTTCGCCTGGCCCGACCCCGAAGGAGGTACTCCCTGTACCCCTGGCACCCGCCGGATCGACCTCACCCAGCGCATCCCGGTCCCCTGGCCATGCCCCGCTGCGGGCGGGGCGGTGTCACGCAAGCCCGTTCCGCCTCAGTACCAGTTCGGATCGGCCTTGAGTTGTTCGTCGAGGATCTTCTGTACCGCCGGCTCCGGCTTGCCCAGCCAGCGGAAGCTGGCGTGCTTGCTCGGCGACTTGTCCTGCGGCAGCCCTTCGGGCACCTGCACGTAGAGCCCGTAGGCATGACTCTTGTCCCAATCGAAGGCGACCAGCAGGCGCTGGCCCTTGCAATCGGACTTCTCGCAGAGACCGCCGACCAGATACTTGTCGCCCTGGTCGTCGACGGCATGCATCGGCGTAGCGGTTCCCGAGAGATTCATCACCCAGTCGGGCAAGCGGCTCTCGTCTTCCACCAGGTTCTGCCAGGCCTTGCGGTATCCGGCATCGGTGCTCTGCAATTCGTTCAAGCGGTATTCGCCGTCCCTGTCGGCCGCCACCGCCAGCGAACTGGCGGCGGCACCGAGCAGCAGTGCGTTCATCAGGTTACGCATGAGTCGCATCGCTTTCTCCTTGGCATCCGGCTAGCCGCGACGGCGTCCGAAGAAGAACGAGACCACGAAGAGCACCAGGAACAGCACGAAGAGGATCTTCGCGATTCCGGTGGCGGCACCTGCGATGCCACCAAACCCGAGGACGGCAGCGATGATGGCGATGATCAGAAAGGTGATAGCCCAACTAAGCATGATGTTTTCTCCTGTGTGCCTTCGGAACTGTCGGTACCGCCTCGGGGCCGGGCCCATCGGGGTAGCGAACCGGCCTGTGTCCATTTTTTCTTCAGGGAGACCGTGACTACCTCATTGCACGCCCCATGCCAGCCTTTCTAAAAAATAAAAAATACTTTTAATTCAATAAGTTATAAAACAACCCAGGTAGTCTGCGCAGTTCATCCTGCACGACGCGACAAATTATTCCGGGCGTTTTGCACGATCGGCGCGGTACGCTGTCACATGCAACAGGGAAGCGACCCGGCACCTGCTACCCGGAGCCATCCGTGGAGCCGCCACGGCTTCCCGAAAACCCAAGAACAGCAACATCGGCAGGTTGCACGCCGCCCGGATGGGCGGCGGGGCGCTCTGCAACTTGCATGGGCTTTCCGGGGACTAACCCAGAAGCCGAATGGCAGTGAATTCCCTAGAGGATAAAAAGCAACGATGGAAACCACTTCCGAAAAACAGGGGCGCATCCTGCTGGTCGATGACGAGTCGGCGATCCTGCGCACTTTCCGTTATTGCCTCGAAGACGAAGGCTACAGCGTGGCCACCGCCAGCAGCGCGCCGCAGGCGGAGGCCCTGTTGCAGCGCCAGGTATTCGACCTGTGCTTCCTCGACCTGCGCCTGGGCGAAGACAACGGGCTCGACGTTCTCGCCCAGATGCGCGTCCAGGCGCCATGGATGCGCGTGGTGATCGTCACCGCGCATTCGGCGGTGGATACCGCGGTCGACGCCATGCAGGCCGGCGCGGTGGATTACCTGGTCAAGCCCTGCAGCCCGGACCAACTGCGCCTGGCCGCCGCCAAGCAACTGGAGGTGCGCCAACTGACCGCGCGCCTGGAGGCCCTGGAGGACGAAGTGCGCCGCCAGGGCGACGGCCTGGAATCGCACAGCCCGGCCATGGCCGCGGTACTGGAGACCGCGCGCCAGGTCGCGGCGACCGACGCCAACATCCTCATCCTCGGCGAATCCGGCTCCGGCAAGGGCGAACTGGCACGCGCCATCCACACCTGGAGCAAACGCGCGAAGAAGCCCCAGGTCACCATCAACTGCCCGTCGCTGACCGCCGAACTGATGGAAAGCGAACTGTTCGGGCACAGTCGCGGCGCCTTCACCGGTGCCACCGAAAGCACCCTGGGCAGGGTCAGCCAGGCTGACGGCGGCACCCTGTTCCTCGACGAGATCGGCGACTTCCCGCTGACCTTGCAACCCAAGCTGCTGCGCTTCATCCAGGACAAGGAATACGAACGCGTCGGCGATCCGGTGACCCGCCGCGCCGACGTGCGCATCCTTGCCGCGACCAACCGCGACCTGGGCGCGATGGTCGCCCAGGGCCAGTTCCGCGAGGACCTGCTCTACCGCCTCAACGTGATCGTGCTCAACCTGCCTCCCCTGCGCGAACGCGCCGAGGATATCCTCGGCCTGGCCGAACGTTTCCTCGCCCGCTTCGTCAAGGACTACGGCCGCCCCGCCCGCGGCTTCAGCGAAGCCGCCCGCGAGGCCATGCGGCAATACCCCTGGCCGGGCAACGTACGCGAGCTACGCAACGTGATCGAGCGCGCCAGCATCATCTGCAACCAGGAACGGGTGGATGTCGACCACCTCGGTTTCAGCGCTGCGCAATCTGCCAGCAGCGCGCCGCGGATCGGCGAATCGCTGAGCCTGGAAGACCTGGAGAAAGCCCATATCACGGCGGTGATGGCCTCCAGCGCGACCCTCGACCAGGCCGCCAAGACCCTCGGTATCGATGCCTCGACCCTGTACCGGAAGCGCAAGCAGTACGGCCTATGAGCATGCCGCTGCCGATGAAGCTCCGGACCCGGTTGTTCCTCAGCATTTCCGCGCTGATCACCGTCTCGCTGTTCGGCCTGTTGCTCGGGTTGTTCAGCGTGATGCAGCTCGGCCGCGCTCAGGAGCAACGGATGTCGCACCACCACGCGACCATCGAGGTGAGCCAGCAGTTGCGCCAGCTGCTCGGCGACCAGTTGGTCATACTGCTCCGCGAAAAACCCGACGGGCAGGCCCTGGAGCGCTCGCAAAACGACTTCCGACGAGTCCTGGAACAGGGCCGGGCGAATACCGTCGACGGCGCCGAGCAGGCCGCCCTGGATGGCGTTCGCGACGCCTACCTGCAACTGCAGGCGCACACCCCGGCGCTGCTCAAGGCGCCCATGGCCGACAACGACGGCTTCAGCGAAGCCTTCAATACCCTGCGCCTACGCTTGCAGGACCTGCAGCAACTGGCGCTGGCCGGCATCAGCGACGCCGAGACCAGCGCCCGCCACCGAGCCTACCTGGTCGCCGGCCTGCTTGGCCTGGTGGGCGTCGCCATCCTGCTGATCGGTTTCGTCACCGCCCACAGCATCGCCCGGCGCTTCGGCGCGCCGATCGAAACCCTGGCGCGGGCGGCAGACAGGATCGGCGAAGGCGATTTCGACGTGACCCTGCCGATGACCAACGTCGCCGAGGTCGGCCAGTTGACCCGGCGTTTCGGCCTGATGGCCGAGGCCCTGCGGCAGTACCGCAAGACCAGCGTCGAAGAGGTGCTTTCCGGCGAGCGGCGCCTGCAGGCGGTACTCGACAGCATCGACGACGGCCTGGTGATCTTCGACAACCAGGGGCGCATCGAACACGCCAACCCGGTCGCGATCCGCCAGCTGTTCGTCTCCAACGACCCCCATGGCAAGCGGATCGACGAAATACTCAGCGATGTCGATGTCCAGGAAGCGGTGGAAAAGGCCCTGCTCGGCGAAGTCCAGGACGAGGCGATGCCCGACCTGGTGGTGGACGTCGCCGGCGAGTCGCGCCTGCTGGCCTGGTCGCTGTATCCGGTCACCCATCCCGGCGGGCATAGCGTCGGCGCGGTGCTGGTGGTCCGCGACGTGACCGAGCAGCGCGCCTTCGAACGGGTCCGCAGCGAATTCGTCCTGCGCGCCTCCCACGAACTGCGTACGCCGGTGACCGGCATGCAGATGGCCTTCAGCCTGCTCCGCGAACGCCTGGACTTCCCCGCGGAGTCACGGGAAGCGGACCTGATCCAGACGGTGGACGAAGAGATGTCGCGGCTGGTCCTGCTGATCAACGACCTGTTGAACTTCTCGCGCTACCAGACCGGCATGCAGAAGCTCGAACTGGCTTCCTGCGACCTCGTCGACCTGCTCACCCAGGCGCAGCAGCGTTTCACTCCCAAGGGCGAGGCCCGCCGGGTCTCGCTGCAACTGGAGCTGGGCGATGAACTGCCGCGCCTGCAGCTCGACCGCCTGCAGATCGAGCGGGTGATCGACAACCTGCTGGAAAACGCCCTGCGCCATAGCAGCGAAGGCGGGCAGATCCACCTGCAGGCCCGGCGCCAGGGCGACCGGGTGCTGATCGCGGTGGAAGACAATGGCGAAGGCATTCCCTTCAGCCAGCAAGGACGGATCTTCGAGCCTTTCGTCCAGGTCGGACGCAAGAAGGGCGGCGCCGGCCTCGGCCTGGCGCTGTGCAAGGAAATCATCCAGCTGCATGGCGGGCGCATCGCGGTGCGCTCGCAACCGGGCCAGGGCGCGCGCTTCTACATGCTGCTGCCGGTGTGACCGGGGCCGCTCCCGGCAGGCTTTTCCACAGGCCTCAGGAAGTCGGCACCGCCAGCAGCAGCGCGGCGGTTTCCAGGTCCGGCTCGCCATCGAAGCGGGCCGGACGGTATTTCATCTGGAAAGCGCCGATGACGTCGCGGGTGTCCTTCTCCAGCTCGCCGGTCTGCGGCACCAGGTAACCGTGCCGCGCCAACTGCTGCTGGAACCAGCGCACATCCGGCAGCTGGCCGTTCAGTTCGGCGAGCCGGCGCGCCAATTCGCCGGGCTTCGGCCAGGGCACCAGACCGGCATCGGCGAGGCGCTTCCAGGGGAACAGCGGACCCGGATCGACCTTGCGGCCCGGCGCGATATCGCTGTGTCCGATGATCCGGTCCGGGGTGATGCCGTGGCGCTTGGCGATGTCCTTCAGCAGGGGGATGAGCGCCTGGATCTGCGCTTCGCTGAACGGATACCAGACCCGCCCCTGGGGTGTATCGCGATAGCCCTGGTTGACGATCTCGATGCCGATCGAGGTGGCGTTCAGCCAGGTCCGGCCCTGCCATTCACTGACCCCGGCGTGCCAGGCGCGGCGGTTCTCATCCACCAGGCGGTAGACGGTGGCCGGCTCGTCGTCGCCGATCAGGTAGTGCGCGCTGACGCCGCCGTGGGTGAGGATGCCCAGCGAATGCGGCAGATCGGTGGAGGTGTAGTGGAGGACGATGAACTGGACGCGGCTGTCCTGGTTCGCCGAGGTGTAGTCGGTATTCAGGCGCGGGCCGCTGGAGCAGCCGGCCAGCAGCGACAGGGTGAAAGCCAGTAGAACGAACGAACGCATGATGACTCCGAAAAAAATGGGCAGCGCGGTCAGGCGGCGATGTGCAACACGCTGCGCAGGTTGTCCAACAGCATATCGACGCTGAGCATGATCAGCAGCATGCCGGCCAGGCGCTCGATGGCGGTCAGCCCGCGCGGGCCGAGGAAACGCTGGAGGAACGCCGCCTGCAGCAGGATCAGCGCAGTAGCGGCCCAGGCCAGCACCACCGCCAGGTAAAGCTCCCACAGCGGACCGTCGAAGGTGGTGCGCAGGGTGATCAGCATCGCCAGCGCCGAGGGCCCGGCCACCGCCGGGGTGGCCAGGGGTACCAGCAGCGGCTCGCCGTCGGGCACTTCGCCGAGCAGCCCTTGGGGCGACGGGAAGATCAGGCGCATGGCGATCACGAACAGGATGATGCCACCCGCGATCCCGGTCGCCTCGCGGGACAGGCCGAGGCCGCTGAGGATGTGCTCGCCGAGGGTGAGGAAGAGCAGCAGCAGGCCCAGGGCGAAGGCCAGCTCGCGAAACGCCACGCGCAAGCGGCGCCCGGGGGCGACGCCTTTCAGCGCGGCGAGGAACACGGCGATGTTGCCGAAGGGATCGGTGACCAGAAAGATCAGGACGGCGACGCCGAACATATCCATGGGAGTTTCCAGAGCGGGACAGCCGGTCATTCTACCGGGCGGGACCATTCTAGCGAGCCGCGGCAACACCTGCAGGCGAGCCCGTCCCGAGTCGCCGGAATGTGCGCTGGTCGCCCTTCAGGCCACTTCCAGGCGATCCCGGCCGGCGCGCTTGGCTCGATACAGCGCTTGGTCGGCGCGCTCGAAAACCACTTCGCCGGCCTCGTTGCCTTCGAACGCGGTGATGCCGGCGGAACAGGTGATGCTCAGGGGCTCGCCCTTGAAATGGAACGGACAGGCGGCGATCGCCGCGCGCAGCCGTTCGAGCAGTTGCCGGCCGGCTTCCAGGGACGTGGCCGGGAGCAGGACGACGAACTCCTCGCCGCCGAAACGGGCGATGAAATCGGCCTGCCGCAACCGTTTGCGCAATTCGCCGGCAATGATCTTCAGCACCTTGTCCCCGGCCAGGTGGCCGAAGTCGTCGTTGATCCGCTTGAAGTGGTCGATGTCCAGCACCGCCAGCAGCAGATCGCCGCCGTCCCGGTGCCGGCGCGCCACCTCCTGTTCCAGGCGCTCGCTGAGCGCCGCGCGGTTGGGCAGCCCGGTCAGCGGATCGGTCAGGGCTTTCTGTCGCTGGTCCTCCAGGTGGCTGTGGAACGCCTTGGCATCCTGTTCCATGCTGTTGACCCGTTCCATCAGCGCCTGCAGGCGGCCGGACACCTCCTGTTCGTGCTCGGCCTGTTCGCGCTGGTGTTCGTCCATGGAGGCGAGCAGGCCGTTCAGCCGGCTGTCCACCGCCAGCTTGAGGCTGTTCAGGTCGGTCGCCTGCTGCACGCTGGCCTGCAGGCCACTGACCTGCTCACGCAGCGATTGGTCGAAGCCGCGCGCGTTGTCCAGCACGTCGGTATAGCCGGCGTGGGCGTCGCCCAGGTGGCCGAGGAAGCTTTCCAGGCGCTCGTTGAGTTGCCGCAGGTATTCCTCGAAGTCGCGCTGGCCACTGTCCGCCAGGGACAGCACCAGCACCGCCAGGTCGTCGAGTACCGGCACCAGCTCATACCAGTTCAGGCTGCCATCGATCCGCTCCCGCAGCGCCTCGGCCTGGGGCTGGTGGCTGCTCGGCAGGGACAGGCCGTCGAGCAGCCGCAGCAGGCTGGCCTCGATGTGCGGCGCCACCGCGCTGTAGCCGGGCTCCGGTATCGGCGGCGGCAGTTCGTAGGCCTCGTCTACCGCCTGCCCGTCGAGGTTATCCACAGGGGTGGCCGGAGCTTCGGGCGCGCTTTCAACGTCCGCCGGCACTGCGGGCGGCGACTCCGCACCCGCGTCTTCCAGCGTCTCGCTAAAGCTCAGGCCGGCCGGCAGCGGCAGGCTGTCGAGCCAGATTTCCCGAGGCTCATCCAGCAGGATCTGGTTCGGCTCGCCACGCTCGGCGACCCCGACCCAACCCGCTGGCGCGCTTTCGATGGCGGCGACCGTGCGGGCGGGCAACGGCTGCGGCGGACCGCCTGGCGCCTCGTCGTGCTCGGCGACCGGCAGGGACGGCGCGGCCGCCGCCGGTTGGATCGGTGTATTGCTTGCCGCCACAACGGACGGCACCGATGCGCTCGGCTCCGCGGCGGTTTCCGACTCCTTGCCGCCGAACAGGCGTTGCAACAGGCTCGGGCGACCGTCTTCGGCATCGCCGCCCTTGCGCTCGGCCAGCGCCTGGCGTTGCAGCCTGCTCAGCTCGCTGAGCAGGATCGGAATCTCGCGCGACTGCCGGGCGCGCTCCTCGATATCGCGGGCGAACTGCTTCAGCGGCTTGCGCAGTTCCCGCGGCAGGTTCAGGGCCAGCAACTGCTGGGCCAGTTCGCCGAGGGCATCGATGTTCTGCTGGGTGCGTTGCTGGCGGCGTTGTTCGGAGTCGAGCACGGCCTTTTCCAGGCGCGGAATCAGGCCCGACAGGCCGGCGTCCATGTCGTCGCGACGGAGGATCTCGCGCAGCTCCTTCATGCACTGGTCGACCGCCTTGTCGCTGCCTTCGGCCGCCAGACTGCTACGCACCAGGCCGCGACGCAGCAGGTCGATGCGGGCATCCCAGCGCCGTTGCAGGCGCTCCTGCTGCTCGATGTTCTCCAGGTACTTGTCTTTCCAGCGCTGGACGTCGTCGCGACTCATGGCGGACTCCCGGCATCCCCGCGCACGACCAAGGCCTTGTCGCGCAGGTTGTCCGGCAGGCGAATCTCCACCGATACCGGCAGATGGTCGGAGATCGGCTGGTCGAGCACGTCGACCCGCTCGAGAGCGAGATCGGAACTGAGCAGGATGTGGTCGAGATTGCGCTGCGGCCGCCAGCTGGGAAACGTCGCCTCGACCTGCGGCGCCATCAGGCCGAGGTCGCGCAGGGGCGAGTTTTCCAGAAGATCGACGGCATGGGTGTTCATGTCGCCCATCAGCACCTGGTGGCGGTAGTCGCCGATCAGCTCGCGGATATAGGCGAGCTGGCGGGTGCGGGTGCGAGCGCCGAGAGCGAGATGCATCATCACTACCACCAGCGCGTCGGCGCCTTCGCCAAAACGCACGAAGATCGCGCCGCGCCCCGGCGGACCGGGCAACGGATGATCTTCCAGCAGGGTCGGCCGCCAGCGGCTGAGCAGGCCGTTGCTGTGCTGGGCGATACGCCCGAGGTTGCGGTTGAGCTGCTGGTACCAGTAGGGGAACGCCCCCAACTGGGCCAGGTGCTCGACCTGGTTGACGTAGCCGGAACGCAGGCTGCCGCCGTCGGCTTCCTGGAGGGCGACGAGATCGTAGTCGGCGAGCAGTTCGCCGATCCGCTTCAGGTTGGTCGCCCGCCCCGCGTGGGGCAGCAGGTGCTGCCAACCGCGGGTCAGGTAGTGGCGGTAGCGCTCGGTGCTGATACCGACCTGGATGTTGAAGCTGAGAAGGCGCAGGCGGCCGTCGTCGGGCAGCTCCCGCGAATCGTCACAGGAGGGGTTCACTCGCGGGTCGCAGCTGCCTGCGACCCGAGGTTCACGCTGCCAGCGGCGCAACATGCCGAATCACCTTGCCTACTTCTTGGCCGCTGCGCGCTCTTTCTCGATCAGGTAGTCGGCCAGCTTGAGGGTTTCCTCCGGACCACCGGCGGAGCCGATGTCGAAGCGGTATTTGCCATTGACCACCATGGTCGGTACGCCGGTGACCTGGTAGGCCATCGCCAGCTTCTTGGCCTTTTCCATCTGGCCCTTGATGGCAAAGGAATTATAGGTGCTCAGGAATTTTTCCTTGTCCACGCCCTTGCCGGCGAGGAAATCGGCCATTTCTTCCGGAGTGGCGAGCTTCTTGTGCTCCTTGTGGATCGCCTCGAACACGGCGTTGTGTACGTCATGCTCGACACCCATGCTTTCCAGGGTCAGGAACATCTGCCCATGGACGTTCCAGATACCGCCGAACAGGGCAGGCAGGCGCACGAAATGGACATCTGCCGGCAGCTTCTCGCTCCACGGCACGATGGTCGGCTCGAACGCGTAGCAATGCGGGCAGCCATACCAGAACAGTTCCACCACTTCGATCTTGCCCGGCTGGGACACCGGCACCGGGCTGCTCAGCTCGACGTATTCCTTGCCGGCGGTATAGTCGTCGGCCTGGGCGGCCATGCCGAACAGGCTGGCCATGGCCAGCATGACGGTGAGAATCAGGTTACGCATCGTTCACTCCTAGGCGAGGTCAGTGCCGCTCTCCGGCCGGGTTCGGCCCGGTCAGTTCGACCGGGGGGAGCGGTCACGGGTTCCAGCATTGTAGCGATGGCGGACGCAAAAAAGGGCAGCCGAGGCCACCCTTTTTCATACATCTTTTTTGCCGTGCTACGCAGCGATCAGTGCAGACCCTGGATGTAGCTGGAAATCGCGGCGATGTCCTTGTTCGACAGCTTGGCGGCGATGGACTGCATGATCTTGGTGTCGCCGTCGTTGGTGCGGGTGCCTTCGCGGAAGTCGGTCAGCTGCTTGGCCACGTAGGTCGCGTGCTGGCCGCCCAGGTGCGGGAAACCGGCGGTTGCGATGCCGACGCCGCTCGGGGAATGGCAACCGGTGCAGGCCGGCATGCCTTCGGCGATCTTGCCGCCGCGGAACAGCGCTTCGCCCTGGGCCACCAGGTTCGGATCGGCCATGCCGACGCTCATCTTCTGGCTGGCGAAGTAGGCGGCGATGTCGGCCAGGTCCTGGTCGCTGAGGTTGGTCAGCAGGCCGGTCATTTCCAGCACGGTACGCTTGCCGTCCTTGATGTCATGCATCTGCTTGAGCAGGTAACGCTCGCCCTGGCCGGCCAGTTTCGGGAAGTTCGGCGCCGGGCTGTTGCCATCCGCACCGTGACAGGCGCCGCATACCGCGGCTTTCGCCTGGCCCGCGGCGGCATCGCCAGCGGCATGGGCAAGGCCGGTCAGACCCAGGGTCAACAGCAGACTCACGAGAAGTTTGTTCATCAGCTAATCCAATTACGGCTAAGGGTGAAAGATAGTGGGCTTCGGCTACTTCTTCACCATCCACTGGATGGTTGCCTGGTAGTCTTCGGCACTGCAGTCGGTGCACAGGCCGCGGGGCGGCATGGCGTTGAATCCGTTGGTCACATGCTGGACCAGGGTCGGCATGCCCTTGGCCAGCCGCGGCTCCCAGGCGGCATGGTCGCCCTTTTTCGGCGCCATCGGCAGCTGGCCGTCGTGACACGCGCCACAGGTCCGGTTGAACACTGCTTCCGGGTCCTGCGCCGCCTGCGCCGTAACGGCCACCGCAACGACTGTCGCTGCGAGCAGCAGTTTCTTCATGATCGTCCTCATCAGGGGGAACGCCCGCGTTCTACCGCGCGGAAAATGCTCTGTCCGTTCCCGCGCGCGCTCGACCCTGGGGGATAAAGCGCACACAAAATCCGCGGCATTATATACTTCCGATACCGAAACGGAAACGAAACAGCCCCCCGCGACACCGAGTCGCACCCCTGTGGATAACCCATGTCAGAGAAGAACCCCATCGTCGGCCTGTGCCAGAAGGCCAGCTTTCTCATCAGTGCCGCCCAGGTCGACCAGTGCCCCCCCGACGAGGGCCTGGAAGTCGCTTTCGCCGGGCGCTCCAATGCCGGCAAGTCGAGCGCGCTGAACACCCTCACCCACGCCAACCTGGCGCGCACCTCGAAAACCCCGGGACGTACCCAACTGCTCAATTTCTTCGCCCTGGACGACTCGCGGCGCCTGGTGGACCTGCCCGGCTACGGCTACGCGAAGGTGCCGATCCCCCTGAAGCAGCACTGGCAGCGCCACCTGGAAGCCTACCTGAGCAGCCGCGCAAGCCTGGCCGGGGTGTTCCTGATGATGGACATCCGCCATCCGCTCACCGACTTCGACCGACTGATGCTGGATTGGGCACAGGCCAGCCAGCTGCCGATCCATGTACTGATGACCAAGGCCGACAAGCTGGCCTTCGGCGCGGCCAAGAACGCCCTGCTCAAGGTACGCCGGGAAGTCCAGCAAGGCTGGGGCGACGTCGCCACCCTGCAACTGTTCTCCGCGCCCAAGCGCCAGGGCGTCGACGAGGCGCAAATGGTCCTGGCGCAATGGCTGGGCCTGCTGGACGAGGAACAAGAGGCGTTCGGGGAAGCCTGAATTCCAGGCAAAAAAAACCCCGAGCTTCGTATGGGGAGGGGGAAGTTCGGGGTTCAAGTCCGGACCGCTAGGGCGGGGTCCAGGAATCTGCCAACACTAAACACTGCAAAGGAGCATCGAAGGGCTCAAGAAGCCATTCGTGTGTTCTGACTGTCGGCAAAACGGGAAAGTTCAGCGCGCCGCGAAAAACTTTTCCACGGCACCCTCCGCGGGCACTCCGGACCTGCTCGCAAGGCCCGCCACACGGGCCTCGCAACCGTTCATCAGTGGGCTTCGTCCCAGTTCGAACCGACACCCGCCTCGACCACCAGCGGTACGTCCAGGGTCGCCGCGCCGCTCATCAACGGGCGGATTCCCTCGCGCACCTGCTCGACCAGGTCCTCGCGCACTTCCAGCACCAGTTCGTCGTGCACCTGGAGGATCACCCGGGCATCGAGGCCGCTTTCCAGTAGCCAGTTATCCACAGCGACCATGGCGCGCTTCATGATGTCCGCCGCGGTGCCCTGCATCGGCGCGTTGATCGCGGTGCGCTCGGCGGCCTTGCGCATGGCACCGTTCTTCGAATGGATCTCCGGCAGGTACAGGCGACGGCCGAACAGGGTTTCGACGAAGCCCTGCTCCGCGGCCTGGGCGCGGGTCCGTTCCATGTACGCCAGGACGCCGGGGTAGCGGGCGAAGTAACGGTCGATGTAGGCCTGGGCCTCCTTGCGCTCGACGCCGATCTGCTTGGCCAGGCCGAAGGCGCTCATGCCGTAGATCAATCCGAAGTTGATCGCCTTGGCGCTGCGTCGCTGGTCGCCGCTGACGTCTTCCAGCGGCACGCCGAAGACTTCCGCCGCGGTGGCGCGGTGTACGTCCAGGTCGTGGCGGAAGGCATCCAGCAGGCCGTCGTCCTTGGCCAGGTGGGCCATGATCCGCAGCTCGATCTGCGAGTAGTCCGCGGCCAATAGCTTGTAGCCCTGCGGCGCGACGAACGCCTGGCGGATGCGCCGGCCCTCCGCGGTGCGGATCGGGATGTTCTGCAGGTTCGGGTCGCTCGACGACAGCCGCCCGGTAGCCGCCACCGCCTGGTGGTATGAGGTATGGATGCGCCCGGTGCGCGGGTTGATCTGCTCGGGCAGGCGGTCGGTGTAGGTGCTCTTGAGCTTGCTCATGGAGCGGTACTGCATGATCACCTTGGGCAGCTCGAAGTCCTGCTCGGCCAGTTCGGCGAGCACCGCCTCGGCGGTGGACGGCTGGCCGGTCGCGGTCTTGCTCAGCACCGGCAGGCCGAGCTTGTCGTAGAGGATCGCGCCGAGCTGCTTGGGCGAGCCGAGGTTGAATTCCTGCCCCGCCAGGTCGTATGCCTGGCGCTCCAGGGCGACCATCTTCTCGCCCAGTTCGCGGCTCTGGATGCCCAGCAGGTTGGCGTCGACCAGCGCGCCGTTGCGCTCGATCCGCGCCAGCACCGGTACCAGCGGCATCTCGATATCGGTCAGGACCCTGGCCAGGGACGGGATCGCCTCCAGCTTCTGCCACAGGGCCTGGTGCAGGCGCAGGGTCACGTCGGCGTCCTCCGCCGCATAGGGCCCGGCCTGTTCGATGGCGATCTGGTCGAAGGTCAGTTGCTTGGCGCCCTTGCCGGCGATGTCCTCGAAACGGATGGTGCTGTGGCCGAGGTACTTCAGGGCCAGGCTGTCCATGTCGTGGCGAGTGGCGGTGGAGTCCAGCACATAGGACTCGAGCATGGTGTCGTAGGCTACGCCCCGCAGCGCGATGGGGGTGCTGGCATTGGCCAGGACATTGATGTCGTACTTGGCATGCTGGCCGACCTTGAGCTTCTTCGGATCCTCCAGCAGCGGTTTCAACGCACGCAGCACCGCGTCACGGTCCAGTTGCTCGGGAACGCCCATGTAGCTGTGGGCCAGCGGCACGTAGGCGGCCTCGCCCTCCTTCACGGCGAAGGACACCCCCACCACCTGCGCCTGCTGGGCGTCGATGCTGGTGGTCTCGGTATCGAAGGCGATCAGCTCGGCCTCCTCCAGCTTCTTCAGCCAGGCGTCGAATCCGGCCTGGTCGAGCACCACGTCGTAGTCGACCTCGGCCTGGATAGGCGTTTCCGCCTCGCCGTTCTCGCCGGCCTCCTTGGCCTCGCGCAGGAGGTCGTCCAGCCAGTTCTTGAACTCCAGCTCGCGGTACAGGGCGATCAGCGCTTCGCGCTGCGGCTCGCCGGGATACAGCTTGTCGATCTCCACGTCCAGTTCGACGTCGGTCTTGATGGTCGCCAACTGATAGGACAGGAACGCCTGCTCGCGATTTTCCTCGAGCTTCGCCGGCAAACCCTTGGCGCCGCGGATCGGTAGCTCGGGCACCTTGTCCAGGCTGGCGTAGAGCACCTCCAGGCCGCCACCGACGCCGGTCAGCAGGCCCAGCGCGGTTTTCTCGCCGACGCCGGGAACGCCGGGGATGTTGTCGACCTTGTCGCCCATCAGGGCGAGGAAATCGATGATCAGCTCAGGACCGACGCCGAATTTCTCTTTCACGCCATCCACGTCGAGGCGGCTACCGGTCATGGTGTTGACCAGCGTAATGTGCCCGTCGACCAGTTGCGCCATGTCCTTGTCGCCGGTGGAAATCACTACCGGGCGGCCGGCCGCGGCGCTGCTGCGCGCCAGGGTGCCGATCACGTCGTCGGCCTCGACCCCCTCCACGCACAGCAACGGCAGGCCGAGGGCGCGGACGCTGGCATGCAGCGGCTCGACCTGGACCCGCAGGTCGTCGGGCATCGACGGCCGGTTGGCCTTGTACTCGGCGAACAGCTCGTCGCGGAAGGTCGGGCCCTTGGCGTCGAAGACCACCGCGAACGGGCTGTCCGGGTACTGCTTGCGCAGGCTCAGGAGCATGTTCAGCACGCCCTTCACCGCACCGGTGGGCTTGCCGGTCGAAGTGGTCAGCGGCGGCAGGGCATGGAAGGCGCGGTACAGGTACGAGGAACCGTCCACCAGGACGAGGGGCGCTTGGCTCATGAGGGGAATCAACCTTTTCCGGAGACCAGGGCGTGTAGAATGAACCCTGGACGATTCGATAAAGGAGCAAGGTTACCATGCGTACGCTGAACCGCTTGATGCTCGCCGGACTGCTGGCGTTCGCCCCGCTCGTCGCGATGGCGGCGGACGACGACGCGCCCTCCGGCGAGCCCGACGTAACCATCCGCCAGGAGGGCGACAAGACCATCCAGGAATACCGCGTGAATGGCTTCCTCTACGCCATCAAGGTGGTTCCCAAGCATGGCAAACCCTATTTCCTGGTCCGCGCCGACGGCAGCGATGGCAACTTCATTCGCTCCGACCAGCCGGACAAGCTGATTCCACAATGGGAGATCTTCAGCTGGTGATGTGCACTTCCAACCTGGCGAGGCCGCGCTGACATGTCGGTGTTCACCCCACTCGAACGCTCGACCCTGGAAGCCTTCCTCGCCCCCTACGACCTGGGCCGCCTGCGGGATTTCCGTGGCATCGCCGAAGGCTCCGAGAACAGCAACTTCTTCGTCAGCCTGGAACACGGCGAGTTCGTCCTGACCCTGGTCGAGCGCGGGCCGGTGCAGGACCTGCCGTTCTTCATCGAACTGCTCGACGTGCTCCACGAGGACGGCCTGCCGGTGCCCTACGCCCTGCGCACCCGCGACGGCGAGGCCCTGCGCCGTCTCGAAGGCAAGCCGGCGCTGCTGCAACCGCGCCTGGCCGGCCGCCACGAGCGGCAGCCGAACGCCCACCACTGCCAGGAAGTGGGCGATCTGCTCGGCCACCTTCACGCCGCCACCCGCGGGCGCATCCTCGAACGCCCCAGCGACCGTGGCCTGCCCTGGATGCTGGAACAAGGTGCCAACCTCGCCCCGCGACTACCGGAACAGGCCCGCGCCCTGCTCGCCCCGGCCCTGGCGGAGATCGCCGCGCTGGATGCCGAGCGTCCAGCGCTGCCGCGCGCCAACCTGCATGCCGACCTGTTCCGCGACAACGTGCTGTTCGACGGCCCGCACCTGGCCGGCCTGATCGACTTCTACAACGCCTGCTCCGGCTGGATGCTCTACGACCTGGCGATCACCCTGAACGACTGGTGCTCCAATGCCGACGGCAGCCTGGACCCGGCCCGCGCCCGCGCCCTGCTCGCCGCCTACGCCAACCGCCGGCCGTTCACCGCGCTGGAAGCCGAGCACTGGCCGAGCATGCTGCGGGTCGCCTGCGTGCGCTTCTGGCTGTCGCGACTGATCGCCGCCGAGGCGTTCGCCGGACAGGACGTGCTGATCCATGATCCGGCGGAGTTCGAGATGCGCCTGGCGCAACGGCAGAACGTGGAGATTCATTTGCCGTTTGCGTTGTAGGCAGGAACCGCAGGAGCACGGCCGTCCTGCGGCCGCTCCCCCTTCAAAACCCATGCGGTTTGGCGTCTTGGGTGAGGCCGAGTTGACATCCTGTCGAGGCTTCGTCGTTCAGCCCACCCCCGGCCCGGCCATCCTGGCCGGTCGTTCGCATTGAAAAACGCATGCGGTTCGGCGTCTTGGGTAAGGCCGAGCTGACATCCTGTCGAGGCTTCGTCGTTCAGCCCACCCCCAGCCCGGCCATCCTGGCCGGTCGTTCGCATTGAAAAACGCATGCGTTTTTCAAGTGCTCACCCACATTTCGAGTGTCCGCAGTTGAGGCAGGTGGCGCAGCCGTCCATCTGTACCACCGCCATGCTGTTGCACTTGCCGCACAGTTGCGCGCCGGCGGGGAAGCCTTCGCCCGGCTCGACCTTGCTGGTGCCCTGGGCGGCCTCGTAGGCGGCGCGTTTTTCCGCGAGGAAAAGACGCTGTTCCTCGTCCAGTTCAGGGCCACGCAACAGGCCGATGGCCGTCAGGTGGCGCTCCAGCACGCCGCCGATCTCGGCGACGATGGAAGGCATGTAGATGCCGCCTTTCTTCAGGTAGCCCCCGCGCGGGTCGAATACCGCCTTGAGTTCCTCGACAAGGAAGGTGCAGTCGCCGCCCTTGCGGAAAACCGCGGACATGATGCGGGTAAGTGCGACGATCCACTGGAAATGATCCATGTTCTTCGAGTTGATGAAGATCTCGAAGGGACGCCGCTGCTCGTGCGCCGTGCCCGCGTTGAGGACCATGTCGTTGATGGTCACGTAGAGCGCGTGCTCGAACAGCGGCGACTTGATCTTGTAGGTGGCGCCGATCAGGGTATCCGGGCGCTCCAGGGTCTCGTCCATCTGCACCACCGACGCGGCTTCCGCGGCGGCGGCAAGGGCCTGCTCCTCGGCTTCGTTGACGACCTTGAAGCCCTTGATCTTCTGCGTGATCTTGACTGCTGACATATCGATTCCCCCGGCCTCAGTACTTGCCGTAATAGCCTTCTTTCAAGGCGTCGAAGAGGTTGGCGGCGGTATGGATCTCACCGTCGTACTCGACCTGCTCGTTGCCCTTGAACTCCACCACGCTGCCGTCCTCCAGTTCGAAGCGGTAGCGGGTCTTCTCCAGGTCGGACTCCTTGACCAGCACGCCCTGGAACGCCTCGGGATTGAAGCGGAAGGTGGTGCAGCCCTTGAGTCCCTGGTGCCAGGCGTAGCGGTAGATGTCCTTGAAGTCCTCGAACGGGTAGTCGGTGGGCACGTTGGCGGTCTTGGAGATCGACGAATCGACCCACTTCTGCGCCGCCGCCTGGATGTCCACGTGCTGCGCCGGGGTGACGCTGTCGGCGGTGATGAAGTAGTCCGGCAGGCGTCGCGCCGGGTCGTCGCTGTCCGGCAGGGCCTGGGCGTTGACCAGGGTCCGGTAGGCCAGCAGCTCGTAGCTGTAGACCTCGACCTTTTCCTTGGTCTTGCGGCCTTCGCGGATCAGGTTGCGCGAATAATGGTGGGCGAAGCTCGGCTCGATGCCGTTGGAGGCATTGTTGGCCAGGCTCAGGCTGATGGTCCCGGTCGGCGCGATGGAGCTGTGGTGGGTGAAGCGCGCGCCGGTTTCAGCCAACGCCTCGATCAGTTCCGGAGCATGTTCGGCGACCCGTTGCATGTAGCGGGAATACTTGGCGTGAAGCACGCTGCCGCGGATGCGGTCGCCGGCCTTATAGCCATCGGCGGCCATTTCCGGACGCTTGCGAAGCATTTCCGCGGTGACTTCGTAGTCCTGCGCCAGGATCGGCGCCGGGCCCTTCTCCCTGGCCAGCTCCAGGGCCACTTCCCAGCCCACCAGGGCCATTTCCCGCGCCACTTCCTCGGTGAATACGCAGGCCTCGGGACTGCCGTAGCGCAGCTTGAGCAGGGTCAGGGTCGAGCCCAGGCCGAGGAAGCCCATGCCATGCCGGCGCTTGCCAAGGATTTCCTGGCGTTGCTGTTCCAGCGGCAGGCCGTTGATTTCCACCACGTTGTCGAGCATCCGGGTAAACACCCGCACCACTTCGCGGAAACGGTCCCAGTCGAAGCGCGCCTCGTCGCCAAATGGCTGCTCGACGAAGCAGGTGAGATTCACCGAGCCGAGCAGGCACGAGCCATACGGCGGCAGCGGTTGCTCGCCGCAGGGGTTGGTGGCGCGGATCGCCTCGCACCACCAGTTGTTGTTCAGTTCGTTGACCCGGTCGATGAGGATGAAGCCCGGCTCCGCATAGTCGTAGGTGGAGACCATGATCATGTCCCACAGGTGACGGGCGCGGACCTGGCCGTAGACCTTGCAGGCGACCATCCCGTCGGCGCGCTGGACGTAGTCGTCCTGGATCGGCCATTCGCGCCAGACCACCGCGTTGGGGTCGTCGAGGTCGATCTCGTCGCGTTCCTTCACGTGCACGGGGAACACCAGCGGCCAGTCGGCGTCCTGTTCCACCGCCTGCATGAACTGGTCGGTGATCAGCAGGCTCAGGTTGAACTGGCGCAAGCGCCCGTCCTCGCGCTTGGCGCGGATGAATTCGCGGACGTCCGGGTGGCTGACATCGAAGGTGCCCATCTGCGCGCCGCGGCGGCCGCCGGCGGAGCTGACGGTGAAGCACATCTTGTCGTAGATGTCCATGAACGACAGCGGCCCGCTGGTGTAGGCTCCGGCACCGGAAACGTAGGCGCCGCGCGGGCGCAGGGTGCTGAACTCATAGCCGATGCCGCAGCCGGCCTTGAGCGTCAGGCCGGCCTCGTGGACTTTCTCGAGGATGTGGTCCATGGAGTCCTGGATGGTCCCGGACACCGTGCAGTTGATGGTCGAGGTGGCCGGCTTGTGCCCCAGGGCGCCGGCATTGGAAATGATCCGGCCGGCCGGGATGGCGCCGTTGCGCAGGGCCCAGAGGAAGCGCCCGTACCAGTGTTCGCGGGAGGCCTTGTCCTCGACATCGGCAAGGGCGCGGGCGACGCGTTGCCAGGTACCGTCGACGCTGGCATCCACCGGCGTACCGTCCTTGCTCTTGAGCCGGTACTTCTTGTCCCAGATATCCTGCGACGCGTCCTGCAGGGCGATGGTCCCGCGTTCGGTGCGGGGACTGCGTGCGTCTGTCTTGGCCATCCGCTGATTAACCTCCCGATGGTTGTTGGGGCGTCCGAAGCCGGCCACCGTACGCAACATCTAGTTATCCGTACCTGACGGGAATCAATATCTTGTGTCAGGTAGCAACAGACAACCTTAGTCATCGGGACGCCGCGCGCAAGAGGGCGCGGCCATCAGTCACGGGTTTTCAGAGCTTTTCCAGACAGCCGGCAAATTCGCCTGCCAGGTTGTTCAGAAGATTCTCATAGCCGTTGGCGTCCACGCTCACGTTCACGCCCAGGTCGTCCAGTTCGGCCAGGCGCACCGGCAGGCCTTCGCTGAGGGTGTCGGCCAGCCGCGGTCGAAGCGGCGGCTCGCTGAAGATGCAGGCCGGACCGGCGGCCTTCAGCTGGGCGCGCATGGCGGCGACATGGCGTGCTCCCGGCTGGACCTCCGCGGATACCGCGAACACGCCGGTATGGCGCAACCCGTAGGCTTCCTCGAAATAGTCGAAGGCTTCGTGGAAGACGAAGAAAGGCTTGCCGGCAAGCTTGCCCAGGCGTTCGCGGAGTTTCCCGTCGAGCCCGCCGAGGCGCTCCTCGAAGGCCTTCAGGTTGGCCCGGTAGCGCCCGGCGTTGGCCGGGTCGACCTGGGCCAGGTCCTCGGCCATCCGCGCGGCGATGGTGCGGGCGTTGGCCGGCAACAGCCAGAGGTGGGCGTCGAGCATGCCGGGACGATGGTCATGGTCGTGCTCGTCGTGCCCGGCATGCTCCTCTTCCTCGAAATTGACGAACTTGCGCAGGTGCATGCCCGGCAGGTCCTGCACCGCGACGCTGGTGCCCTGGCGGCCGGCGAGCACCTTGGGCAGGAAGTTCTCCAGGTCCGGGCCGATCCAGTAGAACAATTGCACCTCGCGCAGCCGCCGTACGTCGGAAGGACGCAGGGCGTACTGGTGTGGCGAGGCGCCCGGCGGCAGCAGTACGTCCGGCTGGCCGACGCCGTCCTGGATGGCCGCGGCGACCAGTTGCAGCGGTTTGATGCTGGTCAGCACGCTGACCTCGGCGCGCGCCGGCGAAGCCAGCAGGAACAGGGCGAAGCAGGCGGACAGCAGGGCAAAGGGACGCAGGGTCACGGCGGCACTCACATGAAAGGTGGTTAGCGGGTAATATAATAACGTCTCTACCCTCGAGCGTCGCAGCCCATGTACAAGATTGCGCCCAAGACCCCGCTGGCCTGCCAGCCCCATGACCACAGCCAGTGCGTCAGCACCGCGCTGGCCGAGGCCGATGCGCTGTGCGCGCGCCAGGGCGTGCGCCTGACCGAACTGCGGCGGCGCGTGCTGGAACTGGTCTGGCAGAGCCACAAGCCGCTGGGGGCCTACGATATCCTCGCGGTGCTCAGCGAAA
Organism: Pseudomonas sp. FDAARGOS_761; assembly: GCF_013343155.1. Lineage (NCBI taxonomy): Bacteria > Pseudomonadati > Pseudomonadota > Gammaproteobacteria > Pseudomonadales > Pseudomonadaceae > Pseudomonas > Pseudomonas sp. FDAARGOS_761. Next base: position 5,653,678 of record NZ_CP054572.1, on the reverse strand, counting down.
CCGACGGCCGCCGCGCCGCGCCGCCGACCGTCTACCGCGCGCTGGACTTCCTCCAGGAGAACGGCCTGGTGCACCGCATCGCCTCGCTCAACGCATTCGTCGGCTGCAACAACCCGGAGCACAGCCACCAGGGCCAGTTCCTCATCTGCCGCACCTGCCACACCGCGATCGAGCTGGAACAGCCGGATATCAGCCGGGCCATCGTCGCCGGAGCGAACAGCGTCGGCTTCGCCGTTGAAAGCCAGACCGTCGAGGTGGTCGGCCTCTGCGGCACCTGCCGGGACCAGAAGGACGCCTGATGGACAACGCGCTGGTGCGGCTGACCCAGGTCGGCGTGTCCTTCAACGGCCAGGCGGTGCTGAGCGATGTCGACCTGGCCATCGAGCCCGGCCAGATCGTCACCCTGATCGGCCCCAACGGCGCCGGCAAGACCACCCTGGTACGCAGCGTGCTCGGCCTGCTCAAGCCGCACGTCGGCGAGGTCTGGCGACGGCCGCGGCTGACCATCGGCTACATGCCGCAGAAACTCCACGTCGACGCCACCCTGCCGCTCAGCGTACTGCGCTTCCTCCGCCTGGTACCCGGGGTCAGGCGCGAGCAGGCGCTGGCGGCGTTGCGCGAGGTCGGCGCGGCGCACGTGCTGGAGCGCCCGCTGCAAAGCATTTCCGGTGGCGAACTGCAACGCGTGCTGCTGGCCCGCGCTCTGCTGCGCAAGCCCGAACTACTGGTGCTCGACGAGCCGGTGCAGGGCGTCGACGTTGCCGGCCAGGCCGAACTCTACCGCCTCATCGGCAAACTGCGCGACCGCTACGGCTGCGGTGTGCTGATGGTCTCCCACGACCTGCACCTGGTGATGAGCGCCACCGACCAGGTGGTCTGCCTGAACCGCCATGTCTGCTGCTCAGGGCACCCCGAGCAGGTCAGCGGCGACCCGGCCTTCGTCGAGCTGTTCGGCCAGGACGCTCGCAGCCTGGCGATCTACCACCACCATCACGACCACGCCCACGACCTCCACGGCGAGGTGGTCAAGGCCGGTCCCGGCGCCTTGCCTCCAGGCACCCGCTTCACTCCTGTCCACAAGCACGGCCCCGACTGCAACCATGGCTGACTTCCTGCTCAACGCCCTCCTCGCCGGCCTCGCCCTGGCCCTGGTGGCTGGCCCCCTGGGCTCCTTCGTGGTCTGGCGGCGGATGGCCTATTTCGGCGATACCCTGTCCCACGCCGCACTGCTCGGGGTAGCCCTGGGTTTCCTCCTCGATGTCAGCCCGACCCTGGCTGTGACCGTCGGCTGCGTGCTGCTCGCGGTGCTGCTGGTGACCCTGCAGCAGCGCCAGCCGCTGGCCGCCGACACCCTGCTGGGCATCCTCGCCCACAGCACTCTGTCGCTGGGCCTGGTCACCCTGAGCTTCATGAAGGAAGTGCGGGTCGACCTGATGGCCTACCTGTTCGGCGATCTGCTGGCGGTGAGCGCCAGCGACCTGCTGTGGATAATCGCCGGCAGCGCGCTGGTCCTGGCATTGATCTGCTTCCTCTGGCGGCCGCTGCTAGCGATCACCGTGCACGAGGAACTGGCGAAGGTGGAAGGCCTGCCGGTCGGAGCGATCCGCCTGGCGCTGATGTTGCTGATCGCCATCGTCATCGCCGTGGCGATGAAGATCGTCGGCGTGTTGCTGATCACCTCGCTGCTGATCATTCCCGCCGCCGCCGCCCAGCGCCATGCCCGCAGTCCCGAGCAGATGGCGGTCGGTGCCAGCCTGCTGGGACTGGTCGCGGTGTGCGCCGGCCTGGCCCTGTCCTGGTTCAAGGATACCCCCGCCGGCCCCTCGATCGTGGTCAGCGCCGCCGGCCTGTTCCTGCTGAGTTTTGTCCTGCCCCGCCGCACGGTGTAGAATCTGGCGATTTTTTGACCAAACGAGAACCCGCAGGAATGATGTCGTCCTTCTTTCGCCTGCTGTCCATCCTGGCGGCGGCGCTGCTGGTCAGCGCCTGCCAGGGCAATGCGTCGTCGCAACCGACGCCGGTGGTCGCGCCCCAGGCGCAGCCCGCCGATCCCTATGCCGAACTGCAGGAAACCCTGGCCGCCGGCAAGCTCGAACAGGCCGAGCAACAATGGCTGGCCCTGCGCAGCGCAGCCGCCGGCGACGAGCGCGTCGAAGCATTCCGCCGCCAGTTGGCCGAAGCCTACATGCAGCGCGGGGAAACCGCGCTGCGCCAAGGAGACCTCAACACCGCCACCAGTGCCCTCGGCCATGCCCGCGGACTGATGCCCAAGGCGCCGGCGCTGACCGCCGGGCTGGACGGTGCGATCAACCGCGCCAAGGTCGATCCCGCCCGCGCCGAGCAGGCCCGACGCATGCAGCAGGCGGCCCAGCAGCAGATGCAGCAGATCATCCAGACGCCGCCCGACGGCGAACTGAAGCCGCTGCCCGGCGCTCCCCACCTGATCGATCCGCAAGCGGCCAGCAGCGCCGTGCCCCTGCCGATGCTCGACGGCCCCGGCCAGGGCGGGCTCGGTGCGGTGCTCGATGCGGTGGCCGCGGATGTCGTCGCCTACCGTTGCAGGGTGCATATCGAAGTGCGCCGGGACAGCGACTATCCGCTGGTTTCCGACCAGCTCCTGGCGCGGGTGAAGAAGCTCTCACCCGATTTCGACCTGCATCTCAGCCATGTCGTACAGGCCGACAAGCCGACCCGATTGATACTTACCCCCCGGAATTGAGGCCGGTCCAGCCCCGGCCGCAGCAGAAAGCGCTTGTCGGGAGCGAGCCAGACGCTTATTCCATTTCAATGATTTTTCATCACCAATAAATATTAATAATGCATAAGAAAGCAAGGTAAAATGTTCGGTTTAGCTGACCGCCCATGCTTCCCGCCAAGCCCGTGCTCCAGCCGTAACAGCATCGCCGCACCCACAAGGTTCGCCCAGTGATCGAATTCCACGACGTCCACAAGACCTATCGAGTTGCCGGTCGGGAAATCCCCGCCTTGCAACCGACCCGCCTGAACATCCAGGCCGGGCAGATTTTCGGCCTGATCGGCCATTCCGGTGCCGGCAAGAGCACCCTGCTGCGCCTGATCAACCGCCTCGAGGAGCCCAGCGGCGGCCGCATCCTGGTCGAGGGCGAAGACGTCACCGCCCTCGACGCCGAAGGCCTGCGCCGTTTCCGCCAACGCGTCGGGATGATCTTCCAGCACTTCAACCTGCTGTCCTCGAAGACCGTCGCCGACAACATCGCCATGCCCCTGCGCCTGGCCGGCGGCTTCAGCCGTGCCGAAGTCGATGCGCGGGTCTCCGAGCTGCTCGCACGGGTCGGCCTGTCCGACCACGCGCGCAAGTATCCGGCCCAGCTCTCCGGCGGACAGAAACAGCGCGTCGGCATCGCTCGCGCCCTGGCCTGCCGGCCGAGCATCCTGCTCTGCGACGAGGCCACCAGCGCCCTCGATCCGCAGACCACCGCCTCGGTCCTGCAACTGCTGGCGGAAATCAATCGCGAGCTGAAGCTGACCATCGTCCTCATCACCCACGAGATGGACGTGATCCGTCGTGTCTGCGACCAGGTCGCGGTCATGGACGGCGGCGCCATCGTCGAGCAGGGCGATGTCGCCGATGTCTTCCTCCATCCGCAGCACCCGACCACCCGCCGCTTCGTGTTCGAGGCCGAACGGGTCGACGAGGACGAGCGCCACGACGATTTCGCCCATGTGCCGGGTCTCATCCTGCGCCTGACCTTCCGCGGCGAAGCCACCTATGCGCCACTGCTGGGCACCGTGGCGCGGCAGACCGGGGTCGACTACAGCATCCTTTCCGGACGCATCGACCGCATCAAGGACACGCCCTACGGCCAGTTGACCCTGGCCCTGGTCGGCGGTGACCTGGAAGCCGCCATGAGCCAGTTGAACGCCGCTGACGTACATGTGGAGGTACTGCGCTGATGGACTTCTTCGAAACCATGAGCTTCGCCAACATCGACTGGTACGAAATCTGGCTGGCCAGCGTCGACACCTTCTGGATGCTCGGCGGTTCGCTGCTGTTCACGGTGGTCCTCGGCCTGCCCCTCGGCGTCCTGCTGTTCCTTACCGGGCCACGGCAGATGTTCGAGCAGAAGGCGGTCTACACCCTGCTCTCGCTAGTGGTGAACATCCTCCGTTCGTTGCCGTTCATCATCCTGCTGATCGTGATGATCCCGCTGACCGTACTGATCACCGGTACCTCGCTGGGCGTCGCCGGGGCCATCCCGCCGCTGGTGGTGGGCGCCACGCCGTTCTTCGCGCGCCTGGTGGAAACCGCGCTGCGCGAGGTCGACAAGGGCATCATCGAGGCAACCCAGGCGATGGGCGCCAGCACCCGGCAGATCATCTGGAACGCCCTGCTGCCGGAAGCCCGGCCGGGCATCATCGCCGCCATCACCGTCACCGCCATCACCCTGGTCTCGTACACCGCGATGGCCGGAGTGGTCGGCGCCGGCGGGCTGGGCGACCTGGCGATCCGCTTCGGCTATCAGCGCTTCCAGACCGACGTGATGGTGGTCACCGTGGTGATGCTGCTGATCCTCGTCCAGATTCTGCAAACCGTGGGCGACAAGCTGGTGGTGCACTTCTCGCGCAAGTAAGCTTGCCGGCCAAGCCCAAAACCCTGAGCGCCGCGGTTATCCACAGCCGCCAGGAACACCTCGAAAGGAGTTGAAGATGAAAAAACTGCTTGCTGCTTTCTCCGCTGTCGCGGCGCTCGGCCTCACCGCCGCCCAGGCCGCCGAGACCCTCACCGTCGCGGCCACCCCGGTGCCGCACGCGGAGATCCTCAATGTGGTCAAGCCGCTGCTGGCCAAGGAAGGCGTGGAACTGAAGGTCAAGGAGTTCACCGACTACGTGCAGCCGAACGTGCAGGTCTCGGAAAAGCGCCTGGACGCCAACTTCTTCCAGCACCAGCCGTACCTCGATGAGTTCAACAAGGCCAAGGGCACCGACCTGGTCGCCGTGACCGGCGTACACATCGAGCCGCTGGGCGCCTACTCGAGCAAGTACAAGAAGCTCGACGAACTGCCTTCCGGCGCTACCGTGGTGATCCCCAACGACGCCACCAACGGCGGCCGCGCCCTGCTCCTGCTGGACAAGGCTGGGGTGATCAAGCTCAAGGACAACAAGAGCATCACCGCCACGCCGAAGGACATCGTCGACAATCCGAAGAACATCAAGATCCGCGAACTGGAAGCCGCGACCCTGCCGCGCGTGCTGACCCAGGTCGACATGGCGCTGATCAATACCAACTACGCCCTGGAAGCCAAGCTGAACCCGACCAAGGATGCGCTGGCCATCGAAGGCAGCGACTCGCCCTACGTGAACATCCTCGTCGCGCGGCCGGACAACAAGGACAGCGACGCCATGCAGAAGCTGGCCAAGGCCCTGCACAGCGCCGAGGTCAAGCAGTTCATCCAGGAGAAATACAAAGGCGCGGTGGTGCCGGCGTTCTGAGCCACGCTGCGTAACCGCCCCTGGAAAAAGCCCGGTCTTCGACCGGGCTTTTTCGTTTCCGGCCCGGCCGCACGTCTGCCTGCCGTGCCACGACAGCGGTCATTCGGTCGTTTTCGGGGAATGTAGTGAAAAAAACATTCCGTCACATATTGAACAATCTGAAAAATTCACTACACAATCGACCCACCTTCGAGGATGCCCCATGCAAGAACTAAAACAACGCCTGGCCTCCCCGCCCGCCGAACTGACTCCCGCGGAGCGCAAGGTGGTGCGTGCCCTGCTCGATGACTACCCGCGCCTCGGCCTCGGCCCGATGACGCGCCTGGCCCGGCACGCCGGAGTCAGCGACCCGACGATCATGCGCCTGGTGAAAAAGCTCGGCTTCGCCGGCTACGGCGACTTCCAGGAAGCGCTGCTGGCCGACGTCGACGACCGCCTGCGCTCGCCGCGCACCCTGCTCGCCGAACGCCGCGAGCGGATGGGCCGCGACGACACCTGGGCGCGCTACCTCGACCAGGCTGGCCAGAGCCTGCAACAGACCCTCGGCCTGACCCGCCCCGATGACATCCAGCGCCTCGCCGACTGGCTGCTCGACAGCCGCCTGCGCGTGCACTGCCACGGCGGACGCTTCAGCCGTTTCCTCGCCGGCTACCTGGTCACCCATCTGCGCCTGCTGCGCCCGCAATGCCGATTGCTCGACGACGGCGCCCTGCTCCCCGACCAGCTCTACGACCTCGGCCGCCAGGACCTGCTGGTCCTGTTCGACTATCGCCGCTACCAGAGCCAGGCCCAGCACGTGGCCCAGGCCGCCAAGGCACGCGGCACACGGCTGGTGCTGTTCACCGACATCTACGCCTCGCCGCTGCGCGAACACGCCGACCTGATCGTCAGTTCGCCAGTGGAATCCGCCTCGCCCTTCGACTCGCTGGTGCCGGCCATGGCCCAGGTCGAGGCACTGGTAGCGACCCTGGTGGCGCGCATGGGCGCGCCGCTCGACGAACGCCTGGAGGGCATCGACCAGCTCCGCAACGCGTTCAGCAGTCATCTTCTGGAGGAATGACCCGATGTTCAGCCTGCCCCACCACTCGCCGCGCGACCTGCCGTTCGGCCGCCGGCAGACCGCCATCCTGTTCGTCGACATGCAGCGCGCCTGGGTCGAGCCGGGGCGCGACCCGCACGTCGATCCGCAGGCGGCCGGCTACTTCTACGAGCGCGTGCAGAACCAGGTGATCCCCAACCAGCAGCGCCTGCTCGGGGCCATGCGCGCAGTGGACGAGAACGTCCTGCACACCGTCATCGAGAGCCTCACCGCCGATGGCCGCGACCGCTCGCTGGATCACAAGCTGTCGGAGATGCACCTGCCCAAGGGCAGCCCGGACGCCAGGGTGATCGACGCCCTGGAGCCGACCGCCAACGAGATCGTGCTGCCGAAGACCTCTTCCGGCGTTTTCAACTCCACCGCCATCGACTACGTACTGCGCAACCTCGGCACCCGCCACCTGATCGTCTGCGGGGTGGTCACCGACCAGTGCGTGGACATGGCCGTGCGCGATGCCGCCGACCGCGGCTACCTGGTCACCCTGGTCGAGGATGCCTGTGCCACCCATACCCCGGAACGCCACCAGGCCTGCCTGGAAGCGATCAAGGGCTACTGCTGGATCAGCGACACCGAGACCGTCCTGCAACGCATCGCCGCCCTCGGCCGGAGCAACCTGTGAACCGCCTGCAGCCGGTACGCCTGGTCAGCTTCGTCACCACCGACCTGGCCGGCATCACCCGCGGGCGCTCGCTGCCCCTGGCGACCCTGGAAGAGCAACTAGCCAGCGGTTGCGGCTGGGTACCGGCGAACAGTTCGCTGACCCCGCAGGACCTGATCGACGAGAGCAGCCCCTGGGGCAGCCACGGCGACCTGCGCCTGCTGCCCGACCCGAACAGCCGGGTGCGCGTCGAGCAGGGTCCCGACGCCGCTGCGCCGGCGCTCGACTACCTGCACGGCAACCTGGTGGAAACCGACGGCACGCCGTGGCCGGCCTGCCCGCGCGGCCTGCTGCGGGCCGAGGTGGAACGCTATCGCGACAGCGGCCTGCAGGTCATCGCGGCGTTCGAACACGAATTCAGCCTGCTCGGCCTGCCCGGCGAGCGTCCGGCCGCGGCGTTTTCGCTGCAGGCCCAGCGTGCCGCCGGGCAGTTCCCCGGCTGGCTGGTCAGCGCCCTGGCCCAGGCCGGCACCGAGCCGGAGATGTTCCTCCCCGAATACGGCCAGCGCCAGTACGAAGTCACCTGCCGCCCGGCGCAGGGCGTGGCCGCCGCCGACCGCGCGGTGAACGTCCGCGAGGTCACTCGCGAAGTGGCGCGGCAGATGGGCCTGCGTACCTGCTTCGCACCGCTGCCGGCACCCGGCGCGGTGACCAACGGGGTACACCTGCACCTGAGCCTGCAACATGCCGACGGCAGCCCGCTGCTGTACGAGCCCGGTCGACCCAACGATCTCTCCGAACTCGGCGAGCACTGGGCCGCCGGCGTGCTCGCGCACCTGCCGGCGCTGTGCGCGCTGACCGCGCCTACCGCCGCCTCCTACCTGCGCCTGAAACCCCACCACTGGAGCGCCGCCTACGCCTGCCTGGGACTGCGCAACCGCGAAGCGGCGCTGCGCATCTGTCCGGTGGTGAGCGTCGGCGGCAAGCCGTTGGGCAAGCAGTACAACCTGGAATTCCGGCCGATGGACGCCACCGCCTGTCCGCACCTGGCGATGGCCGCGGTGCTGATCGCCGGCCGCCTGGGCATCGAACGACGCCTGCCGCTGCGCGCCCTGGCCGATGTCGATCCGCACGGCCTCAGCGACGAAGAGCGCCAGGCCCGCGGCATCCAGGCCCTGCCGGCGACCCTCGGCGATGCGCTCGACTGCCTGCAGCGCGACGAGACGCTCTGCGCCGAGCTGCCAAAGCCGCTGCTGGACACCTACCTCGCCATGAAGCGCCACGAACTGGCACTGACGGCGGGCCTTTCCGACGACGACCTGTGCCGCCACTATGCCGAGCTTTACTGACAACCCCGAACTCGGCATCTACCAGCTGCCTCCCTACCGCTTGCTCAACCCCGAAGGGCGCAGCCCGGTGGTCCTGGTCTGCGAGCACGCCAGCCGGCACATCCCGCTGGAGTTGCAGCGCCTCGGCCTGGCCCAGGCCGCGGCGGAAGAACACATCGCCTGGGATATCGGCGCCCTGGCGCTGGCCGAAGAGCTTTCCCGGCGGCTCGACGCGCCATTGCTGGCGGCCGGCTACTCGCGCCTGCTGATCGACCTGAACCGACCGCTGGAGGCACCCGACAGCATTCCGCCGCACAGCGAGATCTACCCGGTTCCCGGCAACCGCGAGCTGTCCGAGACGGTGCGCCGCTATCGCCAGGATTGCCTGTTCCATCCGTTCCACCAGCGCCTGACGCAACTGCTCGACGAGCGCCAGGCCGCCGGCGTGCCGACCCGCGTGGTCGGCGTGCACAGTTTTACCCCGGTGTACCACGGCAGACCCCGCCCGCTGGTTGCCGGGGTGCTTTATCGCAACGCCGGCGCCTACGCCGGGCGCATCCTCGACGGTTTGCGCCGGCACGGCCTGGAAGTCGCCGGCAACCAGCCCTATGCGATCGACCCGGCGGAAGACACTACCGTTCCGGTGCATGGCGACGCACGCGGTCTGGAAGCGGTGCTGCTGGAGATCCGCAACGATGGATTGCGCACGCCGGATGCGGTGAGCGCCTGGGCCGAGCGTCTGTATCCCTGGCTCTGATGCGATGACCGGCGCCGCCGGTCGCCAATAACGAGAAAGAGGCCCGCTTCGCGTGCGGCGCCGATAACGACAATACGCTGCCTTTTCCCGAGGAGCCCGTCATGGCCATCGAACAGTTCGGATACCGGCAACAGCTGCGCCGCAGCCTGTCCCTGAGCGACCTGATCATCTACGGGATGATCTTCATGATCCCCATCGCCCCGTTCGGGGTCTACGGCTGGGTCCATGCCGACGCCCACGGCATGGTGCCGATGGCCTACCTGGTGGGCATGCTGGCGATGCTCTTCACCGCCCTCAGCTACGGAGCCATGGCCAAGGCCTTTCCGATTGCCGGCTCGGTGTATTCCTACGCCCAGCGCGGCATCCACCCCCATGTCGGCTTCATCGCCGGCTGGGTGCTGCTGCTCGACTACCTGCTGATCCCGCCGCTGCTCTATGTGTTCAGCGCGCTGGCGCTGAACCACTTGTTCCCGGCGATCCCCAAGCTGGCCTGGATGCTGCTGTTCCTGGTCTCGGCGACCCTGGTCAACCTGCGCGGCATCACCTTCGCCGCCCGCGCCAACCTGTTGTTCCTGATCGGAGAGCTGGTGGTCCTGGCGATCTTCCTGGTGGTCGGCTACCAGGCGCTGGAAGGCGGCCTGGGCAACGGCCGGCTGACCCTCGAGCCGCTGTATCGCCCGGAGGCCTTCGATCTCGGCCTGGTGATGAAGGCCGCCTCGATCGCCGTACTGTCGTTCCTCGGCTTCGACGCCATCTCCACCCTCGCCGAGGAGGTCAAGGGCGATCCCGCGCGACAGATCGGCCGCGCCGCGCTGATCGCGCTGTTCATCATGGGCGGCATCTTCATCGCGCAGACCTGGCTGGCCACCGACCTCGCCGCCGGGATGAACTTCAAGTCGGCGGACACCGCCTTCTACGAGATCGCCGAAGCGGCCGGTGGCCAGTGGCTGTCGATGCTGACCGCGGTAGCCACCGCGCTGGCCTGGGGTGTCACCGTGTCGATCACCTCGCAGGCAGCGGTCTCGCGCCTGCTCTACTCGATGGCCCGCGACGGCAGGCTGCCGCGCGCGCTGGCCAGGGTCCATCCGCGCTACCAGACGCCGCACGTCAGCCTGTACCTGGTGGCGGTGCTGTCGCTGGGAATCGGCTGGGCCTTCCTCGACGCACCGGACGTGCTCACCTCACTGGTGAACTTCGGTGCCCTCACCGGCTTCTGCCTGCTGCACCTGAGCGTGATCAACCACTACTACCGCCGCCAGCGCTCCGGCCAGTGGTTGCGGCATCTACTGTTCCCGCTGGTGGGCCTGGCGATCATCGCCTACGTGCTGTACAGCATGAGCCTCGACGCACAGTTGCTCGGACTGGCCTGGATCGCGGTGGGGCTGGTCTACCTGGCGTTGCTGCAACGCGGCGGGCGCCAGGCGCCAACGGAGTTGGCCAAGGATCTCTGACGCCTCGCGAGGGCTGCTTCAGGCCGGCTCTTCGCCGACGAAATCGCTGCGGCTGAGGCCATGCCGCAGCATCTTTTCGTTGAGTGTCCGGCGCGGCAGTTGCAGCAACTCCATCACCGCCTTGATGTCCCCGCGGCACTGGCCGAGCGCCTGGCGCAGGCACTCCGCCTCGAAGGCTTCCATGCGTTCCGCCAGCCCCGAGGTAAGGCCGCCGCCTTCCTCCGCGTCCCCACGCTCCAGGCCGAGGACATGACGCTCGGCGGCGTTGGCCAGCTCGCGTACATTGCCAGGCCAGTCGTGGGCCATCAGCCGCGCCAGTTCCGCCGGCGCGGCGGGCTGCGGCTCGCGGCCGAGGCGCTGGCTGGCAACGCTGGCGAAATGTTCGAAGAGCAGCGGGATGTCCTCGCGACGCTCGCGGATCGGCGGCAGGCGCAGCTCGGCGACGTTCAGGCGATACACCAGGTCCTCGCGGAAGCGTCCGGCACGTGCTTCGGCCAGCAGGTCGGGCTTGGTCGCGGCAATCACCCGCAGGTCGACGTGGATGCTCTGGTTCGAGCCGAGCCGCTCCAGTTGCTGCTCCTGCAGGACGCGCAGCAGCTTGACCTGCTGCGCCAACGGCATGCTTTCGATCTCGTCGAGGAACAGGGTGCCGCCATGGGCATGCTCGAGCTTGCCGATGCGCTTGCCCTGCGCGCCGGTGAAGGCGCCGCTCTCATGACCGAACAGCTCGCTCTCGAACAGTTGCTCGGGAATCGCCGCGCAGTTCAGAGCCACGAACGGCTTGTCGGCGCGCGGCCCGAAGTCGTGCAGGCAGCGGGCAACCAGTTCCTTGCCGCTGCCGGTCTCGCCACGGATCAGGACGTTCACCGGGGTCGGCGCCAGGGCCAGAACCTGCCGGCGCAACGCTTCCATCGGCTTGGACACGCCGAGCAGACGCGCATCGACCTGGTCCTTGAGACTGGCCTGCTCCTTCAGGCGCCGGTTCTCCAGCACCAGGCGGCGCTTTTCCAGCGCGCGCCGCAAACTGCCGAGCAGGCGCTCGGGCGTGAAGGGTTTCTCGATGAAGTCGTAGGCACCCTGGCGCATGGCCTCCACCGCCATCGGCACGTCGCCGTGCCCGGTGACCATGATCACCGGCAGGTCGCGATCGACCGCCTGCAGGTTGGCGAGCAGTTGCAGGCCGTCCATGCCGGGCATGCGCACATCGCTGATGACCACCCCGGCGAAGGACTTGTCCAATGCTCCCAGGCATTCCTCGGCGCGCAGGCACAGGCGCACCTCGAAGCCGGACAGCTCCAGCCATTGCTGCACCGCTTCGCGGATCGTCGCTTCGTCGTCGACGAAGATCACCTGGTCGCTCATGTCGTTACGCTCGTGTCATCGGGGGCCGCCGGCAGGATCAGGCTGAACACCGCTCCCGCCTCGGCATTGGCGACCTGCAGGCGGCCGCCGAGTTCGTGGACGATCCCATAGGATACCGCCAGGCCGAGGCCGAGTCCCTCTCCCACCGGCTTGGTGGTGAAGAACGGATCGAAGACGCTGCCCAGGTGCTCGGCGGGAATCCCGCCGCCGTTGTCGGCGACGCTCAGCACCCAGTCGCCGCCAAGCCGTTGCAGGGCCAGGCGGATCCATGGCCGCTCCTGGCCGGCAACGGCATCCAGGGCGTTGCGCAGCAGGTTGACCAGCACCTGTTCCAGGCGGATCGCGTCACCCATCACCCAGGCCGGCCAGAGCAGCGCCTGCTCGATCTCCACCCGTTCGGCGCGGATTCGCGGCAGCAACAACTGCTGCGCCTGTTCGACCACGTGGCCCAACTCGATACGCTCGCGCAGGCCGCCGGCGCTCTTGCGCGCGAAGGTCTTCAGGTGGCCGGTGAGCGCGGCCATGCGTTCGAGCATCTGGTCGATGCGCGGCAACGCCTGGCGCGCCTCGTCGTGGCGTCCGGCGTCGAGCAGCAGGCGCAGGCTGGCCAGTTGCATGCGCTGGGCGGTGAGCGGCTGGTTGATCTCATGGGCCAGGGCCGCCGACATCTGCCCCAGGGCGGCCAGCTTGGCCGCCTGCACCAGGCCGTCCTGCGCGGTACGCAGGTCGGCGGTGCGCTGCTCGACCAGGCGCTCCAGCTCCTCCCGGCTACGTTGCCGCAGGCGGGCGATACGCCAGCGCTGGTGCAGGAACAAGCCGAGGAAGACCAGCGCCAGCCAGGTGCCGGCGGCGGCCAGGCGCGCGGTGGCGACGTCGTCCTGGATGCTCGCGGTGTCGCGCAGCAAGTGCAGGGTCCAGCCGTCGTTGGGCAGGTCCAGCGATTGCCAGAGGTAGTCCTTCTCGCCGTCGGCGCTTTCCACCCGCGCCAGACGGCTGTCTTCGCCGTAGCTGCGCAAGGTCTGGTGGCGCAGGGGGGTCAGGGGCTGGCGATCGTATTGCCGGGTCTCCGCCAGTTCGAAGCGGTCCACGGTATCCAGCGGTTCCAGTTCGCGGTAGCGCCAACCGGCGTGGTTGGCGAGGAACACGATGCCCTTGGCGTCGCTGGCCAGGACCAGGTCGGGGGTCTGGTTCCACTGCCGTTCCAGATCGGGAAACTCCAGCTTGACCACGATTGCGCCCAGGAAGCTGCCGTCCTCGGCGCGCACCGCGTGGGACAGGAAATAACCGGGAATCCCGCTGATCACCCCGACCGCATAGAAACGTCCGGAGCCTTGGGCGATGGTCTGGCGGAAATAGGGACGGAAACCGTAGTTGTGGCCCACGTAGCTGGTCGGCAGGTTCCAGTTGCTCGCCGCCACGGCCAGCCCGGTACGGTCGAGCAGCTCCAGGGTGGAGGAGCGGGCGGCCAGGTTGATGCTTTCCAGCTTGAGGTTGAGGCGCTGCTGCAACTCGCCGTCGATCGGCCCGGCCAGCGCCGCGCGCAGATCCGGATCCAGCGCCAGTACCGCCGGCAGGCTGCGGAAGCGTTCGATCAGGGTCTGCAGCGAGCCGGCGTAGAGGTCCAGCTGCTTGCGCACCTGTTCGCCCTCGGCGCGTAGCGCCTGCTGCCGCGCCTGGCGACCCGCCCAGTCCATGGACAGCAGCAGGCCGCCGAGCAGCGGCAGCAACAGCAGGAACAGGCGCAGCGGACGGGACAAGGACATCGGCGGATCGAAACGGCGGCGGGAAGCGGCGACGATAGCACGGCGCCCGGTTACACTGCGCGCCGTACGAGGAGTCCGCCCATGTCGCTATCCCCCTGGTCCCATTCCTGCTCGGCCGGTTTCACCCTGCGCGGCTGGCGCAGCGAACCGAGCGGCAAGCCGTTGCTGCAGTTCCTCCATGGCAACGGCTTCTGCGGCCGCACCTACGAACCGATGCTGCGTCTGTTGGCGGAGGATTTCGACCTCTGGCTGTGCGACATCCAGGGCCATGGCGAAAGCGACCACGGCGGCCGCTTCCACGGCTGGAACCGCAACGCCGAGATGGCGGTGGAGGCCTTCGAGGCCGGGCGCGGTCCCTATGGCGATGTCCAGCGACTGGCCTGCGGGCACAGCTTCGGCGGCGTCCTCAGCAGCCTCGTCCTGGCCCGCCATCCCACCCTGTTCGCCCGCGCCGTGCTGCTCGACCCGGTACTGTTCACCCCGGCGATGATCGGCGTGATGGCACTTTCCGAGACCCTCGGCCTGCAATTGCGCGGCAGCCTGGCGAAGAAGGCGCGCCTGCGCCGCAGCCAGTGGCCCGATCGCGCAGCCGCCTACGCCGGCTTGCGCGGCCGCGGTATCTTCAAGGGCTGGACCGACGAGGCGCTGTGGGCCTACGTGGAATATGCGCTGAAGGAGAGCGACGGCGGAGTCGAGCTGAAGTGCCGGCCAAGCCGCGAAGCGGAGATCTTCAGCTCCTTCCCCAGGCGGCTGTGGCCGTCGCTGGACAAGATCACCACGCCGACCCGCGTGCTCTACGGTGACCGCACCTACCCTTTCGTCGCCAAGTCGGTGGCGCGCTGGTGCTCGCTCAACCCCCAGGTCAGCGCCCACGCGGTTGCCGGCGGCCACTGCTTCATGCAGGAAGACCCGGCCGCTGCCGCCGAACGCGTACGCGACTTTCTCCTGCCCAATCCATGAACGCTCCTTCCGTGGGGAATCCGGCGCTCATCCATCGGTCCCAGGGAGGATGACCCCCACAGGACCGAGCCATGCGCCCTCTCCTCTTCAGCGCCCTTCTCCTGCTCTCCGGGCATGCCCAGGCCAGCGAATGGAACGACAGCCAGGCCGTGGACAAGCTATTCGGAGCGGCCGGTGTGAAAGGCACCTTCGTCCTCTACGATGTGCAGCGGCAGCGCTATGTCGGCCATGACCGGGAGCGCGCGGAAACCCGCTTCGTTCCCGCTTCCACCTACAAGGTGGCGAACAGCCTGATCGGCTTATCCACAGGGGCGGTTAGATCCGCCGACGAGGTTCTTCCCTATGGCGGCAAACCCCAGCGCTTCAAGGCCTGGGAGCACGACATGAGCCTGCGCGACGCGATCAAGGCATCGAACGTACCGGTCTACCAGGAACTGGCGCGGCGCATCGGCCTGGAGCGGATGCGCGCCAATGTCTCGCGCCTGGGTTACGGCAACGCGGAAATCGGCCAGGCTGTGGATAACTTCTGGTTGGTGGGACCGCTGAAGATCAGCGCGATGGAACAGACCCGCTTTCTGCTCCGACTGGCGCAGGGAGAATTGCCATTCCCCGCCCCGGTGCAGTCCACCGTGCGCGCCATGACCCTGCTGGAAAGCGGCCCGGGCTGGGAGCTGCACGGCAAGACCGGCTGGTGCTTCGACTGCACGCCGGAACTCGGCTGGTGGGTGGGCTGGGTGAAGCGCAACGAGCGGCTCTACGGCTTCGCCCTGAACATCGACATGCCCGGCGGCGAGGCCGACATCGGCAAGCGCGTCGAACTGGGCAAGGCCAGTCTCAAGGCTCTCGGGATACTGCCCTGACGCTCTGCCGCCTCAGTCGCCGACCTTTTTCTGCCGGGACTGCCGCCACTCGTCGAGGCGAATCACCTCGGCGCTATGCACCGGCGGGTTGTCGACCTCGGCGGCCGCCTCGAAGCGATGCGGGGCCAATTCGATGGCGCCGAGGTGATAGCCATACATGACGATGCGCCCGGCGTAGCGTTCCTCGCCGCTGACGGTGAATTCGAAACCGAACTCGCGGCTTAGCCGCCACTGACCACGGTGGTCACGGGCCAGGCGCAGGCGCCGGCGCGCGACATTCTCGTCGAGCAGTTCCACGCCCTGCTTGGCGCAATGCTGTTTGGCCAGCAGTAACGCCCGCTCGCGCACGCCATGGGCGCGCCACCACCAGGCTGCGGCGGCGCCCAACAGGAGCATGACGAAAAGGTTACCCAGGGTCACGAGCGGAATCCGGTGTAGGGGGACGGCCAGCTTACCCGTTCTCCCGGCAGGCAGCGAGTGGGGGGTGTTTTCGCCATGTGAATTAGCCCCCATACTGCGCCGACTCAGCTGTAGGAAGTCGTCTCATGCCACGTACGCCCCACCTGCTCGCCATCCAGTCCCATGTGGTCTTCGGCCACGCCGGCAATGCCGCGGCGGTGTTCCCGATGCAGCGCATCGGAATCAACGTCTGGCCGTTGAACACGGTGCAATTCTCCAACCACACCCAGTACGGTCAATGGACCGGGCAGGTGCTGCCGCCGGAGCAGATTCCGGCGCTGGTGGACGGTATTGCCGGCATCGGCGAACTGGGCAACTGCGACGCGGTGCTGTCCGGCTATCTCGGCAGCGCCGCCCAGGGCCGCGCCATTCTCGACGTGGTGGCACGGATCAAACAGGCCAACCCTCGGGCGTTGTACCTCTGCGACCCGGTCATGGGCCACCCGGAAAAAGGCTGCATCGTGGCCCCGGAGGTCAGCGACTTCCTGCTGGAAGAAGCCGCCGCGGTCGCCGACTACCTGTGCCCCAACCAGTTGGAGCTGGACAGCTTCTGCGACCGCCAACCGAACTCCCTCGCCGACTGCGTGGAAATGGCACGGAGCCTGCTGGCACGCGGTCCCAGGGCAATCCTGGTAAAGCACCTGAACTATCCGGGCAAGTCCGGCGACACCTTCGAGATGCTGCTGGTGGCCGCCGATCAGGCCTGGCACCTGCAACGCCCGCTGCTGGCCTTCCCGCGGCAACCGGTCGGGGTCGGCGACCTGGCCTCGGGGCTGTTCCTCTCTCGCCTGCTGCTCGGCGACGACCTGCGTAACGCCTTCGAATTCACCGGCGCCGCGGTCCATGAAGTGCTGCTGGAAACCCAGGCCTGCGGCAGCTACGAGCTGGAGCTGGTGCGGGCGCAGGATCGGATCGCACACCCAAGGGTTCGTTTCGACGCAGTGCGCCTTTAGTCTCCATCCCAGTGGGTGAAAATCATCCACAGGCAGCTCAAAGAACGTATTTCCCCAGCATCAACCCACCGACCACCATCACCGCCATCAGCACGAAAGCCATGCCCAGGCGCCGCTCGATCAGGGTCTTCAGGCGTGGGCCAGCCCAGAACAGCAAAGCGCAGGTAGCGGCGAAGCGCAGGCTGCGGGCGACAAGGCTGAGGCCGACGAACAGCCAGAGGTCGAGCTGGGTCACTCCGCTGGTAATGGTGATCACCTTGTACGGCAGCGGCGTGAAGCCGCCGCCCAGCAGCACCATCAGCCAGCCCAGTTCGTTGTAGCGTTCGGCGACCTGTTCGAAGTTCTCCAGCAAGCCGTAGAACGCCAGGATCGGCATGGCCACGCTCTCGAACAGCAGCAAGCCGATGAAATAGCCGGCGATGCCGCCCAGCACCGAGCTGATCGCGCAGATCGTCGCGTAGCGCCAGGCCTTGGCCCGGTTGGCCAGGACCATCGGCACCAGCAAGGCGTCCGGCGGAATCGGGAAGAACGAGCTTTCGGCGAAGGTCACCCCGCCCAGGGCCAGCTCCGCGCGGGGATGGCCGGCCAGGCGCAGGGTCCAGTCGTAGAGACGGCGCAACATGTCAGGCCGACTGCGGCAGCGGTGCGTCGGCGCCGCGCTCGTCACGGTCGAGTCCCAGGCGATGGACCATGCCGCAGGCGATCTCGCGCTCGCCCATGATCACCAGGTTGGCGCCGTTCTGCTCCAGGTAGTCCACCTCGGCGTCGAAATGCGCCCGGGCGACGATGTCCAGCGGCGGGTTCACCGCGCGAGCGTGGCTGGCGATCTGCCCGGCCTCGAAGCCGTTGGGAATGGCGATCAGCAACCAGCGCGCCTCGGCGATGTTGGCCAGTTCCAGCACGCCGGGACTGGCGGCATTGCCGAGGACCACGCTGTAGCCCTGTTCGCGCAGTTCGTCGGCCTTGTCACGCTTGTCCACCACCACCACGAAGGGCGTCCCGGCGGCGCGCAGGCGAGCGCTGACCAACCCGCCAACCCGGCCATGACCGATCAGCACCGCATGCTCGCGCTCCAGGATCGGCGGCGGCAGGTCCTGCGCCGGCATCTCGCGAACCCCGCCAGCGGCCTCCGCCAGGCGCTGCTCCTTGCGTTGCTGCAGGCGATCGATGGCGATGAACAGCAGCGGATTGACCAGGATCGACAGGATCGCCCCGGCCAGCACCAGGTCGCGGCTCTGCTCCGGCACCAGTTCGAGGCCAATGCCCAGGCCGATGAGAATGAAGGAAAACTCGCCGATCTGCGCCAGGCTGGCGGCGATCACCAGTGCGGTGCTGTTCGGATGGCCGAAGGCGCGGACGATCAGGTAGGCGGCCACCGACTTGCCGAAGACGATGACCAGGAAGGTGGCCAGGACCGTCAGCGGCTCCTGCAACAGGATCATCGGATTGAACAGCATCCCCACCGAGACGAAGAACAGCACCGCGAAAGCGTCGCGCAGCGGCAACGAGTTCTCCGCCGCCTCGTGGCTGAGTTCGGACTCGTTGAGGATCATCCCGGCGAAGAAGGCGCCTAGCGCGAAGGACACCCCGAACAGCACCGCCGAGCCATAGGCGATGCCCAGGGCGATGGCCAGCACGGCCAGGGTGAAGAGTTCCCGCGAACCGCTGGCGGCGATCCTCTCCAGCACCCAGGGCACCACCCGGCGACCGCCGAAGATCATCAGGGCGACGAAGGCGGCGACCTTGCCCAGGGTAATCAGCAGCGGCCAGAGCAGACCGGCTTCGCCGCCGTCGGTCTTGCCGCCGAGGGTGCCGGCGAGCGCCGGCAGGAGTACCAGGGTCAGGACCATCGCCAGGTCCTCGACGATCAGCCAGCCGATGGCGATCCTGCCACGCTTGGTGTCCAGCAACTGGCGCTGCTCCAGGGCGCGCAACAGCACCACGGTACTGGCCACCGACAGGCTCAGGCCGAATACCAGGCCGCCGCCGAAGCTCCAGCCGAGCAGCTTGGCCAGGCCGATGCCAAGCAGCGTGGCGACGCCGATCTGCACCAGCGCCCCGGGAATGGCGATGGCCTTCACCGAGAGCAGGTCCTTGAGCGAGAAGTGCAGGCCGACGCCGAACATCAGCAGGATCACGCCGAGTTCGGCGATTTCCTGCGACAGCGCCTGGTCGGCGACATAGCCGGGAGTGAACGGCCCGGCCAGGACGCCCGCGAGCAAGTAGCCGACCAGCGGCGAAATGCGCAGGCGATTGGCCAGGGCCCCGAAGAGGAAGGCGAGGACGAACCCCGCGGCGAGTGTAGTGAGTAACGGCGTATGGTGCATCAGGACTCCCGGCAACACGGGGAACGCGTCCTCCGCGGCCTGGCCGGCGGACGACGACGTTCGAAATGGATCACGGACCCGCGCCCGTGACGGCAAGGCGGAAAGGCTTTCCGCCAACGGAGCCGGGCAGAGCGACCGGCCCATGGCATTCGAGCGACCCGACGGCGGCTATGGTTCCTGGAGAAACCCGGCGCGATACCGACAGGTTAACCCGTTGACGTTGCTGGAGTTTTAACAGGCACGCCGGTTTCTTATCAAGAAATGTCAGGAATGGACGCCAGCAGAGGCAAACTTCTGCGTTTTTTTATGAAAAGCTGCGAAAATTCGCGAAACGGCATCAGGTCCGAAGCGGGCTCGACCGGACACCGGCAGCCTTCTTCAACCGTCTTCGCGAATCGCCTGGTAGCGGGCCTCCAGCTCCGCGCGCAGCTGGCGGCGTTGCTGGGCCTGGGCGAAGCGGCGCTTCTGCTCGGCGGTTTCCAACTCCAGCGGACGGACGGCCACCGGCTTGCGCTCGTCATCCAGGGCGACCATGGTGAAGAAACAGCTGTTGGTATGACGCACGGACTGCTCGCGGATGTTTTCGGTGATGACCTTGACGCCGATCTCCATGGAAGTCCGCCCGGTGTAGTTGACCGAAGCGAGGAAGGTCACCAGTTCGCCGACATGCACCGGCTCGCGGAAGATCACCTGATCCACCGACAGGGTCACCACGTAGCGACCGGCATAGCGACTGGCGCATGCATAGGCGACTTCGTCGAGATACTTCAGGAGGGTACCGCCATGGACATTGCCGGAGAAATTGGCCATGTCCGGGGTCATCAGCACGGTCATCGACAGTTGGTTGTTTCCGGGTTGCATAGCGCTTTTTCTCTCATCAGGACGGGCGGGGGACACCATAGACGCAAACGAAGACGGCAGCGGCCACAAATTTTCAATCGTCATGATCGAAATCGCGCCGGGTCGTGCAGACATCCGCGGGCTTTTCTAGACTGGCCCTTTTCCACCGGGAATCGCGCCAATGCCTGCCGCCATTCGCATCCTTCTCCTGGCCCTGGCCGTGCTTGCCGGCATCGGTGCCGCTGCCATCCAGGCCGAGGATACGCCCTGCGCCACAGCCGCGGAATGCAACACGCGCGGCACCCAGGCTTATCGACAGGGGAGTTATCCACAGGCGCTGGACGCCTTCGCCTGGCAATTGCGTCTGGCCGAGCGCCAGGAACAGGGCGGAGCCGACTCGGAACAGGCGCTGAACAATCTCGCGCTGACCAGCCTCAAGGCCGGACAACCGGGACGCGCCCGCGCCTGGATGAACCTGGCGCTGGATCGCGGCTACAGCGGCAAGGCCACGCGCCACAACCTGGAACAGGTTGCCCTGAAAGTCGACTACCCGTCCCTCCAGGGCCTCGCCGGGCACTACCTGCGCTACGCCGGGCAGGCCGAATGGGAAAGCCTGCAGATCGAACCGGTGAAGGGCGGCTACCGGGCGAGCTTCGCCCTGATGCGCATCGGCAATCCGGAGAAACTGATGGAATATGGGCCCGCGGCGATCGGCGAGTTGTCCGGTCGGCTGGAGGGGCAAGGCGCCCTCTACCGGCTGCGCAGCGAAGGCCTGGGCGCCGGCTGCAGCCTGCTGGTATGGCAGGAAGGCATCGACCTGCGAGTGGTGGAGAGCCTTGGCGGGGACTGCCAGGGTTACGGCGGCATGGGCATCGCCGCCGCCGGTAACTGGGTGAAGATATCCAGTCAGGCCAGGGACGACTGAAACTTTTCCACAGGCCGCTCCAGCGGAGCGACCCGTGGAAAATCCACTCAGCGGCCAGCGGACAGGCCGAAGTCCACCGCCAGGTCGGCGCCCGTGATCGCTTCGGCCTGAGGGCCGCAGAGATACCAGACCAGCTCGGCGACTTCTTCCGGGCGGATGAAGCGTGCCGCCTTGCCCTGTGGATAATCCTTCAGCAGCGCGCGCTTGTAGCCATCCGGATTGCCCATCCCATAGCGTTCGGCCTGGTAGTCGAGCATCGGTGTGGCGATATCCGCCGGCGACACGGCGTTGACCCGCACGCCCTGCTCGGCCAGTTCCAGCGCCAGGGTCTTGCTCAGCATGGTCAGCGCCGCCTTGCTCGCGCAATACGCCGCCGAACCCCGGTAGGCCTGGCGTCCGGAGTCGCTGGAGATGTTGACGATGCTGCCCTGGTTTTCCTTCAGGTAGGGAATCGCGGCCTGGCACATGTAGAAGGAGGCCTTGAGGTTGACTCCCAGGACCAGGTCGAAATCCTCCTCGGTGAAGTTTTCCACAGGCCCCTCGCGCCAGACGCCCGCAGCATTCACCAGGGCGTCGAGACGTCCGGTGCGGGCGAGAATCTTCGACATCAGGGTATGGCAGTTATCCGCGCTGCGCAGGTCGGCGACCCCGCTGGCGTCCAACGGCACCTGCGCGTTCAGCGCGTGCAGGCCCTCCTTATCCACATCCGTGGCGGCGATGCGCCAATGACTCTGGGCGAAACGCTTGGCGATTGCCCGGCCCAAGCCGCCGGCTGCACCAGTGATAAGAACGACGGGCGTGCTCATCTGCTTTTCCTTACTCCTGTGCCGCGTGGAAAACACCGACGGCCAATCGGCCGCCCGCTTCAATGACTGACCGGCAACGCCGGCAGCCGTTCATTCAGGCCTGGTTGAGATACCAGCGCCAGTCCTGCTCGCCGACCTCGCCCATGAAGGCACGGTATTCGGCCTGCTTGATCGCCAGGTAGATCTTCAGGAAATCCTCGCCGAGCGCCTCGCGCGCCCAGGCCGAGCCCTCCAGCGCGCGCAGCGCGGTCAGCCAGTCGCTCGGCAACGCCTGGGTGGCTTGAGCGTAGCCGTTGCCGGTGATCGGCGCACCGGGGTCGAGTCGCTCGCGAATACCCAGGCGCACCGCCGCGAGCAACGCCGCCGCCGCCAGGTAGGGATTGGCGTCGGCGCCGCAGATGCGGTGCTCGATGTGCCGGCTGGACGGCGGGCCGCCGGGAACCCGCAGCGACACGGTGCGGTTGTTGATTCCCCAGGTCGGCGCCAGCGGCGCGTAGCTGTTCGCCTGGAAGCGGCGGAACGAGTTGGCGTTCGGACAGAACAGCGCCAAAGACTCCAGCAGGCACGCCTTCATTCCACCGATGGCCTGGCGCAACAGCGGGGTCCCGGCCGGGTCCTCGCTGGCGAACAGATTGTTGCCAGCGGCGTCGGCCAGGCTGACGTGCAGGTGCAGGCCGTTGCCGGATAGATCGGCGAACGGCTTGGCCATGAAGCAGGCCTGCAACCCATGGCGATTCGCCACACCCTTGACCAGGCGCTTGTAGCGCACGCCTTCGTCGATTGCCTGGAGCGCGTCGAAGCGGTGCTGCAGGGTAATCTCCACCTGCCCCGGCGCGTACTCCGAGATCGCCGTGCGCGCCGGCAGGCCCTGGGCCTCGCAGGCGGCATACAAGTCATCGAGGAATGGCTGCAACTGCTCCAGCTCGTAGACGCCATAGACCTGGGTCGCCCGCGGCCGCTGGCCATTCATCTGCAACGCCGGCAACGGCCGGCCGTCGCTGTCGCGTTCGCGGTCGAGCAGGTAGAACTCCAGTTCCACCGCCATCACCGGGTGGAAACCCTCCGCCTGCAGGCTGTGGATAACCCGCTGCAGCACATGCCGGGGATCGCCCGCCGCGGCCGGTAGCCCGAACTCGGGATGCATGCTGACCTGCACCTGTCCGGTCGGTGACCGCCGCCAGGGTTGCAGGGTCAGGCTGCCGGGCAGCGGGAAGGTCCAGCAATCGGCATCGCCGACGTCCCAGACCAGGCCGGTCTCCTCGACGTCATCGCCATTGATGGTCAGGCCGAGGATGGTGCTCGGCAGCGGCCGCCCGCTTTCGTAGACCGCCAGCAGCTCGTCGCGATGCAGCAGCTTGCCGCGCGGCACGCCGTTGGCGTCGATCAGGAACAGCTCGATGCTGCGCACCTCGGGGTGTGCGGCGAGGAACTCGCGGGCTTCCCGCGGATCGGCGAAATGCATCTCAGGCCTCCCGCGCGCCGGGTATGGCGAGCAGCTCGCCGAGCGCCTCGTCGAGGCTGGAGAGCAGGCGGTCGACGTCTTCTTCGCGAGTGTCCGGGCAACACAGGGTCATGTTGTGGAACGGCGTGATGAGGATGCCGCGGTTGATCAGATACAGGTGCAAGGCCATCTGCAGGCTGTCGTGGAACGCCGCCTCGGCGGCCGCGCCGTCGCGTGGGGATTGCGGGCAGAACTGGAACTCGCTGCGCGCACCGAGCTCGGTCACCGACCAGGCCAGGCCGTGCTTGTGGATAATCCTGCGGAAGCCCTCGGCCAGACGCGCCGCCAGGGGCAGCATGTGGGCGTAGGCGGCATCGGTCATCACCTCTTCCAGGTTGGCGCGCATACAGCGCATCGCCAGGGCGTTGGCCGACAGCGTGGTACCCATGCCGCTGT
The DNA here is from genome assembly GCF_013343155.1 of Pseudomonas sp. FDAARGOS_761. NCBI lineage: Bacteria > Pseudomonadati > Pseudomonadota > Gammaproteobacteria > Pseudomonadales > Pseudomonadaceae > Pseudomonas > Pseudomonas sp. FDAARGOS_761. The sequence goes on along the minus strand of NZ_CP054572.1, from coordinate 5,629,824 downwards.
GGCCGTGGCCTTCGCTCTGCTCGCTGGCGCGTGCCCTGGCCAGTTGCATGGCGTTGGCCATCGCCGCGCTGCAACCATACACCGAGCACGGTACGCCGCCGGCGATCGGCTTGCCGAGGGTGATGAAGTCCGGCTCGAGCTTCCAGGCGCGGGTACAGCCGCCAGGACCTGTGGAGATGGTGTGGGTCTCGTCGATGATCAGCAGCGTGCCGTGACGACGGGTCAGCTCGCGCAGCTTCTGGTGGAAGCCGGGTTGCGGCAGGACCATGCCGATGTTGGTCATCGCCGGCTCGCAGAGCACGGCGGCCACGTCTTCGCTGGCCAGCGCCCGCTCCAGGGCCTGGAGGTCGTTGAACGGCACCGCGCGGCTGAACTGGGTGAGGTCGTGGGCCTGGCCGAGCAGGCCGGAGCGATGCACGGTGCGGCCGTCGCGGCAGCGAACCAGGGTGTCGTCGACCGTGCCGTGGTAGCAACCGTCGAATACCAGCACCACCTTGCGACCGGTGATCGCACGCGCCCAGCGCAGGACGAAGCGGTTGGCGTCGGTAGCGGTGGTCGCTACCTGCCAGAACGGCAGGCCGAAGCGCTGCGCCAGCAGCTCGCCTGCGACGATGGCATCCTCCCCCGGAAGCATGGTGGTCAGGCCGTTCGCGCCCTGCTCGGCGAGCGCCCGGGCGATCGGCGCCGGAGAATGGCCGAACATGCTGCCGGTGTCGCCCAGGCAGAAGTCCACGTAGGCGTGGCCGTCCACATCATGGAAACGCGCGCCGTGGGCACGCTCCACGAACAGCGGACAGGGTGTTGACCAATCGCTCATCCAGTGCATCGGTACGCCGTCGAACAAGGCGCGCCGGGCTCGCTCGGCGAGCGCGACGGACTGTGGATTCTGCGCAAGGAAACGTTGCTGCTCGCGGGCCATGAAGGTTTCCACGGCGGCTTCGGCGATGCCACTGGCGGTCATTTCGAACACCTCGTTTTTTATTTCGCACAACTTTCATTTGTGATCACAAAAAAGTCAATACAGTATTTGAAAGCACTGATAATCTGTTTTCCATGTCAATTTTGTGATCACAAAAATGAATGACTTTTCGAAGTGGACAGGTCAGGTCGCGCTCATCAGCGGCGCCGGCAGCGAACTCGGCATCGGTTTCGCCATTGCCCGGCGGCTGGCCCGCGAAGGCGTGCGCCTGCTGATCACCGCCAGCAGCGAGCGGATTAGGCAACGAGCGGAGGAACTGAGCGCATGTGGTCACGACGTGCGCGCCGCGAGCGCCGACCTGACCGACGAAGCCCAGGTGCAGGGCCTGCTGGACTGGGCCGAAGCCCAGTGGGGACGGGTCGACATCCTGGTGAACAATGCCGGCATGGCCCAGTTGGACAGCGCGGAGCCCTTCAGCGCAGTGGAAGCGACCTCGCTGCGGGATTGGCAACTGTCCCTGTCGCGCAACCTGACCAGCGCTTTCCTGCTCACCCGCGGCCTGCTGCCGGGCATGCGCGAGCGCGGCTACGGGCGGATCGTCAACGTCGCCTCCACCACCGGAACCCGCGGCAGCAACCCGGGCGAAGCCGCGTATAGCGCGGCCAAGGCCGGTCTGGTCGGCTGGAGCATGGGCCTGGCGCTGGAGGTGGCGAAGAGCGGCATCACGGTGAACAGCGTCGCGCCGGGCTGGATCGCCACCGCCTCGAGCACCGCCGAAGAACGCCAGGCCGCCCTGGCCAGCCCCAGCGGACGTGCCGGCCGGCCCGAAGAGGTGGCCGCCGCGGTGGCCTTCCTCGCCTCGCCCGAAGCCAGCTTCGTCAACGGCGAACTGCTGGTGGTGGACGGCGGCAACTGCCTGATCGAAAACAAACGGAGCTGAACATGCGCAACTGCAACCTGACGCTTTCCCAGCTTCCGGCGCCACCGGCGACCCGGAGCTGACCATGGCCGAGAATCTCCAGGAACGACTCTACCAACGACTGCGGGAAGACTTGCTGGCCGGACGTTTCCAGCCCGGCGAGCGACTGAAGATCCGCGACCTGGCGAACCAGTGGGGCACCAGCCCGATGCCGGTTCGCGCCGCCCTGCAACGGCTGGTGGCGGAAGGGGCGCTGGAGGGCGAGGCACAACGCTCGCTCAGGGTGCCGCTGATGACCCGCGAGCGTTTCCTGCAGATCCTCCAGGTGCGCCTGTCCCTCGAAGGGCTGGCGGCCGAAAGCGCCAGCGGCCGGCTGGACGAGCAGGCACTGGAAGGGCTCGAAGGATGTCTGCGGCGAATGGAGGACGCCTTGCGCCGACGCGAGGTACAGGCCTACCTGGAAGCCAACAGCGAATTCCACCTGACGCTCTACCGCGCCTGCGGCAACCCGGTGCTGCTGCGTCTCATCGAGACGCTCTGGCTACAGGTCGGGCCGTTCTTCAACCGGCTGTTCACCGAGGCCGACCTCTCCCTACGCCTGAACGATTTCCACGAGGACGCCCTGGACGCGCTACGCCGCGGCGACGGCCCGGCCGCGCGCGCGGCGATCGAACAGGACCTGGCCTACTTCGGCCAGTACCTGCTGAACCTCCTGGAGCTGGAGGCCCGGCCACGAAAGCGACACCGCTCCGGCGAGCACGCCTGACGGGAGATAAGCGCCGCTACTGCGGGCGAATGGTGCGCACATTGTCCTTCTTGATCAGGATGGTGTCGCCATTCAGCTGTTCGAACTCGTAGTAGTCATTGTATTTGTCGTAATCCGACTGATCCTTGACCAGGACCTCGCTGCCATCTTGCAAAGTGACCACCGCCTGGTTGGCGCAACCCGCCAGGCTGGTCAGCAGCAATGCAGCGAACAGAGCTTTGAACTTCATAGAATCTCCACACGGGGCAGCGCACTTGCCTACATCCGGAGCGACAAGTGCGGAATTGCCCTTGTGACCGTGGCAATCGAGGGAAATTCCTTAGCGCAGCGGCGCTTTGTCGGAGACGAAGCGCCGACGGCGGCGCGCAGGGCCTCCAGGCAGCCTCGCGCGACGTCGGGAAGTCAGCCGCAAAGGCACGTTGCAGAGCCTTTGCGGCGGTTCAGGTTCAGCTCTCCAGCCAGACGTCGCGAGCCCAGACCCACACCGAATCCCAGCTTTCATCGGTGAGGTCGCCATCGGCCCAGAGCACCACCTCGCCGTCCTCCGCCACGCAGTAGTAGCTGCCGTCGTCCTCGCAAAGCGGGATCAGCTCGCGCGGAACGCCCAGGTCCCAGGCAGTGGCCGCCACTTCGGGCAGGTAGGTGTGCGAGTGCGGATCGGTCACGGTCACCGGCTCCAGGCGGCCGTAGACCACATCGCTGACCAGCAGGAGGAATTCGCGGAATTCGGCGGGAATGCCGATCAGCAGCTCTTCCTCGATTTCCACCAGCAGTTCTTCTTCCGGCAGTTCCAGGGGCACCGGAACCGGTTCGTTGAGTTCACGCAGTTTTTCGATGACGTCTTCCACGACAGGCTCTCTCGCAACGGGTGGCGCGCTTTTTATACAGTAGCCGCACCGAGCGCAAGACAAGTGTCGTGGCTGGCCTTCGGCCATGGCGCCGGACGAATGGTCGGTCAACCCGCCAACGGAAATGAAAAACCCCCGCTCCCTGGCGGGAGCGGGGGTTTCGGCGGCCCCCCGAAGGGACCGCAACTACTCGGGATCAGTTCTGCCGGATACCGGCCACCAGCCATGGCTGGTTCTCGCCCTGGGCGCGCTCCATCCGCCAGCTTTCGCTGAAGGCTTCGCCCTGGTCGAAGCGCGAGGTCTTCGACACACCGCTGAAGGTCAGGGTGGCGATGGTCTTGTCGGCCTGGTCGTCGACGCCGTCCAGTTGCACGACCAGATTGTCGATGTAGGTGGACTGGTAGGCGTCGCCGATCTCGGCGCGCTCCTGCTTCAGCCATTGCAGCATCTGCGGGGTGACGAACTCGGCGATCTTGTCCATCTCGTTGGCATCCCAATGCTGCTGCAGGGACATGAAGTGTTCGCGAGCGGCACCGACGAAGCGCTCCTCGTTGAACCAGCTCGGCGCGTTGATCACCGGGCTCGGCGCAACGGCGGCAGCGGCGGTGGCGCCACCGAAGATCGGCGCCTGGGCCGGCATTTCGCGCTGCATCGGCGCGTGCCCGGCCATCGCCGGCTGCCCCTGGTTCTGCTGGCGTCGGCGAGCGGCGATGAAGCGGAAGGCAATGAAGGCCACCAGGGCGATCAACAGGATATCGAGCATCTGGATGCCTTCGAAGCCGTCGCCCATGAACATGGAGGCGAGCAGGCCGCCGGCGGCGATACCGGCCAGCGGGCCGAGCCAGCGCGAAGCACCGCTGGCGGCAGCGGCGGGACGGGCGGCGTTGGGGGCGGCAGCAGTGGCGTTCGGCGCAGTGGCCGGCTGCGCCTGGCGGGTCTGGTGGCTGGGTGCCGAGCCGAGGCTCTTGCCGCCGCCGAAGCGCTTGGCATTGGCATCCAGGCTGACGGTCAGCGCCAGGCAGAAGGCGAGGGCGATGCTGAGAACACGCTGCATTGTAGTCTTTCTCTCTTGGGGGAATCGACGCGCGTCATGTTGCGGCGGTACGGGCGGCAGGACCAGCCGGATTTTGTTTCGGGCTATTGCTCCGCGGCCGCCGTTTTTTCGCCCGCCGCGTCTGGCTCGCGGGTCGGCGCCAGGGTACACCGTCGTTGACGAGGATGACAGGCGCTATCCCGGATCGGCGGACGAACGCCCGCCCGGCGGCTGGAAAGGCGCAGCGCAAAGCCTTGCAGAAAGGTCTGTTACAGTTTTTTTCAGTACCCCGATCAAGCACTTGCCAGTGCTAGTCTGCGGCTCTGCGAGGCTTCCCGGTCGCGCGTTTGCCGACCCATTCCCACTCGAGCGAGGACCGCCGCCATGCATGCCGTCGATTTCATCCAGGACCTCGCCGTGATCATGCTGGTGGCCGGTGTGGTCACCATTCTCTTCCACCGCCTGCGCCAACCGGTGGTCCTCGGCTACATCGTCGCCGGTTTCATCATCGGCCCGCACACCCCGCCCTTCGGGCTGATCCACGACGAAGACACGATCAAGACCCTGGCCGAACTCGGGGTGATCTTCCTGATGTTCTGCCTCGGCCTGGAATTCAGCCTGCGCAAGCTCTTCCAGGTCGGCGCCACGGCGTTCATCGCGGCGTTCCTGGAAATCGTCCTGATGATCTGGATCGGCTTCGAGATCGGTCGCTTCTTCGAGTGGAGCACCATGGACTCGCTGTTCCTCGGCGCGATCCTGGCGATCTCCTCCACCACCATCATCGTCAAGGCGCTCGGCGACCTGAAGATGAAGAACGAGCGCTTCGCCCAACTGATCTTCGGCGTGTTGATCGTCGAGGACATCCTCGGCATCGGCATCATCGCCCTGCTGTCGGGAATCGCCGTGAGCGGTTCGGTGGAAACCGGCGAGGTGTTCTCCACGGTCGGCAAGCTCAGCCTGTTCATGATCGTCGCGCTGGTCGTCGGCATCCTCCTGGTGCCGCGCCTGCTGGCCTACGTGGCGAAGTTCGAGAGCAACGAGATGCTGCTGGTCACCGTGCTCGGCCTGTGCTTCGGCTTCTGCCTGCTGGTGGTGAAGCTGGAGTACAGCATGGTGCTCGGCGCCTTCCTGATCGGCGCGATCATGGCCGAGTCGCGCCAGTTGGTGCAGATCGAACGGCTGATCGAGCCGGTCCGTGACATGTTCAGTGCGATCTTCTTCGTCGCCATCGGCCTGCTGATCGATCCGAAGATCCTCGTCGAGTACGCCTGGCCGATCGCCCTGATCACCGTCGCGGTGGTGCTCGGCAAGATGTTTTCCTGCGGCATGGGCGCGTTCATCGCCGGCAACGATGGACGCACCTCGCTGCGGGTCGGCATGGGCCTGTCGCAGATCGGCGAGTTCTCCTTCATCATCGCCGCCCTGGGCATGACCCTGAAAGTCACCAGCGACTTCCTCTACCCGGTGGCGGTAGCGGTCTCGGCCATCACCACCCTGCTCACCCCGTACCTGATCCGCGCCGCCGATCCGCTCTCGCAGCACCTGGCCAACGCCATGCCGCAGCGCATGGCGAGGATCTTCGGCCACTACGGCGACTGGCTGCGCAGCATCCAGCCGCAGGGCGACCGTGCGGTGCTGGCGGCGATGATCCGGCGCATCCTGCTGCAAGTCGGGGTGAACCTGGCGCTGGTGATCGCGATCTTCCTCGCCGGCGGCTATTTCGCCGATACGCTTTCCGCCTGGATGAGCCAGTGGGTCGCCTACGATGGACTGCACAAGGCATTGATCTGGGGCGGCGCGCTGCTGGTCTCGCTGGCCTTCCTGATCGCCGCGTACCGCAAGCTCAAGGCTCTGTCGATGCTGCTGGCCGAACTCGGGGTCAAGCCGGAGAAAGCCGGACGCCATACGGCGCGGGTACGCCGGGTGATCTCCGAGGTGATCCCGCTGCTGTCGCTGGCCGGCATGATGGTGCTGCTGGCTGCGCTCAGCTCGAGCATCCTGCCGCCGGGCGAGTTGCTGGTCGTAGTGGTCCTGGTCGCCGGCCTGGTGATCGCAGTGCTCTGGCGCTGGCTGATCCGCGTGCATTCGCGGATGCAGATCGCCCTGATGGAAACCCTCGACCAGGAAAAGGGCAGCCACTGAGAGCCAAGCGATCCCGGCCTGCCGTCGAATCGGCGGATAACCACGCTGCGGTTATTCGCCCTCGCCTGCACCTGATGTCGCTATCGGACCCTTTGCCCTGAAGGATCGGCGGATTTCCGCTTATCCACTCTCCCGGTCGGCGGACTCCCGCTCGGCCAAGACCACCCCGCTCCTCTTCCAACCCAGTCCCCACGCGGCTTTCCCGCGTTGGCACGGCACCTGCTATCGAGCCATCCAATACGTCGCCCTCGCGATGTGCCGGTGTGCTGCGCCCTGATCAGCACATCCAAGACAACAACGAAAAGAGGAAACACGATGGAAAGCGCCAACGCCATTTCCGCGTCTGCCCAGCCCCGCACCACTTCGCAACGCATCAAGTCGATCTTCAGCGGTTCCGTCGGCAACCTGGTCGAGTGGTACGATTGGTACGTCTACGCCGCCTTCTCGCTGTACTTCGCCAAGGCATTCTTCCCCCAGGGCGACATGACCGCCCAACTGCTGAACACCGCAGCTATCTTCGCCGTGGGCTTCCTGATGCGCCCGATCGGCGGCTGGCTGATGGGTATCTATGCCGACCGCAAGGGCCGCAAGGCGGCGTTGCTGGCCTCGGTGCTGCTGATGTGCTTCGGCTCGCTGATCATCGCCCTGACCCCCAGCTACGAAACCATCGGCGTCGCCGCGCCGATCCTGCTGGTGGTCGCGCGCCTGCTCCAGGGCCTGTCGGTCGGCGGCGAATACGGCACCTCCGCCACCTACCTGAGCGAGATGGCGAACAAGGAACAGCGCGGGTTCTTCTCCAGCTTCCAGTACGTGACCCTGATTTCCGGCCAGCTCATCGCCCTGGCGGTGCTGATCGTCCTGCAACAGACCCTGACCGTAGAACAACTGGAAAGCTGGGGCTGGCGCGTCCCCTTCTTCATCGGCGCGCTGTGCGCAGTGGTGGCGATGTTCCTGCGTCGCGGCATGGAAGAGACCGAGTCCTTCTCGAAGAAGAAGGAAGAGCCGAAGGAAAGCCTGCTGCGCACCCTGCTGCGCCACCCGAAGGAAGTGCTGACCGTGGTCGGCCTGACCATGGGCGGCACCCTGGCCTTCTACACCTACACCACCTACATGCAGAAGTACCTGGTGAACACGGTAGGCATGAGCAAGACCGATTCGACCATGATCTCGGCTGCCACCCTGTTCCTCTTCATGCTGCTGCAGCCCATCGTCGGCGCCCTCTCCGACAAGATCGGCCGGCGGCCGATCCTGATCGCCTTCGGCGTACTCGGCACCATCTTCACCTACCCGATCCTCAGCACCCTGCACAGCGTCGACAGCTGGTGGGGCGCGTTCTTCCTGATCATGGCGGCGCTGGTGATCGTCAGCGGCTACACCTCGATCAACGCGGTAGTGAAGGCCGAACTGTTCCCCACCGAGATCCGCGCCCTGGGCGTCGGCCTGCCGTATGCCCTGACCGTGTCGATCTTCGGCGGCACCGCCGAATACGTTGCCTTGTGGTTCAAGAGCGTCGGCCTGGAGAGCGGCTTCTACTGGTACGTCACCGCCTGCATCGCCTGCTCGCTGCTGGTCTATGTGTTCATGAAGGACACCCAGAAGCACTCGAAGATCACGACCGATTGATTGAGCCTCGTGCTCATGGCCCCGACACACTCCGGGCCTTTTTATCCACAGGACGGCGACCTTCGGGTCGCCGTCCTGCTTTTTGGCGCGGCAACCGATTTCCCCACACCCGCCGGCTGTTGGTCCACGGCACGGCATCCCGACCGGAACCCTAGGGCGCGCAACGCCGGCGGAGTAATCCGCCGGTGCCCCTGCGTTCCACGGCGGATAACCGCAAGCGGTTATTCACCCTGCGGCTCGTCATTCCGGCGGGGCTGGAACCTTGGCGCGTAAACGCCGATCTCCTCGCGTTCCCACGGCGGAACAGCGCAAGGGGCCTGCCGTCCCCAGGCAGCGAGGCCCCGTCTGCGAGACCTACCGGGAATAAAAAAACCGCGCTCGAAGGCGCGGCTCTTTTCGTTGTCGGCGAACCGCCTCAGCGGCGCTTCTCGATCTTGAAGAAGAACATCTTGGTCGCCTGGCGGGCGACGATCTTGCCACCGCTGACACGCGGCTCGAAACGCCACTTGGCCATGGCCTGGCGCACTTCGCGGTCGAACATGCGCGACGGCACCGACTCCAGCACCTGGATGTCGTCGATGCGGCCATCGCTGGTGATGGTGAACAGCACCTTCACCCGGCCTTCGATACCCCGCGCCTGGGCCATCCGCGGATAGACCGGAGGATCCATGCGCAGCGGCTTGATGTCGCTGTCGTTGAGGCTGCCGCTGGGCAGGCCGGCCGGGCCTTGCGAGCCGCTGGGCGCAGTCTGCGCGCCGGGCGTGCTCTGCCCGACGGTAGGCGCGGGCGGCGGCGCGGCGCTGGACGGGCTGGGCTGGCTGGATGCTTCCGTGCTTGGCTCGGGTTCCGGCTTGGGTTTGGGTTCCGGCTTCGGCTTGGCCTTGGGAATGGCGTTTTCCACCGGTTTGGGCTTGGGTTTCGGCTTGGGCTTGGGTTTTTCCACCGGCTTCGGCTTCGGCGGCTCCGGCTTGGGTTCCTCGATCTTCGGCGGCGTCGGTTCCGGCGCGGCAGCCGGCGGCTGCGGGGTCGGCTCGGCCTTCTTCTCGAGCTGGACGAAATTCACCTGCATGGTCTTCGGCAGTTCGCCGTGGCCAAGGTTGAGTTCGGCCGGGGTCGGCATCACCCACACCAGCGCACCGATGATCGCCACATGCATCGCCACCGCCGCGCCGGAGGACAGCCACCAGCGCGACTTGGGCGGCTCGCCGGGGACGTCGTCGGGATCGCTGCCATGGGCGTAGGGGATCAGCACTTCCTCGACCGCCACTTCCTCGTCGCGGCGCGCACCGGAGCAGTCCACCACGCGCAGGTTGGGTTCTCCGCGCTGGGCATTCACGCATGGCAGGGACTCGCTTTCGTCTCCCTGGGCAGGAGCGGTGGGATGGTCTTCGGCGAGCGCGGCCAGCGAAAAACGGTCAGGCGACCGTGAAGGCTGTGGCGACATGAGGGCGACCTGCGGAGAAGTGAAAGGTAAGGAAGTAGAGTCTTCTGATAATTATTATCATTCAGTCGCGTCCTCAGAGCAACCTTGGCGGATCATTCTGCGACCATCCGACACGCCAGGAACGCCTCTTCGAGCGCCTCTTCATCCGCGCCTGCGGCGAGGATCAGTTCCAGCCGATTATCCCGTCGCCACGAGGACTTGCCCCAGTTATCCACAAACGGCGCGGCATTCGCTGCATACCAACCGTCCGCGCAATGCAGCACCGCCTTGGCCCGCCGCAGTCCGGACAAACGGCTCAGCCAGGCGTCCACTGCGACCCGATCGAAACGCACCGACGGCGCCAGCCGCCAGCCGATGGCCAACTGGCCGTCCTGCTCGCGCACGGCGCGCAGCGGTCGCTCGGCGGGCAGCACCGTTCCCAACTGAGCAGGCGCGTCCGGCAGGGCCGCCCAGGTCGTCGCGCTACCTTCCCCGGCAACGCTGGTCGGCAGATCGCGCAATGCCAGGTGGCCGCGCACGCTCCAGCGCAACGGCAGGACCGGCAGGCGCGCGCGCACGGCGCAGCGCTGCGTCGCGTCGAGCGCTTCGGATTTGTTCAGCAGCAACATGCCGGCCGCTTCCAGCGCCTGTTCCTGTGCCTCCGGCAGCGGTTGGCCGGAGGCCAGCGCGGCGGCATCCAGCACCACTACCAGGGGTTGCAGGGCCAGGACGCCGGACCAGGGAGGAGCCTGCAGCTGCTTCCACAGCGCCAGCGGATGTCCCAACCCGGAGGGTTCGATGAACAGCCGGTCCGGTCGTGCCCGACGCAACAAGCGACCGAGCCCCACCTGGAACGGCACGCCATTGACGCAGCAGAGGCACCCGCCCGCCACCTCGCCGATGGCCACGCCGTCGACGTCCGTGGCCAGCAGCGCGGCATCCAGGCCGATCTCGCCGAACTCGTTGACCAGCACCGCCCAGCGCTCGCCCGCCGGCTTCTGCGCCAGCAGCGAGCGGATCAGGCTGGTCTTGCCGGCCCCCAGGGGGCCGCCGATCAGGTGTGTGGGTATCTCTCGAAGCATCTGCGCAACCGGAATGTGAAAGCCTGTGGATCAATGCGGTCCTTGCCTGCGGGGAGCCAGGCCCCGTGCTAGAGTCGCGCCCGTCTGCAATGGAGTCCTCGCATGCGTCCGTTCCTGTTCTTCCTGTCCTGCCTGCCGGGCCTGGCCCTGGCCGAAGCCTGCATCGTCCATAGCCAGGCGAAGAATCTCGATGTGAAGGTCTGCCAGCAGAACCGCAGCATCCCGGCCAAGCTGTTCCGCGAAGGCTTCTGCCAGCCACAACTGCAGGGCCAGAAGGTCGAGGTGGCGTTCGCCGAGGAGTGTCCGACGGGCGCCTTCGGTGTCTGCCGCGACGCCAGGGTACCCAACGCGCCCTATCGGCAGGACATCTTCTACTACGGCATCGCGACCGACGCACGCTACCTGGAGCCGTTCTGCGCCAGCCAGAGCCAAGGCCGCTGGGAAGAGCCTAGCGCCGCGAAAAAGCCCTGAGCGCGTCATCAGCCTGTCACAGCGTCCGGGCTAAATGGGAGTCGGGTACCTCAGCACCCTTCGTCCCCATCCCCAAGGTAGGACGACTTTTTGGTGATAGGCCATCTGCGGATGGCCTTTTTTTATTCCTCGAAAGACACTTGTCCACAGGCTCAGGCAAGCCAGTCCAGGGTCAACAGCAGGCGCGCCAGCCCGGGCTCCGCTCGCGGCGAGCGATGCACCAGTCCGGCACCTTCGTTACCCTCCCAGCGTTCGCCCTTGAGCAGCGCCACGTCGCCTGTGGACAAGCTATGGATAAGCTGTTCATCGACAACGTCCGCCTGTGCTCCACCAAGCAGCCGACGGTCCAGGCCGGACTCGTCCAGCCATTCGCTGGCAGCGCCCTGGTAGGTGGTGACCAGCCGCAGCGGCACGTGGTCGACATGGAAACGCGGGCACATCGGTTTATCCAGAACGCGCAGGCGCAGGCCGATACGCCGCGCCCCGGTCAGGCAAAAGAAGGCCTCGACCAGCCAGCCCAGGTCGTCGAGGAAATCGGCTTGTCCCGGCAGTTGCCGCGCGTCGAGCAGGCCGTCCAAGGCGGGTAGCCGTTCCTCTTCCATCTCCAGCGTCTGGCTCAGCGCCAGTCCCGGCCGGTTGCGTACCAGGGCGGCGGCGAAGTCGCGCAGCGCCGGGTTCAGCCGGCGTGTCCAGACCGCCAGGTTGACCCCGTCGCGAAGCACCTCGGCCAGCACCTGGGGGTCTTCGCCGAACGCCTGGCGCGGCAACGGACTTTCCTGTGGCAGTGCGCTCATGCGGCGTGCCCCCAGTCCTCGAAGGGGTCGTCCAGGCCCTGCCAGCCCGGAATGCCCAGGTTCATCTCGGCATCATCCAGCAGGCAAGCATCGAGGGCTGCGCGCAGGGCCGTGAAGTCCAGGTTCTGGCCGATGAAAACCAGCTCCTGGCGACAGTCGCCGACGCCTTCCTCCCAGTGCCGCATGATCGCCCGCAGGCCCTCTTCGTCCTGTGGCCACTGTCCGGTCGGCACGAAGCGCCACCAGCGGCCCGCCAGGCCGTAGCGCATCAGGCCGCCGGCCTGCGACCAGCTGCCAGCCTCGCGGGGCCGGCTGGCGAGCCAGAAGAAGCCCTTGGAGCGCAGCAGCCGCCCCTGCTTCAGCGGATTGTGCAGGAAGGCGTGGAAGCGCGCGGGGTGGAACGGACGGCGCGCCCGGTAGGCCATGGAGGCGATGCCATATTCCTCGGTTTCCGGCAGGTGCTCGCCGCGCAGTTCCTTCAGCCAGCCCGGCGCGGACGCCGCGCGATCGAAATCGAAGCGACCGGTATCGAGGATCTTCGCCAGCGGCACCTGACCCATCACCATCGGCAGGATCTCCGCCTCGGCATTGAGCTGGCGCAGGATCGCCAGCAGTTCCTCGCGCTGCTCGCTGGAGATCAGGTCGATCTTGCTGACCAGGATCACATCGGCGAATTCGACCTGGTCGATCAGCAGGTCGGTGATCGAGCGCTGATCCTCCTCACCGAGGATTTCGCCACGGCTGGCCAGGCTGGCGGCCTCCTGGTAGTCGCGGAGGAAATTCATCCCGTCGACCACCGTGACCATGGTATCCAGTCGCGCCACGTCGGACAGGCTGCGGTCCAGCTCGTCGCGGAAGGTGAAGGTCTCGGCCACCGGCATCGGTTCGGAAATCCCGGTGGACTCGATCAGCAGGTAGTCGAAGCGGCCTTCCCGGGCGAGACGGCCGACCTCTTCCAGCAGGTCTTCGCGCAGGGTGCAGCAGATACAGCCGTTGCTCATCTCCACCAGGCGCTCTTCAGCGCGGTTCAGGCTGACATCGCGCTGGACTTCGCTGCCATCGATATTGATTTCACTCATATCGTTGACGATCACCGCAACCCGGCGGTTCTCGCGGTTCTTCAGCACATGGTTGAGCAGCGTGCTCTTGCCGGCGCCGAGAAAGCCGGACAGCACGGTGACAGGTAGGCGTTGGTTCACGGTTGGTAACCTCTTCAGTTGTGCCGCACGTGGCGTTCGCGCTTCTCCTGGCGCTCTTTCGCCTCGATGCAGAGGGTGGCGGTGGGACGCAACAGCAGGCGGCGCAGGCCGATCGGCTCGCCGGTTTCCTGGCACCAGCCGTAGTCGCCGCGGGCCAGGCGCTCCAGCGCTTCGTCGATCTTGTCGAGCAGCTTCTTCTCCCGCTCCAGCAGGCGAAGTTGCCATTGCCGCTGTTCCTCGCGGGAAGCCAGGTCGGCCTCGTCGCTGGGGCGTTCGAGATCGCGCAGCTCGCCGAATTCGCCTTCGATGCGCGCCTGCAGTTCCTGGCGCTGGCGCAGCAGCAGGTCGCGGAAGAAGTCCTGCTGGGCTTCGTCCATGTAGGCAGCGTCGGGCTGGGCAAGCAGTTCCTGTTCGGTCATAGGCTGAACCTGGGAAATTTAAAATGTTATACTATAACAATTAACACCACAATCGATGGCCCGCCAATCGCCTTCCGGCTACCCTGGGCCCACGTCATCCCGGGATCCACCGATGCGCCGCGTCCTCCGCCTTTACTGCCTGGCCCTCCTGCTGCTCGCTCCGGCGGCACAGGCGCAGGGCTTTCTTCCCGGCACCCGCCCGGCGGAATGCGCTTACCTGCGCACCGTTCTGGCCTGCATGGATCGGCTGGGCAACCACTACAGCGTCGCCACCGGCGGCAACGACACCTGGTTGCGCGGCTACGACGCGGCGAGCGGACGACGCTGGGCCCAGACCAATACGCGCTACGGGCGCCTGACCTTCTTCAGCGGCATCGCCAGCGACGGGGAAATCTGGGTCGGCCTCAGCCGCAACATCGGCTGGACCAGCGTCAGCCGCCTGAGCAGTTCATCGGGCCAGCGCCAACGCCTGACCTGCGGGCGGGTCAGCGGCTGCAGCGAAGGCCCTAGCCGGGAGGCTGCGCGCTGAGCGCCGCCAGGTAGCTGCCGGCGGGAGGGCGTTGCCGGAAGTAGCCCTGCACGCCAGCGAAGACCGCCTCGGCCAGGCGCTGGCGATGGCGTTCGTCCATCAACCGGCGACAATCGCCGCGATTCGAGATGAAGCCGGTCTCCACCAGGATCGAAGGGATGTCCGGCGACTTGAGCACGGCGAAGCCGGCCTGCTCGACACGCTTCTGGTGCAGCGCGGTGACGTCCGACAACTGGCCGAGAACGCTGTGGCCGAGGTCCAGGCTGCTGGCGATGGTCGAACTCAGGGCCATGTCGAGGATCACCCCGGCGAGTACCTTGTCGCGGCCCTGTAGCGGCAGGTTGCCGCTGTTGCCGATCAGGTCGGCGCCGTTCTCGCGATCGGCCATCCAGCGCGCCATGGTCGAGCTGGCGCCATGCTCGGAGAGGGCATATACCGATGCGCCGGAGGCGGTCAGTCGCGGCGCCGCGTCGGCGTGCACCGAGACGAACATGTCGGCGTTGTAGCGCCGAGCCACTTCCGGCCGCTTGCGCAGCGGAACGAACACGTCGCCGTTGCGCACCAGGCGCGCCTTGAAGCCTTTCTCGCGGTCGATCCGCCGCGCCAGCAGGCGGGCGATGGCCAGCGCCACGTCCTTTTCGCGCTCGCCCTTGCTACCGACCGCGCCGGGGTCCTTGCCGCCATGGCCGGCATCGACCACCACGAGGATGTCGCGGCCCGTCGAGGGTAGCGGGCGGGCCAGCGCCAGCATCGGCTCGGGGGGCGCCGCCAGCGCCTGTGGATAAAGGTCCAGGACCAGGCGATGACCCTTTCCTGCCTGCGGTTCCAGGGCGAAGCTGCGCGGCCTGACCGCCTGGCGCAGGTCGAGGACGATGCGCGTCCCGCCGCCACCCAGTTGGCCGCTGCGGATGGCGCGCACGGGGCCGTCCAGCGGCAGCTCGGAGAGCGTTGCGAGCAATTGCGCGTCGGGCAGGTCGAGGATCAACCGCTCGGGGGCCTGCAGGGAAAAGGTTCGATAACGCGGCGGGCCGTCCAGTTCCAGCACCAGGCGCCAGCTTTCCGAGGAGTTCCAGGCGCGGGCCTGGCGGATTCGTACATTGGCGCTGGCGGCCAGGAACGGCTGGAGGGCCAGGCCGGCGAGCAGGCTTTGCAGGAGGCGACGGCGCTTCATCGACGAAATACCCGATTGCAAGGGTCGGCATTAGCTAATACGTTATATTATAACATTTAAGCCATTTCCAGGCCTTGCCTGCCCTTCTTCGAGTTCTCCATGAATGCCTTGACGCTTCCCGATATTGCCCGCCAGACCACCACCGCCGATCTTCCCCTGGACTGGGTCGGCATGCAGGGCATCGCCCTCCCCGTGCAGATCGGCGGGCAGAGGGTCGCCGCCGAAGCCGATGCCGGTGTCAGCCTGGACGACCCGCAGGCCCGCGGCATCCATATGTCGCGCCTCTACCTGGCGCTGGCCGAACTGGAACAGGGCGAGCTGGACCTTTCCTGCCTGCGCGCCGTCCTGCAACGCTTCCTCGACAGCCACGCCGGCCTGTCGCGTCGCGCCTACCTGCGCCTGCGCCTCGCGCCGCTGCTGCGGCGTCCGGCGCTGGTCAGCCCGCTGAGCGGCTGGAAACGTTATCCACTGGTGCTGGACACGCGCCTGGAAGGCGATGACTTCCAGGCCGAAGTCCATCTCGAGCTGACCTACTCCTCGACCTGCCCCTGTTCGGCGGCACTGGCCCGGCAATTGATCCAGGAGCGCTTCGACCAGGACTTCGCCGGACAGCCGCTCGATCATGCCAGCGTGCTCGCCTGGCTCGGCAGCAGCGCCGGCATCGTCGCCACCCCGCACAGCCAGCGCAGCAGCGCACACCTGCGCATCGGCCTGGCGGAAGACTGCATCGGACTGCCCCTGGAAGAGCTGGCGGATCTCGGCGAAAGCGCCCTCGGCACCGCGGTGCAGACTGCGGTGAAACGCGCCGACGAGCAGGCCTTCGCCCTCGCCAACGGACAGAACCTGATGTTCTGCGAAGACGCGGTGCGTCGGCTGCACCGCGCCCTGCAGGGTTATCCACAGGCGAGCCGGTTCTCCGTACGGGTCGTCCATGCGGAAAGCCTGCATGCCCACGACGCCGTCGCCGAAAGCCACTGGCAGCGAGGTGCCGCATGATCCGCAAGAATCCCTCCGGCGACCTGCCGGTGATCGACGAATCGGCCTATGTGGACAAGACCGCGATCATCTGCGGCAAGGTGATCATCCAGGCCAACGTCTTCGTCGGTCCCTACGCGGTGATCCGTGCCGACGAAGTCGACGCCGACGGCGGCATGCAACCGATCGTGATCGGCGCCAACTCGAACATCCAGGACGGCGTGGTGATCCATTCCAAGTCGGGTGCCGCGGTGACCATCGGCGAGCACAGCTCCATCGCCCACCGCTCCATCGTCCACGGTCCTTGCGAAGTCGGCGACCGGGTCTTCATCGGCTTCAACAGCGTGCTGTTCAACTGCCGGGTCGGCGATGGCTGCGTGGTCCGCCACAACGCGGTGGTCGACGGCTGCGACCTGCCAGCGGGTTTCTACGTCCCGTCCACCGAGCGCATCGGTCCGCGCACCGACCTGGCGAGCATGCCGCGGGTCAGCGTTTCCGCCAGCGAGTTCTCGGAAGACGTGGCGCGCACCAACGTCGACCTGGTACGCGGCTACAAGTCGCTGCAGAACGAGTTCTGAACATGCAAAGCCTGCTGATCCGCAATGCCCGGATGGTCAACGAGGGACAGGTACGCGAAGGCGATCTGCTGGTCCGCCACGGTCGCATCGAACGCATCGCCGGCTGCCTGGAAAACTGCGGCGCCAGCCGGGAGATCGATGCCGCCGGACGCTACCTGCTGCCGGGAATGATCGACGACCAGGTGCACTTCCGCGAGCCGGGTTATCCACAGAAGGGCTCGATCGCCAGCGAATCCCGCGCCGCCGTGGCGGGCGGCATCACCAGTTTCATGGACATGCCCAATACCCGCCCGGCGACGCTGAGCCTCGAAGCGCTGGCGGAAAAGAAGCGCCTCGCCGCCGCCCATAGCGTGGCCAACTACGGTTTCCACTTCGGCGTCAGCCGCGACAACCTCGACACCGTGGCCGCCCTCGATCCACGCGAGGTCGCCGCGGTGAAGGTGTTCATGGGCGCCTCCACCGGCGACATGCTGGTGGACGACCTGCCGACCCTGGAGCGCCTGTTCGCCAGCGTTCCGACCCTGCTGCTGAGCCATTGCGAAGACACGCCGCGGATCGAAGCCAACCTGGCGCGCTGGCGACAACGCTTCGGCGAACGTATTCCGGCAGCCGCCCACCCGCGCATTCGCGACGCCGAGGCTTGCTACCGTTCCACCGCCCTGGCGGTGGAACTGGCGCAACGACATGGCACGCTGCTGCATGTCCTGCACTTATCCACAGCGCGCGAATTGGCCCTGTTCGAGGACAAGCCGCTGTGCCAGAAACGCATCACCGCGGAAGTCTGCGTCCACCACCTGCTGTTCGACGACAGCGACTACGCCCGCCTCGGCCATCTGCTCAAGTGCAACCCGGCGATCAAGAGCCGCGAGGACCGCGACGCCCTGCGCAGGGCGCTGGCCGGCAACCGCCTGGACGTGATCGGCACCGACCACGCGCCGCACGCCTGGGCCGAGAAGCAGCAGGCTTATCCACAGGCGCCGGCCGGCCTGCCACTGGTCCAGCATGCGTTGCCGGCACTCCTGGAGCTGGTCCGCGAAGGCTGGCTGTCGCTGGCCACCCTGGTGGCGAAGACCAGCCACCGGGTCGCCGAACTGTTCGCCATCGCCGATCGCGGTTTCCTCCGCGAAGGCTACTGGGCCGACCTGGTGCTGGTCAGCGAACTGGAGCACCCGGCGCTGGCCAGCGCCATGCCGCTGCTGTCGCGCTGCAACTGGACGCCGTTCCGCCACCGGGCATTCCACCATCGGATCGATACCACCATCGTCTCCGGGCAACTCGCCTGGCACGCGGGACGCCTGTCCGACGATTGCCAGGGACTGCCCCTGCGGTTTTCCCGCTGAAGTCTTGTCCACAGCCTGCTGTGGATATCCGTTCGCCCACGGCCCTAGCGCAGGGCTTTCACCGCCGCGCCAAGGAAGGCATAGGTCTCCTCCTCGCGATCGTCCATCTCCGGCTTCGGCCAGGCGCTCCAGACCACCGCCACGATCTTCTCCTTGCGGTTGATGTAGAGGTACTGGCCGAAGATGCCCTGGGCTTCGAAGGCGCCGCCGTCATGCTCGGGCAGGGCCTTGGCGCCCACCGGGAAGGTCCACCACTGGTAGCCGTAGCCGAGCGCGTATTCGCCATCGTAGAGCTTGCCCGGGGCCAGGTGGGAAGAAGCCTCGACGCGACTGGCACGATCGACCCAACCCTCGGGAAGGATACGTTCGCCATCGATCACCCCATCCTCGAGGACGAACTGGCCGAAGCGGCCATAGTCGCGCAGGGTCGCGCTCAAGCCGCTGCTGCCGATCTCTTGCCCGGCCGGCGATTCAAGTTGCCAGAAGCCGTCGCTCTCCATGCCCATCCGCGCCCAGATCCGCTCGGACAGGTAGTCGCTCACCGGAATGCGGGTCGCCGCGTGCAGCAGCTCGCTCTGCAGGTGCGACTCTCCGGTGCTGTAGGTGAAGTGGGTACCGGCCGGGTACTGCCGCGTCAGGCTCGCCAGCAGCCGCAGGATGCCACCGGGACGTTCGGCGAGCTGGGCGTCGAACATCTGCCGGCGGTCGGACTTCGGATCGCGATAGGTCTCGTTCCAGCGGACCCCGGAACTCATCTGCAGGACCTGCTCCACAGTCACCCCCTGGTAGGCGGAGCCGGCCAGGCTCGGCAGGTACTTGTCCACAGGCTGGTCGAGAGCCAGCAGGCCCTGCTGCACGGCGGCGCCCACCAGGGTCGAGGAGATCGACTTGACCACCGAGAACGAGGTCCAGCGCGTGCGTTCGTCGTTGCCCAGGCCGTAGCGCTCCAGGGCGACCTTGCCATCCTTGAGGACCAGCACGCCGCCAACGCGGTTGCGCCGCATGAAATCGTCGACGCCGTATTCCTCGCCGCCGATCCGGTAGCGCGGCGCGATGGCCGCACCCGCCGGCAGCGGACGGACCTTGGTCCCCTTGTGGATAACCCGGGTCGGATAGACCTTGTCCATGTTCCGATAGGTGTCCGGCTGGTATTCCGGGATCAGTTCATAGAGATCGGCGGCACGGCCGATCCGCGGGTTTTCCACAGCCGCGTCGGCGCCGGCCGAGCCGCTTGCCGAGACGAACAGCGCCAGCAGGGCCGGCCGGAAGACGGATATACAGCTACGCATGGACGTTTTCCTTATGACCGGAAGCAGCTCCGGCTTCGTCGTTTTTATGGATGTGGACTGGCGTCGCAGGGTTATCCACAGGACGTTCAGTCGCTCGGGTCCCGTATCGGACACGCCCAGAGTTCGACCGCCGGGCGCTCAGGGTCCGGCGGACCGATCCAGCGCGCCAGCGCATCGCAGCGCCCCTGACGGCAGATCCGGTAGTCGCCGGCCTCCGGCGTGCGCCCCAGTCGCAAAGGTTGCAGCGGCGGCAACACACGGCGGTAATGCCAGGCGCCGTCACGCAGCACGGCGCCCTCGGGAATCTCCATCCCCGCCCCGCTGCCCCGCACCCGGGCCTCTTCCAGCAGCAGGCCGCGCTCGCTCAGGCGATAGTCTTCTTCCCAGAGCACCTTCTCGACCGTATGTTGCCAGGCCAGGGTGAACGACTGCAGCGGCAGCGTCGCCCAGACGCTGCCGGCCATGCCCAGGCACAGCGCGATCACGCCACCGCCTCGCGCGCACGCTGGCGCCAGAGGTGCCAGCCGATCACCAGCGCGCCGAGGACGAAGCCCAGCTCGTCGCTGATCGGCAAGGCCAGGACCAGGCTGGCTCCCGCGGCGAACGCCACCAGGCGCTCCCACCAGGCCAGCGGCCCCTGCAGGTAGCCGATGGAAGCCATGCCCCACAGGCCGATGGCCAGCACCGCCTTGCAGGTGACATAGAGCGTCGCCCCCCAACCGCCTTCCTGCAGCATCAGCGCCGGGGAATACACCGCCATGAACGGCACCACGAAACCCGCCAGGGCGATGCGCACCGCCCAGAAGCTGATCTTCAATCCCCTTTCCTTGGCGATCGGCGCCGCCGCGAAGCAGGCCAGCGCCACCGGAGGGGTGAGGTCGGCGAGGATGCCGAAGTAGAAGACGAACATGTGCGAGACGATCAGCGGCACCCCCAGTTCCAGCAGCGCCGGCGCGGCGATGGAGCTGGTGATGATGTAGTTGGGGATGGTCGGGATGCCCATTCCCAGGACCAGGCAGGTGACCATGGTCAGGACCAGCGACAGCAGCAGGTTCTCCCGTCCCAGGTCGAGCACGTAGCTGGCGAAGGTGGTGGCGATGCCGGTCAGCGAAATCACCCCGATGATGACTCCCACCAGGGTGCAGGCGATGCCCACCGGAATCGCATGTCGCGCACCTTCTGCGAGGGCGCGGACGCAGATGCGCAGGGTTTCCCGGCCGCCACGGACGAACCAGCAGGCCAGGGCCAGGGCCGCGATCACAACGAAGATCACTCCGATGCCGAGGCGGAAGAACCCCGCGCAGAGCAGCCCCAGCGCCACCCAGAAGGCGATGCGCAGGCCGAGCGAGGACACCCGCAGGATGATCGCCGAACCAAGGATGACGATGGCGGTCAGCGCCAGACCAATGGTTCCGGAGAACAGCGGCGTGCGCCCGGAGAACAGCAGCGCGATCAGCACCAGCAACGGAATCAGCAGGAACCAGCGCTCGCGGACGGCACCCCAGGCGCTCGGACACTGCTCGCGCGGCAGGCCCTTGAGGTCGGCCCGGCGGGCCTCGAGATGGACCATCCAGTACACCGAGCCGAAATACAGCAAGGCCGGGATCAGCGCCGCCTTGGCGATCTCCACGTAGGGGACGTTGATGGTCTCGGCCATGATGAACGCCACCGCCCCCATCACCGGCGGCATCAGTTGGCTGCCCATGCTCGCGGTCGCCTCGACGCCGCCGGCGAACGCCGGCTTGTAGCCGAAACGCTTCATCAGCGGGATGGTGAACTGTCCGGTGGTGACCACGTTGGCCACGCCGGAGCCGGTGATGGTGCCCATCAGCGCCGAGGAGAATACCGAGACCTTGGCCGGCCCGCCGACCCGGTGGCCGAACAGGCCCATGGCGAAATCGGTGAACAGGCGGATCATGCCGGCCTGCTCGAGGAAGGCGCCGAACAGGATGAACAGATAGATGTAGGTTGCCGACACGTAGGTCGGCGTGCCGTAGAGACCTTCGGTACCGAACGACAGCTGGTTGACGATCTGGTCGAAGCCGTAGCCGCGGTGGGCCAGGTCGCCCGGCAGGTGTTCGCCGAACAGGCCATAGGCAAGAAACAGCGCGCAGATGATCGGCAAGGCGATGCCCATCACCCGTCGCGCCGCCTCGAAGACCAGGACGATCAGTACCACGCCGACGACCATGTCGGCCTGGGTCAGCTCTCCGGAGCGCTGGATCAGGTCGGCCTCGAAAACCCACTGGTAGACCGCCGTGCCCAGGCCGGCCATGCCCAGCAACCAGGCCAACGGCTGCCAGGGGCGACGTATGCCGAAGGCGGGATAGCTGATGTACACCACCAGCAACAGCAGTCCGACGTGCATTGCCCGCAGGACCTGGGTGGAAATCAGGGGAAAGGCCGCGGTGACGACCTGGAACACGGAAAAGGCCAGGGCCACGGCGAACAGCGCGCGCGGCCAGTTTTCCGCCTCGAGGTGCAGCCCGTTCTGATGATCGCTCATGCATCGACTCCCTACAGCCGGAAACGCGGGGAACCCGGTCCGCCGCACGGACCGGGGCTACGGAGAAACGGGCCTCACTCGGGCAGTACGCCCTTCTCCTTGTAGAAGCGCTCGGCGCCGGGATGCAGCGGAATCGGCAGGTTCTTCGCCGCCTTGTCCAGGGCGATGTCCTTGGCGGCAGCATGGGCGGTGACCAGGCGCGGCAGGTTGTCGAACATCAGCTTGGTCATCTGGTAGGCCAGCTCGTCGCTGACCCCGGAGTGGCTGACCAGGATATTGTCGATCGCCACCGTCGGCACGTCCTGCTCCTGGCCGTCGTAGGTGCCGGCGGGAATGCTCGCGGCGTGGTAGGCCGGGCTGTCGATCTTCGCCACCACGTCCGCCGGGATCGCGACGAAGGTGATCGGCATGGTCGAGGCCAGGTCGCGGATGGCCGCCATGCCCAAGCCGGAGGATTGCAGCGTAGCGTCGAGCTGGCGGTTCTTGATCAGCTCCACCGACTCGGCGTAGGGCAGGTACTCCACCTTGCCCATGTCCTCGTAGCTCAGGCCGGCGGCCTTGAAGATCGCCCGGGCGTTCAGCTCGGTACCGCTCTTGGGCGCGCCCACCGAAATGCGTTTGCCTTTCAGGTCGGCCAGGGTCTTGATGCCCGAGGCTTGGCTGGCCACTACCTGGATATAGTTCGGATAGGTATTGCCGATAGCCCGCAGCTTTTTCAACGGCGCCTTGAAGCCGGCGTCGGCGACCCCGTTCCAGGCGTCGGCGACCGAGTCGCCCAGCGCCAGCGCCAGTTCTCCACGCCCGGCCTGCAGCAGGTTGAGGTTCTCGACCGAGGCCTTGGTGGCCTGCACCGAGGTTTTCGCGCCCTGGATATCGTGCCCGTAGATCTGCGAGAGGCCGACCCCTATGGGGTAATAGACCCCGCTGGTGCCGCCGGTGAGGATATTGATGAAGGTCGGCGCGGCGAAGACCGCGGTACTGAAGGTCACCGTTGCGGCAAGCGTGAAAAGACCGAAGCGTCTGCTCAGCGACATGGGAAGTCTCCTGTTCTTATCGTTGTTGTCGCGCTGTCGCGGAAGCGTCCCGGCTTCCCTCGACCGCGCAGGACTTCGTGCAGACTAGACCGCCCCGCCACGCAGGACAATCCGCAAGGACCGATTGCGCGACCGGCTCCGCAAGGGAGCCGGTCGCCGGCGTTCAGGCGTACAGGTCGCGCCGCGACCAGGGCAGCTCGTGGGAGCCATCCTCGTGGGGGCGAATGGCGAGGATCTGGTGCAGGTTGATCCAGCCGCGCTTGAAGCCGTAGGCGCATCCGGCCAGGTACAGCCGCCAGATCCGCAGGGTTTCCTCGGGCACCAGGCGAGCCGCCTCCTTCAGCCTGGCTTCCAGGTTGGCGCTCCAGAAGTCCAGGGTCCGGGCGTAGTGCAGACGCAGGCTTTCCACGTCGACTACTTCCAGCCCGGCTTCGCTCATCCGCGCCACCGCCAGCGACAGGTGCGGCAGCTCGCCGTGGGGAAACACGTAGCGATCGATGAAGTCGCCGGCCCCCTTGCCCACCGGGCGGCCGTCGGTGTAGCGCGAGGTGATGCCGTGGTTCATCACCAGGCCGCCGGGACGCACCGCATCGTAGAGTTGCTGGAAGTACAGCCCCAGGTTGGCGTGCCCGACGTGCTCGAACATGCCGACGCTGACCACCTTGTCGAAGCGACCATCGCGCGGCAGGTCGCGGTAGTCCAGCAGCTTGAGGGTGACCCGGTCCTCCAGGCCTTCGGCCTTGACCCGCTTCCGCCCGAGCGCCAGCTGCTCCTTGCTCAATGTGATGCCAGTGACCTCGACGCCGAACTCGCGAGCGGCCAGGCGCGCCAGGCCCCCCCAGCCGCAACCGACATCGAGCAGCTTCTCGCCCGGCTGCAAACGCAGCTTGCGGCACAGGTGACGGAGCTTGGCCAGTTGCGCGGTGGCGAGGTCTTCCTTGCCGGTCTCGAAATAAGCGCAGGAATAGACCATTTCCGGATCCAGCCAGAGCTGGTAGAAATCGTTGGACAGGTCGTAGTGGTAATGGATGGCTTCGGCGTCGGTGTCCTTGTCGTGGCTTTCGCGAACCGGCGGCGCGCCGCCATCGGGTTCGCCGAGCGCTTCGCTGAGGGCATCGCCGATACCGATGACCTGGCTGATCGGTCCTTCGATGTCGAGACGCTTCTCGACGTAGGCCTTGCCCAGCGCATCGAGGCTGGGATGGGTGATCTCGGTTAGCAGCGAGGGATCGCGAATGACCATGGTTACCTGTGGATCCGGCCCCAGATCGAACGCCTGAGCATCGCCGATGCGGATCCGCAACGGCAGTTGCAGGGACAGCAACTCAGAGGGGAGCTGTGCAATCATGCCAAACCTCCTGGTCACAAGACGGAATCACTATAGTCCAGTACCTTGATAGAGTTTTGCTATCGGCTACTTAGCCTCCTATCTATCGATGCAAAACCCCTGAACACTCGGATTCAGGTTAGCAGCCAGTCTGCCTATGAATAATTGACAGTTTTGATATACAAACTTTCCCTTGCTGCAATAACGGAACGACGCATAGTCCGTGTCAAAGGAAAGGAAGCGATATAAGGAACGCCGATGAACGAGACCGTGTCCCTCGAAACACGCGAAGTACGCTTTCTCTCCGTGTTCGACTTCGACGGTACGCTGACATACCGAGACAGCTTCGTGCCCTTCCTGCGCTTCGCCTTCGGCAACCGAGTGTTCGTCCGCCGCATGCTGCGCATGGCAGGACCCAGCCTGGCCTATCTCTGCCGGCGTATCGGCCGCGACGACCTGAAGGCGCGCCTGATCGCCACCTTCCTCACCGATGTGCCCGTACATGTGCTGGAAGAACGGGCGCTGGCCTACCAGAACCGCTTCTGGGAAACACTGATGCGTCCCCACGCATTGACCGCGGTGGCCGACCAGGTCAGCAGCGGCAGCACCGTGACCATCTGTTCCGCCTCCCCTTCGCTGCTACTCAGGCCGTTCGCCGAGAAGCTCGGGGTGCACCTGATCGCCACCGAGCTGGAAGTGGTAGACGGCGTACTGACCGGCAGGATCGTCGGCCGCAACTGCCGGCGCGACGAGAAAGTCTGCCGCCTGGAGCGGCACTACGGTCCGCTGACCCAATACTCCCTACGCGCCTGGGGCGACTCGCGCGGCGATACGGAACTGCTGGCGGCGGCGCTGGAGCGCTTCTGGAAACCGTTCCGCTGACCTGTTGCCGGGTATGGTCTGGTCCGAGTATCAATCCAAAGTGGGAACCAAACCGGGGCGAATGTCGCGATATCCGGCAGGAGAGCAAAATTCGGCTAACGTTCCGATAGGGTAGTTTCTCCTGCGCTCCCAAGCCCGGGCGGTTCCGCTTGCGGCGATACTCCGAAGCCTTCTTCGATGAAATCGTGCACTGGCGCCCGGAATCTCGCTTCGTTCCCTTCTTTTCTCCCCGCCGTTCCCGCACCAGCCACACAACCATCCCCTCCATAGCCCGAGCGGTTCAGCCCTGGCGCCGGCTCCGCGAGCCGGCGCCCCCTTGGCGTTCGTCCGCTCATTCAGCCAAAGAGAACATCATGAACCAGAAAATTCCCCCGCCTTCACAGAAGCTCGACGGCCTGTTCCTGCTGGCCCTGTCGATGGCCGTGTTCTTCGTCGGCGTGACCGAGTTCATGCTGTCCTCCATGCTCGGGCCGCTGGCGCAGGCGTTCCACACCACTACCAGCGGCGCCGCCTGGCTGATCTCCAGCTACGCGTTCTCCTATGCGATCGCCGCGCCGTTGCTGGGCTACTTCTCCGACCGCATGCAACGCAGGAAGCTGCTGCTGCTCGCCCTGATCCTCTTCGCCGTCGATACCCTGGCCATCGTCATCGCCCCGACCCTGGAAATTGCCGTTGTCCTGCGGGTAATCGGGGGCATCGCCTCGGCAATCATCATTCCGACCACCTTCGCCCTGGTCGCGGAGGTGGTCGCCCCGCAAAGACAGGCCGGTGCCATGGGCCAGGTGATGCTCGGCATGACCCTCGGCATTGCCGCCGGCCCGGCACTGGCCGGCCTCCTCTCGGACTTCTTCGGCTGGGCGACGCCCTTCCTGATGGTCTCGTGCGGTTGCGTGCTGGTCTTCCTGATGGCGCGCCAGCGCCTTCCCGTGCAAGCCGTGGCACCGCGCGCCGAGGGCCACGCGCTGGGCTGGTGCAGGCAATGGAGCATCCTCAGGCCACTGATCGCCAAGGGGGCCTGGAACGGCACCGGGGTCGCCGGCCTGCTTCTCTCGGGAGAGGTGCTGCGCCAGCGCTACGGCTTCAGCACCGCGCAGATAGGCGTCAGCATCGCCGCCTTCGGCGTGGGCCTGGCCGTGGGCAACCTCGCCGCGGGTTACCTGCGGCGCTACCTGAAGCGCGACGAAGACATGCTCCTGCTGGTGCTGGCGCTCCTGGTGCTATCGATGTCGACCTTCATGCTCCTGCCGCTACCGTTGCCCGTGGCGCTCTTCTGCCTGGGCGCCTGGGGCACCGCGCTGGGCCTGGGCGCGCCGGCGGGCACGGTGGTACTCGCCTCGCGCTCCGGGCCGGACAAGGGCATGGTGCTGTCGTTCGCCGAGACGTTCAACAACATCGCCATTCTCGCCAGCGTGCCCCTGGCTGTGCGACTGCTGGAGCTGAAGGGGCCGCCCGCCACCCTGTGGGTATTGGGCATCGGCCTGGGGATCGGCGCCTGGTTCACCGTGCTGGACTGGTTCGCCAGCCGCAGGAGCGACGAGGCGCTGCCGTTGCGCGATTGACGGCGGGCGTCGCGATCGCCGGGGCCGCATGCCTGCCCCGGTGTGTACGCCAAATAAAGATTGTCACAGCCATGTGCGACTTCCGTGGGCTCTAGAGCCCTATCGAGACAGTCGTTAAAAAATAGAGATTGTCACAAATCTCACTGCTACACCAAAAAAGGGCGCACTGCAATAAATAAAGATTGTCACAACGAAGCCTGAATGGGCGCTGGTCCATAGTAGACTCCGCCAACACGCCGAGCGACAAGTCGACAAAGCCCTGCGCCTGGCGCATCCGACGGCATAAGCATAAACGGTCTATCAGGTTGTCGCTCCTCGTCCAACCCAGTCCGCAGCTGAGCTCAATAAATTTGGCTTCAGTTGCGACCACAACGAACCAGTGGCCGCCTCCCGGAGCTGACGTCGCAGGAGCCCAGCAGGCTAATCAGCAGAGTTCCCTTGAGGACAGACGGCATTAGCGACCTCCTCACGGGTTGGCTTCCTTCTATCAGATAGAACACCATATGTAGTGGTCTACTGATCCCGGACACCGATTTAGGCGAGAATCCTCGCCGTGAGAGAGGTGTCTGATGAGCAAGCAACGACGTACGTTTTCCGCCGAGTTCAAACGAGAGGCTGCCGCCTTGGTGCTGGACCAAGGCTACAGCCATATCGACGCCTGCCGTTCGCTGGGGGTGGTGGACTCGGCCTTGCGCCGTTGGGTGAAGCAGCTCGAGGCGGAGCGCCAGGGTGTGACCCCGAAGAGCAAGGCGTTGACGCCTGAGCAGCAAAAGATCCAGGAGCTGGAAGCCCGGATCAACCGGCTGGAGCGGGAGAAAGCGATATTAAAAAAGGCTACCGCTCTCTTGATGTCGGACGAACTCGATCGTACGCGCTGATAGACCAGTTGAGTGAGCAGGAGTCGGTGGAAGTGGTCTGTTCAGCTTTCGATGTGGCGCGGTCTTGCTACTACGTCCACCGTCTTCGACGGCGGCGTGTCGATGCTCGCCGCGTGGCTCTACGCAGCCAGGTCAACCAGTTGTTCAACCAGAGTCGGGGCTCGGCCGGCAGCCGCAGCATTCTGGGCATGCTGCGCGAAGAGGGCGTGACCATCGGCCGTTTCCGAGTGCGTCGGTTGATGCGTGAGCTGGGCCTGGTCAGCAAGCAACCGGGCTCGCACGCCTACAAACAGGCCACGGTTGAGCGGCCGGATATCCCGAATCGGCTGAACCGCGAATTCGCGACCGAGCATCCCAATCAGGTGTGGTGTGGCGACATCACCTACGTCTGGGCGCAAGGCCGTTGGCACTACCTGGCCGCGGTGCTGGATCTGCATACCCGGCGGGTGATCGGTTGGGCGTTCTCGGCCAAGCCGGATGCCGAGCTGGTGATCAAGGCCCTGGACATGGTCTACGAACAGCGCGGCAGGCCACAGCAGGTGCTGTTCCATAACTGGATCAGGCCGCATCAATTCAACGACGGGCTACCGCCTGCGGTGGCCGAAGAAAAACTCAACCCACTGTCCGGGATGGGTTGACCACCACACGCCGTGCATTCTCTGCCGCTGGTCCACGTCCTGGAGATCGCGTCGTGCACTGCCTGAACTACTGCATGTGGACTGGCGGATTGCCACTACGGGAGACGCCAACTCCCCATCGCAAGAAACGACGGATGGAGCACTCGAAGGATCTTCGTAACGAAGCGTCGATCTGCGGCCGTAGATGTCTGCGACGGTTTCTTGGGCGATAGAAGGATCCCTGGTACCAGTTGGTGCAGGGCTGATTATTTTTCGGCTTCCTTTCGGGCAGGCAGCAGTACTTAGCGGCTCGTCCTGAGGAGGATCTACGGAAGCTGCACGCCACTACCCCTTCTCAATAGCACCCACGTACCGCTAATCGTACTTTCCATTGATACAACCTATGCAGCTTGTTTCCTCAGCGACGATTCGAGTACAGTCGGGATACGGTTTTAGGCCAGGGTCACTCCCTTAGCAGCTGCGAGCTAGACAGTGTTGCAATGCCGTTTTGCGCCTGAAACTCCATTAGTTTCCGGCAGTGTAATTCGTAGCCTGACCGGTCAACTGATGGAGACATCATCATGCCATTCGGCACTCAATCTGCGTTTGATACCTACGCACGCAACCTCTACAACGCTGCATCCGAAGTCTTTTCTCTCAGCCGCTCGAAGCTCAACGAGGCACTCGCTCGCGGGTACGGATTCCGCACCTATGCGGCCCTTTGCGCACACCTGAAAAATGGTCCTCTGGAGAGTACTCGGATATTCGACCACGCTGCTTTTCTGAGCAGCTTGGCCCGTCTCGAAGACTGGTCAAAGGCCTCGATGGTGGCCGTCCTTGTTGAAGGGCACACCTTCGACATCGAAATCACCAAATGGCCTGCTGGCACCCCCCGGCGTAACGAACCTGGCGATCTGGAAACGTCCTATCACATCTCTCTAAACATCTCGGAGGCAGATGGCAGTAAAGCCCAAGGCCGGCAGCCATTCACACTGCCGGAGTTCGCGAAATCTGTGATGGACGAAAAATTCCGAGTCGACTCGGGACACACATACCGAGTAACAGAGGGCCTGTATGTCAGTCGCTTCCGCAATGGGAGGGACACACTTCGGGCACTTGTCACGGAGGGGCGTTGGGGAGGCGAAGCATTCATTTACGGTACTGAGGAGCAGTTGGATGATTCGCGCACCCTGCAATGGATCAAATCCTCAATGGCAAAAGCTGTGCTCCCCACGACCTCAAATCGGGTGGTCTGCGATCTCTATCACCCGGATAAGTATGATCCCAATGCTCGCCGGATCGAGATCAGACTTGCCCCCCAAGTGCTGGAATTCCTCGACTCCACGCCCCTCCACTTCGAAATTCCGGCGATGGAAAAGCGGTTCTTTGTCATGGACGATGGACGCAGCCATACCGTGGCAGAGGGTGTGATCGTCGACGGTTTCTGGGGCTCTGCGGTCAACTCCAACGGCATCGCCGAAGCTGAGAATCCAACCCCTCTGGAGGAAGTGAGGGTACGGCTGCAGATTGCCGTGGAAGAAAGCCTCTCGAGGGCTGGCTACAACGGCTAAGGGTGGAACCTGCGAAAGTGCCCGTGACAGTATGCGGGCACTTTCGCCGACTTCTCAGACCGGTCAATTCAACGACCCGCGACTACCGATTAATGCCTCACCGAGTAGCTGCAGAAATGTGCGCAGGGTAGAGCTACACCACGCAGATAGATTAATAACTTCAGGCCAAAATCCGTGGGCGGACACGTACACGTTGCTCAACGTGCTGGTAGATCTGCACACCCGCGTTATGGGCAATTTCAACAACGACTGCGTATCGCTGCTCATTGAGGAAATCAGCCCAACCAGACTCGCAGCGGACAACCAGGTAGTACGTGTCCCCATAGTGCGTCAGCTCACCACGCCTAAAGGTCACGCAGCTGGTTTGCACTGAACCTTTCTCCCGCAAGGTAGGCCTCGGGACCATGTCGCAAACCTTGGCAGGGGCGATCGGGGGGGCGGCACCTTCATCCCTGGACCTCCAGCGGAAATGCTCCACCACCTCATCCAAGGTCACGCCACGAAGCATGCGATAGTTCATGTGAACGCCGGCATAGTCGACTCTTGTGTGTCGAACCGGTGGGTCGTATGCCAGGGTGATCGTTATCGTCCTATCGCCCGGTTGATTGAGGTACGGCTCAGGAATCGGGATTTCGAAGACAGCAAAGCTATCAAGGGGAAGAGCATCTTCTGCATACAGGACGACACGCGCGTCATCGGAGTACACGGCCCTTTCAACACCAATAAATCCGTTGCCGCAGATATGGCGAGTAGCCTCAGGGTCCAAATGGATAAGACGCTGCTTGGCCTGGTCCGGCACAGTTGCCGCGCCAACCAGAAGTGCCCTCAGCAGGTTTGCCGAAGCCTCGGGAAAACGACCCAGTAACTGGGCCGCCTTATGAGCAGCCATGGGTGTGGAATATGACGTGCCTGAAGCCGTCCTCAGCATCTGCTCCAAATAGCGATGATTCAATGTAAGAATCCCCGCGCTTGGCTGGTCGTATCCGGTACGCGGGCCGGCAAGCGGGTCGTAAACAAGTGTTCCCCCCAGATCCACCAGATCTGGCTTTATTGCCCCCCCAATGCCTGGGCCGACGCGAGTGAAAGGCGACGGCTCATACGGACCAGTAATTGGTCGAATGCCAACCCCAGCATCTTGAAGTGCTTGGTCAATCCCATTTCCATGAGCGATGGAGCCAACGGTCAGGACGTTTAGAGCTGCCGATGGCTCCAGAAAGCGGTTAGAGGCCTCTAAAAGATAGTCAGGGTATCCAGTTACACTTTCCTCCTGCCGCTCCCCTTGCCGCGGCATACGATTACCTGCTGAGACAAGGATCAGAACATCCAGCTCGCGAGCAAGCTCATCCAAGGTGGCTGTCCAGGGACCTACTTTGCCACCGGCATATGGAGCGCTCTTAATGTCAGCCAGAGAGATGCTGAAAATCCTGCAGCCAAACTCACGATTCAAGGTAGTCAGGGCATCGCGCATCTGGTTGGTGATCAGGCTATGGTCGTCAAATCCTCCTCGATGATTGACGACGCGTGCCGAACATATCCGCGCCGCGCACACCAGATCGCCACCTTCGGCTAGTTGAGCTCGCAGATCACCAAAAGCAGCAACCCCTGCCACCCGAGTTCCATGCCCAAACTCATCGGCAGTGCCAAGTCCTTCCGGTACACCGATGGCCCCAACTACGACGCCTTCCAGCAGGGGATGCGCGTTGATTCCGCTGTCGAGAATCCCAATGACCGGAGCGTTCTCAAGAACTTCGACTGGCGGGAAGTCCGCCAAATTGAGTTCGAGAGCCTCACGAGTGAACGTGTCGGGTTGGGGGGGGGCGTCGATGACCGCGATGACCTCTACGGAAAGAAGATCGATCAGCAGGCGACCAAGCACTTCAATGCGCAGTAGTGAGATCGCGGGTCCGTTGTACCTGTCATAGACATTTCCGCCCTGCTGCTCAATAAGGTCGGTCAGCTCATCAAGCTTTGCGCCCCGTATTTGGGCAGAGCCGATGTTCCATATTTCAAGATCGAGCAGCATTAGAGCATCTGGATCAATGTCGTCCAGATCCCCAAATCCTTCTTCTCTGAGACGCATACCGAGGCGATCGCGCGGCTCGACAGCTCCGATTGACTCAATTCCGGAGACAAAACCGGCATACGGAGGATTTCTCTGCCCAACGGGGATATCCCCACCGAACGCATCGAGCTGTCTACGAAAATGAGCGAGGTCACCGCTGGAGGAGAAGAGAATTAGCGTCTTGTCTGGATCACTGGATAAGAGCTCCAACCCCGCATTATGCCAGTCCTGCTCCAGTAGGCCCTCTGTCATCCTCACCCGCAGGATGAGCGACGGGTCGACAATGCCTGGCCGTTTACGAGCAACTTGTTGATCAACAGCCTGCGTCAGCTCAGCTGTAAGCCGGGCACTGTGCTCTCCGGGGGCCCGGGGGACCGGCGCTCCGAAGCCTGGCCTTTTCCTGCGGGGAAGCTCCGTGGGGAGCCGAATTAAGCGGAGGTGATCATAGCGGGCCATCCTGACCTCACGTGTTACTGGCTAGTTCAGAGCCTTGCGCGTCCTGCCCTTCTACGACTCTCATCTGCAATCGCAGCTGTAAAGTCGGACTCGGCGATTCCCTTACGACGGGCAATGAGAGGCGCCTTGATCGTTTGAATGCAGACTCGCTCGATTTCCGCGAAAGAATAGCCTTCCAGACGATCAACATACTTATCTAGATCAAAGTTGATCACGACATTTTTGAACTTGGTATTCAGGAAGCGTTTGATGAGTGCCTGATCTGGCTTGTCGAACCAGATGACCTCATCGAACCGTCTCCAAATCGCCGGATCCAGTGAACTATCCAAATTGGTCGCAGCGATCATGAAGCCGCGCGGCTGCATGCGATCAATGAACAGCAGAAGGCTATTCACGACCCGACGTAACTCATTGTGCTCTGCTGAGTCGTCGCGCGAGCGAGCCAATGCATCGAACTCATCGAGGAATAAGACACACGGTTGCCGCTTAGCAAACTCAAAGATCTTCCGGACATTTCCAGCCGTTTCGCCTAGGTAAGACGATATCAGGCGATCAAGCTTAACCACGAAGAGCGGCAACCCGAGCTCAGCGGCAAATACCTCAGCACAGAGGGTTTTGCCACACCCAGGCGGGCCGCAGAACAGAAGCTTGGCCCTCACAGCCAAACCATGACGCCGGATTTCTTCGGAGCGCCTGTACTCCTGGAGAAGCCCATCAAAAACGCGCGTATTGGCGTGCGAAAGGGTGATGTCTTTATGCGAATGAACCGGTTCGACTCTCTCAACGAAGTCGTTGGCAGCGTCGGGAAACGGGATCAGCGAAGCCAGCTTTTGAGAGGGGGGCTGTTTGCTTGAGCGAACGTTCGCTGAGGTGGCGTTGTCGAGCGTGTGACGAAGAGATCTAGCGAGAACGCGATTGTTCTTCTGCTCTTCTTCGAGAATGATCTGCTCGGCAACAGCACGGAACTCCTCGTCCCGGCCATAGCTAGCCAGCAGCTTTTTCATCAGTTCGCCACGTGCCATAGCTCTTCCCGTTCGAATCCCTTCGAGGAATTCGAGTACGCCCCCAGTGAAAGCCCTTTCTAGTAGTAAATGCGCTATTTAGCAGCAACCAGCGGGCGATTTTACCCGCTTTGCAGGGGTTCTACACCGACCCTTCGTCCCTACGTTAGCTCACTCTGCAGGGAATTCTCTCCATTCGGTAGTTATTTTTTGCTTTCCAAGGCTTTCATCTGAACAGGCTAAAAACCGGAGAGACATGCCTACCGCATCTCGAGCTTTCGGCGCATCGGCTATCGGCCTTGAAGAGGTTGGCAATTATTCGGGGAACCCTCCAGATTAGGCACATAGGAGCAAAACCGCGGTAGGCACTACGTCTGGAACAACCTTGCCCAATCGCGCTGCTGAAGTGCCAGTGTAGTGGTCAACCCATCCCGGACAGTGGGTTGAGTTTTTCTTCGGCCACCGCAGGCGGTAGCCCGTCGTTGAATTGATGCGGCCTGATCCAGTTATGGAACAGAACCTGCTGTGGCCTGCCGCGCTGTTCGTAGGCCATGTCCAGGGCCTTGATCACCAGCTCGGCATCCGGCTTGGCCGAGAACGCCCAACCGATCACCCGCCGGGTATGCAGATCCAGTGACCTGCCCCCAGTTTTAGTACCGCTGCCTAGTTAGTAGGCCCTGGGGTTGATATTAATTTTTCCTGCTTCAGCTGCTGCTGGCGAGTTCGCCAACTTGCAGCAAATTCTGCCGGGGTGAGATTGCCAATCGCGCTGTGCGGTCGGTGTTCGTTGTAATCCCGCCGCCAGGCCGCGATGCGGATTCTCGCTTCGGCCAGCGAACAGAACCAGTGCTCATTGAGGCATTCGTCCCGGAACTTACCGTTGAACGACTCGATGAAGGCATTCTGCGTGGGCTTACCAGGCTGAATCAGCTTCAGCTTGATGTCGCGCTGATAGGCCCATTGATCGAGTGCCTTGCCGGTGAACTCGGGCCCCTGGTCGGTGCGGATCGCTTTCGGGTAGCCGCGAAACCGCGCCATCTCGTCCAGCGCCCGTGTGACACGAAAGCCGCTGATACCGTGCTCCACCAGGATGCCGACCGACTCCTTGGTGAAGTCATCGACCACCGTCAGGCATTTGATCCGCCGCCCGGTGCTCAGTGCATCGAAGACGAAGTCCATCGACCAGACCTGGTTTGGTGCGCTCGGCAAACTCAGACGTTCGCGCTCCACCGCGACGCCATGGCGGCGGCGCCGCCGTTTCACCATCAAGCCGGCAGCGCGGTACAGGCGATAGATCCGCTTGTGGTTGACCTGCACGCCAGCACGCCGCAGCAGGATGTGCAGGCGGCGATAGCCAAAGCGCCGGCGCTCTTGGGCCAGTTCCACCAGTTGTGCTTGCAGCTCGGTGTTTTGCACACTGGCTCGCGGCTGGTAGCGCAACACCGAGCGGGACAGCCCGATCAACTGACAGGCACGACGCTCGGAGATGCCGGTTCGCGCCTGCATCTCCTGCACCGCCTCCCGCCGTGCTGTCGGGCTTACCCTTTTCCCCGGGCGACCACTTTCAGCGACTCGATGTCGAGGTGGGCCTCGGCGAGCCACTTCTTCAATCGGCTGTTTTCCAGTTCAATATCCTTCAACCGTTTGGCGTCCGCCACGGTCATACCGCCAAACTTGGCCCGCCAGGTGTAGAACGAGGCATCACTGAAGCCGTGTCGGCGACACAGTTTCTTCACCGGCACACCGGCCTCCGCCTGCTTGAGGAAGTCGAGAGTCTGCTCTTCGGTAAAACGCTTTTTCACTGCCGTCTCCTGCTCGGAAAACGGACTCTACTAAGTTTGACATGGTACTGAAATCGGGGGGCAGGTCAGCGCAACGTCTCTTCTTTTTGGATTCGCAAAAGCATAGCTAATCATGGAAAACAATATTGGATTGATCGATGAGATTTCATCGATACAGAGGCTACGCATCAAGGACGCCAAATCGGCGTCCCGCTGCGACAGTTTTTATTGTTCAGCGACAGTTTTTATTGTCTAAAACCAGGCTTCTCGGGCACGCGGCCGGCGTTACTCGACGGTGACCGACTTGGCCAGGTTGCGCGGCTGGTCGACGTCGGTGCCCTTGAGCACGGCGACATGGTACGAGAGCAATTGCAACGGGATGGTGTAGAGGATCGGCGAGAGCACGTCGCCGATGTGCGGCATGCCCACCACATGGGTGCCCTCGCCAGCCTCGATGCCCGCGCCTTCGTCGGCGAACACCACCAGTTCGCCGCCGCGGGCGCGGACTTCCTGCAGGTTCGACTTGAGCTTCTCCACCAGCTCGTTGTTCGGCGCCACGGTAACCACCGGCATGTCGCTGTCCACCAGCGCCAGCGGGCCATGCTTGAGTTCGCCGGCCGGGTAGGCTTCGGCATGGATATAGGAAATTTCCTTGAGCTTCAGCGCACCTTCCAGGGCCACCGGGAACTGCGCGCCACGGCCGAGGAACAGGGTATGGTGCTTCTCGGCGAACAGCTCGGAAACCTTCTCCACCGTACGGTTCATCGCCAGCGCCTCGCCCAGCCGGGTCGGCAGGCGACGCAGTTCGTCCACCAGCTCGGCTTCGACGCCATCGGCCAGGCGCTTCTGCACCTGGCCGATGCCCAGGGTCAGCAGCAGCAGGGCGACCAACTGGGTGGTGAAGGCCTTGGTCGAGGCCACGCCGATTTCCGGGCCGGCCTGGGTCAGCAGGGTCAGGTCGGATTCGCGCACCAGCGAACTGGTGGCAACGTTGCAGATCGCCACGCTGGAGAGGAAGCCCAGCTCCTTGGCGTTGCGCAGGGCAGCCAGGGTGTCGGCGGTCTCACCGGACTGGGAGATGGTGACGAACAGGCAATCCGGCTGCACCGCGACCTTGCGGTAGCGGAACTCGCTGGCAACCTCCACCTGGCAGGGAATCCCGGTCAGGCTTTCCAGCCAGTAACGGGCGACCATGCCGGCGTGGTAGCTGGTACCGCAGGCGACGATCTGCACGTTGCGAACCTTGGCGAACAGCTCCGCCGCCTGCGGGCCGAAGCTTTCCACCATTACCTGGTTCTGCCCGAGGCGGCCTTCCAGGGTGCGCTGCACGAC
Source organism: Pseudomonas sp. FDAARGOS_761 (assembly GCF_013343155.1). Taxonomy (NCBI): domain Bacteria; kingdom Pseudomonadati; phylum Pseudomonadota; class Gammaproteobacteria; order Pseudomonadales; family Pseudomonadaceae; genus Pseudomonas; species Pseudomonas sp. FDAARGOS_761. The sequence goes on along the minus strand of NZ_CP054572.1, from coordinate 5,593,298 downwards.
GCTGGGCTGCTCGTGGATTTCCTTGAGCATGAAGTGCCGGTACTCGCCCTTGTCGGCGGCTTCGGCGCCTTCGTGGTACTGCACGGTCTCGCGCTGCACGTCGTTGCCCTGGACATCCCACAGGCGCACGCTGTCGCGACGGATCTCGGCGATGTCGCCTTCTTCCAGGTAGATGAAGCGATCGGTCACCTGGCGCAGCGCCAGTTGGTCGGAAGCGAGGAAGTTCTCGCCAAGCCCGAGGCCGATCACCAGCGGGCTGCCGCTGCGGGCGGCGACGATGCGGTCCGGCTGCGCCGCGCTGATCACTGCCAGGCCATAGGCCCCGTGCAATTCCTTGACCGCGTCCTTCAGCGCCAGGGTCAGGTCGCCGATGGACTGCAGCTTGTGATGCAGCAGGTGGACGATGACCTCGGTGTCGGTCTGCGAGGTGAACACGTAGCCCAGGCCCTTGAGCCGCTCACGGAGAGGTTCGTGGTTCTCGATGATGCCGTTGTGCACCACCGCCAGTTCGTCGCTGGAGAAATGCGGGTGGGCGTTGCCTTCGGTTGGCGCGCCGTGGGTCGCCCAGCGGGTATGGGCGATGCCCAGGCGGCCGAGCAGCGGCGTACCGGCCAGGCCTTCCTCCAGGCTGGCGACCTTGCCGACCCGGCGGCAGCGCTGCAGCCTGCCTTCGTTATCGAAGACCGCCACGCCGGCGCTGTCGTAGCCGCGATACTCGAGGCGCTTGAGGCCTTCGATGAGGATGGGGGTGATGTTGCGCTCGGCGATCGCGCCTACGATTCCACACATGGGGTCTTTCTCCTTTCAGGGCTCGACCGGGGCGCAGATCAGCGTGACGCCCCGGGCGGTTATCTTTTCGCGCGCGGAAGGTTCCAGGCGCTCGTCGGTAATCAGGGTATGGATGCTGCTCCAGGGCAATTCCTGGTTGGGAATGCGCCGACCGACCTTGTCGGCCTCGGCCATGACGATCACCTCGCGGGCGACCTCGGCCATCACCCGGCTCAGGCCCAGCAATTCGTTGAACGTGGTCGTCCCGCGTTCGAGATCGATGCCGTCGGCACCGATGAATAGTTGGTCGAAGTCATAGGAACGCAGCACCTGCTCGGCAACCTGCCCCTGGAACGACTCGGAATGCGGATCCCAGGTCCCCCCGGTCATCAGCAGCACCGGCTCGTGCTCCAGTTCGCGCAGGGCGTTGACCACGTTCAGTGAGTTGGTCATCACCACCAGGCCCGGCTTGTGCCCGAGTTCGGGGATCATCGCCGCGGTGGTGCTGCCACTGTCGATGATGATCCGCGCATGCTCGCGGATGCGCGCCGCGGCGGCGCGACCGATAGCCTGCTTGTAGGGCGAGACGGGCTGTGCGGCTTCGCCGATCAGTTCCTGCGGCATCGGCACCGCACCGCCGTAGCGACGCAACAGCAGGCCGTGGCTTTCCATGGCGGCGAGGTCCTTGCGGATGGTCACTTCCGAGGTGGAAAAGCGCTTGGCGAGTGCGTCCACGCTGACCTCGCCCTGCTCGGAAAGCAGCGCGAGGATGGCATGGCGACGTTGCGGCGTATTACGTTTCGAGATCACTTAAGTTTCGTTTCGAAAGAAAAGTGTGCGAATCAAAACTTATCCGGCGATTCCCGTCAATGACTTTTCATCGGCTCGGCAGCACCGTATTGGGATCGAGGTAGAACATTTTCTTCCAACCCTGGGTGCTGGCGTCGGCCAGCCAGGGATAGGGCAGCAAGGTGATGATCGCGTAGTGCAGGTGGGCCGGCTTGCCGCGCGCGTTGCCGGTGGTTCCGACCGCACCCAGGCGGGAACCGGCGAGGACCGGCTGGCCCGGATAGGCGTCGAGGCTATCGAGATGGGCGTAGTAATGCAGGCGCCACTTGGGCGCCAGCACCAGGACGACCTTGCCGCCGAGGGCGATCTCCCCGCGATAGAGCACCAGGCCGTAGCTGGCGGAGCGTACGGGGGTGCCGCTGCGGGCGAAGATGTCGATGCCCTTGTGCACTCCGGAGCGCCCCCAGGGCTCGAACCAGAAGGTTCGCGGATTCCAGTCGCGGGCACTGGCGCCTTCGACGGGTATCCGCGGCCATTCGGGTAGCACCGCCCCGGCTATGAGCAGCCCCAGCACGATCCATTTCGCAGGCTTCGGCATCCGTGCCGCTCCGTTACTTCTTGATTTTTTCCGGGCGCTTCCAGTTTTCCAGGTTCTTCTGCCGGGCGCGGCCGAAAGCCAGGTTCTTCGCCGGAACCTCATGGGTGATGGTGGAGCCGGCCGCGGTCGTCGCGCCATCGCCAATCTTCAGCGGCGCCACCAGCGAGTTGTTCGAGCCGATGAACACATCGTCGCCCAGCTCGGTGCGGAATTTGTTCGCGCCATCGTAGTTGCAGGTGATGGTGCCGGCGCCGATATTGCAGTTGGCGCCCAGCTCGGCATCGCCCAGGTAGCTCAGGTGGCCGGCCTTGCTGCCCTCGCCCAGGCGGGCATTCTTCAGTTCGACGAAGTTGCCGACATGGGCCCGAGCGCCGAGCACGCTGCCCGGACGCAGGCGGGCGAACGGACCGGCATCGCTACCCTCGCCCAGCTCCGCGCCTTCCAGGTGGCTGTTGGCCTTGATCACCGCGCCACGCCGCAGGACGCTGTCGCGAATCACGCAGTTCGGTCCGATGCGCACGTCGTCCTCGATCACCACGCGGCCTTCCAGCACCACGTTGACGTCGATCAGCACGTCGCGGCCGACCGAGATTTCGCCACGGACATCCAGGCGCTGCGGATCGAGCAGGGTCACGCCCTGGCGCATCAGCTCCTCCGCGCGCAGGCGCTGGTAGTGACGCTCCAGCTGGGCCTGTTGCATGCGGTCATTGACGCCCTGCACTTCCATCGCGTCCAGCGGTTGGGCGCTGGCCACCACCAGACCGTCGCCGACCGCCATGGCGATCACGTCGGTCAGGTAGTACTCGCCCTGGGCGTTGTCGTTGGACAGGCGGCCGAGCCAGTCGGCAAGGCGCTTGCCCGGTACCGCGAGGATGCCGGTGTTGATCTCGCCGATCTGGCGCTGCGCCGGGGTCGCGTCCTTGTGCTCGACGATGGCCTGCACCGCGCCCTGGTCGTCACGGACGATGCGGCCGTAGCCGGTGGGGTCGAGCATGTCGACGGTGAGCAACGACAACTGGTCCGGGGTGACTTGCGCCAGCAGGCGCTGCAAGGTGTCCAGCTGGATCAGCGGCACGTCGCCGTAGAGGATCAGCACCTGGTCTGCACTGAGGAACGGCAGGGCCTGGGCCACCGCATGGCCCGTACCGAGCTGTTCGGCCTGGAGCACGAAATTCAGGTCGTCGGCGGCCATCCGCTCACGCACCAGATCCGCGCCGTGGCCGATCACCACGTGGATCCGTTCCGGCTGCAACTGGCGCGCGCAGTCGATGACGTGGCCGAGCATCGGCTTGCCGGCAATGGGATGGAGGACCTTGGGCAGGGCCGAACGCATGCGGGTGCCCTGGCCGGCGGCGAGAATCACGATTTCAAGGGACATGGACTGGACTACCGTTCCTGGTGGTCACAGGCAAAACCTGTGAGTGAAGATGCAAAACGAAAAAAGGGTAGCCCACAGGCTACCCTTTTCCCTGACACCGCTAGAAGTACCGGCTGGAAATCAGCCGCCGAACTTCTTGCGCAGTTGCTGGACGGTGCGCAGCTGGGCTGCGGCTTCGGCCAGACGCGCGGCAGCGGCGCTGTAGTCGAACTCGGCGCCCTTGCCCTGCAGCGCCTTTTCGGCAGCCTTCAGGGCTTCCTGGGCGGCCGCTTCGTCGAGGTCGCCGGCACGAACCACGGTGTCGGCGAGGACCTTGACCATGTTCGGCTGGACTTCGAGGAAACCGCCGGAGATGTAGTACACCTCCTGCTCGCCGCCCTGCTTGACCAGGCGGATGGGGCCCGGTTTCAGGTCGGTGATCAGCGGCGCGTGGCCCGGGGCGATACCCAGGTCACCCAGAGCGCCGTGCGCGATAACCATCTCGACCAGGCCGGAGAAGATCTCCGCCTCGGCGCTGACGATGTCGCAATGGACTGTTATGGCCATACGCTTGCCTCACATGAGCGCCCGTCGCCGGGCGCACAGGATTACAGTTTTTTGGCTTTCTCGACCGCTTCTTCGATACCGCCGACCATGTAGAACGCCTGCTCCGGCAGGTGATCGTAGTCGCCGTTGAGAATGCCCTTGAAGCCAGCGATGGTGTCCTTCAGGGAAACGTACTTGCCCGGCGAGCCGGTGAAGACTTCCGCTACGAAGAACGGCTGGGACAGGAAGCGCTGGATCTTACGAGCGCGCGCCACCAGCAGCTTGTCGGCTTCGGACAGTTCGTCCATGCCCAGGATCGCGATGATGTCCTTCAGCTCCTTGTAGCGCTGCAGAACATACTGGACGCCGCGAGCGGTGTCGTAGTGATCCTGGCCGATCACCAGCGGATCGAGCTGGCGAGAGGTGGAGTCCAACGGGTCGACCGCAGGGTAGATACCCAGCGAGGCGATGTCACGGGACAGTACGACGGTCGCGTCCAGGTGGGCGAAGGTGGTCGCCGGGGACGGGTCGGTGAGGTCGTCCGCGGGAACGTATACGGCCTGGATCGAGGTGATCGAGCCTTTCTTGGTGGAGGTGATGCGCTCCTGCAGAACGCCCATCTCTTCGGCCAGGGTCGGCTGATAACCCACCGCGGACGGCATACGGCCCAGCAGTGCGGACACTTCGGTACCGGCGAGGGTGTAACGGTAGATGTTGTCGATGAACAACAGAACGTCACGGCCTTCGTCACGGAACTTCTCGGCCATGGTCAGGCCGGTCAGTGCGACGCGCAGACGGTTGCCCGGCGGCTCGTTCATCTGGCCGTATACCAGGGCTACCTTGTCCAGTACGTTGGAGTCCTTCATCTCGTGGTAGAAGTCGTTACCCTCACGAGTACGCTCGCCCACACCCGCGAACACGGAATAACCGCTGTGCTCGATGGCGATGTTACGGATCAGTTCCATCATGTTGACGGTCTTGCCCACGCCGGCGCCGCCGAACAGGCCTACCTTGCCGCCCTTGGCGAACGGGCAGACCAGGTCGATCACCTTGATGCCGGTTTCCAGCAGCTCGTTGCCGCCAGCCTGGTCGGCATAGGACGGAGCTTCGCGGTGGATGCCCCAGCGCTCTTCTTCGCCGATGGGACCGGCTTCGTCGATCGGGTTGCCCAGTACGTCCATGATCCGGCCCAGGGTCGCTTTACCGACCGGCACGGAGATGGCAGCACCAGTGCTGTCCACGTTCAGGCCACGCTTGAGGCCTTCGGTGGAACCCATCGCAATGGAACGAACCACGCCGTCGCCCAGCTGCTGCTGGACTTCCAGGGTGGTTTCAACGCCCTGAACCTTCAGGGCTTCATAGATGCTCGGCACGGCATCGCGCGGGAATTCCACGTCGATCACGGCGCCGATGATTTGAACGATACGTCCGCTACTCATGTCTGGTTCCTCTGAATTTTGAACCTGTTCTTACACCGCGGCAGCGCCGCCGACGATTTCCGAGATTTCCTGGGTGATCGCCGCCTGACGCGCCTTGTTGTAGATCAGCTGCAAATCGCTGATCAGCTCGCCGGCGTTGTCGGTAGCGTTCTTCATTGCAATCATCCGGGCCGCCTGCTCACAGGCGTTGTTCTCAACCACGGCCTGGTACACCTGGGATTCCACGTAACGCACCAGCAGCCCGTCGAGGAGCGACTTGGCGTCGGGTTCGTAGAGATAGTCCCAGTGGTGCTTCAGCTCCTGATCGTCATCGGCCACCAGCGGAATCAGCTGTTCCACGGTCGGCTTCTGGGTCATGGTGTTGACGAACTTGTTGGAGACCACGAACAGGCGATCGATACGGCCTTCGAGGTATGCGTCGAGCATCACCTTGACACTGCCGATCAGGTCGTTGATCGAAGGCTCTTCGCCGAGGTGGCTGATAGCTGCCACGACGTTGCCGCCGAAACTGCGGAAGAACGAAGCGCCCTTGCTACCGATCACGCAAAGGTCGATTTCCGCCCCTTGCTCGCGGTAGCCGCTCATGTCCTTGACGAGGGACTTGAACAGGTTGATGTTCAGACCGCCGCACAGACCACGGTCACTGCTCACCACGATGTAGCCGACGCGCTTGACTTCACGCTCGACCATGAACGGGTGACGGTATTCCGGGTTGGCGTTGGCCAGATGGCCGATCACCTGGCGAATACGCTCCGCGTAGGGACGGCCGGCCGCCATGCGCATTTGTGCCTTGCGCATCTTGCTCACCGCCACTTTTTCCATGGCATTGGTGATCTTTTGCGTGCTTTTGATGCTCGCAATCTTGCTGCGAATCTCTTTTGCGCCTGCCATTTGACACCTATCGGGTTAGCAGGCGGGAGCCTCGCGGCTCCCGCTGCGGCTTACCAGGTTTGGGTGGCCTTGAACTTCTCGATGCCGGCCTTGATGCCCGCGTCGATTTCGTCGTTGAAGTCACCTTTCTCGTTGATCTTCGCCAGCAGAGCGGCATGCTCGCGCTGGAAGTAGGAGATCAACGCCTGCTCGAAGCTACCGACCTTGGCGATTTCGACGTCCTGCAGGAAGCCACGCTCGGCGGCATACAGGGACAGCGACATCTCGGCGATCGACATCGGCGCGTACTGCTTCTGCTTCATCAGCTCGGTAACGCGCTGACCATGCTCCAGCTGCTTGCGGGTCGCTTCGTCCAGGTCCGAGGCGAACTGGGCGAAGGCCGCCAGTTCACGGTACTGGGCCAGAGCGGTACGAATGCCGCCGGACAGCTTCTTGATGATCTTGGTCTGGGCCGCGCCACCTACGCGGGATACCGAGATACCGGCGTTGACGGCCGGACGGATACCCGAGTTGAACATGGCGGATTCCAGGAAGATCTGGCCGTCGGTGATCGAGATCACGTTGGTCGGAACGAACGCGGAAACGTCGCCGGCCTGGGTCTCGATGATCGGCAGCGCGGTCAGCGAGCCGGTCTTGCCGGTCACGGCGCCGTTGGTGAACTTCTCGACATACTCTTCGGAAACGCGGGAAGCGCGCTCCAGCAGACGGCTGTGGAGATAGAACACGTCGCCCGGGTAGGCTTCGCGGCCCGGCGGACGGCGCAGCAGCAGGGAGATCTGGCGATAAGCCACGGCCTGCTTGGACAGGTCGTCGTAGACGATCAGGGCGTCTTCACCGCGATCGCGGAAGTATTCGCCCATGGTGCAACCGGAGTACGGCGCCAGGTATTGCAGGGCGGCGGACTCGGAAGCGCTGGCGGCGACCACGATGGTGTTGGCCAGGGCGCCGTTCTCTTCCAGCTTGCGTACGACGTTGGCGATAGTGGACTGCTTCTGGCCGATGGCCACGTAGACGCACTTAATGCCGCTGTCTTTCTGGTTGATGATGGCGTCGACCGCGAGGGCGGTCTTGCCGATCTGGCGGTCGCCGATGATCAGCTCGCGCTGGCCACGGCCTACCGGGATCATGGCGTCGACCGACTTGTAGCCGGTCTGTACCGGCTGGTCTACCGACTTACGCCAGATCACGCCCGGAGCGACCTTCTCGACCGCGTCGGTGGCCTTGGCGTCGATCGGGCCCTTGCCGTCGATCGGATTGCCCAGTGCGTCGACTACGCGACCCAGCAGTTCCGGACCAACCGGAACCTCCAGGATGCGCCCGGTGCACTTGGCGTTCATGCCTTCGGCGAGGCCCTGGTATTCACCCAGAACCACGGCACCCACGGAATCCTGCTCCAGGTTCAGCGCCATACCGTAGACGCCGCCCGGGAACTCGATCATCTCGCCGTACATGACGTCGGCCAGACCGTAGATGCGCACGATACCGTCGGACACGCTGACGATGGTGCCTTCGTTTCGTGCTTGGGAGGCGACGTCGAGTTTCTCGATGCGCCCCTTGATGATTTCACTAATTTCGGAAGGATTGAGTTGCTGCATGCCGCTGCCCCTTCAAACTCAAGATTTCAACGCTTCGGCCAGTTTCGCGAGCTTGCCGCGCACCGAGCCATCGATTACCAAGTCACCGGCGCGAATGATCACGCCGCCGATCAGGCTCGCGTCTTCCGACGCATGTAGCCGCACTTCGCGACTGAGCCGGGCGCTGAGAGCCTTGGCGAGTTTGTCCTGCTGTTCTTTGCTCAAGGTGAAGGCACTGGTGACTTCTACCTCGACCGACTTTTCCTGCTCGGCCTTCAACTGCTCGTACATCTCAGCGATGGTCGGCAGCAGTTCGAGCCGCTTGTTCTCAGCCACAGTCCGGACGAAGTTCTGGGCTGGTGCATTCAGCTTGTCGCCGCACACATCGATCAGGCTCTGGGCCTTGGCCGAAGAGGTCAGCTGAGGCTCTTTGAGCAGCTGGCGCACGGTGTCGTCCTGCGACACTGCGGCCAGCACACCCAGCGCAGCCGACCAATCGGCCAGTTGCTGATGAGCCTGGGCGTACTCGAAAGCCGCCTTTGCGTAGGGACGAGCCAACGTGGTCAGTTCTGCCATAGCGCCCTCGCTTAGATCTCGGCTGCCAGTTTGGAAACCAGCTGCTCGTGCGCGTTTGCGTCGATCGAAGCACCCAGGATCTTCTCTGCGCCGGTGACGGCCAGGGCACCCACTTGGGCACGCAGGGCGTCCTTGACGCTGTTCAGTTCCTGTTCGATTTCCGCTTGGGCCTGGGCCTTCAGGCGTTCGCCTTCGGTACGGGCCTGGTCGCGGGCTTCATCGACGATCTGGTTAGCGCGTTTCTTCGCCTGTTCGACGATTTCGGCTGCCTGAGCCTTGGCTTCGCGCAGTTGCTGGCCCGCTTTCTCATGAGCCAGCTCCAGATCACGAGCCGCGCGGTTGGCAGCGTCCAGGCCGTCAGCGATCTTCTTCTGACGCTCTTGCAGAGCCGCGATGACCGGAGGCCACACGAACTTCATGCAGAACAGCACAAAGATGAAGAACGCAACGGACTGGCCAATCAGGGTTGCATTAATGTTCACGCCAACACCTCGCTCGTTCGTTGTCCGTCAAACACTCAAATCGAATGATTCGAGTGATTAGCCGGCGATTTGACCAACGAAGGGATTCGCGAAGGTGAAGAACAGGGCGATACCCACACCGATCATGGTCACGGCGTCCAGCAGGCCGGCGACGATGAACATTTTCACCTGCAGCATCGGAACCATTTCAGGCTGACGAGCTGCGCCTTCCAGGAACTTGCCACCCAGCAGACCGAAACCGATGGCGGTACCCAGGGCACCCAGGCCAATCAGCAGAGCAACGGCGATAGCAGTCAGTCCAACTACAGTTTCCATTTTTCCTCCCGACTTTTTGTCGTGTTGGTTAAAGGTTGAAGCGAATCGATTAATGGTTGTCTTCGTGCGCCATCGACAGGTAGACGATGGTCAGCATCATGAAGATGAAGGCCTGCAGGGTGATGATCAGGATGTGGAACACAGCCCACGCCCAGTTCAGGGCTACGCCCAGGGCACTCAGCAGGAACATTCCGCTACCGAACATGACGGCGATCAGAATGAAGATCAGTTCGCCGGCATACATGTTGCCGAACAGACGCAGCGCCAGCGAAACCGGCTTGGCGATCAGGGTCACGAACTCGAGCAGGAAGTTCACCGGAATCAGCAGGATCTGAACGACGATGTTCTTGCTGCTGAAGGGGTGCAGGGTCAGTTCACCGAGGAAGCCGCCGATGCCCTTGACCTTGATGCTGTAGAAGATGATCAGGGCGAACACCGAGATCGACAGGCCGAGGGTGGCGTTCGGGTCGGTGGTGGCCACCGCGCGGAAGAACAGGTGCTCGTCGCCGGTGATCTTCGCGGCCAGCATCGGCAGGTAGTCCACCGGAACCAGGTCGATCAGGTTGAGCAGGAAGATCCAGACGAACACGGTCAGGGCCAGGGGCGCGATCAACGGGTTGCGCCCGTGGAAGGTGTCCTTGACGCTGGTGTCGACGAACTCGACCATCACCTCGACGAAGTTCTGCAGTCCACCCGGCTGGCCGCTGGTGGCCTTCTTGGCTGCCAGGCGGAAGATGAACAGGAACACCACGCCGAGCAGTACCGACCAGCCCAGGGTGTCTACGTGGAATGCCCAGAAGCCCATTTCCTTGGCTTGCTCGGCGGTGTGGGCGAACCCCCAATCACCATTAGGCAGACGCCCGAAGGTCAGGTTCTGCAAGTGGTGCTGGATGTAACCCGAAGCGGTTTCTGCTGCCATGTTTGCCTCAATCGCTCTAAGGTCTTGTAAATGTTTTTCCCATCAGCAGGGGTGCGCACCAGCTGACCATCAGGGTCAGCAGATAGACACCGAACAGAGCCGGCGCCATCAGTGGCTTCACGCCTGCGAACGCCAGTGCGAAGAGCACCGCCGTCAGAATCAGTTTCCCGGCTTCGCCCGCATAGAAAGAGCGAACGATTTCCCGGGCAGCCCGCGCTCCGCTGAAACGGAACGCCTTGTAGGCGAAATAACAATTCGGCAACCAGGCGATCATCCCTCCCAGCAGCCCGGAATATCCGGCTACCGGTCCCCAAGAAATCCACAGGGAGATCGCAGCAACAAGCACTACTACCAGTTGGACGAGCAGCAATCTGAATGCCGGCAGGCGACTTGGCATGCGGGACTCCATCGCGCTCTCAGTCTTCTGGTGTCGGCACTGCCAAATCAACGACTTGGCATAAAAAGTGCCCACAAAATAGCGCGCAGAGTATAGGGGGGGAGTCCCCCCTGTTCAACTGGCTGGTAGTGATTTCCGACTACCCGCTACAACCCAAAGTGTGTCAACGGATGTGGGCGAGAACGCCCTGCAGTTCATCCAGGGAGCTGTAGCGGATGACCAGCTGTCCCTTGCCCTTCTGACCATGCCGGATCTGCACCGAAGCGCCCAGGCGCTCGGCCAGGCGCTGTTCCAGGCGGGCGATGTCCGGGTCGCTCTTGACCGGTCCCGCAGGCTTGCCCGGGGCATGCGTCCACTGCCGAACCAGGGCTTCGGTCTGACGTACGGTCAGCCCATGTGCGACAACATGTCGCGCCCCTTCCACCTGCCGTTCTGCCGGCAGACCGAGGAGCGCACGGGCGTGGCCCATCTCCAGGTCGCCATGGGAAAGCAGGGTCTTGATCTCTTCCGGCAGGCCGATCAGGCGCAGCAGGTTGGTAATGGTCGCGCGCGACTTGCCGACCGCTTCCGCGACCTGCTGCTGGGTCAGCTGGAACTCCTGCTGCAAGCGCTGCAGGGCAGCGGCTTCCTCGATCGGGTTGAGGTCCTCGCGCTGGATGTTCTCGATCAGCGCCATGGCGATGGCCGCTTCGTCCGGCACGTCGCGCACCAGCGCCGGGATCTTTTCCAGTCCGGCCTGCTGGCTGGCCCGCCAGCGCCGCTCGCCGGCGATGATCTCGTAGCGGCCATTGGCGATCGGCCGCACCACGATGGGCTGCATCACGCCCTGGGCCTTGATCGACTGCGCCAGTTCCTCCAGCGCCTGAGGGTCCATGTCGCGACGCGGCTGGTACTTGCCGCGCTGCATCAGGTCGAGGGGGATCTGCTGCAACTCGCGGCGGTCGGCCTGTACGGCTTCTTCCTGCAGTTTGGCGGGACTCGAGCCGCCCAGCAGGGCATCGAGCCCGCGTCCCAGTCCACGTTTCTTGGCTGCCATGCGGGTTCCTTATGCGGTTGCGGCGCGGCCTTTGGCGCGCTGGCGGCGGACCAGCTCGCCGGCCAGCGCCAGGTAGGCGATGGCGCCGCGGGATTGCTTGTCGTAAACCAGCGCCGGCATGCCGAAGCTGGGGGCTTCGGCGAGGCGCACGTTACGCGGGATGACGGTGCTGTAGAGGGTGTCGCCGAAATGCTCCTGCAACTGCGCGGAGACATCGTTGGTCAGGCTGATGCGCGGATCGTACATGGTCCGCAACAGGCCCTCGATCTTCAGCGTCGGGTTGAGCAACTGGCCGATGCGCTGGATGCTGTTCATCAGGTCGGTCAGTCCCTCCAGCGCGTAGTACTCGCACTGCATGGGGATGATCACGCCGTCGGCGGCGGTCAGCGCATTGACGGTGAGCATCGACAGCGACGGCGGGCAGTCGATGAGGATGTAGTCGTAGTTCTCGCGGATCGGCGCCAGCGCGTTGCGCAGGCGATTTTCCTTCATGTCCATTTCCAGCAGCACCACTTCCGCGGCGGTCAGGTCGCGGTTGGCCGGCAGCAACTGGTAGCCGCCGTGTTCGGAGAACTGCATGGCCTCGGCGAGGTTGCACTCGCCGGTGAGCACGTCGTAGATGGAGTGCTCCAGGTTGTGCTTGTCGATGCCGCTGCCGGTGGTGGCGTTGCCCTGGGGATCCAGGTCCAGCAGGAGGACGCGGCGCTTGGTCGCCACGAGGGAGGCCGCGAGGTTGATACAGGTCGTGGTCTTGCCGACACCGCCTTTCTGGTTGGCGATCGCGAATACCTTAGCCATGGTTATCCCTGTTCCCCCTCATGCTGTGCGCCGCAGTATCAGCAGATGCCGCTGACCTTGGCAACCGGGTACCGCCAGCGCGTGCTCGGCTTCGACCCGGAAATCCTCCGGGAGTGCCGCCAGCTCTTCGTTCGGATGCACGCCCTTCATCGCCAGCCAGCGGGTTTCCTGGCCACCGAGGTGGCGGGTCCAGTTGGCGAAGTCCTCCAGGCTGCTGAAAGCGCGGGAAACGATGCCATCGAAGGGGCTCTCGGGACGGAAGGCTTCCACTCGGCTGTGCACGACTTCGAGGTTGGCCAGCTTCAGCTCGAGCTTCACCTGGGTCAGGAAGCGGGTCTTCTTGCCGTTGCTGTCGAGCAGGGTCAGGCGCTTTTCCGGGAACAGGATGGCCAGCGGCACGCCGGGCATGCCGCCGCCGCTGCCGACATCCAGCCAGTTATCCCCAGCCTCGGCGTAAGGCACGATGCTCAGGCTGTCGAGCAGGTGGCGCGAAACCATCTCGTCCGGGTCGCGTACGGCGGTCAGGTTGTAAGCCTTGTTCCATTTGATCAGCAGGGCCAGATAGGCCAGCAGCTGGCGTTGCTTGTCGGCGTCGAGGGCGACGCCTAGCTCGTCAGCACCGCGCGCGAGTTCGTCGGCGTGGTGTTGGGTTACCGCAGACATCAAGCGCTCTGCTCCAGTTGGCGGCCAGAGGCACGCTTCTTCAGGTGGATCAACAACAGCGAAATCGCAGCCGGCGTGACGCCGGGGATCCGCGAAGCCTGTCCGAGGGTTTCCGGACGGGCCTGGTTCAGCTTGTTCTGGATTTCCTTCGACAGGCCGGAAATCCCCAGGTAATCGATATCCACAGGCAGGCGGGTATCTTCGCTGGCGCGCAGCCGGGCGATTTCCTCCTGCTGGCGGTCGATGTAGCCGGCGTACTTGGTGCGAATCTCCACCTGCTCGGCCACCTGGGGGTTATCCACAGCGTCGCCGGTGATCTCTACCAGGCCGGCGTAATCGATCTCGGGGCGGCTCAGCAGGTTGAGCAGGTTGTATTCATGGGTCAGCGGCGTACCGAAGCGCTCGGCGATGGCGTCGCCCTGCGGGGTATTCGGCCGCACCCAGGTGCTCTTCAGCCGCTGTTCCTCGCGTTCGATACCTTCGCGCTTGGCTTCGAAGGCAGCCCAGCGCCGATCGTCGACAAGGCCCAGCTCGCGCCCCTTCTCGGTGAGACGCAGGTCGGCGTTGTCCTCGCGAAGGATCAGGCGGTATTCCGCCCGCGAGGTGAACATGCGGTACGGCTCCTGGGTGCCGAGCGTGATCAGGTCGTCCACCAGCACGCCGATGTAGGCCTCGTCACGGCGCGGGCACCAGCTGTCCTTGCCCTGCGAACGCAACGCAGCATTGGCGCCGGCCAGCAGGCCCTGGGCGCCTGCTTCCTCGTAGCCGGTGGTGCCGTTGATCTGGCCGGCGAAGAACAGGCCGCCGATGACCTTGGTCTCCAGGCTGTACCTGAGATCGCGGGGATCGAAGAAGTCGTACTCGATCGCATAGCCCGGCCGCACGATGTGGGCGTTTTCCATGCCACGGATGGAACGCACGATCTGCAGTTGCACGTCGAACGGCAGGGAAGTGGAAATGCCGTTGGGATACAGCTCGTGGGTCGTCAGGCCTTCCGGCTCGAGGAAGACCTGGTGGCTTTCCTTGTCGGCGAAGCGATGGATCTTGTCTTCGATCGACGGGCAGTAGCGCGGGCCGATGCCTTCGATCACACCGGAATACATCGGCGAACGATCGAGGTTGGCGGCGATGATCTCGTGGGTCCGGGCGTTGGTATGGGTGATCCAGCAACTGACCTGCTCGGGATGCTGTTCCTTCGAACCAAGGAAGGACATCACCGGGATCGGCGTGTCGCCCGGCTGCTCGGTCATCACCGAGAAGTCCACGCTGCGCCCGTCGATCCGCGGCGGCGTGCCGGTCTTCAGACGGCCGACCCGCAGCGGCAATTCACGCAGACGACGCGCCAGAGCGATGGACGGCGGGTCGCCGGCGCGTCCGCCGGAGTAGTTCTCCAGGCCGATGTGGATAAGTCCGCCGAGGAAGGTGCCGGTAGTCAGGACCACGTTGTCGGCATGGAAGCGTAGTCCCATCTGGGTCACTACGCCGCGGACCTGATCCTGCTCGACGATCAGGTCGTCGCAGGCCTGCTGGAATATCCACAGGTTCGGCTGGTTTTCCAGTGTATGGCGGATAGCGGCCTTATAGAGCACGCGATCGGCTTGTGCACGAGTGGCGCGCACTGCCGGCCCCTTGCGGCTGTTAAGGATGCGGAACTGGATACCGCCCTTGTCGGTGGCTTCGGCCATGGCGCCGCCAAGGGCGTCGATTTCCTTGACCAGATGGCTCTTGCCGATGCCGCCGATTGCGGGGTTGCAGCTCATCTGCCCCAGGGTTTCCACATTGTGGGTCAACAGCAGGGTTTTCACACCCATGCGCGCAGCCGCGAGTGCGGCTTCGGTGCCTGCATGGCCACCGCCGATCACGATTACGTCAAAACGGGTAGGGAAATCCACCGCGCACCTCGGCCTGTTCAGAAGCAGGAATTCAGGAAAGCCGGACAGTATAAGGATTTAGCGAACCTGAATGAAGACTCCTGGACAAAAAATAGCCAATCCAGATCGAGGGAGCAAAATGGCTCGGCGGGCTTACAAAAAATAAAAGGAAAGGAATGTTTATATCTTTTTAGAACTTATGTTTATTACTTGGCAGCGGCTTTTCTGTTGATAAGTACGTCGAGCCCAGTAAAGACATAGCCTGTAGCGAATGATAAGGCTGTCCCAAACCCTATCTGGGCCCTGTTGATAAGCGTTTTTTAGCTGTGGATGGAATGGCTCGTTATCAACATGTGGAGTTATGCACAGAGCTTCGGCGGGTTTATCTACCCTCCTGTCCCTGGGGTTTTCCACAGGTTTCAGGCGAGCGTATCCGGGCCGCGGCAGGACCGCAGCCAGGTAGGAAGAAGGAGATGGAAAGGCGTGGGAAAGGCTCAGTCGTTGCCGCTTTCCAGCGTATCGATGGATGACGACAGGCGCTCGAAGCGGCGCTTGGCGGAGACCTGGAAATCCCGCTCGGAGCCCTCGTTAGCGGGTTTGCGCAGCAGTAGCCGAGCACTGAGCCCGCTAGTGCGGTCGTAACTGCCGAACCAGTCGATCATCTGTCCGACATGGCATTCGCCGCCGAGCCATACCGCCAGGTTGGCTACGATCTCCATGTTGTAGTGTCCGAGTGCTCGCCCTGGGACGTCTTGGGAGCCGAAGGCGAGGGCCCCGCCTGGCCGGTATCGACGGAGTCCAGGGTCTGCAATAGCTCTTTTCGCAGAATCTCTTCCAGGCTTGTGGATAAACCGCTTACCGGGTTGACTTGCGTGCACGGAACGTCCCGGCGCGTGGCGATAGCGCCAGGCGAGACAACGGGATAGATACGCCATTCGAGAGGGGCGAGCAGGTAGAGATTGACCACAGCGCAGCGCCTTCGCGGACGCCGGATCGGAGCGCGGTGCCTGTGCATAAACCTCTCCCAGGTGGATATCATCCCATGCAGACCGACATCGGCGCAGATGGTTTTCTCGGGGACGAAGCGGCGCGCCGGCAATCCATGCCTGCGTGGTTGAGTGCCGGCGGCAAGGGGCACAGTGAAAGGAAAGTACGCAGAACCGGAGCGAACCTTGCCCTGGTTATCCACAACTCGGCGTGGGCCGAGCCCCATTACTTGCCGATGCAGAAACTCGAGAAGATGCGACCCAGCAGGTCGTCGGGGGTGAATGCGCCGGTGATTTCGCCCAGGTGCTGCTGGGCCTGGCGCAGATCCTCGGCCAGCAGTTCGCCGGCGCCATTGTGGATAAGTTGGCTGTGGCCATGCTCCAGCGCCTGCCCTGCCAGGCGTAGCGCTTCCAAGTGGCGCCGGCGGGCGCTGAAACCGCTTTCCGCGGTCTGTTCGAAGCCCATGCAGGCCTTCAGGTGTTCGCGCAGCAGCTCCAGGCCGGCGCCGGTGCGCGCCGAGAGGGTGATGGTGACGTGGCCGTCCGCGCTTTCCTCGAGGCCAATGGACTCTGTGGACAAATCCGCCTTGTTGCGGATCAGGGTGACCTTGCCCGGTTCCGGTCGCTGGTCGAGAAACTCCGGCCATAGGGAAAACGGGTCCGCTGCTTCCGGGGCGGTGGCGTCCACCACCAGCAGCACGCGATCGGCTTCGCCGATGGCTTTCAGCGCACGTTCCACGCCGATCTTTTCTACATGGTCCTCGGTATCCCGCAGGCCTGCGGTGTCCACCACATGCAGGGGCATGCCATCGATGTGGATATGTTCGCGCAGTACATCGCGGGTGGTGCCGGCTATGTCCGTGACGATGGCCGCCTCGCGACCGGCCAGGGCATTCAGCAGGCTGGACTTGCCGGCATTCGGTCGTCCGGCGATGACCACGGTCATGCCGTCGCGCAGCAGGGCGCCTTGGGAAGCTTCGCGCTGCACTGTGGATAATTCTGTGCGTACTTTTTCCAGAAGCCCCAGTACATGGCCATCGGCGAGGAAGTCGATTTCTTCCTCGGGGAAGTCGATGGCGGCTTCGACATAGATGCGCAGGGAAATCAGTTGCTCGGTCAATGCATGTACCCGGCGCGAGAATTCGCCCTGCAGGGAACGCAATGCATTGCGCGCGGCCTGCTCCGAGCTGGCCTCGATCAGATCGGCGATGGCTTCGGCCTGGGCCAGGTCGAGCTTATCGTTGAGGAACGCACGCTCGCTGAACTCGCCCGGTCGCGCCTGGCGGGCACCCAGTTCCAGACAACGCTGCACCAGCAGGTCGAGTACCACGGGGCCGCCGTGCCCCTGCAGTTCGAGTACGTCTTCGCCGGTGAACGAGTTCGGGCCGGGGAAATACAGTGATAGGCCTTCGTCGATCACCTGCCCACCGGCATCGAGGAACGGTCCGTAATGCGCATGCCGGGCTTTCAGCTGGCGTCCGCTCACGGCCACGGCCATCTGTCCGGCGAGGGGGCCGGAGACGCGGACGATTCCCACGCCGCCGCGGCCCTGGGCAGTAGCTATCGCGACGATGGTTTCGGTGGCGGCTTGCATGTGGATATCTCCGGATAGCAAGACGCCCCTCGAGGGGGCGTCTTGTTGTGGACAGTTTTCGCGATAGACGTCAGGCGGTCTTCGCGGCTGCCTCGATCTTGCGGGTAATGTACCACTGCTGTGCGATCGACAGGCAGTTGTTGACTACCCAGTACAGCACCAGACCGGCTGGGAACCAGAGGAAGAAGAAGGTGAAGATGATCGGCATCAGTTTCATCACCTTGGCCTGCATCGGGTCCGGCGGGGTCGGGTTGAGCATCTGCTGGATCAGCATGGTGCCGCCCATGACGATCGGCAGGATGAAGAACGGATCCTTCACCGACAGGTCGGTGATCCAGCCGAGCCACGGCGCCTGGCGCATTTCCACGCTTTCCAGGAGTACCCAGTAGAGGGAGAGGAAGACCGGCATCTGGACCAGGATCGGCAGGCAGCCGCCCAGCGGATTAATCTTCTCCTTCTTGTACAGCTCCATCATCGCCTGGGACATCTTCTGCCGATCGTCGCCGTGCTGTTCCTTGATCGCCTGCATCTTCGGCGACACCGCGCGCATGCGCGCCATCGAACGGTAGCTGGCGGCGGACAACGGGAAGAAGGCCAGCTTGATCAGGACGGTCAGGGCGATGATCGACCAGCCCCAGTTGCCGATCAGGCTGTGGATATGTTGCAGCAGCCAGAAGATCGGCTGGGCGATGAACCAGAGGAAACCGTAGTCGACGGTCAGTTCCAGGCCCGGGGAGAGTTCCTTCAGGTGCTTCTGGAGTTTCGGGCCGGCATACAGGGTCAGGTCGGTTTCCACCTTGCTACCCGCCGGAACGCTCAGGGTCGGGCCGGTGAAACCGACGATGTAGTTGCCCTGGCCGTCCTTGCGGGTCATGACCTGGTGCTGCTCGCCCTTGGTCGGAACCCAGGCGGTCACGAAGTAGTGTTGCAGCCAGGCGACCCAGCCACCCTGCACGGACTCCTTGAACTGTTCCTTGTCCATGTCCTTGGTGGAGATCTTCTTGTACGGCGAATCCGGGGTCCAGACCGCGGCGCCGAGGTAGGTGGACACCCCGGTGGCGGTGGTCGAGGACGGGTCGGCGCTGCCGTCGCGCTTGAGCTGGGCGAACAGGTTGCCGCTCCAGGTCTTGCCGCTCTGGTTGTCGATCAGGTAGCTGACGCCGACCTGATAGGCGTTTTCATTGATGCACTCGATCTTCTTCTGGGCCTTTTCCTTGTCCGAGCAATCGGCTTTCAGGCCACGGTGGAAGGTGAAGCGCTTGATGTAGTTGACACCGTCGTGGCTGAAGCTCAGGTCCACGACCAGTTCGTTCTGGCCGTCGGCCAACTGGTAGCTGCTCTGCGCACTGTGGAACAGCGGGCGGCCGGCGCTGCTGGCGTCCGGGCCGTCGGCACCGGTGAGGCCGCTCTGCGCCAGGTAGGTACGTTCGCGACCGTTGTCGAACAGCGGGAACGGCACGTCCGGACGGTCCAGGCGGCGCGGATACTGCAACAGGCCGAGCTGGACGATATCGCCGCCACGGGGATCGATGGCCAGGTCGAGGACGTCGGTCTTCACCTGGATCAGCTTGTCGCTGACCGCAACCGGCTTGTCGGCGGCTTCGCTGCCGGCCGCGCTGCTCTGGGCAGTGGGAACGTCACTGCTGGTGCCCGAGGCGGACGGAGTGTCCGGCAGGCCTTGCGTGGTGTTCATCGAAGCGCTGGCGGCGGGCAGCTCAGGCTGACCGTAATCCTTGTTCCACTGGAGAACCAGCAGGTAGGACACGACTGCAAGGGCGACGATGAGAATCGAGCGTTGAATGTCCATGGTTACTCGGCCATCGAGAAAGGGCGGGGCTTGAAGGAAACTGACAGTAGCAGATCGCGGCTACGGGATTGCCAGTGATGGAGCCGAGTGGAGGAAACCGCACTCGGGCGACCATTGCGTCGCGGGCCATGCTGCGCGATAGCCTCGTACGCTAGGGAAGTACAACTTGGCTGGGAACGACGGTGCCGGGTCATCGAAGGGGGGATGACACTACAGGGATCGGGATGCGCGGGCATCGACCTATGCATGAGTACCGTCGGCCACGCCAGGGGCGTCAGCAGGGCTTTCCGTGCGAGGTCGATTGCGCAACAGGCGTTTCCAGAGCTTGCCGAACTGCTGGTGCAGCTCCGGATTTTCCAGTTCGCCCAGGCCTTTGCGCGCGATCACCACGATATCCCAGCCAGCCAGGGTTTCCTGGTTATGGCGGAACGATTCGCGGATCAGGCGTTTGAGGCGATTGCGCTGGACGGCGAGCTTGACGTTCTTCTTGCCGATCACCAGGCCCAGGCGGGGGTGATCGAGACCGTTCTCGCGCGCCAGCAGCAGGACGTGCTTGCCGGGGACCTTGCCGGTCGGAGAGTCGAAGACTGCGCTGAATTGCCGGGCTGTCAGTAGACGCTTGTCCCGGTCGAAGTCCCGACTCACCACCCGTACCGGATAAATCAGACGGTCAGACGCTTACGGCCTTTGGCGCGACGACGCGACAGAACCTGACGGCCGTTCTTGGTGGCCATACGGGCGCGGAAACCGTGGACGCGAGCGCGCTTGAGGGTGCTGGGTTGGAAAGTACGTTTCATGATTCGGTACCTGGGTTGACGACTTGAGGTCGCAGTGACCCCGTTTAAAGAGACCGGCGATTCTAGTGAAATCGAACGGGCAGGTCAATTTCCAACCAGCGATGACGTAATAGATAGATACAAGGAAGTCATTTTTCTTTTAAAGGATAGAAACGGTTAATGCTCTTGGGACGGCGCTTTTCTGTGCATAACTCGATGAAGCCCAGCAACTGCGTGTTTCTCCGGCAGGAAAAAGGTTGTCGAGAACCGGTGTCGAGGCTGTTTCCTTCCTGAGCGAAGCCTGGGGATGAACGAGATGGTTATCCACAGCGGTTTTTTCCACACGCCTGTGCGCAGGGATGTACCCCCTTCAAAGCAAGGGTTATCCACAAAGTCCAGGACGACCGTCCGTCGGCCTGCCTGCTTTTATTAAGGTCTTGATTTGCTTGGGGCCTCAGCGCATCGGCATGTGGATAAGTACGGCCCGTCCGGCTACAATAGGCGCTTATTTCGTTGTGCCGCCTTTCCAATCTTTGGGGGATATCCGTGTCCGTGGAACTTTGGCAGCAGTGCGTGGATCTTCTCCGCGATGAGCTGCCGTCCCAACAATTCAACACCTGGATCCGTCCCTTGCAGGTCGAAGCCGAAGGCGACGAATTGCGTGTGTATGCACCCAACCGTTTCGTCCTCGATTGGGTGAACGAGAAATACCTCGGTCGGCTTCTGGAACTGCTCGGTGAACGCGGCGAGGGTCAGTTGCCCGCGCTTTCCTTATTAATAGGCAGCAAGCGTAGCCGTACGCCGCGCGCCGCCATCGTCCCATCGCAGACCCACGTGGCTCCCCCGCCTCCGGTTGCTCCGCCGCCGGCGCCAGTGCAGCCGGTATCGGCCGCGCCCGTGGTGGTGCCACGTGAAGAGCTGCCGCCAGTGACGACGGCTCCCAGCGTGTCGAGCGACCCCTACGAGCCGGAAGAACCCAGCATCGATCCGCTGGCCGCCGCCATGCCGGCCGGAGCCGCGCCTGCGGTACGCACCGAGCGCAACGTCCAGGTCGAAGGCGCGCTGAAGCACACCAGCTATCTCAACCGTACCTTCACCTTCGAGAACTTCGTCGAGGGCAAGTCCAACCAGTTGGCCCGTGCCGCCGCCTGGCAGGTGGCGGACAACCTCAAGCACGGCTACAACCCGCTGTTCCTCTACGGTGGCGTCGGCCTGGGCAAGACCCACCTGATGCATGCGGTGGGCAACCACCTGCTGAAGAAGAACCCGAACGCCAAGGTGGTCTACCTGCATTCGGAACGTTTCGTCGCGGACATGGTGAAGGCCTTGCAGCTCAACGCCATCAACGAATTCAAGCGCTTCTACCGCTCGGTGGACGCACTGTTGATCGACGACATCCAGTTCTTCGCCCGTAAGGAGCGCTCCCAGGAGGAGTTCTTCCACACCTTCAACGCCCTTCTCGAAGGCGGCCAGCAGGTGATCCTCACCAGCGACCGCTATCCGAAGGAAATCGAAGGCCTGGAAGAGCGGCTGAAGTCCCGCTTCGGCTGGGGCCTGACGGTGGCCGTCGAGCCGCCGGAACTGGAAACCCGGGTGGCGATCCTGATGAAGAAGGCCGAGCAGGCGAAGATCGAGCTGCCGCACGACGCGGCCTTCTTCATCGCCCAGCGCATCCGTTCCAACGTGCGTGAACTGGAAGGTGCGCTGAAGCGGGTGATCGCCCACTCGCACTTCATGGGCCGGCCGATCACCATCGAGCTGATTCGCGAGTCGCTGAAGGACTTGTTGGCCCTTCAGGACAAGCTGGTCAGCATCGACAACATCCAGCGCACCGTCGCCGAGTACTACAAGATCAAGATATCCGATCTGTTGTCCAAGCGGCGTTCGCGTTCGGTGGCGCGCCCGCGCCAGGTGGCCATGGCGCTCTCCAAGGAGCTGACCAACCACAGCCTGCCGGAGATCGGCGTGGCCTTCGGCGGTCGGGATCACACCACGGTGTTGCACGCCTGTCGTAAGATCGCTCAACTTAGGGAATCCGACGCGGATATCCGCGAGGACTACAAGAACCTGCTGCGTACCCTGACAACCTGACGCAGCCCACGAGGCAAGGGACTAGACCATGCATTTCACCATTCAACGCGAAGCCCTGTTGAAACCGCTGCAACTGGTCGCCGGCGTCGTGGAACGCCGCCAGACATTGCCGGTTCTCTCCAACGTCCTGCTGGTGGTCGAAGGCCAGCAACTGTCGCTGACCGGCACCGACCTCGAGGTCGAACTGGTTGGTCGCGTGGTACTGGAAGATGCCGCCGAACCCGGCGAGATCACCGTACCGGCGCGCAAGCTGATGGACATCTGCAAGAGCCTGCCGAACGACGTGCTGATCGACATCCGTGTCGAAGAGCAGAAACTCCTGGTGAAGGCCGGGCGTAGCCGCTTCACCCTGTCCACCCTGCCTGCCAACGATTTCCCCACCGTAGAGGAAGGTCCCGGCTCGCTGAACTTCAGCATTGCCCAGAGCAAGCTGCGTCGCCTGATCGACCGCACCAGCTTCGCCATGGCCCAGCAGGACGTGCGTTACTACCTCAACGGCATGCTGCTGGAAGTGAACGGTGGCACCCTGCGCTCCGTCGCCACCGACGGCCACCGACTGGCCATGTGCTCGCTGGATGCGCAGATCCCGTCGCAGGACCGCCACCAGGTGATCGTGCCGCGCAAAGGCATCCTCGAACTGGCTCGTCTGCTCACCGAGCAGGACGGCGAAGTCGGCATCGTCCTGGGCCAGCACCATATCCGTGCCACCACTGGCGAATTCACCTTCACTTCGAAGCTGGTGGACGGCAAGTTCCCGGACTACGAGCGTGTACTGCCGCGCGGTGGCGACAAGCTGGTGGTCGGTGACCGCCAGCAACTGCGCGAAGCCTTCAGCCGTACCGCGATCCTCTCCAACGAGAAGTACCGCGGCATTCGCCTGCAGCTTTCCAACGGTTTGCTGAAAATCCAGGCGAACAACCCGGAGCAGGAAGAGGCCGAGGAAGAAGTGCAGGTCGAGTACAACGGCGGCAACCTGGAGATCGGCTTCAACGTCAGTTACCTGCTCGACGTGCTGGGTGTGATCGGTACCGAGCAGGTCCGCTTCATCCTTTCCGATTCCAACAGCAGCGCCCTGGTCCACGAGGCCGACAATGACGATTCTGCCTATGTCGTCATGCCGATGCGCCTCTAATCACGCTGAATGTCCCTGACCCGCGTTTCGGTCACCGCGGTGCGCAACCTGCACCCGGTGACCCTCTCCCCCTCCCCTCGCATCAACATCCTCTACGGCGATAATGGCAGCGGCAAGACCAGTGTGCTCGAAGCCATCCACCTGCTGGGCCTGGCGCGTTCATTCCGCAGTGCGCGCTTGCAGCCGGTGATCCAGTATGAGGAAGCGGCCTGCACCGTATTCGGCCAGGTGATGTTGGCCAACGGCATCGCCAGCAACCTGGGGATTTCCCGTGAGCGCCAGGGCGAGTTCACCATCCGCATCGATGGGCAGAATGCCCGGAGTGCGGCTCAATTGGCGGAAACTCTCCCACTGCAACTGATCAACCCGGACAGCTTTCGGTTGCTCGAGGGAGCGCCGAAGATCCGCCGACAGTTCCTCGATTGGGGAGTGTTCCACGTGGAACCTCGGTTTCTGCCCGTCTGGCAGCGCCTGCAGAAGGCGCTGCGCCAGCGGAACTCCTGGCTCCGGCATGGTAAACTGGACCCCGCGTCGCAAGCGGCCTGGGACCGGGAATTGAGCCTGGCCAGCGATGAGATCGATGCCTACCGCAGAAGCTATATCCAGGCGTTGAAACCGGTATTCGAGGAAACACTCGCCGAATTGGTTTCACTGGATGACCTGACCCTTAGCTACTACCGAGGCTGGGACAAGGACCGGGACCTCCTGGAGGTTCTGGCTTCCAGCCTGTTGCGCGACCAGCAGATGGGCCACACCCAGGCGGGACCGCAGCGTGCGGATCTTCGCATACGGTTGGCAGGTCATAACGCCGCGGAGATTCTCTCGCGCGGTCAGCAGAAGCTGGTGGTATGCGCCCTGCGCATCGCCCAAGGCCATCTGATCAATCGCGCCAAGCGCGGACAGTGCGTCTACCTGGTGGACGACCTGCCCTCGGAACTGGATGAGCAGCATCGAATGGCTCTTTGCCGCTTGCTTGAAGATTTGGGTTGCCAGGTATTCATCACCTGCGTGGACCCGCAACTATTGAAAGACGGCTGGCGCACGGATACGCCGGTATCCATGTTCCACGTGGAACATGGAAAAGTCTCTCAGACCACGACCATCGGGAGTGAAGCATGAGCGAGAACAACACGTACGACTCTTCCAGCATCAAGGTGCTGAAGGGGCTGGATGCCGTACGCAAGCGCCCCGGCATGTACATCGGCGACACCGACGATGGCACCGGTCTGCACCACATGGTGTTCGAGGTGGTGGATAACTCCATCGACGAAGCGCTGGCCGGTTACTGCAGCGAAATCAGCATCACCATCCATACGGATGAGTCGATCACTGTCCGCGACAATGGACGCGGTATTCCGGTGGATATCCACAAGGAAGAAGGGGTTTCTGCGGCGGAAGTGATCATGACCGTCCTCCACGCCGGCGGCAAGTTCGACGACAACACCTACAAGGTGTCCGGCGGCTTGCACGGTGTGGGCGTCTCGGTGGTGAACGCGCTTTCCCATGAGCTGCGCCTGACCATCCGTCGCCACAACAAGGTCTGGGAACAGGTCTACCACCACGGCGTTCCGCAGTTCCCACTGCGCGAAGTGGGCGAGACTGATGGCTCCGGTACCGAAGTTCACTTCAAGCCGTCCCCGGAGACCTTCAGCAACATCCACTTCAGTTGGGACATCCTGGCCAAGCGCATCCGCGAACTGTCCTTCCTCAACTCCGGCGTCGGCATCCTGCTGCGCGACGAGCGTACCGGCAAGGAGGAGCTGTTCAAGTACGAAGGCGGTCTGAAGGCCTTCGTCGAGTACCTGAACACCAACAAGACCGCGGTGAACGAGGTATTCCACTTCAACGTCCAGCGTGAAGAGGACGGCGTGGGTGTGGAAGTCGCCTTGCAGTGGAACGACAGCTTCAACGAGAACCTGCTCTGCTTCACCAACAACATCCCGCAGCGTGATGGCGGCACCCACCTGGCCGGTTTCCGTTCGGCGCTGACGCGTAACCTGAACAACTACATCGAGGCCGAAGGCCTGGCGAAGAAATTCAAGATCGCCACCACCGGCGACGATGCCCGCGAAGGCCTCACCGCGATCATCTCGGTGAAGGTACCGGACCCGAAGTTCAGCTCGCAGACCAAGGACAAGCTGGTCTCCTCCGAGGTGAAGACCGCGGTGGAACAGGAGATGGGCAAGTACTTCGCCGACTTCCTGCTGGAAAATCCCAACGAAGCCAAGGCCGTGGTCGGCAAGATGATCGACGCCGCCCGTGCCCGCGAGGCCGCACGTAAGGCGCGCGAGATGACCCGCCGCAAGGGCGCGCTGGACATCGCCGGCCTGCCCGGCAAACTGGCCGATTGCCAGGAAAAGGACCCGGCGCTCTCCGAACTGTACATCGTGGAGGGTGACTCCGCGGGCGGTTCCGCCAAGCAGGGCCGCAATCGCCGGACCCAGGCGATCCTGCCGCTCAAGGGTAAGATCCTCAACGTCGAGAAGGCACGCTTCGACAAGATGCTCTCCTCCCAGGAGGTCGGTACGCTGATCACCGCCCTGGGCTGTGGCATCGGCCGCGAGGAATACAACATCGACAAGCTGCGCTACCACAACATCATCATCATGACCGATGCTGACGTCGACGGTTCGCACATCCGCACCCTGCTGTTGACCTTCTTCTTCCGCCAGATGCCCGAGCTGATCGAGCGTGGCTACATCTACATCGCCCAGCCCCCGTTGTACAAGGTCAAGCGCGGCAAGCAGGAGCAGTACATCAAGGACGACCAGGCCATGGAAGAGTACATGACCCAGTCGGCCCTGGAAGACGCCAGTCTGCACGTCAACGAGCACGCTCCGGGCCTGTCCGGGGCGGCGCTGGAGAAACTGGTCAACGAGTATCGCGGGGTGATCGCCACCCTCAAGCGCCTGTCGCGCCTGTACCCCCAGGAGCTGACCGAGCACTTCATCTACCTGCCTACCGTGTCGGTGGACGACCTGGCTAACGAGTCGGCCATGCAGGGCTGGTTGGAGAAGTTCCAGGCGCGCCTGACCGCCGCCGAGAAGTCTGGCCTGACCTACAAGGCCAGCCTGCGCGAAGACCGCGAGCGCCACCTGTGGCTGCCCGAGGTGGAACTGGTGGCCCACGGCCTGTCCAGCTACGTCACCTTCAACCGTGACTTCTTCGCCAGCAATGACTACCGCTCGGTGTCGCTGCTCGGCGACCAGCTGAACAGCCTGCTGGAAGACGGCGCCTACGTGCAGAAGGGTGAGCGCAAGCGCCCGATCAGCGCCTTCAAGGACGGCCTGGACTGGCTGATGGCCGAAGGTACCAAGCGCCACAGCATCCAGCGATACAAGGGGTTGGGCGAGATGAACCCTGAGCAGCTGTGGGAAACCACCATGGATCCGAATGTCCGGCGCATGCTCAAGGTGACCATCGAGGACGCCATCGCCGCCGACCAGATCTTCAACACCCTGATGGGCGATGCCGTGGAGCCGCGCCGCGACTTCATCGAAAGCAACGCGCTGGCGGTGTCGAACCTGGACGTGTGACAGGTTGTCCTGCAACAACGTTATTGGGCAGACGCCGATGACTGGTATGACGATGACGAAGCCCTGGACGCTGAGCAGGTGAGCGGTTCGTCACCATCACTCGACCCTACGAAAATAGCGTTGCTGATTGACGGCCTGAACGGTGCCGCTTCGAGAGGCTGCGCGGCAGCTCATTACGCATTGGCACTGATATATAGAGGGGACGATCTCGGTGAGGAGGCGGGCTCCTCTTATTGGTACTCGTTAATGGAGCAGGGCCGCGAGCTTGAAGGGGTGCAGTTGGAGTGGGCGACGGCTTACAAGGAGCGCCTGCTCAATGCTGAACGAGAAGAACTCCATCTGAAAGAGTCGGCACGTCTGGGATGGGCAGATGCTCGTCTGGATATTGCTCTTGAGTGTGCGCAGCGAGCTGAGCACCAGGGGGACTTTGGACAAGCCGAGCATTGGTACAAGGAAGCAGCAGGCTTAGGGCATGTGGAGGCAATGCGATCTTTAGTCTGGTTGGCTGAGGATGCCGGTGATGTCGATTCCGCAAGGCATTGGAATCACCAGGCAGCTCTGCATGGTGATATTGAGGCGATGCGCGACCTGATTGATGAGGATGATCGGGGCAACCTATTTCAGAACTGGGTCTGGGTTTACCTAGCCCTGCATCTGGGTACTGATCTGCGGGAGAGTACGTTGCGGGCCTACCATGAAGGCGGTCTGTACGCGGATCAGGAATACGACGATGACCAGGGAGGGCCACTTTATGTCGCAGGAGATGAAGGGGTTCGTTTGGAGGCACTGAATGCTGTAGATGACGCCAGAGCCAGGGAGGCTGCGCAGGCACTCTTCAATCAGATCAGTCGTTCGTAGCTTTAAACTGGAAGGCAGTCTGGGCATCGGAGCCCTTCAATCCGAGGCGCTTGGTGAGGTGAAATTTGCCTACGATCAGAGCCAAATTTGGGCTTCCATCAGCCTGCCTTCTGCCCTACTCTGAACCGTATTGGCAGGTTGCCAATCCTGGGTGAACGGCATCCTCTACCCGGCTTGTGTGCTCTCAGCAGGCTATGCGGGAAATGACATTTATTGCGGTCATTCCGGCGGAAAATGTCACTTTATGCGGCGCAAACGTGACAATAATTCTGCCCGTTTCTCTCGTAAGTCATTGATTTTACTAGAGAGCTGAATGACAGATTTACTGCCTCTCTACACAGGTCGGCAGACCGACCCTCATGGAAACCCCGGCCTGGCGCCGGGGTTTTCTTTTTGCGCCAGGTAGCCTGGATACGGGCGCCAGGGGTGCCTTGCCAAGGTGTGGTCGAGCCCCGGTTGCTCGCCGGCATTGGCACCCTGGGCCCGGGCCTCCTGGCGGCGTTGCACCGCTCCTGTGGGCAGCGGACGCCGGTCGATTCGGTCGATCGTTGCCAACCGGCCTTGCTTTGCGCCTCGCGTGAAAACAAGAAGCCCCGCTATGGCGGGGCTTCTTTTATCGAATCGGCGCACAGTGCGCCTTGCAGGGGGCTTTGCGGCCCTTCACGAGACCACCGACGGCTCCGGATGGCTGACCCGCTGCTGGATGGGGCTGATCTCGGCCATGGTCTCGCTGACCCAGGCTTCGGCGCGCTGGTTTAGCTCGGCGATGGCGCGCGGGCCTTCGCCTTCGGCGTGCATCGCCGGGCCGATCACCACCTGGATGGTGCCCGGGTACTTGGCCCAGCCGGCCTTGGGCCAATACTGCCCGGCGTTGTGGGCGATCGGCAGTACCGGTAGCCCGGCGTTGACCGCCAGGGCGGTGCCGCCGCGGGAGAACTTGCCCATCTGCCCCACCGGAATACGCGTGCCTTCCGGGAAGATCAGCACCCAGGCGCCTTTCTTCAGGCACTCGTCGCCCTGCTTGGCCAGTTGCTTGAGGGCCAGCTTCGGCTGGCTGCGGTCGATGGCGATGGGCTTGAGCAGGGCCAGGGCCCAGCCGAAGAACGGCACGTAGAGCAGCTCGCGCTTTAGTACCTGGCTGAGTGGCTCGAAGAAGCCGGAGAGGAAGAAGGTTTCCCAGGTGCTCTGGTGCTTGGAGAGGATCACGCAGGGCTTTTCCGGGATGTTCTCCAGCCCGCGCACCTCGTAGCGGATGCCGGCGACCACGCGGGTCAGCCAGATCGCGAAGCGGCACCAGTTCTGTACCACGAAGCGGTAGCGGGCGCGGAACGGCAGGATCGGCGCGATGAAGAAGCTGAGGGTGCCCCAGACGAACGCGCTGGCGGACAGCAGCAGGTAAAAGAGGACGGTTCTGATGGCCTGCACTGTCGACATGTATTCTGACCTTACTGAAGTAATGCGCTGGCGACTGCCGCCAGATCGTCGAATATCAGGGTGCCCTCTGGCAAGGGCTTGCCCAGCGTACGTACACCTTTTCCGGTCTTTACCAACACCGGCTGACAATCGACGGCCCGCGCCGCCTCCAGGTCACCGATGCTGTCGCCGACGAACCAGATACCCGACAGATCGACCCCGTAGTGCTCGCCGATCTGCCGCAGCATACCCGGCTTCGGCTTGCGGCATTCGCAGCCGTCGTCCGGTCCATGCGGACAATAGACGATGAGGCCGACCTCGCCGCCCTGCTCCGCGACCAGTTCGCGCAAGCGCGCATGCATGGCCTCGAGCACCGCCAGGTCGTAATAGCCACGGGCGATGCCGGACTGGTTGGTAGCCACCGCGACGGTCCAGCCGGCCTTGCTCAGGCGGGCGATGGCCTCGATCGAGCTGGGGATGGGGATCCACTCGTCGAGGGTCTTGATGTAATCGTCGGAGTCGAGGTTGATGACTCCATCGCGGTCGAGAATCAGCAGGGAACGGGACATCGATGCGCAGTTGGCCATGAACGGAAAGGATCGATTCTACCTCAGCCAGCCGGAGCATCGCGGATGGATCGACGAGCCCCCTACGCTGGACAATCTGTACTAGATTCAATAATGGCAATGGAATGGCAATCCCAGGCCAGGGAGTCATTTGGCACGCAGCAGTGGGTGTCTCGGAGTACGTGCGAACCCCTTGGCGGGTGGATCACCGGAGTAACGCAGTAAGCGCCTATCGCATGCCAGCACGGCCGACCGGCCGTGTTTCCACCACAGGTGGAGCGGGCATGACGACGGGGAGTTCCGGGGCGTCTGCCCGTTCCCAAGGACGGTAACCGTGAAACGCCTGAAAAAGACACTGCACCTTTCAAGCTTGTCCCTCGTTTCCCTGGCTCTTTCTTCCGCCGCCCTGGCGGCCGCTCCGGTCATGCTCGACCAGGGCAAGGAATGGACCGAAAGCCACCGCCAGGACTTCTACAGCCGCGACCAGGGCTCGCAGGTGATGCCCCTGCCCTGGCTCAAGGCGTTGCGACAGCCGGATGGAACGCCTTTCCTCGCCGACAGCCTGGCCCGCTACGGCTATTTGCCCAATCCCAAGGCGCCCGCGGAAGGCCTGCCGGTGGGCTTCACCGTAGCCGGCACGGGCGCCCGGCAGATGGTCGGCATGACCTGTTCGGCCTGCCATACCCGGCAGATCGAGGTGAAGGGCACGGCCTATCGGATCGACGGCGGTCCGGCGATCGTCGACTTCCAGGCATTCCTCGCCGACCTCGATCGGGCCGTGGGACCGCTGACCAGCGATGACGCCGCCTTCGACGCCTTCGCCAAGCAGATCCTCGGGGCCAATCCGCCTCCCGGTGCGCGTGACGCCCTGCTCGCGGCGGTGAAGGAATGGTACGAGCCCTATCACACGCTGATCGAGCGCGCGCTGCCCAAGGACACCTGGGGACCGGCGCGACTGGACGCGGTATCGATGATCTTCAACCGCCTTACCGGGCTGGATATCGGCACCGCGCCGCCCTATCTGATTCCCGACAACATCAAGGCGGCGGATGCGCCGGTGCGCTACCCGTTCCTGTGGAACGCGGCGCGGCAGAACAAGACCCAGTGGCCCGGCTTCGCCGCCAACGGCAACGACCTGCTCGGCCTGGCGCGCAATGTCGGCGAGGTCTACGGGGTGTTCGCCACCTTCCACCCGCAGAAGAGCAAGTTCCACCTGCTGGGCATGGACTACCTGAAGGTCAACTCGGCCAACTTCCACGGGTTGGGCAAGCTGGAGGAGCTGATCAAGAAGATCGGCCCGCCGAAGTGGCCCTGGGCGGTGGACAAGCACCTGGCCAGGAAAGGCGCGCTGATCTTCGCCCGCAAGACCGACGAGGGTGGCTGCGTGGAGTGCCACGGCATCCGGATCAAGGACCTGGTGCTTTGGGACACTCCGCTGAGGGACGTCGGCAGCGACAGCCGCCAGCACGCCATCCTCGATGGCCAGGTGCAGACCGGCGTGATGGAGGGCGCGCGGATGCCGTTCGGCCAGCCGCTGAAGGCGACCGACGGAGCCTTCGATGTACTCGCCGTAGCGGTGGCCGGTTCGATCCTGCAGCACTTCGTGCCGATCCTCGGTGAGAAGCACGATGCCAAGGCGGCGGCGGTCAAGCCGGAAAGCGTGATGACCGACGAAACCCGGCAACTGCTGACCGCCTTCCAGAAGCCGGTGCGTACCCAGGCCGACCCCTACCCCTACGAGTCGCGCGTCCTGCAGGGGATCTGGGCGGCGGCGCCGTACCTGCACAACGGCTCGGTGCCGACCCTGGAAGAGTTGCTGAAGCCGGCCGCGGAGCGGGTGGAATCCTTCCCGGTGGGCTCGGCCTACGACGTGGACAAGGTCGGCCTCGCCGCCCAGCAGACCCAATTCGGCAGCTATGTGCTGAAGACCACCGGCTGCGAGCAGCGTGATTCCGGCAACAGCCGCTGCGGCCATGAGTACGGCACCAGCCTGTCGGCCGAGGAGAAGCGCGCGCTGCTGGAGTATCTGAAGGTCCTGTAGTGAAAAAGGCCCGGTGTCGCGAGGACGCCGGGCCTTTTCTTCGAGGCGGGACTGGCTCAGCCGAGCAGCGAGATGTCCGCCACCCCGAGGAACGACCCGCGCAGCTTGGCCAGCAGCGCATAGCGGTTGGCGCGCACCGCCGCGTCGTCGACATTGACCATCACATCGGCGAAGAACGTATCCACCGGCTCGCGCAAGGCCGCCAGGCGGGCCAGCGCGGCGCGATAGTCGCGTGCCGCTGCCAGCGGCGCGACTTCGCTCTCGGCGTTCGCCACGGCGCTGCCCAGGGCCTTCTCGGCGGCTTCCACCAGCAGGCTGGCATCCACGTTCGGCGGAACCTCGTCCTCGGACTTGGCGAGAATATTCGACACCCGTTTGTTCGCCGCGGCCAGGGCCTCGGCTTCAGGCAACTGGCGGAAGGCCTGGACGGCCTGTACGCGCTGGTCGAAGTCCAGCGGCGAGCTTGGCTTGAGCGCGCGCACCGACTGGTACACGGCCACGTCCACGCCTTCGTCCTCGTAGCGCGCGCGCAGGCGGTCGAACACGAAGTCCAGCACCTGCTCGGCCAGGCCGGCGGCCTTGACCTTGTCGCCGTATTGCTCGACGGCGGCGTTGACCGCGGCTACCAGGTCCAGGTCGAGCTGCTTCTCGATGAGGATGCGCAGCACGCCCAGCGCAGCGCGGCGCAGCGCGTAGGGGTCCTTGCTGCCGGTGGGAAGCATGCCGATGCCGAAGATACCGACCAGGGTATCGAGCTTGTCGGCCACCGCCACGGCGGCGCCGGTCAGGGTCGAGGGTAGCTCGGCGCCGGCGCCGCGCGGCATGTACTGCTCGTTGAGGGCCAGGGCGACGTCTTCCGCTTCGCCGCCGTGGGTGGCGTAGTAGTAGCCGGCGATGCCCTGCATTTCGGGGAACTCGCCGACCATCTCGGTCGCCAGGTCACACTTGGACAGGATGCCGGCGCGCGCGGCGTTCTGCGCATTGCCGCCTATACGTTCGGCGATGTAGGCGGCCAGGCCGGAGACGCGCTGGGCCTTCTCGAACACGGTGCCGAGCTGGGCCTGGAACACTACGTTGCGCAGGCGCTCATTGAAGCTTTCGAGCGGCTGCTTCTTGTCCTGCTTGAAGAAGAACTCGGCGTCGGTGAGGCGCGGGCGAACCACCTTCTCGTTACCGCTGACGATGTTCTCCGGCGCCTTGCTCTCGACGTTGGCGACGGTGATGAAGCGAGGCAGCAGCTTGCCGTTGGCGTCCAGCAGGCAGAAGTATTTCTGGTTGTCCTGCATGGTGGTGATCAGGGCTTCCTGCGGGACCTCGAGGAAGCGCTCCTCGAAGGAGCAGACCAGCGGCACCGGCCACTCGACCAGTGCAGTCACTTCGTCGAGCAGGCTCGGCGGCACGATGGCGCTGCCCTGTTGCTCGGCGGCCAGTTCGGCCACGCGCTTGGCGATCAGCTCGCGGCGCTCGGCGAAATCGGCCAGCACATGAGCGCCGCGCAGGTCTTCCAGATACGCTGCCGGGCTGGAAATACGCACATTGTCCGGATTGTGGAAGCGGTGGCCACGGGATTCGCGCCCGGCTTTCTGGGCGAGGATCTCGCACTCGACCACATCGTCGCCGAACAGCATCACCAGCCATTGGGTCGGACGCACGAACTCCTCGCGGCGAGCTGCCCAGCGCATCCGCTTGGGAATCGGCAGTTCGTTCAACGAGGCCTCGACGATGCCAGGCAGCAGGCCGGCGGCCGGTTGGCCGGCGATGGTCTGGCTGAAGCGCAGCTTCGGACCGCTCTTGTCGATATGCTGCAGATCCACGCCGCACTTCTTGGCGAAGCCCAGGGCGGCCTGGGTCGGGTTACCGCTGGCGTCGAAGGCGGCCTGTAGCGGCGGACCGTCTAGGTTGACGGTACGGTCGGGCTGCTGCACGGCGAGTTGCTCGACCAGCACGGCGAGACGGCGCGGCGCCGCATAGAAACGCGCAGCGGCATAGCTCAGACCGGCAGCCTTGAGGCCCTTCTCGATACCGCTGAGGAAGGCTTCGCCGAGGCTGTTGAGGGCTTTTGGCGGCAGCTCTTCGGTGCCCAGTTCGACCAGGAAATCCTTGGCGCTCATCATTCGGCCTCCTTCAGCTTGGCCAGTACTTCGTCACGCAATTCGGGGGTGGCCATGGGGAAGCCGAGGCGCGCGCGGGCCTGCAGGTAGCTCTGCGCCACGGCGCGGGCCAGGGTACGCACGCGAAGGATGTAGCGCTGGCGCTCGGTGACCGAGATGGCGCGCCGCGCATCCAGCAGGTTGAAGGTATGCGAAGCCTTGAGGACCATCTCGTAGGTCGGCAACGGCAGCTCCAGCGCGATCAGGCGGTTGGCTTCGCTTTCGTAGAAGTCGAACAGTTCGAACAGCTTCGGCACGTTGGCGTGCTCGAAGTTGAAAGTGGATTGCTCCACCTCGTTCTGGTGGAACACGTCGCCATAGGTGACCTTGCCGAACGGGCCGTCGGTC
The DNA here is from genome assembly GCF_013343155.1 of Pseudomonas sp. FDAARGOS_761. Taxonomy (NCBI): domain Bacteria; kingdom Pseudomonadati; phylum Pseudomonadota; class Gammaproteobacteria; order Pseudomonadales; family Pseudomonadaceae; genus Pseudomonas; species Pseudomonas sp. FDAARGOS_761. Next base: position 5,558,981 of record NZ_CP054572.1, on the reverse strand, counting down.
CAGACCAGGTCGTAGACCGAGTCCACGCCCTGCAGGTACATGGCCAGGCGCTCCAGGCCGTAGGTGATCTCGCCGGTGACCGGATAGCACTCGATGCCGCCGACCTGCTGGAAGTAGGTGAACTGGGTGACTTCCATGCCGTTCAGCCAGATTTCCCAACCCAGGCCCCAGGCGCCGAGGGTCGGCGACTCCCAGTTGTCCTCGACGAAGCGGATGTCGTGGACCAGCGGGTCGATGCCGATGGCTTTCAGCGAGCCGAGATACAGCTCCTGGAAGTTCTCCGGGTTCGGCTTCAGGACCACCTGAAACTGGTAGTAGTGCTGCAGGCGGTTGGGGTTCTCGCCGTAGCGGCCGTCGGTGGGGCGGCGGCTCGGCTGGACGTAGGCGGCGTTCCAGGTCTCCGGGCCAATGGCGCGGAGGAAGGTGGCGGTGTGGAAGGTGCCGGCGCCCACTTCCATGTCGTAGGGCTGCAGCACCACGCAGCCCTGCTCGGCCCAGTAGTTCTGCAGGGCGAGAATCAGGTCTTGGAAGGTGCGCACGGCGGGCGTAGTCTGGCTCACGAAATTCACCTGTGCTGAGGCTTCGATACAAAACGCGGAAGTATACCCGATTCCCGCGCCGCCTCGCCCGTCCCCCCGATCCCTGGAAAACCACGGAAAGCCTTATGCCACGCTGCTTCTGGTGCAACGACGATCCTCTCTACATGGCCTACCACGACGAGGAGTGGGGTGTGCCGCAGCGCGATCCCGACGCGCTGTTCGAACTTCTGCTGCTGGAGGGCTTCCAGGCCGGGTTGTCCTGGATCACCGTGCTGAAGAAGCGCGAGCGCTACCGCGAGGTGCTGTTCGGCTTCGACGTGCAGCGGGTGGCACAAATGAGCGACGCTGAGATCGACGAACTGATGCTCGACCCCGGCATCATTCGCAATCGGGCCAAGCTCAACGCTGCGCGGCAGAACGCCCAGGCCTGGCTGGAGCTGGATGACCCGGCTGGGTTCCTCTGGTCCTTCGTCGGCGGCCAGCCGAAGATCAACCATTTCGCTGGTCGTGCCGAGGTGCCGGCGATTACCCCGGAAGCCGAGGCCATGAGCAAGGCGCTGCGCAAGGCCGGCTTCAACTTCGTCGGGCCGACCATCTGCTACGCCTTCATGCAGGCCAGCGGCATGGTCATGGACCATACCCAGGACTGCGACCGTTACGCCCAACTCGTCGGCTAGCCGGGCGCTCCCTGATGGATGCGTTCGGATGTTCCACGTGGAACATCGGCGCGTAGCATAGCTGGTCGCCCCGCTTCCTTGGCTGCCGCCCTCGCCCTTCTTCCTGGCGTACAATGCGCGTTCGAGTCGAGCGAGGAGTGTTTCGTGGAGAAATTCAAAGGTGCCCTGGTGGTGGGGGCCCTACGCCTGTTCGCGCTATTGCCCTGGCGTGCCGTGCAAGGCGTCGGGGCCGGCATAGGCTGGCTGATGTGGAAATTGCCGAATCGATCCCGCGAGGTAGTGCGGATCAACCTGTCCAAGTGCTTCCCCGAGTTGTCCGAAACCGAACTGGAAAAGCTGGTCGGACAAAGCCTGATGGATATTGGCCGTACCCTCACCGAAAGTGCCTGTGCCTGGATCTGGCCGCCTGAAAAGTCGCTGAGGTACATCCGCGAGGTCGAAGGCATGGAAGTGCTGGAGGAAGCGCTGGCTTCCGGCGATGGCCTGGTCGGCATTACCAGTCACCTGGGAAACTGGGAAGTACTCAACCACTTCTATTGCTCTTACGCCAAGCCGATCATCTTCTATCGTCCGCCCAAGCTGAAGGCAGTGGACGAGTTGCTGAAGAAGCAACGCGTGCAATTGGGCAATCGCGTCGCACCTTCCACTCCGGAGGGTATCCTCAGTGTCATCAAGGAAGTGAAGAAAGGCGGTTGCGTAGGGATTCCCGCCGACCCCGAGCCCGCGCGTACCGCTGGGCTCTTCGTGCCCTACCTGGGCACCACTGCATTGATCAGCAAGTTCGTCCCGCAGTTGCTTTCACGCGGCAAGGCGCGTGGAGTGTTCTTCCATGCGGTGCGCCTGCCCGATGGTAGCGGTTACAAGGTGATCCTCGAAGCGGCTCCGGCGGACATGTACGACAAGGACCTGGAAGTGTCTGTAGCAGCCATGAGCCGCGAGTTGGCGAAGTATGTACGAGCCTATCCCAGCCAGTACATGTGGAGCATGAAGCGCTTCAAGAACCGCCCGGATGGCGAGAAAAAATGGTACTGAGGAAAGGGCGTCGGAAGACGCCTTTTTCATATCCGGGTACTATGCTCAGCTCTGCCGCCTCCTCCGCAGGTCCCGAGGGACTCGATGGATAATCAACGACAATACCCACGAACCCCGCTCAAGTGCCGAATCCGTATCAGTCACCCGTTATTTGGCGAGCTGATGGCGCAGACACGCGACCTCTCCGACACCGGGGTCTATGTCAAACACCCGGATCTGACCCAGCTCCCAACAGGCAGTGTCGTTACTGGCCAGGTACAGGATCTGCCGATCGACGCGCCGATCCTGCAGATGGAAGTCGTGCGAGTCGATGCGGAAGGCGTCGGCCTGCGCTTTCTCAGCGAAGCCTGAACGGTGATGTTCCACGTGGAACCCCAGGCATGAGCCACTGATCACAGAGTGGGCGAAACCGCTGCCGGTTATCGGCTAGAATGCGCGCCGCTCGGCATGGTGCCGGGCATGGGTTCCCTCACCCCATCGCGCAAAAAGGACAGTACATGTCAGCCTCTTCTCCGGCGGCCTGGCGCGGCACCCTGGCCGGCCTGATCGCCTTCCACATCTTCATCATCATCGCCAGCAACTACCTGGTGCAGTTGCCGATCACCCTGTTTGGCTGGCACACCACCTGGGGCGCCTTCAGCTTTCCGTTCATCTTCCTGGCAACCGACCTCACCGTGCGCCTGCTGGGCAAGGGCCCTGCCCGGCTGGTCATCGCCCGGGTCATGATCCCGGCGTTGATCGCCTCCTACGTGGTCTCGGTGTTGTTCCAGGAAGCGGCGTTCCGTGGTTTCTCCGCGCTGCTGGAGTTCAACACCTTCGTCGCACGGATCTCCCTGGCAAGCTTCCTCGCCTATGTGCTCGGACAGATCCTCGACATCCAGGTATTCGATCGCCTCCGTCGTTCCCGGCACTGGTGGACCGCGCCAGTCGCCTCGACCATCCTCGGCAACCTGCTGGACACCTTCACCTTCTTCTTCGTGGCGTTCTGGCGCAGCGACAATCCGTTCATGGCGCAACACTGGGTGGAAATCGCCACGGTGGACTACGGAGTGAAGCTGAGTATCAGCCTTCTGCTGTTCGTGCCGCTCTACGGCATGCTACTCAATGGCATCCTGAAGATGCTGCCGGGGCGGCCGCAGAGCAACGCTTGAGGCTCATCGAGGCAATCTGGAGGAAGGGCGCAACGGCCGTGACCGTTGCGCCCTTCTTCGTTAGGAGGTGGTAGCCCGGTGCGCGGCCGTGAGCAGCGTCAGGGCATCGCCGCCGAGCGTGACCAGGATGTGCGCCACGCGCTGAATGGGAACGCCCTGCCCTGTCCGCACTTCGATCCTTTCCAAGGCATGGAGGAGACCGAGGAGAGCCCTCAGGCGCTCCTGTACGGATTCGAGCAACTCATTGGCAGAGGCGTTCCGGTGAACGTAGAGGATCGCTTGCTCGTATGGGTATTCGACATAGGACGGGACTGAACGCTCGTGCTTCGACATGTTGGCTCCGGAAAAGTAGTTGAAGTCGGGTGTCGCGTTCGGGCTTGGACCGAAGCGATGAGTCGAAGCTAGAGGGCCGGCAGCGGTCGCTCAATGGGGTGTTGGGCGTTCGGGATGCAGGCTACATCGTTGACAGAAGTTGCCTACGAATGTGTGGAACAGGTCTTTGTAAAAGTGTCGTCGGGGCGTGCTCGAACCGTTCCGCCAGCGCTGGATGAGGACGCCCGACCCGTCTGCCGGAACTCCGGCCTACGGGTGGAGAGAACGCGCTGTACTCCGTCCTGGCCGGGGAAGCGCGAGCCTCGGCCGGACGCTCAGGTTCTCGCCCTATCGAGCTTGCGCAGGAACACCGTCATTTCCTTTTCGGCCTGCTTGTCGCCATGCGTCGCGGCGGCTGCCAGGCCTTGCTCCCAGGCCTGCCGGGCGCCCGCGAGATCGCCGGCAGCCTGGCGCGCCTTGCCCAGCAGTTTCCAGCCAGCGGAATACTTCGGGTCCTGCTCTACGCAACGCTGGAGGTGTTCCGTCGCGCGTTCGGCGTCGCCCGCGTCCAGGTAGCCCTTGCCCAGGCCGAAGCGCAGCAGCGCATTGTCCACGCCTTTGGCCAGCATCTTTTCCAGACCTTCGATCATCACCCTGCCCTCTTCCAACGATGCCGGCCATTGTGCCCGGCTCCGGCCAGGTTTTGCACGGAACAGGGGGTTTCGGCCGTTGCGAAGGAGGCACGCGGCCCCTTCGTGTTCGTAGGCCGAAGCCCTATCGCCGTTCGCGATAGGGCGTGCCTCAGAAGAACGTCAGGCCGGCCTGGAACAGTCGCTCGACGTCGCGGATGTATTTCTTGTCGACCAGGAACAGCAGCACGTGGTCGCCGCTCTCGATGTGGGTGTCGCCGTGGGCGATCAGCACTTCCTCGTCGCGCACCAGCGCGCCGATGGTGGTGCCCGGCGGCAGCTTGATCTCGTTGATCGAGCGACCGATCACCTTGCTCGATTTGGCGTCGCCATGGGCCACCACCTCGATCGCTTCGGCTGCGCCGCGGCGCAGCGAGTGTACGCTCTCGATGTCGCCGCGGCGAACGTGGGCCAGCAGGGTGCCAATGGTCGCCAGTTGCGGGCTGATGGCGATGTCGATCTCGCCGCCTTGCACCAGGTCGACATAGGCCGGGTTGTTGATCAGGGTCATCACCTTGCTCGCGCCGAGCCGCTTGGCCAGCAGCGAGGACATGATGTTGGCCTCGTCGTCGTTGGTCAGGGCGAGGAACACGTCGGTCTCGCCGATGTTCTCCTCCAGCAGCAGGTCGCGGTCGGAAGCGCTGCCGTTGAGCACGATGGTGCTGTCCAGGGTATCCGAGAGGTGCCGGCAGCGCAGCGGGCTGCGCTCGATGATCTTCACCTGGTAGCGGCTCTCGATGGCCTCGGCCAGGCGCTCGCCGACATTGCCGCCGCCGGCGATGATGATCCGCTTGTAGCTGTCGTCGAGCCTGCGCATCTCGCCCATTACCGCGCGGATATGGGCCTTGGCGGCGATGAAGAAGACTTCGTCGTCGGCCTCGATCACCGTGTCGCCCTGGGGAATGATCGGCCGGTTGCGGCGGTAGATCGCGGCGACGCGGGTATCCACGTTCGGCATGTGCTCGCGCAACTGGCGCAGCTCCTGCCCTACCAGAGGGCCGCCGTAGTAGGCCTTGATCCCGACCAGTTGCGCCTTGCCTTCGGCGAAGTCGATCACCTGCAACGTGCCGGGATGTTCGATCAGGCGCTTGATGTAGTTGGTGACCACCTGCTCCGGACTGATCAGCACGTCCACCGGGATCGCCTCGTTGTCGAACAGGCCGGTACGGGTCAGGTAGGCCGGCTCGCGGACGCGGGCGATCTTGGTCGGGGTATTGAACAGGGTGTAGGCGACCTGGCAGGCGACCATGTTGGTCTCGTCGCTATTGGTCACCGCCACCAGCATGTCGGCGTCGTCGGCGCCGGCCTGGCGCAGCACCGTGGGGAACGAGGCCTTGCCTTGCACGGTGCGGATGTCGAGGCGGTCGCCGAGGTCGCGCAGGCGGTCGCCGTCGGTGTCGACCACGGTGATGTCGTTGGCTTCGCTGGCCAGGTGCTCGGCCAGTGTGCCGCCGACCTGGCCGGCACCTAGGATGATGATTTTCATGGCAGGAACGGCTCGTCAGGTTTCGATCAACGGGCGGATATCTTGATCAGCTTGGCATAGTAGAAGCCATCGTGGCCTTCCACCTGCGGCAACAACTGGCGGCCGTGGGGCTGTTTCATGCCCCAGGGGCCGGGAAGGTCCAGTTCGCGGGCGCCGGGCGTACGGGCAAGGAAGGCGGCGATGCTGTCGCTGTTTTCTGCCGGCATCACCGAACAGGTGGCATAGAGCAGCACGCCGCCGACTTCCAGGGTAGGCCACAGTGCGTCGAGCAATTCACCTTGCAGGTGCGCCAGGGCGGCGATGTCTTCCGGCTTGCGCGCCAGCTTGATGTCCGGGTGGCGGCGGATCACCCCGGTGGCCGAGCACGGCGCGTCGAGGAGGATGCGCTGGAACGGCTTGCCGTCCCACCACTCCCCGGTGGCCCTGGCGTCGGCGGCGACCAGGCTGGCTTGCAGGCCGAGCCGCTGGAGGTTTTCCCGAACCCTTACCAGGCGGCTCTCCTCGAGGTCGACGGCGACCACTTCGGCCAGTCCCGGCTGGGTTTCCAGCAGGTGGCAGGTCTTGCCGCCAGGCGCACAGCAGGCGTCGAGGACACGCTGGCCGGGCGCGCTTTCGAGCAGCTCGGCGGCCAGTTGCGCGGCTTCGTCCTGGACGCTGACGCGGCCCTCCGCGAAGCCCGGTAGTTCGCGTACGTCGCGCGGCGCGGCGAGCTGGATGCCGTCGCGGCTGTAGTCGCAGGCGCGGGCCTCGATCCCGGCTTCGGCGAGTTCGGCCAGGTAGGCATCGCGCTCGCCGTGGCGCCGATTGACCCGCAAGGTCATCGGCGGGTGTGCGTTGTTCGCCGCGCAGAGCGTGTCGAGTTGCTCCGGCCAGGCCTGCTTGAGCGCTTTCAGCAGCCAGCGCGGATGGCCCAGGCGCGCCGAGGGATCGCGGTCGACCTCGGCCAGCAGCGTCTCGCCTTCGCGCTGCGCGCGGCGCAGCACGGCGTTGAGCACGCCCTTGGCCCAGCCCTTCTTCAGCTTGTCGGCGCAGCCGACGGTCTCGCCGATCGCGGCGTGCGGCGGAATCCGCGTGTAGAGCAACTGGTAGAGGCCGATCAGCAGCAGGGCGTGGATATCGGTGTCGGCGGCCTTGAACGGCTTCTGCAACAGGCGCGCGGCCAGGGCCTGCAGGCGCGGTTGCCAGCGCGCCGCGCCGAAGGCCAGCTCCTGGGTCAGGCCGCGATCGCGCGGGGCGACCTTGTCCAGTTGCGGCGGCAGCGCGCCAGACAGCGAGGCGCGTCCGGCGAGCACCGCGGCCAGCGCCTGGCAGGCGGCGAGACGCGGGTTCATTGGCCGAGCACCTGGCCGGCGGCGAATTGCTCGCGACGGCTGTTGTAGAGGTCGGCGAAGGCCAGTGGCTTGCCGCCCGGCAATTGCAGGCGGGTCAGGCGCAGGGCGCCTTCGCCGCAGGCGACCAGCAGGCCGTCGCGGCTGGCCTCGAGGATGGTTCCGGGCGCCCCGCTACCCTGCCCCAGGCTGGCGCCGAGGACTTTCAGCGGAGCATCGGCGAGGCTGGTGTGGCAGACCGGCCAGGGGGTGAAGGCGCGGACCTGGCGCTCCAGTTCGACGGCCGGACGGCTCCAGTCGAGGCGTGCCTCGTCCTTGTTCAGCTTGTGCGCGTAGGTGGCCAGGGCGTCGTCCTGGACCTCGCCATGCAGGGTGCCGGCGGCCAGGCCGGCGATGGCTTCGACCACCGCTTTCGGGCCGAGCGCGGCGAGCCGGTCGTGCAGGCTGCCGCCGGTGTCCGCGGCGGAAATCGGCGTGCTCACCTTGAGCAGCATCGGGCCAGTGTCGAGCCCGGCTTCCATCTGCATCACGGTGACGCCGCTCTCCGCGTCGCCGGCTTCCACCGCGCGCTGGATCGGCGCGGCGCCGCGCCAGCGCGGCAGCAGCGAGGCGTGGCTGTTGATGCAGCCCAGGCGCGGGATATCGAGTACCGCCTGGGGCAGGATCAGGCCATAGGCGACCACCACCATCAGGTCCGCGCGCAGCGCCGCCAGCTCCGCCTGGGCCTCGGCATTGCGCAGGCTCTGCGGCTGCATGACCGGTAGGCCATGCTCCAGGGCCAGGCTCTTCACCGCGCTGGGCATCAGTTTCTGCCCGCGGCCGGCCGGCCGGTCGGGCTGGGTGTAGACGGCGACGATCCGATGTGGGGTGTCGAGCAGGGCCTTGAGATGCTCGGCGGCGAATTCCGGGGTTCCGGCGAAGACGATGCGCAATGCTTGGCTCATGCGGGGCTCGCTAAAAGAAAAAGGCTTGCCGGGGCAAGCCTTTGGGGGATGGGGTCACGCCTGCTGTCGATGCTGCTTTTCCAGCTTCTTGCGGATGCGGTCGCGCTTGAGGGTGGACAGGTAGTCGACGAACAGCTTGCCGTTGAGGTGGTCGCATTCGTGCTGGATGCATACCGCCAGCAGGCCTTCGGCGACCTCCTCGAAGGGGTTGCCGTCGCGGTCGAGGGCCTTGATCCGGACCTTCTGCGGTCGGTCCACGTTCTCGTAGAAGCCGGGTACCGACAGGCAGCCTTCCTGGTACTGGTCCATTTCCTCGGTCAGCGGTTCGAACTCGGGGTTGATGAATACCCTCGGCTCGGACTTGTCTTCGCTGAGGTCCATGACCACGATGCGCTTGTGCACGTTCACCTGGGTCGCGGCGAGGCCGATGCCCGGGGCTTCGTACATGGTTTCGAACATGTCGTCGATCAGCTGGCGCACCGCGTCGTCGACCACCTCCACCGGTTTGGCGATGGTCCGCAGGCGCGGATCGGGGAATTCGAGAATGTTCAGGATGGCCATATGCGTTTGTGATGCACTTGTGGAATCGATTGAAAATCCGCTGCTAAGATGGCGCGCAGCTTGAAAACGGCTTCAGACCGCGTTTCTCGCGGGCTTCGGGCGTTTCGCGTATGTCGACATGATAAAGGGATTCACTGCATGAGGAAATCACTAGTCGCCCTTCTGCTCCTTGCCGCGAGCGGTCTGGCGCAGGCCCAGGTCGACCTCAGGGAAGGGCATCCGGACCGCTACACGGTGGTCAGGGGCGATACCCTGTGGGACATCTCGGGGAAATTCCTCCGCCAGCCATGGAAGTGGCCGGAACTCTGGCACGCCAACCCGCAGATCCAGAATCCCCACCTGATCTACCCCGGCGACACCCTCAGCCTGGTCTACGTCGATGGCCAGCCACGCCTGGTGCTGAACCGTGGCGAATCGCGCGGGACCATCAAGCTGTCGCCGAAGATCCGCAGCACGCCGATCGCCGAGGCCATCCCGACCATCCCGCTGGACAAGATCAACAGCTTCCTGCTGGCCAACCGCATCGTCGATGACGAGAAGACCTTCACCAGCGCGCCGTACATCGTCGCCGGCAACGCCGAGCGGATCGTCAGCGGCACCGGCGACCGCATCTACGCCCGCGGCAAGTTCGCCGACGGCCAGCCGGCCTATGGCATCTTCCGCCAGGGCAAGGTCTACATCGATCCGAAGACCAAGGAAGTCCTCGGCATCAACGCCGACGACATCGGCGGCGGCGAGGTGGTAGCCACCGAAGGCGACGTCGCGACCCTGGCGCTGACCCGCACCACCCAGGAAGTGCGCCTGGGCGACCGCCTGTTCCCCACCGAGGAGCGTGCGGTGAATTCCACCTTCATGCCCGGCGAGCCGAGCCGCGAGGTGAAGGGCGAAATCATCGACGTACCGCGCGGCGTGACCCAGATCGGCCAGTTCGACGTGGTCACCCTGAACCGTGGCCAGCGCGACGGGCTGGCCGAGGGCAACGTGCTGGCGATCTACAAGGTCGGCGAGACGGTGCGCGACCGCGTTACCGGTGAGTCGGTGAAGATTCCCGACGAACGCGCCGGCCTGCTGATGGTGTTCCGTACCTACAAGAAGCTGAGCTACGCCCTGGTTCTGATGGCCAGCAGGCCGCTCTCGGTAACCGACAGGGTGCAGAATCCCTGACTCGAAACCCCCGCCTCGGCGGGGGTTTCGCGTTTCTGGGGGAAGGAAATTTCATACGACGGTTTCCAGGATCGAAGCCGGACCCTTCCCCTCTTCCTGTCAGCGATGGACCTGCCTGCTATGGATGAGTCGCGATGAAGAACCATTCTCCAGCCGAACTGGAAGCTCGGCTGCGCCTGCATGGCCTGCCCGAACTGGGACCCATGCGCTTCCTGCGCTTGATCGAGGCCTTCGGTTCGGCCTCTTCCGCGCTTGCCGCGCCAGCCGGCGCCTGGCGCACCCTGGGAGTGCCTGCCGAGGCCGCCGCCGCGCGGCGCAGCCCGGCGGTGCGGGAAGCGGCGGGTGAAGCCCTGCGCTGGCTGGAAGGTCCGCGCAGGCACCTGCTGATGTGGGACGACCCGGGATACCCGGCACTGCTCGCCGAAGTCGCCGATGCCCCGCCGCTGCTGTACGTCGAAGGCGCTCCGGAGACTCTGGAACGGCCGCAACTGGCGATGGTCGGCAGCCGCCGCGCCAGCCCCGCCGGGCTGGGCACCGCCCGGAGCTTTGCGCGCAGCCTGGCGCAGGGCGGCTTCGCCATCACCAGCGGGCTGGCCCTGGGAATCGATGGCGCCGCCCACGAGGGCGCGCTGGAGGTTGGCGGCGCGACCGTGGCAGTCCTCGGCACCGGCCTGCGCAGGCTCTATCCGCGCCGCCACGAGGCGCTGGCGCGGCGCATCGTCGAGGGTGGCGGCGCGCTGGTTTCGGAGCTGCCGCTGGACAGCCCGCCGCTGCCGGCAAACTTTCCCCGGCGCAACCGCATCATCAGCGGACTCTCGCTGGGTGTGCTGGTGGTCGAGGCAAGTCCCGCCAGCGGCTCGCTGATCACCGCGCGGCTGGCGGCGGAACAGGGTCGCGAGGTATACGCCATCCCGGGCTCCATCCACCATCCCGGCGCACGTGGTTGCCACCAGCTGATTCGCGATGGCGCGCTGCTGGTGGAAAGCGTCGGGCACGTGCTCGAAGCACTGCGCGGCTGGGCGCAGGCGGAGCCAGCGGAAGCGCCGGCGCAGCCCCTGCCCCACCCTTTGCTGGCGCTGCTGCGCACCGCGCCCTACACCAGCGAAGGCCTGGCTGCCGCCAGCGGCATGACGCTGCCCGACGTGCTGGCGACGCTCAGCGAACTGGAACTCGACGGCCGGGTCGCCTGCGAGGCCGGCACCTGGGTGCATCGCTCCGGCTGAAACCGTACACTTCGCGCACCCTGTCCGCTGGAGTGAGTCGATGATCAGCAGCTTTCGTGCGCAATGCGCCGCCCGGGTCGTCCGCGAGGGCGGCGTGATCGCCTATCCCACCGAGGCGGTATGGGGGCTCGGCTGCGACCCATGGAACGAGGATGCGGTGTATCGCCTGCTGGCGCTGAAGGCGCGGCCGGTGGAAAAGGGGCTGATCGTGGTGGCGGCGAACATTCACCAGCTCGACTTCCTTCTCGAAGACCTGCCGGACGTCTGGCTGGACCGCCTGGCCGGTACCTGGCCGGGGCCGAACACCTGGCTGGTGCCGCACCAGGAGCGCCTGCCGGAGTGGGTCACCGGCGTCCACGACAGCGTCGCCGTGCGGGTCACCGACCATCCCCTGGTACAGGAACTGTGCCATCTCACCGGTCCGCTGATCTCCACCTCGGCCAATCCGGCCGGGCGCCCGGCGGCGCGCACGCGGCTGCGGGTGGAGCAATACTTCCACGACGAGCTGGACGCTATCCTCGGCGGCGCCCTTGGCGGGCGCCGCAACCCCAGCCTGATCCGCGACCTGGTGACCGGACAGGTCATCCGCCCGGCCTGAGTACGCGCTTCAGGGCAACAGTACGGTCGAGCCCGTGGTTCGCCGTGCGGCCAGTTCGGTATGCGCCCTGGCTGCTTCGGCCAGGGCGAAGCGCTGGTTGATCTCGATGCGGATGTCGCCGCGCTCGATCAGGCCGAACAGCTCGTCGGCCATCGCCTGGAGTTTTTCCGGGGTATCGGCGTAGCTGCCCAGGGTCGGCCGGGTCACGTACAGCGAACCCTTCTGCGAGAGGATGCCGAGGTTGACCCCGGTCACCGGCCCCGAGGCGTTGCCGAAGCTGACCAGCAAGCCGCGCGGCGCCACGCAGTCCAGCGAGGTTTCCCAGGTATCCTTGCCCACCGAGTCGTAGACCACCGGGCACTTCTTCCCGTCGGTCAGTTCGAGCACCCGCCGCGCCACGTTCTCGTGGCTGTAGTCGATGGTCTCCCAGGCACCGTGCTGCCTGGCCAGGCGCGCCTTTTCCGGCGAGCTGACGGTGCCGATCAGCTGCACTCCAAGGGCCTTGGCCCATTGGCAGGCGAACAGGCCCACGCCGCCCGCGGCGGCATGGAAGAGAATGGTTTCGCCGCCCCGCAGTTCGTAGGTCTGGCGCAGCAGGTATTGGGTGGTGAGCCCCTTGAGCATCACCGCGGCGGCCTGTTCGAAGTCGATGCCGTCGGGCAGGTGGACCAGCTTCTCCTCCGCCAGCACATGCAGTTCGCTGTAGGCGCCCAGCGGGCCGGTGGCGTAGGCGACGCGGTCGCCGACCTTGAAACGGGTCACTTCGCTGCCCACCGCCTCGACCTCGCCGGCACCTTCGCTACCCAGCCCCGAAGGGAAGCCGGGGGCCGGATAGAGGCCGCTACGGTAGTAGGTGTCGATGAAGTTCAGGCCGATGGCGCGATTACGCACGCGGACTTCCCGGGGGCCCGGCTCGGCGGGTTGGTAGTCGCGGTATTCGAGGACTTCGGGGCCGCCGTAGGCAGCGAACTGGATGCGCTTGGCCATGCTGGAACTCCTGCTTCGTCAGGGTTTCGGACGGTCGCGCCGGGTGGGCGACCCTGGGTAAAGGCCTTCATCCAAGCCTTCCCCTTGACGGCCGTCAAGCGCCGGCTACCCATCCAGGGTGGTATGCTTGCGCCCTCGTTTCGTCGCCAGCCCGCGCCCCGCGCGGCCTCCCCGCTCCAAGGTGAACTCCGTGACCGACCGTATCGCCGCTGTCAAAACCTACCTGCTCGACCTGCAAGACCGCATTTGCGCCGCCCTCGAGGCGGAGGACGGCAAGGCCCGCTTCGCCGAGGACGCCTGGGAGCGTCCGGCCGGTGGCGGCGGACGGACGCGGGTAATCGGCGACGGCGCATTGATCGAGAAGGGCGGAGTGAATTTTTCCCACGTCTTCGGCGATAGCCTGCCGCCCTCGGCCAGCGCCCATCGGCCGGAACTGGCCGGGCGCGGTTTCCAGGCGCTCGGTGTGTCGCTGGTGATCCATCCGGAAAACCCCCACGTGCCGACTTCCCATGCCAACGTGCGTTTCTTCTGCGCCGAGAAGGAAGGCGAGGAGCCGGTCTGGTGGTTCGGCGGCGGCTTCGACCTGACCCCTTACTACGCCCACGAGGAAGACTGCGTGCATTGGCACCGGGTCGCTCGCGACGCCTGCGCGCCGTTCGGCGCGGACGTCTACCCGCGCTACAAGGAATGGTGCGACCGCTACTTCCATCTCAAGCACCGCAACGAGCCGCGCGGCATCGGCGGCCTGTTCTTCGACGACCTCAACCAGTGGGACTTCGACACCTGCTTCGCCTTCATCCGCGCCATCGGCGATGCCTATATCGACGCCTACCTGCCGATCGTCCAGCGCCGCAAGCACACGCCGTTCGATGAACGGCAGCGAGAGTTCCAGGCCTATCGTCGCGGTCGCTACGTGGAGTTCAACCTGGTCTTCGATCGTGGCACCCTGTTCGGCCTGCAGTCCGGCGGCCGTACCGAATCGATCCTGATGTCGTTGCCGCCGCAGGTGCGCTGGGGCTATGACTGGAAACCCGAGCCGGGCAGCGAGGAAGCGCGCCTGACCGAGTATTTCCTCGCCGACCGCGATTGGCTCGCCGGCCAGCCCTGACCCGCCCGCAGGGGACGAGTCCGCTCGTCCCGTCCCACCCCGGCAAAGGAACGACCCATGGACCGCTATTGCGTATTCGGCAACCCCATCGGCCATAGCAAGTCGCCGCTGATCCACCGCCTGTTCGCCGAGCAGACCGGCGAGGCGCTGGTCTATGACGCGCAGCTGGCGCCGCTGGACGATTTCCCCGGGTTCGCCCGGCGCTTCTTCGAGCAGGGCAAGGGCGCCAATGTCACCGTGCCGTTCAAGGAAGAGGCCTATCGTCTGGTGGACGAATTGAGCGAGCGGGCCACCCGGGCCGGGGCGGTGAACACCCTGATCCGCCTGGCCGACGGTCGCCTGCGCGGCGACAACACCGACGGCGCGGGCTTGCTGCGGGACCTGACGGCGAACGCCGGGGTCGAGCTGCGCGGCAAGCGGGTTCTCCTGCTCGGCGCCGGCGGTGCGGTGCGCGGGGTGCTCGAACCCTTCCTCGGCGAGTGCCCGGCGGAGCTGCTGATCGCCAACCGCACGGCGCGGAAGGCCGTGGATCTGGCCGAGCGGTTCGCCGATCTCGGCGCGGTGCGCGGCTGCGGTTTCGCCGAGGTCGAAGGGCCTTTCGACCTGGTCGTCAACGGCACCTCGGCCAGTCTTGCCGGCGACGTGCCGCCGCTGGCGCAGAGCGTGATCGAGCCCGGCCGTACCGTCTGCTACGACATGATGTATGCCAAGGAACCGACCGCCTTCAACCGCTGGGCCGCCGAACGCGGTGCGGCGCGTACCCTGGATGGCCTGGGCATGCTGGTGGAGCAGGCCGCCGAGGCATTCTTCCTCTGGCGTGGCGTGCGTCCTGCCTCGGCGCCGGTGTTGGAGACGCTGCGCCGGCAATTGGCAACTGTCTGAGTTGTCAGGCAGCATTTGAGACGTACGTCTCAAATCGGTTTCCATCTGACATGTAGGAATCACAAAACCGGGTTAAGACTTCAGGCTTCACTCACTCTCGAGCGCTGCCGATGAAAACCTTCGCCCGCCTGGCCGCCGGTCTCTGCATCTGCGCCATCGCCAGCCAGGCCAACGCCTGGTCGCAACCGACCCACAAGAACATCGTCAAGGATGCCCTGGCCTTCATGAACTCCTCCTACGCCACCGAGGAGATGCGTCAGGCCTACCGGTTCTACGTGAGCGCCGCCGGCAGCGAGGCGCAGGCCGGGGAGATCCTCGGCCAGGCGGCCTTCGACGTGGACGACTTCAAGGACACCCGTCTCGGTGGCTGGTGGGTCGGCTACGAACACGCGCCGCTGTGGGGCGCGGCTTCGGGCATCGTCAACTACACCTCGTACTGGCACTTCCTCAACCTGGCCCGCGACGGCGACTCCCATGGCAACCCCCACGGCGGCTACGACTACCGCTACCACAAGGTCGACGGCGGCATCGCCGACGTCGACTGGTACGCCATGGTCTATCTCTACAACCGCGAGCTGAAGCGCGAGGACTTCGACACCACCGAGGCGCACTACCGCCAGGGCACCCGCTCGGACTGGCAGGAGCACTACGGCGACTTCCAGACCGCCGCCTTCCAGCCGATCGACAACCTCGCCACCTACTGGTTCGAGCAGTTCCGCGCCGCGCCTTCGCTGCAAACCATCGGCTATGCCCTGCACGCCACCGGCGACGTGGCCCAGCCGCACCATGTGTGGATCACCTCGGCCAACGGCCATTCCAGCTGGGAAGGCTGGGTCGACGACCACTACGCCAGCGAGAAGCTCAACGACCCGGCGGCGGTGGCCAACCTGGTGGGGCGCTACGATCCGAGCAAGAGCATCCGCGACCTGCTCACCCAGACCGGCCAGGTCGCCTACGCGCGTCCCGAGCCGCTCTACGACACCAGCTACGAGACGCGCCTGCGGGTGGCGAAGGAGCTGATTCCCGAGTCCATCGCCCTGACCGTCACCGTACTGACCAAGGGCGCCAACAGCTTCGATGCACAGACTGCTCTCTGACCGCGCTCGGGGCTGGCGTCGCGCACTGTGCGGGGTCGCCTTCGGGCTGCTGGCGTGGAGCGCCCATGGCGTCCCCGCCAAGGCGCCGCAGGATCTGCGGATCGACGGCGAGGTGCTGCCGGGGAAAAGCGTCGACCTGCTCGAGCAGGCCTTGTCGCGGGTCAAGTTCAACACCGACCCGCAGCAGTTGCGCCGTGGCCTGGTGGAAAACCGCCTGCTGGCACGCGCGGTGGAAGACCAGCTCACCGCGCAGAGCCGCGCCGATCTCGACGCCAGCGTGGAGATCGAGGCCGGCAACCTGCTCGAACAGGTATACGGCAGGCGCTACCGCGAGGACCTCGGGCCATACCTGCGCCAGCCCCGGGCCCTGAGCGCGGAGCGTTTGCGCGAGGTGCTGGCGCCGAGGAGCCGCGGCCTGGTGGAAAACAGCCTGCTGCTGGACGAGACGCAGCGCCGCGAGGCGGCCGGGGTCGAGCTGATCGGCTGGCAGTTTCCCGGCCAGCCGGCACAGGTCCTCGACCTGCTATCGCTGTACGAAGGCGACAACGTCCAGGGCCAGGTCGAATTGCAACAGGGCAACCTCGCCTACCTGGCGCGCCAGGTCCAGACCCGCATCCGCCGCGACTACCTCTGGTACCGCCTGGCCCGGGACGGCTTCGGCCCGGCAGAGCGGCAGGGCGTGAGGACCCTGGTGCGGGACAAGCTGGTGCGCCATCGCTATCTGCACCAGATCGGCCTCTACAGTGATTTCCACCATGAGTCCGATGCGCTGCGGGAACTCGCCGGCAAGGTCAGCGACAAGGACGCCGAGGCCTACTATCGGCGCAACCTGGAGCGTTACCGCAACGTCGCGCAGGTGCAGGCGGCGCATATCCGCCTGGCCGACCAGGCGAGCGCGGACAAGGTCTACGCCGAGTTGCGCAACGGCCTGGCCTTCGACGAGGCGGTACGCCGCTATTCCCTGGCCGACGACAGGGACCGCGACCCGCCCGGCGACCTAGGCCTGATACGGCCCCAGGACGGCCGGCTCGACCTGCTGCGCAAGACTGCGCTGATCCAGAAGGCCGATACGGTTTCCCAGCCGATGCGCATCGACGGCGCGTTCGAGATCGTCCGGGTGCGTAGCCGCGAGGATCGCCAGTTGCCCTTCGACGACCGCAGCGTGCGCTTCGAGGTGAACCAGGCGGTGGCGCGCGAGCAACTGGCAGCGCAGTTCGAGACGCGCCTGCGCAACCTGCTGGCCGGCGCCAGGGTGGAAGGCCTGTGAAGCGCTGGCTCGGCGTTGCCCTCGGCTGCAGCGGGCTGGCGATCGCCCTGGCCTGCGCCGGCGTGTTGCTGGCGCCCGCCGATATGGCCGCTTCCTCGTCTTCTCCGCCGCCAGCCAGGACGGTTGCGGCGCTGCCCGCGGTCGACGACCGTCCGCCGCCGCTGGCGCCGGTACGATCGCAAGCGGTGGCACCGGCGTACGAGGCGGAGCCGCCGGCGGCGGAACTGGATCGCGAGCAGGCGATCCAGTTCATGCAGATGCTGCGCGACGAGGGCGACCCGCGCAGCCCGCCGCTCGGCGGCCTGCAACCACGCCAGGGCGCGACGGCGCAGGAGCTGGCCGATCCGAAGCAGTACCAGGCCTTCGAGGAACGACAGACCCGCGAACTGGTACAGGCCTACACCAGCGGCGTACAGCAGATCCCGGAAATCCGCGCGCGGATCGAGGCGGCCGAACAGGGTGGCGAGCGCAGCGCCGAGGAAATCGACGAGGCTCGCGCCGCCCTTGGACAGTTGGAGATGATGCGCGACAAGCTGCAGCGGGAATCGCCGCAACTGCTGCCCGGCGACAGCGCACCGACATCGCCGGCGGCGCCCTGAGCGTCAGCCTTCGTAGTGCAGGCGGCAGCCTTCGTCGGCCTGCCGGCCCAGCGCTTCGCGGACCTGCGGGCGAGCGTGGCGCAATACCAGGCGGCGTCCCTCGGCGTGCAGGCGGCGGGCTTCCTGCTGCAACAGCACTGCGCCGGCGAAGTCGATGAAGTTCACCTGGCGGGCGTCCAGCACCAGCCGTGGCCTGTCACATTGGCGCATGAGGCGTTGCAGGTAGTCGCAGGCGCCGAAGAAGATCGAGCCTTCGATGCGTAGCACTTCTTCCTCGTCGTTGCGCTGGCGCAGTACGCGTGGTGTCGAGGTGCGCCGCAGGTAGAAGAACAGCGACGCCAGCACTCCCGCGTAGATGGCGTTCTGCAGCGGCAACAGCAGCGTGGCCAGGGCGGTTAGGCCGGCCACCAGGCATTCGGCGCGGCCGCTGCGGTAGAGCGCACGGAGCGCCGGGCGGTCGATCAGGCCCCAGGCGATCAGCAGGATGCCTGCGGCCATCGCCGGCAACGGTACATGTTCGATCAGGCGCGCACCGAGCACGGCCAGCAGGGCCACCCAGAGCGCCGAAAACGCACCCGCCAGCGGGGAGCGCGCACCGGCTTCCAGATTGAGCCCGGAGCGGGTGAAGGAACCCGCCGACAGGCTCGCCGACAGCCAAGGCCCGAGCAGGTTCGACAGACCCTGGGCGCGGACCTCCTGGTTGGCATCGAACGCGTCTCCCTGGCGCGCGGCCAGGGCGCGGGCGATCGACAGGCTGGTGACCAGCCCGAGCATGCCGCAGGCCACCGCCGCAGGTAGCAGGTCGAGGATCGATCGGGAATCGAAGACCAGCGGATTCCAACCCGGCAGTGCACTCGATAAGGACTGCACATGGGCTACCGAGGCGAAGGTCCCGGGTAGCGCCCAGACCAGCGTGGCACCGCCCAGCAAGCCAAGCAGCAGGGCCGGCCAGCGCGGTCGCAGGCGCCTGACCAGCAGGCTGAGCGCGAAGCTGAAGCCGCCCACCAGCAGCGATGGGCCATCGAACTCGGCGAACCGCGCCAGCAGCCGCCAGCCGTTTCCCGGCGCTGCGCCCTCCCCGCTCGCGGCCAGGCCGAGAAGATAGGGCAGTTGGCCGAGGACGATCAGCAGCGCCGCGCCAAGGGTGAAGCCGAGCATCACCGAATGCGAGACGAAATTGACCAGCGACCCGACGCGCAGGACGCCGAGCAGCCACTGGAAGGCGCCGGCGAGAAAGGTCAGCAGCAGCACGGCCTGGACGTATTGCGGGCTGCCCAGCGGCGCCAGGGGGGCCACCGAACTGAACAGCAGCACCGAGATCGCCGCGGTGGGACCGCTCACCAGGTAGCGCGACGAGCCCCACAGGCAGGCGATCGCCACTGGCAGCATCGCCGCGTACAGGCCGTACTCCGCTGGCAGGCCGGCGATCAGCGCATAGGCCATCGATTGCGGCAGTGCCAGGATCGCGCCATTCAGGCCGACCCAGGCCTCGCGCCCGAGCGTGCTCCGGCGTAGCCCCGGTAGCCAGGCGAGGAACGGCAGCAGGCGCGTCCACATGGCGCTATGGCTGGCCGCGAACCGCGGCCAGGGCGTCGCCGCCGTCGCGGCTGGTCACCCCTTGCAGCCAGGCCTCGAGCACCCGCGGGTTGGCCTTGAGCCAGGCGCGGGTCGCCGAGGCCGGAGTCGCCGTGCCTTCCAGCGCGTCGCTCATCAGGCGGTTCTCCATGTCCAGGTCGAAGCGCAGGTTGGCCAGCAGCCGCGCCGGGTTCGGGCACTGCGCGGCGTAGCCCTTGCGTGCCAGGGTATAGACCTGGCCGCGGTCGCCGAAGTACTGCTCGCCGCCTTCCAGGTAGCGCAGGTCATGGCGGATGTTCATCGGGTGCGGCGTCCAGCCGAGGAACACCAGCCAGCGCTGGCGCTTCTCGGCCCGGCCGAGTTCGGCGAGCATCGCCTGCTCGCTGGACTCCACCAGCTTCCAGTCGCCGAGGCCGAACTGGTTGGCGTCGATCATCTTCTGGATCGACTGATTGGCCGGCGCGCCGGAGCCGATCCCGTACAGCTTGCGGTTGAAGCGTTGCCCTTGCGCGGCGAGGTCTTCGAAGCGGTGTACGCCGGCGTCCCAGACGTAGCGCGGCACCGCCAGGGTGAAGCGGGTGCCATCGAGGTTGCGAGCGAGGCGTTCGACCTGGCCGCTGGCGACGAACTTGTCGTGATAGTCCTGGTGCGCGGGCATCCAGCCGCCGAGGAAGGCGTCCACCTGGCCGTCGCGCAGGCCGCCATAGATGATCGGCACCGACAGGGTATCGATCTTCACCTGGTAGCCGAGGCTTTCCAGGAGAAACGCGGCGGTGGCGTTGGTCACCGCGATATCGCTCCAGCCTGGATCGGCCAGCCTGACGCGGGCACAGGCGGGGTCTTCGGCGTATAGCGAGGCGCTGCCCAGGAACAGGGTGGCGGCCAGCAGGCAGGTGGGAAGCCGGTTCATGGAAGTGCCCTCGTGCTCAGGGTTGCGGGAAGCGCGCGCGGCGCTCGAGATCGTCCAGGTCGATATGGTTGCGCATGTACTGCTGGCTGGCGTCGACCCACGGCTGGTGGTCCCAACTGGCCAGCCGCCCTCGCGCCAGCGCGGCGGCCACCAGGCGTCGGCGGCGCTGGCTGTCGAGTACGGCGCGGGTGATCGCGGGGATGTCCCAGCGTCGCCGGGCCTCGTCGAGGAACGCCTCGAACGTTCCGCGATGGGCCGGACTGGCGGCGAGGTTCTCGCGCTCCTGCGGGTCGTTGCGCAGGTCGTAGAGCAGGCAGGGGTCCTGCTCGGAGTAGATGAACTTGTAGTCGCCGCGGCGGATCATCATCAGCGGGCTGAGGGTGCCCTCGGCGGTGTATTCGCCGATCACCTCGTCATGCCCGCTGCCGTCGCGCAGGTGCGGCAGCAGCGAGCGGCCTTCCAGCGGCAGGCGTGGATCGACCTGGCCGCCGGCCAGCTCCACCAGGGTCGGCAGCAGGTCCACGGTGGATACCGAAGCGCCGATGCGGCGCGGCGCGAAGCGCGCCGGCGCATGGACCAGCAGCGGCACGCGCGCGGCCATCTCGAACCAGTGCATCTTGTACCAGAGGCCGCGCTCGCCGAGCATGTCGCCATGGTCGCCGGAGAACACCACGATGGTGTCGTCGGCCAGCCCGCATTCCTCCAGGGTCGCCAGCAGCGCACCGATCTGCGCGTCGACGTAGCTGCAGGCGCCGAAGTAGGCACGCCGGGCGGCGCGGATGCGCTCCTCGGGCAACGGCTTGTCCCACAGGTCGATGACCTTCAGCAGGCGTTGCGAATGAGGGTCCTGCTCCTCCTGGGCGAAGCGCTGGCGCGGCAGCGGGATGTCCTCGTCGCGGTAGAGATTCCAGTAGCTCGCCGGGATGCTGTAGGGGTCGTGCGGATGGGTCATCGACACGGTCAGGCAGAATGGCTGGCCGGCGTGCTGGCGAACATGGTCGTAGAGGTACTGGCGGGCCTTGAACACCACCTCCTCGTCGAAGTCCAGCTGGTTGGTGCGCACGCAGGGACCGGCCTGCAAAACCGAGGACATGTTGTGGTACCAGCTCGGGCGCACCTCCGGCTCGTCCCAGTTCACCGCCCAGCCATAGTCCGCCGGATAGATGTCGCTGGTCAGGCGTTCCTCGTAGCCGTGCAACTGGTCGGGACCGCAGAAGTGCATCTTGCCCGACAGCGCCGTGCGATAGCCGAGGTTGCGCAGGTAGTGGGCGTAGGTGGGGGTATCGGCGGCGAAGTCGGCGGCGTTGTCCCAGGCGCCGATGCGGGTAGGCAAGCGACCGCTGACCAGGGTGAAGCGCGACGGCGCGCAGAGCGGGCTGTTGCAGTACGCCGAGTCGAACACCACGGCCCGTTCGGCGAGGCGCGAGAGGTGAGGCATGCGCAGCACCGAGCGCGGATCGTGAAGCGGCAGCAGCGGCGCGGCCATCTGGTCGGCCATGATGAACAGGATGTTCGGCGAGGTCTTCATCGGGCGGCTTATCCCATGCGATTGGGTTATGCGATAGTGCTGCGTCGATCATCAGTGCATCGAAATCCCTGGTAAACCGCATGGGGCTGGATGCGTTGGATAAGCCTGGCTTATGGGAGAACGCCTCATGCCGCTGTCCCTCGACCTGCTCCGGGTATTCGAGTCCGCCGCCCGCCAGCTCAGCTTCACCGCTGCCGCCGAGGAGCTGGGGACCACCCAGCCTGCGGTCAGCCAGCAGATCAAACGCCTGGAGAAAGAGCTGGCGACCCCTCTGTTCCAGCGCGTTCATCGAGGCATCGTGCTCACCGACGCCGGCCAGCTCCTGCTCCGCCACGTGGCCGCCGGCCTCGAGACGATCGATGCCGGCATCGCCGCGCTGGGCGCGCGCCAGCGCCACGAGGTGCTCCAGGTGGCCACCGACTACGCCTTCGCTGCCTACTGGCTGATGCCGCGCCTTCCGCGCTTCCACCAGGCCCATCCGCACCTGGACGTGAGCCTGGTGACCAGCGAGCGCGGCCTGGCCGGCCAGCGCGGCGATATCGACGTGGCGATCCTGTTCGGCGACGGTCGTTCCAAGCACGGCGAAGCGCACCGGCTGTTTCGCGAGGAGGTGTTCCCGGTCTGTAGCCCGCGGCTGGTCGAGGGATTGCAGTTGCCGCTGGCCAAGGCGCACCTGGCGCGCCTGCCGATGCTGCATCTGAAGCCGGCGCAGCACGCCCGCTGGTTCGACTGGCCGGCGTTGTTCGAAGCGTTGGCCATCGATCGGCAGCCGATTCCGGCGGTGCTCAGCTTCGACAACTACACCTTGCTGATCCAGGCGGCCATCGCCGGCCAGGGCGTGGCCATCGGCTGGCGCCACCTGGTCGACGGCCTGCTCGAACAGGGGCTGCTTTGCCGGCCCATTGGCGAGAGCTGCCTGTCGCGATACGGGTACTATGCGGTATTGCCGGAGCGCAAGCGGCGCCAGCGGCTGGTCGACGGTTTCGTCGACTGGCTGCAGGCCGAGTTGCAGGCCGGCGGCGCTTGAAGAGGTGACGATGAACGAGTATTCCACCCCCCGCATCGAGGGCTTCCATGCTCACGTCTATTTCGATGCGCAGAGCATCGAGCGAGCCCGCGTCCTTTGCGAAGAGGCGGCGCGGCGCTTTCCGCTGAAGATGGGGCGGGTCCATGAGCGGCCGGTAGGGCCGCATCCGGACTGGAGCTGCCAGCTGGCGTTCGCTCCCGAGGTGTTCGGCGAGCTGGTGCCCTGGCTGGCCATCCATCGGCAGGACCTGGTGGTGTTCATCCACCCGGTCACCGGCAACGATCTGCTCGACCATCGCGACCGAGCCATCTGGATGGGAGCCATTCGCCCGCTGGACCTGTCGATCCTGGACGAAGGCCCGCAACGCTATGACTTCGCCGTGCCTTGAGGCGCGGTCATCGTCATCCAGTCGTGCAGTTCGCATTGCAGCTCGCCCAGTGCCGTCACCAGGTCGTCGACGGCATCGGCGAGCTTGCGCACGGAGCTTTCGCCGCAGGCGATCTCCAGTTGGTGGCAGGCGCGTTCCACGGCGTGGGCGTGGATCAGCGAGGCCATGCCCGCCAGGCGGTGCGCCAGCTCGTTGAGTTCCTGGGTCTGCTCGCGCTCCTGGGCGCGTCGCAGCTTGCGGGTGTCTTCGTTGTTGCTGGTCATCAGCTGCGCGACGAGCAGGCGGCTGATCTCCGGTTGGTTGGCGCGGTCGCCCAGGGCGGCGGTCAGGTCGAACGTTCGCATGGGATCCTCAGATCAGCTCGTGGCGGCGGGCGAAATCGATCAGGCCGGCCAGGGAATGGGCGTTGAGTTTCAGCATGATGCGTGACTTGTAGGTGCTCACGGTTTTCTCGCTGAGGAACAGCTGCTGGGCGATGGCCTTGTTGGTATTGCCGTTGGCCAGGTACTGCAGCACGGTCATCTCGCGGTCGGAAAGGCTTTCCAGCATGCGGGCCTCGTTGTCGCGGCTCTGCTGGTTGATGCTGCGCAACGCCCCGGTGGGGAAGTGGATGTAGCCGGCCAGCACGGCCTTGGCGGCGAGCAGCAGCTCGGAGAGGTTTTCCCTTTTGCTGACGAAGCCCATGGCGCCGGCCTGCAGGCAGCGCGGGGCGAACTGCGCCGGATTCTGCCGGGTCAGGACCAGGACCTTGGTGTCCAGCTTCAGGGACTTCAGGCGGGCTATCACTTCGAGACCGTCGATCTTGGGGATGCCGATGTCCAGGATGGCCAGGTCGGGAGACTTCTTGCGGGCTACCTGCAGGGCTTCGGCACCGTTGTCGGCCTCGCCGACGATGGTGAAACCGTCGCGCTCGAACAGCAAGCGCACGGCCAGGCGGATAGCGGGATGATCATCGACGATCAGCACCTTACTCATGCGAACCTTCTTTGAATGCGTTGGCTATTTGGGTGAGGCGCTATTCAAGGCTTCGGCAGAGTCGGCGGACAATAAGACGTTTCTGAAAGTGACCGTGAATTTTTCCTCACGGTTCTGGCAGCGTGCAACGCAAGGCCAGGCGCAGCGGGTTGCCTGCGCCTGGCGAATGCCGCTGTCAGGGTCTGTCAGCGTGCGTTGCGCACGCCTTCGGCCAGCTCGCCGCACAGGGCGAGGACATTCTTGACCGCCTGGGCATTGTCGCGGGCCTTGGCGATCCGGTCGATCAGCGCCGAGCCGACCACCACGCCGTCGGCCAACCGCGCGACCGCGGCGGCGTGTTCGGCGCTGCGGATGCCGAAGCCGATACCGATCGGCAGGTCGGTATGCCGGCGCAGGCGCGCCACTGCTTCCTCGACGTGCTCCAGGGTCGCCGCGTTGGCGCCGGTGACGCCGGCCACCGACACGTAGTAGACGAACCCGGAACTGCCTTCGAGCACCGTCGGCAGGCGCTGGTCGCCGGTGGTCGGGGTGGTCAGGCGGATGAAGTCGAGGCCGGCGGCCTGGGCCGGGTGGCAGAGGTCTTCGTTGTGCTCCGGCGGCAGGTCGACCACGATCAGGCCGTCCACCCCCACCTCCTTCGCCTCGGCGATGAAGCGCTCGACGCCGTAGTGGTGGATCGGGTTGAAGTAGCCCATCAGCACCAGGGGGGTCTTGCTGTCGCCGCTGCGGAATTCGCGGACCATCTGCAACGTCCTGGCCAGGGTCTGGCCGCCGTCGAGGGCGCGGATGTTGGCCAACTGGATGGCCGGGCCGTCCGCCATCGGATCGGTGAACGGCATGCCCAGTTCGATCACGTCGGCTCCGGCCGCCGGCAGGCCTTTGAGGATTTCCAGGGAAGACGCGTAGTCCGGGTCGCCGGCGGTGACGAAGGTCACCAGGGCGGCGCGGTTTTCCTGCTTGAGCTGGGCGAAGCGGGTCTGCAGGCGGCTCATGCTTTCGACTCCTGTTGCATGTGGTGCATGACGGTCTGCATGTCCTTGTCGCCGCGACCGGACAGGTTCACCACCATGATGTGCTCCTTGGGCAGGCTGGGCGCGCGCTTGAAGACCTCGGCCAGGGCATGGGAGCTTTCCAGCGCCGGGATGATGCCTTCGAGGCGGCAGCAGGTGTGGAAGGCCTCCAGGGCTTCGTCGTCGGTGATCGAGGTGTACTCGACGCGGCCGGTGTCGTGCAGCCAGGCGTGTTCCGGGCCGATGCCGGGATAGTCGAGGCCGGCGGAGATGGAGTGTGCGTCGATGATCTGGCCATCTGCGTCCTGCAGCAGGAAGGTGCGGTTGCCGTGCAGCACGCCGGGAACCCCGCCGTTCAGGCTGGCCGCGTGCTTGCCGGTGTCGATGCCGTGGCCGGCGGCTTCCACGCCGACGATCTGTACCCCGGCGTCGTCGAGGAACGGGTGGAACAGGCCCATGGCGTTGGAGCCGCCGCCGATGCAGGCGACCAGCGAATCGGGCAGGCGCCCTTCCTTCTCGGCCAGTTGCTCGCGGGTTTCCTTGCCGATCACCGCCTGGAAGTCGCGGACCATCGCCGGGTACGGATGCGGGCCGGCGACCGTGCCGATCAGGTAGAAGGTGCTGTCGACGTTGGTCACCCAGTCGCGCAGCGCCTCGTTCATGGCGTCCTTCAGGGTACCGGTGCCGGCGGTCACCGGGATCACCTCGGCGCCCAGCAGCTTCATGCGGAAGACGTTGGCCTGCTGCCGGTCGATGTCGGTGGTGCCCATGTAGATCACGCACTGCAAGCCGAAGCGCGCGGCGACGGTGGCGGTGGCCACGCCGTGCATGCCGGCGCCGGTCTCGGCGATGATGCGTTTCTTGCCCATGCGCCGGGCCAGGAGGATCTGGCCGATGCAGTTGTTGATCTTGTGCGCGCCGGTATGGTTCAGCTCCTCGCGCTTGAGGTAGATCTTCGCCCCGCCGCAGTGCTCGGTCAGGCGCTCGGCGAAGTACAGCGGGCTCGGCCGGCCGACGTAGTCGCGCTGGAAGTAGGCCAGTTCCTCCTGGAACGCCGGGTCGTCCTTGGCCTTCTCGTACTCGCGGGCGAGGTCGAGGATCAGCGGCATCAGGGTCTCGGCGACGTACTGGCCGCCGAAGCGGCCGAACAGGCCCTTGGCGTCGGGGCCGTTGCGATAGGAAGTCATGGAGGGCTCCAGGAAATGACGTATGGGCAGAATCTAATCCCCCCGCCGGGCAAAAGAAACCGATAAGATTGCGCAAACCTGTCAGGAAAACTCACGAATAGCCATGAGCCGCGACCTGCCCTCCCTGAATGCCCTGCGCGCTTTCGAAGCCGCTGCCCGGTTGCACAGCATCAGCCTGGCGGCCGAGGAACTGCACGTTACCCATGGCGCCGTGAGCCGGCAGGTGCGGTTGCTCGAGGACGATCTCGGGGTGGCCCTGTTCGGCAAGGATGGACGCGGCGTAAAACTCACCGATTCCGGCGTTCGCCTGCGTGACGCCTGCGGCGATGCGTTCGAGCGACTGCGTGGCGTCTGTGCCGAGCTGCGCCGGCAGACCGCCGAGGCCCCGTTCGTCCTCGGCGTACCCGGCAGCCTGCTGGCGCGCTGGTTCATCCCGCGGCTGGACCGGCTCAACCGTGCCCTCCCCGACCTGCGCCTGCAACTGTCCACCAGCGAGGGCGAGTTCGATCCGCGTCGTCCCGGCCTGGACGCAATGCTCTGGTTCGCCGAGCCGCCCTGGCCGGCGGACATGCAGGTCTTCGAACTGGCGCCCGAGCGCATGGGCCCGGTGGTCAGCCCGCGCCTGGCGCAGGAAACCGGCCTGGCCCAGGCGCCCGCCGCGCGGCTGTTGCAGGAGCCGCTGCTGCATACCGCCTCGCGACCCCAGGCCTGGCCGGCCTGGGCCGCGAGCCAGGGGCTGGCGGCGGAGGCGCTGCGCTATGGCCAGGGGTTCGAGCATCTCTACTACCTGCTGGAAGCGGCGGTGGCGGGCCTCGGCGTGGCCATCGCCCCGGAGGCGCTGGTCCGCGACGATCTCGCCGCGGGCCGCCTGGCGGCGCCCTGGGGCTTCATCGAGACCGATGCGCGCCTGGCCCTGTGGGTACCGGCGCGCCTGCACGATCCGCGTGCCGGGCGCCTGGCGCAATGGTTGCGGGAGCAGTTGGCAGGCTGAGCGCTGGCGATTTGCTGCACTTTTCCGGCTCGGCTAGTGTCCATTGAACAGAGGCGCCCGTCGGGCGCGAAGAACCAGGCATCGTCCGGGGAGAGAGTTCATGTCCAATCACCACACCTACAAGAAGATCGAACTGGTCGGCTCGTCCAAGACCAGCATCGAGGACGCCATCAACAACGCCCTCGCCGAAGCGGCGAAGAGCATCCAGCATCTGGAATGGTTCGAGGTGGTGGATACCCGCGGGCACATCGAGAACGGCGCCGTCGGCCATTACCAGGTGACCCTGAAAGTAGGGTTCCGTATCGCCAATAGCTGATGGCACCCTGGAAACCTGTCCACGATCGCCAGCGCCCTGGGAAGGCCACCGCGTCTTTCCGCTTCGCCGGATCATGCACAGGCTATGAGGGCGGCGTGCCTCCATGGGCGGCGCGCTCGTCTCAACCTTGCCGCATTTGGCAAGCCTGACCCGTTCGGGTCTTCATCCATGCAACGAGGGAATGTGTTCATGAAGAAGTTGATGTTGGCAGTCGGCCTGTTTGCCGTGGCGGGCAGCGCATTCGCCGCCAAGCCCTGTGAGGAACTGAAAGCCGAGATCGATGCGAAGATCAAGGCCAACGGCGTTCCTGCCTACACCCTGGAAATCGTCGACAAGGGCAGCGTCACCGACAAGAAGGTAGTCGGCACCTGCGACGGCGGCACCAAGGAAATCGTCTACCAGCGCGGCTGATGCAGCGCCTGCGACGAGCAGTATCCGGGGCCGGCTTTCCCATGGGAGCCGGCCCTTTCTTTTTGCCGCGATGAGTACCCTGCCAACGATGGGTCTTGTTGCAGTTCGTCGAGAAAGCGTGCCATCTAACGGATTAATCCAAAAGTCTGTGTTAGGTTTTTCGGCGCGCCCAGATGGCCTTGTGCCTTACTCCCGGATTGTCCGACTCATGGAAGACGGATTTCGGAATATTCCTGCTTACCCGCTGTAGCCGCTGGGCCAGTATCGCGCCTCTCTGAATTCAAGGAATGAACTCGTGGCTCTCCATCGCCTGGCCTTTATCTTCCTGTGCCTGCCGCTCATGGCCAGCGCCGCCCCCTTCACCTCCCCCGGCGACCGCGACCTGATCCGCGACCGCCAGCAGCGCCTGCTGGACGAACAGCGCAAGCGCCTGGAGGAACTCCAGCAACTGCCCGGCAAGGGAGCGCCCGCCGCTGCGGATGCCTCCGGCGACGACGAGCGCTGCTTCGAGATCCGCCGCATCGAGCTGGAAGGCGCCGGGCACCTCGGCGAAAGCGCGCGTCGCCAGTTGCTGGCGCCCTACCAGGGGCGCTGCCTGGGCGTCGGCCAGCTCAATGCGCTGCTCAAGG
Organism: Pseudomonas sp. FDAARGOS_761; assembly: GCF_013343155.1. Classification (NCBI taxonomy): domain Bacteria; kingdom Pseudomonadati; phylum Pseudomonadota; class Gammaproteobacteria; order Pseudomonadales; family Pseudomonadaceae; genus Pseudomonas; species Pseudomonas sp. FDAARGOS_761. Next base: position 5,530,390 of record NZ_CP054572.1, on the reverse strand, counting down.
CCGTCACCGACCATTACCTGGATCGCGGCTACGTCACCACCCGCGCCTACCTGCCACAGCAGGACCTGGCCTCCGGGACCCTGCGCATCATCGTCGTCGAAGGCCGCCTGGAGGGCCTGGACAGCTCCGCGCTGGCCAGCCCGCGCGAACTGGCGATGAGCTTTCCGAGCAGGACCGGCGAGCTGCTCGACCTGCGCGAACTGGAGCAACTGGTCGACCAGTTGAGTCGCCTGCCGTCGCGCCAGGCGCAACTGGAGCTGGTGCCCGGCAGCGAGGTCGGCGGCAGCCGGGTGCGTCTCAAGGGTGAGCGCGACAAGCCCTGGCGGGTCTCCGCCACGCGCAACAACGACGGCGACGTCAGCACCGGCGAGCAGCAGATGGGCCTGGGTCTGGACTGGGACAGCCCGCTGGGCCTGGCCGACCAGCTCAACCTGCGCGCCAACCGCGACGCGGTGACCGACCGCTGGCGCCATTCCGACAGCCAGAGCCTGTTCTACAGCCTGCCCTGGGGCTGGTGGACCTTCACCTACGGCTACAGCCAGAGCGACTACCGCACGCGCAACGAGGCCAGCGGCTTCCCCTTCAAGCTCGATGGCGACAGCCGCAGCCATCAGTTCCGCGCCGAACGCGTGCTGCACCGCGACGGCGTGAGCAAGACCGCCATGAGCCTGGGGCTCAGCCACCAGCGCACCAACAACTATGTCGAAGACACCCGCCTGGAAGACCAGAGCACGCGGATCACCGAGACCCAGCTCGGCTTCAACCATGGCCGGCGGATCGGCAGCGGTTTCGTCAACCTCGACCTTGGCTGGCAGCAGGGCATCGGCGCCCTTGGCGCGCAGGGTCGCGGCCACCCGCACGCGGGCGATCCGCATGCGCGCTACGACAAGTACAGCCTGACCCTCAGCTACCTGCAGCCGTTCCAGCTATGGGGCGAGCGCTTCAGCTTCGACAGCCTGGCCACCGGGCAAAGGAGCGAGGACGTGCTGTTCAGCCCGCAGCGCATCAGCCTCGGCGGCAACAGCTCGGTGCGCGGCTTCAAGGACCAGACCCTGACCGGCGACAGCGGCGGCTACTGGCGCAACCAGTTGCGCTGGCGGCGTGCGGTGGAATGGGCGCCGCTGCGGCCCTGGCTGCAGGAATACGGCGTGGCCTTCGCCTACGACGTCGGCGTGATCCGCCACGACCGCTACAACGACGGTGCCAGCGGGCGCATGAGCGGCAACGCCATCGAACTGGATGCCCGGGGCCGCTATTTCGCCGCCAGCGTCGGCTTCGCCCGCTCGCTGGAGCGGCCCAGCGCCATCGAGCGGCGCGAGCACCCGATCTATTTCCGGGTCGACGCGTTCTTCTGAATACGCGGCGACCTCCTGAACGCTTTAGGAAAGCGCCTACCTGCATCGAGGCCCTTTCCTTGGAAAACCTTGCTTAACCTCGCCGGGCCCCTACCCGCCAAGGAGTAACGATATGGACATCCGCAGCCCGCTGAACCAGTGCATCGCCCTGTCCCTGGCCGGCATCCTGTTCCTCAACCCGATCGTCGCCGCGGCGGCGGGGCTGGCGCTGGACAAGGCCGCCGGCGGCAACACCGGCCTGGGCCAGGCGGGCAACGGCGTGCCCATCGTCAATATCGCCACGCCCAACGGCGCCGGGCTGTCGAACAACCATTTCCGCGACTACAACGTCGGCGCCAACGGGCTGATCCTCAACAACGCTACCGGCAAGACCCAGGGTACCCAGCTCGGCGGGATCATCCTCGGCAACCCCAACCTCAAGGGCCAGGCGGCGCAGGTGATCCTCAACCAGGTCACCGGCGGCAACCGCAGCACCCTGGCCGGCTACACCGAGGTGGCCGGGCAGTCGGCGCGGGTGATCGTCGCCAACCCGCACGGCATCACCTGCCAGGGCTGCGGCTTCATCAACACGCCGCGCGCGACCCTCACCACCGGCAAGCCGATCATGGACGGCCAGCGCCTGGAGCGCTTCCAGGTGGACGGCGGCGACATCGTCGTCGAAGGCGCCGAACTGAACGTCGGCAACCTCGAACAGTTCGACCTGATCACCCGCAGCGCCAAGCTCAACGCCAAGCTCTACGCGAAGAACCTCAACATCGTCACCGGCCGCAACGACGTCCAGGCCGACAGCCTGCAGGCCACGCCGCGCGCCGCCGATGGCAGCGAGAAGCCACAGCTGGCGATCGACAGCTCGGCGCTGGGCGGGATGTACGCCGGGGCGATCCGCCTGGTCGGCACCGAGCAGGGCGTGGGGGTGAAGCTGGCCGGCGACATGGCCGCCAGCGGCGGCGACATCCGCATCGACGCCAGCGGCAAGCTGAGCCTGGCCCAGGCCTCCAGCCAGGGCGACCTGAAGATCGCGGCCCAGGCCGTGGAGCTGAACGGCAAGACCTACGCCGGTGGCAGCGCCGAGATCCGCAGCGCGGAGGAACTGGTCAACCGGCAGAGCCTGGCGGCGCGCGAACGCATCGCGCTGGAGGCGGCGCATATCGACAACGCCGGGGTGATCGAAGCCGGCGTCGAGCCAGACGAGCGGCGCAACGCGCGCGGCGACCTCGAGCTGCGCAGCGGCACCCTGCGCAACGCCGGCAGCCTGGTGGCCAGCCGCGCGCTGGAAGCGAAGGCGAGCCAGGCGCTGGACAACCAGGGCGGCAGCCTGAAGGGGGCGACCGTCCGGGTCGACGCCGGGCACCTGGACAACCGTGGCGGCAAGCTGCTCGCCGAGGGCGAACTGCGGGTCGAGGCGAGCAGCCTGGACAACCGCCAGGACGGCCTGTTGCAGAGCCGGGACCGCGCCGTGGTCAAGACCCGTGGCGATCTCGACAACCGTGGCGGCCAGGTGATCGGCCTGAACGACCTGGAGGTCGGCGCGGCGACGCTCGACAACGGCCAGCAAGGCCTGCTCGGCAGCCAGCAGTCCACCCGCGTCCGCGCCCAGGCGCTGGTCAACCGGGGGGACGGCGAAGTCTCCGGCAAGCGCGTCGAGGCCCGCGTCGGCAGCCTCGACAATCGCGGCGGCAAGCTGATCGGCGACGACCTGCTGGTGGTCGCCAGCGGTGCCATCGACAACCGCCTCGGCTTGTTCTCCGCGGCCAACCGCCTCGACCTGCGGGCGCGCAGCCTGGACAACAGCGGCAAGGGCACGCTGAGCAGCCGGGGCGGCCTGGAGGTCAGCCTCGGCGGCCTGCTGGACAACCGCGATGAAGGCAACCTGCTCAGCCAGGGCGCGCAGCGCGTGACGGTGGGGCAACTGGACAACCGCGCCGGCGGCCTGCTGTCGAGCCGCAGCGAGTTGAACGTCCACGGCGCCAGCCTGGACAACCGTGGCGGCGTGCTGGTGGCCGACGCCGGCCTGAGCGCCACGGGAGGCGCCTTCGACAACCGCGACGGCGGCAGCGCCAGCGGCAAGGCTGGCGTGCGCGTGGAGGTCGCCAGCCTGCGCAACGACCAGGGTGGCAAGCTGCTCAGCGATGGCCGCCTGGACCTCGCAGCGAACGCCGTCGGCAACGCCGGAGGGCGTATCGTCGCCAAGGGCGACCTGCAGGCGACGCTTGGCAGCCTGGCCCAGCAAGGTGGCGAACTGGTCAGCGAAAAGACCCTGAAGGTCGCGGCCGACACGCTCGACAACAGCCAGTCCGGGCTGATCGCCGCGAATGGCGGCATCGCTATCGAGGCGCGGCAGGTCGACAACCGCGCCGGCGAGATTTCCAGTACCTCGAAGGTCGCCGTGAACGCCCGCGAGCAACTGGACAACCGCGGCGGCAAGGTCATCGGCGACAGCGGCCTGCGCCTCACCGTGCAGCGCCTGCTGAACCAGGCCAAGGGGGTGCTGGCCGGGCGCGACGGCCTGAGCCTGGACGGCGGCGAACTGTTCAACGGCGACGGCGGGCGGCTCGACAGCCAGAACGGCCTGAGCGTGAGCCTCGGCGGCGTGCTGGACAACCAGGGCGGCGCGCTGGTCAGCGAAGGCAGCCTGACGGCGCGCGCCGCGCGCCTGGACAACCGTGGCGGAACCTTCTCCAGCGCCGGTGCGCTGGCGCTGACCAGCCAGGCCGCGCTGGACAACCAGGGCGGCAGGCTGCTCAGCGATGCCGGCGTGACGCTGAAGGGCGCCAGCCTCGACAACAGCCGTTCCGGCGTGATCAGCGCCAAGGGTGCGGTGGATATCCGCACCGGCGTGCTGGACAACAGCCGCAACGGCGGCATCGGCAGCAACGCCGGCATCACCCTGGTGGCCGCCCGGCTGGACAACGGCCAGCAGGGCCGGGTCAGCGCCAAGGGCCTGCTCGACGCCAACCTGAAAGGCCTCGACCAGCGCGGAGGCGGTGTCCTGGTCAGCGAAACCGGCGTCACCCTCGACCTCAATGGCGGCACGCTGGTCAACCGCGACGGCGGCCTGATCGCCACGCCCGGCGCGCTGCTGCTGCGCCAGCTCGGCGCGGTGGACAACGGCGCCGGCGGGGAAATCTCCAGCGACCGCGCCTTCACCCTCGCCGCCGCCAGCCTGGACAACCGCGGCGGGCGCCTGATCGGCGCCGACAGCCTGACCCTGCGCATCGCCCAGGCTCTGGACAACAGCCTGGCCGGGGTGATCTCCGGCGCCGCCGGCCTGGACATCGCGGCCGCTCGCCTGGACAACAGCGCCAAGGGCACCCTGGCCAGCCGCGCCGGCATCGACCTGCGCGTCGACGGCGCGCTGGACAACCACGCCGAAGGCACCGTCTCCGGCGCCCGCCTGACGCTCGCCAGCGCCTCGCTGGACAACAGCGGCAAGGGCCTGCTCTCCGGCAACGCCGGCCTGAGCGTCGTCACTGGCGCGCTGGACAACGCCGAGGGTGGCCAACTGATCAGCCAGGGCGTGCTGGACGTCAGCAGCGCCGACCTCGACAACCGTGGCGGCGCCCTCAGTGGCAAGCAGTCGCTGCGCCTGAGCGCCGCCAACCTGGACAACCATGGCGGCCTGCTCACCAGCGACGGCGAACTGGAACTGACGGCAGGGCGCGTCGATTCCGCCGACGGCGGCGAAATCTCCGCCCGGGGCGACCTGCGCCTGACGGTCGAGCGCCTGGTGCAACGCCAGGGCCGGCTGATCGGCGAGCGCGGCGTCAGTCTCGACCTGCGAGGCGGCGACCTGGACAACCAGGGCGGCCTGATCAGTGCCCGCGGCCCGCTGAGCATCGAGCGGCTGAACGTCCTCGACAACCGCCAGGGCGGCGAGATTTCCAGCCAGCAGGGCTTCGAGCTGCTGGCCAGGCGCATCGACAACGGCCAGCAGGGGCGCATCATCAGCGCCGGGAAACTGCGCCTGGACGCCGACGCGCTGGGCAACGCCGGCGCCGGCCTGCTCTCCGGATGGCAGGGCCTGACGGTGACAGGCGGGAGCCTGGACAACAGCGCCGGCGGCACCCTTTCGAGCAAGGACGGCGAGCTGGCCATCAGCCTCGGCGGCGCGTTGGACAACCACGGCCAGGGCGCGCTGGTCAGCAAGGGCGCGCAACGGATCGACGCCGCCAGCCTGGATAACGCCCAGGGCATCGTCTCCGGCGAAAGCGACGTGACCCTGAGCATCGCCGGGAAGCTGGACAACGGCCAGGGCGGCCTGGTCTCGGCGCAGCGCGCGCTGAGCTTCGAGCGCGACGATACGCTGCTGAACAACGCCGGCGGCCGGATCAACGGCGGCAGCCTGCTGCTCAAGGGCGCCAGCCTGGATAACAGCGACGGCCAGTTGATCAGCCAGGGCCGGCTCGACGCCATCCTCGGCGGCGCCCTGGTCAACACCGGCGCGGCGCGCCTGGCCAGCGGCGGCGACCTGCTGCTGCGCAGCGCCAGCGTCGACAACCGCGGCGGCAAGCTGGTCAGCCAGGGGCTGCTGGAGATCAGCGCCGGCAGCCTCGACAACAGCGCCTCCGGCACCCTCGCCAGCCAGGCCGACATGAGCCTGCGCCTGGTCGGCGGCGCCCTGCGCAACCAGCAGGACGGCCTGATCTTCAGCCAGGCCGGCGCCCTCGAGGTGCAGGCCGGCAGCCTGGACAACCGCCAGGGCACGCTCCAGGCCCAGGGTGACAACCGGCTGCGTATCGGCGGCGCGCTGGACAACCAGGGCGGCCGCCTGGACAGCCGGGCCGGCAACCTCGACCTGCAGAGCGGCAGCCTCGACAACGGCGCCGGCGGCGTGCTCAACAGCGCCAAGGGTTGGCTGAAGCTGGTCACCGGGCTGTTCGACAACAGCGCCGGCGTCACCCAGGCGCAGTCGCTGGAGATTCGCGCCGGGCAAGGCGTGCGCAACCAGCAGGGCCATCTCTCGGCGCTGGGCGGCGACAACCGCATCGTCACCGCCGACTTCGACAACCAGGGCGGCGGCCTCTACGCCAGCGGCCTGCTCAGTCTCGACGGCCAGCGCTTCCTCAACCAGGGCGCGGCGGCGGGCCAGGGCGGCAAGGTCGGCGCCGGGCGCATCGACTTCAGCCTGGCCGGCGCGCTGGCCAACCGCTTCGGCCAGTTGGAAAGCGAAAGCGAGCTGCACCTGCGCGCCGCCGCGATCGACAACAGCGGCGGCAGCCTGCGCGCCCTCGGCCGCAGCGGCAGCACGCGGCTGGTCGCTGGCGGCCTGAACAACGCCTACGGCGTGCTGGAAAGCGCCAACCAGGACCTCGACCTGCAACTGGGCAGCCTGGCCAACGCCGGCGGGCGCATCCTCCACACCGGCAATGGCACCTTCGGCCTGGATTCCGCGCAGGTGATCCGCGCCGGCGGGGAACTGACCACCAATGGCCTGCTGGACATCCGCGCCAGCGAATGGACCAACAGCAGCGTGCTGCAAGCCGGACGCCTGAACCTGGACATCGGCACCTTCCGCCAGACGGCCGAGGGCAAGCTGCTGGCGGTGCAGTCCTTCACTGGCCGCGGCGGCGACTGGAGCAACGACGGCCTGCTGGCCAGCGACGGCAGCTTGCGACTCGACCTGAGCGGCGGCTACCGTGGCAACGGCCGCGCCACCAGCCTCGGCGACTTCGCCCTGAACGCCGCCAGCCTCGACCTCGGCAATGCCGCCAGCCTCGCCGGCGGCGCCAATGTCACGCTTGGCGCCGGCAACCTGCTGGTCAACCGTGGGCGGATCACCGCTGCCGGCGACCTCGTGGCCAGCGCCGCGAGCCTGAACAACTACGGCACCCTGGGCGGCGGCGGCAACCTGCGATTGAACGCGCCCGCCCTGCTCAACGAGCGCGGGTTGCTGTTCAGTGGCGCCGACATGACCCTGCGCGCCGGCGACATCACCAACCTCTACGGGGATGTGTACAGCCTCGGCAGGCTGGATATCGCCCGCGACGATGCCGGCAACCGTGCCGCCAGCCTGCGCAACCTTTCCGGGGTGATCGAGAGCGGCAAGGACTTCAGCCTGCGTGCCAGCCTGATCGAGAACCGTCGCGCCGTGCTGGAAAGCAAGTCGGGCCTGTACACCGCGAAGATGGAGCAGACCGCCTGCATCGAAGGCGTCAACGCGGGCGACTGCAGCGGCAAGCGCAACGCCATCTGGACCATCACCCAGCGCGACAAGACCGAGGTCACCGCCAGCAGCGCCATGGGGCAACTGCTGGCCGGAGGCGACTTCGCCATCGACGGCGGCACCCTGAACAACCTTTCCAGCCTGATCGGCAGCGGCGGCAACCTCACCGCCAACCTCGAAGTCCTCGACAACCAGGGCCTGGAAACCGGCGAGCTGGAAACCATCCGCGTGCTGCGTACCGCTCGCGGCGGCGATATCGGCGGCATCGACCAGAAGTCGCGCAACTTCACCAACCTCTACTGGTACCAGAGCGCCAATTTCGACCCGGCGCGCGCGGGCGAGATCCCCGCCGCGCTCAACGCGATCCTCAGCGACTGGTCCTTCGAGTACGAATTCCCGAGCAAGGGGCCGACCCCGATCAGCAGTGGCGACCAGTCCTACGCAGCGGTGATCCAGGCCGCCGGCGACGTCACGGTCAATGCCAGCACGCGCATCGACAACGGCGTCACCCGCCCCGGCTACACCTTCGTCGGCAGCGGCCGCCAGGTGGGCGACAGCGCGGTGGGCGGCAGCGGGGTTTCGGTGGTCGTGCCGCTGACCTCGCAACTGCCGCCCGACCTGGCGCGGCGCCAGGTCAACCCGGTTACCCTGCCCGGCTTCAGCCTGCCCCAGGGCGACAACGGCCTGTTCCGTCTCAGCTCGCGCTTCGCCGAGGACGGCAATGGCAGCGCCGCGCTCGGTGCCGGCGCCGACCGCACCCAGGGCGGTAGCGGCGTCTCGGTCGGCCAGCAAGGCGCCGGCAACGTCGCCGGTACCTGGCAGGGCCAGGGCGTGCGAGTCGATGGCCTGGCTGGCGCGGCCAACGTCCAGGGTCAGGGCGGCAGCGCGCTCGGCGGTAGCCTGCCGGGCGTCGCCCGGGTCCAGGGCGTGCCCGGCAACGCCACGCCGAGCGCCAGCCACAAGTACCTGATCGAGACCAACCCGGCGCTCACCGAACTGAAGCAGTTCCTCAACTCGGACTACTTGCTCAGCGGCCTGGGCATGAACCCGGACGCTAGCAAGAAGCGTCTCGGCGACGGTCTCTACGAGCAGCGGCTGATCCGCGACGCGGTGGTGGCGCGCACCGGCCAGCGCTACATCGACGGGCTGAGCAGCGACGAGGCACTGTTCCGCTACCTGATGGACAACGCCATCGCTTACAAGGACCAACTGCACCTGCAACTGGGTGTGGGTCTGAGCGCGGAGCAGATGGCGGCGCTGACCCACGACATCGTCTGGCTGGAAGAGGTCGAGGTGAACGGCGAGAAGGTCCTCGCGCCGGTGGTCTACCTGGCCCAGGCGGAGGGTCGGCTGGCACCCAACGGTGCGCTGATCCAGGGCCGCGACGTGAAGCTGGTGAGCGGCGGCGACCTGCATAACGTCGGCACCCTGCGCGCGCGGAACGACCTCTCGGCGACGGCCGACAACCTCGACAACAGCGGCCTGATCGAGGCCGGCAAGCGCCTCGACCTGCTCGCCGGCGACTCGATCCGCAACCGCCAGGGCGGGGTCATCGCCGGGCGCGATGTGAGCCTCACCGCGCTGACCGGCGACGTGATCAACGAACGCAGCGTGACCCGCTACGACAGCGCGCTCGACGGCCGCACCTGGGAGCGCAGCTTCGCCGACAGCGCCGCGCGGGTGGAGGCGGCGAACAGCCTGAACGTCCAGGCCGGACGCGACATCGCCAACCTCGGCGGGGTGCTGCAGAGCCGCGGCGACCTCAGCCTCGACGCCGGACGCGACGTCACAGTCGCCGCCGTCGAGGACCGCCAGGGCCAGACCCGCTGGAACACGTCGCGGCTACAGAGCGTGACCCAGCTCGGCGCCGAAGTCAGTGCCGGGCGGGACCTGAACGTCAGCGCTGGGCGCGACCTCAGCGCAGTGGCCAGCGCCCTCGAAGCGCGCCGCGACATCGCCCTCTCCGCCGGGCGCGACGTGACCCTGGCGGCGGCGGCGAACGAGGAGCATGCCTACAGCAAGACCAGGAAGGTCACCTACCAGGAAGACAAGGTCGCCCAGCAAGGCACCCGCGTGGATGCCGGCGGCGACCTGGCGATCAATGCCGGACAGGACCTGCGCCTGATCGCGAGCCAGGCCAGCGCCGGCGACGAGGCCTACCTGGTGGCCGGCGACAAGCTGGAACTGCTGGCCGCCAACGACAGCAACTACTACCTGTACGACAAGAAGAAGAAAGGCGACTTCGGCCGCAAGGAAACCCGGCGCGACGAAGTCACTGACGTCAAGGCGGTGGGCAGCCAGATCAACAGCGGCGGCGACCTCACCCTGCTCAGCGGCGGCGACCAGACCTACCAGGGCGCGAAGCTGGAATCGGGCAACGACCTGGCCATCGTCAGCGGCGGCGCGGTGACCTTCGAGGCGGTGAAGGACCTGCACCAGGAGAGCCACGAGAAGAGCAAGGGCGACCTGGCGTGGCAGTCGTCGAAGGGCAAGGGCCAGACCGACGAAACCGTGCGCCAGAGCCAGATCGTCGCCCAGGGGAATCTGGCGATCAAGGCCGTGGAAGGGCTGAAGATCGACCTCAAGCATATCGACCAGAAGACCGTGAGCCAGACCATCGACGCGATGGTGCAGGCGGATCCGCAACTGGCGTGGCTGAAGGAGGCCGAGCAGCGCGGGGATGTGGACTGGCGCATGGTGCAGGAGGTGCACGATAGCTGGAAGTACAGCAACTCGGGGTTGGGGGCTGCGCCGTCACTGGCCATTGCCATCGTTGCAGCTGCTTACCTCGGCCCGGTGTATGGCGCAATGGCCAGCAACCTCGCCATTGGCACCATCAACAATGGCGGTGACCTTGGCAAGGGGCTGCAACAGGCCACCAGCGCTGACAGTCTGAAAGGGTACGCCATCGCAGCGGCCACGGCTTATCTCGTCAGCCCGCAGTTGGACAAGGCATTCGGCGTATCCAGTGACAACATCAACAAAGTCACCAAAGGATTCAAGCTCAGCACAGTTGAGGGAATCGGTGGATTTGCTGCCTACAGCATTGCCCAAGGCTTTGCTCAATCGGTCATGCAGCAGGCCGCCTATGGCGGCAGCTACATCGACAACCTCGGTAATGCCATGGCAGGTCAGGCGCGCAACCTGGGAATGGCGGTAGGTTTCAATTTCATTGGTGACTCGGTCAAATACCCTGATGGCAGCCCGCCGAAAATCATGGCTCACGCCCTGATGGGAGGTCTGCTGGCCGAAGCCTCCGGCAGTGACTTCAAGACTGGAGCGGCGGCCGCTGGTGCCAACGAGGCCATGATCAACCTCCTTGGGAAAATGGTCGGTGGCGATCAAAACCTCGAACTGATGGCCTCGCAACTCGTTGGCGTAGCCGCGGCAAGTGCGGTCAATGGCGATGTGAGTCTGGGCGCCGAGATCGCCAAAAGCGGGACGGCGTACAACCGGCAGCTACACCCAGATGAAATCAAATTCGCATCGGATGTGGAGCGCGTCAAACGTTATGCCCAGGAAAATGGGCTGAGCGAGGACACCGCCCGCAAAGAGCTTCTCAGCACGGCCGCCATGATGGTGGACAATGGCTGGAACCAGGCCTTGGCCGGCACAGACATCAACGCTGCCCGGGCTGCTCAGTATCTGCGTACGGAGCTGGGCACAGGCCCGGACAGCAATCTCTTCCAGGTGACCCAGGCTGACTACTACAACGAGCGGGTGGGGCTGACGGCGCTATTCAAGAACAAGGAGGCCCTGACCAGCGTTCTGGAAAACATAGCCCTAGCGAATCCCGCGAGCTATACGAGGGACCCCGCGAACCGTGCGGAAGTGCTGAATGCCAAAGGTGAAGGTAGCCAAGCGGGCTTTGGGCTGGCACTGGAAGGGATCGTCAGCGCGCCTTCAAAAACTGCCTTGTGGTTGATGGGTGCGCTAACCTGTTCAAGCTGTGCGGAGCGGGATATCCAGAACGCTTGGAACTCGGTTGCCTCGTTACCTGAAGACATCCGTATGAAAGGCTATCTGGATGCCTTGCACACCATGCAAGGCCAGGGTGCCAGCGTGGTGCGGGACAACGCCGCGAGTTCGACTGCATTGGGAGTTGAGGTCGGGCTGGCCATTGATGGAGGGTTGGCGGGGGCAGGCAAGGGCGTCGTTACTGATGGTGCAAAAGGAACTGGAGAAGTAGCCAGTTCTGGAGGGAGACCCACAGTAGAATTGTTTGGTGGGCAAAAAGCACAAACCCCTGGTGCAATTAACGTTGATGTACGTCCAGATATTCAGTCGGGTATCCGCGCGGACGCAACGAAACTTCCTTTCAGGGATAATTCGCTAGGAGAGGTTGTTGCTAGTAACCCGTTCATTCCAAAGAGTGCGGGCGGTACTAACTCAATGATGGATTTTCTGCCGGAAGCTACTCGTGTGATAGAGCCTGGGGGAAAGATATTTATCAATGCGAACGCTGCAAACCCTTACGGAAAGATCCCAAGTGCATCTGAATTAGAGTCTCTAGGGCTGCGAATTATACAAAATGGCCCTCTTGACTCCAGATTCTCAGGGCAAACATTTCTCCGTACAGATGGAAGTGTAATTACGAATCTCGACAGCATGAAAACTATCGTTCTGGAGAAAATCAAATGATGATTTTCGTTGATTTTGATGAGCTTGATACATTTAACTGCACATACGGGTTTTCGGAAGAAAAGTCTGGTGCGCTTAGAGTCTTTGTTGAGGGTGGACTGGCGTTCCCATATGGGATGTTTTTAAAGGAAGAAAATGGTGTTCGCTTTTTTAAATGTGAAAAAGATAATTCTGAGAATGTGGGGGAGATATTTCCAAGACACTATATTTACGATCCATCAAGGCGGGTTGAATATGTTGAATGGGAGTTGAGTGACGATCATCTTTTGAGGGCTCGCACTAAATCTGGCGAGTGGGTTCAATATACAAGCAAAGCCGACAGTCAATACGCTATGCATGAGTTTGTTGGTGGTTGCTGGTTTGTTTTTGAAGGCGCTCACTTTTCAAAAAGGATAATTAATGAATATACAGATGGTCGAGAAAAGTCTGCTGGAAATAAAGTGATTCAAGAGTTTGGTTCCCGTTCTTGTATTGATGCTCTTTCCAGAGAGTATTTGTTAGAGGGGGTTCTCGAAGTTCAGCCGGGGCCGGGCTGGATGCTTTGGTATATTTATGCGAAGTCATTTCACATTGAGATTCCAGACGTTTGAAGCCCCCCCCGGCTCTCGCCCGGGGATTTTTTCACTCCGCCGTAATCGCCAAGCAGCCTTGCATTCGAAAGGCACAGTATAAAGGGGACAGGAACAAATTTATTTTTGCTACTCTAAAGTTAAAAGGCAGGTAGGTTTTCCCCGTTCAGTAATCCCTTGCTCTTTAACAATTTACATTTTCGGTTTAGAAGAAGAGCACCGTGCAAGACCTCCCTTTCGCTACTTCCGCAGAGTCCTGAACCCCCGGCCCCGTCATCCCTGACGGGTCGCTCGCCGGGGCAACGAGCATAAGGGAGCATAAAGGGGACAGATTTATTTTCCCTACTCTAATTTTCTAAGCAGGGAGGCTCCAGCGCAGACGCCGTAAGGAGGCTCCGCGATGCCTAGGTAAGGGCGCATGGTTTAGCGAATTATTTGCTTTGAGCGTTTCAGAGTGGGCGCAGTCGCCGAAATTAGAGTAGTAAAAATAAATCTTTCCCCTTTTCTCTTAATCTCGGCGTTGGTATAACTGATCAGGCAACCAATGTATTTATTATCAAGGGCACAAAGAGTCTAAGTATTGTCCCTACAAATCCAAACTGGAGCCCCAAATGAGTAGCCAGCCAACGTTGGAAGAATGGAATTTTCAAGTGTTAATGCTAATTCAAGCGTTGGTAGGTGCGATATCTGCCAATTTTAGAATGATTGCATTGTTATGGGATGGCGATGAGTGGGTATTGAGATTTTATCTTGAAGAGAGCAACGAAGAGGACGTTGAGGAGATTGAGGATGTTGTTTGCCAATATACGGCATATCAGGGCTCTAGTTTGAGATGCAGGTCTGAGTTGATCGTGGGGCGTGAACGCCTTCCGGGGCTTTCGGAGGTGGGTAGGGTTGTATACCGTCGCAGAGAGTCTTTTGATATTTAGTTGGGGCAAAAGGTAGCTCCGGCGCAGAAAGTGCTATCAATCAAGGCAGGCTTAATTCTCAGCTCCTGTCTGAGGAGGTTGCGAATGGCCACGCGTTCCAGAAACATGTAGTCGAACGGCAAGAGTTTGTTGATCTTAAGAATAAAGGGGACAGATTTATTTTCTCTACTCTAATTTTCTAAGCAGGGAGGCTCCAGCGCAGACGCCGTAAGGAGGCTCCGCGATGCCTAGGCAAGGGCGAGTGGTTTACCGAATTATCCGCTTCACATGGTCCAGCGGGGACACAGTCGCCAAGTGGTATTCGCCGAGGACGAGGACTACCAGCGTTACCTCTCCGATCGACGGAACCTCGAGGATGCCTTTGATAACAAGCTCCATGCATTTTGCCGAATGACCACCCATATCCATCTGCTCCTGGCGGCTTGCCGGTCCTCCTTTCTACTGCTCCCGTCGCACAGCGCCCCAATGTACTAGTACACCGGAAACCGCCGTCTCCCGTTGAACGGGCGGGCCCCGGCCCCCTACCATTCGCAGCACACCGACCCGCACAAAGGGAGCGGGATGCCGCGTAGGCAGACCGCCATGGAAGGAGAAGCACATATGCCGGTACTGGCTCTGAGACTCACCGCCCTGGCGGCCCTTGCGATCAGCGTGTCGGGGTGCGTCATGGAGGCCTATGGCAGTCGCGCGCGTAGCGATGCGCAGTCCTGGATCGGCTTGCCGATCCAGGACGTGATCAAGCGCTTCGGCGAGCCGGAACGCGTGACGGGGGATGCCGCCAGGCAGAAGTACGTGTGGAAGGAGTACGAGAACTATAGCCACGACTACGACTACACCTACTACGAGCAGGGCCATGGCAATACGCCCAACAGCTCGGTCCTGAACCAGAAGACCGGCACGGCCAACCAGAGCGGCTATTACACCTGCATCTACGAGTTCTTTGCCGACGCCTCGGGCAGGGTGGTCGATGCGACCGCGCGGGGCGAGTGCCGCTAGTTCCAGGCGCCCTTCACGCCGCAAAGGGCGATTGGCTCAGCCAGCCACCGCCTTGTCTCCGACGTCGCAGAGACGCCTGAGTCCAACGCGGAGGCGTCCCCTCCCCTCGCTCCGCCGTGATCGCCAGGCCGCCCTGCCTCACCCGGCTCCTGGTCCGGTCCTCGAAACCCGGCCGTTGCAGCCAGTAGCCGCGCAGGTTGATGCGGGGCGCCAGGCGGTTGTCGTCGCGTTCGCCCAGCGGCGCTCCGGAGTTTCCCCGGCGCCTCACAACAGGATCAGCAGCGCTCCTACCAGCAGCCCCGCCAGGCTGAAGGGCAGCGTTTGCAGGGCCAGCCGCTTGCCGCCCACCAGCACGACCAGGCCGGCCTTGACCAGGCTGTTGCTCAGGGCGGCAAGGGCGATGCCGCGGCTGGCCACGCCTGGATCGAGTTCGCCCTGCGCCGCGCGGGCCAGGGACAGGGTGATCGCGTCGACGTCGGCGAGGCCGGAGAGCAGCGCGACCGCGTAGATGCCGGCATCGCCGAACAGCCGCCGGCCGACCTCCACCAACAGCAGGATCGCGCTCAGCAGGGCGGCGAAGCGCAGGGCCGGGAGCAGTTCGAAGGGGTTGCGCAGGCCTGGCTCGTCGGGCGCCTCCTGGCTGGCGCGGCCGCCGCGCAGGGCGTGGAACAGCGTGCCGCCAAGGTAGACGAGGGTGGTGGCGGCGAATGGCAGGGCCAGTTCCTTCAGCAAGGCCGGGTGGATCGCGCCGATCTCGACGAGGATGCGCGGGAACATCAGCGCCGAGGTCGCCAGCAGGGCGCACGCCAACAGGGCGTCGGGCATGCGCTCGCGCAGGCGCGCCAGGGTCAGGGTCATCACCGTGGAGGACACCAGGCCGCCGAGCACCGCGGTCAGCAACAGGCCCTTGCGCGAGCCGATCAGGCGGATGGCCAGGTAGGCGGAGAAACCGAGGGCGGCGATCAGCACCACCATCCACCAGGTCAGGTAGGGATTGAAGAACGCCCAGGGACCATAGCCCTGGTTGGGCAGCACCGGCAGCAGGACCACGGAAATGAACAGCAGCTTGAGGGTGCCCGATAGCTCCTCGGCGGTCAGGCGCTTCAGCAGGGCGTGGAGCTTGTCCTTGAGGCTCAGCAGCAGGGTCAGCACGATGCCGCCGGCGGCAGCCAGCAGGCGCTGTTCGGTGAGGGCGAGGCTGCCGAGGAGGAAGGTCATCAGCAGGGCGATCTCGGTGGTCATGCCCTGGTCGCCGCCACGCCTGACATCGCTCACGTAGCCGGCCACGGCCAGCGCCGCGAGGGCCAGCAGCAAGGCTACCCAGACTGCGCTGCCCAGTTCGCCAGCGAGCAGGGTGGCGAAGCCGCCGAGCAGGCCGGCCAGGCTGAAGGTGCGGATTCCGGCGATCTGCCGCGCATCTTCGTGGTCGCGCTCCTGCCAGCCGCGCTCGGCGCCGATCAGAAGGCCGATGGCCAGGGCCGTGCACAGGCTCAACAACAGATCCAGGGAAAGCGTCATGCTCGATTCCATTCGCCGGGAGAGAGGATGGCGACGTGCCTGTGCGCACCATAGCAGCAGACGACCCCGAGGTGCCTGCGCGGTGGTACGCCGTCCGCCATGAGGCCGGCGCTGCCGCCGGTATCCATCGGGTTCTCCGCCCCGGTGTAGGCGCACGGGAGCTGGCGTAGGGAAAGTCCGCTGTTTTTCGGCCGCTGACGGTTCTCTTTCCGCGTGCTCCGACGGCCGCCAACAGTAAAAAAACCACGGCCAATCCTGATAGGCGGAGGGGCGCCTCGTTCCTAGACTGGCGGGGAAACATCAGGAGACGTCAATCATCATGCATATTCAATCATCTCAGCAGAACCCGTCTTTCGTGGCTGAGTTGAGCCAGGCCGTGGCCGGGCGCCTGGGACAGGTCGAGGCCCGCCAGGTGGCCACTCCCCGGGAGGCGCAACAACTGGCCCAGCGCCAGGAAGCACCGAAGGGCGAGGGCCTGCTCTCCCGCCTGGGGGCTGCCCTCGCGCGTCCCTTCGTGGCGATCATCGAGTGGCTGGGCAAACTGCTGGGGAGCCGTGCCCACGCCGCCACCCAGGCGCCGCTCTCCCGTCAGGACGCGCCGCCTGCCGCCAGTCTCTCTGCCGCCGAGATCAAGCAGATGATGCTGCAAAAGGCACTGCCCCTGACCTTGGGCGGACTTGGCAAGGCGAGCGAGCTGGCGACTTTGACAGCGGAGAGACTGGCGAAGGATCACACGCGCCTGGCCAGCGGCGACGGCGCTCTGCGCTCGCTGGCCACCGCCCTGGTCGGGATTCGCGATGGCAGCCTGATCGAAGCTTCCCGTACCCAGGCTGCCCGCCTGCTCGAACAGAGCGTTGGGGGGATCGCGCTGCAACAGTGGGGGACCGCGGGCGGTGCCGCCAGCCAGCATGTACTCAGCGCAAGCCCGGAGCAACTGCGCGAAATCGCCGTCCAACTGCATGCGGTAATGGACAAGGTCGCCCTGTTGCGCCACGCGGTAGAGAGCGAGGTAAAGGGCGAGCCTGTCGACAAGGCGCTGGCGGATGGCCTGGTGGAGCACTTCGGGCTGGAGGCGGAGCAGTACCTCGGCGAACACCCGGACGGGCCGTACAGCGATGCCGAGGTGATGGCGCTCGGTCTCTATACCAACGGCGAGTACCAGCACCTGAATCGGTCCCTGCGTCAGGGACGGGAGCTGGATGCGGGCCAGGCGTTGATCGACCGGGGCATGTCTGCCGCGTTCGAAAAGAGCGGACCGGCTGAACAGGTCGTGAAGACCTTCCGCGGCACCCAGGGCAGGGATGCCTTCGAGGCGGTGAAAGAGGGCCAGGTCGGCCACGACGCCGGCTATCTCTCCACCTCCCGGGACCCCGGCGTTGCCAGGAGCTTCGCGGGCCAGGGCACGATAACCACCCTGTTCGGCAGATCCGGGATCGATGTCAGCGAGATATCGATCGAGGGCGATGAGCAGGAGATCCTCTACGACAAGGGGACCGACATGCGCGTGCTTCTCAGCGCCAAGGATGGGCAGGGTGTGACCCGTCGGGTGCTCGAAGAGGCCACGCTGGGGGAACGGAGCGGCCACGGCGAGGGACTGCTCGATGCCCTGGACCTGGCAACCGGGACGGATCGTTCAGGCAAGCCCCAGGAACAGGACCTGCGCCTGAGAATGCGCGGCCTCGACCTGGCCTGACCGGTCGACGGCAGAGACGGACACTCCCAAGGGGTGTCCGTTTTCGTTTGCGCCGTACAGCGTCGGGCGCAATGGGCGGCAAGGATGCCTGCCTGGCTGCCACCGGTGGGTGGCGGACACCGGTGCCCGGCGTCCCACCTCGATCCTGCGAACGAGACGCAGTCAGAATTCTCCGAGTATGCTTCCTGCATAACGAAACGATCGGAATAACTGTGGTAACTTTGCCGCCCACCGAGATGGCCTATTGATGGCTCATACGGTTCGTGCATCGCTTCCCGCACGATTCTTTCGGATTTCCAAGGCCGGCCGGGAGCGCCGGTTGATCGACGCATTCGTATTTCAAGGAAAGAAAACGTGGCCATCCCATTTCGCCCCTCGCCTTGGCGCGCCGCCGTGCCGCCTGGCCTTCCTCGATTTTCACTACGCCCTCTTTTCCGCACACGGGTCGGCTAGAAGCCGCTCCGCGTCGATAGCGTTTTTTTTCCAGGAGAACCCCATGAGTCACAGCGCCAAGAAAGCACTACTGCCGCTCCTCGCCGTCGCCACCCTGGCCGGCCTGGCGGGCTGCGCCACCGAGACCTCCACCGCGTTGCCGGTTCAGCAGGTCGAGAGCGTCAACCGACCCTACAGCGGCGTGCGTTCGCCGATTGCGGTAGGCAAGTTCGACAACCGCTCCAGCTACATGCGCGGGATCTTTTCCGATGGCGTCGACCGTCTCGGCGGCCAGGCCAAGACCATTCTCATCACCCACCTGCAGCAGACCAATCGCTTCAACGTGCTGGACCGCGACAACATGAGCGAGATCCAGCAGGAAGCGGCGATCAAGGGCCAGGCCCAGCGCCTGAAGGGTGCCGACTACGTGGTGACCGGCGACGTCACCGAGTTCGGCCGCAAGGAAGTCGGCGACCGCCAGCTGTTCGGCATCCTCGGCCGCGGCAAGTCGCAGATCGCCTACGCCAAGGTGGCGCTGAACATCGTCAACATCTCTACCTCGGAGGTCGTCTATTCGACCCAGGGCGCTGGCGAGTACGCCCTGTCCAACCGCGAGGTGATCGGCTTCGGCGGCACCGCCAGCTACGACTCGACCCTCAACGGCAAGGTTCTCGACCTGGCCATGCGCGAGGCGGTGAACAAGTTGGTCAACGCGGTCGATAGCGGCGCCTGGAAGCCACAGAACCAATAATCCACCAGAAACCAGGGAATCACGGCACACATGAGCAAGACGATCACATGGACGGCGGCGCTGCTGGGGAGCATGGCGCTGGCCGGGTGCAGCGGACCGAAGACGCTGTACCAGTGGGAGGGCTACCAGGCCCAGGTCCACGAATACTTCAAGGGTGAATCCAAGGAGGCCCAGGCGCAGGCGCTAGAAGCCGACCTCGAGAAGATCCGGGCGAAGAACGGCGCGGTGCCGCCGGGCTACCACGCCCAGCTGGGGCTGCTCTATTCCAGCATTGGCAAGGACGACCAGATGGTCCGCGAGTTCGAGACCGAGAAGGCGCTGTTTCCCGAGTCGGCGACCTACATGGACTTCCTCCTGAACAACGCCCGTGGAGGTGCCCGTTGAAACTCGCCCGACTGTCCGGCCTGGTGGCCGGTTTCACCCTGCTGGCCCTGCTCGGCGGCTGCGCGCCGACCAAGAGCGTCGACTACTCGGCGTTCAAGCAGGCCAAGCCGCGCTCGATCCTGGTCCTGCCGCCGCTGAACGAGTCGCCCGACGTGAAGGCGACCTACAGCATGCTCTCGCAGGTCACCTTCCCGCTGGCCGAGGCCGGCTACTACGTGGTGCCGGTGGCGCTGGCCGACGAGACCTTCCGCCAGAACGGCCTGACCAGCGCCGGCGACGTGCACCAGGTGTCCCCGGCCAAGCTGCGCGAGATCTATGGCGCCGACGCGGCGCTGTACGTCACGGTGAGCGACTACGGCACGCGCTACATGGTGATCAGCAGCGCGACCATCGTCACCGCCAGCGCCAAGCTGGTCGACCTGCGATCCGGCACCACCCTGTGGACCGGCTCGGCGACCGCCTCCAGCGAGGAAGGCAACGGCGGCAACAACGGCGGCCTGGTGGGCATGCTGATCACCGCGGCGGTCAAGCAGATCATCAACAGTTCGGTGGAGGACGCCGGTTATCCGATCGCCGGGATGACCAGTGCGCGCCTGCTCTCGGCCGGCCAGCCGGGCGGACTGTTGTACGGCCCGCGCTCGCCGAGGTACGGCAGCGACTGAGCCGTGCGCCGGGGCTACGGGGACGTCTCCGTGGCCTCGGCGCAAGCCGCCGGGAGGGGCTTGGCCGCTGCGTTGCGCTTGGCCATGTACTGGCGGATCAGGTCGTCGAGCAACGCCCGGATGGCGCGCCGCTCGTCCAGCCGCAGGCGGCCGATGGCCTCGAACTGCAGGCGCAGGTCTTCCGGTAGCGCCTGCCGTTCGCTGCGCTCGCAGACCAGCCAGTCGAGGGGCACCGCGAAACGTCCGGCGATGGTTTGCAGCACCGCCAGCGACGGGTGCCCGCCCTTGGTTTCGAAGTGCCGCAACTGGCTCACGGTGATGCCCAGTCGCTCGGCCATCTGCCGTTGGGTCAGGGCGTTCTGCTGGCGTAGGCGTAGGAGATTCTGCGCGAAGCTCATGGAAAACTCTCCAAGTCAGGGGAAATCCTTGCCACCGCCCCGGTGATGCGGGCGATGGCGGTTGTCTCCATCATCGGCGTTCGCACTCTTCGACTCTGCCCTACCGTTCCGGCGCGGGCCTGGGAAAGCTCCGGGTCGTGAGTCCGAGGTTTCCCCGCGTGCCGCCTTTTTCGATTCAGTAGAGGCTGAAGCGACGGGCTACCGTCCCGTTGGCCTGCGTCGGCGGCAGTTCGGCTCCGCGGCGAAGCGATAGGTCGCGAGGGCCTTGCGCCTGGCGAGGACTAGTCCGCTTGCGCCCCCTGCGCCAGGGCGTTGCCGACGCCCACCAGCAGCGCCCGGGTCTGCGCCACGATGGCGCTGCGGTAGGCCTCGTAGCGGGCGTCGCTGATGGCGTTGTCGTTGCGCGCGCCGCCGCCGCTCGCCGGTACGCCGGTGTAGTAGTTGTTCATCACCGGGACATGGATGTGCCCGGCGGGAATCTCCAGGCGGAACGCGTCGCGCAGCACCGTGTTGCGGTAGGCGCTCTCGTTGGACAGGTAGTCGCCGCCACCGCCGTTGCGCGCGCAGATCCGTCGGTTCGGCGGGAGCACCAGGGAGGGATCGGGCATGGCGTTCATCACCCCGTTGGTCGGCACGTTTTCGGTGCGCGGGTTGGCGCAATCGGGGAAGAAGTCGTAGTTGGTGTGCCAGGTGACGTCGAAGCCTTCCGCGGCCTGGCTGGTAGCGCCCGGCGGCCGCTCGATGCCGCGCCAGGTATCGGCGGCGAGCAACTGGCGGACCGGTAGCGAGGCCTTGGAGAACTGCGCCGGCAGGTTCTGCCGCCAGCGGCTGGCGCTGTCGTAGCCGAGCCAGCGGCGCGGCGGGTTGATATTGCAGCCGGAGCCCCGCAGGGAAATCGGTGCGGTGCCGGGATTGGTCACGCTGCCCAGGGGAAGCACGTAGTTGGGCAAAGCGCTGTCGGCGGGGCAGTAGACGATGCCGTCGTTGCCGGCGGAGGAGCCGTGGAAGCGGCCGTTCCAGGCCTCCAGCCAGAACTGGTTGGCGCCGCCCTGGCTGATGGTGATGGAGGCGTCGACCCGGCGCGGACCGGGGCGGAACCAGGGGCCCAGGGTGTCTTCCTGCATGCCGCGGTTGAACGGGTCGTAGCTGACCGGCAACAGGTAGGCCTCGATACGCAGCAGGCTGCCGTCGGCCAGCCTGAACTCGCGGCCGTCCAGCGCAAGGGCGGTGGCGCCCGAGGGGTTGCCGTTGCGCAGGCCGGTGTTCGCCGTCCCGGGAGTGCCCAGGGTGAAGACGTCGAAGCCGCTGATGATCATCCGCCGGTAGCGCGAGCCGTCGGCGGCGTAGCGGCGCGGCAGGTCGATGTCCAACTGTCCGCGCGAGGCGCGTTCGAAGCGCCATTGCAGCGCCTGGGCCTGGGCCTTGCCGAGGCGGAAGGATGGCGCCCATTGGCGCAGGGTGCGGGTCATGTAGAGGCGCGTCCAGTAGAGCATGCGGTCATCGCTGGCCGGCAGCGCGCCGGCGGGAATGGCACGGCGCCCCTGGGCCCGGTCGACGGCGGCGCGCCACAGCGCGCGGCCCTCTTCGGTGACCAGCTTCAGTGCCTTGGCGTAGCTGGTGACCGGGGTGCGGCCGTCGGCGGCGCACAGGCGCTTGGCGAAGGCCGGTTCGAAGCCGTCGAAGCCGGCGCCCTTGACGATGCGCTCGGCCAGCGGCGTCTGGTCGTGGGTGACGACGTTGGCGCCGCTGAACGGCAGCGGCGTGTCGAGCCGGCGCTCCTCGTAGGACAACGCTGCCTCGCGGTTCCAGGAACAGGCGACGCTGGGCGGCGTGCGGGCGCCGGCGAGGTCGCCGTTGGCGGCCCAGCCGGCGCCGGGCAGCAGGGCCGCCGAGACGGCCAGGGCGAAGAGGGAGTATCGGCTTGCGTGACGGGCGTAGCGCATCGGGTGGACTCCTGTTCTTGTTCGGTTCATGGGTCGATCGGTGCGGCGGGCGGAGCGCGGGCGAGCGGCGCCCGCCGGCGGCGCGGGGGCCGGGGCCGACGCAAGGTGCGTCGCGGGTTGCTGCGGTGGCGGACGGGAGGGCGGTGCTAGGGGGCGCGTGTCGCCGGTAGACGGAGGCGCGCGGAGGGAGGGTTGCGGGACGACGCGGAGGCGTCTGGGAAAGTCAGGTCCTTTGCCATGGATGCACCGATCGTTGTTCTTGCTGTTGTGGGGCGTCGGTGGGTGCACAGCCGGACTTCGCACCCGTGCGGCATTCTTGGAGGCGCCGGCGCGGGGCGTCCAACGAATTTATGTGGCCGCCGGGGATAGGAAAAGTTGATGGCGAACCGGTGCCGAAGCCCCCTGCCCCGGTACTTTCGCTGGCGCTGCGGCAATCCACCGCACTGGCGCGTTCGCTCGGGCTGGTCTTTGCTCTCCGGGGGCCGGCGGCTCGCCGGCGAGTCTTGCGGTGCGCCGCGAGCGGACGGGCGTTCGGTCCTTCTGCAGGCAAATGCCCTTGTTTTCGGAGAAGGACACGGATCGTTGATCGCTGTTTCGACCAAGGAGGTCAGATGAAAAGGAAGATGCTGGCGGCTTCGCTGCTGCTGTGGATGTTCTCGCTCACGGCGCAGGCGGACTGCGCGGTGCTCGGGCCGGGGGAAGATCCCTGCGCGGGCCCGATGCTGGGACCGACCGTCTGCGAGTGCCCGTGATGACCGACTGTACCCTCGACCAGGGACAGGGAGCGTTCTATTACCAACCAGGAGGTTGCAAATGAAGAAAGTACTGTTGGCTGTGTTCCTGCTCTGTGGCTTCTCTCTTACCGCCCAGGCCGCGTGCCCGGTTTTCGGCCCATCCGAGGACCCGTGCAGCGGGCCGGTGTTCGGTCCGTCGACCTGCGAATGCCCTTGAGGTAGGTCGTCTGGCGGGCCCGGTGCAGCGGGCCCGCTTCCGGATGGATCGCTCGAAGTTGCCTGCTTTAATTCTCCATTCCCCGCGCCGCCCTACTTTTCCCGCTCGTCCATCGTCGCGTCGAACGTTGCCACGAAATCAGCGTCGGTGGACAACTCTTATATTCAATAGTTGTACGATCTGAGTTTGTTGTAGTCATTTGCTTAGTTGGCTATCCATATGATTGCCGTAAAGCAATTATAAGTTTAATTGGATTAGCTTTCTAAGTCTTTGGAAAGAGCCGTGAACGACCCTGTAATATCTGGTTGTAGAGCCGCATAATGATGTTTCAGGATGTTTCATTAATTTTGTAGATTATTGTTTTTCCTTTGTTTTTTTAAAAACAGCTACCAGATTTAGATAGATATTAATTAACTCGGCCACGTTTTTTCCTGTTCTATCATTGGCCTTCCTTGGGCGCAGGCCTGCCGAAACTGCTTATCTTCAGGTCCTCGAAAAGTTCATACATCGACCGCCTTGGGCGAAGCATTCGTACGCCGGCAATCTGGCCGGCCGCACGGATGTTTTCAGCATGTTCTCTGGATGAGTTTCCCGATAAACATCAATTAGAGGAGTTTCCCTATGTGCGGTCTCGCGGGTTGGGTGGATTACACGCGCAAGCTCGACGACGAATTTCCGGCGATCTTCGCCATGACCGATACGCTCGCCTTGCGCGGGCCGGATGCCGAGGGCATCTGGAAGCACCGCAACGCCCTGCTGGGTCACCGGCGGCTGGCGGTCATCGACCTCAGCGGCGGCGTGCAGCCGATGTCCTATCGCTTTCCCACCGGCCAGGAGGTCACCCTCGTCTACACCGGCGAGGTGTACAACCACGATGCCCTGCGCGAGCGGTTGCGCCGGGCCGGACACGAGTTCCGCACCCGCAGCGATACCGAGGTGGTCCTGCACGCCTATCTGCAATGGGGCGAGCGTTGTTGCGAGTACCTGACCGGGATGTTCGCCTTCGCCGTCTTCGATGGCCGCGACGGCCACCTGCTGCTGGTGCGCGACCGCCTGGGCATCAAGCCGCTGTATTACGCGCGGCACCGCGAGGGACTGCTGTTCGGCTCGGAGATCAAGTCCATCCTGGCGCATCCGGAATTCGCCGCCAGGCTCGACGCGGTCGGCCTGGTCGACCTCCTGACGCTGTCCCGGGGCACTTCGCAGACGCCGTTCCGCGAGGTCCAGGAACTGCTGCCCGGCCACCTGCTGTCCTGGCGTCCCAATTCCCAGGCGAAGTTGCGCCGCTATTGGGAGGTACGCCGCCAGGAGCATGCCGACGACCTGCAGAGCACCGTGCAGCGCACCCGCGAACTGGTCACCCGCGCCCTGGGGTCGCAATTGCACGCCGACGTTCCGGTGTGTTCGCTGCTATCGGGTGGGCTCGATTCGACCGCCCTGACCGGCATCGCCCAGCGCATCGCGAAGGCGGAGCACGGCGGCGACATCAATTCATTCTCGGTGGACTTCGTCGGCCAGGCCGAGCAGTTCCGCAGCGACGACCTGCGTCCCGACCAGGACCAGCCGTTCGCCCTGCTGGCCGCGCAGTACATCGGCAGCCGTCATCGCACCGTGCTCATCGACAATGCCGAACTGGTCTGCGAACGAGCGCGCGAAGAGGTATTCCGGGCCAAGGACGTACCTTTCACCTTCGGCGACATGGATACCTCGCTGCATCTGATGTTCGGCGAGATCCGTCGGCATTCCACGGTGGCCATCTCCGGCGAAGGCGCCGACGAGCTGTTCGGTGGCTACGGCTGGTTCCGCGATCCGCAGGCGGTGGCTGCGGCGCGCTTCCCCTGGGCCTCCAGGGTGCGCTTGCCGGCCGGCTTCATCGACGCCGGTTTCAACCGCCGCTGCGATCTCCTCCAGTACCAGCAGGCCAGCTACGACGATGGGCTGCGCCAGGTCGAACACCTGGCCGGCGACAGCCCGGAGGAGCGGCGGATGCGCGAGTTCAGCCACCTGCACCTGAAGCGCTGGATGGTGCTGCTGCTCGAACGCAAGGATCGCCTGAGCATGTGCAACGGCCTGGAGGTGCGGGTGCCCTACACCGACCATGAGCTGGTGGAGTACGTCTACAACGTGCCCTGGTCGATCAAGAGCCGGGACGGCGAGGAGAAGTGGCTGCTCAAGCGGGCCTGCGCCGACTATGTCCCGGAAGCCGTGCTCAAGCGCCGCAAGAGCCCTTATCCGACTTCTGCCAACCTCGGCTACGAGCGTTTCCTGCGCGGGAGCGTGCGGCGCTTGCTGGAGGACGCGGCGAACCCGGTGTTCGGCATCGTTTCGCGGGAGTTCCTGGCCGCCGAACTGGAGCATCCGGAGGGGTACTTCAACACCCAGGTGAGCCGCCACAACCTGGAGACCGCGCTGGCGCTGGAAGGCTGGCTCAGGTTGTACGGGCTCTCCGCCTGAGCGTGATGCGGGGCGTGGCGGGCCCGGGCTGCTGTCCGGCCCGCCGGCGTCTTCAGGCGTCGGGCATTTCGCCGCGTTCGCCGAGCCCCACCGGCATGCCTTCCACGCCGGCATGGAACAGCAGGGCTTCCACCGGTTCGGCCCCGGCTATCAGGCGATGGATGATGTTCATCAGGCAACCCGCCGCCTCGCCTTCCAGCACCCGCGTGCTCTGGGCACCGTCGCGGGTCTCCAGGCGCAGTTCGCCCTTGAGCACGTAGAGCGCGCTGGGCATCGGATGGACCTGCCAGTCCAGGCGTTCGTGGGCGGCCAGGCTCAGGCGCTGCACGGTGAGCTGCGGCTGGCCGAGGGGATAGCCGAGGTAGAGCGAGCCGTTCCAGGCGCAGCCGCTGCGCAGCAGGGTTTCGCGGTGCGGACTGGTTGCGGCCGGGAGGTCGCGGCTGGGTGGGAACACATGCACGTGGCTGGGGCGAAGGTCCATCGGGCGTCCTGCGCTTGTCGGTGTTTTTCCTCAGTCAAGCCGGCTTTCACCGCCTGCTCCACTGCCGCTTCTGCTAGGCGGCAGCGGGCCATCAAGGAGGCGGTTGGTTCATCGCAGGCGGCGGCTTTCTCCTTTTAGCCTCGGCGCATCGGCGGATAACGCTGCGCGTTATGCGCCCTACGACTTCCCGATGAGAGGCGATGCCTTCTCAAGCCTCGCGGATGAACCGCACGGGTACCCGCTCGGTCAGCCAGACGCCGTTCTCCGCCTGGTGGAATAGGTGCCCGGCCAGATGCATGTCGCGCGCGTCGATTTCCAGCAGAACCGGGCTGCCGTAGCGGCGGCCGACTTCCAGGGCGGTGGCGCGGCGGGCGGAGAGATGGACGTGGTGGCGGCTGCCGGGGACCAGGCCGCGCTCGCGGATGGAGTCGAGGAAGCGGCTGGCGGTGCCGTGGTAGAGCACTGCGGGCGGGACCGCGGGGGCGTAGGCGATGGCCACCGCGGCATGCGAGTGGCCTTGCACGGCGCGGATGCGCTGGCCATCGGCGGAGAGGGCGAAGCGCTTTTTGTCGTTGTTCTCGACCACCGCGCCGAGCAGCACGCGGTCGAGGGCGCGGCCGTCCCGCGCCGCGCCGGCGATCAGGGCGTCGATGTCGGCCCAGCCTTGGCCGTCCAGCGTCAGGCCGATGGCCTCGGGCTGGTGGCGAAGGACATAGCTGAGGAACTTGCTGGTGTCGTCGAGGGTTTTCCGATCCATTCCATGGTCCTTGTGCGTGCCATCCCGGCGCGGGAACCTCAGGCGCCGCCGAGGAAGTCCATCTTGCCCAGTTCGACGCCGTTGTGGCGGAGGATGGCGTAGGCGGTGGTGACGTGGAAGAAGAAGTTGGGCAGGGCGAAGCCGAAGAGGAAGTCGCGGCCGTTGAAGCTGATCTCCTGGCCGCGCACCTTGAGGGTCACGTTGCGCTCTTCGGCGCCGTCCAGTTGTTCCTCGCGGATGCCCTCGAGGAACTCGACGGTGCGGGCGATGCGTGCCTGGAGTTCGTCGAAGGTGGTTTCCGTATCCGCGTAGCTCGGCACTTCCAGCCCGGCCAGCCGCGCGCCGGCGCCCTTGGCGGCGTCGCTGGCGATCTGCACCTGACGCGCCAGGGGGAACATGTCCGGCGCCAGCCGGGCGTCGATGAAGATGCGCGGATCGATGTTCTTCGCTTCGGCGTGGGCGGCGGCTTTCTTCAGGATCGCCGAGAGGTTGCCGAGGGTGCGCAGGAAGGTCGGGATCGAAGCCTGGTAGATCGACAGGGACATGGACGTGCTCCAGACAGGGGATAAAGGTGCGTCGAAGGCGGCGCGTCCAGCAGTCTACCCGGCTTTCACGCCAGCGCCAGGGGGCCCGCCTCGTCCCAGTGCGGATCGGCCGCCATCCGTTCGACCAGGAAGTCCAGCAGCGCCCGCAGCGCCGGCGGCATCTGCCGGCGCGAGGCGTACACCGCGTGGATGCCGAGCACCTGCGGCGACCACTCCGGCAGCAGCGCCACCAGGCGTCCGCTACGGATCAGCGGGGCTGCCGAGTACAGCGGCTGCTGGCTGATCCCGGCACCGGCGGCGGCGGCCTCCAGCAGCACGGTGGATTCGTTGGCGCTGAGACTGCCACCCACCGGCACGCTGGTCGGCTCGCCGTCGCGCTCGAACTGCCAGAGACTGCGGCCGAAGTAGGAGTAGGTCAGGCAGTTGTGCAGCGCCAGATCCTCCGGGCGCCGCGGGGTGCCGTGGCGGCGCAGGTAGTCCGGCGCGGCGCAGATCACCGAGCGGCATTCGCCGAGGCGGCGGGCGATCAGGTTGGGGTCGAGCTGGTTGGCGATGCGCAGGGCCAGGTCGATGCGCTCCTCCACCAGGTTGACCACCTGGCTGTTGACCTGCAGGTCGATGGCGGTGCCCGGGTAGCGCTCGACGAAGGCGGCGGCGGCACGGGTCAGCCAGGCCTGGGCGAAGGACAGGCTGCTGGTGATGCGCAGGGTGCCGCGCGGGCTGTCGCGGCGGGTCTGGCCGGTGGCCTGCATGGCGTCGGCCACGGCGAGCATCTCGCGGCACTGCGGCAACAGCTCCGCGCCGGCGTCGGTCAGGCTCAGGCGGCGGGTGCTGCGGTGCAGCAGGCGTGCGCCGACCCACTCCTCCAACTCGGCGAGGTAGCGCGAGACCATCGCCCGGGACATGTCCAGACGCTCGGCGGCGGCGGTCTGGCTGCCGCTGTCGATGACTTCGACGAAGACGCGAGTGGCGGTCAGGCGGTCCATGATTCGCTCGATCCATGCAACAAAGCTGTGATTATTGCGGGGCTTTTTGCGCGCTTTCAAGCAACTAACATGGCAAGCCTCTGATCCCACTGCCTGGAGAACCGCTCATGTCGCGCCATGGATTGCTTCGTTCCCTGTTCGCCGCCGCCGCCCTGCTGGGTGCCGCCGGCGTCTTCGCCGCCAGCGCCGAACCGCTGCGGCTGGAGGTCTACAACCCCGGCGAGAAGGCGATCTTCGCCGTGTCCTCGGAACTGCTGGTGGGCCAGCGCGAGGCGATGCTGATCGACGCGCAGTTCTCCCGCGCCGACGCCGAGCAACTGGTCAAGCGTATCCAGGCCAGCGGCAAGACCCTCAGCACTATCTACATCAGCCACGGCGACCCGGACTTCTACTTCGGCCTCGACGTGCTGAAGGCCGCCTTCCCCGAGGCGAAGATCCTCGCGACGGCGCAGACCGTCGCACACATCCAGGCGACCAAGGACGCCAAGCTGGCCTACTGGGGGCCGATCCTCAAGGACAACGCGCCGACGTCGCTGGTGGTGCCGGAGCCGCTGAAGGGCGACCAGTTGAAGCTGGAAGGCCATGCCCTGAAGGTGGTCGACCTGAAGGGGCCGAGCCCGGACCGCACGGTGCTGTGGATTCCGTCGCTGAAGACGGTGGTTGGTGGCGTGCTGGTGGAATCCGGTTCGCACGTCTGGACCGCCGATACCCAGACCCAGGCCTCGCGCCAGGCCTGGGTGGCGATGCTCGACCGGATCGAGGCGCTGCAACCGCGGCGCGTGGTGCCCGGCCATTTCACCGGCGAGGAGCCGAAGGGCCTGGACGGCGTGCGCTTCACCCGTGACTACCTGAAGGCCCTGGAAGCCGAACTGCCCAAGGCCAGGGATTCCGCCGCGCTGGTCGAGGCGATGAAGCGCCGCTACCCGAACCTGCCGGGCGAGGAAGGCCTGGAGCTGAGCGCCAAGGTGCTCAAGGGCGAGATGCAGTGGCCCTGAGCCGCGCCCGCCGATAGCCGCTGATCGAGGCGTCCCCTGCGGGGCGTCTCGTGGAGACCGAGATGAACGACCTCACCCTGCATTACCTCTACGATCCGCTCTGCGGCTGGTGCTACGGCGCCTCGCCGCTGCTCGCCGCCGCCCGCGAGGTGACGGGTCTGGACGTACGCCTGCATGGCGGCGGCATGATGACCGATGCCAACCGCCAGCCGGTCGGCGCCGGTCTGCGCCACTACGTGATGCCCCATGACCTGCGGATCGCCCAACTGACCGGCCAGCCGTTCGGCAAGGACTACTTCGACGGCCTGCTGCGCGACACCAGCGCGGTATTCGACTCGGCCCCGCCGACCGCCGCCGTGCTTGCCGCCGAAGCGCTCGACGGCCTCGGCGCGGCGATGCTGGCGCGGATCCAGCGTGCCCACTACGTCGAGGGCCGGCGTATCGCCGAGCGTCCGGTGCTGCTCGAGCTGGGTGCCGAACTGGGGCTTGGCGAGGGCTTCGCCGAGGCGTTCGACGCCTGCTCCGGCGAGCCGCTGCGCGCGCACTTCGCCGACAGTCGGCGGCTGATGAACCGTCTCGGCGCCGCTGGCTTCCCGACCTTCGCCCTGGAGCGCGACGGCCGCCTGCAGGTGCTCGACACCGGGCGCTACCTCGGCCAGCCGGACGACTGGCGGGCTCTCCTCGAAACGCAGCTGTGCCTTGCCGGCGGCAGCGATGCCGTGGGCGGGGCCGCGGCGCCGCTCTGCCGCATCGACGGTTGCGCCTGAATCCCGCCGCCGCGCAGGCGGACTGAACTTGTCCGGCTGCGTCGTCCTCCCATGTAGACATGCCCGCTCGCCGACGCGAGCGGATGTCCATCCACAGCTCCGGAGGAGTCGACATGAAGAAGACGGCATCGGCGGTCTGGCAAGGCGGCCTGAAAGACGGCAAGGGCACCCTTTCCACCGAAAGCGGCGCGCTCAAGGACAACCCCTATGGCTTCAATACCCGCTTCGAGGGCGCACCGGGAACCAACCCGGAAGAGCTGATCGGCGCGGCCCACGCCGGCTGCTTCAGCATGGCCCTGTCGATGATGCTCGGTGAGGCCGGCCTGACCGCCGAACGTATCGAGACCCGCGCCGAGGTCACCCTCGACAAGCAGTCCGACGGTTTCGCCATCACTGCCGTGCACCTGGTGCTCAGGGCGCGCGTGCCGGGGGCGGACGCGCAGACCTTCGAGCAGATCGCCAACAAGGCCAAGGCCGGTTGCCCGGTATCCAAGGTGCTCAACGCGAAGATCAGCCTGGACGCCAGCCTCGACGGCTGAGCGGAACGCTTCCCCAGCCCGGCGAACTGGCCCTGGCCTGCCGCAGTCGAATGCGGCAGGATGCGCTGCGCAGCACTCGGCTGCCAGGCATCGACGAGGAGTGACGGGTCATGAAAACCATCGGGCTGGGGATTGCCGCCTTGCTGTTCAGCGCCACGGCGCTGGCCGCGCCGAAGCCGTGCGAGGAACTCAAGGCGGAGATCGAGACCAAGATCCAGTCGGCCGGGGTGACCTCCTACACCCTGGAGATCGTGCGCAACGACGAAGTCAGCGACCCGAACATGGTGGTCGGCAGTTGCGAGAACGGCACCAAGAAGATCATCTACCAGAAGAACGACGACTGAGCCGCTGCGTTTCAGTACGGCGGGCAGCGGCTGGTCTGGAAGTTCGAACGGGCGACCACCTCGCCACGCTCGTCGCTCAGTAGCGCCAGCGCCCTGCGCAATTGCGGGCGCACCTCCAGGCGATAGCGCCGGCCCGCCTCGAAGCCGTCATAGACCACCTGCTGGTAGCAGTTGATCTGCACCGGCTCGCCGAAGCCGCCGCCCCCGCCGCCGGAACCGCCATAGAGTTCGTACTGGAAGCGCACCTCCAGCACATGGCGTCCCGGAGTGACCTGGAAGTAGCGCCCGTCGCTCAACCGCTCGCCGTCCAGGCGCTCGGCCAGCAGGGTGTTGGCCGGCGCGCTGCGCAGCTCGACCCAGGCCATCTGCGGGTCCGGCTGCGGCAGCGGTCCGGCGCAGCCGGCGAGGAGCAGCAGCGCGAGCGGGACGAGACGGGTGAGTGGACGCATGGGGCGGGCTCCGGAGGGCGTTCAGCTCCTAGCATAGCGCCCTCGCCTTGCGCCGTTCAGACCTTCGCGCAGCGCCCCTCGCGGCCGCGCGCCAGTTCCCTGTTGTCCTGGTCGTAGAGCTTCGCCCAGGGACGGAAGCCGATGTGCCCGGCCTCCAGGCGGTAGCGCTGGCCGGCGCTGAAGTCCTTGAACTTGAGGTTGAGCTGGCAATCGCGCCAGAGCGGGCTGTCCACGGGGCCGATGTTGGTCGGGTCGACGGTGAACTGGTAGCGCACCGTGAGTTCGCGGGTGCCGGGATCGACCTCGAAGTAGCGCGTGCGGTCCCAGCTCTTGTCGTCGACTTCCACGGCGGCGAGATCGGCGTCGGGCTGGGTATCGAGGTCGACCCAGGCGCGGTTCGGGTCGGGGGTGGGCATCAGCAGTGAGCAGCCGCTCAGGACGAGCAGGCCACCGGCAAGCAGCAGCGTACGCATAGAAGACTCCGAAGCTCCTTTAACCCGGCCGCCATCCGTCGCGCCTTGGAAAAACGCCTTGCGTTCCTCCGCCTCGCCGGATCGCGGACCGGTGCTGGTAGGGCGGCGGGCGGTCCGCGTGCTGTGCTATGTTCCGCCCATGCCACGCCGCCTTCGCCATCCGCTTGCTGACCTTCGACTGCCCCGTTGGGTTCCCTGCCTGGCGCTGTTGGCGCTGAGCGGTTGCTCGACCGTCTCCTACTACGGGCAACTGGCCAGCGGCCAGTTCGCCCTGCTGCGCGCCCGCGAGCCGGCCGCCGCGGTGATCGCCGACCCGCAGCGCGACGCGCGCTTGCGCGAACGCCTGGCGAAGGCGGAAAAGGCCCGGCAATTCGCCAGCGAACGCCTCGGCCTGCCGGACAACCGCAGCTATCGCCTGTACGCCGATATCGGCCGGCCCTACGTGGTATGGAACGTGTTCGCCACCCCGGAGCTGTCGCTGCAGCCGGTCACCCATTGCTTCCCCATCGCCGGCTGCGTGGCCTACCGCGGCTACTACAGCGAGGCCGCCGCGCGCGCCGAGGCGGCGCGCCAGCGGGCGCTCGGCGACGACGTCTACGTCGGCGGGGTGCAGGCCTACTCGACCCTCGGCTGGTTCGACGATCCGATCCTCAGCAGCATGCTGCGCTGGGACGACGAACGGCTGGCGACCTTGATCTTCCACGAACTGGCGCACCAGAAGTTCTACCTGCGCGACGACACCGCCTTCAACGAATCCTTCGCCACCTTCGTCGAACAGGAAGGTACCCGCCAGTGGCGCGAGTATCGTGGACTGCCGCCGGCGGACGGCCGCGAGGAGAAGCGCCGCGAGCAGTTCACCGCGCTGGTCCTGGCCAGTCGTGCGCGCCTCGAAGCACTCTATGCCGGGCCGTTGGACGATGCCGCCAAGCGTGCCGGCAAGGCTGCCGAATTCCAGCGCCTGCGCCGCGAGTATACGGCGCTGAGCCAGCGCGAATGGGGCGGCGAGTCGCCGTTCAAGGCCTGGATCGACGCGCCGTTCAACAATGCCAAGCTGCTTCCCTTCGGCCTCTACGACCAATGGGTGGCGGCGTTCGCCGCGCTGTTCCGCCAGGTCGGCGGCAACTGGCCGGCGTTCTATGCGCGGGTCCGTGCCCTTGGCCAGCTCCCCCTGGCAGAGCGCCAGGCGGCGTTGCAGCGGCTGGCCGCCGCAGCGCCCTGACGCCTGCTCAGGCGGCGAGCTGGTCGGCGTAGCACCAGCGCGTGGCCAGCCGGCCGATCGGCCAGAGCAGCGCCAACAGGCCGACGCCGAGCAGCGCCACCAGCAGCGTATAGCCGATGCCAGCGGGCGCCAGGCCGAGGATCATCAGCAGCGCCAGCCCCCCGCCGACCGCCAGCAGCGCCACGCTCCAGAGCAGCATGGCGACCACCGCGAGCAGCAGCGCGCGGCCGGCGGCGAAGCGCTGCAGGCGCGCCGGCAGGCGCGTGCAGACGGCACCGAAGAGCAGCGCCGCGGGCAGCGCCACGCCGCTCAGGTACAGGCCGTATAGCCAAGGCTCGTCGTAGCGCAGCAGGGCGTAGGGAAGGAACTGCATCAGCTTGAAACACAGCGTGGCGAAACACAGCGCGGCGCCCAGGGCGACCTGCCAGGCAGCGACGCGGGCTTCTTCCCCTTCGGCCAGGCGCGGCGAGTTCACCCGGCTGCCGAGCAGCACCAGCCCCAACGGCAGCAGGCTGCCCAGGAGCAGGTAGACCCAGCTCATCGCTTCGTTGAACGCCATCAGCCAGACGCCGTAGCTGGATTGCGCCGTCACCCACTGGTAGAACGGCAGCGTCAGCGGTGCCAGGCCGATCCCGGCGAGCATGCCGCAGACCAGGTTGAGCAGACCGTAGCCGATCAGCAGCAGCGCCAGCGGGCGGAACTCGACGAGCTGCCGCTTCTCGCGGTAGGCATGCAGCACCAGCAGGTTGGCCGCCGCGTAGAACACCAGGCCGGTGAACCAGTGCGGCGCCATCAGTTGCAGGTGCTCGGAGAAACGCTGGCGGATCTCGCCGATGTCGTTGTACCACTGGATGCCCAGGCTCACGGCGAAGGACAGGCAGGTGACCAGCGCCAGCACCGCGATGAACGCATAGGGCTGGGTGGTGGCGGGCACCTCTCTGGCCGGCGGCTGCACCGGGGCGGTGGGGGTGGCGAAGGGATTGTCGGTCATGTCAGGCGTCCTTGTCTGAAACGGAGCATGGGTCAGTGGGATTCCAACACCTGCCGCAGGGCGGCGAGGTCGGCGCAGTAATGGGTCGGCTGGTGCGCGCGCAGTTCGTCTTCGCTGCCGAAGCCGTAGCCGACGCCGATGCAGGCGACACCGTTGCGGCTGGCGCCGAGCAGGTCGTGCATGCGGTCGCCGATCATCAGGCAATGCTCCGCTGCCAGGCCTTCGCTGTCGAGCAGATGGCGGATCAGTTCGTCCTTGTGCGTGCGGGTGCCGTCCAGCTCACTGCCGTAGATCGCCTTGAAGTGACGGTCGAAGGCGAAGTGGCGGGCGATCTCGCGGGCGAACACGCCGGGCTTGCTGGTCGCGACGTAGAGCGTGTGGCCGCGTCCGACCAGGGCTTCGAGCAGCTCGGGAATGCCGTCGAACACGCGGTTCTCGTAGAGACCGGTGACCCTGAAGCGCTCGCGGTAGTGGTTCACCGCCTCCCAGGCGCGCGCTTCGTCGAAGCCGTAGGTCTGCATGAAGCACTGCAACAGCGGGGGGCCGATGAAGTGTTCCAGGCGCGCCAGGTCCGGCTCGTCGATGCCCAGGCGGGCGAGGGCGAACTGCACCGAGCGGGTGATGCCCTCGCGCGGGTCGGTGAGGGTGCCGTCGAGATCGAAGAGGATGTTCGGGTAGTGCAGCGCGGCGTCACGCATGGTAGTCCTCGGCGATGTGCAGGTCCTTGAGCTTCACGTAGTTGCCGGCGGTGTAGGCGAAGAAGCCGCGCTCCTTGTCGCTCAGCGGACGGGCCTTCTTCGCCGGGCTGCCGACGTAGAGGAAGCCGCTCTCCAGCACCTTGCCCGGCGGCACCAGGCTGCCGGCGCCGAGGATCACTTCGTCCTCGATCACCGCGCCGTCCATGACGATCGAGCCCATCCCCACCAGCACCCGGTTGCCGATGCTGCAACCGTGCAGCAGGACCTTGTGCCCGACGGTCACTTCGTCGCCGATGCTCAGCGGAAAACCGTCCGGGTTGAAGGGGCCGGCGTGGGTGATGTGCAGCACGCTGCCGTCCTGGATGCTGCTGCGCTGGCCGATGCGGATGCGGTGCATGTCGCCGCGGATCACCACCAGCGGCCAGACCGAGCTGTCGGCGCCGATCTCGATGTCGCCGACGAGCACGGCCGAGGGATCGACGAAGACCCGCTCGCCGAGCAGTGGCGTTTTGCCCTGGTAGGAACGAATGGTCACGATAGTTTTCCTCAGGCTGCGGATGCCGCCGATTGTATTTAAGATGGTCGGGTATTTCCTTAGCCAAGGTTGCCAACGTGAGCGCGAATCCCCTTCTGCAGGCCTACGACCTGCCGCCTTTCTCCTCCATTCGCCCGGAACACGTGAAGCCGGCCATCGAGCGGATCCTCGCCGATAACCGCGCCGCCATCGCCCGCCTGCTGGAAACCCAGCGCGAGCAGCCGACCTGGAAGGGCCTGGTGCTGGCGATGGACGAACTCAACGACCGTCTGGGCGCCGCCTGGAGTCCGGTCAGCCACCTCAACGCGGTGTGCAACAGCGCCGAGCTGCGCGAGGCCTACGAGGCCTGCCTGCCGGAGCTGTCGGCCTACTCCACCGAGCTGGGGCAGAACCGCGCCCTGTTCGAGGCCTACGAGGCGCTGGCGAAGAGCCCCGAGGCGGCCGGCTTCGACGTGGCCCAGAAGACCATCCTCGAACATGCCCTGCGCGACTTCCGCCTGTCCGGCATCGACTTGCCGGCGGACAAGCAGAAGCGCTATGCCGAGGTGCAGTCGCGCCTGTCCGAGCTGGGTAGCCGTTTCTCCAACCAACTGCTCGACGCCACCCAGGCCTGGACCAAGCATGTCACCGACGAAGCCGCGCTGGCCGGCCTGACCGATTCGGCCAAGGCCCAGATGAAGCAGGCCGCCGAGGCCAAGGGCCTGGACGGCTGGCTGATCAGCCTGGAGTTCCCCAGCTACTACGCGGTGATGACCTATGCCGATGACCGCGCCCTGCGCGAAGAGGTATACGCCGCCTACTGCACCCGCGCCTCCGACCAGGGCCCTAACGCTGGGCAGAACGACAACGGTCCGGTGATGGAAGAGATCCTCGACCTGCGCCAGGAGCTGGCCGGCCTGCTCGGCTTCGCCAACTACGCCGAGCTGTCGCTGGCGACCAAGATGGCCGAGTCCAGCGACCAGGTGCTCAGCTTCCTCCGCGACCTGGCGGTGCGCAGCAAGCCGTTCGCCGCCCGCGACCTGGAGCAGCTGCGCGCCTACGCCGCCGAGCAGGGCTGCACCGAATTGCAGAGCTGGGACGCCGGCTACTACGCCGAGAAACTCCGCGAGGCGCGCTACAGCGTGTCCCAGGAGGCGCTGCGTGCCTACTTCCCGGTGGACAAGGTGCTTTCCGGCCTGTTCGCCATCGTCGAGCGCCTCTACGGCATCCAGATCCGCGAACTGCACGATTTCGAACGCTGGCACGCCGACGTACGCCTGTTCGAGATCCTCGAGAACGGCGAGCACGTCGGCCGCTTCTACTTCGACCTCTATGCCCGCGCCAACAAGCGCGGCGGTGCCTGGATGGACGGCGCCCGCGACCGCCGGCGCGACGCCCAGGGCCGGCTGATCGACCCGGTGGCCTACCTGGTGTGCAACTTCACCCCGGCGGTGAACGGCAAGCCGGCGCTGCTGACCCACGACGAGGTCACTACCCTGTTCCACGAGTTCGGCCATGGCCTGCACCACCTGCTGACCCGCGTCGAGCATGCCGCCGCCTCCGGGATCAACGGGGTGGCCTGGGACGCCGTCGAGCTGCCCAGCCAGTTCATGGAGAACTGGTGCTGGGAGCCGGAAGGCCTGGCGCTGATCTCCGCCCACTACGAGACCGGCGAGGCGCTGCCGCAGGACCTGCTGGAGAAGATGCTGGCGGCGAAGAACTTCCAGTCCGGGATGATGATGGTCCGCCAGCTGGAGTTCTCCCTCTTCGACTTCGAGCTGCACGCTACCCACGGCGACGGCCGCAGCGTGCTGCAGGTACTCGAGGGCATCCGCGACGAAGTGGCGGTGATGCGTCCGCCGGCGTACAACCGCTTCGCCAACAGCTTCGCGCACATCTTCGCCGGCGGCTACGCGGCCGGTTACTACAGCTACAAGTGGGCCGAGGTGCTGTCCGCCGATGCCTTCTCGCGTTTCGAGGAAGAAGGCGTGTTCAACCCCGATACCGGGCGTGCCTTCCGCGAGGCGATCCTGGCCCGCGGCGGCTCCCGCGAGCCGATGCTGTTGTTCGTCGACTTCCGCGGTCGCGAGCCGTCCATCGACGCCCTGCTGCGTCACTCCGGGCTGGTCGGGGAGGCCGCATGAGCCCGGCGATCACCAGGAAGCGCTTCATCGCCGGGGCGGTCTGCCCGGCGTGCAGCGAACAGGACAAGATCCAGATGTGGGAAGAGGACGGCGTGCCGCACCGCGAATGCGTGGCCTGCGGCTACGCCGACACGCTCAACGCCCAGGGCCAGTCGATCCCGAAGGAGCTGGGTACGCGGGTCAACCAGAACGCGCCGAAGCCGGCCAACCCGAAGGTGCAGTCGGTGCAGTTCTTCCCCAATCCCAAGCTGAAGAAGAAGCCCGACGCCTGACCGCTCGCCGCCGACCGGCGGCGATGGCTGTGGGCCGGGGTCCGGTGCGATACTGTATTTATATACAGTATTTCGCCGGGTTCCCCTCATGAGCGCTCCCCTGCCCCCGCGCGGTCGCGGTACCGCCAGCAACCCCCTCAACCGCTTCGCCCCGACCCACAGCGAGGCCTTCGACGATGGCTGGGAGCAGGAGGTGCCGCCGATCCAGCTCACCGAGGTGCGCGAGGAGATCGCCCGCACGGTGATCTCCCGCAACCAGTCGCCGGACCTCCCTTTCGATCGCTCGATCAATCCCTACCGTGGTTGCGAGCATGGTTGCATCTACTGCTATGCGCGGCCCAGCCATGCCTATTGGGACCTCTCGCCGGGGATCGATTTCGAGACCCGGTTGATCGCCAAGAGCAACGTCGCCAGCGCGCTGGAGCAGGAACTGAGCAAGCCCGGCTATCGCTGCGCGCCGATCAACCTGGGCGCCAATACCGACCCCTACCAGCCGCTGGAACGCGAACGCCGCCTGACCCGCCAGGTGCTGGAGGTGCTGCTGCGCTTCCGTCACCCGCTGACCATCGTCACCAAGGGCTCGCTGATCCTTCGCGACCTCGACCTGCTGCGCGAACTGGCGGAGCAGAACCTGGTGGCGGTGATGATCAGCCTGACCACCCTCGACGACGAGCTGAAGCGCATTCTCGAACCGCGCGCGGCGGCGCCCTCGGCGCGACTGCGGGCGATCCGCACGCTCAGCGGCAACGGCATCCCGGTGGGCGTGCTCTGCTCGCCGATGATCCCGATGGTCAACGACATGGAGCTGGAGCGCCTGCTCCAGGCGGCGCGGGACGCCGGCGCGCGCAGCGCCGCGTACATGCTCCTGCGCCTGCCGCGCGAAGTCGGCCCGCTGTTCGAGGAATGGCTGGCGGCGCACTACCCGCAACGCGCCGAGCATGTGATGAGCCTGGTCCGCCAATGCCGTGGCGGCGAGGTCTACGACAGCCGCTTCGGCCACCGCTTTCGCGGCCAGGGACCGTTCGCCGACCTGCTGGCGCAGCGTTTCGCGGTGGCGATGAAGCGCCTCGGGCTGGACCGCCGCGAGGGCTTCGGGCTGGATTGCAGCCGGTTCGCCGTGCCGGGGGCGCAGATGGCGTTGTTCTAGCGTTTTTCCCGCGGCGCAGCATTTCGTATAGGGCGGAGTTGCGGCGGAGCGTGCCGGTGGCGGTATCCGCCCTGCGGGAAGAACCGCTGCCGCCGGGGAAGCCGGAAACGTCGGAAGCAGCCGTCCCGGCGAACGCTCGCCCTTCAGGCCGGCCGGGTCAGCGCGCCAGGCCCATCAACGAAACGGCGACCCGAAGGTCGCCGTCGCGTTCGTGCCGGTAACGAGGCCGATCAGGCCTTGGCGCAGCTCGGCGGTGCCCAGTCGCCCATGTCCGGGCTGTTGCAGACTTCCTGGATCATGCCCTGGCCCCGGGAGGCCACCTTGTTGCCTTCGCTTTGCGCGTCCTGGGCCTTGCGGATAGTCTGCTCGGTGGCGACCGCTTCCTTCGGCACCTTGGGATTGCTGCCGGTCTTGGGCTTGCTGCCGCCTTTCGTAGTGCTGGCGCGGTTCTCGGCCTCGGCGACCTTGGTCACTTCGGTGCGCGGTACGCCGACCTGCTGCAGGTCTTTCTCGTAGGCCTGGGTGTAGTTGTTGATGTTCTCGCCGGCACGGCCGTTGGCGGCGACCAGCAGAGCGTTGGTCTCCTGCAGGCCGCTGACGATCTCGGCCAGGCGCTTGCGCCCTTCGGCTTCGTTGATCGACTTGTTCTTGCGGCCGTCGAGCAGGGCCTTGAACTGGCTCTGGTAGCAGCTTTGCGCCGACTTGGCGTAGGCCACGCTACGGTTGATCTCGACGGTGCTGCGGTCGACGTCGGTAGCGTAGGAGCCGATGCGCGCGCGGTCGTCGCTGATCTGCTTCTGCTTTTCCATGTAGTAGCCCGCCGCGCCGCCGGCCAGGGCGCCGCCTGCGGCAGCGAGGGCGGCATTGCGGCCGCGGTTCTCGTCGCTGGCCAGGCCGCCGGCCAGGCCGCCCAGCAGGCCGCCGGTGATGGCGCCAGTGATGGCCGAGTTGCGCACCGCGTTATCGGTGCTGCGCAGGTGCGACACCGGCTCGTAGCAGGACGGGTAGTATTCCGCGCGGGTGGTCTGGGCGACCGAGCCGACGCCGCTGCTGGCGCAGCCGCTGAGCAGCACGCCGCTGGCGGTCAACAGGCAGAGCGCGTAGCGCGCCGAGGTGATCAAACGGTTTTCGCTGGGTTGGCTCATTGCATCTCACTCCTGGTTTGATGAACCGCCCGGCTGCCGAGAGGTGCCGGACGGAACTCCTTCAACGCCCGCTGGACGCGAGCAATTCCTTCAATACCGCCTCCGGCTCGGCCCGGTGCTGCTGGCGATAATCTCCGACGTGTTTGACGAACAGGGTCGCGCGCTTGACCAGGCTCTTGCCCAGAACCGGGTTGCGATTGAGTTCTTCCTGGATGCGCTGGAACTGCGCCTGGATCACCGCGTCGGTGTAACGGGTGCCGGTGGCGAGGTTGTCGATGTAGATGGCCAATGCGCCATCGAGGGCGCTGCGCCCGTTGGCGATGGCGCCGGCATAGAGCTGGGCGGTCGCCTGATCCCTGGCTGCCACGGCTTTCTCCCTGTCCTTCTTGAGGTTGGTCAGGCGTATGTTGTAGTTGTTGATCGTCTCGGCGACCAGTGCCGCCGACTGTATCAGGTTTCCGGCGGCCTCTTCGCGCTGCCGGGCGATCAACGAAACGTTACGCTTGAGTTCCTCGTTTATCTGGGCCAACTGCGCCTGCATCTGCGGGTCGCGGGTGGCGGCAATGATTCCGTCCAATTGCTTGGTGGGATCTTGAGCGTCATCGATGGCATCGGTCAATGCCGCTAGTCGGCCTTCCTTCTGCCATTGGGCGAACAGCTCGGGATAGCGCGAGCGCGGCGCGGACAGCGCGCCGATGGCGACGCGGAAACCGGTGGTCTCGTTGCGCTGTTCGCTGCCGTCCGCGGCGAACAGCGGGTATTCGCGGCGCATCCCGGTGAATAGAGTCATCTCGCCTTCGAGATAGTTCCCGCCCTTCACCACGAAACCGCCATATGTGCCCTGCCGGCGTCCGGCGTGGACCAGTTGGAAGGACTCCTGGACCATCTCCGCGGCATTGCCGATCACGTCGAACAGGCCCAGCGGGTTCGGCCGCTTCATCCCCACCGGCAACAGTCGCGCGGCCTGGCCGGTGCCGCCGGCGACCTGGTTGTACACCGCCCAGTCGCCCAGCGGGCCCTCCTGGTCGCTGCCCTCGACCTTGCGCGGGAACAGCCGGCCTTCCAGTTCCTGGCGGCTTACCGCCTGACCGCCGCGCGCGGCGAACTCCCACTCGACCTCGGTGGGCAGGCGGACGAAGCCGATGCCGCCGTCCTCCGGATTCTTGCCGCGGCCGCTGACCGGCAGCAGTTCCGGGTGGTTCTTCAGCAGCCAGGCGCTGTACACCGCGCCGAAGCGTTCGGCGTCGAAGCGCGAGAGGTCGACCTTGGGCAGACGCGCGGCCATCCCGTCCGGCACGTCGCAGGCCGGCGCCTCGCCCTGGCCGGAGAGCGCGGCCGCCTGGCTCATCACCGCGGCGTACTGGCGGGCGGTCACCTCGTACTTGCCGATGAAGTACAGCATCGGCTTCAGCGGGGTGCCGGCGGCAGGCTTCGGCAGGCTGGCGGAGAGCTTCTGCTGCCAGGCCGGTGCCAGGTCGGCGAGGCTGAACTGGCCGTTCACGTAGTCGCGCCGGTAGCCGGAGATGAACGACTGCTGGTAGCCCGCCTCGCCTTCGTTGAAGGCGTAGCCGAGGTTGACCTCGCGATCGTCGAGGGCGCCTTCGGCGAGTACGTAGACATGCCGGAAGACCATCTCGCCGCCACACGGCAGCGGCAGGGCGACGTCGTCGGCCAGCGGCTTGGGATTGTCCGGCGAGTCGCCTTCGGCCCAGGCCGGCGCGGCAAATGCCAGGCAGGCGCCGAGGGCGAGCGGAAGAATGGCTTTCTCAAACATCGCGTAATCCCTCTGCGGCTTCGATCCGCGCCGCGCGCCAGCCGCCGCTGGCGGCGGCCAGGACGCTGCACAGCAGCGTGGCGAGCAGCGCCGTCAGGTAGTGGCTGGGCAGCAGGCGGCAGACGAACTCGCCGCTCTGGTTGTCGAACAGGTGGTTCAGCGCGCCGGCCGTGGCGGCGTACAGCAGCCCGGCGAGGAACAGGCCGAAGACGGCGCTGAACAGCGCCAGGAGCATGACGAAGCCGACCAGCGCGGCGGTCGGGAAGCCCAGCAGACGCAGCACCGCCAGGGCGCGGCGCTTGCGTTCGACGGCGGCCAGGCTGCTGGCGGCGATGGCCGCGAAGGCACCGCCGATGGCCAGCGCGGCGACGATCCAGAACACCAGGCCGAGGTTGCGGCTGAGGCTGCGCACCTGGGCGATGGCCTCGGCCTGGGTGGCGACTTCCACGCCACTCGCGACGAAGTGCCGGCGCAGCCCTTCCACCGCATCGAGGTCGCGGGCGTACAGGCGGAAGCCCGGGTAGATGCGTGCGCGCGGGGTCTCGCCGGCCTTCCCCGGCCAGCCGTAGGCGGCCACCGCGCGACCGTCGCGATAGTCCTCGGCGGCTTCCAGCAGGGCTAGCGGGGCGAACAGCGCGTCGCGGGCGAAACGCTCCTGCGGCAGCACCGCGAGCACTTCCAGCTCCAGGCGCTGGCTCTGTGCCTGGCCATCCATGCGCCGGCCGATGCGCGCGACGATGCGCTCGCCAGGCTGGGCGCCGAGTTTTTCCGCGGCGCCGTGGCTGAGCACCACGCGGGTCGGCCGGTCGGGTTGCGGCAGGCCGGCCAGCAGCGGGTCGCCAGCGGCGCTGGGAATCATCTCGACGCTCAGGGCGGTCTCGCCGCCGCCGCTGAGGTCGGCGGTGGCGGCGATCTGCCGGGTGCGCGGCACGGCGAAGGCGACGTCCGCGCGTGCGGCCAGGGCGGCGATGTCCTCGGCACGGTAGCGGGCGCCGCCGACCGGAATGATCTCGCGCACAGAAGGCGCGCGCTCCAGCCGCTCGGTGAGGGTGCTGACCAGGCCGTACTTGAGGCCGAACAGCACCAGCAGCGGGGTGATCACCGCCGCCAGGGCGAAGATCGCGCAGAGCGACAGGCGCGCCTCGCCGCGATAGTCGGCCCAGGCCAGCGAGAGCAGCAGGCCGGCGCGCATCAGCCGACGTCCTCGAGGCAGGCGCCGACGCTGTCGTCGGCCTCGCGTTGCCAGCGGATGGCCAGGACTTCGAGTCCGGCGGCGCGGGCCAGGCGCTCGTCGTGGGTGGCGACCACGGTGCAGGCGCCGCGCTCGCGGGCCTGTTCCACCAGCAGGCGCATCACCCGTTCGGCGTTCAGCGG
Source organism: Pseudomonas sp. FDAARGOS_761 (assembly GCF_013343155.1). NCBI lineage: Bacteria > Pseudomonadati > Pseudomonadota > Gammaproteobacteria > Pseudomonadales > Pseudomonadaceae > Pseudomonas > Pseudomonas sp. FDAARGOS_761. Next base: position 5,486,937 of record NZ_CP054572.1, on the reverse strand, counting down.
GTCGAGCGCCGCGGTCGGCTCGTCGGCCAGCAACAGGCGCGGCGCATGCGCCAGGGCGCGGGCGATGGCGACCCGCTGGCGCTGGCCGACCGACAGCGCCGCCGGTTTCTTGTCCAGCTGGTCGCCGATTTCCAGCCGCTCGGCCAGCGCCTGCACGCGCTCGGCGGACGGGGCGCCGAGCAATGCGCAGGGCAGTCCGATGTTGCGCCGCACATCGAGGAACTCGAGCAACCCGCCGCTTTGCAGCACGTAGCCGCAGTGCTGCCGGCGCAGCGCCGCCAAGCGGTCCTGGCGGCCGTCGCGCCAGAGCGCGGCGATGTCCTGTGGGCGTTCCCCGGCGAGGAATTCGAAGCGCCCGCCCGGGTCCGGCGCCAGGGCCAGCGCCAGCAGGTCGAGCAGGGTGCTCTTGCCGCAGCCGCTGGGGCCGACGATGGCCAGCTGGCGACCCGCGCGCAATTCCAGCGCCGGCACCCGCAGGCGGTAGCGCTGGCGGCCGGCGCCGTGGCTGCGGGCGACCTCGTGCAGGCGCAGGATCATGGCAGCGTCGACAGCGGCACGCGGTACAGCGCGTCGCCGGCGTCGGCGTCGCCGAACCGGACCCAGTTGGCGACGTCGTTGTGGAAGGTTTCGTAGAGGCGGATCTTCGACTCCAGTTCGTCGATGAAGTCCTGCTGCTCGGCGACGCTCAGCGACAGCCAGAGGTCCTGGGTCATGTTCAGCGACTTGCTGCGGTACGGCAGGCCTTCCAGGTATTCGCCGAGCACGCCGCTCTGCGCCAGGTTGCTGCCCTTCACCAGTTGCGCCGGGTCGCGGCTCATGTAGGCGCTGGCGCTGGCGATTTCCTGGAAGAAGTCCTTGGGCGAGGTCTGGGTGCGCTTGGCCGCGTCGACGATCAGTTTCAGCGACTGTTGCAGTTCGTTGAGTTGCAGCTTGCTCAGCAGCACGCAGACCTGGAACGCCGGCAGCGCCGGGTTGGTCAGGTCGCGGTCGGCGGTCCAGGCGGTGACGACCTGCGGCGCGCGCACCGGGTCGCGGCGACCGAGGAATTCCATCTGCATGGCGTAGCCGATGGCCGCCGACTTGCTCGCCACGCTTGGCGCGGCGTCGAAGCGCGGCGCCTGCGGCTTGCGGTTGCCGGCGTCGTGGACCAGGTCGGCGAACACCGTGCCGATCTCCTTCACCGTGTTGCCGAAGGCGTTCACCTCGCCGCCGGCCACCGGGATGTAGAGGTCGGCGATCTTCGGGTTGGCGTCGGCGGTGAGGCTGCGGTACTGCTGCTCGGCGTAGCCGTGGTTGTTCTTCCCGGCCGGGGTGCGCAGGTGCAGCGCATAGATCTTCACGCCCTTGCGCAGCGCCGCCTGGCGGACCTCGGCCTCGTTCATCTGGGTGCGCCCGAGCGGGTCGTTCTTGCGCAGCGCGCCGGCGTCGGTGACCAGCAGCACCACGCGCCCGGCGTAGGGCGACCAGTCCATTTCGTCGACCGCCTGCATGATCCCGGCGAAGGCGTCTTCGTTGAACGAGTGGCTGGAGACGTCGGTGGCGCGCACCTGGCTGCTCAACTCGGCGAAGCGCTGCGCGTCGTTGCCCGGTTGCAGCGGCACCAGGGTCTTGCTGACGTATTCCAGGCCGGGGGTCTTGTCGGTGTTGTTGCGGAAGCCGACCAGGCCGAAGCTGACCTTGTCCAGGTCGCCGCGCTCGCCGATCTGCCGCTGCAGGCCGTCGATCACCTCGCGCACGCGGTCGATGTAGGGCTGCATCGACACCGAGGTGTCCACCACCAGGACGATGCCGGTGCGGAAGGTGTCGCTCGCCGCGCCGCTGGCGCCGCCCCGCGGCGCCTGGGGTGCCGTGGCGCTGCCGCCGGGGTCGATCGAAGCGACCTCCAGCAACTGCGCCGGCTGGCCGTCGGCGTCGAAGCTCTCCTTCGAGTCGAAGATCGGCAGCAGGTAGAACTGGTCCTGGGGGATCGCCCGGTCGTTGGGCTCGACCGCGACCACCTGCGGATCGCCCTTGTGGTCCACCGCCTGGGTCAGGGTGTCGCGCGCCGCGCGGGTATCGCCGAGCAGGCGTTCGACCTGCTCGGCGCTGTTGAGGAACATCACCGGCGCGCGGCCGGAGCGTTCGGTGAACTTCAGCACCAGGCTCTGCTTCCAGTCGCTCACCGCGCTGGCCGGCAGCCAGCCGTCGCCCTCGCCGTTGCTGGAGGCGCCGACGCGCAGCCAGGGGCTGCCGCCGACCTGCTTGCGGGCGTACACGTAGAGCACCGAGAAGGCCGGCACCGCGCCGGCCCGGGGCGGGCCGCCAGCCTCGGCGGAGATGGCCGCGCCGGGTTTGGTCAGGACGCGCTGGAACAGGGTCTTCTTGCCTGGCATCAGCAGCGGACGCTCGCCGCCGTCCTGTTCGGCATCGGCCACCGGGGTCTGCTGCTGCGGCTTGTCCGCCGGCGTCTGTCCCTGCGGCGCTGGATCGGCAGCGCTCGGCGCGTCGCCCGAGCCCAGCAGCCACCAGGCGCCGCCGCCGATCGCCAGGAGCACGGCGGCCGCGGCGGCGGCGATCAACGGCGTGCGGCTGCCGCCGGCACGTGGCTTCGCCGGCGGCAACGGAGGCGGCGGGGGCGATGGCGGTTTCGCCGCTTGCGACGGCGGAGGCGGAGGCGGCGTGGCGCCGCCGGCGCTGGGCGTGACCGGCGGCAACTGGATCGACACCGGTTGCAGGCCGCCGAGGTCGGCGGACGGCAGGGGCGCGGGTTCGGCCGGCGGCGGGTTGCTCGCTCGCGGCGAGCCCTGCGGCGTCGCCAGCGGACGGATCTGGGTGGCTTCCAGGGCGCTCGGCGCCAGGCGGTCGAGGGCGGCGATCAACGCGCCGGCGGTGGGGAAGCGCTCGGCCGGGTCCTTGGCCAGCAACTGGCGCAGGATGTCCTGGTAGCGGCCCTGCTCGATCGGCAGTTCCGGCAGCGGCTCGGTGAGGTGGGCCAGGGCGGTGGAGAGCGAGTCCTTGCCGTTGTAGGGCAGCTTGCCGGTGAGGATCTCGTAGAGCACCACGCCCAGCGCGTAGAGGTCGGCGCGGCCGTCGATCTCCTGCCCGCGGGCCTGCTCCGGGCTCATGTAGCTGGGGGTGCCGACGGCGAAGCCGACCTGGGTGAACTGGGTATTGTCCTCGATCGACTTGGCGATGCCGAAGTCAGAGAGCACCGCGGTGCCGTCGGCGCGGAACAGGATGTTGGCCGGCTTCACGTCGCGATGCACCAGGCCCTGGGAGTGCGCGTAGCCGAGCGCGGCGGCCACCTGCCGTACGTAGGCCAGGCCCTGCTCGGGATCGAGGCCCTGCTGGATGCGCTCCTTGAGCGTGCCGTTGGGCAGGTATTCCATGGCCATGTAGTAGCAACTGCCGACGTTGCCGATGTCGTGGATGGTCACCGTGTTCGGGTGCGACAGCCGCGCCAGGGTCCGACCTTCGCGCAGGAAGCGTTCGGCGAAGCTCGGGTCGGCGGCCAGCGCCGCGGCCATCACCTTCAGCGCCACCTTGCGCTGCAGCGAGCGCTGGGTGGCCAGGTAGACCGTGGCCATGGCGCCTTCGCCCAGCTCGCGTTCGATGTCGAATCCCGGAAGTTCTATGTCCATGTCCGTCTCAGAAGGCCCTGACCACCAGGGCCGTGATGTTGTCCGGGGCGCCGCGGGTCAGGCCCAGGTGGACCAGGCTGCGGACCACCGCATAGGGATCGCTGTGGCTGAGCACGTCGCGCAGTTCGCTGTCGTCGGCGGTCTTGTTGAGGCCGTCGCTGCAGAGCAGGAAGCTGTCGCCGGGCAGCACGTGCAGCGCGGCTTCCGACAGTTCCAGTTGCTCGTGCACGCCGACCGCGCGGGTGACCACGTTGGCGCGCGGATGGTGGCGCGCCTCTTCCTCGCTGATCAATGCGTTGTCGAGCAGCTCCTGGACGTAGCTGTGGTCCCGCGAGATGGCTTCCAGCACGCCGCCGCGCAGGCGGTACAGGCGGCTGTCGCCGGCCCACAGGCAGCTCGCCTGGTTGCCGCGCGCGGCGAGCAGTACCAGGGTGCTGCCCATCACGCTGACGCCACGCAGGCCGGCCTCCTGGCGAACCCGCTCGTTGACCTGGGCGAGGCCGGTGCGCAACGCGCCGACGTAGGCCGGTAGCGAGGAGGCCGCCGGGATGCGCCGCAGGGTATCGACGATCAGGCTGCTGACGAAGTCGCCGGCGGCGTGGCCGCCCATGCCGTCGGCGACCACCCAGAGTCCCGACTCTGGGGCGTCGAGACTGGCGTCTTCGTTGACCTTGCGGACCATGCCGACGTGGCTGTAGCTGGCCGACCTGTAGTAGCTGACTGAGTTGGGCACCATCAGTTGTCCTTAACCGGGTATGCCGGGAAAGAGCGGGATCACCTCGCCCTCTCCGGTGAGGAATCGTCCGAACGCCGGCGCCGGCGGCAGGCCCTGGTAGCGCATCAGGCCGGCGGAGATCCGTGCCGAGCCGCGTCCCCACCAGTGGCTGGCGCCGTCGCAGGCATGCTGGGCCAGCGCGGCGAGGCGCTGCGCCGGGGTCACCGCTTCGCTGCGCAGCAGGTTGCCGCTGATCAGCGATTGTTCGATGCGCGGTCCGCAGGGAGGGGCCGGGAGCTGCGCCACCGCCTGCTCGAAGGCCTCGACCTCGGCCTCCGGTTCGAGGGTGGAGAGCAGCAGGCTCTCGACCTGCTCGAACCAGCCGTCGTCGCCGCCGACCAGCCCGCCGAGGTCGGCGTTCGCCGGCAGCAGGCAGGCGACGGTCAGCGGGAAATAGCGACCGACCCGGTCGATGCTCGGCATCACCACCCCGGCCACCGCTTCGCCGCCGAGCAGGCCGGGGGCGATGGCGAAGCGCCACAGCGGGCTGGTCAGGTAGGCGTCGAGCCAGGCCGCGCCGAGTTCGTCCTGGCTGGCGCGCATGCCGCTGGCCAGCCAGGCGTCCCAGGGTTCGACGAAGGTGTTCGGCAGGCCGCGGCTGACGAAATCGCCGCGGCCGGCCAGCTTGCCGTAGAAGCCGACGCTGTTCAAAGGCGCTCCGGGAGGCTGAAGCCGGACACGACCCGGCTCTTGAAGGGGTTGAAGGCGCTGCTGGCGCGCAGCTCGCAGGCGATGCTGGAGCCGTCGATGCGCAGCCGCAGGGTGAAGCGGTCCGGCGAGTTGCCGCGTTCCAGGTCCGACTGGTCGAGCAGGCGGAACCAGGCCCAGGGGCCCTCCAGGGTCAGGCCGGAACGGCCGCTGCTGGGCGGCGGCGTCACCGTCAGGCGGACCACGCCGAGGCCGTTGGCGCTCGGCCACTGCATCGCCACCGGGCGGCTGGGGCCGTGGTCGTAGGTCAGCTGCTGGCCGTCGAGGTCGAGGATGAACTGGCTGATCGCCGCGTCCATGGTCACCGGCTTGAGTTCGAAGCGCACCGCCGGCTGCATGCCGCCGGAGCGGAAGAAGGCGTCGCGGATCGCCGCCGCGCGCTGGAAGGTGTGCAGCACGCCGGGGTTGATGCCGAGCTTCTGCGCCGCGCCGGGCTGCCAGCGCCAGGTGCTGGCGGAGGTGTCGACGTAGGGTTGCAGGTACTGGCGGAAGTAGCTGTCCATCACCCCACCGGCACCGAAGAAGTGGCCGAAGTCTTCCAGGGTGGCGTCGCGCGAGCTGCCGGCGGCGATCGGGTAGCGCCCGGCCAGGGACTGCCGGTAGACGCTGACCACGTCGCTGATCCAGGCCGCGTTGAGCTGGTTGCGCACGCTGCCCATCATGCTGCTGGTGGTGGAGTTGACCACGTTCTTCACCAGTCCCTGGACCACCGGCGGCTGGCGCTCGGCGCTGAGGGCCACGCGCGAGGCGGCGGCGGCCACCTGGTTCTTGGCGTCGCCGAGCAGCGAGTCGCCGCTGGCTCCGGCCATGGCGCTGACCTGTACGTAGAGCGCGTTCATGTCCTCCAGCAGGCTGTCGATCGGCGCCGGTTCGTTGCCGCCCTCGCCCTTGCTGACCAGGCTGTTGAGTTCGGCGAAGTGGGCGCTGATCGGGTCGCTGTCGGCCTGCTGCGGCTGTTCGCGGGCGCCTTGCTCCTCCTCCTGGCCGACCAGCGAGCCGAGGCGCTGCTTGAGCTTGTCCACGGTGCCGTCGGCGGCCTTCTTCACTTGCGCGGCGACCAGCCGGTCGCCCTTCTGCAGGTCGGTCTCGCGGGCCACCGCCTCGAGCAGCTTGCGGAACGGCGAGGTCGGTCCGGAGAGAATGCGCAGCACGTCGGCGGCCTGGGTGACATTGGTGATCGGCACTACGGTAAGGTCGGCGAGCAGGTCGTCCCACTGCCGCAGGTAGTCCTGGAAGTACAGGCGACGCACGTCGAGGGCCAGGTTGGCGGCATCGCCGGCATCGTTCAGGTCGCGCCCGAGCACCCACTGTTCCTCGGCGATGGTGCCGGCCTGGCTGAGGCTGGCGGTGAGGAACACCTCGCGATAGCCGCGGTAGGTGAAGAAGCCGCTGAGCGGGTCGGTGAGCGGCTTGCCGCTCTTGCGCGCGAACACCAGCGGCGCGTCGCGGCCGGCGGCGTCGCTGATGCGGAAGTCGGGCACGTCCTTGGGCAGCTTCTGCCGCTTGACCCGGTCGTAGACCCGCTGCGCCACCGGCAGTTGCTGCAACTGGCGGCGCAGGTCCTCGACCAGGTCCTGGTCCAGGCGCGCCGACGGCGGCCGTCGTTCGAGCAACGCGTCGAGGTGCGCGTGCAGCGCCTGGCGCTGTTCCGGCGAGAGGTCGCGCGGCAGGTTGCGTTCCCAGTCGAGGCTGATCCAGGCCTTGATGAAGTCGGCGTCGTAATGGTCCGGGCTGCCGAGCATCAGGTAGGCCTTCAGGCCCTCGTAGAGGAAATCGCTGCTGCCGCCGGAGCGCAACTGTTCCTCGATGCGGGTCACCAGGCGCGGGGCGAACACCGCGATCAGCAGCTTGCGGTAGACGCTGGTGGACTCCTCGCCGAGCATGTCGCCCTGGTACAGGCCGTAGCCTTCGGCCCAGCTTGGCGCGTCGCCGGCGAGATTCTGCACCGCGTTGAGCTGTGGCAGTACGGCCAGGACGTCGCGCTGGGCTGGGCTCAGCGACTCGATGCCGCGCGCCAGCGGGTCGACGCGCTGGTCGACCGCGGCGATGTAGCTCTGGTTGGCGCGGTAGCTGGCGATCCATACCGCCGTCACCGCCAGCACCACCAGCGCGGTGGCGCTCAGCGCGCCGATGGTCAGCCATTTGCGGCGGCGCTCGACCTTCGGGTTGGTGCCGACCAGGCCGCGTTCGCCGAACGCCACTTCGCGGAACAGCCGCTCGATGAAGTAGCTGCGCCCGGTTCCGGTCTGCCGCGCCAGGTGCTGGCGGTCGAGGTTCATCGACTGCGCCATGCTGCCGATCAGGCGGTCGATCGGACTGCCTTCCTGGGTTCCGCTGGTGAAGTACAGGCCGCGCAACAGCGGGCGTTCCTCGTAGGGGTTGGGCTTGAACACGCCGTTGAGGAACTCGCCGAGGCATTCGCGCAGGGCGGCGAATTGCTGCGGGAAGCCGTAGACCAGATCGCGCCGCGCCGGGTCGCGCTCCTGCTGCAGGCGTTCCACCAGGCGCGCGGTGAGACGCTGTTCGAGCAGGGCGAATTCGCTGTCGAACACCGCCAGCGGGCCTTCCGCGCTCTTGCCGTCGTCGAGGGCGAAGGTCATCCCCCAGACCTGCGCGCGTTCCTCGCGGTTCAGGCTGTCGAAGAACTCCATGAAGCCCGGCACCAGGTCGAACTTGGTCAGCATCACGTAGATCGGGAAGCGCACCCCGAGCTGCTGGTACAGCTCCTGGATGCGCGCGCGGATCGCCTGGGCATGGGCGGCGCGCTCGGCGTCGCTGCCCAGCAGCAGGTCGGAAAGGCTGATGGCGATGAACGCGCCATCGATGGGGCGGCGCTTGCGCTGGGTCTTGAGCAGGTCGAGGAAGCCCAGCCAGGCGGCCTTGTCCACCTGGGCGTGGCTGTCCTGGGTGGTATAGCGGCCGGCGGTGTCCAGCAGCACCGCTTCGTCGGTGAACCACCAGTCGCAGTTGCGCGTGCCGCCGACCCCGCGGATCGCCCCGGCGCCCATCTGTGCGGCGAGCGGGAAGTCCAGGCCGGAATTCATCAGCGCGGTGGTCTTGCCCGAACCGGGCGGGCCGATGATCACGTACCAGGGCAGCTCGTACAGGTTGCGCCGCTCGCTGCCGCCCAGCTTGGCCCGCTTGAGCAGGGCCAGGGCCTCGTCCATGCGTTGCTTGAGGGTCGCCAGCTCTTCGGCGGTGGCGACGCTGGCGGCGTCCGGCGCGCTGACCTCGGCGAGACTCTGCATGACCTTCGCCGCGTTGCGCCGGGCCTGCACGATGCGCAGCACGCGGAAGCCGATCCAGACCAGGAACAGCAGAACGATCAGCACCCAGCGGCTGGTCGCCGAGGCCAACGGTTCGTAGTTGCCCAGGCGCAGCAGCGGGCCGAGGAACCAGATGATCAGGCTCAGGGCGAGCAGGCCGAGCACCGGCACCACCCAGCGCGCGAAGAAGTTGAGGAAGCCTTTCATTGCGCGCCCTCCGCGAATACGGTGATTTCCACCCGGCGGTTGCGTGCGCGGCCTTCGGCGCTGGCGTTGGTCGCCACCGGCTCGGTGTCGCTGCGCCCTTCGGCGGTGAAGCGGCCGGCGTCGCCAGTGGTCGCGCCGAGCAGGTCGGCGACCTCCTGGGCGCGGGCCTGGGACAGTTTCCAGTTGGACGGGTAGCGCAGCGTGGCGATCGGCCGGTTGTCGCTATGGCCGGTGACCAGCACCTGGCCCTTGACCTTGCGCAGGGCGTCGGCGATGCGCAGCAGCAGCGGCTGGAACTCGTCGCGCACGCTGGCGCTGGCGCTGGCGAACAGCTCGTCGCCGCGGATGGTCACCACCGAGCGGTCGACGGCGTCCTCCACCGCCACTCGCTGGGCCTTGATGTCGTCGGCGAGGAAGCGCGCCAGGCGTGGCCGTTCGATCACCCGCGGCTGCACCGCCGGGCGGTCGATGGCCTGCACCGGGATCTCGCCGATGGCGTGGATGCGCTTGAACACCGGCTCGGCGTCGGCGGCCAGCTTCATCCGCAGGCCGAATAGCAAGGCCAGCAGCAAGGCCAGGCCGATGGCGATACCGACCCACGGCGGCAGGTATTGCGAAAGGCGGTCGCGCATCACGCTGAGGCCGCGCCAGTGCGGCGACAGTTCGTGCTCGTACTCGCCGCGGGTGCTGCGGATCACCGCCGCGGTGCGCTCGCGCAGCGCCTCCAGTTGGCTGCGGCCGTCGTGCATGACCCGGTAGCGGCCTTCGAAGCCGAGGCTGGTGCACAGGTACAGCAGCTCCAGCAGGTGCAGGCGCTGGTGCGGGTTCTGCAGGCAGTGTTCGAGCAACTGGAAGACCTTCTCGCCGCCCCAGGCCTCGTTGTGCAGGGTGATCAGCAGGCTCTGCTTGCCCCAGTCGCTGGTGCTGCCCCACGGCGTGCTGAGCACCGCTTCGTCGAGGGCGGTGCAGAGCACGTAGCGCGCCAGCATCACTTCGTCCGGCGCCACGCCGGCCTGGCGTGCCTTCTCCTCGAACTGGCGCAGGTAGCCGAGCAGTTGCGCGCGCAGGCTGGCCGGCGCCGGATGGGCGATGGTGTTGCGCAGGCGGGTGAGCATCGCCAGCAGTGGGCCGGCGGCCTGCTCCAGCGGGTTGAGGCCGTCGCCGCGGCCGCTCAGCGGCGCCAGGCTGGCCATCGGCGGCGTGTAGGGATCGCCGCCGCGGGGGCCGCCGGCCGGTTCCGGGGCGCGGCCGCCGGGACGCGGCATGATCATGGTGCGGTCGTCGGGCGGGCTTCCGTTGCCGCCGCCGGCCGGGGTGCCGAAGGGATCGTCGATGGGAGGCATCGTTGCTTATCCTCGAATGGCCCAGAAGGCCAGGTTCAGCCCGGGGAACTGGCCGGCGATGTGGAAGGCGAAGCCGCCGGAGTGCGTCAGCTGCTTCCAATGCGCGCTGCCGCGGTCCAGTTCGAAATAGGTGGAGCCGGCGTGGTAGGGGATCTGCCGCGGCGCCACCGGCATCGGCAGCAGGCCGATACCCGGCAGTTGCAGGTTGACCAGGTCGCGGATGTGCTCCACCGAGCCGACCTTGGCCTGCTGCGGGAAGTGCCCGCGCAGGCTCTCGCCGGGGACGTCGGCGCGCACCACCAGGACGAAGCTGGCGTTGTCGATCAGGCTGCGGTCGCTGAGCATCGCGACGTGCACGCCGTAGGCCTTCTCGACGATCGGGATGGCGATCGCCTTGGCGTCGATCACCGTCGCCAGCGCCTGGCGCAGGGCGAGCATCACCGGGGCGAAGCTGGCGGCCAGGTCGTCGTGGTTGTACACCGGGTACTCCTCGGGACGCCGCTGGCTGGCGGTGAAGGTGCAGAACTCGCCGGCCAGGGCCACCAGTTCGCGGTACAGCTCCTGGGGGTGCAGCGGGCGCACGCGGGACAGGTGACCGGTGAGGGCCTCGGCGCGGTTGACCAGTTGCAGCAGCAGGAAGTCGGCGATTTCCGAGGCGCCCCCGGCGCTGGAGGCCACCACCCGCCCGGCGAGGGCTTCGCCGCGCTGGTGGAGCAGGCCCAGCAGCTCCTTGGCGAAGGACGCCAGGGGCGGCGCGGCGGCAATGTCGAGTACCGGCGGCAGGTAGTCCTCGTCCAGGCTCAGGGCCTGGTCCGCGCGCTTCTCGCGGACCCGCGCGACGCCCACCGCGGCGTATTCGCCGAGGCCGTCGCGCTCGGTCAGCAGGCGGAACGCCTGGCTGCCCAGGGCCACCGGCGCGCGGCTCTCGAAGGCGGCATTGTCGTCGCGCACTTCCTGCACCTGGCTGACGTAGCGGGCGCCGCCGAGGGCCTCGCCCTCCTCCACCGTGTCGCGGGTGCCGACCCGCTTCAGCGGCAGGCCGAGGTAGACGATGCCGTCGCGCAGGCTTTCCTCGACATTCAGCGGCGCCGGCGCCGGATCGTCGGCGGGGATGTTGAACGGCGTACCATCCGGCAGCACGCCGCGGGCGCTGACGATGGCCAGCTTGCCCTGGGTCAGCAGGGCATCGTCCAGCTTCAGCTCGGAAAAGCCCCAGCCGCCCGCCAGGAGCGAGCGGCAGCGGCCATCCACCAGGGTTTCCAGGTAGCGGTCGTGCTGCTGGAAATGCTGTGGCCGCAGGAACATGCCTTCGGACCACACCACGCGGTTATTCCAGGACATAGGGACTCCGAAGGTTCAGGGCGCGGGACGCGCGACGATGCCGATGGCCTGCGCGCCGAGCGTGATGTCGAGATGGCTGGTGCGTTGCCCCGGCACGTCGAGGACCTGGCGCCAGGTGGCGCGGTCGAGGTCGCGGTAGGCGGCGACGAAGCCGAGCTGGCGGGTCTGCTCGTCGAGCGTGCGTTCGATGCGCCGTTCCTCGCCCGGACGCAGGAGGAACTCGTCCTGCTCCACCAGGTCGCCACCGAGGGTCGACTGGGCGTTGTCGGTGAGGGCGAAGTAGTCGGCGCGGCCGAACGCGGTGTCTTTCTTCAGCTCGTACAGCCGCAGGCGCAGCGGCGCCGCCTGGCCGGCGGCGGACGGGTTGAGGTTCGGTGCGGCGTGGAGCCAGATCACCACCCGGGTCGGCGGGGTTTCCGGCGGGCTGGACGAACAGGCGGCGAGCAGCAGCCCGAACAGCGCGACGATCAGTTTCTGCATGGTGTCGTCCTCATTGACGTTGTTTCTCCTGGTGTTCGTTGGCGTCAGGAACGCCGTAGTCGAGCGCTGTGTTCCTCGTAGGCGCGGCTGAATTCGCGGCCGAAAAGCTCCTGGAAGTCGTCCTCCGCCTCGCGCAGGATCTTCGCGTACAGCTCGGTGAAACTGTCCCAGTTCTGTGCCTGGCGGGCCCCCGGCAGCAGGCCGGAAAGCCCGGCCGGCTTGCCGAAGCGGGCTTCCAGCGCGGCCGGTTCGAAGCGCGCCAGGAGGTGGCGGATGGCGGCCTGCACGCCGGCCATCACCGCCAGCTGGTGCGCCTTGAGGTCTTCGAAGCTGTCGGCCACCGCGCGATCCGGCGCCATGAACGCCTGGTTGTCGCGGCGCAGCAGGAGCAGCATGGCTTCGTCGACGTTCGGCGCGAACTTCAGCGGGTTGTTCTGCACCGGCTGGATCATGGTCTGCGCCATGCGGAACTCGCCCTTCAGGCTGGCCCGTGCGCGCAGCACGTCCACCAGTCCTTCCACCAGGCCGCGATAGCTGCGGCCGATGGCTTCCATCTGCGCTTCGGCGCCGGCCGGGTCGACCTTCAACTGGGTCATGCCGGCGCCGCGCAGGAACGCCTGCAGCAGGTCGCCGCCGGCCGACGCGGCGGCGCTTGCCGGCGGCGTCGGCGCCGCCACGCTGGCTGGCTGTGGCTGTGGCTGTGGCTGTGGCTGTGGCTGTGGCTGTGGCTGTGGCTGTGGCTGTGGCTGTGGCTGTGGCTGTGGCTGTGGCTGTGGCTGTGGCTGTGGCTGTGGCTGTGGCTGTTGGGTGATCCCTGGGTCGGCGAAGGGCATCGCCAGCGGCGTCGGTTCGGCCGTCGGCAGCGGTTGGGCGACGGGCGTGGCGCTTGGCGCGGGCGTGTTGCCGAGCAGTTCGGCGAACGGGTCCCAGTCGGCCGGAATCAGCGGTGCGCCGCCAGCGGGCGGTGGCGCCGGGGTGGTCGCGGGGGGCGGCGGGATCACCGGTTCCGGCGGGCGGAAGTCGTGCTGTTCGGCCGGTACATGGTCCGGACGCGGCGCCGCGCCGGGCGGCGGCGGGGTGAGGAAGTCGAACAGGTCGGGCTTGGTATCCAGCGGCGAGCCGCCCTGGAAATGCGCCGTCACCGCGGGGTGCGGGGTGGGCGCCGGTTCGGCGAAGGCAGGCGCCGATCCGGCGGCCTGCCGGCTCATCAGGGCGTCGAAGCTGGTGAACGGATCGGTCTGCGGATTGCCGCTGCCGGGCAGGGCGATGTCATGGCCGAGCTGAACGAGGATGTCGTATTCGCCGAGGCGGACGGTCTCGCCGTCCTGCAGCGGCTCGCTGTTGCCGCGGCGCAGGCGGTGCCCGGCATTGACCAGCAGCACGCCGTTGGTGCTGGTGTCGGTGAGGTAGTACACCCCGTCGCGGTTGAGGATGGTGCAGTGGCGGCTGGAGACCAGGCGCTCCGGGTCCGGCAGGACCCAGTCGTTGTCCGGGCCCCGACCGATGGTCAGCTGTCCCTGGTCCAGTACCTTTTCCGAACACTGACCGGGGGTCAGCTTGTGGTAGCTGGTGATGGTCAATCGCAGCGGCATTGCTACTCCTTGCATTGCCAGCGCCCGGCTCTTCCAGGCGCTCACCCCCGTGCCCGAGGGATTTCGGTTCGCATCCAGGCTGGCCCGACGGCTTTCCGGCGTTTCGTCGCCTCGGGAAGACACATCGGGTGGTACCGGATTATAAAAGACTAATCCTACGTCTTTTAAAGATTTGTCCGATCTGCGGTGTCATGCAACTAGTGGCGTTGTGCCTTCCTTGACAAGCCTTGCGGCATGCCACAAGAATTTTGCCAACCTTTCGAGTCATCCGATATTCATCAATGGCTCCTACAAGATCCGACGGAGTGGATCTTACAAGCGAAGGTGAGGGCCGCGCAGCGGCTTCGATGATAGGGAGATCGTCACCGTGCTGGATGTACCCGTTTTGCTGGCTGCCGTATCCCCGGACTCGCCCTGTGGCGACGATCTGGAGTACGACGCCGCGTTCCTCGAACTCGAACGCATCGCCCAGGGCCAACCCGAGCGCCAGATGGGCGATGCCGTGCTGCCCGCCGAGCCGCCGGAGTGGCCGCGCGTACGCGCGCTGGCCAGCGAACTGTTCGGCCGTAGCAAGGACCTGCGGGTAGCCAACCTGCTGCTGCAGAGCAACGTCGCCCTCGACGGCCTGGACGGGCTCGCCGAAGGCCTGCTGCTGGTCCGCGAGCTGCTCGGCCAGTACTGGGACGGCGTCTATCCGTTGCTCGACGCCGATGACGACAACGACCCCACCTTCCGTATCAACGCCCTCACCGGCCTGGTCGCCGAACCGCTGCTGCAACTGGTCTGGGCGATCCCGCTGGTGCGCTCGCGGGCGTTCGGCCCGGTCAACCTGCGCGCCGCGCTGAACGCCGCCGGGCTGCAACGCTTCGCCAGCGAGACCCTGAGTCCCGAGCAGATCGCCGGCGCCTTCGCCGATGCCGACGCCGATGCGCTGGCCGCCACCCGGCGCGCCCTGGATGGCGCCCAGGAACATGCCCTGGCCATCGAGAGCGGCGTCGCCGAACGGGTCGGCTCGGCCCAGGGACTCGACCTCGGTCCCCTTCGTCAACTGCTGCGCCAGGCCCTCCAGGTGTTCGACCTGTACGGCCCGCAGGGCGCCGGCGAGTCCTTGGCGCCGGGTGCCGAGGCGGTCGCCGACGAGCAGGTGGGTGCCGCGCCTGTCGCAGCCGTCGCCGCGCCGGCACCGCGAGCCAGCGGCGAGATCGCCAACCGCGAAGACGTCCTGCGCCAGCTCGATCGCCTGCTCGAGTATTACGTTCGCCACGAGCCGTCGAGTCCGGTGCCGGTGCTGCTCAAGCGCGCCAAGACACTGGTGACGGCCGACTTCGCCGAAATCGTGAGGAATCTCATCCCTGATGGGATTTCCCAGTTCGAAACCCTGCGAGGCCCGGAAAGCGAGTAACGCCTAGCGGCCGTCCGGGCCAACGCTGCAAGCCGCCGGGGCGATTCCGACGGCGCTAACAACCGCCGTCGCGCGAGGGAGAAACAAGATGGGAAGCACTACCAGCAGTCAGAAGTTCATCGCCAGGAACCGGGCGCCACGCGTGCAGATCGAGTACGACGTGGAGCTGTACGGTGCCGAGAAGAAGGTCCAGCTGCCCTTCGTCATGGGCGTCATGGCCGACCTCGCCGGCAAGCCCGCCGAACCCCAGGCGGCGGTCGCCGACCGCAAGTTCCTGGAGATCGACGTGGACAACTTCGATGCCCGGCTGAAGGCGATGAAGCCGCGGGTGGCCTTCAACGTACCGAACGTGCTGACCGGCGAAGGCAACCTGAGCCTGGACATCACCTTCGAGAGCATGGACGACTTCAGCCCCGCCGCGGTGGCGCGCAAGGTCGATTCGCTGAACAAGCTGCTCGAGGCGCGTACCCAGCTGGCCAACCTGCTGACCTACATGGACGGCAAGACCGGCGCCGAGGAAATGATCATGAAGGCGATCAAGGACCCGGCCCTGCTTCAGGCCCTGGCCAGCGCGCCGAAGCCCAAAGATGACGAGCCGCAGGCGTAAGAGGATTCCAGCATGGCCGAATTGAGCACCGAGAACCTGGCCCAGGGCCAGACCACCACCGAGCAGACCAGCGAGTTCGCCAGCCTGCTGCTGCAGGAGTTCAAGCCCAAGACCGAGCGCGCCCGCGAAGCGGTGGAGACCGCCGTGCGGACCCTCGCCGAGCATGCCCTGGAGCAGACCAGCCTGATCTCCAACGACGCGATCAAGTCGATCGAGTCGATCATCGCGGCGATCGACGCCAAGCTCACCGCGCAGGTCAACCTGATCATGCACCACGCCGACTTCCAGCAACTGGAAAGCGCCTGGCGCGGCCTGCACTACCTGGTCAACAACACCGAGACCGACGAGCAACTGAAGATCCGCGTGCTGAACATCTCCAAGCCGGAGCTGCACAAGACCCTGAAGAAATTCAAGGGCACCACCTGGGACCAGAGTCCGATCTTCAAGAAGCTCTACGAAGAGGAATACGGCCAGTTCGGCGGCGAGCCCTATGGCTGCCTGGTCGGCGACTACTACTTCGACCAGTCGCCGCCGGACGTCGAGCTGCTCGGCGAGATGGCGAAGATCTCCGCCGCCATGCACGCGCCGTTCATCTCCGCCGCCTCGCCGACGGTGATGGGCATGGGTTCCTGGCAGGAACTGTCCAACCCGCGCGACCTGACCAAGATCTTCACCACCCCGGAATACGCCGGCTGGCGTTCGCTGCGCGAGTCCGAGGACTCCCGCTACATCGGCCTGACCATGCCGCGCTTCCTGGCGCGCCTGCCCTACGGGGCGAAGACCGATCCGGTGGAAGAGTTCGCCTTCGAGGAAGAAACCGACGGCGCCGACAGCAGCAAGTACGCCTGGGCCAACTCGGCCTACGCGATGGCGGTCAACATCAACCGCTCCTTCAAGCTCTACGGCTGGTGCTCGCGGATCCGCGGCGTCGAGTCCGGCGGCGAGGTGCAGGGCCTGCCGGCGCACACCTTCCCCACCGACGACGGCGGCGTGGACATGAAGTGCCCGACCGAGATCGCCATTTCCGACCGCCGCGAGGCGGAGCTGGCGAAGAACGGCTTCATGCCGCTGCTGCACAAGAAGAACACCGACTTCGCCGCCTTCATCGGCGCGCAGTCGCTGCAGAAACCCGCCGAGTACGACGATCCGGACGCCACCGCCAACGCCAACCTGGCGGCGCGCCTGCCCTACCTGTTCGCCACCTGCCGCTTCGCCCATTACCTGAAGTGCATCGTTCGCGACAAGATCGGTTCCTTCAAGGAGAAGGACGAGATGCAGCGCTGGCTGCAGGACTGGATCCTCAACTACGTCGACGGCGACCCGGCCCACTCCACCGAGACCACCAAGGCCCAGCACCCGCTGGCGGCGGCCGAAGTGGTGGTGGAGGAAGTCGAAGGCAATCCGGGTTACTACAACTCGAAGTTCTTCCTTCGCCCGCACTACCAGCTCGAGGGACTGACGGTATCGCTACGCCTGGTATCCAAGCTGCCTTCGGCCAAAGAGGCCTGAGGCATTCAACGACAGCGCCTGCCATGGTGGCGGGCGCTTGCATAGCGTAGTGGCGCGAGCCACACGGGAGGAAAGATGGCTGTTGATATGTTCATCAAGATCGGCGACGTCAAGGGTGAGTCCAAGGACAAGACTCATGCCGAGGAAATCGACGTGCTGGCATGGAGCTGGGGCATGTCCCAGTCCGGGTCGATGCACATGGGCGGTGGCGGCGGCGCCGGCAAGGTCAACGTGCAGGACCTGTCGTTCACCAAGTACATCGACAAGTCCACGCCCAACCTGATGATGGCCTGCTCCAGCGGCAAGCACTATCCGCAGGCGAAGCTGACCATCCGCAAGGCCGGCGGCGAGAACCAGGTCGAGTACCTGATCATCACCCTGAAGGAAGTCCTGGTGTCCTCGGTGAGCACCGGCGGCAGCGGTGGCGAGGATCGCCTGACCGAGAACGTGACCCTGAACTTCGCCCAGGTCCAGGTCGACTACCAGCCGCAGAAGGCGGATGGCGCGAAGGACGGCGGTCCTGTCAAGTACGGCTGGAACATCCGCCAGAACGTGCAGGCCTGATGAGCCGGCTGCCGGTCATGGCGTGGCCAGGCCATGCCGTGGCCGGTGCGAGCGCCCGCCATGCCGGGTGCCGAAGGCGCGCGCGGCGCGCCGCGGACCTCGTCCGCCCGACCTCCTGCCGGAGGTACTGAATTCCACCGGGTCGTCCGTCGCGTCCGCCGGGCGCCATGGCCGACCCTTCATTCGCATCCGGGCGCCTGGGCTCCCGGCTACAGGGAAGTATCGCGATGATCGCCGAAGAACTGTTGCGCGCCGGGCGCCTGGACGATGCCTTGAAAGCCTTGCAGGAACAGGTGCGCAGCCAGCCGTCGAACGCCACCCTGCGGATCTTCCTGTTCCAGCTGCTGGCCGTGATGGGCCAGTGGGCGCGGGCGCAGAACCAGCTCAAGGTGGTCGGCGAACTGGATGCCTCGGCGCTGCCGATGGTACAGACCTACTCCACCGCCATCGACTGCGAGGCGCTGCGCCGCGAGGTGTTCGCCGGGCGCCTGACGCCGGTGATCCTCGGCCAGCCGGCGGAATGGATCGCGCCGCTGTTGCAGGCCCTGAGCCTGGACGCCGAAGGCCATGGCGAGGCCGCCCAGGCCCTGCGCGAGCAGGCCTTCGACGCCGCGCCGGCGGTGCCCGGGCGGATCGGCGAAGCGCCGTTCGCCTGGCTGGCAGATGCCGACACGCGCCTCGGCCCGGTGCTCGAGGTAATCGTCAACGGTCGCTATGCCTGGTTGCCGATGAGCAACCTGCGCAGCCTCAAGGTCGAGGCGCCGAGCGACCTGCGCGACCTGGTCTGGCTGCCGGCCGAACTGACCCTGGCCAACGGCGGCGCCACCGTCGCGCTGCTGCCGGCGCGCTACGCGGAAACCGTCGAGCACGGCGACGACGCCGCGCGCCTGGGGCGCAAGACCGAATGGCTGGACAGCGGCCTGCCGGTCGGCCAGCGGCTGTTCGTCACCGATGCCGGCGAGACCGCGCTGTTCGACCTGCGTGAGCTGGACTTCGAGCCGACGGACGCCTGACATGGCCGAACTGACCCTCCAGGAGCGCCTGCAGCCGTCGCTGCTCGACCGCCTCACCGACGACGAGCCGGGCAACCTCAAGGAAGCCGCGGAGCGCCGGGTGCTGACCCTGAGCCAGCTGAAGGCCTCGGTGCTGCGCGACCTGGCGTGGCTGTTCAACACCACTTCGCTGTTCGACCACGGCCCCGCCGCCCGGATGCCGGCCGGCAACTCGGTGCTCAACTACGGGCTGCCGGCGCTGGCCGGGCACACCGCGTCGAGCGTCGACGTGCATGCCATCGAGGCGCTGCTCACCGAGACCATCGCCACCTTCGAGCCGCGCATCATCCGTTCTTCGTTGCGGGTGCGCGCGCAACTGCTGCCCGGCGAGATGGACCACAACGCCCTGAGCTTCGAGATCGAGGGTGACCTCTGGGCCGAACCGGCGCCGCTGCGCCTGCTGCTGACCACCAACCTGGACCTGGAGACCGGCCACGTGCGCGTCGCCCAGGGCGAGCGGAGGCGTACATGAACCCGCGCCTGCTCGAGTACTACAACCAGGAATTGCAACACATCCGCGAAAGCGCCGCGGAGTTCGCCGAGGAGTTCCCGAAGATCGCCGGGCGCCTGTCGCTGTCCGGCTTCGAGTGCGCCGACCCCTACGTCGAGCGCCTGCTGGAAGGTTTCGCCTATCTCACCGCGCGGGTCCAGCTGAAGCTCGACGCGGAGTACCCGACCTTCACCCACAACCTGCTGGAAATCGCCTACCCGCACTACCTGGCGCCGACTCCGTCGATGACCGTGGTGCAGCTGCGCCCGGACCCCAACGAAGGCGCCCTGAGCAGCGGCTTCAGCGTCGAGCGCGGGGCCTCCCTGCGCGGCCAGCTCGGCCCCGATGACCAGACCGCCTGCGAATACCGCACCGCCCACCCGGTGACCCTGTGGCCGTTGGAAGTGGCCCAGGCCGACTACTTCGGCAATCCCGCCGCGGTGCTCGGCCGCCTCGCCGCCAGCGAGCCGCGGGCCAAGGCCGGCCTGCGCATCCGCCTGCGCAGCGGCGCCGGTATCCCGTTCGACAGCCTGTCGCTGGACGCCCTGCCGCTCTACCTGCACGGCGCCGACGAACAACCCTACCGCCTCTACGAACAATTGCTCGGCAACGCCTGCGCGGTGTTCGTCCGCGCCCCGGACAATGCCTGGGTCGAACGCCTGCCGACGAGCAGCCTGCGTGCGCGTGGCTTCGACGACGAGGACGCGCTGCTGCCGGTGGTGCCGCGGGCGTTCCAGGGTTACCGCCTGCTGCAGGAATACTTTGCCCTGCCGGCGCGCTTCCTGTTCGTCGAGTTCTCCGGCCTGAACCGCGCCCTGCGTCGATGCCACGGCGAGGAGCTGGAACTGGTCGTGCTGTTCGGCAAGCACGACCAGCGCCTGGAGGGCACGGTGGACGCGGAGCAACTGGTGCCGTTCTGCACCCCGGCGATCAACCTGTTCCCGCGCCGCTGCGACCGCATCCACCTGTCCGACCGGGTCAACGAGCATCACGTGATCGTCGACCGCACCCGTCCGCTGGATTTCGAGGTGCATTCGCTGCAACAGGTGAGCGGCCACGGCAGCGGTCCGGAGCAACCCTTCCAACCGTTCTACGCGGTGCGCGACCCGGCGCGCTACGGCCGCGAGCAGGCCTACTTCAGCGTGCGCCGCGAACCGCGCGTGCTGTCCAGCAAGCAGCGGCGCAAGGGCCCGCGCTCGACCTACGTCGGCAGCGAGACCTTCGTCGCCCTGGTCGACGCCAACCAGGCGCCCTATCGCCACGACCTGCGCCAGCTCGGCATCGCCGCGCTGTGCACCAACCGCGACCTGCCGCTGTTCATGCCGATCGGCGCGCACAAGAGCGACTTCACCCTGGAGGACAGCGCCCCGGTCATGCAGGTGCGCTGCCTCGCCGGACCGAGCCGGCCGCGCGCCAGCCGTGCCCACGATGCCAGCGCCTGGCGGCTGATCAGCCAGCTGTCGCTGAACTACCTGT
Organism: Pseudomonas sp. FDAARGOS_761; assembly: GCF_013343155.1. NCBI lineage: Bacteria > Pseudomonadati > Pseudomonadota > Gammaproteobacteria > Pseudomonadales > Pseudomonadaceae > Pseudomonas > Pseudomonas sp. FDAARGOS_761. The sequence continues at coordinate 5,466,505 of NZ_CP054572.1, read as the reverse complement.
CGCTGGCCGAGCGCGGCCAGGGCGCCGCCGCCCTGCGCGAGCTGCTGCGGCTCTACGGCGACAGCGGCGATCCGGCGCTGCAACTGCAGATCGAGGGCCTGCGCGAGGTCAGCAGCAAGCCTTGCACGCGGCGCCTGCCGATGCCCGGGCCGATCGTCTTCGGCCGTGGCCTGGAGATCACCCTGGACTTCGACGAGAACGCGTTCCGCGGCACCGGGGTGTTCCTCCTCGGCGCCGTGTTCGAGCGCTTCCTGGCACGCTACGTGTCGATCAACAGCTTTACCGAGACGGTGCTGCGCACCGGCGAACGGGGCGAGGTGATGAGATGGCAGGCGAAGCCGGGCAGCCGTCCGAACCTCTGAACCTGCTCGCCGGGATGGCGGCGGCGCCCTGGGACTACGACTTCTTCCAGGCGCTGCGGCGCATCGAGTGCGAGTCGCCGCAACTGCCGCGCCTCGGTCATTCGGTGCGGCTGGCGGACGATCCGCTGCGCCTCGGGCAGAAGCCCGACTGTACCTTCGCGCCTTCGACCCTGGCCTCGGTGAGCCACACCGGCACCGCCGCGACGCCGCGCCTGGACCAGTTCTTCTTCGGCCTCACCGGCCCCAACGGGCCGCTGCCGCTGCACCTCACCGAATACGCCCGGGAACGCCAGCGCAACGTCAACGACGCGACCTTCAAGCGCTTCATGGACGTCTTCCACCACCGCCTGCTGACCCTGTTCTACCGGGCCTGGGCGGAGGCGCGGCCGGAGATCAGCCACGACCGGATCGACGACGACTACTGGTCGGCGCGTCTCGCCGCGCTCTCCGGGCGCGGCATGCCGAGCCTGCGGGGGCGCGAGCCGCTGGCGGACACCGCACGCTACTACTACACCGGCCACCTCGCCGCGCAGACCCGCTACCCGGACGGCCTGCGGGTGATCCTCGCGGAGTATTTCGAGGTCCCGGTGGCGGTCGAGGAATACGTCGGCCAATGGCTGGAGCTGCCCGAGCGCAGCCGCCTCGGCGTCGACTCGACGAGCCTGGGCATGGACGTCTGCCTGGGCACCCACGTCTGGGACCGCCAGCACAAGTTCCGCCTGCGCCTGGGGCCGCTGGACCTCGATCAATACCAGCGCTTCCTGCCCGACGGCGACCACTTCGTCGAGCTGGCCGCCTGGGTCGCCGAATACCTGGGCGAGGAGCTGGACTGGGACGTCAACCTGGTCCTGCAACGCCACGAAGTACCCCCGCTGGGCCTGCAGGGCGGCGGGCGGCTCGGTTTCAACACCTGGCTGGGCGATCCCGGCCAGGACGCCAGGGATCTACTGCTGGCCCGCCAGTACGCCACTGCGCGGCCGCATGAGCACAAGGAGAAGGAACATGAGTGAGATCAGTCGCGTTGCGCTGTTCGGCAAGCTGAACAGCCTGGCCTACAAGGCCATCGAGGCCGCCACGGTATTCTGCAAGCTGCGCGGCAATCCCTATGTCGAGCTGGTGCACTGGTTCCACCAGATCCTCCAGTTGCCGGACTCGGACCTGCACCAGATCGTCCGCCAGTCCGGGATCGACCCGGCGCGCCTGGCCAAGGACCTGACCGAGGCCCTCGACCGCCTGCCGCGCGGCTCGACCTCGATCACCGACCTGTCCTCCCATGTCGAGGAAGCGGTGGAGCGCGGCTGGGTCTATGGCAGCCTGATGTTCGGCGAGAGCCAGGTGCGCACCGGCTACCTGGTGATCGGCATCCTCAAGACGCCGAGCCTGCGCCATGCCCTCACCGGGCTGTCGGCGGAATTCGCCAAGCTCAAGGTCGAGGCGCTCACCGAGCGCTTCGACGAGTACGTCGGCGCCTCGCCGGAGAACGGCCTGTCGGCCAGCGACGGCTTCAACGCCGGCGCCGCCCCGGGCGAGGCCAGCGGCGCCCTGGCGCCGAGCGCGATGGGCAAGCAGGAGGCGCTCAAGCGCTTTACCGTGGACCTCACCGAGCAGGCCCGCAGCGGCAAGCTCGACCCCATCGTCGGGCGTGACGAGGAGATCCGCCAGTTGGTGGACATCCTCATGCGCCGCCGGCAGAACAACCCGATCCTCACCGGCGAGGCCGGCGTCGGCAAGACCGCGGTGGTGGAAGGCTTCGCCCTGCGCATCGTCGCCGGCGACGTCCCGCCGGCGCTGAAGGACGTCGAACTGCGCGCCCTCGACGTCGGCCTGCTGCAGGCCGGGGCGAGCATGAAGGGCGAGTTCGAGCAGCGCCTGCGCCAGGTGATCGAAGACGTGCAGAGTTCCGAGAAGCCGATCATCCTGTTCATCGACGAAGCCCACACCCTGGTCGGCGCCGGCGGCGCGGCCGGCACCGGCGACGCCGCCAACCTGCTCAAGCCGGCCCTGGCGCGCGGCACCCTGCGCACCGTGGCGGCGACCACCTGGGCCGAGTACAAGAAGCACATCGAGAAGGACCCGGCGCTGACCCGGCGTTTCCAGGTGGTGCAGGTGGACGAGCCGTCCGAGCACAAGGCCATCCTGATGATGCGCGGCGTCGCGTCGACCATGGAGAAGCACCACCAGGTGCAGATCCTCGACGAGGCGCTGGAGGCGGCGGTCCGGCTGTCGCACCGCTACATCCCGGCGCGCCAACTGCCGGACAAGTCGGTGAGCCTGCTGGATACCGCCTGCGCGCGCACCGCCATCAGCCTGCACGCGGTGCCGGCCGAGGTCGACGATAGCCGCCGGCGCATCGAGGCGCTGGAAACCGAGCTGGCGATCATCCGCCGCGAGAGCGCCATCGGCGTCGCCACCGCCGAACGCCAGCGCAACGCCGAGACCCTGCTGGCCGAGGAGCGCGAGCGCCTGGCCGCCCTGGAGCAGCGCTGGGCCGAGGAAAAACGCCTGGTCGACGAACTGCTGGAGACCCGCGCCCGTCTGCGCGCCGCCGCCGAAGCGGTGGACGCCGGCGGTGCGCCGCTGGGCGAAGGCGAGGCGCGTCTCGACGAGGAACAGCGCCAGGCGCTGCATGCGCGGCTGGCCGAACTGCAGGCGCAACTGAGCGCGTTGCAGGGCGAAGAGCCGCTGATCCTGCCGACCGTGGACTACCAGGCGGTGGCCTCGGTGGTCGCCGACTGGACCGGCATCCCGGTCGGCCGCATGGCGCGCAACGAGATCGACACCGTGCTCAACCTCGACCGGCACCTGAAGAAGCGCATCATCGGCCAGGACCACGCGCTGGAGATGATCGCCAAGCGCATCCAGACTTCCCGCGCCGGCCTCGACAACCCGAGCAAGCCGATCGGCGTGTTCATGCTCGCCGGCACCTCCGGGGTGGGCAAGACCGAGACCGCGCTGGCGCTGGCCGAGGCCATGTACGGCGGCGAGCAGAATGTCATCACCATCAACATGAGCGAGTTCCAGGAAGCCCACACCGTCTCCACCCTCAAGGGCGCCCCGCCCGGCTACATCGGCTACGGCGAGGGTGGCGTGCTGACCGAGGCGGTACGCCGCAAGCCCTACAGCGTGGTGCTGCTGGATGAAGTGGAGAAGGCCCACCCGGATGTCCACGAGATCTTCTTCCAGGTCTTCGACAAGGGCGTGATGGAGGACGGCGAAGGCCGGGTGATCGACTTCAAGAACACCCTGATCCTGCTCACCACTAACGCCGGCACCGAGATGATCGCCAGCCTCTGCGCCGATCCGGAACTGATGCCCGAGCCGGAAGCCATCGCCAAGTCGCTGCGCGAACCGCTGCTGAAGATCTTCCCGCCGGCGCTGCTCGGCCGCCTGGTGACCATCCCCTACTACCCGCTCAGCGACGACATGCTCAAGGCCATCTCGCGCCTGCAACTGGGGCGGATCAAGAAGCGCGTGGAGGCGACCCACAAGGTGCCGTTCGAGTTCGACGAGGGCGTCGTCGACCTGATCGTCTCGCGCTGCACCGAGACCGAGAGCGGCGGCCGGATGATCGACGCGATCCTCACCAACACGCTGTTGCCGGACATGAGCCGCGAGTTCCTCACCCGCATGCTCGAAGGCAAGCCGTTGGCCGGGGTACGTATCAGTAGCCGCGACAACCAGTTCCACTACGACTTCGCCGAGGCCGAGTGACAACCGGCGACACGCAGAGCAGTAGAAGGAACCGTCGATGGGATTGATGCAACTGACCCGCCTGGTCCAGGTGGATTGCCCGCTGGGGCCGGACGTGCTGCTGTTGCAGCGCATGGAGGGACGCGAGGAACTGGGACGGTTGTTCGCCTACGAGCTGCACCTGGTCTCGGAAAACCCCAACCTGCCGCTGGAACAGCTGCTCGGCAAGCCGATGAGCCTGTCCCTGGAGCTGCCCGGCGGCAGCCGGCGCTTCTTCCACGGCATCGTCGCGCGTTGCAGCCAGGTGGCCGGGCACGGCCAGTTCGCCGGCTACCAGGCCACCCTGCGGCCCTGGCCGTGGCTGCTGACGCGTACCTCGGACTGCCGCATCTTCCAGAACCAGAGCGTGCCGGAGATCATCAAGCAGGTGTTCCGCGACCTCGGCTTTTCCGATTTCGAGGATGCCCTCACGCGCCCCTACCGCGAGTGGGAATACTGCGTGCAGTACCGCGAGAGCAGCTTCGACTTCATCAGCCGGCTGATGGAACAGGAGGGCATCTACTACTGGTTCCGCCATGAGCAGAAGCGCCACATCCTGGTGCTCTCCGACGCCTACGGCGCGCATCGCAGCCCGGGTGGCTACGCCAGCGTGCCTTACTACCCGCCGACCCTCGGCCATCGCGAGCGCGACCACTTCTTCGACTGGCAGATGGCACGCGAGGTCCAGCCCGGTTCGCTGACCCTCAACGACTACGACTTCCAGCGCCCCGGCGCGCGCCTGGAGGTGCGTTCGAACATCGCCCGGCCGCACGCGGCGGCCGACTACCCGCTGTACGACTATCCCGGCGAATACGTGCAGAGCCAGGACGGCGAGCAGTACGCGCGCAACCGCATCGAGGCGATCCAGGCGCAGCACGAGCGCGTGCGCCTGCGCGGCGTGGTGCGTGGGATCGGCGCCGGACACCTGTTCCGCCTGAGCGGCTATCCGCGCGATGACCAGAACCGCGAGTACCTGGTGGTCGGCGCCGAATACCGGGTGGTCCAGGAACTCTACGAAACCGGCAGCGGCGGCGCCGGCTCGCAGTTCGAGAGCGAGCTGGACTGCATCGACGCCAGCCAGTCGTTCCGCCTCCTGCCGCAGACCCCGGTGCCGGTGGTGCGCGGTCCGCAGACCGCGGTGGTGGTCGGTCCCAAGGGCGAGGAGATCTGGACCGACCAATACGGCCGGGTCAAGGTGCATTTCCACTGGGATCGCCACGACCAGTCGAACGAGAACAGCTCCTGCTGGATTCGCGTGTCCCAGGCCTGGGCCGGGAAGAACTGGGGCTCGATGCAGATCCCGCGGATCGGCCAGGAAGTGATCGTCAGCTTCCTCGAAGGCGACCCGGACCGGCCGATCATCACCGGGCGGGTCTACAACGCCGAGCAGACGGTGCCCTACGAGCTGCCGGCGAACGCCACCCAGAGCGGGATGAAGAGCCGTTCGAGCAAGGGCGGCACGCCGGCCAACTTCAACGAGATCCGCATGGAGGACAAGAAGGGCGCCGAACAGTTATACATCCACGCCGAGCGCAACCAGGACAACCTGGTCGAGAACGATGCCTCGCTGTCGGTCGGCCACGACCGCAACAAGAGCATCGGCCACGACGAGCTGGCGCGCATCGGCAACAACCGCACCCGCGCGGTGAAGCTCAACGACACCCTGCTGGTGGGCGGGGCGAAGAGCGACAGCGTCACCGGCACCTACCTGATCGAGGCCGGCGCGCAGATCCGCCTGGTCTGCGGCAAGAGCGTGGTGGAGTTCAACGCCGACGGCACCATCAATATCTCCGGCAGCGCCTTCAACCTCTACGCCAGCGGCAACGGCAACATCGACACCGGCGGCCGCCTCGACCTCAATTCCGGCGGCGCCAGCGAGGTCGACGCCAAGGGCAAGGGCGTGCAGGGCACCATCGACGGCCAGGTACAGGCGATGTTTCCGCCGCCGGCGAAGGGCTGAGGCTGCTTAGCGGAAGGGAAAGCCGCGTTCATATTCCTCGCGGCTGATCTCCCGGCCGAAGCGCAACGCGTCGTTGAACAGCCGGTTGTGATACGCCACCGGCTCCGGGCATTCCGCTGTGCCGTAGAAGCGCACGTAGATCAGCGCGGTGCGGTGGTCCCAGCGGTAGGTGACCGCCTCGAAATCGTAGTCGAGGTAGATGTCCCGACTGGCGAAGGCTTCGCCCTTGTGCATGCCCATCGCCGCTACAGCGCGCTGCCGCGGTCGTTGCCGGGTGCGACCAGCAGCAGATGGTCCATTTGCCGGCGTCGGCAGCGTTCGACGAACTCCAGCGCCGAACCCATGTCGCGGAGGTAGCGGGCGAAGTCGTCGGCATCGATCCGGTAGTACTCCTCGTAGTCCACCAGGCGGTTGCCCACCGGGAAGGACAGGTAGTGCTGGCCGGAGTCGGTCTCGATACCGATGCTGAAGACGTGCTCGCGGCTGACCAGGTAGGTTTGCAGATTCATCGGTTGCTTCTCGCTGGTTCGTTCGGCTGGCGTCAGCGTCCGTGCCTCACGGGGTGTCGGGAACGAAATCCGGCCCGTCGAGTTTGTCGCGTACCGTCGTGGATGTGCGCAAGAGCGGACCCCACAGGCCGTTGCTGCTGTTCCAGGTAGCGCCCGCCCAGCGGGTGTCGCGGATCAGTTCGTCCTTGTTCGCCTCGAGCTGCCGCTTCAGCGCGACCGCGACGGCGCCGAGGTCGACCTCGAACAGATCACCGTAGGGGCCCTGCGGATTCGCGCGTTTCTTCGACAGGCAGAAGCGGTAGTACCAGATCCAGTTCTGGGCGACGTAGATCGCCCGGTTGCGATCGGGATAGGTGGCGAGGATCTTCAGCAGGGTGTCGGCGAAGCGGCGGGGAAGGTAGGGAAAACGACCGCTTTGCCAGCATGGCAACAAGCAGCGCTCGATGGCCCGGCACACGTCCTGCGGTTCCTCTTCGCCGCTATGGCTTTCGATGAAATAGGGCTGCTCGCCGACGAGGAACGCGACCAGATCGTCATTGGTGAGTGCCCGTGCCAGGAGGTTTTCGCAGACCTCAGCGGGCGTATCGCTCACGGCAGATCGACCTTCAGGCCGCGGCCAGTGCGTATGCCGACGTAATAGGCGTCCTTGAGGGCCCTGGAGAGTTCCGGGTCGGTTTCGTCGAATTCCTTCACGGCGATGCTGCCGAGGGTCAACCGGTGCAGTGCGGAACGATCCAGGCTGCGGTCGAGCAGGACGGACCTGATGTACTGCAATTGCTTTTCCGCGGACAGCAGGACCTCGTATCCCGGATAGCGGGCCAGCCGGTCGACGACCAGCGCCAGAGCGCGGTCGATGTATTCGATGGGTGTCATGATCCCTCCCGGGGAAGCAGACCGAAGGAGCCTTTCTCGTTGGAGAACAGTTGTTGCGCGCCGCCTTTGGCGGGATATGACTGTCCCTTTACCGACCAGAAGTCATCGGTCGGCGCAGCGGTGCTGCGCAGGACCTCGACCTTCTGGGTCGTCCTGTAGGAGTTGAGGACCTTGGGTTCGATGGTGTTCGCCGCCCGGTTGGTGCCCATGGGGTTGATTCCCAGCTCCGTGGGCTGCACGCGCGGGCTGAGTGTATACCAGTTGCCCTGCGGCGCTCCGGGGGACTGGTACTGCCACAGGTTCTTGCCGGGCGCGAGGGTTTCCACGCGGACCGGATGGTTGAAGTCCAGGCCGTTCATGTACGACTCGGCATCGGCAGGATCGATGTCCTTCGACTTGAAGAACTTGGCGGCGGTTTCACGATTCCCGCGGTAGTTGATGTCGTGGTCGAGGTTGCCGGAACGACCGAACTTGTTGTTCAGGTAGGCGCGTCGTTGCGCGGTTTCGGAGGTCACCGCTGCCGGACGACGACCGGCGAGTTTCGGCCCGAAGCCCAGCAATGCCATCCCCGCCACGCCCTGGAACAGGTCGCGGTAGCCGGGACCGAGGCGGTCGCCGAGGTCGCCGAGCAGGGCCATGCCGCCCATCATCAGCCCGCCGATGGCGACGAAGCCAACCAGCGCCGCGACCCCGGCCATCGCCGCCAGCAGCAGGCCGCCGGCAAGGGCCGCCAGGCCCAGCGCCTCGAGGCCGGTGTGCAGCCATTCCTCCAGGTCGAGGACGAAGGCCACCCGCTCGGTGGGGCCGCCGATGAAGGTGTCCTGGCTGCCGGTCTTGATGTGCGCGCCGCAGACCATCTTGCTCTGCAGGCGCGCCGCCGGCTTGCCGTTGATGTACACGGTGGCGCTGCCTTCGGCGATCAGCACCGGGAACGGCCACAGCGGATGGTTCAGCGGCAGGCCGCTGCAGGTGGCGGAGACGTCGTCGCCGGCGCGCATCGCGTTGCGACTGTTCACGTAGACGTTGAAGCTGCCGCGTATGAGCACCCCGGTGGTCGGCTCGGGTAGCTCGAAGATGGTGGTCAGGCCCTTGACGATCTGGAACATCGACAGCCCGCCGGCGGCGATCGAGCCGGCCAGGATCACCGCGGCCAGGCCGCCGGTGGCGGCGGTGGCGGCGACCACGGCGGCGCCGATCAGGGCTCCGGCCACGGCTCCGGCGACCATCGCGGCGACACCGAAACCGTGGGCTATCTCATCGCCCAGTCGGGCGGCGGCTTGCGCATCCATGCGTCGGTACTCGGGTCAGCTAGGGGTCGGGCGCGGGACCAGGGTCTGCATCGCCTGCTTCCAGGCCGGCTCGTGGTGCGGCAGGTCAGCCGGGGTGGTGGTCAGGGTGGTGATCAGCACCGCCGGGCGGCGCTCGATGAATACCTGGCGCAGCATCAGGTCGCGGCCCTCGCGCTGCCACTGGTAGTCGAGGAGCACGGCGGCGTGGCCGTGGATGTTGATGTCCCAGCGCTTGTGCAGCTTGAAGCCGGGCAATTGCTTCTCGGCGTTTTCCAGTTGGCGGGCGACATAGTCGGCGAACGGCGCGTCGCCCTGGCTGGGGTCGCGGCTGATGACGAAACTGGCTTCGCGGGCGGGGCCGCTGGCGGGGAGCTTGAAGATGTTGATGCTCTGGTCCTGCCAGGCATCGGGAATCTCGAGATCGGCTTCGTGGAGGCGATAGAGCGTCACTGTGTTAACCCCTTCCCTAGGATTCTGAGTGAGTCATTGCTGGACAAAAGCTTTACGGAATGTTGCTCGCGAATCAAGGCTTTCCTGGCCCGAAGCGGCCTTTCGTGATGGCCTTCTGCCTGTTCGCCGTCGGTCGGGGCGCTCGTCGGAATCTGTGTCACGCATCTCCCCTTTCCACCGCATCCGCGCCTATGCTGCTTGGGTGGTGCCGCTCCAACGGCGCCAGTGATGGACGTGGATCAAGGATGATTTCATGGCACTTGCGCAACAGACCCGCCTGGTCCGGGTCGACAGTCCGCTCGGCGCGGAGGTCCTGCAATTGCAGCGAATGGAGGGTCGCGAAGAGCTCGGCCGGCCGTTCGCCTACGAGCTGGAACTGATCTCGGAAAACCCCGACCTGCCACTCGACGGGCTGCTGGGCAAGCCGGCCAGCCTGGCGCTGGAACTGCACGACGGCAGCCGGCGGCATTTCCACGGCATCGTCGCCGCTTGCAGCCAGGGATCCGGCAACGGCCAGTTCGCCAGCTACCAGGTCACCCTGCGCCCCTGGCTGTGGCTGCTGACGCGCACCTCCGACTGCCGCATCTTCCAGAACCAGAAGGTCCCGGACATCATCAAGCAGGTGTTCCGCGACCTCGGCTTCTCCGACTTCGAGGACGCCCTGAGCCGCTCCTACCGCGAGTGGGAATACTGTGTGCAATACCGCGAGACCAGTTTCGACTTCGTCAGCCGGCTGATGGAGCAGGAAGGCATCTACTACTGGTTCCGCCACGAGCGGAATCGGCACATCCTGGTTCTATCCGACGCCTATGGCGCGCACCAGAGCCCGCCGAACTACGCCAGCGTGCCCTACTACCCGCCGACCCTGGAACAGCGCGAGCGCGACCATTTCTACGACTGGCACATGGCGCGCGAGGTGCAGTCCGGCTCACTGAGCCTCAACGACTACGACTTCCAGCGCCCCGGCGCGCGCCTGGAGGTGCGCTCCAATATCGCCCGTTCGCATGCGGCGGCCGACTACCCGCTGTACGACTACCCTGGCGAATACGTACAGAGCCAGGACGGCGAGCAGTACGCGCGGACCCGTATCGAAGCCTTGCAGGCGCGCTACGAACGGGTGCGCCTGCGCGGCCGCGCCCGCGGCCTCGGTTCGGGCCACCTGTTCAAGCTCAGCGGCTACCCGCGCGAGGACCAGAACCGCGAGTACCTGGTGGTCGGTGCCGATTACCGGGTGGTCCAGGAACTCTACGAGACCGGCGGCGGCGGGGTGGGCGCGCAGTTCGAAAGCGAGCTGGACTGCATCGATGCCGGCCAGGCCTACCGCCCCTTGCCGACCACTCCGCTGCCGATCGTCCGTGGCCCGCAGACTGCGGTGGTGGTCGGGCCCAAGGGCGAGGAGATCTGGACCGACCAGTATGGCCGGGTCAAGGTGCATTTCCACTGGGACCGCCACGACCAGTCCAACGAGAACAGCTCCTGCTGGATGCGCGTCTCGCAGGCCTGGGCGGGGAAGAACTGGGGCTCGATCCAGATCCCGCGGATCGGCCAGGAAGTGATCGTCAGCTTCCTCGAAGGCGACCCGGACCGGCCGATCATCACCGGGCGGGTCTACAACGCCGAGCAGACGGTGCCCTACGAGCTGCCGGCGAACGCTACCCAGAGCGGCACCAAGAGCCGTTCGAGCAAGGGCGGCACGCCGGCCAACTTCAACGAGATCCGCATGGAGGACAAGAAGGGCGCCGAGCAGTTGTTCATCCATGCCGAGAAGAACCAGGACATCGAGGTCGAGAACGACGAGACCCACTGGGTCGGCCACGACCGGACCAAGACCATCGACCACGACGAGACGGTGCATGTGAAGCACGATCGCACCGAGACCGTGGACAACAACGAGACCATCACCATCGGCGTCGACCGCACCGAGAAGGTCGGCAACAACGAGAAGATCAGTATCGGCGCGAACCGCACCGAGGACGTCGGCAGCAACGAGACCATCAGCATCGGCGTCGACCGCACCGAGAAGGTCGGCAGCAACGAGAAGATCAGCATCGGTGCAAATCGCACCGAGGACGTCGGCAACGACGAGACCATCAGCATCGGCGCGAACCGTAGCGAGTCGGTGGGCAACAACGAGACGATCAGCATCGGCGCCGACCGCAGCGAGTCGGTGGGCGCCAACGAGACCATCGACATAGGCGGCAACCAGAGCACCAGCATCGGCAAGAACGAGTCGCGCAGCGTCGGCCAGGGCCGCGATACCTCGGTGGGCAAGGACGATAGCCTGGACGTGGGCAAGAGCTTCACGCTCAACGCCGGCGACTCGATCACCCTGGTCACCGGTGCCGCCAGCATCCGCATGAAGAAGGACGGCAGCATCGTCATCAGCGGCAAGAACATCACCATCGACGGATCCGGGGCGATCAACGTCAAGGCCGACAAGAACGTGGTGGTGAAGGGACGCAAGATCCTCCAGAACTGAAGCGGCGCAGAGCCAGGGAGTCAGCGCATGAGTGTCGAGATCCATCTACCTGGGGCCACGACGGCCCTTCCCGCGCGGCTGGACGGCGTGGTCATCGGCGTCCTCCTCGACGTGCCGGACGCCGCCGCTCCGGTGGTCGCCTATCCCGGTTGCCCGAGCGAGCACGGCCTGGCGGCGGCCACCACCACTCAGCTCAGTCGCGCCGACATCGGCGCCCAGGTAGCGCTGATGTTCGTCGCCGGCGATCCGCGCCAGCCGCTGCTGATCGGCCGCATCCAGCGCCTGCCGCAGGAAGCGCTGGCGCAACTGGACGGCGAGCGCCTGGAGTTCAGTGCCGAACGCGAGATCGTCCTGCGCTGCGGCAAGGCCAGCATCACCCTGACCCGCGCCGGCAAGGTGATCATCCATGGCGCCTACCTCTCCAGCCGCTCCACCGGGGTCAACCGGATCAAGGGCGGTTCGGTGCAGATCAACTGAGCGCGGCGGGCCGGACATGGAACTGTTGAACGCCACCCCGCTGGCCGCCGCCTACAACCAGGGGCTCGACGCCGAAGGCCGGGAGTCGCTGGTGGTGATCGCCAAGGGCAGTTTCGACCTGCCGCTGGACGGTCGCGAGGCGCGCCTGCTGGACGAGCAGCAGGCGCTGCTGATGGTCGATGAATTCTATGGCGAGCCGGGGCTTTCCGCGCCGCGCCGGGAGTGCGAGTTCGTTCCCTTCAAGCCGTTCTGCGATGTGCTGGTGCTGGGCAGCGCCCAGGCGCCCGGCGGGCGGCCGGTACAGCAGTTGACCGCGGGCATCCGCGTCGGCCGGGTGAGCAAGGCGCTGACGGTGCATGGGCCGCGCCAGTGGGAACCGGGATTGCTCGGTGCCGGCGCGGGCGTCGCGCAGCCGTTCCAGCGCCAGGACATTTCCTACGCCAGTGCCTTCGGCGGCAGCCATGCCTCGCCGGACAACCCTGATTTCATGGATTGCTACATGGCCAATCCGGCCGGATGTGGCTGGTTTCCGCGCAGCGCCGACACCGCCGAGATCGTCGGCACGCCGATGCCGGCCACGGAAAAACTCGGCGAGCCGGTGGACAGCCCCCACGGCCGCTTCACGCCGATGGCGCTCGGCCCGCTCGGTCGCCACTGGCAGGCCCGGGTCGGCTTTGCCGGCCGCTACGACGACGCCTGGCTGGCCGAGCGCTTCCCGTTCCTGCCCGCCGATTTCGACGAGCGTTACTTCCAGTCCGCGCCGGCCGACCAGTGGACCGACCATCTGCGCGGCGGCGAGGAGGTCCTGCTGCTCAACCTCACCGGCGAGGAGCGCGCGGCCTTCCGCGTGCCGCGCAGGGAGGTGCCGGTGACCTTCTTCCTGAAAAAGGGTGGCCACGAAACCGCGCAGGCACGGATCGATACCCTGCTGGTGGACTGCGACGCCCGTCGCGTGGAAGTCACCTGGCGCATTCGCCGGCCGTTGAAGCGCAACCTGTTCGAGGTCGCCCAGGTGCTGGTCGGCAGCAAGTCCGCCGCCTGGTGGCGCGCCCGCGAGCTGGGCAAGGACTACTACCCCTCGCTTGCCGCACTGGTACGCAGCCGCCAGGCCGAGGAGGACGAGGCATGAGCCAGGTCCTGAGCATCGTCGCCTCCGGCATGGTCAGCGCGGTCGGCCTCAGCGCGCCGGCCAGCTGCGCGGCGATCCGCTGCGCCCTGGACAACTTCCAGGAGACGCGTTTCATCGACCAGGGCGGCGAATGGTTGGTCGGCGCTCCGGTGATGCTGCCCGAGCCGTCCTCCGGCTACGCGCAATTGGTGGGGATGGCTGCCATGGCCATCGCCGAATGTGTGGCCGGGTTGCCCGCCGAGGACATTCGCGAAATGCCGTTGCTGCTTGGCGTTGCCGAAGTCGACCGGCCCGGACGACTGGCGGGGTTGGAGCAGCCTTTGCTACAGGCCATCGAAGAGCGCCTGGGTTACCGCTTCCATGAACGTTCCTGCGTCATCCCGCGCGGTCGGGTGAGCGCCGCGGTGGCGCTCCTCAACGCGCGCAAGCTCATCGAACAGGGGTGTTCGAAGGTGCTGATCGCCGGAGTCGATTCCTACCTGACCGCGGCGACGCTGGCGGCCTACCAGGAACGCGACCGGCTGCTGGGCAGCCACTGCCAGGATGGCTTCATCCCCGGCGAAGGCGCGGCGGCGGTACTGGTGACGGCCGCGTGCGCCAGCGAGGAACCGCAATTGCTGTGCCTGGGGCTGGGGTTCGGGGTGGAGAAGGCTACCGTCGAAAGCGAGGGCCTGCCGCTGCGGGCGGACGGCCTCACCCAGGCGGTGAAAGCGGCGTTCGCGGACTGCGGGTTCGGTTACGAACTTGTCGACTATCGCCTGGCAGACCTCCCCGGCGAGCAGTATTACTTCAAGGAGGCCGCGCTGGCCTTGAGTCGAACCCTGCGGGTGCGCAAGGAGCGCGTCGAACTCTGGAGCCCTGCGGATTGCATCGGCGAGTGCGGAGCGATGACAGGCCCCGCGCTGCTGTGCATCGCCCTTGCCGCCTCACGCAAGGGGTATGCACACGGCCCGCAGGTACTCTGTCATTCGGGCAACGATGCTGGCGAACGGGCCGCGGTGGTGCTTGGCTACCAGCGAGTGAGGGCGAACTAGATGGCCAACGAGGTCTATGCCAACGGCCGCGAGCTCTCCTGCAAGTCGGCCTCGGGGAAATCGATAGCGTCGTTCCCCGACGTCTGCTTCACGCCGCCTCAGGCACCACCGACGCCGTTGGGCGTGCCGGTCCCCTACCCTAATACCGGCATGTCGAAGGACACCACCCGAGGTAGCCGGACCGTAAGGATCACCCGCAAGGAAGTGATGCTCAAGAACAAGAGCCACTTCAAGAAGAGCTACGGCGACGAGGCTGGGCGTGCGCCGAAGAAAGGCATCATCACCAGTACCAATACCGGCAAGGTCTATTTCACTTCATGGTCGATGGACGTGAAGATCGAAGGCCTGAACGTCGTCCGCCATCTCGACCTGACCACCCACAACCACAACCCCTCTCCCGGCAATACCGCGACCTGGCCGCACACCTCGAAGATGAAGGCGGCCTTCAAGCCGGGCGGCAAGTGTGCCGGCATGGAGCACCTGCGCCTGCAGCCCTACAGCAAGGCGTGCCCTAGCACGGCGGGCGGGGGCGCACAGACCGGCCACCACCTGATTCCTGGTCGCTGTATGCGCGGCAAGGCCGGCTACAGCCACTCCAAGGCCCCGGTGATCTGTGTGTCGCGCGGCAACCAGCACCAGGGCTCGCACAAGCGTTGTCACGCGAAGTTCGATCCGGTCGAACTGGACCACTTCGACAAAGGCAAGCCGTTCAAGTACGAAACCGCGCGCAACACCGCGGCTGCTTCGGCAGGGGGAGCGTTGAGCCCGCCGCGCGAGCTGACGAAAAAAGAAAAGGAGTGCGTCGCCTTCCAGCTCGACCAGTACTACAAGGCCAAGCCCAAGAAGGGGCCGGGCTGCACCACCGCCACGAACCTCCGCGCCTCGGGCGCGGCGGGAAAAGTCATACCACCCGCGCGTTCCGCGCCGGCACCTGCGGGACGTCCATAGGAACTGAACCATGGCAAAGAGCGAGACCGCCCTCTATTTCACCAACGTCATTGCGATCGGGCCTCAAGAGGCGCTGCTCGCCGGGCACCTCTACCTGGAGGGCGCGGAACCCAGCGTGACCCGGGTGATGATGATCGACCAGGACGACTGGTTCCACGTCTACGATATCCCCGAAGTCGTCTACAGCGCCCTGCAGAGGAGTCCGCGGCGCGGGCAGCAGAAAGGTGACTACTGCTTCCTGGGACGCGCCGGCCTGTTGCGTGAACACCCGTCCGGGCAGTCCAGCACGGATGCCACGCTGGACATCGACAACGTCTACCTGATGGATCTCTGCGAGGTGGACGGTGAGCTCTATGCCTGCGGCACCCAGAACCAGGTGCTGCGGCAGAACAAGGGCGTTTGGCAGCGTATCGACCAGGGGCTTTATGTCCCCCTGGGGGACGAGGTTACCGCTTGCCTGAACGGTATAGACGGGTTTTCGCGCGACGATGTGTATGCCGTCGGCGATGCCGGCGCCATCTGGCATTGGGACGGCAAGGGCTGGCAGGCATCGGCGGCGCCCACCAACCTGCCGCTCTACTGCGTGCACTGCGCCGCCGATGGCACTGTCTACATAGGCGGTTCCGGCGGCATCCTGCTACGCGGCAGCGCACAGGTCGGCTGGACCGATATCGGCGACCGCGACCTGTGCTCGGAGGTACTGGAGAATATGGTGGAGTTCGCCGGCAAGCTCTATGTGACCGCGACCGACCAGTTGCTCGAGTACGACGGTACGCGCCTGAGTGAGACCAAGGTGCCAGTGCAGGGTAAGAAGGCTTACTACGCCATCGATGCCAAACCCGAGGTGATGTGGGTGGTGGGCGATGAATGCGTGCTCAGCTACGACGGCGGCACCTGGCAGCGTCATGTCTGCCCGGAGAACTGATCGACGATGAATGTCGCCGCTGTCATCGACCAGCACGTCGAGGAGGCCGGCTTTCTGGCGGGGCTGCGCGACCATGCCGTGCGTGCTCCCCACTACGACCTGGCGCACCTGCTGGATCTCGACAATCGGATTGAGGCGCATCTGGATGCGTTGCAGATAGGTGGACTGAGGAGCCTGGACCTGGTGCTGAAGGCGCTGGACACAAACGCCGAGGGAGAGGTTTTCGTCGCTGCGATACTGGTGTTTCGTGGCACGAACGGTACAGCCCTGGCCCAGTTGTGCGAGCACCTACGGCGTTTTCCCGAGGGCGCGCGATTCTTCGCCGCAGCCCTCGGCTGGCTCGACTGGGACCAGGCGCGGCCCTGGGTGGAGCGCCTGCTGGCCTCGCCCGAGCCGCTGTTCCGCAACATTGGCCTGGCCGCCTGCGGCATGCACCGGCATGACCCGGGGCCGGCGCTGCTGTCCGCCCTTGGCCACGCCGACCCGGCGGTGCTGGCGCGCGCCGCGCGCACCGCCGGCGAGCTGCGTCGGCGCGACCTGATGGCGAATATCCGCGCCTATCGCGCCCACGATGACCCGAGCCTGCGCTTCTGGGCCAACTGGGCCACCGCGCAGATGGGCGACGAGGAGGCGTTGGGGCCATTGCGTGCGTTCGCCGGGCAGCCCGGCCCGTTCCAGCTGCCGGCGACCATGGTGCTGCTCGCCTGGCAGCCGCGCGACACCAGCATGGCCTGGATTCGCCAACTGATGCAGGCGGCGGACACGCGGCGGATCGGCATCCAGGCCACCGGCCTGTTCGGCGATCCGGTGGCGGTGCCCTGGCTGATCCAGCAGATGCGCGACGAGAGTCTGGCGCGGGTCGCCGGCGAGGCCTTCAGCCTGATCACCGGCGCCGACCTGGCGCTGCTCGACCTGGAGCTGGAGGCCTTGCCCGACTACGACCCTGGCCCCAACGACGATCCCGACGACGAAGACGTCGCCCTCGACGACGATGAGAACCTCACCTGGCCGGACGCGGCGCGGGTTACCGCCTGGTGGCGGGACCACGGCGCGCGCTTCGTCGCCGGGCGCGCCTACCTGCTCGGCGAACCTCTGGGCGAGGCGCGCTGCCGCCAGGTCCTGCGTGACGG
Source organism: Pseudomonas sp. FDAARGOS_761 (assembly GCF_013343155.1). Taxonomy (NCBI): domain Bacteria; kingdom Pseudomonadati; phylum Pseudomonadota; class Gammaproteobacteria; order Pseudomonadales; family Pseudomonadaceae; genus Pseudomonas; species Pseudomonas sp. FDAARGOS_761. The sequence goes on along the minus strand of NZ_CP054572.1, from coordinate 5,449,211 downwards.
CCAGCAACGCCAGCGAATGGCTGCGGCGTGCCTGCTGGCGCGCTTCGTGCCGAACCTGCCGCTGTTCCCCACCGGTGCGCCGGTGCGCCGCCAACTGGACCTGTTCTGATAGCTGGCTGGCGCCGGGCGGCCAGGTCATGGCCGCTGGCGCGGTGCGCCGGATTTTCCCATTCGACGAATTTCCCTGCACGTAGCCAACCGGTTGACTGAAACCTTTCACCACTTATGCGGGGCGAATGGAAATGCCACTCGTTTGCCATGATAGCCTGTCGACATCCTCTGGAAATATCGTGAAAAAAGCTGACAACGTGCGAGATAGAGGGATTTTTTAATTTATGGTTAAGCTTCGGGCATTAGCGTTGAGCACCAGAAGTGACCGGCCGGTCACGTAGGTCGCTCTGCGTTTGTTGTGCCTTTTTCCTATGGGGAAAGCGTCGGCAGACGTGGGAAAATTCAATCGATCCATTCATCGAGGTTCCGAACCATGCCAGACCGTATGCGGGGCGTTAAGTCCGATTCTCCAGAGCAGGAAAGCGCTGACGACGCATTGAAAAGGATTGTCGATGGATTCCAGCATTTCCGCCGGGAGGTCTTTCCCGAGCAGCAGGCGCTGTTCAAGAAGCTCGCCAATAGCCAGCGGCCGCGGGCGATGTTCATCACCTGCGCGGATTCGCGCATCGTTCCCGAGCTGATCACCCAGAGTTCCCCCGGCGACCTGTTCGTCACCCGCAACGTCGGCAACGTGGTGCCGCCCTACGGGCAGATGAACGGCGGCGTCTCCACCGCCATCGAATACGCCGTGCTGGCGCTGGGCGTGCACCACATCATCGTCTGCGGCCACTCCGACTGCGGGGCGATGCGCGCCGTGCTCGACCCGCAGACCCTGGAACGCATGCCGACGGTCAAGGCATGGCTGCGGCACGCTGAGGTGGCGCGCACGGTGGTGGCGGACAACTGCGACTGCGGCGCCAGCCACGACACCCTCGGGGTGCTCACCGAAGAGAACGTGGTGGCCCAGCTCGATCACCTGCGCACCCACCCCTCGGTGGCCTCGCGCCTGGCCAGCGGGCAACTGTTCATCCACGGCTGGGTGTACGACATCGAGAGTGCGCAGATCCGCGCCTACGACGCCAAGCAGGGTCGCTTCCTGCCCCTCGACGGCGAGCATCCGGTGCCGATGGCCACGCCCGCGCCGCGCTACCTGAACTCGTGATAGCGGCGGCCGTGCGGGCCGCCGGATAACAACAGCGTTTTCGCGTCACCTTTCGCCGTTCCTGCCATGGACGACCTCTGGGAAGCCCCGTTCCGGGGCTGAACGGGTCGCTATTACAAGAAAAAACACACTGCGCACACACAACCGGCGCCGGGCCTGGTCCTGGCGTCGCTCCCTCGTCGTGGAAAAAATTCGCAGGAGAACTGTGCCATGCATGTTTCAAAGGTGTTTCCGTCCCTCCGGGACACGTTGCCGCGGGACCTGATGGCCTCCGTGGTGGTGTTCCTCGTCGCCCTGCCGCTGTGCATGGGCATCGCCATCGCCTCCGGGATGCCGCCGGCCAAGGGCCTGCTCACCGGCATCGTCGGTGGCCTGGTGGTCGGCTTCCTGGCCGGCTCGCCGCTACAGGTCAGCGGCCCGGCGGCCGGCCTCGCGGTGCTGGTCTTCGAACTGGTGCGTACCTACGGGGTGGCCATGCTCGGGCCGATCCTGCTGCTCGCCGGCGCCATCCAGCTGCTCGCCGGGCGGCTGCGCCTGGGCTGCTGGTTCCGGGTCACCTCGCCGGCGGTGGTATACGGGATGCTCGCCGGCATCGGCATCCTCATCGTCCTTTCGCAATTGCACGTGATGCTCGACCTGGCGCCCAAGGCGTCCGGCCTCGACAACCTGCTGGCATTCCCCCAGGCGGCGTTCGCCGCGCTCGGTTCGCTGGGCATGGACAGCGGCCTCGACGCGGCGCTGCTCGGGCTGGGCACCATCGCGGTGATGTGGGGCTGGGACAAGCTGCGTCCGCAACGCCTGCGCTTCCTACCCGGCGCGCTGCTCGGCGTGAGCCTGGCGACCCTGGCCAGCCTCTGGCTGGCGCTGGACGTGCGGCGGGTCGAGGTACCGGCCAACCTCGGCGAGGCCATCGACTGGCTACGCCCGGCCGACCTGCTGGCTCTGGCCGATCCCTCCCTGCTGCTGGCGGCGGTGGTGGTGGCCTTCATCGCCAGTGCGGAGACCCTGCTCTCGGCGGCGGCGGTGGATCGCCTGCACGACGGCCCGCGCTCGGACATGGATCGCGAGTTGTCCGCCCAGGGGGTCGGCAACATGCTCTGCGGCCTGCTCGGCGCGCTGCCGATGACCGGGGTGATCGTACGCAGCTCGGCCAACGTCAATGCCGGTGCGCGAACCCGCGCCTCGGCGATCTTCCACGGCCTCTGGTTGCTCGCCTTCGTCCTCCTGCTCGGCAGCCTGCTGCGGCAGATTCCGGTGGCGAGCCTGGCCGGGGTGCTGGTCTATACCGGGGTCAAGCTGGTCGATTTCAAGGCCCTCGGCAACCTCTCTCGCTACGGCCGGATGCCGATGCTGGTGTACGCGGCCACCGCCCTGGCCATCGTCTTCACCGACCTGCTGACCGGCGTGCTGGTGGGCTTCGCCCTGACCCTGCTGAAGCTGGTGCTGAAGGCGGCGCGGCTGAAGATCGCCCTGCGCTACACCGGCGAGCATGAAGCCGAGCTGCGCCTGAGCGGCGCCGCGACTTTCCTCAAGGTGCCGGCGCTGTCGCGGGTGCTCGACGAGGTCAAGCCGGGGACCACCCTGCACGTACCGATGGATAACCTCAGCTATGTCGACCATGCCTGCATGGAGCTGCTCGAGGATTGGGGGCGGATGGCTCCGGTGCAGGGCTCGCGCCTGGTGATCGAACCGCGCGCCTTGAAGCGTCGCCTGGAAGGGCGCCTGCGCGGCAGCGTCGGGTTGGGCGGCGCGCGCAATGGCGGGGCGGTCAGCCCAGGCTGAGTTCCACCCCGAGCTGCTTCGACAGGCACGGCCACTGCTGCCAGGCGGCGACCACCCGCGGGTTCTTCAGGTTCTCGCGGTAGGCGCGGGCCGAGTCGGCGTCGAAGGTGGTGGCGTCGAGCATGTTCTCCACTGCATGGTGGACGGCTTCGTCCAGCCGGTTGGCGAAGGGCTCGCCGATCAACTGGTGGGCCACCAGGTTGGCTACGGTGGTGTCCAGTGGGATCAGTGCCTGGCCGAAGTGGGCGATGTAGCGGTCGTTCACTTCTTCCACCAGGCGGTGCGCCAGGTAGGCTTCGTCGAGCAGGGCGTCGAGGCCGTCGTGGCCGGCGAGCAACGCCGGCGGGGTGAGGAAGAACTGCTCGGCGACCTTCAGCACCGGCTTGATCCGTTCCTCGATGCCGGCTTCGCGGGCCACGCTGTTGGCGGCGTCGAGCAGGTCCGGTACCTGTTCGACGTAGGCGTGGACGAAGCGGGTGAGTATGTCTTCCGTGTTCTCGCCTTGCGGCTGGATGGTGCGATGCAGGCGGGGCAGGCGGCTGGCTATCAGATCAGCCAGGTGACCGTGGCGGGCTTCGCTGAGGTGCGCCTGCTGGATGAGTTCACGGAGGGCAGCGGTGTTCATGGGTTCTCCCATACAACGGGGATGGTGAAGAAGAGGAGAAACATAGCCGGCGGCGCGCGCCGGCTAAGACGCGATTGTCATAATCGCTTCGTGGTTATGCGAGGATGATATATCAGGCGGCCACCATTCGCCTGCAAAGCCACGCCGCTCGCGGCTTTTAGAGAAGAATCGGCACTTTCCAGCGACGTTTTTACGCTGCGTTGTTATGTCGCAGCCGCTGTCTATACTCCCACTCGAATGCTGAACCTGATGAACCCGGCCTGCCTTGCTGTGTGCCGAGGTGCGACGGTCAAAGTTCGTTGTCTTGGCGGTCCACCCCTTGGCCGTTGGCGTCTGCCGGCGGGATAAAAACAACGATAAGGGGAACCCGAATGCTGCGACATCCACGAGTCTGGATGGGCTTCCTTTTGCTCTCGGCGATCAGCCAGGCGAATGCCGCCTGGACGGTCAACATGGCCCCGGGCGCTACCGAGGTGAGCCGGTCCGTCTTCGACCTGCACATGACCATCTTCTGGATTTGCGTGGTGATCGGCGTGCTGGTCTTCGGCGCGATGTTCTGGTCGATGATCGTCCACCGCCGCTCCACCGGCCAGCAGCCGGCGCACTTCCACGAGAGCACCACGGTGGAAATCCTCTGGACGGTGGTGCCGTTCGTGATCCTGGTGGTGATGGCGGTGCCCGCCACCCGCACCCTGATCCACATCTACGACACTTCCGAGCCGGAGCTGGACGTGCAGGTCACCGGCTACCAGTGGAAGTGGCAGTACAAGTACCTGGGCCAGGACGTCGAGTACTTCAGCAACCTGGCCACCCCGCAGGACCAGATCCACAACCGGCAGGCGAAGGACGAGCATTACCTGCTGGAGGTGGACGAGCCGCTGGTGCTGCCGGTGGGCACCAAGGTGCGCTTCCTGATCACCTCCAGCGACGTGATCCATTCCTGGTGGGTGCCGGCCTTCGCGGTCAAGCGCGACGCCATCCCCGGCTTCGTCAACGAGGCCTGGACCAAGGTCGACGAGCCCGGCATCTACCGCGGCCAGTGCGCCGAGCTGTGCGGCAAGGACCACGGCTTCATGCCGATCGTGGTCGACGTCAAGCCCAAGGCCGAGTTCGACCAGTGGCTGGCCAAGCGCAAGGAAGAGGCGGCGAAGGTCAAGGAACTGACCAGCAAGGAGTGGACCAAGGAAGAACTGGTCGCGCGCGGCGACAAGGTCTACCACACCATCTGCGCCGCCTGCCACCAGGCCGAAGGCCAGGGCATGCCGCCGATGTTCCCGGCGCTGAAGGGCTCGAAGATCGTCACCGGGCCCAAGGAGCACCACCTGGAAGTGGTCTTCAACGGCGTGCCCGGCACCGCCATGGCGGCCTTCGGCAAGCAGCTCAACGAGGTCGACTTGGCCGCGGTGATCACCTACGAGCGCAACGCCTGGGGCAACGACGATGGCGACATGGTCACCCCGAAAGACGTCGTCGCCTACAAGCAGAAACAACAATAGGAGACCGCCATGAGTGCTGTGATCGATACGCCCGACCACCATGCCGGCGACCACCACCACGGACCGGCCAAGGGCCTGATGCGCTGGGTGCTGACGACCAACCACAAGGACATCGGCACCCTCTACCTGTGGTTCAGCTTCATGATGTTCCTGCTCGGCGGCTCGATGGCCATGGTGATCCGCGCCGAGCTGTTCCAGCCCGGCCTGCAGATCGTCGAGCCGGCGTTCTTCAACCAGATGACCACCATGCACGGCCTGATCATGGTCTTCGGCGCGGTGATGCCGGCCTTCGTCGGCCTGGCCAACTGGATGATCCCGCTGATGATCGGCGCGCCGGACATGGCCCTGCCGCGGATGAACAACTTCAGCTTCTGGCTGCTGCCGGCGGCCTTCGGCCTGCTGGTCAGCACCCTGTTCATGCCCGGCGGCGGCCCCAACTTCGGCTGGACCTTCTACGCGCCGCTGTCGACCACCTTCGCCCCGCACAGCGTGACCTTCTTCATCTTCGCCATCCACCTGGCCGGGATCAGCTCGATCATGGGCGCGATCAACGTGATCGCCACCATCCTCAACCTGCGCGCCCCGGGCATGACCCTGATGAAGATGCCGCTGTTCGTCTGGACCTGGCTGATCACCGCGTTCCTGTTGATCGCGGTGATGCCGGTGCTGGCCGGCGTGGTGACCATGATGCTGATGGACATCCACTTCGGCACCAGCTTCTTCAGCGCCGCCGGCGGCGGCGACCCGGTGCTGTTCCAGCACGTGTTCTGGTTCTTCGGCCACCCCGAGGTGTACATCATGATCCTGCCTGCCTTCGGTGCGGTCAGTGCGATCATCCCGACCTTCGCGCGCAAGCCGCTGTTCGGCTACACCTCGATGGTCTACGCCACCGCCAGCATCGCCTTCCTCTCCTTCGTGGTCTGGGCGCACCACATGTTCGTGGTCGGCATCCCGGTCACCGGCGAGCTGTTCTTCATGTACGCCACCATGCTGATCGCGGTGCCCACCGGGGTGAAGGTGTTCAACTGGGTGACCACCATGTGGGAGGGTTCGCTGACCTTCGAGACGCCGATGCTGTTCGCCGTGGCCTTCGTCATCCTGTTCACCATCGGCGGCTTCTCCGGACTGATGCTGGCGATCGCCCCGGCGGACTTCCAGTACCACGACACCTACTTCGTGGTCGCCCACTTCCACTACGTGCTGGTGCCCGGCGCGATCTTCGGCATCTTCGCCTCGGCTTACTACTGGCTGCCGAAGTGGACCGGCCACATGTACGACGAGACCCTCGGCAAGCTGCACTTCTGGATGAGCTTCATCGGCATGAACCTGGCGTTCTTCCCGATGCACTTCGTCGGCCTCGCCGGCATGCCGCGACGGATCCCCGACTACAACCTGCAGTTCGCCGACTTCAACATGGTTTCGTCGATCGGCGCCTTCATGTTCGGCACCACCCAGCTGCTGTTCCTGTTCATCGTCATCAAGTGCATCCGCGGCGGCAAGCCGGCCCCTGCCAAGCCCTGGGACGGCGCCGAGGGCCTGGAGTGGAGCATCCCCTCGCCGGCGCCCTACCACACCTTCAGCACCCCGCCCGAGGTCAAGTGAGGAGCGCGCCATGAGCGATGCCAAGGTCGATACCCGCCGCCTGGTCGGCCGCCTGCTGCTGGTGACCGTGCTGATGTTCGCCTTCGGCTTCGCCCTGGTGCCGCTCTACGACGTGATGTGCCGCGCCCTGGGGATCAACGGCAAGACCGCCGGCAGCGCCTACAGCGGCGAGCAGCAGGTGGATGTCGGGCGCGAGGTGAAGGTGCAGTTCATGACCTCGAACAATATCGACATGGTCTGGGAGTTCCGCTCCGCCGGCGACCAGTTGGTGGTGCATCCCGGCGCGGTGAACCAGATGGTGTTCTACGCGCGCAACCCGAGCGACAAGCCGATGACCGCGCAGGCCATCCCGAGCATCGCCCCGGCCGAGGCCGCAGCCTACTTCCACAAGACCGAATGCTTCTGTTTCACCCAGCAGGTGCTGCAACCCGGCGAGAGCATCGAGATGCCGGTGCGCTTCATCGTCGACCGCGATCTGCCCAAGGATGTGCGGCACGTGACGCTGGCCTACACCCTCTTCGATATCACTGCGCGGAAGCCGCCCGTACCGGTTGCGGGACGATAAGGAGAACAACATGGCAAGCCACGAACACTATTACGTCCCCGCCCAGAGCAAGTGGCCGATCATCGCCAGCATCGGCCTGCTGGTGACGGTGTTCGGCCTGGGTACCTGGTTCAACGACCTCACCGCCGGCCACAAGGAATCCCATGGCCCGTGGATCTTCTTCGTCGGCGGGCTGATCATCGCCTACATGCTGTTCGGCTGGTTCGGCAACGTCATCCGCGAGAGTCGCGCCGGACTCTACAGCGCGCAGATGGACCGCTCGTTCCGCTGGGGCATGAGCTGGTTCATCTTCTCCGAGGTGATGTTCTTCGCCGCCTTCTTCGGCGCGCTGTTCTACGTCCGCCACTTCGCCGGTCCCTGGCTCGGCGGCGAGGGTGCCAAGGGCGTGGCGCACATGCTCTGGCCGAACTTCCAGTACAGCTGGCCGCTGCTGCAGACCCCGGACCCGAAGCTGTTCCCGCCGCCGAGCGCGGTGATCGAGCCGTGGAAGCTGCCGCTGATCAACACCATCCTGCTGGTCACCTCCAGCTTCACCGTGACCTTCGCCCACCACGCCCTGAAGAAGAACAAGCGCGGCCCGCTCAAGGCCTGGCTGGCGTTGACCGTGCTGCTGGGGATCGCCTTCCTGATCCTGCAGGCCGAGGAGTACGTGCACGCCTACAACGAGCTGGGCCTGACCCTCGGCGCCGGTATCTACGGCTCGACCTTCTTCATGCTCACCGGCTTCCACGGCGCCCACGTGACCCTCGGCGCGCTGATCCTCGGCATCATGCTGATCCGCATCCTGCGCGGTCACTTCGATGCCGAGCACCACTTCGGCTTCGAGGCCGCCAGTTGGTACTGGCACTTCGTCGATGTGGTCTGGATCGGCCTGTTCATCTTCGTCTACGTGATCTGACCGCCACCGGGGTAATCAGAAATGCCAGGGCGCGTGGCTGTTCAGCTCGCCGCTGTAGAAGCCCCAGGCGACCAGCGCCAGGGTCGCCGCGGCGAGCACCACGCGGACGGTCAGCGAATTGACCACGCGGGAACCATGGCCCTGGTCCTTGACCAGGAAGAACAGGCCGCTGAACAGGCTCACCAGGGTAGCCAGCAGTAGCAGGACGATCGCCACTTTCAACATGGTGGGACTCCGGCGATGGGGGGATTCATGCAGTATAGCCAGCGCCTCGGGGAGGCCGGACGCAATGACAGACGCAGCATGCGTGGCGCGTTCCGCCCCGGCCTGCTGCCGACCCTGGTAGTCCTCGGCCTGCTGCCGGTGCTGCTCTGGCTGGGCACCTGGCAGTTGCAGCGGGCCGACGAGAAGCGCGCCCTGCTGGCCAGCTACGAGGCCCGGCGCGGCGCCGAGCCGGTGTCGCCCGGGCAGCTAGAGGGGCTGCGCGACCCGGCGTACGTCCGCGTGCGCCTGCACGGCCGCTTCGACGAGCGGCATACGCTGCTGCTGGATAACCGGCTGCGCAACGGGCAGGCCGGGGTCGAGGTGCTGCAACCCTTCTACGACCAGGCCAGCGGCCTCTGGCTGCTGGTCAACCGCGGCTGGGTCGCATGGACTGACCGACGTTCGCCGCCGACGCTGGAAACCCCCGACCGCGTCCTCCTGCTCGACGCCTGGACCTACCTGCCGCCACCCGGCGGCCTGCACCTGGCCGACGCGCCGGCCGGCGGCTGGCCGCGCCTGGTGACCCAGCTCGACATCCCGGCGCTGTGGCAGGCCTTCGGTCGCGCCGGGCTGCCCTGGGAAATCCGCCTGGAACCGGGCGACGCCAGCTTCGACACCGACTGGCCCCTGGTCTCGATGCCGCCGGAGCGGCACACCGGCTACGCCGTGCAGTGGTTCGCCCTGGCGACGGCCCTGCTCGCCCTCTATCTCTACCTCGGTGTGCGCCGCGCACGGGAGAAAAACCATGAGTCTCGCGATTCCGATGCCTGAACGTCCGCGCCGCGCCCGCGGCCGCCTGCAACTGCTGGCGATCATCGGCCTGGTGGTGGGGCCGATGCTGCTCGCCAGCGCCATGTACAAATGGAATTTCTGGGTGCCACAGGGGCGCAGCTACAGCGGCGCGCTGATCGGCAACGGCCAGACCCCCGCCGACCTCGGCGTGCAGGGACGCAGCCAGGGCGAGCAGTGGCAACTGCTGGTGACCGCGCCGGGCACTTGCGGCGAGGACTGCCAGCAACTGGTCTACCTGGCCCGCCAGGTCAACATCGCCCTCGGCCGCGAAGCCTCGCGCGCCGGCCACGCCCTGGCCGCCAGCGGCGAGCTGCCGGCGGACTTCGCCAACCTGGTGAGGCAGGACTACCCGCGCCTGCAGCGCTACGGCCTGGACCCGGCCCTGTACGACAAGGCCGGCGGCGGCGAGCGGCCGCTGCTGTGGGTGGTCGACCCGCACGGCAACCTGGTGCTGCGCTACGACGCCAAGGCCAACGGCAAGAAGCTGCTGAAGGACGTGCAACTGCTGCTCAAGCTCTCGCATATCGGTTGATCGGCGTGGCCGGCGCGGTTCCCGGCCCGATGAGGACAGAACGACAAGAAAAAGGGGCCCGCGAATGTCAGGCGCAACCCGCAAACCCGGTTTCACCGTCGCCGTGCTGGCGACCCTGCTGGCCGCCGTGGTGGTCCTGCTCGGCGCCTATACCCGGCTGACCCACGCCGGCCTCGGCTGTCCGGACTGGCCAGGCTGCTACGGCTTCGTCCACGTGCCGCTGAGCGAGGCGCAACTGGCCCACGCCGAACTGCACTTCCCCGACGCCCCGGTGGAGGCGCAGAAGGGCTGGAACGAGATGATCCACCGCTATTTCGCCGGCGCCCTCGGCCTGCTCATCCTTGGCCTGGCGTTGCATGCGCTGGTCCGCCGCGGGCGCGACGGCCAACCGCTGAAGCTGCCGCTGCTGCTGCTCGCGGTGGTGATCGCGCAGGCCGCTTTCGGCATGTGGACGGTGACCCTCAAGCTCTGGCCGCAGGTGGTCACCGCCCATCTGCTCGGCGGCTTCACCACCCTGGCGCTGCTCTTTCTCCTCGCCCTGCGTCTCTCCGGACGCTTCGCGGCGCGGCGCTACCCGGCGGCGACCCGCGGACTGGCGGGGCTGGCCCTGCTCCTGGTGATCGGCCAGATCGCCCTCGGCGGCTGGGTCAGCAGCAACTACGCGGCGGTGGCCTGCATCGACCTGCCCACCTGCCATGGCGAGTGGTGGCCGCGGATGGACTTCGCCAACGGCTTCCACCTGACCCAGCACATCGGCCCCAACTACCTCGGCGGCCAGCTCGACAGCGACGCGCGCACGGCGATCCACATGACCCACCGGATCGGCGCGCTGTGCGTGACCCTGGTCCTCCTGCTGCTCGCCTGGCGCCTGCAGCGCAGCGGCCTGGTCTGGCCGACCGCGCTGATGCTGCTCGGCCTGTCGCTGCAGATCGGCCTGGGCATCAGCAACGTGCTGCTGCACCTGCCGCTGCCGGTGGCGGTGGCGCACAACGGCGGTGGCGCCCTGCTGCTGCTCAGCCTGGTGCTGGTCAACTATCGCCTGCGCGCGCCGGCCAGCGTCCGCGCGCCGGCACCGTCGCCGCAGCGCGTGCGCCGCACGCTGCCGCCGGCGCAAGGTTCGCGGCTGAAGGCCGCCTGACAGACAGAAGGATGGAGGTAAGGATATGGCCACCGTCATCGATCGCCACAGCCAGCCGACCTGGCGCGACTTCCTCGAACTGACCAAGCCCAAGGTCGTGGTGCTGATGCTGATCACCTCGCTGATCGGCATGCTGCTCGCCACCAAGGCGCCGCTGGATGGCTTCGTGCCCTGGCAGGTGCTGATCTTCGGCAACCTCGGCATCGGCCTTTGTGCCGGCGCGGCGGCGGCGGTCAACCATGTGGTGGACCGGCGCATCGACTCGATCATGGCGCGGACCCACAAGCGGCCGCTGGCCGAGGGCCGGGTGTCGCCGAGCATGGCGCTGGGCTTCGCGCTGCTCCTGGCGCTGGCCGGGATGGCCGTGCTGCTGGCCTTCACCAACCCGCTGACGGCCTGGCTGACCCTCGCCTCGCTGCTCGGCTACGCGGCGCTCTACACCGGCTTCCTGAAGCGCGCCACGCCGCAGAACATCGTCATCGGCGGGCTCGCCGGGGCGGCGCCGCCGCTGCTCGGCTGGGTCGCCATCACCGGCCACCTGAGCGCCGAGCCGCTGTTGCTGGTACTGATCATCTTCGCCTGGACCCCACCGCACTTCTGGGCGCTATGCATCCACCGCAAGGACGAATACGCCAAGGCCGACATCCCGATGCTGCCGGTGACCCACGGCGAGCGCTACACCAAGCTGCACATCCTGCTCTATACCCTGGTGCTGTTCGCGGTGAGCCTGATGCCGTTCGTCATCCACATGAGCGGGCTGGTCTATCTGCTCTGCGCCCTGGCCCTGGGCGCGCGCTTCCTCGACTGGGCCTGGGCGCTCTACTGTGACAGCCGGCCACATGCGGCGATAAAGACCTTCAAGTACTCTATCGTCTACCTGTTCCTGCTGTTCATGGCGCTGCTGGTGGACCACTATCTGCCGCTGAAGCTGCTTCTCTGATCCCACTCTAGAGCCTTGCCCACCCATGACTCGAGTCAACAAGACCGTCCTCGTCCTCGTCGCCCTGGTTGCCCTGGTCCTCGGCCTCACCGTGCACAAGGTGCTCACCGCCCAGCGCCAGGCCGATCCCACCGTGCTGCTCGACGCCGGCATCGTGATCCTGCCGCAGACGCGCAAGGTGCCGGCGCTGGAGTTCACCAACCAGGACGGCCAGGCGGTCAGCACCGCCAGTCTCAAGGGTCGCTGGCACCTGCTGTTCTTCGGCTACACCTTCTGCCCCGATGTCTGCCCGACCACCCTCGCCCAGCTCCGCGAATTGCAGGGCAAGCTGCCGCAGGAGGTGCGCGACGACCTGCAGGTGGTATTCGTCAGCGTCGATCCGAACCGCGACACGCCGCAGCAGATCAAGCAATACCTGGGCTACTTCAACGCCGGCTTCCAGGGGCTCACCGGCACTCCGGAGAACATCCAGAAGCTGGCCAACGCCATGAGCATCCCCTACATCCCCGCCGACACCAGCAAGCCCAACTACACCGTCGACCACAGCGGCAACCTGGTGATCATCGGCCCGGACGGCGAGCAGCACGGCTTCATCCGCGCGCCGCTGAACAACGCCAAGCTGGAAGCCCAACTGCCCGGCGTGCTCAAGCCGCAGGCCTGATTACCTTTCCTTCCCCCACCGTCCGCGGCGTTCCGGGCCTCAGGCCCGGCGCATGCCGATGTGCGGGATGTCGTCTTCCAGGTAGACCTCGGTGACCGCGACGAAGCCATAGCGGCTGTAGTAGCCCTGCAGGTGGGCCTGGGCCGAGAGGTATACCGGGGTGTCCAGCCAGAGGCGCTCCGCCGCCTGCAGCGCGCGTTCCATCAACTGGTGACCGAGCCCCTGGCCGCGCGCGGCCGAGGAACTGACCACCCGGCCGATCACCACCTGGCCCTCGTGGCGAACCGGGTCCAGCAGGCGCAGGTAGGCGAGCAACTGGCCGTCGCGCCAGGCCATCAGGTGATGGGTATCGCCGACCAGGTCGAGGCCGTCGACTTCCTGGTAGGGGCATTTCTGTTCCACCACGAAGACCTCGGTGCGCAATTGCAGCAGCGCGTAGAGTTCCTTCAGGGTGAGGTCGGCGTGGTGCTTGCAGGTCCAGTCGAGCGACATGGTCGGGATTCCGGGACAAGGGGGACAGGAACGCGGTTATGCCATGGGCGGCGGGGCGCTGGAAAGGCGTGGCCGGTCGGTTTCGTTTCAGAACCCACGCGGCTATCCTTTGCCGAACGGCTGGAGGTGTCTCATGCGTTGGGAAGAACTGAGCGAACAACCCTGTTCGCTGGCGCGGGTGCTGGCGATCCTCGGCGATCGCTGGACCCTGCTGGTATTGCGCGACTGCTTTCTCGGCGTGCGCCGTTTCGACGACTTCGAGCGCAGCCTCGGCGTGACCCGCCACGTCCTCGCCGACCGCCTCAAGCGCCTTGTCGAAGCGGAGATACTGGCCAAGGTGCCCTACCAGGAACGGCCGCTGCGCGAGGAATACCGGCTTACCGAGAAAGGGATGGAACTGTACCCGGCCATCCTTTCCCTGGTGAACTGGGGCGACCGCCACCTCGCCGGCGTCGAGGGGCCGCCACTCGAGCATGTGCACAAGCATTGCGGCCAGCACATGCATGGCGTGCTGGTCTGTTCCGAATGCGGTGAGCCGCTGCACGCGCGGGACGTGACGGTACGCGAGGGGCTGTTCTGGAAGGGGCGCCTGCTGCGGCGCGGCTGAGCGTTCCAGGCCTGGCCGCCGACGCGAATCGGCGGATAAACGCCGATGGCGTTACGGCAGGAAGGACGCTGTCGTACCAGGCTCCGCCGACCGGTCCCCTCTCTTCAGGGAGAGGACGTGCCGGGCAGGCTGGGACAGGCAGAGTAATTGGTGCGCGGATATCACTCGAGCCCTTGCCAGTTGACAAGTTCCTTTTAAGAACTAACTATCGTCTCTATTGGGTTCTAAAAAAGAACTAACAAGAGAGGCCTCTGCAATGACCCAGCGCAAAGCGGTTCTGGTAATGGGCGCCGGCGACGCCACCGGTGGCGCCATCGCCCGGCGGTTCGCCCGCGAGGGCTACGTGGCGTGCGTCGCCCGGCGCAACGCGGAGAAGCTGGAGCCGCTGGTGCAGGCCATCCGCGACCAAGGCGGCGAGGCCCTGGCCTGCGGCTGCGACGCACGCCAGGAGCAGCAGGTGATCGACCTCTTCGCCCGCATCGAGGGTGAGGTCGGTGCGCTGGAGGCGGTGATCTTCAACGTCGGCGCCAACGTCTGGTTCCCGATCACCGAAACCACCGAACGGGTCTATCGCAAGGTCTGGGAGATGGCCGCCTTCGGCGGCTTCCTCACCGGCCGCGAGGCGGCGCGGGTGATGCTGCCGCGGCAGCGCGGAACGATCATCTTCACTGGCGCCACCGCCTCGCTGCGCGGCCGCGCGCATTTCGCCGCGTTCTCCGGCGCCAAGTTCGCCCTGCGTGCCCTGGCCCAGAGCATGGCGCGCGAGCTGGGGCCGAAGGGCATCCACGTCGCCCACCCGATCATCGACGGCGCCATCGACACCGACTTCATCCGCGAAACCCTGCCCGAGCTGTACAAGCGCAAGGAGCAGGACGGCATCCTCGATCCCGAGCACATCGCCGAGACCTACTGGCAGATCCACTGCCAGCCGCGCGACTGCTGGGTACACGAACTGGACCTGCGCCCCTGGATGGAAACCTTCTGATCCCCGCCACGGAAAGAGCCACGCATGAGCAAGCAAATCGAGTTCTTCTTCGACTTCGGCAGTCCCACCACCTACCTCGCCTGGACCCAACTGCCGCGCATCGCCGCCGCCCATGGCGCGAGCATCGCCTGGCGGCCGATGCTGCTGGGCGGCGTGTTCAAGGCCACCGGCAACCATTCGCCGATCGAGGTGCCGGCCAAGGGGCGCTACACCCTCCACGACCTGGCGCGCTATGCGAAACGCTACGGCGTGCCGCTGGCCTTCAACCCGGCCTTCCCGATCAACACCCTGACGCTGATGCGCGGCGCCCAGGGCTATCTCGGCGGCGAAGGGTTCCATCCCTACCTGAAAGCGGTGTTCGAAGCGTTGTGGGTACGACAGCAGAACCTCGGCAAGCCCGAGGTGGTCGCCCAGGTGTTGGCGGAGGCCGGGTTCGATCCGGATGAGTTCCTCCGCCTGGTTGGCGACGAGCAGGTCAAGGAGGGGCTCAAGGCGACCACCGAAGAGGCGGTGCGGCGCGGCGTCTTCGGCGCACCCAGCTTCTTCGTCGGCGACCAGTTGTTCTTCGGCCAGGATCGCCTCGATTTCGTCGCCGAGGCCCTTGCCGGCTGACCTCCCCTTCCCCGCGGCGAGCCGCTCTGGCCCGCCGCCTTGCGCCATCCGAGCGCCCTTCTCCCGGCTGCGGCCCGCGCGTGCCGCGGTTCCTGGCCATTCGTCGCGCCCGCCGATAGCGGCTTGTCAGGCCGACTTCTTTGCGTATAGGCTGAACTGGTCAGACCGGTAATACCACAATAAAAATGCGTTCATCGCCCGCCTCCGCGAGGCCCGATGGAAGCGCCGAATGGAGACTCCTGCGATGTTCATCAAGCGCTGTTCCCGCTCGATATTCCTGCAAGTCGTGATTGGCCTGGTGATAGGCGTCATCTGCGGGGTCGGCATTCCCGACCTGGCCGTGCAGATGAAGCCGCTGGGCGATGGCTTCATCAAGCTGATCAAGATGCTCATCGCACTGATCGTCTTCTGCGTGGTGGTCAACGGCATCTCCGGCGCCGGCGACCTGAAGAAGGTCGGCCGCATCGGCCTGAAGTCGGTGATCTACTTCGAAATCCTCACCACCATCGCCCTGGTCCTCGGCCTGGTGGTCGCCTACAGCCTGGGCCTGGGCAGCGGCGCCAACATCCATCTCAACGAACTGCCCGCCGGCGACGTCGCACTGTATACCGGGCGCACCCAGGAAATCCATGGCCCCGTGGCATTCCTCATGGGCCTGATCCCGACCTCTGTGTTCAGCGCCTTCGCCGAGAACGACATCCTCCAGGTCCTGCTGTTCTCCGTGCTGTTCGGCAGCGCCCTGAACCTGGTCGGCGAGCAGGCCAGCGGCGTGGCCCGCCTGATCAACGAATTCAGCCACATCGTGTTCCGCATCATGGGCATGATCGTGCGCCTGGCACCGCTCGGCGTGTTCGGCGCGGTGGCCTTCACCACCGCCCGCTACGGCGTCGACTCGCTCAGCCACCTGGGCGCGCTGGTGCTGGTGTTCTACGCCACCTGCCTGGTCTTCGTCATGGCGGTGCTCGGCAGCGTCCTGCGTCTCTCCGGGGTGCGCATGCTGCCGTTCCTGCGCTACTTCCGCGAAGAGCTGATGATCGTGATGGGCACCGCCTCCTCCGACGCGGTGCTGCCGCAGGTGATGCGCAAGCTCGAGCACATGGGCATCCGCAGCTCCACGGTAGGCCTGGTGATTCCCACCGGCTACTCGTTCAACCTCGACGGATTCTCGATCTACCTGACCCTGGCGGTGGTGTTCATCGCCCACGTCACCGGCACGCCGCTGGCGATGACCGACCTGGTCACCATCCTGCTGGTTTCGCTGGTGACCTCCAAGGGCGCCCACGGCATTCCCGGCTCGGCCCTGGTGATCCTCGCCGCCACCCTCACCGCGGTGCCGGCGATCCCGGTGGCCGGCCTGGTGCTGGTGCTTTCGGTGGACTGGTTCATGGGCATCGGTCGCGCGCTGACCAACCTGATCGGCAACTGCGTGGCCACCGTGACCATCGCCCGCTGGGAAAACGACATCGATATGCCGCGCGCGCAGGCCATACTCGACGGGCGCCTGGAGGCGCCGGCCAAGGCCGACGGCGAGCCGCTCAAGCGCAGCGCGGTGGCCGGGGAAGGCAAGCTGCATGGCTGACGCGCCGAGGCGCGTTGCACGTCCGATTGGCAAGTAAAGGGAGGCGACATGTTTTCTTCGTCCAAGCTGGTCAACGCGG
Source organism: Pseudomonas sp. FDAARGOS_761 (assembly GCF_013343155.1). Lineage (NCBI taxonomy): Bacteria > Pseudomonadati > Pseudomonadota > Gammaproteobacteria > Pseudomonadales > Pseudomonadaceae > Pseudomonas > Pseudomonas sp. FDAARGOS_761. The sequence goes on along the minus strand of NZ_CP054572.1, from coordinate 5,432,349 downwards.
TTGCCCAGCGCCTGCTCGACACCATCGAGCAGGGTCGCTGGGTCGCCGGCCAGATGTTGCCCGGCCAGCGCGAGCTGGCTGAGCAGATGGAAATCAGCCGGCCGAGCCTGCGCGAGGCGATCATGGTCCTGGAGACCCTGGGCGTGGTCCGTTCGCTGCCGGGCAAGGGCGTGATGGTCCTCGAACGCAGCGAACCGCTGCGCGAGGTCGCGGCGCCCGGCGAGGCGACCATGGAAGACGTCCTGCAACTGCGCTATGCGCTGGAGCCGTTCATCGTCGGCATCGTCGCGCAGAGCGCCGGGGCGGCGGAGATCAGCGAACTGCGGCTGTTGCTGCTGGACCTGCGCGAAGCGGTCGAGGATGGCGACCCGCAGGCTCTGGTTGAGGCCTACACGGCCTTCCACCGGCGCCTGGTGAAGCTCACCTCGAACCCGATCTTCCTCAGCGTTTCCGAACAGATCGGCAGCGCCCTGGAACGCAGCGACAACCTGGTGCGCCGCCAGCCGGAATACGCCGAGGAGATCCTCCAGGAACACGACGCCATCCTCCGTGCGATCCGCCAGCACGATAGCGAGCGGGCGAGCCAGGCGATGCGCCAGCACATCCTCAACGAAGGCGCGCGCCTGAACATCGACCTGCGCTTGCCGCAGGTCTGATCGCCCGCGCCAGGGTTCCAACCCGGGACCGTCGCGGCGCCCGGACGGCTTTCGTCCGCCGCCTGCGAAGGCCCACAAGCACGACTCGACAGGTGTGAACATGGTCGGATTCGACGCACGTACCCAGCAGGGCGCCGCGCTGCGCCCCACCAGCCATTTCGTCTACGAAAGCATCTACACGGCAATCCTGGAAAAGCGCCTGGCGCCGGCCGCCAAGCTGAGCAAGGAAACCCTCGGGCAGATCTTCCGGGTCAGCAACGGCACCATCCAGCGTGCCCTCACCCGTCTCGCCGAGGACGGCGCGGTGGTGATGCCGCCGAAGGAGGTCGCCAGCGTCGCCCGCCCGGACGAGCGCCAGGCGCGGCAGGTGCTGGACGCGCGCCTGCTGGTGGAAAGCGAAGTGGTGCGGCAACTGCCCGCGGGGCTGGATCCCGCCGCCCTTGCCGAGCTACGGGCGCTGGTCGACGAGGAGCAGGCTTGCCTCGCGGCCCGCGACAGCGCCGGGCTGATCCGTCTCGCCGGGCGTTTCCACCTGCGCCTGGCCGAACTGACCGAGAATCCCTTGCTGCAGGGTTTCGTCCGCGGCCTGGTGGCACGCGCCTCGCTGGACATCGCGCTGAACAAGGGGGCGGTCTATACCGCCGAGGCCTGCGCCGCGCAGCGCGCCCTGCTCGATGCCCTGGAGGACGGCGACAGCGCGGCGGCGGCCGCGCTGATGGACGCTTACCTGCGAGGCCTGTTCGCCCGCATGCGCTTCCTGCCGCCACCCACCACCGACCTGCGCGAGGCATTCGGCATGAAGGCCCCTCGCGGGGAAAAACGCCGGAGGGCCTGACCTCCCCGGCCGCCGCCTACCAGATCTGGCAGGCGGTGGTGGCTGGTGGCCAGCCTATAGTGAAGCGGGTCAGGGATGGCGCCGTGCTGGTCGAAGTAGCCAAGGGTCCGTTGTGAGCGCCCGGTCCTGTCCGTGACGTCCTACAGGAAGCTGTGAACGCATGGTTAACGGAGATCGACATGGCATACGCAGAATGGATCGCAGTGAAGGTCGTGGTATCCAAATCCATCGGCACGGTGGGCATCCGCAACGCCACCTTGCAATGGGGCAAGTTCTACCGCTACACCAACAAGGACGACGAGATTTCCACCGAGGAAGTCAGCAGCATGAACGTGCAGGCCGGCAGCCCGCAATGGATCGCCTCCTGCGGACGGGAGAACGCTTCGTCCGGCACCCAGGGCAGCTTCGACTGCTACGACGGCAACACCAAGATGGGCACCTTCAGCTGGGATGACCCGTGGAAATCCGGCGCCACCAACACCTGGGGCTTCACGCCGGCATCGGCGGACTATGCCGGCATCACCAGCGGCGGCAACGCCACGGGCACGGACATCGGCGAGGTCACCCTGACCCTCGGCCGCTTCTCCTGACGGTACCTGGAGCTGGCCGGCAGTCCGTCGGTCAGCTCCAGCGCTCATCCCCGTCCGTGGCGAACGCTCGCCGCAGCGCCTCGATGGCGACCTTCACCTTGGCCGGCTGGGCCTCTCGCCGTGGCGTCACCGCATAGATGCCGAGCCCGGGAATCCTCCACTCCGGCAATAGCTGTTGCAGGCGCCCGTCGTTCAGCGCGTCGCGTACCTCCGGCAGCGGCTGGTAGGACACGCCGAGTCCGTCGAGGGTGAACTGACGCACCGCGAGCATCCCGTTGGCGGCCACCCGTGGCTCCAGGCGCAGTTTGCAGACTTCCCCGCCCGGCCCGCTGAGCGTCAGGTGGTTGAGGTGGTTCGAAGTGTTCAGGGAAATCCAGTCGACCTCGGTCAACTGCTCCGGACGGTTGATGGGCGCCCGCTGGCGCAAATAGGCCGGCGCCGCGCAGAGCACGCTGCTCCAGTCGCCGAGGTGGCGCGCCACCAGGCTGGAGTCGGCGAGATTGCCGACGCGGATCGCCAGGTCGATGCGCTCGGCGACCAGATCGATGCGCTCGTCCTGGAAGAACAGTTGCAGGCGCAACTGGCGGTGGTTCTCCAGCAACGGTTTCAGCGCCTGGGTGATCAGCGTGCCGGAGAACCCCACCGGCGCCGCCAGGCGCAACTCGCCCACCGGCGCATCGCGCCATTCGCCAAGCCGCCGCTCGGCTTCCTCGGCGATCGCCAGCATCTGCGCGCAACTGCGATAGAACGCCTCGCCGGCCTCGGTCAGGGTCAGCCGGCGGGTGGTGCGATGCAGCAAAGTGACCTGGGCGCGGCTCTCCAGCTTGCGGATCTGCTGGCTGACTGCCGAAGGGGTCATGCCCAGGCTCTGGGCCGCGGCTGCCATCGAGCCCTTGTCCACCACAGTGGCGAAGATCGCCATGCCTTTCAGCGAATCCATGCCGGTTCCTCCTTGCGGGAGACTGCGTCTGGGAAAAAATCACCGGAAAAAGCGCGAGAAAGCGTGCCCAGCGGGCGAGGTCGTCGGGTTTCGGAAAAATACGGATGCGTATGGGAGCGAAGCATAAGTCAGTTAAAGAACTAATCAGGTTGCAGTGGTCGCAAGTTGGTCGCTCTCATTTGTCTGGTCGAAAAATGTCCATTTCTTGTGAGTTATGGATTTTTTGTCCGAAATAAGTAACTACGTACAAGTCAAGGTAAATATTCGTTTTGAAACATCTTGTAACCGTGTGACCACTTTTAGGGGGTAATTTCGACCCTGTCTATGCGCAAAATCTGGATTTCCTTGCCTTTTACCCGAAAAGGGGCGCTGAACGGCCAGCGCTCCAGGGTCAGGGTGCGTACGCCTGGCACCTCGCTGGGCCGCCCTGCCCCCTGGTTGGCTACCTGCTGCAGCGGTTTCACCTGCTCGACGATGTCCTGGACGGCTTTCAGGGCTTTTTCCGGGCCGATCAGCACGACGTAATGGTCGTAGATGGCGTCCAGGTCGGCGGCCGCCTTGCGGGTCCACTTCAGGCTCATTGCAGCCCCCAGCGCTTCTCGATCTCGGTGTGTTCCAGCAGGCGACCGGCATTGGCATCGGCCAAGCCTTCATCGATGGCAGCGACCTGCCACTGCTGCCTTTCCAGGTACTGCGCGAGCGCCTGCCGCAGGTGATACGGACGGTCGCGGTGGGTGGCGCGGGCCAGTTCGTCGAGGGCCGCGACCAGGGCGTCATCGGCGCGGAACGAGACTACGGTGCTCATTTTCTGATCAACTTCGTTTTCGATGTATACGGTGTTTACAGTGAAAACGAATGTATACGAAAGCTTTCGGGCGAGCAATCGCCCGGCTGTTTCGTCCGACGAAAAAACCTTTATCGATCAGTGGGTTGAATGAGGAGCCCGCCCCGAGCGGGGCGGGCGGAAGGGCGGCGTGGGATTACCAGGCCTGGTTGAAGTGGAAGCCCTGCCTGGGCGAGAAGCGGGTGTTGACGAGCTTGTAGCCTTCCTCGCCGCGTGGCTTGACCAGCGAGACCTGGCCGACCTGCGGTTGGGTGATCTGTTGCAGGGTGGTCAGGCTGGCCTGCTTGAGCACCTCGGGGTTCTTCGCCCAGTCCTTCACTTCGCGTGGCTTGACCTCGACGGTGACCAACCAGCCCTTTTCCACGGCCGGGCCGTAGTCGTCGGGCTTGGCGGGGTCCACCGAACGGACGCTGACGTCGAAGCCGCTGCTGTAGCAGAAGGCCTTCGACTCGGGCTTGTAGTCCTCGCGGCCGGCGGGCGTGAGGTCGTAGGAATCGCCGTCGCGGCGCAGCAGGCCGACGCCGACCAGCGCGTCGTAGACCGCGGCGTTGCCTTTCGCCGGGCCGGGGCCGGAGAAGCTGTCGGAGAGCGTCACCGGGAAGGTCTCGAACAGGGTGGAACTGGCGCAGGCGGGTTTGTCGAAGCCGCGCTCGGCGAGCAGGCGGGCGATCTCCTCGCTGGACGGAGCGGAGTCCGAGCAGGCGGCGAGGAACAGTGGGAGGGCGGCGACGAGGCCGCGCAGAACGCGTGTAGGCATGGGCATGTCCTTTGTCCATTGGCGCAGCCGGACCGGCTGCGCGGCGAATTCTAGCGGCTGTGGCACCATGGGCGCACATTCGACCCAAGGAGGAGAACCCATGCGCCTGCCTGCGAACCTCGGCCGCCTGCTGCCGGCCCTGTGCCTGGGCGTCCTGTTGAGCGCCTGCAGCACCTTCGGCCAGCGCGATCCGTTGCGTATCGACCTGGTCGGCCTGGAACCCCTGCCGGGGCAAGGCATGGAGATGCGCTTCATGGTCAAGCTGCGGGTACAGAACCCCAACGACGAGCCGATCGAATACAACGGCATCGCCCTCGACCTCGACGTCAACGGTCAGCCCCTGGCCAGCGGCGTCAGCGACCAGACCGGCGAGGTACCGCGCTTCGGCGAGCGGGTGGTGAGCGTGCCGCTGACCGTCTCCGCCTTTTCCGCCTTCCGCCAGGCCTGGGGCCTGAGCAACAACGCGCCGACCCGGGGCATGCCCTACGTGGTGAAGGGCAAGCTCGCAGGAGGCCTGTTCGGCACCGTGCGCTTCAGCGAAAAGGGCACCCTCGACTTCTCCGGGCCGGCCGTCGGCGCGCCGAAGACCAAGGGGCTCTGAGGCGGTTCGGCAGGGGAGCGATAAACCCTATATAATCTGCGGTTTTCGTTCCCCTGCTGAAGAGAGAATGCCGTGAGCACGCTGCCGCCCTGTCCCCAATGCAACTCCGAATACACCTACGAGGATGGTGCGCTGCTGGTCTGCCCGGAGTGCGCCCATGAATGGTCGCCGAACGAGGCCGCTACGGCATCCGATGATGGCAAGGTGATCAAGGATTCGGTGGGCAACGTTCTCCAGGACGGCGATACCATCACCGTGATCAAGGACCTGAAAGTGAAAGGCTCCTCGCTGGTGGTGAAGGTCGGCACCAAGGTGAAGAACATCCGCCTGGTGGACGGCGACCACGACATCGATTGCAAGATCGACGGCATTGGCGCGATGAAGCTGAAATCGGAATTCGTCAGGAAGGTCTGAGACGACCTTGCCTGAAGAAGCCCGGCCATTGGCCGGGCTTTTCTTTGGAGGGCTGTCTCGGTTCTTCCCCCGGTGGTGGGCTCAGACCCGCGCCGTCTTCCCGGCGTAGTCCTCGCCGAGGCGCGGCTTGCGTCGCGTGTTGAGCAGCCCGAGGCAGACGGTGAAGATCGTCAGCAGAGCGGTGGCGAACACCTCGTGACGGTGCTCCGGCATGATCAGCATGATGCTCAGCGCGGCGACGATGAACAGGATCACCGCCCAGGTCAGCCAGGGATATAGCCACATGCGGAACTCGATGGGCTGGCCGCTGGCCTGCAATTGCTTGCGCATGCGCAACTGGGCCACGGCGATCACCAGGTACACCAGTAGCGCCACGGCGCCGGAGCTGGCGAGGAGGAAGGTGAAGACCTTCTCCGGTGCGAAGTAGTTGACGATGGTGGTGAGGAAGCCCACCGCGGTGCTGGCCAGCACCGCCGGGCGTGGTACGTGGGCGGTGTTGGTCAGCTTGAGCACGCTCGGGGCGTCGCCGCGCTTGGCCAGGGAGAAGACCATCCGCGACGAGGTGTAGATCGCCGAGTTCAGGCAGCTGGCCACGGCGACCAGTACCACCAGGTCGACGATCAGCTTGGCGTGCGGGATGTCCAGCAGCTCCAGGGCGCGCTGGTAGGAGCCGACCTGGATCAGCAGCGGGTCGTTCCACGGCACGATGGAGATCACGATGAAGATCGACACCAGGTAGAACAGGCCGATCCGCCAGATCACCGAGTTGGTGGCGCGGGTGATCTGCTTCGCCGGGTCCTTGGACTCGGCGGCGGCGATGGTGACGATCTCGGTGCCCATGAAGCTGAACATGGTCGTCAGCAGGGCGCCGAGCACCGCGCCGTAGCCGTTCGGCACGAAGCCGCCGTGGCTCGCCATCAGGCTGGACAGGCCGCTGACCTCGCGTTCCGGCAGGCCGCCGACGATGGCCACCGCGCCGAGCACGATGAAGGCGATGATGGCGATCACCTTGAGCAGCGCGAACCAGAATTCGAACTCGCCGTAGCGGGCCACGCTGAAGAGGTTGGTGACGGTGAGCAGGAAGGTCACCGCGAGGGCGAAGATCCAGGTGTCGATGGCCGGGAACCAGGCGTTGAGGATGGCCGCGGCGGCGATCGCTTCGAGGGGGATCACCAGCACCCAGAACCACCAGTAGAGCCAGCCGATGGTGAAACCGGCCCAGCGGCCGATGGAGCGATCGGCGTAGGTGGAGAAGGAACCGGTATCGGGGGAGGCGACCGCCATTTCGCCGAGCATGCGCATGACCAGCACCACCAGGGTGCCGGCGATCAGGTAGGCGAGCAGGGCGGCCGGGCCGGCGGCGGCGATGGCATGGCCGGAGCCGACGAACAGGCCGGCGCCGATCACCCCGGCGATCGACAGCATGGTGACGTGGCGTTGTTTCAGGCCGGGCGCGAGCGAGGCGTTGCGCTTGTTCGGCAGTTGTGAAGCCAGTACGACTTTGGACATCGTTGAGACCCTTTAATTGTTCTTGGGCAAGGTCTGGGCCGCCTTGTGGGCGACGCCATGGGTGCGGCCGTGGGTGAGGTTTCACGGCGGTGGAACGTTGCGGACTCCTGATTGCGGAAAAAGAAAAAAGGCATGGTCGTTACCGACCATGCCTGTTGTCGTCAGCCTTCAGAGGCTGGGGAAGGCGAATTGCGAGGCCTCGTGGCTGGCCCGCTGCGGCCAGCGCTGGGTGATGGCCTTGCGCCGGGTGTAGAAGCGCACGCCGTCCGGGCCGTAGGCGTGGAGGTCGCCGAACAGCGAGCGCTTCCAGCCGCCGAAGCTGTGGTAGGCCACCGGCACCGGCAGCGGGACGTTGACGCCGACCATGCCGACCTCGATCTCGTCGCAGAACAGGCGGGCGGCCTCGCCGTCGCGAGTGAAGATGCAGGTGCCGTTGCCGTATTCGTGGTCGTTGATCAACTGCATGGCCTCTTCCAGGCTGTTGACGCGAACCACGCACAGCACCGGGCCGAAGATCTCTTCCTTGTAGATGGTCATTTCCGGGGTCACCCGGTCGAACAGGCTGCCGCCGAGGAAGAAGCCGTTCTCGTGGCCGGCGACCTGGTAGCCGCGGCCGTCCACCACCAGCTCCGCACCCTGGGCCACGCCGCTGTCGATGTAGCCGGTGACCTTGGCCTGCGCGGCGGCAGTGACCAGCGGGCCCATGTCGAGGCCGCAGGAAGTGCCGGCGCCGATCTTCAGCGCCTTGATCTGCGGAACCAGCTTGGCGATCAGCGCGTCGGCCACCTGGTCGCCGACGCATACCGCCACCGAGATCGCCATGCAGCGCTCGCCGCAGGAGCCGTAGGCGGCACCCATCAGCGCGCTGACGGCGTTGTCGAGGTCGGCGTCGGGCATCAGCACCGCATGGTTCTTCGCGCCGCCCAGGGCCTGCACGCGCTTGCCGCGCTTGGTGCCCTCGGCATAGATGTATTCGGCGATGGGGGTCGAGCCGACGAAGCTGATGGCTTTCACTTCCGGCGCCTGGAGCAGGCCGTCCACGGCTTCCTTGTCGCCGTGCACCACGTTCAGCACGCCCTTCGGCAGGCCGGCTTCGTGGAACAGCTCGGCGATCAGCAGGGTGGAGCTGGGGTCGCGCTCGGAGGGCTTGAGGATGAAGGTGTTGCCGCAGGCGATGGCCAGCGGGTACATCCACAGCGGCACCATCGCCGGGAAGTTGAACGGGGTGATCCCGGCGACCACGCCGATCGGCTGGAAGTCGCTCCAGGCGTCGATGTTCGGGCCGACGTTGCGGCTGTACTCGCCCTTGAGGATTTCCGGGGCGGCGCAGGCGTACTCGACGTTCTCGATGCCGCGCTTGAGTTCGCCGGCGGCGTCTTCCAGGGTCTTGCCGTGCTCTTCGCTGATCAGCTTGGAAATCCGCGCCTCGTTCTGCTCCAGCAGTTGCTTGAAGCGGTACAGCACCTGTGCGCGCTTGGCCGGCGGGGTGTTGCGCCAGGCCGGGAAGGCGGCCCTGGCGGCATCGATGGCTTTCTGCAGGGTCTTGCCGTCGGCCAGCGGGACCTTGTGGATGGCTTCGCCGGTGGAGGGGTTGAAGACGTCGGCGCTGCGGCCGTTGTCGGCGACCATTTCGCCGTTGATCAGGTGGTGGAGGGTGCCCATCTTGTCTTGTTCTCTCTTCGCTAGGGGTGACGAAAGGGCCGTGGCCCTTTCCCTTTACCCGCTCCCTGGGGAGCGGGTGCGGATTACTTGATCTCGGTCTCGACGAAGACCACTTCGTGTGCGCTGGCGTTGATCACGTTGTGCTCGACGCCGGCCTTGCGGAAGTAGGCCTGTCCGGCGACCAGCGGCGCGTGGCGGTCGCCCTCGGGGGTTTCCAGCAGCAGCGTGCCGTCGGTCAGCGGTACCACCACATAGTCGTGGCCGTGGCGGTGGCGCCCGGTTTCCGCGCCGGGGGCGAAGCGCCATTCGGTCACGATCACCTCGGCGTTGTCCACCTGCACGGTGGGTACGGCTTGCGGGCGGCCGCTCATCAGGCGATGCCGTTGAGCGCTTCGCCGACCGCGTCGAACAGGCGGTCCAGCTCTTCCGGCCTGGCGTTGAAGGTCGGGCCGAATTGCAGGGTATCGCCGCCGAAGCGCACGTAGAAACCCTGTTGCCAGAGCTTCATGCCGGCCTCGAACGGACGCACGGTCGGATCGCCGTCGCGCGGGGCGATCTGGATCGCGCCGGCCAGGCCGCAGTTGCGGATGTCGATGACGTTCTTCGCGCCTTGCAGGCCGTGCAGGACCTTCTCGAAGTGCGGCGCCAGTTCGGCGGACTGCTGCACCAGGTTGTCCCTGGCCAGGATGTCCAGCGCGGCGAGGCCGGCGGCGCAGGCGACCGGGTGCGCGGAGTAGGTGTAGCCGTGGCTGAACTCCACCGCGTGCTCGGGCAGCGCCTGGTTCATGAAGGTGTCGTAGATCTCGCTGCTGGCGATCACCGCGCCCATCGGCACGGCGCCGTTGGTGACCTGCTTGGCGACGTTCATCAGGTCCGGGGTGACGCCGAAGTACTCGGCGCCGCTGTAGGTGCCCAGGCGGCCGAAGGCGGTGATCACCTCGTCGAAGATCAGCAGGATGTTGTGCTGGTCGCAGATCTCGCGCAGGCGCTGCAGGTAGCCGACCGGCGGTACCAGTACGCCGGCGGAGCCGGACATCGGCTCGACGATCACCGCGGCGATGTTCGAGGCGTCGTGCAGTTCGATCAGCTTGAGCAGTTCGTTGGCCAGCTCGACGCCGCCGGTCTGGGCCATCCCGCGGGTGAACGCCATGCCCGGTTGCAGGGTGTGCGGCAGGTGGTCGACGTCCATCAACTGGCCGAACATCTTGCGGTTGCCGCCGATCCCGCCGAGGCTGGTGCCGGCGACGTTGACCCCGTGGTAGCCGCGGGCGCGGCCGATCAGCTTGGTCTTCTGCGGCTGGCCTTTCAGGCGCCAGTAGGCGCGGGCCATCTTGATCGAGGTGTCGGCGCACTCGGAGCCGGAACCGGTGAAGAACACGTGGTTCAGTTCGCCTGGCAGCAACCCGGCGATCTTCTCGGCCAACTGGAAGGACAGCGGATGGCCGTACTGGAAGCCCGGCGAGTAGTCGAGGGTGCCGAGCTGGCGAGCCACCGCCTCCTGGATTTCCTTGCGCGAGTGGCCGGCGCCGCAGGTCCACAGGCCGGACAGGCTGTCGTAGACCTTGCGGCCCTTGTCGTCGGTCAGCCAGCTGCCTTCAGCGGCGACGATGATCCGCGGGTCCTTCTGGAAGTTGCGGTTGGCGGAGAAGGGCATCCAGTGGGCGCGCAGGTTGAGTTCGCTGGAAACCGGCGGGGCCACGTTGAGCGGCTGGTTCATCGTTCGATCCTCGGGCTTTCTTGTTGGAAGGTTCCGCGCACGCGGCGGCGGAGCGTTGGGATCAAGCTTGGCCCTGACGAAAGGTTAGATAAAGCTTATTCTTCTCACGTTTAGTTTCGACTGGGTAAAACAATAATGGCCAAATCCCGCAACCCGTCGCTCGGCCAGGTCAGCGATTTCGATATCCGCCTGCTGCGCATCTTCAAGACCATCGTCGAGTGCGGCAGTTTCTCCGCCGCCGAGAGCACTCTCGGCCTCAGCCGCTCGGCGATCAGCCTGCACATGGGCGACCTGGAGAAGCGCCTGGGCATGCGCCTGTGCCAGCGCGGCCGCGCCGGCTTCGCCCTGACCGACGAGGGCCGCGAGGTCTATCGCGCGACCCAGACCCTGCTGGCGGCGCTGGAGGGGTTCCGCGCCGAGGTCAACGACCTGCACCAGCACCTGCGCGGCGAACTCAACATCGGCATCATCAACAACCTGGTGACCCTGCCGCAGATGCGCATCACCCACGCTCTCAGCGCGCTCAAGGGGCAGGGACCGCAGGTGCGGATCAACATCGGCATGACCACCCCCAACGAGATCGAACTGGGCGTGCTCGACGGCCACCTGCATGTCGGCGTGGTGCCGTTGATCAGTCCGCTGTCGGGGCTCGAGTACCTGCCGCTGTATGACGAGCACGCGCAGCTCTATTGCAGCCGCGGCCACGCACTGTTCGAGCGCGCCGACGGCGATATCGCGGTGGACGAGGTGCTCGCCGCGGACGCCGTGGCGCCCAGCTACCGCCTGCCCGCCGAAGCACAGGCGCGCCACCAGGAACTGAACAACAGTGCCAGCGCCTCGGACCGCGAGGGCATGGCGTTCCTGATCCTGACCGGCAACTTCATCGGCTACCTGCCGTCGCACTACGCCGCCGACTGGGTCGCCGCCGGGATGCTGCGGCCCCTGCTGCCGGAGCGTTTCCACTACGCCATCGCGCTGACCATCGTGACCCGCAAGGGACGCCGGCCGAACCTGGTGCTGGAACGGTTCCTGGAGGCGGTGGCGGTGTCGTGAGGGCGCGGATTGAGTGACGCGAGCTTCGGCCGTCCGCCGAACGGTGCCTTTTCTCTAACAGCGCGAGGAGGTGGCATGCAGCGACGGGCCGAGCCAACGCGGGAAAGAGGCTCTCACCCCTTCGCATGGCGCCGCTCCCCCATCACCCAGGTCTCCGCCACCGCGCGGTCGTCGCCCAGGGTGTTCAGCACGAACAGGGTATCGGCCAGGCCGCGCGCATGCTCCATGCGCTGGGCGATCATCGGCGTGGCGGCCAGGTCGAGAGCGACGAAGTCGGCCTCGCGGCCGGGCAGGAAGTTACCGACCAGGCCGTCCAGGTCGAGCGCCCTGGCGCCGCCGAGGGTGGCCAGGTAGAGCGCCTGGAACGGATCGAGGCTGGTGCCGCGCAATTGCTGGATCTTGTAGGCGTCGGCGAGGTTGGCCAGCAGCGACAGGCTGGTGCCGCCGCCGACGTCGCTGCCGATGCCGACGCGGATGCCGTATTGCTGGGCGCGGCCAAGGTCGAACAGGCCGGAGCCGATGAACAGGTTGGAACTGGGACAGTGCGCCAGCGCTGCGTTCTTGTGCGCCAGGCAGCGGCATTCGCGTTCGGAGAGATGGATGCCATGGGCGAACACGCTGCGTTCGCCGACCAGGCCGGCGCGATGATAGACGTCCAGGTAGTCCTGCGCCTGGGGAAACAGCTCGCCGACCCAGGCGACTTCCTTGAGGTTCTCCGAAAGATGGGTGTGCAGGTAGACGCCGGGATACTCGTCCAGCAGGCGCGCCGCCGCGGCCAGTTGCTCGGGCGAGGAGGTCGGCGCGAAGCGCGGGGTGACCGCGTATTGCAGGCGCCCGTTGCCGTGCCAGCGCTCGATCAGCGCGCGGCTCTCGGCGTAGCCACTGGCCGCGGTATCGCACAGCGCCGGCGGCGCGTTGCGGTCCATCAGAACCTTGCCGGCGATCATCCGCAGGCGGCGCTTCTGCGCGGCCTGGAAGAATGCCTCGGCGGATACCGCATGGACCGTGCCGAACACCAGCGCGGTAGTGGTGCCGTGGCGCAGCAGTTCGTCGAGGAACAGCTCGGCCTGGGCGGCGGCGTAGCCGGCATCGGCAAAGCGCTGCTCGGCGGGAAAGGTGTGGGTTTCCAGCCAGTCCAGCAGTTGGGTGCCGTAGGAGGCGATCACTCCGAGTTGCGGGTAATGCACATGGCAGTCGACGAAGCCGGGCAGCAGCAGGCGCTGCGGATGTTCCTCCAGCGGCAGGTCGGCGGGCAGTTGTGGCAGCAGGTAGGCTGCGTGATCGAGCGCGCGCACGTGGCCGTGTTCGATCCACAGCAGGCCGTCCTCGAAATACTCCCAGGCCTTGTCGCCGAGCTTCGCCGGGTCGCCGAGGAAATGCAGGATCCGCCCGCGATGGGCTGAACTGCTCATCGCGCTCCCGCCGTGGTCGGAGTGCAGGATAAGTGGGGGGACGAAGTTGCCAGCAGGTACTGCATCGTTCATCTCCTCTGCTGCCGGAACGGCGCTTTCGCCTCTTTAGTCCGGGAAATCGACGGAAATATCCCGTCTTTGGCGCGTGATCTCGCTTCCGCCATTATGCACTGTGCGCATGCTGTGGATAAGTCTGTGTGTAGCGCGCGTGTGGAAAGATTGCACGAGCCATTGCGGGATGTGCCCATCTGGCTTCCGGCAGGCGATCCGCGGAAAGCGTTCCGGCACCTTGAATCCGCCTTGCGAAATGCCCGGTCGGCAACTGGCGCTTCTGTGGGTTTGTCTGTGGAAAAGCTGTTCGCATTCCCCGTTGAAAAAATGCCTTCGGCGGTCGTGGGAAAGGCGTTGGACGGGGCCGCAGGATTTCTCCCGGTTGGCGAAAGAGCCAGGGAAAAGGCGCTGTGGAATGCGCCACGACGGTGCGTCGCGAAACTGTGGACAGTGGATTCACCCATGGCGCCGCCGAGCATGCTTCCGTCGATCGCCGCGGACTTTCCTGAAAAGCCGGAAAACCCAGTATTCATGGGCGTCCTGGCGTCGAAAGGGGAAGTCCTGGAGACATTTTCACGGGCATTCCCGTTCCGCGGGTTTCCTGTGGAAAAGCTGTTGGCAAACTGTGCCGGAAGCGGGCCGCCGGGGCTGCCCCAGGGATTCGGCCGAGCCATGGCTTGGCCGGGAGAGATCGTTCTGCCGGGTTCCTCCGAACGGCTGTCGATATCTTGTGGATAAAGCTGTTGGCAAAGTGTTGGAGAAAATGCCTTGCCAGGTCGCGCCCATGGCCTGCCGGGTTGGCTGTTTTCTGTCCAGCGCCGATGTTGCGAAAATTGCCGGGACGGTCGGCGCGGGAGGCTTCCCAAGGTCCCGGATGGGCTCCCGACACGCTGTGGATAACTCTGTGAGCAAGGTGGTGATGACTGTTTTGCGACAAATGCTCACACGGGTGCGCCGCAGGGTTGCCCGCAAATGTGCCGCGGCGTCCCAGGCGTGCTCCGGCTTGGTGCCGCTCGGCGCGGCAGCCTGGCCCGTGGCTCCCGGCGCAAGCCGCGTTCCAGGGCTTTCCTGACCTCCTGGCCAGGTATTTGCACCGGCCGCGGCATCGTCGAGCAACCGACCGGGTCCGCCATGTCCGCACCTTCCTCCTTCGCGCCGCCGCGCCTCGAACTGCGCGGGATCAGCAAGCGCTATCCGGGTTGCCTGGCCAACGACCGCATCGACCTGTGCATCGACGCCGGCGAGATCCACGCCCTGCTCGGTGAGAACGGCGCCGGCAAGAGCACGCTGATGAAGATCATCTACGGCGTGACCCGTCCCGATGCCGGCGAGATCCGCTGGCAGGGCGAGCCGGTGCAGGTGCGCGACCCGGCTCGCGCCCGGGCGCTGGGGATCGGCATGGTGTTCCAGCATTTCTCCCTGTTCGAGACGCTCAGCGTGGCGGAGAACATCGCGCTCGCCCTCGGCGCCGAGGCGGGCAGCCCGCGCCGGTTGGAGGCGCGTATTCGCGAGGTGTCGCAGCGCTACGGCATGCCGCTGGAGCCTCGCCGGCTGGTCCATGGGCTGTCCATCGGCGAGCGCCAGCGGGTGGAAATCGTGCGCTGCCTGATGCAGGACATCCGCCTGCTGATCCTCGACGAGCCGACCTCGGTGCTGACCCCGCGCGAGGCCGAGGATCTCTTCGTCACCCTGCGCCGTCTTGCGGAGGAGGGTTGCAGTGTCCTCTTCATCAGCCACAAGTTGGCCGAGGTCCGTGCGCTCTGCCAGCGCGCCACGGTGCTGCGCGGCGGACGGGTGGCCGGACAGTGCGTGCCGGCGCAATGTTCCGATCTCGAGCTGGCGCGGCTGATGGTGGGCGACGCCGAGGGCCTGGCGGCGGAGTATCCGAAGGTCACCGGCGGCGCGCCTTTCCTCCAGGTGCGCGACCTGCACTGGCGCAACCCGGACCCCTTCGGCGTGTCCTTCGCCGGCCTCGACCTGGAGGTGCGCAGCGGCGAGATCCTCGGTATCGCCGGGGTCGCCGGCAATGGCCAGGACGAGTTGCTCGCCCTGCTCAGCGGCGAAGTGCGCCTGCCGCGCGCCCAGGCCGAGCGCATCCGCCTCGGCGGCTGCGCCGGCGCGCACCTGGCGCCGGATGCGCGGCGCCGCGCCGGCCAGGCCTTCGTGCCCGCCGAGCGGCTGGGGCACGGCGCGGTGCCGGAGATGAGCCTGGCGGACAATGCGTTGCTCACCGCCTTCCAGCAGGGACTGGTGAAGCGCGGGTTGGTCCGGCGGCGCAAGGTGCTGGCGCTGGCCGAGGAGATCATCCGCCGTTTCGCCGTGAAGGCCCCGGGTGCCGGGGCGCCGGCACGCAGCCTTTCCGGCGGCAACCTGCAGAAGTTCATCCTCGGCCGCGAGATCCTCCAGGCCCCGCGCCTGCTGGTGGCGGCGCATCCCACCTGGGGCGTGGACGTCGGCGCGGCGGCGCTGATCCACCGCGCGCTGATTGCCTTGCGCGATGCCGGTACGGCGATCCTGGTGGTCTCCGAGGACCTCGACGAGCTGTTCCTGCTCAGCGACCGCATCGCCGCGCTGTGTTCGGGTCGGCTGTGCCCGGCGGTCGCCACCGCGAGCGCTTCGCCGCAGCAGGTCGGCGGCTGGATGGCCGGTCAATTCGAGGCGCCGGCGGCAGTCGCCGGCGCCGTTGCCCAAGGGAGCCTGTGATGCTGTTGTCCCTGGAACCGCGCGGCCGGCAGTCGCGCTGGATGCTGCTGGCCTCTCCGCTGCTGGCGGGGTTGCTGACCCTGGTCTGCGGCGCGCTGCTGTTCGCCTGTCTCGGCCACGATCCGTGGCAGACCCTGCATACCGTGCTGGTACAGCCGCTCAGCGACCTCTATGGGCTCGGCGAGCTGCTGGTCAAGGCCATGCCGATCCTGCTCTGTGCCCTCGGCCTGGCACTGGCCTACCAGGCGCGCGTGTGGAACATCGGCGCGGAGGGCCAGTTGCTGGTCGGCGCCCTGGCCGGCAGCGCGGTGGCGATCCAGTTGCTCGACTGGCAGAGCCGCTGGGCGCTGGCCTGGGTGCTGCTCGCCGGCACCGCTGCCGGGGCGCTCTGGGCCGGGTTCGCCGCCTGGCTGCGAACGCGCTTCAACGCCAACGAGATCCTGACCACCATCATGCTCAACTACATCGCGCTGAACCTGCTGCTGTACGGCGTGCACGGGCCGTTGAAGGACCCGGATGGCTTCAACTTCCCGCAGTCGGCGCTGTTCGGCGAGGCCAGCCGCCTGCCGGCGCTGTTCGAGGACAGCCGGGTGCACCTTGGCGCATTGTTCGGCCTGCTGGCGCTGGCGGCGGTCTGGGTGCTGGCGCAGCGCAGCTTCCTCGGTTTCCAGGTCCGCGTGCTCGGCCTCGACCGCCGCGCCGCCGGTTTCGTCGGTTTCCGCGAGAAGCGCCTGGTCTGGTTCGTGCTGCTGTTCTCCGGCGCGCTGGCAGGCCTGGCCGGCGTCTGCGAGGTCGCCGGGCCGATCGGCCAACTGGTGCCGCAGGTCTCGCCGGGCTACGGCTATGCGGCGATCACCGTGGCCTTCCTTGGCCGTCTCAATCCGTTCGGCATCCTCTGCGCCAGCCTGCTGATGGCGTTGCTCTACCTCGGCGGCGAGGCCGCGCAGATGAGCCTCAACCTGCCGTTGGCGCTGACCGGGCTGTTCCAGGGGATGATGCTGTTCTTCCTCCTCGCCTGTGACGTGCTGATCCTCTACCGCCCACGTTTGCACGGACGCTGGCGCAAGCGCCCGGCGCTGCGCGACGCCCTGGCCTGAGCCGAACCGCCGAGGAACCACGATGGATATCGATCTGCTCGACAACCTGCTGTTCGCCATGGTCCGCACCGGTACTCCGCTGCTGCTGGTGGCGCTGGGCGAACTGGTCTGCGAGAGAAGCGGGGTGCTCAACCTGGGCCAGGAGGGGATGATGCTGTTCGGCGCGGTGATTGGCTTCATGGTCGCCTTCTCCAGCGGCAGCCTGTGGCTCGGCGTGCTCCTCGCGGTGCTCGCCGGCATGCTGCTGGCGGCGCTGTTCGCCGGGGTCGCCCTGTACCTGAACGCCAACCAGGTGGCCTGCGGCCTGGCGCTGACCATCTTCGGCGTCGGCCTGTCGTCGTTCGTCGGCGCCGCCTGGGTCGGCAAGCCGCTGCAAGGGTTCGCCCCGCTGGCGCTGCCGGTGCTGGGCGAGTTGCCGCTGCTCGGGCGCATGCTGTTCGCCCAGGACGCGCTGGTCTACCTGAGCCTGGCGCTGTTCGCCGCGGTCGCCTGGATGCTCCTGCGCAGCCGCGCCGGGCTGGTTCTCCAGGCGGTCGGCGAGAACCCCGACGCGGCCAGCGCGATGGGCCTTCCGGTGCTGCGCGTGCGCACCCTGGCGGTGCTCTTCGGCGGCGCCATGGCCGGCCTGGCCGGTGCCTACCTGTCGCTGGCCTACACGCCGATGTGGGCGGAGAACATGACCGCCGGACGTGGCTGGATCGCCCTGGCGCTGGTGGTCTTCGCCAGTTGGCGGGTGTTCCGCGTGCTGCTCGGTGCCTGGTTGTTCGGCCTGGCCAGCATCCTGCACCTGGTGGCCCAGGGGATCGGGCTGTCGATTCCGGCCAACCTGCTGGCGATGCTGCCCTATGCGGCGACCATCCTGGTGCTGGTCCTGCTCTCCCGCGATGCCCTGCGCACCCGGCTGTATGCCCCGGTTTCCCTGGGCCAGCCGTGGAAGGCCGGGCACTGACGAGGGCAGGTTCTTCGATTAGTTGTTTTAACTATTTATATATTCTTCGATAGATTTAGATAATTTCACTGATGGCCTAAATCAATGGGGCATTTTTGCCGAACCCCGTTAAGATTCTCCCAGTCGATTTGAAACACCCCATTCAACTGAGAGAGGAACGACTGATGTCCCTGATCAACACTCAAGTCCAACCGTTCAAGGTCAACGCTTTCCACAACGGCAAGTTCATCGAGGTGACCGAGGAATCCCTGAAGGGCAAGTGGTCGGTCCTGATCTTCATGCCGGCTGCCTTCACCTTCAACTGCCCGACCGAGATCGAAGACGCCGCCAACAACTACGGCGAGTTCCAGAAAGCCGGTGCCGAGGTCTACATCGTGACCACCGACACCCACTTCTCGCACAAGGTCTGGCACGAAACCTCCCCGGCCGTCGGCAAGGCCCAGTTCCCGCTGATCGGCGACCCGACCCACCAGCTGACCAACGCCTTCGGCGTGCACATCCCGGAAGAAGGCCTGGCCCTGCGCGGTACCTTCGTGATCAACCCGGAAGGCGTGATCAAGACCGTCGAGATCCACTCCAACGAGATCGCCCGTGACGTCGGCGAGACCGTGCGCAAGCTGAAGGCCGCCCAGTACACCGCCGCCCACCCGGGCGAAGTCTGCCCGGCCAAGTGGAAGGAAGGCGAGAAGACCCTCGCTCCGTCCCTGGACCTGGTCGGCAAGATCTAAGACCGCGCCGGCGGCATTCGCCGCCAGCCTCTCCGGCGGACGATCCCTCGCGGATCGTCCGCCCTTCACCCAGCCAACGCGCCGTGCAGGGCGGATGTCCCATCCGCCGGGGATACGTTTGCCCGAATTTCGAGGAGCTGAACCATGTTGGACGCCAATCTTAAAACCCAGTTGAAGGCCTACCTGGAAAAGGTCAGCCAGCCGTTCGAGATCGTCGCGTCCCTCGATGACAGCGACAAATCCCGCGAGCTGCTGGGCCTGCTGCAAGACATCGTCGGCCTGACCGACAAGATCACCCTGAAGACCGACGGCAGCGATGCGCGCAAACCGTCGTTCTCGCTGAACCGCCCCGGTGCGGACATCGGCCTGCGCTTCGCCGGTATCCCCATGGGCCACGAATTCACCTCGCTGGTGCTGGCCCTGCTGCAGGTAGGCGGCCACCCCTCCAAGCTCGACGCGGACGTGATCGAGCAGGTCAAGGGAATCGAGGGCACCTTCGAGTTCGAAACCTACTTCTCGCTGTCCTGCCAGAACTGCCCGGACGTGGTTCAGGCGCTGAACCTGATGGCCGTGCTCAACCCGAACATCCGTCACGTCGCCATCGACGGCGCGCTGTTCCAGGATGAGGTCGAGGCGCGCCAGATCATGTCGGTGCCGAGCATCTACCTCAACGGCGAAGTCTTCGGCCAGGGCCGCATGGGCGTGGAAGAGATCCTCGCCAAGATCGACACCGGCGCCGCCGCCCGCGACGCCGAGAAGCTGACCGCCCGCGACGCCTTCGACGTACTGGTGGTCGGCGGTGGTCCGGCCGGCGCCGCGGCGGCGATCTACGCCGCGCGCAAGGGCATTCGCACCGGCGTCGCCGCCGAGCGCTTCGGCGGCCAGGTGCTGGACACCATGGCCATCGAGAACTTCATCTCGGTGCAGGAGACCGAAGGGCCGAAGCTGGCGCGGGCGCTGGAAGAGCACGTGCGTCACTACGAGGTCGACATCATGAACCTGCAGCGCGCCAGCAAGCTGGTTCCGGCGAAGAACACCGGCGAGTTGCACGAGGTGCGGTTCGAGAGCGGCGGCAGCCTCAAGGCCAAGACCCTGATCCTCGCCACCGGCGCTCGCTGGCGCGAAATGGGCGTGCCCGGCGAGCAGGAATACAAGGCCAAGGGCGTGTGCTTCTGCCCGCACTGCGACGGCCCGCTGTTCAAGGGCAAGCGCGTGGCGGTGATCGGCGGCGGCAACTCTGGCGTCGAGGCGGCCATCGACCTGGCCGGCATCGTCGCCCATGTGACCCTGCTGGAATTCGACAGCAAGTTGCGCGCCGATGCCGTGCTGCAACGCAAGCTCTACAGCCTGCCGAACGTCGAGGTGATCACCAGTGCCCTGACCAGCGAAGTGAAGGGCGACGGCCAGAAGGTCACCGGCCTGGTGTACAAGGACCGCAACTCCGAGGAGTTCAAGTCGATCGAGCTGGAAGGCATCTTCGTGCAGATCGGCCTGCTGCCCAACACCGAGTGGCTCAAGGGCAGCGTCGAGCTGTCGCCGCGTGGCGAGATCATCGTCGACGCCCGTGGCGAGACCTCGCTGCCCGGCATCTTCGCCGCCGGCGACGTGACCACGGTGCCGTACAAGCAGATCGTGATCGCCGTGGGCGAGGGCGCCAAGGCTTCGCTGAGCGCCTTCGACCACCTGATCCGGACCTCCGCGCCGGAGTGACCCGGCCAGCGACCGTCGAACCAGGGACGCCCGGAGCGCGAAAGCGCCCCGGGCGTTTTCGTTGGCGCGACCGCCCGCCTCAGGCCGGGATATCCAGGTTCGCGTGGCCCGGCGCGGCGGCCGCCTCGGCGTAGACCTTCTCGTCCTCCTCGATCACCCGCGAGGCCGGCCCCACCAGCAACGGGTCGGGCTCATGGGCGATGCGCCGGTCCTTGTCCGGGTAGTCCAGCGCGTGCAGGAAGTGGCGGATGCAGTTGAGTCGCGCGCGCTTCTTGTCGTCGGACTTGATGACCGTCCACGGCGCGTCGGCGGTGTCGGTATGGAAGAACATCGCCTGCTTGGCGGCGGTGTAGTCGTCCCATTTGTCCAGAGACTTGATGTCGATGGGCGACAGCTTCCAGTGCTTGAGCGGATCGTCGCGGCGCGAGATGAAGCGCCGCAGTTGCTCCTCGCGGCTCACCGAGAACCAGTACTTGAACAGCAGGATGCCGCTGTTGCTCAGCATGCGCTCCAGCTCGGGGGCCTGGCGCATGAACTCCAGGTATTGCAGTGGCGAACAGAAGCCCATGACCCGCTCGACGCCGGCGCGGTTGTACCAGGAGCGGTCGAAGAAGACCATCTCGCCGGCGGTGGGCAGGTGCTGGATGTAGCGCTGGAAATACCACTGGCCCTGCTCCTGGGAGGAGGGTTTCTCCAGGGCTACGATCCGCGCGCCGCGCGGGTTCAGGTGCTCCATGAAGCGCTTGATGGTACCGCCCTTGCCGGCGGCGTCGCGGCCTTCGAACAGGACCACCACGCGCTGGCCGGTCTCCTTCACCCAGCTCTGCACCTTGAGCAGTTCGATCTGCAGGTCGTGCTTGGCTTTCTCGTACTCGTTGCGGCGCATCCGCGTGTGATAGGGATAGTTCGCCGGCAGGCTCGCCGAGGTGCTGTCCTCGCTGCTGCCGTGGGGCGCGCTGGCGACCTGCAGGGCCACCGGCTTCTGGCTGATCGCCTGGATCTCCTCGCGGGCCTTCTGCGCCGGGCTGGCCACCCGCGGGCGGCGGGTCGCCGGCTTGCGTGGGGCGCGGCGGGCGGCTGGCCGGGCCGGCTTGGCCGGCTGCGCGGCGGGTTGCTCGGGGGAGGGGGGAGTGACAGTGGGTTCTTCGCTCATGCGGGGCTCCTTCCGTTCTACGTTTTCAGCTATGCAGTCCCCCACTCTATGCCCCTGCCGGAGGTCGTCCGTTGACCCCCATCAAACCGCGCCCGGCTGCCGCCGGGAGGAAAGCCTTACACCTCTCCGACAATCCCTTGTAGGATATCGCCACGCGCGCGGCGTCCCGTCGCCCCGCGGACCTGGATCAGCAGACAGGGTGAACACTGAGCTGGCTCTCATCAACCGAGGGCCGGCAGCGTTCGCGCCGGCCCGCCGATCCGACGAAGGTCCGCACATGTCCCGCACCTGGATTCGCAACCCCCTCGCCATCTTCACCGCCAACGGTCTCGACGCCGCCGGCGGCCTGGTCGTCGAAGACGGCCGCATCGTCGAGCTGCTCGGCGCCGGCCAACAGCCCGCGCAGCCCTGCGCCAGCCAGTTCGACGCCAGCCGGCACGTGGTCTTGCCGGGACTCATCAACACCCATCACCACTTCTACCAGACCCTTACCCGCGCCTGGGCGCCGGTGGTCAACCAGCCGCTGTTCCCCTGGCTGAAGACCCTCTATCCGGTCTGGGCGCGGCTGACCCCGGAGAAGCTCGAACTGGCCACCAAGGTGGCGCTGGCCGAGCTGCTGCTGTCCGGCTGCACCACTGCCGCCGATCACCACTACCTGTTCCCCGGCGGCCTCGAACAGGCCATCGACGTGCAGGCCGGGGTGGTCGAGGAACTGGGCATGCGCGCCATGCTCACCCGCGGCTCGATGAGCCTCGGCGAGAAGGACGGCGGCTTGCCGCCGCAGCAGACGGTGCAGGAGGCCGAGACCATCCTCGCCGACAGCGAGCGACTGATCGCTCGCTACCACCAGCGCGGCGAAGGCGCCCGGGTGCAGATCGCCCTGGCGCCCTGCTCGCCGTTCTCGGTGACTCCGGAGATCATGCGCGCCAGCGCCGAACTGGCGGCGCGCCACGACGTACGCCTGCACACCCACCTGGCGGAGACCCTCGACGAGGAAGACTTCTGCCTGCAGCGCTTCGGCCTGCGCACCGTGGACTACCTGGACAGCGTCGGCTGGCTCGGCCCGCGCACCTGGCTGGCCCACGGCATCCACTTCAACGCCGAGGAGATCCGTCGTCTCGGCGAGGCCGGCACCGGTATCTGCCACTGCCCGAGTTCGAACATGCGCCTGGCCTCGGGCATCTGCCCGACCGTGGAGCTGGAGGCGGCCGGCGCGCCGATCGGCCTGGGGGTCGATGGCTCGGCTTCCAACGACGCCTCGAACATGATCCTCGAGGCGCGCCAGGCCCTGTACCTGCAACGCCTGCGCTACGGCGCCGAGCGAATCACCCCGGAACTCGCCCTGGGCTGGGCCACCCGTGGCTCGGCACGCCTGCTCGGACGCAGCGACATCGGCGAGCTGGCCCCCGGCAAGCAGGCCGACCTGGCCTTGTTCAAGCTCGACGAGCTGCGCTTCTCGGGTAGCCACGACCCGCTCTCGGCGCTGCTGCTATGCGCTGCCGACCGTGCCGACCGGGTAATGGTCGGCGGCGCCTGGCGAGTGGTCGACGGTGCCGTGGAAGGGCTCGACCTGGCCGCCCTGATCGCCCGCCACCGCGAGGCGGCGAGCGCCCTGATCGCCGGGTGAGGCGGGCGCCGACGGAGGAGGCGCCAGGCTTCCTCTGTCGGTTCGCATAGGTCGGCGCCTGGCCTGCAACCGGCTAGACTTCGGCATCCCCCACCAGGAGCCGACCATGTCCCGCGCCGCCCGCCCCCGCAATCGCTTTTGCAGCCTTCTGCTAGGACTCTCCCTGCTGATGCCCGCCAGCCTTCCTCTGTCCGCTGCCGAAACGGCGGCGGCGCAATCGCCGCGGACCCTGATCATCGACACCGACCCGGGCGCCGACGACGTGATCGCCCTGCTGTTCGCCATGGCCTCGCCGAAGGAGCTGAAGATCCAGGCGCTGACCACCGTCGCCGGCAACGTGCCGCTGGAAAAGACCGCGCGCAACGCCCGGCTGGCCCGCGAGTGGGGCAAGCGCCCGGATATCCCGGTCTACGCC
Source organism: Pseudomonas sp. FDAARGOS_761 (assembly GCF_013343155.1). Lineage (NCBI taxonomy): Bacteria > Pseudomonadati > Pseudomonadota > Gammaproteobacteria > Pseudomonadales > Pseudomonadaceae > Pseudomonas > Pseudomonas sp. FDAARGOS_761. The sequence continues at coordinate 5,408,926 of NZ_CP054572.1, read as the reverse complement.
GGCGCCCCGCGGCCGCTGCTGCGCACGCCGATCTACGCCGCCGACGTACACGGCAGCGAAGGCATCACCGGCGTCGAGGTGCATGAGCCGAAGCAGCCGCTGGCCGAAGGCAACGCGGTGGACTACCTGATCCGTACCCTGCGCGCGGCGCCGGAGAAGAGCGTGACCCTGGCCATGCTCGGCCCGGAGACCAACCTCGCGCTGGCCCTGACCCAGGCCCCGGACATCGTCAAGGGCATCCGCGAGATCGTGATCATGGGCGGCGCCCACTTCAACGGCGGCAACATCACCCCGGCCGCCGAATTCAATATCTTCGCCGACCCCCACGCGGCGGAAATCGTGCTCAAGAGCGGGGCGCCGATCACCATGCTGCCGCTCGACGTGACCCACAAGATCCTCACCAGCCCCGAGCGCATCGCCAAGCTGCGCAACCTCGGCAACCGAGCCGGCAAGACCGTCGCCGATATCCTCGACGCCTACGTCCAGTACGACATCAAGTACTACGGCCTGAAGGGCGGCCCGGTGCACGACGCCACGGTGGTCGCCTACCTGCTCAAGCCCTCGCTGTTCAAGGGCAAGCGGATCAACGTGCAGGTCGACAGCCGCGAGGGCATCACCTTCGGCCAGACTGTGGCCGACTGGTACGGCGGCCTCAAGCAGCCGGCCAACGTCGAGTGGATCAACGAGGGCGATGCCCAGGGGTTCTTCGACCTGCTCACCGAGCGTATCGCCCGCCTGCCCTGAGCGGGCTTCCCGCGGCGCCCGGCGTGGGCGCCGCGCTCAGAACGCGTAGCCGACGTTGAAGTAGTGGCCGATCCCGCTGGAGTCGGTGCGGCGTCCGTCCAGTTGCTCGCCGTCGCGCCACTGGGTCATGTTGCGGTAGACCTTGGCGCCGTAGCCGAACTTCCAGTGTTCGGTGTGATACCAGAGCCCGAGGTAGGCCTGGAAGCCGTTATCGGTACGGTATTCGCGCTCGAAGGCATCGTCCTTGTCGGGCAGCTTCGAGCCGAACTCGTAGTCGAAGAAGCCCTGGAAGGCGATGAAGCGCTTGCCGCCGAACTGCGCCAGCGGCTTGAACCAGTTCATGTGGGCGACGTAGCCGTCCCAGGCGTTCTCGTTGGACGCGCCGTAGTTCTTGTCGATGTAGCGCGCGTAGAGATTGAGCCCCACCGTACCCAGCCAGGGCAGCTCGGTGTTGGTGCCGATGCCCGACCACAGCACGTTCAGCCCCGGTCCCTGGCGCGCGTCGGCGTAGTAGTAGTCGAAGGCGACGAACCATTCGCGGATCGGGCCGATGGAGAAGTCGCGGCCGAGCAGGCGGTCGATGGAGAGACGCGGCTCGATGTCGACGAACCAGTTCTCGCCGTCGGGTACGTCCGAGCTGGCGTCGTCGAAGAGGTTCTTGTAGTCGATGTAGCCGTACAGGTCGAGCACCCCCTTGCGGCCGCCGAACTCCCATTCCAGGTAGCTGTCGTCGGTCAGGTAGGGGCCGCCGCGCTGGTTGAACGCGCGGTAGACGTGCAGGTTGTTCCAGAGCCCTTCGCGGGCGGCGTTCTCGTCGTTGTTTTCGGCGCCGAAGGCGGCGGCCGCGCACAGCGGGGCGGCACAGCACAGCAGGGCTTTGCGCATGGGAAGTCCTTGCCTGGAGTGGGACGGGTCGGACTCAGCCGCGGGATTGCCCGGCGAGTTGCCGGAGAGCCTGCTCGGCGTCGCCGACGACGATCCTGCCGGGCACCGCCAGCATCAGGTTGAGCGGCAGGCCGAACTCTTCCAGGGCCATGCCGTCGCGGTCGCGGGTCGGATCCTCGCCGACCAGCTCCGGGGCGTGCCGGCGGATCCGCTCGGCGTAGCTGCCGGCGTCGTCGACGTAGCCATAGACCGGCTTGCCGAGAGCGGTGGCGTAGCCGACCTCGAAGGCGGTGCCGCTGTCCGGCTCGGCGCCGCGGAAGAAGTTCAGGTTGGCCAGCACCGCGTCGGCGCGTTCGATCAGGCCGATGTTGGCGCGGTAGATCCAGGCCGCCTGTTCGCGCGGCTCGGCGAGCTGTTTCGGCAGCGCGTTGTCCAGCGGGTAGAGGCCTTCGAAGCCGTAGCGTGCGCACAGTGCCTTGAGCGCTTCGCCGTGGGCGACGGCGTCGGCGCGGAACACGTCGGGACCGGCCAGATAGAGTTTCCGCGGTCTGGCCGCGGCGCGTACGCCCGGCAGGCTGCCGAGCAGGGCGCCGGCGGGCAGCAGCAGGGCCGCCAGGCGCAAGAAGGTACGACGGCTGCTGGAACCGTTGGATCGGCTCATCGGATGCTCCCCCCAGGATGCCGGACGCCCCGCGCGGGGGCCGTTGTTGTCCGGGGATTATGGGCAGCAAGCGACATGCCAGGCGGCGCCTACCTGTCAGCAGATAGGCGGCGGCTCGCGTGCTTCTTCCGGCGCTCGGCGCGGGCGCTTCAGGCGTTCCCGCCGAGTTCCTCGGCGAGGCGTCGCAGGGCCTCGCGCGGGCCGCCGGCGACCAGCCGCGAAGGCACCGCCAGCATCAGGTTCAATGGCAGGCCGAAACCCTCCAGTTGCCAACCGTCGCGGTCCTCGCCGGGGTGCTCGCCGAGCCATTCCGGCGCCAGCCGGGCGAGGCGCTCGGCGTAGGCGCCGGCATCGCTGAGGTAGGCATATACCGGCTTGCCCAGGGCCAGGGCGTAACCCACTTCGAAGGCGGTGCCGCTGTCCGGCTCGCTGCCGCGGAACGGTTCGAGGTTGGCCAGCACGCAGTCGGCGCGCTCGATCAGGCCGACATTGGCGCGGTAGATCCAGGCGGCCTGTGCGGCTGGCTCGCGGATGTCGGCGGGCAGGGCGTGGTCGAGCGGGTAGAGGCCGAGGAAACCGAACTCGGCGCAGAGCGCCTTGAGGGTTTCGCCATGGGCTTCGGCGTCGGGGCGGAAGACGTCCGGCCCGGCCAGGTAGATCGCGGTCATCGCGTGCGTGCCTTGTTACGGAAAGCCAGCGCCCATGGTAGCGCCATCGTGGCGGCGCCGGCATGCACCAAGCGATGGCGCGCTGCACCGTCCTGCAGCCGCGCCGGCATGGCGCGGCACGCAGAAGCGCGGGCTTGAGCGGAGTTGTCCGGGTGGTCAGGTAATTGCATCGGCGGGCGGGCTGAACGCGAAGCCACGCCCGATGGCCAACCCTGCACTCACCGGAGCACGCCCATCCATGAAACACCGTCGCACGCAATCCCGCATGTCCGTCCTGCGCCGCCTTGCCGTCGTCCTCGGCCTCGGCGCCTGCGCTCTCGCCGCCGAGGCCGCCGAACCGCTGAAGATCGGCTTCGTCTATGTCGGCCCGGTCGGCGACCACGGCTGGACCTACCAGCACGAGCTGGGCCGCCGCGAACTGGTGGAGCACTTCGGCGACAAGGTGAAGACCAGCTTCGTCGAGAACGTCGCCGAGGGCGCCGACGCCGAGCGGGTCATCCGCAACCTGGCGAAAGACGGCTACGGCCTGGTCTTCACCACCTCCTTCGGCTACATGAACCCCACCGCCAAGGTGGCCCGGCAGTTTCCCAAGGTGACCTTCGAGCACGCCACCGGCTACAAGCGTGACAGGAACCTCGGCACCTACCTGTCGCGCTCCTACGAGGGACGCTACGTCGGCGGCTTCCTCGCGGCGAAGATGACCCGCAGCCACAAGATCGGCTACATCGCCTCGTTTCCGATTCCCGAGGTGATCCGCGACATCAACGCGATCCAGCTGGCGCTGGACAAATACGACCCGCAGGCCGAACTCAAGGTGATGTGGGTGAGCACCTGGTTCGATCCGGGCAAGGAGGCCGACGCGGCCAACGCGCTGATCGACCAGGGCGTCGACGTGGTGTTCCAGCACACCGATAGCCCGGCGCCGATCCAGGCCGCCGAGCGTCGCGGGGTGTACGCCGTGGGCTACGCCTCGGACATGCAGCACTTCGGTCCGAAGACCGTGCTCACCTCGATCGTCAACGACTGGGGCCCGCACTATATCCGCTCGGCCCAGGCGGTGATGGACGGCACCTGGAAATCCGAGGACTTCTGGGGCGGCTTGGCCGAGAGTACGGTGGTCCTGCCGCTGAACCAGGAGGTGCTGCCGGCGCCGGTGCGGGAAGAGGCGGGCAGGCTGATCGAGTCGATCCGCAGCGGAGCCTTCCACCCCTTCACCGGGCCGATCCGCGACCAGTCCGGCAAGGAGCGTTTCGCCGCCGGCGTCAGCGCGACCAATGCCGACCTGGCGTCGATGAACTATTACGTGGAAGGCATCAAGGCCGACCTGCCGAAGTGAGCCCTGGCCTTGTATGGAAAAAGTCGCCGAGCGCAGGCACTTTCCGTACAGGGCCCATCGAGGAGAGCGCGATTGGACCGTCTACCCATCATCGACATCGCCCCGCTCTACGGCGCCGACCGTGGCGCCTGGAACGACGTGGCGCGGCGGATCGACCAGGCCTGCCGCGAGTGGGGCTTCTTCTACATCGCCGGACACCCGTTGCCGGCCGCGCGCTTCGAAGCCCTGTTGGCGGCGGCGCGGGAGTTCTTCGCGCTGCCCGTCGAAGAGAAGCTGAAGATCGATATCACCCGTAGCCGCAACCATCGCGGCTATGGCGCGATCGCCACCGAGCAGCTCGACCCGGCGTTGCCCAGCGACTTCAAGGAGACCTTCGACATGGCCCTGCACCTGCCGGCGGAGCATCCCGACGTGCGCGCCGGCAAGTCCTTCTACGGGCCCAACCGACACCCCGAACTGCCCGGTTGGGAGGCCCTGCTGGAAGGACACTATGCCGACATGCTGGCGCTGGCCCGTACCGTGCTGCGCGCCCTGGCCATCGCCCTGGGGATCGAGGAGGACTTCTTCGACCGCCGCTTCGAGCAGCCGGTCAGCGTATTCCGCCTGATCCACTATCCGCCGGCCGCCGCCCGGCAGAGCGCCGACCAGCCCGGCGCCGGCGCGCACACCGACTACGGCTGCGTGACCCTGCTCTACCAGGACGCCGCCGGTGGCCTGCAAGTGCAGAACCGCCAGGGCGAATGGATCGACGCGCCGCCCATCGACGGCACCTTCGTGGTCAACATCGGCGACATGATGGCGCGCTGGAGCAACGACCGTTACCGCTCGACCCCGCACCGGGTGATCAGCCCGCGCGGGGTGCATCGCTACTCCATGCCGTTCTTCGCCGAACCGCACATGGACACCGAGATCCGCTGCCTGCCGGGCTGCTTCGACGCGGACAACCCGCCGAAGTATCCGCCGACCACCTGTGGCGAGTGGCTGACCTCGCGCTTCGCGCAGACCTATGCCTATCGGCGCGGCGAAACGGCCTGAGCCGCCCGTCGCGCGCGGGAGCGGCTCGCGGGTTTCCCTCGGGCCTGACTCCCGGGACAGGTTAAACTTGCCGGCAAAGACCAGCCTGATCGAGAACCCACCCCATGTACGAATGGCTCAACGCCTTGCCCAAGGCCGAACTGCACCTGCACCTGGAAGGTACCCTGGAGCCGGAGCTGCTGTTCGCCCTCGCCGAGCGCAACCGCATCGCCCTGCCCTGGAACGACGTCGAGACCCTGCGCAAGGCCTACGCCTTCAACAACCTGCAGGAATTCCTCGACCTCTACTACGCCGGCGCCGACGTGCTGCGCACCGAGCAGGACTTCTACGACCTGACCTGGGCCTACCTGCAGAAGTGCAAGGCGCAGAACGTCGTCCACGTCGAGCCGTTCTTCGACCCGCAGACCCACACCGATCGCGGCATTCCCTTCGAGGTGGTGCTCGCCGGCATCCGCGCCGCGCTGCAGGACGGCGAGAAGCTGCTGGGCATCCGCCATGGGCTGATCCTCAGCTTCCTCCGCCACCTCAGCGAGGAACAGGCGCAGAAAACCCTCGACCAGGCGCTGCCGTTCCGCGACGCCTTCATCGCCGTCGGCCTCGACAGCTCGGAAGTCGGGCATCCGCCGAGCAAGTTCCAGCGGGTCTTCGACCGCGCCCGCAGCGAAGGCTTCCTCACCGTCGCCCATGCCGGCGAAGAGGGGCCGCCCGAGTACATCTGGGAAGCCCTCGACCTGCTCAAGGTCGAGCGCATCGACCACGGCGTGCGCGCCTTCGAGGACGAGCGGCTGATGCGGCGGCTGATCGACGAACAGATCCCGCTGACCGTCTGCCCGCTGTCCAACACCAAGCTCTGCGTGTTCGACGACATGAGCCAGCACACCATCCTCGACATGCTCGAACGCGGCGTGAAGGTGACGGTGAACTCCGATGACCCGGCCTACTTCGGCGGCTATGTCACCGAGAACTTCCATGCCTTGCAGCAGAGCCTGGGAATGACCGAGGAGCAGGCCAGGCGCCTGGCGCAGAACAGCCTGGATGCGCGCCTGGTGAAGTGAGGGGCGGCGCGCCGGGCAACCCGGCGCGCGACCCGCAAGGCGTTTCGTCGTCGCCGGCTTCTCGGTATTGATGATAAGCATTATCATTTGCGGGCTGCTCAGCATTCCCATGGCGCCGCCCCGGCGCCGGCTTTCGTGCAGCCGTCCCATCACCGATGCCCGACCGCGACCTTCCCTCCGGCCCGCGCCCGGATGCCTTGCCGGCAGACGGCGAGGCGGCGCGCCGCGCGGATCTGCTCAAGGCCTTCCTGGCCCAGCGCCAGCGCATGGAAAGCCTGGTCAGCCGCTGGGTCGGCTGCCGGGCGACCGCCGCCGACCTGGTCCAGGAACTGTTCCTGCGCTTCTGGCGGCGCCCGGCCGCCCCGGTGGAGGAGCTTGGCAGCTACCTCCTGCGCAGCGCGCGCAACCTGGCCATCGACCACTTGCGTGGCGAAGGATCGCGGCAGCGGCAACTGGACGACTGGCTGCCGGAGCAGCGCCAGGGCGAGCCGGTCGGTCCCGAGCAGGCGCTCGAGGCCGGCGACCAGTGGCGCCGGGTCGAGGCCGCCTTGCGCGGCCTGCCCGAGCGGACCCGGCGGATTTTCCTGCTCAATCGCATCCACGGCCGCACCTACGCGGAGATCGCCCAGGCCATGCAGCTTTCCCAAAGCGCCGTGGAAAAACATATGATGCGCGCCCTCGACGCCTGCAAGGCGAGCCTGGCCGGCCCGGCCGGCGAGCAGGCAAGGAGCGCCCAGCCATGACCCGACCCGATAGCGACGCCGCGCCCTACGATCCCGTCCTCGAGCAGACCGCCCAGGCCTGGCTGGTGCGCCTGCGCGGTACGCCGGATGCGGCGACCCGGCGGGCCTTCGAGGACTGGCTGGCGCAGCGGCCGGCGCATGCCGAGGCCTATGCTCGCGCCGAGGCGCTCTGGCGCCTGACGGAAATACCGGCGAGCCGCCTGGCCATCGAAGAGGCCGATGCCCTGGAAGCCTACCTGCGGCCGCGTCGAGCGTCGCGCAACCCGCGGCGCTGGGCCTACCCGCTGGCCAGCGTCGCCTGCCTGCTGGCGATGCTCTGGCTGGGCGGCTGGTGGCAGCCCGGCGACTGGCTGCAGGACTGGCGTGCCGACTATGTCGCCGCGCCGGGACAGGTCGCCGAATGGAAGCTGGCCGATGGCTCCTACCTGAGCCTGGACGCCGGCAGCGCGGTGCGCGTGCGTATCGACGGCGGCCAGCGGCGGGTCGAACTGCTGCGCGGCGCCGCCGCGTTGCGGGTGAAGCGCGACACGCTGCCATTCGTGGTCGAGGCCGGCGAAGGCCGGGCGCGGGTACTGGGCACCGAGTTCGAGGTCCGTCGCGGCGCCGGGGAGACCCGCGTCACCGTGCTGCAAGGGCGGGTCGCGGTGAGCGCCGGCACGGGCGCGGGCGCCGCCGAGGAAGTGCTGGGCGCCGGCCAGCAGGTCGGCTTCGCCGACGGCAGGCTGGGCCGGCCCGTGGCCATCGACGCCGCCGCCGCGCTGGCCTGGCGCCAGGGCTGGCTGAGCTTCTACCGGCGGCCGCTGGCGGAAGTGCTCGACGAACTCGCTCGCTACTACCCCGGACGCATTCTCCTGCTCGACGACGCGCTCGGCCGCCAGCCGGTCAGCGGCAGCTTCCGCAGCGACGATCCCGAAGCCGCGCTGAAGTCGCTGCAGGCGGTGCTCGGCTATCGCCAGCAGATCCTGTTCGGACGCCTGGTGGTGATTCGCTGACGGCGACCCCGCTCCGTTTGGCCGCAGGAATCTTTCCCGGCGAAGAATTTTTTTGCGCTGGGGGGTGAGGTAAATCCGGCGCCGCTTCGTGTAGTGCTCATGACCGCGATTGATTCGCATTAGAAAAGCGACCGACACGAGCAACCCATGACCCCCTTCCCGCGCTTCGCCCTGCGTACTCTCCCCGCCCTGTTCCTCAGCCTCGGCTGTCTCGCCGCCACCGCGCAGGCCGCCGAGGCGGTTCGCTACCGCTTCAGCCAGGCTGCCGCGCCGCTGGCCCAGGCGCTCAACGCGTTCAGCCGGGCCAGCGGGCAGACGCTGCTCTACACCGCCGAGCTGCCGCCGCAGGCGACCGCCCCGGCATTGCACGGTTCGCTGGACGCGGAGGAGGCGCTGCAACGCCTGCTGCAGGGCAGCGGCCTGCGCGCGCGGCGGATCGACGAGCGCACCCTGACCCTGGAACCGATCCCCGCCAGCGGCGCGCTCGACCTCGATGCCACGACGGTGTCCGCCGCCGCCCCGGCGCAGGGCTACCGGCCGGCGGCCAACGCCTCGATCAGCCGCGGCGATGCGCCGCTACTGGATATCCCCCAGGCGATCAGCGTGGTCCCGGCACAGGCGCTGCAGGACCAGCGCCCGCGCAACCTTGACGACGCGCTGGGCAACATCAGCGGCATCACCCAGGCCAACACCCTTGGCGGTACCCAGGACGCGGTGATGAAGCGCGGCTTCGGCGACAACCGCGACGGCTCGATCATGCGCGACGGCATGCCCTCGGTGCAGGGCCGCAATTTCACCGCCACCGCCGACCACGTCGAGGTGCTGAAGGGGCCTGCATCCCTGCTCTATGGCATCCAGGACCCGGGCGGGGTGGTCAACGTGGTGAGCAAGAAGCCGCAACTGCAACAAGCCAACGCCCTGACCCTGCGTGGCTCGGCCTACGCCCACGGGCGCAACGGCAGCGGCGGCCAGCTCGACTCCACCGGCCCGCTGGGCGACAGCGGACTGGCCTACCGGATGATCCTCGATCATGAGGACGAGGATTACTGGCGCGACTTCGGCAAGAGCCGCGAGACGCTGGTGGCGCCCTCGCTGGCCTGGTACGGCGAGGACACGACGGTCAACCTGAGCTACGAGCACCGTGAGTTCACCACGCCGTTCGACCGTGGCACGGCCATCGACCCGCGTACCAACCGCCCGCTGGACATCCCGCGCAGCCGGCGCCTGGACGAGCCCTTCAACATCACCGAGGGCCGTTCCGAGCTGACCCGCCTGGATCTCGAACGGCAGCTCGACGACACCTGGAAGGCCCACTTCGGCTACGGCTACAGTCGCGAGACCTACGACGACAACCAGGCCCGGGTGATGGCCGTGAACGCCGACGGCACCCTGACCCGGCGCATGGACGGCACCCACGGCGCGGTCAGCAGCGACAGCTTCGCCACCCTCGGCCTGAGCGGAACGCTGCAACTGGCCGGGATGCAACATGACCTGCAATTCGGCATGGACCACGAGAAGCGCAAGATCTTCCGCGCCGACCTGCTGCGCGACAGCAAGACCAGCCGCTTCGACTACCTCGACCCGGTCTATGGCCAGGTGGTGCCGTCGACCCGGGTGGTCGCCGGCGACAGCGACCAGACCGACAAGCTGCGCAGCGACTCGCTGTATTTCCAGGACTCGATCCACCTGGACGAACGCTGGATCCTGGTCGGCGGCGCGCGCTACCAGATCTACGACCAGCTCGCCGGGCGCGGCCGGCCGTTCAACGCCAACACCGATATCAACGGGCAGAAATGGGTGCCGCGCGGCGGCCTGGTCTACCGCCTGAGCGACGAGGTTTCGCTGTACGGCAGCTACACGCGCTCGTTCAAGCCGAACTCGACCATCGCCCCGCTGAGCACCGGCGAGACCATCGATTCGGCGATCCTGCCGGAGGAGGCGACCTCCTGGGAGCTGGGCGCCAAGCTGGATGTGCCGGGGCGTCTCAGCGGCACCCTGGCGCTGTTCGACATCCGCAAGAAGAACGTGCTGGTCAACGAACTGGACGGTGCCGGCAACAGCAGCGTGCGCGCCGCCGGCCGGGTCCGCTCGCGCGGCCTGGAGCTGGACCTCACCGGCCAGCTCAGCGAACGCTGGAGCCTGATCGGCAGCTACGCCTGGCTCGCCGCGGAAGTCACCGAGGACCCGACCCTGGAGGGCAAGCGCCTGCAGAACGTGGCGCGCAACACCGCGTCGCTGTCGGCGGTCTACGAACTCGGCCAGCTCTTCGGCGGCGACCGCCTGCGCCTGGGCGGCGGCGCGCGCTACGTCGGCAAGCGCCCGGGCGACCCGGCCAATTCCTTCGACCTGCCGTCTTACACCGTGGCCGATGCCTTTGCCAGCTACGACACCCGCTTCGGCGGACACGGCGTGAAGTTCCAGCTCAACGTGAAGAACCTGTTCGACCGCACCTACTACCCGTCCAGTGCCAATCGCCTGTACGTGGCGATGGGCGAGCCCCGGCAGTTCCAGGTGTCGACGACGGTGGAGTTCTGAGTCGGCGCCCGCTCCAGGTGGGGTTCCCCCGGCGTCCTCCTGGACGTGGAGGCCCCCCTGAAGGGCGAAGGGTCGGCGCGATGCTGCCCGACCATGCTCCATCCGGTTCCTTCTTCCCCCAGGGAAGGGATTGCCCGGCACGTGAGTCGTTCCGCCATCTAGTGCCTTCTCCCTTTGGGGAAAGGAAGGCGGAGTACCGCCTGGCACGACCTCGCCGCACGCCACACCTCGTTCCCAACCCGCCCGTTGGGTACCATGCCCGCACCACTCGCCGCCACGGCCGCCCCATGAACCTCGACAACCGCATCAAGTTCCGCCACCTCGCCTGCTTCCTCGAAGTCGCCCGCCAGCGCAGCTTCGCCAAGGCGGCGGACGCCGTGGCGGTGTCGCAGCCGGCGATCTCCAAGACCCTCAAGGAACTGGAGGAAATCCTCGGCGCGCGCCTGTTCGAACGGAGCAAGGCCGGCGCCGAGCTGACCGAGGCGGGGGTGACCTTCCTGCGCTATGCCGGCCCCTGCGTGCAGGCCCTGCGCGACGGGGTGAACACCCTGCGCGGCCACGAGGCGCAGGTCGAGACGGTGCGGGTCGGCGTGCTGTCGACGGTGGAGAGCCTGGTGGTGCCCGAGGTGATCCGGCGCCTGCACCGGCGCCACGGTGCGCTGGTGGTCAGCGTCGCCACCGGACCCAGCGCCTACCTGCTGGCGCAACTGAAGGTCGGCGAGCTAGACCTGGTGGTCGGGCGGATGACCGATAGCCCGGACATCCAGGGCCTGACCTTCGAGCACCTGTACAGCGAGTCGATGATGCTGGTGGTGCGTCCCGGCCACCCCCTGCTCGCCGCGCCCCTCGGCGACCCGCAGCGGCTGGCCGAATTCCCGCTGGTACTGCCGCTGGCCGGCACCACTATCCGCCGCCACGCCGACAGCCTGTTCGTGCAATGGGGCATCCCGCTCGCCGGACAGCGCCTGGAAACCCTCTCGCCGACCCTCAGCCGCAGCTATGTGTTGCGCAGCGAGGCGATCTGGGTGGCGCCGCGCGATGCCGTGCGCCTGGACGTCGGCAATGGCGAGCTGGCCGAGCTGGACCTGGGTATCCGCGAACCGGGCGGTTCGGTCGGGCTGTGCCACAACGCGGCCTTGCCGTTGCCACTGGGGGCGCAATGGTTCAGCGCGGTGTTGCGCGAGGTGGCCGCCGAGTTGCACTGATGAAGCATAACCAAATGGTTATGTATGGGGCCGGATAATTCACTGTCCCCGCCCCGCCTCCTGCGCAAGACTTCGTTTTCCATGCCTGAATCCACAAGCCTGGCGACCGATAACGCGAATAACAGGAGCCCGACATGCACGACGCCGAAAGCCGTCGTTTCGTCATCCGTGACCGAAACTGGCACCCCAAAGCCCTGACCCCCGACTACAAGACCTCCGTGCCGCGCTCGCCGAGCCAGGCGCTGGTGAGCATCCCGCAATCGCTCTCGGAAACCAGCGGGCCGGACTTCTCCCACCTCAGGCTCGGCCGCCACGACAACGACCTGCTGCTCAACTTCGACCACGGCGGCCTGCCCCAGGGCGAGCGCATCATCATGTTCGGCCGGGTCTTCGACCAGTACGGCAAGCCGGTCCCGCACACCCTGGTGGAGATGTGGCAGGCCAACGCCGGCGGGCGCTACCGGCACAAGAACGACCGCTACCTGGCGCCGCTCGACCCGAACTTCGGCGGCGTCGGCCGGACCCTCACCGACAGCGAGGGCCACTATTACTTCCGCACCATCAAGCCCGGGCCCTATCCCTGGCGCAACGGCCCCAACGACTGGCGCCCGGCGCACATCCACGTGTCCGTCAGCGGCCCGGCGATCGCCGCGCGGCTGGTCACCCAGATGTACTTCGAGGGCGACCCGCTGATCCCCAAGTGCCCGATCATCCGCACCCTTGCCGACCCGGAGGCGGCGCAGAGCCTGATCGGCCGGCTCGACATGAGCATGGCCAACCCGATGGATTGCCTGGCCTACCGCTTCGACATCGTCCTGCGCGGGCAGCGCAAGACCTTCTTCGAAAACGCCTGAGGAGCCGACCATGAGCCACGAACTGCTGCGGGAAACCCCTTCCCAGACCGCCGGTCCCTACGTCCACATCGGCCTGGCGCTGGCCGCCGCCGGCAACCCGACCCGCGACCTGGAGATCTGGAACCGCATGGCCCGCGAAGGCGCGCCGGGCCAGCACATCCTCCTGCTCGGCCACGTCTACGACGGCAACGGCCACCTGGTGCGCGACTCGTTCCTGGAGTTCTGGCAGGCCGACAGCGAAGGCCGCTACCAGGAGCGCTACGATCCGGAGCGACCGTTCAACAGCTTCGGCCGCACCGCCACCACCTTCGATGCCGGCGAGTGGACCCTGCACACGGTCAAGCCGGGGGTGGTGCGTAACGCCCAGGGCGTGCCGATGGCGCCGCACATCAACGTCTCGCTGTTCGCCCGCGGCATCAACATCCACTTGCAGACCCGGCTGTACTTCGATGACGAGACCGAGGCCAACGCCGCCTGTCCGGTGCTCAACCTGATCGAGCAGGCGCCGCGTCGCGACACCCTGCTCGCGCGGCGCTGCGAAGTGGACGGACAGCTCGCCTACCGTTTCGACATCCGCATCCAGGGCGACAACGAGACGGTGTTCTTCGACTTCTAGGTGCATCGATCTCGCGGGACGCGCGGGAAGGAAGGGCGCCCTTGCCGGAGCGGCAAGGGCGTACCCAGAACCCGCCGATGGGTACCTGACATTACTCCCGGAGGGCGATGGGTAGCCCCGACAGTACTACAGTCGGAGGCGCTCCGGTCAATTGCGATGATCGAACGAGTGTCCGATAATCGGCGAGCCTTTCCGTGACCCGAGCCCGAACGTCCATGAGCGAACTCCCGGAACACCCCGCCACCCTGGCGCCGCCGACCGTCCTTTCGCCAGCCAAGCGCATCGAGGCCTTCACCGGCGATCCCAACTTCATGACCTCGCTGGCCCGTGGCCTGGCGGTGATCCATGCGTTCCAGGAGCGCAAGCGGCACCTGACCATCGCCCAGATCAGCCACCGCACCGAGATACCCCGCGCCGCCGTGCGTCGCTGCCTGCACACGCTGATGCAGCTTGGCTACGCCACCACCGACGGGCGCACCTACTCGCTGTTGCCGAAGGTGCTCACTCTCGGTCACGCCTACCTGTCGTCGACGCCGCTGGCGATCACTGCGCAGCCGATCCTCGACCGCCTCAGCGAACAGCTCCACGAAGCCTGTTCGATGGCCACCCTGGAGGGCGACGACGTGCTCTACATCGCCCGTTCGGCCACTCCCCAGCGGCTGATTTCGGTGGACCTCAACGTCGGCAGCCGGCTGCCCGCCTATTGCACCTCGATGGGCCGCATCCTCCTCGCCGCGCTGGACGACGACGCGCTGCACGCCTACTTCGGCGGAGTGGAGATGCAGGCCAAGACCAGCCGTACCCTGTATACCCCCGAGACCCTGCTGCCGTGCCTGGTGGAGATTCGTCGCCAGGGCTGGTGCATCGTCGACCAGGAGCTGGAAGTCGGCCTGCGCTCGCTGGCGGTGCCGGTACGCGACTCCGCCGGCCATGTGCTCGCCGCGCTGAACGTCGGCACCCATGCCGGGCGGGTCTCCCGCGCCGAACTGGAAAGTCGCTTCCTGCCGTTGCTGCTGGAGGCCAGCCGCGAGCTGAGCGCGCGCCTGTTCACCTGACGCCGGAGGCGATCCCCTCCACAAGTTTGGAAAAGGAACCCCCGCTTCCATCTGATAGTCGCAATCCTTGGGGACGCGGCTAGAATCCCTGCCAATTCTGGGAGTTTCCGGCCGTATCGGCCGGTATCTGTATGGATCGCGAAGGGGAAGGCATGTCAGACGCCAGAGGCGCTTTTCATTCCAAAGGTCGCTGGTCGCGGATGGCGCTGCCCGCCATCCTGTGCGCCAGCCTGCTTGTCGGTTGCGGCGCCGAGCCGCCCGCCGAGGAACACGTCCGTGTGCTGGCGCAGACGGTGAAGATGGCCGAGTTCGCCTCGGCCACCTCGATCACCGGCGACATCCAGGCACGGGTACAGGCCGACCAGTCGTTCCGTGTCGGCGGCAAGATCGTCGAGCGCCTGGTCGATGTCGGCGACCACGTCGCGGCTGGCCAGGTGCTGGCGCGGCTCGACCCGCAGGACCAGCGCAGCAACGTGGAGAACGCCCAGGCGGCGGTCGCCGCGCAGCAGGCGCAGTCGAAGCTCGCCGACCTCAACTACCAGCGGCAGAAGGCGCTGCTGCCCAAGGGCTACACCAGCCAGAGCGAGTACGACCAGGCGCTGGCCTCGGTGCGCAGCGCGCAGAGTTCGCTGAAGGCCGCCCAGGCGCAGTTGGCCAACGCCCGCGACCTGCTTTCCTATACCGAGCTGCGTGCCTCCGACGCCGGGGTCATCACCGCCCGCCAGGCCGAGGTCGGCCAGGTGGTGCAGGCCACCGTGCCGATCTTCACCCTGGCCCGCGACGGCGAGCGCGACGCGGTGTTCAACGTCTACGAGTCGTTGTTCAGCCACGATGTCGACGGCCAGCGGATCACCGTCAGCCTGCTCGGCAAGCCGGAAGTCACCGCCAGCGGCAAGGTCCGCGAGATCACCCCGACGGTGGACGAGCGCAGCGGTACGCTGAAGGTCAAGGTCGGCCTCGACTCGGTGCCGGCGGAAATGAGCCTCGGCAGCGTGGTCAACGCCAGCGTCGCCGCGCCGGCCGCGCACAGCGTGGTGCTGCCCTGGTCGGCGCTGTCCAAGGACGGCGAGCAGCCGGCGGTCTGGTTGCTCGATCAGGAAAGCAAGGTGCGCCTGCAACCGGTGCGGGTGGCACGCTACGCCAGCGAGAAGGTGGTCATCGACGGTGGCCTGGAGGCGGGCCAGACGGTGGTCACGGTGGGCGGCCAACTGCTCCATCCGGGCCAGGTGGTCGAGGTGGCCCAGCCGCCGCAGCCGACCCAGAGCACCGCCAGCCGCGACGCCGTGGGCGGAGGCCAGCCATGAAGCCGTTTTCCCTCGCCGGCCTGTTCGGCTTCGCCCTGCTCCTCTCCGGCTGCGGCGACGAGCCGCCGCCGGCACCGCCGCGGCCGGTGCTGACGGTGACCGTGAAGACCCTGAAGAACGACGACCTCGGTCGCTTCGCCGGGAGCATCCAGGCGCGCTACGAGAGCGTGCTCGGCTTCCGCACCAACGGACGGATCGCCTCGCGCCTGTTCGACGTCGGTGACTTCGTCGGCAAGGGCGCGCTGCTGGCAACCCTCGACCCCACCGACCAGCAGAACCAGTTGCGCGCCAGCCAGGGCGACCTGGCCAGCGCCGAGGCGCAGTTGATCGACGCCCAGGCCAATGCCCGGCGTCAGGAAGAACTGTTCGCCCGTAGCGTCACCGCCCAGGCGCGCCTGGACGATGCGCGGACCCGCCTGAAGACCAGCCAGGCCAGCTTCGACCAGGCCAAAGCGGCGGTGCAGCAGGCCAGGGACCAGCTTTCCTACACGCGCCTGGTGACCGATTTCGACGGCGTCATCACCACCTGGCACGCCGAGGCCGGGCAAGTGGTCAGCGCCGGCCAGGCGGTGGTCACCCTGGCCCGGCCCGAAGTGCGCGAGGCGGTCTTCGACCTGCCCACCGAGGTCGCCGAGAGCCTGCCGGCCGACGCGCGCTTCCTGGTCAGCGCCCAGCTCGACCCGCAGGCCAGGACCACCGGCAGCATCCGCGAGCTGGGTCCGCAGGCCGACGCCTCGACCCGCACCCGTCGCGTGCGCCTGAGCCTGGCGCAGACGCCGGAGGCGTTTCGCCTCGGTTCGACCATCCAGGTCCAGCTGAGCAGCGCCGGTAGCGTGCGCAGCGTGCTACCGGCCAGCGTGCTGCTGGAGCGGGACGGCAAGACCCAGGTCTGGGTCGTCGATGGGAAACAGTCCAGCGTGGCCCTGCGCGAGGTACAGGTGCTCAGCCGCGACGAACGCCAGGTGGTGATCGGACAGGGCCTGGCCGACGGCGACCGGGTGGTCCGCGCCGGAGTCAACAGCCTCAAGCCCGGCCAGAAGATCAAACTCGACGAGGATGCGCGATGAAGGGCGGTTTCAACCTGTCGGACTGGGCCCTGCGCCACCAGTCCCTGGTCTGGTACCTGATGGCGGTATCGCTGGTGATGGGCGTGTTCTCCTACCTCAACCTGGGGCGCGAGGAGGATCCCTCGTTCGCCATCAAGACCATGGTCATCCAGACCCGCTGGCCGGGCGCCACGGTGGACGACACCCTGGAGCAGGTCACCGACCGCATCGAGAAGAAGCTCGAGGAGCTGGACTCGCTGGATTACGTGAAGAGCTACACGCGACCCGGCGAATCGACGGTCTTCGTCTACCTGAAGGACACCACCAAGGCCGGCGACATCCCGGATATCTGGTACCAGGTGCGCAAGAAGATATCCGACATCCAGGGCGAATTCCCCCAAGGCATCCAGGGACCGGGTTTCAACGACGAGTTCGGCGACGTGTTCGGCAGCGTCTACGCCTTCACCGCCGACGGCCTGGACTTCCGCCAGCTGCGCGACTACGTGGAGAAGGTGCGCCTGGACATCCGCTCGGTGAAAGACCTGGGCAAGGTGCAGATGATCGGTGCGCAGAACGAGGTCATCTACCTCAACTTCTCCACCCGCAAGCTGGCCGCCCTCGGTCTCGACCAGCGCCAGGTCGTGCAGAGCCTGCAAGCGCAGAACGCGGTGACCCCGTCCGGCGTGGTCGAGGCCGGCCCCGAGCGCATCTCGGTGCGCACCTCCGGCAACTTCCGTTCGGAAAAGGACCTGCAGGCGGTCAACCTGCGGGTCAACGATCGTTTCTACCGGCTGTCCGACCTGGCCAGCATCAGCCGCGATTTCGTCGACCCGCCGACCTCGCTGTTCCGCTACAAGGGCGAGCCGGCCATCGGCCTGGCGGTGGCGATGAAGGAGGGCGGCAATATCCTCGAGTTCGGCGAGGCGCTCAATGCGCGCATGCAGGAGATCACCGGCGAACTGCCGATCGGGGTCGGCGTGCACCAGGTGTCGAACCAGGCCCAGGTGGTGAAGAAGGCGGTCGGCGGTTTCACCCAGGCGCTGTTCGAGGCGGTGGTGATCGTCCTCATCGTCAGCTTCGTCAGCCTTGGCCTGCGCGCCGGGCTGGTGGTGGCCTGCTCGATCCCGCTGGTGCTGGCGATGGTCTTCGTGTTCATGGAATACACCGACATCACCATGCAGCGGGTTTCCCTCGGCGCGCTGATCATCGCCCTCGGCCTGCTGGTGGACGATGCCATGATCACCGTGGAGATGATGATCACGCGCCTCGAACTGGGCGACTCGCTGCACGACTCGGCGATCTACGCCTACACCTCGACGGCCTTCCCGATGCTCACCGGGACCCTGGTGACGGTGGCCGGCTTCGTGCCCATCGGGCTCAACGCCAGCTCCGCCGGCGAGTACACCTTCACCCTGTTCGCGGTGATCGCCGTGGCCCTGCTGCTGTCGTGGATCGTCGCGGTGCTGTTCGCCCCGGTGATCGCCGTGCACATCCTGCCGAAGACTCTCAAGCACAAGTCGGAGCAGAAGAAGGGGCGCATCGCCGAGCGTTTCGACAGCCTGCTGCACCTGGCGATGCGCCGGCGCTGGACGACCATCTTCCTCACCGCGCTGCTGTTCGGCGTGTCGCTGTTCCTGATGAAGTTCGTCCAGCACCAGTTCTTCCCGTCTTCCGACCGTCCGGAACTGCTGGTCGACCTCAACCTGCCGCAAAACAGCAGCATCCACGAGACCAGGGCGGTGATGGACCGCCTGGAAGCGACGCTGAAGGACGACGAGGACATCGACCACTGGAGCGCCTACGTCGGCGAAGGCGCGATCCGCTTCTACCTGCCGCTGGACCAGCAGTTGCAGAACAACTTCTATGGCCAACTGGTGATCGTCACCAAGGACCTGGAGGCCCGCGAGCGCGTCGCCGCGCGCCTGCGCGATCGCTTGCGCAAGGACTACGTCGGCATCAGCACCTACGTGCAGCCGCTGGAGATGGGGCCGCCGGTGGGACGGCCGATCCAGTACCGGGTCAGCGGACCGCAGATCGACAAGGTCCGCGAGTACGCCATGGGCCTGGCCGGCGTGCTCGACGGCAACCCGAACATCGGCGATATCGTCTACGACTGGAACGAGCCCGGGAAGATGCTCAAGATCGACATCGCCCAGGACAAGGCGCGCCAGCTCGGGCTGTCCTCCGAGGACGTGGCGCAGATCATGAACAGCGTGGTGACCGGCAGCGCGGTGACCCAGGTGCGCGACGACATCTACCTGGTGAACGTCATCGGTCGCGCCGAGGATAGCGAGCGCGGCTCGCTGGAGACCCTGGAGAGCCTGCAGATCGTCACGCCCAGCGGCACCTCGATCCCGCTCAAGGCGTTCGCCAAGGTCAGCTACGAGCTGGAGCAGCCGCTGGTGTGGCGCCGCGACCGCAAGCCGACGATCACGGTGAAGGCGTCGCTGCGCGGCGAGATCCAGCCCACCGACCTGGTCGCCCGGCTGGCGCCGGAGGTCAAGCGCTTCGCCGACGGCCTGCCGGCGAACTACCGGATCGAAGTGGGCGGCACGGTGGAGGAGAGCGGCAAGGCCGAGGGCCCGATCGCCAAGGTGGTGCCGCTGATGCTGTTCCTCATGGCGACCTTCCTGATGATCCAGTTGCAGAGCGTGCAGAAGCTGTTCCTGGTGGCCAGCGTCGCGCCGCTGGGGCTGATCGGGGTGGTCGCGGCGTTGCTGCCGACCGGCACGCCGATGGGCTTCGTGGCGATCCTCGGGATTCTCGCGCTGATCGGCATCATCATCCGCAACTCGGTGATCCTGGTGACCCAGATCGATGCCTTCGAGAAAGACGGCAAGACGCCCTGGGAAGCCGTGCTGGAAGCCACCCACCACCGCACCCGGCCGATCCTGCTGACGGCGGCGGCGGCCAGCCTGGGGATGATCCCCATCGCCCGCGAAGTGTTCTGGGGGCCGATGGCCTATGCGATGATCGGCGGCATCGTCGCCGCCACGCTGCTCACGCTGATCTTCCTGCCGGCGCTGTACGTCGCCTGGTACCGGATTCCGGAACCGGGACGCTGAGCGCGACGGAAGGGGAAGGGGGCGCCGCCGTAGCAGAGTCTGTGCGGGGGGGAAGGAGAGCGGACGGCGGGTGGGCCATCCGCCCCGACGCCGGGCAGGGTATGCCCGGCGTTGCTACGGCGACGGCGGCCAGTATAGGCAGCCCGGCGCCAGGGAAAATCCGACCAATTTACGAATCTGTTTTGCAACCGAGGTAATAGTGGACACATTGCAAGGCATGCGCGTGTTCGCCAGGGTGGTGGACAGCGGCAGCTTCACTTCCGCCGCCCAGGCCCTGGACCTGTCCACCGCGCAGGTATCGCGGCTGATCTCCGACCTGGAGGCGCACCTGCAGACGCGCCTGCTGCACCGCACCACCCGGCGCCTGGCCCTGACCGAGGCCGGCGAGCGCTACCTGGAGCGGTGCCGTGGGATCCTCGAGGACATCGAGGTCGCCGAGGCCGAAGCCGCCGGCGCGCACATCCGCCCCTGCGGCCGCTTGCGCGTGCAGTCGCTGATGGGCATGGGCCAGCATCACCTGGTGCCGATGATCGCCCGCTACGGCGCACTGTTCCCCGACGTAGTGATCGAGCTGACCCTGTCCCAGCGCAACCCGGACATGCTCGAGGAAGGCCAGGACGTGCTGATCACCGGCGAGCGCCAGTTGCCCGACTCGGAGTTCGTCGCCCAGCGCCTGGGCAGCATCCACAGCGTACTCTGCGCCAGTCCCGGCTACCTGCAACAGCACGGCGTGCCGCGCTCGGTGGACGACCTGGAGCGCCACGTCTGCCTGCGCCTGCAGGATCCGGCCTACCCGGAGGGCTGGATCTTCGCCGACGAGCAGGGCGAGCGCACCGTCAGCCCGCAGAACACCTTCATGGTCAATGTCGCCGAGGTCATGGCCCAGGCGGCCAAGGCCGACCTCGGCATCGCCCTGCTGCCCAGCTACGTGGCGGCCGCGGCGCTGCGCAACGGCGAGCTGCTACGGGTGTTGCCCGGCCATGCCATGCACGAGCGGACCATCTATGCGCTGTATCCCTCGCGGCGTTACCTGGACGCGAAGATCCGCACCTGGGTCGATCTGTTGCAACAGGAACTTCCCCAGGCATTCGCCCGCGACGAAACCACCATGCAAAGTTCAAGTTACTGGGCACAGTGAAGGATTGTTGTTATTGAGGTAATACTCTCTCGTCTGTTTGGCTATTTTTCCGAGCATGGCGGTTAACTAATATGGCGCCTGTCCCAAGTGAACAGGGTGTCATCGGAGACCCGCCATGAATCGCCAGATCCTTGCTGCCGCCATACTCAGTTTGTTTTCCCTCGCATTTTCCCAGGCCGGTTTCGCCGAAGAGTCCTCGCTGATGACCAACCGCATGGTCGACGCCAACCAGCAGGCCATCGAGCACCAGCAGGAACTTTCCGCCTCCGCCGCGCAGGCCGGGGCCCGCAGCGACTCCTGATCTAGCGCATGGCGCCAGCCGCGCCATGGCTTCCCCCGGGTACTCGGGAAGCGTGAGCCTGGGTACCCTGTCCTTGCGCCGCATATGATATGCGGCGTTTTTTTTGCCTTCCTGACCGTTCGGAGAATTCTTGCAGAATATGTAAAAGACTTTCGTTGGATATCGGGTTTTTCCGATAGTGGCAAAAAAATATAATCGCGCCAGCTCAATGGATAATTGTCGCTGGCTGTCGACGATATTCGTTCTGTCTTCATCGATCTCGCCATGCAAGAGCGGGACGTGGAAAGCCTAAAGCCCGATGAGTCGAAGAGACTTTCAATAGAAGAGTCCGACTGTGTTCCAACCGGTTTCCAGTGTCCGGAAATACACTGGCAAGACTTCCCGACGCCGAACTTTGATTGCTCCTATTCGACGTCTTCTCAAGGCCGCTGATACCAGCGGCCTTTTTTTTCGGGTTGCGCCCGGCTGGGCGCCCCATGGGAGCGATCGCCCGCGCGACGCCAGCAGAAGCGCCGCCGGGAACGACACCACAACACGCTTTCCGGCCTTGCCGGATTTCACCACGCTGTAAGAAGGAGCAACCGCAATGAGGAATCTGTTCGCCTTGACGCCGATGGCGCTGGCGCTGTGCACCGCGTCCGCCGCCTGGGCCGATGAGGGGGAAGCCAAAGAAGGCTTCATCGAAGGCTCCAGCCTCCAATTGCTGACCCGCAACTACTACTTCAACCACGACCGCCGGCACGCTTCCGGGCACGACAGCAAGGAATGGGCGCAAGGCTTCATCGCCACCTTTCAGTCCGGCTACACGCCCGGCGTGGTCGGCTTCGGCGTCGACGCCTACGGCATGCTCGGGCTGAAGCTCGACGGCGGCGGCGGTACCGGCGGCACCAGCATCCTGCCGATCACCGCGCCGAGCAAGGAAGGCTACGAGTCCGGCAAGGCGCCCGATGAGTTCTCCAGTGGCGGGGCGGCGCTGAAGATCCGCGCCTTCGACACCGAGCTGAAGCTGGGCGACCAGTTCCTCAGCAACCCGGTGGTCGCCGGCGGCGAGTCGCGCATGCTGCCGCAGACCTTCCGCGGTGTGAGCCTGACCAACAACAGTTTCGAGGACCTGACCCTCACGGCTGGCCAGGTCAGTTTCACCAAGTACTACAACCAGAGTGGCCACCGCCGCCTTGGCTCGTACTACGGCGAACTGCCGGGCGACCGCGACAGCCATCATCTCAGCTGGCTGGGCGGCACCTGGGGCGGCATCGAGGGCTTCACCAGCAGCCTGTACGCCGCCGAACTGCAGAACGTCTGGAAGCAGTACTACGCCGACGTCGACTACACCTACGAGATCGACGACAACTGGTCGCTGAACCCCGGCGCGCACTACTACAAGACCGTCGACAGCGGCGACTCGCTGCTCGGCCGGATCGACAACAACACCTACAGCCTGCATTTCGCGGTCGGCTACAAGCAACACACCGTCACCGCGGTGCTGCAGAAGGTCAACGGCAACACGCCGTTCGACTACATCAACCAGGGCGACAGCATCTTCCTCGACAACTCGCAGCAGTATTCCGACTTCAACGGTCCCAACGAGAAGTCCTGGAAGCTGCAATACGACTACGACTTCGTCGCCCTCGGCCTGCCCGGCCTGAGCGCCTCTGCCTCGTACTCGCGCGGCAAGCTGGACCTGACCCGGGTCGATCCGGACAGCCCCGGCTACGGCGGCTGGTACAGCGCCGACGGCAAGAACGCCAAGCACTGGGAACGCGACCTCGACCTGCAGTACGTGGTCCAGGGCGGTCCGGCCAAGGACCTCTCGCTGCGCCTGCGCTGGGCCACCCACCGCGGCACCGGCGGCTACAGCGCGGTGGACAACGACATCGACGAATACCGGGTGATCGTCGACTATCCCATCGACGTGTTCTGAGCCCCGCGCGCTGGGCCCTTCGCCGGGCTCAGCGCTGGCGGAACAGTTCGCCGGGAGTGAAGCCGAAGAGTCCCTTGAAGGCGGCGATGTAGGCCGAGGTCGAGTCGTAGCCGCTGTCCAGGGCGGCGCCGGTGACGCTGTCGCCGGCTTCCAGCGCGTTGAGCGAGGCGAGCAGGCGCTGGCGTTGGCGCCAGAGCCGGTAGTTCATCCCGGTCTCGCGCTGGAACAGGCGCGACAGGGTCTTTTCCGAGGTGCCCAGGCGCTGCGCCCAGTCGCCCATGGTCAGGCTCTGGGTCGGTTCGTCGATCAGTGCCTGGCACAGCCGCAGCAGGCGCGGCTCGCGCGGCATCGGCAGGGAGAAGGCGACCTCCGGCAGCAGCCGCAACTGGTCCAGCAGCACCTGCACCAGCCGCGATTCGGCGCTGTCGCCCTCCGGGTAGTCCACCGGCAACTCGCAGAAACTCTTGATCAGCTCGCGCGCCAGCGGCGTCACCTCCAGCACCCGGCAACGCGTCGGCGCCCAGGCGCAGGCGTCGCCACGGATGTACAGGCTGCGCATCTCGGCGCGGGTGGAGGTGACCACCTCGTGTTCCAGTTGCGCCGGAATCCAGATCGCCCGCTGCGGCGGGGCGAAGAAGCTGCCCTCGGCGGTATGCACGCCGAGCACGCCGCTGATGGCGTAGGAAAGCTGCACCCAGGCGTGCCGGTGGCGCGAGGTCCAGGAGCCGGCGCGCAGGCTTTCGGCGCGCGCGTAGACCGGCCGTGGCAGGCGGGCGAGGGTGGGAATCGGGCGGTGCAGTTCCGCAGGCTGTCCGTTCATCGTCATGACTTGGCGTCGTGTCGCTAGTCGGCAGAGTCTGGCAGGGCTAACCTGCCGCCTCAAGTTTCCCGGAGCCCACGCCGATGCTCGACTTCTCCGCCCACGCGCTTCCCTACGCCTCGCAACGTTCGCCGGTCCATGCCCGCCGCGGCATGGTCGCCACCTCGCAGCCGCAGGCGGCGCAGGTCGGGTTGGAGATATTGCGCCGTGGCGGCAACGCCATCGACGCGGCGATCGCCACCGCCGCCGCGCTGACGGTGGTCGAGCCGACCGGCTGCGGGATCGGCGGCGACGCCTTCGCCCTGGTCTGGACCCGCGGCCGCCTGCACGGCCTGGACGCCAGCGGGCGCGCGCCGGGCCTGCTCGATCGCGAGCGGGTGCGCGCCGCCGGCCACGAGCGGATGCCGCTGTACGGCTGGACGCCGGTCACCGTGCCGGGCTGTCCGGCGGCCTGGGCCGAACTGTCGCGGCGCTTCGGCAAATTGCCGTTCGAACAACTGCTGCGGCCGGCGATCGAGCTGGCCCGCGATGGCTTTCCGGTCTCGCCGGTGATCGCCCGCCTGTGGCAAAGCGGCCTGGACAAGTTCCGCGCGGCGTTGCCGCAGCGGCCCGAGCTGCGGGCCTGGTTCGACGAGTTCCTCATCGACGGCCGGGCGCCGCGCGCCGGCGAGGTGTTCCGCCAGCCGGGCCAGGCCGACACCCTGGACGAGCTGGCGCGCAGCCAGTGCGAAAGCTTCTATCGCGGCGAGCTGGCCAGGACCATCGTCGGCCACGCCGAGCGCAGCGGCGGCTACCTGCGCGCGGAGGACCTGGCCGGCTACCAGGCGAAGTGGGTCGAACCGATCTCGCTGAACTACCGTGGCTATGACGTCTGGGAGATTCCGCCGAGCGGCCAGGGCCTGATCGCCCTGATGACCCTGAACATCCTCAAGGGCTTCGAATTCGGCGAGCGCGACTGCGCGCGGACCTGGCATCGCCAACTGGAGGCGATGAAGCTGGCGTACGTCGACGGGCTGCACTACATCAGCCAGCCGCAGTCGATGCGGGTCTCGGTCGAGGAACTGCTGCACGTGGACTACGCGGCCAGCCGCCGCGCGCTGATCGGTGAGCGCGCGCTCGATCCCAGCCCCGGCCAGCCGAAGCCGGGCGGTACGGTGTACCTGGCCTGTGGCGACGAGGAGGGCAACCTGGTCTCGTTCATCCAGAGCAACTACCACGGCTTCGGCTCCGGCGTGGTGGTGCCTGGCACCGGCATCGCCTTGCAGAACCGCGGCGCCGAGTTCAGCCTCGATCCGGACCACGTGAATTGCCTGGAGCCGGGCAAGCAGACCTTCCACACCATCATTCCCGGTTTCCTCAGCAAGGACGGCGTGCCGCTCGGCCCGTTCGGCGTGATGGGCGCCTATATGCAGCCGCAGGGCCACGTGCAGATGGTGATGAACCTGGTGGACTTCGGCCTCAACCCCCAGGCTGCCCTCGACGCGCCGCGCTGGCAGTGGCTGGGCGGGCTGCGCGTCGGCATCGAACATGCCGCGCCGCGCGCGCTGGCGGCGGAGCTGGCGCAGCGTGGGCACCAGGTGGAGATCGCCTACGACTCGACCAGCTACGGGCGCGGCCAGATCGTCCTGCGCGACCCGGCCAGCGGCGTGCTCTGTGGCGGCACCGAGCCGCGCACCGATTCGCAGATCGCGGTGTGGTGAGGGGACCCATGTGGGTGAGGCGGGGAGACCTGTCCGGCGGATAATGCCCAAGGCGTATCCGCCCTGCGGATGGCGAAGCAAGAAGTCCCGGCAGGCATAGGCTGCCAGGCGACCCGTACTCGAGCGCGCTCCGCTACGCGACATCGAGAGCGCCTTCTGGATGTCATGCCACCGGAGTCTCCCAGGCCCTGGCGAATTTACGTCCGGGCGTCCTGAAACCCGACGAAAAACCCCATTCGGGGATGAATTCCGCCCGCCGTCTCTGGCATCATCCGCGCCGCTTCTCGCCCGAACGCCGGGGCGGTGATGTGTAGAAATACCACGCAGTGTTTTGTGTACAAAATCCTACTGATTCTTTTTGTCACAAAACGCTTTTGTGTATCCAGTTTTCTTCGCGCTGCCATCCCAAAGTCGAGCACGCCCCTCCCGACCATGCACCAGCGCAAGGCAGAAACTGTCCTTGGGGTCAGGTTTTTGCCGTCGTAGAGAGGTTGGAGGCATTTCGCCGCCTTTGTCCAGAACACTGAAAAAACAGGCGTTCCCTTCGCCGTTGGAAACCCGGCGAAGCGCCCGCGCCGTCTTGGCTTCGTTCTTGCTATCCATGGCGAGGCCTGACCGCTCGGACAGGTTCGCCCACTAGAAAAAAAGCTATTCACTCCAGGAGCGTTTCAATGAGCCGCACACTCGCCACCGTGATGCTAGCCGGGGGGCTGCTGGCCGCAGGCCAGGCTGTCGCCGAAGACCATGACATGACGCCGACCCACGAGACCGACTCGGGGCCGCTGCTCTGGCACAACGAGAGCCTGACCTACCTCTACGGCAAGAACTTCAAGATCAACCCGCCGATCCAGCAGACCTTCACCCTGGAACATGCCAGCGGCTGGACCTGGGGCGACCTGTTCATCTTCTTCGACCAGATCAACTACAACGGCAAGGAAGACGCCAGCAACGGCAAGAACACCTACTACGGCGAGATCACTCCGCGCCTGAGCTTCGGCAAGCTCACCGGAGCGGACCTCTCCTTCGGCCCGGTTAAGGACGTGCTGCTGGCCGGCACCTACGAGTTCGGCGAAGGCGATACCGAGGCCTACCTGCTCGGCCCGGGCTTCGACCTGGCGATCCCCGGCTTCGACTACTTCCAGCTCAACTTCTACTACCGCAAGCCCGACGGCAACCGTGTGCGCGCCGGCGCCTGGCAGATCACCCCGGTGTGGTCCTACACCATTCCGGTGGGCAACTCCGACATCCTCATCGACGGCTACATGGACTGGGTGATCAACAACAAGAGCGCCAGCACCAGCCGCCGCAACCAGAGCGACTACCACGCCAACCTGCACTTCAACCCACAGGTCAAGTACGACCTGGGCAAGGCCCTCGGCTACGAGGCGAAGCACCTGTACGTGGGCCTGGAGTACGACTACTGGTCCGACAAGTACGGCGTGAAGGACTCGCAGTACTTCACCACCGACCAGAACACCGCCAGCTTCCTGGTCAAGTACCACTTCTGAGTCCGTCGCGCGGGGCTGCCGGCCGGGCCCCGCCAGCGCGCCCCGTCATTGCGCGCCGTGCATCGGCACGGTGCGCGACGGTCGCCTTCGTGGTCCTTGCGTTTGCCTCCCGTTGTTCGCTCGACCCACGCCGGGCGCGCCCTGCAGCCTGAGCGGCAGGAATAAGCTGATCACCTGGACAGCTTTTTGCAGAAGCCGTGCATCCTCCTCCTGTCCGAGGAGCGCCACTTGAGACGGCCCGATGCATAGCGAAGACCAACGCCCCAACGACCTCATCTACGGCCTCGACGACCGGCCGCGCCCGCTTCCCGCCTTCCTTGCCGCGCTACAGCACGTGCTGGCCAGCTTCGTCGGCATCGTCACTCCGCCGCTGGTGATCGGCTCGCTGCTCGGCCTCGGCGAGCACCTGCCGTACCTGATCAGCATGGCGCTGATGGTTTCCGGCGCCGGCACCCTGATCCAGGCGCGCCGGCCGTTCGGCATCGGCGCCGGGATGATCTGCCTGCAAGGCACCAGCTTCGCCTTCCTCGGCGCCGTGCTGGCCGCCGGGATGCTGGTGAAGCAGCGCGGCGGCGGTCCCGAGGAGATCCTCGCGATGATCTTCGGCGTGTGCTTCTTCGGCGCCTTCGTGCAGATCGTCCTCAGTCGGCTCCTCGGCCATCTTCGCCAGGTGATCACGCCGCTGGTCACCGGCATCGTCATCACCCTGATCGGCGTCAGCCTGATCAAGGTCGGCATCACCGACCTCGGCGGCGGAGCCGGGGCCACGGACTTCGGCGCACCGGCCAATCTCGCGCTGGGCGCGCTGGTGCTGCTGAGCATCGTCCTGCTGAACCGCTCGCGCCTGCCCTGGCTGCGCCTGGCCGCCATCGTCATCGGCCTGGCGCTGGGTACCTTGGCGGCCTGGGCGACCGGCCTGTTCGTTCCGCGGGCGCTGCCCGAGCTGCCGCTGGTCAGCCTGCCGCAGCCGTTCCGCTTCGGCTTCGCCTTCGACTGGATGGCCTTTCTGCCGGTGGCGCTGATCTACCTGATCAGCAGCATCGAGACGGTCGGCGACCTGACCGCCAACTGCATGCTCTCGCGGCAACCCCTGGAGGGGCCGGCGTACCTGCAGCGGTTGCGCGGCGGGGTGCTCGGCGACGGCGTCAGTTGCCTGCTGGCAGCCACCTTCAGCGCCTTCCCGAACACCACCTTCGCGCAGAACAACGGGGTGATCCAGCTCACCGGGGTGGCCAGCCGGCACGTCGGGATCTATATCGGCGGCGTGTTGCTGGCGCTCGGCCTGTTCCCCTGGGTCGGCGCGATCCTCCAGCAGATCCCCAAGCCGGTGCTCGGCGGCGCCACCCTGGTGATGTTCGGCAGCGTCGCCGCCGCCGGCATCCGCATTCTCGGCCAGACCGCGATGGACCGCCGCAGCGTGCTGATCATCGCCGCCTCGTTCGGCGTCGGCCTCGGTGTGGCCGCGCAGCCGACCCTGCTCGACCAGATGCCGGCGGTGGTGAAGACCCTGTTCGACTCGGCGATCACCAGCGGCGGCATCACCGCCATCCTGCTCAATCTGCTGCTGCCCGAGGAGCGCGTTGCCGAAGCGGCGCAGGCCAGCGCGAAGGGCGGCGCCCTGGCGCGCTGGCGCAAGCCGCTGGGTTGATACGGGCGTTTGCAAATTTTTCCGCGCCTGGCTTGTGTCCCGCGGCCGGGCTGGGGTATCAACGCGGGGATCACGCCGATGGAAACCTGCGCATGACCCTGACAGTGCCCGCCCACGACCCGGCCTCCCGCGACAAGCCGGCCGGGCGCATCCGCCAGAAGAACGAGGAGGCGATCCTCGCCGCGGCCGAGGAGGAGTTCGCCCGCCACGGCTTCAAGGGCACCAGCATGAACACCATCGCGCAGAACGTCGGCCTGCCCAAGGCCAACCTGCACTACTACTTCGGCAACAAGCTGGGCCTCTACACGGCGGTGCTGAGCAACATCCTCGAACTCTGGGACAGTACCTTCAACACCCTCGGCGTCGACGACGATCCGGCCGAGGCGCTGGCCCGCTACATCCGCGCCAAGATGGAGTTCTCCCGCCGCTACCCGCTGGCCTCGCGGATCTTCGCCATGGAGATCATCAGCGGCGGCGAGTGCCTCACCGCGCATTTCAACCAGGACTACCGCAGCTGGTTCCGCGGCCGCGCCGCGGTATTCGAGGCCTGGATCGCCGCCGGCCGGATGGACCCGGTGGATCCCGTGCACCTGATCTTCCTGCTCTGGGGCAGCACCCAGCACTACGCCGACTTCGCCAGCCAGATCGGCCTGGTCACCGGCCGCAAGCGCATGTCCAGGCAGGACTTCGCCGCCGCCGCCGACAACCTGGTGCGGATCATCCTCAAGGGCTGCGGACTGACCCCGCCGGCGGCCTGAACGCGATGCCGAGCACCCTGCAAGGCCTCGCCGAATACCGCGAGGAAATCCGCAAGAGCCGTTTCCACACCGTCGCCGCGCCGGTGGCCGACGAGGACGAGGCGCAGGCGTTCATCGCCGCCCACCGCGACGCTTCCGCCGGACACAACTGCTGGGCCTGGAAGTGCGGCGCGCAGTACCGCTTCAGCGACGACGGCGAACCCGGCGGCAGCGCCGGGCGGCCGATCCTGGCGGCCATCGAGGGACAGGACATGGACTGCGTGGCGGTGCTGGTCAGCCGCTGGTTCGGTGGCATCAAGCTCGGCACCGGCGGCCTCGCCCGCGCCTATGGTGGCGGCGCGGCCAAGTGCCTGCAGCAGGCGCCGCGCAGCGAGCTGGTCGAGCGCTGCCGGGTGCGCTTCGCCTGTGCCTTCGCCGACCACACGCTGCTCAAGGCGCGCAGCCTGGCGCTGGGCGCCAGCGTGGCGGCCGAAGACTACGGCGCCGACGGCGTCGTCCTGACCCTGGAGTTGCCGGTGGCGCGCTTCGAGGCGCTACAGGCGCTGCTGGTGGACCTCAGCCGAGGCCAGGTGCGGCCGCAGCGGCTGGACGCCTGAGGAGGCTCAGCGCGCTGGAGCCGGGCGGGAAGGGGCAGGAAGCGGCGGGAGCGCGGCGAACACGCATTTGTCGCGGCCGCTGCGCTTGGCGTCGAGCAGTGCGGCGTCGGCGCGATTGACGGTCTGCGAATAGGTTTCGCCGATGCGGTGTTCGGTGACGCCGACGCTGGCGGTGACGCTCAGCGCCTCGGTGCCGACGCGTACCGCCAGGGTCCGTACGCTGTCGCGCACCCGCTCGAGTACCGGGCCGGCATCCTGCAGGCGGGTCTGCGGCAGCAGCAGGAGGAATTCCTCGCCGCCCCAGCGGCCGCAGAGGTCGTATTCGCGTAGCTCGGACTCCATGGCCCGGGCGATTTCCACCAGCACCCGGTCGCCGCTGTCGTGGCCCCAGGTATCGTTGACCTGCTTGAAGAAGTCCACGTCGAGCATCGCCAGCACGTAGCTCTGGCCGTGGCGCTGGGAGCGTTCGTTCTCCTCCCTGAGGCGCTCCAGCAGCATGCGTCGGTTGGGCAGGCCGGTCAGCGGGTCGCGGATCGAGGCTTCCTTCAGCGCCAGGTTGAGGTCGCGCATCATCTGCTGGTAGCGGTCGGAGATCCGCGCCACCTTTTCCAGGCGCCGCAGTTGCTTGTGGTAGCGCTCGGACAGCGACAGGTTCTGCTCCCGCGCCATCGACTGGAAACCGTCGGAGATCCGGGCGATGCGCTCCAGCCGCACCAGTTGCTCCAGCGATTGCTGGCGCAGGCGGGCCAGCGCCTGGTGCAGCGGATGTCCGTGGAACTGCGGATCGGCCAGCAGGCCGTCGATCCAGGCGTCCAGTTCGCGTTCGCGGCTCATCGTCGGCTACTCGTCGTGGGCCTGGATGGCGAAGGGGAAGCTGCAATCCTCGCGGAACTCCTCGGCCAGCTCGGCGACCCGTTCGTTGCGCCGGTCGTAGTGCCAGCGCAGGCTGACCGGGCGACCGCCCTGGTGGGCCTCTTCGAGCAGGTCGAGGATGTCCATCATGGCCTTGATCGAACTGGTGTTCAGGTACAGCAGGCGCAGGTCCAGTTCCAGCGGCCGCTGCCCGTCGGCGAGGAAGCGCTCGACCCAGTCGATCACCTGGCCGAACAGTTCATAGGAGTTTTCCGGGTAGGAATCGCCTTGCATGGACAGGCGTCCGGCCTGCCAGTCGCCCTGGATGGCGGGCGTGGACTGGGTGCCGGGTATGTGCAGGTCACTCATGATGGTGTTCTTCCTAAAACACGGGGTCAGATCACGGCGCGCAGGCTGAAGAAGGCGCGCCCGTCGGGCTGTTCCTTCAGCGATGCGGCCAGTGGTTCGCTGGACTTGCGGGCGATGTCCAGCAGGCCGAGACCGGCTCCGCTGGCGCAGCCGCTGTCGCGCGGGCGGCGTAGCTGCTCCTTGTAGGCGGCCTTGAGGGCGGCCTTGTCGAGGTTGGCGATGGCCTGGATGCTGCGCACCAGGCTCTGGCCGTCGTCACGCTCCACCAGGTTGCCGGCGGACACCACGTAGTGGCCGTCCTCGTTGCGGGCGATGGCTACCGTGGCCGCCGCCTCGTGTTCGCCGTAGCCCTTGAGATTGGCGTAGTGGCGGATGTTCTGGGTCATCTCGATGTACACCGCGAAGACGTCCATCGCTTCGCTCGGCTTGGCCTGTTCGGCGTGCAGGTAGTTGCGCAGCGCGTGGCCTATCTCCTCGATCAGGCTGCGCGAGATCGGTCCGTTGAAGCAGAGCAGGATGCGTTGGCGGGTGTAGCTTTCACGCATGGCCAGCAGGTCTAGCGTTTCCATGGGTGCCCCTAGTCGAATCGGAAGGACAGGATGGTGATGTCGTCGCGTTGCGGGTGCTCGCCCTGGTACTCGGCGAGCGTCGCCACGAAGGCCTCGGCCTGCTCGGGGAGCGGCTGCCGCGCGTGGTCGCGGAGCATGTCGGCGAAGCGCCGGCTGCCGAAGCCGAAGCCGTGTTCGCCGCCGGCCTGGTCGAGGAAACCGTCGGTGCTCAGGTAGAAGGTCCAGCCCGGCGCCAGCGGTACCTCGATGTTGCGGTAGTCGCCACGGCGCTTGTCGCCGATCGCCCGGCGCGCGCCCTTGAGTTCCTGGACCTCCTCGCCGTCGCTGGCGTACAGCGAGATCTTCGCCCCGGCGAAGGCCAGCTGGCGGCGCCGGCGGTCGACCCAGACCAGCCCGGCATCCATGTTGGTGGCCAGCGCCTGGGGGATCTGCTCCTGGCTGAGCATGCTGCGCATCGCCTGGTCGGTCTCGCCGAGGATCGCCGCCGGGTCGCGGCTGCCCACCGCCTCGATGGCGTGGTCGATGGCGGCGCGGGCGAGCATGGTCATCAGCGCGCCGGGCACGCCGTGACCGGCGCAGTCGACCACGCCGATCAGGTAGCCGTCGGCCTGCTCGCGGTACACGTAGAAGTCGCCGCCGACCACGTCGCGCGGTTTCCACAGGATGAAGTGATGCTCGCCGAGCGTGGCGCTGAGCTGGCGGTCGGGGAGGATCGCGCGCTGGATCAGGCTGGCATAGTCGAGGCTGTCGCCGATCTTCTTCTGCGCGGCGGCCATCTCGCGGTTGGCTTCCTCCAGCGCCTGGGTGCGCTCCTGGACCTTGTCTTCCAGCTCGGCGGTGTGCCGGCGGACCTGGTCGGCCATGCTGGCGAAGGCCTTCGACAGCGAGCCGATCTCGTCCTGGCGCGCCAGCGGCAGCGGCGTGTCGTAGCGCCCGGCGGCGATCGCCTTGGCCGAGCGCTTGAGGCTGCGCAGGGGGCGCAACAGCAGGCGCTCGACGGCATAGGCGAAGCCCAGCAGCAGGGCCACCAGCAACAGCAGGAACGTGCCCGCCAGCGGCCAAAGCCAGCGGTTGTCGAGGACCTGGGCGGCGTGCAGGTCGACGGCGGTGAGCACGTACCAGCGCAGTTGGGGAATGTAGGCCACGGCGAAGAGTTGCTGGCGGCCGTCGAGGCCGGCCCACAGGCAGTGCACCGAGCCGGCCTTGGCGCGGGCCAGGCGCATGGCCTCGCGCAGGGCGTCGCGCTGTTCCGGCTGGTCGAGCAGGTCGAACACCCGGTGGCGTTCGCTGGCGCCGCCGGCGGCGGAGCTGTAGGCGATCAGGCGGCGGTCCGGGTGGGCCTGGATGGCGCCGTCGTCGCCGACGATCATCGGCGTCACGCCCGGCTCGCGGGCGATGATGAAGTCGTCGAGGAAGTCGCTCAGGTCCAGGCCGCTGCCGGCCAGGCCGATGGGCCGGCCCTGGTCGCGGATCACCAGGTTGAACCAGACCTTGGTCAGGTTCAGCTTGCTGTCGACATTGACGTTGATGTTGTAGGCGGCGCTGTTGCGCAGGGTATTGAAGTACCAGGCGTCTTCCGGGTCGCCGGCCTCCAGGGTGTAGCGCGGCCGTTCGCTGTAGGGTTGGCTGCCGTCGTTGAAGTAGTAGTGCTGGGAGCCGCTGGCGATGATGAAGTAGGCGTGGTCGCGGAAGTCGCCGCGGTAGCCCTCGGCCTCGCGGAAGAACAGCGCGCGGCGCGCCGGGTCGTCTTCCTTCAGCAGCCAGTCGCGGGTCACCACCGATTCGGCGAAACGGCGCGACAACGCCAGTTCGCGGGAGACCGGGGCGAGGATCTTCTGCCGGTGCAGCAGGGTGAAGTTCTTCGCGTAGGCCAGGCCGAAGTGCGTACGGATGTCGTCCATCGCGCGCCAGCCCAGCAGCACCGCCGGGACCAGTGCCAGGGCACAGGCCAGCAACAGCGCCACCACCGATTTGCCGCGCAACCCCCAGTTCGCCGCCATGGCTATCCCTATCAGTTTCTCGCCCGGCCCGCGGCCGAAATCATGGATCGAAAGCGTGTGTCGAACTTTTGGCGAAAGGGCCAATTGTGCAGATGTGCATTATTTCAGGCAACGTAATTTGGTTTTATTTCGCCATTAATTTGACGTCACAATGATGGCGAGCAGGCAAAGGCCCGTGGTTCGGGCCTGTCGTCGGCGGGGTCTCGGCGGGGGAGGTTGCGGGGGGCGGCGAAAAAGCGCAGCGGGCCGGCCAGGATCCCGCTCAGAGGCGGTTGCCGCTGCCGCGCCGGGCGGCTTGCTGGAGCAGCGCGGCGGCGATCCGTTCGAGCGGCAGCACGTCTTCCGCGGCGCCCAGTTCCACCGCTTCGCGGGGCATGCCGTAGACCACGCAGGTAGCCTCGTCCTGGGCCAGGGTGTAGCCGCCGGCCTGGCGGATCGCCAGGAGCCCGCGCGCGCCGTCCTTGCCCATGCCGGTGAGCAGGCCGGCGAGCAGGTTGCGCCCGGCGCAGCGAGCCAGCGACTCGAACATCACGTCCACTGCCGGGCGGTGGCCGTTGACCTGCGCCTGGCGGTTCAAACGCACCACGTAGTTGGCGCCGGAGCGCTGCACCTCCATGTGGTGGTCGCCCGGCGCGACCAGGGCGTGGCCGGGCAGTATGCGGTCGCCGTCGCGCGCTTCGCTGACGCTGAGCCGGGTCAGGCGATCCAGGCGCTCGGCGAAGCTGCGGGTGAAGCCGGGAGGCATGTGCTGGGTGATGACCACTCCGGGACTGTGCGCCGGCAGGCCGAGCAGCACTTCCTTGAGCGCCTCGGTGCCGCCGGTGGAGGCGCCGAGGGCGATGATCTTCTCGGTGCTGAGCAGCGGCGCTGCGCTTTCCGGCGGCGCCGGCGCGTCCGCCGCACGGCGGCGCAGGCGGGCGCGGGCGACGGTCTTGAGCTTGGCGCGGATTTCCTCGGCATAGGCCTGCATGCCTTCGGCGATGCCCAGCCGGGGCTTGGCGATGAAGTCCACCGCGCCCAGTTCCAGCGCGCGCAGGGTGGCTTCGGAACCGCGCTCGGTGAGCGAGGAGATCATCAGCACCGGGGTCGGCCGCGCCTTCATCAGCTTGTCGAGGAAGGTCAGGCCGTCCATCCGCGGCATTTCCACGTCGAGGCTGATCACGTCCGGCGCGTGCTGCTTGATCAGGTCGCGGGCGACGAAGGCGTCCGGCGCACAGCCGACCAGGCGCAGCTCCGGGTCGGCCTGGATGATCTCCTTGAGCAGGCTGCGGATCAGGGCGGAATCGTCGACGACCAGGACACTGATGGGCATGGCGGGCTCTCCCGGAGAGTCAGAACAGGTCGATGGGGCCGCCGTCCGCGTTGCGATCGATACGGCGGCGGTAGTCGCGTTCACGCTGCAGCACGGTGTCGTTCTTCAGTTCCACCAGGGACTTCACCAGGACCCGGCCATTGCGCGGGAAGAAGTAGATCTTGCGCGGGAAGGCCTCCAGCACGTCGCTGGCGAGCAGCGGGATACGCTCGGTGGCCAGGTAGTCGAGGGTGAACTCGACGTTGCGCTGGCCGATGGCGGCGCTGATCTGGCGCAGTACCGAGCCGCCGCCGAAGACCTTGGCCTGCAGGCGCTCGCGGCTGGCGCCGAGGGCCAGCATGCGGTTGATCAGCAGTTCCATGGCATGGCTGCCGTAGCGCGCCGACGGCGAGGCCGGGTCGCCGCCGAGGCCGCGCTCGGGGAGCATGAAGTGGTTCATCCCGGCGATGCCGTTGAGCGGGTCGCGCAGGCACACCGAGACGCAGGAGCCGAGCACGGTGACGATCACCAGGTCTTCGCCGCTGGCGAAGTACTCGCCGGGCAACAGCTTCACCGCATCGCAGGCGAAGTACGGATCGTAGTAGCGGTTCAGCGGCGCGCCTTCCCGGGCCTGGAGATTCATCGCGATCAGGCCGGGCT
Organism: Pseudomonas sp. FDAARGOS_761; assembly: GCF_013343155.1. Lineage (NCBI taxonomy): Bacteria > Pseudomonadati > Pseudomonadota > Gammaproteobacteria > Pseudomonadales > Pseudomonadaceae > Pseudomonas > Pseudomonas sp. FDAARGOS_761. Next base: position 5,372,996 of record NZ_CP054572.1, on the reverse strand, counting down.
GTAGACGGTCTGGCCGACGGGCCGCACCAGGTGGCTGGCGTGGACGAAGTTCTCCGAATGCCCGGCGAAGAACAGGCCCTCCGGCCGCAGCAGGGCCACCATGCGTTCCAGCAGGCGGGTCTGGGTCGGCTTGTCGAAGTAGATCATCACGTTGCGGCAGAAGATCGCGTCGAGTTCTCCGGCGATCGACCAGTCCGCTTCCAGCAGGTTGATCTGGCGGAACTCCACCAGTTGCCGCAGTTCCTCCACCACCCGCGCCTTGCCGGCGTTGGGCCCGGTGCCACGGAGGAAGAAGCGTTTCTTCAGTGGCGCCGGCATCTGCTCCAGGCGTTCCAGCGGATAGACGCCCAGGCGGGCGCAGTCGAGCACCCCGGTGTCGATATCCGAGGCGACGATCTTCACCGGCGGATCGAAGCTGCCCAGCGCCTCCACCAGGGTGATGGCGATCGAATAGGGTTCCTCGCCGGTGCTCGCCGCCGCCGACCAGATGCGCAGCGGGCGATGCCGCTGCAACTGGCGGCGGGCGAGGTCGGCGAGCAGGGGGAAGTGGTGGCGTTCGCGGAAGAATGCGGTGAGGTTGGTGGTCAGCGCGTTGACGAACAACTGCTGCTCGCCCGGCTCGCGGTCGAGGTGGGTGAAATATTCGGCGAAGCTGCCGAGCCGCAGCAGGCGCAGGCGCCGCGAGAGGCGGCTATAGACCAGTTGCGCCTTGCTCTCGGCCAGGCTGATGCCGGTCAGCCGGTAGAGCCGCTCGCGTACTTGCTGGAAGTCCTCGCGGGTGTAGTGGAACTCCTGGTTGCCGAACACCGGCGAAGGCGTGGAGGTGGGCATTGGCGTCGGGTTTCCCTGGTCGACCCTAAGGGCTTGCCGTCCTCCGCCTGGCGGAGGCGCGGCGTGGTCTCAGAACTCTTCCCAGCCGTCTTCCTTGCGCGCCTTGCTGGCCCGCGCCATGCCGCTGCGGGCCAGCGGCGCCGGCGCGCTGGGGCGTGGCGCGGACGGCCGCGCGCTGGCGAGCTGGACCACGCTCGGCGGAGTGTCCAGCCTGAACACCGCCACCGACTGGTTGAGCAGGCCCGCCTGCTCCTGCATGGCCTCGGCGGCGGCCGCGGCTTCCTCCACCAGCGCGGCGTTCTGCTGGGTCATGTCGTCCATCTGCGAGACCGCGCTGTTCACCTCTTCGATGCCGGTGCTCTGCTCGGCGGAGGCGGCGGCGATCTCCGACATGATGTCGGTGACCCGGCGGATCGCTACCACGATGTCGCTCATGGTCTGTCCGGCCTGGGCCACCAGGGTGTTGCCGTTCTCCACCTTGTCCACCGAGTCGGAGATCAGCGTCTTGATCTCCTTGGCCGCGGCGGCGGAACGCTGGGCGAGGGTGCGCACTTCCCCGGCGACCACCGCGAAGCCGCGGCCCTGCTCGCCGGCGCGGGCTGCCTCGACCGCGGCGTTGAGGGCGAGGATGTTGGTCTGGAAGGCGATGCCGTCGATCACCCCGATGATGTCGGCGATCTTGCGCGCCGACTCGTTGATCGAGGACATGGTGCTGACCACCTTCTGCACCACGGTGCCGCCCTGGGTCGCCACTTCCGAGGCATTGGCCGCCAGCGAGTTGGCCTGGCGGGCATTCTCGGCGTTGAGCTTCACCGTGCTGGTCAGTTCTTCCATGCTCGAGGCGGTTTCCTCCAGGCTCGACGCCTGCTGCTCGGTGCGCGCCGACAGTTCGGCGTTGCCGCTGGCGATCTCGCTGGCGGCGGTGTTGATGGTGTCGGCGGCCTCGCGAATCTGCCCGAGCATCCGCGACAGGCTCAGCGCGGTCTCGTTGGAGAAGTCCTTGAGCTGGCCGAAGGTGCCCTGGTAGTCGGCCTCGATGCGCTGGGTGAGGTCGCCCTGGGCCAGCGCCCCGAGCATCCGCGAGACGTCGCGCAAGCCGCGGTCGGCGGTATCCACCAGGCTGTTCAGGTCCTTCGCCAGCCTGAGGAAGAAGCCTTCCTTGCCGGCCTCCTCGACGCGCTTGCTGAAGTCGCCGGCGGCCGCCGCCTGCACCAGTTGCGAGACTTCCTGCTCGGCGCGGTGTTCCTCGGTGCGGTCGGTCCATTGCACGGCGGAGCCGAGGCGTTCGTTGGCGTCGTTGAACACTGGCACCACGTCGAGGGAGAAGCGCCGGCCGCCGAGGTTGAGCTCGGCCTTGTGCACGCCGGTGAGGTTGGCCAGCAGGTGCCGCTGGTGCGCCGGGTTCTTGTGGAACACGTCGATGTTGGCGCCCAACAGGCGGCCGGCGTCGAAGTTCGGCAGTTGCTTGCGGATATCCGCTTCGGCGCGGCCGAGCATCTCGCTGACGGTGCGGTTCATGTAGATGATGTTGAGGTCGTTGTCGGCGATCATCACGTTGGCCGAGACGTTGTCCAGCGCGCTCTTGATCCGCGCGTTGTAGGCCGCCGTGGCCAGTTGCGCCGAGGTCGCCTCGGCGGCCCCGCGCAGGCGCTCGCGAACGCCGTCGATGGCTTCGGTGATCTGCGCCTTCTTGCCCGGCAGGCGGTCCATCAGCGGCTCGAAGTTGCCCTGGCCGTAGGCGGTGACCACGCTGACCACCTTCATCTTCACCGCGATGTGCGCGGCCACCAGTTCGTTGACGCCCTTGGCGATGCGCGCCGCGCGGCCTTCTAGGCGTTCGGCGGGAATCGTCTGGTCGATCCAGCCGGCTTCGTGCTGGCGGCTCATCTCCGCCAGCCCCGCCTCCAGGCTTTCCACCTGCTGGAGTTCGGCGCGTTGTTCGCGCAGTTGCCGCTGTAGCGCCCGCAGGCTGTCGTAAAGACGCTCGTAGCCGGGCGCCGGGGCCTCGCCGACGGCGGTGTCGAGCTGGCCGTCGGCGAACGACTGGAGGAGCGTGGCGATCCGGTCGGCGCGTTGCTGCGCCACCGCATGTGCATTGAACAGACCCATTTCGATATCCCCTGCCTATCCCTCGTTGGCGCCGCTCAGGCCGCGGCTTCGTCGACCAGCGCCATTTCGCGGCTGGTCATCAGTCTCTCGATGTCCACCAGGATCAACATGCGCTCGCCCGCGGTGGCCAGGCCGAGCAGGTATTCGGTGTCGAAGCTGGCGCCGAACTCCGGCGGCGGCCTGATCGCGTCGCCGCCCAGGGCGATCACGTCGGATACCGAGTCCACCACCACGCCGACGATGCGCCGGCCGATGTTGAGGATGATCACCACGGTGAACGGGTCGTAGGTGACCTCGGCGAGGTGGAACTTGATGCGCAGGTCGACGATCGGCACGATCGCCCCGCGCAGGTTGATCACGCCCTTGATGAAGGGCGGCGCGTTGGCGATCGCGGTGACCTGGTCGTAGCCGCGGATCTCCTGCACGCGGAGGATGTCGATGGCGTACTCCTCGCGGCCCAGGGTGAAGGTCAGGTATTCCTGCGCCGGGCCGTTCGCCTGGCTTGCCTCAGTGCCGTTCATCGGCGGTGTCCTCCCGCGCCGCCAGGCGTGGCAGCGCATCGACGTCGAGAATCAGGGCGACGCTGCCGTCGCCCATGATGGTGGCGCCGGCGATACCCTCCACGCGGCGGAAATTCTGTTCCAGGCTCTTGATCACCACCTGCTGCTGGCCGACCAGCTCGTCCACCTGCAGGGCGAAGCTGCGCTCCTCGGACTCGAGGATCACCACGATGCCCTGCTCCGGCGCCGGCGCTTCGCCGCCGATGCGCAACAGCTCGTGCAGGCTGAACAGCGGCAGGTACTCGCCGCGCACGCGGATCATCGCGTTGTCTTCGCCGCCGAGGCCGCGCACGTCGTCGCTGCGCGCCTGCAACGACTCGACGATGTAGGTCAGCGGAATCACGTAGTTGACCGCTTCGACGGCGACGATCAGGCCGTCGAGGATCGCCAGGGTCAGCGGCAGGCGGATGCCGATGCGAGTGCCCATGCCGGGCGCCGAGTCGATGTCGATGCGCCCGCCCATGGCACCGATGTTGCGCTTCACCACGTCCATGCCGACGCCGCGTCCGGACAGCTCGGTAACCGTCTCGGCGGTGGAGAAGCCGGGCATGAACACCAGTTGCCAGACCTCGGCGTCGCTCATCCCGTCATGCACCGGCAGGTTGCGCTCGCGGGCCTTGGCGAGGATGCGCGGACGCGACAGGCCGCGACCGTCGTCGGAAACCTCCACCACCACGCTGCCGCCCTGGTGGCTGGCGGCGAGCTTCACCGTGCCGCTCGCCGGCTTGCCGGCGGCGAGGCGTTCGGCGGGTGTTTCGATGCCGTGGTCGATGCTGTTGCGGACGATGTGGGTGAGCGGATCGCTGAGTTTCTCGATCACGCTCTTGTCCAGTTCGGTGTGCTCGCCGTGCAGGTGCAGCTCGACCTGCTTGCCCAGGCGCGTGGCGGTGTCGCGCACCAGCCTGGGGAAGCGGCTGAAGATGAAGTTGATCGGCAGCATGCGGATCGACATCACCGACTCCTGCAGGTCGCGGGTGTTGTGTTCGAGCTGGGCCAGGGCGTGCTGCAAGCGCTCGTGGTGGCTCGGATCGAGCTGCTCGCCGAGCTGGCCGAGCATGGCCTGGGTGATCACCAGTTCGCCGACCAGGTTGATCAGGCTGTCGATCTTTTCCACGCTGACCCGGATCGAGCCGGACTCGCCGTCGCCACGCACGGGCGCGACTGCGCCCCTGGCCGGCGCGGCGACGGCTTGCGCGGGCGCGCTGGGCGCGGCGGGGCTGCCGGGGGCGCCGTCGAACAGGCCGAAGGCGCGTTCCTCCGTGGGCGGGGAGCCCGGCGCGTCATCGAAGAGGCCGAACGCTTCGCTCGCGGCCGGTGCGCCGGGCGCCTCGTCGAAGAGCCCGAACGCTTCCGGCGCGGCCGCTCGTTCCGGAGCGCCCGGGCCTTCGTCGAAGAAGCCGAAGGCATCGTCGTCCGCGGTTTCCCTGGCGGGACTGGTGGGCGCGTCGTCGAACAGGCCGAAGCCTTCCTCCGCCGCTTCCTGCTCCGGCGCACGCAGCCAGCCGCGCAGCCGCTCGACCGTCTCCAGCAACGGCACCCCGGGGTCGGGACGGCCGCTGCGATGGGCGTCGAGCAGGCGCTGCAGTACGTCGCGGGCTTCGAGGAAGGAGCTGATCATGTCCGGCCGCAGGCCCATCTGGCCGCAGCGGATGCGGTCGAGCAGGGTCTCCAGTTCGTGGGTGACGGAGGTGATGTCGTCGAAACCGAACATTCCGCTGGAACCCTTGATCGAATGCGCGGCGCGGAAGATGCCGTGCAGCGTCTCGCTGTCCGGCCGGTCCAGGTCGAGACCGATCAGGAGGAGTTCGAGGGTGGCCAGGTGTTCCTCGGTTTCCTCGAAGAACACCTGGAGAAACTGGCTCATATCCTGGGGCATGGGACCTCCCCCGCGGGGGAACGGGAATCAGGGCAGGACCTTGCGCGTCACTTCGAGCAGTTTCGGCGGGTCGAACGGCTTCACCAGCCAGCCGGTGGCGCCGGCGCTGCGTCCCTGCTGCTTCATCGCGTCGCTCGATTCGGTGGTCAGCATGAGGATCGGCACGCTGCGGTAGCCGGCCAGGTTACGCAGGCTGCGGATCAGCGACAGGCCGTCCATGTTCGGCATGTTCTGGTCGGTGAACACCAGGCTGTAGCTCTTGCTCTGGGCCTTGCCGAGGCCTTCCTTGCCGTCCGCGGCCTCGTCCACCTCGTAGCCGGCGGACTTCAGGGTGAAGCTCAGCATCTGGCGGATAGACGCCGAGTCGTCGACGATCAGAATCGGTTTGCCCATGGTCTTGCGTCCTCACGGTGTCCCTACCGCAGCGCCAAGCTCGGCGGCGAAGGTGGTGTGTGCCAGGTGGCTGTGACGGAGGGCTCTGATGGCCCTTTGCTAGTTCCAGTAAAGACAATGTCCGGTGGATTTCAATTATTGGCGCCGGTTTCTCGTCGGATAGTTATCCGGTTAGACGGATTGGCTATCGATACCCCTCAGAACAATTCCACTTCGCCCACGTTGACGCTGTTCTGGCTCACCGGGCTGGGCAAGGGCCGGCGCAGTTCCTCGACCTCCCGCGCGACCCGTTCGGGCCATTCCTGGCGCGGCCGCGCCTCCAGCGCGCCGAGGCCGAGGGCGAAGGCGCCAAGACGCGCATGGTGCTTGCGCATCTGGCCGAGCAACTGGCTGCCCATGTCCTGGAATTGCAGGGCGGTGACCGCCGCATCGACGCCCTGGCCGACTTCCAGTGAGAGCCGGTCCAGTTCGTGGATGACCTTCAGGGTGTGCCGGTTCATCGCCTCCAGGTCATCGAGCATGCCCTGGATCTTCTGCTTGGAATCGAGGGCGAAGGACATGTCCTTGTCGGCCAGTTGCGAGATCGCGCTCTCGGCGTCCTGGATCTCGTGGTGGACCACGTCGACGTGCTTGCGGATGGCGGCGGAAAACTCCGTGGAGCGGGTCGACAGCGCGCGCACTTCATCGGCGACCACGGCGAAGCCGCGGCCGCTCTCGCCGGCTCGGGCGGCCTCGATGGCAGCGTTGAGGGCGAGCAGGTTGGTCTGCTTGGCGATGGCGTCCATGTCCTGGGTCGACTGCAGGATCTCGGTGATCTTCAGGCGCACCTGGTCCATGCGTTCCACCAGTTGCTGCGAGGTCCGGCTGGTTTCCAGGGTAGCCTCGACGAACAGGCTGAGGGTCTGCTGGGTGGTCCTGACGAAGTCCTGGAAGTTGATGCCTTCGTCGACCTGGCCGCGCCCGTCGTAGCGCTCGATCAGCGAATGGGACAGGCCGCGCTGGGTATCGATGCGTTCGGCGAGGCCGTGGAAGCTGTCGCTGAGCTGGCGGATCGCCGAATGCAGCAGTTCGTCGATCTGCCGGGCGTGACCGTCCAGTTGCGCGGTTTCGTCGGCGAGCGCCCGTTGCGCCGCGCTCCAGGCCGGCGAAGCGGCATCCGCCTGCGGGTTGGCATTCGCTACCGCTTGCCGAGGGGCGCGCAGGAGGAGGACGAGCATGGCCAGGCTGGCGAACCAACCGAGCGCCAGGACCAGCCAGACGCCGAGGCCGACGGCATGCAGCCCGGCGCACAACGCCCAGGGTAGGGAAAGCAGGCCCAGCTTCAGCAGCAGGGGCCGGGATGGTAACGAAACACCGAGGGACTCGCGCATGCTGCACTCCATGTGCCGGATCGGAGCAGGGCTTCCAGGCGGTCCCTCGGGACCGTGCGGAAGACGCCTTCCAAGCTCGTCGGCGGCGTTTTCTAAAACTAGAGTCCCAATCGGTAATGTCAAACTGCCGTTTTTCCGGCGAGGCCGGTGCCAGGGCCTTTTCCCGTTTGCCGAGGCGACGGATGGCTGGCGCTAGCCGGTTGGGAAGGCGGAGAAGCGCCGGGCCAGGTCCTGGCGGCGGAAGTAGTCGACGACGAAGTCGACGAAGACCCGGGTCTTGGCCGGTAGCAGCTTGTTCGCCGCGTAGTAGAGGCTGGTGTTGCCGGCGTCGACGTACCAGTCCGGCAGGACCCGCACCAGGGCGCCGGACTCCAGGTAGGCATAGGCGTGCTGCATGCATACCAGGGTGATGCCCAGGCCCATGGCGGCGACCTCGCAGGTGGCTTCCGGGTCGCTCATGGTCATGCGTTCGCGCAGCTCGATCGGCGCCTCCTCGCCGTTGCGTCGGCGCAGCGGCCAGGAGCGCACGCGGCCGGTCTGCGGCGAGCGGATGCGGATCCCGTCGAAGCCGCCCAGGTCGCCTGGATGGCGGATTGGCGGCTTGTCGCGGAGGTAGGCGGGCGAGGCGAGGAGGATCAGGTGGCCCGGCGTCAGGTCGCGCGCCACCACCCCGGGCGGCAGTTCGAAACCGCCGCCGATGGCGGCGTCGAAGCCTTCGCCGATGAGGTCCACCTGGCGATTGTCGAAATGCCAGTCGGGCACGATGTCGGGATAGCGTTCGAGGAACTCGCCGAGCAGCGGCAGGATGTAGTCGCGGCCGAAGGCCAGCCCCATGCTGACCTTCAACGTGCCGCTGGGTTGGTTGCCGACGCTGGAGACGTTGGCGAGAGCGGTCTGGATGCCCTCCAGGCTGCCGCCGACCTCTTGCAGGAAACGCTCCCCGGCTTCGGTCAGGGTCAGGCGCCGGGTGCTGCGCTGGAACAGGCGCACGCCGAGGTTGCTTTCCAGGCGGGCGACGTTCTTGCCCACCCCGGCCGGCGTCAGGCCCAGGCGCCTGGCGGCCTCGGCGAAGCTACCGGCCTCGGCGCTGCGGACGAAGCACTGGATGTTGCTGAGGGTTTCCATGGGAAAGGGCCCGCATAAACCATTGGTATCGGCTGAATATAGCGATTACCCGCTACCAGGTCTGCAATGGACGACGGAAACTCGGGGCCTGTCTATCCACTCCGATGGAGATTTCCATGTCCGTATCCTCTGCATCCCTCGCCGGCAAAGTCGCCTTCGTCCAGGGCGGTTCCCGCGGCATCGGCGCCGCCATCGTTCGCCGGCTGGCCGCCGAAGGCGCCAGCGTCGCCTTCACCTACGTCAGCTCGGCGGACAAGTCCCGGGCCCTGGCGGCCGAACTCGAAGGCGCCGGAGCCAGCATCCTGGCCCTGCATGCCGATAGCGCCGACGCGGCCGCGCTCGTCGCCGCCGTCGACGAAGCGGCGGCTCGCTTCGGACGCATCGACATCCTGGTCAACAACGCCGCCGTCCTCGCCCTCGGTTCGGTGGAAGAGCTGCCGCTGGCCGACTTCGAGCGGACCCTGGCGATCAACGTGCGCAGCGTCTTCGTCGCCACCCAGGCGGCGGTCAAGCACATGGGCGACGGCGGGCGGGTGATCAGCATCGGCAGCACCAATGCCGAACGTATGCCGTTCGCCGGCGGCGCCACCTACGCGATGAGCAAGTCGGCGCTGGTCGGCCTGACCAAGGGCCTGGCCCGCGACCTCGGCCCGCGCGGGATCACGGTGAACAACGTGCAGCCGGGTCCGGTGGATACCGACATGAACCCGGACGACGGCGACTTCGCCGAGACCCTCAAGGGCCTGATGGCGCTGCCGCGCTACGCCCGCAGCGAGGAAATCGCCAGCTTCGTCGCCTACCTGGCCGGGCCGGAAGCGGCCTACATCACCGGGGCCAGCCTGACCATCGATGGCGGTTTCTCGGCCTGACCCGGGGCGCCTCGTTCCGCCCGGCGAAGTAGCCCCTCTCCCCGACCTTATGGCCAGACGTTCCCTCCTGAAGGGAGAGGGCGAGGGGAGAGGTTCCGCTTATCGCACCAGGAAAGGCGAAGCCCCCTCTACGACACCGGTCTCGCTGACGTAGCGCTTCCAATGCTCGATCAGCTCCGCCAGCTTGCCCGGCTGGCTGTCAGCGAGGTCGTGGATCTCGCCCGGGTCGCGGGCCAGGTCGTAGAGCTGCCAGGTGGCCGGACCCACCGGGGCCGGCAGGTACACCGCCTTCCAGTCGCCCTGGCGGATCGCACGCATGCCGAACAGCTCCCAGCCGGTCACGGTGTTCTCGTCGTGGGCCGCCTCGGTCTCGCCGGAAAGCCAGCCCAGCCACGACCTGCCGCGCGGTTCGGCGATCTCGCGGCCGCGCCAGCGCTTGCCTGGGTGGCGGACACCGGCGAGGTCGAGGAGGGTCGGGGTGACGTCCATCACCGTGGCGAAGGCATGGCTGATCGCGCCCTGCCGGCTTAGCCGCGGGTAGCGCACCAGCGCTGGCACGCGAATGCCGCCCTGGGTGGTGAACGCCTTGTACAGGCGCGACGGCGCGGTGGCCGCCTGGGCCCAGCGCGGGCCATACCAGACGTAGGAATTGGCGCGGCCGATGTTCTCCAGGCTGTTGTCGTAGTGCCGGTCGAGAAAGCCCAGCAAATCCGGGCCGAATTTCGGAAAGGCCTCCAGCAGGGCGCCTTCGGCGCCGTTGTCGGACATGAACAGGACGAAGGTGTTGTCCAGCTCGCCCTGCCGACGCAGGTAGTCCACGACCCTGCCGATGTTCCAGTCCATGCGCTCGACCATCGCCGCGTAGACCTCCATCGCCCGCGCCGACTTCGCCCGTTCCTCGTCGTCCAGGGCTTCCCACTCGCGGCTCAGGGCGAGCACCGGATGGGCTTCGACGTCCGCCTCCACCAGGCCCAGCTCCTTGAGCCGGGCCAGGCGTTCCTGGCGCAGCGCCTCTGGGCCGGCGTCATAGCGGCCGCGGTACTTCTCGACGATCTCCTGCGGCGCCTGTAGCGGCCAGTGCGGCGCGGAGAACGGCAGGTAGGCGAAGAACGGCCGGCTCTGGTCGCGCTCCTTGAGGTAGTGCAGCAGCTTGTCGCCGAAGGCATCGGAGGAATAGAAACCCTCCGGCAGCGTGTCGAGGTAGCGCTCGTCTTCCACGTAGAGCGCCGGCGTGCCCTTGAGGATGCGCGGAGTGCTTTCGTCGTAGGGAGGCTCGAAGCCGTAGTGGTTGGCGGCGCCCGGCAGCAGCGAGAAGGAACGCTCGAAACCGCGTGCATGGGGCGTCTGTTCCGGCTTCAGACCGAGGTGCCACTTGCCGGCCATGAGGGTCTGGTAGCCGGCCTCGCGGAGCAGCTCCGGCAGCGCCACCACGCGCTCGTTGAGATGCCCTTCGTAACCCGGCTTGCCTGCCAGTTCCGGGGTCAGCGCCTCGGCCATGGTGCCGATCCCGGCGATGTGGTGGTCGGTGCCGGTGAGCAGCATCGAGCGGGTCGGCGAGCAGGTCGAGGCGGTGTGGAAGTCGGTCAGGCGCAGGCCGGCGATGGCCAGGGCGTCGAGGTTCGGCGTGGCGATCTCGCCGCCGAAGGCGCCGATATCGGAGAAGCCCAGGTCGTCGGCGACGATCACCAGGAAGTTGGGGCGTTTGCTCATGCGCGGGTCTCGTCTGGATGGGAGGAGAGGGTGGGGCCCTCGCCCCCGCCCTTCCCGCAAGGGGAAAGGGCCAGGGCAAGGGGCTTTTCAGCAAGCGAGGAATTCGAAGGGCAGGTTTTCCACCCGTCGCGGCGGTGGCGCGACGTACTCGCCGTCGGCGGTCAGTTCGTGCAGCAGCGCTTCGCGCTGGCGCAGGAAGTCGAAGCCACCGCGCTCGCGCGGGTGCGCCAGGTCCACCTCGACCACCCGCCTGATCCGCCCCGGGCGCGGCTCCATCACCACCACCCGGTCGGCCAGGTAGAGCGCCTCCTCGACGTCGTGGGTGACCAGCAGGGTGGTGATGCGGGTGCGCCGACGGATCGCCAGCAACTCTTCCTGCAACTGCTGGCGGGTCAGTGCGTCGAGGGCGCTGAACGGCTCGTCGAGCAGCAGCAGGCGCGGGCTGGCCACCAGGCCGCGGGCGATCGCCACGCGCTGGGCCATGCCGCCGGACAACTGGTGCGGGTAGGCACGCTCGAAGCCGTGCAGGCCGACCAGGCGGATGTATTCGTCGATCCGCGCCGCCTTGTCGGTTTCGCCAAGGGCTTCGTTGACCAGGCCGAGGGCGACGTTCTGCTGCACCGTCAGCCAGGGGAACAGGCGGTGCTCCTGGAACACGATGCCGCGTTCGCCGCCGATGCCGGCGATTGGCCGGCCGTCGACGCGGATCTCGCCGTCGTAGTCGCGGTCCAGGCCGATCAGCAGGCGCAGCAGGGTCGACTTGCCGCAGCCGCTGGCGCCGACGATGGCGATGAACTCGCCCTCGCCGATCTGCAGGTCGAACTGCTGGATCGCTTCCAGTCGCCGGCCGTCCACGGCGAAGTGCTTGCGCACCTGGCGGAAGCTGACCAGCGGGGTGCCCGTGGCGGGCGCGGTGAGTGCGTTCATGCGTGTCTCCAGCGCGTGGCGCGCGCTTCGATGCGTTGGCCGAGAGCATTGAGCAGGGCGCCGGTGAGGCCGACCAGGAGCATGCCGGCACCGATCAGGTCCATGCGGAACAGTTGCTGGGCGCCGATCATCAGGCTGCCGATGCCGCCGTCGGAGGGCATGAAGTACTCGGCGCCGATGGTTCCCAGCCAGGCGTAGATCAGCGCCAGACGCAGGCCGGCGAACACCGACGGGGCGGCACCCGGCAGGACCAGCCGGAGCAGCCGTCGCCAGGGACCCAGGCGCAGCACCCGGGCCGCCTCGCCGAGGCTCGGCGGCAGGCTGGCGATGCCGCGCTGGGTGGCCAGCAGCAGCGGGAAGAAGGCGGCGATTGCGACGAACGTCAGCTTGGCCGGTTCGCCCAGGCCGAACCAGGCGGTGAGCAGCGGCACCCAGGCGAAGATCGCCACCTGCCGCAGTGCCGCGAAAGTGGGGCCGAAGAAGCGTTCCGCCGGGCGCCACAGGCCGAGCAGCAGGCCGCCGAGGAAACCCAGGCCGCCGCCCAGCAGGAGGCCGCCGAGCGTGCGCTTCAGGCTGTCGAACAGGGCGCCCGGCAGGCTGCCGTCGAGCGCTCCGCTCCAGGTCGCCCGCGCCACTTCCAGAGGGCTGGCGAGGATCGCCGGATCGACCCATTCGGCGCTGCTCGCCGACTGCCACAGGAGCAGCAGCGCCAGCGGCGGCAGCCAGACCTGCAGGCGCTGCCAGCCGCGTCCCGGCGGGCGCCGGCGGAATTCGCCGGTGGCGGCTTGCGGCCAGTGCAGCAGGCGGTGGTCGAGCCACTGGATGGCGCGGTCCATGCCCACCCCGACCAGGCCGATGACGAGGATGCAGACGAACACGATGTCGAGCATGAACAGTTGCCGGCCCTGCACCATCAGGTAGCCGATGCCCTCGCTGGAAGCCAGCAGCTCGACCGCCAGCAGCGAGGTCCAGCCCTGCGCCAGGGCCAGGCGCAGCCCGGTGAGGAAGGCCGGCAGCGCCGCCGGCAGGATCAGCCGCCAGACCAGCAGGCGTGGCGGCAGGCGCAGCACCGCGGCGGCTTCGCGCAGCTTGGGCTGGGCGTCGCGCACGCCGACCAGGGTATGGATGGTCACCGGCACCACGACCGCTTTCACCAGCACCACCAGCTTGAGCAGTTCGCCGATGCCGAAGAACAGCATGAACAGCGGGATCCAGGCCAGCGTGGGGATCTGCGCGAGGGCGCTGAAGGTGGGGAAGACCAGGCGCTCGGCACGCGGACTGAAGCCCAGCCAGGCGCCTAGCGCGGCGCCGCTGGCGACCCCGGCGAGCAGGCCCCAGGCCAGGCGCCGCAGGCTGATCGCCAATTCGCTCCAGAGTTCGCCGGCGAGCAACTCGCGGGCGCTCTGCCAGACCAGCTCGGGAGTCGGCAGCACCTGGGCCGACATCCAGTGGCGATGGCTGGCGACCCACCACAGCAGCGCCAGCCCGAGCGGCAGCAACCAGGGCAGCAGGCTGTCCCCCAGGCGCCGGGCGAAAGCCGCGGAGGGCGGCGGCGCCAGGCGCGGCAGTGGCCGGCTCCAGGCGGGCGAAAGGGTTTTATCGATATTCTTCATGGGAATATAAATCGCCGCATCAATGCATTTTTTCGCTAAGAAGGGTCATTTAAAGAAAGGCGCCAGGCAGCGGCAAATGCATTTGGAGAATATTTTCCATGCTCTGGCTGCATATGACGCGGAGAGGCCCGTGCGGCCTGTCATACTGCTTATGGTTATAAAAAAATGAATTTTTATTATTTATTTTCGAGGCGCCGCTGTGCATAGCTAGCCGCTCACCCGCTCCCGGCGGGAATCCCTCTCTTCCCGTTCCAAGGAGCCGCCCCATGAAAGCGCTTACGTCTTCCCTGCTCGGTCTGTTCGCCGCGCCTGTCCTCGCCGGCCTGCTCGGTGCCTACGTGCCGCTGGCGAGCGCCGCTCCGCCGAAGGAAATCCGCATCGCGGTGCCGGACGTCAGCGCCGGCAGTTCGCACTCGGGCGGCGGCGTGGTCGACGTGCTCTACACCCGCCAGTTGCTGGAGAAGGAATTCGCCAACGACGGCATCGCGGTGAAATGGAACTTCTTCAAGGGCGCCGGCCCGGTGGTCAACGAAGCGTTCGCCAACGGCCAGGTGGACTTCGCCTACCTCGGCGACCTGGCGGCGATCATCGGCAAGTCCGGAGGCCTGGACAGCCGTCTGCTGGCCGCTACCGCGCGAGGGGTCAACCACTATCTCGGCGTGCAGCCGGGCTCCGGGATCAAGACCCTGGAGGATCTCAAGGGCAAGCGCGTAGGCATCTTCCGTGGCACCGCCAGCCAGTTGTCGTTCGACAATGCCCTGGCCAGCGTCGGTCTCAGCGAGAAGGACCTGAAGGTGATCAACCTCGACTTCAGCGCCGCCCTGTCCGCCCTCGCAGCCAGGCAGATCGATGCCACCTGGGGCCTGGCCGGGCTGTTCGCCCTGCGCGACCGCGGGCTCGCGGAAATTCCGCTGAGCACCCGCGACCTGGACGGCGCCGGCACCCTGCAGGCGCTGCTGGTCGGCTCCGGGGCTTTCGTCGATGCCCATCCGGACATCACCGAGCGGCTGCTCAAGGTGCAGTTGCAGGCCCAGGACTGGCTGGCCCGCGAGGAGAACCGCGACGCCTACATCGAACTGGTGTCGAAGCAGGCCAGCTACCCGGTGGTGATCCTGCAGAGCGAGTACCGTGGCCGCAAGCTGGGCGACGCCCTGTCGCCGCGCCTGGACGCCGATTTCCTTGGCCGGCTGGATGCTTCGATCCAGGCGGCCAAGCGTTTCGGCCTGATCCGTCGCGAATTCAGCGCCGAGCAGTGGGCCGCGCCGGAACTGCTGGAGGCGGCCGGCAAGCTGGCGAAGGCCAAGGCCGTGGCGCAAGCGGCGGAGTGACGCCGAGCCGGGGACGGCCGAGGCGGCGCCGTTTCGTAGCAATTTGTAATATGTTTCGAAATTCTTGCACCGACCCAACCAATGACTGGGATCGAGCGAAGTATCCAGCCGTTGGTCGGGGATTCTGCGTATATCGCGTCATGAAAGTTTCACGCGGGTAATCCGCAGGTTATTCCGCGATCATTTCGTTCGTTAATCGCCCCATATATTCAGATACAAAATCGGCACTGCCAATTCTTCCAGTTTTCCCTTCCGACAATTCTCCCGACCCTCCCCGGAAACAACTCCAAGTATCTCGCGGCGAACCGCCGCGTCCCGCATCTAGCCTGCCCATCACTACGACAGCGCGGCGCCAGCGCCGGGCCTCGCCCTGCGCGTCGGCGGCATTCCTGATTTTCTTTCGGAGGAGAGCGGTCATATGAATCTCGATAGCAAATTGTTCGACGCGACACTCGATCTCGAACGCGTGAAAGTTTCGGTGAGAACGCTGGTGAAGTTATCCCGCCAGGAACAATCGGCGATCATCCGGACCCTCAACGAGTTTGGTTTCCTGCTGTTGCGCAGCGAACAGGGCGAAGACAGGCAGGAACTTCTCGCGCTCAAGGAGTTGTTCGGCCGCGCCGCCCCCCACCCGCGCGCCGACGCCGACGGCATCGTGCCGATCAGCAATGCGCGGTATGTCAGCGGCTACCTCGGCTCCACGCCGCTGGAGCACAAGCTGCACACCGACGGCGCTTTCCTCGACACCCCGGAGCAATTGTGCAGCCTGCAATGCGTGCGCAACGCCCGGGAGGGCGGGGAGACTCTGCTGGCCAGCGCCGGACTGGCCTTCGAGCGCCTGCGCCGGCGCATGCCGACCAAGCATCTCGGCCTGCTGCGCGGCGACGCCCTGACCATCGTGCGCAAGCACCAGAGCAGCACCCAGCCGGTGTTCCGCCTGAACGGCGAGGCGCTGGGCATCAAGTTCCGGCAGAACGACGGGGCGGCCGAGGTGGTCGAGCACCCTGTGGCGGTGGAGGCCTTCGCCGAACTGGTGGCGGCGCTCGAGGATCCGGCCTGCCAACTGCGGATCAAGCTCGAGCCGGGGGAAATCCTGGTGCTCGACAACACCGCGGTGTTGCACGGGCGCACTGCCTTCTGCGCCAACGAACTGCGCGAGATGCGCCGGCTCAACTTCGACGGCCACGGCCGCCTGCGAGCGGAGCTGGAACTGGGCTTCAAGGTGGGGTTGTGATCGCACAGTTCGTCGCGGTGGTGCTGCCGATCCTGATCTGCACCGGCATCGGTTTCGCCTGGAGCCGTTCCGCCGGGCCGGTGGATACCCGCGCGCTGGTGTTCCTGGTGGCCAACGTCGGCTTTCCCTGCCTGCTGCTGTCGTCGCTGGACCGCCCCGGCCTGTCCATTGGCATGGTGGCCGGGGTGTTCCTCGCCACCGCGCTGGCGGTGCTGGCGTTCGCCCTGCTGGGCCTGGTCTCCCTGCGCCTGCTGCGGATGCCGGTGCGGCGCTACCTGCCGTCGATCATGCTGCCGAACTCCGGGAACATGGGCATCCCCATCGCCTACCTGGCCTTCGGCGAGGAGGCGCTGGTGTATGCGGTGGCGTTCTCCACCCTGATCCAGGTGGGTCACGCGACGCTCGGCGTCTGGTTCGCTTCGGGCGATATCACCCCGGCGAGCATCCTGCGCAACCCGATGATCTATGCCCTGGCCGTGGCGCTGGGCCTGATCGCCCTGGGCTGGAGCCTGCCGCCGCCGTTGCGCGATGTGACCCGCCTGCTGGGCGGGATTACCGTGCCGCTGATGCTGGTGATGCTCGGCCTGTCGCTGGCCGGTCTGCGCCTGCACGAGACCTGGCGGCCGTTGCTGCTGTCTCTGGTGCGGGTCTGGGGCGGTTTCGCGGTCGGCTATGGGATCGCTGCCGGCCTGGGCATGGAGGCGGTGGCGGCGGGCACCTTCGCCATCCAGTGCGGGATGCCGACCGCGGTGCTCACCTACCTGTTGGCCAAGCGTTACGACGGCCCGGTGAACGAAGTGGCAGGCATGGTGCTGATCACCACGCTGCTGGTGCTGCTCTCCACGCCTTTGTTCATCCAGTTGCTGCCGCGCGCGTGAGGACGATCCGGGCCGCCTCGCGGGGCGGCCCGGGGCGTCACCAGATCGAGCGGGAGTAATCGACGACCAGCCGGGTTTCGTCGATGTCGCCGTCGAGATAGCTCGCGTTGCCCCGGTGCCAGGCCTGCGAGGCGCGCAGCGCGAGGCCGGCGAGGGGGCCCGCCTTGACCCGGTAGGCGAAGCCGAGGTCGCTTTCCCGGTGCCGCCCGTCACGCCCGTAGAGTCCGGCGTAGATGCTCTCGGCGGCGCTGCTGGCGCTGGCCCCGGCACGGCCGCGGGCATGCAGCGCGTGCAGGCTGAGCCCAGGCAGGCCGAGCGCGCCGAGGTCCAGGTCATAGCGTAATTGCCAGGAGCGCTCGCCCGGTCCGTTGAAGTCGGAGTAGCCCACCGAGTTGGCCAGTACCATGGATGCGCTGGAGCGCCCGTCGCCGAAGGCCATGTAGTCGAACGGCTGCTCGCCGTGGACACGCTGGTAGG
Organism: Pseudomonas sp. FDAARGOS_761; assembly: GCF_013343155.1. Taxonomy (NCBI): domain Bacteria; kingdom Pseudomonadati; phylum Pseudomonadota; class Gammaproteobacteria; order Pseudomonadales; family Pseudomonadaceae; genus Pseudomonas; species Pseudomonas sp. FDAARGOS_761. The sequence continues at coordinate 5,355,696 of NZ_CP054572.1, read as the reverse complement.
CCAGGGTGATGCGCTGCGGTCCCTGTTCGTAGCCCAGGGCCAGGGAGCTGGCCAGGGTGTCGATGCGGCCGAAGCGGCTCTGGCCGCTGTCGCGGGTGCGGTAGGCGTCGAGGTCGACCCGCAGCGCGCGCTCCCCGCCCAGCGGCTGGCGATGGCTGGCGCCGAAATAGGCCTGCTGCCAGATGTCGTCGAAGCGCGAGGCGTAGAGCGACAGTTGCAGCCGCTCCGTGGCCTGCCATTGACCGCCGAGGAAGCCGACCGCGTCGAGGCGCACCGGATAGGCGCCGAGGCGTCCGTAGACGGTGCTGATGTCGCCGCGGACCTTGGATTCGCCGGGGCCGGAGGCGGCGGTGAAGCGCCCGCCCTCGAGCAGCAGCCCGTCGAACGAGCGATCCTCCAGCAGCAGGCCGTAGGCCATGCCGGCCAGCGTGCGGTTGCTGCTGGCGGCGAACACCGGCGCGCTGGTGGTGGTCTGGCCGTACTTCAGGCGGGTTTTGCCGTGGCGTAGCCTGAGGGCGCCACCGACCTTGCCGTAGCGATGGTCGGGATGGCCGTCGGCGCCGACCGGCAGGTTGCCGGTGCCGGTGCGGCCGCCGCCGCTGTCCAGTTGCAGGCCGAGCATGGCATGGGCGTCGAGGCCGAAGCCGAGGCTGCCCGGCGTGTAGCCGGAGGCGAACTGGAGGCGCAGGCCCTGGGTGGTTTCCTCGCGGTAGCCGTTGCGCTCGCTCCTGGGCTTGAAGCGGTTGCGCCCGGCGTTGTTCGGGCTGTCGCGGTAGTCGCGGTTGAAGTAGTAGGTGCGGGCGAGGAACTGCAGTTCGCTGTCCTCGACGAAGCCCCCATCCCCGGCCGTCGCGGCCGCCCCTTCGGAAAGCGTGCCGGCGACCAGGCCGGCGAATACAGCGCGTCTGAGATTTTGCATTTATTGTTTTCTCCCACCTGAGTGCCAGGTGGGCGCAGTCTCGGAAGTCGCTCCGCAGGCCGCTTGTGTTTCCCTGCCTCGGCTTTTGCCGGGGCCTGCCATTGGCAGGGGCTGGCATGTGCAACGGCAGGCCGGGTCAAGCATTTCGGAAGTCACCGACGGAGAGTGTGGCGTCGGCCGTCATCCGCAACGGCCGTGGGTGGGAGCCTCGGCTCCCGATGCAACCTCGCCTCAGGGAATACGCTTCATGAACAACAAGACCCTATGCCCTTCGCTCTTGCTCTGCCTTTCGCTGCTCGCGCCGCTGTCTTGTCTCGGGGAGACCGCCGCCGCGCCCTATCCGCTGGCCCACCCACCGCGCCTGGCCGACTACCTCCCGCCGCCGCCGGCGGCGGACTCGGCTGCGGCCGTCGCCGATCTCGGCGCGGTGCTGGAGGCGCAACGCCTGCGCACGCCCGAACAGGTACGCCGGGTGCGCGCCCACGACCAGTGGAAGGACAACGTCTTCCCCTTCGCCGGCGACCTGCTGGGCGCCTCGTTCGACAAGGAACGCCTGCCGCTGACCCGGAGTTTCTTCAACCGCGCCCAGGAAAACCTGGTCGAGGTGCTGATGCCGGCGAAGAAGCACTTCGCCCGCCCGCGTCCCTACGAAGTGACACCGAAGGTGAAGCCGGTGCTGCCGCCGCCGGAGGGGGAGTCCTATCCCAGCGGCCACACCATGGACAGCTACTTCAAGGCCTCGCTGCTGAGCATGCTGGTGCCGGAGCATCACGATGCGTTCTTCGCCCGCGCCGAGGAGCATGCGCAGAGCCGGGTGCTGGCCGGCGTGCACTTCCCCAGCGACCTGGAAGGCGGGCAGACCGCCGCCGCGGCGCTGGTGGCGAGCCTGCTGGCCGATCCGGCGGTGGCCGCCGACTTTGCCGCGGTGCGCGAGGAGCTGCGCGGCGCGCTGGGGTTGCCGAAACTCCAGTAGAGGAAGGGAAACCGCGCGGCGGCTCAGGCCGCCGCGTGTTGCGCCTGGTCCAGTTCCACCAGCGTCTCGATCATCGCCTTGGCCGCTGCCGAAAGCCGGTAGCCGCTGCGGCTGATGATGCCGCAGCGGGCGCTGAGGCTATCCAGGTTCTGCGGCAGGTTGCGCCACTGTAGCGGTTGCAGTTCGCCGCGCTGCAGGTAGGGGCGCAGGGTCTCGTCGCTGGCGATGCCGATGGCGTCGGTCTGGCGGACGATGCGGATCAGCGCGTGCATGTTCTCGCAGCGGATGTTGGCGGCGAAGTCGATCTTGCCGCTGAGGTTCGCCAGCAGCTTGCGGATGCCCGGGGGAATCAGGGTCGAGGCCAGCGGGTAGTTGAACAGGTCGTTGGTGGACAGGCTGTCCTTGCCCAGCAGCGGATGTTGCGGACGGCAGAAGAACTGGCCGCGGCGCGGGGTCAGCGGGCGCGTCTGGAAGTTCGGGTCGGCCTCGAAGTCGCGGATGTCGGCGACGAAGAATTCGATCTCTTCGCGGAGCAGGGAGCGGCTGAGCTTTTCCCAGTTGTCCACGTCCAGGCTGATCTGCACCCGCGGGTGGCGGTTGATGAAGTCGGCCACCGCGTCCGGCACCAGTTGCTGGGCCGGCGCCGGCCCGCTGCCGAAGCGCAGCTCGCCGGCATCCAGCTTGTTCAACTGGGCGATCTCGTGGATCAGGTTGGCCGACCCCTGCACCAGGCTCAGCGCGTGTTGCAGCACCACCTGGCCTTCCGGCGTCGGGCGCAGGTCCTTGCTGCCACGGTCCACCAACTGGCAGCCAAGCTCCTGCTCCAGGCCCTGGATGCTGCGGCTGAAGGCCGGCTGGGTGATGCCCATGGCGTCCGCCGCGCGGACGAAACTGCGGTGTTCGGCGAGGGCGATGAAGTAACGCAGTTGGCGCAGATCCATGATGCTTTACCGGCATTGGAAATATTGGACAAAGGCATTTGCCGTTCGGGATGTGCTGGTTTTAAATGCAAGCTCTTATTCCGTCAACAAAGAACAAATTAGAAAAATATGCGATTTAGTAATAAGCATAGATAGACCCCAGGAGCTGAACATGGTCCACCGTGCCTTTGCCGCGCCACCTCCGCCGTTCCGAATGCCCTTCCGCGTCGCCGGCGGCTGTCGTCCCTGACAGTCGCCCGGGGCTGAGCCGACCGCCGGCCCCCCTTCGAACCTTTCGCCAGATCGCTGCCTTGCGCGGCATGGCCGCCTGCTGCCTGCGTCCGGCTGTGCCGGAACCGAGGACATTCACGATGAAGTATCACTACCGCTTGCCGCTCCGCCGAACGCCGCCCGGCGGCTCCGACTACGCCCTGGCCCTGCTGCTCGCCCTCGGCGGTGCGTTGCCGGCCAGTGCCGCCGATGCTCCCGCGCCCGCCGAGGAGGCGCCGCCGCTGGCCGGCAGCGCACCGGCCAAGGCCGATACGGCCCTGGGCAAGGTTACCGTCACCGCGCGTCGCCGCGAGGAGGATTCGCAGAAGGTACCGACGCCGATCACCGTGCTCGGCGGCGAGACTCTCGAGGCCCAGCGCATCTCCCGGGTGCAGGACCTGCAGCAGGTGCTGCCCAGCGTCAATGTCGCCTACATCCATGCGCGGCAGTCGAGCGTCGCCGTGCGCGGCATCGGCAACAACCCCGCCAGCGACGGCCTGGAAGGCAGCGCCGGGATCTACCTCGACAACGTCTACCTGGGACGTCCGGGAATGGCCGTGTTCGACCTGCTGGACATCGAGCAACTGGAGCTGCTGCGCGGTCCGCAGGGCACTCTGTTCGGCAAGAACACCACCGCCGGGGTGCTGAACATCAGCACCCGCGCGCCGACCTTCACTACCGAGCGCACCGTCGAGGTCTCCGGCGGGCAGGACGGCTACTTCCAGGGCCGCGGCACGGTTTCCGGGCCGCTCGGCGAAACCCTCGCCGGACGCCTCTCGGCCTATCGCACCCGCGACGACGGCTACATCAAGAACATCCACGACGACAACTATCTCAACGGCGGCGAGCGCCAGGGCGCGCGCGGGCAATTGCTGTTCGAGCCGAACGAGGACTTCAGCCTGCGCTGGATCGCCGACTACAACGAGGAGGATTCGAGCAACGGCAGCATGGTGGTCTACGGCGCCGCCGAGCGTTTCTGGCAGCGCGCCGCGCTGGTCGGCGCTTCGCCGTTGCGCGATCCGCAGCGCAAGAAGGTCAACATCAACGGCCGCCAGCACGTCAGCGTGCACCAGGGCGGCAGCTCGCTGGAGGCCAACTGGAACCTCGCCGGCGGCTACCGCCTGACCTCCATCAGCGCCTACCGCTACTGGCACTTCACCCCGGCCAACGACGAGCAACTGAACGTCTCGGCGATCAACGACACCGGGGTGGAAGTGCACGACCGGCAGTTCTCCCAGGAGATCCGCCTGGCCTCGCCCACCGGCGGTGCCTTCGACTACGTGGTGGGCGCCTACGCGTTCAGGCAGAACCTCGGCAACAAGACCTTCACTTCCTACGGACCGTTGGCCGACCTGTACCTGCTCGGCGCCAATCTCGGCGCGCTGAACGACACCTACTCGAAGGCCAACGGCAAGATCGAGACCGACAGCTTCGCGCTGTTCGCCCAGGGCACCTGGCACCTCAGCGAACGCCTGGACTTCACCGCCGGCCTGCGCGGTACCTACGAGGAGAAGAACGCCAAGGTCGAGCGCTTCGCTCCGCTGGGCGGCGCGGCGGTCGGCGGGGTCGGCGCGGCGGTGCGCAACGGCCAGCTCGGCGCCTACGATTCCGGCGATCTCAGCCAGTACAACTTCGCCCCTTCGGCGTTGCTCAGCCTCAGCTACCAGTTCAGCGACGACCTGCTCGGCTACGCCAGCCTGTCCCACGGCGAGAAGTCCGGCGGGGTCAACCTGGCGGTGGGCAGCGCGCCGAGCGCCGGCGCCGATTCGCTGCTGGTCGGACCGGAGCGCGCCAACGACGCCGAGCTGGGCCTGAAGAGCACGCTCTTCGACCGGCGCCTGCTGCTCAACGCCAACCTGTTCTGGACCGGCATCCACGGCTACCAGGCCACCACCCTGTACCAGGCGCCGGGCTCGACGCAGTTGGTGCAGGTGCTGGCCAACGCCGGCAGCGTGCGCTCGCGCGGCCTGGAATTCGAGGCCACCGCGCTGCCGTTGCGCGGCCTGACCCTGAACTTCAACGGCTCTTACAACGACGTCACCTACCTGTCGTTCAAGGATGCCCCGTGCCCTGCAGAAGTCAGCACCCGGCCCGGCGCGCCGAGCAGTTGCGACCTCAGCGGGCAGCGCGTGGTCGGCGCCTCGAAATGGATCGCCAACCTCAATGGCGAATACCAGTGGCGCCTCGACGACCGCTTCCAACCCTACGTCAGCGCCAGCTACGCCTACCGCTCCGCGGCCGAGGGCACGCTGGACAACTCCGACCTTTCGAAGATCGACGGCTACGCCCTGGTGAACCTCGCCGCCGGCCTGCGCAGCGATCTCGGCGACGGCCAGCTGGACACCTCGGTATGGCTGAAGAACGCCTTCGACAAGGACTACTACCTGAGCGCCTTCGCCAGCATCAACGGCTCCTACACCGCATCGGTGGGGCAGCCGCGCACGCTCGGCGTATCGCTGCGCTACGACTTCTGAGCCTTCACCCACGCAGTACCCCACGCATGAGGAACATGACATGAACAATGCAGCACAAGCCCTCGCCACGCCGGTACGGCTCGACATTCAGCCGGTCGCCGGACGGATCGGCGCGGAGATTCGCGGCGTGACCCTGTCCGGCGAACTGGACGCCGCCACCGTCGAGGCGATCCAGGCCGCCCTGGTACGCCACAAGGTGATCTTCTTCCGGGACCAGAGCCATCTCGACGACCAGACCCAGGAGGCCTTCGCCCACTTGCTCGGCGAACCGGTCGCCCACCCCACCGTGCCGTCCCGCGAAGGCACCCGCTTCCTCCTCGAGCTGGATGGCGCCGAAGGCCGCCGGGCCAATTCCTGGCATACCGACGTGACCTTCGTCGAGGCCTACCCGAAGGCCTCGATCCTGCGCAGCGTGGTGGCCCCGGAGTCCGGCGGCGACACCGTCTGGGCCAACACGGCGAGCGCCTACGCCGACCTGCCGGCGGAGCTGCGCGAGCTGGCCGACCGGCTCTGGGCGGTGCACAGCAACGAGTACGACTACGCCGGGGTCAAGCCCAGCGCCTCGCTGGAGCAGTTGGAGAACTACCGCAAGGTGTTCACCTCGACCGTCTACGAGACCGAGCACCCGGTGGTCCGCGTGCATCCGCAAAGCGGCGAGCGGACGCTGCTCCTTGGCCACTTCGTGAAACGCCTGAAGGGTCTTTCGCAGCATGACTCGGCGCACCTCTTCGCGGTGCTGCAGGGGCACGTCACGCGCCTGGAGAACACCGTGCGCTGGCGCTGGCAGGCCGGCGACGTGGCGATCTGGGACAACCGCGCGACCCAGCACTACGCGATCGACGACTACGGCGACCAGCCGCGCGTAGTGCGCCGGGTGACCCTCGGCGGCGACGTGCCGGTAGGCATCGACGGGCAACGCAGCCGGACGATCCGGAAGGCATGACGGACCCGGCCCTCTCCTCGCCGGGGAGGGCGACCACAGGCAGAACGAACCCGCGAGGACCCCTTACATGAGCCAATCTGCCACCGCCCGGCAACCCGAACCCGAGGTCGCCGAGGCATTCCGCATCACCCCCCTGGAGGCGCCGCTGGGCGCCGAAGTCCGTGGCCTTGACGCGCGCCGGCCGCTGGCGCCGGAGCAGGTCCTGGCGCTCAAGCAGGCGCTGCGCGAGCACCACATCCTGGTGTTCCGCCAGCAGCACCTCGACGATGAGCAGTACTTGCGCTTCGCCACCCTGTTCGGCTCGGTGTTCCAGCCGCCGGCGGACATCCCGGTGCTGTCCTCGGGTGGCGACGGCAAGGTGCCGGACATCGTCAAGGTGGCCAACACCGGCGACGGCGAACTGGGCAACTTCGCCCTGCCGGCACACATCGACCACCAATGGACGCCGGTGCCGTCCTCCGGCTCGTTCCTCTACGCACTGGAGGTGCCGTCCAGTGGCGGCGAGACGCGCTTCACCAACCTGGCGCGCGCCTACGAGAGCCTCGACGAGGCGACCCGGCGCGAGATCGATGGCCTGCGCCTGATCAACTACAACCCCTTCATCCGCCTGCGCGAGGGCGGCTACGGCGGCGGTTTCGCCACCTACCGCACGCCGGACATCGAACCGATCCAGGGCAGCGAGCACCCACTGGTACGCACCCACCCGGAAAGCGGCCGGCGCGTACTGTTCCTCAGCGCCCACACCGAGGTGGAGATTCCCGGCTACGACCCCGCGCGGGGCCAGGCGCTGATCGGTCGCCTGCGCGAACATCTGGCGCGCCCGGAACTGAGCTACAGCCACGCCTGGTCGGTGGGCGACATCGTCTGGTGGGACAACCAGGCCGTGCTGCATGCGCGCAACGCCTTCCTGGCCAGCGAGCGGCGGCGCCTGAAGCGCATCAGCCTGGCGGGCAGCCGTCCGTTCTGAACCGGCATCCCCCAGCGTGCGCCGGCTCCTCCGTTGCCGACCGACGCCGGTCGCTGCGCACCGCTCTGGCGAGCCCCTTCCGTTCCGGCGAATAGCTAGCAGAACTGCGACATGCTGTCGCAGTTCTGCCATTTCTCCGCGTCTATCCTGCCCATAGGGCAATTCGCCTTTGGTCTAACGAGCTGGCCTGCAGCGCCCATGGAAAGGCGATCCTGACTTTGTAGTCAAAGTTTTGCTTTGCTACTTTGGCCAGGCATCAGGGATTGCTGATACAGCGTATTAAAAACATTAATTACCCCGGCATTCCGCGGCGCTGGCAGGATATTTTCCCGTCGAAGCCGTAGCGGCTTGACCTGATAGCCGGTCATTCACGGCAGGGATGTCATATTCTCGCGCGGGCTTCCCCGGATAGGCTGCACGCCAGTCAGGACGCGCCCGGCGGCGATGGGCGGGAATTGTTGGTCGGTTTATGACTTGTAGTTTCTCTGTCGTATGCCTTCAGAACTTGTTGAAGGCTTTTCGGCTCGATTGCACAATGCCGCGCCAAGGTTCGTTCGCGAATCGCGGTATGTGAGCTAGACCTCCGCAGCCGGTGCGCCATCCGCAGTGCCCCGGACTACTCGACAATCACGCAGGAGATTCGTGAGTGCAGATCGGTGTCCCCCTCGAGACCCATGCCGGTGAGACGCGGGTTTCCGCCACCCCGGAAACCGTCAAGAAGCTGATCGGCCAAGGCCACCAGGTGATCGTCCAGAGCGGCGCCGGCGTCAACGCCAGCCAGCCGGACAGTGCCTATGAAGCCGCCGGCGCGACGATCGGCAGCGCCGCCGAGGCCTTCGGCGCCGACCTGGTGCTGAAGGTGGTCGCGCCCAGCGCCGCCGAGCTGGCCCAGATGAAAAGCGGCGCCGTGCTGGTCGGCATGCTCAACCCCTTCGACAACGAGAACATCGCCCGCATGGCCGAGCGCGGCATCACCGCCTTCGCCCTCGAGGCCGCGCCGCGTACCTCGCGGGCGCAGAGCCTGGACGTGCTCTCCTCGCAGGCCAACATCGCCGGCTACAAGGCGGTGATGCTCGCCGCCAACCACTACCCGCGCTTCATGCCGATGCTGATGACCGCCGCCGGCACCGTGAAGGCCGCCCGCGTGCTGATCCTCGGCGCCGGCGTCGCCGGCCTGCAGGCGATCGCCACGGCCAAGCGCCTGGGTGCGGTGATCGAGGCTTCCGACGTGCGTCCGGCGGTGAAGGAGCAGATCGAGTCGCTCGGCGCCAAGTTCGTCGACGTGCCCTACGAGACCGACGAAGAGCGCGAGTGCGCCGAAGGCGTCGGCGGCTATGCGCGGCCGATGCCGGCCTCGTGGATGGAGCGCCAGGCCAAGGCCGTGCACGAGCGCGCCAAGCAGTCGGACATCGTCATCACTACCGCGCTGATCCCCGGCCGCAAGGCGCCGACGCTGCTGCACGAGGCGACCGTGGCGGAGATGAAGCCGGGCTCGGTGGTCATCGACCTGGCCGCCGCCCAGGGCGGCAACTGCCCGCTGACCGAGGCCGACCAGGTCGTGGTCCGGCACGGCGTGACCATCGTCGGCCACAGCAACCTGGCCGCGCTGGTACCGGCGGACGCCTCGGCGCTATACGCGCGCAACATCCTCGACTTCCTCAAGCTCACCCTGAACGCCGAAGGCTTCAGCGTGAACCTCGAGGACGACATCGTCGCCGCCTGCCTGATGTGCCGCGACGGCCAGGCGGTGCGCAAGAACGGCTGAGCCGCTGCGTCGGGAAGCTTCGATAACGATAAATGCGCACGCCTCGCGCCTGCGCCCTGAAGACCGGTGAAAACGATGGATATCATTTCTGACGGGATCTACAACCTGATCATCTTCGTGCTGGCCGTGTACGTCGGCTACCACGTGGTATGGAACGTCACCCCTGCCTTGCACACCCCGCTGATGGCGGTGACCAACGCGATTTCCGCGATCGTCATCGTCGGCGCCATGCTCGCCGCCGCCCTGACCGTGACCCCGCTGGGCAAGGCCATGGGCACCCTCGCCGTGGCCCTGGCCGCAGTCAATGTGTTCGGTGGCTTCCTGGTCACCCGGCGCATGCTGGAAATGTTCAAGAAGAAAGCGCCGAAGGCGGGGGGCCACTGATGAGCATGAACCTGGTCACCCTCCTGTACCTCATCGCCTCGGTCTGCTTCATCCAGGCCCTGAAAGGCCTGTCGCACCCGACCACCTCGCGCCGCGGCAACCTCTTCGGCATGGTCGGCATGGCCATCGCCGTGGCCACCACCGTCGGCCTGGTGTTCAAGCTGGGCGCGGAGATCGCCACCACCGGCGTCGGCTACATCGTCGTCGGCCTGCTGGTCGGCGGCACCGCCGGCTCGATCATGGCCAAGCGCGTCGAGATGACCAAGATGCCCGAGCTGGTCGCCTTCATGCACAGCATGATCGGCCTGGCCGCGGTGTTCATCGCCATCGCCGCGGTGGTCGAGCCGCAGTCGCTGGGGATCGTCGCGCACCTGGGCGACACCATTCCCACCGGCAACCGCCTGGAGCTGTTCCTCGGCGCGGCCATCGGCGCCATCACCTTCTCCGGTTCGGTGATCGCCTTCGGCAAGCTTTCCGGCAAGTACAAGTTCCGCCTGTTCCAGGGCACCCCGGTACAGTTCTCCGGGCAGCACCTGCTGAACCTGGTGCTCGGCCTGGCGACCCTCGGCCTGGGCCTGGTGTTCATGTTCACCGGCAACCTCACCGCCTTCGCCGTGATGCTGGCGCTGGCCTTCGTCCTCGGCGTGCTGATCATCATCCCCATCGGCGGCGCCGATATGCCGGTGGTGGTGTCGATGCTCAACTCCTATTCCGGCTGGGCCGCGGCGGGGATCGGCTTCTCGCTGAACAACTCGATGCTGATCATCGCCGGCTCGCTGGTCGGCTCCTCGGGCGCGATCCTCTCCTACATCATGTGCAAGGCGATGAACCGCTCGTTCTTCAACGTCATCCTCGGCGGCTTCGGCGCCGAAGCCGACGCCGGCGGCCCGGCGGGCTCCAAGGAGCAGCGTCCGGTGAAGTCCGGTTCGGCCGACGATGCCTCGTTCCTGCTGACCAACGCCGACAGCGTGATCATCGTCCCCGGCTACGGCCTGGCGGTGGCCCGCGCCCAGCACGCGCTGATGGAACTGGCGGAGAAGCTGACCCATCGCGGGGTCACCGTGAAGTTCGCCATCCACCCGGTCGCCGGGCGCATGCCGGGGCACATGAACGTGCTGCTGGCCGAGGCCGAGGTGCCCTACGAGCAGGTGTTCGAGATGGAGGACATCAACTCCGAGTTCGGCCAGACCGACATGGTCCTGGTGCTCGGTGCCAACGACGTGGTCAACCCGGCGGCGAAGAACGATCCGAAGTCGCCCATCGCCGGCATGCCGATCCTCGAGGCCTACAAGGCCAAGACCGTGATCGTCAACAAGCGCTCCATGGCCAGCGGCTACGCCGGCCTGGACAACGAGCTGTTCTACCTGGACAAGACCATGATGGTGTTCGGCGACGCCAAGAAAGTCATCGAAGACATGGTCAAGGCGGTGGAGTGATTCCCCGCTGAGTCCACCAGAACCCCGGCCCAGGCCGGGGTTTTTCGTTTTCGCGGGTTGCCCGCGCAGCGTTCTCCGCCGCTTCCAACGGCGAAAACACCAGCCTTTCAGGAATATTTTTCATGCCCGCAAGGCATGGGTTTTTCGTCGGATCGCTGTAGCCCGCCAACCACGCGGCCTGTGGCGTGATGGGCGAAACCCATAGCTCCAGAAGTTATTTCCATAACAAAAATAATTACTTCAGGCGCTAAGCCTCCTTGCCAATCATGCAACTCCCTGCGCCGCTAGGACTCCAGCACGGACCTGAGCGGCCATCGAGTTCGTCAGTGCAAGGAGCTTTTCCATGGCAACACCCCAGCCCGTCGATGCCCGCACGCAGCCCTGGCGCGAGACGCCCGGCGGCGACCTGGTGGCGCTCGGTCGGCCGGTTCGCCAGGCGTTGCACCTGGTTCGCCACAACCCGGCACAGGGTCGCGTGCTCAGCCGGCGCGAGACGATCCTGCTGGTCCTGTTCGCCCTGACCCTGCACGGAGCGGTGATCCATTGGCTGAGCCAGCAGAGAACCCCGGCGCTGCCCGAGGTGCCGCCACAGGTGCCGCCGATGACCATCGAGTTCACCGCCCCGGCGCCGCCGGTGGTGGAACCGCCGCCGCCCGAGCCGTTGCCGCCGGTGGTCGAGGAACCGCCACCGCCGGTGGTCGACGAGAACGCGGTGAAGCCGCCGCCGCCGAAGCCGGTGCCCAAGCCGAAACCCAAGCCCAAGCCGCAACCCCGGCCGAAGCCGGCGCCGAAGGCCGTCGAGCCGGCTCCGCCCGCGCCGCCGCAACCCGCCGCGCCACCCGCCCCGCCGGCGCCGTTGACGCCGCCGTCGGCGAACGCCGGCTACCTGCACAACCCGGCGCCGGAATACCCCGCCCTGGCCATGCGCCGCGGCTGGGAGGGCACCGTGCTGTTGCGGGTGCATGTCCTCGCCAGCGGCAGTCCGAGCGAGATCCAGGTGCAGAAGTCGAGCGGACGCGAAGCCCTCGACCAGGCCGCGGTGAAAGCGGTCAAGCGCTGGTCCTTCGTTCCCGCCAAGCGCGGCGACAAGGCCGAGGACGGCTGGGTCAGCGTACCGATCGATTTCAAGTTGAACTGAATCTGCAGCGTCATGAGGAGCATCCGTCATGAGTCTGTTAACCACCCCGCTCGAATCCGTCGAAGGCGCCGTCATCTGGCTGCTGGTCGGCTTTTCCGTGGTCACCTGGGGCCTGGCCCTGGTCAAGGGCGTGCAGTTCGCCCGGCAGAAGCGCCAGGACCGCCAGTTCCAGAAGCAGTTCTGGAGCGCCACCAGCCTCGACTCCGCCGGCGAGCAGGCGCAGGACAAGCAGGGCGCCGGCGCCCGCGTGGCCCAGGCCGGCTTCGCCGCGATCCAGGTGCAGGACAACGGCCAGCCCGACCTGGCCCAGTCGATCAACCACCAGGACCGTCTCGAACGCGCCCTGCGCCAGCAGATCCAGCGCGAGCGGCGTTCCCTGGAGTCGGGCCTGGCGGTGCTCGCCTCGATCGGCTCGACCTCGCCCTTCATCGGTCTGTTCGGCACCGTCTGGGGCATCATGGAGGCGCTCAAGGGGATCAGCGCGGCCGGCTCGGCGAGCCTGGAGACCGTGGCCGGGCCGATCGGCAGCGCGCTGATCGCCACCGGCGTGGGAATCGCCGTCGCGGTGCCGGCGGTGCTGGTCTACAACTACTTCCTGCGGCGCCTGAAGCTGACCGCCGCCGACCTCGACGACTTCGCCCACGACTTCTACAGCCTGGCGCAGAAGAGCGCGTTCCGCGTCATCGTCCATCCCTCCGCCGCGCGCCAGGCCGGCAACCCCTCGCGCAACGTGAAGGAGGCGTCCTGACATGGCCTTCTCGACCCAGGACAGCGACGAAGTCCTTTCCGAAATCAACGTCACCCCGCTGGTCGACGTGATGCTGGTGCTGCTGGTGGTGTTCATCGTCACCGCGCCGCTGCTGACCAACTCGATCCCGATCAACCTGCCGAAGACCGAATCGGTGGCCCCGCCGGAGCAGAAGGATCCCCTGGTGGTGAGCATCGATGGCGCCGGCAAGCTGTTCGTCAACAAGGACGAGATCCAGCCGGAGCTGCTGGAGAGCAACCTGGCCGCGGCCAAGGCGAAGGACGCCGAGGTCCGCGTGCAGTTGCAGGCCGACGAAGGGGTGAACTACGGCCAGGTGGCGAAGGCCATGGCTTCCATCGAGCGCGCCGGGATCACCAGGCTGGCGGTGATCACCGCACGCTGAAGCGAATCCACGCCGTCCGGCGCAGGCCGGGCGGGCAACGGTTTCGACCGCTCCGATCCGGGCAGGGGAGAGCGGTCTTTTTTATTCCGGATGGACGCTCCTCGGGCGTGTCCGCCGAGGCCGGGCTCGCGAATGCGTCGCGCACCCTGTCCGGCGCTCGCACGTCCCACGCCTGGGCGCTCAGGCCTGGCGTGCCGGCGCCTCCTGCTCCTTGGCGTCCTCCGTTCCTTCGACTTCCCATTCACCGGCCCAGTCCTCGCCGAACAGTTCGCTGGGATGCTGGGTGCGGCTGGCGCCGTTGCCGCAGCCCATCGATTCCGCCGAACAATAGCGGTCGCAACCCCAGCAGATGCGCTCCGGATGGCTGGGATGGAGGGGAAATTTCTTGGCCATGATCCTGTCCCGATACCTGATGCCTGCGCTCAGGTATACCGCCGATGGCATGCGCCGCCCAGGCGTTGCCGCGGAAAAGTGGCTTCGGCTTGCGCTGGATCAACTCGATTGGCATATATGTATTAATAGAATATTAAAATTGCTTTTTATTCCTCAGAGAAAAAAGGCTGCGCCCTTACACTTCCCTGGTGATGAATTTTTCTGGAGGGATCTCCATGCACAGCGAACGCGTCCGTTATGTGTTGGTGCCCGGTTGGTACGGCTCGGAAGACGCCCATTGGCAAAGTCACTGGCAGCGCGCGCTGCCCAATGCCTCACGGGTCGAGCAACAGGACTGGATCACCCCGCTGCGCGCCGACTGGATCGCCGAGCTGGACGCCGAGATCCGCCGCCAGCCCGGGCCGGTGGTGCTGATCGCGCACAGCCTGGGTTGTGTGACAGTGGCGCTGTGGGCGGCCCAGGCCGAGCGCCGGGTGCGCGACCAGGTACGCGGCGCCCTGCTGGTGGCGCCGGCCGACGTCGAGCGCGAGAGCTGCGCCGAGGCGCTGCGCAACTTCGCGCCGATCAGCCGCGAGCCGTTGCCGTTCCCCAGCGTGCTGGTGGGTTCCGACAACGACCAGGCCTGCAGCCCGCAGCGCGCCATGCACCTGGCCCGCGCCTGGGGCGCGGAGACGGTGATCCTGCCCGAGGCCGGGCACATCAACGTGAAGTCCGGCCACGGCGCCTGGGAGGCCGGCTACCGTCACCTGTTTCGCTTGCAGTACCTGATCGACAGCCAGGCTCGTCGCCGCGCCTGATCCTTCAGATCGTTAACCTTGGCGTAACGGTTCGTCGCCCGGCTTGATTGAACAGGCCTGGCGGCCTGCCTAACGTGGCTCCTCACGACAGCGTGAAACCTGGAGCCGACATGACGACACCGATCTCTCCCCCGCCGCAGTGGTCGCGGCGCCGCCAGGAAAAGCAGCGGCGCCTCGAGCGCGTGCGCGGCCTGGCCGACGGCGCGGTGCTGCCGCGCGAACGCCTGGTCGCCGCGCTGGAGGCGCTGATCGCGCCGGGCGATCGCGTGGTGCTGGAAGGCAACAACCAGAAGCAGGCGGACTTCCTCTCCCGTTCGCTGGCGCGGGTCGATCCCGGCAAGCTGCACGACCTGCACATGATCATGCCCAGCGTCGGTCGTCCGGAGCATCTCGACCTGTTCGAACTGGGCATCGCGCGCAAGCTCGACTTCTCCTTCTCCGGCCCGCAGAGCCTGCGCATCGGCCAGTTGCTCGAAGACGGCCTGCTGGAGATCGGCGCGATCCACACCTACATCGAGCTGTACGCGCGGCTGGTGGTCGACCTGATCCCCAACGTCGCACTGGTCGCCGGTTTCGTCGCCGACCGCGAAGGCAACGTGTACACCGGGCCGAGCACCGAAGACACCCCGGCGCTGGTGGAGCCCACCGCGTTCAGCGACGGCATCGTCATCGTCCAGGTCAACCGTATCGTCGACGACCCGCGCGACCTGCCGCGAGTGGACATCCCGGCGTCCTGGGTGGACTTCGTGGTCGAGGCCGACCAGCCGTTCTACATCGAGCCGCTGTTCACCCGCGACCCGCGCCACATCAAGCCGGTCCACGTGCTGATGGCGATGATGGCGATCCGCGGCATCTACCAGCGGCACAACGTGCAGTCGCTGAACCACGGCATCGGTTTCAACACCGCGGCCATCGAACTGATCCTGCCGACCTACGGCGAGTCCCTCGGCCTGAAGGGCAAGATCTGCCGGCACTGGACCCTCAACCCGCACCCGACCCTTATCCCCGCCATCGAGAGCGGCTGGGTCGAGAGCGTGCACTGCTTCGGCACCGAGCTGGGCATGGAGGGCTACATCGCCCAGCGTCCCGACGTGTTCTTCACCGGTCGCGACGGCTCGCTGCGTTCCAACCGGATGTTCTGCCAACTGGCCGGGCAGTACGCGGTAGACCTGTTCATCGGCGCCACCCTCCAGGTCGACGGCGACGGCCATTCCTCCACCGTCACCCGCGGACGCCTGGCCGGTTTCGGCGGCGCCCCGAACATGGGCCACGACCCGCGCGGCCGGCGCCACTCGACGGCGGCCTGGCTGGACATGCGGGGCGAACCCGAGGCCTTGCTGGAGCGCGGCAGGAAGCTGGTGGTGCAGATGGTCGAGACCTTCCAGGACGGCGGCAAGCCGACCTTCGTCGAGCGTCTCGACGCGCTGGAGGTGGCGCGCCAGACCGGCATGCCGCTGGCGCCGGTGATGATCTATGGCGACGACGTCACCCATGTGCTCACCGAGGAAGGCATCGCCTATCTGTACAAGGCGCGCTCGCTGGAGGAACGCCAGGCGATGATCGCCGCGGTGGCGGGGATCAGTCCGATCGGCCTGCGCCACGATCCGCGCGAGACCCAGCGGATGCGCCGCGAAGGGCTGATCGCGCTGCCCGAGGACCTCGGCATCCGCCGCACCGACGCCTCGCGCGAGCTGCTGGCGGCGAAGAGCATCGCCGAGCTGGTCGAGTGGTCCGGCGGCCTGTACCAGCCGCCGGCGCGTTTCAGGAGCTGGTGATGAACGCCATCGCGAACCTCGCGGCGACGCTGCGCGCCGACCTCGGCGAATGCCTGGCCGACCTGGCGGTGGACGCCCTCATCGACGAAGCCGAACTGTCGCCCAAACCGGCCCTGGTGGACCGTCGCGGCAATGGCGCGCATGCCGACCTGCACCTGGGCCTGATGCAGGCCTCGGCGCTGAGCCTGTGGCCGTGTTTCAAGGAAATGGCCGACGCCGCCCAGCGGCATGGGCGCATCGATGCGCGCCTGCGCGGCGTCCTTGGCCAACTGGGGCGCGACGGCGAGGCGGCGATGCTGCGTACCACCGAAGGCGTGAACACCCATCGCGGAGCGATCTGGGCGCTCGGCCTGCTGGTCGCGGCCGCCGCTCTCGAACCGCGCCGCACGCAGGCCGGCGAAGTGGCCGCGCGCGCAGGACGCATCGCCCTGCTCGACGATCCGGCGGCCGCCATCGGCGACAGCCACGGCGAGCGCGTCCGTCGGCGCTACGGCGTCGGCGGCGCCCGCGAGGAGGCGCGTCTCGGCTTCCCCCGCGCAGTGCGCCACGGCCTGCCGCAGCTATGGCGCAGCCGCGAAGGCGGCGCTGGCGAGCAGAACGCCAGGCTCGATGCGCTGCTGGCGATCATGAGCGTCCTCGACGATACCTGCGTGCTGCACCGCGCCGGCCGCGTCGGCCTCGCCGCGATGCAGGATGGCGCACGCGCGGTGCTCGCCGCCGGCGGCAGCGCCAGTCTCGCCGGGCGTCGCCGCCTGTGCGAGCTGGACCGCCGCCTGCTGGCGCTGAACGCTTCGCCCGGCGGCGCCGCCGACCTGCTGGCCGCCTGTCTTTTCCTCGATCGCCTGCCCGCCGTGTCCGGTGGGTGGGCTGGGAGTCTCTGAGATGGAAACCCTGACCTTCGAATTTCCCGCCGGCGCTCCGGCGCGCGGTCGCGCCCTGGCCGGCTGCGTCGGCTCCGGCGACCTGGAGGTGCTGCTCGAGCCGGCCGCCGGAGGCGCGCTGAGCATCCAGGTGGTGACCTCGGTAAACGGCAGCGGCCCGCGCTGGCAACAACTCTTCGCGCGGGTCTTCGCGGCGTCCACGGCGCCGGCCGCGTCGATCCGCATCCACGATTTCGGCGCCACTCCCGGGGTGGTCCGCCTGCGCCTGGAGCAGGCACTGGAGGAGGCTGGCCATGACTGACGTCGCCCGCCTGCTGGCGCTGCGCAGCTTCACCGAACTGGGAGCGCGCCAACGCGCCCGTGCCCTGCTCGACGCGGGCAGCTTCCGCGAGTTGCTCGATCCCTTCGCCGGCGTGCAGTCACCCTGGCTGGAACGACAGGGCATCGTGCCCCAGGCCGACGATGGGGTAGTGGTCGCCCGTGGCCTGCTCGACGGCCAGCCGGCGGTGCTCGCCGCCATCGAAGGTGCCTTCCAGGGCGGCAGCCTTGGCGAGGTCAGCGGAGCGAAGATCGCCGGCGCGCTGGAGCTGGCCGCCGAGGACAACCGCAACGGCGTTCCGACCCGGGCCCTGCTGTTGCTGGAAACCGGTGGCGTGCGCCTGCAGGAAGCCAACCTCGGACTGGCGGCGATCGCCGAGATCCAGGCGGCCATCGTCGATCTGCAGCGCTACCAGCCGGTGGTGGCGGTGATCGCCGGGCCGGTCGGCTGCTTCGGCGGCATGTCCATCGCCGCCGGGCTGTGCAGCTATGTGCTGGTGACCCGCGAGGCGCGCCTCGGCTTGAACGGTCCGCAGGTGATCGAACAGGAGGCCGGCATCGCTGAATACGACTCGCGCGACCGGCCGTTCATCTGGAGCCTCACCGGCGGCGAGCAGCGCTTCGCCAGCGGTCTCGCCGACGCCTACCTGGCCGACGACCTCGATGAGGTACGCACCTCGGTACTCGCGTATTTCGCCAAGGGCCTGCCGGCACGGCCGCGCTGCCGCCGCGCCGAGGATTACCTGCGGCGGCTGGGCGACCTCGATACCGCCGAGCAACCGGATGCCGCCGGCGTGCGCCGGCTGTACCAGGGGCTGGGCCAAGGAGATGCAACATGAGCCAACCGTTCGCTTCCCGTGGCCTGGCCTGGTTCCAGGCGCTGGCCGGTAGCCTCGCGCCGCGTCCCGGCGATCCTGCTTCGTTGCGCGTCGCCGATGCCGAGCTGGACGGCTACCCGGTGCGTTTCCTGGCCGTCGTGCCCGATCCCGACAATCCGTTCCCGCGCGCTCGCCAGGGCGAGGGCGGGCTGCTCGAGGGCTGGGGCCTGGCCGCCGCCGTCGACGAGGCGCTGGAGGCCGACCGCGAGGCGCCGCGCAAGCGCGCGCTGCTGGCCATCGTCGACGTGCCGAGCCAGGCCTACGGCCGCCGCGAGGAGGCCCTGGGTATCCACCAGGCGCTGGCCGGGGCGGTGGATGCCTACGCCCGCGCCCGACTCGCCGGGCATCCGCTGATCGGCCTGCTGGTGGGCAAGGCGATGTCCGGTGCGTTCCTCGCCCACGGCTACCAGGCCAACCGCCTGATCGCCTTGCACGATCCGGGGGTGATGGTCCACGCCATGGGCAAGGCCGCCGCCGCGCGGATCACCCTGCGCAGCGTCGAGGAACTGGAGGCGTTGGCGGCGAAGGTGCCGCCGATGGCCTACGACATCGACAGCTACGCGTCGCTCGGCCTGCTCTGGAGGACCCTTCCGGTGGAGACCGTCGAGGTGCCGTCGACGGCGGACTTGGTGCGGGTCCGCACCTGCCTGGGCGAGGCCCTGGCCGATATCCTCGGCGGCCCGCGCGACCTCGGCGGCCGCCTCGGCGCGGCCAACCGCGAGGCGTCGGCGCGGGTGCGCCGGCTGCTGCGCGAGCAGTGGTGAATTCAGGAGCGAGCCGTGGTCATCGCGAACAGCTCACAGCGGGGCTCCAGCCGGCGACGGCTCGCTCCTGATCCGATGCGCCGCAGGGCAGGGCCGGAACCCCATGACCTGCTCCTGGGCATGGCGCCGGCGCATTTGCCGGAGAATGCTCCGGCCTGGGTCTGCGCGGCACTGAAGGCCGGCTGGCCGGTGGTGGTGCGCCGTGCGCCGGCAGATCCTGCGCGGGTGGCCATCGGCGTGCGCGGCCTGGCGCGGGAGCAGCGCTGGGCCGGCTGGATGCCGTTGGCGGCAATCACCCGGCGCTTGTGCCCGGAAGCGCTGGGCCAGCGCGAGCCGGCGATGCTGCGCGATCTGCCGGCCTGGCGTGCCTTGCGCGACCTGCGTGCGCCGCTGAACGCGCTGGGACTGGCCTGGGGCGTGACCGGCGGCGCCGGTTTCGAGCTGGCCAGCGGGGTCGCCGTGCTGCATCCGGACAGCGACCTCGACCTGCTGCTGCGCACCCCGCGCCCGTTCCCGCGCGATGACGCGCTGCGCCTGCTGCAACGCTTCGAGCAGTGTCCCTGCCGGATCGACCTGCAACTGCAGACCCCGGCGGGCGGCGTGGCCCTGCGCGAATGGGCCGAGGGTCGGCCCCGGGTGCTGGCGAAAGGCAGCGAGGCGCCGCTGTTGCTGGAAGACCCCTGGCGGGTCGCGGAGGTCGAGGCATGAGCGTGCTGTTCGCCTATCCCGGCCAGGGCGCCCAACGTCCCGGCATGCTCGCGGCCTTGCCCGACGAACCGCCGGTGCGCACCTGCCTGGAGCAGGCGGCGGACTGTCTCGGCCAGGCGCCGGCCGAACTGGAGAGCGCCGAGGCCTTGCGCGGCACCCGCGCGGTGCAGTTGTGCCTGCTGATCGCCGGGGTCGCCGCCAGCCGCCTGCTGGAGACGCGCGGGCATCGGCCGGGGCTGGTCGCCGGGCTGTCCATCGGCGCCTATCCGGCGGCGGTGGTGGCCGGCGCGCTGGACTTCGACGACGCGCTGCGTCTGGTGGCGCTGCGCGGCGAACTGATGCAGGCCGCCTGGCCCGAGGGCTACGGGATGAGCGCCATCCTCGGTCTCGACCAGGCGCAACTGGATGCGCTGATCCTGATGGTGCGGCGCGAGCACCCGCCGCTCTACCTGGCCAACGTCAACGCCGAGCGGCAACTGGTGGTGGCCGGCAGCGAAGCGGCGCTGGCCGCCCTCGCCGAACGCGCGCGTGCCGCCGGCGCCAGCGCGGCGAAGCGCCTGGCGGTGAGCGTACCGTCGCACTGTGCGCTGCTCGACGAACCGGCCGCGCGCCTGGCCGAAGCTTTCGCCGGTATCCGCCTGCGTCGGCCGCGCGTGCCCTACCTGAGCAGCAGCCGGGCGCGCCTGGTCGCCGAACCGGCCGCGCTGGCCGACGATCTCGCCGGCAACATGGCGCGCCGCGTCGAGTGGCTGGCGACATTGCGCAGCGCCTACGAGCGCGGTGCCCGCCTGCATCTCGAGCTGCCGCCGGGACGGATCCTCAGCGGGCTGGCGCGGCCTCTGTTCGGCTGCGCCACGCCGGCCTTCGAAGGCTCCCGGGCGGATACCCTGGACGCGCTGTTGCGCGAGGAGGAAAAGAGAACCCGATAAGCGTTCGTTCGAGGCATAAAAACAACAACATCGATCCGCAACCGAGGACAACAATAATGATTATCTACGGTGTCGCACTGCTGTCTCTGTGTACCCTCGCCGGGCTGTTCATCGGCGAGATCCTTGGCGTGCTGCTCGGCGTGCCGGCCAACGTCGGTGGCGTCGGCATCGCCATGCTGCTGCTGATCTTTGTCGGCAGCTACCTGGGCAAGCGTGGCCTGCTCTCGGCGAAGACCGAGCAGGGCGTGGAGTTCTGGAGCGCGGTCTACATTCCCATCGTGGTCGCCATGGCCGCCCAGCAGAATGTCCTCGGCGCGCTGAGCGGCGGGCCGGCCGCTATCCTCGCCGGCATCGCCGCGGTCGCCGTGGCCTTCGCCCTGGTCCCGCTGCTCGACCGCTTCGGCCGGAAGAAAGCCGAAGGCGCCCCGCCGTTGAAACCGCGCACCAGCGTGCAGGGGTGAGCGCCATGTTCGAGTCCCTGAACAAAGTCATCAATGGCTACGGCCTGATCAGCGGCTTCGCCATCATCGGCGTGACCATGGCGGTGTCCTACTGGTTGTCGGCGCGCCTCACCCGCGGGCGCCTGCACGGCTCGGCGATCGCGATCTTCCTCGGCCTGGTGCTGTCCTACGTCGGCGGCGTCGCCACCGGCGGGCAGAAAGGATTGGTGGACGTGCCCCTGATGTCCGGTATCGGCCTGCTGGGCGGCGCCATGCTGCGCGACTTCGCCATCGTCGCCACGGCCTTCGGGGTGAATGTCGAGGAACTGCGTCGGGCAGGGGTTTCCGGGGTGGTGGCGCTGTTCCTCGGGGTCGGTTCGTCGTTCGTCGCCGGGGTCGCGGTGGCCATGGCCTTCGGCTACACCGATGCGGTCAGCCTGACCACCATCGGCGCCGGCGCGGTCACCTACATCGTCGGACCGGTGACCGGCGCCGCCCTGGGGGCCAGCTCCGAGGTGATGGCGCTGAGCATCGCCGCCGGGCTGGTGAAGGCGATCCTGGTGATGGTCCTGACGCCTTTCGTCGCGCCCTACATCGGCCTGAACAATCCACGTACGGCGGTGATCTTCGGTGGTCTCATGGGCACCTCCAGCGGCGTCGCCGGCGGCCTCGCCGCCACCGACCCGAAGCTGGTGCCCTACGGTTGCCTGACCGCGGCGTTCTATACCGCCATCGGTTGTCTGCTGGGGCCGTCGCTGCTGTATTTCAGCGTGCGCGGCCTGGTTGGGTGAGCGGGCTGGTCCGGGCACCCTCTCCCTGAAGGGCGAGGGTTGGGGAGAGGTCAGCGGGCCAGCGGTAATGTGGACTTCCGTCCGCTATCCCGCCGCCTCCTGCTCCAGGCGCAGGCTGTACATCCGGCACTCCGCGAGCAACGCCAGCAGGTTCGGGTCGCGCTCCTTGGCCTTGAGGAACACCACGCCGATGTGCTGCTGCAGGCGATAGCGCGGTTGCAGCGGGATCAGCCGCACGCGGTTCTCGTAGACCGCCTCGATGCGTTTGGGCAGCAGCGCATGGCCGACCCCCGAGCTGACCATGCTGAGGAGGGTGAAGATGTCGTTCACCTGCATGGCGATCTGCGGTTCGAAGCCGGCCTGCTGGAACACCCGGGTGCCGTCCTGATGGGTGGCGAAGCCCTGGGTGAGCGTGACGAAGGGCGTGTCGCGCAGGGTGCTGAGATCGATCTCGGCGAGCCTGGCGTAGGGCGAGTCCACCGGCACGGCGAGGAAGATGTCATCGGAGAACAGCGGCAACTGCTCGCAGTCGGGATCGCTGACGCTGTCGTTGAGCGACACCAGGATGGCGTCCAGCTCCATGTTCTTCAGCTGGTAGAACAGGTCGACGTTGGAGCCGAGGATCAGGTCGATGTTCAGCGCGCTGCGTCGCAGCTTGAGGCCCATGATCAGTTGCGGCACGGTCTTCACCGTCAGCGAATAGAGCGCGCCGAGCTTGAAGCGCTCGGCGGAGAAGCCGGCCGCCTCGCGGGTCAGGCGCACCGTGTCGAGTACCTCCTGGACCAGCTTCTGCGCGCGCTCCTCGAGCACGTAGGCGCTTTCCAGCGGGGTCAGGTTGCGTCCCTCGTGCTTGAACAGCGGGCAGCGCAGGGCGCTTTCCAGCGAGTGGATGGCGCGGTGCACGCTGACGTTGCTGGTGCCCAGTTCCGCCGCCGCGCGCGCCAGGTTGCCGGTGCGCATGAAGGCGAGGAAGGTTTCCAGCTTCTTGAGGGTGATTTCTTCGTCGATCAGCATCCGCGTTCCCCTGGCCGGTGGCGTCGGGGGATTGTGCCTGAGGCGGCGCGGGAGGGGTAAAAAGGGCCGTCATGTCCTAGCGCGTGGCGGAGCATGACGGCCTGGAAACGCCTTGGGGAAGGCGGAGTTGCACTGACCGGATGGAATCCCGCTTCGGCAGCCTGAGCCGCCGATAGGCTAACGGAACTCAGCGGATGGAGCGGATGGTGCCCTTGCTGCCGGTGACCTGCCGGACCGGGGTGGTCCGGAGCGCCGGCCACCCTAGCAACGGAGGCTTTTTGCCACAGTCATCGGATTCGTCTTTGTCAGAAAGAAAGTTCCTCTTGGAATGTCGGAAAGCTGAGGGTCAGTGCCGGCGCTCGGCAAGCTTGCCCAGTTGCTCCCGGCAGTAGTCGACGAACAATCGTGCCGGCTTGGTCAGTTGCGCGCGCTTCAGCCAGGCGGCGGCGAGCCCGGAGGTGGACACCGGCTCGGCGAGGTCGACCATGACCACCTTCTTGCCGTCGTAGGTGCATTCCGAATGCGGGCGGGTGACCAGCAGGGAGAAGCCGAAGCCCTGGCCGACCATGCCGCGCACCATCTCGATGGACGGCGAGCTGAAGGCGATGTTCGGCGTCAGGCCGAGTTCCTCGAACAGGCTGACGAAATAGGTGCGGCTGGGCTGCACGTCGAGCAGGATCATCGGTTCCAGGCACAGGTCGCGCAGCGACACCTGCGCCTGCCCGGCGAAGCGGTGCCCTTCGGGGAGCAGCGCGTGGGGTCGTTGCGGCGGCATCAGCGGCTCGGTCTCGATGGTCGAGTCGAGGTCGTGCTCGTAGAGGAAGGCCAGGTCGAAGCGCCCCGAGGTGAGGCCTTGCACCAGTTCCTGCTGCTCGCCGTCGCGTATGCGGATCTCCACCCCCGGATAGGCCTGGCGAAAGCCGGCGATCAGGCCCGGCAGGTAGAGCGGGGCGACCGTCTCGAAGCAGCCGATGTCGATCTGCCCGGCGATCACGTCGTTGTCGGCCAGGGCGTTCTGCTCGAACTCGTGGGCCATCCGCAGCAGCTCCTGGGCCTTGCGGTAGAAGCGCGCGCCGGCGGGGGTCAGCGACACGCCCTGGGCGTGGTGGCGGATGAACAGCTGCACGCCGAAGCTTTCCTCCAGACCCTTCACCGCCGTGGAGATCGACGGCTGGGCGATGTACAGCTTGCGCGAGGCCTCGGCCACGCTGCCGCATTCCACGGTGGTCACGAAATACTTGAGTTGCCGCAAGGTATAGGACGCCACTGCAAGACCTCATCGGCGCATCATCCTCCCCGGGCCGGGCGTGCGCGCCTCGATTGTTGTGTCCGCCGCGCTGCAAGCAAGTTGCAGGCCGCTGCCGAGCGTCGCGGCGCTGGCCGCGACGACGATTGCCCGCCTGCACGATAACCCAGCACGACGCACTTTGCCGGGGCACGCCTGGCCAGCTTTTTCTTATGTCCCGAGGACATTTTTAATAATTTTCCTTCGCCGCGGCTTGCGCGACCATCCTTCCCCATCGACCCCATGGACAGCGGTCCGCCTCCCGGCGGTCCGGGCCATGCGTGCAGAACCACGACCGGCGCAGACCGGCGAGATAACAAGGAGAAGGTGGGGTGTTCGAACTCAGCGATTGGCAACGGCGCGCCGCGACACAGCGCTTCATCGACCAGGCCCTGATCGGCGGCCGCCAGCGTCCGGCCGCCAGCGGCGCTACCTTCGACGCCATCGATCCGGCGAGCAATCGCCTGCTGGCGCGGGTCGCGGCCTGTGATGCGGCCGACGTCGACGCGGCAGTGGCCGCCGCCCGCCGCGCCTTCGACGAAGGCCCCTGGGCGCGTCTCGCCCCGGTCGAGCGCAAGCGCGTGCTGCTGCGCCTGGCCGAGCTGATGCTGGCCCATCGCGAAGAGCTGGCGCTGCTCGACTCGCTGAACATGGGCAAGCCGGTGATGGACGCCTGGAACATCGATGTGCCCGGCGCCGCCCACGTCTTCGCCTGGTATGCGGAAAGCCTCGACAAGCTCTACGACCAGGTCGCGCCGACCGCCCAGCAGGCCCTGGCCACCATTACCCGCGTGCCGCTGGGGGTGATCGGCGCGGTGGTGCCGTGGAACTTCCCGCTCGACATGGCCGCCTGGAAGCTCGCCCCGGCCCTGGCCGCCGGCAACTCGGTGGTGCTCAAGCCGGCCGAGCAGTCGCCGTTCTCCGCCCTGCGCCTGGCCGAGCTGGCCCTGGAGGCGGGGGTGCCGGAAGGCGTGCTGAACGTGGTGCCGGGCCTCGGCGAGCAGGCCGGCAAGGCCCTCGGCCTGCACCCGGAGGTGGACGCACTGGTGTTCACCGGCTCCACCGAGGTCGGCAAGTACTTCATGCAGTATTCCGCGCAATCCAACCTCAAGCAGGTCTGGCTGGAGTGCGGCGGCAAGAGTCCGAACCTGGTGTTCGCCGATTGCCGCGATCTCGACCTGGCGGCGGAAAAGGCCGCCTTCGGCATCTTCTTCAACCAGGGCGAGGTCTGTTCGGCGAACTCGCGCTTGCTGGTGGAGCGTTCGATCCACGACGAGTTCGTCGAGCGCCTGCTGGCCAAGGCCCGCGACTGGCAGCCGGGCGATCCGCTGGACCCGGCCAGCCGCGCCGGCGCCATCGTCGACCGCCGGCAGACCGCCGGGATCCTTGCCGCCATCGAGCGGGCGCAAGGCGAGGGCGCGACCCTGCTCGGCGGTGGTCGCCAGTTGACGATCAACGGTTCGGACAACTTCATCGAACCGACCCTGTTCGGCGACGTACGCCCGGACATGCAGCTGGCCCGCGAGGAAATCTTCGGTCCGGTGCTGGCGATCAGCGCCTTCGACTCCGAGGACGAGGCCATCCGCCTGGCCAACGACAGCCGCTACGGCCTCGCCGCCTCGCTGTGGAGCGACGACCTGCACCGTGCGCACCGGGTGGCGCGGCGCTTGAATGCCGGAACGGTGTCGGTGAATACCGTGGACGCGCTGGACGTCGCGGTGCCTTTCGGCGGCGGCAAGCAGTCCGGCTTCGGTCGCGACCTGTCGCTGCATTCCTTCGACAAGTACACCCAGTTGAAGACGACCTGGTTCCAGTTGCGCTGAAGACGCGACGGACGCGACACGACTCGATGCCGATAACGACAACAAGAGGACGATCGAATGAACGACACGCCGAACGTGCGTGAGCCGGCCCTGCGCCGCGTGCTCGGGCTGGGACCGCTGCTGGCGGTGGCCATCGGCCTGGTGGTTTCCCAGGGCGTGATGGTACTGATGCTGCAAGGCGCCGGGACGGCCGGCCTGGGCTTCATCGTGCCGCTGGGAGTGGCCTACCTGCTGGCGCTGAGCTACGCCTTTTCCTTTTCCGAGCTGGCCCTGATGATTCCCCGCGCCGGTAGCCTTAGCAGCTACACCGAGGTGGCCATCGGGCATTTCCCGGCGATCCTGGCGACCTTTTCCGGCTACGTGGTGGTGGCGATGTTCGCCCTCTCGGCGGAACTGCTGCTGCTCGACCTGATCATCGGCAAGGTCTACCCCGGCGCGCTGCCGCCGATGCTGGTGGCCTACGGCGTGCTCGGCCTGTTCACCCTGCTCAACCTGCTCGGCATCGACATCTTCGCGCGCCTGCAGAGCGCCCTGGCGCTGCTGATGATGATCGTCCTGCTGGTGCTCGGCCTGGGTGCGGTGAGCAGCGACCACGCTTCCGCGCAGACCGCCCTGGCGAGCGGCTGGAACCCGCTCGGGGTAAGCGCCCTGGCGCTCACCGCGATGGCCGTGTGGGGCTTCGTCGGCGCCGAGTTCGTCTGCCCGCTGGTGGAGGAGACGCGGCGTCCGGAGCGCAACATCCCGCGTTCGATGATCCTCGGCCTGAGCATCATCTTCCTGACCATCGCCCTCTACTGCTTCGGTGCGCTGCTGTGCATCCCGCAGGCGGAACTGGCCGGCGACCCGCTGCCACACTTCCTCTTCGCCAACCGCGTGTTCGGCGAGTACGGCCAGCTGTTCCTGGTGATCGCCGCGATCACCGCCACCTGCAGCACCCTCAACTCGTCGCTGGCGGCGATCCCGCGGATGCTCTACGGGATGGCGCAGAACGGTCAGGCCTTCCCGCAATTCAAGCAGCTCAGCCGGCGGGCGCGCACGCCCTGGGTGGCGGTGCTGTTCGTCGCCGCGATCACCGGCCTGCCGATCCTGATCCTCGGCCAGGACCCGGACTCGATCAACCTGCTGCTGCTCGCTGCCGCGCTGGCCTGGCTGCTGGCCTACATCATCGCCCACGTCGACGTGCTGGCCCTGCGCCGTCGCTATCCGCACATCGCCCGTCCGTTCCGCACGCCGTTCTACCCGCTGCCGCAACTGTTCGGCATCGCCGGGATGATCTACGCGGTGGTCCACGTCTCGCCGACCCCGGAAATGACCGGACGGATCTTCGCCAGCGCCGGCGTGGTGCTGGGCGTGGTCTCGCTGGTGGCGGTGGTGTGGATCAAGGGCGTGATGCGCAAGCCCCTCTTCGTACCCGAACCGCTCGAGACGGCCGGTGAGACTGCCCAGGGCAAGTCCGTCGCCCTCGATCCCCTGCAATCCCCTTCGGCCTGACGCGCCAAGGGAACAAGGAGAACACAGACGATGACCGCTCAGCTCAACCCGCAGCGCGACACCCGCGACTACCAGCAACTGGACGCCGCGCACCACATCCACGCCTTCCTCGACCAGAAGGCGCTGAACCGCGAAGGCCCGCGGGTGATGGTCCGCGGCGAGGGCCTGCAGCTCTGGGACAACGACGGCAAGCGCTACCTGGACGGCATGTCCGGCCTCTGGTGCACCAACCTCGGCTACGGCCGCCAGGACCTCGCCGCCGCCGCCAGCCGCCAGCTGGAACAACTGCCGTACTACAACATGTTCTTCCACACCACCCACCCGGCGGTGGTGGAGCTTTCCGAGATGCTCTTCAGCCTGCTGCCGGACCACTACAGCCACGCGATCTACACCAACTCCGGCTCCGAGGCCAACGAGGTGCTGATCCGTACCGTGCGGCGCTACTGGCAGATCCTCGGCAAGCCGCAGAAGAAGATCATGATCGGCCGCTGGAACGGCTACCACGGCTCGACCCTGGGCAGCACCGCGCTCGGCGGGATGAAGTTCATGCACGAGATGGGCGGCATGCTGCCGGACTTCGCCCACATCGACGAACCCTACTGGTACGCCAACGGCGGCGAGCTGAGCCCGGCCGAGTTCGGTCGCCGCGCGGCGCTGCAACTGGAGGAGAAGATCCTCGAACTGGGCGCGGAGAACGTCGCCGCCTTCGTCGCCGAGCCCTTCCAGGGCGCCGGCGGCATGATCTTCCCGCCGCAAAGCTATTGGCCGGAGATCCAGCGCATCTGCCGGCAGTACGACGTGCTGCTGTGCGCCGACGAAGTGATCGGCGGCTTCGGCCGCACCGGCGAATGGTTCGCCCACGAACACTTCGGCTTCCAGCCGGACACCCTGTCCATCGCCAAGGGCCTGACGTCCGGCTACATCCCCATGGGCGGCCTGGTACTCGGCAAGCGCATCGCCGAGGTGCTGGTGGAGCAGGGTGGGGTGTTCGCCCACGGCCTGACCTATTCCGGCCACCCGGTGGCGGCGGCGGTGGCCATCGCCAACCTCAAGGCGCTGCGCGACGAGGGCGTGGTCACGCGGGTCAGGGAGGAGACCGGACCCTACCTGCAACGCTGCCTGCGCGAGGTCTTCGGCGACCATCCGCTGGTCGGCGAGGTCCAGGGCGCCGGCTTCGTCGCCGCGCTGCAGTTCGCCGAGGACAAGGCGACCCGCAAGCGCTTCGCCAACGAGAACGATCTGGCCTGGCGCTGCCGCACCATCGGCTTCGAGGAGGGCGTGATCATCCGCTCCACCCTCGGCCGCATGATCATGGCCCCGGCGCTGGTGGCCGGGCGTGCCGAGATCGACGAACTGATCGACAAGACCCGTATCGCGGTGGATCGCACCGCGCGCGAGATCGGCGTGCTCTGACGCGCCCCGGCGGCCCGGCCTCGGCCGGGTCGCCTGCGACACGGAGCGTCCCCCCATAACGACGACGCGGCGCCTGGCGACCGCGCGCGGAACCGTTTCGGCCTCTGGCCGGCAACTGCCTCAGCAACATCACAACAATGCCAATCGGCTGTGGGAGTGTTCCATGTACAAGTCCTTGCACCAGTACGCACACGTGTTTTCCCGGTTGTCCCTGTTCGGCCTGGCGTTCGCCGCGGCGGCCCAGGCGCAGAGCCAGAGCCTGACGGTGATCTCCTTCGGCGGCGCGACCAAGACCGCCCAGGAGCAGGCCTATTTCAAACCCTTCGAGCGAAGCGGCGGCGGGCAGGTGGTCGCCGGCGAATACAACGGCGAAATGGCCAAGGTGAAGGCCATGGTCGACGTCGGCAAGGTCAGCTGGGACGTGGTCGAGGTGGAGAGCCCCGAACTGCTCCGCGGCTGCGACGAGGGGCTGTTCGAACGCCTCGACCCGGCGCGTTTCGGCGACCCCGCGCAGTTCGTCCCCGGCACTTTCAGCGAGTGCGGGGTGGCCACCTACGTCTGGTCGATGGTGATGGCCTACGACTCGACGAAGCTGGCCAGGGCGCCGCAGTCCTGGGCGGATTTCTGGAACGTCCGCGAGTTCCCCGGCAAGCGCGGCCTGCGCAAGGGCGCCAAGTACACCCTGGAAGTGGCGCTGCTGGCCGACGGGGTGAAGGCGGAGGACCTCTACAAGGTACTCGCCACCCCGGAGGGGGTCAGCCGCGCCTTCGCCAAGCTCGACCAGCTCAAGCCGAACATCCAGTGGTGGGAGGCCGGCGCCCAGCCGCCGCAATGGCTGGCGGCCGGCGACGTGGTGATGAGCGCGGCCTACAACGGGCGCATCGCCGCTGCGCAGAAGGAGGGGGTGAAACTGGCCATCGTCTGGCCCGGCAGTCTCTACGATCCGGAGTACTGGGCGGTAGTGAAGGGCACGCCGAACAAGGCGCTGGCGGAGAAATTCATCGCCTTCGTCAGCCAGCCGCAGACGCAGAAGGTGTTCTCCGAGCAGATCCCCTACGGGCCGGTACACAAGGGCACCCTGGCGTTGCTGCCGAAGACGGTGCAGGAGGCGCTGCCGACCGCGCCGGCCAACCTCGAAGGCGCGCGGGCGGTGGATGCCGAGTTCTGGGTGGACCACGGCGAGGAGCTGGAACAGCGTTTCAATGCCTGGGCGGCGCGCTGAGCGCGCTGCGCGTCGGCAAAAAAAACGACGGGCCCCAAGTCGTCCGGGCCCGTCGGGTCAAAGCGCTGACGGGGTGATCAGCGCAGCTCTTCCAACAACCCCTGCAGATACCGACAGCCCTCGGTATCCAGCGCCTGCACCGGAAGGCGCGGCGCCCCCACCTCCAGGCCGGAGAGGCCCAGGCCGGCCTTGATGGTGGTCGGCAGGCCCCGGCGGAGGATGAAGTCGAGCAGCGGCAACTGTCGGTAGAACAGCGTGCGGGCCTTCTCCAGGTCGCCGTCGAGCACCGCCTGGTAGAGCTGGCCGTTGAGCGTCGGGATCAGGTTCGGCGCGGCGCTGCACCAGCCTTTCGCGCCGGCCACGAAGGCCTCCAGCGCCAGCGGGTTGCAGCCGTTGTAGAAGGGCACCCGGCCTTCGCCGAGCAGGCGCAGCTTGTGCATGCGCTGGATGTCGCCGGTGCTCTCCTTGACCATGGTCACGTTGTCCACTTCGCGGACGATGCGCAGGATCAGTTCCACCGACATGTCGATGCCGCTGGTGCCCGGGTTGTTGTAGAGCATCACCGGCACGCCGATGGCTTCGCCCACCGCGCGGTAGTGCTGGAACACTTCCGCCTCGTTGAGCTTCCAGTAGGAGATCGGCAGGACCATCACCGCCTCGGCGCCGAGGGATTCGGCGAACTGCGCGCGGCGCACGGTCTTGGCGGTGGTCAGGTCGGAGACGCTGACGATGGTCGGCACGCGATGGGCGACGGTCTTCAGGGTGAAGTCGACCACCTCGTCCCATTCCGGGTCGCTCAGGTAGGCGCCTTCGCCGGTGCTGCCGAGCGGGGCGATGGCGTGCACGCCGCCGTCGATCAGGCGCTCGATGGAGCGGCCGAGGGCCGGCAGGTCGAGACCGCCGTCGGCGGCGAAGGGGGTGATGGTGTAGCCGATGATGCCGTGGATGGATGCGGACATTGGATGTACCCGTGACATTGAGTGGGAAATGCCAGGACGGACCTGGTGGGAAAGGTCGTTCAGCTCAGGCAGTCGCTGTTGCGCGGCAGGCAGCGCCGGGCGTAGTAGTTGAATGCGGCGCCGTGGCGCTTCGGGGTGGAGATCCAGTCGTGGGCCTCGCGCGCCAGGGCCGGCGGGATCGGCTTGATCTCCCCGGCGGCCATCGCCAGCAACTGCATCTTCGCCGCGCGCTCGAGCAGCACCGCGATCACGCAGGCCTCCTCGATGCTCGCACCGGTGGCCAGCAGGCCGTGGTGGGAGAGCAGGATGGCGCGCTTGTCGCCGAGGGCGGCGGAGATGATCTCGCCTTCCTCGTTGCCTACCGGCACGCCCGGCCAGTCCTTGAGGAAGGCGCAGTCGTCGTATAGCGGGCAAAGGTCCATGTGCGAGACCTGCAGCGGTACTTCCAGGGTCGACAGCGCGGCGATGTGCAGCGGGTGGGTATGGATGATGCAATTGACGTCCGGGCGGGCGCGGTAGACCCAGCTGTGGAAGCGATTGGCCGGATTCGCCATGCCGTGCCCGTGGAGGACGTTGAGGTCTTCGTCGACCAGCAGCAGGTTGCCGGCGCTGATCTCGTCGAAGCCCAGGCCCAGTTGCTGGGTGTAGTAGGTCCCCGCCTCCGGGCCGCGCGAGGTGATCTGCCCGGCGAGCCCGGAGTCGTGGCCGGCCTCGAAGAGAATCCGGCAGGTCAGGGCCAGCTTTTGCCGGTCAGTCCACGTATTATCGCCGAGGCTGCTTTTCATCTGCTTCAGCGCGTGCTGGATCAGTTGATCCTTGGGTAATTCCAGTGTCGTAGCCATGCGAGGTTCCTTTGACGGAGCGAGTCGGGGGAAACGCCAGGCAGTTGCGCGCCACGCAACGACCCGGCTGTAAATGACACGGATCAAGTTATATGACACAAAGTGTCATTAGCAAGAGAAAAGTTTCATCGCCATCGGGAGAAGGCTGTCCTCAATGTCCATGCGCTTGAAATTGCTGAGAAAAAAACTCGGGGTCACGCTGGAGACCCTGGCCGACAAGACCGGCCTGACCAAGAGCTACCTGTCCAAGGTCGAGCGCGGGCTGAACACGCCGTCCATTGCCGCCGCGCTGAAGCTGGCGAAGGCGTTGAACGTGCAGGTGGAGGAGCTGTTCTCCGAGGAAAGCGACGGTGTCGACGGCTACAGCATCGTTCGTCGCGACCAGCGCAAGTCGCTGTCCAGCGGCGACGACGGCCCGGCCTACGCCTCCCTCGCGCAGCAGATCGGCGCCCGTGCGTTGTTGCCGTTCATCGTCCACCCGCCGCGCGATTTCAGTCACTCGACGTTCAAGGAGCACCTCGGTGAAGAGTTCATCTTCGTCCATGAGGGTCAGGTCGAGGTCGACTTCATGAACCAGCGGATCATCCTCGAGCGCGGCGACGCCCTGCATTTCAACGCACAGAAGCCGCACCGCATCCGCTCCCTGGGGGAGACCCAGGCGGAATTGCTGGTGGTGATCCACAGCGACGAATGAGGCGACGGCTTCGGTCGATCGGATGCTTGCTAACGTTCTGTTCGATTATCGAACTGTTAATCGATTATCGGATTGTGAGCCCTCGGACCCCGGCGTAAGGTTCTCGTCACGTGCCGTCCAGGCAGCGCACAACAAGACGAGACCCGACCGATGGCTGAAATCCTCTCCCTGCGCGAAGCGGTGCGACGCTTCGTCCACGATGGCGACAGCGTCGCCCTCGAAGGCTTCACTCACCTGATCCCGACGGCCGCCGGCCACGAGCTGATCCGCCAGGGCAGGAAAGACCTGACGCTGATCCGCATGACTCCCGACCTGGTCTACGACCTGCTGATCGGTGCAGGCTGCGCGAAGAAGCTGGTGTTCTCCTGGGGCGGCAACCCCGGTGTCGGTTCGCTGCACCGCCTGCGCGACGCGGTGGAGAAGGGCTGGCCGCAACCGCTGGAGATCGAGGAACACAGCCACGCCGACCTCGCCAACGCCTATGTCGCCGGCGCCTCCGGGCTGCCCTTCGCGGTGCTGCGCGCCTACGCCGGCTCCGACCTGCCGAAGGTCAACCCGCTGATCCGCAGCGTCACCTGCCCGTTCACCGGCGAAGTGCTGGCGGCGGTGCCCTCGGTGCGCCCGGACGTCAGCGTGATCCACGCGCAGAAGGCCGACCGCAAGGGCAACGTGCTGCTCTGGGGCATCCTCGGCGTGCAGAAGGAAGCGGCCCTGGCGGCGAAGCGCTGCATCGTCACCGTCGAGGAGATCGTCGACGAACTGGACGCCCCGATGAACGCCTGCGTCCTGCCGAGCTGGGCGCTCAGCGCCGTGTGCCTGGTGCCCGGCGGCGCGCATCCGTCCTATGCCCACGGCTACTACGAGCGCGACAACCGCTTCTACCAGGACTGGGACCCGATCGCCCGCGACCGCGAAAGCTTTACCGCGTGGATCGACGAATACATCCGGGGGACCGAGGATTTCGGCGCCTTCCAGGCCAAGCTCGCGGAGGGCAAGCGATGAGCAGCTACAGCACCAACGAGATGATGACCGTGGCCGCCGCCCGCCGCCTGCACAACGGCGCGGTGTGCTTCGTCGGCATCGGCCTGCCGTCGAAGGCCGCCAACCTGGCGCGCCTGACTTCCTCGCCGGACGTCGTGCTGATCTACGAGTCCGGGCCGATCGGCGCCAAGCCCAGCGTCCTGCCACTGTCCATCGGCGACGGCGAGTTGGCCGAGACCGCCGATACCGTGGTCCCCACCGGCGAGATCTTCCGCTACTGGCTGCAGGGCGGACGGATCGACGTCGGCTTCCTCGGCGCGGCCCAGGTCGATCGCTTCGGCAACATCAACACCACCGTGATCGGCGACTACCGCCAGCCCAAGGTGCGCCTGCCGGGAGCCGGCGGCGCGCCGGAAATCGCCGGCAGCGCCAAGGAAGTGCTGATCATCCTCAAGCAGTCGCACCGCACCTTCGTCGACAAGCTGGCCTTCGTCACCTCGGTCGGCCATGGCGAGGGTGGCGACTCGCGCCAGCGCCTGGGCCTGCCGGGCAAGGGGCCGGTGGCGATCATCACCGACCTGTGCATCATGGAGCCGGAAGCCGGCAGCAACGAGTTCGTGGTCACTTCGCTGCATCCGGGCGTGACCCGCGAGCAGGTGGTCGAGGCCACCGGCTGGGCGATCCGCTTCGCCGAGCGGGTCGCCGAGACGCCCGCGCCGAGCGAGGTCGAACTCGCCGCGCTGCGCGACCTCGAGGCGCGCACCGCGGCCGCCCATGGACAGAAGGGGAGCGACGAATGAGCCGCGAGGTATTCATCTGCGATGCCGTGCGCACGCCGATCGGCCGTTTCGGCGGCAGTCTTTCCGCGGTGCGCGCCGACGACCTCGCGGCGGTGCCGCTGAAGGCCCTGGTCGAGCGCAACCCGGGGGTCGACTGGTCGGCGCTGGACGAGGTGTTTCTCGGCTGCGCCAACCAGGCCGGCGAGGACAACCGTAACGTGGCGCGCATGGCGCTGCTGCTGGCCGGTTTGCCGGAGAGCGTGCCCGGCGTCACCCTCAACCGCCTCTGCGCCTCGGGGATGGACGCCATCGGCACGGCGTTCCGCGCCATCGCCTGCGGCGAGATGGAGCTGGCCATCGCCGGCGGCGTCGAATCGATGTCGCGCGCGCCGTACGTGATGGGCAAGGCCGATAGCGCCTTCGGGCGCGGCCAGAAGATCGAGGACACCACCATCGGCTGGCGCTTCGTCAACCCGCTGATGAAGGAGCAGTACGGCATCGACCCGATGCCGCAGACCGCCGACAACGTCGCCGACGACTATCGCGTGTCGCGTGCCGACCAGGATGCCTTCGCCCTGCGCAGCCAGCAGCGCGCCGGCAGGGCGCAGGCGGCCGGTTTCTTCGCCGAGGAAATCGTCCCGGTGACGATTCGCGGACGCAAGGGCGACACCCTGGTCGAGTACGACGAGCATCCGCGTCCTGACACCACCCTGGAGGCGCTGGCCCGGCTCAAGCCGGTCAACGGGCCGGAGAAGACCGTCACCGCCGGCAACGCGTCCGGGGTCAACGACGGCGCCGCCGCGCTGGTCCTGGCCTCCGCCGAGGCAGTGGAGAAGCACGGCCTGACTCCGCGCGCGCGGGTGCTGGGCATGGCCAGCGCCGGCGTCGCCCCACGGATCATGGGCATCGGCCCGGTGCCGGCGGTGCGCAAGCTGCTGCGGCGCCTGGACCTGGCGATCGACGCCTTCGACGTGATCGAACTCAACGAAGCCTTCGCCAGCCAGGGCCTGGCCTGCCTGCGCGAACTGGGCGTGGCCGACGACAGCGAGAAGGTCAACCCGAACGGCGGTGCCATCGCCCTCGGCCACCCGCTGGGGATGAGCGGTGCGCGGCTGGTCCTCACCGCGCTCCATCAACTTGAGAAGAGCGGCGGCCGGCGCGGCCTGGCGACCATGTGCGTGGGTGTCGGCCAAGGCCTGGCGCTGGCCATCGAGCGGGTCTGACTGGCACAACCGGGTCGCCCGCCCGGTATCAAGAGCGCGCGTCGCGCGGCGCTGCCCATGGTTCGGCGGCGGCGCGGCGCGTGTGCAGCGGAACAGGACGCTCCGTCGCACGGTCAGGATGAAACGGACCCTGTCGAGAGAACAACAGCATGACTGCCCCTGTTCACCAGTACAGCAACGAAGAACGCCGCAAGCGCATCTTCGCCATCGTCGGCGCCTCCTCCGGCAACCTCGTGGAATGGTTCGACTTCTACGTCTACGCCTTCTGCGCGATCTACTTCGCACCGGCCTTCTTCCCCTCCGACAACCCCACGGTGCAGTTGCTGAACACCGCCGGGGTCTTCGCCGCCGGCTTCCTCATGCGCCCCATCGGCGGCTGGATGTTCGGCCGCATCGCCGACAAGCACGGGCGCAAGACCGCCATGCTGATCTCGGTGGTGATGATGTGCGCCGGCTCCCTGGCGATCGCCTGCATGCCCACCTACGCCAGCATCGGCACCCTGGCGCCGGCGCTGCTGTTGCTGGCGCGGATGTTCCAGGGCCTGTCGGTGGGCGGCGAGTACGGCACCAGCGCGACCTACATGAGCGAGGTGGCGCTCAAGGGCCAGCGCGGCTTCTTCGCCTCGTTCCAGTACGTCACCCTGATCGGCGGACAGTTGCTGGCGGTGCTGGTGGTGGTGATCCTGCAGCAGTTGCTGAGCGAAGACGAACTGCGTGCCTGGGGCTGGCGGATTCCCTTCGTGATCGGCGCGATCACCGCGGTGATCGCCCTCTGGCTGCGGCGCTCGCTGAACGAGACCGCTTCGAAGTCGACCCTGAAGCGCAAGGAATCCGGCACCTTCGCCGAGCTGTTCAAGCACAAGCGGGCCTTCTTCACCGTGCTCGGTTTCACCGCCGGCGGCTCGCTGATCTTCTACACCTTCACCACCTACATGCAGAAGTACCTGGTCAACACCGCCGGGATGAGCGCCAAGACCGCCAGCGCGGTGATGACCTTCGCCCTGTTCGCGTACATGCTGATGCAACCGCTGTTCGGCATGCTTTCCGATCGCATCGGGCGTAAGACCTCGATGCTCTGGTTCGGCACCCTGGGCACACTCTGCACCTTGCCGATCCTGCTCGCGCTGAAGACCGTGAGCAGTCCCTACATGGCCTTCTTCCTGATCATCCTGGCGCTGGCCATCGTCAGCCTGTACACCTCCATCAGCGGCCTGATCAAGGCCGAGATGTTCCCGCCGGAGGTGCGCGCCCTCGGCGTCGGAGTGTCCTACGCGGTGGGCAACGCGATCTTCGGCGGCTCGGCCGAGTACGTCGCCCTGGGGCTGAAGTCGGTAGGGATGGAGAACGTCTTCTACTGGTATGTTTCAGCCATGTGCCTGCTGGCGCTGCTGGTCTGCGTGAGCCTGCCGGACCTGCGCAAGGTCAGCTACCTGAACGACGAGCCCTGACGGGCCGGGAAAAGGAAAACCGATGAGCGACGTACCCGCCAACCAGTTGTTCGATGCCTATTTCACGGCGGCGCCGATGCGCGCGGTGTTCTCCGACCGCGGCCGCCTGCAAGGCATGCTCGACTTCGAGGCCGCCCTGGCTCGCGCCGAGGCGCGCACCGGGGTGGTTCCCGCGACGGCGGTGGCGCCGATCGAGGCGGCCTGCCGCGCCGAACTGTACGACCCGCTGGCGCTGGCCGAGGCGGTCGCCACTGCCGGCAACTCGGCGATCCCGCTGGTCAAGGCGCTGGGCCGCCAGGTGGCGGCCGGCGACGCCGAGGCCGAGCGCTACGTGCATCTCGGCGCCACCAGCCAGGACGCCATGGACAGCGGCCTGGTGCTGCAACTGCGCCGTGCGCTGGCCTTGCTCGAGCAGGATCTGCAACGTCTTGCCGAGGTCCTGGCGGACCAGGCCGAACGGCATGCCGACACGCCGCTGGCCGGGCGCACCTGGTTGCAGCACGCCACCCCGGTGACCCTGGGCATGAAGTTCGCCGGCCTGCTCGGTGCCTTGACCCGGCACCGCCAGCGCCTGCGCGAGTTGCGCCCGCGCCTGCTGGTGCTGCAATTCGGCGGCGCCTCGGGGACGCTCGCCGCGCTCGGCGAACAGGCCCTGCCGGTGGCCGCGGCGCTGGCCGAGGAGCTGGGCCTGGCTTTGCCCGAACAACCCTGGCACACCCAGCGTGACCGCCTGGTGGAGTTCGCCAGCGTGCTCGGCCTGGTGGCCGGTAGCCTCGGCAAGTTCGGTCGCGATGTCAGCCTGCTGATGCAGACCGAGGCCGGCGAGGTCTTCGAGCCGGCCGGCGCCGGGCGCGGCGGTTCCTCGACCATGCCGCACAAGCGCAACCCGGTGAGCAGCGCGGTGCTGATCGCCGCCGCCACCCGTGCGCCGGGGCTGGTCTCGACCCTGTTCGCGGCGATGCCGCAGGAACACGAGCGCAGCCTCGGTCTCTGGCACGCCGAGTGGGAAACCCTGCCGGAACTCTGTTGCCTGGTTTCCGGCGCGCTGCAACAGGCGATCGGCCTGCTCGAAGGCCTGGAGGTGGACGCCCAGCGGATGCGCCGCAACCTTGGCCTGACCCACGGCCTGGTGCTCGCCGAGGCGGTGAGCATCGCCCTGGCCCGTCGTATCGGCCGCGAAGCCGCGCACCACCTGGTGGAACAGTGCTGCCGCCGCGCCGTCGAGCAGCGCCGCGAGTTGCGCGCGGTGCTCGGCGAAGAGGCGCGGGTGAGCGCCGAGTTGTCCGGCGACGAACTGGACCGCCTGCTCGATCCCGCCCATTACCTCGGCCAGGCCCGCGCCTGGGTCGAGCGCGCGCTCGCCGAACACCATGCCCTGGGCTTCGAACCCCATCCCGCCTGACTGGAGATCCCTTCGTGCCAACCGTACGCCTCGCCGACGGCGACCTGAACTACTCCCTGGAAGGACCGGCCGGCGCGCCGGTCCTGCTGTTGTCAAACTCGCTGGGCACCGACCTGGGCATGTGGGACACGCAGATCCCCGCACTCACCGCCCACTTCCGCGTGCTGCGCTACGACACCCGCGGCCACGGCGCCTCGCTGGTCACCCCCGGACCGTACGCCATCGGCCAGCTCGGCGCCGACGTGCTTGCCCTGCTCGATGCCCTCGACCTGCCGCGCGTGCATTTCTGCGGGCTGTCCATGGGCGGCCTGATCGGTCAGTGGCTGGGCATCCACGCCGGCGAGCGGCTCGGCCGGCTGGTGCTGTGCAACACTGCGGCGAAGATCGCCAGCGACGAGGTCTGGAACACCCGCATCGATACCGTCCTGAAAGGCGGCGAGCAGGCCATGCGCGACCTGCGCGACGCCTCGGTGGCGCGCTGGTTCACCGCGGGCTTCGCCGAGCGCGAGCCGGCGCAGGTCGAGCGCATCGTCGCGATGCTCGCGGCCACCTCGCCGCAGGGCTACGCGGCCAACTGCGCTGCGGTACGCGACGCTGATTTCCGTGAGCAGCTCGGGCTGGTCCAGGCGCCGACGCTGATCGTCGCCGGCAGCCACGATGCCGTGACCACTCCGGACAACGCCCGCTTCATGCAGGCGCGCATCGCCGACGCGCAGTTGGTCGAGTTCACCGCCGCGCACCTGTCCAACGTCGAAGCGGGCGATGCCTTCAGCCGCCGCCTGGTCGATTTCCTGCTGTCCGCCTGAGGAACCGCCGATGGACGAGAAACAACGCTACGAAGCCGGCATGCAAGTGCGCCGCGCGGTGCTCGGCGACGCCCACGTCGAGCGCAGCCTGGCCAACCTGACGCCGTTCAACGAAGAGTTCCAGGAGATGATCACCCGCCACGCCTGGGGCGACATCTGGACCCGTCCGGGGCTGCCGCGACACACCCGCAGCCTGGTCACCATCGCCATGCTGATCGGCATGAACCGCAACGAGGAACTCAAGCTGCATCTGCGCGCGGCGAAGAACAACGGGGTGAGCCGCGACGAGATCAAGGAAGTGATCATGCAGAGCGCCATCTACTGCGGCATTCCCGCGGCCAACGCGACCTTCCACCTGGCCGAATCGGTGTGGGACGAGCTTGGCGTGGAGTCGCAGCAGGCGTCCCGGTAGGCCGCCGGGCGGGGCTATCGGTAGGGCGAATGGCGTCGCAGGCGTTATCCGCCGAGGCGGCGCTTCCCCTTGCCATTCGCCGGCGTTTCCCGGAAGGTCGACAGCTCCGTCATCCCTTCGGTCCGCCATGAGCCGCAAGCTGCATATCCACGCGCCCGCGATCCACTACTTCGACATGGTGCGCCGCTGCCATTCGATCCGCGAAGCCGCGCGACGCCTGAACGTCGCCTCGTCGGCGGTGAACCGGCAGATCCTCAAGCTGGAGGACGAGATCGGCGCGCCGCTGTTCGACCGCCTGCCCGGGGGCCTGCGCCTGACCGGAGCCGGGGAGATCTTCGCGCGCCACGTCACCGTGGTCCTGCAGGACATGGAGCGCGTGCGTTCCGAACTGGACGCGCTGCAAGGCCTGCGCACCGGCCATGTGGAGATCGCCACCATCGAGGCGGTGACCAGCGACCTGCTGCCCTGCGTGCTCAAGGCGATGCGCGAACGCTACCCGGACATCACCGTCGGCGTCACCCTGCTCGGTTCCCAGGCGATACCCGAGGCGGTGAGCAGCGGCGCGGTCGACCTCGGCCTGGCCTTCGCCCTGCCGCGCAGCGCCGACCTGCAACAGGTCAGCGTCGGCCATTTCCGCCTCGGTGCCATCGTCTCCCCGCAGCACCCGTTGGCGCGACACCAGGCCATCGCCTTCGCCGATTGCGTCGAACATGGCCTGATCATGGCCAAGAGCGAGCTGTCCATCCATCACCTGCTGGCGCCGCTCCAGCGCCGTTTGCGCGAACCGCGCCGGGCGGTGCTGGAGAGCAGCTCCCTGGAGCTGTCGCGACAACTGGCGCGGCGCGGGC
The DNA here is from genome assembly GCF_013343155.1 of Pseudomonas sp. FDAARGOS_761. Taxonomy (NCBI): domain Bacteria; kingdom Pseudomonadati; phylum Pseudomonadota; class Gammaproteobacteria; order Pseudomonadales; family Pseudomonadaceae; genus Pseudomonas; species Pseudomonas sp. FDAARGOS_761. The sequence continues at coordinate 5,315,040 of NZ_CP054572.1, read as the reverse complement.
TCGGCGTCGCCTTCCAGACCCGCCTGGGGATCGAGGCCGACATCGCCCAGGGCGAGCTGCGCTTCCTGCCGCTGAAAGACAATGGCGGCATCCACAGCGACCTCGGCCTCTACGTGCGCACCGGCCGCTACCTGCCGGTGGCGGTGGACGCCCTGGCCCGGCAGATCGCCGAGGAAGTGCGCCTGCGCGAGCGCGAGGAAGCGCGCCTGAACGAGGCCTGAGCGGCGCTCGCGCCGATGCCAGACGGCTTGCCCGAGCTTGCTCGTTCACTGATGCCGTTTCGGCATCGGTATGTTCGATATTCTGTTCTTTGGTCAGCGCGGCGAAGTGCCGATACTGCCCCGCGACCCCGGCGCGAAACCGGGGGCTGAGTCGCCACAAGAACAACAAGCAACCAGCAGGACACACAGCATGAAGAAGATGATGCAGGGCGCCGCCGCCCTGATCGCGCTCGTCGGCGCCGGGGAGAGCATGGCGCTGGAATGGATGAGCAACAGCGTCGGTTTCCGCTACGGCCAGCAATTCACCAACCCGAACAACCCGGACAAGTTCGCCAAGCGCATCTACAGCTTCACCCACGCCGACGGCTATCGCTACGGCAGCAATTTCTTCAATCTCGATGTGTTCCTTTCCGACAGCCGCGACCCGCGCAAGGGCACCGACCACGGTGGCAGCGAGGTCTATGCGGTCTACCGCCACCAGCTCTACGCCTCGCGGGTGTTCGACCGGCCGCTGGGCACCGGCCTGGTCAAGGACTACGCCTTCACCCTGGGCTTCGACGCCAGCCGCAACAACAACCTGGCTTCGGCCAAGAAGCGCGCCCTGGTGTTCGGCCCGACCCTCAAGTTCAACGGTCCCGGCGTGCTCGACCTGAGCCTGCTCTACTACCGCGAGAAGAACCACTTCGGCGTGCCCGGCGCGCGCCATCCCGACCACACCTTCGACACCACCTACATGCTCAACCTGACCTGGATGCGGCCGTTCAAGGTCGGCAACCGTGCGGCGAAGTTCCAGGGCTTCGTCAACTACGTGGGAGAGAAGGGCGAGGACTACAACGACAAGGACACCGCGGCGGAAACCCTGGTCCGCACCGCCCTGATGGTCGCCGCCCTGCCAGGCGACAAGCGCCAGCCGAACCTGTGGCTCGGCGTCGGCTACGAGTATTGGCACAACAAGTTCGGCGTCGACGGCGGCACCGGCAGCCGAACCTCGACGCCGACGTTGAACATGGAATTCACCTTCTGAGGCGATGCGCCGCCGCCCTACGCGATGCCGCCAACCCTGGGGTGGGGCGGATAACGCCACCGGCGTTATCCGCCGATACACCGAAGCCCGGCGGCGGATAACCGCGAGCGGTTATGCGCCCTACGCGATGCCCACCCCTGGGGTAGGGCGAATAACGCCACCGGCGTTATCCGCCGATACACCGAAGCCCGGCGGCGGATAACCGCAAGCGGTTATGCGCCCTACGCGATGTCGCAGCCCTGGGGTGGGGCGAATAACGCCACCGGCGTTATCCGCCGATACACCGAAACCGGACGGCGGATAACCGCAAGCGGTTATGCGCCCTACGCGATGCCGACCCCTGGGGTGGGGCGGATAACGCCACCGGCGTTATCCGCCGATACACCGAAGCCCGGCGGCGGATAACCGCGAGCGGTTATGCGTCCTACGCGATGGGGCAGTTTCACCCCGCATCCGCGTGACTGACCAACCCCTTCAGCAGCACCGCGGCGGTGGCCAGTGCAGCCGGCAGCACCAGGGCGGTCAGCACCTGTTCGAAGTTCCAGCCAAGGCCCAGCAGGGTGGCCCCGATCCAGGCGCCGAGGATGGCGCCGAAGCGGCCGATACCGAGCATCCAGGAGACCCCCGTGGCCCGCCCCTGGGTCGGATAGAAGCGCGCCGCCAGCGACGGCATCGCCGACTGCGCGCCGTTGATGCACATGCCGGCCAGCAGCACCAGGGTCGCCAGCAGGGTGACCTGGCCGAGGCTCTGGCCGACGCACCAGGCGAACACCCCCGCCAGCAGGTAGAACAGGCCGATCACCTTGTGCGGGTTGAAGCGATCCATCGCCCAGCCCACCGCTACGGCGCTGAGCACCCCGCCGAACTGGAACAGCGCGCCGATGAACGCCGCCTGCTCCAGGCTCGCCCCGCTATCGCGCATCAGGGTCGGCAGCCAGCTGGTGAGCAGGTAGACGATCACCAGGCCCATGAAGTAGGTCAGCCAGAGCAGCAGGGTGCCGGCGCTGTAGGTACCGGAAAAGATCACCGCGAACACGTTGCGGGCCTGCACCGTCTGCTGCTCGGGGACGTGGAAACTCCGTGCCAGCGCCACCTGCGCCGGGGCGATGGGGGCCAGCACCTGGCGTACCCGCTCGCTGCCGCGGTTGCGGACCACCAGGTAGCGCGCCGATTCCGGCAGGCGGAACAGCAGGACTACCGCCAGGACCAGCGGTAGCAGGCCGCCGAGCAGCAGCAGGCTGTGCCAGCCGAACAGCGGGATCAGCTTCGCCGAGACGAATCCGCCGCAGGCCATGCCCAGGTTGAAGCCACAGAACATGCTGGTCACCAGCAGCGACTTGAGGCGCTCGGGGGTGTATTCGGAAAGCAGGGTGGTGGCGTTGGGCATCGCCGCGCCGAGGCCGAGGCCGGTGAGGAAGCGCAGCGCCAGCAGTTGCTCGACGTTGGTGCTGTAGGCCGAGGCCAGGCTGAACAGGCCGAAGAGGAAGACCGCCGCGACCAATACCAGCTTGCGTCCGTAGCGGTCGGCCAGCGGTCCGGAACCGAGGGCGCCGAAGACCATGCCGATCAGCGCGGCGCTCATTACCGGACCGAGGCTGGCGCGGTCGATGCCCCAGTCCTGGGTCAGCGCCGGCGCGATGAAGCCCATCGCGGCGGTGTCGAGGCCATCGAGGAAGACGATCAGGAAGCACAGCAGGACGATCCGCCATTGGTACGGCGAAAGCGGCTGGGCATTGATGAAGGCTTGCACGTCGAGTCGTTCGACGGCGGGCAGGCTGGGGCTGTTCATGGGACGGGTTCCGCGGCGAGAGTGAGGGCGTGGGACGAGGGTCGGACGCGTGGCTCAGGTGCAGGCGGCGGAAGGCAAGGTGTGCTGCGGCATGTCGGGATTCCCCTGTTGTTTTTGTAGCGGAGGCGCTCGGCCTGCCGGGGTGCAGACACATTACGGAGGGCCATGGGGAGTGGCAATCCGATAATCGTTTATCGGTTCGCTGATCGAACGGAACCCTGTGAAATCTCGACCTTCGCCAGGCTGTGAAAATCCGGAACCAGATTCTAGAATCCTGCCTTCCCTCGACTCAGGAACGTCCTTCCATGGCCGGTAGCCTCATCGAACGCGCCCTCGGCTTGCTCGAACTCCTCGCCAGCGATGCCCGCGGCCTGCCCCTGCAACAACTGGCGGACCGCCTGGATATCCCCAAGAGCGCCGCGCACCGCATGCTCGCCGAGCTGATCCGGCTCGGCTACGTGCGCCAGGACGACGACACCAGCCGCTACCGCCTCAGCACCCGCCTGGCCGCGCTGGGCTTCCGCTTCCTCGCGTCCAGCGGGGTGGTCGACCTGGTCCAGCCGGTGCTCGACGGGCTCGCCCGGGAGACCGGCGAACTGGTGCGCCTGGGGGTGATCGAAGGCGATCGCCAGACCTGGATCGCCAAGTCCCAGGGCGCCACCTCCGGGCTACGCTACGACCCCGACATGGGGCGCGAGGCGCCGCTGTTCTACACCGCGTCCGGGCACGCCTGGCTGGCCAGCCTGAGCGACAAGGCGGCGCTGGCGCTGGTGGAGCGCCAGGGCGTAGGGGCGGCGCGGGACTTCGGTCCCAACGCGCCGCGCTCCAGGAGCGAGCTGCTGCGTTACCTGAAGCGCGCCCGCGAGCACGGCTATGCCTGGCAGATCGAATGCTCGGCGCCGGGCATGGCGGCAATGGCCGCACTGGTGCGCCACCCCGAGGACGGACGGGCTCTCGGCGTGCTCAGCGTGGCCGGGCCGAGCGCACGCTTCGGCGAGGCGCGCATGCACGAACTGGCGCCCCTGCTCCTGGCCGCGGCGCAGGACCTGTCCCACGCCAGCCAGGCGTCCGAGCTGTTCCGCTGAGCCATCCGGCCCGGCCCCAGTCCTTTCCCGACATCGGCGTTCGAATAGCGAACGCTTTCTTGCCTGCCACGGAGCCCGCATGCAGCGGGCCTTTCCGCACTTCCATGGAGGTCCTGGCGGCGCTGCCGTCTCGAAGCGCTCTTGCGCGGGGCCAACTCCTCGTTCAAATAATCTCCTTCGTTAAATCTGGAACGACGTTCTGGAATCCTGAGACGAACAAGAAAACAACGATTGGGGACCGCCTTGGACGCACCGCTTCGCATCGCCCTCATCGGCGCCGGCAACATGGGCCGCCAGCATTACCATCGCTTGCAGCGAATCGCCGGCGCGCGCCTGTGTGCGGTGGCCGATCCCCAGGGCCAGGCGTTCGCCGCGGACGCCGGCGTGCCCTGGTTCGGCGATCATCGGAGGTTGCTGGAAGAAGCCCGGCCGCAAGCGGCGATCGTCGCCAATCCGAACAACCTGCATGTCGCCACCGCCCTCGACTGCCTCGCCGCCGGGGTGTCGCTGCTGCTGGAAAAACCGGTCGGCGTGCAGCTCGACGAAGTGAGCGAGCTGGTGGCCGTCGCCCGGCGATCTGGCGTTCCGCTGCTGGTCGGTCACCATCGTCGGCACAATCCGCTGGTCGTGCGGGCGCGCCAATTGATCGCCGAGGGCGCGCTCGGTCGGTTGCTGTCGGTCACCGCGCTCTGGCAGTTGAAGAAGCCCGACAGTTATTTCGAGGTGGCCTGGCGTCGCGAGCCCGGCGCGGGAATGTTGCTGACCAACCTGATCCATGACCTCGACCTGCTCCGCCACCTGTGCGGGGAAGTGCGGGAGGTGCAGGCGCTGGCCGGCAACGCTATCCGTGGCCTGCCCAACGAAGACAACGTCGCGCTGCTCCTGCGCTTCGCCAATGGCGCCCTGGGCAGCCTGACCGGTTGCGACGCTGCGGCGGCGCCCTGGAGCTGGGAGCTGGCAGCCGGGGAGAACCCGGTCTATCCGCGCCAGGCCGAGCAACCCTGCTACCTGCTGGCCGGCACCGAGGGTGCCCTGAGCCTTCCCCAGCTCCGCCGCTGGCGCTACGCCGAGGCCCGGCAGGGCTGGCACGACCCGCTGGCGGCCAGCGAGGAGGCCGTGGCGACAGGCGATCCCCTGCAACGCCAGCTAGAGCACTTCGTCCGGGTCGCGCGGGGCGAGGAAGCGCCATTGATGGATGCCACCGACGCCGCTCGCACCCTGGCGCTGGTCGAGGCGGTTCGCGAGGCCGCGCGCAGTGGCCGGGCCTGCGCGCCGGCCAGTTTCTGAACCGCTGACGATGAGGTAGTGCATGGAATCGAGGATTCTTTCCCTGGCGGCGCTCACCGTGCTCGAGCTGTCGCCCCCGGACATGGTCGAGGCTGCCGCCCGCGCCGGCTACAGTCATGTCGGCCTGCGCCTGGTGCCGGCCACCGTGGAAGAGCACCACTATCCGCTGCTGGCCGATGCCGGCCTGCGCCGGCGGACCCTGGCGCGGCTGCGCGACAGCGGAGTGCGCACGCTGGACGTGGAGATCCTGCGCCTGCGTCCGGACACCCGCGTCGGCGAGTTCGCCGCGGTGCTGGAGGTCGGCGCCGAGTTCGGCGCGCGCTATGTGCTGGTGGCCGGCAACGATGACGACGAACGGCGCAGCGCGGACAATTTCGCCGCGTTGTGCGACCTGGCGCGGCCGCTCGGCCTCGACCCGCACCTGGAGTTCATGCCCTGGACCGGGATCCGCGACCTGCGGCAGGCCGCGCGGGTGGTCGAGGCGGCGGCGCGGGATAACGCCGGCCTGTTGCTGGACGCCTTCCATTTCGACCGCTCGGCCAGCAGCCTGGAAGACCTGCGGGCGATCCCGCCTGCGCGCCTGGGCTACGCGCAACTCTGCGATGTCGTCGGGCCGCGTCCGACGTCGATGGACGAAATCCTTCGCCAGGCCCGCGAGGAACGGCGCTTCCCTGGCGATGGCGGGCTCGATCTGCTGGCGCTGCTGCGCGCCTTGCCGGAGAACCTGCCGCTGAGCCTGGAGGTGCCCGCGCTGGATCTGCTCGCGCGCGGCGTGGATGGCGCGGAGCGGGCGCGGCTGGCGATCGAGCGGACCCGGGCGCTGCTCGCCCGCCTGTAGCGCCACCGCGCAGGCAGGTTGCCCGTTTGCATAATGGAACGGGGTTCTATAGTTTCCAAACGTTGAAGCCGATCGTTTCTTTCCTCGATGGCGGGTACCGTCAGAATAAATAGCCTGCTATCGATTTGCCCTGGTGCCCGGACCCTCCGATGAACGCATCCACCTCCCCGCTGCCCGCCAGCGACCAGACCCTGCGCGGCATCCTGCTGATCTGTGCCGCGGTGTTCCTGTTCGCCAGCCACGACGGGTTGTCCAAGTTCCTTTCCGGTTTCTACCCGATCGTCATGGTGGTCTGGGCCCGCTACCTGGTGCACACCCTGTTGATGGTCGCCGTGTTCGTGCCGCGCAACGGCCTCGCGGTGATCCGCAGCCGCCGTCCGCTCATGCAGTTGGCGCGGGCGCTGTGCCTGATCGGCACCAGCCTGTTCTTCACCACCGGCCTGCGCTACCTGCCCTTGGCCGAGGCGACCGCGGTGAACTTCCTGGCACCGCTGCTGGTGACCGCGTTATCCGTGCCGCTGCTGAAGGAGAAGGTCAGCCTCGGCCAATGGCTGGCGGTGCTCACCGGCTTCATCGGCGTGCTCTTCATCGTGCGTCCCGGTGGCGCGCTGTTCACCCCGGCGGCGTTGTTCCCGCTCGGCTCGGCGCTGTGCTTCGGGCTCTACCAACTGCTCACGCGGATGCTCGCCAACAGCGACAGCCCGACCACCAGCAACTTCCTCGCCGGCATCTTCAATACGCTCATCATGAGCCTGCTGGTGCCGTTCTTCTGGCAGACCCCAAGTCTTCTCCACGGCCTGATGATGATCGCCCTGGGCGGTTGCGGCATGGGCGGCCACCTGCTGCTGACCCAGGCCTTCCGCCATGCGCCGCCGGCGACCCTGGCGCCGTTCAGCTATGGCCAGATCATCTTCGCCGGCCTGCTCGGCCTGCTGGTGTTCGGCCACGTGCCGGACGCCTGGGCGCTGCTCGGCATCCTCGTCATCTGCGCCAGCGGCCTGGTGGTCGCCTGGCGCCGTGGCCGCTGAACGCAACGGGGTCGGCGCGTAGGCTTCACAACAGGCTCAGCGGATAGCTGACGATCAGCCGGTTCTCGTCGAAGCGGGTATTGCTGCCCCAGTCGCGGCGCTGGCTGGAGTTGCGCCAGCGGACGTTGAGACGCTTGAAGGCGCCGCTCTGCAGCGTGTAGCCCAGCTCGCTCTCGCGTCCCCATTCGCTGCCGTCGTCGGTGACTCCGGCCAGGCGCACATGGTCGCCATGCAGGTAGCGGGTCATGAAGGTCAGGCCGGGTAGGCCGAGGCCAACGAAGTCGAAGTCGTAGCGCAGTTGCCAGGAGCGCTCGCCGGGATTGTCGTAGCTGGCGTTGTAGCTGTCGTTGGCCAGGGTTCCGCCGCTGGTGCCGTTGACCCGCATCCAGCCATCGTCGCCACTGACCTTCTGCAGGCCGAGATAGAGGGTATGCAGCCCGTAGCGCGCGGAGAACAGCGCGGAAACGGTGCGGTTATCGAGCTTGCCGGCGCGCGCGCTGCCAGCGTCGCGGCCACGGAAGCCGCCGAGGTTGGCGCCCAGCAGCCAGTCGCCGAGCGGCTGGCTGTGTTGCAGTTGCAGGTACTGTTGGCGGTAGATGTCCTTCAGCTCGGCGTTCCACAGGCCGAGCAGGCTGCGTTCGCCATTGAAGCGATATTCGCCGCCGGCGAAATCGAAGCGGTCGGAAGTGGCGGCTGGCCGGCCGAACAGCGACATGTCCTGCATGCTTGCGTCGTTGCGCGGGCTGTTGCCGCGGAACTGGCCGGCGTAGAGGGTCAGGCCGGCGATCTGGTTGGCGCTGAGCTGGCCGCCGCGGAAGGTCTGCGGCAGCGAGCGGCCATCGTCGGAGCGGAGGATCGGCAGCACCGGCATCCATTCGCCGATCTTCAGTTCGCTGTTCGACACGCGCAGCTTGCCGGCCACCGCCAGGCGTCCGAAGTCGTCGGCCGGGCGGCCGTCGTCGTGGGTTGGCAGCAGTTGGGTGCCGGCCGTTCCCTTGCCGCCATCCAGCTTCAGGCTGTAGAGACCGAGGACATCGAGGCCGAAGCCGACGCTGCCCTGGGTGAAGCCGGAGCGGGCGTCGAGGATGAAGCTCTGCGTCCACTCCTCGGCCTTGCCCTGGCTGGCATCGCCGACGAAGTTGCGGTGCAGGTGGAAATTGCGCGCGGTGAGGCTGGCCTTGGCATCTTCGAGGAAACCTTGCCCGGCATGGACGTGCCCGGCATGGACTGGCAGGCCGGCGCCCAGGCAGAGGGAAGCGCAGAGCGCGCGGACGTGGCTCGGGTGCGACATGGGAGTGTCCCTTCGTTCTTGTTCTCTAGGCAGGGAGGCGCCCGGCGAGCGCCGGGCGCTTGGACTCAGGCTTCGATCCGGCGCGGGGCCATGAAGTACAGCCAGGTCAGGGCGATGAAGTACATCGCCGGGATCATGGTGAAGAGCACCGCGTAGTTGTTGTTCGTCGCGGTCAGTACGCCGCCGACGATCTGGGTCATGAACATCCCGCCCAGCGCTGCGCACATGCCGCCGAAGCCGAACACCGTGCTCATCAGGTGCTTGGGCGTGTAGTCCATCACCAGGCTCCAGATGTTCGCCGTCCACGCCTGGTGCGCGCCGACCGCCAGGGCGATGGCCAGCACGGCGATCCACAGGCCGCTGGCGTTGGCGGCGAACACCACGCCGACGATGGTGCAGGCGAACAGCAGCATCGACAGCAGGCGCGCGCGGATCGCCGGCATGCCGCGGCCGATCAGCCAGGACGAAAGGATGCCGCCGCCGACGCTGCCGAAGTCGGCGGTCAACCAGATCAGGATTAGCGGGATGCCCATCTGCGTCACGCTGATGCCCAGGCCGTACTGCTGGTTGAGGAACGGCGGCAGCCAGTAGAGGTAGAACCAGAACACCGGCGCGGTGATCGAGTAGGCCAGGGCGAAGGCCCAGGTGCCGCGGCGGCGGAGAATCTGCGAGAAGGGCACGCGGGTGGCGGGCGGCTCCTCCTGCTGCTGGATGTATTCCAGCTCGCTCTGCTTCACCCGCGGATGCTCCTCGGGGTTGTAGTAGTTGCGCCACCAGAACACCAGCCAGACCAGGCCCAGCGCCGACATGCAGAGGAACGCCGCCTGCCAGCCCCAGACGCCGAGGATCAGCGGCAACAGGGCCGGGGTGACCATCGCGCCGACATTGGTGCCGGCGTTGAAGATGCCGGTGGCCACCGCCCGTTCCCCGGCGGGGAACCACAGGCGGGTGGTCTTCACGCAGGCCGGGTAGTTGGCCGCCTCGGTCAGGCCGAGGATGAAGCGACAGACCATGAAGCCCGCCGCCGAGGTCGCCAGGCCGTGGGCGCCGGTGGCCAGGCTCCAGAGCAGCACGGCGAGGAAGAACGCGCGCTTGACCCCGATCTTGTCGATGAAGCGGCCCTGGAGGATGAAGCCGATGGCGTAGCCGACCTGGAACCAGAAGTTGATGTTGGCGTAGTCCATCGCCGTCCAGCTCATCTTCTCGGCCAGGATCGGCTGCATCACGCCGAGGGCGGCGCGATCGATGTAGTTCAAGGTGGTGGCGAAGAACACCAGGGCGAGCATGCCCCAGCGCGTCCGGCCGACGGCGAAGGCGTTGCGGATCCTGCCGCCGCGGGATTCCCGCGGGGCGTCGGCGGCGAGCAGTCGAGAGCTGGAAGAGTGGATCATTGACGGGGCCATCCTTTCGGCGGCCGGCGCCTGGGCGCCCGGCCTGGATTTGTCGTTCTGGGTTGCACGCAGGCGGGCCAGGGGCCGCGCCGGTGTCAGCGGGCCAGGGGCGGTCGGGCCGGGCGAGCGGCGAGCGGACGGGATGGAGGGCGGACGGAGAGGTCGGCGATGGACATGAGCGGGTACCCGATTCTTGAAATTGTTATGTCGCGTGGGTTGCGCAGGTGCCCGGGGAAGAAGCGCGGAGCGCTTCCGGCAGATCGGGACGGCCTGCACGGGTGGCTGCGATGGTGCGCGATTGGTCGAAAAAGCGTCAATTCGATAATCGTGCTTTCGTTCGATATTCGAACGGAATACTAACCAGTTCGTACATTTTGCGTTGCCCGTCAGTTGGCGCAAACCAATAATCGGCTTGCCGGGCGAGCGGTCTCAGCGACCCGAAGTGGCTTCCCGGCGCATCCCGCGCGGGCTATCCGCGCCTCCGCCGTTCCGCCGCCGGCCCTCGCGCGGCGCCAGGCGCCGTAGGGCGCATTGAGGAGTCGAAGCATGCAGCGTTCGATCGCCACCGTATCCCTGAGCGGCACCCTGCCGGAAAAGCTCGAGGCCATCGCCGCCGCCGGTTTCGACGGGGTGGAAATCTTCGAGAACGACCTGCTTCATTACGACGGCAGCCCGCGCGACGTACGCCGGCTGTGTGCCGACCTGGGCCTGGAGATCCTGCTGTTCCAGCCGTTCCGCGACTTCGAGGGCTGCCGCCGGGAACGCCTGGGGCGAAACCTGGAGCGCGCCGAACGCAAGTTCGACCTGATGCAGGAACTCGGCACCGACCTAGTGCTGGTGTGCAGCAACGTCGCTGCCGATGCCCTCGGCGAACCGGCGCTGCTGGCCGATGACCTCCGGCTGCTGGCCGAGCGCGCCGCCGTCCGCGGCCTGCGCATCGGCTACGAGGCGCTGGCCTGGGGGCGCCAGGTGAACACCTGGGAGCAGGCCTGGGACCTGGTGCGGCGGGCCGACCAGGCTAATCTCGGGCTGATCCTCGACAGCTTCCATACCCTTTCGCTGGACGGCGATCCGCGCGGCATCGCCGATCTTCCGGGGGAAAAGATCTTCTTCGTGCAGATGGCCGACGCGCCCTTGCTGGCAATGGACGTGCTGGAATGGAGCCGGCACTTCCGCTGCTTCCCGGGACAGGGCGGCTTCGACCTGGCAGGCTTCCTCGCGCCGGTCGTCGCGTCCGGCTATCGCGGTCCGCTGTCGCTGGAGGTCTTCAACGACGGCTTCCGCGCCGCGCCGACCCGCGCCAACGCCGTCGACGGCCTGCGCTCGCTGCTCTACCTCGAGGAGAAGACCCGCGAGCGCCTGCAACGCCAGACGCCGCACGTGGCGGTGGACGAGCTGTTCGCGCCGCCGCCGGCGAGCCTCTGCGACGGCATCGAGTTCCTCGAGTTCGCCGTCGACGAGACGCTCGGCGCGCGCCTTGGCCAGTGGTTGCAGCGACTGGGCTTCGCCAGGGCCGGCGAGCACCGTTCGAAGAATGTCAGCCTGTTGCGCCAGGGCGACATCAACCTGGTACTGAACGCCGAGCCCTATTCCTTCGCCCACGGTTTCTTCGAGGCCCACGGACCGTCCTTGTGCGCCACCGCGCTGCGCGTGCGTGACGCCGGCCAGGCGCTGGGGCGCGCTCGTGCGTACGGAGGCCAGCCGTACCGCGGACTGCTCGGCCCCAACGAGCGGGAAATCCCGGCGGTGCGCGCCCTCGACGGCAGCCTGCTGTATCTGGTCGAGCGGCACACCGAGGGCCGCAGCATCTACGACAGCGACTTCGTGACGAACGACGCCGACACCTCCGGCCTCGGCCTGCGACGCGTCGACCACGTGGCCCTGGCGCTGCCCGCCGAAGGCCTGGACAGCTGGGTGCTGTTCTACAAGAGCCTGTTCGACTTCGGCGCCGATGACGAAGTGGTGCTGCCCGACCCCTATGGCCTGGTCACCAGCCGTGCCGTGCGTAGCCCCTGCGGCAGCGTGCGCCTGCCGCTGAACATTTCCGAGGACCGCAACACCGCCATCGCCCGTTCGCTGTCCAGCTATCGCGGTTCCGGCGTGCACCACATCGCCTTCGATTGCGCCGACATCTTCGCCGCCGTGGCCCAGGCCAAGGAGGCCGGGGTCGCACTGCTGGAAATCCCGCTGAACTATTACGACGACCTCGCCGCGCGCTTCGACTTCGACGACGAGTTCCTCAGCGAACTGGCCTACTACAACGTCCTCTACGACCGCGACGCCCAGGGCGGCGAGCTGTTCCATGTGTTCACCGAGCCGTTCGAGGAGCGCTTCTTCTTCGAGATCCTCCAGCGCCGCCACGGCTACGCCGGCTACGGCGCGGCCAACGTGCCGGTGCGCCTGGCGGCGATGGCGCAAGCGCGGCGGGGTGTGCGCCGGGCCAAGCTGTGAGAATTGTCGGGGCTCCGGCAGGTGCTCTTCCTACAGCCGGGCGGGCCCCGCATAATCGGCCGCAATTCCCGCCGGCCACGAGTGAGTCACCGATGTCCAAGCCTGATCCCGCCGTCGTGGAGGAATCCGCTCCGCGCGGCAAGGGACGCAAGAACAATCCCGAGAAGACCCGCCAGGACATCCTCCGCGCCGCCATCGACGAGTTCGTCGCCCAGGGCCTCTCGGGTGCGCGGGTCGACGCCATCGCCGAGCGCACGCATACCTCGAAGCGGATGATCTATTACTACTTCGGCAGCAAGGAGCAGCTTTACCAGGCCGTGCTGGAGAAGCTCTACAGCGACATCCGCGGTATCGAGGGCACCCTGCGGCTGGGCGCGCTGCCGCCGGCCAAGGCGATGGAGAAGCTGGTGGAGTTCAGCTTCGACTACCACGACCGGCACGTGGATTTCGTGCGCATCATCAGCATCGAGAACATCCACAAGGGCGAGCACATCGCCAGCAGCGAGCTGGTGCAGAGCGTCAACAGCTCGATCGTCCAGAGCATCGCCGAGATTCTCCGCCGCGGCGAAGCGGAAGGGGTGTTCCGCGCCGGGCTGGAGGCGCTCGACGTGCACATGCTGATCAGTTCGTTCTGCTTCTACCGGGTGTCCAATCGCTACACCGTGTCGCGGATCTTCCGCACCGACCTGCACGACGCCGAGGTTCGCCAGCGGCATCGGCGGATGATCGGCGAGGCGGTATTGCGCTACATCCGTGCTTGACTGCCGTCCCCTCTCCCCTTGGCGGGAGAGGGGGGCCATTCAGTCGCCCAGGCTGGCGAAGTGCGCCTGCATGCGCGCGGCGTCAGCCTCTACTCCGCTGAACAGTTCGAATGCCTTCACCGCCTGGAACACCGCCATGGTGCCGCCGTCCAGTGTGCGGCAGCCGAGGGCGCGGGCCTGGCGCAGCAGCTCGGTTTCCAGCGGAAAGTAGATCACCTCGGCGACCCACAGGTCGGCGCGCAACAGTTCCGCCGGCACCGGCATGCCGGGCAGCTTGGCCATGCCCACCGGGGTGGTGTTGACCAATCCCTGGGCGTCGCCCAGGGCGCCGGCCAGGTCGCTGCCGGCGAGCGCTCGTGGCGCGCCGAAGTGCTGGTTGAGGTTGTCCGCGAGGGCCTGGGCCCGCGCCGGGTCGACGTCGAACAGGACCAGCCGCTCGACGCCCTCGGCGAGCAGGGCATGGGCCACTGCCGCGCCGGCGCCGCCCGCGCCCATCTGCACCACGCGCTGGCGCGGCGCGTCGGCCAGGCCGCGCCGAAAGCCCTCGGCGAAGCCCAGGCAGTCGGTGTTGTGGCCGATGCGCCGGCCATCGCGCAGCACCACGGTGTTCACCGCGCCGATGCCGCGCGCCTCGGCGGAGAGTTCGTCGAGCAGGGGGATGATCGCCTGCTTGCAGGGGAAGGTGACGTTCAGCCCGGTGAAGCCGAGGTCGCTGGCGGCGGCGAGCAGGAACTCCAGGTCGTCCGCCGACTTGCCCAGCAGGTCGAGATCGATCAGCCGGTACAGATAGCGGATGCCCTGGGCGTCGCCTTCGTGCTCGTGCAGGGCCGGGGTCCGTGACGCCTGGATGCCGGCACCGATCAGGCCGGCGAGAACCGATCGCGGCGCGCTCATGCGGCCGCCTCGAAACGCTCGGCGAAATGTTCCAGGGCCAGGCGGTAGCCGAGGCTGCCGAATCCGCAGATCACCCCCAGCGCCACCGGCGAGACGTAGGAGTGGTGGCGGAACGCTTCGCGCTGGTGGACGTTGGACAGGTGCACTTCGACCACCGGCAGTTCCACCGCGGCCAGGGCGTCGCGCAGCGCCACCGAGGTGTGGGTCCAGGCGGCGGGGTTGATGACGATGCCGGCGACCCGGCCGCGGGCCTGGTGGATCCAGTCGAGCAGTTGGCCTTCCTGGTTGGTCTGGCGGAAGTCCACGGCGAAGCCGCGCGTTTCGGCGAAGGCCGCGCATTCGGCGGCGATTTCGCCCAGGGTCCGCCGGCCGTAGGTCTGCGGCTCGCGGGTGCCGAGCAGATTCAGGTTGGGGCCGTTCAGGACCAATACCGTGCGCGTCATGGCGCAGCCTCCACAGCAATGATGTCATCGATGCCGGGAAAATGTACCGAACGGTTACTTTTGTAAACCGGACGCCGTCGCCAACGGGACGAAAGCGTTCGATTATCGGCGTCCGCTCACTCGCCTGCCGCCGGTTGCGTCGCGCCGCGGCCGCGCAGGGTCATGTCGGGCAGTGCCGAGGCCACCGCCAGGCCGAGCAGCGCCACCGCCGCGTTGACCAGGAAGAGCACCTTGAAGGCATCCGCGAGGACATGCTGGAGGATCACCCGGGCCGGCCCGCTGGCGGCGTCCAGGCTGCTCAGCAGGGCGCTCTCGGAAAAGCCCTGGTCGAGCCCGCCGCCGATCCGCAGGTGCTTGAGCAGGGCTAGCAGGATCGCCGACATCAGCGCCACCCCGACCGCCCCGCCGAGGGAGCGGAACAGCGTCGCGTTGCTGGTGGCGACGCCGATGTGGCGTTGCTCCACGGCGTTCTGCGCGGCCACCAGGCTGGTCGGGAACTGGGTACCGATGGCGATCCCGGTGAGCAGCATGCACAGCCCGGACAGCCAGTGGTCGCCGACCGGGACCAGGGCCAGGCCGGCGATGCCGCAGGGCAACAGGACGGCGCCGAGCAGGATCAGCGGCTTGTAGCGTCCCAGGCTGGCGGTCAGCCGCCCGCAGCAGTACGCGCCCAGCGGCAGGCCCATGACCAGCGGCAGCAAATGCAGCGCGGCGCTGTCGGCGCCGGCGCCGGTAACGCTCTGGTAGCGCAGCGGCACCAGCACGGTCAGCGAGATGGCCTGGAAGCTGGCGAAGAACGCAACCAGCCAACTGAGGGTGGCGGCGCGGACGGCGAACAGTTGCATCGGCACCAGCGGTTCGCGGAAGCGCCGCTCCTGGGCGACGAACAGCAGCAGGGCGAGCGCCGCCAGGGCGAACAGGCCGAGCAGCGCCGGGTCGCTCCAGGCTGCGCCCTGGCCGATCTGGGTGATGGCCAGGAGCAGCGCGGTGAGGCCTACCACCATCAGCACGATGCCCAGGTAGTCGATCACCGGTTGCCGGCGCGGCACCGGCAGGCCGACCAGGGTCCGCCGCGAGATGGCCAGCGCGAGAAGGCCGATCGGCAGGTTGATCCAGAACACCCAGCGCCACGACAGGTACTCGGTGAGCAGGCCGCCGAGCACCGGGCCGGCGACGCTGGCGATGGCGTACATGCTGCTGAAGTAACCCTGGTAGCGGCCGCGCTCGCGCGGCGGGACGATGTCGCCGATGATCGCCTGGCTCACCGCCATCAGCCCGCCCGCGCCGACCCCTTGCAGCACTCGCGCCAGCACCAGTTGGCCCATGCTCTGCGCGAGCCCGCAAAGCAGCGAGGCGGCGGTGAACACGACGATGGCGAAGAGCATCAGACGGCGGCGGCCGTAGAGGTCGCCGAGCTTGCCGTAGATCGGCATCGATACGGTCATCGCCACCATGTAGGCCGAGATCACCCAGGCCAGCAGGTCGAGGTCGGCGAAGTCGGCCGAGATCGCCGGCAGGGAGACGGCGACGATGGTCTGGTCGAGGGCGCTGAGGAAGATCGACAGCATCAGGCCGGCGAGGACGGTACGGACGGCGGGCGGGTTCTGGGCGAGATCGGACAAGACGGCACCTGGGGCGGACGGAACGCGAAGGCAGCGGGCATCATACTGCGCCTGGGGTAGGACAGGTGCCGGGGAATATCGATCCGAGGGTCGTCTTTCGTCGATATTCGCCTGCGCCAACGTTGCGTCCCGCCTTGGGAACGGTGCCCCGGCGTTGCGCCGGGGTGGCGCGGCCTACTCGATTTCCTCGTAGGGCAGGCCGACATAGTTCTCGGCGATGGTCGCCAGGCCCGCCTCGGAGCCCAGGTAGTACTCCAGTTCGGTCTGCTGGATGCGCTGGCTGAACGCGTCGGTGTCGGGGAAGCGATGCAGCACCGAAGTCATCCACCAGGAGAAGCGTTCGGCCTTCCAGATCCGCCGCAGGCAGATTGCCGAGTAGCGTTCCAGCAGTTCGCCGCGCCCTTCGCGGTAGGCCTTCAGCAGCAGCCGGTAGAGCGTGCTGACGTCGCTGGCCGCCAGGTTCAGTCCCTTGGCGCCGGTGGGCGGCACGATGTGCGCGGCGTCGCCGGCGAGGAACAGCCGGCCATGCTGCATCGGCTCGACCACGAAGCTGCGCAGCGGCGCGATGCTCTTCTCCAGCGAAGGACCGGTCACCAGTTTCTCCGCCACCTCGGCCGGGAGGCGCGCTTTCAGTTCCGTCCAGAAGCGCTCGTCGGACCAGTCCTCGACCTTCTCTGTCAATGGCACCTGTACGTAGTAGCGGCTGCGGGTCGCCGAACGCTGGCTGCACAGGGCGAAGCCGCGCGGATGGTTGGCGTAGATCAGTTCGTGGCTGACCGGCGGGGTGTCGGCGAGCAGGCCGAGCCAGCCGAACGGATAGACCCGCTCGAAGACCTTCAGCCGTTCCGCCGGGATCGATTGCCGCGAGATGCCGTGGAAGCCATCGCAGCCGGCGATGTAGTCGCAATCCAGGCGCAGCCGTTCGCCGTCGCGTTCGAAGGTCACGTAGGGGCGCTCACCTTGCAGGTCGTGCAGGCGCACCTCGGCGGCCTGGTAGACGGTAGTGGCGCCGCAGGCTTCGCGGGCTTCCATGAGGTCGCGGGTGACCTCGGTCTGGCCGTAGACCGTCACCGTCTTGCCGCCGCTCAGGCGCTTCAGGTCGATGCGCCGGCGCTGCCCGGCGAAGGCGATCTCCACGCCTTCGTGGACCAGCCCGTCGCGCGCCATGCGCCGGTCGACGCCGGCCTCGCGCAGCAGGTCGACCATACCCTGTTCCAGCACGCCGGCGCGGATGCGGCCGAGCACGTAGTCCGGGGTCTGGCGTTCGAGGATCACGTTGTCGATGCCGGCCTTGTGCAGCAACTGGCCGAGCAGGAGGCCGGACGGACCGGCGCCGATGATGGCGACTTGAGTCTTCATTGCGGATAGCCCTCTCGCTGTTATGGCTGGCCGGCGGCGCATGCGCCGGCGCTGATCTTGTCTGGAGGTGGCTGTATTTTTGTTTGCCGTGGGGTGCTATAGAAGGCAAATTGCCGATCTATTTCTGGACTTTTATAAACTCTGTTCGGCAATCGGCCATTTCGCTCGGAGGGCTCGATGACGGATTCCACCCGCGACGTCCCGGTGTTCAAGCTCTACGGCGCGCCCCTCGAATGGCCGACCCCGGACCTGCTGCACTGCGAGTCGATCCCCGCCCGCAGTCGCCTGCACGACTGGGAGATCAAGCCGCACCGGCACGCCGATCTCGCTCAGTTGCTCTACGTGCGCAAGGGCTGGGCGCAGCTCCAGGTCGAGGGCGAGCCGACTCGCGTCGAGCAGCCTTCCATCCAGTTCGTACCGCCGTTGTGCATCCATGGCTTCCAGTTCTCCGAGCGCATCGACGGCTACGTACTGACGCTCGCCGCACCGTTGCTGGCCCGCTTGCAGGCGCACCTCGGCGCGCAGCGCCAGGCGCTGGAAGCGCCGGGGTTGTACCCGGTGGGCGCGGACCGGCGCTATATCGACACGCTGTTCGACGCCATAGACGGCGAGTACGCCGGCACTGCGCCGGCGCGCGAGCTGTTGTTGCAGTCGCTGATCGGCGTGCTGGCGGTGTGGCTGGGGCGGCAGGTGATGGTCCGGCGGGCGGAGGCACGGCCGGGTCGTGGTCAGGAATATCTATCGGCCTTTTCGCAACTGGTCGAGCGGCATTTTCGCGAGCACCTGGGAATCGACGAGTACGCGCGTCGCCTGGGCATCTCCCCGGCACACCTGAACGGCGTGGCGCGTCGCCTCAGCGGGCAGACCGCGCTGGGCATCGTGCACCAGCGCCTGCTGCTGGAGGCCAAGCGCGACCTGGTCTACACGGCGATGACGGTGAACGAGATCGCCGACCGCCTCGGTTTCAGCGAGCCGGCCTACTTCACCCGTTTCTTCAAGCGCCTGAGCGGCGTCTCGCCGAGCGTCTTCCGCAAGGGCGACTAGTGTTCGCGGCGCAACTGGACGATCTCCAGCGCGCGCCCCTCGTCGTCGCGCGGGCGTCGGCCGCTCTCGACGAAGCCGCAGCGTGCGTAGAACCCCAGCGCCTCGCGGTTGGCGGCGTAGACCTCGACCTCCAGCGCGCCCTTCAGGGTTGCCGCGTGCTCCACCAGTTGCCGGCCGATCCCGCGCCCGTGGGCCGTCGGGGCGACGAACAGGCCGCCGATGAAGGCATCGAGCAGGCCGATGAAGCCCAGCGGCGTATCGCCGTCCAGCGCCAGCCAGGTTTCCGAGGCATCCAGATAATGATCGCGAACCAGTGCCTTCTGCTTCTGCAACTCGGCTTCGCCGAGGAAACCGTGGCCGACGCGCGAGGCCTCCAGCCAGATGGCGAGGGTGGCATCGCGGTCGGCGGGAATGTAG
Source organism: Pseudomonas sp. FDAARGOS_761 (assembly GCF_013343155.1). Lineage (NCBI taxonomy): Bacteria > Pseudomonadati > Pseudomonadota > Gammaproteobacteria > Pseudomonadales > Pseudomonadaceae > Pseudomonas > Pseudomonas sp. FDAARGOS_761. Next base: position 5,296,095 of record NZ_CP054572.1, on the reverse strand, counting down.
CGGCGGATCTTCGGCGGAGAGGGCATGGCGGCGGCTCGCAACGGCAACAGCCGCGGATTATCGCGTGAGCCGGCGGGAAAAGGGCAGGGCCGGCACGCCCGCTTCAGTCGCCGCGGATGTACTGTTCCAGTTGCTGGATCAGCTCGGCCTGCTCGGCGATCGCCGCCTTGACCAGGTCGCCGATGGACAGCAGGCCGAGCAACTGGCCGTCTTCCACGACCGGCAGGTGGCGCAGGTGGCGATCGGTCATCAGGTTCATGCAGGTGTCGACGCTCTGCTTCGAGTCCACGCTGACCACAGGCGCGCTCATGATCGCGCTGATCGGCGTACCGATGGACGAACGGCCCTTGAGGACCATCTTGCGCGCATAGTCGCGCTCGCTGACCACTCCGACCACCTCGCCATGGTTCACCACCAGCAGCGCGCCGATGTTCTTTTCCGCCATCAGGCGCAGGGCGTCGAGCACCATCTCGTCCGGTCCGATGGTGTACACCTGCTGGTTCTGCTTGGCGTTCAACAGTTGTGCCACGGTTTTCATGCGCGCCCCTCCGGAGCCGTTCTCACGTCCAGCAAGAATCGTAGACGGCGAGCGGATCGGCAAGCGGGGAAAACGGCATCGAACCGATTGAAAAACGTCATCGCCGGCTTCCCCGACGAAGGTAGGGCCTGGCGACGGGCCTCTTGCTCCGGTTGCCCGGCGACCTAATGCAGTATCCGCTCGAACCCTTCCGGACGTTGGCCGGTGACGTAGCAATGGCGATGCCGGTCGAGGCTGAGCGGATGTCCGGCGTCGTTCAGCACTTCGGCGATGCCTTCCAGGTGCTTGTTCACTTTCACCTGGTATTCCTGCTCGGTCAGCGGCACGACCCAGAGCAGGTCGACCGGATGGGCGGACAGGTCGAAACCGTCGAACAGGGCGGCATCTTCGCCCAGCGGGGTCGGCAGGAGAAGGAAGTGACGCAGCAGGCTGTGCTCGTAGAGCGGGAAACCGAATGCCACGCTGTGTCCGTGGCCGAGGGCCAGGCGTTCGTGGAACGGCAGGCCGGCGAGCCACTGCAGGTGGCGCAGGTCCTCACCGCCGAGGACGTCAAGGTAGCAGATCAGCTCGCTGGACCAGCGCGCGCTGCCCATATAGGGCGCGAAGTGCATCCGTGCCTGGCTCATCCCCGCGGTGATCACCACGTGGTGCGGGCGCCGGCTGCTTTCCAGGCGGTAGCCGAACACCGCCATTTCCGGTGCCGTCACGCAGTGCCTCCAGAAGTCACGGCAGTCCAGGACGATGCTCGGCGCACAGCCGAAATGGTCGTCGTATTTCTCGCGCAGCCGGGCGATGTAGTCGTTCATCTTCAGTCCTCGGAGTGGGGCGGGTAGGGCCGGACATGGGCAGGCGCCGGGGGCGCGTCCGTTGCCATGCGAGGGCAATCCAGTCATGGCCGATCCTCGTTGCCGTTGGGTGACCAATGGAATGCGAACGGCGACTGCCGAGAAATCGGCTCGTTCCGAGAGAGGCGAGAGGCTTTCCTTCTTGGTGCGTAGGAAAGCGCTGAGGGCAGCTGAGGGTATCTGTCGGGAACGGAAAAAAGCCCGTCGGGAACGGGCGAAGAGGGAAGCTTACCAGGGCAGCGGGAAGTGGCCTTCCGCGCGCAGGTAGTCAGGATCGGGGGTGAACGGGTCGATCTTCTGCCGCTCGCTGCAACCCTGGCGTTCGCAGTCCCGCAGGCGCTGCAACGGCGAGCGGTCGTCGCGCTGGATGCGGATGCCTGTGACAGGCGCGCCGTCGGAAAGGCTGTAGCTGCGGCTGCTCTCGCAACCGAGCAGGGTCAGGCAAAGGCAGAGGAGCAGGGTGGTGTGCGGGTGTCGTGGCATTGCGGGTCGAATGGGCTTGCGAAGGCCGCCCATGCTATCAATCGGCCAGCAAATAGGGGGCCGGATGGTCAGTCCATGACCGGGATGAGAGTTGCTTCGCAAACCCGGAGATGCCCTCGAAAGGCTATTGCGTCACGCGGGAAAGCCCGTCGAAGGCCCGCAGCAACTTGCCCAGGGCGAGGGTCAGCGCCTCTTCTTCCGGGCCGGCGCCGAGAGTCGCCAGCAGCCTTTCGTCGAGCCCTGCGACCTGTGCCAGGGCCTGCTCGAACACCGCCTGTGCCGCGGGGCTGCGGCGCACCAGCACGGCGCGACCGTCGTCCGGGTCCGGCAGGCGGCTGACCCAGCCGCGCCGCACCAGCCGTTCGATGGTCCGGCCCAGCGCAGTGCGGTCGGTCTGTGAGTGCTCGATGAGCACGCTCATCGGCACGTCACCGTCGAAGGCATGGATGATCCGCAACGCACGCCATTCATGCAGCCCCAGTTCGAGAGGGGCAAGCAGGGCGGTGAGTTGCCGTTCGCGCTGGCGGACGATCTCCGTCATCAGGTACAGCGGGCCTTGGGGCAGCCCCAGTGCGTTCGTCTCGGTCATTGGCCCGGTCACCTTCCTCGATCCTCTTTCGCCAGGGCGGGGATTGTAGCGCTCAGGCGTCGGCGAATCCGTAGTCGCTCCAGCGTTCTTCGACTCGCCTGCGCAGCGCCGTCGGATAGGCGTGGCGGAACGATGCCGTAGCGGCACGCATTTGCCCGGCGAACTGTTCCGGGTACAGGCAGTTGATCACCAGCCGACCGCCGCTGCCTCGTGCCTTGTCCTCGGCATCGAGGTAGGGAACCATCGGGAAATCGCGGATCTGCGGGAAGGCGAAATGGTCGTGCAGCGGATGCGCGCGGGTCGCCAGCGCCCATACCACCTGGTCGATCTCGGTGACGTCGATGTCGTTGCCGACCAGGATCAGCTTCGGCACCAGGTGCCCGGCATGCGAGCCGAAGACGGTCTCGGCGACCCGTGCGGCGAAGGCCGCGGCGTCGGTGCCCAGGGCCGCCAGGCGCTGCACGTCGATCGACAGCACGGCCCAGCAGGTCGCCGCCTCGTAGGAGCACCAGACCATGTCCACCGGCAGTCCGGCGTTCTGCGCCACGTCCAGCAGTTGCGCGGAAATCATGGTGCCCCAGATGGTGTGGTTTTCCTCCGGTGGCGTGCCGGCGACGCAGATCGGCAGGATCGGTTGGTCGCGGAAGCTCAGCGCATGGACGTGGAACAGCGGCTGCGGCTTGCCGGTGGGGAAGGAATAGCCGTGGTATTCGCCCATCGGGCCTTCCAGCGCGGTTTCGTCGAGGCTGATCTCGCCCTCCAGGACGATCTCGGCATTGGCCGGAACCCACAGGCCGTTGGTCTGCGTGCGCACCACCTCCACCGGCTCGCCGATCAGGGCGCCTACGTAGCCGGCTTCGCTGACCCCCTCCGGCAGCGGCATACCGGCCGCCGCGAGTGCCGCCGGCGGTGCGCCGAGGGCCATCGCCCAGGGCGTCGGCTTGCCCTGGCGGCGCCACTGCTCGCGGATGATGCCGATGTGCTGGGTGGGAATGGTCGGGCCCGCCAGGGTGTTGCGGTCCACCAGCATCAGCCGGCCCACCGACCAGCTGTCCCAACTGCCGCCCGGCGTCTGTACCACGTGGAAACCGTAGGTGCCGAAATAGCGGCCGCCGTCCTGCTCATGGAGCAAGGGGACCGGGAAGCGGGTCAGGTCCACCTGCTCGCCGAGCCAGACGTTTTCCTGCACCGGCCCGCGCTCCAGCCGGCGCGGCGCGATCGGTTCCGCGCGCATCGCGGCGCGCAGCGTGGCCACGATGTCCCGTGGCCCGCTGTGTTCCGGCAGCCGAAATGCAGCGCCAGGCGCGAATGGGCGCGGGCCCTGTCGGCGCGCAGGCCGGCCGGCGCGCCCAGTATCCGCGCGCCGGGCAGGCTGTCGCGGATGTTGTGGAACAGCGGGGCGGGTGCGCGGCGTTCGTAGACCCGGCGGGTGATGGCGCCGATCTCCAGGTTGGCGTCGACCTCGGTGTGCACGTCCACCAGGTCGCCCTGGCGACGCAGGTGGTCGACGAAGTGGCGGAAATCCAGGGCGCTGCGGTTCATCGGCTCGCCACTCCATATAAGTGCGTGTGCATGCATCTTATGTGCTGGCGCGTTCTTTAGACAAGCGGAGCCCGGTCGGTTCGCGGGCTGGCCGGAAGGTCGCCACCTAGGCAAGATATATGGTTGGTTGGAAGCCCTGGCAAGCTTCCTTGCGCAGTCGCGGCACAGGATCGGCAAGCGCCGTCGTGGAGGAAACATGGAAGCGTGCGATACAGCGGGCATTATGGATGCGATCACGGCTGTCACCGGCGTACTCACCCTTCTGGTGGCGTGGGCAGCATTGTTTTCGTGGCGCCGGCAAGAGCGTCAGAAAGCGATATTGGCGTGGAAGGCCGATCTGGTGGACTACGCCTACGGGTTTCCCAATCTGCCGGTGATATGGGGTTACCAGACGCACAAGGACGAGGTCGACCAGGCCGCAGAGCGTTTTTATCGGTGCGTGAAAAGCTACATGGTCATGCGCGAGCTGGTGTCGCGGAAGCGGATGAAAGCCTATGAGCGAATCTGGCGCCAGGCTCATTTCGTTCATGAGAAATGTACATTCGAAGGGCAAATGACCTGCGCCATCGCCCGGGATCTGCTTTCCCAGGCTTACCTGAACGATTTTCTGAAATCTTGATGGGACAGCTCCCGGCCGCTCAACGCACCATATAGTCCATCTGCCATGGCCGCGGAATCACCAGTGCCAGCAACGCGAGAAGAGCCGCCAGCGCTGCGCTCGCCGCCATCGCCGCGAGGCCCAGTTGCTGTTCCAGCAGGGCGCCGAGCACCGCGCCGACGCACATGCCGCTCCAGGGCACCAGTTGCACCCGCCAGCCGTTGCGCCGCTCGCCCAGCAGCCAGCGGCCGAGGCCGCGGCCGAAGCGGGAGAGGGCGCCGGTGACGTAGGTCAGGCCGATGGGCAGGCCGTTGACCTGCTCGACCACGGCGTTGAGCATGCCCATGGCGAGGATCGCGGCGACCAGCGCCGGCACGTTCCAGTCGAATGGCCAGACCGCCGACAACGCCAGCAGCATCGCGCAGCAGACCAGGATCGGCGCCGCCCGGCGCCCGCTGAAGCGCGCCAGTATCACTCCCAGCGCGTTGCCGACGACGAAACTGGCCAGGGCGACGCTCAGCCGCACCAGCCCGCCGAAGTCGCCCTCGCCCAGCGATACCGCCAGGCGCGTGGTGTTGCCGCTCATGAAGGAAACGAAGTCGCCGGTGGCGAGGAAACCGATGGCGTCGGTCATGCCTGCCAGTACCGACAGCCCGGCCACCAGGCCGAGCCCGACACGCCCGCGCGTCCGCCGCAAACGAAGGCGCCGCGCGCTGCTACCCACCATGCTGTCTGGAAGCATCCGGAGAAACCACCCGCAGGAAGAGAAGGTCCGCCCCAGTGCGGACTCCCGATCTTAAGGCTCTCCCCAGGGAAAAGGCCAGGGGCGAGGCGGAGCGTCTGGGGCCGAAGATCCTGGGCAATCGGCAATGACAGTGCGGGGCGGGGCCTCAGATATCGAATACCGGTACCTGGTTTCCACCCAGTACCTCGATCTTGTCGGTCCGGTAGACCACCATCGCCTTGCTGCAGGTCACCGTGGAACGACCCTCTTTGCTGGCATTGAGATACACCGTGCCCTTGCCGGCGTAGACCGCTCTCGCGTTGGCGGCGATGCGCAGCTCGAGGGCCGCCGCTTCTCCGTCCTCGTCCCCGGCGAAGTCGCACCCGTAGAGGGCGATGGCCAGTTCCTTGCCGAACAGTTCGAGAAGGGTCGCACCAAAGGCCTGGGGCTCGACGAACTGCTTGCCCTGGACACGCCGGGCCATGACGTCCGCGGTGCTATCGCCGTGGGGGTTGCCCAGCCAGAGTTGGCCAGCCGTGCCGTGGGTGGCGATGAGGATCGTATCGATGAAGTACTGTTCGCCGCTCTCCGCGGCAACCTTGCCTAGATCCCGAACCAACTGGGCGTAGTTGGTATCGGCCTTGATCGCGAAGGCCGGCTTGTAGAGCTTGTTCCGCGCATAGGCGACGACCGCCTCCGCGAAGGCGCTGCCGGAGTCGCCTCTCCGGATCTCCTGCTGGAAGTCGTGGTAGATGACCAGGACCGCCCCTTTCCTGACCGGGCCGCTGAGCCCTCCCTTGACGATGTCGAGGGCGAAACGGAAATTGGCGCTGAGCACCTGGGACGCATGGGTAGGAAAGGTATCCGTATCGGTCAGCAGTTCCACTTCGGTACCGACCAGCACCTCCTTTCGTTCGTCGCCCTCCGCCCAGGGCGTGTCGTCCACATCCGTTCCGTAGATCCTTGCGTCCAGGTCGACCTCGACGAGCGTACTCACTGTGAAGGGCACCAGAAGCTCTTCCGGGCCGAGTCGATTCTTGACCACGGCGCCCTTGCCTTGCTTGGCGATTTTCGTGACTACGCCATGCCATGAGCGCATCCTGTTGCTCCTGTGGGAGTCCTGGTAGGAACGGCATCCGAGCATGCAGAACTATAGACGTGAAACGGCCAGCCCCGAGGAACTATCCGCCGATCGACCCTTCATCTGACCCCGGCCTTGGGTGCCATTCCCGGCCGGACAGGATCGGTTGCTCTGGTCTCTGTGGCGAGGGAGAGGCGCTGCTCGGCGGAGCGGGTGGCGGCGAGGCAGGTCTGAAAGCAAAAAGCCCGCACAAGGCGGGCTTCTGGAAGATGGCGCATCCGGCGGGATTCGAACCCACGACCCCTGCCTTCGGAGGGCAGTACTCTATCCAGCTGAGCTACGGATGCAGCGCCGCGGCTCGCGCGGCAGGCCGCAATCATACGCATCTCGTCGGCGGGAGTCCATTCCATGTGCGTACGTTCGTGATTTCGAACGAAAACGACCGTCCGTCGAGGATGTGCTCAGCAAAGCAGCAGAATTTTCCGACTTTCGTTGATTTTATCGAACGGGGTATTGCCCTTTGTCAGTGGTGGCCCTAGGATTCGTTTGAGATTTCAAACGCCCCCAAAGCCACAACAACAGGAGACCGGGGAATTGGCATCAGTTCAGCCGGCCGCGTGCCCCTGGAATGACCTCTTTCTGACCTGCCCGTCGCTCGTCCGGCCTTTCGCGCTGCCGGGCCGCCGTGGTGCCGGCGTGGCGTTTCGTCCGCAATCCCTTTCCCGCACGAGTCTTTCGTATCCTCCCCGACGCCTGTCGGCGGTCGCGTTCGTCCGCGTCCGCCCGTTGCGCACGGTGGCCGGCCGGTAACGGCGACGCCGCTGGCACAGGGCGCAGGAAATGGAACACCGGGGCGCTGGCCCTTTCGAATAACCAGCAGGCAACACTTTCCGGTTACAACCGAACCAGACAACCAGGCACGCGGGGTAGTCGAGGTAGACCCGCTGCTCACGGCATTCCTCGAAGGAGACAGGTCATGCAACTCAAAGATGCCAAGCTGTTCCGTCAACAAGCCTACGTCGATGGCGCCTGGGTGGATGCCGACAACGGCCAGACCATCAAGGTGAACAACCCGGCCACCGGCGAGATCATCGGCAGCGTGCCGAAGATGGGCGCCGCCGAGACCCGCCGCGCCATCGAGGCTGCCGACAAGGCCCTGCCGGCCTGGCGCGCGCTGACCGCCAAGGAGCGCGCCAACAAGCTGCGCCGCTGGTTCGACCTGATGATCGAGAACCAGGACGACCTGGCCCGCCTGATGACCATCGAGCAGGGCAAGCCGCTGGCCGAGGCCAAGGGCGAGATCGCCTACGCCGCCTCCTTCCTCGAATGGTTCGGCGAAGAAGCCAAGCGCATCTATGGCGACACCATTCCCGGCCACCAGCCGGACAAGCGCATCATCGTGATCAAGCAGCCGATCGGCGTGACCGCGGCCATCACGCCGTGGAACTTCCCCTCGGCGATGATCACCCGCAAGGCGGGCCCGGCCCTGGCCGCCGGCTGCACCATGGTGCTCAAGCCTGCTTCGCAGACCCCGTATTCCGCGCTGGCCCTGGCCGAGCTGGCAGAGCGCGCCGGCATTCCGAAGGGCGTGTTCAGCGTGGTCACCGGTAGCGCCGGCGAAGTCGGCGGCGAGCTGACCAGCAACCCGATCGTGCGCAAGCTGACCTTCACCGGTTCCACCGAAATCGGCCGCCAACTGATGGCCGAGTGCGCCCAGGACATCAAGAAGGTGTCCCTGGAGCTGGGCGGCAACGCGCCGTTCATCGTGTTCGACGACGCCGATCTGGACGCCGCCGTCGAGGGCGCGCTGATTTCCAAGTACCGCAATAACGGCCAGACCTGCGTCTGCGCCAACCGCCTGTACGTGCAGGACGGCGTGTACGACGCCTTCGTCGACAAGCTGAAGGCCGCCGTGGCCAAGCTGAACATCGGCAACGGCCTGGAAGCCGGCGTGACCACCGGTCCGCTGATCGACGCCAAGGCCGTGGCCAAGGTCGAGGAACACATCGCCGACGCGGTCTCCAAGGGCGCCAAGGTGGTTTCCGGCGGCAAGCCGCACGCCCTCGGCGGCACCTTCTTCGAGCCGACCATCCTGGTCGACGTGCCGAAGAACGCACTGGTGTCCAAGGACGAGACCTTCGGCCCGCTGGCGCCGGTGTTCCGCTTCAAGGACGAGGCCGAGGTCATCGCCATGTCCAACGATACCGAGTTCGGCCTGGCGTCCTACTTCTACGCCCGCGACCTGGCCCGCGTGTTCCGCGTCGCCGAGCAACTGGAGTACGGCATGGTCGGCATCAACACCGGCCTGATCTCCAACGAAGTGGCGCCGTTCGGCGGCATCAAGGCCTCGGGCCTGGGCCGCGAAGGCTCCAAGTACGGGATCGAGGACTACCTCGAGATCAAGTACCTCTGCCTGGGCGGTATCTGAGTCCGGCGAGAAACGCATCCGGAGGGGCCGGACGGCAGGCAAGAGCTGCGCCGTCCGGTGTCGACGTTGCCGGTGGTGGCACCGGACGAACCGGGAGTCGCGGTCGCCGATCGCGAAGCGGCTCCGAGCCCTGGCGGGCCTGCAAGTCCCGAGGCAGTCGATCATCGCATGCTGCCTTGGGGAGCTTCCTTCCCGCCTTCATCCTTTGACCCGGCCGACCCGATGAGCGGCCACTGAGGAAGCCATGAGCAAGACCAACGAATCCCTGCTGAAGCGTCGCCAGGCCGCGGTACCCCGCGGCGTGGGCCAGATCCACCCGGTCGTCGCCGAGCGCGCCGAGAACTCCACCGTCTGGGACGTGGAAGGCCGCGAGTACATCGACTTCGCCGGCGGCATCGCCGTGCTGAACACCGGCCACCTGCATCCGAAGGTGATCGCCGCGGTCCAGGAGCAACTGGGCAAGCTGTCCCACACCTGCTTCCAGGTGCTGGCCTACGAGCCCTACATCGAGCTGGCCGAGGAAATCGCCAAGCGCGTGCCGGGCGACTTCCCGAAGAAGACCCTGCTGGTCACCTCCGGCTCCGAAGCCGTCGAGAACGCCGTCAAGATCGCCCGCGCCGCCACCGGTCGCGCTGGCGTGATCGCCTTCACCGGCGCCTACCACGGCCGCACCATGATGACCCTGGGCCTGACCGGCAAAGTGGTCCCGTATTCCGCCGGCATGGGCCTGATGCCGGGCGGCATCTTCCGCGCCCTGGCGCCCTGCGAACTGCACGGCGTGAGCGAGGACGACTCCATCGCCAGCATCGAGCGCATCTTCAAGAACGATGCCCAGCCCCAGGACATCGCCGCGATCATCATCGAGCCGGTGCAGGGCGAGGGTGGCTTCTACGTCAACTCCAAGTCCTTCATGCAGCGCCTGCGCGCCCTTTGCGACCAGCACGGCATCCTGCTGATCGCCGACGAAGTGCAGACCGGCGCCGGCCGTACCGGCACCTTCTTCGCTACCGAGCAACTGGGCATCGTTCCTGACCTGACCACCTTCGCCAAGTCGGTCGGCGGCGGCTTCCCGATCTCCGGCGTGGCCGGCAAGGCCGAGATCATGGACGCCATCGCGCCCGGCGGCCTGGGCGGCACCTATGCCGGCAGCCCGATCGCCTGCGCCGCGGCACTGGCCGTGCTGAAGGTGTTCGAGGAAGAGAAGCTGCTGGAACGTTCGCAAGCCGTCGGCGAGCGCCTCAAGGCCGGCCTGCGCGAGATCCAGGCCAAGCACAAGGTGATCGGCGACGTTCGTGGCCTGGGTTCGATGGTGGCCATCGAGCTGTTCGAGGGCGGCGATACCCACAAGCCGGCCGCCGAGCTGGTCAGCAAGATCGTCGTCCGTGCGCGCGAGAAGGGCCTGATCCTGCTCTCCTGCGGCACCTACTACAACGTCATCCGCTTCCTCATGCCCGTCACCATCCCCGACGCGCAACTGGAGAAGGGCCTGGCCATCCTGGCCGAGTGCTTCGACGAACTCGCTTAAGCTTCACCGGCAAAGCGATACCCCCGAGGCCCGCGCGTCCGCGCGGGCCTTTCTTTCAGAGGCTTCACGGAAACGGAAGCCTCTTTTTTCTGCCAGGGTTTTCCGCGAAACGCCCGACGAACGGTTTTCCCCTGTTACCCTTGGGCGCCTGGCGCATACGAATCCTCCCGCATTCCTCCGGTCGTACCGTTCGAGGCGATTAGGACAGGTCCTAGAGGCGCACCGTGTTCGCCCGTCATACCCTTGTGTGCCCGCGGGCCGTGTCGTGCCCGCCTGTCATGCCTGGTGCGTCCCGCTCGGTTCGCCAGGTTCGAAGAGGAACGCCATGAGTGCCGCGAAAAAGGCCCCCGTCATCCTGATTGCCGATCCGGACCCCTGGAGTCGCGACCTGCTTGGCCAACTGGTCCTCGGCGTGCGTTGCGATGCGCGGCTGGTCCTCTGCGGCGATGGCGGGGAAGCGCTGGCGCATTGCCGGCGCCGGCGCTTCGCGTTGATCCTGGCCGAGCTGAACCTGCCGCAAGTGGATGGCTTCGAGCTGCTGCGCGAAGCGCGCCTGCGCCGCTCGGTCGCCGAGCAGCCGTTCATCCTGATCAGCGACCGCGCCGACCAGGCCAGCGTGCGCGCCGCCGTGGCACTGGCGCCGACCGCCTACCTGGTGAAGCCGTTCCAGGCCGAGAACCTGATGCAACGCCTGCGAGGGTTGTTGCTGAAGGGCGACGAAGTGGTCGCCTGTCCGCTGCCGGAGCGGGACGCGGGCGAGAACCTGGAGGCTTTCCTCGAACGTGCGCGCGACTCCGCGGAGGGGGCGCCGTTGCTAGCCGACGTGCGTGCCGCCAGCGATCGTTGCCTGAGCGCCGAGGAGCATCCGCTGCGCGTGCTGGAGGATGAGTTCGGTCGCGACCCGCAGATCACCGCTGGCCTGATCGCCGCCGCCAACAGCGCCGCCCGGCACGTCGGTCCGGCCTGCCAGACCCTGGGCCAGGCCCTGCGGCGGCTGGGACTCGGGCACAGCCTGAACCTGGTGCTCGGTTTCAGCCTGCAGCGGGCCATCCAGCTCGGCGAACCACTGCTGGCCGAGCGCGCCATGCACTTCTGGGATCTTTCGCAACGTTGCGCGGACATCGCCTGGGAACTGGCCGACGCCCTCGGCGCGGACGTCGAGCGCTGCTATACCGCAGGGCTGCTGCATCGCCTGGGCGACCTGGCGCTGCTGCGGACATTGCAGGATTGGTGCGATGGCGGCGGCGCGCTGGACGAGGCGCGCCTCGACGAGCTGCTGGGGCGTTTCGGCGCCAGCTTCGGCTCGGCCCTGCGGGCGCGTTGGCGGCTGCCGCTGGAGCTGCGCCGGCTGATCGCTGCGGCGTACCAGTTCGGTGGCGTGCTTTCCCGCGAAGAGCTGATCCTCAGCCTGGCGACCCAGGCCGCCAGCCTGCCCGAGGACGACGCGGAGCAACTGGCCGAGAGCAAGGCTGCCCGCATGCTCGGCCTGGACGGCGAACGACTGGCGAAACTGCTGCAGCCCTGAGCCGTCCTCGCCGGGCCTTTGCAAGGGGCGGCGCCTCCCATAGGGCGGATAACGCGGCGCGTCATGCGCCGCTGGGCATGGGCGCGGTTGCAATCGAGCCTCTGGCCGGGGAGATCGGCTCCTACGCACGCCGCCGAGTTGCCGGCCGTGGATGGGCGGGAGCGAGCCTAGCGCCGCAGCTCGGCGCGCAACAGGTCCAACGCCGGGTCGATGTCGTCCCGTTCGATGCAGCCGAAGCCGAAGAGGAAGCCGGCCTGTGCCGGGGTTTCCGCGTAGAAGGGCGGCAGGGTGCCGACCTCCAGGCCTTGCTGGCGCAAATGACGGGCGATGCGCAGCACATCCAGCGGTTCGCGACAGCGCGCCGCGAGGTGGATCCCGGCCACCGCCGGCAGCGCTTCGAGCCAGGGGCTCAGGTCGCCGTGCAGGCGTTCCAGCAGGCGTCCGCGACGCTGGGCGTATTCGCGTTGCAGGCGGCGCGTATGGCGGGCGAAGTCGCCGCGCTGGATGAACAGCGCGAGGGCGCGTTGCTGCAAGGTCTCGCTGTGCCGGTCGACCAGCTTGCGCGCCGCCAGCACCGCTTCGCGCAGGCTTGCCGGCGGCAGCAGGTAGCCGAGGCGCAGCTCGGGGAAGAGGGTCTTGGAAAAGGTCCCGAGGTAGGCCACCTGGCCGTTCCGGTCGAGGCTGCGCAGCGACTCCAGCGAACGCCCGTCGAAGCGGTACTCGCTGTCGTAGTCGTCCTCGATGATCAGCGCCCGGTGGCGCTGCGCCCAGTCCAGCAACTGCAGGCGCCGCTCCAGGCTCATCGGCATGCCCAGCGGGAACTGGTGCGACGGGGTGACGTAGACCAGCTTGGCGTTGTCCGGCAGCAGGTCGACGCGCAGCCCCTCGGCGTCCACCGGCACTCCGCGCACCTCGGCGCCGGTGGCCAGCAGGCTGGCGCGGGCCGGCGGATAACCGGGTTCCTCGACCACCGCCAGGTCGCCGGGGTCGAGCATCACCCGGGCCAGCAGGTCGAGTCCCTGCTGGGCGCCCTGGGTGACCATCAGGGCGTTCCAGTCGCACTGCACGGCGCGGTTGATCGCCAGGTAGCGGGAGATCGCCAGGCGCAGCTCGGGGTCGCCTTCGGTTTCCTTGTAGAACGCCGGCGAGCGCTGTTGCAGGCGTAGCGCCTGGAGCACGCAGGTACGCCAGGTATCGAAGGGAAAGCGGCGCTTGTCGGTCGTGCCGCCGGCGAAGCTGTAGCGGAGCGGTGCTCGCTGGTCCATCAGACCGGACTGCGGTTCGATGTGTGCCCAGCGCGCGGCCGGCCGCAACGGACCGTCGGCGCGCTGCGGCGGCGCTTCCCCGGCGGGCCCGCGGGCGACGAAGGTGCCGCTGCCGACCCGGCCTTCGAGGAAGCCCTCGCTGGCGAGGCGCTCGTAGGCTTCGCTGACGGTCTTGCGCGACACTTCCAGGCGTTCGGCGAGGTAGCGCGTGGCTGGCAGGCGATCGCCGGTGGCCAGGCGACCATGGAGGATCGCGTCGCGCAGCTGGCGATAGAGCTGGCCGACCAGGTCGTGGCGGCCGTCGAGGATCAGTTGCAGTTCCATGGCGAAATTGGCTACCTGGTATTTCTGGTAATTGGCTCTTCGTGGAAGCCAAAGGCAGGCTTAGTGTTACCCCATGCCGCGCCGCTTTCCACCCTCGCGGCTGCCAATCAGCCAAGGAGATTAGCCATGACCACCCGCCTCGAATGGGCCAAAGCCTCCCCCGACGCCTATGCCGCCATGCTCGGCCTGGAAAAGGCCCTGGCCAAGGCCGGCCTGGAACGCCCGCTGATCGAACTGGTCTACCTGCGCACTTCGCAGATCAACGGTTGCGCCTACTGCGTGAACATGCATGCCAACGACGCGCGCAAGGCCGGCGAGACCGAGCAGCGTCTGCAAGCGCTCTGCGTCTGGCAGGAAACCCCCTACTTCACCCCGCGCGAGCGCGCCGCCCTGGCCTGGACCGAGCAACTCGCCCGCCTCAGTCAGGGTCCGTTGCCGCACGGCCTGCTCGACGAACTGCGCGAGCACTTCGACGACAAGGAGATCGCCGAACTGACCCTGGCGGTCTCGGCCATCAACGCCTGGAACCGCTTCGGCGTCGGCATGGGCATGCAACCGGAGTGAGGTGGGCGGCGATGAAGGCCAATCGATCGATCGCCTGCCTGCTGCTCGCCGCGCTGCCGACGCTGGCCAGCGCCCATGCTGCGGAGAAGGTGGAAACCCTGCGCGACCAGGCCCTGGCCGAGATTCCCGGCCATCGTGGGTTGATGCTGACGGTGTCGTTCAAGCCCGGCCAGGTCTCCGCGCCCCATGTGCATCCCGGCTCGGTGTTCGTCTACGTGCTCGAAGGCACCGTGCAGACGCAACTGGAAGGCGGCCCGGTGGAGACCTACACGGTGGGCCAGAGCTGGTACGAGCCGGCGAACGTGCCGCACCTGCTGGCACGCAATCCCGATCCGATGAAGCCGGCCAAGTTGCTGGTCTGGGAGTTGCTCAAGGAGGGCGACCCGATCCTCAAGCCACTGGAGCGCGGCGCCCACTGAGGCGTCGCTCGTTCGTCCGGAGGAGCGTCCGTCATGAGCGCCAGCCAGGTCATCCGTATTCGCGCGCGCAACGGTCAGTCGGAACGGCTTGGCCTGCGCCTGCAACAACTGGTCGAACCGGGGCTGGAGGCGCCGGGTTGCCTGGAGTACCAGGTGCGCAGGGACGCCCTCGAGCCGGATCTCTGGCTGGTGTGCAGCCAGTGGCGGGAAGCGCAGCAGATGTTCGACTACCTGGCCGGCGGCATCCAGCAGGTATTCGCCGAAGTGCTCTGGCGCTCCCTGGCGGCGAGCCTCGAAGTGCAGGATGACGCAGGCTAGAGCAAACCCAGCTCGGCGCAGACGATCAGCACCTGTTCGCGCAGCCAGAGGTTCGCCGGGTCCTGGTCGGCGGCGCGGCTCCATGACAGGTGCAGGGCGAACGGCGGCAGCCCTGACGGTGCGAGGCAGGCGCGATGGCGGCCATCGTCGAGCAGCGCGTGGATACGTCGCGGCAGCATCAGCACGAAGTCGCTGCCCGACAGCAGTTGCAGGGCGGCGACGTAGCTGTTGGCGCGCGCGGCGACTTCGCGGCTGCGGCCCTGGCGTCGCAGCCACGTGTCCACCAGGTTGGCGTTGCTGGCGTCGAGCGGGGTCGGGAAGACGAAGCGGCGCCGGCAGAACTCGTCCAGTTCCAGGCGCTCGTGGCGCGGCTGGGCACGATCCTGCACGCAGAGCAGTTCGTCGCTGAACAGGGCGAGCGCCTGTAGCTCCGGTGCCGGTCGGTGGTACTCGGGACCGAAGTCGAAGACCAGGTCGACCTGGCCGTCGAGCAATGCTTCGGTGGGCAGTTCGGGACCCAGGCGGCGGATGTCCAGGCCGATCCTCGGGCCGTTGGCGGCGAGCCGTCGCAGGAGTGCCGGAAGGATCAGCAGCTCGACGTATTCCGGCGCGCAGAGGGTAAAGGTACGCGGCTCGCCACGCGGGTCGAAGCTGCCCTGGGCGGCGTGACAGGCGTTTATGCGGGCAAGCATTTCCTCCACATGGGGCAGCATGGCGCGACTCTTGTGGGTCGGCTGCATGCCGCCGCGGGTGGCGATGAACAGCTCGTCGTCGAAGGCCTGGCGCAGCTTCTTCAGGCAGTAGCTGACCGTCGACGGGCTGAGGCTCAGGTGTTCGGCGACCTCGACGAGGTTCTGTCGTTGGTGGACCTGGAGGAAGACCAGCAGGTCCTGCATGTCGACCTTGCGCAGGCCGTTGGCGATCAGCATCGGGGCGTCCTGACGGCGTCGGGAGCGCCATCAGAACCCGTCCCCTTCCTCAGCGCAAGCTTTCGGCGCCGACGTCTCGCGCCTGCCGCTCGGCGAACAGTGCCGCATAGCGCCGTGGGTCGAAGCGCAGGCCCAGTCCCAGCAGCAGCGCCGCCACCGCGGTCAGTCCGAGCCAGGCGCCGGTGAAGCTGCCGAGGCTGTCGCGCAGCAGCCCGGCGACCCATGGCGAGACCCCGGCGATCAGGTAGCCGGCGCCTTGTACCAGGGCAGCCAGTTGACCGGCGCGTTGCGGCGCGTCGAAGTGGTCGAGGCAGACGATCAAGCCCATGGGGAACAGCCCGCCGATGCCCAGTCCGAGGCACAGCGCCCAGAGCAGCGGCAGGCTGGCCGGCGCCCAGGCGAGGCCGAGGAAGCCGGCCAGCATCAGCGCCGTTAGCCCGACCAGCACCGGGCGGCGATCCCGCGAGCGGCTGGCCAGGGCCGGCGCGAGCAACCCGGAGAGCACCTCCATGGCCGTCAGGAAACCGAGCAGCAGCCCGGATTCCTGGGCGCTCCAGCCCTGCTCCAGGTAATAGGGCGCGAGCCAGGCCAGCACGCAGGTGTAGCAGGCCGTGCCGAGGCCGAAGAACAGGACCAGCAGCCAGGTCCGCGGATAGCGCAGGAGGCTCCTGCCGGGCTGCGCGGCGGGCAGGCGCAGGCGGGTGCCGGGTTGCAGCCACCAGGCCAGCAGCGCGAGCGCGGCGAGCGCCGCCCAGGCACCGAGGCCGAGCCGCCAGCCGGCGTGCTCCGCCAGGGTCGGCGCGGCGCTGGCGGACAGCGCCGCGCCAGCCATGATGGCGGTGACGTAGAGCCCCATGCAGAGCGGCGTGCGCGCGCCGAAACGGGCCTTGATCAGGGCCGGCATCAGCGCCTGGATCAGGGCGATGCCGAGACCGGCAAGCATGGCGCTGCCGAGCAGGTCGGGCAGGCCTCGGCTGCCCAGGCGCAGGGCGCTGGCGGCGCCGATCAGCAGCAGGGCGAGGGCCACCGAACGCCACTCGCCGACGCGGCGGGCGATGCCCAGGCCGAAGAACATGCCGAGGCCGAGGGTCAGCACCGGCAGGGCGGTCAGCAGCGAGACGTCGCCGAAGCTGAGCGCGATCTCGCCGAGCATGGCGTTCAGCAGTGGGCCGACGGCGGCCATGGAGGGCCGCAGGTTGAGGCCGACCAGGACGATGGCGGCCATCAGCCAGAGGGTGCGGCAGGGTGGGTTGGCAGTGGGCATGGCGATCTCCTTTCGGGAGCACCATTGCGCCTGCGCCAGGGCGTGGCGGCAAATCAAAATCCGCAGGGCGGATTCGAAAAAATGCGCTGGCCAGGGAGTCGGGGCGGACGCTGGCGCAGCGTGGCGAGTGGCGAGGTTATCCGCCCCGTGCGGCGCGTGGCCTCACTCCGCGCTCAAGCGCATCAGGCTTTCGCTCAGGGCCCGCGCGTGGCGGTCGACGATGATCGGCGCCCAGGGCCTGCCGGAAGCGCTGACCAGCGCGCTGCTCTTGCTGTTCAGGTCGCGCAGGGCCTGGCTCAGGTACTCCCAGCGGTTTTCCAGTTTCTTCAGTCCCGCCGGGTTGGCGCTTTGCGCCACCAGCAGGGCGATGCGCCGGTCGATCAGCGGAACCAGCACGCTCTCGTCCTGGCCGAGATAGTCCCGGGGCTGTTCGCGGGCAATCTCCAGCCCGCCCAGGTAGGCGCGCGCCAGGTATTGCAGGGACAGGTACTCGACCCGCACCGGCAACTGCCAGAGCGGCAGGGGCTGGCCTGGCGGGGGCGGCGGCACCTGGCGTTCCACCAGGTTGAGGAAGTCACGCAGGGCGCGACTCAGTTGCTGCGGGTAGCGCCAGGGCAGGTCCTCCTCGCGGGGGCCGTAGGCCGCGCCTTCACGGATGCGCGCCACCAGCGTCCTTTCGCCTTGCCGCAGGAGCACCCCCTCGGGGGCGGCGGCGAGCGCGCGGTCGAGGCTGGCGAGATCCTTCTCCAGTTGCGCCGCGTGCTGTTCCTGGAAGCCCTCGCCGCGCAGCAGCAACAGGCTGCCCACCGCGCGACAGGCCTGGACCTGCAGTTGTTGCAGGGCGCGTTGCTGGTCGTCGAGGGCGGCGCGCGCCGGCAGCGCCAGCAACAGGCAGCAAAGACAGAGGACAGCGGGAAGCGCGGGACGGAGCATGGGGAGATCCTGTTGTTGTCGTTATGGATATCCGCACCGAGGGCAGGTGCCCTGCACACGGTAGCCGGCCATGGCGCGCCTGCAAGCGTTCGAAAGTGTGATTCGCGCTCAGCCGTGGGTGGCCGCGCGCAGGCCGGCGAGGTCGAGGATCTCGATGCCGCCGTAGCTGAGCTGGAGGATGCCCTGGGCTTCGAGGTCCTTGAGGATCTGGTTGGTGGTCTGCCGCGACAGCGACAGCATCAATGCCAGCTGTTCCTGCGGCAGGTGCAAGACCTGCCGGCTGCGGCTGTTGTCGTAGCCCTCGGCGAGCATCAGCAGGCGCCGCGCCAGGCGTTGCGCGGCCGGCAGCAGGGCCATCTCTTCCAGGGCGATGAATGCCAGGCGCAGCTTGTGGCTCATCAGCAGGGCCATGTCGCGCCAGTAATGCGGCTCGCGGCGAAGCAGTTCGAGCAGCGCCGCCTGCGGTACCTGGAGTAGCTGGGTGTGGCCTTCGGCGTAGGCGTCGTGGGTGCGCGCCTGGCCGTCGAACAGGGCGATCTCGCCGAACCAGTGCGGTGCTTCCACCAGGATCAGCAGCGCCTCCTTGCCGTTCTCGCTGACCGCGCTGATACGGATCGCGCCCTCGACCACGCAGTACAGTCCGCAGGGCGCGTCGCCGCGGGCGAACAGGCGCTGGCCCGGCGGCAACTGGCGCGGTTGGGCGAGTGCCAGCAGGTGCGTCTGCAAGGCCTCCGGCAAACCCTGGAACCAGCGGCCGGCCTGGAGTTGCGAACGGTAGTCGGTACGCTCGTTCATGTTTGTCGTCTAGCTGACAGAGTGGAAAACCGGGGCGGCGCGATGATGCGAGAACCCTGGCGTGAGACCACAACAATGAAAACCCTAGTCGATCACCTTGCGCAATACGCCGCCTACCACCGCGACCGGCGCAACATCTTCAGCCATTTCATCGGCATTCCGATGATCGTCCTCTCCATCGCCGTGTTGCTGGCGCGGCCGGCGCTGGGGTTCGGCCTGTCTCCGGCGCTGCTGCTGGCGCTCGCCGCGGCGCTGTTCTACCTGCGCCTGGACCTGCGCTTCGGCGCGGCCATGACGGCGCTGCTGGCGCTGACGGTGTGGGGCGCTGCGCAATTGGCGGCGGGGACTACCGCGGCCTGGCTGGGCTGGGGCGTCGGCCTGTTCGTGGTCGGCTGGATCATCCAGTTCGTCGGTCATTACTACGAAGGGCGCAAGCCGGCCTTCGTCGACGATCTCAGCGGGTTGATCGTCGGTCCGCTCTTCGTGCTGGCGGAACTGGCCTTTCTGCTGGGGCTGCGCGGCGACGTGCAGCGCGAGGTCGAGGAGCGCGCCGGCCCGACCTGCATTCGCGAGCACAAGCGGGCGGCGTGAGAAGGTCTCCCGCGAGCGCGGGAGACCGGGGCGGGAGCGTTACTTGCGATCCGCAGCGATGCGCTGGCGGATGTGATCGGCGCGGGCCTGGGAGCCCGGGTGCGAATCGAACATGCTGCTGTCGCCGCCGCCCAGCTTGGCCAGCTTCTCGAAGGCGGTGACCAGGCCCTGGGTGTTCACTCCGCGCTTCTTCAGTAGCTCGTAGGAAAAATCGTCGGCGTCGGACTCCTGGGACTGGGAGAACTGCGCGTTGATCAGCGATTCCGTGAGTTCGCCCAGCTGGGAGCCGGACAGGGCGGCCAGCGCGCCGCTCTTCGAGGCGCCGGCGGCGCCGCGCACCGCGGCGGCCGCGTAGGCGGTCTGGGCGGCCTTGCGGGTGTGGCCGAGGGCGACGTGGCCCATCTCGTGGCCGAGTACGCCTTCGATCTCGTTGTCGCTCATCAGCTCCATCAGCCCGCTGTAGACGCGGATGCAGCCGTTGGCCATGGCCCAGGCGTTGACCTCCTCGGTGAGGTAGACCTTGTAGTTCACCGGCACGCCGTCGATCTGGTCGCCCAGGGCCTTGGCGATCTTGTCCAGGCGCTGGCCGTACTTGCTGTTGGCCGGGGCGATGCGGTTCTGCTGGTCGGACTCGGCACAGGCCTGGTCGGCGACCTGGCGGACCTCGGCGTCGCTCAGGGTAGCGGCCTTCACCGCCATCATGCCGTGCTGCATGAGGTCCCCCTGGGGCAGGTTCTGGCAGCCGGCCAGGGTGGCGCAGGCGAGGGCCAGGGCGGAAAGGGAAAGACGGATCTTCATCGTGTGCTCCTTGCGATAGGTGGCGTTCCGTGCCGGACGGGCGTGTTCCGCCCGGTGCCGCGCGCCCGGTGGGGGTCGCGCGGCGGCGGATGATAGCGGCTTGTGCCGTTCGTCGGAAGTCCCGCGAAGGCCGCAGGCCCGCCCTGGCGGGTGCGCAATGCGTCCCTGGCGTCAGTGGAAACCGCGCCAGGCGAGGTCGGCGCCGAGCAGCAGGAGACCGACGAAGAAGCAGCGCCTGAACAGCGCCGCGCTGATCCGCTGGCGCAGCCACTGGCCGAGGAGCATCCCGCCCAGCGCCGGGACCAGGGTCAGCAGCGAGGCACCGAGCATCTGCGGTTCGAGCAGGTCGCCATGCACGCCGAGAGTGACCGCCAGGGCCAGGGTCGAGGCGCTGAACGACAGGCCGAGGGCCTGGACCAGTTCGTCGCGCGGCAATCCTAGGGCTCCCAGGTAGGGCACCGCGGGAATCACGAAAACCCCGGTGACCGCGGTCAGCGCGCCGGTCGCCAGCCCGACCAGCGGGCCGGCCCAGGGCTCGTGGCGTGCCGGCAGGTGCAGCGGGATCGCGGCCAGGCCGAGCAGCGCGTAGGCCGCCAGGGCCAGGCCGAGCACGCCGGTGGCCTGCCTTGGCGCGTCGCCGCCGAGCCATGCGCCGACCAGCAGGGTGCCCACGACCACCCCGAGCAGCAGGCCGGCCAGGCGCTTCATCAAGCCGAGGAAGCGCGGGCCGCAGGCGAGCTGCCAGAGGTTGGTCACCATCGACGGTACGATCAGCAGCGCCGCCGCCTGCATCGGCGGCATGGCCAGGCCGAGCAGGCCCACCGAGACCGTCGGCAGGCCCAGGCCGACCACGCCCTTGACGAAGCCGGCGAGAAGGAAGGTGAGGGCGATCAGCGGGATCAGGGCGTGGAGGTCGACGGACATGCGGGTTCTTCCTTGTCTCGGGCTGGCGCGAGCGGGCGATGGCGGCCAGTATCTCTCGTCGTCGACAGGCAATGTTTCATCCGGAGGTGAAGCATGCAATTCAATCCCGGCTTCAGTTCGCTGGCGGCGCTGCTCGCCGATCCCGGCCGCGCGCAGATGATCTGGGCACTGATGGATGGCAGCGCCCGCCCGGCCAGCGAGCTGGCGCTGCTGGCAGGCGTTTCGCCGTCCTCCGCCAGCGGCCACCTGGGACGGCTGGTCGAGGGCGGCGTGCTGAGCCTGGAGGCGCGCGGGCGCAATCGCTTCTATCGCCTGGCCGGGCCGGAAGTGGGGCAGGCGGTGGAAGCGCTGGCCAGCGCCTCCCTGGCCCTGCAGCCGCAGCGGCGCAGCCTGCCGCCGAGCCACGGCACGCCGTCGGCGTTGCGCGAGGCGCGGACCTGCTACGACCACCTGGCCGGCGAACTCGCGGTCGGTGTGTTCGCACGGATGCTGGATGCCGGCTGGATCGAGCAGGAGGGCAGGACGCTGCGCCTGAGCGCGACCGGCGAGGCCGGGCTGGCCGGGTTGGGGATCGACCTGGCGGAGGTCCGCCGCCGCCGTCGGCAGTTCGCCTGCGCCTGCCCCGACTGGAGCGAACGCAAGCCGCACCTCGGCGGCGCGCTGGGGGCGGCGTTGCTGGAGGCCTGTCTGCGCCAGGGCTGGTTGCGGCCGCAGGACGGCTCGCGGGCGTTGCAGGTGTCGCCGAAGGGCCGCGCGGGACTGCGCGGCCTGGCGGAACGCACGGCGGGCTGAACCCGCCGGGGATCAGAGATTGGCCACCGGCTGGAAGGCCTTCGGCTTGAAGTAGAGGGTCTCGCCGCGGGCCAGGCCGGCCAGGCTGTCGTGGTCCTTCACCACTTCGGCTTCGATCAGTTCGTCCTGGCCGTCGACCTTCAGCGTTACCCGGGTGATCGCCCCCAGCGGACGGATGTCGCGGACCTCGGCGGCGCGGTGCTCGGCCACCGCGGAACGCGACAGCGACACTTCGTGGGGGCGGAACAGCAGGTGCTGGTCGTTGCCCAGTTGCAGGCGGTTGGAGTCGCCGAGGAAGTGGTAGACGAAATCGCTGGCCGGGTTCTCGTAGACCTCGCCGGGCGAGCCGATCTGCTCGATCACGCCCTTGTTCATCACCACGATGCGGTCGGCCACTTCCATCGCTTCTTCCTGGTCGTGGGTGACGAACACCGAGGTCAGGTTGATCTCCTCGTGCAGGCGCGCCAGCCAGCGGCGCAGCTCCTTGCGTACCTTGGCGTCGAGGGCGCCGAAGGGTTCGTCGAGGAGCAGGATCTTCGGCTCCACCGCCAGCGCGCGGGCCAGGGCGATACGCTGCCGCTGGCCACCGGAGAGCTGCTCGGGATAGCGGTCGGCGAGCCAGTCGAGCTGCACCATGTTGAGCAGCTCGTGGACCTTGGCCTTGATCGCGGACTCGCCCGGCCGCTCGCCCTTGGGCTTCATGCGCAGGCCGAAGGCGACGTTGTCGAACACCGTCATGTGGCGGAACAGCGCGTAGTGCTGGAAGACGAAGCCGACGTTGCGGTCGCGCACGTCGTGCTGCGAGACGTCCTCGCCATGGAACACGATGTTGCCGGCGTCCGGGGTTTCCAGCCCGGCGATGATCCGCAGCAGGGTGGTCTTGCCGCACCCGGAGGGGCCGAGCAGGGCCACCAGCTCGCCGCTCTGGATATCCAGGTTGATGTTGTCCAGGGCCTTGAAGGCGTTGAAGTTCTTGCTGACGTTACGGATTTCGATGCTCATGGTTCATTCCTCGTCAGCATTGCTTTTCAGTCGGGACATGCGGGATTCGCTCCACTGCTTGAGCAGAAGGATGACCAGCGCCATCAGCAGCAACAGGCTGGCGACGCTGAAGGCGGCGACGTGGTTGTATTCGTTGTAGAGGATCTCGACGTGCAGCGGCAGGGTGTTGGTGACGCCGCGGATGTGCCCGGAAACCACCGACACCGCGCCGAACTCGCCCATCGCCCGGGCGGTGCAGAGCACCACGCCGTAGATCAGGCCCCACTTGATGTTCGGCAGGGTCACGTGCCAGAACATCTGCCAGCCGTTGGCGCCGAGCAGGCGGGCGGCCTCCTCCTCCTGGGTGCCCTGCTCCTGCATCAGCGGGATCAGCTCGCGGGCGACGAAGGGCACGGTGACGAAGAGGGTCGCCAGGACGATGCCGGGCACCGCGAAGACGATCTGGATGTCGTGGTCGCTCAGCCATTCGCCGAAGTAGCCCTGGGCGCCGAACAACAGCACGTAGATCAGGCCGGCGATCACCGGCGAGACCGAGAACGGCAGGTCGATCAGGGTCACCAGGATGCTCTTGCCGCGAAACTCGAA
Source organism: Pseudomonas sp. FDAARGOS_761 (assembly GCF_013343155.1). Lineage (NCBI taxonomy): Bacteria > Pseudomonadati > Pseudomonadota > Gammaproteobacteria > Pseudomonadales > Pseudomonadaceae > Pseudomonas > Pseudomonas sp. FDAARGOS_761. The sequence continues at coordinate 5,272,714 of NZ_CP054572.1, read as the reverse complement.
CTTGCTCACGCACCAGGCGGCGGCGACGCCGAACAGCAGGTTGAGCGGCACCGAGATGGCCACCGCGATCAGGGTCAGCTTCAGCGCGGCCAGCGCGTCGGGTTCGAGGATCGCCTCGAAGAAGGTGCCGAAACCCTGCTTCAGCGCCTCGCTCAGGACCACGTAGAGCGGCAGCAGGAGGAACAGGGCGAAGACCAGCCAGGCCAGGACGATCAGGGCCAGGCGGCCGCCGGCGTTGCCGCGGCGGGAGGCGCTGGCGGTGGCAGCGGAAATGCTTGCACTGGACATGGCGCCCTCCTTACGGGGTTTCGATGCGACGCTGCAGCAGGTTGATCAGCAGCAGCAGGATGAAGGACACCACCAGCATCAGCACGCCGATGGCGGTGGCGCCGGTGTAGTCGTACTGGTCCAGCTTGACCATGATCAGCAGCGGCAGGATCTCGGTCTTCATCGGCATGTTGCCGGCGATGAAGATCACCGAGCCGTATTCGCCGACGCCCCGGGCGAAGGCCAGGGCGAAACCGGTCAGCCAGGCCGGCAGCAGCGCCGGCACGAGGATATGGCGGAACACCTGCAGCGGCCTGGCGCCGAGGCAGGCGGCGGCTTCCTCGACTTCCTTGGGAATGTCGGCGAGCACCGGCTGCACCGTGCGGACCACGAACGGCAGGGTCACGAAGGTCAGCGCCAGGGTGATCCCCAGGGGGGTATAGGCGATCTTGAAGCCGAGGTCGCTGGCGAACTGGCCGACCAGGCCGGCCGGCGCATAGAGCGCGGTGAGGGCGATACCGGCGACGGCGGTGGGTAGGGCGAAGGGCAGGTCGATCATGGCATCGATGATCTTCCGTCCGGGGAATTCGTAGCGCACCAGGACCCAGGCCAGCAGCGTGCCGATCAAGCCGTTGAGCACGGCGGCGGCGAGCGCGGTGCCGAAGCTCAGCTTGAGCGCGGCGAGCACCCGCGGCGCGCTGATGATGGCCCAGAATTGCTCCCAGCTGAGCTGGGTGGTCTTGAGGAACATGGCCCCCAGCGGGATCAGGACCAGCAGGCTGAGGTACACCAGGGTGTATCCCAGGGTCAGCCCGAAGCCGGGTATGACCGGGGAAATGCGTCGTGACATGTTCTGTCCTTACTCTGCGTTGGAACGCTTGGTGGCTCTCCCGGTGCCGGTTCCTTCCGGCAGTGGGCCCGGTACGGGACCGGGCCTGCTAGCCCCCTCGCCCGTCCGGGAGAGGGTCTGGGAGAGGGGCCGTGGTTCGGGCGACGGGTCTGCCGTCGCGATCATTGCGCCTGGTAGATCTGGTCGAAGATGCCCCCGTCGTTGAAGAACTTCGGCTGGGCCGTCTTCCAGCCGCCGAAATCGGAGTCGACGGTGACCAGGTTCAGTTTCGGGAACTGCGTGGCGAACTCGGCGGCGACCTTCTGGTTGCGCGGCCGGTAGAAGTTCTGTGCGGCGATGCGCTGGCCTTCCTCGCTGTACAGGTATTGCAGGTAGGCCTCGGCGACCTTGCGGGTGCCTTTCTTCTCGACCACCTTGTCGACCACCGCGACCGGCGGTTCGGCGAGGATGGAGATGGAGGGTACGACGATCTCGAAGTTTTCCCCGCCCTGTTCCTTCTTCGCCAGGAACGCCTCGTTCTCCCAGGCCAGCAGCACGTCGCCGATCTGGTTGTTGACGAAGGTGATGGTCGAGCCGCGGGCGCCGGTGTCGAGCACCGGTACGTGCTTGTACAGCGCCTGCACGTAGTCCTTGGCCTTCTCGTCGCTGCCGTACTGCTTCTTCGCCCAGGCCCAGGCGGCGAGGAAGTTCCAGCGCGCGCCGCCGGAGGTCTTCGGGTTCGGCGTGATGACTTCCACGCCTTCCTTGGTCAGGTCGCCCCAGTCCTTGATGCCCTTGGGGTTGCCCTTGCGCACCAGGAACACGATGGTCGAGGTGTAGGGGGTGCTGTTGTCCGGCAGGCGTGCCTGCCAGTCGGCCGGCAGCAGCTTGCCGAGCTTGTGCAGTTCGTCGATGTCGCCGGCCAGGGCCAGGGTCACCACGTCGGCCTTGAGCCCGTCGATCACCGCGCGGGCCTGCTTGCCGGAGCCGCCGTGGGACTGCTGGACGGTCAGGTCCTCGCCGCCCTGGGCCTTCCAGTGCTTGATGAAGGCCGCGTTGTAGGCCTGGTACAGCTCGCGGGTCGGGTCGTAGGAAACGTTCAGCAGTTGCGTGGCCGCGGCAACCGGGCCGGAGACCAGGGCGCTGGCGAGTGCGGCCAGGGCGAAACGACGAAGGGACATGTGCAGCTCCTAGGTGTGTGCTGTTTCGATTGTTCTAATGGGGTGTTGGCGGAACGACGGGAACACGGGGCGTCAGGCGCGCATTCGCGGCCGACAGCTGCAGTACCGGTGCGGATGGGGTATCGAACGGATGTTCATGGCGAGACGCCTCCGGTGGTCCAGTCGGGTCGTGTGCTTCAGGCCTGCTTGACGGCCGGTTGCTGCAGACGGAATTTTTCCTTGCGCTCGATCTGCACCACCTGGCCGTTGTGCACGGTGATCTCGACGGCGCCGAAGCGCAGGCCGCGCAGGGCACTCTGGATTTCACGCAGGATGGTGGCTTCGTCCTGGCCATCCAGGCTTCTGAGGGTTGCGCTCATGGGTCTCTGCTCCTGTGGCTCGAGGTGCCGCGTTGCTCGACGAAGTGGAGGCGGCGTGAGGCGCATAGTAAGCAGTGGGCAATATTCTTAAAAATATTGTTTAAGAATCTTTATAGGTAAAGTGGTTATAAGACGGCGAAGCGGCCCGGCTTCGCCGCCAGGCTCAGTCTTCCGGCAACGCCACGGGCGGCAGGTCGAAGCGCAGCGCTTCCGCCGGTTGCGGCCGTCCGTACCAGTAGCCTTGGCCGAAGTCGCAGCCATGTTCGCGCAGGAACAGCGCCTGGTCCTGGTGCTCGATGCCCTCGGCAACCACCCGCAGCCCCATGCTTTGCGCCAGGGCAACGATCGCACGGGCGATCGCGGCGTCGTCCACCGCGCCGGGCAGGCCGGCGACGAAGCCCTGGTCGATCTTCAGCTTGTGCACCGGCAGCCGCTTGAGGCGCATCAGCGAGGAATAGCCGGTGCCGAAGTCGTCGATGGCCAGGTTCACGCCGAGGATGCGCAGGCGGCAGAGCAGGTTGAGGGACTGCTCGAAGTCCTCCATCACCGCGCTTTCGGTGACTTCCAGCTCCAGGTAGCGGGGCTCCAGCCCGGACTCTTCCAGGGCATTGGCGATCCTTTCCTCCAGGCCGCCGCGGTTGAACAGCCGGCTGGAGACGTTGACCGCGACGAACTCCAGCTCGACACCGCGCTGTTGCCATTCGCGCATCTGCCGGCAGGCACGCTTGAGCACCCAGTTGTCCAGCGCGGCGATCAGCCCGCATTCCTCCGCCACCGGGACGAACTCGCCTGGCGGCACCAGGCCGCGCTCGGGATGCTGCCAGCGCACCAGCGACTCGACGCCGACGATCCGCCCGCTGGCCAGGTCGTGCACCGGCTGGTAGTGGACGCGCAGTTCGTCGTGCTCCAGCGCATGGCGCAGGGCCGATTCCACCTGGACATGGGCGCGGGCCCGGGCGGTCAGCACGCGGGTGTAGAAGGCGTAGGCGTTACGCCCGCTGTCCTTGGCCTGGAACAGCGCGGCGTCGGCGTGTTGCATCAGGTGGTCGACGTCGCTGGCGTCTTCCGGGTAGAGGCTGACACCGAGGCTGGCGCTGATATAGATCGGCTGGCAGTGGATGTCGAACGGCGCGTTGAAACCGTCGAGGATGCGCTGCGAGAGTCGCGCGACGGCTTCCGGGTCGTCGTTCTCGACGAGGATGGCGAATTCGTCGCCGCCCAGTCGCGACAGCAGGCAGCGCTCGTCGAGCTGGTGTTGCAGGCGCTTGCTGACCTCCTTGAGGAGCATGTCGCCAGTTGTATGGCCGAGGCTGTCGTTGATGTGCTTGAAGTGGTCGAGGTCGATCAGCAGCAGGGCCCCGGCCACCGTCCGGTCCTTGCCGTTCTCCAGCGCCTGCTCGATGCGCTCGCGCAGCAGCACGCGGTTGGGCAGGCCGGTCAGCGAGTCGTGGTGGGCGAGGAAGTCCAGCTCGTTCTCCGAGCGCTTGATGCTGCTCAGGTCGGAGAACACCCCGACGTAGTGGGTCAGTTGGCCCTGGTCGTTGCGCACCGCGCGGATGTGCAGCCACTGCGGGTAGATCTCGCCGCTCTTGCGACGGTTCCAGATCTCTCCGCTCCAGACGTCCTGCTCGCGCAGGGCCAGCCACAGGCGCTGGTAGAACGCCTGGTCCTGGCGGCCGGAGCGGAGGATCGCCGGGGTCTTGCCGAGCACGTCCTCGGAACGGTAGCCGGTGATGCGCTCGAAGGAAGGGTTGACGTGCACGATCACCGCCTGGGCATCGGTGACCAGAACGCCCTCGCGGGTGCTGTCGAATACCGCCGCGGCCTGGCGCAGGTGGTCTTCCTTGAGCCGCTGCAGGGTGATGTCGCGGGCCACGCCGGTGTAGTGCAGCGGCTTGCCCAGGGCATCGCGGAGGACCCGGCCGCGCGAGTGGATCCAGCGGTAGTCGCCGTCCTTGTGGCGCAGGCGGTAGATGTGGTCGAGATTGTCGGTCAGGCCCTGCAGGTGGTTGCGGTGGGCCTCCAGCACGGTGGCGTACTCTTCCGGGTGCAGGCGCTTCTTCCAGGTCTCGATGGGGTCGCCGAGTTCCTCCGGAGCGAGGCCGATCAGCGCGGCGTAGCCCGGCGAGACGAACATCCGGTCGGTCACCAGGTCCCAATCCCAGAGACCGTCGCGCACCGCTTCCAGGGCACGGTTCAGGCGCTGCTCGCTGCCGTGCAGTTCGTCGTAGGCCTGGGCCTTGCGGCGGAATTGGCGTACCAGGTAGAGGTACAGGAGCAGGCCGGTTGCGGCGAAGAAGAACAGCCGCTTGGCGGTCATCCAGAACACCAGCTGGTCGTGGTCCTGGACCTGGTTTTGTAACAAATGATCGCTCAGGAACGCCCAGGCGATGGCGATTGCGAGATAAGCCAGGCTCAGGCGAAGGGCACTCAGGCGGGGGCTCATGGGATTTTCAGTGGGCAATTATTGGCCGGGCAGTATAAATGATGGCCATCCGGCCCTGTTCATATCTAAAAGAACGGATGGTAATCCCCAGCCGCTTGGTGATAATGCCCCCAGGTTTTGTCAGACAAGGCCCTCATCACTCCCAAATCCCCCCGAGGTTCAGTACCGCCTATGTGGTTCAACGGTTTTCTCGACCTGTCGCCCTGGCAACTGGTGGCAGTTACCCTGGTGCTGACGCATATCACCATCGTCAGCGTGACCGTCTACCTGCATCGCTATTCCGCCCACCGTGCACTCGACCTGCACCCTGCGTTGCAGCACTTCTTCCGTTTCTGGTTGTGGTTGACCACAGGGATGAACACGCGCGAATGGACCGCGATCCACCGTAAGCACCATGCCAAGTGCGAGACCGTCGAGGATCCGCACAGCCCGGTGCACAAGGGCCTGTTCACCGTCCTGCGCGCAGGCGCGGAGCTGTACAAGGCCGAGGCGAAGAACCAGGACACCCTGCGCATCTACGGCAAGAACTGCCCGGACGACTGGATCGAGCGCAATCTCTACTCGCGCTTCCCGATCGGCGGCGTGGTGCTGATGGCGCTCATCGACCTGGCCCTGTTCGGCGCCCTTGGCCTGACCGTCTGGGCCGTGCAGATGGCATGGATTCCGTTCTGGGCCGCCGGCGTGGTCAACGGCCTCGGCCACGCGGTCGGCTATCGCAACTTCGAATGCCGCGACGCCGCCACCAACCTGGTGCCCTGGGGCATCCTCATCGGTGGCGAAGAGCTGCACAACAACCACCACACCTACCCGAACTCGGCCAAGCTGTCGGTGAAGAAGTGGGAATTCGACCTGGGCTGGGCCTGGATCAAGCTGTTCAGTTTCCTGCGCCTGGCCAGGGTCGCCCGGGTCGCGCCGATCGCCCATCGGGTCGAAGGCAAGCACAGCCTGGACATGGATACCGCCATGGCGATCCTCAACAACCGCTTCCAGATCATGGCGCAGTACCGCAAGCTGGTGATCGCGCCGCTGGTCAAACAGGAAGTGGCCAAGGCCGACGAGTCGGTGCGCCACCTGTTCCGCCGCGCCAAGCGCCTGCTGTCGCGCGAGACCAGCCTGCTGCAGGACCGCCACCACGTGCGCATCGACTCGATGCTCGCCCACAGCCAGGCGCTGAAGGTGATCTACGAGAAGCGCCTGGCGTTGCAGCAGATCTGGGCCAAGACCAGCGCCAACGGCCACGACATGCTGGCGGCGATCAAGGACTGGGTGCATGAGGCGGAAGCCAGCGGTATCCAGTCGTTGAAGGAGTTCGCCGCGCAACTGAAGACCTACTCGCTGCGTCCCGCCTGACGCCTGACGCGCCCTCGCGGGTGCGTCAGCCGCCTCTGCAACGCGCCGGCTCCTGCCGGCGCGTTGCGTTTCGGCGTCGCCAATGCGACGCCCCGCCGATACTTCTCTTCCTCCGCAAGTCGACTTGCCCGATCCGGGATTCAGCCCGGGCGGCGCCCGGCCTATCTTCGGCGTGCCCAGGCGCCACGCCGGGCGTCACGCAGAACAACAAGAAAAGGAGCGCGGGCGATGTTGCTGGATTACCTGATCATGCTGGTCTACGCCCTGGCCATGCTGGGCCTGGGCTGGTACGGAATGCGCAAGGCGAAGAGCCAGAGCGATTTCCTCGTCGCCGGACGCCGCCTCGGCCCCGGCCTCTACCTGGGAACCATGGCCGCGGTGGTGCTCGGCGGCGCGTCGACCATCGGTACGGTCAAGCTCGGCTACCAGTTCGGCCTGTCCGGCTTGTGGCTGGTGTTCATGCTCGGCCTGGGGATCATCGTCCTCAGCCTGGTGTTCTCGCGGCAGATCGCGCGCCTGCGGGTGTTCACCGTGACCCAGGTGCTGGAGCAGCGCTACCAGGCCTCCTCGCGCCTGATCGGCGGGGTGGTCATGGTCGCCTACGACCTGATGGTGGCGGTCACCGCGACCATCGCCATCGGCTCGGTCACCGAGGTGGTATTCGGCATCCCGCGGATCCCGGCGATCCTCTGCGGTGGCGGGATCGTCATCGTCTATTCGGTGATCGGCGGCATGTGGTCGCTTACGCTGACCGACATCATCCAGTTCGTGATCAAGACCGTCGGTATCTTCCTGGTCCTGCTGCCGTTGTCGATCGACGGCGCCGGTGGCCTGGCGCGCATGCAGGAGGTGCTGCCGGCGGGCTTTTTCGACCTCGGCCACATCGGCCTGGATACCATACTCACCTACTTCCTCCTGTACTTCTTCGGCGCGCTGATCGGCCAGGACATCTGGCAGCGGGTGTTCACCGCGCGCAGCGAGACGGTGGTGCGCTACGCCGGGCTTGGCGCCGGCGTCTACTGCATGCTCTACGGCGCCGCCTGCGCGCTGATCGGCGCGGCGGCGCGGGTCCTCCTGCCGGACCTGGCGGTGCCGGAGAACGCCTACGCCGAGATCACCCGCGAGGTACTGGCGCCGGGCCTACGCGGCCTGGTGGTGGCGGCCGCGCTGTCGGCGATCATGTCCACCGCCAGTGGGTGCCTGCTGGCGGCGGCCACCGTGCTGCAGGAAGACATCTACGCGCGCTTCCTGCGCCCCGGTACCACCAGCGACATCCGCCTGAGCCGTTGCATCACCCTGCTGATGGGCGTGGCGATGCTGGTCCTGGCGTGCCTGGTCAACGATGTCATCGCGGCCCTGAGCATCGCCTACAACCTGCTGGTCGGCGGCCTGCTGGTGCCGATCGTCGGCGCGCTGCTGTGGCGTCGGGCCAGTCCGCAGGGAGCGATCGCCAGCATCGTCGCCGGTTGCCTGGCGGTGATCGTCTGCATGGCCCGCGACGGCCTGCTCGCCAACTCGCCGATCGTCTACGGCCTGCTGGCCAGCCTGGCGACCTTCGTCGCGGTCAGCCTGGCTACCCGTCCTGCCGCCAGCCTGCGAGCCCAGCCGGAATGAACCCACCGCGCCGGGCGGCGCCCGGCGCTTTCTTCCCGCCACACGGAGACGCCCCATGTCGAACGACCATCCGCAGCCCCTCGACGCCGCCGAGATTCCCCGCTTCGCCGGTATCCCGACCTTCATGCGCCTGCCGGCGTTCACCGACCCGGCGGCGCTGCAGGTCGGCCTGATCGGCGTGCCCTGGGATGGCGGCACCACCAACCGCGCCGGTGCCCGCCATGGCCCGCGCGAGGTGCGCAACCTGTCCAGCCTGATGCGCAAGGTGCATCACGTCAGCCGCATCGCGCCCTACGACCTGGTGCGGGTCGGCGATCTCGGCGACGCGCCGGTGAATCCCATCGACCTGCTCGATTCGCTGCGCCGCATCGAAGGCTTCTATCGCCAGGTCCATGCCGCCGGTACCCTGCCGCTGTCGGTCGGTGGCGACCACCTGGTGACCCTGCCGATCTTTCGCGCCCTGGGTCGCGAGCGGCCGCTGGGCATGGTGCATTTCGATGCGCATTCCGATACCAACGACCGCTACTTCGGCGACAACCCCTACACCCACGGCACGCCATTCCGCCGAGCCATAGAGGAAGGCCTGCTCGATCCGCTGCGCACGGTGCAGATCGGCATCCGCGGCTCGGTGTATTCGCCGGACGACGACGCTTTCGCCCGCGAGTGCGGCATCCGCGTGATCCACATGGAGGAGTTCGTCGAACTGGGCGTCGAGGCGACCCTGGCCGAAGCGCGGCGGGTGGTGGGCGCCGGGCCGACCTATGTGAGTTTCGACGTCGACGTGCTCGACCCGGCCTTCGCGCCCGGCACCGGCACCCCGGAGATCGGCGGCATGACCAGCCTCCAGGCCCAGCAGCTGGTCCGCGGCCTGCGCGGGCTGGACCTGGTCGGCGCCGACGTGGTGGAAGTCTCGCCGCCGTTCGATGTCGGCGGCGCCACGGCGCTGGTGGGGGCGACCATGATGTTCGAGCTGCTCTGCCTGCTTGCCGAGTCGGCCGCGCGAAGCGCCTGACGGCGTTCCGCCGGCCCGGCTTTGGCGCTATAACGAAGGCGGACCGAACGCCATGGGGGCGGGAATGCTGGGCAACCTCAACGACATCGACCTGCGCATGCTGCGCACCTTCTGCGCCATCGTCGAGGCCGGCGGCTTCACTGCCGCCCAGGCGCGCCTGAACACCAGCCTGTCGCGCCTGAGCGTGCTGGTGCGCGACTTGGAGGTGCGCCTGGGCTATTCCCTGTGCCGGCGCGGCAACGGCGGTTTCCAGTTGACCGAGGAGGGACAGGAACTCTACGACGCCGCGCTCGGCCTGTTCAGCGACATCGCCCGTTTTCGCGAGCAGGTCCGCGGCCTCGGCGGGCGCGATCGCGAGGCGTTGCACCTGGGCTGCGTCGATGGCGTCATCGGCCAGCATTGCCTGCCGTTGCCGCTGGCCATCCGGCTGTTTCGCCAGCGCGCCCCGGAGGTGCTGCTCAAGCTGCACACGCGGCGTCCCGACGAACTCGAACACGCGGTGCTGGAAGAGCGCCTGCAACTGGCGGTGGGGGCCTTTCACCACCGGTTGTCCGGGCTCTACTACCAACCCCTGTTCCGCGAGGAGCAGAACCTCTATTGCGGCAGCGCGCACCCCTTCTTCGCCCGGGCGGACGACGAGCCGACGCTGGGCGAGATCTGCGCCGCCGACTATGTCGGCCGCGGCTACATGGCGGAAAACCATCGCCCGCACGACCTGCGCTTCAACCAGGGGACCGACGCCTACACCATGGAGGCCATCGCTACCCTGGTCTTCAGCGGCACCTACATCGGCTACCTGCCGACGCACTATGCCGCCACCTGGGTCGCCGAAGGGCGCATGCGGGCGATCCGGCCACGGCAACTGGCCTACGACTCGGAATTCCATTGCATTACCCGCCAGGGACACGAAGAACGACCGACCCTGACCCTGTTCCTGCGCTCGCTGTTCGAGGCGCAGAAACAATTGGGCGTGCAGGCTCCGGCGAATACGAACGGCATCGCTCGGCAATTGTGATCGAGCGCACTGGCTGGAGCCTTTCCCTGCCGTTCGGCGGGCATTTCTGTATCGCCGCGACCCCTGCGCTAAGTTGGCGGTCGAACCCGTTCCGCGAGCAGAGCGACGATCCATGGACGACCTAACCGGCATTCCCGAAGACCCGCAGGAGGCCGCGCTGGCCTTGCTGCACAGCCGTGCCGAAGTGGCCCGGCTGAAGGAGCGCGAGCAACTCTTCAGCGCCTTGCTGGCCAGCGTCAACTCGGTGCTCTGGGCCTACGACTGGCAGAACCGGCGGATGGTCTACGTCAGCCCCGCCTACGAGAAAATCTTCGGCCGTTCCGCGGCGCTGCTGCTGGCGGACTACGAGGAGTGGCGCAACAGCATCTACCCGGACGACCTCGACTACGCCGACAGCAGCCTGCTGCAGGTGCTCGAACGTGGCGCCGTGGAACAACGCGAATACCGCATCGTGCGCGGCGACGGCGAGGTCCGCTGGCTCAACGACAAGTGCTTCGTCAGTCGCCAGGGCGAGGCGGGACTGCCGCTGATGGTGGTGGGCATCGCCGAGGACATCACCGACAAGAAGCACATGGAGAGCGAGCTGCAACGGTTGGCCACCACCGACGTGCTGACCCAGAGCAGCAACCGTCGCTATTTCTTCGACAGTGCCGAGGCGGCCTTCAAGGAGTGTCGCCGCGAGGGGATACCGTTGGCGTTCCTGCTGCTGGACGTCGATGACTTCAAGAAGATCAACGACCGCTTCGGCCACCAGGTCGGCGACCAGGTCCTCCAGCGTATCGCCCAGAGCGGCAGTGCCGCGTTGCGCCGTGGCGACCTGTTCGGGCGGATCGGCGGCGAGGAGTTCGCCGTGCTGCTGCCCGGCTGCGACGAGCAGACCGCGCGACAGATCGGCGAACGCCTGCAGCGCGAGGTGCAACGCCTGCGCTTCCAGGAGGGCGAACAAAGCTTCGGGATCACCGTCAGCCAGGGCCTGACGGTCCTCCAGGCTGATGACGAGGGGCTCGGTGCCCTCTACAGCCGGGCCGACGCCGCGATGTACTCGGCCAAGCGCCAGGGCAAGGACTGCATCGTCGTGGGCTGACCGCTGGGCAAACGTTTCCGTTTTGTCGACGGCGCCACGGAATACCTCTTTGGGGAGGCGACCGGCAGGCTGCGGCTGCGGTACAATATTCCTTAAAGCTATTAAATGCGAATAATTAATTCTTTTTAGGTTTATTGCGGATATTTTACTGTTTATTACCCACGCGCTATAAAGCGCAGGAAATAACGATTTTCTGAAACGTGGCGGTAACTCGCCAGAAATGAAGCTGTAATAGGCGGTTTTCTGCCGATACCCTCCGGCCCCGTCAGCCGGGAGAAGGGCAGGAAGCCCGAGAGGACGCGAAGGCGGAGCCCGATGGAAAGATTGGCTTACAAATTGCCTTCACTGGCGGTGGGTCGAGACACCCGCCGCACAATAACAAGACACGAGTACACCCATGCACACGCTTCCGTTCGCTGCCTCCCTGCCTGCTTGCCTGCCCCGTCGTTCCATCGTCGCGGGTTGCGCCGTTTCCTGATCCATCGAATGCCGAGTTTCGCGCGCGCCATCTTCCGGGATGGTACGGCGCTCAGTGTTTCAACGACCGGTCGGGCCCACGCGTTCCACTTCCCCCGACCGGAAGACAATTAGCAATACCAATGGGGAAAAGACCAATGAAGAGTCGCAAGATCAACAAGTCACGACTGGCCCTGGCCATCACTGCCGGTACCCTCGGTGCCCTGGCGCAACAGGCGGTCGCCGCCGGTTTCATCGAGGACAGCAAGGCATCGCTGACCCTGCGCAACTTCTACATCAATACCGACAACCGCAATGGCACCGCCTCGCCGAGCAAGCAGGAAGAGTGGGGCCAGGGCTTCATCCTGAATTACCAGTCGGGCTTCACCCAGGGCACCGTCGGCTTCGGCGTCGACGCGCTGGGCCTGCTCGGCGTGCGCCTGGACGGCGGCGGCCGTGCCGGCAAGAGCGGCCTGGACCGCCAGCCGGGCACCGTGTTCCCGCTGGAAAGCAACGGTGAGCCGGTGCACGACTTCGCCAGCCTGGGCCTGACCGCCAAGGCCAAGGTATCCAACACCGAGTTCCGCTACGGCACCCTGCAGCCGAAGCTGCCGGTGGTCACCTACAACGACGGCCGCCTGCTGCCGGTCACCTTCGAGGGCGGCCAGGTCACCTCGACCGATCTCAAGGACTTCACCCTGGTTGCCGGCCAACTGGAGCACTCCAAGGGCCGTAACTCCACCGACAACCGCAGCCTGAGCATCGCCGGCGCCAACGGCAGCAGCGCCAGCTCGCGCGACAGCAACAAGTTCTACTACGCGGGTGGCGACTACAAGGTCAACAAGGACCTGACCCTGCAGTACTACTACGGCAACCTGGACGACTTCTACAAGCAGCACTTCCTCGGCCTGATCCACAACTGGCAGATCGGCCCGGGCGTCCTGAAGACCGACCTGCGCGCCTTCGACAGCAGCTCCGACGGCAAGAACGGCAGCCGTTCCGGCCGTGCCGACGGCTACGTCAGCAGCGGCTACTACGGCAGCGGCGTGACCAAGGGCGAAGTCGACAACCGCGCCTTCAGCGGTCTCTTCACCTATACCGTCAGCGGCCACAGCATCGGCGCCGGCTACCAGATCCTCAACGGCGACAGCGACTTCCCGTTCCTGAACCGTGGCGATGGCGAAGGTTCCACCGCGTACCTGATCACCGACGTGCAGATCGGCAAGTTCCAGCGTGCCGGCGAGCGCACCTGGCAGGTCCGCTACGGCTACGACTTCGCCACCGTCGGCGTGCCGGGCCTGACCTTCAACACCATTTACCTGAGCGGCGACAAGATCAAGACCGCCCGCGGCGACCAGAGCGAGTGGGAACGCGATATCTCCCTGGCCTACGTGATCCCGGACGGCACCTTCAAGGGCCTGGGCTTCACCTGGAAGAACGCCTCCTTCCGCAGCGGCCTGCCGGCCGCCGGTTCGAGCAACAACCAGCGCGACCAGGACGAAAACCGCCTGATCGTCAGCTACACCCTGCCGCTGCTGTAAGCTCCGGCCGGACAGGAAAAAGCCCGCGTCCTCCAGGAGGACGCGGGCTTTTTTCATTCAGGGCGCCACTCGGCGTGCCGGGCCGGCCAGCGCGAACAGCGCCGCGGCTGGCCATCCGCCCTGGGGGATGCCCGTCAGGCCTTGCGCGGCGCCGGTTGCTGCTGGGTGATGCAATGGATGTTGCCGCCGCCGAGGAGGATCTCGCGCCCCGGGACCATCACCACCTCGTGCTCGGGGAACACCCGCTGGAGTATCGCCCTGGCCTCGGCGTCCTTGGGATCGTCGAAGCTTGGCGCGACGATGCCGCCGTTGACGATCAGGAAGTTCACGTAGGAGCCGGCCAGGCGAATGGAGGGATCGCGCGGCTGGCTGCCCTCGACGATATCCACGCCGTCGCACTCTTCCTGGGTCGCGTACAGCGGGCCGGGGATCGGCATCTTGTGCACCACCAGCTTGCGTCCCTTGGCGTCGCGGCTTTCTTCCAGCACGCGGAGGGCGGCCTGGCAGCGCAGGTAGTTCGGGTCGTCCTGGTCGTCGGTCCAGGCCAGCAGCACCTCGCCGGGACGCACGTAGCAGCAGAAGTTGTCGACGTGGCCGTCGGTCTCGTCGTTGTAGAGGCCGTTCGGCAGCCAGATGATGCTGTCCACCGCAAGGTAGTCGCGCAGGGTCCGCTCGATCTCCGCCTGGCTCAGGTGCGGGTTGCGGTTGTGGTTGAGCAGGCATTCCTCGGTGGTGATCAGCGTGCCTTCGCCGTCGACGTGGATCGAGCCGCCCTCGAGGACGAAGTCGTCGGTGCGGTAGCGGGCGCGCCGTTCGATCTCGAGGATCTTGCGTGCCACCTGGTCGTCGCGCTGCCAGGGGAAGTACAGGCCGCCTTCGAAGCCGCCCCAGGCGTTGAAGCCCCAGTCGACGCCGCGTACATCGCCCTTGTCGTCGATGACGAAGGTCGGGCCGGTGTCGCGGACCCAGGCATCGTCGCTGCTGATTTCCACGACGCGGATGTTGCCGTCGTCGAGGCGCGCGCGCGCGTTCTCGTACTGCCCGGCGCTGGCGCAGACGGTGACCGGCTCGAAGCGCGCGATGGCCTTGGCCACCGCGGTGAAGGCCGCCTGGGCCGGCTTGCCGCCGTTGCGCCAGTTGTCCGGGCGTTCCGGCCAGACCATCCAGGTCTGCTCGTGGGGTTCCCATTCGGCGGGCATGCGGAAGCCGTCGGCGCGTGGGGTGCTGGTCGGGTTGCTCATCGCTGCTCCTGAAATCGTTGCTATGCGCGGCGGACGCCGGCGCGGAATGCGCGGGGCGTCCCCGCGCGGATCGTTTCCCGAGGCCTCAGGACTCCAGCGAGCCGTCCAGGGTCTTCAGCGGACCGTAGAGGTTCGGCCGGCGGTCGCGGAACACGCCCCAGGCGCTGCGGGTGCGCTCCAGCGCATCGAGGTCGAAGGTGTGGACAAGGATACCTTCCTCGGTGCGGTTCAGCTCCTCGACTTTCTCGCCGAACGGGTCGGCGATGAACGAAGAACCATAGAAGGTGATGTCGTAGCCGTCCTGCTCCTCGCGGCCGATGCGGTTGGAAGCCACCAGCGGCATCAGGTTGGCCCCGGCATGGCCTTGCTGCACGCGCTGCCAGTGATCGCGCGAGCTGATGCTGGCGTCGTGCGGTTCGCTACCGATGGCGGTCGGGTAGAACAGGAGTTCCGCGCCGAGCAACGCCATGCTGCGCGCCGATTCGGGGAACCACTGGTCCCAGCAGATACCGACGCCGATCCGTGCGTAGCGGGTCTGCCAGACCTTGAAGCCGGTGTCGCCCGGATTGAAGTAGTACTTCTCGTGGTAGCCCGGGCCGTCCGGGATGTGACTCTTGCGGTAGACCCCGAGGTTGCCGCCATCGGCGTCGATGACCGCGATGCTGTTGAAGCGGGCGCGCCCGGCGCGTTCGAAGAAGCTGATCGGCAATACCACCTGCAACTCCCGGGCGAGGGCCTGGAAGTGGGCGATGGCGGCGTTCTCCTCGACCGTGGTGGCCAGCTGCAGGTAGTCCGGGTTCGGCTTCTGGCAGAAGTAGGGGGTCTCGAACAGTTCCTGGATCAGGATGATCTGCGCACCCCTGGCGGCGGCCTGGCGCACCAGTTTCTCGGCGCGGGCGATGTTCGCCGGACGATCCCAGGAGCAGGCCATCTGGGTGGCGGCGACGGTGACGTTGCGGGTCATGGAACACCTCGTGTGCTGGCTCGGATGGCTGCCGGGCTTGGCGGCGGCCGGTTGTGGGTCGGGCGGGCGGGAACGGGGTGTCGCGCCCGATCGAGTGATGGGCGGATTTATATCCGATAAAAATCGGACTGTGAAGCGGTTTAAGGGAGTGTTATGGATTTTCTATCGATTTAAATCGGATATAAATCCGGTTAATGGTTCGCTACGCTTTTCCAGGATCGGCGGCAGGTAGAGCCCCAGGTAGGCGTCGAACACCCGCATGCCTTCTTCCGCCAGGCGTGCGTCGATGATCCCGTGACGCTGGACCGACAATGCGTAGACGCGATCGCCTAGCTCCATGGCCAGGCTGAAGATCTCGATATCGGTCGGCAGCGGAGGCAGCAGGAAATGCCGCTCGAACAGGGCGCGCATGGCCTGGCCGAGTTGCACGTCATGTTGGCGATCGGCCTGGGTGACTTCGGCCAGGCCGTGGCTGGCGAGAATCAGTTGGCGGGCCGCCGCGTCGCGGGCGTAGACCGCCAGCATGCGCTCCTCGACGATCCGCGACAGGTCGCGCCAGCAGCGCAGGCCTGCATGGTCCACCGGCTGTTCGAGGCACGCGCGGAAGGCGGCGTGGACCTCGCCGGTCAGCCCCTGGAGCAGGGCCGGCACGCTGGGGAAGAAGTGGTAGACCGACGATGGCGGCATTTCCGCGCGTTCGGCCACGCTATAGATGGTCAGGCCGCCGATGCCTTCGTCGGCGAGCAGGCCGCGAGCGGCGTCGAGGATCGCGGCGATCCGGGCCTGGCTGCTGGCGCGGGGCTTGCGGATGGACGAGGTGGGCTGCATGGCGGGTCTCCGGGCGTGAGCGGCTATTGGACGCCAGCTCACGCGACCGGGGCAAGCCGCTCAGTGGCTGGCGCCGCGGAAGGCCTTCCAGATCTCGTCGACCACCGGCCGGAGTTTTTCCGGCGGCGTTTCCAGGGCGAACAGGCGGCGGCTGGTGTCGCGGTCCGGATACAGGCCGGGTTGCTGGCGCAGGGCGGGATCGAGGAAGCCGGCGGCGTCGGCGTTGCCGCTGGGGTAGAGGGTGGCGGCGGTGATCTGTGCGGCGATCTTCGGTTGCATCAGGTAGTCGATGAAGCGGTGCGCCTCGCGTGGATGCTGGGCGCCGGCCGGGATCACCAGGTTGTCGATGAACAGCACCGAGCCTTCCTGCGGTACCTCGAAACTTACCGGCTGGCCCGCCTTGGCCGCGCGCAGGGCGTCGCCGACCCAGGCCATGGCCAGGCAGAGGCGACCGTCTTCGAGGTCGGCGATGTAGCGCTCGCTGTCGACGTAGCGCAGGTTCGGTCGCAGTCCGTGCAGCGCCTCGGCGGCGCGGCGTACCTGGCTCGGCGCAGTACGACCGAGGTTGCGGCCCTGGTAGTTGAGGAGGATCGCCAGGGTTTCGTCCGGCGCGTCCAGCAGGCTGATGCCGCAGCTTTTCAGGCGCTGGCTCTGGCTGGCGTCGAACAGCAGGCTCCAGCTGTTGGGCAGCGGCCCGCCATAGGCGGCTTCGGCCTGCGGGGTATTGATGGCCAGGCCTACGGCACCCCATAGATAGGGGACGGCGTGGCGATTGTCAGGATCGACCGCGGCCAGTTTGCTCAGCAATTGACGGTCGAGATGGCTGCGGTTGGGCAGCTGGGTGAAGTCCAGCGGCTGCAGTAGGTTGTCCTTCAGCAGGGCCGGCAGGGTGTCGTGGGAGGGGACGGCGACGTCGATCGCCTCGCCACTGCGCAGCGCCTTGTCCAGTTCCTCGGCGGTGGCGAAGGTGTGGTACTCGACGCGGATGCCGGTGTCCTTCTGGAAGGACTCGAGCACCTGCGGGTCGATGTAGTCGTTCCAGTTGTAGACGCGCAGGGTCTCCTCGGCTTGGGCCAGCCAGGGTGCGAGGGCGAGGAACAGCAGGGCGGAAAGGCGGGGCATGGAATCTTCTCGCTGGACGGAACGGAGCGGACGATGGTGCCGGAGCCAGGCGGCAGAGGCATTGATGCAGGCCAGCATCGAGTCTGGCGGGAGGCGTGGCGGCAGGCTGTGCCGTGGCGCACATTTCCCGGTTCCGAGAAAAGGACCGGGGCGGTTTCCCAGACACAGACGCCCCCGCGTTGAGTGTCTGCGAAACCGCCCCGGATTTCGCTGCGTACGGCGCCGGCCCAGGACCGGCGCGCCGATACCGCTACCTCAGACGGTATGCAGGTACCAGTTGTACTCGAGGTCGGAGATCGAGTGCTCGAACTCCTCCAGCTCGCTTTCCTTGCAGGCGACGAAGATGTCGATGTACTTCGGGTCGATGTACTTCGCCATGATCTCGCTTTCGTCCAGCTCGCGCAGGGCGTCGCGCAGGTTGTTCGGCAGGCTCGGCTCCATCTGCTCGTAGGAGTTGCCTTCGATCGGCGCGCCCGGCTCGACCTTGTTGGTCAGCCCGTGATGAACGCCGGCCAGCACCGCTGCCAGTAGCAGGTAGGGGTTGGCGTCGGCGCCGGCCACGCGGTGTTCCAGGCGTACCGCGTCCGGGCTGCCGGTGGGCACGCGCAGGGCCACGGTGCGGTTGTCCAGGCCCCAGCTCGGCGCGTTCGGCACGTAGAACTGCGAACCGAAGCGGCGGTAGGAGTTGACGTTCGGGCAGAGGAAGGCCATGGAGGCCGGCAGGGTCTCGAGCACACCGCCGATCGCATGGCGCAATGCGGCGTTCTGCTCGGGATCCTCGCTGGTGAAGATGTTGTTGCCGTGCTTGTCGAGCAGCGAGATATGCACGTGCAGTCCGTTCCCGGCCTGGCCCGGATAGGGCTTGGCCATGAAGGTGGTGTCCATCTCGTGGTCGTAGGCGATGTTCTTGACCAGGCGCTTGAGCAGCACCGCGTGGTCGCAGGCCTTGAGGGCGTCGTTGACGTGGTTGAGGTTGACCTCGAACTGCGCCGGTGCGGATTCGGCGACGATGGCGTCGGCCGGGATGCCCTGGGCGCGGGCGCCGTCGATGATGTCCTGGAGGCACTCGACGTATTCGTCGAGGTCGTCGATGGAGTACACCTGCACCGACTGCGGACGCTTGCCGGAGATCGGCGAGCGCGGCGGTTGCGGCCGGCCGTTCACGTTCTCCTGGTCGATCAGGTAGAACTCCAGCTCGAAGGCGGCGACGATGGTCAGTTCCATCTCGGTGAACCTGGCCACCACCTGGCGCAGGACTTCGCGGGGGTCGGCGAAGAACGGCTCGCCTTCCAGTTCGTGCATGGTCATCAGCAACTGCGCGGTCGGGCGCTTCTGCCAGGGTTCCATGGAGAGGGTGCCGGGGATCGGGTAACAGATCCGGTCGGCGTCGCCGATGTCGAGACCCAGGCCGGTACTCTCTACGGTGGAGCCGGTGATATCGAGGGCGAACAGGGAAGCGGGGAGATTGATACCTTTTTCGAAGACTTTGTTCAGACTGTTGCGTTCGATCCGCTTGCCGCGAACCACGCCATTCATGTCTGCAATAAGGAGGTCGACGAACTGGACCTCGGGATGTTCCTTGAGGAACTCGCTCGGTTCAGTGAGCTGAACGGCACGCTGGGGTACCGACATGATGCAACACCTTTTTTGTTAAAAATTTCAATCATGCGGGGGGTAGGCTATGAGTCAATCCGAAAGCCTGTGGGATGTCAATAGCCGCCAAAAACGCCCTCTTGTGGGGCGTTGAGGCCGTTTTCAGGGCATTTTCGCCGGACGAAAAGCCGAAAAAAACCTCGCGTCGAAGGGTGTTCAGGAGTGCGTGTTCAATTTTTTACAGGCCTATTGTGTAAAAAAATGAACAACGCTAAGCTCGGCCAAACCCCATAACATCTACAAACAACGGGTGTCTCATGTCTCGCCTGCCGTTAATCGGCGTCACCGCCTGCACCAAGCAGATCGGTCTTCATCCCTACCACATTGCCGGCGACAAATATCTGCGTGCCGTCGTCAACGGCGCTGGCGGTCTCCCGCTGATCATTCCTGCGCTGGGCGAGTCGATCGACCAGGCAGCCCTGCTGGACAGCGTCGACGGCTTGCTCTTCACTGGCTCGCCGTCGAACGTCGAGCCCCGTCATTATAGTGGACCGGCGAGCGAGCCCGGCACCCTCCACGACTCCGACCGCGACGCCACCACGCTGCCGCTGGTCCGCGCCGCCATCGACGCCGGCATTCCGGTCCTCGGCATCTGCCGCGGTTTCCAGGAAATGAACGTGGCTTTCGGCGGCAGCCTGCACCAGAAGGTGCACGAGGTCGGAACCTTCATGGACCACCGCGAGCCGGCCGACCAGCCGCTCGAGGTTCAGTACGCGCCGCGCCATGCCATGCATGTGCAGCCGGGCGGAGTGCTCGCCGGTATCGGCTTGCCGAGCGAGTTCCAGGTCAATTCCATCCATGGCCAGGGCGTTGATCGTCTGGCGCCGGGCCTTCGAGTAGAAGCACTGGCGCCTGACGGGTTGGTCGAAGCCATCTCCGTAGAAGGTGCAAAAGCCTTCGCTCTTGGTGTGCAATGGCACCCGGAGTGGCAGGTTCTGACGAACCCCAACTATCTCGCTATCTTCCAGGCTTTCGGTAAGGCCTGCGGCAAGAGGGCGGGGCAACGTTGAGTCCGGCTGTTGGGGCCGGACTCTCAACCCTGAGGTCTTTATGACTACCAAGTTAGACCAGCTGACCAGCTGGCTGAAGGAACGCAAGATCACCGAAGTGGAATGCCTGATTTCCGATCTGACAGGCATCGCCCGCGGCAAGATCTCGCCGACCAACAAATTCATCGCGGAAAAGGGCATGCGCCTGCCGGAGAGCGTTCTGCTGCAGACCGTCACCGGCGACTACGTGGAAGACGACATTTACTACGACCTGCTCGACCCGGCCGACATCGATATGGTCTGCCGCCCGGACGAGAATGCCGTGTTCCTCGTCCCCTGGGCCATCGAGCCCACCGCGATGGTGATCCACGACACCTTCGACAAGCTCGGCAATCCCATCGAGCTGTCGCCGCGCAACATCCTCAAGCGCGTGTTGAAGATGTATGCCGACAAGGGCTGGCGGCCGATCGTGGCGCCAGAGATGGAGTTCTACCTGACCAAGCGCAGCGACGACCCCGACTATCCGTTGCAGGCCCCGGTGGGCCGCTCCGGACGCCAGGAAACCGGGCGTCAGTCGTTCTCCATCGACGCCGCCAACGAGTTCGACCCGCTGTTCGAGGACATGTACGACTGGTGCGAGGCCCAGGGCCTTGACCTGGATACGCTGATCCACGAGGAAGGCACCGCGCAGATGGAGATCAACTTCCGTCATGGCGACGCCCTCGACCTGGCCGACCAGATCCTGGTGTTCAAGCGCACCATGCGCGAGGCCGCGCTCAAGCACAACGTCGCCGCGACCTTCATGGCCAAGCCGATGACCGGCGAGCCGGGCAGCGCGATGCACCTGCACCAGAGCATCGTCGACGTGAAGACCGGCAAGAACATCTTCTCCAATGCCGACGGCACCATGAGCGAGCTGTTCCTGCACCATATCGGCGGCCTGCAGAAGTTCATCCCGGAAGTGCTGCCGCTGTTCGCGCCCAACGTGAACTCGTTCCGCCGCTTCCTGCCCGATACCTCGGCGCCGGTGAACGTCGAGTGGGGCGAAGAGAACCGTACCGTCGGCCTGCGCGTGCCGGACTCCAGCCCGGAGAACCGCCGGGTCGAGAACCGTCTCGCCGGCGCCGACGCCAACCCTTACCTGGCGCTGGCTGCCAGCCTGCTGTGCGGCTACATCGGCATGGTCGAAGGCATCAAGCCGAGCGCCCAGGTCAAAGGTCGCGGCTATGAACGCCGCAACCTGCGCCTGCCGCTGACGATCGAAGCGGCGCTGGAGCGCATGGAGAACTGCAAGCCCCTAGAGCAGTATCTCGGCAGCAAGTTCATCAGCGGCTACGTCGCGGTGAAGCGTGCGGAGCACGAGAATTTCAAGCGGGTAATCAGCTCCTGGGAGCGGGAATTCCTCCTGCTTTCCGTTTGATCCTGACCGGGGGCGGCCGGCGTGGTCCGCCGCTCCCGGACAGTCTTGAATAGAAGAGGTGTGACATGAACAGCCAAATCACCAACGCCAAGACCCGTGAGTGGCAGGCGTTGAGCCGCGACCACCATCTGCCGCCGTTCACCGACTACAAGCAGTTGAACGAGAAGGGCGCGCGGATCATCACCAAGGCCGAAGGCGTCTATATCTGGGACAGCGAGGGCAACAAGATCCTCGATGCGATGGCCGGCCTCTGGTGCGTCAACGTCGGCTACGGCCGCGAGGAGCTGGTCCAGGCCGCCACCCGGCAGATGCGCGAGTTGCCGTTCTACAACCTGTTCTTCCAGACCGCCCACCCGCCGGTGGTCGAGCTGGCCAAGGCGATCGCCGACGTCGCTCCGGAAGGCATGAACCACGTGTTCTTCACCGGCTCCGGCTCCGAGGCCAACGACACCGTGCTGCGTATGGTCCGCCACTATTGGGCGACCAAGGGCCAGCCGCAGAAGAAAGTGGTGATCGGCCGCTGGAACGGCTACCACGGCTCCACCGTCGCCGGCGTCAGCCTGGGCGGCATGAAGGCGTTGCATGAGCAGGGTGATTTCCCCATCCCGGGCATCGTCCACATCGCCCAGCCCTACTGGTACGGCGAGGGCGGCGACATGTCGCCGGACGAGTTCGGCGTCTGGGCCGCCGAGCAGTTGGAGAAGAAGATTCTCGAAGTGGGCGAGGAAAACGTCGCCGCCTTCATCGCCGAGCCGATCCAGGGCGCCGGCGGCGTGATCGTCCCGCCGGACACCTACTGGCCGAAGATCCGCGAGATCCTCGCCAAGTACGACATCCTGTTCATCGCCGACGAAGTGATCTGCGGCTTCGGCCGTACCGGCGAGTGGTTCGGCAGCCAGTACTACGGCAACGCCCCGGACCTGATGCCGATCGCCAAGGGCCTCACCTCCGGCTACATCCCCATGGGCGGGGTGGTGGTGCGCGACGAGATCGTCGAAGTGCTCAACCAGGGCGGCGAGTTCTACCACGGCTTCACCTATTCCGGTCACCCGGTGGCGGCCGCCGTGGCCCTGGAGAACATCCGCATCCTGCGCGAAGAGAAGATCATCGAGAAGGTGAAGGCGGAAACGGCACCGTATTTGCAGAAACGCTGGCAGGAGCTGGCCGACCACCCGTTGGTGGGCGAAGCGCGCGGGGTCGGCATGGTCGCCGCCCTGGAGCTGGTCAAGAACAAGAAGACCCGCGAGCGTTTCACCGACAAGGGCGTCGGGATGCTGTGCCGGGAACATTGTTTCCGCAACGGTTTGATCATGCGCGCGGTGGGCGACACTATGATTATCTCGCCGCCGCTGGTGATCGATCCGTCGCAGATCGATGAGTTGATCACCCTGGCGCGCAAGTGCCTCGATCAGACCGCCGCCGCCGTCCTGGCTTGAGTCCCTGAGCGGACTTTTGCCAGACTGCGCCAGTGCGTTGGCCAGGCTCACCGGGTGGTGACGCGATCGGTTGCGCCACCGCCCGGATACTTCAACAAAAATGGAGCTACCCCGCATGATGAAACGTTTCGGTAAGACCCTGCTCGCCCTGACCTTGGCGGGCTCTGTGGCCGGTATGGCGCAGGCTGCGGACAACAAGGTACTGCACGTCTACAACTGGTCCGACTACATCGCGCCGGACACCCTGGAGAAGTTCACCAAGGAAACCGGGATCAAGGTCGTCTACGACGTCTACGACAGCAACGAAGTGCTGGAAGCCAAGTTGCTGGCGGGCAAGTCCGGGTACGACGTGGTGGTGCCGTCCAACTCCTTCCTCGCCAAGCAGATCAAGGCCGGGGTCTACCAGAAGCTCGACAAGTCCAAGCTGCCGAACTGGAAGAACCTGAACAAGGACCTGATGCACACCCTGGAAGTCAGCGACCCGGGAAACGAGCATGCGATTCCCTACATGTGGGGCACCATCGGCATCGGCTACAACCCGGACAAGGTCAAGGCGGCCTTCGGCGACAATGCGCCGGTGGATTCCTGGGACCTGGTATTCAAGCCGGAGAACATCCAGAAGCTGAAGCAGTGCGGCGTCAGCTTCCTCGACTCGCCGACCGAGATTCTCCCGGCGGCCCTGCACTATCTCGGCTACAAGCCGGACACCGACAATCCCAAGGAACTCAAGGCGGCCGAAGAGCTGTTCCTGAAGATCCGTCCCTACGTCACCTACTTCCACTCGTCGAAGTACATTTCCGACCTGGCCAACGGCAACATCTGCGTCGCCATCGGCTACTCCGGCGACATCTACCAGGCCAAGTCCCGCGCCGAAGAGGCGAAGAACAAGGTCACCGTCAAGTACAACATTCCCAAGGAAGGCGCCGGCAGCTTCTTCGACATGGTCGCCATTCCGAAGGACGCCGAGAACACCGAGGGCGCCCTGGCCTTCGTCAACTTCCTGATGAAGCCGGAAATCATGGCCGAGATCACCGACGTGGTTCAGTTCCCCAACGGCAACGCGGCGGCCACCCCGCTGGTGTCCGAGGCGATCCGCAACGACCCGGGCATCTACCCGAGCGAAGAGGTCATGAAGAAGCTGTATACCTTCCCCGACCTGCCGGCCAAGACCCAGCGGGCGATGACCCGCAGCTGGACCAAGATCAAGTCCGGCAAGTGATCCGCGAGGAGCCCGGCGGCGCCTGAAGCCGCCGGCGCTCCGGCACGAGAGAACCGGAACGCGGCCGGGTTTCCTCCGGCCACGCTCCCCTGCGAAGAGGTTCGACTCTTTTGCCCGTTCGTCCAGACGCTTCCTCCTGGGGGCCCGACGACCGGACGCAGTATCGACGACGAAGACGCTGCCATGGGCGCTGCGCCAATCTGCCGCGCCGGGGCCGGTCGTGTCGCTCGCACCGGGGCCGAGGGCCCGGAAAACCTGAAACCAACACGCCGGTAGGGAACCCAGCTCACTCATGTTTCCCGGCGGAATCGTCGGGTTGTCATGAAACCCGAGTGATCTGGGCTTACATCGGCACTTGAAGAACACGGGTCGAACAGGCAGGGTGCTGCCGTGAAAAGGCCCGGAACAGGAGTCGGACATGCAACATTCCATTGGCAAGACACTGCTGGTAGCCGCTCTGGCTACGGCGATCGCGGGCCCCGTGCAGGCGGAGAAGAAGAGCCTGCACATCTATAACTGGACCGATTACATCGCTCCCACCACCCTCAAGGACTTCACCAAGGAGAGCGGGATCGACGTCAGCTACGACGTCTTCGACTCCAACGAGACCCTCGAGGGCAAGCTGGTCTCCGGCCACTCCGGCTATGACATCGTGGTGCCGTCGAACAACTTCCTCGGCAAGCAGATCCAGGCCGGTGCCTTCCAGAAGCTGGACAAGAGCAAGCTGCCGAACTGGAAGAACCTCGATCCGGCGCTGCTCAAGCAACTGGAGGTCAGCGACCCGGGCAACCAGTACGCGGTTCCCTACCTGTGGGGCACCAACGGCATCGGTTACAACGTGGCCAAGGTCAAGGAAGTCCTCGGCGACCAGCCGATCGACTCCTGGGCCATCCTCTTCGAGCCGGAGAACATGAAGAAGCTCGCCAAGTGCGGCGTAGCCTTCATGGACAGCGGCGACGAGATGCTGCCCGCCGCCCTCAACTACCTGGGGCTGGACCCCAACACCCACGACCCGAAGGACTACAAGAAGGCCGAGGAAGTCCTGACCAAGGTTCGCCCCTACGTCAGCTACTTCCACTCCTCCAAGTACATCTCCGACCTGGCCAACGGCAACATCTGCGTCGCCTTCGGCTATTCCGGGGACGTCTTCCAGGCCGCTGCCCGCGCCGAAGAGGCCGGCAAGGGCATCGACATCCAGTACGTGATTCCCAAGGAAGGCGCCAACCTGTGGTTCGACCTGATGGCGATTCCCGCCGATGCCAAGGCCGCCGATAACGCCTATGCGTTCATCGACTACCTGCTGCGTCCGGAGGTGATCGCCAAGGTCAGCGACTACGTCGGCTACGCCAACGCGATACCGGGGGCCCGCCCGCTGATGGACAAGAGCGTCAGCGACAGCGAGGAGGTGTATCCGCCGCAGGCCGTGCTCGACAAGCTCTACGTTTCCGCCGTGTTGCCGGCCAAGGTGCTGCGCCTGCAGACCCGTACCTGGACCCGGATCAAGACCGGCAAATAAGTTCAAATTCCGCCCGGTAGCGTGACCGGGCTCAACGACTTGGGAGTTGTGGTAATGGCGATAGCCTCCGGTGCCTACAAGAAAGCCCTAGAGGGCAACCAGCAGCCGAAAGAGGTGCTGGTAAAGATCGACCGGGTAACCAAGCAGTTCGACGAGACGCTGGCGGTGGACACCGTGTCCCTGACCATCAACAAGGGCGAGATCTTCGCCCTGCTCGGCGGCTCCGGCTCGGGTAAATCCACCCTGTTGCGCATGCTCGCCGGTTTCGAGCGGCCCACCGAGGGGCGGATCTTCCTCGATGGCCAGGACATCACCGACCTGCCGCCCTACGAGCGACCGATCAACATGATGTTCCAGTCCTATGCGCTGTTCCCGCACATGAGCGTGGCGCAGAACATCGCCTTCGGCCTCAAGCAGGACGGCCTGCCCAAGGCCGAGATCGACGAGCGCGTGGCCGAGATGCTCAAGCTGGTGCACATGACCCAGTACGCCAAGCGCAAGCCGCACCAGCTCTCCGGCGGCCAGCGCCAGCGGGTGGCCCTGGCCCGTTCGCTGGCCAAGCGGCCGAAGCTGCTGCTGCTCGACGAGCCGATGGGCGCGCTGGACAAGAAGCTGCGCTCGCAGATGCAACTGGAACTGGTGGAGATCATCGAGCGCGTCGGCGTGACCTGCGTGATGGTGACCCACGACCAGGAAGAGGCCATGACCATGGCCCAGCGCATCGCCATCATGCACCTGGGCTGCATCGAGCAGATCGGCAGCCCGATGGACATCTACGAGACCCCGGCGAGCCGCCTGGTCTGCGAGTTCATCGGCAACGTCAACCTGTTCGACGGCGTGCTGGTGGAGGACGTGCAGGACCATGCGGTGATCGCCTGCCCGCAGCTGGAGAACCCGATCTACATCGGCCACGGCATCAGCACCCGCGCCGAGGACAAGCGCATCACCTACGCGCTGCGGCCGGAGAAAGTGATGATCAGCGCGCAGAAGCCGGACAACCTGGAACACGCCGGGCACAACTGGGCCCAGGGCACCGTCTACGACATCGCCTACCTTGGCGGCCACTCGGTGTACTACATCAAGCTGGCCTCCGGGATGATCGTCCAGGCCTTCATGGCCAACGCCGAGCGCCACGTCGCCCGGCCGACCTGGGACCAGTCGGTGTACATCAGCTGGTACGACGACAGCGGCGTGGTACTGCAGTCATGAAATTCGCCAACAGCCTGAAAAAGCGCATGCCCACCGGGCGGCATGCGGTCATCGGGGTGCCGTTCCTGTGGCTCTTCCTGTTCTTCCTGCTGCCCTTCGCCATCGTGCTGAAGATCAGCCTGGCGGAAGCGGACGTAGCCATCCCGCCCTACACCGAGATCTTCGCCTACGCGGACCAGCAGTTGCAGGTGCTCCTCAACCTCGGCAACTACCTGATGCTGACCGATGACCCGCTCTACATCGATGCTTACCTCGGCTCGCTGAAGATGGCCTTCATCAGTACCCTGATCTGCCTGCTGGTGGGCTACCCGATGGCCTACGCCATCGCCCGCTCCAGCCAGTCCTCGCAGACCGTCCTGCTGCTGCTGATCATGATGCCGACCTGGACGGCGATCCTGATCCGGGTCTACGCCTGGATGGGCATCCTTTCCAACAACGGCCTGCTCAACAGCGTACTGATGGGGCTGGGGCTCATCAGCGAGCCGCTGACCATCCTCAACACCAACATCGCGGTGTACATCGGCATCGTCTATTCCTACCTGCCGTTCATGATCCTGCCGCTCTACGCCAACCTGGTGAAGCACGACCCGAGCCTGCTGGAGGCCGCTTCCGACCTGGGCGCGCGTAACTTCACCAGCTTCTGGAAGATCACCGTGCCGCTGTCGAAGAACGGCATCATCGCCGGCTGTATGCTGGTGTTCATCCCGGCGGTGGGCGAGTTCGTCATCCCGGAACTGCTCGGCGGCCCCGAGACCCTGATGATCGGCAAGGTGCTCTGGCAGGAGTTCTTCAACAACCGCGACTGGCCGGTGGCGTCCGCCCTGGCGGTGGTAATGCTGGCGATCCTGATCATCCCGATCATCCTGTTCAACAAGAACCAGGCCAAAGAACTGGAGGGCAAGGTATGAGCCAGCACAGCGTATCCCGCTCCGTATCCCGTTCAACAGGCTCTCCATCCAGAAGCGTGGCCAAAGAACTGGAGGGCAAGGTATGAAGCGCTGGAATTTCTCCAACGTCATGCTGATCGTCGGCCTGCTCTTCATCTACCTGCCGATGCTGATCCTGGTGATCTATTCGTTCAACGCCTCCAAGCTGGTGACGGTGTGGGGCGGCTGGTCGGTGAAGTGGTACGTCGGCCTGCTGGACAACACCCAACTGGTCAGTTCGGTCGGACGCTCCCTGGAGATCGCCTTCTATACGGCGTTCTCCTCGGTGCTCCTCGGCACCCTGGCGGCCTTCGTCCTCACCCGCATCCCGCGCTTCCGCGGTCGTACGCTGTTCGGCGGCATGGTCACCGCGCCGCTGGTGATGCCGGAAGTGATCACCGGTCTGTCGCTGCTGCTGTTGTTCGTGGCCATGGCGCAACTGATCGGCTGGCCGCAGGAACGGGGTATCGTGACCATCTGGATCGCCCACACCAGCTTCTGCTCGTCCTACGTGGCGGTGGTGGTGTCGGCGCGCCTGCGTGAACTCGACCTGTCGATCGAGGAAGCGGCGATGGACCTGGGCGCCAAGCCCTGGAAGGTGTTCCTGCTGATCACCATCCCGATGATCGCGCCCTCGCTGGCGGCGGGCGGCATGATGTCCTTCGCCCTGTCGCTGGACGACCTGGTACTGGCCAGCTTCGTCTCCGGACCCGGCTCGACCACCTTGCCGATGGAAGTGTTCTCGGCGGTACGCCTGGGCGTGAAGCCGGAGATCAACGCGGTGGCCAGCCTGATCCTGCTGAGCGTTTCGCTGTTCACCTTCTTCGCCTGGTACTTCACCCGCCAGGCCGAGGAGCGGCGTCGCCGGGCGATCCAGCAGGCGATGGAAGAGACCGCGACCGACTGGCAGAAAGGCTCGCCGACCCCGGCCTGAGCCCTCCGCCGAAAAGAAAAGGCCACCTGCGGGTGGCCTTTTTCATTGGCGCGTCGGTGGCGGGAAATGCCTGGCTACGCTCCGTAGGACGAATAACGCCCGAGGCGTTATCCGCCGATACCCTGTTGTATCCGGCGGACAACCACCATCCGGTTACTCGCCCTACGCCACGCCGGGCGGATGCTCCGCCGGCCGGCTCAGCGCTTCGGTTCCAGCACCAGCACGCCCTTGCTGTTCGCCTTCACCTCGTTTTCCTCGTAGTGCTGCGGCAGGTAGTGGCCCTCGATGTAGGCCTCGGCCTGGTCGTCGTAGTGGCCGTCGAAGGGCACGCCGCTCTGCCCGACCGGGTTGATGCCGAGGCTGTGGGTCGGGTCGGCGAAGTCCACCAGGCGCCGGGTCGATGGGCCGTAGGTGACCGCCCAGGGGGCCGGGCCGATCTTCGCCGACAGGTTGTTCGGTACCTCGTGGGTGCCGGGGGCGGCGAACGGACCGACGTTGAGAAGGCGCTTGAGCAGCGCTTGCTGGCCCAGGGCGTGCTCGTGGGTCAGGGTATGCGCCTTGCCCCACAGCCAGCCGGACGGGTCGTTGCCGAGGGTGCCGCGCAGATGCGCGAGGGAGGCGTTCCAGGCGGCCCTGACGATATCCGCGCGGGTTTCCCGGCGTTCTGTGCGGCGGTCGTCCCACCAGGGCGAGTCGGCGTCGCCAGCCAGCCGAGGCAGCGCGCTGTCGATGGCGCGGGTGGCGATCAGGCTGTCGAAGAAGGCATCGCCCAGTTCGTCGTGCAAGGCGCTCTCGGCAATCTGGAACAGCAACTGGTTGAACAGCGTGGCGGCGGTCGAGTCGACCGGGTAGTCGCCCTTCCAGGCCGCCAGTTGCTCGACCAGGCGCTTGCCTTCGGCGTCGTCGACCACCTCGCGCAGGACCGGCAGCAAGGGTGCGAGCAGGCGTGGCGCGTAGCCGGTGCGATTGCCGAGTTGCAGCGCGCGGCTGTTGTCCAGGTTCCATTTGGTGCCGCGGTCGGCCAGTTGGGTATCCAGCCACTGGCCGCGGTCCGCCAGATTGTAGTAGCCGGGAATCGGCCGGCCATTGGCCGGGACCGGCTGGAAGTTGGCGGAGACGATGTAGCCGCGCGCCGGGTTTTCCTCCTGCGGGTTGTCGGCGAACGGATAGAAGCCGGACTTGTCCGCCTCGCCCTTGCTGCCGTCGAGGATGAAGCTCGGGTTCACTCCCTCCGGCCGCTTCGGCAGGGCCGCCGAGGCCCACCAGCCGATATCGCCGGCGGCGTTGGCCCAGACCAGGTTGAGTCCCGGCGAATGGATCTTCGAGGCCGCCGCGCGGGCCTTGGCCAGGGTATCGGCGCGATTCAGCTGGTAGAAGGCGTCGAGCACCGGGTTCTCGGTCTCGAGGAAAGCCCACCACATGGCGATCGGGGTCTTGCCGGAGCTGGCGCCGAGCGCGTCGTTGACGATCGGACCGTGGGGCGAGCGGCGCAGGGTGAGCTTCACCGGCGCAGCGCCCTTGACCGCGATTTCCTGCTCCTCGCTCTGCAGGTCGACCCATTTGCCCTGGTACCAGACCTGGTTGGGGTTGTCCGGGTTGACCTTCTCGGCGACCAGGTCGAGGTCGTCGTTCTGGAACATCGTCAGGCTCCAGCCGAACGCGCGGTTGTGGCCCAGCGAGGCGAAGGGGTTGAGCGCCTGGTGGTGGCCATAGAGTTCGAAGCCGGGCGCGCTCAGCTGGGCCTCGTACCATACCGCCGGCGCGGCGAAGCGGATATGCGGGTCGCCGGCCAGCAGGGGCTTGCCGCTGGCGGTGCGGCTGCCGGCGACGACCCAGGCGTTGCTGCCCTCGAACTGCGGCAGGCCGGCGTCCTCCAGGGCCTGCTGGCTGAGACGGGCGAGGGCGCCGAGGTCCTTCCAGTCGCCGGCGCCCAGTGCGCCGGAGGGCGTCAGCACGCCCTGCGGATGCCAGTCGAGATCGAAGATGCGCAGGTAGTCGCTGCCCAGTTCGTCGCGGATGTAGGTCAGCACCGGCTCGGTGCGGAAGGCGGCGGCGAAGCTGTAGGCCATGTAGCCGGCGATGCTCAGGGTGTCTTCGGGGGTGAAGGGACGCCTGGGTATGCCCAGCAGGTCGAATTCGAGCGGCGCCGGGTTGTTTTCCTGGAACTGGTTGACCCCGTCCAGGTAGGCCTCCAGCACCTTCCAGGGCTGCGACTGCTTGTCCTGGCGGGCGCTGTATTCGGCGGCGTGGTCGCGGATGCGCAGGGTGCGGAACAGACGGTCGGTATCCACCAGCTTGGCTCCGAGCACTTCGGCCAGCTCGCCGCGCGCCAGGCGCCGCAGCATTTCCATCTGGAACAGGCGGTCCTGGGCGTGCACGTAGCCGAGGGCGCGGTAGAGGTCGGTCTGGTTCTGCGCGTACAGGTGCGGAACCCCGCGCTCGTCGTAGCGCACGTCGACCGGCGCCTGCAGGTGGGCCAGGGCGAGCGAGCCGTTGCGGAGCGGCTGCTTGGCATGGAGGTACCAGGCGCCGCCGGCAGCCGCGGCGGCGACCGCCACGGCGATCACGGTCAGGGTGCGTTTCATCGATCCTTTCTCCTTGTTGTAGTGCCGAGCATTCTGCGGATGCCGCCGGCCCGCGGCATTGACCGAATGCTCGGACCCTGGAAGTCTTTGGTCAATCGCGAGGAGCCGCCATGCAGGACGACCCGTCTACCAGCCCCCTGACCCATTCCGCCACGTTGCGGCGTCTGTTGTATGAAGCCCTGGACGCCCTCGGGCTCGACCCCACCCGCGTCTACCGCAGCGTCTACCGGCGTATCCCGCTGCCGCCGCCGACCCTGGGCGGCCGCCTGGTGCATGACAACGCCCCGTTGTTCTGGACCGAACTGGCGGCGGTGACCGGCGATGCCGACATCGGCCTGCACCTGGGCGAGGCAATGAAGCCGCGCCTGCTCGATGTGGTCGGCTACCTGCTGCTGTCCGCGCGCGACCTGGAGGAGGCGCTGCGCAGCTTCGTGCGTTTCCAGCACATTCTCTCCGGCGGTTTCGCCGCGCGCCTCGAGGTCGAAGGGGAAACGGCAAGGCTGATCCTCGACATCAACTACCTGGGCTATGCCTCGCTGCGCCAGCAGATCGAATGCCTGATGCTGCTGTTCCTCAAGCTGCTGGCGCTGATCAGCGACGACGAGTTCGTCGCCGAGCGCATCGAGTTCCGCCACCGAGCCCCGCCGCGGCTGGGCGAACACCGCCGGTTGTTCGGCAGGCTGCCGCTGTTCTCGCGGCCGCACGATGCCCTGGTGTTTTCCGCCGCCTTGCTGCGGCGTCCTTCGCGCAACGCCAATCCGGACATGCATGGCGTGCTGACCCGCCACGCGGAAGAACAGACCCGCGAACTCAGCGAGAACCGCTTGCTCAATCGCGTGCGCTACCTGATCGAGCTGCGCCTCGGGGAGGGCTATGGCTTGCGCCAGTGCGCGGCGGAGCTGGGTCTTGGCAGCGGCGCCTTGCAGCGTGCGCTGGCCGCTGGCGGAGCGAGTTTCCGGCAGGTTCGCGATGAGGTTCGCCGGCAGCGGGCGAGCGAGATGCTGTTGGCCGGTCGCGCCATCCGCGAGGTGGCCAAGGCTTGCGGGTTCGCCGAGCTGTCGCCGTTCTACCGGGCCTTTCGCCGCTGGCACGCCGCGCCCCCGGAGCAATACAGGGCGCGGCTGGCGAAGCGGGAAGAGGGTTACTCGACCAGCGGTACCTGACGGCCGATCTCCAGGGTGGCGATGGCGTCGAGCTGGATCTCGATCTGCAGGAAGCGCATGGCGCGCTTGGGCGAGACGTTCTTGGCGATGCGCTTGACGTACTTGTCGCGCAGTTCCAGGCGGTCCTCCTGGAGGTCGTCGACACGCTCGATCAGCTTGCTCGCCTGGTCGTCGCTGACGTTGCCGCTGTTGTAGGCCTGGGCGTAGTCGAGCAGGAGCTTGAGGGTTTCCTTGCTGAGCTTGTCCGACTCGGTGCGGTAGGTGTTGTAGATCGGCCAGAACTTCTCGCCTTCCTGGTCGGTGAGGTTCATGTTGGCCTCGACGATGCGCTTGCGCTTGTAGTCGACGTCGGCCAGGTCGTTCTGGATCTGCGCCTGGTGCTCCTTCATCAGTTCCTTGCTGCTGGGCTGAGGGTCGTTCTGGGCGGCCATCAGCGGCAGGCTGACGAGGGCGAGCAGGGCGAGGGTGGGACGTAGGGACATGCAGCGACTCCTTGGTTCGGCAACGGCCCCTCGTGGGCCGACCCGGGCAGTGTAGCCGCTACGCCGTCCGGCGCCCCCTCCGGAAGGCCCGGTGTTGAGCCAGGTCAGCCTTTTTCCGGGGGCCAGGGGCAGTAGCAACCCACGGCGAGGGTATGGGTGGCATCCACCGGACGTCCCTGCAGCAGCGCTTCGAGGATCGGTTCGATGAAGCTGTTGCTGGAGGTGCATACCGCGCCCTCGCTATAGGGGCCGAAGTAGGCCAGGCGGCCGTCGCGGTCCCAGATCGCCACGGCCGGGCTGGCCGGCAACTGCTCGGAACCGGGCAGACCGGCGAGGGGGCGCAGGGCGGCCAGGTTGTCCGGCAGGCGGCCCTGGCTGCCAGGCTTCTGCAGGACATGGAACTCCACGCCCTTGCCGGCGAAGCGTTCGATCAGCTCGCCGAGGTGCTGCTGGTTGCCGACGTTGCAGGGGCAGGCCGGGTCCCAGAAATGCACCAGGCGGATCGGCCCCGGCCCGGCCAGCTCGGCCGGCAGGCGCAGGCTGTCGCCGGAGAACAGGGTGGTCTGCTCGCTGAACGGACGGATGTAGCGGATCTCGAACCACCAGTAGGCGGCGAGCAGGCCGCCGGCCCAGAGCAGGCCGACCAGGCTGACGAGGAGCGTCTTGCGGCGGGGAGTCATGGCATTCACACGGAAAACGGGTGCCAAGCTTGCCATGTGTTCGCGCGCAGCTGAATATCCCTGGGTTTCGCCCGTGGCCCGGCCACGAATCGATTGCAGCCCGGAACCGCCGATGTCAGAAGCCTTCAACCCCGATTACCTGCGCCAGCACCTGCGACCCTTGGCCGCGGCCGAGGCGGACGCCGCCGTCCTCGCCTACCAGGCCTACTACGGCCTGGACCTGCGCTCCCGCCATCCGCGCCTGCAAGCGCGGCTCGGCAGCATGGCGGTCGATGGGCGCCGCCTGGCGGTGCAGGCCTGGCTGCTGCCGGAAGCGCGCGGCAGCCTGTTGCTGATGCATGGCTATTACGACCACATGGGACTGTATCGGCACGTGGTCGACTGGGCGCTGGGCATGGGCTTCTCGGTGCTCGCCTGCGACCTGCCGGGACATGGCCTGTCCGAAGGCGAGCGGGCCAGCATCCGCGACTTCGCCGAATACCAGGCGGTGTTCAAGGGCCTGCTGGGCCAGGCTGCCGAACTCGACCTGGCGGCGCCCTGGCACCTCTGCGGACAAAGCACCGGTGGGGCGATCCTGCTGGACTACCTGCTGCACGGCGGCGAACGTCCCGAGCTGGGCGAGACGATTCTCCTGGCGCCGCTGGTGCGTCCGCGCGCCTGGGGCTGGTCGAAGCTCAGCTACCGCCTGCTGAGCCCCTTCGTCGACTCGATCCCGCGGCGCTTCTCGGAGAACTCCAGCGATCCGCAGTTCCTCGACTTCCTCCGCGAGCACGATCCGTTGCAGCCACGCACCCTGCCGACCGCCTGGGTCGGCGCGCTGACCCGCTGGGTGCCGCGCATCGAGCGGGCGCCTCGGCGTGCCCTGAGCCCTCTGGTGGTGCAGGGCGAGTCCGACGAGACGGTGGACTGGCGCCATGGCCTGAAGGTGCTGCGGGAGAAATTCGACGAGCCGCGGATACTGTTGCTGGAAGAGGCGCGCCATCACCTGGCGAACGAAAGCGAGGGGCTGCGGCGGCGCTATTTCGATTTCCTGAGCGACGCGCTGGGGGCCTGAGTACCAGGCCCCGCGGCGATCAGGGGGCGACCGCCTGGTCCACCGCCAGGCCGGCTTTCAGCGCGGCCAGGGCCGCCTGGTAGTAGCTGCGGCCGGCCGGCGACTCGGCGAAGTTCACGTACTGGGTGAGTTCCGCGTCGGAGAGATCGCGGTAGACATACAGCAGGGTGTTCTCCAGGTCCGCGCCGATCTGCTGCACCAGGCGCTGGCGCTGGCCTTCCAGCAACTGGCCGGTCTGTCCGCCGCCAAGCAGGCCGGGGAGGCCCGGAAGCATCTGGCTGAGGCTGTCGGCGGCGACCCCGGCCAGGGCCAGGCTGACTTCCGCACCGGCCTCTCGGGCCGGAAGGACCTGGGCCAGGCGCTTGACCAGGGCCCGGCGTGGCTGGCTGGCGGTCTGCCGCGGCAGGCCGTTGCTGTGCTGGAGCAACTGGTCGCGGCGGGTGGCGAGCACCTCGGCGGCGACCACCTTGCGCCCCAGCGGCGACTCGAAGAAATTCAGCGGGCTGGCGCTGTCCGGAAGGTTCTCGCGCAGGCCGTTGAGGGCGCGCTGGTCGACTTCGGCCGGGGCGAAGCGGCGATTGCTGTTGTCCACCAGGGTCTGGTAGAGCGCGGGTGGCAGCTTGTCCTGGTAGCGCTTCTGCGCCGCGTCCAGGGCATCGCTGAAATGCGCGCGCTGGTCGGGCCAGCCAGCGGCCTGGTACAGGCGTTGATAAGGGTCGGCCAGGGCGGGCAGACCAACCAGCAGTAAAGCGAAGGCGAGCAAAGCGCGCATTGATACTCCTTTGGCGGCGAAAGCCTCGTCGTTCGGGTGGTGCCGTCCATGGGGCGCTATTGTCGACATGCGGCGGACCGCTTGTCGAGACACCGGGGCGGCACGCTACAATGGACAATGCACATCAACGTCAATCATCCACTCCTGCATCGCATCGTCGATGAACTGGTCGACCAGGGCTGGTCGCACCAGAGCATCTTCATGCCTGAGCGTCTGACCACCAGATTGGCCGAAGAGTGCCGCACCC
Source organism: Pseudomonas sp. FDAARGOS_761 (assembly GCF_013343155.1). Classification (NCBI taxonomy): domain Bacteria; kingdom Pseudomonadati; phylum Pseudomonadota; class Gammaproteobacteria; order Pseudomonadales; family Pseudomonadaceae; genus Pseudomonas; species Pseudomonas sp. FDAARGOS_761. The sequence continues at coordinate 5,237,120 of NZ_CP054572.1, read as the reverse complement.
GTGCGGTCGCGGGCGACCTGACCCCGGCGGCGATCGGCCGCGGCGACGGCCAGGTGATCCGCGAAGGCATCCGCGGCGACCTCACGCAATGGCTGGAGCCCGGAGAATCCGAGGCCTGCGACGAATACCTGGGGGTGATGGACAACTTGCGCCAGGCGCTCAACGCCTCGCTGTTCCTCGGCCTCGAGGATTTCGAGTGCCACTTCGCGCTGTACCCGCCGGGCGCCTATTACCAGAAGCATGTCGATCGTTTCCGCGACGACGACGCACGCACCGTCTCCGCGGTTCTCTACCTCAACGATGCCTGGTTGCCCGAGCATGGCGGCGCGCTGCGCCTGCACCTGCCGCAGCGGCAGGTGGACATCCAGCCGACGGGCGGTAGCCTGGTGGTGTTCATGTCCGCCGGCACCGAGCACGAAGTCCTGCCCGCCAGCCGCGACCGGCTGTCGCTGACCGGCTGGTTCCGCCGGCGCAACGAATCCCTCCTGCAACTTTCCTGAACCCTCGGCGGCGTCGCCGCCTCAGTGACCCCAGACCTTGATCGTGCCGCGCAGGTCGGTGATGTCGCGCAGTTCGATGCGGCCGATCGAGTTGTCACCGATGTACAGGTCGCTGGCCACCCGCAGGCGGATGCGCTGCGCCGGCAGGCCGCTGGCGATCAACTGGTCGTTGATGGTGGCGAGGTCCGGCAGGCTGATCGCCAGTTGCTGCCCGCCGCCGCTGCCGGTGGTCACGTCCAGTGCCAGGGTCGGCTGCTCGACGCCGAAGATCGGCAGGCTCAGGCCGAGCTGGGCGGCGCCCAGGGGGATGTTGCCGCCGCGCCCGTCCGGGCAGTCGCCGACCTTCACGCAGCCGTTGTCGATCACCAGGTTGCGCAGCGAGAGGCTGCCGCCGTCGTCCACCCAGGCGACCCTGGCCGCGCCGGCGCGCAGGTCCAGGCGCAGGCTGATGCCGGCCTGGCCGGTGACCTGGCTGAGACTGTCGTTGTCCAGGGCCTCCATGGCCGCCTGGCTGGCAGCGCTGGCGAGCAGCGCGGGGGCCAGGAAAAACGGTAGAAGCGAGCGGGTCGGGAGCATGACGGGCGGGTCCTTCGCGGTTGCGCGGGAAGCCAGTCTGCTCGGGGCGGCGGAGGTTCGCCATGGGCCGCCCGCAGTTCTATCCTAAGGATCGGCAAGAAATAGCCCTGGTCCCCGCCATACGGGCGCTGGAGCGCTACCGCGAGGCCTAACTCCGGTTGGGTCGAGGGCGGGTTTCCCCGGTGCTTCCCGGCTACTGTTACCGGGCGTGACCATCGGTGAGCGGCAGGCTACTCTGTGTGCCTGTCAAAGGGGTGGAGCATCCATGCAGAAGGTTCTGGTCAGCCGTTGCCTGCTGGGCCACCTGGTGCGCTACGACGGTGGCAGCCATGGCCCGTTCGACCTGCTCTCGCGCTGGCATGCGCAGGGGCGGATCGTCGCCCTTTGCCCGGAGGTCGCCGGAGGCCTGCCGACGCCCCGCCCGCCAGCGGAGATCCCCGGCGGCCAGGGCGGCGAAGTGCTGGACCGGCTGAACCGGGTCTTCACCGTCGACGGCGAGGATGTCAGCGAAGCATTCCTGCTGGGTGCGGAGGCGGCAGTGGAGCTGGTCCGCCGCCATGACATCCGGATGGCCGTGCTCAAGGCGCGCAGTCCGTCCTGCGGCAACCTGGAGAACTACGACGGGCGCTTCAACGGCAACCGGGTCGCCGGCGAGGGCGTTACCGCCGCCGCCCTCAAGCGCATGGGCGTGCTGGTATTCAACGAGGATGAACTGGACCGCGCCGCGGTCTGCCTGGCCGGCCTCGACGCCGGCGGCTGAACTCAGCGCCGCAGCGGCGCGGTCAGGCGGTTCTCCAGGGCTTTCTGCACACGCTCGAAGAGTGCCGAAAGCAGCCAGTAGATCCCGGCGGCGGCGAGATAGAGCGGCAGCGGCTGGAAGGTCTCGGCGATGACCTCCTTGGTCGCCAGCATCAGTTCGGTCACGGTGATCACGGAGATCAGCGAGGTGTCCTTGATCAGGCTGATCAGGCTGTTCGACAGGCTCGGCACCGCCAGGCGCAGGGCCTGCGGGGTGATGATGTTCCACAGGGTCTGGCCCCAGGTCAGGCCGACCGAGAGCCCGGCTTCCCATTGTCCCTTGTCGATGCCGAGGATCGCCCCGCGCATGGACTCCGAGAGATAGGCCGCGACATTCAGGGTCAGCGCCAGGATGCCCGCGGTGACCGGGGTGAACTCGATGCCGACGCTCGGCAGCCCGTAGTACAGGACGAAGATCTGCACCAGCAGTGGCGTCCCGCGGAAGGCGCTGACGTAGACCGCGGCGATCTGCGAGACCACCGGCACCTTGGTCACCCGGACCACCGCGACGCTGAAGCCGAGGATCAGGCCCAGGACCATCGATACCGCGGCGAACAGCACGGTATACATCGCGCCCTGGAGCAGGAAGGGCCAGGCCATCCCGAGCAGCTCGACCAGGTTGGCGAGCCATTCGAGCAATTTCTGCAGCGAATTCATTCAACACTCCATCGACAAACACGACGGCCGCGTCCCTCGGACGCGGCCGCTTCCCCCGTTCGGGCGGGAACTCACTTCGGCGGCTGGCTGACGTCCAGGCCGAACCACTTTTCCGAGAGCTTGGCGAAGCGGCCGTCGGCCTTGATCTTCTCCAGCGCCGCGTTCAGCGCCTCGCCGAACTTCGGGTTGTTCTTCCGGTAGGGAATCGCCATGTTCGCCACCGGTCCCACCGCCGCGCCGGGCTTGACCGGGAGCTTGGCCTCGCGGATGGCGAAGGGGATCAGCAGGCGGTCGTTGAGCGCCGCGTCGATACGCTTGCTGGCCAGGTCCTGCAGGTATTCCGGGGCGCCCGGATAGGTGCGCACGTTGACGCCGGCCACCGACTTCGCCAGGTCGGCGTAGTTGGTGCCCTGGCCGACGCCGAGCTTGAGGCCCTTGAGGTCTTCCAGCGACCTGAACTGGCGGGTTTCGTCGGCGCGCACGATCAACTGGGCGCTGGAGATGGTGTATGGCTCGCTGAAGTCGAAGACCTTGCGCCGCTGCTCGTTCACCGAGACCTGGTTCAGCGCGATGTCGTACTTGCCGCTCTGCAGGCCGGCGAGGATGCCGCTCCATTCGGTGGTGACGAATTCCGGCTTGACCGCCAGTTCGGCGGCCAGCAGTTCGCCCAGTTCGGTCTCGAAGCCGGTGAGCTTGCCGCCCTGCTTGAAGTTGAACGGCGGATAGGTGCCCTCCAGGGCGATGCGCAGGGCGCCGCGCTGGTGGACGTCGTCGAGCAGCTCGGCATGGGCCAGCGGGGCGGCCAGGGATACCAGCATCAGCAGGCGGGGCAGAAATCGCATGTAGTACTCCTCGGGTGGGAATGAACGTCGGTCGGGCCTATGCTGTTCGTTCAGCTTAGCCGGGCCCGCGTCCTGGACAATCGCGAACCTACTGGGTTGCATGCGGTCTTTCCAGGGGTTGCGGGCATTGACCCGGATTATGTGCGCGAGCGCCGCTCTAACACGGGCTTCGCAGTGGAAATCGCTGTGCCAGCGATGCCTTTCCCTGATTCGGAAGGCACGAAGAGTGCCGGGGAAATTCCGTCCAGTGGCGTTTCCCGGGTGCTAACGGAAGTGAAAACAGGAGACTCCCATGAGAGTGACATTGCCTTGCCTCGGTCTAGCCGCCCTGATGTTCGGCGCATCCGCCAGCCTGATGGCTGCCGACCTGCCTCGGACTAAGGCGCCCGAAGGGGCGAAAGTGTATTTCATCACGCCGGCCGATGGTGCAACCGTCGACAAGACCTTCACCGTGAAATTCGGCCTGAAAGGCATGGGCGTGGCGCCGGCCGGCGTCGACATGCCGGATACCGGCCACCATCACCTGCTGGTGGACCTGAAGGAGCAGCCGGCGATGAACCTGCCGCTGCCGATGACCGACAACATCCGCCACTTCGGCAAGGGCCAGACCGAAACCGAGATCACCCTGCCGCCGGGCAAGCACACCCTGCAACTGCTGGTGGGCGACAAGAACCACGTGCCGCTGGAGCCGACCGTGGAGTCGGAGAAGATCACCGTTACCGTCAAGTGACGGAAACGAAAAAAGGAGGCCGCTGGGCCTCCTTTTTCCTTTCCGCCGGACGCTGCCTTAGAACAGCACGCGGCTACGGATGGTGCCGTTGACCTGCTGGAGTTTCTCCAGGGCCAGGTCGGAGTACTCGGCGTCGACGTCGATCACCACGTAGCCGACCTTATCGTTGGTTTGCAGGTACTGGCCGGAAACGTTGATGCCGTTGTCGGCGAAGACCTTGTTGATCTCGCTCATCACGCCGGGGATGTTGGCGTGGATGTGCAGCAGGCGGTGCTTGCCCGGGTGCGACGGCAGGGCCACTTCGGGGAAGTTGACCGAGGACACCGAGGTGCCGTTGTCGCTGTACTTGACCAGCTTCTCCGCCACTTCCAGGCCGATGTTGGCCTGTGCCTCGGCGGTGGAGCCGCCGATGTGCGGGGTCAGGATCACCCGGTCCAGGCCACGCAGCGGGCTGGCGAATTCCTCGTCGTTGGATTTCGGCTCGACCGGGAACACGTCGATGGCGGCGCCGATCAGGTGCTCATCCTTGATCGCGGCGGCCAGGTGGTCCAGCTCGACCACGGTGCCGCGCGCGGCGTTGATCAGGATGCCGCCCTTCTTCATCGCGCGGATTTCCTTCTCGCCGATCATCCACTGGGTGGAGGGCAGTTCGGGAACGTGCAGCGAGACGATGTCGGACATGCCCAGCAGCTCGTGCAGGCTGCCGATCTGCACCGCGTTGCCCAGCGGCAGCTTGGTCACGGTGTCGTAGAAGAACACCTGCATGCCCAGGGCCTCGGCGAGTACCGAGAGCTGGGTGCCGATCGAACCGTAGCCGACGATGCCGAGCTTCTTGCCACGGATCTCGAAGGAGTTCGCCGCGCTCTTGATCCAGCCGCCGCGATGGCAGGAAGCGTTCTTTTCCGGGATGCCGCGCAGCAGCAGGATCGCCTCGGCCAGTACCAGCTCAGCCACAGAGCGGGTGTTCGAGTAGGGCGCGTTGAACACGGCGATACCGCGTTCGCGAGCGGCGTTGAGGTCGACCTGGTTGGTGCCGATGCAGAAGCAGCCGACCGCGATCAGTTTCTTCGCGCAGTCGAAGACCTCTTCGGTCAGCTGGGTGCGGGAGCGAATGCCGATGAAGTGCGCATCGGCGATCCTTTCCTTCAGCTCATCGCCGGAAAGCGCGGTCTTGAGGTACTCGATGTTGGTGTAGCCGGCGGCCTTCAGCGTGTCCACGGCGTTCTGGTGGACACCTTCGAGAAGAAGGAACTTGATCTTGCTCTTGTCGAGAGAGGTCTTGCTCATCTGCGTAAACCTGTTGTCCCGGAGGAAGTGGCTGGAAAGCGAACTGCGCGAAGCGGGTCCGGCCGGCGCTGGCCGGCACCCGCAACTCGGCGCCCAGAGGCACTAAGCGCGGGGGGCGTATGCTAGCATGTTCTCCCTTTTCCTTGCCCGGTTGCGACCTGAGTTGTTCTCAGGGCGACCATGAATCATTTGAGAGTTCCCGAATGACCCGCGAAGCCCTGATCGAATCGCTCAAGCCCCTGGTCGAGCCTGGCAAGCTGCTCGACGACGCCGCCTCCCTGGACGCCTACGGCAAGGACTGGACCAAGCATTTCGCCCCTGCGCCGCTGGCCATCGTGTTCCCCAAGAGCGTCGAGCAGGTCCAGGCGATCGTCCGCTGGGCCAACCAGCACAAGGTCGGTCTGGTCCCGTCGGGCGGTCGTACCGGGCTCTCCGCCGCGGCCGTGGCGGCCAACGGCGAAGTCGTGGTGGCCTTCGACTACATGAACCGGATACTCGACTTCAATGCCTTCGACCGTACCGTAGTCTGCCAGCCGGGCGTGGTTACCAAGCAACTGCAGACCTTCGCCGAGGAAAACGGCCTGTACTACCCGGTTGACTTCGCTTCTTCCGGTTCCAGCCAGATCGGCGGCAATATCGGCACCAATGCCGGCGGGATCAAGGTCATTCGCTACGGCATGACCCGTAACTGGGTGGCCGGGATGAAGGTCGTCACCGGCAAGGGCGACCTGCTCGAGCTGAACAAGGACCTGATCAAGAACGCCACCGGCTACGACATGCGCCAGCTGTTCATCGGCGCCGAAGGCACCCTGGGCTTCGTGGTCGAGGCGACCATGCGCCTGGAGCGCACGCCGAAGAACCTCACCGCTATGGTCCTCGGCACGCCCGACTTCGACTCGATCATGCCGGTGCTGCATGCCTTCCAGAGCAAGCTCGACCTGACCGCCTTCGAGTTCTTCTCCGACAAGGCCCTGGCCAAGGTCCTGGCCCGTGGCGACGTACCGCGGGCGTTCGAGACCGACTGCCCGTTCTACGCCCTGCTGGAGTTCGAGGCGACCACCGAGGAAGTCGCCAACGAAGCGCTGGCCACCTTCGAGCACTGCGTCGAGCAAGGCTGGGTGCTGGACGGGGTGATGAGCCAGAGCGAGCAGCAGTTGCAGAACCTGTGGAAGCTGCGCGAGTACATCTCCGAGACCATCTCCCACTGGACGCCGTACAAGAACGACATCTCGGTCACGGTTTCCCGGGTGCCCGCCTTCCTCAAGGACATCGACGCCATCGTCGAGGCCAACTACCCGGACTTCGAGGTGGTGTGGTTCGGCCACATCGGCGACGGCAACCTGCACCTGAACATCCTCAAGCCGGAAAACCTCGGCAAGGACGAGTTCTTCGCCAAGTGCGCGACCGTCAACAAGTGGGTGTTCGAGACCGTCGAGAAGTACAACGGCTCGATTTCCGCCGAGCATGGCGTGGGCATGACCAAGCGCGACTACTTGACCTACACCCGCTCGGAAACCGAAATTGCCTATATGAAGGCACTGAAGGCGGTGTTCGACCCCAACGGGATCATGAATCCCGGCAAGATCTTCGCCGAGTAGCAGGTTTCGCAACGCAGAGGGCCGGTCATCCGGCCCTTCTCGTCTGTGGCGGGCGCCACGGATGCCTTTCCACCCGTTCAGGAGTCGGTAAATGAGTTACCAGCATCAATATATCGACGGCACCCCGATCCACTTCCCCCTGGGCAAGCTGGTCTGCGTCGGGCGCAACTACGCCGAACACGCCAAGGAACTGAACAACCCGGTTCCCACCGAGCCGCTGCTGTTCATCAAGCCCGGCTCCTGCGTGGTGCCGGTGAGCGGCGGGCTGAGCCTGCCGCAGGAGCGCGGCTCGGTACACTACGAGGCGGAAATCGCCGTGCTGATCGGCAAGCCGCTGTCGCGCAAGCCGAACCGCGAGGAGGTCCTCGACGCGATCTCCGGCTATGCGCCGGCGCTGGACCTGACCTTGCGCGAGGTCCAGGCGAAACTGAAGGAAAAGGGCCTGCCCTGGGAGCTGGCAAAGAGCTTCGATGGCGCCGGCGTGCTGTCGCCGTTCGTGAACGCCGACCAGTTTCCCGACCCGACCGACATCGGCATCCGCCTGACCATCAACGGCGAGGTGCGCCAGGACGGCAACAGCCGCGACATGCTCAATCCGATCGTGCCGCTGATCCAGCACATCGCCGGGCATTTCTCGCTACAGGCCGGCGATGTGGTGCTGACCGGCACGCCGTCCGGGGTCGGGCCGCTGAACAGCGGCGACGAGTTGCTGCTCGAATTGCCGGGCGCCAGCCGTTTCGAGACCCGCGTGCTCTGAACCGCTGCGGCCGCCGGGGGCGGCCGACCTCCCTAGCGCCGGCAGCGGAAGCGACTGTCGGTCGGCTGGCCGACGCTTCGATTGACAGGCCGGGGGCAATGCCCTTTCATGGCGACGCCCAAGAAAACACCTGGCCAAACAGTCGAGCCTCGCCCATGTCCCTTGCCTCCAAGCTTCCCCGTTTCCGCTGGCTGCTGCCGGCGTTCGTCGTGCTCGTCGGCGTGGTGCTGACCATCGTCATGCATTGGGACGATCGCGCCGGCCTTTGGTGGAAGGAAAGCCAGGCCAGCCAGCAGCAGCGCGACGAAAGCATCTGGCTGCCGGGCTATCGGGTGGTGATCGACGCCAAGCCGTTGCAGGGCCTGGAAGAGGACGAAACCTCGGACCTGGCCTACAACCCGGCAACCAGGACCCTGTTCACCGTTACCGGCAAGCGGCCGCTGCTGGTGGAGCTGTCGCTCACCGGCGACGTGCTGCGCACCATCCCGCTGCTCGGCCTGAGCAATCCCGAAGGCGTGGCGGTGCTGGAGAACGGCAACGTCGCAGTGACCGACGAGCGCCGCAATACCCTGACCATCTTCCATGTCGACCCGCAGACCGCCGAGCTGAGCACCAAGAGCCTGGCCGAATTCCCGCTGGGCAATATCGGCAAGAAGAACAAGGGCTTCGAGGGCATCGCCTGGGATCCGCGCCAGCAGCGTCTGTTGCTGAGCAAGGAGCGCGATCCGATGACCCTGTTCAGCTGGAAGAGCGACGGCGGGCCGAGCCTGAGCGGGGCGATGACCGCGCTACCGAGCGACGACCTTTACATGCGCAACGTCTCGGCGCTCAGCGTCGACCCGCGTACCGGGCATACGCTGGTGCTGTCGGCCGAATCGCATCTGCTGCTGGAGCTGGACGAGAAGGGCGAGCCGGTCAGCTTCATCAGCCTGCTCGGCGGCTTCAACGGCCTGGACAGCAAGATCCCGCGCGCCGAAGGGGTGGCCATCGACGACGAGGGCACCATCTACATGGTCAGCGAGCCGAACCTGTTCTACGTGTTCCGCAAGAAGAGCGGCGAGCGCCTGGCCACCAGCGATGCCGATTAAGCCTGGTTTCAGCAAGGCTTCGTAGCCTGGACCCATCGAAACCAACTACGAGGCGTTACCCATGAAACTTCGTCACCTGCCCCTCATCGCTGCCATCGGCCTGTTCTCCACCGTCACCCTGGCCGCTGGCTATACCGGCCCGGGCGCTACCCCGACCACCACCACGGTGAAGGCCGCGCTGGAAGCCGCCGACGACACCCCGGTGGTCCTCCAGGGCACCATCGTCAAGCGCATCAAGGGCGACATCTACGAGTTCCGCGACGCCACCGGCAGCATGAAGGTCGAGATCGACGACGAAGACTTCCCGCCGATGGAAATCAACGACAAGACCCGGGTCAAGCTGACCGGCGAAGTCGACCGCGACCTGGTCGGCCGCGAGATCGACGTCGAGTTCGTCGAAGTGATCAAGTAAGGCCCTGAATCGAAACGGCCCGCCTCTCTTCCGGGAGGCGGGCCGTTTCGCGTTCCGACCGGGCGAAGTTGCGGGCGGGCTTACCGGTGAACCCCTTCGAAACCCTGTAGCACGTTCACCGCGTTGATCCCGATTTCCTCCACCGCGTAGCCTCCCTCCATCACGAACAGCGTGGCCAGGCCGAGCTTGCCGATGGCTTCGCCCATGCGCAGGTAGTCGGGGCTGTCCAGGCGGAACTGGGAAATCGGGTCCTCCTTGAAGGTATCCACCCCCAGGGAAACGATCAGGACGTCCGCCGCATAGGCCTGGATCTGCCGGATCGCCGCCTGCAGCGCCTGGCTCCAGGTCGCCCAGTCGCTGCCGGCCGCCAGTGGGTAGTTGAAGTTGTAGCCGGTGCCGACGCCGTTGCCCTTCTCGTCGGCGTAGCCGAGGAAATAGGGGTATTCGAAGCGCGGATCGCCGTGGATCGAGGTGAACAGCACATCGGCGCGGTCGTAGAAGATGTCCTGGGTGCCGTTGCCATGGTGGTAGTCGACGTCGAGGATCGCCACCCGCCCGGCGCCCCGGTCGAGGAAGGCCTGGGCGGCGATGGCGGCATTGTTGAAGAAGCAATAGCCGCCCATGTAGTCGGCCGCGGCGTGGTGGCCCGGCGGGCGACAGAGCGAAAATACCGAGCGCGCGCCGTTGGCGAGTTCGGACTGGCCGCTGAGGGCGACGTTGGCCGAACTGGTGATCGCCTGCCAGGTCCCGGCGGTGATTGGCGCGCCGGCGTCGAAGGAGTAGTAGCCGAGGCGACCGTCGATGTTGTCCGGCTCCGTCTGCCGCAGGCGCCGGGTCGGCCAGGCGATCGGCAGCATGTCGTGGCTGCGGCCGGTGGCCAGCCAGTCCTGCCAGGCGTTCTGCAGGAAACGCACGAAACCCTCGCTGTGCACCCGGCGGATCGGTTCCAGGCCGAAGTCGCGCGGTGCGCGGACTTCGCCGAGGCCGACGGCCTTCACGCGGTCGAGGACCATGTCGGCGCGGCTGGGTTTTTCGAAGCAGGGGGTGAACTGGCCGCCGATCAGTTCGTGCCGGCCGTGGTGCAGGCGATGGTCGTCGCTGTAGATGGTCAGCATGTCGGGCTCCCGGGCTCAGTTCTGTTCGGAGAAGGTCACGGTCGGCGCCTTGCGGCGGAAACCGCCGGTATGCAACGCCAGGTAGGCGAGGCCGGCGGCGAACCAGGTCAGGCCGATCACCAGGGTCAGCGCCGAGAGGCTGGTCCACAGCCACAGGGTCAGGCCCAGGCCGATGGCCGGCACCAGCCCGTAGCGCAGCAGGTCGCGCGGGGCGCGGCGGCCGTCGAGCAGCAGGTAGCTGCGGATCACCGCCAGGTTCACCGCGGAGAACGCCACCAGCGCGCCGAAGCTGATCATCGAGGCCAGGGTGGTGAGGTCGATGACCACCGCCAGCAGGGAAATCACCGAGACCACCAGGATCGCGATCACTGGCGTCTTGAAGCGTTCCGAGAGGCTGCCGAACACGCGCCGCGGCAGGATGCCGTCGCGGCCCATGCTGTAGAGGATGCGCGACACCGAGGCCTGCGAGGCCAGTGCCGAGCCGGCGGCGCCGGCGACGTAGGCGGCGGTGAAGAAGCTGGCGAGGAACTTGCCGCCGGCCGCCAGCATCACTTCGTTGGCCGCCGACTCGGCGTCCTGGAATACGCTGCCGGGGAACACCAGTTGGCTGAAGACCGCCAGCACGGTGAACAGCAGGCCGGCGCCGACCGTGGTGATGACGATGGCGCGCGGGATGTCGCGTTGCGGGTCGCGGGTTTCCTCGGCCAGGGTCGAGACCGCGTCGAAGCCGAGGAACGACAGGCACAGCACCGCCGCGCCGGCCATCAACGGGGCGAAGCCCGGCTGGCTGCCGTCGCCGACGAAGGGCAGGCTCAGGTCCAGCGAGGGGATGCCGGCCAGGTGCTTGACCGCCATGGCGACGAACACCACGGCGAAGACGAACTGGGCGCCGACGATCACGTTGCTCATGCCGGCCACCGAGCTGATGCCGATCACGTTGAGCACGGTGACCAGGCCGATCGCCGCGAGCACGAAGATCCAGGCCGGCACCATCGGGAAGGCGATGTTGAGGAACAGGCCGATGAGCAGGTAGTTGATCATCGGCAGGAACAGGTAGTCGAGCAGCAGCGACCAGCCGGCGAGGAAGCCGACGCAGGGGCCGAAGCTGAGGCTGGTATAGGAATAGGCCGAGCCGGCGATGGGATATTTCTTCACCATGAAGCTGTAGGAAAAGGCGGTGAAGAGCATCGCCGCCAGGGTGATCAGGTAGGCGCTGGCGGTGCGACCGCCGGTGATCTCGGTGACTACCCCGTAGGTGGTGAACATGGTCAGCGGAACCATGTAGACCAGCCCGAAGAAGACCAGGGCGGGGAGCCCGAGGATGCGCCGCAGGCCGGTGCCCTGGGCGCTGTGGACGTACTCGGGGCGCTTGCCGCCGATGAGGATGCCGTTGTTGCGTTGGCTGGCCATGTTCCGCTCCTCGCGAAATGCCGTATCGATCCCGCAGGCGGCCGCGTGGGCGGACCTTTCCTGCGCCGGGTGAATGGACGGGCTAGTGGAAAACCGCTGGGGTTTCCGTCGGGTCGGTGGAAATGGCAGTGACGAGAGGGCGCGCGGCGTGTGCGGGCACGGGCGTTGGGGCGTCGATAGTGTTCATGGCGTTCTCAGGAAGCGTTCTTGTTGGATTTCTAGCTCGCGGTCGCGAGGTTCCCTTGGGCTCTGCCGGCGCCGTTTCCGCGGCTCCGGGCGACCCCTCGAGGAGGGCGCGGTTCGACTCTAGCAATCCGGTTTCGCCGGGGAGAACCCTGTAGACGGTCAAAAAGGGATCGAGATGGCCAAACTGGCTGGCCGGCCAGCGCTGGCGCGAGCTGGCCGCCAGCGCCGCGTCGATCATTTCTTAAGCTTGGTCCAGACCTTGCTGCGCAACGCCAGGGCTTTCGGCGAGCAGAGCTTGAACGGCTTCAGGCGGTCGAGCTTGTCCTGCGGGGTGTTGATCGCCGGGTCGTCGAACAGCGCCTTCTCCATGAATTTCTCCGAGCCGACGATGGCGTTGTTGTACTTGGCGAAGTTGGAGGCGGCGGCGATGTTCTCCGGGCGCATCATCCAGTCGATGAAGACGTGGGCTTCCTTGACGTTGCTGGCGTCGCGCGGAATCGCGAAGTTGTCGATGAACAGCCGGATGCCTTCCTTCGGATAGACGTATTCGAGGCTGGCGCGTTGGGCGTGGGCGCGGTGGAAGGCGCCGTTCCACTGCTGGTGCATGGCGACCTCGCCGGCGGCCATGCGCTCGATGGTGCCGTCGCTGTTGTACATGGCCAGCGCCGGCTTTTGCCTGAGCAGCAGGTCGAGGACCTTCTGCGCTTCCCTGGCGTCCTCGGTGCATTCGTCGATGCCGAGGTAGTAGGTGGCGGGAATGAACAGTTCCTCGATGGAGTTCAGCGCCACCACCTTGCCTTTCAGCTCGGCTGGTGGTTCGAAGAACGGCTTCCAGCTTTCTTCCAGCCTGCCGCCCGGCACCTTCGCCGTATCGTAGCTGTAGCCGGTGGTGCCCCAGAGATAGGGAATGCTGTAGTCGTGGCCGGGATCGAAGCCAAGGGTCCGGAAGTTTTCCTTCAGATTGCCCAGGCTCGGCAACTGGCTCTTGTCGAGCTTTTGCAGCAGCCCCTCCTTGACGAATATTTCTATGAAACTGTCCGACGGCACCACCACGTCGTAGGCGCCGCCTCCGGCCTTGAGCTTGGCCAGCAGCGTCTCGTTGCTGTCGTAGGCGTCGAGGGTGGCCTTGATCCCGGTGTCCTTCTCGAACTTCTTCAGCAACTCCGGCGGGTAGTAGTCCGACCAGTTGGCGAAGTGCAGGGTGCCTTCGGCGCGAGCCTGGCCGCCCAGGGCTAGACCGGCGGCGAAGAGCAGGGTGAGCGGTGTGCGGTAGGTCATGGTGGACTCCTGGCGATCTTCTGTTTTTTCTTCGTGGAGGCAGGTTCTCAGCGGCGGCGTTGGCCGAGGTAGTACGACAGGGCGACGAAGGCGATGGAAATCATGAGGATGATCGATGAAATCGCATTGATCTTCGGGGATATGCCCATGCGGATGGAGCTGAAGATGTACACCGGCAGGGTGGTTGCGCCGGCGCCGGCGACGAAATAGGTGATGACGAAATCGTCCATCGAGATGATGAACGCGAGCATCGCCCCGGACAGCACGCCGGGCATCAGCAGCGGCAGGGTGATTTTCCAGAAGGCCTTCCACGGCGAGGCGTAGAGGTCGGCGGCGGCCTCCGCCAGGCGCGGGTCCAGGCCCTCCAGGCGGGCGCGGATCGGCAGGTAGGCGAAGGGGATGCAGAACACGATGTGGGCGATGAGGATGGTGAACAACGACAGCTTCAGGCCGATGAAGGAGAAGAACATCAGGGTCGCCACCGCGGTGACGATCTCCGGCACCAGCAGCGGCAGGCCGAGCACGCCGTTCATCAGGGTCTGTCCGCGGAAGGCGCGACCACGCATGCCCAGCGCGGCGAGGGTGGCCAGGACGGTCGAGGCCAGGGTGGCGAGGGTGGCGACGATCAGCGAGTTCTTCGCCGCGCGGAGGATTTCCGGATCGTTGGCCACCACCGCGTACCATTTCAGGCTGAAGCTTTCCCAGAGCGTCGCCGACTGGCCGCTGTTGAAGCTGAGCGCTACCAGCACCAGGATCGGGATGTAGAGGAAGGCGAAGAACAGCCAGGCGGCCTGGCGCACTCCGCTGAAGGTCCAGAGTGGATTGCGGCCGTTCATGGCTGGCCTCCGCCGGCGTTGGCCCGGAAGCGCAGGTTGTGGATCAGCATCGCCAGCAGGACGAAGGCCAGCAGGGCGAACGAAAGGGCGGCGCCGAAGGGCCAGTTGTGCGCGGTACCGAATTGCAGCTGGATCAGGTTGCCGATCATCAGCGCCTTACCGCCGCCGAGCAATTCCGGAATGATGTAGCTGCCCAGGGCCGGGATGAATACCAGGATGCAGCCGGCGACTATCCCCGGCATCGCCAGCGGCACGATCACCCGGCGCAGCGCTTTCCAGCGGTTGGCGCCGAGGTCGAATGCCGCCTCCACCAGGCGCCAGTCCATCTTTTCCAGGCTGGTGTAGATCGGCAGCACCATGAACGGCAGGTAGGTATAAAGGAGGCCGATGATCACCGCGTTGTCGGTATAGAGCAGCCCCAGCCCGGTGTCGGTCAGGCCGATGCCTTGCAGGCCGGCGTCCACCAGCCCGCCGTTGCGCAGCAGCAGGATCCAGGCGTAGACCCGCACCAGCAGGTTGGTCCAGAACGGCACGGTGACCAGGAACAGCAGCAGGTTGCGCCGGCGTTCCGGCTGCAACGCCAGGTACAGCGCGGTGGGGAAGCCGAGTGCCAGGCAGCCGAGGGTGGTCAGCAGCGACAGCCAGAACGAGCGCTGGAAGATGCCCAGGTAGTCGGCGTTGAACACCAGGCTGTCGTCCAGGTCGCGTTCCCAGAGGAAATTGAGGTAGGCCTCCAGGCTGTGCTGGCCCCACTTCACCCCGCCGTAGTCGCCGGACTGCTGGATCGACACGGCGAACATGATGCCCAGCGGGATCACCAGGAACAGCACCAGCATCAGCATCGCCGGGCTGCTCAGCAGCAGGCGCCGACGCAGCTGCCGGCGTTCGGCCGACTGTTGCGCGGAAGGTCGGCCGGTGGCGCTCATTCGGCGAGCACCCGGATGGCGGCGGCGGGAACCCGCACCCGCACCTTCGCCCCCGGACTGTGCGGGCAGCGTGCGCCGTCGCGGTTCTGCTGGCGCACGCGGAAGCCCGGCTGGCCGGCCACGTTCAGGTGGTAGACGGTATCGGTGCCGACATAGACGACGTTTTCCAGCACGCCTTCCAACTGGCCGTCGGCGGCCAGTTCGGTGCGCTCCGGGCGGATCGCCAGGGTCACCGCGCCGCTGCCCGGGGTCGTCGCGGCCAGCCGCTGGCCGTCCGCCAGGCGCACGCCGTCGGCGTCGGCCTGGCCCTCGAGGAAGTTGGTTTCGCCGATGAAGTCGGCGACCGCCCGGTTCAGCGGCGCCTCGTAGATGTCGCTGGGTGTGCCGACCTGCAGCACCTTGCCCTTGCTCATCACCGCGATGCGGTCGGACATGGTCAGCGCTTCCTCCTGGTCATGGGTGACGAAGATGAAGGTGATCCCGGTCTCGTGCTGCAGGCGCTTCAGCTCGATCTGCATTTCCTTGCGCAGCTTCAGGTCCAGCGCCGACAGCGACTCGTCGAGCAGCAGCACCTTGGGCCGGCTGGCCAGCGCGCGGGCCAGGGCGATGCGTTGCTGCTGGCCACCGGACAACTGGTCGGCGCGGCGCTTGCCGACCTCCGGCAGCTTCACCAGCTCGAGCATGCGGCTCACGGTGGCGCCGATCTCGCTGCGCGGGCGGCCCTGCATCTCCAGGCCGAAGCCGATGTTGTCGGCGACGCTCATGTGCGGGAACAGCGCATAGCTCTGGAACACCGTGTTGACCGGGCGGCGGAACGGCGGCAGGCCTTCCATGCGTTCGCCATAGAGGCGGATGCTGCCGGAACTGGGCTGTTCGAAGCCGGCGATGAGGCGGAGGAGGGTGGTCTTGCCGCAGCCGGAAGGGCCGAGGAGGGTGAAGAATTCGTTGGCGTGGATATCCAGGGACACATCGTCAAGGGCCTTCAGGCCTTGGCCGGGGGTACCGAATTCCATGCAGATCCGCTCGATGGCTATCGCGCTGGTCATGCTGAATTCCATGCAGTCAAGCAGTTGTTATTGTTGAGGTTTTGCGGTTTCTGGGGCCCGCTTCACCTGCTGCGGTTCGATAATGACCGGGGCGCCGCGGGCGCAGAACGATAGATGCGGCCAATAAGGGATCGAACAGGCCAATCTGGTGGCGCTGGAAGAAGACTGCGGATGCTCTCTTGTCGTCTCTTTCGGACAGGAAACTCGGACCTGTCCGAGTCGCCCGGGCGGCTGGCTGACTTTAAGCTTGGCTTCAGCCTGGAGCCGTAGCTTGCGTAGGAAAGGTCGGGCGCAGCCCGTTTCCATACAGCGTACAGGCTCTATGCTATGACTATCCACGCCCAAACTCCCGAGCCGTTTTCAATGTCCCGAGCTTTTACGCCTCGCCGTCTGCTGCTGGCCGTCCTGCTGGTCGCGCTGACCGCGCTGGTCCTTCTCGGCCAGAGCTTCCGCGTCTTCGACCGGGCCTGGTTCGCTGTCCAGGAGTGGCGTCACGCCGATGCCTGGAAAGAGCGCTCGATATGGCTGCCGGACTACCGCGTGCGGATCGAGGCGCAGCCCATCGAGGGGTTGAACGACGACGTTTCCGCGCTGACCTTCGATCCCGACCGGCGCACCCTGTTCACCGTGACCAACCAGCCGGCGCAGATCATCGAGCTGTCCTTGCAGGGCAAGGTACTGCGGACCATCCCGCTGACCGGCTTCGGCGACGCCGAGGCCATCGAGTACATCAGCCGCGGTGTCTACGTGATCACCGACGAGCGCCAGCAACGCCTGGTCAAGGTGCGCCTGGAGGACGATACGCGCTTCATCGACGCTGCCGATGCCCAGCAGCTTTCGCTGGGTATCGGCCTCAACGGCAACAAGGGTTTCGAGGGGC
Source organism: Pseudomonas sp. FDAARGOS_761 (assembly GCF_013343155.1). Taxonomy (NCBI): domain Bacteria; kingdom Pseudomonadati; phylum Pseudomonadota; class Gammaproteobacteria; order Pseudomonadales; family Pseudomonadaceae; genus Pseudomonas; species Pseudomonas sp. FDAARGOS_761. The sequence continues at coordinate 5,220,198 of NZ_CP054572.1, read as the reverse complement.
TGGCCTACGACGCCGAGGGCAAGCGCCTGTTCGTCGCCAAGGAGCGCGACCCGGTGCGCATCTACGAGATCCACGGTTTCCCCCACACCCAGGCGGACAAACCGTTCGCCGTGCACGTGGTGGACGACCCCGGGCGCGACAAGCGCCTGTTCGTCCGCGACCTGTCCAGCCTGCAGTTCGACGAGGGCACCGGGCACCTGCTGGCGTTGTCCGACGAGTCGCGCCTGGTAGTCGAGCTGGACACCGACGGCGAGCCGGTCAGCACCCTGTCGCTGCTGCGCGGCATGCACGGCCTGAAGCGCAGCGTGCCGCAGGCCGAGGGCGTGGCGATGGACGACCGTGGCGTGCTCTACCTGGTCAGCGAGCCGAACCTGTTCTACGTGTTCAGCAAGGACGAGCCGGCGCAGCCCTGACGCGGATGCGGGGACGGCAGGAGCGTCCCCTGGACCGCTCAGAACTGCCAGTTCACCCCGAGCGAATAGCCCGCCTGGTTGCCTTCGCTGTGGGCGAAGCGGCTGTTGGCTTCGGCGAAGACCCCGAGCTGCTCGGTGATCGCCAGTTGCGCGCCAAGCTGGGCGCGGCCGAAATCCTTGTCCACGCCGCCCATGTCGGCGACCCGGACACGCCCGTCGCCGCGGCTGGTCAGGTCCATGTCCTCCAGGCGTCCGTCCGCCAGCTCGCGGACCCAGCGCAGGCTGGCGTAGGGTTGCAGGCGCATTCTCGCACCCAGCGCCAGCTCGCCGCGCAGGCGCCAGCCGAGGCTCGCCTCCAGCGAGTCGTAGTCCTGCTTCTCGTAGCCGAGTGCGGTACGCAGGGCCTCGTCCTCGCGGAAGTCGTCGATGCGGTAGCGCATGTAGTCGAGACCGGCCAGCGGCCCGCTCCGCAGTTCGCCGAAGCTGAAGTCATAGCCGCCTTCCAGCCGGGCGCCCCAGGACCAGGCCGAGGTGTCGCCCGACAGACGCTGGTCGAGCAGCACCGGGCCGCCGGCGGCCTGGAGGTAGACCGAACGCTTGCTGTCGTAGCGGGTATGCCCGAGGTTCAGCTCGCCGGCCAGCCATTCCGGACCGCCGTCGTTGTACAGGCCGAACAGGCCGAGCTGCCAGGTGTCGCCCTCGATGCGCCCGCCATGGTCCAGCTTGTCGCGGCTGCGCTGGAAGGCCAGGCTGCCGCCGAGGGTCAGGGCCTCGCTGTAGCGGTAGTCGCCGAGCAGATGCACGCCGGCGCGCCTGGACTCCGGATCGCCAGGCATGTCGAAACCGCTGTCCGGCGAGACCTCGCCCTCCGCGCCCACCTCGCCGTCGAAGCTGCCTACCGGCCGGTTGCTGCCGAGCAGGGTCAGCCAGCGGCGGTCGTGCAGGCGGGTCAGTGCCTGGTGCTGGCGCTGCAACTGGTCTTCCATCTGCCGCGCCAGGGCGCCGCCGGAGGCGGTGGAGGCCAGCAGGTCGGCGTTGGTCAGCTCCAGCACCAGGCGCGTCAGCAGGCGGGAAAAGTCGCGCATGCGTTGCTCGATGCGCTCCTGGCCGAGGGCGTTGGTCAGTACTTCCTTGTTGTCCTCGGCCGGGTCGTGCCAGGTTGAGCCGCCGGGAATCGCCGGGTTGTCGGTCTGCTCGTAGCCGTCCAGGTCGCCCAGTTCCCAGTTGGTCGCCTCGATGAACAACACCGGGATGTCCATCCCGTTGAAGCTTTCGCCGTCGCTGCAGCAGCCGGTACCCGCCGGGTATTCGGCGTTCAGGCCGGGGTTGGTGAACAGCGGGATGTCCAGCTCGCGGGCGATGCGCAGGATCTGTTCGCGGTAGGCGCCGAGGGCCGGGTTGGACACGCTGTTGGAGCCGGCATGGGCGTACATCTTGTCGCCGGTGACCAGGCTGTCGAGGTTGATCATTCCCAGCAGGTTGGCGCGCTGGCTGGCGTCGAGGGACTCGACGTAGGCACGCGAACCGCGCAGGCCTTCCTCCTCGGCGCCGAAACCGACCACCTCGAGGCCGTTCTCCAGGGCGATGCCGCCGAGGTTGCGGGCGATCTCGGTGAGCACCGCCGCGCCCGAGGCGTTATCGTCCAGGCCCTGCAGGGTCGGGCGACCGTAGTAGGTGTCGTAGTGCGCGCCGAGTACCAGGAACTTCCCGCTGCTGCCGGGCGCCGAGGCGATGACGTTCTGCGAACTGCGGTTGCCGGCCCAGGTGAAGTCCTGGCGACTGGTCTGGTAGCCGAAGCCCAGGCGCGACTGCATCAGTTCGCTGGCGCCGGCGAAGCTGGCGGTGCCGCGATAGCGGCCCGGGTAGTCGGTGATCAGGCGCTCCAGGGTCTCCCCGGCGTATTCCCCGTATTGATAGGCGTTGGCGCCCAACGACAGCGCAGCACATCCCAGGCCTACAGCGACAGCTAATGGTTTGAACACGGCACTTTCCTCTGTGTCGGTACGATGGTGCATCGAATGATGCTCGCGCCGCGGAAAGCAGGATGCGGACCGTTTCATGTCCCTGGAGCACGAATTGACGCCTGGGCGACCTGCGGTGTCGCCAGGTTGTAAGAAGCGTCGCTCCTGGCGATGGGCAGGAAGCTTCGTGCTGGACGTAGTGTTACCGGCGATGGCCGCTACTGGGGCGTGACTTCCCGTTTCGGGGCTTGGTAACCGCGAGCGGTCGATTTACAGTGCTCGCCCTGCCGATCTCCTGGATACCCGTCGCATGAACATTTTCCGCGAAGCCCTGCTCAACCGTCGCCTGAAGAAGGCCCTGGCACGTCACGGTTGCCGCATGGCCAGCGGGGTCGAGACGCTGCGCGACGGCACGCAGGTGACGCTGGAGCCGAACGTGAAGCTGGGCAAGGCGAAGATCCACTCGCCAGCACTGGAGGTCGGCGCCTATACCGACGTGGTCAGCGGCTGCGAGTTCTTGGAGGTGGCCAGCATCGGCCGCTTCTGCTCGATCGCCACCGGGGTGGTGATCGGCCAGCCGCGCCGCTCGCATCCAATGCACTGGCTGAGCACCCACGCCTTCACCGCCAATCCGAAGCTGTTGCGCAAGCCGTTGCAGCCCGAGCACGAAGCGACCCCGGCGCGGATCGGCCACGATGTGTGGATCGGGCGCGACGCGCTGATCCTCGATGGGGTGGAGATCGGCACCGGCGCGGTGATCGGCGCGCAATCGCTGGTCAATCGCGACGTGCCGCCCTACGCGGTGGTGGCGGGTTCGCCGGCGCGGGTACTCCGCTATCGCTTCGCGCCGGAGCTGATCGAGCGACTGCTGGCGAGTCGCTGGTGGGAGTTGCCGCTGGACGTGCTCGGCGAATTGCCGCTGGACGATCCGCAGGCCTGCGTCGAGGCGCTGGAGCGTCGGCCGCCGCAGGCGCGCCAGGAGGCGCGGCGCTTGCGCATCCGGCACAAGCCGTTCGCCATCGAATGGCTGTCCTGAGGCCCGCAGCCGCCGCCGGCGTCGACGGCGGCCAGGGCTGGATCAGCTTTCGTCGCTGAGGCCGGCTTCCGGCGCTGCGCGCTTCACCGACTGCACGCCGGCTTCGGCGTTGGCCTGGCTGGCATAGAGCTGGCTCTGGCCGACGACCTGGCCATTGGTGGCCTTGAGCACGAAGTGGAACTTGCCGTTGTTGGCCGGCTTGACCTCGAAGGCACCGTCGCGCTGGGAGTTCTTGCGCACCGACTCGATGCCGCCGAGCGCCGAGTCCTTGGCCTTGTACAGTTCGCTGGTGAGAATGATCTCGCCGTTGGCGGCATGCAGGTTGAAGTGGAACTGGCCGTCTTTCGCTTTCTTCAGATGGAATTTGGCTGCCATGTCTAGCTCCTTGTTCACGGGGTGCGGCGGATCGCAACGGACCAGCCGTCTGCTGAGACACAGCGTAGCCGCTTTTGTTGCAGTGTCGCCCCGCACCGGTCATCGGCCTGGGGCGAGCGGGCTCAGGCCTTGAGGGTCTTGACGCCGTCGGCGGTGCCGAGCAGCAGCAGGTCGGCCGGGCGGGCGGCGAACAGGCCGTTGGTGACCACGCCGACGATGGCGTTGATCTTCTCTTCCAGTTCCACCGGGCTGTCGATGCGCAGGTTGTGCACGTCGAGGATGATATTGCCGTTGTCGGTCAGCACGCCTTCGCGGTAGACCGGATCGCCGCCGAGCTTCACCAGTTGGCGGGCGACGTGGCTGCGAGCCATCGGGATGACCTCCACCGGCAGCGGGAACTGGCCGAGGATGGGTACCAGCTTGCTGGCATCGGCGATGCAGATGAAGGTCTTGGCCACCGCGGCGACGATCTTCTCGCGGGTCAGCGCGGCACCGCCGCCCTTGATCAGCTCCAGGCGCTCGTTGCTTTCGTCGGCGCCGTCGACGTAGAACTCCAGCTCGCTGACCGTGTTCAGCTCGTAGACCGGGATGCCATGCTCCTTCAGGCGCTTGGCGGTGGCCTCCGAACTGGCCACTGCGCCGTCGAACTCGGCCTTGTGGCGGGCCAGGGCATCGATGAAGAAGTTGGCGGTGGAGCCTGTGCCGACGCCGACGATGCTCTTGCTGTCGAGGTGCGGAAGAATGTGGTCGACGGCGGCCTGTGCCACTGCCTGCTTGAGCTGATCCTGGTTCATCCCGGGTGCCTGTCTGGTTGCCTGGCCGGCCGTCCCGGCGGCGCAGGCGGAGGGTGCGCGCGGCCGTGGCGGCCCGGCGGGTTTCCGGCACGTCCTGTGCCGCTGCGATACGAAGGGACGAATTATAGCGGCCTGGCGTCCTCCGGTCTTGCCCCGGATGACCGGCAGTCGCGGTGTTTTCCTGCGGCGCGCCGGTAGTCCGCCCGGCGGGCCTGGAGTAGACTCCGGGCTTCCGTGAAGTCCGCCGAACCGCCTCCGATGCTCGAACAATACGTCAAGAAGATCCTCACCTCGCGCGTCTACGACGTCGCGGTGGAAACGCCCCTGCAACCCGCCCGCCAGTTGTCCGAACGCCTCGGCAACCAGGTCCTGCTCAAGCGCGAGGACCTGCAGCCGGTGTTTTCCTTCAAGATCCGCGGCGCCTACAACAAGGTCGCGCAGCTCACCGAGGAGGAGAAGGCCCGCGGGGTGATCGCCGCCTCGGCCGGCAACCACGCCCAGGGCCTGGCCCTGGCGGCCAAGCGGCAGGGGATCAGGGCGGTCATCGTGATGCCCAAGACCACCCCCGAGATCAAGGTCCAGGCGGTGCGCGCCCACGGCGCCAAGGCGGTGCTGCACGGCGACGCCTTCCCCGAGGCGCTGGCCCACGCGCTGAAGCTGGTCGACGAGAAGGGCTACACCTTCGTCCATCCCTACGACGATCCGGACACCATCGCCGGCCAGGGCACCGTGGCCATGGAGATCCTCCGCCAGCAGCCCGGCCGCCTCGATGCGATCTTCGTCCCGGTGGGCGGTGGCGGACTGGTCGCCGGCATCGCCGCCTACGTCAAGTACCTGCGTCCGGAGATCAAGGTGATCGGCGTCGAGCCGGACGAGTCGAACTGCCTGCAGGCGGCCATGGCCGCCGGCGAGCGGGTGGTGCTGGGCCAGGTCGGGCTGTTCGCCGACGGCGTGGCGGTGGCGCAGATCGGCCAGCACACCTTCGACATCTGCAAGGACCACGTCGACGAAGTGATCACCGTCAGCACCGACGAGATCTGTGCGGCGATCAAGGACATCTACGACGACACCCGCTCGATCACCGAGCCGGCCGGCGCGCTGGCGGTGGCCGGGATCAAGAAGTACGTCGAGCGCGAGCGCGCCGAGGGGCAGACCCTGGTGGCGATCGACTCCGGCGCCAACGTCAACTTCGATCGCCTGCGGCATGTCGCCGAACGCGCCGAACTGGGCGAGCGCCGCGAAGCGATCATCGCGGTGACCATTCCCGAGCGGCCGGGCAGCTTCAAGGCCTTCTGCGAGGCGGTCGGCAAGCGCCAGATCACCGAGTTCAACTATCGCTACCACAGCGGCAGCGAGGCGCACATCTTCGTCGGCGTGCAGACCCACCCGGAAAACGACCCGCGCGAGGCGCTAGTGGCCTATCTGCGCGAGAAGGGCTTCCCGGTCCTCGACCTGACCGACAACGAACTGGCCAAGCTGCACATCCGCCACATGGTCGGCGGTCATGCGGTGAAAGTCAGCGACGAGATGGTGTTCCGCTTCGAATTCCCCGAGCGGCCCGGCGCGCTGTTCAACTTCCTCACCAAGCTCGGCGGGCGCTGGAACATCTCGATGTTCCACTACCGCAACCATGGCGCGGCCGACGGCCGGGTGGTGGCCGGGTTGCAGGTGCCGGAAGACGAGCGCCACCTGATCCCGCAGACCCTGGAGGCGATCGGCTATCCGTACTGGGACGAGACCGCCAACCCGGCCTACCAGCTGTTCCTCGGCTGACCCGCGGCGGCTCGCCGACACGGGCTGCTAAGCTTCACGGGCAGGTGATCTCCTTCCTCGGGAACTGAGCCCGCCCCCGGCGCCTCAAACGGGCCGGGAACACGGACAAGGATGCGCTGATGGAACATTTTCTCCAGATCAAGATTCTCCACGGAGTCGCCACCGTGCTGCTCTTCGGCGGCCTGCTCGGCCTGGCGTTCTACGCCTGGCGCAGCTGGCGGACGGGCGACGCGGCGCGGGTCGCGCGCGGTTTCAAGCGGGTCCGCCTGATCGGCTGGCCGCTGCTGGGGCTCAGCCTGCTGGCCCTGCCGGTCAGTGGCTGGTGGCTGGTGCACCTGGCCGGCTGGCCGTTGGGCCAGAGCTGGCTGCTGTTCGGCGCCTGCCTCTATCTGCTCGGCTGCATCTTCTGGCTGGTCCTCGCCGGCCGCCTGGCGCGGGTCCAGCACCAGGCCGGCGCCGCCGAGACGGCGGGGGCCGCGCTGGGCGAGCAGACCCTGCGCGAGATCAAGGTGGGCTTGGTCATGGCCCTGCTCGGTGCGGCCAGCTTCATCGCGGTGGCGGTACTGATGGTCAGCAAGCCGCTCTGAAACGCCAACGAAATGGACTTCACCGGCCTTCGCCGGTTCTGTAGGAACGCATGCGTATTCTGCTGGTAGGCGCGGGAGGTTTCGTCGGGCGGCACCTGCTCCCGGCGCTGCTCGCCGCCGGACACGAACTGCTCCTCACCGCGCGCCGCCCGCCGGTCGATGCGCCTGCCGGCGTACGCTGGCTGGCGCTCGACCTGGAGCGGCTTGCGGAAAGGCCGGACAGCTTCGCCTGGCCCGCCGGGGTCGACCTGCTGATCAACGCCGCCGGCACCATGAGCCTCGACGAGGCGAGCATGGCTCGCGTCCAGGACAGCGGCGCGCGAGCACTCTTCGACCTCGCTGCGGCCCATGGGGCGAAGGTCCTGCAGATTTCCGCGCTGGGCGCCGGTGCGCACCCGGACGTGGCCTTCCTCGCCAGCAAGGCGGCGGCCGACCGCCACCTGCTGGAACTGGGCATCCCGGCGCTGGTGCTGCGCCCGTCCCTGCTGCTGGGGCCGGGCGGCGCCAGCAGCGCCTGGCTGGAACGCCTGTCGCCGCTACCGCTGATTCCCTTGCTGGACAATCGCGCGCGCCTGCAACCGCTGCATGTCGAGGACCTGGTCGGCGCGGTGCTGGCCCTGCTGCGCTGCTGGCCGGAGCGGGCGCAGGTGATTCCGCTGGTGGGCCCGCAGGCGCTGTCCCAGGGCGAGCTGCTGGACGAGCTGCGCCGCGCCCAGGGTTGGCCGCGCGGCCGCTATGTGGTGCCGCCCGCGGCGCTTCTCGATGCGTTGGGCGGGCTTGGCCGGCGTGCTGGCTGGCGGACACTGAGTCCATCGATGCTGAAGCTGGTGCGCCACGACAACCTGGCCGACCCGGCACTCCTCGATGCGGCCTGCGGCTATCGTTGCGCGCCGCTGGCCAGTCGGCTGCTCGGCTGGCCGCAGGCGGCACGCAGCCTGGCGGCTCTGATGCGGCCGCTGATGCTGGCGGCCCTGGTGCTGATCTGGCTGGGTACCCTGGTCGCCTGCCTGGGGCCGGGTTACGGCTGGGGCCTGCGGATCCTCGGCGAGGCCGGCATCCACGGCTGGCCGGCGAGCCTGGCGGTGATCGCCGGGGCCCTGCTCGATGGCGCGCTCGGCGTCGGCCTGCTGCTCCGCCGCTGGCGTCGGCGCGCGCTGCTGGCGCAGTTCTGGCTGATGCTTGGCTACAGCCTGGCGATCAGCCTGATCCTGCCGCACTACTGGTACGACCCCTACATGGCGGTCGGCAAGAACATCGTGCTGATGGTGGCCACGCTCTGGCTGCTGGGCGACGAACCTCGAGCCAAGGAGGCCCGTGGATGAACCTTTACCTACTGCTGAAGACCCTGCATATCCTTTCCTCGACCATTCTTTTCGGCACCGGCCTGGGGTCGGCCTACTACGCCCTGCGTGCCTGGCGCAGCGGGCAGTTGCCGGTGATCGCAGTGACCTTCCGCCACCTGGTCACCGCCGACTGGCTGTTCATCGCCACCACCGCGGTGTTCCAGCCGCTCAGCGGCCTGGCCATGGTGCATGTCGCCGGCTGGTCGCTGGCCCAGGGCTGGTTGCTGTGGAGCCTGGGCCTCTACGTGTTCGCCGGGCTCTGCTGGCTACCGGTGGTGTGGTTGCAGATCCGCGTGCGCGACATGGCCGAGGCTGCCTTGCGCGAGGCGCGGCCCATCGAACCGCTGGCGTACCGCTACATGAACGCCTGGTTCATCCTCGGCTGGCCGGCCTTCATCGCCTTCATGGTCATCTTCTACCTGATGGTCAACAAGCCGGTCTGAGAGTCCGCTCGGCGCAACCAGAGCAACGCCAGGACCAGGAACGCCAGGGAGCCGCCCCAGTACAACCAGGCGAAGCCGCCGGGCCGCTCCAGCAGGAGGAAGGCCAGGGCCGGGCCCAGCGCGGCACCAAGGTCCTGGACGATGGAGTAGCGGGTCATGAAGCCGACCACGTCGCCGGCGCGGGCGATGTCGGCGGCGAGGGCGTCGGTCAGGGTGGTGAGGGCGGTGGCGACCAGCATCACCAGCAGGGCGATGGCCAGCCAGGCGAGAATGGGCAGCCTGCTGGAAAGCAGGCCGAAGCCCATTGCGCCGACCAGTAGCGCAGCCACGTAGAAGCGCCGACGCCCGCGCGGGCCATCCGACCAGGCACCGAAGCGCCCGGCCAGCCAGGGCTCCCAGGACCAGCGCAGGGCCTGGATGATCCCGGAGAGGCCGGCGGCGCTGAGCGCCAGGCCGAGCAGGCTGACCTCGGTGCCGAAGCTGCGGGCGATCAGCGCGCTCAGGGTGGCGGCGAGCACGCCCTGGATCAGGAGCGCGGTGGCGAAGCCGCTGAGGATCACCAGGCCGCGCGGCGGCGGGCGCCTGGCGACGCTGGTGGATGCCGTTGCGGCGGAGGTCCGCGCATGTCCGGCGGGATTCTCCGGCAGGTCGAAACCCTTCGCCAGCAGCGGCAGGCCGAGCAGTGCCAGGATCGCGAAGGACAGCGCCAGCGCCGGCAGGCCGAGGACCGGCACCAGCAGCCCGCCGAGCAGCATGCCGACCAGGCTGCCCAGGCGGTAGAGGCCGTTGTACAGGCCCATGGCGCGGCCGCGCTGGTGGTCGGCGGCGCAGTAGACCACCGCCGAGAGCCCGCCGATGCGGAAGAACGACCAGCCGATCCCCCACAGTCCGCGCAGCAGCACCCAGGCCAGGAAACCGCTGGCCAGGCCGTAGCCGGCGGTGCTCAACACGCCGATGACGACCGCCAGGAGCAGGCCGGTCTTCAGTGCCAGGTGCTTGTACAGGCGGCCGATCAGCGGATTGAAGGGCAGGCGGATCAGGCGGTTGATCGACAGCAGCACGCCGACCTGCCAGAGCGCCTCCAGGCCGACCTCGTGCCAGTAGATCGGCAGGGCGATATAAAGCATCGAATCGCCGGCCAGGCATAGCGCGGTGACCAGGGCGACGATCACGACCGGCCGCAGCGAGCCGGGAGCGGGGGCGGTGTGGGGCATCCTGGGTCCGCCGTGGCGCCGCCCGTCGGACGGCGCGCTTGTCAGTGGGTCAACGCAGGGAAATGATCGGCCAGCCGCGTTTTTCCGCCTCGGCGCGCAGGCGCGGATCGGGGTCGACGGCCACCGGCCGGCTGACCTTCTCCAGCAGCGGCAGGTCGTTCAGCGAGTCGCTATAGAAGCTGGCGCCTTCCAGGTTCAGGCCGTTCTCGTCGAGCCAGCGTTGCAGGCGAACCACCTTGCCGCCCTGGAAGCAGGGCACGTCGAAGGTCTGCCCGGTGTAGCGGCCGTCGCGCATCTCGCACTCGGTGGCAATCAGGGTCTCCACCCCGAGTCGTTCGGCGATCGGGCCGGTGACGAAGCGGTTGGTGGCGGTGATGATCACCAGCCGGTCGCCGGCGGCGCGGTGCTCGGCGAGCAGCGCCTCGCCCTTGGCCAGCACGATCGGCTCGATCACTTCCTGCATGAATTGGCGGTGCCAGGTTTCCAGCTGGGCCATCTCGGTGCGACCGAGGATCGCCTGGGTGAAGGCCTGGTAGGCAAGGACGTCGAGCTTGCCGGCCACGTAGTCGGCATAGAAGGCGTCGTTGCGCGCCTGGTATTCGGCGGCGTCGACCAGGCCGCGCTGGCACAGCCATTCGCCCCAGCTATGGTCGCTGTCGCCGGCGAGCAGGGTGTTGTCGAGATCGAAAAGGGCCAGACGCACGGGGTGACTCCATCGGTTGGCGGGTGGCGGGAGGGCCGCGAGAGCCTTTTGCGAAGGCTCCCACCGGGCCTTGGGAAAACCCCTAGCCTACCGGCTTTTGCCGGCCCTGTATCCTCCCCGCACGAGTCGCAAAGCCGCGCGTTGCCGCTATCACAAGCTTTATGGAACAATGCGGGCACATGCGATTTCGAGGATGTCCCAGCGTGATCGATTCCGATGGTTTTCGCCCGAATGTCGGCATCATTCTCGCCAACGAGGCGGGGCAGGTGCTGTGGGCGCGGCGTATCAATCAGGAAGCCTGGCAGTTCCCGCAGGGAGGCATCAATGATCGCGAAACGCCGGAAGAGGCGCTGTATCGCGAATTGAACGAAGAAGTCGGGCTGGAGGCCGGGGACGTGCGCATCCTGGCCTGTACCCGCGGCTGGCTGCGCTACCGTTTGCCGCAGCGCCTGGTGCGGACCCACAGCCAGCCGCTGTGCATCGGCCAGAAGCAGAAATGGTTCCTGCTGCGGCTGATGTCCGACGAGGCGCGCGTGCGCATGGATATCACCAGCAAGCCCGAGTTCGACGGCTGGCGCTGGGTGAGTTACTGGTACCCCCTGGGACAGGTGGTGACCTTCAAGCGCGAGGTCTACCGCCGCGCCCTGAAGGAACTGGCCCCGCGCCTTCTGGCGCGGGACTGAACACGGAGACAAGGCCCCGAGCATGCTCAACACGCTGCGCAAGATCGTCCAGGAAGTGAACTCCGCCAAGGATCTGAAGGCGGCGCTGGGCATCATCGTGCAGCGGGTCAAGGAAGCCATGGGTACCCAGGTCTGCTCGGTGTACCTGCTCGACACCGAGACCCAGCGTTTCGTCCTGATGGCCACCGAAGGCCTCAACAAGCGTTCCATCGGCAAGGTCAGCATGGCTCCCAGCGAAGGCCTGGTCGGCCTGGTCGGCACCCGCGAGGAGCCGCTCAACCTGGAGAACGCCGCCGCCCACCCGCGCTACCGCTATTTCGCCGAGACCGGCGAGGAGCGCTACGCGTCGTTCCTCGGCGCGCCGATCATCCACCATCGGCGGGTGATGGGGGTGCTGGTGGTGCAGCAGAAGGAGCGCCGCCAGTTCGACGAAGGCGAGGAAGCCTTCCTCGTCACCATGAGCGCCCAGCTCGCCGGGGTCATCGCGCATGCCGAGGCGACCGGTTCGATCCGCGGCCTGGGCAAGCTCGGCAAGGGCATCCAGGAAGCCAAGTTCGTCGGCGTGCCCGGCGCCCCCGGGGTCGGGGTGGGCAAGGCGGTGGTGGTGTTGCCTCCGGCCGACCTGGAAGTGGTGCCGGACAAGCAGGTCGACGACATCGACGCCGAGATCGCCCTGTTCAAGCAGGCCCTGGAGGGCGTTCGCGCCGACATGCGCGCGCTGTCGAGCAAGCTCGCCAGCCAGTTGCGCAAGGAAGAACGCGCGCTGTTCGACGTCTACCTGATGATGCTCGACGATGCCTCCATCGGCAACGAGGTCAAGCGCATCATCCGTACCGGCCAGTGGGCCCAGGGCGCCCTGCGCCAGGTGGTGATGGAGCACGTGCAGCGCTTCGAGCTGATGGACGACGCCTATCTCCGCGAGCGCGCCTCCGACGTCAAGGACATCGGTCGCCGCCTGCTCGCCTACCTCCAGGAAGAACGCAAGCAGAACCTGACCTACCCGGAACAGACCATCATCGTCAGCGAGGAGCTGTCGCCGGCGATGCTCGGCGAGGTGCCGGAAGGGCGCCTGGTCGGCCTGGTCTCGGTGCTCGGCTCGGGCAACTCGCACGTGGCGATCCTCGCCCGTGCCATGGGCATCCCCACGGTGATGGGGGCGGTCGACCTGCCGTACTCCAAGGTCGACGGTATCGACCTGATCGTCGATGGCTACCACGGCGAGGTCTACACCAACCCCTCCGCCGAGCTGGTGCGCCAGTACAGCGACGTGGTCGCCGAGGAGCGCGAGCTGAGCAAGGGCCTGGCGGCCCTGCGCGAGCTGCCCTGCGAGACCCTCGACGGCCACCGCATGCCGCTCTGGGTCAACACCGGCCTGCTCGCCGATGTCGCCCGCGCCCAGGAGCGTGGCGCCGAGGGCGTGGGCCTGTACCGCACCGAAGTGCCGTTCATGATCAACGACCGCTTCCCCAGCGAGAAGGAACAGCTGGCGATCTACCGCGAGCAGCTCAGTGCCTTCCACCCGCTGCCGGTGACCATGCGCACCCTGGATATCGGCGGCGACAAGGCGCTGTCCTACTTCCCGATCAAGGAAGACAACCCGTTCCTCGGCTGGCGCGGCATCCGCGTCACCCTCGACCACCCGGAGATCTTCCTGGTCCAGACCCGCGCCATGCTCAAGGCCAGCGAAGGACTGGACAACCTGCGCATCCTGCTGCCGATGATCTCCGGCACCCACGAGCTGGAAGAGGCCCTGCACCTGATCCACCGCGCCTGGGGCGAGGTGCGCGACGAGGGCGTGGACATCGCCATGCCGCCCATCGGCATGATGGTCGAGATTCCCGCCGCCGTGTACCAGACCCGCGAGCTGGCCCGCCAGGTCGACTTCCTTTCGGTCGGTTCGAACGACCTGACCCAGTACCTGCTGGCGGTCGACCGCAACAATCCGCGGGTCGCCGACCTCTACGACTACCTGCATCCGGCCGTGCTGCATGCGTTGAAGAAGGTGGTCGACGATGCCCACCTGGAAGGCAAGCCGGTGAGCATCTGCGGCGAGATGGCCGGCGATCCCGCGGCTGCCGTGCTGCTGATGGCGATGGGCTTCGACAGCCTGTCGATGAACGCCACCAACCTGCCCAAGGTGAAGTGGCTGCTGCGCCAGATCACCCTGGACAAGGCCCGGGACCTGCTCGGCCAGTTGCTCACCTTCGACAACCCGCAGGTCATCCACAGCTCGCTGCACCTGGCGTTGCGCAACCTCGGCCTGGGTCGCGTGATCAACCCGGCGGCTACCGTCCAGCCCTGATTTCCCGCGCGCCGGACGCTTCGTCGTGCGGCGCTTACGCTTTCCCCGCAAGCGTATAGACTGCCTGCCATTCGGTAGAGGCCACTGGCCAGTCGAACGTGCGAGGGATTGCCGCAAAATGGACGAACGGGCGTCGAAGCCGCCAGGTCTTCTTCCGCTGTCACGCGAAGACCTTGAGAAAACCCTGCGATATGCCCTGGAGATCGTCAGCGACGGGATCTGGGACTGGAACATCGCGACCAACCAGGTCAGCCGCAGCGCCGGCTGGTACCTGATGCTCGGCTATCCGCCGCATAGCCTGCCGGAGAGCGTGGAGACCTGGAAGAACATCATCCATCCCGAGGACTATCCGCGGGTGATGGCCAGCTTCCAGGCCTACCTCGACGGCGAAAGCCCGGAATACTGCGAGGAATACCGCTGCCGCACCTACAGCGGGGATTACCTGTGGATCAGCGATCGCGGGCGTTTCGTCGAGTTCGACGAGCGCGGCGAGCCACGGCGGATGATCGGTGCGCACCACGAGATCCATCAGCGCAAGCTGGTCGAGCTGGAGTTGCAGCAGCGCAACGAGGAACTGTTCGACTGGAACCGGCGTCTCGAGGACCTGGTGGCCGAGCGCACCGAGGCGCTGCACCGGGTCAACCAGGCGCTGGCCTCGAAGATGGCCGAGGCCCAGCGCCTGAGCGAAATCGATCCGCTCACCGAGCTGTACAACCGGCGCAAGTTCGAGCAGTGCCTGCACCATGAATGGATGCGCCGGCAGCGCCATGGACGCGCGACGGCACTGGTGATGATCGATGTCGATCACTTCAAGCGGATCAACGACCTGTTCGGCCACTCCACCGGCGATCGCGTGCTGGTCGCCTTCGGCCGCCTGGTCGCCAGCGAGCTGCGCGAGGTCGACGTGCTGGCGCGCTGGGGCGGCGAGGAGTTCATCCTGCTGCTTCCGGAAACCGGCCTGGAGGCCGCGGCGGCCTTGGCCGAACGCCTGCGCCAGCGGGTTCGCTCGCAGTCCTTCGAGATGGGCGAGCGGTTGACCGCCAGCTTCGGCGTCGGCGTGCTGAACGATGGCGAGACCCTCGACCTGCTGCTGTGCCGGGTGGACGACGCCCTCTATCGGGCCAAGCAGCGTCGCGATTGCGTGGCCTGTTGCTGAAGGTCAGCCTGGCGGCAGCACCAGGCTGACCTCGCCGAGCCGGGCGCCGGACGGCCCGAAGCTGCGCTCGATCATCTCCCGCGTGCCGTCGGCGTGTACCCGTACGACGCTGCTGGCGCGAGTGCCGTAGCTCGGGCTGGCGATGAACACGCTGGAGAGCAGACGTTCCGTGGCCAGACCCACGCCGGTATCCGGCAACTGGCTGTCGGCGGCCGGCGCTGCGTCGGCCAGCAGCTCCAGCAGGGCCTGCGGATGCGGCTCGGCAAGCCGCTCGGCGAGGGCGGCGCGAGCCTTGAGCAGCTTCGGCCAGGGCGTATCGAGGGCCGCGTTGGACAGCCCGTAGACCCCCGCCGGCAGCAGGCGCGGTGGCCCTACGCGGGGGTTGTAGTGCCAGAGCTGATGGCGATCGCCAATGAGCAGGTTGAAGCCGGAATAGTCCGCGGCGCGCCCGGCGACCTGCGCCAGGTAGTCGGCCGGGTTGCCGCCGCCGCGCAGGAAGTCCGCCACCAGTTCGCCACGGGAGCGCTTGCCGAGAGCCTGCGACGGATCGCGGACGTTGGTCAGGGCGGCGAAACGGCCGGCCGGGCCGAGCCCCAGCCAGGTGCCGCCGGCCTCCAGGTCGCGTCCGGCGAATACCCCCTCGGCGTCCTCCCAGGCCGCCAGCGGCAGGCTCGGGCGGGCATAGAATTCGTCACGGTTGGCGGCGACCAGCAGCGGCAGGGCGTGCCCCGGTTGCCAGGCGAAGACGATCAGGCACATGCGCGATCCTTGGGATGGGCTGGCCGTCAGGCTAAAGGCATCCGCCATCGCCGTTCAAGCACGACGCCTGCCGCGCGGCGCGCAATTCCGTTACCATGCCGGCTTTCCAACGGGGGCGTGCATGGAGTTTCTCCTCTATATCGTGCTGGGCGCCTGTGCCGGCGTGCTGGCCGGACTGTTCGGCGTCGGTGGCGGCCTGATCATCGTCCCGGCGCTGGTCTTCAGCTTCACCGCGCACGGTTTCGGCGGCGACGTCCTGACCCAGATGGCGGTCGGCACCTCCCTGGCGACCATCGTCTTCACTTCGATCAATTCCATTCTCGAACACCATCGGCGCGGCGCGGTGCGCTGGCCGGTGTTCGCCTGGATGACCCTCGGCATCCTCATCGGCAGTGCCCTCGGCGCGCTGACCGCGGCGCAGATCAAGGGGCCGCTGTTGCAGAAGATAATCGGGGTGTTCGCCATCCTGGTCGCTTTGCAGATGGTTCTCGATCTCAAGCCAAAGGGTAGCCGCGAGGTGCCCGGCAAGGGCGGCCTGACCCTGGCCGGCGCGGTGATCGGCTGGGCCTCGGCGATCTTCGGCATCGGCGGCGGTTCGCTGACCGTGCCTTTCCTCAGTTGGCGCAGCGTGCCGATGCAGCAGGCGGTGGCGACTTCCTCGGCCTGCGGCCTACCTATCGCCATTTCCGGCGCCCTGTCGTTCATCGCGGTCGGCTGGCACAACCCGCAGTTGCCGGAGTGGAGCCTGGGCTACGTCTATCTGCCGGCGTTGGTCGGCATCGCCGCCACCAGTATGCTGTTCGCCCGCTTCGGCGCGCGCCTGGCGCATCGTTTGTCGCCGCGTGTACTCAAGCGACTGTTCGCCCTGCTGCTGTTCAGCGTGGGCATAAGTTTCCTGACCCCCGATCTCGCTTTTCTGTCGTAGGAGTTATCGATGCTGACGTATCCCCAGATCGATCCGGTTGCGCTGGCCATCGGCCCGCTGAAGATCCACTGGTACGGGCTGATGTACCTGATCGGGATCGGCGGCGCCTGGCTGCTGGCGTCGCGCCGGATGAAGCGCTTCGACCCGACCTGGACCAAGGAGCGCCTTTCCGACCTGGTCTTCTGGGTCGCCTGCGGCGTGATCCTCGGTGGCCGCCTGGGCTACGTGCTGTTCTACAACCTGGACGAGTACATCGCCAACCCGACGCTGATCTTCGAGGTCTGGAAAGGCGGCATGTCCTTCCATGGCGGTCTGCTCGGCGTGATGCTGGCGGTCTGGTGGTTCGGCAAGCGCCATGGCAAGAGCTTCTTCCAGCTGATGGACTTCATCGCCCCGCTGGTGCCCATCGGCCTGGGCGCCGGGCGCATCGGCAACTTCATCAACTCGGAGCTGTGGGGCAAGGTCAGCGACGTGCCCTGGGCCATGGTCTTCCCCAACGGCGGCCCGCTGCCGCGGCATCCCTCGCAGCTGTACCAGTTCGCCCTGGAAGGCGTGGCGCTGTTCGTCATCCTCTGGCTGTTCACCCGCAAGCCACGGCCGACCGCCTCGGTCTCCGGCCTGTTCGTGCTGTGCTACGGGATCTTCCGCTTCGTCGTCGAATTCGTCCGCGTGCCGGATGCCCAGCTCGGCTACCTCGCCTGGGGTTGGCTGACCATGGGCCAGGTGCTCTGCGTACCGATGGTGCTGGCCGGCATTGCCCTGATGGTCTGGGCCTACCGCCGCGACGCGGCGCAGCCGAAGACGGCCTGAGCCGCTTTTCGTGCCCGGGGCGGATAACGTCGCAGGCGTCATCCGCTCCGGGCAGCCGGCTTTCCGCGCCAGGGCGTGCATGGCTTGCGCCGGTCGCGCCGAACTGGCGATGCAGGCTCCGTCGCCGTAGACTTGGCCATCCTTCTGTCATCCCTCGGTGGGAGCCGCCACGTCGGCGCCGCACCGATATCGATCCGAGCCTCCGATGAAACAGTACCTCGACCTGATGCGCCACGTGCGCGAGCACGGCACCTTCAAGAGCGACCGCACCGGCACCGGCACCTATAGCGTGTTCGGCCACCAGATGCGCTTCGATCTGGCCGCGGGCTTCCCCCTGGTGACCACCAAGAAGTGCCATCTCAAGTCGATCGTCCACGAGCTGCTGTGGTTCCTCAAGGGCTCCACCAATATCGCCTACCTCAAGGAGCACGGCGTCTCGATCTGGGACGAGTGGGCCGACGAGAACGGCGACCTCGGCCCGGTGTATGGCTACCAGTGGCGCTCCTGGCCGGCGCCGGACGGCCGCCACATCGACCAGATCACCAACCTGATGGCGATGCTGAAGAAGAATCCGGACTCGCGCCGGCTGATCGTCTCCGCCTGGAACCCGGCGCTGATCGACGAGATGGCCCTGCCGCCCTGCCACGCGCTGTTCCAGTTCTACGTCGCCGACGGCAAGCTCAGCTGCCAGCTCTACCAGCGTTCGGCGGACATCTTCCTCGGCGTACCCTTCAACATCGCCAGCTATGCCCTGCTGACCCTGATGGTGGCGCAGGTCGCCGGCCTGCAGCCGGGCGAGTTCATCTGGACCGGCGGCGATTGCCACCTGTACGCCAACCACCTGGAGCAGGCCGACCTGCAGTTGACCCGCGAGCCGCTGCCGTTGCCGAGCATGAAGCTGAATCCCGAGGTGAAGGATCTGTTCGACTTCCGCTTCGAGGACTTCGAGCTGGTCGGCTACGAGGCCCATCCGCACATCAAGGCACCGGTCGCGGTCTGACCCTTCGGCGGAGCCGTCGGCTCCGCTCAACCGAACAGGCGGCGGTACCAGGGAAGCGCGCGCCAGTCCCGCAAAGCCCGCTCCGCATCTTCTGCGCGTTGCAGCGCCTGCTCCAGGGCCTGCTCCAGCGGTGCGACCGGATGGCTCATGGCGTGGCCATGGCAGAGCTGGAAGTCGTCCAGCAGGTTCGGCGGTAGCGCGAAGGCGCCTTCCAGGCGGGCCTGTTCCTCCGCCAGGTAATAGCCGTTAAGGCCGTCGAAGTGGACGAAACGGTAGCCCGCGGCGAGCAGCGGCGCTTTCCACTCGGGGTCGTGGTCGAACGGAGTTTCCGCGAGGATCAGCCACGGGCGCCAGCGGTTCAGGTCGAGGCCGCGGAGCACCGCGCCTTCCAGCCCTTCGACGTCGATCTTGAGGAAGTGGATCGGCCCTTCGACATGGGCCGCGCAGATCGCGTCCAGGGTGCTGACCTTCACTTCGCGCGGAGTGGCCGTGCAGCCCTCGGCCTGGCGCTGGCGGGCTAGCTCGGGGTCCAGGGTGGAGAGACCCGAGGCGGCCATCTCGTAGAGCGTGGCGCGGCCTTCGCGCTCGCCAATGGCGAGGTTCAGGTTGAGGTCTTCCGGCCGTTCCCGCTCCAGCTCGCGGTGCAGGTGGGGCAGCGGTTCGATGTTGATGCCGCGCCAGCCGCG
This sequence comes from Pseudomonas sp. FDAARGOS_761, assembly GCF_013343155.1. Classification (NCBI taxonomy): domain Bacteria; kingdom Pseudomonadati; phylum Pseudomonadota; class Gammaproteobacteria; order Pseudomonadales; family Pseudomonadaceae; genus Pseudomonas; species Pseudomonas sp. FDAARGOS_761. The sequence continues at coordinate 5,201,235 of NZ_CP054572.1, read as the reverse complement.
CTCGTAGAACGCCAGGGTGACCGAGTCGATCCGCGGGTGGTTGGCGCCGACGTCGATGTAGAACCCCCTGGGGAAGAGTTTCAGGGCCCGCCAGAGTCGGACGTCTTCCAGGTTCTGCGCGTAGGAAACGAAGGGCATGGGCCTACCTCTTGGGCGATCGTCGCCCAGTCTGTCATTCCCCGCGTCCGCTCTCCAGCAATTCGGCCAGCGCGTCGATCTGTTCCTGGCGGTCGCTGCCGCTCACCCGCCTGCCGTTCAGCGACGACCACTCCGGATGCGCGCGCGCCTTGCGCAGTGCTTCCGGCAGCTTGCCTTCGCGCCACTGCTTGTCCTCCGGGGTCTCCAGGCGGATCGCCTCGATCGCCGCGTGGCCGCGCGTTTGCAGGGCTGCCAGGAGCTGCCGTTGGCGCAGCGCAAGCAAGCGCAGCACGGCGTCGTTGACGGTCAGCTCGCGGGCGCCCTTGAGCTTGCCGAGCAGGCGCGAACCGTAGTGCCCGACGGTCTGCCAGGCGCCGCCAGCGAGGGCGCCGAGGGCGGCGGCGGCGCCAAGGGTGACGCCGCCCACCAGCAGGTCGATGCCGGCGCCGGCCGCGGCACCGGCCGCAACCCCGCCGCCGAGGCGGATACCGAGTTGGCGCAGGGTCTCCGGATTGAACAGATCGTCGCCCCAGCGGCCGTCGAGCAGCGGCAGGTCGGCGGCGCGGGCGTCGTCCCTGGCGAAGGCGTAGAGCCGCAGCAGCGCTTCCACGCAGGCCTGCTCGCGCTTGCGCACCTGCTGGTGCAGGTCGCGGGTGGCTTCCTGCACGGCGCTTTCGCCGCCGGGCACCAGGCGCCGGCAGGCGGCGACGTCGACCAGCAATTCGGCGATCAGCCGTTGCCCGGCGCGCAGGCGCGCGGCGGCCTGGGTCTCATGGTCGGCGATCAGCCGGTCGAGTTGCGGCCGGGCGCGCTCCAGCAGCAGCGCCAGGCTCTCGTAGAGGCGCCGTTCGCCGTCCAGCGGCGGCGCCACGCTGTCGAAACGCACCAGGGCGTGCAGGCCCAGGCGAGCGAGGGCGGCGCGCCACTCCTCCTCGCGATGCTGCGGGCTGGCGACGAAGTTCAGCACCGGCAGCAGCGGCCGGCCGCAGCCGGCGAGCACCGCCAGTTCGTCGCGATACTTGGCCAGCACCGGTTCGCGGGCGTCGATCACGTAGAGCCCGGCGTCGGAGGCGAGCAACTGGCGGACCACCTTGGCTTCCTGTTCGAAACGCCCGCGCGCTTCGTTGCTGTCCAGCAACCGCGCCATGCGTTCCGGGCCATCGAGACGCTCGCCGGGGCGCTCCAGGGCGTCCAGGTAGTCGAGCAGGGCGATGGCGTCTTCCAGGCCGGGCGTGTCGTAGAGTTCCAGCAGCGCTTCGCCGTCCACCGACAGCCTGGCGCCCTCGACGTGGCGGGTGGTGCTGGGGCGATGGGAGACTTCGCCGAATCCGCGGTCGCGAGTCAGGGTGCGCAGCAGCGAGGTCTTGCCGGTATTGGTGTGGCCGACCACGGCCAGGATCAGCGGCTCAGTCATGGCCGGTCTCCAGCCAGGCCAGCGGCGAGGTCTCGCCGTGCGGCAGTTGCAGGCGCTCCAGGGCGGCGTGCCAGTCGCCCAGGCGGTCGCTGTCGAGCGCTTCGCCGGGCGGAGCCTGGAGCAGCCAGATGCGGGTGCTGGCGGCGCAGCGGGCGAGTTCGCCGAGCAGTGCCAGGGTGCCACGGTCCGGCGAGCGACGCGGGTCGCAGGCGATGGCCAGGCGCGCCGGCGGGTAGCGGGTCAGTTGTTCGAGCAGACGACGGCGCTGCTGGCCGTCGTCGAGGATGCCGGCGTCGGCGACGCCTTCGGCGAGCTTCGGCGGCCAGGGCCGGCGATCGTCCAGCTCCACCGCCACCAGCACCGCTCCGGCGGCTTCCTGGCCGGACTGGCCGCCCTGCGGCTCCGGCAGCCAGTCCGGCGCCGCGTCGCTGACGCCGAGGCGTTCGCTGGCCGGCATCAAGCGTTCGCGCAGCAGGCTGTAGCCTGGGTCGTCGAGGTCCAGGTCGAGGTCGGCCAGGCCGCGTTTCCAGCGCCACAGGCAGAACAGACCGAGCAGCGCGCGCGGCAGGACCCCATAGACCAGCAGTACGCCTACCAGCCAGCCGGCCCAGGCGTGCCGTGCGGCTTCGCTGGCCAGGGCGGCGTCGCCGCTGGCGCGGATCAGCTCGGCGTCCGGCAACGGGAAGCCAAGCAACGCCGGCAGGGCGCCGAGCGCCTGGGTAAAGGTGATGAAGGTATCGCTGCCGAGAATGGTGGTTTCCCAGACGAAACCGTAGCGGCGGGTCGCCAGCAGGCCGAGGAGCATGGCCAGCGCGGTCAGCAGGCCGAGCAGCCAGAGCCCGTGGACCAGCGCGCCGAGGCCCCAGCGCGCCAGCCGGCGCCGGCCGAGCAGGACCAATAGCGCCGGCGCCAGGTGCGCGGCGCGAGCATCGCGCGCCAGCTTGCCGCTGAGCCACAGCCAGAGCCGGCCGAGCGCGCCCGCGGCCTCGCCGCCGGCGAGCAGGCCGAGGGCCCAGCCGAGCAGGGTCAGCAGGTGCAGGCCGAGGAGGCTGGCCAGCGCCCAGAACACGTTGACCGGGCGCTGGCCGTCGCCAAGCGCGGCGAAGGCCAGTCCGGCGCCGCTGGCCAGGGCCAGCACCAGCAGCAGGGCCAGCGCCAGCCGCGAACCCTGGCGCCAGGTCCGCTGGGCGTCGAGCAGGCCCTCGCGGCGGCCCAGCCAGTGGGCGCGGGTGAGAATACGGCGCGGCAGGGAACCGCCCTGGGCCAGCGCCTGGCGAAGCGCCTCGCTGTCTTCCAGCGGACCGGCCTGCTCCTCGCGCAGGCGAACGGCCTCGGTCAGCCAGAGGGCGTCGAGGCCGGGATGCGTCGTGTGACTCAAGTCACCTCCTGTGTCGATTTCCCTGCCGAGCGTGAATCGTGCCCGGCCAACGGCGTCTGATCAGCGCCAAACATAGCAAAAAGCGCCCCGGCGGCTCATGCTGGCTTGCCAGCCGGCTGGCGGCGGGGTGTGGGATTTTGACTGGCGCCGTGGCGAAAGCGTTCGGCGCCGGTAGCGAGAGGAACACTGAGATGAAGGTAGTACGCCGATACCCCCTGGCGCTGTTGCTGGGGATGGCGGGCGCGCTGGCCGACGAGTTGCCCGATGGCTCCTTGCTGCAACGCTATGGCGTGCAGGCCGACCAGTTGCCGACCCTGGCGGCGGATCCGCCGTCGCGCAAGGAGGAGAAGGAAACGCCGTCGCGCTTCCGGGTGGAGCCGGAGCAGCCCTTGGTGACCTTTGGCGTCAAGGACCACAAGGGCGTGGAACCCACTGGCAACCCGTCGATCGACGCCATGCACGAGCGCGATCGGCGGATCTGCCGGAGCATCAGGCGGCAGGCGCTGGAGAAGGGCAAGGCACAGCCCTTCGACGGCTACATCGAGTGTCCATGAGGCCGGCGCCCGCGTACGAGCGCCGGTCGGGCTGCGTCAGCGCTGCTCGCGCAGGCGCACGGCGACGTCCGGCTGGTCGCTGAACAGGCCGTCGATGCCGGCGTCGAGGTAGGCCCTGATCTCGCCGGCCAGGTCGCCGCGCGACTGTGGGTTGCCGTCGGCGCTGCGGAACTCCGCCGGAAGGAAGCTGTTTTCCGCGCGGAAGGTGTAGGGATGCACCTTCAGCCCGGCGGCGTGGGCGTCGCCGACGAAGCGGGTCGGCTGGCCGAGGTTGCCGTTGGCATCGCGAGGAATCACGTAGCTCTTGTCCGGACCGACCCCGTAGGCGTAGCGCGCCACCTGGCGCAGGCCCTTGGCGGTGGCCATCTCGGCGTAGGTCAGGCTGCCGCCGCTGGCCTGCTGGTCGTAGGGCTGGCCGCTGCCGTAGAGCTGGACCAGGCGGATGCCGGTGAGGCGCTTGAGTTCCTTCAGGTTGTTCACCTCGAAGGACTGGATGAATACCGGCGCGCGCGGACCGAGGTAGCCGTTGCGGTGCAGGGTCTTCACCAGCGGGCGTTCCATGGCCAGGCCGAGGCGCTGGAAGTGGGTGCCGTGCTTGATCTCGGGGTACAGGCCGATGGTGCGTTGCTGGCTGATTTGCAGGCTTTTCACCAGGTCGATGATCTCCTGCAGGGTGGGGATCTCGAAGGTGCCGTCCAGGCGCGCATTGCCCGGGCGGATCGTGGGGATGCGCTCGATGGCGCGCAGGGTCTTCAGTTCGGCGAGGGTGAAGTCTTCGCTGAACCAGCCGGTGAGTTCCACTCCGTCGACTTTCTGCGTGCGCTTGCGGTCGGCGAATTCCGGGTGCTGGGCGACATCGGTGGTCAGGCCCAGCTCGTTGTCGTGGCGGGCGACCAGCTTGCCGTCGCGGGTCATCACCAGGTCCGGCTCGACGTAGTCGGCGCCCATCATCACCGCCAGGGCGTAGGCGCCCAGGGTGTGTTCCGGTACGTAACCGCTGGCGCCACGGTGGGCGATGACCAGAGGCGAGCGTTCGTCGCTGGCCGGGTGGCGAACGGAGGCCTGGCCCTGGGCCCAGTCGATGGCGCGTTGTACGTTGCCGGTGTCGGCGTGGGCAGCGCTGGCCAGGCCAGCGGCGAGCATCAGGCAGGCGGCGCCGAGGTGGCGGCGCAGGAAGGCTGGTTGCATGACGGGTCCTCGTCGGCGGTTCGGGAGTGTTCCAGTCCAGCAGAGTGACGCAGCCAGGTGATACTTCTTTGCCCGTTTCGCGACATTCCCGTGACAATCGCCGCCAGCGTGACGACGTCGGCGTTTTCCCGGCCAATCCAACGAAAGGGGCGGACGGCCGGGGCAGGGTATAGGGTGACGGCGCTCGCATAACAATAAGAGGATCGGTGATGGCTTCCGCGCAACCTGCCTCCGCGTTTCCCTGCCTGTCGTTGCAACTGGCCTGCCTGTTGCTGGGCGCCTGGCTGGCCTTCGATGCCCACGGTGGCGGCCAGGCCGTGGCGCCGCCGGCCCGTGTCGAAGCGCGTGTGCCGACGGCCGCTACCGATGACTGGGGGCGCCAGCCGGACAGCCTGATGAGCGCCGTGCCGCCGCGTACGCTGGAGGCGAGCGTCGGCGCCCGCGGCTCGGGATCGGCGAGTTCGCGACTGTGGATCGCCGATACCGACTTCCGCCTGCACGACGACATCGGTTTCTTCATCCAGCGCATGCTGATCCGCATGGAACCGACTCGTCCCGGCGCGCCCTTGTCGCTCGACGATCCGACGGCGATGGTGGCGCGGATCCAGGCCGGCGAGATATTCGTCAGCGACGCCACCCTGGCGACCCTGCTCAACCAGGACCTCGCCGCGTCCCGCGCGGCCGTGCGCAACCTCAGGATGAGCACCCGCAAGGACGGCCAGGAAGTGCGTGGCGAGTTGTTGCGCAAGGGGCGCTGGCGGCCGCTGCGGATGCTCACCGAGATCGAGCTGAGCGGTCCGCTGGAGGTGACCCTGGTACCCCGGCGGATCTTCGTCGACGGGGTCGAGGTCACTTCGTCGCTGGCGGCGGCCTCGATCGAGATGTCCGAGGTGCTGAAGCTGAAGACCCGGCACATGGAGCTGGTCGGCAACCGCATCCGCGTCGACCTCGACGGTTTGTTCCCGCCGCCGCGCCTGGACTTCCGCGTCAGTCGCCTGGCCCTGGCGGACGGCGGCATGCAACTCGCCCTCGGCGACTCCCTGGCCGACCTGCAATGGCCGGCATTACGGGCGCCGGACAGCTACATGTTCATCGAGGGCGGCGATATCAAGATGGCGCGCACCGTGCTGGTCAAGGCCTACGCCTTGTTCACCAGCCTCAGCCCGGGGCAGCCGCTGCTGTTCAATCTCTACGACTACCGGCGGCAACTGCAGAACGGCGTGATCCGCCTGCGCGAGGACGGCATGGTGCAGATCGCCGTGTCGCCGGTGAAGGCGCCGGCGCCGCTGGAGGCACGGCTGTGAGCCGGCGTCCGTGGGGCGTGCTGCTTGGCTGTTGCCTGTTGGCGGCCAGCGCGGCCCAGGCCGAAAGCGCCATCGACCGGCAGCAGCGCGAACTGGCCCTGCTGCGCGAGGGCTGGTACCGGCAGGTCCCGCCGGCGCCGGTGCCGCTGCCCATGCGTACGGCCGGGCCGGCGGATTCCGGCCAGGATGGCGTCGGCATACTGCTGCGCAACGTGGACATGTATCTGCGCGGCAACATCGGTTTCCACGTGCCCGAGGTGAAGGGCTGGCTGGTGCCGAACCGGGTCGGCCAGCCGGTGGACTTCGACCGCCCGCAGGACATGCATTTCCAGGTGATGGAGGGCGAGGTGCTGCTCAGCCCGCGGCAACTGGCCAACCTGTTCAACGAGCACATCCTCGCCTACGACGGGACCATGTTGAAGGACTTCCGCATGAGCAGTGCGGCGGGACGCCTGGAGGTGGAGGGACGGGTGCGTCCGCTCGGCGTAGGGCCCTGGCTGCCGCTGCGGCTGGGCGGCGGCGTGGAGGTGGACGCGGCCAGCGGCGCGCTGGTCTATCGGCCCGACCAGTTGAAGGTGATAGGTCTGCCGCTGTACGGGGCGATGAGCCTGGTCGGCTTGCCGATGTCGGCGCTGGTCAGCCTCGATCGGCCGGGGGCGAGCCTGGTCGGCAGCGCCATGCGCCTGGACTACCGCAAGGTCTTCCCGCTGCTGGGCATCGACGGCCACGTACAGGAGGCCTGGCTCGACGACCAGGGGCTGCACCTGCGTTTCTCCCAGGCGCCCGGCCAGCCGTCGCCGGTGTTCAGACCGCCGGCCGCGGCGGGCCCATCCTTCCTCTGGCTACAGTCCGGCGACCTGAAGATCTTCGAAATCCTCATCACCTACGCCCAGGTGCTGCTGAAGACCGAGACCCCGGACCAGGTGCTGACCTTCAACCTGCAGGACTACCGCAAGGTGCTGGCGACCGGCACCACCCAGGTCAACGAGGATGGCACCTTCTTCATGCAGGTGCCGCCGTATGCCAATCCCTTGTAGGCCGGGCCTGGAGTCCGCCGGCGCGAGTGTTTATCCTCGCGCCTTTGTCCTTCCACGATGAGGTAACCCCATGGCACGACCGCTGGCGATGATCGCCGCCCTTGGCGAGAACCGCGCGATCGGCATCGACAACCGCCTGCCCTGGCGCCTGCCGGCCGACCTCAAGCATTTCAAGGCGATGACCCTCGGCAAGCCGGTGATCATGGGGCGCAAGACCTGGGACTCGCTGGGTCGGCCGCTGCCGGGCCGGCTAAACCTGGTGGTCAGCCGCCAGGCCGGCCTGGCACTGGAGGGTGCGGAAGTGTTCGCCAGCCTGGACGCCGCGCTGGCGCGCGCCGAGGCGTGGGCGCAGGCGGAGGACGCCGACGAACTGATGCTGATCGGCGGCGCCCAGCTCTATGCCGAGGCCTTGCCGCGCGCCGCGCGTCTCTACCTGACCCGGGTTGGCCTGGCGCCGGAGGGCGACGCCTTTTTCCCCGAGATCGATGGTGCGGCCTGGCGCCTGGCGTCGAGCATCGAACACGCCGCGGCTGACGATGCGCCTGCCTACGCCTTCGAGGTATGGGAGCGCCGCTGACGGTTCCAGGCGGGGTCAGAGGGTGATCAGCTCCGCCTCGATCTTCTTCCCCGCCACTTCCAGCACGCCGATCCCGATCGGCAAGCTGAAGCGCCGCGGTCCGGCGCTGCCCGGGTTGAGGTAGAGCACGCCGTCGCGCTCTTCCTTCAGCGGCTTGTGCGAATGTCCGGCGACCACCACGTCGATGCCTTCGGCGGCCGGGTCGAGGTCGAGTCGCTTGAGGTCGTGCAGTACGTAGAGGGTCAGCCGGCCGATCTTCAGCAGCAGGCGCTCGGGGATGTCCGCCGCCCAGTCCTGGGTGTCGTTGTTGCCGCGCACCACCGAGAGCGGCGCCAGGCGTTCCAGCTCGGCGAGGATTTCCGGCTTGCCGATGTCGCCGGCATGGATCAACTGGTCGCAGCCGCGCAACCGTTCCAGCGCCTCGGGCCGAAGCAGGCCATGGGTGTCGGCGATCAGGCCGATGCGCAACGGGCGGCGGGACTGGGGCATGGGCGCGGGTCCGGGTTGCGGGACGGAAGAGGGTGGCCGACGGGCATGGCCATGCCGTCGATCATACCCAACCATTGGCCGGGTACGAAAACCCTTCGGCGAAAACCGCGACGCCACCCGGAGGTGGCGCCGCGCCTATCAGTGTGCGGCCTTCTGGACCGGGCTTTCCGGCAGGAACCAGTTCAGTAGCAGGGCGCAGATGCCGCCGGTGGCGACCCCGGATTCCAGCACGTTGCGCAGCGCCGCGGGCATGTGCGCGAGGAACTCCGGCACCTGCGAAACGCCCAGGCCGAGGGCCAGGGACACGGCGATGATCAGCAGGGCGCGGCGGTCCAGCTGGATGCCGGCGAGGATGTTGATGCCCGAAGCGGCCACCGCGCCGAACATCACCATCGCCGCGCCGCCCAGTACCGGTTCCGGCACCGCCTGGATGACCCCGGCGACGCTCGGGAACAGGCCGAGCAGGACCAGCATGGCGGCGATCCACAGGCCGACGTAGCGGCTGGCCACGCCGGTGAGCTGGATCACCCCGTTGTTCTGGGCGAACACCGAGCTGGGGAAGGTATTGAAGATACCGGCGAGGAACGAGTTGGCGCCGTTGACCAGCACGCCGCCCTTGATCCGCTGCATCCACAGCGGGCCTTCCACCGGTTGCTTCGACACCTTGCTGGTGGCGGTGACGTCGCCGATGGCTTCCAGGGAGGTGACCAGGTAGATCACCAGCATCGGGATGAACAGCGGCCAGGAGAAGTCCAGGCCGAAGTGCAGCGGGGTCGGTACCTGGAACAGCTCGGCCTGGTGCATGCCGGTGAAGTCCAGGCGGCCGAGGTAGCCGGCCAGCGCGTAGCCGACGGCCAGGGCGATGACGATGGCGCAACTGCGCATCCATACCACCGGGATGCGATTGAGCACCACGATGATGCCCAGCACCACGCCGGACAGCAGCAGGTTCTCGCCGTTGGCGAAGGTGCCGTTGGACATCGCCGAGAAGCCGCCGCCCATGCTGATCAGGCCGACCTTGATCAGGGTCAGGCCGATCATCAGCACGACGATGCCGGTCACCAGCGGGGTGATCAGCCGCTTGACGAACGGCAGTATGCGCGAGATGCCCATCTCGACGAAGGAGCCGGCGATGACCACGCCGAAGATCGCCGCCATCACGCTTTCCACCGGCGTACCCTGCTTGACCATCAGCGCCCCGCCGGCGATCAGCGGGCCGACGAAGTTGAAGCTGGTGCCCTGGACGATCAACAGTCCGGCGCCGAACGGGCCGAAGCGCTTGCACTGGACGAAGGTGGCGATGCCGGAAATCACCAGCGACATCGACACGATCAGATTGGTGTCGCGCGGCGATACGCCCAGCGCCTGGCAGATCAGCAGGCCGGGGGTAACGATCGGCACGATGATCGCCAGCAGGTGCTGGAGGGCGGCGAGCAGGGCGATGGGAGCGCTGGGACGGTCGTCCAGGCCATAGACCAGGTCGTTGCGGGCGCTGGCGTCCGACGGGCTTTGCAGGGAACTCATGGTGGCGGTCCGGGGAAAAAGAGCGCGATTTTACTGGGCGAACACGGTCTCGCCCAGGCCTGGCTGCGCCGCATGTCGGCGGATAACGCAGGTGGCGTATGCGCCCTACGGTTGGAGCGTGGGTGAGCGGTAGGGCGAATGACCGCTTGCGATTATCCGCCATTCGGCGCGCGCACGCGTGAATGAAAAAGCCCGGCGCGGGACCGGGCTTTTTTCGTCGCGGGACGATTCAGCCGTCCAGCAGCGCCTTGTTGCGTACCGCGCCCTTGTCGGCGCTGGTGGCGAGCAGGGCGTAGGCCTTGAGCGCGGTGCTGACGCGGCGGGCACGCGGCGCGGCCGGCTTCCAGCCCTTCTTGTCCTGTTCGGCGCGGCGTGCGGCGAGTTCTTCGTCGCTGACCAGCAGGTTGATCGAGCGATTGGGAATGTCGATCAGCACCTTGTCGCCGTCCTGCACCAGGCCGATGGCGCCGCCGGCGGCGGCTTCCGGGGAGGCGTGGCCGATGGACAGGCCCGAGGTGCCGCCGGAGAAGCGTCCGTCGGTGAGCAGGGCGCACTGCTTGCCCAGGCCCTTGGACTTCAGGTAGCTGGTCGGATAGAGCATTTCCTGCATGCCCGGCCCGCCCTTCGGTCCTTCGTAGCGGATGATCACGATGTCGCCGGCCTTCACCTCGTCGCCGAGGATGCCTTTCACCGCGGCGTCCTGGCTTTCGAAGATCTTCGCGCTGCCTTCGAACACGTGGATCGACTCGTCGACCCCGGCGGTCTTCACCACGCAGCCGTCGAGAGCGATGTTGCCGTAGAGCACGGCCAGCCCGCCTTCCTTGGAATAGGCATGCTCGACGCTGCGGATGCAGCCCTCGGCGCGGTCGTCGTCCAGGCTCGGCCAGCGGGTGTTCTGGCTGAACGCGGTCTGGGTCGGGATGCCCGCCGGACCGGCCTTGAAGAAGGTGTGCACGGCTTCGTCGCGGGTCTGGGTGATGTCCCACTGGGTGATGGCGTCGGCCATGCTCGGGCTGTGCACGGTGGGGACGTCGGTGTGCAGCAGGCCACCGCGGGCCAGTTCGCCGAGGATGGAGAAGATGCCGCCGGCGCGATGTACGTCTTCCATGTGGTACTTCTGGATGTTCGGCGCCACCTTGCACAGTTGCGGCACCTTGCGCGACAGGCGGTCGATGTCGCGCAGGTCGAACGGCACCTCGGCCTCCTGGGCGGCGGCCAGCAGGTGCAGGATGGTATTGGTCGAGCCGCCCATGGCGATGTCCAGGGTCATGGCGTTCTCGAAGGCCTTGAAGTTGGCGATGTTGCGCGGCAGCACGCTGTCGTCGCCTTCGCCGTAATAGCGCTGGCAGAGTTCCACGGCCAGGCGCCCGGCGCGCAGGAACAGTTGCTCGCGGTCGGCGTGGGTGGCCAGGGTCGAGCCGTTGCCCGGCAGCGACAGGCCGAGCGCCTCGGTCAGGCAGTTCATCGAGTTGGCGGTGAACATGCCGGAGCAGGAGCCGCAGGTCGGGCAGGCGCTGCGCTCGTACTCGGCGACCTTCTCGTCGGAGCAGGAGTCGTCGGCGGCCACCACCATGGCATCGACCAGGTCCAGGCCGTGGCTGGCCAGCTTGGTCTTGCCGGCTTCCATCGGCCCGCCGGAGACGAACACTACCGGGATGTTCAGGCGCAGCGCGGCCATCAGCATGCCGGGGGTGATCTTGTCGCAGTTGGAGATGCAGACGATGGCGTCGGCGCAGTGGGCGTTGACCATGTATTCCACGGAGTCGGCGATGATCTCCCGGCTCGGCAGCGAATAGAGCATGCCGTCGTGGCCCATGGCGATGCCGTCGTCGACGGCGATGGTGTTGAATTCCTTGGCCACGCCGCCGGCCTTCTCGATCTCGCGGGCGACCAGTTGGCCGAGGTCCTTCAGGTGCACGTGGCCGGGCACGAACTGGGTGAAGGAGTTGGCGATGGCGATGATCGGCTTCTTGAAGTCTTCGTCCTTCATCCCGGTGGCGCGCCAGAGGGCGCGGGCGCCGGCCATGTTGCGGCCGTGGGTGGAGGTTTTCGAGCGGTAATCGGGCATGACGATTTCCTGCGGCTAATCAGGTTCGGGTTATGACTGTATCGTGAGCGTCGAAGGAACCGGATGCAAACGGGGAATAGCCGAGTGTACGGAGTTGGCCGGGGTCTGAATGGGGTCACCATTGGCGACGGCCTGGGCTCACTGCCCGCCGGGGGATGATTGGCGAGGAATGCCCGGATTCTAAGCCCAGAGCGGGCGAATGGGGAAGGCTGGCGGTCGGCGGAGCGGCGCGTCGCGACCCGGCTGGCGTCTTGCGCCGCCCGTCGCGCCATGAGCGGCGGTGGCCGTAGGGCGGATGAACGCAGGCGCTCATCCGCCGGGACGGGCTCAGCCGTTGGGCAGCAGCCGGCAGGTCAGGCTCTTGATGTAGCGGGTTTCCGCGATCGCCAGGTGCACCGGATGGTCGGGGCCCTGGCCGCCGCGCTCGAGCAGCTGGATGTTGCGGTCGAGATGGCGGGCGCTGCCGATCAGGATGTTCTGCAGGTCGTCCTCGGGCAGGTGCATCGAGCAGGAGGCGCTGACCAGGATGCCGTCCTTGCTCAGCAGGCGCATGGCCTGTTCGTTGAGACGGCGGTAGGCGGCCTCGCCGTTCTTCAGGTCCTTCTTGCGCTTGATGAAGGCCGGCGGGTCGGCGATCACCACGTCGAAGCGTTCGTCGGCGGCCTTCAGTTCGCGCAGGGCCTCGAACACGTCGCCCTCGACGCAGGCGACCTTCTCCGCTACGCCGTTCAGCGCCGCGTTGCGCTCGACGCCGTCGAGGGCGAAGGCGGACGCGTCCACGCACATCACTTCGCTGGCGCCGAAGGCGGCGGCCTGGATGCCCCAGCCACCGATATAGCTGAACAGGTCGAGGACCCGCTTGCCCTGCACGTAGGGCGCCAGGCGCGCGCGGTTCATGCGGTGGTCGTAGAACCAGCCGGTCTTCTGCCCGGCCAGCACCGGCGCCTCGAACTTCACGCCGTTCTCTTCCAGCGCGACCCACTCCGGCACTTCGCCGTAGGCGTTGGCCACGTAGCGCTCCAGGCCCTCGGCGTCGCGCGCGCTGGAGTCGTTCTTCCAGAGCACGGCGGCGGGCTTGAGCACCTGCAGCAGGGCAGCGAGCACCTCGTCCTTGTGCAGTTCCATGGCCGCGGACGCCAGTTGCACCACCAGCACGTCGCCGAAGCGATCGACCACCAGGCCGGGCAGCAGGTCGGAATCGCCGTAGACCAGCCGGTAGAACGGCTTGTCGAAAAGCCGCTCGCGCAGGCTGAGGGCGATGTTGATGCGATGAACCAGCAGCGATTTGTCGAGAACGTGCTTGGTATCACGGGAAATGAGGCGGCCGCAGATGAGATTGTTCGGGCTCAGCGCGACGATGCCCAGCGGCTTGCCGTTGGCCATTTCCAGCACCGCCTGGTCGCCGGCGGCGAAGGCATTCAGCGGCGTCGCGGCGACATCCACCTCGTTGCTGTAGACCCACAGGTGGCCGGCGCGCAGGCGGCGCTCGGCGTTGGCTTTGAGACGCAAGCTGGGCAGGGTCATGGGAAAGGCTCCGGCAAAAGAGCGCGATTATAGCGCAGCGACGGGATTCGCCGCTGCGCGAACGCGGGCCGTTCAGCCGGCGAGGATTTCGATGAATCGACGGTTGAAGGCCGGGATGTCTTCGGGTTTGCGGCTGCTCACCAGCTTTCCGTCCACCGCTACCTCCTGGTCCACCCAGTGGCCGCCGGCGTTGTTGATGTCGTCCTTGAGCGACGGCCAACTGGTCAGGGTACGACCCTGCACCAGGCCGGCGGAGATCAGCAGCCAGGCGCCGTGGCAGATCACCGCCACCGGCTTGCTCGCCTGTTCGGCGCGGATCGCCAGTTCCTGGGCCTTGGCCAGGCTGCGGATCTGGTCGGAATTGATCACCCCGCCGGGCAGCAGCAGGGCGTCGTAGTCGTCCAGGCTGGCGTCTTCGAAGGTGCCGTCGACGCGGAAGGCGTCGGCTGGCTGGTGATGGTTCCAGCCGCGCACCTCGCCGGCCTTGTCGGAAAGAATCCTTACCGTGGCGCCGGCGTCTTCCAGGGCTTTTTTCGGACCGGTCAGTTCGACCTGTTCGAAACCGTCGGTCACCAGGGCGGCGACGACCTTGCCGTGCAGGGATTGGGTCATGGCGTGTCTCCCGATATCGGATGGGGGTATTCATTCCGACCCTGGCGGCTGCGGGAAAAGTTCCATGCCCGTTGCCTGGCGCCGCTTTTCCGGCAGAAGCCCGCCCCATGGCGGGGTTCTCCGGGTAAACTGCGCACACCGTCAACTTTCGCCCCCGCCCTCATGGTCCAAGAACTCACCGCCGAGCAGATCCGCCAGGCCCTGCAAGGCATCAGCGTGCCGCCGCAACCCCAGATCATGGTCGACCTGCAGATGGAGCAGGTCATGCCCAATCCGGACCTGAAGAACATCGCCAGGCTGATCAGCCAGGACCCGGGCCTTTCCGGCGCCCTCCTGAAACTGGTGAACTCGCCGTTCTTCGGCCTGGCCAACCGCATCACTTCGATCCAGCGCGCGGTGAACCTGCTGGGCAGTCGTTCGGTGATCAACCTGATCAACGCCCAGTCGATCAAGGGCGAGATGAGCGACGACACCATCGTCACCCTCAACCGTTTCTGGGACACCGCCCAGGACGTGGCCATGAGCTGCCTGAGCCTGGCCAAGCGGGTCGGCTACGAGTCGGTGGACGAAGCCTACGCCCTCGGCCTGTTCCACAACTGCGGCATTCCGCTGATGCTCAAGCGCTTCCCGCACTATATGGCGGTGCTGGAGGAGGCCTATGCCGCCGCCAGCGACGAGCGCCGGGTGGTGGACACCGAGAACCGCGTGCTGAACACCAACCATGCGGTGGTCGGCTACTACACCGCGCGTTCCTGGCGCCTGCCGGAGCACGTCTGCGAGGCGATCGCCAACCACCACAACGCGCTGTCGATCTTCGGCGACGAGTCGGCCCGCGACACCCAGCTGAAGAACCTGCTGGCGATCCTGAAGATGGCCGAGCACATCTGCGGCTCGCACCGGATTCTCGGCAACCAGCCGGAAGACCACGAGTGGAACAGCATCGGCGCGCTGGTGCTGGACTACGTCGGGCTCACCGACTACGACTTCGAGAACCTCAAGGGCTCGATTCTCGAGCTGGGCGTCGGCCAGGGCAGCTACTGACTGGCCGCGCCGCGGCGCTTCCTGCTAAGGTGCCGCGGTCAACCGGATTGCTGCCGCCATGCCCGAACTACCCGAAGTCGAAACCACCCGCCGGGGCATCGCCCCCTACCTCGAAGGCCAGCGCGTCGAGCGCGTGATCGTGCGCGAGCGGCGCCTGCGCTGGCCGATCCCCGAAGACCTGGACGTGCGCCTGTCCGGACAACGCATCGTCAGCGTCGAGCGCCGCGCCAAGTACCTGCTGCTGGGCGCCGAGGCCGGTACGCTGATCAGCCACCTGGGCATGTCCGGCAGCCTGAGGCTGGTGGAGAGCGGCACCCCGGCCAGTCGCCACGAGCACGTCGACATCGAGTTGGCCTCGGGCATGGCCCTGCGCTACACCGATCCGCGGCGCTTCGGCGCCATGCTCTGGAGCCTGGCGCCACTGGAACACGAGCTGCTGCGCAACCTCGGCCCGGAACCGCTGACCGACGCTTTCGCCGGCCAGCGTCTGTTCGAGCTGTCGCGCGGGCGGAGCATGGCGGTCAAGCCGTTCATCATGGACAACGCGGTGGTGGTCGGGGTCGGCAACATCTACGCCAGCGAAGCGCTGTTCGCCGCCGGCATCGATCCGCGCAAGCCCGCCGGGAGCATCTCCAAGGCGCGCTACCTGCGCCTGGCGGAGGAGATCAAGCGGATCCTGGCGATCGCCATCGAGCGCGGCGGCACCACCCTGCGCGATTTCGTCGGCGGCGACGGCCAGCCCGGTTACTTCCAGCAGGAATTGTTCGTCTATGGCCGTGGCGGGGAGTTCTGCAAGGTCTGCGGCAGCACCCTGCGCGAGATCCGCCTAGGCCAGCGCGCCAGCGTGTACTGCCCGCGCTGCCAACGCTGAAGCGCCGCGCCGCGCATACTCTACCGCCACAAGAAGGGCCGCCACGGTGAGCGGCCTGCCATAAGAAAGGTGCACGATGTCCGGCAATTACCTGCCTCGCAACACCCTGGTCGAGTCGCTCGGCCATGCCATGCTGAAACTCTCCGGCTGGAAGATCGAGGGCCAATTGCCCGCGCTCGACAAGTTCGTGGTGATCGGCGCCCACCACACCTCGAACTGGGACTTCGTGGCCTTCCTTGCCGCCAAGTTCGTCCTGCGCCTGAACGCCCGCTGGTTCGGCAAGCACACCCTGTTCAACGGCCCGCTGGGCGGCCTGATGCGGCGCTGGGGCGGTATCCCGATCCAGCGCCACCTGAAGCTGAATACCGTGGACCAGGCGATCCAGGCCTTCCGCGAGCACCGTGAGTTCATGCTGATCATCGCTCCGGAAGGCACGCGCAAGAAGGTCGACCGCTGGCGCATGGGCTTCTACCACATCGCCCGTGGCGCCGGCGTGCCGGTGGTGCCGGCGGCGCTGGACTACGAGAACCGGCGGATCGTCATCGGCGAACCCTTCTGGCCGACCGGCAACGAGGACGACGACCTGTGCAGCCTGATTGGCTTCTACCGGCCGTTCATCCCGAAAAAGCCGCACTACGCATTCCTCGGCGATTGAAGGCGGTCACGCTGGCACTACCCGCAGCGCTGTTATAGTTAGGCGATATCTGCCCAACCAAAAACCAGAAAGGACCGCCTCCATGAACCTGTTTCGCACCACCGCGCTCGTGCTGGCGCTGACCACCGGGCTCTCGTCCATGCCCGCGCTGGCGGATGCCGTGCAGGAAAACGCCAGCGGCGACCCGATGTACACCGTCGAAGCGCCCCCCGCGTACGCCATGATCGGCGATCTGCTCATCGCCCGTCCCTTCCTGATCGCCGCCACGGCCGTCGGGGCGGTGGCCTTCGTGGTCAGCCTGCCGTTCACCGCGGCCAGCGGCAGCGTCGGCAAGGCCGGCCAGGCGCTGGTGGTCGATCCGGGCAAGGAAGCCTTCGTCCGTTGCCTGGGCTGCACCACCAGCGGCTATAACCACGACGAAAGCTGAGTTTCCAACGGAATGAAAAAAAGCCGGTCATCGACCGGCTTTTTGTTTTCTCGATGCATTGCAGGGGGCACGGAGATTGGGCTAAGTCTTTTCTTCCGCCACGGCAGGCGGCAGCTATAGCGCCGCATCGGCCGATGACAGATGTTCCGCACGGACCGTTCGCGGCACTTGATCGGACTCTCCGATGGTGACAGTGTCCTGCTGACCAGCAAGGTCACAAGGTCGACCAGGGGTGGCCGACCGACTCAACCAAGATAAGGATTTCGCGTATGTTCAGTCAGTGGGTGTTCCTGTCCGTCCTTGCTCTTGCCGTACCCTCGTTCGCCTGGGCGGAGGACGCGGTGTCCGACCTCGCCAAGGAGCAGTCCAAGGCCGAGCAGGGCGACAAGCGCGGCGATGAACTGTTCGCCGAATTCACCCGCCTCCGCCAGGCCGCCGAGACGGGGGAGCCGCAGGCGCTGTTCGATTTCGGCGCCTACTTCTACCAGCAACAGAACTACGCCAGCGCGCGCGAATGGTGGGGCAAGGCGGCCGCTGCGGGGATGGTCCGCGCGCAGATCCAACTGGCCATGCTCTATCGCGATGGTGACGGCGGGCCACAGGACAAGACCGAGGCGGCACGCTGGTTCCGGAAGGCCGCGGAGCAGGGGGATGCCGCCGCCCAGAATGAAATGGGCGTTCTCTACTGGAGAGGCGAAGGGGTCGACCAGGACCGGGTGAAGGCCGGGACCTGGTTCGAACGTGCGGCGGCCAGCGGTAGCGAAGACGCCGAAACCAATCTGGGATGGTTCTACCTGGACGACTCGCAAGGCGTCTATTCCGCCACTTCAGACGAGGAAGCCGCCCTGCTGGACCGTTATGCCGGCAGCCGGGAAAAGGCCTTCCAGTGGTTCTGCAAGGCTGCGACCCAGGGAGATGCCCGTGCCCAGTTCAAGGTGGGCGAGGCCTACTGGAACGGTTCCGGTGCCGGGATGAACAAGCTGCAAGCACGGCTCTGGCTGGAAAAGGCCGCACAGCAGCAGGATGCGGATGCCATCGCCTGGCTGGAGAGCGCCGCGAACGCAGCCTGGTACACCCGTTTGGAAAACTGGATTCACGCTGCGCTGGATGGAGAGCTGTCCGGCGTCGCCGACTGCTCCGGTGTCGCCGATCGCCGGCACTCCGGCCGAGGCATGGAGGGCGCCTCGTCTGAACCGGAGGCGGTGGAAGCCAGTGCGGAGGATGCGCAACAGGCGGCTGAAGCGGCGAGCCAGTGAGGCCCGCCGCCTGGATTGCCAGCCGGACTCGTCGGCGAGACGTCTACGCGTGGGCCGGGGCGTCCTGTCGGTCGAGGAGGACCCGGCCGGTCATCGATCGGCTTTTTCTTGTTCAGGGGGTGTAGCGGTATTTCGTTTCCACGTCCTGGCGCTTCTGCGCCAGCGTGGCGCCGTCCAATGCGCCGTTGTCGGCCAGCCGTTGCAGTTCGTCGAAGTCGCGCTGGCGCAGCTTCTCCAGGTGCACCCGGGTCGCGGTGTAGTTGATGCGCTGGGATGCGTCGTAGCCGCTCACCGGGTCCCAGAGGATCGACAGCGGCCAGAACAGCAGGTTGACCACTCCGAGTCCGTAGGAACGGCCGTAGAAGGAGCCGCCGCCGGGGAGCAGGCCGAGGGCCGCGCCGGTGCCGGGGGATTTCTCGATGACCGCCAGGTTGCGGGCTTCGTAATACTCAAGTTCGGCCGTCTGCTGCGAGTTGAGGCCGCTGGCGCAACCGCTGGCGAGGGCGAGGGTGGAGGCGATCAGGAGGGGACGAAACAGCGACATCGGGTTTCCTTGCTTTTGATTATCCAGTATCCGTGTGAGCCGCCTGCGCGGCGGCGCGCAAGCTAGCATGGATGGATGTCAAAAGGCCATCATCGATCGCTGGTATCCGCGTTTTTGAGCGCTGTCTCTCGTTTCGCCGCTCTCCTGGGGTTCAGTGCGCCTGGGGCTGTGCCTGCATCTCCGGGGAAAACGCCGAATAACCGATCCCGCGCGGGTCGCTGGCGGCGTCGACGCGGCCGCTGCGCTTGTCCCAGTAGAGCACCTGCTGGTTGCCGTAGCTGCGCTCCAGGCGTTTGAGCTGATAGCCGCGCCGGCGCAGTTCGGCGGCCTCGGCATCGCTGAAGGCGCGCGGTTCGTACTCGACGACGTCCGGCTTGTACTGGTGGTGGTAGCGCGGCGCGGCAACCCATTGGCCGACCGGGCGGCCGTCGAAGTACTGCAACATGGAGATCAGCACCATGCTCGGGATGCGGCTGCCGCCAGGGGTGCCGAAGGCGGCGAAGTCGGTCGGGCTTTCCAGGAAGCTCGGGCTCATGCTCGACAGCGGGCGCTTGCCGGCCGCCACCGCGTTCGCCTGGCTGCCGGCCAGGCCGTAGCTGTTGGCGCCCTGGGTGTCGGCGGCGAAATCGTCCATCTCGTTGTTCAGCACCACGCCGGTACCGGGAACGGTGAAGGCGGCGCCGAACGGCAGGTTCACCGAGAGGGTGGCGGCCACCGCGTTGCCCTGGGCATCGATCACCGCGAAGTGGGTGGTGTGGTCGCCTTCGCGCCAGGCCGGCGCCTCCGGCAGCGCCGAGCTGGGCGTGGCGCGGCGCGGGTCGATGCCGGCGGCAAGGCGCTTCAGGTAGTCCGGCGCCAGCAAGCTGGGCAGCGGGTTGGCGACGAAGTCCGGGTCGCCGAGCAGGCCTCGATCGCGGTAGGCACGGCGCAGGACCTCCAGCACGTAATGGGCGCGCTGTACCGGCTCGGCCTTCTGCCACGGCAGCTGTTCCAGCATCTGCAGGCTCTGCGCCAGGGCCACGCCGCCGGCCGAGGGCGGCGGTGCGCTGATCAGTTCGCGGCCGTTGGCCAGCTTCACCTCCAGCGGGCGGCGTTCGATCACCCGGTAGTCGCGCAGGTCGGCCGCGCTCCAGATGCCGCCGCCGGCGCGGACCCCGGTGAGCAGCTTGTCCGCTGTCTCGCCTTCGTAGAAGCCGATCCGCCCGTAGCGCCCGAGGCGTTCCAGGGTACGTGCCAACTGCGGTTGGCGGAGCAGGTTCCATTCGTCGGGGATTCCGCCCTTGTCGAGGAAGATCCGCGCGGTTTCCGGGTCCTTGCGCATCGCTTCCAGGCGCATGGCGGCGCGGTCGCGGTAGACCCGGTCGACGGATACGCCATCCACCGCCAGGCGGATCGCCGGCACCAGGTTGTCGGCCAGGGGCTTGCGTCCGTAGCGGCCGCTCAATTCGACCAGCGCCGCCGGCAAGCCGGGGATCGCCGCCGCCAGCGGGCCGTCGACGGACAGCCTGGGGTCGACCTTGCCGTTGCGCCGGTACATGTCGGCGTAGGCGGCCTTCGGCGCGCGCTCGCGGGCGTCGAGGAAGCGATAGGTCGGCTGCGCGCCGGCCTGGCGCAGAAGGAAGAATCCACCGCCGCCGAGTCCCGAGCCGTAAGGCTCGGCTACCGCCAGGGCAGCGGCGATGGCCGCCGCGGCGTCGAAGGCGTTGCCGCCATTGGCCAGGGTTTCCAGGCCGGCGACGGTCGCGGCCGGATGCGGCGTGGCGACGGCGGCCTGCTGCGGTGCGTGGGCGTCGCCGCGAAAGCTGTCGGCATGCGCCGCGAGGCTGAGCAGGGACAGGCCGCAGGCGGCGACCAGGGTACGGACGGGCAGGTTCAGGAAGGACATGGCGGCTCACTGTTCAGCGGCGTTCGCGGGACGGGACCGCGAACGCCTCAGACTGGATTGCCAAGGATAGCCAAAAGCGCGTCGGACGGGGCGCGAACCGTCCCTGAAGGACAGGCGCCGGCGGGGATCAGGCCTTGCCGGTGATCTTCCGGTATTTCTCCATCAACTGGTCCTTGCTCTCGACATTGGCGTCGTCGAGGGGAATGCAGTCCACCGGACAGACCTGCTGGCACTGCGGCTCGTCGTAGTGGCCGACGCACTCGGTGCAGAGATTGGGATCGATCACATAGATTTCTTCGCCTTGCGAGATCGCGCCGTTCGGGCATTCGGGTTCGCAGACGTCGCAATTGATGCAATCGTCAGTGATTTTCAGGGACATCTAACAACTCCAACCGCGACGGACAGCCACGGCATCGGTAACGGGAATAGCGGAATTGTGCCGCATCGGCGCCCGCAGTGCACGCGGGGCGCCGACGGGAGGCCGGCGGAGAGATGCGGATCAGCGCTTGAAACGTTCCGCCAGGGCGTCTGCCACGGCCGGATGCACGAACTTGCTGATATCCCCGCCGAGAGCGGCGATTTCCCGGACCAGCGTCGAGGAAATGAAGGAATACTTCTCCGACGGGGTGAGGAACATGCTTTCCACGTCGGGGGCGAGCTGGCGGTTCATGTTGGCCAGCTGGAACTCGTACTCGAAGTCGGAAACCGCGCGCAGGCCGCGGAGGAAGACATTAGCCTTCTGCTCCTTGACGAAGTGCGCCAGCAGGGTGGAGAAGCCCACCACCTCGACGTTCGGCAGGTGCTTGGTGACCTCCTGGGCCAGCGCCACCCGCTGTTCCAGGCTGAACAGGGGGTTCTTCTTGGGGCTGGCGGCGACCGCGATGATCACATGGTCGAAAAGCCGTGAAGCACGTTCGATCAGATCGCCGTGACCCTTGGTGATGGGATCGAAGGTGCCTGGGTACAGCACTCGGTTCATCGCTACGTCCTGGCAGGGTTTCGTAAGGGAATCGGATGGTAGCGCAGGGATGCCCGTGCGGCCAAGACGCACGGGCCATCGGCCTTTAGCCCATAGGTCTGATGGCGCCGGGCCGGCTGCCGCGGCGCGCGGCCCGCCCGGCGGCGGTTCAGGCCCTGGCCAGGCGTTCGGCCAGCGCGCTGGCCAGTTGCGCGGTAAGACCGTAGACCGAGAGCTGCGGGTTGGCGCCGATGCTGGTAGGGAACAGCGAGCCGTCGTGGATCGACAGGTTTCGCAGGTGGTGATGGCGGCCGAGGCTGTCGGCCACCGCCACGGCCGGGTCTTCGCCCATGGCGCAGCCGCCCATGACGTGGGCGCTGCCCAGGCGCGTGCGGTAGATCTCCAGGCGCAGGCCGTCGATGATCCCGCGCGCCTCCTGCAGGTTCTTCGCGCTACGCGCGTCGCTGTGCACCGGCCGCACTTCCCGGGCGCCGGCGGCGAACTGGATCTCCGCCATGGTATGGAAGGCACGGCGGATACCGTCCCAGGTGTAGTCGGTCATCCGGTAGTCGAGCACCGGGGTGTCGTCGCCGCGCAGGCCGACCGAGCCCTCCGCGCTGTCCGGGTGGAAGCCGTCGCGAAGCAGGGCGAGCATCATGTTGGTATGCGGTAGCTGTTCCATGCGCAGGGCGTTGTCGCTGCCGAAGCCGCCGAGCAGCACCGAGGCCAGCGACGGTTGCAGCGGCGGCACCTCCAGTTTGTAGGACATGCGTCCGGTGACACCGTCGTCCCATTGGAAATGGTCGGAGTAGATCGACTGCGGTGCGCCGTAGAAGGGGTTGATCACCCGGTCGAACAGCCCCGCGCTGAAATTCACCGTGTGCAGGAAGGTGCGCTTGCCGACCCGCTGGCTCGGATCAGGCGCCTTCGAGCGGAGAAGAATCGCCGGGGTGTTGATGCCGCCGCCGGAGAGCACGTAGTGCCTGGCCCGGACCCTGATCCGGCGGCCGTTGGGAGCCACGCAGCGCTCATCCATGCCCAGGCATTCGAGGCCCGTCACCTTGTCGCCATCCAGCAGCAGGCGGTTGGCGCGCGCCAGGTAGAGCAGCTCGCCGCCCTTGTCGAGGGTCGCCGGGATGGTGGTGACCAGCATCGACTGCTTGGCGTTGACCGGGCAGCCCATGCCGCAGTAGCCGAGGTTCCAGCAACCGAGGACGTTGCGCGGGATGACCTTCCAGTGATAGCCGAGCTTCTCGCAGCCCAGGCGGATCACGTCGTTGTTGGCATTCGGCGGCAGCGCCCAGGGCGCCACGTGCAGGCGCTGCTCCATTTTCTCGAACCAGGGCGCCATGTCCTCCGCGCTGTGGCCCTTGACCCCGTAGACCTGGGCCCAGTGCTGCAGGGTCGGTTCCGGGGTGCGGAAGCTGCTGGTCCAGTTGATCAGGGTGGTGCCGCCCACGGCGCGACCCTGGAGAATGGTGATGGCGCCGTCCTTGCTCATCCGGCCGATGCCTTCCTGGTACAGCTCGGGGTAGGCGTCGGCCTCCTGCATCTTGAAATCGCTGCTGGTCTTCAGCGGGCCCTCTTCCACCAGCAGCACCTTCAGGCCGGCGGCGCTGAGGATTTCCGCGGTGGTGCCGCCGCCGGCGCCGGTGCCGACCACGACCACGTCGGCCTCCAGCTCCAGGTCGGCGTCCAGGCGCGAGCCGTTGTAGGTTTTCCAGCCGCGGGCGAGGCCCTCGGCGAACAGATCGGGTACAGGCATGAATGCACTCTCAGGCTAGGCGGCTTCGGGCTCTTCGTATTGTTCCGGGGGCGGCTCAAGCGATCTTCGGCGGTCCGGGATAGCCACAATGGGCCCACGCCTCGGGGCGGGCGTACCAGGCCATCATCGCCAGTTGCATCAGCGAACTGTGGCCCATCCGCAACAGGCCGATGAAGCTGTTTTCCCAGCGCGAAAGGAATGCCCGAACGTCGTCGCCGCTGGCGTTCTCCCAACTGCCCCAGATACCGGTCAGCGGGCCACGGGTGAGCGGCAGGGCGAGCACGTCGAAGAGTTGCTGGGTGAGCTTGAACATCTCCGGGGAGAGCCGCGCCAGGTTGTGGTCGAGGCTCTGGATCGCGCCCTCCACGGCTTTCGGCATCTGCTCGGCGGAAACCGCGCCGAGCAGCATCACCGGCAGCAGCGCACGGAGGAACGGCAGGTCGGATTCGCGGACCTTTTCCAGGCCGCTCGCCGGTTTCTCCGCCGAACAGCCGGTGAGGCTGGCGGTGACGCCCGCGGTGGCGAGGAACGCGCCGCCGATCAGGCCGACTTTCATCAGGCTGCGTCGGGACAGGCCGGCGCTTTCGAGAGTGGTGTCGCTCATTGTTGTTATGTCACCTGCAGCGTAGGAATGAGGGGGCGCCGCACGCGCCCCGGTTCAGCGCACGAACAGCTTGTAGACGAGCTTCTGGATCGACTTGCCGTAGGGCGGGTAGATCATTCGCGCGGCGTTGAAGCGCGGCTTGCTGAACACGCCCTTGGCCTTGCTGAAGGTGAGGAAGCCTTCGTGGCCATGGTAGTGGCCCATGCCGGAGGGACCGACGCCACCGAACGGGATGTCGTCCTGGGCGACATGCAGCAGGGTGTCGTTCAGACACACACCGCCTGAGTGGGTCTCGTGCAGCACGCGCTGCTGCTGCGCCTTGTCGTAGCCGAAGTAGTACAGGGCCAGCGGTCGCGGGCGCTGGTTGACGTAGGCCAGGGCGTCTTCCAGGCGCTCGTAGGGGATCACCGGCAGCAGCGGGCCGAAGATTTCCTCCTGCATCACTTTCATGTCGTCGCTGACGTTCAGCAGCAGCGTCTGCGGCAGGCGCCGTTGCTGGCCTTCGGCGAACAGCGGGACGAGGGTCGCGCCCTTCTCGCGGGCGTCGTCGAGATAGCCCCGGAGGCGGCCGAGCTGGCGCTCGTTGATGATCGCGGTGTAGTCGGGGTTGTCCGAAAGACGCGGGAAGAAGCCCTGGACCACCTCCTTGTACTGACTGACGAATTCCTCGACGCGCCGGCTCGGTACCAGCACGTAGTCGGGCGCGACGCAGGTCTGCCCGGCGTTGAGGCTCTTGCCGAAGGCGATCCGCTCGGCGGCGTCCTTCATCGGCACGCTGTCGGAGACGATCGCCGGCGACTTGCCGCCCAGCTCCAGGGTGACCGGGGTCAGGTTCTCGGCGGCGGCGCGCATCACGTGCTTGCCGACGCTGGTGGCGCCGGTGAACAGCAGGTGGTCGAACGGCAGCTTGGAAAAGGCCACGCCGACGTCTACCTCGCCGAGCACCACGGCGACCTGGTCCTCGGGGAAGATCCGCGCCAGCAGGTCCTTGAGCAGGCGCCCGGTGGCCGGGGTCGACTCGCTCATCTTGATCATCACCCGGTTGCCGGCGGCGAGGGCCCCGGTCAGCGGGCCGATGGAGAGGAACAGCGGATAGTTCCAAGGCACGATCACCCCGACCACGCCCAGCGGCTGGTACACCACCTGGGCCGAGGCCGGCTGGAATTGCAGGCCGACCGCGCGGCGCGCGGGCTTCATCCATTTCTTCACGCGCTTGGCGGCGTAGTGGATGCCGTGCAGGCTGGGCATGATCTCGGCGAGCAGGGTCTCGTCGGCGGAGCGCGCGCTGAAGTCCCGGTCGATGGCCTCGATCAGTGCCTGCTGTTCCTTGAACAGCAGGTCGCGCAGGGCCTTCAGCCACTGCACGCGCTGCGTGGCGTCGGGCATCGGCTGCGCCAGGTAGGCGGCGCGCTGGCGGGCGAAGAGGGCTTCGAGCTGGTTGATTTCCTGCTGGCTCTGCTGCAGGTAGGCGATATCGGCGACCATGGGCTGGCTCCTCGGCGAAGCGTGGGCGGCTGCGTGGCCGCGCGTCTGTCGTTGTGGCGGACCTGGTTCGGTCCGATGAATTTCGCTGCGTCGCTGGATTTCTAGAGTAAATACTCTAAAGTGTCAAACAGCATGCCTGCCAGCCCGGCGCTTGCGTACCCAACGAAAGGCGGGCCGGTCGCCGGCCGCCACCCCGGGGGCTGACCCGGGCGGCCAGCTTTGTGTACCTTCTACGCTGTCACGGCGGGGCGCGCCCCGCACTGTTACCCGAACGAGCCCGTCGTCCCCATGGCACCACGCATCAAGACCCGCGATCGCATCGCCCAGGCCAGCCTGGAACTGTTCAACGCCCAGGGCGAGCGCAGCGTCACCACCAACCATATCGCCACCCACCTGGGTATATCGCCTGGGAACCTCTACTACCACTACCCGAACAAGCAGGCGATCATCGCCGAGCTGTTCGCCGAGTACGAAAGCCACGTCGAGAGTTTCCTGCGCCTGCCCGAAGGGCGGGGTCTGACGGTGGACGACAAGACCTTCTACCTGGAAGCGCTACTGGCCGCGATGTGGCGCTACCGCTTCCTCCACCGCGACCTCGAGCACCTGCTGGAAAGCGACCCGGAGCTGGCGGCGCGCTACCGCGCCTTCGCCCAGCGTTGCCTGGTCAACGCCAAGGCGATCTACCGGGGCTTCACCGAGGCCGGCATCCTGCGGATGAACGAGACCCAGCTGGAGGCCCTGACCCTCAACGCCTGGATCATCCTCACCTCCTGGGTGCGCTTCCTCTGCACCACCCTCGATCTCGACGGCGACCTCAGCGAGGCGCAACTGCGTCGCGGCATCTACCAGGTGCTGGCGCTGGAGAGCGGGCACATCGAGGCGCAGGCCCAGGATGCGGTGGACGGGATTTCCGAGCGGCTCTACGTGCCGCTCTGATCGCGCAGGGTTTTCTCCAGCACCTGCTGGATGTGGATGCCGTGGCGGCGGAAGAAGGCTTCGGTACCGAGGGTGGCGTCGGTGAACAGGTAGGCGCCGCGGTGATCCTCGGCGAAGCGCCGCAGCAGGGCTGCGCCGACGCCGCTGCGCTGTGCGCCGGGCAGCACGGCGATTTCCGCCAGCCAGACGCGAATCGGTGTTTCTTCCTCGGCGCGCAGCAGGCCGACCAGGCGGCCGTCGCGTTCGGCCAGCAGGGAATAGCCGGAATGCTGGTACAGCGTGCGTAGCTCGGCAGGCGGCATGCGCCGGTCCCAGCCGACCGCCGCGTGGATCGCCAGGATCGCCTCGCAGTCGGCGTCGTCGAGCATCGGGTTGTGCCGCAGCGTCAGTTCCATTCGCCCCCCTTTTTCCTTCAGCCTGTTCCTATTCTGCCGCCCGTCGCCGGACGCCGGCCAGCTCAGTGCTGCCGCAGGCGGGCCTCCAGCCAGTCGGGGATGCGTCGTTCCAGGTAGTAGGTGGGCTGGCGCGGAGAGCCGTCGACGAAGCCGACGTGACCGCCGCGGGCGTGCAGTTCCAGCTCGGTGCAGGGTGCCAGTTCGCTGCGATCGGGCAGGCTGCGGGCGAACACGAAGGGGTCGTCGCTGGAATGGATGATCAGGCTCGGCGTGCGGATGTCCGGCAGGTAGTAGCGGCTGGACGCGCGCCGATAGTAATCCCTGGCGTCGGCGAAGCCGTGCAGCGGCGCGGTGACCCGGCCGTCGAAGTCCCAGAAGGTGCGCATGCCCTCCAGCGGACCGAGACGTTGCAGGGCGGCCAGGCCTTCCGCCTGGCCCTGCTCGCCGAACAGCCGCTGCTTGTCCTGCACGTAGGCCAGCATGGCCTTCATGAAGTGCGCCTGGTAGACCCGGGAAAAGCCCAGGCCGATGCGGTCGGCGCACTCGTCCAGGCGGAACGGCACCGACACCGCGACGCCGCCGAGCAGCGGGCAGTCCCCAGCGGTTTCGCCCAGGTACTTGAGCAGCACGTTGCCGCCCAGCGAATAGCCGACCGCGTACAGCGGCGCTTGCGGGCGCCTGGCGCGCAGGTGCGCGACCACCTCGGCGAGGTCGTCGCTGACCCCGGAATGGTAGCCGCGCGGCAGGCGGTTCGGCTCCCCCGAGCAACCGCGCCAGTTCAGCGCCACGCTGGCCCAGCCGCGCTCCAGCAGGGCGCGCTGCAGACCGAGGATGTAGTGCGACGAGGATGACCCGGTGAGGCCGTGCAGTGCCAGCACCAGCGGGGTTTCGGCATCGTGCGGGCCGGCCCAGTCGAGGTCGATGAAGTCGCCATCGGCCAGCCACAGGCGTTCGCGCTGCCGTTCCAGGGTCGGCCCGCGGCGGAAAAACGGGCTCCACAGGGTCTGCAGGTGCGGATTGGGCAGCCACCAGGCGGGCTGGAAGGTCGGGGACGCGGTCATGCGCAGGTCATGGGCGGTGGTGGTGTGGTCACCAGCTTACCAGCCGAACTCGTCGGCGAGGTCCTCCGCCCGCTGGCGCGAACCGAGGATCGGTTGCAGTTCGTCGACGAGCTGCTGCCGATAGCGGGGCGCGACGCTGCAGTCGTCCAGCAGGATGTCCTCGCCGGCGCCGCTCCAGACCTCGCCGAAGCAGGCCAGGCTGGCCGCCATCTGCCACAGGTCGTCGAAGCACGGGGCCGGGTCCCAGCCCCTGCCGCCATGCAGGTCGAAGAGTATGCGCCCGCTGCCGGTCTCGAGGATGAACGGGTCGGCGCCCTGGTCGGCCACCACCAGCCAGTCGTCCTGCCAGCCCGACAGGCGCTCGCCGCTGATGCCGTGCCAGCGATAGCCGGCCTGGCGCTGCCAGAGGCGGGCCAGGGACGGCAGGAAAAATGGGTTGCCGGCACTCTCCAGGGTGCAGTCGAGCGGGCCGACCTCGCGGTAGAAACGCTCCAGCTCGGCGGGCAGGGCGATATCGCCCTGCCAGTCGGCGGCGGGTTGCGCCGCGCAAGGCTCGCCAAGCGCCAGTAGGCGTTGGCGAATGCTCGCGGAAGCCGGGCTCATCCTCAGGCTCCCCGCTGCCAGAGCGCGTAATGTACGTTGCCGGCTTTCTTTTCCCGGTGCAGCCGCCAGTTTCCGGGCAGGCCGAGGGACGAGGGGACGTTCTCGCTCTCGGTATAGATCCAGGCGTCGGGGTTCAGCCAGCCGCGGGTTTCGAGCAGGCGGCAGGCGTCCTGCAGCAGGTTCTGATGGAACGGCGGGTCGAGGAACACCAGGTCGAAGGCGCTCGGAGCCTGGTTTCCCAGGTAGCGCACGGCATCGCCGAGGACCAGTTGGGCGGTGCCGCACTTGAGCGCGTCGAGGTGGTTGCGCAGGGCCGCCACCGCTTCGCCGTTGGTATCCAGGGCCAGCCCTTCGCGGGCGCCGCGCGACAACGCCTCGAGGAACAGCGCGCCGCTGCCGGCGAAGGGATCGAGCACCCGTGCGCCTTCGACATAGGGTGCCAGCCAGTTGAACAGGGTCTCGCGGACCCGGTCCGGGGTCGGTCGCAGGCCGGGCCCGTCGGGAAAGACGAAACGCCGGCTGCGCCATTCGCCACCGATGATCCGCAGCTGTCCCTGGCCGCCGTGGCGGCCGGGGGCTTTCGCAGTAGGTTTGCTCATCAATGCTCCGGAACGCCGCTGGGTTGCTGGGCCGGCTTGGCGGTGGGTGGCGGCAGGGGTTTCTGCGGCACGCTCGGGCCGGCGCTGACGATGACGAAGGCGTCGGCGTCCAGGTGCTTGGCCATGGCGGTCCTGACCTGTTCGACGCTGAGTCCCTCGACCTGCTTGAGGAAGCTTTCCAGGTAGTCCAGCGGCAGGCCGTAGAAACCGATGGCGCCGAGCTGGCCGACGATGTCGGCGTTGCTCGCGGTGGACAGCGGGAAGCTGCCGGCCAGTTCGCGCTTGGCGTCGTCCAGCTCCTTCTGGGTCGGGCCGTTGGCCAGGTAGTCGCGGACGATGTCCTGGACCAGCTTCAGCGCACCTTCGCTGAGTTCGGCGCGGGTCTGGAAGTTGATCATGAACGGACCGCGTGCCTGCATGGCGGTGAAGCCGGAATAGATGCCGTAGGTCAGGCCGCGCCTTTCTCGCACCTGGTCCATCAGGCGGGTGCCGAAGCCGCCGCCGCCGAGGATCTGGTTGCCCAGGTAGAGCGCCGCGTAGTCGGGATCCTGGCGGTCGATGCCAAGCTGGGCGAGCATCAGGTGGGTCTGCTCGGAGGGGAAGTCGATGTGCGTCAGGCCGGGCTTGGGCGTTTCCGGCTGGGCGGTCTTGGCCAGCGCCGGGCCCTGGGGCAGCGCCTTGGAGACTTCTGCGGCGATCGCTTCGGCCTCCTGCCGCGAGAGGTCGCCGACCAGCGCGATGACCACGTTGCCGGCGGCGTAGGCTTTCTTGTGGAACGCCTGCAATTGTTCGCGGCTGATCGGTGGAACGGACTTTTCGTCGCCGTCGCTGGAGTGCGCGTAGGGATGCTCGCCATAGAGGCGCTTGAACAGCTCCAGCCCGGCCAGCTTGCCGGGGTTCTGCTTCTGGTACTCGAAACCGGCCAGGACCTGGTTCTTGATGCGTGCCAGGGCGTCCTCGGGGAAGGTCGGCTGGCCGATCACCTGTTCGAACAGCTTCAGCGCCTGGGTCCGCTTGTCGGCGTCGGACAGGCTGCGCAGGCCGGCCACCGCCATGTCGCGGTAGGAACCGTTGCTGAACGAGGCGCCGAGGTCCTCGAAGCCGGCGGCGATGGCAGTGGTGTCCTTGCCCGGCACGCCTTCGTTGAGCATGGCGTTGGTCAGCATCGACAGGCCGGGGGTGCCGGCGTCCTGGCTGCTGCCGGCGGCGAAGGTCAGGCGCAGGTCGAACATCGGCAGTTCATGGGCCTCGACGAACAGCACCTTGGCGCCTTCGGCGGTCTTCCATTCCTGGATGTCCAGCTTGCGATGGACCGGCGCCTGCTTGGCGACGTCCTTCAGCGACTGCAACTGGTTTTCCTCGACCGCCGCGGCATGGGCCGCCGCCGGGGTCTGGGTGGGACGCGCGACGAAATAGGCCAGCGCGGCCAGCAACGCAATGACGATCAGGCCGAGCAGGCCATAACGCAGCCCTGTGCGCTCACTCATGACGGGCCTCCTTTTCCTCGGCCTTCACAGGCAGCACTTGCGCCAGGGTCAGGCGCGACGGGGTGAAATAGGTGCGGGCGGCTTTCTGGATATCGTCCGGAGTCACTGCCTTGAGGGCCTCCAGGTCCTGGTCGATCAGCTTCCAGGACAGGCCGACGCTTTCCAACTGGCCGATGCTGCTGGCCTGGGCGGCGATGGAGTCCTTCTCGTAGACCATCCCGGCGATCATCTGCGCGCGCACGCGCTCGATCTCCGCGGCGCTGGGCGGGTTCTGCTTGAGGTCATCGAGCTGCTTCCACAGACCGGCCTCGACCTGCTCGAGGGTCTTGCCCTTCTGCACGTTCGGCGTGGCCGAGAGGACGAACAGGCTGTCGCCGCGGTTGAACGCGTCATAGTAGGTGGAGGCGCCGGCGACCAGCTCCTCGCCGCGCTCCAGGCGCGAGGCCAGGCGGGCGCTGTAGCCGCCATCGAGCAGCGCGCCGATCAGGCGCAGGGCGTTGACTTCGCGAGGATTCTCGCTGCTGCCCAGGCTGGGCACATTGAAGCCCATGATCAGGTTCGGCAGCTGGGTGCGTACGTACAGCTTGAGCCGGCGCTCGCCGGGCTCGGCCAGTTCCAGCGGCTTGC
Source organism: Pseudomonas sp. FDAARGOS_761 (assembly GCF_013343155.1). NCBI lineage: Bacteria > Pseudomonadati > Pseudomonadota > Gammaproteobacteria > Pseudomonadales > Pseudomonadaceae > Pseudomonas > Pseudomonas sp. FDAARGOS_761. The sequence continues at coordinate 5,170,229 of NZ_CP054572.1, read as the reverse complement.
GCGCCGGCGGCAGCTGGCGCCAGGGGATCTCGCCGAAGTAGCGCTTGGCGAGGGTCTTGACCTCGTCGGCGGTGACGTCGCCGACCACTACCAGGGTGGCGTTGTTCGGCGCGTACCAGGATTCGTACCAGTGGCGCAGGTCGTCGATGGTCATGCGCTGCAGGTCGGCCATCCAGCCGATGGTCGGGGTGTGGTAGCCGCTGGCCGGGTAGGCGGCGGCCTTGAAGCGCTCGAAGGCGAGGGCGTTGGGATTGTCGTCGGTGCGCAGGCGGCGCTCCTCCTTGATCACCTCGATCTCGCTCTTGAACTGGTCGGCCGGCAGGCTCAGGTGGGCCATGCGGTCGGCTTCCATCTCCAGCGCTACCGGCAGGCGGTCGCGGGCCAGGACCTGGTAATAGGCGGTGTAGTCGTCGGTGGTGAAGGCGTTCTCTTCCGCACCCAGGTCGCGCAGCACCCGCGAGGCTTCGCCCGGGCCGAGCTTGCGGCTGCCCTTGAACATCATGTGTTCGAGGGCGTGGGACAGGCCGGTGAGCCCGGGTGTCTCGTAGCTGGAGCCGATCCTGTACCAGAGCTGGGAAACCACCACCGGGGCGCGGTGGTCTTCACGCACTATGACCTTCAGGCCGTTGTCGAGGCTGAACTCGTGGGTGGGCTGGGTTTCCGCCGCCTGGGCGAAAAGCGGGAGACAAAGGCTGGCTAGGAGCAGGCCGACGCGGCGGCGAGCTGGGGTTTTCATGGTGATCTGGACCTTTCGTGCCGCCACCGGGGTCTCAGGTCACTGCGGGGCAGGACCCTTAGCCCCGTCGGGCGAGGAGATGCTAGGATACCCATCCGTTTTCCGGGCGGCCACGTCCCGTGCCGCTCCCTTGAGATACAAGCATTCATGTTTGGTTCCAACGACGACAAGAAGGCCCCGCAGGGCGGGGAAAAGAAAGGTCTGTTCGGCTGGTGGCGGAAAAAGCCGCAAGCCGGCGAGCAGCCTGCCGATCAGCCTGTCGAGCCGGTCTCCGAGACAGCGGCCGCCGAGCAGCGCGCGCCTGCCGATGGCGTGGCGCAATCCCTGACAGAACAGCCAGGTCGGCAGCAGCCCTCCGCTGCCGAGCCGGCCGAGCCGCCGGCGCCGGTTGCCGAAGCGCCGCTCGCCGGTGACGAGCCAGCGTCGGCCGAGGAGCATTCGCCCCGGCCCGAGGCGCCCGTCGCGCAACCCGAGCCTATCCTGGCTGCCGAGCCCGAGCCCGAGCCCGAGCCCGAGCCCGAGCCCGTTGCGCCGCTGGCCGCCGCTCCGGCAGTCAGCGAGCCGGCGACCAGGCCGGGCTTCTTCGCCCGCCTCCGGCAGGGACTGTCCAAGACCAGCGCCAGCATCGGCGAAGGCATGGCCAGCCTGTTCCTCGGCCGCAAGGAAATCGACGACGACCTGCTCGACGACATCGAGACGCGCCTGCTGACCGCCGACGTCGGCGTCGAGGCCACCACCCTGATCGTGCAGAACCTGACCAAGCGCGTGGCGCGCAAGGAGCTGGCCGACAGCGGCGCGCTGTACAAGGCGCTGCAGGAAGAGCTGGCCAGCCTGCTGCGCCCGGTGGAGCAGCCGTTGCAGGTCGACGTCGCGCGCGAGCCCTATGTGATCCTGGTGGTCGGGGTGAACGGCGTGGGCAAGACCACCACCATCGGCAAGCTGGCGAAGAAGCTGCAACTCGAGGGCAAGAAGGTCATGCTGGCCGCCGGCGACACCTTCCGCGCCGCCGCCGTGGAGCAGTTGCAGGTCTGGGGCGAGCGCAACCGCATCCCGGTGATCGCCCAGCACACCGGCGCCGACTCCGCCTCGGTGATCTTCGACGCGGTGCAGGCCGCCAAGGCCCGCGGCATCGACGTGCTGATCGCCGATACCGCCGGACGCCTGCATACCAAGGACAACCTGATGGAGGAGCTGAAGAAGGTGCGCCGGGTGATCGGCAAGCTGGACGAGACGGCGCCCCATGAGGTCCTGCTGGTGCTCGACGCCGGCACCGGGCAGAACGCCATCAACCAGGCCAAGCAGTTCAACCTCGCGGTGGAGCTGACCGGCCTGGCCCTGACCAAACTGGACGGCACCGCCAAGGGCGGGGTGATCTTCGCCCTGGCCAAGCAGTTCGGCCTGCCGATCCGCTATATCGGTGTCGGCGAGGGGATCGACGATCTCCGTACCTTCGAGGCCGACGCCTTCGTCCAGGCACTCTTCGCAGAGCGGGAGAACGCATGATCCGCTTCGAGCAGGTCGGCAAACGCTATCCCAACGGCCACGTAGGCCTGCATGAGGTGTCCTTCCGCGTGCACCGTGGCGAGATCCTCTTCGTCACCGGCCACTCCGGCGCCGGCAAGAGCACCCTGCTGCGCCTCATCCTGGCGATGGAGCGACCGACCAGCGGCAAGCTGTTGCTCGGCGGCCAGGACCTGGGGCGCATCACTACCGCGCAGATCCCTTTCCTGCGCCGGCAGATCGGCGTGGTGTTCCAGAACCACCAACTGCTCACCGATCGTACGGTGGCGGACAACATCGCCCTGCCGCTGCAGATCCTCGGCATGCCCAAGCCGGAGATCGCCAAGCGCGTGGCCTCGGCCCTGGAGCGGGTGAACCTGAAGGAAAAGGGCGAGGCGTTGCCTTCCGACCTTTCCACCGGCCAGCAGCAGCGGGTCGGCATTGCCCGCGCCATCGTCCACCAGCCGGCCCTGCTGCTGGCGGACGAACCCACCGGCAACCTCGACCCGCGACTCGCGTCGGAAATCATGGGCGTGTTCGAGGATATCAATCGCCTGGGCACCACCGTACTGATCGCCAGCCACGACCTGGCCCTGATCGCCCGTATGCGCCATCGCATGCTGACCCTGCAGCGTGGCCGGATCATCGCTGACCGTGAGGACGAGGCCTGATGAGCGCCAACGATCTTCCCCGTGGCCCCGAAGAGGGCGCACCGGAACGCAAGACCCGCGAGAAACCGAGCCAGGAACAGACCGACTGGAGCGGCTCGTTCAGCGCCTACCTGGAAAGCCATCGCGCCAGCCTGGTGGACAGCCTGCGCCGGTTGTTCGGCCACCCGTTCGGCAGCTTCTTCACCTGCCTGGTGATGGGTATCACCCTGAGCCTGCCGATGGGCCTCTCGCTGCTGCTGAACAATGTCGAACGGCTCGGCGGCTCCTGGCAGCGCGCCGCGCAGATCTCCCTGTTCCTCGACCTGAAGACCAGCGAAAACCAGGGCCAGGACCTGCGCGAGCAGATCGAACGCCTGCCGGACGTGATCGAGGCCCAACTGATCAGCCGCGAGCAGGCGCTCAGCGAATTGCAGGAACAGTCCGGCCTGGGCGAAGCGCTCAAGGAGCTGCCGGAGAACCCGCTGCCGCCAGTGATCTCGGTCACGCCCAAGCAGATCGACCGGGCCGGCCTGGAAGCGCTGCGCCAGCAGCTCGCGGAGCTGCCTCATGTGCAGCAGGCGCAGCTCGACCTGGTATGGGTCGAGCGCCTGAGCGCGATCCTCAAGCTCGGCGAACGCTTCGTCTTCGGCCTGACCATCCTGCTGGTGCTGACCCTCTTGCTGGTGGTGGGCAACACCATCCGCCTGCACATCGAAAATCGCCGTAACGAAATCGAGGTGATCAAGCTGGTCGGCGGGACGGACGGTTACGTGCGCCGGCCATTCCTGTACATGGGCGCGTTGTACGGCCTGGGCGCGGGCATCCTGTCCTGGGCGCTGCTGGCCTATTCGCTGAACTGGCTGAACGGTTCGGTGGTCAACCTTTCAGGGCTGTACGGCAGCGACTTCGGCCTGCAGGGCGTGCCGCTGGACGACGGCCTGTCGCTCACCGTCGGCGCGGTGCTGCTTGGCTGGGTCGGCGCCTGGCTGGCCGTGGCCCGCCACCTGCGCGAGCTGGCGCCGCGCTGAGGACAGGGGAATCACGACCGGTCAGCGGGTCGCTGTAAAGGAACTTATACACCCGCTTGCAGTCAGATATCCGAGTGCTACACTGCGCGAGTTTCGTGAATCGGAGGATTCGCATGACCACTTCTTTGCAACCTGTACATGCCTTGGTTCCAGGCGCAAACCTGGAAGCCTACGTGCACTCGGTGAACAGCATTCCGCTGTTGTCGCCGGAACAGGAGCGTGAACTGGCCGAACGCCTCTTCTATCAGCAAGACCTGGAAGCGGCGCGGCAGATGGTGTTGGCGCACCTGCGCTTCGTTGTTCATATCGCCAAGAGTTATTCGGGGTACGGCCTGGCCCAGGCCGACCTGATCCAGGAAGGCAACGTCGGCCTGATGAAGGCCGTGAAGCGTTTCAACCCGGAAATGGGCGTTCGCCTGGTGTCCTTCGCCGTGCACTGGATCAAGGCGGAGATCCACGAGTTCATCCTGCGCAACTGGCGGATCGTCAAGGTCGCCACCACCAAGGCGCAGCGCAAGCTGTTCTTCAACCTGCGCAGCCAGAAGAAGCGCCTGGCCTGGTTGAACAACGAGGAAGTCCATCGCGTCGCCGAGAGCCTGGGGGTCGAGCCCCGCGAAGTGCGCGAGATGGAAAGCCGCCTGACCGGCCAGGACATGGCGTTCGACCCGGCCGCCGACGCAGACGATGAGAGCGCCTACCAGTCGCCGGCGCATTACCTCGAAGACCACCGCTACGACCCGGCGCGCCAGTTGGAAGAGGCCGACTGGAGCGACAGCTCCAGCGCCAACCTGCACGAGGCGCTGGAAGGCCTCGACGAGCGCAGCCGCGACATTCTCCAGCAGCGCTGGCTGTCCGAGGAGAAGGCCACGCTGCACGACCTGGCGGAAAAGTACAACGTCTCCGCCGAGCGTATCCGGCAGCTGGAAAAGAACGCCATGAGCAAGCTGAAAGGGCGGATTCTCGCCTGATCGCCGCGCCTCGCGAAAACCGCACCCCGCAAGGGTGCGGTTTTTTTCTGCCCGGAGGAATCCCATGCCGCGCAATACCCGCTGGCTGTTCTACCTGTCGCTGGCGGTCCTGACCTTCGTCGTCGGCGCCTGGCTGGTCCGTACGCCGGAACCGGCGCGGCCGTTGCCGTGGCTGGCCGACTGGCAGGAGCAGGTGCTGGCGCCGTTGGCGGACAACGCCCTGACCCTGCGCCAGCTGCACGACGCGGTGGATGGCGAGCTGTGGGTGGACCCGCGCCTGGATGGCGTGCGCCTGGCCTTCCGTGGCCGCCTGCTGGGCGACGGCGGCCCCTGGCAGGTGGAAGGCGAGCTGGGTCTGAGCGCCGAGGAGCAACTGAGCCTGCAGCGGGCATCCGCGTTGCAGCCTGGCAGCGCGCCGCAGCCATTGAGCGCCGGATTGGAAGGACAGTTGGGCGACAAGCCGATCGTGGCGCTGAGCATGATTCCCGAAGGCAGGGTCGGTGCCGAGCGGCTGCTGGCCAGTCTCGGCCAGCCGCGCCTGCGCCTGCAACTGGCCCAGGGCGAGGCCTGGGTCTATCCGCAACTGGGCCTGACCGCGCACCTGCCGGACGACGACTTGCGACTGATGCTCGCGGTGCCGCGCCAGGCCCTGGAAAAACCGCCGCGTTGAGCTTTCAGCGCTCCAGGCGCAGCAGGTAGTCGTCGCCGCCCAACTGCCACATCTGCTGGCGAATCCAGGCCGCGCGCTGGCGCACGTAGGGGCCCGGCTTGGCCGCGCTCCATTTCAGCGGGCTGGGCAGCACCGCGGCGAGCTGGCTGGCCTGGGTGCGGCTCAGGCGCTCGGCGTCGAGGCCGAAGTGATAGCGTGCCGCAGCCTGCGCGCCGAAGACGCCCGGGCCCCATTCGGCGCTGTTCAGGTAGACCTCGAGAATCCGTTGCTTGGTCCAGAGCGTCTCGATCAGCAGGGTGAACCAGGCCTCCAGGCCCTTGCGCAGCCAACTGCGCCCGGACCAGAGGAAGACGTTCTTCGCCACCTGCTGGCTGAGCGTACTGGCGCCGCGGATACTGCCGCCGCGCTCGTTGTGCGCGAGGGCCTGCTGGATGGCCGGCAGGTCGAAGCCGTGGTGCTCGGCGAAGTGCTGGTCCTCGCCAGCGATCACCGCGACCTTCAGGCTGTCCGGCAACTGCTCCCAGGAGCGCCAGTCGCGCTGCAGGTCGATGGGCTGGCCGTCGACCCAGGAGCCGACCTTGCGTTCGACCATGACCATGGTCCCCGGTGGCGGCACCCAGCGCAGGACCGCGACCAGCACGACGCTGGCGGCCATGAACCAGAGCAGGTACTTGAACAGGCGGCGGAACAGGAATCGCAACATGCGCGGCTTGGCTTGGAAGAAGGGGGCGGCCATTATAGCGGGCTGGATGCTATCACCGGAGTCTTGTCCATGCTTCGTCCCTTCCTGTTGTTGGCGGCATTTTTCGGTTTCACCGGCGTGGCCCTCGGGGCGTTCGCCGCCCACGGCCTGAAGAAGCAGCTCAGCGCCGAGTACCTGGCGGTATTCCAGACCGGCGTGCACTACCAGTTGATCCACGCCCTGGCGCTGTTCGGCGTGGCGCTGCTCGCCACCCGCCTGGACGGCCGCCTGGTGAGCGCGGCGGGTGGCCTGTTCACGCTGGGCATCCTGCTGTTCTCCGGCAGCCTCTACCTGCTGACCCTCAGTGGCATCGGCAAGCTCGGCATCGTCACCCCGTTCGGCGGCGTCTCCTTCCTCGCCGGCTGGCTGTGCCTGGGGCTGGCCGCCTGGCGCCTGGGCAACGCCTGAGACCGGTTGCCTCAGGCGGCGCACTTGTCGACAAGGCGCCTTGGTCATCGGGGTGGATCGGGCTAGAATGCCGCTCCCTTTCACTTTCGTGACCGTCCAGCCATGCAGATTCAACTGAACGGCGAGCCCTTCGAGCTGCCCGACGCGCAGAGCGTCGCGGACCTGCTGGCCCGCCTGGAGCTTGGCGGCCGCCGCGTGGCCGTCGAGCTGAACCTGGATATCGTGCCGCGCAGCCAGCACGCCAGCACCGCGCTCAAGGATGGCGACCGCGTGGAGATCGTCCACGCCATCGGCGGCGGCTAGGCCTGGCCCCCGAACCCTTCCATCGGCCCCGCAAGCCTTTCCATCCAGGAGTCATCCGATGAGCCAAGCATCCAGTACCGATACCCCCTTCGTCATCGCCGGCCGTACCTATGGCTCGCGCCTGCTGGTGGGGACCGGCAAGTACAAGGACCTCGACGAGACCCGCCGGGCCATCGAGGCCTCCGGAGCGGAGATCGTCACGGTGGCGGTGCGGCGCACCAACATCGGGCAGAATCCCGACGAGCCGAACCTGCTGGATGTGATCCCGCCGGATCGCTATACCATCCTGCCGAACACCGCCGGCTGCTATGACGCGGTCGAGGCCGTGCGCACCTGCCGCCTGGCCCGTGAGCTGCTGGACGGGCACAACCTGGTCAAGCTGGAAGTCCTCGCGGACCAGAAGACCCTGTTCCCCAACGTCGTCGAGACCCTCAAGGCCGCCGAGCAACTGGTGAAGGACGGCTTCGACGTGATGGTGTACACCAGCGACGACCCGATCATCGCCCGCCAGCTGGCCGAGATCGGCTGCATCGCGGTGATGCCGCTGGCCGGCCTGATCGGCTCCGGCCTGGGCATCTGCAACCCCTACAACCTGCGCATCATCCTCGAGGAAGCCAAGGTCCCGGTGCTGGTCGACGCCGGCGTGGGCATCGCTTCCGATGCAGCGATCGCCATGGAGCTGGGTTGCGAGGCGGTGCTGATGAACACCGCCATCGCCCATGCCAAGGAACCGGTGATGATGGCCGAGGCCATGAAGCACGCGATCGTCGCCGGTCGTCTCGCCTACCTGGCCGGACGCATGCCGCGCAAGCTGTATGCCAGCGCCTCGTCGCCGCTGGACGGCCTGATCGACTGATACCGACTACCTGGGGCGGGCTGTCCGCCGGATGCGGGAAGCGTCCGGCAGGCAGCCCGCCCTTCTGTCTCTAGCAAGGTTTTCTTTTCCATGAGCGATACCCCGCAATCCCCGGCCCAGGACTCCCTGGCGGAACACGACGAAGCACGGCCGATGCGCACCGTGAAGAGCTTCGTGATGCGCGCCGGGCGCATGACCGAAGGCCAGCAGCGTGGCCTCGACCTGGGCTGGCCGAAGTTCGGCCTGGAACTGAGCGATGAGGTTCAGGACTTCGACGCGATCTTCGGTCGCCGGGCGCCGCGGACTTTCGAGATCGGCTTCGGCATGGGCCATTCCACCCTGGAAATGGCCGCCGCCGCGCCTGACATCGACTTCATCGGCGTCGAGGTGCACAAGCCGGGCGTCGGCGCGCTGCTCAACGGCCTGCTGACCCAGGGCCTGGGCAACGTGCGGGTGTATAGCTGCGACGCGCTGGAAGTGCTGCGCCACTGCGTGGCCGACGCCAGCCTCGATCGGCTGCTGCTGTTCTTCCCCGATCCCTGGCACAAGAAGCGCCACCACAAGCGGCGGATCGTCCAGCCGGAATTCGCCGAACTGGTGCGGCGCAAGCTGAAGGTCGGCGGCGTGCTGCACATGGCCACCGACTGGGAGCCCTATGCCGAGCACATGCTGGACGTCATGAGTGCGGCGCCGGGCTACCGCAACCAGGCCGAAGACGGCCGCTTCGTACCGCGCCCGCAAGAGCGTCCGGTGACCAAGTTCGAACGGCGCGGGGAGCGCCTGGGACATGGCGTCTGGGACCTCAAGTTCGAGCGCATCGACTGATCCACCGCACCAGCGACGTATCCCTGGCGCCGAACCGGCGCCGGGACTCCAAGCAGACCGGGAACACCCGGCGGACCTCACCTTCAAGCTGCACGTTTCCCGGCTTCGGCCGGATCCAATAATAAGAGCGGCACGGCTCGGCCGGCTGCAAAGGAGACTGCTGTGTTGAAGAAACTGGGCATCCTGTTGCTCGGGGCCGGTTGCGCCTGGGCGGCGCAGGCCAAGGTAGACGAAGTCCAGGCCGCACGCCTGGACCAGGACCTGACCCCGCTGGGAGCGGAGCGGGCCGGCAACGCCGATGGCAGCATCCCGCCCTGGACCGGCGGCATCACCCAGGCGCCGGCCGGCTACCGGCCCGGCATGCATCACCTCGACCCGTTCGCCGCCGATCGTCCGCGCCTGGTCGTCGACAGCCGCAACATGGCCGCCTACCAGGCGCTGCTGACGCCGGGCACCCAGGCCTTGCTGCAGGCCAACCCGGACTACCACCTGCGGGTCTTCCCCACCCGCCGCAGCGCATCCCTGCCGCAGCGCCTGTACGACGCTACCCGCGCCAACGCCAGCCGCGCCGAGCTGATCGCCGACGGCAACGGCGTGCAGGGCGCTGCCGCCGGTGTGCCCTTCCCCCTGCCGCAGAGCGGCCAGGAAGCGATCTGGAACCACATCATGCGCTACCGCGGCGAGCAACTGCACCTGCAGACCAACCAGGCGGCGGTGCTGGCCAACGGCAGCTACAACCTGCTCAAGCTCGACCGCTACCTGTACTTCGTCTATGGCCGCGAGGGGATGATCCCGGAGAACCTCGACAACACGTTGTTCTACTACAAGTACAAGGTGGTCGCGCCGGCGCGCCTGGCCGGTTCGGCGCTGGTGGTGCAGGAAACCCTCGACCAGGTGCTGTCGATCCGCAAGGCCTGGCGCTTCAACCGTGGCGAGCGGCGCGTGCGGCGCTTGCCGACCCTGGCCTACGACAGCCTGCAGCCGGATACCAACGGCATGGCCACGGCGGACACCGTGGATGTCTACAACGGCGCACCGGACCACTACGAGTGGGCGTTGCTCGGCAAGCGCGAGATGCTGGTGCCTTACAACAGCTACGCGGTGCACCAGAAGGGCCTCGCCTATGGCGACATCCTCAAGAGCCGCTTCATCAATCCCGACCTGCTGCGCTACGAGCTACATCGCGTCTGGGTGGTCGAGGCGACCCTGCGCAAGGGCTTCAGCCATCCCTACGCCAAGCGCCGCTTCTACCTCGACGAAGACAGCTGGCAGATCCTCGCCGCCGACATCTACGACAAGGATGGCGTGCTGACCCGGGCCCAGGAGGTCCATCCGATCAACTACTACGATGTGCCGCTGGTCTCCAGCACCCTGGAAGCGATCTACGACTTCAAGGGCGGCCGCTACTTCGTCGATGGGCTGGACAACAACGAGCCGATGTACGACTTCGGCGTGCAGGTCGGGCCGCGCGACTTCACCCCGCAGGCGCTGCGCCGGGAGGGTAACTGAGGCGGACGGCCCTCAGACGATCAGCTCGGCGCCGCGCAGCGTGCCGTCGTCGTCCAGGCGCGCTGGCGCCGGGCTGATCTGCAGGTACTTGATGCTGTCCCGCGGGATCAGCAGCAGGTCGCCGTCGACCTCGACGCTGAGATAGGGCGTGTCCAGTTGCTGGCGGATGCTGCGGGCGACCTCGGCCGGGTCGTCCTGCTGGCGCGGGAAGCGCAGCGACAGGCGCTGGCCGTCGGTGAAATGCAGATAGAGGTGCTTGATCGGTTTCATGCGGGCTCCCGGAGGCCATGACGCTCTTGGGGACGGCGCTGGCCGCCGGGAGACCGGGGGCTCAGCTGCGATCGGCGATCATGCCGATCACGAAGAACACTAGCAGGAGCACGGGCGCCAGGGTGTAGTTGTTGAAGTAGCCGAGGCCCTTGGCCAGCCAGGGGGTGACGAAGACCATCGCCAGGCCGTAGCCGACCGCGCAGATCAACACGAACAGCAGGGTGCGGAAGACGAAGTTGAGGCTGCCGATGCGCTGCTGTACCCAGGCGTTGATCGCCGGGCCGAACAGCACCAGCAGGGTGGCCATGATGGCCAGGGAAATGTCCGACAGGTGGCTGCGGCTCCAGCGCGACAGGGTGGCGATCAGGTCCAGCGCGTAATCCATCGAGGGTTCCTTGTAACGAATCGGCGTGTCGGTCGGCGGAGTTTACCTGCCTGCCGGCACGGATGGGCGTGCATCCGTCGTCACGGCAGGAAATGTTGCAGCAGGTCATTGAGGAACAGCTGGCCGCGTTCGCTGGGACGCAGGCGCTGCGGGTCGTCGGCGAGCAGCCCGGCGTCGCGCGCGGCGGCGCAGGCATCGGTGATCGTCGCCAGCGGCTGGCCGGTGCGCTGCGGGTAGAGCGCGGCGGGGACGCCGTCGACCAGGCGCAGCACGTTCATCATGAACTCGAATGGCAGGTCGGCCGCTTCCAGCGGGCGCTCGCCGGCCTGGAAGGCCTTTTGCGGGTTGAGGTAGTCCTTCGGCAGGCGGGTCTTCCAGGTCCGCACGATGCGTCCGTCCGGCGCGCTCAGCTTGGAGTGGGCGCCGGCGCCGATGCCGAGGAAGTCGCCGAAGCTCCAGTAGTTCAGGTTGTGCCGGGCGCGCAGGCCGTCGCGGGCGTAGGCGGAGGTCTCGTACTGGCGGTAGCCGTGCGCGTCGAGCAGGGCCTGGCCGGCTTCCTGGATGTCCCAGAGGATGTCGTCCTCGGGCAGCTCCGGCGGCTGGCTCCAGAACACCGTGTTCGGCTCCATGGTCAGTTGGTACCAGGAGAGGTGCGTGGGGGCCAGGGCGAGGGCCTGGCGCAGGTCGGCCAGGGCGTCGTCGAGGCTCTGCCCGGGCAGGCCGTGCATCAGGTCGAGGTTGAAGTTGTCGAAGCCGGCCTGGCGCGCCATGTCGGCGGCGCGCACTGCCTCGGCGCCGTCGTGGATGCGCCCCAGAGCCTGCAGCTTGTCGGCCTGGAAGCTCTGCACGCCGATGGACAGGCGATTGATGCCGAGGCGCCGGTAGTCGGCGAACTTGACCTGTTCGAAGGTGCCGGGATTGGCTTCCAGGGTGATCTCGATGCCGTCGGCGAAGCCGACCCTGCGCTCGACGCCTTCCAGTAGCCGGCCCAGGGCCTTGGCCGAGAACAGGCTGGGCGTGCCGCCGCCGAAGAAGATCGAACCCAGGCGCCGGCCGTGGACATGGCGCAGGTCCTGCTCCAGGTCGGCGAGCAGGGCGTCGACATAGGCCTCTTCGGGCAGCTCCGGGCCAGCGGCGTGGGAGTTGAAGTCACAATACGGGCACTTGCGCACGCACCAGGGGATATGCACGTACAGGGCCAGGGGCGGGAGCTGGAACGGGGTGGCTTGGGTCACGGCGGGGCAGGGTGGGGGCGGTTTCGGGGCGCTATCGTGGCATGAGTTCGGCCAACCTCCAAGGCGGCCGGACGAAACGCCGTGCCGACGCCGCCCGGGGGCGGCGCCGGCGGTTGCGGCTCAGAGACCCAGGCGCTGCTTGAGCAGGGCCATGGCGCGGGCCCGGTGGCTGAGGCGGTTCTTCTCCTCGGGCGCCAGCTCGGCGCTGGAGCAGTCGCGTTCCGGCACCCAGAACAGCGGGTCGTAGCCGAAGCCGTGGGCGCCGCGGGCTTCGCGAAGGATGCGGCCTTCCCAGATGCCCTCGCAGAGGATCGGCAGCGGGTCGTCGGCGTGGCGCACCAGCGCCAGCACGCTGACGAACTGCGCGCCGCGCTCGGCGTCCGGGACATCCTTCATGGCCTCCAGCAGCTTGGCGTTGTTCGCCGCGTCGCCCCGGCCGTCGGCATAGCGCGCCGAGTAGATGCCCGGCGCGCCGCCGAGGAAGTCCACCGCCAGCCCGGAGTCGTCGGCCAGCGCCGGCAGGCCGGAGAGGCGTGCGGCGTTGCGTGCCTTGAGGATGGCGTTCTCGACGAAGGAAAGACCGGTTTCCTCCGGTTCCACCTGGCTGAACTCGCCGATCGAGCGCACCTTCACGCTGGCGCCGAGCATGGCCTGGAGTTCCTTGAGTTTGCCGGCATTGTGGCTGGCCAGCACCAGCTGTTCGAGCTTGATCATTCGTCCGGGAAGATTTCCTTGTTGAAACTGAAGGTTTGCGCAGGTTCGCCCTTGGCCTCGACCTTGATGGTGAAGACCAGGGTCTCGCGCTGGCTGATCGGGAATTGCGCCAGGTTGTAGATGGCGCCTTCCTCGCTGACCCGGCGGAACTCCAGGGGAATGACCTTGCCGGTCAGGTCCTTGGCCGAGCCGGTCACGCTGGCCTCCACCGGCTTGCCTTTCTCCATCGGCACCACGTTGATCACGCCCTGCGCCTTGCTGCGTACCAGGCCGACCGCGCTGGCCACGTTGGGTTGGAGGAAGCTGGAGTTGAACACGTTGTAGTGGACGTCCAGGTCGCCGAAGCGCTGCACCTGCTCGGCGAGGACCGGCAGGCTCAGGCAGAGGCCGAGGACGAAAGCGGTGAAGCGGCGCATGGTGGTTTCTCCTGAAAGGTGGCATGGACGTTGTCCATGGTCTGCTGCCGGCGGCCTTGGCCGGCTTCGGCAGCGCTCTCCCGAGGACGAGCGGAGGGGCGCCCGGCCCTGGCCCGCAGCCTGGCGCGTTCCTAGACGGCGAGGTTGCGGGTCTGCACTCCGGGTCCGGTGACCCGGTAGATTCCAATCTCACCCAATAGATTAGGCCACAGCCGGCTGGCCCAGCCATGCCGGTGGTCACGGTCTACGGCCAGGCGGTCGAGCACGCGCATGCGCAACTGGCGGCACAGGCGCTCGAAGTCCTGGAAGGTGCAGAAATGGATGTTCGGCGTGTTGTACCAGGTATACGGCAGGAACTCGGAGACCGGCATCCGGCCGTTGCGCGCCAGGTACCAGCGGCAGCGCCAGTGGCCGAAGTTGGGGAAGGTGATGATGCAGGTCTTGCCGACCCGCAGCATCTCTTCGAGGATCTTGTCCGGATAGTGCACGGCCTGTAGCGCCTGGGTCATCACCACCACGTCGAAGCTGTCGCTGGCGAAGTTGCCCAGGCCCTTGTCGAGGTCCTGCTCGATCACGTTCACCCCGTTTTCGATGCAACGGGCGATGTTGTCGGGGTCGATCTCCAGGCCGTAGCCGCTGACCTGCTTGTGGTCGCGCAGCCAGGCCAGGAGTTCGCCGTCGCCGCAGCCGAGGTCGAGGACGCGGCTGCCGGCGGGAATCCATTCCTGGATGATTTCGAGATCGGCGCGCATCGGGTCCTCACACGCTGATGCGGTTCATGTAACCGCTGAAGGCTTGCAGGTACCGGGGGATCGGCATGAGGAAGGCGTCGTGGCCTTGCGGGGCGTCGATCTCCAGGTAGCTGACGTTCTTTTTCGCCGCGATCAGGGCGTCGACGATTTCCCGCGAGCGGGCCGGCGAGAAACGCCAGTCGGTGGTGAAGGACATCAGGCAGAAGTCCGCCTCGACGCCCTCCAGGGTGCGCACCAGGTCGTCGCCGTGGGCGGCGGCGGGGTCGAAGTAGTCCAGCGCCTTGGTCATCAGCAGGTAGGTATTGGCGTCGAAGCGGGTGGAGAACTCCTCGCCTTGGTAGCGCAGGTAGCTCTCGACCTGGAACTCGACGCTGTGCAGGTCGTAGTTGAGCTTCTCGGTCTTCAGTACACGGCCGAACTTGGCGCCCATGGCGTCGTCGGACAGGTAGGTGATATGGCCGACCATCCGCGCCAGCTTGAGACCGCGCTTGGGAATCACGCCCTGTTCCTGGAAGTAGCCGCCGAGGAACTCAGGGTCGGAAAGAATCGCCTGCCGGGCGACTTCGTTGAAGGCGATGTTCTGCGCCGACAGCTTCGGCGCGCTGGCGATGCACAGGCAGTGACGGACGCGTTCGGGGTAGCTGATGGTCCATTGCAGCGCCTGCATGCCGCCGAGGCTGCCGCCGACCACCGCGGCCCACTGGCGGATGCCGAGGCGGTCTGCCAGGCGCGCCTGGCTATGCACCCAGTCTTCCACCGTGACCATCGGGAAGTCCGCGCCGTAGACTTTGCCGGTCGCCGGATTGATGCTGGCGGGGCCGCTGGATCCGTTGCAACCGCCGAGGTTGTTGAGGGCGACGACGAAGAACTTGCGGGTGTCGATCGGCTTGCCCGGACCGATGCAACTGTCCCACCAGCCCGGCTTGCGCTCGTCGACGCTGTGGTAGCCGGCGGCGTGGTGGTGGCCGGAGAGGGCGTGGCAGATCAGCACCGCGTTGCTCTGCGTGGCATTCAGCTCGCCGTAGGTTTCGATCACCAGGTCGTACTCGGCCAGGGACTTGCCGCTGGTCAGCTCGAGCGGTTCGTTGAAGTGCAGCGTCTGGGGGGAGACCAGACCGACGGAGTCGTCGGGGAAGACTGTGGGCATCGACCCTGCTCTCGAACAAAGGAGGGCGCCAGTCTAAAGAGCGTCGCCCCCAGCGGCAAGCGCGCTGGCGCGCGCCGTGGGAGCGGGGTCAGGCGCGCTGCGAGCCGGGCAGGTTGACCACCTTGGCCTGGCGCTGCAGGGGCGAGGGGCGGCGCAACTGGCGGAGAATGTCGCCGGCTTCGCGCAACTGTTCCTGCAATTCCTCGGCGAACCCGGCGAAGGCCTGGCTGCGCTGGCGTACCTGCTGGGTCTCCTGGGCCAGGCCCTTGAGGCGGAGCATGTGGCTTTCGAGCAACTGTTTGTTTTCCAGGGTGTGCTGCATCAGCGGCATCAGCGCGTCGTTGGCCCAGCGCTCGGTTTCCTCGCGCAGACGCTGGTGCAGGCCGACCACCTCCTGCACCAGGGTGGCGAAGAAGCGCCGGGTCAGCAGGCGTTGCTCGGTAAGCACGGTCTTCAACTGCAGGCGGAACTGGTCGCCCTTCTTCTTCAGTTGCAACAGTTCGCGCTGGTAGCGCTGGACCCGCAGCTGCGGCGCGTCGAGGGCGTAGAGCGGGTTCTCCTCGTTGTGCCGGCGGTAGATGGCGGCGACCATGCGGTTGGCCATGCCGGCCTCGTGCTCGAGGTTGTCGAGGTCGTGCTCCACCGCGCGGAAGAACGCCAGGATCGCCTGGTTGATGCCGACCGTGGTCAGGCTGCCGTTGAGGTTGCGCCGCACCTTCTGCAGGTGCTGTTCCATGCGTTCGCTACGGATCGTCTCGCGCAGCGTCGCGCCCTGGTGCTGCAACAGGCGCTGGTTGGTCTTCAGGTTGAGCAGGCGGCGGTGGTGGCGGCCGTGGTCGTCCTTGGTCTTCGCGGTCAGTTCGAACAGCAGTTGGCCGCTGTCGCGCTGCTTGTCGTCGAGCAGCGCGCGCTGTTCCTCGACCTTCTCCAGGCGCAGGCGCAGCAGATGCTGGCTGTTGTGCAGCAGGCCGAGGACCTGGCCGAGCACGGCGTTCTCCAGCAGCGCTTCCTTCTGCGCGACGATGCGCTCGCAGAGCAGCGCTTCTAGCCGATCCAGGCGACTGCGTTCGAGCAGCGCCGGTTCGCCGCGGACCTTGGCCAGCAGCGCCTGCTTCGCCGACAGCGGCAGCACGTCGCCGCGCTGCAGGCCGAGCTGGCGGGCCGTGCCGTCCTGGATCAGGCGGATGGCGTTCTGTACGAAGCGCTCGCCGGAGAGGTCGTCCCAGAGCACGTCGATCTTGTTCAGCACGGCGAACAGGCTGCTATGGCCGTCCTCGCGCAGTGGCTGGATGTACTTCTGCCAGATTTCCATGTCCGAGGCGGTGACACCGGCGTCGGCGGACAGCAGGAACAGGATCGCCTGGGCGTTGGGCAGCATCGACAGGGTCAGCTCCGGCTCGCTGCCGAGGGCGTTCAGGCCGGGCGTGTCGAGGATCCGCAGGCCCTGGCGCAGCAGCGGGTGGTCGAAGTTGACCAGGGCGTGGCGCCAGGCCGGGACGCGCACCTGGTCGGGCTCGTCGGCGGCTTCCAGGGCATCCGGATGGAAGCCGAGCTGGATCGCCTGTTCCACCGGCAGCGCCTTGGTCTTGGCGACCTGGGCGAAGGCCTGGGCCATGCCCTCCGGGTCGCCGGTGTCCAGCGGAATGTTCACCCAGTGGCGCGGCACGCGCTTGAACTGGGCGACGCTGGCGTCGGCCAGGCGCGTCTCGATCGGCAGCAGGCGGATGTAGCTGCGCTCGGCGCGCGGATCGTGGAACAGCTCGGTGGGGCACATGGTGGTGCGCCCGGCGTGGGACGGCAGCATGCGCTGGCCGTAGCCGGCGAAGAACAGGCTGTTGATCAGCTCGGTCTTGCCACGCGAGAACTCGCCGACGAAGGCCAGGGTGATGTGGTCCGCGCGCAGTTGGCGCAGGGCGCGTTCGAGCTTGGCCTCGACCGCCGGGCTGTTCAGCCGGCTGCGCTCCAGCCAGCCGCGATAGCGGGTGATTTCCCGCATCAGCTCGCGCTTCCAGGCGACGTAGGCGTCGATTTGATGGCTGAGTCTTTCCATGCTCATCCAGGGGCTCCAGGGCGCGGGACCGGCGGGGGAAGGATGGCGTGGATTATGCGGGGGAGCGGGGGAGCGTCAATTGGCCTGCTTCACATTCCTGCACGTAAGGTCGGTCAAGCGGGTCGAGCGGCGATCCCCAGTTCCTCCGGCAATCGGGTCGGACGGCGGATGCGCACCCGTTTCTGCCGGTTCAGCTCGCCGCTTTCGAGACTCACCAGGCTCTTGGCCACGCCGAAGGCCTTGCCGAGGAAGGCCAGCAGATGGGCGTTGGCCTTGCCCTCCACCGGCGGTGCGGTGAGGCGGATCTTCAGGCGTTCGCTGTGCAGCCCGGCGAACTCGTCGCGGCTCGCCTTGGGCTGCAGGTGGCAATCGAGGAGCAGGTCCTCGCCGTCCCAGCGGTAGAAGCTCAGAGGAAGATGCTCAACTGCTGGGGCATGCCGGTCATGGCCGCCAGGTTGTTGATCACCAGCATGTCGATCAGCTTCAGCGCGAGGAACGCGAAGATCGGCGAGAGATCCAGTCCGCCGAGGTTCGGCAGGAGCTTGCGGAACGGCATCAGCAGCGGTTCGCAGATCTGGTTCACCAGTTGCGCGCCGGGGTTGTAGCTGCCCGGGGCGACCCAGGAAAGGATCACGCTGATGATCAGGGCGAAGAAGAACACCTTCAGGAACAGCGAGGTGACGGCGATGATCGACCAGATCAGCAGTTGCATGATGAAGCCGCCGACGCCGTAGCCCATCAGCATCAGGATCAGGATCATCAGCACCAGCTGGATCAGGATCGCCAGCACCAGCGAGGCCAGGTCGATCCCGCCGAAGCCGGGGATGATCCGCCGCAGCGGGTTCAGCAGCGGCTTGGTGGCGCGCACGATGAACTGGCTGAGGGGGTTGTAGAAGTCCGCGCGGACCAGCTGCAGGATGAAGCGCAGCAGCACGATCAGCAGGTAGAGGCTGCCGAGGGTCTGGAGGATATAGATAGCAGCGGTGTTGAGGCCGATCATCGACTACTCCTTATTGGCCAAGCTGTTCGGCCAGCTCGGCGGAGCGCTGGCTGGCGGCGTTCAGGGCCTGCTCCACCAGTGCTTCGAAGCCGTTGGCCTGGAAGGATTTGATCGCCGCCTCGGTGGTGCCGTTGGGCGAAGTCACCCGGCGCCGCAGTTCGGCCGGCTCGACCTCGCTGGACAGCGCCATCTGCGCCGCGCCGAGGGCGGTCTGCAGGGTCAGGCGCGAGGCTGTCTCGCGGGACAGGCCGAGCTTCTCGCCGGCGTCGGTCATGGCCTGCATCAGCAGGAAGAAATACGCCGGGCCGCTGCCCGACACCGCGGTCACCGCGTCGATCTGCGCTTCGTCGTCCAGCCACAGGGCGATGCCTACCGCAGACAGCAGCTGCCCGGCCTGCTCGCGTTGCGCGGCGCTGACCTGCGCGTTGGCGTACAGCCCGCTGGCGCCCTGGCGCAGCAGCGCCGGGGTGTTGGGCATGCAGCGGACCACCGGGCGCGGCTGGCCGAGCCAGGCTTCGAGGCTGGCGCAGGGGATGCCGGCGGCGATGGAGACGATCAGTTGCTCCGGCTTCAGCGCTGGCGCCAAGGCCTGGCACACGGCTTTCATGGCCTGCGGCTTGACCGACAGGACCACGACGTCGGCGTCGGCCACGGCCTCGGCGTTGGACTCGACCACGTCGATGGCGAACTCGCCGGCGATCTTCGCGCGTTGCTCGGCGCCCAGGTCGCTGGCGCGGATCTGCGCCGCCGGCACGCCTTGGGCGCGCAGGCCGCCGATCAGGCTGGCGGCCATGTTGCCGGCGCCGATGAACGCTATGCGGGGTGTGCTCATAGGGGATTCCTTCAAGAAGCCGGCGCGCCGTAGTCGCGGGCGCCGAACAGGGCGGTACCGATGCGGACCCAGGTCGCACCTTCGCCGATGGCTGCCTCGAGGTCGTCGCTCATGCCCATGGACAGGGTGTCCAGGCCAAGGTTCAGGTCCAGCAGCAGTTCGCGCAGGCGGGCGAACGCGGCGTGTTGCGCGGCGCGTTCGGCGGTGGGTTCGGGGATGGCCATCAGGCCACGCAATCGGAGGTTGGGCAGTTGCTTCACGGCCTCGGCCAGGGCCGGCAGGTCCTCGGGGGCGCAGCCGGACTTGCTGGCTTCGCCGCTGACGTTGACCTGCAGGCAGACATTCAGGGGCGGCAGCCCGGCCGGGCGTTGCTCCGACAGGCGCTGCGCGATCTTCAACCGGTCCACCGAGTGCACCCACTGGAAATGCTCGGCGATGGGCCGCGTCTTGTTCGACTGGATGGGGCCGATGAAGTGCCAGCTCAAGGGCAGGTCGGCCAGTTCGGCCTGCTTGCCGAGGGCCTCCTGCAGGTAGTTTTCGCCGAAGTCGCGAAGGCCGGCGGCGTGCGCCTCGCGCACCGCGGCGGCGGGCTTGGTCTTGCTCACGGCGAGCAGGCCGACCGTGGCCGGATCGCGCCCCGCAGCTTGCGCTGCCTCACGGATGCGCGCGGCAACCTTTGCAATATTCTCTGCTATCGTGGACATTACCTGCGCCCTATGGAAGTGCGGTCGGCGTCGGCTAGACGCCCTCGAAACCGCCGGCCTCGATGGCCATCTTCCTGTTCCAGTGTCGAGGTTCCGCGTCTGGCGCAGGACACCACGCGTGTCCTGGAAGCACCCTGGTTCATCCGGTGTTTTCCTTGTCCGAGACGGCGGCTTTGGCGGCATTCTACCTGCTTGCTTGTAATTGGGGAGTCCCATGGATATTACCGAGCTGCTCGCCTTCAGTGCCAAACAGGGCGCTTCGGACCTGCACCTCTCCGCCGGCCTGCCGCCCATGATCCGGGTGGATGGCGATGTACGCCGGATCAACCTGCCACCGCTGGAACACAAGCAGGTGCATGCGCTGATCTACGACATCATGAACGACAAGCAGCGCAAGGACTTCGAGGAATTCCTCGAGACCGACTTCTCCTTCGAGGTGCCGGGCGTCGCGCGTTTCCGGGTCAACGCCTTCAACCAGAACCGTGGCGCCGGCGCGGTATTCCGGACCATTCCCTCCAAGGTACTGACCATGGAGGAGCTTGGCATGGGAGAAGTGTTCAAACGTGTTTCAGACGTCCCGCGCGGGCTGGTACTGGTAACCGGGCCGACCGGTTCGGGCAAGTCCACCACCCTGGCGGCGATGCTCGACTACCTGAACAACACCAAGTACCACCACATCCTCACCATCGAGGACCCGATCGAATTCGTCCACGAATCGAAGAAGTGCCTGGTCAACCAGCGCGAGGTGCATCGCGACACCCTCGGCTTCAGCGAAGCGCTGCGCTCGGCGCTGCGGGAGGACCCGGACATCATCCTGGTCGGCGAGATGCGCGACCTGGAGACCATCCGCCTGGCCCTGACCGCGGCGGAGACCGGCCACCTGGTATTCGGCACCCTGCACACCACCTCGGCGGCCAAGACCATCGACCGGGTGGTCGACGTGTTCCCGGCCGAGGAAAAGGCCATGGTTCGCTCGATGCTCTCCGAGTCGCTGCAATCGGTGATCTCGCAGACCCTGATCAAGAAGATCGGCGGCGGCCGGGTGGCGGCCCACGAGATCATGATCGGCACCCCGGCGATCCGCAACCTGATCCGCGAGGACAAGGTCGCGCAGATGTATTCGGCGATCCAGACCGGCGGCTCGCTGGGCATGCAGACCCTCGACATGTGCCTCAAGGGCCTGGTCGCCAAGGGCCTGATCAGCCGCGAGAACGCCCGCGAGAAGGCGAAGATCCCGGAAAACTTCTGATCCTGGCGCCGATCCGCCGCGCTTCGCCCGAATCCCGGAACTGCGTCTAGGATTCAAGAGCGGGAGAGCGGTACCGTAGGCGCATTCCTACCTATCCTTGCCGGCGAGCGCGTCCAGCGCCCGCTCGCCCGCATCCGGCTCGCCGTCGCGGCGCGCCCCTGAGTGAGCGAGAACATCATGGAATTCGAAAAGCTGCTGCGCCTGATGGTGGAAAAGGGCGGCTCCGACCTGTTCATCACCGCCGGCGTACCGCCGTCGATGAAGGTCAACGGCCGGGTGATGCCGGTGACCAAGACGCCGCTGTCGCCGGAGCAGACCCGCGAGACCGTGCTAGGCGTGATGAACGAGCAGCAGCGCCGCGATTTCGCCGAGAACCATGAGTGCAACTTCGCCATCAGCGCCCGCGGCATCGGCCGCTTCCGGGTCAGTGCCTTCTACCAGCGCAACCTGGTGGGCATGGTATTGCGCCGGATCGAGACCAACATCCCGACCCTGGAAGAGCTGAAGCTCCCGGAAATCCTCAAGAAGCTGGCGCTGACCAAGCGCGGCCTGGTGATCTTCGTCGGCGCCACCGGCACCGGCAAGTCCACCTCGCTGGCGGCGATGATCGGCTACCGCAACAAGAACTCCACCGGGCACATCATCTCCATCGAGGACCCGATCGAGTACATCCACCAGCACCAGGGCTGCATCGTCACTCAGCGCGAGGTGGGGCTGGACACCGACTCCTTCGAGGTGGCGCTGAAGAACACCCTGCGCCAGGCGCCGGACGTGATCATGATCGGCGAGGTGCGCTCGCGGGAGACCATGGACCACGCCGTGGCCTTCGCCGAGACCGGCCACCTGTGCCTGGCGACCCTGCACGCGAACAACGCCAACCAGGCGCTGGAGCGGATCATCCACTTCTTCCCGGCCGACCGTCATGGCCAGGTGTGGATGGACCTGTCGCTGAACCTCAAGGCCATCGTCGCCCAGCAACTGGTGCCGACCCCCGACGGCAAGGGGCGGCGGGCGGTGATCGAGGTGCTGCTGAACACCCCGCTGGCCGCCGACCTGATCCGCAAGGGCGAGGTACACGAGCTGAAGCCGCTGATGAAGCGCTCCACCGAGCAGGGCATGCAGACCTTCGACCAGGCGCTGTACCAGCTCTACACCCAGGGCGAGATCACCTACGAGGACGCCCTGGCCCACGCCGACTCGGCCAACGACCTGCGCCTGATGATCAAGCTCGGTTCGGAAAGCGACGCCGACCACCTGTCGAACCTGACCCAGGGCCTGAGCCTGGAAATCACCGACGACGACCCTGCCGGCCGGCGCTTCCGCTGAACCGTCTTCAGTAGGCCAGCGGCTCCTCGGCCTGGGCGCAGGCCGAGGTTTCCAGTTGCAGGGTGCTGTGTTCGATCTCGTAGCGGTCGTGCAGCAGCGCCTTCACCGTTCCCAGCAGCGCCTCGGCGTCGACCAGGGCCGGGTCGTAGACCAGATGGCTGGTCAGGCTGATCTTGCCGCTGGTGATCGACCACACATGCAGGTCGTGCAGCCCGGTCACGCCGGGAATCCCCAGCAGCGCTTCGCGCAGCTCGGCCAACTGGATTTCCTTCGGCACCCCTTCGAGCAACACATGCAGGCTCTCGCGCAGCAGGATCCAGGTGCGCGGCAGGACCCAGAAACCGATCAGCACCGCCACCAGCGAGTCGACCCAGGCCCAGCCGGTGAAACGGATCACGATCGCGGCGACGATCACCCCCAGCGAGCCGAGCATGTCGCTCCAGACCTCCAGGTAGGCGCCCTTGACGTTCAGGCTGTTGCCCTGGGCCGGCGCCAGCAGGCGCATGCTGGCCAGGTTCACCAGCAGACCGAGCACGGCGATCACCAGCATGCCCACGGACTGGATCTCCGCCGGCTGGTTGAGCCGCTCGTAGGCCGCGTAGAGGATATAGAAGGCCACGCCGAACAGCAGGAACGCGTTGAACGCCGCGGCGAGGATCTCGAAGCGGTGGTAGCCGTAGGTCAGGCGATCGTTGGTCGGGCGCCTGGCGATGTTGATCGCGGCCAGGGCGATGGCCAGGGCCACGGCGTCGGTGAGCATGTGCGCGGCATCGGAGATCAGCGCCAGGCTGCCGGTGAGGATGCCGCCGACGACCTCGGCGACGAGGAAGCTTCCGGTCAGCAGCAACGCCCATTTCAGGCGGGTCGAGTTGGTCTGGGCGAAGCTGTGCTCGTGTCCGGCACTCATGGCGGCTCCTGTGGGGCGGTGGCGGCAGCACCAGCCTACAGGATAGGCAATTGCAAAACTGTCATGCGCCGGGCCGCTCTGGCGCGGCGTCCGCCGCTCCGCTAACCTGCGGCTCAAGCGCGGCCGCAGCCGCGCACGGAACGAGGGGGACGCATGACTCAACAGCACGACACCCATAGCAAGGCCATCGGCTACCTGCTGTGGATCTTCGGTTTCACCGGTTCGCACCGCTTCTATTACGGCAAGCCGATCACCGGGACGATCTGGTTCTTCACCTTCGGCCTGTTCTTCATCGGCTGGATCATCGACCTGTTCCTCATCCCGTCGATGGACCGCGAGGCCGACCGGCGCTTCCAGGGCGGCAACCTGGACTACAACGTGGCCTGGATCCTGCTGACCTTCCTCGGCGTGCTCGGCGTGCACAGGATGTACATGGGCAAGTGGATCACCGGGATCATCTACCTGTTCACCGGCGGCCTGTTCTTCCTCGGCGTGCTCTACGACTTCTGGACCCTCAACGGACAGGTGTCCGAGCGCAACGGGCCGCAGCGCATCTGAGGCTCGTCGCCAGGTGCGAGAAGCCCGCCATCCGGCGGGCTTTTTCATGGGTGGCGCCACGGTCGGCAGGGAATTCCTCCGGCGGGACTTAAGGAACCAAAGGTTCTAACGTTCTACCTGTAGGTTATTGGCGCCCGCGCGCGCCAGCCCCTATGGTCTGCAAGCCCCAGAACGGATAGGTGCAATGGCTCACGAGGCCGCGCACCGTATCGCTCCGTGCGGAAACACCGAAAGGAGAAAAGATGACTTCCGACTCACGTCCCGCCGTGCTCGACCTGATCGGCAACACCCCGCTGGTTCGCGTGACGCGCTTCGATACCGGCCCCTGCACCCTGTACCTCAAGCTCGAATCGCAGAACCCCGGCGGCTCCATCAAGGATCGCATCGGTGTCGCCATGATCGAGGCCGCCGAGCGTGACGGCCGCCTGCGGCCCGGTGGCACCATCGTCGAGGCCACCGCCGGCAACACCGGTCTCGGCCTGGCCCTGGTCGGCCGCGCGAAGGGCTACCGGGTGGTGCTGGTGGTGCCGGACAAGATGTCCACCGAGAAGGTCCTGCACCTGCGCGCCATGGGCGCCGAGGTGCACATCACCCGCTCGGACGTCGGCAAGGGCCATCCGGAGTACTACCAGGACGTTGCCGCGCGCCTGGCGCAGGACATTCCCGGCGCCTTCTTCGCCGACCAGTTCAACAACCCGGCCAACCCGCTGGCCCACGAGTGCGGCACCGGCCCGGAGCTCTGGGCGCAGACCGGCCACGATCTCGACGCCATCGTCGTCGGCGTCGGCTCCTCCGGTACCCTGACCGGCCTTACCCGGTTCTTCCAGAAGGTCCAGCCGGAGCTGGAGATGGTGCTCGCCGACCCCGAGGGCTCGATCATGGCCGAGTACTCCCGCTCCGGCACCCTGGGTACGCCGGGTTCCTGGGCGGTGGAGGGCATCGGCGAGGACTTCGTACCGGCCATCGCCGACCTCTCCAGCGTGCGCCATGCCTATTCCATCAGCGACGAGGAAAGCTTCGCCATGGCCCGCGAACTGTTGCGCGTCGAGGGCATTCCCGGCGGCTCCTCCACTGGCACCCTGCTGGCCGCGGCGCTGCGCTTTTGCCGCGAGCAGAAGGAGCCGAAGCGGGTGGTCAGCTTCGTCTGCGACACCGGCACCCGCTACCTGTCGAAGATCTACAACGACCAGTGGATGACCGACCAGGGCCTGCTGCAACGCAAGCACTACGGCGACCTGCGCGACATCATCGCGCGGCGCTTCGAGGAGGGCCGGGTGATCAGCGTCGGTCCGGACGACACCCTGCTCACCGCCTTCCAGCGCATGCGCCTGGCCGACGTTTCGCAATTGCCGGTGCTGGACGATGGAAAACTGGTCGGTGTGATCGACGAGTCGGATATCCTGCTCGGTGTCCACGCCGACGCGCCACGCTTCCGCGATGCGGTAAGCAGCGCGATGAACGCCGCGCCGGAGACCCTCGCGCCCGGCGCCAGCCTGGCCCAGTTGCAGGCGGTCCTGGACCGCGGCCTGGTGGCGATCGTCGCCGACGCCAGCGGCTTCCACGGCCTGATCACCCGTTTCGACCTGTTGAACCATTTGCGGAGAAAGCTCGCATGAGCCAGCACGACCAGCATCCCGACGCCCCGGCCCAGGCCTTCGCGACCCGGGTCATCCACGCCGGGCAGGCCCCCGATCCCTCGACCGGCGCGATCATGCCGCCGATCTATGCCAACTCCACCTACATCCAGGAAAGCCCCGGGGTACACAAGGGGCTCGACTACGGCCGCTCGCACAACCCGACCCGCTGGGCCCTGGAGCGCTGCGTGGCCGACCTCGAGGGCGGCGCCCAGGCCTTCGCCTTCGCCTCCGGCCTGGCGGCGATCTCCTCGGTGCTGGAGCTGCTCGACGCCGGTTCCCACATCGTTTCTGGAAATGACCTCTACGGCGGTACCTTCCGCCTGTTCGAGCGGGTCCGCCGGCGCAGCGCCGGGCATCGCTTCAGCTTCGTCGACCCGACCGACCTGCAGGCCTTCGAGGCCGCGCTGACCCCGGAAACCCGCATGGTCTGGGTGGAAACCCCGAGCAACCCGCTGCTGCGCCTCACCGACCTGCGCGCCATCGCCCAGCTCTGCCGCGCCCGCGGCATCATCAGCGTGGCCGACAACACCTTCGCCAGCCCCTACATCCAGCGCCCCCTGGAACTGGGCTTCGACGTGGTGGTGCACTCCACCACCAAGTACCTGAACGGCCATTCCGACGTGATCGGCGGCATCGCCATCGTCGGCGACAACCCGGACCTGCGCGAGCGCCTGGGCTTCCTGCAGAACTCGGTGGGCGCCATCTCCGGGCCGTTCGACGCCTTCCTCACCCTGCGCGGGGTGAAGACCCTGGCGCTGCGCATGGAGCGCCATTGCAGCAACGCCCTGGCCCTGGCCCAGTGGCTGGAGCGCCAGCCGCAGGTGGCGCGGGTCTACTACCCCGGCCTGGCTTCGCACCCGCAGCATGAGCTGGCGAAACGGCAGATGCGTGGCTTCGGCGGGATGATCTCCCTCGACCTGCGCTGCGACCTGGCCGGCGCCCGGCGCTTCCTGGAGAACGTGCGGATCTTCTCCCTGGCGGAGAGCCTGGGCGGGGTGGAAAGCCTGATCGAGCATCCGGCGATCATGACCCACGCCAGCATCCCGGCGGAAACCCGCGCCGACCTGGGCATCGGTGACTCGCTGATCCGCCTGTCGGTGGGCGTCGAGGCGCTGGAGGACCTGCAGGCCGACCTGGCGCAGGCGCTGGCGAAGATCTGAGGCTCCGCAGGGAGCGGCGCCGACCGGCGCGGCTGCCGGCCATCGGGTGTTCCCGGCGAGCATGCCTCGGCGGATAACGCTCCGCGTTATTCGCCCTGCCGTTGAGGCGGGTTGGTGGCAGAGGCTGGGATAGGGCGCCCACCCCGGCAACGGATACGCCCCCGGAATCGCGAACGCGAAGATGAAAAAGCCCGCCGGATGGCGGGCTTTTTCGTGGTGGCAGGGATCAGCCCTCGTGGGTCAGGTGTCCGTCCACCAGGGTGTAACGCACTCGTCCCGGCAGGCAGTGACCGACGAACGGGCTGTTCTGCCCCTTCGAGTACCAGCTCTCACCGGCCAGGGTCGAACCCTGCGGGTCGAACAACACTAGGTCGGCGGCCTGGCCGACCGCCAGGCGCCCGGCAGGCAGGCGCAGGGCCTGGGCCGGGCCGTGGGAGAGGCGGGCGAGCAGGGTCGGCAGGTCGAGCAGGCCGTCCTGCACCAGCGTCATCGCCAGCGGCAGCAGCAGCTCGGCGCCGCTGATGCCCGGCTCGGTGGCGGCGAACGGCGCGTTCTTGGCGTCCGCCTCGTGGGGTTGGTGGTGGCTGGCGATGGCTTGTACCACGCCGTTCTTCACCGCCTCGCGCAGGGCTTCGCGGTCGGCCCTGGTGCGCAGCGGCGGTTGCACGTGGTAGAGGCTGGAGAAGCCCACCAGCGCTTCGTCGGTGAGGATCAACTGGTACAGCGCCACGTCGCAGGTCACCGGCAGGCCACGGGCCTGGGCCTGGGCGACGAGTTCGATGCCGCGGGCGCTGGTCAACTGGCTGAAGTGCGCGCGCACGCCGCTCTGTTCCACCAGCAGCAGGTTGCGGGCCAGGGCCACGGTCTCGGCGGTTTCCGGGATCCCCGCGAGGCCGAGGAAGCTGGCGGTCGGGCCTTCGTGGGCGAGGCCGCCTTCGGCGAGATCGGTGTCCTGCGAGGTGAAGATCACCGTCAGGTCGAAGGTCGCCGCGTACTCCAGGGCGCGCCGCAGGATGCGGTTGCTGGCGAAGCCATGCAGGCCATTGGTGAAGGCCACGCAACCGGTGTCGCGCAGGGCCACCAGTTCCGACAGTTGCTCGCCGCCGAAGCCGCGGGTCAGCGCGCCGATGGGGTAGACCTTGGCGTTGCCGGCCTCGCGGGCGCGGTCGAGGATCAGCTCGGCCACCGCCGGGGTGTCCAGCACCGGCCGGGTGTAGGGCGGGCAGCACAGGCTGGTGGTGCCGCCGGCCGCGGCGGCGCGGGTCTCGCTTTCGACGTTGCCCTTGCGTCCGTAGCCCGGCTCGCGCAGGGCGACGCTGAGGTCGACCAGTCCCGGCGCGGCCACCAGGCCGGCGCCGTCGAGGGTCTTCTGGGCGCTGAAGCCGGCCGGCGCGGCGCCGATGGCGACGATCTTGCCGGCCTCGATGTGGAGGTCGCCGACCTGGTCCAGGCCGCTGGCCGGGTCGATGACGCGGGCGCCTCGGATACTGATGGTCATTCGGCGTCCTCCTGTTCCAGCTGGCGTTGGGTGTTCTGGCCGCTCATGGCCATGGACAGCACCGCCATGCGGATGGCGATGCCGTAGGTGACCTGGTTGAGGATCACCGACTGGGCACCGTCGGCCACCGCCGACTCGATCTCCACGCCACGGTTGATCGGGCCAGGGTGCATGACGATGGCATCCGGCTTGGCCAGCTTCAGGCGCTTCTCGGTCAGGCCGTAGAGCTTGAAGAACTCGCCCTCGCTGGGTAGCAGGCCACCCTGCATGCGCTCGCGTTGCAGGCGCAGCATGATCACCACGTCGACGTCCTTCAGGCCTTCGTCGGCGTTGGTGAACACGCGCACGCCGTACTGCTCTTCCAGTCCGATCGGCAACAGGGTGCGCGGGGCGATCACGCGGATGTCCGGGCAACCCAGGGTCTTGAGCGCCAGCATGTTCGAACGGGCTACTCGCGAATGCAGGATATCGCCGACGATCGCCACCGATAGCTGCTCGAAGTTCCCTTTGTGCCGGCGGATGGTCAGCATGTCGAGCATCCCCTGGGTGGGGTGCGCGTGGCGGCCGTCGCCGCCGTTGATCACCGCCACGTTGGGGCTGACGTGCTCGGCGATGAAGTGCGCCGCGCCCGAGTCGCTGTGGCGCACCACGAACATGTCGGCGGCCATCGCCTCCAGGTTGCGCAGGGTGTCGGTGAGCGTCTCGCCCTTGCTGGTGGAAGAGGTGGATACGTTCAGGCTGATCACGTCGGCCGACAGCCGCTGGGCGGCCAGCTCGAAGGTGGTGCGGGTGCGCGTGGAGTTCTCGAAGAACACGTTGCAGACGGTCTTGCCGCGCAGCAGCGGAACCTTTTTTACCGCGCGGGCGCCGACCTCCAGGAAGGAATCGGCGGTATCGAGGATTTCGGTGAGCAGCTCGCGGGGCAATCCGTCGAGCGAGATGAAGTGGCGCAGCTGGCCCTGGTCGTTGAGCTGCAGCGGGCGCTTGGCGTCTGTCGGCATGGGGCAGGCCCTAGTGAAGAGGATCAGGAAGCGGAGGAAAGGACCTTGCGCTCGAGGGCGAGCGGTGCGGGACCGACCAATTTTACCCGTTCATCGCGACCCAGGGACAGGGTCTGGCCGACCACGTCGGGGCGGATAGGCAACTCCCGGGCGTTCAGGTCGAGCAGGCAGACCAGGGTCACGCTGGCCGGACGGCCGTAGTCGAACAGTTCGTTGAGCGCGGCGCGGATGGTGCGGCCGCTCATCAGCACGTCGTCCACCAGGACCAGGTGCTGGCCGTCGATCTCGAACGGCAGCGCCGACGGGCGGACCTGTGGATGCAGGCCGTTCTGGGTGAAGTCGTCGCGGTAGAAGGAGACGTCGAGGGTGCCCAGCGGCTCTTGGTTGCCCAGTTCCCTCAGCAGCGCCTCGGCGACCCAGATGCCGCCGGTATGGATGCCGACGAAGCGCGGCCGCTCGATGCCGCGCTCGGCGAGATGGGCGCGCAGGTCGCTGGCCATGCGCGGCAGGAGTTCGGCGGGATTGGGTAGGCTCATGGTGGCTCCTCGCTGACATCGATGGGATGGCCGCCGGGAGAGCCCGCTGTAGGGAGGCGCCCGCGGTGGCGAAAGCATAATGGCAACCGGCGGCGTGCCGGCTGCCATGGGTCAATCCGGGTGTTCGGCCAGCCAGCCTTCCAGCAGCAGGGCGGCGGCCAGGGCGTCCACCGGTCGCTCGCGGTAGCCGTCGCGCTGGCCCTGGGCCAGGCGCTCGCCCTTGGCGGCATAGGTCGTGAGGCGTTCGTCGTGGGTAAAGACCGGCAGGTTGAAACGGCCGTTGAGGCGGCGGCCGAACTTTTCCGCGCGCTCGCTCATCTCGCTTGGGCTGCCGTCCATGTTCAGCGGCAGGCCGACGACGATGGCGTCCGGCTGCCATTCCTTGATCAGCGCTTCCACCCGGTTCCAGTCCGGCACGCCGTTCTGCGCCTTCAATACGCACAGCTCGCGGGCCTGGCCGGTCACCGCCTGGCCGACGGCGACGCCGATCTGCCGGGTGCCGTAGTCGAAGCCCAGCAGCAGGCGCAGCGGCTTGTCGCTGGCCATCAGGCGTGACCGGCCTGGGCGGTGAGCAGGCTGAGGTTGACGCCCAGGCGCGCGGCGGCGGCGCTGAGGCGCTCCTCGGCCGGCAGGTCGAAGAGGATCGCCGGGTCCGCCGGGCAGGTCAGCCAGGCGTTGTCGCTCAGCTCGGCCTCCAGCTGGCCGGCTTCCCAGCCGGCATAGCCGAGGCTGATCAGGCTCTTTTCCGGGCCGGTGCCGGCGGCGATGGCGAACAGCACGTCCTGCGAGGTGGACATCGCCAGCTCGCCCAGTTCCAGGGTCGACTGGTAGCTCAGGCCGCTGGGGTGGAGGACGAAGCCGCGGTCGGTCTGCACCGGGCCGCCGTTGTAGATGTCGATGTGCTGGCAGCGCGCCGGCGGCAGGGCGTCCGGCTTGAGCTGTTCGAGGACTTCCGCCAGGTTGAGGCCGCTGGGACGGTTGATCACCAGGCCCATGGCGCCCTGCTCGTTGTGTTCGACCAGGTAGGTCACGGTCTGGGCGAAATTGGGGTCGGCCATGTGCGGCATGGCGATCAGGAAATGATGCTTGAGGTAGGTTGGGCTGCTCTGTTTCATGGCCGCTAGTGTCCTGCTTCGGACGCGAGAAAGCCAGCCTTGCCGGCGCTACTTGCTGGACAGCCGGTCGCCACGTTCGAAGCGCCAGGTACGGATGATCTCCAGCCGGTCGATGTCGGCCAGGTCGCCGCTGAACGGCGCATAGGGCGCGGCCAGGCGGACGATGCGCTGGGCGGCCTGGTCGAGGATCGGCTCGCCGGAAGACTCCAGCACCTGCACCTCGTAGATGGTGCCGTCGCGGTTGATCGACACCAGCAGTCGCAGGCTGCCGTAGAGCTTCTGCCGGCGGGCCTCGTCGGGGTAGTTGAGGTTGCCGATGCGTTCGATCTTCTTGCGCCAGTCTTCCTTGTACCAGGCGCCCTTGTCGCGCATGGTCGACGCGGCGCTCAGGCGGTGGATGCGCGGGCGCTTGGCGTAGGCCTGCTGCTCCTTGGCCAGGTCGGCCTCGAGGCTGGCGATTTCCGCCGACAGCTGGGTTGAGTCGAAATGCGGCGCCGGCTTGGCGACCTGCTCGGCCTTCTGTGCCTGGGTCTTGCTCGGTGCCTTCTGCTGGCGCTGGCGGGTGGTGGTCACCGCGGCCTTGGGCGCCTCTTCGCTCCTGGCCTGCTTCGGCGTAGCCGGCGGCGCGACTTTCTTCACCTGGTTGTCCTGGAACGGCGCGACCTCGGTGGTCTTCGGCGCGGCCTTGTGCTCCAGGGTACCGCTGCCCTGCTGGTTCATCTGCGCGAGGTAGTCGGCCTTCTCCGGCGTCTTGTCGCTCTTGAAGGTGGCCAGGGTGATTTCCAGGGTCTTGCTGATCTGGCTCGGCGCGGGCATGGAGAAGCCCACCCCGAGGATGAAGGCGACGTGCAGGATGGCTGCGATGAACAGGGTGAAGCCCAAACGGTCCGCCGGGCGGACGCCGGCAGCGGCGGAGGGGGACTTGAGGACGGCGGCGTTCATTGCGGATCGTGGTGGCTGGCGTGGGGCGAAGTCTGCCGATGGGGGGCGGAAAAGTCTATGACGCACTCCGCGCCTTGGACACGCGGTCGCTCGCCGTGGCGCATCGGCCGGGCCGAGACGGGCGGACCGAGGCCCGCCCGCGCGATTCAGCGGGCAGCCAGCTGGGCGGCGATGGCGTCCATCAGCTTGTCGCCGATTCGGGTGTCGAAGGCCTGGTCGATCTCGCGGATGCAGGTCGGGCTGGTGACGTTGATTTCCGTCAGATAATCGCCGATCACGTCGAGGCCGACGAACAGCAGGCCGCGCTCGCGCAGGTGCGGGCCGACCTCGGCGGCGATCCAGCGGTCGCGCTCGCTCAGCGGCTGGGCCACGCCGCGGCCGCCGGCGGCGAGGTTGCCACGGGTCTCGCCCTGGGCGGGGATGCGCGCCAGGCAGTAGGGCACCGGTTCGCCGTCGATCATCAGGATGCGCTTGTCGCCGTCCTTGATTTCCGGCAGATAGCGCTGCGCCATGATCTGCTGGCTGCCATGCTGGGTGAGGGTCTCGAGGATCACCGAGAGGTTCGGGTCGCCTTCGCGGTGACGAAATATCGACGAACCGCCCATTCCGTCCAGGGGTTTGAGAATGATGTCACGATGCTCGGCGGCAAACTCGCGCAGAATATCGGATCGCCGGCTGACCATCGTCGGCGGAGTGCACTGGGTGAACTGCGTGGCGAAGAACTTCTCGTTGCAGTCGCGCAGGCTCTGCGGCCGGTTCACCACCAGGGCGCCGGCACGCTCGGCCTGTTCCAGCAGGTAGGTCGAATAGACGAATTCGTTATCGAAGGGCGGGTCCTTGCGCATCAGGATCACGTCCAGTTCGTGCAGCGGTTGGTCGCTTTCCGCTTCCAGTTCGAACCAGCGGGAGGCATCGTTGAAGACCTTCAGCGGGCGCATGCGTCCACGCGCGACGCCGGCCTTCTGGTAGAGGTCCTGCTGTTCCATGTAGAACAGCGACCAGCCGCGGGCCTGGGCAGCCAGCAGCATGGCGAGCGAGCTGTCCTTCTTGAAGTTGATGCGCGCGATGGGGTCCATGACGATCCCGAGGCGTACGCTCATGGGAATTCCTCCGAAAGGGGGTGGGTTGTCCGGTCGCGGCGGGGAGGCCGCGTGGCAAGCGGGTTTGACGCTCAGGTTGGCGCCCCGTTTGCGCTTGGTCAAGGAAAAAGCCGGCCTGTTCCGGGCATTATGGATAGAGTTGCGTCGAGTGTGCTAAAAAGGCCCGCGATTGGGTCGCAGCCCGTCGGTGACAGGGCGTTAGCGCACTGAAGAAAACACAGAAGAATGATTCACCGAGTCGATATAGGGCGAACATGGAACAGCAATCCGACGGTTTGAAAGTGATGGTGATCGACGATTCGAAAACGATTCGTCGCACCGCCGAAACACTGCTGAAAAAGGTCGGTTGCGACGTGATCACGGCAATCGACGGCTTCGATGCCCTGGCGAAGATCGCCGATACCCATCCGAACATCATTTTCGTCGACATCATGATGCCGCGCCTGGATGGCTATCAGACCTGCGCCCTGATCAAGAACAACAGCGCGTTCAAGTCCACCCCGGTGATCATGCTGTCCTCCAAGGACGGCCTGTTCGACAAGGCCAAGGGGCGCATCGTCGGCTCCGACCAGTACCTCACCAAGCCGTTCAGCAAGGAAGAGCTGCTGGGCGCGATCAAGGCACACGTACCCAGCTTCACCCCGGTGGACGCCGTTTCCTGATATCCGGCCGCATGGCCGTTGATGCTTATTTCGTGATGGGGATCCCATGGCTCGTATTTTGATTGTTGATGACTCTCCGACCGAGATGTACAAGCTGACCGCCATGCTGGAAAAGCATGGTCACCAGGTACTCAAGGCCGAGAACGGCGGCGACGGCGTCGCCCTGGCCCGCCAGGAAAAGCCCGACGTGGTCCTGATGGACATCGTCATGCCCGGCCTCAACGGCTTCCAGGCGACCCGTCAGTTGACCAAGGACGCCGAGACCAGCGCCATCCCGGTGATCATCGTCACCACCAAGGACCAGGAGACCGACAAGGTCTGGGGCAAGCGCCAGGGCGCTCGCGACTACCTGACCAAGCCGGTGGACGAAGAGACCCTGCTGAAAACCATCAATGCGGTGCTGGCGGGCTGAGCCCGTCGCAGCGCATCGCTCACCCTGACCCCGGAAAGACCAGGCCCCGCATGTCGGACGTTCAGACCCCCTTCCAGCTCCTCGTCGACATCGATCAGCGCTGCCGACGCCTGGCCGCCGGCCTGCCGGCCCAGCAGGAGGCGGTGCAGAGCTGGAGCGGGATCGGCTTCCGCATGGGCGGGCGGTTCTTCGTCGCCCCCATGGGGGAGGTCGGCGAAGTCCTGCACGAACCGCGCTACACCCAGCTGCCGGGCGTGAAGACCTGGGTCAAGGGGGTGGCCAACGTACGTGGCCGCCTGCTGCCGATCATGGACCTCTGCGGTTTCCTCGGCACCGAACTGTCGCCCTTGCGCAAGCAGCGGCGGGTGCTGGTGGTGGAGCACCTGGACGTGTTCGCCGGCCTCATCGTCGATGAGGTGTTCGGCATGCAGCACTTCCCGGTGGACACCTTCAGCGAACAGCTGCCGCCACTAGAAGCGGCACTGCAACCCTTCATTCATGGCGTCTTCCATCGAGAGCAGCCGTGGCTGGTGTTCAGCCCGCATGCGCTGGCGCAACACCAGGGCTTCCTCGACGTCGCCGTATAAACAGCTTCACCGGTTGGGCCGGTCTGCCGGCCCGTGTCGTGACATGGAAATCGTAATCGTGGTCGGTCCGGGCGGGGGCCAAATATGAAGAAAATCAACGCAGGCAATCTTTTCGCGGGCATGCGCAGCAGCTCGGTGATCGCGGGGCTGTTCATCGTCCTCATCGTCTCGATCGTGTTGCTGTTCGCCAACTTTGCCTACCTCAACACCCAGTCGAACCATGACAAGCAGTACATCGGCCATGCCGGCGAACTGCGCGTCCTGTCGCAGCGGATCGCGAAGAACGCCACCGAAGCGGCGGCGGGCAAGGGCGAGGCGTTCAAGCTCCTGAAGGATGCGCGCAACGACTTCGAGAAACGCTGGAACATCCTGGTCAACGGCGACGAGAGTACATCCCTGCCGCCCAGCCCCGAAGCGGTGAAGCCGCAGATGGACGTGGTGCAGCAGGACTGGGACGGCCTGCGCAAGAACGCCGACTCCATCCTCGCCAGCGAACAGACCGTACTGTCCCTGCACCAGGTGGCCTCGACCCTCGCCGAAACCATCCCGCAGCTGCAGGTGGAATACGAAGAGGTGGTCGACATCCTGCTGGAGAACGGTGCCCCGGCCGACCAGGTCGCGGTCGCCCAGCGCCAGTCGCTGCTCGCCGAACGTATCCTCGGCTCGGTGAACAAGGTGCTGGCCGGCGACGAGAACTCGGTGCAGGCCGCCGACAGCTTCGGCCGCGACGCCAGCCTGTTCGGCCGCGTACTGAAGGGCATGCAGGAAGGCAACGCGGCGATGAGCATCTCCAAGGTGACCAACGCCGAGGCGGTGGATCGCCTGAACGAGATCGCCGAACTCTTCGAGTTCGTCTCCGGCTCGGTGGACGAGATCCTCGAGACCTCGCCCGACCTGTTCCAGGTCCGGGAAGCGGCGAACAACATCTTCAGCGTTTCGCAGACCCTGCTGGACAAGGCCTCGCAACTGGCCGACGGCTTCGAGAACCTGGCCGGCGGGCGTAGCATCAACCTGTTCGCCGGTTACGTCCTCGGCGCCCTGGCCCTGGCCTCGATCATCCTGATCGGCCTGGTGATGGTGCGCGAGACCAACCGCCGGCTGGCCGAGACCGCCGAGAAGAACGACCGCAACCAGGCCGCGATCCTGCGTCTGCTCGACGAGATCGCCGACCTCGCGGACGGCGACCTGACCGTGGCCGCGACCGTGACCGAGGACTTCACCGGCGCCATCGCCGACTCGATCAACTACTCCATCGACCAGCTCCGCGAACTGGTGGAGACCATCAACCAGACCGCCGTGCAGGTGGCCGCAGCGGCCCAGGAAACCCAGTCCACCGCGATGCACCTGGCCGAAGCCTCCGAGCACCAGGCGCAGGAAATCGCCGGCGCCTCGGCGGCGATCAACGAAATGGCGGTGTCGATCGACCAGGTATCGGCGAACGCCTCGGAATCCTCGGCGGTAGCGGAACGTTCGGTAGCCATCGCCAACAAGGGCAACGAGGTGGTGCACAACACCATCACCGGCATGGACAACATCCGCGAGCAGATCCAGGACACCTCGAAGCGAATCAAGCGCCTCGGCGAGTCGTCCCAGGAGATCGGCGACATCGTCAGCCTGATCAACGACATCGCCGACCAGACCAACATCCTCGCCCTGAACGCCGCGATCCAGGCGTCGATGGCTGGGGACGCGGGCCGCGGCTTCGCCGTGGTAGCGGACGAGGTACAGCGACTGGCGGAACGTTCCTCGGCGGCGACCAAGCAGATCGAGGCGCTGGTGAAGACCATCCAGACCGACACCAACGAAGCGGTGATCTCGATGGAGCAGACCACCTCCGAGGTGGTCCGCGGCGCGCGCCTGGCCCAGGACGCCGGTGTGGCCCTGGAGGAGATCGAGAAGGTATCCAAGACCCTCGCGGCACTGATCCAGAACATCTCCAACGCCGCCCGTCAGCAGGCATCGTCGGCCGGCCACATTTCCAACACCATGAACGTCATTCAGGAGATCACCTCGCAGACCTCCGCCGGTACCACCGCCACCGCGCGGAGCATCGGCAACCTGGCGAAGATGGCGAGCGAGATGCGCAACTCGGTATCCGGCTTCAAACTGCCGGAGGGCGTGGAGCAGGCCTGAGCATAGGCGCGGCGGCCGCCTGGCGGGCGCCGCGTCGACACCTTGGACGAGGGGCACGGCATGCAGGCGAACGGCGTCTGGTCACTGCAGCCGCTGGCCGATATGTCGGCAGCGGAGTTCCGCGACTGGCAGGTCCTGTTGGAGAACCGCACCGGCGTGGTGCTCAACGAGCAGCGCCGGACGTTCCTGCAGGCCAGCCTGACCGCGCGCATGCGTGAACTGGGCATCGGCGACTACCACAGCTACTACCGCCAGGTGACCGACGGTCCGCGTGGCGCAGTGGAGTGGGCGACCCTGCTGGACCGCCTGACCGTCCAGGAAACCCGTTTTTTCCGTCATCCCCCGTCTTTCGAGCTGCTCGAGCGCTACCTGGGCGAGCGCCTGCGCCGCGAAGGCATGCCGCGGCCCTGGGCCCTGTGGAGCGTCGGCTGCTCCAGCGGCGAGGAACCCTACTCGCTGGCGATGTGCGCCGCGCAGGCGTTGCGCGGGCAGGAACGGGAAGATTTTTTCGGCGTCACCGGGACGGATATCAGCCTTCACGCCCTGCAGCGGGCGCGGCAGGCGAACTATCCGGCCCGCAAGCTGGAGCAACTGGAGGCCGGACTGGTCGAACGCTATTGCGAACGCCAGGCC
Source organism: Pseudomonas sp. FDAARGOS_761 (assembly GCF_013343155.1). Taxonomy (NCBI): domain Bacteria; kingdom Pseudomonadati; phylum Pseudomonadota; class Gammaproteobacteria; order Pseudomonadales; family Pseudomonadaceae; genus Pseudomonas; species Pseudomonas sp. FDAARGOS_761. The sequence continues at coordinate 5,133,073 of NZ_CP054572.1, read as the reverse complement.
GACGGCAGCTTCAGCGTGAAAACGATACTGACCGAGCGCGTCTGCTGCGCCCGGCTGAATGTGCTGGACCTGGCGAAGGCGCCCTGGTCCGGCATGGACGTGATTTTTTGTCAGAACCTGCTGATCTACTTCCGTCGCTGGCGACGGCGCGAGATCCTCAACCGGTTGGCCGAACGGCTGGCGCCGGGAGGCTTGCTGGTGATCGGGGTCGGCGAAGTGGTCGACTGGAGCCATCCGGAGCTCGAGCCGGTCGCCGACGAGCGGGTCCTGGCCTTTACCCGTAAGGGGTACTCAGGCACATGAATGGAGTGGCTATGGGTGACCGGCACGACTACGTCGCTCTGGAATGGGTGAAAGGCGAGATCGCCGAAACCCTGAAACAGGCGCGCCAGGCGCTGGAAGCGTTCGTCGAGAACCCGCAGGACCCGACCCGCATGCGGTTCTGCCTGACCTACGTGCACCAGGTGCAGGGCACCCTGCAGATGGTCGAGTTCTACGGCGCGGCCCTGCTCGCCGAGGAAATGGAGCAGTTGGTCCAGGCCTTGCTGGACGGTCGCGTGCCGAACCAGAGCGAGGCCCTGGAAGTGCTGATGCAGGCGATCCTGCAACTGCCGGTCTACCTCGACCGGATCCAGACCGCCCGGCGCGACCTGCCGATGGTGGTCCTGCCGCTGCTCAACGACCTGCGCGCCGCGCGCGGCGAGAAGCTGCTCTCGGAAACCAGCCTGTTCGCGCCCGACCTGTCGCAGCGCCAGCCGCAACTGGACGGCGAGGCCATCGCGCAACTGCGCACCGACGAACTCGGCGGCTTGCTGCGCAAGCTGCGCCAGACCCAGCAGATGGCCCTGGTCGGCCTGCTGCGCAACCAGGACGTGGCCACCAGCCTCGGCTACCTGGCGCGTGTCTATGCGCGCCTGGAGGGCCTGTGCCGCGAGGCACCGCTGGGGCCGCTGTGGAGCATCGCTTCCGGCCTGGTCGAGGGCCTGGCCAACGGTAGCGTGGTCAACAGCGCCTCGGTGCGCACCCTGCTGCGCCAGCTCGACCGCGAACTCAAGCGCCTGGTCGAGCAGGGCGCCGACGGCCTGAACCAGGCCGCGCCGGACGAGCTGGTGAAGAACCTGCTGTTCTACGTGGCCAAGGCGCCTTCGCAGTCGCCGCGAATCCGCGCACTGAAGGAACAGTACCGCCTCGACGAGGCGCTGCCCGACCACGAGACGGTGGATGCCGAGCGCGCCCGCCTCGCCGGACCCGACCGCGACGCGATGCGTTCGGTGGTCGGTGCGTTGTGCGAGGAACTGGTGCGGATCAAGGACAGCCTCGACCTGTTCGTGCGCAGCGACCGTGGCCACCCCTCGGAACTGGACGCCCTCCTGGCGCCGCTCAAGCAGATCGCCGATACCCTGGCGGTACTCGGCTTCGGCCAACCGCGCAAGGTCATCCTCGACCAGTTGGACGTCATCCACGCCCTGGCCCAGGGCCGCCGCGAGCCGAGCGACGCGATCCTGATGGACGTCGCCGGCGCGTTGCTCTACGTCGAGGCCACCCTGGCCGGCATGGCCGGTCCCGGCGACGAGCGCAACAGCGAGGAAAGCCGCCTGCCCACCACCGATGTGGCGCAAATCCACCAGTTGGTGATCAAGGAAGCGCGCAACGGTCTGGAGCAGGCCAAGGACGCGATCATCGAGTTCATCGCCTCGCAGTGGAACCACGAGCACCTGGCCCGCGTGCCGGAGCTGCTGACCCAGGTCCGCGGCGGCCTGGCGATGATCCCGCTGGAGCGCGCCGCGACCCTGCTGGAAACCTGCAACCGCTATATCCAGGAACAGCTGCTGGCGCGCAAGGCGGTGCCGGACTGGCAGAGCCTGGATACCCTGGCCGATGCCATCACCAGCGTCGAGTATTACCTGGAGCGCCTGAGCGAGGACCATGCCAGCCAGAGCGACCTGATCCTCGACGTCGCCGAGGACAGCCTGGCGAACCTCGGCTATACGCTGAAACCGAATTCGTCGGCCCCGGCCGAGCCCGGCCTGTCCGGGCCCGCTGCCATCGAGTCCCCTGCTGCCGAGCCGGAGAGGCCGGAGGCGGTCGTCGAGGTCGCCGAGACAGCGGAGCAACCGCCCGCCGACACGGCTTCTGCCGAGGCGGCGAGGGAAGATGCCCCGCTGCTGGCCAGCGACGACAACTGGACCCTTGGCGAAGTCGTGCCCGACGCCGGCGAGCCGTCCCTCGACCTGGCCCTGGACCTGCCGCTGGACGATTCCGCCGAAGTGCCGCCGGCGTTGCCGGAGGTGGTCGAGGAGAGCGGCCAGCCGCAGTCGACCCCGGCGCCTGCCCGCAGCCTGGACGATTTCAGCCTCGACGAGATCGATCTCTCCGGCCTCGACCTGCCCGCCGATGCGGCCCCGGCCTCCGGGCCGGCGGCCCTGGCGGACTGGTCGCTGCCGGAGCAGTGGGGGCTCGGCGATGACCTGGCGCAGCCGGCGCAGGCCGGCGAGACGTTGGATCTGAGCCTGGAGGAGCCGGCACTGTCCTTCGACGCGCCGCTGGAAAGCCTCGAGCCGTTGCCGGCGCTGGAGCCTTTCGACGGCTCCGCTGAACAGGAGCTGGTTCTCGATGCGCTCGATCCGCTGCCGCTGGATGTAGCCTTGCCGGAGGCGGAGGGCGAGGTGTCCGCCTGGGAGGGCTCGAGCCTGGAGGAACTGGATCTTTCCGACCTCAATCTCCCCGAGGTGCAATTGCCCGAGGCCGAGGCGCCGCCTGCCGCCGAGGCGCTCGCCAGCGCAGCGCCGGCCCTGTCTCTGGCCGAGGTGATGGCTGCGCCGGTGCAGCCGATCAACCCGCCGGCGCAGAACGTTCCGGTCAGCCTGCTGCCGCCTCCGGCCGACGAGGAACCGGTGGACGAGGAACTGCGCGAGGTCTTCATCGAGGAGGCCGGCGAGGTCCTGGAGACCATCGGCCGCTACCTGCCGGCCTGGAAAGCCGACCACGACGACCGCGACGCGCTGACCGAGGTACGCCGTGCCTTCCATACCCTCAAGGGCAGCGGACGGATGGTCCGTGCCCTGGTGATCGGCGAACTGGCCTGGTCGATAGAGAACCTGTTCAACCGCGTGCTCGATCGCAGCATCGCCGCCAGCGAGCCGGTTCAGCGAGTGGTGGACCAGGTCGTGGCCCTGTTGCCTGAGCTGGTCGAGGAGTTCGCCGCCAATGCCCAGCGCCAGCGCGACGATGTCGACCTGCTGGCGGCCACCGCGCATGCCCTGGCCAAGGGCGAGCCGCTGCCGGAACCGCCGGCGCCGGACGACGGCGGAGTACCGCCGGAAGCCGGGGCGGAGCAGCCGTCGAGCCTGGAGAACGGAGTCCAGGCGCCGCCATTGGCCGACGCGCCGCAGGCCGCTGCCGAGGCGCAGAGCGACGTCGAACTGCTCGATCCGCAACTGCTGGAGATCTTCACCAACGAGGCGGAGACCCATCTCGAGGCCCTGGTCGGCTTCCTCGCCGACTGCGCCCGCGAACTGCCGCAGCCGGTCACCGATGCCTTGCAGCGTGCCCTGCATACCCTCAAGGGTAGCGCGCACATGGCCGGCATCCTGCCGATCGCGGAGATCGCCACGCCGCTGGAAAAACTGGTCAAGGAATACAAGTCCAACCTGCTCGCCTTCGACCTGCGCGAAGCCGAGTTGCTGCACGACGCCGAGCAACTGTTCCGCATCGGCCTGGAACAGGTCGGTGCGCACCGGCCGTTGAACCCGATCCCCGGCAGCGATGCGCTGCTGGAGCGTATCGAGGCACTGCACCAGGAGCGCATCGCCTCGCTCGAGGCCGAGCGCTACAGCGATGCCGGCGAGCGCCGCGATCCGTTGCTGATCGAGGCGTTCCTCGTCGAAGGCATGGACATCCTGCTGGACGCCGAGGACTTGCTCGAGCGCTGGCACGAGCATCCGCAGGAGCGCCAGGAGCTGAGCGCGCTGCGCGAGGAACTCAGCGCTCTGGACCAGGGCGCCCGGCATGCCGAGCTGCCGCAGGTGGAAGAACTCTGCCAGGCCTTGCTGGCGCTCTACGATGCCGTCGAGGAAGGCCGCCTGGCGGTCAGCCCGGCGTTCTTCGAGGAAGCCCGCCAGGCCCATGAGGCGCTGATCGGGATGATGGACCAGGTCGCAGCCGGCCTGCAGGTCACGCCGCGTCCGGAGCGGGTCGCGGCCCTGCAGGAACTGTTGGAAGCGCCCGCCGCCGAGGCCGTTCCGTTCATCGACCCGGAGAGCCTCGGCGCCGACGATTTCCCCCCGGAAGACGAAGAGCTGGCCCTCCCCGAGGCGGTCTTCGAAGAGGCCGGGACGCCTGCCGAGGAGACCGTACCGGCAGCGCCTGCACCGGCTCCCGGCCGCGAGCTGGACGAGGAAATGGTGTCGATCTTCCTCGAAGAGGCGGTGGACATCCTCGAAAGCGCCGGCCAGGCACTGGCCCAATGGCAGGCCGAGCCGGGCGCGCTGTCTTCGCTCAGCGCCCTGCAGCGCGACCTGCACACCCTCAAGGGCGGCGCACGGATGGCCGAGATCGCCGAGATCGGCGACCTGGCCCACGAGCTGGAGGCCCTCTATGAAGGACTGGTCGACCGCCGTTACCAGCACTCCCCGCAACTGGCCGGATTGCTGCAAGCCTGTCACGACCGCCTGGCCGAACAGCTCGACCAGTTGAGCGCCGGCCAGCCCCTGGCCGACCCGCACGACCTTATCCAGGCGATCCGCCGGTTCCGCCAGGGCCCGCTGGCCGAGACCGCGACACCGGGCGAGGCGGAAAGCCCCGTCGAGGAACTCGTTGCACCGGCCGTCGAGGAGCCCGCCGTGCCTGCCGCGACGCAGCCGCCCGCTGCGGAGGCGTTCGAAGAGCGCGATCCCGAACTGGTGGAGATCTTCCTCGAGGAAGGCTTCGATATCCTCGACAGCGCTGCCGCCGCGTTGCAGCGCTGGATCGACGACGTCGACAACACCATCGAACTGGAAGCCTTGCAGCGCGACCTGCATACCCTCAAGGGCGGTGCGCGGATGGCCGAGATCGGCGAGATCGGCGACCTCGCCCATGAGCTTGAATTCCTCTACGAAGGCCTCTGCGGCGGACGCCTGCGCGCCAGCCCGGCCTTGTTCGGCCTGCTGCAGCGCTGCCACGACGAGCTGGCCGAGATGCTCGAGGCGGTGCGTGGCCATCGCACGCTGCCCGACGGGCAGGCGCTGATCGCGGAGATCAGGCGCCTGCGCAGCGATCCCGACGAGCAACTGAGCGTACCCACCAGCGTCAGCCTCAAGCCGCTGGCGGCGAAGGGCGCGGCGGCCGACGAGAGCGAGATCCTCGACATCTTCCTCGAGGAAGCCGACGACCTGCTGGAGAACCTCGAACTGGCGCTCGGCCGCTGGGACGGCGGCAACGGCGACGCCCAGCCGCTGGACGACCTGCTGCGGATCCTGCACACCCTCAAGGGCGGTGCGCGCCTGGCCGGGCAGACCGAGCTGGGCAACCTGGCCCACGACCTCGAGCAGCATCTCACCGATGCGCAGCAACAGGGCGCGCCGTGGCCGGACAGCCTGCTGCTGGATGCGCAGTCGGGGCTGGAAGGCCTGCAGCGGCAGGTCGACCTGTTGCGCGAGCGGCTGGCCGAGGACGACGAGGCCGGTGAACGGCCCGAGCCCGCCCAGGCGCTGGTCCAGGCCGACGATACCGACCGCGCGGTGGCCTCCGCGCTGGCCGAGCTGACCCGCCTGGCCCCGGCGGCCGGCGCGATCATGGCGGCCGAGGCGGCGCCTCCGGCTGCCCCGGCCACCACCCTGCCGTTCGTGCGCAAGGCCCAGGAGGCGGCCCAGGAGGCCGCTTCCCGGCGTGCCCCGCAGGAACTGGTGAAGGTGCCGGCGGAACTGCTGGAGAACCTGGTCAACCTGGCGGGCGAGACCTCGATCTTCCGCGGCCGGGTCGAGCAGCAGGTGAGCGACGTCGGCTTCACCCTCGGCGAGATGGAGTCCACCATCGAGCGGGTGCGCGACCAGTTGCGCCGCCTCGACACCGAGACCCAGGCGCAGATCCTCTCGCGTCACCAGGCCGATGCCGAACGCGCCGGCTACGAAGAATTCGACCCGCTGGAAATGGACCGCTATTCGCAGTTGCAGCAGCTCTCGCGCGCACTCTTCGAATCGGCCTCCGACCTTCTCGACCTGAAGGAAACCCTGGCGGCGAAGAACCGCGACGCGGAGACCCTGCTGCTGCAACAGGCGCGGGTCAACACCGAACTCCAGGAAGGCCTGATGCGTACCCGCATGGTGCCGTTCGATCGGCTGGTACCGCGTTTGCGGCGGATCGTCCGGCAGGTGGCCGGCGAACTCGGCAAGCAGGTCGAGTTCGTGGTCGGCAACGCCGACGGCGAGATGGATCGTACCGTTCTCGAACGCATCGTCGCGCCGCTGGAGCACATGCTGCGCAACGCCGTGGACCACGGCATCGAGTCCGGCGAGACACGCCGCGCGGCGGGCAAGCCGGAGCACGGTACGATCCGCCTGAACATCGGCCGCGAGGGCGGCGACATCCTCCTCACCCTCTCCGACGACGGCGCCGGCATCCGCCTCGACGCGGTACGGCGCAAGGCCATCGAGCGTGGCCTGATGAGCGCCGACAGCGACCTCAGCGATCATGAAGTGCTGCAGTTCGTGCTCGAGTCCGGCTTCTCCACCGCCGAAAAGGTCACCCAGATCTCCGGGCGCGGCGTCGGCCTCGACGTGGCCAACTCCGAGGTCAAGCAGCTCGGCGGCTCGGTGAGCATCCAGACCGAGCCGGGCCAGGGCACCCGCTTCAACGTGCGGCTGCCGTTCACCGTGTCGGTGAACCGGGCGCTGATGGTGCTATCCGGCGAGGATCTCTACGCGGTGCCGCTGAACACCATCGAGGGCATCGTGCGGGTTTCGCCCTACGAACTGGAGGCGCTCTACGACCAGCGCGGCGAGGCGGGGCTGGATACGCCCAGCTTCGAATACGCCGGGCAGTCCTACGAACTGAAGTACCTCGGCGAGCTGCTGAACAACGGCCAGGAACCCAAGCTGGTCGGCCAGTCGCTGCCCTTGCCGGTGATCCTGGTGCGCTCCTCGGAGCATGCGGTGGCGGTGCAGGTCGACTCGCTGGCCGGTTCCCGCGAGATCGTGGTGAAGAGCCTCGGTCCGCAGTTCGCCGGGGTCGCCGGGATTTCCGGGGCGACCCTGCTCGGCGATGGCCGGGTGGTGGTGATCCTCGACCTGCTGGCGACCATCCGCTCCCGGCACGCGCTGCTCGGCCAGGAAAACCGTCGCGAACGCCTGGCGCTGCGCCAGGAAATGGCGGCGAGCGAAAGCGAGCAGCAGCGGCCGCCGCTGGTCATGGTGGTGGACGACTCGGTCACCGTGCGCAAGGTCACCACCCGCCTGCTGGAGCGCAACGGCATGAACGTGCTGACCGCGAAGGACGGCGTGGACGCCATCGCCCAGCTCCAGGAGCACCGTCCGGACATCCTCCTGCTGGACATCGAGATGCCGCGCATGGACGGTTTCGAGGTCGCCACCCTGGTGCGCCACGACGAGCGCCTGGGCAACCTGCCGATCATCATGATCACCTCGCGGACCGGCGAGAAACACCGCGAGCGCGCGCTGGGCATCGGCGTCAACCAGTACCTCGGCAAGCCTTACCAGGAAACCGAGCTGCTCGAAGCCATCCAGTCCCTGGTCGGCCAGCATGAGTGAGCGCGCCACGCCACGGGTCGCGGTGATCGCCGACACCTCGTTGCAGCGCCACGTGTTGCAACAGGCGCTGCTCGGCCATGGCTACGAGGTGGTGCTCAACGCCGACCCGGCCAGGGTCGACGACGCCGCGCTGGAGTGCGCGCCCGACCTGTGGCTGGTGGACCTGACCCAGCAGGACGACTCGCCGCTGCTGGACAGCCTGCTGGAGCAGGACCGTGCGCCGGTGCTGTTCGGCGAGGGCCACGCGCCGGAGCGGCATACCGAACATTACCCGCGCTGGGAGCGGCGGCTGATCGGCAAGCTGAAGCGCTTGATCGGCGACCCCAGCGATGGCGTTGGCGACAGCCTCGGCGCATTGCTCGACGAGGAGCGTCCGCCGCGCCTGGAGATTCCCGGCGACCTCGCGGCGATGCCGCTGCAGGCCGGCGAAGCGGCCTGCGAGGTGTGGCTGCTGGCGGCCTCGCTCGGCGGCCCGGCGGCGGTGAAGGCATTTCTCGACGCCTTGCCCGGCGGCCTGCCGATCGGCTTCCTCTATGCCCAGCACATCGACGCCAGCTTCGAGCAGAACCTGCCGCAGGCAGTCGGCCGGCACAGCCAGTGGCATGTGAAGAACGTCCGCGACGGTGAAGCGCTGCGTTGCGGCGAGGTCATGGTGGTGCCGGTGCTGCACGAACTCGGTTTCCACCACGATGGGCGACTGAAATGCAGCCAGCGTCCCTGGCCGGAACCCTACACCCCGTCCATCGACCAGATGATGCTCAACCTGGCCCAGCAGTTCGGGCCCGACTGCGGGGTGATCGTCTTCAGCGGCATGGGTAGCGACGGCAGCGCCGCTGCCGCCTACGTGCGGCGCCAGGGTGGCGAGGTATGGACCCAGCGCGCCGACAGTTGCGTCTGTTCGAGCATGCCGGACAGCTTGCGCGAAGCCGGTTACAGCAGTTTCAATGCCAGCCCCCGCGAACTGGCCGAGGCATTGGTCAAGCATCTGGCCGCACGCTGCGCGCCGACAGGAGTCGAAACATGAACCAGGCCGTGATCGAGCAGGATGGCATGAGCCGGAACACCCCAGCCAACCCGACCCCGGACAGCCTCACCGGGCTGCTCCTGCCGCTGAGCGACCGCACCCTGCTGTTGCCCAACGTCGCCGTGGCCGAACTGATCGCCTATCGCAACCCGCAGGTCGCCGCCGGCGTGCCGCAGTGGTACCTGGGCCAGGTGGCCTGGCGCGACCTGCGCCTGCCGCTGCTGTCCTTCGAGGCGGCCTCCAGCGGCGAACAGCAGCCGGTACTCGGCAGCAGCGCGCGGGTGGTGGTCATCAACGCCCTCGGCGGACGACCCCATGTGAAATTCCTCGCCCTGCTGGTGCAGGGCATTCCGCGCTCGGTGCGGCTGGACGCCAATCTCGCGAGCACCGCCGCGCCGCTGGCGGCGCTGGAACTGGCGGCGGTGGACATCGGCGGCGAAACCGCGCGGATTCCGGACCTGGCCGGGCTCGAAGAGAAGCTCGCCGACGCCGGCCTGATCTGAGCCGTCCATGGCCGGCCTGCAGCACGCGCGGATCGGCGCCTCCCTCGAGGTCGCCAGCGCCAGCCTGGCCGGGCACCGCTTCGAGAAGCACAGCCACGACGAGTTCGTCATCAGCGCCAACCTCTGCGGATTGGAAGATGTCTGGCTGGATGGCCGTACCTTCCAGGCCGACAGCGGCGACCTGACCCTCTACAACCCGGGGCAGATCCAGGGCGGCGGCGTCCGCGACGGCCAGCCCTGGCGCTTCGCCAGCCTCTATCTGCCTGCCGCCGAACTGGCGAGCAGCCTGGATCTTTCCTCCGTCGAGTTCGACCGCCCGCTGCTGCGCAGTCCGGCGCTGGGCCGCGAGTTGGCCGCCAGCATCGAAGCCTTGCTGGCCAGCGACCGCTTCGCCCGCGAACGGGGCGAGGAGCGCCTGCTGGAGTTCCTTGGCCGCCTGCTGGCGGCGAGCGGCACCCGCCTGCCGCAGAGGGCCGATCCTGGGCGCCCGGCTGTCGCCCGCCTGCAGGCGCTGCTCGCCGAGCGCCTGGCCGAGCCGCCGGACCTGGATGGGATGGCGGAGCAGGTGGGCCTGTCGAAATACCACCTGCTGCGGGCGTTCAAGAAGGCCACCGGGCTCAGCCCGCGCCAGTGGAGCATGCAACTGCGCACCCGCCGCGCCCTCGGCCTGTTGCGCCGTGGCCTGGCGGTGGGCGAGGTGGCCCACGCCCTGGGCTTCGCCGACCAGAGCCACCTGACCCGTTACTTCACCAGCGCCTACGGCATTTCGCCGGGCCGCTACCAGCGCGCTGTGCGCGGCTGAACTGCGCAATCCGGTTCAAGTCCGCTTCGCTGCCGGCCGGGATAATCCGACGACCCACCCACGGAGTCGTCGTCCCATGCTCGCCATCTTCCTCGCGGCCTTGCTGTTCGGTTTCGCCTTCAATGTTTCTCCTGGCGCGGTGTTCAGCGAAACGCTGCGCCGTGGTTTGACCGGCGGCTTCCGCCCGGCGTTGCTGGTGCAACTGGGGTCGCTGATCGGCGATGCCGTCTGGGCCCTGCTCGGGCTCACCGGGCTGGCGCTGCTGCTGGGCTACGAACAGGTGCGGATTCCTCTGACCCTGGCCTGTGCCGCCTACCTGGCCTGGCTCGGCGTGCAAGGCTTGCGCGACGCCTGGAGTCCGCCGCTGGCGGCGGAGGATGCCGGCGAGCAGGGGCGCAACGCCTTCGGCGCCGGCGCGGCGATCTCCCTGTCCAACCCGAAGAACGTGGTCTATTGGGGCGCCCTCGGCAGCGCCCTGGCGGGGATCGTCGACGGCACGCCGAACCAGGCGCAGTCGCTGGTGTTCTTCGCCGGTTTCATGCTCTCGTCGCTGATCTGGTGCTTTTGCTGCGCGGCGCTGGTGGACTGGCTGCGGCGCAACACCTCGCTGTTCTGGCACCGCGTCAGCTACGCCGGTTGCGGCGTGCTCCTGCTCGGCCTGGCAGGACTGGCGCTGCGCGGGCTGTAGCCGCGCCTCAGGCCGGCGCCAGGCGCCGCCGCAGCAGGCGTTGGCGCAGGCTTTCGAACCTGCCGAGGTCGACATGCCGGGCATGGTCGCCGACGACGATCCGGCCGTCGGGCAGCTCCGCCCAGTGCTGTAGTCCGCCCTCCAGGTCCAGTTCGCCGTAGCGGATGCGCAGCGCCCGGCCGGATTCGAGGTGCCAGAGCTGGGCGAGGTCCCGCGAGCGATGCGGTTCCAGCCACGGCGCCAGGAGCAGCCAGCCTCCGTCCAGGGCCTGGAGCTTCAGGTAGGGGCCTTCGGCCAGGCCGTCCAGCGAGTGGCTGCGGATCTCGCCGCTGTCGAGCCGGCCTTCGCAGAGCGTTTCACGCTCCAGCCAGACGATGGTCCCGGGCGCCGCCGAGGTCGGTTGCGCCGGATCGGCGGGCAGATCCTTGCCGACGGGGAACGGCAGGGGCTGGATGCGTGCCTCGCGCCATTCGAAGAACTGCCCGCGGGAGAGCAGGCAGACGCGCTGGTCCGGAGTGGTGAAGACCGCCGGCGGATTCTCGATGGAGCGCCGCGCTTGCGGCACCTCGAAGAGCAACCGCGGTTCGTCGTTGCCCTGGGCGAAGCCCGGATAGAGGAAGAACAGGCCGCGGTCGGCCAGGAGCAGGTCGTCCCCGGCCAGGCCGATGGCAAGTTCCGGGGTGCGGCGTTGGCGCAACGACTGCGCCGGCGGCAGCGGCAAGGGCGGTAGTTCGGGCGTCAACGAGGCGAGGTCGCGGGAGCGATGCAGCCAGGCGTAGGGGCTTCCCGAACGGGTCATCCTGATCCAGGCGTGCAGGCCGTCCGCCGAACTGGCCCGGCAGAGCAACGCGCCCTGGGTTTCCTCCGCGCCATCGGGCAGGCGTTGCAGCCTGGGCCATTGGCGCAGGTCCAGCAGGTTGCGGCTGTCCTCGCCCGGCAGGCGGGCGATGGCCAGGCCGGGCGCCAGGTGCTCGGCGTGTTCGAGGCAGATGTAGGCCGAAGCCGGCGCCAGGCCGGCCGGCGCGGCGGCGGGGAGGGCCGCCCGGGCGCCCTCAGGGGCGTCTTCCTGGCGCAGCGTGCGGGCGTTGTGGCCCTGCGCTGCGAGCGCATCGAGGAGGCGCCGGCTGTGGGGAGCGCCGACCACGTACAGGTTCAGGCTGTCGTCTTCGTCCAGGCGCTCCACCAACGCCAGTCCCAGGGATTCCAGCTCCTGGCCGAGGGCTGGCAGGAAATCCTCGGGAAGGTCGTCGCGCAGGCGCTCCAGCAGTGTCTCCAGTGCGGCGGAGGCCAACTGCGGGAAGCGTCCGGCATAGTCTCGGCGGAGTACGCCGAGCACGTCGGGCAGGCGGATCTTCCAATCGAAGGTAACGGGCGTGTCCATGCGTGCGATCCGTTGCGAAGTGGGTTGCGCAACGGTATTCACTGGCTGTCGCCGTTGTAAAGCGGCGGGAGAGATATCAGGCGAAGTCGCCCCAGAGTTGCTGGGCCACTGCCAACGCCACCACCGGCGCGGTCTCGGTGCGCAGCACTCGCGGGCCGAGGCGCGCGGCGTGGAAACCGGCCGCCTGCGCCTGCTCCACCTCGGCATCGCTCAGGCCGCCTTCGGGACCCACCAGGAAGGCCAGGCGCGACGGCGGCACATGGCTGGCCAGGGGGGCGGCTACTGGGTGCAGGACCAGCCTGAGCTCATCGTCCCGCCCGCGCAGCCAGTCCTCCAGGGCCAGCGGCGGATGGATCAGCGGCAGGCTCGAACGGCCGCACTGCTCGCAGGCGCTGATCGCCACCTGGCGCCAGTGTTGCAAGCGCTTGTCGGCGCGCTCGTCCTTCAGGCGCACTTCGCAACGCTCGCTGACGATCGGGGTGATTTCCGCCACCCCCAGCTCGGTGGCCTTCTGGATCGCCCAGTCCATCCGCTCGCCGCGCGACAGGCCTTGCCCCAGGTGGATACGCAGGGGCGAGTCGGGCTGGCCGGCGAACTGCTCGCGGAGTTCGACGCGGACATTCTTCTTGCCGACCTCGACCAGCTCGCCGAGGTATTCCCGGCCGCTGCCGTCGAACAGTTGCACGGCGTCGCCCGTGGCGTGCCGCAGCACGCGGCCGATGTAGTGGGCCTGGGTCTCGGGCAGGTCGTGCTGGCCGAGGGCGAGGGGCTGGTCGACGAAGAAGCGGGACAGGCGCATGGCGATTCGAGGGTAGTGGCGACAGGCGCGCAGTTTACTGCCTGCCGCGGGGCGCTGGAACCGGCCCCCTCGGGACGAAGGGGCGGCGACGTTCAGCCCGGATCGCGGTGGTCCGGGTGGAAGTCGCTGACCGCCACGCTGACCGCGTCGCGGGTGGCGATGTCGATGCCTTCGCTGGCCACCTCGGCGAGGAAGTCGATCTGCTCCGGGGTAATCACGTAGGGCGGCAGGAAATACACCACGCTGCCCAGCGGGCGCAGCAGCGCGCCGCGCTCCAGGCCATGCTGGAAGACCTTCAGGCCGCGGCGCTCCTGCCAGGGGTAGGGCGTCCTGGACGCCTTGTCCTGGACCATTTCGATGGCCAGGACCATCCCGGTCTGGCGCACCTCGGCGACATGCGGGTGGTCGGCCAGGTGCGCGGTGGCCCTGGCCATGTGGGTGGACAGCGCGCGGTTGGCCTCGATCACCTTGTCTTCCTCGAAGATGTCCAGGGTCGCCAGGGCGGCGGCGCAGGCCAGCGGGTTGCCGGTATAGGTGTGCGAGTGGAGGAAGGCGCGCAGGGTCTGGTAGTCGTCGTAGAAGCCCCGGTAGATGGTCTCGCTGGTCAGCACCGCGGACATCGGCAGGTAGCCGCCGGTGAGGGCCTTGGACAGGCAGAGGAAATCCGGGGCGATGCCGGCCTGCTCGCAGGCGAACATCGTCCCGGTGCGGCCGAAGCCCACCGCGATCTCGTCGTGGATCAGGTGCACGCCATAGCGGTCGCAGGCTTCGCGCAGCAGCTTGAGGTAGACCGGATGGTACATGCGCATGCCGCCGGCGCCCTGGATCAGCGGTTCGACGATGACCGCGGCGATCTCGTCGTGCCCTTCGGCCAGGGTGCGCTCCATGTGGGCGAACATGTTCCGCGAATGTTCTTCCCAGCACATGCCGTCCGGACGCAGGAAGCAGTCCGGGCTGGGCACCTTGATGGTGTCCAGCAGCAGCGACTTGTAGGTTTCGGTGAACAGCGCCACGTCGCCCACCGACATCGCCGCGATGGTTTCGCCGTGGTAGCTGTTGGTCAGGGTGACGAAGCGCTTCTTGCGCGGCCTGCCGCTATTGAGCCAGAAGTGGTAGCTCATCTTCAGCGCGACCTCGATGCCCGCCGAGCCGCTGTCGGCGTAGAACACCCGGTCGAGCCCCGGCGGGGTGATCTTCACCAGTCGCTCCGACAGCTCGATCACCGGCTGGTGGCTGAATCCGGCGAGGATCACGTGCTCCAACTGGTCGACCTGGTCCTTGATGCGCTGGTTGATGCGCGGGTTGGCGTGGCCGAACACATTGACCCACCAGGAACTGACCGCGTCGATGTAGCGCTTGCCTTCGAAATCCTCCAGCCAGACGCCTTCGCCGCGGCGGATCGGGATCACCGGCAGGCGTTCGTGGTCTTTCATCTGGGTACAGGGATGCCAGAGTACGTTCAGGTCGCGCTGCATCCAGTCGGCGTTAAGGCCCATGGGCTGTCTCCTCGGATCGATCGGCAAAGCCTATGCAATGGGGGTGAGATGAACAACCCGGTGGGTTGGGACACATCCGACAGCAGCCGCCGACGGACTCCTATGGTGGCCCAAACGGCTCTGGCGTATGCTGCGCGCCGTTGCGTCTTTGCTTTTTTCTGGGGAGTCCGGTATGTCGTTAAGGTGGCTGCGCGCCGCGGCGTTTCTCATGTTGGGGGTGTTCAGCGCGGTGGCGCTGGGCAAGGATAGACAGCCTACGGCGATCGTCGTCGGCGCGGGCCTGGCAGGCCTGAGCGCGGCCTACGAATTGCAGAAGGACGGCTGGCAGGTCACGGTGCTCGAGGCGCGGCCGCAGGTGGGCGGGCGTTCCGGCCTGGCCACCAGCGAATGGGTCGGCAACCAGAAGGTCCAGCCCACGCTCAATGCCTACCTGGACACCTTCAAGCTGAAGCCGGTGCCGGCGCCGGACTTCGTCCGCACCCCCAGCTACCTGATCGACGGCCTGTACTACAGCAGCAGCGATCTCGCGCTCAAGCAGCCGAACGTCGCCGCCGACCTCAAGCGCTTCGAGTCGACCCTGGACGATCTCTCGGCATCGATCTCCGATCCGCTCAACCCCGCCTCGAGCAATACCCTGTTCGCCCTCGACCAGATGAACGCCGCGCGCTGGCTGGACAAGCTGAACCTGTCGCCGACCGCGCGCCTGCTGGTCAACCAGCGTATCCGCTCGCGCTACGACGAACCGTCGCGCCTGTCGCTGCTCTACCTCGCCCAGCAGGGCCGCGCCTACCGTGGCGTCGACGACCGCGACCTGCGCGCGGCGCGCCTGCCCGGCGGCAGCCAGGTGCTGGCGGAAGCCTTCGTCAAGCAGATCAAGACGATCAAGACCAAGTCCAAGGTGTCGAGCATCGTCCAGGCCAAGGACGGCGTCGCCGTCAAGGCCGGCAGCGAGACCTACAAGGCCGACTACGTGGTTCTCGCCGTGCCGCTGAAGGCGCTCGGCCAGATCCAGATGACCCCGTCCCTGAGCGGTACCCAGATGTCCGCGCTGAAGGGCACCAACTATGGCTGGCGCGACCAGATCCTGCTGAAGTTCAAGCGTCCGGTGTGGGACGACAAGTCGCGCCTCTCCGGCGAGATCTTCAGCGACCAGGGCCTGGGCATGATCTGGGTCGAGCCGGCGCTGAAAGGCGGCGCCAACGTGCTGATCAACCTGTCCGGCGACAACGCCCGCGTGCTGCAGGCTTTCGGCGACCGGCAGATGGTCGACCAGGTGCTGATCCGCATGAACAAGTTCTATCCGAAGATGCGCGGTGCCTTCGCCGGCTACGAAATTCGTCGCTACAGCGCCGACCCGGGCACCGGCGGTTCCTACCTGGCCTACGGTCCGGGCCAGGTGACGCGCTTCTGGCGGATCTGGGAACAGCCGCTGTCGCGGGTCGCCTTCGCCGGCGAGCACACCGATGCGCTGTACCCCGGCACCATCGAGGGGGCGCTGCGCAGCGGCAAGCGCGCCGCCAGCCAGGTGCGCGACCTGTACGCCGGCAAGACGCCGGTGATCGAGGGCGCACCGATGGTGGCGAAGGCCGAGAAGGTAGCCGCACCGACGACCGGCGGCGAGAAGAAGAACCCGTTCGCCTGGTTCACCCGCCTGTTCGATTGATCCCCTTCGCCGGCGCCGGAAGCTCCGGCGCCTTGCGCTTCCCGGTTCGCAGCGCAATCCAGGGTTTTTTCTTAGCCTGCGAACCTATCTTGTGAATCGATGTTTCAAAGCAGAATTTTCTGCTTTAACTCGATGGATTTGCCGCTAGTCTTGAGGCTTCGCTTTTCAAGGAAGTTTTTCATGCAGTGGCGCAATACCTCATCCCGTTACGGCGTATTCAGCCTGTTCCTGCACTGGGGCAGCGCGCTGGTGGTCTTCGGCCTGTTCGGCCTGGGCCTGTGGATGCGCGAACTGAGCTATTACGACCCCTGGTACCACCCCGCGCCGGCGCTGCATAAAAGCATCGGCATCCTGCTGGCCATCGCCCTGCTGGTGCGGATCGTCTGGCGTTTCGTCAGCCCGCCGCCGCCGGCGCCGGCCAACCACGGTCCGCTCACGCGGGTAGCGAGCAAGCTCGGCCACCTCGCGCTGTACGGGCTGCTGCTGGCGGTGATCGTCGCGGGCTACCTGATTTCCACCGCCGACGGCGAACCGATCAGCGTATTCGGCTGGTTCTCCGTGCCGGCGACCCTCAGCGGGCTGCCCGACCAGGCGGACGTCGCGGGTGAAATCCATCTCTACCTGGCCTGGGCGCTGGTGGTCTTCGCCGTCCTCCATGCCCTGGCCGCCCTCAAGCATCACTTCGTCGACCGCGACCCGACCCTAAAGCGCATGCTCGGTCGCTCGTCGAATGATCAACAACCACGTTAAGGAGAATGTCCATGCTGAAGAAGACCCTTGCCGCGCTGGCGCTCGGCTCCGCACTGTTCACCGCCGGCCAGGCAATGGCCGCGGACTACAAGATCGACAAGGAAGGCCAGCACGCCTTCATCGAGTTCCGCATCAAGCACCTGGGCTATAGCTGGCTGTACGGCCGCTTCAACGACTTCGACGGCAGCTTCACCTTCGACGAGAAGAACCCGTCGGCCGACAAGGTCAAGGTGACCATCAACACCAACAGCGTGGACACCAACCATGCCGAGCGTGACAAGCACCTGCGCAGCGGTGATTTCCTCAACGTCAGCAAGAACCCGACCGCTACCTTCGAATCCACCGAAGTGAAGGCCAACGGCGACAGCGCCGACATCACCGGCAACCTGACCCTGAACGGCGTGACCAAGCCGGTCACCATCAAGGCCAAGCTGATCGGCCAGGGCGACGACCCGTGGGGCGGCTACCGTGCCGGCTTCGAAGGCAGCGCCACCCTGAAGCTGAAAGACTTCGGCATCAAGATGGACCTCGGCCCGGCATCCCAGGAAGTCGAGCTGCTGCTCTCCGTCGAAGGCATTCGCCAGTAAGCGGATACCTGAAACGAAAAACGCCGGCGATCGCCGGCGTTTTTCATTGTGCTTCGAAAAGAATGTTCTTAAATATCCTCAAGCGGTTGCGCGGCCAGGCATTGGTCGAGGAGATGCACCAGGGTGGCTTGTTCCTCCGGGGTGAGCGGGGCAAACAACTCGTCATGCACGCGTGACATGATGGCTTCCGCATGCTGGTGGATGGCCAGCCCCTCGTCGGTGAGGAAGAGCTGGAAGCTGCGCTGGTCGCTGGGGTTGCGCTCGCGGCGGACCAGGTTTCTTCCCTCCAGCTCGCGGATCTTCCGGGTGATCAGTGCCTTGTCGCGGCACATCTGGCGTCCCAGGTCCTGCAGGTTCAGCCCGCGTTGTTCGTCGATAAGCTTCAATACATGGACGTCGGGCGGGGTCAGGTCGAGTCGCTGGCAATCGAGCTCGCTCTGGATGCGCGTCCGTACATGCTGGAAGACCGCCATCAGCGCGGGCATCAGGTCGGGATTCACGGGGTAGTTCATTGGTTTGGCCGAGTAAACCTAATGTAAATGTGGTTGATCCAGTCAACTATTTTGCTTATTTTAGTTGACCTTATCAACCTTGTTTCAGGTTCTGAATATGGGCCATGGCGCCGGGTGGATAACCGGCCATCGAGCTAAAACGTTTCAGGTGTTTTCACGCGAGGCTTTCGGACGTTTACAAACACCTATGAATGTAAGTATTTTGCCTGCCTTCTTCGAGCCGGTGCAGCGCCTTCACGCTGCATCGGCCGCTTTCGCTCATGAGGACAACGCTATGCAACGAACGCCAGCCATGCGTGTACTGGTTCCGGCCCTGCTGGTCGCGATTTCGGCCCTTTCCGGGTGCGGAAAAAGCGAGGCGCCGCCGCCGGCGCAAACGCCGGAGGTCGGAATCGTGACCCTGGAAGCGCAGACGGTGACCCTGAATACCGAGCTGCCGGGCCGGACCAATGCGTTCCGCATCGCCGAGGTGCGTCCCCAGGTGAACGGCATCATCCTCAAGCGCCTGTTCAAGGAAGGCAGCGACGTCAAGGCCGGGCAGCAGCTCTACCAGATCGACCCCGCCACCTACGAGGCCGACTACCAGAGCGCCCAGGCCAACCTGGCCTCGACCCAGGAGCAGGCCCAGCGCTACAAGCTGCTGGTCGCCGACCAGGCCGTGAGCAAGCAGCAGTACGCCGACGCCAATGCCGCCTACCTGCAGTCCAAGGCGGCGGTGGAACAGGCGCGGATCAACCTGCGCTACACCAAGGTGCTGTCGCCGATCTCCGGCCGCATCGGCCGTTCCGCGGTGACCGAAGGCGCCCTGGTGACCAACGGCCAGGCCAACGCGATGGCCACCGTGCAACAGCTCGACCCGATCTACGTCGACGTCACCCAGCCGTCCACCGCCCTGCTGCGCCTGCGCCGCGAACTGGCCAGCGGCCAGTTGGAGCGCGCCGGCGACAACGCGGCGAAGGTCTCCCTGAAGCTGGAGGACGGTAGCCAATACCCGCTGGAAGGCCGCCTCGAATTCTCCGAGGTTTCCGTCGACGAAGGCACCGGCTCGGTCACCATCCGCGCCGTGTTCCCCAACCCGAACAACGAGCTGCTGCCCGGCATGTTCGTTCACGCGCAGTTGCAGGAAGGCGTCAAGCAGAAGGCCATCCTCGCTCCGCAGCAAGGCGTGACCCGCGACCTCAAGGGCCAGGCTACCGCGCTGGTGGTGAACGCGCAGAACAAGGTCGAGCTGCGGGTGATCAAGGCCGACCGGGTGATCGGCGACAAGTGGCTGGTCACCGAAGGCCTGAACGCCGGCGACAAGATCATTACCGAAGGCCTGCAGTTCGTGCAGCCGGGTGTCGAGGTGAAGACCGTGCCGGCGAAGAATGTCGCGTCCGCGCAGAAGGCCGACGCCGCTCCGGCGAAAACCGACAGCAAGGGCTGATCAAGGGGATTCGTAATGTCGAAGTTTTTCATTGATAGGCCCATTTTCGCGTGGGTGATCGCCTTGGTGATCATGCTCGCGGGCGGCCTGTCGATCCTCAGTCTGCCGGTCAACCAGTACCCGGCCATCGCCCCGCCGGCCATCGCCGTGCAGGTGAGCTACCCGGGCGCCTCGGCCGAGACGGTGCAGGACACCGTGGTCCAGGTGATCGAGCAGCAGATGAACGGGATCGACAATCTGCGCTACATCTCCTCGGAGAGTAACTCCGACGGCAGCATGACCATCACCGTGACCTTCGAACAGGGCACCGACCCCGACATCGCCCAGGTTCAGGTGCAGAACAAGCTGCAACTGGCCACCCCGCTGCTGCCGCAGGAAGTGCAGCGCCAGGGGATCCGGGTGACCAAGGCGGTGAAGAACTTCCTCATGGTGGTCGGTGTGGTTTCCACCGACGGCAGCATGACCAAGGAAGACCTGTCGAACTACATCGTTTCCAACATCCAGGACCCGCTCTCGCGGACCAAGGGCGTCGGTGACTTCCAGGTGTTCGGCTCGCAGTACTCGATGCGCATCTGGCTCGACCCGGCCAAGCTGAACAGCTACCAGCTGACCCCCGGCGACGTGAGCAGCGCGATCCAGGCGCAGAACGTGCAGATCTCCTCCGGCCAGCTCGGCGGCTTGCCGGCGGTCAAGGGCCAGCAGCTCAACGCCACCATCATCGGCAAGACCCGCCTGCAGACCGCGGAGCAATTCGAGAACATCCTGCTCAAGGTCAATCCCGACGGTTCCCAGGTGCGCCTGAAGGACGTCGCCGATGTCGGCCTGGGCGGCCAGGACTACAGCATCAACGCGCAGTTCAACGGCAGCCCGGCGTCCGGTATCGCGATCAAGCTGGCCACCGGCGCCAACGCGCTGGATACCGCCAAGGCGATCCGCCAGACCATCGCCAACCTGGAACCGTTCATGCCGCAGGGCATGAAGGTGGTCTACCCGTACGACACCACCCCGGTGGTCTCGGCCTCGATCCATGAGGTAGTGAAGACCCTCGGCGAGGCGATCCTCCTCGTGTTCCTGGTGATGTACCTGTTCCTGCAGAACTTCCGCGCCACGCTGATCCCGACCATCGCCGTACCGGTGGTGCTGCTGGGGACCTTCGGCGTGCTCGCCGCGTTCGGCTTCTCGATCAACACCCTGACCATGTTCGGCATGGTGCTGGCCATCGGCTTGCTGGTGGACGACGCCATCGTGGTGGTGGAGAACGTCGAGCGGGTGATGGCCGAGGAAGGCCTGTCGCCAAGGGAGGCGGCGCGCAAGTCCATGGGCCAGATCCAGGGCGCGCTGGTCGGTATCGCCATGGTGCTCTCGGCGGTATTCCTGCCGATGGCGTTCTTCGGCGGCTCCACCGGGGTGATCTACCGGCAGTTCTCCATCACCATCGTGTCGGCCATGGCCCTCTCGGTGATCGTGGCGCTGATCCTCACCCCGGCGCTCTGCGCGACCATGCTCAAGCCGATCGAGAAAGGCGACCATGGCGAGCACAAGGGCGGCTTCTTCGGCTGGTTCAACCGGATGTTCCTTTCCACCACCCACGGCTACGAGCGGGGCGTGGCGTCGATCCTCAAGCATCGCGCGCCGTACCTGCTGATCTACGTGGTGATCGTGGCCGGGATGATCTGGATGTTCACCCGCATTCCCACCGCGTTCCTCCCCGACGAGGACCAGGGCGTACTGTTCGCCCAGGTACAGACCCCGCCGGGCTCCAGCGCCGAGCGTACCCAGGTGGTGGTGGACTCGATGCGCGAATACCTGCTGGAGAAGGAAAGCTCTTCGGTCAGCTCGGTGTTCACCGTGACCGGCTTCAACTTCGCCGGCCGCGGCCAGAGTTCGGGCATGGCGTTCATCATGCTCAAGCCCTGGGAAGAGCGTCCCGGTGGCGAGAACAGCGTGTTCGAGCTGGCCAAGCGCGCGCAGATGCACTTCTTCAGCTTCAAGGACGCGATGGTGTTCGCCTTCGCGCCGCCGTCGGTACTGGAACTGGGTAACGCCACCGGCTTCGACCTGTTCCTCCAGGACCAGGCGGGCGTCGGCCACGAGGTCCTGCTCCAGGCGCGCAACAAGTTCCTCATGCTCGCCGCGCAGAACCCGGCGCTGCAACGCGTGCGCCCCAACGGCATGAGCGACGAACCGCAGTACAAGCTGGAGATCGACGACGAGAAGGCCAGCGCCCTCGGCGTGTCCCTCGCCGACATCAACAGCACCGTGTCCATCGCCTGGGGTTCCAGCTACGTCAACGACTTCATCGACCGTGGCCGGGTCAAGCGGGTCTACCTGCAGGGCAGGCCGGACGCGCGGATGAACCCGGACGACCTGAGCAAGTGGTACGTGCGCAACGACAAGGGCGAGATGGTGCCGTTCAACGCCTTCGCCACCGGCAAGTGGGAATACGGTTCGCCGAAGCTGGAGCGCTACAATGGCGTGCCGGCGATGGAGATCCTCGGCGAGCCGGCGCCCGGCCTGAGTTCCGGTGACGCCATGGCGGCGGTCGAGGAGATCGTCAAGCAATTGCCGAAAGGCGTTGGCTACTCCTGGACCGGCCTGTCCTACGAGGAGCGCTTGTCCGGCTCGCAGGCGCCGGCGCTGTATGCGCTGTCGCTGCTGGTGGTGTTCCTCTGCCTGGCGGCCCTGTACGAAAGCTGGTCGATTCCGTTCTCGGTGATGCTGGTGGTGCCGTTGGGCGTGATCGGCGCGCTGCTGGCGACGTCCATGCGCGGCCTGTCCAACGACGTGTTCTTCCAGGTGGGCCTGTTGACGACCATCGGCCTGTCGGCGAAGAACGCCATTCTCATCGTGGAGTTCGCCAAGGAGCTGCACGAGCAGGGCAAGGGCATCGTCGAGGCGGCCATCGAGGCCTGCCGCATGCGTCTGCGGCCGATCGTGATGACCTCCCTGGCGTTCATCCTCGGTGTGGTTCCGCTGGCGATCTCCACCGGCGCCGGCTCGGGCAGCCAGCATGCGATCGGTACCGGCGTGATCGGCGGCATGGTCACTGCGACCGTCCTGGCGATCTTCTGGGTACCGCTGTTCTACGTGGCGGTCAGCACGCTGTTCAAGGACGAGGCGTCCAAGCAGCAAGCGTCCGTCGAAAAGGGGCAATGATATGAAACGGTCCTTCCTTTCCCTGGCGGTAGCCGCTGTCGTTCTGTCCGGCTGCTCGCTGATCCCCGACTACCAGCGCCCCGAGGCGCCGGTAGCCGCGGCCTACCCGCAAGGGCAGGCCTACGGGCAGAACACCGGCGCGGCGGCCGTTCCGGCCGCCGACATCGGCTGGCGCGAGTTCTTCCGCGACCCGCAGTTGCAGCAACTGATCGGCGTGGCGCTGGAAAACAACCGCGACCTGCGGGTCGCCGCGTTGAACGTCGAGGCCTTCCGGGCGCAGTACCGCATCCAGCGGGCCGACCTGTTCCCGCGGATCGGCGTGGACGGTAGCGGCACCCGCCAGCGTTTGCCGGGCGACCTGTCGACCACCGGCAGTCCGGCGATTTCCAGCCAGTACGGGGTGACCCTGGGCACTACCGCCTGGGAACTCGATCTCTTCGGCCGCCTGCGCAGCCTGCGCGACCAGGCCCTGGAGCAGTACCTGGCGACCGAACAGGCGCAGCGCAGCGCGCAGACCACCCTGGTGGCCAGCGTGGCGACCGCCTACCTGACGCTGAAGGCCGACCAGGCGCAGTTGCAACTGACCAAGGACACCCTGGGCACCTACCAGAAGAGTTTCGACCTGACCCAGCGCAGCTACGACGTCGGCGTCGCCTCCGCGCTCGACCTGCGCCAGGCGCAGACCGCCGTGGAAGGCGCCCGCGCGACCCTGGCGCAGTACACCCGCCTGGTAGCCCAGGACCAGAATGCACTGGTCCTGCTGCTGGGTTCCGGGATCCCGGCGAACCTGCCGCAAGGCCTGGGCCTGGACCAGACCCTGCTGACCGAAGTGCCGGCGGGCCTGCCGTCGGACCTGCTGCAACGGCGCCCGGACATCCTCGAGGCCGAGCACCAGCTCATGGCCGCCAACGCCAGCATCGGCGCCGCGCGCGCGGCGTTCTTCCCGAGCATCAGCCTGACCGCCAACGCCGGCACCATGAGCCGCCAACTGTCCGGCCTGTTCGACGCCGGTTCGGGTTCCTGGTTGTTCCAGCCGTCGATCAACCTGCCGATCTTCACCGCCGGCAGCCTGCGTGCCAGCCTGGACTACGCGAAGATCCAGAAGGACATCAACGTCGCGCAGTACGAGAAGGCGATCCAGACCGCCTTCCAGGAAGTCGCCGACGGTCTGGCCGCGCGCGGTACCTTCACCGAGCAGTTGCAGGCACAGCGCGATCTGGTCAAGGCCAGCGACGAGTACTACCAGCTCGCCGACAAGCGCTACCGCACGGGGGTGGACAACTACCTGACCCTGCTCGACGCGCAACGCTCGCTGTTCACCGCGCAGCAGCAACTGATCACCGACCGCCTCAACCAGCTGACCAGCGAGGTCAACCTGTACAAGGCCCTCGGCGGCGGCTGGAACCAGCAGACCGTGACCCAGCAGCAGACCGCGAAGAAGGAGGATCCGCAGGCCTGATCGCCTTCCGCGCCATGCAAGAACGCCGACCCTAGGGTCGGCGTTTTTTTATCCTCGCGGAAGTCGGTGGGTCCGCGTCACGGACCCGCTCGGCCTTAGCGGTTGCGGGTCAGCAGTGCGGGGCGCTCGCCCTTGCGCCGCGGCTCCAGCTCGTCGAGCTGCTCGGCGGTGGGGAAGCGATCCATGCGCACCAGGTCGCGCTTGTTGATCACCACCGGCTGGCGGCTCGGCTGCTTGCCGGTGCCGTACTCGGACGGCTCGCGCAGCGGCGCGTCGCTCATCCGCGAGGCATTCTCGCGACCCTGGCCGCGCGGCTTGCTGGCGCGCGGTTTCTTCGCCTTGCCCTGGCCGGCACCCTGACCGCGAGCGCCACCTTGAGCGGCGCCCTGGCTCTTGCCGCGAGCTTGGCCCTGGCCTTGGCCACGACCCTGCTGGCTGGTGCCGCCCTGGGGTTTCTGCTGGCCACCGCGGCGTCCGCGTCCCTTGTTTTCCTGGCCCTGGTAGGGGCTGACGTAGTCGGCGCGGTTGCCGAAATTGTCGAAGTCGTCGTCGAGGAACTCTTCCGGATCGCGATTACCGTCGACTTCCGGCGGCCGATTGGGCTTGGCCGGACGCGCTTCGCGGCTCTGCCGCGGCTGCTGCGCTTGGCCGGCCTCGCGGTTTTCCTTGTTCTTGCCTCCGCGACGGCGGCGCTTTCCAGCCGGCTTCTCGGTACCGTCCTGGGCCGCAGCGACATTGCTGTCGGGGTTGCTCGCCTGGGCGTCTTTCGGCTTGCGCTCGCGGCTGCTGCGCCGTTCCTTGTCGCGGCGCGGCTGCTTCTGCGGCGCTTCGCGGGGCTCCGGCTGGGCCACCTCGGGCAGCACGGCCTCGGGGTCGAAACCCTGGGCATCGCCATCGGGAATACGCTGTCTGGTCATCTTCTCGATGGCCTTGAGCAGCTTCTCTTCGTCCGGCGCCACCAGCGAGATCGCCTCGCCGCTGCGTCCGGCTCGGCCGGTACGGCCGATGCGGTGGACATAGTCTTCCTCGACGTTGGGCAGCTCGTAGTTGACCACATGGGGCAACTGGTCGATATCCAGGCCGCGGGCGGCGATGTCGGTCGCCACCAGGATGCGCACGTCGTTGGCCTTGAAGTCGGCCAGCGCCTTGGTCCGCGCGTTCTGGCTCTTGTTGCCATGGATCGCGGCGGCCGGCAGGCCGTGCTTGGTCAGGTACTCGGCGAGACGGTTGGCGCCGTGCTTGGTACGGGTGAAGACCAGCACCTGTTCCCAGGCGCCGACGGTCACCAGGTGCGCCAGCAGGGCGCGCTTCTGCGGCGCCGGCAGGCGGAACACGCGTTGCTCGATGCGCTCGACCGTGGTGTTCGGCGGCGTTACCTCGATGCGTTCCGGGTTGTGCAGGAGCTTGTTGGCGAGGTCGACGATGTCTTTCGAGAAGGTAGCCGAGAACAGCAGGTTCTGGCGCTTGGGCGGCAGCTTGGCGAGAACCTTCTTCACATCGTGGATGAAGCCCATGTCGAGCATGCGGTCGGCTTCGTCGAGGACGAGGATTTCCACGTGGGACAGGTCGACCTTGTTCTGCCCGGCCAGGTCGAGCAGGCGGCCGGGGCAGGCGACGAGTACGTCGACGCCCTTGGCCAGGGCCTGGATCTGCGGGTTCATGCCAACCCCGCCGAAGATGCAGGTGCTGTTCAGCGGCAGGTCGCGGGCGTAGACCTTGAAGCTGTCATGCACCTGGGCGGCCAGCTCACGGGTCGGGGTCAGTACCAGCACGCGCGCCTGGCGCGGGCCGTGGCGGTGTTCGCGGTCGGGATGACCGGCGGGGAACAGGCGCTCCAGTACCGGCAGGGCGAAACCACCGGTCTTGCCGGTGCCGGTCTGTGCCGCAACCATCAGGTCGCGACCTTGCAACACGGCGGGAATCGCCCGCTGTTGCACGGGAGTGGGCTGGCTGTAGCCCGCAGCCTCCACAGCGCGGGCAAGCGCCTCGGAGAGTCCGAGGGAAGAAAAGGACATGCGGGTTTTCCTATATGGGCCGGGGCGAGGCCGGCTGCTGTGAAATCACCAAGTTCTGCGAACTCCTGTCTACCTTCGGGCCCTGTCGGCCAGGGCGGAAGGTCTGGCCGCGGCGCTGCGTATGCGCTCGGTGGCCGGTGTCGAACGGGTGCCCTCGCGGGCATGGCCGCGCACCTGGTCGGGGGCGCTGGCCGGTTCGCTCCCGGCCCTGGGTGGGGGGGCCGGGGGCAGCGTCAACGGAGGGCTGCGGTCAGAGCAGGTCACGCTGGCGCAAATGCTGGCGGATCTCGTTGGCCCGGGAGCCAAGGAGGTTGCGCAGCAAGCTGTGATTCAGCCAATCCTCGATTTGTTCCGCAATCGGTTCCTGCGGATAGCGTTCGATGGCATTGGTCGCGGCTTTCTCCCACCAGACGGGGCCGCAGGCCCGGTCGAACTCGTTACTGTATTCGTGGCAACCGTAGAGCAGTTCGATACTGAACTGGCGCATCGGAGCCGGCAACGGCAGGGTTCCCAGCTTGTACAGCAGACGCTTGGCACGCGGTGGGCGTGGCAGTCGATCGGTCACCTTGAGGGTGTCGTCGAGGGCTGCAGCGCTGAGAAGGGAGGAACCGTGCTTGCACAACCAGGCCTGGATCTTCGCGCGGAACAGCTGTTTCCGGCTCCAGTAATGGTGGATCAGGTCGGTACAACCCACCAGCTCCAGCCGCTTGTGGGCGGCGACGGCCAGGACGAATTCCTCAAGAGTATAGGCACCGTTGGCAATTGGATAGAGTTCATCCATTAATTCCAACGAACGGTCGAGTATTTTCGCCTCTTCCCGAGGCAGGCCGATGACGCCGGAGTTGAGCTGGTGCATCTCGTCGTCGGCCCAGCCGCGCTCGAACAGGTAGGGCGAGAGGTCGCGGTAGAGCGGGAAGTTACGGTGTTCGCCATAGCGCGCGCCGATCGCGTTGCACAGCAGGCTGCCGGGCTGGATGCGGTCGAACAGGCGCAGGGGCGAACTGTGGAAGAAGGTATCGGTGTCGATCAGCAATGCCTGGTCGGCGTCTTCCAGGGCGTCGCGCAGGGCCACGTGCTTGGCGCGGAAGTGATAGCCGTGCGGTTGGCACCAGGCGACCAGCTCCTCGGCCGTCACTTCGCGGACCTGCACCGGCAGGCCGGCGTAGGGACTGGGGTCGTCGGTATAGACCCTGACCGTCAGGCCATGCGCCGCCCCGTCGCGGAGGTGGGCGAAGGCGCTGGCGATGCTGAACAGGGCTTCCTGGTGGTAGGTCTGTCGCCCGTAGACCAGGTAGATCAGATGCTTGCGTGAGTTGGCCATGTCTGTCGTGGATCGCGTGAGAGGCTTCCCTGCCGGTATACGCTGCCGGGCCGAACCGCGTGGGCGGTATCAGCGTGGCAGCTGGAGATTCTTCCAGATCGCCAGGCTCGGATCGGCCTGGTTCAAAGTATAGAAATGCAGTCCCGGTGCGCCGCCCTCCAGCAGGCGTTCGCACATCTCGCTGATGACCTGCTCGCCGAAGGCCTGGATGCTGCGGCTGTCGTCGCCGTAGGCTTCCAGTTGCTTGCGGATCCAGCGCGGCAGTTCGGCGCCGCAGGCGTCGGAGAAGCGCGCCAGCTTGGAGTAGTTGGTGATCGGCATGATGCCGGGGACCACCGGGATGTCCACGCCGAGCTTGGCGACCCTCTCGACGAAGTAGAAATAGGCATCGGCGTTGAAGAAGTACTGGGTGATGGCGCTGCTGGCGCCGGCCTTCACCTTGCGCACGAAGTTCGCCAGGTCATCCTCGAAGCTGCGCGCCTGGGGGTGGACTTCCGGATAGGCGGCGACCTCGATGTGGAAGTGGTCGCCGGTCTCGGTGCGGATGAAGTCCACCAGTTCGTTGGCGTAGCGCAATTCGCCGCTGGCCATGCCCATGCCCGACGGCAGGTCGCCGCGCAGGGCGACGATGCGGCGGATGCCGGCCTCGCGGTAGCGGCCGAGCAGTTCGCGCAACTCGGCTTTCGAGTCGCCGACACAGGACAGGTGGGGCGCGGTCGGCACCTTCACCTCGCCGTCCAGTTGCAGCACGGTACTCAACGTGCGGTCGCGGGTGGATCCGCCGGCGCCGTAGGTGCAGGAGAAGAAGTCGGGCTTGTAGCCCGCCAGGTTGCGGGCGGTGGCCAACAGCTTTTCATGGCCGGCCTCGGTCTTCGCCGGGAAGAACTCGAAGCTGAAACGGCGTTCGCTCTGACTCATGATCGGTTCCTTGGACGCGACCACGGCCGCGCCTCTTCTTGTTGATTCCGACTAGCGCCGGGTACTTCAGTAGTACTGGCGGTAGTGCTCGATTTTTTCCCGCAGGCGTCGGGCCGTCGCGGCGTGGGCATGGCCGAGGCGAGCGAGGATCAGCTGCGACTCCTGGTGGTAGTTCGCGATCTTGTCCTGGTTCCAGGTCTGCGGCGGTGGCTGCAGGTTGGTGATGCGGTCGCACAGCTTGACCAGGGCGTACTGCGCCGGGCCCTCGGCAAGCGCCTGGAGATAGTCGTCGAGGGAACGCTTGGGGCCGTCGCCGACGCGCTTGCTCAGGGCCTGCACGCCGGCACAGACGAACTCGCCGAACTGTTGCCGCAGCTCCTCGGGTGAGGTCGCCGTGTCTTCCAGGGTGTCGTGCAGGACCGCGATCTGCAGGGTTTCCCCGAGCCGTTCGATGGCACCGTCGCGATCGGCGGCCAGCAGCTCGTTGGCGACCATGCCCAGGTGCACCAGATAAGGCAGCGGCGAGCCGCTGAGGGTCTGGTTGCGGTGGGCGCGGGCGGCGAACAGCCAGGCCTGGTTGTAGCGATCGGCGAGGTGCGTGGACATCGTGGGAGCGCTCATGCGAACGGGGCAGGCGCATGGCGCCTGCCCCGTGGTCCGCTTAGTAGCGATAGGTGTCCGGCTTGAACGGGCCTTCCACGCTCACGCCGATGTACTCGGCCTGTTTCGGGGTCAGCTGGGTGACCACGCCGCCGAAGCCCTTGACCATCTCCAGGGCCACTTCCTCGTCGAGCTTCTTCGGCAGCACTTCGACGCTCAGGCGCTTGGCCTTCTCGGCGGCCGGCAGGTCGGCGTACTTCTGCTCGAACAGGTGGATCTGCGCCAGCACCTGGTTGGCGAAGGAACCGTCCATGATCCGGCTCGGATGGCCGGTGGCGTTGCCCAGGTTGACCAGGCGGCCCTCAGCGAGAAGGATCAGGTAGTCGTCGTTGTGCGCGTCGAAACCGTCCTTGCCGGTGCGGTGGATCTTGTGCACCTGCGGCTTGACCTCTTCCCAGGCCCAGTTCTTGCGCATGAAGGCGGTGTCGATCTCGTTGTCGAAGTGGCCGATGTTGCAGACCACCGCGCGCTTCTTCAGCGCCTTGAGCATGTTGGCGTCGCAGACGTTGACGTTGCCGGTGGTGGTGACGATCAGGTCGATCTTGCCCAGCAGCGCGGCGTCGATGCTGGCCTCGGTGCCGTCGTTGATGCCGTTCTTGTACGGCGAGACGACTTCGAAGCCGTCCATGCAGGCCTGCATGGCGCAGATCGGGTCGACTTCCGCGACCTTGACGATCATGCCTTCCTGGCGCAGCGACTGCGAGGAGCCCTTGCCCACGTCGCCGTAGCCGATCACCAGGGCCCGCTTGCCCGACAGCAGGTGGTCGGTGCCGCGCTTGATGGCGTCGTTGAGGCTATGGCGGCAGCCGTACTTGTTGTCGTTCTTGCTCTTGGTCACCGAGTCGTTGACGTTGATCGCCGGGACTTTCAGGGTGCCGTTCTTGAGCATGTCGAGCAGGCGGTGGACCCCGGTGGTGGTCTCTTCGGTGATGCCGTGGATGCGCTCGAGCATCTGCGGGTATTTCTTGTGCAGGATCTCGGTCAGGTCACCGCCGTCGTCCAGCACCATGTTGGCGTCCCACGGCTGGCCGTCCTTGAGGATGGTCTGCTCGATGCACCATTCGTACTCTTCCTCGGTCTCGCCCTTCCAGGCGAACACCGGGATGCCGGCGGCGGCGATGGCGGCGGCGGCCTGGTCCTGGGTGGAGAAGATGTTGCAGCTCGACCAGCGGACTTCGGCGCCCAGCGCGACCAGGGTCTCGATCAGCACGCCGGTCTGGATGGTCATGTGGATGCAACCGAGGATCTTCGCGCCTTTCAGCGGCTGCTGGCCGGCATACTTGCGGCGCAGGCCCATCAGTGCGGGCATTTCCGATTCGGCGATGATCAGCTCGCGGCGGCCCCAGGCGGCCAGGGTGATGTCGGCGACCTTGTAGTCGGTGAAACCGGCGGGCGTCATGACAGCGCTCATGCGTAACTCTCCATTCGTTGTCTGCGAATGGGCGCCGTTGGTGCGTTGACAGACCGGCGAGGCCGGCCTGAGAGCGCGCTCCGTTCGAGCCTGACAGGCCTAGGCCTGCTGCAGCGCCCCTCGAACGGAAGGCGGGAGCGACCCGAAAGGGCCGCCTGAGCGGGCGATTATAGCGGCGCCACATGAAACTCCCAAGTCACCCCTGATACGCCGCTCGTCGCCGTGCGTCGCGCCCTCGGGCTGCGGCGATGCACCGCAGCGCAGAAGCGCGGGGAATTTGCGTGTCAGGATGCTAGAGTGCGCGGTCATGAGAATCGCTCCCATCTCCCGCTCGCCGCTGCTGCAGTGGCTGAGCTTCGCCCTCTGTGCCTGCGTGCTGGTCAACGCGCTGGCTTGCGGCGTCCTGCACCTGCAGGCGCTGGGAGTGGGCAGCGACAAAGGGCAGAAGGCCAGCGTCGGGCTGTTCTGCGTCGCCGGTGCCAGCCAATGGCTATCCCTGGATCCCGACGACGGGTCCGCCGGCGATCCGGCACCGGTCAATCCCCAGTTGCCGATGAGCTGCCCGATGTGCAGCGCTCTGGTGCTGTTCGTCGCGCTTGGGGTGATCTGGTCCTGGCGCTTGCAACGGCGACGCCAGGCGCGTTTCCGCCCGCCCGCCACGCGCGAGCCGGTGCCGCCCCGGTACGTCTGGCCGCCGGCCAACCCGCGCGCTTCCCCCGCCTGATCCTGAACGCCCGCCGCGCCGGGCATTTGCATCCGTCGCCCGTCCTGCCTCGTCCGCGCAGCGCTCGCCGCTGTCCATCCGGGCGAGGCGGGCGTGCCCACCATGCCTTGCTTCAGGATCGCTCGATGAAAAAGCACTCCACGGCCCGCCGCGTCCTCGCGCTGGGTCTCAACCTCACCCTGGCCGGCGTTCCGGCCTTGCTCTGGGCCGATGAGGAACCCACCGAACTGCCCGCCCTCACCGTCAGCGCCGGCGCCGCCGGGGAAACCCCGCCGGCCCTCGATCTCGACGACAGCGCCGGCGGCGGCTCGCGCCTGGGCCTGAGCCTGCGCGAGACTCCCGGCTCGGTAAGCGTGGCCAACCGTGCCAGCTTCGAGCGGCGCGGCCTGCGCAGCACCCAGGACATCGCCAACAGCCTGCCCGGCGTGAACGCCTCGGCGCCGCCCGGCTTCGGCGGCTTCGTCACCTACCGCGGCTTCAGCTCGAACCAGGTCAACCAGTTGTTCAACGGCATTCCGGTGCAATACAGCAGCGCCATGCGTCCGCTGGACGACTGGATCGTCGACCGCGTCGAGCTGGTCGGCGGTCCGTCCTCCTTCCTCAACGGCGCCGGTGCCGTCGGCGGCTCGCTGGACTACATCAGCAAGCTCGCCGACCGCTACGGCGATTTCATGGAAGGCCGGGTGCGCTACGGCAGCTACGACGATTCGGAAGTCGCCTTCGGCTTCAACCAGGCCCTGGGCATCGGCCCCGAGCCGAAGCACTTCGTGCGCCTGGACGTCAGCCGCAGCGGCGGCAACGGCTACGTCGACCGCAATTCGCGCGAATCGTGGAACGTCGCTTTCTCCCTGCTCAGCGACCTGACCCCGGACCTTTCCCACACCCTGGCCCTGGAGTACCAGGATGAGCAGGAAGACAGCCCCTACTGGGGCACGCCGGTGCTCAATCCCTACGCCGGCGAGCTGAAGATCGACAAGAGCCGTCGCCGCGAGAACTACAACGTCGCCGATGGCCGCTACGAACAGCGCGTGCGCTGGCTGCGCTCGATCCTCGAATACCGGGTCAGCGACAGCACGCGCTGGCGCAACACCTTCTACCACTACGACGCCGAGCGCGATTACCGCAACCTCGAGACCTACCGCTACAACGCCGACAACAGCGGGGTGGTGCGCTCCAACGCATTCCTCCAGCGCCACGACCAGCAGCTCAACGGCAACCGCTTCGAGCTACAGCACAGCCAGCCGCTGTTCGGACTGGCCAGCGACTGGGCGCTGGGCTTCGACTACAGCATCAACAAGCAGACGCGCTTCCCGAGTACCGCCTCCGGGCCGTTCGGTACGGTCGATCCGGCCAGTTTCGAGCCGGGCCACTTCTACGACCTGCCGGGCATGCGTCCCGGCCACCGGAAGGACCGCAGCAACGAGGTGCGCACCAGCGCGTTGTTCGCCGAGAACCGCCTGGGCCTGACCGACGAGCTGTCGCTGGTTACCGGGCTGCGCTACGACCACCTCGACCTCGACGTGCGCAACCATCGGGTACCCGACAAGGACAATCCCGCACACTTCGAACGGCGCTGGGACGTGGTCACTGGGCGCGCCGGGCTGGTCTACCAGTTCACTCCGCACGCCAACGTCTACCTGCAATACAGTACCGCCGCCGACCCGCCGGGCGGGGTGCTGACCAGCGCCAGCTTCGGCCAGGTCCGCGACTACGACCTGTCCACCGGCGACCAGTGGGAGCTGGGCAGCAAGTTCGATTTCCTCGACGGTCGCGGCAGCGCCACCCTGGCCGCCTACCGCATCGTCCGCCGGGACTTCTCGGTGGCCGACCCGAACAACCCCAACCTCAGCGTGCCGGTGGGCCAGCAGACCTCCAGGGGCATCGAGGCCGCCGCCTCCCTGCGGATCACCCCGAAGCTGCTGGCCGAGGGCAATTTCGCCTGGGTCGACGCGCAGTACGACGAGTTCACCGAGAACGTCGGCGGCGTCGCCGTCTCGCGCAAGGGCAAGACGCCGCCGAACGTGCCGGAGCGGGTCGGCAACCTGTGGCTGACCTACGACTTCGACCCGGCCTGGCAGGGCGGGGTGGACGCGCGCTACGTGTCCTCGGTGTACGCCAACAACGCCAACACCTGGCACGTGCCGTCCTATACGGTCTACGGGACTTTCCTCAGCTACCGGCTGGACGAGCGCACGCGGATCACCGGGCGCGTGCGCAACCTCACCGACGAGGTCTACGCGCGCTTCGTGCAGAGCACGCCGCTGTACTACGTCGGCGACCCGCGCACCTTCGAGCTGAGCGTGCAGACGCGCTTCTGAGGAGTCGTCGATGAAACGCTACCTGTACCTGTGGCACCGCTGGCTGGGCATCGGCTGCTGCCTGCTGATGGTGCTCTGGTTCGTCTCCGGCATGGTCATGCTGTATGTCGGCTATCCCAAGCTGACTCCGCTGGAACGCCTGGCACACCTGCCCGAGCTGGACGGCTGCGAGGCCTGCGTACCGCTGCGGACGGCCCTCGCCGGCGGCGATGGAAAGACCCCGCGGAGCATCCGGCTGGCCAGCGTAGGCGGCCTGCCGACCTACCTGCTGGACGATGCCGACGGACGCACGCGTGCGCTGGCGGCGCGCGACGGCCGACCGCTGGCGGTGGACGCGGACAGGGTGCTGGCCTCGGCCCGTGCCTTCAGCGGCGAAGTACCGATGCAGTTGCAAGGGCGGATCGAGGAAGACGCCTGGACCCATACCCGCAACCTCGATCCGCACCGGCCGCTATGGCGGGTGCAGACCGCGGACGAGCAGGGCCGGCTGCTCTACCTGTCCTCGCAGACCGGCGAGGTGGTACGCGACGCCAGCCGCCGGGAGCGTGCCTGGAACTGGCTCGGCGCCTGGTTGCACTGGCTCTATCCGCTGCGCGGCGGCTGGTTCGACGGGCAGTGGGCGAACCTGGTGATCGGCCTGTCGCTGCTGGCGACCCTGGCGACCGTCCTCGGCATCCTCGTCGGCCTGCTCCGCTGGCGCTTCCGCAAGCCCTACCGCAGCGGCTCGCGCTCGCCCTATGCGGGCGGTTTCCAGCGCTGGCACCACCTCGCCGGCCTGCTCTTCGGCGCGCTGGTGCTGAGCTGGATCTTCAGCGGGCTGATGTCGATGAATCCGTGGAACCTGTTCGGCCGCGGCACGCCGCTCGACGTCGCGGCCTACCAGGGCGGTAGCTGGGACCGGGCGCTGCCCGCCGGACTGGAGGCGGACGCTGTCCTGCGGCGCTTGCGTGCCGCCGGGTTGCGGGTGCGCGAGCTGGAGTGGCGGGCGCTCGACGGCGAGCCCTATGCGCTCGGGCGCAGCGCCAGCGGCAACAGCCTGCTGCTGACGGCGGATGGCGAAATCCTCCGCGAGCTACCCGCGGATCGCCTGCTGGCGGCGGCTCGCGCGCTGCTGCCGGGCGTGCCGATGCAGGCCGAACGGTTGGAACGCTACGACTTCTATTACTACCCGCGCGAAGAACACAGCATGATGGGCTACCTGGAGCGGCGCCTGCCGGTCTGGCGCCTGCGTTTCGACGATCCCCGGCATACCTGGGTGCACCTGGATCCCTACAGCGGCGCGGTGGTTGGCGTGCTCGACGACGGTCGGCGCGGCAGCCGCTGGCTGTTTTCCCTGTTGCATAGCTGGGACTGGCTGCCGCTGCTGACCCGGCGTCCGCTGTGGGACCTGTGGATGCTCGGTTTCAGCCTCGGCGGCCTGGTGGTTTGCTCCAGCGGCTGCTGGATCGGCTGGCGTCGCCTGCGCGGCCGCCGTCCGAAGCGTCGCTGAGAGGGGCTACCTGGCAAGACTGGGCGTCGCCGCACGCCCGGATTTGCTGGTAGCCTTGGTTGAATTCGCAGTAATGGATCGCACATGGGCACACACAAGATCGAGATCCGCCGCCGCAACGTCGAGAAGATTCTCCTGGCCGCCGAAAAAGTCTTCGCCGAAAAAGGCTACGCCGGCACCTCCATGGGCAATATCGCCGAAGAAGCCGAACTGCCGCGCTCCAACCTGCACTACTACTTCAGCACCAAGGACGAGCTGTACCGCGACGTCCTCCTCGGCCTGCTCGAGGTCTGGAAGCAGGACGCCCTCTGCTTCGAGATGTTCGATGACCCAAGGGTGGTATTGACCAGCTATATCCGCGCGAAGATGAACCACTCGCGTACCCGCCCGCATGGCTCCAAGGTCTGGGCCAACGAAATCATGCATGGCGCGCCGCTGCTCGGCGCCACCCTCGACGACAGCCTCTACGAATGGGCCAAGATGAAGGAGGCGAAGATCCGCCAGTGGGTCGAGGAAAAGCGCATCCTGTCGATCGAACCGAGCAGCCTGCTCTACATGATCTGGGCCTCCACCCAGCACTACGCCGACTTCGGCTACCAGGTCGAGGTGCTCAACGGCCACCAGCCGCTCAGCGACATGCAGTTCGAAAGGGCGGTACAGACGGTGACCAGCGTGGTCCTGCGCGGAATCGGATTGGAGCCCTGAGCAGCGGAGCCTTCGCTAGAAGGCTCCGGCGAAGGCTCAGCTGGCGCGGGTGAAGTCCACCGCTTCCGCCTGTTCGAGGAACACCGTGGTCTGCGCCGGGACCGTCTCGGCGAGCAGCCGTCCGCCGCGGATCGAGTAGCGCACCGGGACCTGCCGGCGCACCGCGTCGAAGCCGTCGCGGGCCGGCAGCACCAGCAGGTTGGCCGGATGGCCGACCTCGATGCCGTATTCCCGCAGGCCGAGGGTGCGGGCGCTGTTGCGGGTGATCAGGTCGAGGCCGCCGTCGATCTCGTCGTAGCCCATCATCTGCGTCACGTGCAGGCCCATGTGCAGCACCTGCAGCATGTTCGCGGTGCCCAGCGGGTACCAGGGGTCGAACACGTCGTCGTGGCCGAAGCAGGTGTTGATCCCGGCACCGAGCAGTTCCTTGACCCGGGTGATGCCGCGGCGCTTCGGGTAGTCGTCGAAGCGACCCTGCAGGTGGATGTTCACCAGCGGGTTGGCGACGAAGTTGATTCCCGACAGTTTCAGCAGGCGGAACAGCCGCGAGGTGTAGGCGCCGTTGTAGGAGTGCATCGCCGTGGTGTGGCTGGCAGTGACCCGTGCGCCGAGGCCGTCGCGATGGGCGAGCATGGCCAGGGTCTCGAGGAAGCGCGACTGCTCGTCGTCGATCTCGTCGCAATGCACGTCCACCGGCAGGTCGTA
Source organism: Pseudomonas sp. FDAARGOS_761 (assembly GCF_013343155.1). NCBI lineage: Bacteria > Pseudomonadati > Pseudomonadota > Gammaproteobacteria > Pseudomonadales > Pseudomonadaceae > Pseudomonas > Pseudomonas sp. FDAARGOS_761. The sequence goes on along the minus strand of NZ_CP054572.1, from coordinate 5,096,816 downwards.
GCGCTTGGCCAGGTCGATGGCCTTGTGCAGCGACTCGACGCCCAGCTCGCGGGTGAATTCGAAATGCGGGATCGCCCCCACCACGTCGGCTCCCAGGCGCAGCGACTCCTCCAGCAGTTCCAGGCCGTTGGGGTAGGAGAGAATGCCCTCCTGGGGGAAGGCGACGATCTGCAGGTCGACCCAGGGCGCCACTTCGCCGCGCACCTCGAGCATGGCCTTGAGCGCGGTGAGGGTCGGGTCGGAGACGTCGACGTGGCTGCGCACGTGCTGCACGCCGTTGGCGATCTGCCATTTCAGGGTCTGCCAGGCGCGCTGCTTGACGTCCTCGTGGCTGAGCAGGGCCTTGCGCTGGGCCCAGCGCTCGATGCCTTCGAACAGCGTGCCGGAGCGGTTCCACTCCGGCTGGCCGGCGGTCTGGGTGGTGTCGAGATGGATGTGCGGCTCGATGAACGGCGGCACGGCAAGACCGCCGGCGCCGTCCAGGCGCTCGCCGGCGTCGTCGGCGGCCTGTTCCATCGGCACCAGGGCGGCGATACGGCCATCGGCGACACGCAGTTGCCAGAGACCTTCGCGGCCGCGCAGGCGCAGGTTGTCAATCAGCATGGAGGACCTCTTCTGGTTTGTTCGGGCTGCGGCTCAGCAGGGGATTGAGCAACAGGTAGGCGATGGCGGCGCCGAGCACCGCGTTGACCGGCACTATCCCCGGCAGCCAGTGGCCGGCGGCGGTGCCGCAGGCGACGGCGAGGATCGCCGCCCAGTTGATCGCCTGGATGTCCGCGCAGGGGTGCTGGCGGTAGCGCCGGCGGCGACTCAGGTAGTCGGCGATGATCACCCCGCCGATGGGCGGGATGGCGGCGGAGAGGAAGGTCAGCCAGCCGACGAAGTGGTTGTACAGCCAGAGCGCGGCGAGGGTGCCGAGGGCGCCGTTGAGCATCGCCAGGAAGCGGCTGGAGAGGCCGGTGATGTTGGCGAAGCCGAGGCCGGAGGCATACAGCGCGTTGTCGTTGGTGGTCCAGATGTTCAGGCCGAGGACCAGGATCGCCGGGATCAGCAGGCCCTGGGCGATCATCACGTCGGAGATGTCCGACTTGCCCACCGCCGCCGCGCCGGCCGCGCCGAAGATGAACATCAGCGAGTTGCCGAGGAAGAACGCCACCAGGCACACCACCACGGCGGTACGCGCGCTGCGGCCGAAGCGGACGAAGTCGGCGGTGAGGGTGCCGGCGCTGACGAACGAGCCGACCACCAGGGCGATCGCGGTCGAGAGGCTCAGCGGCGCGCTCGGCGTCACCTGCTGCAGCGCCGCCAGGCCGCCGGCGTCGCGCACCGCGAGCCACACCGAGTAGCTGCCGAGGACGACGATCGCCGGGACCGCGATGGCCGACAGCAGGGTCAGACCGGCGATGCCGAAGAACACCGTGAGGGTCATCAGCGCCCCGGAGACCAGGATCAGCAGGTTGACGTCGAGGCCGGTGGCCTTGGCCACCGGGATCGCGAACATCGCTACGCCGACGCCGAACCAGCCGACCTGGGTGCCGCCGAGCAGCGCCGAGGGCAGCCAGGAGCCCTTGCTGCCGAACGAGTAATGCGCCAGCAGGTGGGTGGAAAGGCCGGTGCGCGCGCCGATGAAGCCGAGGATCGCGGTGTACAGGCCGAGCATCAGGTTGCCCAGCAGCACGGCGAGGAAGAAGTCGTCGTAGCTCAGGCCGGTGCCGAGGGTGCCGCCGGTCCACATGCTGGCGGAAAAGAAGGTCAGGCCGAGCATCACCACGCTCAGGGCCAGCGCGCTCTTGCGCGCCGCCAGCGGGACCGGTTGCTGGCTGTAGTTGCTGTCTGCGGACATGCGCGAGTCTCCGTGGGGCGCCGGCCGTCCGGGAGCGTCGGCCGGGCCGCGGCGAATGGTAGTCGAAGGCGGGTCGATCCGACAGACGCCGTTGCGCGTCGTCGGAGCGTAGCGGCACGCAGGAAGCGTGCCGGCGCGCGGCAGGGCGGCGTCCGCCGGGGATGCGGGCGCCGCCCTGCGTTCAGGAGGCTTCGCGGTAGGGGTTGCGCGGATCCTGGGTCCAGTTGAGATAGGGCTTGCCGGTGTCCTGCGGCACCATTTCGATGCAGTTCTCCACCGGACAGGTGATCTGGCACAGGTTGCAGCCCACGCACTCGGCGTCGATCACTTCGTAGCGGTGCGTACCGTCGACCCGGGGCAGGCTGGCGATGGCCTGGTGCGAGGTGTCCTCGCAGGCGATATGGCAGCGGCCGCAACCGATGCAGGCGTCCTGGTCGATGCGGGCGATCACCTGGTAGTTGATGTCCAGGTACTTCCAGTCGGTGGTATTGCCTACCGCGCCGCCGCTGAAGTCGGACAGCCGCTGGTAGCCATGGCTGTCCATCCAGCGCGCGAGACCGTCCTGCATGTCCTCGACGATACGGAAGCCGTGCAGCATCGCCGCCGTGCATACCTGCACCGCGCCGCAGCCGAGCGCGACGAATTCCGCTGCGTCGCGCCAACTGCCGATACCGCCGATGCCACAGATCGGCAGGCCGCGGGTCTGCGGGTCGCGGGCGATCTCGGCGACCATGTTCAGGGCGATCGGCTTCACCGCCGAGCCGCAGTAGCCGCCGTGGGTGCTCTGGGTGCCGACCACGGGCAGGGCGACCATGCGCTCCAGGTCGACGCTGGTGATCGAGTTGATGGTGTTGATCAGCGACACCGCGTCGGCGCCGCCGCGATGGGCGGCGCGCGCCGACTGGCGGATGTCGGTGATGTTGGGGGTGAGCTTGACGATCACCGGCAGCGAGCAGTGGGTCTTGCACCAGCGGGTGACCATCTCCACGTACTCCGGTACCTGGCCCACCGCCGCGCCCATGCCGCGCTCGGGCATGCCGTGGGGGCAACCGAAGTTCAGCTCGATGCCGTCGGCGCCGGTGGCTTCCACCAGCGGCAGGATGTATTTCCACGACTCCTCGACGCAGGGCACCATCAGCGACACGATCAGCGCGCGGTCCGGCCAGTCCTTCTTCACCTGGGCGATCTCGCGCAGGTTGATCTCCAGCGAGCGGTCGGTGATCAGCTCGATGTTGTTGATCCCCTGCACCTGGCGGTTCGGTCCGAAGTGCGCGGAATAACGCGACGACACGTTGACCGCCGCGGGGTCTTCGCCGAGGGTCTTCCAGACCACCCCGCCCCAGCCCGCCTGGTAGGCGCGGACCACGTTGTAGGCCTTGTCGGTGGGCGGCGCGGAGGCCAGCCAGAAGGGGTTGGGCGACTTGATGCCGGCGAATTCGATAGACAGGTCGGCCATCACGCAGCCTCCACGTTGAGCATGAGTTGGGCGTGGATCGCTTCCGCCGCCAGTTTGCCGTGCTGCACCGCCTGCACGGTGAGGTCCTCGCCGAGCGCCACGCAGTCGCCGCCGGCGTAGATGCCGGGGATGCTGGTGCGCATCTGTCCGTCGACCTGGATGCGCTCGCCGTCGCGCCGCAGTTGCGCTGCCAGCGGATCGCCCAGGCTGGCGCCTTCGAAGGCCTGGCCGATAGCCTTGAAGATGGCGTCGGCGGCCAGTTCGAAGTGCTCGCCGGTGTCGCCCAGGCGACCGTTCTCCAGGCGCGTGCGGGCGAAGCGCATGCCGCGCACCCGGCCGTGCTCGTCAAGCAGTACCCGTTCCGGTCGGGCCCAGGTCAGCAGGCGCACCTGGCTGGCCTTGGCGATCTCCTGCTCATGGCCGGTGGCGCCCATTTCCTCGAAGCCACGGCGGTAGACCAGGTTGACGTCGCGGGCGCCGAGCCGGCTCATCTGCACCGCCATGTCGATGGCGGTGTTGCCGGCGCCGATGACGATGCAACGGTCGGCGACGGGCAGGTCGAGCAGGTCGTCGCTCTGCCGCAGTTCGCGGATGTAGTCGGTGGCGGCGAGCAGGCCGGGGGCGTCCTCGTCTTCCAGGCCGAGGCGCTTGCTGGCGGCCAGGCCGATGCCGAGGAACACCGCGTCGTACTCGTCGTGCAGGGCGCCGAGCGCCAGGTTGTCGCCGAGACGCTGGCCGTGGCGCAGTTCGATACCGCCGATCTGCAGGAGGAATTCCACTTCGCGCCGGGCGAAGTCGTCCACCAGCTTGTAGCGGGCGATGCCGTACTCGTTGAGGCCGCCGGCCTTGGCGCGGGCCTCGAAGAGCACCACGTCGTGGCCGTGCATGGCCAGGCGGTGGGCGCAGGACAGCCCGGCCGGCCCGGCGCCGACCACGGCGATGCGCTTGCCGGTGGCCGGCGAGCGCTTGAACGGATGTTCGCCGAAGCCGGCGTGGTCGAGGGCGTAGCGTTGCAACTGGCCGATCAGCACCGGTGCGCATTCCTGGGCGTTGTTGCGTACGCAGGCCCGCTGGCAAAGGATTTCCGTGGGGCAGACGCGGGCGCAGCTGCCGCCTAGGATGTTCGCCGAGAGGATCTTCTGCGCCGCGCCCTGGACATTCTCCTGGGCGATGCTGCGGATGAACCCGGGGATGTCGATCTCGGTCGGGCAGGCGTTGACGCAGGGCGCGTCGTAGCAGTACAGGCAGCGGGCGCTTTCCAGGGCGGCCTGGCGGGCGTTGAGCGGCGGCGCGAGGTCGGCGAAGCGCTCGGCGAGCGTGTCCGCGCCGGCGTCCGGACGGGGGAGGTGGTTCAGGGAATCGATCACGGTTGTAGCCTCTCTTCTGGTTTCTTCTCGGGGCAGTCAACGGCAATACGGCACCGTCCGGCCTCTACGGGCCGGTCCGGTATTGCGGGAAGGATCAGCGCTCGACGGCGACCGGGCGCTGGCGTTCGGCGCGGCGGCCGAGCACTTCGTACACCGACGGGTAGGCCGGGCGCTCCACGTAGCGTCCGGCGCCGGGTTCGGCGCGCAGGTCGCCGGCGGCCCAGAGCAGCTTGCCCTGGCTGATGGTGTGGCTGGGTATGCCGCGCACGGTGCGACCTTCGAAGATGTTGAAATCGACCCGCTGGTGATGGGTGGCGGCCGAGAGGGTGCGGCTGCCCTGCGGGTCCCAGAGCACCAGGTCGGCATCCGCGCCGACGCGGATCGCGCCCTTGCGCGGGAACAGGTTGAAGATCTTCGCGGTGTTGGTGGAGGTCAGCGCGACGAACTCGTGCATCGACAGGCGCCCGCTGTTGACCCCGGCGTCCCACAGCAGCGCCATGCGGTCCTCGATGCCGGCCGTGCCATTGGGAATCTTGCTGAAGTCGTCGCGGCCCATGGCCTTCTGCTCGGCGCAGAAGCAGCAGTGGTCGGTGGCGGTGGTATGCAGGTTGCCGGACTGCAGGCCGCGCCACAGCGCTTCCTGGTGTTCGACGGGACGGAACGGCGGGCTCATCACGTAGCCGGCCGCGGTGGCCCAGTCCGGGTGGCGGTAGACGCTGTCGTCGAGCAGCAGGTGCCCGGCCAGCACCTCGCCGTAGACCGGCTGGCCCTTGGCGCGGGCATAGGCGATCTCGTCCAGCGCCTCGCGGCTGGAAATATGCACCAGGTACAGCGGCGTACCCAGCGTCTCGGCGATGCGGATGGCACGGCTGGCGGCCTCGCCCTCGACTTGCGGCGGACGCGACAGCGGATGCGCCTCGGGGCCGGTGAGGCCCTGGGCGAGGAGTTTCTGCTGCAGGTGGAAGACCAGTTCGCCGTTCTCCGCGTGCACCGTCGGCACCGCGCCCAGCTCCAGGCAGCGCTCGAAGCTGGCCACCAGGGTATCGTCGGCGGCCATGATGGCGTTCTTGTAGGCCATGAAGTGCTTGAAGCTGTTCACCCCGTGCTGTGCCACCAGCTCGCCCATTTCCCGGGCGACCTCGTCGCTCCACCAGGTGATGGCGACGTGGAAGCCGTAGTCCGCAGCGGATTTCTGCGCCCAGCCGCGCCAGGTGTGGAAGGCCTCCAGCAGCGACTGTCGCGGGTTGGGGATGACGAAGTCGATGATCGAGGTGGTCCCTCCGGCCAGCCCGGCCGCGGTGCCGCTGAAGAAGTCCTCGCTGGCCACCGTGCCCATGAAGGGCAACTGCATGTGGGTATGGGGGTCGATGCCGCCCGGCATCAGGTACTGGCCACCGCCGTCGAGGACGTCGCAGCCGGAGGGGGTTTCGAGGTTCTCGCCGATGGCCTGGATGAGGCCGTTGGCACAGAGCACGTCGGCTCGATAACTCTCTTCGTGAGTAACCACGGTGGCGCCACGGATCAACAGGGACATGCCGTCTTTCCTCGCAGGCTGACCGGTCGTTGCCGGTTCTTGAAATTGTTTTTTCGCCATGCGCCGAGGACTTTTGTAATCCTGTCAGCGCTGACAGGATTCGAATCTAGATGCTGATCATCGATTGAGCAAGATTATTTTCAAATGGTTGTTTGAGTTTATAACTTATTGATTTTAAATAATTAAAAATAAATATCACCAAAATGGTGAGGGTTCTCACCATTTTGACGCGCTTGACAAGAATTCAAAAAGGTCGAGATTTCCCATGCAAAATCAGCCGCTTGAAAGCCGTGTTCGAACGGTTGTGGGGAGATGAAAAAAGTTGGCCTGCACTCCTTTGGTTCCTGACCGGGGCGACAGGCTCGCGCATTTCCCCCGGTGACACGCCGGACTGCCCGTCGGCGTGTCACCAACGTTGTCGATGAAGTGTTTCAGATCAGTCGGTTACCTCCAGTAGACCGGCCTGCCCAGTGACGTCGCGGGGTTTTCGGCACGCTTATTGAGTGCCGCCCGCCACGGCATTGTCCGGACCGGAGGTGCAGTACTGGTGGTGCGGTACTCCGGCCATCGCATTAGCCCGATGAGCGAATAACTAAAAGAATTCTGGAGAGGCCCATGCAACAGAGCAGATCGGAAGTGACCGAGCGCGACGGCTTGGTCGAGCTGTCCGCCGGCAGCGACGTACTCGACAGTCCCCGCTACAACCACGACATCGCCCCGACCCGGGTGGAACAGCGTACCTGGAACAGGTGGCACATCACCGCGCTGTGGATCGGCATGTCCATCTGCGTGCCCACCTACACCCTCGGCGGCGTCCTCACCGCCTACTTCGGCCTCAGCGTCGGCGAAGCGCTGCTGGCGATCCTGCTGGCCAACCTGGTGGTGCTGATCCCGCTGACCCTCAATGCCTTCGCCGGCACCCGCTACGGCATTCCCTTCCCGGTGCTGCTGCGCGCTTCGTTCGGCATCATCGGCTCCAACGTGCCATGCCTGATCCGCGCCGTGGTCGCGTGCGGCTGGTTCGGCATCCAGACGCTGTTCGGCGGGCTGGCGATCCATCTCTTCCTCGGTTCGATCTTTCCCGCCTGGAAGGCCCTCGGCGGCACCGGCGAGGTGATCGGTTTCCTCCTGTTCTGGGGGCTGAACCTGTGGGTGGTGCTGCGCGGCGCGGAGTCGATCAAATGGCTGGAGACACTCTCGGCACCGCTGCTGGTGCTGGTCGGCCTCGGCCTGCTGGTGTGGGCGCTGCCGCACATATCGGTCAGCGAACTGCTGGCGCAGCCGCCGAAGCGGCCGGAAGGCGCCAGCGTCACCGGCTACTTCATGGCCGGGCTGACGGCGATGGTCGGCTTCTGGGCCACGCTGTCGCTGAACATCCCCGACTTCAGCCGCTATGCGCGTAGCCAGAAGGACCAGATACTCGGACAGATCTTCGGCCTGCCGCTGACCATGTTCCTGTTCGCCGCCCTCGGCGTGGTGATGACCGCCGCCTCGGCTTCGCTGGTGGGCGAGACGGTTTCCGACCCGGTCAGCCTGATCGGGCACATCCCCAGCCCCGGCTGGGTGGCGGTGGCGATGGCGTTGATCATCGTCGCCACCCTCTCGACCAACACCGCGGCGAACATCGTCTCGCCGACCAACGACTTCCAGAACATCGCACCGAAACTCATCGGCCGCACCCGCGCCGTCTGGCTCACCGGTTTCATCGGCCTTGCGCTGATGGCCCACGAGTTGCTGAAGAAGCTCGGCTGGATCGTTTCCGACCTCAGCCTGGAAAGCGTCTACTCCAACTGGCTGCTCGGATACTCCAGCCTGCTCGGGCCGATCGCGGGGATCATGGTGGTGGACTACTTCCTGGTGCGCAGGCAACGCCTCGACCTCGCCGGACTCTACCGCGACGACGTCTACCCGGCCTGGAACTGGCCCGGCTTCGCCGCCTTCGCGGTGCCGGTGGCGCTGACCGTCATGGCCCTCGGCAACCGCCAGTTCCACTGGTTCTACGACTACGGCTGGTTCACCGGCTCGCTGCTCGGCGGCGCGCTCTACTACGGCCTCTGCGGCCGCCGCGCGCGGAGCCCGGCGGCATTGGCCAAACCGCTGCCCTGATGGGCATACAGGCGGCCGGCGAGCCGCCGACACCTACTCCAAGCCTGAGGAGACGACAATGAGCACTGCCCGGAACGTCCTGCAATCCACCCAGCGACACATCGATGGCCAGCGCCTCTGGCAATCGCTGATGGATCTCGCCCGCCTCGGCGCCACCGCCAAGGGTGGGGTCTGCCGCCTGGCCCTGAGCGATCTCGACCGCCAGGCCCGCGATCTCTTCGTGCAATGGTGCGAAGCGGCCGGCTGCACGGTCAGCGTCGATCGGGTCGGTAACATCTTCGCCCGTCGTCCCGGGCGTAACCCGGACTTGCCCCCGGTGATGACCGGTAGCCACATCGACACCCAGCCCACCGGTGGCAAGTTCGACGGCTGCTTCGGGGTGATGGCCGGCCTCGAGGTGATCCGCACCCTCAACGACCTCGGGGTGGAAACCGAGGCGCCGCTGGAGGTGGTGGTGTGGACCAACGAGGAAGGCTCGCGCTTCGCGCCCTGCATGATGGGCTCGGGCGTATTCGCCGGGAAGTTCACCCTGGAGGAGACCCTGGCCAAGCGCGATGCCGACGGTGTCAGCGTAGGCGAGGCGCTGGACGCCATCGGCTACGCGGGAGCGCGCGATTGTCTCGGACATCCGGTGGGCGCCTATTTCGAGGCGCACATCGAACAGGGGCCGATCCTCGAGGACGAGGAGAAGACCATCGGCGTGGTGCTCGGCGCGCTCGGGCAGAAATGGTTCGACCTGTCCCTGCGCGGCGTCGAGGCACACGCCGGGCCAACGCCGATGCACCTGCGCAAGGACGCCCTGGTCGGTGCCGCGGCGGTGGTCGAGGCGGTCAATCGCGCGGCCCTCGGCCATCAGCCGCATGCTTGCGGCACGGTCGGCTGCCTGCACGCCTATCCCGGTTCGCGCAACGTGATACCCGGCGAAGTGAAGATGACCCTGGACTTCCGCCATCTGCAACCGGAGCGCCTGGACTCGATGATCGCCGAAGTCCGCCAGGTGATCGCCGCTACCTGCGAGAAGCATGGCTTGCAATACGAGCTGGTGCCGACCGCCGATTTCCCGCCGCTGTACTTCGACCAGGGATGCGTCGGCGCGGTGCGCGAGGCGGCGCAGGCGCTGGGCATGCCGCAGATGGACATCGTCAGCGGCGCCGGCCACGACGCGATCTTCCTCGCCGAACTCGGTCCGGCGGGGATGATCTTCGTGCCCTGCGAGAACGGCATCAGCCACAACGAGATCGAGAACGCCAGCCCCGACGACCTGGCCGCCGGCTGCGCGGTGCTGTTGCGGGCCATGCTCAAGGCCTCCGAGGCGATCGCCGGCGGCCGCCTGGCGGCCTGAGTGGCGCTTCCATCGAGGCGCCGGCATTGACCGCCTTCTACACGGGTACGGGAGGGCGAATAACGCCCGGGGCGTTATCCGCCCTACGTGGCGGTGCTGCGCGGGGTACGGTGGGGCGTTGCCCGCCGAGGCGTCGCTGGGGCGGTGCGCGGGGCTCAGATCACCTTGCCGTCGCGCAGTCTTTCCAGCGCGGCCGCGTCCAGGCCGAGGAGCGTCTCGAGGACCTCGTCGGTGTGCTGGCCGAGGGTGGGCGGCGGGTTGCGGTATTCCACCGGCGTCTCGGACAGGCGGATCGGGCTGGCCACCTGCGGCACCGTGCCGGCCAGCGGGTGCGGTAGCTCCACGCGCAGGCCGCGGGCCTGCACCTGCGGGTCGGCGAACACTTGCGCCAGGTCGTTGATCGGCCCGCAGGGCACGCCGGCGCGCTCCAGGGAAAGAATCCACTCGGCGGTGGTGTGCAGCACCGTGGCCTGGCGGATCAGCGGGATCAGCACCTCGCGGTTGGCCACCCGCGCCTTGTTGGTGGCGAAGCGCGGGTCGTCGGCCCATTCCGGGTGGTCTGCCAGCTCGGCGAACTTGCGGAACTGGCTGTCGTTGCCGACCGTGAGGATCATGTCGCCGTCGGCGGTGGGGAAGTCCTGGTACGGCACGATGTTCGGGTGTGCGTTGCCCAGGCGCCGCGGCGGCACGCCGGTGGTCAGGTAGTTGAGGGTCTGGTTGGCCAGGCAGGCGACCTGCACGTCGAGCAGGGCCATGTCGATGTGCTGGCCGATGCCGCTGACGTCGCGGTGGGCGAGGGCGGCGAGCACCGCGGTGGAGGAGTACAGCCCGGTGAGGATATCGGTCAGCGCCACGCCGACCTTCACCGGACCGGCGCCTTCCTCGTTGTCGGCGCGCCCGGTGAGGCTCATCAGGCCGCCCAGGCCCTGGATCATGAAGTCATAGCCGGCGCGCTTGGCATAGGGGCCGGACTGGCCGAAGCCGGTGATCGAACAGTAGATCAGCTTCGGGTTGACCTGCTTCAGCGATTCATAGTCGAGGCCATAGGCCTTGAGCCCGCCGACCTTGAAGTTCTCCAGCAGGATGTCGGCCTTGGCCGCCAATTCGCGAACGATGCGCTGGCCTTCCGGCTGGGTGAAGTCCACCGTCACCGACTTCTTGTTGCGGTTGGCCGACAGGTAGTAGGCCGCCTCGCTGGTGTCGTTGCCTTCGGCATCCTTGAGGAACGGCGGGCCCCAGGCGCGGGTGTCGTCGCCGCTGCCGGGGCGCTCGATCTTGATCACCTCGGCGCCGAGGTCGGCGAGAATCTGCCCGGCCCAAGGGCCGGCCAGGACACGGGACAGGTCGAGTACGCGGATATGGGAAAGGGCGCCGGGCATGACGGTTCTCGCTGCTGGGGGCTGGAAACGGAAATGGCCGGGAAGACGGGTTCCTTGCCCGTCTCCCCGGCGGCCGGCGCGCTACCGTGAAAAAGCGCGCCGGGGTGTTGCTCGGTGGCTCAGAAGAATGCCTGGATGCCGGTCTGCGCGCGGCCGAGGATCAGCGCGTGGACATCGTGGGTGCCCTCGTAGGTGTTCACCACTTCCAGGTTGACCAGGTGGCGGGCGATGCCGAATTCGTCGGAGATGCCGTTGCCGCCCAGCATGTCGCGGGCCAGGCGGGCGATGTCGAGGGCCTTGCCGCAGCTGTTGCGCTTCATGATCGAGGTGATTTCCACCGCCGCGGTGCCTTCGTCCTTCATCCGCCCCAGGCGCAGGCAGCCTTGCAGGGCCAGGGTGATCTCGGTCTGCATGTCGGCCAGCTTCTTCTGGATCAGTTGGTTGGCGGCCAGCGGGCGGCCGAACTGCTGGCGGTCGAGCACGTACTGGCGGGCGGTGTGCCAGCAGAACTCGGCGGCGCCCAGGGCGCCCCAGGAGATGCCGTAGCGCGCCGAGTTCAGGCAGGTGAACGGACCGCGCAGGCCGCGCACCTCGGGGAAGGCGTTCTCTTCCGGAACGAATACGTTGTCCATCACGATCTCGCCGGTGATCGAGGCGCGCAGGCCGACCTTGCCATGGATCGCCGGGGCGCTCAGGCCTTCCCAGCCCTTCTCGAGGACGAAACCGCGGATCTGCCCTTCGTCGTCCTTGGCCCAGACCACGAAGACGTCGGCGATCGGGCTGTTGGTGATCCACATCTTGCTGCCGCTCAGGCGATAGCCGCCGTCGACCTTCTTCGCCCGGGTGACCATCGAGCCCGGGTCGGAACCGTGGTTCGGCTCGGTCAGGCCGAAGCAGCCGATGTATTCGCCGCTGGCCAGCTTGGGCAGGTACTTCTGCCGGGTGGCTTCGTTGCCGAATTCATGGATCGGCACCATCACCAGCGAGGACTGCACGCTCATCATCGAGCGATAGCCGGAGTCGACGCGCTCGACTTCGCGAGCGATCAGGCCATAGCAGACGTAGTTGAGGCCGCTGCCGCCGTAGGCTTCGGGAATGGTCGCGCCGAGCAGGCCGGTCTCGCCCATCTCGCGGAAGATCTTCGGGTCGGTCTGTTCGTGGCGGAAGGCTTCGAGCACGCGCGGGGCCAGCTTGTCCTGGGCGAACTGCTGGGCGCTGTCGCGAACCATGCGCTCTTCTTCGGTGAGCTGCTGGTCCAGCAGCAGGGGATCTTCCCAGTTGAAGCTAGCTTTGGTGGCCATGCGTACATCCTCGTCAAGCGGTAGCGGAGGCTGGCGTGGGCCAGCCGGAATGGAAGCATCCTAAGAGCCTAGCGAATGGGGCGGCAAACGAGGAATTCGCACGCACTTGTGCTATTTTCTCACTCCGAGAAAATGAGTCTCGTATTTCATGCCCTTTAAGAGGCGCGAGGAATCGTGACCTGGGCGTCATAGATGCGAAACCGGCACTCCGGAGTCCTCCATGCGACGCAAGATCCCTTCCACCGCCGCGCTGGTCAGCTTCGAGTCCGCCGCGCGCCACGAGAGCTTCACCAAGGCGGCGGAGGAGTTGTCCCTGACCCAGAGCGCGATCTGCCGGCAGATCGCCACGCTCGAGGAATTCCTCGGTGTCGAGCTGTTCCGTCGCTCGCGGCGCGGGGTCAAGCTCACCGAGGCCGGGCTGTCCTATAGCCGGCGGGTGGCGGTACGCCTCGACGCGGTGGAGCGCGACACCCTGGCGGTGATGGGGCACCAGGGCGGCGGCGCGATCGAACTGGCGGTGGTGCCGACCTTCGGCACCCAATGGCTGTTGCCGCGGCTCAAGCGCTTCCAGCGGCTGCACCCGGAGGTCACGATCAACCTGACCAACCGCACCCGCCCGTTCCTCTTCGCCGACACCGAGTTCGACGCCGCGCTGTACTTCGGCGACGCCGACTGGTCGGGTACCGTCTCGCATTTCCTGATGCGCGAGAATCCGGTGCCGGTGTGCAGCCCGGAGCTGCTGGGCGGGCGTCGAACGCTGAGCGCCGAGCAGGTCGCCGGGCTGCCGCTGATGCAGCAGAGCACCCGGCCCTACGCTTGGCGCCAGTGGTTTCACTCCCAGGGACTGAACGTCGCCCACGACATGAGCGGGCCGCGCTACGAGCTGTTCTCCATGCTTGCCCAGGCGGCCATGCACGGCATGGGCGTGGCCCTCATACCGCCCTTCCTGATCCAGGACGAGCTGGCCGACGGAAGGCTTATCGTGCCCATGCAACATGCCTATTTGAGCGAGAATGCGTATTACCTGATCATTCCCGAGCGCAGGGTCGAATCGGCGATGCTCAATGCCTTCCGCGACTGGCTGGTGGAAGAGGCCAGGCAGTACCGCGAGGCCAACGGGCTGGGCTGAGCGCGCAGGAACATCGGGCGGCGCAGGCAGGACGCGCCGCCCCGGGACCGGGCCGATCCGCCGGGTCCCGCGGAGCCGCGGCGGCGATACCGCCGGGCATCCTCCACGACGGCCAGGATGGCGGCCGCGGAGCACCACACCAGGAGTTCACATGAATTTCCACACCCGCAAGTGGGTCAAGCCAGAAGATCTCAACCCCAACGGCACCCTGTTCGGCGGCAGCCTGCTGCGCTGGATCGACGAAGAAGCGGCGATCTACGCGATCATCCAGCTGGGCAACCAGCGCGTGGTCACCAAGTACATTTCCGAGATCAACTTCGTCAGCTCGGCGCGCCAGGGCGACATCATCGAGCTGGGCATCACCGCCACCGACTTCGGTCGTACCTCGCTGACCATGACCTGCCACGTGCGCAACAAGATCACCCGCAAGAGCATCCTCACCATCGACAAGATGGTCTTCGTCAACCTCGGCCCGGACGGCCTGCCGGCGCCCCACGGCAAGACCGAGATCACCTACATCAAGGACCAGTTCAAGGAAGACGAAGTCCTGCCCTGAGCGGCGCGACGAGCGGCCGGCACCCATGCCGGCCGCCGTGTTTCAGAACAGCCGGGTAAGCAGCCAGTAGAGCGAGGCCGAGAGCAGGATCGCCGCCGGCAGCGTCAGCACCCAGGCCATCAGCAGGTTGCGGATGGTCTTCCACTGTAGCCCCGAACCGTTCGCCGCCATGGTCCCGGCCACCCCGGAAGACAGCACATGGGTGGTGGAGACCGGCAAGCCATACAGGTCCGCCGCGCCAATGGTCAGCATCGCCACGGTTTCCGCCGAGGCGCCCTGGGCGTAGGTCAGGTGGGTCTTGCCGATCTTCTCGCCGACCGTCACCACGATGCGTTTCCAGCCGACCATGGTGCCCAGGCCGAGGGCGATGGCCACGGCGATCTTCACCCATAGCGGGATGAACTTGGTGGCATCGTCGATCTTCCGCTTGAACGCCTGCAACTTGCCGTGGGTGTCGGCGTCGAAGCGGCCGACGCCGTCCTTGTCCATCAGGCGGATCGCCTCGGAGGTCAGGTACATGTCGTTGCGCACGTTGCCCATGGCTTCCGCCGGTACCCGCGAGAACGCGCCATAGCCTTTCACTTCCTGGCCGATCGAGCCGGTCAGGGCGGCCAGCGCCGGGATCAGCTCAGGCGATGCCTGCTTGCTGCGCACGTAGTCGGAGAGTACCTGGCGCGGATCGGCCGGCGCCGGTTGCGGCGCGCTCTTCACCAGCGCTTGCTGGGTGACCTCGGCGACGGCGGCGAACTGCACCGCCTGGTCCGCCGGCATGGTGCGGTTCAGGGCGTAGGCCATCGGCAGGGTGCCGACCAGGATCAGCATGATCAGGCCCATGCCTTTTTGTCCTTCGTTGGAGCCGTGGGCGAAGGACACCCCGGTACAGGTCAGGATCAGCAGGCCGCGGATCCACCAGGGGGGCGGCGCCTTGCCCTTCGGCGCCTTGTACAGCGCGCGGTTCTTCACCAGCAGGCGCAGCGCCAGGAGCAACAGGGCGGCGCAGGCGAAGCCGAGCAGCGGCGAGAGCAGCAGGGAGTAGCCGACCTTGGTCGCCTGGCCCCAGTCCACCCCGCTGGTGCCATCGCGCCCATGCATCAGCGCGTTGGCCACGCCGACGCCGATGATCGAGCCGATCAGGGTGTGCGAGGACGACGCCGGCAGGCCCAGCCACCAGGTCCCGAGGTTCCACAGGATGGCGGCGATCAGCAGGGCGAAGACCATGGCGAAGCCGGCCGAGGAACCGACCTGCAGGATCAGTGCCACCGGCAGCAGGGCGATGATGCCGAAGGCCACCGCGCCGCTGGAGAGCAATACGCCGAGAAAGTTGAAGCAACCCGACCAGACCACCGCGAAGTGCGGCGGCAGCGAGTGGGTGTAGATCACCGTGGCCACCGCGTTGGCGGTGTCGTGGAAGCCGTTGACGAACTCGAAGCCGAGGGCGATCAGCAGGGCCACGCCGAGCAGCAGGAAGGGCGTCCAGGTGGTGATCGTGGAACCGACGTCATCGACGTCCTGCATCAGGCTGTAGGCGCTGAACAGCAGTCCGGTGGCGAGCACGGCGAAGAATACGAGGGCGGTGAGGCGGCCGGGACGCTGCTCGAGATGGGGCTTGTGCGCGTTGCCGGCGGCACTGACGACGGCGTCGGCGGGAAGGACATCGGAGGTCATGGTGCGGGTCCGCGCTGGGGATGACCGGCACATGATGGGCAGGCGATTGTGACAAGTTATGTCTTGCGCATACCGGCTTCGTCTGGCGAAGAAAGGACAAGGGCCGCGGGAGGCCGCCGGAAGCCGGATGGGGTCGGGCGCCAGGCGGCCTGCCCGCTGCGGCCGCGAAGATTAATGAATTCCTGTGGCGAGTGCCATCATTTCGTCGCTAAAAAGTTGGCATGTTGAGGGATTTGCCGATCCGGACACGCGCGGGGAAGGCGAGAGCCACTGAACTAGACTGAGAAGTGCGCGGCGGGGCCGGTCGCTTGCCGGCCCGGTGCGCGGGACGAGCACCTTCGTCCCGGGGTGGCCCGGCCGGGCGGTCGGGGAGGTCGATATGCGGATGCCGTGCCGGCTCGCGCTGGCGCTGTTGCTGTGCTTCGCCGGCCCGGCCTGTCTCGCGGCCTCCGGACCGGTTCGGGTGCTCTCGGTGGATGGTGCGATCGGCCCGGCCAGCGCCGATTACCTGGTGCGCGGCATCGAGCGTGCCGCCGAGGACGGCGCGCAACTGGTGGTGCTGGAACTGGACACGCCCGGCGGCCTGGACGCATCGATGCGGCGCATCGTCAAGGCGATCCTCGCCAGCCAGGTGCCGGTCGCCGGTTTCGTCGCGCCCAGCGGGGCGCGGGCGGCGAGCGCCGGCACCTACATCCTGTATGCCTGCCATATCGCGGCGATGGCGCCGGGCACCAACCTCGGCGCTGCCACCCCGGTGCGCCTGGGGACGCCGGACAAGCCCGCAGAGAAGCCCCCGGCGCGGGACGCCGAACCCATGGCGCGCAAGCAGGTCAACGACGCCGCCGCCTATATCCGTGGCCTCGCGCAACTGCGCGGGCGCAACGTCGAGTGGGCCGAGCGCGCGGTGCGCGAGGCGGTCAGCCTGGCGGCGCACGAGGCGGCGGCGCAGAAGGTGATCGACCTGCAGGCCCGCGACCTGCCCGACCTGCTGCGCCAGCTCGACGGCCGCAGCCTGCGCGTCGGCGAGCGCGCGCTGACCCTGGCTACCGCCGGCGCCACGGTCGAGCGCCAGGCACCGGACTGGCGCGCGCGGTTGCTGGCGGTGCTCACCGATCCCAGCGTGGCGCTGATCCTGATGATGATCGGCATCTACGGGCTGATCTTCGAACTGGCCAATCCCGGCATGGCGCTGCCCGGCGTGCTCGGCGGCATCTGCCTGCTGCTCGGCCTGTACGCCCTGCAGATGCTGCCGGTCAACTACGCCGGGCTGGCGCTGATCGCGCTGGGCCTGGCGTTCATGGTGGGTGAGGCGTTCGTCGCCAGCTTCGGCGTGCTCGGCATCGGCGGAATCGTCTCGTTCGTGGTCGGCGCGCTGATCCTGATCGATACCGAGGTGCCCGGCTACGGCATTCCGCCCGGCCTGGTGGTGGCCCTGGCGTTGCTCAGCGCCGCGCTGATCGTCGGTCTGCTGGGCATGGCCCTGCGTACTCGCCGGCAAGCGGTGGTAAGTGGCACCGCCGGATTGGTCGGCAGCCTGGCGACGGTGGCGGCGGTGGATTCCGAACAACCCTGCGCAGGCTGGGTGCTGCTCCAGGGCGAGCGCTGGCGGGTGCTCGCCGCGCGGCCGCTGGCGGTGGGCCAGCCGGTCTGGGTGCTGGCGCGCAAGGGCCTGCTCCTGGAAGTCGCGCTGGCCGATGAAGGAGGTGGATGATGGGTATTTCCTATGGTTTGGCGATGTTGCTGGTGTTCCTCGCGCTGCTGCTGTTCAGCGCGCTGCGCATCCTCCGCGAGTACGAGCGTGGCGTGGTGTTCCAGCTCGGGCGGTTCTGGAAGGTCAAGGGGCCGGGGCTGGTGCTGGTGATCCCGGCGATCCAGCAGATGGTGCGCATCGACCTGCGCACCATCGTCCTCGACGTGCCGCCGCAGGATGTGATTTCCCGCGACAACGTTTCGGTGAAGGTCAACGCGGTGGTGTACTTCCGTGTGCTCGATCCGCAGAAGGCGATCATCCAGGTGGAGAACTACCTGGCCGCCACCAGCCAGTTGGCGCAGACCACCCTGCGCGCGGTGCTGGGCAAGCACGAACTGGACGAGATGCTCGCCGAGCGCGAGCGCCTGAACCTGGATATCCAGCAGGTGCTCGATGCGCAGACCGACGCCTGGGGCATCAAGGTGGCGAATGTGGAAATCAAGCACGTCGATCTCAACGAATCGATGGTTCGCGCCATCGCCCGGCAGGCCGAGGCGGAGCGTGAGCGCAGGGCCAAGGTGATCCATGCCGAGGGCGAGCTGCAAGCCTCGGAGAAACTCATGCAGGCGGCGCAGATGCTCGGCCGGCAGAGTGGCGCCATGCAGTTGCGCTACATGCAGACCCTCGGCGCGATCGCCGGCGACAAGAGTTCGACCATCGTCTTCCCGATGCCGATCGAACTCTTCGGCGGCAAGTACGCAGGTGCCGCGCCGCGAAACGAAAAGGCCGCCGGAGAGGACGAGGAGAGGTGAAAGCGCGCGGTTTGTGATGGAAATATCATCGAGCCGCGACACGGGGACATGCGTGCCCGGGGTCGGGATGGCTATGCTGTGGCGATCCACTCCCGGGACGCTCCTTCATGCTGCGATGCGCACTCCTGCTGCTGACATTGCTCCTCCCTTGCGCGCTGCCTGCCGCCAACCTGCGCCTGGTCGGCGACTCCTGGCCGCCTTTCGTCGATTCGCGCCTGCCTGGCAACGGCCTGGCGGTGGAACTGGTGACCACCGCGCTCAAGCGCGCCGGCTTCGACTCGAGCTTCCAGCAGGTACCCTGGTCGCGTGCCCTGCACGGCGTGCGCAGCGGTGACTACGACATCGCCCTGAGCGCCTGGTACGAGCCCGCCCGCAGCCTCTACGGGCAGTTTTCCCGCGCCTACCTGAGCAACCGCATTCGCCTGCTGCAACGCAAGGGGCGGGGTATCGAGTTTTCCCGCCTGAGCGACCTGCGTCCCTACCGCATCGCGGTCGTGCGCGACTATGCCTACGCGCCCGAATTCGACCGTGACAGCCGTCTGCAGAAGGTCAACGTGACCAGCTTCGCCAACGCCGCGCGGATGCTCGAGGCGGGGCGGGTCGACCTGGCGGTGGAGGACGAGCTGGCGCTGGGGGTCGCCTTCAAGGGTGAGCTGGCCGATTTGCGCGACAAGCTGGAGGTACTGCCCACCCCGCTTGGCGAGAACGGCCTGCACCTGCTGGTGAGCCTGAGGAATCCCCGGCATGACGAGATCGTCGACGGCTTCGACCTGGCCATCCGCGGCATGCGCGACGACGGCAGCTACCAGCGTCTGCTGGAGCGCTACGGCGCGCGCTAGGGCTGGCCTGGCAGCGGCTGCGCGCCGGCCAGTTCCTTCTTCAGCAAGTGCGCGGCCAGGGTGCGCAGCGGGGCGAGCTGGCGACAGATGTGCGCCAGTTGGGTCTGTACCAGGCGATGGCTGTCGTCCATGTCCTCGGGCATCTGCTCCAGTTCCTTGGCCAGCGCTTCCTCCTCTTCGCTGTAGATGGCGACCGGGCGTTTCTGTTCCAGGCTCGCGGCGATTTCCTCGAGGCTGGCGGAGAGCCGCTCGGCGGCGCGCTCCAGGAGGCCGTCGCTGGCGTCCTCGGGCAGGCTTTCGCGGTGCGCGCCGAGGCCGGATAGATAGCTGAGCAGGGTGTGCGAGAGGACCAGGAAGCGGAAGCCGATCTCGGCGTCCTTCCTGAAGTGGCCGGGCTCCAGGAGCATGTTCGACAGGGTGGTCGAGAGCGCCGCGTCGGCGTTGTGCGCGTTGCGCCGGGCGGTGCGGTAGTCGAGGTCGTCGCGCTTGCCGGTGGCGTACTGCTGCATGATCTGCCGCAGGTAGCGGCTGTTGCAGGCGAGGGTGTTGGCGAGCATGCGGTTGAGCCGGCGGCCCTGCCAGTCGGGCAGCACCAGGAACACCGCGAGGCCGGCGATCAGGCTGCCCAGCAAGGTATCGAACAGGCGGGGCAGGATCAGCCCGTAGCCATCGCCGACCTGGTTGAAGCAGAACAGCACCAGCAGGGTGATCGCCGCCGTCGCCAGGGTATAGCGACTGCTGCGGGTGGCGAAGAAGGCGACCCCGGCGGCGACCGCGAACAGCGACTGCACCAGCGGGCTGGGGAACAGGTCGATCAGCGCCCAGCCGACCACCAGGCCGACCACCGTACCGAGGATCCGCTGCACCAGGCGCAGGCGGGTCGCGCCATAGTTGGGCTGGCAGACGAACACCGTGGTGAGCAGTATCCAGTAGCCCTGGGTCGGATGGATCCAGTGCAGCACGCCGTAGCCGGCGGTCAACGCCAGGGCCATGCGCAGGCCGTGGCGGAACAGCAGCGAGGTCGGGGTGAGCTGCTGGCGCAGGCGCTCGAAGGCGTCCTTCAGGCTGCGCGGCGAGCGGTCGAGCAGGGCGCTGTCCTGTTCGTCGGCGATGGCGTCCGGGTTGCTCGCCCCGGCCAGCTTGCGGTCCAGCGTGGTGAGGTTGGCGGCCAGGGCGCCGAGCGAGCGCAGCAGGCCCTTCCAGGCCGGGTTGCTCTGCTGGCGCAGGTGTTCGAGCGAGGCCTGGAGGTCTTCCAGGGCCAGCTCGCGGTCGGCGTAGTCGAACGGCTGGCGCAGGCGGATAGCCCGCGCCAGGGCCTGGCAGGCCTTGCCCTGCTGGTTGAGCAGGCGCTGGCAGCGGAACAGCACGTCGCTGTGGAAGAACGCCTCTGCCAGCCGGTTGTACGGGTAGTGCGAGGAACTGGCGCGCTCGTGGACGTCCTGGGCGATGAAATAGAGCTTCAGGTAGCGGCTCACCTTGGGGCCCGGCCGGCCATGGCCGAGGCGGTTGAGGATGGTCTCCTTGGCCTGGTTCAGCGCCACCACCACCTTGCCGTTCTGCCGTGCCAGGGCGAGGCGCTGGCCCTCTACGTCGAGCTGGCGCAACGGTTCGAACAGGCTCGACTTGATCCTCAGGTATTCGCCCAGCTCGAAATACAGGCGGGAAAGACTCTGCTGCACCGGCTGGTTGGAGAACAGCGCGTTCCACAGCACCGAGAGCAGCCCGTACCAGGCCGCCCCGGCCACCAGCAGCAGCGGTTCGTGCCAGACATCGGCGACCTCACCGCCGCGCTGGTCCACGCCGATCATGGTGTAGATCGAGAGGATCAGGGTCGCCGAGGCGATCGCCGCATAGCGCTCGCCGAGGGCGCCGAGGAGGATCATGCCGAACGCCGACAGCGCCATCCCGGAAACGAACAGCCAGGGATAGGGGAACAGCAACTCGACGGCGAAGGCGGCGACGCTGAAGCACAGCAGGGTCACCAGCAGCGCTTGCAGGCGGCCGAGCCAGTTGTCGTCGGTCTCCGCCAGGGCGCTGGCGATGATCCCGAGGAACAGCGGGATCAGCAGCTCGATGCGGTCCTGCCACCAGCACAGCAGCAGGGCGCCGGCCAGGGCGATGAACACCCGCAGGCTGTAGGCGAACTTGTCGAGGGCCCAGAGGCGGCGGAGCGTGTGTGTCAACGAAGAGGGCGGCATGGGGGCGGAGTGCTATCCGATGGTCCGTGGTTCAGCCTATGTGGCCTGTCCGGCTAATTCAATCGGCCGATTTCGCGCGACTGGAAGTCCGCTGCCCGCCGCAGTCGCAGGAAACGCTGCCGTGGGCAACTCGGTCGAGCCGGGCATCTGGCGGATGCAGGCTTCGTGCCTGCGAACGCTAAGACGTCGTCGCCGCGCCGGAAGTTACCCGGCGGCGATATCGCGCGCCGGAGCGGGCCCGGCGAGCGAAGCGGCGGCGCGCTACAGCAGGCGGACCTTGAACGAGCGCCCCTTGATCTTGCCTTCGCTCAGGCGCTTGAGGGCCTGGTGGGCGAGGCCGCGCTCGATGGCGACGAAGGCCTGGAAGTCGAAGATGGCGATCTTGCCCACCGCGCTGCCGGGCAGCCCGGCGTCGCCGGTGAGGGCACCGAGCAAGTCGCCGGGGCGCACCTTGTCCTTGCGTCCGCCGGCGATGCACAGGGTGCTCATCGGCGGCAGCAATGGCTCCGGGCTGGCCTTCAACTGGCCGAGGGCGTACCAGGCCAGCGGCTGCTTCTGCAGGTCCTCGATGGCCTGTGCGCGGCTGGCCTCGGCCGGCGCCACCAGCGACAGGGCCAGGCCTTTCTCGCCGGCGCGACCGCTGCGTCCGATGCGATGGATGTGGACCTCCGGGTCGCGCGCCAGCTCGACGTTGATCACCGTTTCCAGGGCGGCGATGTCCAGCCCGCGAGCGGCCACGTCGGTGGCCACCAGTACGTTGCAACTGCGGTTGGCGAACACCGTCAGGACCTGGTCGCGCTCGCGCTGCTCCAGGTCGCCGTGCAGGGCCAGGGCGGAAATCCGCTGCGCCTTCAGTGCGTCGGCCAGCTCCTGGCACTGCTGGCGGGTCTGGCAGAAGGCCACGCAGGACTGCGGCCGGAAATGCTGGAGCAGGCGTACCACGGCGTCCATGCGCTGCTTCGGGTCGATCTCGAAGAAGCGCTGCTCGATCTGGCTGTCGGCGTGCAGCGACTCGACCTTCACCTGTCGCGGATCGCGCATGAAGGTCTTCGCCAGCTTCTCGATGCCGTCCGGGTAGGTGGCGGAGAACAGCAGGGTCTGCCGGCGCTCGGGGAGCTGGCCGATGATCTCGGCGATGCTGTCGTAGAAGCCCATGTCGAGCATCCGGTCGGCTTCGTCGAGGACCAGGGTATTGAGCCCGTCGAGGACCAGGGTGCCCTTGCGCAGGTGCTCCTGGATGCGCCCCGGGGTGCCGACCACCACGTGCGCGCCGTGCTCCAGCGAAGCCACCTGCGGGCCGTAGGGGACGCCGCCGCAGAGGGTGAGGACCTTGATGTTGTCGGCGGCGCGGGCCAGCCGGCGGATCTCCTTGGCGACCTGGTCGGCCAGTTCGCGGGTCGGGCACAGCACCAGTGCCTGGCAGCCGAAGTAGCGCGGGTTCAGCGGGCTGAGCAGGGCGAGGCCGAAGGCCGCGGTCTTGCCGCTGCCGGTCTTGGCCTGGGCGATCAGGTCGTGGCCCTGGAGGATCAGCGGCAGGCTCTGCGCCTGGATCGGCGTCATCTCCCGGTAACCGAGGGAGTCGAGATTGGCCAGGAGGTCCGCGGAAAGCGGCAGCGAGGAGAAAGCGGTGGAGGTCACGGGGCAGGGCTCGGCAGGCGATACGAGCGGCTAGTCTAGCAGCCTGCGGCGGCTTGCCGCGTGCGATCGCCGCCGGAGCAGCAGCGACAGGCAATGTATCTTTGGCCAGTACCGTTCGTCCGAAAAACGAAAAAAGCGCGTTTCTGTATTTTTATACAGGTTCGCTTTCCTCAGTTTTTTGTCGTAGAGTGCTGACACTGTGTTTGCATGGGTCGCCGTCGATCGTGACCTGATGCGGTCGGAAATTCCAGCCCGTCCTGCTCGACTCCTTGTAACTCCTTGCAACTCAGTTACCGGCTACGATTTCGTGGCTAAATCAATACCCATAGTTCCAAGGAGAACTTGCAATGTCCCGTCAGAACGGCACCGTTAAGTGGTTCAACGAAACCAAAGGCTACGGCTTCATTACCCCGGAAAGCGGCCCGGACGTTTTCGTTCACTTCCGTGCCATCGAAGGTAACGGCTTCAAGACCCTGGCCGAAGGCCAGAAGGTCAGCTTCGAAGTCGTACAAGGCCAGAAAGGCATGCAGGCCGAGCGCGTTCAGGTGATCAACTAAGATCCCTGGGCCCCAGCCCGAAGAACCCGGATGGAAGCATCCGGGTTTTTTATTGCCCGAAGAAAACCGTCACACTGTCTTCGCCTGCCGTTCACCCTGTCTTGACGAGTTCCCGCCCAGAGTGGCCCGGTCCCGTTCGGAGTCGTTTCGATGAAGCCTGTGCAATCCCGTCGTCTGGCCTTCGCCGCGCTGTTGTCGCTGTCGTTCTCTTCCGCGTCCTGCCATGCCGCCACCGAGCACTGGGGCTGGATCGAGCAGTCCTGGCTGATGCCCGAGCGCATGCAGGCCAAGGCCAAGCTGGATACCGGCGCGCTGACCTCGTCGCTGGACGCGAGGAATATCCATCGCTACAAGAAGGACGGCGAGCGCTGGGTGCGCTTCGATGTCGTGCTGCCCACCGCCGACAGCAAGGCGCCGGTCAGCGTGACCTTCGAGCGCAAGGTGCTGCGGCTGATCAAGGTGCGCGGCGCCGGTGGCAGCGACAGCCGTCCGGTGGTGGCGATGGACATCTGCCTGGGCGCCAAGCTGCTGCGCGAGCAGTTCTCCCTGCGCGACCGCGGCAACATGAACTATCCGGTGCTGCTCGGCCGCCGCACGCTCGAACACCTCGGCGCGGTCGACGTGTCCCGAACCTTCACCCGCAAACCCACCTGCGGCGCGCTCGCCGCTCAGTAGAAGAACCCGCGCGGCAGTCCGGCGGCCAGCGCCAGCCGGGGCAGCACGATCAGCGCCGTCATCCACAGGTTGCGCGGGCGCGCCTCGCCCTCGCGAGCCCGGCTAGAGGTCCGGGTCCTTTTCCGGATCGACCCGGCGCGGGCTGGTGCGGCCGTCCTCGCTGCCGAGCTGGAAGAAGATCGCCGCGGCCAGCATCGACATCAGGCCGACGCTGACATAGGTGGCGTGGAAGGCGCCGAGTACGGTGTCCTGCCCCGTATCCAGGTCGGTCTGGAAACCGCCCAGCAACGCCGCCGCGCAAGCCACGCCAAGGCTGATCGACAATTGCACGACCACCGACATCAGGCTGTTGCCGCTGCTGGCGTTGCTGTCCTGCAGGTCGATCAGGGTGAGGGTGTTCATCGCCGTGAATTGCAGGGAGTTCACCGCGCCGAGCAGGCTCAGGTGCAGCAGCAGCCAGACGTAGGGGGTGTCCTGGTCGACCAGGCCGAAGCCGGCGATCAGGCAGCCGAGGATCAGGGTGTTGCCGACCAGCAGCTTGCGATAGCCGAAGAAGTCCAGCAGTGGCTTGGCCATCGGCTTGGCGACCATCGCGAACAGCGCCAGCGGGATCATGGTCATGCCCGCGGTGGAAGGCGGGTAGCCCAGTCCCACCTGCAGCAGCAGCGGGGTGAGGAAGGGCAGGGCGCCGCTGCCCAGGCGGGCGAACAGGTTGCCGAGGATGCCGACGGCGAAGGTCCGCGCCTTGAACAGGCTCGGCGGGAACAGCGGCTTGTCGATGCGCAGCGCGCGCAGCCAGTAGGCGGTGAGCAGGACCAGTCCGCCGATCAGCAGCAGGACCACGCGCAGGTGCGACAGGTGCAGCTCGCCGAGTCCTTCCAGGGCGATGGAGATCAGCACCATGGAGCCGCCGAAGAGCAGGAAGCCGATGCTGTCGAAACGGCTCGGCACCGGGCTGCGCAGGTCCGGCATCAGCTTCATCGCCACCAGGCAGCCGAGCAGGCCGACCGGCAGGTTGATCAGGAAGATCCAGTGCCAGGAGGCGTACTCCACCAGCCAGCCGCCCAGCGTCGGTCCCGCCAGCGGGCCGAGCAGGCCGGGAATGGTGACGAAGCTGAGCACTCGCACCAGGTCCTGGCGCGGGTAGACGCGCAGGATCACCAGCCGTCCCACCGGCATCATCAGCGCGCCGCCGACGCCCTGTACGATGCGCGCCCCGACCAGCAGTTCGAGGCTCGGCGACAGCGCGCAAAGCAACGAGCCGAGGCTGAACAGCAGTACCGCGCCGAGGAATACCCGGCGCGTGCCGAAACGGTCGGCGATCCACCCCGAGGCCGGTATCAGCAGGGCCACCGTGAGCAGGTAGGCGATCACCACCGCCTGCATGCGCAGCGGGTTTTCGTTCAGCGAACTGGCCATGCTCGGCAGCGCGGTGTTGAGGATGGTGCCGTCGAGGGCTTGCATGAAGAAGGCGACGGCGACCAGCCAGGGCAGTTGGCGGGCGATGCGGGGGGTGAGCTGGAACGGCTCGCTCATGGACGGGCTCCCTCGGGCGGACAGGGCCCAAGCATAGAGAAGTTCTCGCCGCGATGGGACGGCCGACGACCGGATCGGGGCGAACAGCGGGCATTGCGGCGGAAGTCGCGGGCCAGAGCGGTCGCCTTTCATTGTCCTGGGTCAAGCCGAAGCGCTGGCGCTCGCCGGCTGCTGTGCTAGTACTCAAGAGTCACCCCGTCAGTGGCTGCGGATGCGACGCCGGCGCTTCGTCATCGCACGGACATGTCCCGCGTTGCATGCTCGACGGCGCGTGCTTCACCGCCTTGTCGCGATGTTCTCCACGCAGCGCTCGGCGACCCCGGTCGCCGCTGCCGTCGCCGAAGCCCACCTTCCGTGGAAACAGGAGTCCTCCCATGGCCCAGGAACTTTGCGCTATCTGCCACGAACGTCCCGCCGTCGCCCGCGTCAGCCTGGTACAGAACGGCCAGCGCCGCGAACTCGCTCTCTGCGAACTGCATTACCGCCAGTTGATGCGCCAGCAGCGCATGCGCTCGCCGCTGGAGTCGCTGTTCGGCGGCGGCAGCCCGTTCGACGAGATCTTCTCCGGCTTCGGCGAGCAGAGCCCGGTCACCCCGGTGCGCGCCCGCGAGCCGGAGGCGGTGGACATCGCCGAGTACTTCAGCAAGCAGACCACCGAGTACCTGCAACGCGCCGCGCAGGTCGCCGCCGAATTCGGCAAGCGCGAAGTGGACACCGAGCACCTGCTCTACGCCCTGGCCGACGCCGACGTGGTGCAGGCGGTGCTCAAGCAGTTCGGCCTGTCGCCGGCCGACCTCAAGCAGTACATCGAGGCCAACGCCGTGCGCGGCGCCAGCAAGGGCGAGGCGAGCGAGGACATGACCATCTCGCCACGGGTGAAGAGCGCCTTGCAGCATGCCTTCGCCCTGTCCCGCGAACTCGGCCACAGCTATGTCGGCCCCGAGCACCTGTTGCTCGGCCTGGCGGCGGTGCCGGACAGCTTCGCCGGGACGCTCCTGAAGAAGTACGGCCTGACTGAGCAGGCGCTACGGCAGAAAGCGGTCAAGGTGGTCGGCAAGGGCGCCGAGGACGGCCGCGTGGACGGCCCGAGCAACACTCCGCAACTGGACAAGTTCAGCCGCGACCTGACCCGGCTGGCCCGCGAAGGCAAGCTCGATCCGGTGATCGGCCGCTCGAAGGAAGTCGAGACCACCATCGAGGTGCTCGCCCGGCGCAAGAAGAACAACCCGGTGCTGATCGGCGAGCCCGGCGTCGGCAAGACCGCCATCGTCGAAGGCCTGGCCCAGCGCATGGTCCAGGGCGAGGTGCCGGAGGTGCTGCGCGACAAGCGCCTGGTCGAACTGAACATCAACGCCATGGTCGCCGGCGCCAAGTACCGCGGCGAGTTCGAGGAACGCCTCAAGCAGGTGATGGACGAACTGCAGGCGGCGCAGAGCGAGATCATCCTGTTCATCGACGAGGTGCACACCATCGTCGGTGCCGGCCAGGGCGGCGGCGAAGGCGGGCTGGACGTGGCCAACGTGCTGAAGCCGGCGATGGCGCGCGGCGAGATGAACCTGATCGGCGCCACCACCCTCAACGAGTACCAGAAGTACATCGAGAAGGACGCCGCGCTGGAGCGGCGCTTCCAGCCGGTGTTCGTCCCCGAGCCGACGGTGGAGCAGACCATCTCCATCCTCCGTGGCCTGCGCGACAAGCTCGAAGGCCACCACAAGGTGACCATCCGCGACGAGGCCTTCGTCGCCGCCGCCGAACTGTCCGACCGCTACATCGGCAACCGTTTCCTGCCGGACAAGGCCATCGACCTGATCGACCAGGCCGCCGCCCGCGTGCGCATCGCCAGCACCTCGCGGCCGGCCGAGATCCAGGAACTGGAGGCCGAGCTGGCGCAGCTCAAGCGCGAGCAGGACTACGCCGCCAGCCGCAAGTGGTACGACGAGGCGAAGGTCTTCGAGAAACGCATCCAGGAACGCAAGGAACACCTCGAGCAGATCACCGAGCGCTGGCAGCAGACCCAGGGGTCGAAGACCGAGGAGGTGCGGGTCGAGGACATCGCCGAGATCATCTCCAAGCTCACCGGCATCCCGGTCACCGAACTGACCGCCGAGGAGCGCGAGAAGCTCCTGCAGATGGAAGAGCGCCTGCACCAGCGGGTGATCGGCCAGCAGGAAGCGATCACCGCGGTCAGCGATGCCGTGCGCCTGGCCCGCGCCGGGCTGCGCCAGGGCAGCCGGCCGATCGCCACCTTCCTGTTCCTCGGCCCGACCGGGGTGGGCAAGACCGAGCTGGCCAAGGCCCTGGCCGAGGTGGTGTTCGGCGACGAAGACGCGATGATCCGCATCGACATGAGCGAATACATGGAGCGCCACGCGGTGTCCCGGCTGATCGGTGCGCCGCCGGGCTACGTCGGCTACGACGAGGGCGGCCAGCTCACCGAGCGGGTGCGCCGGCGGCCGTACAGCGTGATCCTGCTCGATGAGATCGAGAAGGCCCACGCCGACGTCAACAACATCCTCCTGCAGGTGTTCGACGACGGCCGCCTGACCGACGGCAAGGGGCGCGTGGTGGACTTCACCAACACCATCATCATCGCCACCAGCAACCTCGGCTCCGAGCTGATCATGAAGAACGCCCAGGCCGGCGAGTTCGCCCAGCCGCCGGAGAAGCTCAAGCGCGAACTGATGACTACCCTGCGCGGGCATTTCCGCCCGGAATTCCTCAACCGCCTCGACGAGGTGATCGTCTTCGAATCGTTGAGCAAGGCGCAGATCGAGGACATCGTGCGCCTGCAACTGGAGCGGGTGAAGCGCGCCGCGCACGCCCAGGACATCTACCTGCACATCGACGACAGCCTGGTCGGCCACCTCGCCGAAGAGGCCTACCAGCCGGAGTTCGGCGCCCGCGAACTGAAGCGGCAGATCCGCCAGCAACTGGAGACGCGCCTGGCCACGGCGATGCTCAAGGGCGAGGTGAAGGAGGGCGAGACGGTCACCTTCTTCTACGACGCCAAGGACGGCGTCGGCTACCGCAAGGGCGCCGCGCCGAAGCCGGCGGCACGCAAGAAGTCCGGTGCCGGCGAGACGCCCAGGGGCCGCGCGACGGCGGCGAGGAAGCCGGCGGCGAAGAAAGGCGCCGCCGCCAAGGGCAAGGCCGACAAGCCGAAGGCCAAGTGACCCGACCAAGGTTGGGGAACAAGGCACCGGCCGGCCGGTCGAAATCTCACCCCGGCCTGCGAATGCGGCCGGGGCGTTCGATATCTCATGAGGAATTGCCGATGCGCGTCACCACTCACGCTACCCTGGCCGCGGCCCTGCTGCTCAGCGCCGCCTCCGCGTTCGCCTTCAATCTCGGGGATGCCGCCAAGGCGGTCGCCGGGGCGTCCCAGGGCGACTCCGCCCAGGTAGCCACCACCCCGCAGACCAGCGGTCTGCTCGGCGCACTCACCGGTCAGCTCGGGGTCAGCCAGGAGCAGGCGGTCGGCGGTACCGGCGCCCTGCTCGGCCTGGCCAAGAACCAGTTGGCCGGCAACGATTACTCGCAACTGGTGAAGACCATCCCCGGCCTCGACAAGCTGGCCGGCAACAACGCCCTGGCCGGTCTCGGCGGGCTCGGCAACGTGCTCGGCAAGGGCGGCGGCGACAGCAAGGGCCTCGGTTCGCTGCTCGGCAATGCGGACAGCATGGGCGACGTGAACAAGGCCTTCGGCACCCTGGGCATGGATAGCGGGATGACCGAGAAGTTCGCCCAGGTGCTGGTCGACTACTTCGGCAAGCAGGGCGCCAACAGCGAGCTGCTGGGCAGCCTGAGCAATCTCTGGGGAGTGAGCAAGGCGGGCGGCTCGTCGCTGCTCTGATCTGCCGCCAGCGGATCGGCGGATAACCGCGTTGCGGTTATTCGCCCTACGAAGTGGGTGCGGCGCCCGGGTATTCGCTGCCCGCACCGGTAGGGCGAATAACGCCCTCGGCGTTATCCGCCGCCGCTCCGTGGAAACGGCGGATAACCGCGTTGCGGTTATTCGCCCTACGAGGTGGGTGCGACCCCCGGGTATTCGTTGCCCGCACCGGTAGGGCGAATAACGCCCCCGGCGTTATCCGCCGCTGCGCCGTGGAAACGGCGGATAACCGCGTTGCGGTTATTCGCCCTACGAGATGGGTGTGCTTCGGCCGGTACTTCAGCGCAGTTGCCGCAAGCGGGCGATGCGTTCGTCCTTTTCTTCCCACATGCGCGAGACCCATTCCTGCACGTACTGGCGGAACACCGGGTCGTTCTCGTAGTCGCCCTGCCACAGGGCGGGATCGATCGGCCGGGTCTGGATGTCGACGATCACCTTCGGCACCCGTCCGCAGAGCAGGTCCCAGAATCCCGGCACCTTGTCGCTCGGGTAGACCACGGTGACGTCGAGCAGGGCGTCCAGCTGCTCGCCCAGCGCGGCGAGGACGAAGGCCACCCCGCCGGCCTTGGGCTTGAGCAGGTGGCGATAGGACGACTGTTGCTGGGCCTTCTTCTGCTCGCTGAAGCGCGTGCCTTCCAGGTAGTTCACCACGGTCACCGGGATGCGCTTGAACTTCTCGCAGGCGGCCCTGGTGATCTCCAGGTCCTTGCCCTTGAGTTCCGGGTGCTTCTCCAGGAAGGCCTTGGAATAGCGCTTCATGAACGGATACTCCAGCGCCCACCAGGCCAGGCCGAGGAAGGGCACCCAGATCAGCTCCTTCTTGAGGAAGAACTTGAAGTACGGGGTGCGCCGGTTGAACACCTGGATCAACGCGGGGATGTCGACCCAGGACTGGTGGTTGCTCACCACCAGGTACGAGGTGTCCTGGCGCAGGTCGCCGGCGCCGCGCACGTCCCAGACCGTCGGCGTGCAGGTGGCGAAGATCCACTTGTCGATCTCCGCCCAGGTCTCGGCGATCCACATCACGCCCCTGGAGCAGAGGTCCTTCAGGCGCTGGCCGGGGAGCACCAGCTTGAGCAGTGCGATCAGCATCATCGGGCCGATCAGGATCAGCGTGTTGAGAAGCAGCAGAAGGCTGCTGGTCAGGCCGGTCAACAGTTCCCGCATGGTTGGTTTCCCTGTCCTGGGTGTGGGTCGACGCGGCCCATCATACGCATCCGCGCCGCGCCGCCCAAGCCGCCGGCGTGGCGAACGAAACCGCGCCGTGCTAGTCCTATGTGGACCTCGTATCACTTCAGGAGATGCCCGCGTGAAGCGTGCCCTTGCCTTGCTCTCGCTGTTCGCCCTGCCGGTCCTCGCCGCCGAACCCAACCTCTACGGCCGCTACGAATGGGTCTCCCTGCCGGAGCTGGACCGCACCCTGCAGGCGAAGATGGACACCGGCGCCTACACCTCCTCGCTGTCGGCCAAGGACATCGAGCTGTTCCAGCGCGACGGCGAGGAGTGGGTGCGCTTCCGCCTGGCCACCAAGGAGGCCGATGGCTCGGTGTTCGAGCACAAGCTGGCGCGCATCGGCAAGATCAAGAACCGCGCCGACAACCGCAACGGCGAGGACGAGGATGAGGACCGCCTGAGCGAACGCCCGGTGATCGACCTGCAGGTCTGCCTGGGCGGAGCGATGAAGACCATCGAGGTCAACCTCACCGACCGCAGCGCCTTCAACTATCCGTTCCTGATGGGCACCAAGGGCTTGCGCAAATTCCACGTCGCGGTCGATCCCTCCGAGCGCTTCGTCGCCGACAAGCCCACCTGCAAGTAAGCGTCCTACGCCACCGGCGGCGCGATTGACGCGCGCGCCGGCTTGCGGCACCGTTCCGGCATTCCCGTCAGCCGCCGTCACGCCATGCCGCATATCCTGATCGTCGAAGATGAAGCCGCGATTGCCGACACCCTGCTCTACGCCCTGCAGGCCGAAGGCTTCGCCACCACCTGGGTGACCCTCGCCGGCGAGGCGCTGGCGTTGCAGGAGCGCCAGCCGGCGGACCTGCTGATCCTCGACGTCGGTCTGCCGGACATCAGCGGTTTCGAGGCCTGCAAGCGCCTGCGGCGGTTCTCCGAGGTGCCGGTGATCTTCCTCACCGCGCGCGATGCCGAGATCGACCGCGTGGTCGGCCTGGAGATCGGCGCCGACGACTACGTGGTCAAGCCGTTCAGCCCGCGCGAGGTGGCGGCTCGGGTCAAGGCCATCCTCAAGCGCATGGCGCCGCGCCCGGCGGCGCTGGAAGGGGCCACGCCGAGCGGGCCGTTCCAGGTCGACGAGGAGCGCGTGCGGATCCACTACCGCGACACCCCGCTCAACCTCACCCGCCACGAGTTCCGCCTGTTGCAGACGCTGCTCGGGCAGCCCGAGCGGGTATTCAGCCGCGAGCAGTTGCTCGACGCCCTCGGCGTCGCCAGCGAGGCCGGCTACGAGCGCAACATCGACAGCCACATCAAGAGTCTGCGCGCCAAGCTGCGCCAGGTGAACGAACGCGGCGAAGCGATCCAGACCCATCGCGGCCTGGGCTACAGCTACAGCCCGGACCACGCCTGATGCCGCTCGGCGTTCGGATCTTCCTGGTCTACTTCCTGTTCGTCGGTCTCACCGGCTACTTCGTGCTGAGCACGGTGATGGACGAAGTGCGCCCCGGCGTGCGCCAGTCCACCGAGGAAACCCTGGTGGACACCGCCAACCTGCTCGCCGAGATCCTCCGCCAGGACGTGAAGAACGGCACCCTGGCACAGAGCGACCTGCCGGAGATGCTCGAGGACTACGGCAAGCGGGTGCCGCAGGCGGATATCTGGGGCTTGCGCAAGGAGGCGGTGAACCACCGCATCTACGTCACCGACGCCAGCGGCAAGGTGCTGCTGGACTCCGCCGGGGTGGCCGTCGGCCAGGATTATTCGCGCTGGAACGACGTCTACCTGACTCTTCGGGGCCAGTACGGCGCGCGCTCCAGCCGCGAAGACCCGGACGACCCGGATTCCTCGGTGATGTACGTGGCGGCGCCGATCAAGGATGCCGGGAAGATCATCGGGGTGGTTTCGGTGGCCAAGCCGAACAGCAGCCTGCAACCCTACATCGACCGCTCGCAGCGGCGCCTGGCCTGGCTCGGTGCCGGGCTGATCGCCCTCGGGCTGCTGGTCGGCGGCCTGCTCTCCTGGTGGCTCAGCGGCGCGCTGCGGCGCCTCACCCAGTACGCACAGGCGGTCAGCGAGGGGCGCCGCGCCGAGCTGCCGCGCTATCGCGGCGGCGAGATGGCGCAACTGGCCGACGCGGTGGAACGCATGCGCACGCAACTGGAAGGCAAGGACTACGTCGAGCGCTACGTGCATACCCTGACCCACGAACTGAAGAGCCCATTGGCGGCGATCCGTGGCGCCGCCGAGTTGCTCGACGGCGAGATGCCGGCCGAGCAGCGGGCGCGCTTCGTCGGCAACATCGCCGGCGAGAGCGAGCGCCTGCAACAACTGATCGAGCGCCTGCTGAGCCTGGCCCAGGTGGAGCAGCGGCAAGGCCTGGAGGAGGTCGGCAAGGTCGACCTGCGGGAGATCGCCGCGTCCCTGCTGGAAGGCCAGGCGGCGCGTATCCAGCGCCAGCGATTGCGGGTGGAGAACTGCCTGGAAGGTCCCTGCGAGGTTCGCGGCGAGCAGTTCCTGCTGCGCCAGGCGCTGGCCAACCTGCTCGACAACGCCCTCGACTTCACCCCGCCCGGCGGCATCCTTCGCCTGCTCGCCGAGGCCGACGGCGAGGGTATCGCCCTGCGCCTGTTCAACCAGGGGCCGGCGATTCCCGACTACGCCCTGGCGCGCCTCACCGAACGCTTCTACTCGCTGCCGCGCCCGGCCAGCGGGCGCAAGAGCACCGGGCTGGGACTGAACTTCGTCGCCGAGGTGGCGCAACTGCATGGCGGCCGGTTGCAGGTCGGCAACCGCGACGACGGCGTCGAGGCGCTGCTCTGGCTGCCGCGCGGCTGAGGCGTCTCCACGGAAACTCCATCGACTCTCCACACGGCGACCCGAAGCCCGCCATCGCGGCGCCGCAGACTTTCCGCCATCACCCCGACGGAGAGTCCCCCCATGAACCGCACGCTGGCCTACAAGCTCGGCGCCATCGCCCTACTCATCCTGCTATTGCTGATTCCCCTGTTGATGATCGACGGCCTGATCCGCGATCGCCAGGAGGTTCGTGACGGCGTGCTGCAGGATATCGCCCGCAGCTCCAGCTACAGCCAGCGCCTCACCGGCCCGCTGCTGGTGGTGCCGTACCGCAGGACGGTGCGCGAGTGGGTCACCGAGGAGAAGACCGAGAAGCGCGTGTTGCAGGAGCGCGAGCAGCGCGGCGAGCTGTACTTCCTGCCCGACCGCTTCGCCCTCGACGGGCAGATGCGCACCGAGCTGCGCTACCGTGGCATCTACCAGGCGCGCCTGTACCACGTCGACAACAAGGTCGCCGGCTACTTCCAGGTGCCTGCGCACTATGGCATCGAAGAAGACCTGGAGGACTACCAGTTCGAAACGCCGTTCCTGGCGATGGGCATCAGCGACATCCGCGGCATCGAGAATGCCCTGCGCCTGTCCCTCAACGGTGCCAGCGTCGACTTCGAGCCGGGTAGCCGGGTCGGCCTGCTCGGCAGCGGTGTGCACGCACCGCTGCAAGGCGTCGACGGGCGCCAGGCGCAGCGCCTGGAGTACGCCTTCGACCTGTCGTTGCTCGGCAGCGAGCGGCTGGACATCGTGCCGGTGGGCCGCGACAGCCAGGTCATCCTGAAGGCCGACTGGCCGCACCCGAGCTTCGGCGGCGAGTTCCTGCCCAGCGAGCGGGAGATCACCGCCCAGGGCTTCACCGCGCGCTGGCAGACCAGCTTCTTCGCCACCAACATGGAAGAGGCGCTGCGCAGTTGCGTGGAGGAGCAGCGCTGCGACGGTTTCCAGGCGCGCGCCTTCGGCGTCGGCCTGGTCGATCCGGTGGACCAGTACCTGAAGGCCGACCGCGCGATCAAGTACGCGCTGCTGTTCATCACCCTGACCTTCGCCGGCTTCTTCCTCTTCGAGGTGCTCAAGCGCCTGGCGGTACACCCGATCCAGTACGCGCTGGTCGGCCTGGCGCTGGCGTTCTTCTACCTGCTGCTGCTGTCGCTGGCCGAGCATGTCGGCTTCGAGCTGGCCTACCTGGTCTCCGCCGGAGCCTGCGTCGGCCTGATCGGCTTCTACCTGTGCTTCGTCCTGCGCAGCGTGGCCCGAGGGCTGGGCTTCAGCGTCGGCCTGGCAGGGCTGTACGGCCTGCTCTACGGCTTGCTGAGCGCGGAGGACTACGCCTTGCTGATGGGCTCGCTGCTGCTGTTCGCGGTGCTTGCCGCGGTGATGGTGCTGACCCGCCGCCTGGACTGGTACGGGGTCGGCCGCAAGGACCTCCCGGCGGTACCCGCCAGGGCCTGACGACGAGGGCGGCGGCGCCGGCCGCCGCCGATTTCCAAGGAGGAAAAGCATGCGCCTGTTCTTCGAGTTCACCCTCTGTGCCGCCCTCGGCCTGCTGGTCAGCGGCGTGATCCTGATCTTTCTGCTGTTCTTCGGCAAGTTCGGCCTGATCGAGTACTGGATCGCCAGCGGCAAGCCCCTGGCCCACGCCATGCTGGTGCTGATGCCGGACGGATTCTGGGAAGGCCTCAGCGGCATCGAGGGCGCCGCCGGCAATCCGCACGTGCGCTCCTTCCTGGAGCTTTGCATGGGGCTCGGACAGAGCGCGCTGTTGCTGGGCCTGCTGCTGTTCCGCCTGGTGTGCTGGAAATGAACGGCTATGTCGGCCTGCGCGACGACCGTCGCGACGGCGAGCGCCTGGCGGCGCGGATCGGCCTGCTGTTCCCCGGCCCCTCGGCGGCCTGGCTGCAACGCGCCGAACGTCTGCGGCGGCAGCAGGCGTCGGCGGGCCTCGGGGTCAGGCGCGGGTGGCCTGCATCGACGGGCGCTGGCTGACTTCGGCGAACCAGGCGGCGAGTCGCGGGTAGCGGCCGCGCCAGTCCCACTCCGGCTGGCGCAGGTCGAGATAGCCCAGGGCGCAGGCGACGCCGATGGCGGCGATGTCGAAGCGCGCCTGCAGTTCGGCGATGCAGTCGCTCTCCAGCCATGCCAGGGACCGCGCGATCTTTTCCCGCTGCGCCTCGAGCCAGGCGTCCCAGCGCTTCTCCTCGGGGCGGACGAAGGTCTCGTAGCGGGTCAGCACCGCGGCGTCGAGGACGGCGTCCGCCAGCGAGACGATGGTCAGGCGTCGCCAGCGGGCGCTGCCTTCGCGGGGGATCAGCGGTTCGCCGACGTGCTGCTGGTCGAAGTAGTCGCAGATCACCCGGCTGTCGTGCAGCACCTGGCCGTCCGGCAGGCGCAGGGCGGGAATCTTGCCGGCCGGGTTGCTGGCGTTGAGCTGCCGGATGGGCGCGACCGGCGTCGGCGTGACTTCCTCGAGCGCCACGCGCTCGCGTTGGCCGGTTTCGTGGAGCAGGACCAGGACCTTGCGCACGAAGGGCGAGGCGGCGGCGTAGAACAGCGTATGGGTAGCGCTCATGCGGGCTCCTTGGAAGGATCAGTCGCGGACGACGCGCAGACGATCGGCGGCAGGCTCGGCGCTCCAGGTTTCTCCGGGGCGACCGCCGAGCAGGGCGTTGCCGGGCGCCGGCCGGTCGCTGGGCAGGACGCGGAATGTCGCCTGCTCACTGTCGAAACGCAAGAGCGCCCCGCTGGCGGCGTCGTGCAGCCAGACACGGTCCATGGCGTCGACCCGCAGGCTGTCCGGGCGGGCCTGGCTGTCCGGCAGCGGCCAGCTCTGCCACGAGGCATCGCTGGGATCGTAGCGGTACAGCCGGGCGCCACCGCTGTCGCTGGCCCAGAGCCTGCCGATGGAGTCGGCGCCGATCCCGCGCAAGGCCTTCGTGCCTTCAGGCGCGGGCAACCGCTCGGCGCTGCCGTCGAGCGGATCGACATGCACCAGCGCGTCGTCCTGCGCGTACCAGACCTCGCCGTCCGGGGTGACGCAGATGCCGTTCGCCGCCTTGCCCTGGGGCGAGGGCCAGACCTCCACCAGGCGCCTGGCTGGGTCGAGGCGACCGTGGAAGCCGCGGCTGCCGGTGAACCAGAGGCGCCCGTCGTCGTCGAATACCGCGGACTCGAGCCCGGCCGGCGCGGCCTTGGCCGGTAGCGGGAAACGTTCGCTGCCCAGGCGCTCGCCGCCGATGCGAAGGATGGCGTTGAGGCCGCTGTCGAGCACCCAGGCGTTGCCGCTCTCGTCGCTGACGATGGCTCGCGGCCGCGCGCCTTCGCCGAGCGGCACCTGCACGCTCTCGCCACTGGTCGGGTCGAGGCGCCCCAGCGAATGCCCGCCGTCCGCGCCGTACCAGACCGCACCCTGTGCACTGGGCGCGACCGCGTAGGGCGCGGAGCCCTTGTCCAGCGGGTAGTACTGTTCGCCGGCCAGGGCGGTGCCGGTCGACGACAGGGCCAGGAGCAGGCCCAGCAGCGGGTAGGGCAGGTGACGCATACGGTTCTCCCGGAACGACGAGCGGAACGTGGAAAGGCTCTGTCTTGCTATTCTGGCAGCGCATTGAGCATAGGAGGAACTGCGAATGGCCACAGTGGAAATACTCGGGGCGGAATGCCGCGCGGGGGGCGCGGTGAACGACGATGCGCTGGGCTGCACGGCGCAGGCCGCCTGGGTGATCGACGGTGCCACCAGCATCGGTCGCAGCGTGCTGGGCGTGGAAAGCGACGCGCGCTGGCTGGCCCAGGCGGTGGACCGGCACCTGCGGTTGCTGCTGGAAGTCGAGCCCGAGCAATCCAGCGAGACCCTGCTGCGGCGCCTGCTCAACGATATCCAGGGCGACTTCCGCGCCCAGAGCGGCCGCGACTGGCACGACCTCGAAGACATGCCGGCGGCCTGCCTGAGCCTGCTGCGGATTCGCGGCGGAGAAATCGAACTGCTCAACATCGGCGACAGCCGGATTCTCGTCGAAGGCGCCGACGGCCAGGTACGCAGCTTCGGCGATTCGGCCCTGTACGAACTGGATCGGCAATCCCTGGCGCATTTCTGCCGGATGCGCGAGGAACATCCGCAGTGGGATCACGCCGAACTGTTCAAGGCCAGCCGCCCGCGCGTACGGCAGAACCGCCTGCTGATGAACAAGCCCGAGGGCTACTGGGCGCTGGACATCAGCGACCGCTGGCTCGGCCAGGTGCAGCGCGAGACCTTGCCGCTCGCCGCGTTGCGTTCCTTCGTGCTGATGACCGACGGCTTCGACCGGCTGGTCGAGCCTTTCCGCCGCTATACCGACGAACAGTTGCTGCGGCGCCTCGAGGACGTCGGAGTGAGCGCCATGCTCGACGAGTTGCGCGAGATCGAACAGGGCGACGACCAGGCCCTGGCTTTCCCGCGTTTCAAGATCCACGACGACGCCAGCGCGCTGTGGGGTCGGATCGCGGGGTGAACGACGATCTCCGGCGCCCGGAATGCAGGTCCTCCCCGATGCGCCGGCTACCGATATCCCGGCCCTCTCCCACAGGCGGGAGGAGGGCATCCGGTGCCCGGAAGGTACGTTCTGCGGTAGGGCGGATAACCGCGAAGCGGTTATCCGCCGTTGCGCACCTGTGACGCGTCGCTCACCACTTGTAGCTGACGCTGCCCACCACGCTGCGCTGGTCGCCGTAGTAGCAGTAGTAGCCGTCGCAGGACGCCAGGTAGTCCTTGTTGAACAGATTGTTGGCATTGACCGCCACGCTGACGCCTTTCAGGCTGCCGTTCAATTGGCCCAGGTCGTAGCGCACGGCGGCGTCGTACAGGGTGTACGAGCCGGCGTAGCCGTCGTAGGTGTTGGCCTGGTCGCCGTAGGTCGAGCCTACGTAGCGGGCGCCGGCACCCACGCTGAAACCGTTCAGCGTACCCTCGTGCCAGGTGTAGTCGGCCCATAGCGAGGCCTGGTTGCGCGGCGCCTGTTGCAGGCGGTTGCCTGCGTACTGGCCTTTTTTCACTTCGGTGTCGGTGTAGCTATAGGAACCGATCACTTTCAGATTGTCTGTGACGTTGCTGGTGGCTTCCAGTTCCAAGCCGGTGACCTTAACCTCGCCAGCCTGCGAGGTAGTGGGTGTCCCATTGACGTTGTCGGTGACCCTCACGTTCTCCTGGCGTAGGTCGTAGACGGCTGCGGTGAACAGCGAATCGGAGCCTACGGGTTGATACTTGACGCCCAGTTCCCATTGTTTGCCTTCGGTGGGTTTGAACATCTTGTTGGAGCCTATATCGTCGGCGCCGGTGCTTGGCTGGAATGACTCTGCATAGGAAAGGTAGGGCGCCAGGCCGTTGTCGAAGATGTAGCTCAGAGCTGCGTTACCGCTGAATTTCTTGTCGCGGCTGGTGTTGGTGGCATCGTTCTGATTGTAGAACGTGGCGCCGGCATGTACCCAGTCCTCACGGCCGCCGAGGGTCAGGCGCCAGTTGTCGAGGGCGATCTGATCCTGGACGTAGAGCCCGGTCTGATAAGTCTTCTGTCGGTAGTCATAGAACGCACTAGAGCGCGATGGCTTGGGAATTGGCTGACCATAGATCGGGTTGTTGACGTTGGTCGGCGGCACACCGGTGAAGTTGTAGATCGAGGTGTAGTCGGTGCGGGTGCGGTTGTGATCGATACCCAGCAGGAGAGTATGGCGCAGCGCACCGGTCTCGAAGTCAGCCTGGAAATTGTTATCTACCACGAACTGACTGATGTCCTCGTCCACCGAGGTCGTCATGCGCTGTAAGGTGCCGTCGGCGCTGGCCGCATCGATACTGCTGGTTGGCGTAAGCGTCTGGAACGACAGGTCGTTGCGCAGGTAGCGCAGGTTCTGGCGAAACTGCCAGACATCGTTGATGCGCCGTTCGAAGGAATAGCCCAACCAATAGTAGGTGCGGTCGTAGAAGTCCCAGTCCGGATCGCCGAGGTTTTTGTGATGGGAGATCTTTCCGAACGGAGCGTCGTATTTGGTCCCGCGTAACGGCAAGAATTGGCTGGTGGCGGCTGTATCGTCGCGGTTGAATTGGCTGAGGAAGGTCAGCCGGGTATCGTCGTCGATGTTCCAGGTCAGGCTCGGGGCGATGTTGTAGCGCTTGTCGTCGATATGGTCGACCTGGGTGTTGCTGTCG
This sequence comes from Pseudomonas sp. FDAARGOS_761, assembly GCF_013343155.1. Taxonomy (NCBI): domain Bacteria; kingdom Pseudomonadati; phylum Pseudomonadota; class Gammaproteobacteria; order Pseudomonadales; family Pseudomonadaceae; genus Pseudomonas; species Pseudomonas sp. FDAARGOS_761. The sequence continues at coordinate 5,057,106 of NZ_CP054572.1, read as the reverse complement.
CGCACCACGCCGGAGAGGCGATAGAGAAAGCGCCCCTCGTCGTCGATCGGGCCGGTGCTGTCGAAGCTGATCTGCTTGTGGTTGTAGTTGCCGATCTCGGCCTTCACCTCGTGACTGGCGACGTTCTGCGGACGCAGGCTGACCATGTCGAGCATGCCGCCGGGCGGGGTCTGGCCGTAGACCGAGGAGGCCGGGCCGCGGAGCAGGGCGAGGCGCTCCAGGTTCCAGGTCTCCAGCTTCGGGTTGTTGTATGAGCCTGTCGCCATCGGCAATCCATCGAGGAACTGGGTCGGCTTGAAGCCGCGCACCTTCAACCAGTCGGAACGGGAGTCGCTGCCGAAACTGCTGGCGACGACGCCGGGCATGTAGCGCACCGCGTCGTCGAGGTTGTGCACGGCGCGGTCGGTCATCTGCTGGCGGGTCGCCACCGAGATCGAGCGCGGGGTCTCGAGGATCGGCGTATCGGTCTTGGTCCCGGTCATGCTGCGCTTGGCCACGTAGCCGCTGGTCGGCCCCAGTGGGTCTTCCTCGGCGCCGCTGACCGTCATCGCCTGCAACGACAGGGTGTCTTCCGGCACCTTGCGCAGGCTGTAGGTGCCGCCGGCATTTTCCACCAGCTCCAGGCCGCTGCCCTTGAGCGCTTCGCGCAATGCGCCGGGCGCGTCGAAGCGACCTTGTACGGCGTGGGCGCTGCGTCCTTCGGCGAGCGCCGGGTCCAGGGTGAGGACCAGGCCGGCCTGGGCCGCGATGCGGTTCAGGGTGCCTGCCAGCGGCCCGGCGGCGATGCGGTAGTCGCGCACGCTGGCCTGTTCGGCCGGGGCGGCGTGGAGGAACGGTGCGGGAACGGCGAGGGCGATGGCTAGGGCGAGCAGGCCGGGACGGAACGTCGGGCGGGGCATGTGCGGGGCTCCTGGATGGAAACGAGTCTCAATGCCTCCTTGCCGGACGAGTCGGAAAAAGTGATAGGGCCGGCGGGAAAAATTTTTCGCCGGCCCGTTCGGTTCAGCGTGGCACCACTTCGAACCACCAGGCGTTGTGCCTCACGCTGCGCACCGGCAGGCTCGGCTCCAAAGCCTGAAGGGCAAGGCGGGTGTCCTTCAGCGGGAAACTGCCGGTGACGCGCAGGTCGGCGATGCTCGGGTCGACCCGCAGCAGCGCCGGCGAATAGCGCCCCAGTTCCGCCACCAGGTCGGCCAGCCGGGCGTTCTCCACCACCAGCATGCCTTGTGCCCAGGCGCCGGCCAGGGCCGGGGCCGCTTCGCTGGCCTGCAGGCCTTGCGGCAGGATCAGCACCTGCTGGCCTTCCTTGATCACACGCTCTTCGCTGAGCGTTTCCGCGCGCGCGGCCACCGCCGACTGCAACACGGTGAGGCGCGTGCCGGGTTCCTCGCGGCGCACCAGGAAGCGCGTGCCGAGGGCGCGCATGTCGCCATCGGCGCTGCTGACCACGAAGGGGCGCGGGTCGCCATGGGCGGTTTCCACCAGGATCTCGCCGGCCAGTAGCACGACCTGGCGGCGTTCGCCGTCGAAGCGGACGTCGATGGCGCTGCGGCTGTTCAGGCGCACATGGGTGGCATCCGGGAGGGTCAGCTCGCGCTGCTCGCCGGTGGCGCTGTAGGCATCGGCCAGCAGGTAGCGGACCGGGACGTAGCGGTTGGCCACGCCGAGCCCGACGCCCAGCGCCAGCACTAGCCCCAGGGCGCTGCCGCCGAGCCGGCGCAGGCGGCGCTTGAAGCGTGCGTTGCCGGACAGCAGGGCGTTGCGTGCCGGCCCGTTGGCGGCTCTCGCCAGGTGCCGGTCGAGGCCGCCGAGCTGTTCCCAGGCGCGTTCGTGTTCGGGATGCGCCGCGTACCAGCGGTGGAAGGCGCGGTGATCGTCGGGATGGGCTTCGCCGGAGTCGAGCAGCAATTGCCAGGCGATGGCTTCGTCGAGCACCCGCGCGCGTACCGGCGAATGACGATCGTCGGCGCTCACCGGGGCTCTCCGTAGAGGGCGATATAGCACTGGCGCAGGCCCTGGGCCAGGTATTGGCGCACGCGCGGCACCGAGACTCCGAGACGCTCGGCGATCTCCGCGTGGGGCATGCCGTCCAGGCGGCTATAGAGAAACGCGCTGCGCGCCTTCAGCGACAGCGTGCCAAGCAGGCGATCGATCTCGCGGAGATTCTCGAGAATCAGGTACTGCTCTTCGGCCGAAGGCTGCTCCGCTTCCGGAACCAGCGCCAGTTCGGCGAGATAGGCCTGCTCAAGGGCGGCGCGGCGGAAGTGGTCGATCATCAGGCCGCGCGCCACCTTCGCCAGGAACGCGCGCGGTTCGCGCAGGCCGGGCAGCTCCGGGCGGCCGAGGAGGCGAACGAAGGTGTCCTGGCTGAGGTCTTCGGCGCGCTGGCGGCAGCCGAGGTTGCGGTTCAGCCAGGCAAGCAGCCAGCCGCGGTGGTCCCGGTACAGGCTACCCACGAATTCGCTGTTGCTGACGTCACCCGCCGACACGACCGCTCCCCATCCCGAAACGGGATTGAATGGAAAAACGAGAATTATTCGCAAATGATCGCAAAGTGCGACTATCCCTGCAATTGGCGTCCGTCGGGAAGCCACTTGAGTCGTCCCACCGGTTTGCCGGAGGATCGGCGTTCCCATAACAAGAACAGGAGTCTCGCCGTGGCCGAACCTTTGCTGATCATCGGTTCCTATCTGTCCCCCTATGTGCGCAAGGTGCTGGTGCTGCTGGAACTGAAAGGCATCGCCTACCGCATCGACCCCATCGTGCCGTTCTTCGGCAACGAGGCCTTCGAGCGCCTCAGTCCGTTGCGCCAGATTCCGGTGCTGGTGGACGGTGACTTCGTCCTCAACGATTCCAGCGTGATCTGCCAGTACCTGGAGGAGCGCTACCCGCAGCCGAGCCTGTATCCCGCCGACATCGGCCAGCGCGCCCAGGCCCGCTGGCTGGAGGAGTACGCCGATTCGCGGCTGGGCCAGGTGATCATCTGGCAGTTGTTCCACCAGTTGGTGATCAACCGCGGCATCTGGCAGCGCGAACCCGACCAGGCGATCCTGCAACGCACCTACGACGAAGACCTGCCATCGATCTGCAACTACCTGGAAGGGCGGGTCCCGCCAAGCGGCTGGCTGTGCGGCGAGCTGTCCATCGCCGATGTCGCCGTCGCCTGCCTGTTCCGCAATGCCCAGTTGGCGCGCTACCAGGTCGACGGCGAGCGCTGGCCGCGCCTGGCGCGCCTGTTGGCTGACGCTTTCGCCCTGCCGGCCTTTCAGCATCTGGCGCGTTTCGAGAAGGCCACCGCGCAGACCCCGGTCGCCGAACAGCGCCAGGCGCTGCGCGAGGCCGGCGCGCCGCTCAGCGCGACCAGCCACGCCCGCGAGCGGCCGGTGCGCGGTCCGATGAGCCGCTGAGAGGGAGTGCGGGCGGCGCCCAGGGCGCCGTCCTGATGAAGCGCCATTCAGCGCCTCGATAAGACCTTCGCGGCGCTGGTGGATCCAGCGTCCGGGCATATTTTATATAGACCAGTCTATATAAAACGGAGGCCGCACCGTGATGAACGTCCCCGAAGGGTTCCAGCCGCTGTTCCGCAGCAGTCCGTTGCTCGACCTGCTCGGTCCTTTCTTCTGCCGGCACGACGCCCAGCGCCAGTTGGTGGTGGCGCTGCGCATCGACGAAAAGCACTGCAACCACGGTGGCACCGCCCACGGCGGCCTGCTCTCGACCCTGGCCGACGTTGGCCTCGGCTACGCCATGGCGTTCTCCCGCGAACCGCCGCAGCCGATGGTCACCGTCGGCCTGCGCCTGGACTTCTGCGGGGTCGCGCGGGTCGGCGACTGGCTGGAGGTGCATACCCGGGTCGACAAGCTCGGCCAGCGCATGGCCTTCGCCTCGGCCCGGCTGCACAGCGGCGAGCGCCTGGTGGCCAGCGCCAGCGGCGTGTTTCATCTGCCCTGAGGCTCGGGCATGCTTGCCCGGTCGTCTGCCGTGAGTTGGGGAGTCAGGTTTGCCGAAGAAGTCCAATGCCGCCGAACGGATCGTCCATGCCACCGCCTCGCTGCTGGCCAGCCGCGGGTATTTCGGCACCGGGCTGAGCGACATCATCGCTCGCGCCGAGGCGCCGAAAGGCTCGCTCTATCACTATTTCCCCGAGGGCAAGCCGCAGATCGCCAGCGCCGCGATCGGCTTCGTCGCCGACGAGGTGGCGTCCTTCCTCGACCGCGCAGGGACCCAGGCTCCCCATGCGCGCAACGTCCTCCGCCAGTTCATCGCGACCCTGCGTGGCTGGCTGGAGCATTCGCGTTTCGAAGAGGCCTGCCCGGTGCTTTCCACCAGCCTGAGCATCGACGCCGAGCTGGCCCCGGTGCATGCCGAATGCCGCCGGGCGCTCCGCGCCTGGCACGCCAGCATCGAGCGTGCGTTGCGCGCCGACGGACTGGCGGAAAAGCTCGCCGCCTCGCGCGCCTGGCTGATCCTCGCGGCGCTGGAGGGGGCGGTCGCGGTGGCCCGCGTCGAGCGGTCGTTCCAGGCGCTGGATGCGATCGAGGAAGAATTGCAGGCGCTACTGCCGGCCTAGGCGGGTGTCGCGCCCAGGCCGGCCAGGTATCCGTCAGTGCTGCACGCTGTCCACCGCGATCGCTTCGCCGGAAACTTCGCGGTAGGCCGTGCGGCGCTTGGCCAGGGCGTAGTGGATCAGGCCGGCCAGGCCGGCGCCGAAGAACCAGGAGAACGGCGATAGCTCGGCGAATGCCGGCAACAATGCCAGCAGGGTGGAGATGATCGCCGCCGGGACGAACGCGGCGATGGCCCGCGGGTTCACCCCTCGCGCGTAGTGATAGGCGCCGGCGCGGCTTTCGGTGTACAGCTCCGGCAGGTTCACCCGGCCTTTCCGCACCAGGTAGTAGTCGACCATGATGATCCCGTACAGCGGGCCGAGCAGCGCGCCGAGGCCGCCGAGGAAGTAGAGGATCACCCCGGGGCTGTTGTACAGGTGCCAGGGCAGGATCAGCACCGCGATGGTCGCGCTGATCAGCCCGGCGCGGCGGAAGTTCAGCAGGTTCGGCGCCAGGTTGGTGAGTACGTAGGCCGGGGCGACGAAGTTGGCCATGATGTTCACCGCCACGGTGACGATCAGCAGCGCCAGGCTGGCCAGCACCAGGAAGAGGGTGTCGGGGATCGCGGCGACGATGTCGGTGGGGCTCTGGATGAGCTGGCCGTCGATCCTGAACTGGGCACCGGCGAGGACCACCGCGAACAGGCCGAACAGCAGGATGTTCACCGGCAGCCCCCAGAAGTTGCCGACGCTGATGGTGCGCCGGTCCGGGCAGCCGCGGGCGAAGTCGCAGAAGTTCAGGATCATGGTGCCGTACAGGGTCACCCAGAACGCCGCACCGCCGAAGATCTTCAACCACATCTGCGAACCGCTCATGGGTTCGCCGCTTGACCAGGCGATGGAGGCGCCGGCGCGCAGGTACATCCAGGCGGCGAGGGCGGCGACGGTGAGCAGGATCACCGGTCCGGCGAAGGATTCGTAGCGACGCACCATCTCCATGCCGTAGGCGAAGATCAGCAGTTGCACGCACCAGATGGCGACGAAGGTCGCCCAGCCCAGGCTCGACAGGCCGAGGATGGCGTCCTGGTCGTAGGCGGCCAGCCCCGGCCAGATCGCCGTCAGCAGCACGCGCAGGACGATGGAGGCGAGATAGGTCTGGATGCCGAACCAGGCGATGGCGATCACCGCGCGGATCAGCGCGGGGAGTTGCGCGCCGTGGATGCCGAAGGCGATGCGGCACATCACCGGGTAGGGCAGCCCGGTCTTCTGGCCCATGTAGCCGGACAGGTTCATCAGCCCGTAGACCATCAGCGCGCCCAGGGCCAGCGCGGCGAGGATCTGCGCACCGCTCATGCCGAGGGCGAAGAGGCCGATGGCGAAGGAGTAGTTGGCGATGTTGTGCACATCGTTGGTCCACAGCGCGAACAGGCTGTAGCGTCCCCAGCGGCGCCCTTCGGCCTTGGTCGGGGCGAGATCGGCGCTGTACAGGCGCGGGCTCAGCGGCGGCAGTTCGGGGCCGGCGTGATGGCTGGCGCGGGGCAGGCAATCGAGACTGGCGGGAGTGCCGAGGTCCAGGCGCGCCGCCGAGAACTCCGCTGCGCGCAGCCCGGCGCGTGGCAGGCAGTCGAGACTGGCCGGAGTGCCCAGATCGAGCAGTGAGGCGGAGAACTCGGCGCTCCGCTGACCGGCGCGCGGCAGGCTGTCGAGGCTTTCCAGGGTGCCGAGGTCGAGCAGCGAGGGAGAAAACTCGCGGGGCGAGGCGGGCGGCTTCGGGGTGCTGGACATGGCGGTCTCCTCCGGCAGTCGGAAGAACTCGGCGCGAGGTCGGGTTCGTCTATTGTTTTTGTATACAAGAATTTCGAAGATTTAAGCCAGTTATGTGCCAACCGATCCTCGACCGACTTTTCCGTGTTCTGCGGAAACCGGCCTTTCACCGGCAAGCCCCTGAAACCGCTTGGGAAAAAGCTGTCGCCTCGATCAGGTAAGAATTTCGAACCGATTCATGGGCTTATGCGGACGGACGAGGGAGAGGGGAAAAAAGCGTGGCGCCAGGAGAGCGTATTGGGAAAATTGTGCACAATAATTGTGCCCAGTGTTACCGCCGCGCCCGTCGACGGTGCGCGGCGCGAAGCTCAGCCCGTCCGGGAAATATCCAGGCCCTTCAACTGCCCGATCATCCACGCATGGGCATCACGCCCGACATGCTGGGCGTGGCTGTAGAGCCGCAGCACGTAGGGCGGAATGTCGAACGGCGCGGGATACAGGGCGAGGCCGGCGGCTTCCGCCAGGGCCTGTGCGGCATGTCGCGGAGCGGTGAGCAGGAAATCGGTGGAGCCTGCCAGGAACAGCGCCGCCAGCACCGTCGGCAGTTGCACCGCCACTTCGCGACGCAGGCCGGAGCGGGCCAGCAGCCGGTCGATCACCCCGCTGTCCTCGTTCCACGGCGTCACAACCGCATGCCGTTCGGCCAGGTAGCCGTCCAGCGTCGGTGCCCCGGCGAGGCGCGGGTGGTCGCGCCGCGCTACCACCACGTAGCGGTCGGCGAACCAGTCATGGGCCTGGATGCCTTCGGGCAGGCGCTCGTGTTCCTCGTCGTAGCCGAGGGCGAAATCGATCCGCCCGCTGGCCAGGGCCTCCACCGACAACTTGCGTTCCGCGTTGACCAGGCGCAGGCGCACTCCGGGCGCGCTGTGCTGCAGGCGGTTCATCAGCGGCGGAAGCAGGGCGAAGGCGGTGTAGTCGGTGGCGGCGAAGACGAAGGTACGCTGGCTCTGTCCCGGTACGAACGGCCGCCACTCTTCCAGCCCCTCGCCGAGGGCGCGCAGGGCGGCGGCCACCGCAGCGGCCAGGTGCTCGGCACGCTGGGTCGGCTGCATGCGATTGCCCTGGCGCAGGAACAGTTCGTCGTCCAGCCCCTGGCGCAGGCGCCCCAGCGCATGGCTGAAGGCCGAGGCGCTGATCGCCAGTTCGCTGGCTGCGGTGCCGACGTTGCGGTGGCGATACAGGGCGTCGAAGACAAGCAGGAGGTTGAGATCGAGACGGCGCAGCAGGGGATGCATGTTATTCAGTTGCCGATGAGAAGAATGCACTTCATGCATCTTAGCAGTCGCACTAGGATGGCCGGATCCTCCACCGGAAGGTTGCCCATGACTCTCGAAATCCGTCCCGCCGTACCGGCCGACGCCGAACAGATCCTTGCCTTCATCATCGAACTGGCCGACTACGAGCGCGCCCGCCACGAGGTGGTCACCGATGTCGAAGGCATCCGCCGCAGCCTGTTCGCCGAAGGCTCGCCGACCCGCGCGCTGATGTGCCTGAGCGAAGGCCGGCCGATCGGCTATGCGGTGTATTTCTACAGCTACTCGACCTGGCTGGGGCGCAACGGCATCTACCTCGAAGACCTCTACGTCACCCCTGAGTACCGTGGCGTCGGCGCCGGTCGCCGGCTGCTCCGCGAGCTGGCCCGCGAGGCCGTGGCCAACGACTGCGGACGCCTGGAGTGGAGCGTGCTGGACTGGAACCAGCCGGCCATCGACTTCTACCGCTCCATCGGCGCGCTGCCGCAGGACGAGTGGGTGCGCTACCGGCTGGATGGCGAGGCGTTGCGCAAGATGGCGGAGTAGCTGGCGGCAAGCCGGCGTTGATGCCGGGGGAGTGTGTGGGGGTAGGACGAATAGCGCCTGGCGATATCCGCCAGTTTCTCACCGAGGACGCCTGGCGCCCTCCGCCCTGTCGCCGCTTTTCCCCCGCAACGTCGTAGCGTTGTCCCGCAGGAACGCCCACAGGCGTTCCGCTACCGGGCCCTGCGCGCGATCGCGCCGGCGCGCCGCCACCACCTCTTCGCTGCGTCCTGGCAGATGCGGCCCGGCCAGGGCGAGCAGGCGGCCGTCGGCCAGTTCCTCGTCGACCAGGAAGTCCGGCAGGTGCCCCCAGCCGAGGCCCTGGAGGATCACCTCTTTCTTCGTTCGCTGGTCCGGCACGCTGCACTGTCGCGCGCCGGCGAGCATGAAATAGTCCGTCGGCGGCGAATGGCGGGCGCTGTCGCGCATCACGCACTGGGCGAAGGGGCGCAGTTGTTCCGGGCGCACCGATCGCGGCGGAGGATCGCCGAGCAGGCCCGGCGCGATGACCGGGACCAGCCCGACCCTGCACAGGTCGAGCCATTCCAGGCGTGGGTCGGACTTGTCCACGCGATGCAGGATCAGGTCGGCCTCGCCGTCCAGCAGGCGCTCCAGCGGGCCGCTGACGGTTTCGAACAGCAATTGCAGGCGGGTCTGCGGCTGGCTGCCGAAGAACCCTGCGAGCAGCGCCAGGGCCGGGCGCGGCGGGCAGAGGTCGCCCAGTACCACGCGCAGCTCGCTTTCCTCGCCCTGGGCCAGGTGCGCGGCGTGGCCCCGCAGCCCTTCCAGTTCGTAGAGCAGGGCCTGGGCACGCTGGTGGAAGGAGCGACCGGCGGCGGTCAGGCCGACCCGGTAGCCGCCTCGTTCGAGCAGCACCAGGCCGAGCTGGCGCTCCAGCCTGGCAACGGCGGCGAACACCGCCGGATGGGAGCGGTGCAGGCGCTGTGCGGCGGCCTGGAAGCCGCCGGCGTCGACCACTGCGTCGAAGCATTGGAGGTCGTGGAGGGTGAAATCGTGCATGTCAGCTTCCCTGACAGAGTCGTTCCATTCTTTGTAGTTTTTCCCAGGGGTCGTCGCAACTAGCCTGGCGTGCATGGCAATCACCCTGACCCCGGAGGCTCCCATGGGCAACCTGTCTTTTCTCGCTACCAGCGATGGCGCCAGCCTCGCCTATCGCCTGGACGGTGCGGCGGAGAAATCGCTGCTGGCGCTCTCCAACTCCATCGGTACCACCCTGCACATGTGGGATGCACAACTCCCGGCACTGACCCGGCACTTCCGCGTCCTGCGCTACGACGCCCGTGGCCATGGCGCCTCCAGCGTGCCGCCGGGGCCCTATACCCTGGCCCGGCTGGGCGAGGACGTACTGGAGCTGTTCGACGCGCTGGAGGTACGGCGCGCGCATTTCCTCGGCCTGTCCCTGGGCGGGATCGTCGGCCAGTGGCTGGCGCTGCATGCGCCGCAGCGGATCGAGCGGCTGGTGCTGGCCAACACCTCGGCCTGGCTTGGCCCGGCGGCGCAGTGGGACGAGCGCATCGCCGCGGTGCTGCAGGCCGAGGACATGAGCGAGACCGCCGCGGGCTTCCTCGGCAACTGGTTTCCGCCGGCGCTGCTGGAGCGCGCCGAGCCCGTCGTCGAGCGCTTCCGGGCGATGCTCATGGCCACCAACCGGCACGGCCTGGCCGGCTCCTTCGCGGCGGTGCGCGATACCGACCTGCGCGCGCAACTGGCGCGGATCGAGCGGCCGACCCTGGTGATCGCAGGGGCGTACGACACGGTCACCGCCGCCAGCCACGGCGAGCTGATCGCCACGTCGATTGCCGGGGCCAGGCTGGTTACGCTGCCGGCGGTGCATCTGTCGAACGTCGAGTTCCCGCAGGCGTTCGAAGGCGCGGTGCTGAGCTTTCTCGGCGCAGCCTGATTAGGCTATCGTCGCGGCTTTTCCCTCGGCGCAGGAGCCGACATGAACGAGCCGGGCAGTTTCATCTGGACGTGGTACGGGCAGGATGAGCATCGATGGGTCCTGCTCAGCGCAGAGGCGTTCCTGGCGCTCGATTTCCTGGCCCTTGACGGTGCCATGCAGAGAGAGACCATCGGCAGTTGCCCGGGCTGCTCTACCTGGTCGGAGAAGATCGTGCCGCTGCACGAGTGGCTCGAAGGCTGTCCGGGTCACCAGGCCGGGAGTTTTCGCGATGCCTTGAGGCGTGTCTGGGCGCTGTGCAACGAGCTGCCCGAGGAAGCGCTGGGCTGCTTCGACTTCGACATCTATGCCCACCCCGGATGGCAGGCGGTACGTCGAGAGGCCCGGGAGGCGCTGCGGCAGAACGGTTGGGGCAGCATCCGTAGCCATGCCGAGGAGCTGCGTGACGACTGTTGGGAGCGTGTGCATGGCTACCCGAAGAAATGAAAAAGCCGCCCCTCGGGGCGGCTTTTCGTTGCGCTGCGGCGAACGGCCTACAGCCCGTTCTTCGCCTTGAACTCGCGGCGGCGGCGATGCAGGACCGGCTCGGTATAGCCGTTCGGCTGCCGGGTGCCTTCCACCACCAGCTCCAGGGCGGCCTGGAACGCGACGTTGTCGTCGAAGTTCGGCGCCATCGGCCGGTAGGACGGGTCGCTGGCGTTCTGCCGGTCGACCACCACGGCCATGCGCTTGAGGCTCTCGACCACCTGCTCCTGGCTGATCACGCCGTGACGCAGCCAGTTGGCCAGCAGCTGGCTGGAGATGCGCAGGGTGGCGCGGTCTTCCATCAGACCGACGTCGTTGATGTCCGGCACCTTGGAGCAGCCGACGCCCTGGTCGATCCAGCGGACGACATAGCCGAGGATGCCCTGGGCGTTGTTGTCCACCTCGTTCTTGATCTCTTCCGCGGTCCAGTTGGTGTTCGGCGCCAGCGGAATGGTCAGGATGTCGTCCACCGAGGCCGGGGTGCGCTTGGCCAGCTCGGCCTGGCGGGCGAACACGTCGACCTTGTGGTAATGCAGGGCGTGCAGGGTCGCGGCGGTCGGCGACGGGACCCAGGCGGTGTTGGCGCCGGCCAGCGGATGGCCGATCTTCTGCTCGAGCATGGCGGCCATCAGGTCGGGCATGGCCCACATGCCCTTGCCGATCTGCGCCTTGCCTTGCAGGCCGGTGGCCAGGCCGACGTCGACGTTGTTGTTCTCGTAGGCGCCGATCCACTTCTCCGACTTCATGGCGCCCTTGCGCACCACGGCGCCGGCTTCCATGGAGGTGTGGATCTCGTCGCCGGTGCGGTCGAGGAAGCCGGTGTTGATGAACACCACGCGATCCTTGGCCGCCTTGATGCAGGCCTTCAGGTTCACGGTGGTGCGGCGCTCCTCGTCCATGATGCCGACCTTCAGGGTGTTGCGCGGCAGGCCGAGGACGTCCTCGACGCGGCCGAACAGCTCGTTGGTGAAGGCGGCTTCTTCCGGACCGTGCATCTTCGGCTTGACGATATACACGCTGCCGGTGCGGCTGTTCTTGCGGCTGGTGTTGCCGTTCAGGTCATGAATGGCGATCAGGCTGGTGAACAGACCGTCCTGGATGCCTTCCGGCACTTCGTTGCCGTCCTTGTCGAGGATCGCATCGTTGGTCATCAGGTGGCCGACGTTGCGCACGAACAGCAGCGAGCGGCCGTGCAGGGTCAGTTCGGAACCGTCGGCCCTGGTGTAGACGCGGTCCGGGTTCATGGTGCGGGTGAAGGTGCTGCCGCCCTTGCTGACTTCCTCGGCCAGGTCGCCTTTCATCAGGCCCAGCCAGTTGCGGTAGATCACTACCTTGTCGTCGGCGTCGACCGCGGCGACCGAGTCCTCGCAGTCCATGATGGTGGTGAGGGCGGCTTCCATCAGCACGTCCTTCACGCCTGCGGCATCGGTCTGGCCGACCGGGCTGCTGGGGTCGATCTGGATTTCGAAGTGCAGGCCGTTGTGCTTGAGCAGTACCGCTTGCGGCTTGGCGGCGTCGCCCTGGAAGGCAAGGAACTGGCCAGCGTTCTTCAGGGCGGTTTCGCTGCCGTTCTTCAGCGCGACGACCAGCGCGCCGTTCTTCACGCTGTAGGAAGTGGCGTCGACATGGGAGCCGGACTCCAGCGGCGCGGCCTCGTCGAGGAAGGCGCGAGCGAAGGCGATGACCTTGTCGCCGCGAACCTTGTTGTAGCCCTTGCCTTTCTCGGCGCCGCCTTCTTCGCTGATCACGTCGGTGCCGTAGAGCGCGTCGTACAGCGAGCCCCAGCGGGCGTTGGAGGCGTTGAGGGCGAAGCGCGCATTCATCACCGGCACCACCAACTGCGGGCCGGCCATGCGGGCGATCTCGTCGTCGACGTTCTGGGTGCCGGCCTGGAAGTCTTCCGCCTCGGGCAGCAGGTAGCCGATTTCCTCGAGGAAGGCCTTGTAGGCAGCGGCGTCGTGGGCCTGGCCGGCGCGAGCCTGGTGCCAGCCGTCGATCTTGGCCTGGAGTTCGTCGCGCTTGGCGAGCAGGGCTTTATTCTTCGGCGCCAGGTCGTTGATCACGGCCTCCGCACCGGTCCAGAACGTGTCGGCAGAGACGCCGGTTCCGGGGATGGCTTCGTTGTTCACGAAGTCGAACAGGACTTTGGCGACCTGCAGGCCACCGACTTGAACGCGTTCAGTCATTGTTTGCCTCACTCTGCTCTAGACCAGCTCTGGACCCGGGCCGCACGGCCTTGTAGTCCGAGCCGCGGCATACTACATGATGCCGCGGGAAAAATCAGTGGTTACGCGTCGCGTTACGACTGGATGACGCTTCACGGTCACGTTGGCCAGGCTTAATGTTCGCAAAAAAACTGTACTTTGTTCCAGATAAATCTAAAAACAGTACACGATTTATCGCTAGCCCAACTGCGGCGCGGCGTCGCAGGATGTTTCTCTGCGCTGCGAGCGCCTTGCCTATACTCCCGGAATCGCCCCAGGAGCCTCGCCATGCCCGTCCATGCCGCATCCCTCGCCGATCTCGCCGACCTGGTTCCGCTGTTTTCCGCCTACCTCGACTTCTACGAAGTGCCGGCGCCGGAAGAGCAGGTCCGCGCATTCCTCGCCGAGCGCCTGCGCCAGGGCGATTCGACCCTGTTCCTGGCCAGGGATGCCGAGGCGCGGGCGCTGGGCTTCGTCCAACTCTATCCGCTGTTCGCCTCCCTGGCGCTACGACCTTCGTGGTTGCTCAGCGATCTCTACGTCCGCCCGGAGGCGCGCCGCCAGGGCGTCGGCGAGGCCCTGATGAACCAGGCCCGGGGTTTCGCCGAAAGCATGGGCGCCTGCGGCCTGCAACTGGAGACGGCGAAGACCAACCACGCCGGGCAGTCGCTCTACGAGCGCCTCGGCTATGTCCGTGACGAACAGTTCTACACTTACTGGCTGCAGCTCTGAACTCCCATTCGTCCCAGCAGGAGGCAAGCTCATGGATCACCTGGTCCTGACCGTGATCGCCACCGACCATCCCGGCCTGGTCGAGCGCATCGCCCAATGCATCGCCTCCCACGGCGGCAACTGGCTGGAAAGCCGCATGTCGCGGATGGCCGGGCAGTTCGCCGGGATACTGCGGGTGGCCGTGCCGGCGGAAGGCTACGACGAACTGGTGGAAGGGCTACAGGGCCTGTCCAGCCACGGCATCCGCGTGCTCCTGGCGGAAAGCGGGATCGAGCCGGTATGCAACTGGAAGCCTATCCACCTCGACCTGGTGGGCAACGACCGCCCCGGTATCGTGCGCGACATCACCCGGTTGCTGGCCGAGCACGGGGTGAACCTGGAGAGCCTGTCCACCGAAGTGCGCCCGGCGCCGATGAGCAGCGAACCGCTGTTCCATGCCGATGCGCTGCTGGCGGTGCCGCTGACCCTGTCGCTGGACACCCTGCGCGAGCGACTGGAAGACCTGGCCGACGACCTGATGGTGGAGTTGGTGCTGGACGCGTCCTGAAGTTGTTCAGGAAAGCGGGGGGACGGGCCTGTGGAAAAGCCTTGGGTGAAACCCTGAAACCCAGGCGCCGCGAGGCTTGGAGGTCGTAGCGCGTTTTTTGACCAGCTACGTTGCGGTTATTCCCAAACCAGGTGGACCAGCCTGTGGGTATTCTGTGTGGATAACCTTGCAGGCCTTCATCCATGGGCGATACAAGGGTTTGATCGTTTTCTGAGCAGCCTCTCTTGCGCTTTTGCTTGTGGATTAACCTTCGCCGCTGTTATTGCCCCTGTGCACAAATAACGTGGAGCAGTCTGTGGGTAAGCCGGGGAAGAATCCATGCAGGCCTTTATCCATCGGCAGTCCAAGAATCCGTACGTTTTTTGATCGATGGCTTTTCCGGTTCATCCACAGTTGCTCACAAAAGCCTTGGGCAGCTTTGTGGATAAGTCTTGTGTATATCGGTGTAACCCTTGGTAATACTGGCATACAGCGGTGTGCTCAAAGACTGATCAGGCGCTTTGCAGGGCTTCTTCCGACGAGTTATCCACGCGCCTGCGGGGAGGAGAAGGCAGGTCTATGCACAAAGTACGTGCATGAACCTGTGGAAAAGCCTGGGGTGGATCGCTGAGCGCCAGTATTGGCGGGGGATAGGAAGGAGTGCGTGTTTTTTCGCCAGGCTTGCGGAGTTCCGCAAGCCTGGGGATAACGTCAGCCCGGCTGGGGAAGGCGGCGCAGGCTGCGCCAGGCGTCGAAGCTGTAGACGGCCAGGGCGAGCCAGATGAAAGCGAAGGCGGTCAGGCGGCTGGAGTCCAGATGCTCGCCGAACAGCAGGATCGCCTGTAGCAGGACCAGCGTCGGCGCCAGGTATTGCAGGAAGCCCAGGGTGGCGTAGGGCAGGTGCCTTGCCGCAGCGTTGAAGCAGACCAGCGGAACCAGCGTCACCGGGCCCGCGGCGACCACCCACAGGGCTTCCGGGGTGCTCCAGAAAGCCGTTTCGCTGGTCGGCCCGTCGGCGAAAAACAGCAACCAGACCAGCGCCAGCGGCAGCAGCAGCCAGGTTTCCACCACCAGTCCGGGCAGCGCGGCGACCGGCGCCTTTTTGCGGATCAGGCCGTAGAAGCCGAAGGTCAGGGCCAGCACCAGCGACACCCAGGGCAGGCTGCCGAGTTGCCAGACCTGCTGCGCCACGCCCAGCGAAGCCAGGGCCACCGCCAGCCATTGCAGGGGACGCAGGCGTTCCTTGAGCAGCAACATGCCGAGCATCACGTTGATCAGCGGATTGATGTAGTAGCCCAGGCTGGCTTCCAGCATGTGGCCGTTGTTCACCGCCCAGACATAGGTCATCCAGTTGCTGGCGATCAGCAGTCCGCTGGCGGCCAGCACGACGAAGCGCTGCGGATTCTGGCGCAGCTCGCGCCACCAGCCCGGGTGCTTCCAGAACAGCAGCAGGACGGCGCCGAACAGGGCCGACCAGACCGCGCGCTGGACGATGATTTCCACCGCGGGGATGCGTTCGAGCAGTTTGAAGTAGAGCGGGAACAGTCCCCAGATCACATAAGCCGTCAGGCCGAGGACATAGCCCCGACGGAGGTTGGCGGTCGCCATGGAGAATCCTTGAAACGTCAGGCAGGTAAGAATGGCCGTGCACGGCATGCACGAGCGGATGACCTGTGAATTCTAGTAGGGGGGTGACGGGGTTGTCTGCGCACAGTTCCCGCGGAAAAGCACCGGCACACTTGCCGTTCCCTCGCCTGCCCCGCGGCGGGACGGATAGCGCCGCGCGCCATTCGCCCTGTCCGCAGGAGGCTCAGAACAGCCGCAGCGGTTCCTCGTCCAGCGCCGCCAGTTGTTCGCGCAGCACCAGCACCTGCTCGCCCCAGTAACGTTCGCTGCCGAACCAGGGGAAGCTCGGTGGGAACGCCGGGTCGTCCCAGCGCCGCGCGAGCCAGGCGCTGTAGTGCATCAGGCGGAGGCTGCGCAGGCCTTCGAGCAGCGGTAGCTGGCGCGGGTCGAAGTCGTGGAACTCATTGTAGCCGTCGACCAGTTCGGCAATCTGCGCCAGGCGTTCGTGGCGCTCGCCGGCGAGCATCATCCACAGGTCCTGGAGGGCCGGGCCCATGCGGCAGTCGTCGAGATCGACCATGTGGTAGACCTCGTCGCGGCACAGCAGGTTGCCCGGATGGCAGTCGCCGTGCAGGCGGATCGGCTGGTAGGGCACCTCGGCGAACAGGGCGTCGAGGCGTTTCAGCAGGTCGCGGGCGACCGACTCGTAGGCCGGCAGCAGGCTCCTGGGGATGAAATTGCCTTCCAGCAGGGTGGCCAGCGAGGCGTGGCCGAAGTTATCCACAGCGAGCGCCTCGCGGTGCTCGAACGGCCGCGTGGCGCCGACCGCGTGCAGGCGGCCGAGCAACTGGCCGAGGCGGTAGAGCTGGTCGAGATTGCCCGGCTCGGGCGCGCGCCCGCCGCGCCGGGGGAACAGGGCGAAGCGGAAGCCGGCGAATGCGAACAGGCTTTCGCCGTCGCGCGACAGCGGCGCCACCACCGGCACCTCGCATTCCGCCAGCTCGGCGGAGAAGGCGTGCTCCTCGCGGATCGCCGCGTCGCTCCAGCGGTCCGGTCGGTAGAACTTGGCGATCAGCGGCTCGCCGTCCTCGATGCCGACCTGGTACACGCGGTTTTCGTAGCTGTTGAGCGCCAGCACCCGTGCGTCGCTGAGATAGCCGAGGCTTTCCACGGCATCCAGGACGAGGTCGGGGGTCAGTTGGTCGAAGGGATGGGACATGACGGGGCATCCAAGGCTCGAAAGACCCCTAGTGTACGCAAGCCGGCGCGGGCCGGCAGGTTCACAGCGGCGTGCCGAGCAGGACCTGGGCCGGATCGAAGGAGGCGATCACCTTCTGGCCCTTCTTCAGCCCCAGGCTGGCCAGGCGTTCGCCGGACAGCAGCGCGCAGAGGGTAAGACCGCTGCCCAGGGCGATGCGCACCTCGCTGGGACCGGCCTTGGCCGCGAGGATTTCCTCCAGGGTGCCTTGCAACTGATTCGGCTGGTCCTCGCGCGGTTCCAGCCCGACGTCCAGCCAGCCGGCCTTTATCAGCGCCAGTACCGGGCGGCCGCGACCGAGTTCGAGTTGCTCGGTGCTGGCGCGGGTGATCAGCGCCTCGATGCGTTGCTGGCCTGGCAGCTCGATGGCGATGCGGTCGTGGAAGCCTTCGCCATGGATCGACAGGACCCGCCCGTGCAATTGGTTGCGTGCGCTGGTGCGGAGCATCAGGCGGCCGATCAGGTTGAGGTCCTCGGCGTCTTCAGCGGCCTGCAACACCTGCGCTTGCAAGGCTTCCAGGCGCCGGTAGAGAGCCAGCAGGCGTTCGCCCTCGGCGGTCAGTCGGGCGCCGCCGCCGCCCTTGCCGCCGACGCTACGCTCGACCAGCGGGCGCTCGGCCAGGTTGTTCAGTTCGTCGATGGCGTCCCAGGCGCCCTTGTAGCTGATGCCCACGGCCTTCGCCGCACGGGTGATGGAGCCCAGTTCGGCGATCTGCGCGAGCAGGGCGATGCGTTGCGGGCGACGGGTGACGTGCTGGGCGAGAGTGGAGAGTGCGGACATGGAAGCTTCGCTATGAGCGGACGTATACGGCGAAGGCTCCAACAGCCATGGGCAAAACGCAAGGGCGTCACTCGGCGGCCTGGTAGAGACCGTAGCCGGCGGCGGCGCCGGCCAGGTCCCAGGCGAGGTCCTTCCAGCTCCAGCCGCTGCCGGCGGAACGGCTGTCGTAGAGTTCCTTGCCGACGCCGAAGGCGAGCGAGAAGCTCAGGCCGAAGCGTGCCTGGCGAGCACCGTGCAGGCCGCGGTCGTGGGCCATCTGCATGCCCGCCGCGGTAAGGGCCGCGGAACTGGCGAAATGCAGGGCCTTGTCTTCGCCCAGCCAGTCGTCTTCGGCGAAGTGGCTGCAACCGCCGAGCAACAGGCAGGCCACGACCAGCAGTGCGCGCATGGATCCTCTCCCGTATCGGTTGCGCGGCAGTTTAGCCCAGCTCAGCCGGGCTTCGGCGTGCGCGCCAGGCAGTAGACGTCGACCCGCGCGGCGCCCGCCCGGCGCAACAGACGGGAAAGGCACTCGGCGGTGGCCCCGGTGGTGAGCACGTCGTCCACCAGTGCCAGGTGCAGCCCGCGAACATCGCTGGCGGGCGCCAGGGCGAAGGCGTGGCGCAGGTTGCGCCGCCGCACCGTCGCGTCCAGGCCCTGCTGGGCCGGAGTATCCAGCACTCGCCGCAGGCTGTGCGGATCGCTGCGCAGGTCCAGCTCGCCGGCCAGTCGCTCGGCGAGCTGTTGCGCCTGGTTGAAGCCGCGCCGACGTTCGCGCCGTGGCGCCAGCGGGACCGGCAGCAGGCGTGCCGGGCGCGGCAGGCCTTCGGCGTAGCGTTGCCGCAGGTGTTCCGCCAGCAACTCGCCGAGCAGCCGCCCCAGCGGCCAGGCCGCCTGGTGCTTGAAGCGGTTGATCAGGCTGTCGAGCGGAAAGGCGTAGCGCCAGGGCGCGATCGCCTGTTCATAGGCCGGCGGGCGGCGCAGGCACTCGCCGCACACCTGGCCGTCCAGCGGCAGGGGCAGGGCGCAGCGCCGGCACTGCTGGCGCGACCAGGGCAGGTCGGCGGCACAGGCGCGGCACAGCGGGCGGGGCGGCTGGTCGCTGCGGGCGGCGCAGAGCAGGCAGGCCGGCGGCGGCAAAAGCCAGCGCGTGAGAGGACGAAGCGGGAACGACATGGCGGGACTTCCTGGCGGATGTCGCACCATGCAACCGCAGGCGCGCGCCGCCGACCAGCCGTTGCCAGCGGGTTCGGAACTCGCCTGTGGATAACCGAAACCTTCCTTCGCTCCTTGCGGAAACGGCCGACGCGTGGATCAGTGGATGAGCCAGCTCATGACGATCAGGCCGAGCACCGTCCAGATCACCCCGCCGACTATCGAGCGGCGCATGAAGGCGCGTATGCCGCTGTAGAGCAGCAACAGGCCGAGCACCAGGAAGACGAAGCTGAACAGCGATGCGTCCATGCCGATGGCCCTGGCCAGGCCGTGGAGGAAGTCGTCCATGGCGCCCCAGATGCCGCCCAGCAGGCCGGAGAGCAGGTCCACCACGAAGCGGATCGCCCTGCCCAGCATCTCGCCCAGTCCGTCGAAAAAGCCTTCTGTACCCATGAGTGTCCTGTCCTGAGTGTTCCCAGCGTTGGATCAGAGATTAGCCGCCGGGTTCAGCGCCGGCTGCTGCTTTGCTGCGGAGCGAGGAACGACTGGCGGAAGTATTCGCGGAACGCGCGCATCCCGGCGCTCGCTTCGGTGTCGCGGCGCCAGGCCAGGCCGACGCTCATCGACGGCACCGGGTCGACCAGCGATAGCGTCTCGATGCGTTTGCCTTCCAGCGACCAGGGCCGGTACACCAGATCGGAGAGGATGGCCACGCCGGAGCCGTTGGCGACCATGCTGCGCACCGCTTCCACCGAACTGGTATGGAGGATCACCTGCGGCCGGTGGCCGCTCTGTTGCCAGTAGCGCAGCGCGCTCTGCCCGGCCTCGTCGACGGTGAGCATGATGTAGGGCTCGCCGGCCACGTCGGCCAGGCCCAGGTCGGCCTTCTCACCCAGCGGATGGCGGCTGGGCAGCCACAACCGGCGCTCGGAGTTGAACAGGGTTTCGGCGGCGATCCCGGGCTCGGTGAGATTGCCGGTGAGCAGCACGGCGATGTCGTAGCGACCGTCGAGGAGGCCGCGCTCGATGCTGGCGCGCTCGTCCTCGAACAGTTGCAGCTCCAGTTCCGGGTACCACTGCGCCAGGCGTTGCAGGTGGTGGGGGAGGAAATAGCCCATCACGGTATAGCTGGCGGCGACCTTCAGGGTGCCGTCGACCCGGGTGTCCGGTTGCGGGCTGTTGAGCGCGTCGTCGACGCTGCGCTGGATCGAATAGGCGTGGTTGAGGAAGTGCCGGCCGCTGTCGGTCAGGTTCATGCCCTGGGCCGTGCGGGTGAACAGGGCGACGCCGAGCATGCCCTCCAGTTCCTGGATCGCGCTGGTCACCGCCGACTGCGAGATGTTCAGGTGGATGGCGGCCTGGGAGATCTGGCCGAACTCGGCGGTGGCGATGAAGTAGCGAACCTGGCGGAGGGTCAGGGCCATGGGCAGCATCCGGAAGAGGTATCTGTTTTTCAGAAACCAGTCTATCGAATAATAAATCTACCCAATACCTTTCCCGGCTTTTACCGTGGCTCCATCCAACAACAAGACAGATGAGGCCAGCCGGCAATGACTGAAGTCGACCTCAATTCCGACATGGGCGAAGGCTTCGGCCCATGGACCATCGGCGATGGCGTGGACGCGGCGATCATGCCGCTGATCAGCAGCGCCAACATCGCCACCGGTTTCCATGCCGGCGACCCGAGCAGCATGCGCCGCACCGTGGAGATGGCCGCCGAGCATGGCGTGGCCATCGGCGCCCATCCGGGCTTCCGCGACCTGGTCGGCTTCGGTCGCCGGCACATCGCCGCGCCGGCCATCGAGCTGGTCAACGACATGCTCTACCAGCTTGGCGCCCTGCGCGAATTCGCCCGGCTGCAGGGCCTGTCGCTGCAACACGTCAAGCCCCACGGCGCGCTCTACATGCACCTGGCGCGCGACGAGGCCGCCGCGCGCCTGTTCGTCGAGACCCTGCAACGCCTGGAACCGGAACTGCTGCTCTATTGCATGCCCGGTTCGGCCACCTGGCGCATCGGTCGGGAACTGGGCCAGCCGCTGGTGCGCGAGTTCTACGCCGACCGCGACTACGACCGCAGCGGCTCCATCGTCTTCACCCGGCGGGTCGCCGCCCTCGATCCGCAACAGGTCGCCGACAAGGTCCTGCGCGCCTGCCGCGAGGGCAAGGTGCGCACCGTCGAGGGCGAGGACCTCGACATCGCCTTCGACTCGGTGTGCATCCACAGCGACACCCCCGGCGCCCTGGAGCTGGTCGCCAGCACCCGCGCGCGCCTGGAAGGCGCCGGCATCCGCATCAAGGCGCCGCGTTGAGCGCCGCTCGCCTCGGCGAGCCTCGCGACAAGCTTTTCTGCCATTTCCTACAACGTTCGAATAATGAGGATTCGTCATGGCCGAACATAACGTGCAGTCCCCCTTGCCCGGCACCTTCTATCGCAAGGCCAGCCCCGACGCGCCACCCTACGCGGAGGTCGGGCAGGCGGTCGAGGCCGGCAGCGTGATCGGGCTGATCGAGGTGATGAAGCAGTTTTCCGAAGTGCAGGCCGGGCAGGCCGGCATACTCCAGGCGTTCCACGTGGAAGATGGCGAGGCCATCGAGCCGGGACAGGTGCTGGCGGTGATCGCCAGCGCTACCTGAGGAGGACGCCATGCACAAGCGACTGAACAAGCTGCTGGTGGCCAATCGCGGCGAGATCGCCGTGCGCATCATCCGCGCCGCGCAGGCACTGGGCATTCCCACGGTAGCGGTGTGCAGCGAGGCGGATCGCGATTCGCTGGCCGCGCGGCTGGCCGATGAGGTACGTCTGATCGGCCCTGCGCGGGCCGAGCGGAGCTACCTGGATATCGAGGCGATTCTCATGGCGGCGCGGGAAACCGGTGCCGACTCGATCCATCCCGGCTACGGTTTCCTCTCCGAGAACCCTGCCTTCGCCGAAGCGGTGCAGGCGGCCGGACTGGTCTTCGTCGGTCCGGATGCGCAGACCATCCGCCGCATGGGCGACAAGGCCGAGGCGCGGCGTACCGCGATGGCCGCCGGGGTGCCGGTGGTGCCGGGCTCGCCCGGCGAGCTGGACGACCTCGACGCGGCGCTGGCCTGCGCCGAAGAGGTCGGCTATCCGCTGCTGGTCAAGGCCTCCGCTGGCGGCGGCGGGCGTGGCATCCGTATCGCCCACGACGCCGACGAACTGCGTCGGGAATTCCCCATCGCCCAGCGCGAGGCGCAGGCCGCCTTCGGTTCGCCGGCGGTGTACCTGGAGCGCTTCATCCGCCAGGCGCGGCACATCGAAGTGCAGATCCTCGGCGATGGCGAGCGCGCGGTGCATCTGTTCGAACGCGAATGCTCGCTGCAGCGGCGGCGCCAGAAGGTCTTCGAGGAGGCACCTTCGGCGGCGCTGGACGGCGCGCAGCGCCAGGCCCTCTGCGAGAGCGCCGTGCGCCTGGCGCAGAGTCTCGGCTATCGTGGCGCGGGCACCCTGGAATACCTGTTCGACGCGCACAGCGGCGAGTTCTTCTTCATCGAGATGAACACCCGTATCCAGGTCGAGCATCCGGTCAGCGAGATGGTCACCGGCATCGACCTGGTCCAGGCCATGCTGCGCATCGCCGCCGGCGAGGCGCTGCCCTGGCGCCAGGAGGACATTCGCCTGAACGGCGCGGCGCTGGAGATGCGGATCAACGCCGAAGACCCGGCGCGCAATTTCTTCCCCAGCCCCGGCACCGTGGAGCGCCTGGAGTGGCCGCAGGGCGAGGGCGTGCGAGTGGACAGCCACCTGTACCCCGGCTACCGGGTGCCGCCGTACTACGATTCGTTGCTGGCCAAGCTGATCGTCCATGGTCGCGACCGCGACGAAGCGTTCGCCCGCGCGCGCCAGGCGCTGGAGCGCACCGTGCTGGCCGGCATGGCCACTACCCTGCCGCTGCACCGCTGGCTGCTCGCCGATGCGCGGGTACAGGCCGCGCAGTTCGATACCGCTACCCTGGAAACCTGGCTCGCCGAGCGGACCGCCGCCGCGCAGGAGGTTTGAGATGCACGCCAACATCCGCTACAGCTTCGGCGGCGACGAGCACCTGTTCGCCGAGGTCGCCGAGTCCATGTCGCTGGAAGCCTTCTTCCGCGGCATGGCGATCACCCGCGCCATCGAGACCCTGCAATTGCCCGGGGTGCTCGACGTGTGCCTGGCCAACGCCTCGTTCCAGGTCCGCTTCGACCCCGACCGGCTGGCCCCGCAGGCGCTGCTGGAGACCGTGCGCGGCCTGGAAGCCGAGGCGGTTGCCGCGCGCAGCATCGAGACGCGTATCGTCGAAGTGCCGGTGTTGTACAACGATCCCTGGACCCACGAGACCCTGATGCGCTTCCGCGACCGTCACCAGGACCCGGACTCCACCGACCTCGAGTACGCCGCGCGGATCAACGGCTACGCCGACGTGCGGGCGTTCATCCAGGCGCACAGCGGCACGCCGTGGTTCGTCTCGATGGTCGGGTTCGTCGCCGGCCTGCCGTTCATGTACCAGATGGTCGAGCGCGAACGGCAGTTGCAGGTGCCCAAGTACCTGCGTCCGCGCATCGACACGCCGAAGCTGACCCTCGGCCACGGCGGTTGCTTCGGCTGCATCTATTCGGTGCGCGGTGCCGGCGGCTATCAGATGTTCGGCGTGACTCCGGCGCCGATCTTCGATCCCCGCCAGGGCCTGCCCTATCTCGAGGAATCTATGGTGTTCTTCCGCGCTGGCGACATCGTCCAGTTCCGCCCCATCGAGCGGACCGAATACGAGCGCATGGCGGCCGAAGTCGAAGCGGGTACATTCGACCTGCGCATCCGTCCGGTGAGTTTCGATCTCGACGCGTTCCTCGCCGATCCGCGAGGCTGCACGCAACGTCTGCAGGAGGTGCTGTATGTCGATTAAGGTGCTCAAGCCCGGCCTCGCCACCTCGGTGCAGGACGCCGGCCGCGAAGGCCACTATCACCTGGGTATCCCGCCGTCCGGCGCGCTCGACCAGTACGCCCTGCGCGCGGCCAACCTGCTGGTGGGCAACGCACCGACCGCCGCCGTGCTGGAGTGCGCGCTGCTGGGTCCGCAGCTGGAGTTCCAGCGCGACGCCCTGGTGGCCGTGTGCGGGGCGCGCATGACGCCTCGCCTGGAGGGCGCGGAGATGCCGCTGGATACTTCCTTCCGGGTTCGCGCCGGCCAGGTACTGGGGTTCGACTTCATCCGTGCCGGCGCCCGTGGCTATCTCGCCATCGACGGCGGCATCGCGGTACCCGAGGTGCTGGGCAGCCGTTCGACCTACGGTCTGGGGGCGATCGGTGGCTTGCAGGGACGACGGCTGGCGGAGGGCGACCTGCTGCCCCTGGGGCCTGCCTCGCCCTCTGCCGTGGAGGGCTTGGCGCTGCCGCGTTCGCTGCAGGTGGAGGTCGGCGGCGAGGTGAGCTTGCGGGTAGTTCCCGGACTCTACGTCCATCGCCTGACTCCCGACGCGGTCGAGCGTTTCTTCGCCGAGACCTGGACCGTCGGCTCGGAGGCGGACCGCACCGGCTACCGCTTCAAGGGCGGCACGGCGCTCCGGTTCGAGCCGCGCGAACAGCCATTCGGCGCAGGCTCGGACCCGTCCAACATCGTCGACGCCTGCTATCCCATCGGCTCGATCCAGGTACCGGGCGGGCTCGAACCCATCGTCCTGCATCGTGATGCGGTGTCCGGTGGGGGATATGCCACGCTGGGCACGGTGATCAGCCCCGACCTGAACCGGCTGGCGCAGATGCAACCGAACCAGAAGGCGCGTTTCGTCGCCGTCAGCCTGGAGGAAGGTCTCGAGGCGCGTCGCCGTTACAACTGGCAAGTGCAACGACTCCAGCACTTCTTCCTGCGCTGAGTCGTCGATACCGGCCGCTTCCGTCTGCGAAGCGGCCTCCCGCTCACTTGTAGTAGATATCTATCGCAGCGGTGGCATTGAATCGACCCAACGTAGGTGCGTTGGTCATCCATTTCAGTTGGGCCAGGAAGTTCTTCACCACGACCTGGTCTTTGCTGTGTTCCACCAATTGGAATTCTTTGTTGAAGGGGACGATGCGACGGTCTTCTTGCCTGAGCACGGTGATGCCTACGGACTTGTTGTCTCCCGGCACCAACGTGTCGCCTACGGTGCTGGAAGAATTCACGGGACTCAGAAGGGCTCCCAGGCCATAGGCGCTATGCAGTTCTTGCTTGCAGTGATCTGGAAAGGCTTCTCCTTGAGGGTCTGGTTGGTGGCGGCTTGAAGCGCTTGAAGTAGGCCGAAGTCGAGTGTCTTGGGTGAAATGCTCAGGGGCGACGATCGCCGATGAAATGATCAAATATTGATCAGATGTATACCTGTGTCCTGGTCTGGGTTGACAGCGTCCTAGAGCCACTTATGATGCCCCTTAAGCCTGACCCCGGCGTGCCGGGGCTCCCCGACAAAAGGCGCCATGCAAGCGTCGAAGGAATCTTCCCCATGAGTGCAACCGCTTCCGTCGCCACCCGTCACGACTGGTCCCTCGCCGAAGTCCGTGCCCTGTTCGAGCAGCCGTTCAACGACCTGCTGTTCCAGGCGCAGACGGTGCATCGCGCGCACTTCGACCCGAACCGCGTACAGGTCTCGACGCTGCTGTCGATCAAGACCGGCGCCTGTCCCGAGGACTGCAAGTACTGCCCGCAGTCTGGCCACTACAACACCGGCCTGGACAAGGAGAAGCTGATGGAGGTGCAGAAGGTCCTCGAGGCGGCGGCCGAGGCCAAGGCCATCGGTTCGACCCGCTTCTGCATGGGCGCTGCCTGGAAGCACCCGTCGGCCAAGGACATGCCCTACGTCCTGGAGATGGTCAAGGGCGTGAAGAAGCTCGGCCTGGAGACCTGCATGACCCTCGGCCGCCTGACCCAGGAACAGACCCAGGCGCTGGCGGACGCCGGCCTCGACTACTACAACCACAACCTGGATACCTCGCCGGAGTTCTACGGCAACATCATCACCACCCGCACCTACAGCGAGCGCCTGCAGACCCTGGCCTACGTGCGCGAGGCGGGGATGAAGATCTGCTCCGGCGGCATCCTCGGCATGGGCGAGTCGGTGGACGACCGCGCCGGCCTGCTGATCCAGTTGGCGAACCTGCCGGAGCACCCGGAGTCGGTGCCGATCAACATGCTGGTGAAGGTCAAGGGCACGCCGTTGGCCGAGGAGAAGGACGTCGATCCGTTCGACTTCATCCGCACCCTGGCGGTGGCCCGGATCATGATGCCGAAGTCCCACGTGCGCCTGTCCGCTGGCCGCGAGCAGATGAACGAGCAGATGCAGGCGCTGGCCTTCATGGCCGGGGCCAACTCGATCTTCTACGGCGAAAAGCTGCTGACCACGAAGAACCCGCAGGCCGAAAAGGACATGCAGTTGTTCGCCCGTCTCGGCATCAAGCCGGAAGAGCGCGAAGAGCACGCCGACGAAGTGCACCAGGCCGCCATCGAGCAGGCGCTGGTGGAACAACGCGATTCGCAGCTGTTCTATAACGCCGCTTCCGCCTGACCATACTGGAAGGGAGGGCGCCGCCGTCCCTTCGTTGCAGCCGCTGATGTCGGCCCTGCGTGGACGGGTGCGCCTGCGTCCGTCCAGCAACACGAGCGACCTGCCATGTCCTTCGATCTCGCTTCCCGCCTCGCCAGCCGGCGCGCGGAAGACCTCTACCGCCAGCGGCCGCTGCTGGAGTCGGCCCAGGGCCCGGACGTCGTGGTCGACGGCCAGCCGCTGCTGGCCTTCTGTTCCAACGACTACCTCGGCCTGGCCAATCATCCCGAAGTGATCGCCGCGTTACGCGCCGGCGCCGAGCGCTGGGGCGTGGGCGGCGGCGCCTCGCACCTGGTGGTCGGCCACAGCGGTCCGCACCACGAACTGGAGCTGGCCCTCGCCGAATTCACCGGGCGGCCGCGCGCGCTGCTGTTCTCCACCGGCTACATGGCCAACCTTGGCGCGGTGACCGCGCTGGTCGGCAAGGGCGACACGGTGCTGGAGGACCGCCTCAACCACGCTTCGCTGCTGGATGCCGGATTGCTCTCCGGCGCGCGTTTCTCGCGCTACCTGCACAACGACCCGGCAAGCCTCGCCGCGCGCCTGGACAAGGCCGAGGGCAATACCCTGGTGGTCACCGATGGGGTCTTCAGCATGGACGGCAATCTCGCCGACCTGCCGGCCCTGGCCGCCGTGGCGCAGGCCCGCGGCGCCTGGCTGATGGTCGACGACGCGCATGGTTTCGGCCCGCTGGGCGCCAGCGGCGGCGGGATCGTCGAACACTTCGGCCTCGGCCAGGAGCAGGTGCCGGTGCTGATCGGCACCCTCGGCAAGGGTTTCGGTACCGCTGGCGCCTTCGTAGCCGGCAGCGAGGAACTGATCGAGACCCTGATCCAGTACGCCCGGCCCTACATCTACACCACCAGCCAGCCTCCGGCGGTGGCCTGCGCCACCCTGAAGAGCCTGGAGCTGCTGCGCCGCGAAAGCTGGCGGCGGCAACACCTGGCGGCGTTGATCGCCCGTTTCCGCCATGGCGCCGAGGCGCTTGGCCTGACCCTGATGGACAGCTTCACGCCGATCCAGCCGATCCTGGTCGGCGGCAGCCGCCAGGCCGTGGCCCTGGCCGGCATGCTTCGAGCCCGCGGCATCATGGTCGGCGCGATCCGCCCGCCAACCGTGCCGGCCAACAGCGCGCGGCTGCGCGTCACGCTGTCCGCCGCGCACAGCGAAGCGCAGGTCGACCGCTTGCTCGAAGCCCTCGGCGAAAGCTGGCGACAGCTGTCGTCTAGCCTTCTGGCAGAGATCGAAGCCGAGGAGGGAGACGATGCGTGATCACCTGATCCTGTTGCCGGGCTGGGGCCTGGGCAGCGCACCGCTGGAACCGCTGCGCGACGCGCTGCACGAGCGCGAGCCGCACCTGAACGTGTTGATCGAGCCGCTGCCGTCGCTGGACGATGCCGCCGACTGGCTCGACGAACTCGACGACAACCTGCCGCGCGATAGCTGGCTGGCCGGCTGGTCGCTGGGTGGCATGCTCGCCGGCGAACTGGCGGCGCGCCGCGGCGACGATTGCCGGGGCCTGCTGACCCTGGCCAGCAATCCGTGCTTCCGTGTGCGCGAGGACTGGCCGAACGCGATGCCGGCGGAAACCTTCGAGGACTTCTTCGAGGCTTTCCTGCTCGAACCGCACCTGACCCGCAAGCGTTTCACCCTACTGGTCAGCCAGGGTGCGCGCGACCCTCGGACCCTGGCGCGGCAACTGCAGGTGGCGCTGCCGCAGCTGGAGCGCGAGGCGCTGGTCGCCGGCCTGCAGTTGCTCGGCCAACTGGATACCCGGGCCGCCCTGGAAAACTTCCGCGGGCCGCAATTGCATCTGTTCGCCGAAGCCGATGCGCTGGTGCCGGTGGCCGCCGCCGAGGCCCTGCTCGAGTGGCTGCCGGACGTCGAGGTCTCGACCCTGGCGGCCAGCCACGGCCTGCCGCTGGAATGCCCGGACGAGGTGGCCGGCGCAATCCTGAGATTCCTTCGCGAGGGTGACGATGCCTGACGATTCCGCGCCGCTGCTGGCGCCCCATGGCGTTGCCGCGCTGCCCGACAAGCGCCAGGTCGCCGCGTCGTTTTCCCGCGCGGCGGCCAGCTACGACGCGGTGGCCGAACTCCAGCGCGGCGTCGGCGAGAGCCTGCTGTCGGCATTGCCGGAAGGCTTCTCGCCGCGCCGCTGGGTCGATCTCGGCTGCGGCACCGGTCATTTCAGCCGGGCCCTGGAACGCCGCTTCGGTGCGGCCGAGGGCCTGGCCGTGGATATCGCCGAAGGCATGCTGCGGCATGCCCGCGCGCGCGGCGGCGCCAGCCATTTCATCGGCGGCGACGCCGAGAGGCTGCCGTTGCGCGACGGCAGTTGCGACCTGCTGTTCTCC
The DNA here is from genome assembly GCF_013343155.1 of Pseudomonas sp. FDAARGOS_761. Lineage (NCBI taxonomy): Bacteria > Pseudomonadati > Pseudomonadota > Gammaproteobacteria > Pseudomonadales > Pseudomonadaceae > Pseudomonas > Pseudomonas sp. FDAARGOS_761. The sequence continues at coordinate 5,028,370 of NZ_CP054572.1, read as the reverse complement.
AGCCTGGCCATCCAGTGGTGCGCCGACCTCCCGGCGGTGCTGGCCGAGGCGCGGCGGGTCCTGCGGCCGGGCGGCGTGCTGGCGTTCAGCAGCCTGTGCGTCGGTACCCTGGGCGAGTTGCGCGACAGTTGGCGGGTGGTGGACGGCTTCGTCCACGTCAATCGCTTCCGCGCCTTCGCCGACTACCTGCAACACGCGGCCGGCAGCGGCCTGCTGCCGCTGACCCTGCGCCACGAGGACCGGCTCCTGCATTTCCCCGACCTGCGCAGCCTGACCCACGAACTCAAGGCGCTGGGCGCGCACAACCTCAACCCCGGGCGGCCCGACGGCCTGACCGGGCGCCAGCGCATCCGCGCGCTGGTCGCCGCCTACGAGCGTTTCCGCCAGCCCGAGGGGCTGCCCGCTACCTACCGCGTCGTCTTCGGCGTGCTGCGCAAGGATTGCTGAACCATGCCGGCGTTCTTCGTCACCGGTACCGACACCGAGATCGGCAAGACCACCATCGCCGCCGGCCTGCTCCACGCGGCCCGGCGTGCCGGCCTGAGCACCGCCGCGGCGAAGCCGGTGGCCTCCGGCTGCGAGCCCACGGCGCAAGGCCTGCGCAATGGCGACGCGCTGGCGTTGCTCGGCCAGTGTTCGCTGGCGCTGGCCTACGAGCAGGTCAACCCGCTGGCCTTCGCGCCGGCCATCGCCCCGCACCTGGCGGCGCGCGAGGCTGGCGTCGAACTGAGCGCCGCACGCTTGCACGAGGCGGTGCGCGAGGTGCTGGCGCTACAGGCCGACTTCACCCTGGTGGAGGGCGCCGGCGGATGGCGCGTGCCGTTGCTGGGCCGCGAGAACCTCTCCGACCTGGCGCGCCTGCTGGCGCTGCCGGTGGTGCTGGTGGTCGGCGTGCGCCTGGGCTGTATCAACCATGCGCTGCTCAGCGCCGAGGCGATCCTGGGCGACGGCCTGGCGCTGGCCGGCTGGGTGGCCAACGTGGTCGACCCGGCTACCTCGCGCCTGGAGGAGAACCTGGCGACCCTCGCCGAGCGCCTGCCGGCGCCCTGCCTGGGCCGGGTACCGCGCCTGGAGGAAGCCACTCCCGAGGCCGTGGCCGCGCACCTCGACCTGCGGCCCCTGGGCATCGGGCTATAAACAGCGGGCCGTCCATAACCAACGGGCGGTACCCAGCGCCGGCCAAGTCTGCTTGAATAGAAGCCACTTGCTATCGTAGCGGCGCGTGCGCGTCCCCAGGAGTAGAGGGTGGAAATTTCCGGCAACGCTTTCGTCAGTGGCCTCAATGCGGTGCAGTCGGGTAGCGCCCGCGTCGCCCAGGCCGGCAGCGAGATCGCCCGCAACACCGTGGAGGCCCGTTCGCCCCAGGCCGAGCAGATGGTCGAGCTGACCCGCGGCAAGCTCGAGGCGCAGAGCGGCGCCCGGGTCATCGAGGTAGCCGACGAGACCCTCGGCACCCTGATCGACACCCACGCCTGACTCCCTGGCGGCCGGCAGCGGTCGTCCCCGACTCTTTCTTTTCCGACTGTCACCCGGCGGCCCCTGAAGCCTGCCGGGCGCTTCGCCATGGGCTTTACTGAGAGAGACGAAAGCGCTTTGGATGGTCGTTGCAGCCAGTGATTTCGGGCATGACCGAGCGGTCGGTTCGGATGCTTGACAAGGGATTGGCGTAAACGTATGTTTCAAACGCCTGTTTGAGAGTCGGGACGCATGAGTGCGTCCGGCAAGGCGACCGGGAGCGATCCCGCACTGCGACCGCAGACTCTGGACATCCGTCCGGTCGCCGATTAACCAGAACCCTTCGTAGAGGTTGACTGCTATGCCTGATTACAAGGCCCCCTTGCGTGATATCCGTTTCGTTCGCGACGAGCTGCTGGGCTACGAAGCGCACTACCAGAGCCTGCCGGGCGCCGAAGACGCGACTCCCGACATGGTCAACGCCATCCTCGAGGAAGGTGCGAAGTTCTGCGAACAGGTGATCGCTCCGCTGAACCGCGTTGGCGACCTGGAAGGCTGCACCTGGAGCGCCGACGGCGTGAAGACCCCGACTGGCTTCAAGGAGGCCTACCAGCAGTTCGTCGAAGGCGGCTGGCCGAGCCTGGCCCATGACGTCGAGCACGGCGGCCAGGGGCTGCCGGAATCCCTCGGGCTGGCCATCAGCGAGATGGTCGGCCAGGCCAACTGGTCCTGGGGCATGTACCCGGGCCTGTCCCACGGCGCCATGAACACCCTGCATGCCCACGGCACCGCCGAGCAGCAGGCGACCTACCTGACCAAGCTGGTCTCCGGCGAGTGGACCGGCACCATGTGCCTGACCGAGCCGCACTGCGGCACCGACCTGGGCATGCTGCGCACCAAGGCCGAGCCGCAGGCCGACGGTAGCTACAAGGTCACCGGCACCAAGATCTTCATCTCCGCCGGCGAGCACGACATGGCCGACAACATCGTCCATATCGTCCTGGCCCGCCTGCCCGACGCCCCGCAGGGCACCAAGGGCATCTCGCTGTTCATCGTGCCGAAGTTCCTGCCCAACGCCGAAGGCAACGCCGGCGAGCGCAACGCGGTTTCCTGCGGTTCCATCGAGCACAAGATGGGCATCCACGGCAACGCCACCTGCGTGATGAACTTCGACGCCGCCACCGGCTTCCTGATCGGCCCGCCGAACAAGGGCCTGAACTGCATGTTCACCTTCATGAACACCGCTCGCCTGGGTACCGCGCTGCAAGGCCTGGCCCATGCCGAAGTCGGTTTCCAGGGCGGCATCGCCTATGCTCGCGAGCGTCTGCAGATGCGCTCGCTGACCGGTCCGAAGGCGCCCGAGAAGCCCGCCGACCCGATCATCGTGCATCCTGACGTGCGCCGCATGCTGCTGACCATGAAGGCCTTCGCCGAAGGCAACCGCGCGATGCTGTACTTCGCCGCCAAGCAGGTCGACATCGTCCAGCGCAGCCAGGACGAAGAGCAGAAGAAAGCCGCCGACTCGATGCTGGCCTTCCTCACGCCGATCGCCAAGGCGTTCATGACCGAAGTCGGCTTCGAGTCCGCCAACCACGGCGTGCAGATCTTCGGCGGCCACGGTTTCATCGCCGAGCACGGCATGGAGCAGAACGTCCGCGACAGCCGCATCTCGATGCTGTACGAAGGCACCACTGGCGTTCAGGCCCTCGACCTGCTGGGTCGCAAGGTGCTGATGACCCAGGGCGAGGCGCTGAAGGGCTTCACCAAGATCGTGCACAAGTTCTGCCAGGCCAACGAAGCCAACGAAGCCGTCAAGGAATTCGTCGCTCCGCTGGCGCAGCTGAACAAGGAGTGGGGCGACCTGACCATGAAGGTCGGCATGGCCGCCATGAAGGATCGCGAGGAAGTCGGCGCCGCTTCGGTGGACTACCTGATGTACTCCGGCTACGCCTGCCTGGCCTACTTCTGGGCCGACATGGCGCGCCTGGCCGCCGAGAAGCTGGCCGCCGGCACCGGCGAGGAAGCCTTCTACAAGGCCAAGCTGCAGACCGCGCGCTTCTACTTCCAGCGCATCCTGCCGCGTACCCGCGCCCACGTCGCCGCCATGCTGTCCGGCGCCAACAACCTGATGGAGATGGCCGAGGAAGATTTCGCCCTCGGTTACTGATGGCACGGGCCGCTGGCGGCCCGTTCCCCAGGTGAGAAAGAGCCCGCCCTTCGGCGGGCTTTTTCATGCCTGCGATCCGCTGCATCCTGGCCTTCCGACCTCGGGGTTATGGCGTTGCATTCAGCGTCCGCAGCGTGATTGTAGGCGCCCGCCCGGCGCAGTAGCTTCGAGGGATTCGCGCCTGTGGGGCGCCCCTGCCGAGGAGAACAGAGATGCCGGAATACAAGGCTCCGCTGCGCGACATGCGCTTCCTGATCGATGAGGTATTCGACTTCCATGGGCGCTACCAGGCGCTCGGCGCCAGCGACGCGACCCCGGACATGGTGGCGGCGATCCTCGATGAAGGGTCGAAATTCTGCGAACAGGTGCTGGCGCCGCTGAACCGCTCCGGCGACGAAGAGGGCTGCCACTTCGACAACGGCGTGGTGACCACGCCCAAGGGCTTCAAGGAAGCCTATGCACAGTACGTCGAGGGTGGCTGGAACGGTGTCGCCAGCGATCCCGCGTACGGCGGCCAGGGCCTGCCGCACTCGCTGGGTCTGCTGCTCAGCGAGATGATCGGCGCCAGCAACGTCTCCTGGGGCATGTACCCGGGCCTGACCCGCGGCGCCATGTCGGCGATCCACGCCCACGGCAGCCAGGCGCAGAAGGACCTCTACCTGGCGCGGATGACCGCCGGCACCTGGACCGGCACCATGTGCCTGACCGAGCCGCACTGCGGCACCGACCTGGGCATCATCAAGACCCGCGCGGTGCCGAACGCCGACGGCAGCCATGCGATCAGCGGGACGAAGATCTTCATCTCCGCCGGCGAGCACGACCTGAGCGAGAACATCGTTCACCTGGTGCTGGCCAAGTTGCCCGATGCGCCGGCCGGGACCAAGGGTATCTCGCTGTTCATCGTGCCGAAGTTCCTCCCCGACGCCGCCGGCGAGGCAGGCGTGCGCAACGCGGTTTCCTGTGGCTCCATCGAGCACAAGATGGGGATCAAGGCCTCGGCCACCTGCGTGATGAACTTCGACGGCGCCACCGGCTACCTGATCGGCGAGCCGAACAAGGGCCTGCACTGCATGTTCACCATGATGAACCACGCCCGCCTGGGCACCGGCATGCAGGGCCTGTGCCTTGGCGAGACCAGCTACCAGGGCGCCGTGCGCTACGCCCGGGAGCGCTTGCAGATGCGCTCGCTGACGGGGCCGAAGGCGCCGGACAAGCTGGCCGACCCGATCATCGTGCACCCCGACGTACGGCGCATGCTGCTGACCATGAAGGCGTTCAACGAAGGCAACCGCGCGCTGGCCTACTTCACCGCCCAGTTGCTCGACACCGAGCACCTGTCGCAGGACGCCGCCGAGCGCGAGCGGGCCGCCGACCTGCTGGCCTTCCTGACACCGATCTGCAAGGCCTTCATGACCGAGACCGGGCAGGAGGTGACCAACCTCGGCATGCAGGTCTACGGCGGCCACGGCTACATCCGCGAGTGGGGCATGGAGCAGTTGGTCCGCGATTGCCGCATCGCACAGATCTACGAAGGCACCAACGGCATCCAGGCCCTCGACCTGCTTGGCCGCAAGGTACTGGGCAGCCAGGGCAAGCTGTTGCGCGGCTTCACCAAACTGGTCCACCAGTTGTGCCAGGCCCAGGCCGAGCATCCGCAACTGAAGGGACAGGTCGCGCAACTGGCGGCGCTGAACGCGCAGTGGGGCGAACTGACCCAGCAGGTGGGCCTGGCGGCGATGAAGAATGCCGACGAAGTGGGCGCCGCCTCGGTGGACTACCTGATGTTCTCCGGCTACGTGACCCTGGCCTATTTCTGGTTGCGCATCGCCCTGGTGGCGCGCGAGAAGCTGGATGCCGGCAGCGGCGAGGCCGCGTTCTACGAAGCCAAGCTGGCCACCGCCGACTTCTACTTCAGTCGCCTGCTGCCGCGCACCGCGGCGCACGCCGCGGCGATCCAGGCCGGCGCGGCGGGCCTGATGAGCCTGTCGGCGGAGCAGTTTTCGCTCTAGCGGCTGCCGGGGCAGGGGCGCGGCGCTTCTTCCCCCCGGTTTCTCCCCCACCCGCCGGGCCCGTCGGACTCCCGGCGAACTCGCTCGAGCCCGCGAAAAGCGGGCTTTTTCATGCCTGTCGCATAGAAGACCGATATAGACTTAATGGTCACGACGTGACGCTACAAGTCCGAAATGTTGGTGGTGTAGACTCGGCCGCGGCACGCCTTTCGTGCCTCCATTTTGTTGCCGCTGGCCCCCGGCCGGCGATCGGTACGATCGAGGATTCCCCACATGGCTGATTACAAAGCTCCGCTGCGCGACATGCGCTTCGTCCTCAATGAGGTGTTCGAGGTCTCCCGGCTCTGGGCGCAACTGCCGGCGCTGGCCGAAGTGGTCGACGCCGAGACCGCCGCGGCGATCCTCGAAGAGGCCGGCAAGGTCACCGCCGGTACCATCGCCCCGCTGAACCGTCCGGGCGACGAGGAAGGCTGCCAGTGGAACGCTGGCGCGGTGAGCACCCCGGCCGGCTTCCCCGAGGCCTACCGGACCTACGCCGAAGGCGGCTGGGTCGGCGTCGGCGGTGATCCGGCCTACGGCGGCATGGGGATGCCCAAGGTGATCTCGGCGCAGGTCGAGGAACTGGTCAACTCGGCCAACCTGTCGTTCGGCCTGTATCCGATGCTGACCGCCGGCGCCTGCCTGGCGCTCAATGCCCATGCCAGCGACGAATTGAAGGACAAGTACCTGCCGAACATGTACGCCGGTATCTGGGCCGGTTCCATGTGCCTGACCGAGCCGCATGCCGGCACCGACCTGGGCATCATCCGCACCAGGGCCGAGCCGCAGGCCGACGGCTCCTACAAGATCAGCGGGACCAAGATCTTCATCACCGGCGGCGAGCATGACCTGACCGAGAACATCATCCACCTGGTGCTGGCCAAGCTGCCCGACGCCCCGGCCGGGCCGAAGGGCATCTCGCTGTTCCTGGTGCCGAAGGTGCTGGTCAACGCCGACGGTTCGCTGGGCGAGAAGAACAGCCTGGGTTGCGGCTCCATCGAGCACAAGATGGGGATCAAGGCCTCGGCCACCTGCGTGATGAACTTCGACGGCGCCACCGGTTGGCTGGTGGGCGAGGTCAACAAGGGCCTGGCGGCGATGTTCACCATGATGAACTACGAGCGCCTTGGCGTCGGCATCCAGGGCCTGGCCACCGGCGAGCGCTCCTACCAGAGCGCCATCGAGTATGCCCGCGAGCGTATCCAGAGCCGCGCGCCGACCGGCCCGGTAGCCAAGGACAAGGCCGCCGACCCGATCATCGTGCACCCCGACGTGCGCCGCATGCTGCTCACCATGAAGGCGCTGAACGAAGGCGGCCGCGCCTTCTCCAGCTACGTCGCGATGCAGCTGGACACCGCCAAGTACAGCGAAGACGCGGTCACCCGCAAGCGTGCGGAAGAGCTGGTGGCGCTGCTGACCCCGGTGGCCAAGGCATTCCTCACCGACATGGGACTGGAAACCACTATCCATGGCCAGCAGATCTTCGGCGGCCACGGCTTCATCCGCGAATGGGGCCAGGAGCAACTGGTGCGCGACTGTCGCATCACGCAGATCTACGAAGGCACCAACGGCATTCAGGCGCTCGACTTGGTGGGACGTAAGGTGATCGGCAGCGGCGGCGCCTTCTCCCGTCACTTCACCGACGAGATCAAGGCCTTCGTCGCTTCCGCCGACGAGGCCCTGGGCGAGTTCAGCAAGCCGCTGGCGGCCGCCGTGGAGAACCTGGAAGAGCTGACCGCCTGGCTGCTCGACCGTGCCAAGGGCAACCCCAACGAGATCGGCGCGGCGTCGGTCGAATACCTGCATGTGTTCGGCTATACCGCCTACGCCTACATGTGGGCATTGATGGCGCGCACCGCGCTGGCCAAGCAGGGCGAGGACGACTTCTACGCCAGCAAGCTGGGTACCGCGCGCTTCTACTTCGCCCGCCTGCTGCCGCGCATCCATTCCCTGAGCGCCTCCGTGCGCGCCGGCAGCGAGTCGCTGTACCTGCTGGACGCCGAGCAGTTCTGAGGCCTGGCGCCTGAGACGGAAAGCCCCGCGATGCGGGGCTTTTTTCTGGGCGCCGGGGGCTCGGCGCGCGGGACGGGTGGGGGTGGATATCCGCTTGCGGCTATCCGCCATTCCCAGGGTTTTCTCGGGGCCGTGATGGGACAGGGTGATCGGCGGATAACGCCGTTGGCGTTATGCCCTAGGGCTCCTCGCGCAGGGTGGGCGGTAGGGCGAATAACCGCTTGCGGTTATCCGCCATTCCCGTGGTTTTTCTCGGGGCCGTGATGGGACAGGGTGATCGGCGGATAACGCCGTTGGCGTTATGCGCCCTACGGCTCCTCGCGCGGGACGGGCGGTAGGGCGAATAACCGCTTGCGGTTATCCGCCATTCCCGTGGTTTTTCTCGGGGCCGTGATGGGACAGGGTGATCGGCGGATAACGCCGTTGGCGTTATGCCCTACGGCTCTTCGCGCAGGGTGGGCGGTAGGGCGAATAACCGCTTGCGGTTATCCGCCATTCCCGTGGTTTTTCTCGTGCCGTGATGGGACAGGGGTGTCGCGGTCCGTCGCGGAGGATACGGGGATATCCGTTGATGGCGTCTCGCCCGAGCCTCAGTGCGAGGTTCCCTCCGCATAGCCGATCTTGTTGCCGACGTTGTACTTGCCCGACGGCTTGTTCATCGGCAGTCGCTTCACTTCCTCCAGGCTGTGCGCGTCGTAGACCACCAGCGCGCCGTCGCGGTCCCAGACGCTGAGCAGGGCGTAGCGGCCGTCGCGGGTGAACTCGACGTGGCCGGCCACCTTGCCCGGGCTGGGGCGCAGGCGATGGGCGATTTCCAGGGTCTGCTTGTCGATCAGCAGGATCTCGTCGTGTTTCTTGCCAAGGAAGGTATCGGTCCAGGCGTAGGGCGAGTCGGCATGGCTGCGCATGAAGAAGCCGGGGCCGTCGGTGACGATTTCCTTCAACGGCTTCCAGTTTTGCAGGTCGATCACCGAGATCACCCCGCGCCTGATGTTCGGCGTAGCGAACACCCAGCGCCCGTCGCGCTTCCAGTAGATGCCCGAGCCGAGGTGCGGCATGCCCGACAGCGGGATCGAGGCGACCCGCGCGCCGCTGTCCAGCTCGATCACCTCGCCGCCCCTGGCCTGCCGCGAGCTGCCCAGCAGGTAGCGGTAGTCGGGGCTGAAGGAGAAGTCGTCGAGGTAGTCGGCCACCGCCAACCGTTTCGGCGCGACCGGCTTGCCGTTGGCATAGGGCAGCTCCCACAGCTCGTGGACGTCCTTCAGGGCGACCACGAAGCTGTGCCGCGGCGGTGCCGTGTATACCGCGCTGACCCGCGAGGCCTGGCCCTGGGCGTCGGCCGCCGGGATGACCTGCACCAGGGACAGGTCGCGGGCGTCCAGCAGCACCAGGTTGCCGGGCAGGTAGTTGCCCACCAGGACCCAGCGCCCGTCGTCGCTGACCGCCAGGTTGCGCGTGTTGAGGCCGGCGCGGACCTCGGCGACCACCTTCAGGTTGTACAGGTCGTAGAGGGTCACCCAGCCGTCGCGCGAGGCGAAGTACACCAGGCGCCCGTCCGGGGAGAACTTCGGACCACCGTGCAGGGCGTAGCGCGATGGGAAGCGGGCGATGGGCTCGAAGCGATCGCCGTCGAGGATGGTCACGTGGTGGTCGCCGGATTCCACCACCACGAACAGGTTCAGCGGGTCGGCCTCGAAGCGGGGCCTGGACGGCAGGGTGGCGAGGGGATGCGGCTGAACCTGGCTGGCCCGGATGTCCTCGGCGCTCCACTGCGGTTCGCGCGGCGGCGTCTGGTAGAGATAGGCGACCAGGGCGTCCGCCGCGGCGTCGTCCAATTGACCGGCAAAGCCGGCCATCTGGGTTGCCGGGCGACCGTGCAGGATCACCTCGCGGGCCTGCGCCGGCTTCAGCCGCGAAAGGCTTTCCGGGAGCAGGGTCGGGCCGCTGCCGCCGAGCCGCCCGGCGCCGTGGCAGGCCTGGCAGTGCTGGCGGTAGAGCGCTTCCCCCGGCGCTTCGCCGGCCTGTGCGAGGGCGCCGAGGAGCAGGCCGAGGGCGAGGCCGATCAGGCGCATGCGACGGCCTCGCGGCTGACCGGCGAGCCGGCGCCCAGGTATGACGGATGCGCCATCGCGCGCTCGGCGAAGAGCGCCACCACCTGGCCGACGACGATCAGCGTCGGCGGCTTCAACTGGTAGCGCCGCGCCAGCGCCGGCAGCTCGGAAAGGGCGCCGCGGGTCACCTGCTGGCCCGCCTGGGTGCCCTGGCTGACCAGCGCCGCCGGGGTGTCGCTGGCGAGGCCGTGCTCGACCAGGCGCGCGGCGATCTCGGCGAGGTTGCCCAGGCCCATGTAGAACACCAGGGTCTGCTTGCCGCGCGCCAGGCCGGCCCAGTCGAGGTCGAGGCGGCCGTCGTTCTGCAGGTGGCCGGTGACGAAGGTGCAGGACTGGGCGAGGTCGCGGTGGGTCAGCGGGATGCCGGCGTAGGTACTGCAACCGGAGGCGGCGGTGACGCCGGGGACCACCTGGCAGTCGACGCCGGCCTCGAGCAGGCGCTCCAGCTCCTCGGCGCCGCGACCGAAGATGAACGGGTCGCCGCCTTTCAGGCGGACCACCCGGCGTTGCTGCCGGGCCAGGCGCACCAGCAGCTCGTTGATTTCTTCCTGCGGCAGGCTGTGGTGGCCGCAGCGCTTGCCGACGTAGATGCGCTGGCAGCTTTCCGGCAGAAGGGCGATCAGCTCGCGGGCGACCAGGCGGTCGTAGACCACCACCTCGGCCTGTTGCAGCAGGGCCCAGGCGCGCAGGGTGAGCAGGCCCGGATCGCCGGGGCCGGCGCCGACCAGGGCGACGCTGCCGGCAGGGAAATCGACATCGAGGAGGGACGGCGGAATCACGGTAGTGTTCATGAGGCTTTCCTTAGACGGCGTGCAGCGCGATGCGCTCGAGGCCGATTTCCTGATCGCTGAGGTAGCAGCCGGGGTCTTCGCCCCAGAGTTCTCCGCCGGCCCAGGCGCGGGTGCGGGTGTTGCCGTTGCAGATGTCCAGCCAGCGGCATTGGCTGCAGCGCCCGACCACCGGTCGCGGGCGCTGGCGCAGTTGCAGGAGCAGCGGGTCGGGGCGCTCGAACCAGAAGTCGGCGAAGCGCTGATGGCGGATGTTGCCGACGCTGTGGTGCCACCAGTAGCTGTCCGGATGCACCTCGCCGGTGTTGTCGATGTTGGCGATGCCCTCGCCCGAGGCGTTGCCGCCCCAGTCCAGCAGCAGCTCGCAGAGACGCGCCAGTTGCTGCGGGCGGCGGCGCTTGAGCCAGTCGAGGAGAAGGATCGCGTCGGCGTCGTTGTTGCCGGTGACGAAGTCGCTGTCGCGCCCCTGCCGGATGTCCTCGTCGGCCCGTTCGAAGAGCAGCGCGAGGGCCTCGCGGGTGCGCCGGTGGTGGGCGTCGAGGGCGCGGCTGCGGCGGCCGCGGCCACTGTAGTTGAGGTGCGAGAGGTAGAACTTCTGCACGTCGAGTTCGCGCATCAGGTCGAGCAGTGCCGGTAGTTGCGCGGCGTTCTCCTCGGTCAGGGTGGTGCGCATGCCGACGCGGATATCCGCCTCGCGGCACAGGCGCATGGCCGCCAGCGCGGCGTCGAAGCTGCCCTGCTTCTGGCGGAAGCGGTCGTGGGTCTCGCGCAGGCCGTCGAGGCTGATGCCGACGTAGTCGAAGCGGGCCTCGGCGACGCGCTGGATGTTGCCTTCGTCGATCAGCGTACCGTTGCTCGACAGCGCCACGAACATCCCGGCCTGGCGCGCATGGGCGGCGATCTCGAAGAGGTCCGGGTGCATCAGCGGCTCGCCGCCGGAGAGGATCAGCACGCGCACTCCGGCGGCGCGCAGGTCGTCGATGCCGCGAAGGATTTCCGCGGTCTCCAGCTCGCCACGGAAGTCGCTGTCGGCGGAGGTGGAGTAACAGTGCTTGCAGGTCAGGTTGCAGCGCCGCAGCAGGTTCCAGATCACCACCGGGGCGCGCCTGCCGCCGGCGCGGCGCGGCGTCGGCGCGTCCTCGGCGAGGCTGCGCAGGTAATGGCTGATCCTCAGCATGGACGTTCCTCCTTCTGCGCCAGGCGCAGGCCGGTCTTCTTCAGGATGCGGCTGCTCACCAGCATCTCGTCGGCGCGACAGTCCTCGCCGAGCAGCAGGCGGATCTGCTGGCGGTAGCCTTCGATCTCCGCTTCGCTGCGGCCGTGGACCATGGCGAACAGGTTGTAGCGCCACTGCGGCAGATGGCGCGGGCGCCGGTAGCAATGGCTGACGAAGGACAGCCCGCCTACCAGCCGGCCGAGGCGTTCGATGCGTTCGTCGGCGACGTCCCAGACGGTCATGCCGTTGTGCCGGTAGCCAAGGCGATAGTGGTTGGGCACCGCGGCGATGCGCCGGATCACCCCGGCGTCGCGCAGGCGCTTCAGCAGCGCCAGGGTCTCCGCCTCGCTCAGCCGCAGTTGCGCGGCGATCCACGCCCAAGGGTCGGCGACCAGCGGCAGGCCGGCCTGGGTCAGTTCGATCAGGCGGCGGGCGAGCAGGGCGTCAGAGGGGGAAATGCAGGCCGACATGGTAGGTCGCCTCCTTGGGCAGGTCGAGTACCGCCAGCCCGCTCTCGCGCTCCAGCCGTGCGAGGGTCTCGGCGACCTCCGCCGGGCTGTCGCAGGCGACCACCAGCCACATGTTCAGGGCGTGCTCGCGACGGTAGTTGTGGGCGACCTGCGGCCAGCCGGCGAGCAGCGCGGCGATCTCTTCGAAACGCGCCTCCGGCACGCTCATGGCGGCCAGGGTGAAGGCACCGCCGAGGGGCTCGATATCGAACAGCGGACCGAAGCGGGTCAGGGTGCCGTCGTCGAGCAGGTCGTCGAGGCGGCGCAGGATGTCTTCCTCGCGGCAATCCAGCTCGGCGGCGAGCAGCGCGTAGGGATGCGGCTCCAGCGGCAGGCCGTGTTGCAGGCGGTTCAGCAGGCGCCGGTCGAACTCATCCATGGCGGCGCTCCAGGTCGGCCGGCGGCGCGGTGTAGCGGCCGCCGCACTGCTTGTAGGCGCGCAGGCTGAACAGCCAGCGGTGCGGTGTCTGGCGCAGGGCGTGGCGCTCCAGCAGGGCCTCGATCTGGCGTTCCACTTCGCCGCGCTCGCGGCCGTGGATCATGCAAAACAGGTTGTATGGCCACATCGGCAGGCGACGCGGGCGGCGGTAACAGAGCGAGACGATCGTTTCGTGGGCGAGGGCGCGGCCGACGGCGTCGACCTCCGCGTCGGCGACGTCCAGCACCAGCATGGCGTTGGCGGTATAGCCCAGGGCGCGGTGGTGGAGGATCACTCCGAAGCGGCGGAACAGGCCGTCTTCGTCCCAGCGGCGGACCTGTTCCAGCACTTCGTCTTCGCCGGCGCCGATGCGTTCGGCGAGCACCCGGTAGGGCCGGCTGGCCAGCGGCAGGCCCTGTTCCAGCAGGTAGCGCAGGTGTTGCCGCTGCGGCGCGGCGAGGGGTTCGACGGGGTTCATCGGCTGGCCTCCAGGGGAAACGCGAGGTCGATGCAGTAGGCTTCCTGCATCGGCAGGTCGAGGGGTTGCAGGCCGGTGTCGGCGGCGATCTCCGCCAGTACCCGGTCGAGTTGCGCGCGGTCGCCGGCGGTGAGCACGAACCACAGGTTGTAGCGGTGTTCGCGCTGGTAGTTGTGGTTGACCTCGGCGTACTGGCTGATGCGCTCGGCGACCCGTTGCAGACGCTCCTCGGGCACCGCCAGGGCAGCCAGGGTGCTGGCCCCGGCGCGTTGGTGGCGGAGCACCGGGCCGACCCGCGACAACGCGCCGTCGGCTTCCAGGCGACGCAGCCGTTCGAGCACCTCGGCTTCGCTGCAACCCAGGGTCTCGGCCATCCGCCGATAGGGTTCCGCGCAGATCGGCAGGCCTTTCTGGTAGCGGGCGAGGAGGCGGCGGGAGAGGTCGTCCATGGTGCCTCCTAGAGTCCGATGTGCTGGGCGCGGTGGCTGAAGAAGATGCCGCTCGGGCTGCGGGCCGGAAGGCTGCCGATGCGCTTCAGGCGGTACGGGTCCCAGACCTGCAACTGGTCGGCGTCGCGCACCGAGATCCAGACCTGGTCGCCGCGCCCGCTGAATTCCATGTGCAGTACGCCGGGGCCAGGGCGTAGGGTTTCGATCACTTCGTGGGTCTCGCTGTCGATGACCTGCACCTTGTCGTTGTCCGGGTAGGCGAAGTTGACCCAGATCTGCCGGTCGTCCGGTCGAGTCATGACGAACACCGGCTGGCCGGCGACGTCGATGGCGTCGGTCTGCTTCCAGTCGCGCGCGTCGAGCACCAGCACCTGGTGATGGCCGACCGCCGGGACGAAGGCCTGGTCGCTGGCGATGGTCCAGCCCTCCAGGTGCGGCATCTTGTACACCGGCAGCTTGCGTTGGCCGCGGCCGTAGTCGCCGAGTACGCGCCTGACGCCGCGCTCCGGGTGCCAGAGGTCGAGCTGGGCCATGCCGTCCTCGCCGAACAGCCCGGCCATGTAGTAGCGCCCGTCGGGGCTGATGAGGGCGTCGTAGGGTTGCTTGCCGATATCGCGGAAGCGGGTCAGGTGCGGCGTGTCGCCCTGGCTGAAGTCGGCGATCCAGATCTCGCCGCTGTCGAACAGGCTGAACACGAAACGCTGCCCCGGCGCGTCGACCAGGCCGACCACCCGGGAGTTCCTGTCCTGGCCGGGGAGGCGGGTGGCGGGAATCTCGGCGACCAGCTCCAGGGTGCGGCTGTCGAACACCTTGACCCCGCCCGGCTCGTAGTTGGATACCGCGACCAGCCGACCGTCCTGGCTGATCGCTCCGCCGATGCTGTTGCCGCCCTGGATCAGGCGCTTGTCGATGCGCTGGGCCAGCAGGTCGAGCTTGGTCAGGCCGCCGTCGCGACCGAACACGTAGGCGTAGCGCTGGTCGCGGGAGAAAACCAGGGAGGCGTGGGACAGGTCGCCGAGGCCTTCGACCCGCGCCAGCGAGGTCTTCGCCGTGCCGTCGAGGATCTGCACGCTGCCGTCGGCGCGTTCGATCAGCACGCCGAGGTCGCCGCTGCCGCGCAAGGGCGGCTGCTGGCTACAGCCGGCGAGCAGGGCGAGGAAAAGCGGCGCGAGGGGACGCAGGTTCATGGGGCGATCTCTCCTTCGATCAGGCGGTCCACCAGCCAGCCGGCGTCGTCTTCGCTGAGCAGGCCGGCCCAGGGGGGCATCGGGGTTTGCGGACGGCCCATGAGCACGGTGGCGACCAGCGATTCGCGCGGCTTGCCGCGCAGGGCCTCGGGGGTCAGCGCCGGGCCGAGGCCGCCGGTCAGGCGCAGGCCGTGGCAGGAGCCGCAGTCCTGCAACAGCAGGTGACGCAACTGGGCCTGGCGACGGGCATCGGGATGCTCGTCGGCCAGGCCCGGAAGAGGACAGGCGAACGTCAGCGCGAGGGCCAGCCACAAGGCGTGGCTGGCGGCGCGCCGGAAGTCCGGAGGGGCGTTCATTTCTGCGACAGGACCCACTTCGCCAGGGTCTGCGCCTCGTCGTCGCTGACCGCGTTCGGCGGCATCGGGATCGGGCCCCAGACGCCCTGGCTGCCGTTCTTGATCCGCTGCGCGAGTTCCGCTTCGGCGCCGGCCTGGCCGGCGAACTTGGCGGCGACGTCCTTGTAGGCCGGGCCGACCATCTTGGTGTCGATGGCATGGCAGGCCACGCAGCCCTTGTTCTTGAACAGCACTTCGGGGTCTTCGGCCCAGGCGCCCTGGGCGAGCAGGGTGCCGGTGGCGAGCAGCGAAAGCAGTGCGTACGGTTTCATCACGGTTCCTCGTAGGGGGGAGCGTGCGGGGCGTGCCCCGCACGCGGGTCTCAGTACACGTCGTGCTGGGTGTTGTAGACGTTGAACTTGCCGGTCGGGGTGATCAGCCGCGGGTCCTTGACCACGGCCTTGAGCTTCAGGGTCTTGTCGTCCACCACCACCAGCGCGGAGCTGTCGTTCTTGCCGTTCCACACCGAGAACCAGACTTCATCGCCGCGCTTGTTGTACTCGGGCTGCACCACCCGCTTGGCGCCTTCGCCGAGATCGGCCCATTCGGCGATCGGCAGCACCTGGTACTTGGCGTCGAGGTTCTTCAGGTCGAACACCGCGACGCTCTGGCTGATCCTGGCGTCGGGGTTGAAGGTGGTGTCGACGTAGAGGTGCGAGGACTTCGGATGGGTCTTGATGAACAGCGAGCCGCCGCCCTGGCCCTGTAGCTCGGCGACTTTCTTCCAGGCGTACTGCGGATGGTTCTTCGGATCGGTGCCGATCAGCGAGATGCTGCCGTCGCCCAGGTGGCTGGTGCTCCACACCGGGCCGTACTTGGGATGCACGAAGTTGGCGCCACGCCCCGGGTGCGGGGTCTTGCCGACGTCGACCAGGGCTGACAGGCGACGGTCCTTGGAGTCGATCACGGCAACCTTGTTGGAGTTGTTGGCGGCGGTCATGAAGTAGCGGTGGCTGCTGTCCCAGCCGCCGTCGTGGAGGAACGGCGCCGCGCCGATGCTGGTGATGGTGAGGTTGTCGATGTCCTTGTAGTTGACCAGCAGGACCTTGCCGGTCTCCTTCACGTTGACGATGAACTCGGGGTGCTCGTGGGAGGCGATGATCGCCGCCACGCGCGGTTCCGGGTGGTAGGTCTGGGTGTCTACGGTCATGCCGCGGGTGGAGACGATCTGCTTCGGTTCCAGGGTCTCGCCGTCCATGATCGCGAACTGCGGCGGCCAGTAGGCGCCGGCGATGGTGTAGCGGTCCTCGTAGCCCTTGAACTTGGAGCTTTCCACCGAGCGCGCCTCGATGCCGATCTTGATCTCGGCGACCTTGGTCGGCTCCTTGGCCCACAGGTCGATCATGTCGATCCGCGCGTCGCGGCCGATCACCAGCAGGTAGCGGCCGGAAGCGGACATCCGCGAGATGTGCACGGCGTAGCCGGTATCGATGACCTTGACGATCTTCTTGCTGTCGCCGTCGACCAGGGCGATCTGCCCGGCGTCGCGCAGGGTCACCGAGAACAGGTTGGGCAGGTCGAGGTCGTTGAGCTGTTTCTTCGGCCGGTCCTCCGGCTTCACCAGCACCTTCCACGATTCGCGCATCTCCGGCATGCCCCACTCCGGCGGTTGCGGCGGGGTGTGCTGGATGTACTTGGCCATCAGGGTGATCTGTTCCTTGCTCAGCTCGCCGGAGCTGCCCCAGTTCGGCATGCCCAGCGGGGTGCCGTAGGTGATCAGCGCTTCCAGGTATTGCTGGCCGCGTTGCTGGGTGATGTCCGGGGTCAGCGGCTTGCCGGTGGCGCCCTTGCGCAGGACGCCGTGGCAACCGGCGCAGCGTTGGAAGTAGATCTGCTTGGCCTCGTTGAACTCGCTTTCACTCATGTCGGGGGCACCGTTGGTGCGCACCACGTGAGCGGGATCGACGGCGGAAGCGGCACCCTGGTATTGCTCGGCGGCTTTCATGTCGTCCTTGGCGTGAGCGGTGGCCAGGCCCAGCAGCGTCAGCGAGGCGAGCAAGGTGCCCACCAGTGGCTTGCCAAATGGCATGGTCTATCTCCTCAGGAGCCCTGCGAGGCGCTCCCTTAGCAGTGTTTTGGGGGTGGCTGCGTCGGGAACTCCCGGGAATTCATGGCGCGAAAGGATCATAGAAAGCAGGGTCTTTACCCTTGCTTGACCGGAATCAAGATTGCGTTGCTTTGCGCTTGTGGCACCTTCCAACTGTGAATAGCGTGCGGTCCTAATCCCTAGCGCAGGAGTAGGACATGCGGGACGCGACACCCTTCTACGAGGCCACCGGCCATGAGATCGAAGTCTTCGAGCGCGCCTGGCGGCACGGCCTGCCGGTATTGCTCAAGGGCCCCACCGGTTGCGGCAAGACCCGCTTCGTCCAGTACATGGCGCGGCGCCTGGAACTGCCGCTGTACAGCGTCGCCTGCCACGACGACCTGGGCGCCGCCGACCTGCTCGGCCGCCATCTGATCGGCGCCGACGGCACCTGGTGGCAGGACGGCCCGCTGACCCGCGCAGTGCGCGAAGGCGGTATCTGCTACCTGGACGAAGTGGTGGAGGCGCGCCAGGACACCACGGTCGCCATCCACCCGCTGGCCGACGACCGCCGCGAGCTGTACCTGGAGCGCACCGGCGAGACGTTGCAGGCGCCGCCTTCGTTCATGCTGGTGGTGTCCTACAACCCCGGCTACCAGAACCTGCTCAAGGGCCTGAAGCCCAGCACCCGGCAGCGTTTCGTCGCGTTGCGCTTCGACTACCCGGCGGCGCAGCAGGAGGCACGCATCCTGGTCGGCGAAAGCGGTTGCGCCGAGGCCCTGGCGCAGCGCCTGGTGCAGTTGGGCCAGGCGCTGCGGCGGCTGGAGCAGCACGACCTGGAGGAAGTCGCCTCGACCCGCCTGCTGATCTTCGCCGCGCGCCTCATCGGCGACGGCATGGACCCGCGCGAGGCGTGCCGGGTGGCGCTGGCCGAACCGCTCTCGGACGACCCGGCGACGGTGGCGGCGCTGATGGACATCGTCGATCTCCATGTCGCCTGATACCGTCGAGCGGCGCCTGCCCGGCGACCTGGCGATGTGGTTCTTCATCCTCGCCGAACTCAGCGTGTTCAGCCTGCTGCTGCTGGCGTTCGCCGGCGCCCAGGCCTGGCAGCCGGAGCTGTTCCGTGCCGGCCGGGAGCAACTGGATAGCCGCTGGGGCCTGTTGCTGACCGTGGCCCTGCTCAGCTCCGGCTGGCTCGCCGCGCTGGCGGTGCACGCGGTGCGCCGCGGACGGCCGCGCCAGGCGAGCGGCTGGTTGCTGGCGGCGCTGCTGCTGGCGCTGGTCTATGTCGGCCTGAAGTTGCACGAGTACGGGCGGCTCGCCGACCTCGGCCTGGACATCGAGCACGACACTTTCTTCACCCTCTACTGGTGCCTGACCGGTTTCCATTTCCTCCACGTCCTGCTCGGCCTGCTGATCCTCGGCTGGCTGGCGCAGGCCTGCTGGCGCCGGTGTTATACGCCGCAGGCTTGCTCGGGACTGGAGTCGGGAGTGCTCTACTGGCACATGGTCGACCTGGTCTGGGTGCTGCTGTTCCCGCTGGTCTACGTCCTGCAATGAGGTGCCGATGCGAACCCTGACCCTCTGCTGGCTGGCGTTGCTGGCGCTGGCCGTGGCCGGCGTGCTGCTGGGCGGCGCCGGCGACTCTCCCTGGCTGCTGGCGGCGGTGCTGGCCTGCGCGGTGGCCAAGGGCTGGCTGATCGGCGAGCGCTTCATGGAGCTGGCCCATGCCCCGGCGCTATGGCGCCGCCTGCTGCTGGCCTGGCCGCTGCTGATGGCCCTGGCGGTGGGCGCTGCGCTGTACCTGGCGCGGATGAATAACTGAGTAAATCGTTCGGGAATCTTGATTGCCATCAAGCGGGTTCGCCGCCGCCGCTTCCTAGAATCGCCGCACCACCCATTCCAGGAGGCCGCATGTCCGAGACCTTTACCAAAGGCATGGCCAGGAACATCTATTTCGGCGGGAGTGTGTTCTTCATCCTGCTGTTCCTGGCCCTGACCTACCACACCGAGAAGACCCTGCCCGAGCGCACCAACGAGGCCGC
Source organism: Pseudomonas sp. FDAARGOS_761 (assembly GCF_013343155.1). Classification (NCBI taxonomy): domain Bacteria; kingdom Pseudomonadati; phylum Pseudomonadota; class Gammaproteobacteria; order Pseudomonadales; family Pseudomonadaceae; genus Pseudomonas; species Pseudomonas sp. FDAARGOS_761. The sequence goes on along the minus strand of NZ_CP054572.1, from coordinate 5,009,062 downwards.
GATGAGCGCCGCGGTGGTGCGCGGCAAGCTGGTCTGGGAGCAGAACAACTGCGTCGGCTGCCACACCCTGCTCGGCGAGGGCGCCTACTTCGCGCCGGAGCTGGGCAACGTGGTCGGACGCCGTGGCGGCGAGGAGGGCTTCAACACCTTCCTCCAGGCCTGGATGAAGATCCAGCCGCTGAACGTGCCGGGCCGCCGCGCCATGCCGCAGTTCCATCTCAGCGAGGGCCAGGTCGACGACCTGGCCGAGTTCCTCAAGTGGAGCTCGAAGATCGATACCAACCAATGGCCGCCGAACAAGGAGGGTTGATGATGTCGCCCAATGGCTCCCTGAAATTCGCCTCGCAGGCGGTCGCCAAACCCTACTTCGTGTTCGCCCTGATCCTCTTCGTCGGGCAGATCCTGTTCGGCCTGATCATGGGCCTGCAGTACGTGGTCGGCGACTTCCTGTTCCCGGCGATCCCCTTCAACGTCGCGCGCATGGTGCACACCAACCTGCTGATCGTCTGGCTGCTGTTCGGCTTCATGGGCGCTGCCTACTACCTGGTGCCGGAGGAGAGCGACTGCGAGCTGTACAGCCCGAAGCTGGCCTGGATCCTGTTCTGGGTATTCGCCGCCGCCGGCGTGCTGACCATCCTCGGCTACCTGCTGGTGCCCTACGCCGGCCTGGCCAGGCTCACCGGCAACGAACTGTGGCCGACCATGGGCCGCGAGTTCCTCGAACAGCCGACCATCAGCAAGGCGGGCATCGTGATCGTCGCCCTGGGCTTCCTGTTCAACGTCGGCATGACCGTGCTGCGCGGGCGCAAGACCGCCATCAGCATGGTCCTGATGACCGGCCTGATCGGCCTCGCCCTGCTGTTCCTGTTCTCCTTCTACAACCCGGAAAACCTCACCCGCGACAAGTTCTACTGGTGGTGGGTGGTGCACCTGTGGGTGGAAGGCGTGTGGGAACTGATCATGGGTGCGATCCTCGCCTTCGTGCTGGTGAAGATCACCGGGGTCGACCGCGAGGTGATCGAGAAGTGGCTCTACGTGATCATCGCCATGGCGCTGATCAGCGGCATCATCGGCACCGGCCACCACTACTTCTGGATCGGCGTGCCCGGCTACTGGCTGTGGCTCGGCTCGGTATTCTCGGCGCTGGAGCCGCTGCCGTTCTTCGCCATGGTGCTGTTCGCCTTCAACACCATCAACCGCCGCCGCCGCGACTATCCGAACCGCGCGGTCGCGCTGTGGGCCATGGGCACCACAGTGATGGCCTTCCTCGGCGCGGGAGTGTGGGGCTTCATGCATACCCTGGCGCCGGTCAACTACTACACCCACGGCACCCAGCTCACCGCCGCCCACGGCCACATGGCCTTCTATGGCGCCTACGCGATGATCGTGATGACCATCATCTCCTACGCCATGCCGCGCCTGCGCGGGATCGGCGAGGCGATGGACAACCGCTCGCAGGTCCTGGAGATGTGGGGCTTCTGGCTGATGACCGTGGCGATGGTGTTCATCACCCTGTTCCTCTCCGCGGCCGGGGTGCTGCAGGTCTGGCTGCAACGGATGCCGGCGGACGGCGCGGCGATGACCTTCATGGCCACCCAGGACCAGCTGGCGATCTTCTACTGGCTGCGCGAAGGCGCCGGGGTGGTGTTCCTCATCGGCCTGGTCGCCTACCTGCTGAGCTTCCGGCGCGGCAAGGCGGCCGCCTGAGATGGCCTTCGCCGTCGAGCTGGAGGAATGGGTCGGCGCCCACTGGCACCGCTTCATCACCCGCCATGCCAGCGGCGAGTTCGAGGCGGCGCGGGTGACCCTGGAGAGCATGCGGCGTCCGCTCGGCATGCTCTTCCGGGCGCTCGGCGGCGCACCGGGGGTAGCCCTCGAGGCGACCCCGGCGCGCCGCCTGCTGCTACGCCGCACCTGGTTGCAGCGGGTCGCCGGGACCTGCGAGCAGGCCCCGGTGTCCTGGTTCAACGGCGACAGCCTGCGCCTGCCGGAATCCCTCGCGGTCTATCCGCAGGCCGAGCTGAACCGCGAACTGTATCGCTGGCTGGCGCTGCTGGCGGCCAGCGCCGGGCCGCTGCGGCACTGGGCCCAGGACAACCAGCGCTGGGCGCGGCAGTTGCTCGATGCCTATCCGGCGCTGCGCCCGCGCTACGCCCGGCTGGTCGCCGCGCATCTGCGCCAGCGCCCGTCGCTGGACGATTGCCCGGCGGCAGACGCCGAACTGGAAATCGCCCTGCGCCGCGCGCTTGCCGAGCCGGGCAGTGTCGAGCGCTTCCCGCGAGTCGAGCGGGCGCCCTGGCCGGTGCCGCTGTGGCTGTATCCCGGCGAGCGCTGGACGCCTTCCGCCAGCGCGGAGGACGGCGAGGAAGCGGCCGCCGGCGCCGGCAAGCGCCAGGTCGCCCGCAGCGGAGCGCGCAAGCGCGCCGAGCGCGTCGAGGAGCGCGACAGCGAGCGCAACCTGCTGCTGTTCCGCCTGGAAAGCCTGCTCAGTTGGTCGGAGCACCTGGCCCTGGACCGCTGTAGCGACGACGAGGACGACCCGGACGGCGCGCGCGTCGCCGAAGACCTCGACTACCTGTCGCTGTCGCGCCAGCGCACGCAGAAGGGCGGCGGCCTGCGCCTGGATCTCGACCTGCCGGCCGCCGACTACGATGACCTGCCGCTCGGCCCCGGGCTGAAGCTGCCCGAGTGGGACTATCGGCAGCAGCGCCTGCTGAGCGACCACGTGCTGCTGCAACCGATGCGGCCGCGCGGCGCGACCAGCGCCAGCCTGCCGGCGCACCTGGAGAAGACCGCGCTGCATCTGCGCCGCCAGTTCGCCTGCCTGCGCGACGGCCGCCAACGCCTGCGCCAGCAGCCGCAGGGCGACGAGATCGACCTCGATGCCTGGCTCGACTTCCAGGTCGAGCGGCGGCGCGGCGGTTCCACCCAGCCAGGCCTGTTCCTCGAACAGCGGCCGCGCCGGCGCGACCTCGCCTGCCTGTTGCTGGCGGACCTGTCGATGTCCACCGAAGCCTACCTCGACGACCAGCGGCGGGTGATCGACAGCATCGTCGACAGCCTGCTGCTGTTCGGCGAGGCGTTGCAGGCGCTGGGGGACCCCTTCGCGCTGTACGGGTTTTCCTCGGTGCGCCGGCAGCAGGTGCGCTGGCAGGTGCTGAAGGATTTCGACGAAGGCTACGGCGGCGAGGTCCGCGGTCGCGTGCTGGCGCTCTCGCCGGGCTACTACACGCGGATGGGCGCGGCGATCCGCCGGGCCAGCCAGGTGCTCGGCGGGCAGCCGCAGAAGCGTCGCCTGCTGTTGCTGTTGAGCGACGGCAAGCCCAACGACCTGGACCGCTACGAGGGCCGCTACGGCATCGAGGACACCCGCCAGGCGGTGATCGAGGCGCGCAGCCAGGGACTGGTGCCGTTCTGCATCACCATCGACAAGGAGGCGGCGGACTACCTGCCCTACCTGTTCGGCGCCGACGGCTTCGCGCTGGTCGAGCGCGCCGGGCAGTTGCCCGAGCGCCTGCTCCAGCTCTATCGGCGCCTGCGCCGCTGAGAGGCCTCAGGGAACATCGCGCGGCAGCCAGAGCATCATGCCCAGGCAGAACAGCGCCAGCCCGACGCAGAACCAGGCGAAGCGCCGCTGCCGGCGACCCTGGAGCTGGCGCTGGGAAGCGCTGGGCAGTGGCATGCCGCACTGTTCGCAGGCGCTTTCCGCGCCTTCGGTTTCATGGAGGCAATACAGGCATTGGCGCATGGGCGTTCTCGCGGGCTCGACCCCGCCAGCTTGCCGGTGGACGGGCCGTGGCGCGCTTGACCGCGATCAAGCGGCGGGGCTGTTCACTCGAAGCACTCCAGGCGTTCGCGGTCGAGGATGCTGATTTCGCGGCCGTCGAGGCGGATGATGCCCTCGTCGCCGAGGCGGTGCATGATCCGCGAGAAGGTTTCCGGCTGGATCGACAGGTGACCGGCCACCAGTTGCTTGGCCACCGGGATTTCCACCCGGCAGTTCTCCCCCGGCGCGTGAGCGGCGAGGGTCAGCAGGTAGCGCACCACGCGGTGGGTGGCGTTCTTCAGGGAAAGCGTCTCGATCTCGTCGATGCGCTGGTGCAGGCGGGTGCTGAGCTTGGCCAGCAGGGCCAGGGCCAACGGGGTGTTGTCCTGCAACTGGCGCAGGTAGGCCTTGTTGGAGAAACGGAACAGCTGGCTGGGTACCACGGCCTGGGCGGTGGCCACGTAGTTCGGGGTGTCCATGAACATCATCGCCTCGGCGAAGGTGTTGCGTTCGTTGGTCACTTCGAGAATCTTCTCCTGGCCTTCCGGGGTCAGCCGGTAGATCTTCACGCAGCCGGAAATCAGGTAGTAGAAGGCGTGCGCCGGCTCGCCCTGGCGGAACACGTAGGCGCCCTTGTCGAGGTTGACCAGGTCGCTGCTGGCGAGCAGTTCCTGGAGCTGGACGGGAGAAAGCGGTTCGAACAGGTGGTGGCTTTGCAGCAACTGCTGGTGGACGCGCTGGAATTCCATGCTGGGAAGGCTCGCGATGATGAGGGGACTGGCCACTGTAGCGGGCCCGGCGCAGATCATCTTGACGCACGGCAAGCTCGCGGCGGCTGGGTGTTGCCGTCGGTCCGGCGAGCGGAACTATTACAGCGTGTAAGCCAAGGCTTACAAACGGCGGTGGTTTTGGCTGCTTTCTCCCCCTCGCGGAGATGCGTAATCTTCAAACCGTCAGGACATTGCGCAGGAAGCGCCAAAGACAATACGGAAACTCAGGGAATCCACCATGGATGGTGGCGTAGCACGGATGTCAGGATAGAGGTCTGCAAAACCCCGCCCAAAAGGCGGGGTTTTTTATTGCCCGAGGAAAACCGCGTCGCTCAGACCACGCCTTCCAGCAGCGAGCGCAGCAGCTCGACGCTGGCGTGCTGGCGTTGCGCGTCGCGGTAGACCAGGCCGACCTTCAGCGGGATGCGCGGTTCGCTGAGCGGTTTCCACAGCAGCCGCTGGTTCGAGTGCATCTGCCGTGCCTTGCCCGGTAGAACGGTGGCGAAGCGGGTCTGCGGCAGGCTGTCGAGAATCCCGCTCATGTGGTTCAGTTCCGCCTGCACCCGCGGCCGCCGGCCGATCGCGGCGAGTTGCTCCTGCCAGATCTGGCGCGCACGGAACTCCTCGCCGAGCAGCAGCATCGGCAACTCCGCGGCCTGGGCCAGGGACACCTTCCTGAATTCCTTCAACGGGTGTTCCTCGGGGATCACCAACTGCAATTCGTCCTCGTACAGCTCGACGCTGTGCAGGCCCGGCTGGCGCGGCGGCAGGAAACCGATGCCGATGTCCAGGTTGCCGGTGAGCAGGCGCCGCTCGATGTCGATTCCCGACAGTTCGTAGATCTGCACCCGCAGGTGCGGCTGCGCGGCATGCAGGCGTTCGACCATGTACGGCACCAGGCTGGCGTTGACCGTCTGCAGCACGCCGATCGCCAGGCTGCGCGGGGTCTGCCCGCGGAATACGCGCATCGCCTCGCGGGCCCTTTCCAATCCCTCCAGCAGCGGTACCGCATGGTTGTACAGGGTGTGGGCGGCGACGGTCGGCAGCAGGCGCTTGCCGCTGCGCTGGAACAGCGAGACGTCGAGGTTCTGCTCCAACTGGCGGATCTGCTGCGAGAGGGCCGGTTGCGACAGGGCCAGGCGTTCGGCGGCGCGGCCGACGTGGCCTTCTTCGTAGAGCGCGACGAAATAGCGGAGTTGGCGAAAATCCATAAGCTGTTCTTATCGATGAAACTGGAAAATCGAAATGGAGTGGGTCCCGCGTGAGGCACTAGTCTAGCTGCATTGGCGGTACATCGGGTGGTCGCGGAGCAATGGAGCAGATAGTCGTAAACGGTGTTTTCATAGGTAAAGTCGAAGAAACCTGGGGCGGATTGGTCAGCGCGATCGACAAGCTGCCGGTCGAGCAGGAGTTCTGGCTGGGCCACGATGGCCTGCCCGGCGACGAACAGGCCGACATCCGCCACCACGGCGGCCTCGAGCGCGCTCTCCATCACTATCCCGCCGAGCACTACCGCTACTGGCGCAAGCGCCACCCGCTGAACCGCTGGCAACTGCCGGCGTTCGGCGAGAACATCTCGACCTACGGCATCACCGAAGCCGAGGTCTGCATCGGCGACCAGTTCCATTGGGGCGATGCCCTGCTGGAAGTCAGCCAGCCGCGTTCGCCCTGCTATCGCCAGGGCCAGCGCTGGAATCTTCCCGAGCTGCCCGACGAATTGCAGAGCGGCGGCCGCTGCGGCTGGTTCTATCGGGTCCTGCGCAGCGGCATGGTGACTCCCGGGGACGAGCTGAAGCTGGTCCAGCGGCATTACCCCGAACTGACCGTCGCCCGCCTGTTGCAGTGGTATTTCGGCGATCCCCTGGAGCCTCTCGGGTTGCGCCAGATGATGGCCTGCGACGCGCTATCCCAGCGTTGGCGCAAGACAGCGGCGAAACGCCTGTCCAGCGGCGTGGTGGAAGACTGGGGGCCGCGCCTGCACGGGCCGTCGGATTACCGGGAGCATGCCTCTTGAGCGACTACCTGATCACCTTGAGCCAGTCCGGCCGGCTGTTGGCCAGCATGACGGTGAGCGCCGCGCGCTTTGCCGAGGTGCGCGAGCTGATGCGCCAGCGCTTCCCCGCCGGCGACGGCTTCGAACTGCGCATCGAAACGCGCCGGGAAAGCCGCCGGCTGCTGGAACAGGGGCCGCAGGGCGTGCGCTTGCTGGCGGTGGAGTACATGACCGAGGAACTGAAAGATGGCTGATGCGCTGGATAGCCTGCGCCTGATGCGCACCCAGGAACGGCCCGAACAGGTGTTCGTCCGTGGCCAGGGCTCGTGGCTGTGGGACAGCGACGGACGCGCCTTCCTCGACTTCGCCCAGGGCCTGGCGGTGAACTGCCTCGGCCACAGTCCCAGCGTGCTGGTCCAGGCCCTGGCCCGGCAGGCGCGGGAGCTGGTCAGCGCCGGCCCCGGCCTGCTCAACCGGCCGGTGCTGGCATTGGCGCAGCGCCTGTGCCTGGCGACCGGCAGCGACCAGGCCTACTTCCTCACCAGCGGCGCCGAGGCCAACGAAGCGGCCATCGCCCTGGCGCGCAAGTGGGGCCGCCTGCATCGCGGCGGCGCGCAACGGATCGTCAGCACCGTCAACAGCATCCATGGACGCACCCCGGGCACCCTGACGGCTTGTGGCAAGCCGGCGCAGCATGGCCTGGAGGGCTTCGCCAGGGTGCCGTTCAACGACCTCGACGCCATGGCCGCGGCCATCGACGAAGAGACGGTGGCGGTGATGCTGGAGCCGGTGCAGGGCGATGCCGGGGTGATCCCGGCGACCCTCGACTACCTGCGTGGCATCGAGCGGCTGTGCCGGCAGCGTGGCGTCCTGTTGATCCTCGACGAGGTGCAGACCGGCATCGGCCGCTGCGGCGCGCTGCTGGCGGAGGAACTGTACGGGGTACGCGCCGACATCGTTACCCTCGGCAAGGGCCTCGGCGCCGGGGTGCCGCTGTCGGCGCTGCTGGCGCGTGGCAACGCCTGTTGCTTCGAACCGGGCGACCAGCTTGGCACCCACCATGGCAACGCGTTGATGACCGCTGCTGGGCTGGCGGTACTGAATACCGTGCTGGAGCCGGGTTTCCTGGAGCAGGTGCGCGAGCAGGGCACTCACCTGCGCGATGGCCTGGCCCGTGTCGCGCGTCGCTATGGGCATGGTCCGCTGCGCGGCCAGGGACTGTTCTGGGGGCTGCCGCTGATCGGCCAGCGCGCGCCGGCGGTGGTTCGCGCGGCGTTCGGCGAAGGCCTGCTGATCAACGCGCCGCAGCCGCATTGCCTGCGTTTTTCCCCGGCGCTGACGGTGAGCCGGGCCAACGTCGACGAAATGCTGCGGCGACTGGAGCGGGCCCTGGCCCGGGTCGCCAACCGACACGAGGAGGTGGCCTGATGCGCGCCCTGGTATTGCAACACGTTCCCTTCGAAGGCAGCGCGCGGATCGGCGACTGGATCGGCCGCCACTGCGAGCACGAGCACGTCTGCTACCTCTACGCCGACGCCCACCTGCCTGCGCTGGACAGCTTCGACCTGCTGGTGGTGATGGGCGGGCCGATGAGCGTCCACGACGAAGCGCAATATCCCTGGCTGGTGGCGGAGAAGCGTTTGATCCGCGCGGCGCTGGATGCCGGCAAGAAGGTCCTTGGCATCTGCCTCGGCGCGCAGCTGCTGGCCCAGGCGCTGGGGGCTGCGGTACGCCCGGGACGCCAGGCGGAGATCGGCTGGTGGCCGCTGCACAGGTACAGCCAGGCGCTGGGCTCGCCGCTGGGCGAGCGCCTGCCGGAACGGCTGATGGCGTTCCACTGGCACGGCGAGACCTTCGACCTGCCAGCCGGCAGCGTGCCGCTCTATGGTTCGGCTGCCTGCGCCAACCAGGGCTTCATCTGGAACGAGCAGGCTATCGGCCTGCAATGTCACCTGGAAAGCACCGCGGAGAGCATCGAGGCGCTGCTCGATGCCTGCCCGCAGGACCTGCAACGGGAAGGGGCGGTGCAGAGCGCCGGGAGGATCCGCCAGGGTGTCGCGCATTGCCGCGAGGTGGCGCCGGTGCTGTTCCTGTTGCTCGATTACCTGGCGCATCGGCCGGCGGAGATCGCACGCCGGGCCTGATCGCCAGAAAGATTCCTCTGTCCTCGCATGCGCCTCCGGACGTCGTTTTGGTCCTGTGGGGCGCTTTTTTTATTCTAGGCTGCGTGCTTTCCCAACCAGGGCTCCAGTAGTGCCAGGTCGCGACGCAGGCTTTCGGCGAACAGGTGCAGGCGGGTGGGGTTGTCCAGCTCGCCGGGCTGGATGCCGACGAAGGTGAAGGTTTCGTCGTGCTCTCGGGCGGCGACATTGATACTGACGGTGCCGTCGTAGTGCATCCGGCACTGGCAGTCGTAGCCTTCCAGCGCCTGGTTCAGGCTGCGCTGGATCTCGCCGAGATCGGGGTGCTTGTTCTTGCTCATCGCATCGCTCATGCAAGGGGATGGGGCTTTCTTCTCGTGCAGGGCGAGTCGGGTGGATGCGTCGACGACCTCGGGACCGAGGGGCGGCGTAGCCTCCCGGCCGGCGCGGCGTCTGGGCTTCCCGCCCGGACATTGCTTCCTGTATCGCCAGGGTAGGGGTGCCTCCGCTATCGTTTCGCGATGCAAATGCACTAGCACCGCTAGTGCAATCGTCACGCGTGCGCGGTCAGGGCGGGCGGGCATCCTTGCTGCCCCCGGAAAATCGCTCCATCCAAGAGGAACAGCATGAACGACCAGGTACTGCGTACCCAGACCGACCGCCGCCAGTTGCAGCAGATCATCGCCGGTCTTACCGAAGGGGTGATCCTGATCGAGCCGGACCAGCGCATCCTCTGGGCCAACGAGGCGGCCCTGGCGATGCACGGCGTCGATTCGCTGGAAGGCCTGGGCGCCGATACCGGCGAGTATCGCGAGCGCTTTCGCCTGCGCTACCGCAACAATCATCCGCTGCAGGAGGGCCAGTACCCGGCCGAGCGCCTGGTGGCTGGCGAGTGCTTCAGCGACGTGGTGGTGGAAGTGTTTCCCGCCGCCGACGAGGACACCCACTGGGTGCACCGCGTGCGCGGGTTGGTGCTGACCACCCCCGAGGACAAGCCCGACTGCCTGGTGCTGATCCTCCACGACGCCACCGAGTGGGCCAGCGCCGAGCAGCGCTTCGAGAAGACCTTCAATGCCAACCCGGCGCCGGCGGTGATCTGCCGGCTCAGCGACTACCGCTACGTGAAGGTCAATGTCGGTTTCCTGGAAATGACCGGCTATGCCCGCGACCAGGTGATCGGCCGTTCGGTGTACGAGCTGGACGTACTCGACCAGGCCGAGCGCCGCGAACTGGCGGTGGAGCGCCTGGGCGCCGGCGAGACCATCCCGCAGATGGAGGCGAGCCTGCGGGTGGCGGAGGGCGGACGCAAGTGCGTGGTGGTCGCCGGGCAACCGATAGAGGTCGGCGAGGAGGCCTGCATGCTCTTCACCTTCACCGATCTCGAACCGCGGAAGAAGGCCGAGGAGGCCCTGCGCAAGAGCGAGGAGCGCTTCGCCAAGGCCTTCCGCATGGCACCGGTGCCGAGCCTGGTGCTGTACGGCGACGACCTGCAGGCGCTGGACATCAACCAGGCCTTCAGCGAAACCTTCGGCTACCAGGCCGAGGAACTGCTCGGCGAGTCCACCGTCGCCTGCGGGCTGTGGCAGGACGGCGGCGCCGAGCGCCTGGGCGAGCTGCTGGCGCAGAGCGGCAGCGTGCGCAACGTCCAGCTGCGCCTGCAGCACAAGGATCGCAACGGCCTGGACTGCCTGGTCTCGGCCGAGGCGGTGAGCCTCAACGAGCAGGACTGCGTGCTGGTGGCCTTGCTGGACATCAGCGACCGGCGGCGCACCGAAATGGAGCTGGTGCACGCCATCGAGACGGTGATGCAGGACGCTTCCTGGTTCAGCCGCACCCTGATCGAAAAGCTCGCCAACGTGCGCCGCGCCAACGCGCCGGGCACCGGCGCCGAACTGGCCGACCTGACTGCGCGCGAGCGCGAGGTGTTCGACCTCATCTGCCAGGGCCTGGCGGACAAGGAGATCGCCAAGGAACTGGGCCTGGCGCCGAACACCGTGCGCAACCACGTGGCGACCATCTACGCCAAGCTCGATGTCCACAGCCGTGGCGAGGCCATCGTCTGGGCACGCGAACGCGGATTCGCGCCGGAGCCGCGCAACGGCAACGGGCGCAAATAAACGAAGAGGGTACGAATGCACCAGGGCGGCTGGTGCATTCGTACCTGTCGCCCGCTCCCGTCGGCGCCGACACTGGCGCAGCACGCCCGGCATGCCCCCGCCCGTGGTCGTGCACCTTTTCTCTGCGGCGCGAGCCGCGCCGTCCGCACGTCTGCCCCTCGCCAGTTTCGCTCTGGCGGGGGGCTTCCCGCCTCCTTTCGAATATTTGCCCCTCTGCCTCTGCTGGTGCGCGACGGCATCCTGCCGGCCGTTTGCGAATGCTCGGGACTGGTGTCGTGAAATTTTAAGTGTTATTTTTCATGAAAAATAACCAATATAATTTCACGGAGGTCGCGATGTTCCTGCAATCCAACGAGCATGTCGGCACTTACTACGCCGCCGTCAATCCCGAACTGATCCAGCCGCGCCAGTCCCTGGAGGGCGACCTCGACTGCGAGGTGCTGGTGGTCGGCGCCGGTTTCAGCGGCTTGCACACGGCGCTGCGGCTGGTCGAAGGCGGACGCCAGGTATGCGTCATCGAAGCCAGCCGGATCGCCTGGGCGGCCTCCGGGCGCAACGGCGGGCAGGCGCTGCCCGGCTGGTCCAGCGACCTGCCGCCGCTGGAGGCCGACCTCGGCTACGAAGGCGCACGCCGTCTCTGGGACGGCATGCTCTGGGCGGCCGGCGAGATGCGCGAGTTGCCGCAGCGACATGGCTTCGACTGCGACTACCGGGTCGGCCACCTATGGACGGCGATCCTGCCGCGCCGGGTCGGCCTGCTCTACGACTGGCAGGCCGAGGCCAACCGTCGCTGGGGCTACGAGGGGCTACGCTTCGTGGCGAAGGACGAGTTGCCCGAATGGATCGCCAGCGAGCGCTACCTTGCCGGTCTCTACGATCCCCACGCCGCACACCTGAATCCGCTCAAGCTGGCGTTCGGCCTGGCCGCCGCCATCGAGCGCGCCGGCGGGCGTATCCACGAGCGGACCCGGGCCCTGAACTATCGCGAGGAGGGCGACGGCTACCGGGTCCGTACCGAGCACGGCGAGATCCGCTGCGCGGCGCTGGTGCTGGCCTGCAACGCCTACATCGACGGGCTGGACAGCGAGCTGTCGCAACGGATGCTGCCGGTGGGCACCTATCAGGTCGCCACTGAGCCGCTCGGCGAGGAACGGGCGAAGTCGTTGCTGCCGCGCAACTGCTGCGTGACTGACAACCAGTTCGTCCTCGACTACTTCCGCCTGACCCCGGACCACCGCCTGCTGTTCGGCGGCGGCTGCACCTACCTGGGCGGCATGCCCAGCGACATCCGCGCCGCCACCCGGCCCTATCTCGAACGGGTGTTCCCGCAGTTGCGCGGGGTGGCGCTGGAATACGCCTGGGGCGGGCATATCGACTGCAGCATGCGGCGCACCCCGGACATCGGCCGGCAGGGCAACCGCTACTGGCTGCAAGGCTACTCCGGCCACGGCGTGCTGCCGAGTCTGGCGGCGGCCAGGGCGGTCAGCGACGCGCTGCTCGGCGAGGACGAGACCCTGGCGCTCTACCAGCGTCTGCGCAATCCGAAGTTTCCCGGCGGCCAGCGCTTCGCCGCGCCGCTGGAAGCCCTGGGCAAAGCGTATTACCGTTTGCGCGACCTGTTCTGAGAGGGCCCGGAGCCGAGATGAGCGAAGTAGCCGACGACCTGGCGGAGATCGCCAGCCTGGTGCGCGAATTGCGCAAGCGCAAGGGCATCACCCTGCAGGCGCTGGCCGACGGCATTCGCCGTTCGGTGGGCTTCGTCTCCCAGGTCGAGCGCGGCCTGTCGCGGCCGGCGGTGGACGACCTGGTCGCCATCAGCCAGGTGCTCGGGGTGCCGGCGACCTACTTCTTCTGCTCGCCGAAGACCCAGGCCTCGCCCTGGGTGACCCGTCCGGGCGAGCGTCGGACCCTGGCCTACGCTCGTGGCGCCAGCGACAACCTGGTGTCGCCGCGTCTTGGCGGTGCCTTCTTCATGCTCGAAACCTGCCTTGAAGCGGGTGCCGACAGCGGCGAGCGCGACCTGCTGGACAGCTCGGAGCAGGGCGGCTACGTGCTCGAAGGCGAGCTGACCCTGTGGCTGGAGGACGAGGAGCTGCGCCTGCAGGCCGGCGACGGTTTCCAGATTCCCAGCCATATGCGCAGCCGCTATGCCAACCGCAGCCAGGCGCCGGTCAGGGTGCTCTGGGTATACGCCTGACGGGGCGCGTTACCCTGTCGTTTGCCGGATAGCGGCGAAGACTTCCGGCATCGGCGATAACCGTCGCCGACCGATGAAAAAAGCCCGAGGCACAGGCCTCGGGCTTTTCGTCACCAGCGTCCGGAGGCGCCGCCGCCGCCGCTGGAGCCGCCGCCACCGCGGAAGATGCCGCCACCGCCGCTGCCGCCTCCCCCACCGCCGCCGCGACTATTGAGGATGGCGCTGAGAATGGCCATCAGCACTTCGCCGGGAAGCAGGAACAGGGCGTAGATGAACAGGGTCGGGGCCAGTACGCCGAGACTGTCGTCCGCCGCGCGGTCGACGTTCTGCCACAGGCCCATGCTCAACAGCCAGGCCAGGCCGGCGACCGCCGCGCTGCAAAGCAGGAAGCGGCCGATGCTGCGCCGCCGCATCCACTGCAACGGCAGCAGGCGTCCGAGCAGGGCCACGGCGAGCAGGACCGCCACATAGACACCGAGGTAGACCGGATTGCCCCAGAGCTGTCCGCTCAGGCCGCTCTTCTTCTTCGGCTCCGGCGGGGCGCTGTCATACACCTCACCCTCGTCGACCGGTGCCGGCAGGGCCCGCGGCGGCGTGGCCTCGGGAACCGCCGGCAAGGCGTCGACGGGAGTGCTGGCGGTAGCGCTGTCCGGGTTCTTCTCGGCATCGATCAGTTGCACCAGGCTGTCCACGCCGGCCTGGATGCCGCCATAGAAATTGCCCTGGCGGAACTGCGGCGTGATCTGCTCGCTGATGATCCGCCCGGCCTGGACGTCGGTGATGGCCCCTTCCAGGCCGTAGCCGACCTCGATGCGCAGGGTGCGGTCGTTCTTCGCCACCAGCAGCAGGACGCCGTCGTCGACCTTCTTCTGGCCCAGCTTCCATTTCTCGAAGGTACGCACCGCGTACTCCTCGATGGAATCGTCGCCGGTGGTCGGGACCAGCAGCACCGCGAGCTGCGCGCCGCTCTTGGCTTCCAGGGCGGCGAGCTGTTGCTCCAGGTGCTGGCGCTGGTCGCCGGAAAGGGTCGCGGTGAGGTCGGTGACCCGCGCCGTCAGCGCGGGTATCGGTGGCACATCGGCCCAGGCGACCAGGCTGGCGAGCAGCAGCCCGGCGCCCAGTAGCAGCCGGCGCATGGCTTACTGCGCCGGTTGCGGGTTGCCGAAATCGACTTTCGGCGCGGTGGAGATGGCCGCTTCGTTTTCCACGCTGAAGTTCGCCTTGGGCTTGTAGCCGAACAGCTTGGCGGTGATCACGCCGGGGAACTGGCGCAGCAGCACGTTGTATTCCTGTACCGACTTGACGTAGCGGCCGCGAGCGACGGCGATGCGGTTCTCGGTGCCTTCCAGTTGGGTCAGCAGGTCCTTGAACAGGCCGTCGGCCTTCAGTTGCGGGTAGTTCTCGGTGACTACCAGCAGGCGCGAAAGCGCCGAGCTCAGTTCGCCCTGGGCCTTCTGGAAGCGCTGCACGGCCTGCTCGTCGTCCAGTTGGTCGGCGTTCAGCTGCACGCTGCCGACCTTGGCCCGGGCCTCGGTGACCTGGGTCAGGACCGACGCCTCATGGGAGGCATAGCCCTTCACCGTGCTGACCAGGTTGGGCACCAGGTCGGCGCGCCGCTGGTACTGGTTGAGCACTTCCGACCAGGCGGCTTTCACCTGTTCGTCACCGGCCTGCATGGCGTTGTAGCCGCAGCCGCTGAGCAGCAGGGCGAGGACGGGAAGGAGGGCATTTCTGAGGAATCGAGGCATGGTGGTACTCATCCGGGTTGAGAAAGCTCGATTGTAGACCAGCCAATGGCCAGCACGTTCCTTGTGCCGGCACGGATATCGGCGCTGTCAGGCGGTGCGGCGGCCGAATGCCAGCTTGGCCGCCAGGGCCAGCAGGCAGAACACGAACAGCGCCAGCGACCAGACCGCCATGGACTGGCCGAGCAGGGTCCAGACCACTTCGCCGCACAGTCCCTCGGGCTGGAAGACCTGCGGCAGCCAGGTATCCAGCGGTATCCATTCGGGGAAGCCCATGAACATCTTGCAACTGCCCATGCCCTGGGCAGCCAGTTTCTCTTCCGCGACCAGCGACCAGGCGTGGTAGATCCCGCCCAGGCTGGCGGCGAGCATGCCCAGCGCGGCGATGCCGCCGGCGATCCGTGAACGCGGGGCGAGGCTGCCGACGATCCCGGCGAGCACCAGGCCGAGCACGTCCAGGCGAATGAAGATGCACAGCGAGCAGGGCGCGAAGCCGCGCACGTGCTGGAGGTAGAGGACGAAAGCGAGGATCAGCAGGCCGCCGATGGCGACCGCGGGCCAGAACAAGCGGTTGTCGAGGGGCTTGAGGAGAGCGCTCAAGGCAGGGATTCCTGTGTCGTTGATAAGGGAGGCCGGGCCGGCACTGTGCGGCGCTGGCCGATGGTAGTCCATCAGGATTGCCCGAAGATTAAGCCGTTTGACGTAACGATGTCTGCTGCATGTTTCTCCGCTTTCGTAGGAGCTTTCAGGGAAAAACGCCGCAACGGGGTGAGCATCTGGAGGCTCCGCCGGGATAGACTATCTTGGTCTATACCAAAAGGACCATCATGCTAGCCACCAGCCTGGTGCTGTGCGCCGCCGTTCTCCACGCCACCTGGAACACCCTGGTCAAGTTCAGCAGCGACCGCTTGCTGGTCGTCGCCTGCATGGACGTGGTCGGCGTGCTCTGCGCCATCCTGCTGTTGCCCTTCGTCAGCCTGCCGCCGGCCGAAGTCTGGCCCTGGCTGCTCGGCGCCACCGTCCTGCAACTGCTCTACCGGGTACTGCTGATCGAGGCCTACAAGGTCGGCGACCTGGGCCTGGTCTATCCGCTGATGCGCGGGCTGTCGCCGCTGGTGGTGCTGGGCCTGACCCTGGCGTTCGGCGGCGAGCAGCTCAGCGGCCGGCAGATCCTCGGCATCCTGTTGATCCCCTTCGGCATGCTTTGCCTGCTCTGGGGCGGCGGCGGTTCGCGCCTGCCCTGGCGGACCCTGCCGGTGGTGCTGCTGATCGGCCTGTGCATCGGCGGCTACACCTGGAGCGACGGCAACGCCCTGAAGCGCTGGCCGTTGGCGCTGGACTACCTGGTCTGGCTGACGCTGCTCTCCGGCCTGCCGTTCCCGCTGATCGCCGCCGGCGCGCGAACCCGCGCCTTCGCCCGCTTCTGGGCGCTGGAGTGGAAGCTCGGCCTGGCGGTCGGGGTCTGCGTGCTGGCCAGCTACGGCCTGGTGCTGTGGGCCATGCAGTTGGGGTCGATCGCCGAAGCGGCGGCGTTGCGCGAGACCAGCGTGCTGTTGGCGGTGCTGTTCGGCATGCGCTTCCTCAACGAGCCGTTCGGACTGCCGCGCCTGCTGGCGTGCGGCCTGGTGCTGGCCGGAATGCTGCTGATGAAACTCTGAAGGGGCTGTGCCTTTACAGAACGAGCGGCGCCAGCTTGAGTTGCAGTTCCACAACCACAAGGAACTGCCATGACCATCGCTTTCTGGTGCGTGCTGATCGCGATCTTCCTGCCTTACGTCTGTACCTCCATCGCCAAGTTCGGCGGGGAGGGCTACGGCGGTCGGGCCAACGCCGACCCGCGGGCGTTCCTCGGTTCGCTCGAAGGCTTTCGCCGGCGTGCCAACAACGCCCAGTTGAACGCTTTCGAAGTGACCCCGGCGTTCGCCGCGGCGGTGATCATCGCCCATCTGGTCGGCAACGCTTCGCAGGCGACCCTGGATAGCCTGGCCATTGCCTGGATCACCAGTCGCCTGCTCTACGTCATCTGCTACCTCGCCGATTGGGGGCCGTTGCGCTCGCTGGTCTGGTTCGTCGGCATGCTGCTCATCGCCGCGTTCTTCGTGGTTTCCGCCTGAGCAGCCCGCTGCGGCCTATGGCCGCAGTGCGGGCGCGCGGCTCTGGATCAATCGGCGGTGGCGGCGGATAATCCGCCGCTTCCGTGATCGACCCTGAAAAAAGAGCCTTGCCATGAAGCTGAAGTCCCTGCTCGTCGTGCTGCTGGCCGGCGTCGCCCTGAGCGGCTGTCACCGTATGGATCCCAATTCGCCCGAGGCCAAGCGCCAGGCGATCTTCAAGGAAATGCTACGGACCAGCGAGGACATGGGCGGGATGCTCCGCGGACGCCTGCCCTTCGACGCGGAGAAGTTCCGCGCCGGATCGGCGAAGTTGCACCAACTGGCCGACCAGCCCTGGCAGTACTTCCCCAGTCCCAAGGCCGGCGAGGAGGGCGAGGACACCCGCGCCAAGGACGAGGTCTGGCAGCGCCAGCAGGAGTTCAAGGCCGCCACCCAGGTCTTCATCGACGCGATGAACCGTCTCCAGGACAACACTCGCCAGGCCACGCTGACCCCGGATGGCGTGCGCAAGGACTTCGCCGCGGTGGAAGACGCCTGCGAAGCCTGCCACAAGAAATTCCGCGCGCTCTGAGGCCGGACCGGGCGTCATACGCCCTGCCTGGAAGGCGCGAGGGGTAGGGCGAATGAGCGCTGGCGCTCATCCGCCGTTGCGGCAGCGCTGGGCGGCACCTGGTGTCCCGCTGCGGCGCGGATGGCGGGTAACGCCATGGGCATCATACGCCTTGCGTGGGAGGCGCGAGGCGTAGGGCGGTACCTGGTGTCCTACTGTGCCTGGGCCTGTTCCAGGCCTTTCTTGGCCTCTTCCAGTTCGGCGCGGGCCTCGGCCAGCTTGGCCTTGCGTTTCTCGATCTTCTCCGGATCGCCCTTGCCCATGGCCTTGCGCAAATCCTTCTCGCGTTCGCTGACCTCGCGCTCGCTGTCGATCACCTTCTGCTTGTTCTCCCTCAGCAGGCCGGCTTCGGTGCAGTGTTCCTTGACCTCGGAGAGGGCCTTTTCCAAGCCGGCCACCTGGCCTTCGTTGGCGAACGAGCGGGCCGTTTCCAGCTTCGCCTCGATGGCGGCCTGCTTGGCGGCGCAACCGCTGAGCGGGGCGCCTTTGGTGGTGCCCGGCTGGGCGGCGGAGAGCGGCAGGGAGACGGCGAGCAGCAGCCCGGCCAGCGGCAGTGAAGGACGAATGGACATCGGTTGGCTCCTTGATCGAACGGCCGGTGCGGTTGCCGGACGACGGCTCGGCCGAGCGTCCTGGCAGGCGGATGAGGCAGGCGGCAGCCGGCGTGACAAAGGCGCAAGTGTGCCAGCAAACGGCACGGTTGTGGTTGTCCGGGAGCAAAGTACGCCGCCCCGGGGTCTCTGGAGAAAGGCCATGGTTCGGGCATTCCGGCGCAACCCGGCCTAACGTTGTCCGAAGACGCCGAGAACGGGAGAACCGCGATGCGTACGCTGATCCGCCTGGTTCGCACGCTTATCCTGCTGCTGGTCCTGGCGCTGCTCGCCGGCGCCTGGTGGTGGCTGCAGGACGAGGCCCTGCGCACCCCCGCGCTGGCCGGCCACAGCGAGGACTCGAGCCTGAAGGTCGCGGGCCTGCGCCGGCATTATCTGCTCTACGTGCCGCCGGGCGTGTCCGAGGGGGCGCCGTTGCTGGTGGTGCTGCACGGCTCACGGGGCGACGGCGCGCAGATGCGCCGCATCAGCGGCTACGGCTTCGACCGGCTGGCGGCGCAAGAAGGTTTCCTGGTGGCCTACCCGGACGGCTTTGAGGGCCACTGGAACGATTGCCGCAAGGCCGCCAGCTATTCGGCACGGCTGCGTGACGTCGATGACGTGGCTTTCCTCCGCGCGCTGGTGGCGCGGCTGGCCCAGGAATACCGCGTCGATCCGCAGCGGGTATATGTCGCCGGCTACTCCAATGGCGGCCAGATGGCTTTCCGCCTGGCCGCCGAAGCGCCGGGGTTGCCGGCGGCGATCGCAACGGTGGCGGCGAGCCTGCCGACCACGGAGAACGATGCCTGTCGTCCGGTCGAGCGGCCGACCGCGGCGTTGCTGATCAACGGCACGCGCGATCCGATCAATCCCTATCTCGGCGGCAAGGTCAGCCTGTTCGGCTTCGGCGACCGGGGCGCGGTACGCTCGACCCTGGACTCGGCACGCTGGTGGGCCGGCCTGAACGGCATCGCCGCGCCGCCGGACGTGGCGCCGCTGACCCGTCCCGGCCCGGTCTGGACCGAGCGCCAGCGCTGGCAGGAAGACGGCCATCCGCCGGTGGAGCTGCTCAGCGTGCATGGCGGCGGCCACGTGCTGGCGCAGCCGGACTATCGCTTCCCGCGGATTCTCGGCAAGAGCGACCCGGAACTGGACGCGCCAGTGGAAATCTGGCGCTTCTTCAGCCAGTTGCCGCGCTGAGGCTCAGACCTCGAAGACGAATTCCGGACGGAACCCGCCTCTCTCGTGGGGATAGCCGCCCGGATTGGCCAGCACCCGTGCCCGGCCGATGCGGTAGTCGAGGGCATCGTGGACGTGACCGTGCAGCCAGTAGTCGGCCTGCGCCACCAGTTCGTCGAGGTTGGAAGCGAAGGCTGGCGAGAGCGGGTTGCCGACGAACTGCGGCGGGATCGACAGCGCACTGGGCGCGTGGTGGCTGACCACCAGCGTCGGGCCGTCGTGGGGCCGCGCCAGCTGTTCGGCGAGCCAGTCGCGCGAGGCTCGGTGCAGGGCGATGCTCTGCTCGGGGGTGAAGTCGCCGCCGAACCAGTCGATGCAGCTGAAGTCCGGCATCGATTGCAGGGCCAGCTCATGGGCGGGCGCATAGCCGTCCGCGCCATAGAGCTGGAAGTCGGTCCACAGGGTGGCGCCGAGGAAGCGCGCCGGGCCGATCCGCGCTTCGTCGTTTTCCAGGAAGTGGATCTCCAGCGCCCGGGCGATATTGCGCATCGCCTGGGTCAGGTCGGTCATTTCCGAGGAGTAGAACTCATGGTTGCCGGCGACGTAGACGATCTCGCTGTCGTCGAAGGTCTCGCGGGCCCAGTGCAGGCCTTCCAGGTGGCTGTGGATATCGCCGGCCAGCACCACCACGTCGGCCTCGACCTCTGGCAGTTGGCGTCGCCCGTCGAAATGTTCGTGGTGGAGGTCGGACAGCAGGCGGATCTTCATGGCACGGCTCGGCGGTAGGCGCGGCGGACCAGCATAGCTCCACCCACCCCGGGGTTGAAGGCCGACAACGATTGACGCAGGTCATGGCTGTGCGGGAAAACCTCGCTGGCCTCGCTAATTCCCCCATGAAGTTAAGGGACAATTAAGACTGGACGCGCAGGGTTCATTCCAGCGATTCGCGCGTTCTGTCGGGGAGTGGTGCCAATGAAACTGTTATGGGGAGTTCTCGCCGCCGCGCTGGCGGCCTGGGGCCTGACGCTGGCCGTCGATCCGCTGGCGAGCCTGGACATCTGGGTGGTGCGCAAGCAGGCGATCCTGCTTACCGGGGTAGCGTCCTTCGCCCTGATGTCGTTGATCATGCTGCTGGCGGTGCGTCCGGTCTGGCTGGAGAAGCCGCTGGACGGGCTCGACCGCATGTACCGCCTGCACAAGTGGGCGGGCATCCTGGCCATCGTCCTCGGCCTGTTGCACTACCTGCTGGAGTTGGCCGGTCCCTGGCTGGCGGGTATCGTCGGCAAACCGGTGAAAGGCCCGCGGGTGGAAACCTTCCTCGACGTCTTCCGTGGCTCGGCCAAGGAGTTGGGTGAATGGTCGGCGTGGATTCTCGGCGGGATGCTGCTGATCACTCTCTGGCAGCGCTTCCCGTATCACCTCTGGCGCTATGTGCACAAGGCGTTGGCCCTGGTCTACCTGGTACTGGCCTTCCATTCCGTGGTGCTCGCCCCGGCCAGCTACTGGAGCCAGCCGGCCGGTTGGCTGGTGGCGGCCTGCGCTCTGCTCGGTTCGGCCTGCGCACTGTTGTCTCTGAGCGGGCGGATCGGTCGCGCGCGCCGCCATGCGGGCGTGGTCACCGCCGTCGAGCGGCGCGGCGAAAGCCTGCTCGAGGTGACCTGCCGGCTGCAGGGCGACTGGTCGCACAGGGCCGGGCAGTTCGCCTTTCTCACCTGCGACCGCCTGGAGGGTGCCCATCCGTTCACCATCGCCAGCGCCGACCGCGGCTGCGGCGAGGTGCGCTTCAGCATCAAGGCGTTGGGCGACTACACCCGGCGCCTGCAGGACAACCTGGAGGTCGGCGCCAGGGTCGAGGTGGAGGGGCCATACGGCTGCTTCGACTTCCGCCGTGGCCTGGCCGGGCGGCAGGTCTGGGTCGCCGCCGGGATCGGCGTGACGCCGTTCATCGCCTGGCTGGAGTCGCTGCAGGCCGCGCCGGAAAGCGCGCCATCGGTGGAGCTGCACTATTGCGTGCGCAATTCCCAGGAAGCGCTGTTCGCCGGGCGCTTGCGCGAGCTTTGCGAACACCTGCCCAGCGTGACCCTGCACATCCGCTATAGCGACGATCAGGGCAAGCCGCAGGCGGCGCAACTGGGCGTGCTGAAGAGCGCCGAAGGACGCTGGCCGAGCGTCTGGTTCTGCGGTCCGCAGGGGCTGGCCGACAGCCTGCGCCGCGATCTGCGCCGGCAGGGCATGCCGCTGCGGCTGTTCCACCAGGAAGCCTTCCGCATGCGCTGAGCCTGCCGGAAACGAAAAAGCCCCACCGAAGCGGGGCTTCTTCATCGCGCGGTCGCTCAGAGGCCGGCGGCGTCGCGCAGGAGAGCGGCCTTGTCGGTCTTCTCCCAGGTGAACGCGGTGAAGGTATCGCCGTCCACGGTCAGCTCGAACGGATGACGACCGAAGTGGCCGTAGGCCGCGGTCGGCTGGTACATCGGGTGGAGCAGGTCGAGCATCTTGGTGATCGCGTACGGGCGCAGGTCGAAGTGCTCGCGGACCAGTTGCACGATCTTCTCGTCGCTGACCTTGCCGGTGCCGAAGGTGTTGATCGAGATCGAGGTCGGCTGGGCCACGCCGATGGCGTAGGAAACCTGGATCTCGCAACGCTCGGCGAGGCCGGCGGCGACGATGTTCTTCGCCACGTAGCGGCCGGCGTAGGCGGCGGAGCGGTCGACCTTGGACGGGTCCTTGCCGGAGAACGCGCCGCCGCCGTGGCGGGCCATGCCGCCGTAGGAGTCGACGATGATCTTGCGTCCGGTCAGGCCGCAGTCGCCGACCGGGCCGCCGATCACGAAGTTGCCGGTCGGGTTGATGTGGAACTGGGTGTCCTTGTGCAGCAGCTCGGCCGGCAGCACCTGCTTGATGATCAGCTCCATCACGCCGTCGCGCAGGTCGTTATAGGAGACTTCCGGGTTGTGCTGGGTGGACAGCACCACCGCATCGATGCCGACCACCTTGCCGCCTTCGTAGCGGCAGGTCACCTGGGACTTGGCGTCCGGGCGCAGCCATGGCAGCAGGCCGGACTTGCGCGCCTCGGCCTGGCGCTCGACCAGGCGGTGGGAGAAGCAGATCGGCGCCGGCATCAGCACGTCGGTCTCGTTGCTGGCGTAGCCGAACATCAGGCCCTGGTCGCCGGCGCCCTGGTCTTCCGGCTTGGCCCGGTCGACGCCCTGGTTGATGTCCACCGACTGCTTGCCGATGATGTTCAGCACGCCGCAGGTGGCGCCATCGAAGCCGACGTCGGAGCTGTCGTAGCCGATGTCGATGATGACCTTGCGCACCAGCTCTTCCAGGTCGACCCAGGCGGAGGTGGTGACTTCACCGGCGATGATCGCCACGCCGGTCTTGACCAGGGTTTCGCATGCCACGCGAGCGTACTTGTCCTTGGCGATGATGGCGTCCAGCACCGCGTCGGAGATCTGGTCCGCGATCTTGTCCGGATGGCCTTCGGACACGGACTCGGAGGTGAAAACGGAATATTCGCTCATCAATCGGTTCCTACATTACCGGTGGGTGAGGCGGCTTTCGGATGCATCCCTGGCGAAGTGCCGGACCTGGATCTGGAAGCCATTGCGTAAACCAATGTAAAGACTCTCGCCGGGCGTGAGCCCTGCGGCGTCGGCCCACTGGGCCAGGTCCTCCTGTTCGAAACCCAACCAGAGGTCGCCGCAGGCCTCCCTGGCCCAGCCCTGGTTGTGCCGGCACAAGTCCGTCACCAGCAGGCTGCCGCCCGGATGGACCAGGCGGGCCAACTGTTTCAGCGCCTCCGCCGGCGCGGCGAAGTGGTGCAGGACCATGTTCAGCACCACGCAATCGGCCGGTTCGGCGGCATCCTGCAGGGCATCGGCCAATTCCAGGCGGACGTTGCCCAATCCTTCTTCCTTGCAGCGCTGGCGCGCCAGTTCCAGCATCGCCGCGCTGTTGTCCAGCGCCGTGACCTGGCGGAAACGCCTGGCGAGTTCCGGCAGGAACCCGCCGTCCCCCGGGCCGACCTCCAGCGCCGTGGCGCCGGGGGCGAAGGCCAGTGCGTCGAGCAAGGCCAACACGCTCTCACGGTATTGCGGCAGTCCTGCGATCAGGTCCTGCTGGGCCTGGAACTTGTCCGCCGCGCGGGCGAAGAAGTCCTGGCTGACCGCCGCGCGCTGGGCGTGCACGGCATCGATCCGCGCCCGCACGTCGTCGGGTAGCGCCCGTTCGTCCACTTCCTCCAGCAGCGCCGCGTGCAGCGCGCCGCCGGTGCGTTCGGCCAGGGGCAGCGAACGCCGGTAGAAGATCGCGTTGCCCTCGCGGCGCGTCGCCACCAGCCCGGCCTGGGCCAGCACCTTGAGGTGGTGGCTCATGCCCGACTGGCCGATGGCGAAGATCTGCGCCAGCTCCAGCACGCCGAACGAATCGTTGGCCAGGGCGCGCAACACGTTCAGTCGCAGCGAGTCGCCAGCCGCCTTGCACAGCGCGGCGAGCGGGTCGTAGTCGTCTGGTCGTATCGAAGGCACGCGAAGGCTCATGGAGGCGCAGTCTAGTACCGGGTCCGAACCCCGGCAATGCCTGTATCAAAAATTTTTGATATTGATGACGGGTGGCCGTCGCGCAATTGCAATCCGGCTGCGCCAGGCTTCTGGCAAAACCGGTCGGCAGCGACATACTGTCCCCCTGCCGATCTGTCATTGCCCCTTGGGCCTTCGGTGGGCGAAAATGGCGCCCTTTTTTTCACTCCTGGTCTTCCGACCAGCAACCCCCGTAGGAGAATTGCGATGCCCAGCCGTCGTGAGCGAGCCAATGCCATCCGTGCACTGAGCATGGATGCCGTGCAGAAAGCCAACAGCGGCCACCCGGGCGCCCCGATGGGCATGGCCGATATCGCCGAGGTCCTCTGGCGCGACTACATGCAGCACAACCCGAGCAACCCGCAGTGGGCCAACCGCGACCGCTTCGTGCTGTCCAACGGCCACGGCTCGATGCTGATCTACTCCCTGCTGCACCTCACCGGGTACGACCTCGGCATCGAGGACCTGAAGAACTTCCGCCAGCTCAACTCGCGCACCCCGGGCCACCCGGAGTACGGCTACACCGCCGGCGTCGAGACCACCACCGGTCCGCTCGGCCAGGGCATCGCCAATGCGGTGGGCATGGCGCTGGCGGAGAAGGTCCTGGCCGCCCAGTTCAACCGCGACGGCCACGCGGTGGTCGACCACTACACCTACGCCTTCCTCGGCGACGGCTGCATGATGGAAGGCATTTCCCATGAGGTCGCCTCGCTGGCCGGCACCCTGCGCCTGAACAAGCTGATCGCCTTCTACGACGACAACGGCATTTCCATCGACGGCGAGGTCCACGGCTGGTTCACCGACGACACCCCGAAGCGCTTCGAGGCCTATGGCTGGCAAGTGATCCGCAACGTCGACGGGCATGACGCCGACGAGATCAAGACCGCCATCGATACCGCGCGCAAGAGCGACCAGCCGACCCTGATCTGCTGCAAGACCGTGATCGGCTTCGGCTCGCCGAACAAGCAGGGCAAGGAAGAGTGCCACGGCGCGCCGCTGGGTGCCGACGAGATCGCCGCGACCCGCGCCGCGCTGGGCTGGGAGCACGCTCCGTTCGAGATCCCGGCGCAGATCTACGCCGAGTGGGACGCCAAGGAAACCGGCGCCGCCCAGGAAGCCGAGTGGAACAAGCGTTTCGCCGCCTACCAGGCCGCCCATCCGGAACTGGCCGCCGAACTGCTGCGCCGCCTGAAGGGCGAGCTGCCGGCCGACTTCGCCGAGAAGGCCGCGGCCTACGTCGCCGACGTCGCCAACAAGGGCGAGACCATCGCCAGCCGCAAGGCCAGCCAGAACGCGCTGAACGCCTTCGGCCCGCTGCTGCCGGAACTGCTCGGCGGTTCCGCCGACCTGGCCGGCTCCAACCTGACCCTGTGGAAGGGCTGCAAGGGCGTCAGCGCCGACGACGCTGCCGGCAACTACGTGTTCTACGGCGTGCGTGAATTCGGCATGAGCGCGATCATGAATGGCGTCGCCCTGCACGGCGGTTTCATTCCTTACGGTGCGACCTTCCTGATCTTCATGGAATACGCGCGCAACGCCGTGCGCATGTCCGCACTGATGAAGCAGCGCGTGCTCTACGTGTTCACCCACGACTCCATCGGCCTCGGCGAGGACGGCCCGACCCACCAGCCGATCGAACAACTGGCCAGCCTGCGCCTGACCCCGAACCTGGACACCTGGCGCCCGGCCGACGCGGTCGAGTCGGCGGTGGCCTGGAAGCATGCCATCGAGCGTGCCGACGGTCCGTCCGCGCTGATCTTCTCCCGCCAGAACCTGCCGCACCAGGCGCGCGACGTCGCCCAGGTGGCCGACATCGCCCGCGGCGGCTACGTGCTGAAGGACTGCGAAGGCGAGCCGGAACTGATCCTGATCGCCACCGGTTCGGAAGTCGGCCTGGCCGTGCAGGCCTACGACAAGCTCAGCGAGCAGGGCCGCAAGGTCCGCGTGGTATCGATGCCGTGCACCAGCGTCTACGAGCAGCAGGACGAGTCCTACAAGCAGTCCGTGCTGCCGGTGGAAGTCGGCGCGCGCATCGCCATCGAGGCCGCCCATGCCGACTACTGGTACAAGTACGTCGGTCTCGACGGGCGCATCATCGGCATGACCAGCTTCGGCGAGTCGGCGCCGGCCCCGGCGCTGTTCGAGCACTTCGGCTTCACCCTGGACAACGTCCTGGCGGTGGCCGAGGAGCTGCTGGAAGACTGATGCACACGCTCTACTGGCGGGACCTCGAAAGCCCCGCCAATGGCGAATGGCTGGGCCTCGCGGTCCAGGTGGAGGGCGCCCATCGGGCGCCCTCTTTCCTTCATCTGCAATCCGGCGGCCAGGCCCGCATCCGTCTGATGCGCGGCGATCAGCCGCTGCTCTGGGCCACCCAGTTGCCGTACCACGATGGCATCTGGCTGGTGAAGAGCCTGGTCGCGGCGAGCCCGGCGCAGGCCAGCGTGCCGCCCATCGACTCGCCGACCCTGGAAGCCTTGCGCGGCCTGCGCGGCGAGGCCCGCTACAAGGCCTGGAGCCGGCATTTCGTCGAGGCCCTGCGCGCCAGCCCGGGCAGTTGCCTGGAGGCCGGGCGCTGGTTGCTGCGCCTGTCGCTCGCCGAGCAGGTGCCCGCCTGGCAGCCACCGCAGAGCCACGATCCGCGCGAACGGGTGCTGGAACGCTGGCGCTACCGCAGCGTCGGGCGCGACGCACTGTTGCCGGACTGGCGCTTCTACAGCCTGGAGAAGGTCCTCGACGACGACTGGGTGCAGTGGCTCGACTGGTGGGGGCGCGACAACGACGCCCTGATCGCCCTGCGCCGGGTCGAGGATGACGAGGGGCGGGTCAAGTGGTGGCGCAAGAAGGCCCGCGAAGGCGAGCTGCCGCCGGTGCTGGCGCTGCGCCTGAACTGCCTGGATGCCTGCGTGATCCTCGATGGCCACTGCCGGCTGCGCGCCGGCCTGCTGGAGAACGTCGCGCCGGAGATCCTGGTGCTCTGCGCCTACGACGAGCAGCAGATGCCGGTGGATACGGCACAGCGCGAACGGGTGCTGCAATCGCTGGCGCAGCGGGTCGACGCGCCGGTGCGCCGTGGACGCCGGCCGCTGGATAGCGAACAGCTCAACCAGGTGCTGCTGCGCCTGTTCGACGACCGTCCCTGGCCGCGAGTGCTGACCCGTGCACGCGCGGTGCTGAAGGAAGAACAGTGGTGCGCGGAAGTGCGCGACTGGCTGGCCGCCCGCGAGCGCCTGGACGCGCTGGAGCCGATCATCCGTCGCGTCGAGTAGCGCGCCAGCGCCGCAGCCATTCCAGGCCTGCCGAGGTGTCGCCGCGCGGACGGTACTCGCAGCCGATCCAGCCCTGGTAGCCGAGCCGGTCGAGTAGCTCGAACAGGTAGGGGTAGTTCACTTCGTTGTCGTCATCCGGCTCGTGGCGGTCGGGTACCCCGGCGATCTGGACATGGCCGATATTGCCGATGTCGCGACGCAGGGTGGTGGCCAGGTCGCCCTCGACGATCTGGCAGTGGTAGCAGTCGAACTGCACCTGCAGGTTGTCCGCGCCGACCTCGCGGCAGATGGCCTGGGCGTCGTCCTGGCGGGTGAGGAAGAAGCCCGGCATGTCGCGGTTGTTGATCGGCTCTATGAGCACCGTCAGCCCGGCGCCGGCGGCCTCGCGGGCGGCATGGGCGAGGTTGTCGAGGTAGGTCTCGCGGTGGCGGATGCGGTCGGCGCCGGCCGGCAGCAGTCCGGCCATGACATGGATGTGGCGGTTGCCGAGGACCTGGGCATAGTCGATGGCCTGGGCGATGGCGCGGCGGAATTCGGCCTCGCGCCCCGGCAGGCTGGCCAGGCCGCGCTCGCCCTTGTCCCAGTCGCCGGGTGCGGCATTGAACAGCACCTGGCGCAGGCCGTGGTCGTCCAGCCGGGCCTTCAGTTCGGCCGCAGGGTAGGCATAGGGGAACAGGTACTCCACGCCCTCGAAGCCGTCCGCCGCGGCGGCGGCGAAGCGTTCGAGGAAGTCGTGGCGGGGGTAGAGCATGCTGAGGTTGGCGGCGAAGCGGGGCATCTGGCGCTCCTGGCGGTCGGTGGATGCGGGCGAGCCTTGCACAACGGAACGCGGTCGCGCCAGCCAGGTGTCGCATGAATCGTTTCAGCGCCTGCACGCGAGCCGTCGCCGCGGCGTACGCCGCGCCGCGCGGGTCGCGGACGGTTCCCAGGCGGGCCCATCCCCCGCATAATTGGCGCCTTTCACTGGCCCCTTGCCGGAGCTATCCCTGCCGATGTCCACCCCGCCTTTTCGCGTCGCGCTCAATGGCTATGGCCGTATCGGCCGCTGCGTCCTGCGCGCGCTGCACGAGCGCCCGGAGCAACTGGGCTTCGAGATCGTCGCGCTGAACGACCTGGCCGACCAGGCCAGCGTCGAGTACCTGACCCGCTTCGACTCCACCCATGGCCGCTTTCCCGGCGAAGTGAAGGTCGACGGCGACTGCCTGCACATCAACGGCGATTGCGTGAAGGTGCTGCGCAGCCCGACTCCGGAGGCCATCGACTGGCAGGCGCTGCGGGTCGACCTGGTGCTGGAGTGCTCCGGCCAGTACACCAACCGCGCCCAGGCCGAGCGTTTCCTCCGCGCCGGCGCGCCGCGGGTGCTGTTCTCGCAGCCGATGGCGAGCGAGGCGGACATCGACGCCACCATCGTCTATGGGGTCAACCAGCAGGACCTCAGCGGCCGCGAAACGTTGGTCTCCAACGCCTCCTGCACGACCAATTGCGGGGTGCCGCTGCTCAAGCTGCTGAACGAGGCGATCGGCCTGGAATACGTGTCGATCACCACCATCCACTCGGCGATGAACGACCAGCCGGTGATCGACGCCTACCACCATGAGGACCTGCGCCGTACCCGTTCGGCGTTCCAGTCGGTGATCCCGGTGTCCACCGGTCTGGCGCGCGGCATCGAACGCCTGTTGCCGGAACTTGCCGGGCGCATCCAGGCCAAAGCCATACGCGTGCCCACGGTGAACGTCTCGGCGCTGGACATCACCCTGCAGACTTCCCGCGACACCTCCGCCGCCGAGATCAACCGGGTGCTTCGCGAGGCCGCCGAAAGCGGCCCGCTGCGCGGACTGCTGGCTTATACCGAGCTGCCGCACGCCAGTTGCGATTTCAACCACGACCCCCATTCGGCCATCGTCGATGGCAGCCAGACCCGCGTTTCCGGGCCTCGCCTGGTCAACCTGCTGGCCTGGTTCGACAACGAATGGGGATTCGCCAACCGTATGCTCGACGTCGCCGGACACTACCTGCGCGCCGCCGTGCCTGATCAACAAGTACCCAAGGACTGATTGTCATGACCGTGTTGAAGATGACTGACCTCGACCTCAAAGGTAAGCGCGTGCTGATCCGCGAGGACCTCAACGTGCCCGTGAAGGACGGCCAGGTGCAGAGCGATGCACGGATCAAGGCCGCCCTGCCGACCCTCAAGCTGGCCCTGGAGAAGGGCGCGGCGGTGATGGTCTGCTCGCACCTGGGCCGTCCGACCGAGGGCGAGTTCTCCGCCGAGAACAGCCTGAAGCCGGTGGCCGAGTACCTGTCCAAGGCCCTGGGCCGCGAAGTGCCGCTGCTGGCCGACTACCTCGACGGCGTCGAGGTCAAGGCGGGCGACCTGGTGCTGTTCGAGAACGTGCGCTTCAACAAGGGCGAGAAGAAGAACGCCGACGAGCTGGCGCAGAAGTACGCCGCGCTGTGCGACGTGTTCGTGATGGATGCCTTCGGTACCGCCCACCGCGCCGAGGGGTCGACCCACGGCGTGGCCAGGTTCGCCAAGGTCG
The DNA here is from genome assembly GCF_013343155.1 of Pseudomonas sp. FDAARGOS_761. Classification (NCBI taxonomy): domain Bacteria; kingdom Pseudomonadati; phylum Pseudomonadota; class Gammaproteobacteria; order Pseudomonadales; family Pseudomonadaceae; genus Pseudomonas; species Pseudomonas sp. FDAARGOS_761. The sequence continues at coordinate 4,979,451 of NZ_CP054572.1, read as the reverse complement.
CCGCCGCCGGCCCGCTGCTGGCCGCCGAACTGGACGCGCTGGGCAAGGCGCTGGGCAACCCGGCGCGGCCGATGGCGGCGATCGTCGCCGGCTCCAAGGTTTCCACCAAGCTCGACGTGCTGAACAGCCTGGCCGGCATCTGCGACCAACTGATCGTCGGCGGCGGCATCGCCAACACCTTCCTCGCCGCGGCCGGACACAAGGTCGGCAAGTCGCTGTACGAGGCCGACCTGGTCGAGACCGCCAAGGCCATCGCCGCCAAGGTCAAGGTGCCGCTGCCGGTGGACGTGGTGGTGGCCAAGGAATTCGCCGAGAGCGCCGTGGCGACCGTCAAGGTCATCGCCGAGGTCGCCGACGACGACATGATCCTCGACATCGGCCCGCAGACCGCCGCGCAGTTCGCCGAGCTGCTGAAGACCTCGAAGACCATCCTGTGGAACGGTCCGGTCGGGGTGTTCGAGTTCGACCAGTTCGGCGAGGGCACCCGTACCTTGGCCAACGCCATCGCCGATAGCGCGGCGTTCTCCATCGCCGGCGGCGGCGATACCCTGGCGGCGATCGACAAGTACGGCATCGCCGAGCGGATCTCCTATATTTCCACCGGTGGCGGCGCGTTCCTCGAGTTCGTCGAGGGCAAGGTCCTGCCGGCCGTGGAAATCCTGGAGCAGCGCGCCAAGGGCTGACGCAGACGGGGCAAACCATTCGCCGTCCTCGGCGGTCACACCTTTGAGGACGACGAAAAAAGGAGGTGCCCCATGCGTTCCGTAACCTTGCCACTCCTGATGTTCTGCCTGGGCCTGGCCGCCTGTAGCGGCGATGGCGGTCGACGCCCGAGCACCTGCGAGGTGATCAGTCCGCCGGACGTGATGGTGCCGACCGAGCAGAACCGCCAGCGGGTCGAGCAGCAGAGTAGCGGCGATCCGACCGCCGGACAAAAGCCGGTGGAATGCCCGTAGTGCTTTTCTGCCAGTTTCTACGGAAAGGGCTGGGGATTCGCCAGCGTACGCAGTAGCATTGCGCCTTTCCTGTGACAGGCAAGGCCAGCCGGCCGCCGCGCGGGCCGCTTGCGGCCCGGCGAGGTGCGGCGGAGCGTTCCGCACGGATGGAGGATGGACATGAACTACTCGCGTATCGCCCTGCTCGGCGGCCTCGCCGCCGCGGCCCTGCTGGCCGGCTGCTCCGGCTCCTCGGGCAAGCCCGGTGGCAAGGACTGGACCCGCTGGACCTGCGACAGCAAGGCGGTGATCGAATGGCGCTATATCGACGGCAGCAAGAACATCGTCGACCTGCGCCTGAAGGACGAGGACGACGTGGTCCACCATCTGGAGCAGGAACCTGCGGCCGTCGGCGCTTTCTATAGCGACGGACGCCTGGGCTTCCACCTGGAGAACGACGAAGGCCTGGTGTACTGGGTCGAAACCGACGACCTCATCGGTCGCGGTTGCAAGGCGCGCTGAGTCGCGCCGGCAGGGGCGCGGCGCCGCGACCGCTCCTCGCAAGGAACTTGAACCGGGCCTGCCCCTGCGGCAGGCTTCTGAATCACTGAACGACCCCGCGATTGGGAGATACGAGAACCATGGCACTCATCAGCATGCGCCAGATGCTGGATCACGCCGCCGAATTCGGCTACGGCGTGCCGGCCTTCAACGTCAACAACCTCGAGCAGATGCGCGCCATCATGGAAGCGGCCGACAAGACCGATTCGCCCGTGATCGTCCAGGCTTCCGCCGGTGCTCGCAAATACGCCGGCGCGCCCTTCCTGCGCCACCTGATCCTCGCCGCGATCGAAGAATTCCCGCACATCCCGGTGGTCATGCACCAGGATCACGGCACCAGTCCCGACGTCTGCCAGCGTTCCATCCAGCTGGGCTTCAGCTCGGTGATGATGGACGGCTCCCTGCGTGAAGACGGCAAGACCCCTGCCGACTACGACTACAACGTCCGCGTGACCCAGCAGACCGTGGCGTTCGCCCATGCCTGCGGCGTGTCCGTGGAAGGCGAGCTGGGCTGCCTGGGTTCCCTGGAAACCGGCATGGCCGGCGAGGAAGACGGCGTCGGCGCGGAAGGCGTGCTGGACCACAGCCAGTTGCTGACCGACCCGGAAGAAGCCGCCGACTTCGTGAAGAAGACCAAGGTCGACGCCCTGGCCATCGCCATCGGCACCAGCCACGGCGCCTACAAGTTCACCAAGCCGCCGACCGGGGACACCCTGTCGATCCAGCGCATCAAGGAAATCCACGCGCGCATCCCGGACACCCACCTGGTGATGCACGGCTCTTCCTCGGTACCGCAGGACTGGCTGGCGATCATCAACGAGTACGGCGGCGAGATCAAAGAGACCTACGGCGTGCCGGTCGAGGAAATCGTCGAGGGCATCAAGTACGGCGTGCGCAAGGTGAACATCGACACCGACCTGCGCCTGGCCTCCACCGGTGCCATCCGCCGCTTCCTGGCGCAGAACCCGAGCGAGTTCGACCCGCGCAAGTACTTCTCCAAGACCGTCGAGGCCATGCGCGACATCTGCATCGCTCGCTACGAAGCCTTCGGCACCGCCGGCAACGCTTCCAAGATCAAGCCGATCTCCCTGGAAGGCATGTTCCAGCGCTACGCCCGCGGCGAGCTGGATCCGAAGGTCAACTAAGCGCCTTCGTTCGAACGGGAGCCCCGCTGGTCGGGGCTCTTGCACATCCGTCCCGGGGAAATCCGATGCGCCGCTGGCTCCTGACCCTGCCGTTCCTCCTGCTGGCCGGTTGCGCTGGCCTGCACACGCCGTCCCGCGACGTCGAGGAGGCCGCGTCGCCGAGCGTAGCGCGTGATCCCGCCGATCCGCAGGATTGCCTGGCGCGTAGCGACTGCACGACCAAGACTTCGCGCACCCTGTTGTTCGTCTTCGACTATGCAGAGGCCGGCGGCGAACTGGTGGTGCGCGACGGTCGCCGACTGGAAACCCCGCCGGCGCCGCACCGCTCCACCTGGCCGGCGTTGCGCATCCAGCTGGCCGAGCCGGTCAACGGTCGCTTCGAGTTCGAGAGCCCCTGCCTGCGCAAGAGCGGCAAGGGCTGCCGCTACAGCCAGGCTACGCTGCTGAAGGTCTACCGCAGCTACCTGGTCGGCAAGCCTTGCTCGCTGCTCAGCCCTCGCGCAGTGAAACGCTGCGGCGACCCGGCGACGACCGCCGCGCGGCGCTGAGTCAGGGCTGCAGGTCGAACAGCGCCTTGCCGTCCATGTCGAACGGCGCCGAGAAATGCTCGTGGATCACCTTCCAGCCGTCGCCTTGCTTGCGGTAGCCGGCGCTGACCCGCATCCACGAGGAGTGCGGCTGGCCGTCCGGGCCGGTGCCGCCGCAGTGGCAGAGGTAGTGGGCGAAGGCGACCTGCTGGTCGGCATGGATCTGCAGTTCGGCGATATCGAAGGTCATCGGTCCTTTGCACATCTCGGTGCAGGCCTGCCAGTGCTTCTGGTAGGCGTCGCGCCCCTTGAATTGCAATTGCAGGATGGCGTCGAAGGCGACGATGTCCTCCGCGTAGTACGAGACGATGCGCGGAACGTCGCTGGCGCGGACGGCGGCTCGCCAGTCTTCGATCAATTGGCGGATGGCGCTGACTTCGCTGCTCATGGCTGACTCCTGGTTGTGGCGGGGGACGCCGGCGTGTGCCGGGATGCTTTTACCCTGGTCGTCGGGTGGGCCTTCGGATCGACAATAGCCTCTTCCCCGAGAGGTCCACGAAGCCCCTGACCAATGGCTGCGAGCCACGCTGCGCAAGGCTTTGAACCGTTCGTCTGGAATTCGGAGGAAAACCGCTGTGCTATACCTCGGGCTTTCCCTGCCGCCCAGGAGGTCCCTCATGTCGTCCGTACACAGCGCCGCCCAGCAAGGTTTCAGCGCCGAGGCCCAGCGTTACGCCCAGGGCCGGCCCGAGTACCCGGAAGCGCTCTCCGACTGGCTGCGCGATGCCCTTGGCCTGCGTCCGCAGACCGTCGCGGTGGACCTCGGCGCCGGCACCGGCAAGTTCACCCGCCTGCTGGCCCGTACCGGCGCGCGGGTGGTCGCGGTGGAACCGGTGGATGCGATGCGCGCCCAGCTCGCCGAAGCCTTGCCGCAGGTCCAGGCGCTGGCCGGTAGCGCCCAGTCGATTCCGTTAGCCAACGGCTTCGCCGACGCCCTGGTGTGCGCACAGGCCTTTCATTGGTTCGCCACCGTGGAGGCGCTGGAGGAAATGCGCCGCGTGCTGACGGCGGAAGGCAGGCTGGGGCTGGTGTGGAACGTGCGTGACGAGTCGCTGGATTGGGTCGCCGAGATCACCCGCATCATCACCCCCTACGAAGGCGATGCGCCGCGTTTCTACAAGGGCGACTGGCGTCGGCCGTTCGAGCGTGCGCCCTTCGGACCGCTGCGACTTTCCACCTTCGCCTACGAGCATGTCGGCCCGCCGGAGCAGGTGATCGTCTCGCGCTTCCTTTCGGTGAGCTTCATCGCCGCCTTGCCGGAGACGGAAAAGAACGCCGTGGCGGCGCAATTGCGCGAGCTGGTCGCCAGCCACCCGGCGCTCAAGGGGAAGGAGCAGGTAGCGCTGCCCTATCGCACCGAGGCCTATCTGGCCGAGGCGCGCTAGGCGTACTGTCCCGCCGCATAACCCGAGGCCCAGGCCCACTGGAAGTTGAAGCCGCCGAGGTGGCCGCTGACGTCCAGTACTTCGCCGACGAAATACAGCCCCGGCGAGCGCTGCGACTCCATGGTCTTCGACGACACTTCGTCGGTGCTCACCCCGCCCAGGGTCACTTCCGCGGTGCGGTAGCCCTCGGTGCCCGAGGGCGTGACCCGCCAGGCCGAAAGCTGCCCGGCGATACCCGCCAGTTCGGTCGGGGTGTACTGTTTCATCGGCTTGGAGACGAACCAGCGGTCGGCCAGCAGTCCGGCGAGCTTCTTGGTGAACAACTCGGCGAGCAGGGTCTTCAGCTCGCTGTTGGGACGCTCGCGCTGTTGCTGCGCCAGCCATTCGCTGGCGTCGTGGTCCGGCAGCAGGTCGATTTCCAGGGTATCGCCCGGTTGCCAGTAGGAGGAAATCTGCAACATCGCCGGGCCGCTGAGGCCGCGATGGGTGAACAGCAGGTTCTCGCGGAACACTTGGCCGTTGCAGCTCACCCGGCAATCCACGGAGGTGCCGGAAAGCTCGGCGCACAGCTCCTTCAGCTGGTCGGTGATGGTGAACGGCACCAGCCCGGCGCGGGTCGGCAGCACCTCGTGGCCGAACTGGCGCGCCACCTGGTAGCCGAAACCGCTGGCGCCGAGGGTCGGGATCGACAGGCCGCCGCTGGCGATCACCAGCGACTCGCAGCGCATCTCGCCGGCGCTGGTACGCAGGCGGTAGCCGGCGTCGTCGCGGGCGATCTCTTCGATCGAGGTGTCCAGCAGGATTTCCGCTCCGGCCTCGGCGCATTCGCGCAGCAGCATCTCGAGGATGTCGCTGGACTTGTTGTCGCAGAACAGCTGGCCGAGTTTCTTCTCGTGGTACGGCACCTGGTGCTTGGCCACCAGGCCGATGAAGTCCCACTGGGTGTAGCGGGCCAGCGCCGACTTGCAGAAGTGCGGGTTGCGCGAAAGGAAGTTGGCCGGCTCGGTGTACAGGTTGGTGAAATTGCAGCGCCCGCCGCCGGACATGAGGATCTTCTTGCCGGCCTTGTTGGCGTGGTCGAGTACCCGCACGCGGCGCCCGCGCCCGGCCGCCGTCATCGCACACATCAGCCCGGCCGCCCCGGCGCCAACGATCAGCACATCTGTACTTGCCACTGTCCCACTCCGCTCATCGGAAACGGCGCGCATCTTACCCGAAGCGGCGGTCGGCCGCCGGAGCTCCCGACGCGGTACACTGGGCGTTTTCCGCGAACCGCCGGACCCGTGCATGATCCCCCTCAAGTACCTCCAGGCCTATCCCGCATCGCTGCAGGACCAGGTCCGCCAGCTGATCGCCGAGAACCGCCTGGGCGAGTACCTCGAGCGCCGCTACCCGGGGCGTCACGATGTGCAGAGTGACAAGGCGCTGTACGCCTACACCATGAACCTCAAGCAGGAACACCTGCGCAACGCGCCGGGCCTGGACAAGGTGCTCTACGACAACAAGCTCGACGTGGTCCAGCGTGCCCTCGGCCTGCACACCGCGATCTCGCGGGTGCAGGGCGGCAAGCTCAAGGCGAAGAAGGAAATCCGCGTGGCTTCCCTGTTCAAGGACGCCGCCCCGGAGTTCCTGCGGATGATCGTCGTCCACGAACTCGCCCACCTGAAGGAAAGCGAGCACAACAAGGCGTTCTACCAGCTCTGCCAGTACATGCTGCCGGACTATCACCAGCTGGAGTTCGACCTGCGGGTGTACCTGACCTGGAAGAGTCTCTGACGCCCGGTTACGGCGTTCCCAGCGCCACTCGGCTCTCGCGGCGCAGGCGCGCCACGGTCTCCGGCAGTTCGCGCATGTGCTCGACGATGGCGATGGCGCCCAGCTCGCGCAGTACCTCGGCGTGCCCGGCGGGAATGTGCCCGGCGCCGACGAAGCCGATCACCCGCATCCCCGCGGCGAGGGCGGCGCGGGTGCCGGTGCTGCTGTCTTCCACCACCAGGCAACGCTCGGGGGCGACGCCGAGCAGGCTGGCGGCGTGCAGGTAGACGTCGGGTGCGGGCTTGGGCAGGGCGACCATATCGGCGCTGGCCAGGCGTTCGCCGATCAGTTCGCTGAGCCCGGCGCGCGCCAGCGAGCGCTCCAGGCTGTGGCGGCGGCTGTTGGAGGCCACCGCGACGGGCAGATCCAGGGCCAGCAGCGCCTCGCGTGCGCCGGGAATGGGTTGGACCTGGGCGACCATCTCCTCGCTGCGCTGGCGCACCTCGCGGTTGAAGCTGTCGGGGATGCGCAGGCCGAAGTGCTTCTCGACGCGATCGAGGATGTCGCGGCTGGTCAGGCCGAAGGTGCCTTCCAGCAGGCGCTGCAGCTCCTCCAGCGGCGCGTAGGCGCTGAGCGCCTCGTACATCACGCGCTCGGCGATGACCTCGCTGTCGACCAGGACGCCGTCGCAGTCGGAAATCAGTGCGTCGATGGGGTGGGGCATGGGCTACCTCGCTGCGGGCGTTGGCGCAGGGCGCCGGAGTGGGAGCGAGGCATTCTAACCCCGGTCAGGGGCGGGAAGGGAAACAGGGAGAGGGAGAACGCCGGGCCGTGCGGCCCGGCGGGAAGGAATCAGGCGATGCCCTTCGGGTTCTGGCCGTACTGGTTCTGGCCGGCGTCGCTGTCCTTGGCCAGCAGGTAGATCAGGTACAGGCCGACGATCGGGATCAGCGCGATCAGCATCCACCAGCCGCTCTTGTTGATGTCGTGCAGACGCCGGGCGGTGACGCCCAGGGCCGGCAGCAGCACGGCGAGCGAGTAGAGATTGGCGATCGGCAGGAGCTTTTCACTGATCAGGCCGAGCACGACGCTCAGCGCGACGGAGATGATGATGTTCACCAGGGTGAACATCCAGTATTCCTTGCGACGGGCACGCCCGTTGAAGTCGAAGTAGTGTTCCTTCACGCATTTCAGAAACCATTCCATGTTTGCCTCCTGGGCGTACTGGTAAAGCGGGAGAGTGGGTGCCGCGACAAGTACCCCCGCGCCTCCTTGCCGGGAAAGCACAGTGTAGCCGTACTGTCAGTGAATTCGTACAGGATGTTGCGAAAATCATTCACATTGCATAGCAGCGGATCGCCGAAATGTGCGCCGGTAGCGCTTTCAGCGAGCGGAGTCGGCCTGGCGGCGGAAACGGCCCGGCGATTCGCCGAAGGCCTGGCGGAAATTGCGGGAAAACGCCGCCTCCGACTGGTAGCCGGTCTCGGCGGCGATATCCAGCAGGCTCTTCTGCGTTTGTCGCAGCAGGCCGCGGGCCTTTTCCATGCGGATGCGGGTCAGCAGGTTCCACGGCGAGGTCCCGCCGAGGGCGGAGAAGGCGCGGACGAAACTGGCCCGCGACATCGCCGCCTGCTGGGCAAGCTGTTCCAGGGTCCAGGCATGCTCCGGGCGTTCCAGCATGGCCCGCAGGGCTCGTCCCAGGCGGGCGTCGCCCAGCAGGCCGAACAGGCCGTCGCCCAGCGGTTGGCGGTCCAGGTAGGCGCGCAGGGCCAGGGCGAACAGCGCGGTGGCCAGCGCGTCGATGATCGAGCGGGCGCCGCTGCGGGTGCTCTCGGCTTCCTCGCGCATCAACCCGATCAGCGCGCGCAGGGGCTGCTGGGTCGACTCGTCCATATGCACCAGCAGGCGCTCGGGGAGCGCGCCGAACAGGGTGGCACCGGCGTGATAGCGGTAGCTGCCGCAAAGCATGTCGAGGGCCTCGCCGGGGCCGTTCAACTGGTACAGCGGGATGCTGCCGCGGTGCTCCACGGTGGGTTCGCAGGGTTGCGCCGGGCTGTCGCTGCGCAGGAGGTGCGGGGTGCCGCGTGGCAACAGGATCAGGTCACCGGGATGCAGGTCGAGGCGACCGCCATCGAGGAATTCGCAATAGCAGGTGCCGGCCATGACGATATGGAAGGTCGCCTCGCCGGGCACCGCTTGCGGGTGCTCCAGCGCCCAGCTGCCCTGTAGCTGGCAGCGCTGGTCGAGGCGGCCCTGCAGGTTGGCGAGCTGGATGAGCCGGTCGAGTGGGTCCATGGGATGAGCCGATCAGGTCGAAAGTAGAGACGCATGGGCAGGCGGCGCGGTCCAGACTGGTCGAGACTGGTAACCCGACGCGCCACTCCCGGCGCGAAAGCAACGGAGAATATCACCATGCTGAACAACTGGACCGAGTTCGTCCCCGCCGTGAAAAAAGCCTTCGGTGCCCTGGGCAAGCAACACCCGAAGATGCTCGCCGCCTATGGCGCGCTGGAGGAAGCCAGCGCCGAGGGCGCCCTGGATGCCAAGACCCGCGAACTGATCTCCATCGCCGTGGCTATTACCACCCGTTGCGACGGTTGCATCGGCGTGCACACCGAGGCCGCGCTGAAGGCCGGCGCCAGCGAGGCGGAAATCGCCCAGACCCTGGCTACCGCCATCTCCCTGAATGCCGGCGCCGCCTATGTCTATTCGCTGCGCGCGCTGGAAGCCTACGACCAGTTCAAAAAGTGAGGCCGTACAGGCGCTGCAGGTAGAACAGCAACCCCAGCCAGGCCACCAGGGCCAGCCAGCCCAGCCCCAGCAGGCCCTTGCGCAGCAGCGTCGAGGGCCTGCCGTGGAGCAGGTCGACCAGGCTCAGCACGCCGCCGAGCAGCAGCAGGCCGAGCAGCGCCTGGGTGTACTGGGCGAAACTCGGCGACAACGCCTCGTCGCCGTGGGCGGCATAGTTGTACAGGTTCCAGGCGCAGATCAGCGTCGCCGGCAGCAGCGCCAGCAGCGCGCCGAGCCAGCGCCCGCGGACATGCAGGAGGAAGCCCGCGAGCAGGCCGACCAGCCCGGTACCCAGCGGTAGCAGCGCCAGGCCCTGGCTGAGGTAGACCAGGTCGACGCCGTCGGCGAGCGCCATCGGGGTGACGAAACGGTAGCTGCCGCTGGCGCAGAGCAGCACCGAAAGCAGCAACAGGGCGTAGCCCGGCAGGTACGGCCAGAAGGCGGGACGCGGGGGCAGGTCGGACATGGATGTTCCTTGCGGGTTGTCCGCTCGCATGAGCGTAGGCTCAAGCGTACCGCTGCGCGTGACAGGCGGCGAGTACCGTTGCGGTTGAACCCTCCGCGAATGGCGGGAGTCAGTCATAGGGTGACGCGAAAAAACGCCGGCTCACGCGCCGGACACCGTATCGACCCTGGACCAAGGAGTTCCGTTCATGGACCTGATCCGCATCCTCATCGCCATCCTCCTGCCGCCGCTGGGCGTGTTCCTGCAAGTCGGCTTCGGCGGCGCCTTCTGGCTGAACATCCTGCTCACCCTGCTCGGCTACATCCCGGGCATCGTCCACGCGGTGTACATCATCGCCAAGCGTTGAGGCCTCTGCTCAGGCGTAGTTCCATGGTTCCTTCACGGTGAAGTCCCGCCACGGGTCTTCGCCGTGAAAGGGGCCGACGTAGAGCACCTCGCCGCCCCGGACGATCCATTCCATACCGTGTTCGCGGTCCCATTCGCAGTTCAGCGACAGGTGGATCACCGCTTCGTCGCCCTGTTCCGGGTCGGGCACGATCAGCTCGCCCGGCTCGATCCGTTCCAGCACCCCGCGCGCCGGCGCGACTTCCTCCGCAGACTCGCCCAGCCGCTCCAGGCGCGCGGCGCGGTAGCGCAGGCTGGCGGCACAAAGCCGCTCGACCACGGCGTCATCCAGTTCGTCGAGGGCTCGGGCGCAGCGCCAGGCGTAGGCGTCGTCGGCCTCGTTCTCGATGAACAGGCTGATGTAGCGCCGGTACAGGCGCCAATACACTTCGCCCATGTTCGCATCGTCCAGGTTGCGGATCAGTTCCATGCGTGGTCTCCCTGTTCAGCAGCGTTCGGTGAGGGCGATGCCACGGCCGTCGCCGAAGCCATCGTGTACGTGCAGCCACAGCGGGATCGGCCAGGCCCAGCCGCCGGCCTTCCACCAGCACTCGGCGAACCAGGCTTGCAGCGTATCGGCGAGCAGATCGACGCCGCCGAAGCCGTCGGCGAAATAGGCTTCGTCGAAATCCGGGGCATGTCCCAGGCCGAGCGCCAGGTCCAGCGCCTTGCCGGGAAACAGGCGCGGGTCGCTGGCGTCCACCCGGTTGCTGGCGCCATTCAGGTACAACCACGCTTCCGCTGCGTCGCGTCCGTCCTCGCCGAGGAACAGTTGGATCTCGCCGTCGCGCAGTCCTTCCTCCAAGGGTTGCCGGAGCAGCTCGCGCAGGTGCTGGATCACGCCCGGCGCGGCGCGTTGCAGGTCGCGGCGGTAGCGCTCGCGGAATTGTTCGGGGCTGAGGCCGAAAGGAATCATGGGCGTTTCTCCGTCATTCGGGCAGGCAGGGCCCGGCTTCCAGCCAGGCCTCCAGGCTGGGTGCCAGGGGTTCGAAGCAGTCCGGCGTCATCGCGCCATGGTCGACCAGGAACAGCGCCTGCCAGTGGTCGTCCAGCGCCATCACCACGGCGCGGCCGCCGCTGTCGTTGCCTATGGCCAGGTAACCGGGGCAGTAGAGAGAGGTTTCGAAGGCCCGGTTGCGTTCCAGCAACTCGTCGGCGGCGTAGAGCAGCAGGTCCGGCTCGACGAGGCGGCCGCCGTGCTGCTCCAGAGCGGCGACGAAGGCAGCCGGCAGCGGTTGTCCGAGCCAGGCCTCTAGGGCATCCAATTCAGGCTTCATCGGGCTCGTCCAGGGCGAACAATGCATGGTGGCGGGCATGGGCCAGCAGGCGTTCGCCCAGCGCGTCGGCCAGGGCGTAGAAGCGCGTGTCCAGCGCATTCAGGGCCGCTTCGCAGTCGCGGTCGGGTTCATCGGCCCAGGTCGGCATGCGCAACTGGCGTTCGGCCTGGGAGACTGGCACCGGACCGTCGCCGAACAGCAGGGCGGCGGCTCGCTCCAGCAGGGCCAGGGCGTCCTCCGCCTCCAACTCGCGAAGACCCGCGCGCGCCGCCTGGTACTGGTCGCCGGAGGAGTTGCCGAAGTACTGGTCGAAGCCGCCGTTGTGCACTTCGCCGCTGAGCACGCTCAATGCGTAGTAGCTCCGTTCGGCCGGCGACAGCCCGGCGAATCCCTCGCGGCCATCGTAGACGCGATTCACCAGCGCGCTCCAGTACAGCGCCTGCGGACTCGCCAGGTAGCGCCGTCGCTCCGTGTGGAAACGCTTGCCATCCTCGATGTTCTGCCGGTAGCCGCCCTTGCAGGGCATGCACAGTCCGTCGTTCCTCGCCGCCGTGGTCGGGAGAATGAGATGGCCGCAGGCGCGGCAGGGAAGGCGGTCGGTCATGAGCGGTCCTTGCTGGTGGAAGGGGCTCATTATTGCGCAGGATCGTTCAGCTTGAACGACAGTTTGGCTTGCCAGCCTGGCACGGCATTGCCCGCTGGCATGGCCGACCCTCTCTCCCGTCGGGGAGAGGGGCATGAGGACCGGCGCGGAGCGAGAAGCATCACCCCGCGCCAGCCCCCTCAGCTACGACTCACGGAAACGGCCACGCCGGCGACCCCTGGCTCATGTCCAGAAGCTTCACCGTGCTGTATTCGTTGGTCCGGTTGTTGGCATAGAAGAACGCCGGCTGCTCGGCGAAACCGTAGGCCGCCACCTGCGCCTGGGCCGCTGCCGAGGTACGGATGCCCCATAGCGCGAAGGTTGGCCGCTGGTCGCGCTGGGTCAGCCAGGACAGGCCGATCAGCAGGTTGTCGTTGCCGTCGGTGCTGCTGGCGTCGCCGCTGTTGCCCGGGCGCTGCGCGTAGGTGCCGTAGCCGAGGGCGGCCTTGTTGGCGTCCCAGTCGGCCTTGTCCACCTGGCGCTGGTGCAGGTAGAGCAGGGTCCAGATATCCCAACCCTGCAGCGGATCGTTCTTCAGGTCTGCCCAGTAGTGCACCCACTGGGTATAGAAGGCCATTCGCTCGCCGTTCAGCGCGTAGGTGCCCGGGTCTTCCCATAGGCGCTTGTATACGCCGGCCAGCGGATCGGCCTCGGCGCGTCCGGCGACGATCAGGTTGTAGGCGTTGCGGTAGTTGACCCGCGTATCGTCGAGGTTCTGCCCGAACTCGCGGAGCACGCGCCAGTCCTTGTGCAACGGAAATATCTGGTTGGAGATTTCGCCCGAGCGCCCGCCGTAGACCTTCAGTCGATTCACTTGCAGGTTGTGGCCCAGCTCATGGCTTTCGCCCCAGCCACGCGGGTTCAGGCCCCAGGTCTGGTCGTAGGGGTTGCCGCTGCAACCGCCGCCGCACTGGGCGTACTGGTCGACGTTGATGTGCTGGGTGCCGGGCAGCTTGTGCAGGGTCTCGCTGTCGCAGTCCCAGCCGCGCACCGCGCATTCCTGCTGGATTGCCGGAGTCTTCGCCTGGTTGGGAATGGCGAAGCCGGCCAGGGTGTAGGCGTCGTCGATGAACACCTCGTTCAACTCACGGATGAAGCGCTGGACGTCGCCGCCATAGTCCTTGTCGATCGAGCCACGGACCTTCTCCACCTTGGCGTGGACCTCCACCGAGCCGCTGCGGATCTCCAGCCAGTCGGCCTTGTCGGCGTCCAGCGCCTGGATGAAGTCGGCAATCGCCTGGCTGCTGTCCTCGCCCGGCTGGATGTCGAGGAACGGCTGGCTGGCCGCGCCGGTTACCTTGACGGTTACCGTCTGTCCCGGCGTGGCGCCGCTGTAGACCAGTTGCAACAGGCCGCCGTAGGGCGATACCAGCGCCACCGACTGGTTTGCCTGGAGCTTGATGTCCGGGCTCTTGAGGAAGCGCGGGCGGTCATACTGGCGGGTATTCCACAGCCGCGTCGAGCCGATGCGCTGGGTGTTCAGGCCGACCGCCAGGCTGGCCTGGCCAGCGTCTTCGATGCGAATGCTCAGGCGCTTGCCCGGCGCCGCCATGCGGCCGATGGCGGTGAAGCCCTGGGCCGACGGCAAGGTGAGGGTCAGGGTTTCCTCCGAGCCCGATACCGGCATCGACTGTTGGCGCTGGCCGGCGTAGCTGCCCAGTTCCTTCTGCGCCGCGCCGGCCTCGCGCACGTAGCCGACGATGGCGTCGGCGACGAAGGTTTCCTGGAAGCGCGCCGTGTCGGCGGCCTTGTCCATCGGGTAGCGGATGTTCTGCCGCACCGCGTCGGCCCACAGCAGCCAGAGCCGCAGCGAGGTGGTGCCGGGCAGGGCGAAGAGGTTCTGCGCCTTCTGGTTGTAGGCGTCGAGGGCGCCTTTCAGTACATCGACGCGCTTGCTGAAGTCGCTCAGTCCCGGCACGTCGTCGCAGGTGGTGCGACCGACGTAGGAGGTGCATTTCGACCAGTCGTAGTCCGTGCGCCAGCTACCGTCGACGATCTGCTGCACCAGCGCCGGATCCTGGCCGTAGGCACCGCCCAGCTCGACCGAACGCGCCCGGGTGCGGCTGGATGGCACCGCGTCCTTGTCCCAGTAGTTGCCGCCGTAGGGGCCTTCCTGCAGGCCCAGGCCGGAGAGGATCTGCTGGCCGGTGCTGCTCTGGTTCCAGCCATTGGTGTGCACGAAGAGGATCGGCAGCCCGGCCTGTAGCCGTGCGCGCACCGTGGCGCTCAGGCTAGCGGCGCTGGCGCCGTTGCCCAGTACCAGCAATTTGCTGGCGCTGGCGCAACTGGCGTCGGTCAGCGCGTTGCAGGCGGCGTCCGCCGGTTGCAGGCCGGCGCTCTTCAGGCCGTTGAGGGTGGCGGTCTTGTCCACCCCGACCACGCTGACCTTGAAGTCCTTCGCAGTGGCCGCGCCCGGGTCGCCGTTCACCAGCCACTGCACCGCCCGCTTCAGCAGCGGTGCGTGGGCGGCATTGGCCCCGCTCAGTTGGGTGAGCACGTTGGTGCCATAGGCCAGCCCGCGGCCGCCGGCCTCCAGGCTCAGGCTGGCGAGCACGCGCCCCTTGTCGCCGATGAGGAAGGGCAGGGTATTGTCCGGGTTGGCCGGCAGGACCCACATGCTGGCGGCGCCAGGATCATAGGCTTGGCTGAGGTTCTGGTAGAGACCGTCGAGCAACTGCGTGCGGGTCTGGCGGATGCGCTCGACCTGCTGCTGCAGGCGGAGGGCGACCAGGTGGCTGTCGGTCAGTTGCGAGGAATCCCCGCTGACCAGTGCCGCATCGAGGATTTCTTCCTGGGTGGCCGCCTGGGCGGACAGCGCGCCAGCCAGGCAGAAACCGGCCAGCAACGCTCGGTGGCGAGGGATGGGTGAGCGACTCATGTTCTCTCCTTGCAGTGAGGGAAATGCAGTGGTGGACAAGCTCACAACTGGCGCTATCGGCCCGTGGAGGGCGGCATATTGTTATGGGTGCGCCGGGTATCGCGTCGAACAGGGAATGGGCCTCGGACAATGCCGGAAATACGCATGGGCGATCCGCTGCATCGAACGAGTCAAGGCGAGAGGAGCATGTTGGGAAAGGCGGAAAAACTATCTGTTCTGGTTGTTTTTGAACTGCGTCTGATTATTTGGATTTTATTTTTACCGATTGTTCGAAGCGCTCTGGAATAGGCGCTCCAGCGTTTCCTGTGACGAAACGATCCAGACTTTGGTTAGGGTCTTGGAAAATACCGAGGATGTATTTCCAGAGCTGTCGATCGAGTTGGAGGTTGCAGTTTCATGAAGGTTTAAGTACTTCGAAGTTACCGCGTTGACGATGGAATCGATATCGTCCGGTAGTGCCTTCGGAAGTGCCTGATAAGTGCCTTCCCACGCTCAGGCGGCGAGCAGAGCGCCACGTCCATCGGATTCCGCTCCGCCAGCGCCAGTTCGCCTTCGCCGAAACTTGCGCTGCTGCCGCCGACACCCTGCGATTGATCGCGCAGTGGCGGGCGATTCATGCCAAAGCCTGTGACCTGCAGCACGGCTCGCCGGTGCAACGGTAGAGACCTATCGGCAGGTGCTGGAAACCTGCCGCCAGCACAGCTGCGAATTGCGCTTGGCACCGGCCTACGACATCGTCAACACCACGGCTTATATCCCGCAAGATGTACTGGCGCTGGATGTCGTAGGCAACAAGACCCTCTTTGCCTCGCGACAGGGGCTGCTGGAGTTCGCTCAGGTCTGCTATGTAGCTCGGCCAAAAGAAGTGATCCGCGAGCAGTTGCAGGCACTGGAGCGGGTGTTGGCCCGCTCAACTGAGCTGAGCGAGCAGGCCCCGCAGGTGGTCGCGGCAATCAGGCAATGTGCCGTTCCGTTTATGCAGACGTTTGGCTAGCGCACTCGGAAAGATCAGCGAACTGACCACGCTCGAAAACGCGGTAAGGGGAGATGGCCAGCCGCTGGAAGGCACTCGGGGAGGGACAGACCAAAAAGCTTGAAGCCGCGCAATGCGCGGCTTTGAAGGTGGTGGGCCCACACGGACTCGAACCGTGGACCAAAGGATTATGAGTTGCTATGAAAAACTGCAAGTGTAGCAAAGACTGGCGAAGCTAACCGAAAGGTACGCTAAGAAAAGCTCAACGAAATCAGAAGATTGGCGTAGTCTAGCGAAATCAGAACAATCCTGCCTGTGTACCGCTACTGTACCGATCGTTAGGGCGTATAGTAAAGGAACATTCAGTGCATTTGCATGACGATCCGTTAGCAGCTACGAGGCTGGGCTTCTGCATTGAGAGTCATAAGGATTTCATTGAGAACTATTTTGTCTTTAGTTTGACATTCCCAAATCACAAGGACATGCCATCCCATGGCGTTAAGGGAAGCTATATTTTTGATGTCTCGGTGAGTGTTTGCAGTGAATTTATTTGACCAAAATTCTGTTCTGGTTTTTGGAAAGGTGGCATATTTGCACATTGGGTGACGATGCCAGAAGCATCCATGCACAAAGATTGCGGTTTTATATTTTGTTAAAACTATATCCGGTGAGCCCGGGAGCGTTTTCCGATGTAGTCGGAAACGAAAACCTAAACGGTGTAGGGCTTTGCGAACGGTTATTTCGGGAGTAGTGTTTTCTCGGCGTACAGCACGCATCCGATATGATATTTCTTCGTTCGACTCCATAAATAATCCTCAAGGCCCTTGAAAAAGCTCTGACAATCTAGATGCCATCAAGGCCTCCTCTTCCTCGATGTGCGAGTTATTCAGGTCAATAAACAGGGCGTAAAATCTGACGCCAGGTAATTCGCCTATTAGATTTATGCCGGATGGGTTTTTATCATTTGCAGGAAATATCAATATTCCGTGACTGGCGCTGTAAGAGGCGGCATAAGAAATAATTTGATTAAGGTCATCGCGGTCGGGAAGCTTTTCTATGGATTTGTACTTTACGTCGATAACAATGGTAGAGTTGTCACTGGTCTGAACAGATTTTAGAACAATATCTGGGGTGGCCATAATCGGTTTTTTTACTTGCGGAGGTGGAACTAGCAACGCTTTTTTCCCTCCATCTGCGCCGCCTTTATTTCCGTCCAAGACTTGAATGTCATTCCGGTATCGGTAAGCGGATCGCAAGACCTCAAGAGCATACCACTCAAAGGCTTCTGCAAGATTCAAAATCAGAGAGTTGGCGCTTGTAGAACCACCAAGTCCGAAGCTTAATCCTTTGCCGGAAATGAAGATCATTGCCAAGCCTACCGCGTCGCGATAGTTCTCTTTGAGGCACTCAATATTAAGGCTCGGATCGTGCGGCGCGTTGTGCAGCTCGTAGTGATCTGAGACCTCTGCAAAAGTGTTAAGGGCGTACTGTATTGCAACTCGGCGATGCTTGTCCTTTACCATTTCCGGATTTTTTGAGAGACCCAAACAAACCTTTTTTAGGAAACGATTGGGGGGGTTGTCAATCATCCGCTCGTAGTGCGAAGCTACGACATGCATACCATTAAGTTTGGCCCGAGCTCTAATCGTTTTGTTGAAATTTATCTTTCCGGAGGGAAATAAGGTTTGCTCTTCTACTCTCGTATACTTTTTGTACAGTCCGGTATTTATTATCTCTTCAATGTGCTTTAGTAAACAATCGATCAAGAACTCATTCAGATTTTTTGACGAATAATCGTGGGGGGAATAGCGGCGCTTGAAGTTCTTAAGGATTTCGGGTTTGTGATTGGATAGGAAAACAAGCCGCTCCAAGTTGCTAATAGGCACCTTGGGGATTATATTAAGACTTAACTTGTCATTTACTGGAATGACGCCGACCCAACCTCCGGCCTGGAATATTGGCTTTCCCTTCTTGTATCGAATAGAAAAGAAGTTTCTTTCTAGAATCTCGGGGTAGGCAAGGAGTTCTCCACTCGGAAGTAGTAAGGATTCAGGAACGTCCATGTCCTTGAATTCCGCGATGGTTAGAGTCTTTGTATTCTCACTCTTCATGGAAAATACGATTCCATGCGGACTGGATCAGAGCCAGCTGCTCGGGATCATTCTTCAGTACTCTTTCAAAATGAAACGACAGCTGGTGATCCCATAGGCGCTTGAGACTATCATCATCTTTAACTTTCAAAAAATAGGCGTGGCCGAGACTGCATAACCGGTTTGAGTGTCGGGAGGTCATGAAGAAAAATTGTTCGAGTTTTCCTTTTCGCTCATCGCTCAAGCTACTTCCAGAAAGGGCGTCTCTCAGTAACTCAATTTTCGGTTCAAAATGAATTTTTGCAAATCGGCGTTCCAGGGCCATATCCAGTTCTTCGACTCCTCTATCCCATGGATTCATCGTACACAGGACCACCAAGTTGTCAGGGACAGAATAGGATCTCCCAGAAGATAAAGTGAAATTCAGTTTTCGATTGGACTGTTCTAGGTAGGTTAGAGCTTCACCAAATACCCGGACGACATCGGTTCGGCTGAGCTCGTCGATGACAAGCACTGATGTTGAATCAGGATTGTTTCGTGCTGCCTCACATGCGCGTAGAAAAATCTTATCAACCAGATCAAATCCACCGCTTTCGTTAGGGATGTAGGACTCGACAAAATCCTCATACTGGTAGCCCGGATGAAACTGAATAAATTTTACAAGCTCCTGATCGCCGTCAGCCAATCTGAGAGCTATCTGTCTAGCAAACCAGCTTTTACTTGTTCCTGGGTCTCCCGTGAAGATAACGCCTCCATAGCCGTCATCCAGAAGCTGTAAAACCTTTAAGTAAATTTCATTGTCTTCAGCTATAAGGGATTGAAGTTTGGCCGGAGGCAAGTTTGTTTGGCTAGCGCCTGTGGAAATGACTTTGCGGTCAGGGCTGAATTTGTGCACCTTCAAGTCTTTGAAGTTTGCTAAATAAAATCCTTCCACTGAACTATTAGAGGCTGCGTTAGAGAGTAGGAAGACTGGGGTGGCGCTACCTGAGGCGCCTTTTGCTGCCTCCATAAAGAGTATGGTTTCTAAACCATTATACAAAAACTTCTGACAGTCGTTGATCAGCTTGTCTAATGCATTAGGGTCGGTCACAACATAGAGAACATGTTGTGCATCTTGAGGGCTTAGTTGCTCTTTTACTCTGTTGCCAGCTTGGCGCAGTTCGTTGACTATACTCGCGCGCGCGGTAGCGCCAAAATTTTGTGCGTACCACTCTTTAATCAGTTTGCCTTTGTTGTTGTTTTGAGAGTCAGCCTCCCGAAGGTATTGAATGGCCTCAAAAAAATCATTTAGCGAAATTGAGCTCAAATCCATTTTACCTAAATCCTGAATGATTACTTAGTATTTCCAGAAAGCCTGCCGGGTACTTAAGATTGCCTTTATATGCTCTAGAAAGAAATCCCGTCGTTGCACGTATTGAGAGAGGCTTAACGGGGTGTAGCAGAAATTCTGATATTCGAGCGATTTTAGAATCAAAAGGCCAGTCTGAGCTACTGGACTCATACCTTTGCTTATTGATGGACCATGCAGCCATAGGCCATTTTTGTCCTAAAGGCCGATCTTTTGAAGCGTCGTATTCCACCGGCCTCAAGGTTTTCTTTGCAACCCATTCCGAAACGTTAACGGTTACAGAGTTTCCAAGCAAACGCCATCTAATTGATGGTTTAGCGATTTCCTCAGCTGGCTTAGTCCAATCCTCGTAGAAGCCTTGTACTCGTTCAGCATCTCTAATATCTGGCGTTCCAACTAATCCATCTGGGAAACAGATTGCAGGCGGGGAGGGTATACCGATGGTGGAGCCAGCCTTAAGCGGGGGAATGGCATTTTTATTTAGCCCGGCAGCAAACGCACCTTCTGTCCAGTAAAAGCCAATCGGTTCTTCGATTGAAAGTTCTTTAAGGGATTCCGGCTTACCGCTGTCATCAGAGAGAATGACGTTTCTAGGGTCTTCTTCACGGGATGCAACAAAATAAACCCGATGGCGGCGTTGAGGTACGCCAAAAGACTGGGAGTCAATAACTCGATAAGCCCAGTTGTAACCAAGTTGCTCGAAGCTCTCAACTATCCGTCTCATGGCCTCACCTTTGTTTAGATGAAGCATAAACCGGACATTTTCAATAATCACCCATTTAGGATGATTGGTTTTGAGTACTCTGAAAACTTCATCTACCAATGAGGACTGACTGCCGTTGATTCCTACCTTGTTTCCTGAGGAACTAAGGTTTTGGCATGGAAAGCCAGCACATAATACATCTGCGCCGCGCAGCGATGACACATCTCGAACGTCGTCGATAAGTTCTACGTTGGGGAACCGGACTTTCAAAACATGCGCAGCTACCGGGTCGATCTCACAAAGCATCTGAGATTGAAAACCATTTAGATGGAAGCCAAGCTCCAACCCCCCAATGCCTGAAAATAATCCACAAACCTTAGGTTTCAAGTCTTGTAACTTTTCGAGATTCATATGCGATTGTCACATATCAGACTATAAGCAAATATATAAGACAGCTTGGGTGGCACCGCGTTACCGATTATCTTCGCGATTGCAGTTCTAGACCCTGCAGCGTTAAATTTAAAATAATCTGGGAAGAACTGCAGTCGAGCTGCTTCTCTGGCAGTCAGTGTACGCCTGCGACTCGGATGCACGTAGCGGCCCATGCACATGCTATAAAAGCCACTTGTGATAGTTTGCGATGGCTCACTCCATTTTAACCGACCATAAATGCTTTTGTAGGAGTGATTGCCATGGGCATGGCAGGGAGGTCTCATATGATTTGGTAGGTCATCTATATCGTTGTCAAAAAGATAGTTAATTCTAGCCATGTTGTCCTTCGACGGCTTAGAAGGAGTTTCTTCCAAATTCGGCGAATGACTATCTTCGAGGTCTTTAATGGCCCATTCCAAGTTGCGCACGGGTGTAGTGAATCGCTCGACCGCCTTTGTAATGCCTTCAGTGGCTGATTTAGACGCAACTATTATTAGTCTGCGGCGAGTTTGAGGAACCCCAATAACCGTTAGGTCTACAGGGGCCATCTCGACTCGATAGCCAAGCTCCTGAAGAGCGGAAATCGTCTTGTGAACAACGCCATTTTTATCATGGCGCGCCCCCAAGACATTTTCGATTATAATATGAGAAGGTTGGAGCACGTAAGCCGCCCGAGCCATTATGAAATACAGGCTGTTTTTGGGATCGTTCCGTCTCGAATAATTATTTAAATCTGAGTGTCCTTGGCATGGTGGTCCGCCGACTAGAATATCGACTTTCCCCACCTGAGCTCTCAACTGTTGCTCCGTATCCGTAAGGTTATCAAATTGATCAGAGCTACTAAACAGGTCGCTAACGTTCGCTTGAATCGCATTGGCGAACTTAAAATTCTCTTTGTATACTTTTACAGCCGTTGGTTCAAAGTCGACAGCTAATGGGATATGCAAGCTTAAACCGAGATCATAAGCTGCCTCAGCGATCCCAAGGGAAATCCCTCCTGCACCACAAAAAAGGTCTACAAGCGAAAGCCCAGGGCCTTTGCTACAAAAGGGCGGCACGTGTTGCTTTCGCAAAAAGTCATGGTCTGAGCCATTGATTTGCTTACCTACCCCCGCAGAAACTGGAGCAAATAGGTCACCCGTTGCTGGTTCGCAACCGCTCCCAGGAATAGTGAACAGGTCATTCATCAACAGAAACCTTTGTTGTATTGCCGAGCGTGTCAGAAGAAATGGCCTGCAGAGATAGCTCCAGCCCAAGAATTTTAAGAATGGCAAGCAGCTTTCTGGACCCAAGCTCCTCCGATCGTCCGCGCTCGAAGCGAGAAAGGCACTCCTGAGATATTCCGGCCTCAATTGCCACAAGACCTTGTTTTAGCCCTAGCCGGTGTCTACGTTCAGCAACCGCTCGGCCTAGCTCTTGGACCGTCCGCAAGGGCGTTTCCTCACCAATTTGATGAGGGACAGGATACTTTTTTTTGACGTAAATGTCAAAATCAGGCGATGGTAATAAAGCCCTACATCGGACCGTTATCGTCGTTTGGTTCCTGGATACCATTGTCCTCTGGAAAGGCGTTGCGTATATATTCGAGCATTAGTTCTTTTTCGTCACAAACAATATCGTTAGATATTTCCTCTAATAATTTCATTGCGTATGGTCGATTCTTTTGTAGTAGTTCAATAAAGTATCGTTGGTGTGCAAGGTCTTTCAATTGCAGCTCTCTATAGCCCATTTTTTACTTCTAGTACAGCATATTAAGCTTCGGTCGAATTTTTAGAGTTGTGACCTGCCCCCCGATTTCAGTACCATGTCAAACTTAGTAGAGTCCGTTTTCCGAGCAGGAGACGGCAGTGAAAAAGCGTTTTACCGAAGAGCAGATTCTCGACTTCCTCAAGCAGGCGGAGGCCGGTGTGCCGGTGAAGGAACTGTGTCGCCGACACGGCTTCAGTGATGCCTCGTTCTACACCTGGCGGGCCAAGTTTGGCGGTATGACCGTGGCGGACGCCAAACGGTTGAAGGATCTTGAACTGGAAAACAGCCGATTGAAGAAGTTGCTCGCCGAGGCCCACCTCGACATCGAGTCGCTGAAAGTGGTCGCCCGGGGAAAAGGGTAAGCCCGACAGCACGGCGGGAGGCGGTGCAGGAGATGCAGGCGCGAACCGGCATCTCCGAGCGTCGTGCCTGTCAGTTGATCGGGCTGTCCCGCTCGGTGTTGCGCTACCAGCCGCGAGCCAGTGTGCAAAACACCGAGCTGCAAGCCCAACTGGTGGAACTGGCCCAAGAGCGCCGGCGCTTTGGCTATCGCCGCCTGCACATCCTGCTGCGGCGTGCTGGCGTGCAGGTCAACCACAAGCGGATCTATCGCCTGTACCGCGCTGCCGGCTTGATGGTGAAACGGCGGCGCCGCCGCCATGGCGTCGCGGTGGAGCGCGAACGTCTGAGTTTGCCGAGCGCACCAAACCAGGTCTGGTCGATGGACTTCGTCTTCGATGCACTGAGCACCGGGCGGCGGATCAAATGCCTGACGGTGGTCGATGACTTCACCAAGGAGTCGGTCGGCATCCTGGTGGAGCACGGTATCAGCGGCTTTCGTGTCACACGGGCGCTGGACGAGATGGCGCGGTTTCGCGGCCACCCGAAAGCGATCCGCACCGACCAGGGGCCCGAGTTCACCGGCAAGGCACTCGATCAATGGGCCTATCAGCGCGACATCAAGCTGAAGCTGATTCAGCCTGGTAAGCCCACGCAGAATGCCTTCATCGAGTCGTTCAACGGTAAGTTCCGGGACGAATGCCTCAATGAGCACTGGTTCTGTTCGCTGGCCGAAGCGAGAATCCGCATCGCGGCCTGGCGGCGGGATTACAACGAACACCGACCGCACAGCGCGATTGGCAATCTCACCCCGGCAGAATTTGCTGCAAGTTGGCGAACTCGCCAGCAGCAGCTGAAGCAGGAAAAATTAATATCAACCCCAGGGCCTACTAACTAGGCAGCGGTACTAAAACTGGGGGCAGGTCACCAAAGAAAACCAAATCCGAGTCGAGTGGACGAATCGGGTTGGCCAATGCCTCGCGGAAAGCGGCGGTGGCATCGGTCGTCAGTGGGGCGGTTCGAGGCTGTGTGTTTTTGGTATCAAGCAGGCGGACGATACGGCGCGCTACATCTACCTGACCGCGACGCAGGGTTGTGATTTCGGAAGAGCGCATGCCAGTTTCTAGTGCGATGCGTACGATCCAATTCAGCATGGGATTGCTGTGCTTTTTAACTGCAGCAATGAGTTTGCGCTCCTCATCAGCGGTAAGGCGGCGGTCACGTCCTTCTCCGGGGCTTGGCTTTCTGATGTTCAGCACAGGATTGAACGTCAGGCCTAATCCCCATTCTTGAATGGCCACTGTGAACAGGTGGCTCAGCAGCGCTAGCTCCAAGCGCACCGTATTGTTGCTGTAGTGGTCTACTGATCCCGGACACCGATTTAGGCGAAAATCCTCGCCGTGAGAGAGGTGTCTGATGAGCAAGCAACGACGTACGTTTTCCGCCGAGTTCAAACGAGAGGCCGCGGCCCTGGTGTTGGACCAAGGCTACAGCCATATCGACGCCTGCCGTTCGCTGGGGGTGGTGGATTCGGCCTTGCGCCGTTGGGTGAAGCAGCTCGAGGCGGAGCGCCAGGGTGTGACCCCGAAGAGCAAGGCGTTGACGCCTGAGGGTGGATTCAATCGGCCCTCGCAACACTGGGTTGCTGAATAGATGTTAGATAGTCGTTCAGTACGTCGGCAGGTGTTTTCCAGCCGAGCGTTTTCCTGGGTCTAGTGTTCAGCGTATGGGCTACTGCTTGGATCTCTTGGTAACTCCAACGAGACAGGTCGGTGCCTTTCGGGAAATATTGCCGTAGAAGACCGTTTGTATTCTCGTTCGTACCGCGCTGCCATGGACTGTGAGGGTCGGCAAAGAAGACTTTCACTCCAGACTCAATGGTAAAGCGGACGTGATCCGATAACTCCTTTCCACGATCCCAAGTCAATGATCGCCACAGCTGAACGGGTAAGCCAGTCACGGCCCTCTTCAATGCATTGGTCATGGTGACAGCACCGTAGCCAGCAAGAGCGGGGCCGTTCTTCGTCCGGGGAGTCAGCCCGTAACCTTCCTCGCGAGGCAGATGAACGAGCATGGTAAATCGGCTTGAGCGCTCGACCAGCGTCCCGATGGCGGATCGGTTCAGGCCAATGATCAGATCACCCTCCCAATGCCCTGGTAAGGCACGATCCTCCACCTCAGCAGGACGGCTGGAAATCATGACATCCTCACTGACATGTGCCCATGCTTTGGCCTGCGCCCTGGCTCTTGGTACGCGCAACGCCCGCCCAGTACGCAGGCAACTCACCAGTTCATGCTTGAGAGCGCCTCGCCCTTGAATGTAGAGAGCCTGATATATGGCTTCGTGAGAAATACGCATGGACTTGTCATCCGGAAAGTCGATTTGCAGCCGGTTGGCAATCTGTTCGGGTGACCAACCATTGACCCATTTACGGTCACCACGATGTGGTTTATTTCGTCCCTTGAATGGTGCCTGTAGAGGACCGGCAATCTCACGGCCATTAGCGTTATGAACCTTGCCTTCCAAGCGCTCTTGCACGTAATGGCGCAGTTGCGGGTTGGTCACCAATCTCGCCGGCTTCGGTCTCTTGGCAACCAATTCCGCCTTCCACTGCGCGACTGAAGCGCGATACTCGAGCCGGCCGCTACGAGTTGCTGCGTTACGAGTCAGCTCCCGTGAAATGGTCGACGGACTTCGTCCAAGACGGCGAGCAATCTCACGCACACCAACACTTTGCGCCCGGAGCAACCCGATCTCTTCTCGCTCAGCGAACGACAAGTACCTTCCTGATATGTGGTTCGACATGAATAATGGCATTCCGCCGCGATGACGGAACCAGCGTGTGCCTACCGCTGACGATACGCTAATAGCCTCTGCCGCCCTTTCGCTTGTGATCCCGGTTGCGATCTGTTCCCAAAATAGCCGCTCGATCTCTCGGCGAAGTGACGGGGCACCTGGCGAGCGCATTGCCCCTCGCCCCGTCAACTCCTGCATCCACCCTGCAGGTCGCCCCATAAACACCTCCACGATCAAAGGTGTTGCAACGACCGGTTGAATCCACCCCTGACGGCGCAGGAGGCCCAACGGGACATCAGTCATTACTTGATGCACCGCTACAACTGGATCAGGCCGCATCAATTCAACGACGGGCTACCGCCTGCGGTGGCCGAAGAAAAACTCAACCCACTGTCCGGGATGGGTTGACCACTACATGCTGATTGGCTGGCCGCGTGTGGTAAAGGTGGAGAGACGCTTATCCCGGTAATCGGCTATCACTTCGGCAGAAAGTGCAGCGAGCGAGTATTTACCCAGCCCATTGATTAACTGCTTCGCCTTGGTGATCTCCGCCCGCGGAGTCGTTGGTTTCTTCGTCGGCGTGATTTCCCGTAGATATCGCTGCAAGGCTTTTACAAGCGTCAGTCGCTCGGACCCACTGCGCTGGATATAGACACCCCGCACCATTTCATCTTCGGTTCGTCGTGACCAATCCTCTGCGTCGCGTTTGGTGCGGAAGGTTTTGGCGTTGGTCGGCCATCCAGTCTTGCGGATGACGGCCTTCCAGGTGCCGGCAGGGGTTTTGACGATTGTGGCCATCTGAAGGACTCCAAAGGCGTGCAAGCGAAGCTGCACTGTACCTAATTTGTACCTTCGGACCATAGGACTGATCCGGCTGCCACAAACCCAAAAAGCCGAAAGCCGCGTAATACGCGGCTTCAAGGTTGGTGGGCCCACACGGACTCGAACCGTGGACCAAAGGATTATGAGTCCTCTGCTCTAACCGACTGAGCTATAGGCCCCCAGAAGGTCGGCGGATTATACCGGCGCTTCTCGGGGAGCGCCAATCGGCTGGCGCGGTTTGAGGAATTTGCTGGCGAACAGCTCGGCGGGCAGCGGCGGGCTGAGGACGAAGCCCTGGATCTGCTCGCAGCCTTCGTGGGTGAGGAAGCTCTGCTGGCCTTCGGTTTCCACGCCTTCGGCGATCACCGTGAGCTGCATGCTGCGGCCGAGGGCGATGATGGCGCGGGTGATGGCGGCATCGTGGGGATCGTCGGGGAGGCCGCGGATGAACGACTTGTCGATCTTCAGGATGTCCAGCGGCAGGCGCTTGAGGTAGCTGAGCGAGGAGTAGCCGGTGCCGAAGTCGTCGATCGCCAGCTGTACGCCGAGGCGCTTGAGGCCGTGGAGGACGGCGAGGGCCTCCTCGGTCTGGTTCATGATGAAGCTCTCGGTGATTTCCAGTTGCAGCCGCGACGGTTCCAGGCCGGACTGCTCCAGCAGTTGCTCGAGGCGTTCGATCAGTTGCGGCTGGCCGAGCTGGGCGCCGGCGAGGTTGACCGACAGCGGGCCGAACGGCGCGTGCAGCTTTTGCCATTCGCCCATCTGCTGGCAGGCGTGTTCCAGCACCCAGTCGCCGAGGGGCAGGATCAGGCCGCAATCCTCGGCGAGGGGGATGAAGCGCTCCGGGGAAATTTCCCCGAACAGCGGATGGTTCCAGCGCACCAGTGCCTCGGCGCCGACCAGCAGGCCACTCTCCAGGCTCAGCTTGGGTTGGTAGTAGAGCTGCAACTCGTCGCGCTCGAGGGCGCGGCGCAGTTCGGTTTCCAGCGCCATGCGCTCGGTGGCCAGGTAGGTCAGTTCGCGGGTGTAGTACTCGATGCGGCTGCGGCCCCGCGACTTGGCGCGGTACATGGCGGCGTCGGCGTTCTTCACCAGGGTCGGGGCGTCGTCGCCGTCCTTGGGGAACAGGGCGATGCCGACGCTGGCGCTGACGAAGAATTCATGACCGTCGGCCTGGAACGGCGCGGTGAAGGCATTCAGCAGCTTGCGCGCGACGTGCTCGGCGTCGCTTTCCTGGTGCAGGCCTGGGAGCAGGATGATGAATTCGTCGCCCCCCAGGCGGGCTACGGTATCGACGTCGCGCAACTGGTCGCGCAGGCGTTCGGCGATGGCCTTGAGCAGCAGGTCGCCGATGGGATGGCCGAGGCTGTCGTTGATGTGCTTGAAACGGTCCAGGTCGATGAACAGCACGGCGCCGGGACGGCTCTCTTCGCGGGCCTCGTCGAGGGCGTGATTGAGCCGGCTCTCGAACAGCAGGCGATTGGGCAGGCCGGTGAGCGGATCGTGGTGGGCCTGGTAGTCGAGCCGGGCCTGGGCGTACTTGAGGGTGGAGATATCGGCGAAGACGCCGACAAAGTGGGTGATCTCGCCCTGCGGATTGTGTACCGCGCTGATGGTCAGCCATTCGGGGTACAGCTCGCCGGTCTTGCGTCGGTTCCAGATCTCGCCCTGCCAGTGCCCGTCGCGCTCCAGCTGGTTCCACATGGCGAGGTAGAAGCTGGAGTCGTGTTGTCCGGAGGAGAGCAGGCTGGGCGAGCGTCCCAGCGCCTCCTGCTCGCTGTAGCCGGTGATCTCGCTGAAGGCGCGGTTGACCGCGGTGATGCGTTGGCGGGTATCGGTGATCATCACGCCTTCGGCGGTGCTTTCGAAGACGGTGGCGGCCTGCTGCAGCTTCTCCTGCATGAGCTGGCGCTCGGTGATATCGCGGGCGATGGTCAGCACGCAGTCCTCGCCATCGATGCTGATCCGGTGGGCGGACATCTCGCACTGGCGGATGCCACCGTTGCGGTCCCGTACAGGGGCGGTGAAGCCCTGGGTCAGGGTGTGGTGGCGTACCAGCGAGATCAGGCGCTTGCGGTCCTCGGTGTCGACCCACAGGCCGAGTTCGAGCGTGGAGCGGGAGATGACTTCGTCGCGGCGGTAGCCGGTGAGACGGGTGAAGCCTTCGTTCACGTCGATCAGCGTGCCGTCTTCGAGGCGGCTGATCAGCAGACCGTCGGGGTAGGCATGGAAGGCGTTGGCGAACTTCTCCTCGGAGATCCGCAGCAGTTCCTGGGTCTCCACCAGGTGGGTGATGTCGCGGATCACCACCACCAGCGCCGGGGTTTGGTCGAGGGCCACGTGCTGGGCGCTGAGCAGCGCGCTGAAGGTACTGCCATTGCGGCGCCGCAGGGGCACCTCGAGGTTGGTCAGGTTGCCGTGGCCGAGCTTTTCCAGGACCTGCGGGCCCAGGCCGGGGAGTGCCCAGATGCCCAGTTCGGTGGCGGTCTTGCCGATGGCGTCGTCGGCGGCGATGCCGATCTGCTGCTCGAAGGTGTTGTTCACCGCGAGGAAGCGGCCGTCGGCGCCATTGGCCAGTACCACCATGTCCGGACAGTGGTGGAACACCGAAGCGAACTTCTGTTCGGACAGGCGCATGGCCTGCTCGGTGAGCTTGGCCTCGGTGATGTCGATCATCAGACCGCGCAGGAGCAGGTCCCGGCCTTGCGCGATCGGGGTGACCAGATCGCGAATCCAGACTACCCGGCCGTCGGCGGCGAGCATCCGGTAGTCGAAGCTGTGGTCGCGTCCGGCCTGGCTTTCGCTCATGCAATAGTGGATGGCGTACTCGGCGTCCATGGGGTGCAGGGTCCGCTGCCAGAAGCCCGGCAACAGCCATTCGCCGAGGGGATAGCCGAGCAGGCGTTCGGCGTGGGGCGAGACGTAGGTGAAGCGGTTCTCCTCGAGGCGCATTTCCCAGGCGATGGCATTCAGGCTTTCCACCAGTCCCCGGTAGTGCTGTTCGCTGTCGCGCAGTTCGCGCTCCAATTGCCGCCGGCGACTCACCTCGCGGCGCAGGCGGCGGTTCATGGCCAGCAGTATGGCGACCGAGACCAGGATCAGCAGGACGATGGGAAGGCCGTAGGTCGCCATCTCGCGCCAGGCCGGACGTCGGTCGAGCAGGCCGCCGACCCAGGGGGCCTGGAGTCGCTCGATCTCCTCGGCGCTGAGGTCGGCGAGGACCTTGTCGACGATCCCGGCGAGGATCGGTTGTCCGCGCGGCACGGCCATCGCCAGTTGGTAGCGGTATGGCGTCTCGCCGCTGATCTCCAGGCCGTTGAGCTTGAGCTGGCGGAGGTTCCATACGCTGGAGGCGAAGTCGCCGACGAAGGCGTCGGCCTGGCCGGTGGCCAGCGCCTGCAGGGCTGCCGCTACCGAAGGCAGCGGCAGCAGGGTGAGGTCGGGATGCTGGGCGATCAGCAGTTCGTGAGGAGCATAGTGGTCGACCACCGCGACCTTGAGTCCGTAGAGCTCGTCGATGCGCTTCGGCATCGGGCCGTTCTTGCGTGCCAGGATGATGATCGGGAAATCCAGGTAGGGCCGGGTGAAGCTCAGGTACTCCTGGCGCTCCGGGGTAGCCATGCTGCCGGGCAGCAGGTCCAGCCGACCGTCCTTGGCCTGCTCCAGGACCTGCGTCCAGGTCTTTGGTTCGACAGGCGTCAGGCTGACGCCCAGGCGTTCCTGCAGCAGGCCGACGTAGCCGGCGGCGAGTCCCTGGTAGCGGCCCTGTTCGTCGCGGAACTCGAATGGCGGCCAGGAGGTATCCACGCCCAGGCGGATGCTCGGGTGCTCGGCCAGCCAGGCCCGTTCCTCGGGCGTGAGCGTGAGGGCGCCGGCCAGCCCCGGCCAGCAGCAGGCCAGACACAGGAGAAGCACGGCCTGCAGACGCTGCATGAGGCGGTCTCGCGGTGGACGGGAATATAAGCGGAAGTGTAGACGCCGGGCGGCGGGGCAAGCGGCAAAGAAAAACCCCCGGTTTTTCAGGCCGGGGGTTCGTTCGTCACTCGTCGAGGAAGGAGCGCAGGTGCTCGCTTCGCGACGGATGGCGCAGCTTGCGCAGCGCCTTGGCTTCGATCTGGCGGATCCGCTCGCGGGTCACATCGAACTGCTTGCCGACTTCCTCGAGGGTGTGGTCGGTGTTCATGTCGATGCCGAAGCGCATGCGCAGCACCTTGGCTTCCCGGGCAGTGAGGCCGGCGAGGACTTCGCGGGTGGATTCCTTGAGGCTCTCGCTGGTCGCCATCTCGATCGGCGACTGCATGGTGGAGTCCTCGATGAAATCGCCCAAGTGCGAATCTTCGTCGTCACCGATCGGGGTTTCCATGGAGATCGGCTCTTTGGCGATCTTCAGTACCTTGCGGATCTTGTCCTCAGGCATGTCCATGCGCTCGCCAAGCTCTTCCGGGGTGGGCTCGCGACCCATTTCCTGGAGCATCTGGCGGGAGATGCGGTTGAGCTTGTTGATCGTCTCGATCATGTGCACCGGGATGCGGATGGTGCGTGCCTGGTCGGCGATCGAACGGGTGATCGCCTGGCGAATCCACCAGGTGGCGTAGGTGGAGAACTTGTAGCCACGACGGTATTCGAACTTGTCCACCGCCTTCATCAGGCCGATGTTGCCTTCCTGGATCAGGTCGAGGAATTGCAGGCCGCGGTTGGTGTACTTCTTGGCGATGGAAATCACCAGGCGCAGGTTGGCCTCGACCATTTCCTTCTTCGCCCGGCGAGCCTTGGCTTCGCCGATCGACATCGCGCGGTTGATTTCCTTGATCTCGGCGACGGTCAGCTCGACCTCGCTTTCCAGGGCCGCCAGCTTCTGCTGGTTGCGCAGGATGTCGTCGCGCAGGCGCTCGATGGCCTCGGCGTACTTCGGCTTGCTCTTCAGGACGCTGTCGACCCACTTCTCGTCGGTCTCGTGGTTCGGGAACAGGCGCAGGAAGTCGGCACGCGGCATGCGCGCGTCACGCACGCAGAGTTGCATGATGGCGCGTTCCTGGGCGCGCACGCCTTCCAGGGCGGAGCGCACGCGGGCGACCAGGGCGTCGAACTGCTTGGGCACCAGCTTGATCGGCATGAACAGCTCGGCCAGGCCGGTGAGTTCGGCGGTGGCCTGCTTGCTGCCGCGACCGTGCTTCTTCAGGGCCTTCTTGGCCTTGTCGAGCTGCTCGGAGACCGCGGTGAAACGCAGGCGGGCTTCTTCCGGATCCGGACCGCCGTCGCCTTCGTCGTCGCTGTCGCTGCTGTCGTCGCTTTCTTCTTCCTCGTCGTCCTTCTCTTTCGAGTCGGCGGAATCGTCCTTCAGGTTGACCGGCTCCACCTCTTCGGCGGGCAGGCTGCCGTCATCGGGATCGATATAGCCGCTGAGGACGTCGGAGAGGCGACCGCCTTCGGCGACGATGCGATTGTAGTCGGCCAGGATGCTGTCCACCGTGCCCGGGAACTGGGCGATGGCGCTCATCACTTCGCGGATGCCTTCCTCGATGCGCTTGGCGATTTCGATCTCGCCTTCGCGGGTCAGCAGTTCCACGGTACCCATTTCACGCATGTACATGCGCACCGGGTCGGTGGTGCGACCGATGTCGCTTTCCACCGCGGCCAGGGCCGCTGCGGCTTCTTCCGCTGCGGCTTCGTCGGTATCCGCCTCGGCCAGCAACAGGGCATCCGCATCCGGGGCTGTCTCGAATACGTTGATCCCCATGTCGTTGATCATGCGGATGATGTCTTCCACCTGTTCCGGATCGGAAATATCCTCCGGCAGGTGGTCGTTGACCTCCGCGTAAGTCAGGTATCCCTGCTCACGGCCTCGGGCGATCAACTCTTTCAGACGAGATTGCTGTTGCGCTTTTCCGGACATAACACCCTATCCACTGAAGGTCTTGGCGGGCAAAAAATAAGCAGAGGATTATACCTGATGCCTGGGCTGAGGCGCCAGTTCAGCTCTGGGAAGGCGATGAAGCGGCAACACTGTAGTGCTCTCTGAGCAAGGCTTTCTCTTCATCGGTCAGTTCACTGTAGCTCTTCTGCATGACGCTGCGTAAACGCTCCTCCCGCTCGCCGAAACGCTGGCTCTCGGAGAGTTTAGTAATGGTGTCGAAGAACTGCTTTTCAAGGTTCTCCTGGACGATCAGCCACTCCTTCTCGCCCAGGGCCTGCAGCAGGCGGCCCTGGGGCGTGCCGTGCCAGCGCGCGATGAGTTGCATCGAGCTCTGCCGCGGGTTCTTCTGCAGGGCTTCCAGCAGGGACACCAGCAACTGGGCGTAGGTATCCTGCTCCCTGGCGAGGGTGCCCGCATCGTCGACCTTCAAGGCCAACTGCGGATGATGCAGCAAGGTGCGCAGGGCGTTGAGGGTGGTGGACTCCACGCTGACCGGCGTTCGTTGCGGAGTCTTGAAGTCGCCGCGGCCGCCTTTGTCCCACTTCTTCTTGCCATCCCACTTCTTGCCGTCCCAGGGCTTCTTGTCCTTGTTCCAGCTCTTGCGCGGTTGCGCCTCGCCATAGCCTGGCGCAGCGTCGAATGGCGCATGGGAGGGCTCGTTCTCGTAGTAGGCGCTGGCGGCGAAATAGTCGTCGCCGTCCAAGACGCCGCTCGCTCCGTGGTCCATGGACGACGGCGGCGGGCTGTGGTGCGCCAGTTGTCCGATGTTTTCGCCGGACAGGCCGGTGATTTCCGACAGACGTTGCCGCATCAGCAGGCGCAGGTTGTTCCCGGGAATCTTCTCCAGCAGCGGCGCGGCGAGGGTCGCCAGGTGGGCCTTGCCTTCCAGGGTGGCGGGGTCGGCCTCGAGCATCAGTTGCTGGAAGAAGTACTCCGCCAGCGGCTGGGCCTGCTGGGTGATGCGTGCGCGGAAGGCATCCTCGCCCTCGGCGCGTACCAGGCTGTCCGGGTCCTCCCCCTCGGGGAGGAACAGGAAGCGCACGCGCTTGCCGTCCTGCAGGTTCGGCAGCACCGACTCCAGGGCGCGCCAGGCCGCCTTGCGGCCGGCCTGGTCGCCGTCGAAACAGAACAGGATGCTCGGTACCAGGCGGAACAGGCGCTTGATGTGTTCCTCGCTGGTCGCCGTGCCGAGGGTCGCCACCGCGTTGCGGATGCCTTGCTGGGCCAGGGCGATGACATCCATGTAGCCCTCGACCACCATGATCTCGTCGAGGTCGCGATTCTTCTGCCGGGCTTCGTAGAGTCCGTAGAGTTCCTGGCCCTTGTGGAAGACCGGAGTCTCCGGGGAGTTCAGGTACTTCGGCTTGTCGTCGCCGAGCACCCGGCCGCCGAAGGCGATGATCCGCCCGCGGCTGTCGCGGATCGGGAACATCACGCGATCGCGGAAGCGGTCGTAGCGCTTGCCGGTGTCGCTGTTCTCCACCAGCAGGCCGGCGTCGAGCATGGCCTTGAGTTGCAGGTTGTCGCCACCCAGGTGCTTGAGCAGGTTGTCCCAGCCGGGCGGGGCGAAACCGAGGCCGAAGTCGCGGGCGATCTCGCCGGTCAGGCCGCGGCCCTTCAGGTAGTTCACCGCGGCCTTGCGCGCCGGGTGGCTTTTCA
Organism: Pseudomonas sp. FDAARGOS_761; assembly: GCF_013343155.1. Classification (NCBI taxonomy): domain Bacteria; kingdom Pseudomonadati; phylum Pseudomonadota; class Gammaproteobacteria; order Pseudomonadales; family Pseudomonadaceae; genus Pseudomonas; species Pseudomonas sp. FDAARGOS_761. The sequence continues at coordinate 4,945,819 of NZ_CP054572.1, read as the reverse complement.
GCGCCTGCTTGTAGAACTCGGCGGCGGCGCTGAGCAGCGGGTAGAGCGGCGAGTCGGTCGGCTGGCGCGGCGTGTGCCCGCGTCCGCCGCGTTCCTCGCGCGGCACGTCCATGCCGGCGCGCTTGGCCAGTTCCTCGACCGCCTGGGGGAACTCCAGCTGGTCGTGGTCCATGACGAAGCCGAGCGCGTTGCCGCCGGCGCCGCAGCCGAAGCAGTAGTAGAACTGCTTGTCCGGGCTGACGGTGAACGAGGGAGTCTTTTCCTTGTGGAACGGGCAGCAGGCGCTGTAGTTCTTGCCGGTTTTCTTCAGCTGGATGCGCGAACTCACCACCTCGACGATGTCGGTGCGGTTCAGCAGGTCATCGATGAAGCTTTGCGGTATCAGGCCGGCCATGGTGTTCTCGAAAACGACGGCGCGTGGGCGCAGAGCGGCAGCATAGCAATTATCGCCGGGCCGATCAGGCCGGCGCGGTGTTTCAGGAGGAGAGGCGCGCCTTCAGGCGCTGACTGACCTGTGCCATGTCGACGCGACCCTGGACCTGCGGTCGCAGCAGGTTCATCGCCTTGCCCATGTCCTGCGGACCCTGGGCGCCGCTGTCGACGATGCTGCGCTCGATCAGGGCGTCGATCTCATGGTCGTCCAGGGGCTTGGGCATGAAGTCCTGGAGCACGAGGATCTCGGCGGTCTCGACCTCGGCGAGGTCCTGGCGGCCGGCGTCGCTGAACTGGCGCTGGGCGTCGCGGCGCTGCTTGATCATCCGGTCTAGGATCAGCAGGGCTCGGGCGTCATCCACCTCGATGCGTTCGTCGACTTCGACGCGCTTGATGTCCGCGAGGGCCAGGCGCAACGTGGTCAGCCGCGGCTTGTCCTGGGCGCGCATGGCGACCTTGACGGCGTCGAGGAGGCGGGATTTGATTTCGCTCATGGCGGAAAGCCGAAAGCCCGGCCGAGGCCGGGCTGAGGCACGATCACTGACGCGTGGGCGTCGAGTGGATCAGTACAGGCGCTCGCGACGGCGCTGTTCGCGCTGTACTTTCTTCGCGTGGCGCTTCACTGCGGCAGCGGCCTTGCGCTTGCGCTCGGCAGTGGGCTTCTCGTAGAACTCGCGGCTGCGAACTTCAGCCAGTACACCTGCTTTTTCGCAGGAGCGCTTGAAACGACGCAGGGCTACGTCGAAGGGTTCGTTCTCTTTTACTTTGACGGCTGGCATCCAGGTCGTACCTTCACTGATTACCGGGGGTTGAACGTACTCCGGCAAGGTGGCGCGGATACGTCGGTTTTCAAGGGTTGCGGATATTAACGGTTCGGCCGGAGGAATGCAAAGCCTCCGATCGAAAAACACTGGTCTGGCGCAAAGCCGCCGATTATCATGCGCGGCTTCGTATTTGCCAAGCTCTAAGGCTCAAGCCCATGCGCGTGCTGGGACTGGAAACGTCCTGCGACGAAACCGGCGTCGCCCTTTACGACAGCGAACGCGGCCTGCTGGCCGACGCGCTGTTCAGTCAGATCGACCTCCATCGCGTCTACGGCGGCGTCGTGCCCGAGCTGGCCTCGCGCGACCACGTCAAGCGCATGCTGCCGCTGATCCGCCAGGTGCTCGACGAGTCCGGCTGCACGCCGGCGGATATCGACGCGATCGCCTATACCGCCGGCCCCGGCCTGGTCGGCGCCCTGCTGGTGGGGGCTTCCTGTGCCCAGGCGATGGCCTTCGCCTGGGGCGTGCCGGCGGTCGGCGTGCACCACATGGAAGGGCACCTGCTGGCGCCGATGCTGGAAGAGCAGCCGCCGCGGTTCCCGTTCGTCGCCTTGCTGGTTTCCGGCGGTCACACCCAGTTGGTGCGGGTGGACGGTATCGGCCGCTACCAGTTGCTTGGCGAATCGGTGGACGATGCCGCCGGCGAAGCCTTCGACAAGACCGCCAAGCTGATCGGCCTGGGCTATCCCGGTGGTCCGGAAATCGCCCGCCTGGCGGAGCGCGGCACTCCTGGCCGCTTCGTGTTCCCGCGGCCGATGACCGATCGCCCCGGCCTGGACTTCAGCTTCAGCGGGCTCAAGACCTTTACCCTGAACACCTGGCAGCGTTGCGTCGAGGCCGGCGACGACAGCGAGCAGACCCGCTGCGACATCGCCCTGGCGTTCCAGACCGCGGTGGTCGAGACCCTGCTGATCAAGTGCCGTCGCGCCTTGAAGCAGACCGGCCTGAAGAACCTGGTGATCGCCGGCGGTGTCAGCGCCAACCAGGCGCTGCGCAGCGGCCTGGAAAAGATGCTCGGCGAAATGAAGGGGCAGGTGTTCTACGCCCGCCCGCGCTTCTGCACCGACAATGGCGCGATGATCGCCTACGCCGGCTGCCAGCGCCTGCTCGCCGGCCAGCATGACGGCCCGGCGATCAGCGTCCAGCCGCGCTGGCCGATGGAGTCGCTGCCGGCGGTCTGAGTGGCCGCCAGGTCGCAGTCAGGCAGGTGTCGATGACGCAGCTGGGCCAGACTGCATGAAGTTTTTTCCTTTTATGGATTAGAAATGCCGTTCGCGGCCGGCGAACAGATCGCGTAAGTTGGCGCGGTGCCGCCAGACGATCAGGCCGGTCAGCACGGTCATCGGCAGCAGCGCTCCGGGCTGCTGCCAGGCCAGCAACGGCAGGGTCAGCGGGGTGGCCACCAGCGAGGCGAGCGAGCTGGTGCGCGACAGCTTGAAGGTCAGCAGCCAGGCCGCCGCGGCCAGCAGTACGGCCGGCGGATAGAGGCCGAGGAGCATGCCCGCGGCGGTGGCGACACCCTTGCCGCCGCGGAAGTTGAAGTACAGCGGATACAGGTGGCCGATCACGGCGGCGATGCCGACCCAGGCCTCCTCCATCACGCCGAGCCCCAGCCAGCGGGCGACCAGCACCGGCAACAGGCCTTTGCCGACGTCGCCGAGCAGGGTCAGGATGGCGAGTTTCTTCCCGGCGACGCGCAGCATGTTGGTCGCGCCGGGGTTGCCGGAACCGCTGGCGCGCGGGTCCTGGGTGCCGAACCAGCGGCTGAGCAGGACGGCGAAGGAGAGGGAACCGAGCAGGTAGGCGAGGATCGCCAGTAGCCAGACCATGGATTCCACCGAGGACGAGGATGTCCTCGATTCTAACGGGGCGGCGCACGCTTGTCGTGGCATCCCTTGGAGCGGGTAGCGAAGTGGACAGAGTTTTTATCGAAGGCTTGGAGGTCGATACCGTCATCGGCGTGTACGACTGGGAGCGCGGCATCCGTCAGTGCCTGCGCCTGGACCTGACCCTGGGCTGGGACAACCGTCCGGCCGCCGCGGGCGACGATCTCGCCCTGGCGCTGGACTATGCCGCGTTGTCCGAGCGGGTGCAGGAATTCGCCCGGGAATCGCATTTCCAGTTGGTGGAAACCTTCGCCGAGCGCCTCGCCGAGGTACTGATGGGCGAGCGCGGCATTCCCTGGCTGCGCATCCGCGTGACCAAGCCCGGCGCGGTGCCGGCGGCCCGTGGCGTTGGCGTGGAGATCGAACGCGGATGTCGCTGATCCCGGTCTACCTCGGCCTCGGCAGCAATGTCGAGCGTGAGCGCCACCTGCATGCCGGCCTCGATGCGCTGGCCGGTTTCCTTCATGACCTGCGTTGCTCGCCGGTGTTCGAGAGCGAGCCGGTGGGTATCAAGAGCGGGCCGTTCTTCAACCTGGTGGTGTCTGCCCGCACCGATCTGCCGCTGGCCGAACTGAGCCTGCGACTCAAGCACATCGAGGCCGACAATGGCCGCTATGCGCCAGAGCGCAAGGGGCTGCCGCTGGATATCGACGTGCTGTTCTACGGCGACCTGGTGGGCGATTTCGATGGCCTGGTGCTGCCGCGCGCCGAAGTGCTGAAGAACGCTTTCGTGCTCTGGCCCTTGTCCGAGCTGGCGCCGAACCTGGAGCATCCGGTCGCCCGCCAGCCGCTGGGCGATCTCTGGCGCGAGGCGAGGATCCAGCAGAAGCTCTGGCCGGCGCCATTCGAATGGCGTGGCCAGGCGTTGACTCCCGAAGCGCTGCTTCAGGCCTTTCCGCGTTCTTCCTTGTAGGCCTTGAGTGCGGCGAGGCGCGCACGCTTCAGCGCCTCGCCCAGTTCCGCGCCCTTCAAGCCCTTTTCCACCAGCGGCTTCACGCTGACTGCCCGCGCTGCCTGCGCCGCGCCGAGCAGGTAGGCGGCCTGCGGATAGTCCCGCTGTTCCAGGCCGAGGCGGCCGCGCGCGTCCATCTCGCTGGCGGCGACGAACTCCTCGAAACGCTGCGGGCGGCGATACACGTCGAAGCTCTGCAACAGCTCCAGCAGTGTATTCGGGCGCAGCTCCAGCGCCCGGTGGGCATGGGTGTGGTACTCGCCCACCAGGCGCGCCAGTTCCTGGCAGTCGCGCGGCACCCTGAAGCGCTGGTTCACCGCATCGATCAACGGCACGCCGCGAGCCTCGTGGGCGATATGGCGGGGCCAGTCCGCTTCGCTGGTGAGTCCCTTGCCCAGGTCGTGCAGCAGGCAGGCCCAGCGTACGCTGAGCGGCTGCCGGTGGCGGGCGCATTGCTGCAATACCGACAGGACATGGACGCCGGTATCGATTTCCGGATGGTGGGCCGCCGGCTGCGGTACGCCGAATAGCGCCTCGACTTCCGGGATCAGTTCGGCCAGGGCGCCGCAGTCGTGCAGGACCTGGATGAAGACCTCGGGGTTGGGTTCCATCAGGGCGCGGGAAATTTCCTTCCAACTGCGCTCCGGGGTCAGCGCCTGCAACTCGCCGGATTCCGCCAGTTGGCGCATCAGGGCGAGGGTTTCGGCGGCGACCCGGAAGCCCAGGCCGGCGTAGCGGGCGGCGAAGCGCGCTACGCGCAGGACCCGCAGGGGATCCTCGGCGAACGCCGGGGAAACGTGGCGCAGCAGGCGCGCCTCGAGGTCGGCCTGGCCGCCGTAGGGGTCTATTACCCGGCCCTGTTCGTCCTCGGCCATGGCGTTGATGGTCAGGTCACGGCGAGTCAGGTCTTCCTCCAGGGTCACCTCGGGGCTGGCATGGAAGGTGAAGCCGCCGTAGCCGCGCCCGCTCTTTCGCTCGGTGCGCGCCAGGGCGTATTCCTCGCCGCTCTGCGGATGAAGGAAGACCGGGAAGTCGGCGCCCACCGGGCGGTAGCCGCGGGCGAGCATCTCGTCGCTGCTGGCACCGACCACCACCCAGTCGATATCGGTGACCGGACGGCCGAGAAGGCGATCGCGCACGGCGCCGCCGACCTTGTAAATCTGCATGGGAATCCTCCGCGTGATAGGCGGAAGTCTACCCCAGGGTGTCCTAGCGGGCGCGTGGAAGCTGCCGGAGCAGGGCGCCGACCGCCAGTTCGAGCTGTTCCGGATTGGCCCTGGCGGGGCTGAGGCCGGTGCTTACCATACCTTCCCAGAGAACGCGCTCCTCCAGGTCGACCAGGCGCACGCGCAATGTCCCGGTTTCGTCGCGCAGGCGGTGGATCGCCAGATAAGGCCCCATGCCGGAGGTGGGCGGAAGGTCGGGGCGGAACTCCAGCGGTGCGTCGCGTAGCGCCAGCCAGTAGTAGACGCGGAATTGCGGGGTAGCGCTCTCGTGGTAGCCGTGGGCCGCCAGTCCCTGGCGCAGCTCTGCGTTTATCAGCGGATAGCGGTTGCGGTAGGGAAGGGCGTCGACCGCCTGTTCCGGCGGCATCAACTGGAAACCTTGCAGGCCGGGCAGTCCGGCGCTGGCCGGATGGGTCACCCGGGCGCTGGGGATGTGGCTGGCGCAGGTGGCCAGGACGAGGCAGAGCAGGACGATGGCGAACAGGCGCATGGCGGCTCCCGTGGACGGCCGGCTTCTTGTTCTGCTGTGGGCGCCCCGACCGTGCCGGCATGCTGGCCGGCGGTCGGGGCGGACGTCAACCGATCAAATGGGCGGGATGATCAGGTCCAAACGCGGGTAGCCTTCCTCGCCCTCGCTGGCGCCCTTGGGCGGCATGTGGTGGGTCTGCACGAGCTGGTCGCCCTGCAGGGTCTCCAGGTGGATATCGAAGCCCCACAAGCGATGCAGGTGCTTGAGCACGTCGGCGGTGGAGTCGCTCAGCGGCTGGCGGTCGAACTGCTGGTGGCGCAGGGTCAGCGAGCGGTCGCCGCGACGGTCGACGTTCCAGATCTGGATGTTCGGCTCGCGGTTGCCGAGGTTGTACTGCGCCGCCAGGGTCTCGCGGATGGTGCGGTAGCCGGCTTCGTCGTGGATCGCCGCGACCAGCAGGTCGTCCTTCTGGTCGTCGTCGAGAATGCTGAACAGCTTCAGGTCGCGAATCACCTTGGGCGAGAGGAACTGGAGGATGAAGCTTTCGTCCTTGAAGCTCTTCATGGCGAACTTCAGCGTGGCCAGCCAGTCGCTGCCGGCGATATCCGGGAACCAGCGGCGGTCCTCGTCGGTAGGTTCCTCGCAGATGCGGCGGATGTCGCGGTACATGGCGAAGCCCAGGGCGTAGGGGTTGATGCCGCTGTAGTAGGGGCTGTCGAAGGACGGCTGGTAGACCACGCTGGTGTGGTATTGCAGGAACTCCATCATGAAGCCGTCGTTGACCAGGCCTTCGTCGTAGAGGTCGTTGAGCAGCGTGTAGTGCCAGAAGGTCGCCCAGCCTTCGTTCATCACCTGGGTCTGGCGTTGCGGGTAGAAATACTGGGCGATCTTGCGCACGATGCGGATCACCTCACGCTGCCAGGGCTCCAGCAGCGGCGCGTTCTTCTCGATGAAGTAGAGGATGTTCTCCTGCGGCTCGCTCGGATAGCGCGCCATGGATTGTTCCTTGTCCTTGCCGCCGACGCGCGGGATGGTCCGCCAGAGGTCGTTGACCTGGCGCTGGATCAGTTCCTCGCGCTCCTTCTGCCGCTGCCGCTCCTCTTCCGCGGAAATCGGGTAGGGCCGCTTGTAGCGGTCGACACCGTAGTTCATCAGGGCGTGGCAGGAGTCGAGCAGGTCTTCCACCGCGTCGATCCCGTAGCGCTCCTCGCACTGCATGATGTACTGCTTGGCGAACACCAGGTAATCGATGATTGAACTGGCATCGGTCCAGGTGCGGAACAGGTAGTTGCCCTTGAAGAAACTGTTGTGCCCGTAGCAGGCGTGGGCGATCACCAGCGCCTGCATGCACTGGGTGTTTTCCTCCATCAGGTAGGCGATGCAGGGGTCGGAGTTGATCACGATCTCGTAGGCCAGGCCCATCTGGCCACGCTTGTAGTTCTTTTCCGTGCTGAGGAAGTGCTTGCCGTAGGACCAGTGGTTATAGCCGATCGGCATGCCCACCGAGGCGTAGGCGTCCATCATCTGCTCGGCGGTGATCACCTCGATCTGGTTCGGATAGGTATCCAGGGCATAGCGCTCGGCGATCCTGCTGATTTCCCGGTCGTACTGCTGGATCAGCTCGAAGGTCCATTCCGAGCCGGTGGCGATGGGCTGGCGCTTGCTCATGCGACGAGCCTCCTCTGGAACAGCTCGCGGAACACCGGGTAGATGTCCGATGCCGAGACGATCTGCTGCTGGGCGAAGCTGTCTTCGAAGGCTTCGCGCACGCGCTCGTACTCGAACCACAGGGCCTGGTGTTCGCGCGGGGTGATCTCGACGTAGGTGTAGTACTGGACGAACGGCATGATCTGCTTGAGGAGGATGTCCCGGCACACCGGCGAGTCGTCGTTCCAGTTGTCGCCGTCCGAGGCCTGGGCGGCGTAGATGTTCCACTCATGGGTCGGATAACGCTCGGCCATGATCTCCTGCATCATCTTCAGCGCGCTGGAGACGATGGTGCCGCCGGTCTCGCGGGAGTAGAAGAACTCCTCCTCGTCGACCTCGCGGGCGCTGGTGTGGTGGCGGATGAACACCACTTCGATCTTCTCGTAGTTCCGCTTGAGGAACAGGTAGAGCAGGATGAAGAAGCGCTTGGCGATGTCCTTGGTCGCCTGGGTCATCGAGCCGGAGACGTCCATCAGGCAGAACATCACCGCCTTGGAGGTGGGGTTGGGCTGCTTGACCAGCAGGTTGTACTTGAGATCGAAGGTATCGAGGAACGGTACCCGGTCGATGCGCGCGCGGAGCCTGGCGATTTCCAGTTCGAGTTCCTGGATATCGCCGAGATTGTCCGGCTCTTCGCGCTTGATCCGCTCCAGTTCCTTCAGCGCCGCGCGCAGCTTGGCCCGGCTGCCGCCGGACAGCGCGATGCGCCGCGCATGGGCCGAGCGCAGGGTGCGGACGATGTTGATGCGCGACGGGTTGCCGTCGTTGCTGATGCCGGCGCGGACGGTCTTGAAGGTGTCGGTGCCGGTGATGTGGCGCTTGACCAGGTTAGGCAGCTCCAGGTCCTCGAACATGAAGTCGAGGAATTCCTCCTGGGTGATCTGGAAGACGAAGTCGTCCATGCCTTCGCCGCTGTTGCTGGCCTTGCCGCCGCCGCGGCCGCCCCCACCGCCGGATGGGCGGGCGATGTGCTCGCCGGCGGTGAATTCCTTGTTGCCGGGGTGGACGACGGTCTGCCGCCCGCCGCGGCCATGGTGCAGCACCGGTTCGTCGATATCGCGCCCGGGAATGCTGATCTGCTCGCCGTGCTCCATGTCGGTGATGGAACGCCGGCTGACGGCCTCCTCGACGGCCTTCTTGATGTGTTCACGGTAGCGCCTCAGGAAGCGCTGGCGGTTCACCGTGCTCTTGTTCTTGCCGTTCAGACGCCGGTCGATGACGTAGCTCATGAATGCTCCTCAGGGCCTGTGGCGCCCCGCCGGAGCGGAGGCGCCGAGGTCCGAATGCGACGGCGACCGGTACGGTCGCAGCGACCGTACCGATGGCAGACTACTGCGACTTGCGAACCCGCAGGTACCATTCCGACAGCAGGCGGACCTGCTTCTCGGTGTAGCCGCGCTCGACCATGCGTTTGACGAAGTCGTTGTGCTTCTGCTGGTCCTCCTTGCTGGCCTTGGCGTTGAAGCTGATGACCGGAAGCAGGTCCTCGGTGTTGGAGAACATCTTCTTCTCGATCACCACGCGCAGCTTCTCGTAGGACAGCCAGCTCGGGTTCTTGCCGTTGTTGCCGGCGCGGGCGCGCAGCACGAAGTTGACGATCTCGTTGCGGAAGTCCTTCGGGTTGCTGATGCCCGCGGGTTTCTCGATCTTCTCCAGTTCCTCGTTGAGGGCGGCGCGGTTGAGGATCTCGCCGGTTTCCGGGTCGCGGTATTCCTGATCCTGGATCCAGAAGTCGGCGTACAGCACATAGCGGTCGAAGATGTTCTGACCGTATTCGCTGTAGGACTCCAGGTAGGCGGTCTGGATTTCCTTGCCGATGAACTCGACGTAGCGCGGCGCCAGGTATTCCTTGATGAAGCGCAGGTAGCGCTCGCGGGTTTCCGGCTGGAACTGTTCCTGCTCGATCTGCTGTTCGAGGACGTAGAGCAGGTGCACCGGGTTGGCCGCTACCTCGTGCGGGTCGAAGTTGAATACCTTGGAGAGGATCTTGAAGGCGAAGCGGGTGGAAAGCCCGGCCATGCCTTCGTCGACCCCGGCCGAGTCGCGGTATTCCTGGATCGACTTGGCCTTGGGATCGGTATCTTTCAGGTTTTCGCCGTCATATACCCGCATCTTCGAGTAGATATTCGAGTTTTCCGGCTCTTTCAGCCTCGACAGCACGGAGAACTGCGAGAGCATCTTCAGGGTGTCCGGCGCGCAGTGGGCATGCGCCAGCGAGCTGTTGACCAGCAACTTGTCGTAGATCTTGATCTCGTCCGCCACGCGCAGGCAGTACGGCACCTTGACGATGTAGATGCGGTCGATGAAGGCCTCGTTGTTCTTGTTGTTGCGGAAGCTGTGCCATTCCGACTCGTTGGAGTGGGCCAGGATGATGCCGCTGTAGGGCAGGGCGCCGAGGCCTTCGGTGCTGTTGTAGTTGCCTTCCTGGGTCGCGGTCAGCAGCGGGTGCAGGACCTTGATCGGGGCCTTGAACATCTCGACGAATTCCATCAGGCCCTGGTTGGCCCGGCAGAGGGCGCCCGAGTAGCTGTAGGCGTCCGCGTCATTCTGCGGGTATTCCTCCAGCTTGCGGATGTCGACCTTGCCGACCAGCGCGGATATGTCCTGGTTGTTCTCGTCGCCGGGCTCGGTCTTGGCGATGGCGATCTGGTTGAGGATCGAGGGGTACAGCTTGACCACGCGGAACTGGCTGATGTCGCCGCCGAACTCGTTGAGGCGCTTGGTTGCCCAGGGCGACATGATCGAGCGCAGGTAGCGCCTCGGGATGCCGTAGTCCTCCTCGAGGATGGCGCCGTCTTCGTCGGGGTTGAACAAGCCCAGCGGCGACTCGAAGACCGGCGAGCCCTTGATCGCGTAGAAGGGCACCTTCTCCATCAGTTGCTTGAGTTTTTCCGCCAGGGAGGATTTACCGCCGCCGACCGGGCCGAGCAGGTAAAGGATCTGCTTCTTCTCCTCCAGCCCCTGGGCCGCATGGCGGAAGAACGCGACGATCTGGTCGATGCATTCCTCCATGCCGTGGAAGTCGGCGAACGCCGGGTAGCGGCGAATCACCTTGTTGGAGAAGATCCGCGACAGCCTGGAGTCCACCGAGGTGTCCAGCAATTCCGGCTCGCCGATCGCCATCAGCAGGCGCTCGGCGGCAGAGGCATAGGCTGTCTTGTCTTGCTTGCAGAGGTCGAGATATTCCTGGAGGGAATATTCCTCTTGGCGGGTCGCTTCGAAGCGTTCCTGGAAGTGACTGAAAATGCTCATGACGTCTCCTCGCTCGATGCAGTGAGCCGGCGCGGGATCGGTCGTGCGGGTGCGGGGGGGCCGCCAGCCAGGCCGGCGAGAATCCCCCAGACTCCGTCGCTGCACGGTGCTTCCCTTTCCGCCAGCGCTCCTAACGGTCACAGCCGATGGCCCGGAAGCCGGTGTGCCGGCTCTCCCCTGTTTTGGATGGCCTGAGGAAAAGAATAGTTCGTTCTGGACGGAGTAAAGGAAGAAAGGCGAGAGAAGTTACAGTTTTTTTTGGCGGGGTAGCGGCGTGGCCTACTCCGCTTCGCCGCTGCTGGTATCCGCGGGATAGACGCTGCGCCATAGCTCGAAGCCGCCGTCGAGGCTGTAGACGTCGCTGAAGCCCTGCTGGATGAAATAGGCGGCGGCGCTCTGGCTGGAGTTGCCGTGGTAGCAGACCACCACCAGCGGAGCGTCGAGGTCGGCGGCGGCGATGAAGTCCGCCACCGAGTGGTTGTCGATGTGCCGCGAGCCGCTGATATGGCCGACAGCGAAGCTCTGCGGGTCGCGGATGTCGACCACCTGGGCGCCGTTTTCGCGGAGCTGGCGGACCTGTTCGGGGGCGATGCGCTGGAAGGTGTCGCTCATGTCGGGGTACCTGTGTACAGGGCGTCCACCGGACGCCGGGGATTCATGCGGGCGTGGCGGCGGGTCTGGCCGGCGCGCGCTGTTCGGCGCAATCGCAGCTCAGGCGTTCGCCGCTGTCGACGTTCAACAGGGTCATCCGCGCGCCCCAGACGCAGCCGGTATCCAGGGCGAACAGGCCGGGCTCGTCGCAGTGGCCTTCGAGGGCCGCCCAGTGGCCGAAGATGATCTTCTCGCCGCGGGTCTTGCGCGAAGGGAAGCTGAACCAGGGGGCGTAGCCGGGCGGCGCGGTGTCGAGGCCTTCCTTGCTCTTCAGGTCGAGCTTGCCATCTTCGGTGCAGAAACGCATGCGGGTGAAGTAGTTGGTGATCACCCTCAGGCGATCGATGCCATGCAGCTTCTTGTCCCACTTGGCCGGCTCGTTGCCGTACATGCCGTCGAGGAACAGCGGCAGGCGCTGGTCGTCGCGCAATGCTTGCTCCACCTCGGCTGCGCGCAGGCGGGCTTTTTCCAGGCTCCACTGCGGGGGGATGCCGGCATGCACCAGGGCGACCTTGCGTTGTTCGTCGTAGTGCAGCAGCGGCAGGCGACGCAGCCAGTCGAGCAGTGGCTCGCGGTCCGGCGCCTCGAGGATTTCCCGCAGCGTGTCGGACTTCTTCAGGCGCTCGGACTTGTGCGCCACCGCCAGCAGGTGCAGGTCGTGGTTGCCCAGGACGCTGACCACCGACTCGCGCATGGCATAGAGGAAGCGCAGCGTCTCCAGGGACTGCGGGCCGCGGTTGACCAGGTCGCCGACCAGCCACAGGCGGTCCTTGGCCGGGTCGAAGGCGACGCGCTCCAGCAGGCATTTCAGGGGATCCAGGCAACCCTGCAGGTCGCCTACCGCGTAGACCGCCATCAGTGCAGCGCTCCCGGTACGGCCAGGCGGAACACCGGGATCGCGGCGTCGAAGGCGATTCCGTCGCTGCCGAGCATCTGATAGCTGCCGCGCATGCTGCCGACCCGGGTCGCCAGCACCGTGCCGCTGGTGTAGGTGTGTTGCGCGCCGGGGGCGATCAGCGGTTGCTCGCCGACCACGCCGGCGCCGCGAACTTCCTGGGTACGGCCGTCGCCGTCGGTGATGATCCAGTGGCGCGACAGCAGTTGGGCCGGAACCTCGCCCTGGTTCTCGATGGTCACCGTGTAGGCGAAGGCGAAACGGTTCTGCTCCGGGGCGGACTGTTCCGGAAGGTAGCGGGTGTCGACCCTGACGTTGACCTGGTGCTGGGTATCGCTCATACGGCTTGCCTGATTCCTGACGAGTGTCTCATCAGACTAACGATTGCCTGGCAGCTCGGCCAGCCGGTTGGCCAGGCGGACGAATGCGGCCAGGTCGAGTTGTTCGGGACGAAGGGTCGGATCGACCTCTGCGGCCTCGATGTCCTCGACGCTCAGGAGAGGCTTGAGGGTGTTGCGCAGGGTCTTGCGGCGCTGGTTGAAGGCCTCGCGGACCACCCGTTCGAGCAGTTTCGGGTCGCGTGCCGGATGGGGCGGCTCGGCGAAGGGGGTGAGGCGGACGATGGCCGAGTCGACCTTGGGCGGCGGGTTGAACGCGCCGGGGCCGACGTTGAACAGGTGCTCCACCCGACAGTGATACTGGACCATGATCGAGAGCCGGCCCCAGTCCCCGCCGCCCGGCGTGGCCGCCAGGCGCTCGACCACTTCCTTCTGCAGCATGAAGTGCATGTCCTCGATCACCGGCGCGTGCTCCAGCAGATGGAAGATCAGTGGCGTGGAGATGTTGTAGGGCAGGTTGCCGACCACTCGCAGCTTCTCGCCGCTCTCCACCAGCGAGGCGAAATCGAACTTGAGGGCGTCGCCCTGGTGCAGGCTGAAGCGCGACTCGAGGCCGAATTTCAGCTTCAACAGGGGGATCAGGTCCTGGTCGAGCTCGATCACGTCCAGGCGTGCGCCGCTGCCCAGCAGTCCCTCGGTCAGGGCACCCTGGCCCGGGCCGATCTCCAGCAGGCGCTGACCCTCGCGGGCATGGATGGCACGGAGGATGCGGTGAATCACCCCGGCATCGTGCAGGAAGTTCTGGCCGAAGCGCTTGCGCGCGCGGTGTTGGTAAAGCTCGGACATTGGAAACGGTTCCAGGCTGCGGGCCCCAGGCCAAGGCGGGAGGCGCGGATGCGAAAGGGCGCCATTTTAACAGCGAAGCGTCGGGCCGGCAGGGCTAAACGATGGCCGACCGCCGTCAGCAGCGGCTGGCCGCCATCTGGTAGGCGGTTTCCAGGGCGACCTGCAGGCTGCCGCTATCGATGCGGCCGCTTCCGGCCAGGTCGAGCGCGGTACCGTGGTCGACAGAGGTGCGGATGATCGGCAGGCCGAGGGTCACGTTCACGGCGGCACCGAAGCCCTTGTACTTGAGCACGGGGAGACCCTGGTCGTGGTACATCGCCAGCACCGCGTCGCAATGCTCCAGGTGCTTGGGAGTGAACAGGGTGTCGGCCGGCAGCGGGCCGATCAGGTCGAGGCCTTCGCCACGCAGGCGCTCGAGGCAGGGTTCGATCACCTCGATCTCTTCCCGGCCCAGGTGACCGCCTTCGCCGGCGTGCGGGTTGAGTCCGCAGACCAGGATGCGCGGATGGGCGATGCCGAACTTGTCGCGCAGGTCGGCGTGGAGGATGCGCGCGACCCGGGACAGGCGCTCGTCGCTAATGGCGTCGGCGACCTCGCGCAGCGGCAGGTGGGTGGTCGCCAGGGCCACGCGCAGGCCGCGGGTGGCCAGCATCATCACCACCTGGGCGGTGTGGGTGAGGTCGGCGAGGAATTCGGTATGGCCGGAAAAGGGGATGCCGGCTTCGTTGATCACGCCCTTGTGCACCGGTGCGGTGATCATCCCGGCGAAGTGCCCGTCGAGGCAGCCCTGGCCGGCGCGGGTCAGGGTTTCCAGGACGTAGGCGGCGTTGGCGCGGTCCAATTGCCCGGGCCGGACCGGGGCGGCCAGGGGCGTATCCCATACGTACAGTTGGCCGGCCTTGGCCGGTCGCTCTGGCCAGGCGGCCGGGGAAACGTCCTTAAGGTCGATCGCCAGGCCCAGTTGGCCGGCGCGCTCTTGCAGGAGCGTGCGGCTGGCGATGGCGATCAGGGGGTGGTGCTGGGCGGAGCGGGCGAGCAGCAGGCACAGATCGGGTCCGATACCTGCCGGCTCGCCGGGAGTGAGCGCGAAGCGCAGGCTCACTGCTTGATTTCCACGTAGGCCTCGTCGCGGATCTGCCGCAGCCAGGCTTGCAGTTCCTCGTCGTACTTGCGGTTGCGCAGTACGCTTACCGCCTGCTGCTCGCGGAACTTCTCGCTGCTGTCGGTGGCGCGACGGCCGAGGACCTGCAGGATGTGCCAGCCGAACTGCGAGCGGAACGGCTTGGACAGCTCGCCCTGCGGGGTATCGTTCATCACCTGGCGGAACTCGGGCACCAGGGCTTCCGGATCGATCCAGTTCAGGTCGCCGCCGTTGAGGGCGGAACCCGGATCTTCGGAGAAGCTCTTCGCCAGTTCGCCGAAGTCTTCCCCGGACTGGATGCGCTCGTACAGCTTCTGCGCCAGCTTCTCGGTCTCCGCTTCGCTGCGGATTTCGCTGGGCTTGAGCAGGATATGGCGGACATGCACCTCGTCACGGACCATCTTGCTGCCGCCGCGCTTCTCTTCCAGCTTGAGGATGATGAAGCCGCCGGGGGTGCGGACAGGCTCGGTGACGTCGCCGACGGCCAGGGAGCCGATCATGCTGTCGAACGGCTGCGGCAACTGGGCGGCCTTGCGCCAGCCGATCTCGCCGCCTTCCAGGGCGTTGTCGCCGGCCGAGCGGGAAATCGCCAGTTGGCCGAAGTCGGCGCCCTGCTTGAGCTGCTGGTAGAGCTCCTGAGCCTGCCTTGCGGCGGCCTGGATCACGTCCGAGGACGCGGCTTCCGGCACCGGGATCAGGATATTGGCCAGGCGGTACTCTTCGGAAAGCTGGATCTTGCCCATGTCCGAGGCAAGGAAGTTCTTCACCTCCTGCTCGCTGACCTGGATGCGCTCGGCGACCCGGCGCTGGCGCACACGGCTGATCACCATCTCGCGACGGACCTGCTCGCGGGCGTCGGCGTAGGACAGGCCGTCGCGGGTGAGGGCGGCCTGGAACTGCTCCAGGCTCATGCCGTTGCGCTGGGCGATGGTGCCCATCGCCTGGTTCAGCTCCTCGTCGGAGATGCGGATGCCGGAGCGGTCGCCGATCTGCTGCTGGATGTTCTCGATGATCAGGCGTTCCAGCACCTGCTGGGTCAGCACGTGCTCGGGCGGCAGCGGCGCGCCGCGCTTGAGCAGCGTCTGGTGCACTTCACGCAGGCGCTGGTCGAGCTGGCTCTGCATGATCACATCGTTGTCGACGATGGCGACGACCCGGTCCAGTGGTACCACTTCGGCATGCGCGAAGGAGCAAAGGAGTGCTGCGCCCAATGCAAGGGGGCGCAGCCGGTTACATAGCTTGATCTTCACGTTGACGATAACCTTGGATGCCTTTGTCGAGGAACATTTCCGTCTTGTTGCCCACGATGCCGCCGAGGCCCTTCAGGACGATCTGCAGGAAGATGCCGCGGTCGGCTTTTTCATTTTGGTTGAGGAAGGCATCGTCATCCACGTCCAGCCAGTAACGGTTGATCAGACGCAGCTTCCAGCAGCAGCTGTCGTATTCGAAGCCACCGAAGGCCTCGAGTGTGCGGTTCTTGTTGTAGTCGTACTGCCAGCGGGCGAGTACGGACCACTGCGGTACCAGCGGCCAGATGACCGAGAAGTCGTGCTGTTTGATGATGTCGTCTTCACGGCCGTACATGTACCGACCAGTTGCACCGTTGAAGCGGCGGGCGTCTTCACGGTACCGGTAACCGGCGTTGACCACTTTGTTCGGGTTGTCTTCCGGCTGGTAGTGGAACATTGCACTGCCCGACTCGGTACGGCTGGTGTTGGGGTTCCAGTTGAAGTCGGAGCTAACCCTCCAGTCGCGATTGAAGCGATATTGCCCCATCAGTGCATATGGCGAACGCCAGCTATCGGTATCCGGATCCTTCAGATCAGGATTGGTCACGCGCAGACGATCCAAATCTTTTTCGGTCAGGCCGGGCAGTTGTACACGACGATCACGGAAATAGTAAATCTGGCCAGCGCTCAAGCTGGCGCGCTCGAATCCGTTGGATTCGATGAAGCGGGTAGTCACGCCGAGCGATAATTGGTTGGCGTCTCCGATACGGTCACGGCCGGAGAACCGATTCTCTCGCCAGAGGGAGTCATAGCTGAACGACGGTTCGCTGGTGTCGAATACCGGAATATTGTCCTGGTCCTTGTACGGAACGTACAGATACATCGCTCTTGGTTCCAGGGTTTGCCGGAACTGCGTGCCGGCAAAGGTCGTATCACGATCAAAATACAGGCCACTATCAACCTTGACCAACGGAAGCGAGCGATCCTGACTGCTATCGAATGTTTCGTCATATGCAGTAAGGGTTTGCTTGCCCTGGCTGTCCAGATCCAGATCGTACTTCGTATAGAGGAACTTCAGGGTCGGGGTCAGATAGCCCCAACTCTGGGTCATCGGCAGACTCATGCCTGGCTCAAGATGGATACGGTCACCGGTGGAGCGCGCAAGCCCCTTCAGATATGCGTCGGGGCGTCGCCCCCAAACGCTACCGTCGTCGTTCAGGTAGACATTGTCATCCAAATCCCGGTCGAAACGTACGAACTCAGTGCTGTAGTTGAGCTTCACCCCGCCTGGCTCGTAGGGAATGAATCCATTGAAAGTGATTTGCGGCAAGCGTTCGTAGGGTGTCACGTCTGTAGTCGTTGCCAACTGGTACGCTTGAGCGTTCAGCTGGCCGGTGAAGGTATCACCGCGATAGGTCAGCGTGCCCCGCTGGTTGAGATAGGTCGTGCTACCCACGCCCAGGTCGGAATCCAGATCCTGGAAGTAATAGGGATCGCTGATCCGCGTGTAGTCGACCTCGGCCAGCCAGCGCGAATCGAGGCCGGTGGTGTTCTTGAGGCCGTACAGCCAGCGGTCCTTGCTGTAGTCCGGGAAGTTCTCGCGGTGGTCGTCCTTGTCGTTCAGGTAGGCGGCCGTCACCATCCCTTCGCTGCTGTGGGTCAGGTAGCGGAACTCGCCTTCCAGCATCATGCCGCGCTTGGCCATGTAGCGCGGGTACAACGTGGCGTCGTAGTTCGGCGCCAGGTTGAAGTAGTACGGGGTGACCAGGGTGAAGCCGGTGTCGCTGGTGCTGCTGAAGCTCGGCGGCAGGAAGCCGGACTGGCGGCGGTCGTCGATCGGGAAATAGATGTACGGGGTGTAGAACACCGGGAAATCTTTGACCCGCAGGGTCGCGTTGGTCGCGGTGCCGAAGCCGGTGGCCGGGTTCAGCTTGACGTTGTTGCCCTTCAGGGTCCAGGCGTTGCTGCTCGGTTCGCAGCGGGTGTAGGTGCCATCCTTGAGCATGATGATGGCGTTCTCGCTGCGCTTGGCGTAGAGCGCGCTGCCGCGGGCATGGGCCTTGTGGATCACGTACTCGGCGTTGTCGACCTGGGCCTCGCCGTTGTCCAGCTGGACCTGGGCGTGGTCGCCGACCACCAGCATGCCCTTGTCGCGCAGCTTGACGTTGCCGACCAGTTCGCCGCGGTTTTCCAACTGGTGCAGGTTGGCCTCGTCGCCTTCCACCTGCATGCTGCCCTGGCGCAGGACCACGTCACCGGCGAGGGTGGCGATCTGTTTTTCCTGCTCGTAGCGCGAAGCCTTGGCGGATACGTAGGTTGGGCTCTCGTCGCTGGGCGCGCCGTCATCCATGCCCGGACGGACCGGCTCGATGTAGGAGCCGCCGCAATAGGGGCCGATTTCCGCCAACTGGGCGGCGGTCAGTTTTTCCCGAGGAATCCAGTCGAGGTGCGAGTAGTCCGCACTGCGGGATTTCAGCGCGCGACCGCCGGACTCGGTGACCAGGCGCTGGGTCGGCTCTGCCTCGACGGTTTCGCCTCCGCTGCCGGATACGCTGCTGCCCGCCGCGGCGGTGCTGACCGAGGTCGCGGTATGCGCCGGGCGCGGTGGCAGGTTGGCATTGGCGTTCTGCAGCGGGGAGCAATCCCAGCCGCCGGTGGCCGATACCTTGCAGTCGAACTGATCGGCGGCCTGTACAGTCAATGCTGCGACCGGCTGCAGAGCCAGCAGGCTGCCGGTGACCAGCAGGGGAAACTTTCTTCGAAACACGAGGGATTTCACTGCCATCTTGTTAATCCGGGCTTCCTGCGCGCCATCGGCCCGGTGGGCCGCACGCCTCTCGATGGGCTGAAAAAGATGCTGGATAATAAAGCATGACCTGCGCAACGGCTAGGGCCGTGGAGAACCCCGTAAATGTCTGATGATGCCCGTTTCCAGCAGCTGAATCGCTGGTTGGACTCTTGTTTGCCCGAGTTGTTCGTTGCCGAAGGTTGGGGGGAAGTGCCCCCCGCCGAACTGATCCCGGCCAGTAGCGACGCCAGCTTCCGTCGTTATTTCCGCTGGCAGGGAGGGGACCGCAGCCTGGTGGTGATGGACGCGCCGCCGCCCCAGGAAGACTGCCGACCGTTCGTCAAGGTCGCCGGACTGCTCGCCGGAGCCGGCGTGCATGTGCCGAGGATTCTCGCCCAGGATCTGGAGAACGGTTTCCTGCTGCTCAGTGACCTGGGCCGGCAGACCTACCTCGACGTGCTTCATCCCGGAAATGCCGACGAGCTGTTCGAACCGGCCCTGGATGCGCTGATCGCCTTCCAGAAGGTCGATGTCGCCGGTGTCCTGCCTGCCTACGACGAAGCGGTGCTGCGCCGCGAGCTGCAGCTGTTCCCCGACTGGTACCTGGCCCGCCACCTCGGCGTGGAGCTGGAGGGCGAGACGCTGGCCCGCTGGCAGCGGATCTGCGACCTGCTGGTACGCAGCGCGCTGGAGCAACCGCGGGTGTTCGTCCATCGCGACTATATGCCGCGCAACCTGATGCTCAGCGAGCCCAACCCGGGCGTCCTCGACTTCCAGGACGCCCTGCACGGCCCGGTCACCTACGATGTCACCTGCCTGTACAAGGATGCCTTCGTCAGTTGGCCGGAGCCGCGCGTGCATGCCGCGCTGAGTCGTTACTGGAAGAAGGCGACCTGGGCCGGCATCCCGCTGCCGCCAAGCTTCGAGGACTTCCTCCGCGCCAGCGACCTGATGGGCGTGCAGCGCCACCTGAAGGTGATTGGCATCTTCGCCCGTATTTGTCACCGCGACGGCAAGCCGCGCTACCTGGGTGACGTGCCGCGCTTCTTCCGTTATCTGGAAACCGCCGTGGCGCGCCGTCCCGAGCTGGCCGAACTGGGCGAGCTGCTGGCCTCGCTGCCGCAGGGAGCCGAGGCATGAAGGCGATGATCCTCGCCGCCGGGCGTGGCGAGCGCATGCGGCCGACCACCCTGCACACGCCCAAGCCGCTGATCGAGGCCGCCGGCGTGCCATTGATCGAGCGTCAGTTACTGGCGCTGCGCCAGGCCGGAGTCGACGACTGGGTGATCAATCATGCCTGGCTTGGCGAGCAGATCGAGGCCTATCTCGGCGACGGTTCGCGCCTGGGCGGGCGGATCGCCTATTCCCCGGAGGGTGAACCGCTGGAAACCGGTGGCGGAATCTTCCGTGCCCTGCCGTTGCTCGGCGAGCAGCCGTTCCTGTTGCTCAACGGCGATGTCTGGAGCGACTTCGACTACTCTCGGCTGCATCTTGCCGACGGCGACCTGGCGCATCTGGTGCTGGTCGACAACCCGGCGCACCATCCCGCCGGCGATTTCCACCTGGATGCCGGCGGACGGGTGGGCGAGACCCGCGAAGCGGGCGGCAACCTGACCTACAGCGGGATCGCCGTACTGCATCCCGCGCTGTTCGAGGGCTGCCAGCCGGGCGCCTTCAAGCTGGCGCCGCTATTGCGCAAGGCCATCGCCGCGGGGCGGGTCAGCGGCGAACACTATCGTGGGCAGTGGGTCGACGTCGGTACCCACGAGCGCCTGGCGGAAGTCGAGCGATTGCTGGCGGAGCACGCCTGAGATGCTCTGGCCCGCTACGCTGATCGGAGCCGGAGCCGGCTGGGCCCTGGCCAGCATCCCCGGCGCCCTGCTCGGCGGCCTGCTGGGGCAACTGCTGGACCGCAGGTTGCGCCTGGAGTCCTGGCGCGGCCTGCTGGCGCGCTTGCGCGGGCGGGCGGTGAACGATGAGGACGACCTGCTGTTCCAGTTGCTCGGCTATCTGGCCAAGAGCGGCGGGCGGGTGGAGGAGATGCATATCCGCCAGGCGCGCGAGGAGATGGCGTTGCGCAAGCTCGATAGGCGAGCCCAGCGGCGTGCCATCGCGTCCTTCGGCAAGGGCAAGGCCGGCATCGCCCATCTGCAGGCGGAGGTCGCGCGTCTGAAGGGCGAACGTGCGGAGGCAGTATTGCTCGCCTGCTGGCGGATGGCCTGGGCTGGCGGCGTGCTCAGCCAGTCGGCGCGACAACTGGTGTTGCAATGGGGGCGCTGGCTGGGTTGGTCGGCGGAGCGAACGGAACGCTTGTCGGCGCGGGTCATGCCGAAGCGGACGCGCGCTGTCGCCCGGGATAGCTACCGTGAGGCCCTGCTGCTGCTCGGCGTGGAGGCCGGAAGCGAGCCGGCGCTGATCAAACGCGCCTATCGCAAGCTGATCAGCCAGCATCATCCGGACAAACTGGCGGGAGCCGGCGCCAGCGTCGAGCGCGTGCGTGCGGCTACCGAGAAAACCCGTGAATTGCAGGCGGCCTACGCCCTGGTCCGAGAGCGTGAGGGGTTCCGCTGATCACTCCGCAGGTTTCTGCGCATCGGCCTGCAGGTGAAGACTGAGCCAGCCGCGGATTCGTCGGTACAGTTGCTCCTGCTCCGCCTTGGGGTCGGCCGGTAGAGCCTGCATCGCGATTTGTACGTAGGCCGGGTGTTTCTGCCGCTTGCCGGCCTGCATGCGCAGCCTGGCCGCCTCGCGGTCGGCGCGGGCGTCGCGGTAATAGAAGTCGCCGGTCGCCAGTTTCAGCTTCGGCACCATATCTTCCAGCGCCGGGCGAAAATCGCGCGGTACCTCCGCGGCAACCAGCAGCAGGTTGTGGATTTCCGCAGGCTCCTTCTCCGCCAGGTAGCGTGCCGCCCAATAGGCGCCCGTGCCATGACCGAGCAGGACGACGCTTTTCGGTTCGTGCTGCAGGGCCAGGTCGATGCTCGCCTGCAGGCGCGCCATGACCCGTTCGGCGTGCGCCTTGCGCTGCTCGACCGGATCGATGGCTGGGGGAGGGGCCTGGTCCTCGCTCTGCGCCGGTTCGCCGCTGCCGGCTTCGGCGGTGCTTTCCGGCGCCGGCGCGTTGCCGCTTTCGCCTTTCACGTCAGGCTTGCTTGCGCTGTCCGCGGCGCTGGCGTCCTTGTCGGCGCTGGCGCTGGCGGCGGATTCCGCAGGGCGGGTAACCGGCGCGGTGCTCTGCGGGTCGGGCAGGGCCAGGCTCAGGGTCTGCCAGCCGGCATCCGGCAGTTTGCGCCTTAGCGGGCCGATGGCTTGCGGCCAGTCCGGACTTTCGCCATCACCGGGAACCAGGATCACTACACCTTCGGCCTCGGCGGTGTTGGCCGGCAACCAGAGGGTGAGGAAGCTTTCGTCGCCGGCCTTGAGGATCTGCTGGCCGTCCTCCGGCAACTGGCGCTCCAGCCCCTTGGCCTCGTCCTGGCTGCGCTCGCTGACCGCCGGGCGTTCCACGGGGGCCGGCGGCTGGTCCTTGGCGGCCTCCTCTTCGGCTTGAACGAAAGCCGGCGGCAGGAAAGCGGCGGCCAATAGCAGCGGCAGCAGGGCGGAGGGCTTCGGCAGTAGAGAGAAGGCCGGCATTGGAAATTCCCGATAGACAATCCAGAAGGCAGCCTAAACCCAGAGCACTTCTTTGTCAGGCCGAGCCTTCGCATGGTTCGCCGGTCGCGCTCGCGGTAAGGTATGCCCGCTTTTCCTTCCGTTGCGGTGTATTCCGTGGAGTGTCGCCGGCATGTTGCGTCGTTGCTGTCTGCTCTTCTTCTGTCTGCTGTTGAGCCTGCCCGTGCGAGCGGAGGAGTCGGTCGCCTTGCCGCTGACGGCAGAACTACGGACCTGGCTGGCGGAGCATCGGGAATTGCGCGTCGGGGTGGTCACCGAAGCGCCCTATGCCCAGTACGACCGCCGCCTGCAACAGTATTCCGGGGCCAACGTGGAGCTGATGGGCTGGCTGGCCACGGCAATGCAGGTGACCTTGCGGTGGCAGGGCTATCCCGACCAGGCGGCGCTCGACGATGCCCTGCGCGCTGGGCGCGTGGATATCGCTCCCGGCCTCAGCCAGACCCCAGCCGGGCTGCGCTTGTGGCTGTTCTCCGATCCCTACCTGCGGGTTTCCCGGCTGGTGGTGGGGAAGCGCGATGGCAGCGGCAGCGTCGAATTGGAGCAACTGGAGCGCGATACCCGGGTTGCCGTGCGTGCCGGCAGTTCGGTAGCCGACTACCTCAGCAGCACCTATAGCAGCCTGCAATGGGTGTCGGCCGATTCCGAACGCGAGGTGCTGCGCGCCGTGCTCGCCGGACAGGCACGCTACGCAGTGATCGACGAAGCGCAACTCAGTCGCCTGACCCGCGAACCGGAGTTCGCCGAGCTAGCGGTGGTTGGCGATATCGGCTACCCGCAGCTGCTACGGGTGGCGACCCGTCGCGACTGGCCGGAACTGGCGATGGTGGTCGACCAGGCGTTGCGCTCGCTGCCGCGCAAGTCCCTGGACCAGTTGCACGAGCGCTGGTTGCAACCCAAGTATCCGCGCCTCGGCGAGTCGCCGGGGTTCTGGCAGAACCTGTCGATCCTCCTCGGCCTGCTGCTGGCCGGCGCGCTGGCGGCGGTGTTCCTCCAGCGGCGCCAGCAGCATGCGCTGGAAGCCCGGCTGTACGGCGCCCGCCGCGACCTGGAGCTGCGCCAGGCGGCCGAGGAGGCGCTGCGTCTGACCCAGTTCTCCATCGACAACAGCACCCTGGGCATCCTCTGGGTCAACTGGGACAGCCGCGTACGCTACGCCAACCGCGCCGCCGAACAGATGCTCGGCCATGCCGACGGCCAACTCGTGGACCGTCCGCTGGCCGACTTCGAGCCCGGCCTGGACATGGACCGCTGGTTGAATCTTTGGCGTCGTGCGCGCAATAGCGAGGAGGGCCCGCTCAGCTTCGAGACCCGCTGCCTGCGCGCCGACGGCAGTTGGCTGCCGGCCGACGTCTCGCTTAGCTTCCTGCGCTTCGGTACGTCCGAGTATCTGGTGGTGTTCCTCAGCGACGTCACCGAGCGCCGCCGTGCCCGCGAGGCATTGCAGGAAAGCGAGGCGCGGATGAAGGGCATCGCCTCCAACGTGCCGGGCATGGTCTTCCGCCTGGAGCGGCCGCGGGCCGGCGCGTTTTCCGACTTCGCCTATATCAGCGAGGGCAGCGAGGCGCTGGTCGGCTACAGCGCTCGCGAACTGATCGAAAGCGGCCGCGGCATTCGTGGCCTGGTCCATCCCGACGACCGCGAGCGCTACTGGTCGAGCCAGATGACTGCCCTCGACGAGAATCGCGACTGGCATTGGCAGGGCCGCATCCTCACTCGCCAGGGCGAATTGCGCTGGGCCGACATCAAGGCTTCGGCGCGCTGTTTCGAGGATGGTCGCGCGGTCTGGGACGGGGTGGTCTGGGACATCACCGCGAACAAGCAGATCGAACTCGAACTCGGCGAGTCGCGCGCCCAGCTCCGCGAGCTGTCGGCGCACCTGGAGTCGGTGCGGGAGGAGGAGAAGGCGCGTATCGCCCGCGAGGTCCATGATGAGCTGGGCCAGGTGCTGACGGTGCTGAAGCTGGAAACCTCGATGTGCGAGCTGGCCTATGCCGATGCCCAGGAGGGCCTGCGCGAACGCCTGGGCAACATGAAAAAGCTGATCGCCCAGTTGTTCCAGCTGGTGCGCGACGTGGCTACCGCACTGCGCCCGCCGATCCTCGACGCCGGAATCGGCTCGGCGGTGGAGTGGCAGGCGCGGCGCTTCGAGGCGCGCACGCAGATTCCCTGCCTGGTGGAGGTGCCGGAGAACTCGCCGCAGTTGGTCGACGCCAAGGCTATCGGCCTGTTCCGCATCCTCCAGGAGGCGTTGACCAATGTCATGCGGCATGCCGAGGCGCATACTGTGCAACTGCGTCTGCTGCGCGAGGGCGACGAGCTGTGCCTGAGCGTCAGCGACGACGGTCGCGGGTTCGATGTTGCCACGGTGGGGCGTGGCAGTTCCTTCGGCCTGGTCGGCATGCGTGAGCGGGTGCTGATGATGGGCGGTACGCTGGACATCGACAGTGCCCCCGGCGAGGGCACCACGCTCAGCGTGAGGATTCCGCTGGGCGTCGCGAGCCCGTGACAAGAACAACCGCCGGCAAGGCGGAACAGCGTGAGGCAGCAAAGAGTGGTGATCCGAGTCCTGGTCGCTGAAGACCACACGATCGTCAGGGAAGGCATCAAGCAACTGATTGGCATGGCCAAGGACCTGCAGGTGGTCGGCGAGGCCACCAATGGCGAGCAGTTGCTGGAAACCCTGCGCGGAACGCCTTGCGAGGTGGTCCTGCTGGATATCTCCATGCCCGGCGTCAATGGCCTCGAGGCGATTCCGCGGATTCGCGCGCTGAACGAGCCGCCGGCGATCCTGGTGCTGTCGATGCACGACGAGGCGCAGATGGCCGCCCGCGCCCTGAAGATAGGTGCTGCCGGCTATGCCACCAAGGACAGCGATCCGGCATTGCTGCTCACCGCGATCCGCAGGGTCGCCGGCGGCGGACGCTACATCGACCCGGACCTTGCCGATCGGATGGTCTTCGAGGTTGGCCTGACCGATTCGCGTCCGCCCCATGCGCTGCTCTCCGAGCGCGAGTTCTCGGTGTTCGAGCGGCTGGTGCAGGGCGCCAACGTCAACGAGATCGCCCAGCAACTGGCGGTCAGCAACAAGACCATCAGTACCCACAAGGCACGCCTGATGCAGAAGCTCAACGCGCATTCGGTAGCCGACCTGGTGCGCTACGCGATGGAGCACCGCCTGCTCTGACAGGGGCGTTCGCCCAGGTTTTGCTCGCGGCTTGTGCGCCAGGTCCGGTTTTCGCGATCTGCTGTCTACCTGGCTTCCGCGCGGCAGGGAATGATGCTTGCCGGCCAACACGATAAGGAGAAGAAACGATGTTGCCAGCCATGAGGACGGGCCTGTTGTGCGCCCTTCTCGGAGTTACCGCGCCCGCCTGGGCGGAATACGTGACCGTGATTTCCTTCGGCGGCGCCAACAAGGAAGCCCAGGAAACCGCGTTCTACAAACCCTTCAAGAGCGCCACCGGCAATCGCGTGGTGCATGGCTCCTACAATGGCGACCTGGCCAAGCTCAAGCGCATGGTGGAGATCAGCCACGTCTCCTGGGACGTGGTGGAAGTCGAGGCGCCGGAGCTGGCGCGCGGTTGCGAGGAAGGTCTGTTCGAGAAGCTGGACATGGCGAAGGTCGGCGATCCCGCGGATTTCGTTCCCGGCGCGGTGCAGCCCTGCGGAGTCGGCATCTTCGTCTGGACCACGCTGCTTGCCTACAACCCCGGCAAGGTTGCGGGCAGCCCGCAGGGCTGGGCGGATTTCTGGGACGTGAAGAAGTTTCCCGGCAAGCGCGGCCTGCGCTGGGGCGCCAAGTACAGCCTGGAGTTCGCCCTGATGGCCGATGGCGTGGCGCCGAAGGACGTCTACCAGACGCTGGCGACGCCCGCCGGCGTCGAGCGGGCGTTCCGCAAGCTCGACGAGCTGAAGCCCTATATCCATTGGTGGAAGTCCGGGCAGGACCCTGTGCGCGACCTGGCCGATGGCACGGTGGTGATGAGTTCGGCCTACAACGGGCGGATCGCCGCGGCGCAGGCCGAGAAGCAGCGCCTGGCAATGGTCTGGAGCGGCGGCGTCTACGATTTCGACTTCTGGGCGCTGCCGGTCGGGGTTTGGAAGAAGCAGTTGGCCGAGGAGTTCATCCGTTTCGCCAGCCAGCCGGAGCAGCAGAAGGCTTTCGCCGAGAACATCGCCTACGGCCCGGCCAACCGCAAGGCGGTAGGCCTGCTCGATCCGCAAGTGGCTGCCAACCTGCCGACCGCACCGCAGAACATGCAGAACGCGGTGGGTATGAACGTGGCCTTCTGGGCGGAGCACGGCGAGGCCCTGGAGCAGCGTTTCCAGAACTGGGCCAAGCGCTGAGGACGCCGTTGCGCGCCAGCCGAAGAGCGCTGGCGCGCAAACCTTTGCCCTTCTCGAAAGCCCCTTCCCAGAGCGGTCTGGCCCATTCCGGGGTGCATCTTTTTTGTAGGGCGATTCCTACAAAGAGCTTTCCTTTCCCCTGATAGAAAACTCTCTTGCCGGCCGATTTGCGTCCTGCGCCGGGTTCTCTAGGCTGTTCGCACAGCATCCATAAAACGAACAAAGGTGCGGTTATGGCCGAGACTCAAGGCGGCGATGTACTGGTCAGCTTCCGTGGCGTGCAGAAGAGCTACGACGGCGAGACCCTCATCGTGAAGGATCTCAACCTGGACATTCGCAAGGGCGAATTCCTCACCCTGCTCGGCCCCTCCGGGTCCGGCAAGACCACCAGCCTGATGATGCTGGCCGGTTTCGAAACTCCCACCGCCGGCGAAATCCTCCTGGCCGGTCGCTCGATCAACAATGTCCCTCCGCACAAGCGCGACATCGGCATGGTGTTCCAGAACTATGCGCTGTTCCCGCACATGACCGTGGCCGAGAACCTGGCCTTTCCCCTCAGCGTCCGCGGCATGAGCAAGACCGACGTGAAGGAAAGGGTCAAGCGCGCGTTGTCGATGGTCCAGCTCGACGCCTTCGCCGGGCGTTATCCGGCGCAACTTTCCGGTGGCCAGCAGCAGCGCGTGGCGCTGGCCCGCGCGCTGGTCTTCGAGCCGCAACTGGTGCTGATGGACGAGCCCCTGGGAGCGCTGGACAAGCAACTTCGCGAGCACATGCAGATGGAAATCAAGCATCTGCACCAGCGCCTCGGTGTCACCGTGGTCTACGTCACCCACGACCAGGGCGAGGCGCTGACCATGTCCGACCGGGTGGCGGTGTTCCACCAGGGCGAAATCCAGCAGATCGAGCCGCCGCGCAATCTCTACGAGCAGCCGCGCAACACCTTCGTGGCCAACTTCATCGGTGAGAACAACCGTCTATCCGGGCAGCTTCTCAGTTGCGACGGCGAGCGCTGCGTGGTCGGACTGCCGCGCGGCGAGAAGGTCGAGGCGCTGGCGGTCAACGTCGGCCAGCCGGGCGAGCCGGTGACCTTGTCGATCCGCCCCGAGCGGGTGCGCCTGAACGGTGCCAGCGAGTCTTGCGTCAACCGTTTCTCCGGCCGCGTGGCCGAGTTCGTCTACCTGGGCGACCACGTGCGTGTGCGCCTGGAGGTCTGCGGCCGCGACGACTTCTTCGTCAAGCAGCCGATCGCCGAGCTGGACCCGACGCTGAGCGTCGGTGATGTGGTTCCGCTGGGCTGGCAGGTCGAGCATGTGAGGGCGCTCGACCCTCTGCCGGCGGCGTGAGCGCCGGCAGTCCCGAACCGTACCGAAGCAACCCTGCACTGTGGAGAGAACAATAATGTCGAAATCCCTGAAAGCGGCCAGCCTGAAGTTCGCCACCCTGGCGGCCGGCCTGGCCTGCGCGGCCCAGGCCATGGCGGTGGACCTGACCGTGGTGTCCTTCGGCGGGGCCAACAAGAGCGCCCAGATCAAGGCGTTCTACGAGCCCTACCAGAAAGCCACCGGCAACAGGATCGTCGCCGGCGAATACAACGGCGAGATGGCCAAGGTCAAGGCCATGGTCGATACCAACAGCGTGTCCTGGGACCTGGTGGAAGTGGAGTCGCCGGAGCTGTCGCGCGGCTGCGACGAAGGCCTGTTCGAGGAGCTCGACCCGGCGCAGTTCGGCAAGACCGAGGACTTCGTGCCCGGCGCCATCCAACCGTGCGGCGTGGGTTTCTTCGTCTGGTCCACGGTGCTCGCCTACAACGCCGACAAGCTGAAAAGCGCGCCGACCAGTTGGGCGGACTTCTGGGACATCAAGAAATTCCCCGGCAAGCGCGGCCTGCGCAAGGGCGCCAAGTACACCCTCGAATTCGCCCTGATGGCCGATGGCGTGGCGCCGAAGGACGTCTACGGCGTGCTCGCCACCAAGGAAGGCCAGGATCGTGCCTTCAAGAAGCTCGACGAGATCAAGTCGAGCATCCAGTGGTGGGAGGCGGGCGCCCAGCCGCCGCAGTACCTGGCTTCCGGCGACGTGGTGATGAGTTCTGCCTACAACGGCCGGATCGCCGCGGTGCAGAAGGAAAGCAACCTGAAGGTGGTATGGAACGGCGGCATCTACGATTTCGACGCCTGGGCCATCCCGAAGGGGGCGAAGAAACAGGAAGAGACCCTGAAGTTCATCGCCTTCTCGGTGCAGCCCCAGCAGCAGAAGACTTACTCGGAAAACATCGCCTACGGTCCGGCCAACAAGCAGGCGGTGCCGCTGCTGGACAAGGCCCTGCTGAAGGACATGCCGACCACTCCGGAAAACATCCAGAACCAGGTGGCAATGGACGTGACCTTCTGGGCCGACTACGGCGAACAACTGGAACAGCGCTTCAACGCCTGGGCGGCCAGGTAATCCTCGCCTGACCCTCCAGAGAGGGCCGGAGGGGCCGCCGCGCGGCGGCTCCTCCTACCGTTCCACACTTTCCAGGGTCGCTCCCGACGGCCCGCTTTTTTTCCGGAGTTCGCTATGGCCACAGCTGTGCCCATGTCCCAGGCCGCCGGCAGCACCCTCAAGCAACGCCTGGCGCGCGCCGAGCGGATGAACCGCCTGAAGTCCCAGGCGCTGATCCTGCCCCTGCTGGCCTTCCTGGTCCTGACCTTCCTGGTGCCGATCGCCGCGCTGCTCTACAAGAGCGTGTCCAACCCGGAAGTGGTTCGCTCGTTGCCGCTGACGGTAGAGGCCATCTCCGCCTGGGACGGCAAGTCGCTGCCGGCCGATGCCGTCTACAAGGCGCTCAGCCAGGATCTCGCCGAGGCTCGTCGCAACCAGACCATCGGCGATCTCTCCAAGCGCCTGAACATGGAGCTGGCCGGTTATCGCAGCCTGATGGCGAAGACCGCGCGCAAGCTGCCGTTCAAGGAGGAGCCCGTTTCCTACAAGGACGCCATGGAGCAGCTCGACGAGCGCTGGGGCGACCCCGCCTACTGGCAGGTGATCCGCCGCAACGCCAGCAGCTATACGCCCTATTACCTGCTCGCAGCCCTCGACCACCGGATCGACGATCTCGGCGAAGTGGCGCGCGCCACCCCGGACCAGGCCATCTACCTGGACATCTTCGCCCGCACCTTCTGGATGGGCGCGGTGATCACCGTCATCTGCCTGCTGCTGGCCTACCCGCTGGCCTACCTGCTGGCCAACCTGCCGACGCGCAAGAGCAACCTGCTGATGATCCTGGTCCTGCTGCCGTTCTGGACCTCGATCCTGGTGCGTGTCGCCGCCTGGATCGTCCTGCTGCAATCGGGTGGCCTGATCAACGGCGCGCTGCTCAAGCTCGGCCTGATCGACCAGCCGCTGCAACTGGTGTTCAACCGCACCGGCGTATACATCGCGATGGTGCACATCATGCTGCCGTTCATGATCCTGCCGATCTACAGCGTGATGAAGGGCATCTCGCCGAGCTACATGCGCGCCGCGATTTCCCTCGGCTGCCACCCGTTCGCCAGCTTCTGGCGGGTGTATTTCCCACAGACCGTCGCGGGCGTCGGCGCCGGTTGCCTGCTGGTGTTCATCCTGTCCATCGGCTACTACATCACCCCGGCGCTGCTGGGCAGCCCGAACGACCAGATGGTCAGCTACTTCGTCGCCTTCTATACCAACAGCACCATCAACTGGGGCATGGCCACCGCCCTCGGCGGCCTGCTCCTGCTCGCTACCCTGGTGCTCTACGTCGTCTACAGCTGGCTGGTGGGCGCCAGCCGCCTGCGCCTGGGATAGAGCGCCTTCCGAGAAGGCCAACCGATTCCCCTCTCCCTTCGGAAAAAAGGTTGCCCGGAGGGCGGGGAGAGGGGGATCCGCACGAAACACATTGGAGAGCGAGTCATGCTGAGTCCCTACATGTCCCCGGTCGAGCGCCTGTGGTTCTACTCCCTGCGCATCCTCTGCGGCCTGGTACTGCTGTTCCTGGTACTGCCGGTGCTGGTCATCGTGCCGCTGTCGTTCAACTCCGGTACCTTCCTGGTCTACCCGCTGCAAGGGTTCTCCCTGCGCTGGTACGCCGACTTCTTCCAGTCCGCCGAGTGGATGCGCTCGTTGACCAACAGCATGATCGTCGCTCCGGCGGCGACCCTGCTGGCGATGGTCTTCGGCACTCTGGCGGCGATCGGCCTGACCCGCGGCGAGTTCCGCGGCAAGGCACTGGTGATGAGCCTGATGATTTCGCCGATGGTGGTGCCGGTGGTGATCATCGGCGTGGCCAGCTACCTGTTCTTCGCTCCGCTCGGGCTCGGCAACAGCTACCTGTCGCTGATTGTGGTGCATGCGGTGCTCGGCGTGCCGTTCGTGATCATCACCGTCTCCGCGACCCTGCAGGGGTTCAACTACAACCTGGTGCGCGCCGCCGCCAGCCTCGGCGCGCCGCCGCTGACCACCTTCTTCCGGGTGACCCTGCCGCTGATCGCTCCCGGGGTGATCTCCGGCGCGCTGTTCGCCTTCGCCACCTCGTTCGACGAAGTGGTAGTGACCCTCTTCCTCGCCGGCCCCGAGCAGGCCACCCTGCCGCGGCAGATGTTCAGCGGCATTCGCGAGAACCTGAGCCCCACCATTGCCGCCGCGGCGACCTTGCTGATCGGTTTCTCCGTACTGCTGTTGCTGACCCTGGAATGGCTGCGCGGGCGCAGCGAGAAGATGCGTACCGCACAACCCGGCGCCTGAGGCGCAGGGCGCGCCCTGCTTGGTCCGGGCGTCGGCTGCTGCGGCGAAAAGTCGTCATTTTCACCGCCAAAAACCGATAACGGCTACAATGCGCGCCTTCCGTGATCCCCTTTGAGGTGCGCCATGCAACCCTTCGCCATCGCTCCGTCGATCCTTTCCGCCGATTTCGCCCGCCTGGGCGAGGACGTGGACAAGGTGCTCGCCGCCGGTGCCGACATCGTTCACTTCGACGTGATGGACAACCACTACGTGCCGAACCTGACCATCGGCCCGATGGTCTGCTCGGCGCTGCGCAAGTACGGCGTGAGCGCGCCGATCGACGTGCACCTGATGGTGTCCCCGGTGGATCGCATCATCGGCGACTTCATTGAAGCTGGCGCCACCTACATCACCTTCCATCCGGAAGCTTCCCAGCACATCGACCGTTCCCTGCAACTGATCCGCGACGGCGGGTGCAAGGCAGGCCTGGTGTTCAACCCGGCCACTCCGCTGGAGGTGCTGAAGTACGTGATGGACAAGGTCGACATGGTCCTGCTGATGAGCGTCAACCCCGGCTTCGGCGGGCAGAAATTCATCCCCGGTACCCTCGACAAGTTGCGCGAGGCACGCGCCCTGATCGATGCCTCCGGACGCGAGATCCGCCTGGAGATCGATGGCGGCGTCAACGTCAAGAACATCCGTGAGATCGCCGCGGCGGGCGCCGATACCTTCGTCGCCGGCTCGGCCATCTTCAACGCCCCGGACTACGCCGAGGTCATCCGCGCCATGCATGCCGAACTGGCCCAGGCGCACCAGTAATGAGCGCTGCGGAGCCGTTCTTCGCCACGCGCCTGCCGCGTCTGGTGATGTTCGACCTGGATGGCACGCTGGTCGATTCCGTTCCCGACCTCACCGCCGCGGTCGACAGCATGCTCGCCAGCCTCGGGCGGCCGCCGGCGGGCATCGAGAAGGTCCGCCAGTGGATCGGTAACGGCGCACGCGTCCTGGTGCGTCGCGCCCTGGCCGGAAGCATCGAGCACGACGGCATCGGTGAGGAGGAAACCGAAGCCGCGCTGGCGTTGTTCATGGAGGCCTATGCCGACAGTCATGCGCTCACCGAGGTCTACCCCGGCGTCGTCGACACCCTCAAGTGGCTCAAGCGCAACGGCGTGGAAATGGCGCTGATCACCAACAAGCCGGAGCGCTTCGTCGCTCCGCTGCTGGATGAGATGAAGCTGGGTCGCTATTTTCGCTGGATCATCGGCGGCGACACCCTGCCGCAGCAGAAGCCCGACCCGGCGGCGCTGCTGTTCGTGATGAAGATGGCTGGCATCGAGCCCGAAGATGCGTTGTTCGTCGGTGACTCGCGCAACGACGTGCTCGCCGCCAAAGCTGCCGGCGTGCGCTGCGCGGCGCTGACCTATGGCTACAACCACGGCCGGCCGATCGCCGAGGAAGCGCCCACCCTGGTCATCGACAACCTGCGCGACCTGCTGCCTTGCGCCGACCAGGCCGCTGAGATAGTGTTGCCGGACGACTCCCTTTCCCCCTCCGACCAGCGAGATCAAGCCGTGGCGGTCAGCAAACTCTGGATGAAGGTCATCAAGGCCCTGGCGCGTTGGCGCTGGCGCGCCTGACATCATCCTCCGCCGGATAGCCGGCGCGCGTTTGCACCCTGTTGACCGTTCTCTCCTCCGATGAGGCTGATCATGAATCGCGAAGAATTCCTGCGGCTGGCCGCCGATGGCTACAACCGCATCCCGCTGTCCTTCGAGACCCTTGCCGACTTCGACACGCCGCTGTCGATCTACCTGAAGCTGGCCGACGCGCCGAACTCCTACCTGCTGGAGTCGGTGCAGGGCGGCGAGAAATGGGGGCGCTATTCGATCATCGGCCTGCCGTGCCGCACGGTGCTGCGGGTCTACGACCATCAAGTGCGGATCAGCATCGATGGTATGGAAACCGAGCGCTTCGATTGCGCCGACCCGCTGGCTTTCGTTGAGGAGTTCAAGGCGCGCTACCAGGTGCCCACCGTGCCCGGCTTGCCACGTTTCGATGGAGGCCTGGTCGGCTACTTCGGTTACGACTGCGTGCGCTACGTGGAAAAACGCCTGGCCACCTGTCCGAACCCGGACCCGCTGGGCAACCCGGATATCCTGTTGATGGTGTCCGATGCCGTAGTGGTATTCGACAACCTGGCCGGGAAGATCCACGCCATCGTCCTCGCCGATCCCTCCGAGGAAAATGCCTACGAGCGCGGCCAGGCACGTCTGGAGGAGCTGCTGGAGCGTCTGCGCCAGCCTATCACCCCGCGTCGCGGCCTCGACCTCGAGGCGGCCCAGGGCCGGGAGCCGGCGTTTCGTGCCAGCTTCACCCGCGAGGACTATGAAAACGCGGTAGGAAGGATCAAGGACTACATCCTGGCCGGCGACTGCATGCAGGTGGTGCCGTCGCAGCGCATGTCCATCGAGTTCAAGGCGGCGCCCATCGACCTGTACCGCGCGCTGCGCTGTTTCAATCCGACGCCCTACATGTACTTCTTCAACTTCGGCGACTTCCATGTCGTGGGCAGCTCGCCGGAGGTGCTGGTA
Organism: Pseudomonas sp. FDAARGOS_761; assembly: GCF_013343155.1. Taxonomy (NCBI): domain Bacteria; kingdom Pseudomonadati; phylum Pseudomonadota; class Gammaproteobacteria; order Pseudomonadales; family Pseudomonadaceae; genus Pseudomonas; species Pseudomonas sp. FDAARGOS_761. Next base: position 4,911,851 of record NZ_CP054572.1, on the reverse strand, counting down.
CGGGTCGAGGATGGCCTGGTGACGGTGCGCCCGATCGCCGGTACCCGTCCGCGCGGGATCAACGAAGAGGCCGACCTGGCGCTGGAGCAGGATCTGCTGTCGGACGCCAAGGAGATCGCCGAGCACCTGATGCTGATCGACCTGGGGCGCAACGACGTGGGGCGGGTGTCCGATATCGGCGCGGTGAAGGTCACCGAAAAAATGGTGATCGAACGTTACTCCAACGTCATGCACATCGTGTCCAACGTCACCGGGCAATTGCGCGAGGGGCTCAGCGCGATGGACGCGCTGCGGGCGATCCTGCCGGCGGGTACGCTGTCCGGCGCGCCAAAGATCCGCGCCATGGAGATCATCGACGAGCTGGAGCCGGTCAAGCGTGGAGTCTACGGCGGCGCGGTCGGCTACCTGGCATGGAACGGCAACATGGACACCGCCATTGCCATCCGCACCGCGGTGATCAAGAACGGTGAACTCCACGTGCAGGCCGGCGGCGGTATCGTTGCCGACTCGGTGCCGGCGCTGGAGTGGGAAGAAACCATCAACAAGCGCCGGGCGATGTTCCGCGCCGTGGCGCTGGCCGAGCAGAGCGTCGAGTAAGACGGCGCGAGGCGGAAGAAAAAAAGGCGGATGGCGTTTGCGTCATCCGCCTTTTTTGTGCCCGGCTGGACCCTCGCATTGGCTTCGCCCTACGCGGAACCGCTTTCGTAGGGCGAATATCGCGACGCGATATCCGCCAGGCGGAGCATGGTGTCGCTCCCTACGATGCTGGCAACGGCGGGCCGCTCAGGATGCGATGCTGTCCGCGCCTGGCTGTGCTCGACGGGCGCTTCCGGCTTGGTTCGCGCGCTGGTCGACGTAGGCGGCGAGGTGATCGAGGGCCACGAACTGCATGGCCTTGTGGCTATCGTCGAGGGTCGTCACTGGCAGGGCGATCCGCCCGCATGCCAGGGCCTTGCTGAAGTTTTCCTTGTTCAGGTTGCGAAACCAGCGTTCGCGGACCTGCTCCAGCGGCACCAGGACGTCGCCGAAGATGCGGTAGACCAATTCCACGGTTTCCTGGCGTGGAATTGGAGTGGTAGGGGCGATGGTTGGCTGCACGGTATTCCCTCCTGCGGCTACGCGTCGTTGAAGGAAATATAGCTCAGGTTGTTTTTCTGTGCAATAGCTGGAGTTGTAGTGCGGGCGAGCGCCAGGCGCTCACCGCACCAGGGACGGGGCGCGCCGGTGGCGTACGGTGGACCACCAGAAGACCCAGCCGATCATGCTGATCTGGCGGCTGCGCATGTCCTCCGGCGAGTACTCCTCGTCCGGGTATTCCTCGCGGTTGAAGCTGCGCAGCCGAATGCCGCCGCCGGGCAGGCGATAGACGAACTTCACCCGCAGCATGCCGTCATGTTCGAGAGCGTAGATCTCGCCATCGGTGATATGGGTGGTGGCGGTGTCCACGCCGATGGTGGAGCCATCCATGATCAGCGGTTCCATGCTGTTGCCGGTGAGTTGGGCGCAGATCGCCGCCGACGGATCGACGCCCGAGGCTCGCAGCGTGGCATAGGAAAAACGCAGCTTGCGCCCCTCTATCTCGCGTACCGCAGTGCGTCCGGCGCCGGCGGACATCTCCACTTCCTTGTACAGCGGCAGTTCCACTTCGTCTTCGTCCAGCGGTGTGTCGCTGTCCCACGGATGCAGCGGTTCCAGCACCAATGGGCTGCCATCGGCCACGGACACGGCACTGCGCGCGGCTGGAGCGCCTTCGCCGGTCTGCAGCCAGACCGGCGAGACGCCCAGGGCCGCCGCGATCTCGATCAGCTTGCGGGTGCTCTGGGCCTTGCCCGAGGTCAGCTTGTGAATGGTGTTCTGCGAAACCCCTGCCGCTTCGGCGAGGGTTTCCTGCTTCAGGTTGCGCATCGCCATGGCCTGCTTGAGGCGAGCGGCGAAGCTGTCGGGCGGGATCTGGGTGCTCTTGTCCATGTTCGGCAATCTACAGACCGATGGATTCTCTGTAAAGAGCCTAGGTGTTGACGATAAATAGCTTTGGTTGTAATTTCTCTTCCGTCAGAAAGCGGAAGGGGTGAGTTCCACAACTTCCCACCCGCCTTTCAGAGATTTCACATGGGTGCAGGGACGCACCCGGTTGTCGGTGACCGACGATGCAGGTGCCGACTGCTTGGGTGCCGGGGCTATGGGAAAGCGCTCCGGCACCTGGAGGGCCGGAGCGCCGTCCATGCAGACGCTCCGTCCCGCTCATTCATTCTGTCGCCGACCTGCTTCAGGTACGGCGGCGTCGTACAGGGAGTCATTGCCATGTCGCGAGATACGCACTCGCCATTTCCGCGCAGAGGAACGCAGGTCGCCGAACCGGCGCCGCGCATCTGTCATGTTCCATCCATTCGGCCGTCGGGCGTCGGGCACGCCAGGGAGGCTTTCCATGGCTGACCTTGCCGATCACGCCAACGAACTGGTCCTGGCTCGCCTCGACGGCCTCCTGGCGGCGCGCCCGGCGCTGGCCATCCGCGAGTCCGCGGAAGACTGCGAGGACTGCGGCGAGCCCATTCCCCAGGCGCGCCGTCGGGCGGCACCGGGTTGCAGTCGCTGCATCGACTGCCAGGACCGCCACGAGCGCCGTTGAACCGACCTCATGCCGAGCCCTCGCGGGCAGTGAAAGGAGACACGACCGTGATCAAAGCCATCGATGAAATGCTCAAGCTCTGGGCCGAGGAAATGCACGCGCCAGGCAGCAACGGAGGCGGCTACGCCGGCGGCAACCTGATCGCCATGCTGATCGCCAGCAAGGGCGAGGTGGTCCGCGGCCACCGTGGCAGCCGGGTGATCCTCGACCGTGTGGCGGAGGTCGATCGCCTGGTAAATCGCCTACCCGAGGAACTGAAGACCGTGGTGGTGGAGCACTATCTCAATCGCGACAGCTTCCCCGAGCAGAAGTACCGTCACTGCGGTTGCAGCCGCAACACCTTCTATCTGCGCCTGCATGTGGCGCACCAGGGTATCCAGGACGGCCTGCTGCGACGGGCGGCCTGAGTTCCTGGACCGGATCCCGGTCCCCCCTGGAATTTTCCAACCGGCCTTCGGGCCGGTTTTTTTATGCCTGTCGCCCATGGAGGCGGCGAGCCCCATGCACAGCAGCGGACCCTGCACGGTAGAGGCGGGGTCGGGCTGGCGTAGCCATCCTTTTCGTCAGTCGATGCCGGGCTTTTCCATATCGGAAGTGGGTATGCGCTTGCCCGGATGCCTGGCGAAGGTTCCCAGGGCGGTATATCACCCTCATATCGTGGTGCGTCTCCCTCCTATTGCAGTGGATTGTCGAGAAGGCATTGCGGGGCTGGGAATCGGGCGGTAAAAAGTAGTCATTCTTGTAAAGGTGCGTCTCCAGGGAGGCACTTGTGAAGCACCGGAACCCGGCCCTGGCGCCGGGTTTTTTATTGCCCGGGAAAACGTTCGTGCGGACGTGCCCGGCGCTGCCTGCCAAGGAGGGACCCATGGGCAACGAACCGCAGACACTGACGGAAATGCCGCTCTGGGTACTGATCCTGCTCGCCGCGCTGGGCGGCGTCAGCGGTGAGATGTGGCGTGCCGACAAGGCCGGTCTCGGCGGCTGGGCCTTGTTGCGGCGCCTGGCGCTGCGCTCCGGCGCGTCGATCGTCTGCGGCGTGGCGGTGATGCTGCTGGCGTTGGCTTGCGGCGCCGCGCTGCTGTTCGCCGCGGCGCTGGGCAGTCTGACCGCCGCGGCCGGCGCGGAGATCGCCGTCGGTCTCTACGAACGCTGGGCCGCCCGGCGCCTGGGGGGTTGCGAGCTGCCCGAGGAGGAGCCGCATGAGCGGACATAAGCGCCAGGAGGATCGATGAAACTGACCGAGCAGCAATTGCTGCGCATTTTTCCCAACGCCCGCCTCGTCGCGGGCGTTTTCGTTGCGGCGTTGCAACGGGCCATGGACGAGAGGGAGATCGACACACCGGCGCGGCGTGCCGCGTTTCTCGCCCAGGTCGGCCACGAAAGCAGCCAGTTGACCCGGCTGGTGGAGAACCTCAACTACAGTGCCCAAGGCTTGGCGGCGACCTGGCCGAGCCGCTATCTCGGCCCCGACGGGCAGCCCAACGCGTTGGCCTTGCGGCTGGCGCGCAATCCGCAGGCGATTGCCGACAACACCTACGCCACGCGCAACGGCAATGGCGACGAAGCGTCCGGCGATGGCTGGCGCTTCCGCGGGCGTGGCTTGCTACAAATCACCGGGCGTGCCAACTACCGGTTGGTCGGCGAGGCCCTCGGCGAGCCGCTGGAAGCCGAGCCCTGGCGCCTGGAGCAGCCCGTGCCGGCGGCCCGCAGCGCCGCCTGGTGGTGGGCCGGTCACGGGCTCAACGAGCTGGCCGACCGCGGCGAGTTCGCTGCCATCACCCGCCGCATCAACGGCGGCCTGAATGGCCAGGCGGAGCGCCTGGCGTTGTGGCAGCGGGCCAGGGTGGTGCTGTCATGAGCCGGCTCGCTCTGCTCCTGCCGGCCGTGTTGCTGGTCCTGCTGGCCGGCGCCTTGCTCGGCGGCGGCCTGGTTGCCCGCCACTATCGTCCGCAACTGGAGGAGGCCCTGGGCCAACTCACTGCCAGCCGCGTCGCCAGCGGCCAGCTCGAGGCTTTGCTCGATGAGCAGCAGCGCGCGCTGGCGGCGGTGCGGGCGAGCGCCGAGACGCGCGCGAAGGACGTCGAGCAGGCACTCGGCGAGGCCAGGGCGCAGGTCGCGGAGCAGTATGCCGCGGCCGTGCGTCTGCTCCAGGAACCCGACATTGGTGTGGACTGCCAGGCGGCAGGTGCGGCGATCGACCGGGAGCTGGGACTATGACTCGTCTCCTGCTGGGGCTTTGTCTGCTTTTCGCGGGCTGCGCAGCCTCGCCGACGACACCTCGCCCCGTGCGCGTCGAGGTTCCCCTCGCAGTGCCCTGCCGTGTACCTGACGTGCGCCCGCCGAGCTGGGCCGGCGCCACGCTGAAGGCCGGCGATTCGCTGCAGGCCAAGGTTCGCGCATTGCTCGCCGAGCGCCGCCAGCGGCAGGGCTACGAACTCGAATTGCAGGCGGCGTTGCGTGCCTGCCGCTGAGACACTGGGCGCATATGGACGTCGATGGACGTGTGTCCGGCGCATATTGCCGTGTATTGATTCCGCAGCGTTGTCGAGCCAGGAATCGGCCGGTACAACGTAGTCATGCTTGTACAGGTGTGTCCCCCCAGGGATGCCACCTGCAACCTCAGAGCCCGGCCCGTGTGCCGGGCTTTTTCGTTTGCATCCGACAACGGCTCGGGACGTGGAGGCTCCTCGCCGACCGCGTACCGCGCCACGGCCGACCGTCCTGGGGACGGGGCCAGACGACCCGCCTGGTGCGGGTCTTTTCATGTGCATAAAGGAGAGTTTTCCATGTCCATCCTGACTCAAGGTACCCAGATCTACGCCCTGGTTCCGCCGGTATCCGGTACCGGTGCCGCTACCGTCCTGGAGATCGAAGGCGTGACCTCGTTCAACCCGGGCGGCAATCCGGCCGACCAGATCGAAGACCCGTGCCTGAGCGACACTTCGCGCAAGTACAAGAAGGGCCTGCGCACCCCTGGCCAGGCGACCCTCGGCATCAACGCCGATCCACGCCTGGCCAGTCACGTTCGGTTGTTCCAGCTGTCCGAGAAAGATGGCGAGACGAGCGTCAAGTGGGCCATCGGCTGGTCCGACGGAATCGACGTAAAGCCGACCGTCAGCACCGAAGGCGACGATTTCGTGTTGCCGCCGGCGCGCACCTGGTTCACCTTCGAAGGCTACGTCAGCGACTTCCCCTTCGATTTCGCCAGCAACACGCTGGTCGCTACCCAGGCCACCATCCAGCGTTCCGGCGCCGGCAAGTGGACGCCGAAGTCGGCTTGAGGAGCGCGTAGATGAATCTCAACGAACTTCGTGCGGCGGGCGGTTTCATCGAGTCGGCGCTGGTGCGCAAGGAGATTAGCTGGACCCGCGTTCCCGCCGGCAGGAAGAAGGCGGTCAGCGACACCTTCCAGGTGTTCGTCCGACGCAACAGTTTTGGCGCGGTGGAGCGCCTGTTCTCCGCCGAAGGCGACCAGCAGAGCCGCAACGCGCGCTACCTCGCCGAATGCATTCGCCTGGGCGAGACGGGAGAGGAAAGCCTGACCTACGAACAGGCCTACGACCTCGACCCGGCGCTGGGCTTCCTGCTGCTGCAGGCGGTCGGCGAGGTCAACCGGGTCGAGGACGCGGAAAAAAACTGACCCCCGCCGACGAGGTTTGGCACGAACTGGTGCTGAACGGCGTCGGCGGGTCGACCATTGCCGAGGCCAAGGAGCGGCTCAGCTACGCCGAGTACCGCGCCTGGGTCGCCTATCTGAACAAGCGCGGCTCGCTCCATCCGGGACACCGGCTGGAGCTTGCGCTGGCTCGGATCGCTGCGTTGCTCGGGCATGCGCTGGGAGCGGACGCCGATCCCGACGCGTTCCGTCCGCATATGGCTCTCCAGCCCCTTTCGCTGCATCAGGCGATGGATCAATGGGCATGACAGGCCACCCCGCTGCGGCGGGGTCTTTTTCTGGAAGACATGAATCATGGCCACGAATACCGACGGCAGCCTGACGCTCGACCTGGTCCTTCGCAGCGAAGGGTACAGGGCCGGGATGGACAAGGTTGGCAGGATCAACGATCAGAAAATGCGTGCCATGGAGGCGCGCGCGGAAAAGGCTGGCAAGGCTATCGGCAAAAGCCTGGACAGTTCGGCGCTGATTGCCAGCAGCGTGCTGGACCAGGCGCTGGACATGCTGGGCAGGACCAGTCGCCAGGCGGGTCAGGCCAAGAAGCCTGTGCAGAGCGCCCAGGACAAGGTACTGGCCGAGTGGAAGACCCGGCAGAAGGAGCTGGGCGAAGCTTGGAAGAGCTATCGCGAACCACTCCAGGATCTGTCCAAGCTCAACGAAGCACTACTGAAGAACTCTTCCGACAAGCTCGACAAGGCGCTGCTCAATCTCAGCGAGACCGGCAAGCTGTCGCTTGCCAACGTGGGCAAGGCCGCCTACGCCGATGCCGCGCGCCTCGCCTCGCGGCAGATGACGCTGATGCTGCTGGACGGGCTGTTTGGCTGGGTCGCCAGCGTCGGTACCGAGAAGCCCAAGGTCGACGACAAGGCGGGCAAGGGACAGGCGAAGGCCGGCGACGACGAGAAGGAACAGCCGTCGCTCCAGTCGCAGGTCTTCAAGCAGTGGCTGTTGCAGATGAACAGTGTCTGGGGCGCCTACCGCGCGCCGCTGCAGGATATCTCCGGGATGACCGACGAGCTGTTCAGGAATGCGTCGGAGAAGCTCGAGAAGTCGCTGTTCAATTTCGCCACTACCGGAAAGCTGTCCTTGAGCAACTTCGCCAAGACGGTGATCGACGATGTCGCCCGGATCGCCGCGCGGCAGCTTTCAATGCTCGCCCTGGACGGATTGTTCGGCTGGATGAATGGCAAGGCCGGCATCACCGAGGCGCAACTGGCCAGCCAGAAGCCCTATACCTCGCTACTGGAAAAGGCCCGAGCAGATGCGGGACAAGCGGCTGCGGGCGCTCCCGCGGCCCAGGGTGCCGCGCCAATGCCGGCAGCGGCGATGGATGTCGGCGCGATGGTGGCCACTGCTTCCGGGCAGACCGGGGACGGTTCCAAGGTATCGGCTGGAGGGGCTTCGGCGAGCGCTGGCAAGCCGGTGGGCAGTTGGGTCGAACAGATGGACGCCTCCTGGGCGAGCCTGCGCGACCAGGCGCAGGACGTCTCGGGAATGATGGACATGCTGTTTACCAACGCTTTCACCAATATGGAGAACGCCCTGTTCACCTTTGCCACCACGGGCAAGCTGTCGTTCAAGGATTTCGCCGACTCGGTGATCCAGGATATGGCGCGGATCGCCGCGCGGCAGGCGACGCTGCAGATCATCGGCGGCATCGTCGGTGCGGTCAGCGGGTTCTTCGGTAGCGGCGCAACGGCGGGCTCGCGGATTTCCGACTACACCGGCTCGGACATGGCCAATTGGGTCAGCAAGCAACGCGCCGGAGGCATGCCTGGGTTCGCCAGGGGCGGTGCCTTCAACGATGGCATCCAGAGCGCGCCGGCGCTGTTCAGCATGGCCGGCGGTCGTCCGGCGCTGATCGGCGAGCGTGGGCCGGAAGCCATCATGCCGCTGAGTCGCGGTTCCGATGGCGTGCTCGGCGTGCGCGCGCTCGGCGGCGGCGAGGGGGGCAACGTCTTCAATTTCTCCACCAGCGTCAGCCTGGGCGGCGGCCGCGAGGGCGCGGCGACGGCCAGCGGCGACGACGGTACGGGACAGCAGCTGGCGGGAATGATCAACGATGCCGCGCGCAACGTGGTGGCGCAGGAGCTGCGCCCCGGCGGCCTGGTATGGAGGATGGTGAATGGCTGATCTGGAACGCTTTACCTGGGACATCTCGATCGATTCCGCCGGCCAGGCGAACCAACTGGTACGCCAGGTGCAGTACGGCGGCGGCTACAGCCAGGCGCTCGGTGACGGGCTGAACAACCTCAGCGAGACCTGGCAGGTTTCGCGTACCGGCGATCTCGCGCTGATCGGCCCGATCCGCGATTTCCTCAAGCGCCACGGCGGCTACCGCTCGTTCCTCTGGACCTTGCCCACTGGCGAACCGGTACGGGTGCGCGCCCAGGGCTGGCAATTGCGGCCGCGCGGCAACGGTGTGTTCACCCTGAACACCACCTTCCAGCAAGTCTTCAATCCGTGAGGTAAGTATGACCATCACAGCCGATGACCAGGCCCTCGAGCCTGGGGCGCTGGTGCGCCTGTTCGACCTGGATTGCACCGGGTTCGGCGGCGAGATGCTGCGCTTCCACGGCCACCTGCAGCAGGGGCCGATCCACTGGCAGGGCAACGCCTACCAAGCTTGGCCGCTGGAGGCGCGCGGCTTCGAGCAGCGCGGTGACGGCCGGGCCAGTTCGCCTACCCTTAGCGTGGGCAACATCGACGGCAGCATCAGCGCGCTCTGCCTGTTCTTCGATGGCCTGGTAGGCGCGCGCCTGACCGTGCGCGAGACCTATGCGCACTACCTGGATGCAGCCAACTTCGCCGAAGGCAACCCGCAGGCCGACCCCTCCCAGGAGCGCCTGAACATCTGGTTCCTCGAGCAGAAGACCGCCGAGAACAGCGTCCAGGTGACCTGGGAGCTGTCCGCTCCGCCGGACTTCCAGGGCCAGCAGATCCCGGCGCGCCAGATCACCTCGCTGTGCCACTGGTGCATCACCAACGAGTACCGCGGGCAGGACTGCAACTACACCGGTACGGCGATGTTCGATGCCGACGGCAATCCGGTGGACGATCCGGCGCTGGACCGCTGCGGCGGCCGGGTCAGCGATTGCAAGCTGCGCTTCGGCGCGGACAACCCGCTGTCCCACGGCGGCTTCGCCGGCGCCGGCCTGGTCAGGATGTGAGCATGGAACTGAGCCGCAGCCTGCAGCGGGCTATCGCCGCACACGCCGCCCGCGAGCATCCGCGCGAATGCTGCGGGCTGATCGTTCGCGGTGTGCGTCAACGCCGCTACGTGGCCTGTCGCAACGCAGCCGGATCGCCCAGCGAGCACTTCGTGATCGATCACCAGGACTGGTGCGCTGCCGAGGATCAGGGCGAGGTCCTGGCCATCGTCCACAGCCACCCGGACGTTCCGGCCACGCCGAGCATGGCCGATCGGGTCAGTTGCGAACTGCATGGTCTGCCCTGGGTGATCCTGTCCTGGCCGGAAGGCGATGTCGCGCATCTAGCGCCGGAGGGCTATCGGGCGCCGCTGCTCGGCCGCGAGTTCGCTCACGGCGTGCTCGACTGCTGGAGCCTCTGTCGCGACTGGTACCGCCGCGAGGCAGGTTTGGAGCTTCCGGACTATCCGCGCCGCGACGGTTGGTGGGAAACCGGCGAGAGCCTCTACGAGCAGCACTATGCGGCGGCCGGATTCCGGCCGGTGCCGCTGGCCGGAATCCGCCGCGGCGACATGCTGGTGATGCAGGTCGGGAGGGCGCTGCACCCTAACCACGCGGGCATCTACCTGGGCAATGACTGGCGTCTGGACAGCGAGCCGGTCCAGGCGCTCGGCGGCGACGGACCGTTCCTGCTGCACCACCTGTACGGACGGCTGTCGACCCGAGACGTGTTCGGCGGACCCTGGATCGAACGCACGCGCCTGGTCTTGCGGCACACGCGGATGCCGCAGTGAACGACATATTCAAGCGAGCCGTCGGAATCGGCTCTTCACGAGAGGAACAGGTCCATGAGTGACACCCTGAGTCAGGGCCTCACCACCATCCGTCTGTACGGGGTTCTGGGCAAGCGCTTCGGCCGCATGCACGGTCGGTTGTTGGAAAGCGGCACGGTACGCGAGGCGATGAGCGCCCTGAAGCACACCATGGAGGGATTCGAGACGTTCATGCGCGAGGCGGAATCGAAAGGGCTGACCTTCGCCGTGTTCCGTGGGCGTACCAACCTGTCCGGCGAGCAACTGGACATGCGCGGACGCGAGGATATCCGCATCGTGCCGTTGGTGATCGGGAGCAAGCAGGCGGGGCTTTTCCAGACGATTCTGGGGGCTGCCTTGATTGTCGTGGGTGGATTCACGACGTTCTTCTCCGGTGGAACCAGTTCGTTCCTGGTAACCGTTGGAGTCAGCATGTTGGCGGGCGGCGTCATGCAGATGCTCAGCCCCCAACCCAAGGGCCTGAAGGGCCGCGAGGCCCCCGAGAACGCCCCCAGCTATGCCTTCGGCGGCCCGGTCAACACCATCGCCCAGGGCCATCCGGTCGGCGTGCTCTACGGCAAGCGCCGCATCGGCGGCGCGGTGATCAGCGCCGGCATCTATGCCGAGGACCGGCTGTAGCCGGCAACGCCGTAACAGGCCCGCCATGCGCGGGCGTTTTTTTGCCTGAAGGAACGTCATGAACAAGACCATCACGGGCCACAAGGGTGGCAGCAAGAAGCCGCGCCAGCCGGTGGAGATGCCGGACTCGGTGCGCTCGATCGCGCGGGCGAAGATTCTCCTGGCACTGGGCGAAGGCGAGTTCGACGGTGGCGTCGACGGCCGTTCGATCTACCTGGACGATACGCCGCTGCTGGCGGCGGACGGCTCGGTGAACTTCCCCGGAGTGACCTGGGAGTTCCGTCCGGGCTCGGTGGACCAGGAACACATTGCCGGTGTGCCCGCCGTGGAAAACGAACTGGCGGTCGGCGTCGAACTCAAGAGTGACGCGCCCTGGGTCCGCGCGGTGAACAACACCCAGCTCTCGGCGGTGCGCCTGCGCCTGTCCTGGCCGGCCATCCAGCGCCAGCAGGAAAACGGTGACGTGGTCGGCTACCGCATCGACTACGCGATCGACATCGCCGTCGACGGCGGTGCCTGGCAGGAAGCGCTGAAGGCTTCGCTGGACGACAAGTCCACCAGCCGCTACGAGCGCTCCCACCGTGTCGACCTGCCGGAGGCGCGGAGCGGCTGGCAGGTGCGCGTGCGCCGCCTGACGCCGAACCAGAACAACAACCGCGTCGCCGACACCATGCGGGTGGAGGCGATCACCGAGGTGATCGACGCCAAGCTGCGCTACCCGAACACCGCGCTGCTGTTCGTCGAGTTCGATGCCAGCCAGTTCCAGAGCATTCCGCAGATATCGGTGGAAGCGCGCGGCCGGCGGGTGCGGGTGCCGAGCAACTACGATCCGCAGACCCGTAGCTACAGCGGCACCTGGGACGGCTCGTTCAAGTCGGCCTGGACCAGCAACCCGGCCTGGCACTGGTACGACATCGTGTTGCACAAGCGCTTCGGCCTCGGTCGGCGGATCGACGCGAGCATGGTCGACAAGTGGTCGCTGTACCGCATCGCCCAGTACTGCGACCAGTCGGTGCCCGACGGCAAGGGCGGCCAGGAGCCGCGCTTCAGCTGCAACCTGTACCTGCAGAGTCGCGCCGAAGCCTGGACCGTGCTGCGCGACCTGGCAGCGATCTTCCGCGGCATGTCCTACTGGTCCGGCGCGGAAATGGTGGCGGTATCCGACATGCCGGAGGACGAGGCCTACACCTTCTCGCCGTCGAACACCGTGCGTGGCGACGACGGCAGCCACTTCAACTACAGCAGCAGCCGCCAGCGCGATCGCCACACCCTGGCCCTGGTCAACTACGACAATCCGGGCAACGGTTACCAGAGCCAACCGGTAGCGGTGAACAATGACCGCGCGCAGCGCCGCTACGGCATCAGCCAGTTGGAGATCACCGCGATCGGTTGCACCTCCGAGGGCGAGGCGCAGCGGCGTGGCCAGTGGGCGCTGCTGACCGAGGAGCTGGAGCAGGACGCGGTGACCTTCCGCACCGGCATGGATGGCCGTGGGCTGGCGCCGGGGAAGATCATCGCCGTAGCCGACCCGGTCAAGTCCGGCAAGCAGATCGGCGGACGCCTGAGCGCGGTGGATGGCCGCGCGCTGACCCTCGACCGCGACGTCGAGGCCCGACCCGGCGATCGCCTGCTGGTCAACCTGCCGAACGGCAAGGCCGAGGCGCGCAGCGTCCAGTCGGTGGTAGGCCGCGTGCTGACCGTGACCGCCGCCTATTCGGAGACGCCTCGGCCCCAGGGGCAGTGGGCGCTGCAGAGCAACAGCCTGACCACCCAGCGCTTCCGCATCATGAGCATCACCCGGCCGGAAGACAATCTTTTCGAGATCACCGCGCTGCAACACAACGCGAGCAAGTTCGACGCCATCGACAACGGCGCGCGCATCGAGCTGCCGCCGGTCACCAGCATTCCGCCGGGCGTGCAGGCGCCGCCGCAGAACGTGCGGATCAAGGCTTTCACCAAGGTCGACCAGGGGTTGGCGGTGACCAGCCTGTCGGCCTCCTGGGATGCCGCGCCGAACGCGGTGGCCTACGAGGCCGAATGGCGCAAGGACTCGGGCAACTGGGTGCGGGTGCCGCGAACCTCGGCGCTCGGTTTCGACGTGCCGGGCATCTATGCCGGTCGCTACTTGGTGCGGGTACGCGCCTTGAACGTGATGGAGGTCGGTTCGGTCTACGCCAGCAGTGTGGAAACCGCTCTCGAGGGCAAGACCACACCGCCGCCGGCGCTGGCCTACCTGCGCTGCGTGGCCGGCCCCTGGCGCATCGGCCTGGAGTGGGGGTTTCCGGCCAGCGGCGCGGCGGACACCGCTTACACCGAGATCCAGCAGTCCGCCACGCCCGGCGGCAGCGAGGAGACCGCACGGGCGCTGGGCCTGTTCGCCTACCCAGGCAATACCCACCTGGTATCGCCGATACCGGCCGGCGAACGGCTGGCGTTCCGCGGTCGCTTGATCGACCGTAGCGGCAACGTCGGCGCCTGGTCGAACTGGGTCACCGGCACCAGCTCCAGCGACGCCAGCGAATACAACCAGTTGATCACCCAGGAGTACGTCGAGTCGGCGCTGGGCCAGCAATTCTTCTCCGATATCGAGCGGATGCAGGTGGATATCGGGGGCTTGCAGAAGCAGGTCGGCGACCTCGCCGACGTTCTGCTGTACGACCCGACCAAGGTCTACGCGAAGAACGACATGGTGCGACAGGGGCAGCGGTTGTACCAGGCACTGAAGGCTGTGCCGGCGAAGACGGCGCCGCCGAACGCGGCCTACTGGTCCGATATCGGCCAGTCGCTGGAAACCGCCAACGGGCTGGCGCAGCAGGTGGCGAGCCATACCGCTGAAATCAGCGAACTCGACGGCAGCCTTACCGCCCAGGCATCGCGCCTTGGCGTACTGCAGGCGGCGACCCGTGACGACGCGGATGACGGCAATGGCGCCATGGCCGATGCCCTGCGCGGCTGGAAGACCGTTGCCCGGGCAGCCCAGGAGGAAACCGTACGGGCCACCGAAAACGAGGCACAGGCCACTCGCACGACGCTTCTGGAGGCGCGCACCGCCGATGCCGAAGGGCGAATCGCCACGGTGGAACGGGTCGCGACCAGCGATCGCCAGGCCACCGCGCAACGTCTGGACCAGCTCTCGGCCTCGATCGGTGGCACCGCCGCCAGCCTACAGAGCGAACAGACCGCCCGCGCTAACGCCGACAGCGCCCTCGCACAGCGGATCGACACCGTGCAGGCGCGTACCGACACCAACAGCGCGGCGATCCAGACCACCTCCCAGGCGGTCACCTCGCTGGATGGCAACGTCAAGGCGATGTACAGCGTGAAGCTCCAGGCGCATGCCAACGGACAAAAGTATGCGGCGGGGTGGCAGCTGGGGTTCGACAGTGGGACCAGTGTGTCAACCATGGCGTTTCAGGCGGATCGTTTTATCTGGTTCGACAGTTCGAGTGGGGCAACGGTAGCGCCGGTTTCAATAGTTAACGGGCAGATGTTTATCAAGAGCGCCCTGATTCAGGACGGAGCGATAGATAACGCGAAAATTGGAAATGTCATTCAGTCAAATGCAATATCAAATAATGGTATGCCGATATGGAGGCTGGATAAATCAGGTACTTATACAGTGCGAGACAGTGCAGGCCAAGTCAGAGTTGAGATGGGGCTTCTACAGTCATGAGTATCTATGGGTTACGTATCTATCGAGAGAATGGGGATGTCGCTGTCGATATAACTGACAGGGCGTTGCGGGTTGTATATTCCAGGCGGGTCGATGCAGTTTCGAAAGGAGAAGCTGCCACGCCCGGCTTTGGCCCGAACAATGCTTCAGTCTATGTGATTGGTGATCAGTACAATAAGCGTCCGGTCTGGGCCCGAATGGGTGATGGCGTTGTTCAATGGGGCTACGAGGATTGGTGGCCCTCACTATTTCACACTTCTGGAACCTTATATGTGGTGGCCAAGGTATGAGTGAGTATGGGGTCTTGGTAAGGAATGGCCTGGGGCAGACTGTAATAGATGGAGAGTTTCATAATCTTTCTCTTCTGTTGGAAAGAAATATTGAAGTCGAGACAAGTCAGTGGTTCTCACTGGATTTTCCATATGCGGTTACCTCAGCTGCACCTCCTGTTCTAGCAGTTCAAGCTTGGAAGAATAAATTTCTTTACTTCGATTCAGTACAGTATCGAGGCGGGCCAGGAAACTGGACAGGCGCCAGTCTGAGTTTTTCGGGGTATGGAGCACATACATCCGGCTCCGTAAGAGTTCGAGTCTATGCCTATGCATTGCCTTTGCTGAGAGGATATGGGCTTCGTGTTCGAAACTCGGCGGGAAGTGTCGTTTTCGATTCTCTAAGACTTCCCTTGGTTTTTAGTGCGGAACTGGGCGGGGCGCCAGAAGATTGGGTTAGGGTATCTGGGGAACCGATTATAGGAGCTGGCCGCATAGACATATATCGCCCAGCGACATGGGGGCAGCCTGCCGATAGCTACATTGCAGTAGGCATGGCGCTTGACGTGGAATTTGGCAGAGTGGCGGTATCTGGTGGCACGGCCAACGCAATTATTTATATACGCTGGGGTTTCACTGAGGAGGGAGTGCCAAGGCTTATGCAGCATGCATATACCGGGCTTCCAAGTTCTTATCCTGGAATTCCAGCTGCTGTTTATTATGCTATGCCTTCAATTCCAATAATAAAGGCTTGAGTTGATTTTTGGGAGATAATGCTATGGCTTGGCATTCGAAAGGTTCGGTTTCCGTCACGCTGAATTCCGAAGCGGTGTTAGGAAGCGCTACTGATTTTATCGCCAATGTGCGAACCGGCGATGCGTTCCGTGGCCCTGACGGCCGGTGGTACGAAATCACCAATGTGACCAGTGCAACGGTTATTTCTATCAAGCCCAATTATCAGGGCGCGACCGCTAGCGGCCAAGTTTATGCGGTTGTCCCAGTACATGGTTATTCAAAAAACTTGGCAGACCAATTCCGCGATATCAACAACCAGTGGGGAGCCACCCTGGCAGGGATCAAACCCTGGGCGGTGTCCTCGACGGGCCAGCAGGCGCAGGCCGACATGGGAATCTCGGCTGTTGGTCGGGCCCTGAACAATGCCTCGACGCCGGCCAACGCCTTGAGTTACCTGGGGGGCGTCGCGCCCAATCAGATGGGCTGGGCTGGCAACGCGATGAATACGGCGGACCTCGATTTGCTGACCGTCTCGGGGCTATACGCTCATGGCACGGCGGTGCCTTCGCCGGTGAACAATGCCCAGGGCTATGTCTTGCATATGCAGCACGGCAACCCGGACTTCGCCGTCCAGCAGTGGTACCAGTTGAATTCCGCCACTGGCCAGTACATGCGGATCAAGGCCGGGGGTAACTGGTCGCGCTGGGTGTTGCAGTACAGCCAGTTCAACCTTGTCGGACTGGCGAGCTTCGATGCATCGAACAATCCATCCGGCGCCATCATCCAGCGCGGCGGGACTGTCGGTTTCAACGAGTATGTACGCTACGCCGACGGAACCCAGATCTGCTGGGGCAACACCACTACCAATGTGGGAGCCACCATGGCCTACCAGCCGGCTGGTACGTTGTCGTTCTATATCACCCCGGTTGCTTATTCGTGGGGGTTCCCGGTCTCGTTCTCCCGGCCTCCGTCTGTCATGGTCAACCCGATGAGAGCAGCAGGAAACAACGCTTCCCGTCCCTGGGGTTCGACGATGTCGGTCACCGAAACGCTGTTTTCCTGGTACGGCTACGACACCGCCAGCGTGGCCAGCGGGATGGCCGCCAGCTATGTCGCCATGGGGAGGTGGAATTGATGAAGCTGTTGTTGAAACCTTTGTTGCAGCAGGGCATCACGCCTGACAGGGAACGTCTCAGCGATGTCCAGGTGCGAGGGTCGGTGTTTATCCTGGATGGCGTCGAATACGATTTCGGAAGAATGCAGCCTGGCGGGAACCTGCCTCCGGAGGCATACCATGGTACGCCATTCATTGATATTCGCTTCGTGGACGGCGACCGCCTGTACCTGCACTACATCCACCAGGTGACCTCTGAAGTGATGATGCAGTTTCCCAGGGAGGTCGAGTCAATTCCGGTCGACCAGGATGGAAAAGTCGAGGTAGCGTTCAGCTATGAACATCCAATGGGATAAGTACGTCAGCCCTGCAAAGGCCGCGGCAGATGTGCGCGATCAGGCCTTGGCCAGTGCTCAGGCCAAGCGCCTTCTGGCCTATCGGGAAGAAAGCGATCCGCTCAAGACCGAAGCCGAGTTCGATGCGATCAAGGCCGGCGTCGAGCCGGACTATGGCGCCTGGATCGCCAAGGTGGAAGAGATCAAGTCACGATACCCGATGCCTGAATAGCCGAACTCCAGGCTCGCCTGGGCGTCAGCCCTGTGGTTCCGAACTAACCCTATCAAGCCCGCCGACTGCGGGTTTTTCATTATCTGGAGAACGTCATGCCTTGGTATTCCACAGGCACGGTTTCCGTCGTCCTCAATTCGGACACGGTGACCGGCAGCGGCACCGCCTTCAGCGCCAATGCGCGCGCCGGCGATGCCTTCAGAGGGCCGGATGGCCGTTGGTACGAGATCGGCAACGTCACCAGCGCCACCGTGTTGACCATCAAGCCCGCATATCAAGGAGCTACCGCCAACGGGCAGGCATATTCGATCACCCCGGTGCAGGGGTACTCGAAGACACTGGCGGATCAGTTCCGTGACCTCAGCAATCAATGGGGTTCCCTCCTGGCGGCAGTGAAGCCTTGGGCGATAGCGTCTACCGGTTCGCAGGCGCAGGCTGACATGGGGATCACCGAAGTTGGCCGTGCTATCAATGGAGCCTCTACCGTAGGCAATGCATTGGGGTTTTTGGGAGGTGTTTCCAAGACCCAAGCCCCCATGGCCCTGGATATGGACACGGTGAACGAAAGCGGATGGTTCTCGATAACCCCCAATACTTACAACGTGCCTCTCGGAAACAACAATATCAGCGGTGTGAACGGCCATGTCGCTCTGTCGATGGTATTCGACGCCAGTACCCGCTATCAGCTGTTCTTCGTGAGAAATACCAACCTCCCAGAGGTTTGGTACAGGAGCTGTACCAATGGAACCTGGAAGGAATGGGTCAGGTTTTATACGACAGACAATATCGTGGGGACCGTAACGAGGCGACTTGTTACGGGTAAGCCCACCGGGGCTGTGATGGAGAGCGGGACAACTTCCAACGGCTGGTACGTTCGCTTTGCGGATGGTACCCAGATGGCAGCGGCAAGATCCGAACCGGGCCTTTCGTTTGGAGCTAACGTGATACAGCTACCAGCTGCCTTCGTTACGGGCTTCAATACCGGGGTGACCTGCAATTGGATTCCCTCCAGCGGATGGCCTGCCACTGCAGGGCAGGGGGTTCGTGGAGCCTATCTCAACGGTAGCAGCTCTGTTTCTTTCGCGACGGCGCAGGCACTGGGGGCTAACGACACCATTACGGTGATGGCTGTGGGGAGGTGGTACTGATGCGTATCGAACTCAGTCCGGTTGTAGTCCTGCCCGAGGACTCGACTGATATGGATGTCATGGTTTCCGGAGATTCGATAGCCGTCTCGGGTGTCATGTACGACTTCTCGCAGTTACCGGAGGGGGGATATCTGCCAGCCTCTGCCATCCATGAGGGGCCTTTTTCCGGGAGGGTTACCAGGGCAGGCGGAGAGATATGCCTGACATTGGTGTTTCCCATCCGGGGGAGCTACAGCGAAGCTGCCAAATTCCCTGTCCCCATCCATATCGTTGAAGACGGAACCGTGGAGTTGCCCAAGTGATCGATTGGAAAATGATGAAAACACCGGATCAGGTTTCCAGAGAGCGGGTTCAGCAAGAATATGATGCTGTGTTGGCCAGACGTGCCGAGGCCTACCGTTTGGAAAGCGATCCGATCAAAACGGAAGTGGAGTTCGATTCGATCCGTGCAGGTGTGGAGACGGATTACGCCGCCTGGCTTGCCAAGGTCGAAGAGATCAAGGCCAGATATCCGCTCCCGCGCATCTGACCTAGCTGATGGACGCAAGCCTGCCTCGTGTAGGCTTCGCCATTTTAGATCGCTACTGTCGGGCCTCTGCTTGGTAAACAATTTCCGCTTCTTAAGCCTCTTTCTTCCGACATCCCGCTGTTGCACCCATCCTCCCCACTGGGCTATGTTCCCCAACATGGCTCCGTGAGACCGCTATCGTGATCCACCTCAGCAGCATCATCACCTCCCTCATCAAGGCATTCGCCCGTTGGCGCTGGCGCGCCTGACTTCTTCTTCGCCGGCCTGGCCGGTCACGTCTCCCTGCGTCCCCCGTTTTCCACAGGCATAATGCCGACGATCCACTCCCCCTTCCTCCGCGAGCACGCCGGGAAACGGGTGTGGCGAAAGCCGGGTGATGCGATTCGCATAAGAATGAAATCAAGAGGTTACAGCCAGCATGCTGCTGATGATCGATAACTACGACTCCTTCACCTACAACCTGGTGCAGTACTTCGGCGAACTCAAGGCCGAGGTCAAGGTGGTGCGCAACGACGAACTGAGCGTGGAACAGATCGAGGCCCTGGCGCCCGAGCGCATCGTCCTTTCCCCCGGTCCCTGCACCCCCAACGAGGCCGGCGTCTCGCTGGCCGTGATCGAGCGCTTCGCCGGCAAGCTGCCATTGCTCGGTGTCTGTCTTGGCCACCAGAGCATCGGCCAGGCCTTCGGCGGCGAAGTGGTGCGGGCGCGGCAGGTGATGCATGGCAAGACCAGCCCGATCCACCACAAGGACCTCGGCGTGTTCGCCGGCCTGGCCAATCCCCTGACGGTGACGCGCTACCACTCGCTGGTGGTGAAGCGAGAGAGCCTGCCGGAGTGCCTGGAGATCACCGCCTGGACCCAACATGCCGACGGATCGCTCGACGAGATCATGGGTGTACGCCACAAGACCCTGAATGTCGAGGGCGTGCAGTTCCATCCCGAGTCCATCCTCACCGAGCAGGGCCACGAGTTGCTGGCAAACTTCCTCCGCCAGCAGGGCGGCGTGCGTGGGGAGGGCAACTGAGATGGATATCAAGGGAGCCCTCAATCGCATCGTCAACCAGCTCGACCTGACCACCGAGGAAATGCAGGCGGTCATGCGCCAGATTATGACCGGGCAATGCACCGACGCGCAGATCGGCGCCTTCCTGATGGGCATGCGGATGAAGAGCGAAACCATCGACGAGATCGTCGGCGCGGTGGCGGTGATGCGCGAACTGGCCGACGGCGTGCAGTTGCCTACGCTGAAGCATGTGGTCGACGTGGTCGGCACCGGCGGCGATGGCGCGAACATCTTCAACGTATCCTCGGCGGCGTCCTTCGTGGTCGCCGCCGCTGGCGGCAAGGTCGCCAAACACGGTAACCGCGCGGTCTCCGGCAAGAGCGGCAGCGCCGACTTGCTGGAAGCCGCCGGCATCTACCTGGAGCTGACCTCCGAACAGGTGGCGCGTTGCATCGACACCGTCGGCGTCGGGTTCATGTTCGCCCAGGTCCACCACAAGGCGATGAAGTACGCCGCCGGTCCGCGCCGCGAGCTGGGCTTGCGGACTCTGTTCAACATGCTTGGCCCACTGACCAACCCGGCGGGAGTCAGGCACCAGGTGGTCGGGGTGTTCACTCAGGAACTGTGCAAGCCGCTGGCTGAAGTGCTCAAGCGTCTCGGCAGCGAGCATGTGCTGGTGGTGCATTCGCGCGACGGGCTGGACGAGTTCAGTCTGGCCGCGGCGACCCACATTGCCGAGTTGAAGGACGGCGAGGTACGCGAGTACGAAGTGCGTCCCGAGGACTTCGGGATCAAGAGCCAGACCCTGATGGGGCTGGAGGTCGACAGTCCGCAGGCCTCGCTGGAACTGATCCGCGACGCTTTGGGGCGGCGCAAGACCGAGGCTGGGCAGAAGGCCGCCGAGCTGATCGTGATGAATGCCGGCCCGGCACTGTACGCTGCCGATCTGGCGACCAGCCTGCACGAGGGCATTCAACTGGCCCACGATGCCCTGCACACCGGGCTGGCACGGGAGAAGATGGACGAACTGGTGGCCTTCACCGCCGTTTACAGAGAGGAGAACGCACAGTGAGTGTGCCGACGGTTCTGCAGAAGATCCTCGCCCGCAAGGCCGAGGAGGTCGCCGAGCGCCGTGCGCGCGTCAACCTGGCCGAGGTCGAGCGGCTGGCGCGTAGCGCCGATGCGCCGCGCGGCTTCGCCAATGCCCTGCTGGAGCGGGCCAAGCGCAAGGAGCCGGCAGTGATCGCAGAGATCAAGAAGGCATCGCCGAGCAAGGGCGTGCTGCGCGAACACTTCGTCCCGGCGGAGATCGCCCGCAGCTACGAGGCGGGTGGCGCGGCGTGCCTGTCGGTGCTCACCGACGTGGACTTCTTCCAGGGCGCCGATGCCTATCTGAAGGAAGCGCGGGCCGCCTGTGCGCTGCCGGTGATCCGCAAGGACTTCATGATCGATCCGTACCAGATCGTCGAGGCGCGGGCGATCGGTGCCGACTGCATCCTGCTGATCGTCTCGGCGCTGGACGACGTGCTGATGGCCGAGCTGGCGGCGACTGCCAAGTCGGTCGGTCTCGACGTACTGGTCGAAGTGCATGACGGCACCGAGCTGGAACGTGCACTGAAGACCCTGGACACGCCGTTGGTGGGCATCAACAACCGCAACCTGCACACCTTCGAGGTGAGCCTGGAAACCACCCTCGACCTGTTGCCGGAAATTCCCCGCGACCGCCTGGTGGTCACCGAGAGCGGTATTCTCAACCGGGCCGACGTGGAGCTGATGGAAGTCAGCGAGGTCTACGCCTTCCTGGTTGGCGAGGCGTTCATGCGGGCCGACGATCCTGGCCTCGAGCTGAAGCGCCTGTTCTTCCAGGAGCGTGGCGGCGTGGTGCTGGGCGCCGATCCTGACTGATCCGCGCTGTCGAACCCCATGAAAAAGGCCGGTTGTGACCGGCCTTTTTCATGTGTGCTGTTCAGCGGGTGCCGAAGACCACCATGGTCTTCCCTTTCACATGCACCAGGCCCTGCTCCTCCAGGCTCTTCAGCACGCGTCCGACCATTTCCCGCGAGCAGCCGACGATCCGGCCGATCTCCTGGCGGGTGATCTTGATCTGCATGCCGTCCGGGTGGGTCATGGCGTCCGGTTGCTGGCACAGGTCCAGCAAGGTGCGGGCCACGCGTCCGGTGACGTCGAGGAAGGCCAGGTCGCCCACCTTGCGGGTGGTCTTGCGCAGGCGGTCGGCCATCTGGCTGCCGAGGGTGTAGAGGATCTCCGAGTCCTGCTGCGACAGTTCGCGGAATTTCGCATAGCTGATCTCGGCGACTTCGCATTCCACCTTGGCGCGAACCCAGGCGCTGCGTTCCTGTTCGCTGCCTTCCTTTTCGAACAATCCCAGCTCGCCGAAGAAATCACCGCTGTTGAGGTAGCCGATGATCATTTCGCGGCCGTCGTCGTCCTCGATGAGGATGGTGACCGAACCCTTGATGATGAAGAACAGCGTTTCGCAGCGATCGCCGGCATAGATGATGGTGCTCTTTGCGGTGTAGCGGCGGCGGTGACAGTGTGCGAGCAGCTTGTCTAGGTGTTTGAGTTTGGGTGTGTGGGTAATAGCTACCATGCCCGAGTCCCGAAAGAATAAAGAATATGCCTGACGTACAAGGCGATGTTTTTTTGAGTTCTTATGGAGAGACCTGCCAGGGCCCGGGAGCTCAGCGGAGAACTCCCCCCAACCGGGCAGATCAGGAAGTGTGCCAGTAAACCGCGTCCAGCTTAACAGACGGACCATGAAGGTCGATGTGATTTTGCGACGCAGCTATCAGGACTGTGATCCCGTACTGTCCTTGGGCCCTGTGCTAAGCTGGCGCCCTTTGCCGGCGGGAGTCTGAACGATGAAAGCGCGTATCCAGTGGGCGGGCGAGGCGATGTTCCTCGGCGAGTCCGGTAGCGGCCACGTGGTGGTCATGGACGGTCCGCCGGACCATGGCGGACGCAACCTCGGGGTGCGCCCTATGGAGATGGTCCTGATCGGCCTCGGCGGCTGCACCAACTTCGATGTGGTCAGCATCCTGAAGAAGGCGCGCCAGCCGGTGGAGAGCTGCGAAGCCTTCCTCGAGGCCGAAAGGGCCGACGAGGAGCCCAAGGTGTTCACGAAGATCCACGTGCACTTCGTGGTCAAGGGCCGCGGTCTCAAGGAGGCCCAGGTCAAGCGCGCGGTGGAGCTGTCGGCGGAGAAATACTGCTCGGCGTCGATCATGCTCGGTCGCGGCGGGGTGGAGATCACCCACGACTACGAGATCGTCGAACTCGGCTGAGACGACATCCGGTCATCATAAAAGGGGCGCAAACTCTGGCGGAGGCTTGATTGGCTCTGCATAATGCGCCCCTTTTTTCGTGCCGCGCGATTCCGTCGGGCGGCCGTTCAGTTCGGAAGATTCTTCCGCTCTGATAGACGTTTCCCGAGCCATCCCGGTCGGGTGACCAATGGCGCCAGCCGGCGCCCGTGCAACTCAACAAACCACAATCGCCATCGCGAAGAGGTGTTAACCGTCCTACGCAGGTGCGTCGTTCGCATCTGACGGGCATGCCCCAACCCTGCGGCAGAGCCGCAAGCAACCGAGAGAGTTCCCCACGGTGAAAAGCAAACTCAAGCTCCACGGGTTCAACAACCTGACGAAGACCTTGAGCTTCAACATCTACGACATCTGCTACGCCGAGACGCCCGAAGACCTCCAGGCCTACGTGCAGTACATCGACGAAGAGTATGACGCGGAGCGTCTGACGCAGATTCTTACCGATGTTGTCGACATCATCGGCGCCAATATCCTGAACATCGCGCGTCAGGACTACGACCCCCAGGGCGCCAGCGTGACCATCCTGATCTCCGAGCAGCCGGTCACTCCGACCGACAGCCAGATCGAAGAGTCCCCGGGCCCGCTGCCGGACACCATCCTGGCGCACCTGGACAAGAGCCACATCACCGTGCATACCTACCCGGAAATCCATCCGGTGGACGGCATCGCGACCTTCCGCGTGGACATCGATGTGTCCACCTGCGGAGTGATCTCCCCGCTGAAGGCCCTGAACTACCTGATCCACCAGTTCGACTCGGACATCGTCACGGTCGACTATCGGGTCCGCGGCTTCACCCGCGACATCGAGGGGCGCAAGCATTTCATCGACCACGAGATCAACTCGATCCAGAACTATCTCTCCGACGACACGCGCGAGGCCTACCAGATGACCGACGTGAACGTGTACCAGGAGAACCTGTTCCACACCAAGATGCTGCTCAAGGACTTCGAACTGGAGAACTACCTGTTCGGCGACGCTACCCGGACGCTCTCGACGGAACAGCGCGAGCAGGTCACGGAACGGCTCAAGCACGAAATGCTGGAGATCTTCTACGCGCGCAACATGCCGCGCTGATCGCACACGAGAAAGAAAAAGCCCGCTTCGAGCGGGCTTTTTCATGCGTGCGATTCAGATGCGGTAGGTGCTCTTGGTCATCACCTTCGCCAGCAGGCTCATGCCCAGCTTCACCGGTGCCGGGAAGCGCAGGCCGCCGGCGGCCAGGGCGTTGCTCGAATGCTGTTCCTCGTCGATACGCATCTGCTCGAGGATGGCACGGGATTTCCGATCCTCCTGGGGAATCTGCGCCAGGTGTTCGTCCAGATGCTTGCACACCTGGTCTTCGGTGGCGGCGACGAAGCCCAGGCTGACCCGGTCGCTGACCAGCCCGGCGGCGGCACCGACGCCGAAGGACAGGCCGTAGAAGATCGGATTGAGCACGCTGGGACGGCTGCCCAACTGGCGAATGCGTTGCTCGCACCAGGCCAGGTGGTCGATCTCCTCCTCGGCGGCTTCCTCCATCGCCTCGCGGACCTCGGGCAGCTTGGCGGTCAGTGACTGGCCCTGGTACAGCGCCTGGGCGCAGACCTCGCCGGTGTGGTTGATGCGCATCAGGCCGGCGATATGGCGGGTGTCTTCCTCGCTCAGTTCGCCATCGGGTTCCACGATGGCCGGCGACGGTCGCGCCGGCTGGCCGCTGAACGGCAGCAGGGTGCGCAGGGCGGAGTCGGCCTGCAGCAGGAAACGGTCGATGGGCGAATAGTGGCGGTCGGCGGACATGGCGCACCTCCGGAAACGAAAGATCGCACCAGTTTACCGGAAGTGCGCTGATAGCAGGATGTTGCGGACGGGCTGCGATGTCGCAGCGCCAGCAGGGACTCAGCCCGGCGGCCAGTGCATCTGGCGTTGACCCAGCACGTGCATGTGGATGTGGTGCACGGTCTGCCCGCCAAGGTCGTTGCAGTTCATCACCACACGGAAGCCTTCCTCGCAGCCCTGCTCCCGGGCCAGGCGCTGGGCGGTGAAGAGGATATGGCCTGCCAGCGGCCGGTCTGCCTCGGTCAGGTGCTCGAGGGTGGGAATGTGCCTTTTCGGGATGACCAGGAAGTGCACCGGCGCCTGTGGGCCGATATCGTGAAACGCGACAACTTCCTCGTCTTCGTAGAACTTGCGCGCGGGAACTTCCCCCGCCACGATCTTGCAGAACAGACAGTCCATGGGCGATTCCTCCGGCCTCGGGTGCTTTCCCGAGTGTAGCGGTGCCCGTCGCGACCGCCCAAGCGTGAAGGAGCCGCAGTGAAGAACGACATACACGACCTCGGCCTGGTCCTGGATTCCCGGGTCAAGCTGATCCTGATCGAGTCCTGGGACGAGCCGAAGGTGATGGAAACCCTCACCGGCCTGGCGGTCAGGCGCGGCCTTGGCCTGTATGCCTGGTCGGTGACCGAGGGCGTGCAGCGCCTGGGCTTCGGCGGCGAGCCGCTGGGCGGGGAGGAGAGCCGCGACCCGGTCGCGGCGTTGCGCTTGATCAAGCACGATCAGCAGGCGAATCTCTACGTGCTCTGCGACCTGCATCCTTTCCTTGGCGACAGCCCGACCCTAGTGCGCCTGCTCAAGGAAATCGCCATGGCCGAAGGCAATCATCGACCGACCGTGGTGCTGGTGTCCCATGCGCTGAAGCTGCCGGCCGAAGTGCAGCGCTTCGCCGCGCGGTTCTCGCTGTCCCTGCCCAGCGAGGACGAACTGCTCGGCATCGTCCGCGAGGAAGCGACGCGCTGGAGCGAGCGCAACCGTGGTGCCCGCGTGCGCACCGACAACCGCACCCTGCAGCAGGTGGTGAAGAACCTGCGTGGGCTCAGCCATGCCGAGGCGCGGCTGCTGGCGCGCAACGTGATCTGCAACGATGGGGCGATCACCCAGGAGGACCTGCCCGAGCTGAACCGCACCAAGTTCCAGCTACTCGACCTGGAGGGTGTGCTGAGCTTCGAGTACGACACCGCGCGCTTCGCCGAGGTCGGCGGGCTTGCCGCGCTCAAGCGCTGGCTCGGCGAGCGTCAGTCGGCGTTCCTCGCCGGCAAGCCTGGCGACCAGCCGAAGGGCATGATGCTGGTCGGCGTGCAGGGCGCCGGCAAGAGCCTGGCGGCCAAGGCGGTGGCCGGCCTCTGGGGCTTGCCGTTGCTGCGTCTGGATTTCGCCTGTCTCTACAACAAGTACTTCGGCGAAACCGAGCGCAACCTGCGCGAGGCGCTGCGCCTGGCCGAACAGATGGCGCCCTGCGTGCTGTGGATGGATGAAGTGGAGAAGGGCATTTCTGGCGGCGACCAGGACAACGGCGTCAGTCAGCGCGTGCTGGGTACCCTGCTGACCTGGATGGCCGAGCGCGAGGCGCCGGTCTTCATGGTCGCCACCGCGAACGCTATCGACCGCCTGCCGCCCGAACTGATCCGCAAGGGACGCTTCGACGAATTGTTCTTCGTCGACCTGCCGACGCCGGAGGTTCGCGCCGAGATCTTCCGCATCCACCTGCAACGCCGCGAGCTGGAGCCGGCACAGTTCGACCTCCTTCTGCTGGCGGCTGCCAGCGAGGGTTTCAGCGGGGCGGAGATCGAGCAGGCGGTGGTGGCGGCACTGTACGCCGGGCAGGCGCGACAGCAGGCGGTGGATCAGGAGCTGTTGCTCAGGGAGCTGTCGCGAACCTCGCCGCTGTCGGTGCTGATGGCGGAAAAGCTCGCCGCGCTGCGGACCTGGGCCAAGGGGCGGGCGGTGCCGGCAGACTGAGCCGACGGCTAACCTCGTTGCCCTGCGAGGAGAGGCCGATCAACCCCGTGGGACGGAGGGTACCGCCGAGGCGTTGATCCGCGCGGCGAGTCGGCGCACCAGCCAGCGTGGCGCCAGGCGTGGGCTCAGCGCCAGCAGGCGATTGCGCCAACCGGGGACGATCAGGGCGCGGTTCTTGTCCAGCCCGCGCAGGGCCAGCAGCGCGACTTCCTCCGGGGTCATCATCAGCTTGCTCCGGTCGAGCCTGCCGAGCCGCATCCCGGCTTCCCGGAAGAATGCCGTACGGGTTGGCCCAGGGCACAGCACCGAGACCTTGACGCCGCGCCCTTTCAGTTCTTCCCGCAAGCCTTCCGAGAAGTGCAGGACGTAGGCCTTGCTGGCGTAGTAGTTGCTCATCCAGGCGCCGGGCTGGAAGGCGGCCACCGAGGCGATATTGAGTATCTGGCCACCGCCCTGCGCCGCCATGCGGGCGCCGAGGGAGTGGCAAAGGCGGGCCAGGGCCAGGATGTTGAGTTCGATCAGCTCCTGTTCCCGCGCCCATTCCTGGTCGATGAAGGGGCCGGAGGTACCGATCCCGGCATTGTTAACCAGCAGGTCGATCTGTCGTTCGCCCTGTTCCAGTTCGTGCAACAACCCTGACAGTTGCAGCGGCTCGGAAAGATCGCAGGTGCGGAACAGCACTTCCACGCCGAAACGCTGCGCCAGCTCATAGGCGATGCTCTCCAGCGCGTCGCGCTGGCGCGCCACCAGGATCAGGGCGCGACCGCGCCGGGCCAGGGCTTCGGCTAGGGCCAGGCCGATACCGCTGGAAGCGCCGGTGATCAGGGCATAACGGGGCATTCGAGACTTCTCCGAAACGGACGGGGAATTGGACCCCGCCCGTCGCGAGGGGTTGCGTGGCTACTGTTGGTCGTCGTCTTCCATGGCCTCTG
Source organism: Pseudomonas sp. FDAARGOS_761 (assembly GCF_013343155.1). NCBI lineage: Bacteria > Pseudomonadati > Pseudomonadota > Gammaproteobacteria > Pseudomonadales > Pseudomonadaceae > Pseudomonas > Pseudomonas sp. FDAARGOS_761. The sequence goes on along the minus strand of NZ_CP054572.1, from coordinate 4,883,860 downwards.
CCGCCGCCGTGGCGGCTTCATCGGCTTCGGCCGCCGCTGCGGCGGCCTGCTCGTCCGTGGTGTACGGGTCGGCTGGAGCGCTGGCGCCGCCGTCATAGTTCGCGCGCTCCAGGTAACCCTGGTAGGACGGCAGGGCGATGGCGGCGATGATACCGACTATCGGCAGCAGGATGATCAGACTGGCCAGGACTTTCACCCCGGTGCTGTTCGCCGGCGGCGGCGGACCGTAGCGGTTGGCGCCGGTGCTGCCGGGCAGGACCAGCATCAGGATGCCGAACACGCTGCCGACGAAGGGGACGAAGTTGAGCAGCCAGAGCCAGCCCGACCAGCCGAGGTCATGCAGGCGCTGCACGCCGATCATCACGGCAATGACGATGAAGGCGATCGAGGCCAGGGCGGTGACGGCCACGCCGACGGTTTCGCCGAGCAGGAAGCCCAGGCCCATGATGACGAGGAAGCACAGCGTCATCGCCATCGACCAGCCGAGATAGCGCAGGCGTCCGATCCGGCCGTTGGTGGTGAACACGTTCAGCTCGCCGAACTCGGGGAGGGCTTCGCCGACCTGGGCGCTGGGTGGTGTGTAGGGAGACGCGCCCGCGCCCGCGCCCGCGGCCGCCGCAGGCGCGGCGTTTTCGCCGAGCTGCGCCTGGCGCGCCAGGTACTTCTCGATGATGATGCCGCAAGCCGAACATTCCGCTCCGCTGGGCTGTTCATGGCCGCATTTCGGGCAGGTCATGGGAGGCAGGTCTTGCGCTGGGGTTTCCTCCGCGACCTGGGGGTTGTGATCGGGCGTTTCCACCAGGCTCAGGCTGGCCGCCAGGTCGACTTCCTTGTAGGCATTGGCGCCGGCCTGGCGCAGGGCGGTCAGGTAACGCTCCGCCTCGGCCTCTGGAAGTTCGCGTTTCAGCACCACCGGGCGACCGCCGAAGAGGGCGTCGATCTTGCCCGGTTCGCTCTTGAACAGGCGGGCGAGATTGTCCTTCACGGTTTCGAGCGATGCGTCGGGCATCAGCTCGCCGGAGAAGACGATCTTGAAGCGTTGGTCGGTCATGCAGGCATCCTTGTCAGCTGGGGTGAGAGAAATGCAGCCGACAGCCTAATCGGCGGCCTTGGCGCCCACAAGCGCGAGATGAGAACTCCCGCACAAGCCGGGGCGCCGTGACCCGGCGGTTTCAGCGCGGCCAGCGGTTGGCCAGGCTATCCATGTTCCGCAGGGCGTCTCGATATTCCCGGTCGAGGCGGGCGACCAACTCGTCGACGCCGGGCAAGTCGTCTATGTTGCCCGCGCCCTGGCCGGCGGACCACACGGTCTTCCAGGCCTTGGCCTCGTCGTTCACCGGCTTGAGTTTCTCGCCGTAGTTCATGTCTGCCTTGTCGGTCAGGCGCTTCAGATCGTAGCCGGCGGCCTCCAGGCTTTGCCGCATGAAGCTGGCCGGTACGCCGGACACCGCCGGGGTGTGCACGATGTCGGCGGCGCGTGCCTCCAGGATCATCTGCTTGTAGGCGTCGGAGGCATTGCTCTCGCGGGTGGCGATGAAGCGGGTGCCGAGATAGGCCAGGTCGGCGCCGAGCATCTGTGCGGCGAGAATCTCGTGGCCGTGGTTGATGCAGCCGGCCAGCAGCAGAGTCTTGTCGAAGAACTGGCGGATTTCCGCGACCAGCGCGAAAGGGCTCCAGGTCCCGGCGTGCCCGCCCGCGCCGGCCGCCACCGCGATCAGACCGTCGACCCCGGCCTCGGCGGCCTTTTCGGCGTGGCGGCGGGTGGTGACGTCGTGGAATACCAGGCCGCCGTAGCTATGCACAGCGTCTACCACTTCGCGCACTGCGCCGAGGCTGGTGATGACGATCGGTACGCGGTGCTCGACGCAGATCCGCAGGTCGGCCTGCAACCGCGGATTGGTGTTGTGGACGATCAGGTTCACCGCATAGGGCGCGGGATTGTCCAGCGCCTGCAGGCCGGCCCCGATTTCCTCCAGCCAACCCTCGAAGCCGCTGCTCTCGCGCTGGTTGAGCGCCGGGAAGCTGCCGACGATGCCGCTGCGGCAGCAGGCCAGCACCAACTGCGGGTTGGATACCAGGAACATCGGCGCGGCCACCATCGGCAGTCGCAGGCGTTGGTCGAGCAGGGCGGGCAAGGACATGGACAGGACTCCTGGGTCAGAAAGGTTTGAGCACCACCAGTAGGACGATCAGCAGCAGGAACAGTACAGGCACTTCGTTGAACCAGCGGTAGAACACATGGCTTCGCCCCGGCTCGCCGCGGGCGAAGCGCTTGAGCATGGCGCCGCAGGCGTGGTGGTAGCCGATCAGCAGGACCACCAGGGTCAGCTTGGCGTGCAGCCAGCCTTGGCTCAGCCAGCCGGGGGTGAGATAGAGCATCCAGAGGCCAAGGACCAGGGTGGCGAGCATCGAGGGCATCATGATCCCCCGGTAGAGCTTGCGCTCCATGACGCAGAAGCGTTCCTGGCTGGTCTGGTCCTCGCTCATGGCGTGGTAGACGAACAGGCGCGGCAGGTAGAACAGGCCGGCGAACCAGCAGACCACGGCGATGATATGGAAGGCTTTGAGCCACAGGTACATCAGGACATCCTCTTGATCACGGTGCCCCGATAGTAGAGGGATGGCTGGAACGCGTCACCCTGGCGGCTTGCCGCTGTCTGATTTGCCGGCAGATATGGCCGCATAACAGGTAGGAACATTCGGATAGGGCCTCGCAGCAATTTCTGCCCGACGACCCCGGGGGCTAGACTGCCGACCGAAGGGCCGAACCGGTCGCAAAGCCGGACGCCCAGCGCTGTTCATGCCGGCGCTCGGCTCTTATCATTGGCCTCTTTTGGCTAGCTTGCCTCAGCGCGCGGAGTGATGGACAGATGATCAAGGTCGGCATCGTTGGCGGTACGGGTTATACGGGCGTGGAACTGCTGCGCCTGCTGGCGCAGCATCCGCAGGCCCGGGTGGAAGTGATCACTTCGCGTTCCGAGGCGGGGGTGAAGGTCGCCGACATGTACCCGAACCTGCGAGGTCATTATGACGACCTGCAGTTCAGCGTGCCGGACGTGCAGCGCCTCGGCGCCTGCGACGTGGTGTTCTTCGCCACGCCGCACGGCGTGGCGCACGCGCTGGCTGGCGAACTGCTGGACGCCGGGACCCGGGTCATCGATCTGTCCGCTGACTTCCGCCTGGCGGACGCCGAGGAGTGGGCGCGCTGGTACGGCCAGCCGCATGGCGCTCCGGCGCTGCTCGACGAGGCTGTCTACGGCCTGCCGGAAGTGAACCGCGAGAAGATCCGCCAGGCCCGCCTGATCGCCGTGCCGGGCTGCTACCCGACCGCGACCCAACTGGGCCTGATCCCGCTGCTGGAGGCCGGCCTGGCCGACGCCTCGCGGCTGATCGCCGATTGCAAGTCCGGGGTCAGCGGCGCCGGTCGGGGCGCCAAGGTTGGCTCGCTGTTCTGCGAGGCGGGCGAAAGCATGATGGCCTACGCGGTCAAGGGGCATCGGCATCTCCCGGAAATCAGCCAGGGCCTGCGTCGGGCCTCCGGCGGCGAGGTCGGGCTGACGTTCGTACCGCACCTGACGCCAATGATCCGCGGTATCCATGCAACCCTCTATGCCCATGTCGCGGATCGCTCGGTCGATCTCCAGGCGCTGTTCGAGAAGCGCTACGCCGACGAACCCTTCGTCGACGTGATGCCGGCCGGCAGCCATCCGGAGACCCGCAGCGTGCGTGGCGCCAATGTCTGCCGAATCGCCGTGCATCGCCCCCAGAGCGGCGACCTGGTGGTGGTGCTGTCGGTGATCGACAACCTGGTCAAGGGCGCCTCGGGTCAGGCGCTCCAGAACATGAACATCCTGTTCGGGCTGGACGAGCGCCTGGGCCTCTCGCATGCGGCCCTGCTCCCCTGATGTCCGGCTGGGAACTCCAGTTCCGTGATCCACGGCGGGCCTGGCTGGTCCGCCTTGGGGTGGGTGCGCTGCTGCTGGCGGTTCCGCTGGCGTTTCTCGGCGGTCGCTGGTCGACCGGGGCGGACGCCGCTCGCAGCGAGGCCGATGCGCAACGCCAGGAAACCCTGATCGGCGAGCAGAAGGCCGAGCTGGAGCGCCTGCGTACCGAAATCGAGGTGTTGCGCAGCGGAGAACGCCTCAGCCAGCAGGCCACCGAACAGAGCCGGCAGACCATCAAGCTGCTTGAGGACCAGGTGTTCAAGCAGCAACAGGACATCGCGTTCTACAAGGGGGTAGTCGCGCCGGCCAGCAAGGCGGATGCGCTGGAAATCCGTGCCTTTGAGGTGCAGGGCACGGACGACCCGCAGCGCTTCCGCTATAAGGTGATGCTCAGCCGCCTGGGCAGGGACGACCGCAAGCTGGATGGGCGGCTGAAAGTCCGCATCAGCGGCAAGCTGGCGCGCAAGGACGCTACCTACGACCTCGAACAGCTCTCGCCGGAACTGGGCAAGACAGGGCTGTCGATTTCCCTCCGGCATTTCCAGTCGATCCCAGAAGGGGGGCGTTTCGCCGAGCTGGAGCTGCCGAAGAACTTCATCCCGAAGCTGATCGACGTACGTGCGGAGCTGAATGGCCAGTCCAAACCGCTACAGCGCCGTTTCGATTGGCCGAAGCAGTGAGTGAGCATTATGTGGAGCAAGAACAAAGGCCGGGCCGACGTCCAGCGTTTCACCGGGCAGACCAGCCTGATCGCCAGCGGCGCCGAACTGGTCGGTGACATGAACCTCAAGGGCGCGGTGCAGATCGACGGCACCGTCCGCGGAGCGTTGCAGGCGCACGAAGGGCTGGTGCGGGTCAGCGCCGGCGGTCGAGTCGATGGCGAAATCCGGGCCCCCCATGTGATCATCGACGGTCAGGTGGATGGCGACATCCATGCCATCGAACGCCTGGAGCTGGGGGCCCAGGCCCGGGTGAAGGGCAATCTTCACTATGGGCTGATCGAAACCGCCATGGGGGCCCAGATCGAGGGCCGCCTGTGCCCGATGACCGAGGCCAGTCCGCGCCCGCTGGAACTGCCTGCCAGCGTGGAAACTGTGGATTAGTTGACCATTTTTCTGGGACAAGAGGATAATGGGCGTAATGTTGTAACGCACGGCCTCAAGCCGGGAGATTCGGAAACATGAGCATCGAGACCTTCACCCCTACGCCCCTGCTCTTTACCCCAGGCGCAGCCAACAAGGTGAAGACGTTGATTGACGAAGAGGGCAATCCTCGCCTGAAACTGCGTGTATTCGTCACCGGCGGCGGTTGCTCGGGCTTCCAGTATGGCTTCACCTTCGACGAAGATATCGCCGATGACGATACCGTGATCGAGCGCGATGGCGTGGGCCTGGTGGTGGACCCGATGAGCTTCCAGTACCTGGCGGGCTCGGAAGTCGACTACCAGGAAGGCCTGGAAGGTTCGAGGTTCGTCATCAAGAACCCGAACGCCGCCACGACTTGCGGTTGCGGACAGTCGTTCTCGATCTGACGTCGATGGGGCCGCTACGAAAACGCCGCGCTTATATGCGCGGCGTTTTCGTTTCAGGCGGGATACAGCGCGCCCAGAGTTCTGGGACCGAGCGCACCGGTCACATCAGGGCAGTTGCCGGGCAGGCGCTCGAGAAACCGATGGGCTAGCCAGGCGAATGCCATGCCCTCCATCCAGGCAGGGGGAATGCCGTATTCGTCGGTACTGGCGACCCGAGCTTCGGGCATCAGCAGGGCCAGGCGCTTCATCAGCGCCGTATTGAAGGCGCCGCCGCCGCATACCAGCACCTCTTCGCAGTCCGGCTGGGCGTCCAGCAGCGATTCGCTGATGCTGCGCGCGCTCAGTTCCAGCAGGGTTGCCTGGATATCCGCTGCCGGCAAGGCAGGGTGACGAGCCAGGTGCTCCTGCAGCCAGGACAGGTTGAAGCGCTCGCGCCCGGTGCTCTTGGGGCCACGCGCGGCGAAGAACTCATCCGCCAGCAGGCTTGCCAGCAGTGCGTGGTTCATCTGGCCGCTGGCGGCCCACGCACCGTCCCGGTCGAAATGTTCGCCGCGTTGGTGATGAATCCAGGCGTCCATCAGCACGTTGCCCGGGCCGCAGTCGAAGCCGCGTACCGGCTTTCCGGGGCTGAGCAGCGAAACGTTGCTGAAGCCACCGATGTTCAGGACCGCCCTGGAGGCGTCATCATCGCCAAACAGCGCCTGATGGAAGGCCGGTACCAGCGGGGCGCCCTGGCCGCCGGCTGCGACGTCGCGGCGGCGGAAGTCGGCGACGACATCGATGCCGGTCAGCTCCGCCAGCAGGGCGGGGTTGCCGATCTGCACCGTGAAGTGGCGAGCGGGTTCATGTCGGATGGTTTGACCGTGACTGCCGATGGCACGGACTTCGTCGGGGCTCATCTGCTGCTGGAGCAGCAGTTCGCGCACGCCCTGTGCTGCAAGGGCGACCCAGCGTTGCTCGACTTCGGCGGCGCGGGCGATTTCATCGGGACCGGGGACGCACAGGGCGAGGATGTCTTCGCGCAGCCCGGCCGGCATGGGTAGGTAATGGGAAGCGAGCAAGGTGGTGCGATCACCTTGCTCGATCAGGACGATGTCCATGCCGTCCAGGCTGGTTCCGGACATCAACCCCAGGTAGCGCGGCACGATCAGCGCTGCTTGTTCAGGGCCAGGAGGGTTTTCTTCTCCTGATCCATGCGCGCGATCATCGGCTGGGTCTGCGCCATGAAGCGCTTGCGATCTGCGCCACCGAGCGGGTCCGCCATGGGCAGCTTGGCACTCAGCGGATCGACGTGACGGCCATTGATCTGGAATTCGTAGTGCAGGTGTGGGCCGGTGGCCAGGCCCGTCATGCCCACGTAACCGATGATCTGGCCCTGCTTCACGCTGGTACCGGCGCGGATACCCTTGGCGAAGCGGCTCATGTGTCCGTAGATGGTCCGATAGCGCTGGCCGTGCTGGATCACCACGGCGTTGCCGTAGCCCCCCTTGCGTCCGGCTTCGAGGATCTTGCCGTCTCCGGTGGCCTTGATCGGTGTGCCGATGGGGGCAGCGTAGTCGACGCCCTTGTGCGCGCGGATCTTGTTCAGGATCGGGTGGCGGCGGCCCAGGGAGAAGCGCGAGCTGATGCGGGCGAAATCCACCGGCGTACGGATGAATGCCTTGCGCATGCTGGAGCCGTCGGCGCGGTAGTAGCTGGTATTGCCCTGCTTGTTGGTATAGCGCACGGCGGTGTAGGTCTTGCCACGGTTGACGAAGCGGGCGGCGAGGATATTGCCGGTCGCCACTTGCTTGCCGTTGACCTTGTGCTGTTCGTAGATCACGTCGAACTCGTCGCCTTCACGCAGATCGAGGGCGAAGTCGATGTCGTAGCCGAAGATGTTCGACAGCGACGTGACCAGGTTATAGGGCAGGCCGGCGTTACGACCGGCAACGAACAGCGAGCTGGTGATGCGGCCATGGGCATAGGCGGTATGCAGGTCGATCTGGGCCTTCTCGCGTTTGAAGGAGTAGCCCTTGTCGGTCTTGTCCAGGCCGATGGTCTCGAGTTCGCTCTGCTTGACTCGCAGCGCCTGCAGCTCTCCTTTGGGGTCGAGCTTGAGCTTGACCTCCTGGCCGACCTTCAGATGGGTGAAGCGCTTGGCATCCTTGCTGCTGGTCAGCATGTCGTGCATGGCCGAGGTGGAAAGGCCTGCCTTGGTGAATACGGTCGACAGCGTATCGCCACTGGCGACGGTGATGGTCTTCCACTCGGGATCGACGGGCTTGGTGTCGGCATCGGCTACAGATGCGCCCGGCTTGTCCGAGTCTTGCTCGGCGGTGTTGTCGTCGGAGGCGCCTTCTACCTGAGCGAAAGGCGTGCCTTCGTCGCTGGAATTGGTGACCGATTGCGGCAGGAGGTCGTCTTTCTCCTGAAGGAGGCGATCGGTGTTGCTTTCAAGCTCCAGATTGAGCGTGGTCCTCTTGGCCTCGACTTCGCTCGAGGGGAACACCAGTAGTGCCAAACTGAGGAGCGCTGCAACACCGCTGGCGGCCAACAAGTGGCTTTTCGGGTAATACGGCGGCGCTTTCTGATCGGATTGCGTCATGGCGTGATTGGTGTTTTTGGATTGTGAATAAATAACTGCCTAAAATATAACCAAAATCTCCTTGAATCAAGCCAAAAGTCGCGTCTGGCCTGGCTCCGTCCCCCTGACGGTCGGCAAAATTTGTTTTTAGTCTGCGATCTTGTATGGTTGGTTCCCTTTCGATTTTGGCAATTGGGCAGAACCTGTAAATGAAGTCGGTTGAAGAGCAGCTGGCGCTGATCCAGCGCGGTGCAGACGAGATCCTGGTAGAGGCGGAACTGGTGGCCAAGCTGAAGCGTGGCCAGCCCTTGCGGATCAAGGCCGGCTTCGACCCGACCGCTCCCGATCTGCATCTTGGCCATACCGTGCTTATTAATAAGCTGCGCCAGTTCCAGGACCTGGGGCATCAGGTGATCTTCCTCATCGGTGACTTCACTGGGATGATCGGTGACCCCAGTGGGAAAAGTGTTACCCGTCCTCCCCTGACGCGCGAGCAGGTTCTGGAGAATGCGGAGACGTACAAGTCCCAGGTCTTCAAGATCCTCGACCCGGCCAAGACCGAAGTAGCCTTCAATTCCACCTGGATGGACCAGCTGACCCCGGCTGACTTCATTCGTCTTGCCTCTCAGTACACCGTTGCGCGCATGCTGGAGCGCGATGACTTTAGCAAGCGCTATGCCAGCAATCAGCCCATCGCTATCCATGAGTTCCTCTATCCGCTGGTCCAGGGCTATGACTCCGTCGCGCTGAAGGCGGACGTCGAGTTGGGTGGCACCGACCAGAAGTTCAACCTGCTGATGGGGCGCGAGCTGCAGCGCGCCTATGGTCAGGAGGCCCAGGTGATCCTGACCATGCCGTTGCTGGAAGGGCTGGATGGCGTGAAGAAGATGTCCAAGTCGCTGGGCAACTATATTGGTATCCAGGAAGCGCCGGGTGTCATGTACAGCAAGCTGGTCTCCATTCCTGACACGCTGATGTGGCGTTACTTCGAACTGCTCAGCTTCCGTTCCCTGGATGAGATCGATAGCTTCCGCAAGGACGTCGAGGCGGGCGCCAACCCGCGTGACATCAAGATCAAGCTGGCCGAGGAGATCGTCGCCCGCTTCCATGGCGAGGAGGCGGCGGCGAGCGCACACAAGTCGGCCGGCAATCGCCTGAAGGAGGGCGAGCTGCCGGAGGACCTGCCGGAGATCGAGCTGTCGTCCCCCGAGGATATGCCCGTTGCCTCTGTCCTTAATAAGGCGGGGTTGGTGAAGAATGCGGCTGCGGCTCGCGATCTCCTGGGTGCCGGCAGCGTCAAGGTGGATGGGCAGGTCGTCGACCGCACCTTCATGCTGGCGCTGGGTGAAACCCGTGTGTTCCAGGCAGGGAAGAAGGCTTTCGCGCGCATCACGCTGAAAGCTGAATAATTCTTTCAAATAAGTGTTGACGCCAGTTTCTATCTCCCTATAATGCGCACCACTCCCGGCGACGGCGAAGAGTAAATGCTTGAAAATCAAGGATTTACGGATTCTCTCCCAGGGGTGGTGAAGCGCTCCGGCAGGTTGTTCGCCGCAGCGGTTCGGTCCCGAAAGGGGCTCGAAACGAAGCTTCATCGAGGTGCTTGACAGCGAATTTGAACGCTGTAGAATGCGCCTCCCGCTGATCGGAAGATAGTTTGAAGGTCGGCGCAAGCGGTTGAGTAGAAAAGAAAATTTTCGAAAATAACGCTTGACGGAACGAGAGGTTGCTGTAGAATGCGCGGCCTCGGTTGAGACGAAAGCCTTGACCAACTGCTCTTTAACAAGTCGAATCAAGCAATTCGTGTGGGTGCTTGTGATGTAAGACTGGTGATCGCAAGATTATCAGCAACGCAAGTAACACTCGTGAATTCGAGAGTTTTATCTCTTTTTAAGAGAATGCGATTGCTGAGCCAAGTTTAGGGTTTTCTCAAAACCCAAGCAGTATTGAACTGAAGAGTTTGATCATGGCTCAGATTGAACGCTGGCGGCAGGCCTAACACATGCAAGTCGAGCGGATGAAGGGAGCTTGCTCCTGAATTCAGCGGCGGACGGGTGAGTAATGCCTAGGAATCTGCCTGATAGTGGGGGATAACGTCCGGAAACGGGCGCTAATACCGCATACGTCCTGAGGGAGAAAGTGGGGGATCTTCGGACCTCACGCTATCAGATGAGCCTAGGTCGGATTAGCTAGTTGGTGGGGTAAAGGCCTACCAAGGCGACGATCCGTAACTGGTCTGAGAGGATGATCAGTCACACTGGAACTGAGACACGGTCCAGACTCCTACGGGAGGCAGCAGTGGGGAATATTGGACAATGGGCGAAAGCCTGATCCAGCCATGCCGCGTGTGTGAAGAAGGTCTTCGGATTGTAAAGCACTTTAAGTTGGGAGGAAGGGCAGTAAGTTAATACCTTGCTGTTTTGACGTTACCAACAGAATAAGCACCGGCTAACTTCGTGCCAGCAGCCGCGGTAATACGAAGGGTGCAAGCGTTAATCGGAATTACTGGGCGTAAAGCGCGCGTAGGTGGTTCAGCAAGTTGGATGTGAAATCCCCGGGCTCAACCTGGGAACTGCATCCAAAACTACTGAGCTAGAGTACGGTAGAGGGTGGTGGAATTTCCTGTGTAGCGGTGAAATGCGTAGATATAGGAAGGAACACCAGTGGCGAAGGCGACCACCTGGACTGATACTGACACTGAGGTGCGAAAGCGTGGGGAGCAAACAGGATTAGATACCCTGGTAGTCCACGCCGTAAACGATGTCGACTAGCCGTTGGGATCCTTGAGATCTTAGTGGCGCAGCTAACGCGATAAGTCGACCGCCTGGGGAGTACGGCCGCAAGGTTAAAACTCAAATGAATTGACGGGGGCCCGCACAAGCGGTGGAGCATGTGGTTTAATTCGAAGCAACGCGAAGAACCTTACCTGGCCTTGACATGCTGAGAACTTTCCAGAGATGGATTGGTGCCTTCGGGAACTCAGACACAGGTGCTGCATGGCTGTCGTCAGCTCGTGTCGTGAGATGTTGGGTTAAGTCCCGTAACGAGCGCAACCCTTGTCCTTAGTTACCAGCACCTCGGGTGGGCACTCTAAGGAGACTGCCGGTGACAAACCGGAGGAAGGTGGGGATGACGTCAAGTCATCATGGCCCTTACGGCCAGGGCTACACACGTGCTACAATGGTCGGTACAAAGGGTTGCCAAGCCGCGAGGTGGAGCTAATCCCATAAAACCGATCGTAGTCCGGATCGCAGTCTGCAACTCGACTGCGTGAAGTCGGAATCGCTAGTAATCGTGAATCAGAATGTCACGGTGAATACGTTCCCGGGCCTTGTACACACCGCCCGTCACACCATGGGAGTGGGTTGCTCCAGAAGTAGCTAGTCTAACCGCAAGGGGGACGGTTACCACGGAGTGATTCATGACTGGGGTGAAGTCGTAACAAGGTAGCCGTAGGGGAACCTGCGGCTGGATCACCTCCTTAATCGAAGATCTCAGCTTCTTCATAAGCTCCCACACGAATTGCTTGATTCACTGGTTAGACGATTGGGTCTGTAGCTCAGTTGGTTAGAGCGCACCCCTGATAAGGGTGAGGTCGGCAGTTCGAATCTGCCCAGACCCACCAATTGTTGGTGTGCTGCGTGATCCGATACGGGGCCATAGCTCAGCTGGGAGAGCGCCTGCTTTGCACGCAGGAGGTCAGGAGTTCGATCCTCCTTGGCTCCACCATCTAAAACAATCGTCGAAAGCTCAGAAATGAATGTTCGTGAATGAACATTGATTTCTGGTCTTTGCACCAGAACTGTTCTTTAAAAATTCGGGTATGTGATAGAAGTAAGACTGAATGATCTCTTTCACTGGTGATCATTCAAGTCAAGGTAAAATTTGCGAGTTCAAGCGCGAATTTTCGGCGAATGTCGTCTTCACAGTATAACCAGATTGCTTGGGGTTATATGGTCAAGTGAAGAAGCGCATACGGTGGATGCCTTGGCAGTCAGAGGCGATGAAAGACGTGGTAGCCTGCGAAAAGCTTCGGGGAGTCGGCAAACAGACTTTGATCCGGAGATCTCTGAATGGGGGAACCCACCTAGGATAACCTAGGTATCTTGTACTGAATCCATAGGTGCAAGAGGCGAACCAGGGGAACTGAAACATCTAAGTACCCTGAGGAAAAGAAATCAACCGAGATTCCCTTAGTAGTGGCGAGCGAACGGGGATTAGCCCTTAAGCTTCATTGATTTTAGCGGAACGCTCTGGAAAGTGCGGCCATAGTGGGTGATAGCCCCGTACGCGAAAGGATCTTTGAAGTGAAATCGAGTAGGACGGAGCACGAGAAACTTTGTCTGAACATGGGGGGACCATCCTCCAAGGCTAAATACTACTGACTGACCGATAGTGAACCAGTACCGTGAGGGAAAGGCGAAAAGAACCCCGGAGAGGGGAGTGAAATAGAACCTGAAACCGTATGCGTACAAGCAGTGGGAGCCTACTTGTTAGGTGACTGCGTACCTTTTGTATAATGGGTCAGCGACTTATATTCAGTGGCAAGCTTAACCGTATAGGGTAGGCGTAGCGAAAGCGAGTCTTAATAGGGCGTTTAGTCGCTGGGTATAGACCCGAAACCGGGCGATCTATCCATGAGCAGGTTGAAGGTTAGGTAACACTGACTGGAGGACCGAACCCACTCCCGTTGAAAAGGTAGGGGATGACTTGTGGATCGGAGTGAAAGGCTAATCAAGCTCGGAGATAGCTGGTTCTCCTCGAAAGCTATTTAGGTAGCGCCTCATGTATCACTCTGGGGGGTAGAGCACTGTTTCGGCTAGGGGGTCATCCCGACTTACCAAACCGATGCAAACTCCGAATACCCAGAAGTGCCGAGCATGGGAGACACACGGCGGGTGCTAACGTCCGTCGTGAAAAGGGAAACAACCCAGACCGCCAGCTAAGGTCCCAAAGTTGTGGTTAAGTGGTAAACGATGTGGGAAGGCTTAGACAGCTAGGAGGTTGGCTTAGAAGCAGCCACCCTTTAAAGAAAGCGTAATAGCTCACTAGTCGAGTCGGCCTGCGCGGAAGATGTAACGGGGCTCAAACCACACACCGAAGCTGCGGGTGTCACGTAAGTGACGCGGTAGAGGAGCGTTCTGTAAGCCTGTGAAGGTGAGTTGAGAAGCTTGCTGGAGGTATCAGAAGTGCGAATGCTGACATGAGTAACGACAATGGGTGTGAAAAACACCCACGCCGAAAGACCAAGGGTTCCTGCGCAACGTTAATCGACGCAGGGTTAGTCGGTTCCTAAGGCGAGGCTGAAAAGCGTAGTCGATGGGAAACAGGTTAATATTCCTGTACTTCTGGTTACTGCGATGGAGGGACGGAGAAGGCTAGGCCAGCTTGGCGTTGGTTGTCCAAGTTTAAGGTGGTAGGCTGAAATCTTAGGTAAATCCGGGGTTTCAAGGCCGAGAGCTGATGACGAGTCGTCTTTTAGATGACGAAGTGGTTGATGCCATGCTTCCAAGAAAAGCTTCTAAGCTTCAGGTAACCAGGAACCGTACCCCAAACCGACACAGGTGGTCGGGTAGAGAATACCAAGGCGCTTGAGAGAACTCGGGTGAAGGAACTAGGCAAAATGGCACCGTAACTTCGGGAGAAGGTGCGCCGGCTAGGGTGAAGGATTTACTCCGTAAGCTCTGGCTGGTCGAAGATACCAGGCCGCTGCGACTGTTTATTAAAAACACAGCACTCTGCAAACACGAAAGTGGACGTATAGGGTGTGACGCCTGCCCGGTGCCGGAAGGTTAATTGATGGGGTTAGCGCAAGCGAAGCTCTTGATCGAAGCCCCGGTAAACGGCGGCCGTAACTATAACGGTCCTAAGGTAGCGAAATTCCTTGTCGGGTAAGTTCCGACCTGCACGAATGGCGTAACGATGGCGGCGCTGTCTCCACCCGAGACTCAGTGAAATTGAAATCGCTGTGAAGATGCAGTGTATCCGCGGCTAGACGGAAAGACCCCGTGAACCTTTACTGTAGCTTTGCACTGGACTTTGAGCCTGCTTGTGTAGGATAGGTGGGAGGCTTTGAAGCGTGGACGCCAGTTCGCGTGGAGCCATCCTTGAAATACCACCCTGGCATGCTTGAGGTTCTAACTCTGGTCCGTGATCCGGATCGAGGACAGTGTATGGTGGGCAGTTTGACTGGGGCGGTCTCCTCCTAAAGAGTAACGGAGGAGTACGAAGGTGCGCTCAGACCGGTCGGAAATCGGTCGTAGAGTATAAAGGCAAAAGCGCGCTTGACTGCGAGACAGACACGTCGAGCAGGTACGAAAGTAGGTCTTAGTGATCCGGTGGTTCTGTATGGAAGGGCCATCGCTCAACGGATAAAAGGTACTCCGGGGATAACAGGCTGATACCGCCCAAGAGTTCATATCGACGGCGGTGTTTGGCACCTCGATGTCGGCTCATCACATCCTGGGGCTGAAGCCGGTCCCAAGGGTATGGCTGTTCGCCATTTAAAGTGGTACGCGAGCTGGGTTTAGAACGTCGTGAGACAGTTCGGTCCCTATCTGCCGTGGACGTTTGAGATTTGAGAGGGGCTGCTCCTAGTACGAGAGGACCGGAGTGGACGAACCTCTGGTGTTCCGGTTGTCACGCCAGTGGCATTGCCGGGTAGCTATGTTCGGAAAAGATAACCGCTGAAAGCATCTAAGCGGGAAACTTGCCTCAAGATGAGATCTCACTGGGAACTTGATTCCCCTGAAGGGCCGTCGAAGACTACGACGTTGATAGGCTGGGTGTGTAAGCGTTGTGAGGCGTTGAGCTAACCAGTACTAATTGCCCGTGAGGCTTGACCATATAACACCCAAACAATCTGACGATTGTGTGTTGTAAGGTGAAGTCGACGAACCGAAAGTTCGCATGAACCGCAAAACACATTGAAATCACATACCTGAATCCGGATAGACGTAAGCCCAAGCAAACGGATATCCAACCGAATTGCTTGACGATCATAGAGCGTTGGAACCACCTGATCCCTTCCCGAACTCAGAAGTGAAACGACGCATCGCCGATGGTAGTGTGGGGTCTCCCCATGTGAGAGTAGGTCATCGTCAAGCTCCTATCCCAAAACCCCTGGTCAGCGATGACCAGGGGTTTTGCTTTTGCGCGCGGAAAAGTCTGCGAAAATCCAGGGAAAAGGCAGCTATACGGCAGGGCTTTTCGTAGGCAAAGCGCAAGTGCCTCTATATGATGCGTGCCTGGCTAGTGTGGGGCGTCTATGCAGACCTTGCTGAAACTACTTCAAGACGGGCGATTCCACTCCGGTGAGGAGTTGGGGGCGGTACTGGGCATCAGTCGCAGTGCAGTCTGGAAGCGCTTGCAGCACCTGGAGGCTGAACACGGCCTGCAGTTCCACAAGGTGCGTGGCCGGGGTTACCGCCTGGCGAGTCCCCTCAGTCTCCTGGATCCGCGGAAGATCGACAGCCTCTGGCCTGTCGAGATCATGCCCACCGTCGATTCAACCAATAGCGAGGCCATGCGCAGGCTCGCGGCTGGAGCCTCGACGCCTTTCGTTATCGTCGCCGAGCAGCAGACTGCCGGGCGTGGACGTCGCGGGCGAGCCTGGGTCAGTCCCTATGGAGAGAACCTCTATTATTCTCTGGCCATTACTGTCAGGGGGGGCGCTCGGGAGCTCGAAGGGTTGAGCCTGGTTGTCGGTCTCGCGGTGCTCCGGGCCCTGGAGTCCTTGGGCGTCCGGGACGCCGGGTTGAAGTGGCCGAACGACGTTCTGCAGGGAGGCAAGAAGATCGCCGGAATTCTCCTGGAGCTGAGTGGCGACCCCGCGGATCTGTGTCATGTCGTTATCGGCATAGGGATCAACGTCAACATGAAGACCGCCACTGATATCGGCCAGCCTTGGACCTCCCTGCGCGAAGCGCTGGGGGAGCTTGTGGATCGTTCGCGGCTGCTTTCTGCTCTCAATCGGCAGCTGGCCGATTATCTCGATAGGCATTCGCGCGAAGGCTTTGCTGCAAGTCGCGAGGAGTGGGAGTCCTGCAATCTCTGGCAGGGTGCCCAGATCATTCTCTCGACTGCCCTGAGTTCCATCGAGGGTCGTGTGCTGGGTGTCGATAGCCGAGGAGCGCTGCGTCTCGAGGTGGATGGCGTGGAGCAGGGTTTCAGTGGAGGGGAGCTTAGTTTGAGGTTGCGTCAATGATTCTTGAGCTCGACTGTGGAAACTCGCTGATCAAGTGGCGGGTCATCGAGGGCGCGGCACGGTCGGTCGCCGGTGGCCTTGCGGAGTCCGATGATGCCCTGGTCGAACAGTTAACGTCGCAGCAAGCGCTGCCAGTGCGAGCCTGTCGCCTGGTGAGCGTTCGCAGCGAGCAGGAAACCTCGCAACTGGTCGCACGGTTGGAGCAGCTGTTCCCGGTTTCGGCGCTGGTTGCATCATCCGGCAAGCAGTTGGCGGGTGTGCGCAACGGCTATCTCGATTACCAGCGCCTGGGGCTCGACCGCTGGCTGGCCCTCGTCGCGGCTCATCACCTGGCTAAGAAGGCCTGCCTGGTCATTGATCTGGGGACCGCGGTCACCTCTGACCTGGTCGCGGCGGATGGAGTGCATCTGGGGGGCTACATATGCCCGGGCATGACCCTGATGAGAAGCCAGTTGCGCACCCATACCCGACGTATCCGCTACGACGATGCAGAGGCCCGGCGGGCGCTTGCCAGTCTCCAGCCAGGGCAGGCCACGGCCGAGGCGGTTGAGCGGGGTTGTCTGCTCATGCTCAGGGGGTTCGTTCGTGAGCAGTACGCCATGGCGTGCGAGCTGCTCGGTCCGGATTGTGAAATATTCCTGACGGGTGGGGATGCCGAACTGGTTCGCGACGAACTGGCTGGCGCCCGGATCATGCCGGACCTGGTTTTCGTAGGGCTGGCACTGGCTTGCCCGTTTGAGTGAGAGGATCTATGCGCTGGTTCTTCCTGTTTCTCCTGGCCCTGAACGTCTTCTACTACGTCTGGCACCAGCAGCAATCCCCGCTACGGGCCAAGGAAATCGCACCGCTGGAACTCTATAAGGATGGGCAGAAGAACATTCTGCTGTTGGCCGAGAGCAACCTTGCTTCCAGGGCGCGCTCGGGATCGCAGGTGCCGGCGCCGAGTGTGCCTCCGGCTGCCGAAGAGTCGATCGCATCCGAGTCGGCCTGTCTCTATCTTGGCGGAGGCGGTGAGGAGGCGGATGCCCGAAGGTTGCAGCAGCGCCTGCTGGGCCTGGATATCGAGGCGGAGGTCGAGGCCCGTGGGGAGATGAGCGTCGATTACTGGGTCTATCTTCCTCCGCTAGCCTCGCGGGAGGCTGCGCTTCGTCAGTTGAAGGAGCTTCAGGCGCGCAATATCGACAGCTACCTGATTGGCGAGGGAGTGCTGGCCAATGGCATTTCTTTGGGGATGTTTTCCGCGCGGGATTCGGCTGAAAGTGCGCAGGTGCGTCTCAAGACGGCAGGTTACGAGGCGGAGCTGAAGGAATTGCCCCGCGGGCAGCGTGATTTCTGGGTAAGGGTGGCCCCCGGCAGCCGGCGCCTGGTGGATGAGCAACTGCTCCAGGAGCTGGCTCGGGACTTCAAGGGATTGCAGCATCAAATAATGTCGTGCAAAGGTGTTGCATCCCCCTGATGGTTTGCATAGAATGGCGCCCGCTTCGCAGGGGGAAGGCTGAAAGACTCCTACCATGAAGTTGCTGTTGAAACCTAAGTTCAGGTTTTTTAAGAGAAAACTCTTGACAGCAAGGTGGCAGACGTAGAGAATGCCGCACACCAGTTTGGAGGGATTCCCGAGTGGCCAAAGGGATCAGACTGTAAATCTGACGTCATAGACTTCGAAGGTTCGAATCCTTCTCCCTCCACCAGTTTAAAAGCGTGAGCTTCGGGCTCCGCGGGTATAGTTCAGTGGTAGAACCTCAGCCTTCCAAGCTGATGATGCGGGTTCGATTCCCGCTACCCGCTCCAGTCAAGTTGCTTGTGTTTCGCTCATGTAGCTCAGTTGGTAGAGCACACCCTTGGTAAGGGTGAGGTCAGCGGTTCAAATCCGCTCATGAGCTCCATTTATCCAGGGGCAGATATGAAAATATCTGCCCTTGTTCTAATGGTAGCGTGATCCGCTCAATTCCTTGAAGGGGATGGTCTCCATGGCTAAAGAAAAATTTGAACGGAACAAGCCGCACGTCAACGTCGGCACCATCGGTCACGTTGACCATGGCAAGACCACTCTGACCGCTGCACTGACCAAGGTCTGCTCCGACACCTGGGGTGGTTCCGCTCGTGCTTTCGATCAGATCGACAACGCGCCGGAAGAAAAGGCCCGCGGTATCACCATCAACACCTCGCACGTTGAATACGATTCCGCTGTTCGTCACTACGCCCACGTTGACTGCCCCGGTCACGCCGACTACGTGAAGAACATGATCACCGGTGCTGCCCAGATGGACGGCGCGATCCTGGTTTGCTCGGCTGCCGACGGCCCCATGCCGCAGACCCGCGAGCACATCCTGCTGTCCCGCCAGGTAGGCGTTCCCTACATCGTCGTGTTCCTGAACAAGGCCGACATGGTCGACGACGCCGAGCTGCTGGAACTGGTCGAGATGGAAGTTCGCGATCTGCTGAACACCTACGACTTCCCGGGCGACGACACTCCGATCATCATCGGTTCCGCGCTGATGGCGCTGGAAGGCAAGGATGACAACGGCATCGGCGTAAGCGCCGTGCAGAAGCTGGTAGAGACCCTGGATTCCTACATTCCGGAGCCGGTTCGTGCCATCGACCAGCCGTTCCTGATGCCGATCGAAGACGTGTTCTCGATCTCCGGCCGCGGTACCGTGGTAACCGGTCGTGTAGAGCGCGGCATCATCAAGGTCCAGGAAGAAGTGGAAATCGTCGGCATCAAGGCGACCACCAAGACCACCTGCACCGGCGTTGAAATGTTCCGCAAGCTGCTCGACGAAGGTCGTGCTGGTGAGAACGTTGGTATCCTGCTGCGTGGCACCAAGCGTGAAGACGTAGAGCGTGGCCAGGTACTGGCCAAGCCGGGCACCATCAAGCCGCACACCAAGTTCGAGTGCGAAGTGTACGTGCTGTCCAAGGAAGAAGGTGGTCGTCACACCCCGTTCTTCAAGGGCTACCGTCCGCAGTTCTACTTCCGTACCACCGACGTGACCGGTAACTGCGAACTGCCGGAAGGCGTAGAGATGGTAATGCCGGGCGACAACATCAAGATGGTTGTCACCCTGATCGCTCCGATCGCCATGGAAGATGGCCTGCGCTTCGCGATCCGCGAAGGCGGCCGTACCGTTGGCGCCGGCGTGGTTGCCAAGATCATCGAATAATATCGGTTGATCTTCCCCTCTCAGGCCGGCATAATGGTCGGCCTGATTTTGCTTCAGGCCAGTAGCTCAATTGGCAGAGCGGCGGTCTCCAAAACCGCAGGTTGGGGGTTCGATTCCCTCCTGGCCTGCCAGATTTCCCAAGTAAATCTGGCTTTTCTTCACGAGATTCCTAACAGATGAATGCCAAGGCAGAAGCCAAAGAATCACGTTTTGATCTCTTGAAATGGCTCTTGGTTGCCGTTCTGGTTGTGGTTGCCGTTGTGGGCAATCAGTACTTTTCGGCTCAACCAATCCTGTATCGCGTTCTCGGTATTCTCGTTCTGGCGGTGATCGCTGCCTTCCTGGCTCTGCAAACGGCCAAGGGGCAGGCCTTCTTTAGTCTTGCTAAGGAAGCGCGCGTCGAGATTCGCAAGGTCGTATGGCCGAGTCGTCAAGAAACAACTCAGACCACTCTGATCGTGGTCGCGGTAGTGCTGGTAATGGCGCTGCTGCTGTGGGGGCTCGATTCCCTGCTGGGTTGGTTGGTTTCCATGATTGTAGGTTAAGGGTGCGCCGTGGCTAAGCGTTGGTACGTTGTGCATGCATACTCGGGCTACGAGAAGCATGTCATGCGCTCGCTGATCGAGCGTGTCAAGCTTGCTGGCATGGAAGAAGAGTTCGGCGAGATTCTGGTTCCCACCGAAGAAGTGGTGGAGATGCGGAACGGCCAGAAGCGCAAGAGCGAGCGCAAATTCTTCCCTGGCTATGTGCTGGTTCAGATGGAAATGAACGAAGGTACCTGGCACCTGGTGAAGGATACCCCGCGCGTCATGGGCTTCATCGGCGGGACTGCCGACAAGCCGGCTCCGATCACCGATCGTGAGGCTGATGCAATCCTGCGTCGCGTGGCCGATAGCGGCGACAAGCCCAAGCCGAAGACCCTGTTCGAGCCGGGCGAGACCGTTCGTGTCATCGATGGTCCTTTCGCCGACTTCAATGGTGTCGTCGAAGAAGTTAACTACGAGAAGAGCCGGATCCAAGTGGCCGTGCTCATCTTTGGCCGCTCTACCCCGGTGGAGCTGGAGTTCAGTCAGGTCGAAAAGGTCTAGCTGAAAACGCATCCCTCACCCCGCAGCCCAAGGCTGCGGGGTTTTGTCGTCACTGGGATAAACGCGAAAGCAACCGGGGAGCCTTCAGGCGCTTGTACCCGAATTTGGAGTAGCAAATGGCTAAGAAAATCCAGGCTTATATCAAGCTGCAAGTAAAGGCCGGTCAGGCCAACCCGTCGCCGCCGGTCGGCCCTGCCCTGGGTCAGCACGGCGTGAACATCATGGAATTCTGCAAGGCGTTCAACGCCAAGACCCAAGGCCAAGAGCCGGGCCTGCCGACTCCTGTGATCATCACCGTTTACAGCGACCGTAGCTTCACCTTCGAAACCAAGAGCACCCCGGCTGCCGTCCTGCTGAAAAAAGCAGCTGGCATCACCAGCGGCTCCGCTCGTCCGAACTCCCAGAAAGTCGGCACCGTTACCCGTGCCCAGCTGGAAGAGATCGCCAAGACCAAGCAGGCTGACCTGACCGCTGCTGATCTGGACGCTGCTGTACGTACCATCGCTGGCTCCGCGCGCAGCATGGGCCTGAACGTGGAGGGTGTGTAATGGCTAAGCTGACCAAGCGCCAGAAGGCGATTGCCGAGAAAGTAGTTGCCGGCAAGCAGTACAGCTTCGAAGAGGCCGCCAAGCTGCTGGCCGAGCTGTCCACCATCAAGTTCAAGGAGTCCGTGGACGTTGCCGTGAACCTTGGCGTCGATCCGCGTAAATCCGACCAGGTCGTTCGTGGTGCCACCGTCCTGCCGAACGGCACCGGCAAGAGCGTTCGCGTTGCCGTCTTCACCCAGGGTCCGGCTGCCGAAGCCGCTCTGGCTGCCGGCGCCGACAAGGTGGGCATGGACGAGCTGGCTGCCGAAATGAAAGGCGGCGACCTGAACTACGACGTCGTCATCGCTTCCCCGGATGCCATGCGTGTCGTCGGTCAGCTGGGCCAGATCCTCGGCCCGCGTGGTCTGATGCCGAACCCGAAAGTCGGCACCGTGACTCCGGACGTCGCTACCGCCGTGAAGAATGCCAAAGCTGGTCAGGTACGTTTCCGTACCGACAAGAACGGCATCATCCACAGCTCCGTCGGTAAGGTCGATTTCGAACCGGCCAAGCTGCAGCAGAACGTTGAAGCGCTGCTGGCCGACCTGAAGCGCCTGAAGCCGTCCTCGTCGAAAGGCGTGTACGTCAAGCGCGTGACCCTGAGCACCACCATGGGTCCGGGCCTGCAGATCGACCTGGCTTCCCTGGAAGCCTAAGTGAAATCGTGCAGCGGGTTCTGCCCGCTGCACAGGTATTGGGGTCCCTGCCTGGCGGGGGCTATCCAAGACCGTAGGTGGCGCAAGCCTTAAACCACAAGCCTACGCAGATGGTGCTCCCGATTCGGTTACCGAATCAGACACCAAAACGACGTCCGGCCCCGGCTGGACGAAACGGTAACATCCAGGAGTAAACCCGTGGCAATTAAACTCGAAGACAAGAAGGCCATCGTCGCTGAAGTCAACGAGGCTGCCAAAGCTGCCCTGTCCGCTGTCGTGGCCGATGCCCGTGGCGTGACCGTAGGCGCCATGACCGGACTCCGTAAAGAGGCCCGCGAAGCTGGTGTGTACGTGAAAGTCGTACGTAACACCCTGCTCAAGCGCGCCGTTGAAGGCACCCAGTTCGACGTGCTCAACGACGTGTTCAAAGGCCCGACCCTGATCGCTTTCTCCAACGAACATCCGGGCGCTGCCGCTCGTATCTTCCGTGAGTTCGCCAAGGGTCAGGACAAGTTCGAGATCAAGGCGGCTGCCTTCGAGGGTCAGTTCCTCGCAGCCAATCAGATCGACGTACTGGCAAGCCTGCCGACCTACGACGAAGCCGTATCGCAGCTGATGAGCGTGATTCAGGGCGCTACCAGCAAGCTGGCTCGTACTCTGGCGGCCATTCGCGACCAGAAAGAAGCTGCTGCCGCCTAAGTCGGCTCGCAAGCGCTTTCAATCTTATTTGTTTAATACGATGGCCGCAGGCCGTCCCCCAATACAGGAATTAGAGTCATGGCTCTGACCAACGAAGACATCATCAACGCCGTATCCGAAATGTCCGTCATGCAAGTGGTCGAACTGATCAAGGCGATGGAAGAGAAGTTCGGCGTTACCGCTGCTGCCGCTACCGTTGCCGCTGCTGGCCCGGCTGCTGCCGCTGCCGAAGAGCAGACCGAGTTCACTAT
This sequence comes from Pseudomonas sp. FDAARGOS_761, assembly GCF_013343155.1. NCBI lineage: Bacteria > Pseudomonadati > Pseudomonadota > Gammaproteobacteria > Pseudomonadales > Pseudomonadaceae > Pseudomonas > Pseudomonas sp. FDAARGOS_761. Next base: position 4,861,171 of record NZ_CP054572.1, on the reverse strand, counting down.
CGTCCTGGCCGAAGCTGGCGACAAGAAAGTGAACGTGATCAAGGTCGTTCGCGAACTGACCGGTCTGGGTCTGAAAGAAGCCAAGGCTGTCGTAGACGGCGCTCCGGGCGTGGTGAAGGAAGGCGCTTCGAAAGAAGAAGCCGAAGCCGCCAAGAAAGCCCTGGAAGAAGCAGGCGCCAAAGTCGAGCTCAAGTAAGCGACGACCTTGCGTCTACAGCCCGAGCGTCAAGCGAAAGGCTGATGGCTGGTGGCTTTTGCCACCGGCCTTTTTCCGTTCTGGGTGGACTCGCCTCGGGCGTTCCACCCACGACGTGAAAGTGCCCCGAGTGGGCAATGCAGGCCAAGGGGTCTGCAAGATTTTCCGGCTGCTCCCGTCGGAGACGCCAAACAAGCAGGTGACCAAGCTGGGGAACGCTGATGGCTTACTCATACACTGAGAAAAAACGTATCCGCAAGGACTTTAGCAAGTTGCCGGACGTCATGGATGTGCCGTATTTGCTGGCCATCCAGCTGGATTCCTATCGCGAATTCCTGCAGGCTGGCGCAACCAAGGAGCAGTTCCGCGATATCGGTCTGCACGCGGCCTTCAAGTCCGTTTTCCCGATTATCAGCTATTCCGGCAATGCTGCCCTGGAATACGTCGGCTACCGTCTGGGTGAGCCGGCATTCGATGTCAAGGAGTGCGTGCTGCGCGGCGTGACCTTCGCCGTACCGCTGCGCGTGAAAGTTCGCCTGATCATCTTCGACCGCGAGTCGTCGAACAAGGCGATCAAGGACATCAAGGAACAAGAAGTCTACATGGGGGAAATCCCCCTGATGACCGAGAACGGTACCTTCATCATCAACGGTACCGAGCGTGTCATCGTCTCCCAGCTGCACCGTTCCCCGGGCGTGTTCTTCGACCACGACCGTGGCAAGACCCACAGCTCCGGCAAGCTGCTGTACTCCGCGCGGATCATTCCTTACCGCGGTTCCTGGCTGGACTTCGAGTTCGATCCGAAGGACTGCGTGTTCGTCCGTATCGACCGTCGCCGCAAGCTGCCGGCCTCGGTACTGCTGCGCGCGCTCGGCTACAGCACCGAAGAGATCCTCAACGCCTTCTACGCGACCAACGTCTTCCACATCAAGGGCGAGACCCTGAACCTGGAACTGGTCCCGCAGCGTCTGCGCGGTGAAGTCGCGAGCATCGACATCAAGGATGGCAGCGGCAAGGTGATCGTGGAGCAGGGGCGTCGTATCACTGCCCGCCACATCAACCAGCTGGAAAAGGCTGGCGTGAGCCAGCTGGAAGTGCCGTTCGACTACCTGATCGGCCGTACCATCGCCAAGGCGATCGTGCATCCGGCTACCGGCGAGATCATCGCCGAGTGCAACACCGAGCTGACCCTCGACCTCCTGGCCAAGGTGGCCAAGGCTCAGGTCGTGCGCATCGAGACCCTGTACACCAACGACATCGACTGCGGTCCGTTCATCTCCGACACCCTGAAGATCGACAACACCAGCAACCAGCTGGAAGCCCTGGTCGAAATCTACCGGATGATGCGTCCGGGCGAGCCGCCGACCAAGGAAGCTGCCGAGACCCTGTTCGGCAACCTGTTCTTCAGCGCCGAGCGTTACGACCTGTCGGCCGTGGGCCGGATGAAGTTCAACCGCCGTATCGGTCGTACCGAGATCGAAGGTCCGGGCGTCCTGAGCAAGGAAGACATCATCGATGTGCTCAAGACCCTCGTCGACATCCGTAACGGCAAGGGCATCGTCGATGACATCGACCATCTGGGCAACCGTCGCGTCCGTTGCGTCGGCGAAATGGCCGAGAACCAGTTCCGCGTGGGCCTGGTGCGCGTCGAGCGCGCGGTCAAGGAACGCCTGTCCATGGCCGAAAGCGAAGGCCTGATGCCGCAGGACCTGATCAACGCCAAGCCGGTGGCTGCCGCGATCAAGGAGTTCTTCGGTTCGAGCCAGCTGTCGCAGTTCATGGACCAGAACAACCCGCTTTCCGAGATCACCCACAAGCGCCGCGTCTCCGCGCTCGGCCCGGGCGGTCTGACCCGTGAGCGTGCGGGCTTCGAGGTTCGTGACGTACACCCGACCCACTACGGCCGCGTGTGCCCGATCGAAACCCCTGAAGGTCCGAACATCGGTCTGATCAACTCCCTGGCGACCTACGCCCGCACCAACAAGTACGGCTTCCTCGAGAGCCCGTACCGCGTAGTCAAGGACAGCCTGGTAACCGACGAGATCGTATTCCTGTCGGCGATCGAAGAAGCCGACCACGTCATCGCCCAGGCTTCGGCGACCCTCAACGAGAAGGGTCAACTGGTGGACGAACTGGTGGCCGTGCGTCACCTGAACGAATTCACCGTGAAGGCGCCGGAAGACGTGACCCTGATGGACGTGTCGCCGAAGCAGGTCGTTTCCGTAGCTGCCTCGCTGATTCCGTTCCTCGAGCACGATGACGCCAACCGCGCACTCATGGGCTCGAACATGCAGCGTCAGGCCGTGCCGACCCTGCGTGCCGACAAGCCGCTGGTGGGTACCGGCATGGAGCGCAACGTGGCGCGCGACTCCGGCGTCTGCGTCGTGGCTCGCCGTGGCGGTGTGATCGACTCGGTCGATGCCAGCCGTGTCGTGGTTCGCGTGGCGGATGACGAGGTCGAGACCGGCGAAGCGGGTGTCGACATCTACAACCTGACCAAGTACACCCGTTCCAACCAGAACACCTGCATCAACCAGCGTCCGCTGGTGAGCAAGGGTGACGTGGTCGCGCGCGGCGACATCCTGGCCGACGGTCCGTCCACCGACATGGGCGAACTGGCCCTGGGCCAGAACATGCGCGTAGCGTTCATGCCCTGGAACGGCTTCAACTTCGAAGACTCCATCTGCCTGTCCGAGCGCGTGGTCCAGGAAGATCGTTTCACCACGATCCACATCCAGGAACTGACCTGCGTCGCTCGTGACACCAAGCTTGGCCCAGAGGAAATCACCGCGGACATCCCGAACGTGGGCGAGGCCGCGCTGAACAAGCTGGACGAAGCCGGTATCGTCTACGTCGGCGCCGAAGTGCAGGCCGGCGACATCCTGGTCGGCAAGGTCACTCCGAAAGGCGAGACCCAACTGACTCCGGAAGAGAAGCTGCTGCGCGCGATCTTCGGTGAGAAAGCGTCCGACGTGAAGGACACCTCCCTGCGTGTGCCGACCGGCACCAAGGGTACCGTCATCGACGTTCAGGTCTTCACCCGCGACGGCGTCGAGCGCGACTCCCGCGCTCTGTCCATCGAGAAGATGCAACTCGACCAGATCCGCAAGGACCTGAACGAAGAGTTCCGCATCGTCGAAGGCGCGACCTTCGAGCGTCTGCGTGCCGCCCTGGTCGGTGCCAAGGCTGAAGGTGGCCCGGCGCTGAAGAAGGGCACGGAGATCACCGACGACTACCTCGACGGTCTCGAACGCGGCCAGTGGTTCAAGCTGCGCATGGCCGACGACGCCCTGAACGAACAGCTGGAGAAGGCCCAGGCCTACATCAGCGATCGTCGCCAGCTCCTGGACGACAAGTTCGAGGACAAGAAGCGCAAGCTGCAGCAGGGCGACGACCTGGCTCCGGGCGTGCTGAAGATCGTCAAGGTCTACCTGGCGATCAAGCGTCGCATCCAGCCGGGCGACAAGATGGCCGGCCGTCACGGTAACAAGGGTGTGGTCTCGGTGATCATGCCGGTGGAAGACATGCCGCACGATGCCAACGGCACCCCGGTCGACATCGTCCTCAACCCGCTGGGCGTACCGTCGCGTATGAACGTCGGCCAGATCCTCGAAACCCACCTGGGCCTCGCGGCCAAGGGGCTGGGCGAGAAGATCAACCGCATGCTCGAAGAGCAGCGCAAGGTCGCCGAACTGCGTAAGTTCCTGCACGAGATCTACAACGAGATCGGCGGTCGCGAGGAAAACCTCGACGAGCTGGGCGACAACGAGATCCTCGCGCTGGCCAAGAACCTGCGCGGTGGCGTACCGATGGCGACCCCGGTGTTCGATGGCGCCAAGGAACGCGAGATCAAGGCCATGCTGAAGCTGGCCGACCTGCCGGAAAGCGGCCAGATGCGTCTGTTCGACGGCCGTACCGGCAACCAGTTCGAGCGTCCGACCACCGTCGGCTACATGTACATGCTCAAGCTGAACCACCTGGTGGACGACAAGATGCACGCCCGTTCCACCGGCTCGTACAGCCTGGTTACCCAGCAGCCGCTGGGTGGTAAGGCACAGTTCGGTGGTCAGCGCTTCGGTGAGATGGAGGTGTGGGCGCTGGAAGCCTATGGCGCGGCGTACACCCTGCAGGAAATGCTGACGGTCAAGTCGGACGACGTGAACGGCCGGACCAAGATGTACAAGAACATCGTGGACGGCGATCACCGCATGGAGGCCGGCATGCCCGAGTCCTTCAACGTTCTGATCAAAGAGATCCGTTCGCTCGGCATCGACATCGAACTGGAAACCGAATAACACGTGACGCTAGACGGTGCGGCTGGTCAAGGCCGGTCGCACCGGGTCCGTGAGGAGGAAAGGCCTTGAAAGACTTGCTTAATCTGTTGAAAAACCAGGGTCAAATCGAAGAGTTCGATGCCATCCGTATTGGCCTGGCTTCGCCCGAGATGATTCGTTCCTGGTCTTTCGGCGAAGTTAAAAAGCCGGAAACCATCAACTACCGTACCTTCAAGCCGGAGCGCGACGGCCTGTTCTGCGCCAAGATCTTCGGCCCGGTGAAGGACTACGAGTGCCTGTGCGGCAAGTACAAGCGCCTCAAGCACCGCGGTGTGATCTGCGAGAAGTGCGGCGTGGAAGTCGCCCTGGCCAAGGTGCGCCGCGAGCGCATGGGCCACATCGAGCTGGCTTCGCCGGTTGCCCACATCTGGTTCCTGAAGTCGCTGCCGTCCCGTATCGGCCTGCTGCTGGACATGACCCTGCGCGATATCGAGCGCGTGCTCTATTTCGAGAGCTACGTGGTGATCGATCCGGGCATGACCACCCTGGAAAAGGGCCAGCTGCTGAACGACGAGCAATACTTCGAGGCCCTCGAAGAGTTCGGTGACGATTTCGATGCTCGCATGGGCGCCGAAGCCGTTCACGAACTGCTCAACGCCATCGATCTGGAGCACGAGATCGGCCGCCTGCGCGAAGAGATTCCGCAGACCAACTCGGAAACCAAGATCAAGAAGCTGTCCAAGCGCCTGAAGCTGATGGAAGCCTTCCAGGGCTCCGGCAACAAGCCTGAGTGGATGGTCCTGACCGTCCTGCCGGTGCTGCCGCCGGACCTGCGTCCGCTGGTTCCGCTGGATGGCGGTCGCTTCGCGACTTCCGACCTGAACGACCTGTATCGTCGGGTGATCAACCGTAACAACCGTCTGAAGCGCCTGCTCGACCTGGCCGCTCCGGACATCATCGTGCGCAACGAAAAGCGCATGCTGCAGGAAGCCGTCGACGCCCTGCTCGACAACGGCCGTCGCGGTCGCGCCATCACTGGCTCGAACAAGCGTCCGCTGAAGTCGCTGGCCGACATGATCAAGGGCAAGCAAGGTCGCTTCCGTCAGAACCTGCTCGGCAAGCGCGTGGACTACTCCGGTCGTTCCGTGATCACCGTGGGCCCGACCCTGCGCCTGCACCAGTGCGGTCTGCCGAAGAAGATGGCCCTGGAGCTGTTCAAGCCGTTCATCTTCGGCAAGCTGGAAGGTCGTGGCATGGCCACCACCATCAAGGCCGCCAAGAAAATGGTCGAGCGCGAGCTGCCCGAGGTCTGGGACGTTCTCGCCGAAGTTATCCGCGAGCATCCGGTTCTCCTGAACCGTGCGCCGACCCTGCACCGTCTGGGCATCCAGGCGTTCGAGCCGGTCCTCATCGAAGGCAAGGCGATCCAGCTGCACCCGCTGGTCTGCGCCGCGTACAACGCCGACTTCGACGGTGACCAGATGGCCGTCCACGTTCCGCTGACCCTCGAGGCCCAGCTGGAAGCGCGCGCGCTGATGATGTCCACCAACAACATCCTGTCGCCCGCCAACGGCGAGCCGATCATCGTTCCGTCGCAGGACGTGGTAATGGGTCTGTACTACATGACCCGTGAAGCGATCAACGCGAAGGGCGAGGGCATGGCCTTCGCCGACCTGCAGGAAGTCGACCGCGCCTACCGCAGCGGCCAGGCGTCCCTGCACGCTCGCGTGAAAGTGCGCATCAACGAAAAGATCAAGGGTGAAGACGGCCAACTGACCGCCAATACCCGTATCGTCGACACCACCGTCGGCCGCGCGCTGCTGTTCCAGGTCGTTCCGGCCGGCCTGCCGTTCGACGTGGTCAACCAGTCGATGAAGAAGAAGGCGATCTCCAAGCTGATCAACCACTGCTATCGCGTGGTGGGTCTGAAGGACACCGTCATCTTCGCCGACCAGCTGATGTACACCGGTTTCGCCTACTCGACCATTTCCGGCGTGTCCATCGGCGTCAACGACTTCGTCATCCCGGACGAGAAGGCGCGGATCATCAACGCCGCCACCGACGAAGTGAAGGAGATCGAGAGCCAGTACGCCTCCGGCCTGGTAACCCAGGGCGAGAAGTACAACAAGGTGATCGACCTGTGGTCGAAGGCCAACGACGAAGTGTCCAAGGCGATGATGGCCAACCTCTCGAAAGAGAAGGTCGTCGATCGCGAGGGCAAGGAAGTCGACCAGGAGTCCTTCAACTCCATGTACATGATGGCTGACTCGGGTGCGCGGGGCTCCGCGGCCCAGATCCGTCAGCTGGCAGGTATGCGTGGCCTGATGGCCAAGCCGGACGGCTCGATCATCGAGACCCCGATCACCGCGAACTTCCGGGAAGGCCTGAACGTACTCCAGTACTTCATCTCCACCCACGGTGCTCGTAAGGGTCTGGCGGATACCGCGCTGAAGACCGCGAACTCCGGTTACCTGACCCGTCGTCTGGTCGACGTGGCCCAGGATCTGGTAGTGACCGAGATCGATTGCGGTACCGAGCACGGCCTGCTGATGTCGCCGCACATCGAAGGCGGCGACGTGGTCGAACCGCTCGGCGAGCGCGTGCTCGGCCGTGTGATCGCGCGCGACGTGTTCAAGCCGGGCAGCGACGAGGTCATCGTGCCGGCCGGCACCCTGATCGACGAGAAGTGGGTCGACTTCCTCGAGGTGATGAGCGTCGACGAAGTGGTGGTGCGTTCCCCGATCACCTGCGAAACCCGTCATGGCATCTGCGCCATGTGCTACGGCCGCGACCTGGCCCGTGGCCATCGCGTCAACATCGGCGAGGCGGTCGGTGTCATCGCTGCCCAGTCCATCGGTGAGCCGGGCACCCAGCTGACCATGCGTACCTTCCACATCGGTGGTGCGGCCAGCCGGACCTCCGCGGCCGACAACGTCCAGGTGAAGAACGGCGGCACCATCCGCCTGCACAACCTGAAGCATGTGGTTCGTGCCGACGGCGCGCTGGTCGCGGTTTCCCGTTCCGGCGAGCTGGCGGTTGCCGACGACTTCGGTCGCGAGCGCGAGCGCTACAAGCTGCCGTACGGTGCGGTGATCTCGGTCAAGGAAGGTGACAAGGTCGACCCGGGCGCTATCGTCGCCAAGTGGGACCCGCACACCCACCCGATCGTCACCGAGGTGGACGGTACCGTGGCCTTCGTGGGCATGGAAGAGGGCATCACCGTCAAGCGTCAGACCGACGAACTGACCGGCCTGACCAACATCGAAGTGATGGATCCGAAGGACCGCCCGGCTGCCGGCAAGGACATCCGTCCGGCCGTGAAGCTGATCGATGCCGCGGGCAAGGACCTGCTGCTGCCGGGTACCGACGTACCGGCGCAGTACTTCCTGCCGGCCAACGCCCTGGTCAACCTGACCGACGGCGCCAAGGTGAGCATCGGTGACGTTGTCGCGCGTATCCCGCAGGAAACCTCGAAGACCCGTGACATCACCGGTGGTCTGCCGCGCGTCGCCGACCTGTTCGAGGCTCGTCGTCCGAAAGAGCCTTCGATCCTGGCGGAAATCAGCGGCACCATTTCCTTCGGCAAGGAGACCAAGGGCAAGCGCCGCCTGGTCATCACGCCGAACGATGGCAGCGATCCGTACGAGGAGCTGATTCCGAAGTGGCGTCACCTGAACGTGTTCGAAGGCGAACAGGTGAACCGCGGCGAAGTCATCTCCGACGGTCCGAGCAACCCGCACGACATCCTGCGCCTGCTGGGCGTGAGCTCGCTGGCGAAGTACATCGTCAACGAGATCCAGGACGTCTACCGTCTGCAGGGCGTGAAGATCAACGACAAGCACATCGAGACCATCCTGCGTCAGATGCTGCGCAAGGTCGAAGTCAGCGAGTCCGGCGACTCCAGCTTCATCAAAGGTGACCAGGTGGAACTCACCCAGGTGCTGGAAGAGAACGAACAGCTCGGTACCGAGGACAAGTTCCCGGCCAAGTACGAGCGGGTTCTGCTGGGTATCACCAAGGCCTCCCTGTCGACCGAGTCGTTCATTTCCGCGGCGTCGTTCCAGGAGACCACTCGCGTCCTCACCGAGGCGGCGGTCACCGGCAAGCGCGACTTCCTGCGTGGTCTGAAAGAGAACGTGGTCGTGGGTCGCCTGATCCCGGCCGGTACCGGTCTGGCTTACCACAGCGAGCGCAAGCGTCAGCGCGACCTCGGCAAGCCGCAGCGTGTGAGTGCCAGCGAGGCGGAAGCCGCACTGACCGAAGCGCTGAACTCGAGCGGTAACTAAGCATCAACGACAAGCCCCGGCTATCCCGATAGCCGGGGCTTTGTCTTGACGGTGTACAAGAACCTCTTTACTATTTTGTACCCCGAAAATTGGCAGGGCGCACGCTCTGTCATTTCGTTTGTGTGTCGTAAGACAATCAGTGGAGCTATAGATGGCAACTATCAACCAGCTGGTGCGTAAGCCGCGCAAGCGCATGGTCGACAAGAGCGACGTGCCTGCGCTGCAGAACTGCCCGCAACGTCGTGGCGTATGCACCCGCGTATACACCACCACGCCGAAAAAGCCGAACTCGGCACTGCGTAAGGTATGCCGTGTACGTCTGACCAACGGTTTCGAGGTTTCCTCGTACATCGGTGGTGAAGGTCACAACCTGCAAGAGCACAGCGTAGTGCTGATCCGTGGCGGTCGTGTAAAGGACCTTCCGGGTGTGCGTTACCACACCGTGCGCGGTTCGCTGGACACCTCGGGTGTCAAAGACCGTAAGCAGGGTCGTTCGAAGTACGGCGCCAAGCGTCCGAAGTAATAGCGTTTTTATATTTATCTGAGTCGATAAGAGTAAGGTCGGGCGTAACTTGACTGTTATGGTCCCGGGCTAACCTGAAGACCGTTTGAGGGCTTATCAATGCCAAGACGTCGTGTAGCGGCCAAGCGTGAAGTGCTGGCTGATCCGAAATACGGAAGCCAGATCCTGGCCAAGTTCATGAACCACGTGATGGAAAGCGGCAAGAAAGCCGTTGCCGAGCGTATCGTTTACGGTGCGCTGGACAAGGTGAAGGAACGCGGCAAGGCCGATCCCCTGGAAACCTTCGAAAAAGCTCTCGATGCCATCGCTCCGCTGGTCGAAGTGAAGTCCCGCCGCGTAGGTGGTGCGACTTACCAGGTTCCGGTCGAAGTCCGTCCGTCCCGTCGTAATGCCCTGGCCATGCGTTGGCTGGTGGACTTCGCCCGCAAGCGTGGCGAGAAGTCCATGGCTCTGCGCCTGGCTGGCGAGCTGCTGGATGCCGCTGAAGGCAAGGGCGCAGCAGTCAAGAAGCGTGAAGACGTGCACCGTATGGCAGAGGCCAACAAGGCCTTCTCGCACTACCGGTTCTAATCGCGCTGCCCAACCCCCGAGGACCTTATTGTGGCCCGTACTACACCCATCAACCGCTACCGTAATATCGGTATCTGTGCCCACGTTGACGCGGGCAAGACCACCACCACGGAGCGGGTTCTGTTCTATACCGGCGTCAACCACAAGCTGGGCGAAGTGCATGACGGCGCTGCGACCACCGACTGGATGGTGCAGGAGCAGGAACGCGGTATCACCATTACCTCCGCTGCCGTTACCACCTTCTGGAAGGGCTCGCGCGGTCAGTACGACAACTATCGCGTAAACGTCATCGACACCCCCGGCCACGTAGACTTCACCATCGAGGTGGAGCGTTCCCTGCGTGTACTGGACGGCGCTGTCGTGGTGTTCTGTGGCACCTCCGGCGTAGAGCCGCAGTCGGAAACCGTATGGCGTCAGGCCAACAAGTACGGCGTACCGCGCATCGTCTACGTCAACAAGATGGACCGCCAGGGCGCGAACTTCCTGCGCGTCGTCGAGCAGATCAAGAAGCGCCTGGGTCATACCCCGGTTCCGGTCCAGCTCGCCATCGGCGCTGAAGAGAACTTCGTCGGTCAGGTCGACCTGGTCAAGATGAAGGCCATCTACTGGAACGATGACGACAAGGGCATGACCTACCGCGAGGAAGAAATTCCTGCGGAGCTCAAGGACCTGGCCGAAGAGTGGCGTTCCAGCATGGTCGAGGCTGCGGCCGAAGCCAACGAAGAGCTGATGAACAAGTACCTCGAAGAGGGCGAGCTCTCCGAAGCCGAGATCAAGGAAGGCCTGCGTCTGCGCACCCTGGCGTGCGAGATCGTTCCGGCCGTCTGCGGTTCCTCGTTCAAGAACAAGGGCGTTCCGCTGGTTCTCGATGCCGTCATCGACTACCTCCCGGCTCCGACCGAGATCCCTGCGATCAAGGGCGTCAGCCCGGACGACGAGACCGTCGAAGACGAGCGTCATGCCGACGACAACGAACCGTTCTCGTCCCTGGCGTTCAAGATCGCTACCGACCCGTTCGTCGGTACCCTGACCTTCGCCCGCGTTTACTCCGGCGTCCTGAGTTCCGGCGACTCCGTCCTGAACTCGGTGAAAGGCAAGAAAGAGCGCGTCGGTCGGATGGTGCAGATGCACGCCAACCAGCGTGAAGAGATCAAGGAAGTGCGCGCAGGCGACATCGCTGCCCTGATCGGCATGAAGGACGTCACCACCGGTGACACCCTGTGCTCGATCGAGAAGCCGATCATCCTCGAGCGCATGGACTTCCCCGAGCCGGTAATCTCGGTCGCTGTAGAGCCGAAGACCAAGGCTGACCAGGAGAAGATGGGTATCGCCCTCGGCAAGCTGGCCCAGGAAGACCCGTCGTTCCGTGTCAAGACCGACGAAGAGTCCGGTCAAACCATCATCTCCGGCATGGGCGAGTTGCACCTGGACATCATCGTCGACCGCATGAAGCGCGAGTTCGGTGTCGAGGCCAACATCGGCAAGCCGCAGGTTGCCTACCGTGAGACCATCACCAAGGACAACGTGGAGATCGAAGGCAAGTTCGTTCGCCAGTCCGGTGGTCGCGGTCAGTTCGGTCATTGCTGGATCCGTTTCTCGGCCGCGGACGTGGACGAGAAGGGCAACATCACCGAAGGCCTGGTGTTCGAGAACGAAGTCGTGGGCGGTGTGGTTCCGAAGGAATACATCCCGGCGATCCAGAAGGGTATCGAAGAGCAGATGAAGAACGGCGTCGTTGCCGGCTATCCGCTCATCGGCCTGAAGGCTACCGTTTTCGATGGTTCCTACCATGACGTCGACTCCAACGAGATGGCGTTCAAGATCGCTGCTTCCATGGCGACCAAGCAGCTGGCCCAGAAGGGCGGCGGCAAGGTGCTCGAGCCGATCATGAAGGTAGAGGTGGTGACTCCTGAGGACTACATGGGTGACGTGATGGGCGACCTGAACCGTCGTCGTGGTCTGATTCAGGGGATGGAGGACACGGTTTCCGGTAAGGTTATTCGTGCCGAGGTTCCGCTGGGTGAGATGTTCGGTTATGCGACCGACGTGCGTTCCATGTCCCAGGGTCGCGCGAGCTACTCCATGGAATTCTCCAAATACGCCGAAGCTCCGTCGAACATCGTCGAAGCGCTGGTTAAAAAACAAGGTTGATTCAGCCCTTTAAGTAAGAGGTTTACTGTCGTGGCTAAGGAAAAATTCGAACGTAACAAACCGCACGTCAACGTCGGCACCATCGGTCACGTTGACCATGGCAAGACCACTCTGACCGCTGCACTGACCAAGGTCTGCTCCGACACCTGGGGTGGTTCCGCTCGTGCTTTCGATCAGATCGACAACGCGCCGGAAGAAAAGGCCCGCGGTATCACCATCAACACCTCGCACGTTGAATACGATTCCGCTGTTCGTCACTACGCCCACGTTGACTGCCCCGGTCACGCCGACTACGTGAAGAACATGATCACCGGTGCTGCCCAGATGGACGGCGCGATCCTGGTTTGCTCGGCTGCCGACGGCCCCATGCCGCAGACCCGCGAGCACATCCTGCTGTCCCGCCAGGTAGGTGTTCCCTACATTGTCGTGTTCCTGAACAAGGCCGACATGGTCGACGACGCCGAGCTGCTGGAACTGGTCGAGATGGAAGTTCGCGATCTGCTGAACACCTACGACTTCCCGGGCGACGACACCCCGATCATCATCGGTTCCGCGCTGATGGCGCTGGAAGGCAAGGATGACAACGGCATCGGCGTAAGCGCCGTGCAGAAGCTGGTAGAGACCCTGGACTCCTACATTCCGGAGCCGGTTCGTGCCATCGACCAGCCGTTCCTGATGCCGATCGAAGATGTGTTCTCGATCTCCGGCCGCGGTACCGTGGTAACCGGTCGTGTAGAGCGCGGCATCATCAAGGTCCAGGAAGAAGTGGAAATCGTCGGCATCAAGGCGACCACCAAGACCACCTGCACCGGCGTTGAAATGTTCCGCAAGCTGCTCGACGAAGGTCGTGCTGGTGAGAACGTTGGTATCCTGCTGCGCGGCACCAAGCGTGAAGACGTAGAGCGTGGCCAGGTTCTGGCCAAGCCGGGCACCATCAAGCCGCACACCAAGTTCGAGTGCGAAGTGTACGTGCTGTCCAAGGAAGAAGGTGGTCGTCACACCCCGTTCTTCAAGGGCTACCGTCCGCAGTTCTACTTCCGTACCACCGACGTGACCGGTAACTGCGAACTGCCGGAAGGCGTAGAGATGGTAATGCCGGGCGACAACATCAAGATGGTTGTCACCCTGATCGCTCCGATCGCCATGGAAGATGGCCTGCGCTTCGCGATCCGCGAAGGCGGCCGTACCGTTGGCGCCGGCGTGGTTGCCAAGATCATCGAGTAATCGCTGATCCTGCCATCAGAAAAGGGGCCCTTCGGGGCCCCTTTTTCGTTCGTTGGTTAAATATTGACACCCTGTGGGGGCATCCGTACAATTGCGCCTCCTTTTAACGGGCGTAGTCCGTCCGTTGGGAATGGTAAATTGGAGTCTGAGGTCAAATGCAAAACCAACAAATCCGGATTCGGTTGAAGGCTTTTGACCATCGCCTGATCGATCAATCAACCCAGGAAATCGTGGAAACCGCGAAACGTACTGGTGCTCAGGTGCGTGGTCCAATCCCTCTGCCGACCCGCAAGGAACGTTTCACCGTGCTGATCTCTCCGCACGTCAACAAAGATGCGCGTGATCAGTACGAAATTCGTACACATAAGCGTGTACTGGACATCGTCCAGCCGACGGATAAAACCGTCGATGCGCTGATGAAGCTCGATCTTGCTGCAGGCGTTGAAGTACAGATCAGCCTCGGCTAATGCCTTCGGCATTGGTCGTGTAACGCTCTGAAATGGGCGGCCATAGCGGGTGAAAGCCCCGTACACTCAAGAGGTTTACAACATGACAATTGGTGTTGTCGGTCGTAAATGCGGCATGACCCGCATTTTCACCGAGGAAGGTGTCTCTATTCCGGTTACGGTCATCGAGGTCGAGCCGAATCGCGTCACCCAGTTCAAGACTGAAGAAACCGATGGCTACCGTGCAGTGCAAGTCACCGCCGGCGAGCGTCGTGCTTCTCGCGTTACCAAAGCGCAAGCTGGTCACTTTGCCAAGGCGAATGTCGCCGCCGGTCGCGGCGTGTGGGAATTCCGTCTGGGCGAAGAGCAGTATGCCGCTGGTGACCAGATCACTGTCGATCTGTTCCAGGCAGGCCAGATGGTAGACGTTACCGGCGAGTCCAAGGGTAAGGGCTTCGCGGGCACCATCAAGCGCTGGAACTTCCGTGGTCAGGATAACACCCACGGTAACTCCGTTTCCCACCGCGTCCCGGGTTCCATCGGCCAGTGCCAGACTCCTGGTCGAGTGTTCAAGGGCAAGAAAATGTCCGGTCATCTGGGTGCGGAGCGGGTAACCGTTCAATCCCTGGAGATCGTGCGCGTCGATGCTGAACGCAATCTGCTGCTGGTCAAGGGTGCCGTTCCCGGCGCTACCGGCGGTGATGTGATCGTGCGTCCGGCAGCCAAGGCTCGCGGTTAAGGGGGAAGCTGAGATGCAATTGAATGTGAACGGCGCTCAGGCTATCGAAGTCTCCGAGCGTACCTTTGGTGGCGAATTCAACGAGACCCTGGTGCACCAGGCAGTCGTGGCCTACATGGCTGGCGGCCGTCAGGGCAGCAAGGCGCAGAAGACTCGCTCCGAAGTCTCTGGTGGTGGCAAGAAGCCGTGGCGTCAGAAGGGCACCGGTCGTGCTCGCGCTGGCACCATCCGTAGCCCCATCTGGCGTGGGGGCGGCACCACTTTCGCCGCTAAACCGCGTAGCCACGAACAGAAGCTGAACAAGAAGATGTACCGCGCAGCACTGCGCTCCATCCTTGCCGAGCTCGTTCGTCTGGACCGTCTGGTCGTCGTTGCCGACTTCGCTGTCGATGCACCGAAAACCAAGGGCCTGGTTGCCAAGCTGGACACCCTGGGTCTGAAAGACGTGCTGATCGTGACCGATGGTGTCGACGAGAACCTGTACCTCGCTGCGCGCAACCTGGCGCACGTCGATGTACGTGATGTCCAAGGTTCCGACCCCGTCAGCCTGATCGCCTACGACAAGGTGCTGGTCACCGTGTCCGCCGTGAAGAAGTTCGAGGAGCTGCTGGGATGAACCAGGAACGCGTATTCAAAGTGCTGCTTGGTCCGCACATCTCCGAGAAAGCCACGGGTCTCGCGGACGGCAAGAGCCAATTCGTTTTCAAGGTTGCCACCGATGCAACCAAGCTGGAAATCAAGAAGGCCGTAGAAAGCCTGTTCAGCGTGAAGGTACAGCGCGTCACTACCCTGAACGTCAAGGGTAAGACCAAGCGCACCGCTCGCGGTCTGGGCAAGCGTAACGACTGGAAAAAAGCGTACATCGCTCTCCAGCCGGGCCAAGATCTCGATTTCGCCACCAGCGCTGAGTAAAGGGGTGCATCATGGCAATCGTTAAGTGCAAACCGACTTCCGCTGGTCGTCGCTTTGTCGTCAAGGTGGTGAATCAGGAGCTGCACAAAGGCGCTCCCTACGCACCGCTGCTGGAAAAGAAATCCAAGTCTGGCGGCCGTAACAACAACGGTCGTATCACCACCCGTCATATCGGTGGTGGTCACAAGCAGCACTACCGTCTGGTCGACTTCCGTCGCAACAAGGATGGCATCCCTGCCATCGTTGAGCGCGTCGAATACGATCCGAACCGCACTGCACACATCGCTCTGCTGAAGTATGCAGACGGCGAGCGTCGCTACATCATCGCCCCCAAGGGCGTTGCTGCAGGTGACCAGCTGATCTCCGGTATCGGTGCGCCGATCAAGGCAGGCAACAGCATGCCTCTGCGCAACATCCCGGTGGGTAGCACTGTTCATGGTATCGAGCTGAAGCCGGGTAAAGGCGCTCAGATCGCTCGCTCCGCTGGCGCTTCCGCCCAGCTGGTCGCGCGTGAAGGTGCGTACGTAACCCTGCGTCTGCGCTCCGGTGAAATGCGTAAAGTCCTGGCTGAGTGCCGTGCGACCCTGGGCGAAGTCTCGAACTCCGAGCACAGCCTGCGTTCGCTGGGTAAAGCCGGTGCTACGCGCTGGCGTGGTGTTCGCCCGACCGTTCGCGGCGTGGCGATGAACCCGGTCGACCACCCGCATGGTGGTGGTGAAGGCCGTACCTCTGCTGGTCGTCATCCGGTATCGCCGTGGGGTCTTCAGACCAAGGGTAAGAAGACTCGCTCGAACAAGCGTACCGATAACATGATCGTCCGCCGCCGCAAGTAAATAGAGGGATGCCACAGTGCCACGTTCACTGAAAAAAGGTCCGTTTATCGATCTTCACCTGTTGAAGAAGGTCGAAGTCGCGGTGGAAAAGAACGACCGCAAGCCGATCAAGACCTGGTCGCGTCGTTCGATGATTCTGCCGCATATGGTTGGTCTGACCATCGCCGTGCACAACGGCCGTCAACACGTACCGGTTCTCGTCAACGAGGACATGGTCGGCCACAAACTGGGCGAGTTCGCCGCTACCCGCACCTACCGCGGGCATGCTGCGGACAAGAAAGCCAAGCGTTAAGGGGTAAGGAAGATGGAAGTAGCCGCTAAGCTGTCGGGCGCTCGTATCTCCGCCCAGAAAGCCCGCTTGGTCGCCGACCAGATCCGCGGGAAGAAGGTGGGCGAAGCGCTCAACCTCCTGGCTTTCAGCAGTAAGAAAGCCGCCGAGATCATGAAGAAAGTGCTGGAGTCGGCCGTTGCCAACGCTGAGCACAACGAAGGCGCCGATGTGGATGACCTGAAGGTCTCCACCGTCTTCGTCAACGAAGGTCGTTCGCTCAAGCGCATCATGCCGCGTGCCAAAGGCCGTGCTGATCGCATCGTGAAGCGGTCTTGCCATATCACGGTCAAGGTTGCGGACAAGTAACGGAGTCGACAGATGGGTCAGAAAGTACATCCCAATGGCATTCGCCTGGGTATCGTCAAGGAGCACACCTCCGTTTGGTACGCAGACCGCAAGAACTATGCGGATTACCTGTTTGCCGACCTGAAGGTGCGTGAGTACCTCCAAGACAAACTAAAAAGCGCGTCCGTAAGCCGTATCGATATTCATCGTCCGGCTCAAACCGCACGCATCACCATCCACACCGCTCGTCCCGGCATCGTGATCGGCAAGAAAGGTGAAGATGTTGAGAAACTGCGCCAGGACCTGACCAAGCAAATGGGTGTGCCCGTGCACATCAACATCGAGGAAATCCGCAAGCCGGAACTCGATGCCATGCTGGTTGCGCAGAGCGTAGCCCAGCAGCTGGAGCGTCGCGTAATGTTCCGTCGCGCCATGAAGCGCGCCGTACAGAACGCCATGCGCATTGGTGCCAAGGGCATCAAGATTCAGGTCAGCGGTCGTCTGGGTGGGGCTGAAATCGCCCGTACCGAATGGTATCGCGAAGGTCGTGTGCCCCTGCACACCCTGCGCGCCGATATCGACTATGCCACCTACGAAGCGCACACCACTTACGGTGTGATCGGTGTCAAGGTTTGGATCTTCAAGGGCGAGGTCATCGGTGGCCGCCAGGAAGAGCTGAAGCCGGTAGCACCCGCTCCTCGTAAAAAAGCTGCTAGGTAAGGAGTACGCAAATGCTGCAACCCAAGCGTACGAAGTTCCGCAAACAAATGACCGGCCACAACCGTGGTCTGGCTCATCGTGGTAGTAAGGTCAGCTTCGGTGAGTACGCACTGAAGGCCACTAGCCGTGGCCGCCTTACTGCTCGTCAGATCGAGTCCGCGCGTCGTGCGCTGACCCGTCACGTGAAGCGTGGCGGCAAGATCTGGATCCGCGTATTCCCTGACAAGCCTGTCACCAAGAAGCCCCTCGAAGTTCGTATGGGTAAAGGTAAGGGTGGGGTCGAGTACTGGGTAGCCCAGATCCAGCCGGGCAAAGTCCTGTACGAGATCGAGGGTGTTTCCGAAGAGCTGGCGCGTGAGGCTTTCGCCCTGGCTGCTGCAAAGCTGCCCCTCGCCACCTCCTTTGTTAAGCGGACGGTGATGTGATGAAAGCGAATGAACTTCGTGAAAAATCCGTTGAGCAGCTGAACGAGCAACTGCTCGGCCTGCTGCGCGACCAGTTCAATCTGCGCATGCAGAAAGCAACTGGCCAGTTGGGGCAGTCTCACCTGCTCTCGCAGGTTAAGCGCGACATCGCTCGCGTTAAAACTGTGCTCAATCAGCAAGCAGGTAAGTGATCATGGCTGAAGCTCAGAAAACCGTCCGTACGCTGACCGGCCGCGTCGTCAGCGACAAAATGGACAAGACCGTCACCGTACTGATCGAGCGTCGCGTCAAGCACCCGATCTACGGCAAATACGTCAAGCGTTCGACCAAACTGCACGCACACGACGAATCCAATCAGTGCCGCATTGGTGACCTGGTCACCATTCGCGAAACCCGTCCGCTGGCCAAGACCAAGGCCTGGACCCTGGTTGATATCGTTGAACGCGCGGTGGAAGTCTAAGGACTAGGGGTCGGAGAAATTATATGATTCAGACTCAATCCATGCTCGATGTCGCTGACAACAGCGGCGCGCGTCGTGTGATGTGCATCAAGGTGCTCGGCGGTTCCCACCGCCGTTACGCCGGCATCGGCGACATCATCAAGGTCACCGTCAAGGAAGCGATTCCGCGCGGCAAAGTGAAGAAGGGCCAGGTCATGACTGCCGTGGTCGTTCGCACCAAGCACGGCGTACGTCGTACCGACGGTTCCATCATCCGCTTCGACGGCAACGCCGCCGTCCTGCTGAACAACAAGCAGGAGCCGATCGGCACCCGTATCTTTGGGCCAGTGACTCGTGAACTCCGTACCGAGAAGTTCATGAAGATCGTCTCGCTCGCCCCCGAAGTGCTGTAAGGAGTAGCCGTCATGCAAAAGATTCGTCGTGACGACGAAGTAATCGTCATTGCCGGCAAGGACAAGGGCAAGCGTGGCAAGGTGCTGAAGGTTCTCGCTGACGACCGTCTGGTCGTCGGCGGGGTGAACCTGATCAAGCGCCACACCAAGCCCAATCCGATGCTCGGCCAACAGGGCGGTATCGTCGAGAAGGAGGCGCCTCTGCACGTCTCCAACGTCGCCATCTTCAATACTGAAACCAGCAAGGCTGACCGCGTTGGCTTCAAGGTAGAAGACGGTAAGAAAATTCGTGTCTTCAAGTCGACCCAGAAACCGGTTCAGGCTTGAGGCTGCTAGGTAGATCACCATGGCACGATTGAAAGAAATTTATCGGAAGGAAATCGCGCCCAAGCTGAAAGAAGAGCTTCAGCTGGCGAACGTGATGGAAGTTCCGCGCGTTACCAAAATCACCCTGAACATGGGTCTTGGCGAGGCGGTCGGTGACAAGAAGATCATCGAGAACGCCGTAGCCGATCTGGAAAAGATCACTGGTCAGAAGCCGGTCGTGACTTACGCTCGTAAGTCCATCGCAGGCTTCAAGATCCGTGAAGGCTGGCCGATCGGCGTCAAGGTCACCCTGCGTAGCGACCGGATGTACGAGTTCCTGGATCGTCTGCTGTCCATCTCCCTGCCGCGCGTGCGTGACTTCCGCGGCCTGAATGCCAAGTCCTTCGATGGTCGCGGCAACTACAGCATGGGCGTGAAAGAGCAGATCATCTTCCCGGAAATCGATTACGACAAGATCGATGCGCTGCGTGGCCTGGACATCACCCTGACCACCACCGCTCGTACGGATGACGAAGGTCGCGCCCTGCTGCGTGCTTTCAAATTCCCGTTCCGTAACTGATTGGAGTAGGAACATGGCTAAAGAGAGCATGAAGAACCGCGAGCTGAAGCGTCAGCTGACGGTAGCCAAGTACGCCAAGAAGCGTGCCGAGCTGAAAGCGATCATCGCTAATCCGAACTCCTCTGCGGAAGAGCGTTGGAATGCCCAGGTCGCCCTGCAGAAGCAACCGCGTGACGCCAGCGCCAGCCGCCTGCGTAACCGTTGCCGCCTGACCGGTCGTCCGCACGGCTTCTACCGCAAGTTCGGCCTGAGCCGTAACAAACTGCGCGAAGCCGCCATGCGCGGCGACGTACCGGGTCTGGTGAAAGCCAGCTGGTAATCGCAGCGAACGGTGTCGCCAGTCGGCACCGTTGATCGCGACATCGAATCAAGCCCCTCATGGGGCTTGATTCGTTTTGGCGTGATCTCTAGAATACCCGGCTCCCCTGAGCCTGGGTTTGTTTCGCCTGGCGTTTATGGGCGAATTGAAGTTGAAGGCTTATTCTTTTGTATCAGGAGCGTTAAGCCCATGAGTATGCAGGACCCGTTAGCAGACATGCTAACTCGCATCCGTAATGCCCAGATGGCTGAAAAGACCGTCGTAAGCATGCCGTCCTCGAAACTGAAAGCGGCGGTAGCCAAAGTCCTGAAGGACGAAGGCTATATTGCGGATTTCCAGATCAGCTCGGAAGTAAAACCCCAGCTGTCCATCGAACTGAAGTACTTCGAAGGCAAGCCTGTCATCGAAGAGGTCAAGCGCATCAGCCGTCCTGGCCTGCGTCAGTACAAATCCGTTGAGCAACTGCCGAAAGTTCGTGGCGGCCTCGGTGTGTCGATCGTCTCCACCAACAAAGGTGTGATGACCGATCGTGCTGCCCGTGCTGCTGGTGTTGGCGGCGAAGTGCTCTGCACTGTGTTCTAAGGGGAATCAGCATGTCTCGCGTTGCTAAGAACCCCGTCAAGCTGCCTGCCGGCGTTGAAATCAAACTGGCTGGTCAGCAACTGTCCATCAAGGGCGCCAAAGGTGCTCTGGAGCTCAAGGTCCATCCTTCGGTCGAAGTGATCCAGGACAGCGGTGAGCTGCGTTTTGCTGCGCGTAACGGCGACCAGCAGACTCGCGCCATGGCTGGTACCACCCGTGCTCTGGTGAACAACATGGTAGTCGGCGTCAGCCAGGGCTTCGAGCGCAAGCTCCAGCTGGTCGGCGTTGGTTACAAAGCGCAGGCCAAGGGCCAAGTGCTGTCCCTGTCCCTCGGCTTCTCCCATCCGGTTGATTACGAACTGCCGGCCGGCATCGTCGCTGAGACCCCCAGCCAGACCGATATCCTGATCAAGGGTATCGACAAGCAGCTGGTCGGTCAG
Source organism: Pseudomonas sp. FDAARGOS_761 (assembly GCF_013343155.1). Classification (NCBI taxonomy): domain Bacteria; kingdom Pseudomonadati; phylum Pseudomonadota; class Gammaproteobacteria; order Pseudomonadales; family Pseudomonadaceae; genus Pseudomonas; species Pseudomonas sp. FDAARGOS_761. The sequence continues at coordinate 4,840,177 of NZ_CP054572.1, read as the reverse complement.
GTTGCTGCCGAAATTCGCGACTTCCGTCCGCCGGAGCCTTACAAAGGCAAGGGCGTGCGTTACGCCGACGAAGTCGTCCGTCGTAAAGAAGCCAAGAAGAAGTAGGGCATAGCAAATGAGCGTCAAGAAAGAAACCCGTCTGCGTCGCGCTCGCAAGGCACGCCTGAAGATGCGCGAGCTGGAAACCGTACGCCTCTGCGTGTACCGCTCTTCCCAGCACATTTACGCCCAGGTCATTGCGGCCGACGGCGGCAAGGTCCTGGCCAGCGCCTCGACCCTGGACAAAGACCTGCGCGAAGGTGCCACCGGCAACATCGATGCAGCCAAGAAAGTTGGTCAACTGGTCGCCGAGCGCGCCAAAGCGGCCGGCGTCACCCAGGTGGCGTTCGATCGTTCTGGCTTCAAGTACCACGGCCGTGTGAAAGCGCTGGCTGATGCCGCTCGTGAAGGCGGACTGGAGTTCTAAGTTATGGCAAACAACGAGCAAAAGCGCGACGAAGGCTACATCGAGAAGCTGGTTCAGGTTAACCGCGTCGCCAAAACCGTAAAAGGTGGCCGTATCTTCGCTTTCACCGCACTGACCGTGGTGGGTGATGGCAAGGGTCGCGTTGGTTTCGGTCGTGGCAAGGCGCGTGAAGTGCCGGCCGCCATCCAGAAAGCAATGGAAGCCGCTCGCCGCAACATGATCCAAGTCGATCTGAACGGCACCACCCTGCAGTATCCGACCAAGTCCGCCCATGGCGCCTCCAAGGTGTACATGCAGCCGGCTTCGGAAGGTACCGGCATCATCGCCGGCGGCGCCATGCGTGCCGTTCTGGAAGTGGCTGGTGTGCAGAACGTCCTGGCCAAGTGCTATGGCTCCACCAATCCGGTGAACGTGGTTTACGCCACCTTCAAGGGCCTGAAGAACATGCAGGCTCCGGAAGCAGTAGCGGCCAAGCGTGGCAAGAGCGTCGAGGAGATTCTCTAACCATGGCAACTGTCAAAGTCACTCTGGTCAAGAGCCTGAACGGCCGTCTGGCCAACCACAAGGCTTGCGTCAAGGGTCTCGGCCTGCGTCGCATCAATCATACCGTCGAAGTTCAGGACACTCCTGAGAACCGCGGCATGATCAACAAGGCCTACTACCTGCTGCGTGTGGAGGGTTAATCCATGCAACTGAACGATCTGCGTTCCGCGCCGGGTGCCCGTCGCGAAAAGCACCGTCCGGGCCGTGGCATCGGTAGCGGTCTGGGCAAGACCGGTGGCCGTGGTCACAAAGGTCTGACCTCCCGCTCCGGTGGCAAGGTCGCTCCGGGCTTCGAGGGTGGTCAACAGCCTCTGCACCGTCGCCTGCCGAAGTTCGGCTTCGTTTCCCTGAAGGCCATGGATCGTGCTGAAGTACGCACCTCCGAGCTGGCCAAGGTCGAAGGCGACGTCGTCAGCCTGCAGACCCTGAAGGATGCCAACCTGATCAACCAGCACGTACAGCGCGTCAAAGTCATGCTGTCCGGCGAAGTTGGTCGTGCGGTCACCCTGAAAGGTATCGCCGCCACCAAGGGTGCGCGTGCGGCTATCGAAGCAGCTGGCGGTAAATTCGAGGACTAAATGGCTAAGCAAGGTGCTCTCTCTGCGCTAAGCAACGGCGGTCTGTCCGAGCTCTGGGCACGTCTGCGTTTCCTGTTCCTGGCGATCATCGTCTATCGGATCGGCGCGCACATCCCAGTTCCGGGCATCAACCCCGATCGCTTGGCGGCACTGTTCCGGCAGAACGAGGGGACCATTCTTAGCCTCTTCAACATGTTTTCCGGCGGCGCGCTGGAGCGCATGAGTATCTTTGCACTGGGGATCATGCCGTACATCTCGGCTTCGATCATCATGCAGCTCATGACCGCTATCAGCCCGCAGCTGGAGCAGTTGAAGAAAGAGGGTGAGTCTGGGCGTCGCAAGATCAGCCAGTACACCCGCTACGGTACTGTAGTCCTGGCACTGGTCCAGGCCATCGGCATGTCCGTTGGCCTGGGCAGCCAGGGCGTAGCCTTCTCCAACGACTTCGGCTTCTACTTCGTGGCTGTCACCACCTTCGTGGCTGGTGCCATGTTCATGATGTGGCTGGGCGAGCAGATCACCGAGCGCGGTGTCGGCAACGGCATCTCGATGTTGATCTTCGCTGGTATCGTTGCAGGCCTGCCGCGCGCCATCGGTCAGTCTTTCGAGTCTGCCCGTCAAGGTGACATCAACATCTTCGCCCTGATCGGCGTCGGCCTGCTGGCCGTGGCGATCATCGCGTTCGTGGTGTTCATCGAGCGTGGCCAGCGTCGCATCGCGGTGCATTACGCCAAGCGCCAGCAAGGCCGCAAGGTGTTTGCAGCGCAGACCAGCCATCTGCCGTTGAAGGTGAACATGGCGGGTGTGATTCCCGCGATTTTCGCCAGCAGTATCCTGCTGTTCCCGGCGTCCCTGGGCTCCTGGTTCGGTCAGTCGGAAGGCTTGGGTTGGTTGCAGGACGTCGCGCAAGCGATCGCTCCGGGGCAGCCGCTGAACATCTTGCTGTTCACTGCAGGGATCGTTTTCTTCTGCTTCTTCTATACAGCGCTGATGTTCAACCCGAAGGACGTGGCGGAGAACCTCAAGAAGTCCGGTGCATTTATTCCGGGCATCCGTCCGGGCGAACAGTCCGCTCGCTACATCGATGGCGTGCTGACCCGTTTGACCATGTTCGGTGCTCTGTACATGACGGCTGTCTGCCTGCTGCCCCAGTTCCTGGTGGTTGCGGCGCACGTGCCGTTCTATCTTGGCGGGACCTCGCTGTTGATCGTGGTCGTGGTTGTCATGGACTTTATGGCCCAGGTGCAATCTCACCTCGTTTCTCACCAGTATGAATCCCTGATGAAGAAAGCCAACCTGAAGGGCTACGGCAGCGGTATGCTGCGCTGATAGACCCGTAAGGTTCGAGGAGTTGGTGATGAAAGTTCGTGCATCGGTCAAGAAGCTGTGCCGTAACTGCAAAATCATCCGTCGCGATGGCATCGTGCGGGTGATCTGCAGCGCGGAACCGCGTCACAAGCAGCGCCAAGGCTGATTGTGATCCACGCGTGATAACCCGGCAGCTAGTGTGCTGCCGGGTTGATTATTTGCTATTACAGCGCTAATATCCGCGCCCTTTCTTGGCTTCCTGGGCGCAGGGTAGCTGTCAATTGGAGTTTTTCTGAATGGCCCGTATTGCAGGCGTCAACATTCCGGATAACAAGCACACTGTTATCTCGCTGACCTACATCTATGGTGTTGGTCGCACTACTGCTCAGAGCATCTGCGCAGCCACCGGCGTAAACCCGGCTGCCAAGATCAAGGACCTGAGCGACGAGCAGATCGATCAGCTGCGTAACGAAGTCGCGAAGATCACCACCGAAGGTGACCTGCGTCGCGAAATCAACATGAACATCAAGCGTCTGATGGACCTCGGTTGCTACCGCGGTCTGCGTCATCGTCGCGGTCTGCCGGTTCGCGGTCAGCGTACCAAGACCAACGCGCGTACCCGCAAGGGCCCGCGTAAGCCGATCCGCAAGTAATCGCGTAGGAATCTAGTCATGGCAAAACCTGCTGCTCGTCCCCGTAAGAAAGTCAAAAAGACAGTGGTCGATGGGATCGCCCACATCCACGCGTCTTTCAACAACACCATCGTGACCATCACCGACCGTCAGGGCAACGCACTGTCCTGGGCGACCTCCGGTGGTTCCGGTTTCCGCGGCTCGCGTAAGAGCACCCCGTTCGCTGCCCAGGTAGCGGCCGAGCGTGCCGGCCAGGCTGCCCTGGAATACGGTCTGAAGAACCTGGACGTCAACGTCAAGGGCCCGGGCCCGGGCCGCGAGTCCGCCGTTCGCGCTCTGAATGCTTGCGGCTACAAGATCGCCAGCATCACCGACGTAACCCCGATCCCGCATAACGGCTGCCGTCCGCCGAAAAAGCGTCGCGTGTAATAGGAGACAGTGAGAAATGGCTCGTTACATTGGTCCCAAGTGCAAACTGTCTCGCCGTGAAGGCACCGACCTGTTCCTGAAGAGCGGCGCCCGCGCCCTCGACTCGAAGTGCAAGGCTGAAAACGTTCCTGGCCAGCATGGCCAGCGTCGTGGCCGTCTGTCCGACTACGGTCTGCAGCTGCGTGAAAAGCAGAAAGTACGTCGCATCTACGGTGTGCTGGAGCGTCAGTTCCGCGGTTACTACCAGGAAGCTTCCCGTCGCAAGGGTTCTACCGGTGAGAACCTGCTGCAACTGCTCGAGTGCCGCCTGGACAACGTCGTATACCGCATGGGCTTCGGTTCCACTCGTTCGGAATCCCGCCAGCTGGTATCCCACAAGGCCATCACCGTCAACGGTCAGACCGTCAACATCCCTTCCTACCAAGTGAAGGCCGGTGACGTCGTAGCTGTTCGCGAAAAATCGAAGAACCAGCTGCGTATCGCTCAGGCTCTGGAACTCTGTGGCCAGCGCGGTCGCGTCGAGTGGGTCGAAGTCGACCTCGACAAGAAGGCTGGTACCTTCAAGAGTGCTCCGGCTCGCAGCGACCTGTCCGCTGATATCAACGAAAACCTGATTGTCGAGCTCTACTCCAAGTAAGGGCTAGAAAATAGGTGCATCCATGCAGAGTTCGGTAAATGAGTTCCTGACCCCCCGCCACATCGATGTGCAGGTGGTCAGTCAAACCCGCGCCAAGATCACGCTCGAGCCTCTCGAGCGTGGTTTTGGTCACACCCTGGGCAACGCGCTGCGTCGCATCCTGTTGTCCTCCATGCCTGGCTGCGCAGTGGTCGAGGCCGAGATCGACGGCGTACTCCACGAGTACTCGGCGATCGAAGGTGTGCAGGAAGATGTAATCGAGATCCTGCTGAACCTGAAAGGTCTGGCCATCAAGCTGCACGGTCGTGATGAAGTGACGCTGACCCTGGCTAAGAAGGGCTCGGGTGTTGTGACTGCTGCCGATATTCAGCTGGATCACGATGTTGAGATCATCAACGGTGACCACGTTATCGCCAACCTGGCAGACAACGGCGCGCTGAACATGAAGCTGAAGGTAGCTCGTGGCCGTGGCTACGAGCCTGCCGACGCACGTCAGAGCGATGAAGACGAAAGCCGCAGCATCGGCCGTCTGCAGCTCGACGCATCGTTCAGCCCGGTCCGTCGTGTCTCCTACGTGGTGGAAAACGCCCGTGTCGAGCAGCGCACCAACCTGGACAAACTGGTCCTGGACCTGGAAACCAACGGCACTCTGGATCCCGAAGAGGCTATCCGTCGCGCCGCTACCATCCTGCAACAGCAGCTGGCAGCGTTCGTGGACCTCAAGGGCGACAGCGAACCCGTCGTTGAAGAGCAGGAAGACGAGATCGATCCGATCCTCCTGCGCCCGGTCGATGACCTGGAACTGACCGTACGTTCGGCCAACTGCCTGAAGGCGGAAAACATCTACTACATCGGTGACCTGATCCAGCGCACCGAAGTGGAGCTGTTGAAAACGCCGAACCTGGGCAAGAAGTCCCTGACCGAAATCAAGGACGTTCTGGCTTCCCGTGGTCTGTCCCTCGGTATGCGCCTCGATAACTGGCCGCCGGCAAGTCTTAAGAAAGACGACAAGGCCACTGCCTGATCGTCGTAACTACCGAACGTAAAGTTTGGAAAGGAATTGAACCATGCGCCATCGTAAAAGTGGTCGTCACCTGAGCCGCACCAGCGCGCACCGCAAGGCTATGTTCCAGAACATGGCGGTGTCGCTGTTCGAACACGAACTGATCAAAACCACCCTGCCCAAGGCCAAGGAACTGCGTCGCGTTGCCGAGCCGCTGATCACCCTGGCCAAGGAAGACAGCGTCGCCAACCGTCGCCTGGCTTTCGACCGTACCCGTTCGAAAGCTGCCGTTGGCAAGCTGTTCAACGACCTGGGCAAGCGCTACGCCAACCGTCCGGGCGGCTACCTGCGCATCCTGAAGTGCGGTTTCCGCGCTGGCGACAACGCCCCCATGGCGTACGTCGAGCTGGTTGATCGTCCTGTCGGCGGTGAAGTCGTAGAAGCTGCCGAATAAGGCATCTGCTGCACAAGAAACCGGGCCTAGGCCCGGTTTTTTTATTACCTGCCTTAAAGTTTTTATCTATCGGCTCGCTGTCTTTAATAAATTGGATTGCGGGAGGGCTGTCATTCATCCTTAACCTGCTTTTACGAAAAGCTACGTTCGGATAAGCGAGATCAATGCAAAGGGCGCTTGGTTCAGCCGACAGGTTGTCCTCCGCCAATCCCTGGTCCACGCTGATGATTTCCGTGTAGCCGCTTCGCTTCATAGCACGTTAGCCGTTGAGGAGAGAGTAAATGGAAGAGAAGACCCGCCTGACCACTGCCGCTGGCGCACCGGTGGTCGATAACCAGAACGTGCAGACCGCCGGTCCGCGTGGCCCGATGTTGCTGCAGGACGTGTGGTTCCTCGAGAAGCTCGCCCACTTCGATCGCGAAGTGATCCCCGAGCGACGCATGCATGCGAAAGGCTCCGCGGCCTACGGCACCTTCACCGTCACCCATGACATCACCCCCTACACCCGGGCGAAGATCTTCTCCCAGGTCGGCAAGAAGACCGATATGTTCCTGCGCTTCTCCACCGTCGCCGGTGAGCGTGGCGCGGCGGATGCCGAGCGAGACATCCGCGGCTTCTCCATGCGTTTCTACACCGAGCAGGGCAACTGGGACCTGGTCGGCAACAACACCCCGGTGTTCTATCTGCGCGACCCGCTCAAGTTCCCCGATCTCAACCACGTGGTGAAGCGTGACCCGCGCACCAACCTGCGCAATGCGACCTTCAAGTGGGACTTTTTCTCTCACCTCCCCGAGTCGCTGCATCAGTTGACCATCGACTTCAGCGACCGCGGTCTGCCGAAGAGCTATCGGCACATCCATGGTTTCGGCAGCCATACCTTCAGCTTCATCAATGCGAACAACGAGCGCTTCTGGGTCAAGTTCCACTTCAAGACCCAACAGGGCATCGAGAACCTGACCAACGCCGAGGCTGCCGAAGTGATCGCCCAGGACCGCGAGAGTTCGCAGCGCGACTTGTACGAGAGCATCGAGAAAGGCGACTTCCCGCGCTGGAAGATGTACGTGCAGATCATGCCCGAGAAGGAAGCGGCCACCTATCGCTACAACCCGTTCGACCTGACCAAGGTCTGGCCCCACGGTGACTACCCGTTGATCGAAGTGGGCTTCTTCGAGCTGAACCGTAACCCGGACAACTACTTCGCCGAGGTCGAGCAGGCCGCTTTCACGCCGGCCAACGTGGTGCCCGGTATCGGTTTCTCGCCGGACAAGATGCTCCAGGGCCGTCTGTTCTCCTACGGCGACGCCCATCGCTATCGCCTGGGCGTCAACCACCACCAGATCCCGGTGAACGCCGCGCGTTGCCCGCACCAGGTCTACCACCGCGACGGCGGCATGCGGGTGGACGGCAACAACGCCCATCAGCGCGTCACCTACGAGCCGAACAGCTTCAACCAGTGGCAGGAGCAGCCTGACTTCTCCGAGCCGCCGCTGAGCCTGGAGGGCGCGGCGGACCACTGGAACCACCGGGTGGACGACGACTACTACAGCCAGCCCGCCGCGCTGTTCCATCTGTTCACCGACGAGCAGAAGCAGCGGCTGTTCGCCAACATCGCCGAAGACATCCGCGATGTACCGGAACAGATCCAGCGTCGCCAGATCGGCCTGTTCCTCAAGGTCGATCCGGCCTACGGCAAAGGCGTCGCCGACGCCCTCGGCCTGAAGCTGGACTGATGGCCTGATGAGGCCCCCGGCCCCCTTCCTAGGAAGGGGGCTTTTTTATCTGCATTGGCTTGACCCGGATCAGGCGGAGCCGGGAGCATATGCGGCTAGATTCCTAGTTTTCTCCAGGGAGAGCCCCCCGATGCAAGGCCATCCGGAAGTCATCGATTACCTCAACACGCTGCTGACCGGCGAGCTGGCCGCGCGCGACCAGTACTTCATCCACTCGCGCATGTACGAGGACTGGGGCTTCAGCAAGCTCTACGAGCGCCTCAACCACGAGATGGAGGAGGAGACCCAGCATGCCGACGCCCTGCTGCGCCGTATCCTCCTGCTCGAAGGTACGCCGCGCATGCGTCCCGACGATATCCACCCGGGCACCACGGTGCCGGAGATGCTCGAGGCCGACCTCAAGCTCGAGCGCCATGTCCGCGCCGCGCTGGCCAAGGGCATCGCCCTCTGCGAGCAGCACAAGGACTTCGTCAGCCGCGACATCCTCAAGGCCCAGTTGGCCGACACCGAGGAAGACCACGCCTACTGGTTGGAGCAACAGCTTGGCCTGATCGCCAGGATGGGCCTGGAGAACTACCTGCAGTCGCAGATCTGACCCTACCCTGCGGATACGAAAAAGCCCCTGCGCCTCACGGCCGCAGGGGCTTTTTCATGAGCGCCCGGCAATCAGGCGCGATCGCGTTCCAGCAGCGGCTTGAGGAAGTGGCCGGTGTGCGACTGGGGCATCTCGGCCACCTGCTCCGGCGTGCCGTTGGCGATGATCTGGCCACCCTTGGAGCCGCCCTCGGGGCCGAGGTCGACCAGCCAGTCGGCGGTCTTGATCACGTCCAGGTTGTGCTCGATCACCACCACGGTGTTGCCGTGGTCGCGCAGGCGGTGGAGCACGTCGAGCAGTTGCTGGATGTCGGCGAAGTGCAGGCCGGTGGTCGGTTCGTCGAGGATGTACAGGGTCTTGCCGGTGTCGCGCTTGGACAGCTCGCGGGACAGCTTGACCCGCTGTGCCTCGCCGCCCGAGAGGGTGGTCGCGCTCTGGCCCAGCTTGATGTAGGACAGGCCGACGTCCATCAGTGTCTGCAGCTTGCGCGCCAGGGCGGGGACGGCGTCGAAGAACTCGCGGGCTTCCTCGATGGTCATCTCCAGCACCTCGTGGATGCTCTTGCCCTTGTAGCGGATCTCCAGGGTCTCGCGGTTGTAGCGCTTGCCCTTGCAGACGTCGCAGGGAACGTAGATGTCCGGCAGGAAGTGCATCTCCACCTTGATCACGCCGTCGCCCTGGCAGGCCTCGCAACGGCCGCCCTTGACGTTGAACGAGAAGCGGCCGGGACCGTAGCCGCGCGAGCGGGCCTCCGGCACGCCGGAGAACAGTTCGCGGATCGGCGTGAACAGGCCGGTATAGGTCGCCGGGTTGGAGCGCGGGGTACGACCGATCGGGCTCTGGTCGATGTCGACCACCTTGTCCAGGTGCTGCAGGCCGTCGAACGAGTCGTACGGCGCCACTTCCAGGGTAGTCGCGCCGTTCAGCGCGGTGGCGGTGATCGGGAACAGGGTGTTGTTGATCAGCGTCGACTTGCCGGAGCCCGAGACCCCGGTGATGCAGGTGAACAGGCCGACCGGGATTTCCAGGTTGACGTTCTGCAGGTTGTTGCCGCGGGCGCCTTTCAGCTTCAGCAGCTTCTTCTTGTCGCGCGGGGTGCGCTTGGCCGGAACCGCGATTTTCTTGCGCCCGGAAAGGTACTTGCCGGTCAGCGAGTCGGGGTGGTTCATCACCTGGTCGGGCGTACCTTCCGCCACTACCTGGCCGCCGTGCACACCGGCGCCCGGACCGATGTCGACGACGTAGTCGGCGAGTCGGATCGCGTCCTCGTCGTGCTCGACCACGATCACCGTGTTGCCGAGGTTGCGCAGGTGGGTGAGGGTGCCGAGCAGGCGTTCGTTGTCGCGTTGGTGCAGGCCGATCGAGGGTTCGTCGAGGATGTACATCACTCCCACCAGGCCGGCGCCGATCTGGCTGGCCAGGCGGATGCGCTGGGCTTCGCCGCCGGACAGGGTGTCGGCGCTGCGGTCGAGGGTCAGGTAGTCGAGGCCGACGTTGACCAGGAATTGCAGGCGGTCGCGGATTTCCTTGAGGATCTTCGCCGCGATCTCGCCACGGCGGCCGGTCAGGCTGAGTCCGGCGGCATACTCGCAGGCCTCGCCGACCGGCATCGCGGTGATCGCCGGCAGCGTCCGGTCGCCGACCCACACATGCCGCGCCTCGCGGCGCAGGCGGGTACCGTGGCAATCCGGGCAGGGCTGGGTGCTGAGGAACTTGGCCAGCTCCTCGCGGACCGTGGCCGACTCGGTCTCGCGGTAGCGCCGCTCAAGGTTCGGCAGGATGCCTTCGAAGGGATGCGAACGCTTGACGATGTCGCCGCGGTCGTTGAGATAGCGGAAGTCGACGTTTTCCCGGCCGGAGCCGTAGAGCACCACCTTCTGGTGCTCGGCGCCGAGTTCGTCGAAGGGTTCTTCCAGGCTGAAGCCGTAATGCTGGGCCAGCGAGCCGAGCATCTGGAAGTAATAGACGTTGCGCCGGTCCCAGCCGCGGATCGCGCCCTCGGCCAGGGTCAACTCGCCATTGACCACCCGGCGCGCGTCGAAGAATTGCTTCACGCCGAGGCCGTCGCAGGTCGGACAGGCGCCGGCCGGGTTGTTGAAGGAGAACAGCTTGGGTTCCAGCTCGCTGATCGAGTGGCCGCAGACCGGGCAGGCGAAGCGCGCCGAGAAGATGATCTCCTCGACATCCTCGTCCTCGTCCATCGGTGCTACCAGGGCGATACCGTCGGCCAGGGACAGGGCGGTCTCGAACGACTCGGCCAGGCGTTGCTGGAGGTCCGCGCGAACCTTGAAGCGGTCCACCACCACATCGATGCTGTGCTTCTTCTGCTTATCCAGCTTCGGCACTTCGTCGAGTTCGTAGAGCTTGCCGTCGACCCGGGCGCGGACGAAACCCTGCGCGCGCATCTCGTCGAACACCGCCAGGTGCTCGCCCTTGCGCTCGCGGATCACCGGCGCCAGCAGCATCAGCTTGCTGCCTTCCGGCAGGGCCAGGACCTGGTCGACCATCTGGCTGACGGTCTGCGCCTCCAGCGGGATGTCGTGGTCCGGGCAGCGCGGGGTACCGACGCGGGCATAAAGCAGGCGCAGGTAGTCGTAGATCTCGGTGATCGTACCCACGGTGGAGCGTGGGTTGTGGGAAGTGGACTTCTGTTCGATGGAAATCGCCGGCGACAGCCCTTCGATGGTGTCCACGTCCGGCTTCTCCATCATCGACAGGAACTGCCGGGCGTAGGCCGAGAGGGATTCCACGTAGCGCCGCTGGCCTTCCGCATAGAGCGTGTCGAAAGCCAGGGAAGACTTGCCGGAACCGGAAAGACCGGTGATCACGATCAGTTTGTCGCGTGGCAGTGTGAGGTCGACGTTCTTCAGGTTGTGGGTACGCGCCCCACGAATCAGGATCTTATCCACAGCGGCCTCGCATGGCGGGCGAAAACCGCTGATTATACGGCTGGCCGCTAGCGCGCGGCAAAGTGGCGCGCCTGTGCCGCGAGGGGGCGGACTGGTAGAATGCGCGGCATTTTTCCGGCGCGGGCATTGCCCCGGCCGCCCAGGAGCGGGCGGCGGCGCCATCGGCAGGGGCATGAGGCCTTGCCCTGCAGCGGTTTCTTCCATGAGGGTGTTATGCACGACTCACATACTGAGCGGATGAGCGGTACCGAAACGCGAGCGGCCGTCGGGCTGTCACTGGTATTCGCCTTCCGCATGCTCGGCATGTTCATGGTCCTGCCGGTGCTGGCCACCTACGGCCAGGACCTGGCCGGCGCGACCCCGGCGCTGATCGGCCTGGCCATCGGCGCCTACGGCCTGACCCAGGCGATCCTGCAGATTCCCTTCGGGACCATTTCCGACCGCATCGGCCGGCGCCCGGTGATCGTCGTCGGGCTGCTGATCTTCGCCGCCGGCGCGGCCCTCGCGGCCAATGCCGACTCCATCTGGGGGGTGATCGCCGGCCGCGTCCTGCAGGGCGCCGGGGCGATCTCGGCGGCGGTGATGGCACTGCTCTCCGACCTCACCCGCGAGCAGCACCGGACCAAGGCGATGGCGATGATCGGCATGAGCATCGGCGTCTCCTTCGCCGTGGCCATGGTGCTCGGCCCGGTGCTGACCCATCTGTTCGGCCTGCATGGGCTGTTCTGGTTCACCGCCGGGATGGCGCTGGTCGGCCTGCTGCTGATCCTGTTCTTCGTCCCGCAGCCGGACCACATGACCCAGCACCGCGAATCCAGCGTGGCGCGCCAGGCCCTGCTGCCGACCCTGAAGCACGGCGACCTGCTGCGCCTGGACGCCGGCATCCTGATCCTCCACGCCATCCTCATGGCCAGCTTCGTCGCCTTGCCGCTGGCACTGGTGCACGAGGGTGGCCTGCCCAAGGAGCAGCACTGGTGGGTCTACCTGACTGCGCTGCTGGTCGGTTTCTTCGGCATGGTGCCGTTCATCATCTACGCCGAGAAGAAGCGTCGCATGAAGCGCGTGCTGACCGGCGCGGTGGCGACCCTGCTGGCCTGCGAACTGTTCTTCCTGGTCTTCGGTCACAGCCTGGCCATGCTGGTGGTCGGCACGGTGGTGTTCTTCACCGCCTTCAACCTGCTCGAAGCCTCGCTGCCGTCGCTGGTCAGCAAGGTCTCGCCGGCTGGCGGCAAGGGCACGGCGATGGGGGTGTATTCCACCAGCCAGTTCCTCGGCGCGGCGCTGGGCGGCATCCTCGGCGGCTGGATGTTCCAGCACGGCGGGCTGAGCATGGTGTTCATCGGATGCGCGGTGCTCGCTGCCCTCTGGCTGGCGATTGCTGTTACCATGCGCGAACCGCCTTATGTGACCAGCATTCGCCTGCCGCTCGCGCCCGCCGCGCTGCAGGACGCGGCGCTGGTCCAGCGATTCAGGGCGTTGCCCGGTGTGGCAGACGCCATGGTGGTGGCCGAGGAGGCCGCCGCCTATGTCAAAGTGGATACCCAACAAGTGGATCGCACCGCCCTCGAGCGCCTGGCCCAGGCCGCGCCGGGCGGATGCTGAACCTTAGGAGAACGTCATGGCCCGTGGGGTTAACAAAGTCATTCTGGTTGGTAACGTCGGTGGTGACCCGGAAACCCGCTACATGCCCAACGGCAATGCGGTGACCAACATCACCCTCGCCACCAGCGAGAGCTGGAAGGACAAGCAGACCGGCCAGCAACAGGAGCGCACCGAATGGCACCGCGTGGTGTTCTTCGGCCGCCTGGCGGAGATCGCCGGCGAGTACCTGCGCAAGGGTTCCCAGGTCTACGTCGAAGGCAGCCTGCGCACCCGCAAGTGGCAGGGCCAGGACGGTCAGGATCGCTACACCACCGAGATCGTGGTCGACATCAACGGCAACATGCAACTGCTCGGCGGCCGCCCCTCCGGCGACGACTCGCAGCGTGCCCCGCGCGAGCCCATGCAGCGCCCGCAGCAGGCCCCGCAGCAGCAGTCGCGTCCGGCCCCGCAGCAGCAACCGGCGCCGCAGCCGGCCCAGGACTACGACAGCTTCGACGACGACATTCCGTTCTAAGCGACGCCCTTGCGGCGCGGCCCGCCCGCGCCGGGCAGACCTTCGAAGACCCCCTGCCGCCCTCGGGCCGCAGGGGGTCTTCGTTTTCAGGCGACGCCGCGCTGCAAGGGCACTTCGCCCAGGCCGCCTAGGGCTGACAGAGCGTCCCGCATGGCACTGAGCTTAAGGCAGGTTTCGCGATACTCGTGGGCCGGTTCCGAATCGCCTACCAGGCCGCAGCCGGCGAACAGGTAGCCCCGGCCCGGCGTGAGCAGGGCCGAGCGCAGCGCCACCAGGAAATCGCCGTTGCCTTCGCCGTCGAGCCAGCCCAGCGGCGCGGCGTACCAGCCACGATCCATCCCTTCGTGCTGGCGGATGTAGTCCAGCGCCGCGCTGCGTGGGTAGCCGCCCACCGCGGGGGTCGGATGCAGCGCCTGCAGCAGCCGCAGGATGCCGCCTGCGTCGGCGAGGCGGGCGCGGATCGGCGTGTTCAGGTGCTGGACTCGCGCCAGTCGTTTCAGGCCGGGCGCATCGGGGATTTCCAGCGCCTCGCTGAAGGGTTCCAGAGCCGTACGGATCGCCTCCACCACCAACTGGTGTTCGTGCCTGTCCTTGGCGCTGTCCAGCAGGGCCTGTCCGAGCCGCGCATCTTCCTGGGCATCGCCGCCGCGGGCGATGGTTCCGGCCAGGGCATGGGTGAGCGCCTCGCCGGCGCGAATGCGGACCAGGCGTTCCGGGGAGGCGCCGAGGAAGCAGGCGTTGCCGCGGCGACAGGCGAACAGCTGGGCGTCGGCATGTTGCAGACGCAGGTGTTCGATGACCTGCCACGGCTCGATGTCGCCGAGAGGCCGGGCCTGGGTGCGGGCCAGCACGACCTTGCCGAAGCGTCCCTGGCGGACACTGCTTACCGCGTCGCTCACCTTGGCTTCCCATTGCCTGCGCTCCAGCGCCGAAGCGTCGCCCTGCGCGCCAGCGGTCGGCCCCGAGGGCCGGCGCCTGGCCGGCTGCCTCAGGCGCAGTAGCGCCGAGCAGTGGTAGGCGGCCAGGGCCAGGGCATCTTCGCCGGGCTTGGCCAGGTGTTGGCAGAGTACCCGGTAGCGTTCGCCCTCGCGCAGCACGGTGATGCCGGCGAGCATCAGGCTGGCATCGGCGAAGGCTTGCCAGTGTTCCTCGCGCGGGCCGCGCGGATCGAAGCGGAATCCGCCGCACAGGCGCGGCGCCAGCGGGCCCTCGACCACGGCGTCGGCGCAGAGCGATTGCCAGTTTTCCTCGATCCGGGCGAAGCGCTGTTCGCCGTGGCCTTGCAGCTCCAGGGCGCAGCCCCAGGCGAAGAACGCCAGCTCGGGCTGTTCCCAGTACAGGCAGGGCGTTTGCCGGTCGTCCCAGGCACCGAATACCTGCAGCGGGTCCAGTGGGTCGATCTCGAACGACGCCGCCACCAGGACCGGACGATCGAGCGCCTGCGCCTGGCCGATGGCGCGCTCGAAGGTGCCGCGCAAGGCGTGCAGGCACTGGCTCAGGGGCGCCAGCCGGCTCATGCGGCACCCCGTGTCTGGCGCCAGTACTTGATCTGCTCGGCGATGTACCAGTGGATGATCTGCGCGAACAGTCCCTCGACGAAGGGCGCGTCGAGTCCGTTTTCCTCGGCCCAGCGGGCGCGCTCGGGGAGCATCGCGGCGACCCGCTCGGGCGCCGGAATCGCCGCCTCGCTGGCCTTGAAGCGCGACGCCGCCTTGACGTAGTCCATGCGGCGGCCGAGGGCCTGGACGATATCCAGGTCGATCCGGTCGATGGCCTCGCGGATGTCCGCCAGGCCGGTGCAGTCTTCGGGAGTTTTCATCATGCAACCTCTCGGGAAAGGGCGTCGGGATGTGCGAGGCGGCGCAGCAGGTGCTCGATCACCGCGTCGCGCCCCTCGCTCAGGTAGAAGTGGCTGCCAGGAAAGCGCCGCAGCCTGGCGGGAGTCCGGCTGGCGTCGCTCCAGGCCTGCGCCTCGGCGGCGCTGACTTCCTCGTCGTGCTCGCCGAGGAGGACGTCGAGGGCGCAGGCCAGGGCGATGGGCTGCGCCCGTCGGTAGGTCTCGATCGCCTGGTAGTCGGCGCGCAGGATCGGCAGGAACAGCGCGCGCAGGTCGGCGTCCTCGAGTAGCTCGCTGGCGCCACCCTGGCGGCGGACGTCCTCCAGCAGCGCCGCCTCGTCGCCGCGGTGCAATGCGCCGCCGCGTTGCCGGTGCGGTGCCGGATGGGCGGAGACGAACAGGTGGCGCAGCGGCGCGCCGGCGCTTTCCAGGCGTAGGGCGGTTTCGTAGGCCAGCGCCGCGCCGAGACTGTGGCCGAACAGCGCCAGGGGCGCGTCGGCGAAATCGCGCAGGGCGAGGGCGGCGCCGTCGGCGAGGTCTTCCAGGCGGGTAGCCGGCGCCTCGTTGAAGCGGTCCTCGCGGCCCGGGTACTGCAAGGCAAGCAGGTCGATGTCTGGCGGCAGGCGTTCGCTCCAGCTACGGAAGAAACTGGCGCTGCCGCCTGCATGGGGGAAGCAGGCCAGGCGCAGGCGCGGCATCGGCGTCAGGCGGAACGGCCGGACCCAGGCGGCGCTCATGCGCGGGCCTCCAGCTCGCGGCGCAGGCGCTCGCGCAGGTCCTTCTTGCTGATCTTGCCGATGCCGGTCTGGGGGAAGGCCGGGACCAGCTCGATGCGGTCCGGCACCTTGAACGCGGCCAGCCCGCAGGCGTGCAGGTATTGCTTCAGCTTCAGCGCCGAGGGCGCCGGCTGGCGCGGGATGACGAAGGCGCAGGTGCGCTCGCCGAGCAGGCTGTCGGGCATCGCCACGACGGTGGCGTCGTGCACCTGCGGATGGGCGATCAGCAGGTTCTCCACCTCTTCCGCGGCGATCTTCTCGCCGCCGCGGTTGATCTGGTCCTTGTCGCGGCCCTCCACCACCAGGTAGCCGTCCTTGTCGCGGCTGACCCGGTCGCCGGTGCGGTAGAAGCCGTCCGCGCTGAAGGCCTTGGCGTTGTGTTCGGGCAGGCGGTAGTAGCCGCGGATGGTGTAGGGACCGCGCACGGTCAGTTCGCCGACCTCGCCGGGGCCGACCTCGCGGCCCTCGGCGTCGACCACCCGCACTTCGTCGTCCGGCGACAGCGGCCGGCCCTGGGTATGCAATACGCGCTCGGGCGGATCGTCCAGGCGGGTGTAGCAGATCAGCCCCTCGGCCATTCCCAGCACCTGTTGCAACTGGCAGCCGAGCACCGGTTCGACGCGTTGCGCGGCACTGCTGCCGAGCCTGGAACCGCCGACCTGGAGCAGACGCAGGCTGGATAGATCGGCGCGGCGGCTTTCCTGGGCATCCAGCCAGAGCATCGCCAGCGGCGGTACCAGGGCGGTGTGGGTGACCCGTTCACGGGCGATCAGGGCGAAGCAATGCTCGGGATCGGCGCGCTGGCTGACCACCACGCGGCCGCCGGCCAGCAGCGTGCCGATCACTCCGGGGCAGCAGAGGGTGAAGTTGTGCGCCATCGGCAACCCGGTGAGGTACACCGTGTGCTCGTCGAAGCCGCAGACCTCGGCGCTGGCGCGGACGTTGTAGAGATACTCGCGATGACGCCGGGGAATCAGCTTCGGCGTGCCGGTGGTGCCGCCGGACAACTGGAAGCAGGCGATATCCTCGGCGCGGGCGGCGCAGTCTTCCAGCGCGTCGGCCTGGTACAGCGGTGCCAGCGCTTGCAGCGGCGCCTCGGCCTCGCCGTGGATCAGCGCCATCCGGCAGGCGCCGCTGGCGAGCAGCTCACGGGCCATCGGCCGTGGGTCGAAGCCGTCGATCCGTTCGGCGCCGATGTAGGCCTTGGCCTCGGCGAAGCGGCAGAAACCGCTGATCTCATGCTGGCGATGGGCGGGGAGGGCGAGCACCGGGCGTACGCCGAGCTGGAACAGGGCGAAGCAGGTCTCGACGAAGGCGATGCCGTTGGGCAGGTGCAGCACCACCGTGTCGCCATGTGCGAGGCCGGCCTGGCGCAGTCCGGCTGCCAGGCGGCGGCAGCGCTGGAGCAGGTCGGCATAGCTGAGCCGCTGGTCGTCGTCGCATAGCGCGATCCGCTGCGGATGGCGCGCGGCGCTGGCGGCCAGGGCTTCGGCGAAGCTCCGGTCCTGCCAGTGGCCGGCGTCGAGATAGCGGCGGACGAAGGCGGCGGGCCAGTCGGGGGCGTCGTCGACGGCCGATGGGGTGGCGGGCGAGGAAGTCATGCGATCTCCGTGGATGCGGTCGATTGCCATTGCTGGGAAATGAGATTTATTATCATTGGCGGGCGGCAGGGACCGCGCAAGCCCGCGCCTTTCGATTGCGGGGCTTTTTCATTCGCTGCAGGGGCGGAGTGCAGGACGCGTTGTCCATCTCCGCTAAAAGGTCCCCCTGTCCCCACGTATCCAGGAAGGCGTCGCCGCGTCGGCAGCGCCCGGGCTACAGGAAAACCTGATGACCATCACCATCATTGCTCCGCCACAGGCCGATGCCGCCGCGCCGGCACCGGGCAACCGGCCCGGCGTCGCGCACATCGATCCGAACATGAAGCTGGTGACCGGAACCTTCTGTTCGGCCAGCGAGGACTGGTTCGAGGAACCGCTGGAGCGCGGCCTGCGCCTGATCCTCGTGCAGAGCGGCCAGTTGCGCTGCCGGATCCCCGGCCAGCCCGAGCACCTCATCGAGGGGCCGAGCCTGTGCACCATCGCCAACGACGGCGACTTCACCTCGGCGCAGATCTACGGCACCGACAAGCCGTTGCGCTACACCATCGTCCAGCTCGGCGTCGAAGCCCTGGACAGCCGCCTCGGCTGGCTGCCCGAGCAACTGATACGCCGCCCCGGCGGCGATCCGCGGATCATGAGCTGCCCGGCGCCGCGGGCGATGCAGGCGTTGGCCTCGCAGATCGCCACCTGCCAGATGCTCGGTCCGACCCGCGATCTCTACCTCGGCGGCAAGGCCCTGGAGTTGGCCGCGCTCAGCGCCCAGTTCCTTTCCGGCGAGGGGCGCCCCGTCGAGGAGCCGCGCATCACCTGCTCCGAGGTCGAGCGCATCCACGCCGCCCGCGACCTGCTGGTCGGCGCCTTGCAGGAACCACCGTCGCTGGACACGCTGGCCAGCCGCGTGGGCATGAACCCGCGCAAGCTGACCGCCGGCTTCCGCAAGGTGTTCGGCGCCAGCGTATTCGGCTACCTGCAGGAGTACCGCCTGCGCGAGGCGCACCGGATGCTCTGCGACGAAGAGGCGAACGTCTCCACGGTGGCCTACCGGGTGGGCTACAGCCCGGCGCATTTCTCCATCGCTTTCCGCAAGCGCTACGGCATCTCCCCCAGCGAGATCCGCTGAGTCTCCGCGACGACCCCCGGCCCGGCCACGGGAGGGGTGTCGCCGCTGCGGGATGACGCTGCATCTAACGAAACAGTCCGGCTGTCTAAAGCATTGCCGGCCAGGCCTCCCAGGCAAGTGAGATAAGGTCGCATTTGATAATCGTTGCCAGGAACTGGCAACCGACCTCAGATGCTTGCCCTAGGGAGCCCCCATGGATCTGCCCCCCGATTCCCGTACCGCCCTGCGCGACTGGCTGACCGAGCAGCTCGCCGACCTGCTCGGCGAACCGCTTGCCGACGTGCGCGCCCTGGCGGACGACGACGACCTGCTGGGCTGCGGCCTCGACTCGATCCGCCTGATGTACCTGCAGGAACGCCTGCGCGCGCGTGGCTCGACGCTGGACTTCGCCCAGTTGGCGCAGCGCCCCTGCCTGGGGGCCTGGCTCGACCTGCTGGCCTGCGCGGACCGGCTGTCCGCCCCGGCAACGGTCGCGCTGCCGGCGGCGCAGGATCGCGACCAGCCGTTCGAGCTGTCTTCCGTGCAGCAGGCCTACTGGCTGGGACGTGGCGCCGGCGAGGTGCTGGGCAACGTCAGCTGCCATGCCTTCCTGGAATTCCGCGCGCGGGATGTCGACCCGCAGCGCCTGGCCGCGGCGGCGGAGTGCGTGCGTCAACGCCACCCGATGCTGCGGGCGCGCTTCTTCGACGGTCGCCAGCAGATCCTTCCGACGCCGCCGCTGTCCTGCTTCGACCTGCAGGACTGGCGCACTTTGCAGGTGGACGAGGCCGAGCGCGACTGGCAGGCGCTGCGCGACTGGCGCGCCCATGAATGCCTGGCGGTGGAGCGTGGCCAGGTGTTCCTGCTCGGGCTGGTGCGCATGCCGGGCGGCGAGGATCGCCTCTGGCTGAGTCTCGACCTGCTTGCCGCCGATGTCGAAAGCCTGCGCCTGCTGCTGGCCGAACTGGGCGTTGCCTACCTGGCGCCGGAGCGCCTGGCGGAGCCGCCGGCGCTGCATTTCGCCGACTACCTGGCGCGCCGTGCGGCGCAACGCGCCGAGGCCGCGGCGCGGGCCCGCGACTACTGGCTGGAACGCCTGCCGCGCTTGCCGGACGCGCCGGCCCTGCCGTTGGCCTGCGCGCCGGAAAGCATCCGCCAGCCGCGCACCCGGCGCCTGGCATTCCAGCTTTCCGCCGGCGAGAGCCGGCGCCTGGAGCGTCTTGCCGCGCAGCATGGCGTGACCTTGTCCAGCGTGTTCGGCTGCACCTTCGCGCTGGTCCTGGCGCGCTGGAGCGAAAGCGCGGAATTTCTCCTCAACGTGCCGTTGTTCGATCGGCATGCCGACGACCCGCGTATCGGCGAAGTGATCGCCGACTTCACCACCCTCTTGCTGCTGGAGTGCCGGATGCAGGCCGGGGTGTCCTTCGCCGAGGCGGTGAAGAGCTTCCAGCGCAACCTCCACGGAGCCATCGACCACGCCGCATTCCCCGCCCTGGAGGTGCTCCGCGAGGCGCGCCGGCGGGGCCAGCCGCGCTCGGCGCCGGTGGTGTTCGCCAGCAACCTGGGCGAGGAGGGCTTCGTCCCGGCGGCCTTCCGCGACGCTTTCGGCGATCTCCACGACATGCTCTCGCAGACCCCGCAGGTCTGGCTCGACCACCAGCTCTACCGGGTGGGCGACGGTATCCTGCTGGCCTGGGACAGCGTCGTCGGCCTGTTCCCCGAAGGTCTGCCGGAAACCATGTTCGAAGCCTACGTGGGGCTGCTCCAGCGTCTCTGCGACAGCGCCTGGGAGCAGCCCGCCGATCTGCCGTTGCCCTGGGCGCAGCAGGCGCGCCGGGCCCTGCTCAACGGCCAGCCGGCATGCGCCACGGCGCGCACCCTGCATCGCGACTTCTTCCTTCGCGCCGCCGAGGCGCCGGATGCCGACGCGCTGCTCTATCGCGACCAACGTGTCACCCGCGGCGAACTGGCCGAGCGTGCGCTGCGCATCGCCGGCGGCCTGCGCGAAGCCGGGGTGCGCCCCGGCGACGCGGTCGAGGTCAGCCTGCCGCGCGGACCGCAGCAGGTCGCGGCGGTATTCGGTGTGCTCGCCGCAGGCGCCTGCTACGTGCCGCTGGACATCGACCAGCCGCCCGCACGGCGGCGCCTGATCGAAGAGGCCGCCGGGGTATGCCTGGCGATCACCGAGGAGGACGATCCGCAGGCCTTGCCGCCGCGCCTGGATGTCCAGCGCCTGCTGCGCGGCCCGGCGCTGGCCGCCCCCGTGCCGCTGGCGCCGCAGGCCAGCGCCTATGTGATCTACACCTCGGGCTCCACCGGGGTGCCCAAGGGCGTCGAGGTCAGCCACGCGGCGGCGATCAATACCATCGACGCGCTGCTCGACCTGCTGCGGGTGGACGCATCGGATCGCTTGCTGGCGGTCTCCGCGCTGGACTTCGATCTGTCGGTCTTCGACCTGTTCGGCGGCCTCGGCGCCGGTGCCAGCCTGGTCCTGCCGGCCCAGGAACAGGCGCGCGATGCCGCTGCCTGGGCGGAGGCTATCCAGCGGCATGCGGTGAGCCTGTGGAACTCGGCGCCGGCCTTGCTGGAGATGGCCCTCAGCCTGCCGGCGAGCCAGGCCGACTATCGCAGTCTGCGGGCGGTGCTGCTGTCCGGCGACTGGGTGGCCCTGGACCTGCCCGGCCGCCTGCGCCCACGTTGTGCCGAAGGCTGCCGCCTGCATGTGCTGGGTGGCGCTACCGAAGCGGGCATCTGGTCGAACCTGCAGAGCGTCGATACGGTGCCGCCGCACTGGCGTTCGATTCCCTACGGCCGGGCATTGCCGGGACAGGCCTACCGGGTGGTCGACACCCACGGGCGCGACGTGCCGGACCTGGTGGTCGGCGAGCTATGGATCGGCGGCGCCAGCCTGGCCCGCGGTTATCGCAACGATCCCGAACTCAGCGCCCGGCGCTTCGTCCACGATGCCCAGGGCCGCTGGTATCGCACCGGCGATCGCGGTCGCTACTGGGGCGACGGTACCCTGGAATTCCTCGGTCGGGTCGACCAGCAGGTGAAAGTGCGCGGCCAGCGCATCGAGTTGGGCGAGGTGGAGGCCGCGCTGTGCGCCCAGACTGGCGTGGAGAGCGCCTGCGCGGCGGTGCTCGGCGGTGGCGTGGCGAGCCTCGGCGCGGTGCTGGTACCGCGCCTGGCGCCACGGGCCGAAGGCTCCATGGAACTACCGGCCGCACAGCCCTTCGCCGGCCTGGCAGAGGCCGAGGCGGTACTCACCCGGGAAATCCTCGGCGCGCTGCTGGAGGCGCCGCTGGAGCTAGACGACGGTTTGCGCCGGCGCTGGCTGGACTGGCTAGCGGACTCCGCCGCCAGCGCGCTGCCGCCGCTCGACGAGGCGTTGCGCCGGCTCGGCTGGCAGGCCGCGGGGCTGACCGCGATGGGCAACGCTCTGCGCGGCCTGCTCGCCGGCGAACAGGCGCCGGCCGCGCTGCTCCTCGATCCCTGGCTGGCGCCGCAGGCGGTGGCCGCGCGCCTGCCGGACGGCCGCGAGGCTCTGGCGCGCCTGCTCGAAGCGCTGCCGACGCCGGCAGCCGGCGAACGCCTGCGGGTGGCGGTGCTGGATACCCGCGCCGGGCTCTGGCTCGACCAGGGCATGGCCTCGCTGTTGCGCCCGGGGCTGGAACTGACCCTCTTCGAACGCAGTCGCGTCCTCCTCGACGCCGCCGCCACCCGCTTGCCGGAACGGATCGCGGTGCAGGCGCTGGATGACGGCCTGCTACCTGCCGAGCACCTCGGTCGCTACGACCGGGTGATCAGCTTCGCCGCGCTGCACACCTACGCGGCCAGCCGCGAAGGCCTGGCGCTGGCGGCGGCGCTGCTGCGCCCGCAGGGCCGCCTGTTGCTGGTGGACCTGCTATGCGAGTCGCCACTGGCGCTGCTCGGTGCGGCCTTGCTCGACGACCGGCCGCTGCGCCTGGCGGAGCTGCCGAGCCTGTTGGCCGATCTCGCCGCTGCGGGACTGGCGCCGCGTTGCCTGTGGCGCAGCGAACGGATCGCCCTGGTCGAGGCGCTGGCGCCGGGGCTCGGGCTCGACGCCGCCGCGCTCCAGGCCGGCCTGGAGCAACGCCTGCCCCAGGCGATGCGGCCCGAACGCCTGTGGTGCCTGCCAAGCCTGCCGTTGAACGGCAATGGCAAGGTCGATCGTCGCCGCCTGGCCGAGAGCATGACCCGCGCACTCGGTGAGTGTCGTCACGAGCCCTCGGCGGAGGAGCCGCTGGAAGCCCATGAGCAGGCGCTGGCCGAGTGCTGGGAAGCGGTTCTCAAACGCCCGGTGCGTCGTCGCGAGGCGAGCTTCTTCAGCCTCGGCGGCGACAGCCTGCTGGCGACCCGCCTGCTGGCCGGCATACGTGAGCGTTTCGGCGTACGCCTGGGCATGGCCGACTTCTATCGCCAGCCGACCCTGGCCGGTCTTGCCCGCCACTTGCAGGCGCAGACCGTCGAAATCGAGGAAACCCAACTGGAAGAGGGCGTGCTATGAGCCTCGGCGAACTGCTGGAAACCTGCCGCAGCCGGCGCATCGAACTCTGGAGCGAGGCGGGCCGCCTGCGCTATCGCGCCCCCCAGGGCGCCCTCGACGCCGGCCTCGCCGAGCGCCTGCGGGCCGAGCGCGAGGCTCTGCTGGAACACCTGGAGGGCGGCCCTGGCTGGCGCGCCGAACCCGACCTGGCCCACCAGCGCTTCCCGCTGACCCCGGTGCAGGCCGCCTACGTGCTGGGCCGCCAGGCGGCCTTCGACTACGGCGGTAACGCCTGCCAGCTGTACGCCGAGTACGACTGGCCGGCCGACACCGATCCGGCGCGCCTGGAGGCGGCCTGGAACGCCATGGTCGAGCGCCACCCGATGCTGCGCGCGGTGATCGAGGACAACGCCTGGCAGCGCGTGCTGCCCGAGGTGCCCTGGCAGCGGCTGACCGTACATGCCTGCGCGGGGCTCGACGAGGCCGCTTTCCAGGCGCACCTGGAGCGGGTCCGCGAACGCCTCGACCACGCCTGCGCGGCGCTCGACCAGTGGCCGGTCCTGCGCCCCGAGCTGAGTATCGGCCAGGATGCCTGCGTGCTGCACTGCTCGGTGGATTTCACCCTGGTCGACTACGCCAGCCTGCAATTGCTGCTTGGCGAATGGCGCCGCCGCTATCTCGATCCGCAATGGACGGCGGAACCGCTGGAGGCGACCTTCCGCGACTATGTCGGCGTCGAGCAGCGTCGACGCCAGTCGCCGGCCTGGCAGCGCGACCGCGACTGGTGGCTGGCGCGCCTCGACGCGCTGCCGGGGCGTCCCGACCTGCCGCTGCGGGCGCAGCCGGACACCCGGTCCACGCGCTTCCGGCACTTCCACGCGCGCCTCGACGAGGCCGCCTGGCAGGCGCTCGGCGCGCGCGCCGGCGAACACGGCCTGAGCGCTGCCGGCGTGGCCCTGGCAGCCTTCGCCGAGACCATCGGTCGCTGGAGCCAGGCACCGGCGTTCTGTCTCAACCTGACGGTACTCAACCGGCCGCCGCTGCATCCGCAGCTGGCGCAGGTGCTCGGTGACTTCACCGCGCTCAGCCTGCTGGCGGTGGACAGCCGCCACGGCGACAGTTTCGTCGAGCGTGCCCGACGCATCGGCGAGCAGATGTTCGACGATCTCGACCACCCGACCTTCAGCGGCGTCGACCTGCTGCGCGAACTGGCGCGCCGGCGCGGTCGCGGCGCCGACCTGATGCCGGTGGTGTTCACCAGTGGCATCGGCAGCGTGCAGCGCCTGCTCGGCGATGGCGAGGCGCCGCGCGCGCCACGCTACATGATCAGCCAGACCCCGCAGGTCTGGCTGGACTGCCAGGTCACCGACCAGTTCGGCGGCCTGGAGATCGGCTGGGACATACGCCTCGGGTTGTTCCCCGAGGGCCAGGCTGAAGCCATGTTCGACGACTTCGTCGGGCTGCTCCGGCGCCTGGCGCAGAGCCCGCGCGCCTGGACCGACGGTGATGCCACGGAACCCGTCGAGGCGCCGCCGCAGGCGTTGCCCGGTAGTGCCCGGAGCATCGCCGCCGGTTTCGCCGAGCGTGCCCTGCTGTCCCCCGACGCCACGGTGATCCACGATGCCGCCGGCAGCTACAGCTATCGCCAGGTCGCCCAGCACGCCAGCGCCCTGCGCCGCGTCCTGGAAGCGCACGGCGCGGGCCGTGGCCGGCGGGTCGCGGTGATGCTGCCGAAAAGCGCCGCGCAATTGGTCGCGGTGATCGGCATCCTCCAGGCCGGTGCCGCCTATGTGCCGGTGGACATCCGCCAGCCGCCGCTGCGGCGCCAGGCGATCCTCGCCAGCGCCGAAGTGGTCGCGCTGGTCTGCCTGGAAAGCGATGTCCCGGACGTCGGCTGCGCCTGCGTGGCCATCGACCGGCTGGCCGCCGACAGCGCCTGGCCGCCACCGCACGCGGCGGAGGTGGCGGCGGACGACCTCGCCTACGTGATCTACACCTCCGGCTCCACCGGCACGCCCAAGGGCGTGATGCTCAGCCATGCAGCGGTGAGCAACACGCTGCTCGACATCAACCAGCGCTACGGCGTCGACGCCAACGACCGCGTCCTCGGCCTCGCCGAGCTGAGCTTCGACCTCTCGGTCTACGACTTCTTCGGCGCCACCGCGGCGGGGGCCCAGGTGGTCCTGCCGGACCCGGCGCGCGGCAGCGATCCTTCGCATTGGGCGGAACTGCTGGAACGCCACGCCATCACCCTGTGGAACTCGGTGCCGGCCCAGGGCCAGATGCTCATCGATTACCTGGAGAGCGAGCCGCAACGCCACCTGCCGGGACCGCGCTGCGTGCTCTGGTCCGGTGACTGGATTCCGGTCAGCCTGCCGACCCGCTGGTGGCGGCGCTGGCCGGACAGCGCGCTGTTCAGCCTGGGCGGCGCCACCGAGGCGGCGATCTGGTCGATCGAGCAGCCGATCCGCCCGCAGCACACCGAGCTGGCCAGCATCCCTTATGGCCGTGCCCTGCGTGGGCAGAGCGTGGAAGTCCTGGATGCCCGCGGGCGGCGCTGCCCGCCGGGCGTGCGCGGCGAGATCCATATCGGCGGAGTGGGCCTGGCGCTCGGCTACGCCGGCGATCCGCAGCGCACCGCCGAACGCTTCGTCCGTCATCCCGATGGCCGTCGCCTGTATCGCACCGGCGACCTCGGCCGCTACCTGGCCGACGGCAGCATCGAGTTCCTCGGTCGCGAGGACGACCAGGTGAAGATTCGCGGCCACCGCATCGAACTGGCCGAGCTGGACGCCGCGCTGTGCGCCCATCCGCAGGTCAACCTGGCGGCCACCGTGGTGC
Organism: Pseudomonas sp. FDAARGOS_761; assembly: GCF_013343155.1. Taxonomy (NCBI): domain Bacteria; kingdom Pseudomonadati; phylum Pseudomonadota; class Gammaproteobacteria; order Pseudomonadales; family Pseudomonadaceae; genus Pseudomonas; species Pseudomonas sp. FDAARGOS_761. The sequence continues at coordinate 4,814,113 of NZ_CP054572.1, read as the reverse complement.
TCGGCGAGACCCACGAGCGCAGCCTGGCCAGCTTCGTCACCCTGCATGCGCCGGCGGAGGCTGGCGAGGACCCGCGCACGGCGCTCGACACGGTGCGCCAGCGGGCGGCCCAGGCCTTGCGCCGCGACTGGGGCAGCGAGGAGGGCATCGCCGCGGCGGTGGCCGCACTCGACCGTGCCTGCCTCGCCTCGTTGGCCGCCTGGCTGGCCGGCAGCGGTCTGTTCGCCAGTGCGACGCCGCTGGACTTCGCCACCCTGTGCCAGCGCCTGGGTATCGCCGAGGCGCGCCAGCGCCTGCTGCGCCACTGGTTGTGCCAGCTGGAGGAGGGCGGCTACCTGCGCGCCGAGGGCGAGGGCTGGCTGGGCTGCGCCGAGCGTCCCGCGCAGAGTCCGGAGGACGCCTGGACGGCGTTCGCCGGCTGCGCGCCGGCGGCGCTCTGGCCGGCCGAGCTGGTCGCCTACCTGCGTGACAGCGCGCAATCCCTCGGCGAGCAACTGGCCGGGCGGATCAGCCCGGCGGCGCTGATGTTCCCGCAGGGCTCGGCGCGCATCGCCGAGGCCATGTACAGCCAGGGCCTGCATGCCCAGGCGCTGCACGAGGCGATGGCCGAGGCCATCGCTGCCATCGTCGAGCGCCAGCCGCAACGGCGCTGGCGCCTGCTGGAGCTTGGCGCCGGCACCGCCGCCGCCAGCCGCGCGGTGATAGCCCGGTTGGCGCCGCTGGTGCAGCGAGGGGCGGAGGTGGACTACCTGTTCACCGACGTTTCCAGCTACTTCCTCGCCGCCGCCCGCGAGCGCTTCGCCGACCAGCCGTGGGTACGCTTCGGCCGCTTCGACATGAACGGCGATCTTCTCGACCAGGGCGTGGCGCCGCATTCGGTGGATATCCTGCTTAGCTCCGGGGCCTTGAACAACGCGCTGGACACCCCGGCGCTGCTGGCCGGCCTGCGCGAGTTGCTGAGCGCCGACGCCTGGCTGGTGATCCAGGAACTGACGCGCGAGCACAACGAGATCAGCGTCAGCCAGAGCCTGATGATGGAAAACCCGCGCGACCTCCGCGACGAGCGCCGCCAACTGTTCGTCCACACCGGGCAATGGCTGGAGTGGCTGGCGGCACAGGGTGGCGACCTGGCTTGTGGGGTGGTGCCGCCGGGCAGCGCTCTCGACCTGCTTGGCTACGATGTCCTGCTGGCTCGCTGCAAGACCGACCGCGCCCGCCTGGAGCCGGCCGAGCTGCTGGCCTTCGTCGAAGCGCGGGTGCCGCGCTACATGCTCCCGGCGCAGTTGCGCGTGCTCGAACGCCTGCCGGTCACCGGCAACGGCAAGATCGACCGCAAGGCCCTGACCGGCTTTGCCCGCCAGCCCCAGGCGGACCTTCGGCATGGCGTCGCGCAGGCACCGGCCGACGAACTGGAGAATGCGCTGCTGGCACTCTGGCGGGAGGTGCTGGACAACCCGTCGCTGGGCGTCGAGCAAGACTTCTTCGGGGCTGGCGGCGACTCGCTGTTGATCGCCCAGTTGATCGCCCGTTTGCGCGAACGACTGGAAAGCGCCCGCCGGCATCCGTTCGATCGCCTGCTACGCTGGGCGCTCAGCCAGCCGACGCCGCGCGGCCTGGCCGAACGCCTGCGCAGCGCGCCGGAAGAGGGCCGTGGGCCAGCCCTGGCCGCGGCGCGCGGCGTCGCCCCGGCGCAGACCGGCATGTCGCGCGCACCGCTCGCCGAGGGCGCGGTGGCGCTCGACCCGCTGGTGCGCCTGGTGCCCGGCGAGGGCGTGCCGAGGGTGCTGGTCCACGAAGGCCTCGGCACGCTGCTGCCGTACCGCCCGCTGCTTCGCGCCCTGGGTGAGGGGCGGCCGTTGCTGGGCCTGGCCGTGCATGACAGCGACGCCTACCTGGCGATCCCCGCCGAGCATCTCAACGCCTGCCTCGGCCGCCGCTACGCTGAGGCGCTCCATGGCGCCGGGCTGCGTGAGGTTGACCTGCTCGGCTACTGCTCCGGCGGGCTGGTCGCCCTGGAGACCGCCAAGTCCCTGGTCCAGCGCGGGGTGCGCGTGCGCCAGCTGGATATCGTCTCCAGCTACCGGATTCCCTACCGGGTGGACGACGAGCGCCTGCTGTTGTTCAGCTTCGCCGCGACCCTCGGACTGGATACCGCGGCGCTCGGCTTCCCCGCGCCGGAACGTCTCGGCCAGGCGGTGCAGGCGGCGCTCGCGCAGACACCGGAGCGCCTGGGCGCCGAGGCGCTGGCGGAGCTACCGGGCCTGGCCGATCTCGTCGCCCTGCGCGGCCGCGTGCTACAGGCGGCCAGCGGTAGCGCCGACGCCGCCAGCGTCGAACGCGACACCCTCTACCGACTGTTCTGCCACTCGGTGCGTGCCAGCCAGGCCGCGGCGCCGGAGCCCTACGTCGGCGCGCTGCGGCTGTTCGTGCCGGACGCCGGCAACCCATTGGTGCCGTGCTACGCCGAGGCCCTGGAGACCCAATGGCGGGCCGCCGCGCTCGGCGCGTGCGGCATCCACGAGGTGCCCGGCGGGCACTTCGACTGCCTGGGCGAAGCCCTGGCGCAATCCCTGTCGAAACCCATGCCAGAGGAGGCGAGCCGATGAGCGACGTCCGTTCCGTGGTGGTCGCCGGTTCCCGGTTCGGCCAGTTCTATGCCGCCGGCGTCGCCGCCGATCCGCGCTTCGTCCTGCGCGGGATCCTTGGCCAGGGCAGCCGGCGTTCGCGGGCGTTGGCCGAGCGCCTCGGGGTGGAGACCTGGTGCGAGGTCGAGGCGTTGCCTGACGATGTCCGCCTGGCCTGCGTCGCGGTCGGCGGCGCGGCACGCGGCGAGCAGGGCCCGGCGCTGGCCGAGGCGCTGATGGCGCGTGGCATCGACGTGCTGATCGAGCATCCGTTGCTGCCGCGCGAATGGCAGGACCTGCTGCGCAGCGCCGAGCGCCTGGGCCGGCGCTGCCTGCTCAACACCTTCTATCCGCAGTTGCCGGCGGTGGCGCGTTTCATCGAACTGGGCCGCCAGTTGCACCACCGGCGCGGCATCCGCCACCTGGACGCGGCCTGCGGGGTGCAGGTCGGTTTCGCCACCCTGGACATCCTCGCCGCGTTGCTGGAGGGCGTCGGCCCCTGGTCGCTGGAGTCGCCCTCGAACGACCTGTCGGCGATGCGCGGGCTATCCCTGGTGTTGGCGGAAGTGCCGTTGAGCCTGCACGTGCTCAACGAACTGGCGGCCGCCGACGATGGGCGCATGACCTTGTTGCAGCGCGTCAGCCTGACCACCGATCGCGGCACGCTGAGCCTGCTCAGCCCCCATGGCCCGTTGTTGTGGACGCCTGCGGTGGCGGTACCGGCAGAGGATGACGACGGCCTGTTCGCGTTGTTCGACGAGATAGCCGGCGAACCGCTGCCCAGCGCCCAGCTCTGGTATGCCGAACCGTGCAGCTGGGCCCAGGTGCACCAGCGCCTGTGGCCGGCGGCGGCGGCCGAGGCGCTGGCGCTGCTCGCCGACGGCGACGAGGTGCGCCGGCGCAACCAGCGCAGCCTGGAGGTCGCCGCCCTGTGGCAGCGGATCGGCGAGCGCCTTGGCTTCCCCGAGGCGCCGCCGGCGTCGCTGGCGCCGGCGAGCCTGGAACAGGTGCTGGAGCAAGCCTCGTGACCCCGGTGCTGTGGCGCCTGCTGCGCACCTATCGCTGGCGGCTGGCGGCGGCCATGGGGTTGCAGGCCCTGGCCGGGCTCTGCTCGCTGTTGCCCTGGATGCTTCTCGCCTGGCTCGCCGAGCCGCTGGCGCGCGGCCAGGCGCAGCCGGCCCTGCTGGCCCTGGTGCTGCTGGCGGTGCTGGCCTGGCTGGGCTGCCAGGCGCTGGCCGCGCACCTGGCCCACCGGGTCGACGCGGACCTCTGCAACGACCTGCGCCTGCGCCTGCTGGCGCACCTGCAACGGCTGCCGCTGGACTGGTTCGGTCGCCAGGGCCCGGACGGCGTGGCGCGCCTCGTGGAGCAGGACGTGCGGGCCCTGCACCAACTGATCGCGCACGCTCCCAACGATCTCAGCAACCTGTTGGTGGTGCCGCTCGTCGCGTTGCTCTGGCTGGCCTGGCTGCACCCCTGGCTGCTGCTGTTCTGCCTGCTGCCGCTGGTGCTGGCCGCCGCCGGCTTCCTGCTGCTGCGCTCGGCGCGCTACCGCGACCTGGTGCTGCGGCGCAACGCCGCGCTGGAAAGGCTCTCGGCGGACTATGGCGAATTCGCCCACAACCTGCTGCTGGCCCGACAGTACCCCGGCGCCGGCATACAACAGGGCGCCGAGGCGTCGGCGGCGGCCTTCGGCGAAGCGTTCGGCGCCTGGGTGAAGCGGGTCGGCCACCTCGCCGCGCTGGTCTACGTGCAGTTGTCGACGCCCTGGCTGCTGGCCTGGGTCCTGCTCGGCGCGCTGGTCCTGGATGCCCTCGGCGTGCCGCTGGCGCTCGGCCAGGCCTGTGCCTTCCTGCTCCTGCTGCGGGCCCTGGCCGCCCCGGTGCAGGCGCTCGGCCACGGCGGCGACGCGCTGCTGGGCGCGCGCGCCGCCGCCGAGCGCCTGCAGCAGGTATTCGACCAGGCGCCGTTGGCCGAGGGCCGCTCGACCCGCGAGCCGGTCGATGGCGCGGTGGCGCTGCACGGCCTGGGCCATGCCTACGAGGGCGTGGAGGTCCTGGCCGATATCGATCTGGAGCTGAAGGATGGCAACCTGGTGGCCCTGGTCGGTCCCTCGGGCTCCGGCAAGAGCACCCTGCTGCACCTGCTGGCGCGCTACATGGACGCGCAGCGCGGCGAACTGGAGATTGGCGGCCTGGCACTGAAGGACATGCCCGATGCCGTGCGCCATCGGCATATCGCGCTGGTCGGCCAGCAGGCGGCGGCGCTGGAGATATCCCTGGCCGACAACATCGCCCTGTTCCGCCCCGATGCCGATCTCCAGGAGATTCGCCAGGCGGCCCGTGACGCCTGCCTCGACGAGCGCATCATGGCCCTGCCGCGTGGCTACGACAGCGTGCCGGGACGCGACCTGCAACTGTCCGGCGGCGAACTGCAACGACTGGCCCTGGCCCGTGCGCTGTTATCGCCGGCGCGCCTGTTGCTGCTCGACGAGCCGACCTCGGCGCTGGATCCGCAGACCGCCCGGCAGGTCCTGCGCAACCTGCGCGAGCGTGGCGGCGGCCGGACCCGGGTGATCGTCGCCCATCGTCTGGCCGAAGTCAGCGATGCCGACCTGATCCTGATGCTGGTCGCTGGCCGTCTGGTCGAACGCGGCGAGCACGCGGCGCTGTTGGCGGCGGACGGCGCCTATGCGCGCTTGTGGCGTGAACAGAACGGCGCGGAGGTGGCGGCATGACCCTGTTCGAACGAATGCGTGCGCTGCCCGAAGACTGCCGTGCCGCGTTGCGCCGGGCGAGCGCCTGGGCGGTCCTGGCGGCGCTGCTGGACGCCGCTTGCGGCGTATTGCTGGTGCCGTTGGTCGAGGCCTGGTTCGCCGAAGGCGCGTTGCCCTGGCGCTGGGTCGCCGCGTTGCTCGGCTTGAGCCTGGCGCAGGCGCTGTTGCAGTACCTGGCCCTGCGTCGCGGTTTCGCCGCCGGCGGCTCGCTGGCGGCTGGACTGGTGCGCAGCCTGGTGGCGCGCTTGCCGCGCCTGGCGCCGCCGGCGCTGCGCCGGGTCGCGCCGGCCGAAGGCCTGCTGCGCGGCCCGGTGATGCAGGCGATGGGCATTCCGGCGCACCTGCTGGGGCCGCTGGTCGCCGCGTTGGTGACGCCGCTCGGGGTGATCCTCGGGCTGTTCCTGATCGACCCGTCCATCGCCCTCGGCCTGCTCCTTGCCGGTGCCGTCTTCGCCGCGCTGTTGCGCTGGAGCGGGCGGCGCAATCTGGCGGCGGAGGATGCCCGGCTGGCCGCCGAGCGCGACGCCGCACGGCAGTTGCAGGCGTTCGCCGAACGCCAGCCGCTGCTGCGCGCGGCGCAGCGCGAAAGCGTCGCCCGCCAGGGGCTGGAAGAGGCCTTGCGCAGTCTCCGCCGCAGCACCCTGGAACTGTTGCGGCGCAGCCTGCCCAGCGGCCTCGGCTTCGCCCTGGCGGTGCAGGCGGCGTTCGCCTTCGCCCTGCTCGGCGGCGCCTGGGCGGTGGAGCGGCAATGGCTGGACGGCGCGCGGCTGGTGGCCGTGCTGGTGCTGCTGGTGCGCTTCATCGAGCCGCTGGCCCAGCTCACCCATCTCGACCAGGCGTTGCGCGGCGCCTGGCAGGCGCTGGACACCCTGCTGCGGGTTTTCGCCCTGGCTCCGCTGCGCAGTCCCGAGCCGGGCGAGCGGCCGCACGACGCCAGCCTGGCGGCCGAGGCCGTGGAATTGCGTCTGGAAGATGGCCGCGCCTTGCTCGAGGACATTTCCCTGAGGCTGGAGCCGGGTTCGCTGAACGTCCTCGTCGGACCCTCCGGGGCCGGCAAGAGCAGTCTGCTGGCGCTGCTCGGGCGGCTCTACGACGTCGATGCCGGGCGTGTCCTGCTGGGTGGCGTGGATATCCGCCGGTTGAGCGAAACGACCCTCGCCGCCAGTCGCAACCTGGTGTTCCAGGACAACGGCCTGTTCCGCGGCAGCGTTGCCTGGAACCTGCGCATGGCGCGAGCGGACGCCGATCTCGAAGCGCTGCGCGAGGCGGCGCGGGCGGTTGGCCTGCTGGAAGAGATCGAGGCCTGGCCGCAGGGCTGGGACAGCGATGTCGGTCCCGGCGGCGCGCTGCTGTCCGGCGGCCAGCGGCAACGCCTGTGCCTGGCTCGCGGGCTGCTCTCGGCAGCGCCGTTGCTGCTGCTCGACGAGCCCACCGCCAGCCTCGACGCCGCCAGCGAGGCGCAGGTGCTGCGCAGCCTGCTCGGGTTGCGCGGCCGGCGCACCCTGCTGGTAGTGACCCACCGCCCGGCGCTGGCGCGTCAGGCCGACCAGGTACTGCTGCTGGAGGAGGGGCGCCTGCGCCTCAGCGGACGTCACGCCGATCTGCTTGTCCGGGACGACTGGTATGCCGGTTTCGTCGGGCTGGCGGGCGAGGAAAGTTCCGCGACGGTCGTGGATCGATAGAGAAAGACCGGCAATCGAAAAAGCCCCGGAGACGATTTCTTCATAATGATAAGCATTATCAAATCGTATATCCCCCGAGGCTGTTCGAACGATGAAAACGGAGACGAAGGTGATCAAGGGACGCCAGGGCATCGCCCGCAATCGGCACACCCCGTTGTGCCTGGGGCTGCTGCTGGCGCTGAGTCCGCTGGCGGCGGCCGTGGCCGACGCGCGCAAGGACGGCGAGACGGAACTGCCGGACATGGTGATCAGCGGAGAAAGCACGTCTGCCACCCAGCCGCCGGGGGTGACTACCCTGGGCAAGGTGCCGCTCAAGCCGCGCGAGCTGCCGCAGTCCGCCAGCGTCATCGACCATGAGCGCCTCGAACAGCAGAATCTGTTCAGCCTCGACGAAGCCATGCAGCAGGCCACCGGGGTCACCGTGCAGCCGTTCCAGCTGCTGACCACCGCCTACTACGTGCGCGGCTTCAAGGTCGACTCCTTCGAGCTGGACGGGGTGCCGGCGCTGCTTGGCAATACTGCCAGTTCGCCGCAGGACATGGCGATCTACGAGCGGGTCGAGATCCTTCGCGGCTCCAACGGACTGCTGCATGGCACCGGCAACCCGGCGGCCACCGTCAACCTGGTGCGCAAGCGGCCGCAGCGCGAATTCGCCGCCAGCACCACCCTCAGCGCCGGGCGCTGGGACCGCTACCGCGCCGAGGTCGACGTCGGCGGCCCGCTGAGCGCCAGCGGCAACGTGCGCGGCCGAGCGGTGGCCGCCTACGAGGACCGCGACTACTTCTACGACGTGGCCGACCAGGGCACCCGCCTGCTCTACGGGGTGACCGAGTTCGACCTGAGCCCCGACACCCTGCTCACCGTCGGTGCGCAATACCAGCACATCGACTCGATCACCAACATGGCCGGGGTACCGATGGCCAAGGATGGGTCCAATCTCGGGCTGTCCCGCGACACCTACCTCGATGTCGACTGGGACCGCTTCAAGTGGGACACCTACCGCGCCTTCGGCTCCCTCGAACAGCAACTGGGCGGCGGCTGGAAAGGCAAGGTCAGCGCCGAATACCAGGAAGCCGATTCGCGCCTGCGTTACGCCGGCTCCTTCGGCGCCATCGACCCGCAGACCGGCGACGGTGGCCAGCTGATGGGCGCCGCCTACAAGTTCAAGAGCATCCAGCGCAGCCTCGACGCCAACCTCAATGGGCCGGTGCGACTGTTCGGCCTGACCCACGAACTGCTCGGTGGGGTCACCTACGCCCAGGGCGAGACCCGCCAGGACACCGCGCGCTTCCTCAACCTGCCGAACACCCCGGTCAATGTCTACCGCTGGGACCCGCACGGCGTGCCGCGCCCGCAGATCGGCCAGTACACTTCGCCGGGCACCACCACCACCACCCAGAAAGGCCTCTATGCCCTGGGTCGGATCAAGCTCGCCGAGCCGCTGACCCTGGTGGTCGGCGGCCGCGAAAGCTGGTGGGACCAGGACACCCCGGCCACTCGCTTCAAGCCCGGTCGCCAGTTCACGCCCTACGGCGGGCTGATCTGGGACTTCGCCAGGGACTGGTCGTGGTATGTCAGCTACGCCGAGGTCTACCAGCCGCAGGCGGATCGCCAGACCTGGAACAGCGAGCCGTTGAGCCCGGTGGAAGGCAAGACCTACGAAACCGGGATCAAGGGCGAACTGGCCGACGGCCGCCTGAACCTGTCGCTGGCGGCGTTCCGCATCGACCTGGAGAACAATCCGCAGGAAGACCCGGACCATCCGGGGCCGCCCAACAATCCGTTCTACATCAGCGGCGGCAAGGTGCGCAGCCAGGGCTTCGAGCTGGAAGGCACCGGCTACCTGACGCCCTACTGGAGTCTCTCGGCCGGCTACACCTACACCAGCACCGAGTACCTCAAGGACAGCCAGAACGACTCGGGGACGCGCTACTCCACCTTCACCCCGAGGCACCTGCTGCGCCTGTGGAGCAACTACGACCTGCCCTGGCAGGATCGGCGCTGGAGCGTCGGCGGCGGACTCCAGGCGCAGAGCGACTACAGCGTCGACTACCGTGGCGTGAGCATGCGCCAGGGCGGCTACGCACTGGTCAACATGCGCCTGGGCTACAAGATCGACGAGCACTGGACGGCGGCGGTCAACGTCAACAACCTGTTCGACCGGACCTACTACCAGAGCCTGTCCAACCCCAACTGGAACAACCGCTACGGCGAACCGCGCAGCTTCAACGTCAGCCTGCGGGGCGCGTTCTGATGCCGCGCCGGCCGGGCTTCGGCTGGGCCTGGCGGGTTCCGCTGGCGCTCGCCGGCAGCCTGGCGGCGGCGGCCGCCAGCGGTTATCTGTTGACTCGCGGGCTGCCCCTGGACGACCCGCTCGAGCGTCTCTACGCCGGGCTCTTCGGCGCGCTCGGGGTGGGCTTGTTGCTGCTTGTCGGCGGGTTGCTGGCGCGTGGTCCGGGCAACCTCGCCTGGCGCCTGGGCGGTAGCCTGCTGGCACTGGGCCTGGCGCTGTGGCTGCTGGCGGGGCGCGGTTGAAGTGGCGGCGCGTCCTCTCCTGCTCTCGCTGCACGGTGGCGCCGGCGCGCTGTTCGGCGTGCTGCTGTTCGTGGTGCTGTTCAGTGGCGCCTGGAGCCTTGGCCACGACGACCTGCGCGAGTGGCTGCGGGCCCCGGCGCAGGCGGGAGGAGAGGCCCTTGCGCTGGAGCGCCTGCTCGAGCGGGCGGGCGAGGAAGGCGTCGACATCGGCGATGCGACCCTGCTGCTGCCCGCTCCCGGCCATGCCGCCTTCAGCGTCTGCGATGCGCGCCTGGACTGCCGGCTGGACCTCGACCCGGCCAGTGGCCGGGTGCTGCCGCCGACGCCGGCGCTGGACCTCCTGCTGAACCTGCACAAGAGCCTGTTCGTCGGCTTCCCCGGGCGGGTGCTGGTCAGCCTGTTCGGCGTATCGCTGTTGCTGCTGTGCCTGGCCGGCGTGCTGCTGCACAGCCGCCGCTGGCGCGACCTGCGGCGTTGGCGGCGGGACCGCGGGCTGCGCCTGGCGCTGTTCGACCTGCATGGCCTGATCGGCATCTGGGGACTGCCCTGGCTGCTGTTGTTCGGTTTCACCGGCGCGCTCAGCGGGCTGGGTGCGCTCGGGACCCTGTTGCTGGCGCCGGTGGCCTACCCGCAGGAACCGAACCGGGTGTTCGTCGAGTTGATGGGACCGCCGCCGCCCGCCGCCGAGGGGCGGCCATTGGTGTCCCGCATCGATCTCGACCGCCTGCTTGCCGGCGATGCCGTGCGGGCGCCCGGCTTCGTCGCCCAGCGTTTGAGCCTCAGTCATGCCGGGGATGTCGCCGGCAGCGTGGAGATCGCCGGTATCCGGCGTGGCCTGCCGAGCACCGCGAACTTCGAGCGGCACCGCTATCGGCTGGCCGACGGCACCCTGCTCGGCGAGCGCAGCTCGGCGCAGCGCGGTTTCTGGCTGCGCGCCTTCATCGCCGTGCAGCCGTTGCATTTCGCCCAGTACCAGTGGCTCGGGCCGGGCTGGTCCGCCGCGTTGCGCGGCCTGCACCTGGCGATGGGCCTCGGCGCCTGCCTGCTCTGCGTCAGCGGCCTGTACCTGTGGCTGCAACGACGCGCCTCGGCGCCGGACGCCCGCGTACGGCTGTTGCAGCGCCTGAGCCAGGGTTTCTGCGCCGGCCTGGTGGCGGCGGCCGCGTTGCTCCTGCTGGGGCTGCAACTCGCGCCCTTGGAGTTGCTCGCCGGACCCTGGCCGGGGCGGCTGTTCCTTGTCCTGTGGGGCGTCGCTGGTCTGGCGGCGTTGCTGCTGCCGGGCGACTGGCCGCTGGCGCGCGGATTGCTCGGCGTCGCCGGGCTGGCCTGCCTGGCGGCCGCCGTCGCGCACCTGGCGCCCTGGCTCATTCGCGGCCGGCTGCCGGCCCTGGGCCCCGACCTCACCCTGATCCTCTGCGGCGCGCTGCTCATCCGGCACGCCTGGATGCAGGCGCGCGCCGCCGCGCCACCCGCCCACCCCCGTGTCACCGGAGACCACCATGCTTGAGCTGTATCGCCACCGCCGCCTGGTCATCACCCTGGCGTTGCTCTACCTGTCCCAGGGCATTCCCATCGGCCTGGCCATGGACGCCCTGCCCACCCTCCTGCGCCAGGATGGCGCGCCATTGCAGGCGCTGGCCTTCCTGCCCCTGGTGGGGCTGCCCTGGGTGGTCAAGTTCCTCTGGGCGCCCTGGGTCGACAACCATTGGTCGCGCCGTCTCGGCCGGCGGCGTAGCTGGATCCTGCCGATGCAATGCATCGTCCTCGCCTGCCTGCTCGGCCTGGCGACGCTCGGCCTCGGCGTGGCCAGTGCCGGTTGGGCGGTCGGCCTGCTGGCGCTGGCTTCGCTGGCCAGCGCGACCCAGGACATCGCCACCGACGGCATGGCGGCGGAGCACTTCAGCGGCGAGCTGCTGGCCAAGGTCAACGCGGTACAGATCGCCGGGGTGATGATCGGCTTCTTCGGCGGCGGCGCCGGCAGCCTGATCCTCGCCGGGCATTTCGGCCAGCGCACGGCGTTCCTGGTCATGGCCTGCGTGCCGCTGGCAAGCCTGTGCTGCGTGCTCGCCCTGGGGCGCGGCGACCCCCACGAACTCCCCCCGGCACCGGCCGCCAAGGCCAGCCTGCTGCGCTTCCTGCGTCGGCCGCTGGCGCCTTCGCTGCTGGCGCTGGCACTGCTGTCGGCGATGACCGCGGTGTCCGGCTTCGGCCTGTCCAAGCTGTACCTCAGCGATGCCGGCTGGGCCTTGCAGGACATCGGCCGGCTGGGCATGAGCGGTGGCCTGGTCACGGTATTCCTCGGCTGCGGCGGCGGCGCCTGGCTGGTCAGGCGGATCGGCCTGTGGCGCGGTTTCGCCCTTGGCGTGGTGCTCGCCGGTTGTTCGGCGCTGCTCTGGTATCTGCAGGCCGGTCGCTGGTTGGCACTGAGTGAAGGATTGGCGTGGACCTGCGTGCTGATCGGCTCGCTGGCTACCGGCATCACCTCGGTGGCGATCCTCACCGCGGCGATGCGCTTCGCCGGCCAGGGCGGCCAGGCCGGCACCGATGTCACCGCGGTGCAGAGCACCCGAGACCTCGGCGAGATGCTGGCGTCTTCGTTCCTGGTCAGCCTCACCGCGCAGATCGGCTATGCCGGCGGTTTCCTCACCGGCAGCGCCCTGGCGGTGCTGGCCCTGCTGCTCGCCCTGCGCCTGCAGGCCGGCGAGGGGCGCGGGGAGTGGAAAGGGCGGGCGGAAGAGGCCTGAGGCGCTGCCGATAGGCGCGCAGCGCCCGGCACCCGCACGGATGCCGCCTCTCCCGCGGACGGGAGAGGGCAGGCGCGGTGGCCTGCCCGGTGTTGCTAGCGTGGCCGTTCCACCTGGTTGCGGTAGCTGCCGGTGATCGCTTCCAGCGCCGCGCTCTTCTCGGTCTTCGGTCGCGAAGCCGCGGCCCATTCCTCTTTTTCCCGTTCGCGGTTGGCCAGGATGATCTTGTTGGCGGTCGGCCGCCGCGCTTCTTCGTATTCGCGCAGGGCTGCGGCCACGTCGGCGTTGCGCGCCAGCGCGGCGGCCAGCTCGATGCCGTCGAGGATCGCCTGCGAAGCGCCGTTGGCGCCCATCGGATACATCAGGTGGGCGGCGTCGCCGAGCAGCGTGATGCGTCCCCGGCCCCAGTGCGGCAGCGGATCGCGGTCGACCATCGGGTACTGCAGGATCAACTGGTTGCGGGTCAGCAGGTCGCGGATGTCGAACCAGCCCAGGTCCCAGTCGGCGAAGAACGGCAACACGTCTTCCAGGCGTCCGTTGCGGTTCCAGTCGGCCTCGTTGTCGAGCTGGCCGACGGCGGCGCTCGGCACCATGCACACCCAGTTCACCAGCGACTTGCCTTCGGCCGCGTGGCGCGCCGAGATCGGATAGGCGACCAGGCGCGACCAGTGCTCGTCGTTGGCGACGATCATGGTCTTGCCGTCGAGGAAGCGGTCGAACTCGGTGACGCCGCGCCACATGGTGATCCCACCGTGGGACAGCGGCCCCTGGTCGGGATGCAGGTGCGCGCGGACCGCCGAATGGATGCCGTCGGCGCCGACCAGCACATCGGCACCGAGCGCCAGGGGCTTGCCGTGTCCGTCGCGGGCGCCGATCAGTACGCGGCCGTCGCGCTCTTCGATGCGCTCCACGCCGAGACCGGTGCGTACCGCCTGTTGGCCGAGACGCTCGCGCACCGCGGCGAGCAGGATCATCTGCAGTTCGCCGCGATGGATCGAGTACTGCGGATAGGCGTTGCCGGCTTCCACCCCGCGCGGCTCGGACCATACCGTGGCGCCGCTCTGGTCGATGTAGCGCAGCTCGTGGGTGGGGATGGCGGTGGCCGCCAGCGCCGGGCCGAGGCCCAGTTCGGCGAGGGCCTCGACCGCCGCCGGCTGGATATTGATGCCGACGCCAAGGGGGCGTATCTCGCTGCTGCTTTCCAGCAGCGTGACCTTGCCGATGCCGGCCTGGTGCAGGGCCAGGGCGCAACTGAGGCCGCCGATGCCGGCGCCGGCAATGAGGATATCGATGGGTTCGCTCATGGGTGCTTCCTTTTCTCGAGTGTTCGAATCGATGGGTGTTCGGCTGGGACGGATGACCGTTTACCGCGATGAAACGTCGGCGCAGCGGCGGATAACGCCGGTGGCGTTATTCGCCCTACAGCCCGGCTCCGAGGCCGCGGTACGCATGACCGCATTCGGTTATCCACCGTAAAACGGGTGAGCTTCGAGGCCGCGTAGGGCGAATAACCGCTTGCGGTTATCCGCCCTACGGCCCGACTCCGGGGCCGCGGGACGCATATCCGCCGTGAAACGCCGGCGCAGCGGTCAGCGGTGTCGTCACGGTTGCAGGTAGCGGTGCTTCCAGCCTCCTTCGTCGCGGTCGTAGCGCAGGCGCTCGTGCAGCCGCTCGGTGCCGTTGCCCCAGAACTCCACCGACTCCAGGCACAGTTCGAACAGGCAGTAGCCCGGCGGGCGCGGCAGCGGGCCGTCGGTTTCCGCCAGGCGCCGGGCTTCGGCGCGCAGGGCGTGGATGTCGGCGAGGGTTTCGCTCTGCCGCGAGGCGATCGACATCGGGTGGGTCTGGTACGGGCGGCTCAGCCACTGGGCGTCGGCACGCTCGTCGGGCAGGCGTTCGGCGCGGCCGTTGAGGATGATCTGCTGGCTGCTCTCGCGCCAGTACAGCACCCCCGAGGCCCAGGGGTTCTGCGCCAGTTCGCGGCCCTTCTGGCTATCGGCGTGGGTGGCGAACACCACCCCGCGTTCGCCGAGTTCGGCGATTACCACGATCCGCGTCGACGGCCGGCCCTGCCCGTCGACCGTGGCCAGGGCCAGTGCCCGCGGCTCGCGCACGCCATAGCGGCGGGCGCGTTCCAGCCAGTTGCGCAGCACCTCCATGGGGTTCGCCGGCGGCGCCTCGAACTCCGGGAAAGGGGCTTCGATGGTCCCGGTGAGGGACTCGGAAATGTTCGCGTTGACGCCCATCACGGCGTTCCTCCGTTCTGCCCGTTCACAGGTAGGCCCGGCCTTCGGCGAAGGCCGCGCCGTTGCCCGACACTTCCACCGCCGAGACCCGCTCGCCGGCGCCCTCGGCGCGGGCGTACATGCGCGACGGCCGGCCGATCTCGACGCCCTGGAGGATCTCGATCTGCTGCCCGTAGGGGATCTGCCGGTGGCGCGCCAGGTGGATCGCCAGCGGCCCGGCGGCGGAACCGGTGGCGGCGTCCTCGACCACGCCATAGGCCGGCGAGAACATGCGGCTGCGCCAGTGCCGCCCGGCGCCGGCGAAGCAGTTCACCGCCAGGTCCGGGAAGTCGCACAGCGCGCGGTGGTCGGGGTGCAGCGCGGACAGCGCGGCGACGCTCTCCAGACCGACGAACACGTGGCGCGGGCCGTTGCGGTAGACCTCGATGGGAAAGGTCGAGCCCTTCAGGCCGAGGGCGGCGAGCAGCTCGGCCGGGCGGCTGAAGTGCTCCCAGGTGGGGATCGGCTGCTGCATGCTGCAGGCCACCACCTTGCCGTCCTGGCGCTCCAGGGCGAAGGGCACGGTGCCCATCCTGGTCTCCAGGAACAGCCTGTCCTTGTCGGTCTCGGCGCCCAGGGCGATGGCGGTGCCCAGCAGCGGGTGGCCGGCGAACGGCAGTTCGTTGACCGGGGTGAAGATGCGGATGCGCGCGTCGCCGTCCTGTTGCGGGCGGAGCACGAAGGTACTCTCCGACAGGTTCATCTCCCGCGCCATGCGCTGCATGCGCTCGCCGCTGAGGTCGTCGCAGTCGAAGAACACCGCCACCGGGTTGCCTTGCAGCGGTTCGCTGGCGAAGGCGTCTATCACGACATATCTGTGCATGGGCTCTCCTGGCTCAGGGCCGCCGCTCGACCAGCGCGTGGCGCAGCAGGTCGGCGATGATGCGCGGACCCTCGCGGGTCAGCACCGATTCGGGATGGAATTGCATGGAGGCGAAGCGCGGCCCGCGCAGGGCGTGGACCTCGCCGGTCTCGCGGTCGCGGCTGATCTCGATCGGGCCGACCTCGGGGATCTCGATGCGGTCCTGCAGGGCGCGCGCGGCGAAGGTGTTGTAGAAGCCGACGCGCTCGGCGGCGCCGAACAGGTCGATCTGTTTCTGCACGCCCTGGTTGGGTTCCTGCCGGCGTTGCAGGTCCAGGCCCAGGCACAGGCTCAGCACCTGGTGGCTCAGGCACACGGCGAGGAACGGCCGGCGCTCGCTGAGCAGCGAACGGATGGCCAGGTGCAGGTGGCCGATCTTCGGCTGGCCGATCTCGGTGGGGTTGCCCGGGCCGGGGCCCATGATCACCAGGTCGTAGCCGTCGAACGAGTACGGCTCCTGGAAGCCGCGCACGGTCACCGTCAGGCCCAGCGACTTGAGCTGCTTGGCGATCATCGAGGTGAAGGTGTCCTCGGCGTCGACGATCAGCACCTCGCGTCCGGACAGGTCGGCCTGCAACTGCTGGCGCTCGCTGGCGCCGCGCAGCCAGAAGTCGGCGATCGGCGCGTTGCGGCTGGCCAGCGCCGCCACCACGTGCGGGTGCGAGCCCAGGCGCTGCGGCGCCTGGCTCTTCAGCGCGGCGATCAGCCCGGAAGCCTTGGCCCGGCTTTCCGCCGCCTCGCCCAGGGGATCGGAGTGACGCACGATGGTCGAGCCGACGCCGATGCGCAGGCGGCCGTCGCCCTCGATCTCGGCAGTGCGGATCAGGATCGCCGAGTCCAGCGTGCGCCCGCCCTGGCCATCGCCGCCGATCAGCGCCGCCACCCCGCTGTAGTAGCCGCGACCCTGCGGCTCGTAGCGGCGGATCACCCGGCAGGCGCTTTCCAGCGGGCTGCCGGTGACGGTCGGGGCGAACAGCGTCTCGCGCAGCACCTCGCGCACGTCGCGGCTGGTCTGGCCCTCGATGAAGTACTCGGTGTGCGCCAGGTGCGCCATCTCCTTGAGGTAGGGACCGAGCACCCGGCCGCCGTCCTCGCAGATCCGCGCCATCATCTTCAGCTCCTCGTCCACCACCATGTACAGCTCGTCGGCTTCCTTGCGGTTGTCGAGGAATTCCATGACCTCGGCCAGGTTCGGCCCGGCCGGCGGGTAGCGGTAGGTGCCGCTGATCGGGTTCATCACCGCCAGGCCGTCGCGCACGCTGATGTGTCGCTCGGGCGAGGCGCCGACCAGGGTGCGTTCGCCGGTGTGGACGATGAAGGTCCAGTAGGCGCCCTTCTCGCGCAGCAGCAACTGGCGGAAGAAACTCAGCGCGCTGGCCGTGGCGTAGCCGTCGATGCGCGCCTGGAAGCGCCGCTTGATCACGAAGTTGGCGCCTTCGCCGCGACCGATCTCGTCGGCGATGACCCGCCCGACCACTTCGGCGTAGGCCTCGTCGTCGAGGTCGAAACCTTCCTCGCTCAGTTCCAGCGCCTGGTTCGGCAGCAGCGCCAGGGCCTGCTCCAACGGCAGCAGTTCCTGCTCCAGAACCTTCAGCGCCAGCAGCGGCGTGCCGTCGTCGAGCGCCTCGAAGCCGCGCTCGGCGATCTGCCGGTAGGGAATCAGCGCCAGCAGGTCATGGCGCGGCAGGCCCGGGCCGGGCTCGTCCAGCGGCAGGTCGGCCAGGCCGTGCAGTTCGAGCGTCTCGCCGCGAATCACGTCGAGCAGGCCCGGGCCATTGCTTTCCGGGCGGTAGAGCAAGGCGAACGGCGCCGGCCGTTCGAGCAGGCGCTGCAACAGCGATGTGGGCAGGGCGTTCATTCCAGCACCTCGTCGGTGGTGACCACCATCGCGCAGCGGCTGGCGGCGTATTCCAGGGCCATGCGGTGGTGCGCCTCGCTGAAGTCGGCGATGGCGTCGGCCACCAGGAACGGCTGGATGTCGTTGGAGTAGGCGTCGACCGTGGAGATCAGCACCCCGACGTGGGCGTATACGCCGCACAGCACCAACTGGTCGCGGCCGGCGGCGCGCATCCGCTGGAGCAGGTCGGAGTGGAAGAAGGCGCTGTAGCGCCACTTGGTCAGCAGCCAGTCGTCCGGCCCCGGCGCCAGCTCCTCGACCACCTCGCGGTCGGCCGGACTGGCGCGCATGCCCGGCCCCCAGAAGTCCTTGAGCAGGCCGCGCTGCTCCTCGGTCATGCTGCCCGGCTGGGCGGTGTAGGCGATCTGCACGCCCTGCTCGACGCACCAGCGGCGCAGCCGCGCGGCGTTGGCCACCAGCCCGGCGCGCAGGCTCTCGGGCAGCGGGCGCAGGAAGTAGCGCTGCATGTCGTGCACCAGCAGCACCGCGCGCCGCGGCTCCAGGCTCCAGCGCGCCAGGTTGGCCGGCAGCTGCTGGGCGGTCGGCAAGGGATAGGCGGTGATTTCGGGAATGCCGCTCATGCCACGGTCTCCAGGGGGAAGGTTGCGCTCGGGATCGCTTCTGCGCCGGACCAGGCCATCACCGCGCTGAGCGCCTGCCAGGGGTTCAGCCGCGGATCGCAGAGGCTGGTGTAGTGCCGGCTGACCTGGTGCAGGCCGCTGGAATCGGCGACGCACTCGGTGACGTCGTCCGGGGTGGTCTCCAGGTGCAGCCCGGCGGCCACGCCGCCGGAGCCGGACACCGCCAGGCGGAACGCCGCCACCTCCTCGGCGATGCTGCGCACCAGGCGGGTCTTGTTGCCGCAGGGCGCGACGATGGTGTTGCCGTGCATCGGGTCGCTCAGCCAGATCACCGGGTGGCCGGCCGCGCGCACCGCTTCCACCAGCGGCGGCAGGCGCTCGCCGACCTTCTGCGCGCCCATCCGCGCGATCAGCGTCAGGCGCCCCGGCTCGCGGCGCGGGTCGAGGCGCTCGCAGAGCGCCAGCAACTGGTCGCGGCCGATCTCCGGACCGACCTTGCAGGCCACCGGGTTGAGCACCTCGGCCAGCAGCGCCACATGGGCGCCGTCGACCTGGCGGGTGCGCTCGCCGATCCACGGCCAGTGGGTCGAACCGAGATAGACCCGGCGCTGCTCGTCCTCGCGCAGCATCGACAGCTCGTAGTCGAGCAGCAGCATCTCGTGGCTGGTCCAGACCGGCGAGGCATTCGCCTCCTGCCCGGACGCGGCGTCCCAGCCCAGGTGGCGCATGATGTTGCGCGCCGCCGCGTAGCCCTTGAGGATCCGCTGCGGATCGGCCCGGCGCTGCTCGGCATGGGCCTCGCGGCCGTTGACCATGTCGCCGCGATAGACCGGCAGGGTCTGCTCGCCGACCTGCTCGTGCGGCTTGGAACGCGGCTTGGCGTACTGCCCGGCGATGCGCCCGACGCGGATCACCGGCCGCCGGCCGGCCAGGCGCAGGGCGCCGGCCAGCAGTTCCAGCACGGCGGCCTTGCGCGCCACGTTCTCGGCATGGTGGTCGTCCATGTCCTCGGCGCAGTCGCCGCACTGCACCACCAGCGCCTCGCCGCGGGCGACCCGCGCCAGGGTCGCGCGCAGGGCCAGGATGTCGCCGGCGCGGATCAGCGCCGGACTGCCGCGCAGGTACGCCTGCACGTCGCGCAGGCGCGACGGATCGCCCCATTCGGGTTGCTGCAGCGCTTCGCAGCGCCGTACGCGTTGCAATAGATCGTCCATGGTGGGTCCCCCTTCGGCAGGAGATATCGTTTCGATCAAGTGGGAATGCCTTCGCGTTTTATTTCCGGGACCGGAATGCTCAAGGCGCGCAATTGTTGGAAGACGTTCATGAATTCGCGGTTGCGCTTGATCTTGCCGTCTTCAAGTTCGAAGGAATGCAGGAAGTGGTTTTCGTAATAACCTTCGGGATATCCGGGGAAAAGAATCTTGCCGTGACCGTCGCATTCGACCCAGAAATGATTGGGGTCGTCGGTTCCGAATATATTTATGTTGTACCACTCCCAATCGGGAAAGCACTTCAATGACCAGACGGCATGTTCCGCAAGTTTGTCTTTGCCACGAATGACGATGGGCGAGCCGGTATCGGTGGTCCATAAACCGCCACAGCCGTCCTCGACGAAAAGTTCATGGCGGCGCAGGCGATCCTGGCCTTTGGTATTCATGTACTTCTCGACGGTGGCGCGATTCTTTTCGCGAAGTTCGTTGGCATCGGTGAAACCGATTGGATTTGTCGTGTCAGGCATCGTCAATGCTCCTTGGCGGTAGATGTCATTCAAGTGGGAATACCGTCACGTTTTATTTGCGGAACGGCTATTCCCAATGCACGCAATTTCTGTATCGGGTTCATGAACTCGCGATTACGTTTTATCCGGCCGTTCTCGAGTTCGAAGGAATGGATGTAGTGGTTCTCGCAATAGCCCTGCGGATACCCCGGGACCAGCGCCTTGCCGCGCCCGTCGCACTCGACCCAGAAGTGGTTCGGATCCTCGGTCTCGAAGATCCGCACGTTGTGCCACTCCCAGTCGGGGAAGCAGCGCTCGAGCCACTCGGCGAGCCGCCTGAGGCTCTCATGGCCCCGGAAAACCAGGGGTTCGCCGCTTTCCGTGGTCCAGTTGCCGGCGCAGCCGTCCTCGACGAACAGGCTGTGCCGCTGTAACCGTTCGGCCCCCTTCATGGCCATGTAGCGCTCCACCGTGGCGCGATTCAGGCGCCGCAGACGCTCGATGTCGAGGGGTGTTTCCCTGTACCGCTGACCGTTCATGCGCCGCCTCCGAGAGGGCTCTGCAGGTATGCCGGAGAAACTTTTCCCTCGCGGCATCGGTTATTCGCTGGCGCGCAGGAGTTCGTCGCTCGGTAAGGGAGCGATATTCGCTGGGCGCATTGTTTATACGTAGAGTGAAATTTCGCGTTACATATGTTCGCCTGTCGTTTCCAATTTTCGAAAGGCAATAGGAGTTTCATCCCGGGTTTCTTTTGAAAACCTGTCGGTAATGGATTCGCAATGCTTTCGTTAAGGTGCGACAGACGAGGTCGCGAAGACTTTCAGCGTCATTCCGTGAAGTGTTTCAAATAGCCAGCATCCCTGGTCGCTGATGTGGATTGCATAAAACACAGAACGCTCGTACCGGCTCAACTACAAGATCTGGTAGGTGCCAGACAGGGTATGCGGGATTGCTAAGCTGATGCTTCCTGCAATGCCGGAGGTTGTAGCCAAGTTGTAATTTTATTCTTTCGGTACGCAGGAAAAGGCTCTGGAACAGGCAGTTGGAAAGTTTCAGGGTTGTTTCCGCAACGAGATCCAGGGAGCGCTGATCCGGGGGATGAGCGCATTTTTTCTCAAAGTTCCGAATGAACCGGGGTGTTCTGCGGTATTTCTCGCCGAGCGGGCAAGAAGTGCGAAATAGAGCGCTTGGGTACTTCTCGGGTTACGGAAATGTGTAACGAGAGAGAATAAAAGATGAATAATTCGAATCTTGCTGCTGCGCGTAATTTGATACAAGTTGTTACCGGGGAATGGAAGTCCCGTTGCGTCTACGTCGCTACGCGCCTCGGGCTGGCCGATCTGATCGAGAGCGGGATCGACAGCGACGAGACGCTGGCCGCCGCGGTCGGTTCCGATGCCGAGCGCATCCATCGACTGATGCGCCTGCTGGTGGCCTTCGAGATCTTTCAGGGCGATACCCGCGACGGCTACGCCAATACCCCCACCAGCCACCTGCTGAGGGATGTCGAGGGCTCCTTCCGCGACATGGTGCTGTTCTACGGCGAGGAGTTCCACGCCGCCTGGACGCCCGCCTGCGAGGCGCTGCTCAGCGGTACCCCAGGCTTCGAGCTGGCGTTCGGCGAAGACTTCTACAGCTACCTGAAGCGCTGCCCGGATGCCGGCCGGCGCTTCCTGCTGGCGATGAAGGCAAGCAACCTGGCCTTCCATGAGATCCCCAGGCTCCTGGATTTCCGCGGGCGTAGCTTCGTCGACGTCGGTGGCGGTTCCGGCGAATTGACCAAGGCCATCCTGCAGGCCGAGCCCAGCGCCCGGGGCGTGATGCTCGACCGCGAGGGTTCCCTCGGCGTGGCCCGCGACAACCTCTCCAGCCTGTTGGCAGGGGAGCGCGTCAGCCTGGTGGGCGGCGACATGCTGCAAGAGGTGCCGTCCAACGGCGATATCTACCTGCTGTCGCGGATCATCGGCGATCTGGACGAAACCGCCAGCCTGAGGTTGCTCGGCAATTGCCGCGAGGCGATGGCCGGCGACGGCCGGGTGGTGGTGATCGAGCGGACCATCTCGGCCAGCGAGCCGTCGCCGATGTCGGTGCTCTGGGACGTGCACCTGTTCATGGCCTGCGCTGGCCGCCACCGCACCACCGAGGAGGTGGTCGACCTGCTCGGGCGCGGCGGCTTCGCGGTGGAGCGGATCGTCGACCTGCCGATGGAAACCCGCATGATCGTCGCTGCCAGGGCCTGAATCGGAACTCTCAACGGTTGGCCCCGGCGGTTTCGCCGGCGGCCAGTTGGCCGGCGCCCGGCGCCAGGTCGCCGCTGCCCCAGCCGAGCGCCTTGTAGAGGGCGATGACGTTGACGAACGAGGCGGTCTCCGCCTGCGCCAGTTCCTCGCGGATCTGGTACAGCGCGCGCTGGTTCTCCAGCACCGCCAGGTAGCTGCCGGCGCCGGCGCGGTAGCGTTCGTTGGCGATCTCCAGGGCGTTCGCGCCATGGGTCGCGGACTGGAACAGGGCGACCAGCCGACGCTGGTGTTCGGCCAGTTGGTTGAGCGCGTTGCCGACGTCCTCCTGGGCCAGCAGCAGGGAGCGCTGGTAGCGCGCCAGCGCGGCGTCGGACTGCGCCTCGACGGCGCGCAGGCGGGCCCGCACGTTGCCCAGGCGGAACGCCGGCCAACTGACGCTGGGCGCCAGTTCGAAGGCGCGCGAGGCGCTGCCGAGGTCGCCGCTGCGCAGGGCGAAGAAACCGATGAAGCCGCCCAGGTCGAGGCGCGGATAGAGTTCGGCGGTGGCCGCGCCGACGTCTTCGGTGCTCGCTGCCAGTTGCCGCTCGGCGCTAACTACGTCGGGGCGCTGGAGGATCAGGCGGTCGACGTCGCCCAGCGGCAGGTTCTTCGCCAATGGCGCGGCGCCGCCACCGTCGAGGATCGGCGCGCCGCTGCCCGGTGCCTCGCCGCGCAGCACGTCGAGGCGATAGCGGGCGCTCTCCAGCGCGGTCGTCAGTGGCGGAATCGCCGCTTCGCTGCGCAGCAGGTTGGCCTGGGCGTTCTCCACGTCCTCCGGCAGGCCGCTGCCCAGTTGCAGGCTGCTGCGGGTCAGCTCCAGGGTGTCGCGCCAACTGCGCACCTGGGCGCGCGCCACGTCCAGCCGGCGCTGGTAGCCCTGGATCTCGAAGTAGGCGCGGGCGGTGTCGGCGGCGATGCTCAGGCGTACCAGCCGGAGGTCGGCGTCGGCCGCTTCGGCGCGGGCCAGGGCGGCGTCGGAAAGTCGGCCGAGGCGGCCGAACAGGTCGATTTCCCACTGCGCGTCGAAGCCGGCGCGGTAGCTCTCCGCCAGGCGCCGGCGCGGCTCGCCGTCGTAGTCCAGCTGTTGTTCGATGCTGCGGCTGTAGCCGGCCTGGCTGGTGACCTGCGGCAACTGGTCGAGCCAGCGGTCGTCGAACAGCGCGCGGGCGCTGCGCAGGTTGGCGCGGGCCTCGCGGATGTCGTGGTTGCGCGCCAGCGCCTGGTCGACCAGGCGCACCAGTTGCGGATCGTCGAAGAAGCTCCACCAGGGCGCTTCCCGCCGCTCGCCGGAGAACTCGTCGAGGTGCTCGCTGGCGACGCGTGGCGGCGGCGACTGCGGACGCTGGTAGTCGGGGCCGACGCTGCAGGCGGCCAGGCCGGTGCCGACCGCCAGGGCCAGCGCCAGGCGCGAAAGGTTCGGGTAGGAGCGCTTCATGCCTTGTTCACCAGCAGATCGGCCTCGGCCAGTTGCCGGCTGCGCGGGCTCTTGTCGACTTCCGCGTGGTTGCGCGCCAGCAGGGTATAGACGGTGGGCAGCACGAACAGGGTGAAGAGGGTGCCGACCAGCATCCCGGAGACGATCACCACGCCCAGGCCGAAGCGGCTGGCGGCGCCGGCGCCGCTGGCGAAGAGCAGCGGCACCAGGCCGAAGACCATTGCCGCGGTGGTCATCAGCACCGGCCGCAGGCGGATCTGTGCGGCGCGCAGGATCGCCGCGCGGCGGTCGAGGCGCTCGTGGAGTTGCAGTTCGTTGGCGAACTCGACCATGAGGATGCCGTGCTTGCTGATCAGGCCGATCAGGGTGACCAGGCCGATCTGCGTATAGATGTTCATCGTCGCGTAGCCCAGCGCCAGCGGCAGCAGCGCGCCGCAGATCGACAGCGGCACGGTGATCAGGATGATCAGCGGGTCGGCCAGGCTCTCGTACTGCGCGGCGAGCACCAGGTAGATCACCACCAGGGCGGCGAGGAAGGCGAACACCAGGGTGTTGCCTTCCTGGGTGTATTGCCGCGAGTCGGATTGCCAGTCGTGGCTGAAGCCGGCCGGCAGGCCGCGCGCCACGTCGTCGAGGAAGGCCACCGCCTGGCCCATGGAGACGCCGGGCGCGGGGATCGCCTGGAGGGTCGCGGCGTTCTGCTGGTCGAACTGGATCAGCTTGTTCGGTTCGACCTGAAGCTCCACCCGGACCACCGTCGACAGCGGCACCAGGTTGCCGTCCTGGGTGCGCACGAACTGTCGTGCCAGCGCTTGCGGAGTGAAACGCTGGTCGCGCAGGCTCTGCGGGATCACGTCGTAGGAGCGGCCTTCCATGCCGAAGCGGTTGACGTAGTTCTCGCCCACCAGCACCGCCAGCGACTCGCCGATGTCCTGCATGCGGATGCCCAGGCTGTTGGCCTTGGCGCGGTCGATGCGGACCTGGACCACCGGGTTGTTGTAGTCGAGGTCGCTGTCGACCACCACGAACAGCCCGCTCTGCCGGGCCTTCTGCTTGATCTCTTCCATGGTCCGGTAGAGCACCGGATAGTCCTGCGGGCTGCGCAGCACCATCTGCACCGGCAGGCCGCCGGTGGAGCCGGGCAGGGCGGCCAACTGGAAGGCGAAGATGCTGCTGCCCTCGACGTCGCCGACCTTGCCTTGCAGCTCGGACTGGATCGCCGAGGCGTCGCGCTCGCGTTTTTCCCAGGCCGCCAGGTTGATCCCGCCGAAGCTCGCCGCCGGGCCGTCGGTGCCGTTGATGATCCAGGTGCTCACGGTTTCCGGGATGCTGGTGTAGACCTGGTCGAGCTTGCGCGCGAACAGTTCGACGTAGTCGAGGTTGGCGTGCTGCGGCGCCTTGATCGCGGTGAGCACCGCGGCTTGGTCCTCGGTCGGCGCCAGTTCGCGCTTGGGCATCGAATACAGCAGCGGCAGGCTGATGCACACCAGCAAGGCCAGGCCGCCGGTCAGCCAGCGGTGGCCCAGGGAGAACTCCAGGACCTGCCCGTAGCGCCGCGTCAGGCCGCCGAAGAACCACTCGGCGGCGCGGCCCATGCGCCCCTCGTTCTGGTGCGCCTGGAGCAGCAGCGAACTCATCACCGGCGACAGGGTCAGCGCCACCACCCCGGACACGATCACCGCGCCCGCCAGGGTCAGGGCGAACTCGCGGAACAGTGCGCCGGTGAGGCCGCCCATCAGGCCGATGGGGGTGTACACGGCGGCCAGGGTGATGGTCATGGCGATCACCGGGCCGGCCACTTCGCGGGCGCCGATCAGCGCCGCCGCCACCGGCGACTTGCCTTCCTCGATGTGGCGGTGGACGTTCTCCACCACCACGATGGCGTCGTCCACCACCAGCCCGATGGCCAGCACCATCGCCAGCAGGGTCAGCAGGTTGACGCTGAAGCCGAAGGCCAGCATCAGCGCGGCGGCGCCGAGCATCGACAGGGGAATGGTCGCCACCGGGATCAGCACGCTGCGCAGCGAGCCGAGGCAGAGGTAGATCACCAGCACCACGATCAGCAGCGCTTCCACCAGGGTCCGCACCACCTCGTCGATGGAGGCCTGGATGAAGCGCGAAGTCTCGTAGGCGAGGTCGACGCGGACATCCGGCGGCAGGGTCTTCTGGATCTCCGGCAGCAGCTTGCGGATGCCGTCGACGATCACCAGCGGGTTGCCGGTGGGCGTCGGGAACAACCCCAGGTGCACCGCCGGGTCGCCGTCCATCAGTGCGCTGGTCTCGGTGGCCGCGGCGCCCAGTTCGACGGTACCGACGTCGCGCAGGCGCACCAGGCCGTTGCCATCGTTGCGGATGACCATCTCGCGGAAGTCGTCGACGTTGGTCAGGTCGGTGTTGACCCGCACGTTGGACAGCACGTACTGCCCCTTCACCATCCCCGGCGCCGCCTGGTAGTTGTTGCGGCGGATCGCCTCGGCCACGTCGGAGGCGGTCAGGCCGCGCCCGGCGAGGCGGTCGGCGTCGAGCCAGAGGCGCATGGCCAGGCGCTGGCCGCCAAAGGTCTGGACCTTGGCCACGCCGTCGATGGAAGAGAACATCGGCTCGACCACCCGCGACAGGTAGTCGGTCAACGCCGGGATCGGCAGGGTCTTGCTGGAAAAGCCGACGTAGGCCACCGCGGTGGTCTCGCCGGAAGAGCGTTCGATCACCGAGTCGTAGGCACGCTCGGGCAGCTTGTAGCGCACCGAGTTGACCTTGGCCATGGTCTCGGTCATCGCCTGGGTCGAATCGCGGTTGAGCAGCATGCGGATGGTCACCACGCTACGCCCCTGCACCGAGGTCGAGGAAAGGTAGTCGATGCCCTCCACCGACGACACCGCCTGGGCGATCGGCTGGGTGACGAAGCCTTGCATGAGATCGGCGGAGGCGCCGGGGTACTCGGTGGTGACGGTGATGGTCGAGCTTTCCAGCAGCGGGTACTGGCGGATCGGCAGCTTGCCCAGGGAGAACAGGCCGAGCAGCAGGATCAGCGTGCTGACCACCAGCGCCAGCACCGGCCGGCGGACGAACAGGTCGGTAAAGGTCATCGCGGGGTTCCTTCAGCGGCCGGCGACCGGCACGGGGGGCGCGGCGCTGCTCAGGGTGTCTTCCTTGACCGGTTCCACGGCCATCCCGTCGCTCAGGTTGATCTGCCCGGAAG
Organism: Pseudomonas sp. FDAARGOS_761; assembly: GCF_013343155.1. Lineage (NCBI taxonomy): Bacteria > Pseudomonadati > Pseudomonadota > Gammaproteobacteria > Pseudomonadales > Pseudomonadaceae > Pseudomonas > Pseudomonas sp. FDAARGOS_761. Next base: position 4,787,497 of record NZ_CP054572.1, on the reverse strand, counting down.
TCACTACCCGGTCGCCCTCGGCGAGGCCCTGGAGGATTTCCACGCGACCGTCCCAGCGCTCGCCGATCCGCACCGAGACGCGCTTGGCGCTGAGCGGCCGGTCGCCTTCCTGGTGGGCGACGAACACGGTGTCGCCGTAGGCGGTATAGGTGACCGCGGTTTCCGGCACGCTCAGCGACGGCGCGTCGGCTTTGCGCGAGACCCGGATGCTGGCGAACATGCCGGCGGCGAGCAGGCCTTCGGGGTTGTCCAGCAAGGCCTGGACCTGCACCGTGCGCGACTTGCCGATCAGCGGGTCGATGGCGCTGATGCGCGCCGGGAAGCTGCGCCCCGGATAGGCGTCGACCAGGACCTCGAGGGTCTGGCCGAGCTTCAGCTCGGGGCTGGTGCTTTCGTCCAGGGAGAAATTGCTTTTCAGGGTCCGCGCATCCACCAGGCTGGCCACCGGCTCGGCGACGCCGAGGTACTGGCCGAGGTGCACGCGGCGGATGCCGAGTTGGCCGGAGAAGGGCGCGCGGATTGCCTTCTGGTCGATCAGCGCCTGGGTCTGGCGCACCGCGCCGAGCGCCATGTCGCGGGCGGCGACGGCGTTGTCCAGCTGTTCCTGCGAGGCGACGTTGCGCTCTACCAGCTTGCGCGCACGGGCATGGAGGATCTCGGCATTGCGCAACTGCGCCTTGAGACGGATCAGCTCGGCCTGTTCCACCGCGTCGTTGAGTTGCACCAGCAACTGCCCTTGCTGCACCTGCTGGCCCGATTCGAAGGCGATGCGGGTGATCCGTCCTGCCGCTTCGGCGGCCACCTGGACCTGGCGACCGGCCTCCAGCTCGCCGACGCCATCGAAGACGCGCGGCACCACCCGCCGCTCCACCGAGGCGAGGGCGACCTTCACCGGCGGGTAGCCGGCGAAACCGCCGGCGTCTTTCTTCGCCGAGCCGGTGGCGTAGACGGCGATGCCGATAACCGCCGCGCAGATGAGCGCGGCACTGGCGATCAGGACGGGTTTCTGCATGATCGCCTCAGGCCTTCTGGTAGGTGGCGGCCACGGAGACGTCCTGGCGCAGCCGCTGGCGTTGCACGCTGGCGATGGCCGTGGCGATCAGGCCGCCGATCACCGCGATGTGCTCGAGGGCGAAGAACATCGCCAGCTTGGCTTCGACGCCGGTCTTGCTCCAGAAGGTGTGGACGATGAGGATGGTCAGCAGCAGGAACACCGCCAGCGCCCCGGCGCCGAGCCATAGCTTGCGGTCCAGCAGGACCAGCGCGGAGCCGGCCAGCAGGGTCACGGCGGTGGCGATGTTGAACAGCCAGGCCGGCTCCAGGCCGGCGGCGCGCATTTCCTCCAGGCTGGCCTGATAGTCGAACAGCTTCGCCAGTCCCGAGGCGACGAACATCAGGGCCAGGCAGATCCGGGCGGTCAGCCAGAGCCAGTTGCTTTCGAGCGAGTTATCGATGAAGCGCTGCATGGGTCGTTCCTTGTGCTGGTCGCCATCCGGCGCCGCGAAGCGGCCGTGGGGGCGGTTCGTGGTCCTGGGGAAACGGGGCGGTATGACCGCAGCGGGGACTATAAAACCTCAAGTTAAGTTGAGGTCAAGGGCGTCTGTGATTAGCACTGTAGGCCTTGCTGGACGTGGGTTTCAGGTGGATTCGTTGGTGTCGCGGGACGGTGGGATGAGGGGCTGACGATTGGTCGCGGGGACTATTGGGGGAGGGGCTGGGTGTAGCTTGCGGGCAACCCGTCGCGACGGTTCCCCTGGAGCGAGACGCCTTCGCGGCATCACTGTCGCTCGACCCGCTGCGCGACGATTCGACCTCCTGCCGGGGCGAGTTAGCTACCCCATCGTCTGGAGGGTAAGCATGACAAACCTCTACGTGGCGGATCCTGGTTCCGTAGGGCGAATAACCGCTTGCGGTTATCCGCCGGTTCTTCGGGACAGCGGCGGATAACGCCCCTGGCGTTATTCGCCCTACAGGACTTGCCGTATGTGGGCGGAAGCTCCATGCCTGTGGGCCTCGGAGCCAGGGCGGGCTTCGGCTCTGGCTCCGTAGTGCGGATGACCGCTTAGCGCCGATCCGCCGGCCCAGCGGCGTATCGGCGGATGGCCGAGCGCAAGGTCACGGCACCGCCACGAAGCGCAGATCGCTCGGTGACCCCACCTCGACGCTTTGCAGCGTCTTGCCCACCTGGCCGCTCTGCGGATCGCGGGCGAACACCCGCAACTGGTCGCTGTTCTGGTTGGCCACGAGGACGAAGCGCCCGCCGGGCGAGAAAGCGAATTCGCGCGGCTCGGTGCCTTCCACCGAGCGCCGTTCGACGAAACGCAACTGGCCGCTGGCCGGGTCGACGGCGAAGGTCACCAGTTGGTTGTCGTCGCCGCGATTGAGCACGCCGAGGAAGCGGCCGTCGGCGGACAGGTGCAGGGCGCCGGCGCCGACTTTGCCCTGGAAGCCGGCAGGCGCCAGGTCGTGGGTCTGCAACTGACGCAGGCGGCCATTGCCCTCATGGGCGAACACCATCACCTGGCCGCTCAGTTCCAGGGTCAGGTAGGCGAAACGCCCGTCGGCGCTGAAGATCAGATGGCGCGGGCCGCTGCCGGGCGGGGTCGGGACGAATGCCGGATCGGCCGCCTGCAGTGGACGTTCGGCCTGTTCCGGGGCGTAGCGGTAGACGAATACCTTGTCGGCGCCGAGGTCGGGGGCGAACAGGTACTGGCCGTCGGGCGAGGACACCACCGAGTGCACATGACCGGAAACCTGGCGCGGATGCACCTTGCTGGCCTGGTGCGACTCCACCTGCACCACCGGCGCCAGCGAGCCGTCCGCGCGCACCGGCAGTACCGCCACCGAGCCTTCCGGCTGTACCGAGTAGTTGGCGACGAACAGGTAGCGACCGTCGTGGCTGAGGCTGCTGTAGGTCGGATGATCGCCGAGGGTCTGGACCTGGCTGATCTGTTGCAGGCGGCCGCTGATCGGATCGAAACGGTAGGACGTGGCGCGACCGACGGTATCGCCCTTGCCGCCCCGTCCGTTCTCGTTGACCACGAACAGAGTGCGTTGGTCCGGGGCGAAGGTCAGGTACGAGGGGTTGCTGGTATGGGCCACGCGCAGCGGGCCTTTCACCGAGCCGTCGGCGCCGTCGAAGCGGTATACCTGGATGCCTTCGCTGGAGCCTTCGGTATAGGTCCCCACCAGCAGGTTGTAGAGGCTGGCGGCCTGGGCCTGGGGCGCCACGCCGGTGAGCGGCGCGAGGGCCAGCAGGCAGAGGGTGGGCAGTCTTCTCATGGGCAACTCCTTGGCTCGCTATTGTTCTGATGGCTCGGGGTTGGACCGGAGCCAGGCCGTTGGGTTCGCCCCTGGCCGCTCAGTCGCCGGCCTGGCCCAGCACGCCGCGCCAGCGTTCGAAGGCGGCGGTCGCGTAGCCTTCGCGCCAGACCAGCCAGGTGTCTACTTCGGCAAGGGGCAGGCTGCGCAGCGGCGGCGTGCCGAGCAGTTGCAGCACCGAGCGCGGCAGCACGCCGACACAGGCGCCGGCGGCGACGCAGGCGAGGATCGCATGGTAGGAGCCGACTTCCTGCACCGTCAGCGGTGTGCCCAGGCTGTCCTCGGCCAGTTGCCGGTAGGTGCAGCCACGGGCGAAGCCGGCCAGGGTGCGCAGGCGCACCTCGGCGACGTCGTGGACCGGCGGGTGTTCGGCCGGCAGGATCATCAGCAGGTCCTCGCGGAACAGCGGCTCGCCGCGCAGGCCGCTGCCATCGAGTTCGCCGGCCCAGCCCGGGCCGGCGGCCACCAGCGCGCAGTCCAGGCGCCGCGCCCGCACCCCATCGAACAACGCGCGACTGGTGCCGGTGGAGACTTCCAGGGCGACCCGCGGACAGGCCTTGTGATAGCTCGCCAGCAGCGCCGGCAGGCGGCTGGCCGCGGTGCTTTCCATGCTGCCCAGGCGCAGGCGCCCGCCGGGCTCGGCGGGATGCATCGACTGGCGCGCCTCGTCGGCGAGAGCCAGCAACTGCTCGGCATAGGCGAGGAATTCGCTGCCGCGTTCGGTCAGGCTCATGCGCTTGCCGTCGCGCAGGAACAGTTCGACGCCCAGGTCCTCCTCGAGCTGGCGGATCCGCGTGGTGACGTTCGACTGCGCTCGCTGCAACTGCTGAGCGGCGCGGGTGACGCTGGCTTCGTGGGCGACCGCGCGGAAGATTTCGAGGGAGGAAAGGTCCATCGATCTATCTCTTTATGAGAATGAATTGTTAAAAATATTCTTTTATGAAGATATATTGGTCAAGCGTCGGCCGACGCGGTGTCGTCCGACCGGGAGAGGGAATCGCCATGACTGACCGCTTCACGCGCCTGCTCGGCATCCAGCAGCCGATCGTCCAGGCACCCATGCTCGGCGTCTCCACGCCGGCGCTGGCCGCCGCCGTATCGAACGCCGGCGGGCTCGGTTCGATCGCCATCACCGGTAGCGCCGCCGAGAAAGGCCGGGCGCTGATCCGCGAGGTGCGCGGGCTGACCGACAAGCCGTTCAACGTCAACCTGTTCTGCCACCGCCCGGGGCAGGCCGACCCGGCCCGCGAGCGCGCCTGGCTGGACTACCTGAAGCCGCTGTTCGCCGAGTTCGGCGCCGAGCCGCCGGCGCGCCTGAACAACATCTACCTGAGCTTCCTCGAAGACCCGACTCTGCTGCCGATGCTGCTGGAAGAGCGGCCGGCGGCGGTCAGCTTCCATTTCGGCGCGCCGCCCCGCGACCAGGTTCGCGCGTTGCAGGCGGCGGGCATCCGCGTACTGGTCAGTGCCACCACGCCGGGGGAAGCGGCTCTGGTGGAGGCCGCCGGCGCCGATGCGGTGGTCGCCCAGGGCATCGAGGCCGGTGGCCATCGCGGGGTGTTCGAGCCGGAGCGCGGCGACGCCGCCATCGGCACCCTGGCGCTGGTCCGCCTGCTGGCGGCGCGCGGTTCGCTACCGGTGGTGGCTGCCGGCGGGATCATGGACGGACGGGGCATCCGCGCCGCCCTGGAGCTGGGCGCGAGCGCCGTGCAGATGGGCACCGCCTTCGTCCTCTGTCCGGAGTCCTCGGCCAACGCCGCCTACCGCGAGGCGCTGAAGGGGCCGCGCGCGGCGCGCACCGCGCTGACCGTGACCATGTCCGGGCGCAGCGCCCGCGGCCTGCCCAACCGGATGTTCTTCGATGCCGCCGCGCCTGGAGTGCCGCCCTTGCCGGACTATCCGTTCGTCTACGACGCGACCAAAGCGTTGCAGACCGCCGCTCTGGCTCGCGGCAACCATGATTTCGCCGCCCAGTGGGCCGGCCAGGGCGCGGCGCTGGCGCGGGAGCTGCCGGCCGCCGAACTGCTGCGCACGCTGGTCGAGGAACTGCGCGGCTGAGGGAGGCCGTTCGCTGCGCGCGACGATGACTGTCTCTGTTCAGTTACCCCTGTGTTGTGCTTTTCTGCCTCCAGCACTGGAACGACAGGTGGAACATGGGACAGGACAAGTTGAAGGTCGCCGTTCTCTTCGGCGGTAGCAGTGAGGAACGGGACGTCTCCATCGCCAGCGGCGCGCAGGTGATCCAGGCGTTGCGCAGCGCCGGCCACCAGGTGCTGGCGGTGGATACCGCCAGCGGCCTGCTCGGCGCGGAGGAAGAGCGCCGCCTGCTGGCGAGCAAGGTCAAGGAGGTCCCGCCGGACTCCGACTCGCTGGCGATCATCCGCAGCGGCAAGCAGAGCCTGCTGAGCGCCGGCGAACTGGCTGGGGTCGACGTGTTCTTCCTCGCCCTGCACGGCGGCACCGGCGAGGACGGCACCCTGCAGGCGCTGCTGGATGCCGGTGGTTTCGCCTATACCGGCAGCGGCCACCTGGCCAGCGCCATGGCGATGGACAAGGACGTGGCCAAGCGCCTGTTCCTCGCCGCCGGGGTGGAGACCGCCAGTTGGCTGATGGCGCCGGCCTCGGAAGAGGCGGTGCGCGAGCAACTGGGCTTCCCCCTGGTGGTCAAGCCGAACAGCCAGGGCTCCACTGTGGGGCTGTCCATCGTGCATTCCCAGGCCGAATTGCAGCCGGCTATCGAGCTGGCCGGGCGCTATGGCGACGAGGTGATGCTGGAGCGCTTCGTCGCCGGCCGCGAGGTCACCGTCGGGGTGCTCGACGACCAGGCGCTGCCGGTGGGCGAGATTCTCCTCGGCGGCCAGGAGGTCTTCGACTACGAGCACAAGTACCAGGCCGGCGCGGTGCGCGAGGTGTTTCCCGCCGACCTGCCGCCGGCGATCGCCGCCGAGGCCCAGCGTCTGGCGCTGAAGGTACACCGGGCGCTGAAGCTGAGCGGCTACAGCCGCACCGACTTCCGCCTCGACGAACAGGGCCGGCTCTGGTGCCTGGAGGTCAATACCCTGCCGGGAATGACCGCCACCAGCCTGCTGCCGCAGGCCGCGGCGGCGGCCGGGATCGGTTTCGCCGAACTCTGCGAGCGGATCTGCCGGCTCGGCATCGAGCGCTGCAAGGGCGCGCGCAAGGCGCGTTCCTGATTCCCGCGGCCCGCCGCCGGGGCGGGCCGCACCTTTCGCTCAGGCCTCGAGGTTCTCGACCCGCTCGAGGGTGTCGTAGAGGCTGTAGCGCTCCTGTTCGTCGCGTCGCACCCGGCCCATGGCTACGCACGGATCATGGGTGAAGACCAGTCGGCCGTTGCGGGCGATGAGGCTGTCCAGCAGGCGTTCCTTTTCCTCGATCAGGCCTTCCGGGAAGCGGTCGTAGCCCATGGTCAGCGGTAGGTGTACCCAGGGTGCGCCGGGGATCAGGTCGCCGCTGAATACCACCGGGCCGTCGGGCATGGCGATCTCCGGGAGCATCTGGCCCGGGGTATGGCCTTCGCTGAAATGGAAACGCCAGCCCTCGCCCAGATGCGCCGAGCGCTCGCCGTCGTCGAGCAGCTCCAGGCGTCCGCTGGCCTGCAGCAGGTCGAGCAGTTCCGGCACGAACGAGGCTCGGTCGCGCGGGTGCGGCTGGCGCGCGCGCTGCCAGTGGCGGCGGCCGCTGACGAAATGCGCGTTGGGGAACAGCAGGCGCGCCGGCTGGCCTTCTTCCCAGGCGGCGAGCAGGCCGCCGGCGTGGTCGAAGTGCAGGTGGGTGAGCAGCACCACGTCGATGTCGGCGTCGTCCAGGCCGACCGCGGCGAGGCTGTCGAGCAGTACGTGGCGCTCTTCCTGGACGCCGTAGCGCTGGCGCAGGGCGGGCGGGAAGAACGCGCCGATGCCGGTCTCCACCAGTACGTTGCGCTCGCCGTCGCGCACCAGCAGGGCACGGCAGCCGAGGTCGATGCGGTTCTCCGCATCGGGCTGCATCCAGCGTGACCAGAGCGCGCGCGGGGCATTGCCGAACATGGCGCCGCCGTCGAGTTTCTGGCTGTTGCCGAGGAGGGTGGTGAGGGTTCGCATGGATATGTCCTTGTTCCTGGTCTAGCGAATAACCGGCGGTTGCGTCGTTTTTCAGGAATGCCTGGCCGGCTTCCCGGGCGTCGTAGGGCGAATAACCGCTTCGCGGTTATCCGCCGTTATCGCCGGCTGTCGGCGGACAGCGCGCTGCATGCTGTCCCGAAAAAAACACGCGGCCCACGGGCCGCGCGACAACGCTCGACGGAAGCTTCAGAACTGTTCCGCCTCCAGGCCGTACAGGCTTTCGCTGCCGGCTTCGACGGCGGCGGCGAGGGAGTGCACGCGGGGCAGGATGCGGGCGAAGTAGAAGCGCGCGGTGGCCAGCTTGCCGTCGTGGAACGCCGGGTCGGCCTCGCGCTGGCGCAGCGCGGCGGCGGCCATGCGCGCCCAGAGGTAGGCGTAGGCGGTATAGCCGAACAGATGCAGGTATTCCACCGAGGCTGCGCCGATCTCGCGCGGGTCGTTGCCGGCGCGGGCGACGATGCCCTGGGTGAGGTTGTCCAGCAGGTCCAGGGCGGTCAGCAGCGGGGTGACGAACTCCGCCAGTTCGGCGTTGGCGCCGGCGGCGAAGGCTCGCACCTCGCGGCTGAAGATGGAGAGGAACAGCCCGCCGTTGGCGACCACCTTGCGGCCCATCAGGTCGAGCGCCTGGATGCCGTTGGTGCCTTCGTAGATCTGCGCGATGCGTACGTCGCGCACCAGTTGCTCCTGGCCCCATTCGCGGATGTAGCCGTGGCCGCCGAACACCTGCTGGCCGAGCACGCAGCTCTCCAGGCCGGTATCGGTGAAGAAGGCCTTGGCCACCGGGGTCAACAAGGCCACCAGGGCTTCGGCCTGGCTGCGTTCTTCCTGGTCCTCGGCGTACTTGGCCAAGTCGAGCTGCTGCCCGACATAGGTGGAAAAGGCGCGGCCGCCCTCGGTCAGCGCCTTCATGGTGAGCAGCATGCGGCGCACGTCGGGGTGCACGATGATCGGGTCGGCGGCCTTGTCCCTGGCCACCGGGCCGGTCGGCGCGCGGCTTTGCAGGCGCTCGCGGGCGTAGGCGACGGCGCTCTGGTAGGACATCTCGGCGCAGCCGATGCCCTGGATGCCGATGGACAGGCGCTCGTAGTTCATCATGGTGAACATCGCCGCCAGGCCCTTGTTGACTTCGCCGACCAGCCAGCCGCTGGCGCCGTCGAAGTTCATCACGCAGGTGGCCGAGGCCTTGATCCCCATCTTGTGCTCGATGGAGCCGCAGTGCACCGCGTTGCGTGCGCCGAGCGCGCCGTCGTCGCCGACCAGGAACTTCGGCACCAGGAACAGCGAGATGCCGCGCGAACCGGCCGGCGCGTCGGGCAGCTTGGCCAGCACCAGGTGAATGATGTTCTCGGTGAGGTCCTGTTCGCCGCCGGTGATGAAGATCTTCGTCCCGCTGATCCTGTAGGAACCGTCGGCCTGCGGCTCGGCCTTGGTGCGGATGATGCCCAGGTCGGTGCCGGCATGCGGTTCGGTCAGACACATGGAGCCGGCCCAGGTGCCGGCGTACATGTTCGGCAGGTACCTGTTCTTCAGCTCCTCGCTGCCGTGCGCATCGAGGGCCAGGCAGGCGCCGGCGGAAAGGGTCGAGTAGAGGCTGAAGCTGGCGTTGGCCGCGTACATCATCTCCTCGAACTGCACTGCCAGCATCTTCGGCATGCCCATGCCGCCATGGGCCGGATTGCCGGTGAGGCCGACCCAGCCGCCCTCGGCGTAGGTCGCGTAGGCCTCGCGGAAGCCGGCCGGGGTGCGCACGGCGCCGTCCTGCCACTGCGCGCCTTCTTCGTCGCCGCTGCGGTTGAGCGGCGCGAGCAGGCCGCCGGTGACCTTGGCCGCTTCCTCGAGGATGGCGTCGGCGGTGTCGGCGTCGATCCGCTCGGCCAGTCGCGGCAGGCGCTGCCACAGGGCGGGGGCGTCGAACACGTCGTTGAGCAGGAAGCGCATGTCGCGCAGCGGGGCGTTGTATTCAGGCATTGCACACCTCGTCGGTGAACGGCCGGCGGGACGGCCGCAGGTACAGGGTTGCCCGTGCGCATCCTGCCTACGGCCGCCGTGGCACGGCCGCTGCACGGGCAATTCGGCTGGCGGCGCTCAGAGGGCGGCGGCCCACTCGCGCAGCACGTATTTCTGGATCTTGCCGGTGGAGGTCTTCGGCAGTTCCGAGAACACCACGGTACGCGGAATCTTGAACGCGGCCAGGTGTTCGCGACAGAACGCGACGATCTCGCTCTCGGCGAGCCCCTGATGATCGCTCTTCAGGGTAATGAACGCACAGGGCGTTTCCCCCCACTTTTCGTCGGGCCGCGCCACCACCGCCGCCTCCAGCACCGCCGGGTGGCGGTAGAGCACGCCCTCCAGTTCGATGGTGGAGATGTTTTCGCCGCCGGAGATGATGATGTCCTTGAGCCGGTCGCGGATCTCGATGTAGCCGTCCGGATGGCAGACCGCCAGGTCGCCGGTATGGAACCAGCCGCCGGCGAAGGCTTCCTCGGTGGCGCTGGGATTCTTCAGGTAGCCCTTCATCACGGTATTGCCGCGCATGAAGATCTCGCCGATGGACTGGCCGTCGCGCGGCACCGGCTCGAGGGTCTTCGGGTCGGCCACCATCACCCCTTCGAGGGTCGGGTAGCGCACGCCCTGGCGCGACTTGATCGCGGCGCGCCGCTCCAGCGGCAGGTCGTCCCACTCGCCGTGCCAGGCGCAGACCGTGACCGGGCCGTAGACCTCGGTGAGGCCGTAGACATGGGTGACGCGGATGCCCATCTCTTCCACCGCGCCGATCACCTTGGCCGGCGGCGCGGCGCCGGCGACCATGGCGTGCACCGGGTGGTCGATGGCGGCCTTGGCCGAGTCGGGCATGTTGATCAGGGCGTTGAGCACGATGGGCGCGCCGCACAGGTGGCTGACCTGGTGCTCGCGGATCAGGGTGAGGACCTTTTGCGGATCGACCCGCCGCAGGCAGACGTGGACGCCGGCCAGCGCGGTCACCGTCCACGGATAGCACCAGCCGTTGCAGTGGAACATCGGCAGGGTCCAGAGGTACACCGGGTGCTGGCCCATGGACCAGGTCATCTGGTTGCCCAGCGCGTTCAGGTAGGCGCCGCGGTGATGGTAGACCACGCCCTTGGGGTTGCCGGTGGTGCCCGAGGTGTAGTTCAACGAGATCGCCTGCCACTCGTCCCGGGGCCATTCCCAGGCGAACTGCGGGTCGCCCTCGGCGAGCAGCGCCTCGTAGTCCAGTTCGCCAACCGGGCGGCCTTCGCCATACTCGGGGTCGTTGACGTCGACCACCAGCGGCGGGTGGTCGAGCATGCCGATGGCGGCATGGATCACCTCGTGGAATTCGTAGTCGGTGATCAGCACCTTGGCTTCGCCGTGTTGCAGCATGAAGGCGATGGCTTCGGCGTCGAGGCGTACGTTGAGGGTGTTCAGCACCGCGCCGATCATCGGCACGCCATAGTGCGCCTCGAGCATCTCGGGGATGTTCGGTAGCATCACCGCCACCGTGTCGCCCTGGCCGATGCCGCGCCCGGCCAGGGCCGAGGCCAGGCGTCGGCAGCGTTGGTAGGTCTGCGCCCAGTCGCGGCGGATGTTGCCGTGGATCACCGCGGGGTAGTGCGGATAGACGCTGGCGGTGCGCTCGATGAAGCTCAGCGGCGTCAGGGCGATGTGGTTGACGGCGGCGGGCGCGAGACCCTGTTCGAAGATCGACATGAAGAGTACCCCGTGGCTGATTGTTAGCTCTGTTCTGGGCAAGGGTCACGATCTGCCGTGAGTCGGAAAGACAGCGTCGAGAACGGCTGGCTTTTCCCTGGCTCGGTAGTTCGTGAACAGCTTCCAAGGACCAGGCGAAGCGCTCCTTGGGTTGGGGCGATTTATAGCAACGTTGAAAAATATATGGAAGTTAAACCATAAGCTTATAGTATAACTACCATATGCATTCCCAAGGTCCGCTTCCGTCCATGAGTCCGCTTCCCGCTTCGCCTGCCCTCAACAGCCTCCTGCGCCTGCTGCGCGAGGGCGCGCCGCTGGTCGAGCGGGTCGGTGCGCTGCGCCTCTTGCTGCTCGAACATCCGGGTACGCGCCAGGCTTGGTACCTGGCCTGGCAGCCGCAGGCGCAGACCTATACCCCGGTGCCGCCGTCGCCGGCGCTGCCGCCGGGTGCCGGCGAGCCGAACCGGGCCAGCGACCTGGCGTTGCGCGAGCGCCTGGCGCGCGACGGCCGGCTGGCGCTGGACGAATTGCGGCGTTCCGCGTCCTGGCTCGGCGCGCGCTTGCGGCGTGCCGGCGTGGAGCATGGCATGGCCTTCGCCCTCGACCTGCAGGCTGGCGACGAAGGCCTGCTGCTGGTGGCCAGCGATACGCCGCAGAGCGCCGCGCTGGACTGGCTCGGCCTGCTCCTCGCACCGTTGCTCGCCGCCGCCCGTGGCGTCACCCGCGCCGCGCCGTTCCTCGCCGCCGACCCGCAGCCGGCGCTGCTGCTCGACGGCGAGGCGCAGGCGGTGGAATTCAACCAGGCTTTCCTTGCCTTGCTTGGCGAGCGGCCGCGCGAGGCCTGGCGCGCCTTCCTCCCGGCCAACCATGGGCAACTGGTGCGCGCCAGCCTGGGGCAGGCGCGGGCCCTCGGCGAGGTGGAGGCGGAGTGCGACGGGCGCATCCTGCTCTGGCAGTTCATTCCCGACAGCGCCGAGGCCCGGGTGCTGGCGCGCTGCCGCGACGCCACCGCCAGCCTGCGCGGCGAGCGCGAGGCGGCGCGGGCCAGCCGGCTGTACCGGCTGATCACCGAGAACACCACCGACCTGATTTCCCGGCATACCCTCGACGGCGTTTTCCTCGACGCCTCGCCGGCCTCCTGGACCCTGCTCGGCTACTGGCCGGAGGAACTGCGCGGGCGACCGGCGCAGGCGCTGTTCCATCCCCAGGATCGCGGCCAGGTGGCGCTGCGCGCGCGCGAAGCGCTGGAGCAGGACGGCTACCTGACCATCACCTACCGTATCCGCCACCGCGACGGCCGCTACCGCTGGTTCGAGACCGCCAGCCGGGCGATCCGCGAGACCTACACCGGGGCGGTGGTGGAGGTGGTCAGCGTGTCCCGCGATGTCACCCGGCGGGTCGAGGCGGAGGAGAACCGCCGGCGCCTGGCCGAAGTGGTCGAGGCGAACACCGACCTGGTGCTGTTCGTCGAGCATGGCGGCCGCGTCACCTACCTCAATCCTTCGGCACGCGCCGCCCTCGGCATCGCCGACGGGCAGGAGGCGCCGGCGCTGGAACGCCTGCTGGCCGGCGACACCCCGGCGCGGCTGGCCGAAGAGGGTTGGCGACAGGCGCGCGATGGCGGCGTGTGGAGCCGCGAGGGGCGCCTGCAACCGCAGGACGGGCGTCCGTCGCTGCCGGTCTCGCTGGTGTTGCTGGCCCATCGCGGCCGCGGCGAGGAGCGCTATTACTCGCTGGTGGCCCGCGACATGACCGAACGCGAACTGCGCGAGGCCCAGCAGCGCCGTCACCAGGACGAACTGGCGCACACTGCGCGGCTGGTCACTCTCGGCGAACTGGCCTCGGGCATCGCCCACGAGATCAACCAGCCGCTGGCGGCGGTGATGAACTACGCCAGCGCCAGCCAGCGTTACCTGGCCGTCCTCGGCAGCCAGCCCGAGGCCGCCGGGCGGGTGGCCGAGGGGCTGGCGCGGATCGGCGAGCACGCCGGCCACGCGGCGGAGGTGATCAAGCGCCTGCGCGCCTTCCTGCGCAAGGGCCAGCGGCGCCTGCAGGCGCTCGACCTCAACCAGGTGGCACGCGAGGCCATCGGCCTCTGCGCCTGGGAAGCCGGGCACTGGCAAGTGGCGGTGGAAGAAGCGATGACCGACAATCCGCCGCCGCTGTATGCCGACCGCGTGCTGCTCGAACAGGTGTTCCTCAATCTGCTGCGCAACGCCATCGAAGCCAACCGCGAGGCGCATCCCGGCTCGCCGTCGCGGGTCGTCATCGGTAGCCGCGTCGAGCCCGGCGGGCTGCTCTGCTTGTGGGTTCGCGACCAGGGACCGGGAGTGCCGGCGGATCAGCTGGAACACATTTTCACGCCGTTCCACACCAGCAAGCCGGAAGGGCTGGGCCTGGGCCTGTCGATGAGCCGCAGCATCGTCGAGGGCTTCGGCGGCACCCTCGAAGCCGAGCTGCCGGCGGATGGCGGGTTGCTCATGAACTGCCGGCTGCCGCTCGCCGCCGGCGCCACGGGAGGTTAACGATGGCTATGCCTGACGAAGCGCTGGTCTACGTGGTCGACGACGACCAGGGCATGCTCGAATCGACGGTCTGGCTGCTGGAATCGGTCGGCCTCAAGGCACGGCCCTTCACCCAGGGCCGGGACTTCCTCGACGCCTGCGAGGGCGGCCGCCATGCCTGCGTCCTGCTCGACGTGCGGATGCCCGGCATGGGCGGGCTGAACGTGCAGGACGAACTGCTGGCGCGCGGCATCGACCTGCCGGTGATCTTCGTCAGCGGCCATGCCGACGTGCCCATCGTGGTGCGCGCCTTCAAGGCCGGGGCGGTGGATTTCATCGAGAAACCCTACAACGAACAATTGCTGCTCGACAGCGTGCAGCAGGCCCTCGATCGCCACGCCCGTCGGCGCCGCCACCGCGATCTCGACGCCGGGTTGCGCGAACGCCTGGACAGCCTCACCCCGCGCGAGCGCGACGTGCTCTTGCCGCTGGTGCGCGGCTATACCAGCCGCGAGGTGGCCGAGCAACTGGAAGTCAGCGTGAAGACCGTCGACCTCTACCGCGCGCGGGTGATGAAGCGCATGCAGGCCCAGACCCTGCCGGAGCTGGTGGGCATGGCCATCGCCGCCGGGCTGGTGGACCCGCTGCGCTTGCGCGAGGGCACCTGAGCGCGCGCGGGCCCTGGCGCGGGGCGGGAAGTGGCATAGTTTGATATCTCATATGGTTATATGAAAACCATATTTCACCGGATGTTTGGTTATTAATAGACTGCGGCCCACCCGGCGCCCGACGTCGAACCCCATTCCTCCGCGAGATACCCATCATGAAGATTCGCCTGCTTGGCGCAGCCGTGGCGGCTGTGTTCACCCTGATCGGCAGCGCTGCCCATGCCGACGACCTGGCCGACATCCGCAAAAAGGGCGAGATCGTCATCGGCACCCTTGGCACCGACGAGCCGAACAGCTTCATCGACCCGAAGACCCGTCAGATCATCGGCTACGAGGTCGATCTTGGTACCGAGATCGCCAAGGCCATCGGGGTCAAGCCGGTGTTCAAGCAGATTTCCGTGGCGGCGCGTATCCCGGAGTTGCAGCAGGGCCACGTGGACCTGCTCGCCGCCTCGCTGACCCACAACAAGGAGCGCGAGGCGCTGGTGGATTTCTCCTATTCGATCATCGTCACCGGGCAGAAGGCCCTGGTGAAGAAGAACGCCGGCTTCGCCTCGCTGCATGACCTCGACGGCAAGAAGGTGCTGACGGTCAAGGGCGGCACCCAGGAGCCGAACATCCGCAAGGCGCTGCCCAACGCCCAGGTGGTCACCTTCGAGACCAGCCAGCAGGCGCTGCTGGCGTTGCAGCAGGGCAAGGGTCAGGCATTCGTCGACGACGAGTCGGCACTGGTCAACGATTTCGGCAAGCTCGGCGCGGCGGCCGGCGGCTACGCCATCCTGCCGGAGAACCTGAGTACCGAGGCCCTGGCCATCGCCTTCCGCAAGGGCAATCCGCAACTCAAGCAACTGGTCGACTCGACCCTCGCCGGCCTGGAGCGCAGCGGCGCGGCGGAGCAGCTGTACCTCAAGTGGTACGGACCGGGCACCAAGTCCAACCTCAGCGAGCGCCACTTCAAGATCGATTCCGACCGGATCCCCGAGTGAGCGCCTGACGTCTCTGCGTGACGGCGACCATGCGCGTCGCCGCCCGTCCCCTGTGAGTCCTCGCGGACAGCGTGCGCCTTTCCCATGTTCGAGTTCGATTTCTCCCTGCTGCTGCGCGGCCAGTACCATGAGATGCTGGTCGCCGGCCTGCTGCTGTCGCTGAAGCTGGCCGCCGTCACCCTGGTCTTCGCCGTGCCGCTGGCGATGCTGGTGGCGCTGCTGCGCCTGGCGCCGTTCCGCGCCCTGCAATGGCTCGGTTTCGCCTATGTCGAGAGCATCCGCAACATACCGCTGTTGGCGCACATGCTGTTCTGGTACTTCGCCGCGCCGGAATGGCTACCCGAGGACCTCAAGGCCTGGCTCTACGCCGGCAACATCGAGGCCGCCAGCGCTATCGTCGCGCTGACCCTGTACACCGCCGCGTTCATGAGCGAGGACATGCGCAGCGGCATCCGCGCGGTGCCCACGGTGCAACTGGAGGCCGCCCGCGCGCTGGGCTTCGGCTACCTGGCGAGCATGCGCCTGGTGATCCTCCCGCAGGCCTTGCGGATCACCGTACCGCCGCTGATCTCGCAAGCCCTCAACCTGTGGAAGAACACCAGCATCGCCACGGTGATCGGCGTCGCCGAGCTGATGTACCAGGCCGGCCAGGTGGAGAGTTCGACCTTCCGCAGCTTCGAGTCCTTTGCCTTCGCCACCGCGGCCTATCTCAGCGTATCGCTGCTCATCACCGGCGCCGCCGCCTGGTACCAGCAGCGCTATCCGGGAGTCGAACGGCGATGACCACCCTGGAACTGATCGATAGCTACTGGCTGTACTTCCTCGTCGGCCAGTACCCCAACGGGCCGTTGGGCGGGCTGGCCCTGACCCTGGCCCTGGCCTCGCTGGCGCTGCTGCTGGCGCTGCCGCTGGGCATCCTGCTCGGCCTGGCGCGGGTCAGCCCCTGGCGCTGGCTGCGCTGGCCGATCACCGTGCTGGTCTTCGTGGTGCGCGGGGTGCCGTTGCTGATGGTGATCTTCTGGGCCTATTTCTTCCTGCCGACCCTCACCGGCCAGCGCACCGACCAGTTCACCACCATGCTGCTGGCGCTTGTGCTGTTCGACGCGGTGTACCTGGCCGAGATCGTCCGCGCCGGCATCCAGGGCCTCGACCGTGGCCAGTTCGAGGCGGCGCGTTCGCTCGGCCTGGGCTACCTGGCGAGCATGCGCCTGGTGATCCTCCCGCAGGCGCTGCGCAACATGCTGCCGTCGTTGGTCAACCAATTCGTCTCGACGATCAAGGAGACCTCCCTGGGCTACATCATCGGCCTGGCCGAAGTCAGCTTCATCGCCTCGCAGATCAATACCCAGGTGTTCACCCTGCCGACCCAGGTCTACCTGATCCTCGGCCTCACCTATTTCATCCTGTGCTTCGGACTGTCGCGTTTCGCCTTCTGGCTCGAACGCCGCCAGGCGCAGCGTGGCAATCCCAAGGAGGCCCGATGATCCGGCTGGAAAAGGTCAACAAATGGTACGGCGCCTACCACGCCCTGGCGGATGTCGACGAACAGGTCGGCCGCGGTGAGGTGGTGGTGGTCTGCGGACCCTCGGGCTCCGGAAAATCCACCCTGATCCGTACCCTGAACCGCCTGGAACCGATCCAGGGCGGGCGCATCCTGATCGATGGCCAGGACATCCACGCTCCCGGCCTGGACCTCAATCGCTTCCGCTCGCACATCGGCTTCGTGTTCCAGCAGTTCAATCTGTTCCCGCACCTGAACGTGCTGGACAACTGCACCCTGGCGCCGCTCCGTTTGCGCGGCCTGAAACCCGCGGAGGCGCGCCGCCAGGCCATGGCGCTGCTGGAGCGGGTCGGTCTGGCGGACAAAGCGGCGGCGTTCCCCGCGCGGCTTTCCGGCGGCCAGCAGCAGCGCGTGGCGATCGCCCGCGCGCTGGCGATGGAGCCGCCGCTGATGCTGTTCGACGAACCGACCAGCGCCCTCGACCCGGAGATGGTCGGCGAGGTGCTGCTGGTGATGCGCGACCTGGCCCGCGACGGCATGACCATGGTGGTGGTAACGCATGAGATGGGCTTCGCCCACGACGTCGCCGACCGCGTGCTGTTCATGGACGCCGGCCGGGTGCTGGAGCGCGCCAGCCCCGACGATTTCTTCAACCGCCCGCAGCACCCGCGTGCGCGGAAGTTCCTCGCCGACATCCGCACCCCCTTCGCCCAACCCCTGTGAGGAACGCCATGAGCACTCCGAGTCTGCCGATCATCGATATCGCCGCCCTTGCCGGCAGCGACCCGGCGGCGCGACGGTCGGTCGCCGTGCGAATCGACCGCGCCTGCCGCGAGCAGGGCTTCTTCTACGTGGTCGGGCACGGCGTCGAGGCGCAACTGGTCGAGCGCCTGGAGCACCTGGCGCGGCAGTTCTTCGCCCTCGACGAGGCGAGCAAGCTGCGCTGGCGCATGGAGCTTGGCGGGCGCGCCTGGCGCGGCTATTTCCCTCTTGGCGGCGAACTGACCTCCAACCGCCCGGACTGGAAGGAAGGCTTGTACCTGGGCAGCGAACTGGACGCTGAGCATCCCGAAGTGCGCGCCGGGACGCCGCTGCATGGCGCCAACCTGTTCCCCGAGGTGCCCGGCCTGCGCGAGACGCTGCTGGAGTACCTGGACGCAACCACCCGCGTCGGCCACCGGCTGATGGAGGGCATCGCCCTCGGTCTGGGACTGGAAGCCGACTACTTCGCCGCGCGCTATACCGGCGATCCGCTGATCCTCTTCCGCCTGTTCAATTACCCGAGCCAGCCAGTGCCGGAGGGCCTCGACGTGCAGTGGGGCGTCGGCGAACACACCGACTACGGCCTGCTCACGCTGCTCCACCAGGACGCCATCGGCGGCCTGCAGGTGCGCACCCCACAGGGCTGGCTGGAGGCTCCGCCGATACCGGGCTCGTTCGTCTGCAACCTCGGAGACATGCTCGAACGCATGACCGGCGGCCTCTACCGCAGCACGCCGCACCGGGTGGCACGCAACACTTCGGGGCGCGACCGCCTGTCGTTCCCGCTGTTCTTCGATCCGAACTTCCATGCCCGCGTGCAGCCCATCGAAGGGCTGCCCGAGGTGCCGGAACAGGATGACAGCGCCCGTCGCTGGGACCAGGCCAACGTCCACGCTTTCCACGGCGAGTACGGCGACTACCTGCTGAACAAGGTGGCCAAGGTATTCCCGCAGTTGCGCCGCGACCTGCTCTAGGCGCGCGGCCGGACGCTACGCTCCGGCCGCGCTGGCGGGTTCAGCCGAGCGGCGCCGGCGACCGCACCGGCTGATAGGAACGCTCGCCGCCCAGCGCTTCCGGCGCCCGGCTGCTGCCCTGCAGGGCGGTGTCGAAGACCCCGGCGAAGCGCTGGCGATCCTCCAGGCTGGTGGCCAGCGCATGGCCATAGGAGACGATCGCCTGGTTCACCGGGAAGCGCTCGGCCTGGTAGCCGGCCAGGGCATCCTCCAGCGCGCAGGCGTCGCGCAAGGCTAGGTCGAGGGCGTCGGCCAGGGCGCTGGCGTCCTCGATGGCCAGGTTCATGCCCTGGCCGGTGATCGGATGCACGTTGTGGATGGCGTCGCCGAGCATCGCCACGTTGTCCGCCCAGTAGCGGTCCAGGTTCAGGTAGCCGATGGGGATGCCCTTGAAGCGCGAAGTGCCGGTGACGGCGGCGATCGCCTCGGCGCTCTCGTCGCCGACGAAGTGTTGCAGGCGCCGGCGCAGCGACTCGCCGCAGGTGTCGGCCATCAGCTCGCGCGACTCTTCCCTGGGGAAGCTCACCACCAGTCGCGCGCGGTCGAAACCGATCGGGTAGAAATAGGCCAGCCCGCCCTGCGCGTCCACGTACAGCCGGTTGCGCTCGGCCACGCAGGGGGCCAGGGCGAAGGTGCCGACCAGCATCGGCGACGGGTAGGGGTGGCGCTCCACCTCGATATCGAGCAGCCGGCGGCGCACGTAGGAGGCGATACCGTCGGCGCCCACCACCACCCGCGGACGCAGCACGCGGCCGTCGTTCAGGCGCACCTGGTCGATCGCGTGGCGCTCGTCGCGCTGCACCGCTTCGATGCGGGTCTCGAACAGCATCTCGACGGTCGCTTCGCCGTCGATCTTTTCCAGTACCAGGCGGCGCAGCGACTCGCAGGGCATGAGGATGAAATAGCCGCGCGCGTCGACGCTGGAATAGTTGAAATAGCGAAGCAGCTCGCCGTCGTGATAGACCTCCAGCTCATGGCGGACCCGCCCGCCGCGACGGGTCACCTCGGCCAACAACCCGGCCGCCTCGACCACCCGGATGCCGGCCGGCTTGAGCAGGTCGGCGCCGTTGATCGCGCGTTCGCGCCGTGCCTGCTCCACTACCACCACGCGGTGGCCCTGGCGGCCGAGCAGGTAGGCGAGCATCGCCCCGCCGATGCCGCAGCCGTTGATCAGTACATCGATATGGTTGTCCGTCATGGATGAGTCTCCGTGTCGTTCCTGGCGGAAAAGGGAAGGGTGGAGGCAGCAGCATAGCGACGGAACGTTATGCAGAATGGGTGTTGTCTGCACTTGGTCGCCTGTCCGGCCCGGTTGTCCGGTCTCGCCGCCAGGCGGGAGTGCCGGCCCTTGCGGGCCGGACAGCTTCAGGAAGCGTCGATCCAGATGGTCTTCAACTCTGTGTACTGGTCGTGTGCCCAGACCGACTTGTCGCGACCGCCGAAGCCTGACTCCTTGTAGCCGCCGAAGGGCGTCGAGGCGTCGCCCTCGCCGAAGCAGTTGACGGTGACGATCCCCGCGCGGATCTCCCGCGACAGGCGCAGTGCGTGGCGCAGGCTGCCGGTGTAGGCCGAGGCGGCGAGGCCGTAGACGGTGTCGTTGGCCAGGGCGATGGCTTCGTCGATGTCGTCGAAAGAGGTGACCGAGAGCAGCGGGCCGAAGATTTCCTCGCGGAACAGCCGGCTGTGCGGCGAGACGCCATCGAACACGGTCGGCTCGACGAAGATGCCAGCCTCGGTGGCGCCGCCGAAGCGCACCGCCAACCGCTCCGTCCTGGCCTGGTCGAGGTACGCGCGGACCTTCTCGAAGTGCGCCGGGCTGACCAGCGCGCCGAGGCGATTACGCGGATCCAGCGGGTCGCCCATGCGCCACTCGCGGAGCTGCGCGCCGATGCGTTCGAGCAGCGCCTCGCGGACCTCGGCATGGACGATCAGCCGCGAGGACGCCGAGCAGTTCTCGCCCATGTTCCAGAACGCGCCGTTGACCACGTGTTGCGCCACCAGGTCGAGGTCCTCGACATCGTTCATCACCACCGCCGGGTTCTTGCCGCCGCACTCCAGTACCACCCTCTTGAGGTTGGACTCGGCGGCGTACTTGAGGAACAGGCGGCCGGTCGCGGTGGAGCCGGTGAAGCTGACCATCGCCACGTCCGGGTGGCGGCCCAGCGGTTCGCCGGCCTCGCGGCCGCCGCCGGGGACCACGTTGAACACCCCGGCGGGGATCCCCGCCCGGCTGGCCAGTTCGGCGACGCGCAGGGCGGTCAGGCTGGTCTCGGGGGCCGGCTTGACCACTACGGAGCAGCCTGCCGCCAGCGCCGGGCCGATCTTCCAGGCGAGCATCAGCAGCGGGAAGTTCCACGGCAGCACCAGGCCGACCACGCCGATCGGCTCGCGCACCACCATGGCCAGCGCCGCCGAACCGACCGGGGCTGTGCTGTCGTAGATCTTGTCGATCAGTTCGGCATGCCAGCGCAGGGTATTGATGGTTTCCGGCAGGTCGGTGTGCTGGCATTCGCGGATCGGCTTGCCGCTGTCGAGGCTCTCCATCACCGCCAGTTCCAGCAGGTGCTCTTCCAGCAGCTCGGCCAGGCGCAGCAGCGCCGCCTTGCGCTCGGCGGGCGTGCGCGAGCGCCAGCGGCCGTCCTCGAACGCCCGCCGCGCGCTGGCCACGGCGTGCCCGACGTCCTCCGCGTCGCAGGCGGCGACCTGCGCCAGCAGCTCGCCGGTGGCCGGGTTGGTCGAGGCGAAGGTGCGGCCGCCGCAGGCATCGCGGAACCCTCCGTCGATGAAGGCGCGCTGGGGAAGGTCCAGCCTCGCGGCGATGGCCGCGTATTCCTCCCGGCTCAGCAGCTCAGTCATGGCGGCCACCCTCGACGATCCGCGCGACCTCGCCCTTGAGCCTGGCGACGATCTCCGCCAGTGCCGCCTTGCCGGCCTCGTCCAGCGCCTTCAGCGGCGCACGTACGCCGCCGGCGCGCAGGCCGGCCAGCTCGCAGCCGTGCTTGATCGACTGGACGAAGTGACCGCTTTCGAGGAAGTCCATCAGCGGCATCATCGCCGCCATGATGCGCCGGCCCTTGGCGAAGTCGTTCTCGACCACGCAGGCCTGGTACAGGGCGAGGTGTTCGCCAGGGATGAAGTTGGAGCCGGCGCAGACCCAGCTGCGCGCGCCCCAGGCGAAGAACTCCAGGGCCTGGTCGTCCCAGCCGCAGGACAAGGCGATCCGCGGGTGGCGGCAGGCCAGGCGGTGCAATTGCGCGGTGGAGCCGGAGCTTTCCTTGATCGCGACGATGTTGCGGCAGTCGGCGACGGCGGCGAAGAACGCCTCGTCCATCTCCACGCCCATCCGCGCCGGATAGTTGTAGAGCATGATCGGCAGGCCGGCGGCGCGGTCCACCGCCAGCACGTGCTCGGCGATCTCCCGCGAGGTCGGCAGCGCGTAGGGCGGCGAGCCGACCAGGATGGCGTCGGCGCCGATGGCGCGGGCGGCTTCGGCGTAGGCCAGCGAGTCCTCGGTGCGGATCGCGCCGGTTCCCACCACCAGCGGCAGGCGCCCGGCGATGACTTCGCTGGCGCGGGCGGCGAGGGCCAGGCGCTCCTCGGCGGTGTGCGCGTAGTACTCGCCGGTGGAGCCGCCGATCACGATGCCGTGCACCTTCGACTCGACGAGAAACTCCAGTACCTCGGCGAAGGCCTGGGTGTCGATGCTGCCGTCGGCGCTCAGCGGGGTGATGGCGGGGGTATAGATACCTTCGAATTTCACGGGGTTTCCTCCTGTGGGACGCTGGGCCGCGGCGCACCCGGCGGGCGCTGCCGCGGCGGGTGGTTCAGGTGAGCGAAGCCGCCTGCTGCAGGTTCAGCGAACGGGTTTCCGGCGCCAGGGCCCAGGTCACGAGCAGCCCGAGCAGGGTCACCAGCGCGGCGGCGTACATGGTCTGGGCGGTACCCAGGGTTTCCAGGGAAAGCGGCACCAGGTAGGTGCCCACCGCGGCGCCGACGCGCGACAACGAGGTGCCGACGCCGACCGCGAAGGCGCGGATCTCGGTGGGGAACAGTTCGTTCGGGTAGACCAGTTGCAGCACCTGGGCGCCGCCGATGAACAGCGCGTAGGCACCGAACAGGCCGAGGATGGTCGCCTCCGAGCCGGCGTGGAAGACGCCCAGCCCGAGCAGCGCCAGGCCGGACCAGAGGAAGCTGTGCAGCAGCATGCAGCGCCGGCCGATGCGGTTGATCAGGCGGGTGGCGATGATGCAGCCGATGACGAACAGCAGGGTGATCGCCACCGAACCGTAGGAGGCCCAGTCGCCCTTCAGGTTCAGCGCCAGCAGCACCTTGGGTGCGAAGGCGTAGACGGCGAACACGGGGATCACCGAGCAGGTCCAGAACAGGGTGACGAAGAGCATGCGCTTGCCGTAGCCGGCGTAGAGCAGGTGCCAGATGGTGACCTTCCGTTCCAGCGCCTGTTCGGGCAGGTTCGCCAGCGAGAAGGCTTCGCCGTAGACCTGGCGGATGACCCGTTCTGCGTCCGCGTCGCGGCCCTTGCTCAGCAGCCAGCGCGGCGACTCGGGGGTGCCGATGCGTAGCAGGAACAGCACGGCGCCGATCGCCGCGGTGCTGGCCAGTACCAGGCGCCAGGCGTCCTCGCCGCCGCTGCGCAGGATCAGGTCGCCGACCAGGTAGGCGAAGGCGGCGCCGGCGAACCAGAGGATGGTCAGGGTGGCCAGGCGCGGTCCGCGATACTTCTTCGGCAGGAACTCCACCAGCAAGGCGGTGGCGACCGGGTACTCGATGCCCACCGCCACGCCGATCAGGAAGCGCAGGACGAACAGCGCCGCCGCCGAGTCGACCCCGTACTGCGCCAGGGAAGCGAGGACGAACAGGCTGGGGCCGACGAAGAACAGCCTGCGGCGGCCCAGGCGGTCGGTCAGCCAGCCGCCGAGGAAACCGCCGAAGAAGATGCCGACCAGCGCCGAGGCGGCGATCATGCCCTGCCAGAAACTGCTCAGTTGCAATGCCGCGGTCATCTGCAGCATCGCCACGCCGATGATGCTCAGCACGTAGCCGTCGACGAAGGAGCCGCCGCCGGAGCGCAGGGTCAACAGCCGGTGGAAGGCGTTGAGGGGTACGTCTTCGATCGAGGTCGTAGGATTTGTCATTATTGTCTCCTGGTTCTAACCGCTGCCGGTGAATTCGGGCCGAGCGAATCCGCGAGGCTGGAACGCTCTCCAGCTCCGGTCTTCAATGGCCGTCTGAATCGAAGTCGGCGCCCGTGGGCGCGTTACTAGGGATGCCTAGCTTTCTCTACCTGCTCGATACTGCCCCCACCTCAGGTTGAGGTTCACGCCAAGGGAAAGGAGTGGTTCGGGTGGATTGCCGCTGGGACCGGGCGCGCGCAGCAGGAAGTCGATCAGCTCGTTGCGTTCGCCCGCCAGCCAGTCGGCCAGCAGCTTCCCGGTGACGGTCCCGCGGGTTACCCCCAGGCCGTTGCAGCACAGGGCGCCATAGACGTTGGGCGCCAGCTCGCCGAAGTGCCCCATGTGGTTCCTCGACAGCGCCAGCGAGCCGCCCCAGGTGTAGTCGAAGCCGACTTCCGGGAGCATCGGGAAGCGCTGGCGGAACGAGGCGCGATGGCGTACGGCGAAGCGCTCAAGGTACTTCCCGGCGCTGCGTCCGTCAGGGTTGAAACTGAAGCTGTTGCGGATCAGCAGGCGGTTGTCCGGGGTACGCCTCACCGTGGTGCCGTAAGGGTCGGCCGGGATCAGGCCCCAGTAGGGGCGGCCGCCGAGGCGGGCCTGCTCCTCGGCAGCGAGCGGCCGGGTCAGGCTGGCGTAGGTGAAGATCGGCAGCATCCGCCCCTGGAGGAAGCCGAAGCTCATGCCGAAGGCGTTGTTGGCGAGGACCAGGCGGTCGGCCAGGATGCTGCCGTGGGGATGGCTCAGCAGGGTCCTGTCGCCATATTCCACGGCGGTGATCGGTGTGTGTTCGTAGAGGCTGACGTTGCCCGGCAGGCTGTCGGCCAGGCCCTTGACCAGGGCCGAGGGCTGCACCAGCAGGGTACCGGGGGTGAACAGGGCCTTGCGATAGAAGGCGGTGCCGATGTGTCCCGGGAGGTCGTCCGCCTCGATCACCTCGTAGGCCTGGCCGAGCCGATCGAGGCCGCGCCGGTAGGCGTCGAGCACAGCCACGCCGCGCGCCTCGACGGCCGCCTGGTACTTGCCGCAGGCCTTCATCTGGCAGTCGATGGCATGGCGCTGCACCTGTTCGCGGAGCAGCGACTGGCCGGCGAGATTGAGCTTCAGGGCGATCCGGGCGGTCGCTATGTCGCCGATGTAGTCGTCGGCACCGATGTCGTGGGGCAGGTCGATGGCGAAGCCGGCGTTGCGCCCGGCGGTACCGAAGCCGACTTCCTGGGCCTCGACCAGGACGATCTCCTCGTCGGGAAAATGCAGCGCCAGCTGGCGCGCGGCGGCGAGGCCGGTGAAGCCGGCGCCGACCACCACCCAACGGGCGGCGCTCCTGCCGTAGTGGGCCGGCTTCGGCCGCCGCGGCGGGCTGAGGTGATACCAGCCGCAGGAACGGTCGTCGGCCGGAAGGTGGGTTACTTTCGTCATCGCAGGGACCTGACTCTTGTTATTGGAACCCGGTAACCATCCCCTGCGTGACCGCCTCCGCTTCTCGGGCGGGGCCATGGCGCGGGGGGCTCGCTAACCCTCGTAGACCAGCGCCACCTCCACTCCGGCCGGCGCCGCGTACTCGGCCATGCGCCGGCGCGACAGCTCGAAATGCGCACGGACGATGTCCGCCGCCGCATCCGGATCGCGCCGCTGGATGGCATCGACGATCTGGTCGTGCTGGTCGCAGGCGAGTTCCAGGTCGCGTTGCATGTCGTCGGTGGTCGGATGGCGGTAGAAGATCTTGCCCAGCCGCGCATGGTCGATCAGCAAGCGGCGCAGGCTGGGCATGAGGTAGTCGTTGTGGGCCATCCTGCCGATCTCCAGGTGGAAGGCGTCGTTGTGGATGACGCGGTTTTCCACATGCTTCTCTTCGATGGCCTTGCGGAAATCTTCCTGGATCGCCTTGAGCGTCTCGATCTCCGCTTCGCTGGCATGGGTGGCCGCCAGTTGCGTGGTGGCGATGTAGATCAGCGGCGCGGCGAGAAAGAAGGCGTGCAGCGAGTCGTGGCTCATGGCCGCGACGCGCGGCGCACGGTTGGCTTCCAGTTCGATGTAGCCCTCGGCGGCGATCTGCCGCAGCAGTTCGCGCACCGGCGGGCGCGAGAGGCCGAACTCGTCGCACAGGGCGAGTTCGTCGACGACCGCGCCGGGCGCCAGTTCCATGCTCAGGATCCGCCGGCGCAGCGCATCGCCCAGCACCGCCTTGCGGTCGAAGGGGGCATCGGCGCTGTTCGAGTCGACGTCGGGTTGGGCTTTCATGGAGGCCTTTCTACTTGTCATGGGCTGTGTCTACAGTTTGTATAATGACTATAGGATTCTGTTAGACAATATGTCTACAGGTTTTTCGGGGCGTTTCCGTACCGTTCGTCCGCGCTGTTTCCGCTGACGCCGTGGCGTGCGAAAGGGGCAGCCCCCCGAGGGCGTATTTGAGCATATTCCCCCGGCGCGCCAGGGAGGCGCCAAGTCACATGGCTTGCGCATATGATGGAGCGCCCGGGGTTTTCGCCGCGACGGTAGGCGTCGCGGCCCGCTGGCCGGGAACAAGAAGAACAAGAGGCACGAATCGATGGAAAGAAGGCGTTTCAGCGCCGCCCTGCAAGGGCAGAACCTCAGGTTCACCGGGGCCGGGGAGGGGGGCTCGGCACGGGCTCGGGTGGGCTTCCTGCTGCTCGAACACTTTTCCCTGCCGGCCTTCACCCAGGCGCTGGACACCCTGGTGACCGCCAACCTGATCCGCAGCGAGTCCTTCGCGGTGAGCAACTTCAGCCTGAGCGGCGAGCCGGTGACCAGCGACCTCGGGTTGCTGATCTGCCCGGACCTGGCGCTCGCCTCGGCGGCGCGGCAAGGACTCGACCTGCTGGTGGTCTGCGGCGGTTTGCGCACGCCCCTGCGCTCGTCCGCCGCGCTGCGGGAAGCGTTGCAGGACGTGGCGTCGCGCGGCGTCGCCCTGGCCGGGCTGTGGAACGGTGCCTGGTTCCTCGGCGACGCCGGCCTGCTGGATGGCTACCGCTGCTGCATCCATCCCGAGCACCGCGCCGCCCTCGCCGAGATCGCCCGCAACAGCCAGGTGACCAGCGACAGCTACATGGTCGACCGCGACCGCCTGACCGCGGCCAGCCCCACCGGCGCCTTCAACCTGGCGCTGGAGTGGATCGCCCGGCGCCACGGGCGCGACCTGGTGGAGGCGGTGGTGGATATCCTCGCCTTCGAGGAGTCGCGCTACCGGCGGGTGCGCCCGGCCCTGCACGAGAAGATGAGCGCGCCGCTGCGCGAAGTGATCAACCTGATGGCGGCGAATATCGAGGAACCGCTCAGCCAGGAGCAGCTCGCCCACTACGTGGGGCGCTCGCGGCGGCAGATCGAGCGGTTGTTCCAGCAGCAGCTCGGAACCACGCCGGTGCGCTACTACCTGGAGTTGCGGATCACCGAGTGCCGGCGCCTGCTGCAACATTCCGACCTGACCATGCTGGAGGTCCTGGTCGCCTGCGGCTTCGTCTCGCCCAGCCACTTCAGCAAGTGCTACACCGCCTTCTACGGCTACCCGCCGTCGAAAGAAGTGCGCTACGGCAACGTCCGCTCGACGAAATGAGGGCGTTTCGCCGGACGCGGCCGGCATGCTAGAACGGACCTTTCGCCCTGGCCTGCGGAGGTCCTGCGCCATGTCCCAGCCTTTTCTCTGGCGTCGCGTCAACGACTCGTCCGGTTTCGCCGAGCCGCGGGTGTTCATCCGTGTCTACCTGGAACCGGGCAGCATCGATGCGGCCATCGCCTTCTACGAAGACCTGCAGGGCGTCGCCCACGACATGCGCTTCGACTTTCCCGAGAAACGCCTGACACTCGCCGCGGTCGGCGCCTTCCTCCTGCTGGAGGGCAGTGACGAGGCGCTGGCGCCGTTCCGCAGCACCACCGGCACCCTGCTGGTGGACGACATCGAGCCCTATCACCGGCGGTTGCTGGCTGCCGGCGCGCAGATCATCTTCGGGCCGGCGCGCGCGCCCACCGGCGCCTGCTTCAATGCGCTGCTGCCGGACGGCACGGTGGTCGAGTTCGTCCACCACCGGCCGCAGCCGGGCGAGGCCTGAGCCTCAGCCGTCGCGCCGGGCGGCGCAGTCGTCCATGGCCGCGCCGATCGCCTGTTCGCCGCGCGCCAGCAGCGCTGCGCTGGCGCCGCGGATATCGCGGGCTTCCTTGTTCTGGCTGAGCTTGAACTTGCCGACCAGGCGGGTGATCTCGATTTCGATGCCGACGATCAGCCGGAGCATCTCGTCGATGTAGTCGGCGGGGCCGTCGGTCATTTTCCAGGGCGTTTCCTGGGTCGCCTCGTGGGTGCGGGTCAGGCGCGCCACCAGGCCGCGCACGTAGCGTTGGTCGTCGCGAATCCGCACCCGGCCGTGGGCGTGGACCACCCGGTAGTTCCAGGTCGGCACCTGGCGGTGGTGCTCCTGCTTGCTCGGGTACCACTGCGGCGAGATGTAGGCATCGCCGGCGCGGAACACCACCAGCACCTCGTCGCCGTCGCGCAGCTCGCTCCATACCGGGTTGTTGCGCGCGACATGGGCTTCCAGGGTGCCTTGCGCGCCCTTTTCCGGGCTCAGCTCGAACGGCAGGTGGTTGGCGTCCAGGCCCGCTTCGCCGTGGCTGACCAGCAGGCCCAGCGGATAGTCCCGGATCAGCGCGTGCAGCGCCTGCGGGTCGGACTCTTCGAAATGCGAAGGCAGGTACATGTTCTGTTCTCCTCGGGGACTCGGCCCTTATACGCTGTCGGTGGGTTCCGTCGCCACGCACAGCAGGCGCGAGTCGGCGCGCATGCCGGGCATCATCAGGCGCAATTCGTCGAGCAGCAGGCCGCCCGCTTCGTGCAGGGCCGCCAGCGGCATTTCCGGCAGGCTCTCGAGGATGAACCACATGCGCCGGGCGCTGGCATCCAGGCGGGTGCGCACGCCCTGGCGCCAGTTCCAGCGGCGGCAGGTGACGCCGAGGTCGTCGCGCCAGACTACCTCGCCGGGGTCGGGGGATTCGTCGAGCGCCTCGCCGTTCTTCAGGGTGTCGAAGGTCTCGCTGCCGTCGGCGACCACCAGGCGCGGCGTGCCGGCATAGGCGGCGAGGTTCTCGCCGCCTACCGGAATGGCGAATTGCACGCTGATGGCGTTGTACAGGTCCACCACCGGGTCGATGCTCGGCAGCCCGCCGTCGCGCAGCGCGCGTTTGCGCAGGGCTTCGGCGGAGCAGGGGGTACGCTGCGGCTTGGCGCCGAAGCGGCGGAACGCCTCGGCCCAGGCTGCCAGGTGCGCCTCGGCCCAGTCCGGTTCGCCACGCGCCAGCGCTTGGCAGGCGCGCTCCACGGCGCGGCCGGCGATTTCCGGACGAACGATCGGCGCCGCCTCGACGGTGAGGCTCAGGGCGCGGAAACCGGGGGCGAGGGCGGCCACCTCGGCGGCGATGACGGGGAGGATCGGGGCGTGCTCGGGCATGGTCGTCTTCAGGGTTCGGTGAGATGGAGGGGCCGGGGCATTCGGCTTGGCCGGCGCGTAAAGCGGTAGGTGGATTTCTACCATCCGGGCTCCGCCCTCACCATGAAATCAGCGAATGAATTATTAGCTGTGCTGATGATCGGGTGGTCGGGTTCAGCTGCGCTAATGGCGGGAGCGGCGTTCGCTTGCCGGCGAAGCCGGCGCCAGAGCCTTCCGCCGGCCGGGCGGGGCTGGACAGCGAGGCGCGAGGGGCGCAGTGTTCGAGCGGTCAGAACCGCCACCACCCGAGGTAGAACGCAGATGGCCAAGGCAGCCGATGTGGTTGTGCAATGCCTGGAAAACGAGGGCGTGCAGTACGTCTTCGGAATTCCCGGCGAGGAGAATCTCGACCTGCTGGAGTCCCTGCGCAAGTCGCAGATCCGGCTGGTGCTCACCCGTCACGAGCAGTCGGCCGGTTTCATGGCCGCCACCTACGGGCGCCTCACCGGCAAGACCGGGGTCAGCCTGTCGACCCTCGGCCCGGGCGCCACCAACCTGGTCACCGCCGGCGCCTACGCCTACCTGGGCGGCATGCCGATGCTGATGATCACCGGGCAGAAGCCGATCAAGAAGTCCAAGCAGGGCCGCTTCCAGATCCTCGACGTGGTCGGCATGATGCAGCCGCTGACCAAGTACACCCACCAACTGGCCTCCGCCGACAACATTCCCTCGCGGGTCCGCGAGGCGTTCCGCCTGGCCGAGGAAGAGAAGCCCGGCGCGGTGCACCTGGAGCTGCCGGAGGACATCGCTGCCGAGCAGACCGACAGCCTGCCCATCCCGCCGAGCCTGAGCCGCCGGCCGCTGGCGGAATACAAGGCGATCTGCGCCGCGGTGGAGAAGCTGCGCGCCGCGCGCAGCCCGATCCTGGTGATCGGCGCCGGGGCCAACCGCAAGATGACCGCCAAGGTCCTCAAGCAACTGATCGACAAGACCGGCATTCCCTTCGTCACCACCCAGATGGGCAAGGGCGTGGTCGACGAGCGTCACCCGCGCTTCCTCGGTAACGCCGCGCTGTCCGCCGGCGACTTCGTGCATCGCGCGGTGGAGGCGGCCGACCTGATCGTCAACGTCGGCCACGACGTGATCGAGAAGCCGCCGTTCTTCATGGTTCGCGGCGGTACCGAGGTGATCCACGTGAACTTCCGTTCCGCCGAGGTGGACCCGGTGTATTTCCCGCAGATCGAAGTGGTGGGCGACATCGCCAACGCCATCTGGCAGATCGGCGAGGCGCTGGACGATACCGCGCACTGGGACTTCACCCGCCTGCTGGCGATCCGCGAGGCCAACGAGGCGCAGGTCGCCGAAGGCGCCGACGACCCGCGCTTCCCGCTCTATCCGCAGCGCCTGGTGGCCGACGTGCGCCGGGCGTTGCCGTCGCAGGGCATAGTCGCCCTGGACAACGGCATGTACAAGATCTGGTTCGCCCGCAACTACAAGGCGCACATGCCCAACACCGTGCTGCTGGACAACGCCCTCGCCACCATGGGCGCCGGCCTGCCCTCGGCGATGGCCGCGCACCTGGTCTACCCGGACCGGCCGATCGTCGCGGTGTGCGGCGATGGCGGCTTCATGATGAACAGCCAGGAACTGGAAACCGCGGTGCGGCTGAAGATGAACCTGACGGTGATCATCCTGCGCGACAACGGCTACGGGATGATCCGCTGGAAGCAATCGAACATGGGCTTCGCCGACTTCGGGCTGGACTACGGCAACCCGGACTTCGTGCGCTATGCCGAGGCCTACGGCGCCCACGGCCACCGGGTCGACAGTGCCGAGGGCTTCCTGCCGTTGCTGGAGCGCTGCCTGGGCACGCCCGGGGTGCATGTGATCGATTGCCCGGTGGATTACTCGGAGAACGACCACATCCTCAACGTCGAGTTGCGCGAACGCGCCCTGGCGGTCTGAACCGCCGGAGCGTCGCGCCGGGGTGCGTTCCGGCGCGACGGCTCAGAACAGCGACAGGTTGTAGCTGGCGATCAGGCGCACCTCGTCCACGTCGCGCGCCGAGCGCTCGAAGTTGGTGCGGTAGGTGGCGTTGCGCAGGCGCAGGCTGAGGTCCTTGAAGCGGCCGCTCTGCACCACGTACTTCAGCTCGATGTCGCGCTCCCATTCCTTGCCCTCGTCGCCGTTGGCCAGGCGGATATGGTCGCCGTTGACGTAGCGGGTCATGAAGCTCAGGCCGGGCACGCCGACGCTGCGCAGGTCGAAGTCGTAGCGCAGTTGCCAGGAGCGTTCCTCGGGGTTGGCGAAGTCGTTCACCTGCAGGTAGTTGGCCAGGTACGGATTGCTGCCGTCGAGGTAGGGCATCGAGCTGGCGCCGTTCATCCGCTGCCAGCCGGCGCTGAGCGTGTGGCCGCCCTGGGCGTAGGCGAGCAGCAGGCTGAGGGCGCGGTTGTCGATCTTGCCGGCGCGGGCCGCGCCGGCGTCCTCGCTGTCGAACCAGCGCAGGTCGGCGCTCAGCTTGCCGGCGCCGAGCTGCCGCTTGCCCACGGCACCGAGGTAGCGCTGGCGATAGACGTTGCGCAGGCCGCCCTGGGCGTATTGCAGCAGCAGGCCGTCGTTGACCTGGTAGTCGAGTTGGTAGGCGTCGAAGCGGTTGCCGGTGGTGTCGCAGGCGTAGCGTTTGTTCTTGCAGTGCAGGCGGATGTCCTGGGCATCGCTGGAGTCCCGCGCGGTGTAGCGCTCCAGGCGGGTGGCGGAGAGCCTGAGGCCGGCGATCTCCTCGCTGGTCAGCTGGGCGCCGTGGAACAGGGTCGGCAGCAGGCGTCCGTCGTTGTATTTCAGCAACGGCATGTCCGGCAGCATCGCGCCGTATCTGAACTGTGTCTGCGAGAAGCGCATCTTGCCGGCGACGCCGGCCTTGGCGTACTGGTCGACCGAGCGACGCGGATCGTGGCCGCTGGAAGGCAGCAGGCCGCTGTTGCTGTCCGCGGGGCTGGAGTCGAGCTTGATCCCGAGCATCGCCAGGGTATCCACGCCGAAGCCCAGCGCGCCCTCGGTATAGCCCGAGCGCAGGTCGAGGATGAAGCCCTGCGCGGCTTCCTCGCGCTTGGAGGCGCCCTGCGGGTTGGCCGAGCTGCCGTCGCGGAAGTCGCGGTTGAAGTAGACGGTGCGCGCTTCCAGGCGCGCGCTGCCGTCCTCGAGGAAGGCGGCAGGGGCCGGGGCGACGAATCCGCCGCACAGGGCGAGGGCGCCCAGGCCGCGAAGGGTGCGGGGCGAACGGGGGGAAAACGGGGCGGACATGCGGTGACTCTCGACAGCGGGGGGTAAAAAAGCGCGCGAAGGTGTCACAGATGGTCGGCGGGGTCTTTGCGACCTTGGTCTAGCCGAGAAGGCGCGCACGGATCGTCGGCCAGGCAGGCCTCTAGCGGGTCGGACGCAGCGTGCCGAAAGCGACGAAGAATCCTCCGCAGCCCCCTGTGAAACGCTGCCCCGCCCGTGCCAGCCTGATCGTCACGTTT
Organism: Pseudomonas sp. FDAARGOS_761; assembly: GCF_013343155.1. Lineage (NCBI taxonomy): Bacteria > Pseudomonadati > Pseudomonadota > Gammaproteobacteria > Pseudomonadales > Pseudomonadaceae > Pseudomonas > Pseudomonas sp. FDAARGOS_761. The sequence continues at coordinate 4,754,771 of NZ_CP054572.1, read as the reverse complement.
GCGCCAGGATATCCGGAGGCTAGCGCTTCACGCAGACGAACAGGGCATTCCCGGAGCTGCCGGCCCAGGGCGTGATCCGTTCGTAGTCGTGTTCGAAGACCTGCACCTCGAAATGCGTCTGCAACAGGTGCTGCAGCTCGGCGAAGCTGAGGGCGACCATGGGGTGTTCGTCCTCCCAGGTCTGGGTCGTTCCGTCCGTGGTTTTCTCGATACCGAGGCGCAGCGCCTGGCGCTCGCCCTCGCCGCTGTAGTACCAGCCGGAACCGAAGGTGAAGCGGCTGCCTCGATGCTCCACGGAATGGCGGACGAACGAGCGATTGTCGATCTGCCCCTTGTCCACCGTGTTGAAACAGAACACGCCGCCATCCGCCAGTGCGCCATGCACGCTGGCCAGGCATGCGCGCAAGCGCTCCAGCCCTGCGTTGTAGTGGATCGAATAGAGGAAACAGGTGATCAGGTCCAGCGGCTCGTCCACCTGGAAGCCGGCCATGTCCTGCCGGCTGAAGTGCGCTTCGGGGCAGCGCTGTCGGGCGAGGTCGAGCATCGGCTGGTTGATGTCCAGGCCGGCGCTGCGATAGCCGAAATCGAGGAAGTGCCTCACGTGAGGGCCGGTACCGCAGGCCAGGTCCAGGTGCCGCCGGCCCTGGTTGCCGAACAACTGGTGCAGGCGACGCACGCAGTGGCTCTGCGCCTGGTAGTCGATGTCGGCGCACATCAGGTCGTAATAGTGGGACAGGTCGGTGTACAGCGCGGTGGCGGACATGGGCGGCAAGGACCGGCGGCGAAGGGCGCGGCATGGTACCCCAGGCCCGGGCTTTGCCGGCGAAAAAACAGGCACCGGCCGGCGGATCGCGGGCGGACTTCAGTCGAACCGCGGCCAGTCGTCGGCTATCCGGTACCAGCAGGCCATCGACGCGACCTGGACATGCTTCTGTTTCGCCGCTGGGAAGGGCGTGTCCAGGCTGCCGAGGGCGACCGATACCCAGTCGGCGAACTTGCCTTCGCTCCTTGACCAGAACAGCGGCGAGCCGCAGCGCGAGCAGAAGCGCCGGAGCACGGCGGGGGAGGAGCTGAACGCGGCGAGCAGGTCGGCGCCGCGGTCGATGTGCAGGTCCGCGACGGGGACGCTGCCATAACTGGCGAATGCCGCCCCATGGGCCTTGCGGCACTGGCTGCAATGACAGTGGGAGAGCGCCCGCGGGGGCGACGACAGGCGGTAGCGCAGCGCGCCGCACAGGCAACTGCCGTGGAAAGTCTGGCTCATCGGAAGGCGTTCCCGGATTCGCAAAGGCGGCGAGTCAAGCAGCCCGCGCCACGCTTGTCGAGCGCCTCCTCCGATCGTGGGCTGTCGGTGCTGGCGTCGATGTCTGCTAGGCTCTGCCGTTTCACCCTAGGAGTATTTCCCCATGGCCCGAGCCACTGCCCGCCACATCCTGGTTTCCAGCGAAGCCAAGTGCAACGAACTGAAAACCGCCATCGAAGGTGGTGCGGATTTCGCCGAAGTCGCCCGCGAGCATTCCACCTGCCCCTCCGGCCGCGACGGCGGCAACCTGGGCTCGTTCGGCCCCGGCCAGATGGTCCGCGAGTTCGACCAGGTGGTCTTCAGCGCGCCGTTGAACGTGGTCCAGGGCCCGGTGAAGACCCAGTTCGGCTACCACCTGCTGGAAGTCACCAGCCGCCAGGACTGAACGTGCGGCGGCGCATAACGCCCCTCTTCCACGCGCCGATCCAGGCGTGGGGCGAATAACCGCTGCACGGGGTAAACGGCGGATAACGCCGTTGGCGTTATGCGCCCTACCTGTCCCGGACCGATGAAGGAAGCCGCACTTCCACGCGCCAATCCGGGTGTGGGGCGAATAACCGCTGCGCGGGATAAACGGCGGATAATGCCGTTGGCACCTGTTCCGGACCGATGAAAGAAGCTGCACTTTCACGCGCCGATCCAGGCGTAGGGCGAATAACCGCTGCGCGGTTATCCGCCGGTGCGCGATCGATAGCCTGGCTGGCCTCAGGGCGCGAAGTAGCGGGAGATCTGCGAATAGACGCCGCTGAAATCGGAGAAGTAGTCATTGCGCTGTGAGGTGGGCGCGCCGCAGTACGAGGGGCCGCCGTACAGGCCACCGCGTAGCTGGTAGGAACCGTCGCCGGCGACGGTCAGCAGGCCCGAGCCGGACGAGCCGCCTTCGACCACCGCCGACGGCCAGTCGACGCGGGTCAGGGCGGTATGCCCGTCGTAGGTGACGCCCACTGCCGAGACGTTGCCCTGCGAGTACTTCTTGGCGTCGCCGCGCGGATGGTGGATGTCATGGCCGAGCGAGCCGTTGGCGATCGGCGTGGCGCTCCAGCCCTGGTAGAACACGCCGGCCGGCGGAGTACGCTTGAGTTCCAGCAGCAGGGTGTCGCGCTTCGCGTCGCGGTGCAGGATATTCGCCCCGCCGGTCAGCACGGTGACGCTCTGGTTGATGGTCGAGGCGTCGCCGTAGCACTGGGTGGTGTTGTAGAACCAGATGGTCTGCAGCGTCGCGGCGGTGGCCTGGTCCTCGATGCAGTGCGCGGCCGACCAGAACAGCTGGCGCTTGGGCGAGTTGCCGTTGTTCAGCAGGGTGCCGGTGCAGATGTAGCTGCCGCCGTCCGCCGAGCTGGTGAAGACCATCTTCGCCACCGCGGCGGTGGCGTTGTCGTAGGCCCGCGTGCCGCTCTGGGTCGCGCAGACCGTATCCACCTCGCAACTGCCGCTGGCGCCGAAGCCGTCGCGGTAGCCGGCCTTGTACAGGGAGTCGGCGAAATACGATACCTGGGGTACCGACAGGCGCAGGTCGCCCGGTTGCAGGTTGGCCGGCAGCACCAGTTCGACGGTCAGGGTATCGCCCTCGATGACCGGGCTCCAGTAGGGACGGTTGAGCGACAGGTCCTTGCCGCTGGCCTCGAAGATTTCCTTGCCGGCGCCGGCGAAGTGCAGCAGCACGTCGTCGGGCAGCGAGCCGCTGCGGGTTTCCAGGCGAATCGCGGCGCGCAGGCTGGCGGCCCCCGCGGCGCTGATCGGGAAGCGCGCGGTGTGGCGCCCGTCCGGGGTGTCGATCCATTCGAGGGTTGCCAGGTCGATTTCCGGAGTCGCCGTCTTCAGGCCCACGCCTACTTGCAGCGGCGTACCCGGTTTCGGCGCCAGCGGCGCGGCGCGGGCCACGCGGCGGGCGGGGGGCGCGGCGAAGTGGATGCCGGCCGCCGAGGTCGCCGCGTTGGGGTTGGCGAAGCGGGCGTGGCCGGTGCTCGCCGGAGAAGCCTGGAGCACGGCGACGTCGCCAGCCATTTCGCTCGCACCGGGCGCGGCCGAGGCCTGGCTCGCGCCCGCAGCCAGCGCGAGAACCAGGCATGCATTCAGGTACGTTCTCTTATGCATGAATCGACTCCTTCAGTTTGGGGAGGGCAACTTCCTTAATCGTTCGCGTGGCGAAAGATATGCAGGGGTGACGGAGTCGTTCAAATATTTTTTATATTCGTTTCTGCTAGCTATTAAATATGAAGAAGCGTTTATGGATAGCAGAATAGATAGCTATTCCCCTCACTTGTCATTGATGTTGGAGTGCTCTCTCTACCAACTAAAGTTTGGTCTGGAGTGCCGCTATAGAGCCTTCGGCTTGCTTCAGGGAGGTGCAGGGTGTAGTGCGCGAGTGCTTTGCTGGTGCATCTATCGATGTGATCGGGTTAACGAAATCCGGATTTTCAAGTTATCCGGTTTGACCAGTCCTGAATATAAGGCTGGGTGAATCTTTCATTCACCGCTCGGAAACCGTTCCGATGTCGGCTTGGTTGAATTCCAGGATATCCGGCTTATCGTCGTATCAGTCATCTTTATAATCGCGGGGCATATATAGAGCCCTGGCCGCTTACCATTACTCCAGGGTTTTCCAGGATACGCCTCCGTCTTTGTTTCAGAGCGGCGGATGCAACGGCGGCGCATGCCGTGCGATCAGTTCGGCGACCCACTCGATGAACACCCGCAGCTTGCCGCTGACGTGGCGGTTCGGCGGGAACGCCAGGTACAGCGGCATCGGCTCCAGGCTCCAGTCCTCGAACAGCGGCAGCAGCTCGCCGCGGGCGAGGGGCTCACGCGCCATGTAGTGCGGCAGCCAGAGGATGCCCAGGCCGGCCAGCCCGGCCGCCAGGTAGGCGTTGCCGTCGTCCACCGCCAGCACATGGCGGCCCGCCACCCGCAGGCTTTCCTCGCCCCTGTGCATGGCGTAGGGCAGGGCCTTGCCGGTGCGCGCCCAGAGGAAGCCGACGATGCGCTGGTGGCTGTCCTCCAGTTCGCGCGGGTGGCTCGGCACGCCGGCGCGCTGCAAGTAGGCCGGTGCCGCGTAGACCCCCAGTTGCAGGTCGCCGACCCGCCGCGCCATCAGCGACTGGTCGCGCAGTTCGCCGCCGCGGATGACGCAATCGACGTTCTCGTCGATCAGGTCGACGAGCCGATCGCTCACGCCCAGGTCGATCTGGATCTCCGGATAGCGCGCATGGAACTCGGGCAACGCCGGGATCAGCAGCAGCCGCGCCAGCGGGCTCGGCACGTCGATCCGGAGACGCCCGCGGGGCGCCAGGGCGGCGCTGGAGAGGCTGGTCTCGGCATCGTCCAGTTCCGCCAGCAGGTGTACCACCCGCTCGTAGTAGGCGGCGCCGTCGGCGGTCAGGTTGAGCTTGCGCGTGGTGCGATTGAGCAGGCGTACCCGCAGCCGCGCTTCCAGTTGCTGGACCAACTGGGTGACGCTGGTGCGGCTCATGTGCAGCGTCTCCGCCGCCTTGGTGAAGCTGCCGGTCTCCACCACACGGGCAAAGGCCTGCATCGCATCGAAACGGTCCATCGGGGCTCCGGGTCGTCGGGGATTGTTTGGATTCTACAAACAGTCATGGCCAGGGTTGCGCGTTTATCCACGGCGCGCACGACCTTACCGTTCTTCCATCGACGATGACGGGGCCGGGAGCCCCAGGATGGAGGTATCGCATGACTGTACGCGACGTGGTTTTCCCCGCCGGCCGCCAGGCCCTCTACGAGCGCAACCGCTATTCCCCGGCGGTCCGCAGCGACGGCCTGCTGTTCGTCTCCGGCCAGGTCGGCAGCCGCGACGACGGCTCTCCCGAACCCGAGCTGGAGACCCAGGTCCGCCGCGCCTTCGACAATCTGAATGCGGTGCTCGCCGCGGCCGGTTGCGGGTTCGACGATGTGCTGGACGTCACCGTGTTCATGGTCGACGCCGAGGCCAACTTCGAGCGCATCTGGAAGATCGTCCCGGAGTACTGGGGCGAGGCGCCGCACCCCACGCTGACGGCGGTGGGGGTGAACTGGCTGTATGGCTTCAGCTTCGAGATCAAGGTGGTGGCGAGGTTGCCGGAGGGGCGAGAAGGAGGGGCGTAGATCGCCCGGATTACTCTCAGACTTTTATATCTGACCACCTGGGTTGCTGGTGGTCAGAGGTATCCACCGCTATTTTTTCCTCGGTTTTCCTGCATCGCTACGTTTGTCACGTATCTGTCCATCTTTATTTCTGGAGCGCGGTTGTTCCCCGCCCCCGGGCTTGGGAACGTTCACATTAGGGTTGATCGGCCTTCTGTCAGTCATTTCTCTTTCCTTGCAATAGACTTGGGTCGGTACCAGCCAATGACCTGGCCGGGGGGCGAGGTCTTCTTCAAGGTAGCCCATGGCCATCTTTTGTCAGAAATGTATAAGAGGCCTATGGGAACTCAACACCTGCCGAGGTGTGAGCCTGCCACGCTACTGTCGTTCCATCACGAACCCTCGTGATCAGGTTTGGCGACCTGAACGACGAAAGGTGTAGCAGCGCCCATGTACCCATTGCAGATGCGCCCCGTGTCTACGATGCTGTGCCGCGGTCGCTGTGCATGGGAGACCCCCGGGTCTGCCGGGCTCCTTTCGTCCTGGTTCGCCAACCTGTGCACAGCGGCCTCCTTGACCGTTTGGCGACGGCAAAAGGCTGCTCCTGATAACGAAAGGAGCTTTACATGTCTGAGTTCGAAGCACTCCCCACCCTTTCCCAGCATTCCTCTGATTCCGATTCCGCCGTCCTCTACCTGCGCCAGGACGCTCCGGCCTACCAGTTGCTGCATGCCGCCGAGTACCGTTTTGGCGCTCTGGCTGAACTCCTCGCGGTGCTCAGCCTGGGTGAGGATAAAGCCGAGGTGCCCGCCGCCTTGCAGCGCTCGGCGCGGGCTTTCCTGCTGTTGGCTTCGGATGCGCGGGGGCTTTATTGCGCCGCCTGTCAGCGGCAAGGCGTGGTTTGAAGTGGTATAGCGGTGGAGGCGCAGGGCCTGTCGGTCCTGCGTTGTTCCCGGCTTGGCGTCGCGAGGCAGCCATCGGCTTTTCAGCTTAGGCGCAGGCTTACCCAGGCCGGCGCGTGGTCGCTGGCGTGCTCCTCGCCGCGCACCCAGCGATCCACCCCGGCGTCTTCCAGGTGGTCCGCCAGGCTGGCGCTGAGCAGCAGGTGGTCGATGCGCAGCCCGGCGTCGCGTTGCCAGTGCTGGCGGAAGTAGTCCCAGAAGGTATAGATGCGCCGGTCGGGGAAGCGCTGGCGTAGCGCGTCCACCCAGCCCTGCCGCAGGAGGCGCTCGAAGCACTCGCGGGACTCCGGCTGGAGCAGGGCGTCCTTTTTCCAGGAGCGGGTGTCGTAGATATCGAAGTCGCTGGGCACCACGTTGAAGTCGCCGGCCAGCACCACCGGATGGCCGCTCTCCATCAGTTCGGCGGCGTGGCGGATGAGGTGCTCGAACCAGGCCAGCTTGTAGTCGAACTTCGGTCCCGGCTGGGGATTGCCATTGGGCAGGTAAAGACTGGCCACCAGCAGGCCGTCGACGGCCGCTTCGAGGTAGCGGCTGTGGGGATCGCTGGCGTTGCCCGGCAGGCCGCGGCGTACCTCCAGCGGCTGGCTGTCGCGGGCGAGGATGGCGACGCCGTTCCACGCCGACTGGCCCTGCCAGATCGCGCCGTATCCGGCCCTCTCCAGCGCCGCGGCGGGGAAGCGCGCGTCGGGCGTCTTCAGTTCCTGCAGGCAGACGATGTCCGGCGCTTCCCGCTCCAGCCAGGCCAGCAGCGCGGCCAGCCGGGTCTGGATGCCGTTGACGTTGAAGGTGGCGATCTTCAGGGTGTCCACCGCTTGTCTCCGCGAATGACGATCAGGCTGCCGCCTGCAGGGCTTCGCCGATGGCTTCGTTGAACGCCTGCAGGTCACCCGGGTTGCGCGAGGTGATCAGGGTCCAGCCGTTCGCCGGGCAGACTTTCACCCGCGTGTCGACCCAGTTCGCGCCGGCGTTGGTCAGGTCGATACGCACGCTGGAATAGGAGGTCAGGGTCTTGCCGCGGGCGACGCCGGCGTCGATCAGCAGCCAGGGGCCGTGGCAGATGGCGGCGACCGTCTTGCCTGCGTCGCTGAATTCCCTGACCAGGCGCCGGGCCTCGCTGTCCTGGCGCAGGGTGTCGGCATTCACCGTGCCGCCGGGGACCAGCAGCAAGTCGTAGTCCTCGGCGCGCAGGCCTTGCAGCCTGGCGTCGGAATTGACGATCAGGTCCTTCTCGCTGTCGTGTACCCAGGTCTGCGCTTCGCCGCCCTCGATGGTCGCGTGGGTGACCGTGGCGCCCTGTCGCTTCAGGGCCTTCAGCGGTTCGAGCAGCTCGTCGCGCTCGATGCCGGCGTTGGCGGTGATGACCAGGACGTTCTTGCCTTGCAGCTTCGCGCTCATGGTTTTCTCCTCTGCTGGGGCGCTCGTAGCGGGCGCCGTGGCGTGACATGCAGGAGAGTGGAAAGCCGGAACGCCGGGGAGTTCGAAAGATTTGCCGGGCGGTGGGCCGGATCCTTGGCCTGTCAGCCTCCGGCGTCAGCGGAACAGCAGCGAATGATGCGCCGCGCCACCGGTGCGCGCGCCGTCGCCCACCGCGATGGCGACGTTGCCGGCCGCCAGCGCCGCGTCGCCGCAGGCGAAGACGCCGGGAACGCTGGTTTCGCGCATGCCGTCGGTCCTGATGAACGGCCCGCTCGGGCCGTCCTCGAACTCGCAGCCGAGCAACGCCGCCAGCGGGCTGGCCATGCGCGTACGCGGCTGGGTGAACAACCCCGCGAGCGTAATCGTGCGGCCGCTGGCCAGGGTCACGTCAGCGCGCGCGCCGCCCAGCGCGACCACGGCTTCGCGCTCGATCGCCACGCCGCGCCGGTCCAGTCTGGACATTTGCTCGGCATCCGGTTCGAAGACGCCGTTGAGGAAGAAGGTGGTCGCTCCCCAGTCGGGCAACATCAGGGCGTGGTGGATGGCCAGCGGCGAGGCCGCCAGTACGCCAATCGGTCCGCCGTCCAGTTCGTAGCCGTGGCAATACGGGCAATGGAACACGTGCCGTCCCCAGCGCTCGGCAAGACCGGGGATCTCCGGCAGGTCGTCGGCGACCCCACTGGCGAGGATCAGCCGGCGCGCGGTGAAGCGTTCTCCGTTGGCGGCCTTCACCACGAAACCGTCAGCCTCCTTCTTCGCCGCGACGGCGGCTTCGGACAGCCACTCGACGCTGGGATAGGCCAGCAACTGGGCGCGGGCGTCATCGACGATGGCCGCCGGATCGCGGCCATCCTGGCCGAGAAAGCCGTGGGAGGCCCGGGCGAAGCGGTTGCGCCGCAGTCCCGTGTCCATCACCAGCACCCTGCGCCGCGCCCGCGCCAGTTGCATGCCCGCGGAGATGCCGGCGTAGCTGCCGCCCACGATGATCACGTCGAAAGTCATGGCGTATCTCCCATTCGGATAGTCACGCAACAACGTAAGTTTCATGATGGGCGCTTGTCAACGCTCTCGTAACTTTTTCTGTAGCGAGAGATACTCATGGCTTTTCCGTCTCCACGAGTCCGCCGTCCATGAGAAACGACACCCGCCTCTCGCGCATGCTCCATGTGCTGATCCATATGGCCCGCCACGAAGGGCCGGCGACCTCCGAAGCCATCGGGCAGATGCTCGGCACCAACCCGGTGGTGGTGCGGCGGACCATGGCGCTGCTGAAGAACGAAGGCTACGTGAGTTCGGAGAAGGGCCATCGCGGCGGTTGGCGGCTGGCCAAGCCGCTGGCGGACATCACCTTGCTGGATATCCACCAGGCGCTGGGAGCGTCCTCGATCTTCGCCATCGGCCTGTCTACCGATCATCCGGAATGCCTGGTCGAGCAGGCGGTCAACGAAGCGCTCGGCGAGGCGTTCGAGGCGGCGCAGGCGTTGCTCCTGGAGCGCCTGGGGAGCGTCACGCTGGAGCAGTTGGCGAGCGAGTTCGAGCGCCGCTATCGGCCCTGCTGAGGCGCCTGGAAGGGCCGTTCGGACACCGCCGCCGCGCCTGCGGAGGCACGCCGGCGGTCCGGGTTCAGAGCGAGTACTTCACCGTGAACATCAGGTTGCGCGGCTCGCCGTAGTTGAGGTTGCCGAAGTCGATGCCGCTGTAATAGTACTTGTCGAACAGGTTGTTGAAGTTCAGCCGTGTGTCGATCCGTTCGCTGACCTTGTAGCCGAGCATGGCGTTGACCACGGTGTAGCCGCCCTGCTGGAAACCGGTGCTGCTGTCCTCGGTCTTGCTCTGGGTGGCCAGGTCGCCGCCGACGCGCCATTTGTGCAGTTCGCCGGGCAGCGTGTAGCTGGTGGCGAGCTTGAACAGGTGGCGTGGCTTGGCCGCGTCGAATGGCTTGCCCTCGTTGGCCTTGTTGCTGTCGTGCTTGTACTTGGCGTCGACGTAGGTATAGCCGGCCATCATCTGCCAGTCGTCGCTCAGCGCACCGCTCAGCTCCAGGTCGACGCCCTGGCTGCGGACCTTGCCCGAAGCGCGCGAGCAATAGCGCGAGGTGGGGCTGAAGGGGCATGGCGAGGGGCCGCCGACGTCCTCGGTGGCGCGGTTTTCCTGGTCGATCTGGAACAGCGCGATCTGCGAATTGAGCGCGCCGCCGAAGTGTTCGCCCTTCAGGCCGATCTCGTAGTTCTTGCCGGTGATCGGGTCGAGCAGGCCGCCGCCGGCGTCGAAGTTGCTCTGCGGCTTGAAGATGTCGGTATAGCTGGCGTAGACCGAGTAGGTCTGGTTCAGGTCGTAGATCACCCCGGCATAGCGGGTGACGTTGCGGGTGACCTTGTAGCTGTCGGTATCGGCGTCGGCCTTGTACCAGTCCAGGCGCCCGCCGAGGATCACTTTCAGCGGGTCGGCGAGGTTCAACCGGGTGGTGAGGTAGGCGCCTTTCTGTTCCTGGTCGAGCTTCATGCCCCACAGGCTGGTGTTCAGCCTCGGCTTGAGGGTCGAACTCGGGTCCCACTGGGTCGGGTCCATCGGCCCGGTCGGGGTGCCGTCCTTGTTGAACAGGCTGCCCCAGCCGCCGTGGCCGTCGAAGCGTTCCTGGCGATAGCTGGCGCCGACCACCAGCTCGTGCTCGCGGCCGAGCAACTGGAAGGGACCGTTGGCATAGGCGTCATAGCTGTCGTGGTCGTCGGTGTAGCTGTAGTCGCCGGGGTTCTGGGTCATGCTGGCGCAGCCGGTGGTCGAGTAGTAGCAGTCGTTGTACAGCCCGAGCATGTTGATTCGCGCCCACAGCTTGTCGGCGGCCAGCTTCATCTGCCAACCGTTGGCGAAGCGGTGGGTCAGGTCGCTGAACAGGTGGGTGGTGTCGGTATCCCAGTAGGACCAGTCGGCGCCGTAGTAGGACGAGCGCTTGAGGTCCAGGTGGCGGCCGCCCAGCGGGCTGGGCAGGCCTACCCAGTTGTCGTTGCGGTTGTCGTTCTGGTTCGAGGCGCCGATGGCGAAGGTGGTGTCCGGGCTCAGGTCGGCTTCGGCGATCCCGTAGAACACGCCGCGTTCGCTGCTGACGTGGTCCTGGAAACTGTTGCCTTTCTGGTAGGCGACCACCGCGCGGCCGCGCAGGGTTCCTTCGCTGTTCAGCGGACCGGAAACGTCGGCCTCGCTGCGATAGCGGTCCCAGGAGCCGACGCTGCCTTGCAGGGAGGCGCGGAAGTCCTGGGTCGGACGCTTGCGCACCATGTTGATCGCCGCCGCCGGGTTGCCTGCGCCCTGCATCAGGCCGGTGGCACCGCGCACCACTTCGACGCGGTCGAACATGGCCAGGTCGGCGGCGGAAATGACGTCCTGGGTATAGGTGGAAATGCTCGTCGGCAGGCCGTCGTACATGATGTTGTCGACGTCGAAGCCGCGCGCCGCGTACTTCACCCGGGCCGGCCCGTACTGTTGCACGGTGAGGCCGGTGACGCCCTTCACCGCGTCGTTGAGGTCGCGCATGCCCTGGTCGTCCATGCGCTGGCGGGTGACCACGCTGACCGACTGAGGGGTCTCGCGGATCGACATCGCCAGCTTGGTCGAGGTGCGCATCGCCCGGGTGGTGTAGGAGCCGCTGTCTTCGGTGATGGCGGCGGTGGCCGGGTCCTGGGTGGCGACCACGCTGAGCGCGCCGAGGTCGACGCTGTCGCCGGGGGCGATGCCGGCACCTGTCGGCGCGGCCTCGACCCAGGCGTCGCCGCCCCGTACCTCCCCGCTCAGTCCGGAACCTGCGAGCAGACGCTGCAGTGCCTCGCTCGGCTCCAGCGTGCCGCGTAGGGCCGGTGCGCGCCGGTCGGCCACGGTCGCGCGGTCGAAACGGATGCGCAGGCCGCTGGCGCCCTGCAATTGCTCGAGGGATGCGGCCAGGGGCTGAGCGGGAAGGTCAAGGGCGATGGGAGCGGCCTGGGCGGCCAGGGAAAGCGAGGAGAGACCGAGCAATAACGCACTGGAAACGACGTGTTTCATCTGCAGTGTCCTGGATGGCGGCGCAGGCAGGCCGTTGGCGCGACCGGCTGCGTTTCTTGTTTACGTGGGAAACCGGCGTAGGAATTCGCGGCGGGGCAAGTGTATGTAAATGTAAAAATGGAGTAAATGATAGAGATTATCGTTATCAGTAGTATTCGTAGAAATCCGATGAACTGCGTCCTGCCAGCGGCTGACGGGGATTTCCGCTGGATACCTCCCGTGAAGGCCGCCTGGATTCGTGATTCCAGCGCAAATGAATTTGCTCGATTCGGGTCTTAATCGAAGAGATGTAAGCCGCCACACTGCGCTTCCTTCGAGTCATCCCGCCCACGGAGCGCAGCCATGTCTTCCACCATCCACCCCCTCCCGTCCTTCGGTCTCGGCACCTTCCGCCTCACCGGCCAGGTCGTCGTCGACTCGGTGCGCAGCGCCCTCGAGCTGGGTTATCGCGCCATCGATACCGCGCAGATCTACGGCAACGAGGCGGATATCGGCCGGGCGATCGCCGAGAGCGGCGTACCGCGTTCCGAGCTGTTCCTCACCACCAAGGTCTGGGTCGACAACTACGCCCGCGAAAAGCTGCTCGCCAGCCTGCGCGAGAGTCTGGAGAAACTGCGCACCGACCGGTTGGACCTGGTCCTGATCCATTGGCCGGCACCCGGCAACGGCGTCGAGCTGGCGGAGTACATGGCGGCGCTGGCGGAAGCCAAGTCCCTGGGCCTGACCCGGCGGATCGGCGTCTCCAACTTCAACATCGAGCTGACCCGCCAGGCCATCGCCGCGGTCGGTGCGGGCGAGATATCCACCAACCAGATCGAACTCAGCCCTTACTTGCAGAACCGCGCGCTGACCGCCTTCCTCGAGGAGCAGGGCATCGCGGTCACCTCGTACATGACCCTGGCCTACGGCAAGGTGCTGAAGGACTCGACGCTTGCCGGGATAGCCGCCAGGCACCGGGCCACGGTCGCCCAGGTGGCGCTGGCCTGGGCGATGCAACTGGGCTACGCGGTGATCCCGTCCTCGACCCGCCGCGAGAACCTCGCCAGCAACCTGCTGGCGCGCGACCTGCGCCTGGACGCCGAGGACATGGCGCGCATCGCCGGCCTCGAGCGTAACGGCCGCGAGGTCAGTCCGCAGGGCCTGGCGCCGGCCTGGGACTGAGAACCGCGTCGAGGGTCCGCCGCGCGGAGGCTCCGGTCGCGCGGTCGGTTCAGAGCTCGATGCGGTATTCGATCACGCCCGGCTTGTCCGCCACCCAGTCGTACAGGCGCTGCGCCCTGTGGTTGCTTTCCTGGGTATGCCAGTAGAGCCGCGCGCAGCGACGTTCCTCGGCCTGCCGGCGGACGTACTCGATCAACTGCTTGCCGATCTGCTGGCCGCGCACGTCGGGCGAGACATAGAGGTCTTCCAGGTAGCAGACGTCCTGTGCCGCCCAGGTCGAGCGGTGGTAGAGGAAGTTGACGATGCCATGCAGGCGGCGACCGTCGCTGGCCACCGCGCAGTGCATCGGTTCGCCCTCGTCGAAGAAGCGCCGCCAGGTGGCCTCGGTGGTCTGTGCCGAGAGTTCGACTTCATAGAACGCCTGGTAGGCCTTCCAGTGTTCGAGCCACTGCTCGAAGTCCTCGTGTGCCACGGGGCGTACCGATACCAGTGTGTGCAGGGATTGCATCCAGTGCTTCCTTCTTTGGCTTGATGGGGCGATCCGGCGGAGGCCGGGACCGAGGGTCTTGACCCGGGTGTTTTTATAGCCGCCTAATGGCTTGCCATATCCCACCAATTAGATGATCGAGGGCAGACCATTTGTTCAGGCAATCACTGCTCGAATCGGTCAAGGCGCGACTCCTCCATCCACAGCTCCAGGCCCTGCCGCTGCATGCGCGAATCCAGCGCGCGATCCGCCAACTGATCCTCGACGGTGCCCTGGCGCCGGGCAATCCGTTGCCGGCCTCGCGGGCGCTGGCGCAGTCGTTGGGGGTATCCCGCGACACCGTCGAAGCGGCCTATTCGCACCTGCATGCCGAGGGCTTCATCGAGCGTCGGGTCGGCAGCGGCAGCGTGGTGGCCGCGGCTACCCGGCTGTCCCCCGGCCGGCGCGGTGCGGGCGCTCCACGACGGGTCGGCGGCGCGCCGCGACTGAGCCGGCGTGGCGAGGCGATGCAGGCTGGCGGCGGGGTTCGCGAGCAGCTCGTCCCGCGCCCCTTCGCTCCCGGCGTGCCGGAGACCCGCACCTTTCCCCTGGCGACCTGGGAGCGCCTGCAGCGCCAGGTCCTCAAGGAATATGGCGCGCGCGCCCTGACCCACGGCGACCCGCAGGGCGCCGAACCGCTGCGCCAGGCGATCGCCGACTACGTCAACCTGGAGCGTGGCGCACGCGCCACGGCCGACCGGGTACTGGTGCTGACCAGTTCGCAACAGGCGCTGGGTCTTTGCGCCAGCGTGCTGCTCGACGCCGGCGAGCGGATATTCGTCGAGGACCCGGCCTACTACGGCGCGCGCAAGGCCTTCGAGGCCGCCGGCCTGGAGTGCCTGCCGGTCCCGGTCGACGAACAGGGCCTGCGGCCCGAGCCGATCCTCGCCCAGCCGCAGGCGGCGCGGGCGCTGTGCCTGACCCCGTCGCACCATTACCCGACCGGCGTGACCCTGTCGCTGGAGCGTCGCCTGGCGCTGATCGAATGGGCGCAGCGGCAGCAGGCATGGATCATCGAGGACGACTACGACAGCGAGTTCCACTACGCCGGCCGGCCCACCGCCTGCGTGCAAGGCCTGGACGTCCACGAGCGGACGCTCTACATCGGCACGTTCACCAAGTCGCTGTTTCCCGGCCTGCGCATCGGCTACATGGTCCTGCCGCCGGCGCTGGTGGCACCGATGACCGTCGCCCGCTCCCTGCAGGACGGGCACAACGCCTCGCTGGCGCAACTGACCCTGGCGCGCTTCATCGCCGGCGGCCACTTCGGCGCCTACGTGCGCGGCATGCGCAACCTCTACGGCGAGCGCCTGGGATTCCTCGCGGAGCGGGTAGGCAAGCGTCTGGGCGGCCTGGTCGAGCCGCGCGTGCCGGCCGGCGGGCTACAGATGCCCGGGCTGCTCTGCGCGGAAATCGACGAAACGCGCGCCATCGCGGCGGCATACCGCGCCGGTGTCGAGCTGGTCGGGCTCAGCGCCCTGCATCTCGCCGCGCCACCGCGAGCGGGTTTCCTGATGGGCTTCGCCGCCTACACCACGGACGAGCTGGAGGCGGCGGTCGGGGTCCTCGCGAAGACCCTGCGCGGTTTGCGTGCGAATCCCTAGGCCGCCGGCAAGCGCTCAGTCGCGCAGGGCGTAGACGTAGGCATCGACCTGGGCGCCGTCGGCCAGCGTTACCCGGGCCGCCACGCGCCGGTATTCGGTGCCTTCGAATTCATCCAGCGCGGGCCAGTGCTCGGCGAGGCGGTCGGAGACGAACACATGGCCGTGGATTTCCTCGCCGTCGGCGTCGATCGCCAGGCCCGGAAAGCCCATCCCGGCGCCCCAGCCCTTTTCCAGCAGGCGACCGCGGAGGCTGGCCGCCTGCCATTGCCCGCCGATCTTCTGCATCAGGTGTTCGTTGGGACGGCCGGGGCCGAGGCTGCCGTAGACGAAGAGTCGCTGCATCGATAACTCCCTTGAACGGAAGAGCGTGGGCGCAAGACGCGAAGCCTTCCGCCCGCGCCTTTCACTTGCTTGCCAGCGGTGGAGTACGTGGCGGCACGATACGCCGCGAGCCGGTCGACTCGAAGGCCGCGGCGAAGCGCAGCAGCGCCGAGTCGTCGTAGGCGCGGCCGGCGAAGGTCAGGCCCACCGGCATGCCGATGTCGGCCATCACCCCCATCGGTACGGTGACCGTCGGCACGCCGAGGTGGCGGATGGCGAGGTTGCCGTTGGCGACCCAGACACCGTTGCTCCAGGCGATGTCGGCCGAGGCCGGGTTGACGTCGGCGTCCGCCGGGCCGACGTCGGCGACGGTGGGGAAGAGCACGGCGTCCAGGCGCAGGCGTCGCATCCACTCCTCGAGGTCGATCCGCCGGGTTTCCTCGAGGCCGCGCAGGCCATCGGGGAGGGTCGCGATCCGGTCCCAGGGCTTGATGCCGCGCTCGGCCATCCGCACGTATTCGTCCATGCCGGCGGCCAGGTCGCCCTCGCGGTTGGGCAGGGTGCCGGGGTCGTGGGGGAAGATCTGCGGGCCGTCGACATCCGCCAGGCGGTTCAGCTTCGGATCGCCATTGGCGCGCAGGAAGTCGTCGAAGCCCCAGGCCGAGAGTTCCCACAGCTCGTCGTGGAGGAATTCCTTCGACACCAGGCCGCGGTTGAACACGGTGGGCGCGCCGGGTCGGTCGCCCTCGCAGTTCGACACCAGCGGGAAGTCCACCTCGATCACTTCGGCGCCGGCGGCTTCCAGGGCCTTGCGCGCCTGTTCCCAGAGGGCGATGACCGAGGGCCGGGTATGGATGCGCTGGCCGGTCGGGCCGCCGATCCCGGGGGACTCGCTGGTGCCCGCATCGGGGTCGGCGTTGATGAACATGCGCGGCACGCCGAAGCGCTTGCCGGCCAGGGCCTCGGCGCCTGCGGCCAGGGCCGGGTAGCTCGCCGGGCGTACCTCGGAGGCCTTGGGGATCGGCACCCAGGGCTGCATGCGCCAGAGGTCGCCGCGGGTATCGGGATCGTCGGCGACCACTACGTCGAGGATTTCCAGCAGGTCGGCCATGCTCCGCGCATAGGGCACCACCACGTCCATGGTCGGCGTCAGCGGCCAGTTGCCGCGCACCGAGATCACCCCGCGCGAAGGGGTGTAGGCGCACAGGCCGTTGTTCGACGCCGGGCCGCGCCCGCTCGACCAGGTTTCCTCGGCCAGGCCGAAGGCGGCGAAGCTGGCCGCGGTGGCGGTGCCGGCGCCATTGGAGGACCCCGAGGCGAAGGGCGCGGTGAGGTAGGCGGCATTGTACGGGCTCTCCGCGCGGCCGTAGACGCCGCGCTGCATGCCGCCGTTGGCCATGGGCGGCATGTTGGTCTTGCCCAGGCAGATCGCCCCGGCGGCGCGCAGGCGCTCGACGGTGAAGGCATCGCGCTGGGCCACCAGGTCCTTGAACGCCGGGCTGCCGGAAGCCGCGGTGAGGCCCTTGACCAGGTAGCTGTCCTTGGCGGTGTAGGGAATGCCGTCCAGCGGACCGAGGGTCTCGCCACGCGCCCGGCGGGCGTCGGAGGCCTGTGCTTCGGCCAGCGCATCGGGATTGCGCACCACCACCGCGTTCAGCGCGGTGGGCGTGCCGGGTGCATCGTAGGCGTCGATCCGCGCCAGGTAGGCCTGGACCAGTTCGACCGCCGTGGTACGACCGGACTCGAGCGCGTCACGCAGCTCGGCGATGGAAACCTCGGTGACCTCGATCATGCTGTCACCGCCTGGCGAATGGAGACGGGGAGACCGTTAGCGACGCTCATCATCGTTCCTCTTGTTCTCTGCTCGATGCGACGGGGGCCGCGAGGCGGCCGGGTCGATACAGGGGATGCAGTGTACATCCTGGCCGGCGTTCGCGGCTTCCCTGGCGGGGGCGCGGCAACGGCAGCCTGGGCGGTCGTTGAGGCCAGGGCTCAGATCCGGCGGCTGCGCAGCAGTAGCCAGAGCAGGTAGAAACCGCCGAGCAGGCCGGTCATCAGGCCGATCGGCAGGTTGGCGACGTATGCCAGGCGCTGGCCGAGCAGGTCGGCGGCCAGCAGCAGGACCGCGCCCATCAATGCGCCGGACAGCAACGGCACCCCGGCCGAGCGGGTCAGGCGCCGGGCCAGTTGCGGGCCGGCCAGGGCGATGAAGGCGATGGGGCCGGCCGCGGCGGTGGCGATGGCGGTCATGCCGACGGCGACCAGGACCATCTGCAAGCGCACGCGCTCCACCGCCACGCCGAGCTGGGCGGCGCTGGCATCGCCCAGCTCCAGCACTTCCAGGCGACGACCGTGGTACAGCGCCAGCGGCACGCTGGCGAGCAGGCCCAGCGCTGCCGGGACGACGTGCGACCAGGTCCGGGTGTTCAGCGAGCCGGCCAGCCAGAGCTGGGCGTACATCGCCTGGTCGAGGTTGCCGGTGACCAGCAGCAGGCTGTTCAGGCCCGACAGGCTGGCGCCGACACCGATGCCCACCAGCACCAGGCGGTAGCCGCCGGCGGTGGCGCCCCGGCGCGCCAGCAGCACCACCGCCAGCGCCGTGCAGAGGCCGGCGGCCAGCGCCGCCAGCGAGGTGGCCAGCGGGCCGGCATCGAACAGGATGATCTGCACGATGGCGCCGCTGGCGGCGCCGGTGGTGAAACCGATGACGTCGGGCGAGCCCAGCGGATTGCGCGAGATCGACTGGAAGATCGCCCCGGCCATGCCCAGCGCGGCGCCAACCAGGCAGGCGGTGAGCACCCGTGGCAGGCGCACGCGCTGGACGATGCGCTGGGCGGTGGGGTCCTGGCCCTGGCCGAGCAGGCTGGCGAACACCTCTGCCGGGCCCAGCGCCAGGCTGCCGGTCCCCAGCAGGGCCGCCGCCAGCGCCAGCCCGATCCCCGCGAGGACCAGGCAGGCCAGCGCCGCCCGTGGCCGCCAACGCAGCGACAGGGAACCCAGGCGCAGGGCGTGGAGACCGTTCACAGGCGGCTCAGGCGGAAGCGCCTGACCAGGACGATGAAGGCCGGCCCGCCGAGCAGCAACGCGACGATTCCGGCGGCGATCTCCGCCGGCGCCGCCAGCAGCCGCCCGAGGATGTCGGCGCCGAGCAGCAGGCCGGCGGCGATCAGCGCCGAGAAAGGCAGGATCCAGCGCTGGTCCGGTCCGGCCAGCAGTCGCGCGAGGTGCGGGGCGACCAGCCCGACGAAGGCGATCGGCCCGGCCAGGGCGGTGGCCGCGCCGGCCAGCAGCATCACCGCCAGGCAGGCGAGCAGCCAGGTCAGGCGCAGGTCGACGCCGAGCGCCCGGCCGATCTCCTGGCCCAGGGCCAGGGCATTGAGCCTGGCGGCGAGGGCGAAGGCGGCGGCCAGCCCGGCGCCGATGGCCAGGCCCGGCCATCCGAGCAGGGCGAAGCCGCTGCCGGAAAGCGAGCCGGCGGCCCAGTGGCGGAAGCGGTCGAAGACTTCCGGCGGGGCGTTCAGCACGATGATCCCGGTCAGCGAGGCGAGCATCACCGACAAGCCGGCACCCGCCAGCACCAGGCGCACCGGGTTGGTGCCGGTCTCGCGGGCCTGGCCGAGAAGGAATACGGCGATGCCGGCCAGGCCGGCGCCGAGGAAGGCGCAACCGAGGTACTGGCCCATGCTCGCCAGGTCGAACAGCGCGACCCCGACGATCACCGCCAGCGCCGCGCCGGCGTTGATTCCCAGCAGGCCGGGTTCGGCCAGCGGATTGCGCGTCAGCGCCTGCATCAGCGCGCCGGCCACTCCCAGTGCCGCACCGGCCAGCAGCGCCACCAGGGTGCGCGGCAGGCGCAGTTCGCGTACCACCAGGTGGCGATCATCGTGCGGATCGACGGCTTGCAGGGCATCCAGGGTGACCGCCAGGGGCACCGGCCGCGAGCCCAGCGCCAGGCTGGCCAGGGCCGCCAGCGCGAGCAGCAGCGCGCCGGCGAGCAGGCCCCAGGCGCGCAGGCGCCGGCGGCGCATCGGGGACGCCTGCATAAGCGGACTTCCGGCGAACGGGCGCATGGCTCAGCGGAAATGGCGGGCGACGTTGTCGATCATCTGCCGCCCCGAGTAGTAGTCGATGCGGAAGGAACTGGGGCCCAGAGCGTACACGCGCTTTTCGCGCACCGCCGACAGGTTGGCCAGCACCGGGTCGGCGAGGAACGCCTGCACGTCGTCGTCGCTGGCGCCGAGCAGGAACACGCTGTCGCCGGCGATGGCGGCGGGCAGGTTTTCCCGCGAGATGAACTGGAAGTCCGAGGCGCGCGTCACCTTGCCCGCTAGCGCCTCCGGCAGTTCCGCCACCTGGAAGCCGAGGGCTTCGAGCAGGCGTGCCTGGGGGCTGGCCTGGCGGCCGATGGAATAGCTGCCGGCGATGTTGTAGCCGACCACACTGACCGGGCCCTGCGGCGGCGCGATGGCCGCGGCGACTTCGGCGGTGTAGGCGTCGAAGCGCTGGATGGCGGCCTGCGCCTGGCGTTCCAGGCCGGTGTGCCGGCCCAGCTCGGTAGCCAGTTCCTGCCAGCTGTGTTTCGAGTAGTCGACCACCAGCGTCGGTACGCCCTGCGCCTCCAGCTCCGCACGGTATGGCGCGGCGCTGTCGGCGCCGGTGGCGGAGGCGACCAGCAGGTCCGGATCCTGGGCGATCACCGCTTCGATGTCGAAGCGCAGGTTGCGGTAGAGCACCTCGACGCCACGCTGGTCGGCGACCTTCGCCCATTGCGAGAAGAAGCCCTTGGCGTCGGTCAGGCGACTTGGCGTGGTGGCGGCGCTGGCCACCAGCGGCGCGTCCATCGCCAGCAGGATGCCGGTGACGCTCGGGGTGGTGGAGACGATCCGCGCCGGCTTCGGCTCCCCGGCCGCGGCGAGGGTGGCGAACAGGCTCAGGGCGAGGGCGAGTAACGGCAGGGCGGAGCGGCGGCGGGTCGGCATGAAGGCTGTTTTCGCTGTAGGGGAAGCCGGGCGGACGGATTCATATGATAATGCTTCTCATGCAGTCTATTCCATAATGTAGAATCGATTCCACATATTCGAGCCATCTCATCCAGGAACCTCCCATGACCCATCGCCTGCACGCGGACGCCGTGACCTTGCGCCGCGACGCGCGGACCGTTTCGCGGAATCTCTCGCTGGCCATCCCCGAGGGTTCGTTCAGTGTGATCGTCGGGCCCAACGCCTGCGGCAAGTCGACCCTGCTGGCGGCATTGTCGCGTCTGTTGGCGCCGGCCGAGGGCCGGGTGGTGCTGGATGGCAGGGATATCCACAGCCTGCCGGGGCGGGAAGTGGCGCGGCGTCTCGGCCTGCTGCCGCAGAGCGCGCTGGCGCCGGATGGCATCACGGTGGCCGAGCTGGTGGCGCGCGGACGCTATCCGCACCAGTCGTTCCTGCGCCAGTGGTCGCCGGCGGATGAGCGCGCGGTAGCGGCGGCGCTACGCGCCACGCGGGTCGACGGCCTGGCCGAGCGACCGCTCGACGCGCTCTCCGGCGGCCAGCGGCAACGCGTGTGGATCGCCATGGTGCTGGCGCAGGAAACCCCGTTGCTGCTGCTCGACGAGCCGACCACCTACCTGGATATCGTCCACCAGATCGAATTGCTCGAACTGCTCGCCGAGCTGAATCGCCAGGGGCGCACCATCGTCGCCGTGCTGCACGACCTCAACCAGGCCTGCCGCTATGCCTCGCACCTGATCGCCATGCGTGACGGCGCGATCCTCGCCGAGGGCGCGCCGGCGCATATCTTCACCGAGCGTCTGGTGGAGGAGGTGTTCGGCTTGCGCTCGTTGATCATCGCCGACCCGGTCAGCGGCACGCCGCTGCTGGTGCCGCGCGGGATCGCCGCCGACGCGCCGGGCTGAGGTGGCTCAGCGCGGCGGCGGCCGCATGCCGGGATGGAGGACCAGGCCGCCGGTGGACTGGTTGACCTGCAGCGCCTCGTGGAACAGCGCGTCGCGGTCTTCCGCCGACTGCAACTGGCCGAGATCGGTCACCGTGGTCATGGCGCAGACGATCTCCTGCTGGGCGTCGAACACCGGCGCCGCCTGGCCGGTGACGTTCGACAGCAGGTGGCTGGTCAGTTCGGCCCAGCAGCGCTCGCGCACCTCGTCGAGCAGAGCGCGGCTCGGCGGGCTGCCGCGGAAGTGCGCCGGTTGCTGCTTGCGCGCGGCGTCGACCACGGCCTTCGGCAGGAAGGCCTGGAACACCAGGCCGCAAGCGGTATTGTCGATGGGCAGGATATCGCCCAGGGCCAGCGGGTTGATCGAGAAATAGGCGCTGCGGTACCAGCGCACCAGGGTCGGGCCGCGCTCGGTCCAGATCGCCACCCCGCCGCTGGCGGCATGCCGTTGGGCCAGGGCCTTCATGTGGCGGGCGGCGATATCCACCGCGTCGATCCGCTTCAGCGCGCCTATGCCGATGCTCAGCGCCGCCGGCCCGAGGTCGTAGAGACCGCTGAGCGGGTCCTGGCGGGCCAGGCCTTCCTTCACCAGGCTCTGCAGGTAGCGGTGCGCGGTGGAGCCGCCGGTGCCGGTGCGCCGGGCCACTTCGCCGAGGGCCAGCTCGCCTTCGGCGTTGGCCAGGGTCTTCAGGAAGCGCGCGGCGATGGACACCGACTGGATGGTGCCGGAGCGCTTTTCGCCCGGGGCGTCCGGCATCTCGTCCGCCGGGGGCTGCGAAGTATTCAACGGCTCGGTCTCCTCACCACGGTTGATCCATAGGCTTCGGTCCGCGCTGCGGTGGCGCGGGCGGCGCCCATGATACCGATTCCCCGGGGCGGTGGGGCGCCGCGGAAGGGACGGGCGTAGGAGATTCCATATTTCGCAATGAGGAATCTATTCCCCATTGAGGAATGATCTGGTGGCGTGATAGCCTGAATGGAAAAGAGAGTCATTCCCATTTGGAGAAGATCCTTGAACGCCCGCACGCACCGCACGCTCAACCGGGGAATCGGCGTCGTCACGCTGTCCACCCTGCTCGCCTCGCCATCGGCACTGGCCCGGGAAAACCCGCCCGCCGAGGACGAACCCGCCGCCCTCGAGGCGCTGGTCGTGACCGGCGAGAAACGTGAACGCTCGCTGAAGGACACGGCGTCCTCGGTATCGCTCACCAGCGCCCGCGACATCGACCGCAAGCAGACCGGCAACGCCTCGGTCGCCGAGGTGATCAATGGCAGTCCCAACGTGGTCTACACCGACTCGGTGGGCGCGCCGATCATCCGCGGCCAGGACACCCAGGGCCCGAACAACGGGCAGAACGTGTTCTGGGGTGGCACAGTGCCGCGGGCGACGATCAACCTCGATGGCCACTACCTGAACTACAACGAGATGTTTTTCGGCGCGACCTCGGTCTGGGACGTCGACAGCATCGAGGTGTTCCGCGGCCCGCAGACCACCTCCCAGGGCGCCAACGCCATCGCCGGGGCGATCATCGTCAACACCAAGGACCCGACCTTCAGCCCCGAGGCTGCCTACCAGGCGGAGATCGGCAGCTACCATTCGCGGCGCAGCTCGATCGCAGTGTCCGGCCCGCTGGCGCAGGACTTCGCCGGGCGCCTGGCGGTGGACTACGCGGGCCGCGACACCTTCATCGACTACGACAACCCGAAGTTCCAGGACAGCGGCACCGACCAGGACTTCCGCGCCCTCAACGCGCGCGCCAAGCTGCTCTGGCTGCCCAGCGGAATTCCGGGCCTGGAGAGCAAGTTCACCTTCTCCCACAACGACAGCAACCGCCCGACCCAGGAAGCGGCGACCCGCCCGTTCGACAAGCTCGACCATCGCTCGACCACCATGCCCAGCTGGGAGCAGGACACCAACACCAGCATCCTCGACGTCGCCTATGACCTCGACAATGGCATCCGCCTGTTCAACCAGGCGCAGTACTCGCTGTCCTCGGTGCACCGCACCACCGGCGCGGGCGGCGAGGGCGACGCCGACATCCGCCAGAAGAACGCCTCCAACGAATCGCGGATCAGCTTCGGCGAGCAGGAGGACCGGGTCAGCGGCATGGGCGGGGTCTACTACGCCCGTACCCGCACCGACGAGACGCTGCACCTGCGCGGGCTGTCGGCCTTCGACGACACGAAGAAGAACCTCGGTGTGTTCGGCGAGCTGAACTACCGCCTGAGCGACCGCTGGACCCTGACCACCGGCCTGCGCTACCAGGAGGATCGCATCGAGCGCAGCGGCAACTCGGTGCTGGCGCCGCGTCCGCTGGACTACCAGAAGACCTTCTCGGCCTTCCTGCCGAAAGTCTCCCTGGCCTTCGCCGCGACCCCGGACTGGACCGTCGGCGGCCTGGTCAGCCGCGGCTACAACCCCGGCGGCGTGTCGCTCAACCTGACCACCCGCAACTGGGCCTACTTCAAGGAAGAAACCATCTGGAACTACGAACTGTTCACCCGCGCCAGCCTGCTCGACGGCCGCCTGCTGCTGAACGGCAACCTGTTCTTCATGGATTTCAAGGACGCCCAGTACAACATCCCGGTGGTGGTTTCGCCGGGGGTGGCGCAGTCGTACACCATCAACGCCGAGAAGGCCCATGCCTACGGCATGGAGCTGGACCTCGACTACCGCCTGCGCGACGACCTGCGGCTGAAGGCCAGCGCCGGCGTGCTACGCACCCGGATCGACGAGATGTCCGGCAATACCGGCTACGAGCACAACGAGTTCGCCCGCTCGCCGGGCTATACCCTCAGCTTCGGACCGAGCTGGGACGTCACCGAGCGCCTCAACCTGAACGCCCAGGTGCGCTACCTGGACGGCTACTACTCGGACACCGCCAACACCAAGGCCTACTCGATCAACGCCTACACCCTCACCGACGCCCGCGTCAGCTACCGCTTCAACGACCAGGTGCAGCTCTATGGCTACGTGAAGAACGTGTTCGACGACCGCTCGCCCACCTACATGCAGGAAAACCGGGGGATCGGCGGCATCGAGGCGAGCATGACGCAGCCGCGGACCCTTGGCATCGGCATCAAGGGCACCTTCTAGGCGCCCCGAGAAGCCGGCCCCGCGCAGGGCCGGCCCAGCCCCAGAGCCCATACAGGAGATTGGCACGATGAGTACCCCGAAACGCCTGCACATCGGCATGTCGCTGGCCCCCACCTGGCTCAGCGGCGATGCCTGGCGGCGCCCCGACAGCAACATCGAAGGCATCTTCGGCAGCGATTTCGCCGTCGACATCGCCAGGCGCTCCGAAGCCGCCCACCTCGACTTCGTGTTTCGCCCGGACGTCAGCAGCCTGCCACTGGACGTGCTGGAGACCGGCTCCGGCTTCGCCAGCCTGGATCCCACCGTACTGCTTGCCGCGGTCGCCCGCGAAACCTCGCGGATCGGCCTGGTGTCGACGGTCTCCACCACGTTCTATCCGCCCTACGTGGTGGCCCGGCAGCTGCAATCGCTGCACTGGATCAGCGACGGCCGCGCCGGCTGGAACATCGTCACCGCGCTGCAGGGCCACGAGAACTTCGGCCTGGACGCGATGCCCGATGCGGAGCAGCGCTACGCGCGCGCCGCCGAGTTCACCCGGCTGGTGCACGACCTGTGGGACAGCTTCCCCCGCGAGGCACTCCTGGTCGACCGCGAGAGCGGCCGCTACGCCGACGTTTCCCGGGTGCGCCCGGTCGACCACGACGGCGAATTCCTCAAGGTCAAGGGACCGCTCAACCTGCCGGCCTTCGGCGAGGCGCGGATTCCCCTGGTGCAGGCCGGCGCCTCCGAGAGCGGGCGCGACTTCGCCGCCTCGGTGGCCGACCTGGTGTTCGCGCCGACCCCGGACAAGGAGGCTGCCCTGGAACTGCGCCGCGACCTTTCCCGCCGCGCCGAACGCCACGGTCGCTCGCCGCGCGACGTGCGCCTGCTGCCGGGCTTCAGCCTGTACCTGGCGGAGAGCCGCGAGGAGGCGCGGGAAATCTTCATGCAGACCCACGCGCGCCTGGACCGCGCGCGCAAGTTCGCCACGATCAGGCAGATGCTCGGCCTCGACCTCAGCGACTGGCCGCTGGACCGGCCGATTTCCGCGGCCGACCTGCCGCCGCCGGTGGCCAACCCCGGCAGCCGCACCCACACCGACCTGCTGCGGCGCCTGATCGAGCGCGAGACGTTACGCCTGGACCAGTTGCTGCTGCGCCCCGAGGTGGTTTCCGCGGCGCACTGGCAGGTCATCGGTACGGTGGACGATGCCGTCGAGCAGATCTTCGACTGGGCCGCCGCCGGCGCCATGGACGGTTTCATCGCCGCGCCGGGAGGCTCGGTCGGCTCGCTGCGGCTGTTCCTCGAACAGGTGGTGCCGCGCCTGGTGGAGAAGGGGCTGTTCCGCGAGCGCTACAGCGCCACTACCTTCGCCGGGCACCTGGCAGAGGAATGATGGAAAGGGCCGGCGACGGCCGCGACCTGGCGGCGATGGCGAGCGAGTGACCGCCTGCGGTTGGCCGCCTGACGGGCCCGCTGTATCGCAGCACGCCATCCGACCGGTGGGGCGTGGTACAGGCGAGGGAGCCTCTGCCTTGGCGTAGATACCGTCGTACCCCGGGGATCATCCGGACAGGTCGCAGCCTGGGCAGCGCTGGCCGTCGGCAGGCCTGGCATTCTGCTGTTACAACCATCCATCCATTCCTGCGGAAACGAGTGAACTCAATCGCCCCGAGCGCTGTCTGTCAGCCGTCGGCCCAACCGGGCCGGGCGCATGGCCCTTGGCCATGCGGTAGCCCCGCCCCGGTCGCGCGCTTGTCCATAACAATTCGACTGGCCGGCTTTTTCGCTCCCCTTTGCGGGTTTCGTTCTCTCGCCATGTGAAGATTGCCATGTCCCTATCCCGTCGCATCCCCGCCGCTCTTTCCCCGTTCCAGAACCGCGTCATCGGAGCCTGCCTGCTCGGCGGCCTGCTGGCGGCCGGCGCCCCGGCGCAGGCCGAGGAGGCGACCGGCAACGCGCGCTGGGTGAGCGACAGCCTGACCACTTTCGTGCGCAGCGGCCCCACCGATGGCTATCGCATCGTCGGCACCCTCACCTCCGGGCAGAAGGTCGAGCTGCTTGGCACCCAGGGCAACTACAGCCAGGTGCGCGGCGAGAACGGCAGCACCGTGTGGATTCCCAGCCGCGACTTGCAGGAGGTTCCCGGCCAGGCCGAGCGCCTGCCGCAACTGGAACAGAAGGTGGCCGCCCTGACCGCCGAGCTGGACGGCATCAACGACACCTGGAAGACCCGCGTGCAGGGCATGCAGGAAACCCTCGACACGCGCAAGAAGTTGATCGACGAATTGCAGGCGGCGCGCAGCAACCTGGACGCCGAGCTCGGCAAGGCCCGCTCCGACCTGCGTGCGGTGCAGGCGCAACTGGGCGACGAGAACAAGCAGGTGCTGATGCGCTACATGGTCTACGGCGGCAGCATCGCCGGCGCCGGCCTGTTCGCCGGGCTGATCCTGCCGTCGCTGCTGAGGGTGCGGCGCAAGCGCAACGACAAGTGGTTCTGAGCCTCCGCCCGCGTCTCTGCGTTTCGTAAAGGAAGCCCCGCCGGCCGCGGGGCTGTGTCGCAAGCTCGACAAGGGCTGAAGCGTCAGCCGCCCGGCGAGACGATGATCTTCACGTTGTGCTCCTTGTTGTTCACCAACTCTTCGAAACCGCGCTCGACGATTTCTTCCAGGCCGATGCGACCGGTCACCAGCGGTGCGATGTCGAGGCGGCCGTCGGCTATGAAGGCGATCACGTCGGCGAACTCGCCGTTGTAGGCGAGGGCCCCGAGCAACTGCTTCTCGGTGGAAACCAGCTCGAAGAAATTGAATTCACTGGGCTCCTCGAAGATTCCCACAAGCACGCACTTGCCGGCCTTGCGGATGGCATCGATGGCCAGCTTGGCGGTGTGCTTGTTGCCGATGCATTCGAAGCTGACGTCGGCGCCAAGCCCGCCGGTGAGGGCGCGGATTTCGCCTAGGGCGTCGCACCGCGAGGGGTCGAGCACCTGGCTGGCGCCGACCTCCAGGGCCTTGGCCTTGCGCGCCGAGGACATCTCCAGGGCGATCACCTGTGCCGCGCCGGCGGCGCGCGCGCACATGATGGTGCACAGGCCGATGGTGCCGGCGCCGACCACCACCACGTTCTGCCCGAGCAGGCTGCCGGCCTTCTTCACCGCGTGCATGCCCACCGCCAGCGGCTCGATCAGCGCGCCGGCCTCGCTGGGAAATCCGGCCGGCAGGGCGTAGAGCAGGTTGGCCGGTACGTTGACGTATTCGGCGAAGGCGCCGTTGTTCATCAGCCCGGTGAAGGCCAGGTTCTCGCAGATGTTGTACAGCCCATGCCGGCAGTAGTAGCAGGTGCCGCAATGCTGGCAGGCGTCTGCGGCGACCGCCTGGCCGAGGGCGAAGCCGGTCACGCCGTTGCCGAGGCGGACGATTTCGCCGCTGAACTCGTGGCCGAGGATGCACCGATCCTTGAGGCCGGTGAGCGGGTGCGGCGCCTCCACGGGGATGAATACCGGGCCGGCCAGGTATTCGTGCAGGTCGGAGCCGCAGATGCCGCACCAGTGCACGCGGATCTGCACCCAGCCGGGCGGCGGCTCGGCCGGGAGCGGCACGTCTTCCACGCGGATATCGTGGCGGCCGTGCCAGACGGCGGCGCGCATCGCCGCGTTGGCTTGCGGGGAACTGTTCATGTCGGTCGTCTCCTCAATGCTGGCGGAGGAAGTCGAGCAGCAGGCGGTTGACCTGCTCGGCGGCTTCCATCTGCACCATGTGCGCCTGTCCGGGAATGATCTCCACCTGGGCTGGCAGGCCCTCGGCATGCCGCGCCGGGATGATCGCGTCATCGCTGCCCCAGATCGCCAGGACCGGCTGGCGGCCCTCGCTCGCCACGGCACGCAGGTCGTTGCGCTGGCGACCGTCGGCGAACAGGTTGTCCAGCAACTGGCGCAGGGCCGCATCGACGCCTTCCAGGCGCTTGTAGCGGAGCATGTCCTCGAGCATCTGTCGGGTGACCAGCGCGGGGTCGGAGAACAACTGCACCAGTTGCGGCTTCAACGCGTTGCGGTTGGCCGCCTCGACGAAGCCGCGCAGGTAGTCGCCGTTGATCTCCTCGCCGAGGCCGGCGCTGCCGATCAGGCTCAGCGACAGCACCCGCTGCGGCGCCAGGCGCGCGCAGTTCAGCGCCACCGCTCCCCCCATGGAGTGACCGGCCAGGTGTACCTGTTCCAGGTCGAGGTGGTCGAGCAGGGCCAGCACGCTGCCGCTGAGTTCATCGAGGTCGCCGCGCACCAGGGCCTTGCCGGACTCGCCGTGGCCCGGCAGGTCTAGAGCGATCACCCGCCGCTCGGCGGCCAGCGCCTCGTGGTTGAACAACCAGTTGTTCAGGTCGCCACCGAAACCGTGGATCAGCAGTAGCGCCGGATCGCCCTCGCCGCGGTCGAAATAGCGCAGGAGGCGCCCGTCCAGCTCGACTTTCCGCGGTGCCGGTCCGCTATCCCCAGCGTCCTCGTCGGCGGGTACGAATTCGGCCTGGAAGCGTTGCACCAGTGCGTCGATCTCCTCGTCGCTCGCCTCGCCCTCGACCACCACGCCGAGCAGCGCGCCGACCGCCAGGGTCTCGTCCTCGCGCGCCACCTTGCGCCGCAGCACGCCCGAGAAGGGCGCCTCGACGCTGCTGGAGATCTTGTCGGTCTCCACGTCGAGCACCTCGTCGCCTTTCTCGATATGCGCGCCCTCTTCCTTGAGCCAGGCGTCCACCCGACCCTCGGTCATCGACAGGCCCCACTTGGGCATGGTCAGTGTATGGATCCGGCTCATGCCGCGTCCCTCCCTTCCAGGGCCTGGCGCACGGCTGCCTCGATCTTCGCCGCGTCGGGGATGTAGAGGTCTTCCAGGGCGTCGGAGAAAGGCACCGGCGTATGGGGCGCGGTGACCCGGCGGATCGGCGCGCGCAGCGCGGAGAAGGCCCGTTCGGCGACCAGCGCGGCGATGTCGGTGGCCATCGAGCAGCGTGGGTTGGCTTCGTCGACCACCACCAGGCGGCCGGTCTTTTCCACGCTTTCGAGAATGCTGTCCTCGTCCAGCGGGCTGGTGCTGCGCAGGTCCAGTACTTCGCAGGAGATGCCCTGGCGCGCCAGGCTGGCGGCGGCGTCCAGCGCCAGGTGGACCATGCGGCCGTAGGTCACCAGGGTGACGTCGTCGCCGTCGCGGAGGAAGTTCGCCTCGCCGAAGGGTACGCTGTACAGCTCCTCGGGTACCTCGCCCTGCATCGAATAGAGCAGCTTGTGCTCGCAGAAGATCACCGGGTCGTTGTCGCGGATCGCCTGGACCAGCAGGCCCTTGGCGTCGTAGGGCGACGACGGGCAGACCACCTTGAGGCCGGGGATGTGGGTCCATAGCGAAGTGAGCATCTGCGAATGTTGGGCGGCGGCGCGCAGGCCGGCGCCGACCATGGTACGGATCACCAGCGGGGTGACCGCCTTGCCGCCGAACATGTAGCGGAACTTGGCGGCCTGGTTGAGGATCTGGTCCAGGCAGCAACCGGCGAAGTCGACGAACATCAGTTCGCACACCGGGCGCATGCCGCGGGTGGCGGCGCCGACCGCGGCGCCGACATAGCCGATCTCTGACAACGGGGTATCCAGCACGCGGCCGGGGAACTGGTGGTAGAGGCCCTTGGTGGCCCCCAGCACGCCGCCCCAGGCGTCGTCCTCGCCGGGCGCGCCGGCGCCGCCGGCATTGTCTTCGCCCATGATGAAGACGCTCGGGTCGCGGCGCATTTCCTGGGCCAGCGCCTCGTTGATGGCCTGCTGGTAGCTGATCTTTCTCGCCATGATGGTTCTCCTCGTTCTTGTTTTCGGGCGGCTCAGGGATAGGACACGTAGACGTCGCGCAGCAGGTCGTCCGGCTCCGGCTTGGGATCGTTCTTCGCGCGCTGCACGGCATCCTCGATGCGCGCCTCGACCTCGGCGTCGATGGCGTCCAGGTCGCTGGCGGAGAGCAGGCCGGCGTGGCAGGTGCGTTCGCGGAACTGCTTGAGGCAGTCGCGGGTTTCCCGGTAGTGCTTTACTTCGTCGGGATCGCGGTAGGTCTGTGCGTCGCCCTCGAAGTGTCCGTAGTAGCGGGTCAGCTTGACTTCGATCAGCGACGGCCCCTCGCCGGCGCGGGCGCGCTCGATGGCGGCGCCGGCAGCCTCGTGGACGGCGAAGAAGTCGAAGCCGTCGACGGTCACCCCGGGCATGCCGAAACCGGCGGCGCGGTCGGCGATGTGGTCGCAGGCCACCGACCAGTTGGCCGCGGTGGCCTCGGCATAGCCGTTGTTCTCGGCGACGAACAGGCACGGCAGGTTCCACACCGCGGCCAGGTTCATCGCCTCGAACACCGCGCCTTCGTTGGAGCCGCCATCGCCGAAGAAGGCCACCGCCACCGCATCGCTGCCTTTCAGCTTGGCCGCCAGCGCGGCGCCGGCGGCCAGCGGCGCGCCGGCGCCGACGACTCCGTTGGCGCCGAGCATGCCTTTCTCCAGGTCGGCGATATGCATGGAGCCGCCCTTGCCCTGGCAGACCCCGGTCTTCTTGCCATAGATCTCCGCCATCATGCCGTGCACGTCTACGCCCTTGGCGATGCAGTGGCCGTGGCCGCGATGGGTGGAGGCGATGCAGTCGTCGTCGCGCAGGTGCGCCATCACGCCGGCGGCGGAGGCTTCCTCGCCGGCGTAGAGGTGGACGAAGCCGGGTATCTCGCCCGTGGCGAACTCGACGTGCAGGCGTTCCTCGAAGGCGCGGATGGTGCGCATCACGCGGTAGGCATGGAGCAGTTGGTCGGTGCTCAGAGTGGACATCTTGTTGTTCTCCAGGTTGTCTTCACGGGGTCATCGGGGTTCGCTGGCCGGCCAGCAGGCGATGGCGGGCGGCGTAGGCGAGGGTGGCCGGCACATCGACGCTGAACGGGCCGGAAGGGTCGAGGGTGATGCTCGGGCGGTCGGTGGCGCTGAATTCGATCTCGCGCTCTCCGTCCAGCGCCAGGGTCCCGCTGGACAGGCTCGGCGCGTGGGCCACGCCGGGTTGCAGGTAGCCGGCGGCAGAGACCCCGCAGCCCACCAGCAGGCCCGGCGCCAGCGGCACCAGCAGGCTCTCGCGGGCGTCCGGATGCAGGCGCATCCAGGCGCCGTGGGGCTCCTCGCGGCTCACCGGCGACCACAGTCCGCAAAGCGCCGAAAGGCCGATGGCGTGGGGTTCGGCGAAGCTGACGAAGACTTCGGCGAGGTCTTCGGCGCGACTGATGGCGCGGGCGCCGATGAACGGCTGCGGCGACACCGCGACGTCCACCAGCGCCCACTCGCAGAGCCCGCGGCGCGGCTCGCGCACCAGCAGGCGCTTGTTGCGTCGCAGGCCGATCTCCGGCGGCACCCGGTTGCTGGCGCAGAGGCCGCCGGCGAGCCCCGCGCCGGTGGCTTCGCGCAGCTCCGGGAAGGCGTTGTTGGTCCCGGTGGACAGCGCCAGCAGGGGGACGTCGCCGACCTCGGCGGCCACTGCCTTGTGCGTGCCGTCGCCGCCGAGCACGGCGATCAGCGCCACGCCGCGCTCGACCATGCGCCGCGCCGCCAGGCGGGTATCCTCGACGCTCTGGCGCAGCGGCATGTCGAGGAACTCCAGGAACGGCCAGTGGCCGTCGCGGGCCTGGCGGGTCTGGCTGGCCCGGAGCACGGCGGCGGCGATGCCGGTCATGTCCGGCGGCAGCAACGCATGGCGGATGCCGGTGGCGCCGAAGGCGGCGAGCAGGCGTTGCACCACCGATGCCTTGTCGGTGCTGGAGTGCAGCCCGGCATGGGCGGTGAGGCGACGCAGGTCGCGACCGGAGGCCGGGTTGGCGATGATGCCGACGATCGGCGAGGGCGGGGTCATAGCGAGAATCCGCCGTCGACGGCGATGGCCTGGCCGGTGACGTGCGGCGCGCAGGCCAGGTAGACGACGAGCTGGCCCATGTCTTCGACGGTCTGCGCCTCGCCCTGGGGCAGCAGGCTGGCCTGGTGGCGTTCCCAGGACTGCGCCTCGCTTTCGCCGGCCTGCCGCCAGCGGCCCGACAAGCCGTCCTCGCCGCGCCACATTCCGGTGCCGACGATTCCCGGGCAGAGCGCGTTGACCGTCACCCCGTCGCGCGCGACCTCCTTGGCCAGGGCATTGCTGAAACCGATCACGGCAAACTTCGAGGCACAGTAGTGGGCGAGGTCTGGGAGACCGACCTTGCCGGCGATCGATGACAGGTTGACGATCCGCCCCCAGCGCTGCGCCTGCATCAGCGGCAGTTCGGCCTGGCAGCAGAGGAACACGCCGCGGGCGTTGACGTTCATCACCCGGTCCCAGTCGGCGAGGCTGAGTTCGGCGACCTTGCGGATGCTGATCACCCCGGCATTGTTCACCGCCACGTCGAGCCGGCCGAACTCCGTGGCGACCCGCTCGACCATCGCCCGGACGCTGTCGCCGTCGCTGACGTCGACCCCAAGGGCCAGGCTGCGGCGACCGAGGCTGCGGATCGCGGCGGCGGTTTCCTCGGCGACCTGCGGATCGAGGTCGGCCACCGCCACGTCGGCGCCGGCGCGCGCCAGGGCGAGGGCGATGCCCCGGCCGATGCCGAGTCCGGCGCCGGTCACCAGCGCGACCCGGGAAGACAGGGAGAAATCGTCGGACGACGTAGCGTGCATGCTTCACCTCTGATTGTTCTTGTAGGTGTATGCGGCAGGGCGTTGGGAGGAGCGGACAGTCCGCCCTGCCGTCGCCGTGGCTGGAGCAAGGCCGATGCCAGGTTGCGGCGTGGCGGCCGGAAGGCCCGTCGTAGAGCGCCGGCATGGGAAGGCCGGCGACCGCCGGGGCGACGTCCGGCGAGACAACCCATGTCATCGCGCACGGGTTCCCGGCGAGACGCTGAGACGCTCCGTCTCAGTCGTCGGCTGTGGCGGCCCGGCGCTTGTCGAGGGTCGCCGATGGGCGCTTAATGGGCGGCACAACAACAAGATGCCGAGCAACGGAGGCCCCATGCTTTCCGCACACTCGAAGGACCATGTGGACTGTGTCAGCCGTGTCCTGAGGAACGCCGCGCGCCTGCCGCAGGCGCCGGTGCCGACGCCGATCCTCGACTCCTGGCGCCGCTCCATGGAGCAGCACCGTCTCGACCCGGGGTCCCTGCAAGGGCCGCGGATTCTCTCGCAGACCCTCCTCGACGAATGTCGCGAGCGTTCCGAACTGTTCCTGCGCATCGCCAGCGAAGAGGTGGCGCGACTGCATGGACGGGTGCGCGATGCCGACTACTGCGTACTGCTCACCGATGCCCAGGGGCGGACCATCGACTACCGTGTCGAGTCGACCATCCGCAACGACTGCCGCAAGGCCGGGCTGTACCTCGGCACCTGCTGGTCGGAAGGCGAGGAGGGCACCTGCGGGGTGGCCGCCGTACTCACCGACAGGACTGCGGTGACGGTGCACAAGCGCGATCACTTCCGCGCCGCCTTCATCGACCTGACCTGTTCCGCGGCGCCGGTCTTCGATCCGCAGGGCGAGTTGCTCGGTGTGCTCGACGTTTCCGCCGTGCAATCGCCGGACGACCGCCGTAGCCAGCATCTGATCCGGCAGATGGTGGCGCAGAGCGCGCGGGAGATCGAGAACGCCTTCTTCATGCACAGCGCCCAGGGCCATTGGGTGCTGCGCGCGCACCGTGCGCCGGGCTACGTCGACAGCCAGCCGGACTACCTGTTCGCCTGGGACGCCGATGGGCGCCTGCTGGCGTTGAACCCGGCGGCGCGGCACTACCTGCGGCAGCGCCTGGGGCAGGTGCCGAGCCACATCGGCGAGGTGTTCGACCTCGACGTCCTGCACGCCGCCGCCGACCAGGCGCCGTGCCTGCTGCGCGGCCAGGCCGGCGAGCTGCACGTGCGTCTCAGCGCGCCGCGGGCCAAGGCGCGGCGGCTGGAGCGCGAGGTGCCCGACGACGCTGCGCTCGACCCGCGCATCGCCGAAAGCCTGCGCCTGGCGGTGCGGGTCAAGGACCGCAACCTGCCGGTGCTGATCCAGGGCGAGACCGGCGCCGGCAAGGAGGTTTTCGCCCGCCAGTTGCACCAGGCCAGCGCCCGTCGCGACAAACCCTTCGTCGCGCTCAACTGCGCGGCGATTCCCGAAAGCCTGATCGAGAGCGAGCTGTTCGGCTACGTTGGCGGAGCCTTTACCGGCGCGGCGGCGAAAGGGATGCGCGGCCTGCTGCAGCAGGCCGATGGCGGTACCCTGTTCCTCGACGAGATCGGTGACATGCCGCTGGGCCTGCAGACCCGCCTGCTGCGCGTGCTGGCCGAGGGCGAGGTGGCGCCGCTGGGGGCTGCGCGCCGGCAGGCTGTGGATATCCAGGTGATCTGCGCCACCCACCGCGACCTGGCGGCGCTGGTGGCGGCCGGCGGCTTCCGCGAGGATCTCTACTTCCGCCTCGGCGGCGCCCGCTTCGAACTGCCGCCGCTACGCGAACGCAGCGACCGGCTGGCGCTGATCCGGCGCATCCTCGACGAGGAAACCGCGCACTGCGGCGTACGCATCGAACTCGGCGAGGCAGCCCTGGAATGCCTGCTCGGCTATCGCTGGCCGGGCAATGTCCGCCAGTTGCGGCATGTGTTGCGCTACGCCTGCGCGCTGTGCGGCGGCGCCACCCTGCAACTCGCCGACCTTCCGGCAGAGCTGCGTGGCGAAGGCCGGACACCGGCCAGTGCGTGCGAGAGCGGCGGCGGTCCGGAGCGCGACGCCCTGCTCGACGCCCTCGTGCGGCATCGCTGGAAACCCATGGCCGCGGCGCGGGAACTGGGTATCTCGCGAGCGACCCTGTATCGGCGGGTGCGCCGGCATGGCATCCGCATGCCGGGCCAGGCGGACGACTGAGGTGCGCCGGCGCCCGGCGCAGTCGTCAAGCGCGGAAAATCAAAACCAGCCTTGAGCCTTGCCCCGTTAATGCACGGGGGCTTTCCCTGTAGCGTTCCGGGCAGCGGCGCAACCCGTTCGGTCGCGCCCCGCCAGGAGCCTACGGAGGAAACCCATGCCCGCCCCGCACCAGCCAGCCCGCAACCCGACCGGGGAGTTCGACCCATGCCGCTAGCCCTGCTGCTCGCCATGGGCGCGTTCTCCCTGAGCCTGTCGATTTCCCCCGGTCCGGTGAACCTGACCATCGTCGCTTCCGGCGCCAACCATGGTTTCCGCCGGACCCTGCCGTTCGTCACCGGCGCCACCCTCGGCTTCGTCCTGCTGCTGGCCTTCGTCGGCTTCTGGTTCGTCCGCACGATCGAGGCCTACCCGCGCTTCTTCGATTACCTGGGGATGGCCGGCGCGGCGTTCATCGCCCATGTCGGCTACCGCATCGCCACCGCGGATCCACGCCTGGCCCTTGAGGAAAACGGGGTCCCCGGGTTCTTCCAGGGCGTGCTCCTGCAATGGCTCAATCCCAAGGCCTGGATCGCCTGCGCTTCTGGCGTGGCCTTGTTCGCCAGCCCGAGCACGCACGCGCCGCTGCTGGTCTTCATGGCCATCTACCTGGTGGTCTGCTACCTCTCGCTGGCCGCCTGGGCACTGCTCGGTGACCGCGTGGCGCTGCTGCTCGACAGCCCCCGGCGGGTGCGCCTGTTCAATCGGGCGATGGGCGGCACCCTGGTGCTGACCGCCGGCTACATGCTCTACCTGCAACTCGCCGCTAGCTCGGGTTGAAGGCGTCGTAGAGGCGATTGATGAGGGTATAGGCGATGCTGCTGGCGGGTACGTTGGGCGGCCACACCGCATACACCTTCAACGGCTCCAGGCGCCATTCCGGCAGCACCGCGCGCAACTCGCCGCGGCGGATCGGCTCGTCGCTCAGGTAGGTCGGCGGCGCGGCCAGGCCGACGCCGAGGCGGGCCAGGCGGCAGGAGGCTTCGACGCTGTCGACGCGCACCCGCGGGGTGTAGTCGACGCGTACCTCCTCGTCGTCCCGCGCATGACGGAATAGCCGGCTGTCGGGGCGCATGCCGAGCCCGATCCATTCCAGCCGCTGCAGGTCGCGCGGGTGTTCCAGCGGCGCGTGCCGGGCCAGGAATGCCGGCGCCGCCACTACCTGGCGCGGCAGCAGGAACAGGTGACGGGCCTTCAGCGAGCTGTCCGGCAGGTCGCCGATGCGGAAGGCGATGTCGATGCCGTCGCCGATGATGTCGTGGCGGCTGTCGTCGCAGGCGATGCCGAGGTCGAGGTCGGGATGCTCCTCGATGAAGGCTGCCAGGTGACGGGTGAAGTCGCCGTTGACGAACACCGCGGGCATCGAGATGCGCAGGCTGTTGCGGGTCGAGACGGCGCGCTGGCGGAACTCGATGAAGCCCTTCTCGTAGAGTTCCAGCATGGAGCGGGCGGTGTCCAGCAACTGCGTGCCGTCCTGGGTCAGCGACAGCTTGCGGCTGTTGCGGTAGAGCAGCGCACGGCCCAGGTTCCGTTCCAGCCTGGACAGGTGCAGGCTGGCGGTCGCGGCGCTCAGGCCCAGCGCCTCGGCGCCGCCGGAGACGGAGCCGGTCTCGGCGATCTTGGCGAATACGATCAGGTAGCGGATGTCGTCGATCATGCGGTCTCTCGTCGCGGGGGCTGGGTGCATCCTGCGCGATGGCGGCCAGCCGGACAAGCGCGAGAGGTAGAGGGCAGCGGCGCTTTCCGGGCTTTTCAGCGCAGGCTCCAGAAGCCCAGGCGACCGAGGCTCGCCGCCAGTCGCAGGCGCGAGGTCTGCCAGTTGCCGAGGGCGCGGATGTGCTGGTCCTCGGCGCTGGCGTAGGCGGTCAGGGCGTTGAGCAGCTCGATCATGCTGCCGACCCCTGAGCGGTAGCGGCCCTGCACCACCTCCAGGCTTTGCCGCGACTGTTCGACCAGTTCGCGAGTGCGCGCCAGGCTGCGGGTCTCGACGCTGAGCGACTGGTAGTTGCTCCACACCTCCAGCGAAACCTGCTGCTCGGTGTCGGCCAGCTCCGCTTCGCTGGCCTCGCGGCGGGCCAGGGCGTTGCGGACCTGGTAG
Source organism: Pseudomonas sp. FDAARGOS_761 (assembly GCF_013343155.1). NCBI lineage: Bacteria > Pseudomonadati > Pseudomonadota > Gammaproteobacteria > Pseudomonadales > Pseudomonadaceae > Pseudomonas > Pseudomonas sp. FDAARGOS_761. The sequence goes on along the minus strand of NZ_CP054572.1, from coordinate 4,717,322 downwards.
GTGCGTTCGAAGCCTTCGAACAACGGGATGTTCAGTTGCAGGCCGATGCTGCGGTCGCGTTCGCGGGTGTCACCGTTGAACGCCATCGCCTGGTCGCTGTGGCTGCGTGCCAGGTTGGCGCTCAGCGCCAGGCTCGGCCGGCCGGCGGCGCGGCTTTCCTCCACCGAGGCGGCGGCAGCCTTCAGCCGCGCCTGGGCGGCGAGCAGTGCCGGATGCTCGCGGCGGGCTTCGGCGAGCATCTCGTCGATGGCCTTGACGAAGCCGGTGTCGGGTTGCGCCTCCAGCTCGCCGGAGAGGCGCAGCGGGGTATCCGGCGCCAGGCCCATGCGCAGGGCGATGACGCCGAGGGCGTTGCTCAGGGCGCCTTCGTCGCGGACCTGGGCGAGGCTCGCCTGGGACAGCGCGGTCTGCGCCTGCAGGCGATCGGAAAGGGCGGCGGCGCCGGCCCGGTACTTGGCGTCGGCGGCTTCCAGGTTCTGCGCCGCCAGCGCCGCGACCTGCCGCGAGGCGGCCAGGCTGCGCTGGGCGGCGAGGGCGTCGTAGTAGGCCTGGGCGGCGAGGGCGAAGGTGTTCTGCAGGGTCGCGTCCTGGCTGGCGTTGGCCGCCAGCAGCAACTGCTGGGCGTTGCGCAGGGCGGCGCTGCGGCGGCCGAAGTCGAACAGCACCCAGCTCAATTGGAGGCTGGCGCCACGCCGGTGGCGATGGCCGTCGCCGGAGAGGTAGGGGGCATCGCGATAATCCATGTCGCTGTAGCCGCGACTGGCGTCGAGACGGCCGTCCAGGCGCGGCAGGTAGGCGGACTTGCCGATCCCGACCTGGGCCGCCTGGGCCTTGGCATTGGCCCAGGCGAGGCGGGTCTGCGGGTCGTGGCAGAGGATCCGCTCGATGGCTTCCTCCAGGCTCAGCTCGGTCGGTGGCGGCCCGCCGCGGCAGGGCAAACCGCTGCCGCCGAGGTCGTAGACCGCCTGGCCGGCGACCTGGCCGGCGGTGCCGAACACGTCCGGCTCGTAGGCGGCGGCGCCGGGAACCAGGCCGAGCAGGCCGCACAACAGGCCGGCGAGGGCACGCATCAGGCCTGCTCCCGCGCCGCGGCGGCCTGGCGTTCGGCCAGGCGCGCGGTGCTTTCGTCGAGGCTTACCTTGCCCTGGCCGAGGACTATCACGCGGTCCGCCGAGGCGATGGTCTCGGGCCGATGGGCGACCATGATGCGGGTGATGCGCAGCGCGCGAATGGCGGCGTTGACCCGCTGTTCGCAGTGTACGTCGAGGTGGCTGGTGGCTTCGTCGAGGAACAGGATGCGCGGCTTCTTGTACAGCGCCCGGGCCAGCATTACCCGCTGCTTCTGGCCGCCGGAGAGCACCGTGCCCATGTCGCCGACCAGGGTGTTGTAGCCCATCGGCATGGCCTGGATGTCATCGTGGATGGCAGCCATCTGCGCGCACTGCAGCAGCCAGGGCATGTCCGGCTGCGGGTCGAAGAAACTGATGTTGTCGCTGAGCGAACCGGCGAACAGCACGTCGTCCTGCAGCACCGTGCCGACCAGTTCGCGCAGGCCGTCCAGGCCCAGTTGCGCAAGGTCCAGGCCGGCCATGCGGATCTGTCCCTCCACTGGCGGGAGGATGCCCAGCAGGACGTTGAACAGGGTGCTCTTGCCGCAGCCCGAGGGGCCGACGATGGCCACCGACTCGCCGCCGGCGATGCGCAGGTCGAGGCCGTCGAGGACCCAGGGCTCCTGTTCCGCGTAGCGGTAGCGCAGGCCCTGGATCTCGATGCTCGCCTCGCGCTCGCGGAGGTTCTCCGGGAGGATGTCGCCGTGGCTGACCTCCGGGGCCTGGAGCACGATGTCGGCCAGGCGCTCGCCCTGCAACTGGAGCATGCGCAGCTCGAAGAACTTGTCGATCAGGCTGCCGACGCGGCTGTCGAACTGCGACTTGTAGGCGTTGAAGGCCATCAGGATGCCGACGCTGAACTGGCCGTCCATCACCATGGTCGCGCCGAGCCAGATCACCAGCAGGTTCTCCACGCCGAACAGCAGGCCGTTGAGCTGCTGGTAGAACAGTTGCAGCTTCTGCGTACGCAGGCCGGCGTTGATCTGTTCCACCAGCAGGCCGAGCCATACCGAGCGGCGCTCGTCCTGGCGCTGGAACAGCTTCAGCGGGCGGATGCCGCGCACCGTCTCGAGGAAGTGGCTCTGCTGGCGCGCGGCGTGGACGATCTGCTCCTCGGTGGCGTTGCGCAACGGCCGGTACCAGATCCAGCGGCCGAGGGCGTAGAGGCTCATGGCGGCGATGGCGATGGCCGCCAGTGGCGGACTGTAGAGCAGCATCATGCCGAGGGTGGCGACGGTCATCAGGCCGTCCAGCACCGCCGAGAGGAAGGCCGCGGTGAGGGTCTGCTGGATGCTGTTCACCGCGCCGAAGCGCGACACCACGTCGCCCAGGTGGCGCTTCTCGAAATACTGCGCGGGCAGCCGCAGCAGGTGACTGAAGACGTTGGCCTGCCACTGCACGCCGAGCAGGGTGCTCATGTGCATCATCACCCAGGCGCGCACCCCGCTGACCGCCTGCTGCATCAGCAGCAACAGGCCGAAGCCGATGGCTAGGGTGCTGAGCAGGTCACGGTCTTCGCTGACGATGACGTTGTCGATGGTCCATTGCAGGAAGAACGGACTGATCAGCGAGAACACTTCCAGCGCGCCGGCGAGCAGCAGCACCTGGGCCAGCGAGCGGTACAGCCCGGTGACCTTGCCGAGCATGCCCAGCAGCTTGATCCGCGGCGGCGCCTCCTGTTTCTCGAAGCCGCTCTCCGGCCAGAGTTCCAGGGCTACCCCGGTGAAGCTCCGCGAGACTTCCTCCAGGCCCAGCCGGCGCTGGCCGTGGGCGGGGTCGTGGAGCACCGCGCCGCGCCCGTCGACCGCCTTGAGCACGACGAAGTGGTTGAAGTTCCAGTGCAGCACGCAGGGCAGCTTGAGCTTGCCGAGGTCGCCGAGGTCGAGCTTCACCGCGCGGGTGCCCAGGCCGAGGCGGTGGGCGGTCTGGATCAGTTGCTTGAGGGAGATGCCCTTGAGCGATACGGAGAAGCGCCGGCGCAGTTCCATCAGGCCGGTATGGTGGCCGTGGTAGCCGGCGATCATCGCCAGGCAGGCCAGGCCGCATTCGGTGGCTTCGGTCTGCAGCACCAGCGGCAGGCGGCGGCCCAGGCGCAGGGCGAGAGCGTCGAGAAAGGCCATGGGTCGTTCCTAGAGTTTGCCGGTCAGGCTGTAGAGCGGTTCAAGCACCCATTCGTAGAGGCGCCGGGTGTCCTGGAGGATGTCGGCGTCCAGCAGCATGCCGCTCTGCAGCGGACGCGGCTGGCCGTAGGCGGTCACCGCCTGGTCGTCGAGGGTTACCCGCAGCCGGTACAGCTGCTCGCCATCCTGGCCGAGCCCCGGTACGCCGCCGACCATGCTGGAAAGCTCGGCATAGGAGACGCTGGCGCGGGAGATCGACTGCACCTTGCCGTGGTACTGGCCGAACTTCTGGTACGGATAGGCCTGGTAGCGGATCAGCACCGCGTCGCCCGGCCGGATGAAACCGATGGACTTGCTCGGCGCGTAGAGTTCGGCCTGCAACGGGGTGTCGGCGGGAACGATGCTCAGCAGCGGACGCGAGCTGTCGACGGTCTGCCCGGCTTCGGCGAGCACGGCGGTGGCGATGCCGCTCTCCGGCGCGGTGACCAGCAAGGTGCGCTTGGCTTCGCTTTCGGCCAGGTCCTGCTCCACCGCGCTGAGCTGGCGGCGGGTTTCAGCGAGCTGGTTGGCCTGGCGCGCGGAAAGCCCGGCGAGTTCGTTGCGGCGCTCGGTCAACTGCTGCCGCAGCGACGTGCGTTCGCGCTCCAGGCCTTGCAGGGTCTGGCGCTGGCCGAGCAGCTCGGCCTGGCGCTGCTGCAACTGGTCCATGGAGATGTAGCCCTTGTCCATCAGCCCCTGGTAGCGCGCGGCGGCGTCGCTGGCCAGCGCCAGCAGGCGTTGCTGGCTGTCGGTTTGGGCGGCGAGGGTGGTCAGTTCGCGCTGCAGGCTGGCGACCTTGCTGGTCAGGCTGTCGCGCTCGTCGTCTTGCAGGCGGCGAAGCTTTTCCAGTTCGTCGCGCAGGGAGTCGCGGCGTTGTTCCAGGCGCCTGCTGATACCGGCCTGCACCGGGCCGGCATCGCTGCCGTAGCGTTCGCTGGAAAGCACCATCAGGCGCTCGCCACGTCGTACCGCCTGGCCTTCCTGGACGAACTTGCGCAGCACGATGCCGGCCTGCGGCGCGTGCACCTTGACCTGGCCGCTGGCGGGAACCAATTGGCCGCTGACGGTGCTGCGCTTGGTGTAGCTGCCGAACAGGAAGAAGCCCACCACCAGCAGCGCCATCGCCGCGGCCAGCAGGGTGAGAAAAGTGAAGGAGACCGGGCGGATCAGCACGATCTCGCCCAGGGCGCCGGCATGCTGGGCGTCGAGGGCTTCCTGGCGAAACATGGTGGCTGGATCCTGGATTCGAATAATACTTGCATGACACTCCGACACCCTTGCGAAAGTTCAAACGCATGAAGTGCCGGAGTGCGACTTTTCTAATTAGATGGTGGTGCGGCCTACATCACCGGGACCGAAGTTTTCCCGGTATTGGCCCAAGTAACCGACAGCCGTCTCTGCATTGGTGAAGAGACCGACCGTGCCCCCGGCAATAGCGCCCATCGCGGTTGGCACGACCAGGCCGACCAACTGGGAAAGTGCGCCGAAGCCGAAGCCGCCGGCACCGCCCCATTTCCCGCCGATTGCCATGCCCGTCGCGGCGCCGTCGACGGCGCCTACGATCATGCCGGAAAGAGTTCCACCCGAAACGCAGGTGACTTCAATGTCATTGAGTTCTTTCATTTCATATATCTCCTTTAGGCTTCCCGTGAGTCTGGAAAGCCATTCGATGGTACTAATCCGAAAGAGTGGGATGAACTGCCAGGATTAGCGGTTTTTCATGGGCTCGATAGTTCGTTTGACAATGAGTTTCAATATTCGGCGGATGAAGGTTTGCCACTCCGGGTAAACTTTGCGAATGATTAAGGCCGGTTCGTGCGACACCTCGATAAGACCTGTTGAACAAGTCAACGCCGTATCGAGGGCTCATTCATATCGGCTCCGGCGAACCGCTCTTCGTCCGAGTCAGTACGGCCTCGCATAGCGGCATTTCATGGCATCAGCCGGTCGAGCAGCGGCGAGCTGAACAGCCGATGCGGATCGGCTTCGTTCAACTGGCGCGCCGCGGCGTCCCAATCGTTGTCTGCGACCAGGCCCTGGCGTAGCGACTGCGCCACCAACTGGTCGACCACCGTCGGCTCGGCCCAGGCGGCGGTGGGGCTGTAGCCCCAGCCCTTGCTCCACTCCACCCGCAGCGAGGCGTAGTCGCCGCTGAAGTGGTCGAACAGCCAGGCCTCGAACTCGTGGTAGAAGGCGTTGGCCTGCGGAGTGCCGGGCAGGCTGAGGATGTCCAGCCAGATCGCCGTGTCCCACTCCGGCTGGTCGGGGCGCGGACGGATCGCCGACAGGCTGGGCACCTGGGCGCCGGGAACGATCGACTCGCCGGGCTGGTCGAGCCCGCTGACGCGAATCTCCACCGGGCCGTTCATGGGGTAGTGGCCGTTGGCGCGGTAGGCGGCGACCATCGTCTGGTACTGCAGGTAGAACTCGTTGATCACCCGCTGCACGTCGCGACGCCGGGTCAGCACCGCGTAGCCGTTGGCGGTCACGCGCAGGGTGCTGGGCTTGATGTACAGCAGCAGGTCCTTGCTCCAGCCCCACAGGTCGTAGCCCAGGGTCAGCGCCATGCCGCCCACTACCAGGTCGTACTGCAGCTTGCCGAGCAGCGGGGTGAGTTCCGGGTGGCCGGTGTTGATCGCCGCCAGCAGGTCGGACAGCGCCTTGGGAATGTTGTCGGAGAAGGGGTAGTTGAACGGGCCGTTGACCGCGCGGGCGCCGAACGGGCAGCGCGGGGTCGGCGTCCAGACCTTCAGCCAGGGCTTGTCGGTGAAGGGGAACCAGATGGCCTCGGCGCGTCCGCTCTTTTGCAGGAAGCTGTCGAAGGTCCTTCCGCCGCTGCCGGCCGCGGCGAACATCTCGCTCGCCGGGATGTTCACGTAGCTCTGGCAGCGCATGCGCTTGTTGACCCCGGCCTGGAGGGTCGCCTCGACGATGAAGGCGCGTCCGAGGTGGACGAGGAACGGCGCGCAGGCCGGATCGTCGCGGCGGAAGGTCTTCAGCACGTATTGTCCGGCGGCGCCGTCCCAGACCACCGCGGTCAACGCCACGATGCTGTTGCTCAGGGAGCCGTAGCTCTGCCCCGGCAGGCGGCTTTCGCCCTGCGCCGGGATGCCGGTGCCGTGGCCGTCGATGGCGAGCACACCGCCGAGGGTCAGGTCGCCCGGCGCCGGCGTGGCGACGAAGCCGAGCTTGACCCGCTCCAGCTGTTTCAACAGGGCTTCCATGGTGACGCCGGTCTGCGCGCTGAACAGGCCGAACTCGCCCTGGGCGTCGATCCGTACGCGGGTCAGGTAACGGCTGGTTTCCACCAGCACGATGCGGCTCTCGCAGTTCTCGCCGCCTTTCAGCAGCAGCGGGGACCAGTTGTGGCCCATGCCGCGCGGGCGCACCTTGAAGCCGTTCTGCCAGGCCCAGTTGACCACCGCGAGAACCTCTTCGTTGGTGCGCGGGGCGCAGCTCCAGAGGTCGTCGGCGGCGATTTCCCCCGACCAGTTGCGGAACGCCCGCCGATAAAGTTCGAGGCCGGCCGGAAAGCCTGCCGGCGCCGGACAGCTGCTGGCGGCGGCTTCGGCGGGCTGGATGACGAAGGCCGGGGTCCAGCCGGCCACCAGGCCGACCGCGCCGAGCGTGGCACTCTTGCCGAGGAAGCTGCGGCGCGACAGGCCGCCGGATTCCTGGTCGGGATCGCCGACGAAGGCGTCGGCGTGCTGGATGAGGTCGTGCATGGCGGTTCTCCTGATCGGGGCGCTGGTCGCCCCTTCCCGGTTGCCGGGTCCTAGGTCGCCGCCGGGGGCGTCCGGGTCTCCGGCGACGGGGGAGGCCCGCTCCGCGACGGGAGCGGGCCGAGGTCCTGGGATCAGGTCCACTCGGTGTCGTAGTGGTAATCGATGCGGCTGGTGTCGCCGCCGAGCAGGCCGCCGACCGCGGCGACGCCCTTGAACACGCCGTAGCCGAGGGTGTCGGCCAGTTGATGGATGGGGGTCAGGCCGACGGCGTTGAACACCTTGCCGACCGAAGAGATGACCGACGTGTTGAGCAGGTCGTTGGACACCTTGACCACATCGACGATGGCATCGCCGACGAAGCTGAAGAGTCCGGCGCCCGATACCTGGTCGATTTCATCGAAGCTCAGTTCCTGAAGTGTGGCGAGTTGCATGGCGCTATTCCTTCATCAATCAAGTTTTGAGCGATAGCCGGCCCTCTCGCATAAACATCGGTTTGCGAAGATAGAGTGACTATCGGTTGCCAGCCGCTCTGGAAAAGTACTTTGCCGGCTGGTCGCTGAAAATTACTGATCTGCCGGCGAGAGTGTCAATCTGGGAAGTTGATAGGGTGAACTTGGAATATCCATGTTAGGCAAATGACGCCGATATTTTGTCAGTGGAACTGGTCGATGTTTTTTCGAATGCCGCGATAAGCATCTGGATATTGCTGATCCATTGATATTCGTGGGTGCAGGGAAGCGGTTCGCTATTTTTACGAGATGATGCGCCAATCCAGAAAAGTATCGAATTATTGCTTTCGGAAAAAATTCAACTGCCTTGCTGATAGGTTTCTTCCGGTCGAGTTATTGAAGTACACGTCCGGTCGGGCGTTGTTTTTCAAAGTAGAGAAACCGGCGTCATAAATTTGTGCGGATAACTGGCGGGTAAACTTTCCCAGGCTGCGCTTCTGTTGCGAGGAAGTGCCTCGGCTCGTGTCGAGGCGCTTTCCAGCCTTGACAGCCCGGCACAGGCGCGTAGAGTGCCGCGCATGAATCGTGCAGCCCTGACCTTCAAGCGCTATTACGCCTATCTGCTCCCTCATTGAGGCGGTAGATGCGTCGCTGCATTCCCGAACCGCCCGAGGCGGCGGTCCGGTGAACTCCCTCCCAACCTGTCTCCTCGGGCATCCACCGTGCCAAAGGAGATACCCGTGTCCGTCCCGACCCATCAGCAAGACCTGATCGCCCTGCTCGAAGAGCGTGGCTTCGTCCACCAGTGCACCGACCGCGACGGCCTCGCCGCGCACCTGGCCGCCGGTCCGGCAACCGCCTACCTGGGCTTTGACGCCACCGCCGACAGCCTGCACGTCGGGCACCTGCAGGGCCTGATGCTGATGCGCTGGCTACAGAAGGCCGGGCACCGTCCGTTGCTGCTGATCGGTGGCGCGACCACCCGGATCGGCGATCCGAGCTTCCGCGATTCGAGCCGGCCGATCCTCACCGAGACGCAGATCCAGGCCAACATCGACGGCATCGCCCGGGTCTTCTCGCGCTACGTCGAACTGCACGACGACAGCCTGGTGAACAACGCCGAATGGCTGGACGGCGTCGGCTACCTGGAGTTCCTCGACCGGGTCGGCCGGCACTTCTCGATCAACCGCTTGCTGACCTTCGACGCCATCAGGCAGCGCCTGGACCGCGAGCATTCGCTGTCGTTCCTCGAGTTCGGCTACACCCTGCTGCAGGCCTACGACTTCGTCGAACTGTCGCGCCGGCGCGGCTGCACCCTGCAACTCGGCGGCGCCGACCAGTGGGCGAACATCATCAACGGCGTGGAGCTGTCGCGACGCCAGGGCGGCGCCCAACTGTTCGGCCTGACCATGCCGCTGCTGGCCACCAGCGACGGGCGCAAGATGGGCAAGTCGGCGCAGGGTGCGGTATGGCTCAACGCCGAGCGCCTGGCGCCGTTCGACTTCTGGCAGTTCTGGCGCAACTGCGACGATCGCGACGTCGGTCGCTTCCTCGCCCTGTTCAGCGAACTGCCGATGGATGAGGTGCGCCGCCTGGGCGCCTTGCAGGGCGCCGAGCTGAACGAAGCGAAGGTGGTCCTGGCCAATGCCGCCACCGCCCTGGCGCACGGCGAGCACGCCGCGCGATCCGCCGCCGATGCCGCGCGCGGGGTGTTCGCCGACGGTACGCGGGATAGCGGCCTGCCGGTGATGAAGCTATCCCGCGCGCGCCTGGCGCAGGGACTGTCGCTGACCGACCTGCTGCTGGAACACGCGATCCAGCCCTCCCGCAGCGCGGTCCGCCGCCTCGCCGCCGGCGGCGGCCTGCGCCTGGACGGCACGCCGGTCAGCGATCCGGACGCGCCGCTGGCGGGCGAGGTCGACGGGCTGCGCCTGAGCCTGGGCAAGAAGCAGCATTTGCAACTGCGACTCGAGGATTGAGGTGCCTGCGGCCCCAAGGGGCCGCGCTTCACCAGAGCTTCAGCGTGTAATTGACGATGAAGCGGTTCTCGTCCAGGTCCGCACCGTAGCGGCTGCGGTAGGTGATGTTGCGCCATTTCAAGGCGACGCTCTTCAGCGGTCCGCTCTGGATCACGTAGGACAGGTCGGTGTTGCGCTCCCATTCGCTGTCGTCGGCGCGGCCGGCGCCGCGGTCGATGTCGCGGCCCTGTACATAGCGGGTCATGAGGTTCAGGCCGGGCAGGCCGAGGCCGGCGAAGTCGTAGTCGTAGCGCAGTTGCCAGGATTTCTCCTGCGGTCGGGTGAAGGTCTGGTAGGCCATGAGGTTGGCCACGTAGGGCGTGGTGTAGCCGTTGAGCACCGGAAAGGCGTCGTTGCCGATCATCTTCTGGACACCGATGCCGAAGGCGTGGGCGCCGGCGCGCAGGGTGAGCATGGCGTTGAGGTTGCGATTGTCCACCGGCCCGGAGATCGCCGCGCCGTCTTCGCCGCTGTCGAAGTAGCGTAGGTCGCTGCGCAGCGACAGCCCTTCGCCCAGCGGCAGGGTGTGCAGCAGGCCGAGATAGTGCTGCTGGTAGATGTCCTTGAGCTGGCCGTAGTAATAGCTGGCGCTGAGCCGAGGGGTGAAGGCGTAGGTCGCGCCGGCGAGATTGAACTCGTCGCTGGCGTGGGCCTTGTCGCGGCCCATGATGTACATGTCGTCGCTGCCGGCCGACTCGCGGGTGCGCGACTTCCACAATTGCCCCGCGGTGAGGGTGAGACCCTCGATCTCGCTGGAGGTCAGCAGCGCGCCGTCGAAGGTCTGCGGCAACAGGCGCACGTCGTCGCGGAACGCCACCGGCAGTTGCGGCATGAGGATGCCGACCTGTAGCTGGGTCTGCGAATAGCGCAGCTTGGCGGTCAGGCCGAGGTGACTGTAGTCGTCCACCGGCTCCTTCGAATTCGCTCCGAACGGCAGCGTGCCATCGTTGCTACGCCCGCGTCCCGAGTCGAGCTTGACGCCGAGCAGCCCGGTAGCATCCAGGCCGAAGCCGAGCGGGCCGTCGGTGAAACCGGATTGCAGGCGCAGGACGAAGCCCTGCGACCAGTTGCCGGCCTGCGATTGGGGCGCATCGTGCTGGCGGTAGTCGCGCAACTGGTAGAAGTTGCGGAGGTCGAGGTGGGCGCTGCTGTCCGCGAGGAATTCCGCTTGCGCGGCGAGGGGCAGGAGGCCGAGGCCAAGCGCATAGCTGCGCCAGGCGCACGGGCGGGGGCATGCCGTGATCATCGATTCTTCCCTTGGTTGTTGTTCTTGTAGGTATGGGTGACGCCGATTGCACGGTGAGTTTTAGCATATTGTTAACTTGTTAATGAAGTGTTGGCGATCCTCCTGGAAGCTTCGCTAGCTTCTGTCCCTTTCCATGCTTGCCGATCATGGAGGGTACGGCGCTGGAGAGCGAAACCGACCTGGAATCTTTCGCCTTCTGCGCATTTTGTTAATCTGTTAACGTTGTCGGCCCGCGAAAGGAGCCAGGCCCGCGCGCTGCCAGGGTGAACGAGGTCGCGTCGTGGGGATTTCCCGGACGGCGAACTTGCATCCGCGTGCACGGCGGTGTCGTCTGGACCGAAAGGCGAAGAAGAGGAGGGCGAACGTGCCTGCGAGTGCATCGAGGATTCAGCTCGGAAGCGGCGAACGACGCCTGTTGCTGCTGTTGTCGGCGCTGGTGGCGTTCGGCCCGCTGTCGATCGACATGTATTTGCCGAGCCTGCCGGCGATCGCCGCCGATCTCGGCGCCAGCGATGCCCAGGTGCAGCGGAGCATCAGCGGCTTCCTGGTCGGCTTCTGCGTCGGCATGCTGTTCTACGGCCCCTTGTCCGACCGTTTCGGCCGGCGCCCGGTGCTGCTGGCCGGTATTGCCTTGTACCTGTTCAGCAGCCTGGCCTGCGCGCTGGCCGACAGCGCGGGGCAACTGGTCCTGCTGAGGGTGCTCCAGGCCCTCGGCGGCGGCGCCGCGTCGGTGCTGGCGCGGGCCATGGTGCGCGACCTCTATCCGTTGGGCGAGGCCGCCCGGATGCTGGCATTGATGCATATGGTGACCATGCTGGCACCGCTGGCCGCGCCGCTGCTCGGCGGCTACCTGATGCTCTGGGCCGGCTGGCGCGCGTTGTTCGTGGTCCTGGCGCTGTTCGCCGGGCTCTGCCTGCTGGCGGTCTGGCGGGTCGCCGAAAGCCACCCGCCGGAGCGCCGCGGCGGCAGCCTGGCCCAGGCCTTTCTCGCCTATGGGCGGCTGCTCGGCGACCGTCGCGCGCTGGGCTACGTGCTGTGCATGGGGCTGGCGTTCGCCGGGATGTTCGCCTACATCAGCGCCGCGCCCTTCGTGTTCATCGAGCATTTCGGCGTGCGCGCGGAGCGCTTCGGCTGGTTCTTCGGCCTGAACATCCTCGGCGTGATGCTCGCCACCTGGTGCAGCGCGCGCCTGGTGCGCCGCCACGGTCCGCGGCCGCTGCTGCGGGCCGGCAGCCTGCTGGCCTGCGTGTCCGGGCTGTTCCTCCTCGGCTATGCGGCGCTCGGCGAGCGGGGCGGGTTGTGGGCGCTGGTGCCCGGGCTGCTGTGCTTCGTCAGCGTCACCGGCCTGCTCGGCGCCAACTGCATCGCCAGCCTGCTGGCGTTGTATCCCGGACAGGCCGGGGCGGCTTCGGCGGTGGCGGTGTCCGGGCAGTTCGGCCTCGGCTGCCTGGCCAGCCTGGCGGTCGGCTGGCTGGCGTTGCCCGGCGTGCTGCCGATGGCGCTGGTGATGGCCGTCTGCGGCGTCGGCAGCCTGCTCGCGCTGGGCTTGGCCCTGCACGGCGGAAACCGTTGATTTCCTTCTGCATACCCGCATGCAGCCTGTGTTTTTTCCGCTACTCTTCTGCACTTTCGAAACCAGTCATCCAAGCTCGGACCCTATGTCAACGCCAAGACCCTCCCTGACCCTGACCCTGTTGCAGGCTCGCGAAGCCGCGATGAGTTTCTTCCGTCCCTCCCTCAACCAGCACGGCCTCACCGAGCAGCAGTGGCGGGTGATCCGCATCCTGCGCCAGCAGGGCGAGATGGAGAGCTACCAGTTGGCCAACCAGGCCTGCATCCTGCGCCCGAGCATGACCGGCGTGCTGGCGCGCCTGGAGCGCGACGGCATCGTCCGGCGCTGGAAGGCGCCCAAGGACCAGCGGCGGGTCTACGTGAACCTGACGGAGAAGGGCCAGCAGTGCTTCGTCTCCATGAGCGGCGACATGGAGAAGAACTACCAGCGCATCCAGGAGCGGTTCGGCGAGGAAAAGCTCGCGCAGTTGCTGGAACTGCTCAACGAGCTGAAGAAGATAAAGCCCTGAAGCGACTGGCCGGCGTCATGCCGGCCAATTCTTGTCCCAGTGCCGGCAGTCGCCCTGGCAGCGACCGGGACAGCCGCAGCCGGTGCGGCTCCTGCCGGTTTCCCGCTCGACCCGGCGGGCCACCTCCTCGTCGTCGGCGAACGGCAGCATGCTCGCCTGGTCCAGGGTCTTGGCGTGGCGCAGGCTCCAATGCACGCCGAAGAACAGCACGGCGACCGCCAGCAGCTCCAGCAGGATCTCGCTCCGGCTGAATTCCATGATGATTCTCCTCGTCGGCTGTCGAGCCTTGCCCGCAGCGTGGCGGGCGAGGCTCGGGAAGGGAAGGGACGCGCTGTCGCGGCTCAGGCCATGCGGGCCGCCGCGAGGATTCCTTCCGGGCGCGCCTGGCGTACCGTGCGCCAGGTGTTGTAGCTCATCAGCAGCATGCCGGTGAGGAAGAACCCGCCACCGACCAGGCGCACGATGAAGCCCGGATGGCTGGCCACCAGCGACTCGACGAAGGAGTAGGTCAGCGTGCCGTCCTCGTTGACCGCGCGCCACATCAGGCCCTGGGTGATGCCGTTGACCCACAGCGAGGCGATGTACAGCACGGTGCCGATGGTGGCCAGCCAGAAGTGCGCATTGATCAGGCCGACGCTGTGCATCTTCTCGACCCCGTAGACCTTGGGAATCAGGTGGTAGAGCGAGCCGATGGTGATCATCGCGACCCAGCCGAGGGCGCCGGCGTGGACGTGGCCGATGGTCCAGTCGGTGTAGTGGGAAAGGGCGTTGACGGTCTTGATCGCCATCATCGGGCCTTCGAAGGTGGACATGCCGTAGAACGCCAGGGACACCACCAGGAAGCGCAGGATCGGGTCGTCGCGCAGCTTATGCCAGGCCCCGGAGAGGGTCATCATGCCGTTGATCATGCCGCCCCAGCTCGGCGCCAGGAGGATCAGCGACATCACCATGCCCAGCGACTGCGCCCAGTCCGGCAGCGCGGTGTAGTGCAGGTGGTGCGGGCCGGCCCAGATGTACAGGGTGATCAGCGCCCAGAAGTGGACGATGGACAGCCGGTAGGAGTAGACCGGGCGCCCGGCCTGCTTGGGCACGAAGTAGTACATCATGCCGAGAAAGCCGGTGGTCAGGAAGAAGCCTACGGCGTTGTGCCCGTACCACCACTGGACCATGGCATCGGTGGCGCCGGAGTACATCGAGTAGGACTTGAACCAGCTCACCGGCAGCGACATGTGGTTGACGATGTGCAGCATCGCGGTGGTCAGGATGAACGAGCCGAAGAACCAGTTGCCGACATAGATGTGCTTGACCTTGCGCTTGATCAGGGTGCCGAAGAACACCACCGCGTAGGCGACCCAGACGATCGCCAGCCAGATCGCGCCGGTGAACTCGATCTCGGCGTATTCCTTGGTGGTGGTGTTGCCCAGCGGCAGGCTGACCAGCAGGATCACCGCCACCGCCTGCCAGCCCCAGAAGGTGAAGGCGGCCAGGGTGTCGGAGAACAGTCGCACCTGGCAGGTACGCTGCACCGTGTAGTAGCTGGTGGCGAACAGCGCGCAGCCGCCGAAGGCGAAGATCACCAGGTTGGTATGCAGCGGCCGCAGGCGGCCGAAGCTGGTCCAGGGCAGGTCGAAGTTCATCTGGGGCCAGACCAGTTGCGAGGCGATCAGTACGCCCAACCCCATGCCGATCACGCCCCATACCACGGTCATGATGGCGAACTGGCGAACCACCTTGTAGTTGTAGGCAGGTTCCGTCGTTGCTTTGTTCATCTGTACAGTCCCGAAAGAAATGAACAGCCGGCGACCGCCGTCGAGGGGGGAGACGGGGCGCCAGCCGGAGCCTGCAATCTAAGGGCTGGGGCGGGGGTAAAACAGCTTCAGGTCGATATGGAATTTGGGTATCAGATGGGGCAGGGGAAGGCGTTCGCGCAGGGCGGCGGCGCATACCGGGATGGGGGACGCGAGCCGATCATGGCGGATGACCGCGCGCGGTTATCCGCCCTACGCCGGGGTGGCTTTCCGTGTGCGGGGCGTCATCCCGCCAGCGACTGGGCGATCCGCCCGAGGGTCTCCATCGCCTTCTCCTGCCGCGCGCTCCACGGGTGCCCGTAGTTGAGCCGGGCGCAATGGGCGAAGCGGCGGGTGGCGGAGAAGATCGGCCCCGGGGCGAGACTGATGCCCTGGGCCAGGGCCAGTTGGAACAGGCGCAGCGAGTCGACCGCCTCGGGCAACTCCAGCCAGAGGAAGTAGCCGCCGCTGGGACGGCTGACCCGGGTCTGCTCGGGGAAGTAGCGCGCCACCGCCGCGAGCATGGCGTTCTGCTGGGTCTCCAGGGCGTAGCGCAGCTTGCGCAGGTGGCGGTCGTAGCCGCCGTGCTGGAGATAGTCGGCGATGGCCGCCTGGGCCGGGATCGACGCCGACAGGCTGGTCATCAGCTTCAGTCGCTCGATCTGCTCGGCGTAGCGTCCGCCGGCCACCCAGCCGACCCGGTAGCCCGGCGCCAGGCTCTTGGAGAAGGAACTGCAGTGCATCACCAGGCCTTCCTGGTCGTAGGCCTTGACCGGCTTCGGCGCCTGCTGGCCGAAGTACAGCTCGGCGTACACGTCATCCTCGATCATCGGCACCTGGTGGCGCGCCAGCAGCTCGGCGAGGGCGCGTTTCTTCTCGTCGTCCATGCTCGCGCCCATCGGGTTCTGGAAGTTGCTCATGAACCAGCAGGCCTTGATCGGCAGGCGCTCCAGGCTGTCGGCGAGCACTTCCAGGTCGATGCCTTCGCGCGGATGCACGGGGATTTCCACCGCCTTCAGCTTCAACCGTTCCAGCACCTGCAGGGTGGCGTAGAACGCCGGCGCCTCGATGGCCACCAGGTCGCCGGGACGGGTGACCACCTGCAGGCAGAGGTTGAGTGCCTCCAGCGCGCCGTTGCTGATGACCAGTTCTTCCACCGGCAGCAGCAGGCCGCCGACCATGTAGCGCAGGGCGATCTGGCGGCGCAGGCCATGGTTGCCCGGCGTCATGTCGGCGACCACCGACTGCGGGTCCATGTCGCGCACCGCATGGGCCATCGAGCGCGCCAGGCGCGGCAGGGGAAACAGTTGCGGACTGGGGAACGCCGAGCCGAAGGGCACGGTGTCCGGGTCCTTGATCGAACTGAGTACGGAGAACACCAGCTCGCTGACGTCGACCTCGGTGGCGTCGGCCTGGCGCGGGCTGATCTCCGGTTCCGGCAGCGGCCGCTGCACGTGCTGGCAGACGAAGTAGCCGGAGCGTGCGCGGGCCATGATCAGCCCACGGCTTTCCAGCAGGTAGTAGGCCTGGAACACGGTTGAAGCGCTGACCCCGTAGGTACGGCTGGCGTGCCGTACCGAGGGCACCTTCTGCCCGGGGGCGAGGACGCCGGTGCGGATCAGCTCGGCAATCTCGTCGGCGAATTTCTCGTAGCGCTTCATCTTGTCCTGGCCGCTGTCCTGGCTGGCCGTGGGCACGGCCGCTGGCGCCCACTCTATGCGCGCCGGGACCGTGTTGTCATGCCTCATCGCGGCCTCCTCAGCGCGCCGGCGAAACGAAGGTGCTGGTGCTGCCGACCGCCAGGCTCGGGTCGTCGATGCCGCGCAGGCTGAACGCCAGCGGTTGCGAGCCGGCCCTGGCGCGTTCGGCGGTAGAGGCCACCGACACCGGGAAGTCGAGGATCTCGCCGGGCTTCAGGCTCAGGGTGTGCTCGCCCTGCAGGCGGAACTCCGGTGCGTCGTCGAGTTGCAGGCGATAGCGCTGCGGCTGCTGGGTCTTGTTGATGACCTTGAGGGTGTAGATGTTCTCGATCTGCCCGGCGGCGTTCTCGCGGAACAGCCCACGGTCGCGGGTCACGTCCAGCGAGGCCAGCGGGCGGGCATCCAGGGCGACGACGAAGGCGCCGATCATCGCCAGCATCACCGCCGCGTAGCCGACCAGGCGTGGACGCAGGAAACGGGTCTGGCCACCTTCCAGGGCGCGTTCCGAGGTGTAGCGCACCAGGCCGCGTTCATAGCCCATCTTGTCCATGATCGAGTCGCAGGCGTCGACGCAGGCGGCGCAGCCGATGCAGGCGATCTGCAGGCCGTCGCGGATGTCGATGCCGGTGGGGCAGACCTGCACGCACTGCTGGCAATCGATGCAGTCGCCGAGCCCCTGGGCGCGCGGATCGCTGCCTTTCTTGCGGGCGCCGCGGGATTCGCCGCGGGCGGCGTCGTAGGACACGATCAGGGTGTCCTTGTCGAACATCACGCTCTGGAAGCGTGAGTAGGGGCACATGTGGATGCACACCTGCTCGCGCAGCCAGCCGGCGTTGACATAGGTGGCGGCGGTGAAGAACAGCACCCAGAACAGGCTTTCCAGGTCCAGCTGGAAGCTGAACAGGTCGGCCACCAGCGGTCGCACCGGAGTGAAGTAGCCGATGAAGGTGACCGCCGTGACCAGGCTCACACCCAGCCACAGCGCGTGCTTGGCCGTCTTGCGCAAGAGCTTGGCGGCGCTCGCCGGACCCTGGTCGAGCTTGATCCGCGCGTTGCGGTCGCCCTCGGTGACCTTCTCGCACCACATGAACACCCAGGTCCATACGCTCTGCGGGCAGGTATAGCCGCACCAGACGCGGCCGGCGAACACGGTGATGAAGAACAGGCCGAAGGCGGCGATGATCAGCAGCGCCGAGAGCAGGATGAAGTCCTGCGGCCAGAAGGTCGCGCCGAAAATGTAGAACTTGCGCTCGGGCAGGTCCCAGAGCACCGCCTGGCGGCCGTTCCAGTTCAGCCACAGGGTGCCGAAGAACAGCAGGAACAGCAGGCCGCCGCCGAGGCGGCGGAAGTTGCGGAACAGACCGGTGAAGCTGCGGGTGTAGATCGGGCCGTTCACCGCCGACGGCAGCTTGCCGGGCGCGGGCGGCTGTTTCGACGGAGCGGCCGGTACGGCGGGCTCGACCTGGATCGCGGGAATTCTTTCGCTCATTTTTCGTAGGCCCATCAGGCTGGAGAGGCGGTTGCGACTATAGGAACCGGCTGATGGGCGAAACAGCGGCAGATCGAGCGGGAAAAACCGTATCAGATGCCTCCCGAAAGCAGCGGCCCAGCATTGCCGCGGGTTGCCGGGCGACCTCCGGCAGTACAGATATGCGCCCCGTGGCAACCGGTCGCAGGCGGCGCGAATTCGCCGTCGTCGGCCATCTGATGTGTTTTTTTCGGCGGAATCTGCCGCTGTTTCGCTGTCTGTACGCGGGCGATAGTGGGTGCCAGTGAACACCGGCCCATCCTGTCGCCAGAAACAGGGGCGCAGCCGGTCCCCGGTTTCTTCGCCACCCACCCTGCCCGTCATCGGTGGAGAAACCCTGTCGATGAGGGCTTTGCGATGTACCAGTACGATGAATACGACCAGGCGCTGGTGAGCGAGCGGGTGGCGCAGTTCCGCGACCAGATCGCCCGCCGCCTCGACGGCGAACTGAGCGAGGAGGAGTTCCTCCCGCTGCGCCTGCAGAACGGCCTGTACCTGCAGAAGCACGCCTACATGCTGCGCGTGGCGATTCCCTACGGCACCCTCTCGTCGCCGCAACTGCGCGCGCTGGCGCATGTCGCCCGCTACTACGACCGCGGCTACGGGCACTTCACCACGCGGCAGAACATCCAGTTCAACTGGATCGAGCTGGAGCAGGTCGGCGACATCCTCGAACACCTCGCCGGCGCGCAGATGCATGCGATCCAGACCTCCGGCAACTGCGTGCGCAACATCACCACCGAAGCCTTCGCCGGGGTCGCCGCGGACGAATGGACCGACCCCCGGCCGCTGGCCGAGATCCTGCGCCAGTGGTCGACGGTGAACCCGGAGTTCCTGTTCCTCCCGCGCAAGTTCAAGATCGCCCTCAGTTCGGCGGTGGAAGACCGCGCCGCGGTGCAGATGCACGACATCGGCCTGTACCTTTACCGCCACCCCGACGCCGGCGAGTTGCGCCTGCGGGTCCTGGTCGGCGGCGGCCTGGGACGCACGCCGATGCTCGGCCAGGTGATCCGCGACGACCTGCCCTGGCAGCACCTGCTGTCCTACGTCGAGGCGATCCTGCGGGTCTACAACCGCTACGGCCGGCGCGACAACAAGTACAAGGCGCGGATCAAGATCCTGGTCAAGGCGCTGGGCATCGAGGCTTTCGCCCGCGAGGTGGAGGAAGAGTGGCAGCACCTGCGCGACGGCCCGGCGCAACTGACTGCCGAGGAGTGCCAGCGGGTCGCCGAGCGCTTCGTATTGCCGCGCTACCTGCCGCCGGCCGACGGCGAGCTGGCCTACGGCAGCGCCCGTGCGGCCGATCCGGCCTTCGCCCGCTGGGCCTCGCGCAACGTCCAGGCGCACAAGGTGCCGGGCTACGCCTCGGTGGTGCTGTCGACCAAGCCCGGCGCCAGCGCGCCGCCGGGCGACGTCACCGCGGAGCAGATGGAACGCGTCGCCGACTGGGCCGAGCGCTACGGTTTCGGCGAGATCCGCGTGGCCCACGAACAGAACCTGGTGCTCCCCGACGTGCGCCTGGAGAACCTCCACGCGCTGTGGCGCGAGGCCTGCGCAGCCGGCCTCGGCACGCCTAACCAGGGCCTGCTCAGCGACATCATCGCTTGTCCCGGCGGCGACTACTGCGCGCTGGCCAACGCCAAGTCGATCCCCATCGCCCAGGGCATCCAGCAGCGCTTCGAGGACCTCGACCACCTGCACGACATCGGCGAGCTGAGCCTGAACATCTCCGGCTGCATGAACGCCTGCGGCCACCACCACATCGGCAACATCGGCATCCTCGGCGTCGACAAGAACGGCAGCGAGTGGTACCAGGTCACCCTCGGCGGCGCCCAGGGCAAGGACAGCGCGCTGGGCAAGGTGATCGGGCCATCGTTCAGCGCTGCCGAGGTGCCGGCGGTGATCGAGCGGATCGTCGAAACCTTCACCGACCTGCGGGTCGGCCCGGAACGTTTCATCGACACCTTCAACCGGGTCGGCCTGGAGCCGTTCAAGGCCCGGGTCTACGCCAGGATGGAGGAACCGGCATGAACAACCTGATCCGTTTGCGCGATGGCGTCGCCGAGGTCTGCCGCGACGATCCCTGGCAACTCCTGCGCGAGTTGCCCGACGCGCTGCCGCCGGGGCCGTTGCTGCTGCCTCTGGCGGCCTGGCTGGAGCGCCGCGGCGAGGCCGGAGCCGCCGCGCCCTGGCTGGCGCCGGACGATGAGGTGGAAGCCTTGCTGCCGCACTTCGCCGAGCTGCCGCTGATCGCCGTCGACTTCCCCAGCTTCCGCGACGGCCGTGGCTACAGCCTGGCCTACCTGCTGCGCGTGCGCCTGGGCTGGAGCGGCGAGTTGCGCGCAGTGGGCGACGTGTTGCGCGACCAGCTCAGCCATATGCGCCAGTGCGGCTTCGATGCCTTCGCGGTGCGCGAGGACAAGAACGTCGAGGACGCGCTCAAGGGGCTGGCGGGCTTGAGCGTGCTCTACGGCCGCTCGGCGATCGAGCCGCGACCGTTGTTCCGCCGACGCTAGGCATACGCTCCCGGACCGACGCCGATACCTGCCGCAACGCCGACCTGGCCCCTCTCCCGCAGCGGGAGCGAGGCGCGCCCCTCAGCCGTAGACCGAGGAGCTGGCGGACGGCGCCGGCGCGCCGCCCTTGAAGCGCCCCGCCAGCTCGCGCAGCGAACGCATCAGCAGGCTGGTGTCCACGCCCACCGCGACGAACGCGCAGCCCAGCTCCAGGTAGCGCCGCGCCAGCGCCTCGTCGGCGGAGAGGATGCCGGCGGCCTTGCCGGCCGCGCGGATGCGGCGGATGGCGTCCTCGATGGCCGCCTGCACCTCGGGATGGCCGGGATTGCCGCGATGGCCCATGGCTGCGCTGAGATCGGCCGGACCGATGAACACGCCGTCGACGCCCTCGACGGCGGCGATCGCGTCGAGGTTGGCCAGGCCCTCCAGGTTTTCCACCTGGACCAGCAGGCACATCTGCTCGTCGGCGTGGTCCAGGTATTCCGCCACGCTGTTCCAGCGCGAAGCCCGGGCCAGCGCACTGCCGACCCCGCGCACGCCCGCCGGCGGATAGCGCACGGCGCGCACCAGGCCTTCGGCCTGGGCGGCGCTGTCGACCATCGGTACCAGCAGGGTCTGTGCGCCGATGTCGAGCAATTGCTTGATCAGCGCGGTGTCGCCCTGCACCGGGCGAATCACCGGCTGGCCGGGGTAGGGCGCCAGCGCCTGCAACTGGCCGAGCAGGCTGCGCAGGTCGTTGGGCGCGTGCTCGCCGTCCAGCAGCAGCCAGTCGAAGCCGGCGTTGGCGGCCAGCTCCGCGCAGTAGGGATCGGCCAGGCCGAGCCACAGGCCGATCTGCGCCTCGCCGCTGCGCAGGCGTTGCTTGAAGCGATTGACGGGCAGGTCCATGGAAATACCTCCTCAGACGAAACGGCAGGAGATGCTGCCGAGCAGATCGTAGTCGACGTGGAAGGTGTCCCCCGGCGCGGCCGCCACCGGGCGGGTGAAGGAGCCGCCGAGGATCACCTGGCCGGCCTCCAGGCAGACGCCGTAGGGCGCCAGCTTGTTGGCCAGCCAGGCGACGCCCTTGGCCGGGTGGTTGAGCACCGCGGCGGAGACGCCAGACTCCTCGATCACGCCATTGCGGTAGAGGATCGCCGGTACCCGCCGCAGGTCGATATCGCCTGGCCGCACGGCCCGGCCGCCCATCACCACGCCGGCGTTGGCGGCGTTGTCGGAGATGGTGTCGAAGACCTTGCGCGTGACTTTCGTTTGCGGGTCGACCTGCTGGATGCGCGCATCGATGATCTCCAGTGCCGGGATCACCCACTCGGTGGCCTCGAGCACGTCGAACAGGGTGCAGCCCGGACCCTTCAGCGGCTTGCCGAGGATGAACGCCAGCTCCACCTCGACCCGCGGCACGATGAAGCGCTGGAAGGGGATGTCGCTGCCCTCCTCGAAGAACATGTCGTCGAGCAGCGAGCCGTAGTCCGGTTCGCTGATGTTCGACGAGACCTGCATGGCGCGCGAGGTCAGGCCGATCTTGTGGCCCTTGAGCACGCGCCCGTCGGCGATCTTGCGCTCGACCCAGGCGCGCTGGATGGCGTAGGCGTCCTCGATGGCGATGTCCGGGTAGTCGAGGGAGAACTGCCTTACCTGCTGGCGCGAGCGTTCGGCGGCGTCGAGGCGGTTGGCGGCTTCCTGGATCAGACGGGGATCGAGCATGGTCGGGGTCTCTCGGTTCAGCGTGGGTTGACCACGGCGGCGGGGGTCCGCAGGACCAGGCCGGCGCCGAGGGCGATGAGGATGGCCAGCAGGTACAGGGCCAGGCTGGCGCTCTGGGTGGTGTCGCGCATCCAGCCGATCAGGTAGGGCGCGAGGAAGGCGGCGATGCTGCCGAAGGAACTGATCAGGGCGATTCCGGCGGCCAGGGTGGCGCTGGAAAGGAAGGCCGGCGGCAGTTGCCAGAACATCGGCAGGGCGGCGCTGGCGCCCATCCCGGCGATCACCAGGCCGCCCATCACCAGCCAGGCGCTGGTCGGTGCCAGGGCCGCCAGGCTGAGCCCGGCGGCGGCCATCAGCAACGGAATGCCCAGGTGCCAGCGGCGCTCGCGCAGGCGGTCGGAGGAACGGCCGATGAAGATCATGAAGGCGCAGCCGGCGAGATAGGGCACCGCGCTGAGCATGCCGATGCGGCTGTCCTGGGCGATGCCGGCACCATGGATCAGGCTCGGCATCCAGAACGCGATGGTGTTCACCGCCAGCATCACCGCGAAATAGATCGCCACCAGCAGCCACACCTGCGGATTGCTGAAGATGCCGGAGAAGGAGGTGATGGTCTTGCGCTGCTCCTCGCCGGCCAGTTCCTCGCGCAGCAGGTGCTTCTGTTCGTCGCTGAGCCACGTCACCCGTTCGAAGCTTTCCGGCAGCGAGCACCAGACCACCACGCCGAGCAACACAACCGGCAGGCCTTCGATCAGGAACATCCACTGCCAGCCGCGCAGTCCGAGGGCGTCATGGAAGCCTTCTAGGATCCAGCCCGAAAGCGGTCCGCCGATCACCCCGGCCATGGGCACGGCGATGGCGAACAGAGCGGTGATCTGCCCGCGTCGGCGCGCCGGGAACCAACGGTTCAGGTAGACCAGGATTCCGGGGAAGAAGCCGGCCTCGGCGACCCCCAGGAGAAAGCGCAGCAGGTAGAAGCCGCGTGCGGTCTCCACCAGCAGCATGGCGGTGGAGAGACAGCCCCAGACCAGCATCAGGCAGGCGATCCAGCGGCGCGGGCCGATCCGTTCCAGCATCAGGTTGCTGGGCAGGCCGAACAGCGCATAGGCGATGAAGAATAGCCCGGCGCCGAGACCGTAGACGGTGTCGCTGAAGTGCAGGTCGGCGCTCATCTGCAATTTGGCGAAACCGATGTTGATGCGGTCCAGATGGGCGAAGACGTAGCACACCAGCAGCAGCGGCATCAGCCGCCAGGTGACGCGGTCGTGGGTGCTGTCGCTGAGAGGCAGGGTGGTGCTGTTCAGGGTGCTGGCTGTGCTCATGATCTTGTACTTTTTGTGAGCGCCCGGACGTCCCGGCGACCTGTCGGTGGCCGGGAGGCGAGCTGGGTGAGTGCAGCGTTATGGCGGGCCGGTCAGTCCGCCGGGTTGTTCAGGAATTCATGCACGTTGTTGCGCTTGTAGTTCAGCTCCGCGTCCAGTTCGGTGAGTTCGAAGGACAGCGCCAGCAGGCGTCGCGCCTGGAGCTCGGCGAAGTGCGCGGTGATCACCTCGAAAAGTGCCTCGGCGACTTGCCGGCGAGTCTCCAGGTCGCGACCGGCGCCGACTTTCAGGGTCATGTGGACGAAGGCGTAGTCGTGCCTGCCGTCGGCCATGCGCCAGGTGTCCAGGCGCACGCCGCGGCTGCGGATGCCGCCGAGCGGGAACACGCCGCTGGCGCCGAGGCAGGCATGGACCTTCTCGAACAGGCCGGGCAGGTCGGCTTCGGCTTCGATGTTGTCGGTGTATTCGGCGATGAAGTGCGGCATGGTGGCGTCCTCAGAGGCGGCTGGCGCAACTGGCGCCGGCCGGGTTGCCGGCTTGGGCGGCGGGGATCGCCGAGCCGTCCTGGGCGGTGACCGGGAATACCGCGTTGATCTGCCCGGTGCCGGAGGAGCCGAAGTAGGGCGTCACCACCTCCGCCTTGCCGTCGTAGGCCGACCAGCCGAGGGCGCCGAGGAGCATCGCGGTGTCGTGCATGAAGCCTTCGCCATGGCCCTTGGAGGCGTACTCCGGGAGCATCCCGCAGAACTCCGCCCAGCGGCCTTCCTGCCACATCTGCACGACTTCATGGTCGAGGACCTCGAGGAACGGGCTCCAGATGCGGTCGGAGAAGTCCGGCGCCTGGCCGTTCTGGGCGAAGCGGTGGGACAGTGAGCCGCTGGCGAGGAACGCCACCGTGCCGTCGTAGTGCTCTTCCACCGCCTTGCGCATGGCCCAGCCCAGGCGCGCGCTATCGTTCAGGTAATGCACGGTGCACAGGGCAGAGACCGAGACCACCTTGAAGTGGCGGTCCTGGTTCATGTAGCGCATCGGTACCAGGGTGCCGTACTCCGGGCCGAGGGTAGTGGCGTCGTGGGCCAGGGTTTCCACGCCGAGCGCGTTGCAACCCTCGGCGAGGATGCGGCCCAGCTCCGGGTTGCCGGGGAAGCCGTACTCCATGTTGGCGATGAAGTGCGGCAGCTCGTTGCTGGTGTAGAGCCCCTCGAAGTGCGGCGCGCAGTTGATGTGGTAGCCGGCGTTGACCAGCCAGTGGGTGTCGAACACTACGATGGTGTCGACCCCCAGTTCGCGGCAGCGCCGGCCGATCTCGCGGTGCCCGTCGATCGCCGGCTGGCGGCAGCCGTGGCGCGGGCCGGGCAGCTCGGACAGGTACAGCGAGGGTACGTGGGTGATCTTGGCAGCCAGAGCGACTTTGCCCATGACGATTCTCCTGGTGGCCCGTTGGGCCTGGCAGCGGGCGCGGCCGTTGGCGGCTGGCCCGGATTCTTCTGATTGTGTCTGCACGCCGGCGCTGCTGGCGGCCTCGGGCGGCCGCTCTGCACGAGCGCGCCCTACACGCCCCAGCGGGGGATGTGATGGCTGCCCATGGATATACACACGTTCTTGATCTCGGCGAATACCTCGAAGCTGTATTCCCCGCCTTCGCGTCCGGTGCCCGAGGCCTTCACTCCGCCGAACGGCTGGCGCAGGTCGCGCACGTTCTGGCTGTTGATGAAGACCATCCCGGCCTCGATGCCGCGTGCCAGGCGATGGGCCTTGCCGATGTCCTGGGTCCAGATGTAGGAGGCCAGGCCGTATTCCACGTCGTTGGCCAGGCGCAGCGCCTCGGCTTCGTCCTTGAACGGGATCAGGCAGACCACCGGGCCGAAGATCTCCTCCTGGGCGATGCGCATGCGGTTGTCCACGTCGGCGAACACCGTGGGCTGGATGAACTGCCCCTTGCTCAGGTGCGCCGGCAGGCCGGCCGGACGCTCCAGGCCGCCGGCCACCAGGGTGGCGCCTTCCTCGAGGCCGATGCGGATGTAGCCGGTGACCTTGTCGTAGTGGGCCTGGGTGATCATCGAGCCGACCTGGGTCTTCGGGTCCTGCGGATCGCCGACGATCAGGCGCCTGGCGCGCGCGGCGAACTCGGCGACGAACTGCGGGTAGACGCTTTCCTGGACGAAGATGCGACTGCCGGCGGTGCAGCGCTCGCCGTTCAGCGAGAAAATGGTGAACAGAGCGGCGTCCAGCGCCCGCTCGAGGTCGGCGTCTTCGAAGACCAGCACCGGCGACTTGCCGCCCAGTTCCATCGAGTATTTCTTGATACCGGCCGCCTCCATGATCCGTCGCCCGGTGGCGGTGCCGCCGGTGAAGGACACCGCGCGCACGTCGCGGTGGCGGACCAGCGCGTCGCCGGCGCTGGCGCCGTAGCCCTGGACCAC
The DNA here is from genome assembly GCF_013343155.1 of Pseudomonas sp. FDAARGOS_761. Lineage (NCBI taxonomy): Bacteria > Pseudomonadati > Pseudomonadota > Gammaproteobacteria > Pseudomonadales > Pseudomonadaceae > Pseudomonas > Pseudomonas sp. FDAARGOS_761. The sequence continues at coordinate 4,691,555 of NZ_CP054572.1, read as the reverse complement.
GTTGAACACCCCCGGCGGAATGCCCGCCTCGTGCACCAGGCGGCCCAGCTCGTTGGCGGTCAGCGGCGACAGCTCGGACATCTTCAGCACCGCCGTGTTGCCCAGCGCCAGGCACGGCGCGGTCTTCCAGGTGGCGGTCATGAACGGTACGTTCCACGGCGAGACCAGGCCGCAGACGCCCACCGGCTGGTACAGGGTGTAGTTGAGCATCTGGTCGTCGACCGGATAGCTGTGCCCGTTCATCCGCGTGCAGACTTCGGCGAAGAACTCGAAGTTGTGCGAGGCGCGCGGGATCAGCACGTTCTTCGTCTGGTGGATCGGCAGGCCGGTGTCGAGGGTCTCAAGTTCCGCCAGGTGCGGCACGTTCCGGTCGATCAGCTCGCCGAGCCGGCGCATCAGGCGCGCGCGCTCCTTGGCCGGGGTATTGGCCCATTTCGGGAAGGCTTCCCGGGCCGCCGCCACCGCCGCGTCGATTTCCGCCGCGCCGCCGCTGGCGACCTCGCCGATCAGCTCGCCGGTGGCCGGGTTGTAGTTCTCGAAGACGTCCTTGCTTTCGACCTCGCGGCCATTGATCCAGTGTTTGATCATTCTGCGTGCTCCTGTGCGCGGGCGCGGAAGAATTCGGCCTCGCTGACGATTCGGTTGACCAGGCGACCGACGCCTTCCACCTCCACCACCACTTCGTCGCCGGGGACCACGTCGGACAGGCCTTCCGGGGTGCCGGTGGCGATCATGTCGCCCGGCTGCAGGGTCATGAAGCTGGAGAAGTATTCGATCAGGTAGGGAATGTCGAAGATCATGTCCGCGGTGCTGCCTTCCTGGCGCAGCTCGCCGTTGACCCAGGTGCGCAGGGTCAGCCGGTTCGGCTCGGGAACCTCGGCCGCGTCGACGATCCACGGCCCCACCGGGGTGGTGGCGTCGCGGTTCTTCACCCGCAGGTTGGGCCGGTAGTAGTTCTCCAGGTAGTCGCGGATCGCGTAGTCGTTGCACACCGTGTAGCCGGCCAGGTAGCCGAGGGCGTCCTCGCGGCGGACGTTGCGCGCCGGCTTGCCGATCACTGCCACCAGTTCGCACTCGTAGTGCATGTAGTCGACGTTGTCCGGACGCCAACTGACCTGGCGGTGGCCGGTGTAGGTGCCCGGCGACTTGATGAACGCCAGCGGTTCGCTGGGCGCCTTGAACGACAGTTCGGCGGCATGGTCGGCGTAGTTCAGGCCGAGGGCGAACATGCTCCCGGTGGCCGGCGGCAGCCACTCCACCCGGTCCTCGGCGAGCAGGGTGCCGTCGGCCAGGCGGACGGCGTTGGCGTCTTCCACGGTGACCTGGTGAACCCGGCCCTGGTAGCGGATGCGTGCGTGTTTCATGGTCGGTTCCTCATTCCGCGACGATGCTGTTGACGAGGCGGCCGAGGCCGTCGATCTCGACCTCGACGCGGTCGCCGGGATGCACGTCGACGCGCCCTTCGGGGGTGCCGGTGATCAGCACGTCGCCGGCGTGCAGGGTCATGAACTCGCTGATCTCGGCGATCAGCCGCGGGATGTCGCGCACCAGGTTGGCGGTGTTGTTGCGCTGGCGCAGTTCGCCGTTGACGTACAGCTTCAACTCCAGCGCATGGGGATCGGCGATCTCCTGCGCCGGCACCAGTTGCGGACCGAACGGGCAGAAGCCGTCGCGGCACTTGGCTTTCACCGCCGGGCGGTAGTAGCTGTCTTCCGGCAGGCTGAACTCGTTGACGATCACGTAGCCGGCGACATGTGCCATGGCCTCTTCCTCCTTCACCCGGCTGGCGTCGCGAGCGATCACCACGCCCAGCGCCGGGCCCGGTTGCAGGTGCTCGACGCCGCGCGGGAAGAGCACCGGGGCGTCGTGCTCGTTGCGGGTATTCGGTGTCTTGATGAACAACACCGGCTTCACCGGCGGCTTCTGGTAGGGCGGCTGCTGGAACTCCGGCAGGCGGCTGTCGAGCAGGCCCTTGTAGTTCAGCGCGACGCCGAACAGGGTGCCGGCGGCGAGGTCATTCAGTGCGCGGCTCATTGTGGTGGTGTCTCCTGGCGCGATAAGCGAACGGCGAGGGGGCCGTCCTGGCGAAAACTCGTTAATGTGTTAACGTTATATTTAACATGTTAATGATCGTCAACCCCGGCTGCTGCGCCATTCGTCCCGGGGAGGTGGCAAGAGGCGCCGTCTGCGGTATACGGATGCCCGCGACGGCTTGCGTGCGCAGCCGGGAAGAACAACAAAGAGAAGATCGCCATGCCAGAGCGCCAGCCGATCCCCAACATCAACATCGGGCAGGTCTACGACCAGCGCTATGCCGACGCCGAGGTGCACTACGATGCGCTGGGCAACCTGGCCGGATTCTTCGGCCGTAACATGCCGGCGCACCGGCACGACCGTTTCTTCCAGGTGCACTACGTGAAGAACGGCGCGGTGCGGGTCTATCTCGACGAGCGCCAGTACCTGGAGTCGGGGCCGATGTTCTTCCTCACCCCGCCGACCGTGCCGCACGCCTTCGTCACCGAGGCGGACGCCGATGGCCATGTGCTGACCGTGCGCCAGCAACTGGTGTGGAGCCTCACCGAGGCCGAGCCGGGCCTGGCGCCCGGCCCGCAGGTGGCGCCGGCCTGCGTGGCGCTGGGCAACCTGGAGGGCGGCGCGGCCGAGGAGGCGGCGCGCCTGGCGCTGCTCTTCGAGCAGTTGCGCAGTGAGTCGATGGCCAGCCGTCCCGGCCGCCAGCAGACGCTGCTGGCGCTGACCCGCCTGGTCATGATCAGCCTGCTGCGTCTCTCGGCCAATTCGGTGGCTGCGCGGCCGATGCGCCACGAAGACCTGCAGATCTTCCAGCGCTTCAACGCGCTGATCGAGGAGCGCTATGCCGAGCACTGGCCGCTGTCGCTCTACGCCAGCCGAATCGGCGTCACCGAGGCGCGCCTCAACGACGTCTGCCGGCGCATCGCCGACCTGCCGTCGAAGCGCCTGGTGTACGAACGGCTTATGCAGGAGTCCAAGCGCCTGCTGCTGTTCACCGGCGGCTCGGTGAACGAGATCTGCTACCAGCTCGGCTTCAAGGACCCGGCCTACTTCAGTCGTTTCTTCGTGCGTTACGCAGGGCTCACCCCCAGCGCTTACCGCCAGCGACAGGCCGACGGGGAGTCCCGTCGCTGAGCGGGTGGGCGGGTATACTCGCGCTCCCACTCGAACAGGAAGCGTTTCTCCATGCATGATGCAGCCACCTCCATGCCGCCGCAGGCTCCCTCAACCTGGGCCGACTACCTTGCCGGCTACCGCTGGCGAGGGCAGGGCGAAGGATGTTCCGCGGCCACGGTCCACCGCCTGGAGGCTGCGCGGCGGCCGACCCTGTTCGTCAAGCAGGAAGTGCTGTCCGTACATGCCGAGCTGCCCGCCGAAATCGCCCGCCTGCGCTGGCTGCACGGTGCCGGCATCGACTGCCCGCAGGTGCTGAACGAAACCCAGAGCGACGGCCGGCAATGGCTGCTGATGAGCGCCGTGCCGGGGGACACGCTGTCCGCGCTGGCGCAGCGCGACGAGCTGGAGCCCGAGCGCCTGGTGCGCCTGGTGGCCGCCGCCCTGCGCCGGCTGCACGATCTCGATCCGGCCGCCTGTCCCTTCGACCATCGCCTGGAACGGCGCCTGGACACCGTGCGCCAGCGGGTCGAGGCCGGGCTGGTGGACGAGGCGGACTTCGATGACGACCATCGCGGTCGCAGCGCCACGGAGCTGTACCGCCTGCTCCTCGACCGGCGTCCGGCGGTCGAAGACCTGGTGGTCGCCCACGGCGACGCCTGCCTGCCCAACCTCTTGGCGGAGGGCCGGCGCTTCAGCGGCTTCATCGATTGCGGGCGGCTCGGCGTCGCCGACCGGCACCAGGACCTGGCCTTGGCCGCGCGGGACATCGAGGCCGAACTCGGCGCGACCTGGGCCGAGGCCTTCCTCGTCGAATACGGCGGCGATATCGACGGCGAACGGCTGGCGTACTTCAGGCTGTTGGACGAGTTCTTCTAGAGTAGGGCCGGTTCGGGTCCGGACTGGATTCGGCCTGCCGTTGCACGAAAACGAGGTACAACGGCATCGGCCACTATCGCCAACGCCACCGCGCGCCCTCGCTCGTTCCGCGGAGTCGCCGGCTCAGTTCAGCCGGTACTGCGCCAGTTCCTTCGCCGAAAGCACGCGCATCCGTTTGGGATCGGTGCTTTGCATGGCCTGTACCAAGGTGCTGGGGATATCCATTTCGCGGAAGTAGGCGGCGGAGTCGTAGCGCATGCCGTTGGCCGAGCGCGAGTGCAGCGAGTCGCCGTGGGCGTAGTAGGGACGGTGCAGGCCGACGTAGCCGCGTACGGTCTTGCGCTTGCCGGCCGCCAGCAGGTAGACGCAGGTGCCCTGGCAGACGCTGCTCGACGGCACCAGCGCATCGAAGCCGGATTCGCGCAGCAGGCGGCCCATGCGGATCGCCTCCGGCACGCTGCCGCCGATGCTGTTCAGCAGGAGCAGCTTGCGCGAGTAGGTTCCCGGATTGTTGCGCAAACCCTTGAGCAGCGTTTCGTAGTCGCCCGGCGCGATCTCCTCCGAGACGCGGACCGTCAGCACCCGCCCCATGCTCTTGTGTTGCAGCGAATGCACTTCGACCCTGGCCAGTGCGGGAGCCGCGCAGAACACGGCGAGGCAGGCGAAGACGGTCCGGAGGCGGAGGCGGGGCATGGAACGGGGCGATCCTGTCAGACGGCGATGGCTGCCGAAGATACCTGCAAGCGTTGCATTGTGCACGGTCCTCGTCGTCAGGACGAGGAGCCGGTCTCCGCCTGGCGCACCGGCAGGCGCAGGCAGAAGGTGATGACGTCGTCGCGGCAGTCCACGTCGATACGCCCCTGGTGGGCCTGGGCGATGGCCTGGGAGATGTACAGGCCGATACCGAGGCCGTTGCGGTTGCGCTGGTTGTCCGCCGACTCGCGCTTGAACGGTTCGAACAGGTTGGCCAGCTGCGCTTCGGAGAGGCCGCTGGTTTCGTTGAGCACGCTCAGGCACACCTCGTCGCCCTGGCGGGTCAGGGTGACCAGCACCGGCCGGCCGGGCAGGCCGTGATGACGGGCGTTGCTCAGCAGGTTGGCGGCGACCTGGGCGTAGCGGTCCGGGTCGACCACGGCACGAACCTGCGGGTCGATGGCGATCTCGATCACCAGGCCGGGATAGGCGACGTCGGTTTCGCAGACGATCTGCTGCACCAGTTGCGAGACGTCGGTGTCGACCGGGTTCACGGTGAGGCCGATGCCCGATTGCAGGCGGCTCATGTCGAGGATCTGGCTGACCAGCCGTTCCATGCGGCTGCTGGACGCGGAAATGTGTTGGCGCAGTTCGGTGGTGCGGGTGTCGCTGGAGGACAGCAGGGCCGCCGCCATGGAGATCGACTGCAACGGGTTGCGCAGGTCGTGGCCGAGCACCGCGATCAGGCGCTGGCGCATGCGGTCGACCTCGGCCGCATGGTTGAGGCACAGTTCCATCAGGTCCAGGCGCAGCTTTTCGGCGATCGCCAGGTCGGTTTCGCTCCAGGGCGTGGAGTGGCCGCGGACCACTTCCTCCCAGGCCTCGAACGAGCCGCGCGGGGTCAGCCGCGGGCCGGAGGGGCCGATGGTCAACAGCTTTTCCGGCTTGCCGCCCCAGCGGATGCGGTGCACTTCCTCGTGGCGGAACCAGAAGATCCAGCCCGATTCCTGGCGGTGGAAACGGATCGCCAGCACACCGCAGCAGTCGCCGCCGTCCGGAGAGTCCTCGCTGGGCTGCGGCCAGTTGTCGGTGTGGTAGATGTCCCGTTCCGGGTCGCGCTGCAGGCGTTGCAGGACATTCCCGGCCTGGCGCTCGAAGTCGCCGCGGATGCTCAGGGTGCGGCCGCCGAGCATGACCAGGGCGCCGTCGCAGGGAATCAGTGCGGCGATGCCATCGTCCGGGTGGGCCAGTGCGCCGAACAGGTCGTCGGCGTCCCGCGCGCGGCGAGCCAGGGCCAGCCTGCGCTCGGTGGACACGCGCAGCAGTTCGGCGATACGCCCCTGCTCCAGGCGCTCGACGATGGCGCTGCAGACCTGGGAGAAGATCTGGAACGACATGCGCACCGGGTAGGGAATCAGTTTGGGCGACATGTGATGGCAGGAGAACAGTCCCCAGAGCTTGCCGCCGACCACGATGGAGATGCTCATCGAGGCGCGCACGCCCATGTTGGTCAGGTATTCGCAGTGGATCGGCGAAACGCTGCGCAGCACGCTGTAGCTGAGATCGAACGATTCGTTGGTCTCCGGGTTCAGCGCGGGAAACACGCGCATCGGCGTATAGGCCACGTCGGCGATCAGCCTGATCGGGTTCTGGATGTACAGGCGACGCGCCTGGGCCGGGATGTCCGAGGCCGGGTAGCGTTGCCCCAGGTAGCTTTCGAGGTCTTCGCGACGGCTCTCGGCGACCACCTCGCCGGAGTCGTCATGACGGAAACGGTAGGCCATCACCCGGTCGTAGCCGGTCATCCGGCGCAGTTCGTCGGTGACGTTGCTGAGCAGGCTGGCGGTGTCGTTGTGCAACTGGACCTGGGCGATGATGCGCTGGGCGTTGAGGGTGAAGGAGGTGATCGACAGCGTGTCCGCGGTGCGGATCTCGAACTCCAGGTAGAACACTTCCTTGTAGCTGTGGCCGATCACGTCGAACAGGTGTTCGCCGATCCGCGTCTCGACGCTGTTCGACCATGGGCCGTTGCCGGTCAGTCCCTCTTCGAGCATGCGCAGGACCTCCGGCCCCACCTGCTCCGGCGTCAGGTAGGAACCCGGCGAGGCGACGAAACCCAGTAGCGCCTGGATGTTCTCGCTCGCCGCGAGGACCATGCCGTCCGCGCGCAGGGCGATCAGCGCCCCGTGCGGCTGGATCGCGCCAGGCACGTGGATGGGTTCGTCCTCGCAGTTCGCCAGGGTAACCGGGGTGATGCTCGTCATCTATCGTCCAGCCTGGTCTCCAGGCAGTCAGGCTTCGTCGAGAACCCATCGACGAAACGAAAGGAATGTAGCCTGTGCCGCATCCTGCGCAAGGCCGATGGCTTCGGGGCTGTCGATCTGCCGGGCGAGCTGTTCGAGAAACTCCTGCCAGCGCACCCCGGTGGCCTGGCCGTAGCCCCGCAACCACTGTAGCGGCAGACCGGGCAGGCGTGGAGCTAGTCGTTTGTAGAGATACGCGCCGCCCAGCGTCGCGCCTTCCATCACGTAGGCCACCCCGAAGACCTCCGCGGCCCGTGTCGCATTCGGCAGGTCGGCGCAGCGCGGTAGCGCCTCCACCTGCGCGCGGCTCATGCCGCCGGCCAGCAGGTCGCTTTCCAGCCAGGCGCTCTTGACCAGCCGCGCGTCGGCCCGCAGCGCCGCCGGCCAGCCGCTGCGGTTGTCGCGCAGCGCGCGCTCCAGGGGTTCGAGCCAGCCAAGGATACGTCCGGCATGGTCGAGGTAGGCGCGGTCGTCGAGATCGTCGTCGCCCAACGGCGAACGGCGGTCCAGTTCTGCGTGCAGGTCACGGGTGGCGTCGCGGAGCGCGGCGAGGGCTGGCGATGGAGATGGGGACATGAGGTCAGGGCCAGCGATTCGAGGCATGAACGGAAAAGAGTAGCAGGAAGCCGTACGCCCGGCTCGGAATAAATGGGCATCCCCGCGCGCGGCGCAGGGATGCCGGAGCGGGCGCGCTCAGGCCGCCTCGGTCTGCACCACCCGGTAGCAGGGGACGTAGGCCGCGCCGCCGGGCAGCTTCATCCGGTGCTGCTTGACGAAGGCCTGCAGCAGGCGGTCCAGCGGCAGCATCACCGCCGGGTCGCCGTGGATCTCGTAGGGCCCGTATTGCTCGATCATGCGGATGCCGTTGTCCTTGACGTTGCCGGCGACGATCCCGGAAAACGCGCGGCGCAGGTTGGCCGCCAACTCGTGGGGCGGCAGGCTGCGGCTGAGCTGGAGGCTGGCCATGTTCTCGTGGGTCGGCTCGAACGGGCGCTGGAAGCTTTCATCGATCTTCAGCATCCAGTTGAAGTGGAAGGCGTCGTTGCGCTCGCGGCGGAACTGCTTCACTTCCTTCAGGCCCTGGGCCATCTGCTTGGCCACCTCGGCCGGGTCGTCGATGACGATCCGGTAGTGGCGCTGCGCCGCATGGCCGAGGGTCGCCCCGACGAATTCATGGAGCTGCTGCAGGTAGGCTTCGGCGCTGCGGGGACCGGTGAGGATGACCGGGAAGGGCAGGTCCTGGTTGTCCGGGTGCATGAGGATGCCCAGCAGGTAGAGGAACTCCTCCGCGGTCCCGGCGCCGCCGGGGAAGATGATGACCCCGTGGCCGACGCGGACGAAGGCTTCCAGGCGCTTCTCGATGTCCGGCAGGATCACCAGTTCGTTGACGATCGGGTTCGGCGCCTCGGCGGCGATGATCCCCGGCTCGGTCAGGCCCAGGTAGCGGCCGCCGACGATGCGCTGCTTGGCGTGGCTGATGGTGGCGCCCTTCATCGGCCCCTTCATCACCCCCGGTCCGCAGCCGGTGCAGACATCCAGGCTGCGCAGGCCGAGTTCGTGGCCGACCCTCTTGGTGTACTTGTATTCCTCGCTGCTGATCGAGTGGCCGCCCCAGCACACGACGATCTTCGGCTCGACGCCGGGGCGCAGCGTACGGGCGTTGCGCAGCAGCTGGAAGACGTAGTCGGTGAGGCCCTGGGAGCTGTCCAGGTCGACGTGCTGGCTGTCCAGCCCGCTCTGGGTGTAGACGATGTCGCGCAGGGCGCTGAACAGCATCTCGCGGGTGCTGGCGATCATCTCGCCATCGACGAAGGCGTCGGCCGGCGCGTTGATCAGCTCCAGGCGCACGCCTCGGTCCTGCTGGTGGATACGCACCTCGAAGTCCTTGTAGGCGTCGAGGATGGTCTTGGCGTTGTCGCTGTGGGCGCCGGTATTGAGGATCGCCAGGGCGCACTGGCGGAACAGTTGGTAGGTCTTGCCGTTGGCGGTTTCGCTCAGTTGTTGCACTTCGCGTTGGGAGAGGGTTTCCAGCGTGCCTTTCGGACTGACCGAGGCGTTGATCACAGGGCGATGAGACATGTGCGATTCCATGCAGGGGATGCGGCGGCGTAGAAGAACCGCGGCATCCGGATAAGGGAGCGCCGGGCAGGTTGCGTGCCGGGGGAGAGGGCGATCAGCCGTCGGAGTGGGGCGACGAGGCAACCGTGCGCTGGGGCTTGGCTCCAGGGTCTTGGTTAAATGTAATAGCGAGAACCTGACTGATCTGACAAGGAAAATCTCGAATTTATCTGTCGCCGGCCTGGCACCGGGGAAATCCTGCCACTAGCCATGGGCGAAAAAATCCGGCATCGGCTGGGATAATCGACTCTTCTCCTGATATCGTTGCGTTTCCGCCGGATGCTCGGCCAGTCGAAGGGAGGAACGAAGCATGTCGTATGAACAGTCCAGCAGCGTACCTAGCGACTTTCTTTCCTCCTTTTTCCAAGAGCCTGTCATCCATGATCGAACTCAGAACCATCACCCGCGACGACTGGGAAACCTGCATTGACCTGAAGGTCGCCCGCCACCAGGCGCACTTCGTCGCTTCCAACCTCTATTCGCTGGCCCAGAGCCGCTTCCTGCCGGGGTTCCGCGCGGTCGGCATCCACCACGGCGGGCGCATGGTCGGCTTCGCCCTCTACGGCCCCGACGCCGACGACGGCCACTACTGGCTCTACCGCCTGATGATCGACCGCCGCTACCAGGGCAAGGGGCATGGCCGCGCCGCCCTGCAACGGATCATCGCCAGCGTGCGCCGGACGAGGCGGCGCAGCGATCGCCTGATGGTCGCCTACGCCGTCGACAACGACGTGGCTCGCCAGCTTTATCGGGACGCCGGCTTCGTCGAACAGGGCCTCGCGCCCTGGGGCGAGACGATGGCCTGCCTGATGCTGCCGGAGCCGTCCCATCGCTCCGGGAAGGTCGCCGGAGCGCCGGGCGGGCGTGCAGCGCACGGCGTCCCGGCGTAGAATCGCGGGATTCGGCAGTTCCCTCCAATACCTATAACGACCATCCAACGCACATCGCCGCCCCGGACCCTTGCGTCCGGGGCGTTTTCCGTCGTGCGTGGCGAGGGTCGCGGGACCTGCCCGTCCGCCCCCTGCTCCGGAACCGAACGCCCCATGGACAGCACCTCCGAAACCCGCAGCGGCAGCTGGCTGAGCGTGATCGCCCTGGCCCTGGCCGCCTTCATCTTCAACACCACGGAGTTCGTCCCGGTCGGCCTGCTCAGCGACATCGGCCACAGCTTCGAGATGCCTACCTCGCAGGTCGGCCTGATGTTGACCATCTATGCCTGGGTGGTGTCGCTGGCCTCGTTGCCGATGATGCTGCTGACCCGCAACATCGAGCGGCGCAAGCTGCTGGTCGGGGTATTCCTGCTGTTCATCGCCAGCCACGTGCTGTCCGGGCTGGCCTGGAGCTTCCAGGTGCTGATGCTCAGCCGGATCGGCATTGCCTTCGCCCACGCGGTGTTCTGGGCCATCACCGCTTCGCTGGCGGTGCGCGTGGCGCCGCCGGGACAGCAGGCCAAGGCGCTAGGGCTGCTGGCCACTGGCACCACCCTGGCGATGGTCCTGGGCATCCCGCTGGGGCGGGTGGTCGGCGAGGCCCTGGGCTGGCGTACCACCTTCATGGCCATCGCCGGACTCTCGGTGCTGACCCTGCTCTACCTGGCGCGCTCCCTGCCGCTGCTGCCAAGCCAGAACTCCGGTTCCCTGCGCAGCCTGCCGATGCTGTTCCGACGCCCGGCGCTGGTTTGCCTGTACGTGCTGACCGTGGTGGTGATCAGCGCCCAGTTCACCGCCTACAGCTACATCGAGCCCTTCGCCAAGCAGGTGGCGCAGATGAGCGGCGAGGCGACCACCCTGCTGCTGCTGTTGTTCGGCGGCGCCGGGATCTTCGGTTCGATCCTCTTCAGCCGCTACAGCGAGGCTTTCCCGCGAGGCTTCCTGCTGGCCGCGATCCTCGCCTTGGGCAGCAGCCTGGCGCTGCTGTTGCCGCTGTCCGCGCAGCCGACCTGGCTGATGGCGCTCAGCCTGCTCTGGGGCATGTCGATCATGTGCTTCGGCCTGGCCCAGCAGTCCCGCGTCCTGCGCCTCGCCTCGGACGCCACCGACGTGGCCATGGCGCTGTTCTCCGGCCTGTACAACGTCGGCATCGGCGCCGGCGCGCTGCTCGGCAGCGTGGTCAGCGAACGCATGGGCCTGGCCTCGATCGGCAACGTCGGCGCCGCGCTGGCGCTGGCCGGCCTGCTGCTCGCCCTGTTCGCCGCACTGCGCTACGCGGAGGCGCTGAAAAGCACGTCGTTGTGAGCGGTCATACCTGGGGTCGGATGATTCGGCGGAGGAATCCGCCCGCTTGATCTAGTCTTCTGGGACGAAAAGGCGCAGGGAGTGCGGGATTGCCCCGCGCCGGGCCGGCGCAGGGACGGAATATCGGGTGAACGTACAACAGAGCAAGTTCAGGCTGAGCCGCTGGGCGGGCGCGACACTGGCGCTCGGACTGCTGCTGTCCGGGCTGGGCGCCTGGGGGCTGGCGCTGGTCAACGAGCAACAGGCGCGGATGGCGCTGGAACGCGAGGCGGAACTGCTGGCCGAGGCGGTGACCCGCCGCGTGGAACTCTACCAGTATGGCTTGCGTGGGGTGCGCGGTGCCTTGCTGACGGCGGGCGAGGCGCACATCGACCGCGAACTGTTCCGCCGCTACAGCCTGACCCGCGACATCGACCGCGAGTTTCCCGGCGCCCGCGGCTTCGGCTTCATACGCCGGGTGGCGGCCGCCGACGAGGCCGGGTTCCTGCGCCAGGCGCGGGCCGACGGCCAGCCGGAGTTCCGCATCCAGCAACTGACTCCGCACGATGGCGAGCGCTATGTCATCCAGTACATCGAGCCGGTGGCGCGCAACGGCCAGGCGTTGGGCCTGGACATCGCCTCGGAAGCCAATCGCCGGGAGGCCGCCCGCGCCGCCCTGGAGACCGGGCAGGTGCGCCTGACGGGGCCGATCACCCTGGTCCAGGCCAGCGGCTTGCGCCAGCAATCGTTCCTCATCCTGATGCCGATCTACCGCAGCGGCATCACTCCACCGCCGGGGCCCCAGCGCGAACTCGAAGGCTTCGGCTGGAGCTATGCGCCGCTGCTGACCGGCGAGGTGCTGGCCGGGTTGCCCATCGACAACGCGGCGATCCACCTCGAACTCAGCGACGTCACCGGCGACGGCGCTGCCGTGCCCTTCTTCGTCAACGGCGCCGCGGCGCCGGCTCAACGCCTGTTCGGCCACATGCTGCGGCGGGAGATCTACGGTCGGCACTGGCAGATGGCGTTCAGCGCACTGCCGCTGTTCGTCCAGCGCCTGCACCAGCCTTCGCCGCGCATCCTGTTCCTGGCCGGCAGCCTGGTCAGCCTGTTGCTGGCGGCGCTGGTCAACGCCAGCGCCCTCGGCCGCCTGCGCCGGCGTCGGGAGGCGGCGACCCAGGCGCGGCTGGCGGCGATCGTCGGCAATTCGGCGGACGGCATCATCGGCGTCGGCCTCGACGGCGTCATCAGCGACTGGAATCGCGGGGCCGAGGCGTTGTTCGGCTACCGCGAGGAGCAGGCGGTCGGGCGGCGGGTGGTGGACCTGCTGGTGCCGCCATCCAAGGAGAACGAGGAACTCGACATCCTCGCCCGCATCGCCCGTAAAGAACAGGTGGTCAGCTTCGATACCGTGCGCCGGCACCAGGACGGCCACCTGCTCGATGTGGCGGTGACCGTCTCGCCGATCCTCGGTCCGGACGGCGGCGTGGTCGGCGCCTCGAAGACCGTACGCGACATCTCCGCGAAGAAGGCCGCCGAGGCCCGCATCCGCGAACTCAATACCGGCCTGGAGCACCAGATCGCCGAGCGTACCGCCGAACTGCGTCGGTTGAACGTACTGCTCGGCAGCGTGCTGCAGGCGGCGTCCGAGGTGTCGATCATCACCCTCGACCGCGACGGCATCATCAGCGGCTTCAATCTCGGTGCCGAGCGGATGCTCGGCTACCGCGCCGACGAGGTGGTCGGCAAGGCCTCGCCGACCCTGCTGCACAGCGAGCGGGAGTTGCTCGCCCGCGGCCAGGAGCTGGGCGAGGAGGGTTTCCGCGTGCTGGTGGCGCGGGCCGAACAGGAGGGCGCCGAGACCCGCGAATGGACCTATCTGCGCAAGGACGGCTCGCCGCTCAGCGTGACGCTTTCGGTTACCGTCCTGCGCGACGAGGCTGGGGCGATCAACGGCTACCTGGGCATCGCCGTCGATGTCACCGAATGGCGCAACGCCGAGCGCGAGATGGCCGCGGCGCGCGACCAGTTGCAAATGGCCGCCGACGTGGCGCGCCTGGGCATCTGGCGCTGGAACCTGGCCGACGACAGCCTGCAGTGGAACGAGCGCATGTGCGAGCTGTATGGCCAGCCGCTGGCGTTGCGCGACGGCGGCCTGGTCTACGAGCATTGGCGCAGCCGCCTGCATCCGGAAGACCTCGAGCGCACCGAGGCCAGCCTGCGCGCGGCGGTGGAGGGGCGCGGCAACTACGATGTGATCTTCCGCGTGGTGCTGCCCGACGGCGGCATCCGCTTCATCCAGGCCGGCGCGCAGGTCGAGCGCGACGCCGACGGCAACCCGCTGCAGGTCACCGGGATCAATATCGATATCACCAGCGACCAGCAACTGCAGGCGCGCCTGCGCGAGGCCAAGGAGCAGGCGGACGCCGCCAGCGCGGCGAAGTCGTCGTTCCTGGCGAACATGAGCCACGAGATCCGCACGCCGATGAATGCCGTGCTGGGCATGCTGCAACTGGCCCGGCAGACTGATCTCAACGAACGCCAGCGCGACTACCTGGACAAGGCCAGCTCGGCGGCAACCTCGTTGCTCGGCCTGCTCAACGACATCCTCGACTACTCGAAGATCGAGGCCGGCAAACTGGTCCTGGAAATGCTCCCCTTCGAGCTGGAGCCGCTGATGCAGGACCTGGCCGTGGTGCTCTCCGGCAACCAGGGCGACAAGGACGTCGAGGTGATCTTCGACATCGATCCCGAGCTGCCCAGCGCGGTGGTCGGCGACCGCCTGCGCCTGCAGCAGATCCTCATCAACCTGGCCGGCAACGCACTGAAGTTCACCGCCCGCGGGCACGTCCTGGTGAGCTTGCGGCGTCTGGCGCACGACGCCCACCTGGTGCGCCTGCGGGTGCTGGTGGCGGACACCGGCATCGGCATCAGCGCGGAACAGCAGCAGCGCATCTTCGAAGGTTTCACCCAGGCCGAGGCGTCCACCTCGCGACGCTTCGGCGGCACCGGCCTCGGCCTGTTCATCTGCAAGCGCCTGGTCGACCTGATGGGCGGTGAATTGCGGGTCGAGAGCGCGCCGGGCAGCGGTAGCCGGTTCTGGTTCGACCTGGACCTCGACGTCGCCCACGACCAACCGCTGCGTGCGGCCTGCCCCGGGGCCGGCGAACCGCTGCGGCTGCTGGTGGCGGACGACAACCTGGTGGCCGGCGAGCTGCTCGAACGCACGGTCGGCGCGCTCGGCTGGCGCGCCGACTGCGTCGGCAGCGGCAGCGAGGCGGTGGCACGGGTCCAGGCGGCGATGGCCGAAGGCCGTCGCTACGACGTGGTGCTGATGGATTGGCGCATGCCCGATCTCGACGGCCTCAGCGCGGCGCAACTGATCCGCCAGTTGCAGGGCGACCTGCCGCCGCCCATGGTGATCATGATCACCGCCTATGGCCGCGAGGTGCTGGCCGATGCGCGCGACCACAGCGCGCCGCCCTTCGTCGATTTTCTCACCAAGCCGGTCACGCCCAAGCAACTGGCCGACTCGGTGCTGCATGCCCTGCACGGTGAACAGGGCGCCCCGGCCAACCCGCCGCCGCGCCCGGTGGAGCGCACCCAGCGGTTGCGGGGCGTGCGTCTGCTGGTAGTGGAGGACAACGCGCTGAACCGCCAGGTCGCCGCCGAGCTGTTGAGCAGCGAGGGCGCCCGGGTGGCCCTCGCCGACGGTGGGCTGGCGGGCGTTCAGCAGGTGCTGGAGGCGAGCGTGCCGTTCGACGCGGTGCTGATGGACATGCAGATGCCGGATATCGATGGTCTCGAGGCGACCCGGCGAATCCGCGCCGACGGGCGCTTCGCCGGGCTGCCGATCCTGGCCATGACCGCCAACGCCTCGCTGGCCGACCGCGAAGCCTGCCTGGCGGCGGGCATGAACGACCATGTGGCGAAGCCGATCGACAAGGAGCGCCTGGTGCTTTGCCTGCTCGGTCATCTCGGCAGGAGCGGCGCCAGGGGCGCGCCGGCAACGGCAGCGGACGCGGGCGAACTGGTCGAGGCGCGGGGCGATATCGTCGGGCGTTTCGGCGGCAGCCTGGAGCTGATCGTCCAGGTGTTGCGGCGCTTCGTTCCGGATATGCAGGACCTCTTCGCCCAGCTCGAACGCCAGCTCGGCGAGGGCGATGTTCAGGGCAGCGCCGCGACCCTGCATACCATCAAGGGCAGCGCGTCCACCGTTGGCGCCAGCGCCCTGGCCGGCCGTGCCAGCGAGCTGGAGCAGGCCCTGCGCCGCGCCGATCCGCGGCGCGGCATGGAAATCCTCGCCGGCATCCGCCTCGACGAACTGCGCACCCTGTGCGATGCCTGCCTGCTCCGCCTGCAGGCGATGTTCGGCGACGTGCAGGCGGAGTCGGCGAGCTGAACCCCGGCGCGGTGGCCTGTCCCGCCAAGAATTCAGGCGGACCCGGGGCTCGCCTGCATCCGCTGCGGCCTGTAGGGCGAATAACGCCATGGGCGTTATCCGCCGATACTCCTGAAGCCCGCCCAGGTCTTGAGCGACATCCTCTTCCTGTCGTTCAGTGCCTTCAGGCGTCGCGCAGCAGGTCGTGGGCGTTGAGCAGGGCGTAGGCGACTTCCGGGCGCTTCTCCAGGCCGCGGCGGATGGCGGCGGGAATCGCCTGGCGGGTCTTGCGGCAGAGCCCCGGCTGCTCCTCGAAGCGCATGCGGATGCCGCGCATGCTGCGCACCTCGCCGAAGGCCGGGGCGATCCGCAGGCGGATGCCCAGTTGTTCCTCCATGCGCCGCAGCAGGTGTTCCAGGTCTTCCAGGCTGCGCAGGGCTTCCAGGCGAGCGGCCAGGCGCTGCTCTTCCTGGCGGGTCAGGAGGAGGATGCGACGGTCCGCGCCGGGCGCCTCCAGGCGCTCGCGTTCGCAGACGCAGGCGCCGGGCGGGCAGGGCTGGCGGAGGGGCGGGGAAGCGCTCATGGCACCATCATAGCCAGGACCGGCGTCCCGCGCCGCTACGCTCCGTCGCCCTCGCGAGCGCGCCTCAGCGCTTCAGCGGCACCTTGGCCTGCTGCTCCAGGCCGCTGAGGATGGCGTAGGCGATCTTCACCCGCTCGGCATTGGGATAGTTGCGGTTGGCCAGGATCACCAGGCCCAGGTCGCGGCCCGGGACGAACGCCACGTAGGCGCCGAAGCCGTTGGTGGAGCCGGTCTTGTTCAGCAGGCGCTGGCCCTCCAGCGCCTGTGGCGCGGGCAGCCTGGCGATCCTGTGTGGTTGCAGCGCCATCGGCGTCGAGTTGCCGGCCTGCAGGCGCTTCAGGGAGATCGGCCAGTCGTAGGCTTCCCAGCCCAGGCCCTGGGTCATGTCGCCGACCTTGTAGTAACCGCGATGGGTGGCATCGAGCGCCTGCGCCCAGGGCCTGTCCAGGCGCTCCGGATGCAGGTTGGCATCGACGAAGCGCAGCAGGTCGGCCGCGCTGGTCTTCACCCCGTAGCCTTCGGCATCCAGCGGGCCGGGACCGACCCGTAGCGGGCGGTCGTCCTTGCCGTAGCCCTGGGCGTACTGCGCCAGCGCCGCCTCGGGCACGTCGAGGTGGGTCTGTTCGAGGCCCAGTGCCGGGAACAATTGCTGCTCCATGAGCCGTTCGAACGGCTGGCCCAGGCTGCGCGCGGCGAGATAGCCGAACAGGCCGATGCTCGGGTTGGAATAGAGGCGCTGACTGCCCGGCGCGTAGGTCGGCTGCCACTGGCGGTAGTAGTCGCGGATCTGTGCCTGGTCCTTCTGCACCGAGTCGGGGAACTGCAGCGGCAAGCCGCCGGCGGTATAGGTCGCGAGGTCGAGCAGGCTGATGCCGTCGAAGCGGCTGCCCTGCAGTGCCGGCCAGTGCTGGCTGGCGCGGTCGTCGAGGCGCATCTTGTCCTGGGCCAGGGCATAGCCGGCGAGGGTGGCGGTGAAGGTCTTGCTCACCGAGCCGATCTCGAACAGGGTCTCCGGCGTCACCCGGCGGCCGTCCTCTTTCGAGGCCAGCCCATAGCTGAAGTAATGCGGTTCTCCTTTCAGGCTGATGGCCACGGCCAGGCCCGGAATGTCATTGGCCTTCATCACCGGTTGTACGGCGGCGTCGACCAATGCCTTCAGGCGATCCGCCGGGGCCTCGCCGGCAATGGCCGGGGTGGCGGCGAACAGCAGTGTGGAAGCGGCGATGCCGCACAGGCAGGGGAATCTGGTATCGCGCATGAGGATTGGCGTCCTTTGTCGTTGGCTGCATGAGAAACCGCCCCGGGAGCGCTCCTTGATCGGCGGGCGGGGAAAATCTAGGCTTGCGCAGGATTTGCGGCAAACGACGAATACTCGCGGCAGCCATTAGAAAAATTTGGAGCAGAGATTGGTTCGACCCCATTTGCCGCTGAACGCCCTGCGCGCCTTCGAAGCTTCGGCCCGGCACCTGAGCTTCACCCGCGCGGCCATCGAGCTGTGCGTGACCCAGGCGGCGGTCAGCCACCAGGTGAAGAGCCTCGAGGAGCGTCTCGGCGTGGCCCTGTTCAAGCGTCTGCCGCGCGGCCTCATGCTGACCCACGAGGGCGAGAGCCTGCTGCCGGTGCTGTGTGACTCCTTCGACCGCATCGCTGGCCTGCTGGAACGCTTCGAGGGTGGCCACTACCGGGACGTGCTCACCGTCGGCGCGGTCGGAACCTTCACGGTCGGTTGGCTGCTGCCGCGGCTGGAGGACTTCCAGGCGCGCCATCCCTTCATCGATCTGCGCCTGTCCACCCACAACAACCGCGTCGACATCGCCGCCGAGGGGCTCGACTACGCGATCCGCTTCGGCGGCGGCGCCTGGCACGGCACCGAGGCGCTGGCGTTGTTCGAGGCGCCGCTGACGGTGCTCTGCTGCCCGGAGGTCGCCGCCCAGTTGCACAGTCCCGCCGACCTGCTGCAGCACACCCTGCTGCGCTCCTACCGCGCCGACGAGTGGCCGCTGTGGTTCCAGGCGGCCGGACTGCCGGCGCACGCGCCGCTGACCCGGAGCATCGTCTTTGACACCTCGCTGGCCATGCTCGAGGCGGCCCGCCAGGGTGTCGGCGTGGCCCTGGCGCCGGCGGCGATGTTCGCCCGGCAACTGGCCAGCGAGAGCATCCGGCGTCCGTTCGCCACCGAAGTGAGTACCGGCAGCTACTGGCTGACGCGCTTGCAGTCGCGGGGGGAGACCAGCGCGATGCTGGTGTTCAGGGAGTGGTTGCTGGGCCAGGCCGTCTTGGAGAGCGAGGCGTAGCGTTATATCGGTTCGGGTATAAAGATGTAGAAGCGTCCGTTCTGCCTGAACGCTCTGGCGTTTCCGAGATTGATACGGTTTCTTGCGTTCGGATTGTGATTGGAGTGGTCAACGGCGTGACTGATATGGGCCGGTTTGTCTGAGTCTTTGGTCGGGCCGGACATCGTCACCCCCAAGCTGGCCGCATATGCTCGGCGAGCGGCTACAACTTCATTCTCAGGCATACCTCTCCGGCCTGTTTCCGCCACGACCGCCAGTTCGCACAAGCGGCCTGGATTATCCCTGGTGATTACCAGACGGGCTTCAGCGGCCAATAGCTCAAGCAGGGCTATAGAGGGGCCACAGCCCTGTGCGCTGCGCCTCTTGATAGTGTCCATGAGCGGTTCCATAGGGCCTCCTCTCGGGTACCGGTGGTTGTTAGAAGTATTGACGACGGTGCGCTTAAAGCAACCGGGAGCAGGTGCCGGTTGCGGCGAAACGGCGGATAACGCTTCGCGTTATGCGCCCTACGGGAGCGGTGCTCGGCTCGCCGGCGGAAGGCGTCTACGGCTTTCCGGTTCCCGCGTCGAAATACGACCCGCCGTTGCTCGGCAGTCCCGTCCACATCTCGTCGAGATTGCGGAAGTTCCAGGCCTCCGCCGGCTCGAAGCCGACGATTCGGTCGGTCTGTCCGGCCCTACCCAGGTCTATCACCTGCTGCGGGATCGGCACCTTCGAGCGGGCCGAGAAGAATACCTTGACCCGTGGCGTCAGCAGCGAGCGGCCGTGTTGCTCGAGGACCACGCCGAGGCGCCCGCTTTCCAGCCTGACCAGCGCGCCGACCGGGTAGATGCCCACCGCCTTGACGAAGGCGCGGAACACCTGCGGGTCGAAGTGCCCGTTCCATTCGGCCATGCGCCGGATCGCCTCGGCGGCGTTCCAGCCCTTCTTGTAGGGACGGTCGGAGGTGATCGCGTCGTAGACGTCGCACACCGTGCCCATCCGCGCCAGCAGGCTGATCTGCTCCTGCGCCAGGCCGAAGGGGTAGCCGGTGCCGTCGATGCGCTCGTGATGGTGCAGGCAGACATCCACCACCAGGGCGCTGACCTGGCGGCAATCGAGCAGCATCCGCGCGCCGTTCTGCGGATGCCGGCGGACCAGGCCGAATTCCTGCTCGGTGAGCTTGCCGGGCTTGTTCAGGATCGGATCGGGTACCGCCATCTTGCCGATGTCGTGCAGCAGCCCGGCCAGCCCCGCCTCGTGTACCAGCGGGTCGGACAGTTCGAGCTGGCGGGCGAGGGCGATCATCAGCGCGCAGACCGCCACCGAATGCATGTAGGTGTATTCATCCGAGGTCTTCAGCCGTACCAGGCTGACCAGCGCGTTGGGATGGCGCAGCACCGAGGCGGAGATTTCGTCCACCAGGTCCGATGCATGCGCGGTGTCGATGGCCTGGCCCATGCGCGCGTCGTGGAACATGCTGACCACGGCGGCCTTGGCGCGGCCGCAGAGCAGGGCGGCGTGGCGGATTTCCTCCTCCAGGGCGACCCGCGCCGGCGAAGGGTCGGCCGGCATGGTGACCGGCAGGACCGCAGCGGCCGAGACCGCCGCTTCCTCCGGGAGGTCGAGGCCCTTGCCGGCGTCGATCCAGACCTCCTTCACGGCGCTTTCGCGCAGGCGCTGCAGGTCGGACTGGTTGTCGAGCAGGAAGCCGCCCTTTTTCCAGAACGGGTGGTCCAGCCACGAGCCGCAAAGGCTCTGGACGAACATACCGAGGCGAAGCTGGGTTACCGGAATGCGTTTCAGCACGATGGGCTCGACCTCGAGACTGGGCCAGGTGGCTGTCTCCTAACGGTAGCCGAGATGGGCCGGCGGGAGTGAGAGATGCCCGTCAGTTCGTCGGCGTGACCTTCGCTTGGCTGCGTATCGTTCTGTATCCGCGTACTCCCGGCATACAAATCCCTCCGCCGACGGTACAGCCCCGATACATCGCCCTGGCGAAGTGGCCCTATCCAAACCGGCGCCAGCCAGGTCCTCGCGCTGGCGGAGACGGCGGTGGAAACCTACGGCGGCGATAGCACGAGCCAAATCTCAGTCGCGGCGCTCGACGAGCGCGTCCTGGTGTACAGCCATCAAGCGTTGCGCGTTGGGCGTGAGATGGCCGCTGTGCCAGATGAAATGGATCTCGGTGGTGCCATAGTCGCGCAACGGATGCGCGCGGACCTGGTGGTTGCCAGGTAGCGTCGCAAGCACGGAGCGCAGCACCCAGGCGGCACCCATGCCTGCGCTGACGCAGGCGAGCATGGTGTGGTAGGACTCGATTTCCAGCACTGGCAGTTGTTGCAGGCAGTCGGCTTCCTCCAGCCAGCGATCCATGCGGAAGCGGAACGAGCAGTCGTGACGGAACCCATACAGTTCGGCGCAACGCAGGTCGCGCGGACTGGTGATCGGTGGATGATCCAGCTCGGTAACCAGCACCATTTCGTCGACGAAGGCCAGGCTACTTTCCAGGGTCTGAGAGCGCACGGGACCATCGCTCAGGGCCAGGTCTAGCACTCCATCCGAGACCTGCTGCACCAAGGCTTCCGAGGCTTCGCTGCGGATGTCCAGTTCGATCGCGCGGTGGCGTTGGCGGAACCGCCCGATCAGGCATGGCATGAAGGCGACCAGAACCACGTCGAGGGCACCTACCACCAGGCGGCCGCCGCTCTCTTCGTTGCGCATCATGGCCCGGGTACTGTCGCTGAGATCGAGGATTCGCCGGGCATGCTCCAGCAGACGCCGACCGTCCGGCGACAGGCGCAGACGCTGGTGCTCGCGCAGGAACAGCTGGCAGCCGAGGTCTTCCTCAAGCTGGCGGATGCGTACGGAGAGACTCGACGGGACACGGTTCAGCGCCTTCGCCGCGGCGTTGATCGAGCCGGTGTGGGCCACGGCGCAGAAGGCGCGGAGCTGAGACAATTGCACCTGGGTATTCTCGCTTTGCGAATCGTTGGCTGAATATTTTTCGATTTCCAGAATACCTTGTCGTTCGCTACCGTTCGCCCGTCCTTACGTCCGGTGATCGGATCCCGGCGTTCCTTCCCGGCTTGCGGGCCTATCGCGTCCGCTCATGGAGAGATTACATGGATCTGCAACTCGCACAGCGCAGGGTGCTGGTTAGTGGCGGTTCGCGCGGTATCGGCCGCGCCATCGTCGAACATTTTCTCGCCGAAGGGGCCGAGGTGGCCTTCTGCGCCCGTGGTGAGGCGGGCGTGGCCGAAGCAGCGGATTGCTTCGGCGAGCGTGCCTTTGGCATGTCTGTGGACATCACCGACCCGCAGCAGGTGCGCGGTTGGGTAACGCGCTCGGCGCTGCACTTGGGCGGCATCGACATCGTTGTGCCCAACGTCAGCGCGCTGGCCGGTGGCGGAGACCTGGACACCTGGCGGCGCGCTTTCGAGACCGACCTGCTGGGCAGCGTGGGCATGGTCGCTGCCGCCCTGCCGTGGTTGAAACGCTCCGAGGCTGCCTCGGTGGTGCTGATCTCCAGTGTTTCCGGCCGCGAGGTGGACATGTTCGCCGAGCCCTATGGCGTGCTCAAGGCGGCCCTGGTCCACTACGGGAAGACGCTTGCCAGCCGCCATGCGGAGGACGGCATTCGGGTCAATACGGTGTCGCCGGGCAACGTCTATTTCGAAGATGGCGTATGGGGCGCGATCGAACGGGATAGCCCGGAAACCTTCGCCCGTTGTCTCGCCGCCAATCCCATGGGGCGCATGGCGCGACCCGACGAGGTGGCGCGGGCGGTGCTGTTCCTGGCCAGCCCGGCGGCCAGCTTCACCACCGGAACCAACCTGCTGGTGGACGGCGGGTTGACCCGGGGCGTGCAGTTCTGAGCAGAGTGCCGGAGGCTCAGGCCTCTACCAGCTCCGGCGCATCCCGCCGCTGTTCCGTCGGCGCATGGGGCGCCGGCTTGCCGAGGATCAGGTCGGCGGCCTTCTCGCCGATCATGATCGCCGGGGCGTTGGTATTGCCGGTGATCAGCGTCGGCATGATCGACGCATCGGCCACCCGCAGGCCTTGCAGGCCGTGCACGCGCAACTGGTCGTCGACCACCGCGAGCTGGTCGTGGCCCATCTTGCAGGTGCCCACCGGATGGAACACGGTGCCCAGGTTGGCGCGGATCCAGGCCTCGATCTGGCCGCGGCTGGAAACCTGCGGGCCCGGTACCAGCTCGCCCTTGAGGTGACGGGCGAAGCTGCGGCTGGCGGCCAGTTTGCGGACCAGTTGGAAACCCTGGACCAGGGTATCGAGGTCGGCAGGGTGGCTGAGGAAGTTGGCTTCGATCAGCGGCCGGTCGTGCGGGTCCGGCGAGTTCAGGCGGACCCGCCCGCGGCTCTGCGGGTGCATCACCGCGACGTGCAGGCTGACCCCGTGGCCGAAGGGGACCAGGCGCTGCGGCTGGTTCTTCAGCGCGGGGGCGACGATCAGACCCAGCTCCGGGGTCTCTGCCTGCGGGTCGAGGCGGAGGAAGCCACCGGACTCGACGGTGTTCGAGGTCAGCGCCCCGCGCCGGCCGAACAGGTACTGCCAGGGCGAGCGCAGCAGCGGCAGCCAGCCCTTCGGCGAGAAACCCAGGCCGTAGCCGAGCTTGGCCTCGGTGCGGTACATCAGCACGATGTCCTGGTGGTCCTGCAGGTTCTCGCCGACCCCAGGCAACTCATGGCGCTGGACGATGCCGTGGCGCGCCAGTTCCGCCGCCGGGCCGATGCCGGAGAGCAACAGGAGCTGCGGCGAGTTGATCGAGCCGGCGCTGAGGATCACTTCGCGGCGTGCCTGCAATTGCACGACCTCGCCAGCCTGGCTGATCTCCACGCCGGTGGCGCGGGTGCCTTCCAGCAGCACGCGCAGGGTCAGCGCCGAGCTGAGCACGGTGAGGTTGGGCCGCGCCAGGGCCGGGTGCAGGAAGGCGCGCGCCGCGCTACAGCGTTCGCCGTTGACCTGGGTGACGTGGAACGGGCCGATGCCTTCCTGGCGCTCGCCGTTGAAGTCGGCGTTGTACGGCCAGCCCATTTCCTCGGCAGCCTGGAAGAACACCTGGTTGATCGGGCCCGGGCTGCGCTGCGCGGCGACGTTCAATTCGCCGCCGCGCCCGTGCCAGGGCGATTCGCCCGGCTCGAAATGTTCCGAGCGGCGAAAGTAGGGCAGCAGCTCGTCGTAGCTCCAGCCGCGATTGCCGAGGGATGCCCAGCGGTCGTAGTCGTGGCGGTCGCCGCGGATGTAGATCATCCCGTTGATCGCGCTGGAGCCGCCCCAGACCTTGCCGCGCGGGCAGGCGATCGGCTGGTTGGCGGTGCCGGGCTGGGCGGCGAAGCGATGCATCCAGTTCCACTTCGGGTTGGCGATCAGGCGGATGATCCCGGCCGGTGTGCGGATGTAGGCGGCGGGGAGCGGCGTGCGGTCGCTGGGGCCGGCCTCGACCAGGCAGACCGAGACGGCGGGATCGGCGGAAAGACGGTTGGCCAGGACGCAACCGGCGGAGCCGGCGCCGACCACGATGTAGTCGAACGAGCGGCGGGCAGTGGAAGTCATGTCGGCACCTTTCTGGGTGTGCTGCCGGGCCTCGCCCGGCGTTCTTTTTCGCCCCGCGCCCATGGGCGCGACGCTACTCCATTGGACGGGGAAGCGCGCCCGGCCGCTTGTCCCAGCCTGCCGGCGGGCTTGACCGAGGCTGCCAGGCGGCGCGCTAAAGCCCCAGCAGCGAGCCCATGTCGACCATCAGTTGCAGGCCGACGACGAAACCGTCGCCGCTCAGTTCGCGGGCGCCGGGGTTGTAGTAGTTGTCCGGGTTGAAGATGTACTGCACCGACGGCTCCAGCGCGATGTGCGGGGTCAGTGCGATGTGCGCATTGGTTTCCAGGGCGTACACGTCGCGCTGGCCGAGTTTCGCGTCGCCGCCGGCGGCGATCCGCGCCTGGCGCTGGAACTCCAGCTGGTGGTCGTTCAGGCGCAGGTAGCTGGCCTTGAGGTTGAGCTTGTCCCGCGTGCGGTCGAACGGCGCATGGTAGGTCAGGCCCAGCTCGGCGAAATGACGGAACGGCTGCTTGTCGTCGGCCGATACCGACAGCGAGCCGAACAGCCCCAGCGCCCTCGGCGAATCGAGGCGGCCGCCGTCGGCGCGCCAGAACAGCTGCTGGAACTTGAAGAAGCCGCCGGCGCTGCCGTGGTCGCTGGCGCCGGTGAGCGGGTCGACCTGGTTGGCGGTGTTCAGGTAGGCGTTGAGTTCATAGTGCGAGCGGTAGGGATCGAGGCTTTCCTCGCGCTTGTCGCCGATCCCCAGCAGCAGGCTGGTGCCGCTGGCGTCGTCGGTGCCGAAATCGAGGCCATGGCGCTTCTTCAGGTAATCCACCGGGTTGGACTCGAAGGCCCCGGCGTGCAGGTACAGGGTCGGGGTCGCCCGGTACTTCAGGTAGCCGCCCCAGGCGCCGTAGGGCGGCGGCAGGATGCCGGTGGAGGCGTCGATGATCGGGTCGTTGCAGGTGACCACGGTCTCGCAGTTGTAGATCAGGAAATAGCGCCGCGCATTGGTGCGTCCGAGATGGCTGTCGAGGCGTCCGCCCAGCCACTGCTGCTGCCAGGTGAGCAGGCTCAGCTGGTTGGCGCCGATGTCGTTGTGCAGCGGCGCGCCGCCGAAGTAGCTGCCCACCGCGCCCTGCCAGCTCGGCCCGGTGGGCTGACCGGTGCCGCGGTCGAGGATGAACAGGGTTTCCTCGATGTGCAGCGAGGCGCCGTCCAGGCCGGCGAGGGTGGCGAGGTCGAGGTCGGCGCCGAGGAACAGGTCGCCGCTGTTGCCGAAGCTGTGCTGGCGCGGGCCGGTGTCGAGGTTCTTCAGCGACAGGCTCCAGAACTGCGCGTGGGTCTTCACGCCGTGGCGCTGGAGTCGTTCGCCGAACCCGGCCAGCGGGCCGCTGCGGCTGTCTTCGGCGGCCTGCGCGGAGAGACCGAGGAAACCGGCGCAGAGCAGCGCCGGCAAGGTGCGGAGGGTTTTCATGGCAAGGCACTCGTCTTGTTGTTGTTCTGTCGTGCGAATCGCTGTCCGCCCCAAGCGGACAGGTGCATCCGGAGCGAAGGCGGCTCAGGCGCAGAGATAGCCGCCGTCCACCGCCAGCACGGCGCCGGTGACGAAGCTGGCGCCGGGACCGCAGAGGAAGGCCGCGGCGCTGGCCACCTCGGGCGCCTCGCCCCAGCGCGCCAGCGGCGTGCGCTGCATGATCCGGCGGGTGGCCTCGACGTCGGCCTTGAGCCCGGCGCCCAGCGGCGTGTCGATCCAGCCGGGGGCGATGGCGTTGACCCGGATGCGCTCGGCGGCATACTCGCAGGCCAGGGAACGGGTCAGCTGGACGATGGCGCCCTTGCTGGCGCTGTAGGCCGGGCGGTCGGCGGAACCGAAGGTGCTGTACATCGAGGCGATGTTGAGGATGCTGCCGCCGCGCTGCGCCAGCAGCGGCCGGGCCAGTTGGCTGGCGAGCATGGCGGCGCTCAGGTTGAGGCGCAGCACCCGTTCGAAGGTCGCCAGGTCGTATTCCTCGCGGTCGCGGCTGATGCCGGCGTTGTTCACCAGCACATCCAGGCGCGGCAGCGCTTCGAACAGCCGTTGCAGGCGCTGGCTGTCGGTGATGTCCAGTTCTTCCCGGCGAATCCGCGGATGACGCGGTGCGTGCACGCCGTCGGCGTCCAGGCCGAGGGCGACGACTTCGGCGCCGAGTTCGGCGAACTGCATGGCGATGGCCGCGCCGATGCCGGAGCTGCCGCCAGTGACCAGCACCTGCTGGCCGGCGTAGATATCGTGTTGGAAAACCATCGGCGATCGTTCCTTCAGGCGTCGGCCAGGGCCGGGTTGGGATTGACCAGCACCTTGACCTGCGACTTGTCGCGCAGCAGGGCCTCGAAACCGTGCTCGACGGCCTGCTCCAGGGGCACGCTGCGGGTCACTGCGCGGGCCAGGTCGAGGCGGCCATCGGCGAGCAGGGCAATCAGCTCTGGGAAGGCGTCGCGGTAGCCGACGCTGCCGAGCAGGCGCAGTTCGCGGTTGACCAGGTCGAAGGCGTCCAGCCTGACCTCGCCCATCAGGCTCACCAGCACCAGCTCGCCACCCTTGCGCAGGCTGGCCAGGGCGGCGTCGAGGCTGGCCTGGCTGCCGGCGGCCTCGAAGGCGCAATCGAGCGCGCCGCCTTCGCGCAGGCGCGCCGCCGTGTCGCCGTCACGGGCGTCGAGCGCCCGGCTGGCGCCGAATTCGCCGGCCAGGGCGAGGCGCTCGGGACTGACGTCGACCGCGGCGATGTCCTCGATTCCGCGCAGGCGGGCGAGCATCACCAGCAGCAGACCGATCGGGCCAAGCCCGAACACCGCGCAGCGCTGGCCCGGCGCCAGGCTGCTGCGGCGCAGCGCGTGCAGGGCCACGGCGGCCGGTTCGAGCACGGCGGCCTGGCGGAAGCCCACCGCGTCCGGCAGGCGGTGCAGCATGTAGGCCGGCACCCGCGCGCGCTCGGCGAAGCCGCCGTCGCCCATCAGGCCGATGAAGCCCATCGACTCGCAGAGGTTGTAGCGGCCTTCCCGGCAGTAGCGGCATTCGCCGCAGCGGTATTCCGGCTCCACCGCGACGCGGTCGCCGATGCGCAGTCCCTCCACGCCAGGGCCGAGCGCGGCGACCACGCCGCAGAACTCATGGCCGAGGGTCAGCGGCGCGCGGCAACCGGACAGCGGGTGCGCCTCGGCCTGGGGAATCGAGTGCGGGCCGCTCTGGTATTCGTGCAGGTCGCTGCCGCAGATGCCGCAGTAGGCGACTTCCAGTTCGACTTCGCCGGGCCGCGGCGCCTGGCGTTCCAGTTCGCTCAGGCGGAGGTCGCGGGCGGCGTGCCAGCGCAGTGCTTTCATGGTTGGTTTCCTTGCAGGACGGAAGTAGGCGCGCTGCGCTGGCGCGCCAGCACGGCGGGTGCGGTTTCGCGCAGGAACAGCGAGAGGAACGCGGCGAGCAGGGCGCCGCCGCAGGACATCCACATGACGATGGACAGGCCGAAGCGGTCGGCGGCGAAGCCGGCCACGGTCGGCGCGAGGAAACCGCCGACCAGTTCGCCGAGGCCCATGATCAGGCCGAGGGCGGTGGCGATGACGCCGCGCGAGACGGTCTCCGCCGGGATGGTCGCCATGAACAGGGTGAAGCAGCCGAGCCCGGTGTAGGTCAGCAGCAACAGCAGGCCGAGGCTGGTCGCGTTCGGCGCATAGAGCAGCGCCAGCGGGCAACACGCGGCGAGCAGGGAGAACGCCACCAGGGTCGGCCGACGGCCGATGCGATCGGATATCGCCGGTACGGCGAAGCCCCAGACCACCCAGGCGACGCCCAGGCAGCTCATCAGCCTGCCCATGGTCGCCGGGCTGAAGCCGCGGGCGTTGACCAGGAAGGTCGGGGTAAAGGAAATCAGCACGATGAACCAGGTGACGAATACGCAACTGATCAGGGTGCAGAGCAGGATGTTGCGGCTCTTCAGCAGTGCCAGGCGCTTGCCTTTCGCTTCTTCTGCGCGCGGCGCCGGGCGCTGCGCGCGGGGCGGGTCGGGACGCACATGGCGCCAGATCAGCCAGGCGATCAGCAGGCCCGGCAGCAACGAGACGATGAAGGCGTGACGCCAGCCGAGGGCTTCGGCCAGGGCCACCAGCAGCGGCGGGCCGACCACCGCGCCGAGCAGGCCGGCCGCCGAGCCCTGTAGCAGGCCCATGTTGAGGCCGCGGCGATGCGGCGAGGAGGCCTCGACCATCAGTGATTGCGAGAGCGGCAGGATCGGCCCCTCGGCCAGGCCCATGATACCGCGGAACAGCAGCAGGCTGAGGAAGCCGCCGACCAGCCCGGACAGCGCCGAGCACAGCGAGAACAGGATCACCGCCACGATCAGCAGCGGCTTGCGCTGGCCGCGGCGGTCGGACCAGGCGCCGACCAGCGCGCCGGATACCGCCCAGGCCAGGGCCAGCACCGAGGAGAGCATGCCCAGGTGGCTGTTGCTCAGTTGCAGCTCCTGTTCCATGAAGGGAAACAGGAAGGACAGCGCCAGGCGGTCGAAGAAGACGAAGCCGAAGGTCAGGAACAGCACGCAGAGCAGGACGTTTTCGTAACTGGCGGAATTGTTGTTATGCGCCATGTCGGTCTCCAGGCCGGGCGGGCCGGCCGGCGGGGAGGCGCGCATCCGCCGGGGCGGCGCGCGCCCGGGGTCAGCGGAACAGGGAGTCGATGTAGGCGGCGCCGACGCCGATCTTGTCGTAGTGCGCGCGGCACATCGCGATGTAGTCGTGGACGTCGAAGATGCCGTCCGCGTTGCCCTTCTCGTCGAGCCAGACCAGCGGCCCCTTGACGATGAAGAACGCACGCATCGGCTGCTCGTGCTCATAGGCCACCAGGGTGTGGCCCTCGCCGGGCGTCTCGTAGACGAAGTCGTCGGCGGTGGCGGTCCAATCGTGCTCCAGGTAGCCCCACTTGCCGCTGATGGTGTAGGCGAACACCTCGTGCGGGTGGTAGTGGCGGTTGACCAGGCCGGCGCTCGTCGCCATCAGGATGTCGCACCAGCGGTTTTCGCTTGGCGAGATCCACAGCGGACGCGACTTCACGGTCTCGGTGAAGGGCACGTAGAGGCGCTCGTCTTCGGTCGGCGCGTTGCGCAGGTAGACCTCGGGCTTGGCGTCCGGCTTGAAGCAGTCGGGAATCGGTTGCAGGTCTTTCCAGAATTCACGGGTGGCGAGTTCGGGCATGGGGCGGCCTCTGTCGTTGTTATCGTCGGGCCGACTCTAGCCATGGGCGGGCCTTCGGGTTTGACCCTGGCGGCCAGGAAACTTGCGCTTTTCGGACATGGCCTGGCGTGACCCGCGGCGCGCCGCCAAGCTGGCCTGCCCAGCGTCGGAGCCGGCTGGGGGGCGATTGACGGAGGAAAGGATTCAGATGTTAATGACGGGGTGCCAGGCGCCTCGCCGACCGACCGCGACAGGTTGGCGGAGCGGCCCGGCGCCTGGCCCCGGAGGCCTTGCCTGAGGTCCGGGAGGTCCACGCAGCGTTCGACGAGAAGAATAAAAATGCCCGCAAATGCCTTGCTCGAAACCCGGCGGGCCAGCACCCAGGACATTCCCCTGGAGCAGCGGCTGGCGTTCTGGGAGGACTACAACGCTTCCATCCTGGTTGGCCTGAAATGTTCGTCGTATTCCCAGGCCGGCTTCGCCGCGACCCAGGACAACCTCTGCCTCGAACGCCTGCGGCTGGCCCGCATCGGCGGCAACGAGCACGTGGTGGAGCGCGACCGCTCGATGATCCGCGCAGTGCCCAAGGAGTCGATCTTCGTCTCCCTGGTGCAGGGTAGCCAGTCGTTCTTCTACCAGGACAACGGCTGCAACCTCCTGCAACCGGGCGAGCTGGTTATCTACCGGACCGACAAGCCCTACCTGTTCGGTTTTTCCGGACCGATGCGGCAGTTCATCTTCGACATTCCCCAGGACGATTTCGCCGAGCGCTGCCTGCGCGACTTCAAGGGACCGCTGAAGATCGGCGCGGAAAGCCCGGTGCAGCGCCTGCTGGTGCGGACCCTCGGCGAGCGTACCCGGGATTTCCTCGACAGCCCCCATGGCGAGGATGCCGAGCGCTACCAGGAGGAAGCCTACGACCTGCTGGCGAGCATCATCAGCGACCATGCCGGCGAGCACCGCGCCAGCGCCCTGGGCGCGTCCTACCTGCTGGCGGCCAAGCAGTACATCCAGCAGCACCTCGACGAGCCCGCCCTGAGCTGCGAGCGGGTGGCCGCCGCCACTGGCGTCTCCAGCCGGCACCTGGCGCGGCTGTTCGCCCAGGAAGGCAGCTCGCCCGGGCGCTACCTGCAGGAGCGGCGCCTGGAGCGGGCCCGCCAGTTGCTCGCTTCGCCCCAGGGCCGGCGCCTGGATGTCGCCGAGGTCGCCTATCGCCACGGCTTCTCCAGCCAGGCGCATTTCGCCCGGGCCTTCAAGGCGCGCTACGGGATGACGCCGAGCGAGGCGCGTGGCCGCTAGACCCGACTACCGTACCTTTCCTCCTCCTACTGCCAAGGACCCGTTCCGTGACCGACAAGAAAGAGCAGATCGCCCGTTTCATCCAGCGCGAATTTCCCCAGACCCGGGTCGTGGTCGAAGCCGTCGGCGAGCGTAGCGCCACGGTCTGGCAGGCGGTCGACGCCAGCGATCTGCGCCCCGGCGGCACGGTCTCCGGGCCGACCCTGATGGCCATCGCCGATGTCGCGCTGTACGTGGCGGTACTGGGCGAGATCGGCATCGTCCCGCTGGCGGTGACCACCAGCCTGACCATCAACTTCCTGCGGCGTCCGGCGGCGGACCGCCGGGTGGTCGCCGAGTGCCGCCTGATGAAGGTCGGCAAGACCCTGGCGATGGGCGAGGTCTCGCTGTTCTCCGAAGGCGACGCGGAACCGGTCGCCCATGTGGTCGGCACCTACTCGATCCCACCGGCGCACCGCCGCTGAGGGCCTGGCCGGGTTCTCGGCGGCGGCTGCGAAACGCTGGCGGAGGATTCCCGGAGGCGCCGTTCAGGCCGCCCGCCGGGGGCATTGCAGGCGATGGAAGCTGCGGCTGAAGTAGACCAGGCCGTCGCCCTGTTCGAGG
This sequence comes from Pseudomonas sp. FDAARGOS_761, assembly GCF_013343155.1. NCBI lineage: Bacteria > Pseudomonadati > Pseudomonadota > Gammaproteobacteria > Pseudomonadales > Pseudomonadaceae > Pseudomonas > Pseudomonas sp. FDAARGOS_761. The sequence continues at coordinate 4,660,311 of NZ_CP054572.1, read as the reverse complement.
ACCTGGATGTCCTCCAGCTCCAGCAACAGCACCGAATGGGTGCCGATCTCCTGGACCTCGGCGATGCGTCCCTGCAGGTTGGCCAGGGCACCGTGCAGCACCGGCAACCCGGCGAGGCCCTCGCGCCAGTCATGGAGGGCGAAGCGGCGCTCCATCGGGACCTCGGTCATGCCGGCGAAGTGGCGGGCCACCTCTTCGTGCTCGCCGCTGAGGACGTTCACGCAGAGCCGGCCGTTGGCCTTGAACACCGTGTTCATCTCGCTGTTGCGGTTGATGCAGAGCATCAGCGTCGGCGGGCTGTCGGTGACCGAGCAGACCGCGGTGGCGGTGATCCCGCAGCGTCCTGCCGGGCCGTTGCTGGTGATCACGTTGACCGCCGCCGAAAGATGCGCCATGGCGTTGCGGAAGGCTTGCTGCCTGGGTTCGAGCTGGGACATGGGGATAACCTCCGGACGCGACGCGGGCGTCATTGGCGGATGCGATCGAGTACGTTGATGTCGTCCGGGTTGTGCAGGTGCGGCACGGTCCAGCCGTTCTCGTCGTAGTCGCCCATGCACTGCTCGACCATGCCGAGCATGCCCTTCATCGCCCCGCTGCCGACCGCCTGGCGCAGGGCCTGCATGCGGATCTCGTCCTGGCTGCCGGCGTAGTTGATCTCGTACAGCTCGTGGCGGCCGCCGAACTCGCTGCCGATGGCGTCCCAGAGCAGCTTGAGGATCTTGATCCGCTCCCGGTGGCCCATGCCGCCGGAGCCGCGGCAATAGGTGGAGAGGTACTTGTCGAGTTGCGGATTGTGCAGGTCGCGAACGCCGGAGGGCAGGTAGATCAGGCCGCTGGCGACCACCTGCTCGATGGTCTTCTTGATCTCCGGGTAGGCCTGCGGCGCCAGCACGCGGTAGGCCTGCAGGGCCTCGGCGCTGGGCAGGAAGGCGCCGCTGTGCCATTCGCTGGCGTTGCCGTACATGGCGTCGGTCAGCGACCAGAACAGGTTGCGCCAGGCCACCACTTCGCCGACCTGCGCCTGCACGCCGCGGAACTCCAGGGAGCCGGTGCATTGCAGGGCCTTGTAGAGGGCGCCGGTGATGAAGTCGAGCTTGACCGCCAGGCGGGTGCAGCCCTGCATCGGGAACAGCCGGCCGAAGCCGCCCTGGGGGAACCACTGCTTGCAGCGTTCGAAGTCGCGGTAGATCAGTACGTTCTCCCAGGGGATGAACACCTTGTCCATCACCAGGATCGCGTCGTTCTCGTCGAAACGGCTGGACAGCGGGTAGTCGAACGGCGATCCGGCGATGCCTGCCACCAGTTCGTAGGAGGGGCGGCAGATCAGCTTCATGCCGGGGGTGTTCATCGGCGCGATGAACATCAGGGCGAAGTCGGTGTTGTCGCCGAGCAGTTGCGCCGAACCCTGGCCGACGAAGTTGTAGTGGGTCAGCGCGGAATTCGTGGCGACCACCTTGGCGCCGCTGACGACGATGCCGCCGTCGACTTCCTCGTCCACCGAGATGAACACGTCCTTGACCTGGTCCACCGGCTTGTCGCGGTCGATCGGCGGGTTGACGATGGCATGGTTGAGGTACAGGCAGGCTTCCTGGATGCGCTTGTACCAGGTTTTCGCGTTGTCCTCGAAACGCCCGTAGAAGCCCGGGTTGGCGCCGAGGGCGCTGCCGAAGGCGGCCTTGTAGTCCGGGGTGCGGCCCATCCAGCCGTAGGTCAGCCGCGACCACTCGGCGATGGCGTCGCGCTGCTGGCGCAGTTCGTCGGCGCTGCGCGCGTAGCGGAAGAACTTGTGGGTATAGCCGCCGTTGCCGGTATCGGTCTCCCAGCAGAGCTTTTCCTTGCTCTGCGGATCGTGCAGGGCGTCGTAGAGCCGGGCCATGGAGGCGGCCGCGTTGCGGAAGGCGGGGTGGCTGGTGACGTCCTTGACGCGGTCGCCGTAGATGTAGATCTCACGGTCGTCGCGCAGGCTGGCGAGGTACTCCTCGCCGGTGAACGGACGGGTGGCAGAGGCACGGAAATCTTCGGGTTTCATCATCGTCTCCAGTCATTGTTGTTATCTGCGCGAGAGCGCCTGGAGGGGATGATGGGACGGGGGCGGAGCGAGCTGAATGGCTTTTCCGGGGAATGAATTGCACTTTCCATGGCCCCGCGTGACGCCCGGCGCCCGGCCGCGAAGGGCGGCCGGGTGGCGGCGCGTTCAGCTTTCGGCGGGCTGCCAGGCAATCTCCAGGCTTTCGCTGTTGGCCATACGTTGCAGGTGATCGGCGACCACGTTCTGCATGTGGGCGAGGCTGTCCTCGTCGGGGCTGTTGAGAATCATCAGGACATGGTCGGGGTGGGCGAGCAGCTCGCAGTTGGAGTCGCCGAAGTCGATGAAGCCGCGCTCGGGAGTGAGTTCGACTTCGAACTTGTGGCCCCAGTGCTTGCACAGGCGATTGACGTAGCGTGCGGCCGATTCGGTACGGACATGGGAGGTGGAGCGGAACATGAAGCGAATCCTCTCGGTTGGGGATTTCCGATACTAACCTGCTGAGAGTCATTCTTATTCATCCATTTTGCAGGGGCTTTCGATAATCACCCGGCAAATGGTCGGCCCTTGTCCGTGGGACAGGGCGAGCGCCCTACCGGAGCCGGCGGAAGTGTTTGCCGGATACGTCGGAAGGCGCTCTCTCTGGAGGGAGAGGGCGAACGCCAGCGGCTTCAGGCCAGCCCGCCGTTCTCCGGCAGCAACGCGCCGCCATCCACAACCAGGGTCTGCCCGGTGATGTAGCTCGCCTCGTCGGAGGCGAGGAAGAGCATGGCGTGGGCGATGTCCAGCGGCTGGCCGACACGCCCGAGGGGGATGTGCGCGGCCAGCGCGGCGGCGTCGCCGAGGCTGCCCAGCGCCGGAGTCGCGACCAGGCCGGGCTCGACGCCGTTGACGGTGATGCCGTCGCCGGCCAGCTCCAGCGCGGCGGCGCGGATGAAACCGTTGACCCCGGCCTTGCTCGCCGCATAGTGCGAGAGTCCAGGGATCGCCGTGCGCGGGCCGGTCACCGAGGAGGTCACCAGGACGCGCCCGGCCACGCTGCGGCGCAGGGCGGGAAGGGCGGCCTGGGTCAGCCGGAAGCAGCTTTTCAGGTTCACCGCCAGGGTCCGTTCCAGGGTGCCTTCGTCCAGTTCCGCGAGGGCGCACTGGGGAAAGGCAGCGGCGTTGTGCAGGAGGATGTCCAACTGGCCGAAGCGCTCCAGGGTCGCGCTCACCGCTCGTCTCGCGGCGTCGTACTCGCTCAGGTCGACGGCCAGCAGTTCGGCCGTGCCTCCGCCCAGGCGGATCGCCTCCAGGACGGCCTGGCCGCGGCTGGCGGTACGCGTCGCCAGCAGAACCCTGGCGCCTTCGGCGGCGAAGCATTCGGCGATGGCCCGGCCGATGCCCTGGCCGGCGCCGGTGACCAGTGCGACGCGGTTCTCCAAGCGCCTCACGATGGGCGCTCCAGCAGTTCGCCCAGGCAATCGCGGAGCAGGCGGTCGTGCAGTTCGACGTCCTCCGCGCGGGTCGCCGGGCAGGTCAGCGCCATGTTGTGGAATGGCGTCAAGAGCACGCCGCGGTTGAGCAGGTAGAGGTGCAGGCAGGCCTCGACCAGGCCGTTGCGTGCGTGGTGGGCCTCGCCGCCGTTGCGCGGGGCGTGGGTCATGAACAGGTACTCGACGCGCGCGCCGATGCGCGTCACGTGCCAGGGCAGGCGCAGTTCCTCGAGCGTCGCGCGGACGCCCGCCTCGAGCTGCGCGGCGAGCTGGAACATGTGCCGATAGGCGTCCTCCGTCATCACTTCGGCGAAGGTCGCGCGCATCGCCGCCAGTTGCAGCGCGTTGCCGGCCAGGGTGCCGCCAAAGCCGAAATGGTTGATCGCCTGCCCCGGTCGGAAGTGCGGCAGTACCGCCCAGATCCGCTCCGCCTGCGCCTGGCTGCATCCCCAGACGGCGCTGGGAATGCCGCCGGCGATGCATTTGCCGAGGACGAAGAAGTCCGGCTCGAGGCCATGCGCGCCGCTATAGCCGGCGGGACCGCAGGAGATGGTGTGGGTCTCGTCGATGATCAGCGCCACGTCGTGGCGGCGGGTCAGTTCGCGCAGGCCGGCGTGGAAGCCTTCGGCCGGCGGGACCATGCCGACGTTGGTCATGAAGGGTTCGGTGAGCACCGCGGCGACGTCGCCATGGGCGAGGGCGGCCTCCAGCGCGTCGAGGTCGTTGAACTCCACCAGGCGGGTGGTGGCGTCGTGGCGTACGCCATTGGGGTGAACGCCCGCGCGCGGAACCATGCGCCCGGCGGCGTCGAATTCCACCTGCGATTCGTCGACGCTGCCGTGGTAGTTGCAGTTGAACACCACCACCTTGTCACGTCCGCTGAGCATCCGGCACAGGCGCAGGACGAAACGGTTGGCGTCGGTGGCCGAGGTGGTCACCTGCCAATAGGGCAGGCCGAAGCGCCGCGCCAGTTCGGCGCCGACCCACAGGCTGTCCTCGGTCGGCAGCATCAGGGTCGAGCCGCGCCGCGCCTGGCGGGCGATGGCGTCGGCCACCGCCGGTTGGGCGTGGCCGAACATGGCGCCGCTATCGCCGAGGGCGAAGTCGACGTACTGCTGGCCGTCGATGTCGGTGACGCGCGCGCCCTGGGCCTCCTTCACCAGCAGCGGGCAGTTGCCCGGCCACTGTTGCATCCAGTGCAACGGTGCGCCGTACAGCCAGTGGCGGCGGTTTTCCCGGTAGGCCTGGGCGGAGCGCGGATGCAGTTCGTCGAAGCGTCGCAGCTCGCGCTTGAACAGCGCTTCGACGCGGGCCAGGTCGAGGCCGAAGGTGGTGTCCATGGGCGTCCTCACAGGTCGTGGCGGGTCTGGTTGAGCACCTGGGCCAGGGCGCCGACCGGGAAGTTAACCGGGGTGGCGAAGTCGTCGTCCTGGTAGCCGAAGATCTTGCCGTCGGTGCGCCCGGCTTCCAGGTCGATCAGCAGCACGCCGAGGGTCGGCACGATCTTCTCGCGCCAGACGAACAGGTACAGGCGTTCGGCCAGTCGGTAGCAGTGGCAGCGGTCGGTATCGGCCAGCCCTCGCTCGGCGCCGCGCAGGCATTGCCAGGTGTAGAAGTCGGGATTGAGGTAGACGTGTTCGTAGGCCTCGCTGGCGCTGTAGACGTAGCGGTTGCGCAGGCCGACCAACTCGTCGCTGGGGACGTGCGGGCAGGCGCCGGGCTGCCACGGGCGGTCGAGGCTGCCATGCAGGAACTCGGCCTCGACGCCGGTCAGTTCCCGGCCGGCCAGGGCCCGGGAGAACAGACCCTGTTCGCAGGCCGTGCGGTCGGGCAGATGGCCGAGCACCGCGGTGAACGCCTGGTTGTCGAAGTCCAGCACCAGGCTGACCGAGACCGGCCGGCCGTTTTCCTGCTTGAGGAAATCCACCAGGTAAAGGTTCTCCCGCAGTGAACTGGCGCGGTAGTCCGACTCGCCGCTGGCACTGCCGTCGGCCAGGCGCCAGCGCAGGCGCTGCGAGTCGAAGGCATGTTCGATGACCCAGCCGTTGGCGAAGTGCAGGACTCGTTCGAGCCCGGCGAGATCGCCGCAGGCGGGAAGGACGTGGTTGTCCGGAGCGAAGCCGTCGGCCAGGGCGCCGACGGTGATCCATCCGGAATGCGAGTGGGCGGACATAGGGTTCTCCTCGTCGTGGGAAACCCATGCTGGCCTGTCTTCGAGTATCCCGATATCGACCGGATGGTTGATAGGTCGATATGCCACGGAAATAGCACGGAGCGGCGAAGGGAAAGTTATCGAAGATGAAGTATTAGATGGGTTTTCGTTTCTTCTTTTTTGGTTTTTTAGTTAATGGGTTCCTGTTCTTCTATAAGTATTTTCTGAATGTATTCTTATGTACCTATTGGCTGTTATCGGAAATGGACTACATATGTTTTCGTATGATTATTATTTTTAAATCCTGTCTTTCTTTCTAGTATTTGGGTCTGCGTTTATCAGGGCGCAATCTTCGGCTGTCGCGTAATGGTCGGAGGCGCTTTAGGCGGCCGTCCCGGTTGCGCGCAAAGGCTTGGCTACCTTGGCCGGTTCGTACTGCATCGGCTCTCCAGGGAGCAGCCAGGATGTTCCACAACTCCAAAGGAAATCAGATGAACAAGTTCAAACGTGCAATTCTTGCGCCCCTCGTTGCGTCGGGCACCCTTCTCGCGCTGATGTCCCCCGTGGCCCATGCGGTCGATGGGATCGTCAACTTCTCGGGCAACATCACCGACGTCGCGTGCGATATCAACGGCCAGGCGCCGGGTGCGGGCAACGTCACCAACGTCGACCTGGGTATCGTGGCGCCGACCCATTTCACCGCCGTCGGAACCAACTCCACTTTCCAGGAGTTCGACCTGGTCCTCTCCGGTGCCGGCTGCACCAATGACAAGAAGGTTTCCATCGCCTTCGATACGGTCACCAACGTCGACCGTATCAGCGGCAACCTGATGCTGATGGGGCCGTCGAAAGCCAAGGGCGTGCAGATCCAGATCTTCAACAATTCGGCGGCCAACACCACGAAGATCCCGCTGGGCTTGGTCGAGGCCGCCCCGCAGAAGGCAACCATCGACAAGAACACGGCGACCCTGAAGTACAAGGCCTCCTATGTGTCCACCGAGAAGACCGTGATCGCGGGTACCGGCCTGTCCCATATCCGCTACCTCCTGGCGTACGAGTAAGCGGCGGTCGACGGACGAAGAGGTGAGGCCATGGCGCCGCTAATGCATCGTTTTCATTCTTTCGTGGCGGCAAGCGCCGTGGCCATCGCCCTGTGCGCCGGAACGGCTCATGCCGGGCTGATCGCACAGGGCACTCGCGTCGTCTTTCCGGCCAGCGAGCGCGAGGTCACCTTGCGGGTCAGCAATACGTCCGGCACTCCCGTGCTGGCGCAAGCCTGGATCGACGATGGCCGGCAGGACGTTCCCCCCGAGGAACTGCAGGTCCCCTTCAGCGTCACGCCGGCCGTGACGCGAGTGGACCCCAATGGCGGCGCCGTATTGCGCATCGCCTACCTGAAGGCCCCGTTGCCGACGGATCGCGAATCGCTGTTCTGGCTGAATATCCTGGAAGTTCCGCCCAGGGACGAAGACGAAAACAATGCATTGCAGTTTTCCTTTCGTTCGCGCTTCAAGCTCTTCTTTCGACCCAGCCAGTTGAAGAGTGTCGATTCGGCTGCCGGGAAACTTCAATGGAAGTTTCTGGAGTCAGGGGGAGCAGGAAAAAAGACCGTAGTACAGGTAAATAATCCGACGCCTTACTACGTTTCGTTCGCCAGCGTCGAATTGATTGTCGATGGCCGTGTCATGTCCGTGGGAAAGGGAATGGTCGCGCCATTCTCGACGAAGGAGTTCGACTGGCAGGGAAATCCGAAGAACATGGAAGCCGCTTCCGTCAGATACGAAGTCATCAACGATTACGGTGGCCGCAATACCCTCGATAGGGCACTCGGCAAATAACCCCTCCGTTTCCCCGCTTTTTACTTACGGCCCGACATATGAGTGGCGATTTTAAAATCGCTGCAGGGATTACATATGCCCAAAGTTTCTCTTCATAGGTGCTTGTCCGCTCCCGCTTACGGTGGGCAGGTCGCCCTGTTGCGAATGGCGATACAGGGAGGGATCGCCGTTCGTTCCCTGCGATTCGCCTGTCTGCTGGCACTGTTTCCTTCGCTGTCCTCCTGCCAGTCCTGGTCCTCCGTCGGCGCCGCCGGCGTAGCCGGGGCGAAGGCGAAGGAGGCCAGGGCGGGAGCACCGGCGAAACAGCCGCAGGCGCCCGCGGTGGCCGTTGCGTCACCGGCCGGCGGGTTGGACGCACCGTCGCGGCGGATCGTCTTCGACGCGCAGATGCTGGCCCTGGGGCCGGGCGGACGCTCGATCGATACGTCGCGTTTCGAGCGCGGCGACGTCATCGAGCCAGGCCGCTATCGCCTCGACCTGCTGCTCAACAGCCGATGGCGCGGTGTCGAGGAAGTCGAGCTGCGCCGCCAGCCGGGGCGGGAAAGCGCGGTCTTCTGCTACGACCGGGGCCTGCTGGAGCGGGCGGGCATCGACCTGGAGAAGAGCGCGCGTGGCCAGGATCGTTCCTCGGCTCGCGATCCTCTGCCCGAAGGTTTGCACTGCGACCCGCTCGAGCGCTATGTGCCGGGGGCCCGGGTCAAGCTCGATATCGCCGAGCAGTCGGTCTATGTCTCGGTGCCCAGCTATTACCTGAGCCTGGATTCGTCGAAGACCTATGTCGATCCGGCGAGCTGGGACAGCGGCATTTCCGCCGCCTTGCTCAACTACAACAGCAATCTCCACGTCAGGGAAAACCACGGCAGGAGCGCCACCAGCGGCTATGCCGGGATGAACGCCGGCTTCAATTTCGGGCGGGCGCGCCTGCGCCACAACGGCACGGCCACCTGGTCGCGCCGCATGGGCAGCCACTACCAGCGCAGCGCCACCTATGTGCAGACCGACCTGCCGGCCTGGCGTGCGCAGTTGTTGCTGGGAGAAAACTCCACCAGCAGCGAGTTCTTCGATGCGGTGTCCTTCCGTGGCGTGCAGCTTTCCAGCGATGACCGGATGCTGCCGGATTCGCTGCGCTACTACGCTCCGGTGGTCCGTGGGACCGCCAGTACCAATGCGCGGGTCTCGGTCTACCAGCGCGGCTACCTCATCTACGAAACCACGGTGGCACCCGGGGCGTTCGCTCTCGACGAACTGCAGACCGCCAGCTATGGCGGGGACCTGGAAGTGCGGGTGACCGAAGCCAGCGGGGAAGTCCGCAGTTTCATCGTGCCGTTCGCCACCACCGTGCAACTGCTGCGCCCCGGGACCACGCGCTACAGCCTGACGGCCGGGCGGCTCAACGATCCCAGCCTGGAGCGTCGGCCGAACATGCTGCAGGGCGTCTACCAGCGCGGCCTGGGCAACGACGTCACCGCATACGCGGGCGGGGCCTTCACCGGCAGCTACATGTCCGGGTTGATGGGCGCGGCGCTGAACACGCCGGTGGGCGGATTCTCCGGTGACGTGACGCTGGCGCGTACCGAGGTTCCCGGCGGCGACCGCCTTAGCGGCTCCAGCTACCGTCTCGCCTACAGCAAGAACCTGCCGAACACCGGCACCAACTTTTCGCTGCTCGCCTATCGCTACTCCACCGGCGGCTATCTCGGCCTGCGCGACGCGGCCTTCATGCAGGACCGGGTAGAGCGAGGCGAGCCGCTGGAGTCGTTCTCGCGCTTGCGCAACCGTCTCGACGCCAACATCAGCCAGCAACTGGGCAACGGCGGCAACCTGTACCTGAACGGCTCCTCGCAGCGCTACTGGAGCGGCGGCGGGCGGGCGGTCAACTTCTCCGTCGGCTACAGCAACCAGTGGCGCGACGTCAGCTACTCCATTTCCGCGCAACGCCTGCGCAGCCACTACGAAGGCTTTTCCAGCGGTGACAAGCGCGGCGAGACCAGCACGCTGTTCAGCCTGAACCTGTCCATTCTGCTGGGCGGCGCGGGACGCGGGTCGCCGACCCTGAGCAGCTACCTGACCCGCGACAGCAACAGCGGAACCCAGCTCACCAGTGGGGTTTCCGGCATGCTGGGCAAGCGTGGCGAGGCCTCCTACTCGCTGTCGGCCTCCCATGACCGCGACAGCCGGCAGACCTCGAAGAGCGCCAGCCTCGACTATCGACTGCCGCAGGTCGAACTCGGCTCCAGCCTCTCGCAGGGACCGGGCTATCGGCAGTTGTCGCTCAAGGCCGCCGGCGGCCTGGTCGCGCACAGCGGCGGGATCACCGCGGCACAAACCCTGGGCGAGACGATCGGCCTGGTCCACGCGCCAAACGCCAGGGGCGCGGGTGCCGGCTACTCGGGAAGCCGGGTCGACCGCCACGGCTATGCGGTGATTCCCAACCTGCTGCCCTACCAGTTGAACAGTGTCGACCTCGACCCCAACGGCATGGCCGACGAGATCGAGCTGAGGTCCAGTTCGCGCAACGTGGCGCCCACCGCCGGAGCGGTGGTGCGCCTCGACTATCCGACGCGGGTAGCGAGGCCCTTGCTGGTGGATAGCCGGATGCCCAGCGGCGAGCCCCTGCCGTTCGCCGCGGAAGTGCTCGATGCCCACAGCGGGCAGCCGGTGGGCGCCGTCGGCCAGGGCAGCCGCCTGGTGCTGCGGGTCGAGCAGGATCGCGGCTCGGTTCGGGTGCGCTGGGGCAACGAGCCGCAGCAGCAGTGCCTGGTCGACTATGCGCTGGGCCCGCGCGAGACGACGCCTCCCGTCCTGCAACTGGCATGTCGCCCGGCGTCGGCCGCCGACCGGGAGCGCACGCTGTGACCGGCGTCGGCCTGGGCCGATGCGGCACGGCCTGGGTCCTGCTGGTGGCGCTGGTGGCCGATGCCTCCGCCTCGCTGTCCGTGATCGGGACCCGTTTCATCTATCCGGCGGGCGTTTCCGCGCTGACGATTCGCGTCGGTAACGTCGGGACGCGCCCGGCCCTGGTCCAGGCCTGGCTCGATCGCGGCGACGAGACGGCGGACCCGAGCGCTGTCACGGTGCCGTTCATCCTGTCGCCGCCGCTGTTGCGTATGGACCCGCAGGAGACCCAGGCGCTCCAGCTTCGCCATACCGGCGAGCCGCTGCCGGACGACCGGGAATCGCTGTTCTGGGTCAACCTGCTGGAGGTGCCGGGGCGGGAGGACGGCAGCGGCAACCTGCTGCTGGTGAGCTACCGCCTGCGGATGAAGCTCCTGTTCCGTCCGCAGGGTCTGGCCGGCGATCCGCGAGCCGCCGCGCGCCAGGTCGTCTGGCGCCTGCGTCCGGCGGTACGGCCGGGGCAGCGGGCGCTGCTGGAGGCGGACAACCGCAGTCCCTATCACGTTTCCCTGGTGCGCCTGGAGCTGGGCGAGGGCGACCTCGCCATGTCCCTCGGCAGCGTCACCTTGCCGCCTTTCGCCGTTACCCCGTTGAGTCTGCCGGCCGTGCCCGGCGAGGCGGCGCGGGTCCATTTCGATGCGGTGGGGGATGACGGCCAGATCGAGCGCGGTGACGCGCCGGCAGAGAGATACCCGTAGGAGTTCGGCAGGGCCCGGGGAGTTGGGCTCCTGCCGTAGCACGGCCCTGCGAATAGGTCGCGGGGTTTCACTGGAGGAAGGAAGCACATGAACAAATGCTATGCACTGGTCTGGAACGTATCCCAGGGCTGCTGGAACGTCGTCAGCGAAGGCAGTCGCAGGCGCGGCAAGCCCGCCGGCGCCAAGGCGGCGATCGCCTCCGCCCTGGCCCTGCTGGGCGCCACGGCCCTGGCTCCGGCCTATGCGCTGCCAAGCGGGGGAACGGTGGTCGGCGGGAGCGCGAACGGGGAGATACACCTGTCGGGCGGCAACAGCCTGTCGGTCAACCAGAAGGTCGACAAGCTGATCGCCAACTGGGACTCCTTCAGCGTTGCCGCCGGCGAGCGGGTGATCTTCAACCAGCCGAGCAGTAGCTCGATTGCCCTGAATCGGGTGATCGGCACCAAGGCCAGCGATATCCAGGGCCGGATCGATGCCAACGGCCAGGTCTTCCTGGTCAACCCCAACGGCGTGCTCTTCGGTCGCGGCGCCCAGGTCAATGTCGGCGGCCTGGTGGCTTCCACGCTGGACATCACGGATGCCGAGTTCAACGGCAACTCCTCCAGATACCGTTTCACGGGTCCCTCTACCAACGGTGTCCTCAACCAGGGAGGCGCCATCACCGCGGCGGAAGGCGGCAGCATCGCCCTGCTGGGCGCGCAGGTCGACAACCGCGGGACGGTCCTGGCGCAGATGGGCGGTGTCGGGCTCGGCGCGGGCAGCGACCTGACGCTGAATTTCGACGGCAACAAGCTGCTCGACATCCGCGTCGACGCCGGGGTCGCCAATGCGCTGGCAAGCAACGGCGGCCTGCTCAAGGCCGACGGGGGGCGAGTCCTGATGGCGGCCAGGACCGCCAATGCGCTGCTCAACACGGTGGTGAACTCCCAGGGTGCCATCGAGGCCCGTTCGCTGCGCGGCAAGAACGGGCGGATCGTGCTCGATGGCGGCCCGGACGGCAAGGTCATGGTGGGAGGCGCCTTGTCCGCCAATGCGCTGAACGGACCGGGGCACGGCGGCACGGTCGAGGTCCGGGGGCAGGCGGTGGAGGTGGCCCTGGGCACCCAGGTGAACACGCTCGCCAGCAATGGCCTCAACGGCACCTGGAAGATTGCCGCCGACAAGATCGACGTGCGCCCATCGGCGGTGTCGGATGGCGTCACCGTTCATGCCGACACCCTGTCGCGGAACCTGGCGAGCACCAATATCGAACTGGTTTCGACCAAGGGCGACCTGGACCTCGACGGCTCGGTGAGCTGGGCATCGGGCAACCGGCTGGGGCTGGGCTCCGCGGCCGACCTGACGCTGAATGGCAGGCTGAATGCCAGTGGCGCCAAGGCTGGGCTGGAGCTGAAGGCCGAAGGCGCTATCGATATCAATGACAAGATCGTTCTCGGCGGGGCTGGCAGCGCGCTGGCCATGGATGCCGGCGAAGGCCACCGGGTGAACGGCACGGCGTCGGTCTCCCTGGCCGGGGCCAACGCGACCTACGTCTCCGGCGGCTATTACTACACGGTGGTGCAGAACCTGGCGCAGTTGCAGGCGATCAACAAGAACCTGGACGGCCTGTACGTGCTCGGCGGCAATATCCTGGGCGGCAGCTATTACTGCACGGCACTGCAGTCCATCGGCGGGCCCGCCGGCGTCTTCAGCGGCACCCTGGACGGTCTCGGCAACAGCATCGGCAATCTCTCGATCAGCAACACCGGGCCGAATGTCGGGCTGTTCGCCCGCTCCTCGGGCACCCTGAGCAACCTGAAACTGAACAACCTGCGGGTATCCGATAACACCTACGGCTCCGGTCCGTCTTCGCTCGGCGCCCTGGTCGGGATCAACAGCGGGCGTATCGCCAACGTCAGCGCCAGCGGGGTCTCGGTCGTCGGCAGCCGACTGCGCTCCAACGCACTGGGCGGCCTGGTCGGGCGCAATATCAACGGGCAGATCACGAACGCATCCGTCAGCGGCGGCGTCACCGCTTATGCGGCGAGCACGGCGGTCGGAGGTCTGGTGGGGGAGAACTTCACCACCGCCTGGGGGCCGGAGGCGGTCATCGAGAACGCCCACAGCAACGTCCATGTGGCTGCACAGTCCACCGAGCGCAACAGCCTGGGCGGCGTCGGCGGCCTGGTCGGACTGAATGCGAAGGCCACGATCAGGGCGTCCGGCAGCCAGGGGAAGGTCGAGACCTACCGGCCCGGCCTGAACGTCGGCGGCCTGGTCGGCTACAACATGTTCGGCCACGTCTCCGATAGTAGCGCCAGCGGCCAGGTGGAGGCCGGCGGCGCGGGGAATACCGGCGGGCTGGTCGGCCTGAGTTCCGGCGGCGAGATATTCCGCTCGCAGGCGAGCGGGTCGGTGTACAGCAAGGGCGGCCTGGCGACCGGCGGGCTGATCGGCAAGGCAGAAGGCAACGGCATGCTCGGAAACCTGAAAGCCAGCGGCAGCGTCACGGACCAGGGCGGCGCGGATCTGGGCGGGCTGGTCGGCAACAATAGCCAGAGCGCCATCGAGACCGCCGAGGCGACGGGCAAGGTCAGCGGCGGCAGCAACAGTCGCGTCGGCGGGCTGATTGGATACAACCTCGGCGGTTCCGTCGCCCATGCGATCTCGCGCGGCGACGTGAGCGGCGGGTTCAACAGTCTGGTGGGCGGGCTCGTCGGCCACAACGGCGGCGAACTGGTCAACGTGGATGCCAGCGGCAGGGTCAGCGCCGCTGCGAGTGCGTCGGTTGGCGGCCTGGTCGGCAGCAACGCCGGTTCGATCCTGTCGGCGCGCAGCAGCAGTACCGTCAACGGCAGCGGGCGCAGCCGCATCGGCGGCCTGGTCGGCGAGAACCAGATCCAGGGACGCATCGTTTCGTCCATGTCGGAAGGCACCGTCAGTGGCGACTACTACGTCTCCATGGGCGGGCTGGCCGGCGTCAACCTGGGATCGATCGAGTACTCCGGCGTCAGCGGCAAGATCGACTTCAAGCCTCAGTCCCATTACGGCCAGATCTACGGTGCGCAGGTCGGCGAGAACCATGGGGTCCTGGGCGGCAACTACGTGATCGGCGAGGCGGCGCTCCTGCCGCCTGCCGGTATCGACTACGGCAACATCTGGTAAGGCCGGCAGGGGAGGTCCCTGGCGGACCTCCCCTGCCGGCCGGGGCCGCTCTCGCCTGGAGTGTGGCCCTCTTCCGCAGGCGCAATCTTGGAGAGTTCCATGAGCATGAGGTTATTTCCCGGCCGCGTTTCCCTGCGCCGCCGGCCTGGCGCGCAGGCTCGGCAGGCGCTCGTTCTCGGCCTCTGCTGCCTGACCGGCGGCCAGGCCTGGGCCCTGAACGAGGTCGCCCTGAACTGCTCGTTCGACAATGGCAAAGGCTTGCCCTGGCGTGTGGTGAACGAGCTGACCAGCGGCACGGCGAAAGGCACGGTGCTGTTCGCCAGGCCGGTGAGCCTGTTCCTGAACTACAAGCCCCAGGCTTCCCAGGAGGCGCATGAGCTGGTCATCGGGGGGAACTGGTCCGGGGTGGGCTATCCGGGGCCCTACGGCACGGTGGCGTCCGACGTCAAAGGCATCGGCTATCGGATCTCGGTGGATGCCCAGGACGGCGTCAAGCGGGTGATTCCGGTCGACAACCAGCCCCATGCGCTGGACAAGCGAGTCACGAGCTTTTCCGGAAGCACGACCAGCGACTACCTACAGGAACTGGTCCTGACGGTCGACCCCGGCGAGTTGCCTGCCGGCGACCTGAAGGTAACCAGCGTATCCGGCAGCGCCACCCTGAATCTCTGGGCGGTGGACAGGCTGAAGGGCGAAGCGTCCATCGGCAGCGTCCTGGCGGTGCCTGCGGACAACTACCCCACCGGGGTTTGCCGAAAGCCCTATTCGCTGATCGGCCCGGCCTCCATCGGGATCGGCGGCGGTCCCCCGCAGCCGCCGATCCCGAAGAAATGCAAGGTCGAGGTGGGACGGGAAATCAACGTCAAACTGGGTAGCGTCGCGTTGAAGAACTTCCCGCGGGTCAACGACACCTCCACGGAGCGTTCCTTCGATATTTCTCTCAGCGAGTGTGCGGCGCTGGCCAAGCCGGAAATCGCTTTCCGCGACAAGTATGTCTCGGCGCAGCAAGCGGACCCGACGATCCTCAGCTTGAAGAGCGGCGGCGCGGCGGGGTTCGGCATCGTCGTGAAGAACGGCCTGGACCAGCAGCGGATACGTTTCGACGGCACGCCCTACCCGATGCGGCGTGTCGGCGACAGCGCCGACCTCCCGCTGAGTGCCGCCTACATCCGTATCGGCGCGGAGGGCGAATTGAAGGCCGGGGTCGCCGACGGCGCCGCCGAGTTCACGTTTACCTTCCCCTGAGCGGCGCCGCCGTTCTTTCCCCGGCGTTTCCCGCCCCGCCTCGGGAAGCGCCGTCGGCCGCTTTCGCGCCAGCCCTTGCGAAGGCTCGGCCCCTCACCTCCAGTGGTTGCAGATCGCCGAAGGCGCTCTGCATATCGCTCCGCTGCTCGTCCTGGGTCTCGTGCGCACATGCCATTCCCGCACGCGGAATACCGATATTGCGTATGGGCGAAGGCTTTCTGAGGGATATGCAAGTTTCCTCGGTAGGATTTCGCGCAAATAAAAGAACGCTATTTTCCAGGCGATAGTTTCAGCTTGTCACGGAACTCTTTTTTCAAATTTTTTGCTGCTCTGGCTTGTCCGTTTCGTATTTCATCGTTTTTCATAAGTGTCTGCGTATACGTTTTTCGGGGGCTGTTTCAAGTGTCTTTGTTGTTAGTTTGCGAGGCGAAAAAATAGTAGTTTTACTATATTAAATATCGTCGGTTTCACTAGAAAATACACATGTTCACTTTGAACCGGGGCAGTGGCGTCGGCGGATTCCGGACCGCGCTTTCCTCCTTGCCGGCCGAGCGGCGGCCGCCTGCCTGCGGCAGGCATGACCGAGACCACAGGTTTCCTGGTAACGCTTTCGCCTGCCGTGTACCGCTTAAGGAGACGCAAGGATGTCCCTACATCGCATTCGCGTAATGGTTGCGGATGATCATCCCGCCATTTCGCTGGGTATTTCCTACGAACTGAGTCAGTGCGGTTCTTTGGAGATGCTCGGTCAAGTTTCCAATTCTACCGAGTTGATCGGCCGGCTCGACGAAGGCGACTGCGATGTCGTTATCGTCGACTATACGATGCCGGGCGGGAAATATGGCGATGGACTGGCATTGTTGTCATTGCTGCGACGACGTTATCCGCATCTGCAATTGGTCGTCTTTACCATGCTGAACAATCCGGGTCTTATCCGGGCCATTCTCAAGCAGGGTATCAATTGCATCCTCAGCAAGTCCGACTCGACCAGTCACCTGCTGGCGGCGGTGAGCGCGGCCTATTCGCGAAACCAGTATTTCTCGCCGTCGATCAGGGACATCTTCGTCAACCAGGTGCTTTCCTCGCACAACGAACGGCTGACGCCCCGGGAGGCGGAAATCGTCCGTCTGTTCGGCTCCGGACTGACCATCACCGAAATCGCCGAGCGCTCGCATCGCAGCGTGCAGACCATCAGTACGCAGAAGGTCAGTGCCATGAAGAAGCTCGGCATCAAGCGCGATGCCGACCTCATCAGGTATGCGGCCGAGGGCTATTGCCGGATGCCCTGACGGATCGGCCCGCTTCACCAGGGCAGCGGCTGGTTCCGATAATCGACGAAGCGACAGGCATTCACGCCCGCGGCATCCTCCACCGCCGCGACCAGTCCGGCGGCGCTTTCCTCGACGCTCAGCGGCGCGCTGTCGCCGCCCATTTCGGTACGCACCCAGCCGGGATGCAGGAGCAACAGGCTGAACGGCAACTCCTCGAACTCGCCCTCCCAGCTGCGTACCAGGCTGTTCAGCGCCGCCTTGCTGGCGCCGTAGAGCGGCATTGTGGCCGACAGGCCCAGCGCCAGGCTGGCCATCTGCGAACTCATGAACGCCACCACGCCACCCCGGCTAACCCGCCCGGACAGTGCCCTGGCCAGGCGCAGCGGCGCGATGGCGTTGGTCAGGAACAGCTGGGCGGTCTGCTCGGCGTCGATTTCCGCCACATCCTGTTGCTGCGGGCCGTAGATGCCGGCGTTGACGATCAGGCGATCGATCCGCCGCTCGCCCAGCGCCTCGCCGATGCGTTCGGCGCAGTCGCGTTGGTTGAGGTCGCCGGTCACCGCTTGCAAGCGCTCCCCGGCTCGCTCCGCCAGTGCCTGCAGCCCGGGAGAGCCTTGCGGTCGCCGGGCGACGGCGAATACCTGTGCGCCGCGTTGCAGGAAGGCATCCGCCAGTCCCAGGCCGATGCCGCGCGAGGCGCCGACGATCAGAACGTTGTGCATGAGGTTCTCCGGGCGATAAAGCGGACAGGATACCCAAGCGCGTCCCGCTGCGGTAACCGCCGCGGCGACCGGCCGCGGCGGCCTCGACCTTACCGCATGGCGCTGCCGCCCAGGCCGGCGAGGTACAGGTCGAGCAGGCGGTCGTCGAACTCCGGCTCGCGCACGGCGCTCCCGCGCAGGTGTTCCTCGACGTTGGTGCAGTCCCAGAGATAGGTATCCTGGTACAACTCGACGGTGCTGCGGCCGGCGTACATGTTGTCGCGGAACATACTCAGCAGGGGATAGAGCGGGGCGTCGCGATTGTCTTCCCAGAGACTTACCCAGTCGTCGAACGGCATCTGCCGAAGGGGACGCCCGGCGCGTCGCCCGAGACGGCCGAAGAACTCGTCCAGGGTCAGGCAGCGCGGAATGCTCGGCACCAGGTTGAATTTCTTGCCCAGCGCCGAAGGCTGGCGGGCGATGACGCTGATCGCCTCTACCATGTAGTCCACCGTGGTCAGGCCCTCGCGCAGCTCGCGCAGGAGCGGCACGGCCCGGTACTCCAGGCAGGTCCGCGCCAGCCGGCTCCACCACTGGTAGTCGGCGTAGGCGCCGGTACGGCTGTGGCAGGTGGCGTAGCCGAGGCGGAAGGTCATCAGCGGCAGGCCGCGTTCAGCGGCGAGGTCGGCGATCTTTTCCATCACCCATTTGCTGCGCACGTAGCCCATGTCGGTGACCACCGCCGGCAGGTTCTGGTCGATGTCGTCGTCCTCGCGCATCAGGCGCTTGCCGGTATGCAGGTGGCCCCAGCTGTACACCGAGATGCTCGACAGCAGCATCAGCGGCTTGCAGCGGCCGCTGGCGCAGAAGCGCAGGACCTGGCCGAGCCCCTCGACGTTGTCGCGCTTCATGTAGCTGTACGGCTGGATGAAGTTCACCGCGCTGGCGGAATGGAAGACCTGGTCGACGCTGCCGGCCAGCTCGCGATAGGTTTCCGCCGGTAGTCCGAAGCCTGGTTCGGCGAGGTCGGCGGCGTAGGCCCTGACCCGTCGCCAGTCCGACTCGGCGAGTTCGATGCGGTGCTGCCGGGCGGCCTGGCGCAGGCGTTCGAGGGCGTGGGCGTCGTTTTGCGCACGGACCGGACAATGCAGGTCGGCCTCGCGGCTGGCCAGCAGCTCGGCGAGCAGGTGGGCGCCCATCAGCCCGCTGGCGCCGGTGAGCAGGATGTGCCGTGGCGCGAGCAACTGGGCGGCGTCCATGGGCCGACTGAAATCCACGTCGGCGGGCAGGCGCACGTCCCGTTGCAGCTCCTGGGCCGGTTCGCTGTCCAGCGCCGGCGGCGCTTCGCCGGCGCGCTGCGCCAGGCTGGCCGCCAGTTGGCGTACGCTCGGGGTGCGGTAGATGTCGTGGATGTAGGCACGGTTGCCGAAGCGTCGGCTCAGTTCGCGCACCAGGGCGGCGGCCAGCAGGGAATGGCCGCCGACCTCGAAGAAGCTGTCGTCCAGGCCGAAGTCGGTATGCCCCAGCACTTCCTGCCAGGCCAGGGCCACTTGCAGTTCGCCGGGGGTGCCGAAGCGTTGCTCGTCGAGTCGTTCCTGGCATTGTTCCTCCAGGCGTCGACGCAGGGCCTGGCGGTCGATCTTGCCGTTGACCGTGGTCGGCAGGCTGTCCAGCGACAGATAGCGGCTGGGCAGCATGTAGTCGGGCAGTTCCTGGCGCAGGGCGGTCTTGATGGCGGCGAGCACGGCCCTGGCATCGCCGCCCCGCTGGCGGGGGACCACGAAGGCGCTCAATTGCTGGCTACCGCAGCGTGGGTCGGCATGCGCCAGCACCACCGCGCCATGGATCGCCGGCTGGCGCAGCAGCGCGGCTTCGACGTCGCCGAGTTCGACGCGGTGGCCGCGGATCTTCACCTGGTCGTCCAGCCGACCGAGGAACTGCAGGCTGCCATCGGCCAGCCAGCGGGCCTTGTCGCCGGTGCGGTAGAGCCGACGCCGCAGTGCCTGCGAGTAGTGGAAGCGCCTGGCGGTCATGTCCGGGTCGCGCAGGTATTCGCGCGCCAGGCAGACGCCCGCCAGGTTCAGCTCGCCGGGCCGGTCGCCATGGCAAGGCCGGTCGTCGGCGTCGAGAATGAATGCCTCGCAACCGTCGATGGGCGTGCCGATCGAGGCGGGCCGCCGATGAGCTTCGGCGTCGACGATGCGGCAGGTGGCGAAGACCGTGGCTTCGGTCGGGCCGTAGTAATCCACCACGGTATAGGGCAGCCCGCCGGTTGCGACCGGCGGCAGTTTTTCCCCGGCGCAGAACAGGTAGCGCAGCGCCAGCGACGGCGGAGCGGGTTGCTCCACCAGCGCAGGGACTATCACGGTAGGCGCGAAGGCATGGCTGATCCGCTGCTCGGCGAAGAATGCCAGCAGCGCCGCCGGGTCCGGGCGCACCTCGTCGGGCACCAGGTGGAGGCAGGCGCCTGCGCACAGGGTGGACCAGATTTCCCATTGGCAAACGTCGAAGCCGACGCCGGCCATCAGGGTGGTGCGGCTCCGTTGGTCCATCTCGAAGCGCCGGTTGTGCCAGTCCACGAGGTTGCTCAGGGAGCGGCTCTCGATCACCACGCCCTTGGGTTCGCCGGTGGTGCCCGAGGTGAAGATCACATACAGCGCTTCGCTGCCGTCGAGCGCCGGCCTCGGCGCGGCACCCGCCGCGCTCGTCGCGAGCACCTGTGCGATGACCTCCACCGGTTGCCCCGGCAGGTCCTCGGCCTGGGTGGCGAGGACCACGGGGGCCTGGCACTGGCGGAGGATTTCCTGCTTGCGCCTGTCGGGTTGCCGACGGTCCACCGGTACGTAGGCCGCTGCGCACTTGGCGGCCGCCAGGATGGCGATGACCAGTTCGGCCGAGCGTTCGGCCAGCAGGGGCAGCCGCTCGCCCCGGGCGACGCCGCGCCTGGCCAGGTGGGCGGCCAGCCGGTCGCTGAGTCGGTCGAGTTCGCGGTAGCTGAACGAGCGCTCGCGATCGACGAGGGCGGGGCGTTCGGGATGGGTATCTGCGTGTTGCCTGAATAAGCCAAGAACAGAATCTTTCGACATGGCTGAGACTCCTGTCTTGCCGGTTGAAAAGACGTTATCCGTGGTTTTTCAGCGTATCGAGCGGGGACCAGGGGGAAGGCTGGCGATAGGCCTGGTCCAAGGCTAGCCCCGAGGGGAAATGCGGCAACTGCCATTTGGTACAGGGTAAGGGGGGCTCGCCGCCGGGGTCGCCAGGGGGCGCCCCGGACATTTTCGGCAGCGGGACCGGACTCAGTCCAGCTGGCCTTCCCGGTCGTCGAAGATCGCTTCTATCGCCAGTCCGAACACCCGGGCGAGCTTGAAGGCCAAGGGCAGGCTTGGGTCGTAGCGGCCGGTTTCGATGGCGTTCACCGTCTGCCGCGATACCTCCAGCTTTCCGGCCAGCTCCGCCTGTGACCAGCCGCGCTCCGCGCGCAACTCGCGAACCCGGTTCCTCATGCGTAGCGCCTCAGTCCCAGGACGCAGCCGATGGCCCAGAACGCGCCCATCAGGGGCCAGACGAAGAACATCGAGAGTTTCGGAAAGCCGGTGGTTTCGAGGAAACCGTAGGCGAAGGTGAGCAGGGCGGTGCCGACGAAGGCCAGGGCGAGGGCTTCGAGATGGATGCGCCGGGCCATTTCGTCGAGGCGCCGCAGGTAACGGATCACCACCAGCGCCAGGGCGACCATCGGTGGCACCGGCAGCAGGGCGAGGAAGACCCGGCCGGCGCCCGGTTCCGTGCCTGCCAGCAACTGGCCGCTGATCAGAACGGCAGCGGCATAGGCGACCAGCGCGAGAAGCAGTTCGAGGAAGAAACGTTTGTGGGTCATGGTTGAATCGTCCATGTAAAGGGGGCTTTACATTGGCCGGGATGCTCTTCTTTGTCAAGCAAGCTTTACATTCTCCATGGGCTTGCCTTGGCGAGGAGACTCGGGGATGGTAGCGGGCGGTCTCTGGGAGAACGGCGAAATGGCGACGGGCGACGAATTCGACGCGCTGCTGGTGGAAGCCGGCCGCACACCGATGCGCGGCTGGGAATACGACTATGGCGGACGCATCCGCCTGGAACCGCCGCCATGGGATTTCCCGGGGCGCATGCTGGAGCGCTGCCGGGCCGCCGCCAGCCTGCTGGACATGGGCACCGGCGGCGGCGAATGGTTGAGCCGGCTGCCGTATCGTCCGCCGCTCACCGTGGCTACCGAGGGCTGGGCGCCCAACCTGGAGATTGCCCGGGGTCGCCTGGAGCCCCTGGGCATCCGCGTGGTCGAGGTGGAGGGCGCGCCGGACAACCATCGCCAGGGCCGGGAGGGCGATGGCGGCGGGGCGTTGCCGTTCGCCGATGGCACCTTCGACCTGGTCGGCAACCGCCACGAGTCCTATCTGCCATCGGAGGTCCGGCGGGTGCTGGCGCCCGGCGGCTGTTTCCTCACCCAGCAGGTGGCCGGCGACTTCAACCGCGAGTTCTATGCGTTGCTCGGCGAACCGGCGCCGACGCCGGAGGCGCCGCACTGGAACCTGGGTTTCGCCCGGGCCCAGCTGGAGGCCGCGGAGTTGCCGCCGGTGGCAGGCGGCGAAGGTTGGGAGGTGTTGCACTTCGCCGATGTCGGCGCCCTGGCCTGGTACCTGTTGAACCTGCCCTGGGTATTTCCCGGTTTTTCCTTCAGGCGCCACCGCGAGCGCCTGCGCGGCCTGCACGAGAGCGGCAAGCCGCTGGCGGTGCGGCAGTTCCTCTTCTGGCTGGAGGCGCGCAGCCCCCAGGCCGCGCGCGGCTAGAGGAAGAGTCGCTTCACCAGCTCGGTGCGGCTGCGCGCGCCGGTCTTGCGGAACAGGTTGAGCAGGTGGGTCTTCACCGTCGGCAGGCCGAGTCCGAGGCACTGAGCCAGGCATTTGTTGCTGACGCCGTCGCGCAGCAGCAGGGCGATCTCCCGTTCCCTCGGTGTCAGGCCTTGCAGGCGCTCGGCGCTGGCCGTTGGCGTGGCGCATGCCTGCGCCGCCAGCTCCATCAGGCCATGCAGGGCGCGCAACTGTCGCAGCTCCTGGTCGGAGAAGGCCCCTAGGCGGGCGTCGCGCAGCAACGACAGGGCCGCCACCGGACGCTGCTGCGCATGCGCCAGCACCTCGACCACGTCGCAGATCCCGTGGCGTCGCAGGAAGCCCTGGTACAGCGCGCTGTCCTCCGCGGGCTGGCGGGCGATGCCCTGGCGCAGCGGCACCACCGGCGAAGCGCTGGCCAGGCAGTGGCGCGGCTGCAGCGGATCGTAGTCGCGGTAGTGGCGCAGGTAGTCGCGGTGCATGCCGGCCGGCATCCGCAGGAGCTGGAAATCGTGTGCGCGGCAGTCCTCGTCGATGCGATAGAACACGCACAGGCTGGCCGGCACCACCTGGGTGAAGGCCTGCATGCAGCGCGGGCCGAGGTCGGGCGACAGGGTCGAAGGCATGGCGCGGGACTCCCGTGGGACGAGGCGGCGGGACGTCCACTGTCCTGCTTGCCGGGCAGAATGTCCATGCCCCGGCGCGCCGTCTTGTCTCTCTCTGCCTGGCTTGGCAGGCAGCGGCAAGAAACCCGGCAGGCTGGAGCAAGCGAGCGGGGGAGCGGCGGGTCCAGAGTATTCCCGGGTAGTAGGCGCATGCATGACGCAGCGCCGTCGCCAAGCCGAGGAGCACACATGAGTATTGCCATCGACCCGTCCGTCAGCGCCTTCTTGCGCAGTCCCCATGGCCTGCTGATCGACGGCGAGTCCGGGCCGGCGCGTTCCGGCGCCGACATGCCGCTGTACGACCCGGCGACCGGTGCCGAGCTGGCGCGCGTGGCCCGCGCCGGCGCCGAAGACGTCGATCGGGCGGTCGCCGCCGCGCGGCGTGCGTTCGAAGGCAACTGGGCAGGCCAGCGCCCGGCCGATCGCGAGCGCCTGCTGCTGCGACTGGCGGAACGGATCGAGGCGCATGGCGAGCAACTGGCGCAGCTGGAGACCCTGAACAACGGCAAGTCGATCAACCTGTCGCGGGCCCTGGAGGTCGGCGCCTCGGTGGAGTTCATCCGCTACATGGCCGGCTGGGCGACCAAGATCGAGGGCCGCAGCCTCGACCTGTCGATCGCTGCGGTCCCAGGCGCGCGCTACCGGGCCTACACGGTGCCGGAGCCGGTGGGCGTGGTCGGAGCCATCGTGCCGTGGAATTTCCCCTTGCTGATGGCGATCTGGAAGATCGTCCCGGCCCTGGCCTGCGGCTGCACCGTAGTCCTCAAACCGGCCGACGAAACCCCGCTGACCGCCCTGCGCCTCGGCCAGTTGTGCCTGGAGGCGGGGATTCCACCAGGGGTGGTGAACATCGTCACCGGCACGGGCGCCGAGGCCGGCGCGGCACTGGCGGCGCACCCAGGCATCGACAAGCTGGCGTTCACCGGCTCGACCCCGGTGGGCAAGCTGATCGGGCATGCGGCGGTGGAGAACATGACGCGTTTTTCCCTCGAACTCGGCGGCAAATCCCCGGTGATCATCCTCGATGACACCAGCCTGGACATGGCTGCCGCCGGTTCCGCCGGCGCGATCTTCTTCAACCAGGGGCAGGTCTGCACCGCTGGTTCGCGCCTCTATGTGCAGCGCAAGCGTTTCGACCAGGTGCTGGAGCGCCTGGCGGCCATCGCCGGCGACCTGAGCATCGGCCCCGGCCTGGATCCGACCACGCAGATCAACCCGCTGGTCTCGGCCAGGCAGCAGGAGCGGGTGCTGGGGATGATCGAAAGCGGGGTGGCCGAGGGCGCCAGCGTGGTCTGCGGCGGGGCGCGCCAGGGCGAGATGGGGTTCTACGTGCAGCCGACGATCCTTGCCGACGTCACCCCGGGGATGCAGGTGGTGCGCGAGGAAATCTTCGGGCCGGTGCTGGTGGCGACGCCCTTCGACGATCTCGACGAAGCGGTGCGTCTGGCCAACGACAGCATCTACGGGCTCGGTGCGAGCATCTGGTCCAACGACCTGCGCCAGGTCATGGACCTGGTGCCCAGGATCAAGGCCGGCACGGTATGGGTGAACGCCCACAACCTGCTCGACCCGTCGATGCCGTTCGGCGGCTTCAAGCAGTCCGGCATCGGTCGCGAGATGGGCCATGCGGCGATCGAGGCGTACACCGAGAACAAGTCGGTGTGCATCGCCTACTGATATCGATGAAATCGGGGTGAGCCGATTCGTTCGGCTCTTTCGCTGCCCTCCGCGGCAGCCTTTTGTTCGACACGCTTCGCCTGCCGGCGGAGCGTACGGGACGCCGGCGCGTCCCGCAGGGCGCCTGGCGCGCCCTGGCAGGGCCTGACGCAAGAACAACAACAGCAACGCTGCCGTCGAGGATACGTCGATGTCCAACTCCAGACTCACCCAGCACCTGCTCCGCGGGCGGGTTGGTTTCCCCACCGCCCTGGCCAGTTCGGTCGGGTTGATCATGGCCAGCCCGGTGATCCTCACCGCCACCACCGGCTTCGGCCTGGGCGGCGGAACCTTCGCCGTGGCGATGCTGGTGGCGCTGCTGCTGATGCTGGCGCAGTCCACCACCTTCGCCGAGGCCGCCTGCCTGCTGCCGACCCGTGGCTCGGTCTACGACTACCTGTCGTGCGGCCTCGGGCGCTTCTTCGCGATCACCGGCACGCTGTCGGCCTACCTGATCGTCCATGTGTTCGCCGGCACCGCCGAAACCATGCTCAGCGGCACCATGGCGCTGGTCAACTTCGAGTCGCTGAATACCCTCACCGAGCCGGGCGGCGGCGCCTGGTTGGTGGGCGTCGGCATGGTGCTCTGCTTCGGCCTGCTGAATGCGCTGGGGATCACCGCCTTCGGTCGCGCCGAAGTGATCCTCACCTTCGGCATGTGGAGCACCCTGATGATCTTCGCCGTGGCCGGTCTGCTGCGCCTGCCCGCGGTGGAGTTGCAGGGCTGGTTCGGGGCCTCGATGGTCGGCGACGACCTGCCGACCCTGCTGTCGCTGGTGGGCATGGCGATGTTCATGTTCGTCGGTTGCGAATTCGTCACGCCGCTGGCGCCGGAGGTGCGCCACGCTTCGCGGACCCTGCCGCGGGCGATGGCCCTGGGGTTGGTCGGGGTGGCCTGCTGCATGTTCCTCTATGGCGCGGCGATGCGCCGGCAGGTGGAAAACCTCGACCTCGGCGGCGGCCTGCACCTGCTGGAGACGCCGATGGCGATCCCGCGATTCGCCGAGCAGGTGATGGGACCGTTCGGACGCATCTGGCTGGGCGTGGGCCTGCTGTTCGCCGGGGCCGCCACCATCAACACCCTGATGGCCGGCCTGCCGCGGATTCTCTACGGGATGGCGCTGGATGGCGCCTTGCCGAAGGCCTTCACCTACCTGCACCCGCGCTTCAAGACACCATTGCTGTGCATCGCCGTGGCAGCGGCGATTCCCTGCCTGCACGCCTGGTGGCTGGGCGGCGACAGCGAAGGGATCATCCACCTGGTCCTGGCGGCGGTCTGCGCCTGGGGCACCGCCTACCTGCTGGTGACCCTCTCCGTGGTGCTGCTGCGCATCCGTCGCCCGGACCTGCCGCGCGCCTACCGCTCGCCGCTGTTCCCGTTGCCGCAGCTGTTCTCCAGCGCCGGAATCCTGCTGGGGATGTTCTACATCACGCCGCCGGGTATGAACCCCGCCGACATCTACCTGCCGTTTGCCCTGATGCTCGGCCTGGCGGCCGCCTACGCCCTGTTCTGGACCCTGTGCGTACAGCGGGTGAATCCGTTCCGTCCGCTGGCGGTGGAAGAGGTGCTGGAGAAGGAATTCGCCGAAGAGGACCAGCAGCAGCGGGAGAAGGCGCATGTCCGCCTGGGCGCGCTGGTATGAGCGCCACTGGCGCGACTGGCGGCCAGCCGCCTATCGCCCCGGAGCCACCCTGGCCCTGGTGCGGCGCAACCTGGCTGCGTGCGACGGCGAGGCGCAGGACGGCAGGCTGTTGCTGCGTACGAAAGAGCTGAGCCTCGAGGTTCGCGAGCGGGTCCAGGCGCACCTGTTCATGCATATCGTCAGCACCGAGTTCAGCCTGTTCGTGGCGGCGCCCGGGGGGCCGCCGGCCAGCCTGGAGCTGCGTCACGCCGGTTGCTTGCGGCGTCGCGGCATTCTTTGCAAGGTGCGCAGCGGGAGCGGGCTCGAGCCGTTGCGGGAGGCCTTGCAGGGGGGCGACCGGGCCTTGCTGGAGCAGCTCATGCCGCTGGACTTCCGGAGCTTGCGCCTCTGCCGCGACGACAGGGGCTGGACCGTGAGCCTGGAACACCTGGGGGCGTGCGAGGTGGTCAACCGCTTCCCCGCCTATCGCCGCTACATCCCTCTGGTCGCCGAGCAGCGCCTGGCCCTGCTGGGCGCCTTCGCCCAATTGCAGCGCCTGCTTTCTCCCGCCTGAACGGCCCTTGCCGGCTCTCCCGGATGCGTATCCGCCGGTCCATTTGCGCTAGCTTGTGGGTATATCGATAACATGTTAATCATATCGGCAGCGCTGCGTGGCTCGGTAATTGCCGCGCCATACAACAATAACGATGGCCGTTGCCGTCAGGAGGTGCCCGGTGCATACCCTGTCTTCCGCACACAACAGCTTCGAAGCCTGGAACCAGGCGTTGCGCCAGGTCTGCGGGCGCTTCGAATCGCAGCCCGCGCTGAACCGGACGCTGTTCATCGGCGATATCTCGCGGCAGGACCTCGGCGGCCTGGAGCTGGCGCAGATCCGCACCAACGCCGGGCGCATCGCCCGCCAGGCCACCCATGCCGATCATGACGACGACCGTCACTGCTTCCTGGTCGTCCAGCGCAGCGGCCATGCGCAACTGCGCCAGGGTGGGGACAGCATAGAGCTGGCGCCAGGGGAAATGGCGCTGATGGACTCCGCGGGCGGCTGCGAGATCATTCCCCACGGACTCATCGAACACACCTCGTTCCATCTCTCCCGCGACCAGGTATGCCGGCACCTGCCGCCCAGCCAGCGGGCCTTCGGCAAACTCTCGCCGAACTGCGCCAGCGGTCGCCTGCTCGGCCTGCTGGTGCAGCAGGTGTGCGCCGGAGAACTGCAGCCGTGGGCGGTGGCGGACGAGGGCGGGGCGTTGCAGGAGGCGCTGATCGCCCTGCTCGGGCCGGCGCTACAGCACGCCGGCGAGGAATTGGAGGGACCGCTGGCCGGGCTCTATGGCTACAGTCTGCGCCGGCACGCGGAGCGTCTGATCGAGCAATCCCTGCAGGAGCCGCGCCTGAGTCCGGACATGCTCGCCGGCCGCCTGCGCATCTCGGTGCGCCAGTTGTACCGGTTGTTCGAGGAGCAGGGCGACAGCGTCTGCCGCTACATTCTCCGCCAGCGCCTCAGCCGCAGCGCCGCCGACCTCGGCAACCCACGGCTGCGCGGCGAATCGATCACCTCCATCGCCTTCAAGTGGGGTTTCAGCGACTCGGCGCATTTCAGCCGGGCGTTCAAAAAGCAGTTCGAGGTTTCGCCCAAGGACTATCGGGCCGGCGCGCTACCGGCCTGACGCCGCCGCGCGCTGCCATTCGTCCCGCCGATCCGCGCCGCAGGCGGAGCTGGCCCGGTGAATGCTTGACGCTTCACCGGAGGCACAGCAAGAATGCGGCGTGTCAGGTTGCATGAAAATAACGGCGGCGCTGTCCGGGGTACCTGCCGCGACAAGCAGCACCCGATGCCCGCACCTTTCATGTCGCCAGCGAGGCGCAGGATGTCATTGCCTTGGGGCGTGCGCCGCGTCGCTATTCACTATCAGATTTCGAGTGCCCCCCTACACCATGCGAATGCGCCTGATGCTTTTGGGCGGCGGTAATGCCCTTGGACAGGCGCTGATCCGCCTAGGGGCGGAGGAAGACATCGGTTTCCTCGCGCCCAGACCACCCGAGCAGGGCTGGGATGCCGCCAGCCTCACCACCCTGCTGGACGAAACGCGCCCCGACGCGGTGATCAACCTCGCCTTCTACCACGACTGGTTCCAGGCCGAGCAGGTCGAGGCGGAGCGCCTGGGCGCCCAGGAGCGCGCCGTCGAGCGCCTCGCGGAACTCTGCCAGCACTACGAGATCCTGCTGGTCCAGCCGTCCAGCTACCGGGTCTTCGACGGCGCCCGCGCCACCGCCTACAGCGAGAAGGACGAGACCCTTCCGCTGGGCCTGCGTGGCCAGGCGCTCTGGCGCATGGAGCAGAGCGTGCGCGCGGCCTGCCCGCGACATGTGCTGATCCGCTTCGGCTGGCTGCTGGACGAAAGCCCGAACGGCTTGCTGGGACGTTTCCTCAGCCGCGCCGAACAACCGCAGCCGCTGTTCCTCGCCGACGACCGGCGCGGCAACCCGACGCCGGTGGACGACGCCGCGCGGGTGGTGCTCTCGGTGCTCAAGCAGCTCGACTGCCAGGCGCCGCTGTGGGGCACCTACCACTACGGCGGACTGGAAGCGACCACCACCCTGGCGCTGGGGCAGGTGATCCTCAACGAGGCGCGTACCTATCGCTCCAACCTGATCCAGGAGCCTTCGGCGGAGGCCCATGCCGCGCGCCCGGACGCGCTCGACGAACCGCAGCACGCGGTGATGGTCTGCAAGAAGATCCTCCACACCTTCGGCATCAAGCCGCGCGCCTGGCGCGCAGGTTTGCCGGCTCTATTGGACAGGTACTACAGGCATGTTTGAACGCCCCATCCTGATCACCGGCGGCGCCGGTTTCATCGGCTCCCACCTGACCGACGCGCTGCTGGCGCGCGGCTACCGCGTGCGTGTGCTGGACAACCTGTCCACCGGCAAGCGCGACAACCTGCCCCTGGACGACGAACGGGTCGAGCTGCTCGAAGGCGACGCCGCCGACGCGGCGACCCTGGCGGCCGCCCTGAAGGGCTGCGCGGCGGTCGCCCACCTGGCCGCGGTCGCCTCGGTACAGGCCTCGGTGGACGACCCGGTCGCCACCCACCAGAGCAATTTCATCGCCACCCTGAACCTCTGCGAAGCGATGCGCGAGCAGGGCGTGAAGCGCGTGGTGTTCGCTTCCAGCGCAGCGGTCTACGGGCAGAACGGCGAAGGCACGGCGATCGACGAAGACACCCCGAAGTCGCCGCTGACGCCCTACGCGTCGGACAAGCTGGCCAGCGAGTACTACCTCGATTTCTATCGCCGCCAGCATGGGCTGGAACCGGCGATCTTCCGCTTCTTCAACGTCTACGGGCCGCGCCAGGACCCGTCCTCGCCCTATTCCGGGGTGATCAGCATATTCACCGAGCGCGCCCTGAAGGGGACGCCGATCACCGTGTTCGGCGACGGCGAGCAGACCCGCGACTTCATCTACGTCGCCGACCTGGTCGATTTCCTGGTCCAGGCGCTGGAGGCGACGGCGGTGGAGCCCGGGGCGGTGAACGTCGGCCTGAATCGCAGCATCAGCCTGAAGCAGTTGCTGGCGGAGATCGGTCAGGTGCTCGGTGGCCTGCCGCCGGTGACCCACGCCGACGCGCGAGCCGGTGACATCAGGCATTCGCGGGCGAACAACGAGCGCCTGCTGCGGCGTTTCCGCTTCGACCAGCCGACGCCGATGGGCGTGGGCCTGGCGCGCCTGCTCGGCCGCTGATCACCACCAGGGCTTGTTCAGCGCCAGGTAGAAGATCCCGCCCAGCAGGGCAAGGCTGAGGACGCTGAGCAGGCCCTTGCCGGGGCCCCGCGCCATCCGCAGGGCGAACGCCGCGCAGACGATGTAGCCCAGCAACAGCCCCAGCTTCGCCAGCAGCCAGAGCGGCAGCGGCCAGGGCATCGCCAGGTGCACCAGGCCGAGCGCGCTGAGCAGCAGCAGGGTGTCCACCAGATGCGGTCCCCAGCGGCGGATGCCGCTGGCCTTGCGCCCCGACCAGTTCCAGGCCAGGCGCCAGACGAACAGGGCGGCGCTGCTGAGGGCGAAGGTGATGTGCAGGGTCTTCAGCCAGAGGTACATGGGGTCCGTTTCCGCAGGATGAAAAAAGGCGCCCGAAGGCGCCTTTTTCCGTTGGGGGCGCAAGCCCCGCGACAGTCTACGACTCAGAACTTGTAGCCGAAACCGATCATGTAGACCCACGGATCGACGTCCACGTCGACCTTGGTCTTGTTCACGCCCAGGGCGCTCGGGCCGTTGATGCTGGCCTTGGTGTCGATGTCCATGTACCAGACGGCCATGTTGAACAGCGCGTGCTCGTTGAGCATGTAGTCGAAGCCCAGTTCGCCGGCCAGGCCCCAGGAGTCCTGCAGCTTCATGCTGCTGAAACCCTGCGCCTTGCGGTTGCTGGCGAGGTCTTCGTCGAAGAAGGTGGTGTAGTTCACGCCCAGGCCGCCGTAGGGCTGGAAGGCGCTGTTGGTACCGCCCATGGGGTAGTACTGGAGCAGCAGGGTCGGCGGCAGTTGCTTGATGTCGGCCAGCTTGCCGTCCAGGCCCGGGCCGAGGCCCTTGACGTCGACCTGGTGGTTGAACGGAGTGGCGGCGACCAGTTCCACGCCCCACTTGTCGGCGAACATGTAGGTGAAGGTCAGGCCGAGCTGGGTGTCGCTGTCGACGGTCGCCTTGGTACCGCGCTGCTT
Organism: Pseudomonas sp. FDAARGOS_761; assembly: GCF_013343155.1. Taxonomy (NCBI): domain Bacteria; kingdom Pseudomonadati; phylum Pseudomonadota; class Gammaproteobacteria; order Pseudomonadales; family Pseudomonadaceae; genus Pseudomonas; species Pseudomonas sp. FDAARGOS_761. The sequence goes on along the minus strand of NZ_CP054572.1, from coordinate 4,629,274 downwards.
GGCGCCGTCCAGCTTGATGTCGGAACTGCTGTCGTCGGGATCGACGGTGGCGAAGCCGCCACGGATGATGAAGTCACCGGCCTTGTGTCCTTGAATATCCGCAGCGGCGAACGGGGAGGCGACGGTGAGGGCCAGCAGGGAAGCGGTAAGCCAGGACTTACGCATGATGAGCTCCATTCCTTGTATTAGAAAGTGTTGGTGCTGCTAATGGTCAGCCAGCTAACAGTTGCCTTCCTTGACACAGCTCAATCAATCCTAGGAGCAAATGTGACCGCCGCAACGTAAACGGCGCGGCGGATTGTCGCATGTCGTTCAGCTACCTTCGTATTCGTAGGGCGTCACCTTGCTCGCCTGCATGCGGTAGCCGGCCGCCGCCAGCTCGCTGCTGGCGTTCTCCACCTTGAAGGTGCCCTCGACCCAGAACGGCTGGTACAACTCGTCCATCTGCACGCCCTTGGCGGTCTTCACGTAGACGATCTGGTTCGACGGCGGCGGCGGTACGTGGATGCAGGCGCCGTAGTAGGGCACCAGGAGGAACTCGGTGACCAGCCCGGCCTCGCTGATTTCCAGCGGCACGATGTAGCCCGGCAGCTTGGCCTCGATGCCGTCCAGTGCCTTCACCACCGGGGCGTTGGGGCTCTGCTGGCTGGCCGCCGGGCCGGCTTCGCTGAGGGCGTTGGCGAGGTCGTGGATCGGCAGCGGCGCCGGGGCGGGCGGGGCGCCGGCCGGGATCAGTTGCGACCAGGTCAGTTCGCGCGGCGCGGCGCGCGCCACGGCACTGCCCAGGAGCAGGGCGAAAGCCAGCAGGAGGACGGTCAGGGAGCGCAGCATCGGGGAATATCTCCGGGTCATAGGCGGATCGACAGGCCATCGGCCAGGGACTGGCGGTAGGCGCGCCAGGCCGGCACGCAGCCGATCAGCACGGCGGCCGCCAGGATAGCCCCGAGCAGGCTCCACTCATAGTCGCTCGGCCAGGCCAGCGGCAGGTAGATGCCGTAGTTGGCCTGGACGTAGCCCTGGCTGGCGGCGATGCCGAGGTAGAGCAGGCAGAGGCCGAGGGCGACGCCGGCCAGCGCCAGGCTGAAGGCCTCGGCCAGCAGCAGACCGAAGATGTGCCAGGGGCGCGCGCCCACCGAGCGCAGGATGGCCATCTCCCGGCGGCGCTCGTTGAGGCTGGTGAGGATCGCCGTGAGCATGCCGATCAGGCCGGTGAGGACGACGAACAGCGAGACCACGAACAGTGCCTTCTCGGCGGTGCCCATCAGGCCCCACAGTTCCTGCAGGGCGACACCGGGGAGGATCGCCATCAGCGGTTCGCCGGGATAGTCGTTGACCTCGCGTTGCAGGGCGAAGGTCGCCACCTTGCTCTTCAGGCCGACCAGGAACGCGGTGATCGCCTGTGGTTGCAGGTCCATGTGCCGCGCCTGCTCGGCACTGACGCGCCCGGCGCCCATCGCCGGCACCCCGTTGCGCCAGTCGACGTGCAGCGCCTCCATGCCGGCGAGGGATATGTGCAGGGTGCGGTCCACCGGGGTACCGGTGCGCTGGAGGATGCCGACCACGGTGAACGGCTTGTCGTCGTGCTTGACCAGGCTCACCGTGCTCACCCCATGGGCCAGCACGATCTTCTCGCCGAGCCTGTAGTGCAGGGCTTCGGCCACCTCGGCGCCGAGCACCACGTCGAACAGGTCCTGGCCGAAGGCGCGGCCCTCGGCCAGTTGCAGTTCCTGGCCGCGGCCGTAGCGGTAGTGCTCGAAATAGCCGGCATCGGTGCCCATTACCCGGTAGCCGCGGTGCGAGTCGCCGAGGGAGATCGGGATCGCCCACTTCACCCGCGGGTTTTCGGCGAAGTGCCGGTAGCTGTCCCAGCGGATGTTGTTGGTCGCGTTGCCGATGCGGAATACCGAGTAGAGCAGCAGGTTCACCGAGCCGGAGCGCGCGCCGACGATCAGGTCGGTTCCGGAGATGGTACTGGCGAAGCTGGCCTTGGCCTCGGTGCGGACCCGCTCCACCGCCAGCAGCAGGCAGGCGGAGAGGGCGATGGCGAAGATCGTCAGCAGGGCGGTGAAGCGGCGGTTGGCCAGGCTGGCCAGTGCCAGTCGGAAGAGATACATGCTCAGAGTCCTGCCGGCCGGGCGGCGCGGTTGAGATCGGAAAGGGACAGGCTGCGGTCGAACAGCCCGGCCAGGCTCTGGTCGTGGCTGACGAACAGCAGGCTGGCGCCGGCCTCGCGGCATTCGGCGAAGAGCAACTGGAGAAACGCCTCGCGGCTGTCGGCGTCGAGCGCCGAGGTCGGCTCGTCGGCGATCACCAGCTCCGGCTGGCCGATCAGCGCGCGGGCGGCGGCGACCCGCTGCTGCTGGCCGATGGACAGGCTGTCGGCGCGGCGTGCGTGCAGTTCGCCGCCGAGGCCGAGCTGGCCGAGCAGATGGCTGGCGGCCTGCGCCGGGCTACCGTGGCGTTCGCGGGCGCGCTGACGGCGCAACGCGGAAAAGTGACAGGGCAGCTCGACGTTCTCGCGTACCGAGAGGAACGGCAGCAGGTTGAACTGCTGGAAGATGTAGCCGGTGTGGTCGACGCGGAAATGGTCGCGGCGCGCGGCGGACAGCTTTTCCAGGTCCTCGCCGAGCAGGCGGATGCTGCCGCGGCCGGGCTTCTGCACGCCGCCGAGGAGGCCGAGCAGGGTGGTCTTGCCGCTGCCGGAAGGCCCCTTGAGGAACAGGCTCTCGCCGCGTTCGAGATGGAAGCTGGGAATGTCCAGCAACTCCGCCTGGCCGGGCCAGGCGAAGCCGAGGTTGGTCAGGGTGATCAGTGCGCTCATGGGGGTAGGGGCGGAACGCTCCGCCGGAGCCTCGAGAATGGATGGAGGGGCGCCGCGCCGAATCCCTCGCGGCGCTTCCGGAACGATCCTACAGCTTCAGCTCGGCGCTGGCCGGGGCCAGGTCGGCGCCTTTCTGGCCGTCGGGACCGATCAGTTGTACCTGAATTTTCTGGGTGGCGGGGAAGCGCTTGAAGAACTCGGCGAGGGTCAGCAGCTTGAGCAGCTCGGGCTTCTCGCAACTGAGCTGGTAATGGGCGTGGATATCGGCATGACCGTTTTCGTGTTCGTGTTCGTGTTCGTGTTCGTGTTCATGTTCATGTTCATGTTCATGTTCGTGGCCTGCCTTCTCCTTGTGCGCGTGGGCCGGCGCCTTGTCGCCGAACAGCGGACTCCGCAGTTCCTGGCTGGCCACCGAGCAGCCGGCGGTGACCGGCAGGGCGAACAGTTCCAGCGGTTTTTCCAGTTGCGCGCGGGCCTTGGCCACGGCGGCCTTGTCCGCGTCGGTGCTGGCGGCGTGTTCGAAACCGACCAGGTTCATCGCCGGGCTGTCCAGCTCCAGTTCGAGGGTCTTGCCGTCCAGCGCCACGTTCAACTGGGCGACGCCGTGCTCGTGCTTGCCCAGGCTGCCGTGGGCGTGGTCATGGTCGTGGTCGTCATGGGCCTGGGCGGCGAACGGCAGCAAGACGAGGGCTAACAGCAGTGGGCGCATGAACGGGACTCCGGCAAGGAAGGAAAAGAGTTTGTTACGTTATAACGAATTTTTCCGCCTGCCTAGCCTGGCCGATTTGGCCCCTACGCGCCGACGTGGGAGCATGGCGCGATTCGCTTGTGGAGAAACGAGATGGTGCGGATTCGCGGAAGCATCGGCGACTGGCCGGTGGACCTGACCCTGGAACTGGACGCCGAGGATTGGCGCCAGCTGGCGCAACACGTGCCCCCGCCGCCGCTGGGCGAGCCGCAGGTCGCGGCGGCCAGGGCGCCGGCGTCGGCAGCGCCGGTGGATCGCCTGTGGCAGACCGCCCAGGACCTGCTGCGCGGCAGCGGGCGGATCGAGGGGCCACAGTTGCTGGCGGAGCTGGAGGCGTTCAGCGGCAACGCCGGCGCCGCCAAGCAACTGCTGGTGCGCCTGCGGCACGACGCCCGGGTCAAGGTCGAGGTGGTCGACGGCACCCAGGTGTTCGTCTGGCTGGAGGACTGAGCCCCGCGGACGGGGCTCGGCGACTCAGTAGAGCGCCTGGTACAGCTTGCGGCGGTAGGCGGTGACCAGCGGATGGTCGTTGCCGAGCAGGTCGAAGACCTGCACCAGGGTCTTGCGCGGCAGGTCGTCCTGGTAGCCGCGGTTGCGCAGGAACAGCTTGAGCAGTCCGTCCAGAGCCGCCTCGTACTGCTGCCGGGCGAGCTGCTGGACGGCCAACTGGTAGGCCGCCTCGTCGTCGCCGGCATCGGCGGCCAGACGGCTCTTCAGTTCTGCACTGTCGGGCAGGTCGGCAGCCTGGCGCAGGAAGGTCAGTTGCGCGCGGGCGCCGGCCAGGGCCTGCTTGTGCTCGTCGCTCTTCACCGCGTCGAGGATGGCCTGCGCCTCTTCCAGTTCGCCGCGCTCGGCCAGGCAGCGGGCGTAGAGGATCAGCGCCGCGGGGTTGTCGTTGTTCTCCGCCAGCAGGGCTTTCAGGGTCGCTTCGGCGTCGCCGATGCGGCCTTCGGCGAACAGCGCCTGGGCCACTTCCAGCGGGTCTTCGTCGGGCAGCGCCGGTGCTTTCACATGGGGTTCGAGCAGGGCGCGGATCTGCGATTCGGGCTGGGCACCGGCGAAACCGTCGACCGGCTGGCCATCCTTGAACAGGACCACGGTCGGCAGGCTGCGGATGCCGAAGCGCATCACGATGTCCTGCTCGACGTCGCAGTTGACCTTGGCCAGCAGCAATTCGCCCTGGTAGGACTCGGCGATCTGCGCCAGCAGCGGCATCAGCGCCTTGCACGGGGCGCACCAGTCGGCCCAGAAGTCCACCAGGACCGGCTTGTGGAACGAGTTCTCGATGACCAACTGCTCGAAGTTGGCGCCGGTGACGTCGAAGATGTAGGGCGTATCGCTCATGTCGATTCTCGGAAACGCAAGGTGGTGACCACTATAAGTGGGGGCGCGCCGCGCGCAAACAAGCCCGTGCCTCAGGCTTGCCCGCGTTCGGCGTGATACAGGCTGACCAGGCGGAATTCGGCGGGTTCGGCGAGGTCCGGCCAGGTACAGGCGTCGAGCACGTCCAGGCGCCGGTACAGCGGATGACGGAAGTCACGGACCCGCGAGTCGGCGACCAGCGCCTGGCGGCCGCGGCTGAGGAACTGGTCGAGCAGCGGCAGGTTGGCGCGGTCGTAGAGCACGTCGGCCACCAGGATCAGGTCGAAGCGATCGTCCTCGGCGAAGAAGTCCGCCGAATAGCTCAGCTCCACTCCGTTCAGTTCGGCGTTCGCCCGGCTCGCTGCCAGCGCCAGGGGATCCAGGTCGCAAGCCACCACCTCGGCGGCGCCGGCGCGGGCCGCGGCGATCGCCGCCACCCCGGAGCCGCTGCCGAAGTCCAGCACGCGCTTGCCGCGGACCCACTGCGGGCGCTCCGCCAGCCAGCGCGCCAGGACCAGCCCGCTGGCCCAGCAGAAGCACCAGTACGGCGGCTCTTCGAGGATGCGGCGGGTTTCCTCCGGGCTGAACTGGCGGTCCATGTTCTGCGCGTCGATCAGCCACAGGCGCAGGTCGGTGCTGGGCAGCGCGGTGGCGCTGAGCCGGGCGTCGCCGAGCAGCTCGCCCAGCGCCTGGGTCAGGGCTTGCGGTGCCGTCACGGCGCGCGTACCAGGCGCAGTTCGCCGAGGGACTGGGTGGTCGGCTGGGCGATCCGCAACGGATGCAGGCGCCAGGCCAACTGGCCGGACTGGATCACCCGCGCGTGCAGTTCGACGCGCAGCGCGCCACCGGCCGGCGGGAAGGACTCGGGGTTGAACGGCAGGCGGAAGGGCATGAGTTCGCCGGTGGCCAGCACCGTCTCGCTGGCCAGCAGCCGCTGTGGACGGTCGCGCTCGTCGATCACCAGCAGTGCCATCTGCACCTCGCTGCCGCGTGGCAGGCTGCCCTGGATGCTGCTCAGCGTTCCGCTCAGCTCGCGCAGGTGGGCCGGCAGCACCGGCTCGACCATGGTCACGCTGCGCGAAGCTTGCGGCGTTGGCGCAGGCTTCGGCTTGTCGCTGGAACAAGCGGCGAGGAGAAGGACGGCCAGCAGGGCGATCGAGCGCAGGGTCATGGGCTGCTCCATAGCGGTGGAATCCGGGCGGCGCTTGTATAGCGCAAAGTGTGATTCTTGTCGCGCTTCGCGTAGGCCGCAACGTCCGATTCTTCCCGCCTCTCCCAGCGTGCCGGCGCCGGTCGATTCTGCGGGTGCTCGGTCGGGCGCGGATGCGCTACCATGCGGCTTCCTTCAGCTACGCCTGTATCAGCACCATGCATTGTCCCTTCTGCGGTGCCCATGACACCAAAGTGATTGACTCGCGACTGGTCGCCGAGGGCGATCAGGTGCGCCGGCGCCGCGAGTGCCTGGCCTGCGGCGAACGTTTCACCACCTTCGAGACCGCCGAGCTGGTCATGCCGCGCCTGATCAAGCAGGACGGCAGCCGCCAGCCGTTCGACGAGGACAAGCTGCGCGCCGGCATGCAGCGTGCCCTGGAGAAGCGTCCGGTCAGCGTCGAGCGCCTGGAAGCGGCCATCGGCCACATCAAGCACCAGTTGCGCGCCACCGGCGAGCGCGAGATCAAGTCGCGGGTGCTGGGCGAACTGGTGATGGCCGAGCTGCAGAAGCTCGACGAAGTCGCCTACATCCGCTTCGCCTCGGTTTACCGGCGCTTCCAGGACCTCAACGAATTCCGCGAGGAGATCGAACGCCTCGCCCGCGAGCCGGCCAAGGAATGAACGCCGCCGACCCGCTGTACATGGCCCGCGCCCTGGAACTGGCGCGCCAGGGGCTGTACTCCACCCATCCGAATCCGCGCGTCGGCTGCGTGCTGGTCAAGGACGGCCAGGTGGTCGGCGAGGGCTGGCACGTCCGCGCCGGCGAGCCGCACGCCGAGGTCCATGCCCTGCGCCAGGCCGGCGAGAATGCACGCGGCGCCACCGCCTACGTGACCCTCGAGCCTTGCAGCCACTTCGGCCGCACCCCGCCGTGCGCCGATGCGCTGGTGGGCGCCGGGGTGGCGCGGGTGGTCGCGGCGATGCAGGATCCCAACCCCGAGGTCGCCGGTCGCGGCCTGCTGCGTCTGATGCAGGCCGGTATCGCGGTGCAGAGCGGGGTCCTCGAGGCCGAGGCGCGGGAACTCAACATCGGTTTCATCAAGCGCATGGAGCATGGCCTGCCGTTCGTCCGGGTCAAGCTGGCGATGAGCCTGGACGGGCGCACCGCCATGGCCAGCGGGGAAAGCCAGTGGATCACCGGCCCCGCCGCGCGTTCGGCGGTGCAGCGCTTGCGCGCTCGCTCCAGCGTGGTGCTGTCCGGCGCCGATACGCTGCTGGCGGACGATGCGCGGCTCAACGTTCGCCCCGACGAACTGGGCCTGAACGCCGAGCTTACCGCGCTCGCCGCGGCTCGCCAGCCGTTGCGGGTGCTGGTCGACGGGCGCCTGCGGGTGCCGCTGGAATCGGCGTTCTACCAGGCCGGTCCGGCACTGGTGGCGACCTGCGCCGCCGCCTCGGCGCGCGAACGCTTCCAGGACGCCGGTCACGAACTGCTGGCGCTGCCCTCCGCCGAGGGGCATGTCGACCTGCACAAGCTGCTCGTGGAACTGGCGGCGCGCGGCGCCAACGAAGTGCTGGTGGAGGCCGGCCCCCGCCTGGCCGGCGCCTTCGCCCGGCTGGGGCTGGTGGATGAGTACCGGCTGTTCGTCGCGCCGAAGTTCCTCGGCTCCAGCGCCCGTCCTTTGCTCGACTGGCCGCTGACGCGGATGGCCGATGCGGCGCAGTTGCTGATCGACGACATCCGCGCGGTGGGCGACGACTGGCTGGTCACCGCGCGGCCCCATCCGCGGGACGCTTGAACTTCGCTGCGCGGCGACGCGGCGGACGATGCACAAGCGGCGCAACTGTGGTAAAACGCCACACGGCCATCTCGGTGGCCGTAACGTTCTCAGGGCGGGGTGAAAGTCCCCACCGGCGGTAATGGCGCGCAAGGCGCCTAGCCCGCGAGCGCTTGCCGGACCGGCCACCGCCGGACGACAAGGTCAGCAGACCCGGTGCGATTCCGGGGCCGACGGTCATAGTCCGGATAAAGAGAGAACGGGATTGCCTGCCTGGGCGTACCCTGTGCGCCCGCAAGATCCCCTTCGATCCAAAAAGCCCTGTTTTTCACGAAACAGGAGTTCGTCATATGTCTTCATCTTGGAATACCCGCGCTATGGCACGCAGGCCGCTCGGCGTCGCGCCGGCCATGCTGCGCGCCTGTGCGGCGGAAAAACGGGAGGTCGCATGTTCACCGGCATAATCGAATCGATCGGCAGCGTCCGCGCGATGACGCCCAAGGGCGGCGACCTGCGGGTCTACATCGCCACCGGCAAGCTCGACCTGGGCGACGTCAAGCTTGGCGACAGCATCGCGGTCAACGGCGTCTGCCTGACCGCGGTGGAACTGCCCGGCGATGGCTTCTGGGCCGACGTCAGCCGCGAGAGCCTGGCGCGCACCGCCTTCCAGCACCTGAAGGTGGGCAGCCGGGTGAACCTGGAAAAGGCCCTGACGCCGACCACCCGCCTCGGCGGACACCTGGTGAGCGGCCACGTCGACGGCGTCGGCGAGGTGCTCAAGCGCGAGGAGAACGCCCGCGCCATCCAGTTCACCGTACGCGCCCCGCGCGAACTGGCCAGGTACATCGCGCACAAGGGCTCGATCACCGTCGACGGCACCAGCCTCACGGTGAACGCGGTGAACGGCGCGGAGTTCGAGCTGACCATCGTCCCGCATACGCTCAGCGAAACCATCATGGCCGAGTACCAGCCCGGACGCCGGGTCAACCTCGAGGTCGACCTGCTGGCCCGTTACCTGGAGCGCCTGCTGCTTGGCGACAAGGCCGCCGAGCCCAGCGCCTCCGGCATCAGCGAAGCGTTTCTCGCCGAGAACGGTTTTCTCAAGTAACCCACGAATTGCATAAGGGGGTGCCCATGGCACTCAACACGATCGACGAACTGATCGAAGACATCCGCCAAGGCAAGATGGTCATCCTGATGGATGACGAGGACCGCGAGAACGAAGGCGACCTGATCATGGCCGCCGAATGCGTCCGCACCGAAGACATCAACTTCATGGTCAAGCATGCCCGCGGCCTGGTCTGCATGCCGATGACCCGCGAGCGTTGCGAGCGCCTCGGCCTGCCGCTGATGGTGCAGCGCAACGGCTCCGGCTTCGGCACCAAGTTCACTGTCTCCATCGAGGCCGCCGAGGGCGTCACCACCGGCATCTCCGCCGCGGACCGCGCCCGCACCGTGCAGGCTGCGGCGGCGAAGAACGCCGTGGCCGCCGACATCGTCAGCCCCGGCCACATCTTCCCGCTGATGGCCCAGCCAGGCGGTACCCTGGCTCGCGCCGGGCACACCGAGGCGGCCTGCGACCTGGCGCGGATGGCCGGGTTCGAACCGTCCGGGGTGATCTGCGAGGTGATGAACGACGACGGCAGCATGGCTCGCCGGCCCGAACTGGAGGCGTTCGCCGCCGAGCACGGGATCAAGATCGGCACCATCGCCGACCTGATCCACTACCGGCTGATCCACGAGCGCACCGTCGAGCGCATCGCCGAGCAGCCGCTGGACAGCGAACTGGGCCACTTCAACCTGATCACCTACCGCGACTCGGTGGAGGGCGACGTGCACCTGGCGCTGACCCTCGGCAAGGTCTGCGCGGAAGAGCCCACCCTGGTCCGCGTGCACAACATGGACCCGCTGCGCGACCTGCTGCAGGTCAACCAGCCGGGCCGCTGGAGCCTGCGCGCGGCGATGACCAAGGTCGCCGAGGCGGGCAGCGGCGTGGTGCTGCTGCTCGGCCACCAGATCGGCGGCGACGACCTGCTCGCCCATGTCCGCGAGATCGCTTCGGCGCCGGCCCCGGCGCCCAAGGCCACCACCACCTACAGCACCGTCGGTGCCGGCTCGCAGATCCTGCGTGACCTCGGCGTGCGCAAGATGCGCCTGCTGAGTGCGCCGATGCGCTTCAATGCGATATCCGGTTTCGACCTGGAAGTTGTAGAATACCTGCCCGCCGAATAAGGCCTGTCCCGCCCGCCGCGTGCAAGATCGCGGCGGGCGCTATGCTGGACCGACCTTTCGACCCTTTTCGCTCGGGGCGCAACGGCGCCCCGGCTCTTTAACAGATGAGACCTGCTCATGACCCTGAAGACCATCGAAGGTACCTTCATTGCTCCCAAAGGCCGCTACGCCCTGGTGGTCGGCCGCTTCAACAGCTTCGTCGTGGAAAGCCTGGTCAGCGGCGCCGTCGACGCGCTGGTCCGCCACGGCGTGGCTGAAAGCGAGATCACCATCATCCGCGCCCCGGGTGCCTTCGAGATCCCGCTGGTGACCCAGAAGGTCGCCCAGCAAGGCGGCTTCGACGCCATCATCGCCCTCGGCGCGGTGATCCGTGGCGGCACCCCGCACTTCGAATACGTGGCCGGCGAGTGCACCAAGGGCCTGGCCCAGGTGTCCCTGCAGTTCGGCATCCCGGTCGCCTTCGGCGTCCTCACCGTCGACTCCATCGAGCAGGCCATCGAGCGCTCCGGCACCAAGGCCGGCAACAAGGGCGCCGAAGCCGCGCTGTCGGCCCTGGAAATGGTCAGCCTGCTGGCGCAGTTGGAGGCCAAGTGAGCAATCAAGACAGCGGCAACCCGGCAGCCAAGCCGCCGAAAGGCAAGACCGCCGCTCGCCGCAAGGCCCGCAGCCTGGCCGTCCAGGCCCTGTACTCCTGGCAGATCGCCGGCCAGCCCCTGCACGAGATCGAGGCGCAGTTCCGCACCGACAACGACTTCTCCGAGGTCGACGGCGCCTACTTCCACGAGATCCTGCACGGCGTGCCGCGACAGAAGAGCGAGCTGGACTCCACCTTCGAGCCCTGCCTGGACCGCCCGCTGGCCGAGATCGACCCGGTCGAGCTGGCCATCCTGCGGCTGTCCACCTACGAGCTGCGCAACCGCATCGACGTGCCCTACAAGGTAGTGATCAACGAGGGCATCGAGCTGGCCAAGACCTTCGGCGCCACCGACGGCCACAAGTTCGTCAACGGCGTGCTCGACAAGCTGGCGCCGCGCCTGCGCGCAGCCGAGCTGCGCGGCGGCAAGCGCTGATCCCGCGCCGGCGGCGTCATGGGTGAGTTCGAGCTGATCCGCCGCTTCTTCGCCGCGGCCGCCTGCGCGGCGCCGGCGACGGAGGTGGCCCTCGGCATCGGCGACGACTGTGCCCTGCTGGCGCCGCCTGCCGGCGAACAGCTGGCGGTCTCCACCGACACCCTGGTGGAAGGTGTGCATTTTCCCGCCGGTTGCGACCCTTTCCTTCTTGCCCAGCGCGCCCTGGCGGTCTCCGCCAGCGACCTGGCGGCGATGGGCGCCGCGCCCCTGGCCTTCACCCTGGCCCTGACCTTGCCGAAGGCCGAAGCCGAGTGGTTGCAGGGCTTCGCCCGCGGCCTCGACGCCATGGCCCGGCAGTGCGGCCTGGCCCTGGTCGGCGGCGACACCACGCGCGGCCCGCTGAGCATGACCCTGACCGTATTCGGCAGGGTTCCGGCCGGCCAGGCGCTGACCCGCGCCGGTGCGCGCCCGGGCGACCTGCTCTGCGTCGGGGGCCCGCTCGGCGAGGCTGGAGCGGCGCTGGAACTGGTGCTGGAGCGAAGATCGGCGCCCGCCGAGGTGGCCGAACCGCTGCTGGCGCGCTACTGGACGCCGGCCCCGCAATTCGGTCTGGGCCTCGCCCTGCGCGGCAAGGCCAGCGCCGCCCTGGACATCTCCGACGGGCTGCTCGCCGACTGCGGGCATATCGCCCGCGCTTCCGGCGTCGCCCTGCTGGTCGAATGCCAGCGCTTGCAGGCAAGCGCCGCGTTGAGCGGCCTGCTCGCCGGCGAGGAAGCCTTGCGCCAGCAACTGGCCGCCGGCGACGACTACGTGCTGGCCTTCACCCTGCCGTCTGCGTACCTTGGCGAGATTCGCGCCGCGTGGCCGGCCATGGCCGTCATCGGCCGGGTCGAGGCGGGGCAGGGGGTGCACCTGCTCGACGCCGACGGAAAGGAACTCATACCGGCCGTGGCCGGCTACCAACATTTCGGAACCCAACGTGACTGAGCATCCTGATCAGGCGCCGGCGCAGCCGGTGCCGCCGTCGGTCTGGCGCAATCCCTGGCATTTCCTCGCCTTCGGCTTCGGCTCCGGCACCCTGCCCAAGGCGCCGGGCACCTGGGGGTCGCTGGTGGCCATCCCGTTCATCCCGCTGTGGCAGATGCTGCCGGACTGGGGCTACTGGCTGATGCTGGGAGTGACCATGCTGTTCGGCTTCTGGCTGTGCGGCAAGGTCGCCGACGACCTGCGCGTGCACGACCACGAAGGCATCGTCTGGGACGAGATGGTCGGCATGTGGATAACCCTCTGGCTGGTGCCGGAGGGCTGGTGGTGGCTGCTGATCGGCTTCGTCGTGTTCCGCATCGTGGATATTCTCAAACCCTGGCCGATCAGTTGGGTGGACCGCAACGTGCACGGGGGCGTCGGGATCATGCTCGACGACGTCCTGGCCGGGGTATTCGCCTGGCTGGTCATGCAGGGTCTAGTCTGGGGATGGGTACACTGGCTGGTCTGAGGCCTCCCATGCGTCTGCTCGTCCTGTTCTGCTGCCTGTGGCTGCTGCCCGGCGTCGCTTCCGCCGCCCCCTCCGTGGGCGAGATCCGCGTGGTCAGCGAAACCTGGACGCGCTACACCCAGGAGGACGGTCGCGGGGTGGCCTGGGATCTGCTGCGGGCCGTCTACGAGCCGGCCGGGGTACGCCTGCGGATCGCCAACGAGCCCTATACCCGGGCGGTCGGCCTGGTCCTGCGCGGCGAGGCCGACGCCTGGGTCGGCGCCTACCGCGGGGAAATCGACGAAGCGCTTTACCCTCGCTGGCCCTATGACGTCGATCCGATCGCCGTGCTTTCCCTGAAAGACAATCCGCCGCCGCCACTGGAGGGCCTGAGCCGGTTCCGCCTGTCATGGATGCGTGGCTACGCCTTCGCCCGCTATTTCCCTACCCTGACCCCGCACAGCGAGTTGCAGCGCCGCACCTCGGCGCTGCCGATGCTGCTCAACCACCGGGTCGACTATTTCATCGATTCGCGTCCGGAACTGGAGGAAATGCTCGCAGGGGCCGGAGCGCTGGCGGCTGAGTACCGCATCACCGACGTCACTCGGTTGCCGCTGTATCTTGGCTTCTCCGATTCCCCCAGGGGCCGTGAGCTGCTGGCGCTGTTCGACCGGCGCATGCGGCAGTTGCATGCCAGCGGCGAGCTGGAGCGGATCTTCGCCCGCTGGAACTGGCCCTATGCGCCGTTGAAGGCAATCCTGCCACCCAAGGAGTGATCATGCTGCGGCTGTGCGTCGCCCTGTTTTCCAGCGTTCTCGCGTTGTCCTCGCTGGCCGCGCCCCAGGTGTTCGTGGTCGGCCTGTTCCCCGGCGCGGCGGTACTCAACGTCGATGGCCAGCGCAAGCTGGTCAGGGTCGGCCAGACCGGCCCGCAGGGCGTCCAGGTGGTCAGCGCCGACAGCCGCAAGGCGGTGCTGCGGATCGACGGCGTCGAGCGCACCTACGAACTGAGCCGCGAATACAACGAGGCGGGCTATTCGGCGCCGCAGCGGCAAAGCTTCAGCATCGCCCGCGGTACGGGCGGGCACTATTGGGTGGCCGGTTCGGTGAACGGGCAGAACATGCAGTTCCTGGTGGATACCGGCGCCACCAGCATCGCCATGAACGAGAACGAGGCGCGCCGCCTGGGTATCGATTACCGGGTGGACGGCAAGCCGATGGTCGCCTCCACTGCCAGCGGAACCTCGCGCGGCTGGCGGGTGACCCTGGACCGGGTGAAGATCGGCGGTATCGAGTTGCTGGGCGTCGAGGCGGCGGTGATCGAGGGTGGCTATCCGACCGAAGCCCTGCTCGGCATGAGTTTCCTCAACCGGGTGCGTTGGCGCGAGGAACAGGGGATGCTGCTTATCGAGGCCAAGCATTGAATGTCGCTCGCTCATAACCCGGGGTTCTATTCATCGTCCATCTCGATAGGTATTTGCGGCATTTCGAGCTGACCGGGCGCCGGACGCTGCTGGTACAATGGCGGACTTCCGTTTCCCTAGGAGTTCCCCGGTGTCCGTCGTGTTCGTCGCCGCCTCCAAACTGCCGACTCCCTTCGGCGAATTCACCATGCATGGTTTCCTCGACGAGGAGAGCGGCAAGGAACATGTAGCCCTGAGCATGGGCGACATCGCCGATGGCGCGCCGGTGCTTGGCCGCCTGCATTCCGAATGCCTGACCGGCGACGCGCTGTTCAGCCTGCGCTGCGATTGCGGTTTCCAGCTGGAAGGCGCGCTTGCCGCCATCGCCGAGGAGGGCCGCGGCGTGCTCCTCTACCTGCGCCAGGAAGGTCGCGGCATCGGCCTGCTGAACAAGATCCGCGCCTACGAGCTGCAAGATGCCGGCGCCGATACCGTCGAGGCGAACCTGCAACTGGGTTTCGGCGCTGACCAGCGCGACTACGCCATGTGCCAGCCGATGCTCGCGCACCTGGGCGTCTCCTCCCTGCGCCTGATGACCAACAATCCGCGCAAGGTCAAGGCGCTGGAAAGCTACGCCATCACCGTGGCGGAGCGCGTGCCGCTGCAAAGGGGCCTGAACAAGCACAACAGGCGCTACCTGGCGACCAAGGCCGGCAAGCTCGGGCACATGCTCGGCAGCCTGCACCAGGGCGAGGCGGAAACCACGTGAGTCGCCAGCAAGCCCGCGGCGCGCTGGGACGCGCCTGGTGGTTGCAACTGGCGTTGGCGCTGTTGCCGCTGATCCTGGTCGAGTTCTTCCTCGGCGAACTGCAACCCCTTCCCCATGGTCTGGCGATGCCGCTGTTCATCGCCGCGCTGCTGTCGATGTTCGTCAACCTGCCGCTGTTCGGTGCCTACAAGCGTGGTCTCATCGCCACCCAGAAAGCGCTGGATACGGCGGAGGAAGCCGCCGCCTGGACCCGTCTGGCGCAGGTGCGCCGCAAGGCCCTGTTCGGCGCCAGCCTGCCGGCCTGGATCGGCGTGCCGGGCGTGTTCGCCGGGCTCAACGGCGTTGCGCTGATCCTGCTCGGGGTCACCAGCCTGGTGCTGTTCTGGCTCTACCGTATTCCGCGTCAACTCGGTTGATGCGCTCGTTCTGGCTGCTCGCCTGCCTGCTCCTCAGCCTTTCCGCCGGGGCGGCGCAGCGGGTGGTCAGCCTGGCGCCTTCGCTGACCGACAGCGTCCTCGAACTCGGCGCCGCGCGCCGCCTGGTCGGCGTGCTGGATGGCGGCGAGCGTCCGGCGGCGATTGGCGACCTGCCTTCCGTCGGCCGCTACGGCCAAGTCAATCTCGAACGCTTGCTGGAACTGCAGCCCGATCTGATCCTGGTCTGGCCCGGCAGCGTGCCCGAGGCGCAGTTGCAGCGCCTGCGGGACTTCGGCATCGCCCTCTTCATCGCCGAACCGCACAACCTCGACGAACTGGCCCTGCAACTGGCTGCGCTGGGCGAGGCATTGGGCGAGGCCGAGGCCGGCCAGCGGCTGTCGACCAGGTTCCGCGAAGGCATGCAGCGCCTGGCCGAGCGCTACCGGCGGGACAAGCCGCTGAAGGTGTTCTACCAGGTCTGGGACCGGCCGCTGTACACCATTGGCGGACGCCAGGTGATCAGCGATGCGCTGCGCGTTTGCGGTGCCGAGAACCTGTTCGGCGACCTGCCGCAGCCGGCGCCGCAGGTCAGCGTCGAGGCGGTTCTGGCGCGCGATCCGGCGGTCATCGTCGCCGGCAGTCACGCCCAGCTCGAACTCTGGCGGCAATGGCCGGCGCTGGCGGCGACGCGGCGCGGACAGCTGCACCGGATCGAAGACAAGAACCTCGAGCGGCCGAGCTTCGCCATGCTGGCGGCGACCGAGAAACTCTGCCGCTCGCTCGCCGGGGCGCGCTGAACGCTTGCCGGTATCGCGCTGTACCGGCGGATAACGCCGGTGGCGTTATTCGTCCTACGGGCAATTGGGGGGTAGGGCGAATAACCGCAACGCGGTTATCCGCCGTTGTCGCTGGGTTTGGCGCTACTGCCGGTCGAGACGCTGGCGTACTGCCTTTTCGATGCCCGCGGCATCCAGGCCGCATTCGGCGAGCATCTCGCTGGGCTTGGCGTGTTCGACGTAGTAGTCGGGCAGGCCCAGTTGCAGCAGCGGGACTTCGAGGCCCTCGCTGGCGAGGAACTCGCCGACCGCCGAGCCGGCGCCGCCCATCACGGCGTTTTCCTCGATGGTCACCAGCAGTTCGTGGCTGCCCGCCAATTCGCGTACCAGGGCTTCGTCGAGGGGTTTGACGAAACGCATGTCGACGACCGTGGCGTCGAGGCTTTCGGCGACCTTCATCGCCTCCGCCAACTGCACGCCGAAGACCAGCAGTGCGACCCTGCCGCCGCGCCGACGGACCACGCCCTTGCCGATTTCCACCGGTTGCAGGTCCGGATCGATCGGATGGTTGGGGCCGCTGCCGCGTGGATAGCGCACCGCGGCCGGGCCATCGAACAGATAGCCGGTGGTGAGCAGCTTGCGCAGCTCGTCCTCGTCGCTGGGGGTCATCACCAGCATGCCGGGGATGCAGCGCAGGTAGGAGATGTCGAAGCTGCCGGCGTGGGTCGGGCCGTCCTCGCCGACCAGGCCGGCGCGGTCGATGGCGAACAGCACGTCGAGGTGCTGCACGGCGACGTCATGGATCAACTGGTCGTAGGCGCGCTGGAGGAAGGTCGAGTAGATCGCCACCACCGGCTTCATGCCCTCGCAGGCCATGCCGGCGGCCAGGGTCACGGCATGCTGTTCGGCGATGGCGACGTCGAAGTAGCGTTCCGGGTAGCGTTCGCTGAAGGCCACCAGGTCGGAACCTTCCTTCATAGCCGGGGTGATGCCGAGCAGGCGCGCGTCCTGGGCGGCCATGTCGCACAGCCACTGGCCGAAGACGCTGGAATACTTGGGTCCGCCGGTCTTCTTCGGCGCACTGCCGGGAGCTTCCAGCTTGGTGATCGCGTGGTAGCCGATCGGATCCAGTTCGGCCGGGGCGAAGCCCTTGCCTTTCTTGGTCACCACATGGAGGAACTGCGGGCCCTTCATGTCGCGCATGTTGCGCAGGGTAGCCACCAGGGTCGGCAGGTCGTGGCCGTCGATCGGGCCGATGTAGTTCCAGCCGAGTTCCTCGAACAGGGTGCCGGGGACCAGCATGCCCTTGGCGTATTCCTCGGTGCGCCGGGCGATCTCCCAGGCCCCGGGCAGGCGCGAGAGCACCTTCTTGCTGCCCTCGCGCATGCTGCTATAGGTGCGGCTGGAGAGGATCTTCGCCAGGTAGTTGGAGAGCCCGCCGACGTTGTGCGAGATCGACATGTCGTTGTCGTTGAGGATCACCAGCATGTCGGCGTCGACTTCCGAGGCGTGGTTGAGTGCCTCGAAGGCCATGCCGGCGGTCAGCGCACCGTCGCCGATCACGGCCACCGACTTGCGCTCCTTGCCTTGCAGGCGGGCGGCGATGGCCATGCCCAGGGCGGCGCTGATGGAGGTGCTGGAGTGGCCGACGCCGAAGGTGTCGTACTCGCTCTCTGCGCGGCGCGGGAAGGCCGCCAGGCCGTTCTTCTGGCGCAGGGTGCCCATCAGCTCGCGGCGTTCGGTGAGGATCTTGTGCGGATAGGCCTGGTGGCCGACGTCCCAGACCAGGCGGTCGTCCGGAGTGTCGAAGACGTAGTGCAGGGCGATGGTCAGCTCGACCACGCCGAGGCCGGCGCCGAAATGACCGCCGGTCTGGCCGACGGTATACAGCAGGTACTGGCGCAGCTCGTCGGCCAGGGTTTCCAGGTCCGCCTCGCCCAGCCGGCGCAGTTCGGCCGGCGAAGAGGCGCGGTCGAGCAGGGGCGTGGCGGGGCGCTCGCGGGGAATCTCATGGAGCGTCTTGGGCATCAGGCTGTCGTTATGCAATCCGGAGAGGCCAGCAGTTTACCTGATGCACCGGCCGCGCCCAAGCAAGGGAGCCCCTACCTTTGCCGGGGACTTCCGACGACCCGTCGGTCAGTTGCGTCGCTCGACGATGTAGCGGGCCAGTTGGCGCAGCGGGTCGGCGCTCGGCGGAAAACCGTCGAGGGCGGCCAGGGCCTGGTCGCGCAGCTCCAGGGCATAGCCTTTGGCGGCCTCCAGGCCGAGCAGGGCGGGATAGGTCGGCTTGTTGTGCGCCTGGTCCTTGCCCTGGGTCTTGCCGAGGGTGGCGGTGTCGCTTTCCACGTCGAGGATGTCGTCCTGCACCTGGAAGGCCAGGCCGATCGCCTCGGCGTAGCGCTCCAGGGCGGCCAGCGCGGCGGGCTCGGCGCGACCGCTGGCGAGGGCGCCGAGGCGCACGCTGGCTTCGATCAGCGCGCCGGTCTTGTGCCGGTGCATGACTTCCAGGGCCGCCTGGTCGAGGGCTACGCCGACCGAGCCGAGGTCGATCGCCTGGCCGCCGACCATGCCGGCGGAGCCTGCGGCGCGCGCCAGGCGGGTGAGCATTTCCAGACAGACGGCATGTTCCTGCGGATTGCGCCGGGTGTCGGCGAGCACTTCGAAGGCCAGCGCCTGCAAGCCGTCGGCGGCGAGGATCGCGGTGGCCTCGTCGAAGGCCCGGTGGGTGGTCGGCTGGCCACGGCGCAGGTCGTCGTCGTCCATTGCCGGCAGGTCGTCGTGGACCAGCGAGTAGGCATGGATCAGCTCCACCGCGCAGGCCGCGGCGTCGGCGCGCTGCGGCGCACCGCCGAGGGCCTCGCAGGCGGCGTAGGCGAGCAGCGGGCGAACCCGCTTGCCACCGTTCATCACGCTGTAGCGCATGGCCTCGTAGAGGCGTTGCAGTTCTTCGCGGGGAGCGACGAACAGGGCGTCCAGGGCGGCATCGACGCGCGCCTGGCAGCGCGCCTGGTAGGCCGCGATCATGCCTCGTCGCCTTCCGCATCGAACGGCGCTTCGCTGAGCTCGCCGTCGCGTTCGAGGAGGATCTGTACCTTCTGTTCGGCCTGGCTCAGCGACGTCTGGCATTCGCGGGTCAGGCGGATGCCCTGCTCGAAGGCGCCCAGCGACTCTTCCAGCGACAGCTCGCCGCTTTCCAGGCGTTCCACCAGGGTTTGCAGCTCGGTGAGGGACTGTTCGAAATCGAGGGTTTTCTTGCGGGCCATCGGGGGAGTCTCGGCGAGGTGTACAAAACCCCGCGACACTAGCAGAGGGGCGGGGGCCGGGCAAATCGGCGGAAGGTCGCTACGACCGATCGGGACGACCATGGCGGCGGCCTTGGCTAAGGTGGAGAGAGGTCCAGCGAGGAGGAGCCGACAGGCGATGCGCATCCAGGAGGTCCGGGAACGCAGTATTCCCCTTTCCCGTTACGCCGGCGTGGCGGCTGCCACCGGTGGTTTGAGCACCAGCCTGGTGGCGGTGCTCACCGATGCCGTGCGTGACGGTCGGCGTGTGGTCGGCTACGGCCACGCCTCGGTAGGGCGCTACGCCCAGGGCGGGCTGATCCGCGAGCGTTTCGCCCCGCGCCTGCTGGGGGCTCCGGCGGACAGCCTGGCGAGCGACGATGGCAGTGGCATCGATCCGTTGCGTGCCTGGGACCTGATGATGCGCGACGAGAAGCCCGGCGGCCACGGCGAACGCTGCGTCGCGGTGGGCGCCCTGGACATGGCCCTGTGGGATGCCGCGGCCAAGGCCGCCGGCCTGCCGCTGCATCGCTTCCTGGCGCGACGCCTGGGGCTGGCGGAAGACTATCCGCAGCGCGTACCGGTCTACGCCGGCGGCGGCTACCCCTATCCGCACGACGACCTGGGACGCCTGGAGGAGGAGCTGCGGCGCTTCGTCGATCTCGGCTACACCCACGCCAAGATCAAGATCGGCGCGGCCGGGCTGGACCAGGACCGGCGCCGTATCGACAGGGCGCTGCGGGTTCTCGGCGACGCTTCGCGGCTGGCGGTCGACGCGATGAACCGCTACGACGCGGGGGGCGCCGTCGACGCAGCGAAAGCCCTGGCGCCGCTGGGGTTGTGGTGGTTCGAGGACATCTGCGACCCCCACGATTTCCCTACCCAGGCCGAAGTAGCGGATATCTATCCGGGCCCCATCGGTGCCGGCGAGGCCTTGTTCTCCCTGGCCGAGGCTCGCCTGCTGGACCTCTACGGCGGCTTGCGGCGGGAGCGCGACGTGCTGGTCTTCGACCCCGTGCATTGCTATGGCCTGCCGGGCTACCTGGCGATACTCGACCACCTGTGCGCCCGGGGTTGGCCGCGCGCGGCCTTCCGCCCGCACGCCGGCTACCTGTTCAGCCTGCACCTGGTGGCGGCCCTGCGCCTGGGCTGGGCCGAGGCTACGCCGTCGGCTTTCCGGCCATTCGACGATTTCGCCGGTGCCCTGCCGTTTTCCTCGGGACTGGCGGGGTTGCCACAATCGCCTGGTATCGGCTTCGAGCGCCAGGCGACACTTGCCGGGCTGTTCCGCAAGCTTCTGGAGGTCTAGCGAACGGCGGTTGGCTGGGGTTGTGCGGAGGCATTAAAAAAGCCGGCTTGTGGCCGGCTTTTCTGGGGTGGGGTTGGCTTACTTCTGATAAGCCGCGCCTGCCTTAGGAATTCTGCATCGACGAGCCGAGGGCTCGTGAAGGAGGCGCTACTCTAGCAAACTCGGCCGGTCCTGCCCAGCATCCCGCGGGGCTCTATTTCGCCGGCTGCGAGCGGCGCCTGGCGAGAGCGCTCAGCACTTGGGCGACGAGGGCTTGGCCGGCTTGCTTTTCTTCACCGGCGATGCCTTGGGTAGCTGGGGCGCGGGAGCGGTATCCGGACTCAGACCCTCCACGCGGTAGCGCCAACCCTTGATGGCTGAGACCTGCCCGTCGGCGAAGCCCTTGCTGTCGGTCAGTTGCAACCAGTACTGGCGCTCCAGTTCCAGAAGCTGGCCCTGCAGCGTGCCGCCGGCGAAACTCTTGAGCGTGAAGGTCAGCAGCGGTTTTTGCCGCGAGGCCTTGGCCGGCGCGACCTCCAGCAGCCTGAGCGCAGCGAACAGGCGTGCGGCCTGCTCGGCTTCCGCCTCGCCCATCAACTGTGGCCTGGATGGGAACTGTCGCAGGCGGATGCCATCGTCCTTTTCGCTGGCTCGGGAAATGTTCAGCCGTACACCGTTGCCATAGGACAGGGTCAGCTCGCGCAACTGTTCGAATGGCAGGTCGGTCAACCGAGGGTCGAGCAGGGCCAGGTCGTTGACCGGCAGGCCGACCGTTCGGTCGATCAGCCAGGCCCGCTCATCGTCGGCCTGCCTGACCAACTGCCCGCCCTGCGAGGTGCGCTTGCCCAGCAACAGAACCAGCGACGGCGCGTCGCCGCGCTCCAGGGTGATCCGGCTGGCCTGGCCCTTGCCCTGGTCGGAGAGTCCCATGCGCTCGCGGTTTTCCGGCGAGGCGCTCTTTTCCTCCAGCAGGCGCGCGTCGGCCAGGCTGCGCAACAGCTGCCGGATGGTTTCCCCCGAGGCGGGATAGCCGTCCTTGCTGGCGAGCGTCCAGTCCTTGCCATCGCGCCTGGCGCGGATCGTCGGTTGGCCGGGGGTGGCGATGCACAGCGCGGTCACCTGGTGCGGTTTCAGCCCTGGCAGCCAGGCGCGGCTCGCAGGCGGTTGCGCGGGCGGTTGCTGCCGTTCGTGGAGCCAGCCCAAGGTTCCGGCGAACAGCGCCAGGGCGAGAGCGAGTCCCGCTATGCTACCCAGGCGCATGTCAGCCCCTCCTCCGGCGCATGCTGCGCCAGCTCCAATGCAGCAGGAGGAGCAGGGTGAGGAGCGCCGGCAGCAGGACCGTATTGGCCAGTTTCACCTGTTCCGCCAGGCGCTCGACATCGGCATTCAGTTGGAACTGCAATTGACGCAGTTGCTGGCGGATGCGCAATTTGTCATCGATGAAGCGGCGCAGCGTCGCTTCCATTTCCGGAGTCACCTCCTGGCCGCCGTCGTCCATCGATTGCTGCAGGGCCCGCAGGTTCTTGTCGGTATCGTTGAGGCTCTGCTGCAGCGCGTTGAGCTGTTCCTGGGCGCGCATCCCGGCTTCGCGTCGGAGCGCTTCCACGCGGGTGAACGGGCGCTTCGTATGGCCTCGCGAGCGTAGGTCGATCAGCGCGTCCGAACCGGAGAGATAGTCGAGGGCATTGCCGACGAACAGGTCGTTGTCCGCCCATACCTGCGGCTCGTTGTGGCCGGGCTGTTCCTGGAGCCAGAGCGGATTGCTCAGCAGGTCCGTATCGGCGACCAACAGCACATGGATGTTTGCGCTGTCGCTCAGGCCTTCGCCTTGCTTCCCGCGGTCCGCGGGGAAGGCACTCGTCGCCGGCCCCTCGACCTTGGCGGCCAGCACGTAGCGTTCTCCGGTCGGGACCAGGGTGGCGTTGAGCTGCTCCGTCGAGGATTGGCGGAAGCGCTCCAGCGACAGCGGCATGCTGTGCGCCGAGCTGTGCAGCAACGGAATGAAGCGCGTCGAGGCTCCGCCGAGAGGTTCGAGCAGGCCGACGCTGGCGAGGTTGAGGCTTTCCAGGCCGGTGGTCAGCACGTTGTCGTGGGGGAACGTGTCGCCGGGGAGGTGCAGCCAGGTCGGATTGCGCTCCGGGCGACGTTCGGCGTTGGGTTTGATCATGGCGAACGAGGCATCCGCCAGCAGGGTATCCGGCCGCAACTGGACGCCCCAGGAACGCAGCAACGGGGCCAGGTCGGAGCCTTTCCCGCCGTCCGCATCGGCGAGACTCAGAGGATCGACGAAGGCCAGCAGCTTGCCGCCGCGCAGGACGAACTGGTCGATGGCGTATTGGGTCTGTTCGGACAATTGCCTGGGGTGCACCAGCATCAACACCGAGATGTCGGCGGGGATTTCCGTCGAGGCGAGCCCCAGGGTGCGGATGTCGAACTGTTGGTAGAGCTTGTCCATCATCGCCCACGGCCTGCTGCCCGACTGCCCGTCGGTGGGCGCCTGCCCGGTCATCGGCAGCGAACTCATCAGGCCGACTACCGTGCGCTCCCGTTGCGCGAGCGCCTGGACCAGGCGGCTGAGATCGTATTCCAGAAGCGGCTCTTCTTCCGGCGAGAAGAACGGGATCACCTGGAGGCCGTCGGTTGCATCGGTGGCCGCCAGGCCAAAGTAGATGGCTTCGCCATTCGTGCCGATGGGCAGCGCTTGCAGGCCGAAGCGCGCGGCACGGTCCTCGTCGTCGGAGAATGGCAGGGGGTCGATCACGAACAGTCGGACATTGCCGTGGCTCCGCCGCGCATAGAGGTCCAGCACCTCCTCGACGCGGCGGGCGTAGTTGCGCAGGGCGGGCAGGTCACTGGCGCGGCTTTTCGAAAAGAACAGGTAGAGGTTGAGCGGTTCGTCGAGGCTGTCGAGGACTTCCTGGGTGCCGGCGCTGAAGGTGTAGAGCTTCTGCTGGGTGAGGTCGAACTGCTGGTCGCGCAGCAGCAGGCTGGACAGCAGGTTGAAAGCGAGGAACAGCAGGCCGACCAGCAGCAGGCCGACGCCCGAGTACAGGGTTCGTTTCATGGGTGTTTCCTACGCCGCCTTTTTCAGGTCGATGATGATGGTGGTGGCGACCAGCCAGGCGACGATCAGGCTGAAGAAGTAGGCCAGGTCGCGGACGTCGAGCACGCCCCGGCCGAGCGCCTCGAAACGGACCAGCACGCTCAGCGAGGCAATGCCGTCCAGCAGCCATTGCGGAAGCCAGCCGGAGAGCGCCTGTTGTACGTGGGGAGTGCCGGCGCCGACGAACAGCAGGCAGACGAGAACGGTCAGGGCAAAGGCGATGATCTGGTTCTTCGCCAGCGCCGACATGCAGGATCCGATGGCCAGGTAGCCGCCGGACAGCAGCCAGCCGGCCAGGTAGCCGGCGATGATCGCGCCGTTGTCGGGCGAGCCGAGGTAGTTCACCGTCAGCGGCATCGGGAAGGTCAGCAGCAACGCCAGCCCGGCGCAGAACCAGGCCGCCAGGAACTTGCCGGTGACCAGGGTGGCGCGGGAGACGGGCAGGGTCATCAGCATCTCGATGGAGCCGGACTTGCGCTCCTCGGCCCACAGGCGCATGGCCAGCGCGGGGATCAGCAGGAGGTAGAGCCAGGGCAGGCTGGAAAAGAACGGCGCCAGGTCGGCCTGGCCGCGCTCGAAGAAGTCGCCCAGGTAGAAGGTGGCCACGCCGGAGAGGACGAGGAAGATCAGGGTGAACACATAGGCGAGCGGCGTGGCGAAGTAGCTGCCCAGCTCGCGTCTGAAAATGGTGCCGATGGCGGTCATGCGGGGGTTTCTCGGGTCAGTTGGCGGAACACTTCTTCCAGTTGGCCGTGTTCGGTACGCAACCCGGATACCCGCCAGCCATTGCCGTGGATCAGGCGGTTGAGCGCGGGAAGGATCTGCGCGCCGGGGC
The DNA here is from genome assembly GCF_013343155.1 of Pseudomonas sp. FDAARGOS_761. Classification (NCBI taxonomy): domain Bacteria; kingdom Pseudomonadati; phylum Pseudomonadota; class Gammaproteobacteria; order Pseudomonadales; family Pseudomonadaceae; genus Pseudomonas; species Pseudomonas sp. FDAARGOS_761. The sequence continues at coordinate 4,604,767 of NZ_CP054572.1, read as the reverse complement.
GGGCCAGGATGGTCAGGGTGCCGGCTCGGTCGGGGCGTCCTTCGATACCGGCGACGCCGGGGAGCATGGCGATGGCCAGCGGGTCTACCGGTGCTTCGATGCTGAGGCTGACGGCATGGTGGTAGCGGCTGCGGGTCCTGAGTTCGCCCGGGGTGTTGTCGGCCAGCAGGCGGCCGCCGTTGATCACCAGGGCGCGGCTGCACATGAACGAGACTTCTTCGAGGATGTGCGTGGAAATCACCACGATCTTGCTTTCCGAGAGGTTCTTCACCAGTTGCCGGACCTGGTGCTTCTGATTCGGGTCGAGGCCGTCGGTGGGCTCGTCGAGCAGGAGCAGCTCGGGATCGTGGAGGATCGCCTGGGCCAGCGCGACGCGACGCTTGAAGCCCTTGGACAGGGTTTCGATGATGCTCCTGCGCTCATCCCGCAGCTCCATGCAGTCCATGGCGCTGTCGATGCGCCGACGTTTTTCCCGTCCGCTGTAGTCGCGGATGGACGCGACGAAGGCGAGAAAGCCCTCGACCGTCATTTCTCCGTAGCTGGGAGCGTTCTCCGGCAGGTAGCCGATCAGCTTCTGCGCCTGGCGCGCCTTGTCCTGCATGTCGAAGCCGAAGATGCGTATGCTGCCGGCGCTCGGCGCGAGGAAGCCGGAAAGCATCTTCAGGGTGGTCGACTTGCCCGCTCCGTTTGGGCCGAGGAGACCGACGATCTCTCCCCGGTCGATCCGGAAGCTCAAGTCGTTTACCACCGTCCGGCCGGAAAAGCGTTTGCTCAGTCTGTCTATGTCGATCATGGTTTCACTGGAAGTTGAGCCGTTTGCTGTTATGCGTAGGGGATCGCATGAGCGCGGTAGATTACCGGGAGTTATTGGCTGGTTTTTCCAGTGGGCTCTTTTTGAGATTAGTTACTTATATTGTTGGGAAACTTCCTACGAACTATCGTTAAAAGATGGAAGTTATCGAGACTTCCAGGGCAGCCCTGGAGCTGGCGCAGCGCCTTGGTTCCGCTGCGGGAACGCGGCCATGTCGCGCTCGCTGGTGCCTATGTTGGGGACGCGTCGATTCCCCCTGCGGAGTTTCACGAGGGAAGGCAGTTGCCGTTTCGATAGACGGGAAGCGGAATAGTCCGGCCGCCTGGATATTCCGAACTTCGAGACCAATGCAAGTTGGAGGAAGACCCGACTTCCGCCAGTAGCGGTTATTCCTCGCCTTTCAGCAGCGGAAGGCGAATCTCGAAAGTGGTGCCCTGGCCAACCTGGCTCTGGCAACCGATCCTGCCGCCGTGCCGGTCGATCACCGTCTTGACCATGGCCAGCCCCAGGCCCAGGCCGGTGCTGCCCTCGGCGGAAGCGAAGCGCTGGTACTGGCTGAACAGGCGCGGTAGTTCGGCGGCCGCGATACCTTTGCCCTGGTCGACGATCCGGCAGCTCAGCCAGTCGCCTTCGAGGCGGATGCTCAGGCTGACGACGGTCCCCGCCGGGCTGTACTTGACCGCATTCTCCAGCAGGTTGAACAGCGCGCGCGTGAGCAGGCCGGGGTCGGCCCAGACCATCGGTTCCTGCTCGTCGTCCCAGTCGCGCCGCAGGTCGATGTCCTTCTGTTGCGCGAGGGGCCAGAGCTGGTCGGCGGCGTCCATCGCCAACATGGTGAACATGCACGCTTCGAAGCGGTAGGCGTCGGATTCGGCCTTGGCCAGTTGCACGAAGGCGTCGGTCAGGCCCAGGGCGCGACGGACCTGCTGCTCTATCTGTCGGTAGACCTGCTGGCCGGCTTCGTCCTCGGCGGGGCGAACGTCGAGCAGGGCGAGGATCGCCGAGTGCGGCGCGCGCAGGTCGTGGGAGAGGAAGCGCAGGAGGGTGGCGCGCTGGCGCTCGGCATCGCGTTCGGCGCTCAGGTCGATCAGGCTCACCAGCCAGCCGATGGCGGTTTCGCTTTCGACCGGCAGCAGGCGCGCCAGGTCGAGGCGCAGGTCGCGTTCCCGATGGTCGCGGAACTCGATGGCTTCCAGGGTTTCCAGCGTTGGGCGGGCGCCGCCGGCGAGGCTCGGATGGCCGAGTTCGGCCAGGCACTGGCGCAGTTCGGCGCCGCGCAGCTCGCCGCCGAACAGGTCGCGTGCCTTGCGGTTGGCCAGCAGGATCTGCCCCTGCGGGTCGCAGATCAGGGTCGCCACCGGCAGGCCTTCCAGGCCGTCGGCCATGAACCGCCGGCTGTCGCGGGTGCGGCTGACCGCCTGCTCCAGGGCGGCGATGCGGTTCTGCAATGGATCGTTGCCGGCGCGCGGGGGGCTGGCCCGCTCGGGCAGCACCTTGGGCTCGCGGTCGAGACGCGCCAGTTCCCAGCCAAAGTAGGCGAGCACCGCGTTCAGCCGGCGCCAGCTCCAGATCAGGTAGGCCAGCAGCAGGCCGACCAGGCTGGCCAGCGGCGACCACCACCAGCCGTTGAGCAGCAGCGCCCAGGAAAGACCCAGGGCCAGGACCGCGCAGGCCAGGGTGAGGAGCAAGGCGTGGCGCGAGCGGAACAGCATCAGGCCGAGCAGCAGCGCTACGCTGGCGGCGGAGAGCAGGGCGGCGAGCCAGGGTTGCAGGTCGACGGCGGTGCGCTGCTGCAACAGCCCGTTGAGGATGTTGGCCTGGATCTCCACCCCCGGCGTGGTGCCGAGGCTGGCCGACAGCGGGGTGACATAGCGGTCGCCGAGGCCCGGCGCGGTGGCGCCGACCAGGACCAGGCGGTCGCGCAGCAGGCTGTCTGGCACCTCGCCGCGCAACACGCTGACGTAGGGCACGCTGGGGAAGCCCGCGTCGGCACCGATGAAGGGAATGCGGATGGCGTGGTCACGCTGCCAGCCGGGCAGGTTGCGCATGTCGTCGAGGCCGGGCATGGGCATGGCGCCGGCATCGGCGAATGCTTGCCAGGCGAGCAGCGGGCGCGGCTGGCCGAGCGGTCCTTCGCGCAGGTAGACGCTGCGCACCGTGCCGTCGCTGTCCGCTTCGACGTTGATATGCCCGATGCCGGCGGCGCAGCCGGCCAGCGGCGCGGTCGGCGGTATCTCCCGTGGCGGTTCGCCGTAGCGCGGCACGCTTTCGCGCAGCAGTGGCAGGAGGACGTTGCCGGCCCGGCACAGCGATCTTGCCAACTGGCGGTCGCTGTCCGGATTGGAGGAGGGTTCGCTGAAGATCACGTCGAGCAGTACGCTGCGTGCGCCGGCGGCGGCCAGGCGATCCAGCAGCTCGGCGTGGATGCTGCGCGGCCAGGGCCAGCGACCGAGGCTTTCCAGGCTACGGTCGTCGATGGCGACGACGAGGATGCGCGGATCGACGGCCAGCGGGGTGAGGTTGCGCAGGCGGTCGTAGAGCAGGTTGTTCAGCGGCAGGCCGCTGCTCAGCGAAAGCAGGGCGGTGAGCGGAAGGAGCAGCAGGCTGACCAGCAGCCATTCGCGCACCAGACCGCGGAACAGCCGCTGCGCCTGGCTGGGCTCGTCCTGGCGGTCGAGCGCCTTCATCGGCGAGGCCCCGGCGCCCTATCGGGCACTGCCGCCTCGCGGGTAGTAGAGAATGTCGTAGACGCTGGTCTCGCCCTCCAGGCCGTCGTTGTCGAAGGCCGAGAGACGGACGTGGTAGAAGGCCGCCTTGAGTCCGCTGAAACTGACTTCCGGGGTGCTCGAGAAACGCTCCTGCTGGATGCGCAGGAAGTCCGGATCGCTGGCTACCTGCGCACGGTAGCGCTTGGCGCCGTGCAGCGGGGCAAGATAGAGCTTCCAAACCGGCGACTCGCCGTGCTCGCCGCCCTGGCCGCGCAATTGCGGGGCGGGTAGCAGGTCCACCGGCGTCAGCTTGCCCTGCGGCTTGACCTTCAGGCCGCGGCGGGCGTCGACCAGCACGTCCTCGTCCGGCTCGGCCTGCGCCGCCTTGCGGGCCGGGCGCCTGCCGTTGAGCGGCAGGTCGTCGCTGGTCAGCTCGCGGTTCACCGCGACGCGCCCGTCGAGCACTTCGGTCAGCGCCTGGCCGTCTTCGGTGCGGGCGCGGAAGTGGGTACCGCGCACGCCCAGTACGCCGACCGGGGTCAGCACCTGGAAGCGGTCGTGATCGCTCTTTCTCTTCAGGACATAGGACTCGACCTGCCCCGCGCGCAGGGCGATCTGCGGAATGCCGGTGTCCTCGTCGAGGTGCAGGGTGACTTCCGAACTGGAGGGCAGGACGATGCGGCTGCCGTCGCCGAGCAGCAGGCTGACGAAGGCGGTCGGAGAGGTCTTGACGCCTTCCAGTTCGTCGATGTCCATGCCTTCTTCCAGGGGCGTCTGGTTGCCCTTGGCGTCGAGCTTCCAGGCGTCGCCGGCGAGATAGAGCACGCTGGCGGGGAGCGGCTGGGGCAGGCACGTTTCGCCCTGCTCGATGAACGGCGGCCGTTTCGTCTTGGCCGGCGCGGCCGCGACGGAGCCGGCGAGCAGCGTCAACAGTCCGCCCAGCGCCAGGGCGGCGCAAGCCGGAAAGAGGGATCGGGAAGTAAGGGCGAGGGCTGTCATAGGCTTCACTGGGCGGCGGGTCAGGTATCGCTGGCGGTCCGGTCAGGCTGCAATCTGCCTGATCGGGCGCCGGTTTCGCAATCCTTGCAACGACATCGGGAGCCCGCAGGCTCCCTTGTCGTTTCCTCGGCCGCAGCGCCTGGCGGTTGGGCCAGGCGCTTCGGTTCAGTCGTTCTTGTCGCCGATCAGGCGATAGGCCAGGGCGCCGAGTACCGCACCGAGAATCGGCGCGACCCAGAACAGCCACAGCTGGGAAACCGCCCAGTCGCCGACGTACAGGGCGACCGCGGTGCTGCGCGCCGGGTTCACCGAGGTGTTGGTGACCGGGATGCTGATCAGGTGGATCAGGGTCAGGGTCAGGCCGATGGCGATCGGCGCGAAGCCCTGCGGCGCGCGCTTGGAGGTGGCGCCGAGGATGATCAGCAGGAACATGCCGGTAAGTACCACTTCGCTGACCAGCGCGGCTTGCAACGAGTAGCCGCCCGGCGAGTGTTCGCCGTAGCCATTGGAGGCGAAGCCGGCGGCTAGGTCGAAGCCGGCCTTGCCGCTGGCGATCAGGTACAGCACGCCGCCGGCGGCGAGGCCACCGAGGACCTGGGCGACGACATAGGGCAGCAGTTGGCTGGCCGGGAAGCGCCCGCCGACCCACAGGCCTACCGATACCGCGGGGTTCAGGTGTGCGCCGGAGATCGGGCCGATGGCATAGGCCATGGTCAGCACGCTGAGGCCGAACGCCAGGGCCACGCCGAGGTAGCCGATTCCCAGTTCCGGTACGCCGGCAGCGAGTACTGCGCTGCCGCAGCCGCCCAATACCAGCCAGAAGGTGCCGAAGAACTCTGCTCCGTATTGCTTCATGATGAGGTCCTTTTCAGATCCAGGGTGGGACGCGGATCGAGGCGTCCGGATAGCGGGAGGGGATGATTCGAACAAGGAAGGGGAGATGACACATCCGTGTGTCGAAGCCAGCCCTGGGGGGATTGGCTCGGTTGCCTGGGGCGATCGTCCGTCACCGACCCCTGACTGTGGTTCGAGTGGTCTCGTCCCACGGCCCGCCGGAGCGGGTTTACACATCCCTGTGTCGGAGCAATCCATTTGCTCCTTGGCCTACTCAGCGGTTGGAAATCTACCAAGCGCGATTTGTCTGCTGTGAGATTTGCCATATTTCTTCAGATTCTTCCGCGCTATTTCAGATTCGTCGCGTTCAAAACACCCAGCGCAACTCGTCACGCACGCTGACGGCGCCGGACAGGCCGACGTTCCACATCTCGGCCCTGGCGCGGGCCGGGCCCTCGAGGCCGAGCGGAGTGGCGAAGGACGGGCTGGCGGTGCCCTGGCTGAACGATGGGGCCTGGACCGGACCGGCCGGATGGCTCACCGATTCCAGGCCGAGGACCAGGGCAAGGCAGGAAAACTTGCCGAGGGCCTGCAGGTTGATGTCACGCAAACGTTGGCTAACTGGCCGGAAACCCATGGCTACGACTCCTTGATAGGTCAGGCTGGCGCTGGCTCGCGGGCTCTTCGTCCCGCTTAATGGCTATTTGGAATCAGGCTATCAAGGGCTGGTCGCGACCAGAGAGATTCGTCACAATTCTTCAGATTTGTACGTAATTCGCCGTTCCTGGAGCGAAAAAGGGGCGTTAGCCCGATTGAACAGGACCAGCTTTTATGCGTGTCGCGATACTGGACGACGAGTCGGCCGAACTGGACCGGGTCGAGCAGACCTTGCAGCAGATACCCGCGCAGGGCGAACAGGCCTGGACGGTGCACCGTTTCGCCCGTGGCGAGGACCTGCTCAAGCAGCTCAAGCGGGAAACCTTCGACCTGCTGATCCTCGACTGGCAGTTGCCGGACCTCAGCGGCCTGCAATTGCTGCGCTGGAGCCGCGAGCATCTGGATGCGCCGCCGCCGGCGATCATGCTGACCAGCCGTGACGCCGAACAGGACATCGTGCAGGCGTTGAACAGCGGCGCCGACGACTATGTCAGCAAGCCGTTCCGGCCCAACGAACTGAAGGCGCGGGTAGCCGCCGTGCTGCGTCGCCACGGGGGAACGCGTCCCGCGCAGCATGAGGTGCAGACTTTCAACGACCTCAGCTTCGACGATGCCGAGCTGACCGTGACCCGGGCCGGCGCGCCGATCAGCCTGACCGAGCGCGAATACCGCCTGGCCCGCTGCCTGTTCGCCAACCTGGGACGGCCGTTATCGCGGGAATATCTCTACGAGCGCTTCTGGCCCCACGAGGAAGTGTTGTCCTCGCGGCCGCTGGATACGCACATCTATCGCCTGCGCAACAAGCTTGGCCTGACCGCCGAGCGTGGTTGGCAGTTGCTGACCATCTACGGCTACGGATATCGGTTGGAGAGCGTGGCGACGGTCGACTGAGCGGCGCGGGGGGCGAGACCGACCTTGGCGGTCGGCGAGGGAGAATGAAAAAGCCCCGCGGCTGCGGGGCTTCTTTTCGGCGAGGCGCGCTTACTTCTGGAACGCGGCCACGGCCTTGGTGATCTCGGCGCGGGCGGCGTCGGCGTTGCCCCAGCCTTCGACCTTGACCCACTTGCCTTTCTCGAGATCCTTGTAGTTCTCGAAGAAGTGCTTGATCTGCTCCAGCAGCAGGGCCGGCAGGTCGGTGTATTCCTTCACGTCCTTGTACAGGACGCTCAGCTTGTCGTGCGGCACGGCGATCAGCTTGGCGTCGCCGCCTGCCTCGTCGGTCATGTGCAGGACGCCAACCGGGCGCGCGCGGATCACCGAACCGGGAGCGACCGGATAGGGGGTCACCACCAGCACGTCCAGCGGGTCGCCGTCGTCGGCCAGGGTGTTCGGGATGAAGCCGTAGTTGGCCGGGTAGAACATCGGGGTGGCCATGAAACGGTCGACGAACAGGCAGTCGGTGTCCTTGTCGATCTCGTACTTGATCGGCGCATGGTTGGCCGGAATCTCGATAGCGACGTAGATGTCGTTCGGCAGGTCCTTGCCGGCCGGGATCTTGCTGTAGCTCATGGGTGACTCCAGAGGTTTCTGGCCAAAAAAGAGGCCGCGATTATAGGCATATTCGGTTGTCGATGCCATGTACCGGCATTCAGCCGTTAGTCGTGTCGCCCGCCGCCTCGCGGTAGTCCGGATGCTCGGCCTGCAGGCGGCGCAGGCGTTGCAGTGGGTCCTGGCGGTAGAACAACTGGAGCTGCCGGTATACCGCCGGATAGGCCTCGTGGAGGAGATCCGGAGCGGTGAAGAAATACTCGCTGGTAACGGCGAAGAACTCCGCCGGATCTTCCGCCGCATAGGGATCGATGGCGGTCTGCGCGTCGGGATCGCGGTCGAGCAGGGCGTTCATCTCGTCGTAGGCGGCCTGCATGGCGCTCGCCCAGTCGCCGATGCGCATGCCGGCGTGCAGCGGCGGCAGGCCGTTGGCGTCGCCGTTGAGCATGTCCAGCTTGTGCGCCAGTTCGTGGATCACCAGGTTGTAGGCATCCCAGCCACCCCCGCCGACGACGCCGGGCCAGGCCAGGACCACCGGCCCTTGCAGGGAGGTCTCGCCGCTGCGTTCGTCGTCGAACTCATGGACTACGCCGCTGGCGTCGCGGTGTTTCTGCGGGCTGACGAAATCGTCGGGATACAGCACCAGCTCGTGGAAGCCCTGGTACCAGTTCAGCTCCGGCAGGTGCAACAGCGGCAGTTGCGCCTGCGCCGCCAGCAGCAGGCGGCCGAAGTCGTCGAGATCGACGCCGGCGAGTGCGGTCAGGTGCTTGTCGGCGAGAAACAGCACGGCCCGCTCGCGCAGGCGGCGGTCCTCGTCGGCGTCCAGGCCGTCGAGGATCGGCAGGTGCCGGCGTACCCGCTGCCAGAGCTCTTCGGCCACCGGGTGGCGCGCCAGCAGGCGCCGGCGCCGCCAGGCGCGGAACGACCACATGCTCAGTCGCTCTGGGCCTTGGCCTGTTTGGCGGCGCTCGCCTGCAGGCGATGGCGAATGAAGCCGAGGATCATCGGCAGCAGCGACAGCAGGATGATGCCGATCACCAGCAGCGACAGGTTCTTCTTGATGAACGGCACGTTGCCGAAGAAGTAGCCCAGGGTCACCAGGCCGCCGACCCAGGCCACGGTGCCGACCACGCTGAACATGACGAAGCGCGGATAGTGCATCTTCGCCATGCCGGCGACGAAGGGCGCGAAGGTCCGCACGATGGGCAGGAAGCGCGCCAGGGTCACGGTCTTGCCGCCGTGGCGTTCGTAGAACTCATGGGTGCGGTCGAGGTAGTCGCGGCGGAATACCTTCGAGTCCGGGTTGCTGAACAGCCGCTTGCCGAGGGTCCGGCCGATCACGTAGTTGGTGCTGTCGCCGGTGATCGCCGCGACCATCAGCAGCCCGCCGAGCAGCCATGGGTCCATGCCGCCGGTGGCGCAGATGGCGCCGGCGATGAACAGCAGCGAGTCGCCGGGGAGGAACGGAGTCACCACCAGGCCGGTTTCACAGAAGATCACCAGGAACAGGATGGCGTAGATCCAGACGCCATAGTTGCTGACCAGCATGGCCAGGTAGGTATCCAGGTGGAGAATCAGATCGATTGGGTTGAAGTCCATTGAGCAACCTGCGGAGACAACGCGTTGAGCGGCAGAGGGCCGCCATTATAGGGGGGCGTCCGGATGGGTGGGGGGCTGTTTGTCGCGATCCCGGCAAAACCACTGATTGCAGGATGTTTCGGTAATTTTTCCGAAATTGGTCGGCATAAAGTCTGCAAGAACAGGAGAAATTTCTAGCAGGGAAGGGCGTGCGATGACACTCCAGCCTTTTGCCCAGCCACCGCTCAGTCTCGCCCTGGGCGCCGGGCGCGACTTGCCGGGGCAGGCCGCGCGGGTTCGCGCCGAATGGCTCGCGCCTCGCCCCGGACGGGCTCCGGCGTTTCTCCTGGCGCTGCTCTGGGGACGCGGTTGCGCCAACGTGGTGCAGGCCATCGAAGGCCATCTCGACGCACTGTTCGCCGACTACGCCTGTACCCCCGAGGGTTGGCCGGAAGCGCAGGCGGCGCGGCAGGTCCTGGCTTCGCTGAACATGCAGCTGTATCGCCGGCGCCGCGAAGGCGAGCCGGGCGTGCTCGAGCTGGCGGCGGGGTTGCTGCTGGTCCATGCCGGGGGCGTGCACTTTCTCCAGTGCGGCGCCGTCGGCCTGCTGCGTTATCGCCAGGGCAGCCTGCAGCGCCTGGGAGGGAGCGGCCAGCCGCTGGGTAGCAGCGCGGAGCTGGCGCTGGTCCAGCACAACCTGACCCAGGTGGCCGGCGAGCCCTTGGTGCTGGCGCCCCAGCCGTTGCTCGAAGTGGCCGACCTGCGCGCCCTCGGAGAACGTTGTGCCGGGCTGACCACGGGGCGCCTGGAGGGCGTGCTGCAGCCGTTGCTGCATGCGCCGGGGGCGGTGGCGCTGGTCTTGCCGGGGGCGCTCGAGCGCGCCCCAGCGGCGCCACGGCATACCGGCTGGCCAGCGCTGGGCGCGGCGTGCCCCGGCGACTGCGTGGATGGCTGGACCTTGCAGGCGGCTTGCGCGTTCGGCCCGCCCGGGCGGCTGTTCCGCGCCTGCGACGAGCAAGGACGCGAGGCGTTGCTGCTGCTCGCGGCGGCCGATGCCGACGAAGCGTTCTGGCAGCGCGAATGGGCACTGCGGCGCTGCCGTGCGGAGAGCCTGCCGCGAGTATTGTCGTCGCTCCGGTTGCGTCGTCATGCCTTCCAGTTGTTCGCTCCGCCGCGCTGGCCGATGCGCAGCCTGCTGGATTGGGCGCCAGCGCACCTGCCGCTGGAACCGCAATGCGCGCTGGTCCTCCTGGAGCAACTTATCGATGCGGTTCGCGCCTTGCAGCGGCGCGGTGTACAGGGCTTGTGGCTGGCGCCGCGGCAGATCCTGCTGGACGAGGGCGGGCGCCTGCTGTTCCTCCCCGAGGCAGCGGCGATCCTGCCGGGGGTGGCGCGCCAGGCGCTGCCTGCGGACAGCGTGCCGCTGGCGCCGGAGTTGCGTCGCGGCGAGGCGCTCGATGGCCGGGCCGACCAGTTCGCCCTGGCGGCGCTGTTCTATTGGCTGCTCTGTGGTCGCTGGCCGTCGATCGCTTGCCCGGAGAGCGACGGCGGATGCCGCTACGAGCCGCTGGGCGAGCGTCAGGCGGACCTGCCGGTCGGCTGGGACGGTGTATTGGCGCGGGCCCTGGCGCCGCGTCCGGAGGCGCGCTTCGAAGCGTTGTCGGAATTCTGGCTGGCCTTGCAGAAGCCGCTAGCGCATCCCCAGCGGGTCTTTGCGCCACGCCGGTTGCAACGGGGCGTGCTGGCCCTGGTCCTGCTCCTGGCCGGGGCTGCGCTGCTGGTCGGCCTGGCCGGTTAACGGATCGACGGCCAGCGTGCGGGTCTGTCCGCTGCGTTCGAGGTGCGCTTCGGCGATCAGTTGTTCCAGCCGGCCGCTGCGACGCATCAGGCGCAGGTTGCGGTCGAGGCTGGCGGCAAGGGCGGCGCCGCGGGCGTGCCTTTTCGGCACCAGTACATAGAGCGGCTTGACCTCCAGCGGCGGTTCGATGAACACCAGGCGATCCTTCAGCGCCGGCACGTTGCGCGCCAGCAGGTGGTAGCCGGTGTAGCGATCGACCACGGCCAGGTCGATACGCCCGCGCAGGAGCTTCTCGAGGTTCTGCCAGTCGTTGGTCACCGCGTCCTTGGTCAGGCTGCGGTCGGCGTCGAAATCCTCCCGGTTGACGTAGCCGCGGACCACACCGATGCGGTACGGACGCAGGCTTTCCAGATGCGCGGGATTGACCGGCAGCAGGCGCTCGCGCTGGCGGAAGAAGCCCAGTTGCGAGTCGAGCAGGGGGATGGTGGCGTGGAACAGTTCGCGCCGCTCGGGCGACAGGTAGGCCGGCATGAGGGCGTCGAAGCGCCCCTCGGCGGCTTCCTTCAGAGCGCGTTGCCAGGGCAGGAACACCAGTTCGGCGCGGTGCCCGTCGAGGGCCAGGGCTTCGTCGAGGATGCGGCTGGCGAGGCCCTTGCCCGGCAGGTCGGGGCCGACGTAGGGCGCCCAGTCGAGGGTCGCCACGCGCAGGGTGTCGGCCTGCGCGCCGGCCGTGGCGAGGAGCAGGCCGAGCAGGACGCCGGGCCAGTGCCAGGTGCGCGAACCCATGGATGCCTCTGCTCTGAGCGATCGGTTGGGAAGTGCCGTGCCTTTGTCTTCAGCTTAGTTCGTCGCTGATCGGCAGGGTGTAGTTCTTGAACTCCTGGTCTTCGCGGAAGCCGATCGACTCGTAGACTTTCTGCGCTACCTCGTTGTCGACGCTGGTAGAGACACGCATGCGCACCGCATGGGTTTCCCGGGCCATCTGCTTGGCGTGTTGCAGCAGGTGGTCGGCGACCAGTTGCCGGCGCGCCTCTTCGGCGACGTAGATGTCGTTGAGGATCCAGACGCGCTTGAGCGACAGCGAGGAGAAGCTCGGATAGAGCTGGCAGAAACCGAGCAGCCGGTCTTCTTCGTCGGCCAGCGCCAGGTAGATCACCGACTCCTTGCGGCGCAGGCGTTTCTCGAGGAATTTCCGCGAGGACTCGGGGTAGGAGAGCATGCCGTAGAATTCGCGGTACTTGACGAACAGCGGCGCCAGCAGGTCGAGGTGTTCGAGGGTGGCTTGCACGATTCGCATGACGGGCCTCGCATTGCGGGAAGGGGCTGCCGGGACGATGCAGGCTGCATGCCAGCAACGCTTCGATGCTGCCCAATCTCCCTGGAAAGCGCAATCCAAGCGAACGTTTGAATCGGTCGAAGGAGGGGCGTCGCGCGCCGGCCCATCCTTCGGCCGGGAGGCTCAGTCCCTCGCCAGGAGGAAGTTGCCGGTGCGCGGAGCCTCGCCTTCCAGCGCCTGGACTTCCGCCTCGTCCTTCAGGTTGACCCCGGAAAGCTGCCGCCGGCAGGCCTCGCGCATCAGGTAGAGCAGGCGGTGCGCGGCCATGCCGTAGCTGAGGCCTTCCAGGCGGACGTTGGAGATGCAGTTGCGATAGGCGTCGGTGAGGCCGACCCGCGGGGCCCAGGTGAAGTACAGGCCGAGGCTGTCCGGCGAGCTGAGGCCGGGACGCTCGCCGATCAGGATCACGCTCATCTTCGCCCGCAGCAATTCACCGATCTCGTCGGCCACCGCCACCCGTCCCTGTTCCACCAGGACCACCGGCGACAGCGACCAGCCTTCGGCCAGCGCCTGTTCCTCCAGGCGTTCGAGGAAGGGCAGGGTGTGACGCTGCACGGCCAGCGCGGAGAGGCCGTCGGCGACCACGATGGCCAGGTCGATCTGCCCGTCGTAGCCGGCGGCGTGTTCGCGCAGGCGTTGCACCGAGGCCTCGTCGAGGCGCCGGCCGAGGTCCGGGCGTTGCAGGTAGACGTGGCGGTCGGCGGCGGCGCTGTGCAGCAGCAGGCTGTCGCGGCCGCGCTGGCGCAGGCCGTCGCTGATGGCCGCATGGTCGAAGGGCAGGTGCACGGCGTCGCGCGCCTGGGCGTGGGCGTACTGGAAGTCCAGTTGCGGGCGGGTCGGCAGGCTGGTGCCGGTGCGGCCCAGGGCGATCCGCGCGGGGGTCAGCTGGCGCAGCGGCAGCCAGGGGTTCTCGGCGCTGGCGTCGGGCAGGTGCTTGTCGTTCATCGGCATCTCCTCAGGCCAGTTGCGCCAGGGCCTGGCGGAACGCCGGCGGTAGCTCGTCGCCGAAGTGGATGCGCCCGTCGGCCTGGGTGAAGATTCCCATCCGCTGCAACCAGTCCTCGAATTCCGGCGCCGGCTTCAGGCCCAGCGTCTGGCGTGCATAGAGGGCGTCGTGGAAGGAGGTGGTCTGGTAGTTGAGCATCACGTCGTCGGAGCCGGGAATGCCCATGATGAAGTTGATCCCGGCGACGCCCAGCAGGGTCAGGAGCATGTCCATGTCGTCCTGGTCGGCCTCGGCATGGTTGGTGTAGCAGATGTCGCAACCCATCGGCACGCCGAGCAGCTTGCCGCAGAAGTGGTCTTCCAGGCCGGCGCGGATGATCTGCTTGCCGTTGTACAGGTACTCGGGACCGATGAAGCCGACCACGGTGTTCACCAGGAACGGCTTGAAGTGACGAGCCACCGCATAGGCGCGGGTCTCGCAGGTCTGCTGGTCGACGCCGTGATGGGCGTTGGCCGAGAGCGCGCTGCCCTGGCCGGTCTCGAAGTACATCAGGTTGTTGCCGAGGGTGCCGCGCTTCTGGCTGAGCCCGGCCTCGTAGCCTTCCTGGAGGATCTTCAGGCTGATGCCGAAGCTGGCATTGGCCGCCTCGGTGCCGGCGATCGACTGGAACACCAGGTCCAGCGGCACGCCGCGGTTGATCGCCTCGATGGAGCTGGTGACGTGGGTCAGCACGCAGGCCTGGGTGGGAATCTCGTAGCGCTGGATGATCGCGTCGAGCATCTCCAGCAGGGCGCAGATCGAGGCCATGCTGTCGGTGGCCGGGTTGATCCCGAGCATCGCGTCGCCATTGCCGAACAGCAGGCCGTCGAGGATGCTCGCGGCGATTCCGGCCGGGTCGTCGGTCGGGTGGTTCGGTTGCAGGCGGGTGGAGAGTCGGCCGCGAAGGCCGAGGGTGTTGCGGAAGCGGGTGACCACGCGGATCTTCTGCGCCACCAGGACCAGGTCCTGGACACGCATGATCTTCGATACCGCCGCTGCCATTTCCGGCGTCAGGCCCGGAGCCAGGGCGCGCAGGCTGGCCTCGTCGGCGGCGTCGCCGAGCAGCCAGTCGCGGAAGCCGCCGACGGTGAGATGGGACACCGGGGCGAAGGCGTCGCGCTGGTGGGTGTCGATGATCAGGCGGGTGACCTCGTCGTCCTCGTAGGGAATCAGCGCCTCGTCGAGGAAGTGTTTGAGCGGGATGTCGGCCAGGGCCATCTGCGCGGCGACCCGCTCGCCGTCGTTGCTCGCCGCGACGCCGGCGAGGAAATCGCCGGAGCGCGCGGGGCTGGCCTTGGCCATCACGTCCTTGAGGCTGTCGAAGCGGTAGGTCTCGCCGCCGACGCTATGGGTGAAACGTGCCATGTGTGTCTCCAGTGCCCGGCCTCGCCATGCGGCGGGCCGGGCTTTGTCGTTGTCGCTCTCAGCGCAGGTCCTGTTCCGCCGCCTGGATCGCGGCGAACTCCTCTTCCGGGGTGCCGGACACCAGGTGATGCCGACTGTACAGGGCGAAGTAGCCGATCAGTACAGCGTAGATCGCCACCGCGCCGACCACGACCCGCGGGTCGACCAGGAAGCCGGCGACCACCGCGACGCAGGCCAGCGCCAGGGCTACGCCGGAGGTGAGGATGCCGCCAGGGGTGCGGTAGGGGCGCTGCATGTCCGGGCGGCGGATGCGCAGGGTGATGTGCGCGGCCATCATCAGCACGTAGGAGATGGTCGCGCCGAACACCGCGACCAGGATCAGCAGGTCGCCCTGGCCGGTCAGCGACAGGCCGAAGCCGATCACCCCCGGCACCACCAGGGCCAGTACCGGCGCCTTCTTGCGGTTGGTCAGCGAGAGGCTGCGCGGCAGGTAGCCGGCGCGGGAGAGGGCGAAGATCTGCCGCGAGTAGGCATAGATGATCGAGAAGAAGCTGGCGATCAGCCCGGCCAGGCCGACCAGGTTGACGAACTGGCTCATCCAGGTCGAACCCTTGTAGGCCGACTCCAGCGCTTCCACCAGGGGATTGCCCGAGCCCATCAGCTCCTTGGCTCCGGCGGCCCCGGGACCGACGACCAGAATCAGTGCGGCGAAGGCGAGAAGCACCAACATGGCGCCGATCAGTCCGCGCGGCAGGTCGCGCTTGGGGTTCTTGGTTTCCTCGGCGGCCAGCGGCACGCCTTCGACGGCGAGGAAGAACCAGATCGCGTAGGGGATCGCCGCCCAGACCCCGACATAGCCGAACGGCAGGAAGCTGCTGGCGCCGGTCGCCGCGGTCTGCGGGATGTTGAACAGGTTGGCCGAGTCGAAGTGCGGAAGCATCGCGACAATGAACACGCCGAGGGCGATGGCCGCCACCGCGGTGATGACGAACATCAGCTTCAGCGCCTCGCCGGCGCCGAGGATGTGGATGCCGATGAACACGATGTAGAACACCAGGTAGATCAGCCAGCCGCCGACGCCGAACAGCGACTCGCAGTAGGCGCCGATGAAGCAGGCGATGGCCGCCGGGGCGATGGCGTATTCGATGAGGATCGCGGTGCCGGTGAGAAAGCCGCCCCAGGGCCCGAAGGCGCTGCGGGCGAAGCCGTAGCCGCCGCCGGCGGTAGGGATCATCGAAGACAGCTCGGCGAGCGAGAAGCACATGCACAGGTACATGGTGGCCATCAGCAGGGTGGCGAGGAACATCCCGCCCCAGCCGCCCTGGGCCAGGCCGAAGTTCCAGCCGGCGTAGTCGCCGGAGATCACGTAGGCGACGCCGAGCCCGACCAGCAGGACCCAGCCGGCGGCGCCTTTCTTCAGTTGACGGTGTTGGAAGTAGTCGGCGTCGACGCTTTCGAAGTCGACCCCGGAAGTTGCGGGCGCATGGCCGGTTTGTTCGAGGGACATGGGTTTTTCACCTCAATCTTGTTGTTATCGACCCCGGTTTTCCCGGTGGTGTGCTGTACGTGGTGAACGCAGGCAATAGCTATGCCAGCCGCTCTGCAATCGGCTTGGCGAGGAGGTGGAAGGGGCGCCACCGTCAGCCTCGGCGGCGTGTTTCACGAGCCGGCGCGACCGCTCCGGGAAAGAGCGGTCGCGGCCGGTCCGGGGTCCTACTAGAAGAAGCCCAGCGGGTTGATGTCGTAGCTCACCAGCAGGTTCTTGGTCTGCTGGTAGTGGTCGAGCATCATCTTGTGCGTCTCGCGACCGACGCCGGACTTCTTGTAGCCGCCGAACGCGGCGTGGGCCGGGTACAGGTGGTAGCAGTTGGTCCACACGCGACCGGCCTTGATCCCGCGGCCCATGCGGTAGGCGCGGTTGATGTCACGGGTCCAGAGACCGGCGCCGAGGCCGTACTCGGTGTCGTTGGCGATGGCCAGGGCCTCGGCTTCGTCCTTGAAGGTGGTGACGCCGACCACCGGGCCGAAGATTTCCTCCTGGAACACGCGCATCTTGTTGTGTCCCTTGAGCAGGGTCGGCTGGATGTAGTAGCCGCTGGCCAGGTTGCCTTCGAGCTTCTCGACGCTGCCGCCGGTGAGCACTTCGGCGCCTTCCTGCTGGGCGATGTCGAGGTAGGAGAGGATCTTCTCGTACTGCTGCTGGGAGGCCTGGGCGCCGACCATGGTCTCGGTGTCCAGCGGGTCGCCGCGCTTGATCGCCCTGACCTTTTTCAGCACCTCTTCCATGAACGCCGGGTAGATCGACTCCTGGACCAGCGCGCGGGACGGGCAGGTGCACACCTCGCCCTGGTTGAAGAAAGCCAGCACCAGGCCCTCGGCGGCCTTCTCGATGAACGCCGGCTCGGCCTGCATGATGTCTTCGAAATAGATGTTCGGGCTCTTGCCGCCCAGCTCGACGGTGGAGGGAATGATGTTCTCCGCCGCGCACTTGAGGATGTGCGAGCCGACCGGGGTGGAACCGGTGAAGGCGATTTTGGCGATGCGCTTGCTGGTGGCCAGGGCCTCGCCGGCCTCCCTGCCGAAGCCCTGGACGACGTTGAGCACGCCCGGCGGCAGCAGGTCGCCGATGAGTTCCAGCAGCACGCAGATGCCCAGCGGGGTCTGCTCGGCCGGCTTGAGCACCACGCAGTTGCCGGCGGCCAGCGCCGGGGCCAGCTTCCAGGCGGCCATCAGCAGTGGGAAGTTCCACGGGATGATCTGCCCGACCACGCCCAAGGGCTCGTGGATGTGGTAGGCCACGGTGCTGTCGTTGATCTCGGCGGCGGAGCCTTCCTGGGCGCGGATGCAGCCGGCGAAGTAGCGGAAGTGGTCGGCGGCCAGGGGGATGTCGGCGTTGAGGGTCTCGCGCACGGCCTTGCCGTTGTCCCAGGTCTCGGTGACGGCGAGCAGTTCCAGGTTCTGCTCGATGCGGTCGGCGATCTTCAGCAGGATGTTCGAACGCTCCTGCACCGAGGTGCGGCCCCAGGCGTCGGCGGCGGCGTGGGCGGCGTCGAGGGCCTTGTCGATGTCCTCGGCGGTGGAACGGGGGAACTCGGCGATCGGCTGGCCGTTCACCGGCGAGGTGTTGGTGAAGTACTGGCCCTTGACCGGAGGCACGAACTCGCCGCCGATGTAGTTGCCGTAGCGGGCCTTGAAGGAAACGATGGCGCCTTCGCTACCGGGATGAGCGTAACGCATGATGGTATCTCCTGGCTCTTGTGCTTATTAGGGGAGGACGCGCTGTCGCGCTTGTCGTAAGCCTGGAGCAAGGGCCGGGCCAGAGTGGCGAAAGGCCCGAAGTAGAGCGTCCTGGAGGTTTCGCAGGGGGGCTTGCGAACGCTCCCTGTCACGCGGGCGGGACGCTCGTGAGTGACACTCTGTACCGTTTTCGGCGCAGCGCATGACTCATCGGTCAGTCCGTCGTTGCATTGCGCCCCGGCCTGTTGGATGCTGCACCGATAGCCGTCCGGAGACTCGCGGACCGATCCACCGCGCCCAGGCAAGAGACGGCCCGTCCCTCGCGGAGAACCATAACAATGCCTGCCAGTTCCATGAGCCGCCACGCGCGGCAAGTGCTGACCGTCGCCCAGGGCAAGATCCCGCCGGGCGGCCCTGCGACCGATCCGTCCATCGCCCGCTCCTGGCTGCGCTGCCTGGAACAGCACCATCTCGATCCCGGCCAGCCGATGGCGCCGATGGTGCTGGAGCACGCGCGCATGCTCGAACGCCGCGAGCGCCTGCAACAGGTGCTGGAGATCGCCGATGGCGAGATGCACAGCCTCTACCAGCAGCTTTCCGGCAACGACCACGCGGTACTGCTCACCGATGCCCGCGGGGTGATCCTCAATTGCGTCAACGCCGACGCCCAGCGCCAGACCTTCGAACACGCCGGCCTCTGGCTCGGCGCCGACTGGAGCGAGCCCTGCGAAGGCACCAACGGCATCGGCACCTGCGTGGTCGAGCGGCAGGCCCTGACCATCCAGCAGGAAGAGCACTTCCGTAGCCGCCACACCGGCCTGACCTGCTCGGCGAGCCCGGTGTTCGATCCGCAGGGCGAGCTGATGGCGGTGCTCGACGTGTCTTCGGCGCGCCAGGAAGTCTCGCGGCAGAGCCAGTTCCACACCATGGCGCTGGTCAACCTGTCGGCGAAGATCATCGAGGGCTGCTATTTCCTCCGTCGCTTCGAGGGCTCCTGGCTGCTGCGCTTCCATGTCCAGGGCGACTATGTCGGCCTGTTCAGCGAAGGGCTGCTGGCCTTCGAGGAAGACGGGCGGATCCGCGCGGTGAACCAGAGCGCGCTGAACCTGCTCGGTTGTCCGCGCCAGCGCCTGCTCGGCCAGCCGGTGGAGACCTTCTTCGATTGCCGTCTCGACGACCTGCTCGGTCGCGCCTCGCCGCAACCCAGCGCCAGCTGGCCGCTGCGCACCCGCGAGGGACGGACCCTGTACGCCATGCTGCGCGGCGCGCCGCGGGCGATACCCCAGGGCCTGGCGGTGCCCCCGGCAGCGAAGCCGGCGCCTGCCGCGCCCGGCCTGTGCCTGGGCGACGCCGAGCTGGCCGCCGATTTCCGCCGGGCGCTGAAGGTCTACGCGCGCGACGTGCCGCTGCTGCTCAACGGCGAGACCGGTTCCGGCAAGGAGGCCTTCGCCAAGGCCGTGCACCTGGCCGGCCCGCGCGCGGAACAGGCGTTCGTCGCGCTGAACTGCGCGGCGATCCCGGAAACCCTGATCGAGAGCGAACTGTTCGGTTATCGCGGCGGCAGCTTCACCGGCGCGCGCAAGGAGGGCATGCGCGGCAAGTTGCAGCAGGCTGACGGCGGCACCCTGTTCCTCGACGAGATCGGCGACATGCCGCTGGCCTTGCAGACCCGCCTGCTGCGGGTGCTGGAAGAGCGCCGGGTAGTACCGCTGGGCGGCGAGCCGGAGGATGTCGACGTGCGCCTGATCAGCGCTACCCACCGCGACCTGGCCGAGCTGGTCGCCGATGGACGCTTCCGCGAGGATCTCTACTACCGCCTCAATGGCATGGTCGTGAGCCTGCCGCCGCTGCGCGAGCGCAGCGACCGCGAGGAGCTGCTGGACTACCTGCTGGCCGAGGAAGCCAGGGGCCAGCGCATCCAGCTCGACGGCGAGGTTCGCCAGGGCCTGCTGGCCTACCGCTGGCCGGGCAACGTCCGGCAGATGCGCACGGTGCTACGGACCCTGGTGGCACTCTGCGAGGACGGCCGGGTCGGCCTGCGCGACCTGCCCGCGGATATCCGCCAGGCCCTGGCGGTGCTGCCGCCCGCCGCAGCGGCGCCCGCCCCGGCCGCGGGCAACAGCCTGGACGACGCCGAGCGAGCCGCGTTGCTGGCGGCGCTGGATGGCCAGCGCTGGCACGTGAGCCGGGTGGCCGAGCAACTGGGGATCAGCCGCAACACCCTGTATCGCAAGCTGCGCCGGCACGGCCTGGTGCGCGGTCAGGCCTGACGGGCGGGACGGCTCCAGGCGGGCCGCCGCGAGGCCGGCGGGAACCCCGCCGACGCCGCGTCGTCTGATGCCGCGACGCCGGGCGGCCGGCGCCTCCGCTGTGCTAATCTGCCGCCCATTCACAGCGCCTTCGACGGCTTGATCTGCAGGAGTCTGCATGCACATCCACGTACTCGGCATCTGCGGGACCTTCATGGGCTCGCTGGCCGTGCTGGCCAAGGAACTGGGCCACCGGGTGACCGGTTCCGACGCCAACGTCTACCCCCCCATGAGCACCCAGCTGCAAGCCCAGGGCATCGAGCTGATGCAGGGCTACGATCCGGCCCACCTGGAGCCGGCGCCGGACCTGGTAGTGATCGGCAACGCCCTGTCGCGCGGCAATCCGGCGGTGGAGCATGTCCTGAACAAGGGCCTGCCCTACGTTTCCGGCCCGCAGTGGCTGGCCGACCACGTGCTGCAAGGACGCTGGGTGCTGGCGGTGGCCGGTACCCACGGCAAGACCACCACCACCAGCATGCTCGCCTGGGTTCTGGAGCACGCCGGCATGAGCCCGGGCTTCCTGATCGGCGGGGTGCCGCAGAACTTCGGGGTTTCGGCGCGCCTGGGCGGTACGCCGTTCTTCGTGGTCGAGGCCGACGAGTACGACAGCGCCTTCTTCGACAAGCGCTCGAAGTTCGTCCATTACCGCCCGCGCACGGCGATCCTGAACAACCTGGAATTCGACCACGCGGATATCTTCCCCGACCTCGCGGCCATCGAGCGGCAGTTCCACCATCTGGTGCGCACTGTGCCGGGCGAGGGCCTGATCATTCGCCCGAGCGCCGAGAAAGCCCTGGAGCGCGTACTCGGGATGGGCTGCTGGACCCCGGTGCAGACCACCGGCGAAGGCGGCCAGTGGCAGGCGCGCCTGCTCGCCGAGGACGGCTCGCGCTTCGAGGTGCTGTTCGACGGCATCGTCCAGGGCGAGGTGGACTGGCCGCTGACCGGCCTGCACAACGTCGCCAACGCCCTCGCCAGCCTGGCGGCGGCGCGCCATGTCGGCGTGATGCCCAGCCAGGGCGCGGCGGCGCTCAGCGAGTTCCGCAACGTCAAGCGGCGCATGGAGAAGGTCGCGGAGGTCCGGGGCGTGACCCTCTACGACGACTTCGCCCACCATCCGACCGCCATCGCCACCACCCTCGACGGCCTGCGCAAGCAGGTTGGCGCCGATACCCAGGTGATCGCCATCGTCGAGCCGCGTTCCAACTCGATGAAGCTCGGCGCTCATCGCGACGGCCTGCCGGACAGCGTGCGCCAGGCCGACCAGGTGCTCTGGTACGCGCCGCCGAACCTGGGCTGGGACCTGGCCGCCACCGCCGCGCAATGCGCGATACCGTCGCAGGTCTGCGATACCCTGGAGGCGATCATAGAGCAGGTGCGCCAGCAGGCCAGGCCCGGCGCGCAAGTGGTGATCATGAGCAACGGCGGCTTCGGCGGCTTGCACGGCAAGCTGGCCGCGGCGCTGGCCGAGTGAGGGGCGCGATGAGCGGTCCGGAACGCATTACCCTGGCGATGACCGGCGCCTCAGGCGCCCAGTACGGCCTGCGCTTGCTCGATTGCCTGGTGCAGGAAGAGCGCGAGGTGCACTTCCTGATCTCCAAGGCCGCGCAACTGGTGATGGCCACCGAGACCGACGTGGCCCTGCCGGCCAAGCCGCAGGCGATGCAGGCCTTCCTCACCGAATATTGCGGTGCCGCCGCCGGACAGATCCGCGTGTTCGGCCAGAACGACTGGATGGCGCCGCCGGCCTCCGGCTCCAGCGCGCCCAATGCCATGGTGATCTGCCCGTGTTCCACCGGCACCCTGTCGGCGGTCGCCACGGGGGCCTGCAACAACCTCATCGAGCGCGCCGCCGATGTCGCCCTGAAGGAGCGCCGGCCGCTGGTGCTGGTGCCGCGCGAGGCGCCGTTCTCCAGTATCCACCTGGAAAACATGCTCAAGCTGTCCAACCTCGGCGCGGTGATCCTGCCGGCGGCGCCGGGCTTCTACCACCAGCCGCAATCGGTGGAGGACCTGGTGGACTTCGTCGTCGCGCGAATCCTCAACACCCTGGGGATTCCCCAGGACATGCTGCCGCGCTGGGGGGAACAGCACCTTGTCAGCGACGAGTAGGGTGCTGCTACTGGTCCTGGCGGTGCAGTTGGGCGGTTGCGCCACCGTGCGCACCCTGGATGCGGCCAAGCCAGGGGCGCCGGTGGTCTACGCCGGCACCCGGCTGGACTGGTACAGCCTGCACGGCGGCTGCTGCCCAATGGAACGCTTCGGCGCGGAGGCGCCGGCCCATCCGGGGCTCGACCTGCCGGGCAGCGCGCTGCTGGACACCCTGTTGCTGCCGTTCTCGCTGGCCACCGCCATCGGCCTCAACCTCGGCGTCAGCGGCGGCATGTAGGGCGGGACCCGCCCGCGGCTCATTTCCCCAGCTTGCGCAGTTCGTCGGACTCGACGATGCGCACGCCCTTGCCTTCCTCCAGCGCCAGGCGCCAGAGCGCGCGGGCCAGGTCGCAGGCCTCGATGCCGTGGTACTTGCCGGGAAGGATGCGGGCGATCGGCGCGGCGAGGATCTCGGCCAGGCGGAATTCCTCGCGCGGGCCGAACAGCAGCGATGGCCGGGCGATGGTCAGCTGTGGCCAGCCCTGTTCCTGCAGGGCCTGCTCCAGTTCGCCCTTGACCCGGTTGTAGAAGATCGACGACTTGGCGTCGGCGCCCAGGGCGCTGACCACCAGGTAATGCCGGGCGCCCATCTCCAGCGCGCGCTTGCCCACCGCCAGCGGCAGGTCGAAATCGACCGCGCGGAAGGCCTCCTCCGAGCCGGCTTCCTTGATCGTGGTGCCGAGGCAGCAGAAGGCGGTATCGATGCTGCCGTTGAGTTGCGGCAGCAGCTCGGCCAGCGGGCCGACCGGGTTGTCCAGCCGCGGATGCTCGGCCAGCGCCTTGCGGGCAGGGGCGATGACCTTGGCCAGGGTCGGCTCGCTCAATATCCGATCCAACAGGTGCTCGCCGGTAAGACCGGTCGCGCCGGCGAGCAGAACGCGCTTGGGCGTCGAGTGCATGTGTGTTTCTCCCCTTCCACACCAATGAGCGTAGTGCGCGGCGTATCTATTTGCCCGCCGCGCCCTCGCCGGTTTTTCCTTCCCGGGACGCGAGCGCGCGCTCGGCTTGCTGCCCCCGCAGCGTCCGCCAGTGCGCGAGCACGCGTTCCGGTAACCAGGCTTGCGGTTCCGAAGCTTCGAAACCTTCCTCCTTCTCCCTTTGACGCACTTCCTCTTTCGCCAGTTCGAACGCTTTGGACAGATCGTCGGTGCGGTTCAGCGCATTGGCCAGCAAGGCGCGGCCGAAATAGGTGAAGTCGGCGTCGTCGGAACAGCCGAACGAGACCCGGTCGGCACGCGCGGCGGTCAGGATCAGGGTACGTTCGTCTTTCAGCGGCGGGATGAAGCCCCCGCTGTAGCAGGCCGATACCACCAGCACCTTGTCGCGCTGGCGCAGCGGCGCGAGCAGTTCGGCCAGTTCCGCGGCCGGCAGGTCGCCGAGGTTCAGGCCGGGCATGTCCAGGGCCAACTGGTGGTCGCTGGAGCCGTGGCTGGTCAGGTAGATGAAGACCAGGTCTTCCGGCCCGCTGCGTTCGGCCAGGGTGCGCACGGCGCGGGACAGGCTTTCCCGGGTAGCCAGCGGGCGGTCGCCGAAGTGGTCGCGGTGGTTGACCAGGCGAATCACGCCACGAGCGGCGAAACGCTGGCCGAGCAGGTCGCCGGCGTAATCGGCCTCGCGCAGGAACACGCCCTGGCGGCCATCGCCGCCCAGGCTCAGGGCATAGAGTTCGCTGGCCGGCGTCGAGGCCGGGATCTTGCGCAGTTCTTCGTCGAGCAGGCGACCCTGGGCCAACAGGCCGATTTCCAGGGTGTCGGGCAGGGCCTTGCCGGCGGCGTCGCGGATGCGCTTGCCGTCGGCCCAGAGTCCCTGCTCACGGCTGCCGTCGGCGCGGTCCAGGGTGCCTTGGCCGGCATAGGCGCCGGCGGCGAAGCCGCCTTCGTAGCGGGTGCCGTCCAGTTGTTCGAGCAGGCCCTGGCCATGGAAGCGCCAGAACTGGAAACCGCCGCGGTAGCGGCTGCCGTCGGCGCCGAGAAGCTCGCCGGGGCCGTTCAGCGCGCCTTCGCTGAAGCGGCCGATCCAGACATCGCCGCTGGCGCTTTCGTAGCGCCCCTGGCCATGGAACTGGTTGTCCTTGAACTGGCCGACGTAGCGGTCGCCATCGGGCCCGCTCCAGCGCCCCTTGCCGTTCAGTTGCCCGTCGCGGAAGGTACCGGCGTACTGGTTGCCCTGGCTGTCGCTGAAGCTGCCTTCACCTTCCAGGCGACCCTGGCGGAAGCTGCCCTGGTAGCGGCTGCCATCGCTGCCGTCCAGCGTGCCCTGGCCGCTGTACAGGCCCTTGCGGAAACCGCCGCGGTAGCGAGTGCCCTGTTGTTCCAGGCTGCCTTCGCCATCGAACAGGCCCTGGCGGAAGCCGCCCTGGTAGACGCTGCCATCGGCCATCGCCAGGCGTCCCTGACCGTCGAACAGGCCGGCCGCGAAGCCACCGCTGTAGCGGCTGCCGTCGGCGCCCTGCCAGGTGCCATGGCCGTGCAGCAGGCCATGCTCGAAGCGGCCGGCGTACCAGGCGCCGTTGTCGTAGTCCAGCCGGCCCTGGCCTTCCAGGCGCCCGTCCACCAGCTCGCCGCGATAGCGCGCGCCGTCCGGCAGGCGCGCATCGGCCGGGAGCAGCGGTTCGCCCTCGCCACAGGCGGCGAGCAGGATGACCAGGGCGGAGCAGAGCGAGAGAGACCTGGCGGGGCGAAGCATGCGGCGTTCCCGATGAGTGGTTCGGTCCGAGGGTGGAGGGGAGACAGTGTGGCGGAAAAATCGTTGCCTGGCAGTAGGGTATTTCCCTGCCGGCCCAGAGCGCCCCCGCGAGCGGGGGCTTTTGGAAGGGGGGAGAGGGGCGCGAAGGCGCCTGGCCGTCAAGCGAACGGCAGCGCTCGCTGGGGCGGGCTCAGACGAAGCAGAGGCTGAGGGTCTCGGCGATGTAGGCGGGTTTCTCCTGGCCTTCGATCTCCAGGGTGGCGCGCGCCTTGATCAGCCACTGGCCGGGATTCTTCTCGTTGACGTCGAGCAGGGTCAGGCCCAGGCGGACCCGCGAGCCGACCCGCACCGGCTGGATGAAGCGCACCGTATCGAGGCCGTAGTTGACCGCCATCTTCAGTCCTTCGGGAAGCACCAGCAGGCCTTCCATCAGCTTCGGGATCAGCGACAGGGACAGGAAACCGTGGGCGATGGTGCCGCCGAAGGGCGTCTTCGCCGCCTTCTCCGGATCGACGTGGATGAACTGGTGGTCGCCGGTGCATTCGGCGAACTGGTCGACCCGCTCCTGGTCGATGGTGAGCCATTCGGAATGGCCGAGATCCTTGCCGACATAGTCCTTGAGCGCTGCTACGGGTACGAATGGCATAAGTCCTCCGGGAGGATGGCTGTTGTTCTCATGGTGCAGGAAGATCAGCACGCGTTGGCGACCGGGTCAAGAAACCATCGGCCTGGCGAATATCGCGTCATGCGGTGCCGCGACTGCGACTGATGGATAGGCGAGGAGCGTGCCAATGTCCCGGCGGGCTGGGCATAATGGTCGGCCCTTGCTGGAGGTGCCCATGTTGCTTCGTGGTCTGACCTGGCTGGTGCTGTTCCAGTTGCTCGGCACAGGTCTGAACGTTCTGTTGTTGCCCATGCTGCCCGGTCCGATCATCGGCCTGGTGCTGCTGTTCGGTTATTTCCTGGCGCGTGGCGAGGTCGGCAAGCCGGTCAACGAGGCGGCCGGCTCGTTGCTGCGCTACCTGCCGCTGCTGCTGGTGCCGGCGGCGGTCGGGGTGATGGCCTATGCGCGGGAGATCGCCGCCGACTTCTGGGCCATCGTCGGCGCGCTGGTACTGTCGCTGGTGCTGTCGTTCCTGTTCGCCGGCTGGATGATGCAGAAGCTCATCGATCGCCAGCAACGTCGCCGGGAGGAGTCCTGATGGCCTGGCAGGCCGCCCTCGAGGCGGTGATCCACCATCCGCTGTTCGGCGTCGGCGTGACCCTGGGCGCCTACCAGTTGGCCCTGGCCGCCTATGAACGGACCCGCTGGGTGTTCCTGCAGCCGGTGCTGGTGTCGATGCTGGTGGTGATCGGCGTACTGCTGCTTTGCGGCATCGACTACGACGAATACAGTGCCAGCGCCAAGGTCCTGACCATTCTCCTCGGCCCCGCCACGGTGGCCCTGGCGGTGCCGCTGTTCCTCAACCTGCGGCGTATCCGCCAATTGTTCTGGCCGACCCTGCTGACCCTGGTGGTCGCCGGTACGCTGGCGACGGTGCTGGGCATCGCATTCGGCTGGCTGTTCGGTGCCGAGCCGCGGATGCTGATGAGCATGGCGCCGAAGTCGGTGACCTCGCCGATCGCCATGCTGGTGGCCAGCCAGATCGGCGGCGTGGCGGCGCTGGCCGCCGTGTTCGTACTGATCACCGGGGTGCTCGGGGCGATCCTCGGGCCGGAGCTGCTGCGCGCCATCGGCGTCCGGCACCCCGCCGCGCAGGGCATGGCGCTGGGCATGACGGCCCACGCGGTGGGCACTTCGCGGGCCTTGCAGGAAGGCGAGGAGTGCGGCGCCTTCGCCGCCCTGGCGATGAGCCTGATGGGCGTTGCCACCGCAGTGCTGCTACCGTTGGCGGTAGCGCTGGTTGCCTGACGATGCCCGAGGAGTCGCGATGAAGTTGCCGTTGTTTCCCCTCAACGCCGTGCTGTTCCCCGGTTGCCGCCTGGACCTGCAGATCTTCGAGGCGCGCTACCTGGACATGATCAGCCGCTGCATGAAGCAGGGCACCGGTTTCGGCGTGGTGACCATCGGCGAAGGGCGGGAGGTCGGCGAAGCGCCGAGCCGCCTGGCGATGGTCGGCTGCGAGGCCTCGGTCCGCGACTGGCAGCAGCGCCCGAACGGCCTGCTGGGCATCCGCGTGGAGGGCGGTCGGCGTTTCCAGGTGCTGTCGGTGGAGGTCCAGGCCGACCAGCTCAGCGTTGGCGAGATCGAGTGGTTCGAAGACCTGCCGGAGCAACCCCTGACCTACGAACACAACGATCTCGCCGCGTTGCTCAGCGTGCTGGCCGAGCATCCGATGGTGGCCGCGCTGGAGATGGGCGGCGAGCCCGGCGGCCAGCAGGACCTGGCCAACCAGTTGGCCTACCTGCTGCCGTTCGATACCGAACGCAAGCTCGAACTGCTCGCCCTGCCCGACGCGCAGATGCAACTGGCGCGGATCCAGGTGCTGCTGGAGCACCTGCAGGGCGAGTTGGGTATCGACTGAGCGCCAACCCTCACAGCGGCCGGTAGCGCGCAATGGCTTCCGGCAGGGCCCAGCCGGCGGCGATCGCCAGGGTCGCCACGCAGACCGGCAACAGCAGCCACCAGACCCGTTGCGGCAGCGCCGGCAGCGACTCGCGGCGCTGGCTCAGCCACAGGCTGGCGGCGCAGACCGTAGTGGCGAGCAGGGCGCCGGCGACGATGTCCGACGGCCAGTGCACGCCAAGGTAGACCCGCGACAGGGCGATGCTCAGCGACGGGATCACCGCCAGCAGTACCCAGGTCAGGCGCCAGCGCGGCGGTTGCTGGCGGCTGGCGAGGACGCCCAGGGTGAGGAAGAAGGCGAAGGACGCCGAGCTGTGCCCGCTGGGGAAGCTGAAGCTGCTCAGCGGTTCGGCCAGCACTTCCGGGCGGGCGCGGGCGAACAGGGTCTTCAGGGTCTGGTTGGCCAGCGCGGTACCCACCAGGGTGCCGATGGCGAAGATGGCCGGACGCCATTGCCGGGTCAGCAGGAGGATACCGCCGAGCAGCGCGCCGGCGATGAACTGGGTGCGGAAATCGCCGAGCCGGGTGACCACCACCATCACCGGGTTCAGGTCGGCGTTGCGGTGCTCCTGGACCAGCGTCATCAGGCCCTGGTCGAGGTCCTGGAGGTACGGCCAGGCGACGGTCATCGCCAGCAGCAGGACCAGGCTCAGCGCGGCCGCCACAGCGGTTGCCCAGCGTTTGCGTCGCAGGCTGGCCTGGACTACCACGCCGACCAGCACCGCCAGGCAGGCCGCGACGATCCCGGCTTCGCTCCAGAAGCCTTCCGGCAACGGCAGGCGCAGGGCTGCGCCGGTGGCCCAGCCGGGCAACAGGTAGGCGACCGCCCAGCCGGCGGCGGCAATCAGCGAAACGCCGAGAAAACGGCCGAACGGCATGTCGAGCATGCCGGCGACCATCGGCAGCATCGGCCGCAGGGCGCCGATGAAGCGGCCGACCAGCAGGCTGGCGATACCGTAGCGCTCGAAGTACACCTCGGCGGCGGTGATCCACTGCGGATGGCTGCGCAGGCCGGGTAGGCGGCGGATGTTCTGGTGGAAGCGGCGGCCGATCCAGTACGAGCTGAGGTCGCCCAGCACCCCGCCGGCGTAGGCCAGCAGCAGGGTTTCGCCGAGGCTGAGGGCGCCGCTGCCAGCGATCACCGCGACGCCGAACAGCAGCACCACGCCGGGCAGGACGATGCCGACGATGGCCGCGCATTCGAGGAAGGCGATGAGGAAGATGGCCAGCCCCAGCCACTCGGGGTTGGCGGCCATCCAGGCGTTGAAGCTGTCGAGACTCATTGCAGGTGCGGGTCCTGGTGTCCGAGTAGATGATAGTCGCGCCCGGCGACCTGGCCGCGGCGCAGTGGGTTGCGGGTGCAGAAGGCGGCGAAGGCGGCATCGACGAAACGGTACGGCAGGTGTTCGTCGCGCCCCTTCGGAATGCCCAGCCGAGCGGCCTGGATCACCTGGCTGGGGCGCTCGCCGACATCGTCGACGAACAGTCGCTGCGGATCGAAGCGCTGTGCGTCCCACTCCGGCACCTTCAGCCCCATGGCCTTGCACAGCAGGGTCTGGCCGGCGCACAGGCGGCCGATCTCGCGGGGCCGGCCCTGGCTGTCCGGGTTCAGGCTCTGCATCCGCTCCAGCGCCGCGTGGTCGCTGATGCGATCCAGCCAGGGATGGCCGGACTTGATCAGCACCGCATTGCCCGGCCCGCCGGCGCTGAAGTTCAGCGAGTCGCCGCCGCGCGCGTAATACATATAGATGTGCCCGCCGTCGAGGAACAGTGCCTTGCGCTTCTCGGTGTAGCCGAGCGAGGCGTGGCTGCCTTTCTCCTCCAGGTAGTAGGCCTCGGTCTCGATGATTCGCGCCGCCAGCCAGAGATTGCCCTGGCGATGGCGGATCACCTTGCCCAGCAGCTCGCGGGCGACCAGCAACGCATCGCGGTCGAAGAAGGTGTCGGGGAGTGGCCGGGCGTCGGGCCAGGGCAAACTAAGGATGGGATCGCGGGACATGGGATTGTCGCTGGGACCATGGCAGTCATAGGCTGGCGAATGATAACAACAAGAGCCTGAATCATGGTTGAACGAGAGCGTGTCGACAGTGCCCACATCACGCCCAGCGCCCATTACACTGGCTACGTCTGGTTCCGCCATCGACTCGCCGAACCGGCCTTCGCCACCGTCTTCGGCCGCTGGGTACACGGCTTCGTCGCGCCGATCAACTGGGGCGCGCAGCTCGGTTTCGGGCTGAACATCGAGGATTTCCTGTTACAAAGACACCTCATGATCGACGCGCGCCTGACCCAGGCCGTCGAACGCGAGGGAGTGGTCCAGGTGGTGGAAATGGCCTGCGGGCTCTCGCCGCGCGGGCGACGCTTCCGGCAACGCTATCCACAGTTGCGCTACCTGGAGGCCGACCTGCCGCCGATGGCCGCGCGCAAGGCGGCGCTGCTTCGCGATCAGGGTTGGCTGGGTCCGGAGCACGCGGTGGCGGCTGTGGATATCCTCGCCGAGGACGGCGAGCGCAGCCTCGCCGCGCTGTTCGCCGGGCTCGACCGCGAGCGCCCGCTGGTGGTGATCACCGAGGGGCTGGTGAACTATTTCCAGCGCCCGGTGATCGAGGCCTTCTGGAGTCGCCTGGCGACCGAACTTAAACGCTTTCCCCAGGGCACTTACCTGACCGACCTCTATCCCGATCTCCGCGAGCACCCGCGCTACCGGCAGATCCGCTGGGGAGTGGGGATCATCGGGCGGCTGACGCGGGGAAGCTATCCGTTGCACTACCGCAATGCCGCGGAAATCGAGGCGGCCTTCGCCCGCTGCGGCTTTGCCTCCACCCTGGTGCTCGACCCGCAGCGCGAAGGCGCCGCCCTGGGCTTGCCGCAGGGACGCCTGCCGAGCCTGGTGCGGGTGATCGAAAGCCGCACGGCATAGCCGCCTTTCAGGCGACCTCCGCTCGCTGCCAGGCGGCGAGGAGGTCGGCCAGTCCGGCGCTGGCCGCCGGATCGGAGTGCGGGAAGATGAAGGCGAAGCCGCCGGCGGTCGAACGCAGGGGCAGGATGTCCAAGTCCGCCAGGCCGTCGTAGCACAACCGCCAGCCGCGTTGCGGGCGGGATTCGGGCAGCTCGGCGTGCAGCCGCCCGCCGAAATAGCCGAGTTCCACCAGTTCCACCGCATAGACGCCGAGCTGCGGATGTTCCAGCCGAGCGTGCCCCTGGGCTGGCCGATGGCGGACCTCGAAGCGTCGCTCCAGGCCGAGCAGGCGCGTGCGCGGGATCCGCGTGCTGCCCTCGGCGCGCTCCGGCAGCGCCTCGCCGCGCAGGAACGGGCCGTAGAGCCGGGCGCAGGCCTCGCGTCGTTCGAACTGGGCAAGATGGTCGGCGTCGTGGATCAGGGCGAACTCGGCGTTCCCGCAGGCATGGGCGAACACCGCATGTTCCCAGGGCTGGGTGAAATGGTCGTACTCGCCGGCGAGTACCAGGGTCGGGCAGGTCGGGTGCCGCTCGAAGCCGCCGAAGGCCAGCAGGCGCCGGCTATTCTGCCGGTAGCGTTCGATCTCCGCCACGGTCAGGCGTTGCAACTGGCGCAGCATGGCCTTGCGAAATACCGGGGAGACGCCGGTACGTTCCAGCTGTAGCGGGTTGATCAGGCCGGTCAGTACGCCGTGGGCGAAGGCGCTCTGGTCGCCCTCGTCGAGCCGGGCCAGCGCTTCTTCCAGCAGCAGCCGCGCACCGGGGCGGCCGAATGCGGTGATGCCGGCCAGTAGCAGGCGCGCGCAGCGGCGCGGATGGCGGGCGGCGAACAGCGCGGCCAGGGCCGAGCCGTAGGACAGGCCGATGGGCATCAACGGCGGCAGGCCGAGCCGTTCGGCGAAGGCCGCGATCAGGTCGGCGAGGTCTTCCAGGCTCAGTTCCGCCGCCAGTTGCAGGTTGCCGCCCTGGCTCGGCAGGTCGAGCAGGATCACCGGGTGCTCGGCGAGCAGTTCGCTGACCTCGCCGGCGAACGAGCGGAAGCTCTGGAAGGCGCCGCCCAGCAGGAGCACCGGCGGGCGCGGGTCGTCGGCGCGGGCGGCGAAGGCCTGGTAGCGCAGTTGCCAGCCGTCTAGAAAGAGGATATCCGGTTCGCTGCTCAGCGACTGCGCGCTGTAGTCGGTACGGTAGCGCATGGCGAGGCCCCGCGGTGTGTGCGTCGTTATTGTTGTTCTGCCGAGCGGGTGCCGGTGGGTGGCAGCGGCCAGGCTCGCTTCGAAGGTAAACAGAGGTAGCAATTTTGTTTACCTATCCTTCGGCCGGCGCCTGCGCCCGGGTGTCACCGTCTCGCGCACAGGCCCAGGCGCAGCGGGGCCGCCGCGTTACCGCCGGGGGCCGCAGAACGCACTGTCTACCGACCGGCTGTTGCGGCTGGGCGCGCCGGGGCTGGCTCGCTATAATCGCGCATTTCCCTGACGCCAGATGCCGAGACCATGACCGAGTCCGTCCTCGACTATATGAGCCGCCTGGGCCGCGATGCCCGCGCCGCCTCGCGGTTGCTCGCGCGCGCCGCCACCGCGCAGAAGAACCGCGCCCTGCTGGCCGCGGCCGATGCGCTGGACGCCGCCCGCGCGGAGTTGTCCCACGCCAACGAGCAGGACCTCGCTGCCGGCCGGGCCAATGGCCTGGAGCCGGCGATGCTGGACCGCCTGGCGCTGACCCCGGCGCGCATCGACGACATGATCGAGGGCCTGCGCCAGGTCGCCACGCTGCCCGACCCGATCGGCGAGATCCGCGACATGCGCTACGTGCCCTCGGGCATCCAGATCGGCAAGATGCGCGTGCCGCTGGGCGTGGTCGGGATCATCTACGAGTCGCGGCCGAACGTGACCATCGACGCCGCCAGCCTGTGCCTGAAGTCCGGCAACGCGACCATCCTGCGCGGCGGCTCCGAGGCGATCCACTCCAACCAGGCGATCGCCCGCTGCATCCAGCAGGGCCTGGCCGAGGCCGGCCTGCCGGCCGCCGCCGTGCAGGTGGTGGAAACCACCGACCGCGCCGCGGTCGGCGCGCTGATCAGCATGCCCGAATACGTCGACGTGATCGTCCCGCGCGGCGGCAAGAGCCTGATCGAGCGCATCAGCCGCGAGGCCAAGGTGCCGGTGATCAAGCACCTGGACGGCATCTGCCACGTCTACATCGATGTCGCCGCCGACCTGGACAAGGCGATTCGCGTCGCCGACAACGCCAAGACCCAGCGCTACGCGCCGTGTAATACCATGGAGACGCTGCTGGTGCATGCCGGTATCGCCGAGCGGGCGCTGCCGCCGCTGGCCACGATCTACCGCGAGAAGGGCGTGGAACTGCGCGGCGACGCCGCGACCCGCGCGCTGCTCGGCGCAGACGTGCTGGAGGCTACCGAGGAGGACTGGCGTACCGAGTACAACGCGCCGATCCTGTCGATCCGCATCGTCGACGGGCTGGACGCGGCGATCGAGCACATCAACACCTACGGCTCGCAGCACACCGACGCGATCATTACCGAGAACTTCAGCGATGCGCGGCGTTTCCTCGCCGAAGTGGATTCCGCTTCGGTGATGGTCAACGCCTCGACCCGCTTCGCCGAC
This sequence comes from Pseudomonas sp. FDAARGOS_761, assembly GCF_013343155.1. NCBI lineage: Bacteria > Pseudomonadati > Pseudomonadota > Gammaproteobacteria > Pseudomonadales > Pseudomonadaceae > Pseudomonas > Pseudomonas sp. FDAARGOS_761. The sequence continues at coordinate 4,571,678 of NZ_CP054572.1, read as the reverse complement.
GGCTTCGAGTACGGCCTCGGCGCCGAGATCGGGATTTCCACCGATAAGCTGCACGCCCGCGGCCCGGTCGGCCTGGAAGGCCTGACCAGCGAGAAGTACGTCGTCTTCGGCGACGGTCACGTGCGCACCTGATGGGCAAACGTATCGGCCTGTTCGGCGGCACTTTCGACCCCGTGCATATCGGACATATGCGCAGCGCCGTGGAAATGGCCGAGCAGTTCGCCCTCGACGAACTGCGCCTGCTGCCCAATGCGCGGCCGCCGCACCGGGAAACCCCGCAGGTGTCGGCCGCGCAGCGGTTGGCGATGGTCGAGCGGGCGGTGGCGGGAGTCGAGCGATTGACGGTCGATCCCCGCGAACTGAAGCGCGACAAGCCGTCCTACACCATCGACACCCTGGAGTCGGTGCGGGCGGAACTGGCGGCCGACGACCAGTTGTTCATGCTGATCGGCTGGGATGCCTTCTGCGGCTTGCCGACGTGGCACCGCTGGGAGGCGTTGCTGGATCACTGCCACATCGTCGTGTTGCAGCGTCCGGATGCCGACAGCGAGCCGCCGGAGTCGCTGCGCGACCTGCTGGCGGCGCGGAGCGTGGCCGACCCGCAGGCCCTGAAAGGGCCGGGCGGGCAGATCACCTTCGTCTGGCAGACGCCGCTGGCGGTGTCCGCCACCCAGATCCGTGCGCTGCTGGGTGCCGGGCGCTCCGTGCGTTTCCTGGTGCCGGACGCGGTATTGAACTACATCGAGGCGCACCACCTGTATCGTGCGCCACACTGATAAAGAAACAGAGACCGACTCAATGCAAACCGAACAACTCGTCCAAGTGGCCATCGATGCCCTGGAAGACCTCAAGGCCCAGGACATCGTGACTCTCGATGTGCGGGACAAGACCAGCGTCACCGACTACATGGTGATCGCCTGCGGCAGTTCTAGCCGCCAGGTCAAGTCGCTGGCCGACAACGTCCTGACCAAGGCCAAGGAAAACGGCGTCAAGCCCCTGGGCAGCGAAGGCCTGGAGTCCGGCGAATGGGCGCTGCTCGACCTGGGCGACGTGGTGGTCCACGTGATGCTCCCGGCGACCCGCCAGTTCTACGACCTGGAGCGCCTGTGGCAGGGCGCCGAGCAGAGCCGCGCCCAGCACCAGCCGGAAGAGTGACGCCGGCATGCGGTTGCGCCTGATCGCGGTTGGCTCGCGCATGCCTCGCTGGGTCGAGGAAGGCTGGCAGGAGTACGTCAAGCGCCTGCCGGCCGAGCTGTCCCTCGAACTGGTGGAGATCCCGCTCAACACCCGTGGCAAGAACGCCGACGTGGCACGCCTGATCCGTCAGGAAGGCGAGGCCATGCTGGCGCGCGTGCAGCCGGGGGAACGGGTGGTGACCCTGGAGGTCGAAGGTCGGCCCTGGAGCACCGAGCAACTGGCTCGCGAACTGGATCGCTGGCGTCTCGACGCACGCACCGTGAATCTCATGGTCGGCGGCCCGGAAGGGCTGGCGCCGGAGGTCTGCGCGCGCAGCGAGCAGCGCTGGTCGCTGTCGCCGTTGACGCTGCCGCACCCGTTGGTGCGGATCCTGGTCGGCGAGCAGATCTACCGGGCCTGGACCGTATTGTCCGGGCACCCCTACCACAAATAGTCCCCAGTCCCGATGCCGCAGCCGATCCACCTGAAAGACCACGAGAAAGACGCCCGCCTGGTGCGTCGGCGCGTCATCGTCGGGGCGGTGGCGGTGGTCTTGCTGACCCTGGTGCTGGTGGCGCGCATGTACCACCTGCAGGTGACCCAGTACGAGTACCATTCGACGCTGTCGGAGAACAACCGGGTCCATGTGCAGCCGATCCCGCCGACCCGCGGGATCATCTTCGACCGCAACGGCGTGATCATCGCCGACAACCGGCCGAGCTTCAGCCTGACCATCACCCGCGAACGCACCGAGGACCTGCAGAAGACCCTCGACACGCTGGTGGAGATCCTCGGCCTGACCGAGGACGACCGGGCCATCTTCGAGAAGCGCATGAAGCAGGGGCGGCGTCCGTTCGAGCCGGTTCCCATCATGTTCGAACTCAACGAGGAACAGATCGCCCGCATCGCGGTGAACCAGTTCCGCCTGCCGGGCGTCGACGTGGCGACCCAGTTCGTCCGCCACTACCCGCTGAAGGAGCACTTCGCCCATTCGGTCGGGTACGTCGGGCGGATCAACGAGCAGGAACTGAAGAACCTCGACCCGATCAACTACAGCGGCACCCACCATATCGGCAAGACCGGCATCGAGCGCTTCTACGAGAGCGAGTTGCACGGCACCGTTGGCTACGAGGAAGTCGAGACCAACGCCCGCGGGCGGGTGCTGCGGGTGCTCAAGCGCACCGACCCGATTCCCGGCAAGGACATCGTCCTGAGCATCGATAGCCGCCTGCAGGAGGCCGCCGAGAACGCCCTGGCCGGGCGGCGGGGCGCCATCGTGGCGATCCAGCCGTCCACCGGCGACGTGCTGGCGATGGTCAGCCAGCCGAGCTACGACCCCAACCTGTTCGTCACCGGCATCAGCTTCAAGGCCTATGCCGAGCTGCGCGACTCCATCGACCGGCCGCTGTACAACCGCGTCCTGCGCGGGCTCTATCCGCCGGGCTCGACGGTGAAGCCGGCGGTGGCACTGGCCGGCCTCGACGCCGGGGTGGTCACGCCGACCTCGCGGGTCTTCGACCCCGGCTACTACCAGTTGCCCAACTACGACCACAAGTACCGTAACTGGAACCGCTACGGCGATGGCTGGGTGAGCCTGGAGTCGGCGATCTACCGGTCCAACGACACCTATTTCTACGACCTCGCGCACAAGCTGGGGATCGACCGCCTGCACGCCTTCATGAGCCGCTTCGGCTTCGGCCAGAAAGTCGCCCTGGACATGTTCGGCGAAGCCGACGGGCTGATGCCCTCGCGCGAATGGAAGCGCAAGACCCGCCGCCAGGTCTGGTACCCGGGGGAGACCCTGATCCTCGGCATCGGCCAGGGCTACATGCAGGCGACGCCGATCCAACTGGCGCAGATGACCGCGCTACTGGCCAACAAGGGCCACTGGATCCGCCCGCACCTGGCCAAGACCATCGACGGCCAGCCGCCGGTCGACCCCGACCCGATGCCCGACATCGTGCTGCGCGACCCGGCCAACTGGGACCGCGTCGACTACGGCATGCAGCAGGTGGTGCATGGCGCCCGCGGCACGGCGCGCAAGGTTGGCGCCACCTCGGCCTACCTGATCGCCGGCAAGAGCGGTACCGCCCAGGTGGTGGCGATCAAGCAGAACGAGCGCTACGACCGCTCCAAGCTGCTCGAGCGGCACCGCGACCACGCCCTGTTCGTCGGCTTCGCGCCGGCCAACAACCCGCAGATCGCGGTGGCGGTGATGGTGGAGAACGGCGAGTCCGGCTCCGGCGTCGCCGCCCCGGTGGTCAAGCAGGTGATGGACGCCTGGCTGCTCGACGAGCACGGCAAGCTCAAGGCCGAATACGCGGAACCCGTCGCGCCGCTCGCGGCGGCGGTGGCCAAGCCCGAACCCACGGCAGCCGAGCCGGAGGCGCCCGCCCTTGAACAGTAACTTCGACCGCACCCTGTCCAACGAAGACGTGATGCGCCGGCGCGCCAGCCTGTTGCAGCGCCTGCACATCGACGGGATTCTCCTGCTGCTGTTGCTGATCCTCGGCGCCACCGGCCTGTTCGTCCTCTATTCGGCGAGCGGCAAGAGCTGGGACATGCTGATGAAGCAGGCCACCTCGTTCGGCCTGGGACTGGGCATGATGGTGGTCATCGCCCAGATCGAGCCGCGCTTCATGGCCCGCTGGGTGCCGCTGGGCTACCTGGTGGGGGTCGCGCTGCTGGTGGTGGTCGACGTGATCGGCCACGACGCCAAGGGGGCGACGCGCTGGATCAACATCCCCGGGGTGATCCGCTTCCAGCCCTCGGAGTTCATGAAGCTGCTGATGCCGATGACGGTGGCCTGGTACCTGTCCAAGCGCAACCTGCCGCCGGGGCTCAAGCACATGGTGATCAGCCTGGCGATCATCATCACCCCGTTCGTGCTGATCCTGAAACAGCCCGACCTCGGCACCGCCATGCTGATCCTCGCTTCCGGCGGCTTCGTGCTGTTCGTCGGCGGCCTGCGCTGGCGCTGGATCGTCGGCGCGGTGTCGGCGGCGGTGCCGATCGCAGTGGCGATGTGGTTCTTCATCATGCACGACTACCAGAAACAGCGGGTGCTGACCTTCCTCGACCCGGAAAGCGACCCGCTGGGCACCGGCTGGAACATCATCCAGTCTAAGGCGGCCATCGGTTCCGGCGGGGTATTCGGCAAGGGCTGGCTGCTGGGCACCCAGTCGCACCTGGATTTTTTGCCGGAAAGCCACACCGACTTTATCATTGCGGTCCTCGGCGAGGAGTTCGGCCTGGTCGGCGTCTGCCTGCTGCTGGTGCTCTACCTGCTGCTGATCAGTCGTGGCCTGGTGATCACCGCCCAGGCGCAGACGCTCTACGGCAAACTGCTGGCCGGTGGCATCACCATGACGTTTTTCGTTTATGTCTTCGTGAATATCGGTATGGTGAGCGGGTTGTTGCCGGTGGTGGGGGTACCGCTGCCTTTCATTAGTTATGGCGGAACTTCGCTGGTTACCCTGTTGTCAGGGTTCGGGGTTCTGATGTCGATCCATACCCATCGGAAGTGGATCGCCCAGGTTTGAGACCAAGAGTGAAGAACGCAATGCAAGTACTGCGTACATGGGCGGCCAGGGGCGTCCAATGGGTCGGCGTAGCCGGCGTCATTGGCCTGTCCGGGGCGGCCCAGGCGGGGGACTACGACGGCTCGCCGCAAGTGGCCGAGTTCGTCAGCGAAATGACCCGCGACTACGGCTTCGCCGGAGAGCAGCTGATGGGGCTGTTCCGCGACGTGAACCGCAAGCAGTCGATCCTCGATGCGATCTCGCGCCCGGCCGAGCGGGTCAAGCAGTGGAAGGAATACCGGCCGATCTTCATCAGCGACGCGCGCATCAGTCGTGGTGTCGACTTCTGGAACAAGCATGCCGAAGACCTGGCGCGGGCAGAGAAGGAATACGGCGTGCCGGCCGAGATCATCGTCTCGATCATCGGCGTGGAAACCTTCTTCGGCCGCAACACCGGCAGCTACCGGGTGATGGACGCGCTGTCCACCCTCGGCTTCGACTACCCGCCGCGGGCCGACTTCTTCCGCAAGGAGTTGCGCGAGTTCCTCCTGCTCGCCCGCGAACAGCAGGTCGACCCGCTCAGCCTGACCGGCTCCTACGCCGGCGCCATGGGCCTGCCGCAATTCATGCCGAGCAGCTTCCGCGCCTACGCGGTGGACTTCGACGGCGATGGCCACATCAATATCTGGAGCGACCCGACCGACGCCATCGGTAGCGTCGCCAGCTACTTCAAGCAGCACGGCTGGGTCACCGGCGAGCCGGTGGTCTCGGTGGCCGAGATCAACGACGAGAGCGCCGAGAGCGCGGTGACCAGGGGCGTCGACCCGACCATGAGCCTGGGCGAGCTGCGTGCCCGCGGCTGGCGCACCCACGATGCGCTGCGCGACGACCAGAAGGTCACGGCGATGCGTTTCGTCGGCGACAAGGGCATCGAGTATTGGGTCGGTTTGCCGAACTTCTACGTGATCACCCGCTATAATCGCAGCGCCATGTATGCCATGGCGGTTTATCAGCTGGCGGGCGAGATTGCCCGCGCGCGAGGTGCCCATTGAGCAAGCGTGTCCGCTCCTCCCTGATCCTGCCCGCCGTCTGCGGCCTCGGGCTGGCGGCCGTGCTGTTGAGCAGTTGCTCCAGCAAGGCGCCCCAGCAGCCGGCCAGGCAGGCGGGCATTTCCGGGCCGGGCGACTATTCCCGTCCGCATCGCGACGGCGCCCCCTGGTGGGACGTCGACGTGTCGCGGATCCCCGATGCGGTGCCGATGCCGCACAACGGTTCGGTGAAGGCCAATCCCTACACCGTGCTGGGCAAGACCTACTACCCGATGAACGATGCGCGGGCCTACCGGATGGTCGGCACCGCGTCCTGGTACGGCACCAAGTTCCACGGCCAGGCCACCGCCAACGGCGAGACCTACGACCTCTACGGCATGACCGCCGCGCACAAGACCCTGCCGTTGCCGAGCTACGTGCGGGTGACCAACCTGGACAACGGCAAGAGCGTGATCGTCCGCGTCAACGACCGCGGCCCGTTCTATTCCGACCGGGTCATCGACCTGTCCTTCGCCGCGGCGAAGAAGCTCGGCTATGCCGAGACCGGCACCGCGCGGGTCAAGGTCGAAGGCATCGACCCGGTGCAGTGGTGGGCCCAGCGCGGCCGGCCGGCACCGATGGTCCTGGCGCAGCCCAAGCAGGCGGTGGCCCAGGCCCCCGCTGCGACGCAAACTCAGGCGGTGGCGATGGCCCAGCCGATCGAGACCTACACCCCGCCGCCGGCGCAGCACGCGGCCGCCGTGCTGCCGGTGCAGATCGACTCAAAAAAAAACGCTTCATTACCAGCCGATGGCCTGTATCTCCAGGTGGGCGCCTTCGCCAACCCGGATGCGGCGGAGCTGCTGAAGGCCAAGCTGAGCGGCGTGACGGCTGCGCCGGTGTTTATCAGCTCGGTCGTACGCAACCAGCAGATTCTGCACCGGGTGCGGCTGGGACCGATCGGTTCGGCGGACGAGGTTAGCCGCACCCAGGACAGCATCCGCGTGGCCAACCTTGGCCAGCCGACGCTGGTACGCCCCGACTGAGCGCCTACTCACGCAGGGAATTCCCGCAAGGGATTGTTTGACCATTGGTAGAACCAGAGAGACGGATGAACATCACCACTATCGCGAAACGCTTGTCACTGCTTGTCCTGTTCATCGCCCCTACGGCTGGCTGGGCTGCTGAATCCATGGTTCCGGCGCCGCCGCAACTGGCCGCCAAGTCGTACGTCCTGATGGACGGAGAGAGCGGCCAGGTTCTGGTCGAGAACAACGGCGACCAGCGCCTGCCGCCGGCCAGCCTGACCAAACTGATGACCGCCTACATCGCCACCAAGGAGATCGAGGCCGGCCGCATCGGCGAGAACGACCTGGTCACCGTCAGCGAACATGCCTGGCGCACCGGCGGTTCGCGGATGTTCATCAAGGTCGGCAGCCAGGTATCGGTGAGCGACCTGCTGCATGGCATCATCATCCAGTCCGGCAACGACGCCAGCGTCGCCCTGGCCGAGCATATCGCCGGCAGCGAAGACGCCTTCGCCGACATGATGAACACCACCGCGCAGAAGCTGGGCCTGACCAACTCCCACTTCATGGACGCCACCGGCCTGCCCAACCCGGACCACTATTCCTCCGCCCGCGACATGGCGGTGCTGGCCCGCGCGATCATCTACGGCGAGCCGAGCCACTACGCGATCTACGCGCAGAAGGAATTCCTCTGGAACAACATCAAGCAGCCGAACCGCAACCTGCTGCTGTGGCGCGACAAGACCGTCGACGGCCTGAAGACCGGCCACACCGACGAAGCCGGCTACTGCCTGGTGGCTTCCGCGGTACGCGACGGCCAGCGCATGATCGCGGTGGTGTTCGGCACCAACAGCGAGCAGGCCCGCGCCGCCGAGACCCAGAAGCTGCTGACCTATGGCTTCCGCTTCTTCGAAAGCCGCAACTTCTACAAGAAGGGCACCGAGCTGACCAAGGGCCTGGTCTGGAAGGGTTCCGAGCATGAAGTGAAAGCCGGCCTCGCCGAAGACCTGACCATGACCCTGCCGCGCGGCCAGATGCAGAAGCTGCAGGCCAGCATGGTCCTGGAGCCGCAGCTGATGGCGCCGATCCAGCAGGGCCAGGTGATCGGCAAGGTGGAAGTGAAGCTGGACGACAAGGTCATCCGCAGCGCCGACCTGGTCGCCCTCAACGCCGTCGAGGAGGGTGGTTTCTTCCGCCGCCTGTGGGATAGCATCCGCCTGTTCTTCTACGGTTTGTTCAACTGACCGACCGGCGCCCGCCCGCTCACGAGGCCAGCGGGCGCCCGTCCCCGCGGACCACGGGTCCGCCGCCGCCATGACCGATACCCCTGACGTTCAACCCCCGAAAATCGAATTCCCCTGCGAGCGCTATCCGATCAAGGTGATCGGCGACGCCGGCGAAGGTTTCTCCGACCTGGTCGTGGAAATCATCCAGCGCCACGCGCCGGATCTCGACGTCGAGACCCTGGTGGTCCGCGACAGCAGCAAGGGGCGCTTCCTCTCGGTGCAGGTGCTGATCACCGCCACCGATGTCGACCAACTGCAAGCCATCCATAACGACCTGCGCGCGACCGGACGCGTGCACATGGTGCTCTGATGGGACTCGAGCTGGGCTTCCGTGAGCTCGGCGAGGTTCCCTACGAACCGACCTGGCATGCCATGCAGCGCTTCGTTGCCGAACGCGACAAATCGGTAATGGACGAAGCCTGGCTGTTGCAGCACCCTGCGGTCTTCACCCAGGGGCAGGCCGGCAAGGCGGAGCATGTGCTGTTCCCCGGCGACATCCCGGTGATCCAGGTGGATCGCGGCGGCCAGGTGACCTACCACGGCCCCGGCCAGTTGGTCACCTACCTGCTGCTCGATGTCCGCCGCCTGGGACTGGGCGTGCGCGAGCTGGTCAGCCGGATCGAGCAGAGCCTGATCGGCCTGCTGGCGTCCTATGACGTGCAGGCCGTGGCCAAGCCGGACGCGCCGGGTGTCTACGTCGACGGGGCGAAGATCGCCTCCCTCGGCCTGCGCATCCGTAACGGCTGTTCCTTCCATGGCCTGGCGCTGAACCTGGACATGGACCTGCGACCGTTCCAACGAATCAATCCCTGCGGCTACGCCGGGATGCCCATGACCCAACTGCGCGACCTGGTTGGGCCGGTGGATTTTGCCGAGGTGTGTACCCGATTGCGCGCTGAGCTCGTCTCACGCCTTGGCTACGCTGAACAGAAGACCCTTACGGGCGGGATCGAACTGACATGAGCACTGTTGTGGAGAAGTCCGGAGAAGCCAAGCCGGGCAAGGTGGAAGTCGGCGTGAAGCTGCGCGGCGCGGAAAAGGTCGCGCGGATTCCGGTGAAGATCATTCCCACCGAGGAACTGCCGAAGAAACCCGACTGGATCCGCGTGCGCATCCCGGTTTCCCCCGAGGTCGACCGCATCAAGCAACTGCTGCGCAAGCACAAGCTGCACAGCGTCTGCGAAGAGGCGTCCTGCCCGAACCTGGGCGAGTGCTTCTCCGGCGGCACCGCGACCTTCATGATCATGGGTGACATCTGCACCCGGCGCTGCCCGTTCTGCGACGTCGGCCATGGCCGGCCGAAGCCGCTGGACGTCGACGAGCCGACCAACCTGGCCATCGCCATCGCCGACCTGCGGCTGAAGTACGTGGTGATCACCTCGGTGGACCGCGACGACCTGCGCGACGGCGGTGCCCAGCACTTCGCCGACTGCCTGCGCGAGATCCGCAAGCTGTCGCCGGGGATCCAGCTGGAAACCCTGGTGCCCGACTATCGCGGTCGCATGGACATCGCCCTGGAGATCACCGCCAACGAGCCGCCGGACGTGTTCAACCATAACCTGGAGACGGTGCCGCGCCTGTACCGCTCCTCGCGGCCGGGCTCGGACTTCGAGTGGTCGCTGGACCTGCTGCAGAAGTTCAAGCAGATGGTTCCGCACGTACCGACCAAGTCCGGGCTGATGCTTGGCCTGGGCGAGACCGACGATGAGGTCATCGAGGTCATGCAGCGGATGCGCGAGCACGACATCGACATGCTGACCCTTGGCCAGTACCTGCAGCCGTCGCGCAACCACCTGCCGGTGCAGCGCTTCGTGCATCCGGATACCTTCGCCTGGTTCGCCGAGGAAGGCGAGAAGATGGGCTTCAAGAACGTCGCGTCCGGTCCGCTGGTGCGTTCGTCCTACCATGCCGACCAGCAGGCGCACGGCAACAAGATCGGCTGATCGACGCCGCGCCAATGCCTTCCGACGCCGCGTCCCTGCACAGGGACGCGGCGTTTTTCATTGGGCAGCCACGAAGCCTCTTCGGACGTAGGACGAACAACCGCTTGCGGTTATCCGCCGGCGCGTAGGTGAGTACCGTTTGCTCTCATCCCTGTGCGGTAACGAAGCGACTGCGCTGGCCGAGCTGCCGCACCGCCTCGATCAGTGCCTCGGCCGCCAGGCTGGGTTGGCGCGAGAAGGCGTAGAAACGCGCCTCCGGCAGCGTCGGAAAACCCTGTTCCGGGCCCAGTTCGCGCAGCCCCTCGCGCATCTGGCTGCGCGCCACCACCGTCACGGCGAAACCGGCCAGCGCGGCGGACAGGCAGCCGGCCATGCTGGCGCTCTCGAACACCAGGCGCCAGGGACGCGCAGCGGCGCCGAGGGCTGTAATCGCCGCTTCGCGGTAGACGCAGGGTTCGGGGAACAGCGCCAGCGGCAGCGGTTCGCCCACGGGCAGCTCGATCGCGGTCGCCGCGGCCCAGACCAGCGGTTCCTCCCAGAGCAGTTCGCCGTCGTCTCCGACCCGCCGGCACTGCTTGCCGAACACCACGTCGGTGCGCCCCTGGGCCTGCTGGCGGAGCAGGTCGGTGGTGATACCGACCTTGAGTTCGATGGATGCTTCGGGGTGCCAGCGGCGAAAGCGTTGCAGGACGCGTGGCAGCCAGGCGCTGGCGAAGTCCTCCGAAGCGCCGATGCGCAGGCGGTCGCGGATCGGCGTGCCGTGCAGCCTGGCGCGGGCCTCGCGCTCCAGCTCGACGATGTTGCGGGCATAGGCGTAGAGCGTCTCGCCCGCCTGGGTCAGCTCCAGGCGGCGGGTGGTGCGGCTGAGCAGGCTGACGCCGGCTGTCTGTTCCAGGCGCTTGATATGCCCGCTGACCGCGGAGGGAGTGAGCGCGAGATTGTCCGCGGCGAGGGCGAAGCCGCCACTGTCGACCACTTCGAGAAAGGTACGCAACAACACGATATCCAGGGATTGGGAGGTGGGGACGGCAAGCTCCATGAGGTCTTCCATTCATCTCGTTTCATGAATAGTAGACGCTAACTATTCATGAATCACCCTTGGCAAGCGTCCTAGGATGTCCCTTCGCTTTCTCTTGGAGAGGTCCGATGAGCCGCTATGCCTTCGTTTCCACCGATGTCCTGGATATCGCCTACCTGGAGTGGAATCCGCAGGGGGCGCGCAGCGCCGTCTTGTTGCACGGTTGGCCGGACAGCCCGCATGCCTGGGAAGACCTGGCGGAGTCCCTGGCGGACGCCGGCTATCGGGTGCTGGCACCAGCCCTCCGGGGATTCGCCCCGACCCGCTTTCGCGATGCGTCTACTCCGCGCAGCGGGCAACTGGCGGCTCTGGCTTGCGATCTGCTGGCATTCGTCGACGGCCTGGCATTGCAGCGTCCCCTGCTGGTCGGCCATGACTGGGGTGCCCGCGCGGTGGCCAGTGCCTGCGGACTGCGCGAGGGCTTCGCCTCGCACCTGGTGATGCTCTCGGTGGGGTACGCCAGCAACGATCCGCAGCAAGTTCTTTCCCTGCCGCAGGCCCGTAGCTTCTGGTACCAGTGGTTCATGGCCACGCCACGCGGCGAGCGCGCGCTGCGCGAGGAGGGCGAGGCGTTCGCCCGGCAGATGTGGGACACCTGGTCGCCGCCGGGATGGTATGCCGAGCGCGATTTCCAGGAGGCCGCCCAGGCCTTCTCCGGGCCGGACTGGGTCGCCGTGGTGCTGCACTATTATCGGCATCGCTGGGGCTTCGTCGCGGGGGAGCCGCGCTACGGGGCGGCGGAACAGCGCTTGCTCCCGGCACCGCGCCTGGCGCTGCCGACCCTGGTGCTGCACGGCGGCGCGGATGCCTGCACCCACCCCGACGGCTCCCGCGGACGCGAGCACTACTTCAGCGGGCGTTACCAGCGGCTGGTGCTGGAGGGCGTCGGCCATTTTCCGCAGCGCGAGGCGGCCACCCAGGTGGCGGACGCTATCCTGCGGTTCTGCGCGGATGACTAGGTTCTGGACGCCGCAGCGGCGGATAACGCCCATGGCGTTATCCGCCCTACGAACCGGTGTGCCGCGAGCGGTCGCGGCGGACGTGGGGTCGTAAGCTCCGCCGGCGGCCCTATGGCGTCCGCAGGCGGTCGAGCAGCGCCGGGGTCGGATAGCCGTCCGCCGGCCAGCCGAACTCCTGCTGGCAGGCGCGGATCGCCTTGCGCGTATTGGCGCCGATGATGCCGTCCACCGCGCCCGGATCGTGTCCGCGGGCGGCCAGTTGCCGTTGCAGCTCGATGCGCTGCGAGCGGCTCAGCGGAACATCCTCCAGTGGCCAGGCGCCGACTATCCGGCCGCCGCCCTTGAAGCTGTCGGCGAGCAGGCCGACGGCCAGGGCATAGGCACTGGAGTTGTTGTACTTGAGGATGGCGCGGAAGTTGTGCAGCACCAGGAAGGCCGGGCCGCGGTGCCCGGCCGGCAGCAGCAGCGAGGCCTGTTCGCCGGAGAGCCCGGAGGGCAGGGGGCCGCCGTTGACGCCTTGTACGCCCATCCCTTGCCACTCGCCCAGGGGCTTGCGGATGGTGAGTTCCGCCAGGGAATAGTCGAAGCCTGCCGGCAGGCGGACTTCGAACCCCCAGGGTTGTCCGGCGATCCAGCCGGAGGCTTTCAGGTAGTTGGCGGTGGAGGCCAGGGCGTCGCCGGGCGAGCCCCAGATGTCACGCTTGCCGTCGCCGTCGAAGTCCACGGCATACTGGTTGTAGGTGGTCGGGATGAACTGGGTCTGGCCCATGGCGCCGGCCCAGGAGCCGATCATGAAGGAGGCCGGAACGTCGCCGTGCTGGAGGATCTTCAGGGCGGCGAGCAACTGGGCGTGGGCGAATTCCGGGCGGCGTCCTTCATAGGCGAGGGTCGCCAGGGAGCGGATCACGTTCTTGTTGCCCATGTGCGAACCGTAGTTGCTCTCCATGCCCCAGATCGCCACCACCGCATCCGCATCCACCGCATAGCGCGCGTCGACTTCGCCGAGGATGCGCGCGTGCTGCGCCAGGCGCGCCTGGCCCTGGCGAACGCGCAGCGGATCGAGGGCGCCTTCCAGGTATTTCCATACCGGCCGGGTGAATTCCGGCTGGCTGCGGTCGGCTTCGACCACGGCGGGATCGGGCTCGACCCCGGCGAAGGCGCGATCGAAGGTCTGCGCATCGATTCCACCGGCCAGCGCCTGTTGACGGAAGGCGTCGCGCCACTGTTCGAAGCTCTGCCCAGGCTGGGCCTCGCTCGGCGCGCCAGCGGACACCGAGGCGGCCGGGCCGGCGCCGGTGAAGGGCGCCTTGGTCTGCAGGGGAGCGGCAGGCTGGTTGTATTCGATTATCGGGTTCTTCTGCGCGCAGGCACTGGAGAGGCCAAGCCCCATGGCGACGACGGTGCTGCCCAGCAGCCCGCTCACCTTCAGCAGGGCGGATCGTTCGGGGTTACGCATTGCTCTCCTCAGCAGGGTCCTCGGGACGGGCCACCTTAGCACGCCGGCCAGGACGCGTCTGCCGTCGTTGGACGCGCCGGCGGGGCCCCGGGTTCGCCAATGCGGTTCCATCGGCGTGGTGGATATCTTTCGACATAGGTTCGGTCAGTGTCGGGCGGCCAATGGTTTCGTCCGTATCGCTCCGCCGCCTGTCGAAGCCTCGCGGCGCACCCGAGTCGGGATCGGCGACGGGTCGCGCGGCATGCTCGAGGCCTTCGACTTCTTCTTCCTGGCCTTCGTTCTGCGCGACATAGCTACCCGCTTCGGCGTCGGCATCGAACGCCCGAGCCTGGTTCGTGCGCTGCAATGGCCAGAGGGTTGCCAGTCGGCCGCGCGGGATGTCGAGGCCGCGGATCATGATGGAGGAACCATTGGCTTTTCGCCCACCCCGAGGGGGCCAGGGCTTGCGCGCCGACGATAGTGTGCCCATGGGCGGCAGGCTGGCGGTGGGGTTGGTCTTGTCGACGGGCTTCGGGCGGGGTAGGCGGGGCGCGTGGGTGAGGAGGGCGTTGCGGGAGGATGGACCAGCGGCTGTTTCAGGCCGCCATAACGAAAGAAGCCTCCCAGTTACGGGAGGCTTCGCGGCGGTAGCTGCCTTTGCCTTTCTTCGCCTGTTCCTGGCGGCTGCGGAACAGTGGCTGGGCGACCAGGGATTTGGCCTTGTTCGGCCGCTTGCTTTTCTTTGCCATGGCAGAGGTCCTCGAAGGTGATCGGGCTGGCGCTCGCCAGCGCGCGCATCATCTGCCTGTCGCCGCGGATTGTCCAGTGCCGGTTGCGCCTTCAGGCTGCCGGCAGGCCGAGGCGCTGGCCGGCGAGGGTCAGGGCGAGAAGCGAGAGACCGCTCCAGGGGCTGCCGGGTGCCTGTCCCTTGATCTGCGCGTCGATCAACTGGGCATCCCGCAGCATCTGGTTCCAGCGGCTGCTGGAGTGGCGTTGCAGGGCACGGGTCAGCAGCGGACGGCGCTTGTCCCAGACCGGCGGACGCGCCTGGGCGAAGGCTTTCTCCAGCGGGATGCCCTGGCCGTATTGTTGGGACAGGCCAGCCAGCAGGCGGATCTCGCGGGCCAGGCCCCAGAGGATCACCGGCGGCTCGATGCCTTCGCCGCGCAGTCCTTCCAGGATGCGCAGAGCGTGGGCCGCTTCACCGCCAAGGGCCGCGTCGATCAGGCCGAAGACATCGAAGCGTGCGCTGTCGGCGACCGCGGCCTGTACGGTGGCGGCGTCGATCTGGTTGCCCTCGGCGAGCAGCTTGAGCTTTTCGATTTCCTGGGCGGCGGCGAGCAGGTTGCCTTCCACGCGCGCGGCGATCAGCTCCAGGGCTTCGGGGCTGGCGGACAGGCCGGCCTGGGACAGGCGCTGGCGAATCCACTGCGGCAACTGGTGGACGTCGACCGGCCAGACCTGGATGAACTGCGCGGCGTTGCCATCGATCAGGGCCTTGGCCCACTTGGTCTTCTGCGTGCTGCCATCGAGCTTGGGCAGGCTGAGCAGGAGCACGGTGTCTTCCGGCGGCCGTTGCAGGTATTCCTGGAGAATCGCCGCGCCTTTGTCGCCGGGCTTGCCGGAGGGCAGGCGCAGTTCGATCAGGCGCTTCTCGGCGAACAGCGACAGGCTGGCGCCGGCCTCCAGCAGCAGGCCCCAATCGAAGTTGGCTTCGGCATTGAATACCTGGCGCTCGCCGAAGTCGCGCTCGCGGCAGGCCTGGCGAATGGCATCGCAGGCTTCCTGGCAGAGCAGCGGTTCATCGCCGCTGACGACATAGACGGGCGCCAGGGGGCCCTGGAGGTGCTTGGCGAGTTGCGCGGGAGTCAGCTTCATAGGAGAAGACGGGGCCGGCGAAACCGGCCCCGGGGCATCACGGGGTGGGGAACTCGATCGGCGACTGCTGCGGCTCGGCGGCGCGGCGCTGGCGCTCCGCCTCGTCGGCGGCGCGCAGGGCTTCGGCTTCCGCCTTGGCCTTGGCTTCTGCCTGGCGCTGGGCTTCGTCGAGTTGCGCCGGGGTCAGCGTCTGGAGGCGCATGGACAACTGCTGGATCAGGTCGCGCCGCATCTCGCTGCGCAGCTGCGCGGCTTCCTGGTCGGAACCGATCAGGTTGTTTTCGTCGTGCACGTAGACCTTCTGCACCTGTACCTGGTTGCTCATCAGGACCAGGTCGTTGGCGCCGACGATCTCGTAGTTGATCGTGTTGGTCAGCTCGAACTCCGCGCCGCGCGCGGAACCGGTGTAGCTGACGGTGCGCTGCTGGTTGTCCTCGCGGACCAGCACCAGGTGGTAGGGCGCGTTGCTGGTGACCTTCACGCCGCTGTTTTCCAGGGTTTCCTTCAGTTCGCGCACGGTCGGGCCGTAGGCGTTGCGCGCGGACACGTCGATTTCCTTGAGCGCGAATTGCGCATCGCCCAGGCCGCGCAGTTGGAAGCCGCAGGCGGCCAGCAGGGTGGTCATACCGATCAGCGCGGCGCTGGTCAGGATACGTTTCATCAAGCTTCCCTCACTCCTGTTGATCAGCGCCCCCGGATGGCCGGGGGCGTCCAATGGAATCGCGTATCAGTTGGCGACGATGTTGACCAGTTTGCCCGGTACCACGATGACCTTGCGGATGCTCAGGCCTTCGGTGAAACGCAGCACGTTCTCGTTGGCGCGCGCGGCGGCCTCGACATCCTCGCGGCTGGCGCTGGCGGCCACGTCGATGTGCCCGCGCAGCTTGCCGTTGACCTGCACCACCAGTTGCAGGGTGTCCTGCACCAGTGCGCTCTCGTCGACGCTCGGCCAGCGCGCATCGATCACCGCTTCGGCATGGCCGAGCTGGCCCCAGAGCACGTGGCAGATGTGCGGAGTGATGGGCGCCAGCAGCAGGACCACGGTTTCCAGGCCTTCCTGGATCAGGGCGCGGTCCTGGGCGTCCTGGTTCGGCGCCTTCTCCAGCACGTTCATCAGGGTCATCACCGCGGCGATGGCGGTGTTGAACTTGTGGTGCTGGCCGACATCCTGGCTGGCCTGCCTGATCGCCAGGTGGATGGCGCGGCGGACCTGCTTCTGCGCGTCGTTCAGGGCGGCGACGTCCAGCGCGCCGGGGAGGCCGGCGCTGACATGGGCGTGAGCCAGGCGCCAGACGCGGCGGAGGAAGCGGTTGGCGCCCTCGACGCCGGCGTCCGACCACTCCAGGCTCATGTCCGGCGGCGAGGCGAACATCATGAACAGGCGGCAGGTATCGGCACCGTACTGGTCGATCATCGATTGCGGGTCGACGCCGTTGTTCTTCGACTTCGACATCTTCTCGGTGCCGCCGATCTCGACCGGCTGGCCGTCGCTCTTCAGGCGTGCGCCGACGACCTTGGCCTTGGCGTCACGCTCGACCTCGACGTCGGCCGGGTTGAACCAGTCCTTGCCGCCGTTGGCGGTGGTCCGGTAGTAGGTATCGGCGACCACCATGCCCTGGGTCAGCAGGTTCTTGAACGGCTCGTCGCTGCCGACCAGGCCCTCGTCGCGCATCAGCTTGTGGAAGAAGCGCGCATAGAGCAGGTGCAGGATGGCGTGCTCGATGCCGCCGATGTACTGGTCGACCGGCAGCCAGTAGTCGGCCGCCTTCTTGTCCAGCATGCCGCCTTCGAACTGCGGGCAGGCGTAGCGGGCGAAATACCAGGACGACTCGACGAAGGTGTCCATGGTGTCGGTTTCGCGCTTGGCCGGCTGGCCGCATTTCGGGCAGCTGCATTCGTAGAATTCCGGCATCTTCGCCAGCGGCGAACCGGAGCCGTCCGGTACCACGTCTTCCGGCAGCACCACCGGCAACTGGTCGGCCGGCACCGGGACGTCGCCGCAAGCCTCGCAGTGGATGATCGGGATCGGGCAGCCCCAGTAGCGCTGGCGGCTGATGCCCCAGTCGCGCAGGCGGAACTGGGTGCGCGCCTGGCCCAGGCCCTTGGCCTCGAGGTCGGCGCCGATGGCGTCGAAGGCGGCCTGGTAGCCGAGGTTGTCGTACTTGCCGGAGTTGACGGTGAGCACGGACTCATCCTTGGCGCCGTACCACTCCTTCCAGACGCTGGACTCGAAGTCGTCGTCGCCCTCGACCTTGGCGATCACCTGGCGGATCGGCAGGCCGTACTTGTTGGCGAACTCGAAGTCGCGCTCGTCATGGCCGGGCACCGCCATCACCGCGCCTTCGCCGTAGTTCATCAGCACGTAGTTGGCGACCCATACCGGCAGCTTGTCGCCGGTCAGCGGGTGTTCGACGAACAGGGAAGTGGCCATGCCTTTCTTCTCCTGGGTGGCGATGTCGGCTTCGGCGACGCCGCCGCGCTTGCATTCGTCGATGAACGCCTGCAACTGCGGGTCGTTCTGCGCGGCCTGGGTGGCCAGCGGGTGTTCGGCGGCGACGGCGACGTAGGTGGCGCCCATCAGGGTGTCCGGACGGGTGGTGAACACCTTCAGTTGGCCGGCGTGGCCGATGGAGGCCTGGTCGTAGGGGAAGCCGATCTCCATCCCGCGCGACTTGCCGATCCAGTTGCGCTGCATGGTCTTCACCTGCTCCGGCCAGCCGGGCAGGTTGTCGAGGCTCTCCAGCAGTTCCTCGGCGTAGGCGGTGATCTTGAAGTAGTACATCGGGATCTCGCGCTTCTCGATCAGCGCGCCGGAGCGCCAGCCGCGCCCGTCGATCACCTGCTCGTTGGCGAGTACGGTCTGGTCGACCGGGTCCCAGTTGACCGTGCCGTTCTTGCGGTAGATCACCCCTTTTTCGAACAGGCGGGTGAACAGCCACTGCTCCCAGCGGTAGTAGTCCGGCTTGCAGGTGGTGACCTCGCGGCTCCAGTCGATCGCCAGGCCGAGGCTGTCCAGCTGCGACTTCATGTAGGCGATGTTGTCGTAGGTCCAGGCCGCCGGGGCGACGTTGTTCTTCATCGCGGCGTTTTCCGCCGGCATGCCGAACGCGTCCCAGCCCATCGGCTGCAGCACGTTGCGGCCCTGCATGCGGTGGTAGCGGCTGATCACGTCGCCGATGGTGTAGTTGCGCACGTGGCCCATGTGCAGCTTGCCGCTCGGATACGGGAACATCGACAGGCAGTAGAACTTCTCCTTGTCGGGTAGCTCCCTGACGAGGAAGGACTGGTGTTCTTTCCAGTAGTTCTGGGCCTGGGTTTCGATCTCGAGTGGCTGATATTGCTCGTGCATGGCGCTACTTAGACGTGACTGTTCGAAAGCCTCGTAGCATACATGACCCCCACTCCTGTCGATAGCCCGCGCCGTTTGTCGCCGGGGGCGGTTCAGCCGAACGGGAACGCTAAGCTTGCCCTATGGGCCGTCGATGGCTGGCTGCCCAGTGGTACCTTCAGAGGTGTTCGATGGCTGAGCTGCAACGCGCGAGTGTGACGGGAGGTGGGCTGTACGAGAGGCTGCTGCAGCGTCTCGCCCTGGCTCTGGATGAAGCGGATACGGCCGAGCGCCTGCGTGACGAGCATCCCACGGAGCTTGAGTTGCGTGGTTTGAGCGAAGCGGAGATGGGGCTGATACGCGCCTATCTCGACCAGGACCTGCACTGGTTGCGCGGCTGGCATGCGGCCGCCGAGGAGCTGGCGCTGCTCGAGCGCCAGCCCGGCAGGACACCCCGGCCGCCCCGGCCGCAACCGCCGGCGCCGCGTCGGCACGTCTCGTTGAAACAGCGGCAACTGCTCTGTGCGCTCTGCGGTGCGCCGGTGCAGTGGAGCAAGGGGCATGGCGTGTTGCCGTGCGGCCATTGCGGCTCGCAACTGTTCCGTTCGGGCAACGACCGCTAGGGTCTCCTTCCCGGAAGTTTCGCCAGGCGTCGCGCAATCCTTTAGATTGCCTCTTCCGACAGGGAGGGGGCGATGCCGATCCGTTATTTCTTCAAGCAACTGCTGCTGCCGCCGGGCGGCCTGTTGCTGCTGCTGTTTTTCGCTTTCTGGTGGCGCACCAGCCGACCGCGGCTGGCGCGGCTGTGCGGTGTCTGCGGGTTCTTCGGTCTGTGGCTGATGAGCATGCCGCTCAGCGTGGAGTGGATGGGGCGCTGGCTCGAAAGCGAACCGGCCCTGCTGGCGGAGGATCTGCCGGGCCTGGCGCAGCGCGCCGACGCCATCGTCATCCTCGGTGCCGGCCGGCAGACCAACGACCCGGCCTGGGGCGACGATGCGCCGAGCCTGCTGGCGGCCGAGCGGCTGCGCTATGCCGCGCGGCTGGCCAAGACCTCGGCGCTGCCGGTACTGATCAGCGGCGGGTTGCATTACGGACGCCCGCCCAGCGAGGCGGCGCTGATGGCCAATGCCCTGCTGCAGGACTTCGGCGTGCCGACGCGCTGGCAGGAAGGTCTCAGCCGTACCACCTGGGAAAACGCCACCCTGAGCGCCCCGCAGTTGCGCGAGGCCGGCGTGCGCCGGGTGGTGCTGGTGACCCAGGCCTGGCACATGCAGCGGGCACGCTGGAGCTTCGAGCGCCAGGGGTTCGAGGTGATCCCGGCGCCGGTCGGCTTCCTCGGCGGGGCCAACCTGCGGCCCTTCGGCGGCTGGCTGCCGGAAGCGCAGGCCTTCTGGCAGAGCGGCATGCTGCTGAACGAGGCGATCGGCCTGGTCGGCTATCGCCTGTTCTACCGCTGAGACGCAACCGGCGCCGCAGGGGCGCCGGTCTATCCAGGAGGGGCTGGCTTCAGCCGAACAGGCGTCGCTCCTGCGGGCGCAACTGGCGGCCGAGCAGAGCCCATAGCAGCAGCACGCCGGCCAGCCCGGCCAGCGGCCAGACGCGGTATTGCAGATAGGGCGTCAGGCCCTGCATGGGAATCACCTCGCCGCGCAGGATGCCCTGCTGGAACTGCGGGATCTGCCGGACGATCCGGCCATAGGGATCGATCAGGCCGGTGACGCCGTTGTTGGTCGCGCGGATCATCCAGCGACCGCTTTCCAGGGCGCGCATCTGTGCCATCTGCAGGTGCTGCAACGGGCCTATGGAAGTGCCGAACCAGGTGTCGTTGCTCACTGTCAGCAACACCTGGCTCTGCGCCGCGAGCGCGGCGGCGAACTCCGGGTAGACCACTTCGTAGCAGATGTACGGGGCGATCTCGTAGCCCTTGGCCTTGAGCAGCGGCTGGTCGGCCGGGCCGCGAGCGAAGTCGGACATCGGCAGGTCGAAGAAGGCGATCAGGCCGCGCAGCAGGTCCTGCAGCGGCACGTACTCGCCGAACGGCACCAGCTTCTGCTTGAGGTAGGTGCCCGTGCCTTCGCCGACCACGGTGATGCCGTTGAAGTAGCGACTCTTGCCGTCGGCGAGACGTTCGCGCACCGGGACCCCGGTGATCAGCGCGGCGTTCTTCTCGTCGGCGACCTGGCCCATGGCGCCGAGGTAGCCGCTGGCCATGTCCTGGAGAATCGGCACCGCGGTTTCCGGCCAGACGATCAGGTCGACGTCCTGCTGCGGCAGGCTCAGGTCGCGGTAGAGGTCGAGTTGTGCGCGGACCTGATTCGGGTCCCATTTCAGCTCCTGGGCGATGTTGCCCTGGATCGCCACGACCTTCAGCGGTTCGCCGGCCGAATGGGTCCAGGCGTGGCCCTTGAGATAGAGGCCGGCCGCCCACGGGCCGAGCAGCAGGACCAGCCCCAGAAGCAGGCTGGCACCGTGCGGGAAGAGGCGCGGCAGGTTCACCAGCAGGGCCGCGCTGAGGGCGATGACGAAGGAGGACAGCCATACGCCGCCCACCGGCACCAGCCCGGCCAGCGGTCCCTGCAACTGGCTATAGCCGGCGTAGAGCCAGGGGAAACCGGTAAGGAACCAACTGCGGAACAGCTCCAGTGCCAGCCACAGGGCGGCGAACGCCAGGGCGTCGCCCAGCGGCGCGTTGTCGCGGCGCAGGCAGCGCGCCCACAGCCAGGCCGGCAGGGCGAAGAAGAAGGCGACGCCGGCGGTGAAGCCGAGCATGAGGAAGCTCGCCAGCGGCACCGAGGCGGCGCCGTAGTCATGGATACTGACGTAGATCCAGCTGGTGCCGGCGCCGAACGCGCCGAAACCGTACCACCAGCCGCGCCACAGGGCGGACTTGCCGGGAAGGCCGCGCAAGCCGAGATAGAGCAGGGCGATCGAGAGGATCGCCAGCGGCCAGTAGTCGAAGGGCGCCAGGGCCAGGGGTGTGAGCGCGCCTGCGGCGAGTGCCAGCAGGTGTCCGGGCCAGCCGGGACGAGAAATCCAACGCATCGAATGTCCTTAGAGCCTGTTCAATGTCCGACTGCGCAGACCGGGGCCACCTTCGGCTGCCGGACGGCAACGTCCGCGGCGACAGGGGAGTCTGGCGCAAGGCGCAAGAGTAAAGGAGGGGCTGGCGAGACGCCAGAAGGACGGCGCGGGAAGATGCCCCCTCCGCCGCGGCGGAGGGGGCGCGCTCAGTTCTGCAGGGGAGACAGGCGCAGCAGGTGGACGCGGCGGCTGTCGGCGTTGAGCACGCGGAAACGGAACTCGCCCAGCTCGACCACTTCGTTGCGCTTGGGCAGGTGGCCGAAGGCGCTCATCACCAGGCCGCCCACGGTATCGAATTCCTCGTCGGAGAATTCCGAGCCGAAGAAGTCGTTGAAGGCGTCCACGGGGGTCAGCGCCTTGACGATGAAATCGCCGCTGGGCAGCGGCTTGATGTAGCTGTCTTCCTCGACGTCGTGCTCGTCCTCGATATCGCCGACGATCTGTTCCAGCACGTCCTCGATGGTCACCAGGCCGGCCACGCCGCCGTATTCGTCGATGACGATGGCCATGTGGTTGCGGTTGGCGCGGAATTCGCGGAGCAGCACGTTGAGGCGCTTGGATTCGGGGACGAAGGTAGCCGGACGCAGCAGTTCCTTGATGTCGAAGGGACGCTCGTCGTTGTGCAGGATCAGTGGCAGGAGGTCCTTGGCCAGCAGTACGCCCATGACGTCGTCGAGGCTTTCGCCGACCACCGGGTAGCGCGAGTGGGCGGCTTCGATGATGGCCGGAAGGAATTCCTTCGGCGTCTGGGTCGAGCGGATGCTCATCATCTGCGAGCGCGGCACCATGATGTCGCGCACCTGCAGGTCGGCGACCTGGATCGCCCCCTCGACGATGGACAGCGCCTCGCTGTCCAGCAGCTTGTTGTCGTGGGCATCGCGCAGCAGCTCGAGGAGCTCCTGGCGGTTTCTCGGCTCGTGGGCAAAAGCCTGGGTGATCTTGTCCAGCCAGGACTTGTGCCCGTTGCTCGATCGGTCTTCGCTCATTTTTCCTTGCTCGGTGGCTCTTCGTCGTCGCAGGCGTACGGATCGGGATGACCCAGTTCCGCCAGCAATTCACGTTCCAGTGTTTCCATTTCTTCCGCTTCGGCGTCGTCGATGTGGTCGTAGCCGAGCAGGTGCAGGCAGCCGTGGATCACCAGGTGGGCCCAGTGGGCCTGCAACGGCTTGCGCTGTTCCAGGGCTTCGCGGGCGACCACCGGGGCGCAGATCACCAGGTCGCCGAGCAGCGGGATATCGAGAAGCTCGTCCGGGACATCGGCGGGGAAGGACAGCACGTTGGTCGCGTAGTCCTTGTGCCGGTAGGTGCTGTTCAGTTCCAGGCCTTCGGCCTCGTCCACCAGGCGGATGGTCAGCTCCGACTCCGGACGCTGGCGCAGGGCCAGTTCGCACCAGGCGCGGAACTGTGCTTCGGAGGGCAGGTCCGGGGCGGCGCTGGCGACCTGCAGGTCGAGCTCAAGCGGCATCGTGACCGCCCTTGCCCGTTCCCTCGACCGGCCGCACCTGGCCTTGCTGGCGGTTCTCATGGCGCTCGTAGGCTTCGACGATACGCTGCACTAGCGGGTGGCGGACCACATCCTTGGGCTTGAAATGGGTGAAGCTGATGCCGGGGACGTCCTGCAGGACCTCGATCACGTGCTTGAGGCCGGAGCGGGTGCCGCGGGGCAGGTCGACCTGGGTGACGTCGCCGGTGATCACCGCGGTGGAGCCGAAGCCGATCCGGGTGAGGAACATCTTCATCTGCTCGACGGTGGTGTTCTGGCTCTCGTCGAGGATGATGAAGCTGTTGTTCAGCGTGCGCCCGCGCATGTAGGCCAGCGGCGCGACCTCGATGACGTTGCGCTCGATCAGCTTGGCCACGTGTTCGAAGCCGAGCATCTCGTAGAGCGCGTCGTAGAGCGGGCGCAGGTAGGGGTCGATCTTCTGCGACAGGTCGCCGGGAAGGAAACCGAGCTTCTCGCCGGCCTCGACCGCCGGGCGCACCAGCAGGATGCGGCGGATCTGCTCGCGCTCCAGGGCGTCGACGGCGCAGGCCACGGCGAGGTAGGTCTTGCCGGTGCCAGCCGGACCGATGCCGAAGTTGATGTCGTGGTCGAGGATCGCCTTGACGTAGCGCTGCTGGTTGGCGCCGCGCGGGCGGATGTGCGCCTTGCGCGACTTCAGGGTGACCTGCGGCGCGCTCTGCAATTCCTCGAGGTCTTCCAGGCCGGACTCCTGCAGGTACAGGTGCACGGTGTCGGGAGTGAGATCGGTGCCGTTCTGCGCCTCGCGGTAGAGACGCTGCAGCAGGCGTTCGGCGACCTTGGTCCGGCGCGGTTCGCCGGCCAGTTCGAACTGGTTGCCGCGGTTGCGGATCTCGATGTCGAGGCGTTTCTCGATCTGGTGGAGATGCTCGTCGAACTGCCCGCAAAGTGTCGCGAAGCTGCGGGCGTCGAACGGCTCGAGGATAAAGCGATGAAGTTCCTGGGGGGCGTTCAAGGTGTTCTGTCGTACTCGCCAGTGGCTGATTGATAGGGAAGAGAATAACCGCTGGATATCGTCGCGCAAAGTTGCCGTATCGCGGCGGCGCTTTCCCGGTTCCCGCTGAAACGTTGGTGCACCGTGGCGGCGGGAAGGTTCAGCGAGCCCGCCGTACGGTCGTCGGCCTCAATGCAGGGTGCTGTCGATCAGGGTACCGCGCAGCGAGTGCGGCAGCGCGTCGTCGATGTGCACCTGGGCGAACTGGCCGATCAGGCGTGGATTGTCGCAGCGGAAGTTGACGATCCGGTTGTTCTCGGTGCGCCCCTGGAGCATGCCTGGGTCCTTCTTCGAGAAGTCGGTGACCAGGATCCGCTGGGTGCTGCCGACCATGCGCCGGCTGATCTCGTAGCCTTGCTGGTGGATGCGGCTCTGGAGGATCTGCAGGCGCTGTTTCTTCACTTCTTCCGGCAGGTCGTCGGCGAGGTCGGCGGCGGGCGTGCCGGGCCGCGCGCTGTAGATGAAGGAGAAGGAGAAGTCGAAGCCGACGTCCTCCACCAGCTTCATGGTCTGCTCGAAGTCCTTCTCGGTTTCGCCGGGGAAACCGACGATGAAGTCGGAGCTGATGCAGATGTCCGGTACCGCGGCCTTCAGCTTGCGGATACGCGACTTGTATTCCAGCACGGTATGGTTGCGCTTCATCGCCGCCAGCACGCGGTCGGAGCCCGACTGCACCGGCAGGTGGATGAATTTCACCAGCTCCGGCACCTCGGCGTGGGCCTGGATCAGCGCGTCGGAGAATTCCAGCGGGTGCGAGGTGGTATAGCGGATGCGTTCGATACCGTCGACGGCGGCGACCACCCGCAGCAGTTCGGCGAAGTCGGCCAGGCGGCCATCGTGGGTCAGGCCGCGGAAGCCGTTGACGTTCTGTCCCAGCAGGGTGACTTCGCGGACGCCGTTCTCGGCCAGGTGGATCACTTCGGCGATCACGTCGTCGAATGGTCGGCTGACTTCCTCGCCGCGGGTGTAGGGCACCACGCAGAAGCTGCAGTACTTGCTGCAGCCTTCCATCACCGAGACGAAGGCGGTGGGGCCATCGACCCGCGGTTCCGGCAGGCGGTCGAATTTCTCGATTTCCGGGAAGGACACGTCGACCTGCGGCTTGCGCGTGCTGCGCGCGGCGTCGATCATTTCCGGCAGGCGGTGCAGGGTCTGCGGGCCGAAGACCACGTCGACATAGGGCGCGCGCTCACGGATCGCGGCGCCTTCCTGGCTGGCCACGCAGCCGCCGACGCCGATCACCAGGTCGGGATTCTGCTGCTTCAGCTCGCGCCACATGCCGAGCTTGGAAAACACCTTTTCCTGGGCCTTCTCGCGGATCGAGCAGGTATTGAGCAGGATGACGTCGGCCTCGGCGGCGTTTTCGGTCACCTCGAGGGCTTGGTGTTCACCGAGCAGGTCCGCCATTCGCGACGAGTCGTACTCGTTCATCTGGCAGCCGTGGGTTTCGATGAAAAGCTTCTTGGCCATGCGCTTCGTCGGACAGTTCGAAAAGGACCGCGCATTATAGAGGGCGGGGCCCCCGGTTCCTAGCGTTGCTGGCCGAAAGGCTGTGCTATGATTCGCGCCCTTCATTTTCCGGCATTGCTTTCCCCGCCATGAACAAGCGCGAAAACCCCATCTACAAGGTGATTTTCCTCAACCAGGGCCAGGTCTTCGAGATGTATGCCAAGCAGATCTACCAGAGCGATCTGTGGGGCTTCCTGGAAATCGAGGAGTTCGTCTTCGGCGAGCGCACCCAGGTGGTGGTGGACCCCAGCGAGGAGAAGCTCAAGGCGCAGTTCGAAGGCGTTCTGCGCAGCTTCGTGCCGATGCACGCGATCGTCCGCATCGACGAGGTCGAGCGCCTGGGTACGCCGAAGATCAGCGAGGCCAAGGGCGCGGGCAACGTCATGCCGTTCCCCATGCCGATGCCCGGCAAGAGCGACTGATTCGCGAAAGGGACGTCAGGGCAGCGGCGCGAAGGGCGTGACACCGCCGGCAGTCTGCAGTTCGATCAGGTAGTTGCGGAAGATCTGCCCCAGCACCCGGGTGGCGATGTCCAGTTCGTCGCGGTTCATCTGCTCGGCTACCAGGTCGGCGCTGTCCAGGGCGTCCTCGGCGCCGTTCACCGCTGCCATCTTCAGCACGATGTAGGCCTGTACGTTGTTCGCCGGAACCCCTTCGCCACGGAAGAACATGGTGCCGAGGTGGTACTGGGCCTGGGCATGGCCCTGTAGAGAAGCTTTCTCGAACCAGTTGAGGGCGGCCTGGAGGTCGCGCGGGATGCGCTCGCCGTCGTAGAAGAATTCGCCCAGTTCGTATTGCGCCTCGGCGTCGCCGCCATTGGCGACCTGCTGGCAGGCGGCGAGCGCCTGTTGCAATTCTTCGGGAACGGTGTTCAGCGCGCAGCGGCCGGTCGCTGGAATCAGCAACGAGTTGCCTCCCGCCTGCGCGAGCAGCGGCTGGAGGATCAACAGGCAACCCAGGGCGAGGGTGCGGCCGGTACGGAACATGAGGGGAAGACACCTCCTGGATCGGGGCGGGCAAGGGCTGCCCGGCCAACGAAATGCGCTGACCCTCACATTATGAAATAAGCCGACGCCTCCTTACAAAGTCTTTACTGTCTTTTCGGGAACTTTGTCGGCGCGTTTATGAATTTCGGCTAGGAAGGCGTTCCGGCGGGGTGGAGGGCGGCGCCCGGGAAGGGCGCCGCGAAGAGGGTCATTTCAGCGCGGCGAAGGCTTTTTCGGCGGCGTTCAGCGTGATTTCCAGCTCCTTGTCGCCATGGGCGATGGAGGTGAAGCCGGCCTCGAAGGCGCTAGGCGCAAGGTACACGCCACCGTCGAGCATCAGGTGGAAGAAGCGCTTGAAGCCTTCGACGTCGCTGGCCATCACGTCCTCGAAGGTGACGATGGCGTCGGCGCCGCTGAAGTACAGGCCGAACATGCCGCCCGCCTGGGTGGTGACGAAGGGGATGCCGGCGGCATCCGCGCGCTGTTGCAGGCCGTCGAGCATGCGCGTGGTGTAGGCGGTCAGTTCGTCGTGGAAACCGGGGCGGCTGATCAGGCGCAGGGTGGTCAGCCCGGCGGCCATTGCCAGCGGGTTGCCCGAGAGCGTGCCGGCCTGGTAGACCGGGCCCAGCGGGGAAATCTGCTGCATGATCTCGCGCTTGCCGCCGAAGGCGCCCACCGGCATGCCGCCGCCGATGATCTTGCCGAAGGTCGACAGGTCCGGGGTGACCCCGTAGTAGGCCTGGGCGCCGCCGAGGGCGACACGGAAGCCGGTCATCACTTCGTCGAAGATCAGCACCACGCCGTGTTCGTCGCAGGCTTCACGCAGGCCTTCGAGGAAGCCCGGCGCCGGCGGCACGCAGTTCATGTTGCCGGCAACCGGCTCGACGATGATGCAGGCGACCTCCTTGCCGACTTCGCCCAGTGTCTTGCGCACCGCCTCGATGTCGTTGAACGGCAGGGTCAGGGTGTGCTTGGCGAAGGCTGCCGGAACGCCCGGGGAGTTCGGCACGCCGAAGGTCAGGGCGCCGGAGCCGGCCTTCACCAGCAGGCTGTCGGAGTGGCCGTGGTAGCAGCCTTCGAACTTGATGATGCTGTCGCGCCCGGTGTAGCCGCGGGCCAGGCGGATGGCGCTCATGGTCGCCTCGGTGCCGGAGCTGACCATGCGCACCATCTCCATCGACGGCACCATGGAGCAGACCAGGTCGGCCATTTCCACTTCCAGCGCGGTCGGCGCGCCATAGGACAGGCCGTGGTCGAGCTGCCGGCGCACCGCGTCGAGCACGTCCGGATGGCTGTGGCCGAGGATCATCGGGCCCCAGGAGCCGACATAGTCCACGTAGCGCTTGTCGTCCTCGTCCAGTACATAGGCGCCTTCGGCGTGCTTGAAGAACAGCGGGGTGCCGCCGACGCTCTTGAAGGCGCGCACCGGGGAGTTGACCCCGCCGGGAATGTGTTTCTGGGCGTTGTTGAACAGCGTTTCGGAACGGGACATGGCTAGCTCTCTATCTCTCGGGCGAGGCGCGGAGGCGTCAGGCAGGTTCGAACAGGGCGCTGAAGGCGCGGGCGCGGCGTTCCACCTCGGCGGCGGACGCGGCGGCGAACAGCGCATGGATCACGGCGACCAGATCGACGCCGCGGGCGATCAGGCCGGGCGCGGTGTCGAGGCTGATGCCGCCGATGGCGGTGATCGGCAGGTGCAGGCGCGGCCGGGCCTGGTCGAGCAGTTCGACGCTGGCGGCGGGGGCGCCGGGTTTGGTGCTGGAATTGAAGAAGCGGCCGAAGGCGACGTAGCTGGCGCCCTCGGCCACCGCCTGCTCGGCCAGTTCCAGTTGGGCGTGGCAGGTGGCGCCGATGATCGCCTGGCGGCCGAGCAGGGCGCGCGCCGCCGACAGCGAACCGTCGGTCTGGCCGAGGTGCAGGCCGACGCCCAGGCGCGCGGCGAGTTCGGCGTCGTCGTTGACGATCAGCTGCGCGCCGTGGCGTTCGCAGAGTTCGCGCAGGCTTTCCGCCTCGCGCAGGCGCCGCGCCTGGTCGCTGGATTTGTCGCGGTATTGCAGCAGGCGCGCGCCGCCGCGTAGCGCGGCTTCGACGTAGGGCAGCAGGCGGCCGTCGTCCAGTAGCTGGCTATCGGTGATGGCGTACAGGCCGCGCAGTTTCATCGGCTGGCTCTCAGTGACAGAAGTCGGTGGGCAGGCGGCGCGGCACGTATTGGCCGTGGCCCGGACTCTCGGCGTCGCGCAGGGTCCGCCAGGTGTAGTCGAGGGCGCTCTGTACGGCGCCGTGCAGCGCTTCGCCGAGGGCGATGCGACCGGCCAGGGCGCTGGCCAGGGTGCAGCCGGAGCCATGGTAGCTGCCGGGCAGGCGCTGGCAGGTGAAGGTGCGGCGGCTGCCGTCGCGGCTGTACAGGCGATTGTGCACTTCGCTTTCGTCGCCGTGTCCGCCGGTGATCAACAGGTGCTCGCAGTGTTCCAGCAGGCGCTCGGCGCACTGGTCGGCGCTGCCCTCGGGCAGGTCGGCGAGCAGGCGCGCTTCCGGCAGGTTCGGCGTGGCGATGGTGGCGCGCGGCAGCAGCCGCTCGCGCATGGCGAAGCCGACGTCGCCCTTGCCCAGCGCACCGCCGCCGCCGGCGCGCAGCACCGGATCGCAGACCACCGGCAAGTGCGGGTGGGCGGCGAGGATCTCGGCCACCGTGTCGACCATCTCCAGCGAACCGAGCATACCCAGCTTGACCGCCGCGACGGGCAGGTCGGCGAGTACGGCGTTGGCCTGGGCCAGCACCCACTCGCGGTCGAGGACGCGGAAGTCGCTGACGTTGACGGTGTCCTGCACGGTCAGCGCGGTGACCGCCGGGGCGGCGTGGCAGCCCTGGGCGAGCAGGGCTTCGATGTCGGCTTGCAGTCCGGCGCCACCACTGGGGTCGTGACCGGACAGGCAGAGCACTACGGGGCGGGAAGTCGGTGTTTTCATGGCGCGTGAGCTTACCACTAAAAGCGCTCCGTGGCGGCTGCGCGGACGACCTTTCGGGCGCCGCGCCCGGGCCCTGCGTGACACGTCCCGGGCCTGATGTGGCGTGGCGTGTGCTAAAGTTCGGCGAATATTCATACAACGCTCGCCAAGGGCGGACCATGACGAGGGAGGTGGGGCTCCCGGTCCGTTCGAGGAGCACTGCGGGGCATCATGCGGCACTGGCTGATTCTCTTTCTTCTTGCGTTGCCGTGCCTGGCGGGTGCGGTGAGCTTCAACGAGCAGGTCGAGCGCCTGCCGCTGGGGCAGTCCATCGACGTGTTCGAGGACGTGCGCGGTAGCGCCGATATCAACGACATCACCTCGCGGGCCATCGACAGCAGCTTCCGCCGCCATGACAAGGACGTGCTCAATGCCGGCTATTCGCGCTCGGTGTTCTGGTTGCGCCTGGACCTGGACTACCGGCCGGTCGCCTCCAGCGATCCGCGCACCTGGCTGCTGGAGCTGGCCTATCCGCCGCTGGACAAGCTCGACCTCTACCTGCCCGATGGCCAGGGCGGCTACCGCCTCGCCCAACGCACCGGCGACACATTGCCGTTCGCCAGTCGGCCGATCCGGCAGAACAACTACCTGTTCGAACTCGGCCTCGAGCCGAACAAGCCGCAGCGTGTCTACCTGCGGCTGGAAAGCCAGGGATCGATCCAGGCGCCGTTGACCCTGTGGTCGCCCAAGGCCTACCTGGAGGAGCAGCCCGAACGCATCTATGTGCTCGGCATCATCTATGGCGTGCTGCTGGTGATGCTGATCTACAACCTGTTCATCTTCCTCAGCGTCCGCGATACCAGCTATCTCTACTACATCCTCTATATCGCTTCGTTCGGGCTCTACCAGGTCTCGGTGAACGGCGCCGGCATCGAGTACTTCTGGCCCGACAGCCCCTGGTGGGCGAACGCCGCCACGCCATTCCTGATCGGTTCGGCGGCGCTGTTCGGCTGCCAGTTCGCGCGCAGCTTCCTGCATACCCGCGACCACAGCGTGTGGGTCGACCGCGGCCTGCTGGCGCTGATGGCGGTCGGCGCGCTGGTCATGCTGATGGCGCTGACCATGAGCTACGCCGTGGCTCTACGCCTGGCCACCTACCTGGCGCTGGCCTTCACCGGCCTGATCTTCGCCGCCGGCATCCTCGCCTGGCTGCGCGGCATGCGCGTGGCGCGCTATTTCATCATCGCCTGGACCGCCTTCCTTCTCGGCGGCATCGTCAATACCCTGATGGTCCTCGGCTACCTGCCGAACATGTTCCTCACCATGTATGCCAGCCAGATCGGTTCAGCGCTGGAGGTGGGCTTGCTGTCGCTGGCGCTGGCCGACCGGATCAACGCGATGAAGGAGGAGCGCGCGCGAATCCTCCAGGAGTCCAGCCGCAAGCTGGAAGCGCTGAACCAGGAACTGGCCAACAGCAATCGCCTGAAGGACGAGTTCCTCGCCACCGTCACCCACGAACTGCGCACCCCGATGAGCGGGGTGATCGGTTCGCTGGAGCTGATGCAGACGGTGCCGATGGACGTCGAACTCGCCGAGTACCAGCGCACCGCCGCCGGTTCGGCGCGGGACATGATGCGGATGGTCAACGACATCCTCGCCCTCATCGAACTGCAGGCCGGCAAACTCTACCCGCGCCGCGAGCCGTTCAGCCTGCGCGGCCTGTTCGACAGCCTGCGCGCGCAGTACGCGCCGCGCGCCGAGGAGAAGGGCCTGCGCTTCGCCCTGCAACTGGACGACAGCCTGCCGGACACCCTCGAAGGCGATGCCGGCAAGCTGGCCCAGGCGCTGGGCTACCTGGTCGACAATGCGATCAAGTTCACCGCCAGGGGCAGCGTGACCCTGCGCGTCGCCGCCGGGCGTACCCATGACGGGGTGGCGCTGCGGGTGGAAGTGATCGACACCGGCATCGGTTTCGACATGGCCGCCGGCAGCGACCTCTACCAGCGTTTCGTCCAGGCCGACAGCTCGTTGACCCGTGGCTACGGAGGCCTCGGCATCGGCCTGGCTCTGTGCCGCAAGCTGGTGGAGCTGCTTGGCGGCGAGCTGACCCACGAGTCCCGGCCGGGACAGGGCAGCCGCTTCCTTCTGCGCCTGCAACTGACCCAGCCGGCCCAGGGCCTGGCGCCGCCGCCGCGGCGCGCCGGCGGGCAGGCGGTGCGGCGTCCCGAGGAGTGCACGGTGCTGGTGGTGGAGGACAACGCCATCAACCAGTTGGTGACTCGCGGCATGCTGCTCAAGCTCGGCTACCGGGTGCGCACCGCCGACAACGGCAGCGAGGCCCTGGAGTTGCTGGCGCGCGAGCGGCCGGACGGCGTACTGCTCGACTGCCAGATGCCGGTGATGGACGGCTTCGCCACCTGTCGGGCGATCCGCGCGCTGCCCGGCTGCGCGGAACTGCCGGTGCTGGCGTTGACCGCCCACAGCCACAGCGGCGATCGCGAGCGCTGCCTGGCGGCGGGCATGAGCGACTACATGGCCAAGCCGGTCAAGTTCGAAGAGTTGCAGACCCTGCTGCACGATTGGCTGCTGTGCCAGC
Source organism: Pseudomonas sp. FDAARGOS_761 (assembly GCF_013343155.1). NCBI lineage: Bacteria > Pseudomonadati > Pseudomonadota > Gammaproteobacteria > Pseudomonadales > Pseudomonadaceae > Pseudomonas > Pseudomonas sp. FDAARGOS_761. The sequence goes on along the minus strand of NZ_CP054572.1, from coordinate 4,539,384 downwards.
CGATCGTCACCAAGTCCGCCTGAAGCCTTTCCGCGGCTGGCTGAAATGCCGGCCTGCGCGACCTGTATGTCTCTTTAGGCAAAGCCTGAAGCGTGATTCACTGGGAAAAAGTGAATCCGGATTCAGTCATGGTCTATCGTGTCACCGAACGCCGCCTGCAACGCGATTCCGCGCTGCGCGAGCGCATCCTCCAGCTAGGCCTGCGGCGTGTCGCGGAGGGCGGTTTCGCCGCGCTGACCATGCAGGCCCTGGCCGACGACGCGGGGATCGCCACCGGCAGCCTGTACCGCCACTTCCAGGGCAAGGGCGAGCTGGCGGCGGAAATCTTCCGCCGCGCCAGCCAGCGTGAGGTCGATGCCCTGGCCGTGGTCCTGCGCGGTCCCGGCGCGCCCGCCTGGCGCCTGGCCGAGGGCTTGCGGCGCTTTGCCGCGCGCGCCTGGAGCAGCCAGCGGCTGGCCTTCGCCCTGATCGCCGAGCCGGTGGATCCTGAAGTCGACGAGCAGCGCCTGCGCTATCGCGAGGCCTACGCCGCACTGTTCGTCGAACTGCTCGAGGAGGGCCGGCGCAGTGGCGCATTCCAGCTTTCCCTGGTGCCGCTTGCCGCGGCCTGCCTGGTCGGGGCCATCGCCGAGGCGCTGGTCGGCCCCTTGTCTCCCCCGGCGCGCGCCGCTCGCGACAGCGGCCAGCCGGAACCGAGTCTGGAGCCGGTGAGTACGGCTCTGGTGAACTTCTGCCTGCGCGCGGTGGGCGCGCCTGTCTGCGAGGAACCCTCATGAACCTGCACCAGTACGCCGAAACCCACGAAGTGACCAACCAGGTACCGTCGCTGGATGGTGCCAACCTCTACCGCCTCGACCTGCCTCTCCAGGAGTGGGTGCGTCGCTACCAGGGCGGCTGGGCCGAGGAGCGCCTGCAGCGCTACGGCGAGCTGGCCGGCGGCCCGCTGATGGCGGCCGGCTTCCTGGCCAACCAGTACAAGCCGGAGTTCCATAGCCACGACCGCTACGGCAACCGCGTCGACCTGGTGGAGTTCCACCCCGCCTACCACGAGCTGATGCGCGCCGCCATCGAACACGAACTGCCCTCGCTGCCCTGGACCGACCCGCGCCCCGGCGCCCAGGTGGCGCGGGCCGGGCTGTCCTACCTGCACAGCCAGGCGGAGGCCGGCACCGGTTGCCCGTTGACCATGACCTACGCCAGCGTGCCGGCGATTCGCCTGCAGGCGGACCTGGCCGAGAAATGGCTGCCGAAGATCCTCTCCCGCGAGTACGACCCGCGCAACGTGCCGATGGAGCAGAAGGCGGGCGTCACCATCGGCATGGCGATGACCGAGAAGCAGGGCGGCACCGACGTCCGCGCCAATACCACGCGGGCCTACCCGGTGGGGATTCCCGGGCCGGGGCAGGCCTACGAACTGGTCGGGCACAAGTGGTTCTGCTCGGCGCCGATGTGCGACGCCTTCCTCACCCTGGCCTACACCGACAAGGGCCTGACCTGCTTCCTGCTGCCGCGCCACCGGCCGGACGGCAGCCGCAACCAGTTCTACATCCAGCGCCTGAAGGACAAGCTGGGCAACTGGTCGAACGCCTCCAGCGAAATCGAGTATCGCGGCGCCCTGGCCTGGATGGTCGGCGAGGAGGGCCGTGGCGTGCCGACCATCATCGAGATGGTCGCCATGACCCGCTTCGACTGCATGATCGGCTCCAGCGCATTGATGCGTCAGGCGTTGACCCAGGCTGCCCACCACTGTGCCTACCGCAAGGTCGGCGGGCGGGTGCTGGCCGAGCAACCGCTGATGCAGAACGTGCTCGCCGACCTGGCCCTGGAAAGCGAGGCGGCGCTGGCCCTGACCCTGCGCATGGGGCATGCCCTGGACCGTGCCCACGACGAGCAGGAGGAGAAGTTCGCCCGCCTGGTCACCGCGGTGGGCAAGTACTGGATCTGCAAGCGTGCCCCGGCGATGATCAACGAAGCCTCCGAATGCATGGGCGGTGCCGGCTACGTCGAGGAAACCATCCTGCCGCGGCTGTACCGCGAGGCCCCGGTGAACTCGATCTGGGAAGGTTCCGGCAACGTGCAGTGCCTGGACGTGCTGCGTGCCCTGTCGAAGGAGCCGGGGGTGCTCGACGCGCTGTTCGCCGAACTGGGCGACGGCCATGGCGACGCCCGTCTCGCCGCGCACATCGGCAACCTCAAGGCGGCCTTCGCCGACACCGCCGACATCCAGTACCGCGCCCGCCAGCTCACCGAGGACGTGGCGATCGCCTTGCAGGCCAAGCTGTTGCTGGAAGCCGGCAACTCCGCGGTGTCCGACGCCTTCATCGGCAGTCGCCTGGGGGACGGCGGGCGGGTCTACGGCACCCTCCCGCGCGGCGTCGAGGTCGAGGCGCTGTTGGCTCGCGCCACCCCGCACCTGGCCTGAGGCGCGTCGCGATGCAAGCGCATCCGCGCTACCGGGAGCTGGTCGAGCAGGGCTTCGCCGCGGCCAGTTTCGTCGGCGACCTCGGCATCCGTCCGCTGGACTGCGGGCCGGGTTGGGTCGAAGCGGGGCTGGACATCCTGCCCCGCCACGCCCAGCAGAACGGCTTCATCCATGCCGGGGTCCAGGCGACCCTGGCCGACCATGCCGCCGGGGCCGCCGCCGCGACCCTGGTGGAGGAGGGGCAGACGGTGCTGAGCCTGGAGTTCAAGCTCAACCTGTTGCGCCCGGCGCTTTGCCAGCGCCTGTTGTGTCGCGCCGAGGTGCTCAAGGCCGGGCGCCAGGTGACGGTGGTCGAGGCCGAGGTGTTCGCCGAGCGGGACGGTCGGCGGCGCCTGTTCAGCAAGGCCACCGTGACCATGGCGGTGGTGGCGCTGGCCGAATGAGGTAACGGGAGAAAAGCGCTGTGTTTTCCTGTCGGTACAGGCAAGATGTTTTCCATGCGAACCGACAGGAAGCCCACCATGAGTATCGATTCCGACGACGGGTTCGTCGTCGCCCGCACGGCCGAGGAGGCCGTCGACCGTCTTGCCGAGCTGCACCGCCAGGCCACCGCGGCGCTGAGCCAGGCGCTCAAGCGCTACATCAAGGAGCGCATCGAGCCGAGCGAGGCCGAGCGGCAGAACTTTCACTACCCGCAACTGCGCATCGGCTACCGCTGCCAGGGCGAGGTGCCGTCCACCACCCGCGCCTACGCCAAGGTCCAGGTGCCGGGCGAATACAGCGTCACCGTCACCCACCCCGACGCCTTCCGCAAGTACCTGCTGGAACAGTTGCGTCCGCTGATGGACGATTTCACCGTGCAGGTGCAGGTCGGCCCGAGCCAACAGGACATCCCCTATCCCTACGTGGTCGAGCAGGGCGACGAGCTGGCCGGCTCCGGGGTGACCGCCGCCGAGCTGGCGCGGGTGTTCCCCAGCACCGACCTGTCCGCCGCTTCCGACGACATCGCCGACGGCCTCTACGAATGGGAACGCGCCGACCAGTTGCCGCTGGCGCTGTTCGACGCCGCGCGGGTGGACTTCTCCCTGCGCCGCCTGGTGCACTACACCGGCAGCGACTGGCGCCACGTGCAGCCGTGGATCCTGCTGACCAACTACCACCGCTACGTCGACCAGTTCATCCGCCTCGGCCTGACCCGCCTGCGCGAGGACCCGCGCTTCGTGCGCATGGTCCTGCCGGGCAACGTGATCATCGAACGCGGGATGGACGAAGGCGAGGCCAACGCCATCGTCGCCGGGGTGGTCTGGCACCGCTACCAGATGCCGGCCTACCACCTGATCGCCGCCGATGGCGACGGCATCACCCTGGTCAACATCGGGGTCGGCCCGTCCAACGCGAAGAACATCACCGACCACCTGGCGGTGTTGCGTCCGCATTGCTGGCTGATGATCGGCCACTGCGGCGGCCTGCGGCAGTCGCAGACCATCGGCGACTACGTACTGGCGCACGCCTACATGCGCCGCGACGGCATCCTCGACCGCGCGCTGCCGCCGCACATCCCGATCCCGGCGCTGGCCGAAGTCCAGGTCGCCTTGCAGGAAGCCGCCGCCGAAGTCACCGGCGAGCGCGGCGAGTCGCTCAAGCGACGCTTGCGCACCGGCACCGTGCTCACCTACGACGACCGCAACTGGGAGCTGCGCTGGGCCCAGGAGCGGCCACTGATCAACCTGGCGCGGGCCATCGCGGTGGACATGGAGAGCGGCACCATCGCCGCCCAGGGCTACCGCCTGCGGGTGCCCTACGGCACGTTGCTGTGCGTCTCGGACAAGCCGCTGCACAGCGAGATCAAGCTGCCCGGCTCGGCCAACGCCTTCTACGAGCGCGCGGTGAACCAGCACCTGCGGATCGGCATCGCCGCCCTCGACCTGTTGCGCAGCCAGCTCAACTCGCTGCACTCGCGCAAGCTGCGGAGTTTCGACGAGCCGCCGTTCCGTTGATCGGACGCGCCCCGGTTTCCGCGCGGAAACCGGGGCGCGCTTCTACGCCTCGCGGCGCCGAGGCCCTACAATGACGGCCCTTCGCCCTGCGTGGAACCGCGGCGCCCTCTGCCGGTCGGAACGACCACGCCTGCCATCGATGTGAGCCCCATGCCGTTCAGCGTCCCCACTCATCTCAGCAACCCGCTCCGTCGCTTCGCCCGCCGCCTGGTGCCCGATGCCGCGCCGGAAGTGGCAGCGCCGTTGCCGATGCCGGAAAGCCTGGCCGGCGAACCGTGGTTCTCGGTCGGGCGGGCGGTCGAGGCCCTCGGCGGCGAGCGGGTCGATGGCTGGATCCTGGAAGAATGGCGTGGCTTGGCCCTGCGCGCGCGTTTCAGCGCTTGCTGGCGCGATCCGCGCGGCAACCTGTGGAATGTCCTGCCGCAGGCGGGCGCCATCGCTTTCCTGGCCGACCCGCAGCGGCGCTACGAAGGCGTGCCGCTGGCCGACCAGTACCAGGCGCTCAGCCGCGATGTCCTGCTGGAAGACTACCTTGGCCTGCGGCGCCAACTGGCCCGCGCCGGCCTGGACGACGAGGCCCGCGAGCGCCTGGCCGGGATGGCCGCGCGCCTGGAAAGCTGGCTGGCCCTGGGCGGCCGTGGCGACCAGGCTTGTCCGTGCGGCAGCGGCAAGCGCTACCGCAACTGCTGCTCCCGCCTGGTGGCCTCGGCCTCCTGAGCGACGTTGCGCGGTGCGACGCGCCACTGCTCGCCGGGTTTCGGCGTGCCGAAGGTCGCCGGGTCCACGCCTTGGCTGCGCAGCGCCGCCTGGAGCGCCTTGGGCGGGTCGTCCTGCTGTTCGTCGGTGAGATTGAAGGTACCGAAGTGGATGGCCATGCTGGTCTGCGCCTGCAGCGTGCGATGGGCCTGCACCGCGTCGTCGGGATTCATGTGGTGGTCGCGCATGAACCAGCGCGGCTCGTAGGCGCCGATCGGCAGGGCGGCGAAGCGCATCGCCCCGAAGCGCTGGTTGATCAGCCCGAACTCCGGGCCTAGCCCGGTATCGCCGGGAAACAGCAGCGGGCCGTCCGGCGAGTCGATGACGAAGCCGAGCCAGAGCGTGCGGTTGGTGTCGCTGCGGGTGCGCGACGACCAGTGCTGCACCGGTACGCCATGCAGCGTCAGGCCAGCGCCCAGCGGCACGGCCTGCCACCAGTCGATCTCCACGACGTCGGCGAAACCTGTCTGGCGGATCAGCCCGGCGTTGCCCAGGCCGCTGACCACCTTGGCCGTCGGCCAGCGCCGGTGGAGCTGGCGCAGGGTTTCCAGGTCGAGGTGGTCGTAGTGGTTGTGGCTCACAAGCACCAGGTCGATCGGTGGCAACTGGTCGAGCGTCAACCCGGGCGGATGGTGGCGCTTCGGGCCGATGAAGGCGAGCGGGCTGACCCGTTGCGACCAGACCGGGTCGGTGAGGATGTTCAGGCCGCGGTGCTGGATCAGCAGGGTGGCGTGGTTGATGTAGGTGACCCGCAGTTCTTCGCCGCGGGCGCGCTCGTTCACCCTTGGCGGCGTTGCCGTCGGCGGCAGGGCGACCCACGGGCGTTGCGGCGGGCGGTTCCACTGCCACTTGAGCAGGTCGCGCAGGCTCTTGTGCGCGGTCGGCTGGATATTGCGGAAACGTTCGCCGTCGAAATGGTCCGAAGGCGGACCCTGATAGGCGCTGCCAGCGCAGCCGGCCAGGGTCAGCAGGCTGATCAGCCAGGTGGGACGCAGGGAGGGCATGAGGGGATGCTCTTGCGGTCAGGCTCTCGGACAACCTAGCATGCCGCCCGGTACCCCGATCAAGCCAACTCGTTTCCAGTCATGTCCCGTCCCCCGCGTCCTTCCCCGCGTCATCCCGTCCGCCCTGCGCCACGCCGGGTGGCCAAGGCGCCGCCGAGCGAGCCGAAGCTGCTGCTGTTCAACAAGCCGTTCGACGTACTGACCCAGTTCAACGACGAGCAAGGGCGCTCGACCCTCAAGGACTTCATCCCGGTGCCGGGCGTGTATCCGGCCGGGCGCCTGGACCGCGACAGCGAGGGCCTGTTGCTGCTGACCAACGACGGTCGCCTGCAGGCGCGCATCGCCGACCCCCGGCACAAGCTGCCGAAGACCTACTGGGTGCAGGTCGAAGGCACGCCGGACGAGGAGCAATTGCGGCGCCTGCGCGAGGGCGTGACGCTCAACGACGGCCCGACGCTGCCCGCCGAGGCGCGTCTGCTGGATGAGCCGACGTTGTGGGAGCGGGTGCCGCCGGTGCGTTTTCGCAAGTCGGTGCCGACCCACTGGCTGGAACTGGTGATCCGCGAGGGGCGCAATCGCCAGGTGCGGCGGATGACGGCGGCGGTGGGCTTGCCGACGCTGCGGCTGGTGCGGGTGCGGATCGGCCCCTGGAGCCTGGACGGCCTGGGCCTCGGGGAATGGCGGGAAGTGCCGGCGCGGCTGGACTGACGAGAGGGGCGTCGTCCAGCGGGCGCGGAACGATCAGTAGTACGACTTGATCACGGCGATGCCACGACCCATCACGTCGCGCCAGGCGTCGCGGGTCTCTGCGTCGCAGTCGCGGTCGTGCTCGGCGACCGCCATCAGCAGGGCGTCCAGCCACAGGTCGTAGAGTTCCGGGCGGATATCCAGCGCGGCGCGCGAATGGCTGGCACCGAGGGCGCGCAGCTTGCTGTCGGACATGCCGCGGGCGTACATCACCAGGTTCATGATCCCGGCACGCAGCAGGTGTTTCTGCACAGTCATGTCGGTGGTGGCGAACTTGGCGCGAATCTGCGGGGAACTGGCAAGGAAATGCCGGTAGAAATCATCGAAGAATCCGGTGCTGGCACAGCAGCGTCCATAACTCTGCATGACGCGGTCGGCGGCGTTCATGGCGACTCCCTTGTTCTAGGCAATGGCAAGGCGAGCCGGCCCCGTTGGCCGGGGCCGGCGGATGATTACGAGTGGTTGGATGACGCGCGTGGCGCCGGGGTTACATGCCCGCGCCTTCGAGGCTGCCGATGACCAGGCCCTTGATGATGAAGCCCAGTACGCCCAGGCCGAGGGCGAAGAACAGGATCAGGGTTCCGAACTTGCCGGCTTTCGACTTCTTCGCCAGGTCCCACACGATGAAAGCCATGAACAGGATAAGCACGGTCACCAGACCGGTCATCATCCACTCTTCGAACAGTTCGGGATCCATTGGCAACCTCCGGATTTTCAAGCAAACGAAGTCCGGCTCGCGGTCGGACGGAGCGTGCCATGGGGGGCGGGCAAGGCGTTTATCGTTCTACGAGCAGGCTGCTCTTTATATGCGGGGGCCACGCGGGCATGACAACTGAAACAGGCTGCCGATTATACGGCATGCCGCCTGTTCCGTGTCATGTCCCAGGTCTCGCTACGATCAATCGCGCAGGTGCTCCAGCGGCAGTTCGGTACTCGCCAGCACCTGGTTGAGGACGAAGCTGGAGCGCACGCTGGAGACCCCTTCGATGCGCGTCAGGGTACCCAGCAGGAGCTTCTGGTAATGGTCCATGTCCGGCACCACGACCTTCAACTGGTAGTCCGCGTCCATCCCGGTGACCAGGCTGCACTCCAGCACTTCCGGGCATTTGCCGATGACTTCCTGGAAATGTTCGAAGCGTTCCGGGGTGTGTCGGTCCATGCCTATGAGGACGAAGGCGGTGAGGCTCAGGCCGAGTTTCTTGCGGTCCAGCAAGGCTACCTGGCGGACGATGTAGCCGTCGTCCTCGAGCTGCTTGACCCGTCGCGAACAGGGCGATGGCGACAGGCCTATCCGTTCTGCCAGTTCCTGGTTGGAGATGCGTGCGTCGCGCTGGAGTTCTTCGAGGATACGCAGGTCGTAGCGATCGAGTTTGTTCATGGCGAGGATTTCTTTCAGGTTGATTGCCATTGGCAAGGTGAATTTGAGTGATTTATTGCGCAATCAAGGTTCTGGTGAGCAATATTAGCAATCATTGGTCGCGCCTGGCGACGTATTCTTTTACCCAGATTCACGGCCCGGACATCTCGTCCATCACGGCTCGCCCAATCAGGCCAGCCGTGGCCGCCGACCCTACAGGGTTGCGCCGGCCTCCGGGTTGCACACCGCCCAGAAGGTGGAGTGAGGTGAGCCGTCGCCAATAGCGCCGAGCCAGGACAGTTACCCCAGAAGGGAGGTCGACGGGCCTCCCTTTTTCTTTGCTCGCGATCCGGCCCGTGCCGCGCTTTTACCCATTCTTTACCCGGCGTTTACCCACCCTTGGCGGAAAACGGCGGAAAGTCGTTCCCGGGATCATTCGAACGTGGCCGGGCGACCAGGCCCGGGGCGAGGCAGACGATGAACGGTGGATGGTGGCGAATGCTCGGGGTGGGCGCTCTCTCGCTGAGCCTGTGCGTCCAGGCGCAGGCTGACGACGGCCGAGGGGGACGCGGCGGACCCGGCGGCGAGCGCGGTGTTGCCCACGGACAACCGGGACCTGGCCGCGGCGAAGCGTACGGCGGCAGTTGGGGACCGCATCCCGACTGGCGTCCGGGCCGGATGGTGGATGCCTTGCCGCGCGGACACCTGCGGGTGCCCTATCGCGGCGGCGAGTATTTCTTCCACGACGGCTACTGGTACCGACCCGACGGCCCGCGCTATGTGCTGGTCGTGCCGCCCCGCGGGGTGCGCGTCCGCAGCCTGCCGCCCTATGCGGAGCAGGTCTGGCTGGGCAGCGTGCTGTACTTCCTTGCCGCCGGCACTTACTACCTGTGGCATGCCGACACCCGCGAGTACGAAGTGGTCAGCCCGCCGCCGCGGGCAGCGGGACCCGTTTATCCGGTCAGCGGGCCGGCCGCCAGCTACGACGTGGTGGCCTACCCCGCGCGCGGCCAGGGGCCCGACCAGCAGGGCCGCGACCGCTACGAGTGCCACCGCTGGGCGGTGGGCGAGAGCGGCTTCGACCCGGCGGGGGCGACCTACGCGCCGGCCGCCGAGGTCGCCAACGGCTACCGCCGGGCCATGGCAGCCTGCCTGAGCGGGCGCGGCTACAGCGTCAACTGACGGTTTCCTTGCCGACCACTTCCTGCGGGTCGGCATGGATCAGCACCTCGGCCTTCGGGTATTCGCGCTTGATCGCCAGCACTGCGCGGTCGGTCAGGGCGTGGGCCACCGACAGGCTCAGCTCGCCGGGCAGTTCGAGGTGCAACTGGACGAACCAGTGGTTGCCGGAAATCCGCGTGCGCACGTCGTGCGCGCCGAGCACTCCCGGCACGCTGCAGGCGAGTTCGCGCATGCGCTCGCTGATGTCGGTAGGCAGTTCCCGGTCCATCAGGATCGACACCGACTCGCGAGCGATCTGCAGGGCGCTCCAGAGGATGTACAGGGCGATGCCCAGGCCGAACAGGCCGTCGCTCTGTGGCCAGCCGTAGCGGGCCAGGAGCAGTGCCACGAGGATGCTGGCGTTGAGCAGCAGGTCCGAGCGGTAGTGCAGCGAGTCGGCGCGTATCGCGGTGGAACCGGTGCGGCGGATGACGTGGGTCTGGAAGGCCAGGAGAAGGGCCGTGAGCAGCAGCGACAGCAGCATCACCGCGATGCCCCAGGTGGCCGCGCCGAGGGGCTGCGGGTCGCGCAATTGCTCGACCGCCTGGATAGCCACCAGCACCGCGCTGGCACCGATGAACATGGCCTGGGCCAGGCCGGCCAGGGCCTCGGCCTTGCCGTGGCCGTAGCGGTGGTCGTCGTCGGCCGGGCGTAGCGAATAGTGCACCGCCAGCAGGTTGAGCAGCGAGGCGGCACTGTCCAGCAGGGAGTCGGTGAGGCCGGCGAGCAGGCTCACCGAACCGCTCAGCCACCAGGCAATGGCCTTGCCGATGACCAGGGTGACGGCGACACCGAGCGAGGCCAGGGTGGCCAGGCGCAGCAGGCGGGCGTGGGGGGAATCGGGACTCATGGGGCGCTTCTGTCAGGAGGGACGGCGCCACTGTAAACCAACCGGGCGGCGACCGGGCACTGACGCACGGTCGCGCTCGAAGGGCGGATCAGGCGGCCGGCTTCAGGCCATAGGCCGCCAGTTGCTCGACGCTGCCGCTGTGGCGGATCAGGCGCGGGTCGTCGAGCGGCAGTTCACGGCCGATCTCGCGTTCGAGGATGGCCTTGAGCTTGCGGTTGTCGACCTTGCCGTCCGCGCCGACGGCATCCTTGAGCACTTCCGGGGCGACCGAGTACTTGGCGTCGGGCAGGTAGATGGCGCCGGTGGCGAAGTCGACGCCGAAGGCGATCAGGCCGGGGATGATATAGAACAGCAGGCCGATGGCGTCGAAGGCGACGATGGCCGGATCGATGCGACCGTCGATCTGGCCGCGTCGCTCGGGGTAGAACAGCGTACCGCAGGCCGACAACTGGCTCAGCAGGGCTGCACTGAGAACGGCACAGGAAACGCGGGTGGCAAGGCGCATGTATGACCTCCGGGTGAACATGACGGCGAACTATAGCAATCGACCAGCGTTCGGCAATCTTCTGCCGCGACGATGACGATAAGACCGTCGAAAGCGCCTGCCGGTTCGCCGGTATACTTCGTCGGTCAGTCCGGAGCCAGCATGATTTCCCTACCCATCGACGCCGTTGTTCCCGCCCTGCGCCAGGCCCTTGGCGCACAACACCAGGCCGTCCTGGAAGCCCCGCCGGGTGCCGGCAAGACCACCCGGGTGCCGCTGGCCCTGCTCGACGAGCCCTGGCTCGCCGGCCAACGCATCCTCATGCTCGAACCGCGACGCCTGGCGGCGCGGGCCGCGGCCGAGCGGCTGGCCGCCGAGCTGGGCGAAAAGGTCGGCGAGACCGTCGGCTACCGGATCCGCCTGGAGAGCAGGGTCGGCCCGAAGACCCGCATCGAAGTGGTCACCGAGGGTATCCTTGCCCGTCGCCTGCAAGACGACCCGGCTCTGGACGGTGTCGGCCTGGTGATCTTCGACGAATTCCACGAGCGCAGCCTGGATGCCGACCTGGCCCTGGCGCTGACTCTCAATGGCCGCGAACTGTTGCGCGACGAGCCGCCGCTGAAAGTGCTGGTGATGTCGGCGACCCTGGAGGGCGAGCGTCTTGCGGCGCTGCTCGGCGAAGCGCCGGTGGTGCGCAGCGAGGGCCGCATGTTCCCGGTGGATATCCGCTGGGGACGGGCGGCGCAACCCGGCGAGTTCATCGAGCCGCGGGTGCAGCAGGCGGTGCTCCAGGCGCTGGCGGAGGAAAGCGGCAGCGTGCTGGTCTTTCTTCCCGGCCAGGCCGAGATCCGCCGCGTTCACGAAGGCTTGCGCGAGGCCCTTGGCGGTCGCCCCGAGGTGCTGCTCTGCCCGCTGCATGGCGAGCTCGACCTCGCCGCCCAGCGCGCCGCCATCGAGCCGGCGTCGCGGGGCACGCGCAAGGTGGTGCTGGCGACCAACATCGCCGAGACCAGTCTGACCATCGACGGCGTACGGGTGGTGATCGACGCCGGCCTGGCGCGGGTGCCGCGCTTCGATCCGGGTAGCGGCATGACCCGCCTGGAGACCCAGCGCATCTCCCGCGCCTCCGCTACCCAGCGTGCCGGCCGCGCAGGGCGCCTGGAGCCGGGCGTATGCTACCGCTTGTGGTCGGAGAGCCAGCATGAGCAGTTGCCTGCCTACGGCACGGCGGAAATCCTCCAGGCCGATCTGGCCGGGCTGGCCCTGCAACTGGCGCGCTGGGGCGTGGCGCCGGAGGAGCTGGCCTGGCTCGACGCGCCGCCCGCGGCGGCCTACGCCCAGGCCCGCGAGCTGCTCGGGCGGCTGGGGGCGCTGAACGCCAGCGGCGCGTTGAGTGCCCATGGCCAGGCGATGGCCGAATTGCCGACCCATCCGCGCATTGCCCACCTGCTGCTGCGCGGCCAGGCCCTCGGCCTTGGCGAACTGGCTTGCGACGTAGCGGCGCTGCTCGGCGAACGTGACATACAGCGTGGCGGCGGCGCCGACCTGCACAGCCGTCTCGCCCTGCTCGCCGGCGAGGCCCGCCCTGGCGCCTCGCGCGGCGCGGTACAGCGCGCCCGGCAACTGGCCCGGCAGTTCCGCGGTTACCTGCGCGGCGCCGCCAGCGAGGCGGTCGTCGATCCCGGCCATCCGCGCTGGCTGGGCTGTCTGCTGGCCTTCGCCTATCCCGACCGCATCGCTCGCCAGCGCCGCGCCGGCGGCGGCGACTACCGGCTGGCCAATGGACGCGCTGCGCAGTTCGGCGAACCGGACAGCCTGATGAAGCAGCCCTGGCTGGTGATCGCCGATCTGGGCAGCCGCCAGGGCCAGCGCGAAGAGCGGATCTACCTGGCCGCCGAACTCGATCCGAGGTTGTTCGATACGGTCCTGGCGGAGCAGGTCAGCCAGCGCGACGAGCTGCAGTGGGACGAGCGCGAAGGCGTGCTGCGCGCCGAGCGCCAGCGCCGGGTCGGCGAACTGGTGCTGTCCAGCGAGGCGCTACCCGGCCTCGACGAAGCGGCGCGCAGCCAGGCGCTGCTCGGCCTGGTCCGGCGCAAGGGCCTGGAGTTGTTGCCCTGGACCCCGGAACTGCGCCAGTGGCAGGCGCGTATCGGCTTGCTGCGCCGGCTGGACCTGGAAGACAAGGGTGAGAGCGAGTGGCCGGACGTCAGCGACGCCGCGTTGCTGGAACGGCTGGAGGAATGGTTGCCGGCCTATCTCGGCAAGGTCACCCGCCTGGCTCACTTCGCCAACCTCGACCTGGCTTCGATCCTCGCCGGGCTGTTGCCCTGGCCATTACCGCAGCGTCTCGACGAGTGGGCGCCGAAAACCCTGGAAGTCCCCTCCGGCTCGCGCATCCGCCTGGACTACAGCGAAACCCCGCCGATCCTCGCGGTGCGCCTGCAGGAACTGTTCGGCCTCGGCGATACTCCGCGCATCGCCCAGGGCCGCCTGGCAGTGAAGCTGCACCTGCTGTCACCCGCGCATCGCCCGGTGCAGGTGACCCAGGACCTGGCGAACTTCTGGCGCAGCACCTATGCGGAAGTCAAGAAGGACCTGAAGGGACGCTATCCGAAGCATTATTGGCCGGACGACCCGCTGGTGGCCGAGGCCACTGCCCGGGCCAAGCCACGCAAGTAGTCGACGGCGCTCAGAGCACCCGGGTCAGGTCGTCGTCGAGGAAGTGCCGGAAACTCAGGCGCTGGCCGTCGGCGAAGTCGAAGTGGCTGTCCAGAGTCGGGCCGTTGAGGACGAACTCCAGGGCCAGCAGGCGCACACCGACCAGGCCGCGCTGCCGGCCGAGGTCGTGCAGGCGGTACTCGCCCGGGCCTTCGTCGTTCTCGCAGGGCCGCGGCGCTTCGCCGCTGCGCCAGAACACCGTCTCGCCCTCGAAGTAGAGGCGATACCAGCGTTGCTCGAACTGCAGGTAGACCACGTTCACCGGATCGGCCGGACGGCCTTCCCACCACCATTCCTGGATCAGCAGCGACTGGCAGACCTGTCCGCGCAGGGCGGGCTGTTCGCCGTTGATCGTGCAGCAGGGGATGGCGGTATGCATCGGGCTCCTCCTCCGGGGTCGGTTCACAGCAGGGACAGGTCGGCGCCGTCGCTCCGCAACTGGTCGTAGGCCTGGTCCAGGCGGTCGCGCAGCGCTTCGGCGCCGGGAATGTGGCGCGAGACGATCATCCGCAGCGGCAGGCGGTACAGTTCCTGGCTTGCCAACGCCTGGCGGCTGGCCGCTTCCACCGGCGCCTGGTAGTCGAGCAGGTAGTCGCCGCGCCCGAGTTCGAGCATGCGCAAGGCGGCGTGGTGGGTGCCGGTGCGGTACAGGCGCAGGTGCAGGTTGGGGTCCTGGATGAAGTCGGTGACCGGTTTCCAGTAGCTGTAGCCGCTGATCAGGATCAGCCGGCGTCCGGCCAGGTCCTGGGGAACCCGCGGTGCCGGCTGGTGCGCCGGGTAGTACAGGTTCAGGCTGACGTGGCCGAGCACGCGCCGCGCCTGGAGGGTGTCGGCGGCCAGCTCCGGCTTGGCCGCGCCGGCCCACAGCGCCACGCTGCCATCCTGCAGCCCCAGGTACAGGCGCGCGCTGGGCAGGGCGCGGAACGCCGGACGATAGCCGGCCCGCTCCAGCAGCAGGCGGACCAGGCGGGCGCCGGAACCGGCGGCGTGGCCATCCCGGGCGGTATAGATGTAGGGGGGGAATTCGTAGTAGCCGACGTTCAACGACGGCCTTGCGTCCTGCGCATGGAGCTGCGGGGCGGCCAGCAGGGCGAACGCCAGCAGCGCGAGCAGGGGCGTTGTGGTGCGTAGGGGCATGGTGTGCGGCCTTGCCGTTTTTTGTTGTTATGAATGGGGGCGAAGCATGCGGCGCGCCGGGCCGCTTGTCCAGCCCGGCGCGCGCCCGGTCAATGGGGCAGCAGGAAGCGCGCGGCGAGCGGCAGGTGGTTGGAGATCTGCAGCGTATCGCTGCGCCGGACCCGGGCATCGAGACGGGTCAGCGAGGGGCTGTGGAACAGGTAGTCGAGGGTCCGATCCGGCCCCTGGACCCGTGGGTCGTTGGGGAAGTGCGTGTACCAGCGAACCTGGTCGACGCCACTGGCCTCTTCCAGCGACGGCACCATCGGGAAGCGCCCGCTCAGGATGGCCAGTTCGCTGTCTTCCCGGTAGGGCGCGCGCAGCGGCGCCAGCAGGTAGGGATACTGGCCGGGCGGCAGCAGGTTGAGGTCGCCGCCGAGCAGCCAGGGCGTGCGCCTGGCCTGCAGTTCGTCGAGCAGCGTACGGGTGGTCCCGACCTGGCGCTCGAGGGTGTCGTCGTTCGCCTGCGGGCGGTCGAAGCGGGCGTTGAGCACGGCCAGCTCGCCGCCGCCGTCGATCGGCAGGTGGCTGACCAGGATCGCCGGGCGCGGTCCGAACAGGCGGTCGAACAGCCCGCCGTCGCGTGGCGGCAACTGGCGCCGCTCGGCGCTATCGATGCGATAGCGGCTCAGGGTGGCCTGCTTGCGGCCGACGCTGCCGAAGATGTGCGGCGTCGGCACGAAGGCCGACTTCCACTCGTAGGCCTGGGCGCTGCAATGGTAGAGATCGTTGATGCGCTCCTGGATCAGCGCCAGTTGGTCCTGATCGTCGGTGGCGCTGGAGCCGTCGTCGATCTCCTGGAGCAGGACCAGGTCCGGCTGCTCGTCGCGGATCACCCGGACCACCTCGTCGAGGGTGAACGCCAGGTCTTCGGCGGTGGGGCGCTGGTCCGGGCCGGTGGCATCCGGCAGGTCGTCCCAGAAGACGTAGCGCTTGCCGGCCAGGTACTGGATGTTCCAGGTCATCACCTTCAGGGCCTGCCCCGGCTTCAGCGCCGGCGCGGCGCCCTGGCAATGCAGGGGCGCGGCTTCGCGATCGGCGGGTTGCCAGCTCAGCAGGTAGCTGGCGAGCAGGGCACCGCCGACCAGCAGGAGCAGGCCGACGAACAGCAGGTTGCGTAGACGGGGCAGTGACATCGCAATCGAGACTATGCTGGAAAGGACCAGAGCATAGAGCTTGCCGCCGCGCATTTCACCCTTGCCGGTCGAATTGACGCAAGGGTTCGCGTTTTTTCGAGCGGGAGGGTATCGCATGCCGCGCAAGGTATTCAGCAGCCAAGCCTACCGCCACAAGGTGGTGCTGGTCAGTGGTGGTTGTTCCGGCATTGGTCGCGCGCTGGCGCTGCGTTTCGCCCGGGCCGGTGCGCGACTGGCGATCCTCGACCTCGACCAGGCGGCGCTGGACAGCCTGGTCCAGCACCTGCGCGACCACCTCGGCGGCGAGGCGCTCGGCCTGCGCTGCGACGTCGCCGACGCCGATGCGGTGGAGCGCGCCGTGGCGCTGGCGGTGGAGCGCTTCGGCGGCATCGACGTGCTGGTCAACAACGCCGGCATCACCCACCGAGGTACCTTCGCCGAAACCGGCCTGGGGGTTTTCCGCAAGGTCATGGCGGTGAACTTCTTCGGCGCCGTGCATTGCACCCGCGCGGCGCTGCCGAGCCTGCTCGAACGGCGCGGGCAGATCGTCGTGCTCGGTTCGCTGACCGGCTTCGCCCCGTTGCTCTACCGCAGCGCCTACAACGCCAGCAAGCATGCCTTGCACGGTCTGTTCGATACCCTGCGGATGGAGCTGGAAGGCACCGGCGTCAGCGTGACCCTGGCCTGCCCGGGATTCACCGCCACCGACCTGCGCAAGAATGCGCTGGTCGGCGATGGCTCGGTGACTCGCCAGCCGGTGCAAGTGCTGGGCAGCCAGGTGGCATCGCCGGTGGAGGTCGCCGAGGCGATCTTCCAGGGCGCCGCGCGGCGCCGGCGCCTGCTGGTGCTGTCCAACGTCAACTGGCGGGCGCGGCTGCTGGCGCGCTTCTTTCCGCGTCTCTTCGAAAAGCTGCTGGTGCCGCGCCTGTCGGGACTCAAGCCGCAACCCTGACGGCGCTCAGTGGGCGTGGTCGTGGACGTCGAAGCCCTGGCTCATGTCCCAGTAGGAGGCCTCGACCTTGTGCCCGTCGAGGTCGCGGATGAAACACCCGTAGTAGGGCTCGCCGTACAGCGGACGCGGGCCCGGCGCGCCCTCGTCGTCTGCGCCGGCGGCCAGGGCCGCGGCGTGGAAGGCGTCGACCTGGGCCTTGCTGTCGGCGAAGAAGCCGACGTGGCTGCCGTTGCCGACGCTGGCGGGACGGCCGTCGATCGGCGCCTGCACCCAGAACTCCGGATAGAGCTTGCCGTAGGCCACGGCGCCGGGGTATTCGAGGATCACCTTGCAGCCGAGGGCGGCCATCACCGCGTCGTAGAAGGCTCGGGCACGGGGAAAGTCGTTGGTGCCGATGGACAGGTGGGAAATGCAGCTGGGGTTGGCCGATTCGTCGCTCATGGTCCGTTCCTCGAGGCAGGGCTCGTCAAGCATAGGCCAGCGCGGCGAATCGGCGCGCGGCGCCGTTCACATCCCGTTGCGTGGCGCCGGACCGAGGCTGTAGATGCGGAAGGCGACGATGGTCAACAGCAGCTGGAAGAACCCGCTGAGCGTATGCAGGGCGACCCGCAGCACGACGGCGTCGCCGGCCGAATCGGCGAGCCAGGCTTCCAGGCTCCAGACCGGCAGCAGGATCACCAGCGAACAGGCGAGGATCAGGAAGAATCGCCCACGGGTGAACTCGAAGCTTTCCCGCAGCGCCTGCAGCGGACTACGGCCGCGCAGCACCAGGCAGAATTCGGCGAAGGACAGCTTCACCATGACGAAGATGCCCGGCAGGATCAGCAGCGACAGGCCGAGCACGATCAGCAGCGAAGTCAGCGCCGCGAGTAGCGCGAAGGCTGGCCACAGGCGCAGCGCGGCGCTCCACAGCTGGCCGACGCGAGGCCGCTCGTCGCGCCCGCGCGCGTCCATGAACAGGATCAGGGCTGCGGTGTAGAGCGGGTAGAAGAGCAGTCCGGCGACCAGGCTCCAGGCGCCCATCTGCTGGGGGCCGACGGCTTCGTCGATCTGCTGCTGGAGCAGGCTTTCGAGGAATATCCAGGGCAGGCAGAGCGGCACCAGGGTGGTCAGGTGGCGGGTGAAGAAGAACCAGGCGTCACGCAGCGGCAGCAGAGGATTCATCGCGGGTCGGCAGATCGGATACGAGCCCGCGACTCTAACCCAGCCGGCCGCCGAGGCCAACGCCTGGCGGCCGCCGTTGCCGTTCAGGCCGCTTCGCGAGCCTGGGCCTGCTCCAGTTCGCGGACCAGCGGCAACACGTGCTTGCCGAAATACTCCACTTCTTCGTGGAAGTGCAGGAAGGCCGACAGCACCAGGTCGACCCCGGCCGCCTTCAGCGCGACGATGCGCTCGGCGATCTGCCGTGGCGTGCCGATCAGGTTGGTCTTGAAGCCGTCGTTGTACTGCACCAGGTCTTCGAAGGTGGATTTGGCCCAGTTGCCATCGCCCTCCGGCGAGGCCTTGCCGGCCTGTTTCACCGCGTCGCCGAAGGCGTTCACCGCCTCGTAGTCGGCCTTGGCGATGATCTCGTCGAGCACCGCCCGCGCTTCCTCCTCGGTGTCGCGGGCAATGATGAAGGCGTTCACTCCGACCTTGACCGAATGGCCGTTGGCCGCCGCCTTGGCGCGGATGTCCTCGACCTGGGCGCGGATGCCGTCGATGCTGTTGCCGTTGGTGAAGTACCAGTCGGACACGCGCGAGGCCATGTCCCGCGCCGCCCGAGAGCTGCCGCCCTGGAAGATTTCCGGGTGCGGCTGCTGGATCGGCTTGGGTTTCAGGGTGTAGTCGTGGAAACGATAGAAATCGCCCTTGAAGGTGAAGTTTTCCTCGGTCCAGATGCCTTTCAGCACGCGGATGAACTCCTCGGAGCGCCGATAGCGTTCGTCGTGCTCCAGCCAGGGTTCGCCGATGCCGGTGAACTCTCCCTTGAACCAGCCGCTGACGATGTTCACCGCGACCCGGCCATTGGTCAGTTGGTCGATCGTCGCCAGTTGCTTGGCCACCACCGCAGGATGCCAGGGGCCAGGCAGGATCGCCGCGATCACCTTGAGCTTCTCGGTGGCCGCCAGCAGGGCGTGGCTGATGGCCACCGACTCGTGCTGGTACTCGGCGCCGTAGCCGGCGGTGAAGCGGATCTGCGAGAGGGCGTAGTCGAAGCCGTTGCGTTCCGCCAACTGGGCCAGCTTGCGGTTGTAGTCGATGTCCCAGCTGGTGCGCTGCTCGATCTTGCTCACCACCAGGCCGCCGCTGACGTTGGGGACCCAGTAGGCGAAGCGGATCGGCTGTTGCTCTTGGCTCATCGGGGGTATCTCCGGGTAGGGGCGTGGTCCGGTGTCTATGAAGGAACCGTGCCATCCCGGATTCATGTTTTCGAATCAATGGCTTATGGGGGATATGGCGGAACCGGCCTGTCTTCTGCCGGACAGCCCTGTTGTCCCGCTGTTGCCCGGCAGACAGTCAGGCCGGCAAGCGCTGCAACAGTTCGGCGGCGCGCAGTACCACGGCGTACTCGCCGTGCAGGTTGGCCAACGCCATCGCATGTACCTCGTCGGCGCTGCGCGGGGTGCCATGGAAATCGGGCTTGGCGAAGGTGAAGCAGGCGTCGGCCACTACCCAGGTCTGGAAGCCGAGGTTGCCGGCGCTTCGTGCGCTGGCTTCCACCGAGTTCTCCGTGGCTACCCCGACGAGCGCCACCTGGCGGATGTCACGGACATGGAGCCAGCGTTGCAGGCCGCTGTTGATGAAGGCGTCGGGAACGTTCTTCTCGAACACCGCCTCGTCGTCGCGCGGCGCCAGCGCTGGCTGGAACTCCACGCCGGGCTGGCCGGGCGCGAAGGGCGAGCCGGGCTGCCGGGAAATGTGCCGGACGTGCACCACCGGCCAGCCGGCGGCGCGCCAGGCGGCAAGCAGTTCGACGATGCGCGCCTCGGCGCCGGGATTGTTGCGCGGCGGCAGGTCGTCGCGCTGCATGCCGCGTTGCAGGTCGACGATCAGCAGGGCGACCTGGGGCCGTGCGGAGCGCTGGGCGTGGTCATTCATCGGGAATTCACCGGAGGAACTTGAGATCGTGCAGGGTGCTCCAATATTTCCCTTTGGTGCAATCCATCCTTCCTTCTCGAAATGCAGTCGAGGCGTGCGATGAAATCCGATGAGAAAACCCTGATCGACGGCCTGTTCAGCCGCCTGCGCGAGGCCGAGGGGCAGTCCGCTCCGCGTGACGCCGAGGCCGAGGCGCAGATCAACCAGCACCTGGTGCGGCAGCCGGCGGCGCCGTACTACATGGCGCAGGTGGTGCTGATCCAGGAAGCCGCGCTGAAGCGCCTCGACCAACGGGTGAAGGAACTCGAGGCGCAGGTCGCCCAGTTGCAGCAGAGCCGTCCGAGCAGCGGCGGCTTCCTCTCCGGCCTGTTCGGCGGCGGCGCGCGCGACGAGCCGGCGCCGAGCCAATCGGGGCGCCCGGCGGGCTGGGGCGAGACGCGTTTCTCCAATCCGGCGGTGGCGGCCGGCGACATGCGTCCGGGTATGGCGCCCGCCGCGGCGGCCGCGCCTTCGCGGGCCAGCGGCTTTCTCGGCGGCGCGCTGCAGACGGCCGCCGGGGTCGCTGGCGGGATGCTGGTGGCCGACCTGCTCACCGGCATGTTCCGCCACAGCCAGCCGCAGGAAATCGTCGAGGTGATCCAGGACGTCCCGGTGGATAACCTCGACGCCAGCCAGTTTGCCGATCCCGAGCCGGCGCCCGAGCGCTTCGCCGATAGCGACTATCCCGCCGACGGCGGTTTCGCCGATGGCGATTTCAGCGACAGCGACTTCAACGACGACTCCAGCTTCCTCGGCGACGACGATTTGTTCACCTGACCGTTAGGGTTGCGGGCCGTGGGCTGCGATAATGGTGGCCCACTGCCGTCGTTCCGGAGTTCCCCTTGAGTCGTCCCGAGTCGCCCGCGGCGAAGAAGATCGCTGTCTTCGCCGATGTGCAGAACCTCTACTACACCGTGCGCCAGGCCTACGGCTGCCATCTCAACTACGCCGCCCTGTGGGCAGACATCGCTCGCGGCGGGAGCATCGTCGAGGCCTATGCCTACGCCATCGACCGCGGCGACCCGCGTCAGCAGCAGTTCCAGCAGATTCTGCGCAACCTCGGTTTCACGGTGAAGCTGAAGCCCTACATCCAGCGTGCCGACGGCTCGGCCAAGGGTGACTGGGATGTCGGCATCACCATCGACGTACTGGATGCCGCGCCGCGGGTGGACGAAGTGGTGCTGCTGTCCGGTGACGGCGACTTCGATCTGCTGCTGGAGAAGGTCATCCGCGCCCAC
Organism: Pseudomonas sp. FDAARGOS_761; assembly: GCF_013343155.1. Classification (NCBI taxonomy): domain Bacteria; kingdom Pseudomonadati; phylum Pseudomonadota; class Gammaproteobacteria; order Pseudomonadales; family Pseudomonadaceae; genus Pseudomonas; species Pseudomonas sp. FDAARGOS_761. The sequence continues at coordinate 4,518,206 of NZ_CP054572.1, read as the reverse complement.
GGCGTCGTGGCTACGGCCTACGGGGTGCCTGGCCTGACCGCCAACGCGCTGATCCGCGCAGCGTCGCGCTACGTGCCGATCGAGGGCGGACTGCTGCTCAAGGGCTGACCGGCCGCGCGCCAGAGGACGATGGGAGACGGCGAATCCGCTAGAATGCCGTCCGTTTCCTTTTTTCCGAGCCGCTCATGACGTTCGCTTCCCTCGGTCTGCTCGACCCCCTGCTCAAGGCCCTCGAAGGGCTCGGCCACGGCACGCCTACGCCGATCCAGGCCCAGGCCATACCTCCGGCGCTCAAGGGCCGCGACCTGCTCGCCGCAGCACAGACTGGCACCGGCAAGACCGCCGGTTTCGCCCTGCCGTTGCTGCAGCGGCTGACCCTGGAGGGGCCGCAGGTCGCTGCCAACTCGGTGCGCGCACTGGTCCTGGTTCCGACCCGCGAACTGGCCGAGCAGGTCCACGCCAGCGTCCGCGACTACGGCCAGCACCTGCCGCTGCGTACCGCGGTGGCCTACGGTGGGGTCAGCATCAACCCGCAGATGATGAAGCTGCGCAAGGGAGTGGATATCCTCGTCGCCACTCCCGGGCGGCTGCTCGACCTGTATCGGCAGAACGCGGTGAAGTTCGCCCAGCTCCAGGCGTTGGTGCTGGACGAAGCCGATCGCATGCTCGACCTCGGTTTCGCCCGCGAGCTGGACGAACTGTTCGCCGCGCTGCCGCGCAAGCGCCAGACCCTGCTGTTTTCCGCGACCTTCTCCGACGCCATCCGCACGCTGGCCCGTGAACTGCTGCGCGACCCGCTGTCCATCGAGGTCAGTCCGCGCAATACCGCGGCGAAGAGCGTCAGGCAATGGCTGGTGCCGGTGGACAAGAAGCGCAAGGCCGAGCTGTTCTGCCACCTGTTGCAGGCCAATCGCTGGCGCCAGGCGCTGGTCTTCGCCAAGACCCGCAAGAGCGTCGAGGAACTGGTCGGACTGTTGCAGCGGCAGGGTATCGCCGCCGACTCGATCCATGGCGACAAGCCGCAGCCGGCGCGGCTGCGCGCCTTGCAGCGGTTCAAGGCCGGCGAGGTAGACCTGCTGGTAGCCACCGACGTGGCCGCGCGTGGCCTGGATATCGAGGAAATGCCGCTGGTGGTCAACTTCGACCTGCCGATCGTCGCCGAGGACTACGTGCATCGCATCGGCCGTACCGGCCGTGCCGGTGCCTCCGGCCAGGCGGTGTCGCTGGTCTGCGCCGACGAAGTGGAGCTGCTGGCGGCGATCGAGACACTGATCGGGCAGACCCTGCAGCGCCGCGAGGAGCCCGACTTCGCGCCGGAACACCGGGTGCCGCAGACCGCGCCGGGGGGCGTGGTGCTGAAGAAACCGAAGAAGCCGAAGAAACCCAAGGCTGCGGAGAGCGCCGGCAAGCCCGGCAAGATCCACTTGGGCAGTTGGTTCGACAGCAGCGCGCCGACGGTCAAGGCGGTGCGCAAGGCGCCGGGCTTCGGCGCGGGCGCGGCGGGCAAGCCGAAGAAGCGGCCATCCGGCAAATAGCGAGGCGCTGGCGTACTGGCCTCTAGCCCCTGCCGCGCAACCAGGCCAGCGCGCCGAGTCCGGCTACGCGCCCGCTGGCGAAGCAGGCGGTCAACAGGTAGCCGCCGGTGGGTGCCTCCCAGTCGAGCATTTCCCCGGCGCAGAACACACCGGGCAGGCCAGCGAGCATCAGGTTGCGGTCGAGCGCCTCGAAGCGCACGCCGCCGGCGCTGCTGATCGCTTCGTCCAGCGGACGCGGGCGCAGCAGCGTCAGCGGCAGGCGCTTGATCGCCGCCGCCAGGCGGGCCGGCTCGGCATAGGTGGCGGCGGGGGTGAGTTCACGCAGGAGGCCGGCCCGAACCCCATCGATGCCCAACTGGCTGCGCAGGTGATTGGCCATCGACCTGGAACCGCGCGGGCGAGCCAGGGCTGCCTCGATCTGCTCGCGACGCCTGTTCGGCAACAGGTCCAGCCATACTTCGGCCGATCCCTGTGCCTCGATCCGTTCGCGGATGGCGGCGGAGAGGGCATAGACCAGGCTGCCCTCGATACCGTCGCGGGTCACGACGAATTCGCCCTGGCGCGGCGTTTCGCCCGCCAGTCCCATGGCCACCGGTTTGACCGGAGCGCCGGAGAACTTGTCGCGAAACAGCTCGCTCCAGCCGCCGATCTCGAAACCGCAATTGCTTGGCCGCAGGGGCTCGACCTCGACGCCGCGGGCCCGCAGCAGGGGCACCCAGGCGCCGTCGGAGCCCAGGCGCTGCCAACTGCCGCCACCGAGCGCCAGGATCACGGCGTCGGCCCGTATCGACAGGCGCTCGGCGGCGCTCTGGATGTCCAGCGTACCGTCCGCGTTCCAGCCCAGCCAACGGCAGCGGGTGTGGATGAGCACGCCTTGCTCGCGCAGGCGCTTGAGCCAGGCACGGAGCAACGGCGCGGCCTTCATGTCGGAGGGGAACACCCGGCCGGAACTGCCGACGAAGGTGTCGATACCCAGGCCGTGGATCCAGGCGCGCAACGCATCCGCGTCGAATTCGCCGAGCAGTGCGGCGATTTCCTTCTGGCGCCTGCCATAGCGGCCGAGGAATTGTTCCCTGGCCTCGGCATGGGTGATGTTCATGCCGCCGACGCCCGCGAGCAGGAATTTCCGGCCGACCGAGGGCATGGCGTCGAACACTTCCGTGCGTACGCCCGCCTGGCTCAGGACCTCCGCGGCCATCAGGCCTGCGGGACCGCCGCCGACGATGGCGACCTGGGGGGAAGGGGAGGATGCTTGACTGGGCATGTGGACGACGAGCGAGACCTGGGGAAACCGGCGTGCAGTGTAACCGAGGCGAAGACCGCCTCCGAGCCTTGTCGATGCCACCTGGTCCGCTCGCCGTGCGCCTGGTCAGGAACTGATCAACCGTCGCAAGGCCAGGCACGATGCGCTGCGCGAAGCGTTTTTCGCACCTTATCCACAGGCGGTTCCACATGCTTTGTGGAAATCCGCTGACGCTCGTCGCGTGGCAGGAGCGGCTTCCGGTCGCGCTTGCCCGAAGGTGCCCTGGGCCTGGGCTTCGACAGCGAAGCGCCAGGTCAGTGGATCAGCGAATTGCGCTTGGCGAACTCCGCGAGGTCGACCAGCGAACCCAGGCCGAGCTTCTGCAGCAGGCGGGTCTTGTAGGTGCTGACGGTCTTGTTGCTGAGGAACAGCTTCTCGCCGATGGCCTTGTTCGAATAGCCCATGGCGAGATGCTGGAGGACGATCATCTCGCGGTCGGAGAGCAGGCCGATAAGCTCGCTTTCGGAAATGCGCTCCGGCGGGGTGCCGAGGGTATCGAACGTGAGCGAAGGAAAGAACGTGTAGCCAGCAATCACGGCGTTCAGGGCGTTGATCAGGTTGTTCAGGTCTTCTTCCTTGTTGACGAACCCACGGGCGCCGACCTGGATGCAGCGCTTGCAGAACGCCTCTGCGGATTGTGAAGTGAGTACCAGCACCTGGGTGCGCAGTTCCAGGGACTTGATCCGCGAGATCACGGTCAGGCCGTCGAGCTTGGGAATGCCGATGTCGAGAATCACCACGTCCGGTTCGTGCTCCCGGACCAACTGTATGGCATCCACGCCATTGTCCGTCTCGGCCACCACCTGCAAACCATGCTTTTCCAGCAGGACGCGCACGGCGAGGCGGATGACGGGGTGGTCGTCGACGATCAGGACGGTATGCATAAATTCGATTTACCTTGAGGGACCGGGGCAGGGTCGGGATTCGATTTCCCGGGCGCTGCCGCCGGTGGTCATCCATGTTGGGCGCTAGGCCGAGATCGCCGTCCAGAATAGCCTGTTGAGGCGGGGCGATTCGGTTTTTCATGTGGAACCATGCTAATCCAACCGAACCTCCAAATCAGTAGGAAAATTCCCACAAAACATGGGGACTTGTCCCATAGGTCTAGTAAGGGAAACACAGCAGTATATCGCCGGTATTTCCTGGAAACCCTGTGTGGACCGTGATGAATGATTTGAATGTTCTGGTGTTGGAGGATGAGCCTTTTCAGCGCCTGGTAGCCGTCACAGCCCTGAAGAAAGTGGTGCCCGGATCGATCCTCGAGGCGGCGGACGGCAAGGAGGCGGTGGCGATCCTGGAGTCCTGCGGACACGTCGACATCGCCATCTGCGACCTGCAGATGAGCGGCATGGACGGCCTGGCGTTCCTTCGCCACGCAAGCCTGAGTGGCAAGGTCCATTCGGTGATCCTCAGCAGCGAGGTGGATCCCATCCTGCGCCAGGCCACCATTTCGATGATCGAGTGCCTGGGCCTCAATTTTCTCGGCGACCTCGGCAAGCCATTCAGCCTGGAGCGGATCACCGCCCTGTTGACCCGCTACAACGCTCGTCGCCAGGACCTGCCGCGACAGATCGAAGTCGCCGAGCTGCCCTCCGTGGCGGACGTGGTGCGCGGCCTCGACAACGGCGAGTTCGAAGCCTACTACCAGCCCAAGGTGGCCCTGGATGGCGGCGGCCTGATCGGCGCCGAGGTCCTGGCACGCTGGAACCACCCGCATCTCGGCGTACTGCCGCCGTCGCATTTCCTCTATGTGATGGAAACCTACAACCTGGTCGACAAGCTGTTCTGGCAACTGTTCAGCCAGGGTCTGGCGACGCGCAGGAAGCTGGCGCAGTTGGGGCAGCCGATCAACCTAGCGTTCAACGTCCATCCTTCGCAACTGGGTTCGCGTGCGCTGGCCGAGAACATCTCGGCGTTGCTGACCGAGTTCCACCTGCCGCCCAGTTCGGTGATGTTCGAGATCACCGAGACCGGGTTGATCAGCGCTCCTGCCAGCAGCCTGGAGAACCTCGTGCGTCTGCGGATCATGGGCTGCGGCCTGGCGATGGACGATTTCGGCGCCGGCTATTCGTCCCTCGACCGGCTCTGCGAGTTTCCCTTCAGCCAGATCAAGCTGGACAGAACCTTCGTCCAGAAGATGAAGACCCAGCCCAGGAGTTGCGCCGTCATCAGCAGTGTCGTGGCGTTGGCGCAGGCGCTGGGAATTTCCCTGGTGGTGGAAGGGGTGGAGAGCGACGAACAACGGGTACGCCTGATCGAACTCGGTTGCTCCATAGCCCAGGGCTACCTGTTCGCCCGGCCGATGCCGGAACAGCACTTTCTCGACTATTGCTCCGGATCCTGACGCCGCCGCCCTGGCCTCGGCTGCCGCTAGCCGAACGCCGGGCCTCGCGCCGGACGCGTTTCCTTTCCATACAACTGCCGGCCCTGCCGCACAGACCTTTCATGCGATCAAAACTATTCCTGCTGTTCTTCTGCCTGCTGCTGTCGGGCGGACGCCTGTTCGCCGTCGAAGCGCATCCGTCCCTGACGCTGTTCAGCCAGTTGCGCATCGAGCACGAGGACATGGCGATCGCCGAGGACGACTGGGCCTGGCTGCGCCACAAGGGTCACCTGAGGCTCGGCGCGGCGCTGGACGAGACCTCGCCCTTCAACGTCCGGCTCGACGACGAGAACTACGAAGGCATAACGGCGGACGTCGCCACGCTGGTCGGGCAGTTGCTCGGCATGCGCATCAAGGTCGTGAGCTTCGATACCCATGCGGATGCCGTGGCGGCGCTCGCTGCCGGAAAGATCGACCTGCTTGGCAGCCATTACAGCTCGGCGGGCGATTCCTCCCTGGTGCTCAGCCAACCCTATGCCCGTGATCGATTGGCGGTGTTCAAGCGGATGGGGGAAAAGCGCAACTCGCCGGAGGATCTCGCCGGACTCAGCGTGGCGGTGGCCCGGGAGCATGTCGGGGAATTGCGCCAGCGTTTCCCGCGGGCGCGTTTCGTGGTCTTCGGCAGCCATGACGAGGCCGTTGCCGCGGTGGCTTTCGGACATACCGACCTGTATCTCGACGATGTGCTCAGCGCCTACCACCGGATCAATCGATCCTATTACGGCTACGTGAGGTTCGAGCGGTTTGCCGATGCCCGCCTGGAAGGGGGCTACGGCTTCCTCCTTCGTCGCGGCGATACGAACCTGTTGCGCGTCGTCAACTCGGCCATCGGCGCGATCAACCAGGACCGTCTCGAAAGCATCGCCAGGCGCTGGGTCGGCAGCGGCTCCCTGCCAACGGGCCAGCGTATCGCGCTGACGCCGCAGGAGAGCCGCTGGATCGCTCGCCACCCGGTGGTGCGGTTGGTCATCAACGACGACCTGGCGCCGCTGGCCTTCTTCAATTCCGACGAGACCTTCTCGGGCATCGCCTCCGACCTGCTGGACATGATTTCCCGCCGCACCGGCCTGCATTTCCAGGTCACGCCTCGCAGTGGCGGCTTCCCCGAGCAGATCGGCGTATTGGCCAGGAAGGAGGCGGACCTGGCGATCATGAGCCGCAGCAGCAAGCGCGAGGAAATGCTGCGTTTCACCCGCTCGTTCCTGTCCACCTCGTACGTCCTCGTCACCCGGGCGGACGACAAGGGACGCGCGGAGAGCCCCGGAAGCCTCGACGGCAAGCGCATAGCGATTCCCGCCGGCCATGTGGGCATGCAACAGGTGCGCGAGCGCTATCCGCAGGCCTCGATGGTGGAGGTCGGCGTCGCGCTGGATGCCATGAACCTGGTCTACGAAGGGCGGGCCGACGCGGCGGTGGTGCCGCTGGTCACCGCTCGCTACTACATCGTCCGGTTGTTCCGCGAGAGGCTGGCGATCGCCGACCTGGTTCCCATCGGCGCGGCCACCGCCCACTTCGCCGTTCGCCGAGGCGACGCCGAACTCCAGTCGATTCTCGACAAGGCCTTGCTGAGCATCTCGCCGGACGACCTGAGCGATATCGTCAATCGCTGGCGCTCGCCGCCGGGGATGAGTGGCCAGACCTGGGTCGACTACATCCTGGTGATCACCGAGATCCTGGCGATCGCAGCGGCCTTGCTGCTGTTCTGCCTGGGCTGGGTCACTTATCAGCGCCGGCAGATCAGGGCGCGCGCGCGGGTCGAACAGGCGCTCAGCGACCAGTTGCGGTTCGTCGAGGCCCTGACCGACTGCATGCCTCCGCCGCTGTATGTGCGCGATGTCAACGGACGGATGCTGTCTTGCAACCGCAGCTACTTGCAGAGCGTCGGCCTGAGTTCCGATGAGGTGATGAACCGCACCGTGCTCGAGCTGCCCATGGAAAACTTCGAGACCGCTCCGGAGTTCCATCGCAGCTACCTGATGGCCATGCGCGAGGGCAGGACCATCGAGGCGGTCTACCCGGTGGCGCTGGGCGGCCGGGAGCGCTGGATCGACCACTGGATCCAGCCGTTCCGCGATTCCAGCGGGACCATCCGCGGTGTCATCTGTGGCTGGCTGGACATCACCGAGCACCGCCAGTTGATCGATGAGCTGGAAGAGGCGAAGAACCTGGCCGACGAAGCGAGCCGGGCCAAGACCACCTTCCTGGCGACCATGAGCCACGAGATACGCACGCCGATGAATGCGGTGATCGGCATCCTCGAACTGGCGCTCAAGCGTGCCGAGACCGGTCGGGTGGACCGTTCCAGCATCGAGATCGCCTATGCCTCGGCGAAGAGCCTGCTGGAGCTGATCGGCGATATTCTCGACATCGCCCGCATCGAGTCCGGTCGCCTCAGCCTGTCGCCGAAACGGGCCAACCTGCGCGAGCTGGTGGAATCGGTGGCACGGGTGTTCGAAGGCCTGGCCCGGCAAAAGCGCCTGAGCCTGGTGCTGGAGATCGACTCGAGCATCAACGGCGACGTACTGCTGGATGCCATGCGCTTCAAGCAGATCCTCTCCAACCTGGTCAGCAACGCGATCAAGTTCACCGACGAGGGCTCGATCCGCATCCGCATCGATGGCCGCCAGGTGGAGCCGTCGCTGTTGCAGGTCAATCTCTGTGTGGAAGACACCGGCATCGGTATTTCCCTGGGCGACCAGCAGCAGTTGTTCCGGCCTTTCGCCCAGGTCAACCGCAACCTGCAGAACACCGAGGGCACCGGGCTCGGCCTGGTGATCTCGCGCTCGCTGTGCGAAATGATGGGAGGGCGCCTGGTGATGAGCAGCGAGCTGGGGCAGGGTACGCGGATCGACGTCGAGCTGCGCCTGCAGGTGCTGGAACCGATCGTCGAGAACGTGCGGGCGATCCCGCTCGGCAGTCGCCAGGCGCGGCGGTTGCAGGTGCTGGTGGTGGACGATCATGCGGTCAACCGGCAGATCCTCCATCAACAGCTGAGCTTCCTCGGTCATGACGTGGAGGAAGCGGAGAACGGCCTGAACGCTCTCAACCTCTGGCATGGGCAACCGTTCGACATGGTCATCACCGACTGCCACATGCCGCTGATGAGCGGCTCCGACCTCGCCCGCTCGATCCGCCAGGAGGAGCGCGAGAATGGCGAGGAACCGGTGGTCATCATCGGCCTCACCGCGGACGCCCAGCCGGAGGAGATCGAGCGCTGCATCCAGGCTGGAATGAACGAATGCCTGATCAAGCCCATCGGTCTCGATGTTCTCGAGGAGCGTCTTCTGGCCCTGGGCTTTGCCGACGACGACCTGCCCGTCACCATCGACGCCGAACCCGTCGCGATACCGTCGGACCCCCGTCTCTACGACCTGGATTCTCTGCATGCGCTGACCGGCGGCGAGCCGACGATGCTCAGGCGGCTGCTCGATGAACTGCTGACCAGCAACCGCAAGGACCTGGAGACCCTCGAGGGACTGGTGCAACGCCAGGAGACCGGCGAACTGGCCGAGCTGGCGCATCGGATCAAGGGCGCGGCGAGGGTGGTGCGTGGCGAGCAACTGGTGGAAAGCTGCCGGCGCCTCGAGGATGCCTGCCTCAGCCCGAACGCCTCGTTCGCCTGGGTGGAGGAGTGCGCCGTTGGGGTGAAACTGGCGATCCTCGCCCTGGACGAGAGTCTGGTGGAAGAGTGCACGGATTGACGTGGCTTGCGCCCTTTGCCCGGGCGGTAAACCAATCGTCATCGCTTTGCCCGAGGATCGGGCATGTCCAGGCGCGGAAAAGACTACACTCCGGTTGGGTAGCCTTTTCCGCGAAGCCTGACCAAAGATCGGAATACCGCCCTCGCGGGCACCCCAGCCGATTCCTGCGGTCAGATAGTCCTTCTGGAGTGCGTTGAACGAAAGGAACCAAGCGATGGCCGACCTGACCAGCCTGAGCATCGAGCATCTGCGCTCGCCACGGCTGTATACCCACCGTCTGATCCTGCGGCCCTGGCTGGTGCAGGATCGAGCCAGGTTCGCCGAGCTGAATGCCGACCCGCGGGTGATGGAGTTCTTTCCGTCCTGCCTGGATCGCGCCCAGAGCGACGCGTTGCTGCGCCGCATCGACGCGCACTTCGCCGAGCACGGTTTTGGCTGGTGGGCGCTGCAGGTCAAGGGCGGCGATCCTTTCATCGGCTACGTGGGGCTGGAGGTCGTGGACTTCGATGCGCCCTTCGTACCCGCGGTGGCCATCGGCTGGCGTCTCGCCGCCGAGCATTGGGCGGAGGGCTTCGCCCACGAGGCGGCCGAGGCGGCGCTGAGCTACGCCTTCGATACCCTTGGCCTGGACCAGGTGGTGGCTTTCACCGTACCGGCCAACGAGAACTCCCTGGGACTGATGGAGCGCCTGGGGATGCATCGCGATCCCACCGACGACTTCGAGCATCCCGACCTGCCCCCCGGCCACCGCTTGCGGCATCATGTGCTGTACCGGTTGACGCGCGAGGACTGGCTTCGCAGATGAGTCGGCCGTTTCCGAAAAGGCCTCCCATGAACGCGAACCTTCCCCCTTCCGCCATTTCCGAACTGCATGGCCCGCGCCTGCTGCTGCGCGCCTGGCGCGACAGCGACCGCGAGGCGTTCGCCGAGATGTGCGCCGACCCGCAGGTAATGGAATTCTTCCCCAGTGTGCTCGACCGCGCGCAGAGCGACGCCTTGGTCGATCGCGTCCAGGCGCATTTTGCCGAGCGTGGCTACGGGCCCTGGGCCCTGGAGCTACCGGGCGAGGCGGCGTTCATCGGATTCACCGGCCTGTTCGACGTGACCATGGACGTGCACTTCGCCCCGACCGTGGAGATCGGCTGGCGCCTGGCGCCCGCCTACTGGGGCCGTGGATTCGCCCGCGAAGCGGCGGAAACCGCCTTGGACTTCGCCTTCGAGCGGCTGCGCCTGCCCGAGGTGGTGGCCTTCACCACGCCGCCCAACCGCCGCTCCTGGGGCTTGATGGAGCGCCTGGGCATGCGTCGCGATCCGGCCGAGGATTTCGACCACCCACTCCTGGCAGCGGATCACCCGATGCGCCGGCATATCCTCTATCGCGTCGACGCGGCCCGCTGGGCGGAGCGGTGAACATGGGCGACGGCGGCGGCGAGGTGCTCTCCTACCATCGCCTCAGCATGCATCGCCCGGAGCGCTACGCTCCCGGTCCCGGCGGACTGGACTGGGCGACCCAGCCGGCGCCGTTCCGCCAGTACCGGGGCTGCCGGCAAGTCGAACTGCTGCATCGGCCGCTGGAGGAGTCGCCACCCTACGACGGGGTGTTTTCCGGGCCGGCGGCCGCGCCCTCCCGGCTCGATCGCCGCAGCCTCTCGCAGATGCTCTACGACGGATTGGCGCTGTCGGCCTGGAAGGAGGCCGGCGGCACTCGCTGGGCGCTACGGGTCAATCCGTCGAGCGGCAACCTGCATCCCACCGAAGCCTACCTGCTGCTTCCCGGCGGTACCCTGGAGCCGGCGCCACTGCTCGCCCACTACCGTCCCGACAAGCATGCCCTGGAGGTGCGCGGCGAACTGCCGGCGCCGCTGGCTTCGCTGCTGGATGACTGCTTGCCGGCCGGCGGCTGCCTCCTGGCATTGACCAGCGTGCCCTGGCGCGAGGCCTGGAAATACGGTGAGCGAGCCTATCGCTACTGCCAGCATGACCTCGGCCACGCGCTGGCCTGCCTCTCGATCGCCGCGGCGATCCAGGGCTGGGAGATGCGCCTGCTGCGCGGCGTCGCCGAAAGCGCACTGGACGGCCTGTTCGGCCTTGACCGGGACGGCTTCGCCGAGTGCGAGAGCGTCGACGCACTGTTCTGGATCGGGCCGGCGCTCACGCAGGAGCCTTCCCTTTCGCCGCGCCTGTGCGAAGGGCTGGCGGCCCTGCCATTGGCCGGCGCACCGAACCGGCTGTCGCGGGAGTACCGGGACTGGCCGGAGTTGCAGCGGATACATGGGCTATGCCGGGCGCCGCGCCTGCCGGCACGCCCGTGGAGGGTCGCACCGGGCGAGCCCGGCAACGACAACCCCGGCCTGCCGCTGCGACCGCTGCTGCATCGGCGGCGTAGCGCGCAGCGCATGGACGGGCGCGCCGGCATCGATGTCGAACTGCTGCGGGCCTGGCTGCGCAGGCTGCTGCCGGAGCGCTCGCCGGTGCCTTTCGCGGTCACCGGCGAGGCCGCGCGGGTCGATCTACTGCTGTTCGTCCATCGCGTCCGGGGCCTGGTGCCGGGGTTGTACTGGCTGGATCGCAGCGGCCTGCGGCGGCCGCCGATGCGCGAGGACTTCCTCTGGCAGCGCGTCGATCCGGAGTTGCCGCTGTACCTGTTGCAGGAAGGCGATGCGCGCGCGCTGTCGGCGTATCTCTCCTGCCAGCAGGACATCGCCGGCGACGGCTGCGTCGCGCTCGCCATGCTCGCCCATCTCGGCGCGGCGCTCGAAGAAGGCCCCTGGTGCTATCCGCGGCTGTACTGGGAATGCGGGCAGCTCGGCCAGTTGCTCTACCTTGAGGCGGAGGCCGCTGGGCTGTCTGGGACGGGTATCGGCTGCTACTACGACCCCCTGGTGCATGAGCTGCTTGGACTAACGGATGAGTCCATGGCCAGTCTCTACCATTTCACCCTCGGCCGCGCGGTGTGGGACACTCGTCTTTGCAACATGCCCGCGTACCCGGCCTTGCGCCGCGACTAGCCCGTCGACAGCCCGAATTCGAGGAAACACCCCATGACCCAGATACTGGACAACCTGGTGGCTTTGCTGAGCCTGGAACCCATCGAGGAGAACCTGTTCCGGGGCATGAGCCAGGATCTCGGCTTCCGCCAGCTCTATGGCGGCCAGGTCCTGGGCCAGGCACTGTCGGCGGCCAGCCAGACGGTGGAGGACGATCGCCACGTACACTCCATGCACGGCTACTTCCTGCGTCCCGGTGACGCCAGCATGCCGGTGGTCTACCAGGTGGACCGGGTGCGCGACGGCGGCAGCTTCAGCACCCGCCGGGTCACCGCGATCCAGAAAGGCCAGCCGATCTTCACCCTGAGCAGCTCCTTCCAGTACGACGAGGAAGGTTTCCACCACCAGATCGAGATGCCCGAGGTGGTCGGCCCGGATAACTTGCCTTCGGAGCTGGAGCTGACCCGCCAGCGCGCCGAGCGGATTCCCGAGCGCATCCGCGACAAGCTGCTGTATCCGAAGCCCATCGAGATTCGTCCGGTCACCCAGCACGACCCCTACGACCCGCAGCCCGACGAACCGGTGAAGTACCTCTGGTTCCGTGCCGACGGCAAGCTGCCGGACGTCCCGGCGCTGCACAAGTACCTGCTGGCCTACGCCTCGGATTTCGGTTTCCTTACCACCTCGATGCAGCCCCATGCCGTTTCGGTGTGGCAGAAGACCATGCAGGTCGCCAGCCTCGACCACGCCCTGTGGTTCCACCGCGACCTGCGCGCGGACGAGTGGCTGCTCTACGCCATCGACAGCCCCTGGGCCGGCAACGCACGCGGTTTCGTGCGCGGCAGCATCTTCAACCAGAGCGGCCAGCTGGTCGCCTCGTCGAGCCAGGAAGGCCTGATCCGCAAGCGTGAGGACTGGGCGTGAGGCTGGCCGACATCCGCCACTGGGTGTTCGACATGGACGGCACCCTGACCCGGGCCGTGCACGACTTCCCGGCGATCCGCCGAGCGCTGGACATCCCCGAGCAGGACGACATCCTGCTGCACCTCGCCGCCCTGCCCGAGGCTGAGGCGGCGGCCAAGCACGCCTGGCTGCTCGAACACGAGCGCGCCCTGGCCGAGGCCGCGCGGCCGGCGCCGGGCGCACTGGAACTGGTGCGCGAGTTGCAGCGGCGCGGCGTGCGCCTGGGCATCCTGACCCGCAACGACCACCAGTTGGCGCTGATCACCCTCGAAGCGATCGGCCTGGGCGGCTGCTTCCCCACCGAGCACATCCTCGGGCGCGGCGAGGCGCGGCCCAAGCCGGACCCTGATGGCTTGCTGCGCATCGCCCGACGCTGGAACGTGACGCCGGCGGAGCTGGTGATGGTCGGCGACTACCGTTTCGACCTCGACTGCGGACGCGCCGCGGGTAGTCGCACGGTGCTGGTCAACCTGCCGGAAAACCCCTGGCCGGAGCTGGCCGACTGGCACGCTGCCGATTGCCATGCGTTGCTCGAGCAACTGCAAACGCCGTAGGAATATCCGGCGGAAAACCTCGAGGGCGGCAGCGCCAGCGGCTCCCCGAAAACGAAAAAAGCGCAGGAGGCCAGGCTCCTGCGCTTTTTCCTGCGCATCCGTGCGGGATGCGGCGGCCGTTATCAGCCGTTGATCGCGTCGGTCAGCGCCTTGGCCGGAACGAACTTGGCTACACGCTTGGCAGCGATCTCGATCGCCTTGCCGGTCTGCGGGTTGCGGCCGGTGCGCGCGGGACGCTCGGAGACCTTCAGCTTGCCGATACCCGGCAGGGTGATTTCGCCATCGTTCTCCAGGGCGTCCTTGACGATCTCGGCGAGCTGGTCGAGCGCGCTGCGAACGGTGGTCTTCTGCGCGTCGATGGCTTCGGCGATGTCCTGGATCAGTTGGTCTTTGGTCAGTGCCATGGTGGTGTAGCTCCTTGGTAAAAGACTGCGCGAGGGGCCTCGCACAGAAACGGGCGTGATTTTAAACAGCTTGGCGCGAATAAGGTTCCCTTTTCTCCGCTTATTTGTTTCCTCGCACGACGCGCATGACAGAGCCGTTACAGAGGTTTTCGCGGCTGTCCGGAATGATGCCGGCGTCGGTTGCCCGACGCATCCTCATGGTTCTGCCAGGGGCGCATGCCTCCGGTTCTTAGTTAAGGATTATTGGTTATTTATGAGTTAGGGTTTCATCCATTATGGTTATAAGCAGGACATCCCGTCCCTTTCCATCACCGGAGCCTGCTTACCTCGCGCCAACGCCTGGCCCTCGCTCCCCGTTCGAGGTGCCGCATGAGCGAAGCCCGGCTCCACTCGCCCGACCCCAGGACACTGCGACCCATGGCCGGTTGGGCGGCAAGCCTGCGCGACAGTGGACTGCTGGCGCTGGCAGTGCCGCGCGTGTTCGCCGGCATGGAGCGGGGCTGGGGGGAAATCTTCGCTGGCGTCCGCCACCTGGCCGAGCAGGAACTCGAGCTGGCACGGCGCCTGGCCCTGCATCATCTGCAGATCGCTTCCATTCGCCTGCTGGGTAGTCCTGAACAGCAGCGCCGCCTGTTGCCGGCCAGCGTCGAGCGCCGCTGGCTGTGGAGCGAGGCGGTCGATCTGCGGCGCGCCCAGCCCGAAGCGCAGGAGCACTGGCGGGGCGGTTTCCTGGTGGGTGGGCGGGGTAGCGATTGCTTCGCCGTGGAAGACGTGGATCGCTTGCTGATCTCAGCCTGGCACGCGCCCTCCCGCGCTCACCTGATCGCTGTCGCCGAAACGGGGCGGGCAGGCATCGACATCTCCGGCCTCGCCGATGGCTCGGGGCTGTTCTTGCCCGCCGGGCAGCGGCTGCATTACCAGCGGCTGCGGCTGCATCCCGAGGACATCCTGGTGCCGCCCGGCCTGCCGCCGACCCCGTGCGGGCAACTGCGCGAAGGCTTGACCCGATTGGCCCAGGCCAACCTCGACCTGGGCCAGGCTGCGCGGGTGCCGGGCGACGTGGCGGGGCAGGGAGAGGCGCCGCGTCTCCTCGCCCTCGCGCTGCGTCTTGTCGAACTGGCGGCGGAGTCCTTCCAGGCGGCATTCGCCCGCGGCGGCGCGCTGACATTCCGCGAAAGCGCGGCGGCGTCGCTGCTGGCGAGCGAGGCGAAGGCGGTGGCCCGCGCCGGGCTGCTCGCCTGCCTGCGCCGACAGGCCCTGGAAGCCCGTCTGCTGGGCGCGGCCCTGTAGGGACGGGGGGCATGGAGCAAGGGCGGAATGGCATCCGGGTGCGCATTCGCGCTCATAAACTAATTCCAAAATATTATTTATATCGAGTTTTTTATATCTGTAATCTGCATCGCACCGGACCACCGGACTCGCTGTCGCCACCCATTGCCCGTCCCTGGTCCGTTCTCCTCCGGAGCGCGGCACCGTTGCCTCCGAGGTTCGCCCGATGAAACGCCCGAATTCCCTGCACCGCCTGGTGGCAGCCCTGGCCTTTGCCAGCCTTTCCGTCGCCGCCCAGGCCGCCGACATCACGGTCGGCTACCAGACCGGCATCGACCCGACCAAGGTGCCCCAGGCCGATGGCCTGTACGAGAAAGCCATCGGCGAGAAGATCGACTGGCGCCGCTTCAACAGCGGTCCGGAAGTGATCGCCGCGCTCGCCTCCGGAGACCTGCAACTCGGCAACATCGGGTCCAGCCCGCTGGCAGCGGCGACCTCGCGGAAGCTGCCGATCGTCGCCTTCATCGTTTCCGCGCAGATCAACGCCGCCGAGGCGCTGGTGGTGCGCAATGGAAGCGGGATCGGGAAACCCGAGGACCTGGCCGGCAAGACCATCGCTACCCCGTTTGTTTCAACCTCCCACTACAGCCTGCTCGGCGCCCTCAAGCACTGGCAGATCGATCCGTCCAAGGTGAAGATCGTCAACCTCAACCCGGCCGAGATCGCTGCCGCCTGGCGTCGCGGCGACATCGACGGGGCCTTCGTCTGGTCGCCGGCGCTGGGCGAGATCAAGAAAAGCGGCAAGGTCCTCACCGACGCCGCCGAAGTCGGCCAGTGGGGTGCGCCGACCTTCGAGGTGTGGGTGGCGCGCAAGGACTTCGCCGAGAAGCATCCTGAAATCGTCGCCCGCTTCGCCCGCGTCAGCCTCGATTCCTTCGCCGACTACAACGCGCACAAGGCCGAATGGACCGCCGACTCCGAGCCGGTGAAGAAGATCGCCCGGCTGACCGGCGCCGATCCCAGGGACGTCCCCGAACTGCTGGCCGGCTCGACCTTCCCGGAAAGCCAGGCGCAACTTTCCGCCGACCTGCTCGGCGGCGGCACCGCCAAGGCTATCGCCGGCACTGCCGAATTCCTCAAGGAGCAGAAGCGCGTGCCGGCCGTCCTCGGCGACTACTCGCCCTACGTCAGCGCCGATTTCGTGCGCCAGGCGGAGCAGGTCCAGGTCGGCCAGCGCTGAATTCCGCGCCTCCGCTCCGGCCTGTCGGAGCGGAGGCTTTCTTACCCTACGGAGGGCAGAACACATGAGCCGTCTGACGGCCGAGGCGATCAGCCTCTCATTCGAACAGCGCGGCCAGCGCCGCGCCATCCTCCGCGATCTCAGCCTGGGCCTGGCCAAGGGCGAGTCGCTGGTGGTGCTGGGTCCTTCGGGCTGCGGCAAGTCGACACTGCTGAACATCCTCGCCGGTTTCCAGACGCCGGACCAGGGACGCGTGCAGATCGACGGCCGGACACTCGAAGGGCCCGGCGGCGAGCGCGGCGTGGTATTCCAGGACGACGCCCTGATGCCCTGGCTCAACGCCCTCGACAACGTCGCCCTGGGCCTGCGCATCCGTGGCCTGGGCAAGGCCGAGCGCACCGCGCGGGCGCGCCAGGTCCTGCAACTGGTGGGCCTCCAGGAGTACGCCGAGCAGTCCGTCGCCCAGCTCTCCGGCGGCCAGCGGCAACGCCTCGGGCTGGCACGCGCGCTGGCGGTCGAGCCGGACTTCCTGCTGCTCGACGAGCCGTTCGGCGCGCTCGACGCGCTGACCCGCGAGCGCATGCAGGTGCTCCTGCTGGACCTGTGGAAGCAGACCGGCAAGGGCCTCTTCCTGATCACCCACAGCGTCGACGAAGCCCTGTTCCTGGCTACCGACCTGGTGGTGATGGACGGCCCGCCGGCGCGCATCGTCAAGCGCCTGCCGGTGGACTTCGCGCGGCGTTACGCCGCCGGCGAAACGGTGCGTTCGATCAAGTCCGATCCCGAGTTCGGCCGTTTGCGCCAGGCGTTGCTGGACGAATTCCTCGATGTCGCGGAGGCCGAACATGCCCACTGATACCCTCGGACTCGCCGTCGCCAATCCTGTCCCGCGCAAGCGCCGTCTGCCCGGCGACCGTCGGCGCTGGGCCGCCGGTGCCAGCGTGCTGGCCCTGGCCCTGCTGTGGTGGGCGGCGACCCGTTTCGGCTGGGTCGACGTGCTGTTCCTGCCGGCGCCCGAACAGCTCTTCGAAGCCCTGCAACGGCTATGGCAGGAGGGCTACCTCGATGCCAGCCTGCTGCAACACGTCGGCACCAGCCTGCTGCGGGTGCTCCTGGCGCTCGGCGCGGCGGTGCTGACGGCGATCCCGCTGGGCGTGCTGATGGGCCTCAATCCCCTGGCCGGCGCCGCCCTCGATCCGCTGGTGGAGTTCTACCGGCCGATCCCGCCGTTGGCCTACCTGCCGTTGATCGTCATCTGGTTCGGCATCGGCGAGCTGAGCAAGGTGCTGCTGATCTACCTGGCGCTGTTCGCGCCGCTGCTGATCGCTACCGCCGCCGGCGTGCGTCGCGTCGACCGATCGCGGGTGCAGGCGGTGCGCTGCCTGGGGGCCAGCCGCTGGCAGGTGGTGCGCTACGTGATCCTGCCGAGTGCCTTGCCGGAGGTCCTCACCGGCCTGCGCATCGCCCTCGGCGTCGGCTGGTCGACCCTGGTCGCCGCCGAGCTGATCGCGGCCAACCGCGGCCTCGGCTTCATGGTCCAGTCCGCCGCGCAATTCCTCGCCACCGACGTGGTGGTGGTCGGCATCCTGCTGATCGCCGCCATCGCCCTGGCCTTCGAACTGGGGCTGCGCTGGGTCCAGCGGCGCTTCGCCGCCTGGGGTTGAGCGCGAGAGTCCCGAGTCATTTCCGAACCGGCCTTCACCCACGCGGCGAAGGCCGGAGCGAGGGCGCGCAGGGCGCGCCCGCAACCTGCCCGACGAGTAGCACGACATGAGCCTGACCATCCAACCCATTAGCCCGGCCCTGGGCGCCATCGTTTCCGGCATCGACCTCGGCGCGCCGCTGGACGACACCGGCCAGCGGGCCATCGAGCAGGCCCTGCTCGAACACCAGGTGCTGTTCTTCCGCGACCAGTCGCTGGAGCCCAGGAGCCAGGCGCGCTTCGCCGCCCGCTTCGGCGACCTGCACATCCATCCGATCTACCCCAGCGTGCCGGAGCAGCCGGAGGTCATCGTCCTCGACACCGCGGTCACCGACGTGCGCGACAATGCCATCTGGCACACCGACGTGACCTTCCTCGAGACCCCGGCGCTGGGAGCCGTGCTCGCCGCCAAGCAATTGCCGCCGTACGGCGGCGACACCCTCTGGGCGAGCAGCACGGCGGCCTACGAGGCGCTGTCGGCGCCGCTGCGGCGTCTGCTGGACGGCCTCACGGCGACCCACGACATCGGCAAGTCCTTCCCCCGCGAGCGCTTCGGCGTCACCGAGGCCGACCTGGCGCGCCTGGAGGAGGCCCGCCTGAAGAATCCGCCGCGCTCGCATCCGGTGGTGCGCACCCATCCGCTCACCGGGCGCAAGGGCCTGTTCGTCAGCGATGGCTTCACCACCCGCATCAACGAACTGGAGCCGGCCGAGAGCGATGCGCTGCTGACGTTCCTCTTCGCCCATGCCACGCGACCTGAATTCACCGTGCGCTGGCGCTGGCAGGAAAACGACGTGGCGTTCTGGGACAACCGCGTGACCCAGCACTACGCGGTGGACGACTACCGGCCACAGCGGCGGGTCATGCATCGCGCCACCATCCTCGGCGACAAGCCCGTCTGACGCCGCCGCGCGCGGGCTTGCTCCGGCGGCCCGCGCCGGCAACTGTCCGTTCCGCCAGCTTTTCCTCTCGAAAAGGTCGCCTCTGCGACATTCGCTGTCGTGTCCCGGCGTGCCGCTCTCGCCTAAGCTTGGCGGGTCCAATTGTTTCGAGAGTTTTCATCCATGCAAGAACGCATCCCGGATGAGCTGACCCTGCCAGAGCTCACCCTGCGTGGCCTGATCCTCGGTGCGCTGATCACCGTGGTCTTCACCGCCTCCAACGTCTACCTCGGTCTGAAGGTCGGCCTGACCTTCGCCTCGTCGATCCCGGCGGCGGTGATCTCGATGGCCGTCCTGCGCTACTTCTCCGGCGCCAACATCCTCGAGAACAACATGGTGCAGACCCAGGCCTCGGCGGCCGGCACTCTATCCTCGATCATCTTCATCCTTCCCGGCCTGCTGATGATCGGCTACTGGAGTGGCTTCCCGTTCTGGCAGACCGCGGCGATCTGCTCCATCGGCGGCATTCTCGGGGTGCTCTATACCATTCCGCTGCGCCGGGTGATGGTGGTGCAGAGCGAACTGCCGTATCCGGAAGGGGTGGCGGCGGCGGAAATCCTCCGGGTCGGCAGCGACGGCGCCGAGGACGAGGAAGACGCCCGCGCGCCGCGTGCCGCCGGTAACGCGCCGGGGCTCTACGACATCCTCGGCGGCGGCCTGGTGGCGGCGCTGTTCAGCCTCTGGAGCAGCGGCTTCAAGGTTCTCGCCGAAGGCTTCAGCGTCTGGCTCAGTGCCGGGCAGGCGGCGTTCCGCCTTTCCACCGGTTTTTCCCTGGCGCTGGTCGGTGCCGGCTACCTGATGGGCATCACCGCCGGCATCGCGATCCTCATCGGCGTGCTGATCTCCTGGGGCGTCGCGGTGCCGCTGCTGACCGTCAACAGCGTGCCGGCCGACGGCCAGAGCCTGTCGGACCTGGCCACCCAACTGTGGAGTTCGCAGGTGCGCTTCCTCGGCGCCGGCACCATCGGCGTGGCCGCGCTGTGGACCCTGGCGACCCTGTTCAAGCCGATGGTACGGGGCGTCTGGGCCTCCCTCGGGGCAGTGCGCGGCAATAGCCAGGCGAACAGCCTGCGCACCGAGCTGGACATGCCGGCCAAGTGGATCCTGCTGATCGCCGGGATACTGCTGGTCTCGCTGTTCGTGGTCTTCAGCCACTTCCTCGGTGCCGCCGCGCCGGACATGGCCAGCCCGCAGTTCTGGAGCCTGGTGGCGGTATGCGTGGTGTTCGCCTTCTTCTTCGGCTTCCTGATCGCCGCCGCCTGCGGCTACATGGCCGGCCTGGTCGGTTCGTCGAGCAGTCCGATCTCGGGCATCGGAATCATCGCGGTCATCCTGGTGTCGTTGCTGATACTCGGCTTCGGCAGCATCGAGGGCGGCCTGCTGGACCGCCAGAACGGCAAGCTGGCGATCGCCCTGGCGCTGTTTACCACCTCGGTGGTGCTGGCCATCGCGGCGATCTCCAACGACAACCTGCAGGACCTCAAGACCGGCTACCTGGTCGGCGCCACGCCCTGGCGCCAGCAGGTCGCGCTGATCGTCGGCTGCATCGTCGGCGCGCTGGTGATCCCCCCGGTGCTGGAACTGCTCTACAGCGCCTACGGCTTCACCGGGGCCCTGCCGCGCGAGGGAATGGACCCCGGCCAGGCCCTGGCCGCGCCGCAGGCGACCCTGATGACGGCGATCGCCAGCGGGATTTTCCACGACGCGCTGAACTGGAACATGATCCTCATCGGCGTCGCCCTGGGCATCGCCCTGATCCTCGTCGACCTGCTCCTGCGCCGTACCGGCAAGGCCTGCCTGCCGGTGCTGGCGGTGGGCCTGGGGATCTACCTGCCGCCGACCATCGGCATGACCCTGGTGGTCGGCGCGCTGATTTCCTGGCTGCTGGAAAATGCCCTGAAGAAGCGCGCGGCGGCAGCCGGGGTCGACGAAGAGACCTATGCCGAAGAGCCGAAGCGACGCGGCGTGCTGCTGGCCTCGGGGCTGATCGTCGGCGAGAGCCTGATGGGCATCCTGCTCGCCGGGGTGATCGGCGCCACCGGCGAGGACGCGCCGCTGGCGCTGGCCGGCGCCGGCTTCGCGGGCATCGCCCAATGGCTGGGACTGGTGGTATTCGTCGCGATCTGCGTGCTGTTCTACCGGCGAGTGCTGGCGCGCTGAGGGATTCGTGGCTGCACTGGGAGGGGATGTTGCCGCTAGCGTCATTCCCTGCGGTCAGGGACGGAGGATGAGGGAAGGGGCGCCCTGCGCGCGCCCCTTTTCCTGCGCTCAACGCACCAGGTGCAGGAACTGCAGGTGCCGCTCGTACTGGTCGAGCATGTCGTTGATGATCTGCTCCTTGGTGTAGCCCATCAGATCGTAGTCCTGGCTACCTTCGGCGAGATGCACCTCGGCACGGAAGTAGCGGCGATTCTTCAGGTGCAGGCCGCCCATGCCGGCACGCGCGAAGGACGGCGTGAAGTAGCCGCGCATCAGCACCTGGTAGAGGAACCGATGCTGCTCGCCATGACCGATCTCCAGGCTCAGCGAGGCGTTGCCCGGGTCGAGCTGGGCGTCCACCGCCAGGCCCTTCTCGCGGAACACCTCGGAAACCTCGCTGATCGCCGGGCGCACAACGTCGTTCATGAAGCGGTACACCTCGTCCCGCGAGGGGAAGTGCACGGCCTGCGACAGGCGTCGCTTCCAGCCGCCGGAGCGCTTGCCGTTGCCGCTCATCAGCGGCGCCAGGGAGTGGCTCCGCGCCCGCTGGCGCTGCGACTCCATGTAGAAGGCCTTGTGCAGGCCCCACATCATCAATAGCAGGATCAGCGAGAAGGGCAGGGAGGTCAGCACCACCGCCGACTTCAGCGCGTCGATGCTGCCGGCGAACAGCAGCCCTCCGGTGACCAGCGCGGTGACCGAGCCCCAGAACACCCGCAGCCACTTCGGTCCGTCGTCGTCGGCGCTGCCGCCGTGGGCGGAGAGGGTGGAGAGGACCACGGTGCCGGAGTCCGCCGAGGTGACGAAGAAGACGAAGCTGACCAGCACAGTGACGGTGATCACCGCGCGGCTCCAGGGGTAGTTCTGGAGCATCTGGTAGAGGGCCATCGACGGCTGCTCGATGGCCACCCGGCCGAGTTCGCTGGCGCCGCCGAGGGCCTGCTCCAGGGCGCTGTTGCCGAAGATCGACATCCACGCCAGGGTGAAGCCGAGCGGGATGAACAGCACGCCGAAGACGAATTCGCGGATCGTCCGGCCGCGCGAGATGCGCGCGATGAACAGGCCGACGAAGGGCGCCCAGGCGATCCACCAGGCCCAGTAGAACACCGTCCACGAGCCCAGCCAGTCGCTGGGACCGCCGTAGGCGTAGAGGTCGAAGCTCTTGCCCGGCAGGTGGCCGAGGTAGTCGCCGACGTTCTGCACCAGGGTGTTGAGCAGGTGCTGGGTCGGACCGGCGAACAGCACGAACAGCAGCAGGCTGCAGGCCAGCAGCATGTTGATGTCGGAGAGGATGCGGATGCCCTTGTCGACCCCGGAGACCGCCACCGAGATCGCCGCGCCCATCATCAGCACGATGAGCGCCATCTGCACCGGGTGGGTATGCGGGATGGCGTACAGGTAGTCCAGCCCGGAGTTCAGCTGGAGCACGCCGAAGCCCATGTCGGCGCCGAGGCCGAACACCGTGGCGATGATGCCGAAGCAGTCCACCGTGTAGCCGATCGGCCCGTTGATGCGCTTGCCGATCAACGGGTAGAGCGCCGAGCGCAGGGCCAGTGGCAGGTTGTGGCGGTAGGCGAAGTAGGCCAGGGCCATCGCCACCAGGGCGAACACGCCCCAGCCGTGCAGGCCCCAGTGCAGGAACAGCAGTTCCATGGCCTGCCGCGCGGCTTCCTGGGTACCGGCCTCGCCTTGCGGCGGCTGGAGGAAGTGGGTCAACGGCTCGGATACGCAGAAGAAGAACAGGGTGATGCTGATGCCGGCGGCGAACAGCATGCCGGCCCAGGACAGGTAGCTGAATTCCGGCTCGTCGTGGTCGGCACCGAGCTTGATCTTGCCGTAGCCGGAAAGCGCGGTGACCACCACGAAGATCAGGTACAGCGTCATCGCCAGCAGGTAGTACCAACCGACGGTCTGCGAGGCCCAGGTCTGTGCGGCCAGCAGCCATTCGCCGGCGCGCTGGGGGAAGCCGATGACCACCGCGGCGAACAGCAGGATCAGGATCGCCGCACCGTAGAACACCGGGGGATTCATGCGGATGGGCGTGGGGGTGGAGGGGGTGGCGGAGGGCGATTGTGCGTCAGTCAAAACAGGCTGGTCTCCTCGTCCTTAATTTGATCAAGCGTTCAATATAAACACGATCAAGGGCTCGGGAGCCAATCCTTCGGACGTATGGAAGCCTTCGGCGCCGCGCTTTTCCCGCACGTTCGCCGAAGGATTCCTTCAGTTCGCCGCCAGTCCCAGGCGCCGCCTTCCCGCCTCCTCGTCGCCGCCTGCCTGCTCGGTGGCCAGCTGCAGGAGCAGGGCCTGTACCTGCTCCAGCGACGGCGCTCTGGCTTGGCCGAGCAGGCGCCGCAGACCGGCCAGCGATGGGTCTGGCGTTGCCCCGCCAAAATTCAGATGCTGCGGCAGGATTTCTTCCTTGTCGCTGACCAGCAGGGCGAAGTGGACGACGTTTTCCAGCTCGCGGATGTTGCCTGGCCAGGGATAGCTCTCGAGGACCCGCTGGGTTTCCACGCCGATGGCCGGCACCGGCAGGTCCAGGCGCTGGGCATAGACACCGACGAAGTATTCCGTCAGCGGCAGGATGTCCCCCGGACGTTCGCGCAATGGCGGCAGGCTCAGGCGGCCGTCGTGCAGGTACTGCTGCAGGCCGGCCAGGAACTTGCCGGCGCGCACCGCCTGGTCCAGGTCGACGCTGGTGGCGGTGACCAGGCGCACGTCATGGGGAATCGGCTGCTGCGCGCCGACCCGCAGCACCTCGCGTTCCTCCAGCGCCTGCAGCAGCCTGGCCTGCAACGTCAGCGGCAGGTCGCCGATCTCGTCCAGGTACAGGGTGCCGCCATTGGCCGAACCGAACCAGCCGGCGCGGCTGCCGACCGGGCCGTTGTGGGCGCCGGGGGCGTAGCCGAACAGCTCGGCTTCGGCGTGGTTGCGACTGAGGGCGCTGCAACTGACCGCGACGAACAGACCGGCGCGTTCGCTGTGGCGGTGGATCTGCCGGGCGAGCAGCTCCTTGCCGGTGCCGGTCTCGCCTTCGATCAGCACCGGCTGGCCCTGCGGCGCGAGGCGCTCGAGTTCTTCGCGGACCCGGTGCGAGCGTGGGTCGAAGAACACCAGGGCCTTGGCGCGGATGCTCAGCGGACTGCGGTCGGCGTCGGGGAAGGTCAACGGCGCGGGGCGTGGTTTCTCGCTCATGGGTAACTCCTTGACGGCACGGGGCGCCTCCAGCGCCTGCGCCGCGACGACGGACCGGGACGGCTGCGGGCGGGGGCCGTTGCGGAAAAAGAAACGCCGGTGCAAGCCATGCGACACCGGCGTGAACAAGGGGCGCTGCAACGGCGCCCAGCGTGGGAGTCGGGACGGGCTGGGGTCAGAAGGCCGGGACCACCGCGCCGGCATATTTCTTCTCGATGAAGGCTTTCACTTCCGGGCTGGTCAGCGCGGCGGAAAGCTTCTTCAGGGCGTCGCTGTCCTTGTTGTCCGGACGTGCCACCAGGTAGTTCACATAGGGCGAGTCGCGGTCTTCCAGGACCAGCGCGTCCTTGGCCGGGTTGAGCTTGGCCTCCAGCGCGTAGTTGGTGTTGATAAGGTCCAGGTCGACCTGGTCCAGCACGCGCGGCAACAGGGCCGATTCGAGTTCCTTGAACTTCAGGTTCTTCGGGTTCTCGGCGATGTCCTTGGGCGTGGCCAGGGCGTTGTTCGGGTCCTTCAGCTTGAGCAGGCCGGCCTTCTGCAACAGCAGCAGGGCGCGCCCGCTGTTGCTGCCTTCGTTGGGGATGGCGACGGTGGCGCCGTCGGGCAGCTCGGCCAGCGACTTGTATTTCCTCGAATAGCCACCGAAGGGTTCGACGTGTACGCCGACCACGGTGACCAGGTTGGTGCCCTTGCCTTTGTTGAAGTTCTCCAGGTACGGCAGGGTCTGGAAGTAGTTGGCGTCCAGGCGCTTCTCGGCGACCTGCACGTTGGGCTGCACGTAGTCGGTGAACACCTTGATCTGCAGGTCGACGCCTTCCTTCGCCAGGGTCGGCTTGATCAGCTCAAGGATTTCCGCATGGGGGATCGGCGTGGCGGCGACGATGAGCTTTTCCGCGGCGCTGGCGGAAACGCTGATGACGGAGGCCAGGGCAGTCAGCAGGAGCAGTTTTTTCATTCTTCGATCCTTGTAGGGCGATGTCCGCCGCTGCGCGCAGGGCGGTGAAGGAGGGGCGCCAACACGCGAGGGGCGGCTTGAAGGGGAGAGTAGCGACTCTTTTTATTCCATAAAAATATTATTTATTTATTTTTATATTCTATTAATGAATATGCGAGAGCTGAGGCAATTTGTCTCGCGACAACCGACCACAGCAGGACGGTCTAGGCTAACGGGTAAGATTTTCGTACCGAATTGCTCTGCATCAAGGCGGGTGGTCCGGGAATCTGCTTGCGACCCTTCCCGCATTCCTGCCATCCAGGGCTGCGGTCGCTTTCCAATGACAAGAACGATAGCTGAAGGATGTGTTCCAAAACCTTGCGTAGCGTTGCGCGTGAGGAAGCACGGCCGAATCCGCACGTAAGCCGGAAGGGCCGAGAACCTGAAGAGGAGTTGCCATGTTCGGATTGGAGGCTATCGACCTTGCCCGCATCCAGTTCGCGTTCACCGTGTCCTTCCACATCATCTTCCCGGCGATCACCATCGGGTTGGCCAGCTACCTGGCCGTACTGGAAGGCCTCTGGCTGAAAACGAACGAAGAGGTCTACCGCGACCTCTATCATTTCTGGTCGAAGATTTTCGCGGTCAACTTCGGCATGGGCGTGGTGTCCGGGCTGGTCATGGCGTACCAGTTCGGCACCAACTGGAGCCATTTCTCCGACTTCGCCGGGTCCATCACCGGTCCGCTGCTGACCTACGAGGTGCTCACCGCGTTCTTCCTCGAGGCCGGTTTCCTCGGCGTCATGCTGTTCGGCTGGAACCGCGTGGGACCGGGCCTGCATTTCTTCGCCACGGTGATGGTGGCGATCGGCACGCTGATCTCGACGTTCTGGATCCTCGCTTCCAACAGCTGGATGCAGACCCCGCAGGGCTTCGAGATCGTCGACGGCCGGGTGATCCCGGTGGACTGGGTGGCGGTGATCTTCAACCCGTCGTTCCCCTACCGCCTGCTGCACATGTCGGTCGCCGCGTTCCTCGCCACCGCCTTCTTCGTCGGCGCCTCGGCCGCCTGGCACCTGCTGCGCGGGCGCGACAACCCGGCGATCCGCAAGATGCTCTCGATGGCCATGTGGATGGCGCTGATCGTCGCCCCGGTACAGGCGCTGATCGGCGACGCCCATGGCCTCAACACCCTGGAGCACCAGCCGGCGAAGATCGCCGCGATGGAAGGCCACTGGGATAACAGCAGCGGCGAGCCGACCCCGCTGATCCTGTTCGGCTGGCCGGACATGCAGCGCGAGGAAACCCGCTTCAAGGTGGAGATCCCGGTGCTCGGCAGCCTCATCCTCAAGCACAGCCTGACCGAGCCGATCCCGGCGCTGAAGGACTTCCCGCCGGAAGACCGGCCGAACTCCACCGTGGTGTTCTGGTCGTTCCGGATCATGGCCGGCCTCGGCATGCTGATGATCCTGGTCGGCGTCTGGAGCCTGTGGCTGCGCTGGCGCGGCCAGGACAAGCTGTTCAACTCGAAGGCCTTCCTGCGCCTGACCCTGCTGATGGGACCGTCCGGCCTGATCGCGATCCTCGCCGGCTGGTTCACCACCGAGATGGGCCGCCAGCCCTGGGTGGTCTACGGGCTGATGCGCACCGCCGACGCCTCCTCGGCACAGAGCGTGACGCAGATGAGCCTGACCCTGCTGACCTTCGTGGTGGTGTACTTCTCGCTGTTCGGCGTCGGCATCGGCTACATGATGCGCCTGGTGCGCAAGGGCCCGGTCACCCATGAGGGACGCGAGACCAACCCGGGAGGCGCCGGGCAGAAGCGCACGCCGGCGCGGCCGTTGTCGGCCGCCGGCGAAGGTTTCGACGAAGAGCACGACGGCCACGCGCAAGCGGCCGACCGCGACCAGGACAAGAGGAACTGAGACATGGGTATCGATCTTCCCCTCATCTGGGCGGTCATCATCATCTTCGGCATCATGATGTACGTGGTGATGGACGGCTTCGACCTGGGCATCGGCATGCTCTATCCGTTCTTCAAGGACAGCGGCGACCGCGATGTGATGATGAACACCGTGGCGCCGGTCTGGGACGGCAACGAGACCTGGCTGGTGCTGGGCGGCGCGGCGCTGTTCGGGGCCTTCCCGCTGGCCTACGCGGTGGTCCTGTCGGCGCTCTATCTGCCGTTGATCTTCATGCTCGTCGGGCTGATCTTCCGCGGCGTCGCCTTCGAGTTCCGCTTCAAGGCCAAGCCGGCCAAGCAGCACATCTGGGACAAGGCGTTCATCGGCGGTTCGCTGGTGGCGACCTTCTTCCAGGGCGTGGCGCTGGGCGCCTTCATCGAAGGCATCCCGGTGGAGAACCGCAGCTTCGCCGGCGGTTCGCTGGACTGGATCGCGCCGTTCCCGCTGTTCTGCGGCCTGGCCCTGATCGTCGCCTACACCCTGCTCGGCTGCACCTGGCTGATCATGAAGACCGAAGGCCGCCTGCAGGAGCGCATGCACGACCTGGCGCGCCCGCTGGCGCTGGTGCTGCTGGCGATCATCGGGGTGGTCAGCCTGTGGACGCCGCTGGCCCATGCCGAGATCGCCGCACGCTGGTTCAGCCTGCCGAACCTGTTCTGGTTCCTGCCGGTGCCGATCCTGGTCCTGGTGACCTTCTATGCGCTGCTGCGCTCGGTGGCCAACAACGACCACGTGAAGCCGTTCGTGCTCACCCTGGTGTTGATCTTCCTCGGCTACAGCGGCCTGGGGATCAGCCTGTGGCCGAACATCATCCCGCCGGCGGTGAGCATCTGGGAGGCCTCGGCGCCGCCGCAGAGCCAGGGCTTCATGCTGGTCGGCGCGCTGTTCATCATTCCCTTCATCCTCGGCTACACCGCCTGGAGCTACTACGTGTTCCGCGGCAAGGTGAAGCACGGCGATGGCTATCACTGAGGAGGCGCCGCATATGGTCCGTACGCCGAGTCATCCCGAACGAGATAGCGCGGCCAAACCACCGCTCTGGCGACGCCTGGCCTGGTTGGCGGGTATCTGGACCGCCAGCGTGCTGGCCCTGGGCGTCGCCGCCTGGCTGATGCGCCTGTTCATGAGCGCGGCGGGGCTGGGCGTTCCGCACTGATCGACGATCCCATCCGGGCGCTCCGGCGCCCTTTTCCGAGAGCCCTCCGCTGGAGGGCTTCTTTTTGTCCGCCGATCCGCCAGTGCTTGGTGTTGCGCCGTAGGGCGTCAATCCTCGCGTTCCCGCCTTGCACCATGGCGGATAACCGCGCTGCGGTTATGCGCCCTACGGGAGCCTTGGCGGCGGATGCGCCCTAGCGGCGCCTTGGTAGGGCGAATGACGCCGCAGGCGTTATCCGCCGATTCGCGGTTGCTTGGCGTTGCGCCGTGGGGCATCAGTCCTCGCGGCCCCTGACCCGTGCCAGTTGCTCCAGTCGCCCCAGGTAGTCGCGCGGGGTTTCGCCGAGCAGGCGGCGGAACATGCTGCTGAAGGCCCGCGTACTGCCGTAGCCGAGGTCGCGGGCGACCACCTGCACGCTGTCGCCGGCCAGCAGGCGCGGCAGGGCTTCGGTCAGGCGCAGTTGCTGGCGCCACTCATGGAAGCTCATCTGCAATTCCTGGGCGAACAGCCGCGCCAGGGTGCGCGAGCTGGCGCCGACCCGCAGGCCCCAGTCATCGAGGGTCAGCCCCAGTTCCGGCTGTTTCAGCAATGCCTGGCAGATCGCCTGCAAGCGGCGGTCGCGGGGCATCGGCAGGTACAGCGGCATCCGTTCGAGGTTGGCGATCTCGCTGAGGATCAGCCCTTGCAGGCGCTGGCGGAAGTCGTCCAGGCGCGGCTGGCTCTCGAGGTGGATGGCGCGCAGGATCATTTCCCGCAGCAGCGGCGTCACCGCCAGTACGCAACAGTCGCTTAGCGGTGTCGGCGTTTCGGGTTGCTCGATGAACAGGGTGCGCATGTGCACCTCGCCGGACATGAATATCTCGTGCTCCACCCGGGGCGGAATCCATACCGCGCGGGTCGGCGGGATCACCCAGGCGCCGTGGTGGGTGGCCAGGCGCATCAGGCCGCGAGCGGCGTAGAGGAACTGCGCCTGCGGGTGGAAATGCCGCCCCAGGTGATGGCTGTCGGGGAAGTCGAGGGAGATGGCGGCCAGCAGGCCGTCCGGGCGGTGCTCGATCAGCATGTCCGTTTCGATGACCTCGCTGTCCTGTCTGCGCTTTTCGGTCAACCTATCATGCCCGGGTCATGACGCCCATTCCTCACCGACCATTCAGACCGCACGCCATGAACCGACCTCGAACCGTTATCCGCTTCATCAACGCCGCGCATGTCATCGACCACATGTTCATGCTGATCTTCCCCGCCGCCGTGCTCGGCATGGCCGGCAGCTTCGACCTCGACTACGCCGGTCTGATCGGCCTGTCGCTGGGCGGTTTCATCGCCTTCGGCGCCTGTTCGCTGCCGGCCGGCTGGCTGGGCGATACCTGGAGCCGGCGGCGGATGATGCTGCTGTTCTTCTTCGGTATCGGCGCCGCCGCACTGCTCACCGGGCTGGCCGGCAGCGTACCGATGCTGGTGACCGGGCTGACCCTGATCGGGGTATTCGCCGCGATCTACCACCCGGTCGGCACCGCGATGCTGGTGGCACACGCGGAGAACCGCGGCCGCGAGATCGGCATCAACGGCATGTGGGGTAACCTCGGGGTCGCCTTCGCCGCGCTGCTTACCGGCTTTCTCACCGCGCACTTCGGCTGGCGTGCGGCGTTCATCCTGCCCGGCGGGGTGGCCATCCTGCTCGGCATCGGCTTTTTCTTCTGCGTGCGCGAGGAGCCATCGCCGCACCTGTCGGCCAAGGCCGCGGCGCGTGGCGAGGACAGCGAGGGTCTGTCGATGCGCCGGGTGTTCGGCGTGCTGGCGCTGGTCACCGCCACCGGCGGGGTGGTGTTCAACGCCAGCACCGTGACCTACCCGAAGCTGTTCCAGGAGCGCCTGAGCGACTTGCTGGCGTCGCCGCAGACCCTTGGCGTGGTGGTCAGCCTGGCCTATGCCTTCGGCGCGGTGGCGCAACTGATCATGGGCCGCCTGATCGATCGCCTGAACCTGAAGTTGCCGTTCGTCTTCCTCACCTTCTGCCAGGTGCCGCTGCTGCTGGCCCTGGCCTACGGCCACGGCAGCGCAGTGGTACTGTTCGGCGCGCTGTTCATGTTCGCGGTGTTCGGCCAGGTGACGGTGAACGACGCGATGGTCGCCCACTTCGTCGCGCCGCAGTGGCAGGCGCGGGTCTTCGCCCTGCGCTATTTCCTGTCGTTCGGTGCCAGCGCGGCGGCGATCCCGATGATCGCCTACCTGGAGCCACGGCAGGGGCTGCTGGGGTTGTACCTGGTACTGGCGGGCTTCGCCGCGCTGACCTTCGCCACGGCGCTGGTGTTTCCGCGTCCGGCGCGCAGCGCCGCGGTGGGCACCTGAGGAAGAGGGCGCCCGGACAGTGCGAGCCGGCCGGGCGCCGATGGCTCAACGCCGTATCAGAGCAGTTCGAGCGCCACGGCGGTGGCTTCGCCGCCGCCGATGCACAGCGAGGCGACGCCGCGCTTGCCGCCTTTCTGGCGCAGGGCGTTGATCAGGGTGAGGATGATCCGCGAGCCGGTGGAACCGACCGGATGGCCCTGGGCGCAGGCGCCGCCATAGACATTGACCTTGGCATGATCGAGGCCGTGTTCGCGCATGGCGAGCATGGTGACCATGGCGAAGGCTTCGTTGATCTCGAACAGGTCGACGTCGTCCTTGCTCCAGCCGGTCCTGGCGAACAGGTTGGTCATCGCGCCGATCGGCGCCAGGGTGAACTCGCTCGGGTCCTGGCTCTGGGTGGCATGGCCGACGATTCGCGCCAGCGGCTTCAGGCCACGGCGCTGGGCTTCCTCGGCGGTCATCAGGACCAGCGCGGAGGCGCCGTCGGAGATCGAGCTGGCATTGGCGGCGGTGATGGTACCGTCCTTGCGGAACGCCGGCCTGAGGCTGGGGATCTTCTCCAGGTTGGCGGTCAGCGGTTGCTCGTCGTCCTTCACCACGCTCTCGCCCTTGCGGCTGGTGACGGTGACCGGGACGATTTCCGCCGCCAGCGAGCCATCGGCGATGGCGGCCTGGGCGCGCTTGAGCGATTCGATGGCATAGGCGTCCATCTCCTCGCGGGTCACGCCGTACTTGTCGGCGGTCTCCTGGGCGAACGAACCCATCAAACGGCCGGTACGGGCGTCCTCCAGGCCGTCGAGGAACATGTGGTCCTTGATCTCGCCGTGGCCCATGCGCAGGCCGCTGCGGGCTTTCTCCAGGACATAGGGCGCGTTGGACATGCTTTCCATGCCACCGGCGACCATCACCTGGTTGGTGCCAGCCTTGAGCAGGTCGTGGGCCAGCATCACCGCCTTCATCCCCGAGCCGCACAGCTTGTTGATGGTGGTGCAGCCGGTGGCGGCGGGCAGGCCGGCCGCCAGCGCGGCCTGGCGGGCCGGGCCCTGCTTCAGGCCGGCGGGCAGGACGCAACCCATGATCACTTCCTGTACGTCCTCGGCGGCGATGCCGGCGCGCTGCACCGCTTCGCGGATCGCGACGGCACCCAGGTCGACCGCGGAAACGCCGGCCAGGCTGCCCTGGAAGCCGCCCATGGGAGTACGGGCGCCGGCGACGATGACGATATCGGACATGGAACGTTACCTCTTGTTCTGGATAGGGTCTGAACGATTCAGTGGGCGGATTCTATCTTGTGACCAGGAGGCTCCGAAAGGTCACGGGGCAAATCACTCTTTTGACTGATGAACAAAGCCCGCCGACGGCTCTAGAGTCGGCCTCATCCTGACAACGAACCCGCTCCCAGGTGTACGCCCCATGCTGAAGACCCGTCTCATCCCGGCCGCCGCCGGCGCTTATCAGTATCCGTTGCTGATCAAGAGCCTGATGCTTTCCGGCCGTCGTTACGAAAAGAGTCATGAAATCGTCTACCGCGACCAGGTGCGCTACAGCTACGCCACCTTCAACGAGCGCGTCGCGCGCCTGGCCAACGTACTCAGCGAGGCCGGGGTGAAGGCCGGCGACACGGTGGCGGTGATGGACTGGGACAGCCATCGCTACCTGGAATGCATGTTCGCCATCCCGATGATCGGGGCGGTGCTGCATACCATCAATATCCGCCTCTCCCCGGAGCAGATCCTCTACACCATGAACCACGCCGAGGATCGCTTCGTGCTGGTGAACAGCGAGTTCGTCCCGCTCTACCAGGCGGTGGCGGGGCAGCTGGCCACGGTGGAACGGACCATCCTGCTCACCGACGGCGCGGAGAAGAGCGCGGAACTGCCCGGCCTGGTCGGCGAATACGAGTTGCTGCTGGCCGCGGCCAGCCCGCGCTACGACTTCCCCGATTTCGACGAGAACTCCATCGCCACCACCTTCTACACCACCGGCACCACCGGCAATCCGAAAGGTGTGTATTTCAGCCACCGGCAACTGGTCCTGCACACCCTGGCGATGGCTTCGACCATCGGCAGCCTGGACAGCATCCGCCTGCTCGGTACCAGCGACGTGTACATGCCGATCACCCCGATGTTCCATGTCCACGCCTGGGGCACTCCGTACGTGGCGACCATGCTCGGGGTCAAGCAGGTCTATCCCGGGCGTTACGATCCGGAACTGCTGGTCGAACTGTGGAAGCGCGAGAAGGTCACCTTCTCCCACTGCGTGCCGACCATCCTGCAGATGGTGATGAACGCCAGGGCTGCCCAGGGCGTGGACTTCAAGGGCTGGAAGGTGATCATCGGCGGCAGCGCGCTGAACCGCTCGCTCTACGAGGCGGCCAAGGCGCGCGGCATCCAGCTGACCGCCGCCTACGGCATGTCGGAGACCTGTCCGCTGATTTCCTGCGCCTACCTCAACGACGAACTGCTGGCCGGAAGCGAGGACGAGCGCACCACCTACCGGATCAAGGCCGGCGTGCCGGTGCCGCTGGTGGATGCGGCGATCATGGACGAACAGGGCCGCTTCCTCCCGGCCGACGGCGAGTCCCAGGGCGAGCTGGTGTTGCGCTCGCCATGGCTGACCCAGGGGTATTTCCGCGAACCCGAGCGCGGCGAGGAGTTGTGGCGCGGCGGCTGGATGCACACCGGCGACGTGGCGACCCTGGACGGCATGGGCTTCATCGAGATCCGCGACCGCATCAAGGACGTGATCAAGACCGGCGGCGAGTGGCTGTCCTCCCTGGAGCTGGAAGACCTGATCAGCCGCCATCCGGCGGTACGCGAAGTGGCGGTGGTCGGGGTGCCCGATCCGCAATGGGGCGAGCGCCCGTTCGCCCTGCTGGTGGTGCGCGAGGGCCAGCAACTGGACGCCCGTGGCCTGAAGGAGCACCTCAAGCCTTTCGTCGAGCAGGGCAACATCAACAAGTGGGCGATCCCCTCGCAGATCGCGGTTGTTACCGATATTCCCAAGACCAGCGTTGGCAAGCTGGACAAGAAGCGCATCCGTATCGAGATCGCCCAGTGGCAGGAAGCCGGCAGCGCCTTCCTGTCGACCGTCTGACGGGGCTTTCCTACACCGCTGAAACGCCCGGAGGCCAAGCAAACGCTTGGTCTCCGCGTTTTCGCGACCGCCCGGTCATTCTCCATCCGCCGCAAAGGCGCGAGCCAGAGTGGTTGCGCCGCGCAAATCACACTTTCGAGGGATCAAGTGGCAGGCAGCGCTAGCTATAGTCCACGCACTCATAACAAAAAACACACATGGAGTAGCGTCGATGACAACCCGTAATCCGTTCTCGCGTCGGGCCCGGTTGCCGTTGGCCGTCAGCCTGGCTTCCTCGCTGGCGGCTCCGGCCTTTGGGGTGACCTTCAACATCGGGGAAATCGAAGGTTCCTTCGACTCGGCGTTGTCGGTCGGGGCCAGCTGGTCGACCGCCAAGCCGAACAAGAACCTGATCGGTGTGAACAACGGCGGCAAGGGACTTTCCCAGACCTCCGACGACAGCCACTTGAACTTCAAGCGTGGGGAAACGTTCTCGAAGGTCTTCAAGGGCATCCATGACCTCGAACTGAAGTACGGCGATACCGGTGTGTTCCTGCGCGGCAAGTACTGGTACGACTTCGAACTGAAGGACGAGCACCGCGAGTTCAAGGACATCGACGACAGCGGCCGCAAGACCCTGGCCAAGTCCTCCGGCGCCGAACTGCTCGACGCCTTCATCTACCACAACTATGCCATCGGCGACCTGCCGGGCAGCGTGCGCCTGGGCAAGCAGGTGGTGAACTGGGGCGAGAGCACCTTCATCCAGAACGGCATCAGCGCCATCAACCCGATCGACGTCACCGCCTTCCGCCGGCCCGGCTCGGAGATCAAGGAAGGCCTGATCCCGGTGAACATGTTCTACCTGTCGCAGAACCTCACCGACAACCTGTCCGCCGAAGGCTTCTACCAGATCGAGTGGGACCAGACGGTGGTCGACAACTGCGGCACCTTCTTCTCCCAGCCGGACGTGGTGGCCGATGGCTGCGACCAGAACCTGGCGGTGCTGACCAACAACAAGGCGTCCATCAACCTGCTCAACAACGTGCTCGCCGGGGCTGGCCTGAGCGTTACCCCGTCGCCCTGGGACGAGGGCATCCTGGTCCGCCGCGGGCCGGACCGCGACGCTCGCGACAGCGGCCAGTACGGCTTCGCCCTGCGCTACTTCGCCGACGAACTGAACACCGAGTTCGGCGCCTACTACATGAACTACCACAGCCGCCTGCCGATCTTCAGCGGCCAGGGCGCCTCGGCTAGCACCATGGCGGCGATCAATGACCTCGCCACCCGCCTCGCCGCGATCAACCCGGCACTGGCCGCCCAGGCCGCGGCGGCGGCCACCGCCGGCAACTCCAGCTACTTCATCGAGTACCCGGAAGATATCCGCATGTTCGGCCTGAGCTTCTCCACCACGTTGCCCAACGGCACCGCGTGGAGCGGCGAAGTCAGCTACCGGCCCAACGCGCCGGTGCAGCTGAACACCACCGACATCCTCTTCGCCGGCCTCGACCCGGTGAGCATCGGCGGCAACCGCCCCTACGACAACGCCTCGGTGCTGAACGGCCAGGCCGGGCAGGACCTGCACGGCTATCG
Source organism: Pseudomonas sp. FDAARGOS_761 (assembly GCF_013343155.1). Lineage (NCBI taxonomy): Bacteria > Pseudomonadati > Pseudomonadota > Gammaproteobacteria > Pseudomonadales > Pseudomonadaceae > Pseudomonas > Pseudomonas sp. FDAARGOS_761. The sequence goes on along the minus strand of NZ_CP054572.1, from coordinate 4,482,765 downwards.
GCGCAAGGAGATCACCCAACTGCAGACCACCCTGACGCACTTCTTCGACCAGGTGATGGGCGCCGAGCGCCTGACCCTGGTGGGCGAGATCGGCTGGACCCACGTCGGCGGCCTGGAAAGCACCTCCAAGGCACGCTACGGGCGTGACCCGGTCTTCGGACCGGGGCCGCTGCCGGGGACCATCTCCGGCCTGGCCAGCTGCCAGGCGCTGAACATCAGCACGCTGGGCACCGCCGAAGCGAACAACGTCAGCCGCTACTGCGAGAACGATGGCTATACCACCTCGGACGCATGGGGTTATCGCGCCCGTGCGATCTGGGACTACAACGACGTGTTCATGGGCGTGAACCTCAAGCCCAGTGTGGCCTGGTCGCACGACGTCGATGGCTATTCGCCCGGCCCCGGCGCCAACTTCGAGGAAGGCCGCAAGGCGGTCAGCCTGGGGGTGGACGCGGAGTACCAGAACACCTACACCGCGAGCCTCTCCTACACCAACTTCTTCGACGGCAAGTACACCACCGTGGACGATCGCGACTTCGTCGCGCTCAGCTTCGGCATGAACTTCTGATGTACGCCGGCCCGGTGCGAACCGGGCCGGCGAGCAGGACTTAACGAGGACGACGAGCGAATGAAAACAACGAAGATTCTTCTGCATACCGGTGTACTGGCCCTGAGCCTGCTGGCCACCCAGGTGATGGCGGCGGTATCCGCCGACGAGGCGGCCAAGCTCGGCACCAGCCTGACTCCGTTGGGGGCGGAGAAGGCCGGCAACGCCGACGGCAGCATCCCCGCCTGGGATGGCGGCCTGGCGACCAACGCCGGCAGCGTCGACAGCCGTGGCTTCCTCGCCAACCCCTATGCCAGCGAGCAACCGCTGTTCACCATCACCGCGCAGAACGTCGACCAGTACAAGGACAAGCTGACTCCCGGCCAACTGGCCATGTTCAAGCGCTACCCGGATACCTACAAGATCCCGGTATACAAGACCCACCGCAGCGCCACCGTCCCGGCGGCGGTGCAGGAGGCGGCCAAGCGCAACGCCACCACCACCAAGCTGGTGGAAGGCGGCAACGGCCTGGAGAACTTCGATACCGCCAACCCGTTCCCGATCCCGCAGAACGGCCTGGAGGTGATCTGGAACCACATCACCCGCTATCGCGGCGGCAGCGTCCGGCGCCTGGTGACCCAGGCCACTCCGCAGGTCAACGGCTCCTACCAGCTGGTCTACTTCCAGGATGCCTTCACCTTCCGTACCAACCTGAAGGACTACAACCCGAACAAGCCGAGCAACGTGCTGTTCTACTTCAAGCAGCGGGTCACCGCGCCCTCGCGCCTGGCCGGTAACGTGCTGCTGGTCCACGAGACCCTCAACCAGGTCAAGGAGCCGCGCCTGGCGTGGCTCTACAACGCCGGCCAGCGCCGCGTGCGGCGGGCTCCGCAGGTGTCCTACGACGGTCCCGGCACCGCCGCCGACGGCCTGCGCACCTCGGACAACTTCGACATGTACAACGGTGCGCCGGACCGCTACGACTGGAAGCTGGAAGGCAAGAAGGAAATCTACATTCCCTACAACAGCTACAAGCTCGACGATCCGAAGATCAAGTACAGCGAAATCGTCAAGGCCGGCCACATCAACCAGGACCTGACCCGCTACGAGCTGCACCGCGTCTGGCATGTGGTCGCGACCCTGAAGCCGGGCGAGCGGCACATCTACGCCAAGCGTGACTTCTACATCGACGAGGACACCTGGCAGGCCGCCGAGATCGACCATTACGACGGTCGCGGCACCCTGTGGCGCGTGGCCGAGGCGCATGCCGAGCAGTACTACGACAAGCAGGTGCCCTGGTACGCGGTGGAAACCCTCTACGACCTGCTCTCCGGCCGCTATCTGGCGCTGGGCATGAAGAACGAGGAGAAACAGGCCTACGACTTCAACTACAGCGCTTCGGAAAGCGACTACACCCCGGCGGCGTTGCGCCAGGAAGGGGTGCGCTGAGAAACGGCGTTCCTAGCCACGAAGAAACCGGCCTTGTGCCGGTTTCTTCGTTTTCGCGGGCGGCGTGCCGCTCCGGCCGTCAATTCATTACAAAGTGTTTTCCCGCCTCGCCCGCGGATTCCGTCGTCGCCATCCTCCCGGCGGGCACCTGTGTGGCCGGGAAACGTTTGCCGCGCCTGGACCGCGCCGGGAAACCGGTCTTTCCTTGGTTATCGAGCTGAAGCGCCGGTGCGCTATTTCGTCCGAGCCGATGGATAGTGCTTCAAATAGCCATCACTTGTGGTTAGTCTCCGGAGCGTTCACGCCCCATACATAAACCAAGAAACCGGGTGATGACTGACTTCTCGCGCACCTTCTCGGGCACTCCATCCGCCGTCCTGCCGACGGCCAACCGCTTTTTCCGCCCCCCGCTGCCGTCGGCCCATGTGGCGCGCCCGCGTCTTTGCCGTCGACTGCGCGACGGACTGGACGGTCGCCTGCTGCTGATCGCCGCGCCCGCCGGATTTGGCAAGAGTTCCCTGGCCATCGAGTTCTGCGAAAGCCTCGACCCGCGCTGGCAGAGCCTCTGGCTGGGACTGAGCAGCCGCGAGAGCGATCCCGGACGTTTCCTCGAACGCCTGCTCGATGGCTTGCGACAGTACCACCCGACCCTGGGCGAAGAGGCCCTTGGCCTGCTGAAGATGCGCCAGCGCCACCAGCCGTTCGCCTTCGAGACCTGGCTCGACGACCTGCTCGACGAACTCGGCCCCTGCCTGGACCCGCAGCGCCCCCTGTTGCTGGTGCTGGACGACTACCACCTGGCCCAGGGCGCGGTGCTCGACCGCTGCCTGCAATTCCTCCTCAATCACCTGCCCGAGGGCCTGGTGCTGCTGGTCACCAGCCGGCAGCGGCCGGACTGGCACCTGGCGCGCCTGCGCCTGTCGCGGCAATTGCTCGAACTCAGCGAACAGGACCTGCGCCTGACCGCCGAGGAGAGTGGAGCGCTGATGGCCGCCAGCGGCCTCGAACTCGACGAGGACGCGCTGGACGCGCTGCTCGAGCGCAGCGAAGGCTGGGTCGCCGGGCTGCGCCTCTGGCTGCTGGCGCGCGGCGACCCAGAGGAGCAGGTCAGTCCCGGGGTACACGGCGCCGACGAGCTGATCCGCGACTACCTGCTGGAGGAGGTGATCGAGCGGCAGCCGCCCGAGGTCCAGGCGTTCCTCGCCCAGACCGCGCGCTTCGAGCGCTTCTGCGCCGAACTCTGCGATACCGTGCGCGAGGCCGGCGACAGCGCGGCGATCCTCGACCACCTGCAGCAGCACCAGGTCTTCCTCGTGCCGCTGGACGAAAACGGCCAGTGGTTCCGCTACCACCACCTGTTCTCCGACCTGCTGCTGGCGCGTCCCTTACCCGACTTCGGTCCGTCCGCCGGCTCCCTGCACCTGCGCGCCTGCGGCTGGTTCAGCCGCCATGGCCTGCTCGACCAGGCGGTGGAACAGGCGCTGCGCGCCGGCCAGCCGGACGTGGCGGCGAGCCTGGTGCAGAACCTGTCGGAAGAGCAACTGCTGGCGGAGCAGAACATCGCCACCCTGCTGCGCTGGAAGATGGACCTGCCGGACAGCCTCCTGGCGAGCACGCCGCGCCTGATCCTGCTGTACGGCTGGGCGCTGGCGCTGGCCTGCCAGCTGGATGCCGCGGAAGAGCTGGCCGGCCAACTGGCGCGTTTCCTGCCGGCGCCGGACGAGTCTGCGCAGCGCGACCTGCTGGCCCAGTGGCAGGCCCTGAGCGGGGTGATCGCGCGCGGCCGCGGCGACATCGACAAGGCCGAGGCGCACTGCCGCGAGGCCTTGCAGGACCTCGCCGGGGAGCGCTACGGCACTCGCCTGCAATGCCTGTCGACGCTGAGCAACCTGGCGGTGACCCGTGGCGACTTCTGGCAGGCGCGCAACTACAACCGCGACGCCCTGGAGTTCGCCCAGCGCTACGGCAACCCGCTGTTCGAGGCGCTGGTCCATTACGACCGCGCCCGCGTCCTCCAGGCGCGCGGCGAGGTGGCGCGCGCCGAGGAGGAGGTGCGCCAGGGCCTGGAACGCCTCCAGCACCTGCCGGCGCAACGCCGCTACGCGGTGCGCGGGCGGCTCCTGCTGTACCGCGGCTACCTGCGCAGCCTGGCGCTGCAGCCGGACGAAGCGCGCAAATGGATCAAGCAGGGAATCGAGGAAACCCGCAGTTGCCGGGATGTCAGCCTGGTGATCGGCTATTGCGTCCTGGCCAGCCTGGAAGGGCGCCTGGGCAACTACGCGGCGGCGTTCGCCCGGCTTGGCGACGTCGAGCGGCTGATGCATGCCTGGGATATCCCGCCGATCTACTACCTGGCGGCGATCACCCTGATCAAGTGCGAACTCTGGCTGGCCCAGGGCCAGACCGAACTGGCCGGCGTCTGGCTACAGCGCCTGGGCGGCACCTACGGCGGGCAGGCGGCCACGCCGCCGGAATGCAGTCCGCTGCTGCCGCTGCATGTGGAGTTGCTCCAGGCCGGCCTGGAGCGCCGCGAAGGACGCCCGGAGGAGGCCGCCCGGCGTCTGGATCGGCTGGCCCGCTCGACGCGGGAGAACGGCGCATTGCTGCCGGCTCGCCTGGCCCTCGGCCAACTGGCCGCGCTGCACCTGGAGCAGGGCCGCGAGCGCGAGGCGCTGGCGACCCTGCAACAAGCCATGGAGGGCGCAGTCGGCGGAGCCTTGCTGCCGCTCCACGAATTGCTCGTGCAGCAGCCGGAATGGTTGCGCGAACAGTTGCAGCGCTTCCCTGCCTGTCCCGGCGCCCAGCGCATGCGCGCGCTGTTGCCGGAGCCGCCCGCCGAGCCCGCGGGCAGTGCGGGCGAGGTGCTCAGCGGGCGCGAACTGGCGGTGCTGGAGCTGATCGCCCAGGGGTTGTCCAACCAGGAGATCAGCGAGCGGCTGTTCATCTCGCTGCATACGGTGAAGAGCCACGCCCGCCATATCAACGACAAGCTCGGCGTCGAGCGCCGCACCCAGGCGGTGGCGCGGGCCAAGCACATGGGGTTGTTGCGCTAGGCGCGCCACCCCATGTGCCTGGCGTGCTGGCTCAGGGCTTCCAGCGTCGCAGGAGCAGGGCGTTGCCGACTACGCTGACGCTGGAGAAGGCCATCGCCGCGCCCGCCACCATCGGGTTGAGCAGGCCGAAGGCCGCCAGCGGGATGCCGATCACGTTGTAGATGAAGGCCCAGAACAGGTTCTGGCGGATCTTCGCGTAGGTCCGCCGCGAGATGTCCAGCGCCGCCGGCACCAGGCGCGGGTCGCCGCGCATCAGGGTGATGCCGGCGGCGTGCATGGCCACGTCGGTGCCGCCACCCATGGCGATGCCGACGTCTGCGGCGGCCAGCGCCGGGGCGTCGTTGATGCCGTCGCCGACCATCGCCACCACCCGGCCCCGGCCTTTCAGCTCGGCGACCGTGGCGGCCTTGTCCGCCGGCAGCACTTCCGCGTGTACGTCGTCGATGCCCAGGGCCTTGGCCACCACCGCCGCGCTGCCGCGGTTGTCGCCGGTGATCAGGTGGCTGTGGATATCCCGTTCGCGCAGGGCCTCCACCGCTTCGGCGGCGCCGTCCTTGAGGCTGTCGCCGAAGGCGAACAGGCCGAGCACGCGTTTCTCCGGAGCCAGTTCCAGCAGCCAGGACAGGGTGCGGCCCTCGGCCTCCCAGTCCGCGGCGGCACTCGCCAGCGCGCCGGGCTTGAGTTCCTGCTCGTCGAGCAGGCGGCGGTTGCCCAGGGCCAGCCGGCGACCCTCGACCTCGCCCTGGATGCCGCGACCGCTGAGGGCCTGGCTGGCGTTCACCGGCGGAACCTCCAGGTCGCGCTCGGCGCAGCGCTCGAGCACGGCCTTGGCCAGCGGGTGCTCGCTGCCGCGTTGCAGGGCGCCGGCGAGCCTGAGCAGCTGCTCCTGATCGTCGCCGCCGAGGTGGATGATCTGCGGTCGCCCGGAGGTCAGGGTGCCGGTCTTGTCGAAGGCCACGCTGGTGACCGCATGGGCGACTTCCAGGGACTCGGCGTCCTTGATCAGGATGCCGTGGCGTGCGGCCACGCCGGTGCCGGCCATGATCGCGGTCGGGGTAGCCAGGCCGAGGGCGCAGGGGCAGGCGATCACCAGCACCGCCACGGCGTTCACCAGGGCCTGCTCCAGGCCGACCCCGGCGACCAGCCAGGCGCCGAGGGTGACCAGCGCGATGAGGATCACCACCGGGACGAAGACCTGGCTGACCTTGTCCACCAGCTTCTGGATCGGCGCCTTGGCGGCCTGGGCGTCTTCCACCAGGCGGATGATCTTCGCCAGCACCGTTTCCCCGCCGAGCGCGGTGGTGCGCAGGAGCAGGCGGCCTTCGCCGTTGATCGCGCCGCCGGTGACCTTGTCGCCGGGAGTCTTGGGCACCGGCAGGCTCTCGCCGGTGATCAGCGCCTCGTCGGCGTGGCTGCTGCCGTCGAGCACCTCGCCGTCCACCGGGAAGCGTTCGCCGGGACGCACCACCACCTCGTCGCCGAGGCGCAACTCGGCGATCGCCACCTCTTCCTCGCGACCGTCGCGCAGGCGCACCGCGCGCTCCGGGCGCAACGCCTCGAGGGCGCGGATGGCGCTGGCGGTCTGGCGCTTGGCGCGGCTTTCCAGGTACTTGCCGAGGAGGATCAGGGCGATCACCACGGTCGAGGCTTCGAAGTAGAGGTGCGGCATGTGGCCGGGCGGTGCGGTCAGCCAGAGGTAGACGCTGAGGCCGTAGCCGGCGCTGGTGCCGAGGGCGACCAGCAGGTCCATGTTGCCGGCACCGGCTTTCACCGCGCGCCAGGCGGAGACATAGAAGCGCGCGCCGATGACGAACTGCACCGGGGTCGCCAGGAGGAACTGCGCCCACGGCGGCAGCATCCAGTGCAGGCCGGCCCATTCCACCAGCATCGGCAGCACCAGCGGCAACGCCAGCAACAGCGCGGCGATCACCCACCAGCGTTCGCGGCGCAGGCGGCGCTCGGCATCGTCCTGGCGTGGTTGCCCCGCGTCGAGCAGGCGGGCCTTGTAGCCGGCCTGTTCCACCGCCTGCAGCAAGGCCTGGCTGTCCACGGCGCCGAGCAGCTCGAGGTGGGCGCGCTCGCTGGCCAGGTTGACGCTGACCTCGCGTACGCCGGGCACCTTCTTCAGCGCCCGCTCGACCCGGCCGACGCAACTGGCGCAGGTCATGCCCTCGATGGACAGTTCCAGGCTGCGCGCCGGAACCTGGTAGCCGGCCTGCTCGACCGCCGCCACCAGGGCCGGCAGGCTGTCCGCCGGGGCCTGTACGCGGGCCTGCTCGCTGGCCAGGTTGACCGAGGCGGCCGCGACCCCGGGCACTTTCTTCAGGGCTCGTTCGACACGGCCGGCGCAGGACGCGCAAGTCATGCCGCTGACCGGCAGATCGAGCTCGGTTAGCGTGGCGCTGTTCATGAGTCCTCCTTGGAATGGACAGAAGTGGCACCGCAGGCGCCCTGGGAGGCGCCGGTGAGATCTGTCGCCAGGTTCAGCCTTGACATCGTGTCAAGGTCAAGCCCCGGATTCATACAGGAAGGCGGCGCAGGACGCAGTGGCGGCTTTATGTCGCAGGAGCAGGGGGGAGGGGGAATGGCGCTGGAAAACCGTTGCGGCACGGAAAAGCACAGGGTTTTCACAGGGGTGGGACCGATAACACTAGACCTCGCGAAGGGCTGCGCCAAGGTATTTCGTCGCTTGCGGAAAAAAAACCTGCTGATGACGAAAAGTACTTTTTACCGTCATATTTTTTGCGGTATTTGTGGAACCGTAGACCGCCGAACCCTGCAGCACAGGTGGCGGCCCCGGCCCTCACCTCTGCTGTCAGGCTCTCCCCACCGGAAGAGAGAAGGCGGCTCGCCCCCCGGCGGAGCGCCGACCCGGCATTCCGTCGCCAGGCCCTTAGCAGAAGGTGATCGCGTATGGATGACCACGGACGTTCCCGCCCCACCCAGCCCACCCTGTACGTCCTCGATACCAATGTCCTGATCCACGATCCGAATGCCCTGTTGAACTTCCAGGAACACCGCGTCGCGATCCCGATGACGGTGCTCGAAGAGCTGGACAAGCTGAAGACCGGAAAGCACACCATCGCCGCCGAGTGCCGCCAGGCCATCCGCCTGATCGACCAGGTACTCGGCGAGGCCACGCCCGAGCAGGTCGAGGGAGGGGTACCGATCCAGCGTGGCAAGAACGGCCCCAGCGGCAGCCTGTCGATCCTCATGAGCAAGCGTGCCGAGCCCATCACCTGGCTGCCGGAGCACCTCAACGACAACAAGATCATCAACCAGTTGGTCGAGCTGAAGAGCCGCCACAGCGGCGTGCGCGTGGTGCTGGTGACCAAGGACATCAACATGCGCCTGAAGGCGCGCGCCTGCGGGGTGGACGCGGAGGACTACCACACCGACCAGCTGATCGACGACGTGGCCCTGCTGTCGCGCGGCTACCATTCCCTCGCCGGCTCTTTCTGGGACCGCGTGAGCAAGGTCGAGACCCGCCAGGACCACGGCCGTACCTGGCATCGCGTGCAGCTCACCGACAACCTGCCGGCGGTGCACATCAACGAGTTCATCGTCGACGAACAGGGCTTCGTCGGCTGGATCAAGGGCATCCAGCAGGACGAGCTGACCATCCTCGACCTGCACCAGGAGCCGCTCCTGCACCAGGAAGCCTGGGGCCTGCGGCCACGCGACGTGTACCAGTCGCTGGCGCTGTACGCGCTGCTCGACCCGGACATCCACCTGGTCAACCTGTCCGGTGCCGCCGGTTCCGGCAAGACCATCCTGGCGCTCGCCGCGGCCATCGAGCAGACCATGGTCAGCAAGCGCTACCGGCGCATCATCGCCACCCGCAGCGTGCAGGGCCTGGACGAGGACATCGGTTTCCTGCCCGGCACCGAGGCGGAAAAGATGGAGCCCTGGCTCGGCGCCATCACCGACAACCTCGAAGCGCTGCACATGGACGACGAATGCACCCATGGCAGCGTCGACTACATCCTCAGCAAGGTGCCGTTGCAGTTCAAGTCGCTGAACTACATCCGCGGGCGCAGCTTCCAGCAGAGCCTGATCCTCATCGACGAATGCCAGAACCTCACGCCGCACCAGATGAAGACCATCATCACCCGCGCCGGCAGCGGTTCGAAGGTGATCTGCCTGGGCAACCTGGCGCAGATCGACACGCCCTACCTGTCCGCCACCAGCTCCGGCCTGACCTACCTCACCGAACGCTTCAAGGACTTCCCCCACGGCGTGCACGTGACCCTGCAAGGGGTGCCGCGCTCGGTGCTGGCGGAGTACGCCGAGGCGCATATGTAACCACGCGGCGTCGCAGGCGTTGCGCTGCGCCCGGCCTCGAGCCGGGCGCAGCGGCTGGCGTTCACGGATCTGCAACATGTCCTAGACTTCGGGCCCCAGTTCCGGGAGTCCGCCGTATGGCTTTCGCCGCATCCGTGATTCGCACCGTTTCCGGCCTCGAAGTCGAGGTCATGCATGCCTATGCCAGGATCGTCGAGGGCACCGACCCGGAAGCGCTGCACGATCTGCGCGTCGCCGCCAGGCGCCTGCGCAGCCTGTTGAAACCGTTGCGCCTGGGGGCTCTGGCCGAGGACCTGGATCGCGCGGCGAAAGCCCTCGGGCAGGCCACCAATCCGATCCGCGACATGGAAGTGATGGCGGCCGAGCTGGAGCGCCATGGCCTGCTGATTCCGGCTTCGCTGCGCAGGCAGGCGGTGCTCCGCTGGTATCGGCAGGCAGGGAGCAGTCCACAGATCAAGGATTTGCTGGACGCACTGGACGCCTGGCCGGACGGTGTCCGGCGGGCGATGACGGAAGGTCGCCTCGACGATCTCGAGGCGGAGGCGAGCAAGCGAATCAGGCACCAGTTGCGCAAGCTGCTGGCGGCGCTCGACGATCCCGGACACGATCTTCACGACATCCGCCTGTTGGTAAAGCGCGCACGTTATTCGCAGGAGGCCTACCCGGACCTCTGCCCTCTGCCGGGAAAGGTGCTCGACACGCTGAAAACGCTACAGACCATGCTGGGGGATTGGCACGACCACCAGCAATGGTGCCTCAGGGCCGAAGAGCAGGCCGACCTGCGCCCCCTGAGCGCGGAATGGCGCAGGTCCGAGGCCGCCGCCCTGGACCGGGCCGAGGAATCCGTTCGGCGCCTTGCCAGGTTGCTGGGGAAAGCCATCGGCCGCACCTGAGCGGGTCGGCTACCTGGCCTGGCGGATTATCCGGGGCTTGGGCGAACCGGGCAGCGCGTGGGGGGCTTCGATCCGCTCGCGCAGTTTGCGCAGATATTCCCGACCTTCCCGTTCGGTATGGAAGGGGATGCGATAGGCGCCGACCTGGACGATCCATCCGCCCTTGGTCGAAGGGTGCATTCGCAGTTGCATGGGGCACCTCCCTGTGGGCCCTGTCCAGCGCTCCCGGCGCGGTATAGGTATTGACCAACGCTAGTCGAGCTTTCTCGACGCCGTCATCAAACCTTCATCTACCTTTCAGGACTGGCAGGTCGCCGGGAGGCACGGCGACTGGGGCGTCGCTGGTGGCGCGGCTCAGGAGCGTTCCCCATGGGGGCGGTTCTTCACTGCCAGGAACAGCCGGACCCGGTCGTTCAGCTCCTGCAGGACATGGCTGAATCCTTCCAGGCCTTCCTGGAGGGTCGGGTCGCTGCAGCTCCAGGCGAGGGTCTGGGCGGAGTGCGGCAACTGTGCGAGTTCGTCGGTGTCTTTGTCGCAGAGGTCGATGAGATAGTCGAAGGACTCCCCGGCGAAGGTCTCCAGCGGCTTGCTACTCAACCCTTGGGTCGGGATGCCGGCGTGTTCGAGCACGCTCAGGGTGCGCGGGTCGACGCCAGCGGGGCGCACGCCGGCGCTGAACGCGGCGAAATGTTCGCCGTCGGTGTGCCGCAGGATGGCCTCGGCGATCAGGGAGCGGGCGTCATTGGCGATACAGACGAAGAGTACGCGCAGTCGGTCCGTCATCTTTCCGTTCTCCGGAGCGGGAAGCCTGTTGCGATCTTAGTCCGATCGTCACGGACCGGCAGGGCTGTCAGGAAAATTTCACCGGGTGGTCATTCGCCAACGAGGGCATACCTCTTTCTGTATACAATCATTCCCCTTCAGAATCCGGCCAAACCATCCCCGCTCGCGTCCCAGGGCTTACAATGACTGGCCAGTACCTTCCATCAGGAGCACCCACGTGCTGACCCATCTCGATTCCCAGGGCCGCGCCAACATGGTCGACGTCACGGAAAAGGCCGTGACCTCCCGTGAAGCCACGGCCGAGGCCGTGGTGCGCATGCGCCCGGAAACCCTGCAACTGATCCAGGACGGCGGCCATCCCAAGGGCGACGTCTTCGCCGTGGCGCGGATCGCCGGCATCCAGGCGGCCAAGCGCACCCACGAACTGATCCCGCTGTGCCATCCGCTGCTGCTCACCAGCGTCAAGCTCGAACTGCAGGCCGAGGCGCCGGACGCCGTGCGCATCCGCGCGCGTTGCCGGCTGGCCGGGCAGACCGGCGTGGAGATGGAGGCGCTCACCGCCGCCAGCGTCGCGGCCCTGACCATCTACGACATGTGCAAGGCGGTGGACCGCGGGATGGTCATCGAGCAGGTCCAGTTGCTGGAGAAGCTCGGCGGCAAGAGCGGCCACTACCGCAAAGAGGAGGAAGGGCAGGCATGATCCGCGTGCAGTATTTCGCCCGTTACCGAGAAGCCCTCGGCGTCGACGGCGAGCAGTTGAACTGGGACGCCGGGCTGGCGACCCTCGGCGCCTTGCGCCAGCTCCTGGTGGAGCGCGGCGGGGCCTGGGAGCGTACCCTCGGCGAGCAGAACCTGATGTGCGCGCGCAATCAGGAACTGTGCGGCCTCGACGAGCCGTTGCAGGACGGCGACGAAGTCGCCTTCTTCCCCACCGTCACCGGAGGTTGAACCCATGGCCATCCGCGTCCAGCAGGCCGCTTTCGATCCGGGGCAGGAGCTTAACGCCCTGCATGCGCAGAACGTCGGCATCGGCGCGGTGGTCGGCTTCGTCGGCTACGTGCGCGACTTCAACGACGGTCGCGAGGTCGGCGGGATGTTCCTCGAACATTATCCGGGCATGACCGAGAAGGCCCTCGGCAAGATCGCCGCCGAGGCCGGGCAGCGCTGGCCGCTGCTGCGCCTGGAGATCCTCCACCGCATCGGCCGCCTGGAGCCGGGCGAGCCGATCGTCTTCGTCGGTTGCGCCAGCGCCCACCGGCAGGCGGCGTTCGACGCCTGCAACTTCGTCATGGACTACCTGAAGACCCGCGCGCCGTTCTGGAAGAAGGAAGACACCGCCGAAGGCCCGCGCTGGGTCGAAGGCCGCTGCAGCGACCAGGCCGCCGCGCAGCGCTGGGAGGAGTGACGGCTACCTCCTCGCGCCGCCGGCTTACCTCTTCGGAGGAATAGCCAGCCGGGGGCCCGCGGTTCAGGCTGAGGCATCGCCCGTTCCGAGGACTCCCTTCCATGAGCCACCTGGCCACCTCCACCTTCCAGCCGCTGAACATCGCCATCCTCACCGTCAGCGACACCCGTACCCTGGAAACCGATACTTCCGGCCAGACCCTCGCCGACGCGCTGCTGGCCGCCGGTCATCGCCTGCACCAGCGGAGCCTGAAGACCGATGACATCTACCAGATCCGCGCGGTGGTCTCGGCCTGGATCGCCGACCCCGAGGTACAGGTCGGCCTGATCACCGGCGGCACCGGTTTCACCGCGCGGGACAACACCCCGCAGGCGGTCGGGCCGCTGTTCGAGCGCGATGTCGAGGGCTTCGGCGAACTGTTCCGCCAGGTCTCGCAGCGCGAGATCGGCACTTCCACCATCCAGTCGCGGGCGCTGGCCGGGCTCAGCAACGGTACCCTGGTGTGCTGCCTGCCCGGCTCGCCGGGTGCCTGTCGCACCGCCTGGAACGAGATTCTCCTGGCGCAACTGGACAGCCGCACCCGCCCGTGCAATTTCGTCCCGCACCTGAAGACCCCGCCAGCCTTGGCGCCGGTGGCCGGCTGCGGGTGCCGCTCGTGAGCGCTTGCGCCTGCGATGGCGGCCAACTGCGCCCGCTCGACGAGGCGCTGGCCGAACTGCTGGCGCGCGCGCCGCGCCCGCCAGCCTGCGAGAGCCTGGCCCTGGAGCGGGCGCTGGGACGAGTGCTCGGCGAGGACCTGCTGGCGCCGATGGACCTGCCGCATTGGGACAACAGTGCGATGGACGGCTACGCCTTGTGCTCCGCCGACCTGCCGCGCAGCGGCGGCAGCCTGACGGTCGGCGCGCGGATCGCCGCCGGCGACACCCGCGGCATGAGCCTGCCGCTGGGCCAGGCGGCGCGGATCTTCACCGGCGCGCCGCTGCCGACCGGCGCCGACTGCGTGGTGCCGCAGGAACTCTGCGTGGTCGACGGCGAGCGCGTGCAGTTGCCGCCGGTGAGCGCCGGCCAGCATGTGCGCCGGCGCGGCGAGGAGTTGCGCCGCGGCGCGCCGGTGCTGCGTGCCGGACAGCGCTTGCGCCCGCAGGAACTCGGCCTGCTGGCGAGTCTCGGCGTCGCCACGGTCTCGGTGCGTCGGCGCTTGCGCATCGGCCTGCTGAGCAGCGGCGACGAATTGCGCGAGCCCGGCCAGACACTGTTGGCCGGGCAGATCTACAACGCCAACCGTTACTGCATCGGCGCCTTGCTGCGCGGTCTCGGCTTCGAGGTGCACGACGAGGAAGTGCTCGCCGACGAACTGGTGGCCAGCCGCGATGCGCTCAGCCTGGCGGCCTCCGAATGGGACGCGCTGGTCACCAGCGGCGGGGTCTCGGTAGGCGAGGAAGACCACCTCAAGCGCGCCATCGCCGAGCTTGGCGAGGTCAACCTGTGGCGCCTGGCGATCCAGCCGGGCAAGCCGTTCGCCTTCGGCTCCGTGGCCGGCAAGCCCTGGCTGGGGCTGCCCGGCAACCCTGCGGCGGCGCTGGTCACTGCATTGCTGGTGGCGCGTCCGTTCCTGCTTCGCCAGCAGGGACTGTTCGACGTAGTGCCGCGGCCGCTGGCGCTGCCGGCGGCCTTCGACTGGCCGCAACCGCGGGCGCGTCGCCAGTACCTGCGGGCGCGGCTCGATGAACGGGGGCGGGTGGAAATCCACCCGCAGCAGGGCTCGGCGATGCTGCTTGCCGCCAGTTGGGCGGACGGGCTGGCGGTGATCGAGCGCGGCGCCACCCTGGGCGTGGGTGATGCGATCGACTTTCTGCCGTTCTCCGCACTGATGGCCTGAGGCCTTCTTGATCCCGGTCAAGCGCCGACCGGGAGCGTCTTTCTAGAGTGTGGCGCCTGTGCCCCGGGGTTGCCCACTGCCGCGGAGCGCGTTTTTCGCCAGAGGAGCAACCCCATGCAACTGGTCTGTCCGGCGGGCAGCCTGCCCGCCTTGAAGTCGGCCCTGCGACAGGGCGCCGATGCCATCTACGTCGGTTTCCGCGACGACACCAATGCCCGCCATTTCGCCGGCCTCAACCTTGACGAACGCCAGTTGCAGGAAGGCCTGCGGCGAGTCCACGAGGCCGGGCGGCAGCTCTACGTAGCGGTCAACACCTATTCCAGCGCTCAGGGCTGGGAGCGCTGGCAGCGCGCGGTGGACCAGGCCGCCGACCTCGGCGTCGATGCGTTGATCGCCGCCGACGTGGCGGTGCTCGGCTATGCCGCGAAGCGTCATCCGCGGCTCAACCTGCATCTGTCGGTGCAGGGCTCGGCAACCAATGCCGCGGCCCTGGCCCTCTATCACGAACGCTACGGCATCCGTCGCGCGGTCCTGCCCCGCGTGCTATCGCTGGCGCAGGTACGCCAGGTGGCGGCCGGCAGTCCGGTGCCGGTGGAGGTGTTCGCCTTCGGCAGCCTGTGCATCATGGCCGAGGGCCGCTGCCACCTGTCCTCCTACGTCACCGGCGAGTCGCCGAACCTCTGCGGCGTCTGTTCGCCGGCCAGGGCGGTGCGCTGGAGCGAGGAGCCGGAGGGATTGACCTCGCGCCTCAACGAAGTACTCATCGACCGCTACGCCGCCGGCGAGGCGGCCGGCTACCCGACCCTCTGCAAGGGCCGTTTCCTGGTCAATGGCCAGCGCTTCCATGCGCTGGAGGAACCGACCAGCCTGAACACCCTGGACCTGGTCCCGCAACTGGCGGAAATCGGCGTGGCGGCGGTGAAGATCGAAGGCCGCCAGCGCAGCCCGGCCTACGTCGAGCAGGTCACCCGGGTCTGGCGCCAGGCGCTGGACAGCTACGCCAGCGCGCCGGGCGCCTATAGCGTGCAGCCGCAATGGCAGCGCGCGCTGGCCGGACTTTCCGAAGGGCACCAGACCACCCTGGGCGCCTATCACCGTTCCTGGCAGTGAGGACCGCCGCGATGAAACTGAGCCTGGGACCGCTGCTGTTCTACTGGGACAAGCGGCAGATATTCGATTTCTACGCCGAGATGGCCGGCCAGCCGCTCGACGTCATCTACCTCGGCGAGACCGTCTGCGCCAAGCGCCGGGCGCTGTCCCTGAACGATTGGCAGGCGCTGGCCCGCGAGCTGGCGCAGGCGACCCGTGCCGAGCTGGTGCTCTCCGGGCTGGCGCTGATCGAGGCCGCTTCGGAGCTGTCCAGCCTGCGCCGGCTATGCGAGAACGGCGAACTCCGGGTCGAGGCCAACGACATGGCCGCCGTCTATTACCTCAGCCAGCGCGGCGTGCCCTTTGTCGGCGGTCCGGCGCTGAACCTCTACAACGGTCATGCCCTGGCCGAACTGTATTCCTGGGGCATGCGCCGCTGGATTCCGCCGGTGGAAGTCTCCGGCAAGCTGCTGCGCGGGGTGCTCGACCAGGCTGCGCAGCTGGGCCTGGAGCAATTGCAGACCGAGGTCTTCGCCTACGGTCACCTGCCGCTGGCCTACTCGGCGCGCTGCTTCACCGCGCGGGCGGAGAACCGGCCCAAGGACGACTGCCAGTTCTGCTGCCAGCAGTATCCCGAAGGTATCCCGCTGCTCAGCCAGGAGGGCGAGGCGCTGTTCACCCTCAACGGCATCCAGACCATGTCCGGCAAGGTCAGCAACCTGCTGGCCGACTACCGCTCGCTGGAACATAGCGGCGCCGACCTGCTACGCCTGAGCCCTCGGGCGCAGGGCATGGCCGAGGTGATCGCGGCCTTCGACCGGGTACGCAAGGGCGCCGCTCCGCCACTCGCGGTGGAAGGCTGCAACGGCTACTGGCACGGCCGGCCGGGGATGCTGCGGGCAGAGGAGGCGGGGCTATGCTGAACCGCCAACGCCTGCTCCTCGGCGTCGCCGGACGCCTGTTGCCGCTGGCGGCGAAGGTTCCGCGCGGGCTCCAGCACCTGGTCCTGCAACGGGTCGCCAACCGGCTGTTCGCCCAGCCGCTGGAGGAGGGCGCCTTCGACCTGCTGGAAGGTCGCTGGCTGCGCCTGGAAGTCAGGGACCTCGGCGTCGGCTGGTGCGTCACCCGGGTGCCCGGCGGCCTGCGCCTGGTCGAACGGCCACGGGCCAGCGTGACCATCCGTGGCGACTGGCGCGACTTCCTGCTGCTGGCCAGCCGGCATGAGGACCCGGATACCCTGTTCTTCCGCCGCCGCCTGGTGATCGAGGGTGACACCGAGCTGGGCCTGGCGGTCAAGAACCTCCTCGACAGCCTCGACCCGGAGCACCTGCCGCCCTGGTTGTGGAACGCCGTGGAACGGGCCGGGCGGGCCGTGCAGGAGGAGCGCGGCGAGGCGCCCCAGGCGGTCCAGGGTGCGCGGGGCGGCTGAGGTCGGTGGAAAGGGGCGTATAGCGACGCCAATGTCGCTGGGCGCGCCCCTCCGATTGGGTGTATTCCCTGAAGCCTGAAATTCACTGAGGCTCTTTTCAGCAAGGCAACGCCCGGAATACCCGTACCGGGCGTTCCCCCTGACCAAAACGGATAGCCTGTCTGTCCCCGTAACGCCCCTGTCAACTTGCCCCGGTAAACCGGACCTTCGTGAAGCCTGCGGAGAACTCCGGTATGAGTGGGATGGACCTCAAGCGCCGCCGCGTCGTGCAAGGCCTGGGCGCTGGACTGCTGTTGCCGGCGCTGGGCGCGCCGGCGGTGATCGCCTCGCCCAAGGCGCGGCCGAAGCTGACCGATGGCGTGCAATCCGGCGACGTGCAGGGCGACCGCGCGCTGGTCTGGAGCCGCACCGACCGCCCGGCGCGGATGATCGTCGAATGGGACACCCGTAGCGTCTTCAGCGAGCCGCGCCGGCTGGTCTCGCCGGTCACCGACGAGCGCCTCGACTACACCGCGCGTATCGACCTGCGTGGCCTGCCAGCCGACCAGTCGATCTTCTACCGGGTGCGCTTCGAGGATGCCCGCGACGGCAGCCTGAGCAAGCCCTGGTTCGGCCACCTGCGCAGTGCGCCGAGCGAGGCGCGCAATATCCGTTTCGTCTGGAGCGGCGACACCTGCGGGCAAGGTTTCGGGATCAATCCGGATATCGGCGGCATGCGTATCTACGAAGCCATGCGCCGGCGCCAGCCGGATTTCTTCCTGCACAGCGGCGATACCATCTATGCCGATGGGCCGATCCCCGAACGCATCGAGACCGAGAGCGGGCGCATCTGGCGCAACCGGGTGACCGAGGCCAAGAGCAAGGTCGCCGAGACCCTCGACGAGTTCCGCGGCAACTACCGCTACAACCTGCTCGACGACAACCTGCGCCGCTTCAACGCCGAGGTGCCGCAGATCTGGCAATGGGACGACCACGAGACCACCAACAACTGGTCCTCCAGCAAGCAGCTCGACGAGCGCTACCAGGTGAAGGACATCGACGTGCTGGCGGCCCGCGCGCGCCAGGCGTTCCTCGAATACGCGCCGCTGCGCTTCCAGCGCCAGGGGCGCGACGGGCGGATCTACCGCAAGGTCGCCTACGGCCCTTTGCTCGACGTGTTCGTCCTCGACATGCGCAGCTACCGCGGCGGCAACAGCGCCAACCTGCAGGCGCGGCGCAGCGCCGCCACCGATTTCCTCGGCCGTGAACAGTTGCAATGGCTCAAGCGTGAGTTGCGCGGTTCGCGCGCGCAGTGGAAGGTGATCGCCGCCGACATGCCGATCGGCCTCTGCGTGCCCGATGGTAAGGACGCCCAGGGTCGCGACCGCTGGGAGGCCATCGCCAACGGCAACGACGGTGCCGCCATCGGCCGCGAGCTGGAGATCGCCGACCTGCTGCGCTTCGTCCAGCGCGCCGGGGTGCGCAACACCGTCTGGCTGACCGCCGACGTGCATTACTGCGCAGCCCACCACTACAGCCCGGAGCGCGCCGCGTTCAAGGACTTCGCGCCGTTCTGGGAGTTCGTCGCCGGGCCTCTCAATGCCGGTAGTTTCGGACCCAACGCGCTGGATGGCACGTTCGGCCCGCAGGTGATGTTCCAGAAGGCCCCGCTGGTCCAGAACAGCTCCCCTTTCGCCGGCTACCAGTTCTTCGGCGAGGTGGAGATCGATGCGCAAAGCCGCGCGCTCACCGTCACCCTGCGCGACCTCGACGGCGAGCCGGTGTTTTCCCAGGAACTGCAGCCCGACGGCGCTTGAGCCGCGGCGACCCCATTCCGATAAAGGAGTATCCCGATGCACCCCTTGCGTAACGCCGCCCTGCTGGGCGGCCTGGCCCTGCTGGGCCTGCCGGTGGCCAACGCCGCCGAGCTGATCATCTCCGAGTATGTCGAAGGCAGCGGCAACAACAAGGCGCTGGAGTTCTACAACAGCGGCAGCCAGGTCCTCGACCTCTCCGCCTACCGCGTCGAGTTCTATTTCAACGGCGCCAGCGCGGCGGGCCGCAGCATCGACCTGAGCGGCAGCCTGGCGCCGGGCAAGACCTTCGTCCTCGCCAACGGCGTGGCCGACCCGGCGTTGCTGGCGCTGGCCAGCCAGCGGGTGGAAGGCAGCTGGTTCAATGGCAACGACGCGGTGCTGCTGCGCCGGCGCAGCGGCGAGATCCTCGACAGCCTCGGCCAGGTCGGCTTCAACCCCGGCACGACCTGGGGCAGCGGCGATGTGCAGACCCTCGACCGGAGCCTGGTGCGCAAGGCCGACATCCGCGACGGCGACAGCGATCCCAGCGACGCCTTCGACCCGGCGGCGCAATGGCTGGGCTACCCGCGCGACACCTTCGCCAACCTCGGCCAGCATGGCGCTGGTGAGCCCGGCGGCGGCGAGGAGGCCGGCCTGCGACCGATCCACGAGGTGCAGGGCGCCGGCGCTGAAAGTCCGCTGGTGAACCAGCGGGTCGCCATCGAGGGCGTGGTGGTCGGCGACTTCCAGAACGCCAGCGAGCTGAAGGGCTTCTACGTGCAGCAGGAAGATGCCACGGTGGACGGCGACCCGGCGACCTCCGAAGGCATCTTCGTCTACGACGGCGGCAACGGCAGCGACGTCAAGCTCGGCGACCGCGTCCGGGTGACCGGCCAGGTCCGCGAGTTCAACGGCCTCACCGAACTGGTCGGGCCGCTGCAGGTCAGCGTCCTGGCGAGCGGCGTGGCCTTGCCGACGCCGGCCGGCATCAGCCTGCCGCTGGCCAGCGCCGATGCGCTGGAGCGCTACGAAGGCATGCGCGTGCAGCTCCGCCAGACGCTGACCGTCAACGAGGTCTACAACCTCGGCCGCTACGGCGAGGTCCTGCTGTCCTCCGGCGGCCGCCAGATGACTCCGACCAACGTGGTGGCTCCCGGCGAACAGGCCAAGGCCATGCAGGCGCGCAACGACCTCGACCGGATTCTCCTCGACGACGGCCGCAGCGGGCAGAACCCCGACCCGATCCGCTACCCGGCGCCGGAACTGAGCGCCTACAACAGCCTGCGCGTCGGCGATCGCACCAGCGCCATCGACGGCGTGCTCGACTACTCGGCCGGCAGCTACCGTATCCAGCCGTTGCAGACGCCGACCTTCGAGGCGGCCAATCCGCGTCCGGCCCAGCCGGCGGTGGAAGGGCGCCTGCGGGTGGCCAGCTTCAACGTGCTCAACTACTTCAACGGCGATGGCAAGGGCGGCGGTTTCCCCACCTCGCGCGGAGCCAACACGGCCGAGGAGTTCCAGCGGCAGAAAGCGAAGATCGTCGCGGCGATCCTCGCCTCGAAGGCGGACATCGTCGGCCTGATGGAGATCGAGAACGACGGCTACGGCGAGTTCAGCGCCATCGCCGACCTGGTCAACGGCCTCAACGCCAGCCTGCCCCAGGGCCAGCGCTATGCCTTCGTCAACCCGAACCGGGCGAAGCTGGGCAGCGACGAAATTGCCGTGGGGCTGATCTATCGCGGCGACAAGGTCCGCACCTATCGATCCGCGGCGGTGCTCGACAGTTCGGTGAACCCGGAGTTCGACGATACCCGTAACCGTCCGACCCTGGCCCAGACCTTCCAGGAGATCAATGGCGGCGAACGCCTGACCATCGCGGTGAACCACCTGAAGTCGAAGGGCTCGGCCTGCGACGGCGACCCGGACACCGGCGACGGCCAGGGCAACTGCAACCTGACCCGGGCGCGCGCCGCCCAGGCCCTGGTGGACTGGCTGGCGGGCGATCCGACGGGCGCCAAGGAACCTGACCGCCTGATCATCGGCGACCTCAATTCCTATGCCAAGGAAGACCCGGTGAACGTCATCCGCGGCGCCGGCTACACCGACCTGGTGGCGCGTCAGGCGGGCGCAGGAAAGGGCTACTCCTACGTGTTCTCCGGGCAGTCCGGCTACCTCGACCACGCCCTCGCCAACGCCAGCCTGGCGCGCCAGGTACGCGGCGCGGTGGAGTGGCACATCAACGCCGACGAGCCCCGGGTGCTGGACTACAACGTCGAGTTCAAGACCCCTCGGCAGCAGGACAGCCTGTACAACGCCGAGCCGTACCGGGCCTCCGACCACGACCCGGTGGTGATCGGTATCGACCTGCGCCGGGTGGCGATGAAGAAGCACCGCAGGTAGGCAGCGGATAGCGCCCGTGGCGTTGGTCGCCATGCAGAAAGGCCACCCGAGGGTGGCCTTTCTGCATGGCACATGGGCCTGGTAGGGCGAATAACCGCTTGCGGTTATCCGCCGTTGTGGTGGGATCTCGGCGGATAACACCGGTGGCGTTATTCGCCCCACGGAACGGAGCCCCCTTCAGGGTGGCCTTCCAGTGTGGCACGTGGGCCTGTAGGGCGAATAACCGCTTGCGGTTATCCGCCGTTGCGGCGGGATACCGGCGGATAACGCCGGTGGCGTATTCGCCCCACGGAACGGAGGCCCCTCCAGGTTCGTACGTCGTCAGCCGCGCAGCGGCGGCAGGTAGCCCAGTTCCATCAGCTTGATGTCCGCTTCGCCGACGCGCTCGAAATGTTCGCGACGGGTTTCGTCCATCGGTTCGCGGCCGTTCAGCAGCAGGGTGCCACGGCCGGGAATGTCGACCAGCTCCGTAGCCGCCGGGAAGTCCGTGGCCCTTAGCGGATGCGGGCAGAAGCCGATCCAGCCGATGCTGCGGCGGTCCGGGAAGGTCCGCTGGTGTACGAAGTACGCATGCGGAGCGAGCATGCCCCAGGTCGCTTCGGGCCAGATTTCCAGCGCCGCGAGGAAGATCGCGACGAAGGAGGAAGCCGGTGCGTCGAACACCTGCAGCAGGCTGCCGGCATCTTCCAACTGGAGCCTGGACGAGACGGCCCTGCCGCTGGCCTCGTAGTCCAGCGACAACCCGCCCTTGAGCGGATCCTCCTCGCCGTTCCATAGCACCAGTTCCACCGCCCGGGTGCGCCGGTCACGCGACAGGGCCTTGGCGAGATCCTGGCGGTGCTCGGTGACGTTGTGGCTGAGGGCGTCGCGCAGGGAGTCGCCGCACAGGTACCAGTTCTCCAGCACCGGATGGAGGGGCGCGAGGGCATCGAGGAAGCGCTCTATCCGTTGCAGGTGCTGGTCGTCGTCCAGTTCGAGGAGCCGTGCCGGATCGAAGTACAGCTCGAATATGTAGCGCCTGAAAGCCTTGGCGTCCGTCATGCGCAATACCCCGGGTTCTCTTCGCAAAACCTTTTCATCTCTTCCTGTTCCTTCGCGCGGGTTTCCTGGTAGTCGTCGTGCTCGTCCGTTCCCGGCATCGGATTCCAGAATGCCTTCAGGTTGGCCAGTCCCATGCGCAGGTACTCTGCGGCGCAGTACTCGTAGACGATCCGCTGCAGGAAGTGCCATTCGACGAACACCGGCGGGGTCGGTCGGGCCTTGTCGCTGTGGACCTCGGCCTTCTGCAGCAGGTCCGACTTCACCTTGGCCCGCGCCCAGGGCCTGGGCACGCCGAGCAGCGGGACGAACAGGAAGGCGTAGTTGGCCTTCGCCTCCAGCAGGGTGCAGCGCGGCTCGTCGAAGCCGTCCCACCAGGTGCCGCTCCAGAACCATTCGTGGGGAAACGGGAAATTGGTCACCCACTGCTGGTAGCGCGCGGACAGGTCCGACATGCTGTGGCCCTTGCCGTTATTGGCGATGGCCATTTCGCCCCGGGACGGCGGGCACTCCACGCAGTCCTTGTCGCGGCCCTGGCTCTTGCTGCAATCGCGCTCGGCTTCCCGGGTCCGGTCGCGGCTCAGCGTGCCGGTCTCGGTCCTGGGCAGGGTCTGCGGCACCGGCATCGGACGCGGTACCGGCCTGGGCAGCGCGCCGGGGGCCGGTCGCGGCAGCGGGCGCGGCGCCGGCATCGGCAAGTGCGGCCGGGGCGGCGCGGGTAGTTCGAAGGGCAGCCGCGGACCCATGCGGGGCAGCGGTCGGAAAAGCGCGCCTATGCCGCTCATGCCGGTCTCCCCGAGGTTTCGTACGCGCGCCATTTCTGGCTGGCCAGGCGAAACTCGACGATCCGTTCGTAGTCCTGGAAGCGTTGTTCCGGGCTGTCAGCCAGCGGCCGGCGCATGTGCGCGAGAAACGCCGGCGTGTCCTGGAAGCCGGGGAAGGCCAGGCCGTGCAGGAGAAAGCGTTCGATCGTCCCGGGCTCTTCGATACCCAGTTCCAGCGCCGTCGCGCGCAGCTCGCCGAGTTGCCGGATGGCGGGCAGCAGGCCGCGTCGTTCGAGCCAGGCGGGAGCCTCCCGGCGTACCTCCAGCAGGACCCGCTCGATGACTTCGTCGTCGCGGACCCGTTGCAGGCGATCCAGTTGGCCGGCATCCAGTTCAAGCATCGGCGGTCCGCTCCGTTTCCCGGTCATAGACGAGATAGCCGCCCTGCAGGGGCTGCCAGACCTGCCAACGCTCCAGCGGCGCCATCACTTGCGTCCATTGCCGCGCGGTCATGACCTGCTCCAGCGCCCGGCGCACTTCCGGGCTGTAGTAGCGCAACAGCGCCCGGCGGCCGTCGGGCATGCGGGTGAAGAGCAGCCCGGCGAAGTGTTTCGCGAGGTTTTCGAAGGACGCCCGGCTCCACAGCCAGGAGGTCATGGGCGAGCGGCGGTCCCAGTCGCGCAGCCAGCCGAGGAATTCGCCCGATGACGAAAGCGAGGCGCTGTCCATGAATTCGATCAGGACCGGCCCGGCATGGGCGATTTCGTCCAGCTCGCTCCCGGCCAGCAGCCAGCGCGAGCGGATTTCCCCCGCGGCCTTTTCCAGGCGGGTGTCCAGGGTCAGGTAGCGGGCGCCGTCCGCCAGGGCGAACAGACGGCTGTCCGGCGTAGGCGCCGCGAGCGCCGGCTGGAGCCGGCTCACGGTGCGCCGCCGAGGCTTTCCAGGGGCACCAGGGCCTGGTTGCGGCGTGCCGCCAGCAGCAGGCATTGCAGGCACAGCTTCGGTGGGGCGAGGGCGAGAGCGGGTGCGCCGCCGCCGCTGTTGCCGATCAGCACCGTGCCCGCGCCGCCGACCACCAGGTTGCCGTGGGTGCCGACGCTACCTACCACGGTGGCGGGCTTGCCGTTGATCAGTACGTTGGCGATGACGTTGGCGCTGAGGGTGGCGCCGCAGGCGGTGGCGTCGCCCTGGCGGGCGGCGGACCGATGGTCGAAGAAGACGTCGGGCGAGCCGCCGACGATCGGGTTGCTGCCGTGGCCCGGCAGCGGACACGCGGTCGGATCGCCCAGGCGCGCAGCGGGTTTGCCGCTCATGCTCAAGTCCCTATGAGATAAACCCTGGCACTCTGCCGTGCCACTCGGGGGCGGACAACCTATCTGAACTGCTCAGGAGGCACCTTCGGAAACGGCTTGGGCAACCGCGTCCTTGCCTGGTTGCGCTTGAAGGGATTTCCTACCTGGAAGTCTCGTCACCCGCCTGCGAAAGGCGCAGGCGTACGGAGCGATGGCGCGATGGGGAGGGGAGCCTGGGAGGAGGGAAGGAGGCGTTTCGCGCAGCGTCGCGTTCGCTTTGCCTGCGCAGGGGCTGTCCGCCGATACCGCGCTGGAGCGACGGATAGCCGCGATAGGGTTATCCGCCCTGCGCCGAGACCGCCGGGGGAGGAGACAGGGAGGCTGTTCCTGGCTCCTCCCGTGCGATCAGTGATGCTCGCGCGTCGCGCGGAAGCGGATGTCCGGCCAGCGTTCTTCCATCAGGCTGAGGTTGACGCGGGTCGGCGCCAGGTAGGTGAGGTGCCCGCCGCCGTCCACGGAGAGGTTCTCGAAGGCCTTGTCCTTGAACTCCTTGAGCTTCTTCTCGTCGTCGCACTCGATCCAGCGTGCCGACCAGACGTTGATCGCCTCGTAGGCGCACTCGACCTTGTATTCCTCCTTCAGGCGGCTGGCGACCACGTCGAACTGCAGCACGCCCACCGCACCGAGGATGATGTCGTTGTTGCGCTCGGGGAAGAACACCTGGGTCGCACCTTCCTCGGCCAGTTCCTGCAGGCCCTGGCGCAACTGCTTGGACTTCAGCGGGTCTTTCAGGCGCACGCGGCGGAACAGTTCCGGGGCGAAGTGCGGGATGCCGGTGAAACCGAAGTTCTCGCCTTCGCTGAAGGTGTCGCCGATCTGGATGGTGCCGTGGTTGTGCAGGCCGATGATGTCGCCGGCATAGGCCTCTTCCAGTTGCTCGCGCTCGGAGGAGAAGAAGGTCAGCGCGTCGGCGATCTTCACGTCCTTGCCCAGGCGCACGTGGCGCATCTTCATGCCTTTCTCGTACTTGCCCGAGCAGATGCGCATGAAGGCGATGCGGTCGCGGTGCTTGGGATCCATGTTCGCCTGGATCTTGAACACGAAGCCGGAGAACTTCTCCTCGGTCGGCTCCACGCTGCGTTCGTGGGTGGCGCGCGACAGCGGCTGCGGCGCCCAGTCGACGATGCAGTCGAGGACCTGGTCGACGCCGAAGTTGCCCAGCGCGGTGCCGAAGAACACCGGGGTCATCTCGCCCTTGAGGAAGGCGTCCTTGTCGAATTCGTGGCAGGCGCCCTGCACCAGCTCCAGCTCTTCGACGAAATTGTCGTAGAGATCGCCGAGGTGGGCACGGGCTTCGTCGGAGTCGAGCTTTTCGATGACCTTGGTCTCGATGCGCTCGTGGCCGTGGCCCGGGACGTAGACGATGATCCTGTCGTCGGCCAGGTGGTAGACGCCCTTGAAGTCCTTGTAGCAGCCGATCGGCCAGGTGATCGGCGCGGCCTTGATCTTCAGCACCGCCTCGATCTCGTCGAGCAGCTCGATGGGGTCGCGGATGTCGCGGTCGAGCTTGTTGATGAAGCTGACGATGGGCGTGTCACGCAGCCGGCAGACTTCCATCAGGGCGATGGTCCGCGGTTCGACGCCCTTGCCGCCGTCGAGCACCATCAGCGCCGAGTCCACCGCGGTCAGGGTGCGGTAGGTGTCTTCGGAGAAGTCTTCGTGGCCGGGGGTGTCGAGCAGGTTGATCATGTGCTCGCGGTAGGGGAACTGCATCACCGAGGTGGTGATGGAGATGCCGCGCTGCTTTTCCATCTCCATCCAGTCGGACGTGGCGTGGCGGTCGGACTTGCGCGACTTCACGGTACCGGCGACGGCGATCGCCTTGCCCATCAGCAGGAGCTTCTCGGTGATGGTGGTCTTACCGGCGTCGGGGTGGGAAATGATCGCGAAGGTACGGCGCTTCGCGACTTCGGCGGCCTGAGTGGTCATGGATGCGTGCCTGCTGGAATCCGTTGGCGTGGGCGCGGGACGGCCCGGAAAAACGCGGGATTATAGCGGTAAAACGCGGCGCGTCGGGATGCCTGTCATCCGGCGATCGATGGAATTGCCGGTGGACAGCGAACTTGTCGCAGTCGTGCCGTTCCAAGCAGCCAGCGGCGGCCACCGCCGGATAGACTGCTTTCATTTCACCCGATCGAAGGAAATCACCATGAACGGAGTATCCAGACTGCTCTCCCTGGCGTTGCTGGGCGCGGCGCTGCACTGGGCGCCGGCGCAGGCCGAGGAGCAGCCGCGGCTGTTCGAACTGCTCGGCCAGCCCGGCTACAAGGCCACCTGGCATGCCATGTTCAAGGGCGAGAGCGACGTGCCGAAATGGGTTTCCGACGCCAGCGGCCCGAGTTCCCCGTCCACCAGCCTGAGCCTGGAGGGCCAGCCCTACGTCCTGGCCAACAGTTGCAAACCCCACGATTGCGGCAACAACCGCCTGCTGGTGGCGTTCCGTGGCGACAAGAGTGCCGCCTACGGGCTGCAGGTGAGCCTGCCGGACGAGCCCGCCGAAGTCATGCAGACGCCGAGCAAGTACGCCACCTATCGCTGGTACGGCGAACCCTCCAGGCAGGTCCGCGAGCTGCTGATGAAACAGTTGGAGAGCGATCCGAACTGGAAGTGACGCCGGGCCTGAGGGGGACCAGGCCCGGCGGCGGGAAGGGCGGATGATCGCTGGCGATCGTCCGCCGTTGCGCCATGCGCTCCCGCGGTCTTCCTTCAGAAACCGACCGAGGCCTGTACGTACAGGGTGCGCGGCTGGCCGACGTAGAGGCCCTTGTTGTTGTCGTCGAACGAGCGGGTGTAGTAGCGGCGATCGAACAGGTTCTTCACCCCCAGGCCGAGCTTGAGGTCGTTCAGTTGCGGGCCGAAGTCGTAGGTGCCGCGCGCGCTCCAGACCATCCAGCCGGCGATCCGCCCGGTGCTGCCGTCGGCGCTTTCGCTCTCGGTGTTGGCGTTGTCGGCGTACTGGCTGGTCTGGAAGCTGCCGTCGAGGTTGTAGCTCCAGGCACCGGTGCGGTAGTTGGCGCCAAGGGTGCCCTTGTGCTTCGAGGAGAACGGCACCTGGTTGCCCTTGTTCGGCCCGTCCTCGCGAATGCTCGCGTCGACGTAGGCGTAGCTGGCATAGACGTCGAAGCCGGAGAGCAGCGGGTCGAGATCGGCCAGGTCGTAGGCGATCGCCGCCTCGATGCCCTTGTGCCGGGTCTTGCCGCGGGCGGTCACGCTGTCGGTCTGCTGGTTGCTCTCGTACTGGTTGTCGAAGTTGATCAGGAAGGCGCCCAGTTCGGCGCGCAGGATGCCGTCGTCGTAGCGGCTGCCGAGTTCCCAGGTGCGGGCCTTCTCCGGCTCGATGTCGCCGCTCTGCACTGCCTTGCCCATCTGGCTGTACTGCACGGTGCCGAACGAGCCCTCGGTGTTGGCGTAGAGGTTCCAGCTCGGCGTGAGGTGGTAGATCACGTTGAGCGCCGGCAGCGAGGCGTTGTAGCGGCCGCTGTCCTTGCTGTTCTTCAGCAGGTTCTTCTGTTCGGAGTCGATCTTCTCGTAGCGGATGCCAGGGGTGATGGTCCAGTTGCCGATGTCGATGCGATCGTCGATGTAGAACGCGTTGGCTTCGGTGCTGCCGCGGGTGTCGCGGTCGTTGCGGCTGCCGGTGCTGGGTAGCTGGCCGCTGTCGGCGCGGGTCCAGTAGCGCAGCTCGTGGCTGGCTTCGTTGACGTAGCGGTGGCCGATGCCCACTTCGTGGCGACTTTCGCCCAGCTCGAAGCCCTGGCTGAAGCGGGTTTCCAGGCCTCGCACCCAGTATTCGCGCGGCGACAGGGTGAGGTTGCGGCCCTGGTCGAGGTAGCCGCTGCGCAGGGTCTTGGTGAAGAAGCCGGTGACGTTGAGCTTCTGGCTGGCGTTGGGGGTGTATTCGTAGCTGGCGCTGGCCAGGGTACGGCGGCCCCAGAACTTGTCGTAGGGACGGGTCGACTGGTACGGATCGTCGCGGTAGGCCGCGGTGCTGAGGCCGCCGGGCATGTCGGCCTCGCCGTCGTAGTACTGGGTCATCGCCGAAAACGCGTGTTCGTCGCTGGGCTGGAAGCGGCCCTTGAGAATCAGGTCGTCGATCCGCGTATCGCTGTGCTCGCGCCAATCGCCGCCGCGGGTGCCGGAGTAGAGCAGGGCGCCGCCGAGGCCGTTGGCGCCGGTGCCGCCGATCAGCACGTTGTGGGTGGTCTTCAGGCCGTCCTGGCTGGAGCTGGGGCTGAGTTCGCTGTGCACGTCGAGCTTGGTGGCGAAGTCCTCGGGGATCGCACGGGTCACGAAGTTGACGATGCCACCGACGTTCTGCGGCCCGTAGCGCACCGCGCCGCCGCCGCGGACCACGTCCACCGCGTCCATGTTGCCGATGGACACCGGCGCCAGCGACAACTGTGGCTGGCCGTAGGGAGCGAAGGGCACCGGGATGCCGTCCATCAGCACCGTCGAGCGCGACGCCAGGCGCGGGTTGAGGCCGCGAATGCCGAAGTTCAATGCCAGGTCGTGGCTGCCGGTGCCGTTGTTGAGCGGCGCGCTGACCCCGGGAATGCGCTCCAGCACTTCGCGGGTGCTGGCCGCGCCTTGGGCCTGGAACTGCTCGCGGCGGACCACGTCGCGCGCACCGGGATGCTCGAAGACGTCGGCGGCGCTGGCGTCGGCCAGCCAGTCGCCGACCACGGTGAGCGCCTGCAGGTTGGCCGGGTCTTCCACCGGCAGCGCCTCCAGGGTATAGGCGCCGTCGCCGCGGGCGCGCGCCTCCAGGCCGGAGCCGGCGAGCAGGGCGGCCAGGGCTTCCTCCAGGGTGTACTCGCCGTCCAGCGCCTGGCTGCGTCGCGCGGCGGTCTGTTCCGGGCTGAAGGCGATCAGCACGCCGGCCTGGCGGCCTAGGTGGTTCAGCGCCTGCTCCAGCGGCTCGGCAGGCAGGCGGTAGTACTGGCGGGCATCGGTGCGGATCTCGGCGGCGCAGGCGCTGCCGGCGGAAACCAGGACGGGACCGCCGAGGCAGGCGAGGAGCAGGGCGCGGCTGAGCGGCGACAGGGCGCGTGACGGGGACATGAGGGACACTCCAGTGGATCTTTCGAGGTTGGCTTTCCTCCTCTGTCACGCGAGGTGGGGAAAAAGGCTCAGGTACGCGGAAATATCTTTCCGCTCATTCGCGCGGGTGCACGCCGACCCAGTAGCGGGTGACGCGCCGTACCTCCACAGGCAGCACCGCCGGCAGGGTGGCGAGGATCCGCTCGCTATCGTCCAGCGGATAGCTGCCGGAAATCCGCAGGCCGCCGATGCGCGGGTCGCAGCCCAGCCGGCCGGGGCGGTAGCGCGCGACTTCGGCGAGGAATTCGTCCAGGCGCATGCCGGCGGCCACCAGCATGCCGTCGGTCCAGGCGCCGCTGCCGACCGGCAACGGCTGCGGAACGCCGAGTCGCTCGCGGTCGAAGTCCAGCTGCCGGCCGCTGGGCAGCAGCAGGCCTTGGCCGGCGTGGTTCTCCACCTGCACCGCGCCTTCGTGGACGGCGACGCGGGTGCGTCCGGCGAACTGGCGCACGTCGAACCGGGTGCCCACCGGTCGCAGCCGGCCTTCCGCGCTGTACACGTGCAGCGGGCGCGGGTCCTGGCCGGTGCTGAGCTGGATTTCCCCGCGCAGCAGGAGCAGGCGCCGTTCGCCGGCATCGAAGCGTACATCCACCGCCGTGTCGCTGTTCAGCTCGAGGCGACTGCCGTCGGCCAGGGCCAGGCGCCGGCGTTCGCCGACGCCGGTGGCATAGTCGGCGCTCCAGCGCTGCAGGCTGCCGCTCTCGCGCAGGCCCCAGGCGCTGCCGCCGGCGGCCAGGACCAGCAGCAGGGTCTTCAGCGCGCGCCGGCGTTGCGGCGAATGCGGTGCGTTGATGGCGGCCAGGGCCAGTGGCGTGCCTATCCCGGCCAGGCGCTGGTTGACCGCCTCGATGTGGCGCCAGGCCTGCTCGTGTTCCGGGGCCGCCTGGCGCCAGCGCTGCCAGGCCTGGCGCAGGCGTTCGTCGTCGGCGCCGCCCTGCAGCTCGACCAGCCAGCGCACGGCCTGTTCGGCCACCTGCGGCGGCACCTTGGGTGCGGCGGGCAGGCTCATGGCAGCTCGGCGAAGTAGCAGCGTTGCGCAGCCTTGAGCATGTAGCGCTTGACGCTGCTCAGGGAGATGCCCAGCTGCGTGGCGATCTCGGCGTAGCCCAGGCCGTCGAGCTGGGCCAGCAGGAAGGTCTCCTTGGCCAGCGGCGGCAGACCGTCGAGCAGGCGGTCCAGCTCGACCAGGGTCTCCAGGACGATGGCGCGGGTCTCTTCGCTGGGGACTTCCCGCTCGGGGAGGCTGGCCAGGGCTTCCAGGTAGGCGCGCTCGACGTCCTGGCGGCGGTAGTGGTTGCACAGCACGCGGCGGGCGATGGTGGTGAGGAAGGCGCGCGGTTCGTCGATGCGCGCGGCCTGGCGCGAAACCAGGACCTTGACGAAGGTGTCCTGGGCCAGGTCGGCGGCGTTCTGCGGGCAGCCGAGGCGGCGCCGCAGCCAGCCCGTGAGCCAGTGGTGGTGGTCGCTGTAGAGGGTATGCAACGCGGCCGCGTGGGCGAGGTCGGCGCTCGACACCTGGACATTCCCGGAGCAGAAGGATTAACGAATGATAATAGTTATCATTTTATGCTGCGGGAATGCCTGCCTACAACCGCAGGCTGTCGGCGCCTGGCTTTCAGGAGGCTTTCAGGGCGGCGCGGTACTGCCCCGGGGTGGCGCCATGGGCTTCGCGGAAGCGCCGGTTGAAATGGCTCGGACTGGCGAAGCCGCAGGCCAGCGAGACCTCCTGGAGCGACTGCGCGGAGTACGCCAGCAGGTCGCGGGCCCGCGCCAGGCGTCGTTCCAGCACGTAGCGGTGCGGCGGCAGGCCGAAGGAGACGCGGAACATGCGCGCGAAGTGGTACTCGGAGAGCGCCGCCAGCTCCGCCAGCGACCCCAGTTCCAGCGGCTGCTCCAGGTGGCTTTCGATGTAGTCGGCCAGGCGCCGCCGCACGTGCGCGGCCAGCCCGCCCTGCCAGCGTACGTCGGTACGCCTGCCGCACCCGGTGAGCAGCAGGTGGTCCACCGCCTGGTGGGCGAGGCTGGTGCATAGCAGGCGCTCGCCGGGTTCGTTCCAGTCCTGTCGTTCCAGGGTCCGGCACAGGGCGGCCAGCGGCTCGTCTTGGATGTAGGTGCGCTCCTCCAGTTGCAGGCTGCGTGGTTCGCAATCGAGGGTGCGTACCGCCGCGCCGGCCAGGCGTTCCGGGCTGATGTACAGGTGCATGAAGCCCAGGCCGCGTGTCACCGCCCAGTCGGAGTGGTGTTCGGCCGGCATCACGCAGAAGCGGTCGGGGCCGCCATAGAGCCCGGGACGATCGCGGCGGAAGGTCTGCCAGCCGCCCTGCAGGTAGAGCGACAGGGTGTGATGGCCGGGGTCGCTGTAGCCGAGGATCTCCGCTTCGTCGCGGTACCAATGGGCGAGCGCCAGGCCGTCGCTGAGCGTGCTGCTGCGCAGCAGGCGCGCATTGGAGGTCCGGTCGAGGGTGCGGAATACCTGGAAATCGCTGGGTTGGTGCATGCCGGCCATGCTACCCGCGCCCGGACGCTGCCGCGAGAGGCGGCGGATGAAAAGCGCAAGAATGGACAATGGTCGCGCCCGGCTTCGCCCGCAGACTGACGGCATCCTGTCGTTGCGGAGTCGCCATGAATCTTTCGCTGTACCTGCTCACCGTGCTCATCTGGGGCACCACCTGGATCGCCATCAAACTGCAGATGGGCCCGGTGGCGATCACCCTGTCGATCGCCTACCGCTTCGCCCTGGCGGCGCTGGTGCTGTTCGCCGTGCTGCTGCTCGGCCGCCGCCTGCAAAGGCTCGACGCACGGGGCCAACGCCTGTGCATGGCCCAGGGCGTATGCCTGTTCTGCCTGAATTTCATCTGCTTCTATACCGCCAGCCAGTGGATTCCCAGCGGCCTGGTGGCCGTGGTGTTCTCCACCGCCACCCTGTGGAATGCGCTGAACGCCCGCCTGTGGTTCGGCCAGCGCATCGCGTCGAACGTGATGGCCGGTGGCGGTCTCGGCCTGCTCGGCCTGGGGCTGCTGTTCTGGCCGGAACTGGTGGGTCACCAGGCCACCCCGGAAACCTTCTACGGCCTCGGCCTGGCCCTGCTCGGCACGCTGTGCTTCTCCACCGGCAACATGCTTTCCAGCCTGCAACAGAAGGCCGGCATCCGCCCGCTCACCGGCAATGCCTGGAGCATGCTCTACGGCACCCTGATCCTCCTGGCGCTGTGCCTGTTCCAGGGCGTGCCGCTGAATTTCGACTGGAGCGCGCGCTACGTCGGCTCGCTGCTGTACCTGGCGATCCCCGGCTCGGTGATCGGCTTCACCGCCTACCTGACCCTGGTCGGGCGCATGGGCCCGGATCGCGCCGCCTACTGCACCGTGCTGTTCCCGGTGGTGGCGCTGAACATCTCGGCCTTCGCCGAGGGCTACCGCTGGACCGCACCGGCGCTGGCCGGGCTGGTCCTGGTGATGCTCGGCAACGTCTTGGTGTTCCGCAAGCCGAAGGCGCCGGCGCTGGCCGGGCCGGCGCGCTCGACCTAGCGGAGAGGGAGGCGCGCTCAGCCGCGTCGCCACACCTGTGGATTGACCAGGTCCAGCGGCCGCTCGCCGCGCAGGGCCGCCTCGAAGTTCTGCAGCGCCCGCTCGGCCATGGCCCGGCGGGTCTCGTGGGTGGCCGAGCCGATGTGCGGCAGGGTCACCACGTTGTCCAGGGCGAACAGCGGCGATTCGGCCAGCGGTTCCTTCTCGTAGACATCCAGGCCGGCGCCGAGGATGCGTTTCTCCCGCAGGGCGGCGACCAGCGCGGCCTCGTCGACCACCTGGCCGCGGGCGACGTTGACCAGGATCGCCGAGGGCTTCATCAGGCCCAGTTCGCGCGCGCCGATCAACCGCCGGGTCTGCGCTCCCAGCGGCACCACCACGCAGACGAAGTCGGCCTCGCCGAGCAGTTCGTCGAAGCCGAGGAAGCGCGCGCCGAGTTCCTGTTCCAGTTCCGGCTTGCGGTTGTTGCCGTGGTAGAGCACCTGCATGCCGAAGCCGAAACGGCCGCGCCGGGCGATGGCCGCGCCGATCCGGCCGAGGCCGAGGATGCCGAGTTTCTTGCCATGCACATCGGTGCCGAACTGCGGGGCGTCGACGGTGCGCTTCCAGTTCCCGGCCTTGACCCAGGCGTCCAGCTCGGCGACCCGTCGCGCGGCGCTGATCAGCAGGGCGAAGCCGAGGTCGGCGGTGGTCTCGGTGAGGACGTCGGGCGTGTTGGTGAGAGCGATGCCGCGGCGGTTCAGGTAGTCCAGGTCATAGTTGTCGTAGCCGACCGAGACGCTGGAGATGACTTCCAGCTGCTTCGCCTGTTCCAGTTGCCTGGCGCCGAGCGGCCGGCCGACGCCGATCATGCCGTGGGTATCGGGCAGGGCGGCGGCGTACTGGGCGTCGATGTCGCCCTGTTTCGGTTCGAGCACGCGGACGTTGAACTGGCGTTGCAGGCGTTCGAGATGCTCGGGGGCGAGGCGACTGAAGACGAAGACGTTCTTTTTCATGACGGGACTCTGCAAGCGGGAGCGAAAGCGCCGACCATACCACCGCCATCGAAGCGGCGGGCAGGGGCCCGCCACTGGGCGGGCGATTATCGGCTCAGGAGGGTCTTCCGAGTTCCAGGCCCAGCTCCACCAGCGCCGCTTCGTCGCGCTGGAGCAGGCCGGGCAGGCTTTCCTTGAGGTATTCCACCCAGGTCTTGATCTTCGCGTCGAGATACTGCCGCGAAGGGTACAGCGCATAGACGTTGAGCTGTTGCAGGCGGTGTTGCGGCAGGACCCGCACCAGGGTGCCCTTGCCCAGGTCCTCGATGGCCGAATACACCGGCAGGATGCCGATGCCCAGCCCGGAGCGGATCGCCTCGGTCATGGCGTCGCCGACATTGACCTGGAACGGCGAGGCGCCGATGGAGACCATTTCCTGGCCGTTGGGACCGTCGAACAGCCAGCGATCCAGCGGCACCACGGGGCTGACCAGGCGCAGGCAGTCGTGGCTGGCCAGCTCCGAAGGCTCGCTCGGCGTGCCGTTCAGGCGCAGGTACTCCGGCGAGGCGCAAAGAATGCTGTAGGTCTCGCCGATGCGCTGGGAAATGAAGCCGGAATCGGGTAGCTCGGAGGCCACCACGATGGCCACGTCGAAGCCCTCGTCGAGCAGGTCCGGCACGCGGTTGGCCATGGTCAGGTCGAAGGTCACGTCGCGGTACTGCTGGCGGTAGCCGGCGATGGCGCGGATCACGTAGTGCTGGCCGATGCCGGTCATCGAATGCAGCTTCAGCTTGCCGGCGGGGCGGGCATGGGCGTCGCTGGCTTCGGCCTCGGCTTCCTCGACGTAGGCGAGGATCTGCTCGCAGCGCAGCAGGTAGCGCTGGCCGGCCTCGGTGAGGGCGATGCGACGAGTGGTACGGTTGAGCAGGCGGGTGCGCAGGTGCGTCTCGAGGTTGGCCACCGCCCGCGAGACATAGGCGGTGGTGGTGTTGAGCTGCTGGGACGCCGCGGTGAAGCTGCCGGTTTCCGCCACGCAGACGAAGGCTCGCATGTTTTGCAGGGTGTCCATCGACGGGGCCTCCTAGGCACGCGCAGAAGTGTGTCAGATTGTTGCGAGGGCGGATTATTTCACATTACGCAATAAACAATCGCACTTGAGCCAGCTTATCAGCAGCCGCCAGCCTCTTAAAATTCATCGGCCCCCGAGCGCACGAACGCTCGAGCGGGTTGAACGGCGCCCGTACCGTTCAAATTCCGTGCTTCGCCCCTCCAGGATCAGACAACGTGCCGCGTGCTCTCAGGAAGGAACTGACCTTGGTCGGCTCCTTCGTCGGTTTTCTCGTCGTTTTCTCCGCAATATCCGGTTGTGTCAGTACAGGCGATATCGCCCCCCAGGCCGCCACGCTCGACGCCAACGCCCTGGCCACCGACCATGCGATCCAGGCTGCCGCCCGCGAGGCCGGCTGGCCGCAGGCGCAGTGGTGGAAGGTGTATGCCGATCCGCAGCTGGACGCCTGGATCGAGAAGGCGCTGGACGGCAATCCAGGCCTGGCGGTAGCCCATGCGCGGGTACGCCAGGCGAAGTCCATGGCCGGGCTGGTGGAGTCCATCGAGTCGCCGCAGATCGAGGGCAAGGGCTCGCTGGTCCGCCACCGCTGGCCGGACGACTATTTCTACGGCCCCGGCGACCTGGCGCGGACCACTTCCTGGAACAACTCCACCGAGATCGGCCTGAACTACAAGCTCGATCTCTGGGGGCGCGACCGCAGCGACAGCGAGCGCGCCGTCGACCTGGCCCACATGGCCGCCGCCGAGGCGCGCCAGGCGCAGCTCGAGCTGGAGGGCAACATCGTGCGCGCCTACGTCCAGCTCTCGTTGCAGTACGCCGAGATGGACATCGCCAAGGCCATGCTGCAACAGCAGCGCGACATCCTCGCCCTGGCCCAGCGTCGCCTGCGCGGCGGCATCGGCACGCATTTCGAGGTCAGCCAGGCGGAAGTGCCGCTGCCCGAGTCCGAGCGCCGCATCGAGGTGATCGACGAAGAAATCCAGCTCACCCGCAACCTGCTCGCCGCCCTGGCCGGCAAGGGCCCGGGCGAGGGCCGCACGATCCGCCGGCCAAGCCTGAACCTGGCGGCGCAGCCGAGCCTGCCCAGCGCCTTGCCGGCCGAACTGCTCGGTCGCCGCCCGGATGTGGTCGCCCGCCGCTGGCAGGTCGCCGCCCTGGCCAAGGGCGTGGACGTGGCGCGCGCCGACTTCTACCCCAACGTCGACCTGATGGCCTCGGTCGGCTTCAGTGCCGTCGGCGGCGGCATGCTGGAGTTCTTCCGCAGCGCCAAGTACACCTACAGCGCCGGCCCGGCGGTGACCCTGCCGATCTTCGACGGCGGCCGCCTGCGTTCGCAGTTGGGCGAGGCGGCGGCCGGCTACGACGCGGCGGTGGAGCAATACAACCAGACCCTGGTGGATGCGCTGAAGAACATTTCCGACCAGTTGATCCGCCTGCATTCGGTGGACATCCAGAAGGACTTCGCCGCGCAATCGGTGGCTTCCGCGCAGAAGACCTACGATATCGCCACCCTGGCCTACCAGCGCGGCCTCACCGATTACCTCAACGTGCTCAACGCGCAGACCCGGCTGTTCCAGCAGCAACTGGTCCAGGAGCAGGTGCAGGCCGCCCGGCTGGCCGCCCACGCCAGCCTGCTCACCGCCCTCGGCGGCGGCGTCGGGGCCGGCGCCGATACGCCGGCGCAGCGGAAGCTGGCGCCGGAGAACGTCCCGGTCAGAGCGGTATCTTCGCGATGAGTGGCCGCTCCGCTGGTTTCGCCCTGCCCAGCCGCGACGAGTGGCGGCGCGCGCTGGCCGAGTGGGCGCGCAGCGACGGGGCGACCTGGATCTACGTGTTCAAGGTGCTCTGCGCGGCCTTCCTGACCCTCTGGCTGGCGATGCGCCTGGAGTTGCCGCAACCGAGCACGGCGACCATCACCGTGTTCATCGTCATGCAGCCGCAGAGCGGCCAGGTGTTCGCCAAGAGCTTCTACCGCATCCTCGGCACCCTGGTCGGCCTCAGCGTGATGGTCACCCTGATCGCCCTGTTCGCCCAGGAGCGGGTGCTGTTCCTGCTCAGCTCGGCGATCTGGATCGGCCTCTGCACCGCCGGGGCCGCCCGCTACCGTGACTTCCGCTCCTACGCCTGCGTGCTCGCCGGCTACACCGCGACGCTGATCGGCATCCCCGCCACCAGCCATCCGGAAGGCGCCTTCATGCAGGCGATCTGGCGGGTCCTGGAAATCAGCCTGGCGATTCTCTGCTCGGGCGTGGTCAGCGCGGTGATCATGCCGCAGACCACCAGCGCGGCGATGCGCAATGCGCTGTACGTGCGCTTCGGCCTGTTCGCCGCGTTCGTCCTCGACAGCCTGCGCGGGGTCGGCGGGCGCGAGCGCTTCGAAAGCAGCAACGTGGCCTTCGCCGCCCAGGCCGTGGGCCTGGAGACGATGCGCGCGGCGAGCGCCTTCGAGGATCCGCACATGCGCCTGCGCAATGGCCGGCTGATTCGCCTGAGCAGCGAGTTCATGGCCATGAATACCCGTTTCCACGCCCTCCACCAACTGCTCGAACGCCTGCGCGCGCAGGGCTCCACCCAGGTGCTGGAAGCGTTCGAACCGTGCCTGGAGGAAATCACCGGGCTGCTCGAGGAGATCCGTGGCCGCGCCGTCACCGACCATGACGCCGAGCGCTTCGCCCAGCGCCTCGCCGACTGCCGCGAACGCCTGATGGCGCGCATCCGCCAGGCGCGCGGAGAACTGCTGGCGCGGGAGCCGGGTGAAGAGGCGCGGCTGGACTTCAATACCGCCGCCGAGCTGCTCTACCGTTTCGCCGAGGAAATGCACGACTACGCCCTGACCCATGCCTCGCTGGCCGCCCACCGCCACGAGCGCGAGCAGTGGAAGGACGCCTTCACCGCCAAGGCCAACGCGGTGGCGGCGGCAGTGGCGGGGATGCGTACCGGGTTGATGATCCTGCTGTTCGGCTGTTTCTGGATCTACAGCACCTGGCCCAGCGGCGGCACCTTCGCCCTCAATGCGGTGGCGGTCTCGGCGTTGGCCTCGGCGGCGCCGAACCCGAAGAAGGTCGCCATGCAGATGGCCATCGGCACCATGGCGGCGGCGCTGCTCGGCTTCAGCGAGATGTTCTTCGTCTACCCGCACATCGACGGTTTCCCGCTGCTGTGCCTGGTGCTGGCGCCGGTGTTCGCCCTCGGCGCGTTCATCTCCTCGCGGCCGCAGTGGGCCGGCTACGGTCTCGGCCTGCTGGTGTTCTTCTGCTTCGGTTCGGTGCCGGCGAACCTGACCGTCTACGACCCGGCCCACGTGATCAACGAGTACATCGCCCTGATCCTCTCGATGCTGCTCTCGGCCGCGGCCGCCGCGGTCATTCTGCCGCCCAACAGCGCCTGGCTGTGGAAGCGCCTCGAGCGCGACCTGCGGATGCGCGTGGTGTTCGCCATCAGCGGCAGGAGCAGGGGGCTTGGCTCGGCCTTCGAAAGCGGCACCCGCGACCTGCTGAACCAGGCCTATGGCGTCGCTGCCGGGCGCCCGGACGTGCAGCGCGGCCTGCTGCGCTGGATGTTCCTGGTGCTCGAGGTCGGCCACGCGATCATCGAGCTGCGTCGCGAGCAGGAGCGCCTGCCGGACGAACCCTGCTACGCCGAGGCCATGCCCTGGCGCCAGGCGATCCGCGCCATGGGGCGGGCTCTGATCCGACTGTTCGTGCGCCCTGGCGCGGAGAACCTGGAGCGCGCCCTGGCGGCCGTCGACCAGGCCATCCACGCGGCCAGGCACACCGACGAACCCTGCGCGCCGCACTTCGACAGCTCGCCGCTACGGCGGGTGCGCAGCTACCTGCACTTCATCCGTTCTTCCCTGCTCGCGCCGACCTCGCCACTGACCGAACTGGCCGGCCGGACGAGCGGCCAAGGTACCGTCCATGCCTCGTGAAATCGCCATCCATGGGGTCTACATGCCGACCCTGACGCTGTTGTTCGTGATCGCCGCGGCGCTCACCTGGGGGCTCGACCGGATCTTCGCCTCGCTCGGCCTGTATCGCTTCACCTGGCACCCGGCGCTGTTCCGGGTCAGCCTGTTCGCCTGCCTGTACGGCGGCCTGTCCCTGACCATCTACCGCTGAGGCGGTAGCGCACCTCTTCGTTATCGTGAGCCAACCATGACCTTGAAATCCGTAATCAGCCTGCTGGCGACCCTGCTGATCCTGCTGGTCGCCGTATTCATCGGGCGGACCCTGTGGGTCAACTACATGGACACCCCCTGGACCCGCGACGGTCGCGTGCGCGCCGACGTGATCAATGTCGCCGCCGACGTTTCCGGGATCGTCGTCGACGTCCCGGTGCGCGACAACCAGTTGGTGAAGAAAGGCGACCTGCTGATGCAGATCGACCCCGACCACTACCGTATTGCGGTGAAGCAGGCCGAATCGCTGGTTGCCTCGCGCAAGGCGACCCTGGAGATGCGCCAGCTGAACGCCCGGCGGCGCGCGGAAATGGATGAGATGGTGGTCTCCCGAGAAAGCCGCGACGACGCCCACAACACCGCCGCCGCGGCGATGGCCGACTACGAGCAGGCCAAGGCCCAGCTCGACGCCGCGCGCCTGAACCTGGAGCGCACCCGGGTGGTGGCGCAGGTCGACGGCTACGTCACCAACCTCAACGTGCACCGTGGCGACTACGCGCGGGTCGGCGAGGCGAAGATGGCGGTGATCGACAAGAACTCCTACTGGGTCTACGGCTACTTCGAGGAAACCAAGCTGCCGTACATCCGCGAAGGCGACCCGGTGGACATGCAACTGATGAGCGGCGAACACCTCAAGGGCCACGTGGAAAGCATCGCCCGCGGCATCTACGACCGCGACAACCCGGAAAGCCGCGAGCTGACCGCCGACGTCA
Organism: Pseudomonas sp. FDAARGOS_761; assembly: GCF_013343155.1. Lineage (NCBI taxonomy): Bacteria > Pseudomonadati > Pseudomonadota > Gammaproteobacteria > Pseudomonadales > Pseudomonadaceae > Pseudomonas > Pseudomonas sp. FDAARGOS_761. Next base: position 4,443,046 of record NZ_CP054572.1, on the reverse strand, counting down.
ACCCCACTTTCAACTGGGTGCGCCTGGCCCAGCGCGTGCCGGTGCGGGTACACATCGACGAAGTGCCGGACGGCGTGCTGCTCTCGGCGGGGATCACCTGCACGGTGATCGTCAAGCCACAAGGGCGCGACGACCAGGCCTCGGCGGCGCACGCGCCGGGGCGGGCCGGTTGAGTGAAAGAGGCATGGAGAAGCCCGGCGGATGCCGGGCTTTTTCGTTTCGGCGGGGCGGAAGAGGGCGCCACTCGCCAGGAATACGCTGCGGTTGGCGGCTGCCGGCGGTGAATATCCACCCGGCGGCCTACGCTCCGACCTGTTCGGCCGGCGACACGATCAGGCCCTTGCCGCCGCGCGAGCGGCCGGAGCTGAGGTAGTCGGCGATGGATTCCTGGGTGACCTCGCCGAGGAACTGCTGGTCCGGGTCGAGCACCGGCAGCCAGGAGCTGTTGAACTCGTACATCCGCGACAACAGGATGCGCAGGTGCTCGTCGTGGCTGGCGGTGACCCGGAACGGGGTGATGAACGGCGCGCAGGTGCCCTCCTGGCGGCGCAGGTCCTTGCGTCGCACGTAGCCCAGGCCCTTGCCCTGGTCATCCACCACGATCAGGTAGCGCCGGTCGTTCTCGTCCATCAGTTCCAGCGCCTCGGCCACCGGGGTCTGCGGCCGGGCGGTGACCAGGCTGCTGTCGGCGGCGTCCTCGGCGCGCACCAGGAGCAGGCGCTTGAGCGTGCTGTCCTGGCCGGTGAAGGCGCTGACGAACTCGTCCGCCGGGTGCGCCAGCAGGGTATCCGGGTGGTCGTACTGGAGCAGCCGGCCGCTCTTGAATACCGCCACCTTGTCGCCCAGCTTGATGGCTTCGTCGATGTCGTGGCTGACCATGATCACGGTCATGCCGAGCTTGCGCTGCATCTCGAAGAACTCGTTCTGGATCGACTCGCGGTTGATCGGATCGACCGCGCCGAACGGCTCGTCCATCAGCAGCAGCGGCGCGTCCGCCGCCAGCGCGCGGATCACCCCGACGCGCTGCTGCTGGCCGCCGGAGAGTTCGCGCGGGTAGCGTTGCAGGTACTGCTTGGGCTCCAGCTTGACCATGCTCATCAGCTCGCGGGCCTTCTCCTTGCAGCGCGCCTTGTCCCAGCCGAGCAGGCGCGGCACGACCATGATGTTTTCCTCGATGGTCATGTTCGGGAACAGGCCGATCTGCTGGATCACGTAGCCGATGTGGCGGCGCAGGGTGACTTCGTCGAGGTCCGCGGTGTCCTGGCCGTCGATCAGCACGCGGCCGGAGGTCGGCGGGATGATCCGGTTGATCATCTTCAGGGTGGTGGTCTTGCCGCAGCCGGAGGGGCCGAGGAAGACGCAGATCTCGCCTTTCTCCACGGTCAGGCTGACGGAATCGACGGCGCGGAACTCCTTGCCGTTCTTCTGGGTGAAGGTCTTGCTGAGCTTGTCCAGTTCGATCATGTTCGGCTCCTGTCAGTGCGCGCTGGCGCGCAGTCCCTTGGGGGTGAGGATGCGTTGCAGCCATTGCAGCAGCAGGTCGGCGACGATGGCCAGGAGGCTGACCAGTACCGCGCCGACCACCAGCATCGGCATGTTGCTCTGGCTGATGGAAGTGAGGATCAGCACGCCCAGGCCGCCGGCGCCGATCACCGCGGCGATGGTCATCACGCCGATGTTCATCACCACGGCGGTGCGTACGCCGGCGAGGATCACCGGCACCGCGAGGGGAATGTCGACCATCCGCAGGCGTTGCCAGAAGGTCATGCCGATGCCCTTGCCGGCCTCGCGGATGCCCGCTTCGACGCCGGTCAGGGCGAGGTAGGTGTTGCGCAGGATCGGCAGCAGCGAATAGAGGAACACCGCGGTGATCGCCGGCAGCGGCCCGAGGCCCTGGCCGAATACCGAGTAGACCGGCATCAGCAGGCCGAACAGGGCGATCGAGGGGATGGTCAGCATCACCGTGGCGGCGCCCTGCAGCGGGCCGGCCAGCCACGTGAAGCGGGTCATCAGCACGCCCAGCGGCACGCCGACGAGGATCGCCAGGCCCACGGCGACCAGTACCAGCAGCAGGTGCTGGAGGGTGAGCTGGCCGATCTGGGACCAGTCGAGATGGGAAAGCACGCTGAAGAAGTCCATTACTGGCTACCTCCCTGGCCGGCCTGGCCGTCGTCGAGCAGGCGGTGTTCGCGGAGGAAGTCGGCGGCGACCTTCTGTGGCGTCTGCTGCTCGATATCGACCCGCGCGTTGAGCGCCTGCATGGTGGCGTCGTCGAGCCGCTCGATGATCGGATCGAACAGCGTGGCGAACTCCGGATGGCGCTGCATGACCTCCTTACGCACCACCGGGGCGGCGTTGTAGAAGGGGAAGTACTGCTTGTCGTCCTTCAGCACGCGCAGCTTGAAATCCTTCAGGCGGCCGTCGGTGGTGTAGACGAGGCCGAGGAACACCTGGCGGTTCTTCAGCGCGGTGTAGACCAGCCCGGCGTCCATCTGGCGGATGTCGTTGCGGGTGAAGTGCAGGCCGTACAGCTCGCTCATGGGGCCGAGGCCGTCGGGGCGGCCGGCGAACTCCGGGTCCATGGCGAACAGGTGGGTGCTCCCGGGCTCGGCCTCCTGCTGTTCGGCGAGCACCCGCGCGAGATCGCTGACGCTCTGGATGCCCAGGCGCTCGGCCTGTTCCTCGGGCATGGCCAGGGCATAGGTGTTGTTGAAGCGGGTCGGCTTCAGCCAGACCAGGCCCTGGGCTTCGTCGAGTTGCTTGACCCGGCGGTAGGAAGCCGCGGCGTCGAGCTTCTCGTCGATGTGGTTGTAGACGATCAGCGACGAGCCGGTGTACTCCCAGACGATATCCAACTGGCCGCTTTCCTGGGCGGCGCGGGCCAGGGTGCTGCCCAGGCCGGTGGTGACCGTCACGTCGTAGCCGCGCTTCTGCAGGAACTGCGCGGTGATGGCGGTGAGGATGCGCTGCTCGGTGAAGGTCTTGCCGCCGATGCGCAGGGTTTCCGCCTGCGCCAGGCCGGCGGCGAGCAGGCCGGCGCAGGCCAGGCAGAGTGAGCGGATCAGTCGGTTCATCAGGCCTCCTTGGCGGTCAGGCCGCGTTCCAGGAACATGCGGCTGAACAGCACCACCAGGGCGTCCAGCAGCAGGGCGAGGAGCGCCGTGCAGGCGGCGCCGAGCAGCAGTTGCTGGTGGTTGTTCAGGTAGATGCCGGGGAAGATCAGGCTGCCCAGGCTGTTGGCGCCGATCAGGAACGCCAGCGGCGCGGAGCCGACGTTCAGCGCCAGGGCCACGCGCACGCCGCCGACGATGATCGGCACCGCGTTCGGCAGTTCCACCCGCAGCAGCACCTGGTTGGGCGTCATGCCGATGCCGGTGGCGGCTTCCTTCAGCGCCGGCGAGACATTGCGCAGGCCCTCGTAGGTGTTGCGCACGATCGGCAGCAGCGAGGCGAGGAACAGGGCGAGGATCGCCGGGCCGTTGCCGATGCCGATGATCGCCAGGGCGATGGCCAGCACCGCCAGCGGCGGGATGGTGTTGCCGACGTTGAACACCTGCATCAGGCGTTCGGCCTGGGCCTGCATGCCGGGACGGCTGAGCAGGATGCCGGCCGGCACGCCGACCAGCAGGGCGGCCGCCATCGAACTGAAGACCAGCACCAGGTGGGCCTGCAAGTAGAACAGCAGGTCCTCGCGGTAGTGGAGGATGGTCGCGGGGGTGATCCAGTGGATCAGCAAGGCCAGTACGGCGGCTGCGGCGCAGAGGCCGAGCAGGGCCTTGCCACAGGTTTTCACCATGGTCGGGACTCCCTTCGGAATGAGCGTTGGCTACGCTGTCGGGCGCTTCGTCGAAGCGCGGAAACAGGCCGGAAATCAAAGGCTTCGGATGGGCACCGAATTGCCGACCCTGAAAGGGTTGACCGTTCGTCGTTCGCGGAGGTTCAACGAAACGGCCATGCTTGTGCCATGACCGGGCCTGGGCAAGCGGCCGCAGCCGCCGTCTCGCCTGGGCTGGCGGCGAACGAAGAAATTTTCCCGGGGGAGCGGGCGAGAAGGGCGTTGCCGCGTCGGCGGCGCGCCATGCACCGTATCGGTGCGCTCGACGCCCAGGGCTTTTCTGCGGTTATGATGCGGGTTCCGAAATTTTCTCGGGCTTTTCCAGACATTCGCACCCCACGGTTCACGGATCGGCCTTTTGGGGTAGGTGTTTTACCTTCTGCTAAGGGAGTACCCCGCGTCATGCTCGATCTCGTCGCGGCATTCATTGCCTTGACCACCTTGCTCACCTACGTCAACTACCGCTTCATCCGCCTGCCGCCGACCATCGGCGTGATGGCCACGGCGCTGGTGTTCTCGCTGATCGTCCAGGGTCTGTCGGAACTGGGCTATCCGATCCTCGAGGTGGAGATGCAGGAAATCATCCGCCGCATCGACTTCTCCGAAGTGCTGATGACCTGGTTCCTGCCCGCGCTGCTGTTCGCCGGCGCACTGCACGTCGACCTCTCCGACCTGCGCAGCTACAAGTGGCCGATCGGCCTGCTGGCCACCGCCGGGGTGCTGATCGCCACCTTCGTCATCGGTGGCCTGGCCTACTACACCTTCCCGCTGTTCGGCTGGCAGGTGGATTTCATCTACTGCCTGCTGTTCGGCGCGCTGATCTCGCCGACCGACCCCATCGCCGTGCTCGGCATCCTCAAGTCCGCCGGCGCGCCGAAACCGCTGGCGACCACCATCGTCGGCGAGTCGCTGTTCAACGACGGCACCGCGGTGGTGGTGTTCGCCATCATCCTCGGCATCCTCCAGCTCGGCGAGGCGCCCACGGTCAGCGCCACGGCGATCCTCTTCGTCCAGGAAGCCATCGGCGGCGTGCTTTTCGGCGCGGTGCTCGGCTACGGCGTGTTCGTGATGATGCGCGGCATCGACCAGTACCAGGTGGAGGTCATGCTGACCCTCGCCCTGGTCATCGGCGGCGCCGCGCTGGCCGCGCGCCTGCACGTATCGGCGCCGATCGCGATGGTGGTGGCCGGGCTGATCATCGGCAACCACGGACGCCACTACGCGATGTCGGACGAGACCCGGCGCTACGTGGACAAGTTCTGGGAGCTGATCGACGAGATCCTCAACGCCCTGCTGTTCGCCCTGATCGGCCTGGAGCTGCTGCTGTTGCCGTTCTCCTGGCTGCACGTGGCGGCGGCCTTCGCCCTCGGCGGCGCGGTGCTGGTCTCGCGCCTGCTCACGGTGGGTCCGGCGATCCTGGTCCTGCGCCGTTTCCGTGGCGCCAACCGGCAGGTACCGGCGGGCACCATCCGCATCCTGGTCTGGGGCGGGCTGCGCGGCGGCGTCTCGGTGGCGCTGGCGCTGTCCCTGCCGCTGGGGCCGGAGCGCGACCTGATCCTCAGCCTGACCTACATCGTGGTGCTGGTATCGATCCTGCTCCAGGGGCTTTCCATCGGCCCGCTGGTGCGTCGTATCTACGCCGGCCAGCCGCTGGAGAAAAGCGAGGGGGCGCACTGAGCGCAGCCTTCGCAAGGCGAGCGCCCGCCGTCATGGCGGGCGTTTTCGTTGGCGGCCATCAGGCGCTGTCCTGTGGCGCTTCGTTGCGATAGGTGCCGCGCAGGTTCATCGCCGCCAGGCAGACCTGCAGCAGGATCAGCGCATAGGCCTGGGCGTACAGGCCCCAGGCGATCCACAGCAGGTTGCTGGCGAGGAACACCCAGAAGCCGACCTTGCGTCGTCGCCGATGCGCCGACGCCACCAGCCAGGCGGCCACCACCGTGACCAGCATGGCGGGCCATTGCAGGTAGTCCAGCCAGTGCATGCGTGCATCCTTTTTCCGACCTTTGAGGGTCAGACCAGCCCTGGCGCGGCAAAGTGCGGTCGGATCGGATAGCCGTGCAGCAGCGACCTGACCCGCTCCTCGTCGAGCGCTCCGTTGAACTCGGCGCCCAGGGCTTCGCGGTGGATGCCGGTGGCGCCCAGCCAGAGCGTATCGATGCGCGCGGCGAGGGCGCCGGGGACGTCGGTCACCAGCGAGTCGCCGACGAACAGGATGTGCCGCGCGCCGCGCGCTTCCAGTTGCCGCTGGGCGATGCGGAAGGCCGCCGGGTCGGGCTTGCCGTACCAACTGACCTGGCCGCCTTCCTCGCTGAACAGCTCGGCGAGCATGCCCGCGCCGTATACCGTGCGGCCGCCGGAAACCACCACGCGGTCCGGGTTGGCGCAGAGGAACGGCAGGTCGGTGGCACCACGCAGGGGCGCGAAGCGCTGTTCCAGTTCATCCTGGGGAAAGCTGCCGACGCCGACGATCAGCGCCGCCTGGGCGATGTCGTCGACGAAGCGCTCGCGGATTTCCGCCGGCCAGCTCTGCTGGGCCAGGCCGACGCCGGCCAGGTAGATGCCGCCACGCCGGTATTCGGCGGTTTGCAGCAGGGCGTCGATGGTCAACTGGCCGGAGGTGGTGATGCCGGCGAACCAGTCGCGCTGGATGCCCAGGCGCTCGAGCCCGGCGCTCATTTCCACCACGCTGCTGGACGAGTTGCTGAGGAACCAGACCGGGCGGCCTTCGGCGTGCCGCCGGGCGAGCCAGGCGAGGGCGCCGGGGAACGCCTCGGCGCCGTCCATCACTACGCCCCAGAGATCGAGAAGGAAGCCGTCATAGTCGGCGCAGAGCGCTTCCAGTTGCGCATGGTCGAGCAGGCGGGTGCTGGTGGCGGCGCTGAAGCGCGGGGAGGTCGGGGCATCGCTCATGGGAGTCTCGTCGCGGCTGTCGAAGTGGGCCGCCGCGTGCGGCGGCGAGCCCCAAGGGTGCCAAACTTGCGTGACGGGACCAAGCCTTTCGGCCCTGCGCGTGTTTACGGCCGGTCGAGCGCCTGGGCCATCCACTCGCGCACATGGCAGACGGCGAAGCGCGACGGGCTGCATTCGCCGTTGGCCATCGCCAGGCGCAGGCCGTCGACGTCGGCGCCGCGCACATAGGCGCTGGCGTCGCGCATGTCGTCCTCGTCGCCGAACCCGCCGCGCTGCATTTCCTCCAGCGCGGCCTGCTTGTCCCAGCCCTGCACGACGATGCGGTACATGGCGGCGAACAGTCCGGTGCGGTTGTTGCCGTGCTTGCAGTGCATCAGTACCGGGCCTTCGCGCTCGGCGGCCTGCAACTGGCGGAGGACGCTGAGCACCTCGGCGTCGTCGACCCGGTCGGCGTGGGTCGGCAGGCTGAGCACCCGCACCGGAGCCTGGCCCAGCCAGGCGCGGTCGTCGTCCTTGATGAAGCTGACCACCGTCTTCACCTGCAGGCGTTGCAGCAGCGCGACGCTCTGTGCGTTGGGCAGCGCGCTGCGATAGAGGGTGGGGCTCATGCGGTAGAGGTTGATCGACGGGTCGACCGCTTGCGCCCAGGCTGGCGAACGCGTGGCGGCAGTCTCGGCGGCATGCAGCGGGCCGCCGAGCAGGAAGGCGCCGAGCACGGCGGCTAGGAGCAGGCGGAGCCAGGCGAGCGGTGAACGGTGCATGTCGGCCTCGTGCGGTGGGTGGCCAACACTAGGCGAGGGCGGGTCAAGCCGAGCTGAAGAGAATGTGAAGAATTCGTTGAGGCAGCCTCACCTGTCAGCGCAGGAAGAATCCATAGACCCTGCCGGAGAAGAACACCAGCAACAGCGCCGGATAGCACAGGTAGTGCAGCACCACGATGAGCAGTGCCGCCGGGCTGGGATCGCCTTTCAGCGAGGCGAGGCCGACCAGTAGCAGGTAAAGGATCCCGAGCACTCCGCCATACAGGGCGACCAGGCGCAAGCGCTCGCCCCAGGTCGGCCAGCGCCGCTGCGCGCGGGCGAACCACCAGGCCAGGCCGCCGGCGACCAGCGCGGCGATCAGCAGGCTGGCCGGCAGGCCGCCGAAGCGGACCACCCCGCGCAGCAGCACGTTGAGCAGGATCGCCGCGGCGATCCCGGCCAGGGCGTAGTAACGGATGGGTACGGCAAGGCGGTCGCCCATGGCGGTATCTCCTGGCGGTTTCAGAGGCGCGTGTCGAGGCCGAAGCGCTTCTTCAGCAGCCGCTCCAGCAGGCCGCGCGGTAGCCAGCGGGCCAGCGCCGGCAGGGCCCGGCTGCCATTGCCGATGCGCACCAACGGCGGGCGCGGACGGCGCTGCACGGCGGCGAGCAACTGGCGGGCGAAGTCTTCGGCGGGCGTGGGATTGTCTTGGGATGCCGCGGCGCGCGCCTGGATCTGCCGGCGCAACGGCCACCAGGGCGAGCGTTCGTCGACCACGCTGTCCATCTCGCGGCTGGCGCTGGCGCCGAAGTTCGAGGCGATGGCGCCCGGCTGCACTTCCAGCACCTCGACGCCGAACGGTGCCAGTTCCAGGCGCAGGGCATCGCTCAGCGCATGCACCGCGGCCTTGGAGGCGCAGTAGGCGCCGGCGAAGGGCGTGACCAGCACGCCGGAGACGCTGCCGACGTTCACCACCAGGCCGGACTTGCGCCTCAGTAGCGGGAACAGTGCGCGGGTCACGCCGACCACGGCGAACACGTTGGTCTCGAACTGCCGGCGCATGGCGTCGACGCCGCCGTCCAGCAGCGGACCCATGGCGCCGTAGCCGGCGTTGTTGACCAGGACGTCGAGGCCGGCGGCTTCGACTTCCAGCTCCTCGGCCAGACGGGCCAGCGCGGCGGCGTCGTTGACGTCCAGTTGCACCGCCTGGAAGCCGGCCTCGGCCAGGGCGCGCACGTCGTCTTCCTTGCGTGCGCTGGCCCAGACCCGGTAGCCGGCGCGCTGGAAGGCGTCGGCGAGGGCGCGGCCGATGCCGCTGGAGCAGCCGGTGACGAAGGCGACGGGTTGGCTCATGGGGCGGCGTTCCTTGGCTGGGAGTTGGAAGGAGGGCGGCCTACCGTACTGGATTCGCCGGCCGCGGAAAACCGCCCGAAGGCTCGGTCAGGCGTCCTTGCGCGCGATCCGCAGCGCCAGCGGCATGCGAACCCTGCGTGTCGAGGTCGGCTCGCCCCAGAGCGCGGCGACCCGTTGCAGGGCCTGGCGCACGAAAGCGTTGCCCTGCGCCTCGCGGCACAGGCGGCTGGCCGACCAGGTGGCCATGTAGTCGAACAACCGGGCCAGGCTCCATTGTTGCTCGATGACGAAGGCCGGCGCGGGGAGTTCGCCCAGCGGCAGCTCGACATCCCGGTAGGCGTTCCACAGCAGGCGGTTCTGTTGCGCCCAGTACGGGCCGATCGGGCGCAGGTATTCCTCGTCGATGGCGGCATCGATCTGCGCGTCGATGCTGAACCAGCCGTAGCCCCAGGCGGCGAACACGCCGCCGGGACGCAGCACGCGCAGCAGCTCGCGGTTGAAGCGCGAGTGGTCGAACCAGTGCCAGGCCTGGGCTACGCAGACCAGGTCGAAGGCGGCGTCGGGATAGTCGGTGGCTTCGGCGTCCTGCACGCTGTAGCGGATACCCGGATGGACAACGGCGTGTTCGATCTGCTGCGCGCTGGTGTCGCTGGCGAGGACTTCGCCGAAGTGCTGCGCCAGGCCGAGCGCGGCCTGGCCGGTACCGGTGGCGCAGTCCCAGGCGCGCCGGCGCTGGCCGCAGAGCCCGGCGAGATGGCGGTAGAGCGCATCGGGATAACGCGGGCGGGCGCTGGCGTAGGCAGCGGAGCCCTGGTCGAACAGACGGCGGGTTTCCATCGGGTCCTCCCTCGGTCAGTTGCCGAAACGCCCGTCCAGGCGTTCGGCGCGGAATTCCAGGGTGCTGGCGCGATAGCCCGGACGCAGCGGCGGCAGCGGCAGGCAGTCGTGCCAGCTGTCGCCGCCGAGCAGGGCGTTCGGCGCCCGGTAGCGCGGGCTGTCGAAGCTGGTGTCGGCCAGGTTGACGCTGTCGCCGGGGCGGTAGGCGGCGATCCTCCAGCGTAGCTCCAGCAACGGACGGTCGCTGCCGTTCTTCAGCTCGACCGCCAGCGGCCGGTCCACCGGACAGCGTTCCGGCGCATAGCTCAGGCGCAGTTCCTGGCGTTGCAGGTGGCGGCTTTCGTCGTTGTCCTGCCAGATCACCCAGGCCGCCACCAGGCCCAGCCCGGCGAGAGCCGCCAGGGACACCGGCAGGGCCTTGGCCGGGTATCGGACGAGGAGGATGACCCAGGTGAGAACCAGCAGCGCACCGATCAGCATTGAAATGTCCTTTCTTCGAAGCCGAGGGGACATCCTAGCGCACTGCTGCGTATCGCAGGCGGTACGGGCACGCTTACGCGGCGGAGGCGCCGCGATATGCGCGAGGGAGGCCGAAAGGCGGGCGGCAGGCTGGGGATAGCCGCCGCCCCCGGCCGCGCCGTCATTCGCAGCGGCGCTTGCCGCCCGGCGTCAGCAGACGCTCCAGCTCGACGAACAGGCGCTCGGCGTCCTGCGCCTCGCAGTCCTCGCCGTAGCGCTTCTTCAGGCCGTGTTCGCTGAGGGTCAGGTGCAGGGTCGGGACTACCTCGTGGCGCGCCAGGCAGCCTTTCACGCAATGCAGCGGGCAACCGTCGAGGGCCAGGATCGGTCGCCCGGAGCGGGCCCGGCGGACCAGCAGCGGGACGTCGCCGCCGACTCCGGCGATGCAGGACATCTCCGCCAGCCGGGCGCGATCCAGGCGCAGCGCGAGATCGTTGGCCAGTTGCGCCACGTTGGAGCAGCCGGAGCAGGCGTAGACCAGGGGAAGGGGATCGTCGGGGCTGCGTTCGAACATCATGACGGGCGCCTCGTGGAAGGAAGCCGCCAGTATCGACGCAGCGCCGCGGTGGATTTCTTGACCGGAATCAAGCCCGCGCGCGGCTTACACCAGGTCGTTCTCCACCGCCCACACCGCCGCCTCGACCCGCGAACGCATGCCGAGCTTGTGCAGCACCCGCTTGACATGGACCTTCACCGTGCCTTCGGTGATGTCCAGCTTTCGCGCGATCATCTTGTTGCTGTAGCCGTGGGCGATCTGGCGGAGGATCTGCCGTTCGCGCTCGGTCAGCTCGTCGAGGCTCTTCGAGCGGTCGTCGCCCCGCAGGGCCTGGGCGAGGATCTGGGTCAACTGCGGGCTCAGGGTCATCTGTCCGGTGGCGGCCTGGCGGATGTGCTCGAGCAGGCGCTCCGGCTCCATGTCCTTGAGCAGGTAGCCGTCGGCGCCGGCGCGCAGGACGTTGACCACGTCGCCCTTGTCGTCGGACACGGTGAACACCACGATGCGTGCGTCGACTCCGGCCTCGCGCAACGCGCGCAGGGTGTCCAGGCCGTTCATGCCCTTCATGTTCAGGTCCAGCAGGATCATGTCCGGGTCCAGCTCGGCGGCCAGGTGCAGGGCTTCCTCGCCGCTGCCGGCCTCGCCGACCACGCTGAGGTCGTCTTCCAGTTCGAGCAACTGGGCGACGCCCTTGCGCATCATCGGATGGTCGTCCACCAGCAGCAGGCGAACCGGTTCGTCGGCGGTGGCTGGCATGTCCGTCATGGGGTCGGCTCCTTGGCGGCGGAGGGTTGCAGGGCGGTCGGCACGAAGCTGAAGAGCACTCGCGTGCCGTGGGGCGCGCGCGCTTCGAAGCGCAACTGGCTGCCGAGGGTCTGGCCGCGCTCCTGCATGATGGTAAGCCCATAGTGGCCGCTGCGGTTCTGCTGCGGATCAAAGCCGACGCCATCGTCCTCGACGGCGATGCTCACCTGGCCGTCGGCCTGGCTGCTCAGGCGCACCCAGGCCCGTTGCGCCTGCGAATGGCGAACCACGTTGGAGAGCGCCTCGCGGACGATCTGCAGGACGTGGATTTCCTCGTTGGGGCTCAGCGGCACGTGTTGCAGGCGGTTGTCCAGTTCGATCGCCACCTCGCCGCGCTCGCCGAACTCGGCCACGGCGTTCCCCAGCGCGGCTTCCAGGCTCGGCTCGTCGAGGCTGAGGCGGAAGGTGGTGAGCAGTTCGCGCAGTTGCCGGTAGGCGCCGTTGAGGCCTTCGCGCAGTTCGTCGAGGGTGTCCTCGATCTTCTCCGCCGGCGCCTCGCGCTTGAGCAGGGTGCCCAGGCGGCTGACCTGGATCTTCAGGTAGGACAGCGACTGTGCCAGCGAGTCGTGCAGTTCACGGGCGATGGTGCCGCGCTCGGCGAACAGGGCCAGGCGGCTTTCCTGTTCCTGTTGCAGGGACAGGGCGAAGGTGCGGGCGATGTTGTCGCAGAAGGTCTCGATCAGTTGCTGCTGCCAGTTCTCCAGGCGGCCGCTGCGGCTTTCGATGAACAGTTCGCCGAAACGGTGGCCGGCGATGGACAGGGGCTGCATCAGCAATGGCTGGGCCAGGGACGAGGGTTGGTCGCAGGCGCTGGCCTGCTCGCGGCAGCTACCGCAGTCGCCCTGCAGGCAGAAGTCCGCCGGGCGCTCGGTGGTGGTCAGCGAACTGTAGGCGCGCTCGACCCCGTCCTTGTTCAGGCAGAGGGTCACGCGGCCGGCGTCTAGCACTTTCTCCAACTGGTTCAGCAGCGGTTGCAGGGTGCGGCTGTCGTAGGGGTTCTCGCCCAGCCGGCGGGCGCTGGCGTAGAGCAGTTCGAGGCGCTGGTGGCTCTGCGAGAGGGCGCGGGTCTTGTCCTCCACGCGCTCTTCCAGGTCGCCGTAGATGCTCTTCAGCTCGCCGGCCATCTGGTTGAAGCGCTCGCCCAGTTGCGCCAGTTCGTCCTCGCCGCTGTAGGTGACCCGCGCGTCCAGCTCGCCGCGGCCCAGGCGGCGGGCGGTGCTGGTGAGTTCGCGCAGCGGGCCGATGACGTGGTAGCTGAGGTCGTAGAGGGTGACGAACACCACCAGCAGGCTGAGGAACAGGCACAGGCCCTGCACCGTGCTGAGCAGTTGCGAGCGGCGCTCGGCCTTGGCCTGGAGGATGCCGACGAAACGGTCGATGTCGCCGACGTAGGCGTCCAGCACGGCGCGTCCGGGCAGCGCGCGCGGGTCCAGGCGCGCCAGGCCCTCGCGCAGCTCCTGGTGCAGCTGGCGGATCGGGTCGTCGGCGTCCTGGCGTTGCAGCAGGCGGCGGATGTCGCCGCTGTCGAGGCGTTCGCCGAGGGTCCCGAGCAGCGCCTGGCGGCCTTCCAGGCTGGGCTCCAGGGCGACCCGGTAGGTGAGCATGCGCAACGAGCCGGCGTGGTTGATCACCGCGGCGTCCTGGTGCGTGTAGTCGGCGAAGAGCAGGGCGCTGAACATCCCGATCAGCGCCAGCGATACCAGCAGGGTGAGGTAGCAGCCGAAGCGGACTACCAGGGAGCGGCGCAGGATCGGCTTTCCGGCCCTGTCACTACCTCCAAAGAATCTGTCCCGCTGGTCAGCGTCCGGCGCGGTCGCCTTGTTCATGTGAAAAGCCTTTTAAAACAGTGGGTTGCGCAATAATTCAGACCATACCTCTTTCGAGGTAGGGGCGCGCATCTAGGCACGGAACGGCCGGTATTTCATTGATTCCTATCAAATTTGCATAGGAACACCTTCCCTAGGCTCTCGCTGAACGCTGTCCGTGCAGAGAGTTTAGCCATGGCTTCCCTACGTCAGAAACAGTACTCCGTCCTCGGCATGAGTACCTTGTCCTTCGCGGTGAATTTCGCCGTGTGGACGATGTTTTCGATCATCGGCATCCGCATCAAGGACGAGCTTGGCCTGAGCGAATCCCAGTTCGGCCTGATGGTCGCCCTGCCGATCCTCACCGGCTCCCTGGTGCGCCTGCCGCTGGGCCTGATCACCGACCGCTTCGGCGGCCGCATCGTGTTCTTCATCCACATGCTGCTGGTGGCCATCCCGATCTACGGCCTGGCCTTCGCCAGCCAGTACTGGCACTACCTGGTGCTCGGCCTGTTCGTCGGCCTGGCCGGCGGCTCCTTCGCGGTCGGCATCGCCTACACCTCGGCCTGGTTCGAGAAGGAGCGCCAGGGCACCGCGATGGGCATCTTCGGCGCCGGCAACGCCGGCGCGGCGATCACCAACCTGGTGGCGCCGATGATCGTGGTCGCCTTCGGCTGGCGCATGGTGCCGCAGGTCTACTCGGTGGCCATGCTGGTCACCGCCGTGCTGTTCTGGCTGTTCACCTGGACCGATCCGGCGCACCTCAAGGGTGCCGCCGAGGCCAGCCAGCGGCCGACCCTGGCCAAGCAACTGGCGCCGCTCGCCGAGCTGCGCGTCTGGCGCTTCGGCCTGTACTACTTCTTCGTCTTCGGCGGCTTCGTCGCCCTGGCCCTGTGGCTGCCGAAGTACTACATCGCCGAATACGGCCTGGACCTGAAGACCGCATCCTTCATCACCATGCTGTTCACCTTGCCGTCCGGCCTGATCCGCGCCCTCGGCGGCTGGTTCAGCGACCACTACGGCGCGCGCTCGGTGAACTGGGGCGTGTTCTGGGTCTGCCTGGTGTGCCTGTTCTTCCTCTCCTACCCGCAGACCACCATGACCATCCACGGCATCCAGGGCGACCTCAGCCTGGGCATCGGCCTGAACGTCTGGCTGTTCACCTTCCTGGTGTTCGTCGTCGGCATCGCCCAGGGCTTCGGCAAGGCCAGCGTGTACCGGATCATCCACGACTACTACCCGAGCAACATGGGCACCGTCGGCGGCATGGTCGGGGTGATCGGCGGCCTCGGCGGCTTCTGCCTGCCGATCCTGTTCGGCTACGCCGCCGACCACATCGGCGTGCGCTCCTCCTGCTTCATGTTGCTGTTCGGCCTGACCGTGGTCTGCATGGTCTGGATGCACTACGCGATCAAGCAGCAACGCCGCATCGACGGCCAGGCCGCCTCGGCCGACGTCGACCTTCCTCCCACCCTTCCCACCCACTCCTGAGGTAATGCCGTCATGGGCATGATCGCCAATACCCAACTGAAAGCCGCACGGGGACCGCTGCTGCTCGACTGGCGCCCCGAGGACCCCGAGTTCTGGGCGCGCAACGGCAAGCGCATCGCCAGCCGCAACCTGTGGATCTCGATCCCCGCGCTGCTGCTCGCCTTCGCCGTGTGGATGATCTGGAGCACGGTGACCGTGCGCCTGAACAGCGCCGGCTTCGCCTTCAGCAACGACCAGTTGTTCCTGCTCGCGGCGCTGCCGTCGATCTCCGGCGCCACCCTGCGGGTGTTCTATTCGTTCATGGTGCCGATCTTCGGCGGTCGTCGCTGGACCGCCCTGAGCACCGCCTCGATGCTGATCCCGTGCATCTGGCTGGGCTTCGCCGTGCAGGACCCGAGCACCCCGTACTGGGTGTTCGCCCTGATCGCGCTGCTCTGCGGCTTCGGCGGCGGCAACTTCGCCTCGAGCATGTCCAACATCAGCTTCTTCTATCCGAAGAGCCAGCAGGGCACCGCCCTCGGCCTGAATGCCGGGCTCGGCAACCTCGGCGTCTCGGTGATGCAGTTCGCCGTGCCGCTGGCGGTGGCCGGCGGCCTGTTCGGCGCCTTCGGCGGCGAGCCGCAGCAGCTCGGCGACGGCGGTCGCCTGTGGCTGCAGAACGCCGGCTGGATCTGGGTGCCGTTCATCGCCGTGGTATCGGTCGCGGCCTGGTTCGGGATGAACGACATCGCCGACGCCAAGGCCTCGTTCCGCGACCAGGCGGTGATCTTCAAGCGCAAGCACAACTGGCTGATGTGCTGGCTGTACGTGGCCACCTTCGGCTCGTTCATAGGCTTCTCGGCCGGCTTCGCGATGCTCAGCAAGACCCAGTTCCCCGACATCAACCCGCTGCAATACGCCTTCCTCGGTCCGCTGGTGGGCGCCCTCAGCCGGCCCCTGGGCGGCTGGCTGGCGGACAAGTTCGGCGGCGCGCGGATCACCCTGTGGAACTACACACTGATGATCGGCGGGGTGTTCGCGGTGATCGCCTTCCTGCCGGGCGACGGCGGCCAGGGCAACTTCTTCGGTTTCCTTGGCGCCTTCATCCTGCTGTTCTTCTTCGCCGGCATCGGCAACGGTTCCACCTTCCGCATGATCCCGGTGATCTTCCGCAACGAGTGGGCCCGGCGGGTGCGCGACGGCCAGGCCGACGAAGCCGGCGCGGCGCGCAACGCGAGCATGGAGTCGGCCGCGGTGATCGGCTTCTCCGCCGCCATCGGCGCCTTCGGCGGGTTCTTCATCCCGAAGGCGTTCGGCACCTCGCTGCACATGACCGGCAGCGCCGAGGGCGCCCTCTACGTGTTCATCGCCTACTACCTGAGCTGCATCGTCGCCACCTGGTGGTGGTACGCGCGCAAGGGTGCGGAGAGTCCCTGTTGAGTCCGTCGGCAGCAGCCCGCGGCAACCCCTGATTAGCGTTGTAACGCCCGGCACAGACCGGGTGAGGAGATCAAGATGAGTCACCTGCTCGACCGCCTGCAGTTCTTCAAGAAGAAGCAGGGCGAATTCGCCGATGGCCACGGCGAGACCAGCAACGAGAGCCGCGCCTGGGAAGGTGCCTACCGGCAGCGCTGGCAGCACGACAAGATCGTGCGCTCCACCCACGGGGTGAACTGCACCGGCTCCTGCTCCTGGAAGATCTACGTGAAGAACGGCCTGATCACCTGGGAAACCCAGCAGACCGACTACCCACGCACCCGTCCGGACCTGCCCAACCACGAGCCGCGCGGCTGCCCGCGCGGGGCCAGCTATTCCTGGTACATCTACAGCGCCAACCGCCTGAAGTACCCGAAGGTGCGCAAGCCGTTGCTCAAGCTCTGGCGCGAGGCGCGGGCGCAGCACGGCGACCCGGTGAACGCCTGGGCCAGCATCGTCGAGGACGCCGCCAAGGCGAAGAGCTACAAGAGCCAGCGCGGCCTGGGCGGCTTCGTCCGTTCCAGCTGGGACGAGGTCACCGAGATCATCGCCGCGGCCAACGTCTACACCGCCAAGACCTACGGTCCGGACCGGGTGATCGGCTTCTCGCCGATCCCGGCCATGTCGATGGTCAGCTACGCCGCCGGCGCCCGCTACCTGTCGCTGATCGGCGGGGTCTGCCTGAGCTTCTACGACTGGTACTGCGACCTGCCGCCGGCCAGCCCGCAGATCTGGGGCGAGCAGACCGACGTGCCGGAGTCGGCCGACTGGTACAACTCCAGCTACATCATCGCCTGGGGCTCCAACGTGCCGCAGACGCGGACCCCGGACGCGCACTTCTTCACCGAGGTGCGCTACAAGGGCACCAAGACCGTCTCCATCACCCCGGACTATTCCGAGGTGGCCAAGCTCACCGACCTCTGGCTCAACCCCAAGCAGGGCACCGACGCCGCGCTGGGCATGGCCTTCGGTCACGTGATCCTGAAGGAATTCCACCTCGACCGGCCGAGCGCCTACTTCGTCGACTACTGCCGCCAGTACACCGACATGCCGATGCTGGTGTTGCTGGAAGAACACGCCGGCGGCGCGTTCAAGCCGACCCGCTACCTGCGCGCCGCCGACCTGGCGGACAACCTCGGCCAGGACAACAACCCCGAGTGGAAGACCATCGCCTACGACGAGCGCAGCGGCGGGCTGGTCTCGCCCACCGGCGCCATCGGCTATCGCTGGGGCGAGTCAGGCAAGTGGAACATCGCCGAGCTGGACGGCAGGAGCGGTGACCAGACGCGCCTGCAACTGTCGCTGCTCGATGGCCCGGAACATGCCTGCGAGGTGGCCTTCCCGTATTTCGCCGGGCAGGAGCACCCGCACTTCAAGGGCGTCGCTAACGACGAGGTACTGCTGCGCCGGGTGCCGTTCCGCGAGATCGTCGCGGCGGACGGCAAGCGCCTGCGGGTGGCCACCGTCTACGACCTGCAGATGGCCAACTACAGCATCGACCGCGGCCTGGGCGGCGACAACGTGGCGACCTCCTACGAGGACGCCGACACGCCCTATACCCCGGCCTGGCAGGAGCGCATCACCGGCGTTCCGGCGGCGCGCGCGACGCAGGTCGCCCGCGAGTTCGCCGACAGCGCCGACAAGACCCGCGGCAAGGCGATGGTGATCATCGGCGCGGCGATGAACCACTGGTACCACATGGACATGAACTACCGCGCGGTCATCAACATGCTGATGATGTGCGGCTGCATCGGCCAGAGCGGCGGCGGCTGGGCGCACTATGTCGGCCAGGAGAAGCTGCGCCCGCAGACCGGCTGGGCGCCGCTGGCCTTCGGCCTGGACTGGAGCCGGCCGCCGCGGCAGATGAACGGCACCAGCTTCTTCTACCTGCACAGCTCGCAATGGCGCCACGAGAAGCTGTCGATGCACGAGGTGCTGTCGCCGCTGGCCGACGCCAGCCGCTTCGCCGAACACGCCCTGGACTACAACATCCAGGCCGAACGCCTCGGCTGGCTGCCGTCGGCGCCGCAACTGAACCGCAACCCGCTGCGCATCGCCGCCGAGGCCGAGGCCGCCGGCCTGCCGGTCGCCGACTACGTGGTGCGCGAACTGAAGAGCGGCGGCCTGCGCTTCGCCAGCGAATCGCCGGACGATCCGCAGAACTTCCCGCGCAACATGTTCATCTGGCGCTCCAACCTGCTGGGCTCCTCCGGCAAGGGCCACGAGTACATGCTCAAGTACCTGCTCGGGGCGAAGAACGGGGTGATGAACGATGACCTCGGCAAGGCCGGCGGTCCGCGTCCCACCGAGGTCGACTGGGTCGACGACGGTGCCGAGGGCAAGCTCGACCTGGTCACCACCCTGGACTTCCGCATGTCCTCCACCTGCATGTACTCGGACATCGTCCTGCCGACCGCTACCTGGTACGAGAAGGACGACCTCAACACCTCCGACATGCACCCCTTCATCCATCCGCTGTCGGCGGCCACCGATCCGGCCTGGGAAGCCAAGAGCGACTGGGAGATCTACAAGGCCATCGCCAAGAAGTTCTCCGCCGTCGCCGAAGGCCACCTCGGCGTGGAGCAGGACCTGGTCACGGTGCCGCTGCTGCACGACACCCCCACCGAGCTGGCGCAGCCGTTCGGCGGCGACGGCCATGACTGGAAGAAGGGCGAGTGCGAGCCGATGCCGGGACGCAACCTGCCGACGCTGCACCTGGTCGAGCGCGACTACCCGAACGTCTACCGCAAGTTCACCTCGCTCGGTCCGCTGCTGGACAAGCTGGGCAACGGCGGCAAGGGCATCGGCTGGAACACCGAGAAGGAAGTGAAGCTGGTCGGCGACCTCAACCATCGCGTCGTCGAGAGCGGCGTCAGCCAGGGCCGGCCGCGCATCGACAGCGCCATCGACGCCGCCGAGGTGGTCCTCGCCCTGGCTCCGGAAACCAACGGCCAGGTCGCGGTCAAGGCCTGGGAAGCGCTGTCGAAGATCACCGGCCGCGAGCATGCCCACCTGGCGCTGCCCAAGGAAGACGAGAAGATCCGCTTCCGCGACATCCAGGTGCAGCCGCGCAAGATCATCTCCAGCCCGACCTGGTCCGGCCTCGAGGACGAGCACGTCAGCTACAACGCCGGCTACACCAACGTCCACGAGCTGATCCCGTGGCGCACCATCACCGGTCGCCAGCAGTTCTACCAGGACCACCCGTGGATGCAGGCGTTCGGCGAAGGCTTCGTCAGCTACCGGCCGCCGGTCAACACCCGGACCACCGAGAAGCTGTTGAACAGGAAGCCCAACGGCAACCCGGAGATCACCCTGAACTGGATCACCCCGCACCAGAAATGGGGCATCCACTCCACCTACAGCGACAACCTGCTGATGCTCACCCTGTCGCGCGGCGGTCCGATCATCTGGCTCAGCGAGCACGACGCGGCCAAGGCCGGGATCGTCGATAACGACTGGGTCGAGGTGTTCAACGCCAACGGCGCGGCGACCTGCCGCGCGGTGGTCAGCCAACGGGTCAAGGACGGCATGGTGATGATGTACCACGCCCAGGAACGCATCGTGAACGTACCCGGCAGCGAGACCACCGGCACCCGTGGCGGCCACCACAACTCGGTGACCCGCGTGGTGCTCAAGCCGACCCACATGATCGGCGGCTACGCCCAGCAGGCCTGGGGCTTCAACTACTACGGCACGGTCGGCTGCAACCGCGACGAGTTCGTCGTGGTGCGCAAGATGAGCAAGGTCGACTGGCTGGACGAACCCCGCCACGGCGGACTCGGCGGCGACGCCCTGCCGCAACCGCTGCCCCAGGACATTTGAGGAGAGACGCCATGAAAATTCGTTCGCAAGTCGGCATGGTGCTGAACCTCGACAAATGCATCGGTTGCCACACCTGCTCGATCACCTGCAAGAACGTCTGGACCAGCCGCGAAGGCATGGAGTACGCCTGGTTCAACAACGTCGAGACCAAGCCCGGGATCGGCTACCCGAAGGAATGGGAAAACCAGGAGAAGTGGAAGGGCGGCTGGGTGCGCGCGGCGGACGGTTCGATCCGCCCGCGCATCGGCGGCAAGTTCCGCGTGCTGGCGAACATCTTCGCCAACCCGGACCTGCCCGAGATCGACGACTACTACGAACCGTTCGACTTCGACTACCAGCACCTGCATACCGCGCCCAAGGCCGAACACCAGCCGGTGGCGCGCCCGCGCTCGCTGGTCTCCGGGCAGCGCATGGAGAAGATCGAGTGGGGCCCGAACTGGGAGGAGATCCTCGGCACCGAGTTCGCCAAGCGGCGCAAGGACAAGAACTTCGACCAGGTCCAGGCGGACATCTACGGTGAGTACGAGAACACCTTCATGATGTACCTGCCGCGCCTCTGCGAGCACTGCCTGAACCCGGCGTGCGTGGCGTCCTGCCCGAGCGGGGCGATCTACAAGCGCGAGGAGGACGGCATCGTCCTGATCGACCAGGACAAGTGCCGCGGCTGGCGGATGTGCATCTCCGGCTGCCCGTACAAGAAGATCTACTTCAACTGGAAGAGCGGCAAGTCCGAGAAGTGCATCTTCTGCTACCCGCGCATCGAGGCCGGCCAGCCCACCGTCTGCTCGGAGACCTGCGTCGGGCGCATCCGCTACCTCGGCGTGCTGCTCTACGACGCCGACCGCATCCACGAAGTGGCCAGTTGCGAGAACGAGCGCGAGCTGTACGAGAAGCAACTGGAGATCTTCCTCGATCCGTTCGACCCGGCGGTGATCGCCCAGGCGCGCAAGGACGGGGTGGCCGACAGCGTCATCGAGGCGGCGCAGAAGTCGCCGGTGTACAAGCTGGCGATGGACTGGAAGCTGGCCCTGCCGCTGCACCCGGAATACCGCACGCTGCCGATGGTCTGGTACGTGCCGCCGCTGTCGCCGATCCAGAACGCCGCCGCCGAGGGGCACATCGGCAGCGACGGGGTGATCCCGGACGTCGAGTCGCTGCGCATCCCCGTGCAGTACCTGGCCAACCTGCTCACCGCCGGCGACACCGCGCCGGTGCTGCTGGCGCTCAAGCGCCTGCTGGCGATGCGCGCCTACAAGCGCGCCGAGCACGTCGAAGGCCGCCAGGACCTGGAGGTACTGGCCAAGGTCGGGTTGAGCGTGGAGCAGGTGGAGGAGATGTACCGCTACCTGGCCATCGCCAACTACGAGGATCGCTTCGTGATCCCCAGCGCGCACCGCGAGGAAGCGCTTTCCGATGCCTTCGCCGAGCGTTCCGGCTGCGGCTTCAGCTTCGGCAACGGCTGTTCCGGCGGCAGCAACTCCGCCGTCAACCTGTTCGGCGGCAAGCCGACCAACCGCCGCGACGTGATCCAGGTCGTGCAGATCCAGGAGTGAGCGCCATGAACGATCACAGCCAACTGTTCCGCCTGCTCGCCCTGCTGCTCGACTATCCACGCGCCGAGCTGCGCGAGGAGAGCCTCGGCCTGCATGCGCTGATCCGCACCTGCGAACTGCCGGAAGCGCTGCGCGACGGCCTCGCGGCGCTGCTCAACGAGCTCTGCCAGGGCGACCTGCTGGACGTCCAGGCGCGCTACGACGGTCTCTTCGAGCGCGGCCGCTCGGTCTCGCTGCTGCTCTTCGAGCACGTCCACGGCGAGAGCCGCGACCGTGGCCAGGCGATGGTCGACCTGCTCGACCGCTATACCGGGGCTGGCCTGCAGATCGACGTACCGGAGCTGCCGGACTACCTGCCGCTGTACCTCGAATACCTGTCGCTGCTGCCGTTCGCGGCGGCCAGCGAAGGGCTCGCCGAAGTGGCGCACATCCTCGGCCTGCTGGCGCTGCGCTTGGAGGAACGTGGCAGCGCCTACGCGGCGATTTTCGAGGCGTTGCTGGAGCTCGGCGGCGAGCGCCCGGACCTCGGCGCGTTGCGTCGCGACCAGGCCCAGGAACAGCGCGACGACAGCCTGGAGGCCATCGACCGGGCCTGGGAGGAAACCCCGGTGAGCTTCACCGACCCTGCCGGCGGTTGCCCGTCGAGCAGCGGCCGCCGTCCGACGGCGTCCACCGAACAACCATTGCAATGGGTCGCCCAGCCGGTACCGCAGATGCAGTACCGCGCGGCCCGCGAAGGAGTCTGAGCATGTCGACCAATCTTCTGTTCTTCGGGATCTATCCCTATGTCGCGCTGCTGATCTGCCTGGTCGGCAGCTGGGCGCGCTTCGACCTCTCGCAGTACACCTGGAAGGCCGGTTCCAGCCAGATGCTCAGCAAGAAGGGCATGCGGGTATACAGCAACCTGTTCCACGTCGGCGTGCTGTTCATCCTCGCCGGCCACTTCGTCGGCCTGCTGACCCCGGCCTCGGTCTACCACCACCTGATCAGCACCGAGAACAAGCAACTGCTGGCGATGGTCTCCGGCGGCTTCTTCGGCGTGCTCTGCTTCATCGGCCTGAGCGGACTGATCCTGCGCCGCCTGACCGACGCGCGGGTGCGCGCCACCGGCAACGCCTCCGACCTGATGATCCTGCTGGTGCTCTACGCCCAGCTGATCCTCGGCCTCTCCACCATCGTCGCCTCGACCCATCACATGGATGGCTCGGTGATGGTGATGCTCGCCGACTGGGCCCAGGCCATCGTCACCCTGCGTCCGCTGGCGGCGGCCGAGGCCATCGCGCCGGTGGGCCTGGTCTACAAGCTGCACGTCGGCCTGGGCCTGACCCTGTTCGTGCTGTTCCCCTTCACCCGCCTGGTGCACATCGTCAGCGCGCCGGTGTGGTACCTGGGCCGGCGCTACCAGATCGTGCGTCAGAAACGTCCTGCCTGAACCCTGGGCGGCCGGCGCATCCGGCGCCGGCCCGCCGAACCGAGGTGATCGATCATGAGTTGCTCCCACTACGAAGAACGCGTCGAGAAGGTCGAACTGCCGCAACTGAAGGTCAACGGCGTGGCCATCGGCGAAGACCTGCTGGCCCGCGAGCTGCAATACCACCCGGCGGACAGCTACGCGCTGGCGCTGGAGGCCGCCTGCCGTGCGCTGATCGTCCGCCAGTTGCTCCTGCAACGGGCCGACGCGCTGGGCATCGAGGCCCGCTGCGAAGACGGCGAGACGCCGGAGGAAGCGCGCATCCGCCAATTGCTGGAGGAAGAGGTGCAGGTCCCGGAAGCCGACGAAGACGCCTGCCGGACCTGGTACGCGGCCAATCCGGGGCGCCTGCTCGGCCCCTGGCGCCTGCAATTGCGCCATGTGCTGCTGGCCTGCGCGCCGGACGACCTGGAAGGCCGCGAGACGGCGCGCAAGCAGGCCGCGGAGCTGCTCGACGAGTTGCGCGGGCATCCCGAGCGCTTCGTCGACCTGGCCCGGCGTTTCTCCGCCTGTCCGTCGAAGGAGGCGGGCGGCGACCTCGGCTGGATCGAGCCGGGGCAGACCGTCCCCGAATTCGAGAAGCGCCTGCTGCGCCGCGCGCCCGGGCTGCTCGAGCATCCGCTGGAAAGCCGCTATGGCCTGCATGTGGTGGAACTGCTGGGGCGCGAGGGCGGCGAGCCGCTCGACTTCGACGCGGCCCGCGCGCAAATCGCCGCGCACCTGCAAGCGCAAGTGTTGCAGCGGGCCGTGGGGCAGTACATCGGCGTGCTGGCGGGAGACGCCTGCATCGAGGGCTTCGCCTTCGAGGGCGCGGATGGGGCGCTGGTGCAATAGGTTTCGGCGCCGTTGTTTCCCTCTTCCTCCCGCACATCAATCGGAGTACCCAGGACATGACCGACTGGATCGATGGCCAAGGCCGACAGATCGACTACCTGCGCCTGTCGGTCACCGACCGTTGCGACTTCCGCTGTGTCTACTGCATGGCCGAGGACATGCGCTTCCTGCCGCGCCAGCAGGTGCTGACCCTGGAGGAGATCGAGCGGGTCGCCCGGCTGTTCGTCGC
Source organism: Pseudomonas sp. FDAARGOS_761 (assembly GCF_013343155.1). Lineage (NCBI taxonomy): Bacteria > Pseudomonadati > Pseudomonadota > Gammaproteobacteria > Pseudomonadales > Pseudomonadaceae > Pseudomonas > Pseudomonas sp. FDAARGOS_761. The sequence goes on along the minus strand of NZ_CP054572.1, from coordinate 4,418,889 downwards.
CGGCGGCGTGCGCAAGCTGCGCCTGACCGGCGGCGAGCCGCTGGTGCGGCCCGGCATCGTCGGCCTGTGCGAGCGCCTGGCGGCACTGCCGGGGCTGCGCGAACTGTGCATGACCAGCAATGGCTCGCAACTGGTGCGCTACGCCCGGCCGTTGTACGACGCCGGCCTGTCGCGTCTCAACATCAGCCTCGACACCCTCGATCCGCTGCGCTTCCGGGCGATCACCCGCAACGGCGAGCTGGACAAGGTGCTGGCCGGCATCGACGCCGCCCAGGCCGCCGGTTTCCGCCGGATCAAGCTGAACGCGGTGGTGATGAAGGGGCGCAACGCCGATGAGGTGCCGGCGCTGGTGGACTTCGCCATCGCCCGCGGCCTGGATATCAGCTTCATCGAGGAGATGCCGCTTGGCCAGGTCGGCCGCGAACGTGGCGAGAGCTTCTGCTCCAGCGACGAAGTACGCGCGCTGATCGCCCAGCGCCATGCCTTGCTCGACAGCGCCGAGCAGAGCGGCGGGCCGGCGCGCTACGTGCGCCTGGTCGAGCATCCGCAGACACGCATCGGCTTCATCTCGCCGCACTCGCACAACTTCTGCGCCACCTGCAACCGCCTGCGCCTGACCGTCGAGGGCCGCCTGCTGCTGTGCCTCGGCCACGAGCATTCGCTCGACCTGCGCGCGCTGCTGCGCCGCCACCCGCTGCACGACGGGCCGTTGCTGGAAGCGATCGGCGAGGCGCTCCAGCGCAAGCCGGCGCGCCATGAATTCAGCGCCGCCGGCGAGGTGCAGGTGCTGCGCTTCATGAACATGAGCGGCGGCTGAGGCGACTCAGGGCGTAGCCAGCGGGCCTCGTGGCAGGCGCACCACCTCGAGGCCGTCGAGCCACTTGACGTGGCGCGGGCCGCTGCGCAGATCGCCTGTCGAGACCAGCGCCAGCGGGCCTTCGCCAGGATCCAGGGCGAGGCCGTTCTTCTGGTAGGCCACCAGGATCTCGTCGCCGGCCTCGCTGTTGTACAGCTCGCCCCAGGAAAACACCACGGCATAACCGTCCCTGGAACTGCGTGCGACCACATAGCTGCGCCGCGCGTCCTGGTGGCCGGGCATGTCCAGCCCGGCCTGGTCCAGCACGTCGCTCAGGCGCACCCCCCGGTACTCGCGCTCGGCGCCGACCTGGGCGCCGGACTGGCAGACCATCGCCAGCTTGCCGCTGTCTTGCGCCGGTAGCTGGCGTAGCGCGGTGAGGTCGAGGCGCAGCTCGCGCTGCACCGCGCCGTACACGTGCAGCGAGGCGTCCGCGGCGACGCCGAGGGCGGGCAGGGCCGTGCACAGGGCGGCCAGTGCGAGGCGTTTCAATAGCGGTATTTCATGCCGAGCCATAGGGTGCGTCCTTCTTCGATGAATCCTTCGTTGTAGGCGTATCGGCGATCCGCCAGGTTGTTCAGCGCCAGGCTCAGGGCCAGTTCGCGGCTGGCCTGGTATTCGCCATGCAGGTTGAGCAGCGCGAAGCCGGCGGCGCGCCGGCTGCCGCCGGTATCGCTGTAGGTCCGGGAACGGGCTTCGCCGCTGAGCACCAGGTGCAGCGGCTCCAGGGCTTGCCAGTCGGCCCAGGCGAACAGTTTGTGGCGCGGCAGGCCGGTGACCACGCCGGCCTCGCTGCTGCGCCAGTCGCTGTCGATCCAGCTGTAGTTGGCGCCCAGCTCCAGGCGCTGCGCAGGCCTGCCGCGCAGGCCCAGGTCGAGGCCCTGGTAGACGATCTCGCCGACATTGCGGTTCTGCGCCAGGTTCGGCCCGAGGTCGGTGGCCTGGATGGCATCGCGCACCCGGTTGTGGAACAGCGCGAGGTCCAGCGTGGTGTCCTGGCCGAAGGCGCGGCGGTAGCGCAGTTCGACCAGGCGCGCGCGCTCCGGGTCGAGGTCGGGGTTGACCAGCACGGTCTGGCCGACGGCGGGGCGGAAGGTGGTGTAGCGGTCCTTGAGGGTGGCGAAGCGGCTACGGTCGGCCAGGTTCAGCTGGACTTCGCTGGCTTCGTCGAGCGGATGCACCAGGCTCCATTGCCAGTTGAACGCCTCGGCGTCGTTGTCCGGGTATTCCTTCTCGCTGGTCCGGCCCTGGCGGTCGGTCTTGTACTCCCGTGCCTCCAGGCTTTCCCGCCAGTCGTAGCTGACCCCGAAGATCATCCGCGTGGCCGCGTCGAGGGCCCACTGGTATTCGCTGGAGAGCGACCAGGTGCGGTCTTCGAAGCGCCCCCAGGGTCCGCGGTCCTGGCGTTCGCGGTGGACGTCCTGCTTCCAGTGCAGGGCGAAGGCCAGGCTGTCGTCCTCGCGCAGGCCCTGGCTGAGTTCCACCCCGGCGCCGTCGGACCAGTCGTCGTACTGGCTGCGACTGCCCTTGCGGGCCTCCAGGTCGGCGCGACTGTTGTACTGCTCCAGGGTGTTCTGGAAGGTGTCGCGGTAGAGGCGCGTACGCAGGCGCGTGCGTTCGCCGAGCTGGGTGCTGGAGTTGAAGTACAGGCCTTCCTTGTTCCAGTCCGGCCAGCGCCAGTAGCGGCTCTGGAACGACGGATCGCTGCCGGCGTAGGGTGGCGACTGCTTGTCGCCGTCCTGCTTGAAGTAGGTCAGCACGTATTCGTCGCTGGCATTGGGCGTCAGGCCCAGCTTCAGGGTGCCGCGGGCGTCGCGGCTGGCCGAGTTGGCGCGTTCGCCGTGGCTACCCAGGTCGTCGCTGTCGCGCAGGCCGCCGGGGAGGGCGCGGGCGTCGCGGTCGAGCCAGGCGCCGCTGGCCTGGAAGAAGCCCTGGCGGCCCTTGCCGCCGAGGGAGAAATCCGCCGCCCGGCCGACCCGCCCTGCGTCGCGCGCCCAGCCCTGGCTGAGGCCGAAGCCGGCCTCGAAGGGGCGGGTCGGGCGACGGGTCGCCAGGTTGATCGCCCCGCCGAGCATGTTCGGCCCCTGCAACAGCGAGGCGTAGCCCTTGGACACTTCGATGCCGGCCAGGTCCGAGGTGAGGAAGCGGCCGAGGTCGATGTTGCCGTCGTAGGGCACGTAGACCGGCACGCCGTCGATGAACAGCGGCACCTGGCGCGAGTCGAAGCCGCGTACGCTGACCTGGCGTTCGTTGCGGTTGCCGCCGCCTTGCAGGTAGACGCCGGGGAGGGTGTTCAGCGCCTCGCCGACGTCGCGGCGGTCGAAGCGCTGGAAGTCTTCGCGGGCGACGCTGTCCGGCGGGCTGAGGGAATTGCCCCAGGTGCTGACTTCCATGTCGGGAAGCGCGATCGGCGTCTCCGCCTGGGCAGTGGCAGCGCCCAGCAGGGACAGTGCCAGGCTGGGGACCAGCCGGTTGGAAAGAAGGTTTTGCATGGTAGCGGCGATCTCGTTATGTATTTTTTTACATAACGATCTATGAAATATTCATCAGGGTAAATACCCATTAAGAGCAATTCGGAATTATTTATCTATATAGCGAATTCGGAAGGGCGGCGGCGGGACGAAAAAATCCCCGCGGCATGAGCGTGACGCGGGGATCCAGGCGTAAATAGAGCCTTAACCGTGATAGCTGAAATGGAGCAAGGGGTGATGTCTGCGTAGCGGAACACCTCGCGGGTGGCTGTGTATGGCTCAAGACTAAGTCCCGCGGGCCGGCGGGCCTATTCCTCGAAGGAGGTAAGGAGGGGTAGCGGAGGAGGGACAGCGATTGACGATGTATACTTTTTGGTCCAGATTGGACGAAAAGTATAAAGGCGGATCACCGTCTGTTTCCCGCCCGGGCCGCGGGCGCACCTTCGTCACCCCTGGAGTCGTCCATGATCAAGTCGCTGAACACCAAGAACCTGCTGGGAGGCCTGCTGCTCGGCGTGCTCGCCAGCGGATCCGCCGTCGCCGCCGATGGCAACCTGCGAATCGGCATCGAGGCCGCCTACCCGCCGTTTTCCTTCAAGACCGCCGAAGGCGAACTGGCCGGCTTCGACTACGACATCGGCAACGCGCTGTGCGCGCAGATGCAGGTGAAGTGCCAGTGGATCGAGCAGGAGTACGACGGCCTGATTCCCTCGCTGAAAGTTCGCAAGATAGACGCCGCGCTGTCCTCCATCACCATCACCGAGGAACGGCGGCGCTCGGTGGACTTCACCCACAAGTACTACTTCACGCCGGGCCGCCTGGTGATGAAGGAAGGCGCCCAGCTCGACGACAGCTTCAGCCAGTTGGCCGGCAAGCGCATCGGCGTGCAGCGCGGCGCTACCGCCGACCGCTTCGCCAGTGCGGTGCTGGCCAAGGCCGGTGCCGAAGTGGTGCGCTACACCAGCCAGGACGAGATCTACCTGGACCTGGTGGCCGGCCGCCTCGACGCCACCTTCGCCGACTCCATCCCGTTGCAGACCGGCTTCCTCGATACCCCGCGCGGCAAGGGCTACGCCTTCGTCGGGCCGGAGTTCAAGGACCCGAAATACTTCGGCGAGGGCGCCGGGATCGCGGTGCGCAAGGGGGACGCCGAGCTGGTCGGCAAGCTCAACGCGGCGATCGACGCGATTCGTGCCGACGGGACCTACAAGCGCATCGAGGGCAAGTACTTCAAGAGCGACATCTACGGCGACTGACCGCTCGCCGGCGGCGGCTGCCGTCAGTCGCCGCCTTCCTTCAGCTCCTTGAGGTGCTTGTAGACCGTCGCCCGGCCCATGTTCAGCACGTTGGCCACATAGTTGGCGGCGCTCTTGCCCTTGAACGCGCCCTCGGCGTGCAGGGCCAGGACCAGTTCGCGCTTGTGCTCGCGGGTGAGCAGGTTCAAGCCGAGCTGGCGCTGCCGCAGCCAGCCGTGCAGGAAGGTGTTGATGCGCTCCTGCCAGTCGTCGCGGAACAGCGCGTCCGGTTGCGGGATCAGCTTGCTCGGCGAGAGGAACAGGTCGAGCGCCGCCTTGGCGCTCTCGAACAGGCTGATATTCAGGTTGATGCACAGCACCGCCAGCGGCTGGCCGGTGGCGTCGCGCAGCACGGTGCTGACCGAGCGGATCTTCTGCCCGTCCCAGTTGAGCTTCTCGTAGGGACCGATGTTGCGCTCGTCGCTATCGCCTTCGAGCATGTCTTCCAGCGCCGAGTCGTCGCCGACCTCGCGCTTGGACAGGTTGTTGGCGATGTAGTCGACCCGCTGGCTGCGCAGGTCGTGCAGGACCACTTCGGCGTGGGGGAAGAACAGGGTGGCGATGCCGTCGGCGATCGCCCGGTAGTTCTCCAGGCTGGGGTCTTGGCTCGGGCTCATGCGCAGGAACTCTCGTGGGACGGTGGGCGAGGCGAGTGTGCCGCAAACCCGCCGCCGGGTCATCAGGGAGACAGGCGGCGCGGCGACAGCATCGCCTCGTCCAGGCCGTGCTCGCGCAGGTGCGCCGGCAGCGGCTGGTGGCGGATCAGCGCGGCGCTGGCCTCGCCCATCGCCGCCGAGGTCTGGATACCGTAGCCGCCCTGGGCGGCGACCCAGAAGAAGCCTTCCGCATCGGCGGCGTAGCCGGCCACCAGGTCGCCGTCGGCAACGAACGAGCGCAGCCCTGCCCAGGTGTGTTCCGGGCGGCGAATGGTGAGGGTGGTGGCTTCTTCGATCAGGTACATGCCGGTGGCGATGTCCAGTTGCTCGGGCTGTACGTCGTGGGCCTCGACCGGATCGGCGTTGGCCGGCGAGCCGAGCAACATGCCGGCGTCCGGCTTCAGGTAGAAGGATTCGTCGAGGCTGACCAGCATCGGCCAGTCGTGGCAGTCGATGCCCGGCGGCGGGGCGAAGATGAAGGCCGAGCGGCGCTTGGGCTGCAGGCCCAGAGGGCGGACGCCGGCCAGCCCGGCGATGGCGTCGCACCAGGCGCCTGCGGCGTTGACCAGCACCGCGGCGCGGTAGCTGCCGGCGTCGCAGCGGACTTCCCAGGCGCCGTCGACCCGGCGGATCTCCAGCGCTTCGTGGTTGCACAGGACCTGCCCCTGGTTGCGGCGGATGCCGCGCAGGTAGCCCTGGTGCAGGGCGTCGGTATCGATGTCGGCGCCGGTGGGGTCGTAGGTGGCGCCGAAGACCTTGTCGCGACGCAGCACCGGCACGATCGAGCAGGCCTGTTCCGCGTCCAGCAGGCGCATCTGCGGCACCAGCGCCTTGCCGCTTTCGTATTGACGGCGGAGTTCTTCCGGATCGTCGCTGAAGTCGACCACCATTTCCGGACGCGGGCTGAGCAGCGGATGCTCGCAGAAGCCGGCCGGCGGGTTGTCGAAGAAGGCCCGGCTGGCGGCGGTGAGCGCGCGCACCTGGGGTGTGCCGTAGGCCACCGTGTAGTGCGCGGCGGAGCGGCCGGTGGAGTGGTAGCCGGGCTGCGCCTCGCGCTCCAGCACCACGACCCGGCCGTGGGCCGACAGCCAGTAGCCGGTGGATGCGCCGGCGATGCCGGCACCGATGACGAGGTAATCCGCTTCGATCATGCTGCTCTCCTGCATCGCGCGATCAGCCTGCCTGGCGCAGGCGGTAGAGGGCGTTGGCCAGGGCTACGTCTTCCAGGCCCAGGCCGATCGAGCGGAAGAACGCCGGGCGCCGGTATTCCGGACGTGGCGCCTGGCCGCCGAGCAGCTCGGCGAGGTCGCCGCGGATCGCCTCGGGGCTCCAGCCATGCTGTTCGGCGGCGATCAGCATCTCGCCGGCGGAGCCTGGGGTGGTGTGCCGGTAGTCGCAATAGACGTCCATGGCCGCCAGGCTTTCCGCCGGTACCTCATGGGCGCGGGGCGCGTTGGTGCTGATCGAGGTGACCAGCGCCGGGCGCTCGAGTTGGCGCGGGTCGATCACCGCTCGGGCCGAGGAAGTGCAGAGCAGGATCACATCGGCTTCGTCCAGCGCTTCCTCCAGACTGCCGGCGGCTTCGGCGCGCGGGTCGATGGCGCGCAGGCTTTGCAGGCGGCGCTCGTCCAGGCTCGGCGAATGGACTCGCACGCCCTGCCAGTCACGCAGGCCCTTCACGTATTGCAGGTGGGCATGGGCCACCGGTCCGCTGCCGATCAGAGCCAGGCGGCCGGCTTCGGCCGGAGCCAGGGCATCCACCGCCACCGCGGTGGTGGCGGCGGTGCGCGCGGTGGTCAGCCGGGCGGCATCGCAGAGCAGCAAGGGCTGGCCGGTCTGCATCGACATCAGCAGGGTCCAGGCGGTGACCAACGGGCCCTGTTCGCGGACGATGTAGGGCGAAGTCTTGACCCCGTAGACCTGTTCCTGGGCGAGCACGCCGAGGTAGTTGATGAAGTCGCCGCGACCGGCGGGGAACTCCACCAGTTGCTGGGCCGGCTGGAGCGCCTGGCCGGCGGCCAGGTCGAGGAACAACTGGCGCATGGCCTGGAGGACGTCGATACGGGCGAGCAGTTGCTCGGCTTCGGCCTGCTGGACGATCAGGGGAGTGGCGGCGCTCATGCGATCTCCGGAATGGATGTAAACAATTTGTCCATTCTGGACTTTAAGGTATTGCCGGGCAAGCGCCGACCCGTCTCGATGACCGACGGCGGCACCTGCGTGTCGCAGAAACGAAAAAGGCGAAGCCGGATGGCTTCGCCTTTTTTCTCCACGCCTGCGTTCAGTGCTTGCGCGGTACCGGCTTGAGCAGTTCGGCCGGCGGCATCTCGCAGGTGATCTTGCGGCCCAGCAGTTCTTCGATCGGCGGCAGGGCGAAGGCATCGTCCTCGCCAGCGAAGCTGATCGAGGTACCCGAGGCGCCGGCGCGGCCGGTACGACCGATACGGTGCACGTAGTCGTCCGGGTCTTCCGGCAGGGTGAAGTTGATCACATGGCTGATGCCGTCGATGTGGATGCCGCGGCCGGCCACGTCGGTTGCCACCAGGACGCGGATCTTGCCTTCGCGGAAGCCTTCCAGGGTGCGGATGCGCTTGTGCTGCGGCACGTCGCCGGACATCTGGGCGGCGCTGATGCCGTCCTTGGTCAGGCGTTCCTCGATGCGGCGGACTTCGTCCTTGCGGTTGGCGAAGACCATCACCCGTTCCCAGTTGTTCTGCGCCACCAGGTTGTACAGCAGCTTGTACTTGTCGCTGCCGGCCACGGCGTAGACATGCTGCTCGACGGTATCGCTGGCGACGTTCTCCGGCTCGATCTCGACGATCGCCGGATCGACGGTCCACTGCTTGGCGAGGTTCATCACGTCGTCGGTGAAGGTCGCCGAGAACAGCAGGGTCTGGCGTTCGCCCTTGTGCGGGGTCTGCCGGATGATCTGCCGGACCTGCGGGATGAAGCCCATGTCGAGCATGCGGTCGGCTTCGTCGAGGACCATCACCTCGACCATGTCCAGGTGCACCTCGCCGCGCTGGTTGAAGTCCAGCAGACGGCCGGGGGTGGCTACCAGGATGTCGCAGAAGCGCGCTTCCAGCTGCTTGAGTTGCTTGTCGAAGTCCATGCCGCCGACGAAGGTCATCACGTTCAGCCCGGTGTACTTGGTCAGCGCCGCGGCGTCCTTGGCGATCTGTACCACCAGTTCGCGGGTCGGGGCGATGATCAGCGCGCGCGGCTCGCCCATGTAGCGCTCTTTCGGCGGCGGGGTCTGCAGCAACTGGGTGATGATCGAGATGAGGAACGCGGCGGTCTTGCCGGTGCCGGTCTGTGCGCGGCCGATGGCGTCCTGGCCGCGCAGGGTGAAGCCCAGTACCTGCGCCTGGATCGGGGTGCAGTAGGGGAAGCCGAGGTCATGGATGGCGTGCATCAGGCTCGGGGCGAGGTTGAAGTCGTGGAAGCGGGTCTTGCCTTCCTGCGGTTCGACCACGAAGTCTTCCAGCTTCCAGTTGTCCACCGGCTTCGGCTTGCGTTCGCGGCGCGGCTTGTCGCTGCGCGGCTTGGCGTCCCGGCCTTCTTTGGCGGCGGGTTTGGCGGGCTTTTCGCCTTTCTCGGTCTTTTCAACGGCGCGCGGGGCGCCGGACTCGTTGTCGGCGCGCGGGGCGCGCGGTTTGCGTGGGCGTTTCTCGGTCGGCTTTTCGCCGGTGGGGGCGGTACCTTTCGCGGTAGCGCCGGCAGGGCCTTGCGGGACCGGGGAGGAACCGCTCTGCGGCTGGGTTCCGTCGGCCTTGCCGAAGATTTTCTTGAGTGCTTTGAGCACGGCGATCTCGTAGTGGTTAAGGAATGAACGGGCGCCAGTGTAAAGCATGTTGCCAGCGGGGAGAAATCCATGCTTGGCCGGCGCCTTCCAGGCCTGGCCGGACGGGGCCTGGAGGGGGCTGCGCGAAGCTCCCGGGGCAGCCTCCGGGAGGGCTCGTGCGCGCGACCGGCGGCGCGCTACAAAAAGACAACGGTAGGGCGGCGACGGGGGTGGCATCTTCGGGACGGTGCCGGAGCGATCCGGCGAGTGTCCGCCCACTCACCAACGGAAGAACAAGAAAACCATGAATCCGTCCCCATCGATCGCCGGGCTGAGCGATATCGAAGCCCTGGAACGCGTGCCGCTGGAACAGCGCGACCTGCCATCCAGCACCTACGAACTGTTGCAACGCTCGGCCCAGCGCCACGGCCAGCGTATCGCCCTGAGCTGCCTGCTGCATGGCAGCGCCGCCGAAGAACCGTTGCGGATCAGCTATGCCGAGCTGTTCGCCCGCGTCACCCAGACCGCCAACGCCTTGCACCGGCTGGGCCTGGAAAGCCACCAGGCGGTGTCCTTCCTGCTGCCCAACCTGCCGCAGACCCACTACGTGATCTGGGGCGGCGAGGCCGCCGGGATCGTCAATGCGATCAACCCGCTGCTGGAGCCGGAGCACATCGCCGAGCTGATCCGCGCCTCCAACACCCGGGTGCTGGTGACCCTGGCGCCGTTCCCCGGCACCGACCTGTGGCAGAAGGTCGCCGGCCTGCGCGCGCAGCTGCCGGAGCTGTACGCGATCGTCGTGGTCGATCCGGCCAACCTGTTGCCGGCGCCGCAGCGCGAGGCGCTCAAGGCCCAGCGCGGGCCGCTGCCGGAGGGCGTGCTGGACTTCGATACGCTGATCGCCGACTGCCCGGCAGACCGCCTGGAGAGCGGACGGGCGATCCATCCGGACGACGTCGCTTCCTATTTCCACACCGGCGGCACCACCGGCACGCCGAAGCTGGCGCCGCACAGCCACTTCAACGAGGTGGCGATGGCCGAGATCATGGGCCTGAACGCCGACTACGGGGTGGACGACGTGCTGCTCTGCGGCCTGCCGCTGTTCCACGTCAACGGCGTGATGGTTACCGGCCTGGCGCCCTTCCATCGCGGCGCCCAGGTGCTCCTGGCCGGGCCCCAGGGCTACCGCAATCCGACCCTGATCCAGGACTTCTGGAAGCTGGTGGAGCGCTACCGGGTCACCAGCTTCAGTGGCGTGCCGACCATCTACGCGGCGTTGCTGCAGGTCCCCAGCGATGGCCGCGACCTGTCCAGCCTGCGTTTCGCCCTGTGCGGCGCGGCGCCGATGCCGGTGGAGCTGATCCGCCAGTTCGAGGCGCGTACCGGGCTCAAGGTGATCGAAGGCTACGGCCTCACCGAAGGTACCTGCGGCACCAGTTGCAACCCGCGTGGCGGCGAGCGCCGGCCGGGTTCGATCGGCCTGCGCCTGCCGTACTGCCAGGTGAAGGTCGCGGTGCTCGACGGCGAGGGCAATTACCTGCGCGATGCCGCGCCGAACGAGGTGGGCAACCTCTGCCTGAAGGGCCCGACGGTGTTCAAGGGCTACCTGCAACAGGACCGGAACCGCGATATCTGGATCGGCGATGGCTGGTTCAATACCGGCGACCTCGGTCGTATCGACGAGGACGGCTACATCTGGCTCACCGGGCGCAGCAAGGACCTGATCATTCGCGGTGGCCACAACATCGACCCACAGATGATCGAAGAGGCGCTGCACCGGCATCCGGCCGTGGCCCTGGCGGCGGCGGTGGGCAAGCCGGACGCCAAGGCCGGCGAGCTGCCGGTGGCGTATATCCAGCTCAAGCCCGGCGCCAGCGCCAGCGAGGAAGAGCTGCTGGAACACGCCAGCCGCCACGTACCGGAGCGCGCGGCGGTGCCCAAGGATGTCTGGCTGATCGAGAGCATGCCGGTCACCGCGGTGGGCAAGACCTTCAAGCCAGCGCTGCGCCTGGACGCGATCCGCCGGGTGCTGGAGGAGGAAAGCCGGAGGATCGCCGAGGATATCCGCGTGGAGGTGGTCGCCGACGAGCGCCACGGCCAGCTCGCCCACCTGCACGTTCCCGCGCTCGACGAAAGACGCCGGGCGGCGCTGGAAGAGCTGCTCGGCGGCTACGCGCTGAACTACCGGCTGCACGCCGTCTGAGAGAAGCTGCGCGCGTCAGAGGCGCTTGCGCAGCCAGGCGCCGATGTCGTGGATTTCCTCCAGGGACACCTCGTGGCCCATCGGGTAGTCGTGCCAGTCCACCTCCACGCCCTGCGCCTGCAAGGCGTCATGGGCCGCGCGGCCGAGCGCCGGGTCGACCACGTCGTCCTGGCTGCCATGCAGGTGCAGGACCGGAATCCGCTTGTGGCGCTCGTCCAGCGCCAGGTCGTCGAAGGTCGGCGCGTAGGTGGATAGCGCCAGCACCCCGCCGAGCGGCTGGGCGTAGCGGCGGAAGGCGGTATGCAGGACCACCGCGCCGCCCTGGGAGAAACCGGCGAGGATGATCCGCTCGGCGGCGATGCCCTTGGCGCGCTGTTCATCGATGAGGGCGATGACCTGGTCGGCGGAGGCGTTCAACTGGTCTTCGTCGATCGCCCGCGCCGGACTGAAGGCAAGGATGTCGTACCAGCTCGGCATGACCCAACCGCCATTGACCGTCACCGCCTGGCTCGGCGCCTGGGGGAGGATGAAGCGGGTGCTCGGCAGGACCACCTGCAGGGCTTCGGCCACCGGCTTGAAGTCGGTACGGTCGGCGCCCAGGCCGTGCAGCCAGATGATGCAGGCGTCGGCATTCGGGGCATCGAGGATCAGGGGTTCGCTCATAACGGCTCCAGGCAGGGGGCATATGCGTTCGGAATGGGAGGACCATTCGACAACAGGCGCTTTCCCGCTCGCAAGTCGGCCAGATTGTCGCAGATCATGCATTCGCCAATTTCCCGCGGATGCGCTTTGCTAAGGGAAGTGCGCCGGGCACGCCGTTCGTCGCCCGCCGCCGTCGCACCGCCGGCTGCCCCTGCCGGTGCCGCGGCGCTTGCGGTTACAGTGCGGCGACCGGCCCGGGAAGCGACCGGCGCGGGGCCGGCGGTTCACCCAGGGGCGGCGAAGGGAGTGGCGAACAGATGACAATAATGAAAGGTACCTGGCTGCTGCTGGCCGCCGTCTGCCTCGGCGCCAGCGCCACGGCCGAGGCCGGTGCGACGCTGGATGCGGTGAAGCGCAAGGGCTACGTGCAGTGCGGCGTCAGCGACGGCCTGCCGGGGTTCTCCTACGCCGACGCCAAGGGCCGTTTCAAGGGGCTCGACGTCGACATCTGCCGGGCGCTGGCCGCCGCGCTGTTCGGCGACGCCGAGAAGGTGCGCTTCACCCCGCTGTCCGCCACCGAGCGGTTTTCGGCGTTGCAGTCCGGCACGGTCGACCTGCTGTCGCGCAACACCTCATGGACCAGCTCGCGGGATACCGCGCTGGGCATCCACTTCACCGGCGTCACCTATTTCGACGGCCAGGGCTTCCTGGTCAATCGCAAGCTCGGCGTGTCCAGCGCCCGCGAACTGAAGGACGCGACGGTGTGCATCCAGTCCGGCACCACCAACGAGCTGAACGTGGCGGACTACTTCCGGGCCCACGGCATCCGCTACAAGGCGGTGCTCGACGACAGCTACGAGAAGAGCGCCCGTGCCCTGGAGGCGGGGCAGTGCGACGTGCTCAGCTCCGACCAGTCGCAGCTCTACGCCCAGCGCCTGAAGCTGGCCAAGCCGGACCAGTACGTGGTGCTGCCGGAAGTGATCTCCAAGGAGCCGCTCGGCCCGGCCGTGCGGCAGGGCGACGAAGCCTGGTTCAACATCGTCCGCTGGACCCTGTACGGCCTGCTCAACGCGGAGGAGCTGGGGGTCACCTCGAGCAACGTCGAGCGCCAGGCCAGGGACAGCCGCAACCCGGACGTCGCCCGCCTGCTCGGCAGCGAGGGCGACGCCGGCAAGGACTTGCAACTGCCGCGCGACTGGGTGGTGCAGATGGTGCGCCAGGTCGGCAACTATGGCGAGATCTTCGCCCGCAACGTCGGCGACGGCAGCCCGCTGAAGATGCCGCGCGGCCTCAACGCGCAATGGAATCTCGGCGGCCTGCACTATGCGCCGCCGATCCGCTGACCGGCGGGGGGCTGGCTGAACTCTCGCCAGCACCGACAATCCGATAACAGACAGACGCACCGGTGCCGGTGCACTATAGAGCGACGCGTCATGCCGAACACCGAACAAGAGAATTGCCCGTGAACCTATCGATGACTCCCATCAACAAAGCCAAGGCCTGGGGCGTCCACGCCGTCACCGCCAGCGGCGTGATCCTGGCCTTGCTGGCCCTGCTCGCGCTGGTCGACAACAAACCCCAGGCCTGCCTGCTCTGGCTTGGCCTGGCCCTACTGGTGGACGGCCTCGACGGCACCCTGGCGCGCAAGTACGAAGTCAAGGAAATGCTGCCGCATTTCGACGGCTCGGTGCTCGACCTGGTGATCGACTACCTGACCTACGTGTTCATCCCGGCCATCTTCATCTACCGCTACATCCCCCTGCCGGAGCATTTCGAACTGCTGGCGGTGGGCGTGATTCTGGTTTCGTCGCTGTTCTGCTTCTGCAACGTCAACATGAAGAGCACCGACAACTACTTCGTTGGCTTCCCGGCCGCCTGGAACGTGGTGGCGGTGTACTTCTACGTGCTCGACCTGCACCCCTGGGTCAACCTCGTCACGGTGCTGGTGCTGGCCGCCCTGACCCTGACCCGGATGAAGTTCCTCCACCCGTTCCGCGTGCGCCAGTTCATGCCGTTGAACATCGCGGTGACCTTCGTCTGGCTGATCAGCAGCGGTCTGCTGATCGTCCAGCAGCCGGCCGATCTGCCGATCCTGCTCGGCCTGTGGTTCGCCGCCTCGGCCTATTTCGTCGGTATCTGCCTCTGGCGCAGCGCCCGCGAGTGGTTCGGCTGAAACGACCCGGCGCGACGGCGTTCCCGCCTGGGGACGCCTGGCAAGTCCCTCTCATCGCAAGGAACCCCGCATGGCCCACCCCAACGCCGAACTGATCGAGCGCTTCTACCAGGCCTTCCAGCGCCTCGACGGCGAGGCCATGGCGGCCTGCTACGCCCCCCAGGCGACCTTCCACGACCCGGCCTTCGGCGAACTGCGTGGGCGCGAGGTGGGCGACATGTGGCGCCTGCTGACCAGCCGGGCGCGGGACTTCCGCCTGGACTACGCGAACGTCCGCGCCGACCAGAACGAGGGGCGTGCGCAATGGGTGGCCCACTACCTGTTCACCCAGACCGGGCGCAGGGTGGAGAATCGCATCGAGGCCCGTTTCCGCTTCGCCGACGGTTTGATCGTCGAGCATCGCGACCAGTTCGACCTGTGGCGCTGGAGCCGCCAGGCGCTTGGCGCCAAGGGCCTGCTGCTGGGCTGGGCGCCGCCGGTGCAGCGGGCGATCCGCGGGCAGGCGCGCAAGGGCCTAGCCGCCTACCAGGCTGCCCATCCGGCGGCCGGCTGAGGCTGTCGGTGGCCGAAGCGCGGATAATCTCCTAAGCTCGCCGCGGACAACCCGCAGGACGCCGCGATGATCACGCTCTTCCAGTTCCCCGCCGCATTCAACGTACCCAATGCCAGTCCCTACTGCCTGAAACTGGAAACCTGGTTGCGCCTGGCCGGCCTGGAGTACCAGGTGAAGGTCGTCAGCGACCCGCGCAAGGCGCCCAAGGGCAAGCTGCCCTACGTGCGTATCGAGGGCGAGGCGATCGGTGACAGCGAGATCGTCATCCGTACCCTCGGCGAGCGCTACGGGGTCACTCTCGACGCAGGCCTGGATGCCCGGGGCAAGGGCTGGGCACGGGCGATCACGCGCCTGTGCGACGAACACCTGTACTACCTGATGCTGTATTTCCGCTGGTTCGACGAGGACAGCTGGCGCGTGCTCAAGCCGGTGTTCTTCGGCTCGCTGCCATTCGGCGTGCGCGACGCGGTGGCCTGGGCCATGCGCCGCAAGGTCCGCGCTACCCTCAGGGCGCAGGGACTCGGGGTCCACGGCAGGGACGAACTGCTGGCCTTCGCCCGCGACGACCTCGATGCCCTCGACGGCCTGCTCGGCCAGGTCCCGTACTACGGCGGCGAACATCCGTGCAGCGCCGATGCCGCCGCTTACGGTATCCTCGCCAACCTCATCGAGGCGACCCTGGATACCCCGCTCAGCCATGTGGCGCGAGGCTATCCGCGCCTGGTGGCGTATTGCGAGCGGATGCGGGAGCGGGTCTGGAGTGAGTGAGGCGACGGCCGCCACGGCGGCGATCGGGAAGTGTTGGTCGGTCTACCTGGTGAGGGCGGAAAACGGCGCGTTGTACTGCGGCATCAGCGACGATCCGCTGCGCCGCTTCGACACTCATTGCAGCGGCAAGGGCGCGCGGTTCTTCCATTCCAGCCCCGCCCGCGCGCTGGTCTACGTCGAGGCCTGCGCCAGCAAGGGCGACGCCCTGCGCCGCGAGCGGGCGATCAAGGCCCTGAGCAAGCGCGCCAAGGAGCGCCTGTTGGTCGGCGTACCGGTGTTGCGCGAGGTCGGCGAGCCGGCAATCTAGGACGTTCATCTGCGGTCATGGGGTATTCGTGGGTTACCTGAAGAATCATTGGTGGAAACGCTGGATCCGCCGCCGCGGCTGCAAGCTGGCCGGCGGCCCGGCCAGTGTCGGCAAGCGCACCACGCTGGTGCTCGAGGAGCGGGTCGAACTCGGCCACCTGCGCATCGTCCCGCCGAGGCTGGAGATCGGCGCCTACAGCTATGTGCGCAGCGGCACCGACCTGTCCCTGGTGGCGTCCATCGGGCGTTTCTGCTCGATCGGCTCGGACTGTTTCATCGGCCAGGAAAAGCACACCCATCCCAGCGACTGGGTGAGCAGCCACCCCTTCCAGCACACCGGCACCGCGCTGCGCTACGAGCCGGCGCTGAGCTACGCGGAAATCGGCCACGACGTCTGGATCGGGCACAGCGCGATGGTGATGGAAGGTGTCAAGGTCGGGACTGGGGCGATCATCGCCACGCGCGCCGTGGTCACTCGCGACGTGCCGCCCTATGCCATCGTCGCCGGGACTCCGGCGCAGGTGATCCGCTACCGGCATCCGCCGGAGATCATCGAGGGCCTGCTCGCCTCACGCTGGTGGGAGCTGGATAGCGCCTTCCTCACCGGCCTGCCGCTGGACCGACCCCGGGAGTTCCTCGCCGCCCTGGAGGCGCGCGAGGCGCCGCGTGCGGCGTACCGGCGGATGACCATCACCCGCCAGGGGTGCCGGCTGGATTGAGCGCGCCCATCGCCAGGCCCATCGGGCCAGGCGATGGGGCGCCCTTCATGTCCCGGATTGTCATAGGCGTGTTTTCTCAGCCGCGCTAAGCTGGTGCCTCACATCCGCCCGGAGGCGCCCATGTCAGAGCTGATCCTGCATCACTATCCCACTTCGCCCTTCGCCGAGAAGGCGCGCCTGCTGCTCGGTTTCAAGCAACTGTCCTGGCGTTCGGTGATGATTCCGCCGGTGATGCCCAAGCCGGACCTGGTGGCGCTGACCGGCGGCTATCGGAAGACCCCGGTGTTGCAGGTCGGCGCCGATGTGTATTGCGATACCGCGTTGATCGCCCGTCGCCTGGAGCAGGAAAAGGCGGTTCCGGCGCTGTTTCCCGAAGGCCAGGAGATGGTCGCCGCGAGCTTCGCCCAGTGGGCCGACGCGGTGCTGTTCCAGCACGCGGTAAGCCTGGCGTTCGCCCCGGAGTCCATCGCCGTGCGTTTCGGCAAGCTGCCGCCGGAATTCCTCAAGGCCTTCATGGCCGATCGCAGCCAGCTATTCAGCGGCGGCAGCGCCGGCCGCCTGCCGCTGGAACAGGCGCGCCACCAGTGGCCGGCATTCATGGCGCGACTGGAGCGCCAGTTGTCGCGCGAGGACGGCGATTTCCTGTTCGGCGAAGCGTCCGTCGCCGACTTCGCCGTGGCGCACTGCCTGTGGTTCCTCAAGGGCACGCCGGTCACCGCGCCGCTGGTCGACGATTACCCGCAGGTGCAGGCCTGGTTGGGACGGGTGCTCGGCTTCGGCCATGGCGCGCCAGCCGAGATGAGTGCGGAGGAAGCCCTGGAGGTGGCTCGCGGCAGCCAGCCCGCGGCATTGCCGGACGAATCCTTCAGCGACCCCAACGGTTTCCTGCCCGGCCAGGCGGTCGCCATCGCCGCCACCGACTACGGTGTCGACGCGGTACAGGGCGAACTGCTCTTCGCCGGCAGCGAGGAACTCATCCTGCGCCGCGAAGACCCGCGGGCGGGTACCGTGCATGTGCATTTCCCGCGCCTGGGCTTTCGCATCGAGGCGCGTTGAGGCATGCCGGCGGAGACCCCGCCGCTGCGGCCGGACGCCGATCCGCCGCAGTGCGCGTTGCCCGAGGCGAGGCCGGACCGCGACGCCGGCACCAAGCTGCGCGCCGCAGTGCTCGGTGCCAACGATGGCCTGGTGTCGAACCTGTGCCTGGTGATGGGCGTGGCGGGTGCGAGCATGGCGCATTCGTCCATCGTCCTCACCGGGATGGCCGGACTGGTGTCCGGGGCCTGTTCGATGGCCCTCGGCGAGTGGCTGTCGGTGACCAACGCCCGCGAGATGGCGAGCAAGCGCATCGCCGAGGAAGAACGCCTGCTCAGGCTCTGCCCGAACACCGAGACCCAGGAACTGATCGATATCTTCACTGCCAAGGGGCTGAGCGAGGTGTCCGCCCGGCGCGTGGCCCTGCAACTGATGAACGACGGTCGTGGCGCGTTGGACACCTTGTCCCGCGAGGCCCTCGGCATCGATCCGACGGAGTTGGGCGGCAACCCGTGGAACGCGGCGGGCACGTCGTTCCTGCTGTTTTCCCTTGGCGCCCTGGTGCCGGTGGCGCCGTTCCTGTTCCTCGACGGTGCCGCGGCGCTGGTCGCAAGCCTGCTGTCCAGCCTGCTTGCGCTGCTGTTCAGCGGCGCGGTCACCGCCCGTTTCACCGGGCGGCCGCTGGCGTTCTCGGCGTTGCGCCAGGTGCTGGTCGGTACCCTTGCCGCGGCCTTCACCTATGGGTTGGGCACCGCGCTCGGCGTGGGCCTGGGCTGAAAGTCCTTCGCCTGCGGGGGACTCCGTTTTACACTGCGACACCCGGCCGGCGTGGCCGGGAACAGGAAAAACCGACCAGGGAGTGGCCATGAACGCCTACGACATCGAAATCGTCAACGACGCCGCGCACGCCGGCGAAGCCAACCACGGCTGGTGCTTCGGCCTGCCGCCGGGCATCCGTCCGGAGCAGTGGCCGCTGGATCCGGACACCGGCTATCCGCTGATGCACGGCTTCACCCTGCTGCTGCCGGAGGACTACCGGATGCATGGCCCGGAGATCGTCGCGCTGAGCTTCTTCTCCCTCGCCCCGGACCAGAACGACGGTGGACCGACCAGCGTCGACGGCATTCGCGAGATGCTCATCGATCCGCCCGCGCAACCGCCGGCCGAAGCGGAACTGCGGCCGTTCTGGGAGGCCGGGCGCAATAGCCATCCGCGTCTGCACCGGATGGAGGACATCCTCGGCGGTGCCTATGCGTTGATCCTGCTCGACGCCGCTGAATTCAGCGGCGCGCCCTGCCAGCCGCCGGCGCTGCCGGCGGGCAACCCGCTGCTGGCGCAGACCGAGCCGCCGCAGTGGCTGGAGGCTGGTTCGGCGGCTAGCTTCGTGCCGGACTGGGCGGAGGACGACTACTACCTGCTGCGCGCCCTCGGTGGCCGCCCGGCGGCCGGCCACCAGCAGCGCTACCCGCTGCGCTGGACGGCGCGGGCGCAAGACCCCAACGCCGGGGTGGTGCCCAGCGAATACGGCGACGGCGGCTACCAGCTGCCGCACTACTGGCAGGACGGCAAGATCGAGCGCGACAACTACCGCGAGCATCCCTGGGTGGAAGGGCACCTGCCGAACCATATCGGCGGCACCATGCGTCCGGTGCAGGGTGTGCCGGAGATGAGTCCCTTCTACGTAGAGTTCGAGGAATACCTGGGCGGCTACAACTTCGGCGGCGGCAACGCCCAGCTCGATTTCCGCGACATGCGCTTCGACTGGGCCTGCGGCTGAGGAGGGAAAGGGAGCGCCGGCGGCGCTCCGGGGCGGCGCGGGTCAGTCCTTGCGCCGCTTGAGCTGGTCCTTCAACTGGGTCGGCAACTGGCGGATGATCAGCATGTCGCGCTCTTCGTCGTATTCCACCTTGGAGCCCAGCAGGTGCGCCTCGAAGCTGATCGACAGGCCTTCGGCGCGGCCGGTGAAGCGGCGGAACTGGTTGAGGGTGCGCTTGTCCGCCGGGATTTCCGGCGACAGGCCGTAGTCCTTGTTACGGATGTAGTCGTAGAACGCCCGCGGTTGCTGGTCGTCCATCAGTTCCGAAAGCGCGTCGAGGGTCATCGGCTCGCCGATGCGCGCCTGCGAGGTGGCGTAGTCGACCAGCGTCTCGGTCTTCTCGCGGGCCTGTTCCTCGGCCATGTCCTCGCTTTCCACGAAATCGCTGAAGGCTTTCAGCAGGGTGCGCGTCTCGCTCGGCGAATCCACCCCTTCCTGGCAGCCGATGAAGTCGCGGAAATAGTCGGAGACCTTCTTCCCGCCCTTGCCCTTGATGAACGAGATGTACTGCTTCGACTGCTTGTTGTTGCGCCATTCGGAAATGTTGATCCGCGCGGCCAGGTGCAACTGGCCGAGGTCCAGGTGGCGCGACGGGGTGACCTCCAGCGACTCGTTCACCGCCACGCCTTCGCTGTGGTGCAGCAGGGCGATCGCCAGGTAGTCGGTCATGCCTTGCTGGTAGTGGGCGAACAGGACGTGGCCGCCGGTGGAGAGATTGGACTCCTCCATCAGCTTTTGCAGGTGCTCGACCGCTTCGCGGCTGAAGCCGACGAAGTCGCGGTCGCCCTCCAGGTACTCGCCGAGCCAGCCGCTGAACGGGTAGGCCCCGGACTCGCCCTGGAAGAAGCCCCAGGCCTTGTTCTTGGCGTTGTAGCTTTCGTTGAGGTCGGCCAGCAGGTTCTCGATGGCCTGGGAGTCGCCCAGCTCGGCGTCGCGCGCGTGGAGCACGGCCGGGGTGCCGTCGGGCTTCTTCTCGATCAGGTGGACGATGGCGTGATGGATCGGCATGTCAGGTTCGACCTTTCAGGTAATCGGCGGCGCCGCGCAGGTTTCCGCGATGCTGCGGGACACGCCGCTGGCGCGCCCGCGGATCGGCCAGTTTACCCGAGGTTGCCGGCTTCTGCCTGCGTCGCCTGGCGTTCCTGCAGACCGTGCAGGCGCTTGATCACGAAGTTCAGGTGCAGGTGCAGCTCGTACAGCTCGTGGTAGTAGGAGAGCGGCACCTCCACGGTGTTCAGCTCGCTCTCCAGTTTCTCCAGCCGCTCGATCTCGCTTCTCAGTTGCTCGGCGTCGGTGCCGCTGTCGAGCTTGCGGTCGATGTCGCGGATGTAGCGGTACCAGCGGTAGATGCGCGCGCGGATGCGCCAGCGATACAGCGGGCCGATGGACTTCATCAGCGGGATGAGGATGGCGATGAACGGGATCAGCAGGATGATGTAGCGGTCCGCCAGGGAGGCGATGCGGAACGGCAGGTAGCGCTGCAGCAGCGGCAGGCCGCTCTTGTAGTAGCGCTCGGCGTCCTCGTGCAGGCGCAGGGTGCGCGGCTCGGCGCTGGGGAAGGCGCCGGGCTTGTCGAGCAGGCTGCCGTCCTTCATCACCTCGCGCGCGGCTTCCAGTACCAGCGGGATCAACGCCGGGTGGAAGCGCTCGTTGATCACCAGGGTGGCCACCGGCGACAGGGTGCTGATGTTTCGTTCCGGCACGTTGCGCGGCAGGTTGAGCAGGCCTTCGCCGACCTCGACCCGCTTGAGGAACGGCAGGCGCGCCTCGTAGGCGGCGCTGCGGCGGAAGTTGACCAGGCGAAGCTGGTCGTTGTCGGCCAATTTCTGGATCGCCGGGTTCTCCGCCGGCCCGACGATGAACGCCGCGTCCAGCTTGCCGGCCAGCAGGTCGTCGACCACCGCGTTGCCGCCGCGGGCTTCCCAGGTGATCGGATAGTGTCCCGGGGCGATGTCGTTGGCCTGCAGGATCGCCTCGGTGGCGGCGCGGGTGCCGCTGCCGTCGCTGCCGATGGCCAGGCGCAGGTGCAGCAGGTCGCTGAGCTGGTCGATGTGCACGTTGCTGCGGTGGAACAGCCAGAGCGGCTCCTGGTAGACCGCGCCGAGGGTCTGCAACTGGCGCGCCTGCCCGGCTTCGAGCTGGCGCTCCTGGCCGCTCTGGACCAGGGCGATGTCGACCTCGCCGGTGCCGAGCAGGCGCTCCAGGTTGTCGCGCGAGCCGGCGCTGGGCACCAGCTTCAGTTCGAAGCCCTGCTCCTTGAGGTTTTCCCGGAGCTTGCCGGCGAACACGGCGTAGCCGCCGCCCTCGGCGCCGGTGGCCATGGTCGCGCTCATCGGCGGCGGCGGGGCGACGAAATAGAACACCGCGGCGACCAGGGCGGCGATCACCGGGATCAGCCAGAGGTTGGCGCGGATCAGGATGGCGAGGTCCTTGAGCAGGTGCTTGATGCGATTCATGAGCGGTCCTTGTGCTGCTCTCCAGAAGGGTATGACGGATGCGGGCGGGCGCACTCCTCAGCGTAGCCGAGGGTCACCGGCGGTCCGTGCGGAACTGCCGGCAGAGCACCCGGTGGCGATGCCGGAAGATGCGGGTGAGGAACCAGCGTACCAGCCCGGCGGCGAATAGCGGGCGTACGGTCAACTGGTCGACCAGCAGGCATTCCCCGGCCTCGCCCGGTGCCGGCAGGATGCGTCGCTCGTGGCGCCAGAGCCGCATGCCGGTCATCGGCGACTGTTCGATGAAGCCGCGGCCGGGCGTCAGCTCCAGCAGGGTCAGTTGCGAAGTGCCCAGCGGCAGCAAGCCGAACAGGCGCATGTGGCTGCGGAACAGCGGGCGCCGGGGCACCACCTCCAGGTCTTCGAGGCTGTGGATACCGGGCGGTACGCTCATGCTCAGCAACGGGCGTATCTCGCGGAGTATCCCGTCCACCGAGGTGATCCACCGCCAGAGCTGTTCGGGGCTGGCCTGCAGGCGCGATTCGAAATGCAGGCTGATATTCATCGCAGGCTCCTGCTAGGGTTGTGGGAGGACGCGCTGTCCATGGCGCCCGTGCCGTGCAAGCCTAAGCCAGACGAACCGAGACGTCGAACCGAAGGAGGACGCCATGCTGATCCGCGCCGCAACCTCGACCCTGCTGGTGGTCGATATCCAGGAACGCCTGCTGCCGGCCATCGACGACGGCCCGGCGCTGGTCGAGTACAGCCAGTGGTTGTTGCGCGTGGCCCGCGCACTGGGCGTGCCGGTGCTGGCCAGCGAGCAGTACAGCAAGGGCCTGGGGCCGACGGTGGCGCCCCTGCGCGATGAGCTGGACGCCACGCAGATCCTCGAGAAGCTGGACTTCTCGGCCGCCGCCGACGGCGCCCTGCTGCGCGCGCCCGGCGGCGACCGCCGGCAGTTCGTGGTTTGCGGCAGCGAGGCGCACGTCTGCGTGCTGCAGACCGTGCTCGACCTGCTTGGCCGTGGTCGCGAAGTGTTCGTCGTGGAGGAGGCGATCGGCTCGCGGCGGCCGAGCGACAAGGCGCTGGCCGTGGAGCGGATGCGCCAGGCCGGGGCGATGATCGTGTCGCGGGAGATGGTCGCCTTCGAATGGATGGAACGCGCCGGCAGCGACCGCTTCCGCGAGATCAGCCGCAACTTCATTCGCTGAGCGGCGGTTGCTCGGCCTGGTAGCGCCGGGCCTCCTCGCGCAGCCAGTCGGCGAAGGCCTGGTGGCGGTCGCTCGGCGGCTCGCGCTGCGGCCAGACCAGCCAGTAGGGATAGGGGTAGGGCACGCGGATGTCGCCCAGTTGCACCAGGCGGCCCTCGGCGAGGGCGCCGGCGACCAGGCTGCGACGCTCCAGGGCGATGCCCTGGCCCAGGCGCACGGCTTCCAGCAGCAGGTTCGAGTCGTTGATCAGCAGTCCGTGCTGCGGTTCCGCCACGCCGGCACGCTGGCACCAGAGTGCCCAGGATTCGGTGGAGCGCAGGGTAGGGCAGGCGACGATCTCGCTCGGCGTGCGCGGCAGGCGGCCGCCGTTGAAGTCGGGCGCGGCGACCATCAGCAACTCGTCGTCGAACAGGCGTTCCCGACCGACCCCTTCCCAGTCGCCCTTGCCGATGCGTACGCCGAGGTCGGCCAGGCCCTGGCGCAGGTTCTGCACGTCGAGACTGGCCACCAGCCGCACGCGACAGTGCGGATGGCGCTCGCGAAAGCGCGGCAGGCGCGGCAGCAGCCAGTTCAGGCCGAAGGACGGCATCACCGTGACCACCAGCTCGCCCTCCCGCGGACGCGCCCGCACCACCCGCGTGGCGTCGGCGATCTCGCCCAGAGAGGCGCGTACCTGCAGGGCGTAGAACCGGCCGTTCTCACTCAGGCGCAGGCCGCGCCCCTCGCGGACGAACAGGGCCAGGCCGAGGAGGTTTTCCAGCAGCTTGATCTGCTGGCTGATCGCCGAGTGGGTGACGTGCAGCTCGCTGGCGGCCTGGCTGATGCTGCCGAGCCGGGCGACCGCTTCGAAGCTGCGCAGCGCGGTGAGGGGAGGGAGGTCGCTCATGTAAGTTTTTCTAAAGGGTTCGCTGAATTTATCTCGATATTTTTCGCGTTGTGCAACGACTAGAGTGATTTTCCCAGGCGTCGCCCTCTTAGCGGCGCTTAATCATCGACAAAGGATGCCGCGATGCAACTGATCGGTATGCTGGATTCGCCTTTTGTGCGCCGGGTCGCCATCGCTCTGCGCCTGCTGGACCTGCCCTACGAGCACCGGCCGCTGTCGGTGTTCCGCAATTTCGAGGCGTTCAGCCTGTTCAACCCGATGGTCAAGGCGCCCACGCTGGTGCTGGACGATGGCACCGTGCTGATGGACTCCAGCCTGATCCTCGATTACCTGGAGTGCCTGGCCGGCCGCGAACGCAGTCTGCTGCCGCAACGGCCGCAGGCCCGTGCACGGGCGCTGAGTCTGATCGGTGCGGCGCTGGTGGCCTGCGAGAAATCCGTGCAGATCTACTACGAACTGAACCTGCGTCCCGAGGAGCGCCGCCACGGCCCCTGGCTGGAGCGGGTGGAGGGGCAGTTGCTGGCGGCCTACGACTGGCTGGAGGCAGCGCTGCGCCAGGAGCCGCTGGCACGCGACGGCGGCATCGAGCTGGTCGGGGTGACCGTCGCGGTGGCCTGGCGCTTCAGCCAACTGGTGGTCGCGGAGCGGGTCGCCGCCAGCGAATACCCGGAACTGGCAAGCTATTCGGATTATGCGGAGGGGTTGCCGGTGTTCCTCGAGACGCCGCCGGTCTGAGCCCGCGAGGGGCCAGGCTGGCGCCCCTCGAACGGCTCGTTTCCGCCTGCGCCAGGCCCCGGTTCGTCGGCTGGCCGCCCCGACCTGGGCGCTGCCGGTACCGGGCACATGCCGGGGCGGGCCGCGATCGGGGCCCGTTCCGCGCCGTGGCGTCAGCGGGCGAACGCCTGTGCGGGATCGACCGACGGCTCGACCACGATCGCGATTTTTCCCCGGATGCCATTGTCGCGACTCTCCAGGCGGGCGTGGGCGAGGGGGATGTCGGCAAGCGAATAGACGGCGCCGACATGCGGGCGCAACCGGCCGCGCTCGACCAGGGCGCTCAACTCGTCGAGCTTGCCGCGGTTCTGCCGGGTGAAGACGAAGTGATAGCTCGCGTTCCGGCCCCAGGCCTGGAGGAGGTTCTGCGGCTGGGCGAGGTCGACGATGCTGACCACGCGGCCGAGCTGCGCGAGCACCTCGGGGCTGCGCGACAGGGTGTCGCCGCCGATGCTGTCGAACACCACGTCGACGCCGCGGCCTCCGGTTTCCCGCAGGATGGCCTCGACGTAGTCCTGCTTCTGGTAGTCGATGAGCACATCGGCGCCCATCTGGCGGGCGAACTCGAAGTTGACCTCGCGCACTGTGGTGAAGACCCGGGCTCCCATGGCCTTCGCCAACTGGATCGCGACATGCCCGACGCCGCCGGCGCCGCCGTGCACCAGGATGCTTTCGCCGACCCTCAGCGCCGCGCGTGCGACCAGCGCTTCCCAGGCCGTGCCGCCGACCAGGCTGAGGCTCGCCGCCTCCAGGTGGCTCAGCGCGGCGGGCTTCCTGCCGATGATGCCTTCCGCTGCCAGGTGGTACTCGGCATAGCTGCCCTGGCCTTCGAAGATCTGCGGGGTGTACCAGACCTCGTCTCCCGGTGCGACGGCGGTCACTCCCGGCCCTACCGCTTCGACGACGCCGGACACGTCATGCCCGGTGATGGCCGGAAGCGCTACCAGGTCGGGGTAGTCGCCGCGACGGACCTGGTAGTCCAGCGGATTGATCGAGGTCGCATGGACCCGCACCAATACCTGTCCCGCCTGCGGCACCGGTTTGGGCACCTCGCGCAGCTCGAAGGATTCCGGACCGCCAAACGCCTTGAGTATCAACGCTTTCATTGCATATCCTCGTTTCGGTAAAAAGGGATATCGGGAATTTTCGATATATTGTGGCGTAGAAAGAACTACAGTTCCGCGCCGATCAGCTCGACGAGGGCACGGATATTCGCTTCGTTGCGCTTGTAGTAGGTCCATTGGCCGATCCGCCTGACTTCGACCAGGCCCGCCCGTTGCAGGATCGCCAGGTAATCGGACACGGTCGACTGCGACAGGCCGACGCCCTCCTGGATACTGCTGACGCAGACGCCCACGGTGTCGACGTCGCCCTCGTCCTGCGGAGGAAAGTTCTTCGCCGGGTCCTTCAGGCCTTTCAGGATTTCCAGGCGTGTCCGGTTCGACAGGGCTTTGAATGTTTCGAGCAGGTCCATGGCGGCGAGGATATCGGGAATTTCCGATTTGTCAATCCGGGACGACGGAGACCTGCCGTCGCTGTTGACCTCAAGTTGGGTTCAGGTCCTAGAGTGCCATCCGGCGTTCCCGCCGTTCCTCCCGATCAGCGCAGGCCCTGCGCTCGTTGGCGCCGGAAGGGCGCCGAGCGACGACCGCCCGTACTCTGCAAAGGACCCGGAATGGACACCCAGACTTCATTGATGATCTTCCAGCTCACCTGCTGCCTCGGCTTCGCCCTGTGGCTGAGCCTCGCCCTGATCAACAACCTGCAGGCCTTCGCCAGCTCGGTGGGGGCGATCGGCGTGACCATGTCGATGGCTCCCCTGGCCCAGCCGCCCGCGATCGACATGCCCTTGCTGGCGCGGGCGGTGCGCTCGCCGCTCATGCACCGCCTGGCCTTGTCGATCATCGTCGCGCTGCAGGTCGCTGCCGTCGTCACGGCCTGGGCCGGCTGTTACGAACTGCTGTTCGGCGCCGGCCTGGAGACGGCCCGGCCCTGGCTCAACCTGGCCCTGAGCGCGGCCCTCGGCTTCCTCTTCGGCATGCTGCTGGGCGGGCTCTGGTTCGGCTACTGGATCCGCCAGGAGGGATTGCAACTGACCCACCTGCTGCTGGTGGTCTGGGTGCTGGCGAACTTCTTCGTGCTCAACGTCCGCTGGAGCTGACGGGGACTGCCGGTACGAGGGAGCAGGGCGCGAGGACGGCGACGGTGGAGCGAGCCGGACGCCCGTCGATGGCGCGAAGTCGCATCTCGCTCCTGCCACCCGCTCCCTCGGCTCCCCTCTGTTCGCACGCGCTGCATGGGCTGACGCAGCTGGAACTGCCCCCAGGCAGTGGCAGCCGGCTGCCTCGAGGGCAGGTGCTCCGGCTGGCTCGGCATGGTCACTGGAGTTCAGCCCCGAGGTTCTTCGAGGAAAGCAGAACCTGCGGCATCGGCTCCTTTCGCCCGACTGGGCTCAGCGCAGCTCTTCGGCGGCGGCGACCAGTTGTTCGAGTTGATGGTGGATCTGGGCCCTGTCCAGCAACTGCAAGGGCTGGCGGTTCCAGAGCAGCCGTTCGCCGCTTTCGGGGTCGCGGCCCAGGATCGGCTTGCAAGGGTCCTGGCTGAACAGGTTCTGCTCGCTGGCCGTAGCGTCTCCTTGTCCTTCCAGGCGGGTGAACATCAACAGGTGATCGGTCGGATGTTCTGCCAGATGGCAGAGATGCGGGCCCACCTGCAGGCTGAGTACGCTCTCCTCGTCATTGGGCGTCGGGAGATCGAGAGCGAGAAAGAGCTGGTGGATGGCGGCGCGGTAGAGTGGATTCATGGCGTGTTCCGAGTTACTGGAGGCAGCCATTAGAGCAGTGCCAGCCCGGAGAAACTGTTAATCGGGGTTCTCTTTTTTTAGGTTTTGCCGCTGCCGATTCCAGTGGAAAAACGGCGGCCGATCCTGATAGGCGATGGGGTGTCCGTTTTTGGGCTCGGCAGCGGAGCCGGGTGGAGAGGCGTGCCGGCTATTCGCCCAGTGGTTCCAGGAGGGCTGCTGTCCAGCGCTCCTTGCGCCAGGCCCGGCGCTGCTTCTTGTCGAGGTAGGTCCAGGCGACGAAGCGGCTCTGCTTCTGTCCCTGCGCCATGTCCACCACGCGGATATCGCTGGCGCCCAGCGTCTTCAGGCGCTCCTGGAGGTTCGGCAGGTTGCTCGCCTTGGACACCAGGGTGGTGAACCAGAACACCTGCGTGGCGAACGCCCGGCTTTCCTCGGCCATGCCGGCCAGGAAGGCCGCTTCGCCGCCCTCGCAGTACAGCTCGGCGCCCTGGCCGCCAAAGTTCAGTAGCGGCAGGGTACGGGTCGGGTCGAGCTTGCCGAGGTTCTTCCACTTGCGCCGGCTGCCGCGCGTGGCTTCGTCCAGCGAGGCGTGGAAGGGCGGGTTGCAGAGGGTCATGTCGAAGCGCTCGTCGACGCCGATCAGGCCCTGGAATATCTGCCTGCGATCAGGCTGCCGGCGCAACTCGATGGCAGCGGCGAAGCGTGGGTTGGCGGCGAGGATCGCAGCGGCCGAGGCCAGCGATTGCGGGTCGATGTCGGCGCCGACGAAGCGCCAGCCGTATTCGTGGTGGCCGAGCAGCGGGTAGATGCAGTTGGCTCCGGTTCCGACGTCCAGCGCACGCAGGCCGGGACCGCGTGGAATCAGGCCATCGTGGCTGGCGCCGAGCAGGTCGGCCAGGTAGTGCAGGTAGTCGGCGCGACCGGGGATGGGTGGGCACAGGTAGCCATCGGGGATATCCCACTCGCGTACGTCGTAGAACTGTTGCAGCAGCGCGCGGTTGAAGGCCTTCACCGCCGCCGGATCGGCGAAGTCGATGCTCTGCCTGCCGTACGGATTGAGGATGACGAAGCGCTCCAGTTCCGGGCTACCAGCGATCAGGCGCGGGAAGTCGTAGCGTCCCAGATGGCGATTGCGCGGGTGCAGCGGGCTGGCGCTCTTGCGCTCGGCGTCGGGACGCGGGCTGGTCGGGCGGGGCATGTTCTCGGTTTCCGTGACGGCGAGGCGGGCATTATTCACATCCGCCGGAGGCTGGCCAGTGTTTCTGCCGAGCGGCGCGCTCCTGGCCCGGTCACAATGGAAACAGCCACGGAATCACCAGCACGCAGACGAACATCACCAGCAGGGTAAATGGCACGCCGATCCGGACGAAGTCGCCGAAGCGGTATTGGCCAGGGCCCAGCACCAGGGTGTTCACCGGCGAGGAAATCGGCGTCATGAAGGCTGCCGAGGCCGCCACCGCCACCACCATGGCGAAGGGGTAGGGCGAGGCGCCGATCTGGTTGGCGGTGGCGATG
Organism: Pseudomonas sp. FDAARGOS_761; assembly: GCF_013343155.1. Classification (NCBI taxonomy): domain Bacteria; kingdom Pseudomonadati; phylum Pseudomonadota; class Gammaproteobacteria; order Pseudomonadales; family Pseudomonadaceae; genus Pseudomonas; species Pseudomonas sp. FDAARGOS_761. The sequence goes on along the minus strand of NZ_CP054572.1, from coordinate 4,389,988 downwards.
GCGATCGGCGCCATCAGCACCGCGGTAGCGGTGTTGGAGATGAACAGGCCGATGGCCGCGGTGAGCAGGAACAGGCTGGCCAGCAGCACGCGCGGGCCGGCGTCGCCGAGGGCGTCGACCAGCAGCGAGACCACCAGGTCGATACCGCCGGTCTTCTGCAGGGCCAGGGCGAAGGGCAGCATGCCGACGATCAGGACCAGGCTTTGCCAATGGATGGCGCGGTAGGCGCCGTCCATGTCGATGCAACGGAACAGGCCCATCAACAGGCAGCCGACCAGCGCCGCGACCACGTTGGGCACCACCCCGCTGACCATCAGCGCCACCATCACGGCCAGGCTGAGCAGGGCGTGCGGCGCCTTGCTCAGGGCCGGCGCCACCTCGTCGATCTCCGCCGGCAGGCTGAGCACCAGGAAATCGCGGTTGCGTCCCTGCAACTGGCGGATCGCCTTCCAGGCGCCGATCACCAGCAGGGTATCGCCCAGGCGCAGCTTCTCTTCCAGCATGCCGTCGGTGAGCGCTTCGTGGTCGCGACGCAGGCCGACCACGTTGAGCCCGTACTGCGAACGGAAGCCCAGCTCCAGGACGCTCTTGCCGAGCAGGGTGGAGTCCGGCGGCAGAGTCACCTCGGCCATGCCGACCTCCCGCGACTGGTCGATGAAGTAGCTGGCGCGGAACGGCAGGCGCACCAGGTTCAGCTCGGCGCAGCGCCGGTCCATGTCCTCCGGAGGGGCGAAGACGTCCAGCAGCAACACGTCGCCCGCCTTCAGCTCGGTGCTGCCGCCGACCTTGACCACCTCGCTGTGGAACTTGCGTACCCGCTCCAGGCCGACCACGTTGGCGCCCAGGCGGGTGCGCAGTTGCAGTTCTTCCAGGGTGCTGCCGATCAACGGCGAGCCGAGCTGGACCTGCAGGCGCCGTTCGCGGCCGGCCAGGCGATAGTCGCGGATCAGGTCGCGCAGGGTCCGCCGTGCCTTCGGCGCGCCGACTTCCGCCGGGCTGGCGGCGTTCAGCCAGTTGCGCGTGAGCAGCATGTAGGCCACGCCGATGGCGAGCACCATGAGGCCTATCGGGGTGAAGGCGAAGAAGCCGAAGCCGGCATGACCCTCGCGCGCCAGCTCGCTGTTGACCACCATGTTCGGTGGCGTGGCGACCAGGGTCATCATGCCGCTGATCAGTCCGGCGAAGGCCAGCGGCATCATCAGCCGGCCCGGAGGGATCTTCAGCTTGGCGGCGATGCTCAGGACCACCGGGATGAAGATCGCCACCACCCCGGTGGAACTCATCACCGAGCCCAACCCGGCCACCGCCAGCATCAGCAGTACCAGCAGGCGCGCTTCGCTGCTGCCGGCGCGGGCGATCAGCCAGTCGCCGACCTGGTAGGCCACCCCGGTACGCACCAGGCCTTCGCCGATCACGAACAGCGCGGCGATCAGTATCACGCTGGGATCGCTGAAGCCGGCCAGGGCTTCGTTGAGGGTAAGGGTTCCGCTGACGCTGAAGGCCATGATCACCAGTAGGGCGATCACGTCCAGGCGCAGGCGGTTGTGGATGAAGAGGGCGACGGTGGTGGCGAGCAGGCCGACCACCCAGAGCAGTTCGAGGTTCATGCGGGCATCTGAGCGGGAGGATGCCTGCGAGTGTGGCAGACGGACGCGGATCGCGCCTTGATCTGCTGCAGGTCGACTGCGCCTCCCCGCTTCGCCGCGGAGAGGCGCAGCGGCCCTGTCAGCCGAGGAGGAGGGCGTCGTCGGCGAGCTTCTCGCCGCGCACCTTCTCGAACATCGCCAGCAGGTCCGGTACGTCGAGGCCCTTGCGTTGCTCGCCGGAGACGTCCAGCACTACCTGGCCCTGGTGCAGCATCACCGTGCGCTCGCCCACGTCCAGCGCCTGGCGCATGCTGTGGGTGACCATCATGGTGGTGAGTTTCTTCTCGGCGACGATCCGTGCGGTGAGATGCAGGACGAAGTCGGCGGTGCGCGGGTCGAGCGCCGCGGTGTGTTCGTCGAGCAACAGGATGCGCGACGGCTGCAGCGCCGCCATCAGCAGGCTGACGGCCTGGCGCTGGCCGCCGGAGAGCAGGCCGATGCGGTCGCCGAGGCGGTTCTCCAGGCCGAGGCCGAGGGTCGCCAGGCTTTCCCGGAAACCGTCGCGCATCGATGCCTGCACCGCCCTGCCGAGGCCGCGACCGGTACCGCGACGCTGCGCCAGGGCCATGTTCTCCTCGATGGTGAGGTCCTCGCAGGTACCCGCCATGGGGTCCTGGAACACTCGCGCGACGCGGTTGGCGCGGGCCCAGACCGGCTTGCGGGTGACGTCTTCGTCGTCGATCAGGATCTGTCCGCTGTCGATCGGCAGGTCGCCGGATACCGCGTTGAGGAAGGTCGACTTGCCGGCGCCGTTGGAGCCGATCACGGTGACGAACTGGCCGGCTGGGATGTCCAGCGACAGGCCACGCAGGGCGCGGGTCTCGATGGGGGTGCCGGGGTTGAAGGTGATCTTCAGGTTCTTCGCGCTGAGCATGGTCAGGCTCCCTTCTTGCCGAGCAGGCGTTTCTTCATCATCGGAATCACCAGGGCGACGGTGACCAGCACCGCGGTGACCAGGTTCAGGTCCTGGGCCTGCAGGCCGATGAAGTCGCTGTTCAGCGCCAGGGCGATGAAGAAGCGGTAGACGATGGCACCGAGGATCACCGCGAGGGTCGCCAGGATCAGCCGGCGCGAGGGCAGGATGCTCTCGCCGACGATCACCGCGGCCAGGCCGATGACGATGGTGCCGATACCCATGGAGATATCGGCGCCGCCCTGGGTCTGCGCGAACAGCGCGCCGGCCAGCGCCACCAGCGCGTTGGAGATGGCCATGCCGAGCAGGATCATGCCGCCGGTGTTGACCCCCTGGGCACGGGCCATCCGCGGGTTGGAGCCGGTGGCGCGGATCGCCAGGCCTTTCTGGGTGGTGAAGAACCAGTCCAGCAGCAGCTTCGCGGCGATCACGATGAACACCAGCAGCAGCGGGCGGAACACATAGTCGCTGAGCCATTCCGGCTGCAGCAGGGTGAACAATGTCGGCTCGGCGATCAGCGGTACGTTGGGCTTGCCCATGATGCGCAGGTTGATCGAGTAGAGCGCGATCATCATCAGGATGCTGGCGAGCAGGTCCATGATCTTCAGCTTGACGTTGAGCAGGCCGGTGGCCAGCCCGGCCAGTGCGCCGGCGGCGGTGGCCGCCAGGGTCGCGCTGTACGGGTCCCAGCCAAGGGCGATGAGGGTCGCGCAGACCGCGCCGCCGAGCGGGAAGCTGCCGTCCACCGTGAGGTCGGGGAAGCGCAGCAGGCGGAAGGAGATGAACACGCCGAGTGCCACGAGGCTGAAGATCAGGCCGATCTCCAGGGCACCGAACAGGGAAAACAGAGACATGACTTCGTAACCGAGTGCGTGAAGGCAGGATTATCGTGCCGTCCGGCCACGGGCGGGACGCCCGCGGCCGGCGGCCGCTTTTTTTACTTGATGACTTCCGCGGCCGACTTGAGCAGTTCGTCGGACAGGGTCACGCCCTGCTTCTGCGCGGCCCCGGGATTGACGAACAGCTGCAGGTTGTCGCTGGTCTCCGGCTTGATCTCGCCCGGCTTCTCGCCCTTGAGGATGCGCACCACCATGCGGCCGGTCTGCTTGCCCATCTCCTTGTAGTTGATGCCGAGGGCGGCGATGGCGCCGCGCTTGACGCTGTCGGTGTCGGAGGCGATCAGCGGGATCTTCGCGTCGTTGCCGACCTTGACCAGCGCCTCGTAGGCGGACACCACGTTGTTGTCGGTGTTGGTGTAGATCGCGTCGACCTTGCCGACCAGGCTGCGCGCCGCCGAGCTGACGTCCACCGAACGCGGGGCCGAGGCTTCGACCAGGCTCAGGCCCATCTTCGGCAGCAGCTCCTTCAGCTCCTTGACCACCACCACGGAGTTGGCTTCGCCCGGGTTGTAGACCATGCCGATGCGCTTGGCGCCCGGCACCACTTTCTTGATCAGCTCGATCTGCTTGTCCAGCGCGAGCATGTCGGAAACCCCGGTGACGTTGGTGCCGGAGGCTTCCCAGCTCGGCGTCAGGTGCGCGCCGACCGGGTCGGTGACGGTGCTGAAGACGATCGGGATGCTCTTGGTCGCGGCCACCAGTGCCTGGGCCGACGGAGTGGCGATGCCGACGATCACGTCGGGCTTGTCGCCGATGAACTTGCGGGCGATCTGCGCGGCGGTGCCGGTGTTGCCCTGGGCGCTCTGGTACTGCCACTTGAGGTTCTTGCCGTCTTCGTAGCCGGCCTCCTGGAGGGCCTCCTTGACCCCGTCGCGAGCGGCGTCCAGCGCCGGGTGCTCGACGATGGCGGTCACGGCCACCGACTTCTGCTCGTCGGCGTTGGCGCCGAAGGACAGGGCCATGCCAAGGGCCAGGGCACTGAGGGGCAACCATTTATTCTTATAGGCCTGCATCATGCGGCGATCTCCTGATTGTATTGGCGCGCTGTAGCGAATTGTTCTGATTGGGCGGTGCGGGTACAGCGTGGCCGAAACATCGCATTTTTCGCGCAAGTCGTCAGCAGGTTTGATGTTTTTTCTTGCGGCGGGATTACCGCTGGGGGGCGGGCAAGGGGGAGTGCCTGCCCTTTGCGAAAATTCGATGAGGCCCCGCGTGGCCTCCGAACAGAAGGTCATCGGTTTCGAGCCCAACCAAAGATATGTGGCCAATTGATGGCCTTGTGGTAAACGTCTCCCGAGTTGCAAGGACGCGTACCGCACCGCCTGCCTGGGAGCGGTGCTTTGCGCCCGGTCTGCGTGCCTGCCATGGGGGTGGGCTCTGGGGGATGCATGGTGGGGCGTTGGAGTGCGTGGATCGTCGCCGTGGCGATCTGTCTCATGGTCGGGGACGCGACCGCCGCTGGCTGGCGTTCGGCAAACTTCCGTGTCTATAGCGGCGACTACAACGGCGACGGTCAGCCGGACCTCTACCTGAAGGCGGTCACTTCGGTGGTCGTGGTGGGGGGCGAAGTGGCTACGCCGATTCCGCTCCTGCCACCGTTGAAGAATGTCGTCCTGCTGCGCAATGGTGCCAGCTACAGCGCCCTCTACGATCCACCGGCGGCGGATCTGAACGCCGTGGCCTGGACGGCGGCGCCCTACCAGAGCTTCATCGGCGACCTGAATCGCGATGGCATCCTCGACCTGGTCCTGCAGCCGAACGATTCCAGCGACTCGCTGCTGATCGTCAGCGGCAACCCTTCCGCGCACGGCGTACTGCAGGTAGCCAGCGGTACCGGGCTGGGCACCGAGATCGGCTACGACGCCGGCGCTCGTTTCGCCCTTGGCGATTGGCTGGGCAACGGCGGTACCAGCATTCGAGTCAGCCATCCGACCCAGGGGCAGAGCACGTTGTTCATCGATGCCGGTGGACAACTGGTGGCTCGCTACCTGAGCGTACCCACTCCGCTTCCCGGCGTGGTACTGGGCAAGGCAGCGGAAGCCTTCACCGCGTTGAACCTGCTGGCTCCCCAGGCAGGTGTGAGAGGCGACGGTGGGTTGGACTACCGTTATCCCCTCGAGCTGCCGCCAGGCATTGCTGGGCTGCAACCCGAGCTGGCACTGGTCCAGGGCGGTGGGGGCGGCGTGCTGGGCGAAGGTTGGAGCCTGGCTGGGCTGTCGTCGATCGAGCGTTGTCCGGCGAGCATCGCCCAGGATGGGCAGAACCGCCAGGTCGGCCTGTTGGAGTCGGATCGCCTATGCCTGGATGGCATGCGCCTGCAGTTGCTGTCCGGCGAGTACTTCAAGCCGGGCAGCGTCTATCGTACCGAGATCGACAGCTTCTCCCGAGTCCAGGCCACCGGCAGCGCCGCCTCGCTCGGTTTCGAAGTACGCACTCGGGACGGTCGGATTCTGACCTATGGCGGCGCGGCTGCGATTAAGGCGCAAGGAGCGGCGGTTCCCTATCAATGGGGCATCAGTTCGGCGACGGACCGCTTCGGTAATGCCATCGAATACCGCTACCTGGCCGCCAACAGTCTGGTCCCCGGCGAAATACTCTATGCCGGTAACCGGGTTTCCTTCGAGTACGCAGGCGCCTTGCGCAGCGTGCCGCGCTATTTCGCCGGTGGCTATACCAGTTCCACCCATGTACTGACCGCGATCACCGTGCGGGGACCTGCCGCGCAGCAGTTGTTTCGCACCGAACTTGCCTACGAGCGCACCCAGGGCGACGCCAGCAAGGTGCGTTTGAAGCAGGTGCAACGGTGCGCCTGGGGGAGCGCCGGCAAGGAGTGTCTGAGTCCGGTTGCCTTCGACTACCTGGCGGGCGTCTATGGTTATACCGGGACGGCTGAGTCCGCTGGCTTGGACAAGTTCGACTATGTGCTGATCAGCCAGGCCAGCTTCGTCACCGCCGATCTGAATGGCGACGGCCGCCACGCCCTGGTCAACGCCACCATGGGCAAGCTGAAGGCGGTGACCTACGACGGCGGCAGCCTGGTCGAGCGGCTATTGTACGACGCCGATAATACGCCGTTGTTTTCCCTGACGCGGATGGATTTCAACGGCGACGGCAAGGACGAGATCCTCTTCCTGCGCATGAGGAAGGACCCGAATTCCGCGAACGCCGACATGCAGTGGATGCTGTATACGGCCAATGGCGTGGTTGCCCTGGGCGATACCTGGACCGCCCCGCCGGCCGGCCCCAACGGCATCGTCTATTCCCTGGCCGGCGGTTCCACCGGCTTCGCCACCTACGCGCCGCTGGTGGCTGATCTGGACCAGAACGGCTCGCTTGACCTGTTCCTGCCCATCAATGGCAGTTGGGTGGCTTACCTCAATCGTTCCGGAGCCATCCCCTCCTTCGCTCGTAGTGCCCTGCTCAGCGGCTTCAAGACCATCGACTATGGCTGGTTCTCCTACTGGGGCAGTGATCCCGGCGGCGGCGTGCGCCTGGCCAGCGGCAAGGCCGGCAAGCTGTCTGCAGGTATCTGGCGCAGTGGCAGCGGCATGGCGCCGGCGGCGATGGTCGACCTTGGCATCGAGCTGGCGCGGGCGCTGACTGCCGATGTCAATGGCGATGGGCAGATGGACTACCTGGTACCCAACGCCTCCGGCAAGGTCGATCTGTTGCTGAATACCGGCGGCCCCCTGTCGGCGGGTTTGTTCCAGCGCCTGGGGACTTCGTTGTCGGCTGCCCAGTTGCTGCCAGAGTACAGGTTTCGCGCCTCGCTCCAGGACTACGCGGCCAAGGCCGTCGACTACGATGGAGACGGCCGCGAGGAAATCCTCTATCCCCGCGCTTCCGGCACTTTCGGTCTGCTCCGCTTTACCGGCAACGGCTTCGAGGAACTGGACTCCGGGGTTCCGCTGAGCCGCCGTTTGGCAACCTCGACGACGCAACTGGACAAGAGTTGCCAGGATGCCCTGGCGGTCTGGAAGCGGATCATGGACACCGCGCCGGATGCCGCCGGGCGCGAGTCGGCGAGTTGGCTGTACTACCAGACCGCCGCCAACTGCGGCTTCAGCCCGGAAGGCCTGCTGGTAGACCCCTACGAGATGTTCGTCGCGGACGTCAACGGCGACGGTTTCCAGGATGTGCTGGTCGGCGGCAGCCTGGTCGTCGAGCCGCTCAGGCGCAGCATCCGTTGGCGGGCGTTCCTGCACAACCGACGCTCGCCGGAACTGCTCAGTCGGATCGACGCCGGCAGCGGCAACAGCCTCGGCATCGAATACGCCCGGCTCAACGATCCCGCCGTGCATACGCCGCAGGTCAGCGCCTTCCCCCAGGTTTCGCTGAATATTCCCAGACCGGTGGTCAGCCGCCTGCGGGTCGCCGACGGTATCGGCGGCACGCGCGACTACCAGTATCTCTATCAGGGGGCGCGGCTGGACCTGCTCGGCCGCGGCTTCCTCGGTTTCCGCCAGATGGAGGTTCGCGACCTGGCACGCGGGCGCACCCAGGTGAGGATGTTGCGCCAGGACTTCCCCTTCGTTGGGCGCCTGGACAAAGAGGAAACCAGCCTCGCCGGAAAACTCCTGGCGCGTCAGCAGAACCAGTGGAAGTCCGCCGCGACCATCGCCGGCAAGTCTTTCTTCGTCTACCCGGACCAGTTCAACGAGGAACGCTTCGACCAGGGCGCGCCGGTCAGCGCCACGCGGCGCAAGGTGGTGATGGACGAGAGTTACGGCAATCCCACCCAGGTGACCGAGGAAATTGCCGCCAGCCTGACCGGCGGAACCTTGCACAGCCGGGTGGTGGAGCGCCAGTACAGCAACGACGGCGCCTCCTGGCTGGTTGGTTTCGTCACCCGCGAAACCGAAAGTACCAGTGGCGACAGCGACAGCAAGTCGCGGGTGCAATTGCGCAGCGCGCAGCCGGGGACTCTAGCGCCGGCCAGCGAAACATCTTTCAGTGGCTCGCCCGGTGCGGAGATCACCCGTCAATACAGCTACGATGGCAACGGCCGGATCGTCCGGATTACCACCAGCGGCGCCGGACTGGCGGCGCGCAGCGAACAGTTCGGCGCCTACCAGGGGCCCTGGCCGGGCACTCGGTCCAATGCCCTCGGCCATGTCGAGCGCTTCGCCTACGAGGCGGCCCGCGGCCAACCGACCAGCAAGGTCGACGCCAACGGCCTGGCCGAGAGTTATCTCTACGACGCTTTCGGCCGGGAAACCCTGCGCCGCTTCGCCGACGGTAGCCTGCTCGCCACCGACTATCTGGTTTGCGGCAGCCGGGCGATCTGTGCCAGCGGCGCCAAGGTAGCCGTGCGCACGCGTACCGTCAGGGGCAGCCAGCAGGGCGCGGCGGAGCGCTGGCAGTACCTGGATGGCTTCGGTCGGGTCCTGCGCGACCGTCGCCAGGCCTTCGACGGTCGTTGGATCAATGTCGACAACAGTTACGACGCGCTAGGCCGCCAGCGTTCGACTACCGAGCCTTACATCGAGGCGGCGACCGTCCTACAGACCACCTGGGACGCCCAGGACCGGCCGTTGGCCCGGCAGTTGCCCAGTGGGGCGCAACTGAGCTACAGCTACGGCGCGCGCGCTGCTGGTGGCAGTTGGAAGCAATATAGCCTCGGCTACGACGGAAGGAGCCTGACCGAGCGCCGCGAATACGATGCGCGTGGCAAGCTGGTGCTCAGTACCAATGCCCTGGGCAGCGCCGGCGAGGTGTCCGTTCGCTACCGCTACGACGCCGACGGCAACCTGGCCTGGACCCAGGTCGCTGGCGACAGCCGCAGCGAGATCCGCATGAGCTACGACGCGGCGGGCCGTCGCACCGGCCTTTTCGACCCGAACAGCGGCCAGGAAAGCGTGCAGTACGATGCCCTGGGCCAGGCCCTGGTGCGTACCGCCAGCGACGGCAGTCGCACCGAGCGCAAGTACGACCTGCTCGGCCGGGTGCTCGAGCAGACCGACCGCCTGGGCGGCCAGGCCAGCATTTCGCGCTGGCAGTACGACACGGGAACGAAAAGCCTGGGCAAGCTGGTCGGCGTGGCCGGGCCGGGCTATCGCCAGGCGCTGCTCTACGACGATCTCGCGCGGTTGAAGGCGAGAGGCTGGGATATCGAAGTCGACGGTGTCACCCGCAGCTACCAGGAGTCGTATGGCTACGACGGCTTCAGCCGCCTGGCGAGCACCACCCTGGCCAACGGCCAGGTGCTGCGCCATCTCTACAATGGATACGGCTTCGCCGCTGGGGAGCAGGACGGCGCCGGGACGACGCTGCGGCAGATCCAGGCTCGCGACGCCCGCGACCAGATCGTTCGCGAAAGCTACGGCAACGGTGTGCTAAGCCAGCGCGACTACCAGCCCGCCACCGGCTGGTTGACGCGCATCCAGGCGAGCAAGGGCGGCAGTGTCCTGCAGAGCCTGAGCTACCGCTACGATGGCCTCGGCAACCTGCTGGAGCGCAGCGACGCCCGCGGCTACAGCGAAGTGCTGAGCTACGATGACCTCAATCGACTGTTGCGCAGCGCGCGGACCCTGGATGGCACACAGGTGGTCCAGGACTTTACCTACGACGCCCTGGGCAACCTGACCGGCAAGAGCGGTGTCGGCGCCTATCGCTACGGCAGCTATTCGAGCGCCGAGCAGCAGCTCTGTGCTGGTCGCGGCGGGGTGGCCCAGCCCGGACCGCACGCCGTGCGCGGCACCAGCGCCGGGACGTATTGCTATGACGCTCGCGGCAACCAGCTCAGCGGGCCGGGGCGACAAGTCAAGTACGCATCGTTCGATAAACCCGTGGAAATTTCCGCAGGTTCCAGCCTCAGCCGCTTCTCCTACGATCCCGAGCGCAAGCGCTACCTGCAGACGGTGGATGGGCGCACCTCTGTCTACCTGGACGAGGGGCGTTTCGAGGAGGTCAACGACGGCGGGCGCAGTTGGCAGGACGCCTACGTCGGCGACTACCTGATCCTGCGCAAGGAAGGGGGCGCCGTCAAAAAGCTCTACCTGCTGCGCGATGCGCTCGGCTCGGTGGAAATCCTGCTCGACGCCAACGGTGCCGTCAGCGAACGCCAGTCTTTCGCCGCGTTCGGCGAACACCGTGGCGCTGACTGGAAGGACAACGGCAACCAATCCACCGCCACCTCCACCCGGCGTGGCTTCACCGGCCACGAGCACCTGGAGGAGTCCGGGCTCGTCCATATGAACGGGCGGGTCTATGACCCGGTGATCGGGCGGTTCCTCAGCGCCGATATCGTCTATCAGGATACGGCCAATGCGCAGGCCTACAACCGGTATTCTTATGGTTGGAACAATCCATTCGCCAGTGTAGACCCGACGGGGTATGCGTTGGAGGACATTTCAACGGGAGGATATTGGTACTCGCCAATTATAGATGATAGTTGGTTGTTGCTGGGTAATGCTTGGAAGCTAAATCTTCCTGAAAGTGGCTTTGATTTTGGCTTGGGAACTTTCAAGGGATTCATGTCAGCTGCCCAAGCGACATCATGGTTGAACCCTTTGGTTGGTGGTTTTCAGCACTATGCAAATAATACCCTGTCTCGGAAAATTTCTGGGGTTGGGTATGATGACCTTCTTGCATATAAAAGTCTGGATCAGCGAGCCGGTGCGGGGCTGTTTGATATAGGAAGTTTGATATTTTCCTCAGGTTTTTCTGCAGTCAAGAGCTTTAATCTTGCAGGTAGGGTGACGAAGGTTGTAGAGGTTGAGAGTGTATATTTATATAGAGCGGTTGGGCCTGAGGAGTTTTATAGCATAATGGACTCTGGAAAGTTCTCTCTTAGATATGAGGGGAACGAGATGAAGCAGTTTGGTATGAACCTAAATGAGGTTTTAACTTATGCGAATACTAACTTTGACTATTCGGCAGTGGTTAAGGCTGTTGTGGATAAGTCTGCTCTTAAAGGGTTTGAGGTAACTCATGGGCAGATTGATTCATTTATTTTCAAGAGCGGGGTAGTAACCGTTAAAGAGGGGGGTATGGAGTTGCTCAATAGAAGTGTAAGATCAATTCATCATGAGTTTTAGGTGCTTTATGAAGCGATACGATGTTTTGGCGTTGATCGAACTGTCTGTTGAAGTTCCTATGCCTAAGGTTAAAGGGGTTGTGAGTGGGTATTCTCCTCATCATAAATTTCATCAGGTGGAGTGTCTTGTTAGCGGGGTTCACACCTACCCTGATGATAAGGTTCTCTATCCTGGGATGACTGTTATGGCGAAAATAAAGTTTGCTAGTTGGGAGTTCTTCGGTAGCGAAATAAGGATTGGGGATGTTTTTGAGGTTAGGGAGTTGGACCGTGTTGTAGGAAAGGGGGTGGTTAAAGAAATATTTTGACTGTCTCTCGGGTGAGAATTTCTGGGGAGGTTATATGAGGCAGAAGGTAGCTATATTTCTGTTGCTGGTGCTCGTATCAGCTTCAGCCCACGCCATCGACAAGAAAGTCAACAACGTCACCATCATGCGCGTGGGCTTCATGGTAGACGCGAATTCTCCGGGTGGAGGCTGGGGCTTCATCGTCAGCAAGCCGGGAGCGGCGGATTGCGGCTTTGGCCTGATGCGCCTGCCGCCGATGAATACCGATGCCGGCAAGGCCATGCTGTCGCTGATGCTGAGCGCCCAGGCCACACAGAACAAACTGCCGGAGATCGCCTATTCGGCCAGCGCCACGGTGAACGCGGTATGCCAGATCACTTCGGCGCAGATAGACAGCGGCGCCTGAGGGGAGAAAGGTACGAGGCCGCAGCCCCGTACCTTGGCGAGAGTGCTTAGAGCGCGGCGATCTTCTGCCGTTGCTCGGCCAGCTTGGCCAGGGCCTGTTCGGCCTCGGCGAGCTTGGCGCGTTCCTTCTCGATCACGTCGGCCGGGGCCTTGGCGACGAAGCCTTCGTTGGACAGCTTGCCGCCGACGCGCTTGACCTCGCCTTCCAGGCGCTGGATCTCCTTGTCCAGGCGCCCCAGTTCGGCGCTCTTGTCGATCAGGCCGGCCATCGGCACCAATACTTCCATGTCGCCGACCAGGGCGGTGGCGGACATCGGCGCTTCCTCGCCGGCTTCCAGCACGCGGATGCTTTCCAGCTTGGCCAGTTTCATCAGCAGCGGCTCGTTGTCGGCCAGGCGGCGGTGGTCGCTGGGCGAGGCGTTCCTGAGGATGATGTCGATGCGCTTGGCCATGGAGATGTTCATCTCGCCGCGGATCTGCCGCACGCCGAGCATCAGCGCCTTGACCCACTCGATGTCGCCTTCGGCGGCGGCGTCGATCCTGCCTTCGTCGGCCACCGGCCAGGGTTGCAGCATCAGGGTCGGACCTTCCTTGCCGGCCTGGCCCTTGATGCGCTGCCAGATTTCCTCGGTGATGAACGGCATGAACGGGTGCGCCAGGCGCAGGGCCGTCTCCAGCACGCGGATCAGGGTGCGACGAGTGCCGCGCTGGCGCTCGATGGGGGCGTTCTCGTCCCACAGCACCGGCTTGACCAGCTCCAGGTACCAGGCGCAGTACTCGTCCCAGATGAACTCATAGAGGGCCTGGGCGGCCAGGTCGAAGCGGAAGGCGTCGAGCTGGCGGGTGACTTCCTGCTCGGTGCGCTGCAACTGGGAGATGATCCAGCGGTCGACCGAGGACAGCTCGACTGGCTCGCCGTTGACCCCGGTGTCCTGGCCATCGGTGTTCTCGATGACGAAGTTGGCGGCGTTCCAGATCTTGTTGCAGAAGTTGCGGAAGCCTTCGACGCGGCCCATGTCGAACTTGATGTCGCGGCCGGTGGAGGCCAGCGAGCAGAAGGTGAAGCGCAGGGCGTCGGTGCCGTAGCTGGCGATGCCTTCGGGGAATTCGGCGCGGGTCTGCTTGGCGATCTTCTCCGCCAGCTTCGGCTGCATCATGCCGCTGGTGCGCTTTTGCAGCAGGGTATCGAGGTCGATGCCGTCGACGATGTCCAGCGGGTCGAGTACGTTGCCCTTGGACTTGGACATCTTCTGGCCCTGGCCGTCGCGCACCAGGCCGTGGACATAGACGGTCTTGAACGGGATCTGCGGGGTGCCGTCGGGGTTCTTCACCAGGTGCATGGTGAGCATGATCATCCGCGCGACCCAGAAGAAGATGATGTCGAAGCCGGTGACCAGTACGTCGGTGGGGTGGAAGGTCTTGAGGAACTCGGTCTGCTGCGGCCAGCCGAGGGTGGAGAAGGTCCACAGGCCGGAGCTGAACCAGGTGTCGAGAACGTCTTCGTCCTGGCGCAACTCGACCTCGTTGCCGAGCTTGTGCTTGGTGCGCACCTCGACCTCGTCGCGGCCGACGTAGACGTTGCCGGCCTCGTCGTACCAGGCCGGGATGCGGTGGCCCCACCAGAGCTGGCGGCTGATGCACCAGTCCTGGATGTCGCGCATCCAGGAGAAGTACATGTTCTCGTACTGCTTGGGCACGAACTGGATACGGCCGTCTTCCACGGCGGCGATGGCGTCTTCGGCCAGCGGCTTGGTGCTGACGTACCACTGGTCGGTCAGCCAGGGCTCGATGACGGTGCCGGAGCGGTCGCCCTTCGGTACTTTCAGTGCGTGGTCGTCGACCTTCTCGAGCAGGCCCATGGCCTCGAACTCGGCGACGATGGCCTTGCGCGCGGCGAAGCGGTCCATGCCGGCGTAGCTCTGCGGCAGGCTGGGGTCGAGGTTCGGGTTGACGCTGCCGTCGAGGTGGAACACCTGGGCCTGGGCCAGCACCGCGGCGTTCTTGTCGAAGATGTTGATCAGCGGCAGGTCGTGGCGCTTGCCCACTTCGTAGTCGTTGAAGTCGTGGGCCGGGGTGATCTTCACGCAGCCGGTGCCGAATTCGCGGTCGACGTACTCGTCGGCGATGATCGGGATGTGCCGGCCGACGATCGGCAGTTCGGCGAACTGGCCGATCAGCTTGGCGTAGCGCTCGTCTTCCGGGTGCACCGCGACCGCGGCGTCGCCCAGCAGGGTTTCCGGACGGGTGGTGGCGACCACCAGGTAATCCAGGCCTTCGCTGGTCTTCGCGCCGTTCACCAGCGGGTAACGCAGGTGCCAGAGGTGGCCCTTCTCGTCGTGGTTTTCCACTTCCAGGTCGGAAATCGCGGTGTGCAGCTTGGTGTCCCAGTTCACCAGGCGTTTGCCGCGGTAGATCAGGCCGTCTTCATGCAGGCGCACGAAGGCTTCCTTGACCGCTTCGGAGAGGCCGTCGTCCATGGTGAAGCGCTCGCGCGACCAGTCCACCGAGGAGCCCAGGCGACGAATCTGCCGGGTGATGTTGCCGCCGGACTGTTCCTTCCATTCCCAGATCTTCTCCAGGAACTTCTCCCGGCCGAGGTCGTGGCGGCTCACGCCCTGGGCGCCGAGCTGGCGCTCGACCACCATCTGGGTGGCGATGCCGGCGTGATCGGTGCCCGGCTGCCACAGGGTGTTGCGGCCCTGCATGCGGCGGTAGCGGATCAGCGCGTCCATGATCGCGTTGTTGAAGCCATGTCCCATGTGCAGGCTGCCGGTCACGTTCGGCGGCGGGATCATGATGGTGTAGGGCTGGCCTTCGCCGCTCGGAGCGAAGTAGTCGTTGGACTCCCAGGTCTCGTACCAGGAAGTCTCGATGGCGTGCGGCTGGTAAGTCTTGTCCATGCGAAAGGGGACCAAAGCTGAATATGGCTGGGGAAAATGCGAAGAAAGTCCGGGAGTATAGCGGGGATGGCGGCCCGGGGGTAAGGCCGCGGGCCGCGGCGGGCGCCCGCCGCGTCCGGATCAGCCGTTGCGTTGGCCGAGCAGGCGACCCAGGCGGGCTTGCAGGCGGCGGCGCAGTTCGGCTTCGATCTGCGGGGCGAAGTCGTCGATGACTTCCTGCAGGATCAGTTCGGCGGACGCTCGCAACTCGTCGTCCAGGCGCTCCTGTTCGGTGGGCGCCAACCCTGCCGTGGTGGCTGCCGCGGCCTGCGGCTCTGGCGCGCGCGGTGCGGTACCGGGGGAGACGACGTCGGAAAGCAGGGGAATGTTGTCCGGCTCGAAGGATTCGGTCAGCAAGGGCGGCTCGTTCCGTTCGTAGAGCAGGTCGTGGATCGACTCCAGATCATCGAGCAACTGCTCCGGGGGTTGTGTCGGTTTGTGGCTGTCCATGGTCGTGCACTTCAGATACGCGGCAGGCGATGGTCCTGTAGAGGATAGCCCTGCTCCCGGTAGAAGCGGAATTTATCCCGTGCCGCCTGGCGGATCGCCGGCTCCTCGACCACCAGTTCGGCCACCCGCGAAAAGTTCGGGACGAAGCCGGGGGCCTCGAGGGCCAGGTTGATCAGCAGGTCGCGATGGTTCCCCGGGGGCTCGCTCAGGCCCAGGGCGACGGGCGCCTCGGCGTCTTCCTCGGCCAGGCTGTGAGGAATGAAGGCCTCGCCGCGGAAGCTCCACAGGCGGCCGTCCAACTCGCTGCGCTGCGCCTCGTCGGCGCAATGCAGGTAGACATGCATGCCCTGCCGCCAGGCCTTCTCGGCCAGGCGGCAGGCGACCTGCAGGCGCGCCGACGGATCGGCGCTGGGGATCACGTAGAAATCGACCCGGGTCACTTGGCCCGTTCCAGCAGGTACTGGGTCAACAACGGAACCGGGCGGCCGGTGGCGCCTTTGTCCTTGCCGCCGCTGATCCAGGCGGTGCCGGCGATGTCCAGGTGCGCCCAGTGGTATTTCTTGGCGAAGCGCGAGAGGAAGCAGCCGGCGGTGATGGTGCCGGCCTTCGGCCCGCCGATGTTGGCGATGTCGGCGAACGGGCTGTCCAGCTGTTCCTGGTATTCGTCGAACAGCGGCAATTGCCAGGCGCGGTCGTCGGCGAACTCGCCGGCCTTGAGCAGTTGCCTGACCAGCGCTTCGTTGTTGCCCATAAGGCCCGAGGTGTTGCTGCCCAGGGCGACGATGCAGGCGCCGGTGAGGGTGGCGATGTCGATCACCGACTGAGGCTTGAAGCGCTCGGCGTAGGTCAGTGCGTCGCACAGCACCAGGCGCCCTTCGGCGTCGGTGTTGAGGATCTCGACGGTCTGCCCGCTCATGGTGGTGACGATGTCGCCCGGACGGGTGGCTCCGCCGCTGGGCATGTTCTCGGCGCAGGCGAGCAGGCCGACCAGGTTGATCGGCAACTGCAGTTCGAGCACCGCGCGGAAGGTGCCGAAGACGCTGGCGGCGCCGCACATGTCGAACTTCATCTCGTCCATGCCCTGGCCCGGCTTGAGGCTGATGCCGCCGGTGTCGAAGGTGATGCCCTTGCCGACCAGCACGTGCGGGGCCTGGTCCTTCTTCGCGCCGTTGTATTGCAGGACGATCAGCCGCGGCGGCTGGTCGCTGCCCTGGGCGACGGCGAGGAACGAGCCCATGCCCAGCTCGCGCAGTTTCTTCTCGTCGAGGACCTCGACCTTCAGGCCCTTGAACTCCTTGGCCAGGCCCTTGGCCTGCTCGCCGAGGAACGTCGGATGGCAGACGTTCGGCGGCAGGTTGCCGAGATCACGGGTCAGGGCCATGCCATTGGCGATGGCCTGGGCTTCCTTGCTGCCTTGCTCGACGGCGGCGCTGTCGGCCTTGTCGGCGAGCAGGGTCAGCTTCTTCAGTTTCAGCGGCTCGGCTTTCTGGCTCTTGTAGCGATCGAACACGTACAGGCCATCGGCCAGGGTTTCCACCAGCAGACGCGCCTTCGCGTGGGCATCGCGGCCTTTCACCGCGAGATCGCCGAGGGCCAGCGCGGCATCGGCGCCGGCCAGGCCCTTGAGGGTCGACAGCACGGCGGAGGCCAGCTTGCGGTACTGGCGGTCGCCCAGTTCGCGCTCCTTGCCGGCGCCGACCAGCAGCACGCGCTCGGCCTTGAGATTGGGCAGGCTCTGCAGGAGCAGGGTCTGGCCGACCTTGCCGGCCAGGTCGCCACGCTTGAGCACTGCGCTGATGGCGCCGCCGGTGGCGTCGTCGACCGCCTTGGCGCTGGCGCCGAGCTTGCGGCCTTCGCCTACGGCGAGCACCAGGGTGGCGGTTTTCAGGGTTTCCGGGCGTACGCTTTTAACAAGGAATTCCATGGAAGAGGTCCCCAATACAGACAGTCGGGATGGCGCAAGGGGCGGCATCCGTTAGCGGTAAGCGATTGTTCCGAGCACGATTCGTCCCGAGGACTGACGGTCGCCGCCGGGGCGGTGACGCAGGCAGCGACAGCTTAGTCGTTGCGGCGGGGGTCGTTCCATGCCGAGGATGGCAACCGAGGTTCTACAGCGCCGGAGCCGGGTTGGCGGTGCCTCCCGGCCGTTGCCGCACATGGTCGCACAACTGCGGCGTGTCTGGCACGACTGTGTACGCACGGGAACCCGCGGCCATGCCGCGTCCCTATAATGAACGTTTCGTTCCGCAGGAATCGCACCGTGCCCGCCAGCAAACCAGTCGCGGATCCCGCCAGGAGTACCGATCCGCGCGATTACCAGCGAGTCGGCCGGCCGCTCGGGGTCATGGCCAAGACCTTCCCGGCGGGTTTCGTGGTCGCCGAGCATCGGCACGAGCGGGCGCAGTTGATCCATGCCCTGTCGGGCGTGATCGAACTGCATGTCGGTCGCACACTATGGCTGGTCCCGCCGCAGCGCGCGGTATGGATGCCGGCGGGGATGGCGCACGCGATGCTGGCGCGCGGCGAGGTCCGCTTGCACACCGTCTATGTCCGGCCGCAGTCCTGCCCGCCGGAATTCCCCCGGGTGCCGCGCGGAGTGATGGTCAGCCCATTGTTGCGCGAGTTGATCGTGCGCGCCGCCGGCCTGCCGTTGTTGTACGACGAGCGCGGCCGGGAGGGGCGGTTGATGGCGGTGCTGCTGGACGAACTGGAGTGGTCGCGGGAACAGCCCCTGGCCTTGCCCGACCCCGCGGACCGACGCCTGGGAAGAATCTGCCAGGCGCTGCTGGAGAACCCGGCCGACCCTCGCGGGCTGGAGGAGTGGGCGCGCTACGTGGGGGCGTCCTCGCGGACCCTGGCACGGCTGTTTCTCTCCGAGCTGGGAGTGACCTTCGTCCATTGGCGCCACCAGGTGCGCCTAGCCGCCGCCCTGCCACGCCTGGCGGCTGGCGAAGCGGTGGCGCGGATCGCCGTGGATCTCGGCTACCAGACGCCCAGCGCATTCAGTGCCATGTTCCGACGCCTGACCGGGAGCACGCCGAGCCGCTACTTCGCCTTGTCCGATTCGGCGTAGCCTTCGTCCGTTGGCGGGCGGCGCCGACGCGGCAGGATTCCTATGCTGGGCCCGTTTCCAGACGACTGACCCGGGAGGCAAGCATGCAACGACTGAACGTGGAATTCCGCTCCGAGGGTGTCGCCCTGCGCGGCTGGCTGTATTTGCCGGAGGCGCGTGCCGAGCGGCCGGCGATCGTCATGACGCACGGTTTTTCCGGGGTGAAGGAGCAGTACCTGGACCGTTACGCCGAGGTATTCGCCGCCGCCGGCTTCGTCGTGCTCCTCTACGATCATCCGAACTTCGGCGACAGCGACGGCGAACCGCGTCAGGAAATCGATCCGGTGATGCAGCGCCGTGGCTATCGCGACGCGATCACCTGGTTGGGCGCCCAGGCCCGGGTCGACGCCAGCCGCATCGGCATCTGGGGAACCAGCTACAGCGGCGGACATGTGCTGGAAGTGGCCGCACTGGATCGGCGGGTGAAATGCGTGGTGGCGCAGGTGCCGACCGTCAGCGGCCATGCCTCGGCGTTGCGCCGGACCCGCGCCGAGCAGTTGCCGGCATTGCTGGCAAGCTTCGACGCGGACCGCCAGCGGCGCTTCGAGGGCTTGCCGCCAGCGCTGTTGCCGGCGGTCGCCGCGGGCCCCGACGAGCCTTGCGCGATGGCCGGCGCGGACGCCCACCGGTTCTTCACCGACAGCGCGGCGCTGGCGCCGAGCTGGTGCAACCGGGTGACCCTGCGTAGCGCCGAGCTGGCGCGAGAGAACGAGCCGGGCATTCACATTGGGCGGATCAGCCCCACGCCGCTGCTGATGATCGTCGCCGACCGGGACCTGCTCACGCCCACGGACCTTTGCCTGGAGGCCTACCAGCGGGCATTGCCGCCCAAGCGGCTGCTGATGCTCGCCGGCGGCCATTTCACGCCGTACATCGAGCATTTCGACGCCACCAGCCAGGCCGCGGCAGACTGGTTCGTCCGTCATCTCGGAGAGGGCGGCGAGCAATCAGCGACGGTCGTCGAATAAATCGGCAAGCGCTGAACGAGCGTTCGCCTCGACGGTCTATCGGGCTCTTGGTTCGGCCTGCGCAGTGACAGGCCCGCCGAATCGCAGGATAATGCCGGCTATTTTCTCCGCGCCATGCCGCCATGGCCGGAAACGCGTGATGACGGGGCCGACGGGCCCCGTCAGAGCCTGGCAACCCAGGAGTGTCCGGATTGATCGTTTTCCGTTATTTGTCCCGTGAAGTGCTGGTCACCATGAGCGCCGTCAGCGCCGTGCTGCTGGTGATCATCATGAGTGGCCGTTTCATCAAGTACCTGGCGCAAGCGGCGCAGGGGTTGCTCGACCCCGGTTCGCTGTTCCTGATCATGGCGTTCCGGATTCCCGGCTTCCTGCAGCTGATTCTGCCGCTTGGCCTGTTCCTCGGCATCCTGCTGGCCTACGGGCGGCTCTATCTGGAAAGCGAGATGACCGTGCTCTCGGCGACCGGCATGAGCCAGAAGCGCCTGCTCGGCTACACCATGGCGCCGGCGCTGCTGGTGGCGATCCTGGTGGCCTGGCTGAGCCTGTTCCTGGCGCCCCAGGGCATCAACCAGTTCGCCCTGCTGTTGAACAAGCAGGATACCCTGACCGAGTTCGACACCCTGGTCCCGGGCCGTTTCCAGGCAATGCGCGACGGTACCCGGGTGACCTATACCGAGGAACTGTCGAAGGATCGCGGCGAACTGGCCGGCATCTTCATTTCGCAGAAGGACCTCAACAGCAGCAACCAGGAACGCGGCATCTCCATCCTGGTGGCGGAGAAGGGCACCCAGAACATCCAGGCGGATGGCAGCCGTTACCTGATCCTGCACAACGGCTACCGCTACGACGGCAATCCCGGGCAGGCCAACTACCGGGCGATCCAGTACGACACCTATGGCGTGATGCTGCCCAAGCCCGAGGCCAGCAGCGAGGTGAGCGAGCGCGACGCGGTGCCCACCGCCGATCTGTTCGGCAGCGACAACCCACGCTACCAGGCCGAATTGCAGTGGCGCCTGTCGACACCGCTGCTGGTATTCGTGGTGACCCTGCTGGCGGTGCCGCTGTCGCGGGTCAACCCTCGGCAGGGGCGCTTCCTCAAGCTGCTGCCGGCGATCCTCCTTTATATGGGCTACCTGGCTCTGCTGATCGCTGTCCGTGGCCAGTTGGACAAAGGCAAGATCCCCATGGCCATCGGCCTGTGGTGGGTCCACGGACTATTCCTGGCGATCGGTCTTCTTCTGTTCTATTGGGAACCCTTGCGCCTGAAGCTGGCGTCCTCCCGTGCCGGTCGCGAGGTGGCGCATGGTTAAGCTCGATCGTTACATCGGTGTCACCGTCTTCGTCGCGATCCTCGCGGTGCTCGGGGTGATCCTTGGCCTAGCGCTGCTGTTCGCCTTCATCGACGAACTCAACGACATCAGCGCCAGCTACGGCATCGGCGACGCCCTGCGCTTCATCTTCCTCACCGCGCCACGGCGCGCCTACGACATGCTGCCGATGGCGGCGCTGATCGGCTGCCTGGTCGGCCTCGGCACCCTGGCCAGCAACAGCGAACTGACCATCATGCGCGCGGCCGGGGTATCCCTGTCGCGGATCGTCTGGGCGGTGATGAAACCGATGCTGGTGCTGATGCTGGCCGGCATCCTGGTTGGCGAGTACGTCGCGCCCTGGACCGAGAACATCGCCCAGAGCGGCCGCGCCCTGGCCCAGGGCGGCGGCGATTCGCAAAGCTCCAAGCGCGGTCTGTGGCATCGCCAGGGGCGCGAGTACATCCACATCAACGCGGTGCAGCCCAATGGCGTGCTGTACGGCGTGACCCGCTACCGCTTCGACGAGCAGCGTGGCCTGGAATCGGCCAGTTTCGCCAAGCGCGCGCGCTTCGAGACCGATCACTGGCAACTGGAAGAGGTCACCACCACCTTGCTGCATCCGAGGGAAAAGCGTTCAGAGGTGGTCAAGCTACCGACCGAACGCTGGGATGCCCAGCTCAGCCCGCAACTGCTGAACACTGTGGTGATGGAGCCCGAGGCGCTGTCTATCAGCGGTCTCTGGCAGTACATCCACTATCTCGCCGACCAGGGCCTGAACAACAACCGCTACTGGCTGGCGTTCTGGACCAAGGTCCTGCAACCGCTGGTGACCGCCGCGCTGGTGCTGATGGCGATTTCCTTCATCTTCGGTCCGTTGCGCTCGGTGACCCTGGGCCAGCGGATCTTCACCGGCGTGCTGGTGGGCTTCGTCTTCCGCATCGCCCAGGACCTGCTCGGTCCCTCCAGCCTGGTGTTCGACTTCCCGCCGCTGCTGGCGGTGGTGATCCCCGCCTCGATCTGCGCACTGGCGGGTGTCTGGCTGCTACGCCGGGCGGGCTGACAGGCCCGGCAGGCCGGGTATGAAAAAAGGCCACCCACGGGTGGCCTTTGTGCTTCCTTGTCGCGTCGGGCTGGAGCCTGGCCGCCGGCGCGACAAAGGCCAAAACAGCGCGTTCTGCGGACCTGTTTCGCTCACTTCTTGTGAGTGTTCTTCGGCAGCCTGACCACCTGGCTCTCCGAATAGCGGTCGTGCCAGGTACGCTTGTCCTTGTCCCAGAGCATCCAGAGGAAGCCGAGGCCGAGGCACAGCCAGGAGGCGATGGCGATCATGAAGCGCAGCAGCGCCTGGAGCAGGCTGATGGCGCTGCCGTCGCGGTTCTGCACGCGCAGTCCCCAGACCTGCATGCCCAGGGTCTGGCCGTTGTGGGTCCAGAATTTGGCGAAGAAGCCGAACAGGGCGAACACCAGCAGGGTCGAGAGCAGCGGGTCGCCGATCAGCGCGCCGCGGTCGGCCAGTTCGCGCAGATGCTCGCTGCCGTAGATCAGTCGAAGGATGCCTTGCTGGTAAACCAGGGTGACCACCATCATCAGCGCCACGCAGAGCAGGAAGTCATAGAACATCGCCGCCAGGCGGCGGACCAGACCGGCAGGGGCATAGTCGCCCTGGGGAGAAAGCATGTGTTTCGGCATCGGCGTGTTCCGTGCGGGGCAAAGCCGGGGATTATACGTCCATCCGCAGCTTGCGCCGCCCACCCGGGCAACGCTTTTCCCCGGCTGTTCTAGTCTTTGCGCAGACCCCAATCATTACGAGTCTTTTCTATGCCGATTCCGGTGAAGCGAGCCAGGAGAAAGGCGCTCCGGCTGTCGTTGTCCGTGCTGGTCGGGGTGATGCCGATCGTCCTGGGGCTGCTCATCCTCTACTGGCAGGCCGAGCGAAGCCTCCAGGAGACGTCCGAGCAGGCAGCCGGGAATGCGGTGCGGCAGTTCGAACGGATGCTCGACAACGCTGCGCTGGCGGCGCGCAAGGTCATGCCGGTGGCGGGGCGCCCCTGTCCCGAGGCCGAACTGGCGCTGCGCGAGCAAGTGGCGATCATGCCGTTCGTACGCTCGGTCAATTTGACGCGCGACAATACGATCTATTGCACGTCGTTGTTCGGCGGCTTCGACGAGCCGGTGCGGATCGAGAACTATGTCGACGGACGCCTCTTGCTGATGCCCGGCAACCAGGTCACGCCGGACGCCGCGCTGCTGGTCCTGCGGGACTCCGACGGCAAGCGCGGGGTATTGGCGGCGATCGACGGGCGCTACTTGAGCTACGTGCTGGACCTCGTCGACCGACGTAGCCGACAGGTGCTGGTGGTCGGTCCCAATTGGCTGGATGCCGAGGGCCGCACCCACCGCGACGCGCCGCCCACCTATGAGGTCGCCGCCGTATCGCTCGCTTCGCAGCGTTATCCGTTGCGTGTGCTGTCGGGCTTCCCCGAGGGTGAGGAGTGGCGATCGATCCGCTCGCAGAACCCGGCGATGTTCGGCCTGCTACTGTTCTTCGGACTGCTGGCCGGCACTCTGTGCTACTGGCTATCCAGGCGGGTCGCCTCGCCCAGCAGCGAACTGCGCCGGGCCCTGGAGGCCAACGAGTTCATTCCCTACTACCAGCCGCTGAGTCCCGGCCAGGGCGGACGCTGGATAGGCGTCGAGGTGCTCATGCGCTGGCGTCATCCGCGCGAGGGACTGATCCGGCCCGACCTGTTCATACCTTTCGCCGAGCGCTCGGGACTGATCGTACCGATGACGCGCGCGCTGATGCGCCAGGTCGCGGAAGACCTGGGCGGGCATGCCGGGAAGCTGGAGCCAGGCTTCCACATCGGTTTCAACATCAGTGCCACCCATTGCCACGAACTGGCCTTGGTGGACGACTGTCGCGAGCTGTTGGCGGCGTTTCCGCCCGGGCACATCACCCTGGTCCTGGAACTGACCGAGCGCGAGCTGATCGAGTCGAGCGAAGTCACCGACCGCCTGTTCGACGAATTGCATGCCCTGGGAGTGAAGATCGCCATCGACGATTTCGGCACTGGACATTCCAGCCTGGCCTACCTGCGCAAGTTCCAGGTGGACTGCCTGAAGATCGACCAGAGCTTCGTCGCCCGCATCGGCATCGATACTCTTTCCGGGCATATTCTCGACAGCATCGTCGAGCTGTCCGCCAAGCTCGACCTGGATATCGTCGCCGAAGGCGTGGAGACTCCCGAGCAGCGTGACTACCTGGCCGCCCGCGGGGTGGATTACCTGCAGGGCTACCTGATCGGCCGGCCGATGCCGCTGGAGAGTCTGCTTTCCAGCCTGACTGTGCAGGAGGGGCAGGGGGCTTCCGTCGTCGCACTTCCGGCGGACCGAGGCTAGCGGCTGAAAGTCCCGCGCCAGGGGCGAGCTGCCAGCTTATTCGTCACGGATGAGCAAAAGACTCGCAGACCGAACAGGTGCAAACCGCCCCTGGCGCGACAAGAAGCCCGCATCCGCGGGGCTTCTTTTTGGCGTCGGCTGTGGTAGATTTTTTTCGCCGAGCTGGGAAGACAGCAGCTCGGGTAAAAGGCAGCGTCTCGACTCCAGCGCTGCCTTTTTTTATTTGCAGGCCGGATCAGCCAGATCGCGGACAACAAAAAACCGGCGCGAAGGCCGGTTTCTCTGCTGTCCTGGGCTCCCCTGGAAACGCTTGGGAAGTCAGGATGGTGCCTCGGGAGAGACTCGAACTCTCACTCTGTCGCCAGAAACGGATTTTGAATCCGCCGCGTCTACCGATTCCGCCACCGAGGCAATGGCGGCGCAGTATAGGGAGGCGCCTACCGTTGGTCAATCGGGTTCGTGGCGGGGAAAACACATTTCCGGTAAGCTACGCGGCCTTTCGAGAGTCTCCCCATGCGTGTCGCCGATTTTCATTTCGACTTGCCCGAGGCCCTGATCGCCCGTCATCCCCTGCCTGAACGCCGCGCAAGCCGCCTGTTGGCGCTGGATGGCCCGACGGGAACCCTCGCCCACAGACAATTCGCCGATCTCCTGGACTACCTGCGTCCGGGCGACCTGATGGTGTTCAACAATACCCGGGTGATCCCGGCGCGCCTGTTCGGCCAGAAGGAGTCCGGTGGCAAGCTGGAAGTCCTGGTCGAGCGCGTGCTCGACCAGCACCGGGTGCTTGCCCACATACGCGCCAGCAAGGCGCCCAAGCCCGGTACGCGGATCCTCGTCGAAGGCGGTGGCAGCGCGGAGATGCTGCAACGCCACGACGCCCTGTTCGAACTCGCTTTCGCCGAGCCTGTGCTGCCTTTGCTGGAGCGGGTCGGGCACATGCCGTTGCCTCCCTATATCGACCGACCGGACGATGCGGCCGACCGCGAGCGCTACCAGACCGTCTACGCCCAGCGCGCCGGTGCGGTGGCGGCCCCGACCGCCGGCCTGCACTTCGATGAGGCGCTGCTCGAGGCGATCCGCGCGAAGGGGGTGGATACCGCCTTCGTTACCCTGCATGTCGGCGCCGGTACCTTCCAGCCGGTGCGTGTCGAGCGTATCGAGGACCATGTGATGCACCGCGAATGGCTGGAGGTCGGCCAGGACGTGGTGGACGCGGTTTCCGCCTGCCGGGCCCGCGGCGGCCGGGTAGTCGCCGTCGGCACCACCAGCGTGCGCTCGCTGGAAAGCGCGGCACGCGACGGTGAGCTGAAGCCGTTCAGCGGCGACACCGACATCTTCATCTTCCCGGGCCGGCCGTTCCATGTGGTCGATGCCCTGGTCACCAACTTCCACCTGCCCGAATCCACCCTGCTGATGCTGGTCTCGGCCTTCGCCGGCTACCCGGAGACCATGGCTGCCTACGCCGCGGCGGTGGCGCAGGGCTATCGCTTCTTCAGTTACGGTGATGCCATGTTCATCACCCGCAATCCCGCGCCCCGCGGACCCGAGGACTGATCCATGAGCTTCATGAACTTCGAGCTGCTGGCGACCGACGGCAAGGCCCGTCGCGGCCGCCTGACCTTCCCCCGCGGCGTGGTCGAGACCCCGGCCTTCATGCCGGTGGGCACCTACGGCACGGTGAAGGGCATGTTGCCGCGCGACATCGAGGACATCGGCGCGCAGATCATCCTCGGCAACACCTTCCATCTCTGGTTGCGCCCGGGCACCGAGGTGATCCAGCGCCACGGCGACCTGCATGACTTCATGCAGTGGAAAGGCCCGATCCTCACCGATTCCGGCGGTTTCCAGGTGTTCAGCCTGGGAGCCATGCGCAAGATCAAGGAGGAGGGCGTGACCTTCGCCTCGCCGGTGGACGGCGCCAAGGTCTTCATGGGGCCGGAGGAGTCCATGGCGGTGCAACGCGCCCTGGGCTCGGACATCGTGATGATCTTCGACGAATGCACGCCGTACCCGGCCGACCATGAGGTCGCCAAGCGCTCCATGGAGCTGTCGCTGCGCTGGGCCAAGCGCTCGAAGATCGCCCATGGCGATAGCCCGTCGGCGCTGTTCGGCATCGTCCAGGGCGGTATGCACGAGGACCTGCGCCTGCGCTCGCTGGATGGCTTGCAGGAGATCGGCTTCGACGGCCTGGCCATCGGTGGTTTGTCGGTGGGCGAGCCGAAGGAAGAGATGATCCGCGTGCTCGATTTCCTGCCGCCGCAGATGCCGGCCGACAAGCCGCGCTACCTGATGGGCGTGGGCAAGCCGGAAGACCTGGTGGAAGGCGTGCGCCGCGGCGTGGACATGTTCGACTGCGTGATGCCGACGCGCAATGCGCGCAACGGCCACCTGTTCGTCGACAGCGGGGTGATCAAGATCCGCAACTCGGTACACAAGCACGACGACTCCACGCTCGACCCGACCTGCGACTGTTACACCTGCAAACATTTTTCCCGCGCCTATCTGCACCACTTGGACAAGTGCGGGGAAATGCTCGGTAGCATGCTCAATACCATCCACAACTTGCGGCATTATCAGCGGGTTATGGCTGGTTTGCGCGAGGCAATCCAACAGGGTACATTGGCCGCCTTTGTCGATGCCTTCTATGCCAAGCGCGGCCTTCCCACGCCGCCGCTGGATGCCTGACTTTCCTTTATCCAACTCTATTGCTTTGTGACAGGAGTGCTACATGAGCTTTCTAATTCCCGCTGCCTACGCCGACGCAGCCGCTCCGGCAGCCGCTGGCCCGGCCGGCACCGGTTTCGAGTGGGTCTTCCTGGTTGGTTTCCTGGTCATCTTCTACCTGATGATCTGGCGTCCCCAGGCCAAGCGCGCCAAGGAACACAAGAACCTGCTGGGCAACCTGCAAAAAGGTGACGAAGTCGTCACTTCCGGCGGTATCGCCGGCAAGGTGACCAAGGTCGCCGACGATTTCGTCGTCGTCGAGGTTTCCGACAACGTCGAGCTGAAGTTCCAGAAGGCCGCGATTGCCGCGACCCTGCCGAAAGGCACCCTGAAAGCGATCTGATTTTCACCTAAACACATGACGGGGCGCGCAAGGCGCCCCGCGTCATAACGGGCGGTGTCATGCTCAACAAGTATCCTCTGTGGAAATATCTGCTGATCCTGGCGGTCCTCGCCGTCGGGTTCATCTATTCCGCACCCAACCTCTACCCGGACGACCCGGCGGTGCAGATCAGCGGCGCCAGCACGGCGCTGCAGGTCACCCAGGCCGACGTCGACCGCGCTGCCAAGGCGCTGACCGACGCCGGTATCGCGGTGAAGGCCAACAGCCTGTCGAAGAAGGGCGGCCTGATCCGCCTGGTCAAGCAGGACGACCAGCTTCCCGCCAAGGAAGTGGTGCGCCGGACCCTGGGCGACGACTACGTGGTGGCGCTGAACCTGGCCCAGACCACTCCCGAGTGGCTGCGCAAGCTGGGCGGCAGCCCGATGAAGCTCGGCCTGGATCTGTCCGGCGGTGTGCACTTCCTGCTGGAAGTGGACATGGACAAGGCGGTCGATGCCCGCCTGAAGGTCTATGAAAGCGAAGTGAAGAGCCTGCTGCGCAAGGAGCGCGTGCGCTACCGCAGCCTGCCGATCCAGGATCGCGCGATCCAGCTCGGCTTCACCGACAGCGAATCCCTGGACAAGGCGCGCAGCCTGATCGCCAAGGACTTCCGCGATTTCGAGGTCGTGCCCGAAGAGCGCAACGGCCTGCAGGTCCTGCGCGTCGCCCTGACCCAGGCCAAACTGGCGGAAATCCGCGAATACTCCATCAAGCAGAACCTCACCACCGTCCGCAACCGGGTCAACGAGCTGGGCGTATCCGAGCCGCTGGTGCAGCGCCAGGGCGCCAATCGTATCGTGGTCGAGCTGCCGGGCGTGCAGGACACCGCGGAAGCCAAGCGAATCCTCGGCAAGACCGCCAACCTCGAATTCCGCCTGGCCGCCGAGCCGGACGCCCTGAAGTCCGCCACCGAGACCTTCGAGTTCCGCGAGCCGCGCCGTCCGCCGGTGCCGCTGGAGCGCGGGGTGATCATCACCGGCGACCAGGTCACCGACGCCAGCGCCAGTTTCGACGAGAACGGCCGCCCGCAGGTGAACATCCGCCTGGATGGCCACGGCGGCGAGCTGATGAACCGCGCCACCCGCAACAACGTCGGCCGCAGCATGGCGGTGGTGTTCATCGAGCAGAAGCCGGTGACCCGCTACACCAAGCAGATGGTCGATGGCGTCGAGAAGGAGGTCGCGGTTCCGGCGTTCAAGGAAGAGAAGCAGATCATCAGTCTGGCGACCATCCAGTCGCCGCTGGGCAACCAGTTCCGCATCACCGGCCTCGATGGCCCGGGCGAGTCCTCCGAACTGGCCCTGCTGCTGCGTGCCGGCGGCCTGGCTGCACCGATGTACTTCGCCGAAGAACGCACCATCGGCCCGAGCCTGGGGGCGGACAACATCGCCAAGGGTGTCGATGCGTCGCTCTGGGGCATGCTCTTCGTATCGCTGTTCATCATCGTCATCTACCGTTTCTTCGGCGTGATCGCCACCGTTGCGCTGGCCTTCAACATGGTCATGCTGGTGGCGCTGATGTCGGTCCTCGGCGCGACCCTGACCCTGCCGGGCATCGCCGGTATCGTGCTGACCATGGGTATGGCGGTGGACGCCAACGTGCTGATCTTCTCGCGGATACGCGAGGAGCTGGCCAACGGCATGTCGGTCCAGCGGGCGATCCACGAAGGCTTCAACCGTGCCTTCACCGCGATTCTCGACGCCAACCTGACCTCGCTGCTGGTCGGCGGCATCCTCTACGCCATGGGCACCGGCCCGGTGAAAGGATTTGCCGTGACCATGTCGCTCGGCATCATCACCTCGATGTTCACGGCCATCATGGTCACCCGCGCAATGGTCAACCTGATCTTCGGCGGGCGTGACTTCAAGAAGCTGTGGATCTAAGGGGACTGAGATGAATATCAAGATCGGTACCATCAACTTCATGGGCATCCGCAACATCGCGTTTGCCGTTACCCTGATCCTGACCGTCATCGCCCTGGGCAGCTGGTTCACCAAGGGCATCAACTTCGGCCTCGACTTCACCGGCGGTACGCTGATCGAGCTGACCTACGAACAACCGGCCGATCTCGGCAAGGTGCGCGGTCAACTGGTCGGCGCCGGCTACGAGGACGCCGTGGTGCAGAGCTTCGGCGACGCCCGCGACGTGCTGGTGCGGATGCCCAGCGAGGACCCGGAACTGGGCAAGAAGGTCGCTACCGCCTTGCAGCAGGCCGATACCGGCAACCCGGCGAACCTGAAGCGGGTCGAGTACGTCGGCCCGCAGGTGGGTGAAGAGCTGCGCGACCAGGGCGGCCTCGGCATGCTCCTGGCGCTGGGCGGCATCCTGCTGTACGTCGGCTTCCGCTTCCAGTGGAAGTTCGCCCTCGGTGCGATCCTCTCGCTGGTGCACGATGCGATCATCGTGATGGGCGTGCTGTCGTTCTTCCAGGTGACCTTCGACCTGACCGTCCTCGCCGCTGTGCTGGCGGTGGTCGGTTACTCGCTGAACGACACCATCGTGATCTTCGACCGGGTGCGCGAGAACTTCCGCGTGCTGCGCAAGGCCAGTCTGATCGAGAACCTGAACATCTCCACCAGCCAGACCCTGTTGCGCACCATCGCCACCTCGGTCTCCACGCTGCTGGCCATCGCCGCGCTGCTGTTCTTCGGCGGCGACAACCTGTTCGGTTTCTCCATCGCCCTGTTCGTCGGTGTAATGGCGGGTACCTACTCGTCGATCTACATCGCCAACGTGGTCTTGATCTGGCTGAACCTGACCAGCGAGGACCTGATCCCGCCGCAGGCCAAGGACACCGTCGACGATCGCCCCTGAGGCGCTCTGGTTCGGCACTCCGGCGCCTGCCGGTCACTCGAGGACTCCCGCTTTTGGCGGGAGTTTTCGTATCTGCGCCAACGAAACGTTTGTCGGGAGCCTGGAACTTGGTGGTTTTTGCCCAGTCCTAGGCAAGGCAAAGGGCGAACATAGCCCGCATTGGATGAAAGCCAGGAGGTACATGTGAACAAGTCGATGCTCGTCGGGGCCGTTCTGGGTGCCGTAGGCGTGACCGCAGGTGGCGCGGTAGCCACCTATAGCCTGGTGGATCGCGGTCCCGACTACGCCGAGGTCGTCGCTGTCCAGCCGGTCAAGGAAACCATCAAGACGCCGCGCCAGGTCTGCAAGGACGTGGCCGTGACCCGCCAGCGTCCGGTCAAGGACCAGCACCAGATCGCCGGTACCGCCATCGGTGCGGTGGTCGGCGGCTTGCTGGGCAACCAGATCGGCGGCGGTACCGGCAAGAAGATCGCCACCGTGGCCGGCGCCGTCGGCGGCGGCTACGCCGGCAACAAGGTGCAGGAAGGCATGCAGGAGCGTGACACCTACACCACAACCGAAACCCGCTGCAGCACCGTGCATGACAGCAGCGAGAAGGTCGTCGGCTATGACGTGAAGTACATGCTCGACGGCAAGGCCGGGCAGATCCGCATGGAGCGCGATCCGGGCAGCCAGATCCCGGTCGACAAGAATGGCCGGCTGATCCTCAGCCAGGGCGAAACGCTGCGCTGAGCCTGACTGTCGCAATGATGCACAAGGGCGCCCGCGGGCGCCCTTGTGCATTTTCATGGAGATGAAAAACCCGGCGCCAGGCCGGGTTCTTCGTCAGCGGCGGATCAGCGCTTCAGCGACGGCGGCAGGTGCGGCTGGATGGTGGTCAGCAGTGCCTTGAAGCATTTGGTGTTGCCGGCGACGATGTGGCCCTTCTCGAGGAATTCGTGGCTGCCGGTGAAGTCGCTCACCAGGCCGCCGGCTTCCTGTACCAGCAGGGCGCCGGCCGCCATGTCCCATTCGGACAGGCCGAATTCCCAGAAGGCGTCGTAGCGACCGGCGGCGACGTAGGCCAGGTCCAGGCTGGCGGCGCCGGCGCGGCGGATGCCGGCGGTCTGGCCGACCAGGCTGCGGAACATGTTCAGGTAGTTGTCGAGATTGTCGATCTGGTTGTCGCGGAACGGGAAGCCGGTGCCGAGCAGGGCGCCTTCCAGGCTCTTGCGGCCGCTGACGCGCAGGCGACGACCGTTGAGGGCGGCGCCGCGGCCGCGGCTGGCGGTGAATTCTTCCTGGCGCACCGGGTCGAGGACCACGGCGTGTTCCAGGCGGCCCTTGTACTTGCAGGCGATGCTCACGGCGAAGTGCGGTACGCCATGGATGAAGTTGGTGGTGCCGTCCAGCGGATCGATCACCCAGAGGTAATCGGCGCCCTCGCCGCTGCCTTCGATGAAGCCGCCTTCCTCGCCCATGATCGCGTGAGTCGGATAGGCCTTGCGCAGCGCGGCGACGATGGTCTGCTCGGCGGCGCGATCGACTTCGGTCACGTAGTCCTTGGCATCCTTCTCGTTGACCGAGATGACATCCAGGCGTTCGATGGAGCGGAAAATCAGTTCACCGGCGCTGCGAGCGGCGCGCAGGGCGATATTCAGCATAGGCTGCATGGAGAGGTCACCTGGGTCGTTAAAGAAAGCCGGCCATTCTAGCAGAAACCGATGGCGTTTGAAGGGCGACCTGTCGGCCGCATGGTATAAAGCTGACCTCTGCTGTAGGATTTCACACCCTTCAGTAACTTGGCGTTGGAGAGCATCGGCGTTGCTCGACCGTATTCGTGTGGTGTTGGTCAACACCAGTCATCCCGGCAACATCGGCGGGGCGGCTCGTGCCATGAAGAACATGGGCCTGTCGCAACTGGTGCTGGTGCAGCCGGAAAGCTTTCCCCACGGCGACGCGGTGGCGCGGGCTTCCGGCGCCACCGACATCCTCGACGCCGCAAGGGTGGTGGACACCCTGGAAGAGGCCCTGAGCGGCTGCAGCGTGGTGCTCGGCACCAGCGCCCGCGACCGGCGGATTCCCTGGCCGCTGCTGGATCCGCGCGAGTGCGCGACGACCTGCCTGGAGCACCTGGAGGCGAATGGCGAGGTGGCCCTGGTATTCGGGCGCGAATATGCGGGTTTGACCAACGAAGAATTGCAGCGCTGCCAGTTCCATGTGCATATCCCCTCCGATCCCGAGTTCGGTTCGCTGAACCTGGCGGCCGCGGTCCAGGTGCTCACCTACGAGGTGCGCATGGCGTGGCTGGCGGCCCAGGGCAAGCCGACCAAGATGGAAAAGTTCGAGTCCACCTCGATGCTCAACACCGAGCTGGTGACGGCCGACGAGCTGGAGCTCTATTACGCGCATCTGGAGAGGACGCTGATCGATATCGGCTTCCTCGATCCGGAGAAGCCGCGCCACCTGATGTCGCGGTTGCGGCGCCTGTATGGGCGCAGCGCGATCAGCAAGCTGGAAATGAATATCCTGCGCGGGATCCTGACCGAAACCCAGAAGGTGGCCCGAGGCCTGTCCTACAAGCGGAGTGACGACTGATGTTCGAACGTGTGCGTGAAGATATCCAAAGCGTATTCCACCGTGATCCGGCGGCTCGCAACGCACTCGAGGTCCTCACCTGTTATCCGGGCCTGCACGCCGTCTGGCTGCATCGGCTGGCCCACGGCTTGTGGACGTCCGGCTGGAAGTGGCTGGCGCGCCTGGTGTCCAATTTCGGCCGCTGGATGACCGGCATCGAGATCCACCCGGGGGCCAGGATCGGCCGGCGCTTCTTCATCGACCACGGCATGGGCATCGTCATCGGCGAAACCGCCGAGATCGGCGACGACGTCACCCTCTACCAGGGCGTCACCCTGGGCGGTACCACCTGGAACAAGGGCAAGCGCCACCCCACCCTCGGCAACAACGTGGTGGTCGGTGCCGGTGCCAAGGTGCTCGGCCCGTTCACCGTCGGCGAGGGCGCCAAGGTCGGCTCCAATGCCGTGGTGACCAAGGAAGTCCCGCCGGGTGCCACCGTGGTCGGCATTCCCGGGCGGATCATCATGCGCGAGGATACCGAGCAGCAGGCCAAGCGCCAGGCGATGGCGGAGAAACTCGGCTTCGATGCCTACGGAGTCGGCCAGGACATGCCGGACCCGGTGGCGCGTGCCATTGGTCAGTTGCTCGATCACCTGCAGGCCGTCGACGGCCGGCTCGAGGGCATGTGCCAGGCGCTCACCGCCCTGGGGAGCGACTACTGCGCGAAGGATCTGCCGGTATTGCGCGAGGAGGATTTCGCCGGGGTCAAGGACGAGGATGGCAATCCGGCCGCGTAATGCGCGGCCGGCGGCTTTCTGCTAGCATGTAGCGCCCTGAATTTGCCTAATCCTGAGTAATTTGATCGGTCTTATAGTTGACCTAATTACTCGGATAAGGGCATAATCCGCGTCAACCCCGAATGATCCCGATGGGAAAAGCCCATGCGTCTGACCACCAAAGGCCGCTACGCCGTAACCGCCATGCTCGACCTGGCGCTGCATGCTCAGCAAGGTCCGGTCTCGCTGGCCGATATCTCCGAACGCCAAGGCATTTCCCTGTCCTATCTCGAACAGCTGTTCGCCAAGTTGCGCCGTGGCAACCTGGTGACCAGCGTGCGCGGCCCGGGCGGCGGCTACCAGCTGTCCCGCCATATGTCGGGCATCCATGTGGCGCAGGTGATCGACGCGGTCAACGAATCCGTCGACGCGACCCGCTGCCAGGGGCAGGGCGATTGCCACTCCGGCGATACCTGTCTGACCCACCACCTGTGGTGCGACCTCAGTTTGCAGATCCATGAGTTCCTCAGCGGCATCAGCCTGGCCGATCTGGTCAGCCGCCAGGAGGTCCAGGAGGTCGCGCTGCGCCAGGACGAACGCCGTTGCTCAGGCAAGACGCCTCGTCTCGACAAGATTGAAGCGTCCGCCATCGACTGAGCAGGGCGCCAGCCTGTAGGAGTTACCTGATGAAATTGCCGATCTACCTCGATTACTCCGCGACCACTCCCGTCGATCCCCGCGTCGCCCAGAAAATGAGCGAATGCCTGCTGATGGACGGCAACTTCGGCAACCCGGCTTCGCGTTCCCACGTGTTCGGCTGGAAAGCCGAGGAGGCCGTGGAGAACGCCCGTCGCCAGGTGGCCGAACTGGTCAACGCCGATCCCCGCGAGATCGTCTGGACCTCCGGCGCCACCGAGTCCGACAACCTGGCGATCAAGGGCGTCGCGCACTTCTACTCGGGCAAGGGCAAGCACATCATCACCTCGAAGATCGAGCACAAGGCGGTCCTCGACACCTGCCGCCAGCTGGAGCGCGAAGGTTTCGAAGTGACCTACCTGGAGCCGGGCGAAGATGGCCTGATCACTCCGGCACTGGTCGAGGCGGCGCTGCGTGACGACACCATCCTGGTCTCGGTCATGCACGTGAACAACGAGATCGGCACCGTCAACGACATCGCCGCCATCGGCGAGCTGACCCGCTCCCGCGGCGTGCTGTTCCACGTCGACGCCGCACAGTCGACCGGCAAGGTCGAGATCGACCTGGACAAGCTCAAGGTCGACCTGATGTCCTTCTCCGCGCACAAGACCTACGGCCCGAAAGGCATTGGCGCGCTTTATGTCCGGCGCAAGCCGCGCGTCCGCATCGAGGGCCAGATGCACGGCGGCGGCCACGAGCGCGGCATGCGCTCCGGCACCCTGGCCACCCACCAGATCGTCGGCATGGGCGAGGCGTTCCGCATCGCCAAGGAAGAAATGGCCCAGGAGAACGCCCGCGTGCTGGCGCTCCGCGACCGCTTCTTCGCGCAGATCGATGGCCTGGAAGAGCTCTACATCAACGGCAGCATGACCTCCCGCGTCCCGCACAACCTCAACGTCAGCTTCAACTACGTCGAGGGCGAGTCGCTGATCATGGCGCTCAAGGACCTCGCGGTCTCCTCCGGTTCGGCCTGTACCTCGGCGTCCCTGGAACCGTCCTACGTATTGCGCGCCCTGGGCCGCAACGACGAACTGGCGCATAGCTCCATCCGCTTCACCTTCGGTCGCTTCACCACCGAGGAAGAGATCGACTATGCCGCGAAGAAGGTGGTCGAGGCCGTTTCCAAGCTGCGCGAACTGTCGCCGCTGTGGGATATGTACAAAGAGGGCGTCGACCTGTCCCAGGTCGAATGGCAGGCGCACTGAGCGCCTCGTGCCCCGGAAAAACGTGAGGATTAGCCATGGCATATAGCGAAAAGGTCATCGACCACTACGAAAACCCGCGCAACGTCGGCAAGCTCGACGCTGCCGATCCCAACGTCGGCACCGGCATGGTCGGCGCGCCGGCCTGCGGCGACGTGATGCGCCTGCAGATCAAGGTCAACGAGCAGGGCGTGATCGAAGACGCCAAGTTCAAGACCTACGGTTGCGGTTCCGCGATCGCCTCCAGCTCCCTCGCCACCGAGTGGATGAAGGGCAAGACCCTGGACGAGGCGGAAACCATCAAGAACACCACCATCGCCGAAGAGCTGGCCCTGCCGCCGGTGAAGATCCACTGCTCCGTTCTCGCCGAAGACGCCATCAAGGCCGCCGTTCGCGACTACAAGCAGAAGAAGGGTTTGCTCTAAGCCGCTCGTGACGAGTAAGGAGTTGCAATGGCCATCAGCATGACCGAAGCCGCCGCCAAACACGTGCAGCGCTCCCTCGAGGGGCGCGGCAAGGGCGAGGGTATCCGTCTTGGCGTGCGCACCACTGGCTGTTCCGGGCTTGCCTATGTCCTCGAATTCGTCGATGAACTGGCGGCCGAGGACCTGGTCTTCGAGAGCCATGGCGTGAAGGTCATCATCGACCCGAAAAGCCTGGTCTATCTCGATGGCACCGAGCTGGACTTCACTCGCGAAGGGCTCAACGAAGGCTTCAAGTTCAACAATCCCAACGTTCGTGGCGAATGCGGCTGCGGCGAAAGCTTCAACGTCTGAGGCCGGCGTGGGTAAACCCTGTCATTTCGCCCAGTTCGACCTGCAACCGGCTTTCCTGGTCGATCTCGACGAGCTCGGCCAGCGCTATCGCGAGTTGGTGCGCAGCGTCCATCCCGACCGTTTCGCCGACGCTCCCGAGCGCGAGCAGCGTCTCGCCCTGGAGCGCGCGGCGCAACTGAACGAGGCCTACCAGACCCTGAAGAGCGCTCCGCGCCGGGCCCTGTACCTGTTGACCCTGAGTGGTCACGAGTTGCCCTTGGAGGCTACGGTGCAGGATCCGGAGTTTCTCCTGCAGCAGATGCAGCTGCGCGAGGAACTGGAGGAGTTGCAGGACAGCGCCGACCTGGCCGGCGTGGCGACCTTCAAGCGTCGGCTCAAGGCCGCCCAGGCCGAGCTGGAGCGCGAGTTCGCCGCGTGCTGGGACGATGCGCAGCGCCGCGAAGAGGCCGAACGCCTGGTCCGTCGCATGCAGTTCCTCGACAAGCTCGCGCAGGAAGTGCGCCAGCTGGAAGAGCGACTCGACGATTAATCCCTGCGGCCCCCGGGTCGCACCCCATAGTTAAGACAGAGCATGGCCCTACTGCAGATCGCCGAGCCCGGTCAGAGTCCCAAGCCCCATGAGCGTCGCCTGGCGGTTGGGATCGACCTGGGTACCACCAATTCGCTGGTCGCCGCGGTGCGTAGCGGCGTCGCCGAGCCCTTGCCGGATGCGCAGGGGCGCCTGATCCTGCCTTCCGCGGTGCGTTATCACGCCGAGCGGGCGGAAGTGGGTGAGAGCGCCCGCGCGGCCGCCGCGAAGGATCCCTTCAATACCATCATTTCGGTCAAGCGTCTGATGGGGCGCGGCCTGGAGGACGTCAAGCAACTGGGCGAGCAATTGCCCTACCGCTTCCGCCAGGGCGAGTCGCACATGCCCTTCATCGAGACCGTACAGGGGCTGAAGAGTCCTGTGGAAGTCTCGGCGGACATCCTGCGTGAGCTGCGCCAGCGCGCCGAAACCACCCTCGGTGGCGAGCTGGTGGGTGCGGTGATCACCGTGCCGGCCTATTTCGACGACGCCCAGCGCCAGGCTACCAAGGATGCCGCGCGCCTGGCCGGACTGAACGTCCTGCGCCTGCTCAACGAGCCGACCGCCGCCGCCGTGGCCTACGGCCTGGACAAGGGCGCGGAAGGCCTGGTGGCCATCTATGACCTGGGTGGTGGAACCTTCGACATTTCTATCCTGCGCCTGACCCGCGGTGTCTTCGAAGTCCTGGCCACCGGCGGCGATACGGCCCTGGGCGGCGACGACTTCGACCATGCCATCGCTGGCTGGGTGATCGAGCAGGCTGGCCTTTCTGCCGATCTGGACCCGGGCAGCCAGCGGCAGTTGCTGCAAATCGCCTGTGCGGCCAAGGAGCGTCTTACCGACGAGGCGTCGGTCCGGGTCGCCTATGGCGACTGGAGCGGCGAGCTGAGCCGGGCGACGCTCGACGAGTTGATCGAGCCGTTCGTCGCTCGCAGCCTGAAGTCCTGCCGCCGAGCGGTGCGCGACTCCGGTGTCGATCTGGAAGAAATCCGCTCTGTGGTGATGGTCGGTGGCTCGACCCGCGTGCCCCGTGTGCGCACGGCGGTTGGCGAGTTGTTCGGCTGCGAGCCGCTGACCGATATCGATCCGGACCAGGTGGTCGCCATCGGCGCGGCCATCCAGGCCGATGCCCTGGCCGGCAACAAGCGCGGCGAGGAATTGCTGCTGCTGGACGTCATTCCGCTGTCGCTGGGCCTGGAAACCATGGGCGGGCTGATGGAGAAGGTGATTCCGCGTAATACCACCATCCCGGTGGCGCGCGCCCAGGAGTTCACCACCTACAAGGACGGCCAGACGGCCATGATGATCCACGTGCTGCAGGGCGAGCGCGAGCTGGTGAAGGATTGTCGTTCGCTGGCGCGCTTCGAGCTGCGCGGCATTCCGCCGATGGTGGCGGGCGCGGCGAAAATCCGGGTGACCTTCCAGGTCGACGCCGACGGCTTGCTCGGCGTGTCCGCACGCGAACTGAGTTCCGGCGTCGAGGCCAGCATCCAGGTCAAGCCGTCCTATGGGCTGACCGACGGCGAGATCGCGCGGATGCTCAAGGACTCCTTCGACTACGCCGGCGACGACAAGGCTGCCCGCGCCCTGCGCGAACAGCAGGTCGAGGCGCAGCGGCTGCTGGAGGCCGTGCAATCGGCGCTGGACGTCGACGGCGAGCGGCTCCTGGACGAAGAGGAGCGCCTGGCCATCGCGGCGCAGATGGACACCTTGCGTGAACTGGCCGGTGGTAGCGACACCGCGGCCATCGAGAACCAGATCAAGCGCCTGTCCCAGGTGACCGACGCTTTCGCCGCACGGCGGATGGACGCGACCGTCAAGGCCGCGCTCTCCGGCCGCCGGCTCAACGAAATCGAGGAATAAGCGAAGATGCCGCAGATCGTGATTCTGCCCCATGCCGACCACTGCCCCGAGGGGGCGGTATTCGAGGCGAAGCCCGGCGAAACCATCCTGGATGCCGCGTTGCGCAATGGCATCGAGATCGAGCATGCCTGTGAGAAATCCTGCGCCTGCACGACCTGCCACGTAATCGTCCGCGAAGGCCTCGATTCCATGGAGCCGTCCGACGAACTCGAAGACGACATGCTGGACAAGGCCTGGGGTCTGGAGCCCGATTCGCGGCTATCCTGCCAGGCAGTGGTGGCCGACGAAGACCTGGTGGTCGAGATTCCCAAGTACACCATCAACCAGGTGTCGGAAGGCCACTGAGCCCGGCGGTAGAGAGGAGCGTGCAATGAGCCTGAAATGGACCGATGTGCTGGAAATCGCCATCCAGCTCGACGAAAGCAAGCCGGAGGTCGATCCGCGATACGTCAACTTCGTCGATCTGCGGCGCTGGGTGGTGGAACTTCCAGAGTTCTCCGACGATCCTCAGCGTAGCGGGGAGAAAGTCCTGGAGGCCATCCAGGCCGCCTGGATCGAGGAGCGGGACTAGCCATAGGCCCGCCCTACGCATTTGCCGGGAACCCGCGTATAATTCGCGGGTTTTATTTTAGGTAAGGCCTGAAATCGCCCGCGGGCGCATTCCAGGCTAGGCGCGCCGGGCCCGATGCCAGGCGCAGCCACGCTGATTCCGGCCCTTTCGGGCCGTTTTCGTCAGCGTCCTGAACGAATCACGGCGTCCCGCCCCGCTGGCGGGGCCGCCCATGCTAGACAACCTTGTTTCGGAGTTTTACCAATGGCACTGCAACGCACCCTGTCCATCATCAAGCCGGACGCCGTTTCCAAGAACGTGATCGGCGAAATCCTGACCCGCTTCGAGAAAGCCGGCCTGCGCGTCGTCGCCGCTAAAATGGTTCAGCTGTCCGAGCGTGAAGCCGGCGGCTTCTATGCCGAGCACAAAGAGCGTCCGTTCTTCAAGGACCTGGTTTCCTTCATGACTTCCGGTCCGGTTGTAGTCCAGGTTCTGGAAGGCGAGGACGCCATCGCCAAGAACCGCGAGCTGATGGGCGCCACCGATCCGAAGAAAGCCGACGCCGGTACCATCCGCGCCGACTTCGCCGTCTCCATCGACGAGAACGCCGTCCACGGTTCCGATTCCGAAGCTTCCGCCGCTCGCGAGATCGCCTATTTCTTCGCGGCTACCGAAGTCTGCGAGCGCATTCGCTGATCGAGCGTGGGTGAGGGTGAAACCATGACAACGACCACCGCCGGCAAGGTGAACCTGCTGGGCCTGACCCAGCCGCAGCTGGAACAGTTCTTCGAGTCCATCGGCGAGAAGCGTTTCCGGGCCGGCCAGGTCATGAAGTGGATTCACCACTTTGGCGTCGACGATTTCGACGCCATGACCAACGTCGGCAAGGCCTTGCGCGAAAAGCTCAAGGCCTCAGCCGAGATACGCGGTCCCGAGATCGTCAGCCAGGATATTTCCGCCGACGGCACCCGCAAGTGGGTGGTCCGGGTGGCGTCCGGCAGTTGCGTCGAGACCGTGTACATCCCCCAGGGCGGACGCGGCACCCTGTGCGTGTCCTCCCAGGCGGGCTGCGCCCTGGATTGCAGTTTCTGCTCCACCGGCAAGCAGGGTTTCAACAGCGACCTCACCGCCGCCGAGGTGATCGGCCAGGTGTGGATCGCCAACAAGTCGTTCGGTACCGTTCCGGCCAAGATCGACCGCGCCATCACCAATGTCGTGATGATGGGCATGGGCGAGCCGCTGCTGAACTTCGACAACGTGGTCGCCGCCATGAACATCATGATGGACGACCTCGGCTACGGTATTTCCAAGCGCAAGGTGACCCTGTCCACCTCCGGCGTGGTGCCGATGATCGACAAGCTCGGCGAGGTGATCGACGTGTCCCTGGCCCTGTCGCTGCACGCACCGAACGACGAGTTGCGCAACAAGCTGGTGCCGATCAACAAGAAGTATCCGCTGGGCATGCTGCTGGATGCCTGCCGCCGGTATATTTCCCGGCTCGGCGAGAAGCGCGTGCTGACCGTCGAGTACACCCTGCTCAAGGATGTCAACGATCAGCCCGAGCATGCTGAGCAGATGATCGCATTGCTGAAAGACACGCCTTGCAAGATCAACCTGATTCCGTTTAATCCATTCCCGCACTCCGGCTACGAGCGCCCGAGCAACAATGCCATCCGGCGTTTCCAGGACATGTTGCACAAGGGCGGCTTCAACGTGACCGTGCGTACCACCCGCGGCGACGACATCGACGCAGCCTGTGGCCAGCTGGTCGGCCAGGTCATGGATCGTACCCGCCGGAGCGAACGTTATATTGCCGTGCGCCAACTGGCCGAGTCCGAGTCGGCGGCGAATCGAAATTGAGTGAGAGGAGGGTTCCGATGACTGTACGCGCCGCGCTGGTGTTCCTGTTGGCAGTTGGGCTGACAGGCTGCGTGACGAGCGGAGATCAGAATCCCCTGAAAACCGACAAGGGCCGTGACGAGGCGCGCGATGCCTATATCCAGCTCGGCCTCGGTTATCTCCAGCGGGGGAACACCGAGCAGGCCAAGGTGCCGCTGCGCAAGGCCCTCGAGATCGACCCTTCCAGCGCCGACGCGCATGCCGCGCTGGCGGTGGTGTTCCAGACCGAGATGGAGCCCAAGCTGGCCGACGAGGAGTACCGCAAGGCGCTCGCCAGCGATAGCCGCAATGCCCGGGTACTGAACAACTACGGCGGTTTCCTCTACGAGCAGAAGCGCTACGAGGAGGCCTATCAGCGTCTCCTGGAGGCCAGCCAGGACACCCTCTATCCCGAGCGCTCGCGGGTCTTCGAGAACCTCGGCCTGGTTTCGCTGCAAATGAAGAAACCGGCCCAGGCCAAGGAGTACTTCGAGAAATCCCTGCGTCTGAACCGTAACCAGCCCAGCGTCGCGCTGGAGATGGCCGACCTGCTCTACAAGGAGCGCGAGTACGTGCCGGCTCGCCAGTACTATGATCTCTTTGCCCAGGGCGGCGGGCAGAACGCCCGCAGCCTGTTGCTGGGCATTCGTCTCGCGAAGGTCTTCGAGGACCGCGACACGGCCGCCAGCTATGGCCTGCAGTTGAAACGCCTGTACCCAGGCTCTCCCGAATATCAGGAATTCCAGGCGGAAAAATGATGAAAGCGCCGCAGCCCGAAGTCGTAGCCACCGCTTCCCGTCAGAACCCCGGGGAAACCCTGCGCCAGGCGCGCGAGCAGAAGGGCTTGTCGTTGTCGCAGGTGGCCGGGCAACTGAACCTGACCGAGAATTCGCTGCGTCAGCTGGAAAACGGCGCGTTCGACAAGCTGCCGGGGCACACCTTCTCGCGCGGCTACATCCGCGCCTACGCCAAGCTCATGGGCCTCGACCAGGCCGAGCTGGTCAACAGCTTCGACCATTTCACCGGCACCAATGCCAGCGGCAGCACCGTACAGAGCCTGGGACGGGTCGCCGAGCCGGTGCGCCTGTCGCGCAACGTGCTGCGTATCGTCAGTCTGTTACTGCTCGCCCTGCTGATCGGCTTCGGCTACTTCTGGTGGCAGGAGCATTCCGCGCGC
This sequence comes from Pseudomonas sp. FDAARGOS_761, assembly GCF_013343155.1. Lineage (NCBI taxonomy): Bacteria > Pseudomonadati > Pseudomonadota > Gammaproteobacteria > Pseudomonadales > Pseudomonadaceae > Pseudomonas > Pseudomonas sp. FDAARGOS_761. The sequence continues at coordinate 4,347,657 of NZ_CP054572.1, read as the reverse complement.
ACGCCGGAAACCGCCGGTCTGAGCCTCGAGCATGTCGAAGTGGAAAGCGCCGACGGCACCACCGAGATCCATACCCTGGACGAGCCTGAAGACCAGGCGGTGATCGAAGCGCAGAAGGAAGGCGAGCAAGCGCCCGCCGAGGTTTCTCCGGAAGTCGCCGCCCAGGCCGAGGGTTCGCCGCCGGTGGCGAGCGAGGGCGCGCAGGTTCCCGCCGCTCCGGCCCAGGGCACCCCCTCCGCGCCCCAGCAGCCCGTTACCGCCGCGCCTGCCGGCACGGCTCCCGCTCCCGGTAATGCTCCAGCCGTTCCGGCGACGGCCCCGCCAACGCCGAGCGAACCTGCCGCCGCGCCCGTGGTGGCCGGCGAGGGCCAGGGGGTGGTCAAGGTACAGTTCGTCGCCGATTGCTGGACCCAGGTCACCGACGCCAACGGCAAGGTCCTGGTCAGCGCGCTGAAGCGCAAGGGCGACAGCCTGGAACTGGCCGGCAAGGCCCCGCTGGAGCTGCGCCTCGGTTTCGCTCGCGGCGCCCAGGTCAGCTACAACGGCCAGCCGGTGGACGTGACCCCCTTCGTCCGCGGCGAAACGGCCCGTCTGAAGGTAGGACAATGAGCATTCATAGCGCTTCTCCGATCATTCGCCGCAAGTCTCGGAAAATCTGGGTCGGCAACGTCCCGGTGGGCGGCGATGCGCCGATCGCCGTGCAGAGCATGACCAACACCGAGACCTGCGACGTCGCTGCCACCGTCGCGCAGATCCGCCGGCTGGAAGATGCCGGTGCGGACATCGTGCGGGTTTCCGTCCCCGACATGGACGCCGCCGAGGCGTTCGGCAAGATCAAGCAGCAGGTCAACGTGCCGCTGGTCGCCGACATCCACTTCGACTATCGCATCGCCCTGCGCGTCGCCGAGCTGGGAGTGGACTGCCTGCGCATCAATCCGGGCAACATCGGTCGCGAGGACCGGGTCAAGGCCGTGGTCGACGCCGCGCGCGAGCGCAACATCCCGATCCGTATCGGCGTCAATGCCGGTTCGCTGGAAAAGGACCTGCAGAAGAAATACGGCGAACCGACCCCGGAAGCCCTGCTCGAATCGGCCATGCGCCACGTCGATCATCTCGACAAGCTGGACTTCCAGAACTTCAAGGTCAGCGTCAAGGCCTCCGACGTCTTCATGGCCGTCGCCGCCTATCGCCTGCTGGCCAGGCAGATCGAGCAGCCCCTGCACCTGGGCATCACCGAGGCCGGCGGCCTGCGCTCCGGCACGGTGAAGTCGGCGGTGGGGCTGGGCATGCTCCTGGCCGAGGGAATCGGCGACACCATCCGGATTTCCCTGGCTGCCGATCCGGTCGAGGAGATCAAGGTCGGTTTCGACATCCTCAAGTCCCTGCACCTGCGCTCCCGTGGCATCAACTTCATCGCCTGCCCGAGCTGTTCGCGGCAGAACTTCGACGTGGTGAAGACCATGAACGAGCTGGAAGGGCGCCTGGAGGACCTGCTGGTACCGATGGACGTGGCCGTGATCGGTTGCGTCGTCAACGGTCCGGGCGAAGCCAAGGAGGCCCATGTCGGCCTCACCGGCGGCACTCCGAACCTGGTGTATATCGACGGCAAGCCGTCGCAGAAACTGACCAACGACAACCTGGTGGACGAGCTGGAACGGCTGATCCGCCAGAAGGCGGCCGAGAAGGCCGAAGCCGATGCGAGCCTGATCGCCCGCGGCTGACCCGTTTAAGGACCCTACGTGAGCAAGTCCCTGCAAGCCATTCGTGGCATGAACGACATCCTGCCGGAGCAGACTCCGGCCTGGCGCTATCTGGAACGCACCTTCGCCGGCCTGCTGGACGGCTACGGCTACAGCGAGATCCGCCTGCCCATCCTCGAGTTCACCGAACTCTTCGCCCGCGGCATCGGCGAAGGCACCGACGTGGTCGACAAGGAGATGTACACCTTCCTCGACCGCAACGGCGAATCCCTGACCATGCGTCCGGAAGGTACCGCCGGTTGCGTGCGCGCCGTGCTGGAGCACGGCCTGAGCGGCGGTGGCCAGGTGCAGAAGCTCTGGTACACCGGGCCGATGTTCCGTTACGAGAAACCGCAGAAAGGTCGCTACCGGCAGTTCCACCAGATCGGCGTGGAAGTCTTCAACCTGCCCGGTCCGGACATCGACGCCGAGTTGATCATCCTCACCTGGCGCCTGTGGCAGAAGCTCGGCATGGCCGACGCGGTGACCCTGCAGCTCAACACCCTCGGCTCCAGCGAGGCCCGCGCACGCTATCGCGAGGCCCTGGTGGCCTATCTGCACGAGCGCTTCGAGCAACTCGACGAAGACAGCCAGCGGCGCATGACCACCAATCCGCTGCGAATCCTCGACAGCAAGGTGGAGAGCACCCAGGCATTGCTGGTCGGCGCGCCGACCCTGCACGACTATCTCGACGAAGAATCGATCGCCCACTTCGAGGGTCTCAAGGCCCGCCTGGATGCTGTCGGACTGCGCTACGAAATCAACCAGAAGCTGGTGCGCGGCCTGGACTATTACTGCCGCACGGCTTTCGAGTGGGTCACCGACAAGCTTGGCGCCCAGGGCACCGTTTGCGGCGGTGGCCGCTACGACGGGCTGGTCAGCCAGTTCGGCGGCAAGCCGACCCCGGGCGTCGGTTTCGCCATGGGCGTGGAACGCCTGGTGCTGCTGCTGGAAACCTTGGGGGTGATCCCCGCCGAACTGAACCGTCCGGCCGACCTCTACGTCTGCGCCTTCGGTGAACCGGCCGAGCTGGCCGCCCTGACCCTGGCCGAACAGTTGCGCAGCGCCATTCCCGGCATACGCCTGCTGGTCAACGCCGGCGCCGGCAGCTTCAAGAGCCAGTTCAAGAAGGCCGACAAGAGCGGCGCGCGCTTTGCCCTGATCCTCGGGGAGGACGAGGTGGCCAATCGCGTGGTAGGTTTCAAGCCCCTGCGTGACGAGGGCGAGCAACAAAGCATTGCCTGGGATGCTCTGCCCGAGCACCTGGCAGCCTGTCTGGCACAGGCTTGAGAACATAAAGAATAGGAGTGATTGGGGTGACATCGCGTACCGAAGACGAAGACCTGGCGCAGATCAAGGACTGGTGGCAGCGCAACGGCAAGCCCCTGGTCACCGGCGGCATCCTCGCGCTGGCAGTGGTATTCGGCTGGCAGGCCTGGCAGAAGTACCAGACCAACCAGGCGCAGGGCGCCTCGATCGTCTACCAGCAACTGATCGAAACCGCGCTGAATCCGGCCGGCCAGCCGGATCCGGCGAAGGTGGCGGAGCTGGCCGGCAAGCTGAAGAGCGAGTTCGGCGGCACCCATTATGCCCAGTACGGCAGCCTGTTCGTGGCCAAGGTCGCGGTCGACAGCGGCAAGCTGGATGACGCCGTTGCCGAGCTGAAGGCGGTCATGGACAAGCCGGCCGACGCCACCCTCGGCGAACTGGCGCGGCAGCGCCTGGCCCGGGTCCTGGCGGCCCAGGGCAAGGTCGAGGAAGGCCTGAAGCTGCTCGATGGCGACGCCGACAAGGCCTACGTCTCTACCCGCGAGGAGCTCAAGGGCGACCTGCTGGTGCAGCTCAAGCGCACCGACGAGGCCCGCGCGGCCTACGAGAAAGCCAAGCAGTCGCTGCCCGAAGACGGTGCCGGCGATGCCCTGCAGATCAAGCTCGACGACCTGTCCAAGGGAGAGGCCTGAGATGGTGCAATGGAAACACGCGGCGCTGCTCGCCCTGGCCCTGGCGGTCGTGGGTTGCAGCAGCAACAGCAAGAAGGAACTCCCGCCCGCCGAACTGACCGACTTCAAAGAGGAAGTCGTGTTGAGCAAGCAGTGGAGCCGCTCGGTCGGTGATGGCCAGGGCGACCTGTACAACCTGCTCGAACCGGCCGTCGATGGTTCCACCATCTACGCCGCGTCCGCCGAAGGGCGGGTGATGGCGATCCAGCGCGAAACCGGCGACGTGCTCTGGAAGAAGGACCTCGAGCGTCCGGTTTCCGGCGGTGTCGGCGTTGGCTACGGCCTGGTGCTGGTGGGTACCCTGCGCGGTGACGTGATCGCCCTCGACGAAGCCACCGGCAAGAAGAAGTGGACCAAGCGAGTCAACAGCGAAGTGCTGTCGGCGCCGGCCACCAACGGCGACGTGGTGGTGGTGCAGACCCAGGACGACAAGCTGATCGGCCTCGATGCGGCCAGCGGCGACCAGCGCTGGATCTACGAAAGCACCGTGCCGGTGCTGACCCTGCGCGGCACCGGCGCGCCGCTGATCGCCGGCAACATGGCCCTGGCTGGCCTGGCCAGCGGCAAGGTGGTGGCGGTCGACGTACAGCGCGGCCTGCCGATCTGGGAGCAGCGGGTAGCGATTCCCCAGGGGCGTTCCGAACTGGATCGCGTGGTGGACATCGACGGCGGCCTCCTGCTGTCCGGCGACACCCTCTACGTGGTCAGCTACCAGGGCCGTGCCGCGGCGCTGGACGTGAACAGCGGCCGCCTGCTCTGGCAGCGCGAAGCGTCGAGCTACGTCGGCGTCGCCGAAGGCTTCGGCAATATCTACGTCAGCCAGGCCAGCGGTTCGGTGGAAGGCCTGGATTCGCGCGGCGCTTCTTCGCTGTGGAACAACGACGCCCTGGCGCGTCGCCAACTGTCGGCTCCGGCGGTGTTCTCCAGCAACGTGGTGGTCGGCGACCTGGAAGGCTACGTGCACCTGCTGAGCCAGGTGGACGGTCGCTTCGTTGGTCGCGAGCGGGTCGACAGCGATGGCGTGCGGGTTCGTCCGCTGGTGGTCGGGAGCTGGATGTACGTGTTCGGCAACGGTGGCAAGCTCGTCGCCTACACCATCCGCTAGACTGGGTTTCAAGTGTCCGGCCGCTGCCGTCCGACGTCAGCGGCCTTTGTGTTTTCTGAATTCTCGTGGAGAGCCGCATGGTTCCCGTTATTGCCCTGGTGGGTCGCCCGAACGTCGGCAAGTCCACTCTGTTCAACCGCCTGACCAAGTCGCGCGACGCCATCGTGGCGGAGTACGCAGGCCTGACCCGCGATCGCCAGTACGGCGAGGCGCGCTGGCAGGGCCGCACCTATATCGTCATCGATACCGGAGGCATCTCCGGCGATGAGGAAGGCATCGATGCGAAAATGGCCGAGCAATCGTTGCAGGCCATCGAGGAGGCGGATGCCGTCCTGTTCCTGGTCGATTCGCGCGCCGGCATGACCGCCGCCGACCAGATGATCGCCGAGCACCTGCGCAAGCGGAACAAGCGCAGCTTCCTGATCGCCAACAAGGTCGACACCATCGATCCCGATCTCGCTCGCGCCGAGTTCAGCCCGCTGGGCCTGGGCGATGCGCTGCCGATCGCCGCCGCCCACGGTCGCGGCATCAACCATATGCTGCAGGAAGCCCTGGGGATCTTCCCCAAGGACAACGCGGAGGAAGAAGGCGAGGGCGAGCCGGCGAGCGAAGAGGTCGCCGAAGGCGAGGAACCGACCCGGATTCCCGGTCCTAGCGAGAAGGACGGGATCAAGATCGCCATCATCGGCCGGCCCAACGTGGGCAAGTCGACCCTGGTCAACCGCATGCTCGGCGAAGAGCGGGTGATCGTCTACGACCAGGCCGGCACCACCCGCGACAGCATCTACATCCCGTTCGAGCGCAACGAGGAGAAGTACACCCTGATCGACACCGCTGGCGTGCGGCGTCGCGGCAAGATCTTCGAGGCGGTGGAAAAGTTCTCGGTGGTGAAGACCCTCCAGGCGATCCAGGACGCCAACGTGGTGATCTTCGTCATGGACGCCCGCGAAGGGGTGGTCGAGCACGACCTCAACCTGCTCGGCTTCGTCCTCGAGACCGGCCGTGCCCTGGTCATCGCCCTGAACAAGTGGGATGGCATGGAGGCGGCCGAGCGTGACTACGTGAAGACCGAACTGGAGCGGCGCCTGCTGTTCGTCGACTTCGCCGACATCCATTTCATTTCGGCCCTGCATGGCACCGGCGTCGGCCATCTCTACAAGTCGGTACAGGAGTCCTTCCGTTCGGCGGTGACCCGCTGGCCGACCAGCCGCCTGACCAGCATCCTCGAGGACGCCGTGCAGGTGCACCAGCCGCCGATGGTCAACGGTCGCCGGATCAAGCTGCGCTACGCCCACCTGGGCGGCGCCAACCCGCCGCTGATCGTGATCCACGGCAACCAGGTGGACGCGGTGCCGAAGGCCTATACCCGCTACCTGGAGAAGACCTACCGGCGGGTATTGAAGTTGGTCGGTACGCCGATCCGCATCGAGTACAAGGGCGGCGAGAATCCCTACGAGGGCAAGAAGAACTCGCTGACCGCGCGCCAGGTCAACAAGAAGCGCCGGCTGATGTCGCACCACAAGAAAGCCGAGAAGAAGAAGAAGGACAAGCGCCGCTGAGGGTGGCGTTTCCTTCGTCGAAAGGCCCGGCGGGTATCCCTGTCGGGCCTTTTTCATTGGCCGCGGCTGTAGAGCCAGGCCGCCGGCGTTGACCGCCGATTCCCTGTCGTGGCGACGAATGATCGCGAGGCGGTTGTTCGTCCTGCGCCATCGCCTGGCGCATATTCCCCTCTGACCTGAAGCGGCCACGGTTTTTTCTAAGGCGTGCCCCTGCAGCGTCGCTCCCGGATCGGCTATCCTGCCCTGCCACCCGTCTGGCCGGGCTGTTGTCCGGCGAGTCTCTGCAGGAAGTCCCGATGATTCAGAGCAAGCTGCCGAATGTCGGCACCACCATCTTCACCCGCATGTCGCAACTGGCCGCCGAGTGTGGCGCGATCAACCTCTCCCAGGGCTTTCCCGATTTCGACGGTCCGCCGGAGCTACGCGAGGCGGTAGGCCGGCATATCGCCGCCGGGCACAACCAGTACGCGCCGATGACCGGCTTGCCGGCCCTGCGCGAGCAGGTGGCGAAGAAGATCGAGCAGTTCTATGGACGCCGGGTGAGCGCCGACAGCGAGGTGACCATCACGCCGGGGGCGACCGAGGCGATCTTCAGCGCGATCCAGGCGCTGGTCCATCCGGGCGACGAAGTGGTGGTACTCGACCCGTCCTACGACAGCTACGAACCCTCCGTGCAACTCGCCGGCGGGCGTTGCGTGCACGTGCCGCTGGCGCTGCCGGACTTCTCCATCGACTGGCAGCGCATGGCCGAGGCCATCGGGCCGCGTACCCGGCTGGTCATCATCAATACCCCGCACAACCCCAGCGGCGCGCTGATCAACCGCGAGGAACTGGACCGCCTGGCCGCGCTGATTCGCGACCGGGATATCTACCTGATCAGCGACGAGGTCTACGAGCACCTGGTGTTCGACGGTGTCGCCCATACCAGCGTGCTGTCCCACGACGAGTTGTATCCGCGCTCCTTCGTGGTCAGCTCGTTCGGCAAGACCTACCACGTCACCGGCTGGAAGACCGGCTACGTGGTCGCGCCGCCGGCGCTCAGCGCGGAGCTGCGCAAGGTCCACCAGTACGTCAACTTCTGTGGCGTCACGCCGCTGCAATGGGCATTGGCGGACTACATGGCCGGCCATCCCGAACATTTGCGGCAATTGCCCGGTTTCTACCAGGCCAAGCGCGACCTGTTCTGCGACCTGCTGCTGGACTCTCGCTTCCGTTTCACCCGTGCGCCGGGCACCTACTTCCAGTGCGTGGACTATTCGGCCGTCCGTCCGGACCTGGACGACGTGGCCATGGCCGAGTGGCTGACCCGCGAACACGGAGTGGCGGCGATCCCGGTTTCGGTGTTTTATGAAAAGGCGCCGGACGCCATGCGGCTGGTCCGGTTCTGTTACGCCAAACGCGAGGAGACGCTGCGTCAGGCAGCGGAAAAGCTATGCGCGATCTGACGGTTCTGCCGGACCTGGACATCGCCCTGGTCCAATCCTCCCTGGCCTGGCACGACGCCCAGGCCAACCGCGAGCATTTCGCCGCCCTGCTGGAGAGCGCCGCCGGCGCCGACCTGGTGGTCCTCCCGGAGATGTTCACCACGGGGTTCAGCATGGCTTCGGCCGAGCAGTCCGAGCCCGAGCTGGGGCCGACCCATGCCTGGCTGCTGGAGCAGGCCCGGCGCCTTGGCGCGGTGGTCACCGGCAGCCTGATCGTCCAGCTCGCCGACGGCAGCCATCGCAACCGCCTGCTCTGGGCGCGTCCGGACGGCGAGATGCTGCACTACGACAAGCGCCATCTGTTCCGCATGGCCGGCGAACACGAGCACTACAGTCCCGGCGAACGCCAGGAACTGTTCGAACTCAAGGGCTGGCGGGTGCGCCCGTTGATCTGCTACGACCTGCGTTTCCCGGTGTGGAGCCGCGACCCGCACGACACCGACCTGTTGCTCTACACCGCCAACTGGCCTGCGCCTCGTCGACAGCACTGGAACCGCCTGCTGCCGGCGCGGGCGATCGAGAACCTTTGCTACGTGGTGGCGGTGAACCGTATCGGCGAAGACGGCAACGCCTTGCGCTACGCTGGGGATAGCCAGGTCCTGGACTTCCAGGGCGACAGCCTGTTCAACGCGGCGGACGCCGACGGCGTGTTCCGCGTCCGGCTGGACGCGGCGGCACTGGCGGCCTATCGCCAGCGTTTCCCGGCCTACATGGACGCGGATCGCTTCGAAATCCATCCTTGAGTGCCGGAACGTCCGCTTCCGGTCGATGTCCGAGGCCATGACCCGGCGCTGCGCATGATGGCGCAGTGCCGGGAATGGAGTTACCCGTATCCCGCGGCGCCGCGCCGTGGGCATCAGATCAGGAGGAAGACCAATGGGACTGCTCGATTCGATTCTCGGTTCGGCGCTGGGTGGCTCTGAAGGACAGGGAGGTGCTCGCGATCCGAAAGTGGCCCTGTTGATCGGGCTGGTGACCATGCTGATGTCGCGCCAGGGCGGTGCGGCACAGGGCGGTGGCGGTGGCGGTGGTCTGCTCGGTTCGCTGGGCGGCATCCTTGGTAGCGCCGGCGGTGGGGCTGCGAGCGGCGGGCTGGGTGGCGTCCTCGGCGATCTGCTCGGTGGCGCCGCGGGCGGTGCCGGGCAGGCGGCGCCGGGCGTGGAGGCCGGCTCACTGGGCGGACTCGGCGGGTTGTTCCAGATGCTCCAGAACGCAGGCCTGGGCGATGCCCTGAATTCCTGGATCGGCGCTGGGCCGAACCAGTCGGTGTCGGCGGCGGACATTTCCCGGGTCTTCGGCGACGGTCAATTGCAGCAACTGGCGGACTCCGCCGGAGTCAGCCAGGGCGAGGCGGCCGAACACCTGAGCAGCCTGCTGCCGGAACTGGTCAACAAGCTGACGCCGGACGGCCAGGCGCCGCAGGGCGACCTGGACATCGGTTCGCTGCTGGCGCGCTTCAGCTAAGGTTTTCCCGTCGATGCGGAACGGATAGCCGCGATACGGTTATCCGCTCCACTCAACGGGGCGAGGCCGCCCTCGACGGCAGGTCGGTCAATAGGCGCTGGCGCTGTCCAGGCGGTGGATCGCCTGTTCGTCGAGCTTCAGGTGGGTGGCGGCGATCAGGTCGTCGAGCTGTTCCAGGCTGGTGGCGCTGGCGATCGGCGCGGTCACCGTCGGGCGAGCGATGAGCCAGGCCAGGGCGACCTGGGTCGGGTTGGCGTTGTACTGCTCGGCCACTTCGTCGAGCGCCGCGAGGATGGCCACGCCGCGCTCGTTGAGATAACCCTTCACCTTCTCTCCCCGGGCTCGCCCGGCGGTGTCGGCCTGGTTGCGGTACTTGCCGCTGAGGAAGCCGCTGGCCAGCGAGTAGTAGCTGATCACCCCGATACCGAGTTCTTCCACCGTCGGCTCCAGGTTGGTCTCGTAGTCGGCGCGATCGTACAGGTTGTATTCGGGTTGCAGGCTCTGGTAGCTCGGCAGGTTAAGCCGGGCGCTGACCTGGCGCGCTTCGAGGAGGCGCCGGGCGTCGTAGTTGGAGGCGCCGATGACCCGTACCTTGCCTTTCTTGATCAGTTCGCCATAGGTGGAAAGGGTTTCCTCCAGGTCGGTGTGGGGATCGTCGGTGTGCGACTGGTAGAGGTCCAGGTAGTCGGTCTGCAGGCGTCGTAGCGAGCGCTCCAGGGCCTGCTCGATATAGGCGGCGGATAGGCCTTTGTGGCCATTGCCCATGTCCATCCCGACCTTGCTGGCGATCACCATGCGGTCGCGTTTGCCGGTGCGTTTCAGCCACTTGCCGATGAGGGTTTCCGACTCGCCGCCCTGGTGCCCGGGAACCCAGCGCGAATAGACGTCGGCGGTGTCGATGCAGTTCAGGCCGGCGTCGAGCAGGGCGTCCAGCAGCCTGAAGGAGGTGCTTTCGTCGGCAGTCCAGCCGAAGACGTTGCCGCCGAATACCAGTGCCGGTATCTCCAGGCCGGAGTTGCCGAGTTTGCGTGTGGTCATGCGTCATCCCTCCTGAGTGCGGTCCTGTGTGGGCGCTTTCGTTCGCACGTCTTGCTGTGACTCCCGGCGGGCGCGGAATGTTCAGCCGGCGCGCAGCGTCCTATAGACTCTGCCGGTTGCCGGGATTTTCCAATGCCGGCCCTGGTAAAGCTTCAGTAAATATCCGCAGGGAGCACACGCATGAACAGCGACACCGAGAATCCGTTCCGCCCACCGGAGGCCCGCCTGGACGAGCCTGACGCCACCCATGGCGAGCCGCTGTACAGGCTTTCCGCGATCGGTCTGGGTACCTTCATCGGCACGCCCCTGGCCGGTGCCTTCCTCGCGGCGGTGAATCTCCGTCGCCTGGGACGGGCGCAGGAAGTCGGGAAAACCTGGCTGGTCGGCCTCTGCCTGTTTGTCCTGCTGCCAGTTCTGGGCGCGATACTGCCGGAGAACATCCCCTCGATCGGCTTCACGGTGGCGCAGATATTCGGCATGGTCTACTACGCCAAATCAGCCTTCGGTCCGGCCCTGGACAGCCACAAGGCAGCGGGCGGAGCGTTCATTTCCAACTGGCGGGCGGCGGGGATCGGCCTGCTGTTCATGTTGGTGGTCCTGTCGGTAGCGATCCCGGTGGTGATGCTGGTGGTGTGAGGGGCAGCCCGCGCTTTGCCTTATCATGAGTTCTTTATCCGCGATGACTGGCCATGACTACACAACGCTACCTGCTCGATGAACTGGAAACCGCCGACATGCTCGAGATCGACGGTCTGCACGCCTGGCGCTTCGAACTCAACGAGAACCTGCTGGACCAGGCGGACCTGGCGGCGGAAGCCGACCAGCCGTTCGCCAGCGAAGACTGGGTGCTGGCGGTGGAAAGCCTGGATGGACGCACCCGTCGCGAGTGGCGTTTTTCCTACAACGCGGTGATGGAAGCCGAGCCCCAGGCCGATGGTGAGTCCTGGCGCCTGACCACAGGGGAGGGGGCGTACCAGCTCCGTTGCCTGGGAGCGGTCAGCGCCAGCGGCGAGGATGAGTGAAGCGACTCAGCTGAAAGATGCCCATGAAAAAAGGGAGCCGCCTGGCTCCCTTTTTTCCTTCCGTGCCGGTCAGGCCGCCTTGGCCTCGGCCTGGGTCACCGCGCGGTTCAGCGCGCTGAACAGAGCGCGGAAGCTGGCGGTGGTGATGTTCTCGTCGATGCCGATGCCGTGCAGCGGGCGCTGGCCCTCCAGGCGGATCTCGATATAGGCCGCGGCCTTGGCATTGGCGCCGGCGCCGATGGCGTGCTCATGGTAGTCCATGATTTCCGCCTTGACCGGCAGGGCGGCCACCAAGGCTTCCAGCGGTCCCTTGCCGATCCCGCGCCAGTGCTGCTTCTCGCCGTCGAAGGAGACTTCCAGGTCGACGGCGCTGGTGCCGTTCTCTTCCTGCAGGCGATGGCTGGCGAGGACGTAGGGCGAGGTCGCCTTGAGGTATTCGTTTTCCAGCAGCGAGTAGATCTGTTGTGCGGTCATTTCCAGGCCGAGACGGTCGGTCTCGCCTTGCACTACCTGGCTGAACTCGATCTGCATGCGCCGCGGCAGGCTGATGCCGTACTCCTGTTCGAGCAGGAAGGTGATGCCGCCCTTGCCGGACTGGCTGTTGACCCGGATCACCGCTTCGTAGTCGCGGCCGATGTCGGCCGGATCGATCGGCAGGTACGGCACTTCCCAGATCGCGTCTTCCTTCTGCTGGGCGAAGCCCTTGCGAATGGCATCCTGGTGCGAGCCGGAGAAAGCGGTATGGACCAGGTCGCCGACATATGGATGGCGCGGGTGGACCGGCAACTGGTTGCACTCTTCGACCACCTTGCGCACCGCGTCGATGTCGGAGAAGTCCAGTTGCGGATGCAGGCCCTGGGTGTACATGTTCAAGGCCAGGGTCACCAGGTCGACGTTGCCGGTGCGCTCGCCGTTGCCGAACAGGCAACCTTCGACGCGGTCGGCGCCGGCCATCAGGCCCAGCTCGGTGGCGGCCACGCCGGTGCCGCGATCGTTGTGGGTGTGCAGGCTGATGATCACGCTGTCACGCTTGTCGACGTGGCGGCCGAACCATTCGATCTGGTCGGCGTAGACGTTCGGCGTGGCGCACTCCACGGTGGCCGGCAGGTTGAGGATGATCTTGTTGTCCGGGGTCGGTTGCCAGACGTCGATCACCGCGTTGCAGACCTCCACCGAGAACTCCAGCTCGGTAGAGCTGAAGATTTCCGGCGAGTACTGGAACGACCACTGGGTATCCGGTTGCTCGGCGGCCAGCTTCTTGATCAGTTTCGCGGCGTTGGTGGCGATGTCCACGACGCCCTGCTTGTCCTGATTGAAGACGATGCGGCGGAACGACGGGGCGGTGGCGTTGTAGACGTGGACGATGGCCTTCTTCGCCCCGCGCAGGGATTCGAAGGTGCGGGTGATCAGGTCTTCGCGGGCCTGGGTCAGCACCTGGATGGTGACGTCGTCCGGGATGTGGTTGCCTTCGATCAACTCGCGGACGAAGTTGAAGTCGGTATCGGAAGCCGACGGGAAGGCCACTTCGATCTGCTTCAGGCCGACCTGCACCAGGGTCTTGAAGAACCGCATCTTCTTCGCCGCGTCCATCGGTTCGATCAGCGACTGGTTGCCGTCGCGCAGGTCGGAACTGCACCAGATCGGCACCTCGGTGATGGTCTTCGACGGCCAGGTGCGGTCGGGCAGATTGATGGCCGGGAATGGGCGGTATTTCTGCGAAGGGTCTTTCAACATGCTCATGGGGCTAATCCTTTGGAGTCGGTTCCTGGGCCGGCGGGGCCAGGCGAACGCAGTGACGAGATGAAGAGAAGCGTCGCTCAGCCACGCAGTCGCGGGCTGACCAGGCACAGGCAGGCGTGTTGGCGGAGCAGGATGAGGGTGTGTGGTGTTTTCATGCGTACCACACTAGTGAGACTGCATTTGAATGGCAAGCATTAAAGGAAAATTAGTAGAATTTCCCATTTGTGCGGCTTTTGTGGGTTTTTATTCTTTCTCGGCGGTGAAGGCTTGTCCTCGATTGCGCCGCCGGCACGCTCTCCGCAATGGAAAATTCTGCGGCCCCATGCCGCAGAAGAGCCAGCCGCCCTTGTGCGATCATTTCGTTCCCCGTGCCTGGGGCGTATAACGACAGGCGCATTCTTCTTTTCGGCATGACCCGGCGCGAGCGGCCATCCGGCCCGCTACGCGGTGGTCTTCATTCAAGACGGCGGGAGTCGCAGGTGGCGACCACTCTGAAACGACAAGGCATCGGTGCATGGCTGGCTCTGTTCGCCATGCTGATGATCTTCGTCGGGCCGTTGATCTCCCAGTCGATGCCGATGGACCACCCGATGCCGATGGGCGTGGGGATGGGCCACGAAGGCATGTCCCACGAGAACATGGACCATGGCGACATGGCCCATGCCGGCTGTTCCGATGCCCAGCGCTCCGTCGTCCATGCCGGCATGCCGGGGATGGGCGGCGAGGAAGGCAATCGCCTGGCCAGCGACGTGCTCTGGGAGAAGTGCGGTTATTGCAGCCTGTTGTTCCACAGCCCGCCGCTCACCGAAGACGCCTGCCTGGCGCTGTTCTCCGTTCCCTTCGCGACGGCGCCCGCCGTCGCTTTCCTGAACGAGGCGTTCGTCGCCTCGCCGGTGTTTCCCGGCGCCCGTACCCGTGCGCCGCCGTTCCTGATCGCCTGACATCTTTCAATCCGATAGCCGCCGCTTCCTGGGGGCACCGGCGCGTCTTCGCCGCGCCGGTGACGCGAGCCTGGCCGGGTGCCTGCTCGCCGTGGGGGCGGGGCGGAAGTCACATAGATCATGGAAAAACGTATGTCTACTCAACAACGAGCGGCCGGCAACGCCTGCCCGACCGCCGCTTTCAGCTTCGACCCTGCCCGTCTCGCACAACGCCGCCGCTGGGCGGGAGCCTTCGCCGCACTGTGCGGCCTGGCCCTGTCTCCGTCGGCGCTCCTGGCCGAGGAACACTCACAGCACCAGGATCACGCCGTGGAGCTGGCGCCGAGCGTGGTCACCGGAGTCGCCCAGAGTTTGCCGCTGACCATCGTCACCAATCCCAAGGAGCCGCGCCAACCGGTGCCGGCCAGCGATGGGGCCGACTACCTGAAGACCATTCCCGGCTTCGCGGTGATCCGCAACGGCGGCAGCAACGGCGACCCGGTGCTGCGCGGGATGTTCGGTTCGCGCCTGAACATCCTCACCAACGGCGGCATGATGCTCGGTGCCTGTCCGAACCGGATGGACGCGCCGACCTCCTACATCTCGCCGGAAACCTACGACAAGCTCACCGTGATCAAGGGCCCGCAGACGGTGCTCTGGGGGCCGGGCGCATCGGCCGGGACGATCCTCTTCGAGCGTGAGCCGGAGCGCTTCGGCGAACTCGGCTCGCGGGTCAACGCCAGCCTGCTGGCCGGCTCCAATGGCCGCTTCGACAAGGTGCTGGACGCCGCCGCCGGCAACCGGCTCGGCTACCTGCGCTTCACCGGCAACCACGCGCAGTCCGATGATTACGAGGACGGCGCCGGGAATACCGTGCCGTCGCGCTGGAAGAAGTGGAACGGCGACGTCGCGGTCGGCTGGACCCCCGACGAGGACACCCTGATCGAACTCACCGCCGGCAAGGGCGACGGCGAGGCACGCTACGCCGGGCGCGGCATGGACGGCTCGCAGTTCAAGCGCGAGAGCCTGGGCCTGCGCTTCGTCAAATCGAACGTCAGCGATGTGCTGGAGAAGGTCGAGGCACAGGTCTACTACAACTACGCCGACCACATCATGGACAACTTCCGCCTGCGCACTCCCGACCCGTCCAGCATGATGCCCATGCCGATGGCGTCCCAGGTGGACCGACGCACCCTCGGCGGTCGCCTGGCGGCCACCTGGCGCTGGGACGACTTCAAGCTGGTCACCGGGGTCGACGCCATGCGCAACGAGCACCGCGCGCGCGGCTCCAAGTACGACATGATGACCGACTACTACACCGACGCCGACCAGTTCCCCTGGAGCAAGGACGCGGTGTTCCACAACTACGGGGCCTTCGGCGAACTGACCTGGTTCGCCGCCGAGCGCGACCGGCTGATCGGCGGGTTGCGCCTGGACCGCGCCTCGGTCAAGGACTACCGGCAGACCCTGAAGTCCGGGCACATGGGCCACGCCATGGCCAACCCGACGGCCAACGACACCCGCGCCGATACCCTGCCCAGCGGCTTCGTGCGCTACGAGCACGACCTCGCCGACTCGCCGACCACCCTCTACGCCGGCCTCGGCCATGCCGAGCGCTTCCCCGACTACTGGGAGCTGTTCTCGCCCAAGCGCGGGCCGAACGGGTCGGTCAACGCCTTCGACAAGATCAAGCCGGAAAAGACCACCCAGTTCGACTTCGGCCTCCAGTACAACGGCGACAAGCTGCAGGCCTGGGCCTCCGGCTACGTCGGGGTGGTCCAGGACTTCATCCTGTTCAGTTATCGCGAGGGCATGATGGGCTCCTCGACCCAGGCGACCAACGTCGACGCGCGGATCATGGGCGGCGAGCTGGGCGCTTCCTACCAGCTCACCGGCAACTGGAAGACCGACGCCAGCCTGGCCTATGCCTGGGGCAAGAACAGCTCGGACGACCGCGCGCTGCCGCAGATCCCGCCGCTGGAAGCGCGCTTCGGCCTGACCTACGAGGAAGGTGACTGGAGTGCCGGCAGCCTGTGGCGGGTGGTCGCGCCGCAGAATCGCATCGCCAGGGACCAGGGCAACGTGGTCGGCAAGGACTTCGACAAGAGCGCCGGCTTCGGCGTCTTCTCGCTCAACGGCGCCTACCGGGTGACTCGCAACGTCAAGCTGAGCGCCGGTGTCGATAACCTGTTCGACAAGGATTACACCGAGCACCTGAACAAGGCCGGCGACGCCGGCTTCGGTTTCTCCGCCAACGAAACGGTTCCAGAGCCGGGCCGGACCTTCTGGACCAAGGTCGACTTCAGCTTCTGAACCTTCAACGAGGCCCCGTCCAGCGGGGCCCGCCTTGCCTACGTGCGCTCCGATGAGGTGATCCATGCAATCGAACGAAAAGAACGGCCGTGACTTCTACGCGCTGGCCTGGCGCTGGCATTTCTACGCCGGCCTGTTCGTCGCGCCCTTCATGATCCTGCTGGCGCTGACCGGAATCGTCTACCTGTTCAAGCCACAACTGGATGCGCTGCTCTATCCGCAACTGCTGCGGGTCGAGGCCGGTGCGCAGATGCGCAGCGCCGACCAGTTGCTCGCCGGGGTGCGCCAGGCGCACCCGCAGGCCGCCGTCAGCCAGTACCTGCCGCCGAGCGAGGCGGGGCGCAGCGCGCAATTCGTGATTGGCGAAGAGGGCAGGCAATGGAACCTCTTCGTCGATCCCTACAGCGGACGCGAACTCGGCCGCCAGGATGCGCAACTGAATCTCCAGGCGGTGGCCCGGGCACTGCATGGCGAGCTGATGGTCGGGACCGTCGGCGACCGGCTGATCGAGCTGGCCGCCGGCTGGGGCATCGTCCTGGTGGTCTCCGGTCTCTACCTGTGGTGGCCGCGCGGGCGGGCGGCGAGCGCGCTGTTCTGGCCGCGCCTGCACCTGCGCGGACGACCGCTGTGGCGCGATTTACATGTGGTCGCCGGTTTCTGGGGCAGCCTGCTGTTGCTGTTCATGCTGCTCAGCGGGATGACCTGGACCGGCTACTGGGGCAAGCAGTTCGCCGATGTCTGGAACCGCTTCCCGGCGGCGATGTGGAACGATGTGCCGACCTCCGACATGCAGGCCGGTAGCCTCAACAGCGCATCGCGCCAGCAGGTGCCCTGGCCGCTGGAGAACACTCCGCTGCCGCGCTCGCAGCCGCCGGCGGCCGACGCCCATGCCGAGCATCGCGGGCATTCCGCCCAGGCCGGGCACGCGATGCCGATGGACATGCCGATGCCGGCGGGCATCCCTCTGCAAAGGGTGGTGGATATCGCCCGCGAGCGCGGCGTGGCGGCGGGCTACGGGATCGCCCTGCCGAGCGGGATGGAGGGGGTCTACACGATTTCCGTGTTCCCCGACGATCCGCGCCACGACGCCACCCTGCACATCGACCAGTACAGCGGCAAGGTTCTCGCCGACGTGCGTTGGCAGGACTACAACGCGGTGGCGAGGAGCGTGCAGATGGGCGTCGTGTTGCACGAAGGCAAGCTCTTCGGCCTGGGCAACCAGTTGCTGATGCTCGCGGTCTGCCTGGCGATCCTGCTCAGCTCGGCGAGCGGCCTGTGGATCTGGTGGAAGCGCAAGCCGGCCGGACGCCTTGGCGTGCCGCCGCTGCGCCACGAGCTGCCGCGCTGGAAGACCGGCATCGCCATCATGCTGGCGCTGGGCGTGGCCTTCCCGTTGGTGGGGGCCTCGCTCCTGCTGGTCTGGGCGCTGGACTGGCTGGTGCTGTCGCGGCTGCCGGCGGTTCGCCGGGTCCTGGCTTGAGACCTGCTGCCCGGCGCTCAGTCGAGGTCGAGCTGGCGGGTCTTCCAGAGTGCCGCCAGCAACAGCACGCAGAGCAGCGCCTCGGCGCCGAGCCAGAGGAAGGTGGTTAGCGCCGGCGAGGCGTCGATCAGCACACCGTAGAGACGCGCCGCGCCGCCGCTGGCGATCACCGCCAGGGCGGCGAGCAGGCCGAGCACCAGGTAGCGGGGGCGCAGGGCGGCATAGCCGAGCAGCAGGCCGATGCCGAAGCTGGTGCCGCCGTAGCTGGCGCGCAGGTCGGTGAGGGCGGCGGGGGTGAGCGGTTCGCCGCTGGTGAGCAGGGAGGCGAGCGGGCCGGGGAAGAAGACGAAGCCCAGGCCGAGGACCACGAACAGTGCCGAGCACAGCCAGAGCAGGCGAAGCGGGTGAGTCATGCGGTGTCTCCCTTGGTCATGAAAGGGGCGCATTGACGCGCCCCCTGTTCCTTCTGACCTCAGCCGGCGCCGCGTTGCTCACTTCTCAGGGCTGGAAGGCACCGATGAAGATCGCCGGGTCGACCCGCGCGTCGTTCAGGCTGACGTTCCAGTGCATGTGCGGTCCGGTGGCCCTGCCGGTGGCGCCGACCTTGCCGAGTACGCCGCCGCGCGGCACCTGCTGGCCGAGCTTCACGTCGATCTTCGACAGGTGGCAGAACATGCTGATGAAGCCCTGGCCATGGTCGACGAACACCGTCTTGCCATTGAAGAAGTAGTCGCCGATGAGGATCACCTTGCCGGCCGCCGGCGCCTTGATCGGCGTACCGGCCGGTACCGCGAAGTCTAGACCGGAATGCGGGTTGCGCTCTTCGCCGTTGAAGAAGCGGCGCAGGCCGAAGGGGCTGGAGAGCGGACCGTCGACCGGCTTGTCGAGCATCAGGTTGCTGGGCAGGCCGGGACTGAAGCGGCGGTAGGCGGCGGTCTGCTCGGCGAGTTCGCGTTCGATGCGCTTGAGGTCTTCCGGCAGCGGATTGACCTGGCGCTTGTTCTTCAGGGTGATGCGCTGCTCGCGGTAGTGCTTGCTGCCGACGCTGAAGCGTTCCTCGTGGTTGCCGGTCGCCGCCCGCACTTCCAGCTTCTGCGGGCCGGGCTTGGTGCTCAGCGGGATGCCGACCACGGCGATCCAGCGGCGGCCTTCCTCGCGCACCACCAGCACCGGCTTGCCCTGGTAGAAGGCCCGCGGCGGCGGGCCTTCCTCGCCGAGGTCGACCACCGCCACCCCGCCGGGCACCGGCTTGTTCAGCAGGCGCATGATGAAGCTGTCGGCCTGGGCGGGCAGGGCGCAGAAAGCGGCGAGCAACAGCGTGGAAACGAAGGCTAGGGTGCGGGGCATCGGCTACTCGACTCGTCGGGCGTCAAAGCCGTCTATGCTGGCGGAAGAGCGCGGCGGGGGAAAGCCCGCAAGGGTTGCAAACGTTTTCACCTGCGGCACTCTGTCGCGCCCGGCGTTTTTACTTTTGCCCCGCGCTCAGGCATAAAGGGCCCATTCTCCGGAGAACCGACGATGCCCCTGTCACGGCGCCCCGTGGCCTGGCTCGCCAGCCTGGCCGTGCTGATGAACCTGTTCGTGGTGCCGCTTTCGCAGGCGCTGACGACGCAGGAGCGCGCCTCGTTGCTGCTCGGCGGCTTCTGCAGCACCTCGTCCGATTCGCTGCTGCGCCTGAAGCTGAGCGCCGCGTTCAAGGACATCGATCTTCCCGACGACCACGAAAGCCTGGCCCCGCACCTCTGCTGCTGCGCCGGCGCCGCCGGCACGCCCGGACTGGTCGCCTCCTGGCCGGCATTGCCGCTGGCGCCGCTGGCCAGCCCGGCCCGTAACGCCTTCTCCGCCACCGACCTGCCTCCCCTGCGCTACTGGCGCCTCGCCAATCCGCGCGCCTCTCCTGTCGCCTGACTCCTCCCCCGCGCCTTCGACAACCTGGACCTTCGGGTCGGGGCAGGTCGCGGCGCAATACCCTAGCTTCCCCCATGGAATCGCCGGTCCGACGGAAAAAGACCGGTCATACGCTACTGGAGAGTCACCATGCGCACATCCTTCTTCGCTGCCGCGGCCCTGCTGGCCGTTTCCGCTTTCGCCCAGGCCCACGAGTACAGCGCCGGCCAACTGCACATCGAGCATCCCTGGGCGCTGGCCCTGCCGCCGACCTCGCCGAACGGCGCGGCCTACTTCGTGGTGCAGAACCACGGCAAGGAAAACGACACCCTGCTTGGCGCCGACACGCCGCGCGCGGCTTCCGCCGAGGTGCACGAGCATGTGCACAAGAACGGCATGATGAGCATGCAGAAAGTCGACAGCGTCGACGTCGCACCAGGCAAGGACCTGCGCTTCGCTCCCGGCGGCTACCACCTGATGCTGATGGGCCTGAAGCAGCCACTGGTGGCCGGCGAGCGCTTCCCGCTGACGCTGCATTTCCGCAAGGCCGGCGACGTGCCGGTGGAAATCGTCGTCGAGTCCAAGGCGCCGGCCGAACAGGGCGGGCACGAGCAGCACGGCCACTGAGCGCCGTGTCGAGCAGGGGCGCCCGGCGCCCCGCCTTTGCGTGCGAGGTTCAGAGCATGAACAGCAACAGATATCCCTTGCCGGCGCAGACCGGCCTGGTGGTGGCTCCCAGCCTGCCGCCGAAGAACTCCACCCTGCGTCCGGACCAGCTCAACAAGCGCCTGAGCAGCGCCTGGCACCATCTCTACGACCTTTGCCCGGAACTGCTGAAGATCGATCCGCCGGATGGCCTGACCATCCTCCGCGGTTTCCTGCAATGGGCGGCCGAGCAGAAGGCCGCCTGGAACTGGGCGATGCACCTGCGCCTGTACTGCTGGCTGTTGCAGTCGCCGTTCGGCGCCAAGGTGACCGACGAGCACCTGGAGGTGCTGATGGACGCCTCCGCCGCGCGCTGGACGGTGGACGATACCAGCGCCAACCGCGGCATCCTCCTGGCCAGCCAGGGCGGTGCGCACATCACCCAGGACTGGAAAGCGCCGCAGGCCGGCGCCGGCACGCGCGTGCCGCTGGAGCGCCTGGACCTGCCGGCGCCGAACTGGACATTCGCCTATTGCGCGGTGCCCGACCCGCGGCTGCGCGAGTTCCCGGGCTGGAAGCCGTTGCCGGCGCGCGGCTCGCTGGTCGGTTGAGCGCTCGCCGCCCCGCGTACGGGGCGGCGTCGTTTCAGCGGTTGGCCAGGGCCCGCTGGTTGGAGTCGTAGATGTTGTCGCGTTCCGGAACGTGCCGGCCGGCGAGGCTTTCCAGCCATTCCTCGGTGCTGAGCACGGCGGCGAAGGAGGACTGCAGGACGATGCCGAAGATCCGGTGGATCTCTTCCGCGCTGGCCTGGCCGGCGCGGTTGCGGTAGGGCACCGAGCCGCTGGCGTCGTGCAGGTATTCCACCTGCCAGCCTTCGTGGATCGCCTGGCGGATGGTCGAGTCGTCGCAGTGCTGGGTCATGTAGCCGACCACGGCGAGGGTGTCGATGTCGCGCTCGCGCAGCCAGTCGGCCAGCCCGGTACCGACGAAGGAACTGGCCAGTTGCTTTTCCACCTTGTGCTGGTAGGGCCGCGAGGCGACCACCTCGTGCAGCTCGGCCTGCCGGCTGCCGCGCGCGAACAACGGCGAGTCCGCCGGCGCCAGGTGCTGCACCACGACGATCGGGATGCCCGCCGCGTAGGCGGCATCCATGGCGGCGCCGATACGTTCCAGCGACGATTGGATGGCGGGAAATTCGATACGCAGGTTGCCGCTGACGTATTCGTTCTGTACGTCGATGACCAGCAAGGCGCGTTTGGGTTGACGTGTGGACATGGCGTTTCCTCCTGAGTGGGTGAGGCGGATTCTGGTCCCGGTGCGGCGTAGCGAGTGAGTGGCCTGAGAGACAACTTTCGCTAGAATCGGGCCAACCCGCTCATACCCACCGAGGTGCGCATGTCCCGCCAGTCCGTGGCCGTGGTGGCCTTCGACCGCATCAGTCCGTTCCACCTGTCGGTGCCCTGCCTGGTGTTCGGCCAGGAGTGCTACGACCCCTGCGCGCAGGCCTTCGACCTGCGTGTCTGCGCCGCCGAGCCGGGCCGGCTGCGAACCACGGTGGGGTTCACCATCGAGGCCGAGGCCGGGCTGGAAGCGCTGGCCGAGGCGCAGACCGTGATCGTGCCGAGCTGGCGCGATCCACACGAGCGTCCGCCACAAGCGCTGCTGGATGCGTTGATCGCGGCCCGTGCACGCGGTGCGCAACTGGTGGGCTTGTGCCTGGGGGCCTTCGTGCTGGCCGAGGCTGGGTTGCTCGACGGTCGCCGCGCCACCACCCACTGGATGTGGGCGGAGGATTTCGCTGGGCGCTTCCCTGCGGTGCGGGTGGAGCCCGACGTGCTGTACATCGAGGACGACGGCCTGCTGACCTCGGCAGGCACCGTCGCCGGCATCGACTGCTGCCTGCACCTGGTCCGCCAGCGGCTCGGCGCGCAGACTACCAATCACCTGGCCCGGCGCCTGGTGGTGGCGCCGCATCGGCAGGGCGGCCAGGCCCAGTTCATCGAGCAGCCGCTGCCGGACAGCGCCCAGGACGGCCGTCTCGGCGAGCTGCTGGTGTGGCTGCGGCAGAACCTCGACCAGGCGCACAGCCTGGACAGCCTGGCACAGCGGGTGCTGATGAGCCGGCGGACCTTCACCCGGCATTTCCGCCAGCTCACCGGCACCACCGTCAGCCAGTGGCTGCAGGCCGAACGCCTGGCCCTGGCCCAGCGCCTGCTGGAAACCACCGAGCATTCGGTGCAGGCGATCGCCGGGCTGGCCGGCTTCGGTTCGGCGGTGTCGTTGCGCCAGCAGTTCTCCGCCGCGTTCGGCCTGCCGCCGCTGGGCTACCGGCGCGCCTTCGCCTCCTAGTCCGCCGGAGGGCGCTTCTGCAACTGCTGGCGCCAGAGCGCGTCCATCGCCTGCAACTGCACCGGGCCGAACAGCGCCTGCGTCGCACCGGTGTGCCAGGCCCAGAGCTGGTCGCCGAAATCGTAGTGCCACCATTCGCTGGGCAGGTTGCTGAAACCGGCGTCGAGCATCGCGTGATAGAGCAGGCGACGATGATCGCGGACGCGTCGCTGGCGCGCGTCGGGCTCCGCCAGGCGTTCGAAGTAGGCGGTGTAGGAGGCCGGCACGGCTTCGTCGAAGGCGCTGCCCATGTCCAGCCAGCGGCCCTGGGCGTCGCACAGGGTGACGTCCACCGCGCCGCCGGTGAGATGCGGGCTGGGCGCCTCGCGGCTGCTGCTCGGCGGCGAGACGAACTGGCGGGTGAGCCGTTCCAGCTCGGCTTCGCCGGCCCGTGGGTAGTGCGCGGCCAGGGCGCTGGACAGGCTGTCGTAGAGATACTGCTGCACGGCGAACGGCCGCCAGGCGTCCAGCACCACCAGGCGTACGCCGCCGGGGAGGGCGGCGGCGACCCGCAGGAGACGCTCGAAGACCTCGCCGCGAGCGTGGCACTCCGGGATCGCGTGAGGAATTCCGAGCTTGTGGTAGGCCGGCCAGACGCTGAACTCGCGGCTCAGCCCGAGCGCCTCCAGCGGCGTGCCGGCATCGACGATGGGGATGCCGGCCACGGCGTGCCAGTCGGGCTCCGGGAGAACGGGGATGGCTTGGGTGAAGTCGGTCATGGTGTCAATTGAGCAGGCGTGGCAGCCACAGGGTCAGGGAGGGGAACAGGATCAGCAGCGAGAGTACCCCCAGGGCCAGCAGGATGAACGGCCAGATACCTTTGAACATTTCCAGGATATCGAGGCGGCTGATGGTCGCCACGATGAACAGGCAGGCGCCCATTGGCGGGGTGATCAGGGCGATGGTGATGTTCAGGGTAAAGATCAGCCCCAGGTGCACCGGATCCACGCCGGCGGCCAGCGCCACCGGAGCGACTATCGGCGTCAGCAGCATCAGTACCGAGACTTCTTCCATGAGCATGCCGCAGACGAAGATCACCGCGCTAATGATGAACAGCATCAGGGTCGGCGAGTGGCCGAACGGCTCCAGCAACTGGGCGAACTCGCTGGCGACCTGGGCGTAGTTGAGCAACCAGTTGACCACCGAAGCGGCGGCGATGATCACGTAGATGCTGGCGGTCAGGCGTACCGTCTCGCGTAGCGAGTTCCACAGCCCGACCAGGCTCAGTTGGCGCTGGAGCAGGCCGACCAGCGCCACGTAGAGGGCGATCAGGGCGCCCGACTCGGTGGGCGTGACCAGTCCCAGGACGATTCCGGCGACGATGATCACCGGCGCGATCAGCGCGGTCAGGGCGCCGGACAGCGCCGCCAGGATCTCGCCCCAGGCCGGTGCCGCATGGCGCGCCTGCAGCCCGTTGCGGTAGGCGTACACCGCGTTCAGCAGCATGAAGGCGGCGGCCAGCAGCAGGCCGGGAATCACCCCGGCGAGGAACAGCTCGCCCACCGAGGTGTTGGTCAGCGAGGAGTAGAGGATCATGAAGATGCTCGGCGGGATGATCGGACCGATCAGCGAGCTGCCCGCGGTCAGCCCGGCGGCGAAGCGCCGCGAGTAGCCTTCCTTTTCCATGGCCGGCACCAGCAGGGTGCTGAGTGCCGAAGCGTCGGCCGCGGCGGACCCGTTGACCCCGGCGAAGAACACCCCGGCGACCACGTTGACGTGGCCGAGGCCGCCGCGGAAGTGGCCGACCAGGGCGTTGGCCAGGCGCATCAGACGCGGGGTCATGCCGGAATGGTTCATCAGGTTGCCGGCCAGCACGAACAGCGGGATCGCCATCAGCGAGAAGATGTCCATGCCGCCGAAGAAGCGCTGCGGCAGGGTGTTGGCGAACAGCGCCGGGTCGACGAAGAGGAACCCCACCAGCGCGGTGAGCAGCAGGCAGAGGAACAGCGGCAGGCCGAGCAGGAGGTTGACCACGAAGGCCGCGATCATGGCGATGGCCATCATGCCTGCGACCCTCCCTCGACGGTGGTGCTGGCCGGCTGCCGCGGCCAGGGGCCCTGGAGCAACAGCATGAGGGTCAGCAGGCCGAAGCCGAGCGGCAGGCTGAGCAACGGCCAGGTGCGGCTGACGCCCAGGCCGAGGCTGCGGAAGCGCCCGGCGTTCAGCGCGTAGCGGGTGCTGACCCAGGCGGCGAAGGCGAAGAAGGCCAGCGCCAGCAGCCACTGGTAGAGCCTGAGGACCTGCGCCAGGCGCGGCGGCAGGCGTTGTTCCAGCAGGTTGACGCGCATGTGCCCGCCTTCCATCCATACCGCGCCGAGCGCCAGCATTACTGCGCCGATGATGAGGTAGCGGGCCAGTTCGTCCATCCAGATCGGCGAGCTGCCGAGCAGGTAGCGGGCGAACACGCCGTAGATGAGCAGGACCAGGTCGAGCAGCAACAGCAGCGTGGCGAGGTTCAGCAACGCGGCGCGCATGCCCTTGAGCAATGACGGCATGGGAGGTACTCCGGAAAGTCGGACAGGCGCGCCCGGCCGACGGCAGCGGCCGTCGGGGGGCAACGCGCGAAGGTCAGGGGGCGGTGGCGAGACCGGCGTCGCGGAAGGCCATCTCGGTCCAGCGCGGCTCGATGTCCTGGGTCTTCAGCCAGGCCAGGTAGGACGGCTGGCCTTTCTCGCGGAAGGCGGCGAGGTCATCGGCGGACGGCTGGATGATCTGCATGCCCTTTTCCTTGAGGAACGCCAGGTCGCGCTCCTGCTGGGCGGCGACCGCCTCGCGGTTCAGCCGGGTGGCTTCGGCGGCGGCGTCGAGCAGGGCCTGGCGCGCCTTTGCCGGGAGGCTGGCGAGCAGATCGCCGTTGGCCACCAGGAACTGGTCGGAGTACTGGATGTTGGCCAGGGTCAGGTACTTCTGCACCTGGTAGAGGCTGCCGAGGATGATGTAGGAGGTCGGGTTCATCTGGCCGTCGGCGACGCCGGTGCGCAGGCCCATGTACAACTCGGTCCACGGGATCGGCGTGCCGGAGGCGCCGAAGGCTTCGTAGAGCGCCACCTGGCTGGGATCCATGGCGCGGAAGCGCAGGCCCTGGAAGTCCGCCGGGCCGTGGATCGGCTTCTTGCCGTTGGTGAAGTTGAGGAAGCCGCCTTCCTCGACCACCGCCAGCAGCTCGGTGCCGGTGCGCTCGCGGAAGGCCTCGCGGGCGGCCTTCCAGTAGCTGCCGCTATCGAAGAAGGCATGGGCCGCGGCGGCGTCCTTGAACATGAAGGGCGTGGCGCTGACGTAGATCTCCGGGAACAGCGGGGCGATCCCGGCGAACGAGGCGATGTTCAGGCCGGGGCCGGTCATCACCTGTTCCATGCGCTGCTCCTCTTCGCCGAGCATGCTGTTGGGGTAGAGCTTGAACTGCAGCTCGCCGCCGCTCTTTTCCTCGGCCAGGCGCTTGAGGTTGCTGGCGAACAGGTGCACCAGGTTCTTCTCGCTGTCGGCGGCGCCGTTATAGCTCAGGTTGAGGGTGGTGGCGGCCTGGGCGAGGCTGCCACCCAGGCCCAGGGCGGCGGCCAGCAGTCCGGCGGCGAAGCGGCGGGCGAGGCCGCGGCGCGGATTCGTGTGCATGTTGTTTTCCTTATGGCAGTCCGAACGGTCGAGGGATCGGCGGCACTTCTTGTCGGGGCGCGGGGCCGGGTGCTCGCACGAAAGCGAAGCAACGCTAGCCGTTGTCTCGTTGACTATTCAAGTCCGGACGTGATGCGAAAAAGGCAACGCCTCAGCGCTGCGAGAGCCCGGGCGCGTCGCCACTGAAGAAGCGCATGCCGCGGCGCAGGTGTTCCAGGCAGGCGATCGCCGCCACGGTCAGCTCGCGGCCCTTGTGGCTGACGATCCGCGCGCGGGCGTCGCGCAGCGCCGGGTGGGCCAGCGGCAGGCAACGGATATGCCCGGCCTCGATCTCGTGGCTGACCGTCAACTCCGGCATGAAGGCCACGCCGATGCCGGACTTGACGAAATTGGTCAGCACCGCCACCGAGTTGGTGCGCAGCTTCGGCCTTAGCTCGATGCGCTCCAGTTGGGCGGCGATCACCGCCAGTTGACCCATGCCGGTGCTGTTGTGGATCAACGCCAGCGACTCGTTGCGCAGCGCGCGCATCGGCACCGCGCCGCGGTGTCCGGCGAGGGCATGGTTGGCGGGGATGATCAGGTCGAGGGGCTGGCGGGTGTCGACGTGCACGTCCAGCTCGCCGTCCTCGACCGGGGCGTAGACCAGGGCCAGGTCGACGGCGTCTTCCTTGACCAGCGCCACGCCTTCGTTGGCCCCGGCCATGCGGACCTCCAGCTCGATGCCGGGGTAGCGCAGGATGAAACTCTGCAATGGCTGGGAGATCAGGTCGGCGATGAAGCCCTCGCCGACCGCCAGGCGCACCTTGCCCTGGCGCAGCCCCTGCAGGGCCGACAGACGCGACAGCACGCCCTCTTCGTTGGCCCGTTGCTGGCGGTAGTGCGCCACCAGCAGCTCGCCGGCCTCGGTAGGCGCCACGCCCTGCGGGGTGCGTTGCAGGAGGCGCACGCCGAGATGTTCCTCCAGGCTGGCGAGCTGCCGGCTGATGGCCGAGGGGTCGATGTTCAGGTGCTGGGCGGCGCGGCGAAGAGAACCGTGGTGGATCACCTCGTTGAGGTAGGCCAGGGCGCGCTGGCTGAGGCGGATCATCGCGGCTCAGTCCAGCAGCGACAGGGTCACCGGCGTCCGGTGGTTGTCCTCGACCCGCACCTCCAGTTCGCCTTCCGCGAGGCGCGCCTTCAGGCGCTGTCCCGGCTGGGTCTGGCCGGCATCGCGGATCGCCCGGCCACGCTCGTCGAGGAGGATGCTGTAGCCGCGGCCCAGGGTCGCCAGCGGGCTGACCACGTTGAGCGTCTGCGCCAGTCCTTCGAGGCGCTGACGACGATCCCTCAGTGCCTCGCGGGCGGCGCGCGGCAGGCGCGCGGCGAGGCTGTCGAGCTTCTGCCGGAGCAGCGCCAGGGTGCGGCCCGGATGCTGTGCGGCGAGACGCGTCTCCAGGCGGACCAGGCGTTCGTGGCGGACCGCCAGCTGGCGCTCGAAGGCACGGCGCAGGCGCATGTCCAGGTCGTCCAGGCGCTGTGCCTGCTGGCGCAGGCGTTCGCCGGGATGGCGCAGGCGGCGGGCGACGCCTTCCAGGCGCAGGCGTTCGCGCAGCAACTGGTCGCGCATGCGCAGCACCAGGCGCCGGCGCAGGCCGTCGAGACGCTGCTGCAGGTCGCCGGCGTTGGGCGCCAGCAGTTCGGCGGCGGCCGAAGGCGTCGGGGCGCGCACGTCGGCGACGAAGTCGCTGATCGATACGTCGGTCTCGTGGCCGACCGCGCTGACGATCGGCGTGGTGCAGGCCGCCACGGCGCGCGCCACCGCTTCTTCGTTGAAGCACCAGAGGTCTTCCAGGGAACCGCCGCCCCGGGCCAGGATCAGCGCGTCGAAGCCTTGCCGGTCGGCCAGTTGCAGCGCGCGGACGATCTGCGCGACGGCCTCGCGGCCCTGCACTGCGGTGGGCACCAGGGTCAGCTCGACCTGCGGTGCGCGGCGGCGAAACACGCTGATGATGTCGCGGATCACCGCCCCGCTGGGCGAACTGACGATACCGATGCGGCGCGGATGGGCGGGCAGCGGACGCTTGCGTTCGCTGGCGAACAGGCCTTCGCCGGCGAGTTTTTCCTTCAATGCCTCGAAGGCCAGGCGCAGGGCGCCGTCGCCGGCCGGCTCGACGGTATCGGCGATCAGCTGGTAGTCGCCGCGTCCCTCGAACAGCGAGATCTTTCCGCGCACCTTTACCGCCAGCCCGTCGCGCAAGGCCTGGCGTACGCGCAGGGCGTTCTGCCGGAACAGCGCGCAGCGGATCTGCGCGTTGCTGTCCTTGAGGGTGAAGTAGACATGACCGGAGGCCGGCCGGGCGAGGTTGGACAGCTCGCCCTCGACCCAGATCTGCGGGAACACGTCTTCCAGCAGCAGGCGGGCGCGCTGGTTCAGTTGGCTGACGGTCAGCACCTCGCGATCGAGGCCGAGCCGTTGGAAGGGATCGTTACGCATGGGCGGCATGATAAGGCGGCGCACCGGGATGTGCGATCAATCCTTGGCTTCGTTCGGCAGATTCTCCAGGAAATATTCGACGAAGCCTTCCACCAGGGGGCTATCGTCGCGTCGCCAGGCCAGCGCCACCTCGCTGTATGCCTCGGCCTCGGCCAGAGACATGAAGCGCACGGCGGGCGGTGCGATGGCGCGCATCGAGGCGGGCACCAGGGCGACGCCGAAGCCGGCCTCGATCAGTTGCAACTGGCTGGTCTTGCGCGACAGCGCGCGCGCCGGGCGTGGGTAGAAACCGGCGCCGAGGCAGAGTTCGGCGGCGCGATAGCTGAGGCCGCCGCGTTGCAGGTGGGGAATGGAGACGAAGGTTTCTCCGGCCAGGGCGGCCAGGGCCACGGGGGCTTCACGGCGGGCCAGCGGATGGTCGGCGGCGAGAGCCAGGAGCAACGGCTCGCGGTACAGGGCGCGCAGGTGCAGCCGGGGATGCTGGCGCAGCACCGGCAGGCGCAGCAGGCCAAGGTCCAGGCGTCCTTCGGCGAGATCGGCGAGTTGCTGCTCGGAGGATTGCTGGGTCAGTTCCAGGCGGACGCCGCTCTGCGCCGCGAGGTAGCCGCGCAGCGCCGCTTGCAGGCCGCCCACCAGCGGCACCGAGCTGGAGTGCCCCAGGCGCAGCAGGCCATGGCCGCCTTCACCGACCTCGCGAGCCAGGCGCCGGGCGGCCTCCAGGTCGCCGAGCAGGCGCTGCGCGCGTGGCAGGAAGGCGCGACCGGCCGGCGTCAGCTCGACCTGGCGCGGACCGCGGCGGAGCAGTGGGGTGCCGATGCTGTCCTCCAGTTCGCGCACCTGCCGGCTGAGCGCCGACTGGGCGACGAACAGGCGTTCGGCGGCACGGCTGAAGCCGCCGGACTCGACGATTTCGACGAAGTAATGGAGTTGCCGCAAAGAGATCATCGGAAGATTCCCCATGCCTTTTCGAGATGGCTACAGGGCTCGGATTGTATTGGCTGGCGCGCCGTTGCGCTCGCTAGAGTGCGCAGGTCGTCGTTCCGGGAGTCGCCATGTCCTCGCTCGATCCGTCAGTCCTGTTCGCCGCCCTGCCGTTCAGCCTATGGCAATGGCTGCTGGTCGAACTGGCCATCGTCCTCGCCTATGTGGTGTTCGGCATCGCCGGCTTCGGCACCGCGCTGGTCGCCGGCCCGTTGCTGGCCGGGGTGCTGCCGCTGTCGCAGATCATTCCGCTGCTGGTCCTGCTGGATTTCAGCGCGTCGTTCGGCAACTGGCTGCCGGCGCGGCGGCAGATCGCCATCACTGAGCTCAAGCGTCTGCTGCCCTGCATGTTGCTGGGCTGTGCGCTCGGGGCGTACGGACTTCTGGCGCTACGCGCGGAGCTGCTGATGCTGGCCCTCGGCGTGTTCGTCAGTTTCTATGCGCTCTACGCGCTGTTCCTCCAGCCACGCGGCCAGCCGCGCTGGCGGGCGACCTGGGCGTTGCCCTTCGGTGTCTTCGGCGGGCTGTTCGGCGCGTTGTTCGGCAGCGGCGGCTTCCTTTATTCGCTGTACCTGAACGGACGCCTGGCGAGCAAGGAGCAGATGCGCGCCACCCAGAGCGCGCTGATCGGTTGTAGCACCTTCGTCCGCCTGGGGCTGTTCCTGCTCGCCGGGCTGTATGCCGCGCGCGAGCCCTGGCTGCTCGCCGCCTGCCTGCTGCCGGGCATGGCGCTGGGCCTGTGGATCGGCCGTCGGGTGACCCTGCGTCTGTCGCGTGAAGCCTTCGTCCGCCTGGTCACCTGGCTGGTGCTGTGCAGCGGCCTGGCGCTGGTCGGGCGCTACCTGGCCGCTTGAAGCGGCTGCGCCGGGCACAGGCCGAACTGTGCGGCCAGCTCTTCGAGGCGCTGGCGCTGGAAGTCGCGGAACGCCGCGTTGGGCTGCTGCAACTCGATGAAGTCGCGCAGCGGGTCGCGCACCGCGCTGCGCACGCCGCTGAGTTCTTCGATCACAGCCAAGCCGCAGAACGGCACGTAGGCTTCCGAGTAGCCGCCTTCGTGGACCACCACCAGGCGTCCGCCGGCATGCCGCTCGGCCGCGTCGCGAACCATCGCGGTCATCGCCCGGAAGCTGTCGCTATGCAGTTGCATGCGTGCCAGCGGGTCCACCGCGTTGGCGTCGAAGCCACTGGCGACCACGATCAATTGCGGGCGGAAGCGCTCCAGCGCCGGCAACACGATGCGTTGCATGGCCTGCATGTAGGCGTCGTGACCGCCGCCGGGAAGCAGCGGCACGTTGAGGTTGAAGCCACGACCGCGATCCTCGCCGATGTCTTCGGCGCCGCTGTAGCCAGGCGGGAAGCAGCCGTCCTGATGCAGGGAAATGCTCAACACGTCGTCGCGCCGGTAGTAGATCGCCTGGGTGCCGTTACCGTGGTGCACGTCCCAGTCCAGCACCGCGACCCGCTCGACGCCGTGGCGCGCCTTGGCCGCCTCGATGGCCACGGCGATGTTGGCGAAGAAACAGAAGCCCATCGCCTGGTCCGGCAGGCAGTGATGACCTGGCGGCCGCGACAGCGAGTAGGCGTTGTCCGCCTCGCCGGCGAGCACCGCGTCCAGCGCGGCGATGGCCAGGCCGGCGGAGAGCCGGGCGATCTCGTAGCTGCCCGGGCCGATCGGCGCGTCCTGGCCGAGGCTGCCGCCGCCGGCGTCGCTCAACGCCTTGAAGCGTTCCAGATAGTGCGCCGGATGCACGCGCAGCAGGTCCTCGTCGCTCGCCGGCGGTGCGCTGCGCAGTTGCAGGTGGGCGGTCAGGCCGGACACGTCGAGCAGGCTTTTCAGCCGGCGCTTGGTTTCCGGTGATTCGGCGTGTCCGGCGGCGGCAGGCGGTTGCACCCAGCCGCCGACCGGCAGGGTCAGCGCGTGCGGGCCGGCGGCGTGCCAGAGGCAGAGTTCGTCGAAGAAGAAAGCGGTACGTCGGGTCATGGCGGGTATCCGTGGTTCGGGAAAGGGTTTCAGCGTGGCCGGCAGGCCAGGGCCAGTAGCAGCGAGAGGCCGGCCAGGCCGGCGGCGATCGGCAGCAGCGGGAGGAAACCGCCGCTGCTTTCGATGAGTCGTCCGGCCAGCGCCGGGCCGATGGCCAGCCCGCCGCCGATGACCAGGTTGGAGGCGTTCATCAGGCGGCCGGAGCGGTCCAGGTCGGCGAGGCAGGCGAGGATGAACGGCAGGGCGAAGGTCCAGGTGAACTTGAACAGCAGCGTGGCCAGGGCGAAGCGCGCCAGCGGCGGCTGGCCGATCAGCAGGAGGATCGCCGCGGCCATCGCCAGGTAGCCGCCGAGCAGCATCAGGTCGCGCGGCAGGCGGTTGCCGATGAAGGAGGCGCAGGCCGCCCCGGCGATGCCCATCAGGGTGGCGACGGCGAGTACCTCGCCGCTGGCGCCGGCACCGATCCCCGCGCCTTCGGCGATGGCGCCGATGAAGGTCCAGACGCCGCTGAGGCTGATATAGAAGGTGAGCACGGCGAGGATGCCCAGCCCGACCCGCAGTCGCGAGTGAACCGCGCCGGTACTGGCGCGGGCTTCCGCCGGCGGGCTGCCGCTGGGGAAGGCCCGCGACAACGGCAGGGCGAGGCCCATCAGGCCGGCCAGCAACAGGTAGCAGGCGGCCAGGCCGAAGCGTTCGAACAGCGCCGGCAGCAGTGCCAGGCCGACGGCGCCGACCACCAGTTGGCCCATCACCCAGAGCCCGTAGACCCGGCTCGGGGTGGCGGTGCTGGCGGCGCTGGACAGGCAGAGGATCATCAGCGAGCCGCCGGCGAGGGCGCTGCAGAAACGCAGGGCGAGCAGCAGCGGGTAGCTGCCGGCCAGCGCCGAGGCCAGGTTGGCGGCGATGAACAGCAGGCCGGCGAGCAGCGCCGCGTGGCGCCAATCGACGCGTTTCAGCCAATGGAAAGCCGGCAGCGTCGCCAGGCTCATGGCGCCTAGCTCCACCGAAAACAGGTCGCCGACCCGCGCCGGGCTCAGTTGCCACTGGGCCGCCAGTTGCGCGGCGACGGCGGGGGCGGTCATCAGGATGGTCGGGGTGATCGCGGCGAACACCACGATGGCCGCGAGCAGCGCGAGGTTGCCGGACGCCGGAGAGGCGCTGGCGAGAGTCTTGTCGGAAGCGTTCATGGCTGCGCCCCCTCAGAACACATGGACCAGGCGCAACAGGGCCTGGCTGCCATGGAACGCATTGTCGGTGGCGACGTTGCGCGAGAGACCGAACATCAGGCTGTTGCGCCGGTCCAGCCAGTGGCCTAGCTCGAAGCCGAGTTGGGTGTAGCGCTGGTGGGTGTCGTCGAGGGTATGGCCCTGCAGCTTCAGTTCGCCGCCATCGGCGTGCACCAGCTTGAGGGCGCCGTAGGTGCTCTGGCTGAAGTCGTAGGAGGCGAAGGCCTGCAGGCGATAGAGCGGTTTCTGTTCCAGGTCGCTGCCGAAGTAGTCGTCGTTCTTCGCGTAGAACTGCGCTTCCAGGTTGGCTTCCAGCACCCAGTCGCGGCCGATGCCCTGGGTGTAGTTGTAGACGAAGGTGGCGCCCCAGCGGTTGGCGCCGGGCGAGACATCGGGGTTCTTCGCGTGGTACTCGCCCAGCGGCAGGGTGATCAGGGTCAGCAGGCCGCTGTAGCGGCGCCGTTCCGGGTCGTTGATGAAGAACAGGGTGCCGCCGACCTGGGGATCGCCGAAACCGGTCTCGCCGGTATGCCCGGCGCTGCCGGGCAGGCGCGCATCGATGTCGACGAAGGGAATGATGAACTGCGGCGTGCAGAGAGTGCCGCAGATGTCGCTGAAGAACACCTGGCGGTAGGCCACCGCGTTGGTCTTGAGTTCGGCCTTGCCGTTGCGATCGGCCGGCCCGTGGAACTCATGGGCGCGGGTCGCCGGCAGGTAGAGCACGCCGAGCGTGGTGCCTGCTGGGGCGCCGAAGAAGTCGCGGGCGTTGAGGTCGGCGGCGCCGGCCTCGGCGCCCAGCAGGAGCTGGATGCCGAGCAGCGCGAGGGCGCTGGCGGTCGGTACGGCCATCGAGGCGGTGCGGTGGGTCATGTGACGGTCTCCCCGGTCGTTGTGTGCCCGGCGTTCGTCGCGCCGGTGGTGGTTGCGCCTTTTCGCAGGCGAAAGGGCGCCCATGCCGCCCTTGGCGGGGCGGTCGAAGCGGTGATGGCAGGGGTGGAGGGCTGTCAGCCAGGCGGGAACTGGTGCAGCAGGTGGGCGATGCTCGCCTTGTCGTTGACGCCGAGCTTGGAATAGATGGTGCGTATGTGATGGCGCACGGTGTTCGGCGCCAGGCCGAGGTCGCGGGCGATCTGCTTGTAGGTCTTGCCTTCGCTGAACAGCAGGGCGACGTCGCCTTCGCGATTGCTCAACTGTTCGATCGCGCTCGGTTGCCGCGCGGTGAGCAGGTAGAGGTCGCCGACCTGCCGCGAGTCGATCACCAGGCGCGCATCGCGATAGCCCTGCGGGCTGGTTTCCTCCGGCAACTGCGGACCGGTCCAGCCCGGCCAGGCGCCGAGCAGCAGGTCGACGAAGCCGCGTTCGGCGCAATGCAGCACGCCGTAGCGGTCGCATACCGCCATGGCCAGAGCCTGGCGTTCGAGGGATTCGCGCAGGGCCACCAGGGTACGGATCTGGTTGGCCGAGACGGCCGCGGCCAGGTGCGCCGAGAGTTGCCCGAGGAGCAGCTTCTCCTGTTCCGCGAAGGGCGGGCCGCCAGGCGTGCGATAGAGGGCGACATGGTCGCTGAGGCGGGTGATCGGGTCGACGTGGATCACGCAGAGCAACTCACCGATGTCGTGACGCGCGCCAAGCCAGCGCAGCCCGGCGGTGGCCTGCATGTTGACGGCCACGGCGGTGCCCGGGTGGGCGTGTACCAGGCCGACGGTGATGTCGTCGTGGCTGATCGATTTCCAGTCCTCGACATAGTGCTCTTCGAGGTTGAACAGATGTGCGCTGTGCTCCACCGGCACGCCGTCGATCAGCGCCGCGCGGCCCCACCAGGCACGCTGGAACGGCACCAGTTGCTGCAGACGTTCCAGCGCGGTGCGATGGAAACGCTCCAGGGTCTTGTCGCGCGCCAGCCGGTTGATGTCCAGCACGGCGGCGCCGAACGCCGCGAGCAAGGCTGCGGATGACGAATGCGGGTCAGTGCTCCCTTTCATTCTCTCCCCCGTCCCACTTTTATAGTTCTTGGAATCGGCGTCCCGCCGCCTGGGCGGTCGCTGGGTGACGTACGCAGTATCCGGCCATCCGCCGCCGCGCTGCCATCCTGCAAATGCGGGATAGGACAGGCGGAACGGGGCCTGGCGGGCGCCTTGCAAGATATTTGCCCATTCGCCGTTTTCGGCGATCAACTGCGTTGAGCGGAAGCGCGTGGCTGGGTATAATGTCGCGCTTCCATTTTTCCCGTCTGGGAGCGCCCGCCATGCTGCGAATCAGTCAAGAAGCCCTGACTTTCGACGACGTCCTTCTGATCCCCGGTTATTCCGAAGTCCTGCCCAAGGACGTGAGTTTGAAAACTCGCCTGACCCGCGGCATCGAACTGAACATCCCGCTGGTATCCGCCGCGATGGATACCGTGACCGAAGCCCGCCTGGCCATCGCCATGGCCCAGGAAGGCGGCATCGGCATCATCCACAAGAACATGGGCATCGAGCAGCAGGCCGCGGAAGTCCGCAAGGTCAAGAAGCACGAGACGGCCATCGTCCGCGACCCGGTCACCGTGACCCCTTCGACCAAGATCATCGAACTGCTGCAGATGGCCCGCGAGTACGGCTTCTCCGGCTTCCCGGTGGTGGAGCAGGGCGAACTGGTCGGTATCGTCACCGGTCGCGACCTGCGGGTGAAGCCGAACGCCGGCGATACCGTCGCCGCGATCATGACCCCGAAGGACAAGCTGGTCACCGCCCGCGAAGGCACCCCGCTGGAAGAGATGAAGGCCAAGCTCTACGAGAACCGCATCGAGAAGATGCTGGTAGTCGACGAGAACTTCTACCTGCGTGGCCTGGTGACCTTCCGTGACATCGAGAAGGCCAAGACCTACCCGCTGGCGTCCAAGGACGAGCAGGGCCGCCTGCGCGTCGGCGCCGCCGTCGGCACCGGCGCCGATACCGGCGAGCGCGTCGCCGCGCTGGTCGCCGCCGGGGTCGACGTGGTGGTGGTGGACACCGCCCACGGCCACTCCAAGGGCGTGATCGAGCGTGTGCGCTGGGTCAAGCAGACCTTCCCGGACGTCCAGGTGATCGGCGGCAACATCGCCACCGCCGAGGCCGCCAAGGCCCTCGCCGAGGCTGGCGCCGACGCGGTCAAGGTCGGCATCGGTCCGGGCTCGATCTGCACCACCCGCATCGTCGCCGGTGTCGGCGTGCCGCAGATCTCTGCCATCGCCAACGTCGCCGCCGCCCTCGAAGGCACCGGCGTACCGCTGATCGCCGACGGCGGCATCCGCTTCTCCGGCGACCTGGCCAAGGCCATGGTCGCCGGCGCCTACTGTGTGATGATGGGCTCGATGTTCGCCGGTACCGAGGAAGCGCCGGGCGAGATCGAGCTGTTCCAGGGCCGTTCCTACAAGTCCTACCGCGGCATGGGTTCGCTGGGCGCCATGTCCGGCTCCCAGGGCTCGTCCGACCGCTACTTCCAGGACGCCTCCGCCGGCGCCGAGAAGCTGGTGCCGGAAGGCATCGAGGGTCGCGTGCCGTACAAGGGTGCCCTGTCCGCCATCGTCCACCAGCTGATGGGCGGCCTGCGCGCCGCCATGGGCTACACCGGCAGCGCCGACATCCAGCAGATGCGCACGCAGCCGCAGTTCGTCCGGATCACCGGCGCGGGCATGGCCGAGTCCCATGTCCACGACGTCCAGATCACCAAGGAAGCCCCCAACTACCGGGTTGGTTGAGGCCTATTGAAATGAGTGCTGCACGGGGCTGTTCGATTCAGCCCCGTGTCGTTTTCGAATTCCGTAGCGAGAGATGGCCATGTCCCAAGACATTCACGCCCACCGTATCCTGATCCTCGATTTCGGCTCCCAGTACACCCAGCTGATCGCCCGCCGCGTGCGCGAGATCGGCGTGTATTGCGAAATCCATCCCTTCGACATGAGCAACGAGGCGATCATCGCCTTCGCGCCGCGCGGCATCATCCTCGCCGGCGGTCCCGAGTCGGTGCACGAAGCCGACAGCCCGCGCGCGCCGCAGGCGGTGTTCGACCTGAAGGTGCCGCTGTTCGGCATCTGCTACGGCATGCAGACCATGGCCGAGCAGATGGGCGGCAAGGTGCAGGGCTCCGACCTGCGCGAGTTCGGCTACGCCCGCGTCGACGTGGTCGGCAAGGCGCGCCTGCTGGACGGCATCGAGGACCACGTGGACGACGACGGCGTGCTCGGCCTCGACGTGTGGATGAGCCACGGCGACAAGGTCACCGAGATGCCGGCCGGCTTCCACATCCTGGCCAGCACCCCGAGCTGCCCGATCGCCGCCATGGCCGACGATGCCCGCGCCTACTACGGCGTGCAATTCCACCCGGAAGTCACCCACACCAAGCAGGGCCTGCGCATTCTCTCGCGCTTCGTCCTCGACATCTGTGGTTGCGCCGCGCTGTGGACCCCCTCGAACATCGTCGACGACGCCATCGCCACCGTGCGCGCCCAGGTCGGTTCCTCCAAGGTCCTGCTCGGCCTCTCCGGCGGCGTGGACTCCTCGGTGGTCGCCGCGCTGCTGCACAAGGCCATCGGCGACCAACTGACCTGCGTGTTCGTCGACAACGGCCTGCTGCGCCTGCACGAAGGCGACCAGGTGATGGCCATGTTCGCCGAGAACATGGGCGTGAAGGTGATCCGCGCCAACGCCGAGGACAAGTTCCTCGGCCGCCTGGCCGGCGTCGCCGATCCGGAAGAGAAGCGCAAGATCATCGGCCGCACCTTCATCGAAGTCTTCGACGAAGAAGCCACCAAGCTGCAGGACGTGAAGTTCCTCGCCCAGGGCACCATCTACCCCGACGTGATCGAGTCGGCCGGCGCCAAGACCGGCAAGGCCCACGTGATCAAGTCGCACCACAACGTCGGCGGCCTGCCGGAGGACATGCAGTTCGAACTGGTCGAGCCGCTGCGCGAACTGTTCAAGGACGAAGTGCGCAAGATCGGCCTGGAGCTGGGCCTGCCCTACGACATGGTCTACCGCCACCCGTTCCCCGGCCCGGGCCTGGGCGTGCGCATCCTCGGCGAGGTGAAGAAGGAGTACGCCGACCTGCTGCGCCAGGCCGACCACATCTTCATCGAGGAACTGCGCGCCTTCGACTGGTACCACAAGACCAGCCAGGCGTTCGTGGTGTTCCAGCCGGTGAAATCGGTCGGCGTGGTCGGCGACGGCCGTCGCTACGCCTGGGTCGTCGCCCTGCGCGCGGTGGAGACCATCGACTTCATGACCGCACGCTGGGCTCACCTGCCCTATGAACTGCTGGAGAAGGTCTCGAACCGCATCATCAACGAGATCGCCGGTATCTCCCGGGTCACCTACGACGTG
The DNA here is from genome assembly GCF_013343155.1 of Pseudomonas sp. FDAARGOS_761. Lineage (NCBI taxonomy): Bacteria > Pseudomonadati > Pseudomonadota > Gammaproteobacteria > Pseudomonadales > Pseudomonadaceae > Pseudomonas > Pseudomonas sp. FDAARGOS_761. The sequence goes on along the minus strand of NZ_CP054572.1, from coordinate 4,309,267 downwards.
TCGAGCAAGCCGCCGGCGACTATCGAGTGGGAGTGAGGTGGATTTATAAGTCGTTGATTAATCGGAAAATAATATTCTCAATAACTATGTCTCCCGCATTATCAATGGTGTTTTTCATGGCATGTTGAGGGGCGGGGCATAAAATAAATACTGATACCATGAGGGCGAGCCTAGTGCTGTCATGGTATCGGGCAACTCTCATGGATTTACCGCATCCCTGAAGATAACGTTGCTGACCATTTCCGCACCGAGGAAGTCGATTAGCATGTTTGGATTTGCAAGATCTTCTCTTGTCAGTGCTGCGATCGCTTGACCAACTACGATCTCCCAAGGCTTCTTGCAACCGGCGACGTCGCAGATGAGGTTACGGATTTTTTTTATCTTCTTGTGCCGTAGGCGGTCGCTCGATCCGGCGAGCTCCTCAATGAGAGCGGTGTCACGATGGTCTGGATTGTCCTTGATCCATTTCCTTGATGTGGCGATGAAGTCTTCCCAGGTCGTGTCCATTACGGCAAGACATGAGTCAGTCAATAGAGCATTCTCGATCGCGTAGCACTGGAGGCGGTAACGCTTGAGGGGGGGGCGGTGTTCGAGCGGCTGGTCCACCACACCGTCGCCGTCGCGAATCGAAAAGGCGACTGGGTTGTCGTAGAGTGTGTCTAGCAGTTGGATGCAGAAAGTCTCAAGAGCGCCCTGCTGATCGACGCTGGCGGCCAGCACTGGAAAGACTTTGATCCTGCCCTGTGACGTTCTTGCAGCTTGCTGCCAGACGCGCTCATCGTCTTCTCCTTCGAGGATCAGAGCTGCATCATCGCTAAGCGAAAGGGAGAGGGGATGTCCGAGGAACGGAGCAATCTTGCGAAGCTCGGCGCTGGCCGGTTTCAGTTCAACTATATCGACCGCGAAACTCTTTGTGCCGATCGACACATACGGCGAAGCTGCGAGAGAACAGACTAGCGGGGAGCTGTGTGTGGAGATGCATACGGCTATGCTGTCTGCGTGGTCTTTGAACTCATCAAGCATAGAGATGATTAGCTTGCCAAGCCGTGCCTGCAGATCTGGGTGAAGATGTACGTCCGGCTCGTCAAGGAGGAGTACGTTGAACTTCGCGGGATCAATCGTATCGAAAAAATAGAGAATCTCAGCGGCCAAGGCCACAGCTTCTGATTCGCCGCTGCTGATTTGTTGCGGAGCGATTGTTTCACCATTGAGGAGCGAGCGAAACTCGAAATCGGCATTACCCATCTCTAGAGAAATATTAGTGAGCAGTTGATTTACTTTGCTCAACCGGTCTGTCTCGAAATTGCGTGTCGGATCCAAGCGGATTTCTGGTGTGCGTGCGAGCCGGCGCAGATAAAGCGTTTCAGCCTCGCGAAAGAGCATCGCCGATGCAGCTTTGAAGTCGCTGGCCTGATTGACTGCACGCGTGTGCCGCAGCCATTCGGGGTCGTTGCTCATATTTGTGAGGACGTTGCCATCACGCTTGAACGACCCCGCTCGCTCTGGACTGACATACCGGACATAAAATAGTTGCGTACTGCGGCTGGCCATTTCGTCGATATCACGAAAGAAACGACTCTTTCCCGCGCCGTTGCGGCCTACAAGTATGTTGATGTTGTTCAAGCCGGAGAGGCGTGCGGTTTGGCCTGACAATTCACTTACTTTCAAGATCGTAACTCCATGTTTCATTGCCGACATATGATATCGAATACACCGACCGGATAGGCACGTCGGTGTCTCTCTTTGTTCTGACGTCTGCGTTGAGATGGTGATCAGATCCGCAGTTTGGTGTGACCGCCACTGACTCTCGTATGGGCGGATCGACGCAGTTGTTCGCCTGAGCTGCCTATAGGCGGCCCCCATTGGTCAGGTGTGGTATTTTTCGCGGTATCGGCTAAGTCTGCACTCGCAATGCCTTGATTTAGCGAAGTTTTATCCTCTTATTGATAGCTGAGTGGGAGTGATCCCGCAAGCCGCATGATCTCATGCGGCTTTCCCGCAGTGTCTATCCGTTCGTGACACTGGAAGTTGCCAAGGACGGGAAGCGGGGCGATGTCGTCCCGCTTTCTCCATTCAGCCCACGTATCGGCGACGCCATGCCTTTGCGTCCGTCGCCAGGTTCCTCGAGGGCTAGCGCCTGCCTCCCCGTTGCAGCGTCCCGCCGATCATCGTTCGCCCCCCCCGGTCCACGGGTGCCCCCTGCGCCGCCCGGCGAGTCTACCGTTGCGCTCCGCCACTGAGCGTCTTTCGCGCTGAAGCTCCGCCATCCCACGCTTTTCTTGCAGCGGAGATGAAACAGGTGCTTACGGGGTCGGACGATCTCGACAGGAAACTGGATTCTGCTGCATTCAGAATCCAGTTTTCCACTTCGATAATGACCCTCGTCCCAAGAGCCAGCGCTATCCGCCTGGCCGCTTCCGCATGCGAGGAGAATTCTCATGGCTATCAGGCAAACCCCCATCAATTCGGGATTCGGAGCGAAAACGCAGGCCAGCGAGGTGATGGCGGGGCGAGACCTCTCCGGAAAGACCGCCATCGTGACCGGCGGCTACTCCGGTCTTGGCCTGGAAACCACGAAGGCGCTGGCCTACGCGGGCGCGCGGGTCATCGTTACGGCGCGCAGACCGGATGTGGCAAGGGAGGCGCTGCTCGGGCTCGACGAAGTCGAGGTGCAGGCGCTCGACCTGGTCGAGTTGGCCTGCGTGCGTCGGTTTGCCGACGCCTTCTCCGCCTCGCGCCGTCGTGCCGATATCGTCATCAACAACGCCGGTGTGATGGCCTGTCCTGAGACCCGCGTAGGCCCGGGCTGGGAGGCGCAGTTCGCGACCAATCACCTTGGCCACTACGCCCTGGTGAACCTCTTGTGGCCGTCGCTCGCGGACGACGCGCGAGTGGTCGCCGTGTCCTCCGCCGGGCACCACTACTCGGCGATCCGCTGGGACGACGTGCAGTTCGAACGGGGCTACGACAAGTGGCTGGCTTATGCGCAGTCGAAGACTGCCAACGCCCTGTTCGCCATCCAGTTGGATGCCCTGGGTCGCGAGAGGGGTGTGCGTGCCTTCGCATTGCATCCGGGCAGCATCGCCACACCGTTGCAACGCCATGTTCCACGGGCGGAGATGATCGCCCTGGGCTGGATGGACGAAGCCGGCAACCCGGCCAGCCCCGACACGCTCAAGACCCCGCAGCAGGGTGCTGCCACCCAGCTATGGGCTGCGACCTCTCCGCTTTTGGCGGGGATGGGCGGGCTCTACTGCGAGGATTGCGACATCGCAGGCGTCGCGCCGGACGACTCGCGCACCCTGGCCGGCGTACGCGAGCATGCGATCGATCCGGAGCAGGCCCGCCGCCTCTGGAGGCTTTCGGCGACGCTCACCGGGATCGACGCATTCGCGTCCTAGTCGAGCACACGGAAGACGCCGCGGATACCGCGCTTTCGCTGTCCATCAAACAAGCACCGGGATCGATCGAATGACCTCCAGCAGCGTAGGGAAAGGTATTGCCATCTCCGGCATGTTCTTCATGCTCGGACTGTGTTTCGGGAGCCTCAGCTCCCGGATGGCCACGATAAAAGACGGACTCCAGCTTTCCGACGGGGTGTTCGGCAGTGCGCTTTTCGCCATGTCGGCCGGGGTGGTGCTTTCGTTGCCGGTATCCGGCTGGATGATCGCGAAGCTCGGCAGCAGAAACGTTGGATTAACGGCGATTCTCGCGAACGCCGTTCTGCTGTCCTTGGTTCCCTTGGCTTCTAGCGTCTACCAGCTTGCTGCCCTGTTGTTCGTATCGGGGTTCTCCTATAGCGCGGTCAATGTGTCGAACAATACCCAGGCAAGCCTGTCGGAGGCGCTCAGCGGAAAGACCGAGTTGCCGTTCTTCCACAGTATATGGGGGTTGGCGGGATTCGTCGGCGCCGGGTTCGGGGCGTTGATGATCGGGCAGGACTTTGCCTTGTCCACGCATTTCGGCGTGATATCGGTGATCGCCTTCCTGGCCGCCCTGGTCTGCTGGCGCTTTCTCCACGACCAGCCTGGCGCGGAGCGGGTCGGGCGGGCCTTCGCGATGCCGGACAGGAGGCTTTTCAACTACGGGCTGATCGTTTTTTTCTCGATGGCCTGCGAAGGCATCATGTACGACTGGAGCGTCGTCTATTTCCAGGACGTGGTATCGGCCGAGCGGCAACTGGTCGGAGTCGGCTTCATGGTATTCATGGGCGCCATGACTGTCGGCCGGCTTCTGCTGAACCGGGTCGCCGACCGTTTCGGTACGCGCAGCACCTTGCAGTGGAGCGGGGGGCTCGCCTTGATCGGCATGGTCACGACGATTGCCTATCCGAGCCTGCCGGCGTCGATCATTGGCTTCTGCCTTGTCGGTCTCGGCATCTGTACCGTCATTCCGCTGGTGGCGGGGGCCGCCGCCCGCTCCTCGAGCATGGCGCCGAGTTCGGCTATCGCAGCCGTTCTGACGATCGGATTCCTGGGCACGTTGATCGGCCCGCCGCTGATCGGCTTTCTCTCCGAAGCGTTCGGCCTGCGTTATGCCTTCGGCGCGTGCGTGGTCCTGGCCATCGGGATCATCCTTCGGGCGGGAAAGATACCGCGGCAAGCTCCGTCGGTCGTTTGACCATGCGCTCGACCGCTCGGGGAACCTGCCGCATGGGCGGTTCGCCGAGCGCTATGCCCTGCTGGCCTGCCGGCTGCGATAGTCTCTGGGCGAGCATTTCATGATGCGTTTGAAGGCGTTGCTGAAGGCGCTGTCCGAGCCGTAGCCCAGGGTTTGCGCGATCGAGGAAATCGTCGCTTTGCTGTCGCGCAGGGCGCGAGCGGCCAATTGCATACGCCAGTGCGATACATATTCCAGCGGCGCCAGTCCCGCGGTTTGCTTGAAACGCAGGGCCAGCGTGGAGCGCGAGGTACCCGCTACGTCGGCCAGGCGCTCGACCGTCCAGACTTTGGCCGGCTCGGCGTGGATCGCCCGGATCGCCGCGCCTATGCGCGGATCGGACAACGCCAGCAGCCAACTGGGCGTGTCGCTGCCCTCGCCGGCGAGATAGAGCCGCAGCACCTGCGCCAGCATGATGTGGCCCAGGTGGCGAGCGATCAGCGCGCTACCGGGTGACGGGCAGGAAAACTCATGGGCCAGTCGGTGCAGCGCCCAGCTCAGTACGGATGCCTGGTCCGAATCGCTTTTCACGACGGTCACCGGAGGCAGCCCGTCGAACAGCAGGTTGGCTTCTTCGCCAAAGGCGAAGCGACCGCCGATCAGGAAACAATCCTCGCTTTCCCCATAGTGCGCGACGCCGTCAGGGGCATCTCGGTAGAGCAGCGTGGCGTCGGCGGCGGGAAGGGATAGATCGCTGCCGACCAGCAGCGGACTGCGGCAGGACACCAGAAAGCAGTCGCCCGCTTCCAGTCGGATCGGCTCTTCCATGCCGTCGGTGGCCAGCAGGCAAGCGCCACGGACTACCACGTTGAACTTCACACCTTCCGGTGCCGGAAAGCGGAGTGCCCAATCGCCGCCGGTCTTCAGGGCGCCGAAGGAGGAGTCCTGGCTGTTGACCAGGGAAAGGACTTCGGAGAGAGGATCCATTGATGCTGGACGATCGCGATAGAAGATAGGAGTTTTTTGCATTCTAAGTCCGGAGATGTTCTCTCACAATGAGATTGCATCAGGTTGCCATCGACTCGGAGAACAGCATGCACGACAGACAGTTTCACATGCCTCCCGCTTTCGGCGGTGAGGCCAGCGACAGTGTCGCTCTCGCGGCGGGAGAGAAGCGATGATCAACCGTCAGATCGTTCTGAGTGAGCTTCCCCGGACTGCGCTCGCTGTCCGGCATTTTCAGGGGCGCGAGGTGCGTTGTCCGGTTCCGGCCGACGGTGAGCTGTTGCTTCGTGTCCTGTACATACCGCTGGACGCCGCCAGCCGGGCCTGGATGCAAGGCGCGACCTATCGCCCCGGCCTCGTGGCCGGGGAGGTGATGGCGGGGTTGGGGCTGGCCGAGGTGGTGGAATCGCGCTCGGCGTCGTTCCAGCCCGGCGACCTGGTCTGTGCCGAGACCGGCTGGCAGACTTTCGCGGTCGTGCCGGCGGCCGGGCTCATCAGGCTGCCGCGCCTGGAGCCCCTCACGCATCTGCTCAGCGTCTACGGCGTAGCAGGCCTGACGGCCTATTTCGGCCTTCTCGAATGCGCCAGGCCGGTGCAGGGCGAAACGCTGGCAGTGTCTGCCGCCGCCGGTGCCGTCGGCTCTATCGTCGGGCAGATCGCCAGGATCAGGGGCTGCCGTACCGTCGGCATTGCGGGAGGCGCCAGCAAATGCGCCTGGCTGGTTCGTGAACTGGGTTTCGACGCGGCACTCGACTACAAGACGGGGACGCTGGCCGATGACTTGCGGCGGACCTGTCCGGACGGGATCGACGCGTATTTCGACAACACTGGCGGTGCAATCCTCGATGCCTGCCTGCCGAACATGGCGGAGCATGGACGGGTCGCCTGTTGCGGCGCGATTTCGCAATACGACCTGGACCGACCCGCCGCCGGTCCTGCCGGGATCCCCGGGCTGCTCATCATCAAGCGCCTGACGTTGCGCGGATTCCTTCTTGGCGATTTTCTCGAGAGCAGAGAGCGGGCGCTCTCCGATCTCAAGGCATGGGTCGACTCCGGGCAGATCAAGGTATACGAGGATGTGCTCTACGGACTGGAAAGCCTGCCGGCGGCACTGGTCGGCCTGTTGAATGGCGAGAACTTCGGCAAGCGCATCGTGAAGGTAGCCTGAGCGCAGTCCGCGACCAGCGATCCGCCGCTGGCGCTGGGGAGCTCTTTTGCTTGCTGCAGGTCAGCGGGAGTGTATTTGTTCCGAGCGAGAACTCGCCTTGCGGGCGTGGAAATGAGAAAATCTATCATTTCCCAGCCGCAGTACCCGCGAAGGTGAAGGCTCCATGACATTTACCCGTAGACAAGTGCTCGGCGGCCTCGCCGGGCTGGCGGTAGTCGGCCTCGGCGCCGGCGGCGCGCGCCTCTGGCTGGCGCGTCCGCAGGTGGCGCAGGAGTACGACTACGAACTGATCGCCGCGCCGCTGGATCTGGAGATCGTCCCGGGCTTCAGCAGTCCGGCGCTGGCCTATGGCGGCCAGTGCCCCGGCGTGGAGTTGCGGGCGAAGCAGGGCGAGTGGCTGCGGGTGCGCTTCACCAACAGGCTGGACGAACCGACCACCATCCACTGGCACGGCATCCGCCTGCCGATCGAGATGGACGGCGTACCGTACATTTCCCAGCCGCCAGTGCAGCCGGGCGAGAGCTTCATCTACCAGTTCAAGACCCAGGACGCCGGCAGCTACTGGTACCACCCGCACCTGATGAGCAGCGAGCAGCTCGGCCGCGGGCTGGTCGGCCCGCTGATCATCGAGGAGCGCGAACCCACCGGGTTCCGCCACGAGAAGGTTCTCTGCCTGAAGACCTGGCACGTGGACGAGCAGGGCGCCTTCACCCCCTTCAGCGTGCCGCGCCAGGCAGCTCGCGAAGGCACCCGCGGGCGCTATTCGACGATCAACGGCAAGCATGTGCCGACCATCGACCTGCCGGCCGGGCAGATCGTCCGGGTGCGCCTGCTGAACGTCGACAACACCGTCACCTACCGTCTCAACCTGCCCAACGGCGAGGCGAGGATCTATGCCATCGATGGCCATCCGGTGGAACCACGCGGCTTCGAGGGGCAGTACTGGATCGGTCCCGGGATGCGCCTGGAGCTGGCGCTGAAGGTGCCGGAAGCGGGCACCGAGCTGTCCCTGCGCGACGGGCCGGTACGCCTGGCGACGATCCGCAGCGTGGCCAGCGCCGAGGCACCTGCCGGCGACTGGCCGAAGCCGTTGCCGGCGAATCCGGTGAGCGAACCGGACCTGGCCAATGCCGAGAAGATCGGTTTCCGTTTCGAGTGGGTCGGGGCGATGTCCGATACCAGCGGCAAGAATCCCTATCCGTCGTTCTGGCAGATCAACGGCAAGGCCTGGGAAGGCGGCGAGGAGCACAAGCACAACGCGCCGCCGCTGGCCAAGCTCAAGGAAGGCCAGAGCTACATCTTCGAGCTGCGCAACATGGCGCAGTACCAGCACCCGATCCACCTGCATGGGATGGCCTTCAAGGTACTGGATTCGGATCGCCGGGAAATCATCCCGTACTTCACCGACACCTACCTGCTGGGCAAGAACGAGACCGCCCGCGTCGCGCTGGTGGCGGACAATCCGGGCCTGTGGATGTTCCACTGCCACGTCATCGACCATATGGAGACCGGCCTGATGGGGACCATCGCGGTCGGCGAGGCCTGGTGCGGGTGACTAAGCTGATCAGCAACGGCAAGGGCTACCCGACGGTAAAAGGCGTGCGTCCGATCATCGATCGCAGCCGGGACCCGCATTTCATGCGCGAGGCCCTGGCAGAGGCGGAAAAGGCCGCGGCCCTCGGCGAAGTGCCGGTGGGCGCGGTCCTGGTGCGCGAGGGCGAGATCATCGGGCGGGGCTTCAACCGGCCGATCAGCAGCCACGATCCCAGTGCCCACGCCGAAATGCTGGCGATCCGCATGGCAGCGGCGGAGGCGGGCAACTACCGGCTGCCAGGCAGCACCCTGTATGTGACCCTGGAACCCTGCAGCATGTGTTCCGGACTGCTGGTGCACGCACGCATCCAGCGCCTGGTGTACGGCACGGTCGAGCCCAAGTCGGGCGCAGTGGAAAGCCGTGGGCGATTCTTCGAGCAGGAGCATCTCAACCATAGGGTCATGGTCGAGGGCGGCGTGCTGGCGGAAGAATGCAGCCAGGCGCTCTCGGCGTTCTTCCGCGCGCGGCGCGAAGCGGCGAAGAAGCCTCGCGAAGACTGACGGATGTTTCTCTTTTCGAACGCTCCGGCTGAAACGTTAAAGCACGCCATGGCGCCTTTCTCTCCTTCAAAAGCCATCTGCATCAATTATTTATCCGGATATTTCGGACGATCGGCATAGGCGTAAAGTCGTAGTCGCCGCGCGCTTCCTCCGTCGAATTGTGTGATATTTTGCACGGCCGCTTGAGCAAGCGGCCCGCAGGCAATGGCTTCAGGTGAGAGCGAGCCCGCCTGCGGATACCCCCGCCGGACCGCGCAGCCGAAAAGCGCGGCCGGTCCGGAGGCGTCCGCGATTCCCGGCCCTGCATTGTCCTCGAAGAAGGCCATCGGTACGGCGGTCCTGGCCGCCTCCCGCACAATGCCAATTCGAAATGCAGGGAGTTGTTGTCATGAGTGATACCCGGGTCCAGCAGTATCAGGATCACGCCGGGGCGGAAGCCGTCGATTCCTCGGGACTGGAGGTCAAGCGCCTGACGTTCCTCGAGGCGGTGGCGATGATCGTCGGAACCAACATCGGCGCAGGCGTGCTGTCCATGGCCTACGCCAGCCGCAAGGCCGGCTTCATGCCATTGCTGCTCTGGCTGGCGGTGGCCGGCCTGTTCACCACCATTTCCATGCTCTACGTCTCGGAAACCGCCCTGCGCACGCGCACCCACAACCAGTTGAGCGGCCTTGCCCAGCGCTATGTCGGCTCCTTCGGCGCCTGGGCGATCTTCCTGTCCGTGGCGGTCAACAGCATCGGCGCACTGATCGCCTACATGAGCGGCAGCGGCAAGATCCTCAGCGCCTTCTTCGGCATCAGCCCGGCCCTGGGCAGCGTGCTGTTCTTCATTCCGGCCGCCGGAGTGCTGTACCTGGGACTGAGCGCCATCGGCAAGGGCGAGAAGTTCATCAGCATCGGCATGGTCAGCATGATCCTGATCCTGGTGGCGGCCACCCTGCTCAACGACAATACCGAGTTCGCTCGCCTGCTCGAAGGCGACTGGATCTACATGGTCCCGGTATTCAACATCGCGGTGTTCTGCTTCTCCGCCCAGTACATCGTCCCGGAGATGGCCCGTGGTTTCAGCCACGCCCCGGAACGCCTGCCGAAGGCGGTGATCACCGGGATGCTGACCACCTTCGTCCTGCTCAGCATCGTGCCGCTCTCGGTGATCGCCCTGACCGGCCTGGAGAACCAGTCCGAAGTCGCCACCCTGGCCTGGGGCAAGGCGCTCGGCGAATGGGCCTTCTTCACCGCCAACACCTTCGCCCTGTGCGCCATGCTGACGTCCTACTGGGGCCTGGGCGGTAGCTTCCTGACCAACATCTTCGACAAGTTCCACAAGCTCGGTCCGGAGAACCGGCCTAAGACCCGCCTGCTGGTGCTGGCGATCGTCGCGCTGCCGCCGTTCGTCCTGGCTTACAGCGGGCTGGTCGGCTTCGTCAACGCGCTGTACTTCGCCGGGGCCTTCAGCGGAGTGATTCTCTCGATCATGCCGATCCTGATGCTGCGCTCGGCGCGCAGGAACGGCGACTTCGAGCCGGCCTGGAAATGCGGCTGGATCGCCCATCCGGCGATCCAGTCGGTGATCGTGACGATCTACCTGGCCAGCGCCGCCTACGCCATTTGCAGCGCCATGAACCTGCTGCCGGCCGGCTGGTAGGTCATCGCTGCCGGAAGAGGCCGCCATAGGGCGGCCTTTTTCATGGGATTTATTTTATCCGGATAATATTGTCGCTCTATTTATATCCGGGTATTATTCGGGCGTTCCATCCATGGGAGCCTGTCATGGCCAATGATCCATACATCCAGTCCTTCACCTGCTTCGACGGCACGCGCCGGCTGCTGACGGCGGCGCTGCCGGAGGTTGCGCTGGCCTTGAAGCAAGCGGTCGCCGGCGGTGCTGCCGGGCCGCTGCTGGTGTTCGACAATGCCACTGGGCGCTCCGTCGATCTCGATATCCGCGGTTCCCGCGAGGACCTGCTGGCGCGCCTGGTCGGCGCAGGCGAGCGGCAACCGGCGGAGGAGGCCGCGCCGCGCGGGCGCGGGCGGCCGAAGCTGGGCGTGGTGGCGCGCGAGGTGACCTTGCTGCCGCGCCACTGGGAATGGCTCGCCGCGCAGCCCGGGGGCGCCTCGGTGGCGCTGCGCAAGCTGGTCGAGGAGGCGCGCCGCAGCCAGTCCGGGCGTGCGCGGCAGGCGCAGGAGCGCGCCTACCATTTCATGAATGCGATGGCCGGCGACCTGCCGGGCTTCGAGGAGGCGACGCGGGCGCTGTTCGCCGGGGATCGCGAGGGCTTCGCCGAGCGGATCGCCGGCTGGCCGACCGATGTGCGCGAGCACGCCGCCTGGCTGGCAAGCGACGGAGAATCCTGAGGGGAGGGGGCGGCTAGAGTTTCTCGTCGCCGCTGTCTTCTTCCGGGCGCGTCTTGTTCACGCCGGGCAGGTGCAACCCGCTCTCGGCGATCTGGCTGCCTTCCATCTGCGGCTGGGTCACCCAGGTGAGGATGTCGTAGTAGCGCCGCACGTTCTGTACGAAGTGCACGGTCTCGCCGCCGCGCGCATAGCCGTAGCGGGTCTTGGCGTACCACTGCTTCTGCGCCAGGCGCGGCAGCATCTTCTTCACGTCCAGCCACTTGTTCGGGTTGAGGCCTTCCTTCTCGGCCATCTTGCGCGCGTCTTCCAGGTGCGCGCCGCCGATGTTGTAGGCGGCCAGGGCGAACCAGCTGCGGTCCGGTTCCTTGATGCTCTCGGGCAGTTCGCTGCGGATCTGCACGAAATACTTGCTGCCGCCCTGGATGCTCTGCTTCGGGTCGAGCCGGTTGGACACCCCCATCGCCTGGGCGGTGCGGTTGGTCAGCATCATCAGGCCGCGCACGCCGGTCTTGGAGGTGGCGCCGGGCTGCCACAGCGATTCCTGGTAGCCGATGGCGGCGAGCAGGCGCCAGTCGGTATCCAGCTGCTTGCCGCTCTGCTTGAAGTGGCTTTCGTAGCGCGGCAGGCGTTGCTGCAGGTGCTGGGCGAAGGTGTAGGCGCCGACGTAGCCGAGTACGTCGACATGCCCGTAGTAACGGTCCTTCAGGCGTTGCAGCAGGCCTTCCTTCTTGGCCTGGTCGAGGAACGCGTTGACCTCGTTCATCAGGCTGTCGTCGTCGCCCCCCGGCAAGGCCCAGGCCAGCCCGCGGGCTTCGCCGAAATCGAAGGCGACGCGGACGTTGGGGAAGTACACCTGGTTCATCGCCAGTTCGTTGGAGTCGACCAGGGTCAGGTCGATGTCGCCGACGTCGACCATGCGCAACAGGTCGACCACTTCGACAGCATCGGATTCTTCGTACTTCAGTTCGGGATACTGCTTCTTCAGCTCGGCGAGCTGCTCCGCGTGGCTGCTGCCCTTGAGCACCATGATGCGCTTGCCGACCAGGTCTTCCGGGCGGGTCGGGCGCTGCTGGCCGTTGCGGTAGATTATCTGCGGGGTGACGTCGAGGTAGGTGTGCGAGTAGCGCACGCTGGCGTCGTCTTCGCGTCCCGGGGTCAGGCCGGCCGCGGCGAGCGCCGGGCCGCCCTCGCGGGAAAGCTGGGCATAGAGGTCGTCGAGGTTGTCGGCGGTCTCGATCTTCAGCTCGACGCCGAGACGCTCGGCGAAGCGCTTGGCCAGTTCGTATTCGAAGCCGGTTTCGCCGTTGCGGTCCTGGAAGTAGGTGGCCGGGCTGTTGCGGGTGATCACGCGCAGTACGCCCTCCTTCTGCACGCGCTCCAGGGCGGTAGGGGCTTTCGCCTCGCTACAGCCCGCAAGCAGCAGAAAGATGCCGGTCGCCAACAGCCAGGCGGCGCAACGTAAGCGGTACGCGGTCAGGGCAAACATCGGCGCAGTATACGCAAAGGCGAGACGGCGCCATATCTCGACAGCCGGGACCTTCTCTGCTAGCGCCGGGATACCGTTCGTCCGCCGTTTCGCTTGCCCCGTCGCAGAGCGCTGCGGCGCCGTTCTCGAAGTGCTTCGAAGCGGGCCGCCGCGGATCCGATGGAGGGCTATGCGATAGCCATCGGCGCGGGTGCCGCCGGACGGTGCTTTACGGTAGAATGCACGGCCTCTGCGGGCCGGCCCGGCCGGCCCCCACACCTTCCCGTCTCCAGAGGCTGTTCCGACAATGCTGATCCTGCGCGGCGCTCCCGCCCTTTCCGCTTTCCGCCACGGCAAACTGCTCGAGCAACTGACCCAGCACGTACCTGCCGTTACCGGGCTGTACGCTGAGTTCGCGCATTTCGCCGACGTCACCGGCGCGCTCACCGCCGACGAGGAGCAGGTGCTGGCGCGGCTGCTGAAATACGGCCCGAGCGTGCCGGTGCAGGAGCCCAGCGGCCGGCTGTTCCTGGTGGTGCCGCGCTTCGGCACCATCTCGCCGTGGTCGAGCAAGGCCTCCGACATCGCCCGCAACTGCGGCCTGGCGAAGATCGACCGGCTGGAGCGCGGCATTGCCTACTATGTGCAGGGCGAACTGTCCGAGAGCGACGCCCAGCAGGTCGCCGCCCGCCTGCATGACCGCATGACCCAACTGGTGCTGGACCGCCTGGAAGGCGCCGCCGAGCTGTTCAGCCATGCGCAGCCCCGCCCGCTCACCGCCGTCGACGTGCTTGGCGGCGGTCGCGCCGCGCTGGAGAAGGCCAACGTCGAGCTGGGCCTGGCCCTGGCCGAGGACGAGATCGACTACCTGCTGAAGAGCTTCGGCGAACTGGGGCGCAACCCGCACGACGTCGAGCTGATGATGTTCGCCCAGGCCAACTCCGAGCATTGCCGGCACAAGATCTTCAATGCCAGTTGGGACATCGACGGGCAGGCCCAGGACAAGAGCCTGTTCGGCATGATCAAGAACACCTACGAGATGAACCGCGAAGGCGTGCTGTCCGCATACAAGGACAACGCCGCGGTCATCGTCGGCCATGTCGCCGGGCGTTTCTTCCCCGATCCGCAGACCCGCGAATACGCCGCCAGCCGCGAGCCGGTGCAGATCCTGATGAAGGTGGAGACCCACAACCACCCGACCGCCATCGCGCCGTTCCCCGGTGCCTCCACCGGTTCCGGCGGCGAGATCCGCGACGAGGGCGCCACCGGCCGCGGCGCCAAGCCGAAGGCCGGCCTGACCGGCTTCACCGTGTCCAACCTGCAGATCCCCGGTTTCGAGCAGCCCTGGGAAGTGCCCTACGGCAAGCCCGAGCGCATCGTCACCGCGCTGGACATCATGGTCGAGGGCCCGCTGGGCGGCGCCGCGTTCAACAACGAGTTCGGCCGTCCGGCGCTGACCGGCTACTTCCGTACCTTCGAGCAGAAGATCGCTACCCCTCACGGCGAGGAAGTGCGCGGCTACCACAAGCCGATCATGCTCGCCGGCGGCATGGGTAACATTCGCGACGAACACGTGCAGAAGGGCGAGATCAGCGTCGGCGCCAAGCTCATCGTCCTTGGCGGCCCGGCCATGCTGATCGGCCTGGGCGGCGGCGCCGCCTCTTCGATGGCCACCGGCGCCAGCTCCGCCGACCTCGACTTCGCCTCGGTGCAGCGCGACAACCCGGAAATGGAGCGGCGTTGCCAGGAAGTGATCGACCGCTGCTGGCAGCTCGGCGAGCGCAACCCGATCAGCTTCATCCATGACGTCGGTGCCGGCGGCCTGTCCAACGCCCTGCCGGAACTGATCAACGACGGCGGCCGCGGCGGTCGCTTCGAGCTGCGCGCGGTGCCCAACGACGAGCCGGGCATGAGCCCGCTGGAAATCTGGTGCAACGAGTCGCAGGAGCGCTACGTGCTGTCGGTGGACGCCGCCGACTTCGAGACCTTCAAGGCCATCTGCGAGCGCGAGCGCTGCCCGTTCGCGGTGGTCGGCGAGGCCATCGAGCAGCGCCAGCTGACCGTCGCCGACAGCCATTTCGACAACAAGCCGGTGGACATGCCGCTGGAAGTCCTGCTCGGCAAGGCGCCGCGCATGCACCGCGCGGTCACCCGCGAGGCCGAGCTGGGTGACGATTTCGACGCCGCCGGGCTGGAGCTGCAGGAAAGCGTCGAGCGCGTCCTGCGCCATCCCGCCGTGGCCAGCAAGAGCTTCCTGATCACCATCGGCGACCGCACCATCACCGGGCTGGTGGCCCGCGACCAGATGGTCGGGCCCTGGCAGGTGCCGGTGGCCGACTGCGCCGTCACCGCCACCAGCTTCGACGTCTACACCGGCGAGGCCATGGCGATGGGCGAGCGCACCCCGCTGGCGCTGCTGGACGCCCCGGCTTCCGGACGCATGGCCATCGGCGAGACGGTCACCAACCTGGCTGCCGCGCGTATCGGCAAGCTGTCCGACATCAAGCTTTCCGCCAACTGGATGGCCGCCGCCGGCCACCCCGGCGAGGACGCGCGCCTGTATGACACGGTCAAGGCCGTGGGCATGGAACTGTGTCCGGAACTGGGCATCACCATCCCGGTGGGCAAGGACTCGATGTCCATGAAGACCCGCTGGCAGGACAATGGCGAGGACAAGAGCGTCACTTCTCCGGTCTCGCTGATCGTCACCGGCTTCGCTCCGGTCGCCGACGTGCGCCAGAGCCTGACCCCGCAACTGCGCCTGGACAAGGGCGAGACCGACCTGATCCTGATCGATCTCGGCCGCGGCAAGAACCGTCTCGGCGGCTCGATCCTGGCCCAGGTCCACGGCAAGCTCGGCCGCGCCGTGCCGGACGTCGACGACGCCGAGGACCTGAAAGCCTTCTTCGCGGTGATCCAGGGGCTCAATGCCGACGGCCATATCCTCGCCTACCACGACCGTTCCGACGGCGGCCTGATCACCAGCGTGCTGGAGATGGCCTTCGCCGGTCACTGCGGCGTCGAGCTGAACCTCGATGCCCTGGCCGATAGCCGCGAAGAGCTGGCGGCCGTGTTGTTCAGCGAGGAACTGGGCGCGGTGATCCAGGTTCGCGAGGGCGCCACTCCGGAAGTCCTCGCGCAGTTCAGCGCCGCCGGTCTCGACGACTGCGTGGCGGTGATCGGCCAGCCGGTCAACGGCTACGAGATCAACCTGAACTACAACGGCGAGACCGTCTACAGCGCCCAGCGCCGCATCCTGCAACGCATCTGGAGCGAGACCAGCTACCAGATCCAGCGTCTGCGCGACAACGCCGACTGCGCCGAGCAGGAGTTCGACGCGTTGCTGGACGAAGACAACCCCGGGCTGTCGATCAAGCTCAGCTACGACGTCAACGACGACATCGCCGCGCCCTACATCAAGAAGGGCGTGCGGCCGAAAGTGGCGATCCTCCGCGAGCAGGGCGTCAACGGCCAGGTGGAGATGGCCGCGGCGTTCGACCGCGCCGGCTTCGCCGCGATCGACGTGCACATGAGCGACATCCTCGCCGGGCGGGTCGACCTGGACGCCTTCAAGGGCCTGGTGGCCTGCGGTGGCTTCTCCTACGGCGACGTGCTCGGCGCCGGCGAGGGCTGGGCCAAGTCGATCCTCTTCAACGCCCGCGCCCGCGACGGCTTCCAGGCCTTCTTCGCGCGCAAGGACAGCTTCGCCCTCGGCGTCTGCAACGGCTGCCAGATGATGTCCAACCTGCACGAGCTGATTCCCGGCACCGAGTTCTGGCCGCACTTCGTGCGCAACCGTTCCGAGCAGTTCGAGGCGCGGGTGGCGATGGTCCAGGTGCAGGAGTCGTCGTCGATCTTCCTGCAGGGCATGGCCGGTTCGCGCCTGCCGATCGCCATCGCCCATGGCGAAGGCCATGCGGAGTTCGAGTCGGAGGAAGCGTTGCTCGAGGCCGACCTTTCCGGCTGCGTGTCGCTGCGTTTCGTCGACAACCACGGCAAGGTCACCGAAGCCTACCCGGCCAACCCCAACGGGTCGCCGCGCGGCATCACCGGGCTGAGCAGCCGCGACGGCCGGGTCACCATCATGATGCCGCACCCCGAGCGGGTGTTCCGCGCCGTGCAGAATTCCTGGCGTCCGGACGACTGGCAGGAAGACGGCGGCTGGCTGCGCATGTTCCGCAACGCCCGGGTCTGGGTGGACTGATCCGGCATGGCGGGCGATGCGGACTCCAACTCGTCGCCCGACCTTCTTCCCGAGGTTCGCCGGGTCTCTCCCGGCGACACCTTGCGGCTCTGTACCTGCGGGGCTTCGGCTTCGCTTCCCGATTGTCCCGCCGACTGCCGCAACGGCCTGACGCTCCACGCGACCCGCGAGCGCCTGTTGCTGTTGTGCCGCTGCGGGCGCTCTGCCGACCTGCCGTATTGCGACGGTAGCCATGCGCCTTCCGCCTCCGGGCTGAAGGCCAGGTGGCGGCGTTTCCGCGGCTGAACGTAAATCTGTGAACGCCCGCACGAAGGTGTTGTGACGGGCGAACAAATGTTGCGCTTATCTGTCGTAAAGACAGCGTCAAATATTCATCATGTCAAGGCAAAGTGCCATTATTTGGCGTCGGCAGTCGCACAACCACCGACCGCCTCGTGCAGCATTCGATTCGTGCGGAGAAAACGATGTACAAGCTGTGTTTCTATGTGCCTGAGAGCCATCTGGATGTCGTCAAGCAAGCGGTGTTTGCCGCGGGTGGCGGGCGCATCGGGGCGTACGACAGTTGCTGCTGGCAGTCCCTTGGCCAGGGCCAGTTCCGGCCCCTGGACGGTAGCCAACCCTACCTGGGCCAGGTCGGCCAGGTCGAGCACGTGGCGGAGTGGAAAGTGGAGCTGGTGGTGGCCGACGAGCTCATCCACGCCAGCGTCAAGGCGCTGAAGGCGGCGCATCCCTATGAGACCCCGGCCTACGAGGTCTGGCGCCTGACCGACATGGTCTTCTGAGTTTTCCTCGGACAAGCAAGAAGGGCGGCCAGTGGCCGCCCTTTTCGTTATCCGCCTCATGGGGAGAGCCCGACCCGGGGCTGTGGCGTGGCGCGAACAACCGTCTCGCGATTATCGAACCCGAGCGTGGGAGCTGTGGCGTAGGGCGGATAACCGCTTGGCGGTTATCCGCCGATTGGCCGAGGTCCAGCCCTCCTGCCGTCAGCGCCGCAGCAGCGGTTGCAGGGCCTGGCTCAAGGCCGCGGCGCGGGGGCCCACCAGGATATGGCAGATGCCGCCGGCGAGGGAGCTGACGCCCTGTCCGCCGAGACGACGCAGTTGCTCGGTGGCCAGCTTGCGTTCGTCCGCCACGCTGACCCGCAGGCGGGTCAGTGCGACGTCCCGTACCTCGCGCAGGTTGCCGGCGCCGCCGAGGGCGCCGAGCCAGGCCTGGGCTTCGGCGGCGTCGACGGTGGCCTGCATCGACACCACCTCTTCGGCTGTGTTCGGACTGCCCAGCGGCGGTACGGCTTCGCCCGGTTGCGTATCGAAGGGCAGGGCGCGGCGGATCTCGTCGGCGATGCTGTCGGCCTGTGGGCCGACCACCACCTGCAGGCTGCCGGCCTTGCCCGGACGTACCACGGCCATCGCACCGAGGGCCTTGAGCTGGGCGTCCGAGGCCTTGTCGCGGTCGACCAGGCGCAGACGCAGACGCGTGGTGCAGGCGTCCACCACTTCGAGGTTGGCTGCGCCACCCAGGGCGCGGATGAATGCCGGGGCGCGCTCGGCTTCGGTGTTGTCGCCCGATTCGCTGCTCGCGTCGTCTTCGCGGCCCGGGGTCTTCAGGTTGAAGCGGCGGATGCAGAAGTCGAACACCAGGTAATAGATGCCGGCATAGAGCAGGCCCAGCGGCCAGAGCATCCAGCCGTGGGTGGAACGGCCCCAGCCCAGGGCGAGGTCGATGGCGCCACCGGAGAAGGTGAAGCCGAGGCGGATGTCGAGCAGGTCGGTGAGGGCCATGGACAGGCCGGTGAGCAGCGCATGCAGCAGGTAGAGCAGCGGCGCGAGGAACATGAAGGCGAACTCCACCGGCTCGGTGACGCCGGTGAGGAAGGCGGTCAAGGCCATCGACAGGAGCAGCCCGCCGATCAGCTTGCGCCGCTCCGGACGGGCGTTGCGGTACATCGCCAGGCAGGCGGCGGGCAGGCCGAACATCATCACCGGGAACATCCCGGCCATGAACTGGCCGCCCTTCGGGTCGCCGGCGAAATAGCGCGCCAGGTCGCCGGTGACGACGCGCCCGGTTTCCGGGTCGGTGAAGCTACCGAAGACGAACCACACCAGGTTGTTGAGGATGTGGTGCAACCCGGTGACGATCAGCAGGCGGTTCAGCACGCCGAAGGCGAAGGCGCCGAAGCTGCCGCTTTCCAGCATGAGTTGGCCGAGGCCGTTGATACCCTGTTGCAGCGGTGGCCAGATCACCCCGAACAGCAGGCCCAGGCAGACCGCGCTGATCCCGGTGGCGATCGGCACGAAGCGGCGGCCGCCGAAGAACGCCAGGTATTCCGGCAGCTTCACGTCCTTGAAGCGGTTATACAGGGCGCCAGCCACCAGGCCGCTGATGATGCCGGAGAGCACGCCCATGTCGATGCCCGGATCGATCACCTTGAGCACCGAGATCATCACCAGGTAGCCGATGGCGCCGGCCAGGCCGGCGGTGCCGTTGTTGTCGCGAGCGAAACCGACGGCGATGCCGATGGCGAAGATCAGCGCCAGGTTGGCGAAGATCGCCTTGCCGGCGTCGTGGACCAGCGGAATGTCGAGCAGGTCGACGTCGCCCAGGCGCAGCAGCAGGCCGGCGATCGGCAGGATCGCGATCGGCAGCATCAGGGCGCGGCCCAGGCGTTGCAGGCTTTCGATCAGGAACGGGGGCATGGCGGTGGTCTCCGATTGTTCTTGTCAGGCCAGCGGCCAGTGTTGCAGGCAGGCGTCGCGCACCGCCCGGGCGCTGCCCAGGTCCAGCAGCGCCTGGGCGTGGCGGCGGCATTCGGCGGCGTCGAGCTGGCGCACCCGGGTCTTGATCTCGCCGACCAGGTTCGGACCGACGGACAATTCCTCGACCCCGAGGCCGACCAGTACCGGTGTCGCCAGCGGGTCCGAGGCCAGTGCACCGCAGACGCCGACCCAGCGGCCGTGACGGGCTGCTCCGGCGCAGGTCTGGGCGATCAGCCGCAGCAGCGCCGGGTGCAGGGCGTCGATGCGGTCGGCCAGGCCGGCGTGGCAACGATCCATGGCCAGGGCGTACTGCGACAGGTCGTTGGTGCCGATGGAGAGGAAGTCGGCGTGTTCGGCCAGTTGATCGGCGAGCAGGGCGGCGGAGGGCACCTCGATCATCACCCCGAGTTCGGGCAGGCGCTCGATCCCCAATTGCGTGGCCAGCTCGCCGAGGCGGCCACGGATGGCGCGCAGTTCGTCGACCTCGCTGACCATCGGCAGCAGTATCCGGCAGCGTTCCAGCGGTTCGACCCTCAGCAGCGCGCGCAACTGCTGGTCGAGCAGTTCCGGGCGCGCCTGGCCGAGACGGATGCCGCGCAGGCCCAGCGCAGGGTTTTCTTCCACCGGCAGCGGCAGGTAGTCGAGGTGCTTGTCGCCGCCGACATCGATGGTGCGGATGATCACCTTGCGCTGGCCCATGGCGTCCAGGACCTCCTGGTAGGCGTTGCGCTGCTCCTCTTCGTCGGGCGCGGCGCGGCGCTCGAGAAAGAGAAACTCGGTGCGTAGCAGGCCGACCCCGTCGGCGCCGTTGGCGAAGGCTTCGGCGGCCTCGCGCGGCGAGGCGACGTTGGCGCCGATCTCGATGCGCCGGCCGTCGCGGGTGAGCGCCTCGCGCTGCGCATCGGCCTGCTGGCGGCGGCGTTGTTCCTCGCGCTGCGCCACTTGCAAGGCGACCTGCTCCAGGCGTCGAGCGTCTGGGCTGAGTTCCAGCCGGCCCTGGCCGGCGTCCAGCACCACCTGCCGGCCTTCCTCCAGCTCCAGCAGCCCGGCGCCGAGCGCCACCAGGCACGGCAGGCCCTTGCTGCGGGCGAGGATGGCCACGTGGGAGGTGGCGCCGCCTTCGGCCATGCACAGGCCAGCCGCGCCGGCATCCACCAGCGGCGCGAGGTCGGAGGGGGTGATCTCCCGGGCGGCGACGATGGCGCCAGCAGGCACCCGCAATGGCGCGGTGTCGCCGAGCAGTACCCGCAGCACGCGTTTTTCCAGGTCGCGCAGGTCGTTGGCGCGCTCGGCCAGCAGCAGGTTGCCCAGCGCCTGGAGAATCTCGCACTGGGCCTGGATCGCCCGGTGCCAGGCGTGGGCGGCGCCGACGCCCTGGTCGATCAGCATGTCGGCGGCGTCCAGCAGACCCGGGTCTTCCAGCAGCGCGAGATGCGCGGAAAAGATCGCCGCTTCGTTCTCGTCGCCGCCCAGCCTGGCCTGCTGCAGGCTCCCCTGTACGTCGTCGCGCACCCGTTGCAGGGCCTCGTCCAGGGCGAGGTGCTGTTCCTCGGGACGATGCCGGCCGTCGTCCGCCGGCAGGCTGATGGCGCCGAGCCGCGCCAGGGGACCGCTGGCCAGGCCGGGCGAAGCGCAGACGCCGGCCAGGGTACCGGCGACAGCCGCAGGTCGCGCCGGCTCGCCCGGGGCGATGGCGCGCGGGGCATCCTTCGGAGCCCCCGCGGTGGCGCTGGCGAGGGCCGCGAGCAGGGCGCCGAGGGCCGCCTCGCTGTCTTCGCCGCGACAGATCACCTCTACCTCGTCCTGTTCGGCGACCCCCAGGCCCATGATGCCGACCAGGCTGTCGACGCTGGCCACCTGCCCGGCGAAGTGCAGTTCGGCCTGGCTGGAAAAGCCCTGCGCGGTCTTGCGTAGCAGCGCTGCCGGGCGTGCGTGCAGACCGCCATGATGGGCGACCCGCGCCCGCCCGCGAACCTGGCGCTGCGCGGAGCCTTCGCCAGGCGCGGGATTGGCTGGACGTTGCTCGGCCTTCTCCGGACTCAGTTGCAGGAGCGGCGCGCCGACCTCCACCGGGTTGGTGGTCAGCGGGCGTACCTGGAAGCCGTCGCCGTTGGTCAGGATCATCACCGTGATCAGACTGCGGCTGCCGCGGGCGACGCGGTCCAGGTCGAAGCGCAGCAGCGGCTGGCCCTCGATCACCCGCGCACCTTCCTCGACCAGCGCCTCGAAGCCTTCGCCTTGCAGCTGTACGGTGTCGAGGCCGACGTGCAGCAGCAGCTCGGCACCGTTGTCGGCGCGCAGGCTGAGCGCGTGGCGGGTTCGCGCCAAGTGGCTGACCAGCCCGGCGCAGGGCGCGTGCAGGCAGTCGTTGAGCGGGTCGATGGCGATGCCTTCGCCCAGGGTGCCGCTGGAAAACACCGGGTCGGGTACTCGGTTGAGCGGCATCACGGGGCCGCTCAGGGGCGCTTTGAGGGCGAGATTCTTGTTGTTCATGGGCGCGCGCTCAGGCTCAGTGGGTTCGGGTGACTTTGCTCAGGTGCCGTGGCTGGTCCGGGTCCATGCCGCGGGCTTCGGCCAGGCCGGCGGCCATGACGTAGAAACTCTGGATCGCCAGGATCGGATCGAGCGCCGGATGCGCGGCGCGCTGCAGCGGCAGGTCGCGTTCGGCGATGTCGTCCGGGGCGGCGAGCAATACCTGCGCACCGCGTTGGCGCATATCCTCGGCGAGCGCCAGCAGGCCTTCCTGCTCCGGGCCGCGGGGAGCGAACACCAGCAGCGGATAGCGCTCCTCGACCAGCGCCATCGGTCCATGGCGGACCTCGGCGCTGCTGAAGGCCTCGGCCTGGATCGCCGAGGTTTCCTTGAATTTCAGCGCGGCCTCCTGGGCGATGGCGTAGCCGGCGCCGCGACCGATCACCATCAGCCGCTGGCAGTCGCGCAGGGCCTCGATGGCCGGCGACCAGTCGAGCCTGGCGGCCTGCTCCAGCCCGGCCGCCAGGCCCTGGCCGGCGGCCAGCAGGGCATTGTCGCGCTGCCAGTGGGCGAGCAGGCGGGCGCTGGCGCTGAGCGTGGCGATGAAGCTCTTGGTCGCTGCGACGCTGCGCTCGGTGCCGGCGCAGAGCGGCACGACGAATTCGCTGGCGGCTTCCAGCGGCGAATCTTCGGCATTCACCAGGGCGATGCCCAGGGCGCCGCGTTCGCGCAGGATGCGCAGGCTGTCCACGAGATCGGGGCTCTGCCCGGACTGCGAGAAAGCGAAGACGGCCTGCCCGGCGACCCGCAGCGGCGAGCGGTTCAGGGTCACCACCGACATGGGCAGCGAGGCCACCGGCAAGCCGGCGTGCTGCATGGCCAGGTAGGCGAAGTAGCTGGCGGCATGGTCGGAGCTGCCGCGCGCGACGGTCAGCGCCAGGTTCGGATCGACCTCCCGCAGGCGCTGGCCAAGCGCCGGCAGGCAAGCGTCGAGCACGGCCAGTTGACGGCTCGCCACCGCGGCGGCGGAGAGCGCTTCCTCGAGCATCAGCGAAGTCATTCGAGTTCTCCTTCCACCATCACGGCATCGAGTTCCAGGGAGCGATCCAGGCGCACCACATCGGCCCAGGCTGCGGGCGCCAGGCGGCCGCGCTCGGCGAGGCCGAGGTAATCGGCGGGGAATTGCGAAAGGCGTTGCGAGGCTTCGGCCAGGGGCAGGCCGATCTTCACCAGGTTGCGCAGCGCCTGGTCCATGGTCAGGGTGCTGCCGGCCAGGGTGCCGTCGGGCAGGCGCACGCCGCCCAGGCACTTGGTCACCGTGTGGCTGCCGAGCTTGTACTGGCCGTCGGGCATGCCGGCGGCGGCGGTGGAGTCGGTCACGCAGTACAGGCACGGGATCGAACGCAGGGCCACCCTGATGGCGCCGGGATGGACATGCAGCAGGTCGGGGATCAGCTCGGCGTAGCGTGCGTGGGCCAGGGCCGCGCCGACGATACCCGGTTCGCGGTGGTGCAGGCCGGTCATCGCGTTGTAGAGGTGGGTGAAGCTGCTGGCGCCGGCCTCCAGTGCGGCCACGCCATCCTCGTAGCTGCCCAGGGTATGGCCGATCTGCAGGCGTACGCCGCGCTCGGCGAGGGCGCGGATCAGCGGCCGGTGTCCGGCGATCTCGGGGGCGATGGTGATCACCCGGATCGGCGCGCGGCGCAGGTAGTCCTCGACTTCCTCGAGCACCGCGGCATGGGCGAAGTTGGGCTGCGCGCCGAGCTTGCCGGAGTTGATGTAGGGGCCTTCCAGGTGCACGCCGAGTATCCGTGAACCGCCCTCCAGCGAGCGGCGGCAGTAATCGCCGAGCTGGCTGAGGATGTCGGCGATCTCCTCGCGCGGTGCGGTCATGGTGGTGGCCAGCAGCGAGGTCGTGCCGAAGCGCCGGTGGGTGCGGGCGATGGTGGCGAAGGCGTCGCCGCCTTCCATGATGTCGCGGCCGCCGCCGCCGTGCACATGCAGGTCGATGAAGCCTGGCAGCAGGTACGGATCGGCGTTGCCGGCCGGATCGCAGGGCTCGCCTTCGATCCGCTGGATACGTCCGTCCTGGATGTGCAGGCGGCCGAGGACCCAGCCTTGCGGGGTGAGAATGTTGCCTTCGAGCATGGCGGCTCCGTGTCGGTCAGCGTCGCAGTTCGGCGACGAAGTCGTAGTAGTCGTTGCGGCAGTAGGTGTCGGTCAGCTCGATCGGGGTGTTGTCCTCGAGGTAGCCGATCCGGGTCATCAGCAGCATCGCGGTGCCCGGCGCGATGCCGACCAACGCGGCATCGGACGCGGACGCGTTGATCGCGCGCACGTGCTGGAGGGCGCGGACCACCGGGCGACCGATGCCGTCCAGGTATTCGTAGAGGGAATCGCCGACCGCCGTCGGATCCGGCAGCAGGCGTGCCGGCAGGGTGCTGTTCTCGATCGCCATCACCGTGCCGTCGGCCTTGCGCAGGCGCTTCATGCGCGCGACCTTTTCGGTCGGCGAGAGGCCGAGGCGGATCAGTTCGTCGTGGGTGGGCAGGGCGATGCCGCGCTCCAACCAGGTGGAGCCGGGGGTGAAGCCTTTCAGGCGGAGCATCTCGCTGAAGCTGGAGAGACGCGACAGCGGTTGTTCGAGACGCGGCGTAATGAAGGTGCCGGAGCCCTGGTTGCGGCGGATCAGCCCCTGCTCGAAGAGTACTTCGAGGGCCTTGCGCGCGGTGACGCGGGAAATGTTCAAGGTTTCGCTGAGGTTGCGTTCGGAGGGCAGCGCTTCCTCCGCTTTCCACTGGCCGGCATGGATCGCGCTCTCGAGATTGCGCGCCAGCTGCAGATAGAGGGGGGTGGGTTGCGCCTCGTCGGGACGCAGGGCCAGGAGCAGGTCGTGGGCTGTCTTCATGAGAGGTTCCGATGCGGATTGTGTTGTTGTCGCCCGGTAATGCTGGGAAAATTAATACCACTTGAATACCACGTCAATGCCAGTTGTGCGTCGCGCACGCGTCAGCCGGCCGTCCCGTCGATTGACTCGGCCTGAGTAAGGGATGCAAGGGTTTGACGGATAAAAGAAAACGCCGCCGGAAAATCTCGCGGCGGCGTTCCTGGCGTGGCTGACGGCTGACGAGTGGTATCAGCCTGGTTCTGTCAGGGGCGGATCTCGATCAGCGTGCCGTCTTTCACCACGCTCCAGACTTCGCGCATGTCGGTGTTGTTCATGGCGATACAGCCATTGGTCCAGTCCAGGGTGGAGAAGTACCACTCCGGGTATTCGTCATCCAGCGGGGTGCCGTGGATCATGATCATGCCACCGGCCGGCAGGCCCTTTTCCCGGGCCTTGGCCACGTCGCGGGCGTTGGGGTAGGAAATGTGCATGGAGAGGTTGTAGTTGTTGCTGGTCTTGCGCCAGTCGATCCAGTAGAAGCCTTCCGGGGTGCGGTTGTCGCCTTCGGCCAGCTTCGGGCCGGTCGGGCGCTTGCCCAGCGAGACACGGTAGCTTTTCAGGACGTTGCCTTTGTTGAGGAGCAGCAGTTTTCGCTCGGACTTGAGCACCAGGACCTTGTCCACCTTGCCTTCCAGGCTCGGCGCGGCATTGGCCTGGGTCAGACTGGCGAAGGTCAAGCACAGCAAAGCAAGCAACCAGCGCATGGAAGTGAAATCCCCGATGTTCCCTTGAGCCGCAACGGCGGCGGTGTTCGAGTGTTTGGCGTTCAGTCTTTCTTATAGGAAGCCAGCATAGGTGCAATGGCTTCGTTGCGCACCGGGAAGCAGCCTTCGCGGCGGTCGCTGAAGTAGCATTCTAAGGTACGGCCGATGGTCGGAAAAGCCAGCTCCGACCAGGGAATCTCCGCTTCGTCGAAAAGCCGCACCTCCAGGCTTTCATCGCCGGCGGAGAAATCCAGGTCGAGCAGCTCGGCGCGGAAGAACAGGTAGACCTGGCTGATGTGCGGCAGGTCGAAAAGGGTATAGAGCTGCAGGTCGCCGATCCGCGCGTTGGCTTCTTCCTCTGTCTCGCGGGCCGCCGCCTGGGCGAGGGTCTCGCCGTTCTCCATGAAGCCGGCCGGCAGCGTCCAGTAGCCCAGGCGCGGCGCAATGGCGCGACGGCAGAGCAGGACCTGGCCGTCCCACACCGGCAGGCTGCCGGCGACGATACGCGGGTTCTGGTAGTGCACGGTGTGGCAGGCGTCGCAGACGTAGCGCAGGCGGTTGTCGCCGTCCGGGATGCGCTGGACCACCGTGGCGCCGCACAGGCTGCAGAATTTCATGCCAGGTTCTTCTTCGGGGAAAGGCCTATCTTGCTCGGCTGGCCGGGAGGCGACAAGGCCCCGTGCGGGAGGGGTGGGCTGGCCGGGGCTTTCGTGCCATGATCTCGGGGAAACGACAAGACCTCGGAAACCCCGGCAGTATGAACTGCACGCTCGACGAGCTGCGCCAACGCATCGAGGCGCACCGCCCCCGCCAACTGGATACCGACCAGCGCTTCCCCCAAGCGGCCGTGCTGGTGCCCATCACCCGCAGCGACGATCCGGAGCTGGTGCTGACCCTGCGCGCCGCCGGTTTGTCCACCCATGGCGGCGAGGTCGCCTTCCCCGGCGGGCGGCGCGACCCGGAAGACGCCGACCTGGTGCGCACCGCCCTGCGCGAGGCGGAGGAGGAGATCGCCTTGCCGCCGGGCCTGGTGGAAGTGGTCGGGCCGCTGAGCACCCTGGTCTCGCGGCATGGTATCGAGGTCACTCCCTATGTCGCCTTCATTCCCGACTTCGTCGAGTACCAGCCCAACGACGGTGAGATCGCCGCGGTGTTCAACGTGCCGCTGAGTTTCTTTCGCGACGACCCGCGCGAGGTTACCCACCGTATCGACTACTTCGGCCGCAGCTGGTACGTGCCCAGCTATCGCTTCGGCGAGTTCAAGATCTGGGGCCTGACGGCCATCATGGTGGTGGAGCTGGTCAACCTGCTGTACGACGACCCCATCGACCTGCACACGCCGCCGGCTTCGTTCATCAAACTGAGTTGACCGACGGGGCGCAGACCCCGGCCATGAGGAGATCGCGATGAAATACCGCCTGGGCGATGCCCGCGTCGAAACCCATCCCGACAGCTGGATCGCGCCCAGCGCAGCGGTGATCGGCAAGGTTCGCCTGGATGCCGGCGCCAGCGTCTGGTTTGGCGCGGTGCTGCGCGGCGACAACGAGCTGATCCATATCGGCGAGCACAGCAACGTCCAGGACGGCTCGGTGATGCACACCGACATGGGCTATCCGCTGACCCTCGGCAAGGGCGTCACCGTCGGCCACAACGCCATGCTGCATGGTTGCAGCGTGGGCGACTACAGCCTGGTGGGGATCAACGCGGTGATCCTCAATGGGGCGAAGATCGGCAAGTACTGCATCATCGGCGCCAACGCGCTGATTCCCGAGGGCAGGGAGATTCCCGACGGCTCGCTGGTGATGGGCTCGCCGGGCAAGGTAGTGCGCGAGCTGAGCGAGCCGCAGAAGAAGATGCTCGAGGCCAGCGCCGCCCACTATGTGCACAATGCCCGCCGTTACGCCCGCGACCTCGTCGAGGACCCGGCGTGAACGAGCGACCGGTGGCTTCGCCCTGCGTGCATGTCTGCGCGCTGGACGAGCAGGACATCTGCATCGGCTGCCAGCGCACGGCGGCCGAGATCACCCGCTGGGGCCTGATGAGCAACGACGAGCGCCGCGAGGTGCTCGGTCGCTGTTTCGAGCGCGCCAAGGCGCAAGGGCTGGTCAGCGGTTCCGCCTGAAGCGGATTCCGTTTTCTTTCATTTCCGAGGTTCTTCCATGACCCGTATCGGTACCCCCCTGTCGCCGAGCGCGACCCGCGTCCTTCTCTGTGGCTCCGGCGAGCTGGGCAAGGAAGTCGCCATCGAGCTGCAACGCCTGGGTTGCGAAGTGATCGCCGTCGATCGCTATGGCAACGCGCCGGCCATGCAGGTGGCGCATCGCAGCCACGTGATCAGCATGCTCGACGGCGCCGCCCTGCGCGCGGTGATCGAGCAGGAGAAGCCGCACTACATCGTGCCCGAGATCGAGGCCATCGCCACCGCCACCCTGGTCGAGCTGGAGGCCGAAGGCTACACCGTGGTGCCCACCGCCCGCGCCGCGCAACTGACCATGAACCGCGAGGGTATCCGCCGGCTGGCTGCCGAGGAACTCGGCCTGCCGACCTCGCCCTATCACTTCGCCGATACCTTCGAGGACTACCGCCGTGGCGTCGAGCGCGTCGGCTACCCCTGCGTGGTGAAGCCGATCATGAGTTCGTCGGGCAAGGGCCAGAGCGTCCTGAAAGGCCCCGACGACCTCCAGGCGGCCTGGGACTATGCCCAGGAAGGCGGGCGCGCCGGCAAGGGCCGGGTGATCGTCGAGGGCTTCATCGATTTCGACTACGAGATCACTCTGCTCACCGTGCGCCACGTCGACGGCACCACTTTCTGCGCGCCGATCGGTCACCGCCAGGTCAAGGGCGACTACCACGAGTCCTGGCAGCCGCAGGCGATGAGCGCGCAGGCCCTGGCCGAGTCCGAGCGGGTCGCCCGGGCAGTGACCGAGGCCCTCGGCGGACGCGGGCTGTTCGGCGTCGAACTGTTCGTCAAGGGCGACCAGGTGTGGTTCAGCGAGGTGTCGCCGCGCCCGCACGATACCGGCCTGGTGACCCTGATTTCCCAGGATCTTTCCGAGTTCGCGCTGCACGCGCGGGCGATCCTCGGCCTGCCGATCCCGGTGATCCGCCAGCTCGGCCCGTCGGCCTCGGCGGTGATCCTGGTGGAAGGCAAGTCCCGGCAGGTCGCTTTCGCCAACCTCGGCGCCGCGCTGAGCGAGGCGGATACGGCGCTACGCCTGTTCGGCAAGCCGGAAGTGGATGGCCAGCGGCGGATGGGCGTGGCCCTGGCGCGCGACGAGTCGATCGACGCCGCTCGCGCCAAGGCGACCCGGGCCGCCCAGGCGGTTCGCGTCGAACTCTGAGATGCGCCGGCTGGCAACGCTGGCCTGGTGGGCGGCGGCTCTGCCGTTGCTGCCGCTGGCGGTGCCGCTGGCTATCCGCACCCGCCGCCGAGCCTTGCGCCTGGCGCCCGCGGCGGGACCTCGCGAAGGGCTGGTCGGTGGGTCCGGTGCCGAAGAGCCGCTGCGCTTGCTGTTGTTCGGTGAGTCGACAGTGGCCGGGGTCGGCGCCAGTTGCCTGGACTACGCCCTGGCCGGCCGCCTGGCCGCGGCGCTGGGCGAGCGTCTGCGCCGCCCGGTGGCCTGGCAGGCGCTGGGCGAGAACGGCATCACCAGCGGCGAGGCGCGCGAACGCCTGCTACCGCAGGTGGCGGGACGTTTCTTCGACCAGGTGATCCTGGTCTTCGGCGTCAATGACACCACCAGCCTGCGCTCCCTCGAACGCTGGCGTGCCGACTGCGCGGCCCTGATCGACGGCTTCCAGGCGGCCGGCGCGCAGGTGACTTGCACCGCGGTGCCGCCGCTGCGGCATTTTTCCGCCTTGCCCGGGTTGCTGCGGGCCCTGCTGGGATGGCGCGGGCGGCTGCTCGACGAGGCGCTGCGCGATCTCGCTGGCGCGACCGGCGCCGGCTACTGTCCGATCTCGCTGGACCTGCTTCCGGACTACCTGGCCATCGACGGCTTTCATCCGTCGCAGCTGGGCTACCAGGTCTGGGCCGGGGCCCTCGCCGACTGGTTGGCGGCGAGGGAGAAGGGCGGCGCCGCGGTAGCCTGAGCGAGACTCAGGACACTGCGCCGAGGTCGTTGTCGCGGGTTTCCTTCAGGCACAGCACCGCCAGCAGGCTGAGCAGCGCCGCTGCGGAGACGTAGCCGCCGACCCAGCCCAGGCCGCCGATGCCGACCAGCTTCTGGGCGATATAGGGCGCCACCGAGGCGCCGAGAATGCCGCCCAGGTTGTAGGCCGCCGACGCGCCGGTGTAGCGCACGTGGGTGGGGAATATTTCCGGCAGCAGCGCGCCCATCGGGGCGAAGGTGACCCCCATCAGGAACAGCTCGATGCAGAGGAACAGGGCGACGCTGAACGTCGAGCCCTGGCTGAGCAGCGGCTCCATGGCGAAGCCGGAGGCGATCGCCGCCAGGCTGCCGAGCAGCAGTACCGGCTTGCGTCCGAAGCGGTCGCTGAGCCAGGCCGACAGCGGCGTGGCGGCGGCCATGAAGAGCACCGCGAGGCACAGCAGACCAAGGAACTCCTCGCGGCTGAAGCCGAGGCTGGCCACCCCGTAGCTCAGCGAGAACACCGTGGAGATATAGAACAGCGCATAACACACCACCATCGCCAGGGCGCCGAGCAGGGTCGGCCGCCAGTGCTGGGCGAACAGCTCGGCGATCGGCAGGCGGACCCTCTCGTGCTTGGCCATGGCCTTGGCGAACACCGGGGTTTCCGCCAGCTTCAGGCGTACGTAGAGGCCGACCACGACCAGCGCCGCGCTGAGCAGGAACGGGATCCGCCAGCCCCAGTCACGGAACTGCTCCTCGCTGAGCAGCATCGCCAGGGCCAGGAACAGGCCGTTGGCGGCGAGGAAGCCGATCGACGGGCCGAGCTGGGGAAACATGCCGAACCAGGCGCGCTTGCCGGCCGGCGCGTTCTCCGTGGCCAGCAGCGCGGCGCCGCCCCACTCGCCGCCGAGGCCGAGGCCCTGGCCGAAGCGCAGCACGCAGAGCAGCAACGGCGCCCAGTAGCCGATGCTGTCGTAGCCGGGGAGGACGCCGATCAGGGTAGTGGATACCCCCATCAGCAGCAGCGAGGCGACCAGGGTCGACTTGCGCCCGATGCGGTCGCCGAAGTGGCCGAACAGCGCCGAGCCCAGCGGACGGGCGAGGAAGGCGATGCCGAAGGTGAGGAAGGCGCTGAGCATCTGCGCGGTGCCGGATGTCTGCGGGAAGAATACCGGACCGATCACCAGGGCGGCGGCAGTGGCATAGACGTAGAAATCGTAGAACTCGATGGCGGTGCCGATGAAGCTGGCGACTGCGACCCGGGTGGTCGAGTTGGCCGGTTCCGGAGCGGCGTCGGCGGCGAGGGTGGCGGCGGTCATGGTGGGAAGGTCCCTGGCAGTCGGGGCACGACGGAGTGCTTCCGTGCGGCCGGATGGTTATGGCCAGTGCGCCGATGCGGCGGCGCGGCGCCCGGGTGGGGCGGACGAGATCGGTCGCGCAGGGAGGATGGGGCTGCGCGCCGTGCGCCGGCTGGTACCGTCGGCATCGGGGCCGGGCGGGCAGGCGGGACTGGCGGGTGACTGGCCGGGGCTCGGGCTGCGGGTAGCGGCGGAACCGGCGGCAGGGCTGGATAAGCTGGGGTCGATTATAGAGCGCCGCAGGGCGGGTTCGGCAATCCCGGATTAGACGCTGGCGTCGCTTTCGACCAGCGGGGTCAGCGCGCGGGGATGCCAGGCGCGCACGCTTTTCACACGGTTTTCCGCCGACTGCTGGATTTCCAGGCAGTAGGGGCCGATGCGCAGGCACACCGCGCAATCGGGGATCTGCTCCAGGGCTTCGGTGACCAGGCCGTTGAGAGTCTTCGGGCCGTCGCAGGGCAATTGCCAGCCAAGCGACTTGTTCAGCTCGCGCAGGTTGGCGCTGCCGTCGATGACGAAGCTGCCGTCTTCCTGGGCCTGGATATCCGGGTTGTCGAGGCTGTCGAGGTCGTTGAAGTCGCCGACGATCTCTTCGAGGATGTCCTCCAGCGTGACGATGCCGATCACCTCGCCATATTCGTCGACCACCACGCCGATACGGCGCTTCTCCTTCTGGAAGTTCACCAGCTGGGTCGACAGCGGCGTGCTTTCCGGCACGAAATACGGCTCCATGCAGGCCTGGCGGAGATTCTCCTTGGTCAGGCGGCCCTGGGTCAGCAGGCGCGCGATCTGGCGCATGTGCACGACCCCTTCGATCTGGTTGACGTCGTCGCGGTAGACCGGCAGGCGGGTGTGGCTGGTGGTGCGCAACTGCTCGACGATGACCTCGAGTTCGTCGTCGAGGTCGATGCCTTCGATTTCGTTGCGCGGGATCATCAGGTCGTTGACCGTGACCTTCTCCAGGTCCAGCAGGCCGAGCAGCATGTCATGCCGGTTGACCTCGCTGGCCTGGGGATTGTCGGCCGGATGCAGGGCCTCTTCGTCGCGGCTGCGTCCGCTGTCGTCCTGTTCCGCCGCGGCGACGCCGAGCAGGCGCAGCAGCGCGTTGCTCAGCAGGGTCAGCAGCCACAGCAGGGGCCAGCACAGGCGCTGCAGGATCAGGAGCGGCAGGCTGAGCGGCAGGGCGACGCGTTCCGAGCGAAGGGCGCCGTAGCGGCGCGGCAGCAGGGCGCCGAACAGCAGCAGGAGCAGGGTCATGCCAGGGATGGCGACGGCCAGGCCGATGACGCCCCAGTGGTGCAGCGCGGCCCAACTGGCCAGGGCGGCGGCGCTGACGTTGACCAGGGTGCGGCCGAACAACAGGGTGCCGCGCAGGCGGTCGTCGTGCAGCAGCAGCCAACTGCTGCGCCGGGCCCCGCGCAGGCCTTGCTTGGCCTGTAGGCGCAGGCGGTAACGGTCGAGGTTGAGCAGGGCGGTCTCGACGCAGGAGAAGAACGCCGAGCAGGCGACCAGGAGAACCAGCAGGCCGACCAGGTACCCGGGGTGCAGTTCATCCATGAAGGAGGCCCATCAGATGTGCAGGATGAATTCCCGCACCAGCTTGCTGCCGAAGTACGCCAACATCAACAGGCAGAAACCGGCCAGGGTCCAGCGGATCGCCTTGTGGCCCCGCCAGCCGAGCTGGTGGCGACCCCAGAGGAGCACGGCGAAGACCACCCAGGCGAAGCAGGACAGGATGGTCTTGTGCGCCAGGTGCTGGGCGAACAGGTTGTCGACGAACAGCCATCCGGACAGCAGCGACAGCGAAAGCAGCGACCAGCCGCCCCAGAGGAAGCCGAACAGCAGGCTTTCCATGGTTTGCAGGGGCGGGAAGTTGCGGATCAGCCCGGACGGATGCTTGTGCTTGAGGCGGTAATCCTGGAGCAGTAGCAAGAGCGCCTGGAACACCGCGATGGTGAGCAGGCCGTAGGCCAGGATCGAGAGCAGGATGTGGGCCAGGATGCCTGGTTGTTCGTTGATCGGCTCGACGGTGCCGTGGGGGATGAGTACCGCCAGCAGGGTGGTGAGGGCGCCCAGCGGGAATAGAAGGAGGAGCAGGTTCTCCACCGGTATCCGCAAGGTCGCCAGCAGGGTCAGGAGGATTACCGCGGCGGCGATCAGGCTGGCGGCGTTGAAGAAGTCCAGCACCAGGCCGGCCGGGGTCAGCAATTGCTGGTAGAGGCTGAAGGCGTGGGCGACCAGTGCCAGGAGTCCGAACAGGAGCAGCAGGGGTTTGCCCGGCGCGGTGCGCTTGGACACACAGGCACCCTGGTAGGCGGCGGTGCCGAGATAGAGAACAGCAGCGATGAGGCTGGGCAGCAGGGGATGCATAAGTCCTTGTAATCGCGGGCCCGAAAGGAAGGGAGTTTGGCATAGATCGAGCGTCGCGAGAAAGCCGTTGCGAACAGTTCTCTCGTACCTGTGGCCGGGTTGGCGGGCCGCCTGCCGCGGGCGCCGTGACCTCCTGGCCCGGCAGTCGCTTCGGCAAAGACGGAACGCATCGGCAAATCAAGGACTTGAGGCTGGCCTCCGGTCGTCGCCGGACACACACTCCGTCTTTCATCGCGTGTCCCGCGACGCGCTCTTGGTTATAATCCGCCGCTTGCCGCAACCCCCGTGGAAGGATCGCGCATGTTCGAAAACCTTACAGACCGCCTCTCGCAGACGCTTCGCCATGTCACCGGCAAGGCCAAGCTGACCGAGGACAACATCAAGGACACTCTGCGCGAAGTGCGCATGGCCCTGCTCGAGGCCGACGTGGCCCTGCCGGTGGTCAAGGACTTCGTCAACAAGGTCAAGGAGCGCGCCGTCGGCACCGAGGTCTCGAAGAGCCTGACCCCGGGACAGGCGTTCGTGAAGATCGTCCGCGCCGAACTCGAGGAACTGATGGGGGCGGCCAACGAGGACCTGGCGCTGAGCGTCGCGCCGCCGGCGGTGATCCTGATGGCCGGCCTGCAGGGCGCGGGCAAGACCACCACCGCGGGCAAGCTGGCGCGCTTCCTTAAGGAACGCAAGAAGAAGTCGGTGATGGTGGTTTCCGCCGACGTCTACCGTCCCGCCGCGATCAAGCAGCTGGAAACCCTGGCGGGCGAGGTCGGCGTAACCTTCTTCCCTTCCGACGTCAGCCAGAAGCCGGTGGCCATCGCCGAGGCGGCGATCCGCGAGGCGAGGCTGAAGTTCATCGACGTGGTGATCGTCGATACCGCAGGCCGCCTGCACATCGATGCCGACATGATGGACGAGATCAAGCAGGTGCACGCGGCGATCAAGCCGGCGGAAACCCTGTTCGTGGTCGATGCCATGACCGGCCAGGACGCCGCCAACACCGCCAAGGCCTTCAATGACGCCTTGCCGCTGACCGGCGTGGTCCTGACCAAGGTCGACGGCGACGCGCGTGGCGGTGCCGCGCTCTCGGTGCGGGCGATCACCGGCAAGCCGATCAAGTTCCTCGGCATGGGCGAGAAGAGCGAAGCGCTCGATCCGTTCCATCCCGACCGCGTGGCCTCGCGCATCCTCGGCATGGGCGACGTGCTCAGCCTGATCGAACAGGCCGAGCAGAACCTCGACCGCGACAAGGCCGAGAAGCTGGCGAAGAAGATCAAGAAGGGCAAGGGCTTCGACCTGGAAGACTTCCGCGACCAGTTGCAACAGATGAAGAACATGGGCGGCCTCGGCGGGCTCATGGACAAGCTGCCGATGCTCGGCGGGGTCAACCTGGCGCAGATGGGCAATGCCCAGGGCGCTGCGGAGAAACAGTTCAAGCAGATGGAGGCGATCATCAACTCGATGACGCCCGGCGAACGGCGCGATCCGGAAATGATCAGCGGCTCGCGCAAGCGCCGCATCGCCCTTGGCTCCGGTACCCAGGTGCAGGACGTTGGCCGGCTGATCAAGCAGCACAAGCAGATGCAGAAGATGATGAAGAAGGTCACCGCCAAGGGCGGCATGGCCAAGATGATGCGAGGCATGGGCAGCATGTTCCCGGGGGGCATGCCCAAGCTTTGATCGGACGCGCGGCCGCTGGCCACGCCGGCGGTTCCGCGCCGTCGGCCGGCGGGCGGACCGCGCGCTTCTCGCGCTCTCCGCGCCGGCCGATGGGTGGCCGAAAAAGAGATTTGCAAATTCCCCGATAATCCTTAGAATATGCGGCCTTTCGGGCCGTGGGCCCAGCGTGCATTCATTTTGCAAGCACCGACTACAGGAACGAAGTTCACATGGTAACCATCCGTCTTGCTCGTGGCGGCTCCAAAAAGCGCCCCTTCTACCACCTGACCGTGACCAACAGCCGCAATGCGCGCGATGGTCGCTTCGTCGAGCGCATCGGTTTCTTCAACCCGGTTGCGACTGGTGGCGAAGTGCGTCTGTCCGTCGACCAGGAGCGTGCTACCTACTGGCTCGCCCAGGGTGCACAGCCGTCTGAGCGCGTTGCTCAGCTGCTCAAGGACGCTGCCAAGGCAAACGCCTAAGCCGTCATGAGTGAAATGCCGACACCCGCCGACGACCTGGTCGTGATCGGCAAGATCGTTTCGGTGTACGGCATCCGCGGTGAGGTGAAGGTGTATTCCTTTACCGACCCGTTGGACAACCTGCTGGACTATCGCCGCTGGACGCTCCGGCGCGACGGCGAGATTCGGCAGGCCGAGCTGGTCAGGGGGCGCCTGCATGGCAAGGTCCTGGCCGCCAAGCTCAAGGGGCTCGACGATCGCGAAGAGGCCCGCACCTTCACCGGTTACGAGATCTGCATCCCGCGTAGCGAGTTGCCCTCTCTCGAGGAAGGTGAGTACTACTGGCACCAGTTGGAAGGCCTGAAGGTGATCGACCAGGGCGGGCAGTTGCTCGGCGTGATCGACCATCTGCTGGAAACCGGTGCCAACGATGTCATGGTGGTCAAGCCCTGCGCGGGCAGCCTGGACGACCGCGAGCGCCTGTTGCCCTACACCGGGCAGTGCGTGCTGTCGATCGACCTGGCCGCTGGCGAGATGCGGGTGGACTGGGACGCGGACTTCTGATCATCCATGGACAAGCGTTTGTGGGTGGGCGTCGTCAGCATCTTTCCGGAGATGTTCCGCGCGATCAGTGACTATGGCATCACCAGCCGTGCGGTAAAGCAGGGGCTGCTCACGCTGACCTGCTGGAATCCACGGGACTACACCGAGGACCGCCACCAGACGGTGGACGACCGGCCCTTCGGCGGTGGCCCTGGCATGGTGATGAAGATCAAGCCTCTGGAGGGCGCGCTGGCGGATGCCAGGCAAGCCGCCGGGGGCAGGAAGGCGAAGGTGATCTACCTTTCGCCGCAAGGCCGCCAGCTGACGCAGGCGGGCGTACGCGAACTGGCCGAAGAGGAAGCGTTGATCCTCATCGCCGGGCGCTACGAAGGCATCGACGAGCGCTTCATCGAAGAGCACGTCGATGAAGAATGGTCGATCGGCGATTATGTCCTGTCCGGCGGTGAGTTGCCGGCCATGGTGCTGGTCGATGCAGTGACGCGGTTGCTGCCCGGTGCATTGGGTCATGCAGATTCCGCCGAGGAGGACTCCTTCACGGATGGCCTGCTCGACTGCCCGCACTACACCCGACCCGAGGTGTACGCGGACAAACGTGTTCCTGAAGTGTTGCTCAGTGGCAACCATGAACACATCCGGCGTTGGCGTTTGCAGCAGGCCCTTGGGCGGACCTGGGAACGACGCGCCGATCTTCTGGATAGCCGCTCGCTTTCTGGAGAAGAGCAGAAGCTGCTGGCGGAATACATCCGTCAGCGGGACGATAGTTAACGTATCGATGGCTGGCCGATTGCCGGTCTTAGGAGCACAGCATGACCAA
Organism: Pseudomonas sp. FDAARGOS_761; assembly: GCF_013343155.1. Taxonomy (NCBI): domain Bacteria; kingdom Pseudomonadati; phylum Pseudomonadota; class Gammaproteobacteria; order Pseudomonadales; family Pseudomonadaceae; genus Pseudomonas; species Pseudomonas sp. FDAARGOS_761. Next base: position 4,272,184 of record NZ_CP054572.1, on the reverse strand, counting down.
CAAGATCATTCAGCAGATCGAAGCTGAACAGATGAACAAAGAGATCCCGGCGTTCGCCCCCGGCGACACCGTGATCGTCCAGGTCAAGGTGAAGGAAGGCGACCGTCAGCGTCTGCAGGCCTTCGAAGGCGTCGTCATCGCCAAACGCAACCGTGGCCTGAACAGCGCCTTCACCGTGCGCAAGATCTCCAACGGCGTGGGCGTGGAACGTACCTTCCAGACCTACAGCCCGATCGTCGACAGCCTGAGCGTCAAGCGTCGCGGCGACGTGCGCAAGGCCAAGCTGTACTACCTCCGCGCCCTGTCCGGCAAGGCCGCGCGCATCAAGGAAAAACTGGTCTAATCCGGTTCTTCTCCGAGAAAAGCAGCCCGAGGGCTGCTTTTTTCATGTCTGGCGTTCGCCTTTCCGGCGGCGCTTCCTACTGCCCACGGCAGCGCATAACCAGTACAACATCCGCGGCACCCAGGCAGCCACTCCATCCGGTATTCGTGGCATGACCCCCAGAGAGCAAGAAATCCTGCGTCGCACCGAGCTTTCCGAAACCCGTGTGACCAAGGCGGTATTCCCGCCCACCACCAATCACCACAACACCCTGTTCGGCGGAACTGCGCTGGCCTGGATGGACGAGGTCTCGTTCATCACCGCGACCCGTTTCTGCCGCCTGCCGCTGGTGACCGTCTCCACCGATCGCATCGACTTCAACCACCCGATCCCGGCGGGCTCGATCGTCGAACTGGTCGGCCGGGTGGTCAAGGTCGGCAACACCAGCCTCAAGGTGGAGGTCGAGGTGTACCTGGAAAGCATGTACGCCGACGGTCGCGAGAAGGCCATACACGGCCTGTTCAGCTTCGTCGCCATCGACGACGAAAAGCGGCCGGTTCCGGTCCTGCCGGGGTTCCCGGCCAGCCAGGCGGCTTGAGCCAGGCGGAAAGAAGGCATCCACGGGTGCCTTTTCCATATCCCCGGACGATCCGGCCCTGGGTTGGGATCAGGGCCGCAGGCTGATCTTCAGGGAAGCCTGGGACAGGTCGATCTGTTGCAGGCTGACACTGCCGAACGTCTGCTCGCGCGGCGCGCCGGCAATGCGGATATTGTCGAAGCGCACCTCGCCGATACTGCTCGGCAGGCGCAGGTTGACCGAGCCGTCGGGGTTGAGCGTGCTTTGCGTCTTGCCGGTTTCGTAGCGAACGTCGCTCATCGAGGTTTCCGCCTCCAGGCTGTCGAGCACCGGCATCACCAGCTTCGCCAGTTGCTTCACCGCGGCCAGGCCGTCGCCGCCCTCGGCCTTCAGGAACAGGCCCTCGAGGCTTTCGTTGAGGCCCTGGGCGTTGACGTTGCTCATCTCGACGTCGGTCAGCGGACGCAGGTTCTTCGGCAACTCCTGGCGGCTCATGGCCGCTGGCGGCTGCATACGCTGGATGTCGGCGCTGGCCATCTGGAACGGACTGAGCAGGGCGGCGACCAGGGTCGCGGCCAGGCGCAGGTTGGTCTGCTTCTTCAGCGCCTTCTTCAGTTGCCGTTCGCTCAGCAGGCCCTGCTCGATCAGGGTTTCGCCCAGGCGCTTGTGGTTGCTCAACTGCGCCTGGATCGCGGCGTCCAGTTGGGCGGCGCTAATCAGCCCCTTGTTGATCAGGATCTGGCCCAGGCGGGAATGTTGTTGATTGGACATGGTCATGGCCTGATGAAAAAAAGAGGATGATGGCTAGATGCAATCATCCTCTTCGTGGGCTTCGTTTGTCACCCAACCTTGGATAGGGTGACGACGGTCTTTCGTCGGTTCGTTGAAGTCTAGTCGGCGATTTCCGTGGCCTGCGACTTGCTGACTGACGGTTCCGCCTCGATCAGCGACAGCAGCGTCCAGCCGGTGCCCGGCGCCAGCGTGGACTGTGGCGTGGCGACGTGCATCCTGCCGTTCGGATCGCGGGCGAACAGCAGGATCGCGGACTCGCCGTGCAGCGCCTGGTAGTCGTTCCAGCCGAAGGTGTCGGTGAGCAGGGTGGTGCGGATTTCGGCGCCGCGCGACAGCAGGCTGGCGAACTGCGCGTAGGTCAGCGGTCGCTGGCCAAGCGGGCGGCCACGGTGTTCGTCGCTGGAGCGGTGCTTGTCGGTACGCTTGGCTTCCTGGCTGGTCGGCAGGCCGAACAGCTGGCGATGGCCGAACTCGTGGCGGAAGCGCATGGCCGCCAGGGTGTTCAACTCGCCGGCCGGAGAAACCCCCAGCAAATGCCCGATGCCGACCAGGTCGAGGTGGGCTTCGGCGTGCTGCGAGGTGGGGTTGCCGAAATAGGTGGGCAGGTTGTCCATGCGGGCGGCGCGGATGTTTTCCCAGCTCGAATCAGTCAGCAGCACGCGGCTGCCGAGGCTCTTCAGGGTCTTGCCGATGGCGCGCCCGACCGGATTGGCGCCGACGATCAGGTAGCCGCTGGGCGAGGGCTCGGCGACCTTCAGCAGGCGCGCCAGGGGGCGGGCGGTGGCGCTTTGCAGGACCACCGTGCCGATGATCACCAGGAAGGTCAGCGGCACCAGCAGCGCCGCCTGGGCATGGCCTTCGGCGCCCAGGCGGATGGCGAAGATCGCCGAGACCGCCGCGGCGACGATCCCGCGCGGGGCGATCCAGCTGAGCAGGGCGCGCTCGCGCCAGCTCAGCGGCGAACCCCAGGTCGACAGCGCCACGTTCAGCGGACGGGCGACGAACTGGATCAGCAGCAACACCAGCAGCGCCGCCGGGCCCAGGCCGAGCAGGGCATTGATGTCCAGGCGTGCGGCCAGGAGGATGAACAGGCCGGAAATCAGCAGGACGCTGAGGTTTTCCTTGAAGTGCAGGATCTGCCGTACGTCGACGCCCTTCATGTTGGCCAGGCCCATGCCCATCAGGGTGACGGCGAGCAGTCCGGATTCGTGCATCACCCGGTTCGAGGCGATGAACACGCCCAGCACCGCGGCCAGCGTCGCCAGGTTGTGCAGGTAGTCCGGCAGCCAGTGGCGGCGCAGGACGATGCCCAGCGCCCAGCCGCCGAGGATGCCGAACAGGCTGCCGCAGAGGATCACCCCGCCGAAGGTCTGCAGGCTGTGCAGCCAGCCGTCGCCTTCGCCGCTGGAGATGATGAAGCTGTACACCACTACCGCCAGCAGGGCGCCGATGGGATCGATGACGATGCCTTCCCAGCGCAGGATGTTCGCCACCGCGGCCTTGGGCCGGACCACCCGCAGCATCGGGACGATCACCGTGGGCCCGGTGACCAGGGTCAGGGTGCCGAACAGCAGGGCCATTTCCCAGCTGAAGTCGAGCAGGTAGTGGGCGGCCAGGGCGATCACGCCCCAGGTCGAGAGCGCGCCGATGGTCACCATTCGGTGCACCACGGTGCCGATTTCCTTCCATTCGCTGAAATGCAGGGTCAGGCTGCCCTCGAAGAGGATCAGCGCCACTGCCAGGGATACCAGTGGGAACAGCAGGGGGCCGAACATCTCGTCCGGATCGAGCCAGCCGAGGAGGGGGCCGGCGACGATCCCGGACAGCAGCAGGAAAAGAATGGCTGGCAGGCGCAGGCGCCAGGCCAGCCATTGACTGAGCAGGGCGGCGGCACCGATGCCGCCGAGGGCGAGCAGGATAGCGTTCTGGTCCATCGAGGATTCCTTGTCAGCGTCGCTCCGCTCGTCCTGAGCCGGGGCGAACCATCGAGCCACATGGCTCCGCTTTTTCCCGCGGGCACGGGAAGCCGGCCGACCTCCTGTCGACCGGCCTGACTAACCATTACGTGGCGATGACGGCCAACGCTCGCGATAGCGCCCAGGCTATGAAAGACTAGTCGCGCTTTCATTTGGTTCGCAGCCTTCATCCATGAGTACCCTCGAACATCCCCTGATCGACCGTTTCCTCGATGCCCTGTGGCTGGAAAAAGGCCTTGCCGACAACACCCGCGAGGCTTATCGCAACGACCTCCAGCAGTTCAACGCCTGGCTCGATGGCCGCGGGCTGCGCCTGGAGGGCATCGGCCGCGACGCCATCCTCGATCACCTGGCCTGGCGCCTGGAACAGGGCTACAAGGCTCGCTCGACCGCGCGCTTCCTCTCCGGCCTGCGTGGCTTCTACCGCTATTGCCTGCGCGATGGCCTGATCGCCGAGGATCCCACCTTGCAGGTGGACCTGCCGCAACTGGGCAAGCCGTTGCCGAAATCCCTCTCCGAAGCGGACGTCGAGGCATTGCTGGCGGCGCCGGAAGTCGACGACCCGCTGGGCCTGCGCGATCGCACCATGCTCGAAGTGCTGTATGCCTGCGGCCTGCGGGTCAGCGAACTGGTCGGCCTGACCCTGGAGCAGGTCAACCTGCGCCAGGGCGTGGTCAAGGTCTTCGGCAAGGGCAGCAAGGAGCGCCTGGTGCCGCTCGGTGAGGAAGCCATCGGCTGGCTCGAACGCTACCTGCGCGAGGCCCGCGGCGACCTGCTCGGCGGGCGGCCCAGCGACGTGCTGTTCCCCAGCCTGCGCGGCGAACAGATGACCCGCCAGACCTTCTGGCATCGCATCAAGCATCACGCGCAGGTGGCGGCGATCGGCACGTCGATTTCGCCGCACACCCTGCGTCACGCCTTCGCCACCCACCTGCTCAACCATGGCGCCGACCTGCGGGTGGTGCAGATGCTGCTCGGCCACAGCGACCTGTCGACCACCCAGATCTATACCCATATCGCCCGGGCCCGCCTCCAGGATCTGCACGCACGCCACCACCCGCGAGGCTGACGCTTTGTCCGAAAAATCCGTACCTATCCGAAAAGAGGCGCTTTCGTAGCGTTCTGCGACAAGCGTCGGGCCCGTCGGGATAGCGGTCTATGGTAGGCTTCGCCGACCGCACGACAGGAGTGACACATGCGCGTGACCCGTTTTCTGGCTGCTGCCGCCCTCGGCCTGATGAGTACCCTGGCCCTGGCAGACAATGCCGATCAGAACATCCGCAAGACCCTGCAGGCCCTGCAACCGGACCTGCCCATCGACTCCATCGCCAGCAGCCCGCTGCAGGGGCTCTACCAGGTGCAGCTGAAGGGCGGCCGGGTGCTCTACGCCAGCGCCGACGGCCAGTTCGTCATGCAGGGCTACCTCTACCAGGTGAAGGACGGCAAGCCGGTCAACCTGACCGAGAAGGCCGAGAGCCAGGCGATCGCCAAGGCGATCAACGGCGTGCCCGCCAGCGAGATGGTGGTGTATCCGGCCAAGGGCCAGGCCAAGGCGCACATCACGGTGTTCACCGATACCACCTGCCCGTACTGCCAGAAGCTGCATGCCGAGGTGCCGGACCTGACCGAGCAGGGGATCGAGGTGCGCTACATGGCGTTCCCGCGCCAGGGGCCGCAGTCGGCGGGCGACAAGCAACTGCAGGCGGTCTGGTGTGCGAAGGAGCCGACCAAGGCGATGGACGCCATGATGAACGGCAAGGAGGTCAAGTCTTCCGAGTGCAAGAACCCGGTCGACAAGCAGTTCCAGATGGGCCAGATGGTCGGGGTGCAGGGAACGCCGGCGATCGTCCTCGCCAACGGCCAGTTGCTCCCCGGCTACCAGCCGGCCAAGCAGTTGGCCAAGCTGGCGCTGGAGGCCAAGTAGCGCCGGGCCTGCCGAACAATTGACTAATAAAGAGCCGCTTCGTAATGTGCGGCTCTTTTGTTTTCATCATTGGCGATTTCCGCCGCCCGCTGGCGGAATCCATCGCCAGGATGCGTCGTGGCCCGTACAGTGGTCGCGTCAACCTCGATTCGCTCGGGGAACCATAGCAGGCCGGCGCGTCCGGCCGTCGTAGGTGAGATGGGGAGTTCCAGCGTGAAACCGGTCAAAGTAGGCATCTGTGGGTTGGGGACCGTCGGTGGCGGTACCTTCAATGTACTCGAACGCAACGCCGAGGAGATTGCCCGCCGTGCCGGGCGCGGTATCGAGGTTGCGCAGATCGCCGCCCGCCGGCCGAACCCGAAGTGCGATACCGGTGCGACCCCCATCACCGCCGATATCTTCGACGTAGCGTGCAATCCCGAGATCGACGTGGTCGTCGAGCTGATCGGCGGCTACACCCTGGCCCATGAGCTGGTGCTCAAGGCCATCGAGAACGGCAAGCACGTGGTCACCGCGAACAAGGCGCTGATCGCCGTGCACGGCAACGAGATCTTCGCCAAGGCCCGCGAGAAGGGCGTGATCGTCGCCTTCGAGGCTGCTGTCGCCGGCGGCATCCCGGTGATCAAGGCGATCCGCGAGGGGCTGTCGGCCAACCGCATCAACTGGCTGGCCGGGATCATCAACGGTACCGGCAACTTCATCCTCAGCGAAATGCGCGAGAAGGGCCGTACCTTCCCCGACGTGCTCGCCGAGGCTCAGGCCCTGGGCTATGCCGAGGCCGACCCGACCTTCGACGTGGAAGGCATCGACGCCGCCCACAAGCTGACCATCCTCGCCTCGATCGCCTTCGGCATTCCGCTGCAGTTCGACAAGGCCTACACCGAAGGCATCTCGAAGCTGACCAGCGCCGACGTCAACTACGCCGACGCCCTCGGCTATCGCATCAAGCACCTGGGCGTGGCGCGTCGCACTGAGAGCGGCTTCGAGCTGCGCGTGCACCCGACCCTGATTCCCTCGGATCGCCTGATCGCCAACGTCAACGGCGTGATGAACGCGGTGATGGTCAACGGCGACGCCGTCGGCTCGACCCTCTACTACGGCGCCGGTGCCGGCATGGAGCCGACCGCTTCCTCGGTGGTGGCCGACCTCGTCGACGTGGTCCGTGCCATGACCTCCGATCCGGAGAACCGCGTACCGCACCTGGCATTCCAGCCGGACGCGCTTTCCGACCACCCGATCCTGCCGATCGAAGCCTGCGAAAGCGCCTACTACCTGCGCATCCAGGCCAAGGACCACCCGGGCGTACTGGCCCAGGTGGCCACCATCCTGTCCGAGCGCGGCATCAACATCGAATCGATCATGCAGAAGGAGGCCGAGGAACAGGACGGCCTGGTGCCGATGATCCTGGTTACCCACCGGGTCATCGAACAACGCATCAACGATGCCATCGCCGCCCTGGAAGCGCTGGAAGGCGTGTCCGGGCCGGTGGTCCGTATCCGTGTCGAACAACTGAATTGATCGAACGCCGGGCGCCGCTCGCGGGCCCGCGTCAACAGCGAAGGTTTTGAACATGCGTTACATCAGCACCCGCGGCCAAGCGCCCGCCCTGAACTTCGAAGATGTCCTCCTCGCCGGCCTGGCCAGCGACGGCGGCCTCTATGTCCCGGAAAACCTGCCACGCTTCACCCTCGAGGAGATCGCCTCCTGGGTCGGCCTGCCCTACCACGAGCTGGCCTTCCGGGTGATGCGCCCGTTCGTCGCCGGCAGCATCGCCGATGCCGACTTCAAGAAGATCCTCGAGGAAACCTACGGCGTCTTCGCCCATGACGCAGTGGCGCCGCTGCGCCAGTTGAACGGCAACGAATGGGTGCTGGAGCTGTTCCACGGCCCGACCCTGGCCTTCAAGGACTTCGCCCTGCAACTGCTCGGCCGCCTGCTCGACCATGTGCTGGCCAAGCGCGGCGAGCGCGTGGTGATCATGGGAGCCACCTCCGGCGATACCGGCTCCGCGGCCATCGAAGGCTGCCGCCGTTGCGACAACGTCGACATCTTCATCATGCACCCGCACAACCGCGTGTCCGAGGTGCAGCGCCGGCAGATGACCACCATCCTCGGCGACAACATCCACAACATCGCCATCGAAGGCAACTTCGATGACTGCCAGGAGATGGTCAAGGCCAGCTTCGCCGACCAGGGCTTCCTCAAGGGTACCCGCCTGGTAGCGGTGAACTCGATCAACTGGGCGCGGATCATGGCCCAGATCGTCTACTACTTCCATGCCGCGCTGCAGCTCGGCGCGCCGCATCGCTCGGTGGCGTTCTCGGTGCCGACCGGCAACTTCGGCGACATCTTCGCCGGCTACCTGGCGCGCAACATGGGTCTGCCGGTCAGCCAGCTGATCGTCGCGACCAACCGCAACGACATCCTGCACCGCTTCATGAGCGGTAATCGCTACGACAAGGACACCCTGCATCCCTCGCTGTCGCCGTCGATGGATATCATGGTCTCGTCCAACTTCGAACGCCTGCTGTTCGACCTGCACGGCCGCAACGGCAAGGCCGTCGCCGAACTGCTGGATGCCTTCAAGGCCAGCGGCAAGCTGTCGGTGGAAGACCAGCGCTGGACCGAGGCGCGCAAGCTGTTCGACTCCCTGGCGGTCAGCGACGAGCAGACCTGCGAGACCATCGCCGAGGTATACCGCTCCTGTGGCGAGTTGCTCGACCCGCACACCGCCATTGGCGTGCGTGCCGCCCGCGAATGCCGGCGCAGCCTGAGCGTGCCGATGGTGACCCTGGGCACTGCGCATCCGGTCAAGTTCCCCGAAGCGGTGGAGAAGGCCGGCATCGGCCAGGCGCCGGCGCTGCCTGCGCACCTCGCCGACCTGTTCGAGCGCGAGGAGCGCTGCACCGTATTGCCGAACGAGCTGGCCAAGGTACAGGCCTTCGTCAGCCAGCACGGCAATCGCGGCAAGCCGCTCTGAGCCTGTCATGAAAGGAAGAAGCCCGCCTTGATGGCGGGCTTTTTCATGTCTTCTCAAAGGGCAGCGGCGAGTTTGTTGCGCGAGGGGCGGAGCAGCCTCAGTGGATCGTTGAACTGGATGTCGCTGGCCAGCTTGTAGTAGCGCCCGACGAAATAGTCGCGGGCCTGGGCATCGTTCTTTCCCTGGTACAGCGCCCAGGCGACGCTGATGCCGGCGAACTCGTTGTACTCGATCTGTCGCAGCGGGCTGAAGTGGGTCGCCGTGGTGGCCGTGGCGCCCCAGGCGGGCACGTCGCGGATCAACGGGCCCTGCCAGAGGATCGGCCAACTGAGCGGCGGCACGACCACATCGGCCAGTCCGGTCAGCAGCAGGGTCGGGGTCTTTACCGTGGAACCGATGGCCAGGGGGCCTGGCTCGATCGGCAGGGCGCCGACCAGCTTCAACCGTGGCTCGATGAGTTGCAGGGCTTGTGCAGAGAGGCTGGCGCTCTGCAGTGTGGCCTGGCCGCCGGCGGAGTGCCCGGCGACCAGCGTCCGGGAAAAGTCGGCCCGGTCATGCAGGGCCGAGCCCGGGTCCCTGTCCAGTTTCGCGACCTCAAGGATGCCGAGGGCGTGCATCAGCGGGAAGGAATTGATGAAGTCGGAGGAGATCACCACGATGAAGCCGTGGCTGGCCCACAGTTTCATCAGTTCGTGATAGTTGCCGGCGTTGGAAAGTATGCCGCCGACGAAAGTGATGACCGGAAGCTTGACGTCGGACGCGGCGATGTCCGCCGGATAGTAGACGCTGGTACTGATCGGGCTGGCGAAGCCATAGGGAAAAGCCTCGTTGCAGCGGATCGAGCCGTCCAGCAGGACGATCCTGGCGATGGTCCCGACGAAGCCACGACAATTGGCGAGCACGGCGGTGCTGGCGATCTCGGTGTCGGCGACCGGACGCGCGTACTGGTCGTTGGCCAGGCCGACGGCGCCGAACAGCAGCGAGCCCTGTGCCGTGCCGGCGGCGAATGCCAGCGCGAGGATGAAGGCGCGCCAGGCGCCGCGGGGGGATGCGAAGGCAGTCATGAGATCCTCGCTGTTCGGTGCGCAGGGGAAAGTCTCGTTGTTACTGCCTGACGGACGCGCCGGATACTGCAATTTCAAGCAGGTGAAGGCGTTGCGCGAGGGTGGGATGGTTGGAGTTTTTCCCGGTGCTTCCCTTATAGCGGGCTGATCGTTGCGTTGGCCTGGCTCAGCTCGAATGGCTATTTGCGCCGGCACATGGCCTTTCGCCAGATGCTGCCGTTAGTCCGGTAAATGCTTGCATCGACGAACCCTATTCGCGTTTTTTCGGTCTTTGACGAGTCTTATTCGTCGAAACAGGAGACCTGATTTGGACAGCCTGAAGCAACGACTGGCCGATGCCTTCGCTCCCCATCCCTTCACCCTCAGCCAGCCCCGGCCCGATGGCGGACGGGTGGTCACGCTGGTCGATCCGCAGGGGGAAACCCTGTTGCAGCGGGTCATCGCCAAGGTGCAGTTGAACGACGAAAGCTATCTCGAGGATGCCGTGCAGACCATTCGCCGGGAATTGCAGGTGCTGGTCGGGCGGATGGAGGAAGACGTGCTGGCGACCTTCCGCGAGCGGGATCACGTGCTGCTGTATTCGTCGCGCTAGCACCGTCTCGTTCGAGGGCGCGTTGCGCATCGGGCGGTCAGGCCGAAGGCGCGCGCCGGTGCAGCGGCTCTTGCCGGATGGCGCCATGCTTGTGGAAGCGTGCGGATAACCCCCTCTCCCTGACTGGATAGGGGAGAGGGGGCTGCACTATCCGCGGAGCACCGATGAAGGGCTCCGCGTACCGTTCAGATGGCGCCTTCCCGGCGCAGGGCGGCGATGCCCTCGCTGTCGTAGCCCAGCTCGGCGAGCAGGGCATCGGTATGCTCGCCCAGTTCCGGGCCTACCCAATCCGCCGAGCCTGGCGTGGCGGACAGCTTGGGTACGATGCCAGGCATGCGGAATGGCTTGCCGTCCGGCAAGCGTGCCGAGAGGAACATCTCGCGGGCAAGGAATTGCGGATCGCGGAACATGTCTTCGGCGGAGTAGATGCGGCTGGCCGGGACTTCGGCTCGCGCCAGCACCGCCAGCACTTCCTCCAGGGGCTGCGAGGCGACCCAGCGGTCGATAACCCCATAGAGTTCGTCGCGGCGCGCATCGCGCCCGTCGTTGCTGGCCAGTCGCGGGTCGCTGGCCAGGTCGTCGCGGCCGATGGCCTGCATGAAGCGGCGGAAGATCGCGTCGCCGTTGGCGCCGATCTGTACGTGGCGGCCATCGGCGCTGGTGTGGATGGAGGAGGGGGTGATGCCCGGCATGATGTTGCCGGTGCGCTCGCGGATGAAACCGAACACGTCGAATTCCGGAACCATGCTTTCCATCATGGCGAAGATCGCCTCGTAGAGGGCGACGTCGACCATCTGTCCCTCGCCGCCGTTGACCTCGCGGTGTCGCAGCGCCATCAGCGCGCCGATCACGCCCCACAGGGCGGCGATCGAGTCGCCGATGGAAATCCCGGTGCGAACCGGCGGGCGGTCCTCGAAGCCGGTAATGTAGCGCAGTCCGCCCATCGACTCGCCGACCGCGCCGAAGCCCGGCTGGTCCTTGTAGGGGCCGGTCTGGCCGAAGCCCGACAGGCGCACCATCACCAGGCGCGGGTTCAGCGCGTGGAGGACATCCCAGCCCAGGCCGAGCTTTTCCAGTACGCCGGGGCGGAAGTTCTCGATCAGGATGTCGGCATCGCCGAGCAGGCGTTTCAGGATCGCCTGGCCCTCGGCGTGCTTGAGATTGAGGGTCAGGGATTTCTTGTTGCGTGCCTGAACGAACCACCACAGCGAGGTGCCTTCGTAGAGCTTGCGCCACTTGCGCAGTGGGTCGCCGCCGTCGGGCGACTCGATCTTGATCACTTCGGCGCCGAACTCGGCGCAGATCCGCGAGGCGAAAGGGCCGGCGATCAGGGTGCCGAGCTCGACCACCTTCAGGCCGGCCAGCGGTTTGGGCGAATGTTCCATGCGGTGTCCGTCAGGCTGCAGTGTGCGCATAGCCTAGAGCATTTGCCGGCGGTGCGGGCGGGTGCCGCGGTAGGGTGAGACGTTTCCCGTTTTTTCCCGATATGCCCGGCGGTCCTTCAATTCCTTTTGCATAGAGGGTTTAATGCGGGAGTCGATACAGGATGTAGCGCGCCAGACACCGAGCCAGGGAGGCCCCTCGTGCCATTTCTTTCTCTCTTTCCTCCCCGTGTTTCTTTTCCATGCTCCGGCCGGCCCGGCGTAGATATGCGCGTGCGTTGGATTTTATTACATGTGAGCTGTTGAAATCTTACATGTGATCTCGTAGTGTGAGTCCATGCAACGGAAATCATCAGCCCATTATCAGCGTGTCTTTCGCCAGCGCCTGCGCGAGCAGGGCCTGGTGAAGAAGGAAGTCTGGATCTTGCCGGAGAACGCCGCGGCGCTCGCCGGCATCGAGCGGATGCTGCGTCGCCCGGCTGCCGGAGCGGCTCATTTGGAGAAGGAGGAAGACATGACGGAAGCCCGGGTATGGAACGCTCGCTCGCTGGCCGAGGCCCTGAGCGGCACCGAGCTGTTCAGCAGCGGCGAGGCCCAGATCGAGCTGATCGAGGGGGCGGAAGCGAGTCTCTACGTGATCATGCGCGAATACGGCGACCTGCCGGTGTTCGTCGCGCCCCAGGGCGAGCAGATCATCGTCGAGGCGCTGCTCTGGCCGGAAAGCGACGTTACCGACGCGACCGCCTTCAACGAAGAGGTCCTGCTCAGCCGGCAACTGTTCCCGCTGTCGAGCATCGGCCTGCTCAACCTGCCGGGCGAGGAGCGCTGCTACAGCATGTTCGGCGCGTTGAGCACGACTTCGTCGCTGGCCAGCGTGCTGCACGAAATCGAAACCCTGGCCGGCAACGTGATCCGCGCCACGGAAGTCTACGCCGGCTACCTGAAAGCCCGGGCCTGAGGGAGGACACCATCATGACGGTATGGAGCAAGCTGCTGAGCGCCCTGCGCGGCGGAGCCAACGAGGTTGGCGAGGCGATCGTCGACAGCCAGGCGCTGCGCATCCTCGACCAGGAGATCCGCGACGCCGACGTCGAACTGCGCAAGTCGCGGGAAGCGCTGGCCTCGATCATGGCCCGCCACCGCCTGGCCCAGGAGCGCGTCGAGAAGGGCGCGGCCCAGGTCGCCGAGTACGAGCAATACGCGATCAAGGCACTGGAGGCCGGCAACGAGGAGCTGGCCCGGGAAGTCGCGGAGAAGATCGCGACCCTGGAGAACCAGCTTGAGGGCGAGCGTGCCCAGGTCGCGGAATTCGCCGCCAGCGTAGCCCAGTTGCGCAAGTCGGTGAGCCAGGCCGAAGGCAACATCCGCCAGCTCAAGCAACAGGTGGATACGGTCAAGGCCACCGAGAGCGTGCAGAAGGCGCAGATGGCCGTTGCCCAGCGCTACGGCAACTCGAAGAGCAAGCTGCAGACCGCGGTGGACTCCCTGGAGCGGATCAAGCAGCGCCAGGCCGAACGCGCGGCGACCATGGATGCCGCGGCCGAACTGGCCAGCGCGGCGGCGCCGGACGATGCGCTGGACGCCAAGCTGCGCGCGGCCGGGATCAAGGCCTCGGGCAACAGCGTGGATGGCGTGCTGGCGCGCCTGAAGGAAAAGGGCAAGGCCTGATAGGCCCGCGGCCCGGCGAAGGCGTCCGGGCCCGTTTTTCAGGGATAGAGCGACAATGGAAGGTTTCCTGCAGACGGCGCTGTCGTTTCCGACCGTGCTGTTCAGCTTTCTTCTGATCCTCGCGATCATCTACTGGGGCATCGTCGCCCTGGGCATGGTCGAGATCGATGTGCTCGATCTCGACGCCGAGTCGGTCGTCGATGGCGCCGGCCAGGCCGAAGGCCTCGCCGCGCTGCTGGCGAAGCTGAAACTCAACGGCGTACCGGTCACCCTGGTGCTGACCCTGCTGTCCTTCTTCGCCTGGTTCCTCTGTTACTTCGTCCAGTTGTGGCTGCTCAGCGCATTGTCGCTCGGCTGGCTGCGCTACCCGTTGGGCGCCGTGGTGGCGGTGGGCGCGCTGTTCCTGGCGGCGCCGCTGGCGGCCACGCTGTGCCGGCCGTTGCGGCCGCTGTTCCGCAAGCTGGAAAGCACCAGCAGCAAGTCGGTGCTGGGCCAGGTCGCGGTGGTGCGCAGCGGGCGGGTCACCCTGCAACATGGCGAGGCGTTGCTGGAAGACGGCGGCGCCGGGCTGATCCTGAAAGTTCGTGCGGAAGAAAACAAAGGCTTCAAGCGCGGCGATCGCGTCGTGCTGCTGGAGTACCTGGAGGCGGAGCACGCCTATCGGGTCGTTACCGAGGAAGAGTTCCGCGGTATCTGACCCGGGCTCGGTGAGAATCAAGGAGAACTGCTGCTATGGATATGACGTCGCTGATGCCCCTCCTGCTGGGAGTGGGCCTGGTCGTTCTGCTGGTCGTGGGCCTGCTGGCCCTGTTCAAGGCCTTCTACATCAAGGTCCCGCAAGGCACCGCGCTGATCGTCAACGACATGTCGTCGACGCCCAAGGTGCATTTCACCGGTGCGCTGGTCTATCCGGTGATCCACCTGAAGGAGTTCATGCGTATCTCGCTGATCACCCTGGAGGTCGACCGGCGCGGCAAGGACGGCCTGATCTGCCGCGACAACATGCGCGCGGACATCACCGTTGCCTTCTACCTGCGGGTCAACGAGACCCAGGACGACGTGCTCAAGGTGGCCAAGGCCATCGGCGTCGACCGTGCTTCCGACCGTTCGGCGGTGAACGAGCTGTTCAATGCCAAGTTCTCCGAGGCGCTGAAGACCGTCGGCAAGCAGTTCGACTTCGTCCAGCTGTTCGAGAATCGCCAGGACTTCCGTGACCGCATCATCGAGGTGATCGGCAACGACCTGAACGGCTACGTACTGGAAGACGTCGCCATCGACTACCTGGAGCAGACCGCGAAGAACTCGCTGGACCCGAGCAACATCCTCGATGCCGAGGGCATCCGCAAGATCACCGAGCTGACCGCCACCCAGAACGTTATCACCAACGAACTGGAGCGCAACGAAGAGCTGGCGATCAAGAAGAAGAACGTCGAGACCCGCGAGGCGGCCCTGGCCCTGGAGCGCCAGCAGGCTGACGCCGAGGCCCGGCAGAAGCGCGAGATCGAGACCATCCGTGCCCGCGAGGAAGCGGAAACCGCGCGGGTCAAGGAAGAGGAGCGGCTGAAGGCCGAGCAGGCGCGGATCCAGGCGCAGCAGGAAATCGACGTGCGCACCGAGAACCACCAGCGCGAGGTCGAGGTGGCGCAGCAGAACCGCCAGCGCGCGGTGGTCATCGAGGTGGAGAAGGTCACCCGCGCCAAGGACCTGGAGATCGTCGCCCGCGAGCGTGAGGTGGAGCTGCAGAAGATCGAGAAGGAAAAGGCGCTGGAAGAGCAGCGCAAGAACATCGCCAATGTGATTCGCGAGCGCGTCGCGGTGGAAAAGACCGTGGCCCAGGAGGAGGAGCGGATCAAGGAGGTGCGCGAGGTTTCCGAGGCCGAGCGGGTCAAGCAGGTGATCCTGCTGCAGGCCCAGGCGGAAGCCGAGCAGGAGCTGGTACGCCAGGTCAAGCAGGCGGAAGCCGACGAGGCCCGCTCCAAGCACAAGGCGGTGGAAATCAACACCATGGCGCAGGCCGAGCTGGAAGCGGCGTCGAAGCAGGCCGAGGCGAAGAAGCGTCTGGCCGAGGGCATCGAGGCCGAGCGCGCAGCGCCGGGCCTGGCCGATGCGCGGGTGCTGGAAGTCACCGCTGCGGCTAAGGAAAAGGATGGCTTGGCAGCGGCGCGGGTACGTGCCGAACAACTGATCGCCGAAGCCAGGGGCGACGAGGAGCGCGGCCTGGCCGACGCCCGGGTGCTCGAGGCGCAGGCCGCTGCCAAGGAGAAGGACGGCCTGGCCGAAGCCAAGGTGCTGGCCGAGAAGCTCGGCGCCCAGGCGCGCGGCGAGGAGCAGCTCGGCGCGGCCAAGGCCAAGGCCACCAAGGACCAGGGCAGCGCGGAAGCGGAAGTACTGCTGCAGCGCCTGAATGCCGAGGCCGAGGGGCTTGGCAAGAAGTTCGGCGCCCTGGATGCCCTCAGCGACAGCGCTCGCCAGCACGAAGAGTTCCGCATGCAGCTGGAGAAGAGCTTCGAGGAGGCCATGGCGGCCATCGCCGCGAACAAGGACATCGCCAAGGACCAGGCCGAGGTGCTCGCCACCGCGCTGGGCAAGGCGAACATCGAGATCGTCGGCGGCGAGGGCGACTTCTTCAACTCCTTCGCCAAGTCGCTGTCGGTGGGCAAGGCCATCGAAGGTGTGGTCGGCAAGAGCCCGGTGGTGCAGGACGTCCTCGCCCGCCTGCTCAACGGCCGTGGCGCAGCCGCTGCGGTAGTGCCGGAACGCAAGAGCGGCCACGAGAACGAGCCGGCGGCGGAAGTCTGAGTCGACCCGCAGCCTCCTCCGCCAACTGCGGAGGCGTTCCGCCCGCGCCCTGAGCGGCGCAGCCCCTGGCGTGGCCTGTTGGCTGCGCCCGGGGCAGGCCGCTCGGGCCGGTTTCCATCGATGACCGCCGTAGACCCAGGAAGACCAGGATGTCGGACACTCAAGCCGCAACTCCCGCGCAGGACGTATTGGACAAGGCCGTTGCCGAGGGCGGCGCCTACGAGGTGCTGCACAAGCGTCTGCTGGAGCAGGGCCAGCGCCTGCGGCAGACCGCCGAAAGGCTCAACGCCAGTCGCCTGGAGGAGTTCGGCGACAGCCAGATGGATGTGATCGGCCGGGTCCGCATCCGTACCGAGAACAACTGCATCGCCCGCGATATCGTCCAGGTCGGCGATTGCCTGCTGTTCGGCTATAACGTGTTCATCGGCCTGCGCAAGGAAACCGGCGTGGCCGACGTGTTCTCCCTCTACCGCCTGGTGGAGGGCAGCGAAGGCTACGAGGCGGAGCCTGTGCCACTGGGGGACAGCTTTCTCGCCGCGCCGGGCTTCGTCAACGACTTCAACGAGCTTTACACCTACTACAAGAACACCCGCCTGCTGCAATTGGCGATCCGCGACGGCAAGCTGCTGGCCAGCTTCCAGATCGGCGAGCGGATCACCGACATCCGCGTGTTCCGCTGGTCGATCTCCAGCGACGGCAGCGAAGTCCGCTACATCGACAACCGCGGCGAGCGCGACATCGCCTTGCCGGCACCGTTCGACTTCGAATGGCAGCGGGCTACCCGCGAGATGGTGGTGGAGGGCCGTTTCCCGCACCTGAACATCCTCGACACCCTGTTCGTCGAGACCATCGGTGGCGACCTGACCATCAAGGTCGAGAACAACACCGAGGTCGGCCTGGGCATCTATCGCGAAGAGGTGATGGACAAGACCCAGTCGCTGGACGACGCGCAGGTTGAATTCGCCCGCCTCGGCAGCCTGCTGCTGCTCAAGGTCCTGCCCTATCGCGAAGAGCAGTGGCGCTACCTGGTGTTCAACAGCCTGACCGGCAAGGTCGAGCGCATCGACGCCATCGGCCTGGCCTGCATCCAGTTGCCGGAGGACCACGGGATCATCTTCCCCGGCGGCTACTACCTGCAGAACGGCGAGTACCGCACCTTCGAGCAATCCATGGAAGGCATGCGCTTCAAGCGCTCGGTACGCTCGCCCAACGGCGAGGACGTGCAGTACGTTTTCTACCATCCCGAGCAGGGGCGGAACGTGCTGCTCACCTACAACCTGATCAACCGCCAGTTGCAGAATCCGCTGTTCGGCCACGGCTACGCGCGCCTGGAGGACGGACGCATGGTGATCTTCGCCGCCGAAGGCGAGGAACCGACCCGCATCCATCCGATGCAGGTCTGGCAGACGCCGTTCTGCACCGAGGAGTACGCGGCCCGCCAACCGGCGCGTAGCGGTTTCCTCGGGCGGATCGGCAATGCCGAGCTGGTGCGCGGCATCTCCGACCTCTACGACCTGTGCCGGGAGATCGAGACTCCGGCAGTTTCGATCCAGCGCTACTCGCTGCTGTGCCAGAACACCCAGCGCCTGTTCGACGTCTACCACTGGCTCGGCAGCGACCAACTGGACGGCTTGGCGCCGCTGTTGCGCGAAGTGGCGGCGACCGCCGAGCTGGTGCTCGACGAATACGAGAAGGTCGAGAGTATCCGCCGCCAGTCGGCCCAGGCGATGGTCGACGCGGAGGAGCGGCACAAGGCGCTGCTCTCCGGCTTGCTGCCCGACGGCTGGGACCGGGTGCAGCAGTTCGTCGACGGGCTCAACGGCATCACCGCCCAGCGTGGCTTGCTGCTGACCATCCGCGAGTACCGCTACATCGACGTGGCGCGACTCGACGGCATGGAGGCCGAACTGCTCGCGGCCCACGAGCGGGTGGCCGCCGCCACTGCGACCTTCCTCGCCAGCGAACAGGCCCTGCAGCCCTTGCTGGAGCGCCTGCAGAGCCTCGATGGCGAGGCGCAGAAAGCCGAGACCGTGGCCCAGCTCGGCGAGCCGCTGGCGGCCCTGGAGGCGATGGCTGGCGACCTCGACATGCTGTCCTCGCTGATGGCTTCGCTGCGCATCGACGACGCGACCCAGCGGACCCGCATCATCGAGTCGATCTCGGAGATCTACGCCCGCCTGAACCAGGCCAAGGCGCGCGCCGAGCAGCGGCGCAAGGGGCTCGGTTCGAGCGAGACCGTAGCCCAGTTCGGTGCCCAGTTCAAACTCTTCGGCCAGGGCATCACCAACGCCCTGGCCCAGGCCCAGGACCCCGAGCGCTGCGACGAGCAACTGTCACGCCTGCTGGTGCAACTGGAGGAACTGGAAAGCCAGTTCGGCGACCATGAGCAGTTCCTCGGCGACATCCTGGCCAAGCGCGAGGAGCTGCTGGAAACCTTCGAGGCGCACAAGCAGACCCTGCTCGACGAGCGCCAGCGCAAGGCCCAGGGATTGCTCGACGCCGCCCGGCGAATCCTCGACAGCCTGCAACGACGCACCGCGCGCTTCACCCAGGCGGAGGAACTGAACGCGTTCTTCGCCGCCGACCCGCTGATCCTCAAGTTGCGCGAACTGGCCGAACGTCTTCGCGAATTGAAGGACAGCGTCAAGGCCGACGACGTCGAGGCGCGCCTGAAGGCCGCGCGCGACCAGGCGGTCCGCGCATTGCGCGACAAGAGCGAGCTGTTCGAGGAAGGCGGCGACGTCATCCGCCTGGGCCCGCGCCACCGCTTCAGCGTCAACACCCAGGAACTCGACCTGACCCTGATGCCGCGCGGCGACGCGCTGTACCTGCACCTGACCGGCACCGATTTCCTCGAACCGCTGCAGGACCCGCGGCTCGATGAGTTGCGCGGGTTCTGGCAGGTGAACCTGGAGTCCGAATCGGAGACGCTGTACCGCGCCGAATATCTCGCCGGCGAAGTGCTCGCCGCCGCCGACGCGGGCCGCGATGGCTTCAGCCTGGAGCGCTTGCAGGCGCTGCTGGCGCAGCCGGACGAGCTGGCGCGGGCGATCCGCGATTTCGCCGCGCCGCGCTACAAGGAGGGCTACGAGAAAGGTATTCACGACCACGATGCGGCGGCGATCCTGGTTCGCCTGCTGCCATTGCGCGAGAGTGCCGGACTGCTGCGTTACGCGCCTTCGGCGAGGGCCTTCGCCAGCCTGTTCTGGAGCCGCCGGCGCGAGGAGCGGGAAGTCGCCGGCTGGCCCGAGCGGGCACGCAGCAGCCGCAGCATCCAGCAGATGTTCGGTCGTGACGACGGCCTGCTCGCCCTTCGCGGCGAAGTGGCCTCGGCGATGCGTGCGCTGCTCGCCGAACAGCCCATCGCGCTGGACCCGCAGCATATCGACGAGGCGGCCGAGTACCTGGTCTGGGAATTGTCCGCCGAGCGTCCCGAATTCACCTTCAGCAAATATGCCCGGCAATTGCAGGAAGGACTCAAGCTGCGCCTGCAAGGCGCGCGTCTATGGGACGACTACCGGCAGACCCTGGAGCGTCTCGGCGAGCGGCCCGCCGCCCAGTGGGAACTGGCCGGCAACTGGCTGCGCGGACTATGTGGCGACGCCGAGTTCCAGCCGCTGGCGGCCTACCTGGACGAGGCGGTGGCGCTCTCGTTGCTGGACGAGGAGATGCCACGACGGATCACCGAAGTCGACCTGCGCTTCCAGGTCGACGGCCTGATGGGCGAGCATCCGCGCATCGTCGAACGCGGCCTGGCGCTGGCGGTGGACGACTTCTTCGGCCGCCTGCGTCGCCATCGCCAGCAATTCCTGCCGGGGCTGCGGCGCTACCAGGCGCTGCGCCAGGAGATCGTCGAACACGAGCGCGAGGCATTGCGCCTGGCCGAGTTCAAGCCGCGACCGCTGTCCTCGTTCGTTCGCAACAAGCTGATCAATGACGTCTACCTGGGTGTCATCGGCGACAACCTGGCCAAGCAGATGGGGACGGTGGGCGAGAACAAGCGCACCGACCTGATGGGCCTGCTGATGCTGATCTCCCCGCCAGGCTACGGCAAGACCACCCTGATGGAGTACGTGGCGCACCGCCTGGGGCTGATCTTCATGAAGATCAACGGTCCTGCCCTCGGCCACGAGGTGCGCTCGCTCGACCCCGGGCAGGCGCCGGACGCGACTTCGCGGCAGGAACTGGAGAAGCTCAACCTGGCGCTGGAGATGGGCAACAACGTGATGCTCTATGTCGACGACATCCAGCACACCCATCCGGAGTTCCTGCAGAAGTTCATCTCCCTCTGCGACGGCACGCGCCGGGTGGAAGGGGTGTGGAAGGGCCGGACCAAGACCTACGACATGCGTGGGCGGAAGTTCTGCGTGGTGATGGCGGGCAACCCCTACACCGAGTCCGGCGAGGTCTTCCGCATTCCCGACATGCTCGCCAACCGCGCCGACATCTACAACCTCGGCGACACCCTCAGCGGCATGCAGGAGGCGTTCTCCCTCAGCTACATCGAGAACGCCCTGACCTCCAACCCGGTTCTCGCGCCGCTGGCCACCCGCGACATGGCCGACGTCTATCGCTTCGTCGCCAAGGCCGAGGGCAAGCCGTTCTCCAGCAACGAGCTGGCCCACGGCTACAGCGGTGCCGAGATCAACGAGATCAGCAGCACCCTGCAACGCCTCATGCAGGTGCGCGACGTGGTGCTCAAGGTCAACCAGCAGTACATCGCCAGCGCCGCCCAGGCCGACCAGTACCGCAGCGAGCCGCCGTTCAAGCTGCAGGGCAGCTACCGCAACATGAACAAGATGGCGGAGAAGATCTCCGCGGTGATGAACGATGCCGAGCTGCTGCAACTGATCGCCGACCACTACCAGGGCGAGTCGCAACTGCTGACCACCGGAGCCGAGGAGAACCTGCTGAAGCTCGCCGAACTGCGCGGCAACCAGAGCCCCGAGCAGGCCGAGCGCTGGGCGCAGATCAAGCGTGACTTCCTGCGCAACAAGTCCATGGGCGGCAGCGACGCCGACGTCGGCGGACGGCTGGTGGCGCAGCTCAACGACCTGGTGGAAAGCGTCCGTGGCCTGGCTCGCGAACCCCAGCCGGTACAACCGGCGCCCTGGGACGAGTTGCTGGCTGGATTGCGCCAGCTCGGCCAGGGCGCGCCGGCGCTGAACGTCGAGGTGACGGCGCCTGCGCAGCCGGGCGTGCAGCAGGTGCTGGAGAGCCTTGCCGCCTGCCTGCAGGACAGTTTCCTGCCGCTGATCAAGGTGATGGACCGCAAGATCGACGTCGACCTGCGCACGCACAACCGCATCAACGAGATATCCAGCCGCCTCGACGAACTGGGCCGGTTGCTGGGCGGCGAGAGGCCGCTGGAGAACGATCAACCCTGAGGACACGAGGAGCGGGAAATGGACTTCGACGGATTGGACCGCCAACTGCGCGACAGCCTGGCCGACCTGAAGCTGAGCAACGAGGAACGGGACGAACTACGCCAACTGGGCAGCGAGCTGGCGCCCGACCAGGTGCGTTTCCTGCGCAACCGTGCCTTCGACCTGGTGCGTGAGCTGGTCCTCGTGGAGGAGCAGGGCGAACGGATAGCCGCCCTGAAGTGGCTGGAGCAGGTGGTGCGCACCCTGGAGGTTACCGCGGCGGCGCCGCGCAGCCGCGCCAGCGCCTATTTCAGTCCCGGCGAGGAGTGTCGGCGGAAGATCCGCGAGCTGTGCCGGCAGGCCAGGCAGAGCCTGGACATCTGCGTGTTCACCATCTCCGACGACCAGCTCAGTGCGGAAATCCTGGCCTGCCATCGGCGCGGTGTTCCGGTGCGGATCATCAGCGACGATGACAAGCAGTTCGACGAAGGCAGCGACATCCATGCGCTGCGCGAGGCCGGCGTGCCGCTGCGAATCGACGACAGTCCCTTCCACATGCACCACAAGTTCGCCCTGGTGGATGGCGCCTGGTTGCTCAACGGCAGTTTCAACTGGACCCGCAGCGCCAGCGTCAACAACGAAGAGAACCTGCTGGTAACCGACGACGCCGTGCTGATCGGCGCCTATCGGCGTGAATTCGAGGAACTCTGGGGCCGCTACGCCCCGCGCTGAGCGGCAGCGACGCGAGAAAGGCAGGGCAGGCGGTCGGCCGGCGGACCGCACGCGGGCAGGTTTCAGGTTAGACTTGCGCCCTTTCGCTTCCCACGCCGGTATTCCCATGGCCCTGCAATCCACGCCCTATAAAGCCGATATTTCCCTCACCGACCTGGACCGCGGGGTCTACGAGACGTTGCGCCTGACCGTGGCCCGGCACCCCTCCGAGACCGAGGAGCGCCTGGCCGTGCGCTTGCTGGCCTACGTGCTGTGGTACGGCGAGCAGATCGCCTTCGGGCGTGGCCTGTCGGACGTGGACGAACCGGCGCTCTGGGAAAAGAGCCTGGACGGCCGGGTCCTGCACTGGATCGAAGTCGGCCAGCCGGACGCCGAGCGCATCACCTGGTGCTCGCGTCGCTGCGAGCGCTTCAGCCTGCTCGCCTATGGCAACCTGCGGGTCTGGCAGACCAAGGTGCTGGACAGCGTGCGCAGCCTGAAGAACATCAACGTCGCGGCAGTGCCCCAGGAACCCCTGGAGAGCCTGTCCCGCGACCTGCCGCGTTCGATCAACTGGACCGTGATGATCAGCGAGGGCACCCTGTTCGTCACCGACGAGAACGGCCAGCACGAGTTGCAGCTGGAGTGGCTGCAGGGCGAGCGTTGATCGCCGCCGCCGTTTCCTTCCGTCGAGCCGAACGAGTGACCTGATGCGTATCGAACCCCGCCCCCTGCCCGAAACCCTGCCCGATCTCGGCGACCTTCCGCCATTGCTGGCGCGCCTGTACGCGGCTCGTGGCGTGCGTTGCGCCGAGGAGCTGGACAAGGGCCTGGCGCGGCTGATTCCCTTCCAGCGGCTGAAAGGCATCGAGGAGGGCGTGGCGCTGCTGGTGGAGGCCCTGGAGGGCGGCCAGCGGATTCTCATCGTCGGCGACTTCGACGCCGACGGCGCCACCGCCAGCAGCGTCGGCGTGCTGGCCCTGCGCATGCTCGGCGCGGCCTGGGTCGATTACCTGGTGCCGAACCGCTTCGAGTACGGCTACGGCCTGACCCCGGAGATCGTCGGCGTGGCCCTGGAGAAGCGTCCCGACCTGCTGGTGACGGTGGACAACGGCATCTCCAGCGTGGACGGCGTCCAGGCGGCGAAAGCCGCGGGGCTCAAGGTGCTGGTCACCGACCACCACCTGCCTGGCCCGGAACTGCCGGCGGCGGATGCGATCATCAACCCCAACCAGCCGGGCTGCGAATTCCCCAGCAAGGCCATGGCCGGGGTCGGGGTGATCTTCTATGTGATGCTGGCGTTGCGGGCGCGCCTGCGCGAGCTGGACTGGTTCGCCCGGCGCGGGCTGAAGGAACCGAACCTCGCCGAGCTGCTCGACCTGGTGGCGCTGGGCAGCGTCGCCGATGTGGTGCCGCTCGATGCCAACAACCGCATCCTGGTCCACCAGGGCCTCGCGCGCATCCGCGCCGGCCGCGCCCGGCCGGGCTTGCGCGCGCTGCTGGAGGTGGCCGGGCGGCCTCCGGTACGGATCACCTCCACCGACCTGGGTTTCATCCTCGGTCCGCGCCTGAACGCGGCGGGTCGGCTCGACGACATGTCCCTCGGCATCGAATGCCTGCTCTGCGACGACGAAGCGCTGGCCCGCGACATGGCGGTGCAGCTCGACCAGTTGAACCAGGACCGCAAGGCCATCGAGCAGGGTATGCAGCGCGAGGCGCTGGCGCAGCTCAAGGAGCTGAGCCTGGAGCAACTGCCGTTCGGCTTGTGCCTGTTCGACGCCGACTGGCACCAGGGCGTGATCGGAATCCTCGCCTCGCGCCTGAAGGAGCGTTACCACCGGCCGACCATCGCCTTCGCCGACGCCGGCGACGGCAGCCTGAAAGGCTCGGCACGGTCGATTCCCGGCTTCCACATCCGCGACGCGCTGGACGCGGTAGCCGCCCGTCATCCCGGGCTGATCAGCAAGTTCGGCGGCCACGCGATGGCTGCCGGACTATCGTTGCCGCAGGAAAACTTCGGCGCTTTCTCCGCCGCCTTCGATGCCGAAGTACGCCGCCAACTGGCCGAGGAGGACCTGGCCGGGCGCCTGCTCTCCGATGGCCAGTTGAGCATCCAGGAGTTCCACCTGGAGCTGGCGCGCGCGTTGCGCCAGGCCGGTCCCTGGGGCCAGCACTTTCCCGAGCCGATGTTCCACGGGGTGTTCCAGCTGGTGCAGCAGCGGATCGTCGGCGAGCGTCACCTGAAGCTGGTGCTGAAAAGCGAATGCGGCTCGCTGCAACTGGATGGCATTGCCTTCAACATCGACCGCGAGCAGTGGCCCAACCCTACCGTGCGCTGGGCCGAGCTGGCCTACAAGCTCGACGTCAACGAATTCCGCGGCCAGGAAAGCGTGCAACTGATGATCGTCCACATGGCCCCTCGCTGAGCGCGTCCCGGGGCTGGGGGCAACCTAGCTGCCACCTGCTTTTCTGCTAGCTATTCCAGCGAAAACATACAGATTTCCGGCGAAATCAAGGCTACCTGCCAGTTCTGGCAGGTTTGGCCGCGGGTTCTTTTTGGTACACGAAAGCACCGTCGAAAACGGGACCGAGCCAGGGGAGTGCAGTTCCTTCTACCCGAAGGACTGATACGGCTGTTCCGATCAGCCCACAAGGCGGCGGTAAGCGTCGGCCGAGTACTTCGGCCTGAAAAAACCAGGAGAACTGAACAAGATGAAGAAGGTTTCTACGCTTGACCTGTTGTTCGTTGCGATCATGGGTGTTTCGCCGGCCGCTTTTGCCGCCGACCTGATCGACGTGTCCAAACTCCCCAGCAAGGCTGCCCAGGGCGCGCCCGGCCCGGTCACCTTGCAAGCCGCGGTCGGCGCCGGCGGTGCCGACGAACTGAAAGCGATCCGCAGCACGACCCTGCCCAACGGCAAGCAGGTCACCCGCTACGAGCAATTCCACAACGGCGTACGGGTGGTCGGCGAAGCCATCACCGAAGTCAAGGGTCCCGGCAAGAGCGTGGCGGCGCGGCGCAGCGGCCATTTCGTCGCCAACATCGCCGCCGACCTGCCGGGCAGCACCACCGCGGCGGTATCCGCCGAGCAGGTGCTGGCCCAGGCCAAGAGCCTGAAGGCCCAGGGCCGCAAGACCGAGAATGACAAAGTGGAACTGGTGATCCGCCTGGGCGAGAACAACATCGCCCAACTGGTCTACAACGTCTCCTACCTGATTCCCGGCGAGGGACTGTCGCGGCCGCATTTCGTCATCGACGCCAAGACCGGTGAAGTGCTCGATCAGTGGGAAGGCCTGGCCCACGCCGAGGCGGGCGGCCCCGGTGGCAACCAGAAGATCGGCAAGTACACCTACGGTAGCGACTACGGTCCGCTGATCGTCAACGACCGCTGCGAGATGGACGACGGCAACGTCATCACCGTCGACATGAACGGCAGCACCAACGACAGCAAGACCACGCCGTTCCGCTTCGCCTGCCCGACCAACACCTACAAGCAGGTCAACGGCGCTTATTCGCCACTGAACGACGCGCATTTCTTCGGCGGCGTGGTGTTCAACCTGTACCGGGACTGGTTCGGCACCAGCCCGCTGACCCACAAGCTGTACATGAAGGTGCACTACGGGCGCAGCGTGGAGAACGCCTACTGGGACGGCACGGCGATGCTCTTCGGCGACGGCGCCACCATGTTCTATCCGCTGGTGTCGCTGGACGTGGCGGCCCACGAGGTCAGCCACGGCTTCACCGAGCAGAACTCCGGGCTGATCTACCGCGGGCAATCCGGCGGAATGAACGAGGCGTTCTCCGACATGGCCGGCGAGGCCGCCGAGTTCTACATGCGCGGCAAGAACGACTTCCTGATCGGCTACGACATCAAGAAGGGCAGCGGTGCGTTGCGCTACATGGACCAGCCCAGCCGCGACGGGCGATCCATCGACAACGCCTCGCAGTACTACAACGGTATCGACGTGCACCACTCCAGCGGCGTGTACAACCGTGCGTTCTACCTGCTGGCCAACTCGCCGGGCTGGGATACCCGCAAGGCCTTCGAGGTGTTCGTCGACGCCAACCGCTACTACTGGACCGCCACCAGCAACTACAACAGCGGTGCCTGTGGAGTGATTAGCTCGGCGCAGAACCGCAACTACTCGGCGGCTGACGTCACCCGGGCGTTCAGCACCGTCGGCGTGACCTGCCCGAGCGCGTTGTAAGCTCGGTGGCCCCGGCCAGCACTCCAGGAAGGAATGCCGGCCGGGGCCGCTCAAGCCGTTTTCCGCCAGGAGGACGGCTGCTTTATGTCGCTTGGGCCGCTGGCCTCCGCGAACCCGGTCTAAAGTTCAGGTGTGAGCATTTATTCCAAGACCGACCGGGAGTCCTGTCATGAGTCTGCTGTTCGAGCCTCTTAGCCTGCGTCAAATCACCTTGCCCAACCGCATCGCCGTATCGCCCATGTGCCAGTATTCGGCGCAGGAGGGCCTGGCCAACGACTGGCATCTCGTGCACCTGGGCAGTCGCGCGGTGGGCGGCGCCGGCCTGGTGATCGTCGAAGCCACCGCGGTGTTGCCCGAGGGGCGCATCACCGCCGACGACCTCGGCATCTGGAGCGACGCGCATGTCGAGCCATTGCATCGCATCACCCGTTTCATCGAGTCCCAGGGCGCGGTCGCCGGGGTCCAGCTGGCCCACGCCGGGCGCAAGGCGAGTACCTGGCGGCCGTGGCTGGGCAAGCACGGCAGCGTGCCGATAGGCGAGGGCGGCTGGATACCGGTGGCGCCGTCGGCGATCCCGTTCGATCCCCAGCACACGACCCCCGAGGCCCTGAGCGAGGCGCAGATCGAGGCGCTGGTGCAGGCCTTCGTACGCGCCGCCGAGCGCTCCCTGGCTGCCGGCTTCAAGATCGCCGAGGTGCATGCGGCCCACGGTTACCTGTTGCATCAGTTCCTCTCGCCGCTGTCGAACCAGCGTCGCGACCAGTACGGCGGCTGCTTCGAGAACCGCATCCGCCTGCTTCTGCAGGTCACCGCCGCGGTGCGCAAGGCCTGGCCGGAAGAGTTGCCGCTATTCGTGCGGCTGTCCGCCACCGACTGGGTGGAGGATGGCTGGAACCCCGACGAGACCGTGGAGCTGGCCCGGCGCCTGAAGGACCTGGGCGTGGACCTGATCGACGTGTCTTCCGGCGGTACCGCGGCGAATGCGGAAATCCCGGTAGGGCCGGGCTACCAGACCGAGTTCGCCGAACGGGTGAAGAAGGAGGCCGGCATCGCCAGCGGCACGGTGGGCATGATCACCGAGCCGGTGCAGGCCGAGCATATCCTGCGCACCGGTCAGGCCGACCTGATCCTGCTTGCCCGTGAACTGCTGCGCGATCCGTACTGGCCGTTGCACGCCGCCGACGAACTGCGCAACGAGCAGATGCCCTGGCCGCCGCAATACCTGCGAGCCGCTCATCGCAGCACGCCGCCGCGCAAATCCCTGGAAATGCAGTGAGCCGTCGGGGCCGTCGGCGCGGCGAGGCGCCGGCGGCCCACCTGATGGAAACCTTTGCCGCCCTTGGCGGTCTGCCTGGCATCAGGAAATCATCCTGAGCGTTTCGCGGGAGATATTGCGTAATGGCAATATGATGCTATTCTCCCGCGACGTTCGCTCCGGACCGCACTTCGAGAAAGGATGCTCGCATGCACGCTACCGCCGGTTCTCCCCACGCCTCCCTGCCTGACAGCGATGTCGCCCTGCTGGCCAATATCCTGGTCCTGGCGACACGCAACATGAACAACATGACCACCATGCTGGCGCACCTTTCGGTGGAACTCAGCCAGAGCGAAGAGCCACGCCTGCAACGGGTCGGTCATCGGGTCCTGAACGAACTCTCGGAGCTGGGGGCCGCCCTGGAGACCCAGTGGGACCTGATCGGCGCGCTGTCGCGTTTCTCGCCCCTGCTCGATCGCACCCTGCCGCGCCAGGAACCCCTGGTCACCGAGATCCACCTCACCGATCTGCCGGGCCAGGCGCTGCCGCCCTCCGCCTGAACGGCGCGTCGCTCAGTCCTGCGCGGGGCGCTGCGACAGGTGTTCCAGGTAGCAGGCGATGATGTCCACCGACAGCTTGAGGCGGGTTTCCAGCAGTGCCATGGTCGGCTGGAAGTCGGCCACGCTGAGGGCCTTGAGGAACAGGTCGGCCTTGAGCATCTCGAGAAACTGGCAGGCCACCGCGTAGAGCGTTTCCTCGTCCATGTGGGGGGCGACCGCTGCCAGTCGCTCGCTGAGCAGCAGGTAGCTCTGCTGCGGCCCCTGCTCGTAGAAGGACTTGCCGATCGCCGGAAACCGCGGAGATTCCGCCACCACCAGGCGATAGAGGCTCTGGCAGCGGGGATCCAGCAGGCTGGTGAGGAAGCGCCGGCCGAAATGCTCGAGGGTGGCGCTCAGCGTGGCGGCGGGGCGCGGCTGATCGGCGCTGTCGTCGAAGATTTCCTCGATCATGTGGGCGATCACCGCGGCAAACAGGCCTTCCTTGCCGCCGAAGGAGCTGTACAGGGTTCCCCGTGAACCACCGGCCCGTTCAATCACCATGTCCAGGGTGGTGCCTTCGAAACCGTGTTCGAGAAAGGCCTGGGTGGCGGCGTCGAGCATGGCGCGGCGGCGTTGCCTGCCGCGTTCGGTCAGACGGGGGGACGCATCGTTCATGGGCGGTATCGGGCCTCGCGGGGTGCGGTCGGAAGGTGCGCATGGTGGGCCGTCGGGACGGTCCGTTCAAGCCTCCAGGCGGTTTGCTGAGAGCGTTTCTCGTTAGGGTTGACGCTGGTCATTTAAGAACTGTATCGTACAGTACTGTTTTGGCAAGCACTTCCGCTTATTCCTCCGCCTTGCCTCCCCGCAGGAGTCCCCCCCATGAATGCCCCCGCTAAGAGCCTGTTGGATATCGATGCCTTTCCCCTGGTCCAGGTCCGCGAGATGCCCCGCGAGCTGGCCGATGTCGAGCGCTGGTTGGAGGAGGTCGAAGCGCTGCTGGCCGTCGAGTGCGATTTCGCCCTGGTCTATCCGCCACTCCCGCAGGAAGAAGCTGAAGGCGACCAGCAAGCGCGCAAGCGCCTGGTGTTGTGGCTCAAGGAAAATCGCCAGCGCTTCGCCGAGCATTGCCGGGGCATCCTGCTCAGTGCCAACGGCCAGCCGGACAACCTCGCCGACCTGCAGCAGCTGGCGCCGGTGCTGCAGGCCGTCTACGGCCCGCCGGTGAGCGTGGCGCCGGACCTGGCGTCCGCCCGCGGCATGGCGAAGGCGCTGCTGAGCGGGCCGGCGACGGGGATGAACTGGTGACGCCGCCATGTCCCTGAACACTCCGCGCAACAAACCGTCCCGCACCGAGACCGAAGCTGTCGCTGCCACCTCGGGACGATCCGCCGTCGGTCGGCGGGATTGCACCGAGCAGCTGCGCCGGGCGGCCCGGCGCAATGCCTGGGACCTCTACGGCGAGCACTTCTACTGAGTGGGCGTGCCGGATTGCCATTGGTGCGGGCGATGGAACACATCGTTTGATTCCTGGGCTCTTTACCTCAAGTTAACTTGAGCTATCAGAATCCGCGCAGAGCGTCTGGCGACTTTGCCGGGCGCCACTCCATGCCCGGAGGCAACGATGGATAGCCCGTCCACTCCCGCTCGTCCGCACCCCCAGGCCAGCCCGCGATGGCTGGCAGTTGCCAATGTGATCTTCGCCGGCATCGCCGCCGCCCTGCATGTCGGCAAGGCGACCATCGCCCTGCCGTCGCTGCAACGGAGCTTCGGCGGCGACCTCGCCGCGCTGAGCTGGATCATGTCCGCCTTTCCGTTCGTCGGCGTATTCGGCGGCATCGCCGCTGGCCTCCTGGTGCGTCGCTGGGGAGATCGCCGGCTGCTGACCGGCGGACTGGCGATTCTCGGCGGAGCGAGCCTGCTCGGTGCGTCGATGCAGGACTTCGCCTGGTTGCTCGCCACTCGCTTCGTCGAGGGGCTCGGTTTCCTCATCGTGGTGGTGGCGGCGCCCGCCGTGTTGCACAGGATCACCAGCGAGACGCGGCGCAGCGTGGTGTTCGGTCTGTGGAGCACCTTCATGGCAGGCGGAATCGCCCTCTCGATGCTGTTCGGGCCGCTGCTCGCGGACTGGCGCGCCGACTGGCAACTGAGCGCACTGCTGGTACTGGTCGCGGCGCTGCTGCTGCCGCTCAGCGTCCCTGCCGACGATGGGCGCAGGGCGGCAGGCGTGAGGCCGGCCGGTCTTGGCACGTTGCTCAAGGTTCCGGCGATCACCCTGCTGGCGCTCGGCTTCACCACCTACAACCTGCAGTTCTTCGCCCTGATGACGTTCCTCCCCGTGTTCCTCATGCAGCGCCTGGGTGTCGCCCTGGAGACTGCGGGACTCATCGGCGCGGCCATCGTCGCGGCGAACGCCCTGGGCAATGTCGCGGCGGGCTTCATCCTTTCCCGCGGCATACGTCCCGGCGCCTTGCTGGCGACCACCGCGATCCTGATGGGAGTCACCGGTGCGGCGTTCTTCCATGCCGCGACGCCGGGGCTCCTGGCGATTGCGCTGGGGTTCGTCTTCTCGGCGGTCGCCGGCATGCTTCCCACCACCGTGCTGGCGACCGCGCCGCTGGCCTCGCCCACGCCTTCGCTGACGCCACTGGCCATCGGCTGGGTAATGCAGGGCAACTACCTGGGGCAGGTGATCGGCCCCTTGCTGATCGGCCTGATCGTCAGCCGTTTCGACTGGTCGGGCGCGATCGGCCTGATGCTGGTCGCGGGCGCGGCGGGGGCCGTCCTGGGGTTCTGCCTGCTGCGTGCGCTGGACGGCCTGCCTCGCGCCATTGCCACGGGTTCCGCGGCTCGCCCCGCGGATTAGAAGAGAAACCGGCTTCGTGCAGGGCGGATAGTCGAGCGACTATTCGTCCTGCGCATGGCGGCCAGAGGCCGCCGCCGTCCCTCGGCTCAGTCGTCGCGGGTGAGCACTTCCAGCAGTTCGATCTCGAACAGCAGGTTGGAGTGGGGCTTGATGTGCGCGCCGACCTGCCGTTCGCCGTAGGCCAGGTGGGAAGGGACGAACAGCCGTCGCTTGCCGCCGACCTTCATGCCCATCAGGCCCTGGTCCCAACCCTTGATCACTCGTCCGGTGCCGATCACGCACTGGAATGGCCGGCCGCGCTCGTAGGAGGAGTCGAACAGCGTGCCGTCTTCCAGGGTGCCCTTGTACTGGGTGGTGATCAGCGCACCCTTCACCACCTCCTTGCCGTCGCCCAGGAGGAGGTCTTCGATTTGCAGTCGGTCGTTCATGGGGCGGTACCTGCGCGGTTTGCGGAAAGCCGCGATTCTGCCAGCAAGCGCGCCGCCTGTCGCCGAGCCGGCGGACCAGGGCATTGCCAGGCGGTCCGCGGCACGGGCATCATGCCCGCGCCTTTCCGCCGGGAAGGCTACCGCGTTCCGCGATGTCGCGCGCATCGCGGCTGGACACATATCTCAGGGATCATACGAGAACATATCCGCATGCAAAGACTGTCGCGTATCGGCCGCAACACCCTCGCCGTCTCCGTTTCCACCTTGCTCCTCAGCGCCTGCAACCAGGGCGACGATGCGCCGAAGCCTGCGGCGGTCGCGCCGCAACCGGCCGCACCGAGCATGGCTGCACTGAGCATCCCGCTATGCCTCAACGGCCAGTGCGCGGTGATCGACCAGGACGCCAAGCTGCTCGTGCCGTTCGACAACGACTACGACAATATCGTCGCCAGCGCCTACCAGGGCACCCTGATGGCGGCGCGCGAGGAGCGCTGGAACCTGATCCAGGCGAAGGACGGCAAGGTGTTGCGCGACGATATCGGCGAAGCCCTGTCGCTGCTCACCCCCGACCTCTATGGCTTCGTCCGCGATGGCAAGTACGGCGTGGTCGACGGCCAGGGCAAGGAAGTCCAGGCGCCGCGTTTCGACGACATCTACCCCAACAGTGCCAACGAATTCATCATCTACGAGATCGATGGCAAGCGCGGCATCCTCGATGCCAAGGGCAAGCAGCTCACCGAGGCGCTCTACGACACCACCCTGGTCAACGGCAGCGTCGCCGAACACGGCGGCTTGATCAGCGCCGAGCGTGGCGAGGAGAAGTGGATCATCAACCTCGCCACCGGCGAACAGAAGGCCGTGGCCTACGAGAGCCTGGGCGACCTCCACGACGGCGTGATGAGCGCCAGCGTCATCGGCAAGGGCTCCCAACTGGTGGATGCCAAGGGCGACGCGGTCGGTGACGGCAAGAGCTACGATTACCTGGGCACCCCGGCCAACGGCCTGGTGGCGTTCCGCGAGAAGTACGACAGCCCCTGTGGCTACCTCGACTACCAGGGCAAGGTGGCGATCGCCGCCCAGTTCGCCGGTTGCGGCGCCTTCGGCAAGCAGGGCGGGCTGGCTCAGCAGCGCATGGAAGATGGCTCGTCGGGCAAGTACGGCCTGATCGATCGCAGCGGCGCCTGGAAGGTGCAGCCGCAGTACGATTCGGCCGACAGCGCCGGCCTCACCGCGCTTGGCTACACCGTCGACGTGCCCGGGCTGGCTGCCGTCGGCGTGAGCACCGGCCTGTTCAGCGCCGACTTCGGCATCTTCAACCTCGACGAAGGCAGCGAGTGGGTGAAGCCGGGTTATGCGCAGATCGGCGCGCTGGGCAACGACCTGTTCGTCGTGGCGAAGAAGGGCGGGCCGCAGAAGACCGTCAGCTTCATGGGTTCGGAAAGCCAGGTGCCGGTGGTGGGCCTGATGGACCGCAGCGGCAAGATGCTGCTGGAGCCGGGCGAACTGATCAGCATCCAGTCTGCGTATGACGGTCGTTTCCTGGAAGGTCTTGACGGTATGGACAACGCTGCCCGCACCGTGTTGCTCGATCGCCAGGGACGCACGCTGGTTCCGGCGCTCTGGCAGAAGCTGGAGGTGAATCCGCAGCAGGGCTACATCCTGGGCTACGAAGTCAGCGGTACTGGCGACGAGGCGACGGAAACCCTGCGCGCACTGTACGACCTGAACGGCAAGCCGCGCTTCACCGTGGCCACCACCGATTGCGGCGCCGAACAGTTGCTCGACGGCAATGGCAAGGCGATCTGGCCGCAGGACCCGACGCCGTATTGCCAGTCGGACGAGGAGCAGGGCGACGAAGGCGAGCCGGAGCAGGAGCCGGCGCCCGCCGAAGAGAGCGAAGAAACCAGCGAGAGCTGAGTTCCCTGCGCGCGTCCGCCCCTTGCGGCGGGCGCGCGGTTCCGCTGTTTCGCCGTGGCTGGTGGCCACGGCCTTCCCTCACTGGCGATGCCAGAAGTCCGAATACTCCTCGAACGGGTAGCGCTCGCCGTCGTAGCGCAGCGTGCGCTTCACCGTGCGCAAGGGTTTGCCGTTCTCCGTTTCGCCGTCGCTGACCCGCGAGGTGACGACCAGGTCGGCAAAGCCGTTGGAGCGTCCACGGCCGAGTTCCAGGGTCAGGTGCGAGACTTCCTGTTCGAACCCGGGCTCGGCGGAGCAGACCGAGCCTTTCAGCGTCCTCCACTGGTCCAGGTAAGTGTTGAGCACCGGCCGCAGCTTGCCGTCGCCGGCCGGCACCACCAGGGTCAGCAGGTTGTCGAAGCCGGCTTCCGGACAACTGGCGCCACGCGCCACGCTATGGAACACCACGCCGAAGGCGCGCACCGTCGGGCTCAGGCGGTAGCGCGCGGTGTCCAGCCAGAGGCTGTCGCTGCCGACGGCGACGGATGCGTCTTCTTCGAAGTCGCTGTCGTAGCGTTCGAGCAGCCTGCCGCTGCGGCTGTCGGCCTTGGCCAATAGCAGATGCGGGTGGCGTTCGCCTTCCACGGCGGTGTCGCCCGGATCCAGGTAGGCCATGGCGATCACCGTCTGCGCGGGGTCGTCCGGCCAGGGCTTGCAGGCCACGGCGAGGAACGGACCGGAAGATTCGTACGAAGGGGCTATCCAGCCATCGTGGCCGACCTGCCTGGCTACGGCGTCAAGCAGTCGCGACGCGCAGGGCTGCGGTTCGCGGGCTTCGGCCTGGCTGGCGAGTCCCAGCAGCAGGAGGCAGAGTCGGGCGGAGAGGCGGCGGTTACGGTCCATGTGAAAAGAGTCCTTTGGCGGAGGCGGGCACGGATGACGCCCGGCGCTGCGGGACATTCTAGCTGCTGCGCGGACCTTGCGAAGCGGGCTGGCGGGGCGGACATATCGCGGCCGCGCTGCTCAGGCCAGGCCGTTTTCCCGGATGTAGATAAAGAGTCCGGCATTGCTGTCCAGGCCAAGCTTGCGCATGGCGCTGCTCTTTTGCGCGCTGATGGTCTGCTTGCTGCGGCACAGTCGGATGGCGATTTCCCCGACCGCCAGGCCGCTGCCGTACAGGCGCAGCACTTCCACTTCGCGCGGGGTGAGTTGTTCGAGGCTGGCCAGCGGCTTGCCGTGTTCGGCTTCGCCCACTTCCAGCAGGTGTGCGATGGAGCTCGAGATGAATGGTCGACGGCCGGTGTGGCGGATCGCCTTGGGCAGATCGTCGAGCATGCCGCGTTTGCTCACCAGGCCGTGAATGCCCAGCTTGAGCAGGGATGAAACGAGTGCCGGGTTGCCGAGCATGGTGACGACGATGATCGGCAGGTCCGGATAGCGCCGCCGGACCTTCTGCACCAGGCGCAAGCCGTCGGCCTGCCGGCTGCCGGGCATCATCAGGTCGGTGATCAGCAGGTCGCAGGGGTGCGCTTCGAGCTGCGCCAGCAAGCCGTCGGCGTCCTGGGCCTGGGCGACGATCCGCAGGTCGTCGTACGCACTCAGCAGATAGCGCATGCCGATCAGGGTGAGGGCGTGGTCGTCGACGAGGATGACGCGTGTTTTCATGAAATCGAACCCGGTCGAGGTGGAGGTTTCCGCGGCGGCTACCGGCAACGCCGGCAGGCGGATAATCCGCCAGGAGGCAGCTCCGGACGGGCTCGAATTCTAGCGATGGTGTCTGTCGGTTTAATCAGGACTTTTCTGAATGCTAGTAGGAAATTTCCTATGTGTTTTCCCTAGGTTATTTCGAGGGGAGGCCGAGAAACATAGGGTCGTTGAACGGCTTTCGTGGAGTAGGGGTTGAAATCGCTGTCAGTACATTTCTGTCAGTCTGGCTGGACATCGGAAGGGCGCGACGGCAGCGCGGGTCCCGCTGCCGTCGCCGTCCTTCAACCCAGTTCGCGGACTGCCCGCACCGCCTGGTCGATGGCGGCATGGGCGTAGGCATCCCAGGCCGCATCCGAGTTGGCGATGGTGACATTGCCGACCTTGCTTCGCGCCAGTTCCATCAGCGCTTCGCTTTCCGCCTCGTCGTCGTAGAGGGTATTCATGAAGTAGGAGTAGCCGTGCGACCAGCGGTTCACGGTGATGCCGGTGATGTCGCGACGGTGGTCGAAGCCGGCCGGGCCGAGCATGGCCTGGAGCTGGTCGCGGATGTCCTTTTCCAGTTGCTCGAAGCTCATCGCGTAGAGCTTGCTGCGGCCTACGCGAGCCTGGGTGCGGGCGTCCATGCCGGCGTTCGGGGTGGTCGGCACGTAGACCATGTGCACGCCGATCGGCTGCCGCGGGTCGCGTGGATGCCGGTAGCTGCCGAGGTCGACCGGGAAGTCCAGCTTGATCCGCGAGTAGGGCAGGGTCGGCGCGTAGATCTCGTGGATGCCGAGGGTCTTCCAGGCCTGCCAGTTGCGCAGCAATACCTTGGTGTACACCAGCGGGAACTTGACGTTCTGGCTCAGCGCGTGGGCCTGCTCCTCGGAGAGGTCGCGCAGCAGGTACGGCACCATCATGTTGTAGCAGGCCATCACGCAGTGCTTGCCGCGTACCCGGTGCAGGCGGCCGGCGCGGCTGTAGCCGACATCGACGCCGCCGGCGCGGTTGCGCACGCTGACGGCGGTGCTGTTCAGGCGCAGGCGCACCGGGTGCCCGGCGAGGTCCAGCTTCGAGTAGTCGAAGCGGGCCATGACGATGTCCTCCATGCCTCGGCCCGGCGCCACCGCGGGGATCAGGTCGCGCACCATGAGCCGAGCCAGCGAGGCGTTGCCGTCGGGGAAATGGTAGATGTACGGCTCGTCCATTTCCGCCTGGGCCTCCTCGCTGGGTTGCGGCAGGCCGAGGGCGTCGAAGCCGGGGAAGCCGGCGGCGTATGCGTCGGCCGCCGGCAGGGCGTCGGCGCCGAGGGCAGAGAAGTCGTTGCTGCGGCCCTGGAAGTACTTCACCGAGGTTTCCGAGAGCCCGACGTTCTTGAGCAGGTAGTCGCGGTAGCTGGTCTTCGCCAGGTAGGTTTCCTTTTCTTCCACGCTCTTGCCGGCAAGATAGTCGCGAGGTGATTCGTACAGCGCGATGAGCGCCTCCCGGTCTTCGCGGCTCAGCGGGAAGTCGCCGATGAAGGCGCGCCAGGAGCGGGCATTGAGACGATCGCGGGGGA
The DNA here is from genome assembly GCF_013343155.1 of Pseudomonas sp. FDAARGOS_761. NCBI lineage: Bacteria > Pseudomonadati > Pseudomonadota > Gammaproteobacteria > Pseudomonadales > Pseudomonadaceae > Pseudomonas > Pseudomonas sp. FDAARGOS_761. The sequence goes on along the minus strand of NZ_CP054572.1, from coordinate 4,235,597 downwards.
CCTCGTCGGCAACCATCGGCGTCGGGTCGCCGCTGACCAGCTTGTCCACGCCGAAGCTGGCCTTGTCGAAGAACACCGCGCGGGACAGGCCCAGGCCGGGGTAGAAGTCGGTGTCGAAGGCTGTCTCGAAGCGCTTGAGCTCGACGCCCAGGCGTTTCAGCAGGTGTTTGGCGTCTTCGCTGTAGAGGGCGTTCGGCGATTGCAGCGACTCGCTGCCGCCGTAGCCGAGGATGGTGCGCCCGCCGGCCTGGAATTCGTTGCGCTTGGCATGGCCGCCGAAGTCGTCGTGGTTCTCGATGACGAGGATGCGCGCCGCGGGGTGCCGTTCGCGATAGAACCAGGCGGCGGCGAGGCCGCTGATGCCGCCGCCGACCACCACCAGGTCGTATTCCTCTTCGATCGGCAGGTGGTCGACATCGAAGGTCTTCTTCTCCCAGCCCATCTGGTGTGCGACTTCGAAGGCGCCCGGATGGCTACCGCGCAGGCCGGTGAGCGCGGGCGGATAGTAGCGGCCGCCGGGGGCGGCGCGGAGGATCTCGGCGGGGGTCAGGCCTGCGGCGATGGTCAGGGCTACGCCGTTCAGGAAGTCGCGGCGGGAGATGGTCATGGGAAGTCCTTTGCGAGGCAGTGGGTGGCTCGGGGGAGCCATGTTCACAGTTTGCTGTTGCGAATGCGCGCGGAGCGGCTGGCGTTGGACGCCGACCCGCAGTCGCGGGCGGGCGCGGAGTTTAGAGGGCCATGCCGGCGCGTCGAAGGGCTTTCTGCTGGCACTAGGCCTCTATCTGGAAAAATGTGACATGCGTCGCGCTTTGCCAAGGTGTCCGCGGAGGCCGGCAATATCTCGAAGCAAACTCCCGGCGGGCAGCGCGGACGCGAAGGGCTAGAGTCGGTCGAATCCGGTTGTTACCGAACGTCCTGGAGGTTCCTCATGAATACCCGTGGTTTGCTCGACCAATTGCTCAAGTCCGGGCAGGAAATGTTGCAGAACAAGACCGGCGGCAAGCCCGGCGCCAGCGGCGGCGGACAGCTCGGCAGCCTGCTTTCCGGCGCCGGCGGCGGAGCCCTGGCGGCCGGCGCCATCGGCCTGCTGCTGGGAAACAAGAAGGCGCGCAAGTTCGGTGGCAAGGCGATCACCTACGGCGGCCTCGCCGCGCTCGGGGTGATCGCCTACAAGGCCTACAACAACTGGCAGCAGCAACAGAACGGCGCCGCGCCGCAGGCGCAGCCGCAGACCGTCGACCGCCTGCCGGAAGCCCAGGCCGAAGTGCATAGCCACGCGATCCTCCAGGCCATCGTCGGTGCGGCCAAGGCCGACGGCCACATCGACGAGCGCGAACGGCAGATGATCGAAGGCGAGGTGGCCAAGCTGACCAGCGACCGCGAGGTGCAGGGCTGGCTGGAGCGCGAGTTGAACAAGCCGCTGGACCCGGCCGAGATCGCCCGTGCCGCGAGCACCCCGGAGATCGCCGCGGAGATGTACCTGGCCAGCCTGCTGATGGTCGACGAGGAAAGCTTCATGGAGCGCTCCTACCTCGAGGAGCTGGCGCGGCAGCTGCGCCTGGAACCCTCGTTCAAGCTGGAGCTGGAGAACCAGGCCAGACAGGCGCTGCAGCGCCTGGCCTGAGACGGCGGAGCGTCGTTCCGTGGATAACCGCCGCCATCATGGCGGCGGCGTCGCCGAAGGGCCGAGCAGAACCTCCCGCTCGCGCTGGCACAGCTCCAGCAGGAAGTCCCAGACCACCCGCAGGCGCACCGAGCGGTGCAGCTCCCGCCGGGTGCTCATCCAGTACTCGCGCTGGATGCTTTCCTCGGGCAGCACCGGTACCAGCAACGGATCGCGGCTACCCATGAAGTGCGGCAGGATCGCCAGGCCGATGCCGGCCTGCGCCGCCTGCTGCTGGGCTACCACGCTGGTGCTGCGGAACACGACCTGCGGGTGGCGGCAGAAACTGTGGTGGAACATCAGTTCCTGGCTGAACAGCAGGTCGTCGACGTAGCCGATCCACTGGTGCCTGCCGAGGTCGTCGCGGTCGCGTAGCGGCGGCGCCTGTTCCAGGTAGGCGGGGCTGGCGAACAACGCCAGGCGATAGCGGGTCAGCAGGCGGGTGATCACCAGGTCGGCGCTCGGCCGGTCTAGGGAGATGGCGATGTCCGCTTCGCGGTTGGTGATGCTGACGAAGCGCGGCACCGAGACCAGCTCGACCTCCAGGCCCGGGTAGTGGCGCATCAATTGCGCCAGGCGCGGAGCGAGGAAGACGCTGCCGAGGCCTTCGGTGACGCCGATGCGGATCTGCCCCAGCGGCGAGATGCTCTGGCTCATTTCTTCCTGGGCGAGCAGCGCGGTGTTCTCCATCGCCTCGGCGTGCTTGAGCAGCGCCTGGCCGGCCGGAGTCAACTGGTAGCCGCCGGTGTGCTGGGCGAACAGTTGGGTGCCGAGGTCGCGCTCGATGTTCTCGATGTGCCGGGCCACCGTGGCGTGAGTGGTGCCGAGACGCTTGGCGGCGGTCAGCAGGCGACCGCTGCGCTGCAACTCGAGGAAGAAACGCAGGTCATTCCAGTCGAACATGGGGAGCGCCTTCTGCCGGGCCGAGGGGGCGTTGTTAGAAAACGAACAATAGCTGCCCCGAAACGTTTGTTTTTTTATCGCGAATGAACGACTAGCCTCAAGCCGTTCGAGACTTGCCGGTCATCCGCAGGTCCGACGGCCCATCACAAGAACGACAAGACGAGGCTCGCCATGCCCGAGGTACTGGATACCTACGACTACCTCATCGTCGGCGCCGGACCTGCCGGCTGCCTGCTGGCCAACCGGCTTTCCGCCGACCCTGCCAACCGTGTCCTGCTGCTGGAAGCCGGCGGTCCGGACAACTATCCCTGGATCCACATTCCCGTCGGCTACCTCTACTGCATCGGCAACCCGCGTACCGACTGGTGCTTCGACACCGACGAGGTCCCCGGGCTCAACGGTCGTTCCCTGAAGTACCCGCGCGGCAAGGTGCTCGGAGGATGCTCCTCGATCAATGGCATGATCTACATGCGTGGCCAGGCCCGCGACTACGACCAGTGGGTGGCCGAAGGCAATCCGGGCTGGAGCTGGAGAGAGCTGCTGCCGCTGTTCCGCAGGATGGAGGACCATTTCGCCGGGACCAGCGAAATGCACGGCGCCGGCGGCGAATGGCGGGTAGAACGCCAGCGGCTCTCCTGGAAGCTGCTCGATGCCTTCCAGCAGGCGGCGGCGCAGACCGGAATCGCCAGCGTCGAGGATTTCAACGGTGGCGACAACGAAGGCTGCGGCTACTTCCAGGTCAACCAGCGCGGCGGGGTGCGCTGGAATGCCTCGAAAGGCTTCCTGCGTGGCATCGCCCAGCGCGCCAACCTGACGGTTCTGACCCATGCCGAAGTCCAGCGGGTGCTCCTCGAGGACGGCCGCGCCAGGGCCCTGTCGGTCCGTTGGCAGGGCCGCGAGCAGCGCTTCGAGGCGCGCCGCGAGATCGTCCTGAGCGCTGGCGCGATCGGTTCGCCGTGCCTGCTGCAACGCTCCGGGATCGGCCCGCGGGACCTGCTGGAGCGGCTCGGTGCCGGGGTCGTCCACGAGTTGCCCGGGGTCGGTGGCAATCTCCAGGATCACCTGCAGCTGCGCATGATCTACAAGGTCGACGGCGTTCCCACCCTCAACCAGATCGCCGGCAGCCTATGGGGCAAGCTGGGCATGGGCCTGCGCTACCTGGCGAGCCGCAGCGGGCCGTTGTCGATGGCGCCGAGCCAACTGGGCGCCTTCGCCCGCTCCGATCCGCAGCAGCCCTCGGCCAACCTCGAATACCACGTCCAGCCGCTCTCGCTGGATCGCTTCGGCGAGCCGCTGCATGCCTTCCCGGCGTTCACCGCGTCGGTCTGCGACCTGCGTCCGCACAGCCGGGGAACGGTGCGCATCCGCTCGCTCGACCCGGGCGAGGCGCCGTCGATCCAGCCCAACTACCTGAGCGATCCGCGCGACCTGAAGGTCGCTGCCGACGCCATACGCCTGACCCGCCGCATCGCCGCCGCGCCGGCGCTGGCCGCCTTCCGTCCGCAGGAGTACAAGCCCGGCCCGGAATACCGCAGCGAAGAGGATCTGCAGCGCGCCGCGGCGGAGATCGGCACCACCATCTTCCACCCTGCCGGCACCTGCCGCATGGGCCAGGGGCCGCAAGCGGTGGTGGATGCGCAATTGAGGGTGCACGGAATCCCCGGCCTGCGTATCGCCGATGCCTCGATCATGCCCAGCCTGACCTCCGGCAACACCTGTTCGCCGGTGCTGGTGATCGCCGAGAAGGCGGCGCAGATGATTCTCGCCGAGCGCCGCCGCGAGGCCGCGCCGCAGGTCGTCGAAAGCGCCATGGCTACCGGCGGCAAGGAGGCGGTGGAGGCCTGAGGATCGCTACACCCCGTATCGCGTGGCGCCCGGCGCCGCAGCGGTCGACGCTGAAAACGGAAATGGCAGACAACAATAAGAGCCCCCACAAGGGGCGGGAGAGCCGCAATGACCGAGTACGCAACGACCCCTTCCTACACAGTGCCTGCGACCACGCCCCAGGAGGAGCGCAAGGTGATCTTCGCCTCCTCGCTGGGCACGGTCTTCGAGTGGTACGACTTCTTCCTCTACGGCGCCCTGGCGGCGGTGATCAGCAAGCAGTTCTTCGCCGGCGTCAACGACACCACCGCCTTCATCTTCGCCCTGATGGCCTTCGCCGCCGGCTTCCTGGTGCGGCCCTTCGGCGCGCTGGTGTTCGGCCGCCTGGGCGACATGATCGGGCGCAAGTACACCTTCCTGGTGACCATCCTGCTGATGGGGCTGTCGACCTTCGCCGTCGGCCTGCTGCCCACCTATGCCTCGATCGGTGTCGCCGCGCCGATCATCCTGGTCACCTTGCGCATGCTCCAGGGCCTGGCCCTGGGCGGCGAGTACGGCGGCGCGGCGATCTACGTCGCCGAGCACGCCCCGGCGAACAAGCGCGGTAGCTACACCAGCTGGATCCAGTCCACCGCGACCCTCGGCCTGTTGCTCTCGCTGCTGGTGATCCTGGCTTGCCGCCAGTTGACCGGCGACGAGTTCGAGACCTGGGGCTGGCGCCTGCCATTCCTGCTGTCCATCGTCCTGCTGGGCATCTCCACCTGGATCCGCCTGTCCATGCGCGAGTCGCCGGCGTTCCTCAAGATGAAGGCCGAGGGCAAGGTCAGCAAGGCGCCGCTGCGCGAGTCCTTCACCCAGTGGGGCAACCTGAAGGTGGTGCTGACCGCGCTGTTCAGCATCAATGCCGGCCAGGCGGTGACCTTCTACACGGCGCAGTTCTACGTGCTGTTCTTCCTCACCCAGGTGCTCAAGGTCGATGGCGGCACCGCCAACGGTCTGCTGATCGTCGCCCTGGTGCTTGGCGCGCCGTTCTTCATCGTCGCCGGCTGGCTGTCCGACCGCATCGGCCGCAAGCCGGTGCTGCTGGCCGGCCTGCTGCTCGCCACGCTGTTCTACTTCCCGCTGTTCAAGGGCTTGACCCACTACGCCAATCCGGCCATCGACCAGGCCAGCCGGCAGTCGCCGATCAGCGTGGTGGCCGACCCGGCGACCTGCACCTTCCAGTTCGACCCGGTGGGCAAGGCGACCTTCGACAGCCCCTGCGACAAGGTCAAGACCTTCCTGGTCAAGTCCGGCCTGCCCTACTCGACGGTGGCGGCGCCCGCCGGCAGCGACGTCAGGATACGGGTCGGCGAGACCGAGATCGCCGGCTTCGACGCCGAAGCGATGGCGGCCGCGGTGAAGGCGGCAGGCTACCCGCAGCAGGCCGACGGTAGCCAGGTGAACAAGCCGATGGTGATCGCCATCATCTTCGCCCTGGTACTGATCTCCACCCTCTGCTACGGCCCGCTGGCGGCGCTGATGGTCGAACTGTTCCCGACCCGCATCCGCTATTCCTCGCTGTCGCTGCCGTACCACATCGGCAACGGCTGGTTCGGCGGCTTCCTGCCCACGGTCTCGTTCGCCCTGGTGGTGTACACCGGCGACATCTTCTACGGCCTCTGGTATCCGGTGCTGATCACCGGCGGCAGCCTGGTCTGCGCCTTGCTGTTCCTCCGCGAAACCCGCCATACCGACATCCACCGGTGAAATCGCGCCCCGTTCCCGGCATGGGGACGGGGCGCTCATTCCCTCCGTGATGTGCCTGTCTTCTCAGAAAAGTCTGGCTTGCCAGTTTTCTTTCTTTGTCTTTCTGCCACACTTCTGGCGTCAAAAAACGCCTTTCCAGCGCCTACAATAGCGGGAAAACCCTATGGCGCTGCTTGCCGGTGCCGGGGACGGCCTATACAGTCCGCGCGATTGACGGGCCGTTGTGGCGGCAGGAACGAATCCGGACTCGAGTCTTGGGGAAAAATGTGAAGAACTGGACTGTTCGCCAGCGAATCCTGGCAAGTTTCGCCGTGATCATCGCGATCATGCTGCTGATGGCCGCTACTGCGTACGTGAAGATGTTGACGGTGGAAAAGGGCGCCTACCGTGTCCAGGACGACGCCATGCCGGGGATGTACTTCATCACCCTGGTACGCAGTTCGTGGACCGACAACTACCTGCAGACCCAGGAACTGTTCGGCGTCACCGACGACCACGAGCTGAGCAAGGCCGAGGCTGACAGCATCCTTGCCAGCGAGGAGCGCCTGGACCAGCAGATCGCCTCCTACCAGAAGACCATGAACCCGGACGAGGCCCGCGACCACGAACTGCTCGCCGGCTTCCTGGGTGTGCGCAAGGCCTACCTGGAGCAGCACGACAAGGTGCTCGAGCTGTATCGCGAGAAACGCTTCGAAGAAGCCGGCAAGCTCGTCGCCGGCCCGTTGACCGAGCACTGGCGCGACGGTCGCAAGTACCTCAACGAGCTGATCGAGCTGAACAAGGACATCGCCGATCGCGCCTCGGAGAACATCGTCAACGCGGTGGACGACGCCGAACTGAGCATGCTGGTGACCCTGTTGCTGGCGGTGGTGGTAGCCGGCATCTGCGGGTTCCTGCTGTTGCGGGCGATCACCCAGCCGATCCAGAAGATCGTCCGCAGCCTCGACCTGATGGCCGGTGGCGACCTCACCGCACGCCTGAACCTCGGCCGGCGTGACGAATTCGGCGCCATCGAGACCGGTTTCAACGGCATGGCCGAAGAGCTCAAGGGCCTGGTGTCGCAGGCCCAGCGTTCTTCGGTGCAGGTCACCACCTCGGTCACCGAGATCGCCGCGACCTCCAAGCAGCAGCAGGCCACCGCCACCGAAACCGCTGCGACCACCACGGAGATCGGCGCCACTTCTCGCGAGATCGCCGCCACCTCGCGCGACCTGGTGCGGACCATGAGCGAAGTCTCCGGTGCCGCCGAGCAGACTTCGACCCTGGCCGGTTCCGGCCAGTTGGGCCTGGCGCGCATGGAGGAAACCATGCACCACGTGATGGGTGCGGCCGACCTGGTCAACGCCAAGCTGGCGATCCTCAACGAGAAGGCCGGCAACATCAACCAGGTGGTCACCACCATCGTCAAGGTCGCCGACCAGACCAACCTGCTCTCGCTGAACGCCGCCATCGAGGCGGAGAAAGCCGGCGAGTACGGCCGCGGGTTCGCCGTGGTGGCCACCGAGGTGCGCCGGCTGGCGGACCAGACCGCGGTCGCCACCTACGACATCGAGCAGATGGTGCGCGAGATCCAGTCGGCGGTATCGGCCGGGGTGATGGGCATGGACAAGTTCTCCGAGGAGGTCCGCCGCGGTATCGCCGAGGTCGGCCAGGTCGGCGAGCAACTGTCGCAGATCATCCAGCAGGTGCAGGCGCTGGCGCCGCGGGTGCAGATGGTCAACGAGGGTATGCAGGCCCAGGCTACCGGTGCCGAGCAGATCAACCAGGCGCTGGTGCAACTGGGCGAGGCCACCGGGCAGACCGTGGAGTCGCTGCGCCAGGCCAGCTTCGCCATCGATGAGCTGAACCTGGTGGCGAACGGGCTGCGCAACGGCGTATCCCGCTTCAAAGTCTGAGGCTGTGACCGTGTCCCGCTCCACCGGCGATCATCGACGCACCAGCAAGCTGTTCCTGCTGTTCCGCATGGAAGGCGACCGCTATGCCCTGGATGCCCGCGAAGTGGTCGAAGTGCTGCCGCTGCTGCGCCTGAAGCGCATTCCGGAGGCGCCGGAATGGGTCGCCGGGGTGTTCTCCCATCGCGGCGTCCTGGTCCCGGTGCTCGACCTCTGCGCAATGGCCTTCGGCCGCGCGGCGCTGGCCCGCACCAGCACGCGCATCGTGCTGGTCGAATACCGCGCCCGCCAGGAGCGGGAGCCGGTCTGGCTCGGGCTGATCCTCGAACAGGCCACCGATACCCTGCGCTGCGAACCGTCGGCGTTCCGCGACTATGGCCTGGACAACGGCGGGGCCCGCTATCTCGGCCCGGTCTATGAAGGACCACGGGGACTGGTGCAATGGGTGCGGGTCGAGGCATTGCTGCCCGACGAAGTGCGCGCCCTGCTGTTCCCGCCGGAGTGCGGCGAGGGGGCGGCATGAACGATCGCTTCGAACGCCTGCTCAAGAGCAGGATCGGCCTGGATGCCAGCTCGGTGGGCAGCGCGGTGATCGAGCGCGCGGTACGCCAGCGCATGAGCGGCCTCGCGCTGCACGACGAGGACGAATACTGGATGCGCCTGAACGGCTCGCCGGGCGAGGTGCAGGCGCTGATCGAAGCGGTGGTGGTGCCGGAGACCTGGTTCTTCCGCTACCCGGAGTCGTTCACCACCCTCGCCAGGCTGGCCTTCGAGCGCCTGCCGAGCCTGGGCGGCGGACGCGCGCTAAGGATCCTCAGCCTGCCCTGTTCCACCGGCGAGGAGCCGTATTCCATCGTCATGGCCTTGCTCGATGCCGGGCTCTCCGAGTACCTGTTCGAGGTCGACGCCCTGGACGTCAGCGCTCGGGTGATCGAGCGCGCCAGCCTCGGGGTGTACGGCAGGAATTCCTTCCGCGGCGACGAACTGGGGTTTCGCGACCGCCATTTCAGCGAGGTTGCCGATGGCTACCAGTTGGCCGAGCAGGTTCGCCGCAAGGTGCGCTTCCGCTGCGGCAATTTGCTCGATCCCGGGCTACTGGCGGGCGAGGCACCCTACGATTTCGTGTTCTGTCGCAACCTGCTGATCTATTTCGACCGCCCGACCCAGAGCGAGGTGGTCGAGGTGCTCAAGCGCCTGTTGCGGTCGGACGGCGCGATGTTCATCGGACCAGCCGAGGCGAGCCTGCTCAGCCAGCATGGCATGCAGCCGATCGGCGTGCCGCTGTCTTTCGTGTTCCGCCGGACCAGCGAGGCGCCCCGCGGCGCGCGGCCCAAGGCGGCGAGCGACGGAGCGCGCCCGGTCGTTGCCGCCGCCGTGGAGCGTGCGAGTGTTCGGCCTTCGCCGCCGCCACCGGCGAAACCGCGCCAACGCCTGTCCAGCCTGGTTCCGCCAGCCAGCGGCCAGCCCCTCGCCAGTCCCGTCGGCGAGTTCGACGAAATCGCCCGCCTGGCGGATGCCGGCCAGCATCGCGAGGCGCGCGCCGCCTGCGAGCGCCAACTGGCCGCGCGTGGGCCGTCGGCCACGGTCTTCTACTGGCTCGGGCTGCTCAGCGATGTCGCCGGGCAGGAGCAGGAAGCCCAGGATTTCTACCGCAAGGCCCTGTACCTGGAGCCGCAGCACGCCGAGGCGCTGGCGCACCTGGCGGCGCTGCTCGCCGCCCGCGGCGACCATGCCGGCGCCCGGCGCCTGCAGCAACGCGCGGCCCGTGGAGTGAACAAAGATGGTTGAGGCGAGCCTGACCTTGCTCGATACCCAACAGGTGGATGACTGCTGGAACCGCATTGGCGTGCATGGCGACAAGTCCTGCGAACGCCTGGCCGAGCATGTCCATTGCCGCAACTGCGAGATCTACGCTGCCGCCGCGACCTCTCTGCTGGACCGCATCGCCTTGCGCCAGGACCAGCTCGACAGCGCCGAAACGATGGACAGCCAGCGCGAACAGAGCGACCTCGGCGAGACGCGCTCGATCCTGGTGTTCCGCCTGGGCGAGGAGTGGTTCGGTCTGGCCACCGGCAGCCTGGTGGAAGTGGCGCCGATGAACCCTATCCATTCCCTGCCGCACCAGCGCTCGCGCGCCCTGCAAGGGGTGACCAACGTGCGCGGCGCGCTGGTCGCCTGTCTTTCCCTGGGCGAACTGCTGGATCTCGAACCCGGCGCCGCGCCGGTCAGCGAGCGCCGGGTGGTTCCGCGCATGCTGATCATTTCCGCCGCCGGCGGTCCGGTGGTGGCGCCGGTGGAGGAAGTCGACGGCATCCATGCGATTCCGCTGGCGCGGATACTGCCGCCCAACCACGCCGACGGCCAGGCCTCGCGCCGGCACGTGGCCGGCGTGCTGCAATGGCGCGAGCGAAGCATCACCCTGCTCGACGAAGGCCCTCTCCTGCAAGCCGTAGCGCGGAGCCTGGCATGACCCCGGACCAGATGAGAGACGCGTCGCTGCTCGAGCTGTTCCGGCTCGAGGCGGAGGCCCAGACCCAGGTGCTCAACGCCGGCCTGATGGCGCTGGAGCGCAGCCCGACCCAGGCCGACCAACTGGAAGCCTGCATGCGCGCCGCGCACTCGCTGAAAGGCGCGGCGCGGATCGTCGGGCTGGACGCCGGCGTGCGCGTGGCGCACGTCATGGAGGATTGCCTGGTGGAGGCGCAGGACGGACGCCTGCTCCTGCAATCGGAACATATCGATGCGTTGCTCCAGGGCTGCGACCTGTTGCTGCGTATCGGCACACCGCCCGCCGGCGACGCAGGCTGGGCCGAAGGCGCCGGGCGGGAAGAGATCGACGGTCTGGTGCAGCGCCTCGAAGGCCTGGTGCGCAGCGGCCTGCCGCTGGCCCGCGCGGAGCTGCCGGCGACGACTCCCGGCCTGCCGGAAGCGGCCCCCGAGGCGCCGCCAGCGGCGTCAGCGGCCGCCAGCGACGACAACGACGAGGAGCCCGCCGGGCAGGCGGGCGGCGAACAGGCCGAGGAGCGCCGCAGCCGGGTCCTGCGGGTCACCGCCGAGCGCCTGGACCGGCTGCTGGATATCTCCAGCAAGTCGCTGGTGGAGTTCCAGCGCATCAAGCCGCTGGCCGATTCCCTGCAACGCCTGCGTCGCCTGCAGTCCAGCGCCAGCCGCGCGCTCGACGTGGTACGCGAGACGGTCCAGGAAACCGCCCTCGACCCGCAGGCCCAGGCCATGCTCGGCGAGGCGCGGCAACTGATCGGCGAATGCCAGCAGATGCTGGTGCAGCACATCGCCGATCTCGACGAGTTCGCCTGGCAGGGCGGCCAGCGCGCCCAGGTGCTCTACGACGCGGCGCTGGCCTCGCGGATGCGACCGTTCGCCGACGTCCTTAGCGGCCAGGCGCGGATGGTTCGCGACCTGGGCCGCTCGCTGGGCAAGCAGGTGCGCCTGCTGGTCGAGGGCGAAAGCACCCAGGTCGACCGGGATGTCCTGGAAAAACTCGAAGCGCCGCTCACCCACCTGCTGCGCAATGCCGTCGATCACGGTATCGAGGCGCCGGAAACCCGCCTCGCCGCCGGCAAGCCGGCCGAGGGCAGGATCACCATCCGTGCCCGCCACCACGCCGGCATGCTGGTCCTGGAACTGAGCGACGACGGCGGCGGCATCGATCTGCAGCGCCTGCGCGAGACCGTGCTCAATCGCCAGTTCGCCACCGCCGAGACCGCGGCGCAACTGAGCGAGGAGGAACTCCTGGCGTTTCTCTTCCTGCCCGGCTTCAGCATGCGCGAGCAGGTCACCGAGGTGTCCGGTCGCGGCGTCGGACTGGACGCCGTGCAGCACATGGTCCGCCAGTTGCGCGGCGGCGTGCGCATGGAGCAACGCCAGGGGCAGGGCACGCTGTTCCACGTCGAGGTGCCGCTGACCCTGTCCGTGGTGCGCAGCCTGGTGGTGGAGATCGGCGAGGAGGCCTACGCCTTCCCGCTGGCGCACATCGAGCGCATGTGCGAGCTGGAAGCGGAGGAGATCGTCCAGCTCGAAGGTCGCCAGCACTTCTGGTACGAGGGGCGCCATGTCGGCCTGGTCTCGGCTGCGCAACTGCTGCAGCGGCCCGAGAGCAGCCGCACCGAAGGGGCCATCCCGGTGGTGGTGGTGCGCGACCGCGATGCAGTCTACGGCGTCGCCGTGGAGCGTTTCGTCGGCGAGCGCACCCTGGTGGTGATGCCCCTCGATCCGCGCCTGGGCAAGGTGCGCGACGTTTCCGCCGGCGCCTTGCTGGACGACGGTTCGCCGGTGCTGATCCTGGACGTCGAGGACCTCCTGCATTCGGTCGGCAAGCTGCTCAGCAGCGGCCGCCTGGAGCGCATCGATCGCAGCCGGCGGCAGGCCGGCGGGGCGCAACGCAAGCGCATCCTGGTGGTCGACGACTCGCTCACGGTGCGTGAGCTGGAACGCAAGCTCCTGCTCGGCCGCGGCTACGACGTGGCAGTGGCGGTGGATGGCATGGACGGCTGGAACGCCCTGCGCTCGGAGCATTTCGACCTGCTCATCACCGATATCGACATGCCGCGCATGGACGGTATCGAACTGGTCACCCTGGTGCGTCGCGACAGCCGCCTGCAGTCGCTGCCGGTGATGGTGGTGTCCTACAAGGATCGTGAGGAGGACCGTCGGCGCGGTCTCGACGCCGGCGCCGACTATTATCTGGCGAAGGCCAGTTTCCACGATGAGGCCTTGCTGGATGCCGTCGTCGTCCTGATCGGAGAAGCACAGGGTTGAGGATCGGAATCGTCAATGACATGCCGTTGGCCGTCGAGGCGCTGCGCCGCGCGCTGGCCTTCGAGCCGCAGCACCAGATCGTCTGGGTCGCCAGCAACGGTGCCGAGGCGGTGACCCAGTGCGCCGCCGATACGCCCGACGTGGTGTTGATGGACCTGCTCATGCCGGTGATGGACGGCGTCGAGGCAACTCGTCGGATCATGGCGGAAAGTCCTTGCGCGATCGTGATTGTTACCGTCGATATCGAGCAGAATGTGCACCGGGTTTTCGAAGCGATGGGATATGGGGCGCTCGATGCGGTGAACACGCCGGCGCTGGGCATCGGCAACCCGCAAACGGCGGCGGCGCCGTTGTTGCGCAAGATTCAGAACGTCGGCTGGCTGATCGGCCAGCGCGATAACCGCGGCAAGGTTCAGGTGGTGCCGCCGAAGGCCGGCGGGGCGCGCCAGCGTCTGGTGGCGATCGGCGCCTCGGCTGGCGGTCCGGCGTCGCTCGCGGTGTTGCTCAAGCAACTGCCGGCCAGTTTCAATGCCGCGGTGGTGCTGGTGCAGCATGTCGACGAGGTCTTCGCCGCCGGCATGGCCGAATGGCTGGCCAGCGAATCGAAGCTGCCGGTGCGCCTGGCGCGCGATGGCGAGCCGCCGATACCGGGGCAGATCCTGCTGGCGGGGACCAACAATCACATCCGCCTGTTGCGCAACGGTTCGCTGGTGTACACCGCCGAACCGCGTTCTTTCGTGTACCGGCCGTCCATCGACGTGTTTTTCGAGAGCGTGGCGAACTATTGGCGTGGCGATGCCGTGGGCGTGCTGCTGACCGGCATGGGCCGCGATGGCGCCCAGGGCCTCAAGCAGATGCGCGAGCGCGGCTTCCTCACCATCGCCCAGGACCAGGCCAGTTGCGCTGTCTACGGGATGCCGAAGGCCGCGGCGGCGATCGATGCCGCGGTGCAGATCCTTTCCCTGGAAAAGATCGCCCCGCGCCTGGCGGAGGTATTCGATTAGCCGGGCGCGAGTCCGGCCAGGCGCCAGGGTAGGCGCCGACGCCCGCCGTGGCGGTGCGTGGAACAGCATTCAATTTGATACGAGGGGCCCCGGTCCCGGAGAGAAACATGCACAACCCTCATGAGAGCAAGACCGACCTGGGCGCCCCTCTGGACGGCGCGGTCATGGTACTGCTTGTCGATGATCAGGCCATGATCGGAGAGGCTGTGCGTCGCTCGCTGGCGAGCGAGGCGGGCATCGACTTCCACTTCTGTTCCGATCCGCAGCAGGCGGTGGCGGTGGCCAACCAGATCAAGCCGACGGTGATCCTCCAGGACCTGGTGATGCCCGGCGTCGACGGCCTCACGCTGCTCGCCGCCTACCGCGGCAACCCGGCGACCCGCGACATCCCGATCATCGTCCTGTCGACCAAGGAAGAGCCGACGGTGAAGAGCGCGGCGTTCGCCGCCGGCGCCAACGACTACCTGGTCAAGCTGCCGGACGCCATCGAGCTGGTGGCGCGGATCCGCTACCACTCGCGTTCGTACATCGCCCTGCAGCAACGCGACGAGGCCTATCGGGCGCTGCGCGAGAGCCAGCAGCAGTTGCTGGAGACCAACCTGGTGCTGCAGCGGCTGATGAACTCCGACGGCCTGACCGGGCTCTCCAACCGTCGTCACTTCGACGAATACCTGGAGATGGAGTGGCGCCGCTCGCTGCGCGAGCAGTCGCAACTGTCGCTGCTGATGATCGACGTGGACTATTTCAAGAGCTACAACGACACCTTCGGCCACGTCGCCGGCGACGAGGCCCTGCGCCAGGTCGCCGGGGCCATCCGCGAGGGCTGCAGTCGCTCCTCGGACCTGGCGGCGCGCTATGGCGGCGAGGAGTTCGCCATGGTCCTGCCGGGCACCTCGCCGGGCGGCGCGCGGCTGCTGGCGGAAAAGGTCCGGCGTACGGTGGAGAGCCTGCAGATCAGCCACGACCAGCCACGCCCGGGCTCGTACCTGACCGTCAGCATCGGCGTCAGCACCCTGGTGCCGGGCGGCGGCGGACAGACCTTCCGGGTTCTCATCGAGATGGCCGACCAGGCGCTCTACCAGGCCAAGAACAATGGCCGCAACCAGGTTGGCCTGATGGAACAGCCGGTGCCGCCAGCCCCGGCGGGCTGAGCGGCGCGCGGCGGCCATGCGTCGCCGGCCGGCATTAAATAGAGGCCGGCGTACTGCCCGCAGGGCGCAAGTGCAGTATACTTCGCAGCTTTTCGACGTTTTCCCGCGAGTGAGCGCCAGCCATGGAAATCAACCCGATCCTCAACAGCATCAAGGACCTCTCCGAGCGCACCCAGACCATTCGGGGGTATCTTTGACTACGATCAGAAGCATGATCGCCTGGTCGAAGTAAACCGCGAGCTCGAAGACCCCAACGTCTGGAACAACCCCGAATACGCCCAGAACCTCGGCCGCGAGCGCGCCCAGCTGGCGCAGGTGGTGGAAACCCTGGACGACCTGACCAGCGGCCTGGCCGATTCCCGCGACCTGCTGGACATGGCGGTCGAGGAAGACGACGAGGGCGCCGTCGACGACGTTGCCAACGAAGTCGAGCGTCTGCGCGAGATCCTCGAGAAGCTGGAGTTCCGCCGCATGTTCAGCGGCGAGATGGACCCGAA
The DNA here is from genome assembly GCF_013343155.1 of Pseudomonas sp. FDAARGOS_761. NCBI lineage: Bacteria > Pseudomonadati > Pseudomonadota > Gammaproteobacteria > Pseudomonadales > Pseudomonadaceae > Pseudomonas > Pseudomonas sp. FDAARGOS_761. Next base: position 4,220,138 of record NZ_CP054572.1, on the reverse strand, counting down.
CAACGCCTACCTGGACATCCAGGCCGGCTCCGGCGGCACCGAGGCCCAGGACTGGGCCAACATGCTGCTGCGCATGTACCTGCGCTGGGCCGACAAGCACGGCTTCGACGCCACTATCATCGAGCTGTCCGAGGGCGAGGTCGCCGGCATCAAGGGCGCCACCGTGCACATCAAGGGCGAGTACGCGTTCGGCTGGCTGCGCACCGAGATCGGCGTGCACCGCCTGGTGCGCAAGAGTCCGTTCGACTCCGGCAACCGTCGCCACACCTCGTTCACCGCGGTGTTCGTATCGCCGGAAATCGACGACAACATCGAGATCGAGATCAACCCGGCCGACCTGCGCATCGATACCTACCGCTCCTCCGGCGCGGGCGGTCAGCACGTGAACACCACCGATTCGGCGGTGCGGATCACCCACGTGCCGACCAATACCGTGGTGGCGTGCCAGAACGAACGCTCCCAGCACGCCAACAAGGACACCGCGATGAAGATGCTGCGGGCCAAGTTGTACGAGCTGGAAATGCAGAAGCGTACCGCTGCGTCCCAGGCCCTGGAGGACTCCAAGTCCGACATCGGCTGGGGCCACCAGATCCGCTCCTACGTGCTCGACCAGTCGCGGATCAAGGACCTGCGTACCGGTATCGAGCGCAGCGACTGCGACAAGGTGCTCGACGGCGATCTAGACGAATACCTCGAAGCCAGCCTCAAACAGGGGCTGTAAAGCTGCTGCGCCTGGCCAGGCCGCGTTGGAAAATGGTTCGGACTGCTCGTTTACGATCGTGAACGCCGCGTCCTCGCCATTTCCCGCCTTGCCTGGCCGGCGTTCGCTACGCTTTTCGCCCCTGTTGCGCAATCCGTTTCCACAGGCAAGAGAGCCTAACCAGGAACCACCAAGACCATGAGCGACCAACAACTCGACCAGCACGAACTGCAACAGGAAGAAAACAAGCTGATCGCCCAGCGCAAGGAAAAACTTGCCGCCGTGCGCGAAGCCCGGGCCATCGCCTTCCCCAACGACTTCCGCCGCGACGCCTACTTCGCGGACCTGCAGAAACAGTACGCCGACAAGACCAAGGAAGAGCTGGAAGCTGCAGCGATCCCGGTCAAGGTGGCCGGTCGGATCATGCTCAACCGCGGTTCCTTCATCGTCCTCCAGGACAGCAGCGAGCGCCTGCAGGTCTACGTCAACCGCAAGACCCTGCCGGAAGAAACCCTGGCCGAGATCAAGACCTGGGACCTGGGCGACATCATCGGCGCCGAAGGCGTGCTGGCCCGCTCGGGCAAGGGCGACCTGTACGTCGACATGACCAGCGTGCGCCTGCTGACCAAGTCGCTGCGTCCGCTGCCGGACAAGCACCATGGCCTGACCGACACCGAGCAGCGCTACCGCCAGCGCTACGTCGACCTGATGGTCAACGAGGAAACCCGCCACACCTTCCGCGTGCGCTCCCAGGTCATCGCCCACATCCGCCGTTTCCTCAGCGAGCGCGGTTTCCTCGAAGTGGAGACCCCGATGCTGCAGACCATCCCCGGCGGCGCCGCGGCCAAGCCGTTCGAGACCCATCACAACGCGCTGGACATGGCCATGTTCCTGCGCATCGCCCCGGAGCTGTACCTCAAGCGCCTGGTGGTCGGCGGTTTCGAGAAGGTCTTCGAGATCAACCGCAACTTCCGTAACGAAGGCGTCTCGACCCGGCACAACCCCGAGTTCACCATGCTCGAGTTCTACCAGGCCTACGCCGACTACGAAGACAACATGGACCTGACCGAGGAACTGTTCCGCGAACTGGCCCAGGCGGTACTCGGTACCACCGACGTGCCCTACGGCGACAAGGTCTTCCACTTCGGCGAGCCGTTCGTGCGCCTGTCGGTGTTCGATTCGATCCTCAAGTACAACCCGGAGATCAGCGCCGCCGACCTCAACGACGTCGAGAAGGCGCGGGCCATCGCCAAGAAGGCCGGCGCCAAGGTCCTCGGCCACGAAGGCCTGGGCAAGCTGCAGGTGATGATTTTCGAGGAACTGGTGGAGCACAAGCTGGAGCAGCCGCACTTCATCACCCGCTACCCCTTCGAGGTCTCGCCGCTGGCCCGCCGCAACGACGAAGACCCGAGCGTCACCGACCGCTTCGAGCTGTTCATCGGCGGCCGCGAGATCGCCAACGCCTATTCCGAGCTGAACGACGCCGAGGACCAGGCCGAGCGCTTCATGCTGCAGGTCAAGGAGAAGGACGCCGGCGACGACGAGGCGATGCACTACGACGCCGACTTCATCAATGCCCTGGAATACGGCATGCCGCCGACCGCCGGCGAAGGCATCGGCATCGACCGCCTGGTGATGCTGCTGACCAACTCGCCGTCGATCCGCGACGTGATCCTGTTCCCGCACATGCGCCCGCAGGCCTGAGCGCCGCAACAGTCCATGGAAAAGCCGCCTTCGGGCGGTTTTTTCATGGCCGCGCGGTGTCTCGGCCGCCGGACCAGGGGTCGATAGCCGCCGATCTGCCGGCTGACCACGGGAGGTGCGGGTGGGATCGGAGCTTCCCCGGTAGCGGCCGATTGATTCCACGCGAAAAAGTCCGAACAATGCTCCATCGTCCGCGAGCGGAGGAAACACCGTGTCCCGAGTAGCTCCCAGAGACAGCGCCGCGCAGGCCGCCAGCGCGGTAGCCGAAAGCGTTCGTTACCAGGGCCGCAAGGCCAGCCGCCAGGGCAGCGAGCAGCGGCGCCAGGCGATTCTCGATGCCGCCATGCGCCTGATCGTCCGCGACGGCGTACGGGCCGTGCGCCACCGCGCGGTGGCCGCCGAGGCCCAGGTGCCGTTGTCGGCCACCACCTACTACTTCAAGGACATCGACGATCTCATCACCGACACCTTCGCCCTCTTCGTCGAGCGCAACGCAGAGGCGCTGTCGGCGTTCTGGAGCAGCGTGGAGGGCGACCTCCAGGAGATGGCCGCGGTGCTGGCCGACGACCCCGGCGCCCGTGGCTCGCTGGTGGAACGGATCGTCGAGCTGGCCGTGCAGTATGTCCAGGTCCAGCTCACCGAGCGCCGCGAGCACCTGCTGGCCGAACAGGCCTTCCGCCAGGAGGCGCTGCTCAACCCGCGCCTGCGCGAACTGGCCGATGCCCACCAGCGGATCCTCTCCCTCGGCGCCGTGCATTTCTTCCAGGTGCTCGGTTCCGGGCAGCCCGAGCAGGACGCCAAGGTGTTGACGTCGATTATTCTGCAGATGGAATATCAGGGCCTCGTGGACGGGGTCGAGCAACTGGCCGTGGACGAAATGCGCGCCATACTCAGACGGTACCTGAATCTGGTCATGGGCCTGTGACCTGAGCGTCAACCCCGCCATGGCGGGGTTTTTCATACCCGAACCTTCCCTCGGCCAGCCGGTCGCAGGTTGCGGAGGGTTCCTAAGGAGCGTGTGATGAAAGCCTGGCGTTGCCTGGTGGTCCTGAGTTTCCTGCTGTTGGGCGGTTGCCTGGTCACCTTCAAGGAGCCGATACCGCCGCGCGAGGCGGCGCCGAGCCACCTGCTCGGGACCTGGAGCCGCGAGAACGAGTGGAAGGAAGAACAATTCCTGGAGATCACCCGTTCCGGCAGCAATGTCTACCGCGCGGTCAGCTACGTGGACAGCAAGGACAATACCGAGAGCCTGGAGGACTACGGCTTCACCGTCTCCCACCAGGGCAAGCGCTGGTACCTGTCGGCCGGCCTGCCGAAGAGCCTGGGCGGCAACTTCGTCATCGCCGGCTTCGAGATCACCGACGGTGACGAGCTGGTAATCTACAACCTCGACGTCGAGCGCATCGTCGAGGACCTCGGCGCCGGCCAGCTCGACGGCGAGACCGTCGACAGCGAGCAGGGCAAGGGCGCGCTGGTGCGCAGCCCGTTGGAGAAGGTCTTCGCCTACCTGAACGATCCCGCCAACTCCGACGTGTTCGTCGAGGCCGCCCGCTTCCAGCGGGTCACCCAATGAGATTGCCGATGAGCCAGCGCAAGGCGCAGAACGACTACCAGAAGATCATCCGCTCCCTGTCCGATCGCATCGTCGAGGCGCAGACGCCGATCCGCGTGCTGGATGCGATCAAATGGGACGACGGGATCCGCCAGGACTTCCTCAAGGGCCGCGGCAAGCATGCGCCGAAGGTCGACCGCGGCTACTACGACAGCCGCCCGCTGGCCTTCGACGCCAGCGCCAAGAAGCAGGAATTCCAGAACATCGAGCGCGACATCACCCGCCAGTTGGGCCAGTTCAACCCGGTCGGGCAGATCATGCGGCGGATGTGCAAGGAATACCGGATGGTCATTCGCATGCTCGAGGCGCGCGGCACCCCGGACCTCGGGCTGATCTCCCAGGAACTCTACGGCTCGGCCTCGGACGCCTTCCATGCCGGCGATCCGACCCTGGCCGACCTCGGCCTGATGCTCTCCGACTACCTGAACAACATCGCCGACCGCGGCGATCTCAAGGACGAACCCAAGACCCTGACCGCCAAGGAGGTCGTGCCGATCCTCCAGGCGCGGCTGAACACCGTGTTCGGCGAGGAGGAGGGCACCATCCGCGTGTTCGAGTCCGACGGCATCGTCGCCGACGCGGCGGCCGGCGCCGACTACATCAAGGTACGCGCCGACGCCCTGTTCAACGAGCGCGACGTGCGCGCGCTGGAGGTCCACGAGGGCCTGGTGCACGTCGGCACCACCCTGAACGGCCTGAGCCAGCCGATCTGCACCTTCCTCGCCAAGGGGCCGCCGTCCTCCACCGTGACCCAGGAAGGCCTGGCGATCCTGATGGAGGTGATCGCCTTCGCCTCCTACCCGACCCGCCTGCGCAAGCTGACCAATCGCACCCGGGCGATCCACATGGCCGAGGAGGGCGCCGATTTCCTCGACGTGTTCCACTTCTACCGCGAGCAGGGCTACAGCCTGGAGGACAGCTACCAGAACGCCAGCCGGGTCTTCCGCGGCTCGACCCCGGATGGCCTGCCGTTCACCAAGGACCTGTCCTACCTGAAGGGCTTCATCCTCATCTATAACTACATCCAGCTCGCCGTGCGCAAGGGCAAGCTCGAACAGATCCCCCTGCTGTTCTGCGGCAAGACCACCCTGGAAGACATGCGCACCCTGCGCCAACTGGTGGACGAGGGCCTGGTGGCGCCGCCGAAATACCTGCCGCCGCAGTTCCGCGACCTCAACGCGCTGTCGGCCTGGATGTGCTTCTCGAACTTCCTCAACCACCTCAGCCTGGACCGCATCGAAGCGGACTACGCGAACATTCTCTGACCGCTCCCCGCCGTGCCGGTCTTTCCCGGTGCGCGCGGGCGGTCGGCCGGCAAGCAAGGAGAACGGCGATGGCCAGCCACGAACTCGACTACCGCATCCTCGGCGAATCCATGCAGACCGTGGAGATCGAACTCGACCCCGGGGAAACCGTGATCGCCGAGGCCGGGGCGATGAACTACATGACCGGCGACATCCGCTTCACCGCGCGGATGGGCGACGGCTCCGACGGCAGCCTGCTGGGCAAGCTGTGGAGCGCCGGCAAGCGCAAGCTCGGTGGCGAGTCGGTGTTCATGACCCACTTCACCAACGAAGGCCAGGGCAAGCAGCACGTGGCCTTTGCCGCGCCCTATCCGGGCAGCGTGGTGGCGGTGGACCTGGACGATGTCGGCGGGCGCCTGTTCTGCCAGAAGGACTCGTTCCTCTGCGCGGCCTATGGCACCCGGGTCGGCATCGCCTTCGCCAAGCGCCTGGGCGCCGGTTTCTTCGGCGGCGAGGGCTTCATCCTGCAGAAGCTCGAGGGCGATGGCCTGGTCTTCGTCCACGCCGGCGGTACGCTGATCCGCCGCCAGTTGAATGGCGAGACGCTGCGGGTCGACACCGGTTGCCTGGTGGCCTTCACCGACAGCATCGATTACGACGTACAACTGGCCGGCGGCCTGAAGAGCATGCTGTTCGGCGGCGAAGGATTGCTGCTGACCACCCTCAAGGGAAGCGGCACCGTCTGGCTGCAGAGCCTGCCGTTCTCGCGCCTGGCCGGGCGCATCTACGACGCCACCTTTCGCGCCCGCGAAGAGGTAAGGACCAACAACGGATGAAGCGCCTGCTGATCCCGCTGCTGGTACTCGGCGCGCTGTTCCTCGGTGGTTGCAGTTCGCTGCTGTTCTATCCCGAGCCGGTGGTGCAGATCACCCCGGCGCGCGCCGGGCTGGAGTACCGCGACGTCACCCTGACCACCGCCGACGGCGTGCGCCTGCGCGCCTGGTGGCTGCCGGCGAAGAAAGGCGTGCCGGTGAAAGGCACCGTGCTCTACCTGCACGGCAACGGCGGCAACCTGTCCTGGCACCTCGGCGGCACCTGGTGGCTGCCCGCCGAGGGCTACCAGGTGCTGATGCTCGACTATCGCGGCTACGGCCAGTCGGAGGGCGAGCCGGGACTGCCGGAGGTCTACCGCGACATCGACGCGGCGTTCGCCTGGCTCGACCAGGCGCCGGAGGTGAAGGGCACCGAGCGCGTGCTGCTGGGGCAGAGTCTCGGCGGCGCGCTGGCGATCCACTACCTGGTCGAGCATCCGCAGCGCCAGGGCCAGTTCAAGGCGCTGGTGTTCGACGGGGTACCGGCGAGCTACCGCGGCATCGCCCGGCACATGCTGGACGGTTCCTGGCTGACCTGGCCGCTGCAGGTGCCGCTGTCCTGGCTGGTGCCCGACGACGACAGCGCCATCCATTCGGTGGCGCGGCTTTCTGGCGCACCCATGCTGTTCTTTCACAGCATCGACGATACCATTGTGCCCCTCGAGAACGGCATCGCCCTGTACCGCCAGGCGCGGCCGCCGAAGGTCCTGCAACTGACCCGAGGCGGCCACGTGCAGACCTTCGCCGAAGCGACCTGGCAGGAAGTGATGCTGCGCTTCCTCGACGATCCCCATGGCTTCACCGGCCTGCGCCGGCTGGCCGAAATCCCGAACCGCGAATCCGCGAAACCCGAAGGCAATCCATGAGCGACCGTAACGTACTCCCCTGCATCCTGACCGGCATCGGTACCATCTTCGTCACCGTCGGCGTGCTCTGGTACTACGGCTACCTGCATTTCGCCAAGCCGCAGGACGCCCTGTTGCTGGCCGATTTCACCATGCTGAAGAGCCTGCCCGGCGAAGATGTGAAGCTGTCCCTGGAGCCGGCCAAGCAGGTCGCGCAGTGCATCGATGGCGTCCTGGTGCTGTTCGACACCGAGCAGAAGGGCCTTTCCGGCGTGCTGGTGGACAACAGGAAGCACGCCGTGCGCTGCGCCGGACAGGAAGTCCCGCAGGAAGTGAAATGACCGAGGTCCGCGTCTGGCAGGGGGACATCACCCGTCTTGCGGTGGATGCCATCGTCAACGCGGCGAACTCCTCGCTGCTCGGTGGGGGCGGGGTCGACGGCGCCATCCACCGCGCCGCCGGTGCCGAGCTGGTGGCGGCCTGCCGCCTGCTGCACGGTTGCAAGACCGGCGAGGCGAAGATCACCCGCGGGTTCCGTCTGCCGGCGGCCCACGTGATCCACACCGTCGGCCCGGTCTGGCGCGGCGGCGACAACGGCGAAGCGGAGCTGCTGGCCAGCTGCTACCGGCGCAGCCTGGCCCTGGCCGAGCAGGCCGGGGCGACCAGCGTCGCGTTCCCCGCCATCAGCTGCGGCATCTACGGCTATCCGTTGGAGCAGGCCGCGGCCATCGCCGTCGAAGAGGTCTGCCGGCAACGCCCGGCGCACAGCAGCCTGGAGGAAATCGTCCTGGTTGCCTTCGATAGCTCGATGGCCGAGCGCTACCAGCGCTTGCTCGGCGAGCGGCCTGTGGCCCGCTGATACCTGGAAAGCTCGGGCCACGCCCATGAAAAAGCCCCGCCGGATGGCGGGGCTTTTGGCTTCCGTAGGGCCTATCAGCCGCTGACGGAGGAGCGTGGCGCGACCGGCTTGGCGTCGTTGGAAATGGTGACTTCCACCCGACGGTTCATGGCACGGCCGGAGCTGGTGCCGTTGCTGGCCACCGGATATTCCTTACCGTAGCCACGGGTGGCTACGCGTTCCGGGCTGATGCCGCGGCTGAGCAGGGCCATGCGCACCGAGTCGGCACGACGCTCGGACAGGCGCTGGTTGTAGTTGGCGGAACCGGTGCTATCGGTGTAGCCCTCTACGATCACCTGGCGCTCCGGGTTCTGCTGGAGGAACTCGGCCAGTTGCTGGATGTTGCGCATGGCGCCGGGCTTCAGGTCGGACTTGTCGAGATCGAACAGAACGTCGCCGAAGGTCACCATGGTGCCGCGCGAGGTCTGCTTGGCATTCAGTTGGCTACGCAGCTTGTCCAGTTGCGCGGTGCGCGCGTCGAGGCGGGCCTGGGCGCGCTGGGCGGAGGCGTTCTGCAACTGCGCCTCGGCATTGCGCAGGACGATGGTCTGCTTGGCCAGTTCGATGCGCTGGTTGGTCAGGTAGGCCAGTTGGTCCACGTCGCGCTGGTCTTCGCCATCCTGGTAGGCCTTGTCGGCCTTGGCCAGCCAGTCGCCGGCGTCCTTGGTTTCCAGGGCCGCGACCTTGGTCGCGTCGGGCTGCGACTGCAGCGCGGAGAAGTTGCTGCGGGCCTGTTCCAGGTTGGCGTTCGGCGGCGTGGAGCAGGCGGCCAGCGCCAGGGCCAGCAGGGATACGGCGGGGAGGGCAATGTACTTACGCATAGGGGTCATCCTTAATCACGAATCGACGAAAGAAGGGCGGAATCCGGCTTAGTGCTGCGTATCGCGCATGCCTTCCTCACGCAGTTCCATGACGCCCTGCTGGGCATCCTTCACGGCTTTCTGCGCCTTGGCGGCCTGGGTCTTGCGCTCGGCGACCCGGGCGTCCCACTCGGCCTGCTGCGCCAGGCGCTTGGCCTGGTCGTATTCCTTGTCGTTCATGGCGATGCGCGCCTGGCTCAGCTTGTCCTGGGCGGACTTCATCTCGACCGGGGCATATTCCGGGCCGCCGGCGCTTACCGCGTTATTCACCGCGGACTCGGTCACGGCGAACTGCTCGGTCGGCGGGTTGCCGGCGCAGCCGGCCAGGACCAGGCTGCTGCCTACGGCCAGCAGGGCCAGCTTGAGGCCACGCAGGGAACCGGTGTGTTGCTTGCTCATCGCTTTTTGCTCCATGGGAAATTTCCTCTGACAGGGATGCTGATTCCTTGGCTTTCATCTCTGGCCATTACCGTGGGCGCGTTTCCGGCCCTCCGGTCTTTTCTTCCTGCTCACTGAGCAAGCCTCTGCCAGGCCTCTGTTTCAGGGGCTTGGCGATTGGCCATGTACTTTTAGTGACTCCCCCGCTGGTTCAGGGGTTCAAAAAAAAATCTGAAATTTTCTGACTGAACAGTCGGCTTCCGGTGTGGTCGCGGAACGCCGTCGCTCGTCATGAAAGCCCGTCGTACGGGGCTTTCGACCGTGAAGCGGGCAACCACGGCAGCGTTCCCAGCGGGTACGCCATCGCCTGCTTGTGCTTTTCCCAGGGCAGAAAAAAGCCCCACCTGAGTGGGGCTGGAGGAGGCCAGTGGGGCCTTTCAGAAACGCTTGCGCAACAGTCGCAGACCGTTGAACACCACCAGCAGGCTGGCGCCCATGTCGGCGAATACCGCCATCCACAGGGTGCCTTCGCCGGCCAGGGTAAGGGCGAGGAACACCGCCTTGATGCCCAGGGCCAGGGTGATGTTCTGGACCAGGATCGCGTGGGTGGTGCGCGACAGCCGGACGAATTGCGGCAACTTGCGCAAGTCGTCGTCCATCAGCGCGACGCCGGCGGTCTCGATGGCCGTGTCGGTGCCCGCCGCGCCCATGGCGAAGCCGATGTCGGCGCGGGCCAGGGCCGGCGCGTCGTTGATCCCGTCGCCGACCATGCCGACCCGCGAGCCGTCGGCCTGGCGCGCTTCCACTTCACGCAGCTTGTCCTCCGGCAGGAGGTTGCCGCGAGCTGCGTCGATGCCTACCTGGGCTGCGATGGCGGCTGCGGTGTGCGGGTTGTCGCCGGTGAGCATCAGGGTCTTCACGTCCAGCGCGTGCAGTTCGCGGATCGCCTCGCGGCTGCTGTCCTTGACCCCGTCGGCGACGGCGAACAGGGCCCGCACGCGCTGCGGGTCGCACAGCGCGATGACCGTCTTGCCCTGGCGCTCCAGGGCATCCAGGCGCTCTTCCAGGGCCGGCGAGCAGAGGCCCAGTTCCTCCACCAGGCGATGGTTGCCGAGGTGGTAGAGGACGCCGTCGATGCGTCCGCTGACGCCTCGTCCCGGCAGGGCGGCGAGGTCCTCGACCACGCCCAGGGCAAGGCCGTCCTCTTCCGCTGCGTTGGCCACGGCGCGCGATACCGGGTGGTCGGAACGCGCGGCCAGGCTGGCGGCGAGCAGGCGCGCATCCGTCCCGTCAGCCTCCGCGATCGGCAGGTAGTCGGTCTGTTGCGGTTTGCCATGGGTGATGGTGCCGGTCTTGTCGAGGGCGACCCAGGACAGCTTGCGCCCGAGTTCGAGGAACACCCCGCCCTTGATCAGGATGCCCAGGCGCGCAGCGGCGGAAAGGCCGCTGACGATGGTCACCGGGGTGGAGATCACCAGCGCGCAGGGACAGGCGATCACCAGCAGCACCAGGGCGCGGTAGATCCAGTCCAGCCAGGCGCCGCCGAACAGCAGCGGCGGCAGCACCGCGGTGGCGAGGGCGATGAGGAATACCACCGGGGTGTAGACGCGGGCGAAACTGTCGACGAAACGCTGGGTCGGTGCGCGGGAACCCTGGGCTTCCTCCACGGCGTGGATGATCCGGGCCAGGGTGCTGTCGTCGGCGCGGCGGGTGACGCGGTACTCCAGCGCGCCCTCGCCGTTGATGCTGCCGGCGAACACCGGCTCGCCGACCTCCTTCTCCACCGGCAGGCTTTCGCCGGTGATCGGCGCCTGGTTGACGCTGGAGCGGCCGCTGGTCACCTCGCCGTCGAGGGCGATGCGTTCGCCGGGCTTCACGCGCACGGTGGCTTCCAGTTCCACTTGCTTGGCCGGCAGCTCCTTCCATTCGCCGCCGACCAGTACCGTGGCCTGTTCCGGAGCCAGTTGCAGCAGGCCGCGGATGGCGTTGCGCGCGCGATCCAGGGACTTCGCCTCGATCAGCTCGGCGATGGCGAACAGCACGCTGACCATCGCCGCTTCCGGCCACTGGCCGATGAGCACGGCGCCGGTCACGGCGATGCTCATCAGGGCGTTGATGTTCAGGTTGCGGTTCTTCAGGGCGATCCAGCCCTTGCGGTAGGTCGGCAGGCCGGCGCCGAGGATGGCCAGCAGGGCGAGGCCGGCGACCACCCAGTCCGGCGCCAGGCCGAACCATTCGACGATCTCCGAGGCCAGCGCCATCGCGCCGGCCAGGGCCAGCGGCCACCAGGGTTTCGCCGGCGCTTGCGAGGGGCCGTCGGTATTTTCGCCGGCATCCAGCGGCACCGCTTGCATGCCGAGGCCGGCGATCAGCTTCTGCAGCGGCTCGACGCTGTCGAAGCGATGCTGGACGCGCAGCAGGCGCTGCATCAGGTTGAATTCCAGCGACTCCACTGCCGGCTGGCGACCGAGGGCGTCGCGGATCAGGCGTTCCTCGGTCGGGCAGTCCATCGCTTCGATGCGCAGGTCGCTCCAGCGCAACTCGGCGTTGCCGGCCAGGGTTCCGATGGCGGCCACCGCCGGGCGAGGCGCGTGGCGGTGCCCATGATCATGTCCGTGACCGTGACAGCAAGTGTCGGCGTGTTCGTGGCTCATGGAAACAATTCCCGTTTGACGTGTTGGGTGCGATTGCACACCCTGTAGCAACTACAGAGTCAAGCGGTACTGCCAATTCGGGTAGCCGCGTCGGCGATTGGAGGAGGGTTGGCATGAAGATCGGTGAGCTGGCGAAGAGAACCGGTTGCCCGGTGGAGACCATCCGCTACTACGAGCGCGAAGGACTGTTGCCCGAGCCCGCGCGTAGCGAAGGCAACTATCGGCAATACACCCTGGCGCACGTCGAGCGCCTGTCGTTCATCCGTCACTGCCGCTCGCTGGACATGACCCAGGAGGAAATCCGTACCCTGCTGGCGTTGCGCGACCGTCCCGAGGCGGATTGCGGCACCGCCAACCGGCTGATCGACGAGCACCTGCATCACGTCGAGGTGCGCATCGCCGAACTCCAGGCATTGCGCGAGCAACTGCAGGATCTCGGCTCACGCTGTACGGTCGCCGGCAACAGCCAGGCCTGCGGCATCCTCCGCGAACTGGAGCAGCCCGCGCCGCTGTCGCCTATCCCCGAGGAATGCGCCGAGGCCGGGCACATGCACGTTCCCGGCGTGCACCGCCGGCATGGCTGAAGTCGCGCTCAGTGACTGGAGGTGTCCTGTTGCGCGACCAGTTCGTGCAGGTACTTGCGCGAGAGCGACAGGAAGCGTGGGGTAGGGCCGACATCCTCATAGAGCGGATCGCCCTGTTCGTCGGTGGCCACCACCTGACTCCCCTTCACGTAGGGAAAGCTCGCCTCCAGTTCTTCCAGGGCGGCGCCGACCAGCTCGCCCAGTAGTTCCTCGACGCTGCGCCGCGGATACATCTCGTGCAGCGCGGCGAGGCGCGCGGCGCTTTCGACGTCCAGCGGGATGCTGTAGTGGTTGCGGGCCATGCGGCCCTTGGCGGTGTGTTCCCAATGGCGGACAAGCTCACGGATCTTCATGCTGACCTCTTCAGCCCGGTCGTGGCGGGCGTGTTGGGGGTGCCCTCGTGGGGCCGTGCCTCGGTGCGGGCACTTCCTTCAGACTAGACCCGATCGGCGCCGGCAGCCTCGCTTCCGGCCCGGCGGCGCCGTACTGGCACCCTGCGGGCTTGTAAGCGCGGGGGCGCCTGAGCCAAGCTGGTTTCCCACCCGCAGTGGAGACAGGTCATGCCGGAAATCGATGCGCGCCTGCGCGAGGACGTCCACCAACTGGGCGAATTGCTCGGCGACACCATCCGCGAGCAGTACGGCCCGCGGTTCCTCGACAAGATCGAGCTGATCCGCAAGGGCGCCAAGGCTGCCCGCCGCGGTTCCGCGGAGGGCGCCCAGCAGCTCACCGCCACCCTCGACGGGCTCGAGGAAGACGAACTGCTGCCGGTGGCGCGGGCCTTCAACCAGTTCCTCAACCTGGCCAATATCGCCGAGCAATACCTCCGTATCCGCCGGCGCCGGCCGAACGAGCCGGAACCCTTCGAGAACCTGGTGCTGGAAGAGCTGCTGGGGCGTCTCAAGGACGCCGGGCATGCCCCCGGGCAACTGGCTCGCCAGCTCGCCGGGCTGGAGATCGAACTGGTGCTGACCGCCCATCCCACCGAGGTGGCGCGGCGCACGCTGATCCAGAAATACGATGCGATCACCGCGCAGCTGGCGGCCAAGGACCATGCCGACCTGCTGCCGGAGGAGCGCAGTCGCATCCAGCAGCGCCTGCAGCGGCTGGTGGCCGAGGCCTGGCATACCGACGAGATCCGCAAGGTCCGGCCGACCCCTGTGGACGAGGCGAAATGGGGCTTCGCGGTGATCGAGCATTCTCTCTGGCAGGCCTTGCCGAACGTCCTTCGGCACGTCGACGAGGTACTCCTGCGCAGCACCGGCGAACGCCTGCCGTTGACCGCCGCGCCGCTGCGCTTCGCGTCCTGGATGGGGGGCGACCGCGACGGCAATCCCAACGTCACCGCCAGCGTGACCCGCGAGGTCCTGCTGCTGGCGCGCTGGATGGCCGCCGACCTGTACCTGCGCGATATCGACCGACTGGCCGCCGAGCTGTCCATGCAGCAGGCCTCGCCGCAGCTGCTGGCGCGGGTCGGCGATAGCGCCGAGCCCTATCGCGCCCTGCTCAAGCAATTGCGCGAGCGCCTGCGCGTGACCCGCAACTGGACCCACCAGGCCCTGGCCGGCGAGGTGCCGGCCGCGGAGGGCGTCCTGGAGCACAACCGCGACCTGGTCGAGCCGCTGCAACTGTGCCACGAGTCGCTGCACGCCTGCGGCATGGGCGTGATCGCCGATGGCGCGTTGCTCGACTGCCTGCGCCGCGCCGCCACCTTCGGCCTGTTCCTGGTGCGCCTGGACGTGCGCCAGGACTCAAGCCGCCATGCCGCCGCGCTGAGCGAGATCACCGAGTACCTGGAACTGGGCAGCTACGACGAGTGGGACGAGAAGACCCGCCTGGAATTCCTTCTCGAGGAACTGAACAGCCGCCGCCCCCTGCTGCCGGCGCACTACCAGCCTTCGGCGGATACCGCCGAGGTGCTCGCCACCTGCCGGGCGATCGCCGCCGCACCACCGGCGTCGCTGGGTTCCTACGTGATCTCGATGGCCGGCCAGCCGTCCGACGTGCTGGCGGTGCAACTGCTGCTCAAGGAAAGCGGCGTCGACTGGCCGATGCGCGTGGTGCCGCTGTTCGAGACCCTCGACGACCTGGACAACGCCGGCCCCTGCATGGAGCGCCTGCTGACGCTGCCGGGCTACCGTTCGCGGCTCTCCGGGGTGCAGGAAGTGATGATCGGCTACTCCGATTCGGCCAAGGACGCCGGTACTCTCACGGCGGCCTGGGCGCAGTACCGGGCGCAGGAGAAACTGGTGGAGATCTGCCGCCAGCACGAGGTCGAGCTGCTGCTCTTCCATGGCCGCGGCGGCACCGTCGGCCGCGGCGGCGGGCCGGCCCACGCGGCGATCCTGTCGCAGCCACCGGGTTCGGTGGCCGGGCGCTTCCGGGTCACCGAACAGGGCGAGATGATCCGCTTCAAGTTCGGCTTGCCGGACATCGCCGAACAGAACCTCAATCTCTACCTCGCCGCGGTGCTGGAGGCGACCCTGATGCCGCCGCCGGCTCCCGAGCCGGCCTGGCGCGCGCAGATGGACCGCCTGGCGAAGGACGCGCTGCTGGCCTACCGCAGGGTGGTGCGCGACGATCCGCAGTTCGTCGAGTATTTCCGCCTGGCCACGCCCGAGCAGGAACTGGGCCGTCTGCCGCTGGGCAGCCGCCCGGCCAAGCGCCGCGAAGGCGGGGTGGAGAGCCTGCGGGCGATTCCCTGGATCTTCGCCTGGACCCAGACGCGCCTGATGCTGCCGGCATGGCTTGGCTGGGAGACCGCCTTGCTGAACGCCATCGAGCGTGGCGAGGGCGCGCTGCTCGGGCAGATGCGCGAGCGATGGCCGTTCTTCACCACCCGCATCGACATGCTGGAAATGGTCCTGGCCAAGGCCGACGCGGATATCGCGCGGCTCTACGACGAACGTCTAGTGCCGCTCGAGCTGCGTCCGCTGGGGCGTCGTTTACGCGACCTATTGTCGCAGGCGGTGCGCCTGGTGCTGGGACTGACCGGGCAGTCGCTGCTGCTCGCCCACGCCAGCGAGACCCGCGAGTCGATCAGCGTGCGCAACAGCTATCTAGACCCGCTGCACCTGCTCCAGGCTGAGCTTCTGGCCCGTTCGCGGCGCTGCCGGGGAGACGCCTGCGGCGGCCTGGAGCAGGCGCTGCTGGTGACGGTCGCGGGGGTCGCCGCCGGACTGCGCAACACCGGATGAGGGAAGGCGGGGGGCAACTTTCGGTGTCTTGTGCGGTGGGGGGGCGCTGTGTATCTTGGACAGCCTTTTCGGCGCCATACAGTGCCGTTTCCTGCAAATACGAGATTGGCCCCACGAGGCGGATCCAGACTTTCGCTTACCAATTCTAAGGAGCATATCGATGCGTGTGATTCTGCTCGGGGCACCCGGTGCCGGCAAAGGCACCCAGGCACGGTTCATCACCGAGAAGTTCGGCATTCCGCAGATCTCCACCGGCGACATGCTGCGCGCCGCAGTCAAGGCCGGCAGCCCGCTCGGCCAGCAGGTGAAAGGCGTGATGGACAGCGGCGGCCTGGTATCCGACGACATCATCATCGCCCTGATCAAGGAACGCATCACCGAGGCCGATTGCGCCAAGGGCTTCCTGTTCGACGGCTTCCCGCGGACCATCCCGCAGGCCGAAGCGCTGAAGGACGCCGGCGTGACCATCGACCATGTGGTCGAGATCGCCGTCGACGACGAGGAGATCGTGTCGCGTATCGCCGGTCGTCGCGTGCATCCGGCCTCCGGCCGCGTGTACCACACCGAGCACAACCCGCCGAAGGTCGCCGGCAAGGACGACGTTACCGGCGAAGAGCTGATCCAGCGCGAGGACGACAAGGAAGAGACCGTGCGTCACCGCCTGTCGGTCTACCATTCGCAGACCAAGCCGCTGGTCGACTTCTACCAGAAGCTGTCGGCCGCCGAAGGCACCCCGAAATACCACAGCATCGCCGGCGTCGGCTCGGTCGAGCAGATCACCGCGAAAGTGCTTTCGGCCCTGAGCTGATCCGCAGCGCTGTAGCACCGACGGCCCGCTTGCGGGCCGTCGGCGTTTCCGGGGCGGAGAAGGCTGGTACAATCGGCGTCTTTTTCACCACGCGGAACCGTCGATGTCCACTCTGTTGGCCCTGGATACCTCCACCGAAGCCTGCTCCGTCGCCCTGCTCCACGAGGGGCGGGCGCTCAGTCACTACGAGGTGATCCCGCGCCTGCACGCCCAGCGCCTGCTGCCGATGGTCCGCGACCTGCTCGACGAGGCCGGCGTCGCCCTGTCCGCGGTGGACGCCATTGCTTTCGGGCGCGGTCCGGGCGCCTTCACCGGCGTGCGCATCGCCATCGGCGTGGTCCAGGGTCTGGCCTTCGCCCTGCAGCGCCCGGTACTGGCGGTCTCCGACCTGGCGATCCTGGCCCAGCGGGCCTACCGCGAGCAGGGTGCGGAGCGGGTCGCCGCGGCCATCGACGCGCGGATGGACGAGGTCTACTGGGGTTGCTACCAGTTGCAACAGGGCGAGATGCGCCTGGCCGGCAGCGAAGCGGTACTGCCGCCCGAGCGGGTCGCCGTACCGTGGGACGCCGCTGCCGCGGATTGGTTCGGCGCCGGCACCGGCTGGGGCTACGTCGAGCGCATGCCGCAGCGCCCGGCCGCGCTGGACGCGAGCCTGCTGCCGCATGCCGAGGACTTGCTCAGCCTGGCCGGCTTCGCCTGGGCGCGCGGCGAAGGCGTGGAGGCGGAACAGGCGCTGCCGGTGTACCTGCGCGACAACGTGGCGACGCCGAAAAAAACGCCCTGAAAATGCCGCGCAGCGGTAATTGCCAAGCCTTTCGGGGCTGGCTAGAGTGTGGAGACTTCCCCGGGTTTTGATCATGCGTATCGACGGACTTTCTTCCTCTTCGTTGCCGCTGGAGCGCAGCGCCCGACCGGGCTCCGCGGTCACGCCGTATCGCGACGTGCAGCGCGAGGTCGAGGCGCGGCGCGAGCAGCCGGCGCCGGTTTCCGGCAGCCAGGGCTTCGAGCAGGCGCCGCAGGCGCGCAAGGTCCAGGCCAGTTCGGCGGGCGGCGACAGCCTGCCGGTGAGCGCCCGCGACCTGCTGGCGTTCCAGCGCCCGGTAAGCAGCCATGCGGCGATGGCCCTGGCCAGCTACAACTCCACCGCCAGCCTCAACATCGACGCCGGCGCCGAGGATGTCCTCGGCCTCGACCTCTACGCCTGAGCGGCTCTGCGCGCTCCCGTGGTTTCCCTTCCTTATTTCCTCGGTTGTCCATCCTGGAACGAGGCGGCCTGGCGCGGCAGCTTCTATCCGCGCGAATTGCGTTCCGCCGACTACCTCGGACACTACGGCGGCATCTTCAACGCGGTCGAGGGCAATACCACCTTCTATGCCCGGCCTTCGGCGGAAACCGTGCGGCGCTGGGCCGAGACGATGCCGGCGGGGTTCCGCTTCTGTGCCAAGTTTCCCCGCGATATCAGTCACGAAGGCGACCTGCGCGAACGGCTCGGGGCCGCCGGCGACTTCCTCGAGCTGCTGGCGCCGCTTGGCGAAAGGGTCAGCCCGCTGTGGCTGCAACTGTCGGCGGCGTTCACCCCGCAGCGCCTGGGCGAACTGCTGTATTTCCTCGATGAGCTGAGTCCGCGACGGATTGCCGTGGAAGTACGCCACCCGGCGTTCTTCGATAAAGGCGAGGACGAGCGCCTGCTCAACCGCCACCTGCGCGAGCGTGGCGTGGAGCGCATCTGCCTGGATTCGCGGGCGCTGTTCAGTTGCCGTTCGGACGATCCGGCGGTGCTCCACGCCCAATCGAAGAAGCCGCGCCTGCCGATCCGTCCGGCGGCCTTCAGCGATACGCCGCAGGTGCGTTTCATCGGCGGTCCCGACCTGCCGGCCAATGAGGTGTTCCTTTTGCCTTGGGTCGACAAGGTGGCCGACTGGATCGAGGCCGGCCTGACTCCATACGTATTCCTGCATACCCCCGACAATCACCTGGCGGCCCAGCAGGCCCAGCGTTTCCATGCCCTGCTGCGCCAGCGGCTGCCAGGCTTGCCGACGCTACCCGAGCCGATCCCGGCCCCGGAAGTGGAGCAACTGGGCCTGCTCTGAGCCGGTGCTCGACGCTCCGCCGGCCTGCGCCTAGGCTAGGGAGTCCTTTCCCCGCCACGGAGCCCGCCGCCATGACCAGCCAACGCCAACGCGCCGAACGTTTCCGCGATCTGCACCAGGGGCCCGGCATGCTGGTCCTGCCCAATCCCTGGGATGCCGGTTCGGCGAAGATGCTCGCCAGCCTCGGCTTCGACGCCCTTGCCACTACCAGCGCCGGCCTGGCGTTCTCTCTGGGCCGGCGCGATGCGGAAGGCGCGGTGAGCCGGACCGAGGCGCTGGAAAACGCCCGGGCGATCGTCGCCGCCACCGATCTGCCGGTCGCCGCCGACCTGGAAAACGGCTACGGCGATGCTCCGCAAGACTGCGCCACGACCATCCGCCTGGCCGCCGAGGCCGGCCTGGTCGGTGGTTCCATCGAGGATGCCAGCGGGCGCGCCGGACAGCCCATCTATGAGTTCTCCGCCGCGCTGGAGCGGGTCGCTGCCGCGGTCGAGGCGGCCCGTGCGTTGCCATTCCCGTTCACCCTCTGCGCCCGCGCGGAGAATTTCCTGCATGGTCGCGAGGATCTCGACGACACCCTGCGGCGCCTGCGCGCCTATGCCGATGCCGGCGCCGATGTGCTCTACGCGCCTGGCTTGAACCGCCGCGAACAGATCGTCGCGGTGCTCGAAGCGGTGGCACCGAAGCCGGTCAACGTACTGGTCGGTTCGCCGCGCCTGGAGCTGTCGCTGGACGAGCTGGAAGCCCTCGGCGTCAAGCGCGTGAGCCTGGGCTCGAACCTTGCCCGGGTCGCCTTCGGCGCTTTCCATGAGGCGGCGCAGGCGCTGGCGCGGCGCGACCTGGAAGCGACCCGTGCGGCGATGCCTTTCGACCGTATCAACGACCTGTTCCGCTGAACCCGTGCGCCGCCTGGCCTGGTTGCTGCCATTGCTGCTGCTGGCGGGGGCCGTCGGCGCCCTGCGCTACCAGTGGCTCGATCTGCCGGCGCGCTGGAATCCCTGGCTGCCGCTGGACGTGCGCGAACCGCCGAACCTGCTGACCCGCTACAAGCTATGGCGCCTGGCCGACGACCGGAGCCTCTGTGACGCCGCCCTGGCCACCTCGCAACTGCGCTACCAGCGGGTCGCCGACGATCCGCCATCGGCTACCTGCCCGTTGAGCAACAGCCTGCGCGTGCGTGGGGCGGCATTGGAGTTGAGCAGCAGCTTCCTCGCCAGTTGCCCGTTGGCAGTGAGCTATGCATTGTTCGAGCGCCACGTGCTGCAACCGGCAGCCCTGGATATCTATGGCCAGCCGCTGACGCGGGTCGAGCATATCGGCAGCTTCGCCTGCCGCAACGTCTACAACCGCGAGAACGGCCGGCGCAGCCAGCATGCTTCGGCCAATGCCCTGGACATCAGCGGCTTCCGCCTGGCCGGCGGGAGGCGAATCCGCCTGGCCACGGACTGGGCCGACCAGGGCGCCGACGGGCGCTTCCTGCGCCGCGTGCGGGACGGCGCCTGCGCCAGTTTCAATGCGGTGCTGGGGCCCGACTACAATGCCGCCCACCGGGATCACTTCCACCTCGACATGGGCCTATGGAAGGTCTGCCGGTGAGCGCGCGCGGGCCAACTCTGGCAAAATCCGCGCTTTCCACGACGATTGCCCGACCATGACCGATTCCACCGCTCCTCGCCTGCATGTCCAAGCCCTGTCCGCCGATTGCGCCGAGGCTGCGCGGCGCTGGGCGGAGCGGCTCGGCCTGCCGTTGGCGGCGGACGACGAGGCGGAGTTCGCCGTGCAGGTCGGCGAGCAGGGCTTGCAGGTCTTGCAACTGGGGCCGGACTCCCCCGGTCCGGTGCGGGTCGATTTCGTCGAAGGCGCCAGCGCCCACCGGCGCAAGTTCGGCGGCGGCAGCGGGCAGATGATCGCCAAGGCGGTCGGCGTCCAGCCAGGCATCCGCCCGCGCGTCCTGGATGCCACGGCCGGCCTGGGCCGGGATGGGTTCGTCCTCGCTAGCCTGGGTTGCGAGGTAACCCTGGTCGAGCGCCAGCCGCTGATCGCCGCCCTGCTCGAGGATGGCCTGGAGCGCGCCGGGCGCGATCCCGACGTGGCGCCGATCGCCGCGCGGATGCGTCTGCTCGGCGGCAACTCGGCGGACCTGATGCGCGCCTGGGACGGCGAGGTGCCGCAGGTGGTCTACCTCGACCCGATGTTTCCCCATCGCGACAAGAGCGCATTGGTGAAGAAGGAAATGCGTCTGTTCCGGCCGCTGGTGGGCGACGATCTCGACGCTCCGGCGCTGTTGCAGGCGGCCCTGGCCCTGGCCAGCCACCGGGTGGTGGTGAAGCGCCCGCGCAAGGCGCCGATCATCGAAGGGCCCAAGCCCGGCTATAGCCTGGAAGGCAAGTCCAGCCGCTACGACATCTATCCGAAGAAGGCCCTGGGCAAGGGCTGAGTGTCGACACCGCAGGGAGGCGGCGAGCATGCAGCAGACCATCGATTGTCCGATTCGCCGGCGCCTGGCGCACCTGCCCTGGGCCAACGACGGGCGTGCCGGCGCCCGCCACTGGCTGGAGATGCAGCGCGATCCGCTGGCCTGGTTGCAGAAGATGCACGTCGCGCAGCCGGACCTCGCGGTCGCCCGCATGGGCCCGCAGCGCCTCTGGTGCCTGTTCCATCCGCAGGCGGTGCAGGAATTGATGGTCGATCGCCGCGATGACCTGCAACGCTGGCAGCCGGCGCTGTGCATGCTGAAACAGTGGAACGGGCGCAGCTTCATGATGCGTGAGGGCGCCCCCGCCCAGGCCCGGCGCAAGGAGGTACGGCCGCACCTGGCGCCGCCGCCGGCCAGCGAGGTTCGCCGCCTGGCCGCGGAGTGGAGCGAGCGGGTGGAGGAGGGGCGCGAATACGACCTCGACCTGGAAATGGCTGCGTTCAGCGTCACCCTCAGCGGTCACGCGCTGTTCGACGTCGACCTGCAACCGTCGGCCTATCGGATCGCCAAGGCGGTGCGCCTGCTGTCGCGGGTGGCATTGCTGGAAATGAGCACCGGCCTGCCGCTGGGCCACTGGTTCCCGAGCAAACTGTGTCCGCGCAAGCGCTGGGCGCTGGGCCAGTTGCGCGAGGCGGTGGGCGAGGTGGCGGAGCGCTCGCCGCGGCCGCTGGCGGACCTACGCGATGAACTCTGCACCCTGCTCATGGCGTCCCACCAGTCCACTGGAGTGACCCTGACCTGGAGCCTGTTGCTGCTGGCCCAGCGTCCCGAGTTGCTCGCGCGGCTACGCGCCGAGCTGGCGGGAGTGAATTGGACGGCGATCCGCTCGGTCGCCGACCTGCGCGATTGCGCGCTGCTCAGGGCGGTCCTGCAGGAGTGCCTGCGCCTGTACCCGCCGGCCTACGGCCTGGCGCCGCGGCAGGTGACGGCGGACATCGAGGTGTTCGGCCAGCGGCTGAAGCGCGGCGACGTGACCATGGTCTCGAGCTGGATCACCCAGCGCGATCCCCGTTGGTTCGAGGCGCCGCTGGAGTTCCGTCCCGAGCGCTTCCTCGAACCGGCGCGCTGGCCGCGTGGCGCCTACTTCCCCTTCGGCCTCGGCGACCGCGCTTGCCCCGGCACCGCGATGGCGATGATCGATCTGGCGGCGGCGCTGGCCTACTGGGTCGAGCACTGGGACATCATGCACGACGGCGACCTGGCGCCGCGCGGCTGGTTTTCCCTGCGTCCGCAGCGAGCGCGGGTGCGTTTCCGCCGTCGCGCCTGAGCCGCGTCAGCCGCCCGCGGCGAAGGCGCGCAGGAACAGCGCCACCACTTCTTCCACGTGCCGCTCGCCTTCGGCCTCGTCCAGCGGTTCGGCGCAGCCGATCAACAGACGGTAATTGGCGCAGCCCTTGACCAGCATGAAGAAGTGTTCGGCGGCGTGGCGCGCGTCCGGGAACGCCAGCTTGCCGCTGCGGCGGGCCTGCTCGAGGAGGCGTTCCATCTCGTCGATCACCTGCTTCGGCCCGGCCTCGAAGAACAGCTCGGAAAGCTTGGGGTTCTGCCCGGCCTGCGCGGCCATCAGGCGGGTCAGGGCGATCGCCTCGTGGCTGTTGATCAGCCGGTGGAAGCCGCGGGCGATATTCAGCAGGACCTTTTCCAGCGGCGCGCCTTCGGCCAGCTGGAAGTACAGGGCGGGAAGCTGCTCGGCGCACTTGGCCTTCACCGCTTCGCTGAACAGGGTTTCCTTGTCGGTGAAGTGGCTGTAGACGGTGAGCTTGGAAACGCCGGCTTCCGAGGCGATGGCTTCCATGCTGCTGCCGTCGTAGCCGTTGCAGAGGAACAGGCGCTTGGCCGCCTCGAGAATGGCTTCCCGTTTGGCCGGGTCCTTGGGCCGGCCGGGACCGACGGAGGAGGTGGGTTCTGACATGCGCTTATACAATTGAAATACTGGACTGATGGGTTCTGTATTTTTACTATACCGCCCAGTATAAGAACTCGAACGCAGTTTGCGGAAGGTGTCACATGTACCGCCATATCCCGCTCGTCGCCCTGTCCCTGCTTTCCTCCCTGTTCCTCGCCGCCTGCGGCAACGGCACGCCGCCGCCAGCCGCGGCGCGTCCGGCGATCGTCGTCCAGCCCCAGCCGGCGGGGGAGGTGAGCCAGGCCTTTCCCGGCGAGATCCGCGCCCGCCACGAGCCGGAGCTGGCCTTCCGCATCGGCGGCAAGGTCATCCGCCGGCTGGTGGAAGTCGGCGAGCGGGTGAAGAAGGACCAGCCCCTGGCCGAACTCGATCCCCAGGACGTGCGCCTGCAACTGGAGGCGGCGCGGGCCCAGGTCAGTGCCGCCGAGGCCAATTTGCAGACCGTGCGCGCCGAGTACCGGCGCTACCGCACCTTGCTCGACCGCAACCTGGTCAGCCATTCCCAGTTCGAGAACATCCAGAACAGCTACCGCGCCGGCGAGGCGCGGTTGAAGCAGATCCGCGCCGAATTCAACGTCGCCGACAACCAGGCCGGCTACGCCGTGCTGCGCTCGCCCCAGGATGGCGTGATCGCCAGCCGGCGCGTCGAGGTGGGCCAGGTGGTGGCGGCCGGGCAGACGGTCTTCAGCCTGGCCGCCGACGGCGAGCGCGAGGTGCTGATCGGCCTGCCGGAACACAGCTTCGAACGTTTCCGCATCGGCCAGCCGGTGTCGGTCGAACTCTGGTCGCAACGCGACAGACGCTTTGCCGGGCATATCCGCGAGCTTTCGCCCGCGGCCGATCCGCAATCGCGTACCTTCGCCGCCCGGGTGGCCTTCGACGACCGCGCGACTCCGGCCGAACTGGGCCAGAGCGCGCGGGTCTACGTCGCCGCCGCCGAGGCGGTGCCGTTATCGGTTCCCTTGTCGGCGCTGACCGCAGAGGCCGGCCAGGCGTTCGTCTGGGTGGTCGAACCGGGCAGCTCGACCCTGCGCCGGCAGCCGGTGCGCACCGGTCCCTATGCCGAGGACCGTGTGCCGGTGCTCGAAGGCCTGAAGGCTGGCGACTGGGTGGTGGCCACCGGGGTCCAGGTGCTTCGCGAAGGGCAGCAGGTGCGTCCGATCGACCGGGCCAACCGCACGGTGAAACTGGCGGCCAAGGAGTAGTCGCATGTCCTTCAACCTTTCCGCCTGGGCGTTGCAGAATCGCCAGATCGTCCTGTACCTGATGATCCTGCTTGGCGCGGTTGGCGCGCTGTCCTACAGCAAGCTGGGGCAGAGCGAAGACCCGCCGTTCACCTTCAAGGCCATGGTGGTGCAGACCAACTGGCCGGGTGCCAGCGCCGAAGAGGTGGCCCGGCAGGTCACCGAGCGTATCGAGAAGAAGCTGATGGAAACCGGCGACTACGATCGCATCGTGTCCTTCTCCCGCCCCGGCGTCTCGCAGGTGACCTTCATGGCCCGCGAGGACATCCATTCCAGCGAGATCCCCGAACTCTGGTACCAGATCCGCAAGAAGATCAGCGACATTCGCGCCACCTTGCCGCAAAGCATCCAGGGCCCGTTCTTCAACGACGAGTTCGGCACCACCTACGGCAACATCTATGCGCTCACCGGCAAGGGCTTCGACTATGCGGTGATGAAGGACTATGCCGACCGCCTGCAACTGCAATTGCAGCGGATCAGGAACGTCGGCAAGGTCGAGCTGATCGGCCTGCAGGACGAGAAGATCTGGATCGACCTGTCCAACACCAAGCTGGCCACCCTCGGCCTGCCCCTGGCGGCGGTACAGAAGGCGCTGGAGGAACAGAACGCGGTGGCCTCCTCCGGGTTCTTCGAGACCGCCAGCGACCGCGTGCAGTTGCGCGTTTCCGGGCGTTTCGATTCGGTGGAGGAGATCCGCGACTTCCCCATCCGCGTCGGCGACCGCACCTTCCGCATCGGCGACGTGGCCGAGGTTCGCCGCGGCTTCAACGATCCGCCGGCGCCGCGCATGCGCTTCATGGGCGAGGACGCCATCGGCCTGGCGGTAGCGATGAAGCCGGGCGGCGACATCCTGGTGCTGGGCAAGGCCCTGGAAACCGAGTTCGCCCGCCTGCAGCAGTCGCTGCCGGCCGGACTGGAACTGCGCAAGGTGTCCGACCAGCCGGCGGCGGTACGTACCGGGGTCGGCGAGTTCATCCGGGTGCTGGCCGAGGCGCTGGTGATCGTCCTGCTGGTGAGCTTCTTCTCCCTCGGCCTGCGCACCGGCCTGGTGGTGGCGCTGTCGATCCCGCTGGTGCTGGCGATGACCTTCGCCGCCATGCATTACTTCGGCATCGGCCTGCACAAGATTTCCCTCGGCGCCCTGGTGCTGGCGCTGGGATTGCTGGTGGACGACGCGATCATCGCGGTGGAGATGATGGCGGTGAAGATGGAGCAGGGCTACGACCGCCTCAAGGCGGCCAGCTTCGCCTGGACCAGCACCGCCTTCCCGATGCTCACCGGCACCCTGATCACCGCCGCCGGCTTCCTGCCGATCGCCACCGCGCAGTCCGGCACCGGCGAATACACCCGCTCGCTGTTCCAGGTGGTGACCATCGCCCTGGTGGTCTCCTGGTTCGCCGCGGTGGTCTTCGTTCCCTACCTGGGGGCCAAGCTGCTGCCGGACCTGGCCAGGCTGCACGCGCAGAAGCACGGCGGCAGCGCCGACGGCTACGATCCCTATGCAACGGCCTTCTACCAGCGTTTCCGGCGCCTGGTGGAGTGGTGCGTGCGCTACCGCAAGACGGTGATCGTCCTGACCCTCGCCGCCTTCGTCGGCGCGCTGCTGCTGTTCCGCCTGGTGCCGCAGCAGTTCTTCCCGCCCTCGGCGCGCCTGGAGCTGCTGCTGGACATCAAGCTGGCCGAGGGCGCCTCGCTGCGCTCGACCGGCGAGGAAGTCCAGCGCCTGGAAAAAATGCTGCAGGGCCATGACGGCATCGACAATTACGTGGCCTACGTCGGCACCGGCTCGCCCCGCTTCTACCTGCCGCTGGACCAGCAGTTGCCGGCGGCCAGCTTCGCCCAGGTGGTGGTGCTGGCCAAGGACCTGGAGAGCCGCGAGGCGCTGCGCAAGTGGCTGATCGAGCGGATGAACGAGGACTTCCCGCACCTGCGCAGCCGCATCAGTCGCCTGGAGAACGGGCCGCCGGTGGGCTATCCGGTGCAGTTCCGGGTTTCCGGCGAGGACATCCCGCAGGTTCGCGAACTGGCGCGCAAGGTCGCCGACAGGATGCGCGAGAACCCGCACGTGGTGAATGTGCACCTGGATTGGGAAGAGCCGAGCAAGGTGGTGTACCTGAGCATCGACCAGGAGCGCGCCCGTGCCCTGGGGGTGAGCACCGCCAGCTTGTCGCAGTTCCTGCAGAGCGCGCTGACCGGTTCGCATGTGAGCTTCTTCCGCGAAGACAACGAGCTGATCGAGATCCTCCTGCGCGGCACCGAGCAGGAGCGTCGCGACCTGTCGTTGCTGCCGAGCCTGGCGGTGCCGACCGAGAATGGCCGGAGCGTGGCGCTGTCGCAGATCGCCACGCTCGAATACGGTTTCGAAGAGGGCATCATCTGGCACCGCAACCGCCTGCCGACGGTCACCGTGCGCGCCGATATCTACGACGATTCGCTGCCGGCGACCCTGGTCGCGCAGATCGCCCCGACCCTGGAACCGATCCGCGCCGAGCTGCCGGACGGCTACCTGCTGGAGGTGGGCGGAACGGTGGAGGACGCGGCGAAGGGCCAGAGTTCGGTGAACGCCGGCGTGCCGCTGTTCATCGTGGTGGTGTTGAGCCTGCTGATGGTGCAGTTGCGCAGCTTCTCGCGGATGGCGATGGTATTCCTCACCGCACCGCTGGGCCTGATCGGCGTGACCCTGTTCCTGCTGCTGTTCCGCCAGCCGTTCGGCTTCGTGGCGATGCTCGGGACCATCGCCCTGGCCGGCATGATCATGCGCAACTCGGTGATCCTGGTGGACCAGATCGAACAGGACATCAGCCATGGACTGGATCGCTGGCACGCCATCATCGAGGCTACCGTGCGGCGTTTCCGGCCCATCGTGCTGACCGCGCTGGCGGCGGTGCTGGCGATGATCCCGCTGTCGCGCAGCGTGTTCTTCGGGCCGATGGCGGTGGCGATCATGGGCGGGCTGATCGTCGCCACCGTGCTCACCCTGCTGTTCCTGCCGGCGCTCTATGCCGCCTGGTTCCGTGTGAAGAAGGACGAGGCGCGGGCCTGACGGGAGAAGGGGACGGGGCGATCGCGCCCCGTCCGTCGACTCACCTGGCCGCGCCGAAGACCTTCTTGGCCAGGCTGGTGGCGGCCGCCGCCGGGTTCTGGCGGATGCTCTTCTCCTGCTTGGCGATCATCTCGAAGAGCCCGTCGAGGGCCTGTTCGGTGACATAGCCCTCGACGTTGGCGCTCTTCGCATCGACCACTCCAAGGGTCGCCGCCTGGCTGGCGAAGGCGTTGTACTGCTTGACCAGGCCGACCTCGTCGGTGGCCTGCTTGACGATCGGCAGGAACTTCGCGCGCAGCTGTTCGCGGCTGGACTTGTCCAGGTATTCGGTGGCGGCGTCGTCACCGCCCTTGAGGATGCCCTTGGCGTCGGCCACGGTCATCTTCTTCACCGCCTCCACCAGCAGGCCCTGGGCCTGCGGCACGGCAGCCTCGGCGGCGCGGTTCATGCTCGCCTCGAGCTGGTCGACCTGGGCGCCCATGCCG
Source organism: Pseudomonas sp. FDAARGOS_761 (assembly GCF_013343155.1). Taxonomy (NCBI): domain Bacteria; kingdom Pseudomonadati; phylum Pseudomonadota; class Gammaproteobacteria; order Pseudomonadales; family Pseudomonadaceae; genus Pseudomonas; species Pseudomonas sp. FDAARGOS_761. Next base: position 4,192,538 of record NZ_CP054572.1, on the reverse strand, counting down.
AACTGCTTCATCAGCTTCGCCGCCTTGCCCAGCTTGCCGGGCAGTTCGATGCGCACGTCCGGGTTGTTGTTGAAGCCGCCCGGCTGGCCAAGCTGGCGGACGGCGATCTGCGCGCCCTGGGTCAGGGCGTCCTTCAGGCCGCTGGAGGCGTCGTTCTGCGACAGGTCGGCGAGGGACAGGGCGAGGGCGTTGGCCGAGAGTAGCAGGCCGGCGCAGAGGGCAGTGAGTCGGAACATGACAGCGTCCTTGATGTGGAACGTACGGGGTATCCGGCCGCTCGTCGTGAGGTGGATCGGCAACCGGTAGCGAATAGGAGGTGGAGTGTACTGGAGGGAACCGCCGGTTCGCACCGGCGGCATGCCGCGGTGTGCTTCAGCGCGCCGATTCGACCTGCACGCGATAGGGCTGCGGGTCGCTGCCGTCGAGTTTCACCGAGTGGCGGGTGGTGTTGATGAACAGCAAGCGGCCGTTCAGCTCGATGCGCGCGCTCACCGCGTAGCTGTGGCCCGGCTTGACCTGCTTCGGGTCGTACTCCAGGTGGAACGCCAGCGGCACCTGGCTGGTGATCTCGCGGGTCTGGCTGGCCAACTGCACCGAAGGGGCGTCGGCCAGGGACACGTCTTCCAGGCTCACGCTCAGGCGCGCCGAGGGCGGCAGGGCGATACGCTCGCGGTAGAAGACCTCACCATCGAAGCTGGCGTTCGAAGTCGATTGCTGGGTACCGCAGCCGGCGAGGATGCTGGCGGCGAGCAGCAATGGCAGTTTTTTCATGGGAGCCTCCTTTCAGACGGAACAAAAAACGAGCGGGCCTCTGACCCGGGAAACCAGCATAGGTTGCCGGGCCGGAACAGGGAAAGGTCGCAGGATATTTCAGCGGAGCGGCGCCCGTCCCTCGCAGGGCGGGCGCCGGGTCTCAGGTGGCGGCTGCGTCGTTGCTTTCGGCGGCGGCTTCCTCGGCGGGACGCTCCAGCGCCACCTGGCGGATCGACAGGCGGATCTCCGCCGGCAGCACGCGCTTGGCGGCGCCTTCGGCCAGTTCGCCGAGCAGTTCGTGGTAGCTCAGTTTGCCGGCCTCGTCCTTGCGCAGCACACGCAGGTCGAGAAGGGTCTGGATGAAGTGGCGGAACAGGCTCTTGTCGAAGAACTCCGGGGCGTTCAGGCCATGCAGGATCGACAGGCGCTGGGCCATCACGGTGCAGAGGTTCTCCAGTTCCTCGGCGGTCAGGGCGTTCTGCCCGGCGTTGAGCAGCAGGGCGATGGCCATGTAGAAGCGCTGCAGGGTCTGGGTCACCGAACGAGCGAGGAGGATCAGCAGCACGTATTGCCGCGAGCTTGGCGCCGGGCGGATGAAGGTGTCGTTCTCCTGGCGCAGCAGGTCCTGTTCCACCAGGGCCGCCAGCCACTGGTCGATCACCGCGTCGAGTTCGTCCAGGCTCCAGCGGATGAACAGTTCCGCCTGCAGGTAGGGATAGAGCGCGCGGGCGAAGCGCAGCAACTGTTCGCGGCTGATCCGCGAGTTGTTCTGGAAGAAGCTGGCGATCAGCGCCGGCAGGGCGAAGACGTGGAGGACGTTGTTGCGGTAGTAGGTCGCCAGCACCGCGTTCTGTTCGTCGAGATAGAGGATGCGGCCCAGCGCGTCCTTCTGCTCGGCCAGCAGGTTCATGCTCTTCACGTATTCGATCAGGGCCTGGCCGTCGCCGTCCGGCAGGGTCGCGCTGGGCGAGTAGGGCACCTTGCGCAGCAACGCCAGGTAGAGGTCGAGGATTCGCGCCAGGGCGCTTTCGTCGAGGGCCTGGCGGCTGGTGGAGAGCAGCGCCAGGGCGACCAGGTTGACCGGGTTGATCGCCGCCGCGTCGTTGAGGTGGCGGGCGACGTCCTTGGCCAGCAGGTTGGTGGTCTGCGGCAGCCAGTCGGGGCGGTATTCCGGGCCGAGGTCCTGGTCCTGCCAGTCGGGCTGGTGGCGGTCGAGGAATTGGTCGAGATGGATCGGCTCACCGAAGTTCACCCAGACCTGGCCAAAACGCTGCTTCAGGGCGCCGACCACCTTGAACAGGTCGAAGATCGACTCCTTCTTCTTGGTCGCGCCGCGCAGTTCGCCGAGGTAGGTGCGGCCTTCCAGCACGCGCTCGTAGCCGATGTAGACCGGCACGAAGACGATCGGCCGGCGCGAGTCACGGAGGAAGCTGCGCAGGGTGATGGCGAGCATGCCGGTGCGTGGGTGGAGCATGCGCCCGGTGCGCGAACGGCCACCCTCGACGAAGTACTCGGTGGAGAAGCCGCGGGAGAACAGGGTGTGCAGGTACTCGTTGAACACCGCGGTGTAGAGCTGGTTGCCCTTGAAGCTGCGGCGCATGAAGAAGGCTCCGCCGCGGCGCAGGATCGAGCCGATCACCGGCATGTTCAGGTTGATCCCGGCGGCGATGTGCGGCGGGGTCAGGCCGTTGCGGAACAGCAGGTAGGAGAGCAGCAGGTAGTCGATGTGGCTGCGGTGGCAGGGCACGTAGACGATCTCGTTGCCCTGGGCCACGTCCTGCACCCGCTCGATGTGGTTGACCTTGACCCCTTCGTACAGCTTGTTCCAGAACCAGCTGAGGATGACTTCGAGGAAGCGGATCACCGGATAGGAGAAGTCCGAGGCGATTTCATTGGCGTAGCGCAGCGCGATGCCTTCGGCCTTTTCCTGGGATATCCGTTCGCTCTCGCATTCCTCGCTGATCGCCTGGCGTACCAGCGGCGCGCGCAGCAGGCCCTTGACCAGGTTGCGGCGGTGCGACAGGTCGGGACCGATTACCGCGGTCTTCAGGTTGCGGAAGTGCACCCGGAGGATACGGTTGACCATGCGCAGCGTGCGTTCGTGGCCCTTGCCCTGTTCCACCAGCTCGCGCAGGTGGATCGGCGCGGAGAACTGCACGCGGGTCTTGCGTCCGAGAATCAGGATGCGCGCCAGCTTGCGCAGGCGCCCGGTGACCGCCCAGTTGTCGGCGAACAGCAGCTTCCAGGGGCTCGATTCGCTGTCCGGCGATTGTCCCCAGAACACGCTGACCGGAATGATCTGCGCGTCGTCGAGACCGTTCTGGCCGACCGCGGCGAGCATGCGCACCAGGGTCGGCGAGGCGCCGCGCTTGTCCTGGCGGCCCAGCCAGTCGGGTTCGGGCGTCAGGTAGAAGAACGCCGCCGGCTCGATGGCGTCGCCTACCGCTACCGGCATCACCGGACGCGGCAGCCCGGCCTTGCGGCATTCGGTATCCACCACCGCGAGATCGCTGACCGAAGGCTGTTGCAGCACGTAGAGCACCGGCTTGCTGCGGTCGATCTTCAGGGTGAAGGCCGATTGGTTGATGGTTTCCGAGCGTACCCAGAGGTACAGCAGGCGGCGCAGGGCGCCAAAACCAAAGCGGCGGAAAGGGTAGCGGGGCATACGGTGTCTACTGGCAGTTGATCGGGACCCGGCGTGACGGGCGCGGCTAGTTTGCCGCAATCCCCGGAGGGCCGCAAAAGAACGCAACGCGTCCTACGGCGAACGGCGGCGAACAGGTTGCGAATGTAGAACCTTCGGCAGGCGTTCGGGTTCTGTCACGTTTTGCCAAGGTTCTCCCGATGCCCCGTATTGCCAGGCGGCGGGGCGCTTCGGCTATAGTCCCTGCGCGTTTTTCGCGGCCCTGGCCGGACATGGCGGCGGCCGCCGGAACAGGTAGGGGACCATGATCGAAACAAGAAACCTCGGCAAACGCTTCGGCTCGCGGGTGGCGGTGGACGACCTGTCCTTCCAGGTGGCGACGGGGGAGGTACTGGGCTTCCTCGGTCCGAACGGCGCCGGCAAGTCCACCACCATGAAGATGCTCACCGGCTTCCTGGCGCCCAGCGCCGGCACCGCGAGCATCTTCGGCTTCGACATCCGCAGCCGCACGCTGCAGGCGCAGCGGCTGATCGGCTACCTCCCGGAAGGTTCGCCCTGCTACGCGGAAATGACCGTGCAGGGCTTCCTCGATTTCATCGCCGAGATCCGTGGCTACCGTGGCGCCGGCAAGCGCGAGCGGGTCGCCCGGACACTGGGGCTGCTGGAACTGGACGAGGTGCGCCGGCAGACCATCGAAACCCTCTCCAAGGGCTTCCGCCGGCGTGTCGGCCTGGCCCAGGCGATCCTCCACGAACCGCGGGCGCTGGTGCTCGACGAGCCCACCGACGGGCTCGATCCGAACCAGAAGCACCAGGTCCGCGAACTGATCCGCGGCCTCGCGCAGGAGCGCATCGTGATCATCTCCACCCATATCCTCGAGGAAGTCTCGGCGCTGTGCAGCCGCGCCCTGGTGATCGGCGGCGGGCGGCTGCTGGCGGACAGCACGCCGCTGGAACTGGCCAGCCGCTCGCGCTACCACCAGGCGGTGACGCTCTACAGCGACGACCCCCTGGATACCGTGGCGCTGGCGGTGCTGCCGGGCGTGGCGGGCATCGAGGAGAACCCCGCCGAAGGCAGCCTGACCGTCCTGGCGCAGCCGGGCGCGGTGATCTTTCCCCAGGTCAGCGGGCTGGTCGCCGAACGCGGCTGGCGGATCCGCGAACTGGACGTGGAGCGCGGCCGGCTCGACGAGGTATTCCGCAACCTGACCCGGGGGACGGAGGCATGAAGCAACTGCCGGTGATCTTCAAGCGCGAGCTGGCGAGTTATTTCGCCACGCCGCTGGCCTATGTGTTCATCGTGATCTTCCTGGTCCTGGCGGGCGTGTTCACCTTCTACCTGGGCAACTTCTACGAACGCAACCAGGCCGACCTGGCCTCCTTCTTCGCCTTCCATCCCTGGCTCTACCTGTTCCTGGTTCCCGCGCTGGCCATGCGCCTGTGGGCGGAGGAGCGCAAGTCCGGCTCGATCGAGCTGCTGATGACCCTGCCGCTGACCCGCTTCGAAGCCGTGGCCGGCAAGTTCCTGGCCGCCTGGGCGTTCGCCGGAATCGCGCTGCTGCTGACCTTCCCCATGGTGCTCACGGTGAACTACCTGGGCGAGCCGGACAACGGTGCGATTCTCGCCGGCTATCTGGGCAGTTGGCTGCTGGCCGGCGGCTACCTGGCCATCGGTTCGTGCATGTCGGCCCTGGCGAAGAACCAGGTGATCGCTTTCATCCTCGCCGTGGCCGCCTGCTTCCTGTTCATGCTCAGCGGCTTTCCGCTGGTGCTCGATGCGTTCAGCCAGTGGGCGCCGCAGTGGTTGCTCGATGCGGTGGCCTCGCTGAGCCTGCTGACCCGCTTCGATGCCGTCAGCGAGGGCGTCATCGACCTGCGCGACCTGCTGTATTTCGTCAGCCTGATCGTCGCCTGGCTGGCCGCCACGGCGGTGGCGGTCGACCTGAAGAAAGCCGAATGAGGGGGAGTCGATGAAACGCGTGTTGTCCTCTGGCGCCGGGCTGTTGCTGATCGCGCTGGCGTTCCTGGCCTTCAACATGGTCTCCGGCCTGCTGTTCAGCGGCGCGCGGCTCGACCTGACCGAGCAGAAGCTCTACACCATCAGCCCCGGCACCAAGCGGATCCTGGCCGGCCTCGACGAGCCGATCAACCTGTACTTCTTCTATTCGGATAGCGGTGCCCGGGAACTGGTGCCGCTGCGCAACTACGCCAGGCGCGTCGAGGAACTGCTGCGCGCCTACGAGCGCGAGGCGAACGGCAGGATTCGCCTGCAGGTGATCGATCCCGAGCCGTTCTCCGAGAACGAGGACAAGGCCACCGAGTTCGGCCTGCAAGGAATTCCCCTGCAGCAGGGCGGCGACAACCTGTACTTCGGCCTGGCCGGCAGCAACGCCCTGGACGGAGTCCAGGTCATACCCTTCTTCCCGCTCGATCAGGAGGAGTTCCTCGAATACGACATCAGCCGCCTGGTGCAGACCCTGGCCCAGCCGCAGCGGCCGGTGGTCGGCCTGATGTCGTCGCTGCCGCTCAATGGCGGCTTCGACATGGCCAGCCGGCAGCCGACCTCGCCGTGGATGGTCATGGAGGAAATCCGCCAGCAATTCGACCTGCGCAGCCTCAAGAGCGATGCCACGGAAATCCCGCCGGAGGTCTCGGTGCTGCTGCTGGTGCATCCCAAGCAGTTACCCGAGCAGACGCTATACGCCATCGACCAGTTCGTCCTGCGCGGAGGCAAGCTGCTGGCGTTCGTCGACCCCTTCAGCGAGGCCGACAGCGGCAGCGATTTCGCCGCTACGCTGGATGGCGACAAGTCGTCCGACCTCGCGCCGCTGTTCGAGGCCTGGGGGCTGCGGCTGCTGCCGGGCAAGGTGCTCGGCGATGGCGCCTATGCGATGTCCATCAGTCTTGGCCGGGACCAGCGTCCGACCCGGCATCCGGCCTGGCTCAGCTTGCCGCGCGAGGCGCTGGACCAGGACGACATCGCCACTGCCGGCCTGGAAAGCCTGACCCTGGCGACGCCCGGCATCCTCGAAAGGCTCCCCGGAGCGAGCACCAGCTTCACGCCTTTGCTGCAAAGCTCGGCCCAGGCGATGCCGTTCGATGCCTCGCGCTTCGGCCTGCTGCGTGACCCCGGCGATCTGATGCGCGAGCTGCGCCCGAGCGGCCGGCGGCATACTCTCGCCGCCCGTATCCAGGGGCCGGCGAAGAGTGCCTTCGCGGAGGGCATCGAGGGGCATCGCGAAGGCCTGAAGGAGGCGCGCAACATCAATGTCATCGTCGTGGCCGATACCGACCTGCTCAGCGATCGCATGTGGGTCCAGGTGCAGGACTTCTTCGGCCAGCGCGTGCCGCAGCCCTGGGCCGACAACGGCGCGCTGGTGGTCAACGCGCTGGACAACCTGTCGGGCACCGACGCGCTGATCAGCGTGCGCTCCCGCGGCCGGTTCAGCCGGCCGTTCGTGGTGGTCGAGCGCCTGCAGCGCGAGGCCGAGACGAGCTTCCGGCAGAAGGAGGAGCAGCTCAAGCAGCGCCTCGCCGATACCGAGCAGCAACTCGCCGCCCTACAGCAGGGTGCCGACCCGGAGAAGGCCGTCGAACTGACGCCCGAACAGCAGGCCACGGTGCGCCAGTACATGCAGGAGAAGCTGCGCATCCGCAAGGAGCTGCGCGAGGTGCAGTACCAGTTGAACGCCGATATCGACGCACTGGGCCGCACCCTGAAGCTGGTCAATATCGCCCTGGTTCCCTCGTTGCTCACGGTCGGCGTGCTGCTCGGCTGGCTCTGGCGGCGCCGGCGCATGGCCCGGGGAGGGCATTGACGCATGCGGCGCAATACGCTGATCGTCCTGCTGGCGCTGGTGGCGGCGCTGGCCGGAACCTTCGCCTGGCTGCAGCGCGAGCGCGCAGCCGAGGTACCTGCCTTGCCGGCGGCAGAGCGCTGGCTGCCGGAACTGGACAGCGCGACGCTGAGTGGCCTGCACGTGCAGTTTGCCGACGGTTCGCCGGATATCCGGGTCGAGCGGCGTGCGGGCGCGTGGGTCCTGCCGGCCAAGGCCGGCTATCCGGCCGATCGGCTACGCTTGTCGGCGCTGCTCGAGGCACTGGCAGAGGCGTGCAAGGTCGAGGCGAAGAGCGCCAACCCGAAGAACCACGCGCTGCTTGGCCTGGCGGAGCGTGGCGAGGGGCAGGCGCTACGCCTGAGCCTGCATTGGCAGTCCGGCGAGCCTCTGGTGCTGCTGGTGGGCAAGGATGCGCAGCATGGCGGTAGCTTCGTACGACGATTGGGCGACCCGCAGGCCTGGCTGATCGACAAGCGCCTGCCGTTGCCGAACAACGAGCTGGAGTGGCTCGACCGGCGGATCGTCACGCTGCCCTTCGCCCGGGTGCGCGAACTGCAACTGCGCTATCCGAAGGGCGAACGCCTGGATCTCTATCGCGACGACGCCGGGCAGCCGAACCTGCAGGTTCGGCAATTGCCCACAGGGCGCAAGCTGGCCTATGAGGCAGCGGCCAACGGCGCGGCGACGCTGTTCGCCGACCTGCGTTTCGCCGATGTAGCGCCGCTGGCGCAGGTGGGATTCAGACAGGCGCCATTGCTCCTGGCGTTCAGCCTGCGGACGTTTTCCGGCGCGCGCCTGGATGGCGAGATTCGGCGCCAGGGCGAGCAATACTGGTTGTTGCCGAAGAGCGTCGAGGGCTTCGCCGAGGGCGAGGTCGCCGCCCATCTTGACTGGGCCTATCGGATCGAAGAGGATCGCTACCGCGCCCTGGCCCGGCACCTGCCGGAACTGCTGGCGCGCTGAGCGGGCTCAGCCGGCGGTCTGGCCGGCCAGTTCGCGCATGCGTTGCAGCACGGCGTTCAGGCCGTTGCTGCGCGAGGGCGACAGTTGGCGGGAAAGACCCAGGCAGGTGAACCAGTCGTTGAGGTCCAGGCGCGCCAGTTCGCGAGTCTCGATGCCGTCGACCCGTGCCAGCAGCACCGCCAGCAGGCCGCGGATCAGGCGCGCGTCGCTGTCGGCACGGAAGCGCCAGTGGCCGTCGCGCTGCTCGCCGAGCAGCCAGACCAGGCTTTCGCAACCGTGCACGCGATGCTCTTCCTGGCGTTCGTGTTCCGCGAGCGGCGCCAGGCGCTCGCCCCATTGCAGCAGCAGACGCGCACGCTGTTCCCAACTGGCGGTGTGACCGAAGGCGTCCAGTGCCTCCTGGGCCTGTTCGGGGAGAACCGGGTTCATCGCAGCAACTCCAGTGAGCGGTCGAGGGCCAGGAAGAAGCGCTCCAGGTCGTCGGCATCGTTGTACAAGCCCAGCGAGACACGCAGGGCGCCGGGTACCTCGAGGCGTTGCAGCAGCGGCATCGCGCAATGGTGGCCGGCGCGCACCGCGATGCCCTGTTCGCCGAGCAGGTGGGCGAGATCGGCGACGTGCACGCCGTCGACGCAGAAGCTGGCCAGCGCCGCCTGCGGTTCGCCGAGCAGGCTGACGCCGTCGCGCGCCAGCAGGCCGGCGAGCAGGCGGGCGTGGAGGGCGCCTTCGTGGGCGGCGACTTCGGCTTCGTCCAGGGTGGCCAGCCAGTCGATGGTCGCGCCCAGGCCGATCGCCGCGGAAACCGCCGGGGTGCCCGCCTCGAAGCCGAGCGGAGCGGCATGGAAGCTGGCTTCGTGGAAGCCGGTGTGGCGTACCATCTCGCCGCCGAACTGCCAGTGCGCCAGTTGCTCCAGGGCCTGTGGGCGACCCCAGAGCACGCCGATGCCGTCGGGGCCGTAGAGCTTGTGGCCGGAGAATGCGTAGAAGTCGCAGCCCAGGCCCGGCAGGTCGTGGCGTCCGTGGACGCTGCCCTGGGCGCCGTCCACCAGGGTCCAGGCACCGCGCTCGCGGGCCAGCTGGATCAACTCCACCACCGGTTGCCAGGTGCCGAGAACGTTGGACAACTGGCTGATCGCCAGCAGGCGGGTACGCTCGCCGATGATATGGCGAGCCTGCTCCAGGTCGATCACCCCGCGCTCGTCCAGCGGCAACACGCGCAGGACCAGGCCGCGGCGCAGGGCCAACTGCTGCCAGGGAAGCAGGTTGGCATGGTGTTCCAGGGCACTGACCAGCAGTTCGTCGCCAGGACGGAAATGCCGCTCCAGCCCATAGCCCACCAGGTTGATCGCCTCTGTGGTGCCGCGGGTGAACAGCACCTCGGCCGGGTTGACGGCGTGCAGCCAGTGGGCGACGCGGCTGCGCGCGGCCTCGAAGGCCCGGGTGGCGCGCTCGCCGGGGACATGTTGGGCGCGGTGGACGTTGGCGGCGCCGCCAAGGTAGTAGCCGTTCAGGGCGTCGAGTACGGCCTGTGGCTTCTGGGTGGTGGCGGCGCTGTCGAGGTAGGTCAGGCCTTCCGCGGCGAAGGCGGAAAAGGCCGGAAAGTCGGCGCGCCAGGGAGACGGCAGGGACATGGCGGACACTGTGCGAGGACGGTTACAGGGGAAAGGGTAGCGCACCCGGCGGCGCTGGCGAGCGCCGTCGGGCGAGCGGGGAGGCGAGCTGGGCTCAGTTGTGCGCGTGCAGCGCTTCGTTCAGCTCGATGGCGGTCTTGTTGGTCTTGCACTCCACCGCACCGTTCTGCGAGTTGCGGCGGAACAGCAGGTCGGGCTGACCGGCCAGGTCGCGGGCCTTGACCACTTTCACCAGAGCGTTCTGCTCGTCGAGCAGGGCGACCTTGGTGCCGGCGGTGATGTACAGGCCGGCCTCGACGATGTTGCGATCGCCCAGCGGGATGCCGATGCCGGCGTTGGCGCCGATCAGGCAGCCTTCGCCGACGCTGATGACGATGTTGCCGCCACCGGAAAGGGTGCCCATGGTCGAGCAGCCGCCGCCCAGGTCCGACCCCTTGCCGACGAACACGCCGGCGGATACGCGGCCTTCGATCATGCCCGGGCCTTCGGTGCCGGCGTTGAAGTTGACGAAACCTTCGTGCATCACCGTGGTGCCTTCACCGATGTAGGCGCCCAGGCGCACGCGGGCGGTGTCGGCGATGCGTACGCCGGCCGGGACCACGTAGTCGGTCATCTTCGGAAACTTGTCGACGGAGAAGACTTCCAGCAGCTTGCCCTTCAGTCGCGCTTCCAGTTGCAGTTCGGCCAGTTCGGCCAGGTCCACCGCGCCGATGTTGGTCCAGGCCACGTTCGGCAGGAGCGGGAAGATGCCGCTCAGGTTCACAGCGTGCGGTTTGACCAGGCGGTGGGAGAGCAGGTGCAGCTTGAGGTAGGCCTCCGGGGTGGAGGACGGCGCGGCGTCTTCCGCCAACAGGGTGGCGACCAGCGGCTTCTGGCTTTCTGCCAGGCGCGAGAGCAGGGCCGACTGAGCGGCGTCGATACCCTTCAGGGCGTCGGCCAGCTGGTAGGCCTGCTGCGAAGTGAAGGTCAGCGCCTGGTTGCCGGCTGCGTAGCCAAGGATCGGTGCGACGGCAGCGACGATTTCGCTCGAAGGCTTGAGCAGCGGCAGCGCGTAGAACACTTCCAGCCAGGCTTCCTGGCGGTTCTGGGTGCCGACGCCGAAGGCCAGGCTGAACAGGGATTGCGACATGTGGGTTTCCTCGAAACGGAGTGGAACGGTCAGGCCGGACGGCGGCTGAGCAGCAGGCCCAGTCCCGCGCTGCCGAGCAGCGCGGCGCAACCGCGGTTGAACAGACGCCGGGCCCGCTGGCCGGCGAGCAGCCGGCCGAGGTGGAGCCCGGCATAGGAATAAAGAGCGATGGCCAGCCATTCGAGCAGCAGGAATGCCGCGCCGAGCTGGGCGAACTGGGCGCCCAGCGGTTGGCCGGGATCGACGAACTGCGGCAGGAAGGCGGTGAAGATCAGGATCGCTTTCGGGTTGCCCGCCGCCACCAGGAACTCCTGGCGCCCCAGGCGCCAGAGGCTGGGACGCACCGGGCTGGCTTCGTTCGCCAGTGGCTGCGCATCGGCCCGCCACAATTGCAGCGCAAGCCACAACAGGTAGGCAGCGCCGAGCAGCTTGATCGCCAGGAACAGCCAGGCCGAGGTGTGCAGCACCAGCGCCAGCCCGGAGGCGACCAGGGCGAGCATGCCGGCGAATGCCAGCAGGCGCCCGCCGCCGGCCAGCGAGGCGGTGGCGAAACCGTGCCGCGCGGCGTTGTTCAGCGACAGCAGGTTGTTCGGCCCCGGCGCCAGGTTGAGGGCGAAGCAGGCGGGTACGAACAGGGCCCAGGCGATGCTCATGCGGCCTCCCGTTCAGGCCAGCGCGGCGGCGTAGGCGTCGGGCTTGAAGCCGACCAGCGTCCTGCTGCCCAGTTCCAGCACCGGGCGCTTGATCATCGACGGCTGGGCCAGCATCAGCTCGATCGCCTTGGCTTCGTCGAGATCGGCCTTCTGCGCTTCGTCGAGCTTGCGGAAGGTAGTGCCGGCGCGGTTGAGGACGGTCTGCCAGCCGTGCTCCGCGCACCAGCGCCGCAGGTGTTCGCGGTCGATGCCGACGGCCTTGTAGTCGTGGAAGTCGTAGGCGACCTTGTGCTCGTCGAGCCAGGTCCGAGCCTTCTTCATGGTGTCGCAGGCTTTGATGCCGTAGAGAACGTAGGTCATTGCTTCTCCCGAGGCCCGGGTCTTCCCGGGCCCTGCCGATAGGTCGCCGAAAGGTGATCGCCGGATTATGCCACGTCGTTCCGCCCCTGTGCGGTCTCGGGGCTACCGCGCTCGGGAGCGGCGTGACGGCAGATAGCCGTGGACGGGCGGGCGGACAGGGAGCCGGGCTGTTTCCCTGGCCGGGAACGGAGAGAGCGCAGGTTGAACAGGTCGATTCGGCTCGCTGGAGAGCATCCTTACCGGTACTTTCGGAATGCTCCGGTCCGCGCTGTACAATCCTTCCCCCGCCGAGGAGATTTCCCATGAGTTGCATCGGTCGCCAGATAGACCAATTACGCCTGCAGATACCGGGCTTCGCCTGCAAACCCGGCTGCCACGATTGCTGCGGGCCGGTTACCGCCTCGTCGGAAGAGATGGCCCGCCTGCCGCTGAAGAGCGAGGCCGAACACGACGCCGCCCTGGCCGAGTGGAACTGCGTCCATCTCGGACCGAACGGCTGCGAGGCCTATGAGGAACGTCCGCTGATCTGCCGGCTGTTCGGCACCACGCCGAACCTGCCCTGCCCGGAGGGGCAGGGGCCCGAAGTGCCGGTGGCGGAGCAGGTGGAGCGACAGGTGCATGCGCTGATCGCCAGCACTCGCCAGGTGCTGGTGTAGCGGCCTGCCCGCCGCTAGGTTTCCGCGGTCTCGGTGGCGCGGGACTGCAGGGCCGGTTCGAAGGCTGGTTCGGGCGGCGTTTCCTCTAGGGGCATCGGCTCGTCCGCAGAGAGTTTCTGGAGAACCGCGGCGATCCGCTCGATGCTCTCTTCGAGCTCGAGCACCCGGTTGACCATGTACAGGATCATCTCCGGCGAACTCAGGTGCGCCAGCCGCATGGTCGCCTGCAAGTCGTCGTGGCGGTTGTCCCGGTCGGCCATCAGTGTTTCCGCCAGGCTCTTCAGCAACAGCATCTCGGCGCGCCTCATGGGCCGCTGCTCCGCGATTCCGCGGTAGGGGAAAAAGCTCGTTCCATCTCGCGACCTACCCGAAACGACTACATCCAAAGGTGTAATTCTACATTGCCATCACTTCGATCGTCGGACAATAGCCGCGTTCCAGACGCCTTGCACAGGTGACGAACGGGACTCGAAGCGGCCTGGTCTGCATGGCCGGGTGATGGGCGAGTTCCTTGATGCGGGGCGGCGGCTGTTTGGCGCAGGACAAAAAAAGCCCCGCCGGGTAGGCGAGGCTCAGGGGGAGAACAGCGTGCGGGGGCTCGCTGTCCGGGATGAATCGTCGTGGTGCGCTTAGCCGCAGGGCTGCTGCGGACCGCCGGTCATGCTCTCGACGCTGTCCAGCACGGCATGGCCCTTGCCGACCTTCTGCACGTCGTCGACGTCGCGCATGATGCTGCCGCCGTCGCTCATCTGGTTGCGGGTCTTGATCAGGTTGGTGGTGATGTCCAGCAGGCTGCGACCGGTAGCGATCAGGTCATTGGTGGCGCTGGGGGTGCAAGGGGTGTTGGCGGAGGCGACCTGGGCCTGACCGGGTTGCCCGGGCTGGGTGGTGCGGTAGCCCTGGGTCAGTGCGTTCTGCTGGAGGCAGCCGGAGGTGGCGGCGAACATCGAGGCGAGCAGCAGTGCGGAAGTAAGTCCCTTGCTTGTCATGGCGGCATTCCTTTGTCTGAGTGGGTGCTGCACCCCGTACTCCTTCGGGGCGTCGTCCTGGCCGACGCTACGGCGGGCCTGGACTGAAGGGGAGTGTAGGAGCGTCTCGCACCGCTATGAAATAGCTCGGATGTACTAGTGCGGGAACCTTGGCCGGGCGCCCCGGTCGTCGCCGCGGAGGGGGCGGACGCGCGGGGTAGAGCGGCGGGGCTAGGAAAGACCGTACGGATTGTGCGAATGTCGGATAGCTGCCTACCGATCGCGATGGTGCAATCGGCGCAGTCGCATCGTCCAGGGACGAAGCCGGAGATCCCCGCCCTCATGCAAACCGTGTACACCGTTCTGACCCTGCTGCTGGTCGTCGGCGCCACCCGCCTGGCTGCCCAGTTGCTGCCCTTGCCGCTACCGCTGATCCAGATCGCCGCCGGGGCCCTGCTGGCCTTGCCGTCCCTCGGGCTGCACATTGCCCTCGACCCGGAGCTGTTCCTCTTCCTGTTCATTCCGCCGCTGCTGTTCGTCGATGGCTGGCGCATTCCCAAGCGGGAAGTCTGGCGGATGCGCTGGCCGATCCTGATGATGGCGTTCGGCCTGGTGTTCTTCACCGTGGTCGGCGCCGGCTATTTCATCCATCTGCTGATCCCGGAAATTCCCCTGGCGGCTTCCTTCGCCCTCGCCGCCGTGCTGTCGCCCACGGACGCCCTGGCGGTCTCGGCGATCACCCAGGGGCGGCTGCCCAAGCGCCTGATGCACCTGCTGGAGGGCGAGGCGCTGATGAACGATGCCTCTGGCCTGGTGGCATTCAAGTTCGCCATCGCCGCGGCGATGACCGGCGTGTTCTCGCTGGTGGACGCCAGCCTCAACTTCCTCCTGGTCGCGGTCGGCGGCCTGGCCATCGGGGTGTTCCTCAGCTGGTCGCTGGGCCGCATCCGCGCCTGGATGATCTCCCGTGGCTGGGACGACCCGGCGACCCACGTGGTACTGATGCTGTTGCTGCCGTTCGCCTCCTACATGGTGGCGGAACACCTGGGCGTCTCCGGGATTCTCTCGGCGGTGGCGGCCGGCATGATGCAGAGCTGGGTCGACCTGCTGCCGCGGCAGACTTCCACGCGCCTGCTCAACCGCAGCGTCTGGTCGATGCTGGAGTTCGCCTTCAACGGTGTGGTGTTCCTGCTGCTCGGCCTGCAGTTGCCGGACATCATGAAGTCGGTGGCCAACCACCACGGCGACCTGCTCTGGCGTTCCTCGCTGCTGCTGGCCTACGTGGCGGCGATCACCGCCGTGCTGATGCTGATCCGCTACGGCTGGGTCTATGGCTACTGGAAGCTGTCGCTGCGCATCGATCGCTGGCGCGGCAAGAGCCCGCCCGGGCTGAGCGGCATCTCCCTGCGCCGTCTCTCCGCCCTCAGTGCATTGAGCGGCGTGCGTGGTGCGGTGACCCTGGCGGCGGTGCTGTCGGTACCGATGAGCCTGATGGATGGCAGCGCCTTCCCGCAGCGCGACCTGATCATCTTCATCGCCACCAGCGTGATCCTGATTTCCCTGATCGGCGCGACCATCGGCCTGCCGCTGCTGCTGCGCGGGCTGCCGGCGAGCAACAATGGCGCCCACGAGCGCGAGCGGCGCGAGGCCTGGCGCAAGACCGCGGAGGCGGCGATCCGGGCCCTGGAGAGCGAGGAACTGCCGCAGGTGGAAGGCAACGATGCGGCGAATACTTCGCGGGTCGCCGAGGCGCGTGCGCAGATCATGGCCGAATACCGCCAGTCGCTGGATACCGCACCGACCACCGATGAGGCCCGCGACCAGGCCCAGGCCCTGGAGATCGCCGACAAGGCCTTGCGCCTGAAGGCGTTGCGCGCGCAGCGCCTGGAACTGTACCGGCAGCGGCGTAACAACGAGATCGACGACGAGACACTGGGCGATATCCTGCGCGAGCTGGACCAGCAGGAAAGCTGGCTGACCAATCGCTTCGCCCGCTGGGTGTGAACGAAAAGGGATCGCCGCGGCGATCCCTTTTCGTTTCTCCGCCCAGGCTTCAGCGCGCCCGCAGGTAGTCGCGGATGCGCTCGGCGGCTTCGACGCACTCGGCCAGTGGTGCCACCAGGGCCATGCGCACGCGGTTGGCGCCGGGGTTCTCGCCGTCCACCTCGCGCGACAGGTAGGAACCCGGCACCACCGTCACGTGCTGCTGCTCGAACAGTTCGCGGGTGAATACGGTGTCGTCCACCGGGGTACGTGCCCACAGGTAGAAACTGCCGTCCGGGCGCTGTACGTCGAGCACGCCGTCGAGGATCGCCAGCACGGCGTCGAATTTCTCGCGGTAGAGGCTGCGGTTGGCGCGCACATGGACCTCGTCGTTCCAGGCGGCGATGCTCGCCAACTGGGTCTGCACCGGCATGGCGCAGCCGTGGTAGGTGCGGTAGAGGAGGAATTTCTTCAGGATCTCCGCGTCGCCGGCGACGAAGCCCGAGCGCAGGCCGGGCAGGTTGGAGCGCTTGGACAGGCTGTGGAACACCACGCAGCGGCTGAAGTCCGTGCGGCCCAGCTCGGCGCAAGCGTTGAGCAGGCCGGGCGGCGGGGCGTTTTCGTCGAAGTAGAGTTCGCTGTAGCACTCATCGGCGGCGATCACGAAGTCGTAGCGGTCGGCCAGGGCGATCAGCTTCTTCAGGGTCTCCAGCGGTACCAGGGCCCCGGTGGGGTTGCCCGGCGAGCAGAGGAAGAGAATCTGGCAGCGCTGCCAGGTCGCCTCGTCGACCGCGTCGAAATCGGGGTTGAAGCCGTTTTCCTCGCGGCAGGGCAGGTAGTGCGGCACGGCTCCGGCGAGCAGCGCCGCGCCTTCGTAGATCTGGTAGAACGGGTTCGGGCTGACCACCAGGCCGGGCGCCTCGCCGGGCTCGCTGCGGCGGACCACGGTCTGGGTGAAGGCGAACAGCGCCTCGCGGGTACCGTTCACCGGCAGTACGTGGCGCGCCGCATCCAGCCAGCCGGCCGGTACCGAGAAGCGCCGCTCGCACCAGCGCGCGATGGCTTCGCGCAGGGCCGGCAGGCCGAGGGTGGTCGGGTAGACCGCGAGCTGGTCCAGGTTCTCCGCCAGGGTTTCGGCGACGAAGCTCGGCGAGCGGTGCTTGGGCTCGCCGATGGACAGTGCGATCGGCTTCAGCGTCGCGGGCGGCCGGGCGCCGCCGAGCAGGGCGCGGAGCTTCTCGAAGGGGTAGGGCTGGAGGTTGTCGAGTGCGGTATTCATGGCGTTGGCAAGGCTTCTCAGAAGTTTATCCGGGTAGGCAGGGTGTCCCGTCCGTTGTCTTGTGACAGCTGCTCGACCAGGGCGGCCTGCAGGCGTTTGCATAGGTCGGGGTCGGCGAGCGGCTGGTTGCGCGCATCGGTGATGTAGAAGACGTCCTCCACGCGCTCGCCGAGGGTGGCGATCTTGGCGTTCTGCACCGACAGGTCGAAATCCAGGAAGATGCCGCCGATCCGCGCCAGCAGGCCGGGGCGGTCGGGGGCGATGACTTCGAGCACCGAGACCTGGCGCAGCGCGTCGGTGGAGATGGTCACCTGCGGGGCGAAGGCGAAGTGCTTGAGCTGGCGCGGCACCCGGCGCTGGATGATGGTCGGGTAGTCGTCGGGGTTCTTCAATGCGTCGATAAGCCCCTCGCGGATCTCGGCGATGCGCTCCGGGTTGTTGCCGATGGAGTCGCCGTCGGCGTCGAGCACGATATAGGTATCGAGGGTGAACTGGCTGGTGGAGGTGATGATCCGCGCGTCCTGGATGCTCAGGTTGAGCTGGTCCATGGCGGCCACGGTGACCGCGAAGAAATCGTGCTGGTCGGCGGCGTAGATGAAGATCTGCGAACCGCTCTCGAACTCGCGCTGGGTGGTTTCCTTGATCAGCACCAGCGGCGTGCCGTCGTCCGGGTGCTGGAGGATCGCCTCGGTGTGCCAGGCCACGTCGCCGGCGGTGTGGCGCAGGAAGTAGTCGTCGCCGAGCTGGCTCCATAACTGCTCGGCATCGTCCTGGTCGATGCCGTTGCGTACCAGTTGGTCGAGGGCCGCGGTCTGCGTCTGGCGGATCTGCTCCTCGCGGTCCACCGGGTTCTCCAGGCCGCGGCGCAGGGCGCGCTTGGTCTCGGTGTAGAGCTGCCGGAGCAGGCTGGCGCGCCAGGAGTTCCAGAGCGTCGGGTTGGTGGCGTTGATGTCGGCCACGGTGAGCACGTACAGGTAGTCGAGGTGGGTCTGGTCGCCGACCAGTTGGGCGAAATCGAAGATCACCTGCGGGTCGGAGAGGTCCTTGCGTTGTGCGGTGGTCGACATCACCAGGTGGTTCTGCACCAGCCAGGACACCAGTTGGGTGTCCCAGAGCGGCAACTGGTGGCTCTGGCAGAAGGCCTCGGCGTCCACCGCACCGAGTTCCGAGTGGTCGCCGCCACGGCCCTTGGCGATGTCGTGGTAGAGACCGGCGATGTAGATCAGTTCCGGCTTGGGCAGACGATCGATGATCTTGCTCGCCAGCGGATATTTCTCGGCCATCTCCGGCCGATTCAGCTTGCGCAGGTGCTTGATCAGGTTGAGGGTGTGGGCGTCCACCGTATAGATATGGAACAGGTCGTGCTGCATCTGCCCGATGATATGGCCGAACTCCGGCAGGTAGCGGCCGAGGATGCCGTAGCGGTTCATCCGCCGCAGGTTGCGGTGGATACCCTGGCTGCTCTTGAACAGCTCGATGAACAGGCTGGTGTTGCGGATGTCGTGGCGGAACTCGTCGTCGATCAGGTGTCGGCTGTCGCGCAGCAGGCGAATGGTGTCGGCGCGCACGCCCTTGATTTCCGGGTGCTGGGCCATCAGCACGAAGATTTCCAGGAGGGCGAACGGGGTGCGCTTGAAGACGTTCGGGTGCGTCACCTCGATGTAGCCGTCGCGCAACTGGAAGCGACTGTTCAGCGGCTGGATCTGCACCGGCTGCTCGCAGGGCAGGATGACTTCCTCGAAGTGCTGGATGATCAGGTCGTTCAGCTCGGAGATCGCCATCACCACCCGGTAGTACTTCTGCATGAAGCGTTCGACCGCCAGTTTGACGTCGTTGTCTTCGTAGCCGAACAGACGGGCGATGCTGCGCTGGTGATCGAACAGCAGGCGATCCTCGGCGCGCCCGGCGAGCATGTGCAGGGCATAGCGGACCCGCCAGAGGAACTCCTGGCTGGAAGCCAGCATGCTGCACTCGCTTTCCACCAGGAAGCCTTCGCGCACCAGGGCGTGCAGGTTGAGGCTGCCGAACTGGCGGCGGGCCATCCAGAGGATGGTCTGGATGTCGCGCAGGCCGCCGGGGGAGCCCTTGACGTTGGGCTCGAGGTTGTACTCGGTGTCGTTGTACTTGGCGTGGCGGCGCTGCTGTTCGTGGCGTTTGGCCAGGAAGAACTCCTTGCTCGGCCACATGTGCGCGCTGCCGGTAACCTGCAGCATGCGCTGGCGCAGGCTGTCGGGGCCGCAGATGGTGCGGCACTCCATGAGGGTGGTGATCACCGTCAGGTCGGCGCGCGCTTCCTCCGCGCACTGCTGCACCGAGCGCACGCTCTGGCCGACTTCCAGGCCGATGTCCCAGAGCAGGGTGAGGAAGCCTTCGATCGGCTCGCGGAAGCTCTCCTGGTCCTCGCTGTCGAGGAGGATCAGCAGGTCGACGTCGGAGTAGGGGTGGAGTTCGCCGCGGCCGTAGCCGCCCACGGCGACCAGGGCGATGTCGGCGTCGTCTCCCCAGTCGAAGCGCTGCCAGGCCTGTTGCAGGATCTGGTCGACGCACCAGGCGCGATCTTCGATCAGGCGGCGGATGTCGCGGCCGCTGTTGAAGCGGTTGTCGAGCACTTCGCGGAATTGCCGGATGGCCTTCTTGAAGGCGGCGATCGGGCTGGACTTCAAGGCCAGTTCCGCCTGGAACTGCCCGCGATCGAACAATTCGGGATCCACCTGCGGCATGCGGCCTTCCTTTATCTGCTAGCGGTTGGGTTCGATACGCGAGCGCCCCGTCTTGGTGCGTTTTTGCGCTGTATTGGTGCGCGCGTTGCGCCGAATCGGGGCGTCGGCCCCGCCGGAATGGGGCGGGGCGTCGAGGCGCACGGCTGGCAGCAAAAGCCGGGCCGGATCAGGCTGCCGAGGTGCGCGGGAAGGTTTCGTCGTTGCGCAGGGTGAGGATCTCGTAGCCATCGGCGGTGACCAGCACGGTGTGCTCCCATTGCGCGGACAGCTTGCGGTCCTTGGTGATCGCGGTCCAGCCGTCGCCGAGCAGGCGGGTCTCCGGGCGGCCCTGGTTGATCATCGGCTCGATGGTGAAGATCATGCCTTCCTTCAGCTCGATGCCGGTACCCGCACGACCGTAGTGGAGGACCTGCGGCTCCTCGTGGAACACCTTGCCGATGCCATGGCCGCAGTATTCGCGGACCACCGAGAAGCCGTTCTTTTCCGCGTGCTTCTGGATGATTTCGCCGATATCGCCCAGGTGCGCGCCCGGACGCACCACGGAAATGCCCTTGTACATGCATTCCTGGGTGATCTGGCAGAGGCGGTCGGCCCATTCCGGGGTCTTGCCGACCAGGAACATCTTGCTGGTGTCGCCGTGGTAGCCGTCCTTGATGACGGTGATGTCGACGTTGAGGATGTCGCCTTCCTTCAGTGGCTTCTCGTTGGGGATGCCATGGCAGACCACATGGTTGATCGAGGTGCAGATCGACTTGGGAAAGCCCTTGTAGTTCAGCGGGGCGGGAATCGCCTTCTGCTCGTTGACGATATAGTCGTGGCAGATGCGATCCAGCTCCTCGGTGGTCACGCCGGGCTTGATGTGTTCGCCGATCATTTCCAGCACTTCGGCGGCCAGGCGGCCGGCGATGCGCATCTTCTCGATATCGTCGGGCGTCTTGATGGTGACGGTCATGCGAATTCTCTTCGGGCGTGCAAGCACGCATGAATAATAAGGAATACGCGATTCTAGCAGACCTGACCGACCGATCTACTCCCGCCCGGCCATCCGCGGCGGGTTTCACTGCGTCCACGGTTATGGTATAAAGCGCCCCGCTCCGAGGCTGCGGCCTTTTCCGGAGCACAAACCCACACATGCATCGACACGATGGCCTGGGTGCCCGCAAGGGTTGGTCATTGGGATGCGTGGAGGCCTAACCCGACTTATCGAGGAACTATCATGTCCCAAGTCAACATGCGCGATATGCTGAAGGCCGGTGTGCACTTCGGCCACCAGACCCGTTACTGGAACCCGAAAATGGGCAAGTTCATTTTCGGCGCGCGCAACAAGATCCATATCATCAACCTCGAAAAGACCCTGCCGATGTTCAACGAGGCCCTGACCTTCGTTGAGCGCCTGGCCGCTGGCAAGAACAAGATCCTGTTCGTCGGCACCAAGCGTTCCGCCGGCAAGATCGTTCGCGAGGAAGCCGCTCGTTGCGGTATGCCGTACGTCGACCATCGCTGGCTGGGCGGCATGCTCACCAACTACAAGACCATCCGTCAGTCGATCAAGCGCCTGCGCGACCTGGAAACCCAGTCCCAGGACGGCACCTTCGACAAGCTGACCAAGAAAGAAGCCCTGATGCGCAGCCGTGACCTCGAGAAGCTCGAGCGCAGCCTGGGCGGCATCAAGGACATGGGCGGCCTGCCGGACGCTCTGTTCGTGATCGACGTCGACCACGAGCGCATCGCCATCACCGAAGCCAACAAGCTGGGCATCCCGGTCATCGGCGTTGTCGATACCAACAGCAGCCCGGAAGGCGTCGACTATGTAATTCCCGGTAACGATGATGCCATCCGCGCCGTGCAACTCTACCTGAACTCGATGGCCGAAGCGGTAATCCGCGGCAAGCAGGGCGCTGCCACCAGCGCCGACGAGTTCGTCGAGGAAGCGCCGGCCGAATCCGCCGAAGGCTGATTCCGGGACGTTCAGACGTCCGACGGTGCGCAGGAAGGGGGCTATGCCCCCTTTTTGCCACCTTTGAGTTTCTGCCCGGCAGGCCGGGCACAAAGGTTTTTTGAGAGCTACCACTCAAGAGGATTTCGAAATGGCAGAAATTACTGCAGCCATGGTTAAAGAACTGCGCGAGCGTACCGGCTTGGGCATGATGGAGTGCAAGAAGGCGCTGACCGCCGCTGGCGGCGACATCGAGAAGGCCATCGACGACATGCGCGCTGCCGGTGCGATCAAGGCTGCCAAGAAGGCCGGCAACATTGCCGCCGAAGGCTCGATCGCCGTCAAGATCGCTGCCGACAACAAGGCCGCCGTGATCATCGAAGTCAACTCCCAGACCGACTTCCTGGCCCTCCAGGACGACTTCAAGGGCTTCGTCGCCGAGAGTCTGGAAAAGGCCTTCAACGAGAAGCTGACCGACGCCGCTCCGCTGGTCGAAGCACGTGAGGAAGCTCGTCTGGCCCTGGTCGCCAAGACCGGCGAGAACGTCAACATCCGCCGCCTGACCCGCGTCGAGGGCGACGTGGTCGGCGCCTACCTGCACGGCCACCGCATCGGTGTCGTGGTCAACCTGAAAGGCGGCAACCCGGAACTGGCCAAGGACATCGCCATGCATGTCGCCGCCAGCAACCCGCAGTTCCTGAGCGCTTCGGAAGTTTCCGAAGAAGCGATCGCGAAAGAGAAGGAAATCTTCCTGGCGCTGAACGCCGACAAGATCGCCGGCAAGCCGGAGAACATCGTCGAGAACATGGTCAAGGGCCGCATCAGCAAGTTCCTCGCCGAAGCGAGCCTGGTCGAGCAGCCTTTCGTGAAGAACCCGGAAGTGAAGGTCGGCGACCTGGCCAAGCAGGCTGGCGCCGAAATCGTTTCCTTCGTTCGTTACGAAGTGGGCGAAGGCATCGAGAAGGCCGAAGTGGACTTCGCTGCCGAAGTTGCCGCTCAAGTAGCCGCCACCAAGCAGTAACAAAGACGGTTTCGACTGTCGCCCCGGAAGAGGCTGCCCGCTGATGCGTGCGGCCTCTTCGTCAAATGGGGAAGCGTTCGGGGCAGCTTCCGCGTTGCCGGCCCGCTCGGCGGGCTCGCACGCAACGCAGGCGCAAAGTCGTCTCCACCCACGACGGCCCGGCCGTCACGTATTTTTATCGCCGCAGGAGAAAAGGTCATGGCTCAGCAACTGAGCGCTCGTCAACCTCGCTATAAACGCATTCTTCTAAAGTTGAGCGGCGAAGCCCTGATGGGCTCGGAGGAGTTCGGCATCGATCCCAAGGTGCTGGACCGCATGGCGCTGGAAATCGGCCAGTTGGTCGGGATCGGCGTGCAGGTCGGCCTGGTCATCGGCGGCGGCAACCTGTTCCGCGGCGCGGCCCTGTCCGCGGCCGGCATGGACCGGGTGACCGGCGACCACATGGGGATGCTGGCCACCGTGATGAACGGCCTGGCGATGCGCGATGCGCTGGAGCGCTCGAACATCCCCGCGCTGGTGATGTCGGCGATCTCCATGGTCGGTGTGACCGACCACTACGACCGCCGCAAGGCCATGCGCCACCTCGGCGGTGGCGAGGTGGTGATCTTCTCCGCCGGTACCGGCAACCCGTTCTTCACCACCGACTCGGCGGCTTGCCTGCGCGCCATCGAGATCGACGCCGACGTGGTCCTTAAGGCTACCAAGGTCGATGGCGTGTACACTGCCGACCCGTTCAAGGACCCGAATGCCGAGAAGTTCGAGCGCCTGACCTATGATGAAGTGCTCGACCGCAAGCTCGGCGTGATGGACCTGACCGCCATCTGCCTGTGCCGTGACCAGAACATGCCGCTGCGGGTGTTCAACATGAACAAGCCGGGCGCATTGCTGAATATTGTTGTTGGTGGTGCCGAAGGCACCCTGATCGAGGAGGGTTGAGAATGATCAACGAGATCAAGAAGGAAGCGCAGGAGCGCATGGGCAAGACCCTGGAAGCGCTGGGCCATGCCTTCGCGAAGATTCGTACCGGTCGCGCGCATCCGAGCATCCTGGATAGCGTGATGGTTTCCTATTACGGGGCCGATACGCCGCTGCGCCAGGTCGCCAACGTCACCGTGGAAGACTCCCGCACCCTGGCCCTGGCCGTGTTCGACAAGAGCATGATCCAGGCGGTCGAGAAGGCCATCATGACCTCCGACCTGGGGCTCAACCCGGCCACCGCCGGCACCACCATCCGCGTACCGATGCCGGCCCTGACCGAGGAGACCCGCAAGGGCTACACCAAGCAGGCGCGTGCCGAGGCCGAGCAGGCGCGGGTTTCCGTGCGCAACATCCGTCGCGATGCGCTGGCCCAGCTGAAGGACCTGCAGAAGGAAAAGGAAATCAGCGAGGACGAAGAGCGCCGCGCCGGCGACGACGTGCAGAAGCTGACCGACAAGTTCATCGGTGAGATCGAGAAGGCACTGGAAGCCAAAGAAGCGGACCTCATGGCTGTCTGAGGCCGGGCTGACGTCATGGAAAAGACCCGGAAGGATGTGTGCGTGCCACGCCACGTGGCCATTATCATGGACGGTAACAATCGCTGGGCGAAGAAGCGTCTTCTGCCCGGCGTCGCCGGCCACAAGGCCGGTGTCGATGCCGTCAGGGCGGTGATCGAGGTCTGCGCCGAGGCAGGGGTCGAGGTCCTCACCCTGTTCGCGTTCTCCAGCGAGAACTGGCAGCGTCCGGCGGACGAAGTCAGCGCGCTGATGGAGCTGTTTCTCGTGGCCCTGCGCCGCGAGGTGCGCAAGCTCGACGAGAACGGCATCCGCCTGCGCATCATCGGCGATCGCACGCGTTTCCATCCGGAGTTGCAGGCGGCCATGCGCGAAGCGGAAGCCGCCACTGCCGGCAATACCCGTTTCCTCCTCCAGGTCGCCGCCAACTACGGCGGCCAGTGGGACATCGTCCAGGCCGCACAGCGCCTGGCGCGCGAGGTCCAGGGCGGGCACCTGGCGGCGGACGATATCTCCGCCGAGCTGCTCCAGGGCTGCCTGGTGACCGGCGACCAGCCGCTGCCCGACCTGTGCATCCGCACTGGCGGCGAGCATCGCATCAGCAATTTCCTTCTCTGGCAGCTGGCCTACGCCGAGCTGTATTTCTCCGACCTGTTCTGGCCCGACTTCAAGCACGCGGCGATGCGGGCTGCCCTGGCGGATTTCTCCAAGCGCCAGCGCCGCTTCGGCAAGACCAGCGAGCAAGTCGAGGCCGAGGCCCGTCCGTCATGCTGAAACAACGGATCATCACGGCGCTGGTGCTTTTGCCCATCGCGCTGGGTGGTTTTTTCCTTCTCGAAGGGGCGTTCTTCGCCCTGTTCATCGGCGCGGTGGTGAGCCTGGGGGCCTGGGAATGGGCGCGCCTGGCCGGCTATGAACAACAGTTCGGCCGCGTTGCCTACGCGGCGACGGTCGCCGTGCTGATGGTCGCTCTCTACCATCTGCCGCAGCTTGCCGGAGCCGTGCTGCTGCTGGCGCTGGTCTGGTGGACGCTGGCCACCGTGCTGGTGCTCACCTACCCGGAAAGCGTCGGCTACTGGGGCGGCCGCTGGCGCCGCCTGGGCATGGGCCTGCTGATCCTGTTGCCGGCCTGGCAGGGGCTGGTCTTGCTCAAGCAGTGGCCGCTGGCCAATGGCCTGATCATCGCCGTGATGGTGCTGGTCTGGGGCGCGGATATCGGCGCCTACTTCTCCGGCAAGGCCTTCGGCAAGCGCAAGCTGGCGCCGCGGGTCAGCCCCGGCAAGAGCTGGGAAGGCGTTTACGGCGGCCTGGCGGCCAGCCTGGCGATCACCCTGGCGGTCGGCCTCTACCGCGGCTGGTCCCTCGGCGCGCTGCTCCTGGCCCTGCTCGGCGCGGCGCTGGTGGTGTTCGTCTCGATCGTCGGCGACCTCACCGAAAGCATGTTCAAGCGCCAGTCCGGAATCAAGGACAGCAGCAACCTGCTGCCCGGCCACGGTGGCGTGCTGGATCGCATCGACAGCCTGACGGCAGCCATCCCGGTATTCGCGGCCCTGCTCTGGGCCGCCGGCTGGGGTGCGCCATGAGTCGACCGCAGCGGATCAGCGTGCTCGGCGCGACCGGCTCGATCGGCCTGAGCACCCTGGACGTCGTCCAGCGTCATCCCGATCGTTACGAAGCCTTCGCCCTGACTGGCTTCAGCCGCCTGGCCGAACTCGAGGCGCTGTGCCTCAGGCACCGCCCCGTCTATGCGGTGGTGCCGGAGCAGGCCGCGGCGATTGCCTTGCAGGGCTCGCTCGCCGCGGCGGGTATCCGCACCCGGGTGCTGTTCGGCGAGCAGGCGTTGTGCGAAGTGGCCAGCGCGCCCGAAGTGGACATGGTAATGGCGGCCATCGTCGGCGCCGCCGGGCTGCCGTCGACCCTGGCGGCCGTCGAGGCCGGCAAGCGCGTACTGCTGGCCAACAAGGAAGCGCTGGTGATGTCCGGCGCGCTGTTCATGCAGGCGGTCAAGCGCAGCGGCGCGGTGCTCCTGCCGATCGACAGCGAGCACAACGCGATCTTCCAGTCGCTGCCGCGCAATTATGCCGATGGCCTGGAGCGGGTCGGCGTGCGCCGGATCCTCTTGACCGCCTCCGGCGGCCCGTTCCGTGAGACGCCGCTGGAGCAGCTCGCTTCGGTGACGCCGGAGCAGGCTTGTGCGCACCCGAACTGGTCGATGGGGCGGAAGATTTCCGTCGACTCCGCCAGCATGATGAACAAGGGGCTCGAACTGATCGAGGCGTGCTGGCTGTTCGACGCCCAGCCGAGCCAGGTCGAGGTGGTGATCCACCCGCAGAGCGTGATCCACTCGATGGTGGACTACGTCGACGGTTCGGTGATCGCCCAGCTCGGCAATCCGGACATGCGCACGCCGATTTCCTATGCCATGGCCTGGCCGGAGCGAATCGATTCCGGCGTTTCGCCGCTGGATATGTTCGCCGTCGGTCGCCTGGATTTCCAGCGCCCCGACGAGCAGCGCTTCCCCTGCCTGCGCCTGGCGAGCCAGGCCGCGGAAACCGGCGGCAGCGCCCCGGCCATGCTGAATGCCGCGAACGAGGTGGCCGTGGCCGCATTTCTCGAGCGGCGCATCCGCTTCAGCGACATCGCGGTTATCATCGAGGACGTGCTGAACCGCGAGGCGGTGACCGCAGTCGAATCGCTCGATCAGGTCCTGGCCGCCGATCGCCGCGCCCGTTCGGTCGCCGGGCAATGGTTGACCCGACACGCCGGCTAGTCTTCGGACGGCCTGGAGGTAGGAGATGAGTGCGCTTTACATGATCGTCGGTACCCTGGTGGCCCTGGGCGTGCTGGTGACGTTCCACGAATTCGGCCACTTCTGGGTCGCGCGACGCTGCGGGGTGAAGGTCCTGCGCTTCTCCGTCGGCTTCGGCACGCCGCTGGTGCGCTGGCACGACCGGCACGGCACCGAGTTCGTGGTGGCGGCCATTCCGCTGGGCGGCTACGTCAAGATGCTCGACGAGCGCGAGGCGGAAGTACCGGCCCATCTGCTCGAACAGTCCTTCAATCGCAAGACGGTCCGTCAGCGGATCGCCATCGTCGCGGCTGGTCCCATCGCCAATTTCCTACTGGCGATTCTGTTCTTCTGGGTCGTCGCCCTGCTCGGTAGTCAGCAGGTGCGCCCGGTCATCGGTTCCGTGGCGCCGGAGAGCCTGGCCGCCCAGGCCGGCCTGGAGGCCGGGCAGGAATTGCTGGCGGTGGACGGCGAGCCCGTCACCGGCTGGAGCGGGGTCAACCTGCAGCTGGTTCGCCGTCTCGGCGAGAGCGGTACGCTGGAAGTGCGGGTGCAGGAAAAGG
The DNA here is from genome assembly GCF_013343155.1 of Pseudomonas sp. FDAARGOS_761. Classification (NCBI taxonomy): domain Bacteria; kingdom Pseudomonadati; phylum Pseudomonadota; class Gammaproteobacteria; order Pseudomonadales; family Pseudomonadaceae; genus Pseudomonas; species Pseudomonas sp. FDAARGOS_761. The sequence continues at coordinate 4,165,160 of NZ_CP054572.1, read as the reverse complement.
GCTCGAATGTCGATTCCACCCACCAGGTGCGTCTGGATGGCTGGCTGAAGGGCGAGGACAATCCCGATCCCATCGCCTCGCTGGGCATCCGGCCCTGGCGGCCGGCCTTGCCGCCGGTGCTGGCCGAACTCGACCCCAAGGGGCCGGCGCAGGCCGCCGGGCTGAAGCTCGGCGACCGCTTGCAGAGCATCGATGGCATCGCCGTCGACGACTGGCAGCAGGTGGTGGATAGCGTCCGTGCCCGTCCCGGGCAGCGCGTCCAGCTCAAGGTACTGCGCGACGGCGAAGTGCTGGATGTTGCCTTGGAGCTGGCGGTGCGCGGCGAGGGCAAGGCCCGGAGCGGCTACATGGGGGCGGGGGTCGCCGGTACCGAATGGCCGGCGGAAATGCTCCGCGAAGTGAGCTACGGACCGCTGGAGGCGGTGGGTCAGGCGCTTTCCCGAACCTGGACCATGAGCCTGCTAACGCTCGACTCCATAAAGAAAATGTTGCTCGGCGAGCTCTCGGTAAAAAACTTGAGCGGGCCGATAACCATTGCTAAAGTGGCGGGCGCTTCAGCCCAGTCTGGCGTGGGGGATTTTCTCAATTTCCTGGCCTATCTGAGCATTAGCTTGGGGGTTCTCAACCTGCTGCCGATCCCTGTCCTCGATGGCGGGCATCTGCTGTTCTATCTGGTTGAGTGGGTGCGCGGGCGCCCATTATCCGAACGGGTACAGGCTTGGGGGATGCAGATCGGCATCAGTCTGGTCGTTGGCGTGATGTTGCTCGCTCTGGTCAACGATCTGAGTCGTCTGTAGTCATGTTGAATTCGAATCTGCCGCCCTTTGCGGCAGATTCTCTATTTGTCAGTTGGAAAAAAAGGACTCCATGAAACGCTTTCTGCTACCCGCGCTGCTGTCAGCGCTGATGATCGCCGAGGTTCACGCCGAGTCCTTCACTGTTTCCGATATCCGGGTCAATGGCCTGCAGCGCGTGTCCGCCGGTAGCGTGTTCGCCGCCCTGCCGCTGAACGTCGGCGAGACCATCGACGACCAGGCCCTGGTCCAGGCCACCCGCTCCCTGTTCAAGACCGGTTTCTTCCAGGACATCCAGCTCGGCCGCGATGGCAACGTGCTGGTAGTCACTGTAGTCGAGCGCCCGTCGATCTCCAGCATCGAGATCGAGGGCAACAAGGCGATTTCCAAGGAAGACCTGCTCAAGGGCCTGAAACAGTCCGGCCTGGCCGAGGGCGAGATCTTCCAGCGCGCCACCCTCGAAGGCGTGCGCAACGAGCTGCAACGCCAGTACGTGGCCCAGGGCCGCTACTCGGCCGAGATCAACGCGGAAGTGATCCCGCAGCCGCGCAACCGCGTCGCGCTGAAGATCAACATCAACGAAGGCACGGTCGCCGCGATTTCCCACATCAACGTGGTGGGCAACACCGTCTTCTCCGAAGAAGACCTGACCGACCTGTTCGAACTGAAGACCACCAACTGGCTGTCGTTCTTCAAGAACGACGACAAGTACGCCCGCGAAAAGCTCTCCGGCGACCTCGAGCGCCTGCGCTCCTATTACCTGGACCGCGGCTACATCAACATGGATATCGCCTCCACCCAGGTATCCATCACGCCGGACAAGAAGCACGTCTACATCACCGTCAACATCAACGAGGGTGAGAAGTACACCATCCGCGACGTGAAGCTGACCGGCGACCTGAAGGTGCCGGAAGAGGAAGTGAAGCGCCTGCTGCTGGTACAGAAGGGCCAGGTGTTCTCGCGCAAGGTGATGACCACCACCTCCGACCTGATCACCCGTCGCCTGGGCAACGAGGGCTACACCTTCGCCAACGTCAACGGCGTGCCGGAAGCCCATGACGACGACAAGACCGTCTCGGTGACCTTCGTCGTCGACCCGGGCAAGCGCGCCTACGTCAACCGCATCAACTTCCGCGGCAACACCAAGACCGAAGACGAAGTGCTGCGCCGCGAAATGCGCCAGATGGAAGGCGGCTGGGCCTCCACCTACCTGATCGACCAGTCCAAGGCCCGTCTGGAGCGCCTTGGCTACTTCAAGGAAGTCAACGTCGAGACCCCGGCGGTTCCCGGCACCGACGACCAGGTCGACGTCAACTACAGCGTCGAAGAGCAACCCTCCGGCTCGATCACCGCCAGCGTCGGCTTCGCCCAGAGCGCCGGCCTGATACTCGGCGGCTCGATCAGCCAGAACAACTTCCTGGGTACCGGCAACAAGGTCAGCATTGGCCTGACCCGCAGCGAATACCAGACCCGCTACAACTTCGGCTTCGTCGACCCCTACTGGACCGTCGACGGCGTCAGCCTTGGCTACAACGCCTTCTACCGGAAGACCGACTACGACGAACTCGACGTCGACGTCGCCAGCTACTCGGTGAACAGCCTGGGCGCCGGCATGAGCATCGGCTACCCGATCAGTGAGACCTCGCGCCTGACCTATGGCCTGAGCGTGCAGCGCGACCAGATCGACACCGGCCGCTACACCGTGGACGAGATCTACGACTTCCTCGACAAGGAAGGCGACAACTTCACCAACTTCAAGGCTTCCATCGGCTGGTCCGAATCGACCCTGAACAAGGGCGTGCTGGCCACCCGTGGTCACTCGCAGAGCCTGACCCTGGAAACCACCCTGCCGGGCAGCGACCTGTCGTTCTACAAGATCGACTACCGCGGGCAGGTCTTCGCCCCGCTGACCGACAACTACACCATGCGCTTCCACACCGAGCTGGGCTATGGCGATGGCTACGGATCCACCGAGCGCCTGCCGTTCTACGAGAACTACTACGCCGGCGGCTTCAACTCGGTGCGGGGCTTCAAGGACAGCACGCTGGGGCCTCGTAGTACCCCCTCTAGGGCTTACAAGGATGGGAAGATCATTCCTGGGCCTGATGAGCGTGGTCGCTACACCGACCCGGACCAGGATCCCGAAGCCTTCGGTGGTAACATCCTGATCACCGGCGGCGCTGAGCTGCTGTTCCCGCTGCCGTTCGTCAAGGACCAGCGCCAGTTGCGTACCGTGCTGTTCTGGGACGTGGGTAGCACCTTCGATACCGACTGCCCGACCAAGACCACCACCAACTGCGACGGCATCAAGACCGACAACCTCGCCAGTTCCGTGGGCGTCGGCCTGACCTGGATCACCGCGCTGGGCCCGCTGAGCTTCAGCCTGGCGACGCCGATCAAGAAGCCGGACAACGCGGAAACCCAGGTCTTCCAGTTCTCCCTGGGCCAGACCTTCTGATTTGTACGTAGTACCGAGTAACGAAACCATGCTTTGTGCAGGAGTGCATCGTGCGTAAGTTCACCCAGTTCGTCCTGATCACCGCAGCCATCATGGCGGCTCCTTCGGCGTTCGCTGAAATGAAGATCGCGGTGCTCAACTACCAGATGGCGCTGCTCGAGTCCGATGCCGCCAAGCAATACGCCGTGGATGCCGAGAAGAAGTTCGGCCCCCAGCTGAACAAGCTGAAGAACCTCGAACGCGACGCCAAGGCGCTGCAGGACAAGCTGGTTTCCAACGGCAGCAAGATGTCCCAGGGCGACCGCGAGAAGGCCGAGCTGGACTTCAAGCAGAAGGCCCGTGACTTCCAGTTCCAGTCCAAGGAACTGAACGAGTCGAAGGCCGCCGCCGACCGCGACATGTTGAAGAAGCTCAAGCCGAAGCTGGACCAGGCCGTCGAGGAAACCATCAAGAAAGGCGGCTACGACATGGTCATCGAGCGTGGCGCCGTGGTCGACGTCAAGCCGCAATACGACATCACCCGCCAGGTGATCGAGCGGATGAACCAGCTGCGTTGATGATGAGTACCTTGTCCTACACCCTGGGCCAGTTGGCCGCGCATGTCGGCGCGGAACTCCGTGGCGACGCGGACCTGCCGATCCAGGGCCTGGCGACCTTGCAGGAGGCCGGACCGGCTCAGCTGAGCTTCCTGGCCAACCCGCAGTATCGCAAGTACCTGCCCGAAAGCCGTGCCGGCGCCGTCCTGCTGACGGCTGCCGACGCCGACGGGTTCGCCGGTACCGCGCTGGTGGTGGCCAACCCCTACCTGGCCTATGCCAGCCTGTCGCACCTGTTCGATCGCAAACCGAAGGCGGCCGCCGGTATCCATCCCACCGCCATCGTCGCGGCGGACGCCGAGGTCGATCCGAGCGCCAGCGTCGGCGCCTATGCGGTGATCGAGAGTGGCGCCCGCATCGGCGCTGGCGTCAGCATCGGCGCGCACTGCGTAATCGGCGCCCGTAGCGTGATCGGCGAAGGCGGCTGGCTGGCGCCGCGGGTCACGCTCTACCACGACGTCACCATCGGCGCGCGGGTGAGTATCCAGTCGGGCGCGGTGATCGGCGGCGAAGGTTTCGGTTTCGCCAACGAGAAGGGCGTCTGGCAGAAGATCGCCCAGATCGGCGGGGTGACCATCGGTGACGACGTCGAGATCGGCGCGAACACCACCATCGACCGTGGAGCACTGTCCGATACGCTGATCGGCAACGGTGTGAAGCTGGACAACCAGATCATGATCGCGCACAACGTGCAGATCGGCGATCATACCGCCATGGCCGCTTGCGTCGGCATTTCCGGCAGCGCCAAGATCGGCAGGCATTGCATGCTCGCCGGCGGCGTTGGCCTGGTCGGCCATATCGAGATCTGCGACAACGTTTTCGTGACCGGCATGACCATGGTGACCCGCTCGATCACCGAGCCGGGATCGTATTCCTCCGGTACCGCCATGCAACCGGCGGCCGAATGGAAAAAAAGCGCCGCGCGCATTCGTCAACTGGACGACATGGCGCGTCGACTTCAGCAGCTGGAAAAACGCCTGGCTGCCGTGACCTCAAGCGGTGACGCTTCATCTGATGCGTAATTGACGTTTTTTGCGTCACCCTTTTCTGAACAGGCTCCCCCTAACATGATGGACATCAACGAGATTCGCGAATACCTGCCTCATCGCTATCCTTTCCTGCTGGTGGATCGGGTGGTAGAGCTGGACATCGAGGGCAAGCGCATTCGCGCCTACAAGAATGTCAGTATCAATGAGCCGTTCTTCAACGGACATTTCCCCGAGCACCCGATCATGCCGGGCGTGCTGATCATCGAGGCGATGGCCCAGGCGGCCGGTATCCTCGGTTTCAAGATGCTCGACGTGAAGCCCGCCGACGGCACCCTTTACTACTTCGTCGGTTCGGACAAGCTGCGCTTCCGCCAGCCGGTCCTGCCGGGCGACCAACTGCAACTGCACGCCAAGTTCATCAGCGTGAAGCGCAGCATCTGGAAATTCGACTGCCACGCTACCGTCGACGACAAGCCGGTATGCTCGGCTGAAATCATCTGTGCGGAACGCAAACTATGAGTTTGATCGATCCTCGCGCCATCATCGATCCGAGCGCCAGGCTGGCGGCTGACGTCCAGGTGGGCCCGTGGTCCATCGTCGGGGCGGAAGTGGAGATCGGTGAAGGGACGGTGATCGGTCCGCACGTGGTGCTCAAGGGCCCCACGAAGATCGGCAAGCACAACCGCATCTACCAGTTTTCCAGCGTCGGCGAGGATACTCCCGACCTGAAATACAAGGGCGAGCCGACGCGCCTGGTGATCGGTGACCACAACGTGATCCGCGAAGGCGTGACCATCCATCGCGGAACCGTCCAGGATCGCGCGGAAACCACCATTGGCGACCACAATCTGATCATGGCCTATGCGCACATCGGCCATGACAGCGTGATCGGCAACCATTGCATCCTGGTGAACAACACGGCGCTGGCCGGGCATGTCCACGTGGACGACTGGGCGATCCTGTCCGGCTACACCCTGGTGCACCAGTACTGCCGGATCGGCGCGCACAGCTTTTCCGGCATGGGCAGCGCCATCGGCAAGGACGTCCCGGCCTACGTGACGGTCTTCGGCAACCCGGCCGAAGCCCGCAGCATGAACTTCGAAGGCATGCGTCGGCGCGGCTTCAGCAGCGAGGCCATCCATGCCCTGCGGCGTGCCTACAAGGTGGTCTATCGCCAGGGACATACCGTCGAGGAAGCCCTGGCCGAGCTGGCCGAAAGCGCTGCCCAGTTCCCCGAGGTCGCGGTGTTCCGTGATTCCATCCAGAGCGCAACCCGCGGCATCACCCGCTGAGCCATGGCTGACGGATTACGCGTAGCCCTGGTCGCCGGCGAGGCCTCCGGCGACATCCTCGGGTCCGGACTGATGCAGGCGCTGCGGGCGCGGCACCCGGATATCGAGTTCATCGGCGTCGGTGGGCCGCGCATGGAGGCCGAAGGGCTGTCCAGCTATTTCCCCATGGAGCGCCTGTCGGTGATGGGCCTGGTCGAAGTACTGGGCCGGCTGCCGGAGTTGTTGCGACGGCGCAAGCGCCTGATCCGCACGCTCATCGAGGCCCGGCCGGATGTGATGATCGGCATCGACGCTCCCGACTTCACCCTCGGCGTCGAACACAAGCTGCGCCAGGCTGGCCTGCGCACCGTGCATTACGTCAGCCCTTCGGTGTGGGCCTGGCGGCAGAAGCGGGTGCTGAAGATTCGCGAAGCCTGCGACCTGATGCTGGCATTGTTCCCCTTCGAAGCACGTTTCTACGAAGAGCATGGGGTGCCCGTGCGTTTCGTCGGCCACCCCCTGGCCAACACCATTCCCCTGCAGGCGGATCGCGCTGCGGCCCGCGCGCGGCTCGGATTGCCGGCGGACGGACAGGTGGTGGCGCTGATGCCGGGCAGTCGCGGCGGCGAGGTCGGCAAGCTCGGCGCCTTGTTCCTCGACACCGCCCAGCGCCTGCTCGTCGAACGGCCGGGCCTGCGTTTCGTGCTGCCCTGCGCCAGCGCTGCACGGCGCGAACAGATCGAGCAGATGCTCCAGGGCCGCGAGCCTCTGCCGCTGACGCTGCTCGACGGCGCTTCCCATGAAGCGTTGGCCGCCTGCGATGCGGTGCTGATCGCCTCCGGTACCGCGACCCTCGAGGCGCTGCTCTACAAGCGGCCCATGGTGGTGGCTTATCGGGTCGCCGGGCTGACGTACCGGATTCTCAAGCGCCTGGTGAAAAGCCCTTACATCTCCCTGCCGAACCTGCTGGCCGGGCGCCTGTTGGTGCCGGAACTGATCCAGGACGCCGCCACCCCGCAAGCGCTGGCCGCAACCCTCTCGCCGCTGCTGGACGACGGCTCGCAGCAGGTGGAATTCTTCGATGCCATCCATCGGGCCTTGCGCCAGGATGCTTCGGCACAGGCGGCGGAAGCCGTCCTGCAACTGGTGGAGCGCCGCTGATGCAACTGGGCCTGGATTTCAATCTGGTGGAGGATCTGGTCGCGGGCGTCGACGAGGTCGGTCGCGGTCCGTTGTGCGGTCCGGTGGTCACCGCCGCGGTGATTCTCGACCCGAGCCGCCCAATCCTCGGCCTGAACGACTCGAAGAAGCTCAGCGAAGCTCGTCGCGAGGCGCTGTTCGAAGAGATCCGCGAGAAGGCCCTGGCCTGGTGCATCGCCCGCGCCGAGGTCGAGGAGATCGACCGGCTGAACATTCTGCATGCCACCATGCTTGCCATGCAGCGCGCGGTCGAAGGCCTCAGCGTGACTCCGCGGCTGGCCCTGATCGACGGCAATCGCTGTCCGAAACTGGCGGTGCCCAGCGCGCCGGTGGTCAAGGGCGACAGCCAGGTACCGGCAATCGCCGCGGCGTCGATCCTGGCCAAGGTCAGTCGCGACCGGGAAATGGTCGAGCTGGACCGGGTCTATCCGGGCTATGGCATGGCCGGGCACAAGGGCTATCCGACCGCTGTCCATCTCGAGGCGCTTTCCCGTCTCGGCCCGACGCCGATCCATCGACGCTCGTTTGCTCCGGTTCGCGAATTGCTGGATGTCCCTGTTCAATAATTGAGCGGATGTCGCGTGACTGACCGTATCCGTCGCCTGGTGACAAGCGGTGAGCGGCGTCAATAGCGGAAAGTCCTGCCCCTTCCTGCCAGGTACCATTCACAGCGAAATTTCCTTCGGCTCGCACGTCATTCCGTGTGTGTCCGAAACACGCGGCCTTCTACCCGGGAGGTCGGCTGACAACAATCCGCCATAAGCGGAACAGGGGAGTTATCCATGCAAGAATTCGCCACTCAGGTCGTCGACCTGCTCAACGGCCTTATCTGGGGCAAGATCCTCATCTGGCTGCTGGTCGGTTGCGGCCTGTACTTCACTGTGCGCCTGGGATTGATCCAGTTCCGCCACTTCGGCCATACCTTCAGCGTGCTCAAGGGCAGCCGCCAGTCGGACGACTCGGGAATCTCCTCGTTCCAGGCGCTCTGCACCTCTCTGGCGGCGCGGGTCGGTACCGGCAACGTCGCCGGCGTGGCGGTAGCGATCACGCTCGGCGGTCCCGGCGCAGTGTTCTGGATGTGGGCGATCGCCCTGGTGGGGATGGCGACCGGCTTCGTCGAGGCGACCCTGGCCCAGTTGTTCAAGATTCGCGACGACAAGGGCCAGTTCCGTGGCGGCCCGGCCTACTACATGGAGAAGGGCCTGGGCGCGCGCTGGATGGGCATCCTGTTCTCGATCTTCCTGATCATCGCCTTCGGTTTCGTCTTCAACTCGGTGCAGGCCAATACCATCACCGGTGCCATGCAGGGCGCCTTCGGCGTGCCGACCTGGATCAGCGGCATCGCCGTGGTGATCCTCACCGCGTTGATCATCTTCGGCGGCCTGCGCTCCATCGCGCGCTTCTCCGAACTGGCGGTACCCTTCATGGCGGTGGCCTACCTGCTGCTGGCGGTGGGCATCATCCTGTTCAACCTCAGCGAACTGCCGGGCGTCCTGGCGATGGTGGTGAAGAGTGCCTTCGGCTGGCACGAGGCCGCCGCCGGCGGCATCGGCGCGGCGATCCTCAACGGCTTCAAGCGCGGCCTGTTCTCCAACGAAGCAGGCATGGGCTCGGCGCCCAACGCCGCCGCCTCGGCCACGCCCTATCCGCCGCACCCGGCGTCCCAGGGCTACGTGCAGATGGCCGGCGTGTTCATCGATACCCTGCTGATCTGCACCGCTTCCGCCGCCATCATCCTGCTGGCCGGACCGCAGGAAGGCGAGGGCATCATGCTGGTGCAGAATGCCCTGACCAGCCAGGTCGGCGACTGGGGCCGCTACTTCCTGGCGGTGATCATCCTGTTCTTCGCCTTCACCTCGATCGTCGCCAACTACTTCTATGCCGAGAACTGCCTGGTATTCCTCGAGCACAACCACCTGGCGGGTCTGTTGATCTTCCGCCTGATCGTGCTGGCGATGGTGATGTTCGGCGCGCTGGCTTCGCTGCCGTTCGTCTGGAACCTCGCCGACGTGTCGATGGGCCTGATGGCGATCACCAACCTGATCGCCATCCTGCTGCTGTCCAACCTCGCGATCAAGCTGGCCAAGGACTATAACGCCCAGCGCAAGGCCGGCAAGCTGCCGACCTTCGACGCCAGCCAGTTCCCTGAAGTCCAGCAGAAGCTCGAACCGGGCATCTGGGACGACCGCCGCGCCTGAGCGCGGGGCGGGCGACGTTTCTCGGCGCAGCCGAGGCGCATCATCCGCTCTTGAACCTGTAGCTTTGCCACCGGGCCCGGTACAATCCGGGCCTTGTCGTTTTTGCGTTATTTCTGCTCCGGGGCCTTCATGACCGTATCCTTCGTTCACCTGCGTCTGCATACCGAATTCTCCCTGGTCGACGGCCTGGTCCGGGTCAAGCCCCTGGCCAAGGCGGTGGCGGGGCTGGGCATGCCGGCGGTGGCGGTCACCGACCAGAGCAACATGTGCTCGCTGGTGAAGTTCTACAAGACCGCCATGGGCGCCGGCATCAAGCCGATCTGCGGGGCCGACATCTGGCTCGCCAGCCGCGAGGAAGATGGCCCGCTCAGCCGCCTGAGCCTGCTGGCGATGAACGCGAAGGGCTATCGCAACCTCACCGAGCTGATTTCCCGCGGCTGGAGCGAAGGCCAGCGCAATGGCGAGATCATCATCGAGCGCGACTGGGTCAAGGAGGCGGCGGAAGGCCTGATCGCGCTGTCCGCGGCCAAGGAGGGCGAGATCGGCCACGCGCTGCTCGACGGCGAGGAAGCCAAGGCCGAGGCGCTGTTGCGCGAGTGGATGGAGGTGTTCCCCGAGCGCTTCTACGTCGAAGTGCAACGTACCAGCCGGGTCAACGACGAGGAGCACCTCCACGCGGCGGTGGCTTTGGCGTCACGCTGTAATGCGCCGCTGGTGGCGACCAACGACGTGCGCTTCATCAAGCAGGAAGACTTCGAGGCCCACGAGACCCGCGTCTGCATCGGCGAGGGGCGGACCCTCGACGATCCGCGGCGGCCATGTACCTATTCGGACCAGCAATACCTGAAGTCGCCGGCGGAAATGGCCGAGCTGTTCAGCGACCTGCCGGAAGCGTTGGAAAACACCGTCGAGATCGCCAAGCGCTGCAACATCGAGGTGCAGCTGGGCAAGTACTTCCTGCCGGACTTCCCCACGCCCAATGGCATGGGCATCGACGACTACCTGCGGCACGCCTCCTTCGAAGGTCTCGAGGAGCGCCTGGAGGTGCTGTTGCCGAAGGACACCCCGGACTACGAGGCCAAGCGCCAGGTCTATGTCGACCGTCTGAACTTCGAACTCGATATCATCATCCAGATGGGTTTCCCCGGTTACTTCCTCATCGTGATGGACTTCATCAAGTGGGCGAAGAACAACGGCGTGCCGGTAGGCCCCGGGCGGGGCTCGGGCGCCGGCTCGCTGGTGGCCTACGTGCTGAAGATCACCGACCTCGATCCGCTGGCCTACGACCTGCTGTTCGAACGTTTCCTCAACCCGGAACGGATCTCCATGCCCGACTTCGACGTCGACTTCTGCATGGAGGGCCGCGACCGGGTGATCGACTACGTGGCCGACGCCTACGGGCGCAACGCGGTGAGCCAGATCATCACCTTCGGCACCATGGCGGCGAAGGCGGTGGTACGCGACGTGGCGCGGGTCCAGGGCAAGTCCTACGGTCTCGCCGACCGGCTGTCGAAGATGATTCCGTTCGAAGTCGGCATGACCCTGGATAAGGCCTACGAGCAGGAAGAAATGCTCCGCGACTTCCTCAAGAGCGACGAGGAAGCCGCCGAGATCTGGGAGATGGCCCTCAAGCTGGAAGGCATCACCCGCGGTACCGGCAAGCACGCTGGTGGCGTGGTGATCGCGCCGACCAAGCTGACCGACTTCTCGCCGATCGCCTGCGACGAGGAAGGCGGCGGCCTGGTGACCCAGTTCGACAAGGACGACGTGGAGGCGGCCGGCCTGGTGAAGTTCGACTTCCTCGGCCTGCGGACCCTGACCATCATCAAGTGGGCGATGGAGATCATCAACCGCGAGCAGGCCAAGAAGGGCCTGGAGCCGGTGAACATCGACTTCATCCCGCTGGACGACAAGCCGACCTATTCGCTGCTGCAGAAGGCCGAGACCACTGCGGTGTTCCAGCTCGAATCGCGCGGCATGAAGGAGCTGATCAAGAAGCTCAAGCCGGACTGCCTGGAAGACCTCATCGCACTGGTGGCGCTGTTCCGCCCGGGTCCTCTGCAGTCGGGCATGGTGGACGACTTCATCAACCGCAAGCACGGTCGCGCCGAGCTGTCCTATCCGCACCCCGATTACCAGTACGCCGGCCTGGAGCCGGTGCTCAAACCCACCTACGGCATCATCCTGTACCAGGAACAGGTGATGCAGATCGCCCAGGTCATGGCCGGCTATACCCTCGGTGGCGCGGACATGCTGCGCCGGGCGATGGGCAAGAAGAAGCCCGAGGAAATGGCCAAGCAGCGCGGCGGTTTCATCGAGGGTTGCAAGAACAACGGCATCGATGCCGATCTCGCGGGCAACATCTTCGACCTGGTGGAAAAATTCGCCGGCTACGGCTTCAACAAGTCACACTCGGCAGCCTACGGCCTGGTCTCCTACCAGACCGCTTGGCTGAAGACCCACTTCCCGGCGCCGTTCATGGCCGCGGTACTCACCGCGGATATGCAGAACACCGACAAGGTGGTGACGCTGATCGAAGAATGCCGGCACATGAAGCTGCGCATCGTGGCGCCGGACGTGAACAACTCCGAGTTCCGCTTCACCGTCGACGACGATGGCCGGATCGTCTATGGCCTGGGTGCGATCAAGGGCGTCGGCGAGGGGCCGGTGGAGGCGATCACCGAATGCCGCGCCGAAGGCGGGCCGTTCAACACCCTGTTCGACTTCTGCGACCGCGTCGACCTCAAGCGCATCAACAAACGCACCCTGGAGGCGCTGATCCGCGCCGGTGCGCTGGATCGCCTGGGGCCGCACTACCACGACGAGCTAAAGGCCTACCAGGCTACCGTCGACCTCAACCGCGCCGTGCTGCTGGCGGCGATGGAGGAAGCGATCCAGGCTGCGGAGCAGACCGCGCGCAGCCACGACAGCGGGCACATGGACCTGTTCGGCGGAGTCTTCGCCGAGCCGGAGGCGGATGTCTACGCCAACCACCGCAAGGTCAAGGAGCTGACCCTCAAGGAACGCCTGAAGGGCGAGAAGGACACCCTCGGCCTGTACCTGACCGGCCATCCGATCGACGAGTACGAAGGCGAGGTGCGGCGCTTCGCCCGCCAGCGCATCGTCGAGCTGAAGCCGGCGCGCGATACCCAGACGGTGGCCGGGCTGATCGTCAACCTGCGGGTGATGAAGAACAAGAAGGGCGACAAGATGGGCTTCGTCACCCTCGATGACCGCTCCGGACGGATCGAGGCCTCGCTGTTCTCCGAAGCCTTCGCCGCGGCCCAGTCGCTGCTGCAGACCGATGCGCTGGTGGTGGTCGAGGGCGAGGTCAGCCAGGACGACTTCTCCGGCGGACTGCGCCTGCGCGCCAAGCGCGTGATGAGCCTGGAGGAGGCGCGTACCGGCCTGGCGGAGAGCCTGCGGATGAAGCTGCACGCCGACCTGTTGAAGGGCGATCGCCTGCGCTGGCTGGGCGAGCTGTTCAACCGCCATCGCGGTTCCTGCCCGATCACCCTGGACTACACCAGCGCCGACGCCAAGGCCCTGCTGCAGTTCGGCGAGAGCTGGCGGGTGGATCCGGCGGACGATCTGATCCAGGCATTGCGTGACCAGTTCGGGCGCGACAACGTCTTCCTCAATTATCGTTAATCGCGATGGGCGATAACGCCGTTGTTCCGCGCTCTGCGGCGGGAAAACGCGGATCGCCCTTGCTCCCGGCTCGACCCCTGGCGCCCGATCCCGTAAGGTAGGGCGCCAAACGGAAACGGCCCACTAGAATCTGCGCACGACGGAAGCCTATGAACCCGAACTTTCTTGATTTCGAACAGCCGATCGCCGACCTGCAAGCCAAGATCGAAGAGCTGCGCCTGGTGGGCAACGACAATGCGCTGAACATCAGCGACGAAATCTCGCGTCTGCAGGACAAGAGCAAGGCGCTCACCGAAAACATCTTCGGCAATCTGTCCAGTTGGCAGATCGCCCAGCTCGCGCGCCATCCCAAGCGTCCCTATACCCTCGACTACATCGGCTACCTGTTCAGCGATTTCGAGGAACTGCACGGCGACCGGCATTTCGCCGACGACCCGGCGATCGTCGGCGGCGTTGCCCGCCTCGACGGTTCCCCGGTGATGGTCATCGGCCACCAGAAGGGCCGCGAAGTCCGTGAGAAGGTCCGGCGCAACTTCGGCATGCCGCGTCCGGAAGGCTATCGCAAGGCCTGCCGCCTGATGGAAATGGCCGAACGCTTCAAGATGCCGATCCTCACCTTCATCGACACGCCCGGCGCCTACCCGGGCATCGATGCCGAGGAACGCGGCCAGAGCGAGGCGATCGCCTGGAACCTGCGGGTGATGGCGCGACTGAAGACGCCGATCATCGCCACCGTGATCGGCGAGGGCGGTTCCGGCGGCGCGCTGGCCATCGGCGTCTGCGACCAGTTGAACATGCTGCAATACTCCACCTACTCGGTGATCTCGCCGGAAGGCTGCGCCTCCATCCTCTGGAAGACCGCCGAGAAGGCGCCGGAAGCCGCAGAGGCCATGGGCATCACCGCCGAGCGCCTGAAAGGCCTGGGCATCGTTGACAAGGTCATCGACGAACCGCTGGGCGGCGCCCATCGCGATCCGGCGAGCATGGCCGAATCGATCCGTGGCGAACTGCTGGCGCAACTGAAGATGCTCCAGGGCCTGGAAATGGGTGAGTTGCTGGAGCGTCGTTACGACCGCCTGATGAGCTACGGCGCGCCGTAAACCATCCGGCGCACTGGTACGATCGACAAGCCCGGCATTCGCCGGGCTTGTCGCATGAGGAGCGCAAGCATGCCGGCGGTGCCGCTCGAATCCCGTCTGTTACAGGCCCTGGCGCCCTGGCGCGAAGCGGGGGGCTGGTGCGTGGCGTTTTCCGGCGGGCTGGATTCCACGGTGTTGCTGCATCTGCTCGCCCAGTTGGCCCGGAGCGAAGCCTTGCCGGCGCTGTCGGCGCTGCATGTCCACCATGGCTTGCAGGCTGCGGCGGACGGTTGGCCGGCGCACTGCCAGGCGGTCTGCCGGTCGCTGGGTATCCCGCTGCGGGTCGAGCGGGTGCAGGTCGCCGTTGGCGGCAGCATTGAGCAGGCGGCGCGCGACGCCCGCTATCGCGCATTCCAGGCGAGCCTGGGCGAGGGACAGGTGCTGCTCACCGCGCAGCACCTCGACGACCAGGCCGAGACCCTGCTGTTCCGCCTGTTGCGTGGAGCGGGCCTGCGCGGCCTGGCGGCGATGCCGGCGAGCCGGCCGCTGGGCGGCGGCCGCCTGTGCCGCCCCTTGCTCGGGGTTTCCCGCGCCGAACTGGAAGCCTATGCGCAGACGCACCGGCTGGACTGGGTGGAGGATCCTTCCAACCAGGATCCGCGCTTCTCGCGCAACTACCTGCGCCGGGAGATCATGCCGCGTCTCGCCTCCCACTGGCCGCAGGCCGTCGCCGGCATGGCGCGCTGCGCGGCGCATCTGCGCGAGGCCGAAGACCTGCTGGCTGAACTGGCCGCCATCGACCTCCGGGCCTGCCGCCAACCCTCGGAACTGGATTGGCCGGACTGGCTGGATCTGCCCCGGATCGCCCTGGAGCCTCTGCGCCGCCTCAGCGCTGCGCGCCAGCGCAACCTGCTGCGGGTCTGGCTGGGACAGCTGACGCGGTTGCCGGACAGCGACCACTGGGCCGGCTGGGAGTCGTTGCGCGATGCCGGCGACGATGCCGACCCGATCTGGCGCCTGGAGAGCGGCGAGCTGCGTCGCGGCGCGGGGCGGATCTGGTGGTTGCCGGCGGACTGGCGGGCGGCGGCGGGACCGTTCGTCTGGGAGCGTCCCGCTCATCCATTGCTTCTTCCCGGCAATGGCCGGCTGGCGTTGCTCGGCGAGGTTCCGGCGGGGCCGTTGCGCGTCGACTACCGGCGGGGTGGGGAGGTGCTGGCCCTGGCCGGGCGCGGTCGCCGCGACCTCAAGCGATTGCTCAACGAAGCGGGCGTACCGAGCTTCCTGCGCGGTCGTTTGCCGCTGCTCTTCCGAGCCGACGAACTGCTCGCGGTGGCCAACATTCCTGGCCTGGACAGTCCCCGCGAGGGGGGCTGGCGACTGTCCTGGAGCCCGCCGACGAACGACCCGGGTTTGAGCTAGTAAGCCGTTTCCAGTAGACTACGCTCCCGTCTTGTACTGCTCCCGCCGATTCCCTCCGGAATCAGCAGGAGTTTGCTTTGCCCACGGATTTGTCCGTGGCGGGAGCTGGCCTCCCTTCTCCGAATCCCCGGCGGTTGATCCCGCCTAAACGCTGACTTCTAGGGTTTTTCATGACGCGCTACATCTTCGTCACGGGTGGTGTTGTTTCTTCATTGGGGAAAGGCATCGCTTCGGCTTCTCTGGCTGCGATCTTGGAAGCGCGTGGCCTGAAGATCACGATGCTCAAGCTGGACCCTTACATCAACGTGGACCCGGGCACCATGAGCCCGTTCCAGCACGGTGAGGTCTTCGTGACCCAGGACGGCGCCGAGACCGACCTGGACCTGGGCCATTACGAGCGCTTCGTTCGTACCACCATGACCCAGAACAACAACTTCACCACCGGCCGCGTCTACATGGACGTGTTGCGCAAGGAGCGCCGCGGCGACTACCTGGGCGCCACCGTGCAGGTGATCCCGCACATCACCGACGAGATCAAGCGGCGCATCATCAAGGGCGCCGGCGATGCCGACGTCGCCCTGGTGGAGATCGGTGGCACCGTCGGCGACATCGAGTCGCAGCCGTTCCTCGAGGCGATCCGCCAACTGCGCGTCGAGATCGGCGCCAAGCGCGCGATGCTGATGCACCTGACCCTGGTCCCGTACATCGCCACCGCCGGCGAGACCAAGACCAAGCCGACCCAGCACTCGGTCAAGGAGCTGCGCTCCATCGGCCTGCAACCGGACGTGCTGGTCTGCCGTTCCGACCACCCGATCGACGTCTCCTCGCGGCGCAAGATCGCGCTCTTCACCAACGTCGAGGAGCGCGCGGTGATCGCCCTGGAAGACGTCGACACCATCTACCGCATCCCGTCGGTGCTGCATGCCCAAGGCCTGGACGACATCGTCGTCGAGCGCTTCGGCCTGGAGTGCGGGCAGGCCGACCTGTCCGAATGGGACCGGGTGGTCGATGCCAAGCTCAACCCTGAGCGTGAAGTCACCATCGCCATGGTCGGCAAGTACATGGAACTGCTGGACGCGTACAAGTCGCTGATCGAGGCGATGACCCACGCCGGCATCCAGAGCCGCACCAAGGTCAACCTGCGCTACATCGACTCCGAAGACATCGAGCAGCAGGGCACCAGCCTGCTGGAAGGCGTCGACGCCATCCTGGTCCCGGGCGGCTTCGGCCTGCGCGGTGTGGAAGGCAAGATCAGCACCGTGCAGTACGCCCGCGAGAACAAGATCCCCTACCTGGGCATCTGCCTGGGCATGCAGGTCGCGGTCATCGAATACGCCCGCAACGTGCTCGGCTGGAGCGACGCCAACTCCACCGAGTTCGACAAGTCCAGCGGCCATCCGGTGGTCGGCCTGATCACCGAATGGCAGGACGCGACCGGCGCCACCGAGATCCGCACCGAAGCTTCCGACCTGGGCGGCACCATGCGCCTGGGCGCCCAGGAGTGCCAGCTGCAGACCGGCACCCTGGTGCACGACTGCTATGCCAAGGACGTGATCGTCGAGCGCCATCGCCATCGCTACGAAGTGAACAACAACCTGCTGCCGCAACTGGAACAGGCCGGCCTGAAGATTTCCGGCCGCTCCGGCGACGGCGCCCTGGTGGAAGTGGTCGAGGCCCCGGAGCATCCGTGGTTCGTCGCCTGCCAGTTCCACCCGGAGTTCACCTCCACACCGCGTGATGGCCACCCGCTGTTCAGCGGTTTCGTCAACGCCGCGCTGAAATATTCCGGGAAGGCCTGAGCATGGCACAGAAGATCGTTCGCGTCGGCGATATCCAGATCGGCAACGACCTGCCGTTCGTGCTGTTCGGCGGCATGAACGTGCTGGAGTCGCGCGACCTGGCCATGCAGGTCTGCGAAGAATACGTACGGGTTACCGAGAAACTCGGTATCCCCTATGTGTTCAAGGCCAGCTTCGACAAGGCCAACCGTTCCTCGATCCACTCGTTCCGTGGTCCGGGCCTGGAAGAGGGAATGAAGATCTTCGAAGAGATCAAGAAGACCTTCAAGGTACCGGTCATCACCGATGTCCACGAGCCGTTCCAGGCCCAGCCGGTGGCCGAGGTCTGCGACATCATCCAGCTGCCGGCCTTCCTCTCGCGACAGACCGACCTGGTGGTGGCGATGGCCAGGACCAACGCGGTGATCAATATCAAAAAGGCCCAGTTCCTCGCGCCCCAGGAGATGAAGCACATCCTGACCAAGTGCG
The DNA here is from genome assembly GCF_013343155.1 of Pseudomonas sp. FDAARGOS_761. Lineage (NCBI taxonomy): Bacteria > Pseudomonadati > Pseudomonadota > Gammaproteobacteria > Pseudomonadales > Pseudomonadaceae > Pseudomonas > Pseudomonas sp. FDAARGOS_761. The sequence goes on along the minus strand of NZ_CP054572.1, from coordinate 4,147,238 downwards.
AGGAAGCCGGTAACGACCGCCTGATCCTCTGCGAGCGCGGCTCCTCCTTCGGTTACAACAACCTGGTGGTCGACATGCTCGGCTTCGGCATCATGAAGCAGTTCGAGTACCCGGTATTCTTCGACGTCACCCACGCCCTGCAGATGCCTGGCGGTCGCGCGGACTCCGCCGGCGGCCGGCGCGCCCAGGTCACCGACCTGGCCAAGGCCGGGCTCAGCCAGAAGCTCGCCGGGCTGTTCCTCGAGGCCCATCCGGACCCCGAGCACGCCAAGTGCGACGGTCCGTGCGCGCTGCGCCTGAACAAACTCGAAGCCTTCCTGTCCCAGCTCAAGCAACTGGACGAGCTGATCAAGAGCTTTCCTGCAATCGAGACTGCCTAGTCTCCTCAGACCGCCCCGTTCATTCACTTCGGAGTGTTAACAAGAATGGCAAAGATCGTCGACATCAAGGGCCGTGAGGTCCTGGACTCCCGCGGCAACCCTACCGTTGAAGCGGACGTGATCCTGGACAACGGCATCGTCGGCAGCGCCTGCGCGCCTTCCGGTGCTTCCACCGGTTCCCGCGAGGCCCTCGAGCTGCGCGATGGCGACAAGAGCCGTTACCTGGGCAAGGGCGTGCTGAAAGCCGTGGCCAACATCAACGGCCCGATCCGCGACCTGCTGCTGGGCAAGGACGCGGCCGACCAGAAAGCCCTCGACCACGCGATGATCGAGCTGGACGGCACCGAGAACAAGGCCAAGCTGGGCGCCAACGCGATCCTCGCGGTGTCCCTGGCTGCCGCCAAGGCCGCCGCACAGGCCAAGGGCGTACCGCTGTACGCGCACATCGCCGACCTCAACGGCACTCCCGGCCAGTACTCCATGCCGGTGCCGATGATGAACATCATCAACGGCGGCGAGCATGCGGACAACAACGTCGATATCCAGGAATTCATGGTCCAGCCGGTCGGCGCGAAGAACTTCGCCGAGGCGCTGCGCATGGGCGCCGAGATCTTCCATCACCTCAAGGCCGTGCTGAAGGCCCGTGGCCTGAACACCGCCGTCGGTGACGAAGGCGGCTTCGCGCCGAACCTGTCGTCCAACGAAGACGCCCTGGCCGCCATCGCCGAGGCCGTCGAGAAGGCCGGCTACAAGCTGGGTGACGACGTGACCCTGGCCCTGGACTGCGCCTCCAGCGAGTTCTTCAAGGACGGCAAGTACGACCTGGAAGGCGAAGGCAAGGTATTCGACGCCGCCGGTTTCGCCGACTACCTGGCCGGCCTGACCCAGCGCTACCCGATCATCTCCATCGAGGACGGCATGGACGAGTCCGACTGGGCCGGCTGGAAAGGCCTGACCGACAAGATCGGCGCCAAGGTCCAACTGGTCGGCGACGACCTGTTCGTGACCAACACCAAGATCCTCAAGGAAGGCATCGAGAAGGGCATCGGCAATTCGATCCTGATCAAGTTCAACCAGATCGGTTCGCTCACCGAGACCCTGGAGGCCATCCAGATGGCCAAGGCCGCCGGCTATACCGCGGTGATCTCGCACCGCTCCGGCGAAACCGAGGACTCGACCATCGCCGACCTGGCCGTGGGTACCGCCGCCGGTCAGATCAAGACCGGTTCGCTGTGCCGCTCCGACCGCGTGTCCAAGTACAACCAGTTGCTGCGCATCGAAGAGCAACTGGGCGCCAAGGCGCCGTACCGTGGTCGCGCGGAATTCCGCGGCTGAGCCTAGTCTGGTACGGTGAAGGGGTGGCAAGAGCCACCCCTTTTCTTCTCAAGGAGTTCGAGGCTTGAGGTTACGTAGCCCCTACTGGCTGTTCGTGGTGCTGATCCTGGCGCTGGCGGGCCTGCAATATCGCCTGTGGGTCGGCGATGGCAGCCTGGCGCAGGTGCGCGACCTGCAGAAGCAGATCGCCGACCAGCATGGCGAGAACGAGCGCCTGCTGGAGCGCAACCGGATTCTCGAAGCCGAAGTCGCCGAGCTGAAGAAAGGCACCGAGACCGTCGAGGAGCGTGCGCGGCACGAGCTCGGCATGGTCAAGGACGGCGAAACCCTCTACCAGCTCGCCAAGTGAGCTGACGACCCTTCTCCCGATGACGACTTCCGACCTTCCCGCCTTCTGGACGGTGATCCCCGCCGCCGGCGTGGGTTCGCGCATGCGCGCCGACCGCCCGAAGCAATATCTCGATCTTGCCGGTCGCACCGTGATCGAGCGCACCCTCGATTGTTTCCTCGAACACCCGATGCTCAGGGGCCTGGTGGTCTGCCTGGCCGAGGACGATCCCTACTGGCCCGGGCTGGACTGCGCCGCCAGCCGGCATGTGCAGCGCGCCGCCGGGGGCGCCGAGCGCGCCGGCTCGGTGTTGAACGGCTTGCTGCGCCTGCTGGAGTTGGGGGCACAGGCCGACGACTGGGTGCTGGTGCATGACGCCGCGCGGCCGAACCTGACCCGCGGCGACCTCGACCGCCTGCTCGAAGAACTCGCCGAAGATCCGGTCGGCGGGCTGCTGGCGGTGCCGGCGAGGGACACCCTCAAGCGCTCCGACCGCGACGGCCGGGTCAGCGAAACCATCGACCGCTCGGTGGTCTGGCTGGCCTATACGCCGCAGATGTTCCGCCTCGGCGCCCTGCACCGGGCGCTGGCCGATGCGTTGGTGGCCGGCGTGGCGATCACCGACGAGGCTTCGGCGATGGAGTGGGCCGGCTATGCGCCGAAGCTGGTGGAAGGGCGCGCCGACAACCTGAAGATCACCACCCCGGAAGACCTGCTGCGCCTGCAGCGCAGTTTTCCGCACTGATCCCTGGCACAAGAAAGCCGACCCGAGGGTCGGCTTTCTTGTCGTTGCAGGCTCGCTCGTTCAGCTTTCCAGCGGCACCTCTATGAGGAAGCGGAACAGCGCGCCATGCTGCTCCACCGCCAGGCATTTGTAGCCCTGGCGCTGGGTATCTTCGGGAATCCCGTGGACCGATTGCGAGCAGTCGGTGACCACTTCCAGGCGTTCGCCCGGCTGCATGGTCGCCAGGGTTTCCAGGGTGGCGATGGCGTTGTACGGGCAATGTTCGCCGCGCAGGTCAAGCGACAGGGTCGGTTTGTCGGTCTGGCTCATGGTTCGGTTTCCGCGGTCGGGTGAATCGGGAGGCGTTCAGTTGCACCAGCAGCAGGCACAGGGCCAGGCCGGCGAAGGTCAACAGCAGGCCGTTGCCGGGCCCGAAGCTTTCCAGCAGGTCGAGCTTGGGATAGGGCAGGGCTAGGCGGGTACCCAACTGGTCCCAAAAGATCGCCACCAGGGTTCCGCCGATGACGTTGCCGATGCCGACCACCCAGAAGTGCACCTGGCCCTCCATCGAGCGGTACATCCAGCCGGTCTCGCAACCGCCGGCGAGGACGATGCCGATGCCGAAGAGAATGCCGCCGATGATCGCATTCGGGCCCATCCAGAAGATCTTCGGCGCGACGCCCAGGCGGATCGCGGCGAAGGTACCGATGCAGGCGGCCGCCATGCCGAGCAGGATGCCGAAGGCGGCGCGGGTCCGGCCGGTGGTCCAGAGGTCCCGTGCGGCGCTGGTGAAGCAGATCTGCGCGCGCTCGATCAGGCCGCCGAACAGCAGGCCGAACAGGCAGGCCATGCCCAGCACCAGCGATACCTCGAAGCGCCAGGCGGCGAACAGCGCGGCGAGCGCCAGCACCGCCAGGCCCAGGCGGGCCTGCAGGCGTGCGCGTCGGGCCAGGCTTTCGGCGTCGGGCAGGGCGCTGGCCGTGGCGCCGACTTTCAGCGGCGTGCGCAGGAACGGCAGCAGGCTGATCTTCACGCCGATCCAGGCGCCGCCGACGGTGGCGAACATGAAGGCCCAGGCGTGCAGGGAAAACATCGGGATACCGGTGAAGAACGCCGCCAGGTTGCAGCCCATCGCCAGGCGCGCGCCGAAGCCGGCGACGATACCGCCGACCAGACCCTGCAGCAGGCGACGTTTGCTGGTCGGCCAGCGCAGGCTGACGTTGCCGGCCCAGAGGGCGCAGCACAGGGCGCCGAGGAACATGCCGATGATCATCACTCCGTCGATCCGGTCCAGCGGCGTGCCTTGAAGGCCGATCAGCCTGAAGTAGCTCCAGTCCTGTGGCTGGTAGCCGAACCAGGACAGCACGTGGCCGCCCCAGCGGGTGAATTCGCCGGTCACCGCCCAGAAGGTGCCGGTGAGCGCGAAGTAGTAGGCGGAGGCGACGCCGAGGGCGACCAGCGCCGGCAGCGGCGACCAGAACCTCACCAGGTAGCGTTGGCGAAACGCATTGAGGGCAGACATGCGACTTCCTTGAATCGATAGCGGGTGGAACGGGAAACCGCCAAGTCTATCGCAGCGGCGAAACGCCTTACTGCTTCAGCGCAGGTTTTTCTCCCCGGCGAGTCCCGGATGGGATTGCGCCAGGCCTTCCTTGAGATAGTCCACCAGTTGCCGGACTTTCGGCGACAGGTGCCGCTGCTGCGGGTACAGCGCCCATACCGCGGTATTCGGCGGCTGGTGGCCTTCCAGCAAGGAGACCAGGCGGCCGCTGCGCAGATGCTCGATCACATAGTAGTCGGGCAACTGGCACAGGCCGAAGCCGCGCAGGGCGGCGTCGAGCACCGCCTGGCCGCTGTTGCAGCGCCAGTTGCCCTGGACCCGGTGCTGGGTTTCCCGGCCGTCCTCGAGGAAGCTCCACAGGTCACTGCTGCCGATCAGGCAGTTGAACTGGCCGAGTTCCGCCGGCGACTGCGGAGTGCCGTGGCGGCGCAGGTATTCCGGGGTGGCGCAAAGGTACATGACGCGTGGCGCCAACCGTGTGGCGACCAATCGCGAATCGCTCAGGCGGCCGAGGCGGATGGCCAGGTCGAAGCCCTCGTGGAGCAGGTCCAGTTGGCGGTTGGACAGCTCGATGTCGACCCGCAGTTGCGGATAGTCGGCCATGAAGGCATTCACCAGCGGCACGATGAAACGTTCGCCGTAGGCTACCGCGCAGGTCATGCGCAGCAGGCCCTTGGGCTCCGCGGAGAGGTCGCTGACCGCGCGCAGGGCTTCGTCGCGGGCGTCCTGCAGGCGCTGGCAATGTTGCAGGAAGGTCTGTCCGGCTTCGCTCAGCGATACTCGCCGGGTGCTGCGGTAGAGCAGGCGGGTCTGCAGGCGCTCCTCCAGGCGGGCGACCTGGCGGCTGATGTGCGACGAGGAAACGCCCATGCGTTCGGCTGCCGCGGTGAACTGCCCGGTTTCGGCGACAGCGACGAATTCGTCGAGTCCTTCCCAGCGATTCATCTGGATTATCCCTGTATGGCAATAATGTTTTGATTATTGCCTGATTATTCCTTGAAACGCGGTTTTCTACACTTTCCGTTTCAGTGGGTCGCTTAGCGGCCCGCCGGCTTCCATCGTTCAGGAGTTCCCAGATGATCAAGTCCCGTGCCGCCGTCGCCTTCGCCCCCAACAAGCCGTTGGAAATCGTCGAGGTGGATGTGGCGCCGCCGCAGAAGGGCGAGGTACTGGTGCGCATCGTCGCCACCGGCGTCTGCCATACCGATGCGTACACCCTGTCCGGCCAGGATTCCGAGGGGGTGTTCCCGTGCATCCTGGGCCACGAAGGTGGCGGCATCGTCGAAGCGGTGGGCGAGGGCGTGACCTCCCTGCAGGTGGGCGACCATGTCATCCCGCTGTACACCGCCGAGTGCGGCAAGTGCAAATTCTGCCTGTCCGGCAAGACCAACCTCTGCCAGGCCGTGCGCGCCACACAGGGCAAGGGCCTGATGCCCGACGGCACCAGCCGTTTCTCCTACAAGGGCGAGCCGGTCTTCCACTACATGGGCTGCTCGACCTTCTCCGAATACACCGTGCTGCCGGAAATCTCCCTGGCGAAGATTCCCAAGGACGCGCCGCTGGAGAAGGTCTGCCTGCTTGGTTGCGGCGTCACCACCGGGATCGGCGCCGTGCTGAATACCGCCAAGGTGGAAGAGGGCGCTACCGTTGCCATCTTCGGCCTGGGCGGTATCGGCCTGGCGGCGATCATCGGGGCGAAGATGGCCAAGGCCGCGCGCATCATCGCGGTCGACATCAACCCGGGCAAGTTCGACATCGCCAGGGAGCTGGGCGCCACCGACTTCATCAATCCGAAGGACTACGACAAGCCGATCCAGGACGTCATCGTCGAACTGACCGATGGCGGCGTCGACTACTCCTTCGAGTGCGTCGGCAACGTGCAGTTGATGCGCGCCGCGCTGGAATGCTGCCACAAGGGCTGGGGCGAGTCGGTGATCATCGGTGTCGCCGGCGCCGGCCAGGAAATCAGCACCCGGCCGTTCCAACTGGTCACCGGCCGCGTCTGGCGCGGTTCGGCGTTCGGCGGGGTGCGCGGGCGCAGCGAGTTGCCGAGCTATGTCGAGAAGGCGCAGAAGGGCGAGATCCCGCTGGATACCTTCATCACCCACACCATGGGGCTGGAGGACATCAACGAGGCCTTCGAGCTGATGCACGAAGGCAAGAGCATCCGCACCGTCATTCATTACTGACAAGCCGTCGCGGCGGGCCCTGCGGCTCGCCACGACCGTTTCACGGAGGTCACGTGAAGGATTCCTTCGAACTGATCGGCAGCCAGAAGTCCTTCGGCGGCTGGCACCAGCGTTACCGTCATTTTTCCCGGACCCTGAACTGCGAGATGGTCTTCGCCATCTACCTGCCGCCCCAGGCCGAGCCGGAGGCGGCGCTGCCGGCCCTGTACTGGCTGTCCGGGCTGACCTGTACCGACGAGAACTTCATGCAGAAGGCCGGCGCCCAGCGGGTCGCCGCCGAACTGGGATTGGTACTGGTGGCGCCGGATACCAGCCCGCGCGGCAGCGGTGTCCCCGGCGATCCCGACGGCGCCTGGGACTTCGGCCTGGGCGCAGGCTTCTACCTGAACGCCACGCAGGAGCCCTGGGCCGCGCACTACCGCATGCACGACTACGTGGTGCACGAGTTGCCGGCGCTGATCGAGGCGCATTTCCCGGTGTCCCGGCGGCGCGGCATCAGCGGGCACTCGATGGGTGGGCATGGCGCGCTGGTCTGCGCGCTGCGCAACCCGGGGCGCTACCTGTCGCTGTCGGCCTTCGCGCCGATCTGCCATCCGAGCGATTGCCCCTGGGGCCAGAAGGCGTTCTCTCGCTACCTGGGCGAGGACCCGGCGGCCTGGCGCGAGTGGGATGCCTGTGCGTTGCTCGAGGGTGCGTCCGAACGCTTGCCGATCCTGGTCGACCAGGGCGAGCGCGACGACTTCCTCGCCGTCCAGCTCAAGCCGGAAGCGCTACGCAATGCGGCGGACAAGGCCGGCCACCCGCTGGAGCTGCGTCTGCAACCAGGCTACGACCACAGCTACTACTTCATCGCCAGTTTCATCGAGGATCACCTGCGCCACCATGCCCAGGTTCTCAACGGTTGATCCGCGATACCTGAAGCCTGCCCCGATCCGGGGTAGAATCACGCCCTGATTCCAACCAGGGCGTTTTTTCATGCGAATTGGCCATGGCTACGACGTGCATCGCTTCGGCGAGGGCGACTTCATCACCCTCGGCGGTGTGCGCATTCCCCACAAACATGGGCTGGTCGCCCACTCCGACGGCGACGTGCTGCTGCACGCCTTGTCCGATGCGCTGCTCGGCGCGGCGGCGCTGGGCGACATCGGCAAGCACTTCCCGGACACCGACCCTCGGTTCAAGGGCGCCGACAGTCGCGCGCTGCTGCGACACGTGGTCGCCATCGTCGCCGAGAAGGGCTGGAAGGTCGGCAACGTCGACGCCACCATCGTCGCCCAGGCACCGAAGATGGCGCCGCACATCGAAACCATGCGCGGGTCGATCGCCGAGGACCTCGGCGTCGCGGTCGACCAGGTCAACGTCAAGGCCACCACTACCGAGCGGCTAGGTTTCACCGGACGCGAAGAGGGCATTGCTGTACATGCGGTCGCTTTGCTGATGGCCCGATGAGCGTTCTCGGCGAACTCGACCTGCTCGGGCCGCGCGCCCATGGGGCAGCCTGCGGCGAGGCGGTGCTCAAGGCCGTGGCCGAGGACTTCCAGGTCGACGAGGTGCTGGACATTCCCCTCAGCGGTGAAGGCGAGCACCTCTGGTTGTGGGTGGAAAAGCGCGGATTGAACACCGAGGAGGCGGCCCGTCGCCTCGGCCGCGCCGCCGGCGTGCAGCAGAAGAACGTCAGCTACGCCGGGTTGAAGGACCGCCAGGCCCTGACCCGGCAATGGTTCAGCCTGCACCTGCCGGGCAAGGCCGATCCCGACCTGGGCGCAGCCGAGGGCGCGGACCTGCGGATTCTTCGCCGCACCCGTCATTCGCGCAAGTTGCAGCGAGGCGCGCATGCCGCCAACGGCTTCACCCTGCGTCTGACCGGGCTGCGGGCGGAGCGTGCCGTTCTCGACGCGCGCTTGGAACGTATCGCCGCGGACGGCGTGCCCAACTATTTCGGCCTGCAACGCTTCGGCCACGGCGGCGGCAACCTGGTCGACGCGCGCAGTTGCGCGGAACAGGACCTGCTGCCGGCGAACCGCAACCTGCGTTCGCGCTTCCTTTCCGCCGGGCGCAGCTACCTGTTCAACCGCCTGCTCGCCGAGCGGGTCGCGGAGGGTAGCTGGAACCGGGCAGCGGTTGGCGACCTGCTGGCCTTCACCGACAGCCGCAGCTTTTTCCTCGCTGGCGAGGAAGAATGCCGCGATGCCCGTCTGGCCGCCCTCGACCTGCACCCCACCGGACCGCTCTGGGGCGAGGGCGATCCGCCGAGCGGCGCCGGCGTCCTCGACCGCGAGCTGGCCCTGGCCGGGAGCGAGCCGGCGCTCTGCCGCTGGCTGGCGAAGGCGGGCATGGCGCACGAACGGCGCATCCTGCGGCTCCCCATCCAGGGGCTGGCGTGGCATTATCCCGAACCTGATGTTCTGCAACTGGAATTCGTCCTGCCGGCCGGTTGTTTCGCCACCGTAGTGGTGCGTGAAATCCTCGACCTGGTACCGACAGGGCAGACGGAAAACCCATGCGCATACTGATTGCCAACGACGACGGGGTGACCGCACCCGGTATCGCCGCGCTTTACGACGCGCTGGCGGATCATGCCGATTGCGTAGTGATCGCCCCCGACCAGGACAAGAGCGGCGCCAGCAGTTCCCTGACGCTGGACCGCCCGCTGCACCCGCAGCGCCTGGACAACGGATTCATCAGCCTCAACGGCACGCCGACCGACTGCGTGCACCTGGGCCTGAACGGCTTGCTGGAGGAATTGCCGGACATGGTGGTCTCGGGTATCAACCTGGGCGCCAACCTCGGCGATGACGTCCTCTATTCCGGTACCGTGGCGGCGGCCATCGAAGGGCGCTTCCTGAAGGGGCCGGCCTTCGCCTTCTCGCTGGTCTCGCGGTTGACGGACAACCTGCCCACCGCCATGCACTTCGCCCGCCTGCTGGTCTCCGCCCACGAGCGCCTGGCCGTGCCGCCGCGTACCGTGCTCAACGTCAATATCCCGAACCTGCCGCTGGATCGCGTACGCGGTATCCAACTGACCCGCCTCGGGCACCGCGCCCGTGCCGCCGCACCGGTGAAGGTGGTCAATCCGCGCGGCAAGGAAGGCTACTGGATCGCCGCGGCCGGCGATGCCGAGGATGGCGGGCCGGGGACGGATTTCCACGCGGTCATGCAAGGCTACGTGTCGATCACTCCGTTGCAGCTGGACCGTACCTTCCACGAAGCCTTCGGCGGCCTCGACGAGTGGCTGGGAGGACTGACGTGATGTCCGAAGACCTGCATCGCCGGGGTATCGGCATGACCTCCCAGCGTACCCGAGAGCGCCTGATCCAGCGCCTGTACGAAGAAGGCCTGTCCAACGCCCACGTGCTCGAGGTGATCCGCCGCACGCCGCGTCATCTGTTCGTCGACGAGGCGCTCTCGCATCGCGCCTACGAAGACACCGCCCTGCCGATCGGCCACAACCAGACCATTTCCCAGCCATTCATGGTGGCGCGGATGACCGAGTTGCTGCTGGCGGCCGGCCCGCTGGACAAGGTCATGGAGATCGGTACCGGGTCCGGCTACCAGACCGCGGTGCTGGCTCAACTGGTCGAGCGGGTCTTCTCCGTCGAGCGGATCCAGGCGTTGCAGGACAAGGCCAAGGAGCGTCTTGCGGAGCTAAACCTGCGTAATGTTGTCTTTCGTTGGGGCGATGGCTGGGAGGGCTGGTCGGCGTTGGCTCCCTACAATGGAATCATCGTCACCGCGGCGGCCACGGAAGTCCCGCAGTCGTTGCTGGACCAGTTGGCGCCGGGGGGCCGTCTGGTGATCCCGGTCGGTGGCGGCGAGGTCCAGCAACTGATGCTGATCGTCCGCACCGAGGACGGGTTCAGCCGCCAGGTACTCGACTCGGTACGTTTCGTCCCGCTGCTCAACGGCCCGATCGCCTGAGCCGGCGGCCGGCGTCGCCGGCCCGATTGAACGAAAGCGAAGAAGATGGATAAGGGGGAAGGATTGAGGCTAGCAGCGACCCTGCGGCAATGGACTCGGCTCTACGGTGGCTGCCACCTGTTGCTCGGGGCCGTCGTCTGTTCCCTTCTCGCCGCCTGTTCGTCGTCGCCTCCCGGCGGGGTCAAGGTCGTCGATCGCAACGGTTCCGCGCCTGCCGCTGCGCGGCGTACGCCGGTCACCAGCGGGCAGTACATCGTGCGCCGCGGCGACACCCTGTATTCCATTGCCTTCCGCTTCGGCTGGGACTGGAAAGCCCTGGCCGCGCGCAATGGCATCGCGCCGCCCTATACCATCCAGGTCGGTCAAGCTATCCAATTTGGTGGGCGGGCACCGGCGCAACCGTCCGTCGCGAAAAACACGCCGGTCGTCGCTCCGCCCGTGGCGACCAAGCCTGCCCCGGTTCCACCCGCTGTTAGTACGTCGGTACCTGTCAAGCCCGCACCGGCTCCGGCCTCCACCACGACCCCACCCAGCAGCGGCGCGACTCCCGTCGTCGCGGGGCCTGCGGTGGGCGGTTGGGCATGGCCTGCGAGCGGTACTCTGATCGGCCGTTTTGCCTCAAACGGAAGTTTGAATAAAGGGATTGATATAGCCGGTCAATTGGGCCAGCCTGTCCTGGCTGCGTCTGGTGGGACCGTTGTATACGCCGGTAGTGGTTTGCGGGGCTACGGCGAGTTGGTCATCATCAAACACAACGAGACCTACGTGAGTGCCTACGGTCACAACCGCAGGCTGCTGGTGCGGGAAGGGCAACAGGTCAAGGTAGGGCAATCGATTGCCGAGATGGGCTCCACAGGAACCGATCGGGTGAAGCTGCACTTCGAGATTCGCCGCCAGGGTAAGCCTGTCGATCCACTGCAATATTTGCCACGTCGCTGACCGGGAGTTCGCCCGCCCACATCATGTAGGTGAGCGGGTCCGGGCGTGTCCAGCGGGAAAGGAATCGCCCGGGCTTGAGTCGAACTCATGCAAGGGATAACGACATGGCACTCAAAAAAGAAGGGCCGGAGTTTGACCACGATGATGAAGTGCTCCTCCTGGAGCCCGGCATCATGCTGGACGAGTCGTCTGCCGACGAGCAGCCTTCTCCCCGGACAACTCCAAAAGCCACCACTTCCTTCTCTTCCAAACAACACAAGCACATCGACTACACGCGCGCGTTGGACGCAACGCAGCTGTATCTCAACGAAATCGGTTTCTCGCCCCTGTTGACGCCCGAAGAGGAAGTCCACTTCGCTCGTCTGGCGCAGAAGGGCGATCCCGCTGGTCGGAAGCGGATGATCGAGAGCAACCTGCGGTTGGTGGTGAAGATCGCCCGGCGCTATGTCAATCGCGGACTGTCCCTGCTCGACCTGATCGAGGAAGGCAACCTAGGCCTGATCCGCGCCGTGGAGAAGTTCGATCCGGAGCGCGGATTCCGGTTCTCGACCTACGCCACCTGGTGGATCCGCCAGACCATCGAACGGGCCATCATGAACCAGACCCGGACCATTCGCTTGCCGATCCATGTGGTCAAGGAACTCAACGTCTACCTGCGTGCGGCGCGGGAACTGACCCACAAGCTCGACCACGAACCTTCACCCGAAGAAATCGCCAACCTGCTGGAGAAGCCGGTCGCCGAGGTCAAGCGCATGCTCGGCCTGAACGAACGGGTGACTTCGGTAGACGTCTCTCTTGGTCCGGACTCGGACAAGACCCTGCTGGATACGCTCACCGACGATCGCCCCACCGATCCGTGCGAGCTGCTGCAGGATGACGATCTCAGCGAAAGCATCGACCAGTGGCTGACGGAACTCACCGACAAGCAGCGTGAGGTGGTGATTCGCCGCTTCGGCTTGCGCGGGCACGAAAGCAGCACGCTGGAAGAGGTCGGTCAGGAAATCGGCCTGACCCGCGAGCGGGTTCGTCAGATCCAGGTCGAGGCGCTGAAGCGCCTGCGGGAGATCCTGGAGAAGAACGGCCTGTCGAGTGACGCGCTGTTCCAGTGACGGAAAATCTTAGACCCACTGAAGACCCGGCGTTCGCCGGGTTTTTTGTGTCTGCTCTTGTAAGCATTAACTTACACGGCGTGTGAGCCTAAGTAGATAAATGCCCGGGAGGTTTGCCAAAAACACTCGGTGAATTTAAGTAACTTATTGAAAATAAAGGAATATATTTTTCTAAAATGACTGCCGAAGAAGCTTCGCTGGGTTTTCTGGCAGGTTGCGGGAGCACAGGGAATCGCTAATATCACTCCTGCGTACAGGGAACACGCAACCCCGAAGGATCGGGGAAGGGACGTCGCCAGGGAGGCGATTCATCAGGACGATGACGAGGGACTGAAGAGTGGGCGGGGTAATACCCCGCCCCTTTTTTTTGCCTGCCGTTTTACTCGTCGCCAAAGAAAAGGCCCGCTGTTTGCGGGCCTTGGCGTATCAGCGCTCCAGATGCTGGAGCTTGCCGGCGACGCCGTCCCATTCCTCGGCGTCGGGCAGGGCATCCTTCTTCTCGGTGATGTTCGGCCAGACTTCCGCCAGCTCGCTGTTCAGCTCGATGAATTCCTGCATGTTCTCCGGCACTTCGTCTTCGGAGAAAATCGCCTGGGCCGGACATTCGGGCTCGCACAGGGCGCAGTCGATGCACTCGTCCGGATGGATGACCAGGAAGTTGGGTCCTTCGTAGAAGCAGTCTACCGGGCAGACTTCCACGCAGTCGGTGTATTTGCACTTGATGCAGTTGTCGGTGACGACGAAGGTCATTTTCTAGTTCTCTCCTCAGGCGGGCGGCTAAGCGCGCGCGATTCTAGCAGCTTGTGCGGTAGTCCGTCAGACCCGCATCTTCCATGCATATAACAGATCGAGAGCTTGCCGCGGGCTGATATCGTCGGGATTGATCCTCGACAATTCATCGATCACCGGGTGCGGCAGGCTGGCGAACAGGTCGCTCTGCATCGGCGAGGCGGGCTTGCCGCTCTGCTGGCTCGGCATCTCGTGCGGCAGGCTGGTGGTTTCCAGGCGCTTGAGGTGTTCGCGGGCGCGCTGGATTACCGGAGTCGGCACGCCGGCCAACTGGGCCACCGCGAGGCCGTAGCTCTGGCTCGCCGGTCCCGGCAGTACATGGTGCAGGAACACGATGCGTTCATTGTGCTCGGTCGCGTTCAGGTGCACGTTGGCTACCGCGGGCTGGCTTTCCGGCAGTACGGTCAGTTCGAAATAGTGGGTGGCGAACAGGGTGAAGGCGCGAGTCCGGGCCAGGTCCTCGGCCGCTGCCCAGGCCAGCGACAGGCCGTCGAAGGTGCTGGTGCCGCGGCCGACCTCATCCATCAGCACCAGGCTCTTGTCGGTGGCGTTGTGCAGGATGTTGGCGGTTTCGCTCATCTCCACCATGAAGGTCGAGCGGCCGCCGGCAAGGTCGTCGGACGAGCCGATGCGGGTGAAGATGCGGTCCACCAGGGACAGCTCGCAGCGCGCAGCCGGAACGAAGCTGCCGATATGCGCAAGCAGCACGATCAGCGCGGTTTGCCGCATGTAGGTGGATTTACCGCCCATGTTCGGACCGGTGATCACCAGCATCCGGGTGTCGGCATCCAACGCCAGGTCGTTGGCCACGAACGGTGTCTCCAGCACCTGCTCGACCACCGGATGGCGGCCCTGCTCGATGTGCAGGCAGGTGTGTTCGACGAACCGCGGGCGATTCAGGTCGAGGTTCAGCGCGCGTTCGGCGAGATTCGCCAGCACGTCCAGCTCCGCCAGTGCCGAGGCGCTGTCCTGGAGCGGAGCGAGATGGCCGATCAGGCGTTCCAGCAGCTCTTCGTAGAGCGCCTTCTCGCGGGCCAGGGCGCGGCTCTGGGCCGACAGCGCCTTGTCCTCGAAGGCCTTCAGTTCCGGCGTGATGAAGCGCTCGGCGCCTTTCAGGGTCTGCCGGCGGATGTAGTCGGCCGGCGCCTGTTCGGCCTGCACCCGTGGCAGCTCGATGAAGTAGCCATGGATGCGGTTGTAGCCGACCTTCAGGTTGGGCAGGCCGGTGCGGGCCTTCTCGCGCGCTTCCAGGTCCATCAGGAATTGCCCGGCGTTTTCGCTCAGCGCCTGCAGCTCGTCCAGCTCGGCGTCATAGCCGGTCTTGATCACGCCACCGTCGCGGATCACCGCCGGCGGGTTGTCGATGATCGCCTTGGCCAGCAGTTCGGCGAGTTCGGGATAGGTGCCGATGGTGGTGGCCAGCGCCTGCAGGTGCGGCGCTTCCAGTTCGGTCATGGCGTTCTGCAGGTCCGGCAACGCCGCCAGCGCGTCGCGCAGGCGCGCCAGGTCGCGAGGGCGGGCGTTGCGCAGGCCGATGCGGGCGAGGATACGTTCGAGGTCGCCGATTTCCTTGAGCTGCGGTTGCAGGTTCTCGAAGCGATAGCGTTCCAGCAGGCAGGCGATGGACTCCTGGCGGGCTTCCAGCACCGCGCGGTCACGCAGCGGACGGTTCAGCCAGCGGCTCATCAGGCGGCTGGCCATGGCGGTCTGGCAGCGGTCGACCACCGATTGCAGGGTGTTCTCGCGGCCACCGCTGAGGTTGATATCCAGCTCCAGGTTGCGGCGGCTGGCGCCGTCGAGGATCACCGTGTCATCGAGGCGGTCGTGGCGCAGGCTGCGCAGGTGCGGCAGGGCGGTACGCTGGGTTTCCTTGGCGTAGGCGAGCAGGCAGCCGGCGGCGCCGATGGCCAGGGTCAGGTTCTGGCAGCCGAAGCCTTTCAGGTCCTGGGTGCCGAATTGCTGGCAGAGGCTCTTGTGCGCCGAGTCGCGATCGAAGTCCCACGGCGCGCGGCGACGTACGCCGCGGCGCTTCTCCGCCGGCAGGCCCTGTGGCCAGTCGTCGGGAATCAGCAGCTCGGCCGGGTTGAGGCGCTCCAGTTCGGCCAGCAGGGTTTCCCAGCCTTTTATCTCCTGGACGCTGAAGCGGCCGCTGGTGATGTCCAGCACGGCGAGGCCGAACAGGCGCTCGTCGCCGAGGATCGCCGCCAGCAGGTTGTCGCGGCGTTCGTCGAGCAGCGCCTCGTCGCTCACCGTGCCGGGGGTGATGATCCGCACCACCTGGCGCTCCACCGGCCCCTTGCTGGTGGCCGGGTCGCCGATCTGCTCGCAGATCGCCACCGACTCGCCGAGCTTGACCAGCTTGGCCAGGTAGCCCTCCGCCGAATGGAAGGGAATGCCTGCCATCGGGATCGCCTTGCCGCCGGACTGGCCGCGCGCGGTCAGGGTGATGTCGAGCAGCTTGGCGGCCTTCTTCGCGTCCTCGTAGAACAGCTCGTAGAAGTCGCCCATGCGATAGAACATCAATTGGTCGGGATGCTGATGCTTCAGTTTGAAGTACTGCTGCATCATTGGCGTGTGCTGAGAGAGGTCGGTCATACGGGCCTTCGGAAGCGGGCTTTGGACGGTGCAAAAGAGGGCAATGTTAACCCGATTCACCGGCCTGTGTCGGGTCCGTTCGGAACAGGCGCGGACCCTCAGGTCCGCGCCTGTGCGGGCTGCTTTCAGCGTGCCGCGGTATAGCTGGCGCCGAGCTTCTGCCGACCGTCGGGCAGGTTGATCTGCGCCGGGTCGAGACGCCAGACCCGCGCCGCGGTGATGTCGCCGAGGAGCAGGCTGTAGGTCGGGTCGAACGAAGTGCTGGAGAAGATCAGGTAGTCCTCGTTCACCGGCGCGGCATCGGAATTGTCGCCCTGGCAGTGGTTGAGCGGCAGGATCGCCGGGGTGCCGGGCGGGCTGTTGGGTACGACCATGGCCAACTGGTCGTTGCCGGCCGGCTGGGTGCGCGAGAGGAAGTAGGCGGTGTAGTCGCGTACTACCGGGTAATAGTCGCGGCCCCCCGCGGCCGGGGTGGCGAGGGGGTTGACCTGGCCGTTCTCCAGGTTCCTGCGCACCACCCGCAGGCTGTCGCCGGCTCCTGTCGCGTAGACCACGTACTTGCCTGAGGGGGTGAGGAACGGCATCGACTCCTCGGTGCTCCAGCCGTCGCCGGTCACGGCTTTCCAGGCGCTCACGCCGACGCTGCCATCGCCATTGAAGACCAGGGTGGCGAGGCGGATGTCGCCCTCGTGCTTGAGCACGACCTGGCGGCCGTCGAAGGAGAACTTCGGGTCCTCGTTGCGACCGCCGATGGCCGCGGTCAGGTTGCTCGGCGCCTGGGTACCGCCGATGGCCCAGGCGAACACGTGCCAGGCGCCATTCTGGCGGCCCATGAAGGTCAGGTAGCGGCCGTCCGGGGAGAAATGCGCATTCATCGGGTCCTCGATGTTCCAGCCGGGCTGGTTGAGCTGGCGGGTGCTCTTGCTCTTGAAATCGTGCAGGTAGAGGTTCGAGGAGCCGTCCCCGTACTCCATATAGCTGTGGTAGACCAGGCGCCCGCCGAGGGCGGGCGGGCTGCTGGCGGGTTGCAGGGCCAGGTTGGCGGTGCAGGCCGCATGGGCAGGGAGGCTGGCAACGGGGGAGAGGAGCATGGCGAGGGAGAGCAGAAAGACCTTGAGTGGCGCGATGTTCATGGGGTGCCTTTCCTTGGACGGTGATGGAGCACGCATGTTCGCGCATTCGCTGCCTTCGCGCGGTTGCGCTTGTCCGAAAGCTGCTTCTGAATGGAAAAGCCGATGGTGTAGGGTAGTCCCTTTCCGTTTCTACCCTGGAGAACAGTGATGACCCTGATGGAGTCCGACCTGACCGCACTGGCCGCCCGCCTCGGCGAAAGCCTTCGTTACCTGGGCGAGCAGGTCAGCACGGCGGAATCCTGCACCGGTGGCGGCATCGCCGAGGCGATCACCCGCATCCCGGGGAGTTCGGGCTGGTTCGAGGCTGGCTACGTGACCTACTCGAACCGCCAGAAGACCCTCCAGCTGGAGGTGCCCGAGTCGCTATTCCTGGCAGTCGGCGCGGTCAGCCGGGAAGTGGTCGAGGCCATGGTGCGCGGCGCCCAGCGGCACAGCGGGGCGCGTTTCGCGGTGGCGGTGAGCGGTGTCGCCGGGCCCGACGGCGGCTCGCCGGAAAAGCCGGTAGGCACGGTCTGGCTGGCCTGGGCCGACGGCGAGCGGCTGGTCAGTGAGCGCTGCCAGTTCAACGGCGACCGCGACGCCGTGCGCCGGCAGACGGTGGCGACCGCGCTGACCGGCCTGCTGCGCATGAGCAACGGCGAGAACCCGGGCTAGCCGCGCCTGCGGGCAACCGTTCGGAACATTCTTCCCGTCGGGGGTAGGCGAGCGACTTGCCCTGTGGAATAATACTGTCTACTTATACAGTTGTTCGTGGCCGTCCGGCCGCCCTGACTTCGCGAGGACTTCAATGGACGAGAACAAGAAGCGCGCCCTGGCCGCGGCCCTGGGACAGATCGAACGCCAATTCGGCAAAGGCGCGGTCATGCGCATGGGCGACCATGAGCGCCAGGCGATCCCGGCCATCTCCACCGGCTCCCTGGGCCTGGACATCGCCCTCGGCATCGGCGGCCTGCCCAAGGGCCGGATCGTCGAGATCTACGGTCCGGAATCCTCGGGCAAGACCACCCTGACCCTCTCGGTGATCGCCGAGGCCCAGAAACAGGGCGCCACCTGTGCCTTCGTCGACGCCGAGCACGCGCTCGATCCCGACTATGCCGGCAAGCTGGGCGTCAACGTCGACGACCTGCTGGTCTCCCAGCCGGACACCGGCGAGCAGGCCCTGGAAATCACCGACATGCTGGTGCGCTCCAACGCGGTCGACGTGATCATCGTCGACTCCGTGGCCGCGCTGGTACCCAAGGCCGAGATCGAAGGCGAGATGGGCGACGCCCACGTCGGCCTGCAGGCACGCCTGATGTCCCAGGCGCTGCGCAAGATCACCGGCAATATCAAGAACGCCAACTGCCTGGTCATCTTCATCAACCAGATCCGCATGAAGATCGGCGTCATGTTCGGCAACCCGGAAACCACCACCGGCGGTAACGCACTGAAGTTCTACGCCTCGGTCCGCCTGGACATCCGTCGTACCGGCGCGGTGAAGGAAGGCGACGAGGTGGTGGGTAGCGAAACCCGCGTCAAGGTGGTGAAGAACAAGGTTTCCCCGCCGTTCCGCCAGGCCGAGTTCCAGATCCTCTACGGCAAGGGCATCTACCGTACCGGCGAGATCATCGACCTGGGCGTGCAATTGGGCCTGGTCGAGAAGTCCGGCGCCTGGTACAGCTACCAGGGCAGCAAGATCGGCCAGGGCAAGGCGAACGCCGCCAAGTACCTGGAAGACAATCCGGAGATCGGTTCGGTGCTGGAGAAGACCATCCGCGACCAGCTGCTGGCCAAGAGCGGTCCGGTGAAGGCCGACGCCGAAGAAGTGGCTGACGCCGAAGCCGATTGAGGCCAATGGCGACCGTGCTCGATACGCCCGTCGCCGTGCGGCGGGCGGCCATGGATCTGCTGGCGCGCCGTGAGCACGGGCGCGCCGAGCTTTCCCGCAAGTTGCGCCAGCGTGGCGCGTCTGCCGAGTTGATCGACCCTGCCCTCGACCGCCTGGCCGAGGAAGGTCTGCTCGACGAATCCCGCTATCTCGAAAGCTTCATCGCCAGTCGCGCCCGTAGCGGCCATGGGCCGTTGCGCATCCGTGAGGAACTGGCGCAACGCGGTCTGCCGCGCGCCGATATCGAAAGGGCGCTGGGTGCCTGCGAGGTCGACTGGAGTGCGCAATTGCGCGAGGTCTGGCGCCGCAAGTTCGCCCGCCTGCCGCAGGACGCCAGGGAAAAGGCCCAGCAGGGCCGCTTCCTGGCGTACCGGGGTTACTCCATGGAGTCGATCAGCCGCCTGTTGAACGGTCGCAGCGACGATTGAGCGCGTGCCGGAGCGGCAGCTTCAGTCCCAGTTTTCCGGCAGGTTGATGTAGTCCAGCAATTCCCGCAGACGCCCCTGGTCGCGCCCGTTGAACACGAAGGCGAGGCGGGTCAGGTTGCGGAACTCCGGTTCGTCCTGTTCCTGCTCGCTGTAGGCCTGCTGCTGGAAGCCGCCGCTCAGGCAGAGGCTGGCGAAGTGTTCGTGCAGGTGCGCCAGCGCGGCTTCGTTCAGGGCGTGGTTCAGGCGAATAACGAACGTGCCTTTCAGCCAGCGGCTGGAGTGGAAGTTGCGGTAGAACTGGGCGATTTCCTTCACCGCGTCTTCGGCCGAATGCACCAGGCGCATCAGGCGCATGTCGGCCGGCAGGATATAGTGATTCTCCAGCAACTGTTCCTGCATGAACTCCAGGGCGTGTTCCCAGTAGCGGCCGCCCGGCTGGTCGAGCAGCACGATCGGCACCAGCGGGCTCTTGCCGGTCTGCACCAGGGTCAGCACTTCCAGCGCCTCGTCGAGGGTGCCGAAGCCGCCGGGGCAGAGCACCAGGGCGTCGGCTTCCTTGACGAAGAACAGCTTGCGCAGGAAGAAGAAGTGGAACGACAGCAGGTTGCCGCTGCCGTCCACCGTATGGTTGGCGTGCTGCTCGAAGGGCAGGGTGATGTTGAAGCCCAGGCTGTTCTCCAGCCCGGCGCCTTCGTGGGCGGCGGCCATGATGCCGCCGCCGGCGCCGGTGATCACCATCAGATCGTAGCGGGCCAGTTCCTCGCCCAGCTTGCGCGCCAGGGCATAGACCGGATGTTCGACCGGCGTGCGCGCCGAGCCGAACACGGTGACCTTGCGTCGCCGCTTGAACTGCTCGAGGACGCTGAAGGCATGCTCCATCTCGCGCAGGGTCTGCAGCATGATCTTGGCGTCCCAGCGGTTGCGGTCGGCCTGGGCCATGCGCGTCACGGTGAAGAGCATCTCGCGGTAGAGCGCGAGATTGGGGCTGTCGCCGGGAGCCGCAAGGGCCGCCAGTTCGTCGACCTTCCGCGCCAGGTCGGTGCCGCTGGTCTGGAAGTGCCGGGAAAGATAGTCATCGGCTTCGTAGGGCATTCGCATACTCCTTCTACAACCACCCTGGACAGGCGGTCATCCGCATACTGCCACGGACTGCGTGACAGTTGCGGACGGCGGCTCAGATCTCGATGCGTTCGCCGGGTTTCGGTATCTCGGCATCCCAGTCGAGACGCTCGCGGATCGCGCCCTGCAGCGCTTCCATCTTTTCCCGCTCGCCATGTATCAGGTATAGCGCTGGACGGTGGGCGAAGTGAGCGACCCAGTCGAGCAGCTGTGATTGCCCGGCGTGGGCGGAGAAGCCGCCGAGGGTATGGATTTGCGCCTTGACCGCGATGCGCTGGTGGAACACGCGAACCGCGCTGGCGCCGTCGACGATGTTGCGGCCCAGGGTGCCGCGCGCCTGGAAGCCGGGGAATACCACATGGCATTCCGGGCGCCAGAGGTTGTGCTTGAAGTGATGGACGATACGGCCGCCGGTGCACATGCCGCTGCCGGCGATGATGACCGCGCCGCTCTTGATCCGGTTGATCGCCATCGACTCGTCGGCGCTGCGGGTGACGCGCAGCACCGGCAGCCATTCCTCCAGGCGGGTGGTGCCGGTGCCGCGAATGTACTCGCGGTCGCGGTCGTCGAACTCGTTGCTGTGGCGCAGGTAGATGCCATTGGCACGGGCGGCCATCGGGCTGTCGAGGAATACCGCCTGTTGAGGCAGGCGGCCCTCCTGGTAGAAGCGGCCGAGGTAGTAGAGCAGGTCCTGGGTGCGACCGACGGCGAACGACGGGATCAGCACGTTGCCGCCGTCGCGATGCGCCTGGTCGAGAATCGCCGCCAGTTCCTCCAGGGTGTCGTTGCTGTCGCGGTGATCGCGATCGCCGTAGGTGGATTCGAGCATCACCACGTCGGCCCGGCTCAGCGGCGAGGGCGCGCGCATCAACGGCGAGCAGGTGTTGCCGAGGTCGCCGGAAAACACCAGGCGGCGCGGTTGCACCTGGTCGTGGAATTGCACTTCGACGATCGACGAGCCGAGGATGTGCCCGGCGTTGTGAAAGGTCACCCGCACGCCGCGAGCGACCGCCACTGTGCTGCCGAGGCTGATCGGCCGGCGCAGCTTGAGCGCGCGTTCGGTGTCGGCCTGGGTATACAGCGGCTTGATGCTCGGCTTGCCGATCCGGTTGCGCCAGCGGTTCTCCCACTCGGCGTCCTTTTCCTGGATGTGCGCGGAGTCCAGCAGCATGAGTTCCAGCAGTTCGCAGGTGGCCTCGGTGGCGAAGATCGGGCCCTTGAAGCCCTCGGCCGCCAGGCGCGGCAGCAGGCCGCTGTGGTCCAGGTGGGCGTGGGAGATGACCACCGCGTCGATGCTCGCGGGATCGAAGGGGAAGGGCGCGCGGTTGCCGTTGTCGGCTTCGCGGCGCCCCTGGCGCATGCCGCATTCGAGCAGGACCTTTACGCCATCGAGGGTTTCCAGCAGATAACAGGAGCCAGTGACCTCCTGGGCGGCGCCTAGAAACGTCAGTGATGCCATCGAGCCTCCTCCGTCAGAGCTCTGTCGACACCCCGATACCTTTCGGGGATCGTGGAATGCCATGGAACCTTCGTACAGGGCCAGGGTGAACGAATCGGGGGCGGGGAGCTTGATGCAGGTCAGCGCCCTTTGCCGTGTGCTGCCTAGACTGCAAGGCACCACTAGGGAGGCTACCCACCATGAGTCAGATTCTGCCCAGTCAGGACGAGTTGCTTGCCCATGCGGCGGCCGAGCCGGCGTTTGCCGCGTGGCTGCAAGGCCATGGTCCGCTCCAGCATAGCGCAGAGACCCGCGCCGCCGTGTTCCGCACCGCTCATCAATTGGTCCAAGCCGGGCTGCAACCGGACCTGGCCAGCGTCTACCAGCTGTTCCGCGCCCTCGACCGGCTGACCGCCAGCGCCCTGCGCATCGTCGTGCACATGACCTACGCCCGGCGCATCCGCCTGGACGGCCAGCCGTTGCAGGCCGAGGATTTCAAGACACAGCCCGAGGGCCACACCGGCGGAGCCCTGAACATGGTCCCGGCCTACGCCGGCTATCTGGCACTCAACGTCCTGACCGGCAAGACTCGCGCCTGGCTGATGGGCCAGGGCCATTGCGTGGCCGCCATCGACGCGCTGAACGTCCTCACCGGCAACCTGCACCCGGAGCAGGAGCGCGCCTATGCCGACGGCGAGGAAGGGCTGAACCGCTTGCTGCAGGACTTCTACGGCTATGCCCAGGCCCCCAACGGCGCACCGGCGGCGCCACTGGGCAGCCACGTGAATCCGCATACCGCCGGCGGTATCGCCGAGGGCGGCTACCTCGGCTTCGCCGAATTGCAGTACGCGCACATGCCGCTGCCCGGCGAGACCCTGGTGGCGTTCCTCTCCGATGGTGCCGCCGAGGAACAGCGCGGCAGCGACTGGATTCCGCGCTGGTGGCGAGCCGAGGATTGCGGGGCGGCGCTGCCGGTGATGATCGCCAATGGCCGGCGCATCGAGCAGCGCACCGAACTGGGCACCCATGAGGGGCTGGAGGGCTTCAAGCTGCATCTGCGCCGCTGCGGCTTCGATCCGATCAGCTTCGATGGGCGCGACCCGGCCGCCTTCGTCTGTACGCTCTGGGAGATGGAGCAGCGCCTGGAGCGGCGCGTGCAGGAGAAGAACAGCGGCATCCTCCGCTACCCGCTGCCGATTCCCTACGGCATCGCCGAGACGGTCAAGGGCTTCGGCTTCTATGGCGCCGGCAGCAACGCCGCGCACAACCTGCCGCTGCCGGGCAATCCGCATAACGACGAACAGGCCCGGCAACTGTTCAACCAGCATGCAAATGAACTCTGGGTCGAGCCTGAGGCTCTCGAATTGGCCCGCCGGCTGTTCGCCGAGCAGCGCGGCGAGCGTCCCCTCGAACGGGACAACCCGCTGGCCCTGCGCCATCCCATCGAACCGATCATCCCGCCGCTGCGCTATCGCGACGACGCCTGCTCGCCGATGGCCGCGCTGGACCGCTTCTATACCGAACTGGTGGAGGCCAACCCCGACCTGCGCGCCCGGGTCGGCAATCCCGACGAATTGGCCAGCAACCGCCTCGGCGGCGTGCTCAAGGCGCTCAAGCATCGGGTCAGCGAGCCGGAGAGCGAACTGGAATCGGTGAGCGGTCGGGTCATCACCGCGCTCAACGAGGAGGCGGTGGTGTCCGCCTGCCTGGCCAACCAGGGCGGACTCAACCTGGTTGCCAGCTACGAGGCGTTCTGCGTGAAGATGCTCGGCGCGGTGCGCCAGACCCTGATCTTCGCCCGCCAGCAGAAGGAAGTCGGGCGTCCGGCCGGCTGGCTGGGCTGGCCGCTGGTCGCTACTTCGCATACCTGGGAGAACGGCAAGAACCAGCAGTCGCACCAGGACACCACCTTCTGCGAGGCCCTGCTTGGCGAGATGAGCGACATGGTCCGGGTGCTCTTCCCGGCCGATCACAACAGCGCCCTGGCGCTGCTACCGACGATCTACCGCAGCCGGGGGCAACTGGCCTGCCTGGTGATCCCCAAGCGCGACCGGCCGATGGCGTTCGACGCCGTCCAGGCCGAGCGCCTGGCCCGCGACGGCGCGATCCTGGTCGAGGAGCGCTGCGGCTCCGATCCGCTGCTGCTGATCGCCAACGGCAGCTACCAGCTCGAACAGATGCGCCGCGCAGCGCAGCGCCTGGCCGAGGCCGGGCAGGCCTACCGGCTGGTCTACCTGCAGGAGCCGGGACGCTTCCGCGCGCCGCGCGATCGCTGGGAGGTCGAGGCGGTGGCCGACGAGGCGTTGGTGGAACGACTGTTCCCGGATAGCCATGAGCGCCGGGTGCTGCTCACCCATATGCGTGCGGAAGTGGCGCGTGGGCATCTCTGGCCGATCCTGCCGGATGCCCGGCGCACCTCGGTACTCGGCTATCGCAACCGCGGCGGCACCCTCGACGAGGCGGGCATGCAGTTCGCCAACCGCGCCTGCTGGGGCAACGTGCTGGCGGCTTGCGCCCGCTTGATGGAGGTCCCGCGCACCGCGCTGCTGACCCCGGAGGAGGCGGCGGCGGTGGCCGGCAAGGGCGATCCGGCGTTGTTGCGCTGAGTTCGGCTGCGTATCGGCGGATAACGTCTGTGGCGTTATTCGCCCTGCCGAACGGGGGCGGGTGTCTGGCGAAGGCTGGGTGTGGGCAGGGTATCGGCGGATAGCGTCGGCGACGTCATTCGCCTACGGAGCGGGGGGACGAAGCGGCTTGAGCAGCCCGTCCAGCCCGTCGATCTTCAGTTCCAGGGTCAACTGCATCAGCCGCCCGAGTTCACCGGGCGGGAAGCCTTTCTTGTAGAACCACAGCAGGTACTCCTCCGGCAGGTCGACCAGCATCCGTCCCTGGTACTTGCCGAACGGCATCGGCGTCCTGGCGATCTTCAGCAGATGCTGCTTGTCCAGCATGGCGACCGCGCGGCGCGCTTACTTCTTGCCCTGGATGCGGCAGCTGCCGGCATCGAAGCGTTCGGTGGCGACCGGCTGGTTGGTCTTGTACTCGGTGAAGCTGTAGGTGAGGATCGCGCCGCGGGCGAGCAACTGGCGATAGCCGGTGTTGCTGCACACGCTATCGCCGAGCTGGCTGCGCACGCTGTCCGGGTTGGAGCGCATGCGCTCGGCGTGGCTGGCGCGTACGCTGAGGTGATTGATCAACTGGTTGCCTTCGACGGTGTAGCCCTGGTCGAGGATGTCTTCGTTGATGGCGCGGGGAGTGCCTACGCTGCTTTCCTTGGCCACTTTCTCCAGCATCTTGCTCAGTTCGAAATCCTTGAGCGAGGCGGCATGGGCGGCGGTGGGCAGGACGAAACAAAGGGCAAGGGCCATGAAGCGCGACATCGAAGATCTCCTGGGGCAATAAGCGGATTCGACCGATGGAGGGGGCGAATTGTTTCCGTCGGCCCATTCCCGGGACGGACGGTGGCGAATGGGCGCCATGTTACCGCGTTCGGGGCGGGGCACGGAAACGCAAAAGGGCGACCGAGGGTCGCCCTTTCGTCGATAGCGGTGCGGATCAGCGCAGCTTGATCTCGGTCCAGAGCTTGTTCAGGGCGCGTCGCTGGCGCGAGTTCAGGTCCTTCAGCGGCTCCAGCCTGGCCTGGGTGGCGGCGTCCGGGAACAGGGCGGCGAGCGTCTTGATTTCCGGCCTGATGAAGGGCAGGGCGGCGGCGTTGGGCGTGCCGGTACCGATCTGGTTGGTCAGCTCGGAAGCGTTCCGACCGTCGAGCATGAAGTCGATGAAGCGGTAGGCCAGGTCGGGGTTCTTCGAGCCCTTGTGGATCACCATGTTGTCGATGGCCAGTACCGCGCCCTGGCGGGGCAGGGCGAAGTCGACCTTGAAGGCGCGGCCGGCAGCCTCCGCGTCGGCCCTGGCCTGGTACATGTCGCTGGAGTAGCCATGGGCGACCCAGATGTTGCCCAGGGTCAGCTCCTTGATATAGCTCGACGAGTTGAATGCGGCCCAGTACGGCTTGGCCGCGAGGATCAGCGCCTGGGCTTCCTTCCAGTGCTGCGGGTCGGTGTCGTTGGCGGAGTGGCCGAGGTACTTCAGGGCGGCGCCGAACAGTTCCTGCGGGTCGTCCATCACCGTGACCCTGCCCTTGATCTTCTCCAGGACCGCCGGGTCGAAGATCACCGACCAGTCGGCGGGGTCGATGCCCAGTTTGTCCAGCTCGGTCTTGTTGTAGCCGACCAGGGTGGTGGTGAAGGCGTAGGGCAGGGAATAGCGGTTGCCCTTGTCGAAATCCTTGTCGAGGTAGCCCGCGGCCTCGTTGCTCAGGTTCGCCAGGCGACTCTTGTCCAGCTCCAGCAGGTCGCCCTTGCGGATCAGCGCCTCGACCGCGTTCTGGGTCGGGATGATCACGTCGTAGCCGCTGGCCCCGGCGGCCAGCTTGGCCATCATTTCCTCGGTGCCGGAATAGAACTCCTGCACCAGCTCGCAGCCACATTGCTGCTCGAAGCGTTTCACTGTGTCCTCGGCGATGTAGTCATTCCAGTTGAACAGATACAGCTTCTCGGCGGCGGTGGCCTGGGCGGCTCCTGCCATGAGGGTTGCGACGAGCAACAGCTTTTTCATCATGGTTCCTTGTTACGGGGTGGCAGGGCTCCGGAAACCGGAGCAGGGCAAGGCCGCGGGCCTCTCCGGGAGGCCCGCGGGTTTCGGCGGATCAATGGCCCTTGATGGCGCTGGGGGAGAGTTTCGAGGCGATCACGATCAGCACCAGGGTGAGCAGCATCAGCAGGGTGGAGACGGCGTTCACTTCGGGCGTCACGGCGATCTTGATCATGGTGTAGATCTGCGTCGGCAGGGTGGCGAAGCCGCCGCCGGCGGTGAAGAAGGTGATCACGAAGTCGTCGATGGACAGGGTGAAGGCCATCAGCGCGCCGGCGACGATGCCCGGCATGATCAGCGGCAGGGTCACCAGGCGGAAGCTCTGCCAGGGCGTGGCACCGAGGTCGCGGGCCGCCTCGGTGAGGCTTTCGTCCATGCCCGACATGCGCGCCTGCACCACCAGGGCGACGAAGCCGACCGAGAAGGTGATGTGCGCGAGGGTCACCGAGAGCATGCCCAGGCTCATGTTCAGGCCGATGAAGAAGATCACCAGCGAGACTCCCATCAGGAGTTCCGGAATGGCGATCGGGGTCAGCACCAGCAGGGGCAGCACGCGCAGCTTGAAGCGATGCAGGGCGACCCCGGCGAGGGTGCCGAGCAGGGTCGCCACGCTGGCCGAAACCAGCGCGATGACCAGCGAGTTGGCGGCGGCCTGGAGCATGTCGCGATTGCCGAACAGCTTGCGGTACCAGTCCAGGGTGAAGCCGACCCACTCGGCGTTCAGCCGCGAGTCGTTGAAGGAGTACAGCACCACGATCACCAGCGGTACGTAGAGGAACAGGTACACCAGCGCGGTGGCGCTCCAGAGCAGGTAGGGCCTACGCATGGGCGCCTCCCTTGCGGGCGCGCGCGGCGCCCATGCCGAGGGCGACCAGCAGCAGGATGCAGCCGGTCAGGGCGATCGACAGCGCGCTGCCGAACGGCCAGTCGCGGGAGTCGAGGAACTGGCTCTTGATCAGGTTGCCGATCATGATGCCGTCGGTACCGCCGACCAGGTCGGGGATGGCGAACATTCCCAGCACCGGGATGAATACCAGTGCCGCGCCGGCGGCCACGCCCGGCAGCGAGAGCGGGAAGGTCACCCGCCAGAAGCGTTGCCAACGACCGGCGCCGAGGTCCTGGGCGGCGTCCAGCAGGGCCGGGTCGTGTTTCTCCAGGTTGGCGTAGAGCGGCAGGATCATGAACGGCAGGTGCACGTAGACCATGCACAGGATCACCGCGAACGGGGTGAACATCAGGCTGATCGGCTGCGCGCCGAACAGGTCCAGCGCGGCGTTGATCCCGCGGGTCAGGGCACCGGACGGCGAGAGGATGATCATCCAGGCGTAGACGCGTACCAGCAGGTTGCTCCAGAACGGCAGGATCACCAGCAGGATCAGCAGGTTGCGCCACTTCGCCGGGGCCCGGGCGAGGGTGGTCGCCACCGGGTAGGCGAGCAGCAGGCAGGCCAGGGTGGTGACCAGGGCGTAACCGAAGGATTTGACGAACAGTTGCAGGTACACCCAGCTCTCGGTGAGCCGGGTGTAGTTCTCCACGCTGAGGTCGTAGACGGTCTGCCCGTCCTCGCTGTACATCCAGGGCGCCAGGCCGCCGTAGTCGCCGGGAAAGCGGAACGAGGCGAACAGCATGATCAGCGCCGGAACCAGGAAGAAGAACAGCAGATACGCTTGCGGCGGCCAGACCAGCAGCCACTTGCCGAGGTTCTTTCTCATCGTGTCAGGCCCTGACCAGATGGCCGGCATCGAAGCGCCAGGCGGCTTCCACCGCGTCGCCCACCTCGAAGAACTTGGCCCGGCCGGGCGTGGCGTTGGGCAGCAGGGTTTCCAGGCGCTCGCCGTTCTCCAGCTCGACGATGTACAGGGTCACGTCGCCCAGGTAGAGCAGTTCGGCGACGCGACCGCGGAAGTGCACCTCGTCGCTGTCGGCGGTGACGCTCTGCGCCAGGCGGATCTTCTCCGGCCGCAGGGTCAGCACGCAGGCCTCGCCAGGCTGGGCGTCGAAGGATTTCAGCGCCTGGACCTCGCCCAGGCCCCGGAGGTCGATGCGCACGCGTTCGCCGTCGACCGCCTCGACTGTGGCATCGAGCAGGTTGCACTGGCCGATGAAGTCGGCGACGAAACGACTGCGCGGGAAGCTGTAGATGGTTTCCGGGGCGTCCAGCTGCTCCACCCGGCCCTGGTTCATCACCGCGATGCGGTGCGACAGCGCCAGGGCTTCGCCCTGATCGTGGGTGACATAGACGAAGGTGATGCCGACGTCCTTCTGCAGGTTGATCAGTTCGATCTGCATTTCTTCGCGCAGCTTGGCGTCCAGCGCCGACAGCGGTTCGTCGAGCAGCAGCAGGCGCGGCCGGTTGACCAGCGCGCGGGCGATCGCCACGCGCTGGCGCTGGCCGCCGGAAAGCTGTGTCGGCATGCGCCCGCCCTTGTCCGCCAGGCGCACGTCCTTCAGGGCTTGTTCGACGCGGGCGTCGATCTCGCTCTTCGCCACTCCGGCCATCTTCAGCGGGAAGGCGATGTTCTGCGCCACGCTCATGTGCGGGAACAGCGCGTAGCTCTGGAACACCGTATGCACCGGGCGCTTCTCCGGCTCGACGCCGGCGAGGTCCTGGCCGTTGAGGCGGATCTCGCCGCTGTCCGGCTGGTCGAAGCCGGCGAGCATGCGCAGGAGGGTGGTCTTGCCGCACCCGGAAGGGCCGAGGAGGGTGAAGAATTCGCCGGTGTTGATCGTCAGGCTGACATTGTCGACGGCGGTGAAGTCGCCGAAGCGGCGGGTCACGTTGCGGATCTCGAGCAAGGGGGGCGTCACTCGTCTGGAGAGGCAGTAAGGTCAGCGGGCGGAGCCGGCTGCCCGGTGTCGAAAAAGGGGGCGGATTATAGGGATCGCATCCCGCTCTAACTAGACGTCTGAGGCCCCTGTGAAGAATTTTTTTTCGCGGCCTCGGAAGTTGTCCGACAAAGCAGGAGCCACGCGGGCTCTGATAGAATTTCGCGGTCGCTTTCCAGCCCGTTTCCTCGAGTCTTCGATGTTCCTTCGCCCGTCCTTTCCGTATCGGGAGCCTGCCCGATGAGCCATGCCGTTTCCCGCTTGCGCCAGGAGCGCCTGGCGCGCAGCCTGAAACCCTTCGTCGCGCGCGGTTCGCGCATGCCGCGCTGCGAAGGCTGTCGGCTGCTGCCGAGCTATTGCATGTGCGCCTGGCGGCCGCGGGTCGAGGCGCGCGCCGGCATGTGCCTGGTCATGCACGACATCGAGGCGCTGAAACCGACCAACACCGGCTGGCTGATCGCCGATACCGTGGCCGACACCTTCGCCTTCGGCTGGTCGCGCACCGAGGTCGACCCGCGCTTGCTGGAGTTGCTGGCCGACCCGCAGTGGCAGCCATACCTGGTGTTCCCCGGCGAATACGTGGCGGCGGAGCGGGTGGTGAACGAGGTCGCCCCGCTGGTGGAAGGCAAGCGACCGCTGTTCATCCTGCTCGACGCGACCTGGACCGAGGCGCGCAAGATGTTCCGCAAGAGTCCCTACCTGGAGCCGTTCCCGGTGCTCAGCCTGCTGCCCGAGCAGCTCTCGCGCTATCGCCTGCGTCGCTCGACCCGTGGCGAGCACCTGTGCACCGCCGAAGTGGCGGCGCTGTGCCTGGAGCTGGCTGGCGACGAGGCCGCGGGCGAGGCGCTCGGCGCCTACCTGGAGGTGTTCAGCGAGCGTTATCTGGGCGCCAAGCGGCACATTCCGCTGGACGAGGCCAGCCCGGCGCACCGTGCCCTGGCGCCGTTCCGTGGCTGAGTGTCAGGCCGGGCGCGCTTCGGCGGCGAGCTTGCGCGGCCACAACTGCGCCACCAGCATGCCCGCCAGCATCAGCGCGCAACCGAAATAGCCGCGCAGGTGCAGGGTCTCGGCGAGGAACAGGGCGCCGGCGATGGCGGCGAACACCGCTTCCAGGGACAGGATGATCGCCGCATGGGAAGCGATGGCGTGCTTCTGCGCCACCACCTGCAGGGTGAAGCCGGTGCCGACGCCGAGCAGGCCGCCGTATAGCAGGGCGGGACCGGCCTGGACGATGGCGTTCCAGTGGATTTCCTCGAAGACCAGTGCCAGCAGCAGGCTGACCGCCGCGCAGGTGGCGAACTGCAGGAAGGCCAGGCGGATCGGGTCGTAGCGGCTGGCGAACAGGCCTACCAGCAGGACGTGCGCGCCCCAGACCACCGCGCCGGCCAGTTGCAGCCAGTCGCCGGAGGCGACCTGGAAGCCCGGGCCGATGCTCAGCAGGGCCATGCCGAGCACCGCCAGCGACGCCCCCAGCCAGGTGCCCGCGCCGGTGCGCTGGCCGAACAGCAGGCCGAGCAACGGCACGACGATCACGTAGAGCCCGGTGATGAAGCCGGAGTTGGTCACGCTGGTGAACAGCAGGCCGACCTGCTGCAGGTTGATCCCGGTGGTCAGGGCGACGCCGAGGATCACACCGGCGAGCAACTGTCCGCGATTGAAGGGTTGCGCGCCGTCGCGTCGCGAGCGCAGCATCAGCAGTGGCACCAGCACCAGGGCACCGAGGACGAAGCGCAGGCCGGTATAGAGGAACGGCCCGATGGCGTCCATCCCCAGGCGCTGGGCGACGAACGACACCCCCCAGATCATGGCGGTGATCAGCATCAGGACATCGGCACGCAGGGCTTGGCTTCGCATGGCTCGCTCGACGGGGCGGGGAGGGTCCGCCACTCTGCCAGCAAGCCGGGGTGTTTGAAAAGACGAACGCGGTGTACGAGGTATCCCTCATTCGGCTTGACCGGTCCGCCCTCGGTCGGCATCCTGAGCGCCGCCTCGGCTGGGCCGAACAAACTAGGACATGTCATGGCTTCTTACGAGATCCTGATCGCCGACGATCACCCCCTGTTTCGCAGCGCTTTGCACCAGGCCCTCACCCTCGGGCTGGGCCCCGACGTGCGCCTGGTGGAAGCCGCCAGCATCGCCGAACTGGAAGCGCGGCTGAATGAGAAGGCCGATTGGGATCTGGTCCTGCTGGACCTCAACATGCCGGGGGCCTATGGCTTCTCCGGCCTGGTGCTGTTGCGCGGGCAATACCCGCAGGTGCCGGTGGTGATGATCTCGGCACAGGAGGAGGCCGCGGTGGTGCAGCGCTCCCGCGAGTTCGGCGCCAGCGGCTTCATACCCAAGTCCAGTCCGCTGGAAACCCTGCAGCAGGCGGTGCGCGCGGTGCTCGACGGGGACACCTGGTGGCCGCCGCAGGATGCCGCCGCCGAAGCCCTCAGCGAGGAGGCCAAGGCCGCCAGCGCCGGGCTCGCCAGCCTCACCCCGCAACAGTTCAGGGTACTCACCATGGTCTGCGAAGGGTTGCTGAACAAGCAGATCGCCTACGACCTGAACGTTTCCGAGGCGACGGTGAAGGCCCACGTCACGGCGATCTTCCGCAAGCTCAACGTGCGCACCCGGACCCAGGCCGCGCTGCTGCTGCAACAAATGGAGACGGTTCCCGCTTCTCATTGAGAGACGGCTTAACGCTTTTTTGACCAGCCGGCGGCTAGACTGCCGGCCTTCCGAATCGATGAGAACCCGACGTGTCGCCTTCCCCCTTCAAAGGCCAGACCGGCCTCAAGCGTATCCTCAACGCCACCGGCTATTCCCTCGCAGGTTTCCTCGCCGCCTTCCGCGGTGAAGCCGCCTTCCGCCAACTGGTGCTGCTCAACGTGGTGCTGATCCCGGTGGCCTTCCTCCTCGACGTCAGTCGCGGCGAACGCGCGCTGATGATCGCGGTGTGCCTGCTGGCGCTGATCGTCGAACTGCTCAACTCGGCGATCGAGGCCACCGTCGACCGCGTCTCGCTGGAACGCCACCCTCTGTCGAAGAATGCCAAGGACATGGGCAGCGCCGCGCAGTTCGTGGCCCTCACCGTGATCACCGTGACCTGGGCGACCATCCTGCTGGGCTGATCTACGCGGACATGAAAAAGCCGGAGGCAGCGATGCCTCCGGCTTTTTCTTGCGTGCGAGGGCGGCGGCTCAGGCCGCCGCGTCGAAGCTGTCGGCCCGCGCCATGTTCCACATGCGCTCGTAGAACTCGCCCTCGATCTTGCCGGAAAGCAGTTCGCCCGGCTTGAGGAAGTAGTGCAGCTGCGAGAACAGGCGGATTTCGGTGTCGGTGATGCGTCGCACCAGGTGCTTGGCTTCGAGCTGCGAGGGATGTTCCAGGCCCGCCGCGGCGAGCATCTCGGCCAGGCCCTTGAGGGTGTTGCGATGGAAGTTGCGCACCCGCTCGGCCTTGTCCGGCACCACCAGCGCGCGCTGGCGCAGCGGGTCCTGGGTGGCGACGCCGGTCGGGCACTTGTTGGTATGGCAGCTCTGCGACTGGATGCAGCCGATGGCGAACATGAAGCCGCGCGCCGAGTTGGCCCAATCCGCGCCGGTGGCCAGGACGCTGGCGATATCGAAGGCGCTGACGATCTTGCCGCTGGCGCCGACCTTGATCTTGTCGCGCAGGTTGAGGCCGACCAGGGTGTTGTGGACGAACAGCAGGCCTTCGCGCAGCGGCACGCCGATATGGTCGGTGAACTCCAGCGGCGCCGCGCCGGTGCCGCCTTCCTTGCCGTCGACGACGATGAAGTCGGGGAGGATGCCGGTCTCCAGCATGGCCTTGGCGATGCCCATGAACTCCCATGGATGGCCCAGGCAGAACTTGAAGCCGACCGGCTTGCCGCCGGACAGTTCGCGCAGCTGGGCGATGAACTGCATCAGCTCGATCGGCGTGGAGAAGGCGCTGTGGCGCGACGGCGAAACGCAATCCTCACCCATCGGCACGCCACGGGTGGCGGCGATCTCGGGGGTGACCTTGTGCTTGGGCAGGATACCGCCGTGTCCCGGCTTGGCGCCCTGGCTGAGCTTGATCTCGATCATCTTCACCTGCGGGTCGAGGGCCTGGGCGGCGAAGCGCTCAGGGTCGAACTTGCCATCGCGGGTGCGGCACCCGAAGTAGCCGCTGCCCAGTTCCCAGACCAGGTCGCCGCCATTCTCGCGGTGATAGGGGCTGATGCTGCCCTCGCCGGTGTCGTGGTAGAAGTTGCCCATCTGCGCGCCACGGTTCAGCGAGCGAATGGCGTTGGCGCTGAGGGCGCCGAAACTCATCGCCGAGACGTTGAACAGCGAAGCGGAGTACGGCTTGCTGCATTGCGGCCCGCCGATGTCGACGCGGAACTCGCAGGGATCGCTGAGCGGCGCCGGACGCATCGAGTGGCTGATGAATTCGTAGCCTGCGGTGTACACGTCGATCAGGGTGCCGAAGGGCTTCTCCGAGCTTTCGTTCTTCGCCCGCGAGTAGACCAGCGAGCGCTGGGCGCGGGAGAAGGGCAGGGCGTCGCCGTCGGCTTCCAGCAGGTACTGGCGGATCTCCGGGCGGATGCCTTCCACCAGATAGCGGATGTTGCCCAGGATCGGATAGTTGCGGCGCACCGCGTGGGGCGTCTGGATCAGGTCGAACAGGCCGAGCAGGCTCAGGGCCACGCCCAGGAGGGTGAACGGCCAGAGCCATTCGGTGCTGCCGAGGAACGGCAGGCTGAGCAAGGTGAACAGGGCGATACAGGCGAAAAACGCATAGCGACTGAGTAGCGACAGATTCATCATGTCTCCAATCTTCAGGCTTCGGTTCAAAATGGTAGTCACCTTCTTCGAGGCGTCTACGACGGGTTCCCCCCGCGCTAACCAAGCGCTGATTATGGGAAACAAACGGGGATAGAAAGCAAGCTAATAATTGTGTCTGGATGGTCGAGCAGCCGAATGGTCGCCGGGAACTCTTTCCGGAGTTGCGAATTATTCTTATCGGAGTAATATGTAACTATATAACATTATGTAGGAGGCATCCCCATGAAACCCGGCATCCATCCCGAATACCGTCCCGTCCTGTTCCATGACACCTCGGCCGACGTGTACTTCCTGATCGGCTCCACCGCGGAGACCGACAAGACCCATACCCATACCGACGGCAAGACCTATCCCTACGTGACGCTGGACGTTTCCAGCGCCTCGCACCCGGTCTACACCGGCGAACAGCGCAAGACCAAGAGCGAAGGCCGCGTGGCCGGGTTCAACAAGCGTTTCGCCGGCTTCGTCGGCGGCAAGGGGGCCTGATGAAAGTTCTCGCCTCGCTGAAACAGGCCAAGCTGCGCCATCGCGATTGCCAGGTGGTGAAGCGCCGTGGCCGGCTCTACGTGATCTGCAAGTCGAATCCGCGCTTCAAGTGCGTGCAGGGCCGGCCGAAGCCGAAGATCAAGCGCCGCTGAGCGGCGACGGGACGGTCGCCCGTCCCGTCAGCCCTGGGCCTGGAGGAACAGGCCGAACAGCTCGGACTGCGACTTGATGCCGAGCTTGCCGTACATGTGCTTGCGGTGGACCTTCACGGTTTCCGCCGAGATCGCCAGCTTGCGGGCGATCTCCTTGCTTGAGCAGCCGCTGAGCATCAGCCTGCCGACCTCCAGTTCGCGCGCCGTCAGCGGCGTGCCCATCTGCTCCGCGACCTTCTCCAGCGAACCCTGCCAGCCCGGCTCCGGCGCCGCGGGGCTGTTCAACACTTCGTCCTCGAAGGCCAGGCGCTGGCGCATCAGCCCGGCCACCCAGGGCCGCACCAGACCGAGCACGGCGAGTTGCTCGGGGGTGAAGCGGCGCCGCGAGCCGAGCGACAGGCAGAGGGTGCGTTCGCCGGAGAGCTGGACGTTGATCTGGATTTCATCGGCCACCACGTTGAGGCGGAAGTAACGCTGGTAGTAATCGGTCTGCTCGAAGCATTCCGGTGCCACGTCGGCCAGACGGAACAGGCCGCTGCACGGGTTCTCGCGGCTGGCGATGTAGAACGGGTCGAGCAGGTAGAGGCCTCGCAGGTAGTCCTGGAACAGCGGATCCGGCCCGCCGTCGGCGCCCGGGCATTCGGCGAACACCTGTGGCCGGCCCTGGCTGAACAGCAGGGCCACCCAGCTGTCGAACGGAACGTACTGTTCGAGCAGGCGTACCAGGCGAATCCAGAAGTCCGGCGCATCCAGCGCCTCGACCAGTTGCCCGACGGAGCGGTGCCAGGCGATGTCCTGCAAGGTGAAACTCATCTTCTACCCCTGTTGGGTTAACCCTCGGACGTAATTATCGGCGCGGGGAACGCCAAGCATACTGTGCCGACCCCTGCATACGAACAGCGCGCGTGCCGAACAGCGCCGAGAACAACAAGGAATTCCGATGAAAGTCGAACTCGTCCAGATCGCCGGTCGCGATGGCGACACCGTGCACAACCTGGAACGCGCCCTGGCGGCCATCGCCGACTGTGCGGCGGACACCGAACTGGTGGTGTTCCCGGAAACCCACCTGACCGGCTTCCCCAGCGAAGACAACATCGCCGCCCTCGCCGAGCCGCTCGACGGCCCGACGGTCAGCGCGGTGCAGCGCGTCGCCCGTGAACGTAACGTTTCGGTGGCGATCGGCATCGCCGAGGCGGACGCCGGCCGCTATTACAACACCACCCTGCTGATCGCTCCCGACGGCATCGCCCTGAAATACCGCAAGACCCACCTGTGGGCCTCCGACCGCGGCATCTTCACGCCTGGCGACCGCTACGCCACCGCCCTGTGGAACGGCATCCGGGTCGGCCTGCTGGTGTGCTTCGACATCGAGTTCCCGGAAAGCGCGCGGGCCCTCGGCCAACTGGGTGCGGAACTGATCATCGTGACCAATGGCAACATGGACCCCTATGGCCCGACCCATCGCACCGCGATCATGGCCCGCGCCATGGAAAACCAGGCCTACGCGGTGATGGTCAACCGCGTCGGGCATGGCGACGGCGGGCTGGTCTTCGCCGGCGGTAGCGCGGTGGTCGATCCCTATGGCCAGTTGCTCTGCGAGGCCGGGCGCGAAGAATGCCGGCAGATCGTCGAACTGGACCTCGGCCGGTTGCAGGATGCGCGTCGGGACTACCGTTACCTCGAAGAGCGTCGCCTGGTCCTGCCCGGCGAGCGCCGCGAGCACCCGGACGGCCTGCGCGAGCTGCTGATTCCCTGATTCACCACGGCGCGACAGGAGCGTCGCGTCGTCCTCCGCCCGCCAGCGAGCGGGCGAGGATCGGCCCGGAAAGCCGTAGCACAACGATGGGCGCCCGAGCGTCCGCCGGTCTCCCGGGTGAGGGGAGGCCCCTGCGTCCCGCGGCCTGGCCGGCTGCGGGCCACTGCCATAACAAACGATAATTCCGGAGTAAGCAGTAATGGCCAGACTCAAGCGCACCCTGTCGCTGGGTTCCGTGGTGCTGTTCGGCATCGCCTACATGACCCCCATCATCGTCCTCGGGACTTTCGGCATCCTCGCCGAGACCACCCAGGGACACGTCCCCGCCGCCTACATCGCCGCTTCCCTGGCGATGCTCTTCACCGCCCTCAGCTACGGGCGCATGGCCGCGGCCTTCCCGGTGGCCGGCTCGGCCTATACCTACGTGCGCAAGGCCATCGATTCCCGGCTCGGCTTCATCGCCGGCTGGGCGGTGCTGCTCGACTACCTGTTCCTGCCGATGGCGATCTGGCTGATCGGTGCCGCCTACCTGCACTCGGCCTTTCCCGCGGTACCCAACGCGGTCTGGGTGCTGGCGTTCATCGGCGTGACCACGACGATCAACATCGTCGGCCTGCGCCTGGCGAAGAACGTCAATGGCCTGCTGATGCTGGTGCAGTTCCTGGTCCTCGGCGCCTTCGTCGCACTCTGCGTGCACTACGTGCTGGGCGACCCGGGCAAGCCGCTATGGTCACTGCAACCGTTGCTCGGTGGCGACCTGCAGGTGCCGCTGGTGATGAGCGGTGCGGCGATCGCCTGCTACTCGTTCCTCGGTTTCGACGCGGTCAGTACCCTGACCGAGGAAACCCGCGACCCGCGGCGCAACATCCCGCGGGCGATCCTGCTGATCACCCTGCTGGGCGGGTTGATCTTCATCGTCACCTCGTACTTCGTGCAACTGGCGCACCCGTCGTTCGCCTTCGACAGCGCGGACTCGGCGGCCTACGAGATCGCCCGCAACATCGGTGGCGACCTGTTCGTGACCTTCTTCCTGGTCGGCCTGATCGTCGGCCAGTTCACCTCCGGCCTCTCGGCCCAGGCCAGCGCCTCGCGCCTGCTCTTCGCCATGGGCCGCGACGGCGTCCTTCCGCGGCCGTTCTTCGGGCGTCTCGGCAAGCGCTTCGAGACGCCGGTGAACAGCATCGTCCTGTGCGGCGTGGTGGCCCTGCTGGCGCTGCAGATGGACGTGACCACCTCCACCTCGTTCATCAACTTCGGCGCCTTCCTCGCCTTCAGCCTGGTCAACCTGTCGGTGGTCTTCCACTACTACCTTGGCGCCGAGCGCCGCGGCCCACGGGAAACCCTGTTGTTCCTGGTATTCCCTGGCATCGGCCTGGTCGCCGACCTGTGGCTGATGGCCAGCCTCGACCATCTGGCGATCATCCTCGGCCTCTGCTGGCTGGCGCTGGGCGCGGTGTACCTGGCGGCGATCACCCACGGTTTCCGCGAGCAGCCGCCGGAGATGCGTTTCGAGGAGGGCTGAGAAAGAATCGACGCCCGTTTCGCGGCGGCAAGGCGCAGGCTCCTGGCCTAGAGTGGCTATCCATCGCCTCCCTGGTTCCGGAGCCGGCCATGTCCGACGCAGCGTTGTTCCTTCCCCTTCCCGATGACGACACCCTGTATGCCGCGCTGTTGGCGCGCGACCCCGCCTACGATGGCTTCGCCTTCGTCGGGGTGAAGAGCACCGGGGTGTTCTGCCGCCTGACCTGCCCGGCGCGCAAGCCGAAGCGCGAGAACACCCTGTTCTTCGATTCGATCAAGGGCTGCGTCGAGGCCGGCTTCCGACCCTGCCTGCGTTGCCGGCCGCTGGAGCGGCTCGGCACGCAGGGGCCGCTGGTCAGCGACCTGCTCCAGCGCCTCGGTCGGCAACCGCAGCGGCGCTGGTTCGAAGACGACCTGGCGGCGCTGGGCTATGACCCGTCCACCGTGCGCCGTGCCTTCAAGCGCGAGTTCGGCGTGACCTTTCTGGAAATGGCTCGCCTGCGCCGTCTTGGCCAGGTCGCCGAGCGGCTGTCCTCGGGCGCGCGGGTGATCGACGCGCAACTGGATGCCAGCTTCGACTCCGACAGCGGCTTCCGTAGCGCCTTCGCGCGCCTGCTGGGCGAGCCGCCGTCGCAGTTGCGCGGGCGCGAGCTGCTCAAGGCGGACTGGCTGCAGACCCCGCTCGGCGCCATGCTCGCGGTGGCCGATGCGCAGGCCCTGCACCTGCTGGAATTCTTCGACCGCCCGGCGTTGAGCGGGGAGCTGAAACGCCTGCAGAAGAGCAGCGGATCGAGCATCGGTTTCGGCCGTTTCGCCTCCATCGACAGGATCGAGGCGGAACTCGCCGACTACTTCGGCGGTACTCCAGTGCGCTTCCAGACCCCGTTGGCGCTGAACGCCTCGGCCTTCACCCGCACGGTCTGGCAGGCGCTGCGCGAGGTACCGTGCGGCAGCACGCAGAGCTACGCCGGGCTGGCCAGGTCCATCGGCTCGCCGTCGTCGGTGCGCGCCGTGGCCCGCGCCAACGGAGCCAACCAGATCGCCATCGTGATTCCCTGCCACCGCGTCATCGGTTCGGACGGTTCCCTGACCGGCTATGGCGGTGGCCTGTGGCGCAAGCGCTGGTTGCTGGAGCACGAGCGGCGCATGGGCGCTGCCGGCTAGCCGGGATCGCCGCCCAGAAGCCGGGCGGGGGCGCGCAACACCGGTTCCCGCTCGACCGCTGCGGGCCGCTGCAAGTCCTCGGCGTCGGCGCGCTCGGCGGTCGACAGGTCGCTGGCGTGGAACCCGGTGATCCGCAACAGGGCCAGGGTACAGGCCAGCGAGACCAGCGCGTAGCAGGCCGAGGCCAGGGCCACGCCGACGATGCTGCCGGTACTGTTGAGAATCCACTGGGCCAGTACCGGCGTACCGCCGCCGACCAGCAGCGAGCAGAGCTGGTAGGCCAGCGACAGGCCGGTGTAGCGCACCCGCGCCGGGAAGGCTCGGGCGAGGATACCGCCCACCGCGCCGTAGAACATCGCGTGCGGCACCGTGGCCAGGCACATGCCGGCCGCGGCGATCCAGTAGACCTTGGTTTCCACGGCGAAGAACATCGCCGGCATCAGGATGAACTCCGGCAGCACCATCAGGCATGCCGCCTTGCGCATGTCGATGCGCGAAGTGAGCAGCGCCCCCAGCGGCTGGCTGAGGAACTGCACCACCAGCGCGACCACGATGATGCTGAGGAAGGTGCCCTGGCTGTAGCCGAGGGTCTTGGTCGCCCAGGAGAGGGCGAAGGTGCTCTTGAAGTAGGTGACGTGGATGATCGGCAGCACGCCGGCGCCGAGCAGGACGATCTTCCAGTGCTTGCCCAGCACCTCGGCGAGCGGCAGCTTCACCGTGCGCTTCTGCGCCAGCACACGCTTCATGTCTTCCGACTCCTCCAGCTTCAGGCGGATCACCATGCCGACGATGACCAGCACCGCAGAGAGCAGGAACGGCGCGCGCCAGCCCCAGAGAATGAAGTCCGAGGCGGGCAGGGCGCTGAGGGCGAAGAACGCCAGGGTCGCCAGCAGGTTGCCGGTGGGCGAGCCCTGCTGGGCGAAGGCGGCGTACAGGATGCCCTTGCCCTTGGGCGCGCTTTCGCTGGCGATCAGGATCGCGCCGCCCCACTCGCCGCCGACCGCGATGCCCTGGACGATACGCAGCGCCACCAGGGAGATCGGCGCCCAGATGCCGATCTGCGTATAGACCGGCAACAGGCCGATGCAGGTCGTGGCGATGCCCATCATGATCAGGGTGATCACCAGGGTGGTCTTGCGGCCGATGCGGTCGCCGAGATGGCCGAAGATGATCCCGCCCAGCGGGCGAGCGATGAAGCCCGACCAGAGGGTGACGAAGGACAGCAGGGTGGCCAGGCCCGGATCCATGTCGGCGGGGAAGAATACCTTGCCGAACACCAGGGCGGCGGCCAGGCCGTAGATGTAGAAGTCGTACCACTCGATGGTGGTGCCGATGAAGGAGGCGATACCGGCCCTGCGGGCCTTCTTGTGCAGGTCGGCGTCTTCGGGAGAGGGCGTGCGCGGCATGGGTCGAGTCCTGTTTATTGTTGTTCTCGCCGACACGCCGCTCCCTACCGCCCTTCGCTGAAAGGCGGGGCGGAAACGCTGGTTTCCGTGGAGGGAGAGCGTGCGTCGGTGTTGACCCGGGTGCCTCGGAGTCTAGGTGGCACCCCCGCAAATCAATAGTCTTTTAATCTTATGGCTCGATAAGGGATTCCATATCGACGTTTTCCGTCAGCCCTCGCTCAGGCGTCGTCCAGGCCGCTCTTCAGCGTCGCCAGGAACGCCTGCGCCGCCCGGGAAGGTTCGCTGGCCGGAAGGATCGCGTGGATCTCCGAACGCGCGCCGGCCGGCTCGATCTCCAGGTAGCGCACCTCGTTCCGCCAGGCCAGGCAGAGGGTCTCCGGGATCAGCGCGACGCCCATGCCGAGACCGACCATGGCGGCGACGGTCTGCCACAGGCGCGCCTCGTGGCGGATGCGCGGGCTGAAGCCGGCGTCCACGCAGCGGGCGATGATCAGGTCGTGGTAGTGCGGGGAGACATGGCGCGGGAAGAGGATGAAGTCTTCGTCGCGCAGTTCGGCGAGGTCCAGACGCGCCTGGCCAGCCAGGCGGTGCCCGGCGGGCAGGCAACAGAGGAACGGGTCGCTGATCAAGGGTTCGGAGACGATTTCCGCCGGCAGCCTGCCCCAGTGCACGAAGCCCAGGTCGATCTGCCCGCGCTGCAACGCCTGGGCCTGCTCCGCGCTGTTCATTTCGCCGAGCACCACCTCCATGTTCGGGTGCTCCCGTTCGAAGCGGGACATGGCCCTGGGCAGGCCGCGGTAGAGCATGGAATTGACGAAGCCGACGCGCAGTTGGCCGACGTCGCCCTCGGCGGATAGCTGGGTCAAGCGTTTCACCTTCTCTGCCTGCAGCAGCAGGTTGCGCGCTTCCACCAGCAGGACCTGGCCGGCGCCGGTGAGCTTCACCGACTTGTTATTGCGTAGCAGCAATTGGGTTCCGAGCTGTTCCTCCAGCTTCTTGATGTCGAAGCTCAGCGCCGGCTGGGAGATGAACAGGCGAGCCGCGGCGCGACCGAAATGCAGTTCCTCGGCGACCGCGATGAAGTAGCGAAGCTGTCTGAGATCCATGGCAGGCACCTGGTTCTACGATCTGTTTTTCTTATCGTCGATGATTTTTTTTGTATTGGATGCTTATCGAACCACTCGCCTAGTCTCGGCGCAAGACAAGCAGGAGCCGCGCCATGACCGCCATGCCCGAAGTACTTCGCGAAGATACGCTGAACATCCCCGACAGCCGTGGGCTGAATCTCTACACCTGCGATCCGGCCCTGGAGCGGCTGCTGGAGGTATACCTGCCGCCGGCGTTGCTCGCCGAATGGCGGCCGCTCCTCGAACGGCTCGGCGCCCGTGCCGGCGGCGAGCTGGACGTGCTGGCGCTGGCGGCGGACAAGAACCCGCCGGTGCTGGCGCCGCGCACCCGCCGCGGCGAGGATTTGCAGAGCATTCGCAAGCATCCGGACTACGTCGCCCTCGAACGGGTGGCCTATGCCGAACTCGGCCTGGCTTCCATGAGCCATCGCCCGGACGGCCCGCCGCCGCTGGTCAAGTATGCGCTCACCCACCTGTTCGTACAGGCCGAGTTCGGCCTTTGCTGCCCGGTCAGCATGACCGACTCGCTTACCCGCACCCTGCGCAGGTTCGGCGCGCCGGAACTGGTCGAGCGCTACCTGCCGTCCCTCGCCTCGCGGGATTTCGACGAGCTGTTCCAGGGCGCCATGTTCATGACCGAGCAGGCCGCCGGCTCCGACGTGGCGCGGACCCGTACCGTGGCGCGGGAGCAGGGCGGCGAGTGGAAGCTCTACGGCGACAAGTGGTTCTGCTCCAACCCGGACGCCGACCTGGCGATGGTCCTGGCCCGCCCCGAAGGCGCGCCGGAAGGAATGAAGGGCGTGACCCTGTTCCTGTTGCCGAAGGTCCGCGAGGACGGTACGCGCAACGCCTATCGCATCGTCCGCCTGAAGGACAAGCTGGGCAGCCGCTCCATGGCCAGCGGCGAAGTCCGCCTGGAAGGCGCCAGCGCCTACCTGATCGGCGAGATCGGCCGCGGCTTCCAGCAGATGGCCGACATGGTCAACATGTCGCGCCTGTCCAACGGCGTGCGCGCCGCCGGGCTGATGCGCCGGGCGCTGAGCGAGGCGCTGTTCGTCGCCCGCCATCGGCGCGCCTTCGGCAAGCACCTGATCGACATGCCGCTGATGCAGAAGCAGTTGCTGAAGATGATGCTGCCCACCGAACAGGCGCGCTCGATGTTCATGCAGATCGCCACGCTGCTGCCGCGCGCCGATGGCGGCGAGGTCGAGGCGCAGAAATGCGTGCGGATCCTCACCCCGCTGATCAAGTTCCGCGCCTGCCGCGATGCGCGACGGGTCACCGGCGACGCCATGGAGGTGCGCGGCGGGGTCGGCTACATCGAGGAGTGGAGCGACCCGCGCCTGGTGCGCGACGCCCACCTGGGGTCGATCTGGGAGGGC
This sequence comes from Pseudomonas sp. FDAARGOS_761, assembly GCF_013343155.1. Taxonomy (NCBI): domain Bacteria; kingdom Pseudomonadati; phylum Pseudomonadota; class Gammaproteobacteria; order Pseudomonadales; family Pseudomonadaceae; genus Pseudomonas; species Pseudomonas sp. FDAARGOS_761. The sequence continues at coordinate 4,104,096 of NZ_CP054572.1, read as the reverse complement.
ACCAGCAACATCGTGGCGCTGGACGTCGCCCGTGCGGTGAGCCGCGAACAGGCGCTCGAACCCTTGCAGCGCCACCTGCGCCGGCTGCTGGATGACAGCGATCTGCCAGGGGACGCCCGCGACCTCTTCGACGAACTGCTGGTGCGAGTGGTCGCGACCATGGCCGACGTCGCCGAGCGCCGCCAGGACGAGCAGGTGCGCCAGGCCGGCAGCGCCCTCTACCACCTGTGCACGGCGATCTTCATGGCCTGGGAAGCCAGCCGCCAGGCACCCGACCAGCGCCGCCTGGCCCTGGCCTTCCTGGTCGCCCGGCACAAGCTGCTGCCGCGCGACCCGCTGCACCTGGAGGGCTGGACCGACCAGGCCGAACTGCTGGCCAGGGTGGTCGGCGAGGTGCCGCTGAGCCAGGCCGAAGCCATGCAATTGCTGCCGGCCTGACTGCCCGCATTCCCGCTCACAACAACCAGAGAGTCGCCATGACCAATCAGATGGGCGCCCTGCGTGGCCTGAAAATCATCGATCTCAGCCGGGTCCTCGGCGGACCCTACTGCTCCCAGGCGCTGGCCGACCACGGCGCCGAGGTGATCAAGCTGGAACCCCTCGGCGGCGACGAGACCCGTGGCTGGGGGCCGCCCTTCGAGGGCGACACGGCGTCCTACTTCAAGGGCGTGAACCGCAACAAGAAGGGCATCGCCGTCGACCTGGCGACGGCGGAGGGCATCGAGCTGCTGCTGCGCTTGCTGGAGGACGCCGACGTACTGCTGGAGAACTTCAAGCCCGGCACCCTGGCGCGCTGGGGGATCGGCTACGAGGAGGTGCTTCGCCAGCGCTTCCCGCGGCTGGTCCACTGCGCGGTATCGGGCTTCGGCGCCGACGGCCCGCTCGGCGGCCTGCCCGGCTACGACGCGGCGATCCAGGCGATGGCCGGACTGATGAGCGTGAACGGCGAGGCCGGCGGCGAGGCGTTGCGCATCGGCCTGCCGATCGTCGACATGGTCACCGGGCTGAACGCCATGGCCGGCATCCTCCTCGCCCTCCACGAGCGCCAGGTCAGCGGGCGCGGGCAGTCGGTGGACATCGCCCTGTACGACTGCGGTATCTCCCTGCTGCACCCGCACCTGCCGAACTACTTCGCTTCCGGACGTACGCCCCGGCGTAGCGGCAACGCCCACCCGAACATCGCGCCCTACGACAGCTACCGCACCGGTACCGAGCCGATCTTCCTCGCCGTCGGCAACGACCGCCAGTTCGCCCGCCTGTGCGAGTACCTGGGAGCGGATGAACTGCCGGGGGACCCGCGCTTCGCCGACAACGGCAAGCGCTCGGTCAACCGCGAGGCGCTGAAGCGCGCCCTGGAGGACTACCTGGCGGCCCACGACGGTCGCGAGCTGGCCGAGCGGCTGATCCGTCTCGGCGTGCCCTGCGGAGCCATCGCCACGGTGGATCGGGTGGTGGAGCACCCGCACACCCGCCATCGCGGGATGGTCGTCGAACTCGAGGGCTATCGCGGCATCGCCTCGCCGGTGAAGCTTTCGCGCACCCCGGCCAGCTACCGCGCCGCGCCGCCGGTGCTGGGCGGAGACACCCGGGAAGTCCTGGCGGAACTGGGATTGAGCGCCGAGGCGATCGACGCGCTGGTCCGGCGCGGCATCGTCCGCGCCTGAAACCCCGCACGGCACGGCCTGCGCCGTGCAACTCAATCCCCGGGCAATTGGAGATGGCCATGGATTCCTCCCCTGGGGCGGTGCGCCCCGAACTCGTGCTGCTGGAGCGGCCGGAGCAGGGCGTGGCCCTGTTGCGACTGAACCGCCCGGCAGTGCTCAACGCCCTGAACATGCGCCTGCGCGAGGCTCTGGCGGAGCACGTACGGCGCCTCGACGAGTGCGCCGATACCCGGGTCATCGTCCTCACCGGAAATGGCACGGCGTTCGCCGCCGGCGCCGATCTCAACGAACTGGCGGAGGCGTCCGCGCTGGAGATCCAGCAGCGCGGGGTGGAGCGCCACTGGCAGGCCCTCGCCGCCTGCCGCAAGCCGCTGATCGCCGCCGTGGAGGGCTATGCCCTGGGCGGAGGCTGCGAGTTGGCGATGCACTGCGACCTGATCGTCGCCGGTGCCTCGGCGCGCTTCGCCCAGCCGGAAATCCGTGTCGGCGTGATGCCCGGCGCCGGCGGCACCCAGCGCCTGGTGCGAGCGGTGGGCAAGTTCCAGGCGCTGCGCATGCTGTTTACCGGTTGCACGGTACAGGCGCCGGAGGCCCTGGCCATAGGGTTGGTCAGCGAGGTGGCGGCGGATGGCCAGGCATTGGATCGCGCCCTCGAAGTGGCTCGCCAGATCGCCGGCCTGCCACCGCTGGCGCTGGCGCAGATCAAGGAAGTGGTCCTGGCCGGCGCCGATCTGCCGCTGGACCAGGCCCTGGCGCTGGAGCGCAAGGCCTTCCAGTTGCTGTTCGACAGCCACGACCAGAAGGAGGGCATGCGGGCCTTCCTGGAAAAACGCACAGCGGAGTACCTGGGAAAATGAGCGAGCCACCGATCGTTCTCATCGGCATCGTCGGTACCGGCGCCATGGGCCAGGGCATCGCCCGGCTCGCTGCCTGTGCCGGCCTGTCGGTGCTGCTCTACGACAGCCGCCAGGGGGCGGCGCTGCAAGCGCGCGAGCAGATCGCCACGGTCCTTGCCCGGCAGGTGGAGCGGGGCCGGCTGGAGGCGGAGTCTGCCGCGCGCGCGATGGGCAATCTGCGGGTGGTCGAGGACTTGCGGGTCCTACGCGGCTGCCAGTTGGTGATCGAGGCGATCGTCGAGAACCTGGAGGCCAAGCAGGCGTTGTTCCGCCAATTGGAAGAGGTGGTCGGCGACGAAGCGATCCTCGCCAGCAATACCTCCTCGCTGTCGGTTACCGCGATCGCCTCGGCCTGTCGCGATCCCGGCCGGGTCGCCGGTCTGCACTTCTTCAATCCGGTGCCGCTGATGCGTCTGGTGGAGGTGATCGACGGTCTCGCCACCCGCACCGGCATCGCCGAGCGACTGTGCGCCCTGGTGGCGACCTTCGGCCACCAGGCGGTGCGTGCCACGGACAGCCCCGGCTTCATCGTCAACCATGCCGGACGGGCCTTCGGCACCGAGGCGCTGCGTATCCTCGGCGAGGGCGTGGCGCCGGTGGCGGCGATCGACGAAGTCCTGCGCGAGGGCGCCGGCTTCCGCATGGGCCCGTTCGAGCTGTTCGACCTGGTCGGGTTGGACGTCAGCCTGCCGGTGATGGAGTCGATCTACCGGCAGTACTACGAGGAGCCGCGTTATCGTCCGCATCCCTTGCTGCGCCAGATGCTCGCCGCCGGCCGCCTGGGGCGCAAGAGCGGCCAGGGCTTCTACCGCTACGACGGCGCTGGGCAGGTGCCCGCCGCCGCCCCGGCGGTTGCGCCAGGCGCGGCGTTGCCGCCGGTGTGGCTGGGCGTCGACGACGAACATGACCGCGCGCCATTGCTGACGTTGCTACAACGTCTGGGCGCCGAGGTGGAGAGCGGCGAGCGTCCTTCCGGGGCGGCGTTGTGCCTGCTTGCGCCGCTGGGCGCCGACGTCAGCGCCGCAGCGCGGCGGTTCGCCGTCGATCCGACGCGCAGCCTGGCCATCGACGTGCTGTCGGACCTGGAGCGACACCGCTGCCTGATGGCCTGCCCGGCGACCCGAGCGGAGCTGCAGCAGGCCGCTCGCACCCTGTTCGCACGGGACGGCGTGGGCGTCACGCTGATTCGCGACAGCGCCGGGTTCATCGTCCAGCGCACCCTCGCCTCGATCGTCAATCTCGCCTGCGACATCGCCCAGCAGGGTATCGCTTCGGTGGAGCACATCGACCTGGCGGTGCGCCTCGGTCTCGGCTATCCGCTGGGGCCGCTGGAGTGGGGCGACCGACTGGGCGCCGGGCGCGTGCTGCGCATCCTCGAACGCCTGCATGCGCTCAGCGGCGACCCGCGCTATCGCCCCAGTCCCTGGCTGCGCCGGCGCGCCCAACTGGGCCTTTCCCTGCGCCAGCCGGACAGCCCGTTGGCCTCCTGATCCCTTCGCGGAGAAACACACCATGCTCGATGCCTATATCTACGCCGGCCTGCGTACGCCTTTCGGCCGGCATGCCGGTGCACTCTCGACGGTGCGTCCGGACGACCTGGCCGGCCTGCTGCTGGCGCGTCTCGCGGAAACCTCCGGGTTCGCCGTCGACGACCTGGAGGATGTGATCCTCGGTTGCACCAACCAGGCTGGCGAAGACAGCCGCAACCTGGCGCGCAACGCGCTGCTCGCAGCCGGCCTGCCGGCGCGGCTGCCCGGGCAGACGGTCAACCGCTTGTGTGCCAGCGGACTGTCGGCGGTGATCGACGCGGCGCGCGCGATCAGTTGCGGCGAGGGCCGGCTGTACCTGGCCGGCGGCGCCGAAAGCATGTCCCGGGCGCCGTTCGTCATGGCCAAGGCGGAGAGCGCCTTCAGCCGCACGCTGGAGGTCTTCGACAGCACCATCGGCGCGCGCTTCGCCAACCCCAGGCTGGTCGAGCGCTATGGCAACGACAGCATGCCGGAGACCGGCGACAACGTGGCCCGCGCCTTCGGCATCGCCCGCGAGGACGCCGACCGTTTCGCCGCTTCTTCCCAGGCGCGCTACCAGGCTGCGCTGGAGGAGGGCTTTTTCCTCGGCGAGATCCTTCCGGTGGAGGTGCGTGCCGGACGCAAGGGCGAGACGCGGCTGGTGGAGCGCGACGAGCATCCGCGGCCGCAGGCCGACCTGGCGGCCCTGGCGCGCTTGCCGGCGTTGTTCGCCGGCGGGGTAGTGACCGCCGGCAATGCCTCGGGGATCAACGACGGGGCGGCGGTAGTGCTGCTGGGCGACCGCGCGATCGGCGAGCGCGAGGACATCCGGCCGCTGGCGCGGATTCTCGCCAGCGCCAGCGTCGGCGTCGAGCCCCGGCTGATGGGCATCGGCCCGCAGCAGGCGATCCTCCGCGCGCTGCAACGCGCCGGCATCGACCTGGACGAGGTCGGCCTGATCGAGATCAACGAAGCCTTCGCGCCGCAAGTTCTGGCCTGCCTGAAGTTGCTCGGCCTGGACTACGAGGACCCGCGGGTCAATCCCCATGGCGGCGCCATCGCCCTCGGCCATCCGCTCGGCGCCTCCGGTGCGCGCCTGGTGCTCACCGCCGCCCGCGGGCTGCAACGCATCGAGCGGCGCTACGCGGTGGTCAGCCTGTGCGTCGGGCTCGGCCAGGGCGTGGCGATGGTGATCGAGCGCTGCCGATGAGACACCGTTCCCCCTAGAAAAAGAGGCGCCCAGGCGCCCGTTCGGAGTGCGTATGAACAACAACAAGAAATGCGCGTTTTTCCTGCTGCCGATCCTTGCCGGCGATAGCGTTCCCGCCCTGGCCGAGGGCTTCCTCGAAGACTCGCGGGCCAGCCTGGCCTTGCGCAACTTCTACATGAACCGCGACTTCCGCGATGGCGTGGGGCGTGCGAAAAGCGAGGAGTGGGCCCAGGGCTTTCTCTTCGACTACCGCTCGGGCTATACCAAGGGCACCCTCGGCGTGGGTCTCGACCTGCTGGGCAAGCTCGGCGTCCGGCTCGATTCCGGCGCGGGGCGTAGCGGCACCGGCCTGCTTCCTCTTCGCGACGATGGCAGCGCGGCGGGCGACTACGCGCGGCTGGACGCGACCGCCAAGCTGCGCCTGTCGCGCAGCGAGCTGAAGGTCGGCGGCCTGGTGCCGAAGCTACCGACCATCCAGCCCAACTACGGGCGGCTATTCCCCCAGGTGTTCCAGGGCGCGCTGCTGACTTCCGGCGAACTGAGCGGACTGAGCCTGAACCTGGGACGGCTGACCGAGGTCAGCCAGCGCAACGAGGCGGGCACCAGCGACCTGGCGCTGTTCAACCGCAACCGGCGTTTCGCCGGCGCGGCGCAGGCGGACCGTTTCGACCTGGCTGGCCTGGACTACCGTATCGCCCCGGACTGGACCGGCAGCTACCACTATGGCGAACTGGAGCAGGTCTACGCCCAGCATTTCCTCGGTCTCAAGGGGCGCATCGGCGTCGCCGCGGATAGCCTGGAGAGCGACTTGCGCCTGGCGCTCAGCCGGGATACCGGCGGCGCTCGCGGCGGGCGCATCGACAACCGTTCCTTCAGCGGGTCGCTCACCTACCGCCTGCGCAACGGCCAGGCCTTCGGCCTGGGCTACCAGCGGATGAGCGGCGACCACGGCTTCCCCTACCTGGAGGGGACCGATCCGTACCTGGTCAATTTCGGCCAGTACAACGACTTCGCCGAGGCTGGCGAGTCCTCCTGGCAACTGCGCTACGACTGCGACTTCGCGCCGCTCGGGGTGCCCGGCCTGAGTCTGATGACGCGCTATTTCAGCGGCCACGGCGCGAAACCTAAGGGCGTCGACGGCAGTCGCGAGTGGGAACGCGACAGCGACCTGCGCTACGTGTTGCAGGGCGGTCCGCTGAAGGGACTGGGGCTGGTCTGGCGCAACGCTACCTACCGTTCGGCCTTCAGCCGCGACATCGACGAGAACCGCCTGTACCTGACCTATGAGCTGCCGCTGTTCTGAGTCGCTCAGCCCTTGGCGGCGCTGACCCCTTCGAGGGTGGCGAAGGAGGTGTCCTTGGCGGTGAGCAGGAAGTCGCGCATGAATGGCGCATCGAACATGTCCGTGCGGATGGCGGCGAAGAGCGTGCAGTACAGGCCCTTTTCACCGAGGCGCCGGGCCGTCACGTAGCCGCGCGAGCTGTACTCGTGCAGGGCCCAGTTCGGCAGGCAGCAGACGCCGCGACCGGAGGCCACCAGTTGCATCATCATCACGGTCAGCTCGGCTATGCGCACCTGCGCCGGCTCCACGTCGGCGGGGTCGAGGAAGCGGGTGAAGACGTCGAGACGGTCGCGTTCCACCGGATAGGTGATCAGGGTTTCCCGCTCCAGATCCTCCGGGACGACGTACGGCCGGCCAGCCAGGGCATGCTGGTTGGCCACCGCCAGCAGCGCTTCGTAGGTGAACAGTGGCACGTAGGTGATGCCGGGCAACTCGACCGGGTCGGCGGTCACCACCAGGTCGAGGTCACCGCGGGCCAGGGCCGGCAGCGGCGCGAAGGAGAAGCCCGAGGCCAGGTCCAGTTCGACTTCCGGCCAGGCGTCGCGGAACTGGTCGATGGTCGGCATCAGCCACTGGAAGCAACTGTGGCATTCGATGGCCATGTGCAGGCGTCCGGCGGTACCGCCGGCGAGCCGCGCCAGGTCGCGCTCGGCGGTGCGCAGTTGGGGCAGCAGCGAGTCGGCCAGTTGCAGCAGGCGCAGCCCGGCGCTGGTGAAGCGTACCGGCTTGGTCTTGCGCACGAACAACTGCATGCCCAGGCGCTCTTCCAGTTCCTTGAACTGGTGCGACAGCGCCGACTGGGTAAGGTGCAGGCGCTCGGCGGCTTCCACCAGGCTGTCGGCTTCGCGCAGCGCGTGCAGGGTCTTGAGGTGGCGAAGTTCGAGCATGGCGGCCTCTGTATGAGCAAAACTTGATAGCGGTGCGGATTCGTTGAGTTTGTCTCATACGCCAGGGGCTGTCGACAAGCGATGGCCTCGATCCCGCAGAGCGCGCGATCGTGGAGCGACGGGGAGAATAGTCCGGCACACGGGACGGCGGCCCGGAGCAGCGGCGCAACGCCGCAGAGCCACAGCGCCACGACCGCCTGGCGGCATTCATCAAACTGTCACGCTACTGTGGCAGCGCGCTGGACGAAATTTAATCAGAATCGCGCTCCACTGGGGTTTTGCGTTCTGGGTTTTCTTCATGCGTGCTTTCATCTTCCTGGCCGCCTTGTTGTGCAGCCTCTCCTCCTTTGCGGCGGCGCGTTGCGACGCACGCGTACCTACCGAGACGGTCGAACTGGGCGACGTGCGCCTGGCCTACCAGAGCATCGGCCGCGACAGCGATCCGGCCCTGCTGCTGGTGATGGGCCTGGGCGGGCAACTGATCCACTGGCCGGACGAGGTGGTCAGCGCCCTGTGCGAGCAAGGCTTCCGGGTGATCCGCTACGACAACCGCGACGTCGGCCTGTCGGCCTGGAACGTGCCGGTGCCCAGCTCGCGGCTGACCTACGAAGTGGTGCGTTATCGCCTCGGCCTGCCGGTCAGCGCGCCCTATACCCTCACCGACATGGCCGGCGATGCCCTGCATCTGCTCGATGCGCTGGATATCCCCCAGGCCCATGTGCTCGGCGCCAGCATGGGCGGGATGATCGCCCAGCACATCGCCGACATGGCGCCGCAGCGCCTGCTCAGCCTGACCCTGGTGATGACCAGCTCCGGCGCCGAAGGCCTGCCGGCGCCCAGCGAGTCGCTGCTGCGCCTGCTGGCGCGGCGCGAGGCGGCCAGCCGCAAGCAGGCGGTCGAGCAGCAGGCCGACCTGCTGGCGGCGCTGGGCAGCCCGGAAGTGCGCGACGATCGCCAGCAACTTCTGTTGCAGGCCGCACGTTCCTACGACCGCGCGTTCAACCCGGAAGGCGTGCAGCGGCAATTGCTGGCGATCCTCGCCGAACCCAGCCGGGTGCCGCTGCTGAACCGTCTGCAGGTGCCGACCCTGGTGATCCATGGCACCGCCGATCCGCTGCTGCCGGTGATGCACGGCGTGCACGTGGCGGCGCATATCCGTGGCTCGGAGCTGAAGCTGATCCCCGGTCTCGCCCATCGCTTCCAGGAAGCCTTCAAGGAGCCGTTGCTGGCGGCGGTGGTGCCTTACCTGAAGGCCCATCGGCAGGCCAGCGTCGTCCAGCTCTGAAGCCGCGCTCGCGGTCTCAGGCGTGCAGGCGTACCCAGAGGCCCACCAGCACGCTTGCCGCCACCAGCCAGGCCAGCGCCGCCAGGGCCAGCGAGGTCTCCAGGCGGAAGCGCTCGACCAGCAGGTAGAGCGCGGCGAGATAGACGAAGTAGGGGATGATCGACCACATGCCGAAGACGATGGTGGTCTTCAGGTCGTCCAGCGAACGGCCCTTGCCGACGATGTAGTGGGCAATCAGGGCGAAGGTGGGAAACAGCGGCACCAGGCCGGCGATGTAGTAGTTGCGGGTCTTCGACAGGACGGCGAGGAGCACGACCACGGCGGCGCCGATCAGCGCCTTGAACATCAGGTCCACGGGATTCTCGACTGCGGCGGCGCCACCGGCTTGGTGGCGTCGCGCATTATGCCCGGATCGTCCCGTACCCTTCCATAACGAACGAGGCCCGCAAAAGCGGGCCTCGACGTTTCTGGCTGGCGATCAGGCCGCATGCACCCGCGGGCGATGCGGATGCTCGCTCTGCAGGTACTGGCCGAGGCGCACCTGCTGGCTCGGCGAGAGGAACAGGCCGAGCTTGCTGCGGCGCCAGAGGATGTCCTCGGCGTCCTGGGCCCACTCGTGCTTGCACAGGTAGTCCACTTCGCGGGCATACAGGCCGCCGCCCAGGTGCTCGCCGAGATCGGCTTCGCCATTGACCCCGTCCAGCAGGCGCCATACCCGGGTGCCGTAGGTGCGCGCCCAGCGCAGCGCCAGTTCGCGGTCGAGCCAGGCGTAGCGGTTGGCCAGTTGCTCGGTGAGCGCCTCGACGCTCTGCATCTGCTCGCCGCCCGGCAGCGGTGCCTTGGCGGTCCAGGCCGGGCCGAGATTGGCGAAGAACGGCTGGAGCTGCGTCAGCGCCGATTCGGCCAGCTTGCGGTAGGTGGTCAGCTTGCCGCCGAACACCGAGAGCAGCGGCGGCTCGCCGTTGCCGGCGGAGAGCGACAGGGTGTAATCGCGGGTGATCGCCGAAGGCTCGTCGGACTCGTCGTCGCACAGCGGACGCACGCCGGCGAAGCTGTGCAGGATGTCGGCGGCCGCGAGTTGCTGCTTGAAATGGGCGTTCACCACTTGCAGCAGGTAGGCGGTTTCCTCTTCGCTGATCGCCACCTTGGCCGGGTCGCCCTGGTACTCGCGATCGGTGGTGCCGATCATGGTGAAGCGGTCCAGATAGGGGATGGCGAAGACGATGCGGCGGTCTTCGTTCTGCAGGATGTAGGCGTGCTCGCCTTCGTACAGCTTCGGCACGATGATGTGGCTGCCCTGGATCAGGCGGATACCGTAGGGCGACTTCTGTTTCAGGTCGTCCTGGATGAAGCGCGCTACCCAGGGGCCGGCTGCGTTCACCAGGGCGCGGGCGCGGATCGAATACAGGCTGCCGTCGCTGCGCTCCAGGTGCAGGTGCCAGAGTCCCTTGCTGCGACGGGCGCTGACGCAGCGGGTGCGGGTATGGACGTGGGCGCCGTGCTCGCGGGCGGAGATCGCGTTGAGCACCACCAGGCGCGCATCGTCCACCGCGCAGTCGGAGTACTCGAAGCCACGGCGGATCTCGGCCTTCAGCGGGCTGCTGCCGGTGAAGCGCAGGCCGCGCGAGGCGGGCAGCTTCTCGCGCTTGCCGAGGTGATCGTAGAGGAACAGGCCGGCACGGATCATCCAGGCCGGGCGCAGGTGCGGACGGTGCGGCAGGACGAAGCGCAGCGGCTTGACGATGTGCGGCGCCTTGGCCAGCAGGACCTCGCGCTCGGCCAGGGCTTCGCGGACCAGGCGGAATTCGTAGTGTTCGAGGTAGCGCAGGCCGCCGTGGATCAGCTTGCTGCTGGCCGAGGAGGTGTGCTGGGCCAGGTCGTGCTGTTCGCAAAGGAACACGGACAGGCCGCGCCCGGCTGCGTCGGCGGCGATCCCTACACCGTTGATGCCACCGCCGACCACGGCGACATCGTAGACTTCGGCGAGTGGAGCGGAGGGGGTGTGCGCTTGACTCATGTGAAAGGCCCTGAAGTCGAAAGTGAACGTAGTTTTGTTCGAATTCGAAAATAGCTTAGTCGATTGCGCAGTTATTGACCAGCCCGATTCACCAGGCTTTTTCAATTTCGAAGGGTTGCCCGGGCGCTACCGGTTCGCCCGTCCGCGCGGGAACCGCCCCTCTTCCGCATGCGGGAAAGCGGCCGCCGAGGGTCGTGGCGCATGGAGAGGGGGCGGCAGGTGGTTTTTCTGAAACGAACATTCACGGCGCCGAACGGCGCCGTGGCAGGGGAAATGCCTCAGACCAGGTCCAGGTGAACCTTGTGCTGTGCCATCAGGCGGGCGATGGCGGCGGGCGGCGGGCTGTCGCTGATGACCCGGTTGACCAGCGAGATCGGGCCCAGGCGGACCACCGCGTTGCGCCCGAACTTGCTCGAGTCGGCGGCCAGGAACACTTGCCGCGCGTTGTCGATGATCGCCTGGGATACGCGCACTTCCTGGTAGTCGAAGTCGAGCAGGCTGCCATCCTCGTCGATGCCGCTGATGCCGACCAGGGCGAAATCGACGCGGAACTGCTGGATGAAGTCCACCGCGGCCTGGCCGACGATGCCGCCGTCGCTGCGTACGGTGCCGCCGGCGACCAGCACTTCGAAGTCTTCCTTGGCGCTGAGGGTGGCGGCCACGTGCAGGTTGTTGGTGATGATCTTCAGGTTACGGTGGTTGAGCAGGGCGCGGGCGATGGCCTCGGTGGTGGTGCCGATGTTGATGAACAGCGAGGCGTTATCCGGCACCAGGCTGGCCACGGCTTCGGCGATGCGCTGCTTCTCGTCGCGCATCTGGTCGGCGCGCATGGTGTAGGCGGTGTTCTCGATGCTCGAATCGTAGGCCGCACCGCCGTGGTAGCGGCGCAGCAGTCCCTGTTCGGCGAGCTGGTTGATGTCGCGGCGGATGGTCTGCGGGGTGACCGCGAACATCTGCGCCATCTCCTCGATGCTCAGGTAACCGCGCTCGCGGACCTCCTCGATGATGCTTTGCTGTCGGGGGGGCAGGTTCATGGGTTGTTCTCGTGCTGCCGGGCCGGGACCCTGGAAAGTCGCCAAGAATGCCGCACGCGGGGGGCCGTTGTCAGCCGTGCATGAGTCGTAGAGGGCGCCGCGGCGGCACCCGGCCGCCGCGCGCAAACGTTACCCAGGGCATGCCAGAGCGGCGCCGGGGAACACGCCATTCGCCGCATCGCGGCGGACGAATGGCGCCAGCTCGTCACAGTTCGCCGTCGTCCCAGCCGCGAGTGCGCTCCACTGCTTTCTTCCAGCCGGCATAGAGCTTTTCGCGCCGGGGCTCGTCGCACTCTGGCTCGAACACCCGCTCGATCACCGCCTTGCTCTTCAGCTCGTCGAGGCTGCTCCAGAAGCCGCAGGCCAGGCCGGCCAGGTAGGCGGCGCCGAGGGCGGTGGTCTCGCGCATCACCGGACGCTCCACGCGGGTGCCGAGGATGTCGGCCTGGAACTGCATGAGGAAGTTGTTGGCCACCGCCCCGCCGTCGACGCGCAGGGCGCGCAGGCGTTCGCCGGCATCGCGCTGCATGGCGTCGAGCACGTCGCGGGTCTGGTAGGCGATGGATTCCAGGGTGGCGCGGATCAGGTGGTCGGCCTTGACTCCGCGGGTCAGGCCGAACACTGCGCCGCGCGCATAGGGGTCCCAATAGGGCGCGCCGAGTCCGGTGAAGGCCGGTACCAGGTAGACGCCGTTGCTGTCCTTGACCTTGGTGGCGAAGTATTCGGAATCGAAGGAGTCGTTGATCACCTTCAGTTCGTCGCGCAACCACTGCACCGTGGAGCCGCCGTTGAACACCGCGCCCTCCAGGGCGTAGCCGACCTCGCCGCGCGGGCCACAGGCGATGGTGGTGAGCAGGCCATGGGTGGACTTCACCGCCTTGTCGCCGGTGTGCATCAGCAGGAAGCAGCCGGTGCCGTAGGTGTTCTTCGCCTGGCCCGGTTCCACGCACATCTGGCCGAACAGGGCGGCCTGCTGGTCGCCGGCGATCCCGGCGATCGGCAGCTCGCCGCCGCCGACCCCGCCGATCCGGGCGTTGCCGTAGACCTCCGAAGAGTTGCGCACCTCGGGCAGCATCGAGCGGGGAATGTCGAGCACCTCGAGCATCCGTGCGTCCCAGTCGAGGCTGTGGATGTTGAACAGCATGGTCCGCGAGGCATTGGTGTAGTCGGTGACGTGGACCTTGCCTTCGGTGAGCTTCCAGATCAGCCAGGTGTCGATGGTGCCGAACAACAGGTCGCCGTTGCGCGCGCGTTCGCGGGCGCCTTCGACGTTGTCGAGGATCCACTTCAGCTTGGTCCCGGAAAAGTACGGGTCGGTGACCAGACCGGTGGTTTCGCGGATGTAGTCTTCCAGCCCGTCGCGCTTGAGCTGCGCGCAGATCGCCGCGCTGCGCCGGCACTGCCAGACGATGGCGTTGTGGATCGGCCGACCGCTGTGACGGTCCCAGACCACCGTGGTCTCGCGCTGGTTGGTGATGCCGATGGCGGCCACCTGGTCGTGCTCGATGCTGGCCTGGGCGAGGGCCTCGACCAGGGTCGAACTCTGCGTGGCCCAGATTTCCATCGGATCGTGTTCGACCCAGCCGGCCTGCGGATAGAACTGGGCGAACTCGCGCTGGGCCTGGCTGACCACGTTGGCATCGCGGTCGAAGACGATGGCGCGGGAGCTGGTGGTGCCCTGGTCCAGGGCGACGACGTATTTCTTGTTGTGCTTGTCGGTCATGGCTGTGGCCTTGTGGCTATGGCAGGAAAGAGCGGGCGGTCAGGAAGCGCGAACCTTCTCCGGCTCGGCTTCGGCGGGCGCCGCGGCGCTCGGCAGATGGCGCGCGATCAGTACACGATAGCCGCCGGCGCCGAGGCAGGCACCGAGGATCGGGGCGAAGATCGGCACCAGGAAGTAGGGAATCTCGCGGCCGCCGGTGAAGGCGATGGGCCCCCAGCCGGCCAGGTAGGTCATCAGCTTGGGGCCGAAGTCGCGCGCCGGGTTCATCGCGAAACCGGTCAGCGGGCCCATGGCGCTGCCGATCACGGCGATCAGCAGGCCGATCAGCAGCGGCGCCAACGGACCGCGCGGCAGGCCGTTGCCGTCGTCGGTAAGAGCCATGATCACCGCCATGAGGATGGCGGTGATCACCACTTCGACGAGGAACGCCTGGCCGACCGACAGCGCCGGGTGCGGATAGGTGGAGAACACCGAGGCCAGGGCCAGGCTGTCCTGGCTGCCGCGGACGATGTTCTGCGCCTGTTCGAACTCGATGAACAGGCTGCTGTAGAGGGTGTAGACCAGCGCTGCGGCGCAGAACGCACCGGCCACCTGGGCGGTGATATAGAACGGCAGCTTGCGCCCCTCGAAGCCGGCGAACAGCCATAGCGCGATGCTCACCGCCGGGTTCAGGTGGGCGCCGGAGACGCCGGCGCTGAGGTAGATCGCCATGCTCACGCCGACCCCCCAGATGATGCTGATCTCCCACAGGCCGAAGCTGGCGCCGGCGACCTTCAGGGCCGCGACGCAACCGGTGCCGAAGAAGATGAGGAGGGCAGTGCCGAGGAACTCGGCCAGGCATTGGCCGAACAGGGACGGGGTCGGGGCGGCGGTGGTCATGGGGCCTCTCTTGTCTGTTCTTGTAATTATGGCGGGCAGCCGTGAAAATTGTTCAGTTTCGAAAAAATATATTCACAAAGGAATGCTGTCAAAGCGCGAAGATGAACGTTTGTCCGAAAAACGACCCTCCGGTTTCGTTTTCGCGGCCAATCGAATATCGCTACCGAGGCACGCGGGCCGCGGCATCGGCGCCCGTGCAGCAGGGGCGGCGATGGCTTAAGGTAGGCGCCGGTTTTCAGCCAACGTTCTTCTCCGGGAGTGACCATGACCCCTGCCATCGACCTGCTGAAAAAGGCCCGCGCCGAGCACAAGGTGCTCAGCTACAGCCACGACCCCAAGGCACCTTCCTATGGCCTGGAGGCCGCGGAAAAGCTCGGTCTGGACCCGCAGCGGGTGTTCAAGACGCTGCTCGCCGCCACGGAGAAGGGCGAGCTGCTGGTGGCGGTGGTACCGGTGATCGGCAGTCTCGACCTGAAGGCCCTGGCCCATGCGGCGGGGGCGAAGAAGGCCGACATGGCCGATCCGCAGGCGGCGCAGCGGGCCACCGGCTACCTGGTGGGCGGGATCAGCCCGCTGGGGCAGAAGAAGCGCCTGCGTACCTTCATCGATGAAAGCGCGCGGCAGTACTCGAGCATCCATGTCAGCGCAGGACGGCGCGGGCTGGAAGTGGAGCTGGCGGCCGAGGTGCTGGCCCAGCTGACCCAGGGTTCGTTCGCCGCCATCGGCCGCGAATGAGCCGCTAATCCCGCCGGCCTAGCGGTCGGCATTCGTCTTACTTTTCAATCTGTCAGGTTTTCCATGTCCCACTATCTCCTCGCCATCGACCAGGGCACCACCAGCTCCCGCGCCATCGTGTTCAGTGCCCAGGGCTTGCCGGTGGCGAGCTGCCAGCAGGAATTCAAGCAGTACTTCCCGAAGGACGGCTGGGTGGAGCACGACGGCGAGGAAATCTGGCTGACCACCCTCCAGGTCTGTCGCGACGCGCTCGCCCGCAAGGGCTTGCGCGCGGCCGACATCGCCGCCATCGGCATCACCAACCAGCGCGAGACCACGCTGGTCTGGGACGCCGCCAGCGGCGACCTGATCCACCCGGCCATCGTCTGGCAGGATCGTCGTACCGCCGACTACTGTGCCGAACTCAAGGCCGCCGGCCACGAGGCGAACGTCAGCGCGCGTACCGGGCTGCTGATCGATCCGTATTTCTCCGCCACCAAGCTGCGCTGGATCCTCGACAACGTGCCCGGCGCCCGCCAGCGCGCCGAACGCGGCGAGCTGCGCTTCGGCACCGTCGACTGCTTCCTGCTCTGGCGCCTGACCGGCGGCCGCTCCCATCGCACCGACGCGACCAACGCTTCGCGCACCCTGCTGTTCAACATCCACAGCCAGGACTGGGACGAGGAATTGCTGGCGCTGTTCGAGATCCCGCGCAGCCTGCTGCCGGAGGTGCTCGACTGCGCGGCGGAGTTCGGCGTCAGCGAGCCGTCGCTGCTTGGCGCGGCGATCCCGGTGCTGGGCATGGCCGGCGACCAGCAGGCCGCGCTGATCGGCCAGGCCTGCTTCCAGCCGGGCATGGTGAAGAGCACCTACGGCACCGGCTGCTTCATGATCCAGAACACTGGCGAGCAGCCGGTGACCTCGAAGAACCGCCTGCTCACCACGGTCGGCTACCGTCTGGACGGCAAGGTCAGCTACGCGGTGGAGGGCAGCATCTTCGTCGCCGGCGCCGCGGTGCAATGGCTGCGCGACGGCATCAAGCTGATCGACCACGCCCACGAGAGCGAAGCCCTGGCGATCCAGGCCGGCGACTCCAACGGCGTCTACCTGGTGCCGGCCTTTACCGGCCTCGGCGCGCCCTACTGGGACCCGAAGGCGCGCGGCGCGATCTTCGGCCTGACCCGCGACACCGGAATCAAGGAGATCGTCACCGCCGGTCTGCAATCGGTCTGCTACCAGACCCGCGACCTGCTCGAAGCGATGCGCCAGGACGGCACGCCGCCCAGCGCGCTGCGGGTGGACGGCGGGATGGTGGTGAACAACTGGGTGATGCAATTCCTCACCGACATCCTTGGTGTCACCGTGGAGCGTCCGGAAGTCACCGAGACCACCGCCCTCGGCGTGGCCTACATGGCCGGGCTGAAGGCCGGCTTCTATCGCGACCTGGACGACATCGCCAGCCACTGGCACCTGCAGCGCCGCTTCGCCGCACACATGGCCGAGGAGCGCCGCGGCGAACTCTACGCCGGCTGGCAGAACGCGGTGCGACGGGTGCGCAGCGAGGCCTGAGCGGCGTTTCGCGGAAAAAGGCGGCGTTTTTGCCGGCGGCTTCACAACGCCGGCAGGTCGCCGCAAACGCCCGCTCGGGCAATGGGTCGAAGGCAGGGCGAAGTCCCACTGTTACGATCGGAAAAGATCGCACTGTATCGCCCATCCCGGAGCCTGCGGCGGCATGCTGTGGCGATCGTTCCCAGGAGGTCTGCCATGCAGCTCGAGTTCCACCAGGTCGACGCGTTTTCTTCCCGTCCGTTCAGCGGCAATCCCGCCGTGGTCTATCGCCTCGACGCCTGGCTGGCGGACGAGTTGATGCAGATGATCGCGACCGAGCACAACCTCTCCGAGACCGCCTTCGTCGTTCGCGAAGGAGAGGCCTGGCGGATCCGCTGGTTCACCCCGAGCGTCGAGGTGGCGCTCTGCGGCCACGCCACACTGGCTGCGGCCCACGTACTGTTCGAGGTCTATGACGAGCCGGGCGAGCGCCTGGAATTCATCTCGCGCTCCGGTGCGCTGCGGGTCAACCGCGAGGACGAGCGGCTGTTCCTGGATTTCCCCGCGCAGTATCCGAGCGAGGTCGGTAGCACCGTCGAGCTGGAGCAGGCCCTGGGCCTGCCGCCGGTGGACGTGCTGGGCTCCACCGACAAGCTGCTGGTACTGCTCGAGTCCGAAGAGGCGGTGCGCGCCTGTCGCCCCGACTTCGCGGCCCTGGCGCGGCTGCCCTGGCGTGGAGTGATCGTTACCGCGCGGGGCCTGCAGAAGGATTTCGTCTCGCGCTTCTTCGCTCCGGCGATGGGCGTCGACGAAGACCCGGTCACCGGCTCCGCGCATTGCAGCCTGATTCCCTACTGGGCCCAGCGCTTGAACAAACTGTCGCTGACCGCCCAGCAGTGCTCGGCGCGCGGCGGCGAGCTGTGGTGCCGGTTGGAGGGCGAGCGGGTGAGTATCGCCGGGCATGCGGTGCTGGTGGCGAGCGGAAGGATTCGATTGAGCTGAGGGGCGCTTCAGGAGGGGGATGCCTCGTGCATGCCAGACCTCCACATACCGAAGCCCTGATCCGTAGAGTGAATAACCGCTTGCGGTTATCCGCCCTACGGATCGGGTTCCTGGCATGCACGAAGTGAGGCTTGCCCTCCGAGTGGTGGGGCGACAAACCCGCCCCGTCAGGAGGCCGAGCGGAATCGTTGCGGAGGGGGACGAGTGGCAGGATGCCGCGAGAGCCGCCTCGGTCCATGAAGGACCGTGGCGGCGTGCCGCCGGGAGCAACGATGCAGCGAGGGCACCCCAGCCGAGAAGCGGCTGGGGCCGGATGCCGGGGCGAGTCTTTTGGTTCCTTTTGGACGCTTGCAAAAGGAACTCGCCAGGGAAGGCGAAACAAGAGGCCAAGGCAGGCACAGAAAACAGCTTGACCACCAAACATGACGCCCGCTCAAGCGCTAAGCAACAGCGACCCCCCTCACTGCCGTGTAGCTAAGAAATCGCGAGCGATATAGTCCCGTAGGGCGAATACCGCCACAGGCGGTATCCGCCGATGCCCCGGAGAGCCGGCGGATAACCGCAAGCGGTTATTCGCCCTACGGATCGGGCTCCTGGCATGCCCTCCGAGGGGCAGGGCGAGTCTTTTGGACGCTTGCAGAAGGAACTTGCCTGGGAAGGCGAAACAAGAGGCCAGGGCAAGCACGACAAGCAGCTTGACCGGCAAACATGAAGCCCGCTCAAGCGCTAAGCAGCAGCTTGCCCCTTACTGCCGTGCAGGCAGCGACGGGAGTTGGGGGCCAGTGCACGCATTCACGGCCCGCCAGGCAGTCCCCGTGCACCCGGTGCCGAAACGCCACCTTCGTGCCCTGAGTCATGGCGAATGCCCCACCGCAAGTCGCTACCCCTCAGTACCCATCCGCCACCGGCGCCAGGTAGAGCCCGCCCGCACCAAGGGCAATGCGCAGGTTGCGGATCTCCCCGGCGCGCAGGGTCAGGGTCTGTCCGGCGAGGATGGTCATGCCGTTCCGGCAGGCGTCGCCAGGACCGTTCGGCGCAAGACGCACGTCCACCGCGCCGGGTTGCAGGTTCAGGGCCAGGCTGGCGCCCGGTTGCAGGTTGCCGACCAGTTCGTCGTGGACGTACAGACCGACATCGCAGGCAGTGCCGGACTCGACCCGCTCGCGTGAAACGTTCAGCACCGCATAGCCGATCGGCGCCGGGTCGGGTTGCGCCCAGCCGCCGCTGGCCGGTTGCGGGTCCGCGGCGAGCGCCGGGAGGGCGCAGGCCAGGGCAGCGGTATGGAGCAGCGGGCGAAGGATGGGGAACATGGCGGGCCTCGGCGGCGGGGGGCGTAGGGAAAAGCTTGGCCGAAGCCGGGGTCCGGGACAAGTCGGGACGGGCATCCGCGTGCCCGTCCGTCGCTGGGGTCAGGCGCCGCGTTGCGGCAGCATGGCGCGCAGTACGTCGTCCTTCTGCACGCGGTGGTGCCAGA
The DNA here is from genome assembly GCF_013343155.1 of Pseudomonas sp. FDAARGOS_761. Lineage (NCBI taxonomy): Bacteria > Pseudomonadati > Pseudomonadota > Gammaproteobacteria > Pseudomonadales > Pseudomonadaceae > Pseudomonas > Pseudomonas sp. FDAARGOS_761. The sequence goes on along the minus strand of NZ_CP054572.1, from coordinate 4,084,913 downwards.
TGGCCGCGGCGGCGTGGCCGAGGATCAGCGCGAAAAGCAGGTACTGGACGGTGACGTGGGTGCCGCCGGCGAACGCCTTGAAGGCTTCCGGCAGGTCGAGCGGGCCGATCTGCACCAGCCAGAACAGGTCCAGCGGACGCTTGCCGGCGAGCATGCCGGAGAGCGGCATGACGATCAGCACCGCGTACAGCAGGAAATGCCCGGCCTTGGCGGCCGCGCGCTGCCAGTCCGGGTTCCCCTCCAAGGTATCCGGGACACCCTGGACGCGGCGCAGCGCCAGGCGTGTCAGGGTCAGCAGGAGTACCGCCACCCCCAGCGACTTGTGCAGGGTGAAGACGTTGCCCTTGCCGCCGAGCAGGCCGGCGAAGAAGTCGGCGCCGTAGGGCAGGGCGATGATCAGCAGGACCGCGACGGCGCTGAGCCAGTGCAGGGCGATCTGTGACGGGGAATAGCGGCGGATGGACATGGTTCTACCTCGTGAAGAACAAGGTGAACATGTTAACCATGTGCTTTGTAGGGTTTAAGCCTCTTTACTCCGCCTTTACCCGTTCTTGACGCTTTGTCGGTTACCGGATATTTCGAGGATTGACCTTGACACCATGTCAAGGTCGAAAATCGCCCCATCGATGACCAACAGGAGGCAATACCATGCAAGTCTTCAAGGTTCAGGGCATGACCTGCGGCCACTGCGTACGGGCGATCACCCATGCGGTGCAGGCGAAGGATTCGGCGGCGGACGTCCAGGTGGATCTTGGCGCCGGCGAAGTCCGGGTCGCCAGCCGGCTCGACAGCACCCAGGTACTCGAGGCGATCCGCGAGGAGGGCTACGGCGCCGAGCTGGCCTGACCCCAGTCGCGCACCAGGCCACGGAACATCGGCTCCAGCAGGTGTTCCGCGTCCGTATCCGGATCGAACAGGCGCGGATCGCGCAACCAGTCGTTGAACAGGCCCAGGATCAGCGCGTGCAAGGCGCGCGAGGCGATCCTCGGGGTCATGCCCGGATGCAGCCGCACACGGCATTCGTCGCGGGCGAACAACTGCTCGCAGAGTTCGATGAACATCTGCACGAAGGCGTTGTTGCGTTCCTGCGCCTCGCGCAGTTCCTCGGTGAATTCGCAACGTTGCATCAGGATGGTCAGGATGCGGCGCTTCTTCTCCTGCGTCAGCAGCGATTGCACGGCCTCCAGGCAGAGGTCGTAGAGCGAGCGCAGCGGGTCGCTGCCATCGCAGCCGGACAGGCGCTCGGTGAGTTGCTCCGGCGGCAGGCGTACCTGGTTGAGCATCTCGTTGAACAAGTGGGCCTTGTTCTGGAAGTGCCAGTAGACGGCGCCACGGGTCACCCCGGCGGCCCTGGCGATCTGTTCCAGGCTGGTATGGGACACGCCCTTTTCCAGGAACAGTTCCTCGGCGGCCAGGAGGATGGCCGTACGGGTTTTTTCAGAATCTTCCTTTGTGCGTCGCATGCTGTGCTGGGTAGTCGAATCGGTCTCGGCAACGGGGCGGGGAGTGTACCGATTTTAGCCGCGCTCGGGCGGACTCGAAGTATTTCGACACCACCTTTGTCTAATGCTGCTCATTCATGAGCCGTGGATTCCGCGGATCCACGGTCTCCGGCCATGATCGGCGGGTGTCTTCGGTGTTATGCTGCGCACTGCTTTTTCGGCGACTCCCCGGCTGTCCGTAGCATCTTCCCGCCAGTACCGGCCTTCAGGCCTGGAGCCGCCCGCCCTCACAGACGATTCAATGATAGGCGTCGTCGTCCCGCTTGCCGGGAGCCGCGCAGGGAAGTGCCTTGCCTGCCGCCGACGCGCCCCGTGCCGAGCGATCCATGAACCTGCGCATCCTGCTGATACTGGGAGCCCTGAGCGCCTTCGGGCCACTGGCCATCGACTTCTACCTGCCGAGCTTCCCGACCCTGGCCAAGGCCTTCGCCACCGACGTCGAGCACGTCCAGCTGAGCCTGGCCGCCTACTTCGCCGGCCTGTCCATCGGCCAGTTGCTCTACGGCCCGGTGGCCGACCGCTATGGCCGGCGCCTGCCGCTGCTGGTGGGGGTGAGTATCTTCACCCTGGCCTCGGCCGCCTGCGCCCTGGCGCCGAGCCTGGAGTGGCTGATCGCCGCGCGCTTCGTCCAGGCCCTCGGCGGCTGCGCCGGGATGGTCATCTCGCGGGCAGTGGTGCGTGACCTGTGCGATCCGATCGGCGCCGCCAAGGCGTTTTCCCAGTTGATGCTGGTGATGGGCCTGGCGCCGATCCTCGCCCCCGTGGCCGGCGGCCTGCTGCTGGACTGGCAGGGCTGGCAATCGATCTTCGTCTGCCTGACCCTGTTCGCCGCCCTGGCCGGCCTCGGCGTGGCGTTGTGGCTGCCGGAAACCATCCCGGCCGACGGCGAGCGACCGCCGCTTTCCGGCGCGCTGGGGCAGTACCGGCGGCTGTTCGCCGACCGCCTGTTTCTCGCCTATGGCCTTTCCGGCGGGGTGGCGATGGCCGGGATGTTCGCCTACATCGCCGGTTCGCCCTACGTGTTCATCCAGCTCTACGGGATTCCCGCCGAGCACTATGGCTGGCTGTTCGGCAGCAATGCCGCGGGCTTCATCGTCATGGCACAGGTCAACGCGCGGCTGCTGCGCTATCGCGGGCCGGCGTTCTGGCTGCGGCGGATCATCTGGGGCTACCTGGTGTGCGGCCTGGCCCTGCTGGGCATCGCTTCGCTGCAACCGGCCACGCTGTGGCCGCTGCTGGTTCCGCTGTTCGGATGCGTGGCCAGCCTCGGCTGCATCATTCCCAACGCTTCCGCCTGCGCCATGGCCGGACAGGGACAGCACGCCGGCAGCGCCTCGGCGCTGATGGGCAGCCTGCAGTTCAGCGTGGCGGCGGGCGCTTCGGCGCTGGTCGGCGTGCTCCACGACGGCACGGCGATCCCCATGACTCTGGTGATCGCCGTCTGCGGCGCGGTCGCGACCCTGCTCGCCTGGCAGACCGGGCGCCTGGAGCGCCAGGCCGCCTGAGCGCGGATCAGGCCGTTCGCTGTTTCAGTTCGGGCAGCACATGGGGCGCGCGCAGGCGCGCCTCGAGGCGGTCGACGAAACGCCGGGCCTCGCTTTCGCTACGGAAGTTGACGGCCTGCTGGTCGAGGCAGACTTGCCAGCATTGGCCTTTCGGGGTTTGCGACGGGCGGACGAGGATGTTCATGGCGATTCATCCATCGGGGCTGGAAAGGGAGCTTCAGTCTAGTCCTGTCGGCCCGGAAAACACTGACCGGGATCAGTTTGCCGACAACTGGTCGCCGCTTCGTTTACAGCCCCGCCGCAGAGCGCTTCAGGCTCCTCCCTCGCCCTGCCTTACCCGCTGCCGGTAGGCGCTCGGCGACAAACCCATGACCTTGCTGAACAGGCGCGAGAAGTAGTAGCTGTCGTCGTAGCCGACCGCCTGGCCGACCCGGGCCACGCTCTGGTCGCTGCTGTCCAGCAACTGGCAGGCGTACTCGATCTTCAGGTGCAGGAAGTGCTGGATAGGCGTACGGCCGGTGATCGCCTTGTAGCGACTGACGAAATGGAACTTCGACAGGTTGCAGAAGGCCGCCAGGCGTTCCAGTTCGAGGCGCGCATGCAGGTGTTCGCGCATGTAGGCGTGCAGCCCGTCGAGGTCCAGGCTGCCCTCGCGCAGCGGGCGCAGCAGCGGTAGCTGGCAGAGCAGGCTGCGCAGGCGGCTGGCGGCGAGCAGGAAGTGCTGGAAGCGGTAGCCGCTGTGGCGCACCTCCAGCAGTTGCTCGAAGCCGCCGAGCAGGGCGTGTTGCAGGCCCCAATGGCGCAGCGGGGTGTCGCGGTAGCCGGCGCTGTGTTGCAGCCAGGTGGCGCTGTCGCCGCGCAGGTGGGTCCAAAAGATGGTCCAGGGTTGGCGGTCGTCGGCGGCGTAGTCGTGGGCCATGCCCGGCGGCAGCCAGAGCAGGTCGCCGCTGCCGACCCGGTATTCGCGCCAGGCCTCGCCCTCGCGCACGCGCAACAGGCCCTGGCCTTCGCTGCAATAGATCAGCAGGTGCTCGTCATGGCGCTCGCGGCTCATGCGGTGGTCGCGGGCGCGCCGGTAGTGGCCCAGGGAGGTGGGGTAGAGGTCGCGGCTGAGCGGGTGGACCGCCAGTTTCTCCAGCAGCGCCGCCGGGATCGGCAAGCGCAGGCTGTCGGCCGGCAGGGGCCAGTCGGAGGTGTGCGACATGTCGGTAGCCGGCTCCGCAATATAGTCCATGAACAACACAATTTAGTCGATCTCGCGACCTTCCGCCCAGTGATAGCTTCTTGGCCAAAGCGAGGTCCGAATCGACCTCGTACCAGTCCGCCACAACAATAAAAGCCGGCCTGGCCGGTGCAGGAGGGTTCATGTCAGTCCCAGTCCGCCACCTCATCGCGGGAGCCTTCGTCGAAGGTCTCGGCGCCCAGCGCATCCCGGTCAGCAATCCCCTCGACAACAGCACCCTGGCGGAGATCGCCTGCGCCAGCGCGGAGCAGATCGAGCAGGCGGTGGCCAGTGCCCGCGAAACCTTCGCCAGCTGGAAGGAAACCCCGGTTTCCGAGCGCGCGCGGGTGATGCTGCGTTACCAGGCGTTGCTCAAGGAACACCACGACGAACTGGCGAAGATCGTCTCCAGCGAGCTGGGCAAGACTTTCGAGGACGCCAAGGGCGACGTCTGGCGCGGTATCGAGGTGGTCGAGCACGCCTGCAACGTGCCCTCGCTGCTGATGGGCGAGACGGTGGAGAACGTCGCCCGCAACATCGACACCTACAGCATCACCCAGCCGCTGGGCGTGTGCGTTGGCATCACCCCGTTCAACTTCCCGGCGATGATCCCGCTGTGGATGTTCCCGCTGGCCATCGCCTGCGGCAACGCCTTCATCCTCAAGCCTTCCGAGCAGGTGCCGCTGACCAGCGTGCGGCTCGCCGAGCTGTTCCTCGAGGCCGGTGCGCCGAAGGGCGTGCTGCAGGTGGTGCATGGCGGCAAGGAACAGGTCGACCAGTTGCTCAAGCACCCGCAGGTGAAGGCGGTGTCCTTCGTCGGCTCGGTCGCCGTCGGCCAGTACGTCTACCACACCGGCACCGCGCACAATAAGCGCGTGCAGAGCTTCGCCGGGGCGAAGAACCACATGGTGATCATGCCCGACGCGGACAAGGCACAGGTCATCAGCAACCTGGTCGGTGCCTCGGTGGGCGCGGCCGGGCAGCGCTGCATGGCGATCTCGGTGGCGGTGCTGGTGGGGGCCGCCCGCGAGTGGATTCCGGAAATCCGCGACGCGCTGGCCAAGGTCCGCCCCGGCCCATGGGACGACAGCGGCGCCAGCTACGGCCCGGTGATCAACCCGCAGGCCAAGGCGCGCATCGAGCGTCTGATCGGCCAGGGCGTGGAGGAGGGCGCGCAACTGCTGCTGGATGGCCGCGGCTACAAGGTCGAGGGATACCCGGACGGCAACTGGGTCGGCCCGACGCTGTTCGCCGGGGTGCGCCCGGACATGGCGATCTACCGCGAAGAGGTGTTCGGCCCGGTGCTCTGCCTGGCCGAGGTCGACAGCCTGGAGCAGGCGATCCGCCTGATCAACGAAAGCCCCTACGGCAACGGCACCTCGATCTTCACCAGCTCCGGCGCCGCGGCGCGGACCTTCCAGCACCACATCGAGGTCGGCCAGGTCGGCATCAACATCCCGATTCCGGTACCGCTGCCGTTCTTCTCCTTCACCGGTTGGAAGGGCTCGTTCTACGGCGACCTGCACGCCTACGGCAAGCAGGGCGTGCGCTTCTACACCGAGACCAAGACCGTGACCGCGCGCTGGTTCGACAGCGATAGCGTGGCCGGGACCAACTTCTCGATCCAGATGCGCTGAAAGGGAGACGGACCGATGACCGACATCGCATTCCTCGGCCTGGGCAACATGGGTGGGCCGATGGCCGCCAACCTGCTCAAGGCTGGCCACCGGGTGAATGTCTTCGACTTGCAGCCCAAGGCCGTGCTGAGCCTGGTCGAGCAGGGCGCGCAGGGCGCCGATAGCGCCTTGCAGTGCTGCGAAGGCGCCGAAGTGGTGATCAGCATGCTGCCGGCCGGGCAGCACGTGGAAAGCCTGTATCTCGGCGCCGACGGCCTGCTCGCGCGGGTCGCCGGCAAGCCCCTACTGATCGACTGCTCGACCATTGCCCCGGAGACCGCGCGCAAGGTCGCCGAGGCCGCCGCGGCGAAGGGCCTGACCCTGCTCGACGCGCCGGTTTCCGGCGGCGTCGGCGGCGCCCGCGCCGGCACCCTGAGCTTCATCGTCGGCGGCCCCGCCGAAGGCTTCGCGCGGGCCCGGCCGATCCTCGAGAACATGGGCCGGAACATCTTCCACGCCGGCGATCACGGCGCCGGCCAGGTGGCGAAGATCTGCAACAACATGCTCCTCGGCATCCTCATGGCCGGCACCGCCGAGGCCCTGGCGCTGGGGGTGAAGAACGGCCTCGATCCGGCGGTGCTGTCCGAGGTGATGAAGCAGAGTTCCGGCGGCAACTGGGCGCTGAACCTCTACAACCCCTGGCCCGGGGTGATGCCGCAGGCGCCGGCGAGCAACGGCTATGCCGGCGGTTTCCAGGTGCGCCTGATGAACAAGGACCTCGGCCTGGCGCTGGCCAACGCCCAGGCGGTGCAGGCCTCGACGCCACTCGGCGCGCTGGCGCGCAACCTGTTCAGCTTGCACGCCCAGGCCGATGCCGAGCACGACGGGCTGGACTTCTCCAGCATCCAGAAGCTCTACCGCGGCAAGGACTGACCCCTACGACCAAAGGTTGATGGCGGGTGCCCGGCGCCCGCCCATACTCCAAGGCTCACTCACTGCTTCATCCCTAATAAGAACAATCAGAGGGCTGGAACATGACGTACCTGCAGCAGCACGCCCGCTCGATCGCCGAGCCGGCCGCGTTCTGGGCCGAACAGGCCCGTTCCCTGGCCTGGTACCAGGCGCCCGCGAATATCCTCGAAAGCCTGCCCGACGGCACCCATCGCTGGTTCGCCGATGGCCGCCTGAACAGCGCCTACCTGGCCCTCGACCGGCAGATCGAGGAGGGGCGCGGCGAACAGACCGCGCTGATCTACGACTCGCCGGTGACCGGCACCCAGGACCGCTACAGCTACCTGCGGCTGCGCGACGAAGTGGCGCGCCTGGCCGGCGCCCTGCGGGCCCTCGGGGTCGGCAAGGGCGACCGGGTGATCATCTACATGCCGATGGTGCCGCAGGCGGCCATGGCGATGCTCGCTTGCGCGCGCCTGGGCGCGGTGCATTCGGTGGTGTTCGGTGGCTTCGCTCCCTACGAGCTGGCCCTGCGCATCGACGACGCCACGCCGAAGCTGGTGCTCACCGCTTCCTGCGGGCTGGAGTTCGACCGGGTGATCGAATACAAGCCGCTGGTGGACAAGGCCCTCGAACTGGCGATCCACCAGCCTGCCCACGTCATGGTCTGGCAACGCCCGCAGGCGCTCGCGCGCCTGCACCCGGGCCGCGACCTGGACTGGCAGGACTGCCTCGCCGCCGCCGAGCCGGCCGATCCGCTGCCGGTGGCCAGCGGCGATCCGCTGTACATCATGTACACCTCGGGCACCACCGGTAAGCCCAAGGGCATCGTCCGCGACAACGGTGGCCACGCGGTGGCGGTGCGCTACGCGGTCCGCACTATCTACGGCATGCAGGCCGGCGACGTCTGGTGGGGGATCTCCGACGTCGGCTGGGTGGTCGGCCACTCGCTGATCGTCTACGGCCCGCTGATGTGCGGCTGTACCACGGTGTTCTACGAAGGCAAGCCGGTGCGTACGCCGGACGCCGGCGCCTACTGGCGGGTGATCGAAGAGCACAGGGTGAACAGCCTGTTCTGCGCGCCGACGGCGATCCGCGCGATCCGCAAGGAAGACCCGCATGGCGAACGGGTGAAGCGCTACGACCTAAGTTCGCTGCGCCACCTGTTCCTGGCCGGCGAGAAGCTCGACAGCAGCACCCAGCACTGGCTGGAAGAGCACACCGGGCGGCCGGTCCACGACCATTGGTGGCAGACCGAGACCGGCTGGCCGGTGACCGCGCCCTGCATCGGGATCGCCGGCCACGACCTGCGGGCCGGTTCGACCAACCGCGCGGTGCCCGGCTACCACGTGCAGGTGCTGGACGACGAAGGCCGGCCGCTGGGAGCGAACCGCCAGGGCACGATCGTCATCGCCCTGCCGTTGCCGCCGGGCTGCGCGCAGACCCTCTGGGGCGACCACCCGCGCTACCTGCAGGCCTACCTGGGCAACTATCCCGGCTACTACCACACCGGCGACGGCGGTTATCTCGACGAGGACGGCTTCGTCTACATCATGGGGCGCACCGACGACGTGATAAACGTTTCCGGGCATCGCCTCTCCACCGGCGAGATGGAGGAACGCGTGGCGCAGCACCAGGCGGTTGCCGAGTGCGCGGTGATCGGCGTGCGGGACGAACTCAAGGGCCACGTGCCGCTGGGCCTGGTGGTGCTCAAGGACGATGCCGGGATCGCCGCCGAGCAACTGCAGCGCGAGCTGGTGGCGCTGGTCCGCGAACAGATCGGCGCGCTGGCCTGCTTCCAGCGGGTGGTGGTGGTCAAGCGGCTGCCGAAGACCCGCTCCGGGAAGATCCTCCGCGCGGTGCTGCGCAAGATCGCCGATGGCGAGGACTACGCGGCGCCATCGACCATCGACGACCCGACGATCCTTGGCGAGATCGAGGCTGCGCTGAGGGTGCGCAAGGCGGGATAGCAAAGGCCAGGGGCACGGCGGTAGGGTGGAAAACGCCGCGCCCCGTGGTCCTGCCGTTCAGAACCCTTCGAGAACGATCTTGCCCTTGGCCCGGCCGCTCTCCAGCAGCGCGTGGGCGCGGCGCAGGTTGGCCGCGTCGATGCGGCCGAAATGCTCGCCGACGGTGGTCTTCAACACGCCTTCGTCGATCAGCCCGGCGACCCGCTCCAGCAGCCGGTGCTGCTCGATCATGTCGTCGGTCTGGAACATCGAGCGGGTGTACATGAACTCCCAGTGCAGCGACAGGCTCTTCTGCTTCAGCTTGCCGATGTCCAGCGACGCCGGGTCGTCGATCAGCGCCAGGCGGCCTTGCGGGCGCAGCGCGGCGACGATCTGTTCGAGGTGCTGGTCGGTGTGGGTCAGGCTGGCGACGTGGCTGACCTCGGCGACACCGATCCGCTTCAGCTCTTCGGCCAGCGGCTTGCCGTGGTCGATCACATGGTGCGCGCCGAGGTCGCGGACCCAGGCCTGGGTCTCTGCGCGCGAAGCGGTGCCGATCACGTTCAGGCCGGTCAGTTGCCGGGCCAGTTGGACCAGGATCGAACCGACCCCGCCGGCGGCACCGACCACCAGCAGGCTCTGGCCCTGGTCGGCCTTGCCTTCGGCGATCTGCAAGCGCTCGAAGAGCAGTTCCCAGGCAGTGATGGTGGTCAGCGGCAGGGCCGCGGCCTGGGCGAAGTCGAGGCTTTTCGGCAGGTGCCCGGCAATGCGCTCGTCGACCCGATGCAGCTCGCTGTTGCTACCGGGGCGGGTGATGACCCCGGCGTACCAGACCCGATCGCCAGGACGGAACAGGCTGACCTCGCTGCCGACCGCGCGCACCACGCCCGCCGCGTCCCAGCCCAGCACCTTGGCCTGGCCGGCTTCCGGCTGGGCGCGCTGGCGGACCTTGGTATCCACCGGGTTGACCGAGATGGCGCGGACCTCCACCAGCAGGTCGCGCGGGCCCGGCGTGGGCTCGGGCAGTTCGAGGTCGAGCAGGGCGTCGGGATGGTCGATGGGCAGGGATTGGTAGTAACCGACAGCTTTCATGGGAACTCCGGGAAACGGGCCTCAGGCGAGGCGATAGAGTTGGTCGATCTTCACGTTCTGCAGCAGGGCTTCGTTGCCGCGGCTGAAGCGCAGGAAGTGTTCGGTGTTCTGGTGCCGCTCCAGGGCGGCGTCGTCGCGCCACTGCTCGATCATGTAGAACAGGTGGGAGTCGTGGCGGTCCTGATGCAGGTCGTACTGCAGGCAACCAGCCTCGGCGCGCGACGGGGCGACCAGGGCGCGCAATTCGCGTTCCAGGGCCTCGGCGTGGCCGGGGGCGGCGGTGATGGTGGCGATCAGGGTGAGGGGTGTGCTCATGGTGGGTTCCTTCGATGGGGCGGAGTCAGGATGGGCTATTTCAAATCGCTGAAAAACAGGCTATCAGGGAAGACTCTTTCAAAGGAATCTTGAAAATGCTGCGTTACGACGACCTCCAGGTGTTCGTCCACACCAGCGACAGCGGCTCGTTGTCCGCCGCCGCGCGCCAGTTGGAGATTTCCCCGGCGGTGGCCAGCGCGGCGCTGAAGCGCCTGGAAAGCGAGCTGGAGGTACGCCTGTTCGCCCGCTCCACCCGCAGCCTGCGCCTGACTCCCGAGGGCGACGCGTTCCTCCTGCATGCCCGCGCCTCGTTGCGCAGCCTGGAGGAGGGGCGCCGGTTGCTGCAGGGCGGCAAGGACCAGATCGCCGGGGTACTGCAGCTTTCCGCGCCCTCCGACTTCGGCCGCAACCTGCTGCTGCCCTGGCTCGACGAGTTCCAGGCGCGCTATCCGCAACTGAGCCTGCGCCTGCTGCTCGGCGACCGGGTGACCGATCTCTACCGGCAACCGGTGGACGTGGCGATCCGCTACGGCGCACCGGCCGACTCCAGCCTGGTCGCCCTGCCGCTGGCGCCGGACAACCGGCGAGTGCTCTGCGCCGCGCCGGGCTACCTGGCGGAGCGCGGCGAGCCGCGCCAGCCGGACGACCTGCGCGAGCACAATTGCCTGCTCTACCAACTCGGCGGCCGGGTACACGACCGCTGGGCGTTCCAGCGGGGCCGCCGCAGCCTGACCCTGACGGTCGCCGGCGACCGTGTCTGCGACGACGCCGACGTGGTGCGGCGCTGGGCCCTGGCCGGCAAGGGGCTGGTCTACAAGTCCTGGCTGGACGTGGCCGAGGACGTGCGCGCCGGGCGCCTGCGCCTGCTGCTGCCGGAGTGGCAGGGCGAGGCGACGCCGATGAACCTCTTGTGTACCCACCGCGCCCAGTTGACCCGCCCGGTGACCCTCCTGCGCGCGTTCGTGCGCGAGCGTTGCGACGCATTGCTGGCGGAGGCTCCATGGACGAGGAACTGAACCGGGCGGCGAGCCTGGCCATCGAGCTGGCGGACGTGGACAGCGCCGCGCGCTTGCACGAACGCCTGCGCGAGGCCCTGGCGTTGCCGCCGTGGTACGGATGCAACTGGGATGCCTTCTGGGACGCCATCAGCGGCCTGGTGCCGATGCCCCGGCGATTGCGTCTGCAAGGCTGGAGCGACTTCGCCCGGCGCCTGCCGGAGGAAGCGGCGCAGCTGTCGGCCTGCCTGGAGGCGTTGCGCGAGACGTACCCGCAACTGGCGCCGGAAGTCCTGCGCGACGCTTGATCAGTCCCAGCCGAACAGCTCGGCGGCGTTGCGGCTGCTGCTCGCCGCCAGTTCCTCGGCGTCGACCCCGCGCAGCTCGGCGAGGGCGCGGCAGATGTCCGGCAGGTGCTCCGGACTGTTGCGCTGGCCGGGATGCATCGATGGCGCCATGTCCGGCGCATCGGTTTCCAGCACGATGGCGTCGGCCGGCAGCTCCGCCGCCACCTTGCGCAGGCGGTTGGCCTGCGGCCAGGTCGGCGCGCCGCCGAGGCCGAGGCGGAAGCCGAGCTTGAGGTACTCGCGGGCTTCCTCGCGGCTACCGGCGAAGGCATGGATGATGCCACGGCGCTCCAGGCGGATGCGCTTGAGGGTGGCGATGGTCGCCGCGTGGGCGCGGCGCACGTGGATCAGCGCCGGCAGGCGGAATTCCGCGGCCAGCCGCAGTTGGGCCTCGAACAGCGCCTGCTGGGCGTCGCGGTCGAGGTGTTCCAGGTAGTAGTCCAGGCCGATCTCGCCGACCGCGCAGAGCTTCGTCTCGCCGCGCAGGCGTTGCAGCCACTGGCGCAGGTCGTCCAGGTGCTGCGGGCGGTGCCGCGCCAGGTAGACGGGGTGCAGGCCAAGCGCCGCGTACAGGCCATCCTCGGCCTGCGCCAGGTCCCAGACCCGTTGCCAGTTCTCGCGGTAGACGCCGAGCACCACCTGGCGCTCGACCCCCAGCGCGCGGCTGCGTTGCAGCAGCGCGGCGCGGTCGGCGTCGAAGTCCGGGAAGTCGAGGTGGTTGTGGGTGTCGACCAGGCGCATGGCGGCCGGCTCAGTCGCGCAGCTTGAGTTGCCGGGGGACGGCGTGCAGGCCCGGCCGGTAGTCGTTCTCCTCGACCGCGCGGAGCGCCAGTTCGAGGGCGTTGGCGGCGATCAGCGCGTGCTGCTGGTAGATCGAGTTGACCTTCAGCGGCACGAAGTCGAGCAACTGGGTGTCGCCGAAGGTCGCCACCCGCAAGCCTTCGGGCCAACCGTCGGCGCGCGCCTGGAACACATCGAAGACGCCTTCGAGGAGTACATAGGCAGTGGTCACCAGGGCGTCGGGCAGGTAGCCCAGGCGCTCGAGCAATTGCTCCATCAGGCGGCGTCCGCACTCGCGGCTGAACACCTCGGCATGCTCGACGATGACCTCGCCGCGGAAGTCCTTCAGCGCCTGGCGGAAGCCGGCGGCGCGGTCGTGGCTGATGATCAGGTCCGCCCGCGCGCCGAGCAGGGCGATATGGCGCGGCGCCGGTTGCAACAGGGTTTCGGTGAGGCGGCGCGCGGCGTCCTGGTCGTCGCTGATCACCGAGGCGAAGCGCTGCGGGTCGAGCTGGCGGTCGATGGCCACCACCGGCAGGCCTTCGGCGACCAGCCGGGCATGGGTATCATCCCCGGCCGGCAGGCAACTGGCGACGATCAGCGCGTCGCAGCGGCGCGCGCGGAACAGGTTGACCACCTGGCGCTCGGTCTCCGGCTCGTCGTCGGAGCAGGCGATCAGCAACTGGTAGCCGCGCGCCCGGGCGCCTTGTTCGAGTTGCTTGGCGAGGCGGGCGTAGCTGGGGTTTTCCAGGTCCGGGAGGATGAAGCCGAGGGTGCGGGTCTGCCCGCGGCGCAGGCCGGCGGCCTGCTGGTCCGGCTGGTAGCCGTGTTCCTCGACCACGGCAAGCACGCGCTCGACGGTGGCGGCGCTGATGCGCCGCTGGGCGGCCTTGCCATTGATGACGTAGCTGGCGGTGGTCACCGAGACCCCGGCCAGGCGGGCGATATCACTGAGTTTCAAACCGATCTCTACTGGAGGCGACGACAAGTTGGGCTTCAAGGATCAATCATTATCGGGTAACGTGCCAATTTAATTAAGTGAATCGATTCAGCAAAAGATTCCGGCGAAGCCGGCGCCCCCTGCCCCAGGCTGCCTCGCGCAGCCCGAACGCGGCGCCGCCTACGCTATGGCAGGTCAATGACAACAAGCGGATCACCGCCCCAGGCTGTACGGAAGGCTCCCGCGAGCCGCTTTCCGCTACCGCCGGCACATCCCGCGCCCGCGCCTCGGCGCGGCGGGACGATCCGGACGTGAGACGGGGAGCCGTTCGCTCCTGAGGAGGTTTCCATGCTCGAACTCGATACCCGGCAGATCCGCATGGGCCAGCGCGCCGCGGACAAGGCCGAAGCCCTGCGCCTGCTCGGCGCGGCGCTGGTCGCCGACGGCCTGGCCGCGCCCGGCTATGCCGAGGGCCTGAAGGCGCGCGAGGCACAAGGCTCCACCTACCTCGGCCAGGGCATCGCCATACCCCATGGGACCCCGGATACCCGCGAGCTGGTCTTCAGCACCGGTGTGCGCCTGCTGCAATTCCCCGAGGGAGTGGACTGGGGCGATGGCCAGCAGGTCTACCTGGCCATCGGCATCGCAGCGAAGTCCGACGAACACCTGCAGCTCCTGCAATTGCTCACCCGCGCCCTCGGCGAGGCCGACCTGGGACCGGCGCTGAGCGCGGCCGCCAGCGCCGAGGAAGTCCTCGGCCTGTTGCAGGGCGCGCCGCAGGAACTGGCGCTGGACGCACAACTGGTCGGCCTCGGCCAGAACGCCGAGGACCTCGACGAACTGGCCTGGCTCGGCGCGCGCCTGTTGAAGAAGGCCGGCTGCGTGGAGAACGGCTTCGCCGCCGTGCTCCAGCAGACCGAACCGTTGCCGCTGGGCGACGGGCTGTGCTGGTTGCACAGCGAACAATTGGTGAAGCGCCCCGGGCTGGCCTTCGTCACTCCGGCGCAACCGTTGCAGCACCAGGGGCAACCGGTCACCGGGCTGTTCTGCCTGGCCAGCCTGGGCGAAGCGCACCAGGCGCTGCTCGAACGCCTGTGCGACCTGTTGCTGGAAGGGCGTGGCGCCGAACTGGTGCGCGCCACCAGCAGCCGCAGCGTACTCGCGGCGCTCGGTGGCGAGCTGCCGCCGGACTGGCCCAGCGCGCGAGCGATCCTGGCCAACCCGCATGGCCTGCATGCCCGCCCGGCGCAGGCGCTGGCGCAGCTGGCCAAGGGCTTCGCCGGCGAGATCCGGGTGCGCCTGGCCGACAGCGAGGCGGCCCCCGTCTCGGCGAAGAGCCTGAGCAAGCTGCTCGCCCTCGGCGCGCGACGCGGCCAGACGCTGGAGTTCAGCGCCGAGCCGGCGATCGCCGAGGACGCGCTGCCAGCCTTGCTGGCCGCGGTGCGCGAGGGGCTCGGCGAGGAGGTCGAAGCGCTGGCGGAGGAGGCCTTGCCCGATGCCGTCGGCGAGGCGGAAGAGGATGCCCGGCCGGCGCCGCTGCGCGCCGGCGAGCGCCTGCAGGCGATCGCCGCGTCGCCGGGCATCGCCAGTGGTCCGGCGCATGTCCAGGTGGCGCAGCGCTTCGAGTTCCAGCCGCGTGGCGAGTCGCCGGCCCATGAACGCGAGCGCCTGCTGCGGGCCAAGCGGGCGGTGGACGAGGAGATCGTCGGCCTGGTCGAACGCAGCACGGTGAAGGCGATCCGCGAGATTTTCGTCACCCACCGGGAGATGCTCGACGATCCGGAACTGGCCGAGCAGGTGCAACTGCGCCTGAATCGCGGCGAAAGCGCCGAAGCGGCCTGGAGTCGGGTGGTGGAAGACAGCGCGGCGCAGCAGGAGGCGCTGCACGACGCGCTGCTCGCCGAGCGCGCCGCCGACCTCCGCGACCTCGGCCGGCGGGTGCTGGCCAGGCTCTGCGGGGTGGAGGCGCCGCGCGAGCCGGAGCAGCCGTACATCCTGGTGATGGACGAGGTCGGCCCCTCCGATGTCGCCCGCCTCGACGCCCAGCGGGTCGCCGGCATCCTCACGGCGCGCGGCGGCGCCACTTCGCACAGCGCGATCATCGCCCGCGCCCTCGGCATTCCGGCATTGGTCGGCGCCGGCGCGGCGGTGCTCGGCCTGGAGCCGGGCACGGCGCTGCTGCTGGATGGCGAGCACGGCTGGCTGCAGGTGGCGCCGAGCACCGAACAGTTGCAGCAGGCCGCCGCCGAGCGCGACGCCCGCCAGCAGCGCCAGGCCCGCGCCGACGCGCAGCGCCTGGAGCCTGCGCGGACCCGCGACGGCCACGCGGTGGAAGTCTGCGCCAACCTTGGCGACACCGCCGGCGCCGCGCGCGCGGTGGAGCTGGGCGCCGAGGGCGTCGGCCTGCTGCGCACCGAGTTCGTCTTCATGAACAACGCCCGCGCGCCGGACCTGGCGACCCAGGAAGCGGAATACCGTCGGGTGCTCGACGCCCTCGACGGACGTCCGCTGGTGGCGCGGACCCTGGATGTCGGCGGGGACAAGCCGCTGCCGTACTGGCCGATTCCCCACGAAGAGAATCCCTATCTGGGCCTGCGCGGTATCCGCTTGACCCTGCAGCGACCGCAGATCCTCGAGACCCAGTTGCGCGCGCTGTTCCGCGCCGCCGGGGAGCGACCGCTGCGGGTGATGTTTCCGATGGTCGGCAGCCTCGACGAATGGCGCCAGGCGCGTGACCTGGCGCTGCGCCTGCGCGAGGAAATCCCGCTGGCCGACCTGCAACTGGGGATCATGGTCGAGGTGCCCTCGGCGGCGTTGCTCGCGCCGGTGCTGGCCCGCGAGGTGGACTTCTTCAGCGTCGGCACCAACGACCTGACCCAGTACACCCTGGCTATCGATCGCGGCCACCCGAGTCTTTCGACCCAGGCCGACGGCCTGCATCCGGCGGTGCTGCAACTGATCGACATGACCGTCCGCGCCGCCCATGCCGAGGGCAAGTGGGTCGGCGTCTGCGGCGAACTGGCGGCCGACCCGCTGGCGTTGCCGCTGCTGGTCGGCCTGGGAGTGGACGAGCTGAGCGTTTCGGCGCGCAGCATCGCCCTGGTCAAGGCCGGCGTGCGCGAACTGCAGCTGGTCGCTGCGCGCGGCCTGGCCCGCAAAGCCCTGGGCCTGGCGAGCGCCGCCGAGGTCCGGGCCCTGGTGGAAGCGGAGGTGCAGTAATGGCGCGGATCCTGACGATTACCCTGAACCCGGCGCTGGACCTCACCGTGCGCCTGCGCCAGCTGGAACTGGGGGCGGTTAACCGCAGCGAGGCGGTGCTGACCCAGGCCGCCGGCAAGGGCCTGAACGTCGCCCAGGTGCTTGCCGACCTCGGCCATCGGTTGACGGTCAGCGGCTTCCTCGGCGAAGACAACCAGCCGCCGTTCACCGCCATGTTCCAGCGTCGTGGCTTCGCCGATGCGTTCGTCCGGGTGCCGGGCGAAACCCGCAGCAACATCAAGCTGGCCGAGCGCGGCGGGCGCGTCAGCGACCTCAACGGGCCGGGCCCGGAGGCCGACGAGCGAGCCCAGGCTGCGTTGCTCGAACGCCTCGACCGGCTTGCCGGGGAGCACGAGCTGGCGGTGGTCGCCGGCAGCCTGCCGCGCGGGGTCGAGCCGGAATGGCTGGGCGAACTGCTGCGGCGCTTGCGGCGCCTCGGCCTGAAGGTCGCCTTCGACAGCAGTGGCGCGGCCCTGCGCGAAGGTGTGAAGGCTGCGCCGTGGATGATCAAGCCGAACGTCGAGGAACTGGCCGATCTCTGCTCGGCGCCGATGGATGACCTGGTCGCACAGCGCCAGGCGGCCGAACGCCTGCGCCATGACGGGGTAGGCCAGGTGGTGATTTCCCAGGGCGCCGCGGGGGTCAACTGGTTCGCCGCCGAGGGTGCCTGGCAGGCGCGGCCGCCGGCGGTGGACGTGGCCAGCACGGTGGGCGCCGGCGATTCCCTGCTGGCCGGCATGCTGCACGGCCTGGCCAGCGGCTGGCCGGCCGAGCGGGTGCTGCGTCAGGCCACCGCCATCGCCAGTCTGGCGGTGACCCAGTTCGAGTTCGGCATCGGCGATCCGCAGCGCCTGGCGCGGATCGAAGCGGGCGTCGTGGTGCAGCCATTGGTCGAGGAGGCCTGAGATGAAACTAGCGATCGTCACCGCCTGCCCTGGCGGACAGGTCACCAGCGTGCTCGCCGCGCGCCTGCTGCGGGGCGCCGCCGAGCGCCTGGGCTGGGAAACCTGCGTCGAGGCGAATGCCGGGTCGAGGCCCGAGGGCGAACTGAGCGCCGAACAGATCGCCGAAGCCGACTGGGTCCTGCTGGTCGGCGTCGAGCCGCTGGCGGCGGCGCGTTTCGTCGGCAAGCCGGTGTATCGCGCGCGTCCCGCCGAGGCGCTGGCCGATCCGCGCGCCTTCCTCCAGCGGGCCGCCGCCCTGGCGAGCGTGGAGGTCGCCGGGGACGAGGCCGGCCTGGTTGCGCCGGAGGCCGGAGCGGCACCGCGGATCGTCGCGGTGACCGCCTGTCCGACCGGCGTGGCGCATACCTTCATGGCCGCCGAGGCGTTGCAGCTCGCGGCGGGGCAACTGGGCTTCGCGTTGCAGGTCGAGACCCAGGGCTCGGTCGGCGCGCGCAACCCGCTCGACCCGGCGGACATCGCCGCCGCCGACGTGGTCCTGCTGGCCGCCGACATCGACGTGGACACGGCCCGTTTCGCCGGCAAGAAGATCTACCGTTGCGGCACCGGCGTGGCCCTCAAGCAGGCCCGCGCGACGCTCGAGCGGGCGCTGGCGGAAGGGCAGGTCGAGAGCGCGGGCGCAGCCAGCGCGGTGGTCGCCAGGGACGAGAAGCGCGGGGTGTACAAGCACCTGCTGACCGGGGTGTCGTTCATGTTGCCGATGGTGGTCGCGGGCGGCCTGCTGATCGCCCTGTCGCTGGCCTTCGGCATCGATGCCTACAAGCAGCCGGGCAGCCTGGCGGCGGTGCTGAGGACGGTCGGCGACACGGCTTTCGTCCTGATGGTGCCGATGCTCGCCGGCTACATCGCCTATTCCATCGCCGACCGCCCGGGCCTGGCGCCGGGCATGCTCGGCGGCCTGCTCGCCGGGACCCTCGGCGCCGGGTTCATCGGCGGGATAGTCGCCGGCTTCATCGCCGGCTATGCGGCGCGGGCCATCAGCCACGGGCTGAGGCTGCCGGCGAGCCTGGAAGCGCTGAAGCCGATCCTGGTCATCCCGTTGCTGGCCAGCCTGGTCACCGGCCTGCTGATGCTCTACGTGGTCGGCAAGCCGGTGGCCGGGATGCTCGCGGCACTGACCGGGTTCCTCGACGGCATGGGTACCTCCAATGCCATCCTCCTCGGCCTGCTGCTCGGCGGGATGATGTGCGTCGACCTCGGCGGACCGGTCAACAAGGCCGCCTACGCCTTTTCCGTCGGCCTGCTCTCGTCGCACAGCTACGCGCCGATGGCGGCGGTGATGGCGGCGGGCATGGTGCCGCCGATCGGCATGGGCCTGGCGACCCTGCTGGCGCGGCGCAAGTTCGCCGAGAGCGAGCGGCAGGCCGGCAAGGCAGCCTCGGTGCTGGGGCTGTGCTTCATCTCCGAAGGCGCCATCCCGTTCGCCGCCAAGGACCCGCTGCGGGTGATCCCGGCGAGCATCGCCGGCGGCGCGCTGACCGGCGCCCTGTCGATGTATTTCGGCTGCAAGTTGCAGGCGCCTCACGGCGGGTTGTTCGTGATGCTGGTGCCCAACGCGATCAACCACGCCCTGGCGTACCTGCTGGCGATCGTCGCCGGCAGCCTGCTTACCGGGCTGCTCTACGCCGTGCTCAAGCGCGGCGCCGAGCCGGGGCTGGCGCTGGGGACCTCGTCCTCGCGGGAACCGGCGGCTGGCGGATAGCCGCGAGGCGGTCATGCGCCCTACGCCACCTGAGCTACGTGGCAGGGGGTAGGGCGAATAACGCCGCAGGCGTTATCCGCCGATACTCCGGCGAACCGGCGGATAACCGCAGCGGTTATTCGCCCCAGCGGTCGATCCGACCTGGGGCGGCCTCAGGCCTGGCGCAACAGGCGCACGCCATCTTCCTGTGCGAGGCTGGCCTCGTTGATCGGCAACGAGCAGGACTGCCCGCGTCCCATCGGGTAGTAGTGGAAGCCGTGGCGGGCCATGCGCTCGGGGTCGTAGAGGTTGCGCCCGTCGAAGATCACCGGGGCCTTCAGGCGCTCCTTGAGCAGCTCGAAATCCGGTGCCTTGAATTGCTGCCACTCGGTGCAGATGACCAGCGCATCGGCGCCTCCCAGGGTCGCCTCGGGGGTGCCCATCAGGCTCAGGCGTTCGTCGTGGCCATAGAGCCGCTGGGTTTCCTGCATGGCTTCGGGATCGTAGGCGCGCACCTGCGCGCCGTGGCGCCAGAGCGCTTCCATCAGTTCGCGGCTGGGCGCGTCGCGCATGTCGTCGGTGTTCGGCTTGAAGGCCAGGCCCCAGAGGGCGAAGGTCTTGCCGCGCAGGTCGCCGTCGTAGAACACCCGGATGCGTTCGAACAGCTTGTGCTTCTGCCGCCGGTTGATCGCTTCCACTGCCTGCAACAGGTCGCTGGAGCAATGCGCCTGCTCGGCGCTGTGGATCAGCGCGCGCATGTCCTTGGGGAAGCAGGAGCCGCCGTAGCCGCAGCCGGGGTAGATGAAGTGGTAGCCGATCCGCGGGTCGGCGCCGATGCCCTGGCGCACCGCCTCGATGTCGGCGCCGAGGTGTTCGGCCAGTTCGGCGATCTGGTTGATGAAGCTGATCTTGGTCGCCAGCATGCCGTTCGCCGCGTACTTGGTCAGTTCGGCGCTGCGCAGGCCCATGAACAGCATGCGGTCGTGGTTGCGGTTGAACGGCTCGTAGAGTTCGCGCATCACCTGGCGCACCTCTTCGTTGTCGCAGCCGACCACGATGCGGTCCGGGCGTCGGCAGTCGACGACGGCGGAGCCTTCCTTGAGGAATTCCGGGTTGGAGACGATCTCGAATTCCAGTTCGCGTCCGTCGGCTTCCAGGCGCCGCTCGATGTGCGCGCGCAGGCGGTCGCCGGTGCCTACCGGGACGGTCGATTTCTCCACCACGATGACGGGCTTGCGGCGATGCTCGGCGATGGCATCGGCCACCGCGAAGACCGCGCCGAGATCGGCCGCGCCGTCCTCGCCAGGCGGGGTGCCGACCGCGATGAACTGCACCCGGCCGTGCTCCACGGCCAGGCGCGCATCGCTGCTGAAACGCAGGCGGCCGCTGTCCAGGCCTTCGCGCAGCAAGGCGTCGAGCCCGGGTTCGTAGATGCTGGCGAGGCCCTGCGCGAGGCGTTCGACCTTGTTCCGGTCGATGTCCATGCACAGTACATCGTGGCCCACTTCGGCGAGGACGGCGGCCTGCACCAGTCCTACATAGCCACTGCCGAATACGCTGATCTTCATGGTGCTTTCCTCGACGGATGATGCGCGGGCGCGGCAGCGGTGCGGCGGGCGTTGACGGTCAACACGCCGAGCACCACCAGGCCTACGCCCAGGGTCTTGCTGGTACTGAAGGTTTCATCGAACGCCGGCAGGCTCGCCGCCAGCAGGTAGACCAGCGCGTAGCTGGCGCTCAACAGGCTGTAGGCGCGGCCCAGCGGCAGGTGGCGCAGGGCGGCCAGCCAGCACAGCAGGGAGGCGGCGTAGGCCGCCACCGCCAGGGCTACCGCGAGCAGCGCGGCGCGCTCCGGCGTTTGCCCGGCCCAGGCTTCCGGCAGCGGCAGGCGGCTCATGCCCCAGCGCATGCCGAGCTGGGCGGCGCTGGCCAGCAGCACGCTGCCCAGGGCCGCCAGCCAGCCGCGTAGCGCGTTCATGCGCTCCTCCCGAGCAGGGCCACGCCGGCGACGATCAGCAACAGGCCGGCGAGGTGGCGGCGATCCACCGGCTCATCGAAGACGAAGCGTGCCGCCAGGGTGACCAGGACGAAGTTCAGCGCCAGCATCGGATAGGCGCTGCCGACTTCCACCCGTTGCAGGAGCAGCAGCCAGCAGAGCAGGCCGAGCCCGAGGGCGAGCAGCGCCAGCCACGGCCACGGACTGCGCAGGCGCGCCGTCCAGCCGTCGGCGGCGACCAGGTGCCAGTGCTCCACGGTGAGCTTCTGCGCAACCTGGCCGAGGCCGGTCATGAGCAGGGTGGCGAGCAGCAGCGCGGCGCTCATGGGCGCACCTGCGGCAGGATCGCCAGGACCAGGTTGCCGTTCCGGTAGCGTTCGCCGTCGCCCGGCAACAGCGCCAGCTGGTAGCGGTCGCTGGCGCTGTTGATCCGCAGCAGCACGGCCACCGAGCCGTCCTGGCGTGCCCGCCAGAGCCACTGGCGGATGTCTGCCAAGGGCACGCTGCGCTGGCTGTGCTCGGGGTAGGAGAGGCCGTACTTCAGCTCGCCGCGCGTGTCGTAGAGCGTCACGTCGCTACGGCGCAGGCGCCAGGCGAGGGCCGAGGCGGCGCCGAGGTCGTTGCTCAGCAGATGGCGGGCGCCGGCCAGTTCGTCGAGGTGTTCGGCGACGAACAGGTCGGGGGTCTTGTTCTGCACCACATGGTTGGGCATCGCCGCCGGCAGCAGTGCGATCAGTACCCAGCTCGCCAGCAGCGGCGCGGCCCAGGCGCGTAGCGGGTAGCGCCACTGGGCGAGGCCGGCGGCGGCCCAGGCGCCGATCACCAGGAGGACCAGGAACAGCTCGAAGGGTTCTTCCTGGTACACCGGCTTGCGCAGTTGCAGGTAGGCCAGGGCCGCCAGCGCGAGGAGCGCCAGGCCCAGGTTGAGCAGCCCGTTGCCGCGCAGCGCGACGCTGTTCCCCTGGCGCAGCCGCTGCACCAGAGCGTGGCCCATGAGCAGCGCCAGCGGCAGCAGGCAGGGCATGATGTAGGTCGGCAGCTTGCCCCGGCTCAGGCTGAAGAACGCCAGCGGCAACAGCAGCCATAGCGCCAGGAAGACCACCGGCGCCTGGCGCCGCTCGTGCCAGGCCTGGCGCAGCGCGCTCGGCAGCAGGCCGCTCCAGGGCAGGCAGGAGACCGCCAGCAACGGCAGGTAGAACCACCACGGGCGAGAGTGCTGGGCGTCTTCGCCGGCGAAGCGACGGATGTGTTCGTGCCAGAAGAAGAACCGCCAGTAGTCCGCTTCCCGCGCATGCACGGCGAGCGCCCAGGGCAGGCAGACGAGCAGCGCCGCCAGCACCGCCAGCGCGCCGTAGCCAAGCAGCTCGCGCCAGCGCCGCTGCCAGAGCATGTAGGGCAGGGCGACCAGCACCGGCAGCAGCCAGGCGAGGAAGCCCTTGGTCAGGAAGCCCATGCCGCAGGCGAGGCCGAGCAGGGTCCAGCCGAGCAGGCGCGCGCGGCGGCTCCCCGCGTCGAGGGCGTACCACAGCGCCACCAGGCTCAGGTTGACCCAGAAGGTGAATTGCGGGTCGAGGTTGGCATAGCCGGACTGCCCGGCGATCAAGCCGAAGCTGGCGTAGAGCAGCGCGCACGCCAGGCTGGTGCGCGGGTCGCGCCACAGGCGGCGGGCCAGCAGGTAGGCGAGCAGGACGCTGAGGGCGGTGGCGACGACCGAGGCGATGCGCACGCCGAACAGGTTTTCGCCGAAGACCGCCTGGCCGAGGGCGATCATCCAGTAGCCGGCGACCGGCTTCTCGAAGTAGCGCAGGCCGAGGAAGTGCGGCGACACCCAGTCGCCGCCCAGCAGCATCGCCTGGCTGATCTGCGCGTAGCGGGTCTCGTCGGGAATCCACAGGCCATGGTTGCTCAATGGAACCAGGTAGAACAGGCCGAAGGCGATCAGCAGCAGCGACCAGGTCTGGCGGCGGCTCATGGCTGGCGCACTCCCAGCCAGCCCTCGCGGCCGGCCAGGCGGCCGCGCACCAGTTCGGCCAGCGGCAGGCTGCGCGGATCGTCCGGCAGCAGTTCGCCCAACGGGCGGAAGCGGATGCCGCGCCGTTCGGCGCGCCGCAGCAGTTCGCGGAACGCCGGGGCGAGGAGCAGCCCCTCGACCTCGGCGTGGATGGTGTAGACGTTGTCGCGGCCAGCGGCGAAGCGTTCCAGGATGAAGTCGTTGTAGGCCTCGCGCGGCAGGCCGGGACCGACCACCTCGTCGAAGGTCGGCAGGTTCACCGGCACCTGCGGGATGCCAGGGCTGCCGTCGGCCAGGCGCGGGCGGAACGCGCCGCGTCCGCGGCAGTCGCTGTTGTAGCGGAAGCCGAAGGGCTGCTTGGCCTCGACCACCCGGCCGTCGGCGCGCCAGCCGGCGGCGGCGGAACAACGCACCGGCTGGCCGAGGATGTCCGCCAGGCAATCGCTGCCGCGGCGGATCTGCTCGCCGAGCTGCTGCACGCTCCAGACGCCGGCGTGGGTCTGCCAGGCATGGTGGTCCCAGGCGTGCAGGCCGACCTCGTGGCCGGCGGCCTGGGTCCGCCGCATCAGCGGGCCGAGTTCGCGGCCGATCGGCTTGCCCGGCCAGGCGGTGCCGGCCAGCAGGATGTCCCAGCCATACAGGCTGGCGGCGCGCGAGCGGAGCATCTTCCAGAGGAACGCCGGGCGCGCCAGGCGCCAGAGGTGGCGGCCCATGTTGTCCGGACCGACGCTGAAGAAGAAGGTCGCCTTCAGCCCGGCTTCGTCGAGCAGCTCGAGCAGCCGCGGCACCCCGTCGCGGGTGCCGCGGAAGGTGTCGACGTCGATGCGCAGGCCGGCCTGGATCACGCCTGTGCCTCGCGCTCGCGGAGCGCTTCGTGGAGGAAGAAGTCGAGGGTCTTGCCGATGGTCTCGCGCAGTTCGATGGTGGGCTGCCAGTCGAGCAGGCGCCGGGCGTTGTCGATGCTCGGCTTGCGGTGGGCCACGTCCTGGTAGCCGTCGCCGTAGAAGCTGCGGCTCTCCACCTCGCGGAAGCCGGCGAAGGGCGGGAACTGCGCGCGCAGCGGGTGGGCCTCGAACTGGCGCAGCAGTTCCTCGCCGAGCTGGCGGATGCTCGCCTCGTTGTCCGGGTTGCCGATGTTGACGATCTGCCCGTCGCAGCGGCCGTCGCGGTTGTCGATGATCCGCGCGAGGGCCTCGATGCCGTCGTCGACGTCGGTGAAGCAGCGCTTCTGCGCGCCGCCGTCGACCAGGCGGATCGGCGTGCCTTCGACCAGGTGCAGGATGAGCTGGGTGATCGCCCGCGAGCTGCCGATCCGCGCCGAATCCAGGCGGTCCAGGCGCGGGCCCATCCAGTTGAACGGACGGAACAGGGTGAAGCGCAGGCCCTGCTGGCCGTAGGCCCAGATCACCCGGTCGAGCAACTGCTTGGACACCGAGTAGATCCAGCGCTGCTTGTTGATCGGCCCGACCACCAGGTTCGAGCGGTCTTCGTCGAAGTCCGGGTCCTGGCACATGCCGTAGACCTCGGAGGTGGAAGGGAACACCACGCGTTTGCCGTATTTCACGCAGTAGCGGACGATCCGCAGGTTTTCCTCGAAGTCCAGTTCGAACACCCGCAGCGGGTTGCGCGTGTACTCGATGGGCGTGGCGATGGCTACCAGCGGCAGGATCACGTCGCATTTCTTCACATGGTATTCGAGCCACTCCGAATGGATGCCGATGTCGCCTTCGACGAAGTGGAAATGCGGGTCGGCCTTGAGCCGTTCGATGGCGTCGGAGCCGATGTCCATGCCGTGGACCTCGTAGCGACCGTCGCGCAGCAGGCGTTCGGACAGGTGGTTGCCGATGAAACCGTTGACCCCGAGGATCAGCACCCGCGTGCGGCGCTGCGGGCCGGACGCCGCGCCACGCAGGCGCGCGCCCTCGACCAGGCCCAGCTCGGTGGCCAGTTGGGTGCCGGCCAGGTACAGGCCACGCTCGCCGCGCTGGCCGAAGCGCAGCACCAGCGAGTCCTCGCCGCAGGCGATCCGCAGCGGGTCGCAGGACAGTACGCTGCCCGGCTCGCGGCCGTGATTGCCGGCGACCACCTCGGCGCTCCAGACGATCAGCTTCTGTTCGCCGACCTGGCAGAAGGCGCCGGGGTAGGGCTGGGTCACTGCGCGCACCAGGTCGTACAGCTGCCGTGCCGGCCTGTGCCAGTCGAGCAGGCCGTCCGCCGGGGTGCGCCGGCCGAAGTGGCTGGCCTGGCTCTCGTCCTGCTCGACTTCCGGCAGCACGCCGAGGGCGAGCAGCGGCAGGCTGTCGCGCAGCAGGGCGCCGGCGGCCTTGCGCAGCTTGCCGTGCAGGCTCAGGGCGGTGTCCTCGGGGTCGATGGCGATGGCCTGCTGGGCGAGGATCGGCCCGGCGTCGGCGCGCTCGACCATGCGGTGCAGGGTCACCCCGGTCTGCGTTTCGCCGTTGACCAGCACCCAGTTCGCCGGGGCGCGTCCGCGGTAGCGCGGCAGCAGCGAACCGTGCAGGTTGTAGGCGCCGCGTGCGGCG
Organism: Pseudomonas sp. FDAARGOS_761; assembly: GCF_013343155.1. Taxonomy (NCBI): domain Bacteria; kingdom Pseudomonadati; phylum Pseudomonadota; class Gammaproteobacteria; order Pseudomonadales; family Pseudomonadaceae; genus Pseudomonas; species Pseudomonas sp. FDAARGOS_761. The sequence goes on along the minus strand of NZ_CP054572.1, from coordinate 4,059,251 downwards.
CAGGCGAGCAGTTCGGCGCCGAGCAGGCGGCGGTAGTAGAAGGAGAACAGGAAGTCCGGGCGCAGTTGGCGGATGCGCTCCAGCCACAGCGGATGGTTCACGTCCTCGGGCGCGTGCAGCGGAATGCCGCGCTCGGCGCAGAGGCGTGCGACCGAGGCGTAGAAGGTGTTTTCCCGTGGGTCGTCGGCATGGGTGAAGACGGCGGCGATCTCGTAGCCGGCATTGAGCAGGGCTTCGATACCGGTGCAACCGATGTCGTGGTAGGCGAAGACGACGGCTTTCGAGGTCATGGCGTGGAAGGCTCGCTGGATGAAGAGGTGAAACCGGCCCGCTGCAGGGCCGAGGGAAGCGCGGAGGGCGTGGCGCGGACCACGCGCTCGATGAAAAAGCGCGGCCGCGCGCGCACGTCGCTGTACATGCGCCCGAGGTACTCGCCGAGCAGGCCCATGCCGAGCAACTGCACGCCGCTGAACATGAACAGCACGGCGAACAGCACGAACAGGCCGTTGCCGGCCCAGGCGGCGCCGAAGGCCAGGCGCAGCACGAAGAGGAACAGGGCGAAGAGGAAGCCGGCCAGGGCCATGCCGCCGCCGACCAGGCTGAGCAGGCGCAGCGGCGTGGTGGTCATGCAGGTGACCAGGTCGAACATCAGGTTGAGCAGGCGCATCGCGCTGTATTTCGATTCGCCGTGGGCGCGCTCGGCGTGGGCGACGCGGATCTCGCAGGTATGCCGGGCGAAGCCGTTGGCCAGGATCGGGATGAAGGTACTGCGTTCGCGGCAGGCCAGCATCGCTTCGACGATGCTGCGCCGGTAGGCGCGCAGCATGCAGCCGTAGTCGTGCATGGCGACCCCGGTGGAGCGCTGCACCGCCAGGTTCACCAGGCGCGAAGGCCAGCGCCGCCAGGCCGAGTCCTGGCGCTCGGCGCGGATGCTGCCGACCACGTCGTAGCCCTGCGCGGCGCGCTCCACCAGGCGCGGGATTTCCTCCGGCGGGTTCTGCAGGTCGGCATCGAGGGTGATCACCAGGTCGCCACGGGACTGTTCGAAGCCGGCGAGGATCGCCGCGTGCTGGCCGTAGTTGCGGTTGAGGATCACCGCCACCACGGCGCTGCCGTCGCGTTCGGCGGCGGCCTGCAAGAGTTCCGCGGAGCGGTCGCGGCTGCCGTCGTCGACCAGCACGATCTCGAAGGCGCGGCCCAGCTCCAGGCAGGCGGCTTCGGTGCGGCGCAGCAGTTCGGGCAGGCTGGCTTCCTCGTTGTAGACCGGGATGACCACCGAGACCAGGTCGATCGGATAGGGCTTCATCGACGTTTCTCCAGGATGTCCTCGATGGCGCGCGCGACGCGCTCGATGTCGTCGTCGCGCATGTCGGGGAACAGCGGGATGGAGCACAGGCGGGCCGAGTTCCACTCGCTGTTGGGCAGGCTCAGGCGCGGCTGGCGCTGGCGGTAGTAGTGGTGCAGGTGACTGGCGATGAAATGGATGCCGCTACCGATGCCGCGCGCCTTCAGGGCTTCCATGAAGGCGTCGCGGCCCAGGCCGCAGGCCTCGGCGTCGATGCGCAGGATGAACAGGTGCCAGGCGTGGCGCTGCTCGTGCGCGGGCAGGCCGAGCGGCGCCAGCGGCAGGCCGGCGAGGCGCTCCAGGTAGCGTTCGGCGAGGGCCTGGCGGCGCGCGTTGAGCGCGTCCAGGCGCTTGAGCTGGACCAGCGCGAGGGCGGCGTTGAGGTCGGCCAGGTTGTATTTGAAACCGGGCTCGATCACTTCCGCCTGCGGCTTGCGTCCATGGCTCAGGCGGTCGTAGGCATCGACCCCGAGGCCGTGGAACTTGAGGCGGCGGACCCGTTCGGCGAGGGCACTGTCGTCGCTGACGAACATCGCGCCTTCGGCGCAGGTCAGGTTCTTGATCGCGTGGAAGGAAAAGATCGCCGTGCCGCGGGAGCCTACCGGGCGCCCGCGGTATTCGCTGCCGACCGCGTGGGCGGCGTCCTCGACCAGGGCAATGCCGTGGCGCCCGGCGACCGTGCGCAGGCCTTCGAGATCCAGGGTAGAGCCGGCGTAGTGCACCGGCACGATGGCGCGGGTGCGCGGGCCGATGGCGGCTTCCACTGCCTGCGCCGAACACATCAGGGTGTCGCGGTCGACGTCGACGAACACCGGGGTGGCGCCGAGCAGGGTGATGACGTTGGCGGTGGAGACCCAGGTCAGCGACGGCGTGATCACTTCGTCGCCGGGGCCGATGCCCAGCGCCAGCAGGGTGACGTGCAGGGCGCCGGTGGCCGAGGATAGCGCCACCGCGTGGCGGCAGCCGAGGCGTTCGGCGAAGCGCTGTTCGAGCTCCTGGTTCTTCGGCCCGGTGGTGATCCAGCCGGAACGCAGGACCTGCTCCACGGCGGCGATTTCGTCCTCGCCGATGCTTGGCCGGGAGAATGGCAGAAAGTCCAGTGACATGTAATGAAGCCTCGGTACTGGGAGGGCGGTACGAAGAGGTTATTTATATGTCGCTGAATGCTGCCTGAACGTTTGTTAAGACTCGCTTAACAACGGCTGAATGAAGACTGAACGAACTCGAAGAAACTGGAGGATAAAGCCGGAAGCCGCGTTTTCAGAGGCTTGCAGGGTTAGTTGGAATGGATCTCGGGTGTTTTCTGAGTGGCTTTATTAATAACCCGAGTCCTGTTTCTTTAAGGGTTCATTAATACTTGATGTCCGCTCCCCGTGAATATTCCGGAAACTTCATGGAAACATGGGGCGGGCCAGGGAAAGTCAATCCCGTGGGTTGTCGGAAAAAAACAACCCCCTGGCGGATCGCTCCGCCAGGGGGCCGGGTCGACGCTTCAGCGGCTGCCGGCGACCACTTGCAGGGCCGGTTCTGCGGTGCGCCCGTAGACGTCTTCCAGGCGCTCGATGTCGTCCTCGCCGAGGTAGCTGCCGGACTGCACCTCGATGATCTCCAGCGGGATCTTGCCGGGGTTGGCCAGGCGGTGCACGGAGGCGATCGGGATGTAGGTCGACTGGTTCTCGGTGAGCAGGAAGGTCTTGTCGTCGCAGGTCACCTGGGCGGTCCCGGAAACCACGATCCAGTGCTCGGCGCGGTGGTGGTGCATCTGCAGCGAGAGGCGCGCGCCGGGCTTCACGGTGATGTGCTTGACCTGGAAGCGGCCGCCCATGTCCACCGAGTCGTAGGAGCCCCACGGACGGTAGACCTCGCAGTGGTTCTGGGTCTCGCTGCGGCCCTGGGCGTCGAGGTCCTTGACCACGTGCTTGACGTCCTGCACCCGGTCCTTGTGGGCGATCATCATGGCGTCCTTGGTTTCCACCACCACGATGTCCTCCAGGCCGATCACCGAGACCAGCTTGCCGTTGCCGTGCACCAGGCAGTTGTGGCTGTCGTGGACCAGCACGTCGCCCTTGGTGACGTTGCCGTTGGCGTCCTTGGCGTGCACGTCCCAGATCGACGACCAGCTGCCGACATCGTTCCAGCCGGCGGACAGCGGCACCACGCAGGCGCGTGAGGTCTTCTCCATCACCGCGTAGTCGATGGAGTTGTCCGGGCAGCATTCGAAGGTGGCGGCGTCGATGTTCACCAGGTCGCCGTCGTGCTGGCTGCGCTCCAGGGCCAGCAGGCAGGTGTCGTAGATGTCGGCGTCGTGCTTCTTCAGTTCTTCCAGGTAGCGGCTGGCGCGGAACAGGAACATGCCGCTGTTCCAGTAGTAGCCGCCGGCGGCGACGAACTCGCGGGCGCGGGCTTCGTCGGGCTTCTCGACGAAGCTCTGCACCCGGCTGACGCCTTCCGGCAGTTGCGCATCGGCGCTCGCGCGGATGTAGCCGTAGCCGGTCTCGGGGCGGCTGGCGGGAATGCCGAAGAGCACCATCTCGCCCTTTTCGGCGGCGTTGGTGGCCAGCGCCAGGGCCTGCTGGAAGGCGCGCTGGTCCTCGATCACGTGGTCGGCGGGAAGGATCAGCAGCAGTTCGTCGCGGCCTTCGGCGACCAGTTTCATCGCGGCGATGGCCACCGCCGGCGCCGTGTTGCGGCCGAAGGGTTCGAGGAGGATCGCCTGGCTCGCCAGGTTCTGCGCCTCCAGCTGTTCCTGGACGATGAAGCGGTGCTCCTTGTTGCACACCAGCAGCGGCGCCTGCATGCCGTCGAAGGCCAGGCGCTTGATGGTCTGCTGGAACAGGGTGTCGTCGCCGGTAAGGGCGAGGAACTGCTTGGGGTACTGCTTGCGGGAAAGAGGCCAGAGTCGCGAGCCGCTGCCACCGGAAAGGATTACTGGGATCATGTTGTTTCTCCTTGAAGCGATGCGTCTGTCTAGGGATCCCGCCGCGCGGCGGGATATCTCGTTACCGGGCTCCACGGAGCCCCGGGTGACCTCTCCAGTGCGCTCCTTCTGCGGGAGCGCTGACGGTTGGTGCGCCGGTGTCGGGCCGGTCTTGTTGTGTGGAATGCCGGGAGGGGCGAGCCCCTCCCGGTCGGTCTCAGTCCGCCTTCACCGGGCGCTTGACCCAGACCGGCGCGAGCTTGCCGCCGCTGCCGGTGACATACAGGCAGACCACCTCGCCGCGGGCCAGGGTGACCGGCTTCAGGTCGCTGACCTTCTTGCTGCCGTCGAACAGCGCCAGGTTCACCTTCACCGGGTTGATCTCGCGGTCGCCGTGGCTTTGCGGGCCGACGTCCTTGACCACGTCGGTCTTGCCGTCGGCGGTCTTCAGGGTCAGCTTCGAGCCGCTGAGGTTCTGCACCCGCACCAGCGCCTTCTGCTTGTTCTTGAACGGCGGCTCGGCCACCAGCTGCGGCTTGCCGCCGGGCTGGCTGACCAGGGTGTAGTAGCTGTCCGGGTCGAGCTTGACCGGCAGGCTCTGCTGGCCGACCTGGGCGGTGTAGCTGCCGGGGGGGAGGAACTTGAAGTCGCTGGAGCCGAGCGGCGCGACGTCGTTCAGGCTGGTGCTGCCGACCGACACGTCGAGTTCGCTGTTGCCGGCGTTGTAGGCGCGGACGAAGGCCGAGCCCTTGGGTGCCTGGGGCCCGTACAGGGCGCCCTCGTCGGCCTGCGCGGCGAATGCGGCGACGCCGAGGGAAAGTGCGCAGGCCAGGCGGGTCCAGGTGTGGCGGCGGGTCATCGGGTTCATGGGTATTCCTCCGTTGCTTCTTCTTCAGCGGGGCGTTCGGCCCCGTGGGTAAACAGCCTTGGCTGTGTTCGTTCAATCGTTGCGGCTGGCGGCCAGGCGCTCGTCGCGGCCGCCGCTGGCCTTCAGCTGGGCGACCCAGTCGGCGTCGAACTGGCTGAGGTCGCTGGCCATCGGCAGGTAGCGCTCGGGAAACTCCCAGACCAGCAGTTGCGGCGGGTCCTTGCGGAAGCCTTCGTCCTGCAGCAGTTCCAGCATCGGTTCGAGGGGGCCCTTGCCTTCCTTCGCGTAATTGATCAGGTCGGCGGACAGCGCCTGTTTCAGCGCGCCCTCGAAGTTCCACCTGGGGTTGGCGCTGTAGCTGGTGCCGACCAGCGCCAGGCGCGGTTGCTGGCTATCGCCGAAGAGGTCGTCGCCCGCGCCGGACTGCTGGCCGCCCGGCAGTGCCGGCGCGGCTTCGGTGGTGCGTTGCTGCAACTGCTCCGGACGCGGCAGCAGTTCGTCGAACAGCGGGTCGAGCGGCAGGAAGCTGAGCAGGTCGCCCTTGTGCGTGCGTTCTTCGCCGACGCGGGTGACGAAGTTCTGCGCCGGCACATCCAGCAGGTGCGTCTCGCGGATCTCCGCGCCGAGGCGCTGGGCCACGGTTTCCGCGCCGAGCGGCGACCAGTGGGTGTCGGTGCGCAGGAATACTGCGCCGTTGTCCTTGGCCTGGCGCAGGCTGCCGAGCAGGTCGGGACTGTCGATGCCGGCGGCGCGGGCGCGGGCCAGGAAGTCCTGGTAGAGGCTGTCGTGCAGCGCGGCCGGCTGCTCGCGGCCGATGTGCTCGGGATACAGGCGGGCCTTGGCCGGGATCACCGCGAGCACCAGCTTGACGCCGCGCCGGTTCAGCTCCCGCTGCACGCCGCGTACCAGTGCCCAGTTGTCTTCCAGTTGCTGGCCGCTCGGTGCCGGCTTGAACTCTTCGTCGGTGAACAGCCAGCCGTCCTTGCCGATCACCACGCCGGGGCGGCCTTCGTGGAACAGCGTGTAGTCGAGTGCGGCCCAGAGGTTGGTGCCCAGGCGCTTGATCGGGAATTCCTTGTCGTAGTGGGCTTCGAAGGCGTGCGCCAGCTTGCCGTTGAGCAGTGGCGTATCGGCCGCGGCGGAGAAGCCCGGCACGCTCTTCAGCGACCATCCGGCGAGCCCCAGCAGCAGCCCGCCGAAGGCGGCGATATAGGCGTATTGCAGGGGGCGGGAAATGCTCTGTGTCATGGCGTGGGCCTCGCTCAGAACTGGAAGTAGAGGAATGGCGAGTAGCTCTGCGCGGAGAGCTTCAGCACCGAGGCGGCGAACAGCAGGAGCAGCGCCAGGCGGGTGGCCAGGACGGGCAACTGGCTGAGCCAGCTCGGCTGGTAGACCAGCGCGCCGCTCGGCGAGTAGGCGATCGCCGCCGGGTCGCCGGCGGCCTCGCGCGGGGCGCGCGGCTGGGCACTGGCCGGGCCGTCGGCGGCCACTTCGTCGCTGTTCGCCGCGGCCTTGGGCGCCTTGGTCTGCAATGGCTGGTTGTAGAACTGGCGCAGGCCGAAGAACGCCAGCACCAGGTAGGCCAGGACCAGGGTGCCGACCTGCAGGCCGGTGAGGCTGGCGCGGTTCAGTTCGGAGAGCTGCCAGGTGCCGAAGCTGAACATGGCTTCGTACATGCGCCAGGCGACCTGCAGGTTCTCGGCGCGGAAGATCACCCAGCCGATCACCACCAGGAGGAAGGTGAACGCCCACTTCAACGGGTTGAGCACGCGCGGCGCGGCGTTCACTCCGAGGGCCCGCTCGATCGCCAGCCACATGCCGTGCCAGGCGCCCCAGATGATGTAGGTGAAGTTGGCGCCGTGCCACAGGCCGCCGAGGAGCATGGTCAGGAACAGGTTGCGGTAGGTCTGGAAGGTGCTGCCGCGGTTGCCGCCCAGGCTGATGTAGAGGTAGTCGCGCAGCCAGGTCGACAGGCTGATGTGCCAGCGCCGCCAGAACTCGGTGATCGACTGGCTGATGTAGGGCTGGTTGAAGTTCTCCATGAAGCGGAAGCCCATCATCAGGCCGAGGCCGATGGCCATGTCGCTGTAGCCGGAGAAGTCGAAGTAGAGCTGCGCGGTGTAGGCCAGGGCGCCGAGCCAGGCGTCGCCGGTGGTCGGGTTCTGCAGGGCGAAGCAGTGGTCGGCGAGGGCGGCCAGGGTGTCGGCGATGAACACCTTCTTGACGAAGCCCTGCATGAAGCGGGTGCAGCCTTCGGCGAACTTGTCGACGGTGTGGGTGCGGTGGTTGAACTGGTCGACCAGGTCCTTGAAGCGCAGCACCGGGCCGGCGATCAGGTGCGGGAAGATCGCGACGAAGGCGGCGAAGTCGATCAGGTTGTGGGTCGCCGGGGTATCGCCGCGGTAGACGTCGATGATGTAGCTGATCGACTCGAAGGTGTAGAAGGAGATGCCGATCGGCAGCAGGATGTGGGTCAGCACGAACGGCTGCATGCCGAACGAGGTGATGATCTCGTTGAGGCTGTCGACGCCGAAGTTGGCGTACTTGAAGTACCCGAGCACGCAGAGGTCGACCACCACGCCGAGGATCAGCCAGCGTTGCGCGGCCCTGGTGCGTACGCCGGCGGCGCCGATGCGCAGGCCGATCCAGTAGTTGAAGACGGTGACCCCGGCGAACAGCAGGAGGAAGTCCACCCGCCACCAGGCGTAGAACACGTAGCTGGCGATCAGCAGCAGCAGGTTCCGGTAACGTTCGCCGCTCAGGTAGTACAGGCCGAGAAAGACCGGCAGGAACAGGAACAGGAACACGTTTGAAGAAAAGACCATGCCGTCTCTCTCTCTAGAGCGTCAACCATTCAGGTCGGCCCTGCCTTTCCGCGCCCTGGAGCGCTCGAGGAAAGGCGGGACGACCCGCCGTTTTCCTCCCCGTGGTGTTGCCTAAGGTGTTGCGCCCGCCCGCGTCTGTCGCGCATGGGTCGGGGTGTGGCGCCTGGTGGGACGCCTGGTCGGCGAATGGGGCAGAGGGGCGCGTGGCCTCTGGCCTGTGCGCCCGCTTCCCGCCACGCCCTCAACTTCCCCCTTCGCGGCTGAACACCCGCGTCACTTCGCCGCCGAGGCGGAAGCTGTTGAACGGCTCGCGGTCCTTCTTCGCCTCGAGCATCTTCGGCTCGCAGCGGTAGAGGGCGCAGTAGGGCTCCAGCCAGGCGTACTTGTTGTCGACCTTGAGGTCGGTCATGTCCTGGTCCTCGCCGGTCTTCTCCTCGAAGGTTTCCTCGTCGTCGACTCCCTTCATCACCCGCTCGGCCAGGCGCTGCAGGGCGCCGTGGTTCTCCTGGCGCAGGTCGACGCCGTTGACCTGGGCGAACGCGGCGATCATCGCCAGCGGCGGCAGCGCATAGTTGTGGTAGGCGAGGGCGCGCTGGCGGCGCTTGAGTTCGTTGGGCAGGAAGCCCTGCTCGTCGACCTGGTTGGCGGCGACCTTGAACTCGCTCACCGCCCAGTCGAAGAGGTCGCGGCGGTTGGTCACCACCGCGGTGGACATCACCGACCAGGCCGCCCAGTAGGAATGGTTGTTGATCTTCTTCAGCGGCAGGCCGCTCCAGTCGCGGACTACCTGGGTGCCGAGCCGGGCGAACCAGTCCTCGATTTCCCGGCTCTGCTCGGCGTGGGCCGCGAGCGGCCGCGAGCTGGAGAACTTCAGGCGCATGTAGGCGCCGGAGAGGCTGCCCAGCGCCCATTTGCGCATGGACTTGCCGGTGTGGTTGAAGTCGTCGCTCTGCAGGGCGCCGGCGCGGGCCCAGGCGCTCATCCAGTTCAGTGCGCAGGCCAGGTCGCCGTCGCGGCCGCTGCGCATGTACCGGGTGACCAGCTTGGTGGCGCCGCGCTCCATGTCGGTGATGTCCTTGATCTGCGAGCGGAAGGTCTTCTCCGCCTTGACGTTGAGGGTCGCCCGCGCCGAATCGGAGCCTTCGTACTTGCTGGTGAAGACCAGGCTGCCGGTATACGGCGGCGGCACCGCGGGGCAACTGCCGGCGCTGCCCTTGCGCTCGCCGACCGCCGCGTAGTAGCCGGGCGGGGGTACCAGGTCGGCGGCCTGGCTGACCTGGCTGGCGAGCAATGCCGCGGCGAGGGCGCCGGGCAGGGCGATACGGATCAGGTGGGACGTTTTCATCGTTTACCTCCCGGCCACCGACTGGCTGGCCTTGGCGGGCGCCGCCTGGCAGATGCTGGCCTGGACCTCCAGGCCCTGGGGCATGTCCTCCGGCGCTTCGATTTCCAGGGAAAGGAACTGCTGGTCGGCCCAGTCGCTGTCGTTGCGCAGCTGGAAGACGTAGCGGCCGCCGGTATCGACGGCTTTCGACTGCTCGATCTTCAACTGCTCGCGGCGGCCGTTCATGTACCAGATGGTGTTCTTCAACTCGTGTACCGAAGGGTCGCTGTAGGTCACGTCGGCGACGTAGCTGCCGCTGCGGATCGGTAGCGCGGCGCTGTTCAGCAGCACCTCGTTGCGGCCCTGGCGCAGCTTGACCTTGCGGCTGAGCACGGTCTTCCGGCCGGAGCAGCCGTTGTCCACCAGCGGCATGGCCTGGCGGTAGAAGCTCTTCTGCGCCATGTCGTAGTGGGTGGCGAATTCCCAGATGAGGATCTTCGGCGGGTTCTTGTGGAATTCCTCGCTGGTCATGTACGCCAGCAGCGAACTGTCGAAGCCGCCGCCGGACACCGCGTTGTTGAGGATGTCGGCGCCGCTGAACTCCTCCAGGAAGCCGGCGAAGTTGTAGGCCGGGCCGCTGTTGGAGGTGCCGACCAGGGCAATCTGCGGGTTGCCGCCGTCGCCGAACAGGTCGCCGCTGTCGCTGGCGCCCACCGGCTCGGTCTCGAAGCGGTCGACGTACTGGGTGGCGTAGCTGTTGCCGCAGAGTTGCGCGGCGGCCTTGTGGAAGGTGCCGAGCTTGGACAGCAGGCCGACGCGCTTGCTTTCGAACTGCTTCTTCGGGATCTCCTCGAAGCCGGGCACCTGCTTCAGCGTCTCGGCCACGATCTTCGCGCTGCGCCGGGCGCCATGGGGAGTCCAGTGGTGGTCGCCCTTGAAGTAGTAGGCGTGCTCCTCCTTCTCGTCGAACAGCGGCGAGAAGTCCGGGGTCCAGATGCCGGCCTGGCGGAAGCGGGCGATGGTCGCCAGGTAGTTCTTCTTCGCCAGCTCGTAGTCGAAGCCGGCCTTTTCCGCCGGGCTGAGCTTCTCGCGGTTCACCAGGCCGCGGGTTGGCTGGTAGACCACCACCAGCTCGATGCCCTTGCGCTTGAGTTCGTCGCGCAGTGCGCGGAGTTCGCGCCAGCCTTCGGCGCTGGTGCCGAAGTCGGTACGAAGGTCGTAGGTGGTGCGGAACAGCCAGTCATCCTGGGCCTGCACCAGGTGGGTGAAGAAGCCCAGGTACTTGGTGTTGTAGCGCGAGTCGTCGGCGGCGGCCGGGCACAGGTTGCCGGCCGGCAGCGCCTGGTAGCTCGGCGCCGCGCCGGGGTCGGCGGCGAGGGCTGCCTGGGCCAGGCAGAGGCCGGCGGCCAGGGCGCTCAGGCGGAACAGTCGGGAAGTGCGGGTTTTCATGCGTCTGGGTCCTCAGTCCTGGAGTTCGGCCTGGCTTTCCACGGGATCGATCAGCACCGCCTTGTCCTGGCGCACCAGCAGGTCGAGGATCTGGTCCTGCTTCTCGCCGAGAACGCCGGGCAGGCTGATGCCGGAGGATTTGGTCGGGGCGAGCATCGCCACCCGGTACAGTTCGAGGCTCAGCGGCGAATCCACCGAGAGCGGGCCGGAGCCGTTGCCGGCGAGCTTGCCGCCGACCACGATCAGCGAGACCTTGGTGTCGAACGGGTCGAGGGCGATGTTGCGGTCGGTGTTGGTGAGGTCCTTGATGTGGCCGTACACGCCGATCAGCTGGTTGCCCGCCGCGAGGTTTTCGTAGAGGCGGATGTTCACGCTGTTGCGCACGCGGATGCCGTGGCGGCGGTTGGCCAGGACCTGGTTGCCCCAGAGCAGGTTGTCGCCGCTCTCGTAGAGGGTGATGCCGTCGGAATGGTTGCGATAGACCTCGTTGTAGGCCACCAGGTTGCCCTCGCTGTTACGGTCGAGGACGATCCCGGAAAGCTTGTTCTCGTAGCTGCGGTTGTTGAAGATGAAGCTGTCGTTGACTTCCCGCGAGACGATGATGCCGTGCTTCTTCCTGGTCCCGTGGACGGTGTTGTCGGCGATGATCAGGCGGTGCGAACGGTCGTGCGGGTCGATGCCGTAGACGATGTTGTCGCGGTAGGTGTTGCCCTTCACCACCAGGTCGTCGGCCTCGTAGCAATAGAAGCCGTACCAGCTGTCGACGATGGTCGAGTCGATCACCCAGCCCTTGGGGCGCGGGCGCTTCATCTGCTTGTCCATGCCCGGGCTGTACTGCGAGATGGAGATGCCGTAGGCCTTGGAGGCGTTGTAGCCGAAGCTGGTGAAGGTGCTGTTGCTCAGGTACACCTCGGCGCCGCCCCAGGAGATCAGGAACGGACGGAACTCGTTGGGCGTCTTGAACCAGGCCGGCTCCTTCTTCGATTCGCTCCAGCCGGTGACCTTGCTGTCGCGGACGAACAGCATGCCGTCGTTGACCAGGAACGCGCCGCGCTCCTGGGACAGGCGCAGTTCCTTGACCTGCTTGTCGATGTCGAGGGTCGCGCCCTGGCTGACCACGATAGGCAGGCGGGCGACGAACACCCCCGGCTCGACCTGTTCCAGCGCGCTGGCGGGAAGCTTGCCGGCGAGCTGGGCGAGGTTCACGTAGCCGCCTTCGATGAAGATCGCCTGGGGCATCTGGCGCTGGCGCTTGACCCATTCGGCGAGGCGGTTGCTGCCACCGGTGAACTCCTTCAGCGGCTGCTGCTGGACCATCCGCTGCACGCTGGCGCGGCCACCCGGCTTGCGCACGATCTTGGCTTCCACCGCGGCGGCGGTGTAGCCGGAGAGGTCGGGCAGTTTCGGCGGGTCCAGGTGCAACGGTTCGGCCGGCGCGGTGGTCACCGTGTAGTTGCCGGTTTCCTTCAGGCCCTGGGTCAGGCCCGGCTCGTTGCCGGCCTGCGCCGGGACCGGCTGCGGTTTCTCCACCGGCTGCGCCGCCCACGCCTGGCCGTGCAGCAGCACCGCGCCGAGCACTGCCGCGGCCAGCGGGCGCAGGCGCGGGAGCCGGCGGCGGGGGATCGAAAGGGAAATGTCGGGCATGTCCGGTTTCCTCGCGGGGCTCAGAAGCGCCAGATGAAGTCGACGAAGGCGCGGTGCATGGTCGAGTCGGTGCCCGGCCCGTAGGCGTCGCCCGGCTTGAACAGGCCGCCGCGGAAGCGGATCAGCGCCGAGGGCTCGTCGACGTACTGGCTCATCGAGGCCGGCAGCAGGCCTTGCTTGAAGTACTTGGTCACCACCAGGTCGAGTTCCTGGCCGATGTCCTTCTCGCCCGGTTGCAGGGCGGCGTTGATGCCGCTGGTGCCGATGTCGGAGTCGTCGTCGACGCGCCAGAACTTGTGGTAGACCAGGCTCGCGTCGTAGTCCTCGCGCAGTTGCCAGGAGCCGAACAGGGTGGCTGCCTGGAGGTTGCTCAGTTCGCCGCGGAAGGCTTCGCCGAAGCGGTGCACGCGCGAGCGGGTGCCGGTGAAGTTGGAGCGATTGCTCTCCAGCCCGGTCTGCTGGAACTGCTCCTCGCCGTCCTTGCCACCGCCGCTGCCGCGGGCGTAGCCGACGCCGGCCTTCCATTGCTCGTCGATGTTCCAGCGCAGGCCGAGGTCGACGCCGAAGGCATTGACGTCGCCGCTCTGCTTGCCGGTGGCGATGCGCCGGTCGTCGACCGTGGTGGTGGTCAGGTTGTCGCGGTCGCCGGTCAGCCAGGTGGCGCTGGCCCAGTAGTTCAGCGGCATGCTCGAACGATAGTTGTAGGCATCGCCGGTAGCCTCGATGCCGAGCCAGGTGAGCTGGCCGGTATAGGTCTTGTCGAGGTTGTCGACTTCCTCGCCGGGGCGGCGCAGGTGGCCGCTGTCGTCGGCGTGGTGGATGCGCACGCCGATGCGGTGGTGCGGCGCCCACTGGGTGGAGATGTCGCCGAACACATGGGTGCGGTCCTTGTCCTCCGGGGCCAGTTCGTCGAGGTCGGTGCGGTATTCGCTGAAACGCTGGGCGACCCCGGCATGGGCGTTGAGCAGGGTGGTCTCGAAGCTCCAGTTCAGCGCCTCGATGTTGGTGTCCTGCCACTGGCCGCTGTCTTCCCGCAGGCGCTGGCGGCCGAAGCGCAGGTGCTCGCCGGGGTAGGCGGTGAGGCCGGCGTAGTCGACCCAGAATTCGCGTGCGGCGAGGTAGCTCTTGTCCGGCTCGCGACCGTCGTTGCGGCTGTTGTTGCCGTCGTCGGTGTCCGATTGCAGGGTGTCGGTCTCGATGGTGTCGGTGGCGGCCACCGCCTGGCCCATGAAGTAGGCGCTCCAGTCGCCCCACTGGCCGAAGGCCCAGGGCCGCAGGTCGATACCGATGTCGTTGAGGGTGCCGCCGGGAGCGGTGCCGAGGTCGCGATCGTTTTCCGATTCGCCGGTGATCTTCACGTCCAGGCCGAAGTTCTTCGGTGCCTCGCCGCTGCCGGCGGCGAACGCCGGCGCGCCGAGCAGCAGGGCGATGGCCAGGGACAGGGCGCGCGGCGCGAAGGACGGCCGCGGGTTGACGGAACGGGAGCTGTTCATAGGCTTTCTGGCTCTTCTTCGTTGATCGGCGAGTCCTGGCTCTGCAGCAGGCTGACGGTGGCCTGCCAGTTGTTGCCGCGGCTCTGTTGTTCGCGCTTGAGCAATTGCTGCGCCTGGCTGCGTTCGGCCGGCGGCAGTTGCGCTTCGATCTGCCCGAGCAGGTCGCTGGCCTGCGGTACCTGCTGCTGCACGGCGAGCTGGCCGAAGACGTAGGCGTTGACCCGGTTCGGCTGGATGCCGCGGCCCTGCGACCAGAGCTGGGCCAGGGCCATGTCGGCGCTGGCCTGGCCGGCGCGGGCGGCGAGGATCAGGTGGTCGACGGCCTTCTGCGGATAGACCTTGCCGAGGAAGCCGCGGCGGTAGATCTGCCCCAGGTAGTAGTTGGCCTGGGGTTCGCTGGCGGCGGCCTTGAGCAGGTGCCGCTCGGCCTTGCGCGGGTCCTGCGGCGCCCACTTGCCGTCGTAGTAGAGGCGCCCGAGGAGCAGTTCGGCGCGTGGCTGGGCGGCGTCCTGGGCGTTCTTCAGGTAGCCGAGCATCTTTTCCAGGTCGCCCTGGTCGGGATAGTCGTAGAGCAGCTTGGCCAGGCTGACCCAGGCCGCGGGGTAGCTCGGCGCGATCTCTTCCAGCAGCGCCTGGGCGGTCTGCGGGTCGGGTTGGCCGAGTTCGCCGTCGGCGAGCACCCCGGCCACCGAGTCGACTCGCTCGCCGGGCACCCGGCCGGCCTTGTAGGCGGCGCGCAGCTGTTCGAGCAGGGCCTTCTGCTTTTCCGCGTTGCCCTGCATCTGGTAGACCGTGGCCAGTTCGTACCAGCACACGTCCATGCGCCGCAGCCAGCGCTGGCAGACCTGCTCGATCTCGCCCAGGTGCTGGGCGTAGGTGCCCTGGGTGCGGTAGAGGATGATCTGCGCCAGGTCGGCCTGCGGCAGTCCGCGCGCGCGCCACTGGTCGATGCGCTGCTGCGGGTCGATTTCCGGCCAGGACTGCGGGTATTGCAGGTAGAGCACGATGAGCGGCACCAGGGCACTGTCCTCGCCCTGTTCGAAGGCCTGGCTGAGCAGGCGCTCGGCCTCGCGGTGCTCGGCGTCGCTGGCGCCGGGCTTGGCCGCCAGCCACTTGCCAAGGCGCGCGCGGGCCCGCGGCGAGGTCTGCGCGGCCTCGCGGTAGAGCTTTTCGGCCTTGGCCTGCTGGGCGCTGTCGCCGCTGGCGACCTGCATGTCGGCGAGGCCGACCTGGGCGTCGGCGTAACCCATCGCGGCCAGGGCCTGGTAGTTGCTCTGGGCGGTGGCGAGGTCGCCGCGCTCCAGGGCCTCCTGGGCCAGGCGCTGGTCGGGCAGCCCGGCGCAGCCGGCGGCCAGGGCGATGGCCGAGGCCAGCAGCAGGTGCCGGGACGCCAGGGGCAGGGGAGGGAGGATGGGCATCTTCATGGTCGGGTACCGGTCAGCGAGCGGTGGCCAGGGTCACGGCCTTGTTCAGCAGGGTGCGGCCGGGGAGGCCGCCGATGCTGACCTCGGCCGGGCGGCCGGCGTACTGGGCGTCGAGCGGCTGGTCGGGCTGGATCTGCACGCGGATTTCCGAGGACAGGTCGCCGTCCACCGGCGCGGTGTTGACGATGCGGCCGCTGCGGTTGACGCCGTCGCCGGCGACCTGGAAGTTCACCCGGGTGCCCGGCGCCAGCTCGGCGGCGTTGCGGTAGGGGAAGCGCGCCTCGATGCTGGCCACGCTGTCGCGCGGGGCGAGGGTGAAGATCACCTGGCCCTTGTTGGCGTATTGCCCGTCGGCTACCAGTTGCTGGACCACGCGGCAGTCGCAGGGGCTGGTCAGGGTCCCTTTCATCTGGTGGCCGAAGAGCTTCTCGATGTTGCCCGGGTTGAGCTGCTCCTCGGTCAGGTTGCCCTTGAGCATGTCCAGCAGGTTGGCCGAGAAGGTGGCGATCGGCGCGCCTTTGGCGACTTCCGCGTTGGGCCCGAGAAGGCTCTGCACGGTGCCCTCGCGGGGCATGGTGATCTGCTGGTTGGGGACGCTGACCACGCCGGAATCGGCATGGGTGACGAAGTACAGGTTGTACATCTGGTTGAGGATGAAGGCGAAGGCGCCGACTCCGACGACGAAGATCGCGGTGCTCAGGGTCACCGCCCGGACCCGGCCGAAGAAGCCCATCCCGCCGTTGCCGCCGCCCTGCTTGCGGGCCTTGGTGAAGTTCTCGCGCTGGAGGGTATTGAGCATGTCGCCGACGCCGATCACCTCGCCGGCCAGGTAGGAGGTGATCAGGTAGCGCAGGGCCGCCACCTCGCGCGGCTTGAGGTTCTGGAACTCGCAGCCGACGCGGCGGCTGGCGGGGTCCACCGAGCGCACCTGGAACTCCACTTCGAGGGAAAAGCTGATGCTGTCGACCTGGAACAGCAGCTTGCCCTTGTACAGGTCGCCGGGCTGGATCGGCGCGCCGCTCGCGGTGAAGGCGAAGCCGCCGGCGGAGAGATCCAGCAGGCGTGCGTCGACGCCTTCGCGGTTGGCGCCGATGTAGCGGATGCGCGCCGGCAGCTTGACCCGGGCGAACTGGCGCTGGGCTTCGGATTCGTGCACGACGTTGACGTTGACGGCTGTATTCATGGTGTCGGGTCCTGTTCGGTCCAATCTGGGTCGATTTGCGCGCGGGCCGCGGCCCTGGCGTTGTCCGTAGTCGATTCGGTGGTCATACGATGGTCAGCAGCACGGCGACGAAGATGCTGGCGGCAGAGAAGGTCATGGCCCGCGACGACCAGGCGTTGAACCAGCGCTGGAAGCTAGCCAGGCCGCGCTCCAGCTTGGTCGGCTGGCGGGTCCAGGACTGCCGGTCGAGGCGGAAGAACACGTAGATCTTCACCAGCGCGCCGACGATCTGGTTGTAATAGAGGATCAGCGGATAGGCCGGGCCGATGCGGTGCCCGGAGAGCGAGAGGAGCAGGGTCAGCACCAGGCGGGTGAGGCCGATCCAGAGCAGGTACACCAGCAGGAAGGCGATGCTGTACTTGAGGCTGGCGAGGATCGCCACCACCAGGCCGAGCAGGCTGGTCCACATCGAGACGCGCTGGTCGAACAGCACCAGCATGGTGAACCAGCCCAGGCGCCGCGCGCCGAGCTTGAGCGCGCGCGAGTTCTGCCGCAGGTTGTTGCCGTACCAGCGGTACATCAGCTTGCGACTGGCCTTGATGAAGCTCTTCTCCGGCGGGTGCTCGACCGTGTTGATCGCCGCGTCGGGCACGTAGAAGGTGTCGTAGCCCAGGCGCATCAGGCTGAACCAGCTGGACTTGTCGTCGCCGGTGAGGAACTTGAAGCGACCCAGGCGCCAGTGCTCCAGGTGGTCGTTCTCGACGTCGGTGATGAACTCGGGGTTGGTCACCACCCGGGCGCGGAACACCGACATCCGTCCGGTCATGGTCAGCACGCGCTTGGACAGGGCCATCGAGCACATGTTGATGTGACGCTGGGCGAAGCGCAGCTTGTGCCACTCGCTCATCACGTAGCCGCCCTGCACTTCGCAGAATTCATTGGTGGTGAGGCCGCCGACGTTGGGGAAGAGCTTGAACCAGGGCACGGTCTTCTTCACCACGCCGTGGTCGAGCACGGTGTCGCCGTCGATCACCGCGACCACCGCGTCGTCGTCCGGCAGGTGCCGGGAAATCGCGCGGAAGCCATAGGCCAGGCCGTCGCGCTTGCCGGTGCCGGGAATCCGCACGAAGTCGAGGCTGACCCGGTCCGGCGGGTTCATCTTCTCCCACAGAGAACGGACCAGGACCTCGTCGGACATCTCGACGATGGAGCAGACCACGGTGGTCGGGTAGCCGCTGTCGATGGCTTCGCGGATCACCGAGCGATAGACCATGGCAGTGGTCAGGGCGTCGATGCGGAAACTGGTGACCATCAGGAACACGTGCGACGGGTCGGCCGCGCTGCCCAACTGGCGCACGCGCCGGCGGTAGTACGGGTAGACCACGTGGAGGAACAGCATGCCGCGCAGGAAGTGCACGCCGCCCATGGAGTAGCGCCAGATGCCGACGGCGCCGATAAGCAGGATGAAATCCTTGGAGTCGGCGTCGAACACGGTCTTCGGCACTGCCAGCGCGAGCACCATCAGCAGGCTGAGGAACACCAGCCAGCCGGTGGCTTCGGCGAGGCCACGTTTGTAAGTTTCCATCATCAGTTCCATCGGGCTGGGGACCTTGGCCTCGACGCCGGCGTGCGCTTGTTGTTGTTATGGCGCACGCCGCGGAGACGGCCTTCGGTCCGAGGGCGATAAAGAGGTTCTTTACCGGCTCACGGGGCCAGGGGCGGCCCGCTACCAGCAGATGCCCTCGGCCTGGGCAGTGGTGGTGTGCGGCATGAAGCCCACCAGGTCGACCAGCTTCTTGCCGCTCGGGGTCTTGTTCACCAGGTCGACGAACAGCTCGTCGCCATTGCCCAGCACCAGCACATCGGAACTCGCCACCACTTCGTCGAGGTCGGAGACCAGCAGCGAGGAGACGTGCGGGATCTTCGACTCGATGTATTCCTTGTTGGCCCCGTGGACACGCGCGTATTCGACGTTGCGGTCGAAGATGCGCAGCTCGTAGCCCTTGCCGATGAGCATCTCGGCCAGCTCCACCAGCGGGCTTTCGCGCAGGTCGTCGGTGCCGGCCTTGAACGACAGGCCGAGCAGGCCGACCTTGCGGGTGTCGTGGCTGGTGATGAGATCGAAGGCCTTCTGCACCTGGTTGGAGTTGCTGCGCATCAACGAACCGAGCATCGGGTGCTCGACGTCCAGCTGGCTGGCGCGATAGGTGAGGGCGCGTACATCCTTGGGCAGGCAGGAGCCGCCGAAGGCGAAGCCGGGACGCATGTAGTAGCGCGACAGGTTGAGCTTGTGGTCCTGGCAGATCACGTCCATCACCTCGCGACCGTCGACGCCGACCGCCTTGGCGATGTTGCCGATCTCGTTGGCGAAGGTGACCTTGGCGGCGTGCCAGACGTTGCAGGTGTACTTGATCATCTCGGCGACCTCGACGGTCTTGCGGATGATCGGCGCGTCCAGCTCGCGGTAGATTTCCTCGAGAAGGTCGCCGGTCTGCTTGTCCAGTTCGCCGATCACGGTCATCGGCGGGAAGTCGTAGTCCTTGATCGCGGTGCTCTCGCGGAGGAATTCGGGGTTGGTGCCGACGCCGAAGTCGACCCCGGCCTTCTTGCCCGAGCAATCCTCGATCAGCGGGATCACCACGTTGTTGACGGTGCCCGGCAGTACGGTGCTGCGCACCACCACGGTGTGGCGTTCGGACTTCTCGCGGATGGCGAAGCCGATCTCGCGGCAGACGGTCTCGATGTAGCCCAGGTCCAGGTCGCCGTTCTTCTTGCTCGGCGTGCCGACGCAGATGAACGATACGTCGGAGTCCAGCACGGCCTTCTTGAAGTCGGTGGTGCCCGACAGCCGTCCGGTCTGCCGGCCTTGCTGCAACAACGCTTCCAGGCCCGGTTCGACGATGGGCGACTTGCCCTGGTTGATCAGGTCGATCTTGGTGCTGGAGACATCCACACCAATGACTTCATGACCGCGTGCCGACAGGCAGCCAGCACATACTGCACCGACATAGCCCAAACCAAAGATGCTGATTCGCATCGCATTCACCTCGATTGTTTGTCGCGCCGTTAATGAGGTGGCCGTATGGCCACTTCCCTATCTGGCGAGCCGTTACTACGAGCCCCGATCCAGAGCCCTTGATCCGCCTTCAGGCAGTTTCGAATAGAGTGCTTAGTTGTTCGGCACTCTAATAGGGCAAGTTATAAGTTCATGCCCTTTAATGTTTCAGGTGGGTTTCAATAACGGTGCATAACCCGACCTTGGATGCTTCGTTTTAGTTCGGTCCATAGAATTCAAGTTTCTAAAGGCCTTTAATTTCAACAGGTTGAGTTTGTCCCTCGGAGCGGAGTCCGATTATTCGAGACGGTTTCAAGTTGCTCTGCCCATAACTATCGATAGGCATCGCGGTGATAGGATGTTTTCTCTGCGAGGGAAGTTCCGGCCGTTTGTCCCGCTCGCGAAATATTTGGAAATATCCGTTTGATATCACTTGATACCAACTTGATGGCCTTTCCGTTAAATGCCTGCCAATGGCCACTAGTTGCAGAATGCATGGCGGCTGAAAGTTCCGCGTCACCGGAATGAAACAGAAGCTGCTTTTACCGCCTTAAGCAAACCTTAAGGATTCCTTAATCTTCGATCCATGCACTTTGCAATCGTAATTTGCATGTAATGGCGGGAGGCTGGTAATGGCCAATGGATTACGCCGGAGATGGCATTTCCGCCTCGAATTGGGAAAAAGCAGGTGGGCTGGGTGTGAAAAAATGTGATGCAGTTCCGCATGACTTGCAGACGAACGGTTGAGTAGGCCTATTCGCCACAAGGGCTTTTCCGGGGAGAAAGACGGCGCAGCAGAGCCTCGGAGGGACGAACGCTCCAGCGCCAGGAGGCGTCGGCGTGCCGAAAGAGGAGCGGCCCGCCAGGGCGGCGGGCCGGGGGAGGTCAGTCTTGCGGGGCGTCCCTGAGGAATACCAGCTGATCCGGGCCGGACTGCTCGGCGCTGAAGTAATAGCCGTGGGCATTGAAGTCCTTCAGCCCGGCCGGGTCGCGCAGGCGCTCGCGGATCACGTAGCGAGCCATCATGCCGCGAGCCTTCTTGGCGTAGAAGCTGATGATCTTGTACTGGCCGTTCTTCAGGTCCTTGAACTCGGTGTCGATGACCCGCGCTTGCAGCGCCTTGCGCTTCACCGCGCCGAAGTACTCGTTGGAGGCCAGGTTGAGCAGCACGTCGTCGCCCTGGGCGGCCAGCGCTTCGTTCAGCCACTGGCTGATACGCTCGCCCCAGAAGGCGTAGAGATCCTTGCCACGGGCGTTGGCCAGGCGGGTGCCCATTTCCAGTCGATAGGGCTGCATGAGGTCGAGCGGGCGCAGCACGCCGTAGAGACCGGAGAGCATGCGCAGGTGATCCTGGGCGAAGGCGAAATCGTCCTCGCCGAAATCTTCCGCGTTGAGGCCGGTGTAGACATCGCCCTTGAAGGCGAGCAACGCCTGCTTGGCGTTCTCCGGGGTGAACTCCGGATGCCAGCTGGCGTAGCGAGCGGCATTCAGGCCGGCGAGCTTGTCGGAAAGCTTCATCAGTTCGCTGATCTGCAGCGGGGTGAGCTGGCGCAGTTGCTGGATCAGTTCCTGGGCGTGGTCCAGGTATTGCGGCTGGGTGAAGCGGTGGGTGACCGGCGGGGTCTCGTAGTCCAGGGTCTTGGCGGGGGAAATCACCATCAGCATCGTTCAGGCTCCTCGAATCGTCGGGCGATTGTAGGGGCTGGAGACGTCCGGCTCCACCTATGCGGTCGATAGGGAAAGGCGCCGCCGACCGAACGGCGCCGAGGTATCAGGCCTGGACGGGAGCGAGGTGCGCGGCGACGCTGCCCCGGGCGGCGAACACCACCAGGTGGTCGGCGGCGACGCGGATACCGACGTCATCGCCCGGCTGGTGGTCGGCATGGCTGGGGAAGATCGATTCCAGCTGGGTACCGGTGGGTAATTGCAGGCGGTACAGGGTGGCGGCGCCGAGGAAGGTCTTGCCGACGATCCGCGCCTTCAGCTCGCCCTGCGGCGCGTGCACCAGGTCGTCCGGGCGCAGCAGGACGTCTACCGCGCTGCCGGAAGGCAGGCTGTAGGCGCGATTGCCGCGGATCACGCCGAGTTCGGTCTGCACCGTATCGGGGCTGAGCAACTGGCCGCGAATGAAGTAGCCCTGGCCGACGAAGCTGGCGACGAAGGGCGTCAGCGGCTCGTGGTAGAGGTTGTAGGGGGTGTCCCACTGTTCCAGGTGACCTTCCTTGAACACGCCGATGTGGTCGCAGACGGCGAAGGCTTCTTCCTGGTCGTGGGTCACCAGGATCGCGCTGGTGCCGCGTGCCTTGAGGATCTCGCGAACCTCCTGGCTGAGGCTGCGGCGCAGTTCCACGTCGAGGTTGGAGAAGGGTTCGTCGAGCAGCAGCAACAGCGGTTCGGGCGCCAGCGCGCGGGCCAGGGCCACCCGTTGTTGCTGGCCGCCGGAGAGTTCGTGGGGGTGGCGCGCGGCGAGGTGGTCGAGCTTGACCAGCTCCAGCAGCTCGCGCACCAGGCGTTCGCGTTGTGGATGCTTGCGGATGCCGAAGCCGACGTTGTCGGCCACGCTGAGATGCGGGAACAGCGCGTAGTCCTGGAACACCATGCCGATCCGGCGTTTCTCCGGCGCCAGGGTGAAGCCGGGACGCGAGATGACTTCGCCGCCCAGTTCGATCTGCCCGGCCAGCACCGGCTCGAAGCCGGCGATGGCGCGCAGGGTGGTGGTCTTGCCGCATCCCGAAGGACCCAGCAGGCAGCCGATGTCTCCGGCATTGAGGTGCAGGTCGAGGTCCTGCACCACTTTCTGCGAGGCGTAGCCGCAGGCGAGATCTTTCAGGTTCAGCAGCAGGTCGTGGCTCATGGGCTCAGGCGTAATGGGCGTGTTCGATCAGCAATTCGAGGAGGGCCTTCTGCGCGTGCAGACGGTTCTCTGCCTGATCCCAGGCTACCGAGCGCGGGTCGTCCAGCAACTCTTCGCTGATTTCCTCGCCGCGGTGGGCCGGCAGGCAGTGCATGAATAGTACATCGTCGGCGGCCCCATCGAGCAACGCGGCGTTCACCTGGTAGGGACGGAACAGGGCGATGCGTGCGGCGGCTTCGTCTTCCTGGCCCATCGAGGCCCACACGTCGGTGCTCACCAGGTGCGCGCCGGCCACTGCCTCGCGCGGGTCGCGGACGACGCGCAGGCGGTCGCCGGCAAGGGCGACGAACTCGGCCTTCGGCTCGTAGCCCTCGGGGCAGGCCACGCGCAACTGGAAGTCGAACTTCAGCGCCGCTTCTATATAGCTGTTGCACATGTTGTTGCCGTCGCCGATCCAGGCCACGGTCTTGCCCTGGATGCTGCCGCGGTGCTCGTGGAAGGTCTGCATGTCGGCGAGCAACTGGCAGGGGTGCAGGTCGTCGGACAGGCCGTTGATCACCGGCACCTTCGAGTGCGCGGCGAATTCCGTCAGGGTGGCGTGGGCGAAGGTGCGGATCATCACGCCGTCGAGCATCCGCGACATGACCCGGGCGCTGTCGCCGATCGGCTCGCCGCGGCCGAGCTGGGTGTCGCGCGGGGAGAGGAAGATCGCCTGGCCGCCGAGCTGGATCATCCCGGCTTCGAAGGACAGGCGGGTACGGGTCGAAGCCTTCTCGAAGACCATGCCCAGGACCCGGCTCTTCAGCGGCTCGTAGAGCACGCCTCGGTTGCGCAGGTCCTTCAGCTCGCTGCCGCGGCGGATCAGACCGATCAGCTCTTCGGGGCTGTAATCCATAAACGAGAGAAAGTGCCGTACGCTCATCGCTGACTACCTTTTATTTTTACTGCTGGCCGAGGCACTGGCCGGCTTTCGCGAGAGAAAACGGGACTGGACCTGCGGCGGGACCGCAACGTGCGGGAAAATAGGGGAAGGCGCGATCTTATAAGGAAATGTCGCGGAAACACAAGGAGGGGCTTGGAAGGCGCGGGTTACGGGGTTTTTCCCGGGTCTTCGCGGTTGTCCCGCCGCCAAAGTCCCGCCTCGTCGATCTATCGGTTGGGCGGGGCGACGCTTTATGCTGTGCGCGCCCGAATGCCTTCATGGAGGAGGCGGGTTTCGGACCAGGGAGGTCGAACATGCACACGGGAGAAACACTCGCCGCCGCGCCGCCGGCACGGCCATTGCGCCAATCGCGGCTGGGCGGCCTGTCGTTGTTCCTCGCCCTGGCCGGGGTCGCCATCGCGCTGGCGGTGATGGCGCTGGCGCTCGGCGAGCGGATCGACCTCAGCGACGAGAACCATCTGCTCGGCCTGTTCGCCGCCTTGCTGGCGGTCTTCGCGGTATCGACCTGCGGCCTGGTGCTGGGCCTGGCCGGCCTGCTCAGGCGCAGCCGCAAGCGTCACCTGGCCCTGGCCGGCATCGTCCTCAACCTGTCGTGCCTGCTCTGGGGCTGGCATGCGCTGAGCACGGCGGCGGCCGCGATCCTGGTGGTCCTGGGGCAAACCGGGTTGTCGTTCCTCAGCGCCCTGGCGGTGCTGTTCGGCATGATCTTCTTCCGCCAGGCCTGACCCGTTCCGCGACTGTGCGCCGGCAGCCTGGGCGCCCGCCGTTCGGCCGCTCGTTCATCGGATTGCCGGATTGCGGCCATTCGTCGCGGATTTGCAGGGGCAGGGGCTCAGCCGGGGAAGGAGGGCGCGAGAGGAGCAAAAGGTGAGCCCCGGAGGTGCGGATCTCCGGGGCTCGTGCGGCACGGTGGTGCGGGCACCGGGTCGCGATCAGCGCTGGAAGGGATAGTACAGCGCTGGATGGACAGTATAGCGCTATGCATTTCGCATGAATCCTTTAGTTAGGTCTTTTTCTCATATTTGCAGCGGTTTCGTGACCGAGGGCAATGAAGTGGCTTTTTCCCCTTGCCGCCCGCCGGAACCCATCCAACGGACGGCATGCCCTCGTAACCGAAGTCAGAAACGCCAGTCGACGGCCAGTCCGACGCCATGGTCCTTCTCGCGGCTGCCCAGCAGGCCGTTGTAGCCCAGCCGCACGCTCACTTCGCGATTCACCGCGAGGCTGGCGTCGACGCCGAGCAGCGCGGCGTCGCGGGACAGGGCCACGCTTTCCACGCTGAATGGCTGGCTGCCGCTGGCGAACGCCAGGTGGCGTTGCGGGGTGGTGTCGCTCAGATTGTGGCGCCAGCCGAGGGTGCCGGAGAGCGCCAGGCGGCGTTCGGCATCCAGCTCGAAATGCCGTTTCGCGCGCAGGCCCAGGGTGGTGAAGGCGGCGTCCAGGTTGTCGTCGCCACCCTCCAGGGCCGCGGCGCTACCGCGTTCGCGGAAGTCATCGCTGGCGACGTGCACGTAGGCCAGCCCGGCGAAGGGTTCCAGCTCCAGGCTGCGCCAGCCCAGCGCGTAGGCGGCCTCGGCGAACAACTGGCTGCTCTGTGCGTCGAGCTTGGCCTTCTGCTTGCCGGCCACGGCGCCGTATTGCAGGTCGCGCTTGACCTCGGCGCGGTGCCAGGCGTGCGCCGCGCCGAGGCTCAGGCGCCATTGCTGCAATTGCCGGCCGAGGTAGGCGCCGAGGTGGTAGCTGTCGATGCTGGCGGAGGATTGCAGGCTGCTGTCCATGTTCAGCGAGCTGTTGCTGTAGCCGGCCACCAGGCCGAGGCGCGTGTCGCTGGCGACCTGGCTGTCGACGCCGAGCAGGAAGCCGCCGACCGAATGCCGGTAGCCTTCGCTGCCGTGGCTGCCATCGGCGCTCTTGCCCCAGGAGCCGAGCGCCTTGAACCAGCCTTCGGGAGCCTCCCCGCCGGCCTCGCCGTCGCTGGTCTGGCGCAGGCGTTCGCCGACGCTGTCGCGCAGATAGCGGCTGTCGTTGAGCAACAGGCCGGCGAGCGCCGGGTAGATTTCCCCGGACAATTGCTGGAAGGCCCGTTGGGCGGTTGCGGCGTTTTCCGACAGGAGCAGGCTTTCGTAGACCGGGTTGCCGGCGCCGAGCGCTTCCACGGCACCAGCGACCGCCGCCTGGTTGGGCGTCTGCGCGACGCTGGCGAGGGCCGTGCCGTTGCGTCCGATATCCAGGCGGATGGCGTTGGCCGCGTAGTCCAGGGTGCCGCCGAGGAACAGGTAGTTCGGCAATACCGCGTCGAAGCGCCCGTCGATGCCGCCGGCGGCGTCGAGGATGTCGTAGCGGCGGCCGACCAGGCTCTCGACTTGGGACTGGCTGAGCAGGTCGGGGCTGTTTTCCATGGCCAGGGTGACATTGCCGCCCGCGAGGCTCGCCTTGCCGCTGGCGACGATCCGGTCGCTGGCGCTTTCCGAAAGCTCCACCGCGTAGGTCGAGCCGGATTCGAAGCGCAGGTCCCCGGCGACCTCCAGGGTGCCGATGGAGTTGCCCGCGGCCACCGTGCCGCCGGAGCGCGCCAGCAGGCCGCCGATCCTGCCGCTGCCGCCGAGGGTGCCGCCGGCATTGACTTCGACGGCGGACAGCAGCGAACCGTCGACGCTGAGCAGCCCGCCATCGACCAGGGTCGGCCCGCGATAGGTGCTGTCGCCGCTCAGGACCAGGCTGCCGGCACCGGCCTTGACCAGGCTGCCCTGGTACTGGCGCTGGGCGGCGGCCTGGTCGCGGGCCATGCCGATGGCATAGTCGGTACGTTCCTGCTGGCTGGCACCGGCCGGCAAGCCGTTTTCCCAGCCCTTGTCCTTCAGCATCCGCTGCCAGGCTGCGTGCTCGGCGGCGGCCTCGGCTTGGCGCTGGAGCAGGGCGCTATCGGAAATCGGGTTGCTCCATTCGTCGCGCAGGCCGGCCGGGAGGTTGGCCTCGAAGCGGCCGAGCAATTGTCCAGGCCCATGCATCGCCCGACCGAGATCCGGCACGCCCCAGCCGACGGTGTCGGTGGGGGCGCCGGTCGGCGTGCCGTCGAGCTGGGTGGCGGTGGTCAGCAGAACCTGCAGCGCCTGCTCGTTGTTCAGGTACGGATAGCGCTGCATGACCAGGGCCAGCGCGCCGGTGGCGTGGGGCGCGGCCATCGAGGTACCGGACTTGTTGGCGTAGCCGCCGCCGGGCATGGTGCTGTTGATCAGGCGGCCGGGCGTGGTGATGCACCAGTACTTGGCGATGCCGCAGCGGTTGTAGCGCTGGCCGTTCTGCTGGTCGAGGCCGGACACGGCCAGCCAGTGGCCTTCGAGGTCCGGCTGGAAGTAGGGCAGGGCGGAGCGCACGCTGGCGTTGGCGTAGCCGCTGTTGCCGGCGCTGAAGACGTTGATCACGCCCTGGCGGGAGACGCCGGCGGCGGCGTCCAGCCAGGTGGAGCGCCCGTAGTGCTGGGCATAGGCGGCGTGCAGGCCGTCGAGGGTCTCGTAGCTGACGTCCTTGGGCTGGCTGCCCCAACTGTTGTTGATCGCCCGCACCCCGGCGTCGGCCAGCGCCTGGTAGGCGGCCTTGAAATAGTTCGGGTCGGGCGTCGGGCCGAACAGGAAGCTGTCGTTCTGGTTGGTGTTGGCGACGTACACCTGTGCCGCGTAGGCCACCCCGTGCATGCCGACGCCGTCGCGCGAGGCGCCGAGGGTGCCGCCGACGTGGGTGCCGTGGGAGTCGTTGTTGCCGTTCATCGCGCCGCTGACGCTGAACGGCGTGCCGTCGACATAGGTGCCGCTGGCCGTCACCGGCTGGTAGCGCGAGGCGGGGGTATCCGGATGGCTCGGGTCGAAACCGGAGTCCATCTCGCCGATCTTCACGCCCTGGCCGTCGATGCCGGCGGCATAGGCCTGGTCGGCCCGCATCCGTTCCAGGCCCCAGTCCTGCTGGTATTCGGCGGAGCGCCAACTGGCCGGATCGCCGGGCCGACCGGTTTCGACATAGGCGGCCGTGGCCGGCTGGGCGATCCAGGCGCCCAGCAGCAGGGCGGCTGACAACGAGGTGGGGCGAGGGCGGAAGGGGCGGGCGTCGGTCATGCGGTCTCCACGCTTTATTGGTCTTGTCGGACAGGGGCGGACTCGAAGAGACAAGGTTTAGCACCGGCTTTCGCCGCGCCGGAATTCCCAGGTGGATAGTTGACAGCCGGACAAACGGCACGCTTCCCCTCTACCGCGCCCATCGGCCAGCCTGATGCCTGGCGATTCAGCCGACTGACGCTGCTGGCGCGGCGGCGGAAGGCGCCGCATAGTGCCGATTCGACGACTAGACCGGTCGTCTGGTCCTCGCGTACGCGCCGGGCCGCGGCGGCCGGCGACGACAATGAAGAGGCGAGCCATGAGCAAGATCCTCCACTACCGTGCGTGCCATCTCTGCGAGGCCATCTGCGGGCTCGCCATCGAGACCGAGAGCGACGAGGGCGGCGTGCCGCGGATCCGCTCGATCAAGGGCGACCCGCAGGACAGCTTCAGCCGCGGCCATGTCTGTCCCAAGGCGGTGGCCCTGCAGGACATCCAGGACGACCCCGACCGCCTGCGCCAGCCGTTGCGCCGGGTCGGCAGCGAGTGGCAGCCGATCGGCTGGGACGAGGCCTTCGCGCTGGTGGCCAGCCGCCTCGGTGAGATCCGCGAGCGCCATGGCAACGATGCGGTGGCGGTCTACCAGGGCAATCCGAGCGTGCACAACTACGGCCTGATGACCCATAGCAACTACTTCCTCGGCCTGCTGAAAACGCGCAACCGCTTCTCCGCGACTTCCGTCGACCAGTTGCCGCATCACCTGGTCAGCCAGCAGATGTACGGCCATGGTTTGTTGATCCCGATCCCCGACATCGACCACACCGACTTCATGCTGGTGCTCGGCGGCAACCCGCTGGCGTCCAACGGCAGCATCATGACCGTGCCGGACGTGGAGAAGCGCCTGAAGGCGCTGAAGGCCCGCGGTGGCCGGCTGGTGGTGGTCGATCCCCGGCGCAGCGAGACCGCGGCTATCGCCGACCGGCACCTGTTCATTCGTCCCGGCCAGGATGCGGCGCTGTTGCTCGGGATACTCAACACCCTGTTCGAGGAGCACCTCGGTCGCCCCACGCCGCTGCCGGTCGACGGGCTGGAGCGGGTGCGCGAGGCGGTCGCGGTCTTCGACGCCGAGTCCATGAGCGTGCGCTGTGGCGTGCCGGCCGAAAGCATTCGCCAACTGGCGCGGGATTTCGCCGCCGCCGAACGGGCGGTCTGCTATGGCCGGATGGGCGTTTCCACCCAGGCCTTCGGCACGCTCTGCCAGTGGCTGGTGCAACTGATCAACCTGGTCACCGGCAACCTCGATCGGGTCGGTGGCGCGCTGTGCACCTCGCCGGCCCTGGACCTGGTGGCGAGTACCTCGGGTGGCCACTTCGGCCGTTGGCGCAGCCGCGTCTCGGGGCTGCCGGAATATGGCGGCGAACTGCCGGTGGCGGCATTGGCGGAAGAAATCCTCGGCGAAGGCGAGGGGCAGGTGCGCGCGCTGGTCACGGTAGCCGGCAACCCGGTGCTGTCCACGCCCAACGGAAGGCGGCTCGAACAGGCCCTGGACGGCCTGGAGTTCATGCTCAGCATCGACCTCTACATCAACGAGACGACCCGCTACGCCGATCTCATCCTGCCGCCCACCGCGCCGCTGGAGCACGATCACTACGACACCACCTTCAACGTCTTCGCCGTGCGTAACGTGACCCGTTTCAACGAGGCCGTGCTGCCGCGTCCCGAGGGTGCGCTGCACGACTGGGAGATCTTCGTCGGCCTGGCGTGGGCCTTCGCCGCGCGCAACGGCCTGGAGCTGAAACCGACCCTGGAGCCGCAGCAGATGATCGACCTCGGCCTGCGCGCTGGCGCCTACGGCGACCGTTCCGAGCACAGGCTGAGCCTGGCCACTCTGCGCGAACATCCCCACGGCATCGACCTCGGGCCGCTGCGGCCGAACCTGGCGCCGCGCCTGAAGACCGCCGACCAGCGCATCCAGGCCGCGCCGCCGCTGTTCGTCGACGACCTGCAACGTTTCGCCGCACAGCCACTGCCTGCGTCCGACCAGTTGCTGCTGATCGGACGACGCCACGTGCGCAGCAACAATTCCTGGATGCACAACTACCATCGCCTGGTGAAGGGCAAGCCGCGTCACCAGTTGCTGATGCACCCGCGGGACCTGGAGGGTCGCGGCCTGGTCGACGGGCAACGGGTGCGGGTGCGCTCGCGGGTCGGCAGCGTCGAGGTGGAGGTGGCGGCGAGCAGCGAGATGATGCCCGGGGTGGTCAGCCTGCCGCACGGCTGGGGCCACGCGCGGCCCGGCGTGCAACTGGCGATCGCCCGCGCCCAGGCCGGCGCCAGCGCCAACGACCTGACCGACGAGCGTCATCTCGACCTGCTGTCGGGCAACGCCGCGCTCAACGGCCTGCCGGTGGAGGTGGAAGCGGCCTGAGCGGGTCGACGGAACGCGAGAGTAAAGCCGAGCGTCGCGCTAGGCTTTCCGATACAATACCGGTCATTATTTGCCGAGTTACCGTGTCGAAACGTTCCTGTTGAGGTAAGCCATGGACATCATCGAAACCATTAAAGAGCAGATCGCCAACAACCCCATCCTGCTGTACATGAAGGGTTCGCCGAACGCCCCGCAGTGCGGTTTCTCCTCGCGCGCGGCCCAGGTGCTGATGGCCTGTGGCGAGAAGTTCGCCTACGTCGACATCCTGCAGAACCCGGAAATCCGCGCCAACCTGCCGAAGTACGCGAACTGGCCGACCTTCCCGCAGCTGTGGGTCAATGGCGAACTGGTCGGCGGCAGCGACATCCTCGCCGAGATGTTCGAGAAGGGCGAACTGCAGACCCTGGTCAAGGACGCGGCGGCCAAAGCCAACGCCTGATCCGCGCATCCGACGAAGAGCCCCGCCTTGTGCGGGGTTTCTTTTTTGTCCGGAGAAACCAGCAAGGAAACCGGGAGCCTCCATGTCGGAAGTCAATCCTCGCCAGGGTCGCCTGGCTTGCATCTATTTCTTCGCCATGGCCGGGCTGGTCATCGGCAACCTGATGGGACGCATCCCGGCGCTCAAGGAGCAGACCCAGCTGGACGAGCGCGCGCTCGGCCAGGCCCTGCTCGGCGTCGGGGTCGGCGCGCTCACGGCGTTCCCGTTGAGCGGTTTTCTGGTCCAGCGCATCGGCAGCCGCAGCGTAGTGATCGGCGGTTGCCTGATCATGCTGCTGGTGTTTCCGCTGCTCGGCCTGAGCCAGGGCTGGTGGCAACTGGCCCTGGCCTTCTACGTGCTGGGCGTGAGCTTCGCCGGGATGGACGTGGCGATGAACATCCAGGCGGTGGATGTCGAGCGCCTGCTCGGCAAGCCCTGCATGTCCATGCTGCATGGCATGTACAGCCTCGGCTGCCTGGTCGGTGCGTTGAGCGCCGCGGCCCTGGCCGGACTGACGCCGTTCTGGCATTTCCTCATTCTCACCGCACTCGGCCTGCTGAGCCTGCCATTCTTCGTACGCGCGTTGCTTCCGCCGGACCCGAGCAAGGCGGGCGCGCGCAAGGGCGGCGGCTTCACCTTGCCGCCGCGGGCCTTGCTCGGCCTGGGCCTGCTGATTCTCTGCGCGTTCGTTTCCGAGGGCGGCGTGGCTGACTGGAGCGCGCTGTTCCTGCACAGCGTTCTGGATGCTTCCGAGCGGGTGGCGGCGCTGGGCTTCGCGGCGTTTTCCGCGGCGATGGTGGTGGGGCGCCTGTTCGGCGACCGCCTGCGCGGACGCATCGACGATGCGCCATTGCTGCGCGGCCTGGGTTCGCTGGCCACGCTGGGCATGCTGGTGGCGCTGTTCAGCCCCTGGCCGGCACTGAGCATCGCCGGTTTCGGGGTGGTTGGCCTGGGACTGTCGGTGATGGTGCCGATCGTGATCAGCGCTGCTGGCAACCAGCCGGGCATCGATCCGGTGATCGGGGTCGCCGCCGTCTCTACCGTGGGGTATGGCGGACTGCTGATGGGTCCGCCGCTGATCGGCCTGCTGGCCCACGAGATCGGCCTGCGCTGGGCATTGCTGGTACTGGTCGGTCTTTGCCTGTTGCTGGCCCTGCGCGCCGATCTGGTCCGGCGCAGGCCGCGCAGCGCCTGAGGCTTTCTGGCGGGCAAGAAAAAAGCGCCGACGGGGCAGGCCGCCGGCGCTTCGTCGTGGTTCCCGATCAGTCGTCTTCGTGCATGTGCGACTGCAGGTAGTTCTCCAGGCCGACTTTCTGGATCAGGCCCAGTTGGGTCTCCAGGTAGTCGATGTGCTCTTCTTCCGACTCCAGGATGTCCTTCAGCAGGTCGCGGCTGACGTAGTCGTGCACCTGTTCGCAATGCACGATGGCTTCGCGCAGGTCCTTGGTCGCCTTCAGCTCCAGGTTCAGGTCGCACTGCAGCATTTCCTGGGTGTTCTCGCCGATCAGCAGCTTGCCGAGGTCCTGCAGGTTGGGCAGGCCTTCGAGGAAGAGGATGCGCTCGATGAGCTTGTCGGCATGCTTCATCTCGTCGATCGACTCGTGGTACTCATGGGCGCCGAGGCGCTTCAGGCCCCAGTCGTTCCACATGCGCGAGTGGAGGAAGTACTGGTTGATCGCGATCAGCTCGTTGCCGAGGATCTTGTTGAGGTGCTGGATGACTTTCTTGTCGCCTTTCATGCCGAATCCTGCCGTCGTAGTGGGTGTGATTCGCCAAGTTTGGCCGCGACGAAGCAGGGTGTCAAACCTAAGTTATTGAAATATAAGGGAAAAAGAATATGAATACGAATGTTTTCTTTCCGCGTTCTGCCGCTAAGTCATTGAATTGAAGGCATAAAAAAACCGGGCGCCAGGCCCGGTTCTTCTGAAAGAGGGATAAAAAATATTTTTCAGGCAGCGACGAACGCCGTAGTCCCGAACGCCGGTACCGGCTGGGCACTCTGCAGGTCGTTGAGGGTTTCGCGTACCACCTGCTTGGCCAGGCATGCGCACTTGCCGCACTGGGTACCGACGCCGGTGGCTTCGCGAACCTCACGATAGCTGCAGCAGCCTTCGTAGATGGCATCGCGGATCTGGTTGTCGGTAACACCTTGGCAGAGGCAGACGTACATGGCGATCTGGCTACTGGGAAGTTGAGTTGGAAAAGATACTAATAATAATGAGAATGATTGTCAAAGTTCCCTGGAGCGTTTTAGTCGGGTTTTTTTCGCCCCCCGACAAATGGCTTTGTCGGACAAAGACTTAGCGCCGGCTGGGGCGGGGTGTATGATGGTTGTTTCCCGGGAACGGCGCCCCTGCCATCGAGGCTTCGCGAGGAGCCGGCAGGCTGCGGTGCCGTCCTTCAACCTTCCGCTTAAAGGAGACATGGAATGAGCGTACTCGTAGGTAAGAAAGCGCCTGACTTCAACGTTGCCGCGGTACTGGGCAATGGCGAGATCGTCGAGAGCTTCACCCTGTCCGAGGCCATCAAGGGCAAGTACGGCCTGGTGTTCTTCTATCCGCTGGACTTCACCTTCGTCTGCCCGTCCGAGCTGATCGCCCTGGACCACCGCATCCCGGAATTCCAGGCGCGCAACGTCGAGGTGATCGGCGTTTCCATCGACTCCCACTTCACCCACAACGCCTGGCGCAACACCCCGGTGGACAAGGGCGGCATCGGTGCCGTCAAGTACACCCTGGCGGCCGACACCAAGCACGAGATCGCCAAGGCCTATGACGTCGAGTCCGACGGTGGCGTGGCCTTCCGTGGCGCGTTCCTGATCGACAAGGAAGGCGTTGTGCGCTCGCAGATCGTCAACGACCTGCCGCTGGGCCGCAACATGGACGAGCTGCTGCGTCTGGTCGATGCCCTGCAGTTCCATGAGGAGCACGGTGAAGTCTGCCCGGCCAACTGGAAGAAGGGCGACAAGGGCATGACCGCATCGCCCGAAGGCGTGGCCAAGTACCTGGCCGAGAACGCCAGCAAGCTGTAAGAAGAGCCTGCTTCGCGCGTTGGAAAAAAGCCCCGCTTCGGCGGGGCTTTTTCATGGGTTCGCGGGGGCCGGCAGCCCCATCCCAGGTCACGCGCCTCGCTCCGAAGAGGGGAGATTGCCTGACCGGTCGCGTAGGACGGATAACGTCCTGGCGTTATCCGCCTAAGTGGGCCGAAGCTCAGTCGTCGTCATCCATCCAGCCGCCCATTTCCTTCCAGCGGTTGACGATGCCGCAGAACAGCTCGGCGGTCTTCTCGGTGTCGTAGCGTGCCGAGTGCGCCTCGCGGTTGTCGAACTCCATGCCGGCGGCCTGGCAGGCCTTGGCCAGGACCGTCTGGCCGTAGGCGAGGCCAGCCAGGGTGGCGGTGTCGAAGCTGGAGAAGGGATGGAACGGATTGCGCTTGATCCCGGTACGCGCCACCGCGGCATTGAGGAAACCGAGGTCGAAGCTGCTGTTGTGCCCGACCAGGATCGCCCGCTTGCAGCCATTGGCCTTCAGCGCCTTGCGGATGCCGCGGAAAATCTCGGTGAGTGCCGCTTCCTCCTGCACCGCCATGCGCAGCGGGTGGTCAAGCTTGATGCCGGTGAATTCCAGTGCGGCCGGCTCGATGTTGGCGCCTTCGAAGGGCTCGATGCGGAAGAAGTAGGTGTGTTCCGGGAACAGGAAGCCTTTCTCGTCCATGCCGACGGTGGTCGCGGCGATTTCCAGCAGCGCGTCGGTGGCCGAGTTGAAGCCGCCGGTCTCGACGTCCACCACTACCGGCAGGTAGCCGCGGAAGCGGCGCGCCATCGGATGGCGCGGGCCGCTGGGGAGGCTGCCGTCGAATTCGTCGTCGAAGTTGTCTTCGCTCATGCCCCCGCCTCCAGCAGTTTCCAGCGGAGTGTCTCGCCGGCGCGCAGCGGCACCACGTCGAAGTCGCCGAAGGGGAGGCTGGCGGGCGCCTGCCATTCCTCGCGGACCAGGGTGATCCGGTCGGTGTTGCGCGGCAGGCCATAGAAGTCCGGGCCGTGCAGGCTGGCGAAGCCTTCCAGCTTGTCCAGCGCATTGCGCTGTTCGAAGGCCTCGGCATACAGCTCGATGGCGGCGTAGGCGCTGTAGCAGCCGGCGCAACCGCAGGCGGCTTCCTTGGCGTGGCGGGCGTGCGGCGCCGAGTCGGTGCCGAGGAAGAATTTCGGATTGCCGCTCACCGCGGCGTCCAGCAGGGCTTCCTGGTGGGTGTTGCGCTTGAGGATCGGCAGGCAATAGAAATGCGGGCGGATACCGCCGACCAGCATGTGGTTGCGGTTGTACAGCAGGTGATGGGCGGTAATGGTCGCGCCGACGTTGGCCGGGGCTTCCCGGACGAACTGGGCGGCGTCGCCGGTGGTGATGTGCTCGAAGACCACTTTCAGGGTCGGGAAGCGCTCGACCACCCGGCGCAGGTGCTCGTCGATGAACTGCTTCTCGCGATCGAATACGTCGACCTCGGCGCGGGTCACCTCGCCATGCACCAGCAGCGGCATGCCGACCTCGGCCATCGCCTCGAGCGCTTCGAAGATATTGTCGATGCGGGTCACGCCAGAGTCCGAGTTGGTGGTGGCGCCTGCCGGATAGAGCTTGGCGGCATGCACGAAGCCGCTGGCCTTGGCGGTACGGATTTCCTCGGCGCTGGTGCGGTCGGTGAGGTACAGCACCATCAGCGGCTCGAAGCGGCTGGCGGCGGGACGGGCGGCGAGGATGCGCTGCCGGTAGGCGTCGGCTTCGGCGGCGTTGCGCACCGGCGGTACCAGGTTCGGCATGACGATGGCGCGGCTGAAGGTGCGGGCGGCGTCGCCGACGGTATTGGCCAGCGCGGCACCGTCACGCAGGTGAATGTGCCAGTCGTCGGGGCGCAGGAGGGTGAGACGGTCGGACATGGGGCTTCCAGGACGGGATTTCGTGGGGGGAAATGCTACCGGAAAAGGGGGGGCGGGGCACTCGCTATCAAGTTTTGTCCGGGCCGTCCGATACATCCTTCGTATTTGGACGCTTTCCCGGAGCCCGCCGTCGTGCAGCCGCGCCTTCTTCTATTGCCTTTCCTGCTCAGCAGCCTGCCGGCGCTGGCGGTGACCTTCCAGACGCGGCTGGAGAGCGTCGAGTGGAAGGTCGAAGGCGACCAGTTCGAATGCCGCCTGTCGCAGCCGGTGGCGAATTTCGGGGTCGGCGAGTTCGTCCGGCGTGCCGGCGAGCAGGCGACCTTCCGCCTGAAGCCCGAGGCCCAGTGGCTGGGGCGCGGGTCGGCGACCCTGCTGGCTGCCGCGCCGCCCTGGCGACCGGGACAGGGCGACATCAACCTTGGCCAGGTCAGCATCGGCAGCGGCGAGGTGCCGTTCAACAGCAGCCAGCAACAGGCCGGTCGGTTGCTCACCGGCCTGCTCGAGGGGCGCAGCCCGCTGGTCCGCCATCGCACCTGGCAGGGCGATCGCCTGGAGGTGCGCCTGCTGCCGGCGCGCTTCGCCAGCGTCTACAGCCAGTACCAGGCCTGCATCGCCAAGCTGCTGCCGGTGAACTTCGAGCAGGTCAAGCTGGCCCAGGTCGGCTTCCCCGACGGCGGCACGGCGCTGAACGACGTGGCGCGAGCCAAGCTGGACATCATCCTGCAACTGCTCAAGGCCGATCCGAGCATCAACCGGATCGAACTCGACGGGCACTCCGACAACAGCGGCAACCGCCTGACCAACCGCGACCTGTCGCGCCGCCGCGCGCTGGCGGTGCAGGAGTACCTGAAGAGCAACGGGGTGCCGGAAAGCCAGATCAACGTGCGCTTCTACGGCGAGCGCTACCCGCTGGTGGCCAACAACAGCGCCGCCAACCGTGCGCGCAACCGCCGGGTCACCGTGCACCTGTCGCGCGAGGCGGTGGTCGAGCCGGCGACGGAAGCGCCGAAGGCCGAGGACAAGCCGGCGCCGCCCGCGGCAGAACCTGCCGCACCGAAGCCTCCGGCCGCCTCGCTTCAGGGAAAACCCACGGTTTGAGTCGCGCAAACGATAGAATCTGTCGCTTTTGCGTCTAAAGCTGTCGCCCCTCTGTAATTTCCCGAATGCCCTGCGTAGAATTGTCGCTTTTCGTGACGACCCCCGTGGAGTGATGGCATGGCGGATGTGAAGAAGGTAGTCCTGGCGTATTCCGGCGGCCTGGATACCTCGGTAATTCTGAAGTGGTTGCAAGATACCTATAACTGCGAAGTGGTGACCTTCACCGCCGACCTCGGCCAGGGCGAGGAAGTCGAACCGGCTCGCGCCAAGGCCCGCGCGATGGGCGTCAAGGAAATCTACATCGACGACCTGCGCGAAGAATTCGTCCGCGACTTCGTCTACCCGATGTTCCGCGCCAACACCGTCTACGAAGGCGAGTACCTGCTGGGCACCTCCATCGCTCGTCCGCTGATCGCCAAGCGCCTGATCGAGATCGCCAACGAGACCGGCGCCGACGCCATCTCCCACGGCGCCACCGGCAAGGGCAACGACCAGGTCCGCTTCGAGCTGGGCGCCTACGCGCTGAAGCCCGGCGTCAAGGTGATCGCGCCCTGGCGCGAGTGGGACCTGCTGTCCCGCGAGAAGCTGATGGACTATGCCGAGAAGCACGGCATCCCGATCGAGCGCCACGGCAAGAAGAAGTCGCCGTACTCGATGGACGCCAACCTCCTGCATATCTCCTACGAAGGCGGCGTGCTGGAAGATACCTGGACCGAGCACGAAGAAGACATGTGGAAGTGGACCGCTTCCCCGGAAAACGCGCCGGACACCCCGACCTACATCGAGCTGACCTACCGCAAGGGCGACATCGTCGCCATCGACGGCAAGGACATGACCCCGGCCGAGGTGCTCACCGAGCTGAACCGCGTCGGCGGGATCAACGGCATCGGCCGCCTCGACATCGTCGAGAACCGCTATGTCGGCATGAAGTCCCGTGGCTGCTACGAGACCCCCGGCGGCACCATCATGCTCAAGGCCCACCGCGCCATCGAGTCGATCACCCTGGACCGCGAAGTGGCCCACCTGAAAGACGAGCTGATGCCCAAGTACGCCAGCCTGATCTACACCGGCTACTGGTGGAGCCCGGAGCGCCTGATGCTGCAGCAGATGATCGACGCCTCGCAGGTCAACGTGAACGGCGTAGTGCGCCTGAAGCTGTACAAGGGCAACGTCGTGGTGGTGGGCCGCAAGTCCGACGACTCGCTGTTCGACGCCAACATCGCGACCTTCGAGGAAGACGGCGGCGCCTACAACCAGGCCGATGCCGCGGGCTTCATCAAGCTCAACGCGCTGCGCATGCGCATCGCCGCGAACAAGGGCCGCACGCTGTCCTGACCGACGTGCGCCGCCTGAGATGGAACGAAGAACCCCGGCCATGAGCCGGGGTTCTTCGTTCCTGATTGCTGAAAGCGATAGCCGGGGCCGTTCAGGAAGACTTCTGGATCAGTTCGATCTTGTAGCCGTCCGGGTCGGTCACGAAGGCGATCACGGTGGTACCGTGCTTCATCGGCCCGGCTTCGCGGGTGACCTGGCCGCCGTTGTTGCGGATGTCGTCGCAGGCCTGGTAGGCGTCGTCGACCTCGATGGCGATATGGCCGTAGCCGGTGCCGATCTCGTAGGCATCCACGCCCCAGTTGTGGGTAAGCTCGATCACGGCGGAATCCGCCTCGTTGCCATAGCCGACGAAGGCCAGGGTGAACTGGCCGTCGGGATAGTCGTTCTTCCTGAGCAGGGTCATGCCTAGCACCCGGGTATAGAAATCGATCGAGCGATCGATGTTTCCGACCCGGATCATGGTATGGAGAATGCGCATTTTCATTGCCTCGAGCTTCACGGTCAAAGGCGGATTTTACCATGTGGCCGGCAACCGGCTGCGAGATCGGGATTGTCCCCGTCCCGGCGACCGGCCCTTTGCCGGACTTCCCTTCCTACGGGGCGTTTCGCCTCTTCCCTGGGCCGGCCGTCGATAGCCGGTCGGCCTGCCTCCGCCACCTTCCCGAGCTGCCCGCTGCGTCTCCGAGCGTGCCAGGCGTCCCGCCCCCGGTGACCGGCCGAAAGCTCGCTGCGCCTTCGCCATGAGGTCGGAAAAAAGGGGGGTTGACCTTGCCAAGGTGTCAAGGTCGATAACCGGCCACGGAAGCGGTTTCGTCCAGCCAGGCCACGCAGGCTCAGACCAGGAAGGCATAACAATGAATCTCAGACACTTCATCCGCATCACCGCGACGCTAGGTGTCGCGGCCCTTATCGCTGGCTGCGGGGAATCGGCGCCGCCGGGAGCGGCGAGCGCCCCGCCAAGCGTTCCCGTAGCCGAGGTGGTGGTTCGCCCGGTGACACCCTACGCCGAGTTCACCGGCTCGCTGACCGCTGTCGAGCAGGTAGAACTGCGGCCGCGCGTCGCTGGCTACATCCAGGACGTTACGGTGCCGGAAGGCCGCCTGGTAGAGAAGGGCCAGCAACTGTTCCTCATCGACCCGCGCGTGTTCAAGGCGGCGCAGGATGCCGCCAGGGCGCGCCTGCGCGAGGCCGAGGCCGCGGCGTTGCTGGCGCGCACCGAACACGAGCGAGCCGAGCTGCTGTATGCGCGGAAGGTCGTCGCCCGGGAGCGGCTCGACAGCGCCATCGCCTCGCGCAATGCCAGCAAGGCCCAGGTCGATGCGGCCAGGGCCGCCCTCGACGCGGCGCAACTGGATCTCGGCTTCACGCGGGTGACGGCACCGATCGGCGGGCGTGTCGGGCATATCCAGGTCACCGAGGGCAACTACGTCACCAATGGCGTCACCGCGCTGACCAGCATCGTCTCGGTCGATCCGCTGTACGTGTACTTCGATGTCGACGAGCGCACCTACCTGCAGGCCCTGGCGCCGACCCGCGGCAGGGAAGGCGAGCAGGCCCCCAGGGTCAAGGTGGCGTTGCTCACCGACGAGTCCTATGGACGAAGCAGTCGCCTCGATTTCCTCGCCAATGCCGCCGACCGCGGGACCGGCACGGTCCGGGTTCGGGCGGTGGTCGACAACCCGGACGGGCAACTGACGCCGGGGCTGTTCGCCAAGGTCAGGCTGGAGACCGGCAAGCCTCGCGAGCAGGTGCTGGTCGCCGACCATTCCATCGGCACCGACCAGGGCCGGCGCTATGTGCTGGTCGTCGACGAAGGCAACAAGACCCAGTACCGGCCGGTGGAACTCGGCCCGATGGTCGACGGCCTGCGGGTCGTCCGCCAGGGCCTGCAGCCGGGCGAGCGCATCGTCGTCAAGGGCCTGGTGCGGCCGGACATGCAGATCACGCCGCTCCTTGCGGAAATCGATGGCACGCCCGTCGACCTGTCGAAGACCGTGGGGGCCGCACAATGACATTCCCACGCTTCTTCATCGATAGGCCGATCTTCGCCATCGTTCTTTCGGTGCTGATGATGATCGGAGGCATCGTTTCGTTCTTCCAGTTGCCGCTGAGCGAATACCCGGCGGTGACGCCGCCGACCGTGCAGGTGACCACCGCCTATCCCGGCGCCAACCCCGACGTGATCGCGCAGACGGTGGCGACGCCGCTGGAGCAGGCGATCACCGGGGTCGAGGGGATGCTGTACATGTCCTCGCAGTCGGCCACCGACGGGCGAATGATCCTGACCATCACCTTCGACCAGCACATCGATCCCGACATGGCCCAGATCCAGGTGCAGAACCGGGTCTCGCGGGTGCTCTCGCGCCTGCCCGACGAGGTGCAGCGGCAGGGCGTGGTCACCCAGAAGACCTCGCCGGACATCCTCATGGTGGTGCACCTGCTGTCGCCGGAGCAACGCTACGACCCGCTGTACATCTCGAACTACGCCTACCTCCAGGTGCGCGACGAACTGCTGCGCCTGCCGGGGATCAGCGATGTGGTGGTGTGGGGCGCCGGCGAATACAGCATGCGCCTGTGGCTCGACCCCGACCTGATCGCCGCGCGCGGGCTGACGGCGGGCGAGGTGATCGCCGCGGTTCGCGAGCAGAACGTCCAGGTGGCGGCCGGCGCCGTCGGCCAGGCGCCGGACTCCACCGCGGCCTTCCAGGTCACGGTGAATACCCTCGGGCGCCTGAGCGACGAAGAGCAGTTCGGCGACATCATCGTCCGCACCGGCGCCGACGGCCAGGTGACGCGCCTGCGCGACGTCGCGCGGATCGAGATGGGCGGCGATGCCTATGCGCTGCGCAGCCTGCTGGACGGCGAGCCGGCGGTGGCCTTGCAGATCGTCCAGAGCCCCGGAGCCAACGCGCTGGATACCGCCGAGGCGGTGCGTGCCACCGTGGCGAGGCTCGAAGGCAACTTCCCGGCCGGCCTGAGCGCGCGCATCGCCTACGACCCGACGGTGTTCGTCCGCGCTTCGTTGCAGACCGTGGCCACCACCCTGCTGGAGGCGATCCTGCTGGTCGTGGTGGTGGTGGTGCTGTTCCTGCGTAGCTGGCGTGCTTCGCTGATTCCGCTGATGGCCGTGCCGGTCTCGCTGGTCGGCACCTTCGCCGTCATGCATCTGATGGGTTTCTCGCTGAATACCCTGTCGCTGTTCGGCCTGGTGCTGTCGATCGGCATCGTCGTCGATGACGCCATCGTGGTGGTGGAAAACGTCGAGCGCCACATCGAGAACGGCGAGCCGCCGCTCCAGGCCGCGCGGCGTGCGATGGACGAGGTCACCGGACCGATCATGGCGATCACCTCGGTGCTGGCGGCAGTGTTCATCCCCACGGCCTTTCTCAGTGGCCTGCAGGGCGAGTTCTATCGTCAGTTCGCCCTGACCATCGCCATCTCCACCATCCTGTCGGCGCTCAACTCGCTGACCCTCAGCCCGGCCCTGGCGGGCCTGCTGTTGCGTCCGCGGCCGGCCGGAGATGCGGTGGCGGGGCGCTTCCAGCGACTGCTCCAGGCCCTCGGCCGACCGTTGCGAAATGCCCCCGAGGCCTACGGCAACGCGGTGCGCAAGGTGGTGCGGGTGAGCGGCCTGGCCCTGGTGGTGTATGGGGGCCTGCTTGGCCTGACCTGGGTCGGTTTCCAGGCGGTGCCACCGGGCTTCGTGCCGATGCAGGACAAGTACTATCTGGTCGGCATCGCCCAGTTGCCGAACGGAGCGTCGCTGGAGCGTACCGATGCGGTGGTCAGGCAGATGTCCCGGATCGGCCTCGACGAGCCGGGGGTGGAGAGCGTCGTGGCCTTCCCGGGCCTGTCGGTGAACGGCTTCGTCAACGTGCCGAACGCCGCGGTCATGTTCTTCATGCTCGACCCGTTCGAATCGCGCACCTCCGCCGATCTCGGCGCGCTGGCCATCGCCGGGCGCCTGCAAGCCAAGTTCGCCAGCATTCCCGACGGCTTCCTCGGGGTCTTCCCACCGCCGCCGGTACCGGGGCTGGGAACCATCGGCGGCTTCAAGATGCAGGTCGAGGATCGCGGCGGCGCCGGGCTGGAAGCCCTGGCCAGGCAGACCCAGGTGCTGATGATGAAGGCCACTGAGTCCGGCCAGCTCGGGGGCTTGATGACCAGCTTCGATATCAATGCCCCGCAGCTCGAGGTGGTGGTCGACCGCACCAAGGTGAAGAGCCAGGGCGTTCGCCTGGCCGATGTGTTCGAGGCATTGCAGGTCTACCTCGGCTCGCTGTACATCAACGACTTCAACCGCTTCGGGCGCACCTACAAGGTCACTGCCCAGGCCGATGCGCCGCACCGCATGCAGGCCGAAGCCATCGGGCGCCTGCAGGTACGCAATGCCGCCGGGGCGATGTTGCCACTGTCCTCGTTCGTCACCGTGACGCCCAGCTCCGGTCCCGACCGGGTGATCCACTACAACGGCTATCCGTCGGCCGATATCAGCGGTGGCGCGCTTCCCGGCGTCAGTTCGGGACAGGCGGTGGCGTTGATGGAGCGCCTGGCCGGCGAAGTGCTGCCCGAGGGCATGACCTTCGAATGGACCGACCTGACCTACCAGCAGAAGCTGGCCGGTAACAGCGCGCTGTTCATCTTCCCGCTGTGCGTGCTGCTGGCCTACCTGATCCTCGCCGCGCAGTACAACAGCTGGCTGTTGCCGCTGGCGGTCCTGCTGATCGTGCCGATGTGCCTGCTCAGCGCGATCGCCGGGGTGTGGCTGGTGGGCGGCGACAACAACGTGTTCGTCCAGATCGGGCTGGTGGTGCTGGTCGGCCTGGCGGCGAAGAACGCGATCCTGATCGTCGAGTTCGCCCGCACGCTGGAGGCCGAGGGCGCCCGTGCGCTGGAGGCGGTGGTCGAGGCTTGCCGCCTGCGCCTGCGGCCGATCCTGATGACCTCGCTGGCGTTCATCGCCGGCGTGGTGCCGTTGGTCATGGCCAGCGGCGCCGGAGCGGAAATGCGCCAGGCCATGGGCGTCGCGGTATTCGCCGGGATGCTCGGGGTGACGCTGTTCGGCCTGTTCCTCACGCCAGTGTTCTACGTACTGGTACGGGCACTGGCGGCGCGCCTGGAGCGACGCGCCGGCGGCAGCCTGGCGCATCTGGAGGGAGGCCGTCCATGAAGCCATACCTGCGGTCTTCGTTGAGCGCGCTGATCCTGCTGGGCGGCTGTGCCGCGGTGGGGCCCGACTATGCGCCGCCGAGCGCGTCCGCACCGGCCAGCTTCGGCGCGATGCCGGCGGGTATCGATGGCAGTGGCGTGGAGATCGAGTGGTGGCGCGGGTTCGACGAGCCAGCCCTGGAGTCTCTGATCCAGCGGGCGCTCGCGGCGAACCTCGACATCGCCCTTGCCGGCGCGCGCCTGGACGAAGCGAAGGCGCTGCTGCGCGAGAACCGCGAGGAGTTCCTGCCGCGCGGCGGGCCGGCGTTCGATTACCAGGCCCGGCGGCGCGGCGAGGTGGAAACACCGGCCGGCCAGCAGCGCGACATCGAGACCTATCGCGGCGCGCTGGATGCTTCCTGGGAAATCGACCTGTTCGGCCGGGTGCGGCGCTCGGTGGAGGCCGCCGAGGCGCAGGCGGGTTCGCGCGAGGCCCTGCTGCGCAACGTGCAGGCGAGCGTCGCGGCTACGGTTGCCATGACCTGGTTCCAGCTACAGGGCATCGAGGCCGAACTTGCGGTGGTCCATGACATCGCCGGCAACCAGCGCGACAGCCTGGAGATGGTCGAGCGCCTGGTCAGCGCCGGCTCCGCCCACGAGTTCGACCGGTTGCGCGCCGAAGCGTTATTGCACAACGTCGAGGCGGCCGTGCCCGACCTCGAACGGCGCCGCGCCGCCACCCGCAATGCGCTGGCCGTTCTCCTCGCGGAAGCCCCGCAGGCCTTCAGCCCGCCGGTCGCCCGCGCCTCCGGGGAAAGGCTGACGCTCCGCACCCTCGGGGTCGGCGACCCGGCGGGACTGCTGGCGCGTCGCGCCGACATCGCCGCGGCCGAACGCAACCTGGCGGCCGCGACCGCACGTATCGGCGTCGAGACCGCGGGGCTGTATCCGCAGGTCGAGGTACGCGGCTCGATCGGCCTGGTCGCCGGCAATCTCGATGCTTTGGACGAGAGTGGTACGTCCTTCAACGTCCTGAACCCGGTGATTCGCTGGGCGTTACTCGACCGCGGTCGCGTGCGGGCGCGGATCGCCGCCAGCGAAGCCCGTGCGCAGGAGGCATTGATCCTCTACGACCGGACGGTACTGCGCGCCCTGCAGGAGACCGATGATGCCTTCAACGGCTATGGCGCTGCCGCTGACAGGCTCCGCCTGCGCCTGCTCGAGGCGACGGCCAATCGCGAGGCGGCGCGCCTGGCCCGGGAGCGCTTCGTCCAGGGGGACGGCGAGTACCTGGACGTGCTCGAGGCGGAACGCTCGGACTACCTCAGCCGGCGCGCATTGAGCATCGCGCGCACCGAGCAGCGCCTTGCCGTCGTGGGTATCTACAAGGCGCTGGGGGGTGGCTGGGAGGCCTGCGCGGGGGCGCGGCGCTGTGGTGTGGCTACCGACGATACCTCTCCAGGCGTGGCACGGCAGCGCGACAGTCGCTCCTGATCAGCCGCCGGCCTTCGCTCGACTGCCTGGGTCGAGGGCCGTGCGGCGCGTCCTCCGGTTATTTGGCGAACCCCGGGAGTACGGATTGCCTGGCGCGGATCACTCGTCCCTGTCCGCCTTATCGATAAGTCGGTTCCGAACTCTTTTTCGGTAGTTCATTCAGATGGATGAGTGAAGAGGGCAGATGGAAAGTATCTGCTCGGGAATTCAATGTTCAGAAGAGTGGGGAAGTATTACTTTCTCACTGTTCTT
Source organism: Pseudomonas sp. FDAARGOS_761 (assembly GCF_013343155.1). Taxonomy (NCBI): domain Bacteria; kingdom Pseudomonadati; phylum Pseudomonadota; class Gammaproteobacteria; order Pseudomonadales; family Pseudomonadaceae; genus Pseudomonas; species Pseudomonas sp. FDAARGOS_761. The sequence goes on along the minus strand of NZ_CP054572.1, from coordinate 4,014,703 downwards.
CAGGTACGTTCCGGCTGCCCGCCGTTTCTTATTGGATGAAGTCACTCCTGTGCCTCTGCGCTCGCGCCGCACGGAGAATATCGTCGAGAGGTTCCTCAATGGTGAGTGGAGCTGGCTGACGCGGTATCTCGGTTGTCGGGCGGAGTTGTTCTATATGTTCGAACTTGGCTTTGCTCGTTGTTTTAAGTTTGCGGAATAACCTCTGGAACTATTCATATGAATTTTTGAAAGTTTGGTTTACCTGAGAGATTTATGAGTTGACCTTGTCACGATGGCAGGACTCATGGTTCGCAGGAGTCAACAAACCAGGAGGTTGCGATGTTTTCTTTCCATATTCCGAACATGACCTGCGGCGGTTGTGCCAAGACTGTCACCCGTATCCTCCACGGCGTCGATCCCCAGGCGCGCGTAGAGACCGATCCCCCTCGGCGCGAGGCCAGGGTCGAGAGCACTCTGGACAAGCACGCATTCCTCGAGGCGTTGAGCGAGGCCGGTTATCCGGAGGGCCGTTGAGTGCATGGGCATGACGCAGGCGTAGGGTCGGATAGTAGCGTTTCGCCCAGTGCCGGCAATAGGAAAATGATTTTCATTGAAGTCCGCGTCCATATGCCATCAATGGCGCTTGGCTATTGTGGAAAGAACTCTTTGGAATTTGTAAATCAATATTTCAGTCGGCCGCGAGGTGACAGTTATGTGAACGGCAAGAGGCGCTGACAGGAAACCCTAAAAGTTATTCTCCGATGGATTCGCAGGCCTTTAGCTCGGGGTTTTTCGCAGCGCATAAAGTGTTATCGAAGAGCACCTTTCGGCGAACTCCGTTGTCCGCCGACAAGGCCGCTGCATTGCTTGACCTTGCCACCGTGGCAAGCTTTACGGTCGCCCCGCACAACAACAAAAACAAGGGTGATCCAAATGACTTCAAATCCGTTACAGCAATGCTGCAATTCTTCCTCCGATATGAATATCCGCCCCCAGCGGACAATGTCGGAACCTGCCCGAAATGCATCGGTTCTCCTGGCTGAAGCCTTGAAACCGGGTGCCTCCCTGGACCAGATCACGCTCGCGCTCGAGGCGATTCTCGCGGTCACGGCCAAAGGCCTGGGCGGTGATGCTTCGGCTTACGCGCAGTACCAGGCGTTGCTCCTGGAACTGCACGTAGGCAGCGATCCGCATACGGAGCCGACCCGCCGCTGGATGGCGAGCCAGGTCTACCTGGTCGAGGATCGTTTCGCTCCCGAGCCGGCCGGTTTCAGCGCCGTCCCGGTGGAGGAGTTCCGCAAGAAGGTCGACGCCGAGATCGAGGCGCGCAGCCGGGTGCGCCATCCCATGTCGGTCCACCTGTTCCAGGGCACGCCGCCGGTCGAGGACGTGCACTTCTTCCTGGAACACCATTGGGTCCGTTCCTACAACTTCTACAGTCTCCTGGCGGAGCTGGCCTTCCGCTTCGAAAACATCGAAGACGCCTCGGTGTTCTATCGCAACCTCTACGGCGAGGCCGGGGCGGAGACGCCGGAGCGCTCGCACCCCGCGTTGCTGTCCCACCTGATGACCTACTTCGACATTCCGCTGCGCATCGATTTCCCGGCGCTGCATCCGCTGGAGAAGGCCTACCTCAACAACCGTATCCGTTGCGTGCGGCACACCGATGTCGCCTGGGGCCTTGCGCTCCTGTACGCGGTCGAGTCGGTGAGCTGCGTCAACCACCGGCGCATCTACGAACTCCTGCAGCGCCTGGGCGTGCCCGAGCAACCCAGCGAGTTCCATCGCCTGCACGGCACCCAGGACGAGATCGATACCGAGGAGATGTGGGCGCTGATCGCCAAGTTCGCGCCGAGCGAAGACTTCCAGCGCAAGTTCATGCAGTCGCTGGCGCGCCACTTCGAAATCAACCGGGCCTACTTCGACCTGCTCTGGGAGCAGATGCAGGCGAATTCCCTGACCATGGCCTGATGCCTATCCAGAACAAGAACAAGGAGTACAGGATGAATACCCGCAATTTTTCCCTGCCGCAGTTGCAGAACCTGCCCATCGATGAAGCACGCATCGTTGCCGATGCGCTGGCCGTCCACGCTACTTCCCGCCAGATCGATAGCGCCGCGAGCAAGCTGGCCGCGCTGGCCGAGGCAGGGCTCAAGGGCGACCGCCAGGCCTATGCCGCGTACCAGCAGTTGCTCTACGTCCTTTCGTTGAGCGACGACGTGGCGACCGCCCAGACCCGGCGTTGGCTGGCCCGGGCGATCTATCGCGTCGAAGAGCGTTTCATGCCCGCCGCCGATCTTTCCAGGGCGCTGTCCGAGGAGGATTTCCAGAAGCGTCTCGAACAGGAAATCGCCGCGCAGTCCCGCGAGCGGCACCCGATGTCGCAGTACGTGTTCTCCGGCTCGGCCTCCCGCGCGCAGCTCCAGGTGTTCCTCCGTCACCAGTGGTTCCGCACCTTCCGCCTGTACCGCGATGCGGCCGATCTGTTGGTCAACCTGACCGATGTGGACGAGGCCGCGGCGCTCGCGCGCTACCTCTATGGCGAGTTGGGCGAGGAAGACGAAAAGGGTTCGCATCCGCGCCTGCTGGCCAAGCTGCTCGAAGCCATCGGCCTGGAGGCGGACTTCCAGGCCGTCTCGACGATGCCCGAGGAAATCGCCTACCTGAACAATCGCGCCCGTGCCTTCCGGCATGCCGAGGTCGGTTGGGGGCTGGCGGTGTTCTACATCACCGAACTGGTCGTGCCGGGGAACCACGAAAAGCTCTATCGGGCCCTGCTCCAGGCCGGCCTGAGCGAGGACCAGGCGGAGTACTACAAGGTCCACATCAGCCTCGTACCGCCGCGGGCCAAGCGCGAATGGCAACTCATCGCGCGGCGGATTCCGGACGTGCAGTTCCAGAATGCGTTCCTGACCTCGCTATCGCAGCACTTCCGTGTGGAAAGGGCCTATTACGACGCGATCTGGGAAGAGATGCAGAGCGTCAAGTGACTTCCACCGGGACAAAGCGAGCACTCGAAAATGCCAAGTCACATTACGGAATCCCGTATACACGGGGGCGCCTACTCGTCCCCGGCATTCGCCGCGATCTTTTCCGATACCAACCAGGTGCGGAGGTGGCTGGATGTCGAGCGAGCCTTGGCGGCGACCCAGGCCGAGATGGGCATCATCCCCCACGAGGCGGCGCGGGAGATCGACCGCGCCGCCCAGGTGGAGCGCTTCGACCTCACCCAACTGGGCCGCGAAAGCCTGGAGACAGGGCACCTGCTGGTGCCTACCATCCGCGCCCTGGCGAGGTCGTGCGAGGGTAGCTGGGGGGAGTACGTGCACTATGGCGTGACCACCCAGGACATCCTCGACACCGGGCTGATGCTGCAGGTCAAGGAAGCCTGGGGCCATGCGCTCGGGCTCCTGCACTCGATCCGTGGCCATCTGCTGGCGCTTGCCCTGCGCCACCAGCACACGCCGATGGTTGCACGCACCCACGGGCAGCAGGCGCTGCCCACGACCTTCGGCTACAAGGTCGCCGTCTGGGTGGATGAAATCGACCGTCACCTGGCGCGCTTCGACGAAGCGCGCGAACGCGTCCTGGTCGGCAACCTGACCGGTGCCGTGGGAACCCTGGCGTCGTTCGGCGCCCAGGGCTTCGAGCTACAGCGGCGAACCCTGGCCAGGCTTGGCCTCGGCGCGCCGTCGACCAGTTGGCACAGCGCCCGGGACCGGGTGCTGGAGGTTGCCGGGTTGCTGGTCCAGGTGTCGGTGACGCTGGGCCGGGTGGCGAACGAGATCTACCACCTGCAGCGCAGCGAAATCGACGAGGTACGCGAGGGCAGCCGGCCGGGACAGGTGGGCAGCAGCACCATGCCGCACAAGCGGAACCCGTCGTCGGTCGACCTGGTCAGCGCGCTGTCGCGGCTGGTGCGGGCGCAGATGGTGGCGCTCACCGATGCCGCGTTCCAGTTGCACGAGCGCGACGGCACCGCCTGGCGCATCGAGTGGGCGGCGTTGCCGGAGCTGTTCGTCTACGCCGGCGCCTTGCTGACCCGCATGGAGGCGGTGCTGGCCGAGGGGCTCGAGGTGCGCGAGGAACGCATGCGCACCAACCTCGACCTCCTGGGTGGGCTGATCCTGTCGGAGCGGGTCATGCTCGCGCTGGCGGGGCAGTTCGGCAAGCAGACCGCCCACGAACTGCTCCATGAGATAACCCAGGCCTCCCAGCGGCAGGGCGTTCCGTTCCGCGAGGCGCTGCTCGGGCAGCCAAGGTTGCGCGGCTGTTTCAGCGCCGAGGCGCTCGAAGAACTGCTCGACCCCGTCGGCTACGTCGGCCTCGCCGCGGAGATGGTCGACCTGGTCGCCGGCAAACCACGAACCGGCGCGTCGGGCGACAGGCCCGAAGGCGCCGCCTCTTCCCAAGGAAATACCGGTCAGTCCCAGTACGTGATGGAGGATAGGTGATGGATGCTGAATCGCTGGAAATGCTTGCCCGTTCCTCGTGCACCGCGCATCCGCAGAGCTTCGGCGGCGCACCGGCCGAGTCGTCCTGCAAGCACGAACACAGTCACATCGTTGACTCTAAAACCCATGGCGGCGGCTACGCCGGCCCGGTGAGCCGACGGATCTTCTGTAGCCACTGCCGCCTGCAACGCTGGCTCGACGTGGAAGCGGCGCTGGCGCTGGCGCAGGCCGATGTCGGCGTCATCCCGCCCGAGGCCGCGCTGGAGATCGCGAAGGCCGCCAGGCTTTCGGCCGTCGACCTGCAGCAGATCGCCGAGGGCGTGGCCAGCACCGGGCATTCGCTGATGCCCCTGCTGGGCGCGCTGCAACGGAACTGCAGCCCCAGCGCGCGCGAGTACGTGCATTTCGGCGCGACCACGCAGGATATCCAGGACACCGCGCAGTCCCTGGAAATGCGCGATGTGCTGGATGAAACGGAGCGGGCGCTGGACATCCTCCTGGACCGGCTCTCGGTGCTGGCGAGCGGGACCCGCAATGCGCTGATGGTCGCCAGGACCCACTCGATCCCGGCGTTGCCGACCACCTTCGGGCTGAAGGTGGCCGGCTGGATCGACGAGTTGCTGCGTCACCGCGAACGCCTGGGCGAGGCGCGCAAGCGGATCCTGGTGGTGCAACTGTTCGGCGGCGTGGGCACGATGGCCGCCTTCGGCGACGAGGCCATGCTCCTGCTCGAAAGCTTCGCGCGGCGGCTGTCGCTGGACGTGCCGCTGGCGGGTTGGCACGTGTCCCGCGACCGGGTTACCGAGTTCGTCAGCACCCTGGCCATGGTCACCGCGTCCCTGGCGCGGATCGCCGACGAGATCCGCACCCTGAACCGCTGGGAGATCGGCGAGCTGGAGGTGGGCTGGACGCAGCAGCAGATCGGTAGCAGCACCATGCCCCACAAGCGCAATCCGGAAGGCTGCGAGCAGGTTGTGGTGCTGGCCAGGCTGGCCAAGGCCCAGGTCCTGCTCGCGCTGGACGCCATGATCCTCGAGCACGAGCGGGACTACCGCGGCACGCGCCTGGAATGGTGTGCGGTGGCGGACGTTTCCCACTATGCGCTGATGGCGCTGTCGCTGCTGACCGACACCATCGACGGGCTCACGGTCCACGACGAGACCATGGCGCGGACGGCGAATGCATACAGCGATGCGATCTGTACCGAGGCGTTCGTCTTCGAGATGGCCAAGCAACTGGGCAAGAGCAGCGCTTACGAAATCATCTTCGAGATCACCCAGGCCTGCCAGCGCAAGCGGATTCCGATGCGCCAGGCGCTCGAGTCGGATCCGCGGGTGGGCGCCGTCATGCCGAAGGAAACCCTGGCCAGGCTGTTCGAGCCGCGGAGCCATCTCGGCATGGCCGGGACCATCGTCGACAAGGTGCTGGACAAGGTCGCCAGCCACCACTGAATCACCCGCCGCCAGAGGCGGCGGTACTGCACATCAACGGAGAACAAGAATGACAAAGGCTAACGAGATCGAAACCGCGAAGGTCAAGCAGTTTTCAGCGCGGATCATGGAGGACTACGGCAATACCCTGCGCGGCGCGATGCTCTACATCGGCGACCGCCTGGGGCTGTTCAAGGCGCTCGCCCATGGCCAATGGGTGACCCTGGAGGAGCTGGCGCAGCAGACCGGCTACACCACCCGCTACCTGCGCGAATGGCTGGGCAGCATGGTCACCGGCAACTACCTGGCCTACGATCCGCAGAGCAGGAGCTATCGGTTGCCGGCCGAGTTCGTCCCGGTGCTCGCCGACGAGGACTCGCCTTATTTCGCCGGCGGGATCATCCAGTTGAGCGTGCCCTTCGTGAGCATGGCGCCGAAGATCATCGAGGCCTTCCGCTGCGGCGGCGGTTGCCCCGAGGAATCCTTCCCGCTGGAAACCTGGGAAGGCATGGAGCGCATGACCATGCCCTGGTACAAGCACTTCCTCGTGCAGCACTGGATTCCTTCGCTGGATGGCGTCAAGGAAAAGCTCCAGGCGGGTGGCAGCGTGCTCGATTTCGGCTGCGGCAGCGGGCTGGCCGCGATCATGATGGCCAAGGCGTTCCCCGAAGCCCAGGTCTATGGCTGTGACTTCCACGCGCCGTCCATCGAACGCGCGCGGGCGAACGCCGAGGCTGCGGGGGTCGGCGACCGGGTGCGCTTCGAGGTCAGCGATTCCGATGCGCTGGCGGGCAAGAAGTTCGACTTCGTCACGACCTTCGTGGTCATCCACGACGCGACCGACCCGCAGCAGATGATGAAGGACCTGCGCGAGTCGACCGCCGACGATGGGACCTACCTGATGGTGGAACTCAACCTGTCGCAGGAACTGCACGAGAACATGAACCTGTTCGGTCGCGTGATGTACCCGCAGAGCACGCTGTATTGCATGACCTGTTCGCTGTCCCACGGCGGCGAGGGTCTCGGCGCCTTCATGGGCGAGGACCGCGCGCGGCAGATGGCCGAGGCCGCCGGCTTCAGTCGCTTCCGCAAGGTGCCTTCGGAGTGGCCGCCGCTGCCGGCGCTGTTCGAACTGCGACCCTGAGGGCGTTATCTGGGACGGCCGGGACGGCAACCGTCGGATAGCGGTTGCCGTGGCCGCCGCCCGGCGCGTGCCGGCTGGGCATGGCGGTCTCGGCTCGATCGCACTGGTGTTCAGGCCCGCTTCGGCGGGCTTTTCATGGCCGCCGGAAAAACGAAGCCCCGCCAATTGCGGGGCTTGCTTGCGGTGTGGGCGGCGCTCTCACAGGTCGAAGTCGTAGTCCGACAACTGGCGCTGCAGGCGGCGTTCTTCCAGCAGGTTGTCGATGATGCGACGCTTGGTCAGGTTGGTCTTGGCCACCTCGACGCTGGTTTCCTCGCCGTCATCCTCTTCAACGCCGGCTTCGTCGTCGATCTCGAGTTCTTCTTTGGCTTTTGCCATGACATTCACTCCAACTTATGGGGTGGTAATGGCGCACCTTATAGCGACAAAGCCGTGGCTGGTAAAAAAGATTTTTTCAATCGTAAAGATAGGATTTCGAATAGTTGATCAATCGTCTGAAGTCTTGTGCTTGTATTCGCACAGGTCCTCGATCCGGCAGCTTCCGCATTGCGGCTTGCGCGCCTTGCAGACGTAGCGGCCATGCAGGATCAGCCAGTGGTGGGCATCGAGCAGGTACTCGCGCGGCACGAACTTCAGCAGTTTCTTCTCCACTTCCAGAACGTTCTTTCCCGGTGCTATGCCGGTGCGGTTGGCGACGCGGAAGATATGCGTGTCCACCGCCATGGCCAGTTGCCGGAAGGCGGTATTGAGCACCACGTTGGCGGTCTTGCGGCCAACCCCGGGCAGGGCTTCGAGGTCCTCGCGGTTGTCGGGAACCTGGCCGCCGTGCTTTTCGATGAGGATGCGGCAGGTTTCGATGACGTTCTTCGCCTTGCTGTTGTAGAGGCCGATGGTCTTGATGTACTCCGACAGCCCCTCGACGCCGAGGGCGTGGATCGCCTCGGGGGTGTTGGCCACCGGATAGAGGCGGGCGGTGGCCTTGTTCACCCCGACGTCGGTGGCCTGGGCGGAGAGGATCACCGCGATGAGCAGTTCGAAGGGGGTGGTGTAGGCCAGTTCGGTCCTTGGCTCGGGGTTGTCTTCGTGCAGTCGGCGGAAGATATCCGCGCGCTTGGCGGCATTCATTCAATCACTCCGGTGACGCGGACGCGCTGGCGCTGGGTGGCGGGTACGTCGCCCGCCTGCACCTTGGCGCGTTCCGCCAGGCTTTCATCGATACGGTTCTTCAGGGCGATCAGCAGGCCGAGCATGATGAACGCGCCCGGCGGCAGGATCGCCAGCAGGAAGCCCTGGTACTGCGGGAACGGCTGGATCTTCCAGTCCGCCGCCGCCGGGCCGAACAGCAAGTGCATGTCGGCCAGCAGGGTACCCTGGCCGAGCAGCTCGCGCAGGCCGCCGAGGACCAGCAGGACCAGGGCGAAGCCGAGGCCCATCAGCAGTCCGTCGAAGCTGGCGCGCAGCACGCCGTTCTTCGCCGCGAAGGCCTCGGCGCGGCCGAGGATCACGCAGTTGGTGGTGATCAGCGGGATGAAGATGCCGAGGACCTGGTACAGCTCGTAGGTCCAGGCCTGCATCAGCAGTTCGATGCAGGTGGTCAGCGCGGCGATGATCATGACGAACGCCGGCAGCCGGATCGCCTCGCTCACCGCGCCGCGCACCAACGATACCGCGGCATTGGAGCAGGCCAGCACGAGCATGGTGGCCAGGCCCAGGCCGAGGGCGTTGACCGTCGAGTTGCTGGTGCCCAGCAGCGGGCACAGGCCGAGCAACTGGACCAGACCCGGGTTGTTGCGCCACAGGCCGTTGCGGGCGATCTCGCGGAAATCTTGTTCACTCATGTCCGGCAGCCTCTTCGGGGGCGAGCAGGCGTTCGCGGTTGGCGTCGAAGTAGCGCAGCGCCTTGTGCACGGCGCGGACCACGGCGCGCGGGGTGACGGTGGCGCCGGCGAACTGGTCGAACGTACCGCCGTCCTTCTTCACCGCCCAGCCGGCGTCCGCCGGATCGCCCAGGCTCTTGCCGTCGAAACCGTGCACCCAGGGACTCTTGGCCAGTTCGATGCGGTCGCCGAGGCCGGGGGTTTCCTTGTGCGCGACGACCCGTACGCCGAGCAGCCGGCCCTGGGCGGTGACCCCGACCAGTAGCTGGATGGCGCCGCTGTAGCCATCCGGCGCGCTGGCCTGGAGGATCACTGCGCTGGCCTGGCCGTGCAGGCGGGCGACATAGGCCGGACGCGGCGCATCCAGGCCGAGCAGCTTCGGCGCGAAGGTTGGCACCTGGCTGTCCAGCGGATGGTTGTCGTAGCTGCCCGGCGGCAGCAGTTCCAGCAGGGCGCGGCCGCGCGCCTCGCGCTGGGCTTCGGCGATGCGCGCTTCGGTGAATTGCTGCACCAGTGCTACCAGGCCCACTCCGACCAGGGCGAAGAGCCCGAGCAGGAGGGCGTTGCGCAGCATCGAACGGCGAGTCGCAGCGTCCATCAGTCGCCTGCCTTGAAGCCGCGCTCGGCCTTGCGATGGCCGTAGGTGCGCGGCCGGGTGTAGTAGTCGATGGTCGGCGCCGCCAGGTTCATCAGCAGCACGGCGAACGCCACGCCATCGGGATAGCCGCCCCAGGCGCGGATGACGTAGGTGAGGACGCCGACGCCGAGGCCGAAGACCAGCCGCCCGCGATTGCTGGTGGCGCCGGACACCGGGTCGGTGACGATGAAGAAGGCGCCGAGCATGGTCGCCCCGCTGAACAGATGGAACAGTGGCGAGCCATGGGAATCGGAGCCGGAACCATTCCAGAACAGCAGGCTCATGGCGAACAGGCCGGCGAGCATGCCCAGCGGCGCGTGCCAGGTGAACAGCCGGCGCCAGAGCAGGAACAGGCCGCCGAGGAGGAACGCCAGGTTGACCCACTCGCTGCCGGCGCTACCGAGGTGGCCGAAGGCCGGGTTGCCGGCGAACAGCTCGTCGACGGTCAGGCTGCGGTCGGTCTTCAGCACGTCGAGGGCGGTGGCGTGGGCCCAGGCGTCCGGCCGGCTAGCGAGGCCGAGGAATTCGCGGAGGCTGTCGGGCAGGCCGAGGGCGCTGTCCGGCGAGGGCCAGCGGGTCATTTCCAGGGGAAACGAGACCAGCGCCACGACGTAGCCGAGCATCGCCGGGTTGAACGGATTCTGTCCGAGGCCGCCGTACAGGTGCTTGCCGAATACCAGGGCGAAGAAGGTCGCCACCAGGGTCAGCCACCAGGGGGCGTAGGGCGGCAGGGCGACTGCCAGCAACAGGGCGGTGACCAGTGCGCTGCCGTCCTTGAGGAACACCCCCGGCGGACGTTTGCGCAGGGCCAGCATGGCGGCTTCGCAGGCCAGCGCGACGAGGCTGGCCCAGGCCAGGTTGAGCAGGGTGCCCGGGCCGTACAGCCAGGTCAGCGTCAGCAGGCCGGGGACGCAGGCGCCGAGCACCAGGCGCATGATCGCCGGGGTACGGTTGGAGCCGCGGGCGTGGGGCGAGGTGGGGCGGGGCAGGGCCATGGTCACTCCGTACCGTGTTCGGTCAGGGCGCGCTCGGCGGCGCTCAGGCGCGCGCGGGCGGCGGCGAGTGCGGCGGGGTCGGCGTTCGCCAGGCGTTCGAGCTTCTTCAGGGCGGCGCGGGCGTAGGCCAGCTCGGTCTTCAGCTCGCGGGTGTGCGGGTCGACCGGGCGCTTGTCGATCCGCACCAGCTCCGGCGCCGGCTTGCCGCAGGCGTCCTCGGCGGCATGCAGGTCGCGCTCGGCGGCTTGCAGCTCGCCGCGCAGGCGTTCCAGCTCGCTGTCCATCACCCCGGCCTGCTCGGCCTTCTTCAAGGCCGCGCGCTTGCCGACCAGGGCGATCTTCGCCCGCTTCAGCGCCGCCTGGCCGTCGTCGCGGGGCGCCGCGGGCTTCGGCGCGTGACGCTCGAGGCGGGCCAGGGTGGCTTCGCAACGCTCGACCTCGGCGCGCAGTTCGTCGAGGGTCGCCCGCTGTTCGGCGCCGGGCGCTTCGCCGAAGGCCTTTTCCGAGCGCTTGAGCTGGGCGCGGGCCATGGCGGCCTGGGCCTTGGCCTTCTTCAGTTCGGCTTCGTCGTCGAGCGCGGCAGGCGGTGCGCTGGGTAGGTCGCGCGGCAGGCTGGCTTCGGCATCGGCCAGGGCCTTGTCGGCGGCCTCGGCGGCGGCGCGCAGTTCCGCGACCAGGCCATGCTGTTCCGGGGTGTCGTGGCTGAGCAACTGTTTCTCGGCCTTCTTCAGGGCCACCCGCGCCATGCTCGCTTCGATCTTCAGCCGTTTCAGTCGTTCGCTGCCGCTACCGGCCTGCTTGCGCGCCCTGGCCCGCTCGATCGCCGCCTGCACCGGGTCGACCGCCGTGGCGGGGGCGGCTTCCTCGCGCTCGGCCTGGGCGGCGCGCGCCCGCGCGGCCTTCTCGGCGCGTTGGGCGCGTTCTGCGGCCCGGCGCTCCTCGTCGCGGCGCAGGCGAGCCTGGCGTTGCTCGAAACGCTCACGGGATTGTTCGGCCTTCAGCAACTTCTGCCGCTGCTCGCGGATCTCCGCCTTGGACGCGCGGTAGTACTGCACCAGGGGAATGCTCGACGGGCAGACGTAGGCGCAGGCGCCGCATTCGATGCAATCGAACAGGTTGTGGGCGAGCAATTGCTCGTGCTCGTCGCCCAGGGCGAAGAAATGCAGTTGTTGTGGCAGCAGGCTGACGGGGCAGACCTGGGCGCAGTCGCCGCAGCGGATACAGGGCATGGCCGGCACTGGTTCCGGCAGCTCCGTGGCATCGCCGGCGAGCAGGCAGTTGCAGGTCTTGATCAGCGGCACCGAGAGATCGGGCAGGGCGAAGCCCATCATCGGCCCGCCCATCAGCACGCGTTCCAGGCGTCCCTCGGCGAGGCCGGCGAACGCCAGCAGCTCGTGCACCGGCGTGCCGATCAGCGCCTCGACGTTCATCGGCCGCTCCAGGGCGCCGCCGGCGAGGGTGGTGATCCGCGAGATCAGCGGCCGACCGAGGACGACGGCATCGTGCACGGCGGCCAGGGTGCCGACGTTCTGGCACAGGATGCCGATGTCCGCCGGCAGGCCGTCCGCCGGGACTTCCCTGCCGGTGAGCAACTGGATCAACTGGCGCTCGCCGCCCGAGGGATAGCGGGTCGGCAGGGCGACGATGCGATAGGGCCGTTCACCGAGGGCGGCGCCGAGGGCGGCGATGGCTTCCGGCTTGTCGTCCTCGATGCCGACCAGCACCTCTTCGGGGCGCAGGATCTGCACCAGGATATCGATGCCGCCCAGCACCTGCGTGGCGCGCTCGCGCATGAGCAGGTCGTCGGCGCTGATGTAGGGCTCGCATTCGGCGCCGTTCACCACCAGCGTATGGATCTTTTCCGCCGGGCGCGCGGCGAGCTTGGCCGCGGTGGGGAAGCCGGCGCCGCCGAGACCGCCGATGCCGGCCGCGCGGATGCGTTCGAGCAGCGCCAGCGGGCTTTCGGCGTGGAAGTCCGGGCAGGGATGCAGCTCGGTCCAGCGCTCCAGGCCGTCGCTGGCGATGACGATGGCCGGCGCGGGAAGACCGGAGGCATGCGGATAGGGGTGTGCGCCGATCGCCACCACGGTACCCGAGGTCGGGGCATGCAGCGCGGCGCTGACGGTGCCGTCCGGGAGGGCGATGGTCTGGCCCTTGAGCACGGCCTGGCCGACTTCCACGCAAGGCCGCGCCGGCGCGCCGATGTGCTGGCCGAGCGGCACGATGTAGCGCTGCGCCAGCGGCGCCTGCTGGATCGGCAGGGCGGTGGAGCGCTCCTTGTTGGCCGGCAGGCAGAGGCCGCCGGGGAAGGCGTGCAGGGCGCTCATGCCGCTCGCTCCCGGTCACTGGCGATCAGTCGCGGCGACGGCTGCGGCCATTTCCAGTGGCGCACGTCGTCTGGGGTTTCGCGCATCTCGATGCAGTCCACCGGACAGGGCTCCAGGCACAGGTCGCAACCGGTGCATTCGTCGGCGATCACCGTGTGCATCAGCCGTGCGGCGCCGACGATGGCGTCCACCGGGCAGGCCTGGATGCACTTGGTGCAGCCGATGCATTCGGCCTCGCGGATGTAGGCTACCCGCGGCGGGGTTTCCTCGGCGGCGTCGAGCGGCTCGGGCTCCAGGTCGAGCAGGTCGGCGAGGGCGCGGATGGTCGCTTCGCCGCCCGGCGGGCACTTGTTGATCTTGTCGCCGGCGGCGATCGCCTCGGCGTAGGGCTTGCAGCCGGGGTAGCCACACTGGCCGCACTGGGTCTGCGGCAACAGGGCGTTGACCTGCTCGGCGACCGGGTCGCCCTGGACGCGGAAGCGCACCGCCGCATAGCCGAGCAGCGCACCGCCGGCCAGGCAGATCGGCAGCAGCGCGCCGATCGCCAGGAACACGCCGTTCATGGCCGGACCAACCCGCTGAAGCCCATGAACGCCAGCGACATCAGGCCGGCGGTGATCATGCCGATGGCCGCGCCGCGGAACGGCGCCGGCACGTCGGCGATGGCGATGCGCTCGCGCAGGGCGGCGAACAGCACCAGCACCAGGGAAAAGCCCAGCCCGGCGCCGAAGCCCTGGGTAGTGGCCTGGAGGAAGCCGTATTCAGCCTTGTTGGCGTTGAGCAGGGCGACGCCGAGGACGATGCAATTGGTGGTGATCAGCGGCAGGAAGATGCCGAGCACCCGGTACAGCAGCGGGCTGGTCTTCTTCACCAGCATCTCGGTGAACTGCACCACCACCGCGATCACCAGGATGAAGCCGATGGTGCGCAGGTACTCCAGGTCCAGCGGGCGCAGCACGTAGCGTTGCAGGATATGGCTGCACATCGCCGCCAGGGTCAGGACGAAGGTGGTGGCGAGGGACAGGCCGATGGCCGTCTCGATCTTCCGCGACACGCCCATGAACGGGCACAGGCCGAGGAACTGCACCAGGACAAAGTTGTTGACCAGGATGGCGCTGACCAGGATCAGGGCGAGTTCAGTCATACGCGAAGCATTCGTTGCAGGGCCGGGGCCGTCGGGGGAACCCCCCTATTATCGGGTGGGATTGCCCTGCAAGGCTAGCGCAAACACGTACGAAAGACCGGGAGACGGACTGCCGTTGCGTCTCCCGGGGTCGCGCTCACTGCAACCTGGCCCGCTCCAGCAGCGCCCAGGCCAGGGCGAAGGTCGGTTCGCCATCCTCGCTCTGCTCGCTGGTGCTGACCACGATCCACCGCGCGCCCGCCGGCTTGGCTGCCCACAGGCGGTATTCGCTGCCTGCGGAGCCGCCGTCGTCTTCCTCTACCTTGTAGCGCGCCTCGCCGTCGCCCAGGCGCCTGCTCGCCAGGTCGGTCGGGGGTGGCGCGTCTTGGCGCTGGACCTCCAGTTGGCGTGGGTTGCGCAGCTTGCCGCCTTCGTCGAAGCGGAAGCCCTCGGCGCTGCGCCGCGCGTCGAAGCCGACGGGGCGCTCCACCACCAGGCCGTTCGGGTGGGTCAGAGTCTTGTCGAAGTCCACCCCGGACTCCGCGGTGCAGGCCAGCAGGGCGAGGCTGGCGAGAATCAGGGCGACTGTCTTCATGGGAACCTCATTCCAGGGTCGAGGAAGGTGGCGTAGGCATCGTCGACGAACATCGGCCAGCCCGGCGACAGGTTGTCGTCCCAGGGCCGCGAGGTGTATTCCGAGGCCAGCGCGCGGACATTGTCCCGCGGCCAGTTGCGCGGATTGCCGGCGTAGGCGCGGAGATCGATGGAGGGAAATGCACCGCGGGTCTTCGGCAACTTGCGCAGGTCCTGTTGCGACGCCAGGTTGGCGACGTAGCGGATGTAACGGGCGGTGGCGAAGATGTTGAATTCGTCGGAAGCCAGCAGGGTGGCGACCGCCTTGCGCGACAGGCCGCGGCGCACCGGCTGGCCGAGCAGGTCGGTGAACAGCTCGTACTTGATCGCGGTGGAGACCACCACCTGGCCGAGGCCGATGGAGGTGTTGGCGCTCTTGATGCTGACTGCCGCCTGATAGTCCTTGGCGTCTTCGTCGCGGGTCTGGTCACGCTGCTCGGCGAGGATGATCGCGCCGATCAGTTGCGGCGTCAGGTCGTACTTGCGCGCAGCCGCGGACATGACCTTGGCCCGAGACGGCGGGTTGCCCGGATAGGCGTCGGGGAACAGCGTGCTGATCGGCTGGCCGACCAGCGTCTGTGCCTGGTTCAGCTTGTCTTGCGGCGACAGTTGGCTCAGGTAGGCGCCCAGGTCGCCGAGCGGGTTGCTGTACTTGGTGACGGTCGCCGGGTCCTTGTTGAGCAGCTTGAGCTGGTCGCCGAAGGCAATGGACGGCAGGTCGGTCGGATTGACGCCGGTGGCGCCGACCCCGCTGAACGGACCCTGGATCGCCTGGCTGGCCACCCCGGTGGCACCGGCCGCGGCGAAGCCCAGGCGGCCGGCGGCGTCGGCGAGGTCGGCGCAGATGTCGAAGAAGGTGATGGTGGGGAAGTAGATCCAGTTGTCGGTCTGGGTGCCCAGGGGATTGTTGACCAGGCTGCGGATCAAGGCATTGCGTGCCTGGTAGCGCTGCATGGTGGTGCGCCCGGCGATGCTGGCGACCAGCGAGCGCGCCAGTTCCGGCGGGCCCACCCGCTGGAACAGCTTGATCAGCGAGCCGCTCTTGTCGAGTGCGGCGATGGTCGCATCGGGCACGTTGTCGTTGCGGATCGCGGCGATCACCCGGCCGGCTTCCTGGCGGGTCACCTGCCAGTCGTCCCAGCTATAGGAAATCAGTGACTCGATCAGGTCGCTGGTGGCGGTCATCGGTCTTCCTCCTTGTGAGTTGCCAGGCCCGTCAGGCGGTCCTGGGCGAAAGAGCGGACCCTCCCGGTCCGCCCGTATGCCTGGGCTCAGCGCGCCTCGTTCTTGCCGGGCCGCCGCAGCCAGCGCCACAGGCCGCGCAGCAACAGGCCCAGCGGCAGCAGCACGACGAGGAACGGCAGGCTGTAGGCGAAGAACTTCATCGCGGCGATGGTGCCATCGACAAGGTCGTCGAGCAGTTGCCCGGCGGCCGTGGCGAGCTGGCCGAGGCGGCTGTCCGGCTGCGCCTCGCTGCTGAAGCTCAGGGTCAGCAGGTTGGTGGCGATGCGCCGCTGCTGCTGGGCGCCGGCCTGGGCGTTGTCGGCCAGTTGGGCTTCCACCGCGGCGATTTCCTTGGCCAGGGCCAGCAGGTCGCCGACGCTCATGTCCTTGCGCCCCTGGTATTGCTGCAGGGTCTGGTACTCGCGTTGCAGGCGCTCGCGTTGCTGGCGGGTGTCGGCGACCGCCTGGGCCAGGTCCTCGGCGCGGGTCTGCCGGCTTTCCAGCGTGCCGCCCTCGGCAGCGGCCGCGACCAGCTTCTCCACGCCGTCCGGGACGATGCGCACGGTGAGTTCGGCGTAATGGCCGATACCGCCGCGTTGTTCGATGGCGAGCACGTCGCACTGGCCGAAGCGCTCGCTGTTGCAGGCGTCGCGGCTGGCGGCGAGTTGCGCGTCGATACGCGCGGCGGGAAGGCGGATGCCGACGCGGTGTTCGTAGGCGAGGGCGGTGCCGGGTTTGCCCGTCTCGCCCTGGAAACCGGTATTGCCGGAGACGCTTTCGGCGTGTTCGGCGGAGCATCCGTAGAGCGCCGCCAGCAGGACGCCGGCGGCAAGCTTCCATGCGTTCATTCTATCGAGCCCTCCGTGGCTTCGTGGTCTGCGTTACTTGACGCGCTGGCCCGGCTTGGCACCGCTGTCCGGACTCAGCAGGTAGATCTCCTCGCCACCTGGGCCGGCGGCCAGGACCATGCCCTCGGACACCCCGAACTTCATCTTGCGCGGCGCCAGGTTGGCCACATAGAGCGTCAGGCGGCCTTCCAGGGCGCTCGGGTCGGGATACGCGCTCTTGATCCCGGAGAACACGTTACGCTTCGCGTCGCCGATGTCCAGCGACAGGCGCAGCAGCTTGTCGGCGCCTTCGACGAATTCGCACTTCTCGATCAGGGCGATGCGTAGGTCGACCGCGGCGAAAGCGTCGAAGTCGATCTCCGCGGCGATGGGTTCCTTGACCAGCTCGCCGTTGCCGGCGGGTTGGGATGCGGCGGCGAGGTCTTCCTTGGAGGCTTCGATCATGGCTTCTACTTTCGCGGGCTCGATACGGGTCATCAGGGGCTGGAACGGGTTCAGCTGGTGGTTGGCCAGCAGGGTCCGGTGGTCGGCCCAGGTCAGAGGGGCGACGTTGAGGAAGGCTTCGGCGGCGGCGGCCAGCTTCGGCAGCACCGGCTTGAGGAAGATCACCAACTGGCGGAACAGGTTGATGCCCAGGCCGCAGACGGCCTGGACCTTGTCCTGCTGGCCTTCCTGCTTGGCCAGCGCCCAGGGCGCCTGTTCGGCGATCCAGGCGTTGGCGCGGTCGGCGAGGGCCATGATCTCGCGCATGGCGCGATTGAAGTCGCGGGCCTCATAGGCCTCGGCGATGCCCGGGGCGGCCTCGCGGAAGGCGGCGAGCAGCTCCGGCGCAGGATCGGCGTCGACCAGCACGCCGGCGTTGCCCTTGTGGATGAAGCCGGCGCAGCGGCTGGCGATGTTGACGACCTTGCCGACCAGGTCGGAGTTGACCTTCTGCACGAAGTCCTCGAGGTTCAGGTCGAGGTCCTCGACGCCGCGGCCGAGCTTGGAGGCGTAGTAGTAGCGCAGGTATTCCGGGTCCAGGTGGTCGAGGTAGGTGCGCGCCTTGACGAAGGTGCCGCGCGACTTGGACATCTTCTGGCCGTTCACGGTCAGGTAGCCGTGCACGTTCAGCGCGGTCGGCTTGCGGTAGCCGGCGCCTTCGAGCATGGCCGGCCAGAACAGCGCGTGGAAGTTGACGATGTCCTTGCCGATGAAGTGGTACAGCTCGGCGCTGGAGTCCTTGCCCCAGAACGCGTCGAAGTCCAGCTCGGGACGCCGCGCGCAGAGGTTCTTGAAGCTGGCCATGTAGCCGATCGGCGCGTCCAGCCAGACGTAGAAGTACTTGCCGGGAGCGTCGGGAATCTCGAAGCCGAAGTACGGCGCGTCGCGCGAGATGTCCCACTGCTGGAGGCCGCTGTCCAGCCATTCGGCGAGCTTGTTGGCCACCGACTCCTGAAGGGCGCCGCTGCGGGTCCATTGCTTGAGCATGGCCTCGAAGTCCGGCAGCTTGAAGAAGTAGTGCAGCGATTCCTTTAGCACCGGGGTGGCGCCGGAGATCGCCGATTTCGGGTCCTTCAGTTCGGTCGGGGCGTAGGTCGCGCCGCAGGCCTCGCAGTTGTCGCCGTACTGGTCGGCGGTGCCGCACTTCGGGCAGGTGCCCTTGATGAAGCGGTCGGCGAGGAACATCTGCTTTTCCGGGTCGAAGTACTGGGTCACCGGGCGGGTGTCGATGTGCCCGGCGTCGCGCAGTTTCAGGTAGATCGCGCTGGACAGCTCGCGGTTCTCTTCCGAGTGGGTCGAGTGGTAGTTGTCGAAGTCCACCAGGAAGTCGGCGAAGTCGCCCATGTGCTCGGCGCGCACGGCGTCGATCAGTTGCTCGGAGGTGATGCCCTCGCGCTCGGCGCGGAGCATGATCGCCGAACCGTGGGCGTCGTCGGCGCAGACGTAGACGGCCTGGTTGCCACGCATCTTCTGGAAGCGCACCCACATGTCCGTCTGGATGTACTCCAGCATGTGTCCCAGGTGAATGGAACCGTTGGCGTAGGGGAGGGCGCTGGTAACGAGGATCTTGCGTGGTTCGGACATGGGTTCGGCTTATCGGCTGAGAGCTAAACGGATCGGTCACTATAAAGAAGCGGCGGTTTTTTTTCATCCGCGCGCCACTCGGGTAGGATGACCGGCATCGATTCCCCGCTTAACCCTCAGGAAATCCCCCATGTCCGCTATCACTCGCCAAACGGTGGAAGCCACCCTCCGCCAGTACCAGGACCCCTATCTGAACCAGGACCCCGTCAGCGCCGGCTGCCTGCGCGAGGTGGAGATCCAGGGCGACCGCGTGCGGGTGCGCCTGGAACTGGGGTACGCCGCCGGGCTGTTCAGGAACGGCCTGGCGCAAACCCTGCAAATGGCCCTGGAGGCGCTCGACGGCGTCGCTCGCGCCGAGGTCCGGGTCGACTGCGTGATCCAGCCGCACAAGGCGCAGCCGCAGGTCGAGGTGATGGGCAACGTGAAGAACATCGTCGCGGTGGCTTCCGGCAAGGGCGGCGTCGGCAAGTCCACCACCGCCGCCAACCTGGCCCTGGCCTTGGCCCGCGAGGGTGCGCGGGTGGGCATCCTCGACGCGGACATCTACGGACCCAGCCAGGGCATCATGTTCGGCCTGCCGGAAGGCACCCGGCCGAAGGTCCGTGAGCAGAAGTGGTTCGAGCCCCTGGAGGCGCACGGGGTGCAGGTGATGTCGATGGCCTTCCTCACCGACGACAGCACGCCGGTGGTCTGGCGCGGGCCGATGGTCTCCGGTGCCCTGATCCAACTGATCACCCAGACCGCCTGGGACAACCTCGACTACCTGGTGGTGGACATGCCGCCGGGCACCGGCGACATCCAGCTGACCCTGGCGCAGAAGGTGCCGGTGGCCGGCGCGGTGATCGTCACCACCCCGCAGGACCTGGCGCTGCTCGACGCGAAGAAGGGCGTGGAGATGTTCCGCAAGGTGAACATCCCGGTGCTCGGCGTGGTGGAGAACATGGCGGTGCATATCTGCTCCAACTGCGGCCATGCCGAGCACCTGTTCGGCGAGGGCGGCGGCGAGAAGCTGGCGGCGCAGTTCGGCGTCGAGCTGCTGGCGTCCATGCCGCTGTCGATCGCCATCCGCACCCAGGCCGACAGCGGCCGGCCGACGGTGATCGCCGACCCGGAAAGCCAATTGGCGATGCTCTACCAGGAAATCGCCCGCCATGTCGGCGCGCGCATCGTTCTCAGCGAGCGGGCCAGCGTCGGCCTGCCGAACATCAGCATCAGCGACGACTGAGGCGCTCGGGCAGCCGTCGGCGACGGCTGCCTTTGCCCTGGGGCGGCGGCCCCGGTAAGATTCGCGATCATTTTTCGCAGCTTTCGACAGGACACCCTCCATGACCATCAAATCGGACAAGTGGATTCGCCGCATGGCTCAGGAGCACGGCATGATCGAGCCGTTCGTCGAGCGCCAGGTGCGCGGCGCGGACGACAGCCGGGTGATTTCCTACGGGGTGTCCAGCTACGGCTACGACGTGCGCTGCGCCGCCGAATTCAAGGTGTTCACCAACATCCATTCGGCGGTGGTCGATCCGAAGAACTTCGACGAGAAAAGCTTCGTCGACATCAACAGCGACGTCTGCATCATCCCGCCGAACTCCTTCGCCCTGGCGCGTACTGTCGAGTACTTCCGCATCCCGCGCGACGTCCTGACCATCTGCCTGGGCAAGAGCACCTACGCGCGTTGCGGCATCATCGTCAACGTCACCCCGCTGGAGCCGGAGTGGGAAGGCCATGTGACCCTCGAGTTCTCCAATACCACCAACCTGCCGGCGAAGATCTACGCCAACGAAGGCGTGGCGCAGATGCTCTTCCTGCAATCCGACGAGGCCTGCGAAGTGTCCTATAAGGACCGTGGCGGCAAATACCAGGGCCAGCGCGGCGTGACCCTGCCAAAAGCCTGACGCCAGAGCGTTTCGACACCGGAAACCGGGCCTGGCGCCCGGTTTTTTCATGCCTTTCCGCCAACCCGTCGCTGTCCCCCGCCGGCCGCTCTGGCACGCCTTATCGCGGGCGGGCAGGGGCTTATGCGCAGGCGACCGCCCGTCCTGTGAAATCTGGCAGTTACCGTTAGCTTTCGAATTGGCTAAAAAGTGTTCATCGGCTACGCGTGAACACGGACGCCAATCGTTTGCGCAGGCCGATCTGCAAGACCCACACAAGCCCCTCGCTTGAAGGGGTACGCATCCGCCGTGGCTGGTCCGCGCGGATGGCCGCTGAGTTACTTGTCTGCCGTTCGAACAATAAGAACGAACTCTACGTAATGCCGGGATACCCGTGGCAGCGATAGCTGTTTGCCTGTTCGAAAATTTTTGGGAGGTGTGAAATGCGGCGCGAAAGTCTGTTGGTATCGGTTTGCAAGGGCCTGCGGGTACATGTCGAGCGCGTTGGGCAGGATCCCGGGCGCAGCACGGTGATGCTGGTCAACGGCGCGATGGCGACCACCGCCTCGTTCGCCCGGACCTGCAAGTGCCTGGCCGAACATTTCAACGTGGTGCTGTTCGACCTGCCCTTCGCCGGGCAGTCGCGGCAGCACAACCCGCAGCGCGGGTTGATCACCAAGGACGACGAGGTGGAAATCCTCCTGGCGCTGATCGAGCGCTTCGAGGTCAATCACCTGGTCTCCGCGTCCTGGGGCGGTATCTCCACGCTGCTGGCGCTGTCGCGCAATCCGCGCGGTATCCGCAGCTCGGTGGTGATGGCATTCGCCCCTGGACTGAACCAGGCGATGCTCGACTACGTCGGGCGGGCGCAGGCGCTGATCGAGCTGGACGACAAGTCGGCGATCGGCCATCTGCTCAACGAGACCGTCGGCAAATACCTGCCGCCGCGCCTGAAAGCCAGCAACCATCAGCACATGGCTTCGCTGGCCACCGGCGAATACGAGCAGGCGCGCTTTCACATCGACCAGGTGCTGGCGCTCAACGATCGGGGCTACCTGGCTTGCCTGGAGCGGATCCAGAGCCACGTGCATTTCATCAACGGCAGCTGGGACGAATACACCACCGCCGAGGACGCCCGCCAGTTCCGCGACTACCTGCCGCACTGCAGTTTCTCGCGGGTGGAGGGCACCGGGCATTTCCTCGACCTGGAGTCCAAGCTGGCCGCGGTACGCGTGCACCGCGCCCTGCTCGAGCACCTGCTGAAGCAACCGGAGCCGCAGCGGGCGGAACGCGCGGCGGGATTCCACGAGATGGCCATCGGCTACGCCTGAACCCTTGACCTGCGAAGACCCGGCCTGGCCGGGCTTTGCGGTTGCATAACGCACGGAGTAGCCCCATGCACGCCATCCTCATCGCCATCGGCTCGGCCGGCGACGTATTTCCCTTCATCGGCCTGGCCCGGACCCTGAAACTGCGCGGGCACCGCGTGAGCCTCTGCACCATCCCGGTGTTTCGCGACGCGGTGGAGCAGCACGGCATCGCGTTCGTCCCGCTGAGCGACGAACTGACCTACCGCCGGACCATGGGCGATCCGCGCCTGTGGGACCCCAAGACGTCCTTCGGCGTGCTCTGGCAAGCCATCGCCGGGATGATCGAGCCGGTCTACGAGTACGTCTCGGCGCAGCGCCATGACGACATCGTGGTGGTCGGCTCGCTATGGGCGCTGGGCGCACGCATCGCTCACGAGAAGTACGGGATTCCCTACCTGTCCGCGCAGGTCTCGCCATCGACCCTGTTGTCGGCGCACCTGCCGCCGGTACACCCCAAGTTCAACGTGCCCGAGCAGATGCCGCTGGCGATGCGCAAGCTGCTCTGGCGCTGCATCGAGCGCTTCAAGCTGGATCGCACCTGCGCGCCGGAGATCAACGCGGTGCGCCGCAAGGTCGGCCTGGAAACGCCGGTGAAGCGCATCTTCACCCAATGGATGCATTCGCCGCAGGGCGTGGTCTGCCTGTTCCCGGCCTGGTTCGCGCCGCCCCAGCAGGATTGGCCGCAACCCCTGCACATGACCGGCTTCCCGCTGTTCGACGGCAGTATCCCGGGAACCCCGCTCGACGACGAACTGCAACGCTTTCTCGATCAGGGCAGCCGGCCGCTGGTGTTCACCCAGGGCTCGACCGAACACCTGCAGGGCGACTTCTACGCCATGGCCCTGCGCGCGCTGGAACGCCTCGGCGCGCGTGGGATCTTCCTCACCGGCGCCGGCCAGGAACCGCTGCGCGGCTTGCCGAACCACGTGCTGCAGCGCGCCTACGCGCCACTGGGAGCCTTGCTGCCATCGTGCGCCGGGCTGGTCCATCCGGGCGGTATCGGCGCCATGAGCCTGGCCTTGGCGGCGGGGGTGCCGCAGGTGCTGCTGCCCTGTGCCCACGACCAGTTCGACAATGCTGAACGGCTGGTCCGGCTCGGCTGCGGGATGCGCCTGGGCGTGCCGTTGCGCGAGCAGGAGTTGCGCGGGGCGCTGTGGCGCTTGCTCGAGGACCCGGCCATGGCGGCGGCCTGTCGGCGTTTCATGGAATTGTCACAACCGCACAGTATCGCTTGCGGTAAAGCGGCCCAGGTGGTCGAACGTTGTCATAGGGAGGGGGATGCTCGATGGCTGAAGGCTGCGTCCTGAACGGTGCTGGCATAACAGATAGGGTTGCCATGATTTTGCCGTATCGGCAAGGCTGCGCGCTTGACAGCGTCATACCCCGGGCCAATTCTGCTGTGATGCATTTTATCGATCAGGGCTTACTGCAATGAGGAATGACGGAGGCTTTTTGCTGTGGTGGGACGGTTTGCGTAGCGAGATGCAGCCGATCCACGACAGCCAGGGCGTGTTCGCCGTCCTGGAAAAGGAAGTGCGGCGCCTGGGCTTCGATTACTACGCCTATGGCGTGCGCCACACGATTCCCTTCACCCGGCCGAAGACCGAGGTCCATGGCACCTATCCCAAGGCCTGGCTGGAGCGATACCAGATGCAGAACTACGGGGCCGTGGATCCGGCGATCCTCAACGGCCTGCGCTCCTCGGAAATGGTGGTCTGGAGCGACAGCCTGTTCGACCAGAGCCGGATGCTCTGGAACGAGGCTCGCGATTGGGGCCTCTGTGTCGGCGCGACCCTGCCGATCCGCGCGCCGAACAATTTGCTCAGCGTGCTTTCCGTGGCGCGCGACCAGCAGAACATCTCCAGCTTCGAGCGCGAGGAAATCCGCCTGCGGCTGCGTTGCATGATCGAGTTGCTGACCCAGAAGCTGACCGACCTGGAGCATCCGATGCTGATGTCCAACCCGGTCTGCCTGAGCCATCGCGAACGCGAGATCCTGCAATGGACCGCCGACGGCAAGAGTTCCGGGGAAATCGCCATCATCCTGAGCATCTCCGAGAGCACGGTGAACTTCCACCACAAGAACATCCAGAAGAAGTTCGACGCGCCGAACAAGACGCTGGCTGCTGCCTACGCCGCGGCGCTGGGCCTCATCTGAAGCGCAGGGCGCGCCGGCCGGCGCGCCCTACCAGATCTGGCAGGTTGCCTGCCGTTCATCCTCCTTTAGTCTTCCCCCTCATGTGTGTGCTGGTATGTCCTCCGACTGAGAGGGCCCAGGAGTATCAGGGTAGGGATGCCGCCTTTTTTTTCTCGGCCGGCACGACACGGGGACTTGGTCATGATCGAATTGCTCTCTGAATCGCTGGAAGGGCTTTCCGCCGCCATGATCGCCGAGCTGGGACGCTACCGGCATCAAGTCTTCATCGAGAAGCTGGGCTGGGACGTGGTCTCCACCTCCAGGGTCCGCGACCAGGAATTCGACCAGTTCGACCATCCGCAAACCCGCTACATCGTCGCCATGGGCCGCCAGGGTATCTGCGGTTGTGCCCGCCTGTTGCCGACGACCGACGCCTACCTGCTCAAGGAAGTCTTCGCCTACCTGTGCAGCGAAACCCCGCCCAGCGATCCGTCGGTATGGGAGCTTTCGCGCTACGCCGCCAGCGCGGCGGACGATCCGCAACTGGCGATGAAGATATTCTGGTCCAGCCTGCAATGCGCCTGGTACCTGGGCGCCAGTTCGGTGGTCGCGGTGACCACCACGGCCATGGAGCGCTATTTCGTTCGCAACGGCGTGATCCTCCAGCGCCTCGGCCCGCCGCAGAAGGTCAAGGGCGAGACGCTGGTCGCGATCAGCTTCCCGGCCTACCAGGAGCGCGGCCTGGAGATGCTGCTGCGCTACCACCCGGAATGGCTGCAGGGCGTACCGCTGTCGATGGCGGTGTGAGGTCGTCAGCCGTTTCGCGCACTTTTTTCCGCTTCTCCTGCCGCATGCTCGGCCCGCGCCCCGGCGTCATCGGGCGTTCCCCTGCATTCCGGGATTTGGCCGGGGCTGCGGACTTGCGTAGTCTCTCTGCGGTCCGCCATCCCGAGGAGTCGCCATGCCGAAGTCATTCCGCCATCTCGTCCAGGCCCTGGCCTGCCTTGCGCTGCTGGCCAGCGCCAGCCTCCAGGCGCAGGAGAGCCGCCTCGACCGCATCCTCGAAAGCGGCGTGCTGCGCGTCGCCACCACGGGCGACTACAAGCCCTTCAGCTACCGCACGGAAGAGGGCGGTTACGCCGGTTTCGACGTGGACATGGCGCAGCGCCTGGCCGAGAGCCTGGGGGCCAAGCTGGTAGTGGTGCCGACCAGTTGGCCGAACCTGATGCGCGATTTCGCCGACGACCGCTTCGACATCGCCATGAGCGGCATCTCGATCAACCTGGAGCGCCAGCGCCAGGCGTATTTCTCGATTCCCTACCTGCGCGACGGCAAGACGCCGATCACCCTCTGTAGCGAAGAAGCGCGTTTCCAGACCCTGGAGCAGATCGACCAGCCGGGCGTGACGGCCATCGTCAACCCCGGCGGCACCAACGAGAAGTTCGCCCGGGCGAACCTGAAGAAGGCCCGGATCCTGGTGCATCCGGACAACGTGACGATCTTTCAGCAGATCGTCGACGGCAAGGCTGACCTGATGATGACCGACGCCATCGAGGCCCGCCTGCAGTCGCGTCTGCACCCGGAACTCTGCGCCGTGCATCCGCAGCAACCCTTCGACTTCGCCGAGAAGGCCTACCTGCTGCCGCGCGACGAGGCCTTCAAGCGCTACGTCGACCAGTGGCTGCACATCGCCGAGCAGAGTGGCTTGTTGCGCCAGCGCATGGAGCACTGGCTCGAATACCGCTGGCCCACCGCGCACGGCAAGTAGTACAGGGGCGGCGAGGTTGGCCGCGGGCCCGCGCGGCCTTCCTTGGCGGCGGCAAAAACGTTATGGTCGGCGCCCCATCCTGGTGCCTGGTCCATGCGTTATCTACTGTTCGTCACCGTCCTCTGGGCGTTCTCCTTCAACCTGATCGGCGAGTACCTCGCCGGCCAGGTCGACAGCTACTTCGCCGTGCTTACCCGGGTCCTTCTCGCTGGCCTGGTGTTTCTCCCGCTGACCCGCTGGCGCGGCGTCGAACCGCGTTTCGTCGGCGGGGTGATGCTGGTCGGCGCGCTGCAGTTCGGCATCACCTACGTCTGCCTGTACCTGAGCTTCAACGTGCTGACGGTGCCCGAGGTGCTGCTGTTCACCGTGCTGACGCCGGTCCACGTGGCCCTGTTCGACGACCTGCTCAACCGCCGCTTCAACTTCTGGGCCCTGGCCGCCGCGCTGGTGGCGGTGCTGGGCGCGGCGATCATCCGCTACGACGGGATCACCGGCGAGTTCCTCCAGGGCTTCCTGCTGCTGCAACTGGCCAACGCCACCTTCGCCGCCGGCCAGGTGCTGTACAAGCGCCTGGTGCGCAAGTACCCGTCCGAGCTGCCGCAGCGCCAGCGCTTCGGTTATTTCTTCGTTGGCGCGCTGCTGGTGGCGTTGCCTGCCTGGCTGCTGTTCGGCGATCCGCAGCGCCTGCCGGCCGGCGAGCTGCAATGGGGCGTACTGGTATGGATGGGGCTGCTGGCCACCGCCCTCGGCCAGTTCTGGTGGAACAAGGGCGCCACCGAGGTGGACGCCGGTACCCTGGCGGTGATGAACAACCTGCACGTGCCGGTCGGGTTGCTGCTCAACCTGCTGATCTGGAACCAGCACGCCGACCTGCCGCGCCTGGCCCTGGGCGGCGCGGTGATCGTCGCTTCGCTGTGGGTCAACCGGCTCGGCCGGCGCGAGGTGCGTGCATGAGGATTTCCGGACAGGGCGTGCTGCTGTCGCTGGCCGCCTCGGTGCTGTTCGTTACCCTGCCGGGCTACGTCCACCTGCTGGAGCCGCTGGACAGCCTGCAGGTGGTGGCGCATCGGGTGGTCTGGTCGATCCCGATGGTATTCCTGCTGGTCGTCGCCACCCGCCAGTGGCCGACCCTGCGTGCCGCCTGGCGCCGGCTGTTCGCCGAGCCCTGGCTGCTGGCCTGCTTCCCGCTGACCGCGGCGATGATGCTGCTGCAATGGGGCATCTTCATCTGGGCGCCGTTGGCCGGGAAGACCCTCGAACTGTCGCTGGGCTACTTCCTCCTGCCGCTGGCGATGGTGCTGGTGGGGCGGGTGTTCTACGGCGAGCGCCTGACGCCGCTGCAGGCTATCGCCGTGGCCTGCGCGCTGGCCGGGGTGCTCCACGAGTTCTGGCTGACCCGCGCGTTCTCCTGGGTCTCCCTGGTCACCGCGCTGGGCTATCCCCCGTACTTCATGCTGCGGCGCAGGATGGGCGTGGACGCGCTGTCCGGGTTCGTCTTCGAGATGCTCTTCCTGCTGCCGCTGGCGCTGGCCGCGCTGTACTGGCTGGGCGACGAGAGCCAGGCCTTCCGCGAGGCGCCGCGCCTGTGGCTGCTGCTGCCGATGCTGGGGCTGATCAGCGCGCTGGCCTTCGGCGCGATGATGGCTTCCAGCCGACTGCTGCCGATGGGGCTGTTCGGGATTCTCAGCTACGTCGAACCGGTGCTGCTGTTCCTGGTGGCGGTACTGTTCCTCGGCGAGGCGTTCCGTCCCGAGCAGCTATGGACCTACGCGCCGATCTGGCTGGCGGTGCTGTTGACCGGCTGGGACAGCGCACGCCTGCTGAGGAAACAGGCGCGACGGGGCATCTGAGCGAGCCGCAGGCGCCGGAATCAGCGCTTGCGGGTGCTTTCGACCTGGGCGAGGGTGGTCGGCAGGATGCGCTTGCCGGCCAGGTAGTGGCGTTTCCAGTAGCTGCTGTTGAGGTCGGAGACGCGGACCTTCTTGCCGCGCCGCGGCGCGTGCACGAAGCGGTCGTTGCCGACGTAGATGCCGACGTGGTCGACGCTGCGGCTGCGGATCCGGAAGAACACCAGGTCGCCCGGTTGCAGCTTGCCGCGGGAGACCTTGTTGTTGTCCATGTTGTAGATGGCGCGGGCGGTCCGCGGCAGGTCGACGTCATCGACGTCCTGGAACACATAGTTGACCAGGCCGCTGCAATCGAAGCCTTTCTTCGGCGTGGTGCCGCCCCAGCGGTAGGGGGTGCCGATCATGCTGAAGGCGCGGTCGGTGACTTCGGAAGCGGCGGCCGCGATCACCGAGCGGTTGGCGGACTGGCGGGTACTGACGACCCGGCTGGGCGACAGGGTGGAATTCTTCGACGGCTTGAAGGTGTGGGTGACCTGGTTGGAAGCCAGGCTGGGCGTCGAGAGGGCGGCCAGAAGGGCCGCGAAGCCTACAGACAGGCATGTCAAAAAGGGTGAACGCATTTCGGCATGTCTTCGCGTGCGTGAATAACGGTCCAGGCTTCCGCTGGTTCGTGGTTACTCTCTGTTCATCGGAGTGTCTTCTGGGTGACCGGAACGAGCCCTCCTGACTCTTCCGACCAGGCCGTCAAACGAAACGGCCAACTGCTTCCGGGCCTGGATGCATTCAGGTTGTCCCGGCGATAACGGGCTTCACGAAGGAAAATCGGGGACTCATCGGCGTTCCCAGCGTATTCCCCTACGAAAGCGGCGGCTATTGTGACCTATTTTGACGCCAGCCTTCTGACCATTCGTCGAATGGTCGGTTCCGGATGTGACGCGCCGGTTTCGCCGTGCAAGTGGCGATACTTGCGGGTCCGGCAATGACCTGTTGTTCGCCGTGGCCTTGGAAAGCCTCTGCGCCGGGGGTATGTTCGTGGTCCCCGTACCCGAGTGAAGCCCGTAGAAGCGAGTCCAGATATGACCGAAACAGCCAAGCGTCCCTTGTACGTTCCCCATGCCGGCCCTTCGCTGCTGGAGATGCCGCTGCTGAACAAAGGCAGCGCGTTCAGTACCCAGGAACGCATCGATTTCAACCTGCAGGGCCTGCTGCCGCACAACATCGAGACCATCGAGGAGCAGACCGAGCGCGCCTACAGCCAGTACAACCTGTGCAACACCGATCTGGACCGCCACATCTTCCTGCGCTCGATCCAGGACAACAACGAGACCCTGTTCTTCCGCCTGCTCGAGGAGCACCTGGAAGAAATGATGCCGATCATCTACACCCCCACGGTCGGTCAGGCCTGCCAGGAGTTCTCGAAGATCTACCGGACCCACCGCGGCCTGTTCATCTCCTACCCGGACCGCGAGCGGATCGACGACATCCTGCGCAGCGCCACCAAGAACAACGTGAAGATCGTGGTGGTCACCGACAGCGAGCGGATCCTCGGCCTCGGCGACCAGGGCATCGGCGGGATGGGCATCCCGATCGGCAAGCTGTCGCTGTACACCGCCTGCGGCGGTATCAGCCCGGCCTACACCCTGCCGGTGGTGCTGGACGTCGGCACCAACAACCCGGACCTGCTCAACGACCCGATGTACATGGGCTGGCGCCACGAGCGGGTGAGCGGGGCGCAGTACGAGGAGTTCGTCGACCTGTTCATCCAGGCGATCAAGCGCCGCTGGCCCAACGTCCTGCTGCAATTCGAGGACTTCGCCCAGACCAATGCCATGCCGTTGCTGGAGCGCTACAAGGACGAGCTGTGCTGCTTCAACGACGACATCCAGGGCACCGCCGCGGTGGCCGTGGGCACCCTGCTGGCGGCTTGCAAGGCCAAGGGCGAGAAGCTCAGCGAGCAGACCGTGACCTTCGTCGGCGCCGGCTCCGCCGGTTGCGGCATCGCCGAACAGATCATCGCCGCCATGCAACTGGAGGGCCTGGACGAGGCCCAGGCGCGTCGGCGCATCTTCATGGTCGACCGCTGGGGCCTGCTCACCGACGACATGAGCAACCTGCTCGACTTCCAGCACCGCCTGGCGCAGAAGCGCGCCGACCTCGGTGCCTGGGGCGGCCAGCAGGGCGACGACCTGGCGTTGCTGGAAGTGATCCGCAATGCCCGGCCGACGGTGCTGATCGGCGTCTCCGGGCAGCGCGGGCTGTTTTCCGAAGAGGTCATCCGTGAGCTGCACAGCCATTGCAAGCAGCCGCTGGTGATGCCGCTGTCCAACCCGACCTCGCGGGTCGAGGCGACTCCGCAGGAAATCCTCAACTGGACCGACGGCCAGGCGCTGGTCGCCACCGGTAGCCCGTTCCAACCGGTGCAGGTGGGCGACAAGCGGATTCCCATCGCCCAGTGCAACAACGCCTATATCTTCCCCGGCATCGGCCTGGGGGTGATCGCCGCGCGGGCCAACCGGGTCACCGAAGGCATGCTGATGGCCGCGGCCAACGCCCTGGCCAACTGCTCGCCGATCGTTACCCGGGGCGAGGGCGCCGTGTTGCCGGCGCTGGGTGACATCCGCGAGGTCAGCAAGCGCATCGCCGTCGCCGTGGCCAAGCAGGCCCAGGCCGAGGGCAAGGCCCTGCATACCAGCGACGAGGTATTGAACGACGCCATCGAGGCGAACTTCTGGTTCCCGCGCTACCGTGCCTACCGCCGGACTTCGTTCTGAGGCTTAGCCGCAGGCTGCGCACAAGGGAGAGGCGTTAACCGCCGATATTCCGCGCGATCGGTGCGAGAACGCGAAAAGGCCACCCCGAGGTGGCCTTTTTCGTTGACGGTAGCGCTAGCGCTCAGCGCACATGATCGGGGCGCGTCCGGTGTTCGGCCTGGGTTTCCGGGTTTTCCGCCGCGCGCCGCGCCAGGGCCGGCAGGACATGATCGCGCAGCAGCGGCGCGAGATTGTCCGGCTGCGCTTGGCCGGGGACCAGCCAGGCCAGTTCCTCCAGCTCCGCCTGCGCACAGACGGCGTGGGGCAGGCGGGCGACGTAGATATCGGCATCGACGCGGGTGTTCGCCTCGTTGGCCGCCGGCGCCTGGAAGCTGCCGAGGTGCTCGAAGGTCGAGGCGCCCATCGGCAGGCGCAGTTCCTCCAGCAGTTCGCGCTGTAGCGCGGCGAGGGGCGTTTCGCCCGGCTCGCGCTTGCCGCCCGGGAGCATGAAGGCCTGGGTGCCGCGCTTGCGCACCAGCAGCAGGTTGCCCTGGTCGTCGAACAGGCAGGCGGCGGAAATGCTCAGCAGGTTGTCGGTCATTGCGGGTCGTCCTCGGCGATCACCTGGTAGCGCATCTGTACGATGCCGCTGTTGTAGCCATGTTGTTCCAGCAGTTGCAGGCGCCGCTCGCGGCCGCCGGCGAACAGCGGGATGCCGGCGCCGAGCAGTTGCGGAATGACGCTGACGATCACCTCGTCGAGCAGCCCGGCCGCCAGGCAACTACCGGCCAGGCTGCCGCCGCCGGCCAGCCAGATCCGCCGGCAGCCCTGTTCGCCGAGGCGCGCGAGGCCTTCCTGGGGTGTGACGTGGCGCAACTCGACGCCTTCCGCTGCGCTTTCCTGCGGGTTGCGGGTGAGTACCTGGCAGGGTTTGCCCGGATACGGCCAGTCGCCGAAGCCGCGCACGATATCGTAGGTGCCGCGGCCCATCAGCAGGCCGTCGATGCCCTGGTAGAAGCTCTTGTAGCCGTGGTCGTTGCCGCCCTCGGCGAAACGGTCGAGCCAGTCGACGCTGCCGTCGGGGCGGGCGATGAAACCGTCCAGGCTGGCGGCGACGTAGTAGGTCAGGTGCGGTTTCATGGACGGTTTTCCTCGGTTCAGGCGGTGGCTTCGTCGCTGCGGCTCGGCGCGGCCAGCGCCTCGAACGAGCGGGCCCCGGCGTCACGCCCTTCGAGCATGCCTTGCAGCCCCTGGCGCAGGTCCTGGCCGCTGGGGTGCTGGTAGGCGCCGAGGCCGAACTCCGGCATCACCGCCAGCAGGTAGTCGAACACGTCGCCCTGGATGCGCTCGTAGTCGACCCAGGCGGTGGTGCGGGTGAAGCAGTATATCTCCAGCGGGATGCCCTGGGCGGTCGGCTGCAACTGGCGGACCATGCAGGTCATGTGCGGATGGATGTCCGGGTGGTTCTGCAGGTAGGCGAGGGCGTAGGCGCGGAACGTACCGATGTTGGTCAGCCGGCGGCGGTTGGCGGCCAGCGGGGCGACCCCGCCGTTGGCGGCATTCCACTCCTGCAACTCGGTCTGCTTGCGGGCCATGTATTCGGTGAGCAGGCGCACCTGGCTCAGGCGCCGCTCTTCCTTCTCGTCGAGGAAACGCACCTGGCTGGAGTCGACGTAGATCGCCCGCTTGATCCGCCGTCCGCCGGACTGCTGCATGCCGCGCCAGTTCTTGAACGACTCCGACATCAGGCGCCAGGTCGGCACCGAGACGATGGTCTTGTCGAAGTTCTGCACCTTCACGGTGTACAGGGTGATGTCCACCACGTCGCCGTCGGCGCCGACCTGCGGCATCTCGATCCAGTCGCCGACCCGCAGCATGTCGTTGCTGGTGAGCTGCACGCTGGCGACGAAGGACATCAGGGTGTCCTTGTAGACCAGCAGGAGGACCGCCGACATCGCGCCGAGGCCGGACAGCAGCAGGAGCGGCGAGCGGTCGATGATGATCGAGACGATGATGATCGCGCCGAACACGAACACGGCGATCTTCGCCAGTTGCACGTAGCCCTTGATCGAACGGGTGCGGGCATGCTCGGTACGCGCGTAGATGTCCAGCAGGGCATTCAGCAGCGCGGTGAGGGCGAGGATCAGGAACAGCACGGTGAAGGCCAGTGCCAGGTTGCCGAGGAAGTGCGCGGCCTTGTCCGGCATCTCCGGGATCCATGGCAGGCCGAATTGCACCAGCAGCGAGGGCGTGGTCTGTGCCAGGCGCTGGAACACCTTGTTGCGGATCAGGTCGCCGAGCCAGTGCAGCGCGGGCTGGCGGGCGAGCAGGTTGGCGGCGTAGAGGACGATGTAGCGGGCCACCCGGCCGAGAATCAGGGCGCCCACCAGCAGCAGGCCGAAGGCCAGGCCGGCGTGCAGGATAGGGTGTTGGTCGAGCGCCGACCAGTACCCGGAGAGCTGGTCGAGAAGGGATGTGGAGTCCATGGACAGGCGACTTCCTTTGTTGCGGGCGGGGGGGACGGGCCGGCCCCGCGGTTGAACGGAGATCCCGACGCGGGGGCCGGGAACGCACAAAGGAACCAAGAGTGCCCCATCGGGCGCCGGATCGCATCCCCGACGTGTCTACAAAGGTTTTCCGCCGACGCGCGGGCTCAGCCGGCAAGCTCCTCCAGGGTGCGCCCGCGGGTCTCGATGCCGAAGGCCCAGACCACCAGGGCAGCGACGTCGAAACAGAGGGCGCCGAGGGTGAACACCCCGCCCTGGCCGGTGAGCGGCAGGACCAGCCCGGTGACCAGCGGGCCGAGCAGCGAGCCGATCCGCCCGACCGCCGAGGCGAAGCCCGAGCCGGTGGCGCGCGCGGAGGTCGGATAGAGTTCCGGCGTATAGGTGTAGAGCACCGCCCACATGCCGAACAGGAAGAACTGCATGGCCAGGCCGAAGCCGATCAGCAGCGCCAGGCTGCCGCCGAACACCGCGGTCTGGCCGTAGGCGTAGGCCATCGCGCCACCGCCGAGGAGCATCAGCACGCAGCTCGGCTTGCGACCCCAGCTTTCCACCAGCCAGGCCGCGCAGAGGAAGCCGGGTATCCCGGCCAGCGAGATCAGCACCGTGTAGTACACCGACTGGGTGACGGCGAAGCCGGATTGCTGGAGCAGCGCGCTGAGCCAGGAGGTCAGGCCGTAGAAACCGAGCAGGGCGAAGAACCACAGGCCCCAGACGGTCAGGGTGCGGCGCCGGTAGGCTGGCGACCAGAGTTCGGCGAAGGCGCTGAAGAAGCCCGGACGGCTGCGTTCCCGCTGCGGCTGGCGCAGCGGCGGCGGCAGCTCGGTCAGGCCCAGCGAACGCATCACCCGTGCTTCTATGTCGCGCAATACCCGGTCCGCCTGTTCGCGCCGGCCGGCCTGCTCCAGCCAGCGCGGCGACTCGGGAATCAGGAAGCGGATGGCGAGGACGAACACCGCCGGCAGCGCCAGCACCAGGAAAATGCTGCGCCAGCCGGTCAGCGGCAGGAGGAAGTAGGACAGGCAGCCGGCGGCGACGAAGCCCAGCGGCCAGAAGCCGTCCATCAGCGCAATGTACTTGCCGCGGCGGCTGGCCGGGATCATCTCCGACAGCAGCGACTGGGCGATGGGAAACTCCATCCCCATGCCGATCCCCAGCAATACCCGGTAGAAGGTCAGGCTGCCGAGGTCGCCGGCGGTGGAGCACAGGTAGCTGGCCAGGCCCCAGAGCACGATGCTGGCCTGGAATACCGGCTTGCGCCCGAAGCGGTCGGCGAGCATGCCCGACAGGGCCGCGCCGATCACCATGCCGAAGAAGCTCGAGCTGGCCAGCAGCCCGGCCTGCGCCGAGTCGAGCCCGAACTCGGCTTTGATCGAGCCGAGCAGGAAGGTCATCATCGCCAGGTCCATCGAGTCGAAGAAGAACGCCAGCGCGATGATCACGAAGATCAGTCGGTGATACGGACTCAGCGGCAGCCGTTCGAGGCGTTCGGCGGCGGATGCGGGCGCGTCGGGCATGACCTGGTTCCTCTGGGCGGCGGGCGTCGAACGAGTCTGCGATCGCCGCCCGCGCCGCGCTTGCCTGGCGGCGACCCGGCGTCGAGCCGATTGCGACGCCGGCGCTGGCCGTCGCGCCGCGCGAATAAAGCCTGCGCGCCGGCGCGGCAACCGTTAGGCTATGCACCTGTCCATTTTCACGTGCAATGCCGAGGTCTCCCTTGTTCAGCCAATTTCCCCTCCACGAACGCCTGCTGAAGGCACTGGAAAGCCTGTCCTTCAGCGAGCCGACGCCGGTCCAGGCCGCGGCCATTCCCAAGGCGCTGGAGGGGCACGACCTGCGGGTCACGGCGCAGACCGGCAGCGGCAAGACCGCGGCCTTCCTGCTGCCGCTGCTGCACCGCCTGCTGGCCGAGGACAAGCCGCGCTCCCTGGCGCGCGCGCTGATCCTCCTGCCGACCCGCGAGCTGGCCCAGCAGACCCTCAAGGAAGTCGAGCGCTTCGCCCAGTTCACCTTCATCAAGGCCTGCCTGATCACTGGCGGCGAGGACTTCAAGGTGCAGGGCGCGCGCCTGCGCAAGAACCCGGAGATCATCATCGGCACCCCCGGCCGCCTGCTCGAGCAGCGCAACGCCGGCAACCTGCCGTTGCAGGACATCGAGGTGCTGGTGCTGGACGAGGCCGACCGCATGCTCGACATGGGCTTCGCCGACGACGTGCTGGCCCTGGCCAATGCCTGCCCGGCCGAGCGCCAGACCCTGCTGTTCTCCGCCACCCACAGCGGCGCCGGGTTGAACAAGGTGATCGCCGAGGTGCTGCGCGAGCCGCAAGTGCTGCGCCTGAACCAGGTCGGCGAGCTGAACGAGAACGTCCGCCAGCAGGTCATCACCGCCGACGACGTGGCGCACAAGGAACAGTTGCTGCAATGGCTGCTGAGCAACGAGACCTACACCAAGGCCATCGTCTTCACCAATACCCGGGTCTCCGCCGATCGCCTGACCGGGCGGCTGATCGCCAACCAGCACAAGGTCTTCGTCCTGCATGGCGAGAAGGACCAGAAGGACCGCAAGCTGGCCATCGAGCGCCTGAAGCAGGGCGCGGTGAAGATCCTCGTCGCCACCGACGTCGCCGCACGCGGCCTGGACGTCGAAGGCCTGGACCTGGTGATCAACTTCGACATGCCGCGCAGCGGCGACGAGTACGTGCACCGCATCGGCCGCACCGGTCGCGCCGGCGCCGAGGGCCTGGCGATCTCGCTGATCTGCCATGGCGACTGGAACCTGATGTCGAGCGTCGAACGCTACCTCAAGCAGAACTTCGAACGACGCAACATCAAGGAACTGAAGGCCGCCTACCAGGGGCCGAAGAAACTCAAGGCCTCGGGCAAGGCCGCCGGCAGCAAGAAGAAAAAGCAGGACAGGAAGGGCGCCGCCGCCAAGCCCGCGGCCAAGCGCAAGCCCTCCGCGCGGCCGAAGGCCGGGCCGTCGGCGGTGGTCAGCGCCGACGGCATGGCGCCGCTCAAGCGCAAGAAGCCGACGGCGGAGTGATCGCGCCGGCGTTGGATTGCGGATAACGCCGCTGGCGCTGTCCGCCCCGGGGGACTGCCAGGCCCCGTTCTCAACTCCCCGCCGTCGCGCCCGCCTCGTCGTTGGCCGGCGGCGTGGCGCTCTTCACCAGCGGCGTATCGTAGCTGCTGGCCTCGTAGCTCACGCAATGGCGGATCTGCGGCGGACCGTCGCCGGCATGCAGGGCGGTGACGTTGTCGATGACGATCTTGTCGGCCAGGGTCATGCGGTCGAGCATGCGCAGGTGCTGGATCCAGTTGTCCACCAGGAACAGTTCCTGCCAGACCTCCGGGTTGCTCACGTCGCGGAACAGCGACCAGCGCTCCGCGCCGTTGCGCAGGCGCAGGCGGCGCAGCGGCTGGGCGGCGCGAACGAAGTCGCGGGTGCGCTCGGCGGGAATCCGGTATTCGATGGAGACCAGCACCATGCCCCGCCGCGTGTTGAAGACGAAGCTCGGCTGCCCGGGCATGCTCGCCGGCGCGCGGGAAATACTGGCGGCGTCCATTTCCGGCAGGCGCGAGTTGTACAGGAGGATCACCGAGGCCAGCAGCAGGCAGCCGGCGGCCAGCAGCGCACCGTGCACGGTCATGGTCTCGGCGAGATGGCCCCAGAGGAACGAACCCAGCGCCAGGCCACCGTACAGCGCGGTCTGGTACAACGCCAGGGCGCGCGCCTTGATCCAGTCGGGGACGAGGATCTGCACCGCCGAGTTGTAGGTGGCGAGGGCGCCGATCCAGCAGCCGCCGCCGAGGATCAGCACCGGGAACAGGACCCAGAGGTTGTCTACCAGGCCGAGGGTCAGCAGGATCAGCGCCAGGGTGAAGCCGGCCAGGCTGATCAGCCGGCTGCTGCCGATCCGCTGGCGCAGGCGCGAGACCTGGGTGCTGCCGAGGATCGCGCCGAGGCCGAGGGCGCCGAGCATGTAGCCGTAGATCGCCGCGTCGCCGTCCGGGTTGCGGTGCGCCAGCAGCGGCAGCAGGGCCCAGACCGCGCTGGCGGAGAGGCCGAAGGCGAAGGAGCGCATCATCACCAGGCGGGTGACGGTTGAGTACTGGGTGAAGCGCAGCGCCGCGGTGACGCCTTCGAGGATGCCTTCCGGCGGCAGGCTGCGCTTGGGCACGTCGCGCCGCCACTGCCAGATCGCCCAGATCAGGGCCATGTAGCAGAAGCTGTTGAACAGGAACACCCAGGCCGGTCCCACCGCGCTCAGCAACAGGCCGCCGAGGGCCGGGCCGGCGGCGCGGGCGACGTTGTAGTTGACGCTGTTGAGCAACACCGCGTCGCTGACCATGCGCGCCGGCACCTGCTCGTTGACCGCCGCCTGCCAGGCCGGGATGGTCACCGAGCCGCCGAGGGAGATCCAGAGGATGGAGATGATCAGCAGCACCGGGTCGAGGTAGCCGAGGAAGGCCAGCAGGGTGGCGAACATCGCCCCGGTCATCTCGAAGCTGAGTCCCCAGAGCATGATCTTGCGCCGGTCGTGGTTGTCGGCGATGACCCCGGAGAGGATCGACAGCAGCACCAGCGGCAGCGCCGCGGCGACCTGGATCATCGCCACCATCAGCGGGCTGGCGTGGGCGTCGGTGACCACCCAGGCGGCGGCCACCGACTGGGCCCAGGTGCCGAGGTTGGCGAACAGGTTGCAGATCCAGATGATGCGGAAGGCCTGGATCGAGAACGGCGCCCAGGTGCCGGTGCGTTCTGGCTTGGCCGCTTGGCCTTCGGGTTTGAGGGGCAGGTCGTGCTTGGGCGAAACGGACTGGAGCATCAGATGGGTGCCTTGTATCAGCGTGCCTGATGTCGGGAAAGTCTAGCCGCCTGGCGCCTGGGCGCCATTGATGGCGGTCATGGGGCCGGCCCGGCGTGGATAGACATTGGTCCGATGGCGCTATCGGAGAGTTCCGATGTCCAGGCAGGACAGTGCCCTGGGTGTCCCGCATTGGTAGGCTTGCCGGCACCGAGTCGAGACAAGAGCGAAAAGCCGATGAAGTTGCTGTTGCGTTGCCTGCTGCTGGGGGCGTGGGTCGTCTCGCCGAGCCTGTGGGCCTGGTCCAACCATACGGTGGGCAGCTACCTGGCATTGCGCGAGCTGGCGGCCATCCGCGAGGCGCCGGAAGTCGAGGTGGAGCCGCTGGAGGCGTTCCTCGCCGCCGAGCGCGGCGGACTGGCCGCCCTGCTGGATGAGCAGGAAGCCTACGCCCGTGCGCATATCGGCAACTACCCGGCGCGTCCGGACGCCCTGCGCTTCGCCGCCGAGGGCGAGGCCGGCGACTTGCGCCAGGCGTTCCTCGCGGCGCTGCGGGTCAACCCGGAGATCCGCCTGGCGCTGGCGATCCAGCCGCTTCCCGGGCAGGACCAGCCGCAGCGCCCGCACCTCAAGCCACAGGAGGTGCTGGTGTTCCAGAACCTCTCGCCGTGGACCGCCTGGCGTTTCATCCGCCTGGAGCCCGGCGAGCGAGTCGCGCCCCTGGCAGTGCTGGCCACCGCCGCCGACGAACCGGACTACGGCCACGACATCAACCTGTTCAGCGACAACCCCGGCGAGGCCGGCCAGCGCTACGGCTTCGGCACCCAGCCATTCGGCGACCCGCGCTTCGAGTTCAGCTCCCAGGCGCCGTTCCACATGGGCTTCTACCACGAGGCGGCGGTGATCTACAGCGGCGCGCCGTTCCTCGCCCGGGCCTGGCCGGAATGGCGCGCCTACCAGTACTTCGGCCTGTCCCGCTTCGCCTTCGCCAGCGGTCATCCCTACTGGGGCTACCGGTTCCTTGGCTGGGGCATGCACTACATCCAGGACATCACCCAGCCCTACCACTCCACGCCGCTGCCCGGTGCCAGCCTGGCGGCGATGCTACAGATGGAGGGCAAGGCATTGCTCGGCTACCCGGAGGAAAAACAGGCGGCCATCGAGCGTGTCGCGAACCGCCATACCGCGGTGGAGAAATACCAGTTCGACTGGCTGCGCCAACTGCTCCGCGACGGCCGCCCGCAGCCGATGCTCGACGCCTACGCCGACACCCGCCGCGACGGTGCCTATCCGGCCTATTCGCCGACCTACTTGCGCGAGGTGGTGGCCGCCGAGTCGAACGCCCACGCCGCGGCCTTCGACGCCGCCATCGGCGAATGGCTGGCCGCCCGCCCGGCCTCCGCCGCGCAGGACTTCAGCGAGAGCAACCAGCCACGCCCCGAGGCCCACGACAATGCGGTGCTGAACGCGCAACTGATCGAGCTGATCGGGCATTTCGGCGTGCATAGCCGGAACATCGCTAGGGCGGCGTTGGAGACGGAGGAGGGTGGGGCGAAGGAGTGAGGGGGCGGGCGGATAACCGCGAGCGGTTATTCGCCCTACGGAGCAGGGGCGCTGTCCGGCGTTTCCGGGGTGTGCAGGGCGGCGAACCCGCCCCGCCAGGCGGGTCGATGCCGCGACTCAGTCGCGCAACAGCTCCGCAGGCACCTCGCTGCGCAACATCAACTGGCACTGCTGGCTCTCCGGGTCGAACAGGATCACCGCCTCGCCCCGCCGCAAGGCATGCCGGGCGCGTTCTACACGCACGTCCAGCGGGGTCTCGTCGCCATTGTCGGTGCCTTCGCGGGTGACGAAGTCTTCCAGCAGGTTGTTCAGGGTGTCGGCTTCGAGCAGGTCGTGGGGGATCAGCATGGCGGTACTCCGGTATGGCGGCGAATGCTAGCGCGACGCATCGCGTACTGTCATGCCTGTCGCGAAGGCTGGCCGAGCAGGCGTTCGAGGGTGGCATAGAGTTCCGCCCGGTCCACCGGCTTGCCGAGGTAGGCGTCCATGCCGGCCTCGATTCCGGCCCGGCGGTGTTCGTCGAGGATGTGCGCGGTCAGGGCGACGATCGGGACGCGCGGCCAGCCCTGGGCACGCTCCTCCCGGCGGATCAGGCGGGTCGCCTCGAAGCCGTCCATTTCCGGCATCTCGCCATCCATCAGGATCAACTGGATGCCGTTCGGGTCGCGCAGGTACTCGTCCAGCGCGAGCCGTCCGTTGCCGGTCAGGCGCACCGCGTAGCCGCGCTTGGCGAGGAAGCCGCGCACCACCAGCTGGTTCACCGGGTTGTCCTCGGCGACCAGGATGCATGGGGCGTCCAGGCGTTCGTCCGGGGCCGCCTCGCTGCTCCGCCCTGGCTGTCGGCGCCGCTCCCGGTACAGTTCCAGCAGGGCTTCGCGCAGGGCCTTCACCGCCACCGGCTGGGCCAGGGCCAGCAGGCGCAGGCCTTCGTGCGGCGGCAGGTCCTGGCAGTGCTGCGGCGGGCATAGCAGGAGGATGCGCTGGCCTTGCTCCAGTTGCGCATAGAGGGTGTCCAGCCAGATCGACGGCGGGCCCGGCCAGGGCGCCGCCAGGACCAGCAGGGGCGGTGCGCTGAAGTCCTCCAGGTAGGCGTTCAGCCGTCTCGGCTGCAGGCAGCGTTCGACCCGCAGCCCCCAACGCTCCAGCAATGCCTGCAGGCAGTCCAGGGTCAGGTTGTCCTCGCTGGCCAGCAGGGCCGGACGGTGTTGCAGCAGTTGCGCCAGTTCGTCCGCTTCGCCGGCGTCGAGGGCGGGGCTGAGCGGCAGGTCGACGCTGAACCGGGTGCCCTTGCCCGGCTCGCTGCTCACCTCGATGCGCCCGCCCATCATCTGCACCAGCTCGCGGCTGATCGCCAGGCCCA
This sequence comes from Pseudomonas sp. FDAARGOS_761, assembly GCF_013343155.1. NCBI lineage: Bacteria > Pseudomonadati > Pseudomonadota > Gammaproteobacteria > Pseudomonadales > Pseudomonadaceae > Pseudomonas > Pseudomonas sp. FDAARGOS_761. Next base: position 3,973,988 of record NZ_CP054572.1, on the reverse strand, counting down.
GGCCGCTGCCGCCGTAGCGGCGGGTGGTGCTGGAGTCGGCCTGGGAGAAGGATTCGAACAGGGTCTTCTGCGCCTGGGCGGATATCCCGATGCCGCTGTCGCTGATGCTGTACAGCAGGCGCTCGCGTCCGCCCTCGTCGAAGCGCCGCTGCACGCGCACGGCGACATGGCCTTCGGCGGTGAACTTGAGGGCGTTGCTGAGCAGGTTCATCAGTACCTGGCGCAACCGCGTCGGGTCGCCGTTGAGGCGGCGCGGCACGCCCCTGTCCAGGCCGAGATGCAGGCGCAGGCGTTTTTCCACGGCCTGGGCGCTGAACAGCGCCAGGGTGTCGGAGAGCAGTTCCTCCAGGTCGAAGTCGATGCGCTCCAGGTGCAGCTTGCCGGACTCGATGCGAGCGTAGTCGAGGATATCGTTGATCACCGACATCAGCGCGCTGCCGGAGCTGGCGATGGTCTCCACGTAGGCCGCCTGGCCGCGATCCAGCGGGGTGTCGCGGAGCAGTTGCAGCATGCCCAGCACGCCGTTCAGCGGGGTGCGGATCTCATGGCTCATCTTCGCCAGGAAGCGGCTCTTCGCCTCGTTCTCCACCCGCGCCTGCTCGGCCGCCTGGCGCGAGCGGAAGCCTTCCTCCTTGAGCGCATTGATGCGGTCGGCGAGGCCGATGGACAGGGTCACCAGTTCCACGGTCATGCCGATCTTGACCACGCTGCTGCCGAACAGGCCGAACAGTTCGAAGCCCAGCGAGGCGGCGGTGGTGACCAGGAACGACAGCAGCAGCGCGCCCCAGGCCAGGATGTAGTAGAGGCCGTAGCGCAGGCCCTGGCGCCAGACGTGGACGCCGGCCAGCAGCAGGCTGAGGGATACCAGCATCACCGTCAGGCTGGCGAGGACGTTCCAGGCGCGCAGCCCCACCAGCGGCTCGCTGGCCAACAGGACCACGCAGGCCAGCAGCAGGCCGCGGAGGAAGCGGTCGAGGCGCGGGAAGTCGCGGCGGGTGTAGAGGTAGCCGCGGCTGAACTGGATCGACACCAGGCAGCTCAGGTACATCAGCAGGTAGATGCCGGCCGACTCCAGCGCCACGTGTCCGGGCAGCAGCTTGAACAGCAGGCCGTCGAAGCTGGCGGAAAACAGGCCGAGGCTGAGGTTGTACAGCAGGTACCAGGCGTAGGTGGCCTCGCGCAGCGAGACGAAGAGGAACAGGTTGTAGCAGAACAACCCGAACAGCACCCCGTAGAAGGCCCCGTTGAAGCCCATCAGGGTTTCCTGGCTGGCCGCGCTGGCCGCGTAGGTGCTGAAGTACAGCGGCACGTAGACGGTGCTGCTGCTCTGCACGCGCAGCAGCAGGGTGCTCTCGCCGGGCGGCAGTCGCAGCGGGAACCAGAAGTTGCGCACCTGCACCGGGCGCTGGGAGAAGGCGAACAGGTCGCCGCTCTCCTGCTGTTCGATGCGCCCATCGGCGGTTAGCAGGTAGACCTTGAGGTCGTCCAGCAGCGGGTAGTTGACCTCCAGGAAACCGGCCAGGTCGGCGCCGTTGCGGTTGTCCAGGCGCACCCTGAACCACCAGGCCGCGGCGTTCTTGCCGAAGTTCGCGTGGTCGCCGCGCAGGGCGGTGAAGGCCTGGGCCGGCAAGGCGAGGATGTCGCCCAGGCGCGCCTTGCCGCCGGCGTCGCGGTAGTACTCGGCGTATGCGCCCAGGGACAGGCGCAGGTCCTCTCCGTCCAGCGGTGCGGGCGGCTGCGCCCGGGCCGGCAGCGCGCAGCAGAGCAACAGCAGGACCAGGCAGAGTCGGGACATGCAACTACTCCATGGACACGAGTCGGCACGCATGATGCTACGGAGGAAATGAGACAGGCGAGGGAACCTGCCATCAGCCTAGCAGTTGGCTGGAGAGGAGGGCGGCCTCCCCGGGGGCGGGGAGGCCGGCGCGGGCTCAGCCCTTGTCGCTGTTGTTGCTGCTGTCGAGCACTTCGTCCACCGGCGGGACGTGGGTGCAGCTTTCCATGTGCACCGGATGCTCGAGCTGCTTGTTGAAGCGTTCCAGCGAGGTTTCCCGGGGCTTGGCGTCGCTGGCGAAGACCGGCGGGCTGAGGATGTAGGCAGTGAGCAGGCGGCTCAGCGCGGCGAGGCTGTCGATGTGCGTGCGCTCGTAGCCGTGGGTGGCGTCGCAGCCGAACGCCAGCAGCGCGGCGCGGGTGTCGTGGCCGGCGGCGATCGCCGACTGCGCGTCGCTGTGGTAGTAGCGGAACAGGTCGCGGCGCAGGGCGATGTCGTGGCGCTCGCCGAGCCGCAGCAGGTGCCGCGACAGATGGAAGTCGTAGGGCCCGCCGGAGTCCTGCATGGCCACGCTGACGCTGTGCTCGTTGGAATTCTGGCCTTCGGCCACCGGGGCGATGTCGATGCCGACGAACTCGCTGACGTCCCAGGGCAGGGCGCCGGCGGCGCCGGAGCCGACTTCCTCGGTGATGGTGAACAGCGGGTGGCAGTCGATCGGCGGCTCCTGCCCGCTTTCCTTGACCGCCTTCAGCGCCGCCAGCAGCGCCGCGACCCCGGCCTTGTCGTCCAGGTGGCGGGCGCTGATATGGCCGCTCTCGGTGAACTCCGGCAGCGGATCGAAGGCCACGTAGTCACCCACCGAGATGCCCAGGCTCTCGCTGTCGGCGCGACTGGCGGTATAGGCGTCGAGACGCAGCTCGATGTTGTCCCAGCTGATCTTCAGGTTGTCCACCTCGGTATTGAAGGCGTGGCCCGAAGCCAGCAGCGGCAGCACGCTGCCACGGAACACGCCCTGTTCGGTGAACACCGTGACCCGGCTACCCTCGGCGAAGCGGCTCGACCAGCAGCCTACCGGGGCCAGGCCGAGGCGGCCGTTGGGCTTGATCTCGCGGACCAGCGCGCCGATCGTGTCGAGGTGCGCGGAAACCGCCCGGTCGGGGGTATTCAGGCGGCCCTGGAGGGTCGCCCGGATGGTTCCCCGGCGAGTCATCTCGAAGGGCACGCCAAGTTCGTCGAGCTGCTCGGCGACATAGCGCACGATGGTATCGGTGAAGCCGGTGGGGCTGGGGATGGCGAGCATCTCCAGCAGCACCCGTTGCAGGTAGTTGAGGTCCGGTTGTGGCAGAGGGGTCATGAAGGCACCTCGCGGCTGAGGGGGAAGAGAAGATCGACGAAGCGTTCGGCGGTCGGCTGCGGCTCGTGGTTGGCCAGGCCGGCGCGCTCGTTGGCTTCGATGATCACGTAGTCGGGCTGGTCGGCGGCCTCGACCAGGAAGTCCAGGCCCACCACCGGTATTTCCAGGGCCCGCGCGGCCTGGATCGCGGCCTCGCGGAGGGCCGGATGGAGGGCGTCGGTGACGTCCTCGAGGATGCCGCCGGTGTGCAGGTTGGCGGTGCGCCGCACGGCCAGGTGTTCGCCGCTGGGCAGCACGTCGTCGTAGCCATAGCCGGCGGCCCGCAGGGTGCGCTCGGTCTCGTGGTCGAGCGGGATGCGGCTTTCCCCGCCGGTGGCGGCCTGGCGCCGGCGGCTCTGCGCCTCGATCAGCTCGCGGATGCTGTGCCGGCCGTCGCCGATCACCGCGGCGGGACGACGGATGGCGGCGGCCACCACCTCGTAGCCGATCACCAGCACGCGCAGGTCGTGGCCGGCGTGGTAGCTCTCCAGCAGCACGCGCGAATCGAAATGGCGGGCGGCCTCGATGGCCTCCTCGACCTCTTCCGCGGTGCGCAGGTCCACCGCCACGCCCTGGCCCTGCTCGCCGTCCACCGGCTTGACCACCAGCGAACCGTGCTCGGCGAGGAACGCGGCGTTTTCCTCCGCGCTGCCGGCCAGGCGCTGCTGCGGCTGGCGCAGGCCGGCGTGCTGCAGGGCGCGGTGGGTGAGGACCTTGTCCTGGCAGAGGGTCATGCTCACCGCCGTGGTCAGGTCGGAGAGCGATTCACGGCAGCGGATCTGCCGGCCGCCCTGGGTCAGGGTGAACAGGCCGCCCTCGGCGTCGTCGACGCGCACCTCGATGCCGCGCCGGTGGGCCTCGTCGACGATGATCCGGGCGTAGGGGTTGAGGTCTTCCTCCGGGCCGGGGCCGAGGAACAGCGACTGGTTGATGCCGTTCTTGCGCTTGATGGTGAAGGTCGCCAGTTCGCGGAAGCCGAGCTTGCGGTAGAGCGCCTTGGCCTGCTGGTTGTTGTGCAGCACCGAGAGGTCGAGGTAGGCCAGTTCGCGGCTCATGAAGTGCTCGACCAGGTGCCGCACCAACGCCTCGCCGACGCCCGGCCGGCTGCATTGCGGGTCCACCGCCAGGCACCAGAGGCTGGAGCCGCCCTCCGGGTCCTGGAACGCCTTGGCGTGGTTGAGGCCCATCACCGTGCCTACCGCGACGCCAGTGTCGGCGTCCTCGGCCAGCCAGTAGATCGGCCCGCCCTGGTGGCGCGGGCTGAGGCGCTCGGTCTGCACCGGAAGCATGCCGCGCGCCAGGTACAGGCGGTTGATCGCCGCCCAGTCCTCCTCGGTATGTACCCGGCGGATGCGGAAACCGCGTGGCGGACGGCGCGCCGGGCGGTAGTCGGTGAACCACAGGCGCAGGGTATCCGAGGGATCGAGGAAGAGCTGCTGCGGGGCGTGGGCCAGGACCTGCTGCGGCGCCGCCACGTAGAGCGCGATGTCGCGTTCGCCGGGGGCTTCCTGCAACAGGTCGCGGGCCAGTTCCTCGGCGTCCGGGTAGGTCTGCCCGATCAGCAGGCGGCCCCAGCCGCAGTGGATGCTCAGCGGTTTCTCGGTGGGCTCGCTGTGATCTTCGGCGAGACGCGCCTGCAGGCGTTCGTAGGTGGGCGCCTGGATACGTTGCAGGCGCTGGTTGTGCGGGTGAGGCAGATGCAAGTGGCCTTTCATGATCGCTCCTGGTTCGGGCCCCTGCGTTGGGGGCCCATTTTCAAAGTCCCTGTTCGCTGAGCCAGAGGTTGAGGGCGGCCAGCTGCCACAGCTTGGAGCCGCGCAGCGGTGTGAGGTCGCCGTCCGGATCGCTCAGCAGGCGATCGAATATCGCCGGCTGGAACAGGCCGCGGTCCTGGCTCGGGTCGAGCAGCAGTTCGCGTACCCATTCGCGGGTGCGGCCCTGCAGGTGCTTGAGACCGGGCACCGGGAAGTAGCCCTTGGGCCGGTCGATGACTTCGCTGGGAATTACCTTGCGCGCGGCGCCCTTGAGCACCTGCTTGCCGCCGTCGCCGAGCTTGAAGCGGGCGGGAATGCGCGCCGACAGCTCGGCCAGGCGGTAGTCGAGGAACGGCACGCGGGCTTCCAGGCCCCAGGCCATGGTCATGTTGTCGACCCGCTTGACCGGGTCGTCGACCAGCATGATCGTGCTGTCCAGGCGCAGCGCCTTGTCCACCGCGGCCTCGGCGCCGGGGCTGGCGAAGTGGTCGCGGACGAAGCGCCCGGCGACGTCCTCGACGCGGAAGCGCTCACCGACGGTGGCCAGGTATTCCTCGTGGTCGCGGTCGAAGAACGCCGCGCGGTACGCGGCGAAGGCGTCGTCGGCGCCATCCACCTTCGGATACCAGTGGTAGCCGGCGAACAGCTCGTCGGCGCCCTGGCCGCTCTGCACCACCTTGCAGTGCTTCGAGACTTCCCGCGCGAGCAGGTAGAAGGCGATGCAGTCGTGGCTGACCATCGGCTCGCTCATGGCGCGGAAGGCCGCCGGCAACTGCTCGATCACTTCGTGCTCGCCGATGCGCAGGCGATGGTGGCGGGTGTGATAGCGCTCGGCGATCAGGTCGGAATACTGGAACTCGTCGCCGCGCTCGCCGCCGGCATCCTCGAAGCCGATGGAGAAGGTCAGCAGGTTGTCCACCCCGGCTTCGTGCAGCAGGCCCACCAGCAGGCTCGAATCGACCCCGCCGGAGAGCAGCACGCCGACCTCGCGGGCGGCGCGCTGGCGGATCGCCACCGCTTCGCGGAGGCCGTCGAGGACGCGCTCCTGCCAGTCGTCGAGCGTCAGCTCGCGCTCGTCCGGGCGCGGGCCGTAGTCCAGCGTCCACCAGGTGCGCTGCTCGCAGCTTCCGTCGAGGTCGACGCTCATCCAGGTCGCCGGCGGCAGCTTCTTCACGCCCTCCAGCAAGGTGTGCGGGGCGGGAACCACGGCGTGGAAGTTGAGGTAGAAATTCAGCGCCTGCGGATCGAGGTCGCTGGCGATGTCGCCGCCCTTGAGCAGGGCCGGCAGGCTCGAGGCGAAGCGCAGGCGCGAGCGGTCGAGGCTGTAGTAGAGCGGCTTGATGCCGAGGCGGTCACGGGCCAGGAACAGCCGCTGGCGATCGCGCTCCCAGACGGCGAAGGCGAACATCCCATTGAGCCGGGGCAATAAATCGGCGCCCCAGGCATGGTACCCCTTCAAGAGAACTTCGGTGTCGCCGCCGGAGAAGAACCGATAGCCAAGGCTTTCCAGTTCGCCACGCAGTTCGGGGTAGTTGTAGATGGCGCCATTGAACACCATGGCCAGGCCGAGATCGGGATCGATCATCGGTTGGCCGGAAGCTTCCGCCAGGTCCATGATCTTCAGCCGTCGATGTCCGAGGGCGATCGGGCCCTGGGCGTGGAAGCCCCAGGCGTCGGGGCCGCGAGGGGCCAGGTGGTGGGTGATGCGTTCGACCGCTGCGAGGTCGGCTGCCTGGTTGTCGAAACGAAACTCTCCTGATATGCCGCACATATTCCTTACCGGTTCTCCGTTGGGGAAGTGGGTTACGTACTCCTTCCGGGTACATGACTTACCTAACAGAGGACCGTTACAGTTGGAAGGAGTTCTATACGATTTTTCCGGGCCTATCAGGACCCTTAACGAAGAATTTATTATGGTTGAAAGTAATAAGACCGCTGCCGATACCTATTCGCTCGCTATTTTCCGCGCCATCCGCCGTCTCCAGCAGGCCGCCGAAATCCACTCCAAGCGTCTCAGCCGATACGGTGGCCTGACCCCGCTGCAATTGCTGATCCTGCATGTCCTGGCGGTGGAGGGAGAACTGACCGCGACGCAACTGGCCAAGCTGGTCAGCCTGTCCCAGGCATCGCTCTCCGGCGTGCTCGACCGCCTCGAAGGACGCGGCCTGCTCTATCGTCGGCGCGACGAACAGGACCGGCGCAAGTCCTGGCTGCACCTCGACCCGGCCGGCCACGAAGCCCTGGCGGAGGCGCCGCCGCTATTGCCGGAGTACGTGATCGAGCGCTTCGCCGCGTTGCCCGAGTGGGAGCGCCACGGCCTGCTGGCCGCGCTGCTGCGCGCGGCCGACCTGTTCGGCCTGCCGGAAGAGGACGTCGAAGAAGAGTGAGGGCGCCAGGTTCGCTACGAAAGACAGTCGCGTCGGCGGTCTTTACCTGGCGAACCTGCCGATGCCTTGCCGGTGCAGGCTGGTGGACAAGCGCGTTGTACGCCATGGCGTGACCTCCGCGTAGGGCGGATAACGCCGTCGGCGTTATCCGCCGACCCAGCGATATCCGCCCGACGACATGGCATGACCGTCGAGCAGGGCGCATGACGCCGCTTCCCCGGTGCCCCGGCCGCCGAGGAAAGCTACCCGCCGTAGAGCTTCTGCGCCGCCAGGGAGAAGCTCACCGCCACCAGCATCAGCGCGAACAGGCGTTGCAGGGTCGGGCCGCCGAGGCGCTGCGCCAGCAGGTTGCCGCCGAGCACGCCGACCGCGCCGCCGGCGGCGAGGCCGCCGAGCAGCGGCAGCGGCGGGTGGGCGCCGGTCAGGTAGATCAGGAAGCCGCCGCCGGAGACCAGCGCGATCACCGCCATCGAGGTGGCGGTGGCGGCCATCATCGACAGCGGGGTGAACCAGAGCAGCCCCGGCACCACCAGGAAACCGCCGCCCACGCCCATCAATCCCGACAGCAAGCCGACCGCCAGGCCGATGCCGAGCAGCGGCAGGCTCCGTGCCTGGTCGCTGGCCTCGCGTTTCATCCCGGCGCCGCGCCACATGCGCCAGGCCGACCAGAGCACCAGCAGGCAGAAGGCGACGATCAGCACGCCTTCCGGGACGAAGCGGCCGAGCCATTGGCCGACGGCGTTGCTCGGCAGGCCGGCCAGCGCCAGGACCAGCACCGGCCGCCAGGCCACCTGGCCCTGGCGCGCGCGCGGGATGGCGCCGATCAGCGCCGACAGGGCGACCGCGCCGAGGCTCACGCCGATGGCGTCGCGCAGCGGCAGGTGCAGGCTGAGCAGCAGGGGCAGGGCGACCAGCGAGCCGCCGGCGCCGGTGAGGCCGAGCAGCAGGCCGAGAACGGCGCCGATGCCCAGGGATTCGAAGAGCAGTACATCCATCGTCGATCAACTGTTTCCGCGGGTGAGCCAGCCGGTGGTCCGGTATGGCCTGCGCGTGCGGCAGGCTCGAAGGGTAGCGCAAATCGGTGCGCCCGGGGCTTCAGCCGCGCTGCCCACGCACCAGGTCACGCAGCAGGAAGCGGTTCGGGTGGCAGGCCTCGGCCACCGCGCGCGGCAGCGGCAGCGGCTCGCCGCAGATCCACGCCGCCAGCAGTTCGCCGGACAGCGGCGCGCTGATCAGCCCGCGCGAGCCGTGGCCGCTGTTCAGGTACAGGCCTGGCAGCCAGGGGCAGGCCCGCTCCGGCACCTGGCGGGCGTCGCGGGCGAGCACCGCGTAGGCCTCGTCGAAGGCCGTGCGCTCGGCCAGCGGGCCTACCAGGGGCAGGTAGTCGGGGCTGGTGCAGCGGAATGCCGCGCGGCCTTCCAGGCGCTCCAGCGGCAGGTCGTCGGCGCCCAGGCGCTGCAGCAGGTCGGGGGATATTTCCCGCAGCAGTTCGAGGTTGCCCTGGTGTTCGGCGAGGGTCGGCGCCAGGTCTTCGTTCTTGAAGTCGAAGCTGGCGCCGAGGGTGTGTTCGTCGCCACGCGGCGGTGCGACGTAGCCCTCGGCGCAGACCACGGTGCGCAGCGCCCGGCTTTGCGGGGTGGCCGGCAGGCGGGTGACCTGCCCGCGAATGCGCTTCAGCGGCAGCTCGGCGGCGGGCGGGAAGTCGCGGATGTCGGCGGCGGTGGCGAGGATCGCGAGTGGCGCGCGGGCCAGGCATTCGTCGCCGGCGTAGGCGCACCAGTCGTCGCCCTCGCGGCGCAAGCGTACCGCCCGGCCGCTCAGCAGGGTGATCCCGGGGGTGGCGGCCAGGGCCTGGCACAGCGCGGGCGGATGGACCCAGCCGGCTTCGGGATAGAACAGGCCGCCGGCGGGCAGGGGGACGCCGGCGAGGCGCTCGGCCTGCTCGCGGTCCAGGCCGTGCAGCAGGTCGGTGGGGAAGGCTGCGGCCAGTTGCGCCTGGCGTTGCGCTTCCTTGGCGTCGAAGGCCAGTTGCAGTACGCCGCAGGCGTCCCAGTCGTGGCCGCGCCGCAGGCGTTCGAGCAGCCGGCGGGTATGGCCGAAGCCGCTGAGCACCAGGCGCGACAGCGGCGTGCCGTGGGCCGAGAGTTTCAGGTAGAGCACGCCCTGGGGGTTGCCCGAGGCTTCCCGGGCGAGGCCGGGATGGCGTTCGATCAGGGTCACCTGCCAGCCGCGCGCGGCGAGGCTGGCGGCGCTGGCGCAGCCGGCCAGGCCGCCGCCGACCACCAGTGCCGCGCGGCGCCCGGCGTGGGGCGCGGGGCGTGCGTACCAGGGCTTGCCGGCGTTCGCCGGCGGCCCCTGGTAGGTGCCGCCGAGCATCTCGCGCTTCTGCCCGTAGCCCGGTACCCGTTGCATGGCGAAACCGGCCTCGATCAGCCCGCGGCGGACGAAACCTGCGCTGGTGAAGGTGCCCAGGGTCGCCTGCGGCGCCGACAGTCGCGCCAGTTCGGCGAACAGCGCGGGCGACCACATGTCCGGGTTCTTCGCCGGGGCGAAGCCGTCGAGGAACCAGGCGTCGACCCGCGCGTCGAGCTGCGGCAGGCACTCCAGGGCATCGCCCAGCAGCAGGGTCAGGCCGACCCTTCCGCCCGCGAACGCCAGGCGCTGGAAGCCCGGATGCAGGGCGAGATACTGGTCCAGCAGGGCTTCGCTCCAGGGCGCCAGTTCCGGCCATAGCGCCAGGGCGCGGCGCAGGTCGGCGGCGGCGAGGGGGAATTTCTCCACGCTGACGAACTCCAGACGCGCGCCGGCCGGAGCAACCCGTTCGAACAATTGCCAGGCGCAGAGGAAGTTCAGTCCGGTGCCGAAGCCGGTCTCGCCGATGCACAGCACCTCGCCGTCGCCCAGCGCGGCGAAGCGCTCGGCCAGGCGGTTGGTGGCGAGGAACACATGGCGCGTCTCGTTGAGCCCGGAATGCCGGGAAAAATATACGTCGCCGAAGGCGCGGGATAGCGGCTGGCCGTTTTCGTCCCAGTCGAGCTGGGCATGCTGGAAGTCGGACATGGCAGAACCTGAAAAAGCGGATGGCGCATTTTACGGGGCTTTGCCGGCCAGCGGCGAGGCGCTGCGCGAACATGCCGCGGCGCTGCGCAGACAGCCGCACGCCGATCCGCTACCTTGAAGGACTCAGGTTAAGGGAGACCTCCATGTTCGAATCCGCGGAAGTTGGCCACAGCATCGACAAGGACACCTACGAGAAGGCCGTCATCGAGTTGCGCGAAGCGCTGCTCGAGGCGCAGTTCGAGCTCAAGCAGCAGGCGCGCTTCCCGGTGATCATCCTGATCAACGGCATCGAGGGCGCCGGCAAGGGCGAGACGGTCAAGCTGCTCAACGAGTGGATGGACCCGCGCCTGATCGAGGTGCAGAGCTTCCTCCGTCCCTCCGACGAGGAGCTGGAGCGGCCGCCGCAGTGGCGCTTCTGGCGGCGTCTGCCGCCCAAGGGGCGGACCGGTATCTTCTTCGGCAACTGGTACAGCCAGATGCTCTACGCGCGGGTCGAGGGGCATATCAAGGAGGCCAAGCTGGACCAGGCCATCGATGCCGCCGAACGCTTCGAACGCATGCTCTGCGACGAAGGCGCGCTGCTCTTCAAGTTCTGGTTCCATCTCTCCAAGAAACAGTTGAAGGAGCGTCTCAAGGCGCTGGAGAAGGATCCGCAGCACAGCTGGAAGCTCAGTCCGCTGGACTGGAAGCAGAGCGAGGTCTACGACCGCTTCGTGCATTACGGCGAGCGCGTGCTGCGCCGCACCAGCCGGGACTACGCGCCCTGGTACGTGGTGGAAGGCGCGGACGAGCGCTACCGCGCCCTGACCGTCGGCCGCATCCTCCTCGAAGGGTTGCAGGCCGCGCTGGCCACCAAGGAGCGCGCCAAGCGCCAGCCGCACGCCGCACCGCTGGTGTCGAGCCTGGACAACCGTGGCCTGCTGGACTCCCTGGACCTGGGCCAGTACCTGGACAAGGACGCCTACAAGGAGCAGCTCGCCGCCGAGCAGGCGCGCCTGGCCGGGCTGATCCGCGACAAGCGCTTCCGCCAGCATTCGCTGGTCGCGGTGTTCGAGGGCAACGACGCGGCCGGCAAGGGCGGCGCCATCCGCCGCGTTACCGACGCGCTGGACCCGCGCCAGTACCATATCGTGCCGATCGCCGCGCCGACCGAAGAGGAGCGCGCGCAGCCCTATCTCTGGCGCTTCTGGCGGCACATCCCGGCGCGCCGCCAGTTCACCATCTTCGACCGTTCCTGGTACGGCCGCGTGCTGGTGGAACGCATCGAGGGCTTCTGCGCACCGGCCGACTGGCTGCGCGCCTATGGCGAGATCAACGACTTCGAGGAGCAGCTCAGCGAGTACGGGATCATCGTGGTGAAGTTCTGGCTGGCGATCGACAAGCAGACCCAGATGGAGCGCTTCAAGGAGCGCGAGAAAACCCCCTACAAGCGCTACAAGATCACCGAGGAAGACTGGCGCAACCGCGACAAGTGGGACCAGTACGTGGACGCGGTGGGCGACATGGTCGACCGTACCAGCACCGAGATCGCGCCCTGGACCCTGGTCGAAGCCAACGACAAGCGCTTCGCCCGGGTCAAGGTGCTGCGCACCATCAACGACGCCATCGAGGCGGCGTACAAGAAGGACAAGTGAGGCCTGCCGGAATGCGGCGCCGTCCTCTCCAGGGGATGGCGACGCATACGCCGGATGAATGATCGGTGCCTCGCGCGATTGCCTCGCCTTATCCTCGCTCGATCCGGCCGCTGCCCCGGCGGCCGCCCGACAATAACAGCGAGGGTTCCCCCATGCGTGAAGTGGTGATCGTCGACAGCGTCCGGACCGGCCTGGCCAAGTCCTTCCGCGGCAAGTTCAACCTGACCCGGCCGGACGACATGGCCGCCCACTGCGTCGACGCGCTGCTGGCGCGCAACGACCTCGACCCGCTGCTGGTGGATGACTGCATCGTCGGCGCCGGCTCCAACGAAGGCGCCCAGGGCCACAACATCGGGCGCAACGTGGCGGTGCTCTCCGGCCTCGGCATCCAGGTGCCGGGGATGACCCTCAACCGCTACTGTTCCTCCGGCCTGCAGGCGATCGCCATCGCCGCCAACCAGATCGCTTCCGGTTGCAGCGAGGTGATCGTCGCCGGCGGCGTCGAGTCGATCACCCTGACCCTGAAGAGCGTCAACACCGACCACCTGGTGAACCCGCTGCTGCAAAGGGAGGTGCCGGGCATCTACTACCCCATGGGGCAGACCGCCGAGATCGTCGCCCGTCGCTACGGCATCACCCGCGAGGCCCAGGATGCCTACGCCCTGCAGAGCCAGCAGCGGATGGCGCGAGCCCAGGCGGACGGGCTGTTCGCCGACGAGATCGTGCCGATGACCACCCGCTACGCGGTGGAGGACAAGGCCAGCGGCGAGAAGCAGGTGCTCGACGGAGTGGTCGACCGCGACGACTGCAACCGCCCGGACACCACCCTCGAAGGCCTGGCCTCGCTGAAGCCGGCGTTCGCCGAGGACGGTTCGGTCACCGCCGGCAACGCCTCGCAACTCTCCGACGGCGCCTCGATGACCCTGCTGATGAGCCTGGAGAAAGCGCTGGCGCTGGGCCTGGAGCCGAAGGCCTTTTTCCGTGGCTTCACCGTGGCCGGCTGCGAGCCGGACGAAATGGGCATCGGTCCGGTGTTCTCGGTGCCGAAGCTGCTCAAGGCGAAGGAGCTGAAGATCGCCGACATCGATCTCTGGGAACTCAACGAAGCCTTCGCCTCGCAGTGCCTGTACTGCCGCGACCGGCTGGAGATCGACAACGAGAAGTACAACGTCAACGGCGGCTCCATCGCCATCGGCCACCCGTTCGGCATGACCGGCTCGCGCCAGGTCGGTCATCTGGTCCGCGAACTGCGCCGGCGCAACCTGCGCTACGGCGTGGTGACCATGTGCGTCGGCGGCGGCATGGGCGCCAGCGGGCTGTTCGAAGCCGTACGCTGAGCCTGTGCGCGACGGCGGGCCCCGCAGGCCGGGGCTCGCCTCATGGGTTTTATTTACATGACGCTCCGTGCCATCCCCGGCGACTCGCGCTAGGCTAGGCGCCTTTTTCCTTGCATAGGGATGTAGCGATGTCCACCGAGCCCAACTCGCCGTTCGTCGACGACCCGCTGAGCGCCGTCGATGCACGGATTCTCGGCAGCCTCGTCGAGAAGCAGGCGACCACCCCGGAAACCTATCCGCTGACCCTCAATGCCCTGGTCCTGGCCTGCAACCAGAAGACCAGCCGCGATCCGGTGATGAACCTCACGCCCGGCCAGGTCGGCCAGAGCCTGCGCCAGCTCGAGGGGCGCGGCCTGGTCAGGCTGGTGATGGGCAGCCGCGCCGACCGCTGGGAGCACACCCTGGGCAAGGGCCTGGAATTGGTGGCGCCACAGGTGGCGCTGCTCGGCCTGCTGTTCCTGCGTGGTCCGCAGACCCTCAACGAACTGCTCACCCGCAGCAACCGCCTGCACGATTTCGACGACGTCGAGCAGATCCGCCACCACCTGGAACGCCTCGCCGGCCGTGGCCTGGCCGTGCACCTGGAGCGTCGCGCCGGGCAGCGCGAGGAGCGCTACATGCACCTGCTCGGCAGCCAGGCCGACCTCGAGGCCGCCGTGGAGGCGATGGGCAGCGACCCGGAACGCGCCGCGCCGGCCGCTCTGTCGGCCGATGCGGAAGCGCGGATCGCCGAGCTGGAGACGCGCCTGGCGGCGCTGGAGGAGCGCCTGGCCAGGCTCGAAGGAGGGGCGTGATATCGCGGGAGGGCGCAATCGGTGACATGCAGGTTCCGGCGGATAACCGCGAGCGGTTGTTCGCCCTACGGCCCGCAGTGACTTTGTGGGCGGCGCTGCCTGTCGGGTAGGGCGAATAACGCCAGCGGCGTTATCCGCCGATGCGCCGCCCCGCAAGGCGAACGCCAACCCAAAAAAGCCCGGCTATTGCCGGGCTTTTTCATGCGCGCGCGTCGGTGGCCGATCAGGCCTCCGGCTGTACCGGCACGTGGATCAGTTGCAGGCGCTCGCTGCTCCAGGCACGGGTGCTGTTGGTCAGCTCGATGTCGTTGTTCAGCTTGCGCCCGTAAGACGGCACGATTTCCTTCAGGCGTGCCTGCCACTCGGGGGTGGCGACCTTGTCCTTGAAGGCCTTCTCCAGCACCGACAGCATGATCGGCGCGGCGGTCGAGGCGCCCGGCGAGGCGCCGAGCAGGGCGGCGACGGAGCCGTCGGCGGCGGTCACCACTTCGGTGCCGAATTGCAGTACGCCGCCTTTCTCGGCGTCCTTCTTGATGATCTGCACGCGCTGGCCGGCCTGCACCAGCTTCCAGTCCTCGTCGCGGGCTTCCGGGAAGTACTCGCGCAGCGAGGCCATGCGGTCGTCCTGGCTGAGCATCAGCTGGCCGATCAGGTACTGGCTGAGATCGAAGTTGTCGATGCCGGCGTTGAACATCGGGCCGATGTTGCTGCTGGTCACCGAGCCCGGCAGGTCCCACAGCGAGCCGTTCTTCAGGAACTTGGTGGAGAAGGTGGCGAACGGACCGAACAGCAGAACCGGCTTGCCGTCGATCATGCGGGTGTCGAGGTGCGGCACCGACATCGGCGGCGAGCCCACCGAAGCCTTGCCGTAGACCTTGGCCAGATGGCGCTTGACCACGTCCGGGTTGGTGGTGGCGAGGAACGAACCGCCCACCGGGAAGCCGGCATAGCCTTCGGCCTCGGGGATACCGGACATCTGCAGCAACTTCAGCGCGCCGCCACCGGCGCCGATGAAGACGAACCTGGCCTTGACGCTGGTTTCCTTGTCGCCGTTGGCCAGGTCGGCCATGGTCACGGTCCAGGTGTCGTCGTCGTTGCGCTTGAGGTCGCGGACCTCATGTTGCAGGCGCAGCTTGAAGGTGTCCTTGGCCGACAGCGAGCCCACCAGCTGGCGGGTGATCTCGCCGAAGTTGACGTCGGTGCCGATCGACATGCGCGTGGCGGCGATCTTCTGCCCCGGCTCGCGGCCTTCCATCACCAGCGGCACCCACTGCTTGATCTGCTCGGGGTCTTCCGAGTACTCCATGCCGCGGAACAGCGAGCTGTGCTGCAGGGCGGCGTGGCGCTTCTTGAGGAAGGCGACGTTGTCGTCGCCCCAGACGAAGCTCATGTGCGGGACGTTGTTGATGAACGACTTCGGATCGTTCAGCACCTTGCGGTCGACCTGGTAGGCCCAGAACTGCTTGGAGATCTCGAAGTTCTCGTTGATCGCCACCGCCTTGCTGATATCCATCGAGCCGTCCGCGGCCTCGCTGGTGTAGTTCAGTTCGCAGAACGCCGAGTGACCGGTGCCCGCGTTGTTCCAGCCGTTGGAGCTTTCCTCGGCGACCTTGTCCAGGCGCTCGACCATCTCGATGGTCCAGCCCGGTTCCAGTTCGTTCAGATAGGTACCCAGGGTGGCGCTCATGATGCCGCCACCGATCAGGAGCACGTCGACCGGTTTTTCCGATTCGACGCTGTTTTTGGAGCAACCCAGCACGCTGACGCACAAAAGCATCAATAAGATTTTTTTCATGGATTTACCGCTAGAAAACGTGGAGAAGCGTGGATACGCACGACGTGGCAGGTATTCACCGGGTGAATGATACTGGAACTCACCCCCGATGTGAGTGCGTTCACATGCGGTGACATTTGCCTCGGCGTTCCGCCGAGAATACTTGCCTTCCCTTTCTTGAACGTTTCAGCCGCCGGGAAATAAATTCCGCGCCTGTATCGTTTCAGTGGGAACCCGGCGCCTGGATTTCCGCCGATTGGCGCATCCTGCGGATATACGCGTCGATTTCCCGCTCCGCGTCGAAACGGGTGAAGTAGGGACCTTCCAGGGTCCCTTCGCGGGTGGAGAAGAAGTACTGGCCATTCACCGAACTTATGCGATCGCTGCGGAAGCGGGTGGCCGGGACGGGATCGGTGGAACGTTTCCCCAACATGACGGCGACTCCTGGATGGCGGGCCAAGGTGATTTCAGTGTAGGCGGGGGTTGGCCGGGCGGCAGGCCGGCGGACGAAAGGAGACGGATTTCCAGGCGAAGGGTTGGGTATTCTATTTTTGGTTATAAGAAAATCTGAATTTATTCTTTTTAACGTCGACCGGCCTTGGGCATAGTGGGTCCCAACACGAACAAGGAGTGACCCCATGAGCCTCAGACTCGGCGACATCGCCCCCGATTTCGAACAGGATTCCAGCGAAGGGCGCATCCGCCTCCACGAATGGCTGGGCGACAGCTGGGGCGTGCTGTTCTCCCACCCGGCCGACTTCACCCCGGTGTGCACCACCGAGCTGGGCTTCACCGCCAAGCTCAAGGACCAGTTCGCCCAGCGCGGGGTCAAGGTCCTGGCGCTGTCGGTGGATCCGGTGGACTCGCACCTGAAGTGGATCGACGATATCAACGAGACCCAGGACACCCGGGTCAACTTCCCGATCATCGCCGACGCCGATCGCAAGGTCTCCGAACTCTACGACCTGATCCACCCGAACGCCAACGACACGCTGACCGTGCGTTCGCTGTTCATCATCGACCCGAACAAGAAGGTGCGCCTGATCATCACCTACCCGGCGAGCACCGGGCGCAACTTCAACGAGATCCTCCGGGTGATCGATTCGCTGCAACTGACCGACGAGCACAAGGTCGCCACGCCGGCCAACTGGGAGGACGGCGACGAGGTAGTGATCGTGCCTTCGCTGAAGGACGAGGAAGAGATCAAGCGGCGTTTCCCCAAAGGCTACCGCGCGGTGAAGCCCTACCTGCGCCTGACGCCCCAGCCCAACCGCTGAGGCCGGATTCGTCCCGCCTGCATGGGCAGGCACGGCAGGCGGGACCTTTTATTCGACGGTGCGTGCCGTCATGCAACGCTGTTTAGCCACGAGCAGGGTTTTTGGCCGGTTTCGACCGGCCCTCTTTTTTATGTGCGCCAGCGCGTCGCCGCGACGCTTTCTTTCCGCCATCCGTTTCCGAAACCGGCTCTGACTTGCCCGCCAGACGGGGAGAAGGCTCGCTCATCCACCTCCTTCCAGGAGCAGACGCATGATCGCCGCTCTCCGTCGCTGCCGGGCCTGGCTGGCCCTGCTCGCCGTTCTTGCCGTGTTTCCCGCGGCCGAAGCCGCCGACGCCCCCGCTGAAATCCGTCTCGACTATGCCTACTACGCCCCCACCAGCCTGGCGCTCAGGAAGTTCGGCTGGCTGGAGAAAAGCCTGGACGGCAGCGGAACCCGGGTGCGCTGGGTGTTCAGCCAGGGCAGCAACCGTTCCCTGGAGTACCTCAACGCCGGCAGCGTCGATTTCGCCTCGACCGCCGGCCTCGCCGCGGTACTCGCGCGGGCCAACGGCAGCCCGGTACGTACCGTATACGTCGCCAGCCGCCCGGAGTGGACCGCGCTGCTGGTGCGCAAGGATTCGCCGATCCGCAGCCTCGCCGAACTCAAGGGGCGCAAGGTGGCTGCCACCAAGGGCACCGATCCCTACCTGTTCCTGCTCCGCAGCCTGCACAGCGTGGGCCTGGACAAGAACGACCTGCGTATCGTCCACCTGCAGCATCCCGACGGCCGGGTAGCCCTGGAGAAGGGCCAGGTCGACGCCTGGGCCGGGCTCGATCCGCACATGGCGGCCAGCGAGTTGCAGGCCGGCTCGCGGCTGCTCTACCGCAACCTCGGCTTCAACAGCTACGGCGTGCTCAATGTCCGCGAGGATTTCGTCGAAGGCCATCCGCAACTGATCCGCCAGGTGCTGGCGGCCTACGAGCAGGCGCGCCACTGGGTGATCGGGCATCCCGACGAGGCCGCGCAACTGCTTGCCGAGGAAGCCGGCCTGCCGCTGGAAGTGGCTCGCCTGCAACTGTCGCGCACCGATTTCAGCCAGCCGCTGCCGGGCGCCGAACAGGTCGCCGCGCTCAAGGCCGCGGCGCCGATCCTGGCGGACGAGCGCCTGGTGCGGCCGGGCGTGGACGTGCAGAAGGTGGTCGACGAACTGATCGCGCCGCAGTGGGCCGCCGAGGTCATCGGCGGTGTCCCGTTGGCGCGCACGGAGCCCTGAGCCATGGTCAGCCAGAGCCTGCGACTGGCCCGGCGAGTCTCGCGCCGGGCGTGGCGACTGCGCGTGCCGGGCGCCTGGCGGGCCTGGGCCTTGCCGCTGCTGGCGCTATCGTCGTGGGAGGCGCTGGTGCGCCTGGGCTGGCTGCCGGCCTACCAGATGCCGGCGCCGAGCGGCATCCTGCTGACCCTGGTGGAACTGGCTCGCGGCGAGCTGTGGGGGCATGTCGGCGCGAGCCTGGCGCGGGTCGCCGCCGGCTTCGCGATCGGCAGCGGCCTGGCCCTGGCGGTCGGAACCTGGGTCGGCCTCAGTCGTCGCGCCGAAGCCTACCTCGAGCCGAGCTTCCAGGCCCTGCGGGCGATCCCCAGCCTGGCCTGGGTGCCCTTGCTGCTGCTCTGGTTCGGCATCGACGAGACGCCGAAGATCGTCCTCATCGCCCTCGGCGCCTTCTTCCCGGTCTACCTCGCGCTGGTCGCCGGGGTACGCGGGGTCGATCGCAAGTGGGTGGAACTGGGGCGGCTCTACCGTTTGTCGCGCTTCGCCCTGGTCCGCCGCATCCTCCTTCCGGCGGCGCTGCCGAACCTGTTCACCGGCCTGCGCGGGGCGCTCAGCCTGAGCTGGATGTTCCTCGTCGCGGCGGAGCTGATCGCCGCCACCCAGGGCCTCGGCTATCTGCTCAGCGACGGTCGGGAAACCTCGCGTCCGGACCTGGTGATCGCCGCGATCCTGGTCCTGGCGGCCCTCGGCAAGCTCAGCGATGGCCTGCTCCGCTCGCTGGAGCGCCGGGCCCTGCGCTGGCGCGACAGCTTCGACGGGGAGGGCGGCGCATGAGCGGCCTGCTCGACCTGCTGGAGATTCGCAAGGCCTATGGCGATACGCGGGTGCTGGAGGGCGTGGCGCTGTCGCTGGCGCCCGGCGAGGTGGTCAGCCTGCTCGGCCCCAGTGGTTGCGGCAAGAGCACCCTGCTGCGGATCGCCGCCGGACTGGACGATGACTTCCAGGGCACTGTCGAACGCAACCCGATCCTCGGCTTCGGCCCGGACGGCGAGAACGGCCGCAGCGGCGGAATCGGCGTGGTGTTCCAGGAGCCGCGCCTGTTGCCCTGGCTGACGGTGGCGCAGAACGTCGGTTTCGCCGACGGCTGGCTGGAGGACGAGCACTGGGTCGAGCGCCTGCTCGCCGATGTCGGACTGGCCGGCTGCGGAGGATTGCTGCCCAAGCAACTGTCCGGCGGCATGGCGCAGCGCGCGGCGATCGCTCGCGGTCTCTACGGACGGCCGCAGGTGCTGTTGCTCGACGAGCCGTTCAGCGCGGTCGACGCCTTCACCCGCATGCGCCTCCAGGACCTGCTGCAGGACGTGGTGCAGAACTACGAGATCAGCGTCCTGCTGGTCACCCACGATCTCGACGAGGCGTTCTATCTCGCAGACCGCGTGCTGCTGATGGGCGGCCGTCCCGGACACATCCGCCGCGAGTTCCACGTACCGCTGGCGCGTCCCCGCGATCGCCGGGCGGTGGAGCTGGCCTACTTGCGCGGCGAGGCCCTGACCGAAATGCAGCGGGCACACGTGCTCTGAGGCAAGACCTCGAATCGGGTTCTTATATGCTTTATGGAATAAATAAATGAATAAAAAACATTTATTGGAATATGAGGCCGCCTGTTAAGGTCTATGCAACTTGGTTAGCAAGCCAAACGAATATTCTGTTTTCCGGTTATAAGGAATCCCCCCATGCTCGTCGTTTCCATCGCCGGAAGTCCCAGCGTACGCTCCCGCTCCGGGGTGTTGCTGGAGCGTGCCAGGGACTGGCTGAGCCGTCGCGGCGTCGAGGTGGCCAGCCACCAAGTGCTGGATTTTCCCGCCGAGGACCTGCTGCGTGCCCGCCTCGACAGTCCGCCGGTACTGGCGCTGGCCGAGCAGATCGGCCGCGCCGACGGCCTGCTGGTCGCCACCCCGGTGTACAAGGCCTCGTTTTCCGGCGCGCTGAAGGTCCTGCTCGACCTGTTGCCCGAGCGCGCCCTGGAGCACAAGGTGGTGCTGCCGTTCGCCACCGGCGGCAGCAGCGCGCACATGCTGGCCGTGGACTACGCATTGAAGCCGGTACTGGCCGCGCTCAAGGCCCAGGAGGTGCTGCACGGCGTATTCGCCGTGGACAAGCAGATCGCCTACGCCACCGAGAGCGACCCGGCGCGCCTGGAGCCGGTCCTCGAGCAGCGCCTGGAAAACGCCCTGGAAACCTTCCACCTGGCCCTCTCGCGACGGCCGCAGCCGATCGACCCGCAGTTGCTCAACGAGCGCCTGGTGAACGCCCGCTGGAGCATCTGATCCGTCCGCCGCCAGCGCACGCGCGCCGCGGCCCGATTGCACAACGCACACACGACGACCTCACTGTTCCGTCAACGGCGCGGCAGGTTCGGCACCCACAACGACAAAGGAGAGCGCCATGCGCACCATCGCTTTGCGTCGTGGACTGGCGGCCCTGCTGGTGGCGGCCCTGTCCTACGGCGTCCAGGCCGACGAGAAGTCGGCCAACACCCTGCGGATCGGTTATCAGAAATACGGCACCCTGGTCCTGCTCAAGGCCCGCGGCACCCTGGAGAAACGTCTCGCCGAAGACGGCGTGAAGGTGCAATGGACCGAGTTTCCCGGCGGCCCGCAACTGCTCGAGGGACTCAATGTCGGCAGCATCGACTTCGGCGTGACCGGGGAAACCCCGCCGGTATTCGCCCAGGCCGCCGGCGCCGACCTGCTCTACGTGGCCTACGAACCGCCGGCGCCGACCAGCGAGGCGATCCTCCTGCCGAAGGACTCGCCGATTCGTTCGGTGGCCGAGCTGAAGGGCAGGAAAGTCGCCCTGAACAAGGGCTCCAACGTGCATTACCTGTTGGTCCGCGCCCTCGAGCAGGCCGGCCTGAAGTACAGCGACATCCAACCCGTCTACCTGCCGCCGGCCGACGCCCGCGCCGCCTTCGAGCGCCACAGCGTCGATGCCTGGGTGATCTGGGACCCCTACCAGGCCGCCGCCGAGAAGCAGTTGTCCGCGCGGGTCCTGGTGGATGGTCGCGAGCTGGTCGACAACCACCAGTTCTACCTCGCCACCCGGACTTACGCGCAACGGCATCCGCAGGTGCTCGACAAGCTGGTGGACGAGATCCGCCAGGTCGGCGACTGGTCGCGGGCCAACCCGCAGCAGGTGACCGAGCAGGTCGCGCCGCTGCTCGGGTTGCCCGCCGACATCACCCTGACCGCGGTGAAGCGCCAGGGCTACGGCGCGCAGTTGATCACCCCGGCGGTGGTCGAGGCGCAGCAGAAGATCGCCGACACCTTCACCCAGCTGAAGCTGATTCCCAAACCGCTGAGCATCAAGGACGTGATCTGGACGCCGCCGGCCGGCAAGGTCGCCAGCGCCCCCTGAGCCCGTACCGCCCACATACCGACACGATCATCGCGCGGCTACGCCACGCCGGCGCGCTCACCCTGGAGTCAATTGCGATGAGCCTCGAGATTTTCTGGTTCCTTCCCACCCACGGCGACGGCCACTACCTGGGCACCACCCAGGGCGCCCGTGCCGTCGACCACGGCTACCTGCAGCAGATCGCCCAGGCCGCCGACCGCCTGGGCTTCGGCGGCGTACTGATCCCCACCGGACGTTCCTGCGAGGACTCCTGGCTGGTCGCCGCCTCGCTGATCCCGGTAACCCAGCGCCTGAAGTTCCTCGTCGCGCTGCGTCCCGGGATCATTTCGCCGACCGTGGCCGCGCGCCAGGCGGCGACCCTGGACCGGCTGTCCAACGGCCGCGCGCTGTTCAACCTGGTCACCGGCGGCGATCCCGACGAGCTGGCTGGCGACGGCCTGCACCTGAGCCACGCCGAACGCTACGAGGCCTCGGTCGAATTCACCCGCATCTGGCGTCGCGTGCTGGAGGGCGAGACCGTCGACTACGCCGGCAAGCACATCCAGGTGAAGGGCGCCAAGCTCCTCTATCCGCCGTTGCAGCAGCCGCGTCCGCCGCTGTACTTCGGCGGCTCCTCGGAGGCCGCCCAGGACCTCGCCGCCGAGCAGGTCGAGCTGTACCTGACCTGGGGCGAGCCGCCGGCGGCGGTTGCCGAGAAGATCGCCCAGGTACGCGAGAAGGCCGCCCGCCAGGGCCGCCAGGTGCGCTTCGGGATCCGCCTACACGTGATCGTCCGCGAGACCAGCGAGGAAGCCTGGCAGGCCGCCGATCGCCTGATCGCGCACCTCGACGACGACACCATCGCCCGCGCCCAGGCCTCCCTGGCGCGCTTCGACTCGGTCGGCCAGCAACGCATGGCCGCGCTGCACGGCGGTTCGCGCGACAACCTGGAAGTCAGCCCCAATCTCTGGGCCGGCGTCGGCCTGGTACGCGGCGGCGCCGGCACCGCGCTGGTCGGCGACGGACCGACGGTGGCGGCGCGGGTCAGGGAGTACGCCGAGCTGGGCATCGATACCTTCATCTTCTCCGGCTACCCGCATCTGGAAGAGTCCTACCGGGTCGCCGAACTGCTGTTCCCGCACCTCGACGTGCAGCGCCCGGCGCAGCCCGAGGGACGCGGCTATGTCAGCCCGTTCGGCGAGATGGTGGCCAACGACATCCTGCCCCGGCAGGCCGCGCAGAGTTGAGAGCGGTCGGAGCGAACGACATGAGCATTTCCAAACGACTGGCCGAGCGCCTGGCGCCCTGGGCGCTGCCGCTGGTCCTGCTGGCGGTGTGGCAGGCGGCGGTGGAGTTCGGCTGGCTGTCCAGCCGCATCCTCCCCGCGCCCAGCGCCGTGCTCGAGGCCGGCTGGGCGCTGCTGCGCAGCGGCGAGATCTGGCAGCACCTGGCGATCAGCGGCTGGCGCGCGGCGATCGGCTTTCTCATCGGCGGCACCATCGGCCTGGTGCTGGGCTTCGTCACCGGCCTGTCGAAGTGGGGCGAACGCTTCCTCGACAGTTCGGTGCAGATGATCCGCAACGTGCCGCACCTGGCGCTGATCCCGCTGGTGATCCTGTGGTTCGGCATCGACGAGTCGGCGAAGATCTTCCTGGTCGCCCTCGGCACGCTGTTCCCGATCTACCTGAACACCTACCACGGCATCCGCGGCATCGACCCCGGCCTGCTGGAGATGGCGCGCAGCTACGGGTTGTCCGGCTTCGCCCTGTTCCGCCAGGTGATCCTGCCCGGCGCGCTGCCGTCGATCCTGGTCGGGGTGCGCTTCGCCCTCGGCTTCATGTGGTTGACCCTGATCGTCGCCGAGACCATTTCCGCCAGCTCCGGCATCGGTTACCTGGCGATGAACGCCCGCGAGTTCCTGCAGACCGACGTGGTGGTCCTGGCGATCCTGCTCTATGCCGTCCTCGGCAAGCTCGCCGACCTCGCCGCCCGCGGTCTGGAACGCGTCTGGCTACGCTGGCATCCGGCCTACCAGGTCAAGGGAGGTGGCGCATGAATGCCCACAACGCCGCCCTTGGCGGCACTCCGCAGCGCCTCAAGCGCGGTATCCCGCTGGCCCTGCGCGGAGTGGCGCGGCGCTTCGGCGAGCGCGAGGTGCTCAAGGACATCGACCTGCTGGTTCCGGCCGGGCAATTCGTCGCCATCGTCGGCCGCAGCGGCTGCGGCAAGAGCACCCTGCTGCGCCTGCTGGCCGGCCTCGACCAGCCCAGCCGCGGCGAGTTGCTGGCCGGCTCGGCGGCGCTGGCCGAGGCCCGCGAGGACACCCGGCTGATGTTCCAGGACTCGCGCCTGCTGCCGTGGAAGCGGGTGATCGACAACGTCGGCCTCGGCCTGCGCGGCGACTGGCGGGCGAAGGCCCTGCAGGCGCTGCGGGCGGTCGGCCTGGCCGAGCGTGCCAACGAGTGGCCGGCGGCCCTGTCCGGCGGGCAGAAGCAACGCGTCGCGCTGGCTCGCGCGCTGATCCACGAGCCGCGCCTGCTGTTGCTCGACGAGCCGCTCGGCGCGCTCGATGCGCTGACCCGGATCGAGATGCAGCAACTGATCGAAGGACTCTGGCGCGAACACGGTTTCACCGTCCTGCTGGTCACCCACGACGTCAGCGAGGCGGTGGCGGTGGCCGACCGGGTGATCCTTATCGAGGACGGCGAGATCGGCCTCGACCTGCCGGTGGAACTGCCCCGGCCGCGCTCGCGTGGCTCGGCGCGACTGGCCGCGCTGGAAGCCGAAGTGCTCAACCGGGTGCTGGCGCAGCCGGAGCTGCCGCCGCAACCCGAACCCGTTTCACCCCTGCCCACGCAACTGCGCTGGGCGCTCTAACCAACCATGCCTCGTTCCGAATCCCCCCAGGAGAAACGCCATGACCATCAAAGCCATCAACGTTCGTAACCAGTTCAAGGGCACCGTGAAGGAAATCATCGAAGGGCCGGTGCTCTCCGAGATCGACGTGCAGACCGCCGCCGGGATCGTCACTTCGGTGATCACCACGCGTTCGGTGAAGGAACTGGAGCTGGCCATCGGTAGCGAAGTGATCGCCTTCGTCAAGTCCACCGAGGTATCCATCGCCAAGCTGTGACGCTGGCTGCGCCGCGCTTGCGGCGCCGAGAAGGGCGGGGACCCCGAGGGGGCCCCGCCTTTTTTCGTCGCGTATCGGCAAGGCCGGCCGGTGGCGACGGCTGGCGTGGGTCGCTATGGAGCGGTCGGTAGGGCGAATAACCGCTCGCGGTTATCCGCCGTGGGGGCGACCGGGACTTCTCAGCCCCGGCGCGACAGGGGCTGGCGCTCGAAATGCACGCCGGCCAGGCCGGTCTGTTGCAGGGCGCGGATGTTGGCGTGGTCGTCGCCTTCCGGGTTGTCGCGCACCGCACGGTAGTGCTCGCCGAAGGCCAGCAGGGTTTCCTCGAGGCTGAGGCCTTCGAGGATGGCGAAGCCCAGGGTCTTGCAGGAACCTTCGTTCTGCCCGGCCGGGTTGCTCACGCTGCCGTTGTCGAAGGCGCTCGGCGTGTAGCTGTAGTGCTCGGCGATGAACGCCAGGGTGTCGGTGAACAGGTGGTGTTCGCTGCGCAGACGCGCGCGGAAGTCGGTCAGGGTCATCGAAACAGGCTCATGGTGTCTGGGGCAGGGTTGGCAAGGGGCCCGGTGGCCTCAGGCGTTGCCCTGGCTCTTGGCGAAGGCGGCCTGTTGTTCCGGGCTCGCTTCTTTCTGGTACTTGGCTTTCCACTCGGCATAGGGCATGCCGTAGATCTCTTCGCGGGCCTGGTCATTGCTGACTTCCACCCCGAGGTCGTCGGCGGCGGCCTTGTACCACTTGGACAGGCAGTTGCGGCAGAAACCGGCGAGGTTCATCAGGTCGATGTTCTGCACGTCCTTGCGGGTCTGCAAATGATGGACCAGGGTGCGGAAGGCGGCGGCTTCGAGTTCCAGGCGTTGCTGTTCGGTGAGGTTGGCTGCGGTCATGGCGGTGTTTCTCGACGATGGCTCGGGGCAGGGTGAAGGCACAGGGCCAGGTCCGGCGATGATAAGAGTTGGCGCGGCCGGCGGGCAACGCTTGTGCGCGTCTTCGCGCGGTTCGCTCGTCGGCCGCCTCAGCGGTGGCCGGCGAGGGTGATCGAGACTGACTCGGCGAAGCGCAGCGCGTGCGGCTTGTCCACTTCCACCTCGGCGTAGCGCACCGCCGGGTTCTCCATCACCAGGTCGAGGATTTCCTGGGTCATCCGTTCGAGCAGGGCGAAGCGGTTCTCCTCGACGTGGCGGATGATCGCCTTGGTGATGGTGCGGTAGTTCAGCGCGTGCTCGATGTCGTTGACCTCCACGGCGTCCGCGGCCGGGTAGAGGATGGTCAGGTTGATCAGCACGTCCTGCTTGTTGAGGATTTCCTCCTCCTTGATCCCGATGAAGGTGCGCAGGCGCAGGTCCTTGACGCGGATTCGCGCCATTCCCGGTTCCAGTCGCGGCATGTCACTTGCTCCTTCCGATCAATTGCAGAAATTCCTGGCGGGTGGTGTTCGAGTCGCGGAACGCGCCGAGCATCACCGAGGTGAACATCTGCGAGTTCTGCTTCTCCACCCCGCGCATCATCATGCACATGTGCTGGGCCTCGATCACTACCGCCACGCCGGCGGCGCTGGTCACCTGGCGGACCGCCTCGGCGATCTGCCGGGTGAGGTTCTCCTGGATCTGCAGGCGGCGGGCGAACATGTCGACGATCCGCGCCACCTTCGACAGGCCGAGCACCTTGCCGGTGGGAATGTACGCCACATGAGCCTTGCCGATGAAGGGCAGGAGGTGGTGTTCGCACAGGGAGTACAGCTCGATGTCGCGGACGATGACCATTTCATCGTTGTCCGAGGCGAACAGCGCGCCGTTGACGATTTCCTCCAGGGTCTGGCCATAGCCGTGGCAGAGGTACTGCATGGCCTTGGCCGCGCGCTTCGGGGTGTCGAGCAGGCCTTCGCGCTGCGGGTCTTCGCCGAGACCGACGAGGATCTCCCGGTAATGCTGGGAAAGTGCTGGGTTCATAAGGGGTCCTTGGCGCCTCACTTGACGTGGCGGCCGCCGTTCACGGTCAGGGTGGTCCCGGTGACGTAGGGGTTGTCCAACAGGTAGCGAAGGCTCTGGTAGATGACTTCCGGCCCCGGCTCGATGCCGAGGGCGGATTTCGCCAGGGTGCGGGCGCGGTATTCGGCGTCGTCCCCGTCGTTGAACATCACCAGCGCCGGTGAAATGGCGTTGACCTTGATCCTCGGCGCGAAGCGCGCGGCGAACGACAGGGTCAGGTTGTCCAGCCCGGCCTTGCTCGCGCAGTAGGCGATGCGCCGGGCGCTGCCCTTGCGCGCCACGTCGTCGGTGAGGTGGACGATGTCGGCGGGCTGCGAGCGTTCCAGCAGCTCGGCGCAGTGCAGGTTGATCAGGTAGGGCGCGAGCATGTGCACGCTGAACAGTTGCTGGAACGCCTCGGCTTCGTGGCCGGGCGTCTCGGCGACCCAGTCCGAGGCGTTGTGGACGATCGCTCGCAGGCTGTCGGTATGCTGCCGGAGGGACCCGATGAAGGCGAAGATGCCGGCCTCGCTGGCGAAGTCGGCGTGCAGGGTCAGCGCGCCGGCCTGGCGCAGTTCGTCCAGCGCCGGGCGTTCGCTGCGGTAGCTGACGATCACCGACTCGCCGTCGGCCAGCAGGCGGCGGGCGCAATGCAGGCCGACACGCTGGCTGGCGCCGGTGATCAGGATCGGGGCTGTCGCCATGGGGCTCTCACAGCAGGCGAAGGGAATCGGATGGATGCAGGGTACCCGACTGAGCCAGTCGGGCAAAGCCTTGCGCTACGGCCCACCCCGCCGGGGTGGGCGGCAAGCCGTCAGTGCGCTTCCGGCAGGCTGGCGGCGCGCTGCGGGCGGCGGTGCAGCCAGGGGGCGAGCAGACGGCTGGAGAGAGGGATGAACCAGTAGGTCATCAACGGGGTGAGGACCAGCGTGCTGAGCAGCACCCGCGCGGCCAGCGACAGCTCGCCGAGGTAGGGGCCGGCGCCGAGGTTGAAGGCCAGCGAGACCGGGAAGAACGCCAGCCAGATCGCCACGCTCTGCTTCCAGCGCGGCGGTTTGCGGTTGTCGTCGAACCAGGCGGCGAGTCCGTGGGCGCGGTGCTCGCGCGGTTCGTCGAAGAGTCCCTGGCCGCGTTCGAGCCAGGCCTGGCGCGAGGCGGAGTGGGCCCAGGCGGCGAGGGTGGCGTCGTCGGCGAAGCGAAAGATCATCTGGAATTCGTCTCCGCCGGCGGGCGGCGCCAGCGCCCCGGAGCCGAGGTAGCCGGGGAAGTCGGCGGCGAGGGCTTCGCCTTCGCGCTGCCAGGCGAGGAAGTCGCGGTAACGGCCGGCGGCGACGCGGCGGGCCACCAGCAGGGTAACGGGAGCGGTAGACATCGTGTATCTCCTGGAACGGTTGAGCGCGCTTCGTGGGCGCCCTCGGACAACGGCGCAGCGCCGGGGGTGGTGGGCTGCGTCGGAGGACAGGCAAGGATCGTTCCCGCCGTGGTGGCGAAGGTTCGCTGCCGTGTCTACGGCAGCGCGATGACATCCCGATGACAGGGCGCGCACCGAAATGGTGCTTTTGCGGCTTGTCTGCATTGATTCGGTGCGCCCCGATCGGCGAGCGCATGCGGCATAATGCCCGGCTTACCCCTGTTGGCTTACGGAGTGTTCATGAAAGTCGCCATTCTCTCCGGCTCGGTCTACGGCACCGCCGAAGAAGTCGCCCGGCACGCCCAGAAATTGCTGTCCGCGGCCGGCCTCGAGGCCTCCCATCTGCCCCGCGCCAGCCTCGACGAACTCAAGGCCTTCGCCCCCGAGGCATTCCTGGTGGTGACGTCGACCACCGGCATGGGCGAACTGCCGGACAACCTGCAACCGCTGTACTACGCGATCCGCGACCAACTGCCGGCCTGGCACGGCCTGCCGGGTGGGGTCATCGGCCTGGGCGATTCGAGCTACGGCGACACGTTCTGCGGTGGCGGCGAGCAGGTTCGCGAACTGTTCGGCGAACTGGGCGTGCGCGAAGTGCTGCCGATGCTGCGCCTGGATGCCAGCGAAACCGTTACCCCCGAGACCGACGCCGAGCCTTGGCTGGCCGAGTTCGCCGCCGCCCTCAAGGGCTGATCCCGGGCGTACCCCGCCGAGGCGGCGGATAACCGCCCCGGGCGTTATCCGCCGAAACGTCTGCCGAGGTGGCGGATAACCGCGTAGCGGTTATTCGCCCGACACGGGGAAGGAGCAAACGGTAGGGCGAATAACGCCCCAGGCGTTATCCGCCGAAACGTCTGCCGAGGTGGCGGATAACCGCGTAGCGGTTATTCGCCCTACACGGGGAGGGAGCAAGCGGTAGGGCGGATAACGTCTCCAGGCGTTATCCGCCTAGCTTCTGCCGAGCTGGCGGTTATTCATCTTACGCCGGGCTTTCCTCCAGCGGCTGCTCGCGCAGCAGCTCCAGCCAGGCCTGCGCCGCCCGCGACAGGTAGCCGCCCCGGCGCCAGATGAAGGCGATGTCCCAGCGCAGGTCCGGCTCCCTGAGCAGGACCCGCACCACTCCTGGGCGTTCGATCTCGCGAGCGATCGCCCGTGGTAGCAGCACCACCCCCTGGTTGGCCGCGACCAGCGCGCCGAGGAAGTCGGCCTGGCCGCTGCGGCCGCCTTCGCGCGGGCTGAAGCCGGCCTCCAGGCAGGCGCGCAGCAGGCGGTCGTTGAGGGTGAAGCTCTGCTGGTAGAGCAGGAACGGGCTGTCCGCCAGTTCGCCGAGGGCGACGCTTGCGGCAGCGGCCTTGGGATGCCCGGCCGGCAGCAGCACGTCCAGCGGTTCGTTGCAGAACGGCTGGTAGTCGAAGCCGTCGTCCGCCGGGGTGAGGCTGCCGGCCAGTTCCAGCTCGCCGGCCAGCACCGCCTGCTCCATGGTCTTGCTGCCGCCTTCCACCAGGTGCACGGCGATGTTCGGATAGCGCCGCCGGTATTCGGCGAAGCGTTGGGCGAACAGCGCGTCGGCACCGAGCAACGGCAGGCCCAGGCGCAGTTCGCCGCGGTTGAGCTGGCTGAGATCGTCCAGTTCGCTGAGCAGGTCGCGGCGCAGCCGCAGCATCTCCTCGGCGCGGCGAAACACCACGGCGCCGGCGTCGGTCAGGCGCACGTGCGGCCCGTTGCGTTCCAATACCTGCACGCCGAGGCTCTGCTCCAACTGGGCGACCTGCTTGCTGATGGTCGACTGGCTGGCGTGGCGGACCTGCGCCGCCTGGGTGAAGCTGCCCTGGCGGACCACTTCGACGAAGCTGCGGAGTTGACGGAATTCCATTCTGGAATGGCTCTCATGCGGACAATTCGCTTTGGGGATGATAGGCCGGGCCTTATCCTTTCTCCATCCCCGATTTCCCAGCCAAGGCCTTTCCCATGTTGCCCCCGCTCGTCCGCCGTCTGTCCCGCCTTGCCGCCGAACTGGCGGTACTCATCGCCTTCTGGTGGGCCGGCGGCTGGCTGGCGAAGGCCATCGGCCTGCCGCTGCCGGGCGGGGTGGTCGGCCTGGCGGCGCTGTTGCTGCTGTTCGCCAGCGGCCTGCTGCGTCCGGCCTGGCTGCAGGCCGGCGCCGGCCTGTTGCTGGCGGAGATGTTGCTGTTCTTCATCCCGGCGCTGATGAGCCTGCTCGACTACGGCGCGCTGCTACGCAGCGAGGGCTGGCGCATCCTCCTGGTGATCATGCTCAGCACCCTGCTGGTGATGCTGGTCACCGCGGTGTCGGTGGAGTGGATGTGCCGCTGGAGGGCGCGCCATGAGTCTCGATAAGCAAGCCCTGTTCTGGTTGGCGGCGACCGTCGGCGGCTACCTCCTGAGCCGCCAGCTGTACCGCCGGGTGAAGTGGTACTGGCTGTCGCCCATCGTGTTCGTCCCGGTGTTGCTCTATGCCCTGGCGATTCCCACCCATACCCGCTACGCCGACTACGCCCGCGACACCAATTGGCTGGTGGCGCTGCTCGGTCCGGCGACGGTGGCCTTCGCCATCCCGATCTGGCAGCAGCGCGAGCTGCTGATGCGCCACTGGCCGGCGCTGCTGGCCGGGATGTTCGCCGGCACCGCGGTGGCCATCGGCAGCTCCTGGGCGCTGGCCCAGGCCCTGGCGCTGGACGGCCAGGTCACGCTGTCGTTGCTGCCGCGCTCGATCACCACGCCGTTCGCCATGGAGATGTCCCACGACCTGGGCGGCGTGCCGGAACTGACCGCCGCCTTCGTGATGATCACCGGGGTGTTCGGCGCGGTGATCGGCGGCACCCTGCTGCGCGTCCTGCGCTTGCGCACGCCGCTGGCCCGCGGCGCGCTGTTCGGCGTCGGCGCGCACGGCGCCGGCACCAGTCGGGCCTACGAGTTCGGCGGCGAGGAAGGTTCGGCGGCCGGTCTGCTGATGGTTCTCACCGGGCTGTTCAACCTGCTGGTCGCGCCCCTGGTCGCCCACTGCCTGTAGCCTGCGCATAGGCCGGCTGAATCCTCCGCCATTCAGCCGGCGCGCGAGTGTAAGCCCGGCGACAGTCGCCGGAGGAGGGCGGGGCTAGACTGCGGGCATCCGATAACGACAAAAGAGGATGCCGCCGTGACCGCCGTTCACTCCCTGCCCGCCGATGTGCAAGCCCAGGTCTCCGCCGCCGAATGGCAGACCCGCGTCGATCTCGCTGCCTGCTACCGGCTGGTCGCCCTGCACGGTTGGGACGACCTGATCTTCACCCACATCTCGGCCAAGGTGCCGGGCACCGAGGACTTCCTGATCAACCCGTTCGGCCTGATGTTCCACGAGATCACCGCCTCCAGCCTGGTGAAGGTGGACGCCAGCGGCAAGAAGCTGATGGACAGCCCCTACGAGATCAACCCGGCCGGCTACACCATCCATAGCGCGGTGCACGAGGTCCGCCACGACGTCGAGTGCGTGCTGCACACCCATACCGCCGCGGGGATCGCGGTGTCCTGCCAGAAGCAGGGCCTGTTGCCGCTGTCGCAGCAATCGTTGTTCGTGCTCTCCAGCCTGTCCTACCACGCCTACGAGGGCGTCGCCCTGAACCATGAGGAAAAGGCCCGCCTGCAGGCCGACCTGGGGACCAGCAACTTCCTGATCCTGCCCAACCACGGCCTGCTCACCTGCGGCGGTTCCATCGCCGATACCTTCCTCATGATGTTCACCCTGCAACGCGCCTGCGAGGTACAGGTGATGGCGCAGAGCGGCGGCGCCGAGCTGATCCACATCCCGGGGCAGATCCTCGCCGGCGCGCGCGACATGATCGCCGGGGTGATGCGCAGCAAGACCGGCATGGGCGGCCAGCTCGCCTGGCCGGCGCTGCTGCGCAAGCTCGACCAGCAGAACCCGGGCTACCGCCAGTGACCGCGGCGCTGCCCGGCATTCCCCTGGAGGCCTGGCGGAGGCGCGGCCGCACTCTGGATTTCAAGGGCTTCCCGATCCGCTACTGGGAAGCCGGGCAGGGGCGGCCGTTGCTGCTGATCCACGGTTTTCCCAGCGCCGCCTGGGACTGGCACTACCTCTGGGAGCCGCTGGCGCAGCGCTACCGCGTGCTGGTCTGCGACCTGCTCGGCTTCGGCGATTCGGCCAAGCCGCGCGCCCATCGCTACAGCCTGCTGGAGCAGGCCGACCTGCAACAGGCGCTGCTCGGCCACCTGGGAGTCGACGAGCCGCTGCACGTGCTGGCCCACGACTACGGCGACAGCGTCGCCCAGGAACTGCTCGCCCGCCATCACGAAGGCCGGCTGCGGCTCGCCTCCTGCGTGTTCCTCAATGGTGGACTGTTCCCGGAAACGCACCGCCCGGTGCTCAGCCAGAAGCTGTTGCTGAGCCCGTTGGGCGGGCTGTTCGGCCGGCTGTTCGACCGCCGCGCCCTGGCGCGCAACTTCGCCAAGGTCTTCGGCCCGCGCAGCCAGCCCGGCGAGACCGAGCTGGATGCCTTCTGGAGCCTGATCGAAAGCAACCAGGGGCAGCGGGTGATGCATCGCCTGATCCGCTACATCGTCGACCGCCGCGAGCAGCGTGAGCGCTGGGTGGCGGCGTTGCAGCACGGCGGGGTGCCGTTGCGGGTGATCGACGGAGCCGTCGACCCGATCTCCGGGGCGCACATGGTCGAGCGCTACCGGCAACTGGTCGCCAATGCCGACTGCGTGCTGCTCGATGGCATCGGCCATTATCCGCAGATCGAAGCGCCGGCGGCGGTGCTCGAACATTACCTGGCGTTTCGCGCCCGACTGGATGATTCAGAGTTTTCTTAAGCGAGTTTGAGATTGCAGCAAGTGCCATCGCGCAAGGATCGGGGCTAGGGTGCTGGCGCCTCGCTGGACGAGGCGTTTCGTCACCCATGGAGGTCTCCATGCACGATCCCGTTTCTCCCTTGCGCGTGTTCGACGAGGGCTCCTGGTTGTTCCGCCAGATGGTGCAGGCGCAGCCGTTCATCCGCCAGTCCGGGATGGTCCTCGCCGAACTCGGCCTGCTGCTGGCGCTCGGGCTCGGCTACCTGTGCTGGCAGGAAGGCAGTCGCTGGTACGCCGTCGGCGCCGGCCTCGCGTTGCTCGGCAGCCTGCTGCTGGTGGTGGTCCGGCACAACTACGACTGGTGGCTGTTCAAGCTCGGCCCGCGTGGCCGGCTGTACATTCCGTTCGATTGAAGCGGAACATCCCGCTGCCTTATCGGGCGCCATTCATGGCGGCGCGAAGCCTTGTCCCCGCCGGCGGGCTGGCCGACACTCGGGCAATCCTTCCTACTGCCCTGGAGTCCCGAACATGAGCGATGCCCTGCGTTTCGACGACCAAGTCGTGATCGTCACCGGAGCCGGCGGCGGCCTTGGCCGCGCCCACGCCCTGCTGTTCGCGAAGCATGGCGCCAGGGTGGTGGTCAACGACCTCGGCGGCAGCACCCATGGCGAAGGCGCCAGTGCCTCGGCGGCGGACAAGGTGGTGGCGGAGATCCGTGCCGCCGGCGGCACCGCGGTGGCCAACCACGACTCGGTCACGGACGGCGGCAGGATCGTGGAGAACGCGCTGGACGCCTTCGGCCGCGTCGACGTGGTGGTCAACAATGCCGGCATCCTGCGTGACAAGACCTTCCACAAGATGGAGGACGCCGACTGGGACCTG
The DNA here is from genome assembly GCF_013343155.1 of Pseudomonas sp. FDAARGOS_761. NCBI lineage: Bacteria > Pseudomonadati > Pseudomonadota > Gammaproteobacteria > Pseudomonadales > Pseudomonadaceae > Pseudomonas > Pseudomonas sp. FDAARGOS_761. The sequence continues at coordinate 3,939,963 of NZ_CP054572.1, read as the reverse complement.
GTCTACCAGGTGCATGTCGAAGGCGCCTACAAGGTCACTCGCGCCGCCTGGCCGCACTTGCGCGAGCAGGCCTACGGGCGGGTGGTGTTCACCTCCTCGACCTCGGGCATCTACGGCAACTTCGGCCAGAGCAACTACGGCATGGCCAAGCTCGGCCTCTACGGCCTGACCCGCACCCTGGCCCTGGAAGGGCGCAAGAACAATATCCTGGTCAACGCCATCGCCCCCACCGGCGGTACGCGGATGACCGAGGGGCTGATCCCGCCGCAGGTCTTCGAGCAGCTCAAGCCGGAGCTGGTCAGCCCGCTGGTGGTCTACCTCGGCAGCTCGGCCTGCGAGGATACCTCGGGGCTCTATGAGGTCGGCGGTGGCTGGATCGGCAAGGTGCGCTGGGAGCGCAGCCTGGGCTTCGGCTTCGATCCGAAGGCCGGCTTCGATGCCGAGGACGTGGCCGCGCACTGGCAGCAGATCTGCGACTTCGAGAACGCCGCGCACCCGGCGGACAACGTCGAGGCGCTCCGTGAAATGATGGCCAACCTGCAGAAGCACGCGCTCTGAGACGCCCGGCGGATGCGGCGCGGCCGCGGGAAAAGGACTAAGGTGAAGACCGGCTGACGCCGGTCTTCTGCCATCCGGCCGGTGTCTTTTTTCGCTTTTTCCGCAGGGAGTCTGTCATGAGTGTCATCGTCGAACGCAACGGCCCGGTCACCACCCTGGTCATCGCTCGCCCGGAGCGGCGCAATGCGGTGGACCGGCCGACCGCCCAGGCCCTGGCCGACGCCCTGCGCGAGTTCGAAGCGGACGATACGGCGCGGGTCGCGGTACTCACCGGCAGCGGCGGCAATTTCTGCGCCGGCGCCGACCTGGCGGCGGTGGCCGAGGATGGCGAGCGGCGCAATCGCCTGGAGGCGGAGGGCGACGGACCGATGGGGCCGAGCCGCATGCAGCTCGGCAAGCCGCTGATCGCCGCCATCGAAGGCTATGCGGTGGCCGGCGGGCTGGAGCTGGCGCTGCTCGCCGACCTGCGGGTGATAGCCGAGGACGCCATCTGCGGAGTGTTCTGCCGGCGTTTCGGGGTGCCGCTGATCGATGGCGGCAGCGTGCGCCTGCCGCGGATCGTCGGGCAGGGCCGGGCGCTCGACCTGATCCTCACCGGGCGTCCGGTGAAGGCCGACGAAGCGTTGCAGATCGGCCTGGCCAACCGGGTGGTGCCGAGCGGTTCGGCGCGAGCCGAGGCCGAGGAGCTGGCGGCGGAACTCGCCGCCTTCCCGCAGACCTGCATGCTCGCCGACCGCGCCAGCGTATACGCGCAGTGGGAACTGTCCTTCGACGTGGCCCTGGCCAACGAATTCCAGGGCGGGCTGGCGGTGATCGAGAGCGGCGAGACCCTGGAGGGCGCGCAGCGCTTCAAGGATGGCGAGGGGCGCCACGGGCGCTTCGAGTGACGCCGTCGCGCCGCGTGGGCTAGCGGTGGATGATCACGTAGCTCTTGCGCACGGTTTCCTGCACATCCCACACGCCGAGACTGTTCTCCGGCAGCAGCAGGGCATCGCCGGCCTCGATGCGGATGGTCTCGCCGCCGTCCGGGGTGAAGGTGCAGCGGCCTTGCAGGAAGTGGCAGAACTCCTGCTCGACGATCTGCCGCCGCCAGCGTCCGGGGGTGCATTCCCAGATGCCGGTTTCCACCTGGTCGGTGCGCTCCACGGCGTAGGCGCGGGTCTGCGCGACCGGCTCGCCAAGGGGCACCGCGACCGGGCTGGCGGCGCCAAGATCGGCGCCGGCGGTATTTTTCAGAAGGGTCAGGGCCATGCGGTTTTTCCTCTGTGGGAGGTGGAGGGGATTCTCAGCGCATCAGGCTTTCCATGCCGGCCGCGAGGGTTTGCGCCAGGCTGCGGCGCCAGGGCGCGCTGTGCGGGTCGGCAAGGACCCGGTCCTCATGGACGAAACTGCGGATGATCGCGTTGTAGCCGAGCCAGCGGCAGGGTTCCGGTTCCCAGCGGGCCAGGCTGTCCAGCGGACGCTCGCCCAGCACCCAGGGCTGCCGCAGCAGCTCGCTGTCCTCACCGAGGATCAGCGCGGCCAGGGTGCGGCCGCCGAGGTTGCTGGCGCCGACCCCTTCGCCGCCGTAGCCGCCGGAGAGGGCGATGCCACTGGCGCGGTCGAGCAACATGTGCGGGCGGAAGCGCCGGGCCATGCCGAGGTTGCCGCCCCAGGTGTGGCTGATCCTGGCGTCCTTGAGCAGCGGGAAGAGCTCGCCGAACAGGTAGCGACGCAGGCCGACTTCCTCGTCGTCGAGGCTGAAGTCGCTGCGCAGCTTGCCGCCGAAGCGGTAGCCGCCCCGCGCGCCGAAGGCCAGGCGGTCGTCGGCGGTGCGCTGGCCGTAGGTGACCTGGCGGCTGAATTCGCTGAAGGCCTGGCCGCGCTCCAGGCCGATCTCCGCCCAGACCGACGACGGCAGCGGCTCGGTGGCCACCAGCAGACTCTGCACCGGCAACTGGTAGTGGCCCAGCGGCGGCAGGCTGGCGGCGTAGCCTTCCACTGCCGGTACGATCCATTCTGCGCGCAGTTCGCCGCGCTCGGTGCGCAGCAGGCCGCGTTGCCAGTGCAGCACCCGGCTCTTCTCGAACAGCCGCACGCCCAGGCGCTCCACCGCGCGGGCCAGGCCGCGCGCGAGCCTGGCCGGCTGGATGGTGGCGCAGTGCGGCGAGTGGATCGCCCCGTAGCTGCCGGGGATGCGCAACTGCTGGTCGAGTTCCTGCGGCGTCAGCCAGCGGTAATCGCTTTCGTCCAGGCCTTCGGCATAGAGATCATGCAGATAGGCGCGCAGGCGGCGTTCCTGTTCCGGGTAGCGCGCCGCGCAGTAGAGCACGCCGCCCTTGCGGTAGTCGCAGTCGATGCCTTCCTCTTGCAGCACCCGCGCGACCTCGTCGGGAATCCCGTGCAGCAGGTCGTAGCCGGCCCGGCGCCGTTCCGGCGGCAAGCCGGCGAGCAGGCCGTCCTCGCCGAGCAGGTTGCCCATCAGCCAGCCGCCGTTGCGTCCCGAGGCGCCGAAGCCGGCGGTTTCTGCCTCGACGATGGCGACGCGCAACTGCGGCGCCCGGCGCTTCAGGTAATAGGCGGTCCAGAGGCCGGTGTAGCCGGCGCCGACGATGGCCACGTCGACCTCAAGGGATTCTTCCAGGGACGGGCGCGCTTCGAGCGGATCGTCCAGTTGATTCATCCACAGGCTGAGGTGGCGCCAGGCCGACATAGAGGGCTCCATAGCGAGAGGGAAGGGGGAATGCGGCGAGAGTAGGAAGATGCCGTGCGCCTGTCGTGCGCGCGGGTCCGCTGGGAAATCTCAGCGGCGCGACGACAGGCGCTTCAGGTATTCGCGCGGAGACTGGCCGGTGTGCTGGCGGAAGCAGCGGTAGAAGGCCGACAGCGAATTGAAGCCGGCGGCGAAGGCCAGTTCGTCGACCCGTCCGGGCAGCTCGCCGGAAAGCTGGCCGAGCAGGTGTTGCAGGCGGGTCTGGTTGACGTACTGGTAGAAGCTCAGGCCGAGCACCTGGTTGAGCAGGTAGGAAATCTGGTTGCGCGTATAACCGGTGGCATTGGCCACCTGGGTCAGGTCCAGGTCCGGATCGAGATAGGGCTGGGCCTGTTGGAAGTAGTGCTCCAGGTCGCGCGCCAGCAGGCTCAGCTGCTTGGCCGAAAGCCCCAGGCGGCTGGCCGGCGGCCGGCCGTCGCCGCCGGCCTGGGCTCCGCCGCCGCTTTCGTGGACCAGCGAGGCGTATTCGTTGATGCGCCAGATCAGGCCGTCGCGCACGGTGATCGCCTCGCTGGCGCGGAACGAAGCCAGGCGGCCGCTGAGGGTCACCCGCAGGCGGTACTGGATGAAGGCGGTATCGCCGTCGAAGCGGATACGGTCGGTGTGCTCCAGCGACTCGTCGGGGCCCTTGGGCATGGTCGCCTCGACGTACTCGCGAAGATCGGCCAGGCGCATCCGGCGGTTCTGGAAGAAGTCGTTGTATTCGACCTCGGGATGATAGAGCGCCATCACCGCGTCGATGTCGCGGTGCTTCCAGCTGAGGTGATAACGCATGACCGTCTCGCGGGTGGCGTCGGCGAGGTCGCGGTCGGCGGGAATGGACTGTTCGGGCTGCATGCAGCGAAGGATGCCATCGCCGCCGCCGGCGGAACAGTGCCGCGCCGTCATCCATGCACTGGATGACGGCGTATCCATCCTGCATATGGCGTTCGCCGAGGCGCTTTCCAGGGCCCCTGTTCACTCTTTCGGGCGACAGCCGGAATACCTCCTTGGTGCGCTTACCGCCGTTCGGGTCGCTGGGTAGGGTGTAGCCACCTCGACCCTGTCAGGAGAGCCGCATGACAACAACAAAAAGGCGCGGAATCTTCCCTCTGCACGCACTCGCTGCGGCCACAGCCCTGGGTTGCGCCACCCAGGCCTCGGCCGTGTCATTCAACATCGGGGAGATCGAAGGGCAATTCGACTCGTCGCTGTCGGTGGGGGCCAGCTGGTCCATGCGTTCCGCCGACAAGGACTACATCGGCACCCGCAACGGCGGCCACGCCTCGTCGCAGACCTCCGACGACGGCCGGCTCAACTTCAAGAAGGGCGAAACCTTCTCGAAGATCTTCAAGGGCATCCACGATCTCGAACTCAAGTACGGCGACACCGGCGCGTTCTTCCGTGGCAAGTACTGGTACGACTTCGAGCTGAAGGACGAACACCGCCTGCTCTACGACATCGACGACCACAACCGCAAGGAGGGCGCCAAGTCCTCCGGGGCGCAGCTGCTCGATGCCTTCCTCTACCACAACTACAGCATCGGCGACCTGCCCGGCAGCGTGCGGGTCGGCAAGCAGGTGGTGAGCTGGGGCGAGAGCACGTTCATCCAGAACTCGATCAACAGCATCAACCCGATGGACGTCGCCGCGTTCCGCCGGCCCGGCGCGGAGATCAAGGAAGGCCTGATCCCGGTGAACATGCTCTACCTGTCCCAGGGCATCAGCGACGCGCTGACCGTCGAAGGCTTCTACCAACTGGAATGGGACCAGACGGTGATCGACAACTGCGGCACCTTCTTCTCCACCACCGACGTGGTCGCCGATGGCTGCGAGCGGATGGTCTACGCCGGCAGCGACTTCGACCCGAACCCGGCCAACGGCTACCGCTACCTGCCGCGCGCCGGCGATCGCGATGCCCGCGACAGCGGCCAGTGGGGCCTGGCCCTGCGCTGGTACGCGGCGGAGCTGAACGACACCGAGTTCGGCCTGTACGCGATGAACTACCACAGTCGCAACCCGTACTACAGCGTGATCGCCGGCAACGGCCTGGCCACCTCCGACCCGGTCACCGGGCGCTCCACCGGCTATTACTTCATCGACTATCCCGAGGACATCCGCCTCTACGGCCTGAGCTTCCAGACCAACATCGGCAGCACCTCGGTGGCCGGCGAGCTGAGCTACCGGCCGAACATGCCGCTACAAATCAACAGCACCGACATGTCGATCGCCGCGATCTACCCGACCACCCTGTTCGGCAACCCGATCTACGACAGCGGCTTCGCCACCCCGCGCGCCGGCGAGGTGATCAACGGCTACGTGCGCAAGCCGGTGACCCAGGCACAGGTGACCGTCACCCAGTTCTTCGACCGGGTACTGGCGGCCGACCGCCTGACCGTGGTCGGCGAAGTCGGCTACAACCACCTCAGCGGGGTCGACGGCGACGACCTGCGCTACGGCCGCGACGCCATCTACGGCATCGGCGAACTGCCGAACAACGCCTTGTGCACCGGCGCGCTCAACGTGGCCAACCCGCAGGAGTGCAACAGCCACGGCTTCTACACCCGCAACTCGTGGGGCTATCGCCTGCGCGGGATCCTCGAATATCCCAACGTGTTCGCCGGGGTCAACCTGAAGCCGAACCTGGCCTGGTCGCACGACGTCGAGGGCTACGGGCCGAACTTCAGCGAGGGCGCCAAGGCCGTCAGCGTCGGCCTCGATGCCGACTACCAGAACACCTATACCGCCAGCATCAGCTACACCGACTTCTTCGGCGGCAACTACAACCCGATCAACGACCGCGACTTCCTCGCGGTGAGCTTCGGGGTGAACTTCTGAGGTCCGCCGCCCCTCGGGGCGGCCGCTTTCGCGGATACGAACAAGGATAACGACGCATGAAAACAGCACGACTCCTGTCCTCCGGGGCGCTGGCCCTCAGCCTGCTGGCCGGTTCGGTGACGGCGGCGGTTTCGCCCGACGAGGCCGCCAAGCTCGGCAGCAGCCTGACCCCCATCGGCGCGCAGAAGGAAGGCAACGCCGACGGCAGCATCCCGGCCTGGACCGGCGGCCTCGCGGCCAGCGCCGGCAAGGTCGACGGCAAGGGCTTCCTTTCCGATCCCTTTGCCGACGAGAAGCCGCTGTTCACCATCACCGCGCAGAACGTCGAGCAATACAAGGACAAGCTCTCCGACGGCCAGTTGGCGATGTTCAAGCGCTACCCCGAGACCTACCGGATCCCGGTGTACAAGACCCATCGCACGGTGGCCCTGCCGGCCGAGATCGACGAGGCGGTCAAGCAGAGCGCGCTGAACGTGCAGCCGATCAACGACGGCAACGGCCTGTCGAATTTCGAGAAGAGCCGCTACTACGCCTTCCCGATCCCGAAGAACGGCGTCGAAGTGCTCTGGAACCACATCACCCGCTACCGCGGCGGCAACCTCAAGCGCACCATCGTCCAGGCCACCCCGCAGACCAACGGCAGCTTCACGCCGATCCGCTTCGAGGAGTCGGTGGCATTCCCGCAGAACATGCCCGACCTCGACCAGAGCAAGGCGGCCAACATCCTCACCTTCTTCAAGCAGCAGGTGACCGCGCCGGCGCGCCTGGCGGGCAACGTGCTGCTGGTCCACGAGACCCTCGACCAGGTCAAGGAGCCGCGCCTGGCCTGGGTCTACAACGCCGGCCAGCGCCGCGTGCGGCGCGCCCCGCAGGTGGCCTACGATGGCCCGGGCACCGCCGCCGACGGCCTGCGCACCTCGGATAACTTCGACATGTTCTCCGGCGCCCCGGACCGCTACGACTGGAAGCTGGTCGGCAAGCGCGAGATGTACATCCCCTACAATGCCTACAAGCTCAACGACCCGACCCTGAAGTACGGCGACATCATCAAGGCCGGGCACATCAACCAGGACCTGACCCGCTACGAGCTGCACCGGGTGTGGGAAGTGGTCGGCACGGTGAAGCCGGGCGAGCGGCACATCTACGCCAAGCGCCACATGTACATCGACGAGGACAGCTGGCAGATCGCCCTGGTCGACCACTACGACGGTCGCGGCCAGCTCTGGCGGGTCGGCGAGGGCCACGCGCAGTACCACTACGACCAGAAGGTCGCCGGCTACACCCTGGAGGCGCTCTACGACGTGATCGCCGGTCGCTACCTGGCGCTGGGCATGAACAACGAGGAGAAGCGCGGCTACGAGTTCGGCTTCAAGGCCTCGTCCGCCGACTACACGCCGGCCGCCCTGCGCAACGCCGGGGTACGCTGAGTCCCGGCCAGTCGCGACGAGCGTGGCGGCTTGTGCCGACGCGCTCGTTCGTTATGACGGCCCATCACCCGGCGCAATCATCGTTCAGCAGCGGGGCAGGCGCGGTCTAGGCTCCCGGCAAGGCGCTTCGACAGAACAAGAGCACTGCCATGACCGAGCCGACCGAGCTGCCCGCCGCCTTGCCGCGGCTGCCGCCGCAGCACCTGCCGCGGCCCCGTTTGCACCAGCCGCTGCTGCGCGGCGAATGCCGCCTGCGACTGCTCTGCGCGCCCGCCGGCAGCGGCAAGACCGTCCTCCTCGGAGAATGCGCGCGGCGGGCGCCGCCTGGCGTGCAGGTGGTCTGGCTGGCGCTGGGCGGGGAAGCGCTGGACCCCGCGACCTTCCGCCGCCGCCTGGCCGGCGCCCTCGGCTTGGCCGAGGACAGCGACGAAGCGCAGCTGTGCCGGCGGCTGCGTAACGCTTCCGCGCTGTGGCTGCTGCTCGACGATTACCCACGGCACCCCGACCCCGCCCTCGACGCCTGCCTCGATCGCCTGTTGAGCGCGGCCTCGCCACGGGTGGGCTGGTGGCTGGCGAGCCGGCGGCGGCCGCAGTGCAACCTGGCGCGGTTGCTGCTGGAAGGGGAGTTGCTGGAGGTCGACGGCGGCCTGCTGGCGTTCGATGCCGACGAGGTCGCCGAACTGCTCCGCCTGCACGGGCGCAGCGCCGATGCCGCTACGGCCGGGGCACTGCTGGAACGCAGCGGCGGTTGGTGCGCCGCGTTGCGCTTGCGCCTGCTGGTCGGCGAAGAGACGGCCGGACCGTTGTTGCAGGAATACCTCCAGCACGAGTTGCTCGACGAGCTGCCGCCGCCGCTGGCCGACGCCGCGCGTGCCCTGGCCTGGCTGCCGCAAGTCGGTCCGGAGCTGTTCCGCCGGCTGTTCGAGGAACTGCCCCACGGGCTGGACGACCTGTTGGCGCGGGGCTTCCCCCTGCTGGCCGATACGAACCAGCGCTACAGCCTGCCGCCGGCGATCCGCGAGGCCTGGCGCGAAGCGCCGCAGCGCCCGCAGCGGGACTTCCACCGGGAAGCCTGCGAATGGTTCGCCGAACACGGCGAGACCCGCGAGGCGGTCGACCAGGCGCTGGCCGCCGACGAACCGGAAACCGCCGCCGGATTGTTGCAGAAGCTCACCGAGGAGCAATTGCTGCACGGCCACAACATCGGCATGGTCCTGGCCCTGCGCGACGAACTGCCGGCGGCGCTGCTGGCCAGCACGCCGCGCCTGGTGATCCTGAATGCCTGGACGCTGCTCTACGCCGGACGCCTGGCCGAAGCCGAGGACTGCATCGGCCAGTTGGCGCGCTTCCTGCCGATGCCCTCGGCGTCCCGCCAGCGGGTGCTGCTGGCGCAATGGCAGGGCTTGTTCGGGATCCTCCTGCACTGCCGCGGCGAGCGCGGCGCCGCCGACTACCTGCGCGAGGCGCTGGAGCAACTGCCGGAGGATGCCTGGTCGCAGGGACTGATCTGCCGCTCGGCGCTGATGCAACTGGCGATGATCGAGGGGCGGATGGACCAGGCGCGGTTGATCGGCCGCGATGCCTTGCGCCTGGCGCGCGAGCACGACAGCCTGATCTTCGAGGCGTTGATCGAACTGGAGCGGGCGCAGTGGCTGGAGCAGCGCGGCGAACTGCTGCGCGCGGAAGGCGTCCTCGATCGCGCCCAGCGCTACCTGGAGGACCTCGGCCAGCAGGGCAGCCCGATGCTCGGCCGGATCGCCCTGCGCCGCGCGCGCCTGTGCCTGCAGCAGGGCCGCGAGGTCGAGGCCGGGCACTGGTATCGGCTGGGGCTGGAGCAGGCACGGGAGAATCTCGATCCCTGGGCGCTCTACGGCTACCTGGGACTGGCCTTGCTGGAAGCCGGGCAGGGCGACCTGGACGCGGCGTTCAACCGCCTGCTGGAGGTCGAGCGGCTGATGCAGCAGCGCCATGTCCCCGATCCGCTGTATCGCGGCGCGCTGCTGCTGGTCAGCTCCGCCCTGACCCTGCAGCAGGGAAGGCCGGCGCAGGCGCGGGAGATCCTGCTGCGGGTCCGCGCCTACTTCCAGCCGGGACGGGCGCGCCTGTCGCCGCCCTCCGAACCGGAGCTGGAAGCGCGGGTAGAGCACCAATTGGCACTGGCCGAACTCTACAGCGGCGAGGCAGCCGCCGCCGAAGCGCGGCTGCGCGGGCTGCTCGCCATTCTCGAGGCGCAGGGGCGGCAGACGCTGCTTTGCGAAGTGCGCATGGGTATCGCCGAGTGCCAGTTCCTCTCCGGACAATTGCCCCAGGCCCAGCAGACCCTGCGCAGCGGCCTGGAGCTGGCGGAGCGGCTAGGCCTGCAACTGCCGCAGCGGCGACTGCGGGATCGCCAGCCGCAACTGTTCGCCGCCCTGCCGGGGGAAGAAGAGGAGGGGCTCAGTCCGCTCAGTTGTCGGGAGCTGGCGGTGCTCGGCCTGATCGCCCAGGGCTGCTCCAACCAGGAGATCGGCGAGCAACTGTTCATTTCCCTGCACACGGTGAAGACCCACGCCCGGCGGATCAACGGCAAGCTCGGGGTGGCCCGCCGGACCCAGGCGGTGGCGCGGGCCAAGGCCCTCGGCCTGCTCGCCTGAGCGGCCTCAGTGCAGGGCGCGGCCGGTCGGCGGGGCGAGTTCGCCCAGGCGCTGGCCGAGGCGCAGTTGCTCGGTGGGATCGTCGCTGAGCAAGAGCGCGCGTTCCAGGTCGTAGCGTTCCGCCTGCGGGCAATCCAGTTGCCGATAGAGGCCGGCGCGGGCCTCGTGGTCGGCGGCGCCCACCGGGCCGAGTTCGATCACCCGCTGGGCATCCTTCAGCGCGGCCAGCGGCTCGCCGGCGGCGCTGTGCAGTTGTCGCAGGTTGCGCGACAGACGCTGGAGGATTTCCCCGGGAGAGGCCTGCTTCAGGTAGGCGGCCTGCAGCTCGCTCTTCGGCCCCTGCAGGCGCAGCAGCAGTTCGCGGCAGTCGGTGGGATAGAGGCGCCGTCCGGTGGCCGGGTCGAGCAGATGGTCGGCCTGCGGCACGCGCAGCAGGAAGCGTCCCGGGAAGTTCACTCCGACCAGCGGAATGTCCAGCCGCCGCGCCAGTTCCATGGCCACCAGCGCCAGCGACAACGGCTGTCCCTGGCGCCGCTGCAGCACCAGCGGAAGCAGGGCCGAGCGCGGTTGCAGGGGGAAGTCGTCGTCCTCGCAGAAACCCTGTTCGCTCATTCGCCGCAGCAACCCCTGGGCGCGCTCGCTGGCCGAGGCGCGGTCGTCCAGGCTCGCGCCGATCTGCCGGACGAGTTCGTCGAGCTCGCGCAGGGCGTGGGCGGGCGAATACGCCGGGAGGTGCTCCGCGGCGATCCACAGGGCCGCCTCGAACAGCGCTGGCGGTTCCTGGGCGAGACAATCGAGGCAGGCTTGACGCGGGTCCATGGCTTTCCTCCTGGTGCGCCTGGATCGCTGCGGACGGGCCGTTCGGAGCACGCCGGGGCCGGTTTCGAGCGGGCGGACCCCAAGGTTGTAACCGTCCGCCGAAGCTTCGTCCAGTACCCGGCTCGGCGAGCGCCGCCGCCTGGTCGTCGGCCTTGCGGGCGTTTCGCCGACGCCTGCCTATACTGAAGGTGCCGGGCGGCAACGACCCGGCCCGGACAACAAGCAGCAAGCAGGGGAGCCCCAGCATGTTCGACATGATGGACGCGGCCCGGCTCGAGGGTCTCCACCTCGCCCAAGACCCGGCCACGGGACTCAAGGCCATTATCGCCATCCACAGCACGCGACTCGGCCCGGCACTGGGTGGTTGTCGCTACCTGCCTTACCCCAACGACGAAGCCGCCATCGGCGACGCCATCCGCCTGGCCCAGGGCATGAGCTACAAGGCGGCCCTGGCCGGGCTGGAGCAGGGCGGCGGCAAGGCGGTGATCATCCGCCCGCCGCACCTGGACAATCGCGGCGCGCTGTTCGAGGCCTTCGGGCGCTTCATCGAAAGCCTCGGCGGACGCTACATCACTGCGGTGGACAGCGGTACCTCCAGCGCCGACATGGACTGCATCGCCCAGCAGACCCGCCACGTCACCAGCACCACCCAGGCCGGCGACCCCTCGCCGCATACCGCCCTCGGCGTGTTCGCCGGGATTCGCGCCAGCGCCCAGGCGCGCCTCGGCAGCGACGATCTGGAAGGCCTGCGGGTCGCGGTGCAGGGGCTCGGCCACGTCGGCTACGCATTGGCCGAGCAACTGGCGGCGGTCGGCGCCGAGTTGCTGGTCTGCGACCTCGATCCCGGCCGGGTGCAACTGGCCGTCGAGCAGCTCGGCGCCCATCCGCTGGCGCCGGAGGCATTGCTTTCCACCCCATGCGACATCCTCGCGCCCTGCGGCCTGGGCGGCGTGCTCACCAGCCAGAGCGTCAGCCAGTTGCGCTGCGCGGCGGTGGCGGGGGCGGCGAACAACCAGTTGGAGCGGCCGGAGGTCGCCGACGAGCTGGAGGCGCGCGGCATCCTCTATGCGCCGGACTACGTGATCAACTCCGGCGGCCTGATCTACGTCGCCCTCAAGCACCGCGGCGCCGATCCGCACAGCATCACCGCGCACCTGGCGCGGATTCCCGCGCGGCTCACCGAGATCTATGCCCATGCCCAGGCCGACCACCAGTCGCCGGCGCGGATCGCCGACCGTCTGGCGGAACGGATTCTCTACGGCCCGCAGTGACGGGCCGGCGTTTCCGGCGAGGCCGCCAGCGGGCCTCGCCAGCGGCAGTGCGGGTCACCCCCGCGGTGCCGCGCGTGCACGCCGCCACCCGCGGCGCGACCCTGAGCGGCACGCCTACCCGGCGTGCGGAGGAGGTTTGCGATGGTTCACAACCGGATCGACCCGCCTTTCACCCGCTACCTCGACAGTGACGGTCGGCCCCTCGGCGAGTTGCCCGCCTGGGCCGGCGACAGCGATGCGCTGGTCGGCCTCTACCGGCAGATGCTCCTGACCCGCCTGTTCGACCAGAAGGCGGTGGCCCTCCAGCGTACCGGGCGGATCGGCACCTATGCGCCAACCCTCGGCCAGGAAGCCATCGGCGTGGCCATTGGCAGCCAGATGCGCGCCGAGGACGTGCTGGTGCCCTATTACCGCGATACCGCGGTGCAATTGATGCGCGGCGTGCGCATGGAGGACATCCTCCTCTACTGGGGCGGCGACGAGCGCGGCAGCGACTACGCCGAACCGCTGGCGGCGCAGGACTTTCCCATCTGCGTGCCGATCGCCACCCAGGCCCTGCATGCCTGCGGGGTCGCCTCGGCGTTCCGCATCCGCGGCGAGCACCGGGTGGCGGTGACCACCTGCGGCGACGGCGCCACCAGCAAGGGCGATTTCCTCGAGGCGCTGAACGTGGCGGGCGCCTGGCAGTTGCCGGTGCTCTTCGTGGTCAACAACAACCAGTGGGCGATCTCGGTGCCGCGGCGCATCCAGTGCGGCGCGCCGACCCTGGCGGAGAAGGCGGTGGGTGCCGGCTTCCCCGGCGAACAGGTGGACGGCAACGACGTGCTGGCGGTCGCCGAACGCGTCCGCGCGGCCCTGGAGCGCGCGCGCCAGGGCAAGGGGCCGACCCTGCTGGAGTGCATCAGCTATCGCCTGTGCGACCACACCACGGCCGACGACGCCAGCCGCTACCGTTCCGCCGAGGAGGTCAACCAGGCCTGGCGCGAGGAGCCGATCAAGCGCCTGCGCGCCTTCCTCGCCGGCCGCGGCCAGTGGGACGAGGAGCGCGAGCAGGCGCTGGTGGGCGAGTGCCAGGCGCGGGTGCAGGAGGCGGTGGAGCGTTTCGAGACGTTCGCCGCGCAGGCGCCGCAGGCACTGTTCGAGCATGTCTACGCGCGCTGGCCGGCGGCCCTGGAGGAGCAGCGCGAGCAATTGCTGGAACGCGCCGCGCGGCGGCAGGGAGGGGCCGAACATGAATGAGCGCAACGGCGAAGCGAAACGCCTGGCCCTTCTGGAGGCGGTCAACCTGGCGTTGCACCGGGCCATGGCCGAGGACGAGGCGGTGGTGGTGCTGGGCGAAGACGTCGGGGTCAACGGCGGGGTGTTTCGCGCCACCCTCGGCCTGCGCGAGCGCTTCGGCTTCAAGCGGGTGCTGGATACGCCGCTGGCGGAGAACATGATCGCCGGGCTGTCCATCGGCATGGCCGCCCAGGGCCTGAAGCCGGTGATGGAGATCCAGTTCATGGGCTTCATCTACGCCGCCATGGAGCAACTGGTGTCCCATGCCAGCCGCCTGCGCAATCGCACCCGCGGCCGCCTGGCCTGCCCGTTGGTGCTGCGCACGCCGATGGGCGCGGGAATCCGCGCGCCGGAGCACCACAGCGAGGCGACCGAGGCGATGTTCGCGCACATCCCCGGCGTCCGCGTGCTGGTGCCGTCGTCGCCGGCGCGGGCCTACGGCCTGCTCCTGGCGGCGATCGACGATCCCGATCCGGTGATCTTCCTCGAACCGACCCGGCTCTACCGGATGAACCCGCAGCCGCTGGCGGACGACGCCCGGCGCCTGCCGCTGGACAGTTGCTTCACCCTCCGCGAAGGCGGCGACCTGACCCTGGTCAGCTGGGGCGCCAGCGTCCACGAGACCCTGCAGGCCGCCGAGCGCCTGGCGCAGCGCGGCATCGAGGCCGAAGTGATCGACGTCGCCTGCCTCAAGCCGCTCGACCTCGACACCCTCGAAGCTTCGGTGCGCAAGACCGGTCGCTGCGTGATCGTCCATGAGGCGCCGAAGAGCGGCGGCCTCGGCGGGGAAATCGCCGCGAGCCTCTACGAGCGCGTCCTGTTCGATCTGCGGGCGCCGATCCAGCGGGTCGCCGCGGCCGATATCCCGCCGCCGCTGTACCGCCTGGAAGCGCTGTACATGCCCGCCGTGGAGGACATCCTGGCGGCCTGCGACACCGTGCTCGGCTACGCCTGAGCCGAGGGGAGACGACCATGAAGCACTTCAAGCTGCCCGACCTGGGCGAGGGCCTGCAGGAAGCGGAAATCGTCGAATGGCACGTCAAGGCCGGCGACAGCGTGCGCGCCGACCAGCGCCTGGTCTCGGTGGAAACCGCCAAGGCGCTGGTGGACATCCCCGCGCCCTACGACGGGGTGGTGGGCAAGCTGTTCGGCGCCGAGGGCGACATCCTCCACGTCGGCGAACCGCTGGTGGGCTTCGAGGGCGAGGAGGCGGACGCCGGTACCGTGGTGGGGCGCCTGGAGGGCGGCGGTAGCGCCCTGGAGGACCGTTTCTTCATCGGCGCCGCACCGTCCACCCGCGAGCACCTGGCACCGCGCGCGACCCCGGCGGTGCGCCAGTTCGCCCGCCAGCAGGGCGTCGAGCTGGCCGGCCTGAGCGGCTCCGGCCCGGATGGCCTGATCACCCGCGGCGACGTCGAGGCCGCCGCCCAGGGCGCCCGCGAACGCTTCGGCGGCGAGCGCTTGCGCGGGGTACGGCGGAGCATGGCGCTGAACATGGCGCGCTCGCATGCCGAGGTGGTGCCGGTGACGATCTACGGCGACGCCGACCTGCATCGGTGGAAGACCGCACGCGACCCGTTGATCCGCCTGGCCCAGGCGCTGGCCGAGGCCTGTCGCGCCGAGCCGACCCTCAACGCCTGGTTCGATGGCGCCTCGTTGTCGCTGAAACTGCATGAGCGGCTCGACCTGGGGATCGCCGTGGACACCCCGGACGGCCTGTTCGTGCCGGTGCTGCGCGACGTCGGTGCGCGTTCGGCGGAGGACCTGCGCGCCGGTATGCGGCGCCTGCGCGAAGACGTCCAGGCACGCTCGATCCCACCGGCGGAAATGCTCGGCGCGACCCTGACCCTATCCAACTTCGGCACCCTGTTCGGCCGCTACGCCAACCCCGTGGTGGTGCCGCCGCAGGTGGCCATCCTCGGCGCCGGCGGCATCCGCGACGAAGTAGTGGCCTGGCGCGGCGAGATGGCGATCCACCCGATCCTGCCGCTCTCGCTGACCTTCGATCACCGCGCGGCCACCGGTGGCGAGGCGGCGCGTTTCCTCAAGGTACTGGTGAACGCCCTGGAGCAGCCCGACGGCTGATCAGCGCCGGTGCTCCAGCCACCACGCCAGCAGCGCGCCGAGGGCGTAGGCGAGCAGGTCGAAGCCGTCGGCGGTGCTGCCGAGAACGATGCGCAGCACGGGGCTGGAGAATTGCCAATGCAGTTGCGCCGCCAGGTACTGGCCCAGTTCCAGCAGCGCGCCGACGGCAAAGGCGGCGGATGCCAGCCAGGCGGCCGGCGCCCTGAGCGCGCTGCCCATCAGGTAGTAGAGCCAGACCACCGCCAGCAGGTCGCCGCCGAAGCTGCGTATCCAGCCCCAATGCCGGCCCAGGGTGGCGAGCAGGACCAGCAGGCCGAACAGCAGCAGTGCCAGCAGCAGGCTGCGCCGGTCCAGGCGCCAGCGTCGGGAGCGGACGGGAGAGGCGGGGAGAGCGGGCATGGGACCTTCCTGGTCGATGGGGCTGCCGGGCGTTGTACGGCAAGCGCCGGTTTCCGGCAAGCCGGGCGCGGGTCGGACAAGCGCCGCGCGGACTCAGCGGCGTCGCAGGCTGGCGAGCAACTGCTCGACGAAGGCGTCGCTGCCGGAGCTGTCGAGGTAGTGCACCTGGGGACCGTCGAGCAGGTAGAGCGCGTGGTAGGGCTTGCCGGCCTGGCTGCCGCGCAGGCGATAGACCTCGGTGCCGGCCACGCGGTAGCGGCTGACGCTGGCGCGCCGGTCGCACAGGCCGAGGGCCTGGCGCTGCGCCTGGAGACGCTCGCGCTCGGCGTCGGGCAGGCCGTCCAGCGGCAGGGCTCCGAAGAGCAGGCGAACCTGTCGCGGAAGGTCGAGCCGTTCGCCCTCGTCCGCGCCCATCTCGTTGCCTTCGAGCAGGCGGTGGGCGAGGTAATGACCCTCGGCGTAGCGGGCGATCAGCAGGTCGCCGCTGTGCAGCAGGGTGGCGGGGGCCCGTTGCAGGTCGAGTTGCAGTCTGCCGGTGCCGCCCAGGGCCAGGACCTGCGCGGCGCCGGCAGAGGCTGCCGGTGTCTCGGCGTCCGTGGCCCGGAACGGGCAGGCGAGGGCAGGGGTGCCGGTGAGGCCGAGGAGGACGCACAGCAGGCCGGCAAGTTGTCGCGGCATGTTTCGGCTCCTTGCGCTTTGCTTGCAGCGGCGGCTCATTCGTCCGCGGCGTTTTCCTCGAACAGTTCGTTGAGGGCGTCCGGCTGGTTCTTGAAGGCGCGGGCGAAGGCGTCGCGGTTCTTCGCCATGAAGATGCCGAGTTCTTCCACCTGTTCCTCCTTCAGCGACGGCACCGCCTTCTGCAGCACCTCGGCCAGCGTTTCCGCCAGCTCCAGCATCTTGTCGTAACGATCGGCTTCAGCCTTGTCCATGAACAAACGCTCCTGATCCCGGCTGCTGCGGTACACCACTTCGACGGCCATTCATCACCTCTGTGCCTTCTGAGTCGCAAGGTTGCTTTGACTGGTTATCCATACAGTATATGGCGTCTTGCCGTCCGTGGATAGCGCCAGGATTGCCGGCGCATTGCCGGGGCGGTCGTCGTCTGACAGAAATGTCACGCCGGGCTCATGAGCCTGACAGTCTCCGCAGCGTAGTTTCAGGCTGAACGTTCTACCAAGGAGACATCCTCATGAGAGTGATCCCGTTGGCACTTGTCGCGCTGCTCGGCCTGGCGCCGCTGGCCCAGGCGCAGCAGCAGCCCTACGGACCCAACCCGGACTCGAAATCGCTCCGCCAGCATTACGTGGAAGGGCGCCTGGACATCGCCCGGGTGATCTACAAGACCGACCTGTGGAGCGCCTGTGGGATCGTCCCGGCGCGCCTGGTCTACGAGGACTCGCAGGGCGAGCGGCATACCGTCGAGTACAAGGCCTGGGGCAGCGGTTGCAGCGGCAATTGAGCGAACCCGGCGCGGCACGGGCCGCGCCGGGTTTTCCTCGGCTCCCGCGCTTCTGCTAAGGTTGCGCGCCTGCCGCCCGTTGCGCGGCGCATACCTTCCGCCCCGCAAGGATGCCCGGCATGCAAGACCTCGGTTTCGCCCTCCTGCTCATCGGCTATGTCTGGTCCGTGGCCAGCGGCGGCCGCCGTTCGATCCCCTGCGCATTGCTCTGCCTGCTGCTGTTTCCGCTGGCGCAACTGGCCTTCGCCATCAACGACGCGCCGATGCGCCCGCCGCTGGCGCTCGCGGCCTTTGGCGCGGGCCTGGCCTACCTCGGCGGCGGCTCGGTGTTCGGCTGAGCCCGGCATCTCACAAGAATACGATTGAAAATCATTATCATAAAAAATATGCTGCTGCCCTTCTGAAAGGACGTGGGTGGATGCGCCGTTGGCGGAGCAGGATCTCAAGGCACTGTTTCTCAGGCATGCCCGGCAGTTGCAGTCGTATCTGTTGCGCAAGACCCGCGATCCGCACCTGGCGGCGGACCTGGCGCAGGAAAGCTTCCTGCGCCTGGCCGAGCAGCGGCACAAGGAGCCGATCGAGCATGTCGACGCCTATCTCTACCGCACCGCGCACAACCTCACCATCGACCATTACCGGCAGGAACGGCGGCGCCGCACCGAGACCCGCCCCAACGACGACCTCGCCGGGTTCGTCGCCGACCAGCCCGGCCCCGAGGAGTCCGCGGTGGATGCCGATGCGCTTGCCCGCCTGCGCGAGATAGTCGCCGAACTGCCGCCGCGCACCCGTGAGATCTTCCGTCTCAACCGTCTGGAGGGGCTGACCCATGCCGAGGTGGCGAGACGCCTGGAAATCTCCGATAGCTCGGTGCAGAAGCACCTGGCCCGCGCCCTGGCCCATGTGATGCAGGCACTCGAGGATTCCCGCTGAATGGATTACCGAGTCTTGCCGGTTCGCGCGTCTGAACCTCAATAACGACCAACGAGAGCCGCACGTGAACAGCCCCCAGGAACAACAGCAGATCCGCCAGCAGGCCGCCGAATGGGCGATCCGCCTGGACGGCGGCGACCTCGACCGGTCCCGGCGCGAAGCGCTGGACGGCTGGCTGGCGGCCGACCCCCGGCACCCGGCCGCGCTGGCGCTGGCGCAACGGACCTGGAAACAGCTGGGATCGCTGGCCGAACCGCGGACGATGGTTCAGACGGCGGTCGCCAGCGCGCCGCGCCGCGCCGGGGGGCGGCGCAAGGGCTGGCGCGGCTGGGCCGCGGCGGCGGCGGTGCTGCTGGCCCTGGGCAGCGCCTGGAACGAACGCGACGCCGGCGTGAGCTGGCTGGCCGACCACGCCACCGGCAAGGGCGAGGTGCGCATCCTGCGGCTGGTGGATGGCAGCGAGGTCGAGCTGGACGCACAGAGCGCCATCGATGTCGCCTACGACAGCCGCGAGCGACGGGTGCGCCTGCTCGAAGGCAGCGCGATCTTCCGCGCCGCCCCACGCGCGGGCCGGGAGACCCGGCCCTTCGTGGTGGAAAGCGCCGGCGGCAGCACTCGCGCGCTGGGCACTCGGTTCCTGGTCAGCCGCAACGACGACGGCAGCGTCCAGGTCGGGGTGCTCGAACACCGCGTCGCGGTGGCCCTGGCGCATCCGCGCACGGGGACCGTCGGACGCCGCGAGCTGGGCGAGGGCGAGAGCCTGCGCTACAGCGCGGAGGGCGGCGTCGAGGCGCCGCTGGGCGGTCGCCTCGACGACCTGACCAGTTGGCGGCGCGGCCTGCTGGTCTTCGACGAGCAGCCGCTGGGCGAGGTGGTGGCGCGCCTCAATCGCTACCGGCCGGGGCATTTGCTGGTGGCTCCCGGTGCGTTGGCGCAGCGGCGGGTCAGCGGGGTATTCCGGGTCGCCGACCTGGAGGCCTCGTTGCAGTCGATCAGCGATGAGCTGGGCGTGCGCAGCCTGGGCCTGGCGGGAGTGACGCTGCTGTACTGAGCGGCGCGATCGCTTCCGAGAGCCTCGACCACGGGCCGGGCAGTCGCCCCGCGCGCTTGTTCCGGCAGGGGCCGGGAAGCGCATTTTCGAGCCGTGGATCCCGCCGGCGAAAAATTTTCTCGATTTCCGTTACTGACTTTCCCTGCCTCCATCGTTCTCTTAACGAGACTGATTCTTATTACACAAAAACGATGGAGTGTAGGCGCTGTCATGAAACATCGTGGATGGAGTGCCGTGCGAGGCGGTCGCAAGGGGGCGCAACTGGCCCTGGGGCTGGGCCTGGTCCTGCTGGGAACGGCCGCGCTACCGCTGCATGCGCAAGACGGGGCGGACTCGGCGAGCCAGCAGCAGACCGCGTTGCGCCGGGTCCGGCTGGACATCCCGGCACAACCGCTGAACCGCGCCCTGCTGCGATTCGCCGAGCAGGCCGGGGTCCAGGTGTTCTTCGACAGCCAGCGTTTCGCCGGTCTCGGCAGCGCGGCGGTGCACGGCGAATATGTGCTGGCCGACGGCCTGAGCCAGATGCTCCAGGGCAGCCCGGTGGAATACCGCTTCTCCGGCAAGGACCAATTGAGCCTGATCCGCGTCAGCCAGGACGACCTGGTGCAGATGTCGCCCTCGGTGATCTCCGCCGCGCGTCCGGACGACTGGGTCTACCAGACGCCGCATTCGGTCAGCGTGATCGGCCGCGAGCAGATCGAGCGCAACCCGCCGCGGCATGCCGCCGACATGCTCGAGGAAACCCCCGGGGTGTACTCCTCGGTGAGCCAGCAGGACCCCGGCCTGTCGGTGAACATCCGTGGCATCCAGGACTACGGGCGGGTCAACATGTCGGTCGACGGCATGCGCCAGAACTACCAGCAGAGCGGCCACCAGCAGCGCAACGGGACGCTCTACGTCGATCCCGAGCTGCTCAGCGAGGTGGTCATCGACAAGGGCGCCAGCTCGGCCATGGGCGGCGCCGGGGTGATCGGCGGGATCGCCAACTTCCGCACCCTGGAGGCCCGCGACCTGGTCAAGCCGGGCAAGCAGGTCGGTGGCCGGGTGCGCCTCACCAGCGGCCTGGGCGGCGACGCCAACGGCACCCACTTCATCGGCAGCGCGGCCTTCGCCATCGGCACCGAGGCCTGGGACATGCTGGTCGCCGCCAGCGAGCGCCACCTGGGCGACTACGACCCGGGGACCAAGGGCAGCATCGGCGAGCTGCGCACCGGCGCCTGGTTCAATCCCGAGGCCGGGCAGCGGGTCAAGCATTCGCCGGTGGCCTACTCCGGCTACGTGATGCGCTCGCGACTGGCCAAGCTTGGCGTCGCCCTGCCGCAGGACCAGCGCCTGCAGTTCAGCTACCTGACCACCCAGGTGTCCTACGACGACGCCAACATGCTCAACACCGAGAACCAGGCGCTCTGGGAAAAGCTCGGCAGCAGCGACGTGCGTGCGCAGAACTTCGCCATCGACTACGGCTACGCGCCGGACAACCCGTTGGTGGACTTCAAGGCCAAGCTCTACTACGTCGACAACCGCAACCGCCAGCAGACCCTGCAACGCGGTATCACCCCCGGCTACTCGATCACCTACCAGACCGACACCTACGGCGCGCAGGCGCAGAACACCTCGACCTTCGCTCTCGACGATCTCTCCACGCTGCGCGCCAACTATGGCCTGGAGTTCTTCTACGACAAGGTGCGGCCGGACTCCAGCCAGCCGCGGGCGAGCACCTCGGCGGTCGGCTTCCCTGCGGCCGAAGGCATGACCCCCAAGGGCGACCGCGCCCTCGGTAGCCTGTTCGCCCGTCTCGACTACGACTACGACGACTGGCTCAACCTCAACGCCGGGCTGCGTTACGACCGCTACCGCCTGCGCGGCGACACCGGCTTCAACGCGCGCACCTTCATCCTTGGCACCACCCGGCAGACCGACATGCCGCTGCAATACGCCGTCGACCGCGAGGAGGGGCGCTTCTCGCCGACCTTCGGCCTGTCGGTCAAGCCCGGTGTCGACTGGTTGCAGCTGTTCGCCACCTACGGCAAGGGCTGGCGCCCGCCGGCGGTGACCGAGAGCCTGATCACCGGCCGCCCCCACGGCGGCGGCGCGGAAAACATGTACCCCAACCCGTTCCTCAGTCCGGAGCGCTCGAAGGCCTGGGAAGTCGGCTTCAACGTGCTGAAGGAGAACCTCTGGTTCAGCGACGACCGCCTGGGCCTGAAGGTCGCCTACTTCGACACCCGGGTCGACGACTTCATCTTCATGGGCATGGGCATGCAGCCGCCGGGCTACGGCATGGCCGGGATCGGCAACAGCGCCTACGTCAACAACCTCGACAGCACGCGCTTCCGTGGCGTCGAGTACCAGCTCGACTACGATGCCGGGCTGGCCTACGGGCAGCTCTCCTACACGCACATGATCGGCAGCAACGACTTCTGTTCGAAGACCGCCTGGCTCGGCGGCGTCACCCAGACGGTGAAGGGCAGCGGTCGCCGCCCGCCGGTGATCGACATGCGGCCGGACGAGCAGGCCAACGCCGCCACCCATTGCAGCGCGGTGCTCGGCTCCGCCGAACACATGCCGATGGACCGCGGCTCGCTGACCCTGGGCATGCGCTTCTTCGACCGCAGGCTGGACGTCGGCGCCCGTGCCCGCTACAGCGAAGGCTACTCGGTGGCTGGCGGCGCCACGGTGTCGCAGGCCGGCGTGTACCCGGCGGACTGGAAGGAATACACCGTCTACGACCTGTACGGCAGCTACCGGGTGAGCGATGAACTGACCCTGCGCCTGGCCATGGAGAACGTCACCGACCGCGCCTACCTGGTGCCGCTGGGCGACGTGCTGGCCTTCACCCTCGGTCGCGGGCGGACCCTGCAAGGCACCCTCGAATACCAGTTCTGACCCCCGTTTTGCCCAGTGAAGGGCAAAACCGGAGCGGGCATCCGTGCGCTCCGGCATTCACCACTCGTTGAATTGGAGTTTTGGCATGAGCATTTCGATTTCCTACAGCACCACCTACAGCGGCTGGACCGTAGCGGATTACCTGGCGGACTGGTCGGCCTACTTCGGCGACGTCAACCATCGTCCGGGCCAGGTGGTGGACGGCAGCAATACCGGCGGCTTCAACCCCGGTCCGTTCGACGGCAGCCAGTACGCGCTGAAGAGCACCGCCAGCGACGCGGCCTTCATCGCCGGCGGCGACCTCCACTACACCCTGTTCAGCAACCCCAGCCACACCCTGTGGGGCAAGCTGGACAGCATCGCCCTCGGCGACACCCTGACCGGCGGCGCCTCCAGCGGTGGCTACGCCCTGGACAGCCAGGAGGTGAGCTTCAGCAACCTGGGCCTGGATTCGCCGATCGCCCAGGGCCGCGACGGCACCGTGCACAAGGTGGTCTACGGCCTGATGAGCGGTGACAGCAGCGCCCTGCAGGGGCAGATCGACGCGCTGCTGAAAGCGGTCGACCCGAGCCTGTCGATCAACTCCACCTTCGACCAGTTGGCCGCGGCCGGCGTCGCCCATGCCACCCCGGCTGCGGCAGCGGCGGAAATCGGCGTGGTCGGCGTGCAGGAACTGCCGCACGACCTGGCCCTGGCGGCCTGAGCAACTGTCCACGATAGCGTTCGTGGACTGCTTGCGCTAAAGGCCGGAGAGGAGTTGGCGCTCCTCTCCGGCGCACGAACCGCCGTCGCTGCGCCTCGCACCCGTGGCGACGGCGGCCCCCGGATTGTTCCTCCGCCGGCCGTGCCCGGCAAGCGGAGACTGCCGCAATGTCCTCCGGGCCCGCTCGCGGCCCGGACACCCACAGGACCCGACTCCGATGAAGCTCCGGCCGGCCTCGCCGCGCAATGAAATCCTCGCCACCCTCGGCCGCTTCCGCCCGGCGCTGCGCAGCGTCGCGCTGTTCACCGCGGTGATCAACCTGCTGATGCTGGCGCCGTCGCTGTACATGCTGCAGGTCTACGACCGGGTGCTCGGCTCCGGCAACCACATGACCCTGCTGATGCTGACCCTCATGGTGCTCGGCCTCTACCTGCTGCTCGGCGCCCTGGAGTGGGTGCGCAGCCTGGTGGTGATCCGCCTCGGCGGCCAGCTCGACATGCAACTCAACCAGCGCATCTACGACGCCTCGTTCCGCGCCAGCCTGGAGCGCGGCGAGCAGGCCGCCGGGCAGGCGCTGAACGACCTGACCAGCCTGCGCCAGTTCCTCACCGGCAACGCCCTGTTCGCCTTCTTCGACGCGCCCTGGTTCCCGCTCTACCTGCTGGTGATCTTCCTCTTCAGCCCCTGGCTCGGCCTGCTCGCCCTGGTTGGGGCGCTGTTGCTGGTGCTGCTCGCCTGGGTCAACGAAAGCCGCTCGCGCGAACCGCTGGCCGAGGCCGGGCAACTGTCGATCCTCGCCACCCAGCAGGCCTCGGCCAACCTGCGCCAGGCGGAAACCCTGGCGGCAATGGGCATGTTGCCGGCCATGCGTGCGCGCTGGTTCGCCCAGCACCAGGCCTTCCTTGCCCGGCAGAACCTCGGCAGCGAGCGCAGTGCGGCGATCGGCGCGACCTCCAAGGGCGTACGCCTGGCCTTGCAGTCGCTGGTGCTCGGCCTCGGCGCCTGGCTGGCGGTGGAAGGCCTGATCACCCCGGGGATGATGATCGCCGGCTCGATCCTGATGGGCCGCGTGCTCAGCCCCATCGACCAGTTGATCGCGGTCTGGCGCCAGTGGAGCGGCGCGCGGCAGGCCTACCAGCGGCTGGCGCGGCTGCTCGAGGAGAATCCGCCGGCTGCCCTGGGCATGCCGCTGCCGGCGCCGCGCGGCGCGTTGCGCGTCGAGCGGCTCTGCGCGGCCGCGCCGGGACGCGAGCAGGCATTGTTGCAGGACCTCGGTTTCGCCCTGGAGCCTGGCGAAGCGCTCGGCGTGATCGGGCCGTCCGGTTCCGGCAAGTCGACCCTGGCGCGCTTGCTGGTGGGCGCCTGGCAGCCGCTGTCCGGCGCGGTGCGCTTGGACGGCGCCGACCTGCGGCAGTGGAGCGCGGCGGCACTGGGGCCGCACATCGGCTACCTGGCCCAGGACGTGCAACTGTTCGCCGGCAGCATCGCCGAGAACATCGCGCGCTTCGCCGAGGTGGATGCCGAGAAGGTGGTGGCGGCAGCGCGCCTGGCCGGCGTACACGACCTGGTGCTGCGCCTGCCGCAGGGCTACGACACGCGCCTTGGCGACGGCGGCGCCGGTCTCTCCGGCGGCCAGCGCCAGCGCATCGGCCTGGCCCGCGCGCTGTACGGGCGACCGGCGCTGATCGTGCTCGACGAACCCAATGCCAGTCTCGACGAGGCGGGTGAGGCGGCCCTGGCCGAGGCCATCGCGGCGATGCGCCGGCAGGGCAGCAGCCTGGTGCTGGTCACCCACAAGCCGGCGGTGCTGGCGCTGACCGACAAGCTGTTGTTGCTGCATGGCGGGCGCCTGCAGCGTTTCGGCGCGACCGCCGAGGTGCTCGCCAGCGCCTCGCCGCCGGCCGCTGCGGCCCCGGCGCCGACACGGCCGACGCCGGCGTTCGGTTTCGGCTACCGGCCGGGACCGGGGATGCCGGTCGGCGGTGTGCCGGGAGGAGCGGCGCGATGAGCGGCCAGGCGCGGTTGCGCGAAGTCGGCGGCGCGGCGCTGGAACTGGACGAGAAGCGTTTTTCCCGGCTCGGCTGGGGGTTGGTGCTGCTCGGCTTCGTCGGCTTTCTCCTGTGGGCCGGGTTGGCCCCGCTGGACAAGGGTGTCGGGGTCTCCGGCACGGTGATGGTGGCCGGTAGCCGCAAGGCCGTGCAGCACCCTACCGGCGGCCTGGTCAGGCACATCCGCGTGCACGAAGGCGAGCGGGTGGAGGCAGGACAGGTGCTGCTGGAGATGGACGCTACCCAGGCCCGGGCCCAGGCCGATGGCCTGTTCGCCCAGTACCTGGCGGCGCTGGCGAGTCTGGCGCGGCTGAGCGCCGAGCGCGATGAAAAGGCGCGGATCGAGTTTCCCGCCGAGCTGCTGGCGCTGGACGACCCGCGCCTGCCGACCCTGCTGGAACAGCAGCGGCAGTTGCACGACAGCCGTCGGCGGGCGCTGCGCCTGGAACTCGATGGTCTCGCCGAGACGGTCGCCGGCAGCCAGGCGCAACTGGACGGCCTGCAAGCCGCGCTGCGCAGCAAGGAGCAGCAGCGCGCCGCCCTCGAGGAACAGTTGCGCGGCCTGCGCCAACTGGCCAGCGAGGGCTACGTGCCGCGCAACCGCCTGCTCGACAGCGAGCGCCTGCTGGCCCAGGTCAACGGCGAGATCGCCGGCGACCTCGGCAGCCTCGGCAGTACCCGCCGGCAGATCCTCGAACTGCGCCTGCGCATGGCCCAGCGGCGGGAGAAGTTCCAGGAAGAGGTGCGCGCCAGCCTGGCCGACGCCCAGGTGCGCGCCGAGGAGTTGCGCAATCGCCTGGCCAGCGCGCGCTTCGACCTGGCCAACAGCGAGGTACGGGCGCCGGTCGCCGGCCTGGTGGTCGGCCAGGAAGTGTTCACCGAGGGCGGCGTGATCGCGCCCGGCCAGCAACTGATGGAAATCCTCCCGGAGCGCCAGCCGCTGCTGGTGGACGCTCGGCTGCCGGTGGAGATGGTCGACAAGGTCCGCGTCGGCTTGCCGGTGGAGCTGATGTTCAGCGCCTTCAGCCAGAGCACTACGCCGCGGGTGGAGGGCGAAGTGACCCTGGTTTCGGCCGACCGCCTGCTGGACGAGCGCAGCGAGGCGCCGTACTACCGGGTGCGCATCCGCGTAGGGGAGGAGGGCGTACGTCGCCTGGCCGGCCTGGAGATCCGCCCGGGGATGCCGGTGGAGGCCTTCGTCCGCAGCGGCGAGCGCTCGCTGCTGAACTACCTGTTCAAGCCGCTGGCCGACCGTACCCACCTGGCGCTGGGGGAAGAATGAATCGCCTGCGAGCCTGCCTGCTGTCCTCCGCGCTGCTTTCGGCCTCTTCGGCCCAGGCGCTGGGCCTGCTGGACGCCTACCAACTGGCGGTGCGCCACGACCCGACCTTCCAGGCGGCGCTCCACGAGCGCCGCGCCGGCAGCGAAAACCGCGCCATCGGCCGTGCCGGCCTGCTGCCGAGCCTGCGCTACGACTACAACAAGGCGCGCAACGACTCCACCGTCAGCCAGGGCGACGCCCGCGTCGAGCGCGACTATCGCAGCTACGCCTCGACCCTCAGCCTGGAGCAGCCGCTGTTCGACTACGAGGCCTACGCGCGCTACCGCCAGGGCGAAGCCCAGGCGCTGTTCGCCGACGAACAGTTCCGCGGGCGCAGCCAGGAACTGGCGGTGCGCCTGTTCGCCGCCTACAGCGAAACCCTGTTCGCCCGCGAGCAGGTGGTCCTGGCCGAGGCCCAGCGGCGCGCCCTGGAAACCCAGCTGGCGTTCAACCAGCGTGCCTTCGAGGAAGGCGAGGGCACCCGCACCGACCTGCTGGAGACCCGCGCCCGGCTGAGCCTGACCCGCGCCGAGGAGATCGCCGCCGGCGATCGTGCGGCGGCGGCGCGACGTACGCTGGAAGCGATGCTCGGGAAGGCGCTGGAGAACCGCGAGCTGGCCGCGCCCATCGAGCGTTTCCCGGCGCTGCGCCTGCAGCCAGCGACCTTCGAAGGCTGGCGCCAGGTGGCCCTGCAACGCAGCGCCGAGCTGGGCGCCCAGCGCCATGCGCTGGAGGCGGCAGCCTACGAGGTGGAGCGCAATCGTGCCGGCCACTTGCCCAGGCTCAGCCTCTACGCCAGCAGCAGCAAGACGCACTCGGCTTCGGAAAGCACCTACGAGCAGAAATACGACACCGACAGTGTCGGCCTGCGTCTCAGCCTGCCGCTGTTCGAGGGCGGGCGGGTGTCGGCGGCGACCCGCCAGGCCGGCGACAAGTACGCCCAGGCCCAGGCCGAGCTGGATGCCCAGGTGGCCAGTGTGATCAATGACCTGCACAGCCAGTTCGACCTGACCGCCAGCAGCCTGGCCAAGGTGCGCGCCTATGAGATGGCGGTGGCGGCGGCGCGCGAACAGGTGACGGCGACGCGGCGCAGCGTCGCCGGCGGGGAGCGGGTCAATCGCGACGTGCTGGACGCCGAACAGCAGTTCTACGGCGCCCGCCGCGACCTGGCGGAAGCGCGCTACGCCTACCTCAACGCCTGGCTGCGCCTGCGCCAGCTGGCGGGGGTGCTGGAAGACCGCGACCTGGCGGTGCTGGCCGCCTATTTCGGCGCCGGCGAAGGACGCGCGCAGGTCGCCGCTGCCATCAGATAGCTATCGGCCAGCGTGCCTTGCCTTGGGTCATCGCCTGCAACAGTTGCGGCGCGCTGGTGCCGTTTTCGATGGCGATGCCGAAGCGGATGCTCTCGATCATCCGCTGCAACTGTTCCAGGTCATGCAGTTGCGCCGGTCGGATCAGGCGCTTGGCGGCGACCCCGCGTTCGTTGGAGAGGGTGAGGACGATGCTGCCGTCCGGCCGCTCCAGGCTGAGGTTGACCCGGTACTCGGCCTGGAAGGCCTCGGTGAGGAGCTGGAAAGGGCTGCTGTCGGTCATGGCGGACCACCTGAATGCTGTCGTGCTGGTTGGGACTGGGTGCCGCCCGGAAAGTTCTTTGTCACCGCCGGGCTGTACCCTGCGCCGACGTGCGGACGTCTATCTGCGCACGTGCCTTGGCCTGGGCCTTGCACGCTTCGGGCCAGGTGGCCGTCGTCTTTGTCGGGAGTAGCTATGAAACAGAATTGGGCCGAGCGCCTGCGCGCAAGCATGCACCACCAGGCGGAGAGCCTCGGCAACCTGCTGGTGGAGGCGTTCCACTACCTGGCCCTGTTCGCCATCGGCGCCACGGTGTTCTGGGCGGCGGGCGCGGCCTTCCTGGGGATGGTGAACAAGGGGCATGCGTCGATCGACGACATCCTCCTGCTGTTCATCTACCTCGAGCTGGGCGCGATGGTCGGTATCTACTTCAAGACCAACCACATGCCGGTACGCTTCCTGATCTACGTGGCGATGACCGCGCTGACCCGCCTGATGATCGCCGACATCCAGCACAACCATACGCCGGACGATGGCATCATCCTGGTCTCGGTGGCGTTGCTCCTGCTGGCGCTGGCGATCCTGGTGGTGCGCTTCGCCTCGGCGCGCTTCCCTTCGGCGAAGTCCGACGGCGCCGCCGCGCGGCGGGTGGCGAGCGAGGACGCCGAAGGGGAAGCCTGATTCGTCGCCGCGCCGGAGCCGGTCTCCGGCGCGCTTCCGCCCGGCGCGCCGGCCAGCGCAACGGCCTGGCAATGTACTACCATCGCCCGGTCGTGTTCAGGAAGCCTGCCCCATGAAGGGATGGAAACTCTTTACCCCGCTGCTGATCCTCGCGATCGTCGCCATCACCCTCTACCTGCGCCTGCACAATCCGCCCCTGCTGTTGCAGGGCGAGGCGGACGCCACCAACGTCATCGTTTCCTCCAAGGCCAAGGGCCGGGTCCAGGTGATGCACGTGCGGCGCGGCGACGAGGTGAAGCAGGGCGACCTGCTGATCAGCCTCGACAGCCCCGAGCTGGAAGCCCAGCTCGATGCCCTGCACGCGGCGCGCAACCAGGCCCAGGCGCAGCTCGACGAGTCGCTCCACGGTACCCGCGAGGAGAGCATCCGCGCGCTCAAGGCCAGCCTGGCACAGGCCGAGGCCGAGTTGCGCAACGCCGAGTCGGATTTCCAGCGCAACCAGCAGATGGTCGAGCGCGGCTTCCTCTCGCGGACCCAGTTCGACCTCTCGCGGCGTGAGCGCGATGTCGCCCGCGACCGCGTCGCCGAGGCGCGGGCCAATCTCGACGAAGGCCTCAAGGGTGACCGCGAGGAGCGCCGCCAGGCGTTGCAGGCCGCGGTGCGCCGGGCCGACGCGCAGATCGCCGAGCTACAGGCGCAGATCGACGACCTGCAGGTGCGCGCGCCGGTCAACGGCGAGGTCGGGCCGATCCCCGCCGAACAGGGCGAACTGATCAACGCCTACAGTCCGCTGCTGACGCTGGTGCGGCTGGACGACAGCTACTTCGTCTTCAACCTGCGCGAGGACATCCTGGCCAAGGTGCGCAAGGGCGACCGCATCGTCATGCAGGTGCCCGGCCTGGGCGGCGCCGAGGTCGAGACCGAACTGCGCTACATCGCCCCGCTGGGCGACTTCTCGACCAGGCGCGCGACCCGCGCCACCGGCGATTTCGACCTGAAGACCTTCGAGACCCGCTTCTACCCGTTGCAGCCGACACCCGGCCTGCGCCCGGGCATGAGCGCGCTGTGGCGCTGGACGAACTGAGCGATGGCGTGGGCCGCGCTGAAGCGCAACGCCAGCCGTTTCGTCCAGGCGTTCAACACCGAGACGCGGATCGCCTGCCGCAGCTGGACCATCCACTGGCTCGGCTGGTGCTGGCCGCTGCTGCTGTTCGGCGTGATCAGCGGCGTCTACCAGGCCGGTACCCTGCTGGACATGCCGCTGGCGGTGGTCGACAAGGACCATAGCCAACTGTCGCGCAAGCTGATCCGCGACCTCGACGCGACCTCCCACGCCCAGGTGATCACCGTTCCCGCCGGCGTCCAGGAGGGGCTCGACGCGATCCGTCGGGCCGATGCCTACGCCTTGCTCTACATCCCGCCGGACTTCGAGGCCGACGTGCTCGGCGGGCGCGCGCCGAAGGCCGAGCTGTACTACAACGCGCTGCTGTATTCGGCCGGCTACGCCGCCACCCAGGACTTCTCGGCGCTGGTCGCCAGCCTCAACGGCGAATTGCGTCCGCGCCTGGCCGCCGGGATGCCGGCGGCGCTGCCGCACCTGGCGAGCATCAGCGTGTCCTACGACAGCCTGTTCAATGCCAGCGGCAACTACATCTATTACCAGCAGTTCGCCGCCATCGTGCACCTGCTACAGCTGTTCGTGATCGTCACCATGGTGCATGTGCTGGCCCGCGAGGCGCCGGAACTGCGCGCCTCCTCGCCGCACATCCTGCGGGCCAAGGCCCTCGGCGTACGCCTGGTGGGCAAGCTGGCGCCCTACACGCTGCTGTTCACCGCGCTGCTGATGCTGGAAATCTTCCTGCTGGTGGCGTTCTCCGGCGCGCGCATCAACGGCAGCCCGCTGGCGATGCTGATGATCACGCTGTTCTACGTGATTGCCGCGCAGAGCGTCGGGCTGGTGCTGTTCGTCTTCACCGCCAACCGCTTCACTGCCTATTCGCTGGTGGGCATGCTGATCGGCGTCGCCCAGACCTACTCGGGAGTGCTGATCCCGGAACTGGCGATGCCGACCCTGGCGCGGGTGATCGCCGAGGCCGAGCCGCTGACCCACACCCTGCACGGCCTGTTCGACCAGTTCCTGCGCCAGGCGCCGCCCAGTTCGGCGCTCTACACCTGCGCCAAGCTGGCGCTGTACCCGCTGATCGCCTACATGATCGCCAAGATGCGCCTGCGCAGTCGCCTGGACCTGAGCCCGATATGAAGAACTACCTGCAGATCCTCCGGGAAACCCTGAAGGCCATGCTGTCCAAGCCGATGTGGCTGATGGTCGTGGCCTCGGTGTGCATCACCTCGCTGCCGTACATGAACCACACCGCCCTCGACCTGCCGGTGGCGGTGGTCGACGAGGACCACAGCGACGTGTCGCGCGAGCTGGTCCGGCTGCTCGATTCGGCGCCGAAGGTCGCCGTGGTCGGCTACGACAGCCTGCCGCAGGCCAAGCGCGACCTGGCCTGGCGCGAGCTGTACGCGATCATCGTGATCCCGCTGAACTTCGAGAAGCGCCTGCTGCGCGGCGAGGCGCTGGTGATCCCGTACTTCGGCGATGCCACCAACCGCATGGCCAACGGCCAGATCCAGCAGGACATCTCGGCGGTCTACAGCGCGCTGACCAACCGCTACAACGCTGCCCTGCTGGAACGCGAAGGCTTCACCGCGACCCAGGCGCAGGTGGTGCTGAGCCCGCTGGTAGGGCAATTGACCGACCTGTTCAACCCCGGCATCAGCTTCGCCGCGATCGTTCTTCCGGGGCTGCTGTCGCTGATCCTGCAACACAGCCTGCTGCTCGGCTGCACCCGCGGCAACATCATGCTGCGCGGCGGCACCCCGCGCTACATGCGCCAGCCGCTGTCGACCCGCTTCGGCCGCTACAGCGCGCAACTGCTGATCTGGACCGTGCTGGCGATGCTCTTCTACGTGATCTGGCCGCACCTGCTGGGCTATCGCCAGTCGGCCTCGTTCTTCATGCTGCTGGGGATCGTCCTGCCGTTCCTGATCGCGGTGATCGCCCTCAGCGAGTTCATCGCCGAGCTGCTGCCCACCGAGGAATCGGTGTACCTGACCATGACCTTCATCACCCTGCCACTGTTCTACATGGCCGGCTACAGCTGGCCGGAACAGGCCATGCCGGACTGGGTACGCTGGCTGGCCGACGCGATCCCCTCGACCTGGGCGATCCGCGCCATCGCCGAGATGAACCAGATGGACCTGCCGCTGCGCGAAGTCAGCGACCATGCCCTGGTGCTGCTGGGCATGGCCGCCACCTATGCGTTGCTGGGTACGCTGCTGTACCAGTACCGCAACTGGCGCTGGGACAACGTCAAGGGTTGGTGAAGCGGCGCAAGGCCGGCCATACTCGGCTGGCGTTCGCACAGGGAGATGAAGGAATGTTTCGTTCGGGGCTTTCTTTGCTGGTGCTTCTGGGGCTCGCCACGCTCGGCGGGTGCGGTTCCGTCAACACGCTGGTGCGCGACGACGCCAGCGCCGCCCACGACTTGCGCCTGAAGGCGACCGCCTGCACCAGCCTGCCGCGGGTGTACAGCGGGGTCAGCTACACCTTCTGCCGGCTCAACGTGAAGACCGGGTCGCCGGTGGCGCCGGCGCAAGCCGACGGCATCCTCGAGGTGCTGGCCCTCGACTTCGCGCTGTCCGGGGTGATCGACACCCTCGCGCTGCCCTATACCTCGTACCGCCAGTACCGCGACGGCAACCTGTCCCTGGCCAACTGAGTCAGGGAATCAGCGGCAGCACGATCTCGTCGCTGCGGCTGATCCCGGCGGTCTCGCTGCGGCACAGGTCGAGGAACTCGCGCATGGTCGCAGTCTGGTACTTCTGCTTGTGCCAGATGAAGTAGAACTGCCGGCGCAGGTCCAGGCCGGGCGTTTCCACCGGCACCAGGCTGCCGCGGCGGAAAGCGTCGCGCAGGGCCAGGCGGGAAATGCAGCCGATGCCCAGGCCGGACTCCACGGCACGCTTGATCGCCTCGGTGTGCTCCAGCTCCAGGCGGATGTTCAGCGGCCGCGGGTGATGACGCATGGCCTGGTCGAAGGTCAGGCGGGTGCCGGAGCCCTGCTCGCGGAGGATCCAGGCCTCTCGCGTCAGCCGTTCCAGGTCGGCGCCGCCCCGCCGCGCCAGCGGATGCTGGGGGGCGCAGAACACCACCAGTTCGTCCTCCATCCAGGGTTGCACCTCGATGTCCGGATGCCGGCAGTCGCCCTCGATCAGGCCCAGGTCCAGCTCGTAGTGGGCGACCTGCTGCACCACCTGGGCGGTGTTGTGCACGTGCAGGCGCACCCGGCAGTCCGGCTGGCGCTGCATGAAGGCGCCGATCAGCAGCGTGGCCAGGTAGTTGCCGATGGTCAGGGTGGCGCCGAGGTCGAGGGAGCCGAAGGCGGTCTTGCCGTTGAGCAGGTTCTCGATTTCCTCGCCGCGGTCGAGCAGCGCCACCGCCTGCGGCAGCAGTTGGCGGCCGAGGGCATTGAGGGTCAGGCGCTTGCCGGCGCGGTCGAACAGCTTGCAGTCGAACTGCCGCTCCAGCTCGCCGAGCGAGGTGCTGGTCGCCGACTGCGACAGCGACAGCCCCTCGGCGGCGCGGGAGACGCTCTCCTGCTGGGCCACGGCGACGAACACCTCGAGCTGGCGGAGGGTGAATTTCATCCAGGCTTCCTCGTCTAGAGCGAAAGGCCCCCGCGACATTTTGCCGTTCCGTCGGCGGGGTTGGCTCGGTTATCCTTGCGCCCCGTCCGCGGGAGCGATGGGAGCCCTCGGCGGCCGGCGGCCGACCGATATCGTGTTATCCCATATCCATATTCTGGATAAGCATTATCCAGACAATTCATTTTGCGGATATTTTGGCAACCGATAAAATGCCGCGCAACTGCGTCACGTCTGCTGCTGTTGGTGTGCGCCCGCGTTTTCCTAGGAGTCTTTGATGAGCAATCTGTACACCGAGCGCGTTCTCAGCGTGCACCACTGGAACGACACCCTGTTCAGCTTCAAGACCACCCGCAACCCGGGTCTGCGCTTCAAGACCGGCCAGTTCGTGATGATCGGCCTGGAAGTCGACGGTCGCCCGCTGATGCGCGCCTACAGCATTGCCAGCCCGAACTACGAAGAGCACCTGGAGTTCTTCAGCATCAAGGTCCCGGACGGCCCGCTGACCTCGCGCCTGCAGCACCTGAAGGAAGGCGACGAGCTGATGGTCAGCCGCAAGCCGACCGGCACCCTGGTGCACGACGACCTGCTGCCCGGCAAGCACCTCTACCTGCTCAGCACCGGCACCGGCATGGCGCCCTTCCTCAGCGTGATCCAGGACCCGGAAACCTACGAGCGCTACGAGAAGGTGATCCTGGTCCACGGCGTGCGCTGGGTCAGCGAACTGGCCTACGCCGACTTCATCACCAAGGTCCTGCCGGAACACGAGTACTTCGGCGACCAGGTGAAAGAGAAGTTGATCTACTACCCGCTGGTGACCCGCGAGCCGTTCCGCAACCAGGGCCGCCAGACCGACCTGATGCGCAGCGGCAAGCTGTTCGAGGACATCGGCCTGCCGCCGATGAATCCGCAGGACGACCGTGCGATGATCTGCGGCAGCCCGAGCATGCTGGAAGAGACCAGCGCCGTGCTCGACAGCTTCGGCCTGAAGATCTCGCCGCGCATGGGCGAGCCGGGCGACTACCTGATCGAGCGCGCCTTCGTCGAGAAGTAGGCCTCCGCCGCGCCTCGTCGCGCCAGGCGAAGAAAGCCCCTGCCGTATCCGCGGCAGGGGCTTTCTGCTTTCCGGCCCCCGCTCAGTGCGCCGGGTGCCGGTGCGGGTGGTCGCCGCCCACGCCTTGCAGCACCGCCTGGTCGATCTCGTCGAAGCGCAGTACCCGGCCGCCTTCCTCGGCCGCCAGGCGCGTCGCGGCCTCTTCGTCGGCGAACGAGGCGAGGGTAGCGCCCATGCCGCCCGGCCGCTGGATGCCGACCACGTAGTAGGCGCGGGTGGCGTCGATCAGGCGGGCGTCGTCGGGGTGCCGCCAGTCGGCCTGGCTCATGTCGTGGACATACAGGCGCGCCTGGCCCTGGCGGTTTTCCGGTTGCAGCCACCAGCCGAACAGTTCGGCGGTGGAGCAGAACTTGCGCACCGCGCCGGGAAGCACCGCCTCGCCCTTGGGACCGGGCATTTCCTCGATGAGCATGCCGCAGACGTGGCATTCGTCGCCGCTGGCGATCGGCACCGGGCCGAGTGCCGTGGCGTCGTCCCGCGACGCATCGCAGCCGGCCAGCAGCAGGCCGAGCAGGAGCGTGCCGAGCAGAGGGCGCAGGGGGAGGGTATGACGTTGCATGGCGGAACCTCGTGAGTCAGATGGGGCGGCGGCGGAACAGGCCGTGGGCCAGCGCCAGGGCAGCGCAGGCCCAGAGGGCCAGGGCCAGCCAGAGGGCGCTGGCGGACACCGGCAGGTCGCTGGCCAGGGGAACCACCCCGCCGGCGGCGGCTGCGTCGAAGCCGGACAGGTTGATCAGCCGGTAGAGGTCGGTCGGGTTGAGCAGCAACAGCCAGGGCAGCAGCCGCGGGCTCAGGTGACCCTGGCTGAGGACCAGGATCGCCAGCAGGGCCAGGTCGAACAGCAGGACGAAGAAGAACCACAGGCCGAGCGCCTGCCCGGCGGCGCTGGATTTCTCGCTGGCGCGGCTGCTCAGGGCGTAGGCCAGGGCGAGGAACACGCAGCCGAGCAGCAGCGAGGAACCCATGAAGCGGCCGAAGGCGCCCAGCAGGATGGCCGCCTCGACCTCCGGCACCAGCACGAGGATCGCCAGCGCCGCGCTGCCGAAGCCGATCAGGGTGGCCAGGGCGAGGATCAGGCCGTGACCGAGGAACTTGCCGAGCAGCAACTGGCCGCGCCCCAGCGGGTAGGTCAGGAGCAGCAGCAGGGTGCCGCCTTCCTCCTCGCCGACGATGGCGTCGTAGGCCAGCAGCAGGGCGATCAGCGGCATCAGGAAGGTGGCCAGGCTGGTCAGGCTGGCGACCGTCGCCGGCACCGAGGTGAAGCCGACCTGGCCGGCCGCGGCGGCGCCGAACCAGGCGATGCCCACCGAGAGCAGGGCGAACAGCAGGCTGATCGCCAGCAGCCAGCGATTGCGCAGGCCGTCGGCCAGTTCCTTGCGGGCGATGGTCCAGACTACGGGCATGGCGTGGCTCCGGTGGGGGCGGGGGACATGTGGTGGCGATAGAGGTCCTCCAGCGACGGCGGCAGGATCTCCAGCTCGAACTCGCGCGCGGCCAGCAGCGCTTCCAGCACGCCGTCGCGCTCGGCATCGTCCAGCAGTACCTCGATGCGCTGGCCGTCCAGTCTCCGCGCCGCCAGGCCGGCCCGGCGCCAGCGTTCGAGCCACTGCGGGTTATGTGGGCTGGCCAGGCGCACGCGGGTCGGCAGAGCCGCCTTGCGGCGCAGTTCGGCGAGGCTGCCGGCCACTTGCAGGCGGCCGCCGGCGAGAATCGCGGCGCGGTCGATGTGCGTCTCGACGCCGGGCAGCACATGGGAGCAGAGGACGATCCCGGTACCCTGGCCGCGCAGGCGGTCGAGCAATTGGTAAAGCTCGACGGTGGCCAGCGGGTCGAGGCCCACCGTCGGTTCGTCGAGCAGCAGCAGGCGCGGTTCGCCGAGCAGCGCCTGGGCCAGGCCGAGGCGCTGGCGCATGCCCTTCGAGTAGGTTTTCAGGCGCCACCTGGCGGCATGGCCGAGGCCGACCTGTTCCAGCAGGCGCGCGGCTTCGGCCGGCGCCACGCCCTTGAGGCGGGCGAAGTGGCGCAGGGTTTCCGCGCCGCTGAGCTGCGGGTAGAAGGTCACGTTCTCCGGCAGGTAGCCGAGCTGGCGGCGCGCCTCCAGGCTTCTTGCATCGTGGCCGAGGACCCGCACGCGGCCTTCGCTGGGGGCCAACAGGCCGAGGACCAGCTTGATGGTGGTGGTCTTGCCGGCGCCGTTGTGGCCGAGCAGGCCGAGCACCTCGCCGGGCTCCAGGCGCAGGTCGAGCCCGCTCAGGGCGGTGAGGGCGCCGTAGCGCAGGGTCGCGCCGTCGATCTCGACCAGGCTCATGGCCTCGGCTCCGCGGCGGGCATCCGCATCAGCGGATGGCTGTCGCGCACGCCGGGCGAGCGCACCACCGGGAAGGCGCGCTGGACCCAGCGCAACAACTCGATGCTCGGGCTGTTCAACAGCAGGCGTACCTGCGGGTACAGCCAGATCAGCCGGTCGACGTTGTCGTTGGGCTCGTAGGCGACGTCGCCGAGACCGTCGTCGTCGCGGTCCCAGCCCAGGTAGTCGCTCCAGTAGTTGCCGCGGCCGTCGGCGGACCACTCCTGCTCGCGGCTGGCGACGTACTTGACCTGCTGGCGGTTGCCTATGAAGGCGTTGCCGGCGATGCGATTGTCCTCCGAGCCGGCGGTGAGGTGGATGCCCAGGGCGCTGTCGGCGAAGCTGTTGCCTTCGATGCGGTTGAACAGCGAGTTGTAGATGAACAGCGCCTTGCCCTCGGCGCCGGAAATCATCGCGTCGCCGGTGCTGCCGCTGCGCACGCCCTCGACGCGGTTGCCGGCCAGGGTCGAGTAGGTGATGTAGTTCATCAGGATGCCGTAGTTCTCGTCGTCGATGGAGCGGTTGCCGGTCACGGTCAGCTTGCGGCTCTGCATCAGCGCGTAGCCGGTGCGGGTGCGCCGGGTCAGGTTGTCGGTCACCCGGCTGTTGTGGGTGAACATGTAGTGCACGCCGTAGCGCAGGTCCTCGAAGCGGTTGGCTTCGATGCTGCTGTCGTTGGAAGTGTCGATGTAGACCCCGTCGCGGGTGTGGCTGACCCGGTTGCCGCGGACCAGGGCGTCCTTCACCGCATAGAGGTGGATGCCGTTGCCGCGATCCTGGGAGCGCACGCTTTCGTCGCCCTCGATGCGGTTGTCGAGCACCTGCGCGCCCGCCGTGGCGTCGAGCCAGACGCCGAAGCCCGCGCCGCGCAGGTCGTTGCCGCGGATCACGGCGCCGCTGGCGGCCTTGCCGACGAAGATCGCGGCGTCGAGTTCGGTCAGGTTGCGCCCCCAGTTGCGCAGCCGGCAGCCCTCGATGGTGATCCCGGGGCTGGTCAGGGTCAGCAGGCTGCCGTGGCCGCCGCCGTCCAGTTCGGCGCCGGCCTCGCAGCGCAGGTGCAGCGGTCGGTCGATGACGAAGTTGCCGGCGTAGCGGCCCGCCGCCAGGCTCCAGCGGCCATCGCCGTCGGCCCGCAGCGGCAGGCCGTCGACCGGCTCCGCGCGGGCCGTGGCGAGGCCGAGCAGGAGCAGGGCGAGGAGCGGTCCCGCCCGGCGCCCGGCCATCGACCGCGCTGCGTGGATCAAGCCTTTTCCACCAGCATCCGCCCGCACATTTCCATGTGCAGGGCGTGGCAGAACCAGCTGCAGTAGTACCAGTGCACCCCGGGCTTATCGGCGACGAAGGTGATCGACGAGGTCTGTTGCGGGCTGATCTCCATGCAGACGCCGTGGTTGACCATGACGAAGCCGTGGGTCACGTCCTCGATCTCGTCGAGGTTGGTGATGGTCACGGTGACTTCGTCGCCCTGCTTCACCTTGAACTCGGTGAGGCCGAAGGAGGGCGCCATCGAGACCATGTAGACGCGGACCTTGTTGCCCTCGCGGATGACCTTGTTGTCCTTCATCAGGTCGATGCCGTCCTTTTCCGCGCGCTTGACCGTCTCGGCGAAGAACGGGTCCTTGCGGTCCCAGATCTTGCGGGTCTTGATCTGGTCGCGGCGGGCGAGGATGCAATCGTGCGGTTCGGCGAAGGTCGGACCGTCGTGGACCAGCTTCATTTCCTCGCCGGAAATGTCGATCAACTGGTCGTTCTCCGGGTGCAGCGGACCGGTGGGCAGGAAGCGGTCCTTGGAGAACTTGCTGAGCACCACGATCCACTTGCCGTCGGCTTCGCTGGTCTCGCACAGGGTGGCGTGGTTGTGCCCCGGCTGGTACTGCACGTCGAGCTTCTGGCGGATGTAGTCGACCTTCTCGCCCTTGTAGGCGCGCACCGCGTCGGCGAGGTTCCACTTCACCAACTGGCTGTCGATGAACAGCGTGGTGTAGGCGTTGCCTCGGCCATCGAAGGTGGTGTGCAGCGGGCCGAGGCCCAGTTCCGGCTCGCCCACCACCACGTCGCGCGGGTCGGCCAGCTTGCCGGCGAACAGGTCGCCGAGGCGCTCGATGGCGATCATGGTGCAGGTCGGCGAGAGCTTGCCGTTGGCGATGAAGTACTTGCCGTCCGGCGAGGTGTTCAGCCCGTGGGGATTCTTCGGTACCGGGATGTAGCGGGTCACCGGGCTGTCCTTGCCGTCCTTGCGCCGGCCGTCGACCACCGGCACCTTCGAGTCGCCGAGGGTGACGAAGCGCTTCGCCTTGATCTCGGCCTCGATGCGCGGGATGTCGAACACCACCACCCAGTCGCGCTCGTTGCGCATCATGCCGCCGAGGTCGACGGCCTTCTCCGAGTTGTAGCAGGTGGAGGCGGCGAACCTGCCGCTGTAGTCCATGTCGGTGTTGTCGAGGTTGCCGTCGACGATCACCTGCCAGGCCACTTCCATGGTCTCGGCGTCGATGGCGTTGTACAGGGTGAAGGCGTTGTCGCCGGACAGGTCGAAGGTCGAGCCGTCGTTGGGATGGGGGATGATGAACTCGGCGTTGCAGAACACGTAGCGGGTATGCGGCACCTTTTGCAGGCGCAGGCCGTGGATCGCCTGGACGTTGGGAATGGTGACGATGCGGTCGCACTTCATGACGTCCAGGCGGATGCGCGCGACCCGGCTGTTGGCCTTGTCGTTGATGAACAGGTACTTGCCGTCGTACTTGCCGTCGGTCATCGAGATGTGCGGATGGTGGCAGTCGCCGTTGAGGAAACGTGCGCCGTCGCCGAGGACCCGCTTGCTCTCGTTGGTCAGGCCCCAGCCGGTGGCCGAGTCGACGTTGAACACCGGTATGCGCATCAGCTCGCGCATCGACGGCACGCCGAGCACGCGTACTTCGCCGGAATGTCCGCCGCTCCAGAACCCGTAGTACTCATCCAGTTCGCCGGGGGCGACCTCGGCCTTGCTGCGCTCGCCCTTGCCCGCGGCCCGGGCCTCGCGGCCGACCACCGCGCTGCCCAGGGCGCTGGCACCAACCAGGGCGGCGGCTCCGGTCAGCGCCGAGGCGCCGAGGAAGCCGCGGCGGTTCAGGCCGTGGGTTTCTTCGTG
Source organism: Pseudomonas sp. FDAARGOS_761 (assembly GCF_013343155.1). NCBI lineage: Bacteria > Pseudomonadati > Pseudomonadota > Gammaproteobacteria > Pseudomonadales > Pseudomonadaceae > Pseudomonas > Pseudomonas sp. FDAARGOS_761. The sequence goes on along the minus strand of NZ_CP054572.1, from coordinate 3,899,976 downwards.
GGGGCTTTTCGTGTCGTCGCTCATCTCGTGTCGTCCTCAAGGGCAGTCAGGGGAAAGGGAGCCAGGTCAGAGGTTCTCCGCGGGTATTCGCGCGTTGTCCGCCGGCGCGCTCTTCGCGCGCTTCTTGCGCTTGTTCACCAGCGGCGGGCACTTGTCCTGGTCGTGGTAGGTCATCTGGCAGTCGAGGCAGTAGTGGCATTCGTTGGCCTCGATGCGGCCGTCCGGATGGATCGCCTGGATCTCGCATTCGCGGGCACAGAGCTGGCACGGCTTGCCGCATTCCGCGCGGCGCTTGAGCCAGTCGAACAGGCGCGCCTTGGCCGGGATCGCCAGGGCCGCGCCCAGCGGGCAGAGGTAGCGGCAATAGACCTTGCGGGTGAACAGGTTGACCACCAGCAGCGCGACGGCGTAGGCGACGAACCACCACTGGCGGTCGAAGCCGAGGGTGATGGCGGTCTTGAACGGCTCCACCTCCGCGGCCTGCTCGGCCAGCGCCAGGGATTCCAGGGAGAGACCGAAGAGCACCAGCAGGATGATGTACTTGATCGCCCAGAGCCGCTCGTGCACGGCGAACGGCACCTGGAACTGCGGCACGCGGAGCTTGCGCGCGAGTTCGTTGAGCAGTTCCTGTAGCGCACCGAACGGGCACAGCCAGCCGCAGAACACGCCGCGGCCCCAGAGCAGCAGGCTGGCTGCGGTGAAGGTCCAGAGGATGAACAGCAGCGGGTCGCTGAGGAACAGCTCCCAGCGGAAGCCTTCGAACAGCGCGTGGACGAAGGTCAGCACGTTGACCACCGATAGCTGGCCGAGGCTGTACCAGCCCAGGTAGACCAGGGTGAACGCCAGGTAGCCGGTGCGCAGTCGCTGCATCAGGCGCGGCCGTCGCACCAGGCGGTCCTGGAGGAAGAGGATCGCCAGGAGCAGGACGAGGGCGGTACAGAGGACCCCGATCTGGAAACTCTTCTGGTACCAGACCCGCAGCCACAGCGGCCGGGCAGCCTCTTCCAGGGCGGCCAGTTCCTCGGCCGTTGGCTGCGGCCGCTCCAGGTATTCCTCGGGCGTCTGGCAGGCCAGCTCGAAGCTGGTGAATACCCCCGCCACCGGGCCGGTCTGGCGCCGCACGAGCAACTCCAGGGTCCAGGGCGAGCCCGGATCGAAACGCTGGCTGGCGCGGGCGACGAAGATCGCCATCTCGCGGAACTCCGGCATGCCTTCGGCGTAGACGTCCGACAGGCGCTGGTAGTCGAGGTCGCGGAAGCTGATGATGTCGCCGAACTGGCGCAGTTGGACCCGATCGAAGATGCCACCGCGCACGTAGCCGGAACCCTTGAAGGAATACTCGCCGTCGCCGAGCACGACGAAGGCGTATTCGCCTGGCTTCAGCGACGCCATCAGTTCGCGGTACTGGTTGTCGCCGAGCAGGCTGCGGCCCACCGCGGGAGGGTTGAGCAGGGCGCTGTAGAGATCGATGAACGGCTCGTCGCGGTGCGCCGCGTCGGCTTCGCCGATGCCTTCGGCCTCGCTGCCCTTGAAGGCGTCGTCGATCTGCCCGCGACTCAACTGCAGGCGGCGGATCGCGCCGTTGCCGAGCAATTCGCTCCAGCTCGCCGTCGCTGCCGGCTGCTGGCGCACCTGCGCCGGCTTGGGCCGCACATTGCCGCGGTCCTCGATCAGGCCGAGGGAAACCGCCACCGTATGTGCGGCGCGCATGACGATCTCGTTGACCACCATCACCGTCACCGTGGCGCCGCTCACCGCGTCGACGGTAACCGCCTGCGGGTCGCTGGAGCGGCCGACCACCACCCGCTGGTCGGCGCGCACGCCGTCGTACCTGGCGCTGAAGGCGTGCAGCTTCTCTTCCGGGATGCCGATCAGCAGGATCGGTTCGTGGTGTTCGAGGACGTAGGCGTCGCGGATAACCGCCTGCGGATCGAGGATCACCTGCAGGTTGATCGGCTTGCCGGAGTAGGCCGGGATGTCGGTGACGCTGAGGGTCTGGAAGGCGTAGCCGAGGGTTTCCTCGCCCTTGCTCAGGCGGCGTACGCCGTAGTCGCCTTCGGGGTCGCCGATCCGCTCGACCGCGGGGAATACCTGGGCGATGCGCAGACGCTCCAACTCGCTGAGTTCGGCACCCTGGGCGGCGAGGCCGACCAGCAGGAGCATCCAGGCGAAGACACACCGCCACGATCCGGCGGAAAAACGAAGGGCGCGCATAGGTTCCATCTACTACTGGCTACCGGCGAAAAAAGGGACGCCGCGCTGCGGTGGGGTCTGCGCCTGGCGGTGGAATCGCTTCCGTTGCCGGATGCTAGGAGGAGCGGGGGCGGAACGCGCTTGATGAAAGTCAAGAAGTGGAGATGAGGAGCCAGCGAGGTTGCTGGCACTGAGTGTACCGAGTCGCCCCTCTCCCTTCAGGGAGAGGGGGAGAGGGCTGCCCGAGGCTCAGGCCAGGCGCTGCCCGGATACCGCCGGATGGTACAGCGGCTGCACCTTGTTGCCCGCCGGGTCGAGCAGGTGGAAGCTGCGCGCGCCGTCGCCGTGGTCGAAGGGTTGGTCGAGCAGGGTCACGCCCAGCGCCTTCAGGTAACGGTACCAGGCTTCCAGTTCCTCCACGCTGTCGACGACGAAGCCGTAGTGATCCATGGTCTGCAGGCCGTTGCTGGCGGCGTGGGCGCGGCCGAGGGAAAGGTTGTCGTTGCCGCAGGTGAGATACACCAGGTCTTCGTTGGCGCGGTTCAGCACTTCCATGCCCAGCACGTCGACATAGAAGCGTTCGCATTCTTCCAGGTTGGGCACCAGCAGGGCGAGGTGACGCAGGCCGTTGAGACGGGAGGGGCGGGCAGGGCGGTCGGACATGGGCTTGCTTCCTTTTTTGTATACAATAATTTTGTAAATCTAAAACAAAAGGAAGTTTCCGTGTACTGCATCTTTATCAAGACCCGCCTCAGGCCCGGCTGCGCCGAGGCTTTCATCGATGCCATCCAGGTCAACGCCGCCGCTTCCGTGTCCACCGAGCCCGGCTGCCTGGTGTTCGACGTTTCCCGCGACCGACAGGACCCTGACCTGGTCTATCTCTACGAGATCTATCGCGATGACGCGGCCTACGAGGCGCACACCCGCACCGCGCATTTCCGCGACAGCCGGCCGTTGGTCGAGCCGCTGATCCTCGAACAGGAAGTCTTCGAAAGCGACGCGCTGGCGCTCAATCCGCTGCGCTGAGAAGGCTCAGTCGCCGCGGGCGACGTCCAGCACGCGGATCAGGTCCGGGCGCGGGTAGTGCCAATGCACGTCGAGGTCCCACAGGCGCACCCCGTAGCGGCGCCCGGGCTCCGGCTTCTGGTAGGCCGGACGCGGGTCCTGGGCCAGGCACTGCTCGATCAGCTCGGCCACCGGCTGCCGCAACCGCTGGCCGTGCTCATGGGCCTGGCGCCGCGCCTGCTTGCTCCACTCCACCGCGATGCCCGGCGGCGGCGCGTCGGCGATGCCGTTGCGGGCGTCGGCCACGGCGTCGGCGTAGGGTACGTAGGGCTTGATATCGAGTACCGGGGTGCCGTCGAGCAGGTCGATTCCGGACAGCCACAGGCGCCCCGCTTCGAAGCCCTCCAGGCGCACCACCGACTGGCCGATGCCGTTCGGCCGATGGGTGGCGCGGGTGGCGAAGACTCCCAGCGAGCGGTTGCCGCCCAGACGCGGCGGGCGCACCTTCAGTCGCGGCTTGTCTTCCAGGGCCTGGTGGAAGAGGAACAGCAGCCAGACATGGCTGACCTGCTCCAGGCCTTCCAGCGCTTCCGCCTGGTCGAACGGCGGCAGCAGTTCCAGGGTCCCCCGCGCCGCCGGCGCGAGCAGCGGCTGGCGCGGGATGGCGAACTTCTCCATGAAGCAGGAGCGGATGTAGCCGATGGGAGAAACGCTGTGGGTCATGGCGGGACGAGGCGAGCGGTCGGAGGCGTCATGTTACCCGGATTGGCGGCGCTCAGAGATGAAAACCGCCGTCGATGGGGATCACGTTGCCGGTCATGTAGGCGCCGGCGGTGCCGGCCAGGCTGATCGCCAGCGCCGCCATCTCCTCCGGGCGACCCCAGCGGCCCATGGGAATCGACGCGCTGTCCGCCTCCAGTGCCTGCGGGTCATTGGCGATGTGACGGGTCATGCGGCTCGGAAAGCGTCCGGGAGCGATCACATTGACATTGATGTGCTCGCCGACCAGTTCCTTCGCCAGCATCCGCGACAGTTGATGCAGCGCGGCCTTGCTCGGCCCGTAGGCATAGGCTTGTTCGCCCATGGCGCTGATGCCCGCCACCGAGCCGATGTTGATCACTCGCGCCGGATTTTCCGCGCTGGCCGAGCGGCGCAGCAGCGGCAGCAGTTGCTGGATGCAGGAAAACACCGAGGTGACATTGAGCTGCATGACCTTTTCCCAGCCGGACACCGGATAGCTTTCCAGCGCTGCGCCCCAACTGGTGCCGGCGTTGTTCACCAGGATATCCAGCCGCGCGCTGAGTTCGCCGAGCGCCTGCGCCAGGCGCCGGGCACCGGCTTCGCTGGAAAGGTCGGCAGGGATCGCCTGGCAATCGCCGTAGGCCGAGAGGTGTGTGGCGGTGTCGGCGCAGGCCTCTGCGTCACGTGCGCAGATGAAGACGCGGGCGCCGGCTTCGAGAAGACCCTGGGCGATCATCTGGCCGATGCCGCGGCTGCCGCCGGTGACCAGGGCGACGCGGCCGGCGAGGCTGAAATAGGGATGCATGGGAAACACTCCGGGCTGGGCAGGGGTGACCAGCCTACGATTCGCCTCGCTGCCGGCGCAGCACTATCCAGATACGGAATGACGTGGCATCCGTGGCTCAGCGGCTACTGCGGCGATGCCACAGATACAGGTAGGCGATCAGGTTGACCAGCAGAACGATGGCGCCAAGGATCCATTGCACCGCCGGGGTCAGGCCGGCGGGATAGATCAGCGGCAACAGGTAGTGCTCGACGAAGCCGCCGCTGTAGCCGGCGTCCCCGGCGGCCCGGCGCAGACGATTCTCCAGCGGGGTCAGCGGACAGGGCAGGCCGAGGAACTCAACGGCGCAGCCCCAGGCCACCGCCGGCAGGTGCAGCCAGGCCAGGCGTGGCCAACGCAACGGCAGCAGGCCGCCGAACAGGACGAACAGGATGAAGCCCAGGTGCAGCCAGACCAGGGCATCGGCGGCCAGGCGATAGCTCATTCGGCTCTCCCTCGTGGCGTTGGAGGGATAACGCCACCGCTACAGGGGCCGGCGGATAACCGCCTTGCGGTTACTCGCCCATGGTTGGGCCATCCATAAAGAAAAAGCCGGCGAATGCCGGCCATTTCAAGCGCTACGCGTGGGCTTCGGCGCTCAGGCCTGGGCCAGCTCCGCATCGTGTGCGATCAGGGCGACCAGCGCGTTCTGCTGACGGTGGGTCAGCTGGCGGAAACGCTGCAGCAGCTCGCGCTCGTGCAGGCTGAGTTCCGGGCTGTCCAGGCGAACACCGAGATTGTCTTGCAGCGCCCCTTCCTGGAGCAGGCTCTGCTCGAGTCGGGCGATGATCTCGGAGTTCATGCTGCGGTGATGGCTGCGAGCGACTTCTGCGATCTGCTCACGCATGCCCTCGGGCAGACGAACGACGAATTTGTCAGCGGTACGGCTGGAGTAGGTAGGAGTTGCCTGTTTCAGTGGGCGCATACATTGAACCTGTAGAGTCAGGGAAAAGCGGTGCCGAGGAAGCGTTCATTGTTCTCGGGCCTATGACCACGATTTCCGCCAGCCGTTCAGTCTGTTATTTCGGAAACAACAATTAGTTGACGTCAATTGTGCGTTGCGTGACGGCGTTTTGCCAGTACCAGCTATCTGAAATGCGAGCGATTCAACAAAAGCCTAGTTTTTTACTGGGGTTAGATGATGGCCTTCTGACCATCGGTCGTTCAATGGATTGTCACTCGACTGTCATCGTCACTTCACCGGTCTGACACAGTCTCCTCCTATCTTGGTCTACACCAGATGGCGCCGCTGGCGTCTTCGTGCAACCGATTGGAGGGGAGAACGATGAGCGCGGTGATCCGTGTCGACAGCCTGAACAAGACCTTTGCCCGCAAGCAGGCGCTTTTCAACCTGAAGCTGGAGATCCAGGCGGGCGAGATGGTGGCGTTGATCGGTGCATCCGGCTCCGGCAAATCCACGCTCCTGCGTCACGTCGCCGGGCTCGCCCGCTGCGACCGCGACAACGGCGGCAGCATCGACGTGCTGGGTCGCCGCCTGCAGGCGTCCGGTCGCCTGAGCGGCGAAGTGCGCCGCCTGCGCGCCGACATCGGCTACATCTTCCAGCAGTTCAACCTGGTCAACCGCCTCAGCGTGCTGGACAACGTCCTGCTCGGCTTCCTCGGTCGCATGCCGCGCTGGCGCGGTTCGCTGGGGCTGTTCAGCGCCGAGCAGAAGCGCCAGGCCCTGGAAGCGCTGGCGCGGGTCGGCCTGGCCGATTTCGCCGGGCAGCGCGCCTCGACCCTCTCCGGCGGCCAGCAGCAGCGCGTAGCCATCGCCCGCGCCCTGACCCAGAAGGCCGAGGTGATTCTCGCCGACGAACCGATCGCCTCGCTCGACCCGGAGTCGGCGCGCAAGGTGATGGACATCCTCGCCGACATCAATCGCCACGACGGCAAGACCGTGGTGGTGACCCTGCATCAGGTCGACTACGCGTTGCGCTATTGCCCGCGCGCGGTGGCCCTGAAGGGCGGCCGGATCCTCTTCGACGGCAGCAGCGAGCACCTTTCCGAAGGCTTCCTCAACGAACTCTACGGCGCCGAAGGGGACACCCCATTGCTGTTTTCCGACCGTGCCCGGCGCGGGGCGGAGAGCCAGCCGGAACTGACCCTCGCGCGCGCCTGACGTCATTCGAACCGCATAAAAACCCGCCAAACCCTGCCCAGGAGTTCTCTCCATGTTGAAACGCTTCAGTCGTGTGCTCGCGGCTTCCGCCCTGCTCGCCGGCTCCCTTGCCGGGATGGCGCACGCCGACCAGCCGGTGATCAATTTCGGGATCATCTCCACCGAGTCGTCGCAGAACCTCAAGAGCATCTGGGAGCCCTTCCTCAAGGACATGAGCCAGCAGACCGGCTACCAGGTGAAGGCCTTCTTCGCCCCCGACTACGCCGGGATCATCCAGGGCATGCGTTTCGACAAGGTCGACATCGCCTGGTACGGCAACAAGGCCGCCATGGAAGCGGTGGATCGCGCCCACGGCGAGATCTTCGCCCAGACCGTCGCCGCCAGCGGCGCGCCGGGCTACTGGAGCCTGCTGATCGCCAACAAGGACAGCAAGATCGACAGCGTCGAGGACATGTTGGCGAACGCCAAGAGCCTGACCTTCGGCAACGGCGATCCGAACTCCACGTCCGGCTACCTGGTGCCCGGCTACTACGTGTTCGCCAAGAACAACGTCGACCCGGTCAAGGCCTTCAAGCGCACCCTCAACTCCAGCCATGAGGTCAACGCCCTGGCGGTGGCCAACAAGCAGGTCGACGTCGCCACCTTCAATACCGAGGGCATGGAGCGCCTGGAATTGACCCAGCCGGAGAAGGCCAGGCAGCTCAAGGTGATCTGGAAGTCGCCGCTGATTCCGGGCGACCCGCTGGTGTGGCGCAACAACCTGAGCGACGAGCAGAAGAACAAGCTGCGCGACTTCTTCTTCAAGTACGGCGCCAACGCCGAGCAGAAGAAGGTCCTCGCCGACCTGCAATGGTCGAAGTTCCAGCCCTCCGACGACGACCAGTTGTTGCCGATCCGCCAGCTCGAGCTGTTCAAGCAGCGCACCGACGTGGCGAACAACGCCAACCTCGGCGCCGAAGAGAAGGCCGCCAAGCTGAAGGCCCTCGACGAGGAGCTGGCCAAGCTGGAGAAACGCATGGCTGAGCGCGAGCAGAAGACCGCCGCCAACGCCGGCTGATCCACCCCGGGCGCGGCCGGCGCCGCGCCCCACCCGATTCGCCAATACCGCTGTCGAGATTCCCGATATGAGCACTCTGAGCACCACCGCCGCGGCGGCCGCCACCGGCAAGCCATCCTGGGGACGCCTGGTCGGCTGGGGCCTGTTCCTCGCCATCCTCGCCTGGTCCTGGAAGGGCGCGGAAATGAACCCGGCCGTGCTGTTCCGCGACGCCGGTAACATGGCGACCTTCGCCGCCGACTTCTTCCCGCCGGACTTCGGCAACTGGAAGCTCTACCTCAGCGAGATGCTGGTCACCGTGCAGATCGCCCTCTGGGGCACGGTGCTGGCCATCGTCTGCGCCATCCCGCTGTCGATCCTGGCCTCCGAGAACATCGTGCCCTGGTGGGTCTACCAGCCGGTGCGGCGGGTGATGGATGCCTGCCGTTCGATCAACGAGATGGTCTTCGCCATGCTCTTCGTGGTCGCCGTCGGCCTGGGCCCGTTCGCCGGCGTGCTGGCGCTGTTCATCAGCACCACCGGGGTGCTTGCCAAGCTCTTCGCCGAGGCGGTCGAGGCGATCGACCCCGGTCCGGTCGAAGGCGTCCGCGCCACCGGTGCCAGCGCCCTGCAGGAGGTCATCTTCGGGGTCATCCCGCAGGTCCTGCCGCTGTGGATCTCCTATTCGCTGTACCGCTTCGAGTCCAACGTGCGTTCCGCCACCGTGGTCGGGATGGTCGGCGCCGGCGGCATCGGCGTGATCCTCTGGGAGGCCATCCGCGGCTTCCAGTTCGGCCAGACCTGCGCCGTGCTGATCGTGATCATCGTGGTGGTGAGCCTGATCGACGTTCTGTCACAACGCCTGCGCAAGCTGTTCATCTGACGACGCGAGGAGGGCGCCTGGTGCGCCCTTTCCAAACCATGCACTTGTCTAGACAAAGCGAACCGCTGTACCGCGAACTGGCCGAACGGCTGCGCCAGGAACTGCTGGCCTACCGCCCCGGCGACTACCTGCCCGGCGAGATCCAGCTGGCCCAGCGCTTCGCGGTGAACCGCCATACCCTGCGCCGGGCGCTCGACGAACTGGTGCTCGAAGGCCGCGTGCTGCGGCGCCAGGGCAAGGGCACCCAGGTCCTGGAGGCGCCGACGATCTACCCGATGGGCGCCGCCAACGCCTACACCGAGTCGCTCTCGGCCCAGGGCCACCGGGTCGAGGCTCGGCTGCTGGAGGCGCGCCAGCGTCCGGCCGGCGCCGCCGAGGCCACCCACCTGGGGATCGGCGAGGGCGGGCGGGTGCTGGAACTGACCACCCTGCGTTACCTCGACGGCCAGCCGGTGAGCCTGATCCGCCACTGCTACGCCGTTTCCCGCAGCGAGCTGCTCGCCGACTACCAGGGCGGTTCGCTGCGTCGCTACCTGGCCGACAAAGGCCTGCCGCTGACCCGCACCTACAGCCTGATCGGTGCGCGCCTGCCCAACCGCGAGGAGGCGGCGCGCCTGCTGATGCCCCGCCATGCGCCGTTGCTCACCGTCCTCACCCTGTCCCGCGACCGTACCGGCCAACCGGTGGAACTGGCCCAGTCGATCAGCCGCGCCGATCGCTTCCAGTACCAGGTTGCCCCCTAGGAGAAGCCCATGACCGCCTTGCATTCCGATCCCACCATCGCCGCACGACAGCGCTGGATGGGCGTGCTCGCCCGCGCCCGTCGCGAGGAGCTGGACGCCCATGCGGACGCCCTGCGCGATGCCGACTATCACCTGCTGCGCGCCGCCGAGACCGGCATGACCCTGGTGCGCGGACGCATGGGTGGCACCGGCAGCCCGTTCAACCTCGGCGAGATGACCGTGACCCGCTGCGTGGTCCGCCTCGCTGACGGACGTACCGGCTACAGCTATGTCGCCGGGCGCGACAAGCGCCACGCCGAACTGGCCGCCCTGGCCGACGCGCACCTGCAGGGCGCCGATGCGGCGGCCTGGCAGGCGCGCCTGATCGAACCGCTGGCCCGTACCCAGGCCGAGCGCCGTGCCGCCCAGGAGGCGGAAATCGCCACTACCAAGGTGGAGTTCTTCACCTTGGTCCGAGGAGAAGATTGATGACCAGCGCTTCGCTTCCCAGCCCGGCGGATACCGCCGCGCTATTGCAACCGGCGTTCCAGGACCCGGTCCTGGACGCCCAGCGGAGTTTCCGCGCGGCGCTCAAGGCCCTCGCCGAACCGGGGCTGGTACGCAACCTCGACCGCGCACCGGCGCTGGCCGCGTTGCAACCGGCCAGCTACGCGCTGTGCCTGAGCTTCCTCGACTCCGACACCCCGCTGTGGCTGGCGCCGGGTCTCGACAGCCCGACGTTGCGCGCCAACCTGGCCTTCCATTGCGGCTGCCCGATCGTCGCCGAGCGCGAGCAGGCGCTGTTCGCCTTGCTCGACGAACGCGAGCTGGACGACCTGAGCGGCTTCGACAGCGGCAGCGACCGTTATCCGGACCAGTCCTGCACCCTGCTGATCCAACTTGCCGGCCTCGATGGCGGCGCCTCGCTGGAGTGGCGCGGACCGGGTATCGCCGAGGTGCGCCAGGTAGCGTTGCCGGTGAGCGCCGGGTTCTGGGCGCAGCGCGCCGCACGCACCGAATTCCCCAGGGGCCTGGATGCCTTCTTCGCCGCCGGCGAGCGCATCCTCGGCCTGCCACGCAGTACCCGGGTCAGCGAACCCGTCGAGGAGGTGGCCTGATGTACGTAGCCGTCAAGGGTGGCGAGAAGGCCATCGACAACGCCCATCGCCTGCTGGCGCGCAAGCGCCGCGGCGATACCGCGCTGCCGGAGCTGTCGGTGGAGCAGATCCGCCAGCAGATGCCGCTGGCCGTATCGCGGGTGATGACCGAAGGTTCGCTGTACGACGAGCAACTGGCGGCACTGGCGATCAAGCAGGCGGCCGGCGACCTGATGGAAGCGATCTTCCTCCTCCGCGCCTACCGCACCACGCTGCCGCGCTTCGCCGCCAGCCTGCCGCTGGATACCGCCGGGATGCGCCTGCAACGGCGGATCTCGGCGACCTACAAGGACCTGCCGGGCGGGCAACTGCTCGGTCCGACCTTCGACTATACCCATCGCCTGCTCGACTTCAGCCTGCTCGCCGAGGGCGACTACCCCGGCCCCGAAGTGGAGCGGGGCGCGTCCCTGGAGCCTTGTCCGCGCGTGCTCGGCCTGCTCGACCGGGAAGGCCTGATGACGCCGGAGTACGAACTGCCCGGCGCGGTGCCGGATATCACCCGCGAGCCGCTCGACTTCCCCACCGGCCGCGCCCAGCGCCTGCAGGCCCTGGCCCGCGGCGACGAGGGCTTCCTTCTCGCCCTGGGCTATTCGACCCAGCGCGGCTACGGCCGCAACCATCCGTTCGCCGGGGAGATCCGCATCGGCGCCTGCGAGGTCTGGCTGGAGCCCGAGGAACTCGGCTTCGCGGTGCCGGTGGGCGAGATCGAGGTCACCGAGTGCGAGATGGTCAACCAGTTCGTCGGTTCCCGCGAGGAGCTGCCGCAATTCACCCGTGGCTACGGCCTGGCCTTCGGCTACGCCGAGCGCAAGGCGATGGGCATGGCCCTGGTCGACCGCGCCCTGCGCGCCGAGGAATACGGCGAGGAGGTGGTGTCGCCGGCGCAGCAGGAAGAGTTCGTCCTGATGCACTGCGACAACGTCGAGGCCGGTGGCTTCGTCTCGCACCTGAAGCTGCCGCACTACGTCGATTTCCAGTCCGAGCTGGAGCTGATTCGCAAGCTGCGTCGTCCCGGCGTCGCCGAATCCGCGCAACCCACTGTCCAGGAGAAGCGCGCATGAGCCTTTCCCCGCAAGCCAGCGCCGCGCCGGAGCAGGGCTACAACTTCGCCTACCTCGACGAGCAGACCAAGCGCATGATCCGCCGCGGCCTGCTCAAGGCGGTGGCGATCCCCGGCTACCAGGTGCCCTTCGGCGGCCGCGAGATGCCGCTGCCCTACGGCTGGGGCACCGGCGGCATGCAGGTGACCGCGGCCATCCTCGGTGCCGACGACGTGCTCAAGGTGATCGACCAGGGCGCCGACGACACCACCAACGCGGTATCCATCCGGCGTTTCTTCGCCCGCACCGCCGGGGTCGCCACCACCGAACGGACCCCGGAGGCGACGGTGATCCAGACCCGCCACCGGATACCGGAAACCGCCCTGAGCGGCGAGCAGATCATGGTCTACCAGGTGCCGATCCCCGAGCCGCTGCGCTTCATCGAGCCTTCCGAGGCGGAGACCCGGACCATGCATGCGCTCAACGACTACGGGGTGATGCACGTGAAGCTCTACGAGGACATCGCCACCTTCGGCCATATCGCCACCAGCTATGCCTACCCGGTGACGGTGGACGAGCGCTACGTGATGGATCCCTCGCCGATTCCCAAGTTCGACAACCCCAAGCTGGACATGAACCCGGCGCTGATGCTGTTCGGCGCCGGTCGCGAGAAGCGCCTGTACGCGGTGCCGCCGTTCACCCGGGTGGCGAGCCTGGATTTCGAGGACCACCCCTTCGAGGTCCAGCGCTGGGAGGAAAGCTGCGCCTTCTGCGGCAGCCACGAGTCCTACCTGGACGAACTGATCGTCGACGACCGTGGCGGCAAGCGCTTCGTCTGTTCCGACACCGATTACTGCACGCAGCGGCGTGCCCGCCAGGAAGAAGGGGAGGACGCGCAATGAACGCGGTCTGCGAATCCATCGATGCGAGCCTCGACGCGCGCGACCGGCCGCTGCTCTCGGTGCGCGGCCTGACCCGCCTGTACGGGCCGGAAAAGGGCTGCCAGGAGGTCGACTTCGATCTCTACCCCGGCGAAGTGCTGGGCATCGTCGGCGAGTCCGGCTCGGGCAAGTCGACCCTGCTCTCGCTGCTCTCCGGGCGCTGCCCGCCGGACGCCGGCACGGTCGCCTACCGCGACGACGGCGACCGCTGGCTGGACCTCTACGCCGCCAGCGAAGCCGAGCGGCGCACCCTGCTGCGCACCGAGTGGGGCTTCGTCGAGCAGAACCCGCGCGACGGCCTGCGCATGGGCGTGTCCGCCGGCGCCAACATCGGCGAACGGCTGATGGCCCAGGGCGTGCGCCACTACGGTCGGCTGCGCCAGGCCGGGTTGGACTGGCTGGAACAGGTGGAGATCGATCCGCTGCGCATCGACGACCTGCCGCGAACCTTTTCCGGCGGCATGCAGCAGCGCCTGCAGATCGCCCGCAACCTGGTCTCGGCGCCACGCCTGGTGTTCATGGACGAACCCACCGGCGGCCTCGACGTGTCGGTGCAGGCGCGCCTGCTCGACCTGCTGCGCGGCCTGGTGCGCGAGCTGGACCTGGCGGTGGTGATCGTCACCCACGACCTGGCGGTGGCGCGCCTGCTCGCCGACCGCCTGATGGTCATGCGCCGTTCGCGGGTGGTGGAAGCCGGTCTCACCGACCAGATTCTCGACGACCCGCAGCATCCGTACACGCAATTGCTGGTGTCGTCGGTCCTGCAACCCTGAGCCGAAGCGTCGGCGCCGGTCCGCGCGACGGGCGCCCGGAGAAGTAGCGATGAACAACCTGATCGAGGTCCGCGACCTCAGCAAGACCTTCACCCTGCACCAGCAACAGGGCGTAGTGCTCAATGTGCTGCGCGGGCTCAACTTCAATGTCGCCGGCGGCGAATGCCTGGTGCTCCACGGTCGCTCCGGCGCCGGCAAGAGCACCCTGCTGCGCACGCTCTACGGCAACTACCTGCCGGCCGGCGGCAGCATCCGCCTGCGCCACGCCGGCGACTGGCTGGAACTGGTCGGCGCCGAGCCTCGCGAGGTGCTCGCCGTGCGCCGCCAGACCCTCGGCTACGTCAGCCAGTTCCTGCGGGTGATCCCGCGGGTGGCGACCCTCGACGTGGTCATGGAGCCGGCCCTGGCCCGTGGCTGGAGCCGCGACAGCGCCGAACTGCGGGCGCGCAGCCTGCTGGCCCGGCTGAACATCCCGGAACGCCTCTGGCAACTGGCGCCGGGTACCTTTTCCGGCGGCGAGCAGCAACGCGTCAACATTGCCCGCGGCTTCATGGTCGAGTGGCCGATCCTGCTGCTCGACGAGCCGACCGCGTCCCTCGACGAAGCCAACCGCCAGGTAGTGCTGGAACTGATCGGCGAAGCCAAGGGCGCCGGCGCCGCGTTGATCGGCATCTTCCACGACCGCGCCGCCCGCGAGGCGGTGGCCAGCCGCTACCTGGACATGAGCCAGGAGCTTTCCCGCCAGGAGCAAGCCCATGTCGTCTGAACGCGTTCTCAGCAATGCCCGGGTAGTCAGCGCCGAGCGGGTCTTCGTCGGCAGCGTGCTGCTGCGCGACGGCCTGATCGCCGCGGTCGACGAAGGCCGCAGCCACCTGGCCGGGGCCGAGGACCTGGGGGGCGACTACCTGCTGCCCGGCCTGGTCGAGCTGCACACCGACAACCTGGAGAAGCACATGACCCCGCGTCCCGGCGTCGACTGGCCGTCGGCCTCGGCGGTGCTGGCGCACGACGCGCAGATCGTCGCCGCGGGGATCACCACGGTGTTCGACGCGCTGTCCATCGGCGACGTCAACCCCAAGGGCAAGCGCATGCAGCAGTTGCCGAAGATGCTCGAGGCCATCGGCGAGGCCGCCGCCAGCGGCGACGCGCGCGCCGACCATCGCCTGCACCTGCGTTGCGAGGTCAGCCATCCGCAGACGCTGGAGGTGTTCCGCGAACTGGTCGAGCATCCGCTGGTGCAACTGGTCTCGGTGATGGACCACGCCCCCGGCCAGCGCCAGTTCGCCAGGCTGGAGAAGTACCGCGAGTACTACCAGGGCAAGTACCACCTGAGCGATGCCGAGATGGACGCCTTCATCGTCGAGCAGGTAGCCAACTCCGAGCGCTACAGCGACGCCGCCCGTGCGGCCATCGTCGATGTCTGCCAGGGACGCGGCCTGTCGGTGGCCAGCCATGACGACGCGACCCTCGCGCATGTCCGCGAGTCGGCCGGCTACGGCATGGCCATCGCCGAGTTCCCGACCACCGTGGAGGCCGCCAGGGCCAGCCACGAGCACGGCCTGCAGGTGCTGATGGGTGCGCCCAACGTGGTCCGCGGCGGTTCCCATTCGGGCAACGTGGCGGCGGCGCAACTGGCGGGAATCGGCGTGCTGGATATCCTTTCCAGCGACTACTATCCGGCCAGCCTGCTGCATGCGGCCTTGCTGCTCGCCGGCGAGCACAGCGAGTATGATGCGATCCGCTACGACCTGCCGCGCGCGGTGGCGATGGTCAGCCGTACCCCGGCGCTGGCCGCCGGGCTGACCGATCGTGGCGAAATCCGCGTCGGCCTGCGCGCCGATCTGCTGCAGGCGCGGGCGCTCGGCAACAACCAGCCGGTGGTGCGCCAGGTCTGGCGCGGCGGGCAGAGAGTGTTCTGATGACAGGCAGACTGATTTATCTGATGGGGCCTTCCGGCTCGGGCAAGGACAGCCTGTTGCAGGCCGCGCGCGAGCCCCTGGCGCTGCGCGGCTGCCGTATCGTGCGGCGGGTGATCACGCGCTCCGCGGAAGCGGTGGGGGAGGACGCCCAGGCGGTGACCCCGGCGCAATTCGACACCCTCGAGCGGGCCTCGGCGTTCGCCATGAGCTGGCGCGCCAACGGCCTTTGCTATGGCATCCCAGTGCAGATCGACGAGTGGCTGGCGCAGGGCTACGACGTGCTGGTGAACGGCTCGCGCGGCTACCTGGCGCAGGCCCGCCGGCGCTATCCGGATCTGCTCGCGGTCCTGCTCGGGGTGAAACCCGAGGTGCTGCGCCAGCGCCTGCTGGCGCGCGGCCGGGAAAGCCCCGAGGAAATCGAGGCGCGCCTGGCGCGTAACGCCGAGTTCGCCGCCGGCCTGGAGGGCCCGCTGTTCCAACTGGACAACTCCGGTGACCTCGACGACACGCTACGCAGCCTCCTGGCCCGTCTCGGCAGCGACCGCGCATGCGCCTGACCCTGCTCGGCACCGGCGACGCCCGCCAGGTGCCGGTCTACGGTTGCGATTGCCCGGCCTGTCGCAACGCGCGCGCCGACGCCGGCCTGCGTCGCCGTCCCTGTAGCGCGCTGCTGGAGTGCGCCGGCCAGCGCTGGCTGATCGACAGCGGCCTGGTCGATCTCTGCGAGCGCTTCCCGCCCCATAGCCTCGATGGCATCCTCCAGACCCATTACCACGCCGACCACGCCCAGGGCCTGCTGCACCTGCGCTGGGGCCAGAGTCTGGTGATCCCGGTGCATGGCCCGGCCGACCCGGAGGGCCTCGCCGACCTCTACAAGCATCCGGGTATCCTCGATTTCAGCCAGCCCTTCGGCGCCTTCGAGCGGCGCCAGTGGGGCGCGTTGGCGGCGACCGCGCTACCGCTGGTCCACTCGAAGCCGACCTTCGGCTACTTGCTGGAGGGGGCTTCCGAGGAGGGAACGATACGGCGTCTGGCCTACCTCACCGATACCGTCGGGCTGCCGGCGGACAGCGCCTCGCGATTGCTCGCGGCGCCGCTGGACCTGCTGGTGCTGGACTGCTCGATGCCGCCGCAGGAGCGGCCGCCGCGCAACCACAACGACCTGACGCGGGCATTGGAGTGCATCGAATCACTGCGTCCCCGGCGGGCCGTGTTGACTCACGTCGGGCATGCGCTGGACGCCTGGCTGCTGGACCACCCCGCTGCGTTGCCCGAGGGGGTGGAACTGGCACACGACGGCATGTGCCTGCCGCTGTGAGCGACGCTGTAGCGCCCGGCAAGGCGTTGTGGGGCGTTGTGGGCGAAATTAGTCCAGGCTGGGATCGAAGCGGATTCGCCGACCTACCACCAGCGCAAACAGCAGCCAGGCGCCGGATATGCCCAGCAGTCCCCAGGCGCACCAGGCGAGGAGGGTGGCATCGGGCGGCAGGCTCAGCGCCAGGATCGCGCTGGCGATCACCACGAACAGAAGAATGACGGCGGATCGTGACATGGTTTCACTCCCGGAGCCCTCTCCGTCGGGCTCGCTGTTCCTTGTGCCGGCTCAGTGGCGCCGAGGTTCCGTGGCGCCCTTGTCGCTCAGCGGAAGCTTCGCTGGATATTCGTCTCCTCCGCGCTCTATCAGCCAGAGCAGCCCGTAGACGCCGACCGAAAGGGCCAGGGCGGTCAGCGGCAAAGCCAGGATCCACATGTTCTTTCTCCCTTCCGCCCGCCAGCATCCCGGGGACCTGTGCGGCGGTGTAGCGTCGTTGGATGCCGGTCTCCCGGCGCTTGCTTCGTCAGAATGTCCAGGCCTGTTCGTCGGCCGCGGTCACCAGCGCCGTGCCGCGCTCGTCCTCGCCTACGGTGACGATGCGCGGGGATTCTTCGGGCGCCTGGATCACCAGTCGCTGCGCAGCGGGTGCCCACTGCGGCGTTGCGTTGCTGTCCAGCACTACCGGCTTTTCGCCGTTGCGTTCCTGCGTCCTGTCCTCGTCGCCCAGTGCGCTGTTCTGGAATACTACGAGAGCCAGCAGGGAAAGAAGTCCGGTGCCGACCAGGTTGCGTGAGCTGCTCATGTTCACCTCCATTTCGTAGCTTTGCCAGGCAGATGGCCAAGGTTTGATCCTGAGGGTCTTGTAGCAGCGGTTGTGCCAACTTTTTTCTATAAAAAATCCTTTTAAATCAATGAATTATATATGTGTCCGAGACTCTCTCGCATGCACTTTGCACGGATGGGCATTTTGCCGGTTGCAAAATGCATGATGCTGTCAGCCCAGATGCAGCGCCAGGCTTACGCCGTGGCTGGTGAACCCTAGCGCGGCATAGAAGCGCTGCGCGGTTTCCCGGTCCTGGTGACTGGAAAGCGCCAGTTTGTAGCAGCCCCAACTGCGCGCGCGCTCCACGGCCCGGCCGATCAGCTCGCGGCCTACGCCCTGGCCGCGGGCGTGGCGGTCGACCACCATGTCTTCGAGAATCGCCGAGCGGGCGAAATCGTGCGCCAGGTGTTCGATCAGATGCAGGGTGCAGGTGCCGAGCAGGCGCTCGCCGCGCTCGGCCACCAGGGTGACCCGGTCGCCGCGCGGTCGTTGCAGCTGGATGGCCAGCAACGCCGGGTCCGGGCGCGGATCGGCGCTACCGAGTTGCTGTAGCAGCAACGACAGGCGCGGCGCGTCGTGCTCGCTGGCGATCCGCACGTCGAAGCTGGCGAAGGGGGAGTCCGGTATCCGCGGCTGGCGCGGGGCGTCCGGCAGGTCCTGTGCGGCGGGAATGGCGACGGTCTGGTTCATGCTGCACCTCCAGGGTTGCGGAAAATTATGCGCAGCCTTGGTGGCAGTGGCATGACAAACGCTTTCTCTGCCGTTAACATGCCGCCCGGACGCGGCGCACCGCTCGCCATGTCCGGCGTGTCCCGGTAGCTCAATTGGATAGAGCATCCCCCTCCTAAGGGGAAGGTTGGAGGTTCGACCCCTCTCCGGGACGCCAAATATATCGGGCACTTACCGCAAATCGCTTCTCCTGGGCCAGTTCTTTGTCGGGGCATGGTGGGTGCAGTAAGCCTAAAAGAAAGCCCCGTCCTGAATCGCTCAGACGGGGCTTTTCCATGCCGGCCAGCTCAAATGTCTGTCGTCAGCGCCAGCAGGACAACCGGGTGGCCTGCGCCGCTCCCGGTAAGCTCGATCCTCGCTTTCCCTTCTCATCGCGACCTTCGCGCGCGTCTTAATCCTCCGAATACCCTACCAAGCGCATCGCTGGATGCAGCTTCGAGATCTTTCACCTTCATCGAGAGCACGTCCTCATTGTGGTTTTCCGGGCAGTTCTAGCCTAGTGCCATTACGTCGAGGTTTGGGCTCGATGTGATGGTGTGCCTGAGGGCGGTGCCGGCAGATCGCATCCAGGCGGATGAGGTGCTGGAGATAGGCGGAATTTTCCGCCGATCAGGAGGGACCAGAAACTTTCCGGACTCTGGCCGTAGGGGGAGTGCGGAATCATTGCAGATCCTGGCCAAGCCATGCCGGAAAATCTTCCGGTATATGGCGGGAAAGTCTCCGGCACATGCGACGGGCACGCTTTTGTACCCGTATCGGGAGGGATCCCTCGGAGGTGGGTCCGACAAGGTAGGTTTTTCTCACTTTCCCCCATTAGTAGTGGTCGTGATCTGCGGTGCCTGACTGTCTCCTCAAAATTGTGGGCACGGTCGCGCGACCCTCTCCTGAAAATTCAGGAATTTCGTCCCCAGCTCAAAAGAACGTTTTGTGTCCTTTAGCCTGGGCGAGATACCGGGAGTTTTCCTGCATTGCAGGAGATCCAAACTGGCGATTTTCCGGTTTTGCCGGGGTGTCGTTTCATCGTCCTTGGGCATAGCGGGACTGGCCGTCCTCCATTGGAGTTTTTGCCGCCGGCGGTGGCCGCAAGGCAGGCCGACTGCGCCACCTCGTCCGAGGTCGGTAGATTCCTGGCTTAATCACCTTGGCCGCGTGCTTGCTCCCGTCTGGCTCACGGACAGAAATTTGCGTAAACGCCGTCGGTTCTTAAGACTGGCTCACGGAATACAGTGAACATCTATACGAAACTCGACTGCCGGACATGATCGGCACTGGATTTGGGGCGAATAGTAAGCCGGGTAGATGATCGAGGGGGCTTCATTGCGAACCGGAAGTGGCAGGAAACGAAGCTTTTTGTGGCCCAGGAGAAAGGATAAATGAGGACTAAGGCAAGTCTATTAGCTCAGGGGAGGCTACGTTCTGTAACGCGTTTAATGTTCACGTTGTTCTTCGCCCAGAGCGCTAATGCTGAACTTTATCAATGGAAAATTAGCATACCAGGGGAACCTACAGCCTTCTTTCCATCCTATGCGGCGGCGTGCCAGTACTACTTCGATAATACATCAAAAAACTGGCTAAAAACAATTGAGAAAATGAATCCCAAGTGGGTTCAATGCAATGTTTCGGGTACTGGCGGGATTACTTGGCAGACCTCGGGAGCTACCTTGATCGGCAACAGCTGCCCACTAGGGGCTGAGCTTAATAACGAGACAGGAAGCTGCGATTGTCGCCCCGGTTACGAAATGGATGACGCTGGCTGTAAGCTTCCAGATAAAAATGGCCCCGACAAGGGGGCTCCGCCGCCGGAGGGTTGCGCAGGAAACCCGGTCAACATCACCAATGGCAACAAATATCAGGTCGAGCATGACTTAATAACCCCGATTCCGCTTGCCCGACACTACAATGGCCTGGACGGATTATGGCGTCATTCGTTCTCTCCGCGCATAACACGCAAGGATGATAGCTACCTACTTTACCGCGAAGACGGAAAGGTTTCGGAGTTCACTGGGGCCGGGAGAGATCTAACTTCCCTCACGGATCTGGGAAGGCTTAGCCGACTAGCAGGAAGATTTTTCTATACCTCGGAGCTCAACGAAACTATAGAGTTTGACCCGTATGGAAAACTCGCCAGGCTCAAGACCAAGGAGGGTCGCAAGTATCGTGTAGAGCGAGGCGCTAATCTTGTGATTAGCGACGAGCATGGCAACAAACTCGTTCTCTCGGAGGGAGCCAACCATCAACTCCTTCGCGCTCAGACAGGGGGTATATCCATTGAGTACACATACGACAAGGAACAGCGACTCACTTCGGTAACACGAACAGATGGGCAATACAGCACGAAAACACAGTACCTCTATGACGACCCGAGGAACATAAAACTACTTACAGGCATCCAGGATAACAATAATCGCCGGTTCGCCACCTGGGCCTACGACAACCAAGGCCGCGCCATCTCCAGCGAACACGCCAACGGCGCCGAAAAGGTCTCCCTCGCCTACAACGATGACGGCTCCACCACCGTCACCAACGAATACGGCAAGCAGGCCACCTACCGCTTCCAGGTGATCCAGGGCATCAAGCGCATCGTCGCCATCGAAGGCGAACCCTCTCCCAACTGCCCCAGCAGCAATTCCACCTTCACCTACGACGAACGCGGACTGCTCAGCAGCAAACGCGACAACAACGGCAACCTGACCACCTACCAGTACAACGCCCGTGGCCTGGAGACCTCGCGCACCGAGGCCGCCGGCACTGCGCAGGCGCGCACCATCACAACCGACTGGCACCCGACCCTGTTCCTCCCGGTGCAGGTCAGCGAGCCCGGCCGGATCACCCGCTACCAGTACGACGCCGAGGGACGCAAGACCGGCGAGACCGTCACCACCCGCTGACAAGGACGACACCCATGCGCATCCCCCCATACTTCCCCCGCCTCGGCGCCCTCGCCCTGGCCTGCGCCCTCGCCCTGCCCGCGCAGGCGGCCGAGCGCGCCTGGAGCTACAGCTACAACGCCCTCGGCCTGATCGAGCGCGCCGACGGTCCGCGCACCGATGTGCAGGACGTCACCCTCTATGCCTACGACAGTCGCGGCAACCTGACCCAGGTGACCAACGCCCTCGGCCAGGTCACCCGCCTCGGCGACTATGACGAGCGCGGCAAGCCCGGCAGCATCACCGATGCCAACGGCGTCACCAGCAGCCTCGCCTACACCGGTGTCGACGGCTGGCTGGCCTCCGTCAGCACCGCTGGCAGCACCACCCGCTTCGACTATGACGCGGTCGGCCAGATCACCCGCGTCACCCGCGGCGACGGCAGTTGGCTGAGCTACGAATACGACGACGCACGGCGGCTGGTGGCGATCGGCAACAACCTCGGCGAACGCCTCGAATACGACGTCGACACCAAGGGCAATCGCACCGCCCAGCGCATCAAGGACGCCAGCGGCAGCCTGGTGCGCCAGCAGCAATGGGCCTACGACGAGCTTGGCCGGCTGCTCCGTGCGGTCGGCGCCGGCGGCCAGACACGCAGCTTCGCCTACGACCTCAACGACAATCCGGTCGGCGAAACCAACCCGCGCCAGTTCGCCCACAGCCAGGCCTTCGACGCCCTCGACCGGCTGGTCGGCCAGAGCGATCCTCTCGGCGGCAAGACCCAACTCGCCTACGACGCCCAGGACAACCTCACCGAGGTCAAGGACCCGCGCGGCGTCACCACCCGCTACGAATACGACGGCCTCGGCAACCTGACCCGACTGGTCAGCCCGGACAGCGGCACCACCACCTTCGAGCACGACGCCGCCGGCAACGTCATCCGCCGCACCGACGCTCGCGGTGCGGTCACCGAGTATCGCTACGACGCCCTCAATCGCCTGATCGAGCGCCACTCGCCGAGCGACCCGAGCCTCGACGTACAGTACCGCTACGACCTCACCGCCGACGGCAACCAGGGCATCGGCCGCCTGGGCGCCATCGAAGGTGCCCGCGACAGCCTGGTGTACCGCTACGACGAGCGCGGCAACCTGGTCGAGCAGGTACGCAGCATCCGCCTCGACCAGCAGACCCTGCTCGACCGCGTGACCTACCGCTACGACGCGGCCAACCAACTGCTGGAGATCGGCTACCCCTCCGGCCTCGCCATCGGCTACCCGCGCAACGCCGGCGGCCAGGTCGCCAGCGTGACCCTGGCAGTAGGCGACAAGGCGCCGAGCACCCTGGTCGGGCAGATCGCCTACCTGCCCTTCGGCCCGCTGCTGCGCCTGACCTGGGGCAACGGCATCACTCTCAGCCGCGAGTACGACCAGGACTACCAACTGCTGCGGCAGAAGGTCGGCCCCTGGCAGAGCGACTACCGGCACGATGCCAATGGCAATATCCAGCAGCACCGCCACAGCCTCTGGGGCACCCTGGACTACCAGTACGACCCGCTGGACCGCCTGACCGAGGAACGCGGCGTCCAGGGCGGGCGCAGCTATGCCTACGACGCGGTCGGCAACCGCACCCAACGCAGCGACAACCCCGCCTCAGGCGGCACCGCCAGCAGCCAGGACTACCAGTACGCGCCCGACAGCAACCGATTGACCGCCATCGGCGCGCAAGCGGTGACCAGCGACGCCGCCGGCAACCTCACCCAGGACCGCGCCGCACGCAAACTGGCCTACGACGCCCAGGGCCGCCTGCAAAGCGTCAGCCTCGACGGCCAGCAGGTCGCCGAATACCGCTACAACGCCCTCGGCCAGCGCATCGTCAAGCTCACCCCCGAAAGCATCACCACCTACCTCTACGGCCCCGACGGCCAATTGCTCGGCGAAGCCGAACACGACGGCAGCGGCCGGAAACTGCGAGCCCAGTACTACCTGTGGCTGGACAGCCTGCCGCTGGCCACCATCGACGCCGACTACGACGCCCAGGGCAAGGTCGGCAACCCAACCCTGCTCTACCTCCATGGCGACCACCTCGACACCCCGCGCCTGGCCACCGACGCCAGCGGCCAGATCGCCTGGCAGTGGCAGTCCGACGCCTTCGGCCGCGGCGAAGCGCTGAGCCAGGGCAGCACCCAGGTCAACCTGCGCTTCCCCGGGCAGTACTACGATGCGGAAAGCGGGCTGCACTACAACTACTTCCGCGACTATGATCCGGAGACTGGGCGGTATGTGGAGAGTGATCCGATTGGACTAAGTGGGGGAGTGAACACATACGGATATGTACAGGGAGCCCCCCTCAACCGTATTGATCCTTTAGGTCTAGCAGCAATAGAGATTGATATTCCTAAATCAGCATACGATTGGATACCCGAAAATATTCGATTACCTGCGGGAAGACTGTTAGGGGGAGCATTGCTGGTGGCTAGTATTTCCGGAGCTACGCCACAAGCTGACAGCGATACAAAAGAGCAAAACTGCCCAAAAGACTGCCCGCCGTGCAAGACAATTAGCGGCAGGATCATTCCTGTTGGAACCTTGGGCTATAGACCATTAGACATTATTCCAGACGACGAAATGCAACACGGGGTTTATGGATCTCATCACAACATGTTTGTTGCCAATCAGAACCCCAACAATTGCCGATGCTTCTGGCAGAAGAAAAACTACGTATTAAAACCTGAGCAGCTTCCGAAAAACGCAGTTCCAGTAGAGCCGTTTATAAACTGAGGTTACTCATGAGATATTCAAATGGAAAAAAAGTAGAGCTGGGAGACAAAGTTGATCTTGGCGACGGAGATACAGCTATAATTGTCGGAATCATTGATGAGAATCTCTACTCAGAAGAATACCCCAAAAGTGATTGGGAATACTTAAAATCAGGACTATTGATGCTCACAAGAGACTCAACACTACTCCACTACCCAAAAATAGAAGACGAGATAAAACTAATAAGCAGAAAAAGCCAAGTAAATTGAAGGTCTCCAACCATCTTTAAGACCAACTTAAACCTTGTCGCATTCCAGATGGTGTCTTTGATGCTAATTACGGCGAGCTTGCAAGCATGCTGGCAGGCTTAGTTAAGTCAAACCTCGATATCGAACTGGGGGAGCTGTGGCGCCGGCCCGGTCCCCTTTATGGTCCGTAGCTCAATTGGATAGAGCATCCCCCTCCTAAGGGGAAGGTTGGAGGTTCGCCCCCTCTCCGGGACGCCATTTCATGCTCTGCTCCAGCTTCCCTCGCCGCTTCGACAGTCCGCTTGCCGTCACTTTCTCCGATAGCTTTTCTTACCGCCCGGCGTCAGGCAGTACACCCCTCCGCGCGGGCCCGTGCAGAACGAGCCGCTGCCACAGGCACAGCCCTGCGTCGTGCCTTGCAGACGCTGTACGGCGGGTTGTCCGGTACGTCCGCCGGCGTTGCCGAAGTAGGCCGCGCAACTGCGCTTCGAGGCGCTGATGGAGCCGTCGTTGCAGAGGAAGATATCGCCGTCGCAACCGGCGATACCGCCTTTCTTTCCCGAGCAGGGGCTATTGGCGGCCAGCGCCGGAAGTGCGCAGACCGACAGGAGGAAGAGGGCGATCGAGGCGAAGAGTCCGAATTTCATTGGCGAAGCTTCCGTGCGAATGATGGCTGCATGCTATCTCAGGCGCGCGCCGTGCGCTTTCGCGAGCGCGCCGATTACATGGCCTTACCCGAGCCTTGACAGGTCTTTTCCGAGAAAAGGGGGACAGATTTATTTTTACTACTCTAATTTCAGCGACTGTGCCCACGCTGAACTACTCAAAGCAAATAACTCGCTAAACCATGCGCCTTTGCCTAGGCATCGCGAAGTTCCTTTACGGCATCTGCGCTGGAGTCTCCATGCTAGAAAAATTAGAGTAGAGAAAATAAATCTGTCCCCTTTATGGTCCTTTGCCCCTGAGTCACTATTAGGGGCTCTACATGCTTGCAGGCCCCGAGCGTCTTCTTTTGTACCTGATTGAGCGTCAGTACGCCTATGCGTCCCAAGGTGCGCCTTTTGGGACGCCATTTCATGCTCTGCTCCAGCTTCCCTCGCTGCTTCGCCAGTCCGCTTGCCGTCACTTTCTCCGATAGCTTTTCTTGCCGCCCGGCGTCAGGCAGTACACTCCTCCGCGCGGGCCCGTGCAGAACGAGCCGCTGCCACAGGCACAGCCCTGCGTCGTGCCTTGCAGACGCTGTACGGCGGGTTGTCCGGTACGTCCGCCGGCGTTGCCGAAGTAGGCCGCGCAACTGCGCTTCGAGGCGCTGATGGAGCCGTCGTTGCAGAGGAAGATATCGCCGTCGCAACCGGCGATACCGCCTTTCTTTCCCGAGCAGGGGCTATTGGCGGCCAGCGCCGGAAGTGCGCAGACCGACAGGAGGAAGAGGGCGATCGAGGCGAAGAGTCCGAATTTCATTGGCGAAGCTTCCGTGCGAATGATGGCTGCATGCTATCTCAGGCGCGCGCCGTGCGCTTTCGCGAGCGCGCCGATTACATGGTCTTACCCGAGCCTTGACAGGTCTTTTCGACGGGGCTTATAAGTGGCGCCATCAGGTCATGCGCATCAGCGTCGATGTCGCGGGGCCGAACCTAACGCATACGTACAGAGCAAATGGGCTCTCCCGGGGTTACCCGGGAGGGCCTTTTTTCGTCCCGAAAAAATAACAACAAGAGGTGATATCCATGCGTCACGGCGATATTTCCAGCAGCAACGACACCGTCGGAGTGGCGGTGGTCAACTACAAGATGCCGCGCCTGCACACCGCGGCGGAGGTCCTGGACAACGCCCGGAAGATCGCCGACATGATCGTCGGCATGAAGCAGGGCCTGCCCGGCATGGACCTGGTGGTGTTCCCCGAGTACAGCCTGCAGGGCATCATGTACGATCCGGCGGAGATGATGGAAACCGCGGTGGCGATCCCCGGCGAGGAAACCGAGATATTCTCCCGCGCCTGCCGCAAGGCCAACGTCTGGGGCGTATTCTCCCTCACCGGCGAACGGCATGAGGAGCATCCGCGCAAGGCGCCGTACAACACTCTGGTGCTGATCGACAACAACGGCGAGATCGTCCAGAAATACCGCAAGATCATTCCCTGGTGCCCCATCGAGGGCTGGTATCCCGGTGGCCAGACCTACGTCAGCGAAGGGCCGAAGGGCATGAAGATCAGCCTGATCATCTGCGACGACGGCAACTACCCGGAAATCTGGCGCGACTGCGCGATGAAGGGCGCCGAGCTGATCGTGCGCTGCCAGGGCTACATGTACCCGGCCAAGGACCAGCAGGTGATGATGGCCAAGGCCATGGCCTGGGCCAACAACTGCTATGTGGCGGTGGCCAACGCCGCCGGCTTCGACGGCGTGTATTCCTACTTCGGCCACTCGGCGATCATCGGCTTCGACGGTCGTACCCTGGGTGAGTGCGGCGAGGAGGAAATGGGTATCCAGTACGCCCAGCTGTCGCTCTCGCAGATCCGCGATGCGCGCGCCAACGATCAGTCGCAGAACCACCTGTTCAAGATCCTCCACCGCGGCTACAGCGGCTTGCAGGCATCCGGCGATGGCGACCGGGGCCTGGCGGAATGTCCGTTCGAGTTCTACCGCACCTGGGTCACCGACGCCGAGAAGGCGCGCGAGAATGTCGAGCGTCTGACCCGCTCGACTACCTGCGTGGCGCAATGCCCGGTCGGCCGGCTGCCCTACGAGGGACTGGAGAAGGAGGCCTGACGGCAGACGCCGCCAGCCCGGCGTGCCGTCGCGCGGCACGCCGTCTCCGCCATTTCCCCCCTGTGGCAGAAGGAGTTTCATCCATGCCTTTTCTGAGCGACATGCTCGACCAGTCCCGCCGGCAGCAGGACGAGGAACAGGCCCTGGCGCGGGAGAATCTCGCCGAGGCGAGTCTGCTCCAGGCCCACCTGAGCCACCGCAGCGCCCTGCACAGCCGCTTCCGTTTCGACCCGGCGGCGGTGATGGACTGCCTGCGCGCCGAGGTGCTCGGCCAGGAACCGGCGCTACAGGCCGTCGAGGACATGCTCAAGGTGGTTCGCGCGGACATCGCCGACCCGCGCCGTCCGCTGTTCAGCGCGCTGTTCCTCGGCCCCACCGGGGTCGGCAAGACCGAGATCGTGCGCGCCCTGGCCAGGGCCCTGCACGGCGACGCCGAGGGGTTCTGCCGGGTGGACATGAACACCCTGTCCCAGGAGCACTATGCCGCCGCCCTCACCGGTGCGCCGCCGGGCTACGTCGGGGCGAAGGAGGGCACCACGCTGTTGGAGCAGGACAAGCTGGACGGCAGTCCCGGGCGCCCCGGCATCGTTCTCTTCGACGAACTGGAGAAGGCCAGCCCGGAAGTGGTCCATGCGCTGCTCAACGTGCTCGACAACGGCCTGCTGCGGGTCGCTTCCGGCGAGCGCACCTACCATTTCCGCAACACCCTGGTGTTCATGACCAGCAATCTCTGCGCCCATGAGATCCAGCGCTACGACGAGCGTCGCCAACGCCTGCCCTGGCGCCTGCTGCCGGTCGGCGGCGAACGCCGGCGGCGGGACATCGACGGGATGGTCCGGGCCCGGCTGCTGAAGACCTTCTCGCCGGAGTTCGTCAATCGTCTCGATAGCGTGGTCACCTTCAACTGGATCGAACGCAACGTCGTCGCGCGCCTGGTCGAGTTGGAGGTGCAGCGGCTCAACCGGCGTCTGGAGAAGCATCGCTGCCGCCTGGAGGCGACCCCGGAGGTGCTGGCGAAGATCGCCCGCGCCGGCTTCGACCGGCAGTTCGGCGCCCGTGCGTTGCGCCGCAGCGTCCGTCATCATCTCGAGGTACCGCTGGCCGAGCATCTGCTCGACCACCACCAGCCGGGCGACGGGAACTGCACGACCTACCTGGCGAGCCTGGAGCACGAGCGGGTTCGCTTCGTGCGGCGCTGAGCGACAGTCACAGGAGAGGAAACGGATGGGATCGCACCAGGAGCGGCCGCTGATCGGCCTGCTGTTCTCCGAAACCGGTGTCACCGCCGATATCGAGCGCTCGCAGCGCTATGGCGCATTGCTCGCGGTCGAGCAACTGAATCGCGAGGGCGGCGTCGGCGGTCGCCCGATCGAAACGCTGTCCCAGGACCCCGGCGGCGATCCGGACCGCTATCGGCTGTGCGCCGAGGACTTCATTCGCAACCGGGGGGTACGGTTCCTCGTGGGCTGCTACATGTCGCACACGCGCAAGGCGGTGATGCCGGTGGTCGAGCGCGCCGACGCGCTGCTCTGCTACCCGACTCCCTACGAGGGCTTCGAGTATTCGCCGAACATCGTCTACGGCGGTCCGGCGCCGAACCAGAACAGTGCGCCGCTGGCGGCGTACCTGATTCGCCACTACGGCGAGCGGGTGGTGTTCATCGGCTCGGACTACATCTATCCGCGGGAAAGCAACCATGTGATGCGCCACCTGTACCGCCAGCACGGCGGCACGGTGCTCGAGGAAATCTACATTCCGCTGTATCCCTCCGACGACGACGTGCAGCGCGCCGTCGAGCGCATCTACCAGGCGCGCGCCGACGTGGTCTTCTCCACCGTGGTGGGCACCGGCACCGCCGAGCTGTATCGCGCCATCGCCCGTCGCTACGGCGATGGCAGGCGGCCGCCGATCGCCAGCCTGACCACCAGCGAGGCGGAGGTGGCGAAGATGGAGAGCGACGTGGCGGAGGGGCAGGTGGTGGTCGCGCCGTACTTCTCCAGCATCGATACGGCCGCCAGCCGCGCCTTCGTCCAGGCCTGCCATGGCTTCTTCCCGGAAAACGCGACCATCACCGCCTGGGCCGAGGCGGCCTACTGGCAGACCTTGCTGCTTGGCCGCGCCGCGCAGGCCGCAGGCAGTTGGCGAGTGGAAGACGTGCAGCGGCACCTGTACGACATTTGCATCGACGCGCCGCAGGGGCCGGTCCGGGTGGAGCGCCAGAACAACCACAGCCGCCTGTCTTCGCGCATTGCGGAAATCGATGCGCGCGGCGTGTTCCAGGTCCGCTGGCAGTCGCCCGAACCGATTCGCCCCGATCCTTATGTCGTCGTGCATAACCTCGACGACTGGTCCGCCAGCATGGGCGGGGGAGCGCTCCCATGAGCGCCAACTCGCTGCTTGGCAGCCTGCGCGAGTTGCAGGTGCTGGTACTCAACCCGCCGGGAGAGGTCAGCGACGCCCTGGTCTTGCAGCTGATCC
The DNA here is from genome assembly GCF_013343155.1 of Pseudomonas sp. FDAARGOS_761. Classification (NCBI taxonomy): domain Bacteria; kingdom Pseudomonadati; phylum Pseudomonadota; class Gammaproteobacteria; order Pseudomonadales; family Pseudomonadaceae; genus Pseudomonas; species Pseudomonas sp. FDAARGOS_761. Next base: position 3,870,637 of record NZ_CP054572.1, on the reverse strand, counting down.
GCATCGGTTGTTCGGTGCGCCAGTGCTGGCCGCCGCCGGAAGCTTTCGACGTGCCGGTGGACGTGGTCTTCACCAGCATTTTCCAGAATCGCCACCACGACGAGATCGCTGCGCTGCTCGCCGCCGGGACTCCGCGCACTACCCTGGTGGCGCTGGTGGAGTACGAAAGCCCCGCGGTGCTCTCGCAGATCATCGAACTGGAGTGCCACGGCGTGATCACCCAGCCGCTCGACGCCCACCGGGTGCTGCCTGTGCTGGTATCGGCGCGGCGCATCAGCGAGGAAATGGCGAAGCTGAAGCAGAAGACCGAGCAGCTCCAGGAACGCATTGCCGGCCAGGCCCGGATCAACCAGGCCAAGGCGTTGCTGATGCAGCGCCATGGCTGGGACGAGCGCGAGGCGCACCAGTACCTGTCACGGGAAGCGATGAAGCGACGCGAGCCGATCCTGAAGATCGCCCGGGAGTTGCTGGGAGGCGAGCCGTCCGCCTGAGCGATACCGGCCTGTTTTCTGGCAACAGGCCGGGGCATGCCGATGTCGGAACGTTCGTCGAAGCATCTTCCTTGGGTTGCGGCGATTCTCTCCAAGTTCTTCGATTCTGTTTGGGAGTGGATCGTCTTCCGCAGGCGCTCGGGTAGAATTCGAAGCCGCTGTCCAGTGCGACTTTAATATGCCCGGAAGTTCGGTAGCGTTCGGGCGGGAAAGCGCAGGCTTGCCCTGGACAGACGCGGGGGCGGCGCGCCTGCGGGCCGTCGCTGTGCGAAGAGGCGCAGATGAACTGCGGCTCCCGCGGTTAGGGCTTCTCAATATTCCGGAGCTGGGTTTTCCTGCGCATTCATAACAGTTCTGAAATGAAAAGGTATTCGCTCTTCGAGAGTTGCGGAGCAATTCCGAATATAGCGTCGGCAAGCGATTTCCGTTTTTGCAACTTCTGCCTATATTCTGAGCGACTCGCTCTCGACTGAGCGTTTTCCATTGTTCGGCGACATTCCTTTCCCTGTTCGAGGCTCTTAATGAAACGACTTCGAGTTGCCGTTTCCTGCGCGCTGCTGGCGGCGCTGGTGGGTTGTTCCAATGGTCAGGTCAAGCCGGAAAACTACTCGGGCTTCATCGGTGACTATTCGACGCTGGCGCCTGCCACCGCGCCTTCCGGAGCGCCGCTCCTGCGCTGGGTAGACCCGCAGGCGGACGTGCGGCGCTACCAGCGGATCTACATCGAGCCCAGCAGGTTCTATCCGGTCCCGAAACCGAACGACAAGGTTTCCGCGAAGACGCTTGCGGACATCACGACCTACTACGATCAGGCATTGCGCCGTGAGCTGGGCAAGAGCCTGCCGCTGGCCAGCGCCCCCGGCCCGGGTATCCTGGTGCTGAAACCGGCGATCACCGCAGTTTCCAGCCATACCCAGGGTCTACGGCCATACGAGGTCATCCCCATCGCTCTGATCGCTGCTGGGATGAGCACGGCGGTCGGGATTCGCGACCAGGATACCCAGATCGCCACCGAGGCCATGCTGCTCGACGGTGGGGACAACAAGGTATTGGCGAAGATGGTGCGCCAGGGCACCGGCAAGGCGCTGGACGATTCCGATCAGCCGATCACGGGAGACGATGTCAAGGCGGTGCTGGACGGTTGGGCGGCCGACATGCGCATGTCGTACGAGAAGACTCTCGGTTCTCGTCGATGACGGTCGGCGGGGAATTGGCTAAGCGTCCCCGCCGCCTTTTCCGACGCTAGCCGAGCGGCCAGTTGATCACCACCACGGCGTCGTTGTAGTCGTTGTCGGTGCTGTCTTCAGAGCCGACCAGGGCGAAGTTCAGCTCATTGGCCAGGATCACCTGCGCCGAAACCAGATCCGAAGAGCGGCCATTGACGCTGACCAGGATCTGCACCTTGCCGCCGCCGCCCGAGTTGAGCACCTTGCTGCCGATGATGCCGTTGTTGGTGCTTTGCCCGGTGAAGGTCGCGACGGTTTCGTTGTTGACCTGCACGTTCACCGTCTGGGTTCCGGCCGAGTTGGCGAAGGCGGTGACGCCGAACTGGGTGTTGGCGGGAAGGGTGAACACTCCTTGTGTTGCCATGATGTATCTCCACTGAATACCTGGCCTGCCTTTTCAGGCAGCCGTCTGGCGCGCGGTATGGCGTGTCGGGAGAGATCCGCAGTCCTTGGCGGCAGGCGATGCGCAGGCAGGAAGGACGCATCGTTCAGCCAATCTACGCCGTCGACCGGGCGCGGCCACTGCTAGAGTTCGCAGGAGGGCTACAGGGGGGGCCTGGCACTGGCGATGCATGGCCCGGTGCCGGTCTATGGCAGCCGCCTGCCGGCCCGCTCGTTCGATTGTTACGCTGTCTGTAATGATCTATTGCCGATGCCGGCAGGCCAGGGGCGATTGTCTCGAAATATACTGCGTCACCTGGTCGCCGCAGCGGCGACGGCTACCCACTGGCCGTCGTCCGGGTCGCCGGTTCCATCCCGGCCGCGCCAACCCCCGCATTCAGGCCCCGCTGCGGCGACTGCATTCCCGCTGGATTCGAGGCTCGTACCCTATGACTCCCGATCAACGATTTGCCCGTTGGGTTCAAGTCGCTATCGCGGTATTCGTGTTGCTGTTCGTCTACTTCCTGGTCGCCGACCTGTGGATGCCGCTCACCCCGCAGGCCCAGTTGACCCGGCCGGTGGTGCGCGTCGCGCCGCGTGTCAGCGGTCAGGTCGCCGAGGTGCTGGTGTCCAACAACGGCCACGTGCAGCCCGGCGAAGTGTTGTTCCGCCTCGATCCCGAGCCGTTCCAACTGGCCGTGCGCCAGGCCGAACTGGCACTGGAGGAAGCCGAGCGCACCAACCGCGAGCTGGATGCCGCCATCGCCTCGGCCAAGGCCGACCTCCTGGCCGCGCGCAGCAGCGCCGGCGAGCTGGACAGCGAGGCGCGCCGCACCGCCCAACTGGTGCAGCGCCACCATGTGTCGCAGCAGATGCACGAGCAGGTCAGCGCCCAGGCCCAAGCCGCCCGTGCCCGGGTCGCCGCAGCCCAGGCGCGGATCGGCGAGCTGACCGCACGACGCGGCACGGCCGGCGAGGACAACCTGCGCCTGCGCCAGGCGCGTAACGCCCTGGCCCAGGCCCGTCTGCAACTGCAATACAGCAGCGTCCGGGCCGACCGTGCCGGGACCCTGAGCAACCTGCAACTGACCCCGGGCACCTACGTTCCGGCCGGAACGCCGGTGGCGGCGCTGGTGGACGACCGCATCGACATCGTCGCCGACTTCCGCGAGAAATCGCTGCGCTACGTGCGCCCTGGCGACCGCGCGGCGGTGGTGTTCGACGCGCGTCCCGGCGAAGTGTTCGGCGCGCGGGTGGCGGCCATCGACGCCGGGGTCAAGGAGGGCCAGCTGGACGCCAACGGCGACCTCGCCGCGCCGGTCACCTCCGACCGCTGGGTCCGCGACGCTCAGCGCCAGCGCCTGCACGTGGTGCTCGACGAACTTCCCGAAGGCCTGCTGCCCACCGGTGCCAAGGCCACCGTGCAGCTCTATCCCGGCGACGGCCTGAGCCACCTGCTCGGTCGCGCGCAGATCGTCGCCATCAGCCTGCTGCACTACGTCTACTGACGCCATGCCGGCCAAGCTCGCGATGTCCGCCAACGACCTGCGTCAGTGCCTGCGCATCGCCGGCGGCGGCACCCTGGGGTTCTTCGTCTGCAAGCTGATGAACTGGGACTACGGCTCGTTCTTCGGCGTCTACCCGATGCTGCTGCTCGGCCTGACGCCGGTGATCAACCTGCACATCGTCCGCCAGTTCCTCGCCAACTCGGTGGTGATCAGCGTCGAGGTACTGGTGCTGTACGGGTTGTTCGGCGACCGGCCGCTGCTGATGACGCCTATCGTCTTCGGCCTCTTCGTCTACCGCTTCGCCCTGATGGCGCGCGGCCCGCTGTTCTTCTTCGGCGCACTGAGTTCGGTGTTCCTCTCGATGCTGCTGCACTTTGCCAGCTATCCGGACGTCGATCTGTTCGACATGCTCGCCAGCAACATGGTCGCCACCTGGCTGACGGTGGCCATCGCCGTGCTGATGTTCTACCTGTTCCCCGACGTCGAACCGCGGCCGCCGCGCCAGGCGCCGGCCAAGGACGCCCCCAGCCGGCGCCACGAGACGCTGCTCGGGGCCACGGTGGCGACCCTGTCCTTCGTGGTCTTCCAGACCTTCGACCTGAAGGACTCGCTGTCGGCGCAGATCGCCTCGATCCTGGTGTTGTTTCCCATGCACTGGAAGGGCGTGCACTTCGCCGGGCGCATCCGCGCCCTCGGTACGCTGCTCGGCTGTGCGCTGGCGGTGGGCTTGCAGGTGCTGCTCTACGATCACTACGACATCCTGCCCTTCGTCGCCCTGTTGCTGTGGATCTCGGCGATGTTCTGCGCGCGCATCCACATGCTGGAGAACGGCGTACCGGGGATCGGTTTCGGCGCGCTGACCACCCTGGCGATCGTCCTCGGCCAGTACCTGACGCCAACCCACGACATGATGTACAGCGTGCTCTACCGATTTACCTCGGTGTGCTTCGCGGTGCTGACCACGCTGATGACGGTGCTGGTGATCCACCTGTTTCTCAACCGCTTCGCCGCCACCCGGCACTACAGCCACTGAGGCCTCAGGCGCGCCGGCCCGGCCAGTTGACCAGCGCGACGCCGAGCATCACCAGCAGCATGCCGCCGATCGCCGCCAGCGCCAGGCGCTCGTCGAACAGCAGCCAGGAGGCCAGCGCGGTCACTGGCGGCACCAGGTAGAACAGGCTCGCCACCTTCGACGCGGCGCCATGCCTGATCAGGGTGTAGAGCAGGCCGACGGCGCCGAACGAGAGTCCCAGCACCAGCCAGCCGAGGGTCAGCACGAACGGCGTGCTCCACTGCACCTCGCGGCTTTCGAAAAGCAGCGCGGCGAGGCCGAGCAGGGCGCCGCTGGCCAGGTACTGGACGACGCCGCCGGTGCGCAGGTCCATGCCGCCGCAGAAGCGCTTCTGGTACAGCGTGCCGCAGGTGATCGCCGCCAGCGCCACCAGCACCGCGGCCCAGGCCAGGCCGTCGGCGTCACCGTGGATGCGGCCGAGCACCACCAGGGCTACGCCAGCCAGGCCGAGCGCCAGTCCCAGCCATTGCCGGCGGCTGACCCGCTCGCCGAGCCAGACGCCGGCCAGGGCCGCGGTAGCCAGCGGTTGCAGGCCGACCAACAGGGAGGTCAGGCCGGCCGACATGCCGTGCTCGATGGCGAGGAACACCCCGCCCAGGTACAGGCCATGGACCAGCAGGCCGGCGACCGCGACATGCCCGGCCAGCCGTGCCGAGCCCGGCCAGGGCGCACCGCTGAGCAGGGCGAAGGCGGCCAGCAGGGCGGCCGCGAGGAGCAGGCGGATGGCCAGGAAGGTGAAGGGCTCGGCGTACGGCAGGCCGAACTTGGCGCCGAGGAATCCAGTGCTCCAGAGCAGCACGAAGAGCAGCGGCATGCCGCTGCCGAGCCAGGCGGGTGTGCGCATGCAAGGTCCTCGTCGGGAGGTGGCGGGACGGTCGTGGCGCCCCGCGCGTGTCGGTGTCAGTCCAGCAGCGAGCGGCCTCGCTCCAGGTAGGCGCGCATTTCCGTCTCGGGCACCATGCCGCCGCCGGTGGCCCAGACCAGGTGGGTGGCATTGGCCAGGCGCGCCGAGGTCAGCCCCATGCGTTCGCGATAGCCCTGCGGCTCACGGGTAACCCGGGCGATGCCCGGCGCGCCGGCCAGGGCCGAGGGTTCCAGGCGGATGCCCTGGCTGCGCTCGAGCAACGCGAGCAGGCGGAACAGTTCGTCGTCGTCCACCGTGTAGTAGCCGTCGAGCAGGCGCTGCATGGCGCGGCCGACGAAGCCCGACGGACGCCCCACCGCCAGGCCATCGGCGGCGGTGCGGTTGTCGATGCCGAAGTCCTGCACCGAAACCTGCTCGTGGCGGCCGGTATAGACGCCGAGGAACATGCAGGGCGAATGGGTCGGCTCGGCGAACAGGCAGTGCACCGCGTCGCCGAACGCCAGCTTGAGGCCGAAGGCCACCCCGCCGGGACCGCCGCCGACCCCGCAGGGCAGGTGGACGAACAGCGGGTGCTCGCTGTCGACGCGGATGCCGGCGGCGTCCAGCTGGCCGCGCAGTCGCTCGGCGGCGACGGCGTAGCCGAGGAACAGGTCGCGGGAGTTTTCGTCGTCGACGAAATGGGTGTAGGGATCGCCGGCCGCTTCGCGGCGGCCCTGTTCCACCGCGACACTGTAGTCGGAGGCGTACTCCACCACCGTCACGCCGTGGGCGCGCAGCTTGTCCTTCTTCCACTGGCGGGCGTCGGCGGACATGTGCACGCTGGCCTGGAAGCCCAGCGCGGCGCCGATGATGCCGATGGAAAGGCCCAGGTTGCCGGTGGAGCCCACCGCTATCCGATGGCGGGCGAAGAATGCCCGGCAATCCGCCCCGGCCAGCCGCGAGTAGTCGTCGTCGAGGCCGATCAGGCCGTGCTCCAGGGCCAGGCGCTCGGCATGGGCGAGCACTTCATAGATGCCGCCGCGGGCCTTGATCGAGCCGGAGATCGGCAGGTGGCTATCGCGTTTCAGCCAGAGCCGGCCGGGCAGTTCGGCGGCGTAATGCTGGCGCAGGGCATCGTGGAAGGCGGCGACCTCGACCAGGTCGGACTCGATGATGCCGCCGCTGGCGGCGGTTTCCGGAAACAGCCGGGCGATCAGCGGGGCGAAGCGCTGCAGGCGGGCGCTGGCGTCGGCCACGTCGGCGGCGCCGAGGCCGACGTCGGCCAGGGCTTCGGCGCTCGGCGCGATGGCCGGGTTGAACCACTCGCTCGGGCGCAGGGCGATCAGGTCGGCCAGGCGCGGGAATTCGGCGAGCCAGTCGGCCTTGGGTGTTCCGAGAATCAACGGCAGTACTCCTGTGGCGGGTAGGGCGGCGAAGGCACAGAGGATATACGCCTGGCCGGCGTTTTTCCTCGTACCCGGCAGGCAAGGCAGAACGCCTCTGCGGCGAAAGGCTTTGCACACGCGAGAATGTGCCGCATGCTTGATATCTTGAACAAGCGATGCGTATTTTGTACGCGGCCGCCGCCCGGTGCGGCATCCGCGATACCAACAAGGATAAGAAGTCATGACTATCGAAGGCCAAGGCTCACTCGCCGAACGGCTGGCTGGAGTTGAAGAAATCGAATGCGTCACCCCCGACCTCAACGGGGTGCCGCGCGGCAAGGTGATGACCGGCGAGGGCTTCCTCAGCGGCCGGCGCCTGCAGCTCGCCCGTGGCGTGCTGCTGCAATGCATCATGGGCGGCTACCCGCCGGCGCGCTTCTATGGCAGCGACGATGGCGACCTGGCGCTGGTCGCCGAGCCGACCCAGGTCCATCGCCTGCCCTGGAGCAACACTCCGCGCGCCTTCGCCATCTGCGACGCGCAGGAACTGGATGGCACGCCGTCCGGGTTGTCCACCCGCGGCCTGCTCAAGCAGGTGGTGGCGCGCTACGCCGCCCACGGCTGGCAACCGGTGGTGGCCACCGAACTGGAATTCTTCGTCTTCGCCCCGAACACCGATCCCAACGAGCCGTTCCAGGCCCCGCTGGGGCCGGATGGCCGGCGCGAGCTGGGCTATTCGGCCTTCAGCGTGTCTTCCAACAACGGCCTGCGGCCGTTCTTCGAGGACGTCTACCGCTGCATGGATGCGCTGGGCCTGGTGCGCGACACCTTCATGCACGAGATGGGCACCAGCCAGTTCGAGATCAACTTCCTGCATGGCGACCCGGTCCTGCTGGCCGACCAGACCTTCCTGTTCAAGCACCTGCTCAAGGAGGTCGCGCTCAAGCACGGCCTGATCGTGGTGTGCATGGCCAAGCCGCTGGCGAAGACGCCGGGCAGCTCGATGCACATCCACCAGAGCATCGTCGAACTGGACGGCGGGCGAAACATCTTCAGCGAAGCCGATGGCGAGCCTTCCGCCGCGTTCCGCCACTTCATCGGCGGCCAGCAGGCCTGTCTGGCGGACTTCACGCCCTTCTTCGCGCCGCACGTGAACTCCTTCCAGCGCCTCTGCCATCCCTACGCTTCGCCGAACAACGCCTGCTGGTCCCACGACAACCGCGCCGCCGGCCTGCGCATCCCGGCCAGCGGACCGTCCGCGCGGCGCGTCGAGAATCGCCTGCCGGGCGCCGACGCCAACCCATACCTGGCCATCGCCGCCAGCCTGGCCGCCGGCCTCTACGGCCTGGAGCACGAACTGGAGCCGAGCCCGGCGATCCAGGGCGAGTTCGAGGTACCGGAGGAGCTGACCCTGCCCTGCACCATGTACGATGCCCTGCGGCGCCTGAAAGGCAGCGCGCTGGCGCGCGAACTGTTCGGCAGCGAGTTCGTCGAAGGCTACGTGGCGACCAAGAGCATGGAGCTGACCAGCTTCTTCGACGAGATCAGCCCCTGGGAGCGTCGCGTCCTGGCAGCCCAGGCCTGATCCACCGTGGTACTTTCCTAGCCCTGTGTCACCCCCTGCCACCTCGCGGCGGCAGGGTCGTGGTGTCGGGTGCCGGCTTCGGCATCCCGCGTCCTGTCCCGGGGCCTCCCCGGGACTCCAACGCTGTGCGAGCCGGGCAGTCCGCGAGCGGCGCCGGCTCCCTTGTACGGGACCGGAGGTCCGATGCGGCGGATTTTCTTCTCTTTTCGCGCTCTCTATTTCGCTACCCTGCTGATGCTCACCGGCTCCGGCCTGCTCAGCACCTACCTGGCGCTGCGCCTGGCGGCGGACAAGGTCGACGGCCTGTGGGTCGGCGCGCTGATGGCAGCCAACTACTTCGGCCTGGTGCTGGGCGGCAAGGTCGGTCACCGGCTGATCGCCCGGGTCGGCCACATCCGCGCCTACGTCGCCTGCGCCGGGGTGGTCACCGCCGCGGTCCTCGGCCATGGCCTGCTGCCCTGGCTGCCGGCGTGGATCGCCTTGCGCATGGTGATGGGCCTGGGCCTGATGTGCCAGTACATGGTGATCGAGAGCTGGCTCAACGAGCAGGCCGATGCCAGCCAGCGCGGCGCGGTGTTCGGCGGCTACATGGCGGCTTCCTACCTGGGCCTGGTGCTCGGCCAGATGATCCTGGTGGCGCATCCGCAACTGGGGCCGGAATTGCTGATGCTGGTGGCCTTCTGTTTCGCCCTGTGCCTGGTGCCGCTGGCCCTGACCCACAAGATCCACCCCGCGGCGCTGCGCCCGGCGCCGCTCGAACCACGCTTCTTCATCCGCCGGGTGCCGCAGTCGCTGACCACCGTATTGGTCTCGGGGCTGGTGGTCGGCTCCTTCTATGGCCTGGCGCCGCTGTACGCCAACCAGTTGGGGTTGCCCAACGAGGAGGTCGGCCTGTACATGGGCGCCTGCATCTTCGCCGGGCTGCTGGTGCAGTGGCCGCTCGGCTGGCTGTCCGACCGTCGCGACCGCGCCTGGCTGATCCGCGCCTGCGCCATCCTGCTGTGCCTGTTCGCCTTGCCGCTGGCATTGTTGCAACAGATGCCACTGGCGTTGCTGCTGGCCCTGGGAATCGCCGCGAGCATGTTGCAGTTCACCCTCTATCCGCTGGCAGTGGCCTTTTCCAACGACCACGTGGAGACCGAGCGACGGGTTTCGCTAACGGCCATGCTGCTGGTGACCTTCGGCGTCGGCGCCTGCATCGGGCCGCTGGCGGCCGGCGCGCTGATGCGGCTGTTTGGCGCTAACATGCTATATGCGTTCGTCAGCGCCTGCGCGCTGATCCTGGTCTGGCGGGTCCATCCGGAGAAGGTCAGCGGCCTGCACCGGGTCGACGACGCGCCGCTGCACCACGTGCCGACCCCGGACAACATGACCAGCTCCCCGCTGGTCGCGGCGCTCGATCCGCGGGTAGACGAACAGGCGGTGCAGGAACAGATGGTCGATGGCGAGCCCGACGCGCCGCAGGCCGACGGCGCGATGCAGAACTGAATTCCGCTCGCCGCGGGAGCCGATAGGCAGGAGAGGTTGCGATGAGTCCGACGCTTTCCCTTCACCTGATGGTGCGCAACCTGCCGCCAGGGCAGCGGCGGCCGAAGATCGCCCAGGCCATCGGCGAGGAGAGCGCGGGACGCTTGCAGCGGGTATTGCTGGAACGCGCCCTGCGCCTGCCCGATCGCGGTTTCAGTGCCCGCATCCTCTGGTTCGACGACGATCTGGACAGCGATCTGCAGGCGCTGGCGGTGGCGTTGGGCTGGAGCCTGATGAGCCAGCCGGCCGGCGATCCCGGCGAGCGCATGCGGCGTATCGCGGCGCTGGGGTTGGCGGAAAGCGAGGCGGTACTGCTGATTCGCCACGACTGCCCGGTGCTGGACGGCGACTACCTGGAAGCGGCCTGCACCGCCCTGGGCCGCCACCAGGCGGTGCTGGGGCCGGTGGAGCGGGGCGGCTACGCGCTGCTCGGCCTGACCCGGGTCGACCCGCTGTTGTTCGAAGCGATGCCCTGGGGCGGAGACCGCCTGCTGGCGCTGACCTGCGAGCGTCTCCGGCAACTGGGCTGGGAGCATCACCTGCTGCCGGCGCTCTGGGACGTCGACCGTCCCGAGGACCTGCCGCGCCTGGCGGCGCTGGGAGTGGTCCTGTGAGACTCAGAACAGTTCGTCTTTCTCGAAGCGCCGGGCTTCGCGTTGCAACTGGTAGACGAAGCGATCCACCTGGCGCTGGGCGAGGCCGCTCATCTCGCTGAAGCGGACGCCGGCGAAGGTCGCGTCGAGCTTTTCGTCGAAACGCACGTGACGCAGTTCGATCGCGCTGCTGATCGCGCCCTGTGGCAACTGGGCGCTGAAGTCTTCGTAGATCTCGCCGGGATGCAGGCGTTCGGCGACATTGCCGGCGAAGCGCAGCTTGGCGCCGGTGGCGGAGATATCCAGCAGTTGTCCGCTCAGCGGCGCGCGGAGTTTCTCCCCGGCGATTTCCGCGGCGATCGGCTGGCTCTGCTTGATGCTGGCGCGGTAGGCGTTGCGGCGCTGGTGGTAGAGCACTTCGGCGGGAAGGGCGGCCCAGTAGCAGGGGACGCCGTCGTGTTCGCCGAACTGCACCGGGCGCTCGCATTCCCAGGCGATACGCACGCCTTCGTGGAAGGCTTCGACGCGAAACGCCTCGCCGTTCTGCAGGAAACGTTCGCCGGTGTTGGGGATGAGTTCGTCCAGCGCGACCATCCCGCGGTCGCGGTCGATGTCCACCAGGAAGCTCTGGAAGCGCTGGTTGCGATCGGCAAAGGTGATCAGCAGGGAGTCGCGGCTATCCTGCAGCAGGCGCAGGTTGGCCTGGATTTCCACGGGGGCCTTGAGCACCTTCGGGGGTTGCGGCCCCGCTTCTTCGACGAACGGGTTGGGCACCTTCAATGCTCTCCTGGGGCACGAATGCCTCAATGATAGCACTGTGCCTTGATACGTGTGCTGGTCGGGTTCAGGCCTGGCTGAGCGGGCGTTGCCGGCTGCTCGAGGCGGTGCCGCCGCGGCTGTCGTACAGGCTAGGGGCGTCCTGGCCGCGGAGGATGTTCAGCAGGCTGCCGGTGGAAGCCTGGTTGGCGCGGATGATCCGCCCGTTGCGCAGGTTGGCCTGCTGGCAACGCTCCAGCAGTTCGCCCAGTTCGTCGCCGCGCGCCAGCAGCTCGGCGCCATCCGCGCGCTCGCGGGCGTAGCGGGCAAGGCCTTCGCGGTCGAGGGAAACGCCGGCTTCGCGGAGGATTTCCGCGCGGGCCCGGCCATTTCGCTCCAGTTGCTGCATCAGTGGCTGCTTGGCCCCGAGAAGCTGTTGCAGGACCGGCAGCTCGCGCCGTTCCAGGGCCTGGAATTCTTCGTCGACCAACTGCAGGAGTTGGCTGGCGTGGCCGATATCCTCGGCGAACAGATCGAGCAGGGTAGGGGAGTCAGGCATCTCGGGCTCGGGAGTTCATTCGGCGTCCAATGTCCTCCAGCGCGTCCTTCGAGGTCAGCGCTGGGATTCGAAGTCGAGCAGCTTGCTGGCAACACGCTCGCTGTCGACCTGATAAGTGCCATCGGCGATCGCTTGCTTGATCCGGGCAACCTTATCGTTGTCGACCACCGGCAGGGTCTGCAGCTGGTCCGTGACTTTCTGCATGTTCTGGGCGGTTTCGCTGATCTGCACCGACTCGCCGCTCTTCGGAGCGGAAGTCGCGGCCGGGCCTGCCTTGTCGGCGCCAGTGGCGTCGGGACGCCCCGCGGCGGTGCTGCCGGTACGGCCGGTGGTGGCTGGCGTGCTGCCGGGATTCAGCCGGTTGAAGTCGATGACCATGGTTGTAAACCTCGAAGGTATTGGACGCTTGCCTAGCTTTTCGGCGAAGGCTTGAAAAACTTTAGGACTTATTTTCGTGCGTCGTTTCCCAGTTTAGAGAAACCCGCCGGGGTAGCGCCAGCGCTACCGGCCACGGCTTTCCCTCTACATATTCACCTCGACCGTGCCGGGCTCTATCACGCGGGCCTTGATCACCCGCTGCGAGCGCAGGTTGCGCACGCGGATCTGCTGGCCCGGGGCGCCATCGGACAGCGCCTCGCCGGGCATCTTGACGTTGATGGTGGCGGTGCGCGCGAGAATCACCACCTGATCGCCCTTGCGCACGGCTTCGGCCTGCTCGAGGAAGACCGGCGCCAGCACCTGGTCGTTGACCACCGGTCGGCGCAGCTTCTGCCCGACGACGCGGGCCGGATCGGTCAGGTAGCCCTGGGTCAGCAGGCCGACGTCGCGCTCGACCAGGGCGATGTCGGCATCCTCCAGCACGTGCGCGCGCTTGAGAGGCTGCACTGCGACCACCACCTGGCGGAACAGCTTCACCTGCGCCGGCATGAAGATGGTCCAGGGCGCATTGCCTTCGCAACCGATGCGTACGGTGACCCTGCCGATCGGTTGTGCCGGACTTTCCTGGCTGAGCGTCAAGTCCCTGTCGCATTCGGCCAGGCGCAAGCGCGGGTCGACGCGATTGACCTGAATCTGGTAGCGCCCGTCGAGTCCGCTATTCTGCAGATATTCTTCTACCTTGAATTCAAGAAACCCCTGGGTGGAGCCGATAAGTACCTCGGGAGCGGTAAAACCCTGGGCCTGGCTGTTGTTAGCCGCGCACAGGTAGCCGAGCCCGAGCAAAACGGGTAAAAACCGTAGAGAAGTATGGCTACGGGCCATTATTCGTCGAAAAACTGTCGTTGCCTGTTTCATGCAACGGGTAAAGCAATGGTCGTGCCGGAGTCCGGTACGACCGTCTGAGGGGAGCGCCAATGGCCGGTGTTTTGGATTCAGTCAACCAGCGCACGCAGTTGGTCGGACAGAACCGTCTGGAGCTGCTTCTGTTCCGTCTGGACGGTAACCAGCTCTACGGCATCAACGTGTTCAAGGTGAAAGAGGTGTTGCAATGCCCGCGCCTGACGGTGATGCCCAAGTCCAGCCCGGTGGTGCGCGGGGTGGCGAACATCCGCGGAGGCACCATTCCGATCCTCGACCTGGCGCTGGCCACTGGCCGCCGCGGGTTGCAGGACCTGACCAACAGCTTCGCGATCATCACCGAGTACAACACCAAGGTGCAGGGCTTCCTGGTGCGCTCGGTGGAGCGCATCGTCAACATGAACTGGGAAGAGATCCATCCGCCACCCAAGGGCGCCGGCCGCGAGCATTACCTGACCGCGGTGACCCGGGTGGACAAGCAGTTGGTGGAAATCATCGACGTGGAAAAAGTGCTCGCGGAGGTCGCACCGACGTCCGAGGAAGTGTCCCCCGGAGTGGTGGACGCCGAGACCCAGAGCCGCGCGGTGACCAAGCGGGTGCTGGTGGTGGACGATTCGTCGGTGGCGCGCAAGCAGGTGACCCGTTGCCTGGAGGCGGTCGGCGTGGAAATGACCGCGCTCAACGACGGGCGCCAGGCCCTGGAGTACCTGCAGAACATGCTCGCCGAGGGACGGCGTCCGGAAGACGAGCTGCTGATGCTGATCTCCGACATCGAAATGCCGGAAATGGACGGTTATACCCTGACGGCGGAAATCCGTAGCGATCCCCGCCTGCAGAAACTGCACATTCTCTTGCATACTTCGTTGTCCGGGGTCTTCAACCAGGCGATGGTGAAGAAGGTCGGTGCGGACGACTTCCTCGCCAAGTTCCGTCCGGACGATCTGGCGGCGCGGGTGGTGGAGCGGATCAAGGCGGTGGACGCGGGCTGAGCGATCGGCCCTCGACAACAATGTGAATACGGGCGACCGGCTGCGTTCCGGTCGCCCAGGGCGAAGAGGCTTATGCGTGTCGGCAGCTAATGCGGATTTCGAGTTGTTCAGGGTCTTCCTCGAGAAGACCTGCGGCATTGTGCTGGGCAGCAACAAGCAGTACCTGGTCTCGAGCCGGCTGAACAAGCTGATGGAGCAGCAGGGCATCAAGAGCCTGGGAGAGCTGGTGCAGCGCATCCAGACCCAGCGCGGCGGCCTGCGCGAGATGGTGGTGGACGCGATGACCACCAACGAGACCCTGTGGTTTCGCGATACCTACCCGTTCGAGGTGCTCAAGCAGCGGGTTCTTCCCGAACTGATCAAGGCCAACGGCGGGCAGCGCCTGCGGATCTGGTCGGCGGCCTGTTCGTCCGGCCAGGAGCCGTACTCGCTATCGATGGCCATCGACGAGTTCGAGAAGACCAACCTGGGGCAGTTGAAGGCGGGCGTGCAGATCGTCGCCACCGACCTGTCGGGGTCGATGCTCACCGCCGCCAAGGCCGGTGAATACGACACCCTGGCGATGGGCCGCGGTCTGTCCCCGGAGCGTCTGCAACGCTATTTCGACGCCAAGGGACCGGGGCGCTGGGCGGTCAAGCCGGCGATCCGCAGCCGCGTCGAGTTCCGCGCCCTGAACCTGCTGGACAGCTACGCCAGCCTCGGCAAGTTCGACATGGTGTTCTGTCGCAACGTGCTGATCTATTTCTCCGCCGAGGTGAAGCGCGACATCCTGCTGCGCATCCATGGCACGCTCAAGCCTGGCGGCTACCTGTTCCTCGGCGCCTCCGAGGCGTTGAACAACCTGCCCGACCACTACCAGATGGTGCAGTGCAGCCCGGGCATCATCTACCGGGCCAAGTAGCGCAAGGAAGCGGACCCGCGCCAGGTTGCGCCGGGGGTGACCTGGCAGCCTGGCGCGGGTCCGCTTGGGACGGGCAGGTGGGACGAGACTTTCGCCCTCTGCCCAGGCTCCGAGCGCCACGCGCGGCGGCGCCGTCGCAGCCCGCTCGGTACAGGACGGCTGGCTCGGAGCGGGGCAGTTTAGGACTGCGCGATCTAGTTGTATTGACAGATATTTCTGATAGTCAGGTGATCTGGCAAGTTGCCGCTTTGCCGGGGAACTGCTTACATGATTCAAGCGTTCCCTCGATCCGCCACGCCTACCAGGAGACTTCCATGGCCATCACTGCGCTGCCCTCGGCCGATGGGCAAGAGTTGACCATCCAGATCCAGGGGCGCTTCGACTTCGGGGCCCATCAGGATTTCCGCGACGCCTACGAGCGCGTCGCGATCACTCCGCGACGCTACGTCGTCGACCTGCGCAACGCCACCTACCTGGACAGCTCGGCCCTCGGCATGCTCCTGCTGCTGCGCGACCACGCCGGCGGCGAGAACGCGCAGATCAGCCTGGCGAACTGCAGCCCGGAAGTGCGCAAGATCCTCGCCATCTCCAACTTCGAGCAGTTGTTCAAGATCAGCTGAGATGAATCCCCCGGCGGCGCGGATCGAGAGCCTGACGATTCTCATCGCCGAGGACAACGCGGCCGACCGCCTGCTGCTGTCGACCATCGTCAGCCGCCAGGGGCATCGCGTGCTGACCGCCGGCAACGGCCTGGAGGCGGTGGCGCTGTTCGAGACCGAGCGGCCGCAACTGGTCCTGATGGACGTGATGATGCCGGTGATGGATGGCTTCGAGGCGGCCCGGCGGATCAAGCAGCAGGCCGGCGAGGAGTTGGTGCCGATCATCTTCCTCACCTCCCTCAGCGAAACCGAGGCGCTGGTGCAGAGCCTGGAGGCGGGCGGCGACGACTTCCTCTCCAAGCCGTACAACCGGGTGATCCTCGAAGCCAAGATCAACGCCATGGGACGCCTGCACCTGCTGCAACGAACGGTGCTGGAGCAGCGCGACCTGATCGTCCGGCACAACGAGCACCTGCTCAACGAACAGCGGGTGGCCAAGGCGGTGTTCGACAAGGTGGCCCATTCCGGCTGCCTGAACGCCAGCAACGTGCGCTACCTGCAATCGCCCCTCGCGCTGTTCAACGGCGACCTGCTGCTGGCCGCCTACAAGCCGTCCGGCGGCATGCACGTGCTGCTCGGCGACTTCACCGGCCACGGTCTGCCGGCGGCGATCGGCGCGATGCCGCTGGCCGAAGTGTTCTACGGGATGACCGCCAAGGGCTATCCGATGGCCGACATCCTTCGCGAGATGAACGCCAAGCTGAAGCGCATCCTGCCGGTCGGCGTGTTCTGCTGCGCCACCTTGCTCAACCTGAGCTTCCAGCGCGAACTGGTGGAGGTCTGGAACGGCGGCTTGCCGGACGGCTACCTGCTGCGCGCCGCCAGCGGCGAGCGGGTCGCCCTGGTGTCCCGCCACCTGCCGCTGGGAATCCTCGAGCCGGCGGCGTTCAGCGACCGTTGCGAAACCTATCCGCTGGATATCGAAGATCGGATATTCCTGTTTTCCGACGGTGTCCTCGAGGCCAGCAACAAGGCTGGCGAGATGTTCGGCGAGGCGCGGCTGCTCCGGCTGTTCGAGCACAATCGCCAGCCGTCCGCGCTGTTCGACGAGATCCAGCGCAGCCTGGCGCAGTTCCGCGGCTCGGTGCAGGACGACGTGAGCATGCTCGAAGTGCGCCTGCAGCCGGATAGCGGCCTGCAATGCCCGCCGCTGGCGTTTTCCGATAGCGGCGTGAGCAGTCCGCTGGACTGGTCGGTGAGCTTCGAATTCCGCGCCGAAACCCTCAAGCATTTCAACCCGCTGCCCCATGTGCTGCAACTGCTGCTCGAGGTCCACGACCTGCGCGCGCGCGGCGGTGCGCTGTATACGGTACTCGCCGAACTCTATTCGAACGCCCTGGAACATGGCGTCATCGGCCTCGACTCGACGATGAAGAGCGACGCGGCGGGATTCGCCCGCTATTACCAGGAGCGGGTCAGCCGCCTGCAGGCCTTGCGCGACGGCTACGTGCGGCTGCACCTGGACCTGGCGCCGCATGGCGCGGGGGGGCGTCTGCTGGTGCGGGTCGAGGACAGCGGCGAAGGTTTCGACGTGGAGCGCGCGCTGAATGCCGTGGAGCGCCAGGAACGCCTCTGCGGCAGGGGTTTGCGCCTGATCCGCGAATTGTCCGATCGTTGCCAGTGGTCGGCCGACGGAAAGGTGGTGTCCGTGGAGTTTTTCTGGTCGCCTCAGGCATAATCGCGCTTTCGTCGCGGTGCTCCTAATGGGTAGGGCATCGGAAGTCGACTTCAGGGAGCGATCGAATGTCCGCGCCGCATCTCGATGATCGTGTTCTGGCTTCGTTGCAGGAGGTCATGGAGGACGAATATCCGGTCCTGCTGGATACCTTCGTGCTCGACTCCGAGGAGCGCCTGCGCAGCCTGCATGCCGCCCTCCAGGCCGGCGATGCCCAGGCTTTGCGGCATACCGCGCACAGCTTCAAGGGAGGCAGCAGCAACATGGGCGCGGTACTCCTCGCCGGCTACTGCAAGGAGCTGGAAGAAAGCGCCAGGCGCGGCGAGCTGCAACGGGCGCCGGCGCTGATCGAACAGATGGAGCGCGAATTCGCCATCGTCCGCATCCTTTTCAAACAGGAACGTCAGCGCTATCGCTGAGGTTTTCGTCCTTTCCGGCGACAAGGTACCGGCCCGATCGAGCCTCCCTGGCGTATAATGCGCCGCTCGATTTGGAGTCCTTCATGCGCGAGCAAGCCCTACGCATCCTCAAAGACGTTTTCGGTTACGACGCCTTCCGTGGCAACCAGGCACGGATCATCGAGCGGGTGGCCGAGGGTGGCGATGCGCTGGTACTGATGCCCACCGGCGGTGGCAAGTCCCTGTGTTTCCAGGTCCCGGCGCTGCTGCGCGAAGGCCTGACGGTGGTGGTGTCGCCGCTGATCGCGCTGATGGAGGACCAGGTCGCCACCCTGGACGAACTCGGCGTGCCGGCGGTGGCGCTGAACTCCACCCTCAACCCCGAACAGCAGCGGGATATCGCCGAGCGCCTGCAGCGTGGCGAGATCAAGCTGCTCTACCTGGCACCGGAACGGCTGGTCCAGCCGCGCATGCTGGCCTTCCTGCAACGACTGCCGGTCGGCCTGTTCGCCATCGACGAAGCGCACTGCGTGTCGCAATGGGGCCATGACTTCCGTCCCGAATACCTGCAGCTCGGCCAGCTTGCCGAGCTGTTCCCGCAGGTGCCGCGGATCGCCCTGACCGCCACCGCGGACATGCGTACCCGCGAGGAGATGATCCAGCGCCTGCACCTGCAGAACGCCGAGCAGTTCCTCTCCAGCTTCGACCGGCCGAACATCTTCTACCGCATCGTGCCCAAGGAGCAGCCGCGCAAGCAGTTGCTCGGCTTCCTCTCCGAGCGGCGCGGCGATGCCGGCATCGTCTACTGCCTGTCGCGGAAGAAGGTCGAGGAGGTCGCGGAATTCCTCGGCAACCAGGGCTTCCCCGCACTGCCGTATCACGCCGGACTGTCCAACGAACTGCGTGCCCACCACCAGAAGCGCTTCCTCAACGAGGAAGGCTTGATCATGGTGGCGACCATCGCCTTCGGCATGGGCATCGACAAGCCCAACGTGCGTTTCGTCGCCCACCTCGACCTGCCCAAGAGCCTCGAGGCCTATTACCAGGAAACCGGCCGCGCCGGCCGCGATGGCCTGCCGGCCGACGCCTGGATGGCCTACGGTCTGCAGGACGTCCTGCTGCTGCGGCAGATGATGCAGAGTTCCGAGGGCGACGAGCGGCACAAGCGCGTCGAGCGGCACAAGCTGGAAGCCATGCTGGCGCTCTGCGAGGAAACCCGCTGCCGGCGCCAGGCGCTGTTGGCCTATTTCGACGAGGAGATGCCGCAGCCCTGCGGGCATTGCGACAACTGCGTGGACGGCGTGGAAACCTGGGATGCCACCGAATCCGCGCGCCAGGCGCTGTCGGCGATCTACCGCAGCGGCCAGCGCTACGGCGTCGGCCATCTGGTGGATATCCTGCTCGGCCGCGAGACCGAGAAGATCCGCAGTCTCGGCCACCAGCACCTGGCGGTGTTCGGGATCGGCAAGGGGCGCGGCGAAGACGAGTGGCGGACCCTGTTTCGCCAGTTGGTCGCGCGCGGCCTGGCCGACGTCGACCTGGACGGCTTCGGCGGCCTGCGCCTGACCGAGGCCTGTCGTCCGCTGTTGCGTGGCGAGGTGCGGCTGGAGCTGCGCCGCGACCTCAAGCCACAGCGCGCCAAGGGCTCCTCCAGCGGCGGCGCCAGCGCCGCCAGCCAATTGGTGCGCAGCGAAGAGCGGGAAATGTGGGAGGCCCTGCGCGCGCTGCGGCGCAAGCTGGCCGAAGAGCATTCGGTGCCGCCCTATGTGATCTTCCCCGACGCGACCCTGCTGGAAATGCTCCGCAGCCAGCCGCGCTCGCTATCCGACATGGCCCAGGTCAGCGGGGTCGGCGCGCGCAAGCTGGAGCGCTACGGCCAGGCCTTCCTCGATGTCCTCACCGACTCGCCGGCGGCGCCCGCCGCGCCGCCGCAGGACCTGCGCCACGAATTGGCCAGCCTGGCCTGTGCGGGGATGACCCCGGCGCAGATAGCCCGCCAGCTCAATTGCAGCGAGAAGAACGTCTACGCGATGCTCGCCGAGGCCATCGCCGGTCAGCAGGTGAGCCTGGAGCAGGCGCTGGATCTGCCCGAGGAACTCCTCGGCGAAATCCAGGACGCCTTCCTCGAGGAAGACGGCGAACTGCCGCCGGTGGCGGCGCTGGAGGAGCGTTTCGGCAAGCGGGTGCCGAGTGGCGTGCTGCACTGCGTGCGCGCCGCCCTGCAGGTGGAACTGGAGTCGTGATATGGCCATTTGCCGGTATTTTCTGACGCCAATCTTGTGACGTCCTTCGCAAGCGTCTACTGTGACGCCAAGCCCTCCAAGAGAAGAGGTGTGCGTGACACAGAAGGACCGGTTGGACGACTCCCGTTCCAACCTCTATGCCGACCAATTGAACCGCGGTTTCCGCGGTCTGCGTTTCCTTCCCGAACTGGAGCGTGACTACCGGCGCTACATGCTGGAGGACAGCTTCGCGCTGAAACGCATCGCCCTCAGCGTCGGCATGCTCGTCTGGCTGGCGTTCATCGGCATCGACCTGCTGATCCTCGCTGGTCCCCCGCTGTGGGGCGTACTGGCGGTGCGCCTTGGCGTGCTGGTCCTGCTACTGGTCTGCGGCTGCCTGATCATGCTGCGCCGGCACATCCAGCTGATGGTGCCGCTGAGCATCGCCTGCGTCCTCGCCCTTGGCGTCGGTGCGGCGGCGGTGGTCGGCCTGGCGCACCGGGCGGATCCCGGCTATCCCTACGAAGGCCTGCTGCTGGTCAGTTTCGCCGCCTATTTCCTCGCCGGCCTGCGGTTGTCGCAGGCATTGAGCTGTGCGTTGGTGGTGCTGCTCGCCTACCTGGGTTTCGAGTGGTGGGCGGGTACCCAGGAGCCGCTGGGCAACAACCTGCTGTTCCTGCTGTTCGGTAACCTGATCGGCGCGGTCGGCTGCTATCTGCTGGAGTTCAAGTCGCGCGAGCATTTCCTCATCAGCCGTCTGCTGCGGGTGATGGCCGACCACGACAGCCTGACCGGCCTGCACAACCGGCGCAGCTTCAACCAGCACCTGGACCGCCTCTGGCGCCAGGCCCAGCGCGAACAGAAGACCCTGGCGCTGCTGCTTTGCGACGTCGACCATTTCAAGGCCTATAACGACCGCTACGGCCACCAGGCCGGCGATGCGGTCCTGCAGCGCATCGGCGCGGTGTTCGAGGCGAATGCCAGGCGTCCGCTGGACATGGCGGTGCGCCTGGGCGGCGAGGAGTTCGCCCTGTTGCTGTACGGCGCCAACGAGCATGAGGCGAGGCTGCGCGCGGAAGCGCTGCGCGCGCAGGTGCAGGCGCTGCGCATGGAGCACGAGGCGTCGGACACGGCGCGCGAAGTGACCCTGTCGGTCGGCGTGTCCTGCCTGTGGCCGACTCCGGGCAACGACCTGAAGCGTCTCTACGATCTCTACGAGCATGCCGATCGCGCGCTTTACGAAGCCAAGGCGTTCGGCCGCAACCAGGTGGTGGCCTGAGTCCATGGCCGATTTTGTCCCTGTGGCTGGCGCCGCCGGTGACTGCGGGACGAAGCGGCGAATGCTAGGTTCGACAGGAAAAAATGGCAGGCACGGCCGCTCTTCGCAGAGCTGCCGGCCCCGCCGCGAGACGACTTCCGGACGGACCCCATGCAGCGCTTGATCCAGGCCAACGGCCAACCGCACTACGGCATCTTCCCGAGTGCCCCGCAGCACATCAATTACCGCGATTTCGACTTCCGTTCGCCGATGGGCCGGCGCGTGGGGGCCCTGGGCAAATGGCGACGCTTCCATCAGTTCCAGTACTTCGGCCTGATCAGCCCGGAGCTGATCGGCGGCTGCGCCCTGGCCCAGCTGAGCTTGCTTGGCGTCGGCTTCGTCTACCTCTACCAGCCTTCCAGCGGACGCATGCTGGAGCGGCGCTTCAAGCTGCCGCTGGGGTTCGGAACCCGGTTTTCCCAGACCCCGGACGACGGCGTCTGCGAACTGCGCCATGGGCGCAACCTGCTACGCCTGGAGAACCGTACGGCTCCCCGGGAGAAACGCCTGCTGGTGGAACTCGACGATGGCACCCGCATCGACGCCTGCTTCAGCGAGGAGGCGCCGAGCTTCCAGCCTATGTGCCTGTGTACGCCGACCGCGGTGAACGGCTGGGTCTATGCGCAGAAGGTGGCCGGCGTGCGCTGTCGCGGCGACGTGCGCAGCGCCCTCGGCGACCACGACCTGCAGGCGCTGGACGCCTTCGCCCATCACGACTGGTCGGCGGGCTACATGCGCCCGGAAACCTTCTGGAACTGGGCTTGCCTGTCCGGCGAGGCGGACGGCTTGCGGGTCGGCCTGAACCTGTCGTGCGGGGTCAACGAGACCAGCTTCACCGAGAACTGCTACTGGCTGGACGGCGAACTGCTGAAGGTCGACAGCGTGCGCTTCGACTTCGACCGCGACCAGCCGCTGCGGCCCTGGACCATCCGTTCATACGATGGCCAGGTAGAGCTGCGCTTCGAGGCCCACGGCATGCACCAGGAGCGGCTGAACCTCGGTCTGCTGGCGAGCAACTTCAAGCAGATCTTCGGTTGTTTCAGCGGTGTGCTGCGTCCGCGAGGTCGTGCCGAGGTGAGGATCGAGCGGCTCTGGGGCTTCGTCGAGGACCAGTACGCCAAGTGGTAGACAGGGCCTGGCCTGGGCATATCGTGCGACAATTTGTCATTGTACGGGGGGAAATTGGACGGGCATTATTAGCCGACTAATAATTAGTCAAATGAAATATCGGACCTCCTTTTTCCTATGGCTCAGACAGACAAGCACTATTTCGGCACCTTGCTAGCCCAGACTTCCCGTGCTTGGCGCGCTGAACTCGACCGCCGCCTCAGTCACCTCGGCCTGTCCCAGGCGCGCTGGTTGGTGTTGTTGCATCTGGCGCGCCATCGCGATTCGCCCACCCAGCGCGAGTTGGCCCAATCGGTCGGGGTCGAAGGCCCGACCCTGGCGCGACTGCTCGACGGCCTCGAGTCCCAGGGCCTGGTACGACGCCTGGCGGTGGCGGAGGACCGGCGGGCCAAGCACATCGTGCTGACGCCCAAGGCCGATGTGCTGATCGCCGATATCGAGGCCATCGCCGCCAGCGTTCGCAACGACGTACTGACCGGCATCGACGAGTCCGAGCAGGCGCTATGCCAGCAGGTGCTCTTGCGAATCCTGGCGAACCTGGAAAAGCGCTGAGCACTGCGTCACAAAATTCCGCTAGAATCGCCATTTTTATGGCATCACCTCCAGGGCTTTCGTTCGAAAGCCCTCTACAGAGGTTTTCGTCGGTTTTCTGACGAAAAATCTTGACCGTTTCCACGGCATTCCTCTATTCAGTGATGGCAAAAAGCCATGTCTCGCGCCATGTGGTGCGTTCAGCCCTGTACGGGGCGAAATTCGGGCTAACGTGAAATAGATGTAGCAGTCGACCGCTGGCCGGCTGCGTGCTCGAAGTGCGGAGAAAAGAACGGAATGCCCGGTAAAGCCTTGCGTGTCATGCTGTGTGCTTGGTCGTGCCTGTTGGCCGGCCAGGCGAGCGCCCTGGGAGTGGGGGACATCACCCTGCATTCGGCGCTCAACCAGCCGCTGGATGCGGATATCGAACTGTTCGACGTCGGCGATCTCGGCGCGGACGAGATCGAGGTCCGCCTGGCGGGCGCCGACGTCTTCGCCGCGGCCGGGGTGGAACGCTTGCAGTTCCTCAACGAGCTGCGTTTCAGTCCGGTGCTCCAGGGGCGCGGTGGCAATCGCATCCATGTGTCCTCGAGCCGACCGGTGCAGGAGCCCTACCTGAATTTCCTGGTGGAGGTGGCCCGCCCCAACGGCCGCATCGTCCGCGAATTCACCGTACTGCTCGATCCGCTCGGTTATACGCCGCGCATGCTTCCGGCCGCGCGCAGCGGGATCGAGCCGCAGCGGCAATCCTCGACGCCGGTGCCTGCGCCGCGTAGTGCCGCGGTCGTCGTAGACCCGGCACTGCTGGAGCCGGGCGACGACTACCTGACTCGCCCCAGCGACAACCTCTGGGCCATCAGCGGACGCCTGCGTGGTGCCGGCAACGCCGATCGCGCGCAACTCATGGAGGCCCTGTACCAGCTCAATCCGCAGGCCTTCGTCAATGCCGACCGGCACCGGCTCAAGGCCGGCGCGCGCCTGCGCCTGCCGGCCGGCTACCAGCCGGAGCGAGGCGCGCCCGGCGCCGTGAAGGAGGCGGCCGTGGAAGTCCTGCCGCCAGCCGATGCCGCCGTGGTGGAAAACGCTCCGGCGGCTCTCGTCGAGGCGCAGCGCCAGGCGGATGCCGAGGCCGAGGCGCTGGCCCGGCAACGGGAGGAACTGAGCCAGCGGATGGACGATCTGCAACGCCAGTTGCAGGCCTTGCAGGAACAACTGCAGCAGCGCGATCGCCAGGTCGCCGAACTGCAACAGCAACTGGCCCGGCGCCAGGCGGTGCGGCCCGCGGCGCCGCCGCCCGCCGCGGCCGCGCCTTCGGTTGCGCAACCGGTTGAAACGCCGACGGACTCGCAGCACTGGCGCTGGATGATCGTCCTGCTGCTGGTCCTCGCCCTGCTCGGCGTATTGCTGTTGCGTCGCCGCCGCGAAGAGACTCCTGTCCCAGCGGTCGAACCGAAGCGCCGGGTTGCCCTGAACCTGCCGCTGCGCCGTGCGCCGCGCCCCCCGGCGGCCGCACCGGCGCCGGCAAAGGTCGAGGAACAGGCCAGGCCGCCGGTCGCCGTTCCCTCCAGCCCGCCGCCGTCTCCTCCGCCTGCTCCGGCCGCCGCTCCGCGCGCCGCCATGGCTGCGGCGGACAAGCTGGACGGCGCCGACATCTATATCGCCTACGGTCGCTACGGACAGGCCCGCGACCTGCTGCGTCAGGTACTCGCCGAGCAGCCGCAGCGCCTGAGCGCGCGGATGAAGCTGTTGCTGGTGCTGGCTGAGCTGGGCGATGCGGCCGGCTTCGACGCGCTGGCCGAGGAAACCCTGGCCAGTGGCGGCAACCCGGAGGCCATCGACGAGTTGCGCGGACGCTACCCGGCGCTGCTACAGATGCCGGCGACCGAGACGCCGGCGGCAACCAAGGACGACGACTGGAGCGACCTGCCGCTGGCCGAGCCGCCCGCCGCGCAGCAGCCGGATGCGACCTCGGGCGCCGACGGCTTCGGCGACCTCAACCTCGATCTCGATCTCGACTGGGGCGCCCTGGAGAATCCCCTGGACAACCCCGACCTGCCGCGCCGCGCCGCTGCCGGCAAGGCGGAACCGGCGGAGGAGGAGCCCCTGGCGTTCGAGAGCAATCTCCATGAACTGCCGGATGTCGCCGAGTACGAACACCTCGAACTCGACCAGCCGGAGCCGGCCACGGTGCCGCCGGAGGAGGCCTCGGCCAGCCTGGACCGGGCCCGCGCCTGCATCGACAGCGGCGATCTCGACCAGGCCAGCCGCATCCTGCGCCTGGTGGTGGCGCACGGCGACCCGTGGCAGAAGGCCGAGGCGCGCGAGTTGCTGGCGCTGATCGCCTGAACTTCGCTCAGAAGTTCTGCCCGAGGTTCAGGTAGAACGCCTTGAAGTTCTCGTCGTTGATCCCGTAGCTGAAGGTCAGCGGCCCCAGCGGCGTATCGAAGCCGATCATCAGGCTGGCGGCGTTGATGTAGCCGCTGTCGTATTCGTTGTCGTTGTTCCAGATGCGTCCGCGCTCGATGCTGCCGCCCAGGTACAGCGGGAAGTCCAGCGGCAGGAAGGAACGTTCGGTGAGGCGCCGGTAATAGACGATCCGCCCCAGGCTGTAGTTCTGCCCGGACAGCGCATCGCGGCGGAAGCCCGACAGCTCGCGGGCGCCGCCGAGGGTGAAGCTGGAGGTGACCACCTCGGCGTCGTCCAGGGTGCGCCCGTAGCCGCCGCCGAACACCCAGGTGTCGGCGCCGAAGCTGAGCGCCTTGTTCAGCCGCAGGTCCCACTGCCGGTAGCTGTCGTCCGAGCCGAGGGACTTGTCGTAGCGGCGCATGGTCAGGCCGATCTCCTCGCCCTCGTGGGGGAAATTGACGTCGTCGACGGTGTCGAACGAGTACTTCAGTTCGTAGTAGCCCTCGGTGAAGTCGATGTCCGGCAGGCTCGGGTCGCCGATGCGTACGTCGGCCTTGCCGTAGGCCTGCACCGCGCCCAGGCGGATTTCGCCGTTGTTGGCGATCTGCCGGCCGACGTTGAGGCCGTAGCCGTAGCGCTCCAGGCGATAGCGCAGCAGCGGGTCGTTGTTCTCGGTGACGTCGACGTTCTGTGCCTCGTGGAACAGGAAGGGCGCGACGAAGTAGCGTGAGCCGACGTCGAGCGGCTGGTAGAACTCGCTGTAGAGTTCCTGGCGGTCGCCGAGCTGGACCCGGGTCAGCCACTCGGCGCCGAGCCGGTTGAGGCCGTTCATGCGGTAGCTGCCGCCGAGGTTGAAGGTGCTTTCGCCGCGCATGTCGTCGGACAGGTTGAGGCCCAGGCGAAGGAAGTCGGTGCCGCCTTTCTTGCCGGTGGCGTGGATCACCAGGGTGTTGAGCTTCTTCTCCTTGACCACCCGGTACTGCACCTGGTCGAAGTAGTCGAGGCCGTAGAGGGTGCTCATGTCGTCCTGCAGGCGGCCGAGGTCGAGGCGCGTGCCGAGCGGCTGGCGGATGTAGTGGCGGATCACCTCGTCGCTGACCTTCGAGTTGTTCTCCACGCGGATCGCGTCGATCACCGGCTTGCGCTGGTTCGGCGTGCGCGCCACGTCGAGCGCTTCGCTGTTGAGGTCCTTCGGCTTGCGCAACTCGGCGAGGCGCGCGGCGAGCACCGTGGTGGCGCGGTAGCCGGCGTCGATCAGTTGCGGCACGCGGCCGAAGTCGGTGGTGCCGTAGCCGGACAGCGGCGGCTGGATCAGCACGTCGCCGGGCTTGAGCGTGGCCAGCTGGGCTTCGGAGTTCTTCCGGGTCATCAGGGTGATCGACTGGTTCATCACGTCGAGCACGGTGCTCAGGTCCTTGCGGTCGCGCAGCGGGTTGCCGATGTCGACCACGATCACCACGTCCACGCCCATGTCGCGCGCCACGTCCACCGGGATGTTGTCGACCATGCCGCCATCCACCAGCAGCCTGCCGTCGATCTCCACCGGGGCGAACACGGCGGGGATCGACATGCTGGCGCGGATCGCCTGGGGCAGGTGGCCCTTGCGGAACACCACTTTCTCGCCGGTTGCGATATCGGTGGAGACGGCGCGGAAGGGGATCGCCAGCTTGTCGAAGTCGCGGTTGTCGCTGGTGTGCACCAGCAGGCTTTCCAGCACCATCGCCAGGTTCTGGCCCTGGATCACCCCCAGCGGCAGGCCGAGGGTGCCGTCGTCGCGGAAGCTGATCTTCTGCTTGACCAGGAAGTCGCGGTCGTCCTGCTTGCGCCGGAACGGCACGTCCTTGCGCGGCGGTGCGTCGGACAGTGCCTGCTGCCAGTCCATCTCCAGGGCGATGCGCTCCAGTTCGGCGGGGGTGTAGCCGGAGGCGTACAGGCCGCCGACCACCGCGCCCATGCTGGTGCCGGCGATGGCGTCGATCTGGATGCCCTGTTCGTCGAGGGCCTTGAGCACGCCGATATGGGCCAGGCCACGGGCGGCACCTCCGGAGAGGACCAGGCCGATCTTCGGCCGGGCCTCCGCGGCGAGGGCGGACAGGGGAAGCAGGAGCAGCAGTACGAGCAGCAGGCGGCGCATGAGAACGATCCGGAGCCGGGTGAAAAGGCGGCTATTATAGGCGCGACCGTTTCCCCTGAGCCGCCGACATGCCCACCGCCAAGCCCGAAATCGTCATCACCTATTGCACCCAGTGCCAGTGGCTACTGCGTGCCGCCTGGCTGGCCCAGGAACTGCTCAGCACCTTCGCCGACGATCTCGGAAAAGTCTGCCTGGAGCCCGGAACCGGTGGCGTCTTCCGTATCACCTGCGACGGCGTGCAGGTCTGGGAACGCAAGGCCGACGGCGGCTTCCCCGAGGCCAAGGCGCTCAAACAGCGGGTTCGCGACCGCATCGACCCGCAACGCGACCTCGGTCACAACGATCGTCCTTCCCGCTGAACCGCTGCCGTCCGCCCATGGCTTGTTGCAGGTCAACGGGCGGCGCGGCGCATAGGCATAGCCTGGGGGCATTCATCCTGTCGAAGGGAGTGCCCATGAGCATCATCGTCACCGGCGCCGCCGGCTTCATCGGCAGCAATCTGCTGCAGGCGCTGAACCGGCGCGGCGAGACCGACATCATCGCGGTGGACGATCTCACCGACGGCGAGCAGTTCCGCAACCTGGCGGACGCCGATATCGCCGACTACCTGGACCAGAACGACTTCCTCGAGCGCTACGCCCGCGGCGACTTCGGCACGGTCCGCGCGCTGTTCCACCAGGGCGCCTGCGCCAGCACCCTGGAAAGCAATGGCCGCTACATGATGGAGAACAACTACCGCTACAGTTGCCGCCTGCTGGAAAGCAGCCTGGAACTCGGCGTGCCGTTCCTCTACGCCTCGTCGGCGGCGGTCTACGGCGCCGGCCGGACCTTCCGCGAGGCGCGCCAGTACGAGCGGCCGCTGAACGTCTACGGCTATTCCAAGTTCCTCTTCGACCAGCGTGTGCGGCGGGCGCTGCCGCAGGCGCGCAGCCAGGTGGTCGGCCTGCGTTACTTCAACGTCTACGGGCCGCGCGAGGAACACAAGGGGCGGATGGCCTCGGTGGCCTACCACTGCTACCAGCAATTGCGCCGCGACGGGCGGGTCGAACTGTTCGGCGAACACGGTGGCTTCCCGCCCGGCGGCCACCTGCGCGACTTCGTCGCGGTGGAGGACGTGGCGCGGGTCAACCTGCATTTCTTCGATCATCCGCAGCGTTCGGGAATCTTCAACCTCGGCAGCGGCCAGGCGCGGACCTT
The DNA here is from genome assembly GCF_013343155.1 of Pseudomonas sp. FDAARGOS_761. Taxonomy (NCBI): domain Bacteria; kingdom Pseudomonadati; phylum Pseudomonadota; class Gammaproteobacteria; order Pseudomonadales; family Pseudomonadaceae; genus Pseudomonas; species Pseudomonas sp. FDAARGOS_761. Next base: position 3,841,856 of record NZ_CP054572.1, on the reverse strand, counting down.
CAACGAGGTCGCTCTGGCGGTGATCAATAGCGTCCGCGCCAACGCCGACCAGCCGCCCCTGTCGCTGCAACAGGCGGTGGAAAGCGGCCTGCTCGGCTACCGCGAGTTCCCCGAGTCGCTGCGGGCGCGCTACCAGAGCCATACCTGTGCCGACCTGGAGCTGCTGCGCGAGGCGGGCTACCGCGACGATTTCCAGAGCCTGGAAGAGGGCGTCGCCGGCTACTGCCGCTGGCTGGCGCGCAGCGCCTGAGGGATCTCGCTCAGCGGCCCAGCGCCCCGCCCACCGGGGCGCGGGCGAAGCGCAGCTCCGGCAGCAGGGTCAGCAGCGCCAGCACCCCGAGGGCCGCGCCGACCCAGAGCGCGCCCTGCAGGCCGAATCCGCCGGCGATGCCCAGGCCGCCGATCCAGGAACCGGCCATCACGCCGAGCATGATGCAGGCGGTGTGCACCGAGTTGACCAGCATGTTGTTATGGCCGACCCGTGCGCCGCGAGTCACCAGCGCCGGGTTCATCGACACCCCGGTCAGGCCGATCACCACCAGCGCCGCCACCGCCACCGCCGGAACCTGTCCGAACAGGGCGAAGGCCACCATCGCGGCGATGGCCGCCAGCAGGCCGAAAGCCAGGACCGCGATGGTATGGCGGTCGGCCAGGCGGCCGACGATGTTGTTGCCCACCAGCGTCGCCAGGCCGTAGACCACCAGCAGCAGCGGTACGGTCGAGGCGGAGAAGCCGCTGACCTCGGTGAGGATCGGCACGAAATAGGTGAAGCCGGCGAAGGTGGCGCCGATCAGCAGCAGGCTGGTGGCGTAGACCCACCATAGATGGGCGTTCCTGAACACCTTCAGTTCCTCGCGCAGCGAGCCGCTGCCCGCCGACCCCGGGATCGCCGGCATCAGCTGCAACACCAGCAGGCCGACCAGCACCGCCACCAGCGCCACCGCGAAGAAGCTCGCGCGCCAGCCGTACCATTCGCCCAGCCAGGTGGCGACGGGCAGGCCGAGCACGGTGCCGACCATCAGGCCACCGAGCACCAGCGACGACGCGCGGCCGAACTGGTTGCCTTCGACCAGTTCGGCGCAGGCGGTCAGCGCCACGCCGAAGAAGGCCGCGGCGGCGACCGCGGTGACCAGTCGCGCCGCGACCATCACCGCATAGCCCGGCGCCAGGGCGCCGATGACCTGGCCGACCACGAACAGCGCGATCAGGCCGAGCAGGGCGTTCTTGCGCGGCACCCGGAGCAGGGCGGTGGTCAACAGCGGGCCGCCGACGGCCATCGCACCGGCGTAGAAGGTGACCAGGTAGCCGATCGCGGCGAAGGACACGCCGAATTCGGCGGCCAGCGCCGGCATCAGCCCGGCGACCATGTATTCGCTGGTGGTCAGGGCGAAGATCGCGGCACCGAGCACGTAGACAATCAAAGGCATGTTTCCAGCTCCCGAGCGGTTCAGACGACGATGAAGCGAGCCACGGCGAGCTGCCCGTGCCGTGGCCGCGCGATGAATGCACGACGGCGACTCATGCCGCCGACGAACCGAAGCCCTGGTCGGCGCCTTCGGGCAGCACCGTCACGCAGTGGGCGAACAGGTTCGAAGCGCTGCGCACCACGGTCAGCCCGCACTCGGCGAGCAGGGCGTGGAGGCAGGCGCGCGAATACGAGCGCGAGTAGAAGCCGTCGCTGCCGGTGAACACGGTGCCGTCGTCCCGCGCGTGCAGCTCCAGGCCCTGCACCCCGCAACGGCGGTAGTAGCTCTGGCGGACGCGGGTGGCCTCGGCGCTGTCGCCGAATACCGAAACCACCGCCGCCACGCTGCGCTCGGCGAGGGAGTCGAGCAGCCGTTTCGGCTCGCGGAAGTTGCCCAGCAGGTTGAACGGCAGCAGGTACAGCGCGCGCGAGCCGACCGAGGCACCGCGCCTGGTGTGGTTGAGGATGTCGTCGACCACCGTGTCCGCGCGATCGCTCATGCCCTCGCGCTCGATCCGCGTGCGCAGCGTCTCGATCGCCCGCTGGTCGAGGTCGACGCCGAGATAGCGGGCATTGAGCAGGCGCGCGATTTCCAGCGCCCGGCCGTCGTAGCAGCCTAGCTCGACCAGTGCGTCGCAGCGCAGGTAGGCCATCGCCTCGAAGGTCATCAGGCTTTCCATTTGCAACAACGGCAGCACGTCGTCCGGAAAGTTGGCCAGGGTCATTATCGTCCTCGGTCCGAACTCCAGCTCGTAGAAAGCCGACTCCCGATGCGTCCCGATCGTGAGATCCATGTTCTGACTCACCTCTTCCTCCAGCGAATCTCGCTCTGGTGTTGGTTGATCGAAGGCGATGCGCGTTCCCGTGTCCCGGCACCGCCTTCGCCTGGCAGAGAAGCGACGGAACGCCGGCGTTCGCTGGCCTCAGGCGGCGCGGTGCTTCTCGACCAGCTGGAACAGTTCGTCCACCGTTTCCAGCAGGTCGAGTTCGTCGTCGACCCCGGTGACGCCGAACTCCTTGCGCAGCTTCAGCGACAGCTCGCTGACCACCAGCGAATCGAAAGCCAGGTCTTCCATCCTGCTGTCCCGGCTGATTTCCTCCTTCGGCACGCCGCTGGCGACGCTGAGCACGGTGAGGAGATGGTCTTCCATGTCGTTGGGCATTGTTCTTCCCTCTTCAGTCCATTGTCGGAACGATCTTCGGCCAGCGCAGGGCGACCGAACCCCAGGTCAGTCCGGCACCGAAACCGGTGAGGACCATGTTGCCGCCGTCGCGCAGGATGCCTTGGCGCAGGCCGTGGGCCAGGGCCAGGGGAATCGAGGCGGCGACGGTGTTGCCCACCTCGGCGATGTTGCTCACCACTCGCTCGACGGGAAGGTCGAGCTGGTCGGCGACCGCCGCGAGGATGCGTGTGTTGGCCTGGTGCGGGACCAGGTGATGGAGGTCCGAAGCTTGCCAGCCGACCCGGTCGAGTACCCGCTGCACCGAGTCGCTCATCTGCGTCACCGCCTGGCCGAACACTGCCTTGCCGTCCATCCGGAAGTAGTTGGAGGCCTGTCCGGAACTGCGTTCGGTGCGACTCACGGCGGGGGTCATCAGCAGGTCGAACTGGTGGCCGTCGCTGCCGAGGTCGAAGGCCAGCAGCGCGCCTTCTTCCTCGGCATCGCCGGCACGCAGCACCACCGCTCCGGCGCCGTCGCCGAACAGTGCGCGGGTCGAGCGATCGGCGGGGTCGAGGGTATGGCTGAAAGTGTCCACCCCGACCAGCAGCGCGCTGTCCGCCAGCCCGGCGCTGATCAGCGAGCCGACGCTGGCCAGGCCGTAGACGAAGCCGGTGCAGGCGGCGGACAGGTCGAACGCGAGCGCGCCGACCAACCCCAGGCGCGCTGCGACCCTGGGCGCGGTGGCCGGGCAGCAGAAGTCGCCGGTGCTGGTTGCCAGCACCACCGCATCGACTCGCTCCAGCCCCGCCGAGGCGAGCGCGGCGGAGGCCGCCCGCAGGGCCAGGTCGCCGCTGCCGAGGTCGCCGGCGATATGCCGTTGGCGCACGCCGGTGCGGCTGCTGATCCAGGCGTCGGAAGTGTCCAGCTCGGCGGCGAGCATGTCGTTGCTGAGCACGGCCTCGGGCAGGTAGCTGCCCAGGCCGCAGACCACGGCGGCGCGCGGCATGGCTCAGGCTCCCTGGACGATCTTGGCGGCGGCCTCGACCCCGCCCAGGGCCTCGAGGTGCCGCAGCGGATTCCAGAAGTCGCGGTAGAGCAGGATCTGTCCGTCGCGGGTGCGCAGCACCGAGATGTAGTCCTGCGCCAGCTTGCCGCCGGAAACGGTGGCCACGCCGTCGCCATGGAATTCGCCGATGGCCAGGTCGGGGTTGGCGGTCTCGTAGAACTGCACGTCGGTGAAGCGCACGGTCAGGTGCTCGGGAAACAGGCGCATGTGCGCCCAGATGGTTTCGCGGCCCTCGAAGCGGGTCTTCCAGCCCGGCGGGGCGTAGGGGAATTCGAGTACGCCTTCCGGATGGAACAGGTCGCACCAGCCACGGGCATCGCCGTTTTCCAGGAGGCGCAGGCTGTGGACGAGAATTTCCTTGGCATTCATTGGGCGATCCTCTCGATCGGGTTGGCGTGGGAGGCGGTGTTCGCCGGGGCGCTGCATCCGGTGCGCACCGGCACGCTGATCAGGGCGCGGAGGAAGGTGATCGGCAGCCACTGCAGCTCCGCGTGGGGCACCGCCAACTGGAGGTCGGGGAAGCGCGCGAGCAGGCGCTGGATGGCGATCCGCCCCTCCAGCCGGGCCAGCGAGGCGCCGACGCAGTAGTGCACGCCGAAGCCGTAGCCGAGATGGCCATCGGTGTTGCGGGTAAGGTCGAGGCGGTCGGGATCGTCGAAGCGCTCGGCGTCGTGGTTGGCGGTCAGGTTGGAGACCAGGATGTATTCGCCGGCGGGAATGGTGACCCCGTCCAGTTCTACGTCTTCCACGGTGAAGCGCAACATCGAGGCGCGCACCGGGCTGTCGTGGCGGACCAGTTCTTCCATGGCGTTGGGCAGGAGTTCCGGCTGCGCCCGCAGCAACGCCAGTTGCTCCGGGTTGACCAGCAGGGTGACCAGCGCGTTGCCGATCATGTTCATGGTGGTCTCGAAGCCGCTCATCATCAGCAGGTGGGCCATGGAGACGAGTTCCGCCTCGCTCAGCTGGCCGCTCTCGTCGGCGGCCTGCACCAGCCCGCTGTAGACGTCGTCGGCCGGCTGCCGGCGCTTGGCCTCGAGCAGCACGCGCAGGTAGTCGACCTGCGCATCGGCCAGGGCCTGGGCCTCCTCCGGCGACAGCAGTTCCGCCTGGCGCTCCCAGGACTGGCGGGCGTGTTCGCGCTCGGCCTCGGGAATGCCCAGCAGCTCGAAGATCACCGCGATGGTCAGCGGGATCGCGAAGTCGGCCATCAGGTCGGCCTGTTCGCGGCCGGCCATGGCGTCCAGCAATTCCTCGGTGATCCGTTCTATATGCGGTTGCAGGCGCTCCACCTGGCGCGGGGTGAACGCGCGGCCGACCAGCGAGCGCAGGCGGGTATGGTCCGGCGGGTCGAGGTTGAGCATGTGGTGGCTGAGTCCCTCGCCGATCCCCGCGCGCGGGCTGCCGGTACGCTTCGCGTAGAGTTCGGCGGCCTGTCGGGCGTCGCGGCGGACGCCCGGATGGTTGAGGACCTTGCGCGCGTCGCGGTAGCGCGTCACCACCCACACCGGATGCTCGGCGGCGCGATGCGCGGGACGCGGCGCGCCGTCCACCTGCAGGCCGTCGTAGAGCGCGTGCAGTGGCGAGATCAGTTCCTCGCCCAGTCTCAGTTTGCGATCAGGCACGTTGCTCCTCCTTCGCCGCCGGGGCGGCGGTGACGATGGGGCGGAACATCCCGTCGATCACGCTATCGGGCAGCAGCCGCGCCAGCAGGGTGCCGCGGCGCACGTCGGCGCCGACCCGGTAGCGGGTCCGCGGCTTGGCCGCGGTGAGCGCGGCATGCACCGCGGCGGCGACGTCGGCGGGCTTGGTCGCGCTGTTGCGCGCGCCGTCCTCGTTGGCCTGGAGGAAGCGCAGGTAGGTATCGCGATAGAGGTCGGCGACGGCGTCGGGGGCGTCGGCCAGGGCGCGCTCGCCCTCGCTGGCGATCTTGCCCCAGATCGGCGTCCAGATCGCCCCGGGGCTGACCACCGAGACCTGGATGCCCATGGGCGCCAGCTCGCGGCGCAGGGCGTCGCTCACTCCCTCCTTGGCGAACTGCGCGGCGGAGTAGGCGCCCAGGTAGGGAATGGCGACCGAGCCGAGGCCCGAGGTGACGTTCACCAGGCGCGCCGCGCCGCCACGGCGCAGCAGCGGCAGGATTGCCCGGGTCACCGCGAGCTGGCCGATCAGGTTGACTTCCAGCTGGCGCCGCAGCAGGTCGCTGGAGACGCATTCCAGCGGCGCGGAAATGCAGATCCCGGCGTTGTTCACCAGGCCCCAGAGCCCGGTATCGCCGACTTTCTCCGCCACCTGCGCGGCGGCCCGGCCAATGGATTCCTCGTCGGTGACATCGATCAGCAGCGTGCTGATCCGGCCGGACGGGCAGGCGTTCGCCAGGCGCTCGCCATCCTCCTGGCGGCGCACCCCGGCGATCACCTGGAAACCCTGTTCGGCCAGGTGCAGCGCGGTTTCCCGGCCGAGGCCGCTGGAGGCGCCGGTGATCAGCACGTGGCGGCCCTGGGGCGAGAGAGGTTTGCTGGTGAAAAACATGTCATTGCTCCTCGAGGGCGGATCGTTGGGGGGCGTGGATCGCCGACAGCAGGGTGCCCAGGCAATCTTCGGCCAGGCGTTCGGCGCGTTCGCCGGGGACCGCTTCGTCGATATAGGTGAAGTTCCAGAACAGCCGGCCATGGCTGGAGTTGATGGCGGCCACGAAGTAGCCGTTCACCGAGATGCCGGTGAGGAACTGCGCGTCGGAGAGGCGCAAGGCGCCGATCCGCTCGGGGAACGGATAGCGACCGATGTTGGAGGAGCACAGGTTGATCGGCCCTTCGGCTTCCATGAAGGCCATGAATGGCCGCGCGTCGGCCATGCAGCGCGGCGCAGCGCTGGCGACCAGGGTGACCAGGTTGAAATGATGGCCCTGGCGACGGCGTTCGCCGAGGTCGTCGGTGAGCGCGCGGGCGACCTCCCAGAACGGTCGGGCGATGTCCAGCACCACCGGTACCGTGGCGACGTAGGTGCCTACTTCGTCGGGGCGCACCGGCGGCTCCAGTTCGTCGCGGAAGTCGATCGGCGAGCCGATGGCGATGTGGCTCGGGCGGCGCTGGTGGTCGTGGCCGGCGGCGATGGCCAGCGCCGCGGTCAGCGCGCCGTGTACCGTGGTGCCGTGTTCGCGGGCGCGTCGTTGCAGCTGTTCCAGCTGCGCGCCGTCCAGCTCCCGGTGCAGCAGGCGGGTACGCCGCGCTTCCAGCGGCACCGGGTTGCTCGGCTCGATCCGGCCCGGGCGGTGGCGGCCGACCAGCGCTTCGTCCTGGGCGGTCTGCTCGGCCAGGCGCGCCGCGCCTTCGTCGCCGGTGAAGCGGCGTGGACGCAGATCCTCCGCCGGCGGCAGGGCGCTGGCGGTCCAGGGTTGCGCGGCGGGGTCGGCGGCCAGGGTCAGCCATTGTTCGGCGAGGGTCAGCACGGTAGTGCCGTCGGCGATGATGTGCGGTACCACGACCAGCAGGTCGTGGGCGCCGGCGTCGGTGGCGATCGCCACGGTACGGATCAGTGGCCCGCTGTCCGGATCGATGCGTTCCGGCAATTCGCGCTCGTTGATTTCCCGCAGCCATTGCTCCTCGTCGCCGCCGCGCACCTCGCGCAGCGGGATGGGCCGCTCGCAGGGCACCCAGCGCGGGTCGAGCCCGGCATCGTGCTCGATCCGCGCGCGCAGCAGCGGATGCCGCGCCTGCAGCGCGTCGAGGCCGCGGCGCAGGTCGTCGATGGACAACTGGCCATGGACCCGCACCCGGGAAATCACGTTCAGCGCGGAGAACTGGTCGCTGAGCCAGTACCAGCGTTCCACCGCGGACAGCGGGCGTCGTATCTCGGCCATCATTCGACTCCTGGGAAGGTCAGTGCCAGTTCGTTCTGCCGGGCGAAGGTTCGCTCCGGAGCGAAGCGGAAGTAGAGATCGCGGGCGACGGTGCGCAGCGGATGCTCCAACTGCTCGATGCGGCTCAGCGCCCGCGAGGTCTCGACCATCGCCCTGGCGCGGTCGCGACGGCGGTTCTCGTAGGCGCGCAGGGCGGCTTGCGGGTCGTCGATGGTGGCCAGGCAGTGGGCCAGCACCGCGGCGTCTTCGATGGCGATGGCGGCGCCCTGGCCGAGGCTGGTCAGCATCGGATGCGCGGCATCGCCGAGCAGGGTCACCGGGCCGTCGCCCCAGCGCTCCAGGAACGGTCGGTCCTGGGCCGGCAGGCTGCTGATGTCGGCCTCCGGGGTCGCCTCGATGACCGCCTGCACTTCGTCGGCCCAGCCGGCGTAGAGGCGCTGGATGCCCGCCTTGCCGCCGCGCCAGTCCTTCGCCTGTTCGGCCGGCATGTTGCGGGTGCCCCACCAATAGACGTTGCCTTCGCCGATGTCGGCGAGACCAAAGCGCTGCCCACGGCCCCAGTAATGGGCGACGTAGCCCGGCGTCACCTTCGGATGGCGGAACGCCGGCGTGGCGCGCCAGATCACGTAGTGCCAGTCGGTGGGACGCTCCGGGCCGGTCATGGTGGCGCGGATCGCCGAGTTGAAGCCGTCGGCGCCGATCAGCACGTCGGCGTGCACTTCGCGGCCGTCGCTGCAGAGCACGGTGACGCCTTCGCCGTCGGCGTGGCGCAGGTAGCCGGTGGCGCTCACGCCCAGTTCGATGCGGCAGTCGCGGGCCTGTTCCAGCAGCGCCTGCTGCAGGCTCGCGCGGTGGATCGCCAGGCTCGGCTGGCCGAGCTGACGGGCCAGGCCGCCGAAGTCGATGGCGCGGATCGGTCGCCCGCGCCGGGTGAGGAACCGCAGCGAGTCGAAGGCCTGGGCGCGGGTAAGGTCAGGGCGCACGCCGACCCTCTCCAGGGCGGTCAGCGCGTTGGGCATCAGCGACAGCGCCGAGCCGACCGCGCGCAGCTCCCTGGCTCGCTCGTAGAGTTCGACCTCGAAGCCGGCGGCCTTCAGGCAGGCGGCCGCGGCGAGCCCGCCGATGCCGGCGCCGGCGATGACGATCTTCAGGGGGTGTCTGCTCATGGGCGGGTCCGTTCGCTGGAGGTGGAGGGTTCGAGCAACGCGGCGATCTCTGCCGCGACCGTCTCGACATAGGGTTCTTTCATCAGCACCAGGTGGTCGCCGGGTACGTCGATCACATCGAGGCGGCCGCTGGTCCAGTGCTGCCAGCCGTTCTTCGGGTCGCCGTAGTGGGTGCCGGCGGCGTCGTGCATCGGCTTCAGCGCCAGCGGCAGCGGGCCGTCCGCGCGCAGCAGGGTCATGTCCTGGTCGCTGACTTCCGGGCGATAGCCGATGAGTGCCTGCCAGCTCGCCCGGAACAGCTCGTAGAGCCGCTGCACGGTGGCGCGCGGGGTGCCGGCGGGAAGTACGCCGGCCTCGATGGCGTGTTCGACGATGTGGTCGAGTTTCTGCTCCAGGCTCGCGCCTTCAGGCAGCGGCTCGACTTCCTCGTCGCTGCGCTCGAACCAGACCAGTTCCCAGTAGAAGAACAGCAGCAGGGCTTCGTCGCTGGCGCTGCCGGCGTGGTTGCGGTCGACGGTGATGGAGTCGAGCACGATCAGTTGGGCGACCGCCTGCGGGTCGAGCGCGCGCAGTTGCCGGGCCATCTCGTAGGCGACGAAGCCGCCGAACGACCAGCCGCCGAGGTAATAGGGGCCTTCCGGCTGCACCCGGCGGATCGCCGCGAGGTAACTGGCGGCGATGTCCTCGAGGACCGCCAGCGGCGTACTGCCCTGGCCGGTGCCGGCCGCCTGCAGGGCATATACCGGCTGGTCCGGCGGCAGTGCGCGGACCAGCGGCAGGTAGCAGAGTACGTGGCCGCCGAGCGGGTGGACGAGGAACAGAGGCGGGCGGCTGCCGCCGGCACGGATCGGTACCAGCGGGTCGAAGGCGCGCACCGCCGAGCGTTCCCGCAGGCGTTCGGCCAGGCCCTCCACGGTCGGCGTCTCGATCAGCGCGGCCATCGGCAGGTCGACGCCATAGCGCTTCTCGATCAGCAGCATGAAGCGCATCGCGCTGAGCGAGGTGCCGCCGAGGTCGAAGAAGCTGTCGCGGATGCCTACCCGGGGACGATCCAGCAACTCGCCGAGGAGTCCGGCCAGGGTGCGCTCGTAGTCGTCGCGCGGGGCCAGGTACTCGATGTTCGACCCGTGCTCCAGCGGCAGCGCGCGCAGGGCGGCGTCGTCGCGCTTGCCGCTGGGAGTGAGGGCGAAGCCGTCGACCCAGGCGAAGTGCGCCGGCACCATGTGTTCCGGCAGTTCGCTGCGCAGCGCCTGCTTCAGTTCGGCGAGATCCACCGCCTCGGGCTCGCCGAGCAGGAAGGCAGCGAGGAATGCATCGTTGCCCTGGCGCTCGCGAGCCACCACCGCCGCGCCGCGCAGGCCCGGCTGGCGCTCGGCCTGGCGCATGATCGCCAGCTCGACCTCGGCCGGCTCGATGCGGAAGCCGCGGACCTTGACCTGGGTATCGGCGCGGCCGAGCCAGACGATCTCGCCGTTGCCGAGGATGCGCCCGAGGTCGCCGGTGCGGTAGAGCCTGGCGCCGGGGCGCCAGGGATGTTCGACGAAGCGCTCGGCGGTGAGTTCGGGGGCGCGGTGGTAGCCGCGCGCGAGGCAGTCGCCGCCGAAGTACAGCTCGCCGGTAACGCCGACCGGTACCGGGCGCAGCGCGGCGTCGAGCACCTGCACCTCGACCCCGTCCAGCGGCCGGCCGATCGGCGGCAGGTCCGGGTAGTGCGCCGGATCGCCGCTCAGCGAGTGGTAGGTGACCTGGTGCGTCTCGGTGGGACCGTACTGGTTCTCCAGCAGCAGCCCGGGCATCGCTGCGCAGAACGTGCGGACGTCTTCGGTGATGCGCAACTGCTCGCCGGAGGACACCACCACGCGCAGGGCGCCGGGGCGTACGCCCAGGGTGTTGGAGGCCTCGGCGAGGCGTTGCAGGGCGACGAAGGGCAACAGCACGCGCTGGACCTGGCGGCGTTCGAGAACATGCAGCAGCGCGGAGGGGTCCATCCGCTCGCGGTTGGAGATGAGTTGCAGCTCGCCGCCGCCGCACAGCGTGGAGAAGATCTCCTGGAAGGCCATGTCGAAGCTCAGCGGCGCGAACTGCAGGGTGCGCAGCCCCGGTACGCCGCTGGCGACGCGCAATTGCCACTGGGTGTAGTTGGCCCACATCCGGTGGCTAAGCTCGACGCCCTTCGGCCGCCCGGTGGAACCGGAGGTGAACAGCAGCATGGCCAGCTCGTCGAGCTGCGGCGCGGCGAAGGTCTCGGGCTCGATGTCGGCGACCAGTTCCTCTACCGGCAGCACCCGTTCCGCCGCGGCGACATGGGCGTGCTCGGGATGCGCGACCACCCGGAACGGCTGTGCGGTCTCCAGGATCAGCGTCAGGCGCTGCGCGGGATAGCTGACGTCCAGCGGCACGCAGACCAGGCCGGCGCGCAGGATGCCCCAGATCGTCGCGATCATCTCCGGCGAACGGTTCAGCGCCACTCCGATCGCATCGCCGCGGCGCGCGCCGGCGCGGACCAGGCGGGTGGCCACGCAGCGCGCCACATGGTCGAGGTCGCGATAGGTCCAGCGTTGCTCCTCGAAGGCCAGCGCGGCGCTGCCCGGCAGCGCCTCGACCTGGCGTTCGAACAGGCTGACGACGTCGACCAGCGGCTCGGGCTGGGAAGCGGCGTCGCGGCGAGGGGCGAGGAAGGCGAAGTCGGCGGCTTCGTCGGGATGCTCGGCGAGGCGCCACAGGAGCTCGACGAAGGTCGCGCCGATCAGCGCGGCCTGGCTGCGGCTGATGCCGCGGCCGTCGCTGTCGATGCGCAGGTACATGCCGTCGCTGGGCGTGGCGATCACGTTGACCAGCAGGGCGAAGTTGGTTTCTTCCCAGACGCGGAAGTCGCGCAATTGCCACAGCGGTTCGAGGACATGCAGGTTGACGTAGTTGAAGGCGCTGCTCAGTTCGTCGCCGACGATCTGCTGGATGGCGCTGAGCGGATAGCGGCGGTGGGCGTGTCCGTCGCGCTCCTGGCGGAACAGCGCATCGGCTACCTCGATCCAGCTACACCCGGCAATCTCCGAGCGGACCGGCACGGTATTCAGGAACAGGCCGACCATGCGGTCGGCGTCGGGCAGTTCGGGGCGGCCGTTGCTGATCGCGCCGGTGACCACGCTGTCGCTGCGGGAGAACAGATGCAGGGTCAGGCAATGGGCGGCGAGCAGCAGCGATTTCAATGGCAGTCCGCGTTGCGCCGCAGTGGCCTTGAGTCGTTCGAGCAGCCCGTCCGGCAGCGCTTCGCGATGGCTGGCCGGACCTTGCGCGGCTTGCGGCTCGTGGGCGCCGAAGCCGTCGAGGCGGGTCATCCTCGCGCCCTCCAGCAGCCCGGTCCAGTACCCCACGGCGGCCGGCGAAGCCAGCGCGGCCAGCTCCTCGCGGACATGGCAGGCCAGCGCCGGCGCGGGGCTCGGCAGCGGCTCGCCACGGTAGGCGGCGACCAGCGCGACGATCAGGTTGGCCACGCTCCAGCCGTCGAGGATCGCATGGTGGAAGCTGAACACCAGGTCCAGGCCGTCCTCGCGGACGAACGCGGCGAACAGGAACAGCCCGGGCTGTTGCAGCGAATAGCGATGGAAGCGGCGTTGGCGGATGTGCTCGTCGAGCACCGTCCCGGCCTCCGGGTTGCCGCGCAGGTCCAGGATCAGCGGTTCGCTGCGCGCCTGGGCATGCACCAGTTGCAGCGGTTCGGATGCGCCGCTGAGGTCGAACGACGAACGCAGCGCGGGATAGGCGGCGACCACCCGGTCCAGCGCGTGGCGGAACGCGGCTTCGTCCCAGGCCAGGTCGAAGCGGTAGTGGAACACGTCGTGGTAGACCGACGAGTCGGGGCGCTGGCGGCTATGGAAGAGCAGGCCGAGACTCAGCCGGCTGGTCGGGAAGGCGTCCTCCAGCCCTTCCAGGCGCGGCTTGTCGACTTCGGAAACCAGTTCGAACGGCTGGTAGCTTCGCTCCGCGAGCGGACGCACCAGGCGCTCGGCGAGGCCCGCCACCGTCGGGTTGCGCATCAGGTCGGCGAGTTCGAAGCCCAGGCCGCGCCGCTGTGCGGCGGCGCGGATGCGCAGCATCAGGATCGAGTCGCCGCCGAGGGCGTAGAAGTCGTCGTGCACGCCGACCTCCGCCACGCCGAGGACATCGGCCCACACCGCCGCCAGTTCGGCCTCGGTCGCCGTGCGCGGCGCAACCGCCGCCACCTGTTCCGGCGGTGCCGGCAGTTGCCGGCGGTCGAGCTTGCCGTTGGCGCTGAGCGGGAGGCTGTCGATGCGCACGAAGAAGGCTGGCAGCATGAAGTCCGGCAGCGTCGCCGAAAGTCCGGCGCGCAATTGACCGGCGTCGAGTTCCGCCGCTGCCACGTAGTAGCCGACCAGGTGCGTGCCGCGTACCGCCGAATCGCGTGCCACGACCGCGGCGTCGCGTACGCCGGGAAGCGCGGCGAGGCGGTCGCGTACTTCGTCGGGTTCGACCCGGTTGCCGCGGATCTTCACCTGGTCGTCGGCGCGGCCGAGGTATTCGAGGTTGCCGTCGGCCAGCCAGCGGGCCAGGTCGCCGGTACGGTAGAGACGGCCGCCGGCGACGAAGGGGTCGGCGAGGAAGCGGTCGGCGTTCAGCTCCGGCCGGTTCAGGTAGCCGCGGGCGACGCCGACGCCTCCTATATATAGCTCGCCGACGGCGCCGAGGGGCTGCGGCCTGAGCGCGCGGTCGAGGACGTACAGGCGCAGGTTGTCGATCGGCCGGCCGATCGGGACCCGCGTGGGGTTGTCGCTGGCGCATTCATGGTCGGACACGTCGACGGTGGCCTCGGTCGGTCCGTACAGGTTGACCAGTCGCACGGCGTCGCCGAACAGCCGGCGGAAGCGCGCGACCTGCAACGGCGCGAGGGCTTCGCCGCTGCAGAACACCAGGCGCAGCGAGCTTGCCGCCGCGCGGGCGGTCGGGTCGCCGTCGAGCAGGTCGAGGAACGGCGTCAGCATCGACGGCACGAAGTGGATGACCGTGACCGCGTCGCGCTGGATGCTTCGCAGCATTTCCCGCGGGTCCTTCTCGGCGCCGGGCGGCAACAGCGACAGGCGGGCGCCGGTGAAGCTCCACCAGAACAGTTCCCAGACGGATACGTCGAACGTCACCGGAGTCTTTTGCAGAAGCACGTCGCGTTCGCCGATCGGATAACGACGCTGCATCCAGTTCAGGCGGTTGACCACCGAGCGGTGTTCGACCATCACGCCCTTGGGCACGCCGGTCGAACCGGAGGTATAGATGACATAGGCCAGGTCGCTGGGCGCGACGTTGGCCGCCGGCAGGTCGCCGGTGCTCTGCGGCAGGCGTTCGAGGTGCAGCACGCGCGTCTCGCCCAGGCTCTCGCCGAGTGTCGCCGCGCGTTCGTCCACCAGCACCACGCGGGCGCCGCAGTCTTCCAGCAGCAGGCGGACGCGCTCCAGGGGATGGTCGGGATTGATCGGCACATAGGCGCCGCCGGCGCGCTGCACGCCGAGGATAGCCGGCAGCAGGTGGGGACCGCGGGCGACCAGTAGCGCTACCCGCTCGTCGGCGCTAACACCCGCTGCGCGCAGGGCGTCGGCCACGGCCTGGACCTTGGCGTCCAGCTCGGCATAGCTGAGCGTGCCGCCGTCGGCTTCCAGCAGCGCGGTGCGTTGCGGGGTGCGTGCCACCTGCTCGGCGAACAGCGTGGGCAGGGTAGCCTGCTCGGGGAATGCCTGGTCGGTGGCGTTGCGGGTGTGGATCAGTTCCTCGCGCTCGGCGGCCGACAGCGGATCGAGTTCGCCGAGGCGGCGCTCGCCGCCCTCCACCAGGGCGCGCAGGAAGGTTTCGATATGCCGCGCCGCGGCGTCCATGGGGAAGTCGGCGTCGAACACATCGCAGGCGTATTCGAAATCCACCTGCGCGTCGCTGTGCCCGTCGAACTCGGAGACCCAGATGGCCAACGCGTCCGGGTCATGGGCGTGGGTCTGCGCCACGGTCTCGACGCTGGCGTTCGGGATCGCCTGGGCGGCGGGCCAGCGCATGTAGGAAAGGGTGGTGTCGAACAGTGGCGAGGCGCCGCGCAACAGGTCGCCGAGGGGCATCTTCTGGTGGCGCAGCAGCGTCCGGGTCGCCTCGCGCAACTGCGCCAGGAATTCGTCGACGGTCTGTTCCGGCGCGGTGCGAATGCGTAGCGGCAGGGTATTGGCGAAGTGCCCGACCACTTGCTTGGCCGCGCGGTCGGCGCGGTTCAGCACCGGTACGCCGAGGACCACGTCGTCGTTCTGGTGGATCCGCGCCAGGTACAGCGCCACGGCGGCGGAGAGGAACAGGAAGGGCGATTCGCCACGATCGCGGATCGCATCGAGCAGTGTGCGTTCCAGCGTCAGCCTGTGGCGCGCGGTGCGGCGCAGCCCGGCCGGGCGCCTGCGGGTGAAGAGGGCCGGCTCCAGGCCCTCCAGGGCGTCTGCGAAATAGGCGCGGTCGCCGCGGTACTGTTCCGAACCGGAGTAGTCGTCGGTCTCGAACTGCGCCAGGAGGGAAGCCGCCGGCATCTGCGCCTGTGGCTCGCCTAGCTCGCCCAGGTAGCCGGCGCGCACCCGGCTGAGGAATAGCTGCAGGCCCCAGGCGTCGCTGACGATATGGTGGGTGCGCACGTAGACGTAGAGCGCCTGGTCGCTATGCAGCAGGGCCAGGTCCACCAGGCTGCGGCCGTCCAGCGGGTAGGCGTGGCGGAAGGCGTCGCGCAGCCAGGATCGCACGGCGGCCTCGGGGTCGCGGTCGGCGCGCAGGTCGACGTGGCACGCCTCGAACTCGGCATCCGCGTCCAGCCACTGGTACGGCGTACCGTCCGTCTCGCCGAGGCGCAGGCGGAACGCCTCGGTGTCTCGCGCCGCCTGCAGCAGCGCCCGTTCCAGGGCCTGGGTATCGACCTCGCCGGTGAAGCGGTCGTAGCTGAAGATGGTGTACTGGTCGAGTTCCGGAAACTGCGCGGCGGCGACCCAGATGTCCCGTTGGTAGGGCGATAGCGGCAAGCGAGCGAAACGAACCATCCCTGCGTCCTCTTCAACAATCCATCGATTCGGCGAACACGGGCACCGCACGCCTCGCCGGACAGGTTCCACCCGTCGACGTTTCAGCGCGCCGTAGCCAGCGTGGTTGGCAGGGAAGCGGCGGCACCCGAAGCAAGAGCGGGGTGTACTATTACTTTTGGCAGGCTCGAAGAAATAGCTGTTAATTCTTGCAGGGTAATCGCGTTGTTAACTGTTAATTCTGGTAGGTATTTACGAGGCAACTTACAAATCTGTTAGGTTCCGGGAAACGTGCGTCGCGGCCCTGCATGGCTATGCTTCACGAGATTACCTTCGCCGGTCTTTTCGAAGTTGAAGCAAGCCTTTCGAAAGTGTCTGGCTGATGCATAATGGGCCGCTCGGAAGAGGCGCATTAACGGATATATATCCGCGCCCTGGCGAACAACGAACGCATGCCCTGAAAGGTTTGCCGGATGGATTACCAACAGTTCCAGGAGGTTGCATGAAAACCGATGACAAGGACCGCGAAGGCGGCGACTCCCACGGCGCCATCGGCGCCAAGCTGATGGAGTACGCGCTCAAGGTCAGGAAGGTGTTCGTCACCGGCGGGGTCGACGAGAAGATGGCCAAGGACGTCGTCCAGCAGCTGCACATTCTCGCCTCGATCAGCGACGAACCGATCTACATGTTCGTCAATTCCCCGGGTGGTCACGTCGAGTCCGGCGACATGATCTTCGACGCGATCCGCTTCATCACACCGAAGGTCATCATGATCGGTTCCGGCAGCGTAGCCAGCGCCGGCGCGCTGATCTACGCCGCGGCGGACAAGGAAAACCGCTATTCGCTGCCCAATACCCGCTTCCTTCTGCACCAGCCGTCGGGCGGCATCCAGGGGCCGGCGAGCAACATCGAGATCTACCGCCGCGAGATCGTGCGGATGAAGGAACGCCTCGACCGGATCTTCGCCGAAGCCACCGGGCAGACGCCGGAGAAGATCAGCGCCGACACCGAGCGCGACTTCTGGCTGAACGCGGAAGAAGCCGTGCAGTACGGCCTGGTCAACAAGATCATCGTTTCGGAACGGGAGATCACGCTGCCTGGCCAGTGAGTCACCGCAGGTCGGACAAATACGAAGGCGGGCGCGAAGAGCGTATTTCTCGATTCTCTTCTCGCTCGCTTTTCTTTCTTTAATTTCCGATCGATAGGGTAACTTTTCTTACTTTTATTTTGCTTGCTTTCAAAGTGCCATCGGCAAGAGTGGCTGGCTTTTGCAAAGTCTCACGTCGCGCGCCCGTTATTTTCAATCATTCTATCGAGCGCCATTTTTCAGGCTTATGGAAATTACCTTCCGTCTGCCGGCTTGTTTGACTCGACCTGACGTAACAATGGACAAGCGCCGGGAAAGTTCCAGCTTCCGCGGCGCTTGCCGGTATTTCCAGTGAATTGTTTTCAGGCGTTCGCCGCGCGCCGGGCCGCCGGCGAGTTGGCCAGGTATTCCAGGGCTTCCTGGGTATTCGCCTCGTGCTCGGGGTGGTACCAGGGATTGAAGTAGCGGGCGACGTCGCGGAAGGTGTGCGCGAGGTTCGGCAGCAGGCCCTGCTTGCCGAGCCGCCACCAGGTTCGTAGGAATCCCTGGCGCTTGGCGCCGCGCAGGCTCGGGTCCTGGTCGAGGAGGGTGCGGGTGCCGTCGGCGAGCAGGTAGACCAGTATCGCGATGACCAACAGCATGGTCAGTTGCCGGGTGACGAAGCTGCCGCCCAGGTGCACGTGCAGGTCGTGGGCGACGCTGCGGTGCTCGACTTCCTCGGCGCCGTGCCAGCGCAGCAGGTCGAGCATCACCGGGTCGCTGCCGCGGCGATCCAGCTCCCGGGCCTCCAGCACCCACTTGCCGAGCACGCAGGTGAAATGCTCCACCGCGGCGATGATCGCGCAGCGCTGGCGCAGCCACCAGCCGTCGAGGGCGCGGGTCAGGCGGTTCTGCCCCAGCGGGTAGTCGCAGAGCAGGCGTTCGAAAAGGAAATCCATCTTGTCGGTGAACGGCTTGGAGTCGATGTCGAACCTGCTCAGGTAGCGCTGGATCGCGCCGTCGTGGGCCCGCGAATGCATCGCTTCCTGGCGGATGAAACCCTGCACGTCGTCGCGCAGGCGGGCGTCGCTAACCAACGGCAGGGCCTTGTTGTAGAGGCGGCAGAACCACAGTTCGCCGGAAGGCAGGAGCATGTGCAGGACGTTCATCACCTGGGACGCTTCCGCTTCGCCGGGAACCCAGTGCAGGGGGGTATCGCTGAAGTCGAAGCGGACCTTGCGCTGGACCAGCTTGTGGTGGAATTCGCTCATGGCAGGCTCTCAGGAAGTCAGGTCGAAGCGCGCGAGAAACCGCGTGGCCCAGGGCGCGAAGCGCCATTGCAGGGCGCCGAGGTGCACCTCGCTGCCCACCGAGACCACCGCCTTGTTGCGCTCCACGGCGCGCACCAGCTTTTCCCCAACGGTGTCCGGGCTGAGCCGGCGTCGCTTGTAGAAGCGCTGGATCTTCGCCTGGCGCCGCGCCTGGCGTTCGGCGTCCATGCCGACGAAGCGGGTGGCCTGGACAATGCCGGTATCGACGAAGCCCGGGCACACCGCGGTGACTCCGATCGAACGTCCGGCCAGTTCCGCCCGCAGGCATTCGCTGAGCATCAGTACCGCGGCCTTGCTGGTGGCGTAGGCGGGGTAGTTGCGCGACGGCGCGAAGGCCACGCCGGAGGCGACATTGACCAGGTGCCCCGGCTTGTTCGCCGCGACCATCTGCCGGCCGAACAGGCGGCAGCCATCGATCACGCTCCACAGGTTGACCCGCAGCAGGCGCTCCCATTCCGCAGGCGAGGTGTCGAGCATCGGCCCAGCCATGCCGATGCCGGCATTGCTGACCACCACATCCGGGACTCCGAGGGTGTCGCGGACCCACTCGGCGAAGCGCTCCATGGCCTGGGTATCGCCGACGTCGACCTGGTAGGCATGGGCCGTGGCGCCAAGGGCGCGGGCCAGTTCGGCGCTGCGTTCGGCGGCTTCCAGGTCTAGATCGGCGGCGAGCAGGCTGGCGCCGCGCTCGGCGAAGCTGAGCAGGGTCGAACGGCCGATGCCGCCGCCGGCGCCGGTGACCACCACCAGCTTGCCGCTCATCGAGCGCGCGTCGGGGCGGACCTGTGCGCGTTGCAGGGCCGGCGGCGACTCGCCGGTTTCCTGGGCGTCGATGAACTCGCCAAGCCAGCCGGCCAGTTGCTCCGGCTCGGCCAGTAGTTGCCAATGGCCGACGCTCGCCTCGCGCCGCCACAGGCGTGGCGCCCACAGGCTGAGGTGCTGAAACAGCTGGGCGCCGACGTAACGGTCGCGGGTCGGTACGATCAGTTGCACCGGCACTTCGGTGTGGCGCTTGCGCGGACGGAACAGGCTGCGGATGAAGTTGCCGCGGTACAGCTTGACCCCGTGCCGGCCGTCGCTGGCCTGGGTCGGGTTGACCTGCGGATGGCGGACGCCTTCGGCGCGCTTCAGGAACTGCGGCCAGAGCCGGGCCAGGCCGGCGCTCCAGAGTAGCTCGGGTACGACGGGGGTATGGAAGAAGGCGATGTACCAGGAGTGGAGCAACTGGCCGAATACCGCTTTCAGGGCCTTCGGACTGCGCTGCCTGAGGTGTTCGCGCATCCAGAAGCCGACATGGTCCAGGCAGGGCCCGGAGATCGAGGTATAGGACGCGATCAGCGGGCGGCACTGCGGATCGGTGACGCTTTCCCAGGTCTGGATCGAGCCCCAGTCATGGGCCAGCAGGTGTACCGGGCGGTCCGGGCTGGTGGCGCGAATCACCGCCTGCAGGTCTTCGCTGAGCCGTTGCAGGTGGTAGTCGCGGCTCCAGCGTGGCTTGTCCGAAGCGCCGGCGCCACGCACGTCGTAGGCGACGATGCGGTAGCGCCCAGCCAGTTGGCGGATCAGCGGCAGCCAGGTCTCGTGGTTGTCCGGGTAGCCATGCACCATCAGCAGCGTCGGCTTGTCGTTGTCCGGCGCGCCCCAGCAATGAACCGCCAGGCGCACGTCGCCGGACTGCACGAACAGGCGTTCCGGCTGCAGGTCGGGGAGGGCGAGGAGCGCGTTCATGCGGCCTCCCGTGCTTGCGGCAGCAGTCCGCGCGCCTGCCAGCGGCGGACGTGCGGCAGGTCGTCGTCGAGCCAGTAGGCGTCGTCTTCGGTGACCACCAGCAGTTCTTCGAACTTGGCGCCCACCCCGCGTAGCCCCAGGTGCGGTTCCACCGCCCAGAGACCGGGCGTCGGCGGGTGCTCGGAGCGCTTGCCGCTGGACCACAGCGGCGACCAGCCTTCGCGCTTGCCGGTGACCAGCGCGTTGCGCGTCAGGGTGTACAGGTTGCGCACGCCGAAGCGCGCCACCGAGGGACCGCGGCGGTTGCCGAGCTTTTCCACGCGATGGGCGAGCACTTCGAAGGGATAGGCCTTGTGCCGTGGCAGGGTGCCCTGGATCACGCAGAGCCGGTCGACCGCCTGGCTGACTTCGGCCAGGGGGCGCCGTTCGCGGACCAGGTCGAGGATGGTGCGTCGGTGTATCAGCAGGTCGTCCATCAGCCGCTCCTGCAACAGGTTGTGGCCGAGCGCGCCGGAGTAGCCGACATCGGCGGTATAGGCGCCGAGGGTCGGCGCGCAGTCGAGGATGAACGGCATGCCTTCCTCCAGGCGCTGCTTGCCGGGGTAGAAGGCCAGGTTGAAGCCACCGAGATGACGCAGGCCGTCGAAGCCCTTGAACGAGGTGCGGCTGCCGAACCAGGCGAAGGGCTGGTGGAACCAGTCGTCGACGCCGTGATCCTGCAGCCAGGTCTTCATCAGCGCCGCGGCTTCCCTCTCGCTGATGCCGGCGCGCAGTTCGCCGTGGATGGTTTCGCAGCAGGTATAGGCCAGTCGCTGGACCTGGCGGAAGTGATCGAGATCGTCGGGAGTGGGTACCCAGGCGCCTTGGGACATGGCTCTCTCCAGGCTGGCTTGTCGTTATTGTGACATTGATCGATGGCATGGTTGATGCTGGCCCATAAGCAGGCGTTGCGCCAGCCCTGGGAAGTCTCTTCACGCCGGTGTTACGGCACTTGCTACCGGCGCCGGAAGGCCCGGGGCAGAAGGCTCGGGACGTTTCCCCCGGGTTTTGGCGGCGGTGTCGGAGAAGCGGCTGACCGACGAGTCCAGTCTTTGGTTGGCGCCCGCGCATCCGGACGCCGGCAAAGAGCGTTGCGCCCCCGGAGGTTGTGGCCGTTCGGCGGGCCTCGTTATGATCCGCCTCCATGAGCACACCCTTGACCCTCCTGCAGCGCCTGCTGCAACGTGGCGAGCAGCCGTCCGCCGAGGATGCCCGCGAATACAGTGTCGACGAACTGGCGCGCGCGGCCGGCAGCAGCGTGCGCAACGTGCGTGCCTACCAGGACCGCGGCCTGCTGCCGCCGCCGGAGCGGCGCGGCCGGGTCGGCGTGTATTTCGACAGCCATCTCAAGCGCCTGCGGCTGATCAACCAGTTGCTCGAGCGCGGCTATTCCAGCGCCAACATCAAGGAATTGCTGGAGGCCTGGGAACAGGGCCGCGACCTCGACCACGTGCTCGGCCTGGACCAGGCGATCATCGGCGAGTGGAACCTGGAGACGCCCGGCAGCATCGGCTTCGACGAACTCCAGGCGATCTTCGGCGACGAACTGAACGACCGGGTGATCGACAAGGCCCAGGCGCTGGGCCTGCTGCTGTTCGACGGCGAGTGCATGAAGATCCCCAGTCCGCGGCTGTTCCAGGCCGGGCTGGAGCTGTACCGCAGCGGCATCCCGCTGGAGGCGCTGCTCGATCACCTCGGCGAGTTGCGTAGCGACACCGAGCACCTGGCGGCGGGGATCGTCCGCCTGATCGTCACCCACCTGGTGGACGGCCGCGGCACCGACCTGCTGCCCGGGGCGCCGGACCTGCAGGAGTTGGCCAAGGTGTTCCTGCGCCTGCGCCCGCTGGCGGAACACGTGGTCCAGGTGGAACTGGCGCGCGGCCTCAAGCTGTCGGCCAACGAAATGCTCGGCGAGCGTGTCGGCGAGATGCTGCGCAAGCTGGAAAAGCCTTCCTGACTCTTCTTCAGATCTTCCGCGCCGCCGCCTGGATCTGTTCCCGCAGCCAGGCGCCGGCCGCTTCGCGCTCGGCGTCGCCGCGCCAGATCTGCACGTAGTCGAAGCGCGGGATCGCCAGCGGCGGCTCGCAGAGCGCCAGTTCCTCGGGTAGCCGCAGGCGTTCGAGGATGCGCTCGGCGATGGTCAGTACCAGGTCGGTGCCGGCCAGCAGCGCCGGGGCCACGGTGAAGTGCGGCAGGGTCAGCGCCACCTGCCGGCGCAGGCCGCGCTTTTCCAGGGCGCTGTCGACTTCCTCGGCCGGGTTGTCCTGTAGCGAGACGCGCACGTGGCGGGCCGCCAGGTAGCGGTCGAGGGACAGGCCGTCGGGGCGGTCGAACAGGCTGCGCCGACAGACGCAGACGAAACGCTCCTCGAACAGGCGCCTGGCGCGCACGCCCTCCGGAAGCAGGGGGAATACCCCCAGCGCGCAGTCCAGTTGTCCTTCGGCGACCTGCCGGGCGGTTTCCAGGCGCGGTTCCTGGACTATCCCGAAGCTCACCCCGGGCGCCAGCGCCTGTTGCTGGCGCAGCAGCGCCGGCAGCACCACCCAGGCGCCGTAGTCGGACATGCCCAGGCGGAAGTGGCGCCGGCTGCGCACCGGCTCGAAGGCCGGCCCGCCGATCACCCCGCGCACCTGGTCGAGGCTGGCCTGGAGCTTCGGCGCCAGCTCCAGCGCCAGGCTGGTCAACTGCATGCGGCTTTTCACCCGCACCAGCAGCGGATCGCCGAACAGTTCGCGGAGACGCCCGAGGGCGTGGCTGACCGCCGGCTGCGACATGGCCAGGCGCTGCGCCGCGCGGGACACGTGGCGCTCGCTGAGGAGCGCG
The DNA here is from genome assembly GCF_013343155.1 of Pseudomonas sp. FDAARGOS_761. NCBI lineage: Bacteria > Pseudomonadati > Pseudomonadota > Gammaproteobacteria > Pseudomonadales > Pseudomonadaceae > Pseudomonas > Pseudomonas sp. FDAARGOS_761. The sequence continues at coordinate 3,819,119 of NZ_CP054572.1, read as the reverse complement.
TCGAGCACCACCAGCAGGTTGAGGTCGATACGGCGTAGGTCATGAATCTGCTGCATGGAGGCTGTACCAACTATCGATTTCCATTCGCGAAGTGGATAGCAAAAACTCCGCTCCAGAGGCAATGGCCGGAGGAGGAGAATCAGCATGCCCAATTATCTGATGGTACTGATGGCAGTTTCGGTGGGCGGCATGGTGGTGCTGCAGGCCGGCAGCAACGCCTTGCTCGGGCGCCTGCTCGGCCATCCGCTGAGCGCCAGCCTGACTTCGCTGGGCGTCAGCCTCGGGGCGGTCTGCCTGGGCCTGCTGCTGGTGCGGGTGCCGCTGCCGGCTAGCGCCAGCCTCGGCGGCGCGCCCTGGTGGAGCTGGCTCGGCGGGCTGTTCGGCGCGGCCTACCTGACGGTGGCGATCCTGGTCGCGCCGCGCCTGGGCGCCGCCACTTTCATCGCGTGCGTGGTGGCCGGGCAGATGCTGGTCTCGGCGCTCTGCGACCAGTTCGGCTGGGCCGGTTTCCCGGTGCGCCGTTTGTCCTGGGAGGGCTATCTCGGCCTGGCGCTGGTGGTGGCGGGGGTATTGCTCCTGCAATGGCGGGGAAGAGCGTGAGGAGAGTGCCGGCGAAGGCTGTCAAGTGGAATCTGGCCTAGACCAAAATCTTGATCTGAAATTGTGATGAAGTTGGCATGAATAGTTGTTGCAAAGCGTGTTGAAACCAAAGCGTCTTTTTCCCTCACTAGCGTCGTCGGGGTTCGAACAGCTTGCTGCCGAGTGAGCCTGCGGGCGTCATGGATGCGCTCGGCAGCCCTGTGCCACACCCTGACCTGGTGAGTCCCCCCGATGATTTCGAAAAGCAGAAGAAGCTTCATCCGCCTGGCCGCCGGTACGGTCGGCGCCACCGTCGCCACCAGCATGCTGCCGTCGAGCATCCAGGCGGCCCTGGCGATTCCCGCGCACCGCCGGCATGGCAACCTCAAGGACGTCGAGCACGTGGTGATCCTGATGCAGGAGAACCGCTCCTTCGACCACTATTTCGGCACCCTCAAGGGCGTCCGCGGCTTCGGCGACCGCATGGCGATCCCGCTGCCCGACGGCCAGCGGGTCTGGCACCAGAAGGGCAGCAAGGGCGAGATCCTGCCCTACCACTTCGACACCAGCACCACCAGCGCCCAGCGCGTCGACGGCACCCCGCACACCTGGCCGGACGCCCAGCAGGCCTGGAACGAAGGGCGCATGGACAAGTGGTTGCCGGCCAAGACCGAGCGTTCCCTGGGCTACTACAAGGAGCAGGACATCGCCTTCCAGTTCGCGATGGCCAACGCCTTCACCATCTGCGACGCCTATCACTGCTCGTTCCAGGGCGGCACCAACCCCAACCGGCTGTTCCTCTGGACCGGTACCAACGACCCGCTCGGCCAGCACGGCGGCCCGGTAACCACCAACGACCACGACAGCAACGGCCCGGTGGAGCAGGGCTACACCTGGACCACCTATCCCGAGCGCCTGCAGGCCGCCGGCATCACCTGGCGGGTCTACCAGGACATGGCCGACAACTTCTCCGACAACCCGCTGATCGGCTTCCGCCAGTACCGCGCCGCGGCGCCTGACTCGCCGCTGATCGTCAACGGCCTGAGCACCTGGAAGCTCGATGCGCTGAAGCGCGACGTGCTGGCCAACAGCCTGCCGCAGGTGTCCTGGATCGTCGCCCCGGCCAAGTACTCCGAACACCCCGGCCCGTCCAGCCCGATCTGGGGGGCCGAGTACACTTCCTGGGTACTCGACGCGCTGACCGCCAACCCGGAGGTCTGGAGCAAGACCGCGCTGCTGGTGATGTTCGACGAGAACGACGGCTTCTTCGACCACGTCGCCCCGCCGGCCGCGCCGAGCCTGAACAAGGACGGCACGCTGCGCGGCAAGACCACCGCCGACGCCACCCTCGAATGGCACACCAAGGGCGATATCCGTTATCGCAACCAGCCCTACGGCCTCGGCCCGCGGGTGCCGATGTACGTGATCTCGCCGTGGAGCAAGGGCGGCTGGGTCAACTCCCAGGTGTTCGACCACACCTCGGTGATCCGCTTCCTGGAGCAGCGCTTCGGGGTCATGGAGCCGAATATCAGTCCCTGGCGTCGTGCCGTCTGCGGCGACCTGACCTCGGCGTTCAACTTCGCCAACCCGAACAACGAGCCGTTCCCCGAACTGCCCGACACCAGCCAGGCCGACGCCATCGTCGCCAGCCAGATCAAGCTGCCGAAGCCGAAGCCGCCGGCGGTGGCCGCCATGCCCAAGCAGGAAATGGGCATCCGTCCGGCCCGCGCCTTGCCCTACGAGTTGGGCGTGCATGCGCGCTACCGCAGCGGCGGAGACGCGCTGAGCCTGACCTTCGCCAACACCGGCAAGGCCGGCGCGGTGTTCCAGGTGTTCGACCTGCTCGACAGCGAGAACCCGCCGAAACGCTACACCGTTGGCGCGCGCAAGCGCCTGCACGACAGCTTCCAGGGCGACGCCAGCGGCGACTACCACCTGGAAGTGCACGGTCCGAACGGTTTCCTCCGGGTCTTCCGCGGCAACCTGCGGCGCGACCTGGCGGAGCGCAAGGCGCCGCTGCCGGAAGTGCGGATCGACTACGAGCCGCTGTTCGGCAACCTGCGCGTGCAACTGATCAACCGTGGCCGCCATCCGGTCAAGCTGACGGTCAAGGACAACGTCTATCGCCAGGGCGAGCGGCGTACCGTCAACGTGCCGCCGGGACAGCGTCGGGAAGTCCGCTATTCGCTGCGCAGCAGCGGCAACTGGTACGACTTCAGCGTCAGCGCGCAGGGGGCGGACAGCTTCCTGCGGCGTTTCAGCGGTCGCATGGAAGATGGTCGCTCCGGCTTCAGCGACCCGGGCATGGGCCTGGGCACGCTGACCTTCTGACCCGGACGGCCGCGCCGGCTCCCTGCAATGGGGCGGCCGGCGCGGACGGCCTGCGCCCTAGTCGAGGGGAACCGGGTAGAGGGTATTGAGGATCCACTTGCCGTCTTTCAGCACGAAACCGTACGAAATCTCCTTGGCCATGTACGTATCCCAGCGCGTGCAGACGCCCTGGCCGTCGGCCTGCTTGCAGGAGTAGGCATCGATCTTGCCCATGTGCAGCTTCTCCAGGGAAACCACCTGGAACTTGCTGTTGCCGCTGCAGGCCACCGGATTGTCGATGTATCCGTACTGGCGCCAGGCCGCGTCGTAGTTGCCTCTCGACTTGAACAGGGTCTTGTCTTTCTGCGACGAGCCGGACGGCGGCGTCATCCCGTAGATGTGCTGGGTCACGTGGCCGCCCATCGAGGTATTGCGCGTGGCGTCGGCGCTTTGCTGCACGCTGGTGATGTCGCGGCAGGCGGCGGCGTTGGCCGAGGAGGCCAGCAGCAGAAGGGCGGAGAAACCCAGGCCGGCGACGCACTGGCGTGCGTCGGGGCGGGGCAGTGAAAAGCGGTTCATCGGCGGCTCCTGTGAGATGGATTGCTTATGAAGGAACGCCGCCGCGCAGTTTTCGTGAAGATGCCTCAGTCGCGATAGCGTGGCGGCGGCGCGTAGCCGCCGCCGTTCCGGGCGTCGGCGGGAAATGCCTGCGGTCCGTCGGCCGGCGCCTCGCGACCGCTGGCCGGAGCGTCCAGCTCGAACAGGGCCACGCCGATCACGCCGAGGTTGCGGCTGTCGCCGGCCGCGCTGTTGCTGGCGTAGGCATCGTCGGGACTGGCGAAGCGGAATGCCGCGACTTCCCGTTCGCTCTTGCGGAAGCCCTCGATCACCAGGTTCTCGCCCGGTTCCAGCACATAGCCGCGGTTCTTCAGGCTGCCCGGCTGGCCGTTGAGCACGTCCAGGCCGTCTACCGTGGCGACCACCTCGTAGGTCGCGCTGCCGAGGTTGTTCAGCCACAGTCGGTAGCGCTGGCCTTCACGACCTTGGAGTTGCAGGGTGCTGCGGTGCTGCACCAGGTCGAACTTGCCGCCATCCTCGTCGAGTACGGCGAAGCCGACCCGGCCCTTGGCCAGGGGCAGTTCCTTGAGCGCCGGGCCGTCGAAGCGCCGCGCGCTGTAGAACACCTGGCGGCGATCGACCGGTTGCTCCGATAGACGTCGCAGGGCCACCGAGGTGACCGGCGAGGCGACGCCTTCGCCCCATTGGGTGCCGAGCCGCTGCTCGGTCGGCGCGCCGGCCTGCTGTTGGGGCAGGCTGCAGCCGCCGAGGGCCAGCAGGCCCAGCAGTAGCGCGGATAGCAGTGGTGTACGCATGATTTTCCTCTCCCTGGATGAGCGGAGGCGCAAGCCGCCTCCCCGATGTCTCTGACCGTCGATGATGGCCGATCTTCGACGGGATTCGGAAATTTCCTAAGGGAGGTTATTGACTGACCCAGCGCTGCCGCGCCCAGGCGCTCAGGCTGTCGACCCCGAGCACCAGGACCAGCATGGCCAGGATCACGGTGGCGGCCTGGGCCTGCTGGAACAGGCTGAGGCTGAAATAGAGCATCTGCCCGAGCCCGCCGGCGCCGACGAAACCGAGCACGCTGGCCATGCGGATATTGTTCTCCCAGCGGTACAGGGTATAGGCCACCAGTTGCGGCCAGACCCCCGGCAGGGTGCCATAGGCGAATGCCGCGAGGCGTCCGCTGCCGGCCAGGCGCAAGGCCTCGGCGGGCTGCGCCGGGGTGTTCTCCAGGGCTTCGGCGAACAGCCGGCCGAGCACGCCGCCGGTGTGCAGGGCCAGGGCGAGGGTCCCGGCGTTCGGCCCGAGCCCGGCCGCCAGCACCATCAGCGCACCCCAGACCAGCTCCGGCACGGCGCGCAGCGCATTGAGCAGGAGTCGCGCCAGGCTCTGCGCCGGCACGCCGAAGCGACCCGCCGCTGGCAGCGCGAAGAGCAGGCCGAGCAGTGCCGCCAGCAGGGTGCCGATGGCCGACATGGCCAGGGTTTCCAGCAGCCCCCGGCCAATCGCCCGCAGGTGCGGGGCGGACAGGTCGGGCGGGAAGAACTCGCTGGCGTAGGCGGCCATCTGGCCCATTCCCTTGCCGCTGAAAAGACCTGCGGTGTCCATGTCCAGGTAGGCGAACGAGGCGCCCACCGCGGCCACCACCAGCAGCGGCCAGAGCAGCAGGCGCCAGGTCCGGCTCATGCCAGCCTCCCGCGCAGGAAGCGGCTCAGCAGGTCGGCGAGGAGGACCAGCAGGAGGAAGGTCAGCAGGATGCTGGCAACCTCGCCGCCGGCGAACATCCGCAGCGACAGGTCGATCTGCTGGCCGAGGCCGCCGGCGCCGACGAAGCCCATCACCACCGAAGCGCGGATCGCGCACTCCCAGCGATAGACGGTGTAGGAAATCATTTCCCCGGCGGCGTTCGGCAGCACCCCGTAGGCGAACGCCGCCAGCCGCGATCCGCCGCCCAGCAGCAGGGCGCGGGTGGGGCGCGGATCCACCGACTCGAAGATTTCCGCGTAGACCTTGCCGAGCATGCCGGCATAGGTGATGGCGATGGCCAGCACCCCGGCGGTGGGCCCCAGGCCCACGGCGCGGACGAACAGCAGCGCCCAGACGATTTCCGGCACGCTGCGCAGGAGGATCAGCAGGCCGCGCACCGGCCAGCGCAGTGCCCGTGCCCACCAGGCCGGCAGGCCGCCGCGCGGCAGTGCCGAGAGTGACAGGGCGCGGGTCGCCAGCAGTGCGGCGGGAAACGCCAGGAGCCAGGCCAGGGCCATGCCGGCGGTGGCGATGGCGAGGGTTTCCAGGGTTGCGCGGCCGAGCAGGGCGAGGAACTCGGGATCGTGCGCCGGCGGCCAGAAGCCGGCGAGGAAACCGCCCATGGTGCGCGCGTTGTCGCCGCTGAACAGGCCGGGGATATCCAGTTCGCTGAGGCGCAGCCCCGGCCAGAGCAGCAGCAACGCGGCCAGGGTCAGCAGCAGGCGCGGTAGGGCGGCGGGGTCGCGCGGCGGAGAAGCGGCGTTCAGCATCGTGGGATGTGCACCACGGCGGGTTCGCTGGCCGGGCTGGCGCGCTCGGCTTGCAGTTGTTCGTTGGCGTAGAGGGCGTCCAGCGCGGCGCGGTCGACTTCGCCGGCGGGCAGGTCGAAGGCGATGCGTCCGGCGCGCAGGCCGATCACCCGGGGGAAGTGTTGCAGCGCCAGCTCCACCGCGTGCAGGCTGGCCAGCAGGGTGCTGCCGCGCGCGGCGGCCTCGCGGTTGAGCAGGGCCAGGGTATGGCCGGCGAGCACCGGGTCCATGGCCGAGACCGGTTCGTCGGCGAGGATCAGCTCGGCGCGCTGGTAGAGCACCCGGGCGATGCCGACCCGCTGCAACTGGCCGCCGGAAAGCTGGTCGCAGCGCTGGAACAGCTTGTCGCCGAGATCCAGGCGTTGCAGCGCGTCGTGGGCGCCGGCGCGGTCCAGCGGATAGACCAGGCTGGCCAGGCTCTTCCACAGCGGCCACTGGCCGAGGCGTCCGGCCAGTACCGCGCTGACCACCCGCTGCCGTGGCGGCAGCGGCGGCGCCTGGTGGACCAGGCCGATGCGCGCGCGCAGGCGTTGGCGGGCGGCGGCGGATAGCCCCCAGGGCTCCTCGCCGAGCAGTTCGACACGGCCGGCGCTGGGCCGCCATTGGCTGGCGAGCACCCGCAGCAGGCTGGTCTTGCCGGCGCCGGAAGGTCCGATCAGGGCCACCCGTTCGCCGGCGGCCAGGCGCAGGCGGATGTCGGCGAGGGCGCGTTGGCCGTCGGCGTGGACCAGGTCCACGCCGTCGAGGCTCAGGCTCACTTCAGCAGGCCGGCGGCGCGTGCGGACTCCTCGATGCCCTTGTAGTTGTCCGGACTGGTCTCGATGAAGCGGCTGGCGGCCTGCAGGTCGAGGATCTCCTTGTCGGCCGGTTTCGCCGGGTCGAGGGCGAGGAAGGCCTGCTTGATCTTCTCGGCCAGGGCCGGGTCGAGGTTGCCGCGCACGGTCCAGTTGTAGTCGTAGTAGGTCGGCGTGGTGGCGAAGACCTTGACCTTGGCGGTATCGACCTTGCCGCTGTCCACCAGCTTCTGCCAGACCGAGGCGTTCAGCACGCCGGCGTCGACCTTGCCGGCCTGGACCCAGGCCGCGGTGGCGTCGTGGGCGCCGGAGTAGGCGACGCGGGAGAAGAACTGCTCGGGGACGATGCCGTCCTTCTGCATGAAGTAGCGCGGCATCAGGCTGCCCGAGGTGGAGGAGACCGAGCCGAAGGCGAAGGTCTTGCCCTTCAGGTCCTGCAGGGATTTCACCTGGGGATCGGCCGTGATGAATTTGCTGGTGAACTGCTGGTCCTGCTCGCGCTGCACCAGGGGAATGGCGTTGCCGGTCTTCAGCCGCGCCTGGACGAAGGTGAAGCCACCCAGCCAGGCCATGTCCAGGCGGTCGGCGGCCAGCGCCTCGACCACCCCGGCGTAGTCGGCCACCGGGACGAACTTCACCGGCATGCCGAGTTGCTTCTCCAGATAGGCGCCGAGCGGTTTGAACTTGCGCAGCAGTTCGGTGGGCGCTTCGTCGGGGATCGCCGAGACCTTGAGTTCTTTCAGGGCTTCGGCGTGGGCGAGCGCGGCGGACAGGGACAGGGCGATGCCGGCGGCGAGCGCCAGGGAGCGTTTCAACATGGGAGAGTTCTCCGGTTCAATGGCGGAAAAAACCCGGGGAGTATAGTGGTGCGCGGCCCGCTTGGGCAGCCGTCGCGGCGTTGCTCGCCGGCGCCTCGCGGGTAATATGACGCTCCCCGTGCCCATTCGTTGCGTATTGGAGTCCGCCATGTCCGCTTCCCTGCCTTCCCTTGCCTTCGCCGGTCTCGGCCTGATGGGCGTGCCCATGTGCCGCCGGCTGCTGGCCGCCGGCTATCCGCTGGCGGTGTGGAACCGTTCGCCGGGCAAACGCGAGTTGCTCGCGGCCGAGGGCGCGAAAGCCGTCGAGGTCCCGGCCGAACTGGCCGCCGACGCGGAAATCCTGATGCTTTGCCTGGCCGATACCGCGGCGGTGCGCGAAGTGGTGTTCGGCGCCGGCGGCATCGTCGAGAACGCCAGGCCCGGGCAGTTGCTGGTGGATTTCTCCAGCGCCGAGCCGGCCGCCACCCGCGAGATGGCCGCCGAGCTGGAGGCGCGCTGCGGCGTGCGCTGGGTCGACGCGCCGGTCTCCGGCGGCACGCCGGGCGCGGAAAGCGGCAGCCTGGCGATCATGGCCGGCGGACGCGCAGCGGATATCGAACGCCTGCGGCCGGTCCTCTCCCGGCTCGGCCAGCGCCTGACGCGCATGGGCGAGGTGGGCGCCGGGCAGGTGACCAAGGTCTGCAACCAGATGATCGTTGCCTGCAACGCCCTGGTGATCGCCGAAGTGGTGGCGCTGGCGGAGCGGGCCGGGGTCGACGCCAGCCTGGTCGCTCCGGCGCTGGCGGGCGGCTTCGCCGACTCGAAGCCGTTGCAGATCCTCGCCCCGCAAATGGCCGAGAGCCGTTACGAGCCGGTCAAGTGGCACGTACGGACCCTGCTCAAGGATCTCGATACCGCGGTGAAGCTGTCCCGCGAGCAAGGCGCGGCCACCCCGATGAGCGGGTTGGCCGCGCAGTTGATGCGTCTGCACGGCAGCCAGGGCTATCTCGAACGCGATCCGGCGACCCTGGTGGAGCAATACCGGACCGCCGTCGAGTGAACCTCAGGCCTGGTTCAGGCTGCGCAGCGGCGGCGCGGCGTCGAAGCGGTAGGCGCGGAGGAACTCTTCCAGGGCCGCCAGCGGCAGCGGCCGGCTGAACAGGTAGCCCTGCACCAGCTCGCAATGGTTCTCCCGCAGGAACGCCAGTTGCTGCGGAGTCTCCACGCCCTCGGCGACGACTTTCAGATGGAGCTTCTGGGCCATCGCGATGATCGCCTGGGCGATTTCCATGTCCCGCTGCGAGGCGGGGATGTCCATGATGAACGAGCGATCCACCTTCAGCGCGTCCAGCGGCAGGCGCCGCAGGTAGGCGAGCGACGAATAGCCGGTGCCGAAGTCGTCGATCGACAGGCTGACGCCCAGCTCGCGGAGGCGTTCGAGCAGCGGGATGGTCTGGTCGATGTTGTACATCAGCGCGTCCTCGGTCACCTCCAGTTCGAGGAAGCACGCCGCCAGCCCTGCCTGCTCCAGCGCATGACGGACTTCGTCGACCAGGCTGGCCCGGCCGAGATTGCTGGCGCAGCAGTTGACCGCCACCCGCAGCCGTTCGTGGCCGGCCAGGTGCAGGCTGCGCAGGTCGCGGCAGGCGCGTCGCAGCACCCAGTCGTCGAGCTGGTCGATCATGCCGTTGGCTTCGGCCAGGCCGATGAAGCGGTCCGGACCGAGCAGGCCCTGGGTCGGATGGCGCCAGCGCACCAATGCCTCCAACTGGTGTACCTCGCCGTCGGCGAGGGCGAGGATCGGCTGGTAGTGCAGCTCCAGTTGGTCGTCGCGCAGGGCCTGGCGCAGTTCCTCCTCCATCTGCAGTTCCTGGGTCGCCCGCACCAGCAGTTGCCGGCTGAAGAACTGCGCGTTGTTGCGCCCGCAGGCCTTGGACTGGTGCAGGGCCAGGCCGGCGTTCTTCAGCAACTCCTCGCACTGCTCGCCGTCGTTCGGGTAGAGGCTGACGCCGACGCTGGCGGTCATCACCAGGGTGCGCCCGTCCAGGGCGATGGGTTCCTTCATCTTCTGCATCAGGCGTTGCGAGAGGATGTGCGCCTCGTGGTCCTGGGTGAGGTCGGCGAGCACGCAGAACTCGTCGCCGGCGAAGCGCGCCACCACGTCGCTATCGCGCAACACGCTGCGGATGCGTTCGGAGACGATCTTCAGCAGTTCGTCGCCGGAGTCGTGGCCGAGGGAATCGTTGATCCGCTTGAAGTGATCGAGGTCGAGGAACATCACCGCCAGGCCCTTGCCTCTCAGGCGACAGTTCTCCAGGTGCTGGACGAACACTTCGTTGAATGCCGTGCGGTTCTGCAGGCCGGTCAGGCTGTCGTAGCGAGCCATCTGGCGCAGCGAGGCGTGGGCGTGGTCGAGCTGGTTGAGCAGGGCGTTGACCCGGCTGTTTTCGCTGAGCCGGCGCTCCCGCTGTTTCTCCGACCATGCGGCCCAGATGCCGCAGGCGGCGATGGCGCTGGCGAGCACTCCGGTGAGCCAGCCCAGGCGCAGCGAGTCGGCGCTGGCTTGCAGTTCCAGCGGCGTGCCGGCGGGTACGCTGAGCACCAGCGCGGCCATCCCGGTGAAATGCATGGCGGCGATGGCGCCGGCCAGCAGCAGGCTGGCGATCAGTTTCATGTAGCGGTAGCGCGCGCTGCGCCGGCCGCGCAGGTAGGGGACCGCGGCGAGGGCGGTGAAGGCGGCGCCGATGGCGATCAGTACCGAAAGGGCGAACAGCGATGGCTGGTAGTACTGGGTGGCCACCGAGCGCATCGCCGCCATCCCGGTGTAGTGCATGGCGGCGATGCCCAGGCCGATGCAGCAGGCGGCGAGCAGGCAGGGCAGCAGGCCGAAGCGCGGGCGGGCGGTCATGTACATCGCCAGGTACGAGGCGGCGACGGCGATCAGCAGCGACAGGCCGGTGATCGGCAGGTCGTAGCGCAGGGCGATCGGCGCGTGGAACGCGAGCATGGCGACGAAATGCGTGGCCCAGATGCCGCTGCCCAGGCAGAACGCCCCGACCCATTGCCAGCGGCGCGGGTGGCTCAGGCTGTTGCCGACCCGCTCGACCATGTCCAGCGCCGTGTACCCGGCGAGGCAGGCGACGAGGAAGGCGAGCGCCACCAGCGACGGAGAATAGGTGCAGTTCTGCAGCACGTAGCCGTCGATGGGAGACTCTCCGAGGAAGCGCAGGCCTTGCCAATCCATAGCGGTGTCTCCCTGGACACGGAAAACCCGCGGACGGCGCGGGCGCGGGCTGGGGATGGGGGTGGCATTGTGCTTCCAGTATAGATAGCGGGAGCCACCTGCAAGGTCGGCATGGAAGGAAGTCGCTGGCCGCCGACATACGGCCGGTTTCGGCATCTTCCCGGGGAGAAAAGGCATAGCTGAGCTTGTTCCGGCTCCATCGCCACGGGCATGATCGCTGCGCCCGCGAGGGCTCGCGAGGCTTCACGAAATTTTGACCAGGCGCCCGATAGAGTTCGGGCGCCCCGCCACGGGGGTGGCGGCGGTCCGTTACGTTTCAGGAGTTGCTTCAATGGGTGGGGGTATCAAGCGTTTCTTGCCGGCTATCGGTTCGACCCGGCTGGTGATGCTGTTCGCGCTGGTTCTGGTGGTGTTCTACAACGCGGCGACCTGGAAGGCCCTGCATGGCCTGGTGCCGCTGCAAGGCTTGAAGGGCTTCGCGTTCTTCGCTTCGTTCGCGGCGTTCCTGTGGGCCGCCTTCACGCTCCTGCTGACCCTGGTTTCCTTCCGCCCGCTGCTCAAGCCGGCCTTGACCCTGGTCGCCCTGTGCTCGGCCGGCGCGACCTACTTCATGGGTAGCTACGGCATCAGCATCGACACGGTGATGGTGCAGAACGTCTTCGAGACCAACGCCACCGAGGCCGGCGACCTGGTCAACCCGACCCTGCTCGGCTACCTGCTGCTGCTCGGTGTCCTGCCTTCGCTGCTGATCTGGCTCTGGCCGGTACGCTACCGGCCGTTCTTCCGCGGCCTGCTGAACAAGATCCTGACGCTGCTCGGCTGCCTGCTGATCGTCGCGGTAATGGTAGGCAGCTTCTATTCCACCTACGCGCCGATCTTCCGCGAGGAAGACAAGCTGACCCACTTCATCAACCCGACCAACTACATCTACGCGGTGGGCAAGTACGCCAAGCAGCGCCTGGTGATCAAGGAGCACCTGGTGGTCGAGCCGATCGGCCTGGACGCCCGCCAGGCGCCGGCTGCGCTGCAGCGACAGAAGAAATCGCTGCTGGTGTTCGTGGTCGGCGAGACCGCCCGTGCCGACCATTTCTCGCTGAACGGCTACGCCCGCGAGACCAACCCGGAGCTGAGCAAGCAGGACATCGTCAACTTCACCCAGGTCCGTTCCTGCGGCACTTCCACCGCGGTCTCGGTGCCCTGCATGTTCTCCCAGTACCCGCGCGAGGACTACAGCGACAAGAAGGCCAAGACCCACGAAGGCCTGCTGGACATTCTCCAGCGTGCCGGCGTGCAGGTGTTGTGGCTGGAGAACAACAGCGACTGCAAGGGCACCTGCCTGCGGGTGCCCAACCGGGACATCCCGAAGACCCAGCCGAGTCCGTTCTGCGACGGCAAGAACTGCCTGGACGAGTCGCTGCTGGTAGGCCTGCAGGAGTACATCGACGGATTGCAGGACGACGCCATCATCGTCCTGCACTCCGATGGCAGCCACGGTCCCGAGTACTACGAGCGCTACCCGAAGGAGATGGAACGCTTCCAGCCGGTATGCCGGACCAACCAGCTCGGCAGTTGCAGCAAGGAAGAGCTGGTGAACGTCTACGACAACACCATCCTCTATACCGACCACTTCCTGACGAAGGTGATCGAATTGCTCAAGCGGAATGCCGACAAGCGCGATACGGCGATGATCTACGTGTCCGACCACGGCGAGTCGCTGGGCGAGAATGGCGTCTACCTGCACGCGGCGCCTTATTCGATCGCGCCCCAGGCGCAGATCCACGTGCCGATGGTCATGTGGTTCGCCCCGCAGGCGCTGGGCAACTGGGGCATCCAGCGCAGTTGCCTGGACGGCAAGCGCGACGACAAGGACCTGAGCCACGACAACCTGTTCCACTCGGTGCTCGGCCTGCTGGACGTACAGACTTCGCTGTACCAGCCGGCGCTGGACATCTTCGCCAGTTGCCGCGCGCCCAGGGCAGCCCAGTGAGCGACGGGGGCTGAAAGAAAAAAGGCCGTGGAGGATTCCCCCCCACGGCCTTTTTCGTCGGCTTTCGCCTTATTTGTCGCGGACCAGCAGGACCGGACGCGAAGCCACGCGGATCAGGCCTTCCGCCACGCTGCCGAGCATCAGGCGGCGCATGCCGCGACGACCATGGGTGCCCATGACCACCACGTCGGCATCGCTGGCCTGGGCCTCGAGTTCGATGCGCTCGGCGATTTCCTCGCTGGCGCGCTCCTGGCAGACGCGATCGAAGGTGGCGCCTTCGACGTTGCTCGCCTCGACCTTCTCGCGGGCCTTGGCCAGGACGTCATCGGCGGCTTTCAGCGCGGCTTCGCGCAGCGGCTCGGGGTTGTAGTACACCGCGTAGTCGGGAAGGTGGCGCAGCGGGCTGTCGACGATGGTGATGACGCGCAGCTTGCCGCCGCTGAGGCCGGCCAGCTTGATGGCCTCTTCCAGGGCGCGGTCGGAGACCGGGCTGCCGTCCACGGCTACCAGAATGCGATCGTACATAAGGTGTCCCTCCAGAGTGAGTGTCCGCCCGCCGGGCGTTCTTGAAACTTCAAGGACACTGTAGACCCTCGCGGGCGGCGGACCTTTGCCGGAGGTCAATAAGTCGCAGGGCGACCGTCGCGATTCCGCTGCGACGCCCGGCTCGCGGCCCGGCGGGGGCCGGGGAACGGGGAACGGGGAACGGGGCGAACGGTCGCCGCGCGGCCATCCGCCGTTGCGGCCTTCGCTGGAAATGAAATGAAAGAAGCCATGGGGAGGCCCATGGCTTCTCGTTTCGCGCAGCCGTTGCCGGGCGTCAGCCGGCGACCAGGATGCGGATCGCCTCGAGGCGCAGGGAGGCCTTGTTGAGCAGGGCCAGGCCTTCCTCGCGCTGGGTGCGCAGGCTGTCCAGCTCGCTGTCGCGGACGCTCGGGTTGACCGCCTTGAGCGCGGTCAGGCGCGCCAGTTCCTCGTCCATGGCGGCGGCGAACTGCTGCTTGGCCCTGGCCACGCGTTCCTCGTGGCGCGGGACGATCTTGCCCTCGGCCACGTCGAACTGCTTGGCCAGCACGTCGCGCTGGGCCTGGACGAACTTGTTGGCGCTGACCCGTGGCACGCTTTCCAGCTGGTCGTTGAGGGTTTCCAGGGACACCCGGCCGGCCAGGTCGTTGCCGTTGGCGTCGAGCAGGCAGCGCAGGGCCTGCGGCGGCAGCCAGCGGCCGAGCTGGAGGGCGCGCGGTGCCACGGCCTCGCTGACGAACAGGAGTTCGAGCAGCACGGTGCCAGGCTTCAGCGCCTTGTTCTTGATCAGCGCCACCGAGGTGTTGCCCATCGAGCCGGACAGCACCAGGTCCATGCCGCCCTGAACCATCGGATGTTCCCAGGTGAGGAACTGCATGTCCTCGCGGGCCAGCGCCTGGGCACGGTCGTAGGTGATGGTCACGCCTTCGTCGTCGCCGAGGGGGAAGCCGGCGTCGAGCATCTTCTCGCTTGGCTTGAGGATCAGGGCATTTTCCGAATGGTCTTCGCTGTGGATGCCGTAGGCGTCGAACAGGCGCTCCATGTAGATCGGCAGGGCGAAATCGTCGTCCTGCTCCTCGATGGCCTCCACCAGCGCCTCGCCTTCGCCGGCGCCGCCGGAGTTCAGCTCCAGCAGGCGGTCGCGACCGCTGTGCAGCTCCGCTTCGAGGGCTTCGCGACGGGCGCGGCCTTCGGCGAGCAGCGCGTCCCAGGCCTTGTCCTCGCCGCCGTCGAGCAGCGGCAGCAGGCGCGGGCCGAACTCGTGTTGCAGGGCGTTGCCGGTGGGGCAGGTATTGAGGAAGGCGTTCAGCGCCTGGTGGTACCACTGGAACAGGCGCTGCTGGGCGCTGTTCTCCAGGTGCGGTACGTGCAACTGGATGGTGTGTCGCTGGCCGATCCGGTCGAGGCGGCCGATGCGCTGCTCGAGCAGGTCCGGGTGGGCCGGCAGGTCGAACAGCACCAGATGGTGGGCGAACTGGAAGTTGCGGCCTTCGCTGCCGATTTCCGAGCAGATCAGCACCTGGGCGCCGAACTCTTCGTCGGCGAAGTAGGCGGCGGCGCGGTCGCGCTCGAGAATGCTCATGCCTTCGTGGAACACCGTGGCGGAGATGCCCGAACGCAGGCGCAGGGCGTCCTCCAGGTCGAGGGCGGTCTCGGCGTGGGCACAGATGACCAGGACCTTGAACTGCTTGAGCATCTTCAGGGTATCGATCAGCCACTCGACGCGCGGGTCGAAGCGCCACCAGCGGTTGTTGTCGTCGCCGTCTTCCCACTGCTGCTGGAAATTCACTTCCGGATACAGGTCCGGGTGTTCGCCGGCCGGCAATTCCTCGTACTGGCTTGGCATCGGCAACGGATAGGCGTGCAGTTCGCGCTGGGGGAAGCCCTGCACGGCGGCACGGGTGTTGCGGAACAGCACGCGGCCGGTGCCGTGGCGGTCGAGCAGTTCGCGGACCAGGCGCGAGCGGGCGTCTTCATCGCCGCCTTCGACGCTGGCCAGCAGCTCGTCGCCCTCGCTGCCGAGGAAGCCGTGGATGGCCGTGCGCGCGCCGGCGGAAAGATTGCCGTGGTCGAGCAGTTCCTGCACCGCTTCGGCGACCGGGCGGTATTGCTCGCTCTCCCGGCGGAACGCTTCGAGGTCGTGGAAGCGGTTCGGATCGAGCAGGCGCAGGCGCGCGAAGTGGCTGTCCTGGCCGAGTTGCTCCGGGGTCGCGGTGAGCAACAGGACGCCGGGAATGATCTCCGCCAGTTGCTCGACCAGCGCGTATTCGGCGCTGACCTGGTCCTGGTGCCAGACCAAGTGGTGGGCTTCGTCGACCACCAGCAGGTCCCAGCCGGCGGCGAACAGGGCGTCCTGGGCGCGTTCGTCTTCCTTCAGCCACTCCAGGGCGACCAGGGCCAACTGGGTGTCCTCGAAGGGATTGCTGGCATCGCTTTCGGCGAAGCGCTCCTTGTCGAACAGGGCCACCTGCAGGTTGAAGCGCCGGCGCATCTCCACCAGCCACTGGTGCTGGAGGTTTTCCGGAACCAGGATCAGCACTCGCCCGGCGCGGCCGGAGAGCAACTGGCGATGGATGATCAGGCCGGCCTCGATGGTCTTGCCCAGGCCCACTTCGTCGGCCAGCAGGACGCGCGGCGCCATGCGGTCGGCGACTTCGCGGGCGATGTGCAACTGGTGGGCGATCGGCTGGGCGCGGGCGCCGCCGAGGCCCCAGAGCGAGGACTGGAGCAGTTGGCTGCGGCGTTCGAGAGTGTGGTAGCGCAGGGAGAACCAGGGCAGGGGATCGATCTGTCCGGCGAACAGACGGTCGCTGGCGAGGCGGAACTGGATGAAGTTGGAGAGCTGGGTTTCCGGCAGGGTGCGCTGCTCGTTCTGCGCGGTGAGGCCGTGGTAGACCAATAGGCCTTCGCTTTCCTCGACCTCGCGGACGGTCATCTTCCAGCCTTCGAAGTGCGTCACTTCATCGCCGGGGGCGAAGCGCACGCGGGTCAGCGGCGCATTGCGCAAGGCGTACTGGCGGGTATCGCCGGTCGCCGGATAGAGCACGGTGAGCAGGCGGCCATCCTGGGCCAGGATGGTCCCCAGGCCCAATTCCGCTTCACTGTCGCTGATCCAGCGTTGCCCCGGTTGATACTGCGCCATGTCCACCTCCCAAAAAAGCCGGGTATGGTACCGCAACGCGTGGCGTTGAGCGAAGCTTGGCGATGGATTGCGTGTTGCGCCAGGGCTTCGTCGGAGAGCCGTCCGTCGGTACGGGAGCGACCGCCTGGCGGCTGGTTCTCAAGTCGAGCGGCGGGTCGACCGATAACCCTTGTAGAAGAACGCCGCAAACCGGCACGCTGCGAGAACCCATGACGCGGCACTACCCAGAGAGGTTGCCTGCATGCTTCCGCCGATCCCCCAGGGCCTGATCCCGGTCACCGTCCAGCAGGACCCGCCCAAGCCTCGTCCGGCCACGCCGCCGGTCGCGCCGACCCAGGCTGGCGCGGGCAGCGATGGCGTCGCCTTGCGCCAGGAGCGCGACGAGGAAAGCTGGCTGGAAGAGGAATACCGCCGTCGCCAGCGCCGCCAGGGCGGCGAGGCGCACGCGCGGAGCGACGAGGGGGACGAGGCGCCGGCTGACGAAGCGGGGGAGAGCGCCCAGGCGGACGAGCCGCCGCGCAAGGGACAATTGATCGACATCGAAGTGTAACCCTGGTTTTCCAGGCTTCAGCAGCGGCCTTGCGGCGTAGTAACCTGCGGCCCATGGACCTGTTCGCCGACGCACCCCTGACCCTGCCGGACGCCGACCTGCGCTATCTCCCGCATTGGCTGGATGCGCCGCTGGCGAGCGCCTGGCTGTTGCGCCTGGAACAGGAAACGCCCTGGGAACAGCCGATCCTGCGCATCCATGGCGAGGAGCGCCCGACCCCGCGCCTGGTGGCCTGGTACGGCGACCCGGAAGCCGCCTACCGTTATTCCGGCCAGGTCCACCGGCCGCTGCCATGGACCGCGTTGCTCGGCGAGATCCGCGAGCGCGTGGAGCGCGAGGTCGGCCAGCGGGTCAACGGCGTGCTGCTGAACTACTACCGCGACGGCCAGGACTCCATGGGCTGGCACAGCGACGACGAGCCAGAGCTGCGCCGCGATCCGCTGGTCGCCTCGCTCAGTCTCGGCGGCAGCCGCCGCTTCGACCTGCGGCGCAAGGGCCAGACCCGCATCGCCCATTCCCTGGAACTGACCCATGGCAGCCTGCTGGTCATGCGCGGCGCAACCCAGCATCATTGGCAACATCAGGTGGCGAAGACCCGCCGCTCCTGCATGCCCCGTTTGAACCTGACCTTCCGCCTGGTGTACCCCCAGCCATGAACGACGACGACAAGGTGATCGACCTCAGCGCCGAGCGCGACAAGCGCATCCACGACGTGCACGAGAAGCGCCTGCAGGAGGTCCGCAAGGCCTTCGAACAGGTGTTGCCGCTGGGCAAGCCGCGGAAGAAGCCGAAAGGCAAGCCGAAGAAGCGCTGAAGCCGCCGCCGCCGCGTTCGCCGGCGGCGCATTCCTGCGGGCAACGTGCGGCGATCGGGCAGGTTTCTCCCGGTTATCTGCGGCGTCCGGCCGCATTCTCCCTCCTGCGAAACTTGACCTGGGTCAGTGTCATGCACCTGGCCGAAAAAGCCCGTCCGGGCGATTGATCCAGGTCAATATTGCGCCGCCGTGCCTCGCTAATCTGAGCCCATCGAGCAACACCCAACCGGCAACTGGAGGCCATCAACATGTTCATCGACGAAGTGGTTCTCGCAGGGATTCTTACGGTAGGCCTCATGGTCGCTTTCTTCGGTGGGGTCGGTTACTTCATCTGGAAGGATTCCCATAGCCGCAAAGGCTGATCCTCCCGGATACACAGAGCACGCAAGGCACTTAGGGCGACTTCGGTCGCCCGTTTTTTTGCGCCTGGAAAAACACCGGCGCAGCGATCGGGATACTACGAATGTCGCTGGACGATATTGTTAGCAGCCTAATAATATAGGCTGCACATATCGCCTCGGCGTTCGCCGGCTATCTATGCTGATGTAGACCCCGTTTCGGAAGACCCTGTGCCCATTCACTGGAAGCCGTTCCTGGCACCCTCGACGCTGGCGCTCAAGTTCGCCATCAAGACGCTCCTGGCCGGCGGCCTGGCGTTGTGGTGCGCCTTTCGCTTCGACCTGGAGCAGCCGCAATGGGCGCTGATGACCGTGCTGATCGTGTCCCAGCCGTTGTCCGGCATGGTGGTGGCGAAGGGCTTGTTCCGCCTGCTCGGCACCCTGGTCGGCACCGCGATGTCGGTGCTGATGATCGCGCTGTTCGCCCAGGCGCCCTGGTTGTTCCTGCTGGCCATCTCGCTCTGGCTGGGGCTCTGCACGGCGGCCTCGACCTCCCTGCGCAACCACGTTTCCTATGCCTTCGTACTTTCCGGCTATACGGTGGCGATCATTGGCCTGCCGGCGGTGGACCAGCCGCTGCTGGTCTTCGAGCAGGCGGTGGCGCGTTGTACCGAGATCTGCCTGGGGATCATCTGCGCCTCGGCGGTCAGTGCGATCCTCTGGCCGCAGCGGGTCGAGCAGAACCTCGACAAGCAGGCCCACGCCACCTGGCTGCTGGGCATGCAGGCCGCGCGCGGCGAGATCGACCCGCGCCAGCGGCAGCCGCAGGGGCTGCTCAACGCGCTGAGCAAGATCGTCGAGGTCGATGCGCAGCGCGACCATGCCTGGTTCGAAGGCGAGCGCGGGCGGCGCCGGGCCGGCGCCCTGGCGTTGCTCTCGCGCGACCTGCTCAGCCTGTTGCGCACCGCGCGCGGCGTGGCCCGGCAACGGGCGCGGCTGAGCGAAGAGGAAGAGCGCCAGGTGGAGCGCTGGCTGGCCGCGCTGGCCAGCGCCCTGGAAGGAACCGATCCGGCGTCGATGCAGGCGCTGCGCGAGGAGTTGGCGCAGGTCGCGGTCGAGCCGCAGTGGAGCAACGACCAGCGTTACCTGCTGACCCGCTGCTCGGTGCTGCTGCTCAAGGCGGTGAATGCCGAGAAGGGTATGCGCGCGGTGGCCAGCGGCGAGGTCGAGGGGCGGGTGGGCAGCGCCGGCACCCTGTCCTGGCACCGCGACCTGCAGATGGCGCTGTTCTACGGCGCGCGTAGCGCCCTGGCGTTGCTCGGGCTGTCGATCTACTGGATCTATACCGCGTGGCCGGCGGCGTCCGGCGCGATGCTGCTGGCGGCGGTGGTGTGCAGCCTGTTCGCCAACCGCGACAACGCGGTGGCCATCGGCCTGAGCTTCCTGCGCGGCATCGTCTACGCGATCCCGGCGGCGATGCTGGTCAGCCAGTGGCTGCTGCCGCAGTGGAATGGCTTCCCGCTGCTCTGCCTGGCGATGGGCGTGCCGCTGTTCTTCGCCACCCTGGGCATGGCCGTACCGGTCACCGCCGGCACCGCCACCTCGTTCGCGATCCACTTCATCGTCCTGGTCGCGCCGCGCAACCAGATGGACTACGACCTCGCGACCCTGCTGAATTCCGCCCAAGGCGTGCTGATCGGAGTCGGCTTCGCGGTGGTGATCTTCCGCTTGCTGACCTTGCGTCCGGGCTGGCTGACCCGACGCCTGCTGGACGCCACCTGCGTCGATCTCGGCCGCCTCACCCGGCGCCCGCTGGCGCAGGCGGAGAACTGGTTCGGCGGGCGCATGGCCGACCGCCTGTTGCGCCTGGCGCGGCACGCCAACCTGTTGCCGGAGCAGGAGCGGCGGCGTTGGGACGATGGCCTCCTGGCGCTCGACCTGGGTAACGAACTGATCCACCTGCGGGCCTGCCTGGAAGGCGCCCGTGGCGTCCTGCGCAAGGCGCGCGACCGCTTCCTCGGGGAACTGGGCGAACTGCTTGAGGCCGGTCCCGCGGGTCCGCGCAGCGACCGCCTGGAACGGATCAGCCTGCCGTTGCGCGAAGCCCTGGAGCGTGACGCTCGCCACGACGACGAAGCCAGCCGCCTGGCGCGCGCGGCCCTGGCGCAACTGCTGTTCACCTGGCAGCAGTGGTGCCATCAGGAGGAAAGCCATGAGTCTGCATGAATCGGCCTGGGGCGGCGTCTACCTCAGCCCGCTGTTCGTCTATGCCCTGCTGGCGCTGGCGGCCACCGCCGCGCTGCGGGTGCTGATCCAGAAAACGCCGTTGCGTCGCTGGGTCTGGCACGAGGCGCTGTTCGACTGCGCCCTGTTCATTTTGATGTTGAGTGGCATTACCTGGGCGGCCACGACCTGAATCCGTCGCCCCGAGAAGGAGATTCGCATGCGTGCATCGCTTCGCGTCGTCGTCACCCTGCTGGTGGTCGCTGCCGCTGTCCTCGCCGGCATCTGGCTCTGGCGCTACTACATGCTCTCGCCCTGGACCCGCGATGCCCGGGTGCGGGCCGACGTGGTGGTGGTGGCGCCGGACGTGTCCGGCTGGGTGACCGACCTGGAGGTCAAGGACAACCAGGTGGTCAAGGTCGGCGACGTGCTGATGCGCATCGACCAGGAACGCTACCAGGCCAACCTGGAGCAGGCCCGCGCCGTCGCCGAGACCCGTCACCAGCAATACCTGTTGCGCCAGAACGAGGCGGCCCGGCGCAGCCGCCTGGGCATCGGCGCGATCAGCGCCGAGGACAAGGAAAACGCCCAGATCAATGCCGCCATCGCTCGCAGCGAGTACCAGGAAGCGCTGGCCCAGGTGAAGATCGCCGAACTCAACCTCAAGCGCAGCGAACTGCGCGCCGCGCGCAACGGCCAGGTGACCAACCTGCGCCTGGCCCAGGGCAACTACGCCACGGCGGGCCAGGCGGTGATGGCGTTGGTCGACCAGCAGTCCTTCTATGTGGTCGCCTACTTCGAGGAAACCAAGCTGCCCGGCATCCGCGTCGGCATGCGCGCCCAGGTCCGTCTGATGAGCGGCGATCAGCCGATCGACGGCACGGTGGAGAGCATCAGCAGCGGTATCACCGACCGCAACTCGACGCCGGACGGCCAGTTGCTGGCCAATGTCGAGCCGACCTTCAACTGGGTGCGCCTGGCGCAGCGCATTCCGGTGCGCATCCGCCTCGACCAGGTGCCGGCGGATGTCCACCTGAGCGCCGGGATGACCGCCAGCGTCACCGTGCAGGGGGACTGAGCGGCAGCGCTTGCGTGGCGCCATCCAGCGTGCTGGCGCCAAGCGCGCAGGCCAGCGCCGCCAGCACCAGGGCGAGGCCGACCCAGGGCGTCGCGGCGACTCCCAGTGCCGCCACCACCAGGCCGCCCAGCGCCGCGCCGAGGCCCACGCCCAGGTGCATGGCCGAGGTGTTCAGGGCGACGCCGGCGGAACCGCTGGCCGGATCGCTGCGCAGCAGGAAGCTCTGCACCACCGGCGAGATCATCCAGCTGATCGCGCTCCAGACCATCAGTACCGGCAGGAACCCGATGCTGCCCAGGCTCAGCGGCACCGCCGCCAGCGCCAGGGCGAAGGCCGCCGGCACCAGACGCAGGGCGCGCCGGTGGCCGAGGCGGTCGGCCAGCCAGCCGCCGATATAGCCGCCGCTCAGCGCTGCCAGGCCGATCAGCAGGAGGATCAGGCTGATCTCGCCGGGCGAGCGAATACCGGCCATGCTCGCCAGGTACGGGGTGAAATAGGCGAACAGGGTGAAGTGCCCGCCGAGCAACAGGATCGATACCAGTTGCGCGAGCCACAGCGCGGGCTGGCGCAACTGCCGCAGGTAGCCTTCGCGGCCGGGCAGGTCGCCGGCCTGGCGTTGCGGCAGGTAGCGCCAGAGCAGCAGGCACAAGGGCAGCGAATAGACCGCGATGCCGGCGAAGATCCAGCGCCAGCCGAACCAGTCGCTGATCTGTACGCCCAGTGGCACGCCGAACACCAGCGAACCGCTGATGCCCATGAAGATCAGGCCGATCGCCCGGCCGCGCTGGGCCGGGGCGGCCAGCTCGGCGGCGAGCAGGCTGGCGAGGACGATCAGCAGCCCGCAACAGGCCGACATTCCCAGGCGAGCCAGGAGCAGGCCGAGATAGCCCGGAGCGAGGGCGGCGAGCGCGTTGCTGAGGGCGAACAGCAGCAGGGTCGCCAGCAGCAGGCGGCGGCGTTCGATGCGCCGGGTCAGCCAGCCGAGCAGCGGTGCGGCGAGGGCGAAGCCGAGGGAGAACAGGGTGGTGAGCTGGCCGGCCAGGCTGATGGAGACCCGCAGGTCTTCGGCCAGGGGCGGCAGGATGCCGATCAGGATGCTTTCCGCCAGGCCGGCGGCGAAGGTGGTCAGGGATAGCAACAGCAAGCGAAGGTCCATGGCGGCTCCGATTCCCGGTAAGGGGTTTCGGGCGGTGGAATGCCTTCGGTTATCCCTGGTGATTGAGGTAAGACAGCGGACAGGGTAGAGCAGCGCGCGGCGGCCCGGCAAGTCCGCCGGGCCGGATGGCCCGACGGCAGGGAAGGCTGCTCAGCCGATGCTGATCGGCGGCAGTTCGGCCAGCTCGACGCTGAGCTTCTCTTCCGGCGCCATGATCTCCGCTTCGCCGTCGACCACCTGCTTGCCTGCCTGGTTGAACACCCGCGTGGCCATGCGCACGCGGTTCTTCGGCAGCTTCTCGAGGACTTCCAGTTCGACCTTCAGGTCGTCGCCGAGCTTGACCGGACGGGTGAAGCGCAGGGTCTGGCCGAGATAGATGGTGCCTGGACCGGGCAGCACGGTGGCGATCGCCGCGCTGATCAGGGCGCCGCTGAGCATGCCGTGGGCGATGCGTTCCTTGAACTGGGTGGTGGCCGCGTAGGCGGCGTCCAGATGCACCGGGTTGCGGTCGCCGGAGACTGCGGCGAACAACTGCAGGTCGCGCTCGGCGATGCTGCTGGTGTACTCGGCCTTTTGCCCGACCTCTAGCTCGGCGTAGGGAATGTTCTGGACCTGGCTCATGTTCTCTCCTTTGTCGAATGATCCCGGCGGTGGCGCAGGGCCTGTTCCAGCCAGTCGATCAGGTCTTGGGTGACCGCGTCGCGGTTGCTCTCGTTGAACAGCTCGTGACGGGCCTCGGGATAGGTCTTCAGGGTCACCTGGCGCAGCCCGGCGCCGCGCAGGGCGTCGGCCAGGTCGCCCAGGCGCCTGCCCTGGCTGACCGGGTCGCGTTCGCCGCCGATGACCAGCAGCGGCAGGCCGGCATCGATCTGCCGCAGGTGGGTGGGCGGGGTGATATCGGCCAGGCCGCCGAGCAGGTCCACCCACAACTGGTTGCTGCAGCGGAAGCCGCACAGCGGGTCGGCCACGTACCTGTCGACTTCCTGCGGATCGCGACTGAGCCAGTCGAAGGCCGTGCGATTGGGCTTGAACGCCTTGTTGAACGAGCCGAACGAGAGGAAGTCGATCAGCGCGCTCTTGCCCAGCGGCCCCTGGCGCCAGCGCTCGAAGCGGGCGATCAGGCGGGCGACCCGGTAGAGCGCTTGCGGCTGGTAGTTGGAGCCGGAAAGGATCGCCCCTTGCAGGCTGCAGCTGTGGTGCAGCAGGTAGGCCATGGAGATGTAGCTGCCCATGCTGTGGCCCAGCAGGAAGATCGGCAGTTCCGGGTGCTGCTGGCGGATATGGTGGTTCAGGCTGGCCAGGTCGCCGACCACCTTGCCCCAGCCGCCCTGGTCGGCGAAGTGGCCCAGCTCGTCGGCTTCGGCGGTCCGGCCGTGGCCGCGCTGGTCGATCGCATAGAAGTGGTAGCCGGCAGCGTTCAGCGCGGCGGCGAGACGCTCGTAGCGACCGGCGTGCTCGGCCATGCCGTGGGACAGCATCACCGCGCCGACGGCCGTTGCGCTCGGCCAGTGGCGGGTGTACAGCGGGGTTTCGTCGCTGGCGGGGAGCCAGTAGGCAGCGGCGGGCATGTTCGTTCCTTGTGCCGGGCGGACGCGTTCCGGCGCATTCTAGCAGCGTGCGCGGTTTCGTCCCGGAAAAGCGCCACCCTTGGGCACGGGCCGCTCTGGAATGGCGGGCGGCGAAGAGCGACAGGCTGGAGATTCACACTATCAATAAGGGCAGGAGGAGTATTTGCGCTGTCCGATGCAACTGCTAAGTTGCCCGATACCCCGCACACGCGGGCCAGACCCGCTCAGGTAAGAGGACAAGAATAAATGCAACCTGAATTCTGGAACGACAAACGCCCGGCCGGCGTACCCGACAGTCTCGACTTCGCCGCCTACCGTTCCGTGGTCGAGGTCTTCGAGCGCTCCTGCAAGAAATTCGCCGACCGCCCGGCCTTCAGCAATCTCGGCGTGACGCTCAGCTACGCCGAACTCGATCGTCTGTCCGCCGCCTTCGCCGCCTACCTGCAGAAACAGACCGATCTCCAGCCCGGCGACCGCATCGCGGTGCAGATGCCCAATGTCCTGCAATATCCCATCGCGGTGTTCGGCGCCTTGCGCGCGGGGCTGGTGGTGGTCAACACCAATCCGCTGTACACCGCCCGCGAAATGCGCCACCAGTTCAAGGACGCCGGCGTGCGTGCGCTGGTCTACCTGAACGTGTTCGGCAAGCTGGTCGAGGAAGTGCTCCCGGATACGCGGATCGAGTACCTGATCGAGGCGCGCATGGGCGACCTGTTGCCGGCGCTGAAGGGTTGGCTGGTGAACAGCGTGGTGAAGTCGGTGAAGAAGATGGTCCCCGATTATCGCTTGCCCCAGGCGCTGCCGTTCAGGCAGGCCTTGAAGCAAGGCCAGGGCCATGCCCTGCAGCCGGTCAGGGTCGGCCTGGAGGATGTCGCCGTGTTGCAGTACACCGGCGGCACCACCGGGGTCTCGAAGGGGGCGATGCTCACCCACGGCAACCTGGTGGCGAACATGCTGCAGGTCCACGCCCAGCTTTCCCAGCTCGGCAAAGATGGCCTGCCGCTGATGAAGGAGGCGCAGGAGGTGATGATCGCGCCGCTGCCGCTCTACCACATCTATGCCTTCACCGCGAACTGCATGTGCATGATGGTCAGCGGCAACCATAACGTGCTGATCACCAACCCGCGCGACATCCCCGGTTTCATCAAGGAACTGAAGAAGTGGCGTTTCTCCGCGCTGCTCGGCCTCAACACCCTGTTCGTCGCGTTGATGGAGCACCCCGGGTTCAAGGACGTCGATTTCTCCAACCTGAAGCTCACCAACTCCGGCGGCACTGCACTGGTCAGCGCCACCGCCGAGCGCTGGAAGGGCGTCACCGGCTGCACCGTGGTGGAAGGCTATGGCCTCACCGAATGCTCGCCGGTGGTGACCACCAACCCCTACGGCGAGCAGGCGCGCCTGGGCACGGTGGGGATTCCGGTCGTGGGCACGGCGCTCAAGGTGATCGACGAGCAGGGCAACGAGCTGCCTGTCGGCGAACGTGGCGAACTCTGTGTGAAAGGTCCGCAAGTGATGAAGGGGTACTGGCAGCGTCCCGAGGCCACCGAGGAGATTCTCGATGCCGAAGGCTGGCTGAAGACCGGCGACATCGCGGTGATCGACGAGGACGGCTTCGTGCGTATCGTCGATCGCAAGAAGGACCTGATCCTGGTCTCTGGCTTCAATGTCTACCCCAACGAGATCGAAGACGTGGTGATGGCCCATCCGAAGGTGGCCAGTTGCGCGGCGGTGGGCATTCCCGACGAGAAGTCCGGCGAGGCGGTGAAGCTGTTCGTGGTGGCCCGCGACCCCAGCCTGTCGGTCGAGGAGCTCAAGGCCTACTGCAAGGAAAACCTCACCGGATACAAAATTCCGCGACAGATTGTGCTCAAGGATGCATTACCGATGACGCCTGTGGGTAAAATCCTCCGTCGTGAGCTGCGCGAAATCGCCTGATAGCCTTACAAGGCTCTGAAACGGGCATTTGCCGGGGACAGGAAAGACCGTGACCGAGACTAATGTCTCGGTCATTTTTTTGACCGAATAGGTCATGTTTGGTGCTGGTCTGCCTCTGGCAAAGCTGATAATCTCGGCGCGCCTAATAGCCCTGGGTCCAGGGTTAGCGAGCAGATCACAACAAGATGCCGCCATGAGCGGTGAAGATTAGCTGTTGCTTAGGAGTGGGCTTCCATGATCGAAAACTTCTGGAAGGACAAGTACCCAGCGGGTATTGCTGCCGAGATCAATCCCGACCAGTACCCGAACATCCTGTCGGTACTGAAGGAGTCCTGCCAACGTTTTGCCACCAAGCCCGCGTTCACCAACCTGGGCAAGACCCTGACCTACGGCGAGCTGTACAAGCTGTCCGGCGACTTCGCCGCCTACCTGCAGCAGCACACCGATCTCAAGCCCGGCGACCGCATCGCCGTCCAGTTGCCCAACGTCCTGCAATACCCGATCGTGGTCTTCGGCGCCATGCGCGCCGGCCTCATCGTGGTCAACACCAACCCGCTGTACACCGCGCGCGAACTGGAACACCAGTTCAACGACTCCGGCGCCAAGGCGGTGGTCTGCCTGGCCAACATGGCCCACCTGGTCGAGGGCGTACTGCCGAAGACCGGCGTCAAGCAGGTGATCGTCACCGAAGTCGGCGACATCCTGCCGCCGCTGAAGCGCTTCATCGTCAACTTCGTGGTCAAGCACATCAAGAAGATGGTGCCGGCCTACAGCCTGCCGCAAGCCACCAAGCTGACCGACGCGCTGGCCAGGGGCGCCGGCAAGTCGTTCCAGGAAGCCGCGCCGCAGGCCGACGACGTCGCCGTGCTGCAATACACCGGCGGCACCACCGGCGTCGCCAAGGGCGCCATGCTGACCCACCGCAACCTGGTGGCCAACATGTTGCAGTGCAAGGCGCTGATGGGCGCCAACCTCAACGAGGGCTGCGAGATCCTCATCGCGCCGCTGCCGCTGTACCACATCTACGCCTTCACCTTCCATTGCATGGCGATGATGCTCACCGGCAACCACAACATCCTGATCACCAACCCGCGCGACCTGCCGTCGATGCTCAAGGACCTCGGCCAGTGGAAGTTCACCGGCTTCGTCGGCCTGAACACCCTGTTCGTCGCCCTGTGCAACAACGAGACCTTCCGCAAGCTGGACTTCTCCGCGCTGAAACTGACCCTCTCCGGCGGCATGGCACTGCAGCTGGCCACCGCGGAGCGCTGGAAGGAAGTCACCGGCTGCGCCATCTGCGAAGGCTACGGCATGACCGAGACCGCGCCGGTGGTATCGGTCAACCCGTTCCAGAACATCCAGGTCGGCACCATCGGTATTCCGGTGCCCTCGACCCTGTGCAAGGTGATCGGCGACGACGGCCAGGAAGTGCCCCTGGGCGAGCGCGGCGAACTCTGCGTGAAAGGCCCGCAGGTGATGAAGGGCTACTGGCAGCGCCAGGAAGCCACCGACGAGATCCTCGACGCCGATGGTTGGCTGAAGACCGGCGATATCGCGATCATCCAGGAAGACGGCTACATGCGCATCGTCGACCGGAAGAAGGACATGATCCTGGTCTCCGGCTTCAATGTTTACCCGAACGAGCTGGAAGACGTGCTGGCGACCCTGCCGGGCGTCCTGCAGTGCGCCGCGATCGGCATCCCCGACGAGAAGTCCGGCGAGTCGATCAAGGTCTTCGTGGTGGTCAAGCCGGGGGCGACCCTGACCAAGGAACAGGTCATGCAGCACATGCATGACAACCTGACCGGCTACAAGCGGCCGAAGGCCGTGGAGTTCCGCGACAGCCTGCCGACCACCAACGTCGGCAAGATCCTGCGCCGCGAACTGCGCGACGAAGAGCTGAAGAAAGCGGGCCAGAAGTAAGTCCGCCGTTGCCTGAAGAAGCCCCGCCGATGCGGGGCTTCTTCGTTGCTGGCAGTCGGTTGCGGGGTGAGCGGGCCTGTGCGGACGTGCCTGCAGCACATCACCTGCCGGAGGAAACCCCCATGGCCCGCCTCGATCCTGCCCTGGCCGAAGAAATACGCCGTCTGCCGATCAGCCGGCGTCTGGAACTGATCCAGGCATTGCTGGATCGCGCCGGCCCCGAGGTGGAGCGCCAATGGCTGCGAGTGGCCGAGGATCGCCTCGCCGACTGCCGGGCGGGCACCGCCGATGCGCTGCCGCTGGCCGAGATGCTCAAGCGACTGGGGCGCTGAGAGGGCCATTGCCCACCAGCAGCGTCGGCCGTATCGCGGCAGCGAGCGTTAACCTGGATTCGTCCTCTTCCGCTCAAATCTGCGACAATTCCGAATATTTTTCGCCTCGGCAGTGGCCGGAGCTTCTTCCCGTCCTCCGCGACTGCGGCACGCTCACAGCATTCGAAAAGCCTAGATGACCGACCAGACTCCTTCCCTCGACCAACTCGTCCGGCGCCTCGACCAGGCCCAGATCAGCGACCGCCACCGCTTGCGCCGGCAGCTCCACGAACTGCGCAAGCAGCCCGACGACGCGCGCCTGGCGCAGTGGGTCGAGCGCTTCCAGGCCTCCTGCGCCAAGGTCGAGGCGCGGCGCGCCAGCGTGCCGGCGATCCGCTACGACGACAGCCTGCCGATCGCCGCCAAGCGCGACGAGATCAAGGCCGCCATCGCCGCCCACCAGGTGGTGGTGATCGCCGGCGAGACCGGCTCGGGCAAGACCACCCAGTTGCCGAAGATCTGCCTGGAGCTGGGGCGCGGCATCCACGGCCTGATCGGCCATACCCAGCCGCGTCGGCTGGCGGCGCGCAGCGTGGCGACGCGGGTCGCGGAAGAGATCGGCACGCCGCTGGGCGCGCTGGTCGGCTACCAGGTGCGCTTCGAGGACCAGAGCGACGACAGCACCCTGGTCAAGCTGATGACCGACGGCATCCTCCTGGCCGAGACCCAGCACGACCGCTACCTGGAGCGCTACGACACGCTGATCGTCGACGAAGCCCACGAGCGCAGCCTGAACATCGACTTCCTCCTCGGCTACCTGAAGACCCTGTTGCACCGGCGTCCGGACCTGAAGCTGATCATCACCTCGGCGACCATCGACCTGGAGCGTTTCTCCCGGCATTTCGACGGCGCCCCGGTGATCGAGGTTTCCGGCCGCACCTATCCGGTGGAGACCTGGTACCGGCCGCTGGCGGCGGAAACCGACGAGGAGGGCAACCGGGTCGAGGACGACCTGTCGGTGGACCAGGGCATCCTCGCCGCCCTCGACGAGATCGCCGCCCACGAACGCGAGGTCGGCAAGCGGCCCGGCGACGTGCTGGTGTTCCTCCCCGGCGAGCGGGAGATCCGCGACGCCGCGGAGATGCTGCGCAAGGCCAACCTGCGCCACACCGAAGTGCTGCCGCTGTACGCGCGACTGACCCCGGCCGAGCAGCAGAAGATCTTCCAGCCGCGCCCGGGACGCAAGATCGTGCTGTCCACCAACGTCGCGGAAACCTCGCTGACGGTGCCGGGCATCCGTTACGTGATCGACAGCGGCACCGCGCGGATCAGCCGCTACAGCTACCGCGCCAAGGTCCAGCGGCTGCCCATCGAGGCGGTGTCGCAGGCCAGCGCCAACCAGCGCAAGGGCCGTTGCGG
The DNA here is from genome assembly GCF_013343155.1 of Pseudomonas sp. FDAARGOS_761. Taxonomy (NCBI): domain Bacteria; kingdom Pseudomonadati; phylum Pseudomonadota; class Gammaproteobacteria; order Pseudomonadales; family Pseudomonadaceae; genus Pseudomonas; species Pseudomonas sp. FDAARGOS_761. The sequence goes on along the minus strand of NZ_CP054572.1, from coordinate 3,789,307 downwards.
ACGGGTCGAGCCGGGCATATGCGTGCGCCTCTACAGCGAGGAGGACTTCAACGCGCGTCCGGCCTTCACCGACCCGGAAATCCTCCGCACCAACCTGGCCGCGGTGATCCTGCAGATGCTGCACCTGCGCCTCGGCGACATCGAGGCGTTCCCCTTCATCGAGCCGCCGGACGGCAAGGCGATCAAGGACGGCTTCACCCTTCTGCAGGAACTGTCGGCGGTCAACCGCGAAGGCCAGCTGACCCCGCTGGGGCGCCAACTGGCGCGCCTGCCGATCGACCCGAGGCTGGGCCGCATGCTGCTGGAGGCGGCCCAGCAGGGTAGCCTCGAGGAAGTGTTGACGGTGGCCAGCGCGCTGTCCGTGCAGGACCCGCGCGAGCGTCCGGTGGAGCGGCAGCAGGCCGCCGACCAGGCACATGCGCAATGGAAGGACCCGGATTCCGACTTCGCCGCGCTGATCAATCTCTGGCGTGGCTTCGAGGAGCAGCGCCAGGTGCTGGGTTCCAATGCCCTGCGCAGCTGGTGCCGGAAGAACTTCCTCAACTACCTGCGCCTGCGTGAGTGGCGCGACGCCCACCGCCAACTGACCTTGATCTGCCGCGAACTGAAGCTGCCGTTCGGGCGTCCGGCCAAGGCCGAGGCGCGCAAGCCGGAGGCGAAGAAAGGCGCGTCGGCCGACAACGAACGCGAGGTACCGGGGATCGATTACGCGGCGGTCCACAAAGCGATCCTGTCCGGCCTGCTCAGCCAGATCGGGCAGAAGGCCGAGGAAGGCGACTACCTCGGCGCTCGCCAGCGACGTTTCTGGATCCATCCGTCCAGCGGCATCGCTCGCAAGCGCCCGCAATGGATCATGGCCGCGGAACTGGTGGAGACCACCAAGCTGTTCGCCCGAATGGTCGCGAAGATCGAGCCGGACTGGCTGGAGCCGCTGGCCGGGCACCTGATCAAGACCAACCACTTCGAGCCGCACTGGGAGAAGCGTCGCGGCCAGGTGGTGGCGTTCGAGCAGGTCACCCTCTACGGCCTCATCGTCATCGGTCGACGTCCGGTGCACTATGGTCCGATCGACCCGCCGGTGGCGCGCGAGCTGTTCATCCGCGAAGGCCTGGTGCGCGGCGAGATCAACAGCCGCGCCAGGTGCCTGAGCGCCAACCGGCAGTTGCTGGAAAAGCTCGACGAGCTGGAAGCCAAGGCACGCCGGCGCGACATCCTGGCCGACGAGGAAACCCTGTTCGCCTATTACGACGCGCGCCTGCCGGCGGATATCTACCAGACCGCCAGTTTCGAGAAATGGTACGCCCGCGAGCGGCAGAACCAGCCGGACCTGCTGCTGATGCGCGAGGAAGACGTGCTGGCCCGCGAAGCCAGCGAAGTCACTGCGGCGCAGTACCCGGATCGCCTGCGCCTGGGCGACCTGCACCTGTCGCTGAGCTACCAGTTCGAGCCCGGCACCGCGCGCGACGGCGTCACCGTGCGGGTACCGGCGCCGCTGCTGCCGCAATTGCCGGCCGAACGCATCGACTGGCTGGTGCCCGGCCTGCTCTACGACAAGGCGGTGGCGCTGGTGCGCAACCTGCCGAAGGCGATCCGCAAGAGCTTCGTGCCGGTACCGGACTTCGTCCGCGCCGCCCTGGAGCGCATCACCTTCGGCGAAGGTTCGCTGCCGCAGGCGCTGGGACGCGAGCTTCAGCGCATGACCGGCGTGCGGGTAGCCGATGAGGCCTGGGCCGAGGCGGCGACGCAGTTGGACGATCACCTGCGGATGAACATCGAGGTGGTCGACGCCCAGGGCAAGTTCCTCGGCGAGGGCCGCGACCTGGCCGAACTCACCGCGCGTTTCGCCGAAGCCAGCCAGGCGGCCCTGGCGATACCCCAGGCCGACAAGGAACAGCAGCGTCCGGTGGAGGCCAAGGCCTTCGCCAGCGTCGCCGAGAAGGCCCAGCAGAAGGTCGCCGGATTGTCGATGACGGTATACCCGGCGCTGGTGGAGGAGCAGGGCGAGGTCAAGGAAGGGCGCTTCCCGACCCAGGCCGAGGCCGACTACCAACACCGCCGCGCCCTGCAACGACTGCTGTTGCAGCAACTGGCCGAGCCGGCCAAGTACCTGCGCGCCAAGCTGCCGGGGCAGATCGAGATGGGTCTGCTGTACCGCGAGCTGGGACGGGTCGAGGCGCTGGTCGAGGACATCCTCCTGGCCAGCCTCGACAGTTGCGTGCTGCAGGGCGAAAGCCTGCCGCGCGACGGCGCCGCCCTGGCCGCGCTGGCCGAGCGCAAGCGCGCTGCCTGGAACGAGCACGCCGAGCGCCTGGCACGCCTGGTGCTGGATATCCTCAAGCTCTGGCACGGCCTGCAGAAGCGCTTCAAGGGCAAGGTCGAGCTGGCCATGACCGTGCCGCTGAACGACGTCAAGGGCCAACTGGCCAACCTGGTGTATCCGGGGTTCGTCCGCGCCACCCCGCTGGAGTGGTTGAAGGAGTATCCGCGTTACCTCAAGGCCATCGAGCAGCGCCTGGACAAGGTCGCCGGCCAGGTCCAGCGCGACCGGGTGTGGAGCGGCGAGCTGGGCGAACTCTGGGCGCAATACCAGGCGCGCCTCGCCAAGCACGCCCAGGAAGGCAAGCGCGACGCCGAGTTGCAGGTGTATCGCTGGATGCTGGAGGAGTACCGGGTCTCGTTGTTCGCCCAGCAACTGGGGACCCGGCTGCCGGTCTCGGACAAGCGCCTGGCCAAGCAGTGGAGCCAGGTCGAGGGCTAGTTCCAGGGATGCCGCGCGAAATGAAAAAGGCGCGCCGGTCGAAACCGGCGCGCCTTTTTCGTTCTGGTCCGATCAGTCGCGCAGGTTCAGTGCGCGACGGATGGTGAAGAACAGGTCGGTCTGGTCGGTCAGGCCGGTGACATTGGCGGCCTGCGGGCCGTAGGCGGCGATGCGCAACTGGGTGCCGGTGTGCTCCTGGGAGCCTTCCTCGGAGTTGCCGTAGCTGATCGCCAGCGGCGCGCCTTCCTTGGTCGTGAGCAGTTGGGTCAGCCCCGGCGCGGCGGTTTCCGGCGGGATGATCTGGCTGGAGTGGGCGTGGTCGGCGGTGACGATCACCAGGGTCTCGCCATCGGCCTTGGCGAAGGCCAGGGCCTTCTGCACGGCTTCGTCGAGGTCGACGGTCTCGCCGATCTGGCCGCACGGATTCGCGGCGTGGTCCTGCTTGTCGATGGACGCGCCCTCGACCTGCAGGAAGAAGCCGTTCGGATTGTCCTTCAGCAGCTCGATGGCCTTGCTGGTCATTTGCGCCAGGGTCGGGATGTCGGCGGTGCGCTTCGGGTTCGCCTCGCAGCTCACCGCCGGCTGGTTCAGGTTGCCGTGGTAGGTGGCGGTCGGACCGAGCCAGCGCACCGGCATGTTGCCCGGCGCGAACAGGCCGATCAGCGGCTGCTTCTGGTTGGCGCGGCGCACGGCTTTCAGCTCGTCGAGGTTCTCGACGATCCGGTAGCCGCGGGCTTCGGCCTGGGTGCGGAGGGTCTTGCCGGCATAGCGGCCAGCCTTGGCGGTTTCCGCGAAGGTCGCGGCGCCGCCGCCGAGGACCACGTCAGGGCGGGTCTTCAGCCATTGCTCGGTGATCGAGCCGGCGCCGCCGTTCTCCAGGGCATTGCTCGGGCACTGCTTGCTGGTGGCTTCGGGGCCGTAGCACTTGCGAGCGGTGACGTGGGCGAGCAGGGCGGCCGGGGTGGCGTCCTGCAGCTCGGCGGTGGAGACGTTGCCGGTGGCCTTGCCGTTGAGCTTGGCCAGCTCCAGCAGGTTGCGGTGCGGCTGTTCGTGGATATCCACGCCGATTGCGCCGTTGTACGACTTGACCCCGGTGGTCCAGGCGGTGGCGGAGGCGGCGGAATCGGTCACGTAGTCCGGCAGGCCGCTGTCCTTGTGCAGGGAGTAGTGGGTGTACTGGCCGGTCAGCGGCAGCGCATCGATACCCTTGAAGTAGCCGCCCGCGCCGCGCGCGTAGTTGCGCGCCACGGTGATCTCGGAGTCGCCCATGCCGTCGCCGATCAGCAGGATCACGTTCTTCGCCTTCTTCTTCGACAGCGACTGCTTCAGGGCCTGGGTCAGGTCCTGCTCGACGCGCCGTGCGCCGCCGTACTCGCTGAGTTCGCCACGGGCCTGGCGGTTGAACAGCGACGGATCGTCCTGGCGCGCCTGGGCCGGCAAGGCGCTGCCGAGCACGGCCATGGAGACGGCAAGAGAGAGGGCGAGGGGATAACCTGGGGTCATGACGCATTTCCCTATGTTGAGGAGGTGGCTGTGCGAGACGGCAGGGCCATCCGGCGAGTGCTACGAAAGTAGGGAAGGGTGATGACGGGCTTGTGACAATTTCTTTCGAAGTGTGTGGAGCGCGCGACGCATCACGTCGTGACGAGCGGGGAGCGAGCCGGTATGGTGCGCAGGTCTATTCCGGTTCGTTCAAGGAAAGCCTCCATGAGTTTGCACGGCGTTTACGATTCCCAGAACATCTTCGCCAAGATCATTCGCGGCGAAGCTCCCTGCTACAAGGTCTACGAAGACGAGGACGTGCTCGCCTTCCTCGATCTGTTCCCGCAGTCCTACGGGCATACCCTGGTGATTCCCAAGCACGCCGAGGCGCGCAACCTGCTCGAGATCGATGCGCAGAACCTGGCCAAGGTCATGGCCGTGGTCCAGCGCCTGACCCGCGCCCTGGTCGAGGAGGTGCAGCCGGACGGCGTGCAGGTCGCCCAGTTCAACGGCGCCCCTGCCGGGCAGACGGTCTTCCACATCCATTTCCACGTCATCCCGCGCTTCAGCGACGAGAATCTCGGCATCCATGCGGCGAAGCAGGGCGACCCGGAAGTGCTCGCACAACTTCAGGAGCGTTTGGCGCAGCGTCTGCAAGGCTGATTGCGCATGGGCCGGCCCGGTTCGGGGGCGGTCCTTCGCTCGTCGGATTTTTCTGAAATATTTTGTTACATACTGCCGAGGGTCAGGCGCGCCGCGGTTTTCCGGCGATGTGCGCAACAATTTGCACAGTTTTTTTGACGTAGCATCCGCGCGATCACGCACTTCGGATCGAGCACGGCGAACAGGGACGCCAGCCGTGCAGGTTTTTCGAGAAACAGGGGACAGCGGATGTTCAACCCGGCCAACCAGACCCACTTCAGCCTCAGCCTCGACGGCCTCCGCCATGACCTGCAGGTCCTCGCCTTCAACGGCCACGAAGGCATCAGTCGCCCCTACCGTTTCGAACTCGAACTGGTCGGAGAGCGTGCCGGCCTCGACCTCGAAGCGTTCCTGCACCGGCCCGCCTTCCTCGCCTTCACCCCGCAGGGCCAGGGTGTCCACGGCCTGGTCTACGGCGCCGCCCAGGCCGACGCGGGCAAGCGCCTGACCCGCTATCGCCTCACCCTCGTGCCGCAACTGGCCTACCTCGCGCAGCGCAGCAACCAGCGGATCTTCCAGCACCTCACGGTGCCGCAGATCGTCGCCCTGATCCTCGAGGAGCACGGCATCCTCGCCGACGCCTACCGCTTCCAGCTCGGCACCCGGTATCCCGAGCGCGAATACTGCGTGCAGTACGACGAAAGCGACCTGCATTTCGTCCAGCGCCTCTGTGCCGAAGAGGGCATCCATTTCCATTTCCGGCACAGCGCCGAGGCGCACCTGCTGGTGTTCGGCGACGACCAGACGGTGTTCCCCCGCCTGGGCCGTCCCACCGCCTACGTGCACGACAGCGGGCTGGTCGCCGACGAACCGGTGATCAAGCGCTTCAGCCTGCGCCTGGCCAGCCGCACCACGCGCACCACTCGCCGCGACTACGACTTCGAGAAGCCGCGGCTGCTGCTGGAGGCCGGCAATCGCCCCGCTGCCGACGCCCCGGCCGAGCCGGACCTGGAGGACTACGACTACCCCGGTCGCTTCGTCGATCGCCAGCGCGGCAAGCTGCTCAGCCAGCGCGCCCTGGAGCGGCACCGCGCCGACCGGCGCCTGGGCGAAGGGGTCAGCGACCAGCCGCTGCTGGTCAGCGGGCACTTCCTGGAGATCGCCGAGCACCCGCGCGCGGAGTGGAACGACCTGTGGCTGCTCAGCGAAGTCTTCCACGAAGGCAAGCAGCCGCAGGTGCTGGAAGAGAACGTTACCTCCGACACGTCGGCCAGCACGGACGACTTCCAGCAGGGCTACCGCAACCGCTTCCTCGCCACGCCCTGGGAGGTGTTCTTCCGCCCGCCGCTGGAGCACCCGAAGCCGCGCGTACTGGGCAGCCAGACCGCGGTGGTGACCGGCCCGCCAGGCGAGGAAATCCACTGCGACCGCTACGGCCGGGTCAGGGTGCAGTTCCACTGGGACCGCGAGGGCCAGGGCGACGACAAGAGCAGTTGCTGGCTGCGCGTAGCCAGCGGTTGGGCCGGCAACGGCTATGGCGGCATCGTCATTCCGCGGGTCGGCATGGAAGTGCTGGTGGACTTCCTCGAAGGCGATCCCGACCAGCCGCTGGTCAGCGGCTGCGTCTACCACGCCGCCCACCCGGTGCCCTACGAGTTGCCGGCGAACCAGACCCGCAGCGTCTTCAAGAGCCTCAGCAGCCCTGGCGGTGGTGGCTACAACGAGCTGCGCATCGAGGATCGCAAGGGCCAGGAACAGATCTTCGTCCATGCCCAGCGCGACTGGGACGAGAACATCGAGCATGACCAGAAGATCCGCGTCGGCCACGAACGCCACGACACCGTGGAGGCGAACAGCTACAGCGAGTTCAAGGCCGAGGAGCATCACACCGTGCACGGAGAGCGCAAGGTCGAGCTGAAGGCCGATGACCACCTGACGGTCGGCGACAGCCAGCACGTGAAGCTCGGTCGTGCCTACCTGGCCAAGGCCGGGCGCGAGATCCACCTGAAGGCCGGGCAGAAGATGGTGATCGAGGCCGACAGCGAACTGACGGTGAAGGCCGGCGGCAGCTTCATCCGGCTCGACGCAAGCGGCATCGCCATCAGCGGCCCGCTGGCACGGATCAATGCAGGCGGCGCGCCGGGAAGCGGCTCGGGGATCGCGATCAAGATGCCGCGGGTGCCGGGCATGGCCGACCAGGACAGCCCCGGCGCGCCACCCGAGGCGGTCGCGGCCAACCTGCCGCCGCGGCAACCGGTTTGCGAAGAGTGCCTGCTACAGGCGAAGAAAAGAGGCCAGGCGCTCGCCGAGCGTTGAGGAACCGCGATGACGCCGAACCCCCGCCATTGGGCCAGCGAGCTGTGGCAGCGCTCCCGCGATCGCGGCTTGCAGACCCACATCGATGTGCTGGTCGATGCCACCGGGCTGGACGACTATCCCTTGCTCGCCGAGCACGCGCGGCAAAGCGATCCTCCGGCGCTGTTCAAATTGCTGGAGCAAACCCCGGAGGCCGCCCTGGCCGACGAGGGCCCGCTGCTGCTGCGCCTGGAAGACGGCCACGCGGCCTGGCTGGACGAGCTGCTCGAGCGCATCGACTGCCGCCGCCACCTGATGCTCCTGTTCAGCCCCTGGCCGTTGCCGCGCCTGGGCGAGCACCTGCGCAGCTGCACCCAGGCCGAGTGGAACCAGGGCCGTTCCAGCGGCGTGCTGCGCTTCTACGAGCCGGGCCTGTTCATGGCCGTCAGCGACATGCTCGACCCCTGGCAGAGCCGCTACCTGCATGCCCCGGTTTCCAGCTGGCACTGGCTGGACCGCGACGGCCGGCCGAGGGAGCTGGCCGGTCATTACCAGGCCCACGAGACGCCGCCGCTGCAAGCGGCCCTCCGCCTGGAAGGGCACCAAGTCGCCGCCTTGCGCGCCTGGAGCGAGGCCGAAGCCTACCGCCGCGAATACTTCGTGCTGCCCCGCGAGCATGGCCTGGGCAGCCAGGAAAGCCTGCTCCAGCATCTGGTCCAGGCGCACCTGGCCGCCGACCGCCAGGGCTTGCAGGACTTCGACCAGCGCGATGCCTTCGTCGCCCAGTGGCTGCGCGAACAGACCCCCGGCCCCGGCTTTTCCCCGGCGGGAACGAGTCGCGCATGAACGCGCGTGGCATCGGCCTTCCCGCCCTGCTTCCGGGACCCCTGCTGGCCGCAGGCTGCCAGAGCGGGCCAGACATGCTGGCGGCGCCGGTGATGGGTTCCAACCATACGTCCGCGGCGATCAATTGGTTTTCGGCGAATGGGGCGGGTGGACCGCGTTTAGACCCTTATCAGGGGGATGGTAGCCAGGTTTGTTGCGGAGTGATTCCAAAGAAGTGGAATCCAAATTTGAAAGCTGTCGTGGAATGGGAGAAAGATCCCAAACCGCACGCCGCTATAAGGCGAGATAAATATGGACGGCTGGATAAAGATGATTACTTGAGACATGCCTCAAGCTACACCCGACACAAGATGATCGTGGATATACCTAGATATAGTGAAAAAATATGCCTGTTGCAGGTGCATTTCCTCCCGTGCGACCAGGTCGCGGTCTCAACAACCTATTACAGCCAGGGGCATCCAGAGTATCCAGATAGAAAGTATTTTCAGAAGAGAGAGCCTTCATGCAAAAGCTCTTGAATGCAAAGGGGTTAAGGACACCTGTTTGGCTGATTGCTTTACTGATAGGTTTTTTGTTTTTACAAGCGTGCCAGGCAGGCCCTGATATGGTGTCTACTCCTATCGGAGGATACAACCATACTTCGGCGGCTATTAACAGATTCAGTGTAAATGGTGCTGGCGGATTAAACCTTGGTCCATTTCAGGGGGGAGCAGGGCAGGTATGTTGTGGTGTCGTTCCTAGAGTTTGGAAGCCGGGCTTGAAGGCAACCGTAGAGTGGGAGGTAGATCCTGAGCCAGGGGCTTATAAAGACTGGCCGGAAAGATATTTTCAGATGGCTGGAGAAAACGTATGAGAGGGCATGGACTCTTGTATGTTCGTCATAAGGAAACTGTCGATATACCTTCTTGTGATAGTAAGGGGATTTGTTCGCTAAAAATACACTTTCTTCCATGTGATAAGGTTGCTACTTCAGTTGCCTGTTATACGCCGTTTCATCCTGAATATCCGAATAAAGGTTACTTTGATATGAGGGGTATGTCATGCAGAAGTTGATGAACTTGATCTGTGTGGGAAATAAAAAGTCCATTGGGCTGGTGGCTTTTCTCAGCACCTTCTTTGGGCTGGTGGCATGCCAAGCTGGGCCTGAAGTGCTGTCTGCACCTATCATGGGTTACAACCATACTCCGGCGGCGATTAACGAATTTACGGTGAATGGTGCTGGCGGACCGAACTTAGGTCCTTATCAGGGAGATGGTAGTCAAGTTTGTTGTGGGGTAATTCCCAAGAGATGGAATCCAAATTTGAAAGTTATTGTGGAATGGGAGAAGGATCCCAATCCCCGTGCCGTTATAAAACGAGATAAATATGGGCGGTTGGATGAGAGTGATTATTTGAGGCATGCCTCAAGTTACACCCGTCACAAGGCGACTGTGAATGTGCCTAGGTATGATGAAAAGGTGTGCTTGCTGCAGGTGCACTTCTTGCCGTGTGACGAGGTGGCTGTTTCTACGACTTGTTATGGGCCAAATCATCCAAAATATCCTGATAAGGCCTATTTCGAGATGAGAAAGTCAACGATATGTCCGGCTAACTGAAGGCAGGTGGGAAGATGCCTAATTTTGGATTTCATATAGCACCCACCCATCCTGTGGCAGGGCGCCTGATTTATGATTCTAAAAAATTATCAGAAAATATATTAAAGCAGCAGAGCGATGAACGGGTTTTTTCAAGGGTGCAAGAGCAAAAAAGGCTTTCTGAAGGTGACGTAGTCGGTGGTGCGCCTTGCTGTAAAGCTATCCATATTACACTTGGTTTTGATGGGACTAATAATAACGATAAGGCTGATGATTCATCGGTTTCTCCATCTTGCAGTAATGTCGCTAGGCTAGTTCATGCAAGTATTGGGAGCGGCGATGATATAAACAGTAGGGGGATTTTTAAGTACTATTGCCCAGGTGTGGGTACGGTGTTTCCGGATATTAAAGAATTTACGCCTTCAAACATGGGGTTAATTGGTGCTGAGGGAGGCGAAAATCGAATAAACTGGGGGCTGGTTCAGTTAGTTGATGCTCTTTTCTATACTTTATTAAAAAGTAGGCTTAAACTAAATGAGGTTCAGGGCCTAGTAGAAGAAATGTCCACTAACTGGACCGTCAGTACGCTCACTGGTGGTTTATTGGAAAACGGCGAGAAAAAACGCCGAGCTGCCTTGGAGCCAAAACTCAAGGAACTGGAAGAAAAGCTTCGACAGCGTCAGAACTCTGGACAGAAACCGCATATCCTGGCCATGCGCTTGTATGTCTACGGATTCTCCCGTGGGGCGGCAGAAGCACGAGCCTTTGCCAACTGGCTGCAGGAGCTAACCCGGGTCAGCGATGCCGATGGTCGGGTGGAATATCGCTTTGCCGGTCTGCCGATCTCGATCGAGTTCCTCGGCCTTTTCGATACCGTGGCGGCAGTTGGGCTGGCGGATAGTGCGCCGTTCGCTGCCGGGCATATGGATTGGGCCGATGACACCATGCGCCTGCCCGATGAGGCCCTCTCCCAGTGCCTGCCGACCATCCTGCCGGAAGACTGTTCTTTTCTGAAACGTTGCGTGCATCTGGTTTCCTGTCATGAGCAGCGTGCCAGTTTTCCACTCGATTCGATCCGCCGTCGTGACATGGATGCCAACGGACGTCGGACGGGGCCCTCCTGCTACCGGAAGTGGACGGTGGAATATGCTTATCCTGGTGTTCACTCGGATGTTGGTGGCGGTTATGGCGTCGGCAACCAGGGGAAAGCTGTGGGAGGTTCGGAATTTCTGCTATCCCAGATAGCGTTGCAGCATATGTATGCGGAGGCTTTCGAGGCAGGTGCTCCTTTGCAAGTTCCAGCACCTGCCGTCCATCCAGACTTTCATGAAGATTGGCGGGTAATGGTGCCCAAGATTGAAGCGGAGTTCAGCGTCTCCGAAGAACTCGCCACCCGTTTCAACGCCTGGCAGGCCCAGGCCAAGGCCGGCCCCCTGGAAGAGGTGATCCGTCGCGAGACCGCGTTGATCACCGCCTGGCGCATCGACCGCTATGCCGGCGGGCTGCGCAACAAGGCGTTCTTCGCCAATGTCCCGCCGGACATGCCGGAAGCCCAGCAGAAGGCCTGGGAGGCCCTGCACAAGCGGCGTAGCCGGGAGTACGCGGCCGCCCAGCAGGGCGAGCCGCTCCCGCCGATGAGCGCCGCCGAACAGGCGGAGTGGGATCGCAACGTGGCGCTGATCGGCGGCGAGGACCAACTGCGCGACCTGCGGGTGGAGAAGCAGTTCGACCCGCCGCTGGACCAGCGCCAACTGCTCGGCGCCGCCGCCGAATTCGCCCATGACTACAAGGGCGACTGGGGCGTGCTCGACGACGGCATGACGGTGGGGGGAGTGATCGACCTGCTGCTCGGCGGCACCGTATTCCTGATCAACGAGGAAGACGAAGCCGAGGAATACAGCCAGATCCACCGCGACGGCAGCGCGCGCTACCACCAGTTGTTCAGCGCTCCCGACCGGGTGGCGCCGGGCCAGGAAAAACTGGTGGCGCTGTTCGACGAACAGGTGCACGACTCCCGCGCCTGGTTCATGAACACTTCGGCGATAGGCCCGCGAGAACCTTTCACCGACTACTTCCGCTATCGCCTGGTGCATTTCGACAACGAGTCGAACAAGCGGCTCTCGGTACTGGCCACCGCCGGGCGGGTGGTAGGCGTCGGGGTGATGCTGGCCAGCGTCGGCCTCAGCGTCAAGCGTCGCGATCCGCGGATGCTGCTCGGGCTGTTCCTGCCATCGCTGGCGCGTCCGCTGCTGAGCGGCAAGGTCGGCTTGCCGGAGATCAGCGCCTTCGACCCGCTGACCGGGATCGCCTTGCCGATGGTCGGCGGGGCGGCGCTGGACAACCTGCGGGCCTTCACCCGCGAGCCTGGCGACAAGGTCGAGCAGATCGGCCAGTTGCCGCCACCGCCGCCGCTGGCGGTCGCGGCGGTGCAATCGCCCGCATTGCAGCAGGTGCTGCTGGCTCAGCAGACCGTGGAGGCGCTCAAGGCGCGCGACCTGGGCAGCCTGGCCGGGCTGGTGGCCAAGGCCGAACTCACCCAGGCGCCCGCGGCGGCGACGCCGGCCTGGCTCGCCGAGGCGAAGCAGGCCTTGCAGGACATGGGTACGGAGCAGGCGCAACCGCCGAGCCCCGGCTCGGCGCCGGGCTGGCTGCAGCGCGGCAAGGACCTGATGGAATCGCTTTGAACCTCGACCGGCGAACGCGGCCGACCTGTCGCCCCGGATCATTCGGCGCGGATGTCGAACCCGCTGCTGGCCTCGCTGACGATGCGGAAGCGCGCGTTGCCGTCCGCGGCGATCCGGGTTCTCAGCTCGCGGTTCAGCAGGCCCTTGCCGCAGAGAGTGTCGTCCTGGGTATCGATGCCGATACCGACCACATGCTCGCCCGCCGGCACCTGGAAGCTGGCTTCCTCGCCGACGCCGATGCGCGCGGCGACCTGGCGGTCGATAAGGAACGCCACGTAGCAGCCGCCGCCCAGGTAGCCATAGTCGCGGTGGACTTCCAGCCGGCCGCCACCGCTCACCGGTTGCTGGTAGCCGAGCAGGCGTTCGGCGGGGATCGCCCGGGTCTTCTCGGCGGGAACCGAGGAACAGCCAGCCAGGAGGAAAAGGATCGCTACGGCGTACATCGGGCGCATGAAGGCTCTCCGTCGAAAGGTTCCCTCAGGCTAGCCCAGTTTCGCTGGAGCGCGGAGCGACGGGGCGGAGTGGGCTAGAATGCCTGGCCTGTTCTCCGGGAGCGACTACCGATGCGCCAGGCCCTGCTGATCGTCGACGTGCAACCCTGTTTCGCCCCGCCGGACTGGCTGCTGGAAGGCATCGGCCAACTGCTCGGGCGGATGCCCTCGGTGGCCAGCGTCGAGCGCCATGACGAATCCCGTACGCCGTTCCAGCGCCAGCTCGGCTGGCGACCGCCGCTCGACGATGCCTGCCTGGTGGCGGCCGACCGGGTCTTCGTCAAGCATGGCTACCTGCCGACGGCGGAACTCGTCGACCATCTGCGTGCGCTGCGAGCGGAACGGGTGCTGGTCTGCGGCATCCAGGCCGACACCTGCGTGCTCGCCGCCGGCTTCGCCCTGTTCGACGCCGGCCTGCAACCGACCCTGGTCGGCGACCTGGTACTCGGCTCCTCGCTGGATCGCTCGGGGGAGCTGGGTGTGCGCCTGTGGAAGCATCATTTCGGCCAGGTCGTCAGCCTGGCCGAGGTGCTGGCGGATTGAGGCTCAGTGGGGCCGGCTGAGCAGCGCGACCGTGGCCTCGGCATTCATCATCCGCGCCGCCGCCAGCGGCGTCAGCCCGGCGGCGTCCTGGGCGTCACGACGGGCGCCGTGGGCCAGCAGGCTGGCGGCGACCTCGGCCTGGTTGAACATGGCCGCCATCATCAGTGCGGTCTTGCCGTCGGCCGAGGCGCCCTCGACGTCGGCGCCGCCGGCGAGGAGCAGTTCGACCATCGCCAGGTCGCCCTTGAACGCAGCGCCGGCCAGCGGTGTCTGCCCGGCCAGGTTGCGCAGGTCCGGGTCGGCCTTGTAGGCCAGCAGCAGGCGTACCGTGTCGGCGTGGCCATGGTAGCTGGCCAGCATCAGCAGGCTATCGCCCTTGTGGTTGCGCAGGTTCGGCGGCAGGCCCTGTTGCAGCAGTTGCTCGAGGCGCTGGCTGTTGCCCTGGCGGGCCAGGTCGAACAGCTGGTGGACGAACTCCTGGGTTTCCATATCCAGTTCTGGGCGAGGGCTATCGGTCATGGGGCTGCTTCCTTGTGAATACCGGGTTTGCCGAATGATAGGCGGCCTTGCCGAGGTGGGCTGTTGAGCATTGCCTATGGGGCGGGTTGGCAAATTCAATCGATGGTTGGGGTGGGAAGGTGCCAGCCTGCTGTGACCGGAAGCCGGCCTGGTTGCGTCGTCTTTACAGTTCGATACGGATATCGGTGGCGAAAACGGGGAAAATAAACCGATCGTGCGCCTATCGGCTGTGCCCGGCGCGCACTCTGGAATATCCTTGTCGCCTTCGATACCACTGAGCGGTGCGCGCGCTTGCCGAAGCGAGGCGGTGGCACACTGCGCAATGGCCGACCTTGCCCGGGCCCTGTACGAAAGCGCGCCGCCAACGTCTTTTCGTAGAGCGCCCGGCATCGCCGCGAGCGAACCCGTTTCCGGTGCCGGCCCCAGGCGGGCACCGCTATGCCTAATCGGCCCCGTTCGACGGCGGCCCAGCGAGAGAAGAGGAACAACTGTGCATAAAGCCGTCATCAGCGGAACCGGTCTTTATACTCCGCCCTACAGCATCTCCAACGACGAGCTGGTGGAGAGCTTCAATACCTTCGTGCGCCAGTACAACGACCAGCACGCCGAGGCCATCGCCAAGGGCGAACTGGAGGCGCTGGCCGAGTCCAGCTCGGCGTTCATCGAGAAGGCGTCCGGCATCAAGAGCCGCTTCGTGATGAACAAGGAAGGCATCCTCGACCCGCAGCGCATGGTTCCGTACCTTCCCGAGCGCAGCAACGACGAGTGGTCGATCCTCTGCGAGATGGCCGTGGCCGCCGCCAGGGAGGCGCTGCAGCGTGCCGGCCGCAGCGCCGCCGACATCGACGGGGTGATCGTCGCCTGCTCCAACCTGCAGCGCGCCTACCCGGCGATCGCGGTGGAGGTGCAGGCCGCGCTGGGCATCCAGGGCTACGGCTACGACATGAACGTGGCCTGCTCCTCGGCCACCTTCGGTATCCAGGCCGCCACCACTGCGATCCAGACCGGCCAGGCGCGGGCGATCCTGATGGTCAACCCGGAGATCTGCACCGGCCACCTGAACTTCCGCGACCGCGACAGCCACTTCATCTTCGGCGACGCCTGCACCGCGGTGATCGTCGAGCGCGCCGACCTGGCCGTGTCGAAGCACCAGTTCGACATCGTCAGCACCAGGCTGCTGACCCAGTTCTCCAACAACATCCGCAACAACTTCGGCTTCCTCAACCGCGCCGACGAGAGCGGTATCGGCAAGCGCGACAAGCTGTTCGTCCAGGAAGGCCGCAAGGTGTTCAAGGATGTCTGCCCGATGGTCGCCGAGCTGATCGGCGAGCACCTGGCGGCCAATGAAATCCAGGTCGCCGAGGTCAAGCGCTTCTGGCTGCACCAGGCCAACCTGAACATGAACCTGCTGATCACCCGCAAGCTGCTCGGCCGCGACGCCGAGGCGCACGAGGCGCCGGTGATCCTCGACAGCTACGCGAATACCAGTTCCGCCGGCTCGGTGATCGCCCTGCACAAGCACCAGGATGACCTGCCCAGCGGCGCCATCGGGGTGCTCAGCTCGTTCGGCGCCGGTTACTCGATCGGTAGCGTGATCCTGCGTAAACACTGATCGTGGCGGCGCCTACCGACGCCGAGCTGCTGCCGCGCCTGCTGGCCGGCGAGCAGCGAGCCTTCCGCGAGCTGGTTGGCGCCTACCAGGGCGCCATGCGGGCCGTGGCCTGGGCGATCATCGGCAGATCGCATACCGAGGAAGTGGTGCAGGACGCCTGGCTTGCGGCGGTTCGCGGGCTGGACGGGTTCCAGGGGCGTTCGAGCCTGAAGACCTGGCTGCTGACCATTACCGCCAATACCGCCAAGAGCCGCTTGCGCCAGGTTCGCCGGGAAGTTTTCCTCGACGACCTGCCGGGGCCCCATGGTACGGTGGATGACCAGCGCTTTGCCGCCGACGGTCACTGGAGCCAGCCGCCGCACGCCTGGCACGAGGATTCGCCGGAAGCCCTGCTCACCGAGGGCGAACTGCGCGATTGCCTGGACAAGACCCTCAACGGTCTGTCCGAACTGCAGCGCAGCGTGCTGACCCTGCGCGAACGCCAGGGCTTGGAGCTGGAGGAAATCCGTGATCTCCTGGATATCACGCTTTCCAATGTCCGGGTGCTGCTGCATCGCGCCCGCCTGAAGGTCTTCGCCACCCTGGAGCATTTCGAGGAGACCGGCCAATGCTGAGTTGCAAGGAACTGGTCGCCCGGTCCAGCGACTTTCTCGATGGGCAACTGGACTTCCGCGGACAACTGGCGGTGCGCAGCCACCTGCTCATGTGCCGGCATTGCCGGCGCTTCATCCGCCAGATGCGCCTGACCCAGGCGACCGTGCGCCATCTGCCGGAAGGGCAGGGGCCGGAACTCGACCGCCTGGCCGCGCATCTCTCCGAGTTGCGCAAGGACGCCGCGCGGCGCTGAGCCGGGGTACCCTCGACACCAAGCCGCCGCCCGCGATTCGTGGGCGGCGGCTTTTTCGTTTCCGCTATCCGGCGTGGGCGAACCGAACCCGGCCTGGCGTGGGCGGCTCTCTCTTCCGCGTGACGAGGTCGAGGAGTGTGGCTGGGCTTGGCGGATATCGCTGCGCGATATGCGCCCTACGGAGGGGCGGCAATCCGTTTCGCTGGGCGGGCATCCGAAGTCGAGGAGAACGCCTGGGACCTGGCGGATATCGCCGCCCGATATTTCTCCAGCAGGGGCAAACCCTGACGCCAGGCGAAGGGACGGGAAATTTTTTTCGACTCCGCTGTAACGCCGCCGGGGGTGCTCCGTCCATTGGAGCGAGGACGCCATACCGGCGCCCGCTACCAACTTCAGGAGTTACCCATGAAAAAGATTTCCCTCGCTTCCTCCGTCGTCGGCGCTGCTCTGCTCGGCGTAGCCAGTGTCGGCGCGCATGCCGCGCAGAATCCCTTCGCCGTGCAGGAGCTGAGCAGCGGCTACAGCGTGGCTGCCGCCGAGAAGGCCAAGGAAGGTTCCTGCGGCGAGGCCAAGTGCGGTGCCGACAAGGGCAAGCGCGAAGCCTCCAAGGCCGGCCATGAAGGCAGCTGCGGTGCGGATCGCAAGGCCAAGGAAGGTTCCTGCGGTGGCGAGAAGAAGGCCGGCGAAGGCAACTGCGGCGCCGACAAGAAGAAGTCGTAAGGCCTGAGGAGACGGACCATGCAACGGGAATTCGTCAGCGGCGCCGGGCTAGGCCTGCGTCGCGCGCTGCTGGAGCCGCTCGGCGCCGGCGATGAGGTCCGGGTCGACTTCCTCGAGGTCGCCCCGGAGAACTGGATCGGCATCGGCGGCCGTCTCGGCCGCCAGTTCCGCGAGCTGACCGAGCGCCTGCCGTTCCTCTGCCATGGTCTGTCTCTCAACCTCGGCGGCTACGCCCCGCTGGACATGTCGTTGCTGCGCGCGATCAAGGGTTTCATCGAGCAGCATGGCATCCGTGCCTACAGCGAGCACCTGTCGGCCTGCGCCGACGACGGCCAGCTCTACGACCTGATGCCGCTGCCGTTCAGCGACGAGTCGGTGCGCCGGGTCGCCGAACGGGTCAGGGTGGTACAGGACGTCCTCGAGCGGCCGTTGATCGTCGAGAACGTCTCGGCGTATGCGCGCTTGCCGGGCGAGCTGGAAGAGGTCGATTTCGTCCGCGCGGTACTGGAGGAAGCCGATTGCCAATTGCTGCTGGACGTCAACAACGTCTACGTCAACGCCTGCAACTTCGGTTTCGACGCCCACGCCTACATCGCCGCGATGCCCGGCCGGAGGATCGCCTACCTGCACATGGCCGGGCACGACGAACAGGGCGCCAGCCTGAAGATCGATACCCATGGCGCGCCGGTCTGCGATCCGGTCTGGGAACTGCTGGCACATGCCTATGCCTGCCATGGCGAACGCCCGACGCTGCTGGAGCGCGATTTCAACCTCCCGCCACTGAGCGAGCTGTATGCCGAAACCGATCGCATCCGCGAGCTGCAGCGGCGCAGCGGTGAAGCGCAACTGCGCAGCCTGGGGTACGGCACATGAACCACACGACCTTGCAACGGCGTTTCGCCGCACGTATCCGCGATCCGCAGCAGGCCTTGCCGCCCGGCATCGCGACGGAGCGCATGGCGATCTACGAGGAACTGTTCTTCAACAACCTGGACGGTTTCATCAGCAGCGGTTTCCCGGTCCTGCGCCGGTTGTTCGACGAGCCGCGCTGGCATCGCCTGGTGCGTGCCTTCATGCGCGAGCATCGCTGCCGCACACCGTACTTCAGCCAATTGGGCGAGGAGTTCATCGGCTGGCTGCAGGACGGCTACCGCGCGGAGGAGGGCGATCCGCCCTTCCTGCTGGAGCTGGCTCACTACGAGTGGGTCGAGCTGGCCCTGTCGCTGGCCGAGGCGCCTGTCGAGACGCTGCCGCAGGCCTGGTCGTGGTCGCCACTGGCCTGGCCGCTGGCCTATCGCTGGCCGGTCCATCGCCTGGGGCCGAGCCATCGGCCGGTGGAGCCGCCGGCCGAGCCGACCTGCCTGCTGGTCTGGCGCGATCCGGCGGAGCGGGTGCGCTTCCTGCACCTGTCGCCATTCGCCTATCGCCTCGCGCAGCGCCTGAGCGAGGAGGGGGAGGCGTCGGTGACGCTGCTGCCGTTGTTGCGCGAGTTGGCCGGAAGCTGCGGCCTGAGCGCCGACGCGGAGTATTTCGAAAATGCCTTCGCCTTGCTGGAGGACTGGCACGCCCAGGGCATCCTCATGGGCGAGGGCGCTCTGGAGTGATGATGAAGACTGTCTTCTTGCGTTTACAGCATGCCCTCGACGTCACCCGTCGAGCGGATTTCCTCGCCCCACTGGCGCTGCGCCTGTACCTGGCGCCGGTGTTCTGGATGGCCGGCAGCCAGAAGCTGGCGGACATGCCGGCCACCATCGAGTGGTTCGGCAATCCCGACTGGGGACTCGGCCTGCCGTTTCCCGAACTGCTAGCCTGGCTCGCCGCGCTGAGCGAGGCCGGTGGCGCCGTGCTGCTGTTGTGCGGCCTGGCCGTGCGCTGGATCAGCCTGCCGCTGATGGTGACCATGCTGGTAGCGATCTTCGCCGTGCACTGGCCGAACGGCTGGCAGGCGATCGCCGATCCGTCCGCGCCGTTCGCCAACGCCCAGGTGCTGGAGGCTGGCGAGAAGCTGGCGCGAGCCCGGGAAATCCTGCGCGAATACGGCAACTACGACTGGCTGACGTCGAGCGGAAGCTTCGCCATCGTCAACAACGGCATCGAGTTCGCCGCGACCTACCTGGTGATGTTGCTCGCGCTGTTCTTCGGCGGCGCTGGCAAGTGGCTTTCTGCTGACTTCTGGATTGCGCGAAAATTGCGCTGAGATTTCTACCCATATCGAATAACCCGAAAGGCCCGTAGTAGAGGGCTTTTCGCGTTATTCGCATTGGAGATAAAAAGTTCCTCTGTAATGAAACATTTATCTCCATGCAATTTGGCTGCAATCTGCCATCGCCAAGATTCCCCCCAACACAAAGGGGCCGCCTTACGGCCAGCGCGGAACAAGGGGCGCGCTGTAGCCAGGCACTCGCGTGTTGCCAATGCACACACCATTAAGGGGAAATCTTCGATGATCCGTAAGCACTCGCTCGGCTTCGTTGCCAGCGCTCTGGCTCTGGCCGTATCTGCCCAGGCGTTCGCCGGCACCGTGACCACCGACGGCGCCGATATCGTGATCAAGACCAAGGGCGGCCTCGAAGTCGCCACCACCGACAAGGAATTCAGCTTCAAGCTGGGCGGTCGCCTGCAGGCCGACTACAGCCGTTTCGACGGTTTCTATACCAAGAATGGCAACACCGCCGACGCCGCCTACTTCCGCCGCGCCTTCATCGAACTCGGCGGCACCGCGTACAAGGACTGGAAATACCAGATCAACTTCGACCTGTCGCACAACACCGGCAGCTCCGACAACGGCTATTTCGACGAAGCTTCGGTCACCTACACCGGCTTCAATCCGGTCAACCTGAAGTTCGGTCGCTTCGACCCCGACTTCGGCCTGGAAAAGGCCACCAGCTCCAAGTGGGTGACCGCTCCCGAGCGTAACGCCGCCTACGAACTGGCCGACTGGATCAACACCCACCAGGACGGCATGGGCGCCCAGGTCAACTCGACCCTCGCCGACATGGCCTACCTGTCCGCCGGCGTATCCGCCAAGGACGCCGACGACAGCGACGGCGACAGCGTCAAGCAGTTCAACTTCCGCGGCGTGTTCGCGCCGATGCACGAAGCCGGCAATGTTCTGCATGTCGGCGTGAACTATGCCTACCGCGACCTCGACGACACCGCCTTCGACTCGCGCATCCGTCCGCGCCTGGGCATGCGCGGCATCGCCACCAGCGGCGGCAACGACGCCGGTGACAACGGCAACCGCGCGACCTTCGGCGGCGTCTCCAACTCGCCGGCCGGTTCCTACAAGGACGACAGCGTCTGGGGCCTGGAAGGCGCCTGGGCGATGGGCCCGTTCTCGGCCCAGGCCGAATACCTGGCACGCAAGCTGAAGGCCGATGACAACGCCTACAAGGACATCAAGGCCAAGGGTTACTACGCGCAACTGGCCTACACCCTGACCGGCGAGTCCCGCCAGTACAAGCTGGAGGGCGCCAAGTTCGACTCCGTCAAGCCGGAAAACAAGGAAATCGGCGCCTGGGAAGTGTTCTACCGCTACGACAACATCAAGGTGGAAGACGACAACGTGGTCGCCGATACCGCCACTCGCGAAGTCGGCGACACCAAGGCCAAGGCCCACAACCTGGGCGTGAACTGGTACGTCAACGATGCGGTGAAGATCAGCGCGGCCTACGTCAAGGCGAAGACCGACAAGATCACCAACAACAATGGCGACGATGACGGCGACGGCTTCGTGACCCGCTTGCAGTACGTGTTCTAAGAAGCGACAACGATCTGCTCCTGTTTTCGGCCTCGCTCCGGCGAGGTCTTTTTAATCGCTTCCTTACCCGGTTGTGGCGATGTTGGCAGCCTGCAACCGGGTCTTTCTTTCGTTACAGGTCCACCCGCAGGTACTGGCAGGAATATCCGAAAGCCAGACGGTTATCGGCAGAAACTCTTGAGTTTCATTGCAGTCATGCAATCTTCGCAAGGTTGCCGCAATATATGAAACAAGCTGTTACATCTGTCGCCCGGACCTGATGCCTCTAGGCCTGCGCCCTTATCCGACGGCCTCATCCAGGCGCTATCCGGCTGCCTGTCACAAAAGCTTTCGCGCTTTGCAGTCTCGCTGTCACAACCCATCCAGATGATCCCCCTCCAGCAGCGCCGGCCGGCGACAGAACCGGCCGTTTCCGCGCTGCTCAAGACCATTCGAAATCCGAACAGGGGACTTACCTGATGATTCGCAGACACTCGTGCAAAGGGGTGGGGAGCAGTGTTGCCTGGAGTTTGCTGGGCCTGGCGATTTCCGCGCAGAGCCTGGCCGGGACCGTGACCACCGACGGTGCCGACATCGTGATCAAGACCAAGGGCGGCCTCGAAGTCGCCACCACCGACAAGGAATTCAGCTTCAAGCTCGGCGGCCGCCTGCAGGCCGACTACGGCCGCTTCGACGGCTACTACACGAACAACGGCAATACCGCCGATGCCGCCTACTTCCGCCGCGCCTACCTGGAATTCGGCGGCACCGCCTACCGGGACTGGAAGTACCAGATCAACTACGACCTGTCGCGCAACGTCGGCAACGACAGCGCCGGCTACTTCGACGAAGCCTCGGTCACCTATACCGGCTTCAATCCGGTCAACCTGAAGTTCGGCCGCTTCTACACCGACTTCGGCCTGGAAAAGGCCACCAGCTCCAAATGGGTCACCGCGCTGGAGCGCAACCTCACCTACGACATCGCCGACTGGGTCAACGACAACGTCGGTACCGGTATCCAGGCCAGCTCGGTGGTGGGCGGCATGGCTTTCCTCTCGGGCAGCGTGTTCAGCGAGAACAACAACGATACCGACGGCGACAGCGTCAAGCGCTACAACCTGCGCGGCGTGTTCGCGCCGCTGCACGAGCCGGGCAACGTGGTGCACCTGGGCCTGCAATACGCCTATCGCGACCTGGAGGACAGCGCGGTGGATACCCGGATCCGCCCGCGCATGGGCATGCGCGGCGTCTCCACCAATGGCGGCAACGATGCCGGCAGCAATGGCAACCGTGGCCTGTTCGGCGGCAGTTCGGCAGTCGAGGGGCTGTGGAAGGACGACTCGGTCTGGGGCCTGGAAGGCGCCTGGGCGCTGGGTGCCTTCTCGGCCCAGGCCGAGTACCTGCGGCGCACGGTCAAGGCCGAGCGCGACCGCGAGGATCTCAAGGCCTCCGGCTATTACGCGCAACTGGCCTACACCCTCACCGGCGAGCCGCGCCTCTACAAGCTGGACGGCGCCAAGTTCGACACCATCAAGCCGGAGAACAAGGAAATCGGCGCCTGGGAGCTGTTCTACCGCTACGACTCGATCAAGGTCGAGGATGACAACATCGTCGTCGACAGCGCCACCCGCGAGGTCGGCGACGCCAAGGGCAAGACCCATACCCTGGGCGTCAACTGGTACGCCAACGAGGCGGTGAAGGTTTCCGCCAACTACGTCAAGGCGAAGACCGACAAGATCAGCAATGCCAACGGCGACGATAGCGGCGATGGCCTGGTGATGCGCCTGCAGTACGTGTTCTGAGGCGGTCGGGCCCCGTCCGGCGGGCGGGGCTCGTTTCCGCAGGATGTTACCCGCGTCATGAAATTGCCTGGTGGATGTCCGGGCGGGCCGCCCAGCTTGACCCAGGGCACAGATCGCATGGCGGCATCTGGCTATGCTGGTCCCTCGGAAACGCTCTGGGAGGGACTGATGATCGGCTGGGGACGTGCCTGTATTGGCGTCGGGGGGCTGCTGTTGCTGGGCCAGTTGCTGGGGGGCGCCCTGCTGCTCGCGGACGACGGCGAAGCGACGCTGGCGGTCGAACACTTCTGGCAATTCGTCTTCCTGATCCCGGCGATCCTGGTGGCACTGGGAATGTTCGTCCTGCAGCATCACGTGGGTTCCTTCGCCCAGTTGTACCGCCGGCGTCTCGATGGCGCCTCCTACCTGCTGGTTTCCTGCGGCATCGCCCTGGTCCTGGGCAAGCTCTGCGTCCTGCTGCTCGCCTGAGCCCCTCGCGCGGCCCGGCATGTCCGGGTTTGCCCGAGGCATTCAGCTTCCTGATTTAGCCGGAGGCCGCTGAAACCCTTGGTTACACTGGCCTTCATCACACGAACAGGAAGGCAGGACCCCTATGCAAAACCGCATGATGATCACTGGTGCCGGCTCCGGGCTGGGGCGCGAAATCGCCCTGCGCTGGGCGCGTGACGGCTGGCGCCTGGCGCTGGCCGACGTCAACGAAGCCGGCCTGGCGGAAAGCCTGAAACTGGTGCGCGAGGCGGGTGGCGATGGCTTCACCCAGCGTTGCGACGTACGCGACTACAGTCAACTGACCGCGCTGGCGCAGAGCTGCGAGGAGAAGTTCGGCGGCATCGACGTCATCGTCAACAACGCCGGGGTCGCCTCCGGCGGTTTCTTCGGCGAGCTGTCCCTGGAGGACTGGGACTGGCAGATCGCGATCAACCTGATGGGCGTGGTCAAGGGCTGCAAGGCCTTCCTGCCGCTGCTGGAGCGAAGCAAGGGCAAGATCGTCAACATCGCCTCGATGGCGGCGTTGATGCAGGGCCCGGCGATGAGCAACTACAACGTGGCCAAGGCCGGGGTGGTGGCGCTTTCGGAAAGCCTGCTGGTAGAGCTGGCGCTGGTCGAGGTCGGCGTCCATGTGGTCTGCCCTTCGTTCTTCCAGACCAACCTGCTGGACTCTTTCCGCGGCCCGAGCCCCGAGATGAAGCACCAGGTCGGCAAGTTGCTGGAGAGTTCGCCGATCAGCGCCGCCGAGATCGCCGACTACATCCACGCCGAAGTGGCCAAGGGCAGTTTCCTGATCCTGCCCCACGAGCAGGCGCGGATGGCCTGGAGGATCAAGCAGCAGAACCCCCAGGCGATCTATGACGAGATGACCGCGATGGCCGGCAAGATGCAGGCCAAGCGTCAGCGCCAGGCCTGAGTGGAAATGGCTGCAGGCCAGCAGGGGCGCGGCTTTGCACCATTGCGGTGCGGCGCAGATAGTGCTTGCCCAAGGCGGTGCGATCGAGTAGCTTGAGTCACCGGCCTGCCTGCCGAAGTACGTTGGACCCCACAAGAAGCCTCGCTCATTTGCGAGGCTTTTTGCTTTTCCGGCCTCGCGCCCTGTGCTAGAAGGCTGCCTCTGCGAGTCCGTTCTGTTCTGGAGTACCCCTGTGGAGTCTGAATCCATCGTCTATGGCTGCATCCGCGACTGGCCGGGCGATTCGATGGAACGGCGCATGCGCCGTGCCGCCAACCGCCGCGTGCTGGACAGCCTGCCGGGCGGCGAGGCCTGGCCGTTCCTTGGCCGCGAGATGTTCAGCCGCTGCGAGCAGTCCGGGGCCGGGCTCTACCAGACCCAGATCATCCACTTCGGTGCCAGCTACCAGGCCATCGAATACGAGTGGAGCCTGTGGGTCGAGCAGTTCGAGGCGTTGCTCAGGCGCCTCTACTGGGCCAGCGCGGTGGTCCACCTGGAGACCGAAGTGAACGGCAGCCATACCTTTCGCTGGGAGTCCGAGCGTGGCTTCCATACCCCCCAGGAGAGCGACCTGCAGGTCCGCTGCGCCTGGGAGCGGGAGGGCGGGCGGCGGTGATCAACTACCTCTGGTTCGTCCTCGCGGCATTCTGCGAGATCGCCGGCTGCTACGCCTTCTATCTCTGGCTGCGGCTGGGCAAGAGCGCCCTCTGGGTGCTGCCCGGCCTGCTCAGCCTGACCCTGTTCGCCTTGCTGCTGACCCGCGTGGAGGCCAGCTACGCCGGCCGCGCCTATGCCGCCTATGGCGGCATCTACGTCGCCGCGTCGCTGTTCTGGCTGGCTTTCGTCGAGCGCTCGCGGCCGCTATGGAGCGACTGGCTGGGCGTGGCCTTGTGCGTGGTCGGTGCCAGCGTCGTGCTGTTCGGCCCGCGCCTGTCGCAGTGACTCAGGCGGGGTCCGGCGCCCGTCACGGGCGCCGGACCCCGCCGTCCCGGGCCGCCGCACCCCGAACCGGCGGATCACTGCGAAGTATTGCGCTGCACGTCGCCTTTTTCCTGATCCAGTTCCTTGAGCATCTGCGCGTAGGCATCGCAATCGCTCGGCCGGTTCTGTTCCGAGCGGGCTTCCTGGCGCTGGCGCAACTGCTCGTTGAGTTCCCTGGCCCGTTGCGGGTTCTTCTGGGTGATCGAGGCGACCTTGGTGGCGACTTCCTTGCCCATCTTTTCCGCCTCCGCTTCGGAACAGGCGAAGACCGGCGTGGCGACCAGCAGGGCGCAGGCGCTGGCGAGGGCGAAAAGCGGTTTCATGGCGTACTCCTGTGGGGTGGTCCTGAGCGGTGGAGCCCGGTCGAGCCGACAAAGTTCAGCCGCAACGCCGGACGGCGACCGATTCGAACCCTCGCGGCAGGTTGCGGGTCGCACGCATAGAGAGGGTGCGAAGGACCCTCGTCGCTTATGCCGCAGGAGGTATGCCATGACTCACGATTGGGATCTGGTCGAACGGTTGCTGCTGGAGGTCCGGCAGTCCGCCCATGAGAACTTCGCCCCGCGCGCCCATGCCGAACGCCTGGCCGAGGAACGCTCCCAGGCCGGGCAGCGGGTCGGCGACATGGATGCGTTGAAGCAGAAGGCCGCCGACTACGAGGCGATCCTGCTGGAGGGCGGCTTCATCGAGCCGCGTCCGGAAGAGCAGGGCGGCAATGGCGAGAACTTCGTCCTCACGCCGCGCGGCGAGCGCCTGCTCGGCCTGATCGGCGGCGAGACGCCGAAGGCCGCCGAGGCTCGCCGGCTGCTCGAGGAGAACGGCAGCGAAGCGCTGCACGCCGAGCGCTTCGACCGTTTCGTCGCCGGGCTCTGAAACTGCGCCCGACGGGCGATCGGCGGGGCTTGTGAGTCGCCCGCGGCGCCACCATAGTGCGGAGCATGATGCCTATTTCATCCTCTTCCGCCCGCCGCGCCGAGCCGGCTCCGCGGCCCCTGGCGGAGTTCCATCCCGCCGTCCGCCAGTGGTTCGAACGCCACTTCGCCGCGCCCACGCCGGCCCAGGTCGAGGCCTGGCCGGCGATCCGCGAGGGGCTTTCGACCCTGGTCGCCGCGCCCACCGGTTCGGGCAAGACCCTGACCGCCTTCCTCGCCGCCATCGATGCCCTGGTGGTGGAGGGGCTGGCCGCCGGCGGCGAGCTGGCGGATGCCACCCAGGTGGTCTATGTCTCGCCGCTGAAAGCGCTGTCCAACGACATCCGCATCAACCTGGAGCAACCGCTGGCCGGCATCCGCGAGGAACTGGCGCGTCTCGGCCTGCCCGACGTCGATATCCGTAGCGCGGTGCGCACCGGCGATACGCCGCAGGTCGAACGCGGAGCGATGCGCAAGCGCCCGCCGCACATCCTGGTCACCACGCCCGAATCGCTGTACATCCTGCTCGGCTCGGAGTCGGGCCGGCAGATGCTCGCCGGGGTGCGCAGCGTGATCGTCGACGAGATCCATGCCCTGGCCGGCAGCAAGCGCGGCAGCCACCTGGCGCTGTCGCTGGAGCGCCTGCAGGCGCTGAGTCCGCGACCGCTGCTGCGGATCGGGCTGTCCGCCACGCAGAAGCCGATCGAGAAGGTCGCGCGCTTCCTCGTCGGCGCCAGCGGCAATCCGCGCGATCCGGCCTGCCGGATCGTCGACATCGGCTATACGCGCCCCCGCGACCTGGGCATCGAGGTACCGCCGGTGGCGCTGGAAGCGGTGATGTCCAACGACACCTGGGAGCTGGTCTACGACCGCCTGGCGCACCTGGCCGGCGAGCACCGCACCACCCTGGTGTTCGTCAACACCCGGCGCATGGCCGAGCGGGTCACCCGCTTCCTCGCCGAACGCCTCGGCAGCCGCCAGGTGGCGGCCCACCACGGCAGCCTGGCCAAGGAGCTGCGCCTGGATGCCGAGCAGCGCCTCAAGGCCGGGCAATTGAAGGTACTGGTGGCGACCGCCTCGCTGGAGCTGGGCATCGATATCGGCGACGTCGAGCTGGTCTGCCAGTTGTCGTCGCCGCGCTCCATCGCCGCCTTCCTGCAACGGGCCGGGCGTTCCGGGCACAGCGTCGGCGGCACCCCCAAGGGCCGGTTGTTCCCGACCTCCCGCGACGACCTGGTGGAATGCGCGGCGCTGCTCGACAGCGTGCGCCGTGGCGAGCTGGACAGCCTGGTGCTGCCGCGCCAGCCGCTGGACGTGCTGGCGCAGCAGATCGTCGCCGAAGTGGCCTGCCAGGAGTGGCGCGAGGACGACCTCTATCGCCTGGTGATCCGCGCCGAGCCCTACGCCGGGCTGGAGCGCGAGCGCTTCGACGAAGTCCTGCGGATGCTTGCCGAGGGCTACCACTCACGCCTCGGCGTGCGCGGCGCCTATCTCCATCGCGATGCGCTCAACGGCCTGCTCCGTGGCCGCCGTGGCGCGCGGCTGACCGCGCTGACCTCGGGCGGGACCATTCCCGATACCGGCGACTACAGCGTGCTGCTGGAGCCGCAGGGCCTGCTGGTGGGGACGGTCAACGAGGATTTCGCGGTGGAGAGCCTGGCCGGCGACGTGTTCCAACTGGGCAACACCTCGTACCGGATCATCCGCATCGAGCCGGGACGGGTGCGGGTCGAGGACGCCCAGGGCCAGCCGCCGAACATTCCGTTCTGGCTGGGCGAGGCGCCGGGGCGCAGCGACGAGCTGTCGGCCAGCGTGGCGCGCCTGCGCGACACCCTCGACGAGCTGCTCGGCGAAGGCCAGGCATTGCCGGAAGGGCAGCGGCTGGAGCCAGCCATCGCCTGGCTCGGCGCCACCCTCGGGCTGGACGATGGCGCCGCGCGGCAGATCGTCGAGTACCTGGCCCGCGCACGCCAGGCCCTGGGTGGCCTGCCCGGGAGCCGGCGGCTGGTGATGGAACGCTTCTTCGACGAATCCGGCGGCATGCAACTGATCATCCACAGTCCTCACGGCAGCCGCCTCAACCGCGCCTGGGGCCTGGCGCTGCGCAAGCGTTTCTGCCGCAGCTTCAACTTCGAGCTGCAGGCAGCGGCCACCGAGGACGCGATCATCCTCTCGCTGTCCACCAGCCACAGCTTTCCCCTCGACGAGGTCTGGCGCTACCTGCATTCGGCGAGCGCCGAGCACCTGTTGGTACAGGCCGTGCTCGACGCGCCGCTGTTCGGCGTGCGCTGGCGCTGGAACCTGACCACCTCGCTCGGTTTGCCGCGCTACACCGGCGGTCGCAAGGTGCCGCCGCAACTGCTGCGGATGAAGAGCGAGGATCTGCTGGCCAGCGTGTTCCCCGATCAGGTGGCGTGCCTGGAGAATATCGTCGGCGAGCGCGAGGTGCCCGATCACCCGCTGGTGGCGCAGACCCTCGACGACTGCCTGCACGAGGCGATGGATTGCGACGGCTGGCTGGCCCTGCTGCGCGACATGGAGAGCGGCGCGGTGGACTTGCTGGCGCGCGACCTGCCGGCGCCTTCGGCGTTGGCGGCGGAGATACTCACCGCGCGTCCCTACGCCTATCTCGACGATGCGCCGCTGGAGGAGCGGCGTACCCAGGCGGTACAGAATCGCCGCTGGAGCGATCCCGAGTCCGCCGACGATCTCGGCGCCCTGGACCTTGAGGCGATCGAGGCGGTGCGTGGCGAGGCCTGGCCGGAAGCGCGCAACGCCGACGAGATGCATGAGGCGCTGAACAGCCTGGGCTACCTCACCTCGGGCGAGGCCGAGGCCAATCCGGGCTGGGGGGAATGGCTTGCGCAACTGTCGGAGCAACGCCGCGCCGGACGCCTGGACTGCGCAGGCAGCATTCTCTGGCTGGCGGCGGAGCGCCTACCGGCGATGCGCCTGGTGCATCCCGCGGCGAAGGTGCCCGACGCTTTCCAGGCGCCTCGCGGCTATCCGCCGCCGGACTCGGCGGAAGCGGCGACCGTGGAGCTGACCCGCGCCCGCCTGGGTGGCTTCGGGCCGCGCACGGCCGGGCAGTTGGCGACCGACCTGGGCATCGGCCTGGCCGACCAGCAGTACGCGTTGGCCGCCCTGGAGCGCGAAGGCTATGTGCTGCGTGGCCGCTTCAGTCCTGGCGCGACGGAAGAGGAGTGGTGCGAACGCCATCTGCTGGCGCGCATCCATCGCTATACGGTGAAGCGCCTGCGCCGGGAAATCGAGCCGGTGCAGCGCGCCGATTTCATGCGTTTCCTGTTCGACTGGCAGCGCCTGGCGCCGGGCACCCGTGGCCGGGGAGCGGAGTCCCTGGCTACGGTGGTCGAGCAACTGGAAGGCTTCCAGGCCGCGGCGGCCGCCTGGGAAAGCGAACTGCTGGCAGCGCGGGTGGCCGACTACGCCAGCCATTGGCTGGACCAGCTGTGCCGTTCCGGACGCATCGTCTGGGCGCGCCTGGCCGGACGCAGCAAGGCCGCCGGCGGTCCGCTGCGCAGCGCGCCGATCGTGCTCCTGCCGCGCCGCGAGCTGGGGCTCTGGAGCGTCCTGCAGCGCGACGCGCCGGAGCCGGAACTGTCGCCGCGCGCGGCCAGGGTACTGGAGGTGCTGCGCGAGCAGGGTGCATCGTTCTTCGACGAACTGAGCCAGGACGCCCACCTGCTGCGCAGCGAGCTGGAGAACGCCCTCGGCGAGCTGGTCTCGGTCGGCCGGGTCAACGCCGACAGCTTCGCCGGGCTGCGCACCCTGCTGATGCCGGCGGACAAGCGCAGCCGCCAGGAGCGCCGCTCGCGCGGCCTGCCGGGCGGCATGCAGGACGCCGGGCGCTGGGCGCCGCTGCGCCGGGCGAAGGCGGAAGAGGCGGGGCAGCGTTTGCCGGCGGAGGTTCTCGAACATGTCGCCCGGACCTTGCTGCGGCGCTATGGGGTGGTCGCCTGGCGCCTGCTGGAGCGCGAAGCCGACTGGCTGCCGCCGTGGCGCGAGCTGCTGCGCGTCTACCATCGCCTGGAAGCGCGCGGCGAGATTCGCGGCGGGCGCTTCATCGCCGGCCTGGCCGGCGAGCAGTTCGCCTTGGCGGAAGCGGTCGGCCTGTTGCGCGAGGTGCGCAAGCGGCCGCCGGATGGGGCGATGCTGGTGGTGTCGGCAGTCGATCCGTTGAACCTGGTCGGCGGCCTGCTACCCGGCGGACGGGTGCCGGCGGTGACCGGCAACCGCCTGCTCTATCGAGACGGAGCGCCGCTGGCGGCGCTGGTAGCCGGCAAGGTGCGGATGCTCGCGGAAGTCGACGGCGAGACCGCGCAGCAGATCCGTGCGCTGCTGATCCGCCGTCACTGAGGCCCGCTCAGCGCAGGCTCAGATGGCGGCTGAGCAGGGCCCGCAACGCGGCCGGCTTGACCGGCTTGGACAGGTAGTCGAGGCCGGCGGCGTGGATCTCCGCCACCAGTTCCGGCCGCGCGTCGGCGCTGATCACCACGCCCGGCACCGGCTCGCCCAGGCGCGTGCGCAGCCAGGCCATCAATTGCGTACCGGTCTCGCCGTCGTCCAGGTGATAGTCGATCAACGCCAGTTGCGGGCGCATCTCGCTGTCCAGCAGCGTGGCGCATTCCTCGCGGCTGCGCGCGGTCCAGACCTGGCAGCCCCAGCGGCTGAGCAGGCTGTTCATGCCGGCGAGGATGCTGTCTTCGTTGTCCACGCAGAGCACCTGGGCGCCGTTCAGCGCTTGCGCCGGTTCGGCCTTGTGGCCGTTGGCCAGGGCCGGCGGCGCCTGCCGCGCCAGCGGTACGCGGACGCTGAAGACGCTGCCCTTGCCCGGCCAGGAACGTACCTCCAGCGGATGGCCGAGGACCTTGCAGAGCCGGTCGGCGATCGCCAGGCCGAGACCGAGGCCTTTCTCCGCGCGGGTCTGGTGGCTGTCCAGGCGCTTGAACTCTTCGAAGATGACTTTCTGCTTGTCCGGGGGGATGCCCGGCCCCTGATCCCAGACTTCCAGGCGCAGGTAGCCGTCCTCGCGGCGCACGCCGAGCAGCACGTGGCCCTTGGCGTAGCGGAAAGCGTTGGTCAGGAAGTTCTGTAGGATGCGCCGCAGCAGCTTGATGTCGCTGTCCACCCGCAGCTGGCTGCCGCGCAGGCGGAAATGCAGGCCCTGTTCCTGGGCCAGCGCCTTGAACTCGACGCCGAGGGCATCGTAGAGGTTGTTCAGCGGGAACGGGTTGCGTTCGGCGCTGACCCGGCCGCTTTCCAGGCGCGAGATGTCCAGCAGGTCGGTGATCAGGTCCTCGGCGGAACGCAGCGACGAGTCGAGGTGCTGCACCAGGTCGCGGACCTCACCGGGCAGCGCGTCCTGGTGGGCGAGGGCGGCGGAGAACAGCCGCGCGGCGTTCAGCGGCTGCATCAGGTCGTGGCTGACGGCGGCGAGGAAGCGGGTCTTCGACTGGTTGGCGGCCTCGGCGTTGCTCTTCGCCTCGCTGAGTTCCTGGTTCAACTGCGAGAGTTCCTGGGTACGCTCCTGGACCCGCTGTTCCAGCGACTCGTTGGCGCCCTTGAGGCCCTGTTCGGCCTCGCGGTAGGCGGTGATATCGGTGAAGCTCATGACGAAGCCGCCGCCGGGCATCGGGTTGCCGATCAGCTCGATGACCCGGCCGTTGGGGAACAGCCGCTCGGAGGTGTGCGGAGTGCCCTGGCGCATCCAGTACAGGCGCTTGGCCACGTGCATGTCCGGATCGCCGGGCCCGCACAGGCCGCGATCGGCGTTGTAGCGGATGATGTCGGCGATCGGTCGGCCGACGTAGATCAGTCCGTCCGGGTACTCGAACAGTTCCAGGTAGCGGTGGTTCCAGGCCACCAGGCGCAGCGACTGGTCGACCACGCTGATGCCCTGGGTGATGTTCTCGATCGCGCCCTGCAGCAGGGCGCGGTTGAATTGCAGCACCTCGGAGGCTTCGTCGGCGATCCGCACCACGTCCTCCACCTGCATCTCGCGCCCTTCGATGGCGGCCTTCACCACCGCCCGCGCCGAGGACGCGCCGAGGACCCCGGCGAGCAGGCGCTCGGTGTGCGCGATCCACTCGTTGTTGGCGGTCTGGTTCGGGGTGAAGCCCTTGCCCTGGCGGTAGGCGAAGCGGATGAAGCTTTGCCGCGCGCGTTCCTCTCCGACGAAACGCGCGGCGAGCATCAGCAGGTCTTCCACCTGCACCGCGAGCATGAAGCGCGAGTTCTGCCGCTGGGAGATCTCCTGGCCGATGAAGCGGCTGGCCTGCCAGTGCTCGGACACGCGGGTGCGCGAGAGCACCGAGACCAGGCCGAACAGGGCGAAGTTGCCGACCAGCGAGATCAGCACGCCCTGGGTCAGCGGCTCGATCGGCAGGCCGAAGGGATTGCTTGCCAGCCAGGTCAGGCCGGGGATGCGCTCCAGCGGCCAGCCAAGGCCCTTGGCCACCACAGGCAGGACCAGCGTATAGGCCCACAGCAGCGAGCCGGCGGCGAGGCCGGCGAAGACCCCGCGGCGGTTGGCCTGTTTCCAGTACAGCGCGCCGATCATCGCCGGGCCGAGCTGGGCGATGGCGGCGAAGGCGATCTGGCCGATGGTCGCCAGGCTGGCGCTGGAGCCGAGCAGGCGGTAGGCCACGTAGGCGAGCAGCAGGATCACCGCGATGCTCACCCGGCGCACGGTCAGCAGCCAGTGACGGAAGGCCTCGAAGGGCCGTTCGGTGTCCTTTTCCCGGCGTCGCAGCAGCCACGGCAGGAGCATGTCGTTGGAGACCATGGTCGACAGCGCGACGCTGGCGACGATGACCATTCCGGTGGCGGCCGAGGCGCCGCCGATGAATGCCAGCAGGGCCAGCGCCGGGTGTGCCTCGGCCAGCGGCAGGCTGATGACGAAGGAGTCCGGCATTACCCCGGCGGGCAGGTGCAACTGGCCGGCGAGGGCGATCGGCACCACGAACAACGCGGCCAGCACCAGGTAGATGGGGAACACCCAGCGCGCCAGGTTGAGGTCGCGCGGCTCGATGTTCTCCACCACGGTGACGTGGAATTGCCGCGGCAGGCACATGATCGCGGTCATCGCCACGCCGGTCTGCAGCAGCATCGCCGGCCAGTGCACGGTCTCTTCCCAGTAGTCGGCCAACTGCGGCGCGGCGCGGGCCTGGGAGAAGAGATCGGCGAAGCCGTCGTAGAGGCCGAAGGTGACGAAGATGCCCACGGCGAGGAAGGCGGTGAGCTTGACCAGCGACTCGAAGGCGATGGCCAGGACCATGCCGCGGTGGTGTTCGGTGACATCCAGGCTGCGGGTACCGAAGACGATGGTGAACAGCGCCAGCACCAGCGACACGATCAGCGCCGTGTCCTGGGCGCGGGTACCGGTGGAGTCGGCGCCGGAGCCGATCAGCAGATTCACCCCGAGGACGATGCCTTTCAGTTGCAGGGCGATGTAGGGCAGCACGCCGACCATGCAGATCAGCGCCACCACCACCGCCAGCGCCTGCGACTTGCCGTAGCGGGCGGCGATGAAGTCGGCGATGGAGGTGATGTTCTCCTGCTTGCTGATCATGATCATCTTCTGCAGCACCCAGGGCGCGAACAGCATCAGCAGCACCGGTCCGAGGTAGATCGGCAGGAACGACCAGAGCTGGTCGGTGGCTTGGCCGACCGCGCCGAAGAAGGTCCAGCTGGTGCAGTACACTGCCAGGGAGAGGCTGTAGACCCAGGCGCGCAGGCGGGGTGAGAGCGGGGTGCGGCGACGGTCGCCATAGAAGGCGATGGCGAACAGGATGGCCATGTAGACCAGGGCGACCACGGCGATCAGCCCGATGGACAGCGACATGCGAACTCCGATGATGTCCCCGCGTGAAGCTGGCGTGAGGCGGGGGTCTTGCTTTCGCGCCAGTTTCGCACTTGTCGGCCCGCGCGTCAGGCCGCCTGCGACCAAGGTCGCACGCATGCTTGAGCCGGACGCGCGGAGTTGGTAGCGTGCCGGGCTGCGTGAGCGCGGACGGCCCCGGCGGCCGGCTGTCCGTTCATCGTAGCCGGTTTCGGCTGCGGCACTAAACGCGGCCGCTACGCTCTGATGGGAGCGGAGTTTTGCGTCGATGTCGAGGAGGGCGCCCATGTTCAAGCCGCTACCGATCACCCTGCAGCGCGGAGCCTTGCGTCTCGAGCCGCTGGTGGAAGCGGACATTCCCGAGCTGGTGAGCCTCGCCGAAGCCAACCGCGAGGCGCTGCAGTACATGGACGGACCGACGCGGCCGGACTGGTACCGCCAGAGCCTCGCCGAGCAGCGCGAGGGCAGGGCGTTGCCGCTCGCCGTCCGCCTCGGCGTGCAACTGGTCGGGACCACGCGCTTCGCCGAATTCCTTCCCGCCTTGCCGGCCTGCGAGATCGGCTGGACCTGGCTCGACCAGGCCCAGCACGGCAGCGGCCTGAACCGCATGATCAAGTACCTGATGCTCAAGCATGCCTTCGACAACCTGCGCATGGTCCGCGTGCAGCTCAGCACGGCGGCGAGCAACCTGCGCGCCCAGGGCGCCATCGACAAGCTCGGCGCGCAGCGCGAGGGCGTGCTGCGCAACCACCGGCGGCTGGCCGGCGGGCGGCTAGACGACACCTTCGTCTACAGCATCACCGACCACGAATGGCCGCAGGTCAAGGCGGCGCTGGAAGCCAGCTTCACCGGCTGAAGCCGGTTCCGTCGCTCCTGCGGTATGCTGGGCGGCCCGTCCGGACGGGCGAACGAGGAGACGGCAGTGCCGGACGAGACGAGCGGAGAACACACGCATTTCTGGCGCGCCGCCGAACTGGGCGGCGTCGAACTTCTGCACGCGCGCTATGTGGAGCAGCGCTTCGCGCCGCACGTGCACAGCAGCTTCGCCCTGGTCATCATCGAGCAGGGCGCGCAGCGCTTCCGCCATCGTGGCGGCGAGCACCTGGCCCCGCTGGGCAGCATGGTGCTGATCAACCCCGACGAAGTGCACACCGGCTCCAAGGCCCATGATGCCGGTTGGCTCTATCGCGGCTACTACCCGGAAATGGAGCAGATCGACGGGATTCTCGACGAGCTGGAAATCCATCATGGCGGCGTGCCGCGTTTCGCCGACAGCGTGATCCACGACCAGCCCCTGGCACGCGCCTTCGTCCACTTGCACCGCCTGCTGGCCGAGCATGCCGGCAGCCTGGAAACCCAGACCCGCTGGCGCGAGACGATGCTCGCCCTGTTCCGTCGCCACGCCCGCCTGCCAGAAGCGCCGAAGGCCGGGCAGGAGCCGTTGGCGGTGGCCCGCGCCCGCGAACTGCTGGCGGCGCGGTTGCTCGATCCGCCTTCGCTGGAGGAACTGGCGGCGGCGGTCAATCTGTCCCCGTTCCATTTTGCCCGGGTCTTCCGTCGCGCCACCGGCATGCCGCCCCACGCCTGGCTCAGGCAGCGCCGCCTGGAGCAGGCCAGGGCACTGCTCAAGAGCGGCCGGGCGCCGCTGGAGGTGGCCCTGGAGCTGGGCTTCGCCGACCAGAGCCACCTCGGTCGCCAGTTCAAGCAGGCCTACGGGGTGGCACCGGGTGAATACCGCTCGGCCTGCGCGCGCTCGTCCTTGACGACATACGAATAAGTCAAGCTCACATTTGCAAATCATTTGTATTTACGTTCTTTACGATTTGCCGTAATTTTGCGCCCCACTTTTTCCTGCGTCCCTGGGGGAGCCTCGATGTCGTCCGTGAGTTCGTTGTCGCGCCTGGCCGTCGCCATCGCGCTGGGTGTGTCCATGCAGGCGGCGCAGGCCGAAGAGGAAGCCAAGGAGCTGGGCACGGTCACCGTGGTCGGCGACTGGCTGGGCGAAGCCGACCAGGCGGTGGTGCAGAACCATCCCGGCGCGCGCAGCGTGGTGCGTCGTCGGGAAATGCTCGAGAGCGGTGCGCAGAACGTCCGCGACGTGCTGCGCAAGGTGCCCGGCGTGCAAGTGCAGGACAACAACGGTACCGGCGGCAGCGACATCTCCCTGAACGTCGGGGTGCGTGGCCTGACTTCACGCCTGTCGCCGCGCTCGACGGTGATGATCGACGGCGTGCCGGCGGCGGTGGCGCCCTACGGCCAGCCGCAGCTGTCGATGATGCCGTTGTCCATCGGCAACCTGGAGAGCATCGACGTCGTGCGCGGCGCCGGCTCGGTGCGCTACGGCCCGCAGAACGTCGGCGGGGTGATCAACTTCGTGACCCGGGCGATTCCGGAGAAGTTCTCCGGCGAAATCGGCACCACCATCGAGCATGCCGGCCACGGCGGCTGGAAGAAGCTCAACCAGGCGTTCCTCGGCGGGACCGCCGACAACGGCCTGGGCGTGGCGCTGCTGTATTCCGGGGTGAAGGGCGCCGACTACCGCGACGGCAACAACGACAACGATATCGACGACGTGCTGCTCAAGACCCATTGGCAGCTCACCGACAGCGACCAGTTGGCGGCCAACTTCCACTACTACGACGCCTACGCCGATATGCCGGGCGGCCTGACCCAGGCGCAGTACGACGACGATCCCTTCCAGTCGGTGCGCGACTGGGACAACTTCCGTGGTCGGCGCAAGGACTTCTCGCTGAAGTACACCCGCCAGGTCGACGACCTCACCCAGTTCGAGGTGCTCACCTACTACAGCGACAGTTTCCGCGGCAGCAGCATCGCCGCGCGCAACCTCAGGACCATCACCTCGTACCCGCGCGACTACCATGTGTTCGCGGTGGAGCCGCGGGTCTCGCGGATCTTCTTCGCCGGCCCGACCACCCAGGAGATCGGCATCGGCTACCGCTACCTGAAGGAAGCGATGAACGAGCGTGCCAGCCAACTGGCACTGGTCGACAATGTGCCGACCGTGCGTCCCGGCTCGGACGGCCATACCTACCAGGACCGTACCGGCGGTACCGAGGCCAGCGCCTTCTACATCGACGACAAGATCGATGTCGGCAACTGGACCATCACCCCCGGCATCCGCTTCGAGAAGATCGACAGCGACTGGCGCGACCGCCCGGTGCTCGGCCTGAACGGCAAGCCGGTGCAGGAGAAGAAGCGCAGCAAGGACTACAACGAACCGCTGCCGGCGCTGAGCCTGATGTATCACTTGAGCGACGAGTGGAAGCTGTTCGCCAACTACTCCGAATCGTTCGGCAGCCTGCAGTATTTCCAGCTCGGCCAGGGCGGCAGCGGCAACGATACCGCCGCCGGCCTGGAGCCGGAGAAGGCCAAGACCTACGAACTGGGCACGCGCTACGACAACGGCAGCTGGGGCGGCGAGATCACGCTGTTCTACATCGACTTCGACGACGAGCTGCAGTACGTCAGCAACGACGTCGGCTGGACCAACCTCGGCGCCACCAAGCACCAGGGCATCGAGACTTCCGGCCACTATGACTTCGCCGCTCTCGATCCGCGCCTGGACGGCCTGTCGGTCTACGGCAGCCTCACCTATACCCGCGCCACCTACGAAGGCGACATTCCCTCCTTCAAGGGGCGCGACCTGCCGCTCTACTCGCGCCAGGTGGCCACCGCCGGGGTGCGCTACGAGGTCGACCGCTGGACCTACAACCTCGACGCCTTCGCCCAGTCCATGCAGCGCGCGCCAGGGCTGAGCACCGACAGCCAGGGCAACTTCACCCACAACTACATCACCGAGCCCAGCGCCGACGGCCAGTACGGCGACATTCCCGGCTACGTGACCTGGAATGCCCGCGTCGGCTACGACTTCGGCCCGCAGGCGTCGAACCTGAAGCTCGGCCTCGGGGTGAAGAACCTGTTCGACAAGCAGTATTTCACCCGCTCCAGCGACAACAATTCGGGAATCTACGTGGGTCAGCCGCGAACGCTGTTCATGCAGGCCAGCGTCGGTTTCTGAATATTCGGATGCGACTTGGCGCATCGTCCGACGACAGGCGTCCTGCGGCAACGCGGACGCCTGTTCTATGATGGGCGCGGAATTTCCATCGGAACGCTGTGGCCTGATCCGCGGTCCATGCAGTCCAATCGATGACGGGCTTCCTTTCGGCAGCCACGCAAGGTAACAAGGACGATGACCCAACATTCGCAATTCGCCCTGCTGGGCAAGCGGCGTTTCCTGCCGTTCTTCATCACCCAGCTGCTCGGCGCCTTCAACGACAACATCTTCAAGCAGTCGCTGATCCTCGCCATCCTCTATCACCTCAGCGTCAGCGGCGACCGCAGTCTGCTGGTCAACCTCTGCGCGCTGCTGTTCATCCTGCCGTTCTTCCTGTTCTCGGCACTGGGCGGACAGTTCGGCGAGAAGTACAACAAGGACGCGCTGATGCGCGCGCTGAAGCTGGCCGAGGTGGGCATCATGCTGGTCGGCGCTGCCGGCTTCGTCTTCGGCAGCCTGCCGCTGATGTTCGTCGCGCTGTTCGCCATGGGCACCCACTCGGCGCTATTTGGCCCGGTGAAGTATTCGATCCTGCCCCAGCACCTGCACGAGGACGAACTGGTCGGCGGCAACGCGCTGGTGGAGATGGGCACCTTCCTGGCGATCCTGGCCGGCACCATCGGCGCCGGCGTGCTGATGTCCCATGCGCATTACGCGGCGGCGGTGGCCACCGCGGTGGTGCTGGTGGCCGCCTGCGGCTACCTGGCCAGCCGCGGCATTCCGCGAGCGGCGGCGGCGCTGCCGGGGTTGAAGCTCGACTGGAACATCTTCGCCCAGTCCTGGAGCATCCTCCGCCTGGGGCTCGGCCAGCGCCCGGCGGTCTCGCGCTCGCTGGTGGGCAACTCCTGGTTCTGGTTCCTCGGCGCGGTCTACCTGACGCAGATCCCGACCTTCGCCAAGGAATGGCTGCACGGCGACGAAAGCGTGGTGACCCTGATCCTCACCGTGTTCTCGGTGGGCATCGCGCTGGGCTCGATGCTGTGCGAGAAGCTTTCCGGTCGCAAGGTGGAGATCGGCCTGGTGCCGTTCGGCTCGATCGGCCTGACCGTCTTCGGCATCCTCCTCTGGTGGCACGCCGGCGGCATTCCCCCAGGCGAGGCGCCCTACGACTGGCTGGCGGTGCTGCGCCACCATGAGACCTGGGCGGTGCTGGCCGACATCCTGTTCATCGGCATTTTCGGCGGCTTCTACATCGTACCGCTGTACGCCCTGATCCAGGCGCGCACCGACGAGGACAAGCGGGCCCGGGTGATCGCCGCCAACAACATCCTCAACGCCTTGTTCATGGTCGCCGCGGCGCTGGTCTCGATCCTCTTCCTCAGCGTCGCCAAGCTGTCGATCCCGCAGCTGTTTCTCGCTCTGTCGCTGATGAACGTCGCGGTGAACGTGTACATCTTCAAGATCGTCCCGGAATTCACCATGCGCTTCCTGGTCTGGCTGCTCAGCCACACCATGTACCGGGTCCGGCATGTGAATCTGGAGGCGATCCCGGACGAGGGAGCGGCGGTGCTGGTGTGCAACCACGTCTCGTACGTGGACGCGCTGCTGATCGCCGGCTCGATCCGGCGGCCGGTGCGCTTCGTCATGTACTACAGGATCTTCTCGCTGCCGGTGCTCAACTTCGTCTTCCGCACCGCCGGCGCGGTGCCCATAGCGGCGCGCCACGAGGACGAAGGGATCTACGAACGCGCCTTCCAGCGCATCGCCGACTACCTGAGGGACGGGGAGCTGGTGTGCATCTTCCCTGAAGGCAAGCTGACCGCCGACGGCGAGATGAACGAGTTCCGCGCCGGGATCGAGCGGATCATCGAGGAAACCCCGGTTCCGGTGATCCCCATGGCGCTGCAGGGTCTGTGGGGCAGCTTCTTCAGCCGCGACCCGAACAAGGGCTTCTTCCGCCGCCTGTGGTCGCGGGTAAGCCTGGTGGCCGGCGAATCGGTGGCGCCGGAGGCGGTGGAGCGCCTCGACCTGCAGGCGCGGGTGACGAGCTTGCGCGGCGAAGCTCGCTGATCGATCCGCAGAAACGAAAAAGCCCCGGCGATGCCGGGGCTTTTTTTGGCGAACTACAAGTTAGATAACTTGTACTTCGTCGGCTTGCAGGCCTTTCTGGCCGTTGACGACCACGAAGGAAACCTTCTGGCCTTCCTGCAGGCTCTTGAAGCCGGTGCCCTGGATGGAACGGAAGTGAACGAACAGGTCGTTACCGCTTTCCGGGGTGATGAAGCCGAAGCCTTTGGCGTCGTTGAACCATTTTACGGTGCCGTTCTGACGATTCGACATGGTGTAACTCCTGAAACAAAGTTGATTGCGGCGACGGAAATATCCGAGCCGGTAGGTACTGAGTTGCAAAGAGTACGAGGAGCCGAGGCGATGAGCGGACCGAGATCTACCACACCAGGTCACGATTCACTGTGACCCAAGCAAGCACAGTGGTCGCAGAGTACGCGATAAAACTGCGGAAAGCGATACCCCTCGGAGCATATTCGATGGATGTCTAATGGCTCAGCTTGAGGCCGACCAGTCCGCAGACGATCAGCGCGACGCTGGCCAGGCGCAGCAATGCCATGGATTCGCCGAACAGGACGATCCCGGCGATTACCGTGCCGACCGCGCCGACCCCGGTCCAGACGGCATAGGCGGTGCCCAGCGGCAGGTGCTTCATGGCCAGGCCGAGCAGGCCCAGGCTGACCAGCATGGCGAGCGCCGTGAGGACCGTGGGAAGCGGCTTGCTGAAGCCTTCGGTGTATTTCAGACCAACGGCCCAGCCCACTTCGAACAGGCCGGCGAAAAACAGGATGATCCAGGACATGGCGATCTCCAGGGCAACGGGTGGCGGGGCCGTCCCCATTCGATCACCGGCCGGAGGCGGGTGGTGAGGTCGTCCTCACTGCGTGCGGTATTTTGCATGGTTCATCGGTCGGGACAAGGCTTCCCGACCGGGATCCAGCTCAACGCGGCGTATCTTCCATGCGCCGGAACAGGGCGGCCAGCAGCGAACCGGAGAGATTGTGCCAGACGCTGAACAGCGCGCTGGGCACCGCTGCCAGGGGCGAGAAGTGGGCGTTGGCCAGCGCCGCGCCGAGCCCCGAGTTCTGCATGCCGACTTCGATGGCCAGGGCCTTGCGCTGCGCCAGCGGCATGCCGGTCAGCTTGCCGGTGAGATAGCCGAGCGACAGGCCGAAGCCGTTGTGCAGCATCACCACGGCCATGATCAGCAGGCCGGACTCGGCGATCCGCGCCTGGCTGGCGGCCACCACCGCGGCGATGATCACCACGATGCTGAATACCGAGACCAGCGGCAGCACCTCCGCCACCTGCCGGGTGCGCTCGCCGAGCAGGCGCTGTGCCAGCAGGCCGAGGGCGATGGGCACCAGCACCACCTGGAGGATCGACAGGAACATCGCCGCGAACGACACCGGCAGCCAAGCCGAAGCCAGCAGCCAGACCAGCGCCGGCGTGACCAGCGGGGCGAGCAGGGTGGTCACCGAGGTGATCGCCACCGACAGGGCGACATCGCCACGGGACAGCCAGGTCATCACGTTGGAAGCGGTGCCGCCGGGGCAGCAGCCGACCAGGATCACGCCCACCGCGATCTCCGCCGGCAACTGCAACAGGCGGCAGAGCAGCCAGGCCAGGCCGGGCATGATGACGAACTGGGCCAGCACGCCGATCAGCACCCGTATGGGGTGCCGGGCGACCTCGCGGAAGTCTTCGCCCTTGAGCGTCAGGCCCATGCCGAACATCACCAGGCCGAGCAGCGGCGCGATGGCGACGGTGAGCGGGAGGAACCAGGCCGGCCGGAAGAAGGCGAGGATGGCGAACAGCAGGACCCAGAACGGGAAGCTGGCGCTGACGAAACGGCTCAGGGCGGTCAGGGCACGCATGGGCTTTCCTTGTTATTGGACGGCCGCCAGTCTGCCATGCCGGGCGCGACTCTCCCAGCGGCGGGCGCCGCCGGGAGAGCGGGGCGTCAGACGCCCTGGGGGATTTCTTCGCCGCCGAGGGCCTCGAAGAGCGCCGGAAGGAATTCGGCGAAGGTCAGCATCATCAGGGTGAAGCTGGCATCGAGCTGGCCGAGGGCGTCTTCGCCGCCGTCCTTTTCCGCCTGCTCCTGCAGCAGGTCTTCGAAGCGCAGGCGCTTGACCGCCAGCTTGTCGTCGAGGACGAAGGACAGCTTGTCCGACCAGGCCAGGGACAACTGGGTGACCAGCTTGCCGGCGGTGAGATGCAGCTGGATTTCCTCGCTGGTCAGGTCCTGGCGCTTGCAACGGACCACGCCGCCGTCCTCGTGGGTGTCGCGCAGCTCGCATTCGTCGAGCACGTGGAAGTCGCCGGCGGCTTCCTGGGTCTTGACCCAGTCGGTGAGGGTCGCGGTCGGCGCGACCTTCACGCTCAGCGGGCGTACCGGCAGGGAGCCGAGCGCTTCGCGCAGCGTCGAGAGCAGGTCTTCGGCCTTCTTCGCGCTGGCCGAGTCGACCAGGATCAGGCCGAGGCTCGGCGCGATCGCGGCGAAGGTGCTGGAGCGGCGGATGAAGGCGCGCGGCAGCAGGGTCTGGACGATCTCGTCCTTCAGCTGGTCGCGTTCCTTCTTGTAGACCTTGCGCATCTGCTGGGCTTCGATCTCGTCGACCTTTTCCTTCAGTGCGTCACGCACGACGCTGCCCGGCAGGATGCGCTCTTCCTTGCGTGCCGAGATCAGGAAGAAGTCTTGGCTGACGTGTACCAGCGGTGCGTCCGGGCCTTTGCCGAACGGCGCGGTGAAGCCGTAGGTGGTCAGCTCCTGGCTGGCGCAGGGGCGGGCGGGTTTTTCGCCGAGGGCTTTCTCGAGGGAATCGGCATCCAGTTGCAGATCCTGGGTGAGGCGGTAGACGAGCAGATTGCGGAACCACATGGGGTCGTTCTCTCCGGGCACAAAGGACCCATTATTCCGCCGCTGGCGGCTCAGGCCAACCCCGGTCCGTCGCTAACTCCTTGGAACGGCAGAAAATTTTTTTCATCGAGGGGCTTGCCAGGGATCGAATCGCTCCGTAGAATGCGCCCCACTTCGAGAGTGAAGGGTGATTAGCTCAGCTGGGAGAGCATCTGCCTTACAAGCAGAGGGTCGGCGGTTCGATCCCGTCATCACCCACCAATCTCGCAAGTTACGCGCAGCGGTAGTTCAGTCGGTTAGAATACCGGCCTGTCACGCCGGGGGTCGCGGGTTCGAGTCCCGTCCGCTGCGCCATTTCCTTCCTTCGCTGTATCTCTTGCGCTTCCTTCCCGCTTCATAATTCGACGTTTTTCGACGCTTCCTTTCCGCTGTTCTTCTGTCCTCGTTCCACGCGTTCGTTCTGCTATCTCCTTCATTTTTCGGAAAGTTCGGCCTTGAACTTATCCGCGCGCACCTGTTCCTATTGCCCATAGCCACTGGTCGCGACAGCCTGCTAAGCTCGCGGCTTCATCGAATATGCCCGAGCGGCGAACAGATTAAAGGACTCAGCATGAAACAACATCGGTTGGCAGCAGCGATCGCACTGGTCGGTCTGGTTCTCTCCGGCTGCGATTCGCAGACCAACGTTGAGTTGAAGACCCCGGCGCAGAAAGCTTCCTATGGTATCGGCCTGAACATGGGCAAGAGCCTGTCCCAGGAAGGCATGGACGACCTGGATTCGAAAGCCGTCGCCAAGGGCATCGAAGACGCCCTCGGCAAGAAGAAGCAGCAGCTCACCGATGAAGAGCTGACCGAAGCCTTCGCCTTCCTGCAGAAACGTGCCGAGGAGCGCATGGCGGCCATCGGCGACGAAAACGCCAAGGCCGGCAAGAAGTTCCTCGAGGAAAACGGCAAGCGCGACGGCGTGACCACCACCGCTTCCGGCCTCCAGTACGAAATCGTGAAGAAGGCCGATGGCCCGCAACCGAAGGCCACCGACGTGGTGACCGTCCACTACGAAGGCCGCCTGACCGATGGCACCGTCTTCGACAGCTCCATCGAGCGCGGCAGCCCGATCGACCTGCCGGTCAGCGGCGTGATCCCGGGTTGGGTCGAAGCCCTGCAACTGATGCACGTCGGCGAGAAGATCAAGCTGTACATCCCCAGCGAGCTGGCCTACGGCGCGCAGAGCCCGAGCCCGGCGATCCCGGCCAACTCGGTACTGGTCTTCGACATGGAACTGCTCGGCATCAAGGATCCGTCCAAGCCGGACGCGGAGCCCGAGGCCGGTGCCGCAGCGCAGCCCGAAGCCAAGGCGGACGCGAAGAAGTAATTTTTCCGCCGCGATGCATGAAACGCCCCGTCCATGACGGGGCGTTTTCATTTGCGGATTCGGCTGAACCCAGGCGCTGCCGCGAGGGTCTGAAAAACAGGTCGAGGGCACGGCCGGTGTTACCCTTATGCACACATTTGTCGCACGTC
The DNA here is from genome assembly GCF_013343155.1 of Pseudomonas sp. FDAARGOS_761. Classification (NCBI taxonomy): domain Bacteria; kingdom Pseudomonadati; phylum Pseudomonadota; class Gammaproteobacteria; order Pseudomonadales; family Pseudomonadaceae; genus Pseudomonas; species Pseudomonas sp. FDAARGOS_761. The sequence goes on along the minus strand of NZ_CP054572.1, from coordinate 3,745,087 downwards.
GACCCGACCTACGGTATTGACCTCGGGTTGTCCGTTGCGCTAGGTCAAACCCTTGATTTTCAATGCTTTTAGAACACTGTCTAAAAAGTGTCCGATCTGTCGGAAAGCCTGTAGCGACGGGCTTCTCGCCGACGGAAGGGGGGGCTGTTCACAAGGTTATCCACAGTATGCGTGGATAACCCGGAGAGCCTCGGCGGCAAGCGCTTGAGCGAGGTGGAAGGATGGATGCACCACGAGGATTCAGTCGTTACCTGGGGATCGCGGAACGTTTCCTGGCCCGTGGCCGGGTGCCCGCCTTGTTGATTGCGGTAGCACGCAAGCGCTCGCGCCTGAAGCTGGTGAAGAGCGACCTGCGCCTGCTGCAGGAACTGCTGGTGGCCTGGGTTCGCGGCGAATACCGCGGACTCAGCCGCCAGGCGTTGCTCTCGGTGATCGCGGCGCTGGCCTATTTCCTTTCGCCGGTGGATATCGTCCCCGACTTCATCTTCGGTGTCGGCCTGCTCGACGATCTCGCCGTCCTGGCCTGGGTAGTGCGTCGCTGGCAGTCCGAGCTGGATGCCTTCAAGGTCTGGCGCGACGCCCAGGGCGTCGAGACGCAGCAGGCGCTGCGAGAGCTGCCGGCTCCCAGGGCGGAGCGCGTTCAGGGTTCCTGAGGGGTTCGCAGGCTGTTTTCCAGCAGGCGCTCGATGCTGCCGTCCCTGACCATCTCGTCGAGCACCCGGTCCATACTTTCGACGGGGACCGGCAGTTGTCCGCCATAGATGCAGTGCATCCGATAGCTCTGCAGTACCAGCGGACTGACGCTCAGGCCCAGCTCGGGATGCTGGCGCGTCAGGTAGAGCAGCGGGCGGCGCATGTCCACCGCGGCGTCCAGGCGCGAACGCTTGAGCATCTGCACGCGACTGGCCAGGTCGCGGGTATCTTCGCGGCGAATTTCCCCGGCAGCGAAGGCCTGCATGAGATCGTCCGCGTAGACATAGCCTAGACTTGTACCCAGGGTCTTGCCGCGCAGCTCGGCGAAGTCGCGGATCGCCGGACGGTCGTCGCGCTGCAGCAGGACGTCCTGCTCTTCGAAGAGGGCGGGAGACCAATGGTAGCGTTCGGGTTTGCTATCCCATCCGGGGTTGGAGTTGCAGATCACGTGAATATGTCCGCTGGCCATGAAGCCGTCGATCCTTCGGTTCGGCGTTTCCACGAAACGCAGCGACAATCCCAGCCGCTGCGCGACCCGCTCCCCCAACTGGCGGGTGAAGCCGCCTTGCAGCTGGTGATCGACGATGTCCACGTAGGGCATGCCGTCGGCGGGGCTGAAGCCCCAGCGCAGCTCGCCGGCGAAGGCCTGTCCGACTCCCAGCAGGATGCACAAACCAAGACTTCTCCGGCGCACCCGTGGGCTCCTCCACCAGGCAGACTGTGTGACCAGGGCAGCAGTATAGCCAGTCCGCAGCGGCGCGGTGCCTGATAAGATGGCGGCTTGCAAGGAGACCGACATGAATGTCCAAGTGATCACGCGAGACGGCGAGGCGGAATACGCGGTGTTGCCCTGGGCCGAATACCAGGCGTTGCTGGCCGCCGCCGGTCGCCCGGCCGCCAGTGTCGCGGTGGAGACGACCGCGCCGGCGGTGCCATCCGCGAGCCTGCTGGAGCGCCGCGAGGCGCGCGGCCTGAGCCTGGAACAGGTGGCCCGGGAGGTCGGTATCAGTCCTTCCTACATGGCGATGATCGAACGCGGCGAACGCGAGGCCAGCGAGGCCATCCTGTTCGCCCTGGAGCGTGTGCTGGGCAAAGCGACGGGGGCCTGACCTTGAGTGTGCTGATCAGCCGTAAACACTGGGATAGCCTGCTGCTGGAAATCGAGGATGCGCGTCGCCAGCGTCATCTGCTCACCTACCGGGCGCTGATCGAGCGCCTGCAATTGCCGACTCCGGCGATGACCACCCTCACCGCGGCTCTCGAACACCTGGCATCGCTGGATGCGCGCTCGGGGCGTCCGTTGCGCAGTTCGCTGGTCATCAGCCAGGGCGCAAGCCGTTTGCCGCGCACCGGTTTCTTCGAGTGCGTGGAGCGCCTCGGGCGTTTTTCCGGTCCGCCAGACGGCCCGGCCGCGGCTGGCTGGCATGCGGCGGAAGTGGTCCGTGTCTTCGAATTCGAGTATCCCGATGAACTCTGAATGGATCTGGCGCCTGCGCGCCCGCCTCGGTTACGGCGTGGCCCGGCAGTTGCTGGGCTGGCCCTGGCTGGTCAAGCAGCCGCGAGCCTGGCAGTGGATGCAGGGGCAGTTCTCGCGCATGGCCAACCTCGGACACCGCGACGCCCAGGCGTTCTACGGTCACCTGCTGCTGTTCCGTGGACAGGGCTTCGGCGCGCGCGAGGAGGGCCTGCGCCTGCTGCGCCTGGCTGCCAGCGCGGGCGATGGGAAAGCGGCCTACCAGCTCGGCGTGCAGGCGCTCAAGGGCGACAGCCGGCAAGCGCCCGACGCGCTGGCAGCCAGCCGCCACTGGGCACTAGCGGCAGAGGCGGGCCACCCGCTGGCGGCGCGCAAGCTGGCGGAACTCTACCGCGATGGAGGCCCGGGCCTGGCGCCGGACAGCGAGCGCGCCGAGCACTATGCGCAACGGGCGTCCGCGCTCGGTCTCTAGCTGAACGAACGGTTCAGGCGGCCTCGATCAGGTGCAGGCTGTAGCCTGGCACCGCCTTGGCCTGGCGCTTGGCCTCGGAGGCCAGCGTCGCCAGGTGCGCGGCATCCATTCCCTGGCAGGCTTCGGCCGGTAGATGCACCACGCCGACGGACAATGACAGCAGCGGGTACTCCTCGCGCTGGCCATGGCGGTTGTGCGCAACGAAACAGCCGGCTTCCAGGTGCTCGCGGCTGTAGAAGCGCCGGCATTGGCTCTGGAAGGTTTCCAGCAACCGGTCGATCCGTGTGCGCCAGTCCTCGGGGCCGAGCACCAGCATGAAGTCGTCACCGCCGATATGGCCGACGAAGTCGCTGCCCGGGTCGATCCGTTCGCTCAGGCACTGTGCCAGGCACAGCAGGACCTCGTCGCCGCGGGCGTAGCCGTAGAGATCGTTGAAGGGTTTGAAGCTGTCGATGTCGATGTAGCAGATCACCGCCTCGCGCCTTTGTTGCAGCAGGCGTTCGAGGCATTGCTGGATCGGCACGTTGCCGGGAAGCAAGGTGAGCGGATTGGCGTGCCGCGCCTGCTGGAGCTTTTCCTCGGTGATCAGCCTGAGCACGTCGATCACCCGGCCCATGCCCGCATAGTGCCCGCCGCGGGTGACGATGAAATCTTCCTCGATACGCTGGCGTGCGCGGCTGGTCAGCAGGCGGCTGACCTGCTGCAGGGTCTGGCCGAGTTCCACGGCGAGAAAATCGTCGCTCATCAGGCGGCTGATCGGCTTGCGCAGGAACAGGTCGCAGGCGAAGGGCCGGAGCAAGGCGTCGGTGAGCGCGTGGCGATGGACGATGCCGATGGGACGCCCCTCTTCGTCGAGGATCGCCAGGGAGTTCAGGTTGGCCTGGCGGCGGAAGATTTCCACCACTTCCTGGGTCGAGGTGCGAACGTCGACCGCGCGCTGTTCCAGCAGCAGCGCACGCAGGTCGCCGTGCTCGTCGCTGGAAGACTGGCTGGGGGCGCCAGCGCTGGGCAGCATCTGTTGTACGTCGCTCGCCGGGTGTTCCTGCGGGCGGCCGAACAGATAGCCTTGCACCAGGTCGACCCCCATCTCGCTAAGCACCGCCAGTTCCTCGGGCAGTTCGATGCCTTCGGCGATGACCTGGGCGCGAGAGGCTCGGGCCATCTTCAGGATGGAGCCGACGAACTCGCGTTTCACGGTGTCCAGGTGGATGCCGTCGACGAAATGGCGGTCGATCTTCACGTAGTCCGGACGCAGTTCCGACCACAGGCGCAGGCTGGAGTAGCCAGCGCCGAGGTCGTCGAGGGCGATGGAGAAGCCCATGGCGCGATAGTGGTGCAGCGCGGTGTCGAGCAGGTCGAAGTCGTCGATGGGGGTCTGTTCGGTCAGTTCGATCACCACCCGGTTTGGCGAGATCCCCAGCTGTTGCAGCAATTGCAGGGTGCGGCCGGGCGGATGGCCGGCTTCGAGGAGGGACTCCGGGGAGACGTTGAGGAACAGCATGGCGTCGCCCTGGATGTCACGGAAGCGGCTGAAGGCGCGTTGTCGGCAGAGCAGTTCCAGTTCGCTCAGCCGTCCGCATTGGCGGGCCACGGCGAACAACGCCAGGGGCGAGTGCAGCGGGCTGTTGGACGGACCGCGGGTTAGCGCTTCGTAGCCGACCAGACGCCGTTCGGAAAGCGAGAGGATGGGTTGGAACAGGCAGTGCAGGTCGCCGTGGGCCAGGATGCTGTCCAGGGCGCTCAACTGCTCGGTGACGGTCATGGAACGCTCTCGTCGCAATGAAAAAGGGCCGGTTGTGCAACCGGCCCCGTATTTCACGACAGTCCCATGACTGTTTTATGACGCTCCCGCTGAACTCAGTGCTTGGCCACCGCCGAGTTGAGGTTCAGGTAGTCCAGCAGGATGTGCCCGGACTCGGTGAGGTAGGCGTCGTCCTGCGGCTTGGTCTTGTCGTCCTCTTCCGGCAGGGCGTTCTCGTCCTCGCGCTTGAGTTCCTTCAGCGGCTCCTGGCCCTTGGACTTGCGCAGGGCGTTCTCCATGGCCAACTGGCGGTTCTCGATGCTGGTCTGCTGGGCGCGGCGCTTGGCCTCGTTCAGGCTGACGGTCTTCTCCTTCATCAGCTCCTGTGCCAGCGCCAGGCGCTCGCGGGCGTAGACGAAGTCGGCGTTGTTCTCGGTGCGCGCGTCGTGCTGGGCCTTGAGTTGCGCGAGGAACGGCTTGAACGGGTTGGCCTCGTCCTTCACCACCGGGCGGATGGTGTCCCAGGGCATCGAGTCGGGCAGGGCGCTTTCGCCGATTTCCTTGTCGTCGACGATGGACGGGTAGCTGATGTCCGGGATCACGCCCTGGTGCTGGGTGCTCTGCCCGGAGACACGGTAGAACTTCGCCAGGGTCAGCTTCAGTTCGCCGTGGTTGAGCGGCTGGATGGTCTGCACGGTGCCCTTGCCGAAGGTCTGTCCACCGAGGATCAGCGCGCGGTGGTAGTCCTGCATGGCGCCGGCGAAGATCTCCGAGGCGGAGGCCGAGAGACGGTTGACCAGCACCGCCAGCGGGCCGGTATAGAAGGCCTTGCCTTCGTCGTCGTTGAGCACGTCGACGCGGCCGTCGCTGTTGCGCACCAGCACGGTCGGGCCCTGGTCGATGAACAGGCCGGTCAGCTCGGTGGCTTCCTGCAGGGAGCCGCCGCCGTTGTTGCGCAGGTCGAGGACGATGCCGTCGACCTTGTCCTTCTGCAACTCGGCGACCAGCTTCTTCACGTCGCGGGTGGTGCTCTTGTAGTTCGGGTCGCCGGCGCGGTAGGCCTTGAAGTCCAGGTAGAAGGCCGGCAGGTCGATCACGCCGAGCTTGTAGCTGCGGCCTTCGTGGTCGACCTTGATGATGGATTTCTTCGCCGCCTGGTCCTCCAGCTTCACCGCCTCGCGGGTGATGGCGACGATCTTGCTGGTCTGGTCGTTCGGCGCGTTACTCGCCGGAATCACTTCCAGGCGTACCTGGGAGCCTTTCGGCCCACGGATCAGCTTGACCACTTCATCCAGGCGCCAGCCGACCACGTCGACCATTTCGCCCTTGCCCTGGGCGACGCCGATGATCTTGTCGGAGGTGGCGATCTGCTTGCTCTTCGCCGCCGGGCCGGCCGGCACCAGGCGTACGACCTTGACGTAGTCGTTGTCGCTCTGCAGCACCGCGCCGATGCCTTCCAGCGAGAGGCTCATGTTGATGTCGAAGTTTTCCGCGTTGTCCGGCGACAGGTACTGGGTGTGCGGATCGTAGGACTGGGCGAAGGCGTTGATGTAGGCCTGGAAGATGTCTTCGCTGCGGGTCTGCTTCAGGCGCGACAGCTGGTTCTTGTAGCGCTTGGTGAGCTGTTCCTGGATCGCCTTGTCGTCCTTGCCGGTGATCTTCAGGCGCAGGACCTCGTCCTTCACCTTCTTGCGCCAGAGGTCGTCGAGCTCTGCGGTGTCCTTCGCCCAGGGGGCCTTCTCGCGGTCGATCAGCAGGCTCTCGTCGACGCTGAAGTCGATCTTGTCGACGCCCTTGTCGAGCATCGCCAGGGCGTAGTCGAGACGGCCTTTCAGGCGGTCGAGGTGACGCTTGTAGATGACGAAGCCGGGATCGAGATCGCCGCTCTTGAGGAAGTCGTCGAACCTGTTGCGCCAGCGATCGAACTCGGCGATGTCGCCGGCGGTGAAGTACATCCGCGCCGGATCGAGCATCTTCAGGTAGCTGTCGTAGATCTTGGCCGAGCGTTCATCGTTCAGCGGCGGCTTGTTGTAGTGGTGCCGCTTGAGCAGCTCCACCACGTTGAGGCTGGCGATGACCTGCTCGCGGTCCGGCTGCAGGCTGTCCCAGGAATTCTGGGCGCTGCCGACGGAGACGGCGGTCGAGGCGAACAGCGGCAGCGAACTGGCGCCGAGGAGGAGCAACAGGGCGGTACGGGGCAGAAAACGCTTCATGCTGATTCGACTGATCGCGGAGTAATGACGCATATTAGGCCTTATTAGCCGGCGCCGGGTTCCCTTGGCGCAATGCAAAAAGCCCGACTCTGGGTGATCGGGCCGTGACAACCTCACTATGGAGGCAGCGTGAACGCATTGCAAGGTATCGAAGGTCGTGTCGAGTGGTCGGAAATCGCCGCCCCGTCCTGCGGTCAGGGCGAAATCCGCATCCGCGTGGCGGCCGCCGGACTCAACCGCGCCGACCTGTTGCAGAAGGCCGGGCTCTACCCGCCGCCACCCGGCGCCAGCCCGGCGCTGGGGCTCGAGTGTGCGGGTGTGGTCAGCGAGGTGGGCGCGGGCAGCACCTGGCAGGTCGGCGATCGGGTCTGCGCGCTGCTCGCCGGCGGCGGCATGGCCGAGGAAGTGGTGGTGGACGCGCGCCACGTACTGCCGGTCCCGGCAGGGCTGAGCCTGGCGGAGGCGGCGGGGATTCCGGAGGTCTACGCCACGGCCTGGCTGAACCTGTTCCAACTGGCGGCGTTGCAGCCCGGCGAGAAAGTGCTGCTGCACGCCGGCGCCAGCGGCGTCGGTTCGGCCGGCATCCAACTGTGCAAGGCGTTCGGCAACCCCTGCTGGGTCAGCGTCGGTTCTGCCGAACGCCTGGCCTACTGCGAATCCCTGGGCGCCGCCGGTGGCGCGCTGCGCAAGCAGAGCCTGGAATCGCTGCGCGATTTTGCCCCGTTCGACGTGATCCTCGACCCGGTCGGTGCCCGCTATGCCGGGTTGAACCTGGAGCTGCTGCGGAGCGACGGGCGCTGGGTGATCATCGGCCTGATGGGCGGCCGCGAGGCGCAACTGGACCTGGCACAACTGCTAGGCAAGCGTATCCAGTTGACCGGCTCGACCCTGCGTACCCGCGATACCGAGTTCAAGGCGCAGTTGATCGCCGAGCTGGGGTTGAAGGTCTGGCCATTGTTCTCCGCCGGGAAACTCCGTGCGCAGCTGGAGCGAACCTTCCCGATCGGCGACGCCGAGGCGGCGTTCGAGGCGCTGGCGAGCAACCAGGTGCAGGGCAAGGTCGTGCTGGTGGTGGACCCATCGCTGGCCTGAGGAGCCGCTTCGGCACCGTCGAGGCGATGGAAAGCGCGATCCGCTCGCGCTTTCGCGGCGAGCCTGTCAGCGCCAGGCGTTGACCGGCCAGCCCATTTCCTTGGCGTAGGCGAGCAGGGTCGGGTCCGGATTGACCGTGTTCGGATGGCCGACCAGCTTCAGCAGCGGCAGGTCGTTGCGCGAGTCCGAATAGAACCAGGCGTCGGCCAGTTGGCGATCGTCTCCTTCCAGCAGGTCGAGCAGACGCAATACCTTGCCTTCGCGATAGGTGAGGGTGCCGAGGGTGCGGCCGGTGTAGTGTCCGTCGAGCACTTCGAGATCGATGGCGAGGACTTCGTCGACGCCGATCCGCGCCGCGATCGGCTTGACCAGGTGCACCCCGGATGCGGAGACGATCAGCACCCGGTCGTTGGCGCTGCGGTGGCGCGCCAGGCAGGCGCAGGCGTCGCTGTAGATCAGCGGCTCGATGACCTCCTCGACGTAGGCCTCCACTTCCCGCTCGACTTCCTCGACGCTGCGACCGATCAGCGGTTGCAGGGTGTAGTCCATGTACAGGTCCATGGACAGCTTGCCTTCGGCGTACTGCTCCATCAGTTCGGCGTCGCGGCGGACGAAGGATTCGTCGACCCAGCCGAGACTCGCCATGCGCTGGCTCCACAGGCTGGAGCAGTCGCCGTGGATCATGGTCTCGTCCAGGTCGAAGATCACCAGGCTCATCAAGCTACCTCTCGAATACTGTTGCGATCGATGACCAGCGTCAGCTGACTGCCGGCCGGATACAGGCGGTCTGCGCTGCGGTTGAGGACGTCGACGGTGAGTTCCACCCCGGCGGCCTCGACGCGGTAACGGATCACGTTGCCGAGCAGACTGTGCGAGCGTACCAGCGCCGGCACGCCTTCGCTCGGTTCGTTGCCCAGGCGCAGGGATTCCGGGCGGATCGCCACCTGGTGCGCGCAGGGCTGGCCGAGCAGGCGGCTGGCCTGTTCGGCGTCGAGCAGGTTGTAGTTGCCGATGAAGCCGGCGGCGAAGGCGTTTTCCGGCGCGGTGTAGAGGGTCTCCGCGTCGCCGCTCTGGACGATGCGTCCGGCGTTCATCAGGACGATGCGGTCGGACAGGGTCAGCGCTTCTTCCTGATCATGGGTGACGAACACCGTGGTCAGCCCCAGCTCCTGCTGGATGCGGCGGATCTGTTCGCGCAGGTGCTTGCGGATGCGCGCGTCGAGGGCCGACAGCGGCTCGTCGAGCAGCAGCAGGCGCGGGCGCGTCACCAGCGAGCGGGCCAGCGCCACCCGCTGGCACTGGCCGCCGGAGAGCTGGTGCGGGTAGCGTGCGGCGTACTCGCCCAGTTCCACCAGTTCGATGGCTTCGGCGACCCGCTGCTTCAGTTCCGCCGCCGGCACCTTCTGCATGCGCAGGCCGAAGGCGACGTTCTGTTGCACGGTCATGTTGGGGAACAGCGCGTAGCTCTGGAACACCATGGCGATCCCGCGCTTCTGCGGCGGCAAAGGCACCACATCCTCGCCGTCGATGAGGATGCGCCCGCTGTCGACCTCGGTCAGCCCGGCGATGCAGCGCAGCAGGGTGGACTTGCCGCAGCCGCTGGGGCCGAGCAGGGTGACGAACTCGCCGCGGGCGGCGGCGAAGTCGATATCGCGGAAGATGCTGGTGGCACCGTAGCTCTTGTCGAGCTGTTCGACGCTGACGAACGACATGATCAGGCCTTGTCCTTGTTCAGTCGGTTGGCCGCCCAGGTCAGGACCAGGACGAACACGAAGTAGGAGACCACCACTGCGCTGGTGTAGTGGCCGCTGCTGTTGCGCATGTTGTTGAGGAACACCTGCAGGGTCTCGTAGCGGGTACCGACCAGCAGGTTGGCGAAGACGAATTCGCCGATGAGGAAGGAGAACGACAGCAGCAGGGCCACCATCACGCCCTTGCGCAGGTTCGGCAGCACGACCAGCAGCGCCGCCTTCCAGGTGCTGGCGCCGAGCAGGTGGGCGGCGTCCATCAGGTCGCGCAGGTTGATCGCCTGCAGGTTGTTGGTGATCGCCCGGTACATGAACGGCAGGGCGATGGTGAAGTAGCAGCCGACCAGCACCCAGGGCGTGCCGATCATTTCCAGCGGCCCGCTGGCATAGAGTTGCAGCAGGCCCACCGAGGAGACGATCGGCGGCACCGCGAAGGGCAGCAGGATGAGCACGTTCATCACGCCGTCCAGGCGCGGGAAGTGGTAGTGGATGACGAACATCAGCGGCAGGATCAGCAACACGCTGAACGCCAGGGCGCCGAAGCAGACCAGCAGCGAGCGGGCGAAGGCCAGCAGGAAGCGCTGGTCGCTCCACAGCGTCAGGTACCACTTCAGGGTCAGGCCGTCCGGCAGCAGGGTCGCCGACCACTGGGTGGCCAGCGAGTAGAGCAGGGTCGCCGCCAGCGGCAGGACCAGGATCAGGAACAGCGCGCAGACCACCAGGCGATGGTAGAGCGCGGCAGGACGTCGATCAGCGCGCGACATGGTAGCTCCTGCGCAGCAGCCATTGGTGGACCAGGGTGATCAGGGTCATCAGGCCGACCAGCACCATGGCCAGGGCGCTGGCCATGTTCGGGTCGGGGAACACGTCGCCGGCGACCAGCGCGCCGATGCGGATCGGGATCACGTTGAAGTTGCCGGTGGTCAGCGAGTACACCGTGGCGTAGGCGCCGAGGGCGTTGGCCAGGAGGATGACGAAGGTGCCCAGCAGCGCCGGGGTCAGCACCGGGATGCCGATGTGTCGCCAGTACTGCCAGCCGTTGGCGCCGAGCAGCGCGGCGGACTCGCGCCAGTCCTCGCGCAGGGCGTCGAAGGCCGGGTAGAGCAGCATCACCCCGAGGGGGATCTGGAAATAGGTGTAGAGGATTATCAGGCCGGTCTTCGAGTAGAGATTGAAGTCGTCGATCCAGCCGGCCTGCTTGAGCAACAGGGTCAGCGCGCCGTTGAAGCCGAGCAGGATGATGAAGGCGAACGCCAGCGGTACCCCGGCGAAGTTGCTGGTCATGTTGGAGAAGGCCATGACGAAGTCGCGCAGGCGGCTGTCGACGTGGCGCAGCGAATGGCTGCCGAGCACCGCGATGAGCAGACCGAGCAGGCTCGACCAGCCGGCGATCTCCAGGCTATGGCGGATCGCCTGGCGGTAGAAGGGCGAGCCGAACAGCTCGAGGTAGTTGGCCAGGCTCCAGGCATCGCTGGCCTTCAGGCTGTTCAGCGCGACCCAGGCCAGCGGCGCTATCTGGAAAATCACGAAGAACGCCGCGAAGGGCAGCAGGAACAGCAGCGCCAGCCATTTGCCGGAGAGTCGTTTCATGGGGCGAGCAGCTCCCGGCAGACGGGTTTGTCGTGGGCGGCGCCGAGGATTTCGCAGAGCGTGCCGCAGAGGTCGGTCTGCAGCGGTTGCGCCAGGTCGTCGCGGCTGAAGGCGTCGCCGAAGACGAACAGCGGCACCTCGCGCTCCTCCTCGAGGATGCCGCCGTGGCTGCGGTCCTCGTTCATTCCGTGATCGGCGGTGATCGCCACCTGGTAGCCGGCCGCCAGCCACTGGTGCAGGTATTCCGACAGCAGCGCGTCGGCGCGCCGCGCGGCGTTGCGGTAGGCGGGGCTGGCGAGGCCGTGCCTGTGCCCGGCGTCGTCGATGTTCATCGAGTGGACCAGCATGAAGTTCGGTGCGTGCCGGCGGCGCAGGCTTTCCGCATCGGCGAACAGGTGCGAGTCCGGATAGTGGTCGTTCCAGTAGAAGTGTCCGCGCTGGATCGGCAGTGCGCTGTCGTCGGTGTGGCGGTCGCGGGCCGGGTCGAACGGCGTGCGGTTGTACAGTTCGCTGACCCAGTGGTAGGCCGCTGCCGCGGTACTCAGGCCGGCCGCGCGGGCGTAGTGGAACAGGCTCTGTTCCTGGCTCAGGCGGACCACGTCGTTGTGCAGGATGCCGCTATCGATCGGCGGCACTCCGGTGAGGATGCATTCGTAGAGCGGTCGGGACAGCGAAGGCAACTCGCATTCCAGGCGGTACGACTGGCCGCGGCCGGCGCCGCAGAGGGCCTGGAGATGCCCCATGCAGTCGCGGGCGACGCTGTGGTTGAGGCCGTCCAACAGGACGAGGATGACGTCGTGGCGCATTCGGGGTATCCGTCGATGCGGGGCGGCCGCCGGCTAGGGCGGCCGCGCTCCGCGTCACTGCATGTTGATGATCACCGCTTCCTGCCACTGCCGCGGCAGGCGCTTGGAGGTTTCCTCCCAGGCCTTGGCGTCCTTGATCGGCTGGGCCTTGGCGTACTGCTCGTTGGGCAGCAGTTGGGCCTTCACGTCGTCCGGCAGGGTCAGGCTCTCGGCGCGGATCGGGCGCGCGTTGCCCTTGGCCAGGTTGATCTGTCCGGCGTCGCTGAAGATGTACTCGCGGGCGAGCTTGGCGGCGTTCGGGTGCTTGGCGTACTTGTTGATGATGGTGGTGTAGCCGGAGATCACCGAGCCGTCCGAGGGGATCAGCACCTCGAAGCGCTCCGGGTCGATCTGCTGGCGGTAGCTGAGGCCGTTGAAGTCCCAGACGATGCCGACTTCGACCTCACCCTTTTCCAGGGTGGCGATCACCGGGTTGGTCAGCGACAGGCGGCCCTGCTTGGCGATCTTGCCGAAGAACTCCAGGCCCGGCTTGATGTTCTTCTCGTCGCCGCCGTTGGCGATGGCCGCGGCGAGCACCCCATTGACCGCCTGGGCGGCAGCGCTGACGTCGCCGATGGTGACCTTGTACTTGCCTTGCAGCAGGTCGGCCCAGCTGTGCGGTACGTCCTTCACCAGTTGTTTGTTGACGATGAAGGCGATGGTCCCGGTGTAGGCGAGCGCCCAGTGGCCGTCCTGGTCCTTGGCCCAGGCCGGGATCTGTTCCCAGGTGCTCGGCTTGTACGGCTGGCTGACGCCCTGCTGCACGGCGATGGGGCCGAAGGCGGCGCCGACGTCGCCGATGTCGGCGCTGGCGTTGTCCTTCTCGGCCTTGAACTTGGCCAGCTCCTGGGCCGAACTCATGTCGGTATCCATGTGCTTGAGCCCATACTTGCTCTCAAGGTCCTTCCAGGTGTCCTTCCAGTTCGCCCAGCTGTCGGGCATGCCGACGCTGTTGACCTGGCCTTCCTTGCGCGCGGCCTGTTCCAGCGCCTGCAGGTCCGCTTCAGCGGCCAACGCCAGGCCGCTGCCGAGGGCGATGGCGGTTCCCAGCAATGAAGCAAGCATGCGTTTCATTCGGTGCTCCTTCGTTCGAGAGGTTCGGTCGGGCAGCCTCGGGAGTTCTCGACGCTCCTTCGGGCGGGACTGCCGCGGGTGTGGTCTAGATCAGCAAGACCCAGGCCAATCTAGAGCCGCTGGATGACGGTTTCATGTCAGCTAGCCGCGCCTGGCATCGCCGCGGCTTGCATCCGCAGAAGCGTAGACCATGCTTAAGCCCTCGATTCCATGGGCGTCGGGCGCTTCCGGGAAGACCGCTGTCTTGTGCCTGTCACGTCCACGTCATCTGGGTTTCCTAGCATCGGACGAGCCGGAGGCGCAGGGCGGGCCGGTGGAAGTGCCCCTGATTGGGGCTGGACTAGACCAATAAGGAAGCAGTCGATGCGTGACGAAGCGCTACCCACCGTAACGGCGATCTGCCGGGCGCTCAGCGAGCAGATCGGCCATGGTCTGCTGCCGGCGGGTGGCAAGCTGCCGGCCGAGCGCAAGCTCAGCGAGCTGTTCGCGACGACCCGGATCACCCTGCGCGAGGCGCTGATCCAGCTGGAGTCGCAGGGCCTGATCTACCGCGAGGAGCGCCGCGGCTGGTTCGTCTCCCCCGAGCGGCTGGCCTACAACCCGCTGGTCCGCAGCCACTTCCATGCGATGGTCAGCGAACAGGGCCGGGTGCCGGCGACCGAGGTTCTGTCGGCCCGGCAGATGCCGGCGAGCGCGGCGGTCTGCGAGCTGCTGGAGCTGCCGGCGCTGTCCAGCGTCTACCAGATCCGCCGGGCGCGGCGGGTGGACGGGCGGCTGGTGCTGTATGTCGAGCACTACCTGAACGCGCAGTACTTCCCCGGAATCCTCGGCCACGACCTGACCCGCTCGCTGACCGAACTCTATGCCAGCGAGTACGGCATCCACTATGGGCGGGTGCGTTTCGACATGGTGCCCACTGCACTGCATGCCGAGGCTGCGGCGCCGCTGAAGGTGGCGGTGGGCAGCCCGGCTCTGCGCATCAGCCGGATCAACCGCGACCAGCGTGGTCGGCTGATCGACTGCGACCTGGAGTTCTGGCGCCACGACGCCATCCATATCAGCGTCGAGGTACCGCAGTAACGCCACGCGTCGACGACCTGCGGCACCTTCTGCGAGGATGGGCTCCCGGGAAAAGGAGCCCTCGCGTGTTCATACTGCCGATTTCGTCCGACCTGCACCTGGAGCTGCTCGACCAGCCGCGCGCCGAGGAACTGTTCCGCCTGGTGCGTGCCAACAGCGAGCACCTGGCGCCCTGGATGCCGTGGGTGCCACTGACGCAGAGCGCGGACGATACCCGCCGTTTCATTGGCGAAGGCCAGCGGTTGTGGGCGGAGCGCAGGAGTTGCCGCTGCGGGATCGTCGAATCCGGATGCCTGGTCGGCGTCATCGACCTGCACGATTTCACCGAGGACAGCCGCAGCGCCAGCATCGGCTACTGGCTGGCGGCGTCCGCGCAAGGGCGCGGGCTGCTCGCCAGGGCGCTGGGGAAGACGATCGAGCTGGGTTTCCTTGGCTACGACCTGCAGCGCCTGGTGATCCGCTGTTCCACCGAGAACCTGCGCAGCCAGCGCGCCGCCGAGCGCCAGGGCTTCCGGCGCGACGGAGTGATCCGGGCCAACGAGATCATCGCCGGGCGTGCCCACGACCATGCGATCTACACGCTGTTGCGCAGCGAATGGCACGCTGCGCACGCCTGAGTGGCCCCGGGCGAATGCCCGGGGCGTGAGCGCGGCTGGCGCTCAGGGCAGCTCGCTGCTGGCGTAGAAGGCGCCGAGCACCTTGACCAGGTGCGCCAGGTCATGGCTGCCGGCCAGCTCGCGAATCGAGTGCATGGCGAAGGTCGGCAGGCCTATGTCGACGGTGCGCACGCCGACCTGGCTGGCGGTGATCGGGCCGATGGTCGAGCCGCATCCCATGTCGCTGCGGGTCACGAAGCTCTGCACCGGCACTTCGCTGTCCTGACAGAGGTGGCGGAAGAAGCCGGCGGTTTCGCTGTTGGTGGCATAGCGCTGGTTGCTGTTGATCTTGATCACCGGACCGCCGTTCAGCGCCGGGCCATGGTTGGCGTCGTGCTTGTCGGCGTAGTTCGGGTGTACGCCATGGGCGTTGTCGGCCGAGACCAGCAGCGAGCGCTGGATCGCCCGGCTGAAGGCGTCGCCTTCCGGCAGCAGGCGGCGCAGTACCTGTTCGAGGAACGGACCGTCGGCGCCGCAATGCGAACAGGAACCGACTTCCTCGTGGTCGGTGCAGACCAGGATGCAGTTCTCGTCGCCTTCGGCGTTGAGCAGAGCTTCCAGGCCGGCGTGGCAGGACAGCAGGTTGTCCAGGCGCGCCCCGGCGATGAACTCGTCGTTGAGGCCTACCACCGCGGCGGACTGGGTGTCGTAGAACGACAGCTCGTAGTCCAGTACCACGTCGGCGGTGATGCCGTGCTCGCGCAGCAGCTGTTCGTCGAGCAGCAGGCGGAAGTCGGCGGCCTCGCCCGGCGCCAGTTGGGCGATGATCGGCGGCAGTTCGTTCTGCGCGTTGATCGGCCAACCCTCGTTGGCGGCGCGGTTGAGATGGATGGCCAGGTTGGGGATTACCGCGATGGCCTTGCGGAAGTCGACCAGGCGGCTTTCCAGCTTGCCATTGGCGCGGAAGGTGACGCGCCCGGCCAGTGACAGGTCGCGGTCGAACCAAGGGGCGAAGAGGGCGCCGCCATAGACTTCGACGCCGAGCTGGAGGAAGCCGTTGCGAGCGATCTCCGGGTTCGGCTTGACCCGCAGGCAGGGGCTGTCGGTGTGCGCGCCGACCAGGCGGAAGCCGCTTTCCAGGGGCGAGCGACGGCCCAGGCGGATGGCGATCAGCGACGAGTCGTTACGGGTCACGTAGTAGCGGCCGCCGGCTTCGGTGTGCCAGGCGTCGCGCTCGTCGAGGCGGCGGTAGCCGGCGGCTTCCAGGCGGCGGGCGAGGCTGGCGGTAGCATGGAAAGGCGTGGGCGAGGCCTTGAGGAAATCGATCAGGCCCTGGTTGAGTTCTGCGCGCATAGTGGCTCCGGACGGCAATCCATGCAGTCTATCGTATTGTCCGACGGGGTTCAGGTCGTTGGCGGCGGGGCCGGCCAGAAAAAGCGGAAGCTGGTCGTTGTATGGCAAGACGGGGTACCGGAAATCGGCGGGCGGCGTCCCGGCGGGGAAGGCTCAGAACGGCGCCGGCGACTCGAAGCGCAGGCGTTCGCCGCTCTGCGGATGGGTCAGGCACAGCAGGCTGGCGTGCAGGCACAGGCGTTCGTGGGCGGCGAGGGCTTCGGGGTTGGCGTAGAGGCGGTCGCCGAGCAGCGGATGGCCGATGGAGAGCATGTGCACGCGCAACTGGTGCGAACGGCCGGTGATCGGCGTCAGCTCGACCCTGCTCCAGCGCTCATGACGCTCGACCACACGCCAGAAGGTCAGGGCGTGGCGGCCGTGCTCGAAGTCCACCACGTGACGCGGCTTGGTCGGCGGGTCGTAGCGCAGCGGCAGTTCGATGCGCCCGCTGTCCAGTTCCGGCAGGCCCCAGCAAAGGGCGGTATAGGCTTTCTCGGTCTCGCGGTCGTGGAACTGGCGGGACAGCTCGCGGTGGCTGTCGGCGTCGCGGGCGAGCACCATCAGGCCGGAGGTTTCCCAGTCCAGGCGGTGGACGATGCGGGCCTCGGGATAGCCGTTTTCCTGCAGGCGGGTGACCAGGCAGTCCTTGTTGTCATCGGCGCGGCCGGGCACCGACAGCAGCAGGGTGGGCTTGTCGACCACCAGCAGGGCGTCATCCTGGTGAACGATTCGAATCTGGGACAGCGGCATAGCGAACGGGCTCATCGCCGGGAGGCGGCAGGGAGCCTGGCGGGCAGGCTCGGTGAAACGACTGCGGCGGCCAATGGCCGCCGCAGTATGGACCCTGGGCGAATCAACGATCCGGCAGGGTGATGTTGAGTTCCAGGATCGAGCAGTTGCCCTGGTTCTCCAGTTCCACCTGGATCTGCTCCTGGTCGATCGGTACGTACTTGCGGATCACTTCCAGCAGGTCTTTCTGCAACTGGGGCAGATAATCCGGCTGTGCGCGCTGGCCACGTTCGTGGGCAACGATGATCTGCAGTCGTTCTTTCGCGATGGAAGCGCTGTTCTGCGATTTCCGACTGCGAAAGAAGTCTAAAAGGCTCATTCACGTCCTCCGAACAGTCTTTGCAGGAATCCTTTCTTCTGCACATCGAGGAATCGATGCGGTATTTCCTTGCCGAGCAGGCGGTCGACCGCATCGCTGTACGCCTGGCCGGCGTCGCTCTGCTCGTCGAGGATCACCGGCACGCCCTGGTTCGACGCCTTGAGCACGGCCTGGGATTCCGGGATCACCCCGAGCAGGCGGATGGCGAGGATCTCCTCGACGTCGTCGACGCCGAGCATCTCGCCCTTGGTGACGCGCTCCGGGTTGTAGCGGGTCAGCAGCAGGTGTTCCTTGATCGGCTCCTCGCCTTTCTCGGCGCGCTGCGACTTGCTTGCCAGCAGGCCGAGCATGCGGTCGGAGTCGCGTACCGAGGAAACCTCGGGGTTGGTCACGACGATCGCTTCGTCGGCGAAGTACATGGCCAGGTGGGCGCCTTTCTCGATGCCCGCCGGGGAGTCGCAGATGATGTATTCGAAGTCCTTGCGCAGCTCGGCCATGACTTTCTCGACGCCTTCCTTGGTCAGGGCGTCCTTGTCGCGGGTCTGGCTGGCGGCCAGGACATGCAGGTTCTCGAGGCGCTTGTCCTTGATCAGGGCCTGGGTGAGGGTAGCCTCGCCGTTGACGACGTTGACGAAGTCGTACACCACGCGGCGTTCGCAGCCCATGATCAGGTCGAGGTTACGCAGGCCGACGTCGAAGTCGACGATGACGGTCTTGAAACCGCGCAAGGCCAGGCCGGTGCCGATAGCTGCGCTGGTGGTGGTTTTACCGACGCCACCCTTACCGGAAGTGACTACGAGAATTTTGGCCAAGGTGATTCACCCCAATGAAAAACGTAAGAATTCTGGTCCCTGAAAGTGGCGGCAGTATCCGTTAAAGGCGGGTGATGTTCAACACGTCACCCGACAGGCTGACGTGCACTGCCTTGCCCCACTGCGGGCTGCGTCGCAGGTCCTCCGCGACCTTGTAGTTACCGGCGATGGAGACCAGTTCGGCGGCCAGCTGCTGGCAGAAGATTCGCGCCGTGGCGTCGCCTTTCACGCCGGCCAGTGCGCGTCCGCGCATCGGGCCGTACACATGGATGTTTCCGTCGGCGAGAAGTTCCGCGCCGGGACTGACCGCGGCCAGCACGATCAGGTCGCCGCCGGCGGCGTAGATCTGCATGCCGCCGCGCACCGGAGTCTTCACCACCTTGGTCGGGCGGCTGACGGGCTCGGCGGGCTTCTCTTCCGCCTTGGCCGGCTCGGGCCTGGCTTCACCGGCGCTCGGGCTGGGCTCTTCGGCAGGCTTGCGCGGGGCGCTGTCCTTGATGTCCAGCGGTCGTTCGCGGGCGCCCGAGGGCGGCAGCACCGGCAGGTCCAGGGCCTGGGCGGCGGCGATGTCCTCCTCGCGCCCGGCGCGGATCGCCAGGGTGCGCAGGCCGTGGCGGCGACAGACCTCGAGGAGCGCCGGCAGGTCGAGGCGGCCTTCGCCTTCGGGCAGCTTGTCGAGGGCCATGACCAGGGGGGTGTCGCGGAAGAAGTTGGGCGCTTGCGCCACCTTGTCGGCGAGTTGCCGTTCGAGCCTCGCCAGGTCGTTGTGCGCCAGTTCGAGGATGGTCACCGCGAGCATGCTGCCCTTGAGCTGGAATACGGGGTCTTGATCGAGGAGGTCGGCTTGGCTCATGGGGCTTGTCGGTCGTTGAATTGCAGGGACTTATAACGAGAACGCCGGATGCCCGCAAGCGTGGCAGATAGCCGGGGCGGCATCGATCGGCAACGCGGCGTCCCGCCGGGACGGCGGGCAGGGTAGAATGGCGGGCTTTGATCGTCGTCGGAACCGTCCATGGATCGCCCCCGTTTCTCCAGCGCTTTCCTCCATCCCCGCTACTGGCCGCTCTGGTTCGGCCTGGGGCTGCTCTGGCTGGTGGTGCAGTTGCCTTATCCCGTCCTGCTGATGCTCGGCCGTGGCCTGGGGGCGCTGATGTACCGCTTGGTCGGCTCGCGCCGCGAGATTGCCGCGCGCAACCTCGAACTGTGCTTTCCGGAAAAGTCGCCCGCCGAACGCGAGCGTCTGCTGAAGGAGAACTTCGCCTCCAGCGGCATCGCCTTCTTCGAGATGGCCATGAGCTGGTGGTGGCCGAAGGCGCGCCTGGCCCGTCTTGCCCATATAGAAGGCCTGGAGCATCTGCGCGAGGCCCAGGCCAAGGGCGAGGGGGTGATCCTCATGGCCCTGCATTTCACCACCCTGGAGATCGGCGCGGCGCTGCTCGGCCAGGTGCACACCATCGACGGCATGTACCGTGAGCACGACAACCCGGTGTTCGACTACATCCAGCGCCGTGGCCGCGAGCGGCACAACCTCGATGCCACCGCCATCGAGCGCGAGGACGTGCGCTCGATGCTCAAGGTGCTGCGTGGCGGCCGCGCCATCTGGTACGCACCGGACCAGGACTACGGCGCCAAGCAGAGCCTGTTCGTGCCGCTGTTCGGCATCCCGGCGGCCACCGTCACCGCCACTACCAAGTTCGCCCGCCTGGGCCGGGCGCGGGTGTTGCCGTTCACCCAGAGCCGCCTGGCCGATGGCAGCGGTTATCGCCTGACCATCCACCCGCCGCTGGAGGACTTCCCCGGCGAGAGCGAGGAAGCCGATTGCCTGCGGATCAACCAGTGGGTCGAGCGTTGCGTGCGCCAGCAGCCCGAGCAGTACCTATGGGCGCACCGGCGTTTCAAGACCCGCCCGCCAGGCGAAGCCAAGCTCTATCCGAAACGGCGCAAGCGCTGAGGACGGGCATTCCGGACGCGCGCGGGGTCTGGCTATACTCGCCGCAGTTCATGACGGAAGCCCCGCTGTGTCCGATCCCCTTGCCCCACGTCCGCCGCTCACCGGCCTGATCCTTTCCGGGGGCGGCGCCCGCGCGGCCTACCAGGTCGGCGTCCTGGCCGCCATCGCCGACCTGCTGCCGGACAGCGCCGGCAATCCTTTCCCGGTCATCGTCGGTACCTCCGCCGGCGCCATCAACGCCGTTGGCCTGGCTTGCGGCGCCCTGCAATTCCGCCAGGCGATCCAGCGCCTGACCGCGGTCTGGCAGGGATTCCGCACCGAATATGTCTATCGCAGCGACTGGCCGGGCGTGACCCGCCAGGCCTCGCGCTTCCTCGGCCATAGCCTGCTCGGCCTGGGGCGGCGGGTGCCGGTGGCGTTGCTGGACAACCGGCCGTTGCATGAACTGCTGGCACGTGAGCTGGATTTTTCCGGGATTCACGCGGCGGTGCGCCAGCGCCAGTTGCGCGCGGTGGCGGTGACCGCGTTCGGCTACGAGTCGGGGCAGGCGGTGACCTTCTACCAGGGGCGCGCGACCATCGATCCCTGGGTACGCCATCGGCGCCTGGGCATTCCCACCCGCCTGGAGCTTCGGCACCTGCTGGCCAGCGCGGCGATCCCGCTGCTGTTCCCGCCGGTGCGGATCAACCGCGAATACTTCGGCGACGGCGCGGTGCGTTCCCAGGCGCCCATCAGCCCGGCGTTGCACCTGGGCGCCACGCGGGTGCTGGTGATCGGCGTCAGCGGCAACCCGGCCACCGGTGGCGACAGTGCCATGACCGGCCTGCCGCCGTCCGACCGACCGCCGAGCCTGGCGCAGATCGGCGCCCACCTGTTGAACAGCACCTTCATCGACAGCCTGGAAGGCGACATCGAGCAGTTGCAGCGGATGAACCAGATCGGCCAGTTGGTGGCGCCGGAGGTACGCCGCCAGGCGGGTGGGCTGGAGCCGGTGGAGGTATTGCTGGTGTCGCCTAGCCGGCCGCTGGACGAGATCGCCGCGCGGCACTACCGGGAGCTGTCGCGGGTACTGCGGCTTTTCCTGCGCGGTCCCGGAGCGACCCGCGCCAGCGGGGCGGGGGTATTGAGCTACCTGTTGTTCGAGCGCGGCTATTGCAGCGAACTGATCGAACTGGGCTACCACGATGCGATGGGCAAGCGGGCGGAACTGGAGCGCTTCCTGCGGATCGAGCGGTAAACCTTGTTCAAACCTTATTCAGGACGGGGCAGGCGGAAGGAAAAAGCCGCCCCGAAGGGCGGCTCGCGCACGGCTCAGACGGCCAGGACACCGTCGCGATAGTCGCGTAGCGCCTGCTCGATTTCCTCGCGGCTGTTCATCACGAACGGGCCGTACTGGACGATCGGCTCGCGCAACGGCTTGCCGGCGAGAACCAGTACCCGGGCGCCGGCTTCGCTGCGCAGGCTCAGTTCCCCTTCTTCGGACAGCCGAGCCAGGCGATTGGTGGCGATTTCCACCGGGCGTTCGCCTTCCACCGTCAGGCTGCCTTCGTAGACGTACAGCAGCACGCGATGGCCGTCCGGCAGGCGCGGGGCGATGCGGCCGCCGGCAGGCAGTTGCAGGTCGTAGTAGTGCGGCTCGGTGTCCGGCCTTTCCACGGCGCCGATCTGCTGCGCCTGGCCGTCGTCGAAGCGACCGGCGATCACCGTGACCTTCACGCCTCCGGCGGTTTCCAGGCGCGGCACGTCTTCCGGCTCGATATCGCGATAGCCGGCTGGGGCCAGCTTGTTCTTCGCCGGCAGGTTGACCCACAGCTGGAAGCCACGCATCGCGCCTTCCACCTGTTCCGGCATCTCGCTGTGGATGATGCCGTGGGCGGCGGTCATCCACTGTACGCCGCCGGGCTTGAGCAGGCCGCGATTGCCGAGGTGGTCTTCGTGGCGCATGCGTCCTTCGAGCATGTAGGTCACGGTCTCGAAGCCGCGGTGCGGGTGCGAAGGGAAGCCGGCGACATAGTCGTCCGGGTTCTGGGTATCGAACTGGTCGAGCATCAGGAACGGATCGAAGCGTTCCGGGGACGGGCCGCCGATCACGCGGGTCAGGCGGACGCCGGCGCCATCGGAGGCGGGGTGGCCGGTATGCAGTTCGAGGACATCACGGTAGCGGGTCATGGGAACCTCCTGGTTCGTGTATGGCTCGATGATAGTCCTCTCTGGTCGATATATGGTTGCGAGTTTTATGTGATTCCTATCGATTTATTGAATTGTTTTGAGGAAAAGAAACCGCCGCACAGGGCGACGGTTCTTCGTCTCACTCGGCGATCTGCAGCTTGCGCGCCTCGGTATAGATGTAGCGCAGTTTCTCGTACTCGAACGGCGAGTTCATCTGGCCGTAGCGGAAGCTGGTGTTGTAGCGCCTGTCCACCACGCGCAGGGCGGTGATCTCCGGGTGGTCGCCGCTGGCCTGGGGAACGTTGAGGTAGTTCACCTGGTATTCGCCGACGTAGTCCACCACCAGTCCGCCGGTGTCGCGCAGGTTGGACGGGCCGAGGATCGGCAGCATCAGGTAGGGGCCGCCGCCCACGCCGTAGAAGCCGAGGGTCTGGCCGAAATCCTCGCTGCGCTTGTGCAGGCCCATCTTGGTCGCCGGGTCCCACAGGCCGAGCACGCCGAAGGTGGTGTTGAACAGCAGCCGCGCGGTGGTTTCCATCGCCGCCTTGCCCTTCAACTGGGCGAGGTTGTTCAGCAGGTTGGGCACGTCGCCGAGGTTGTCGAAGAAATTGCTCACGCCGCTGCGGACGAAGTGCGGGGTGACGTACTCGTAGCCTCGTACCACGGGCAGGAACACCCACTCGTCGAAGCGATAGTTGAAGTGGTAGACCCGGCGGTTCCAGGATTCCCAGGGATCGTACATGTTCAGTGCGTCGAGGGTGGCGCGCTCGAATTCGCGTTGATCCAGGCCGGGATTGAACTTGAGTTGGTCCAGCGGACGGCTGAAACCGTCGCCGTCGAGCTGGCGTGGCGGCAGTTCGACCGGCGCGGCGGCCTCGTCGGCCTGGGCGCTGGCGGCTGCGCTCAGCAGAAGGGCGAACATCCAGTGTGCGGTTCGGCTCATCGATCAGTTTCCTGCCTGCTGGGTGAGGGCCGCGCTGGCGACCTGGGTCTGTCCGGCGGCGGGCGTGGCGAAGAAGTCCAGCATGTCCTGCGCGTTGACCTTGTAGTTGAGGTTGCCGCAGTGACCGCCATAGGGATAGACGGTCAGGCGTTCGCCGAAGGTCCGGCGAAGGAAACCGAGGTCGCCCGGGCCGAGGATGACGTCGTCGGCGTTGTGCATCACGGCGATCTTCGGGCTGTCGTGCAGATAGTCCTGCAGCTTGTAGAGGCTGACCTGGTTGACCAACTGGGTCAGGCTGCCGCCGTCGTAACGGGCTCGCCACATCGGGATCAGTTGCTCGGTCATGTAGCACTCGAAGTCGCACTGCAGCGCGCGCTTGAAGAAGGGCTCCAGGCTGGTGCCTTCGTTGATCGGGTAGTTCGGCGGGGTGATCAGGCCGCGACGGTTGACCAGGTCCGAGGTGAAGGCGATGTCGGCGGCGGAGAAACGGAACGAGGTGCCGATCAGCATGGCCATTTCCTCGTTGCTCAGGCGCTGCTTCGACTGCTGGAAGTCGTAGAGCATGGCGTCGTTGATGTCGACGTAGCCTTTCTGCCGGAAGTAGCGGGTCAGCTTGCTCAGCACCACCTCGTAGAAGGTGCGCGAGTCGGTGATGCCCTTGACCTGGGTTTCCACCAGTTTGTCGAGGTTGCTCACCGAGGTGTAGAGGTTCACCGGTGGATTGAGCAGCAGCACCTTCTTGAAGTTGAAGCTCTGGCGGCTTTCGTCGAGGTGGCTGACGAACGCGGCGTTCAGCGCCCCCAGGCTATAGCCGGTGAGGTAATAGTCGGTCACCGGCAGGTCGCGCTGCTGCGCGCGCACCGCCTGCATCACCCGGTACAGGTCATCGGCGTCGTCGCTGGAAAAGCCCGGTGTGGCGAAGCGCGAGGCGCTGGCCATGAAGTCCCAACTGGTCGGCGAGGACAACTGCACCACGTGGTAGCCGGCCTGGTAGAAGAGCTTCTTCAGGTATTCCGGGTAGCTGCTGGCATAGTGCGCGCCAGTCCCGGCGATGATGAAGATCAGCGGCGCCGCATGATCCTGGCGGGCCAGGCGGTAGCGCAGCTTCTTCACCGGCCAGAAGTTGTCCGGCAGGGCGAACTCGCGCTCCGGGCGCAATTTCAGGCTGTAGTCCTTCTGGTCGATGTCCTCGCTGTGCGGAAGCTCGGGACGCAGTTCCGGCGGCGTGGTGGCGATGGTCGCCTCGAACGGGTTGGTCAGTGGATAGCCGTAGCTCGCGGCGTCCACGTCCCGGGCCTGCGCCAGATTGGCACAACCGAGGGCGAGGCCGCCGAGCAGGGCAGCGAAACGGAGGAAGTGGGGCATCGGGGGAATCCCTTCGAGGGAAAAGTACTGAGTGAATATACTGCCGCTATGACAACTGCAAGCCTCAGTAGTGCAGTGGGTTATTGCAGCCAGCGTTCCAATCGGTCTTTCCCGCCTCTTGCCGTGCCTCGCGAATATCCCTTCAGGCGTGGCGGTGCAGCCAGCCGTGGGCGCTAGCCGGGCGCGGCGCGCCGTCTTTCTCGAAGCGTTTCCAGATCTTCTCGTGGAAGTAGAAACCGACCGAGTTGCACAGCGGCTCGACCGCCGCCACCAGCCCGCCGACCGCTATGCTGCCGGTCAGCGCATAGGCCACGCTGAAGGCGATGATGAAGTGCATGACGGTGAAAGTCAGGGTCTTGAGCATGGTGGCTCTCCTTTAACGAGAATCGTTCCTCTTTGTAGGGAGCCTATCCAGGCGGCCGGCCAAGCGGAAATCGGCCTGTCCAATCGAGGGCATAGAGCGCTTCGATCGCACCGTCGCGGAGCACATCCGTTGCGGGCCGCAGCGCAGTTCGGGACATGTCGTTATCGGGTGCGATGGGTGTCGTTCTCAGAGCAGTCCGCCGTCCGGGCGCGCCGATGATGGACGGCGGCACCGCAGAGTGCCGCGACCGCCGGGGAGCGTCCCCGGCGGCATAGAACAAGGGGTACGTCTGATGCGAATGATGCGACGACTGTTGTGCTGGAGTGCGGGCCTGGCAATGTCGGCGGCGGTGGGGATGGCGGCCGCGGCGGACAAGCCGGTGATCACCATCGGTTACGTGGACGGCTGGTCGGACAGCGTGGCGACCACCCATGTGGCCGCCGAGGTGATCCGCGAGAAGCTCGGCTACGAGGTGAAGCTGATGCCGGTGGCGGCGGGGATCATGTGGCAGGGCGTGGCGCGCGGCAAGCTCGATGCCATGCTCTCGGCCTGGCTGCCGGGCACCCACGGCGCCTACTACGAGAAGATGAAGGACAAGGTGGTCAACCTTGCCATCAACTACCCGGACGCACGCATCGGCCTGATCGTCCCCGAATACGTGAGCGCCAACAGCATCGCCGACCTCCAGGCGCAGAAGGACGCTTTCGGCGGCCGCGTGGTGGGCATCGATGCCGGCGCCGGGGTGATGATCAAGACCGACGAGGCGATCAAGCAATATGGCCTCGACTACAAGCTGGTGGCCAGTTCCGGCAGCGGCATGATCGCCGAGCTGACCCGTGCCGAGAACGAGAAGAAGCCGGTGGTGGTGACCGGCTGGATTCCGCACTGGATGTTCGCCAAGTGGAAGCTGAAGTTCCTCGACGATCCGAAGAAGGTCTATGGCGATACCGAGCATGTCGACACCGTCGCCAACCCGGCGCTGGAGGCCAAGGCCAAGCCGGTCTGGGAATTCCTGAAGAAGTTCGGCTGGAAGGATGGCAACGAGGTTGGCCAGGTGATGCTGGCGATCCAGGAGGGCGCCAAACCCGAGGATGCGGCGAAGCAGTGGGTGGCGGCCAACCCGGGACGGGTCAAGGACTGGGTGCAGTAGCACGGCTGGTTCGATTGGGGAACGCCGTGCCCGGGCAACCGGGCACGGCGTTTTTCCTTGCCGAAGGCTGGCTCCGGAATCTGCCGGAAGGCCCGGGAATGCCGGTCTAGAGCGGCTGGCGAAACGCTACGACTAAAGTCGTCTGGAGCGCTTGCACCAGCGTCCTACAGTGGATATCGACGACATTCCGCGTCACCCCGCTGTGAGGATAAAAACAATGAACGACAGCATCTACCAGCGGATTGATACCAATCCGCGCTTCAAGGAGTTGGTGGCCAAGCGAGAGCGTTTCGCCTGGATACTTTCTTCGATCATGCTTGGCCTCTACGTGATATTCATCCTGCTGATCGCTTTCCAGCCGCAGCTGCTGGGCGCGCGTATCAGTCCCGATTCGTCCGTGACCTGGGGCATCCCGATGGGGGTCGGACTGATCCTTGCCGCGTTCATCCTGACCGGCCTGTACGTGCGTCGCGCCAACGGCGAGTTCGACAGCCTGAACCAGGAAATCCTCAAGGAGGCGCAGCAATGATCGCTCGTCTCCTTGCCGCGCTCGGCCTTGCGGCCTTCGCTCCAGCCCTCTGGGCCGACGCGCTGACCGGCGACGTGCAGCGCCAGCCGCTGAACGTCTCGGCCATCGTCATGTTCGTCGCCTTCGTCGGCGCGACCCTCTGCATCACCTACTGGGCATCCAAGCGCAACCGCTCGGCGGCCGACTACTATGCCGCAGGCGGCCGCATCACCGGCTTCCAGAATGGCCTGGCGATCGCCGGCGACTACATGTCGGCGGCATCCTTCCTGGGTATTTCGGCGCTGGTCTTCACTTCCGGCTACGACGGCCTGATCTACTCGATCGGCTTCCTGGTCGGCTGGCCGATCATCCTCTTCCTCATCGCCGAGCGCCTGCGCAACCTGGGCAAATACACCTTCGCCGACGTCGCCTCCTACCGTCTCAAGCAGAAGCAGATCCGCACCCTCTCGGCCTGCGGCTCGCTGGTGGTGGTGGCGTTCTACCTGATCGCGCAGATGGTCGGCGCCGGCAAGCTGATCGAGCTGCTGTTCGGCCTCAACTATCATGTCGCGGTGGTCCTGGTGGGCATCCTGATGGTGCTCTACGTGCTGTTCGGCGGCATGCTGGCGACCACCTGGGTGCAGATCATCAAGGCCGTGCTGCTGCTCTCCGGCGCCTCGTTCATGGCGATCATGGTGCTCAAGCACGTCAACTTCGACGTCAGCACGCTGTTCTCCGAAGCCATCAAGGTGCATCCGAAGGGCGAGGCGATCATGAGTCCGGGCGGCCTGGTCAAGGATCCGATCTCGGCATTCTCCCTGGGCTTCGCGCTGATGTTCGGCACCGCCGGGCTGCCGCACATCCTGATGCGCTTCTTCACCGTCAGCGACGCCAAGGAAGCGCGCAAGAGCGTGTTCTACGCCACCGGTTTCATCGGCTACTTCTACATCCTGACCTTCATCATCGGTTTCGGCGCGATCCTGCTGGTCAGCACCAACCCGGACTTCAAGGACGCCACCGGCGCCCTGATCGGCGGCAACAACATGGCGGCGGTGCACCTGGCCGACGCGGTGGGCGGCAGCCTGTTCCTCGGCTTCATCTCGGCGGTGGCCTTCGCCACCATCCTCGCGGTGGTCGCCGGGCTGACCCTGGCCGGGGCCTCGGCCGTCTCCCATGACCTGTACGCCAGCGTGTTCAAGGGCGGCAAGGCCAACGAGAAGGACGAGCTGCGGGTCTCGAAGATGACCACCGTGGCCCTGGGCGTGGTCGCCATCGTGCTCGGCATCCTCTTCGAGAAGCAGAACATCGCCTTCATGGTCGGCCTGGCCTTCTCCATCGCCGCCAGCTGCAACTTCCCGGTGCTGCTGCTCTCCATGTACTGGAAGAAGCTGACCACCCGCGGCGCCATGATCGGTGGCTGGATGGGCCTGATCACCGCGGTGGGCCTGATGGTCCTCGGCCCGACCATCTGGGTGCAGATCCTCGGCCACGAGAAAGCCATCTACCCGTACGAGTACCCGGCGCTGTTCTCGATGATCGTCGCCTTCGTCGGTATCTGGTTCTTCTCCATCACCGACAAGTCGGCGGCGGCCGACGAGGAGCGGGCGCGCTTCTTCCCGCAGTTCATCCGTTCCCAGACCGGCCTGGGCGCCTCTGGCGCGGTGGCCCACTAAGCGCTACGTGAAGGCGTAGCCCGAGGCGGCGGCCGGGTTTCCGGTCCGCCGCCTTTCGTTTCAGCGTCCCGGCCACAGCGAGATGAGCCATGCCTGACAGTTTCAACTTCGCCTCGCCACCCTTCGACCAGTTGCGCCCCCATCAACGCGAGACCTTCAAGCAGGCTCTCAGCGTCGGCTACTATGCGCCGGGGGAAACCTTGCTGGAGGCCGGCTCGGCGGTCCCCGGGCTGTTCGTCCTGCTCAAGGGCGTGGTCGAGGAGCGCGGCGACGACGGGCGGGTATTCGCCCAATACGCCGCGGACGACCTGTTCGACGTCCGCGGGCTGTTCTCCGGCAGCAGCAAGCACCGCTACCTGGCGATCGAGGAAAGCATCGTCTACGAACTGCCGGCCAGTTGCTTCCACCAGTTGTGCGGGGAGAACCCGGGTTTCGCCCGGTTCTTCCAGGCCGACCTGGCGGCCAAGCGCCAGTTGGCCCAGCGCGACGGGCAGAACCTTGCCGAGTTCATCCTTACCCGCATCGCCCGCGAGCACTTGCTGCCGGCGCTGGAGGTGGAGGCCTCGCTGTCCCTCGGCGACGCCGCGCGCCTGCAATTGAGCCACGGCGCCGATGCCCTGCTGGTGCGGCTGGAGAGGGACGGGTCCGAACTCGGCATCGTCACCCGCACCGACCTCATGAGCGCGCACTTCCGCGACGGGCGCAGCGAGCTGGAGGCGATCGGGCCGTTGGCCCATGGTCCGCTGGCCAGCGTCGAACTGGGCGATTTCCTGTTCGACGCGATGATCCTCATGACGCGCCAGCGTATCGAGCGGGTCGCGGTCACCGAGGACGGCCAGGTGATCGGCCTGTTGCACCTGACCCAGGTGCTCAGCCTGTTCTCCACCCATTCCCACGTCCTGGCGCTGCGCATCGCCCGCGCCGACGACCTCGGCGACCTGCGCCGCTGCGCGGAAACCCTGGACACCCTGATCGCTACCCTGGCCGGCAACGGTATCCGCCTGCGCTTCATCATGCAGCTGGTCAGCGCGCTCAACGAGCAATTGCTCGAACGGCTTTTCGAACTGTTGCTGCCGCCAACCCTGCGCGGGCGCTGCTGCTTGCTGGTGATGGGCAGCGAAGGACGCGGCGAGCAGTTGCTGAAGACCGACCAGGACAATGCCCTGGTCCTGGCCGACGATCTGCCGCAGGAACAGGCCCTGGCGATGATGCAGCGCTTCAGCGCGGCCTTGCTGGAGTTCGGTTATCCGCCCTGTCCCGGAGGGGTGATGGCCAGTCGGCCGGAATGGTGCAAGCCGCTGGCGGCCTGGCAGGCGGAGCTGCGCGGGACGCTGCTGGAGGGCAAGCCGGAGCAGCTGTTGCGCCTGTCGATCCTGGCCGATGCCTGGCCGGTGGCCGGTAACCTGCAACTGTTCGAGCCGTTGCGTCGGCAACTGCGCGGTTTCGCCGACGGCGGTGAGCGCTGGCTGGCGGATATCGCGGCAGCGGCCCTGCAATTCGATACGCCGCTGACCTTCCTCGGCCAACTGAAGACCCAGGACGCCCGCCTCGATCTCAAGCGCGGCGGGATCTTCCCCATCGTCCACGGCATCCGCACCCTGGCCCTGCGCGAAGGCCTGGAAACCCGCGGGACCCTGGCACGGATCGAGGCGCTGAAGCGACACAAGGTCCTCGAAGCGCGCCTGGCGGACGACCTGAGCGAGTCTTTCGAGCTGTTCCTGCAACTGCGCCTGACCCGCCAGTTGGCCGGCCAACGCGACGGTCGCCAGCAGGGCCTGGACGTCAGCGGCATGAGCCGCCACGATCGCGACATGCTGCGCTACGGCCTGCATGTGGTGAAGAAGTTCAAGCAGAGCGTGGCCCGTCAATTCCACCTGGAGACCCGATGAACACCATGGTCAAGTTGCCCGACAGCCGCTGGCCGGGCTGGCGCCGCCGGCTGTATTGGTGGATGCACGAGGCGGTCGAGGCGGAGGAAGTGATCTCCCTCGATCTCGAGACCACCAGCCTCGACCCGCGTCGTGCCGACGTCCTCAGCATCGGCGCGGTGCTGGTGCGGCGCGGCAAACTGGTCATGGGCGAGCGCCTGGAACTCTACGTCGAGCCGCCGCCGAGCTTGGACGCGGAGTCGATCCGCATCCACAAGCTGCGCCGCGCCGACCTGGAGGGACAGTTGCAGCTGGAGCAGGCCCTGCGCCAGTTGCTGGCGTTCATCGGCGACCGGCCGCTGCTCGGCTACTACCTGTCGTTCGATGTCGCCGTGCTGAACCGGCACCTGCGCCAGCTCTTCGACCGACAGTTGCACAACCCTTCCATCGAGATTTCGTCGCTGTACCACCGGAAGGTCAGCCGGCATTTTCCCGACGCACACATCGACCTGCGCTTCGACACCCTGGCGCGGGCCCTGGATGTGCCGGTCAGCGGTCGCCATACCGCCCTCGGCGACGCCCAGGCGGTGGCGCTGATGTTCATGCGCCTGCTCAAGGGGCCGGCGCCCAAGGTCATCCACTGAGGCTGGAGGGCGCGGATTTATTGAATCTTCGTTGCTCGGCGGGGGTCGAGAACTACAAGGGCGGAATCTGCCGCCCTTTGCCCCATGAGCCGAACAGGAGCGACGCCCATGAGTCTCGGTACGATTCTTCTGATCATCCTGATCCTGCTGCTGATCGGCGGCCTGCCGGTCTTTCCTCATTCGCGCAACTGGGGCTACGGGCCCTCGGGGATCGTCGGCGCATTGCTGGTGGTGCTGTTGGTCCTGTTGCTGCTGGGCATGATCTAGGGCCCGATCGGGAATGCCGTCGTGGTTGTCCGCCGTCGCGACGGGTATCGGCGGATAACGCCTCCGGCGTTATTTGCCATACGCGGAGGGTTCCCAGCTTTCGCTCCGCCGTTGCGGCGGGATATCGGCGGATAACGCCGTTGGCGTCATGCGCTCTACGTAGGATGGTTCGAAGCCTTCGCTTGGTGAAGGGCGGTTTCATCGCGGGGTCCGCCGGGCGCTTTTTTTCCATCGACCGGCTTCACTTGCCTTGCGTCTCGCGCCAGACTGGCGCGCATGCCGATCCAGACGCTCGCCACCCTTGCCGATATCGACGCCGCCGAGTGGGACGCCTTGTTGCCTCCCGCCCAGCCATTCCTGCGTCATGCTTTCCTGTCCGCGCTGGAAGACAGCCGCAGCGTGACGCCCGCCACCGGCTGGCGCCCGGCCCATCGCGTGCTGCGCGATCCGCAAGGGCGGCTGTGCGCGGCGCTGCCGGCCTATGTGAAGGCGCACTCGTACGGCGAGTACGTGTTCGACTGGAGCTGGGCCGACGCCTGCCAGCGGGCCGGTATCCGCTACTACCCGAAGCTGCTGGTGGGGGTGCCCTTCACCCCGGTCGCCGGTGCGCGCCTGCTGGGCGAGGACGAAGGGTTGCAGGGGCTGCTCGCGTCCCTTGGCGAGGAGGCCGAGGCGAGCGGTCTATCGAGCATCCATGTGAATTTCACCGACGCCCGGGCGGACACCTTGCTTGCCGCGCGTGACGGTTGGCTCGAACGCCTGGGTTGCCAGTACCACTGGCACAACCGCGGCTATCGGGACTTCCAGGACTTCCTCGAGGCCCTCAGTTCGCGCAAGCGCAAGCAACTGCGCAAGGAGCGCGAGCAGGTCGGCGGACAGGGCATCGAGTTCGAATGGCGGGAAGGCGGCCAGTTGTCCGAGCTGGAGTGGGATTTCGTCTATCTCTGCTACGCCAACACCTACCTGGTGCGCGACCGCGATCCCTACCTGAGCCGCGAGTTCTTCGGCCTGCTGGCCGAGCGCATGCCGGAGGCGATCCGCGTGGTCTTCGCCCACCAGCGCGGCAAGCCGGTGGCGATGGCGTTCAGCCTGGTCGCTGGAGATACCCTGTACGGGCGCTACTGGGGATGCCTGGCCGAGTTCGACCGGCTGCACTTCGAGACCTGCTTCTACCAGGGCCTGGAATTCGCCATCGGCGCCGGCCTGGCGCGCTTCGACGCCGGCGCCCAGGGCGAACACAAGCTGATCCGCGGTTTCGAGCCGGTGCTGACGCGCTCCTGGCACTACCTGGCGCATCCCGGTCTGCGCGATGCCGTGGCGCAGTTCCTCGAACAGGAGCGGGCGGGAGTGCGCGCCTACGCCGAGGAGGCCCACGGCCTGTTGCCCTACCGCCAGGCCTGAAGGGAGCCGGAACGATAGGGCGTGGCGTCAGCTCAGCCGTTGCTGGTGCTGCCGCCCCATTCGAGGAAGCGGATCTTGTGCAGCTCGCCGCTATGGTCCTCGTAGACCACGGTCACCGGCACTACGCCGGTCCTGGTCGAATTGTCGGTACGGTGCAGGACATTCTTCACGTCCAGTTGCATGCCGTAGTGGTATTCCTCGACCGGCAGGCCGCGGCCCGGGTCCTTGTCCACGTCCTGGGCGAAGGCCATGGGGGCGAGGCTGGTGATGACGGCGGACACGACAGAGGCAAGTTTCATTCTGTGATTCTCCGTAGCGATGGGGCGAAACCCCCGGTACCGAGCACTGGCATCCTTGGTCGTCCGTGGCCGACGCCAGGTGGACGGGGACGATGCGGCAGGCGTCGGGATCGAGCCGGGGCACGGGTTCGATAAGAACACCGTTTCGCTGGCGGAAAAAATCGAAGCGCGTGCTAGTCGAGATCGACGGCGGTGATGATTGCCGCGCAAAGGCCCGTTGCAGAGCCTTTGACAAGGTCACCCAAGCCGGGCGGCGCGAGCCGCCGCCCGGTGCCGAGGCTTCAGTCGACGCCGACGAAGCCGCCGGTCTGGTGTTGCCAGAGGCGCGCATAGAGGCCGCCATGGGCGAGCAACTCGGCATGCGTGCCGCTTTCGGCGATGTGGCCCTTGTCCAGCACCACCAGACGGTCCATGCGCGCAATGGTCGACAGGCGGTGGGCGATGGCGATCACCGTCTTGCCCTGCATCAGGGTCTCCAGGCTTTCCTGGATCGCCGATTCGACTTCCGAGTCCAGCGCCGAGGTTGCTTCGTCGAGGATCAGGATCGGCGCGTCCTTGAGCAGCACCCGGGCGATGGCGATACGCTGGCGCTGGCCGCCGGAGAGCTTCACCCCGCGTTCGCCGACGTGGGCGTCGAAGCCGCGGCGGCCCTCGGCGTCGCTGAGCAGCGGGATGAACTCGTCGGCGCGGGCCTTGCGCACCGCTTCCATGAGTTCCGCGTCGCTGGCGCCGGGGCGGCCGTAGAGCAGGTTGTCGCGGATCGAGCGGTGCAGCAGCGAGGTGTCCTGGGTGACCATGCCGATCTGCGCGCGCAGGCTTTCCTGGGTCACCCCGGCGATGTCCTGGCCATCGACCAGGATGCGTCCGCTCTCCAGGTCGTACAGGCGCAGCAGCAGGTTGACCAGGGTCGACTTGCCGGCGCCGGAAGGTCCGACCAGGCCGATCTTCTCGCCGGGCCGGACCTTCAGGTCGAGACCCTGGATCACGCCGCTGCCCTTGCCGTAGTGGAAGGCGATGTGCTCGAACTCCACCTCGCCGCGCTCTACCCGCAGCGGCTGGGCGTCCTCGCGGTCGACCACCTTGCGCGGCAGGGCGATGGTCTGCATGCCATCCTGGACCTGGCCGATGTTCTCGAAGATGCCGCCGACCACCCACATGATCCAGCCGGACATGTTGTTGATGCGGATCACCAGCCCGGTGGCCAGGGCGATGGCGCCCACCGAGATCAGCTCCTGGCTCCACAGCCACAGGGCCAGGCCGGTGGTGCCGGTGATCAGCACGCCGTTCATCACCGTGATGGTCACGTCCATGGAGGTCACTACGCGCCCGGCGCGTTGCGACTTGAGGGTCTGGTCGCCGATCGCTTCGCGGGCGTAGTCCTCTTCCTGGCGGGTGTGGGCGAACAGCTTCAGCGTGGTGATGTTGGTGTAGCCGTCGACGATCCGCCCCATCAGCTTCGAGCGCGAATCCGAGGCCTCCACCGAGCGGCGCTTGACCTGGGGAACGAAGTAGGCGAGGGCGCCGACGTAGGCGAACACCCACAGCACCAGAGGGATCATCAGGCGCCAGTCGGCCTCGGCGAACAGCACCAGGGCGCTGACGGTATAGATCAGCACGTGCCAGAGGGCGTCCACCACCTGCACCGCCGAATCGCGCAACGAGTTGCCGGTCTGCATGATGCGCTGGGCGATGCGCCCGGCGAAATCGTTCTGGAAGAAGCCGAGGCTCTGCTTGAGCACGTAGCGGTGGTTCTGCCAGCGGATCAGGTTGGTCATGCTCGGGTTGATGCTCTGGTGCACCAGCATGTCGTGCAGGGCGTTGAACAGCGGGCGCAGGACCAGCGCCACCACCGCCATCCAGATCAGTTCGTTGGCGTGCACGCGGAAGAATTCCGCGCTGGGCGTGCTCTGGGCGAGATCGACGATGCGGCCGAGGTAGCTGAACAGCGCCACCTCGATCAGCGCGACGATCAGGCCGACCGCCAGCAGGGCCAGGAACACCGGCCAGACCTGGCGCAGGAAGTAGACATAGAAACGCAGCACTTCGCTGGGCGGCATGCGTTCGGAAGCGCTGCGGAACGGGTCGATCAGACGTTCGAAACGACGATAAAGCATGATGGCTCTCTTCTGGAGCGGGCCCGTCCTGGGCCCGCCGGATCAAGCCCCTGCGGCTGGACTCAGAGGCGTTTGGCGGACAGGATCACCACGTCGTCGCTCGGCACGTCGGCGAAGCCGTTGCGGCGGGTGGTGGGAACCTTGGCGATCTGGTCGACCACGCCCATGCCACGCACCACCTTGCCGAACACGGCATAGCCGAAGTCGCGGGCACCATGGTTGAGGAAGTCGTTGTCGGTCAGGTTGATGAAGAACTGGCTGGTGGCCGAATCGACCACGCCGGTGCGGGCCATGGCGAGGGTGCCGCGCTCGTTGAGCAGGCCGTTGTCGGCCTCGTTCTTGATCGGTGCGCGGGTCTTCTTCTCCTGCATGCCGGCGCTGAAGCCGCCGGTCTGCACCATGAAGCCCGGGATCACGCGGTGGAACAGGGTGCCGTCGTAGTAGCCGCTGTCGACGTACTCGAGGAAGTTCTTCACGCTGATCGGCGCCTTGGTCGGATCGAGTTCTACCTCGATCTCGCCGAGGCTGGTGGCGATCAGGACGTGCGGCTTGGCGGCAGGCGTGGCGGCCAGCAGGGAACCGGCGAAGAGCAGGGTGCAGGTGGCGATCAGGAGACGTTTGAGCATGGTTGTTCCTTGGTTTTATCGATATCGGCGAGGAAGCCGAGCAGGGTGGTGTTGAAAATCTCGGGTTGGTCCATCGGCGTGGCGTGGCGGGAGTCCTCCACCACCACCAGGCGGGCGTCGGCGATCCGCTCGCAATAGGCCTGCTTCAGCGATACCGGCGTGTAGTCGCGATCCGCGCTGATCACCAGGGTCGGACAGGCGATCTCGGCCAATCGTTCCTGCACGCCCCAGCCGATGATCGCGTCGAGGCTGGCCAGGTAGGCGCGCTTGTCGTTCTCCGCCCAGCGTGCCTCGATCTTTTCTCGCAGCCCGGCCTGTTCCGCCTTGGGAAACAACAGCCGGCCGAGGGCGCGGCCGATGGTCCGCAGGCTGAGCAGGCGCGAGAGGAGCCTGCGCTTGGCCACTTCCAGGTGTTCGCGGGGCTTGCGCGGGATGACTTCCGGAGTGCTGTTGACGATGGTCAGGCTGCGCAGCAGGTCGGGGCGGTCGCAGGCCAACTGGAAGCCGATCATCCCGCCCATGCTGATGCCGACCAGGTGCACCGGGCCGCAGCCGAGCCGGTCGAGCAGCGCCGCGCAGTCATCGGCGAAGCCGGCCATGCTGTAGCCGCCGCGCGGCTTGCCGGAGCGGCCGTGGCCACGCAGGTCCGGGACCAGCAGGCGGTAGCGGCCCAGCAGGGCCGGCAGCTGGTATTCCCAGTCGCGGGCGCTCGAACCCAGACCGTGCAACAGCAGGACCGGCGCGCGCTCGGCGGGTCCGGGATGGTCGTCGTAGACGAGGGTGCAGTCGCGGTGCTGGAAGTCAGGCATCTGCGTTCACTCGGCGGCCGGTTCGGGCGCCGCGAAGGGCGCGTTGAGCGGTACGTTGGCGAACGACTTGAGCATTTCCATGAGGATCTGGCTGGCCGGGCCGAGCGGCTTCTCCTTGTTGGTGTAGAGGTAGAAGCGGCTCTGCCGCACGCCGCCCTGGCTCAGCGGCAGCGGCTTGAGTTGGCCGCTCTGCAGTTCGCGCTCGATGATGTGTCGCGGCAGCCAGGCGAAGCCCAGGCCGTTGCCGACGAAGGTCGCCGCGGTAGCCAGGCTGCCCACCGTCCAGCGCTGTTCGGCGCCGAGCCAGCCGTGGTCGCGCGGCTGTAGCCGGCCGCTGTCGCGGATCACCACCTGCATCTGGGTTTCCAGGTCCTGGTGGGTCAGCTCGCGTTGCAGGCGGTGCAGCGGATGGTCGGGGTGGGCCACGGCGACGAACTCGACCACGCTGAGGTCGGCGCCGAGGTGGCCGGGAATGATCAGGCCGCTGATCGCCAGGTCGGCGGCGCCCTGGATCAGCGCTTCCTCGACGCCGGAGAGCACTTCCTCGCGCAGCAGCACGCGACAGCCGCGGCTCTGCGGCATGAAGGCGGACAGCGAGCGGACGATCCGCGCGGTGGGGTAGGCGGCGTCCACCACCAGACGCACCTCGGGCTCCCAGCCCTGTTCCATGTGGTGGGCCAGTTCCTCCAGTTGCCCGGCCTGCTTGACCAGTTGCCGCGAGCGGCGCAGCAGCACTTCGCCGGCCTCGGTCAGCACCGCCTTGCGTCCGTCGATGCGCAGCAGCGGCACGCCGAGCTGTTCCTGCATGCGCGCCACGGTATAGCTGATCGACGATTGCGAGCGGTGCAGGGCTTCCGCGGCCTGGGCGAAGCCGCCGTGGTCGACCACCGCCTGCAGGGTCCGCCATTGGTCCAGGGTTACGCGTGGCGCTTTCATTTCCGCCTCCTCGAATGCAGGGATGCCTCGCCGGCGTTTCCGCGGCCGGCAGGCGATGACGAGTGCGCCGGAGGGGCGACTTCGCTTATCGTGTCGTCGGCATCCTGTACGGGATGGCTGTCCATTCTCTTGACGTACGGGATGCCGTGGTTTTCAGGGTGTTGCCATTTTTCCATCTGTCGCTACCGGGAGTCCGGCCATGAAAAGGCTTTGCTGTTTCGCACTATCGCTGCTGCCCCTGTCCGCTTTCGCCTATCCGATCGAGGTCGACCCGCAACTCAACGGCACCGAGGTCTCCTACAGCACCCAGGACATCGGTCGCGACATGGGCGCCATCCTCCTCACCAACCTGGGTGGCCAGGCGGCAGAGTGCACGGCGGTGTTCCGCAACGGCCCGGAGACCCCGAAAGTGCGCAAGGGCGTGATCCAGCCCGGGCAGAACAGCAACTTCACCGCGCAGTTCGGCCGCGACATCATCAAGTTGCGAATCAAGCTGACCTGCAAGATCGCGAAATAG
Organism: Pseudomonas sp. FDAARGOS_761; assembly: GCF_013343155.1. Lineage (NCBI taxonomy): Bacteria > Pseudomonadati > Pseudomonadota > Gammaproteobacteria > Pseudomonadales > Pseudomonadaceae > Pseudomonas > Pseudomonas sp. FDAARGOS_761. The sequence goes on along the minus strand of NZ_CP054572.1, from coordinate 3,707,553 downwards.
AGCGTTCTCTCACCGAAAGACTAGGTGTTGCCTGTTTATAAATCAATATGGTCGATATTTAACAGCGGTTTTTTCAACTTTTTAATCGATTAATCATTCTCTACCCTCACCTCCATCGTTGTATCGCAGTGGGTGGAGGTCGAGTCATGTCCCGTGTCCTGGTTATCGAGAGCAGTGCCCGCCAACGGGGCTCGGTTTCCCGCCTGCTGACGGCGGAATTCATCTCCCACTGGAAAGCCGCGCATCCCGCTGATCGCTTCCAGGTCCGCGACCTGGCGCGCGAGCCGCTGCCGCACCTCGATGAATTATTGCTGGGAGCCTGGACCACTCCCTGCGATGGCCATAGCGCTGCGGAAAGGCGCGCCCTCGAGCGTTCCAATCGCCTGACCGAGGAGTTGCGGATAGCGGACGTGCTGGTGCTGGCGGCGCCGATGTACAACTTCGCCATTCCCAGCAGCCTGAAGAGCTGGTTCGACCATGTGCTGCGCGCCGGCCTGACCTTCCGTTACGCCGAGCAGGGGCCGGAAGGCCTGCTACAGGGCAAGCGCGCCTTCGTTCTCACCGCCCGCGGCGGAATCTACGCCGGCGGCGGTCTCGACCACCAGGAACCCTATCTGCGCCAGGTGCTGGGCTTCGTCGGCATCCACGACGTCACCTTCATCCACGCGGAGGGCATGAACATGGGCCCGGAGTTCCGTGAGAAAGGCCTGGCGCGAGCCCGCGAGCGGATGCTGCAGGCGCTGGAAACGAACACTTCCCTTTGCGTCCCTCTGCCAACGCTCCGGTGATTGGACGCAGCACCCGGTCGAACCCCTTCCCCCCGCGTGTTCGACCGGGTTTTTTTATTTCGCGATGGTTCCAGGCCCCGGATTCCGGAGCGCAGACAGTCTGGCAGGGGCTTTCGCGCTGGCGTTGTCGCATCGACACGGGTGAACGGCGCCAGGGGGCCGCGGGGACTGTTGCAAGGAGGACGGTGGACCCTGCCCGCAGAATGCTGTTGGCGGGCCGTGCATTGCGCCACCCGCCTCGCCGGCCCGGATGTTCAGTCGGTGCGCGCGCCCAGCAGATGTTCGATCCGTTCGATCACGCTTGCCGCTGTGGTGGCGCCTGAACTCAGTTGCTTCAGATCACCAGCCAGGTCAAGCAGAAGGGTGGGGAATGCGCGTACGCCCCACTCTCCACACTGGGCGAATTGCCGATAGACGGCTTGCCGTGCAGCGGCAGTGGCGAAATGCGCGCGGAAGTCTTCGAACGATAGCGAAGCGTCTTCGCAAATGGATCTATAAAAGTCCACGTTCTTGGGGTCCTCGCCTTCGACATAGAACTTGCGCTGCACGGCAGAGAAAAATGCCAGGGTCGCGGAGGCGACAGGCCGCTTCTGGTCGAGCATTTGCTCGGCGACCACAACGGCTCGGCAGGCAGGCTCCGTGTCATAGTCGAAATGCTTTGCCGACAGCAGGGAAAAACCGAATGGTTGACCGGTGACCTTGGCGATATGGGTCCATTCCCGGCGTAGAAACTCCCGGAACTCCGGCCCCCATGCGTCGCCCCCGCCCGCGCGCAGGCCGCCCATGGTGAGGGTGAAGCCGATACCCTTCTGTTCGCAGTACCGTGCGAGTTCTTCGAGCGTGGAGGAAATACCCCAGCACCAGGAGCACATGGGGTCGCCGATGTACCTGAGCGTGACTTCGCCGCCAGGGGCCTGCTTCGCCCCCTGGGGGAGGATGGGAGCAGCGTCGGGAATCCGGCAACTGCCGGTGGCCGGATCGCAGTTCATGAGTGTCATGGTTGGAGTCCACAGGTTGAGGCTGTATGGAGGTCTGCCGCGGCTATCGCGCCGCCAGCGCAGTGCCGGCCAGCCAATCGGTCGTCACGGGGCCCAGAACAGTTCGGCATAAGCCTTCTCGTCGAGCAGCGCATCCAGTTGCCCCGGGTTGCTGAGTTTGACCCTGAAGAACCAGCCGGCGCCCAACGGGTCGGTGTTGGCAAGCGTCGGGGTGTCGCGCAAGGCCGTGTTGACGGCGATGATTTCGCCGGAGACGGGGGTGTACAGGTTCGTCACCGCTTTGTCCGACTCGATCTCGGCCGCGGCGGCTCCCTGCGCCAACGTCTCGCCGACGTTGGGCAGGATCACCGAAATCAGGTTGCCCAGGCCGGCCAGCGCCCGTGGGGTGACACCGACGACAACGCTGTCGATAGCGTGGCCATCGAGGGTGTCGGCGAGGCGAACCCAGTAATGGTCTTTGGAAAATTGCATGGACACGGTCGTCTCCCGTTCAACCTGGAAAAACAGAGGTTATGCTGGTGCCCCCAGGCGTTTCTGGTCGGCGCCACCGACTTTCGAGGCCCAAGGCGTCGCAGCCTGGCCCTAGGCCGTCAGGGCGGCGACCTTGTCTTGTGCGTATTCCCGCAGTGTCCGCGGTCTCTTGCCGGTGAGCTTCATGACATCGTCGGTCACTACGCTCATCCAGCCTTGGCGCACCGGGTGGAAGATCGAGGCCATGTGCGCCGCATTGGCGGCGGGCACACCGTTGTTCTCCAGCATGTCGATGAACGCCTTGTCCGATGTCGCGGCGTATCGCACGGGCTTGCCGGTCACTTCGGACAGGATCGCCGCGGCATCGGCATAACTGAGCGCTTCGGGACCGGTGAGGTTGAATGCTTTGCCGTCGAAAGCGGTTGAGGTGAGCGCGGCGATGGCGCTGGCCGCAATATCGCGCACATCGATGAAACTGGTCCTGCTATCACCGGCTGGCAAGGCGATCTGCCCCTGGTCGAGGCCGGCTTTCCAGAAGTGATGGAAATTGTCGGAGAACCAGTTCGGCCGCAAGATCACATGGGGCGTGCCGGATTTCTCCAGCAGGATTTCCATTTGGCGCATGGGGTTGGCGTCATTCGCATCCACGCCAAAGGCGCTCTGGAAGACTATTTTCACCTTGCGGCTTGCGGCGGCTTCGACGAACGGCAGGAGCAGATCGCGTAAGTTCAGGTAGCCGGCGGGCAGGAGCATGTAAGTGCGATCCACACCCTCCAGGGCGGTGGCGATGGTTTCCGGTTTGCCGAAATCGAAGGGCGTACTCTCGACTCCATCCATTTTCCGATTTGCGCGGGAAGCGGCCTTGACGGCCTCTCCCTTGGCCAGCAGGCCTTCGACTAACGGCTTGCCGACTGTTCCCGTCGCACCTAGAACAAGAATTTTCTTCGACATATCGATCTCCAGGATGTCCGCCTCGAGCAGCGGGACGCGTTCAGGAAAGTCCAGGGGGGCTGACGTCGGCTGCGAAACCCAGCCACGGGTCTCGTCTGCGCTAGCGCTGGCGTCAGTCCGCGTAGAACCGGTACCTAGCGAGAGCTCAGCACTGGTCGGGGTGTTCCTCCAGTCCTTCGGCCTGTAGCGCGGCCCTGACTGCCGGACGGGCTGCAATCCTGGCCATGAAATCCATCAATGCTGGGAATGGGGCCAGCGAAATGCCGAATTGGGGGCACCAGCGCGTAAGGGCGAAGAGATGTGCGTCCGCGACGGTGAACTCGTCACCCAGGATGTATGGGCGGCCGTCCGCGAGGAGGTTGTTCAGGTAGGCCACTTTGGCTAGCACTGGGCGCTGCGCGGCCGTGGGGTCGTCCGAAGGGGACAGGTAGAACAGCGGGGTGAAGGACTTGTGGTAATCCGAAGAGAGGTAATTCAGTATCTCGTGCAAACGGCTGCGTTCCAGCGTTCCGTTGGCTGGCACCAACGTTGGGGCGTAGCGATCCGCGAGGTATTGGCTGATGGCGGCGCCTTCGGTCAGCAAGCCGCCTTCGAACTCGAGGGCGGGCGCCGTGCCCTTCGGGTTTATCTGGAAGTAATCGCCGCCCGAGGCGGTCTTGTGCTGCCACAGGTCGACCTTGGCCAGTTCGTGAGGCACGTTGGCCTCGCGAAGCACGATGTGGATGGCCAGCGAGCAAGAGCCGGGGGAGTAGTACAGTTTCATGATCGATATCCTTCGAGGTAGTTGCAGGTTCAAGCGACGCGCGCAGGGTGCGCCGGTGATTCATCGGCGCCTGGCTCAGGCATGCAGCTGTTGTCCGATCCTGGCGACGCGAGCGGCGTAGAGCTTCACGGTCTCGAGATCGCCGCTGGGAATGGCCTGGGCATCCGCGTCGGACGGCGACTGCACCAGCGCGCCGACCGAGGCGCCGAGGTTGTTGATATCCGCGCGGCTCGAGGCCGAGGTGTTGGCGGGAGCCAGGCCCAGGCTGACCCAGATGCCGCCGTGCTGGGACGCCAGCGTGTGCATGAGGATCAGGGAAACCTGCTTGTCGCCGTTCAGGCTTGCGCTGTTGGTGAAGCCGCCGAAGACCTTGTCCTGCCACTGCCGAACAAACCACTTCCTGGAAGTGGCGTCCGCGAACTTCTTGAATTGCCAAGGCACCGAGCCCATGTACGTGGGCGCGCCGAAGAGGATGGATTGCGCCTGGTCGAGCAGGTCCCAGGCTGCCTCGGGAATGTTGCCCTCGCTATCGATCTCGATCAGCGAAGCCTGTGCGCCTTCCGCCGCCGCTTGTGCTACGCGCTTGGTATGGCCATATCCGGAGAAATAAACAACGACTGCTTTTGACATGATGGTTCCCTGGTGGGTGGACGGAAGGAACCATAATTGGGATTGAGAATAAGAAAAATATTATCCAAAGTTACTCTTGGTTCAATAATCGCGAACAATCTATGGACAAACTCACCGCCATGGCCACCTTCGTGAAGGTGGTGGACGCCGGCAGCTTCACACGCGCGGCCGATGCCCTGGGCCTGCCGAAAGCTCGCGTTTCGCAGCGCGTCAGCGATCTTGAAAAGCATCTAGGCGTGCGCTTGCTCAATCGTACGACCCGTGCCCTGAGCCTTACGCACGATGGCAGCGCGTACTTCGACAAATGCCAGGTCCTGCTGCAGCAGATAGACGAACTGGAGGCCACGCTCAGGGGCGGGACGGCGACGCCCATCGGCCGGCTCAGAGTGGACTCCCTGATCACCATCGCCCGATGGGTGATCGCTCCAAGGCTGCACGACTTCCAGGCGCGCTACCCGAGGATCCAGCTGCGGCTGAGTAGTTCGGACCGGATCAGCAATCTGCTGGAGGACGGCATCGATTGCACGATCCGGGGAGGTGCGCTCAAGGACTCCAGCATGATCGCCAGGCATCTTTGCGACATCCAGATGGGCTTGTATGCCTCGCCCGAGTACCTGGCCTCCATAGGCGGCGTAGACAGTCCGGACGATCTATCGCAGTTCAGGCGGTTGAGCTGGTTCAGCGGCAGGGAGCGCAACCCGTTCATGTGGGAGCTGGAGTCCGGCCCGGAGCGTTTCGTGGTGCAGTCCGGCGATGGAATGCAGTTCGACGAACCCGACGTGGCTATTTCGGCCTGCGTGGCGGGCAGCGGCATCTGCCCTGGCGCCCCATTCGCGGTGGCTGGATTCGTACGCGCAGGGAAACTTGTTCCGGTACTGCCGCAATGGCACTTTTCTGCGGCGCCGGTGCATGTCATCTACCCGGGCTCCAGGCACCTGTCGGTTCGTGTGCGCTGCTTTGTGAACTGGGTCATGGAGCTGTTCGCGGAGAACCCCGAGATACAGCTCACGCCCATCGCGCTGGCGCTCGAGTCCGGCCTCGCGCAACGAACCTGAGGCCCGCCGCCGCCATTCCGGGGCAGCTCGTACCTTCCGCTATCCGGTGTGCGTGACCCGGATGCAAGGCTCGGCGGGTTCAGCCCCGGTTAGCGGACAAGCCGTTGTCCGGGACCGGCCGGTTCCTGGCGCCGAGTCGCGCCGACAGCACGATGGCGAGGACGATCAGGGCGCCGCCGAGGAACATCCGCGGCCCCGGTGTCTCATGGAACAACAGCCAGGCGAAGGCGATCCCGTAGACCGGCTCCAGGGCGAATACCAGCGCCGCGGTGCGGGCCTTGACCACCGCCAGGCTGGCCACGAACAGGCTGTGCGCCAGGCCGGTGCAGAACACGCCCAGCAGGGCCAGCCAGAGCCAGTCGAGAGCGGGTAGCGCCGGTAGTTCGCCGACCGCGAACGGCAGCAGGCACAGGGCGACTACCAGGTTCTGCCAGAGCGCCGCCTGCACCGGGCCGACCTGCCCGCTGTTGCTGCGGTTGGCCAGCGACAGCAGGGCGAACAGCAGGCCGGAAAGGATCGCCCAGAGCAGGCCGAGGGTGGCGCCGCTGGCGAGGTCGAAGTTCGGCGTGACCAGCACCAGGCCAAGGCTGACCAGGACTACCAGCAGTCCTTCCGCGAGATGAATGCGCTCGCGGAAGAGCAGCCCTTCGAGGATTACCGTGAAGGCCGGGAAGCTGGCGAAGCCGAGGGTGGCGATGGCCACGCCGGCGGTCTTCACGGCGATGAAGAAACTCACCCAGTGCCCGGCCAGGAGCAGGCCGCAGAGCGCCAGGCGCAGCCATTGCGCGGATCCCAGGGCGCGCCAGGCCTGGCCCGCGAGGCGGGCGAAGAGGCCGAGGGCGAGCACCGCGAACAGCGCGCGACCGAACACGATCACCCCGGGGGAGGCGCTGGCCAGCTTGCCGAATACCCCGGTCAGGCCGAAGAGGAGGGCGCCGCCGTGCAGGGCGGCGAGGGCGGAACGTCGATTCATGGGGATCCTTCAGGCCAGGCGCGCACCGTTGGGCAGGGGCTTGTCGAAGCCGGCCAGGACCACCTTGTCCTCGCTATCGTAGACCCCGGTGACCAGGACCTCCGAGCGCACTCCGGCGATCTGCTTCGGAGCGAAGTTGCAGACGCAGAGAACCTGACGGCCGACCAGTTCCTCGGCCTGGTAGTGCGCGGTCAGTTGCGCACTGGAGGTGCGCAGGCCGAGCGGACCGAGGTCGACCTCGAGGATGTAGGCGGGTTTGCGTGCCTTGGGGTTGGGCGCGGCGCCGAGGATGGTGCCGACGCGCAGTTCGACGCGTTCGAAATCCTGCCATTCGATGATGTCCATGCTGACTCCTGGTCTGTCGATGGGCAGAGAGTAAGGAGTCGCGACGGATTTGTCTGTCGTGCGGCTAGCCGGTTTTGTCGCGGGACTCGCGACGCAATTGCCGCGGGGTGACGCCGAACTCGCGGACCAGCGCCGCGGTGAAGGCGCTCTGCGAGGCGTAGCCGACCCGGGCGGCGATCTCGCCCACCGCCAGGCTGCTCTCCAGCAGCAGTTCGTGGGCCTGGTGCAGGCGCCGGCTGCGCGCGTAGTCCATGGGCGTCTGCCCGGTCTCGGCGAGGAACAGGCTGTGGAAGCGCGCCACCGAAAGACCGGCCAGCCGTGCCAGGTCGGCGACCTGCAACGGATGGGCGGCATGGCGGTCGAGGTAGGCGTCCAGGCTGGCCAGCGGCAGGCGGGGCTGCTGGCGCGGCGGCTGGCGCTCGCTGGCCAGGCTGGCGAGGAGCAGGCCGGCGCCCTGGTGGGCGATCACCGGGTCGTTGATCGGGCCGCTGGCCAGCCAGTTCACCAGTTGGCCCTGGGCGGGCGTCAGCGACAGCGCCTGCGGTCGCTCGAACAGCCGCCGACCGGCTTCGGCGTGTTCGCCCAGGCCCAGCAGCAGGCTGCCGTCGCAGGGCAGGTCGAGGACCAGGCAGCGGCTGCCGGCGGGACTCGAGCAGGCATGCCGGGCTTGCGCCGGCACCACCGCGAAGGTCTGCCGCAACACGCGGCTGCCGCGCCCCTCGACCTCGAACTCGAGGCAGCCGCTGAGGCCCAGGACCAATTGGGCATGGTCATGGCTGTGGACGATCTGGTCGTGGCTGTAGTGGCGCAGGGAAAGGATCGAACCCATGGCGAAGCTCCCGGAGGCAGGCGCCCAGTCTACCCGCTGGCGCCGGCGACAGACAGTCGCGCCCTGTCACGCAACGGTCGCCGGCCTGTCACAGTCGTTTCACCGGCGCCGTCCAAGATCGGAAAAACACCGTCGGAGACCCGCCGATGAGCACCGCGCAACGCTTCACCTCGAACCGCAAGCAGCGGGTTCGGACCCTGTGGATCTCGGATGTCCACCTGGGGACGCGGGATTGCCAGGCCGAACACCTGGCGGCGTTCCTCAAGCGCTACCACGCCGATCGCATCTACCTGGTGGGCGACATCATCGACGGCTGGAAGCTGCGCGGCGGCATCTACTGGCCGCAGGCGCACACCAACGTGATCCGCCGCCTGCTCACCCTGAGCAAGCGCGGCACCGAGGTGATCTACGTCACCGGCAACCATGACGAATTCCTGCGCCGCTATTCGAGCCTGATCCTCGGCAACATCCGCCTGGTCGACGAGGCGGTGCACAGTACCGCCGACGGCCGCAAGCTGCTGGTGATACACGGCGACCAGTTCGACGTGATCACCCGCTACCACCGCTGGCTGGCGTTCCTCGGCGACTCCGCCTACGAGTTCACCCTGCTCCTCAACCGTTGGCTGAACCACTGGCGGCGGCGCTGGGGCTACGGCTACTGGTCGCTGTCGGCGTACCTCAAGCACAAGGTCAAGACCGCGGTGAACTTCATCAGCGACTTCGAGGAAGCCATCGCCCACGAGTGCCACAAGCGCGGGCTCGACGGGGTGGTCTGCGGGCACATCCACCATGCCGAGATCCGCCGCATCGAGGGCGTCGACTACCTCAACTGCGGCGACTGGGTAGAATCCTGCACGGCGCTGATCGAACATTGGGACGGCAGCATCCAGCTCTACCGCCTGGCCGAGGAGCAGGCGCGGCTGGCGGCGCAGGCCGCGGCGGTCGAGCCGGCGGCATGAGGCTATTGATCGTCAGCGACGCCTGGTTACCGCAAGTCAACGGAGTCGTCACCAGCCTGCTGGCCCTGCAGCGCGAGCTGGAACTGCTGGGCCACCAGGTACGGGTGCTGTCGCCCGCCGACTTCCGCTGCCTGCCCTGTCCCAGCTATCCGGAAATCCCCCTGGCCTGGAATCTCTGGCGCCTCGGCGGGCTGATCGAGGCCTTCGCCCCGGATGCCGTGCACCTGGCCACCGAGGGGCCGCTCGGCTGGGCCGCGCGGCGCTGGCTGGGCAAGCGCGGCCTGGACTTCACCTCGGCGATCCATACGCGCTTTCCCGAATACCTGCGTGACCGCTGTCCGTGGCTGCCGCTGTCCTGGGGCTATGCCTTCCTGCGCGCCTTCCATCGGCCGAGCCGGGCGGTGCTGGTGAGCACCCCGCGCCTGCGCGACGAGTTCTGCGCCTGGCGCTTCCAGCACCTGCAGCTGTGGCGCAAGGGCGTCGATACCGAACTGTTCCATCCCGCCGAGACACCCGCGGCGGAAGAGCGGCCGCCGGTGTTCCTGTATGTCGGGCGGCTGGCGACGGAAAAGAACCTGGAGGCGTTCCTCGATCTCGAACTGCCGGGCGAAAAATGGCTGGTGGGCGACGGCCCGCAGCGGGCGGCGCTGGAGCAGCGCTATCCACAGGCGCGTTTTCTCGGCTACCGCCATGGCCGCGCGCTGGCCGACGCCTACCGGGCGGCCTCGGTGCTGGTGTTTCCCTCGCTGACCGATACCTATGGCCTGGTGATGCTCGAAGCACTGGCCTGCGGCGTGCCGGTGGCGGCCTTCGCCGTGCCGGGGCCGCTGGATGTATTGCAGCAGGGCGTGACCGGGGTCATGCACGAGGATCTTGGCGAAGCCTGCCGCCAGGCGCTGGCGCTGGATCGCCAGGCCTGCGGGCGCTGGGCGCGGGAGCAGTCCTGGCGGGTTTCGGCGGAGGAGTTCCTGGCGCTGCAGGCGAGCGGTCCGCGGACTGCGCCGGAATGGCGCGACGAACTGCCGGCGGCGCTCGACGAACTCAGAGGATGACCTTGTCGCGTAGGCGCTCGGCGGCCTGTTGCAGGGCCTGGATGACCCGTTCCTTGTCGTAGTTCTGGATGTTGTTGGTGTCCAGGTACATGGAGAAGCCGGGCAATTCGTGTTCGACGTAGCTGGGCGCGGCGCCGAGGTCGCGGCGCGAGTCCACCACCTGGTAGATCTGCACCGGGCGGCTGAAGCCCTTGACCGCGATCTGGCCCTTGTCGCGGCACATGATCACGTCCTTGATCAGCGAGTAGGTCTCGTGGGAAATGAGGATTTCGCCGGCTTCCGAGGCGCTTTCCAGGCGGCTGGCGAGGTTCACCTCGCGGCCGATGATGGTGTAGTCCATGCGCGTGTCGGCGCCGAAGTTACCCACCGTGCAATAGCCGGTGTTGATGCCCATGCGGATTTCCAGCGGCTTGGTGATGCCCTGGGCCCGCCACTGCTGGCGCAGCACCTTCATGTGCTTGCGCATGGCGATGCCCATCGATACCGCAGCCACCGCGTCCTTCTTCGCGCCCTGGGTGCTGGGGTCGCCGAAGAACACCATGACGCAGTCGCCGACGAACTTGTCGATGGTACCGCCGTACTTGAGGGCGATCTTCGACATTTCGTTGAGGTAGTTGTTGAGCAGGTCGGTCAGGGCCTCGGCTTCCAGTTCCTCGGATAGCTCGGTGAAGCCGCGGATGTCGGAGAAGAACACGGTGAGCTTCTTGCGCTGGGTTTCCAGGCGCACGCTCTTCTTGCCGCTGAAGATCATTTCCCAGACCTGCGGCGACAGGTACTTGGCCAGGTTGCGCGCGAGCCGCGCGGCCTTTTCCTGCTCGCGGGCGATCTCCTGGCGCACCTGGGCCAGTCGCAGGCCCTGCTGGTGGCCGAAGAAGGCGGTGATGCAGATGTACAGTCCGCAGAACAGGATGCTGACCGCGGCCACCTCGACCGGGGTATTGCCCAGCAGCGGCGGGGCGACGAGCACGGCGACCAGCAGGGCGCTGCTGGCCGATACCAGCAGGGCCATGCCGAGCAGGCGCAGGCCGCCGATGACCAGCGCGGTGAAGCTCAGAACCAGCAGGAACATCAGGCTGGGCACCACGGAGAAGCCGAGCAGCGCCATGCCCAGGCCGCAGTGCACGGCGTCCACCGCGAGCAGGACGCGGGTCACCTTGCGCGGGTCGTGCTGGCGGAAGCGCTGGCCGAGGTGGTACGCCAGGTGCGGGTAGAGCAGCGCATAGGGCACCATCCAGAGGATGCCGTAGCTGAAATACTGGGTGTAGGTTCCCGCCGCGATGCTGGCGCCACAGGCGATATAGGCCAGCACGCGCGAATAGTATTCACGCATGGACGCGACGGACCGGCTCGTCGGCGAGCGGTCGGGGAGGGTAGGCTTCATGCGCTGGAGAGGATCCCTGTGTATTTTCGTCCTGGCTCGGCTTCGTGAGCTTTCCGCCTGAGGAATGGCGGTTGGCCAGGTTGCTGGCGGAATCTTAACCAAGCGTTTGCGCGGCGGCCAGTGACAGCTGAGCGATAGTTCAGGAAAGCGCACCGATCCGGGACCGACGGTCGTCCCGGCGGAGCGACCGGCCCGGGCGGCCGGCCGCGCGGGACGGGTCAGAAGCGGATGCGACCGGTGAAAGCGTCCTTGAGCATCACCCAGTCGCCCATGAACGACCACAGCGGGTACTTGAAGGTGGCCGGGCGGTTCTTCTCGAAGACGAAGTGGCCGACCCAGGCGAAGCCGTAGCCCACCAGCGGCAGCGCCAGCAGCCATAGCCACTGCTGGCTGGCCACGGCGAGGAACAGCACCGCCAGCACCAGCAGGCTGCCGACGTAGTGTAGGCGGCGGCACACCGCATTGCTGTGTTCCTGCAGGTAGTAGGGGTAGAACTCGGCGAAACTGTGGAAACGCTCGTCGTCAGGGCTGCTCATGGAATGCCTCCTCTCGTTGTGTCCGCGCAGTGTAGTGCGAGCCGCTCGATGTCGCGGATGACATACAGGGCCAGTTTAGTATCCTTGGGCCGCCAGGCCGGTCGACGGTCGGCGTGCCTCCCGCCAGAACAAGAAGAGACCGATGCCGGAACGTACAACCTTGTCCAGCTGGGTCCAGGGCATCGTCCTCGCCCTGGAGCTGGAAGGCCTCGACGGACGCCAGCTGTTCGCCGAGCTGGGCCTCGACTACCAGGCCCTGCAGGACCCCGACGCGCGCTTCCCGCAGGATGCGATGAGCCGTCTGTGGCTGCGTGCGGTGGCGCTCAGCGGCAACCCGGCGATCGCCCTGAACATCGCCCGGGTCCGGCGCCCGGCTTTCCACGTCGTCGGCTATGCGCTGATGTCGAGCCGCAACCTGGCGGAAGGCTTCGCGCGCCTGGAACGCTACCAGCGGATCATCGCGGAAGCCTCCGACCTGACTTTCCGCCGCACGCCGCAGGGCTATCGACTCGGCGTCACGGTGCATGGCGATCGCCTGCCGGCGCCGCCGCAGAGTGCCGAATGCTCGCTGGCCTACCTGGTGGACATGGTCCGCTGGATCACCGGCCGGCCGCTGGACCCGCTGGCGGTGGAACTGCCCGGCGCGCCCCGCGAGCCGCTGGCACCCTATGCCGAGCTGTTCCGCGCGCCGCTGCGCTTTCACGCCGAGGAGTTCGCGCTGGTGTTTTCCCGCGTCGACCTCGAGACGCCGCTACCCTCGGCCAACGAGGCGCTGGCCCAGTTGCACGATCGCTTCGCCGGCGAATACCTGGCGCGTTTCAGCACCAGCCGCATCACCCATCTGGCCCGGCAGACCCTGTGCCGGCTGTTGCCGCAGGGAGAACCCAAGCGCGAACGAGTGGCCCAGGCGCTGCACCTGTCGCAGCGCACCTTGCAACGACGCCTCCAGGAGGAGGGCACCAGCTACCAGCAACTGCTCGACGACACACGTCGGGATATGGCCGATCAGTATCTCCAGCAGCCCGGCCTGACCTTGCTGGAGGTCGCCTACCTGCTGGGTTTCGCCGATCCGAGCAATTTCTTCCGGGCATTCCGCCGCTGGTTCGGCTGCACGCCCAACGAATACCGGGCGCGCCGCCAGGAGCGCCCGGGCTAGTCGCCAGGCCAGGCGGTACGCTTCAGGGCTGCCCGGCGGGTTGCGCCGAGGCCTGGCGCAGGGTCCAGTCGAGGACCTGGGCCGACAGCGTGTCGCCGGCCTTGCCGAAGGCGCTGACCACCGCCGCGACCTTCTTGCCGTCCACCGGCTGGCTGACCTCGAAACGCCGGCTGGCGACCACGCGCTTGTCGTCGGTACGCACCAGGCGCGCGTCGTAGCGGATCAGCGCGCTGGCCTGGCCGTTCGGGTACTCGGTCTGGAAGGCGCGAAGGTCGCCGCCCAGTTCGAAATCGGCCTGCAGGTTGCTGTCGTCGCTGCTCAGGCCGCGGACCCGGCCGTCGGCCTGGAACGCCTGCATCAGACGGTCACGCAGCAGCGACGGTGCCGGATCGCTCCAGCGCGCGCCCTGGTACACGCTGATTTCGTCGCCGTGCGGGCGCACTGCGATGCGCGGGCTCTCCAGCACCAGGCTGGTACGCGGCCGGGCGATCCGCAGCGACCAGTCGACCGGCCGCGCGGCGGCGCTGGCCGGAGGGTTGTGCACCGGTAGCAGGTAGACCTGGAGGACCTGCGCTTCCGGCAGGATCGAGCAGGCGCCGAGGGTGGCGAGCGCGGCCAGGCCGGCGGCCAGGGACAGGCGACGCAGCGGGCGAAGGGCGAGCCTCATGGGGTGAACTCCTTGGTTTTTTCCCGGCCCAGCAGGTAGTTCGCCGGGTTCTCTTCCAGGCGCCGGCTGATTCCGCGCAGTGCCGCCAGGGTATCGCGCAGTTCGCTGACCGCCGGGCCCAGCTCGGCGAGTCCCTGGATGCCGCCGTCCAGCGAGTGGCGATTCTCGCTGATCAACTGGTCGAGGGTGGCGCTGGTGCGCTCCAGCGAAGCCATGGTCTTGTTGGCGTTTTCCAGCATCCCCTTGCCTTGCTCGTTGAGCAGGCCGTTGGCGCTGCGCATCAACTCGCTGGCCTGGGCCAGCGCGGCGTTGGCCTGCCTGCTCGCCTGGGCCAACTGCTGCATCACCGCGCTGACGTTCTCGCGCTCGGCGGAGAGCGCGCCGGTGGCCTGGTCGAGATGGTCGAGGGTGCGGCTGATGCGCGCTGTGTTTTCCTCGGAGAGCAGGTTGCTGAAGCGCGCGATGAGCTGGTTGATGTTGCCCATCAGGTCTTCGCCGTTGCTCAGCAACTGGGTCAGCGGCGAGGGCGTGGCGACGATCACCGGGATCTTCCCGTCCTTGCCCTCCAGCATCGGGCTGGCGGGCGTGCCGCTGCTGAGCTGGATGATCGAGGTGCCGGTGATCCCGGTGAGCGCCAGCTTGGCGGTGGTGTCCTGCTTGATCGGCGCGCTGGCCACCACGCGGATGCGTGCCCAGACCTTGCGCGGGTCCTGCGGATCGAGGCGGAGGAAGGCCACGTCGCCGACCTTGATCCCGCTGTACTGCACCGAGCTGCCCTGGGAAAGGCCGCTGACCGCTTCGTTGAAGACGATGTCGTAGTAGTTGAACTTGCCCTCCGAGCCGGACTTGGCCAGCCACAGGCCGAAGAGCAGGGCGGCGCCGATCACGATCACGCTGAACAGGCCGATCAACACATGGTGGGCTCGGGTTTCCATCTCAGTGATTCTCCGGCACGGCGGCGGCTTGGTGGGCGGCGCGCCCGCGCGGCCCGTGGAAGTATTCGCGGACCCAGGCGTCGTCGGTGGCGGCGACCCGTTCCAGGGTATCGACCACCAGGACCTTCTTCTGCGACAGCACGGCGACCCGGTCGCAGATGGTGTACAGGGTGTCCAGGTCATGGGTGACCAGGAACACCGTCAGGCCGAGGGCGTCGCGCAGGGTACGGATCAGGTTGTCGAAGGCCGCCGCGCCGATCGGGTCGAGGCCGGCGGTGGGCTCGTCGAGGAACAGGATGTCCGGGTCCAGCGCCAGGGCGCGGGCCAGGGCGGCGCGCTTGATCATGCCGCCGGAAAGCGAGGCCGGATACTTGTCGCCGGCGTTGGCCGGTAGCCCGGCCAGGGCCAGCTTGACCTGGGCCAGGTGCTCGGCGTCGGCGCGCGGCAGGCCGGCGTTCTCGATCAGCGGCAGGGCGACGTTCTCCACCACGGTAAGCGAGGAAAACAGCGCGCCCTGCTGGAACAGCACGCCGAAGCGCCGTTCGACCAGGGAGCGGCGCTCCTCCGGCAGTTGCAGCAGGTCTTCGCCGAACACCCGCACGCTGCCGGAGGTCGGCCGGCGCAGGCCGACGATACTGCGCAGCAGCACCGACTTGCCGGTGCCGGAGCCGCCGACCACGCCGAGGATCTCGCCGCGACGGACGTCGAGGTCGAGGTGCTCGTGGACCGCCTGGGCGCCGAAACGGTTACACAGGTCGCGGACCTGGATGATCGCCTGCGGGTTGTCCTGGCTCACCAGCCCATCTCCATGAAGAACAGCGCGGCGAGGGCGTCGAGCAGGATCACCACGAAGATCGAGTGGACCACGCTGGTGGTGGTGTGCTCGCCCACCGACTGGGCGCTGCCGCTGACCTTGAAGCCTTCCAGGCAGCCGATCACGGCGATCAGGAAGGCAAACAGCGGGGCCTTGCTGATACCGACCAGGAAATGCTGTACGCCGATTCCGTCCTCCATGATCGACAGGAACATCGCCGGCGGGATGTCCAGGGTCCAGGCGCAGACGGTCATGCCGCCGACGATGCCGCAGAGCATACCGACGAAGGTCAGCATCGGCAGCGATACCAGCAGCGCCAGCACCCGCGGCAGCACCAGCAGCTCGATGGGGTTGAGGCCGAGGGCGCGGATCGCGTCGATCTCCTCGTTGGCCTTCATCGAACCGATCTGCGCGGTGAAGGCGCTGGCGGTGCGGCCGGCCATGAGGATCGCGGTGAGCAGCACGGCGAACTCGCGGAGGAAGGAGAACACCACCAGGTTGACCGTGTAGATGGTCGCGCCGAAGTTGGCCAGCACCGTGGCGCCGAGGAAGGCGATCACCGCGCCGACCAGGAAGGTCAGCAAGGCGATGATCGGCACCGCGTCCAGGCCGCTCTTCTCGATGTTCGCCACCAGCGGCGTGACCCGCCAACTGGCCGGGCGGACCAGGCTGCGGAGCAGGGTCTCCAGGGTCAGGCCGATGAAGCCGAGGAGTGCCTTGAGGTGCAGCCAGAAGGTCTCCATGGCACAGCCGATGCGAGCCAGCAGTTCGATGGCGGTGGTCGGCGGCTTGGGTTTTTCCGGTTCGCAGAAGTCGTGCAGGGCGTGGCCGACGGTCTTCAGCAGGGCCTGGCGCTCGCGCGGCAGGCCGGGCTCCAGCTCGGCGAGGTCGGCCAGGCGCTCGGCGCCGAGCAATTCGGCGAGCAGGGCGGCGCCGGCGGTATCCAGGGCGCCCAACTGGCTCAGGTCGAAGCTGGCGTTGCCCGCCACTTCGCTGCGCAGGCGCGTCACCTCGCGCTCCAGAGCCGTGTAGTGGGCGAGCGTCCAATCACCTATGGCTCTGACGCGGGCGGGCTGGGTGGAGCTATCCAGGCTCACGTGGCCGGGTTGCGGCTGTGTCGTCATGGTGCAGAAGCTTACACCGGCTTTTCAGTCCCTGAGTAGAGCCATTGCAGACAGGCCCGTGAGCGCTCAGTGGCGCCAGAACGCCGGGGTCAGCAGGACCAGCACGGTGATGATCTCCAGGCGGCCGAGCAGCATGCCGGCGGCCAGCAGCCACTTGGCGGCGTCCGGCAGGCTGGCGAAGTTGCCCGAGGGGCCGATGATGGGGCCCATCCCCGGGCCTACGCCGGCCACGGTGCTGGCGGCGCCGGTGAGGGCGGTCATCCAGTCCAGGCCGATCAGCGACAGGCAGAGGGCGAGCAGGCAGACGACGATGGCGAAGAAGAACGAGAAGGTCAGGATCGAGCGGACGATTTCCTCGTCCAGGCGATGGCCGTTGTAGTTCTGCTTGAGCACCGCGCGCGGGTGGATCAACTGGTAGAGGTTGGCCTTGAGCAGGGTGTAGGCGACCTGGAAGCGGAAGATCTTGATGCCGCCGGCGGTAGAGCCGGAGCAACCGCCGATGAAGCCGAGGTAGAAGAACAGCATGATCGAGAAGTGCCCCCACATGCTGTAGTCGCCGAGGGCGAAGCCGGTGGTGGTGACCACCGAGGTGACATTCACCGCGACGATGCGGAAGGCATCCATCCAGGGCAGCTTGGAGGTTACCGCGTACCAGGTGCCCATCAGCAGCCAGGTCACCAGCAGCAGGCCGAGCAGGCCGCGGACCTGCTGGTCCTTGATCAGCGCCTTGCGGTGTCCGCGCAGGGTGGCGACGTAGAGCGCGAACGGCAGGCTGCCGAGGATCATCACCACTACCGCGGTCCAGTGCACCGCCGGCTGCTTCCACTTGGCCAGGGATTGGTCGGAGGTGGAGAAACCGCCGGTGGAAATCGCCGACATGGCGTGGTTGACCGCGTCGAACGGGCTCATGCCGGCGCCCCAGAAGGCCAGGCTGCCGAGCAGGGTGATGCCGACATAGGTGGCGACGATGTACTTGGCGACCATGTGCGAGCGTGGCAGGACCTTTTCCGAGCGGTCCGAGGATTCGGTCTGGAACAGGCGCATGCCGCCGATCCGCAGCATCGGCAGGATCGCCACGGCCATGGCGATGAAGCCGATGCCGCCCAGCCAGTGCAGCAGCGAGCGCCAGATGAGGATGCCCGGGGACATGTCGTCCAGCCCGCTGAGCACGGTGGAGCCGGTGGCGGTGATCCCCGACATGCTTTCGAAGAAGGCATCGGTGTAGCTGATGTGCTGCTGCAGGACGAACGGCAGGGCGGCGAAGATGCATACCAGCACCCAGCTCGATACGGTGAGCATGTACATGTCCCGCGGGCGCAGGTGGACATGCTCGGGACGCCCCGGCAGGACCAGGCCGAGGCCGGTGACGAAGGTGGCGACGCTGGACCAGATGAACGCCTGGATGCCTTCGGTACGGTCGAAGGCGAGCATGGTCAGGATCGGGACCAGCATGCTGGCGGCCAGAGTGATCAGGAAGATGCCGATGATGAAACCGAGGATGCGTAGGGTCGGCAAGGCCATGGATCGTGGGGCTCTGGGCGGTGGCGGACCGGTCATTCTACCAGCCGTCCGCGGAGAGTAAATCTGCCGCTGCGCCCCTCTTCACAGCAGCCGCGAAATCGCTAGAATCTCGCTTCGCCCGCCGGCGCTCGCCGGTTTCTCTGGTGTTCTGCCAACCATGTCCACTGACAATCCGTGTCTTACCTGCGGCGCCTGCTGTGCGCATTTTCGTGTGTCTTTCTATTGGGGCGAGTGCCGTTCCGCAGGCGGCGTCGTACCCGACGAACTGACCGTCCGCATCAGCCCGCAGATGGTCGCCATGAGCGGTACCGAGAACAAGCCGGCGCGCTGCGTCGGGCTGCTCGGCGAGGTCGGTTGCGGTGTTCGCTGCACCGTCTACGAGCAGCGCTCGAGTACCTGCCGCGAGTTCGAGGCGGCCTGGGCCAACGGCCAGCCCAACCCGGCCTGCGATGCCGCGCGCGCCGCCTACGGCCTGCCACCGCTGACCCCGCCGCTGCAGCCGCACCTGGCGCCGGGACGGGTCGCCTGAGAGCGGGCGTGAGCCTGGCGATTGCGTCTACAATGGCGATTTCGTTTCTGACAGGAGTTCGCCCATGGAGGCTCTCGACGCCTTGCTCACTCGCGTTTCCCACGCCCGCCTGAGCGATCCCGCGCCCTCGCCGGAGCAGCTCGACCGGCTGTTCCGGGTCGCCTTGCGTGCCCCGGACCACGGGCAACTGCGGCCCTGGCGCTTCATCGTGGTAGAAGGCGAAGGCCGCCGGGCCCTGGGCGACCTCTACGCCCGCGCCCTGGCGAGCCGCCAGCCGGACGCCGCCGAGGAAGCGCTGGCCAAGGCCCGCAACATGCCGCTGCGGGCACCGCTGCTGGTCGTGGCGGTGGCCTGCCTGCAGGATCACCCGAAGGTGCCGCATGGCGAGCAACTGCTGGCCGCCGGCTGCGCTGCCCACGGCCTGGTGCTGGGCGCCTATGCCCAGGGACTGGGGGCGATGTGGCGGACCGGCGAGATGGCCACCGATCCGGTGGTGCACGCCGGCCTGGGGCTCGGCGAGCAGGAGCGGATCATCGGCTTCGTCTACCTGGGTACGCCGATGGGCGAGTTGCGCACGCCGGCGGAACTCGACCCGACGGCCTTCGTCAGCGCCTGGCCGGGCTGAGCGGCAACAGCAGGCGTACGCACCAATACGCGCCCTGGGCGTGCCAGAGCAGTCGTCCGCCCTGCCAGCCGGCCAGTCGTCGGGCGGCTTCCACGGCCGCCGGCAGCCAGCGCCGGCCTTCTTCCGCCTGGCCGAGGATGTCCAGGCGCAGCCGGCCGTGGCGCGCGTCCAGCGCCGGATTCAGCGTGATGCGCTGCCACGGGCGCTCCTGCGCGGCGCCGCCGAGCAGGCCGTAGAGCGCCTCGTGCAAGGCCGGGCGCCAGCTTTCCAGCGGCCAGGTGCCGCGCTCCGGCAGGCTCAGGTCGAGGCGCGCCCAGCGTTGCCGCAGTTGCTGGGCGACCTGTCCCAGCTCGACCGCCAGGACCAGCGATTGCGGCTCGTCGCCGGGAAGTTCCGGCGGCGCGATGGCCTGGGCGAGCGGGCGTTCATCGAGGAACAACGAAGCGGGAAGAGTCATGCCGGATGCTCCTGGGGGAAGTGCCGCGCATCGGGGCGTGGCGTCATTCGGTCGCCTTGCGCCGTAGCGGCAGGCTGAGGGTGGCGATGAAGCCGCCGTCGGGATGGTTGCCCAGGCGCAGGTGCCCGCCGTGGCGCTCGATGGCGCGGCGGGCGATGGCCAGGCCCAGGCCGTGTCCCGGGCTGCTCTGGTTGGGTGCGCGGAAGAACGGTTCGCCCAACTGCTCCTGCAGTTCGACGGCGATGCCCGGCCCATGGTCGCGGACGCTCAGGCGCAGGTAGTCGCCGGCGCTGCTGGCGCGCACCTCCAGCGGTTGGCCGGCGGGGTTGAAGCGCACGGCGTTGCGCAGCAGGTTGTCCACCGCGCGCTCGAACATGTCCGGCCAGCCGTCGATGCTCAGGTCAGGCGCCACTTCCAGGCGGATATCCTGCTCCGGAGCCAGCAGCAGGGCGTCTTCGCGCAGCCGCTGGAGCAGCGGCAGCAGGGCGATCCGTTGGCTCGCGCCGGGTTCGGCGTCGAGCCGGGCGAGGGCGAGGATCTCGCCGATCAGCGCTTCCAGGCGGTCGCATTCCTGTTCCAGGCGCGGCCACATCTGCGCCCGCGCTTGCGGTTCGGCGCGCTCGGCCAGGGCCAGGGCGATGCGCAGGCGCGCCAACGGCGAGCGCAGTTCGTGGGACACGTCGCGGAGCAACTGTCGCTGGCTGCCGATCAGGCTTTGCAGGCGTTCGCCCATGCGGTTGAAATCGCGCGCCAGGGTGCCCAGCTCATCGCCGCGCCGCGCCAGGCGGGCCAGGCTGTCCTTCTGGTAGGCGGTCTGGCCGAGGTCGTGCACGGCGCGCCGCAGACGGTTCAGCGGACGGGTGATGGACAGCGTCAGCAGCAGGCTGAACAGGGTCAGCACCACCAGTGCGATGCCCAGCGCGCTGAGCGGCCAGAGCAGGCTGCCGCGGTGCCAGGCCTCCAGCTCCGGGTGCGGGATGCGGTAGATGAACAGATAGGTATGGTTGCTCTGCGGGCTGACATATTCCTGGCTCAGTTGGCGCCAGGGGAAGCGCGGCAGGTTGCGGTCGCTGGTGCGCGGCGGGCGGTGGCGGGGGCGCGGCAGGTAGGTGCCGTCGACCAGGCGCTGGCCGCTTTCGTCGAGCACCTGGATGGAAATCCCGTAGTCGCGGCGGCGTTGCTCCAGCAAGCCCTGGGCCGCGTAGCTGCCCTGTTCTTCGTAGAGGGCGGTCCACTGCTCGGCGAGATCCTTCAGGCCGGGATGGCGGGCGATGATCCAGGTGTCCTGGTTCAGCGCGCGACCCAGCAGGATGGAAAGCCCGGCTACCAGCAGCAGGGCCAGCCAGAAGGCGGCGAGGATTCGCCAGAAGAGTGAACGCATGGTTTTCCTGTTGAATCGCATGTCGGGCCGGCCGCGTGGGTAAACCCCTAGGATATGCGATTCCGGCTGGTCGGAAGACCGCTACCGGAGGACCCGGTAGCGGTGGCTCGGACGTCAGTTGGACTTCTTGTCGGCCTTCCATTGCTGGAATTCGGCCCACTCTGCCTTGCGCTGCTCGCGCTTCTTCTGCAGTTCGTCGAACTTCTTCTGCTGCTCGGGGGTGAGCAGGGCGCGGATGTCCTTCTGGGTCTTCTCGTGGCTGGCCTTGAGTTCGTCCTTCAGGGCCTTCTGCTTGGCCGCCGGCAGCTTGGCCAGGTAGCGCTGGGTGATCTCGTGGCGGGCCTTCATCTGTTCGCCCATCAGTTTGCCCATCTGCTGGCGCTGTTCGCGGGTCAGGTTCAGTTCCTTCATCGGGCCGCCATGCCGGGGACCGTGCTGGCCCATCATGTGGCCGCCTTCCATCGGCGGGGGCGGCAGGTCGTTGGCGGCGGGCGCGGCCATGGCGAAGGTCGGCAGGGCGGCGGCGATGAACAGGGCGGTTAGCGTCTTGCGCATGGTGTTTCTCCTTTCTGGGTCCGGCCATTTACCGGATGAGCCCAGTCTAGGGAGGTCAAGGTCAAGCGCGGTCAGCCCTGGGTAAAGCTTGGGTAAAGACCTTGTGTCGGCGGGCTGACGAAACCCGCTCAGTGGCTGTAGTAGTAGCCGCGGCCGCGCAGGGCGAGGATGCGCGGGCTGCCGTCGGGGTGGCTGCCGAGCTTCTTGCGCAGGTTGCTGACGTGCATGTCCAGGCTGCGGTCGTAGAGGGTCAGCTTGCGGCCCAGCGCCAGTTGCGCCAGGGCCTGCTTGTCCAGCGGCTCGCCGGGCTGGCGCAGGAGCGCTTCGAGGATGCGGCTTTCGGAAAGGGTCAGGCTGATCTCCTGGCCGTCGATCTGCGCCACGCCGCGCGTCAGGTTCAGCGACAGGTCGCCCAGTTGCATCTGCGCGCTGGGCTGCGCCGGGTGGGTTCGCCGCAGCACGGCGCGCAGCCGTGCGGTGAGTTCGCGCGGGTCGCAGGGCTTGGCCAGGTAGTCGTCGGCGCCCAGTTCCAGACCGAGGATGCGGTCCAGCGGCTCGCCGCGGGCGGACAGCATCAGCACCGGCAGGTCGGGATGGTCGCCGCGCAGTTGCTTGAGCAGTTCCAGGCCGCTGCCGTCCGGCAGCATCACGTCGAGCACCACGGCATCCGGCGTCTGCTCGGCGAGGGCGCGACGGGCCTGGGCGCCGTCGTGGCTGGCACGCACGGAGAAACCTTCCTGGACCAGCCAGGTACCGAGCAGCTCGCAGAGCTCCCGGTCATCGTCGATCAACAGCAGTTCGCTCATCGGGTGTCGCTCAATTGATCCATTCGCGTCGCTGTCGCCGGCGGCCGCGGCTCAGGGCGCCGAGGACGAACGCGAGCAGGGCGGTGGCGGCGCCGGCGACATACCAGGTCTGCTCTTCTGTGAGCAGCGGCGGTTGCCGCTGCGCCTGGGCCGCCTGCAACTGCTCGCGCAACTGGCGGTTCTCCTGGCGCATACGACTGACCAGTTCGTCGCGCTGGCGTTCCGTTTCCACCAGGCGGCGCTCCAGTTCGGCGGTAGCCTGCGCAATGGAAGGCTGCGCGGCTGGAATCGGTGCTGGCGCGGGTTCCTCGGCCTGGGCCAGGGAAGCTCCCAGGCTCAGGCTCAGCAGCAGGCAATGGGCAGTGGATGGACGCATCATGACTCCTTGTACCGATGAAGCGACGGATTGCACTGTCTTCCGGTTCGCCCTTCCGGCTTGGCGAAAGCGCCGGGCCGGCCTGGTTGCGCTGCGGCGGGCACCGGAAAGCGGCGTCCGGTGCGAAAACGTTTGCCGGGAGGGCGACCGGGCCGGCCGCCGGTACCCGGCGACTGCCTCAGGGCAGGACTTTCTTGAACGGCTTGACCACCACCTCGGCATACACCCCGGCGGCCCGGTAGGGGTCGGCCTCGGCCCAGCTCTGCGCCGCGGCCAGGGAATCGAATTCGGCGACGATCAGGCTGCCGGTGAAGCCGGCGGCGCCCGGGTCGTTGCTGTCGATCGCCGGGTGCGGGCCGGCGAGTACCAGGCGGCCTTCTTCCTTCAGCTGTTCGAGACGGGCCAGGTGGGCCGGGCGGCTGGCCAGGCGGCGTTCCTGGGAAGCGGGGATGTCACGGGCGATGATCGCGTAGAGCATGTCAGTCCTTGGGCTTTTCGCCGGTATCGGCGTCGTGCAGGTGGCGAGCCAGGAACAGGCCCTGGCCGATCAGGAACAGCAAGGTCATGCCGAGGCTGCCGAACACCTTGAAGTCCACCCAGAAGTTCGGATAGGTGAAGACCACGTACAGGTTGGCGAAGCCGCACACCAGGAAGAACACCACCCAGGCGATGTTCAGGCGCACCCAGAGGCCCTGCGGCAACTGGATGGCATGGCCCATGATGCGCTGGATCATCGGCTTGTCGCCGATGAAGTGACTGCCGGCGAAGGCCAGGGCGAACAGCCAGTTGACCAGCGGCGCCTTCCATTTGAGGAAGGTGTCCTCGTGGAAGGCCAGGGTCAGGCCGCCGAGGACCAGGCAGGCGCCGAGGGTGAACCACTGGCTCTTTTCCAGGTGGCGGTGCTTGAGCCAGAGGGCGCCGTAGACGATCACCGAGGCGAGGATCAGGGTCGCGGTCGCGCCGTAGATGCCACTCAGATTGAACCCGGCGAACTCGACGTTCTGAGGGTCTATCTTGTAGACGATGAAGAACAGGATCAGTGGGATGAAATCGATGAATTGCTTCATGGTGGCAGTCAGGACACGGTTGAAGCGGCATAATAGCAACCTCTGGATGTTCTGAAACAGTCATCCTGTCTTTCCGAATGCGTCAGGCCTGTGCCGCAGGCGCATTCGCCAGGTGGAGCAGGCTCCCCGGACCCATGAACGGTACGTCTCGATACCGCGAGGCAGCGAATCGGCGTTGCTTCATCACCATTCTTCACTGGAATCAGGATTCAGCCATGCGTGTCGATCTGCATTGCCACAGTACCGCCTCCGATGGCGTTCTCGCGCCCGCCGCCCTGGTGCAGCGGGCCCACGAGAAAGGCGTCGGGCTGCTGGCGCTGACCGACCACGACACCCTGGAAGGCCTGCCGGAAGCCCACCAGGCGGCCGCTCGACTCGGTATCGAACTGGTCAACGGCGTCGAGCTGTCCTGCACCTGGGGTGGCGCCACCATCCATGTGCTGGGCTACGGTTTCGACCTCGACGCCGCTCCCCTGCGCCAGGCCACCGAAGCCCTGCACCGCGGCCGCTGGGCGCGCGCCGAGGAAATCGACCGGCGGCTTGCGGCCAAGGGTATGCCCGGGGCGCTGGAGGGCGCGCGGGCGATCCAGCGGGCCCTGGGCGACAGCGGCAACGCGCCGGCGCGGCCGCATTTCGCCGAGTTCCTGGTCCAGGGCGGCTGGGTCAAGGATCGCGCCGACGCGTTCCGCAAGTGGCTGGGGGCCGGCAAGCTGGGAGACGTCAAGCAGCACTGGCCGACCCTGGAGGAAGTGGTCGGCTGCCTGCGCGAGGCGCGCGCCTGGATCAGCCTGGCGCACCCGTACCATTATGATTTCACCCGGACCAAGCGCCGGCGCCTGGTCGCCGACTTTCTCCAGGCCGGCGGACACGCCATCGAGGTGGTCAATGGGGTGCAGCCGGCCGAACAGGTCGGTACCCTGTCGATCCTGGCCCGCGAGTTCGGCCTGATGGTCACCGCCGGCAGCGATTTCCACGCGCCGGGCGACTGGTCCGAACTGGGCATGTACCGTGCGGTTCCAGAGGACCTTCCGGCCATGTGGCCGCGTTTCGCCAGGCATTTTCGCGATACCGAACGTCATTCCGAAGCCAAGGGGGCCGAATGAGCCAGTTCTTCCAGATCCATCCGGAAAATCCCCAGCCGCGGCTGGTCAAGCAGGCGGTGGAAATCGTCCGCCAGGGTGGGGTGATCGTCTATCCCACCGACTCGTCCTATGCCCTGGGCTGCCGCATCGGCGAAAAGACCGCGGTGGATCGCATCCGCCGCATCCGCCAACTGGACGACAAGCACAACTTCACCCTGGTCTGCCGCGACCTTTCCGAGCTGGGGGTCTATGCCAAGGTCGACACCGGCCTGTTCCGCCTGCTCAAGGCGCACACCCCCGGTCCCTACACCTTCATCCTCAGCGCCACCCGCGAGGTGCCGCGCATGCTCCTGCACCCCAAGCGCCGCACCATCGGCCTGCGCGTGCCGAACTGTCCGATCGCCCGGGCGCTGCTGGAGGAGCTAGGCGAACCGCTGATGAGCGTGAGCCTGATCATGCCCGGCAGCGGCGAGCCACTGAACGATCCCTATGAAATGCGCCAGGTACTGGAACACCAGGTCGACCTGATCGTGGACGGGGGCTATGGCGGCGGCGAGGCCTCCACCGTGATCAGCCTGACCGACACCGATCCCGAAGTGATCCGCGTGGGTTGCGGCGATCCGGCGCCGTTCATGCAGCCGGCCTGAGCGCCGCCCGAATCCGCCCACCACGAGCCTACCGATGCAGGACGATAACCCGGCCAACGCCGACACCCCTCCAGCCGAACCCGCCGCCGAGCGGGTGCCGCTGCAACTGGCGCTGGTCTACGGCGAGGCGGTCACCGAGCTGCCGCAGGACCTCTATATCCCGCCGGACGCGCTGGAGGTCTTCCTCGAGGCCTTCGAGGGCCCGCTCGACCTGCTGCTGTATCTGATCCGCAAGCAGAACATCGACATCCTGGATATCCCGGTGGCGGAAATCACCCGCCAGTACATGGGCTATGTCGAGCTGATGAAGGCGGTGCGCCTGGAGCTGGCCGCCGAGTACCTGGTGATGGCGGCGATGCTGGCGGAGATCAAGTCGCGCATGTTGCTGCCGCGCTCGGCGGAAGCCGAGGAGGAAGAGGAAGATCCACGGGCCGAGCTGATCCGCCGCCTGCAGGAGTACGAACGGTTCAAGAAGGCCGCCGAAGACCTCGACGAACTGCCCCGGGTCGGCCGCGACGTGCTGGTGCCGGCGGTGGCTGCTCCCGAGGCGCGGGCGCGCAAGCTGCTGCCGGAGCTGGCGCTGCAGGAGCTGATGCTGGTGATGGGCGAGATGCTGCGCCGCGCCGACCTGTTCGAGAGCCACCAGGTGACCCGCGAGGTACTGTCCACCCGCGAACGCATGAGCGAAGTGCTGGAGCGCCTGAAAGGCGGCGCCTTCGTGCCGTTCATCCAGTTGTTCACCCTGGAGGAGGGCAAGCTCGGCGTGGTGGTCACCTTCATGGCGATCCTCGAACTGGTCAAGGAGCAGATGGTGGAACTGGTGCAGAACGAGGCTTTCGGCGCCATCCATGTGCGCCTGCGGATAGCCCGCGAAGCGGAGGAAGGCGAAACCCTGGAGGAAGCCCTGGAAGACGATTTCGAGTGATCGCGCCGCGCCGCTGGCCGTTCGTCCCCTTGCGGACTGTCAGCTTTTCCGAGCTTCCGGCTTCGCTCCCTGCCGTGGCCTGTTAAGCTGCATGCCCGATTCCGCTATCTTTCCCTCTTCCTGGCTCCGGTATCCGTTGCGACGATGAACCTGTCCGATCCCCACGAACTCGCCACCCTGCTCGAAGGCATCCTCCTTGCGGCCGGCAAGCCGCTGTCGCTGGAGCGCCTGGCCGAGCTGTTCGACGAGGCCGAGCGGCCGGAACCGGGGCAGTTCCGCGACGCCCTGGCGATCCTCGCGCTGTCCTGCGCGGGGCGTTCCTTCGAGCTGAAGGAAGTCGCGTCCGGGTATCGCCTGCAGATTCGCGAGCGTTTCTCGCCGTGGGTCGGCCGCCTCTGGGAGGAGCGTCCACAGCGCTATTCGCGCGCGCTCCTGGAAACCCTGGTGCTGATCGCCTACCGCCAGCCGATCACCCGTGGCGAGATCGAGGAGATCCGCGGCGTGGCGGTGAACACCCAGATCGTCAAGACGCTGATGGAGCGGGAGTGGATCCGCATCGTTGGCTACCGCGAGGTGCCGGGGCGCCCGGCGATGCTGGCGACCACCAAGGCGTTCCTCGATTATTTCAACCTGAAGAGCCTCGACGAGCTGCCGCCGCTGTCGGCGCTGCGCGAGATGGAGCCCGAGCCGGAACCGCCGGTCGAAGTGGCGCCCGCGGCGCAGCCGCCGCGCGACGATCTCGACGAGGATGCGATTCCCGCCTCGATCCAGGCCCTGGCCGATCGCGCCATCGCCGAGGCCGGGGAAAGCCTCGAGGAGATCGAGGGCGAGGCCGGCGAGCCGGAGAAACCGCGCGAGGAAACCAGCTTCCGCAGCCTGCTGCTGGAACTGGACGAGATGGAGCAGGGCCTGAAGACCGACTTCGACGACCTGCTCGACCCTCCGGAGCCCTCGGAGCAGGGCGACGAGTCCGCCGAACCAGCGATTCCCGTGGTCGCGGAGCAAGCCGTCGAGCCTGCCGTCGCGGAGGCTGTCGCGGGCGCCGATCCCGATGACGAAGAGCGCGCCCTGGCGGAGGCCATGCGCGAGGAGCGCGAGGCACTGGACGCCGACGACGACTGGCCGCGCCGCTGACCGTCGTTCCACCCTGTAGAATTCATCCGGCCGCGCCGGCGAGGCCGGCCCGCTCCGTTTCATCGACCCTGGAACTCCCCATGAAAGAGACCCTGAACGAACTGATCACCCTCATCAGCACCGGCTGCATGGGCGCCGAGGAGATCCGGCGGATCGCCGACGAGGCGGCCCAGGCCTACGCCGATCCGGCAGGGTTCCTCGCCGCCAACCCGGACATCAACTACGACGACAGCTTCCCGATCCCGCTCGGCGAGTGGGTGGTGGTCGGTAGCCTGCCGGATATCGTGCTGTTCCAGGCCGATACCTATGCCGAGCTGTTCGCCCGGATCGTCGCCTCCTTCGGCAAGGACGTGGCGTTCAACATCAAGCCGAAGCAGTTGCTCAAGACCGAGCCGCTGGTCGCCCTCAACCGTATCCAGGTGCAACTGAGCAGCATGTATCCGGAAAAGGGCGGCTACGTGCTGGTGGATTTCAGCGAGCCGCTGGACGACGAGCTGCAGGCGGTGCTGGTCTATACCCAGGACCTGCCGCGGGTCATGGCGCTCTGCGTCGAGGCCGGCATCTATGCCGCGCCTGCCTACGACAGTCTGCGCGACGCCGAGGCCGAGTGACCGCGGGCCGCTCGATCGGCCCGATAGTCATTCCCTCCTGGACGCCGGCCCGCCGCCTGTCGTGAAGTGACGGGCGAGGACCGGTTGCGGTCCGCGCCGAAAAAGGGGGAACGCTTGAAAAGTCCTTGCATCAATATCTGTGAGTTCGATGCCGACGTGTGCCGTGGCTGCGGGCGTACGCGCCAGGAAATCCGCGCCTGGAAGCGCGCGGACAAGGCCGAGCAGCGACTGATCCTCGCCGAGGCCGACCTGCGCCTGCTGGCGTTGCAGGCGCGCGGTCGGCGCAAGTTCCGCTGAGGCGCGTCAGTCGCGGGCGGCGGCCAACGCCAGGGCGCTGTCCAGCATGCGGTTGGAGAAGCCCCATTCGTTGTCGTACCAGGCCATCGCCTTGACCAGCCGGCCGCTGACCTTGGTGTGGTTGGCGTCGAAGATCGACGAGCGCGGGTCGTGATTGAAATCCACCGACACCAGCGGCTGGGTGTTGTAGCCGAGCACCGGAGAGCCCTCGCTGGCCTCGCGCAGCAGGCGGTTGACCTCGTCTACGCTGGTATCCCGGGCCACCTGCACGGTGAGATCGACCAGCGACACGTTGATCACCGGCACCCGCACCGCCAGCCCGGTAAGCTTGCCGGCGAGTTCCGGCAGGACCTGGCCGACCGCCTCGGCGGCGCCGGTCTTGGTGGGGATCATCGACTGGGTCGCCGAACGTGCGCGGTACAGGTCCGGGTGGTACACGTCGGAGAGGTTCTGGTCGTTGGTGTAGGCATGGATGGTGGTCATCAGGCCGTGCTCGATGCCCAGCTCGCGATGCAGCACCTGGGCCACCGGTGCCAGGCAGTTGGTGGTGCAGGAGGCGTTCGAGACGATCCGATGGGAGGCGCGCAGCACCTCGTGGTTGACGCCGTAGACCACGGTGGCGTCGACGTCCTTGCCGGGCGCCGAGATCAGCACCTTGCCGGCGCCGGCCTGCAGGTGGGCGGCGGCTTTGTCGCGGCTGGTGAAGAGCCCCGTGCACTCGAGCACGATGTCCACGCCGAGGCTCTTCCAGGGCAGTTCCGCCGGGTTGCGGATGGCGCTGACGGCGATGCGGTCGCCCATCACCCGCAGGCTCTCGGCATCGTGCTCGACCTCGCCGGGAAAGCGTCCATGGACGCTGTCGTACTGGAACAGATGGGCGTTGACCGCGGCGTTGCCGAGGTCATTGATCGCCACTACCTGCAACTGTTCGCGGTAGTGGCCGGTATACAGGGCGCGAAGAACGTTTCGGCCGATGCGACCGAAGCCGTTGATGGCCAGGCGGATAGTCATAATGAGGTCGTCTCTTTTCTATTGTTGTGGTAAAAACCATTACATTTCGTCCAGAAAGAAAAGTAAACATCCTTCAACCGATGATTATGTTGTAAAAACAACAATTGATAGTCTGTAGGAGAATCTGCCATGCACCCTCGTGTGCTCGAAGTCACCCGCCGCATCCAGGCCCGTAGCGCGGCCACTCGCCAGCGCTACCTAGAGATGGTCCGGGCGGCGGCCAGCAAGGGGCCGCACCGCGGCACCCTGCCGTGCGGCAACCTCGCCCACGGGGTCGCGGCCTGTGGCGAAAGCGACAAGCAGACCCTGCGGCTGATGAACCAGGCCAACGTGGCCATCGTTTCCGCCTACAACGACATGCTCTCGGCGCACCAGCCGTTCGAGCGCTTTCCGGGGCTTATAAAGCAGGCGCTGCACGAGATCGGTTCGGTCGGCCAGTTCGCCGGCGGCGTGCCGGCCATGTGCGACGGGGTGACCCAGGGCGAGCCGGGCATGGAACTGTCGCTGGCCAGCCGCGACGTGATCGCCATGTCCACCGCCATCGCGCTGTCTCACAACATGTTCGATGCGGCGCTGTGCCTGGGCGTCTGCGACAAGATCGTGCCGGGCCTGCTGATCGGCTCGCTGCGCTTCGGCCACCTGCCCACCGTGTTCGTCCCGGCCGGGCCGATGCCGACCGGCATCTCCAACAAGGAAAAGGCCGCGGTGCGCCAACTGTTCGCCGAGGGCAAGGCCACTCGCGAAGAGCTGCTGGCCTCGGAAATGGCCTCCTACCATGCACCCGGCACCTGCACCTTCTATGGCACCGCCAATACCAACCAGTTGCTGGTGGAGGTGATGGGCCTGCACTTGCCCGGTGCCTCCTTCGTCAACCCGAACACCCCGCTGCGCGACGAACTCACCCGCGAAGCGGCACGCCAGGCCAGCCGGCTGACCCCCGAGAACGGCAACTACCTGCCGATGGCGGAGATCGTCGACGAGAAGGCCATCGTCAACTCGGTGGTGGCGCTGCTCGCCACCGGCGGCTCGACCAACCACACCCTGCACCTGCTGGCGATCGCCCAGGCGGCGGGCATCCAGTTGACCTGGCAGGACATGTCCGAGCTGTCCCATGTGGTGCCGACCCTGGCGCGCATCTATCCGAACGGCCAGGCCGACATCAACCACTTCCAGGCGGCCGGCGGCATGTCCTTCCTGATCCGCCAACTGCTCGACGGCGGGCTGCTTCACGAGGACGTACAGACCGTCGCCGGCCCCGGCCTGCGCCGCTACACCCGCGAGCCGTTCCTCGAGGATGGCCGGCTGGTCTGGCGCGAAGGGCCAGAACGGAGTCTCGACGAAGCCATCCTGCGTCCGCTGGACAAGCCGTTCTCCGCCGAAGGCGGCTTGCGCCTGATGGAGGGCAACCTCGGTCGCGGCGTGATGAAGGTCTCGGCGGTGGCGCCGGAACACCAGGTGGTCGAGGCGCCGGTACGGATCTTCCACGACCAGGCCAGCCTGGCCGCGGCCTTCAAGGCCGGCGAGCTGGAGCGCGACCTGGTCGCCGTGGTGCGTTTCCAGGGCCCGCGGGCGAACGGCATGCCGGAGCTGCACAAGCTCACGCCGTTCCTCGGGGTCCTGCAGGATCGTGGCTTCAAGGTGGCGCTGGTCACCGACGGGCGCATGTCCGGGGCGTCGGGCAAGGTGCCCGCGGCCATCCATGTGAGTCCGGAAGCCATCGCCGGCGGTCCCCTGGCGCGCCTGCGCGACGGCGACCGGGTACGGGTGGATGGGGTGAACGGCGAGTTGCGGGTGCTGGTCGACGACGCCGAATGGCAGGCGCGCAGCCTGGAGCCGGCGCCGCAGGACGGCAATCTCGGTTGCGGCCGCGAGCTGTTCGCCTTCATGCGCAACGCCATGAGCAGCGCGGAAGAGGGCGCCTGCAGCTTTACCGAGAGCCTCAACGGCTGGCGCTGATTCTGATAGGTCGATGTCCGCCGGCGCTTGGCTGGCGGCTGTCTCTCCGGCAACATCTGCCGACCGTCCCGCCCTGGCGCGGGGCATTGCGGTTCAACGACGATGAATAACGACAACAAGAGAAGCGCCGGCGGCCTCGGCCTGGTCGGCGATATCGGCGGCACCAATGCGCGTTTCGCGCTCTGGCGCGGGCAGCGCCTGGAATCCATCGAGGTGCTCGCCTGCGCCGACTACCCACGGCCTGAACTGGCCGTGCGCGACTACCTGGCGCGGATCGGCGAATCGGTGGCGAACATCGACTCGGTCTGCCTGGCCTGCGCCGGTCCGGTTGGGGCGGCGGATTTCCGTTTCACCAACAACCACTGGGTGATCAATCGCGCCGCGTTCCGCGAGGAGCTGGGGCTGGATCACCTGCTGCTGGTCAACGACTTCAGCACCATGGCCTGGGCCGCCTCGCGGCTGGGCGCGGACGAGCTGGTGCAGGTCCGGGCCGGCAGCGCCCAGGCGGATCGCGCCCGGCTGATCATCGGTCCCGGCACCGGCCTTGGCGTCGGCAGCCTGCTGCCGCTGGGCGGGGGACGTTGGGAAGTGCTGCCCTGCGAGGGCGGGCATGTCGACCTGCCGGTCACTTCGCCGCGCGACTTCGCGCTCTGGCAGGGCCTGCAGGCGCGCTACGGACACGTCTCCGCCGAGCGCGCACTGTCCGGCAACGGCCTGCTCGCCCTCTATGAAATCAGCTGTGCCCTGGACGGGGTTGCCGTACGCGCGAGCAGTGCGGCGGAAGTCGGTGCCCTGGCCATGGCCGGCGACGCCCAGGCGGACGCCGTGCTGGAGCACTTCTTCCTGTGGCTGGCGCGGGTCGCCGGCAACGCGGTGCTCACCGTCGGCGCGCTCGGTGGCGTCTACATTACCGGCGGCATCGTCCCGCGTTTCCTCGAGCGTTTCATCGCCAGCGGCTTCGCCGAGGCCTTCGCCAGGCGTGGCAAGACCAGCGGCGCTTACCTGCAGGACGTACCGGTGTGGGTCATGACCGCCGAACATCCGGGCCTGCTCGGCGCCGGCGTCGCCCTGCAGCAGGCCCTGGACGCCGAGGGCTGAGTCGGCGTCGAGCAACCGCATAAGGAGGAGCCTCGTGAGCGCGAACGGACGATCGATCCTGCTGGTGGACGATGACCAGGAGATCCGCGAATTGCTGGAGACCTACCTGAGCCGCGCCGGCTTCCAGGTCCGCAGCGTCTCGCGGGGCGCCGACTTCCGCCAGGCGCTGTGCGAGGAGGAGGCGAGCCTGGCGATCCTCGACGTGATGCTGCCGGACGAGGACGGCTTCAGCCTCTGTCGCTGGATTCGCTCCCACCAGCGCCTGGCCTGCATGCCGATCATCATGCTCACCGCCAGTTCCGACGAGGCCGACCGGGTGATCGGCCTGGAACTGGGTGCCGACGACTATCTGGGCAAGCCGTTCAGCCCGCGCGAGCTGCTGGCGCGGATCAAGGCCCTGCTGCGCCGCGCGCAGTTCACCCAGGTGCGCGGTGGCGACGTACTGGCCTTCGAGGACTGGCGGCTGGACACGGTCAGCCACCGGCTGTTCCACGAGGACGGCGAGGAGTTCTTCCTCAGCGGCGCGGATTTCGCCCTGCTCAAGCTGTTCCTCGACCATCCGCAGCAGATCCTCGACCGCGACACCATCGCCAACGCCACCCGCGGCCGCGAGGTGCTGCCGCTGGAGCGCATCGTCGACATGGCGGTCAGCCGCCTGCGCCAGCGCCTGCGCGACACCGGCAAGGCGCCGCGGCTGATCCAGACCGTGCGCGGCAGTGGCTACCTGCTGGCGGCGCAGGTGCGGCCGCACCTGCAGCCATGAGCGAACGGCGGCGCTGGTCGCCGGTGCCGCGCTCGCTGCTCGGGCGCATGCTGCTCCTGACCCTGCTCGCGGTGCTGGTCGCGCAAGGGCTTTCCAGCCTGTTCTGGCTGTCGCACCTGCGCTCCAGCCAGCGCGAGGGCCTGCTCACCAGCTCGCGCAGCCTGGCCTACTCGATGGCGGCCAGCGTCAGCTACTTCCGTTCCCTGCCGCTCGGCTACCGTCCGCTGGTGCTCGACCAGTTGCGCAGCATGGGCGGTACGCGCTTCTTCGTCTCGCTGAACGACCGGCCGCTGGAGATGCGTGCCCTGCCGGACACGCCGAACAAGCAGGCGGTGCTGGAGATCGTCCAGGACGTGTTGCATCAACGCCTGGGCAAGGAGGTCGAGCTGCAGGTCGAATTCGTCAGTCCCGACGAGCTGCGCCTGTTCAACGGCGCGCTGAAACTCGACGAGCTGCCGCGTTCCTGGGCGCACTACGCGCTGACTCTGGAGCCGGTGAACCCGCCGGTGCTGGTGACCCAGATCCGCATCGGCGACAGCGAGTGGCTGTACATCGCCAGCCTGATGCCGGCGCCGTACGTCAGCCTGGAACCCGAGGGACTGCAACCGCAGCAGGTGCTCTCGATCGTTTTCACCAGCCTGTTGCTGCTGCTTTTCACCGGCTTGCTGATGCATTGGCAGAGCCGTCCGCTCAAGCGCCTGGCGCGCGCCGCCCGCGACCTGGCCCTGGGCAGTCCGTCGGCAGCGCTGGAGGAGCGCGGCGCCAGCGAACTGGTGGAGGTGGCGCGCGCCTTCAACACCATGCACGAGCGCATCGACCGCTACCTGAACGAGCGCGGGCAGTTGTTCAGCGCCATCTCCCACGACCTGCGCACGCCGATCACCCGCCTGCGCCTGCGGGTAGAACTCCTCGAGGACGAGCGCTTGCAGGAGAAGTTCGGGCGCGACCTGGACGAGCTGGAACTGCTGGTGAAGGGCGCGCTGCAGTGCGTGAAGGACACCGATATCCACGAGAACGTCGAGCCGGTCGACCTCAACCTGTTGCTCCAGCACATCGCCGAGCCCTACCTGGCCGATGGCCGGGTGGAGGTCGTCGGTCGCGCCGCGGAGCCTTATCCGGGCAAGCCCCTGGCGCTCAAGCGCTGTATCGGCAACCTGCTGGACAATGCGCTGAAATACGGCGAACGCGCCCGCCTGAGCCTGGAGGACGGGCCGGAAGCGGTGGTGCTGCACGTCGACGACGACGGCCCCGGCGTGCCCGAGCAGCGCCTGGAACAGATCTTCGAGCCGCGCTTCCGCCTGTCTCCGCGAGGGCAGGGCTACGGGCTGGGCCTGGGCATCGCGCGCAACATCGCGCACACCCATGGCGGCGAAGTCAGTTTGCAGAACCGTCGCGAGGGCGGCCTGCGGGTCAGCCTGCGCTTGCCGCGCCTGGGGCTGGAGTGATGGGCTGGCTTGGCGGGCCCTTGAACGAGGCAGGTAGGCACGAGGTTCTCCCGCGTTCTGCGGCAGCCGCAGACAGAGGTGGAGCGGGCGCTATGGCAGTGTTTGCGCGGGCATCGATTGCTCGGGCTGAAGTTTCGTCGGCAGAAGATACTCGGGCCGTACATCGTCGATTTCGTCTGTCATGAGCGGATGCTGGTGGTCGAACTGGATGGCGGGCAGCATGTGGGTTCGCCGGCCGATGCCTGGCTGGAGAGCCGGGGTCCAGGGTACTGCGGTTCTGGAACGACAAGGTGCTGCCGCGCAGGGAGGTGCTGCTGGAGGTCATTCTCGTGTTGTAGGAGGTTTCTGTCGCGAAACCGCCTTGCCGAGTTCAAGTCCAGATTTTCCTGCTCTGCCTCAATCCCAATGTAACCACTCCGTGACAAACCCGGATCGCTTCGTTACCCGCGACGCGGAACGCTTGAATAGACTCGAAGCATTGCAAGCGCAGACTTGCTCCGAATAACAAGAAGAAGGTTTTCCTCATGAATGCGATCCGTCGCCTCTCTGCCGTCATCTGTCTTTCCTCCCTCTGTCTCTCCCCGCTGTTGGCCCAGGCCGGCGAAGTCGAAGTGCTGCACTGGTGGACCTCCGCCGGCGAGAAGCGCGCCGCCGAAACCCTGAAGAAGCTGGTCGAAGCCAAGGGCCACACCTGGAAGGACTTCGCCGTGGCCGGCGGTGGCGGCGAGGCGGCGATGACCGTGCTGAAGACCCGCGCGGTGTCCGGCAATCCGCCGGCCGCGGCGCAGATCAAGGGGCCGGATATCCAGGAGTGGGGCGAACTGGGTCTGCTCGCCGACCTCAACGCGGTGGCCGCCGAAGGCAAGTGGGACAGCCTGCTGCCGAAGCAGGTGGCGCAGATCATGAAGTACGACGGCGACTACGTAGCTGTGCCGATCAACGTACACCGGGTCAACTGGCTCTACATCAACCCGGAAGTGTTCAAGAAGGCCGGCGCCACCCCGCCGACCACCCTCGACGAACTGTTCGTCGCCGCCGACAAGCTCAAGGCCGCCGGTTTCACGCCGCTGGCCCATGGCAGCCAACCGTGGCAGGACGGCACCGTGTTCGAGAACCTGGTGCTGAGCAAGATGGGCCCGGAAGGCTATCGCAAGGCCTTCGTCGAACAGGACAAGGCGACCCTCACCGGAGCGCAGATGGTCGAGGTGTTCGCCGCGCTGAAGAAGCTCCGCGGCTACGTCGATGCCGACGCCGCCGGTCGCGAATGGAGCGCCGCCACGGCGATGGTGATCAACGGCAAGGCCGGGATGCAGATCATGGGCGA
This sequence comes from Pseudomonas sp. FDAARGOS_761, assembly GCF_013343155.1. Taxonomy (NCBI): domain Bacteria; kingdom Pseudomonadati; phylum Pseudomonadota; class Gammaproteobacteria; order Pseudomonadales; family Pseudomonadaceae; genus Pseudomonas; species Pseudomonas sp. FDAARGOS_761. Next base: position 3,671,516 of record NZ_CP054572.1, on the reverse strand, counting down.
CTGGGCGAAGAGCGAGTTCACCGCCGCCGGCAAGGTGCCGGGCAAGGACTACCAGTGCCTGCCGTTCCCCGGCACGCAGAAGGCCTTCGACTACAACATCGACTCGCTGGTGATGTTCAAGCTGAGCAACGCAGAGAACCGCAAGGCCCAGGAAGACCTGGCGCGCAGCGTGCTCGATCCGTCCTTCCAGAAGGACTTCAACCTCAACAAGGGCTCCATCCCGGTTCGCCTGGACGCCGACATGGCGCCGTTCGACAGTTGCGCCCAGCAGTCGATGAAGGACTTCAAGCAGGCTTCCCAGGACGGCAACCTGGTGCCGAGCATGGCCCACAGCATGGCCGCTTCCAGCTACGTGCAGGGGGCGATCTTCGACGTGGTGACCAACTTCTTCAACGACCCCGCCGCGGACCCGCAGAAGGCCGCCCAGCAACTGGCGGCCGCCATCGAGGCGGCGGCGCAGTAAGTCCCTGGCGCGGAGCCCGGCCTGGGCTCCGCTCGATCCTCCCGACTGGTTCCGTGCCGCCGTGCGGCACGGGTGGGTTCCTTCGCACGCGAGAAAACGCATGGCGACCAATTCCCCTGTCTATCCCACGGCTCCGGTAGCGCCTCGTCGCGTCTCGCCGCTCGATCGCCTGCAAGGCTGGCTGCCGAAGCTGGTGCTGGCGCCAAGCGTGGTCGTGGTGCTGTTCTGCATGTATGGCTACATCGGCTGGACGCTGCTGCTGTCCTTCACCAACTCGCGCTTCATGCCCAGCTACAAGTGGGCCGGGCTGAGCCAGTACCAGCGCCTGTGGGACAACGACCGCTGGTGGGTGGCGAGCAAGAACCTGCTGCTCTTCGGCGGCTCGTTCATCGCCATCTGCCTGGTGCTCGGGGTGTTCCTCGCGGTGCTGCTGGACCAGCGTATCCGCCGCGAAGGCTTCATCCGCACCCTCTACCTGTATCCCATGGCGTTGTCGATGATCGTCACCGGCACCGCCTGGAAGTGGCTGCTCAATCCAGGCCTGGGCCTGGACAAGCTGCTCCGCGACTGGGGCTGGGAAGGTTTCCGCTTCGACTGGCTGGTGGACCCGGAGCGGGTCGTCTACTGCCTGGTGATCGCCGCCGTGTGGCAGGCCTCCGGCTTCGTCATGGCGCTGTTCCTCGCCGGCCTGCGCGGGGTCGACCCGGCCATCGTGCGCGCCGCCCAGGTCGACGGTGCGAGCCTGCCGACCATCTACCTGCGCATCGTCCTGCCGAGCCTGCGCCCGGTGTTTTTCAGCGCGCTGATGATCCTCGCCCATATCGCGATCAAGAGCTTCGACCTGGTAGCGGCGATGACCGCCGGCGGGCCGGGTTATTCCTCCGACCTGCCGGCGATGTTCATGTATGCGCATACCTTCACCCGTGGCCAGATGGGGCTCGGCGCGGCGAGCGCGATGCTGATGCTCGGCGCGGTGCTGGCGATCGTGGTGCCTTACCTGTATTCCGAACTGCGAGGCAAGCGCCATGCGTGACGCGTCCCTGAACCCGACCTTCAGCGTCAGCCGCCTGGCCGTGCATCTGACCCTCTGGGGCGCCTGCGCGCTTTACCTGGTGCCGCTGCTGGTGATGCTGCTGACCAGCTTCAAGACGCCGGACGACATCCGCACCGGCAACCTGCTGTCGCTGCCCGACACCTTCACCGTCATCGGCTGGCTCAAGGCCTGGGACAGCGTCGGCGCGTTCTTCTGGAACTCGGTGCTGATCACCGTGCCCGGCGTGCTGATCTCCACCTTCATCGGCGCGTTGAACGGCTACGTGCTGTCGATGTGGCGCTTCCGCGGTTCCCAGCTGTTCTTCGGCGCGCTGTTGTTCGGCTGCTTCCTGCCGTTCCAGGTGATCCTCCTGCCGATGTCCTTCACCCTCGGCAAGCTCGGCCTGGCCAATACCACCAGTGGCCTGGTGCTGGTCCACGTGATCTACGGCCTGGCCTTCACCACGCTGTTCTTCCGCAACTATTTCGTGGCGATCCCGGATGCCCTGGTCAAGGCCGCGCGCCTGGACGGCGCCGGTTTCTTCACCATCTTCCTGCGCATCCTGCTGCCGATGTCCACGCCCATCGTGATGGTCTGCCTGATCTGGCAGTTCACCCAGATCTGGAACGACTTCCTGTTCGGCGTGGTGTTCGCCAGCGGCGATTCGCAACCGATCACCGTGGCCCTGAACAACCTGGTGAACATCACCACCGGGGTCAAGGAATACAACGTCGACATGGCCGCGGCGATGATCGCCGCGCTGCCCACGCTGGTGGTCTACGTACTGGCCGGCAAGTACTTCGTGCGCGGCCTCACCGCCGGCGCCGTGAAAGGCTGAGACGGGTCGCTGACCCCGGAGACGAACGAAACATGGCAACCCTCGAACTGCGCAACCTGCACAAGAGCTACGGCAGCGGCCTGGCCGATACCCTCAGGGACATCCGGCTGAAGATCGACTCCGGCGAATTCCTGATCCTCGTCGGGCCCTCGGGTTGCGGCAAGTCGACCCTGATGAACTGCATCGCCGGGCTGGAGAGCATCACCGGCGGTGCGATCCTGGTGGACGGCCAGGACATCAGCGGCATGAGCCCCAAGGACCGCGACATCGCCATGGTCTTCCAGTCCTACGCCCTGTACCCGACCATGAGCGTGCGCGAGAACATCGCCTTCGGCCTGAAGATCCGCAAGATGCCCCAGGCCGCCATCGACGAGGAGGTGGCGCGGGTGGCCAGGCTGTTGCAGATCGAGCACCTGCTCGAACGCAAGCCGTCGCAGCTCTCCGGCGGCCAGCAGCAGCGGGTGGCCATGGGCCGGGCGCTGGCGCGGCGGCCCAAGGTCTACCTGTTCGACGAGCCGCTGTCCAACCTCGATGCCAAGCTGCGGGTGGAAATGCGCACCGAGCTGAAGCTGATGCACCAGCGGCTGAAGACCACGACCGTGTATGTCACCCACGACCAGATCGAGGCCATGACCCTCGGCGACAAGGTGGCGGTGATGAAGGACGGCGTCATCCAGCAGTTCGGCACGCCGCAGCAGATCTACAACGACCCGGCCAACCTGTTCGTCGCCAGCTTCATCGGTTCGCCGCCGATGAATTTCATTCCGTTGCGCCTGCAGCGCCGGGACGGACGCTGGACCGGCCTGCTCGATAGCGGCCAGGACCGTATCGAACTGCCGCTGAGCCTGGAGCCCGGCCTGGAGGAGGGGCGCGAGCTGATCCTCGGCGTACGACCGGAGCAGATCGCCCTGGGCGATGGCAGCGCTGCCCATGACCTGCGTACCGAGGTCGAGGTGCTCGAACCGACCGGGCCGGACACCCTGGTCTTCGTCACCGTCAACCAGGTCAAGGTCTGTTGCCGCCTGGCGCCGGACGTCGCGCCGGCCGTGGGCAGCGGCATGAGCCTGCGCTTCGATCCCGCGCGGGTCCTGCTGTTCGACGCGCAGAGCGGCGAGCGCGTGGCCGTGCGCACGGCGGGCGTGGCGGCGGAGAAGGTCACCGCCTTGAACGGCAATCGCCAGAAGAACTCCTGAATCCTTTCGTACTGCCTAGACCACAACCACGAGGACGCTGGAAATGTACAAGAACAAGAAAACCAGACCGGCCGCCAGGACCGTTGGCTGCCTGTTTGCCCTTGGAGCGCTGGGCTTGGGGAGCGCGGCGCACGCCGCCGAGGCGTTCTCCCCGAACTCGAAATGGATGCTCGGCGATTGGGGCGGCAAGCGCACCGAGCTGCTGGAGAAGGGCTACGACTTCAAGCTGGAGTACGTCGGCGAGGCGGCGGCCAACCTCGATGGCGGCTATGACGACGACAAGACCGGACGCTACACCGACCAGTTCGCCCTGGGCGTGCACATGGACCTGGAGAAGATCCTCGGCTGGAAGGCTACCGAGTTCCAGTTCACCGTCACCGAGCGCAACGGCAAGAACCTTTCCAACGACCGCATCGGCGACCCGCGTGCCGGGCACATCAGCTCGGTGCAGGAGGTCTGGGGCCGCGGGCAGACCTGGCGGCTGACCCAGCTGTGGCTCAAGCAGCAGTACTTCGACGGCGCGCTGGACGTGAAATTCGGCCGTTTCGGCGAGGGCGAGGACTTCAACAGCTTCCCCTGCGATTTCCAGAACCTGGCCTTCTGCGGCTCGCAGGTGGGCAACTGGGCGGGGAGCATCTGGTACAACTGGCCGGTCAGCCAGTGGGCGTTGCGGGTGAAGTACAACTTCGCGCCGGACTGGTACGTGCAGGTCGGCGCCTACGAGCAGAACCCGTCGAACCTGGAGACCGGCAACGGCTTCAAGATGAGCGGCAGCGGGACCAAGGGCGCGCTGCTGCCGGTGGAGCTGATCTGGCAGCCGAAGGTCGGCGCCGAGCAACTGCCGGGCGAGTACCGGCTGGGCTACTACTACAGCACGGCGAAGGCCGATGACGTCTACGACGACGTCGACGGCCAGCCGCAGGGGCTGACCGGCAACGACTTCAAGTCGCGCGGCAGCAAGCATGGCTGGTGGGTGGTGGCGCAGCAGCAGGTCACTTCGCACAACGGCGATGCTTCGCGCGGGTTGAGCCTGTTCGCCAACCTGACGGTCCACGACAAGGCGACCAACGTGGTGGACAACTACCAGCAGCTCGGGGTGGTCTACAAGGGTCCGTTCGATGCGCGGCCGAAGGACGACATCGGCCTGGGCATCGCGCGCATCCACGTCAACGACGATGTGAAGAAGCGCCAGCGCCTGGTGAACCAGGTGAACGGCATCGACGATTACGACAACCCGCTGTACCAGCCGCTGCAGGACACCGAGTACAACGCCGAGCTGTACTACGGGGTGCATGTGACCGACTGGCTGACGGTGCGGCCGAACCTGCAATACATCAAGCAGCCGGGCGGGGTCGACGAGGTCGACAACGCGCTGGTGGCGGGGATCAAGATCCAGACGGTGTTCTGACCGTCGCGTTGCCTGCTCCGGTGTTGTGCCTGGGCCCGCCCGAGCGTTTCGGGCGGGCCGTTTTTTTCCGGCGACCGCTCTTCCCGGCTGCCTGTTACAAACCGACTACGCTTTTCCTGTGCCGATCATTTGGGGCTTGCGTGCGAAATGTAGTAAAACTACACGGATGCACGCCCGGGCTTTCCGGGAAGGGGAGAGGGTAGGACAATCGGACATGCTTGAGCATCCGCTGCAGCGTTTCTTTCATTCCATGCGGGCCAAGCGACCGTTCGACTGGGTACGCTTCCAACGTCGCGATCTGCTGTTGATCGACCATCCGCTGTGCCAGGCCGTATTCAGTCGGCAAGGGGCGCAGCTCCTGCATTTCCAGCCGCAGGGCGAACGCCCGTTGCTGTGGTGCGCCAGCGAATGGCCGGCCCTCAGCAGTGCGCCGGTGCGCGGCGGCATCCCGGTCTGCTGGCCGTGGTTCGGCAGCCATCCGAACGGCAGCGAATGGCCGCAGCAGGGCTGGGCGCGGCAACGCGAATGGCGCCTGCTGGATGCCTACGCCGACGAAAGCAAGGTGGTGGTGAGCTGGCAACTGGACCTGGAGGACTGGCACGTGCGCCTCGATGCGCGCCTTGGCCAGCGCCTGGAGCTGGAGCTGTGCAGCTACCATGAGGAAGACGACGATTGCCTGTTCAGCTTCGCCCTGCAGCCCTACTGGCGGGTCGGCGCGCTGAGCCGGGTGGTGGTGCACGGCATGGAGCTGGAGTCGGCTCGCGGCCAGCGCGGCGCTTCGCGGATTCCGGGAACCTGGATACCGCGCGGCGCGGTCAAGCAGGTGCTCTACCATCCCGGATCGCTGGTGCTGGAGGACGGCGGCTGGAACCGCCGCTTGCGGATCGACAAGAACGTCAGCGCCGGCAGCGTGATCTGGCACCCCGGCAGCCGCCCGGTGGAGCAGGTCGAGCCGGGCGAAGCGGAACGCTTCCTCTGTATCGGCGCCGCTGGCTACCGCCCGGGTGGGCTGATCCTGGCGCCCGGCGAACGCATGCGCCTGAGTCTCGCCGCCGGCCTGCAATAGGCAGGCGGTCAGTTGTCCTCGTCGAGGGGATAGCGGGTCGGCACCAGGCTTTCCTTGATCCGCCGCAGGTGCGGCTGGAAGTCCACGCCGCGGCGCAGGGTCACTCCGGTGGCCAGTACGTCGAGCACGGTGAGCTGGACGATCCGCGAAGTCATCGGCATGTAGATGTCGGTGTCTTCCGGCAACGGGATGTCCAGGCACAGGGTGCTGGCCCTGGCCAGCGGCGAGCCGGCGGCGGTCAGGCCGAGCACCGAGGCGCCGTTCTCCCGCGCAAGGTGCGCCACCTCCACCAGCTCGCGGGTGCGTCCGGTATAGGAAATCACCACGAACAGGTCGCCGGTATGCGCCACCGAGGCGATCATCCGTTGCATCAGCACGTCGGCCTGGGCGCTCACCGCCAGGTTGAAGCGGAAGAACTTGTGCTGCGCGTCGAGCGCTACCGAGGCCGAGGCGCCGAGACCGAAGAAGTGGATCTGCCGGGCCTGGATCAACAGGTCCACGGCGCGGTCGATGACGCGTGGGTCGAGCAGCTTGTGGGCGCTGTCGAGGGAGGCGATGGTGTTGCTGAAGATCTTCCGTGTATAGGCTTCCGGCCCGTCGTCCTCGGCTACCGCCTGGGTCACGAAGGCAGCGCCGCTAGCCAGGCTCTGGGCCAGCTGGATCTTCAGTTCCGGATAGCCGCTCATGCCGAAGGAGCGACAGAAGCGGTTCACCGTCGGTTCGCTGACCGCTGCCGCCTGGGCCAGGGCGGCGATGCTGAAGCGGGTGGCCTGCTGCGGGTTCTGCAGGATGACCTCGGCGACTTTGCGCTCCGCCTTGTTCAGTTCGTCCAGGCGGCTCTGGATCTGCTCCAGCAGGTTTTTCATCCGGGTTCCTCGTGTTCTGTCGGCCCGGCGGGGAAGGGCCGGCGGCGGCGCCTATCCTAACGTCAGGCCGGCATGCGACCAACAGCGTGGCGGGCTGGGAAAAATATGTTGTTTAATTACTACATATTTGTCTTAATTGCGCAGTGGATGGCTCAATATCACTCAATATTTGGTTGGTAACAACAAATGCCTGATGTCCGCGTTCTGCCTTGCACGTTAGCGCTGTTCGGTGCGCTGGGCGATCTCGCCTTGCGCAAGCTGTTCCCGGCGCTCTACCAACTCGATCGCGAGAACCTGCTGCACCGCGATACCCGCGTCCTGGCCCTGGCCCGTGACGAAGGCGCTCCCGCCGAACACCTGGCGACGCTGGAGCAGCGCCTGCGCCTGGCGGTGCCGGCGAAGGAGTGGGACGACGCGGTCTGGCAGCGTTTCCGCGAACGCCTCGACTACCTGAGCATGGACTTCCTCGACCCGCAGGCCTATGTCGGCTTGCGCGAGGCGGTGGACGACGAACTGCCGCTGGTCGCCTACTTCGCCACGCCGGCCTCGGTGTTCGGCGGCATCTGCGAGAACCTCGCCGCCGCCGGTCTCGCCGAGCGCACCCGGGTGGTGCTGGAGAAGCCCATCGGTCATGACCTGGAGTCGTCCCGCGAGGTCAACGAGGCAGTCGCCCGGTTCTTCCCGGAAAGCCGCATCTACCGGATCGACCATTACCTGGGCAAGGAGACGGTGCAGAACCTGATCGCCCTGCGCTTCGCCAACAGCCTCTTCGAGACCCAGTGGAACCAGAACCACATCTCCCACGTGGAGATCACCGTGGCCGAGAAGGTCGGCATCGAAGGCCGCTGGGGCTACTTCGACCAGGCCGGGCAACTGCGCGACATGGTGCAGAACCACCTGCTGCAACTGCTCTGCCTGATCGCCATGGATCCGCCCAGCGACCTTTCGGCGGACAGCATTCGCGACGAGAAGGTCAAGGTGCTCCGCGCCCTCGAGCCGATTCCCGCCGAACAACTGGCTTCGCGCGTGGTGCGTGGGCAGTACACCGCCGGTTTCAGCGACGGCAAGGCAGTGCCGGGCTACCTGGAGGAGGAACATGCGAATCGCGACAGCGACGCGGAAACCTTCGTCGCCCTGCGCGTGGATATCCGCAACTGGCGCTGGTCGGGCGTGCCGTTCTACCTGCGCACCGGCAAGCGCATGCCGCAGAAGCTGTCGCAGATCGTCATCCACTTCAAGGAGCCGCCGCACTACATCTTCGCTCCCGAGCAGCGTTCGCTGATCAGCAACCGGCTGATCATCCGCCTGCAGCCGGACGAAGGTATCTCCCTGCAAGTGATGACCAAGGACCAGGGTCTGGGCAAGGGCATGCAATTGCGTACCGGCCCGCTGCAACTGAGTTTTTCCGAGACCTACCACGCGGCGCGGATTCCCGATGCCTACGAGCGTCTGCTGCTGGAGGTCACCCAGGGCAACCAGTACCTGTTCGTGCGCAAGGACGAGGTGGAGTTCGCCTGGAAGTGGTGCGACCAGCTGATCGCTGGCTGGGAACGCCTGAGCGAAGCGCCCAAGCCGTATCCGGCGGGGAGTTGGGGGCCGGTGGCCTCGGTGGCCCTGGTGGCCCGCGATGGGAGGAGTTGGTATGGCGATTTCTGAGTTGAAGCTGCCGGCCGGCGTCGGCCTGCAGGTCTGGGGCAGCGCCGCCGAGCAGGCCCGCGGCCTGGCCGCCGAGGTCGCCGGCCGGTTGCGCTCGGCGCTGGCCGAGCAGGGCCAGGCGCTGCTGGTGGTGTCCGGTGGGCGCAGTCCGGTGGCCTTCCTCGAAGCCTTGAGCGAGGAGCCGCTGGACTGGTCGCGGATCACCCTCAGCCTGGCCGACGAGCGCTGGGTGCCGGAGTCGCATGCCGATAGCAACGCCGGCCTGGTTCGCCGCCACCTGCTCCGTGGCGAGGCGGCGAAGGCGCGCTTCATCGGCCTCTACCAGCCGGCGGCGAGCCTGGAGGAAGCGGCCGAGCTGGCCGACCACCACCTGCACGAGCTGCCGTTGCCGATCGACGTGCTGGTCCTTGGCATGGGCGACGACGGCCATACCGCCTCGCTGTTCCCGAACAGCCCTGGCCTGGACCTGGCGATGGATCCCCAGGGCACGCGCCGTTGCCTGCCGATGTGGGCGCCGAGCGTGCCGCACCAGCGCCTGACCCTGCCGCGCGCCGTGCTGGCGGCGGCGAAGGTGCAGCTGCTGGCGATCCAGGGCCAGTCCAAGCTGGCCACCCTGAACACCGCGCTGGCGGTCGAGGACGAACGGCGGATGCCGGTTCGCGCCTTCCTCCGCGCGCCGCTGACGATCCATTGGTACCCCTGAGTGGCGGAGCTGTAGCCATGCACAACCTTGAACAGAAGACCGCCCGCATCGACACGCTGTGCCGGGAGGCGCGCATCCTCCCGGTGATCACCATCGACCGCGAGGCGGACATCCTGCCGATGGCCGATGCCCTCGCCGCCGGCGGCCTGACCGCCCTGGAGATCACCCTGCGCACGGCACACGGGCTGACCGCCATCCGTCGCCTCAGCGAGGAGCGCCCGCACCTGCGCATCGGCGCCGGCACCGTGCTCGACCCGCAGACCTTCGCCGCCGCGGAAAAGGCCGGGGCGAGCTTCGTGGTCACCCCGGGATGCACCGACGAGTTGCTGCGCTTCGCCCTGGACAGCGAAGTCCCGCTGTTGCCCGGCGTGGCCAGCGCTTCCGAGATCATGCTCGCCTACCGCCATGGCTACCGCCGCTTCAAGCTGTTTCCCGCCGAGGTCAGCGGCGGCCCGGCGGCGCTGAAGGCGTTCTCGGGACCATTCCCCGATATCCGCTTCTGCCCCACCGGAGGCGTCAGCCTGAACAATCTCGCCGACTACCTGGCGGTACCCAACGTGATGTGCGTCGGCGGCACCTGGATGCTGCCCAAGGCCGTGGTCGACCGCGGCGACTGGGCCCAGGTCGAGCGCCTCAGCCGCGAAGCCCTGGAGCGCTTCGCCGAGCACCGCAGACACTGAGACTGCCCGCCTGGGCATGCCCGGCTTCGGCCGGGTTTTTTTATGCCGTCCGGATTATCCGGGGCATGGAACGGCTAACGTCATCCGCGTTATTCGCCGATGCGCCGGCGTTCCCGCAGATAGTCGCCGAGCCGGCTCTGCAGGTAGGGTACGGCCATGGCATGCGCGAGGTAGGCGTCCACCTCCATCAATCGCCAGTATTGTCCTTCGTCGCCGAAGCGGATGGCCTCGAACTCGCGGTCCTCCAGGCGCGCCACCAGGAAGTAGGCGAAGGGCGCGCTGCCGCTGGTGCTCGGATACTGTCGCTGCCATTCGATACGAGGTTCTTCCAGGCGGATGGAGAACTCTTCCTCGAGTTCGCGCAGGGCGCATTCGGCAGGCGTCTCCAGGCCCTCGCGGCCGCCGCCGGGAAAGTCCCAGTAGCCGGGGAAGGGAATGCCGGGTTTTTCGTCGCGTTTGTAGACGACCAGGTGGTCGCCATAGAACAGCGCCAGCTTGGCGCCGCTGAAGGGAGGGACATCGTGCACCGGGGCCTCCGGGTGGCGGGGTGGGTGAACCCGGCCTAGTCTAGCGGGATTGTCCGGGTTTCCGCCCGGGGACGGTGCTTTGTCCTGACGAAGCGCGTATGATGCGCGCCCTTCGATTCGTTGCCAGCCACACCGGGAGGTGCCCAGATGAACGATACCCCAGAGAATCCCCACGTACCGGTCGGGGAAAAATTGCAGAAAGTCCTCGCCCGTCTCGGCGTCGGTTCCCGGCGCGACGTAGAAGTGTGGATCGCCGAAGGCCGGGTCAACGTCAATGGCAGCGTGGCCAGCCTCGGCCAGCGGGTCGACAGCCACGATGCGATCACCGTCGATGGCCACCTGATCCGCCGCGAAGAGGCCGCCGAGAATGTCCGTCGCGTGCTGATCTACAACAAGCCGGAAGGCGAGGTCTGCACCCGTGACGATCCGGAAGGCCGCCCGACCATCTTCGACCGCCTGCCGCGCCTGCGCACCGGTCGCTGGATCAATGTCGGTCGCCTGGACATCAATACCACCGGCCTGCTGCTGTTCACCACCGATGGCGAACTGGCCAACCGCCTGATGCATCCTTCCTATGAGATGGACCGCGAGTACGCGGTACGGGTGCGCGGCGAGGTCACCGAAGAGATGATCGAGCGCCTGCTCAACGGCGTGATGCTCGAGGACGGCCCGGCCAAGTTCAGCGATATCCAGCAGGCGCCGGGCGGCGAAGGCTTCAACCACTGGTACCACTGCGTAGTGATGGAGGGCCGCAACCGCGAGGTGCGCCGGTTGTGGGAATCCCAGGGATTGGTGGTCAGCCGCCTGAAGCGGGTGCGTTTCGGCCCGGTGTTCCTGACCTCCGAGCTGACCATGGGCCGCTACCGCGAAATGGACCAGCGCGAAATCGACATCCTCAGCGAGGAAGTCGGCCTCAAGCCGGTGGCGCTGCCGGGCATGACCACCAAGGCGCGCGAGAAGGCCGAACGCCAGCAGCGCAAGCAGGCCCGTCCGCTGGCGCGCAGCGAGCGTCCGGAAGCCGGGCGCAAGCGTGCGCCAAGGCGCGAGGACGGCGAGAATGCCGCTCGTCGCGCGCCGGCTTCGCGTCCCGCGCGCGGTCCGCAGCCGAGCGCCGAGCGCAAGGGGCGCGAGCAGGGCACTCCGGTTGCCGAGCGGCCCCGCGAGAGCAACCGCAAGCCGCGCCCGAGCAAGCCGCGCGACGAGCGTCCGGCCAGCGCGCCGGGCGACAAGCCGGCGGCCCGCAAGCCGCAGGTCAAGCGGCGGCCGAAACCGGCCGGCGACGGTATGCGTCCGGGCTTCCGCCGCTGAGCGGAAAGCGCCCTGGAAAGGCCCCTTTGGGGGCCTTTTTCATGCCTGGTAATCGGTGTCTAATGGTCGCCCGCACACAAGGAGGTGGTGAAATGCACAGGATCCTGGCTATTGCGCTCTGTGCGCTATGGAGCGTCGCCGGGCTGGCCGAGGATGCGGCGATGCCGGCGCAGAGCTGTGCAAGCCTTGGCGAGGCGACGGCCGGCCCCGAGGACAACTTCCGTCCGCCGCTGGAGGGCGAGGTGATCGACAAGGGGCGCGCCTATTTCCACAGCGCGCCGCGTGCCGACTGTGTCACCGGGGTCTTCGTGATTCCCGGCGACTTCGTCACTGTCTACAAGCCGAGCGGCGAGTGGCTGAACGTCATGTACCTGGCTCGAGACGGCAAGGAAACCAGCGGCTGGCTGCTGGAGAAACGCGTCCGCTTGCGCCAGGCCTATGGCGCCCCGGACGAGCCGGCGCAGCCATAAGCGGCAGGACCTTGGCGGAAACCGTGACTGCGCCGGTGAGAGCCGTCGCCACTGCCGTCGCCCGATGCGCCTGCTCCGCGCTTCGGGGGCGAGTCGGCAAGCCTCAGGCGCAGCGCAGGCGGTTGCGGCCGTCGCGCTTGGCTTCGTAGAGCGCCTCGTCGACCCGTCGCAGCAGGTCGTCGCTGCCTTCGCCGGGTCGCAGGTCGGCGCAACCGAGGCTGATCGACAGCTTCAGCGGTTCGCCGGCGTGCCGGTAGTCCAACTCCTCCACCGCCTGGCGCAGGCGTTCGCCGACCATGCAGGCAGCCTGCAGCGGCGTGCTGGACAGCAGGACGAGGAATTCCTCGCCGCCGAAACGGAACACCATGTCGACATTGCGCAGGTGGTCCTTGATGGTTTCCGCCACGGCCTTGAGGGCTTCGTCGCCGACGGTGTGACCGTAGTGGTCGTTGACCCGCTTGAAGTGGTCGATATCGAGCATCAGCACCGAGAGCGGTTGCAGGTTGCGCCGGGCCAGTTCCAGTTCGCGGCCGAGCGCCTGGTCCATGGCGATGCGGTTGCCGGTGCCGGTCAGGGCGTCGCGCAGGGCGGTCTGGATCGCGGCGCGATAGAGCAGGGCGTTGCGCAGCGGGAACAGCAGGGTGCCGAGCAGGCTCTCCAGTTGCCGTTGTTCGTCTTCGCCGAGGCGCTGGCGGCGACGGAAGATCAGTTCGCCGAGGTAGTCGCTGTCATGGCTCAGGCGATAGCTCACCGAATGCTTGGCGCTGCTGCCGAACTCCAGGCGCAGGTCGGAGCCCGGATGGCGGTAGCCAAGGGCGTCCAGCGGGATCAGTTGGCGGACTTCCTCGAAGAACAGGCCGAGAATCCGCTCCGCCTCCAGGCTGCTCTGCAACTGTAGGGTCAGTTGCTGGCGCAACTCCGTCAGGTTGCTGGCGCGCGGCCCGCTGGCGTTGCCGCCGGGCTGGGGGCCGCGCTTCTGCTTGGCGGCGTCGAAATCGATGGTATTGGACTGCTTGGGAGGAGCCATGCGCGGAACCTCTGGCGCGAAAGACGGCGACAGTAGGGCTAAGGCGAGTTTCGTGCCAGCCAACTGAAGAACGGAGAAATCAGAGGCACAGACAGGTTTTCCTAGGAATGGTTTCCACATTCTGTAGGAATTTCGGAGAGATTTCGACGGAATAATGGCGTTTTGCTGGCGAGTGGCCGAGGCGCTCGTCGGAAAGCTGGCGCTCCGCTAGCGGAGCGCCGCCATGGTTCAACTGAAGGCGTTGATGAACCAGGTGATAGCAGGGATGGCGACGAGATCGATCAGTACCGCGCCGCACAGGGGCACGATGATGAAGGCCTTGTGCGAGAACACCCGATAGTGCTCGCAGACCGCGCCCATGTTGGCCACCGCGTTGGGCGTGGCGCCCAGGCCGTGGCCGAGGAAGCCGGCGCAGAGCACCGCGGCGTCGTAGTTGCGGCCGAGCAGGCGGAACAGCACGAAGATCGTCAGCAGCAACAGCACCGCGACCTGGATGAACAGTACGCCGAGCAGCGGCAGGCCGAGGTTCTCCAGCTCCCAGAACTTCAGGCTCATCATCGCCATGGTCAGGAAGATGCCCAGGCAGACGTCGCCCAGGGTACCGACGGCGTGGTCCGGAATGCGCAGCCAGCCGAGCCGGTCGTCGAGGTTGCGCAGGACGATGGCGATGAACATCGCCCCGACATAACTGGGCAGCACCAGGCCCAGGCGTTCCTGGAGCGCGTCGCCGAGCCAGAAGCCGAGCACCATCACCAGCAGCACGCAGGTCAGCAGGCGCAGCAGGAGATTGCCGTCCAGCGTGGCCGCCGCATGCTGGCGTCGCTCCTGCTGGCCGAGGGCTTCCAGCCGGTTGTCGCTTTCCGCCTGCACCGGCAGGCGGTTGCGTTCGATCAGCCAGCGCGCCACCGGGCTGCCGAGCAGCCCGCCAGCGACCATGCCGAAGGTGGCCGAGGCCAGCGCCACGGTGGTCGCGCCCTGGGCGCCGAGCCCTTCCGCAACCGGGCCGAAGGCCGCCGCCGCGCCGAAACCGCCTTCCAGCGACACCGCGCCGGCCATGATCCCGAGCAGCGGGTCGAGGCCGAGCAGCCCGGCGCTGCCGACGCCGATCAGGTTCTGCAGTATCGCCAGCGCCCAGCAGGCCGACAGGTAGACCAGCAGGGTCTTGCCGCCCTTGCGCAGCAGGCCGAGGCTGCCACCGAGGCCGACGGTGGTGAAGAACGCCACCATCAGGGGTGTCTGCAGGCTGGTGTCGAGGCCGATGTCGAGCCAGCCGCGATCCCTGAGCAGCCAGACCAGGAAGGCGAAGCCGAAGCCGGCGATCACCGGTGACGGTACGCACAGACGTGTCAGCCAGCGGCTGCGCTTCTTCAATTGGCTGCCGAGGGCGAGCAGGAGCAGGGCGAGGGCGGTGGTGGACAGGGCGTCCAGGTGCAATGTCGGCATGGCGGGGCTCTATTGTTGTTGTGTGGGCGAAAGGGTGATCAGTTGACCAGGCTGTCGACCAGGCGCGCGGCGATCCGGGCGGTGCGCTGGTCGCTATCGAGTTGCGGGTTGAGTTCGGCGATGTCGGCCAGGCGCAGCTTGCCGCTGGCCTTGGCGCGGCGGACCAGGTGCTCCACCACCGGCATCTCCACGCCGTGCGCCGAGGGCGCGCTGACGCCGGGCGCCTGGGCGGCCGGGAGCACGTCGAGGCAAACGGTCAGGTAGAGGTGGTCGACGGATTGCAGGAAGCTGTCGAGGAAGGCTTCGCTGCGTTCCAGGTTCCACGGCTGCAACTGACGGTCCAGCAGGTAGCGCACACCCAGGCGCTGGGCCTGGTCGAACAGCGCCGCGGTGTTGCTCAGGCGGCTGATGCCCAGGCAGCAGTAGGCGAACGGCCAGTCGCTGGCCTGGCAGAGTTCGGCGATCTGGCGGAACGGCGTGCCGGAGCTGGCCCGTTCGGCGTGGCGCAGGTCGAAATGCGCGTCGAAATTGAGGATACCGATGCGCGGCAGGCGCTCATGCCGACTCAGGTGGCGGGCGAGGCCGGCGAAGCTGGCGTAGGCGATTTCGTGGCCGCCGCCCAGGCCGACCACCCGGTGGCCGCGCGCGAGCAGGTCGGCGACGCGTTGCGCGTAGCGTTCCTGGGCGGCTTCCAGATCGTCGCCGGCGACGATGTCGCCGGCATCGTAGATCGCTTGCTCGCCGTGCCAGGCCAGGTTGGCCAGCGCGCGACGCAAGGCTGGCGGTCCGTGGCGCGCGCCCTGGCGACCCTGGTTGCGGCGCACGCCTTCGTCGCTGGCGAAACCGAGCAGCACGCTGGCCGCTTCGGCGTCGTCTGCGTAGGGACGCATCCATTGGTGCCAGCGCCGCGCGTCGGCGCCTTCCTGGCTATCGATCCGGCCTTGCCAGAGGCTCATGTCGGGGGCGGGGTACATCGAAACTCCTGTTGGTCAGTCCAGCCGCGCGGAAAGTCGCGCGGCGGCGTCGAGGGTCCATTGCCGCAAGCGTTCGCTGCGCGACTGGGCGCGCAAGGCGGGGGCCATCAGGCTGAGGGCGCCGTGCAGGCGCTGGCGGCTGTCCAGCAGCGGTACGCTGATGCCCCAGACGCCTTCGTCGATCTCGCCCTGGCTGACGGCGTAGCCCTGTTCGCGGATCAGCCGGAGTTCCTGCTCCAGCTTGTCGATACGCTCGGCGGAGAGTTCCTGGGCGAGGTACAGCTCCTCGCGCCGTTCGTCCTCCAGGTGCGCCAGCAGGGCTTTGGCCGAGGCGCCATGCAACAGCGGCTGCGCCAGCCCTTTCTGGTAGCAGCAGCGCAGCGGCTGCGGACTGTCGAACAGTTCCAGGCAGATCGCCTGCTGGTTGCTGGCCACCATCAGCGCCACGCTCTCCTGGCTCAGGTCGGCCAGGCGCTTGAGTTCCGGTTTGGCGAGACCGATCAGCGAGGCCTCGCGATCGAATTTCTTCGCCAGTTGCAGGCAGGCCGGGCCGGGCAGGTAGCGGCCCTGGCCGGCCTGTTCTTCGGCCAGGCCCCAGCGCAACAGGGTCTTCAGGTGCCGGTAGGTGCTGCTCAGCGGCTGCTCCAGGGTCAGCGACAGCTCCTTGGCAGACAGGGCTTCGGGAGCCTGGCCGAGGGCAATGAGGATTTGCAGCAGGCGATCGGTGGGGGAATGCTTCGACATGGGAACTCCTTGACCCACAGGGTGAAGGCGATTTCCCGGAAAATGAAACCACTTTCCCACTCAGTGGGAAAAATATGCAAAAAGAATGGGAAGTTCCGGACGGGAAGAGGGAAGGGAAGGACAGGGCAGCCTCGCCGGGCGGCGAGGCTGCCGGGGAATCACTGGGCGTCGAAGGCCTGGCCGTTGACGCCGGCGCTGTCCGGCCCCATGAGGTACAGGTAGACCGGCATGATCTCCTCGCCGGTGGGGTTGTTCAGCGGGTTTTCCCCAGGGTAGGCGAGGGCGCGCATGCTGGTGCGGGTGGCGCCGGGGTTGACGCTGTTGGCGCGGATCGCGCTGGTACCGTCGAGTTCGTCGGCAAGGGTCTGCATCAGGCCCTCGGTGGCGAACTTCGATACCGAATAGGCGCCCCAGTAGGCGCGGCCCTTCCGGCCCACGCTGCTCGAGGTGAAGATGATCGAGGCGTCGCTGGAGAGCTTCATCAGCGGCAGCATGGCGGTGGTCAGCATGAACATGGCATTGACGTTCACCTGCATCACGCGCATGAAGTTCTCCCCGGAAATCTGCTGCATCGGCGAGCGCGGACCGAGGATCGAAGCGTTGTGCAGCAGGCCGTCGATGCGCCCGAACTCGTTCTCCAGGGTTGCCGCCAGTTCCTCGAACTGGTGCGGCTGGGCGGTCTCCAGGTTGAACGGGATCACGGCGGCCTGCGGATGGCCGGCGGCCTCGATGGCGTCGTAGACCTCGTTCAGGTACTCCTCGGTCTTGCCCAGCAGCAGCACGGTGGCGCCGTGGGCGGCGAAGGTCTTGGCGGCGGCGGCGCCGATGCCGCGGCCGGCGCCGGTGACCAGGATCACGCGGTCTTTCAGCAGGTCGGGGCGGGCGGAGTACTGGAACATGTCGAATCCTTTGAATGCATGACCCGCCTGGCGGCGGGTCGTTGTCTGTCGGTGGCGCTGCGGATCAGCAGTCGCAGAGCGCGCGGTCGAGAACGTCGATGAGTTCGCGCGGGTGGTCGACGATCACGTCGGCGCCCCAGTGCGCGGGGTTGTCTTCGGGGTGGATGTAGCCGTAGCGCACCGCCGCGGTCTTGGTCCCGGCGTCGCGGCCGGACTCGATGTCGCGCAGGTCGTCGCCGATGAACAGCACCCTCGACGGATCGATGCCGAGCTGGCTACAGGCCAGTAGCAGCGGCTCGGGATCGGGCTTGCTGCGGGTCACGTGGTCCGGGCAGACCAGCACCCTGGAACGCTCGGCGTAGCCCAGGCGCTGCATGATCGGTTCGGCGAAGCGCACCGGCTTGTTGGTCACCACGCCCCAGATCAACCCGGCTTTCTCGATCGCCGCAAGCAGTTCGGGGATGCCGTCGTAGGGCCGGCTGAGAACCGCGCAATGCTCCTGGTAGCGGTCGAGGAACTCCTGGCGCAGGGGTTCCAGTTCCGGGCTGTCCAGCGACAGGCCGAAGGCCGCGGCAACCATCGCGCGCGCGCCGCCGGAGACCACGTCGCGCACCCGTTGCTCGTCCACCGGCGGCAGGCCGTGGGCGGCACGCATGGCCTGGGTGATGGCGATGAAGTCCGGCGCCGTGTCGAGCAGGGTGCCATCCATGTCGAACAGTACCGCTTTGAGCCGCATGCGCTTCACGCCTCCCGCTGGGTCTGGACCATGTAGTTGACGTCGACGTCGTTGGCCAGCTTGTAGTGCTTGGTCAGCGGGTTGTAGGTCAGGCCGATGATGTCCTTGACCTCGAGACCGGCCTCGCGCGACCAGGCGCCGAGTTCCGACGGACGGATGAACTTGCGGAAATCGTGGGTCCCGCGCGGCAGCAACTGGAGGATGTACTCCGCGCCGATCACCGCGAACAGGTAGGCCTTGGGATTGCGGTTGATGGTCGAGAGGAAAACCTGTCCGCCCGGCTTGACCAGGCGGTGGCAGGCGCGGATCACCGAGGCCGGGTCCGGCACGTGTTCGAGCATCTCCAGGCAGGTGACCACGTCGAACTGCCCGGGCATTTCCTCGGCCATCTGCTCGGCGGTGATCTGCCGGTAGTCGACGGCGACGCCGGATTCCAGCTGGTGAAGGCGCGCCACCGCGAGCGGCGCTTCGCCCATGTCGATGCCGGTGACGTTGGCGCCGCGCTGGGCCATGGCTTCGCTGAGGATGCCGCCGCCGCAACCGATGTCGAGCACCTTCTTGCCGGCCAGGCCGGCGCGCTCGTCGATCCAGTTGACGCGCAGCGGGTTGATATCGTGGAGCGGCTTGAACTCGCTCTCGCGGTCCCACCAGCGATGGGCCAGTGCCTCGAATTTGGCGATCTCGGCGTGGTCGACGTTGCTCATAATCGTTCCCGTTGAAGAGTGAAGCCTTTGGGGGAAGGGCCGCGGCGGCGGAGTCCAATCCTTCATGTTGCCAGCTTTGGCGGAGGGATGGGGCCGGCGGCGGTTCGCCTTCCTATGTCAGTTTGTCGCAGCGGGCCGGCCCGCCGCAGTTCAGGACCTGTCGCTGGCGGCGATCTTCGCCCCCCATTCGCGGGCCCTGGCGATCAGGCGCTGTTCGTCGTGACGGAGCAGGCGGCCGTCGTCGAGGAGTTGCCTGCCGCCGACCCAGACATGCCGCACGCAGTCGCGGCCGCTGGCATAGATAAGTTGCGAAACCGGGTCGTAGACCGGTTGCTGGGCCAGGCCGGACAGGTCGAAGGCCACCAGGTCGGCGGCCTTGCCGGCTTCCAGGGAGCCGATCAGGCGCTCCAGGCCAAGCGCGCGGGCGCCGTTCAGGGTGGCCATGCGCAGCGCGCGGTGGGCGTCGAGGGCGGTGGCCTGGCCGTACACGGCCTTGGCCAGCAGCGCCGCGGTGCGGGTCTCGCCGAGCAGGTCGAGATCGTTGTTGCTGGCCGCGCCGTCGGTGCCGATGGCCACGTTGACCCCGGCCTGCCAGAGCTTTTCCACCGGGCAGAAGCCGCTGGCCAGCTTGAGGTTGGATTCCGGGCAGTGGATCACCGAGCTGTTGGTTTCCACCAGCATCGCCAGGTCGTCGTCGTCCACCTGGGTCATGTGCACCGCCTGGAAACGCGGGCCGAGCAGGCCGAGGCGGTGCAGACGGGCCAGCGGGCGCTCGCCGTTGCGCTCCATGGCCTGCTCCACCTCGAAGGCGGTCTCGTGGACATGCATCTGGATGCTGGCGTCGAGTTCCTCGGTGAGCACCAGGATCTGCTCCAGCTTGTCGTCGCTCACCGTATAAGGTGCGTGCGGGCCGAAGGCGATGCGGATGCGCGGGTGGTGCTTGAGGTCGTCGAACAGCGCCATGCCCTGGCGGATCGCCTCGGCGCTGTCGCGGGCGCCGGGGATCGGGAAGTCCAGCACCGGGATCGCCACCTGGGCGCGTACCCCGCTGTCATGGACCACGCCGCAGATGGCCTGTGGATAGAAGTACATGTCGGAGAAACAGGTGATGCCGCCCTTTACCTGTTCGGCGATGGCCAGCTCCGTGCCGTCGCGGATGAAATCCTCGCTGACCCATTGGCCTTCGGCCGGCCAGATGTGGTCCTGCAGCCAGGTCATCAGCGGCAGGTCGTCGGCGAGACCGCGGAACAGACTCATTGCCGAATGGCCGTGGGCGTTGACCAGGCCGGGGGCGAGCAGCATGCCGGGCAATTCGCGGATTTCCGTGGCGCCATGGCGCATGGCCTGCTCGCGCGGCGCGACCAGGGCGATCTGGCCGTCGCGGATGCCCAGCGCGTGATCGCGCAGCACCACCCCGGCGGGCTCCACGGGGACGATCCAGGTCGGCAGCAGGAGGAGGTCGAAGGGGTTACGGACGTTGGGCATGGCGGCGCATCCTGGGCGCAGAGCGGGAAGCCGGAAGTATACCCGAGCGTCCGCGGCTGGGGCTCGTTATAATCCGCAGCTTTTCCGTGATTCAGCGAGAGGTGTGTGCATGCGAGAGCGACTGCTGGCGGCCGAGCGGGTCAAGGCGATCGAGTGGCGGGACGGTACGCTGCGGTTGCTGGATCAGCGCCTGCTGCCCCAGGAGGAGGTCTGGCTCGAACACGAGTCGGCGGCCGAGGTGGCCAAGGCCATTCGCGATATGGTCGTGCGCGGCGCGCCGGCCATCGGCATCAGCGCCGCCTACGGCATCGTCCTTGGCGCCCGCGCGCGCCTGGCGCAGGGCGGCGACTGGCGCGCCGCGCTGGAGGAGGACTTCCGCCTGCTGGCCGACTCGCGACCCACGGCGGTCAACCTGTTCTGGGCGCTGAACCGCATGCGCGACCGTCTGGAGCGAATGAAAGAGGGCGACCAGCCGCTGGCGGTGCTGGAAGCCGAGGCGATCTCCATCCATGAAAGCGACCGCGAGGCCAACCTGACCATGGCCCAGTTGGGCATGGAGCTGATCCGCAAGCAGCAGGGCAGCCCGCAGAACATCCTCACCCACTGCAATACCGGCGCCCTGGCGACCGGCGGGTTCGGCACCGCGCTGGGGGTGATCCGCGCCGCGCACCTGGAAGGCCTGGTCAATCGCATCTACGCCGACGAAACCCGGCCCTGGCTCCAGGGCTCGCGACTGACCGCCTGGGAACTGGCCAACGAAGGCATCCCGGTCAGCCTGAACGTGGATTCGGCCGCCGCGCACCTGATGAAGACCGAGAACATCACCTGGGTCATCGTCGGCGCCGACCGCATCACCGCCAATGGCGATGTCGCCAACAAGATCGGCACCTACCAGTTGGCAGTCAACGCCATGCACCACGGCGTGCGCTTCATGGTGGTGGCGCCGAGTTCGACCATCGACATGAACCTGGAGAGCGGCGAGGACATCCCGATCGAAGAGCGCGACGGTCGCGAGCTGCTGGAAATCGGCGGGCGACGGGTAGCGGCCGAGGTCGATGCCTACAATCCGGTATTCGACGTGACCCCGGCGGACCTTATCGATGCCATCGTGACCGAGCGTGGCGTCGTCGAGCGTCCCGACGCCGAGCGCATGGCCGCCCTGATGAGCCGCAAGCGCCTGCATTGAACGAGGCGACTGGAGGTCGTCCCCGCCAGGGCCTTTGCCTTGGGCTGGGGCGTGGGCTGTGGTAAGCTCCGACGGTTATTCGAGTGCCCCGCGGAGGGGCCTCGAGAGTGCGCGAATCCTTGACTCAAGTCGTTGATTTGTAGTGAGTTGGCGCTGCTCGGGCATGCGCCGACCTACTTCGTTTGCCTCAGGATCGAGGCGGCGAAGTTCCACCAGAAAAAGGAACCAGGCTTCTCATGGGCGAACTGGCCAAAGAAATTCTCCCGGTCAATATCGAAGACGAGCTGAAACAGTCCTATCTCGACTACGCGATGAGCGTGATCGTCGGGCGGGCCCTGCCGGATGCACGTGACGGCCTGAAGCCGGTGCACCGCCGTGTGCTTTATGCCATGAGCGAGCTGGGCAACGACTGGAACAAGCCCTACAAGAAATCCGCCCGTGTGGTCGGCGACGTGATCGGTAAGTACCACCCGCACGGCGACACCGCGGTCTACGACACCATCGTGCGCATGGCGCAGCCGTTCTCGCTGCGCTACATGCTGGTAGACGGCCAGGGCAACTTCGGTTCGGTGGACGGCGACAACGCCGCAGCCATGCGATACACCGAAGTGCGCATGGCCAAGCTGGCCCATGAACTGCTGGCGGACCTGGAAAAGGAAACCGTCGACTGGGTGCCCAACTACGATGGCACCGAGCAGATCCCGGCGGTCATGCCGACCAAGATTCCCAACCTGCTGGTCAACGGTTCCAGCGGTATCGCCGTGGGTATGGCGACCAACATCCCGCCGCACAACCTCGGCGAAGTGATCGACGGCTGCCTGGCGCTGATGGACAACCCCGACCTGACCGTCGATGAGCTGATGCAGTACATCCCCGGTCCGGACTTCCCCACCGCCGGCATCATCAACGGCCGCGCCGGGATCATCGAGGCCTACCGCACCGGTCGCGGGCGCATCTACATCCGCGCCCGCGCCGTCGTCGAGGAGATGGAGAAGGGCGGCGGTCGCGAGCAGATCATCATCACCGAGCTGCCGTACCAGTTGAACAAGGCGCGGTTGATCGAGAAGATCGCCGAGCTGGTGAAAGAGAAGAAGATCGAGGGTATTTCCGAGCTGCGCGACGAGTCCGACAAGGACGGCATGCGCGTGGTCATCGAGCTGCGTCGCGGCGAGGTGGGCGAGGTGGTCCTCAACAACCTCTACGCCCAGACCCAGCTGCAGAGCGTGTTCGGCATCAACGTGGTGGCCCTGGTCGACGGCCAGCCGCGCACGCTGAACCTGAAGGACATGCTCGAAGTGTTCGTCCGCCACCGCCGCGAAGTGGTGACCCGGCGTACCGTCTACGAGCTGCGCAAGGCCCGCGAGCGCGGGCACATCCTGGAAGGCCAGGCGGTCGCCCTGTCGAACATCGATCCGGTGATCGAGCTGATCAAGAGTTCGCCGACCCCGGCCGAGGCCAAGGAACGCCTGATCGCCACTGCCTGGGAGTCCAGCGCGGTGGAAGCGATGGTCGAGCGTGCCGGCGCCGACGCCTGTCGCCCGGAAGACCTGGATCCGCAGTACGGCCTGCGCGACGGCAAGTACTACCTGTCGCCGGAACAGGCCCAGGCGATCCTCGAGCTGCGCCTGCATCGCCTGACCGGCCTGGAGCACGAGAAGCTGCTCTCCGAATACCAGGAAATCCTCAACCTGATCGGCGAGTTGATCCGCATCCTGACCAACCCGGCGCGCCTGATGGAGGTGATCCGTGAGGAGCTGGAAGCGGTCAAGGCCGAATTCGGCGATGCTCGCCGCACCGAGATCGTGGCTTCCCAGGTCGACCTGACCATCGCCGACCTGATCACCGAGGAAGACCGCGTGGTGACCATCTCCCACGGCGGCTACGCCAAGTCCCAGCCGCTGGCCGCCTACCAGGCGCAGCGTCGCGGCGGCAAAGGCAAGTCCGCCACCGGGATGAAGGACGAGGACTACATCGAACACCTGCTGGTGGCCAACAGCCATGCGACCCTCCTGCTGTTCTCCAGCAAGGGCAAGGTCTACTGGCTGCGTACCTTCGAGATTCCGGAAGCCTCGCGTACCGCGCGTGGCCGGCCGCTGGTGAACCTGCTGCCGCTGGACGAGGGCGAGCGGATCACCGCGATGTTGCAGATCGACCTGGAGGCGCTGCAGCAGAACGGTGGCGCCGATGACGACCTCGACGAAGCCGAAGGCGCGGTGCTCGAGGGCGAGGTGGTCGAGGCCGCCGAGGTCGAGGAAGTCGAGGGCGAGACCGCCGAGCTGGTGGCCGAGCCGACCGGCGCCTACATCTTCATGGCCACCGCCTTCGGTACCGTGAAGAAGACCCCGCTGGTGCAGTTCAGCCGTCCGCGCAGCAGCGGCCTGATCGCGCTCAAGCTGGAAGAGGGCGACACCCTGATCGCCGCCGCGATCACCGATGGCGCCAAGGAAGTCATGCTGTTCTCCAGCGCCGGCAAGGTGATCCGCTTCGCCGAGAGCGTGGTGCGCATCATGGGCCGCAACGCCCGCGGCGTACGTGGCATGCGCCTGGGCAAGGGGCAGCAGCTGATCTCCATGCTGATTCCGGAGTCCGGGGCGCAGATCCTCACCGCCTCCGAGCGCGGCTTCGGCAAGCGTACCCCGCTGAGCAAGTTCCCGCGTCGCGGCCGCGGCGGCCAGGGGGTGATCGCCATGGTCACCAACGAGCGCAACGGCGCGCTGATCGCCGCGGTACAGGTCCAGGAAGGCGAGGAGATCATGCTGATTTCCGACCAGGGCACCCTGGTGCGGACGCGTGTCGACGAAGTCTCCCTGTCCGGCCGCAATACCCAGGGCGTAACCCTGATCAAGCTCGCCAGCGACGAGGTACTGGTCGGTCTGGAGCGTGTCCAGGAGCCGTCGGGCGGAGATGACGAGGACCTGCCCGAGGGCGAGGAAGCTGCCGAATCTCTGGGCGAGTCGGCCGAGTCCGAGTCCGAGCCCGCGGCGGAAGCGGAAGGCAACGAAGAGTAAGGCTCGGGGCGGGCGCCTGCGCCCGCCCGGCCGATGACCTCGGCGGATAACTCACGGCTATCCGCCCTACCTATAGCGAGAGTGGATGTGAGCAAGCGAGCCTTCAATTTCTGCGCCGGTCCCGCGGCGCTTCCCGACGCAGTTCTGCAACGTGCCCAGGCCGAGCTTCTCGACTGGCGGGGCAAGGGCCTTTCGGTCATGGAAATGAGCCACCGTAGTGATGACTACGTGGCCATCGCCAGTAAGGCCGAGCAGGACCTGCGCGACCTGCTCGACATTCCCTCGGACTACAAGGTGCTGTTCCTGCAGGGCGGCGCCAGCCAGCAGTTCGCCGAGATTCCGCTGAACCTGCTGCCCGAAGATGGCGTCGCCGACTATATCGATACCGGTATCTGGTCGAAGAAGGCCATCGAGGAGGCTCGTCGCTATGGCACCGTGAACGTCGCGGCCAGCGCCAAGGAGTACGACTACTTCGCCATTCCGGGTCAGAACGAGTGGACGCTGACCAAGGACGCGGCCTATGTGCACTACGCCTCCAACGAGACCATCGGCGGCCTCGAGTTCGACTGGATACCCGAGACCGGCGACGTGCCGCTGGTCACCGACATGTCCTCCGATATCCTCTCGCGCCCGCTCGACGTGTCCCGCTTCGGCCTGATCTATGCCGGGGCGCAGAAGAACATCGGCCCGTCCGGCCTGGTGGTGGTGATCGTTCGCGAAGACCTGCTCGGCCGCGCCCGCAGCGTCTGCCCGACCATGCTCAACTACAAGATCGCCGCGGACAACGGTTCCATGTACAACACCCCGGCGACCTACTCCTGGTACCTGTCCGGCCTGGTCTTCGAATGGCTGAAGGAGCAGGGCGGGGTGACCGCGATGGAGCAGCGCAACCGCGCCAAGAAGGACCTGCTGTACAAGACCATCGATGCCAGCGACTTCTACACCAACCCGATCCAGCCGAGCGCCCGCTCCTGGATGAACGTGCCGTTCCGCCTGGCCGACGAGCGTCTCGACAAGCCGTTCCTGGAAGGCGCCGAGGCGCGCGGGCTGCTCAACCTGAAAGGCCACCGCTCGGTCGGCGGCATGCGCGCTTCCATCTACAACGCCCTTGGCCTGGACGCGGTCGAGGCGCTGGTCGCATACATGGCGGAGTTCGAGAAGGAGCACGGCTGATGGCGGACCAGGACCAGCTCAAGGCCTTGCGCCTGCGCATCGACAGCCTCGACGAGAAGTTGCTCGAGCTGATCAGCGAGCGTGCCCGTTGCGCCCAGGACGTGGCGCGAGTGAAGACCCAAACCCTGGGCGAGGGCGAGGCGCCGGTGTTCTACCGTCCCGAGCGCGAAGCCTGGGTGCTCAAGCACATCATGCAATTGAACAAGGGGCCGCTGGACAACGAAGAGGTCGCGCGGCTGTTCCGCGAGATCATGTCGTCCTGCCTGGCGCTCGAGCAGCCGCTGAAAGTGGCCTATCTCGGACCCGAGGGCACCTTTACCCAGGCCGCGGCACTCAAGCATTTCGGCAACGCGGTGATCAGCACGCCGATGGCGGCGATCGACGAGGTGTTCCGCGAGGTCGCCGCCGGCGCGGTGAACTTCGGCGTGGTGCCTGTGGAAAACTCCACCGAGGGGGCGGTCAACCATACCCTCGACAGCTTCCTCGAGCACGACATGGTGATCTGCGGCGAAGTCGAGTTGCGTATCCACCATCACCTGCTGGTCGGCGAAACCACCAAGACCGACAACATCACCCGGATCTATTCCCATGCCCAATCCCTCGCGCAATGTCGCAAGTGGCTGGACTCGCACTACCCGAGCGTCGAGCGGGTGGCGGTGTCGAGCAACGCCGACGCGGCCAAGCGGGTGAAGAGCGAGTGGAATTCGGCGGCGATCGCCGGCGACATGGCGGCCAGCCTGTACGACCTGAGCAAGCTGCACGAGAAGATCGAGGACCGCCCGGACAACTCCACGCGCTTCCTGATCATCGGCAACCAGGAGGTGCCGCCGACCGGCGACGACAAGACCTCGATCATCGTTTCCATGCGCAACAAGCCGGGAGCCCTGCACGAGCTGCTGGTACCGTTCCACAACAACGGTATCGACCTGACCCGCATCGAAACCCGCCCGTCGCGCAGCGGCAAATGGACCTACGTGTTCTTCATCGATTTCGTCGGCCACCATAAAGAACCGCTGATCAAGGACGTCCTGGAGAAGATCGGCCAGGAAGCCGTCGCCCTGAAGGTCCTGGGCTCCTATCCGAAAGCGGTGCTCTGAGCGCGCTGTCATTCCGAAGAGACGGGTCATCGATGAATGCCCCGTCCCGCGTCGAGGCTGAACTATCCATGTCCGATTTCCTTGCCCTGGCCCAGCCGGGGGTGCAAAAGCTGTCGCCCTACGTCCCTGGCAAGCCGGTGGACGAACTGGCCCGCGAGCTGGGTATCGACCCTGCGGCGATCGTCAAGCTCGCCAGCAACGAGAACCCGCTGGGTGCGAGCCCAAAGGCGCTGGAGGCTATCCGCGCCGAACTGGCGGAACTGACCCGTTATCCTGACGGCAACGGTTTCGAACTCAAGCGCAAGCTGGCCGAGCGTTGCGCGGTGGATGCGGCGCAGGTGACCCTGGGCAACGGCTCCAACGACATTCTCGACCTGGTCGCCCGTGCCTACCTCGCGCCTGGTCTGAACGCCGTGTTCAGCGAACATGCCTTCGCCGTCTACCCGATCGCCACCCAGGCCGTGGGCGCCGAGGGGCGGGCGGTCAAGGCGCGCGCCTGGGGGCATGACCTGGAAGCGATGCTCGCCGCCATCGATGGGCAAACTCGCGTGGTGTTCGTCGCCAACCCGAACAACCCGACCGGGACCTGGTTCGGTGCGGACGCCCTGGAGCGGTTCCTCGCCCAGGTGCCGGCGGAGGTGCTGGTGGTGCTGGACGAGGCCTATATCGAATACGCCGAGGGCGACGAGCTGCCCGATGGCCTGGACTACCTGGCGCGGCACCCCAACCTGCTGGTCTCGCGGACCTTCTCCAAGGCCTATGGCCTGGCTTCGCTGCGGGTCGGCTACGCGCTTTCGAGCAAGGCGGTGGCCGATGTGCTCAACCGCGTGCGCCAGCCGTTCAATGTCAATAGCCTGGCCCTGGCGGCTGCCTGCGCGGCGCTGGATGACCATGACTACCTGGCGCAGAGTCGCCGCCTAAACGATTCCGGCATGGCGCAGCTGGAGGATGGCTTCCACGCGTTGGGCCTGTCCTGGATTCCCTCGAAGGGCAACTTCATCGCCGTGGATCTGGCTCGCGATGCCGGTCCGGTCTACCAGGCGCTGCTGCGCGAAGGTGTGATCGTGCGTCCGGTGGCTGGCTACGGGATGCCGACCTTCCTGCGCGTCTCCATCGGGCTGCCGGAAGAGAACGATCGTTTCCTCCAGGCGCTGGGCAAGGTGCTGGCGCATGACTGAGGTCACGCCGCTGCAACAGTCGACCCCTAAGCTGGGCCGCCTGGTGGTGGTGGGGCTGGGCCTGATCGGCGGCTCCTTCGCCAAGGGGTTGCGGAGCAAAGGGTTGTTCCGGGAAGTGGTCGGCGTGGATCGGGATGCCGAGTCTTGCCGCCTGGCGGTGGAACTCGGCGTGGTCGACCGTTGCGAGGAGGATCTTGGCCGCGCCTGCGTCGGCGCCGACGTGATCCAGCTGGCGGTGCCGATCCTGGCGATGGAACGGGTGCTGGCCGACCTGGCGAAGCTCGACCTGGGCAAGGCTGTATTGACCGACGTTGGCAGCGCCAAGGGCAATATCGTGCGTGCCGCGCGTGCCGCGTTCGGCGGGATGTCGCGGTACCTAGTACCGGGGCATCCGATCGCGGGTTCCGAGCAGAGCGGAGTGACCGCGGCGAAGGCGACCCTGTTCCGCCGGCACAAGGTGATTCTCACGCCCTCCGCGGAGACCGATGCCGACGCGCTGGCGCTGGTCGACAGCCTGTGGCGCGCGCTGGGCGCGGACGTCGAGCACATGGAGGTCGAGCATCACGACGAGGTTCTGGCGGCCACCAGCCACCTGCCTCACCTGCTGGCCTTCACCCTGGTCGACTCCCTGGCCAAGCGCAGCGAGAACCTGGAGATCTTCCGCTATGCCGCCGGCGGTTTCCGTGATTTCACACGGATCGCCGGCAGCGACCCGGTGATGTGGCACGACATCTTTCTCGCCAATCGCGAGGCGGTGCTGCGTACACTGGATGTTTTTCGTGACGACCTCGACGCGCTGCGCGAGGCCGTCGACACTGGGGACGGGCACCAGTTGTTGGGCGTTTTCACGCGCGCCCGGGTAGCCCGTGAGCATTTCAGCAAAATCCTGGCCCGTCGGGCCTATGTGGACGCCATGCACAACAACGACCTGATTTATCTGGCCCAGCCGGGCGGCAGCCTGTCCGGAACCATCCGGGTACCGGGCGACAAGTCGATCTCCCATCGCTCGATCATGCTCGGCTCCCTGGCCGAAGGCACCACCGAAGTGGAGGGCTTCCTCGAGGGTGAGGACGCACTGGCAACCATCCAGGCGTTCCGCGACATGGGAGTGGTGATCGAGGGGCCGCAGAACGGCCGCGTCACCGTCCATGGCGTTGGCCTGCACGGCCTCAAGGCGCCGCCTGGGCCGATCTACCTGGGTAACTCCGGTACTTCCATGCGTCTGCTCAGCGGTCTGCTGGCGGCTCAGCCGTTCGACAGCACCCTGACCGGCGACGCTTCCCTTTCCAAGCGGCCGATGAATCGCGTAGCCAAGCCGCTGCGCGAGATGGGCGCGGTAATCGAGACGGGGCCGGAAGGCCGTCCGCCGATGACCATTCGCGGCGGCCAGCGCCTCACCGGTATGCATTACGACATGCCGATGGCCAGCGCCCAGGTGAAGTCCTGCCTGTTGCTCGCCGGGCTCTACGCCGCGGGTGAGACCTCGGTCACCGAGCCGGCGCCGACCCGCGACCACACCGAGCGCATGCTGCGCGGCTTCGGCTATCCGGTGGAGGTCGAGGGCAGCACCGCCAAGGTCGAATCCGGGCATAAGTTGAGCGCCACCCATATCGAGGTCCCGGCCGACATTTCCTCGGCAGCCTTCTTCCTGGTTGCCGCCAGTATCGCCGAAGGTTCGGAACTGGTCCTGCAGCACGTCGGCATCAACCCGACGCGCGTCGGCGTCATCGAGATCCTGCGCCTGATGGGTGGTGACCTGAGCCTGGAAAACCAGCGCGAGGTCGGCGGCGAGCCGGTCGCCGACATCCGCGTGCGCTCCGCGCGGCTCAAGGGCATCGACATTCCCGAGGACCTGGTGCCACTGGCCATCGACGAGTTCCCGGTACTCTTCGTGGCTGCCGCCTGCGCCGAGGGGCGCACCGTCCTGCGTGGCGCCGAAGAGCTGCGGGTCAAGGAGTCGGACCGTATCCAGGTCATGGCCGACGGCCTGAAGGCCCTGGGCGTGAAGGCCGAGCCGACCCCGGATGGTATCGTCATCGAGGGTGGTGCGTTCGGTGGCGGCGAAGTCTGGGCGCACGGCGACCACCGTATCGCCATGTCCTTCAGCGTCGCTTCGCTGCGCGCCAGCGGGCCGATCCGCATCCACGACTGCGCCAACGTCGCCACCTCCTTCCCTAACTTCCTCGCCCTGTGTGCCCAGACCGGTATCCGGGTCGCCGTGGAGAACAATTGATGAACGGCGCTGTACCGATGCTCGCCATCGATGGCCCCAGTGGCGCCGGCAAGGGTACGGTCGCCGGGCTGCTCGCCCGGCGCCTGGGCTGGAACCTGCTGGATTCCGGGGCGCTTTATCGGCTGTTGGCGTTCGCCGCGGTCAACCATGGTGTCGACCTGACCAATGAAGAGGCGCTGAAGGTCCTGGCTGCGCACCTCGATGTGCAGTTCGTCGCCGCCGATGGCAGCCATGGGCAGCGCATCATTCTCGAAGGCGAGGAAGTGACCGATGTGATCCGTACCGAGCAGGTCGGTGCCGGCGCTTCCCAGGTCGCGGCGCTGCCGGCCGTGCGCGATGCGCTGCTGCA
Organism: Pseudomonas sp. FDAARGOS_761; assembly: GCF_013343155.1. NCBI lineage: Bacteria > Pseudomonadati > Pseudomonadota > Gammaproteobacteria > Pseudomonadales > Pseudomonadaceae > Pseudomonas > Pseudomonas sp. FDAARGOS_761. The sequence continues at coordinate 3,641,069 of NZ_CP054572.1, read as the reverse complement.
GCGCCAGCGGGCGTTTCGCGAGGCGCCGGGACTGGTGGCCGACGGCCGCGACATGGGCACCGTGGTATTTCCCGATGCGCCTCTGAAGATCTTCCTCACCGCCTCGGCGGAGGAGCGTGCGCGTCGACGCTACCTGCAGTTGAAGGCGAAGGGCGCGGATGTCGACCAGTCTGCCTTGCTGGAAGAAATCCGCGAGCGCGACGAGCGCGACAGCCAGCGCGCGGTCGCGCCGCTGAAACCGGCCGATGACGCGATCCTGCTGGACTCCACCGAAATGAGCATCGAGGCGGTGGTCGAGACGATCATCCGGCACTGCGAGCGGCAGGGCTGGGACGTCTGAGGTTTCGGCGCGGGAATTGACGATACAGGGCCTGGTTGCTAATATTCCAGACCTTATGTTGTGGCGTTTTGCAGGTGCGGTGAGGGTTGCCTCTCGACTTGGATGGCGCCATCGCAGAACAACCCAACTGGGCATTCCCATTCGGGAGTGCAATCAGAAGCTAGCAGGAAACCAGCAAATTGTCCTGCGGCTTCATTTAATGACTTGACCGCATTGGCTGGTGATGCGGAATCGGGCCCTTCCGGGCCTTTGACTACAGGTATGAACATGAGCGAAAGCTTCGCAGAACTCTTTGAAGAAAGTCTGAAATCCCTCGACATGCAGCCGGGTGCCATCATCACCGGCATCGTGGTCGACATCGATGGTGACTGGGTCACCGTCCATGCCGGTCTGAAATCCGAGGGCGTCATCCCGGTCGAGCAGTTCTACAACGAACAGGGCGAACTGACCATCAAGGTGGGTGACGAAGTCCACGTCGCACTGGACGCGGTAGAAGACGGCTTTGGCGAGACCAAGCTGTCCCGCGAGAAAGCCAAGCGCGCCGAGAGCTGGATTGTTCTGGAAGCGGCTTTCGCTGCCGACGAAGTGGTCAAGGGCGTCATCAACGGCAAGGTCAAGGGCGGTTTCACCGTCGACGTCAACGGCATCCGCGCGTTCCTGCCGGGTTCGCTGGTCGACGTGCGTCCGGTTCGCGACACCACCCACCTGGAAGGCAAAGAGCTCGAGTTCAAGGTCATCAAGCTCGACCAGAAGCGCAACAACGTTGTCGTTTCCCGCCGCAGCGTCCTGGAAGCCGAGAACAGCGCCGAGCGTGAAGCTCTGCTGGAATCGCTGCAGGAAGGCCAGCAGGTCAAGGGTATCGTCAAGAACCTCACCGACTACGGCGCATTCGTGGACCTGGGCGGCGTAGACGGCCTGCTGCACATCACCGACATGGCCTGGAAGCGCATCAAGCATCCGTCCGAGATCGTCAACGTTGGCGACGAGATCGACGTCAAGGTCCTGAAGTTCGACCGCGAGCGCAACCGTGTATCCCTGGGCCTGAAGCAACTGGGCGAAGACCCGTGGGTTGCCATCAAGGCGCGTTACCCGGAAGGCACCCGCGTCATGGCCCGCGTCACCAACCTCACCGACTACGGCTGCTTCGCCGAGCTGGAAGAGGGCGTGGAAGGCCTGGTACACGTCTCCGAAATGGACTGGACCAACAAGAACATCCATCCGTCGAAAGTCGTCCAGGTTGGCGACGAAGTGGAAGTTCAGGTTCTGGACATCGACGAAGAGCGTCGTCGTATCTCCCTGGGTATCAAGCAGTGCAAATCCAACCCGTGGGAAGACTTCTCCAGCCAGTTCAACAAGGGTGACCGTATCTCCGGTACCATCAAGTCGATCACCGACTTCGGTATCTTCATCGGTCTGGACGGCGGCATCGACGGCCTGGTCCACCTGTCCGACATCTCCTGGAACGAAGTCGGCGAAGAAGCCGTACGTCGCTTCAAGAAGGGCGACGAGCTGGAAACCGTCATCCTGTCGGTCGACCCGGAGCGCGAGCGCATCTCCTTGGGCATCAAGCAGCTGGAAGACGATCCGTTCTCCAACTACGCGTCCCTGCACGAGAAAGGCAGCATCGTCCGCGGTACCGTGAAGGAAGTCGACGCCAAAGGCGCTGTCATCAGCCTGGGCGACGACATCGAAGGTATCCTGAAGGCTTCCGAAATCAGCCGTGACCGCGTCGAAGACGCGCGCAACGTCCTGAAGGAAGGCGAGGAAGTCGAAGCCAAGATCATCAGCATCGACCGCAAGAGCCGCGTCATCAGCCTCTCCGTCAAGTCCAAGGACGTCGACGACGAGAAGGACGCAATGAAAGAACTGCGTAAGCAGGAAGTAGAAAGCGCTGGTCCGACCACCATCGGTGATCTGATCCGTGCTCAGATGGAGAATCAGGGCTAAGTCTCTGATCCATCATGAAAAAGGGCGGCCTAGGCCGCCCTTTTTCGTTTTCCCCTTCTTGGACCTGTTCAAAGACTGATCAGCATGCTAAAAGAGACCTGAGCTGATCTAGCCGCTTGAAAAAGAAGGGAAAACCATGACCAAGTCGGAGTTGATCGAACGGATCGTTACCCATCAGGGGCAACTGTCCGCGAAGGATGTCGAGTTGGCAATCAAGACCATGCTGGAGCAAATGTCCCAGGCCCTGGCGACCGGGGACCGGATCGAGATCCGTGGTTTCGGCAGCTTTTCCTTGCACTACCGCGCCCCGCGCGTCGGTCGCAACCCCAAGACCGGGGAGTCGGTACGCCTCGACGGCAAGTTCGTGCCGCACTTCAAGCCGGGCAAGGAGTTGCGGGATCGGGTCAACGAGCCGGAGTGATATCGGTCCATTCGGATATTGGAGTCCTCATGCTTTGGATAAGGCGCATACTGCTGATGGGTGGAGTGCTGTTTATCGCTCTTCTCGTAGTAGTTATGGTATTGGAAAACCGGCAGGTTACTCATTTCGAACTGTTCGGTTTGCTTACCCCCGAGCTGCCCGTTGTTCTCTATGTTGCCTTGGTGTTCATCTTGGGTGGTTTCATTGGCCTATTGGCCGGTTCGTCACTTTTAGCGCGAGCTAATATACGTATCAAGGCAATCGAGAAGGATCTTGCCAAGGCTCGGAAAGAGAGAGATTCCTTACTTGCTCGGCTTTCTTCATCGAGTGATGGGGGGGGCTGACAATGGCCTGAGGCGCAAGGACTCATAGCGGATCGACTGGTTAGAGTGGCCTTCCATCTTGATTGCGTTCTGCCATCATTTTGCTTGTTACCTCCGGGCTTTTTCTTTGAAGCTGTTTCGCGATTTGAATCGTATGCTCAGCTGTACTGAGCGAGCAATCAGTCTTCAGAAAACTAAAATACTTCTTACGGAACTGAGGCGTGTTCTTGGCTGTCTATCGTAGAATTCCTTGTACAGATAATCTCTGGCACAGGGTGTGCTACTTGAGGAGGCGTCGAGATATGTCATGTTTTTTATATGCACTCTCTTTGTCTTGGTGATAATGCACATCGGTGGAGTTGTAGCTTCTCGTTTCGAATAGCTTCAGTTCGGGGCTTGCGTGAGCTATAGAAGACAGATTATGGAGTTCCGATAATGGTAGCGTTGAAAGAAGAAAAAAACGGTGGCGGTGAAATTGATCTCGTAAGACTTTTTCAGATTCTATGGAAGGGAAAGTGGATTATCCTGGTCGTAGCTCTTATATTTGGCATTGTTGCTGCTATATATGCCTATACAAGTAAGCCAGTTTATGAAGCCAGTATCGCCGTGTTGCCACCCTCGCTGAGCAATGTTGCCGGTTTTAACCAGGGGCGCACCAAGGAGTCGGGTCTTCAGGCATTTAAGGTTCAGGATGTCTATTCCGTGTTCTTGCGCAATCTTCAAGCTGATGAGACTCGGCACCGCTTCTTCGAGAATGTCTACTTGCCGTCGCTAGGAGGTGAGAGGCCGGCGTCGCGCGATAGTCTCTATAGGGTATTTAATGAAAAGATCAGTATTACTCTGCCAGACAAGACCCAGCCGAGTCGCTATCGGCTAACAGTAGAACAGGAAGATCCTGAGCTGGCCGCTGAGTGGATCCGTCGCTATCTTGCCGATACGGCCGAACATTCCGTCCAAGAAATGGTTAAGAATGCGCACCGTGAGATAGAGGTCAAGGCTCGGGATGTCGATCAGCGGATCCAAACGCTACGTGAAACTGCTAAGTTACGCCGTGAAGATAGAATTGTGCAACTTAGAGAGGCTCTAAAAGTCGCGGATGCTGTGGGGTTGGAAAAGCCTCCGATGATAAGTGGGCAGGTATCTGAGCAGCTTTCGGCTATCATGAACGGTAGCTTGATGTATATGCGGGGCAGCAAGGCGCTTAGAGGAGAGATTGAGGCTTTGGAAAGTCGTGTGTCAGATGATCCTTTCATCCCTGCTTTACGAACTCTGCAGGAGCAGGAGAAACTCTATAGTAGTTTACGGGTAAACACCGACGAGGTTGCTGTGTTCCGTCAGGATGGTTCGGTTGAGACGCCCGATTCTCCCGTGAAGCCGAAGAAGCTTTTACTCGTCATGATGGGGTTGTTGCTCGGTGGTGCGGTTGGTGTCGTGGCTGTCGTGTTTAATTCGCTCTATCGCAATAAGCGGTAATTATGGTTGGAATGGGCAGGGACGCCCTATCCGGCTGTGCCTCTCATAAAATAAGCCATATCATTCGATATTTTCCCTTTATTTTCTTCGAGCCCATGGCCTTTTCTGGAAAAATGTAAGCACTCCTTTTGTTAAGTAGGTGGAGAAGCTGGAACACTTTTCTATTGAAGGGGATGAGCAGTGATCCTGCATTCATTTTCGCTCCGGATAACGTTGTTGAACGGATGGTAGCGCCTCTAGCGTCCAACGAGGAACGCTGCGGTCTAGTCAATTTTTTGACTATTTCTGCGGTCAGTAGCCAGCAAGGCTGGGGCTCGATCATGGGATTCTTCCAGAGTCAAGCAGCTTATCGAAGGAAGAGACTGTATATAATCGAACGGATTGGCGGTATGGCTCGTCTTGCCAGTGATGCTAGCTGTGACAAGGCAGGTAGGTTACCCTTTGCCTAGCGGGGCGAGCCTTGTACTTCAAAGGGCTAGCCTTGGAGTACAAGGCGCAAGCAGATATCTTGCTAGCCAGGTCAAAGATACCTGCATCCTGTCAAATGCGCTGTAAGGGAAACAGGGAGTGTCGGGAGGGTTTGGCTAGCGACTCCCTGTTCTGTAGACATGATAACAGGTGGTTCATATAGGTCCTGTTACTACTTGCTGAGATGGAAATATGGAAAACCTGAGAGAAAAAGTTACTAGAAAGTTCAAGAATAAAGAGGCTCTTGTCGGGATCGTGGGGTTGGGCTATGTCGGACTCCCGCTTATGTTGCGTTATAATTCGATCGGTTTTAGAGTGCTTGGCATTGATATCGACGCCGAAAAAGTTAGAAGGCTGAATTCCGGTGAAAGCTATATTGAGCATATATCCGCGGAAAGCATTTCTCACGCTTGCTCTTCTGGTTTTGAAGCTACGACCGACTTCTCTCGGGCAAAAGAGTGCGACGCACTTATTCTTTGTGTTCCGACCCCGCTGAATAAATATCGCGAGCCGGATATGAGTTTTGTGGTTAATACGACGGAAGCTATTAAGCCGTATCTGCGTGAAGGACAAGTCGTCTCTCTTGAAAGCACAACCTATCCAGGTACCACTGAGGAGGAGCTGCTACCCAGGGTTCAGTCCGATGGGCTGGTCGTTGGGAAAAGTATATTTCTAGTCTATTCGCCAGAGCGTGAAGATCCAGGTAATCCGAATTTTGAAACCCGCACTATTCCAAAGGTAATTGGGGGGCATACCCCGGAATGCCTGGAAGTTGGAGTCGCTCTTTACGAACAGGCTATAGATAAAGTAGTTCCAGTGAGCTCTACCAAAGCTGCGGAAATGACCAAATTGCTGGAAAATATTCATCGCGCGGTGAATATCGGCCTGGTCAATGAGATGAAAGTAGTCGCGGACCGAATGGGTATCGATATTTTTGAAGTGGTAGATGCTGCAGCGACCAAACCTTTTGGATTTACCCCTTATTATCCAGGGCCTGGTTTGGGAGGGCACTGTATTCCCATCGATCCTTTCTACCTGACCTGGAAAGCACGCGAATATGGCTTGCATACTCGCTTCATCGAACTTTCTGGTGAAGTCAACAAGGCTATGCCGGAGTATGTAGTCAGTAAGCTAATGGATGGGCTGAATGAAAGAGGTAAGGCTCTTAAAGGCAGTCGCGTCTTGGTACTGGGTATTGCCTATAAGAAAAACGTAGATGATATGCGTGAGTCTCCTTCGGTTGAAATCATGGAACTGATTCAGGCCAAAGGAGGCATTGTCTCTTATAGCGATCCCCATGTTCCCAGTTTCCCCAAAATGCGTGAGCATCACTTTGACCTTGCTAGTGAGCCTCTGACTGCCGAAAGGCTTTCTCGTTTCGATGCGGTTGTGTTAGCAACTGATCATGATCGGTTTGATTACGATCTTATCCATGCTCACGCCAGCCTGGTTGTAGATAGTCGTGGAAAATATCGGGCGCCATCGCAGAAGGTAATCAAAGCCTGATCCCACAGTAGTCAAGTAGCTACTTGGCTGCGGACATTGACTTCGTCAGAGATATTTCATGAAACGTTTTGCTCTCATTGGTGCTGCTGGTTACATTGCCCCCAGGCATATGCGCGCTATCAAAGATACCGGAAATGTATTGACATGTGCCTATGATATCAATGATTCCGTTGGGATAATCGATAGTATCTCTCCGCAGAGTGAATTCTTTACGGAGTTTGAGAGATTTTACGACTATGCTTGGCGATTAAAGCGTAGGCCTGAGCAAGCTTTAGACTTTGTCTCTGTCTGCTCGCCTAATTACTTGCATCATTCCCATATCACAGCAGGTCTCCGTTTGGGTTGCGACGTGATCTGTGAAAAGCCTTTGGTTCCTAGTTCTGAATTGCTCGATGATCTTGCCATTGTCGAGCATGAAACCGGTCGTCGGCTTTGGAATATTCTCCAATTACGTCATCATACAGCAATTCTTGATCTGAAGAAGAAGGTGGAAAATGGCACCAAAACCCACAAGCATGAGGTTGACCTGACCTATATAACTAGCCGCGGCAAGTGGTATATGGAAAGCTGGAAAGGCGATCCCAGAAAATCCTTTGGAGTGGCCACGAATATTGGTGTGCATTTCTACGATATGTTGCATTTCATATTCGGTAGGTTGCAAAGAAATGTTGTTCACTACTCAAATGAATCTAAGGCAACAGGTTACCTTGAGTATGAAAATGCGCGAGTGCGCTGGTTCCTTTCCATCGATGCCAATGATCTTCCCGCCTCTGTTAAGGGTAAAAAACCTACTTATCGCTCGATTACTTGTGATGGCGTAGAAGTCGAGTTTTCAGAAGGTTTTACCGATCTGCATACGCTCAGTTATGAGTCGATTCTTGTTGGGGGAGGCTTCGGAATCGAGGAGGCACGTCATTGCGTAGAGACAGTGGAAACCATTCGCTCCCTCAAAGCAGTAAAAGCTGAAAATGAAGAAGGTCACCCATTCTTGGCTAAATTGGTGTGATGTTATGGGGTTTTATCAGCACGATAGCGCAATTGTTGACGAAGGAGCTCAAATTGGAGACGGTTCTCGAATTTGGCACTTCGTGCATGTGTGTGCAGGGGCTAGAATTGGCAAGGAAGTTTCTCTAGGCCAAAATGTGTTTGTTGGAAATAAAGTATCCATTGGTGATCGATGTAAAATTCAGAACAACGTATCTGTCTATGACAATGTTACTCTAGAGGAAGGGGTCTTTTGTGGACCGAGTATGGTATTTACAAATGTCCATAATCCACGTTCGCTAATTGAGCGAAAAAGTGAGTACCTGAATACACTGGTGAAACGTGGCGCTACCTTGGGAGCCAACTGCACCATTGTCTGTGGGGTAACTATCGGTTCCTTTGCTTTTATTGGGGCTGGAGCTGTAGTCACGTCAGATGTGCCATCATATGCGTTGATGGTAGGTGTTCCCGCACGACAAGTTGGTTGGATGAGCGAGTACGGTGAAAGACTTGATTTGCCGGTGAATGGAAAAGGTAAGGCTACTTGTCCACATACTGGGGATACGTATCGACTGTCTGCAGATGGACTGGTGAAGGAGTTGGTGGCGTGATTGACTTTATTGACCTGCGGGCGCAGCAGGCACGTATTAAAGATAAGCTCGACCTCGCAATTGCCCGGGTACTTGAGCATGGACAATATATACTTGGTCCCGAGGTGGCTGAGTTAGAGCAAAAGCTGGCCAATTATGTCGGGGTTCGGCACTGTATCAGTGTAGCTAACGGGACAGATGCCCTGCAGATTGCGCTGATGGCATTGAATGTAGGGGCTGGCGATGAAGTTATTACCCCAGGATTCAATTATATAGCCACTGCGGAAACAGCTGCATTACTAGGGGCAACACCGGTTTATGTCGATGTTGACCCTCGCTCATATAATCTAGATCCAAAGCTGCTGAAAGCAGCTATCACAGCAAGAACTAAAGCGATTATTCCTGTATCGTTGTATGGGCAGTGTGCCGATTTTGACGAGATTAATGAGATTGCAGCGGAGTATGGTATCCCTGTTATTGAGGATGCTGCTCAGAGTTTTGGTGCAATCTATAAAGGAAGGCGCTCCTGTAGTTTGACTAAAATTGCATGCACCAGCTTTTTCCCTAGTAAACCATTGGGTTGTTACGGTGATGGTGGAGCAATTTTCACGGAAGATGACGGCTTGGCCGAGGTTATGCGCCAAATAGCTCGACATGGCCAAGACCGTCGCTATCATCATATCCGGGTGGGAGTAAATAGCCGCCTTGATACCTTGCAGGCAGCTATCCTTCTTTCAAAGATGGAAGTTTTTGATGAGGAAATGCAGTTACGCCAAAGAGTAGCACAACGTTACAGTTCTTTATTGCAGGCTGCAGGGCTTGACTCTATGCCCTACATTGAGCCGTATAATGTTAGTGCTTGGGCTCAATATACTATTCGTGTGAATGAACGGTATAATGTTCAGAGCTATCTTAAAGATGCAGGTATCCCAACTGCTGTTCATTATCCTATCCCCCTGAATAAACAGCCGGCGGTTTCTAACGACAAAGCATATCTGCCAGTTGGGGATATGGTTGCAGAAGAGGTATTGAGTCTTCCAATGCACCCTTATCTCACTGACGAAGCAATTGAGACTATTGTTAAGGCTCTCGTCAAATGAGCAGTATTCTCATACTTACAAATGCTTTCCCTTATTATCCTGGGGAGCAATTTATTGAAGATGAGATAGCATTTTGGGCTGAGAGCTCATTTTCCGAGGTGTATATTTTGCCCGCCACTTGCGGAAAAGATAGAAGATGGCTGCCTGAGAATATAACGCTCTCAACCCCGATTCAAGAAAAATCGAGATTGAATTTGATTTTTAGAGCGCTTATTTCCGCTGTCTTCATAAAAGAGATTCGATGTTTGATAAAAGCAAGGGAATTCAGCTTTTTAAAATTATATTATGCATTGAAAGCGTCGGCATTGACCAAGTCATCTGAGTTGGCGTTGCGCCAATTCGTATCCAATAATGGAAAAATCGATGTCGTTTATTGTTATTGGAATGATGTACAAGCTTACGCTTCTTGTTTGCTGAAGCAGGAAGGGTTAATCGGTAAAGTAATCTCTAGAGCTCATGGGTTCGATCTTTACGAAGAGCGACGCGCGCATGGCTATATGCCTCTGAAGCGACAGTTTGTTGATTGTTTTGATGCCGTATTTCTTCTTTCCGAACAAGGCAGAAATTATTATCAAGAGCGCTATTCTGCAGCCGATGAAAAACTCAAGATTTCTAAGTTAGGTGTACCCATTCCCAAAGGTGGTTCAAAAGTAAGTGAGGAGGGACTCCATCTGGTCTCTCTTTCTTCATGTATTCCTATAAAAAGAATTGACAAAATCATTTCCACTGTGAGGCTTCTTGCCCTTGAACACCGCTCCATTAAAATAAAGTGGACCCACTTGGGAGGAGGAGCTTTGAAGCTTGATCTCGAGTCTCTAGCCAGGACGGAACTAGGAGAGCTTGAGAATGTAAGTTTTCACTTTATGGGAGAAGTCGAAAATAAAGAAGCGAAAGCTTTTTTCCTAAATAATGCTGTTGATTTCTTTATTAATGCAAGCGAGTCGGAAGGTGTGCCGGTTTCTATTATGGAAGCGATGAGTGCTGGCGTTCCTGCAATTGCTCCTTGTGTAGGTGGAATCAGATCTCTGATAGATAATAGTTGTGGGCGGTTGCTTTCTGAAAACCCTACTCCCGAAGAGTACTGTAGCTCAATTTCCAAACTCTATCTGGGAGGAGACAGGAAAACAATGCGGGAAACGGCACGTAAAAAAATAGAGAAAGATTTTAGTTCTGAGCAGAACTATAGGTCTTTTATAAAAGAAGTAGAATATTTAGTAGAAGAAAAATAATGGTTTCTCGGAAGATAGCGGTTTTTGCTATAGGCTCTATCGGGTCGGCTGTTCTTGGTCTGATAACGCTCCCTATAATTACTTGGTTTTATTCCGCTGAAGATGTTGGCCGGATTGCAATGCTTCAAGTTGCCTCAAACTTCTGTGTTCTCCTTTTTTGTCTAGGGTTGGATCAAGCCTATGTGCGTGAATATCACGAAGAAAAAAATCGCTCGGCATTATTGAAATCATGTCTTTTCCCCGGGTTGTTTTTTTTGCTTTTGTCTTGTTCTTTTTTGTTTTTTTATGATGCATCGATACTTTCTGATTTTATGTACGAGAAAAGCGATGGTCTACTTGCCTATCTGACAATGCTTTGTTTTGTTTTTGCATTGGTTTCTCGCTTCCTCTCCCTGATTCTGAGAATGCAGGAAAGAGCTCTTGCGTTCTCTTTGACTCAGATATCGCCTAAAATTCTTTTTTTGATCGTCATTGCGTCATTTTTTGTTTTTTCCATACCGGCCTCTTTTGTAAGTTTATTAGTGGCGCAAGCAATATCTATGTTTACGATCATGTCTATTTTTGCTTGGAATACCCGTGGTGAATGGAGACCATGGAATGCCTATACGTTGTACAAGACACAGTTTCATGAGTTGTTGCGTTTCGGTCTACCATTAGTTGTGGGCGGAGTGGCGGCATGGGGACTGTATGTCATGGATAGACTCTTTTTGCGTGCCTTCTCTACCTTTTCAGAGTTGGGGATATATTCAGTAGCGGTGAGTATCGCAGCAGGTGCTGGTATTCTTGGAAACATTTTTACGACCATATGGTCTCCAACGGTCTTCAAATGGGCTGCCGAGGGGGTTGATGAAAAGAAAATTGATGAAATATCGGAGCATGTACTGGCGTGCGTTTTCTATATATTTATAATAAGTGGGCTGTTCTCTTGGATGGTTCCACTTTTTTTACCTGAAGCATATGCGCCCATACAGTACATGATAACAGTATGTGTGGCCTCTCCCTTACTTTATGCTCTCTCAGAGGCAACGGCGATCGGCATCAGCATTTCTCGCCGAACCGGTCTTTCTATGCTGTCTTCTATTTTAGCTGCGTTAACTAGCTTCGGTGGTAATTATCTGTTGGTTCCTCTCTATGGAGCAGCTGGTGCAGCGGTAGCTACTGCTGTTGCGTTTTGGGTTTTTCTATTCTGCCGAACTGAGTTTTCGTGTTCGGTGTGGCGTAAGATACCTAGGCTTAAGCTTTATATGGTTACCTCTTTCTGCACTTTGACAAGCTCATTGATTTTGCTCTCCGAAGAAAAAAATCAGGCTCTTATCTTGGTTTTCTGGGCATTACTTGGATTGAAAGGAGCTTTCCTTTTCCGAAAATCTATTGGGCTTCTTCTTTCGGTGCTTATTTCTCACTATAGGAAAAGAAAAACATGTTGAGCAGAGGGCTGGTGATTTTATTCTGCTCTATGATGTTTAAAGAGGGTTCACTTTATGGTTAATCAAGGGGGCGTTGTGATCAAGAGCTCTAAAACTTTGCTCTTTGGCTTCTTGATTCTTGTTTTCCTTTTTGTCTGTTACTTTTTTAGTTTTGATGTAAGCTCCTATGTTGATGAGCTTTCGATAGCTTTTATAGTGCTTGCGCTTTTTGTTTATATTTTTCTCTCATTCCTTTCTTTAGGGTTTAAGCCCACCTCTTTGACAGTTCTTTTTTTTGTATCGACGGCTGTGTTCATTTTTGGGCGGTTTTTTTCAAAAATATTGAATCCCGATGTTGATATTTTTGCAATAGACTTTTTTGCTACATATAAACTAGCTCCTTATGATGGGGTGAGGCTTGGCTTTTTATCGATGATATTCCTGTTTTCAATGTATATGGGAGCTGTGCTGGGGCGGGATATCAAGTTTAAGCTAGGTAGTTCTGGCGGTGTAGAGGAAGGAGGGGGGCATTTCTCTCCCATGCTTCGCATGGTTATCTTTTTCTTGGTTGTCATTATCTGCTCGATAAATCTGTATGTAGAATACAGGAATTATGTGATTTCGTCATCTGATGGTTATCTGTCCCTATATTCTTTTCAGGGCGAGGCTTATGCCGGTGGTAAGTTTTTTAAAAGCCTCTTCTATATTGCACTTGGTTTGAGCTACTCATTTTGTCTAGAGCGTGAGAAGAAAATAATAATACTCTCGTTGTTTGTCATGGGGCTTTTGTCTTTGCTCGCAGGACAGCGAGGAGGGTTTGTTATTTCTCTATTCATGCTGCTCTGGGCATATGGAATAAACCATAAGGTCAGTTGGTTTGGCGTACTGGCTGCCTTTTCTTTGTTTTTTCTCAGCCTGGTTTTGTTTGGCTCTTTAAGTGCAAGGAGTTTGGCCGTTAATTTAGATAGTGGTTGGTTAGGGTTTGTCTCCAAGTTTCTATATGATCAGGGGATATCCTTGATGGTCTTTGATGTTTCTACTAAGGTTTCTGACTATCCTCTGGTGGCTACGATTCAGAATTTTGTCCCTGGTGCGTCTAGGCTTGCATCAATCTTCTATGACTTGCGCATGCAAGACGTGAGTTATGCAGACTATCTTGCATATCACCTCGATCCTGTTACATATCTCGGAGGGCTAGGTTTGGGATGGAGCCTGCCTAGTACGTTTTATATATGGTCGTTCGAGCAGGTTTTTCTATTTTCTGCCTTTTCAGCATGCTTTGGTTTCTTGTTGAAAACCCTAGATAACAAGACCCTTTCCAGTTCATTTTTTCTGGGCCTGGCGGCTTGCCTGGTTTCGGTGATTATCATTCTTCCTAGAAGCCAGTTCTCTAATGTTATTCCTCTGGCGATATATTTTTGTGTATTTTTTCCCGTTTTTTCGGCTTTCGCAAAAAAGTCAAAATATATTATGAGTAGCCCGGTTAGCGATAGAGGATAAAGGACATGGGTGTAGATGTTTCAATTTTGATGCCGGTCTATAATGAAGTTTTGCATCTTGAAGAGGCTCTCCAAAGTATTTCTGAGCAGGGTGAAAAGCTTTCTATTGAGGTCGTCTGTGTTGATGATTTTTCTACGGATGGGACGTGGCAGTTGATGGAGCAGCTGCGGAATAAATATAATTTTCTCAAGTGCTATAAGAATGAAAAAAAAGGTAAGAACAATGCCTTCAATTTTGCCTATGAGAGGTCTAGTGGAGGTGTTGTGGTGTTGTTGGCTGGTGACGATAAACTTGTACCTAACACCTTGAGAGCGCGAGTAGATCCAGTACTGGATCAAGATGAGAACTTTATTACTCTCTGTAAATATAGAACTTTTTCAAAAACTAAGTACCTAGATGGAATGGTTTTTCCTAAGGATAGAGAGTTAGGTTCTCTTTCGGGGGGGACAATAGCTTTCAATAGAAGATTTGCTGAGAGAGTCTTTCCTATTCCGCCTGTTCTTGGAAATGAGGATATGTGGATTAAGTGTCACGCCACCTATGCTGAAGACGTGAATGTTATCCATGTTCCAGTTGTTTCTCTGTTATATCGTTTGCATGATAATAATTCTTTAAAGAGAGATGTTGGGTTTTCTAAAAAAAACGAAATGATTTCGAAGAGATCCATTGTTTATAGTGTTTATCTAGAGAGATACAGGGGAGAGCTCTCGGTAGCGGTCTCCGCTTCGTTGGCTAAGCTCGCTGCTTTAGAAACTCTTCGTGCAAATCGATCCATTCTCAGCATTCTCTTCTTCAAGAATATTCCTCTTGTCGATAAGCTTCGAGCTATTGTTTATGCTTCGCCGTTGCTCCATTGGATTCATATTAGGCTGTTAAGATGGACCTCAAGAACTTGATTTGATTAAGTTAAAATCATACATCTGAGGCTTTTGTAGGAGCTTGCGATATAACAAGGATGGAGTGATTTTGAAGATCACATATATCTTGAATCGTTCGGACTTCATGGGAGATGCCAATGTACACTTGCTTGACCTCGCTCATGGGGCTCGGCGGGCTGGCCATGACGTTACAATTCTTGTAGGCAGGGATGGGGTCTTCTTTAAAAGTTTGAGAGAAAGAGGGATTTCTTGCTTTCCTTTGAAACATATAAAGAGAGACATTGAACTAGTATCTGATCCATTCGAGACTTGGCTGCCCAAGGGTTATTGGGATAGTTGGGGCCGAGGCGAGTTGAGATAGTCATTGGGATATAACATGAACATTTTGGTTACTGGTGGTGCCGGCTTCATTGGAAGCAAGGTGGTTTCGGAGCTGCGGAAGCGGGGTATGAATGTCCGAATCTCCTCAAGGAAGATGCAATCCATCGTTGGGGTTGATTGTGTGAAAGTCGACCTCCTCAACAGTGAGGTCGATCTCGACTTCCTGGTGTCCGACTGTACGGTTATTCTCAACTGCCTCGGAGAGCTTCAGGATGAGAGCAAGATGCATGCTCTTCACGTCGAGGCAACAGAACGGCTGATCATTGCTGCGAAAAGAAGTGCTCGCCAATCTGGTATGCCAGTGCATTGGGTCCAACTAAGCAGTGTGGGTGCATACGGTCCTGTTCTGGAAAAGGCCAACTCCGAGCGTATTGTCACGGAGGAAACCGCTTCTGCTCCGGTAGGAGTTTATGAATGCACCAAGACGATTGCCGATGAACTGGTGATGTCTTCCGTCGAAAATGGTGTTTTCAGCTATTCTATTTTGCGGCCGTCCAATGTATATGGTTCAGGAATGCCAAACGGGTCGTTGCGTCAATGGGCGCGATTGATCAAGGCGCACTGTTTTTTCTATGTGGGGCCCCCAGGATCAGTTTCTACCTATGTACATGTTGACGATGTTGTCGAGGCACTTCTGCTCTGCGCATTTGAGGAAAGAGCGAAGAATCAGATATTCAATATTTCCAATGATTGCACACAAGAGAGCCTAGTGGAGGCGATGGCAGGATTGCAGGGAGTCTCTCCACCTTTTTTGCGCTTCCCAGAAGCGTTGGCGAGAATGATCGCCTTCGTTTTTTCGGGGATAAAGATGTTTCCTCTGACATCATCTCGTATAGATTCCTTGGTGGCGCGCACTCATTACTCATGCAATAAGTTGAACCATATATTAGGTTATGTGCCTAGTCGTGATATAACAAAAGAAATATCTGAAGTTATTCTCGATAAGGAAGGCCGGCGTTGAGCTATTTCAATTCAAAGGGGGTTGAGGGCGTGCGCATCGCCAGGGTCTCTACTGTGACTTTTTTTGTTGAGACCCAATTGAGAGCTCAAATTTCCGCACTTGCCCATGCGGGGGCCGAGATCACGATTGTTGCTAGTGAAAAAGAGCTTTCTAAAAATATTGATAATTGCCGTTATGCTTCTATTGTAATTCCAAGAAAAATTTCTCCGCTTAGCGATCTCCTGGCTTTGTATAAACTCTGGCGATTTTTTCGAAAAGAGCGGTTTGACATCGTTCACTCTACCACTCCAAAGGCAGGTTTGTTATGTGCGCTAGCAGGAAAGCTTGCCTTCGTGCCCATCCGTTTGCATACTTTTACGGGGCAGCCTTGGGTGGGTTTAAAAGGTTTGAAATATCTTCTTTCCAAGGGCAGTGACAAGCTTATAGCGCTTCTCAATACTCATTGCTATGCGGATAGTATTTCGCAGCGCAAATTCATCATCGATAGCGGTGTTGCAGATGATGACGATATCTCGGTTATTGGTGAAGGGTCGCTTGCCGGAATTGATCTGAAACGTTTCGCGGCTTCGCGTTATAGCTTGAATGAAAGAGTTTCTCTGAAAGCTTCCCTGGGTATCGGAAGAGCCTCGAAGACTCTGCTTTTTGTTGGGCGTCTTACTCAAGACAAGGGTGTTTTGGAGTTATTGGCGGCTTTTGAGAGCTTAGTCGGAAATCATGATGTTTTTCTTATGCTCCTTGGGCCGCATGAGATGAGCGAAGAAGAGCTTTTGGCCGGTTTTTCTAGTGATCTCAAGGAGCGACTTATTCTTTTGGGGTTTTCTGATGAGCCGGAAAAGTTCATGGCTATAGCGGATATGCTGCTCCTGCCTAGCTACAGGGAGGGTTTCGGTACTGTGGTGATCGAGGCCGCGGCCATGGGGGTGCCGACTATCGGTTCGGATATCTATGGTCTGAGCGATGCCATTGTCAATGGTGAGACAGGCCTGCTTGTGCCAGTGAAAAACTCTCAAGCGTTGGCTGCGGCAATCGATCAGCTATTAGGTGATGAGCGACTCTGCAAGGAACTGGGGGAAAAGGCTCGGATTCGAGTGGAGAAAGAATTTTCCAGTCAACGTATTAGCAATCTTTTGATTGGAGAATATACACGGTTGCTGGAGAAAGACAGGGGAGACTCATGAGCAGAATCCTGGTGACAGGGGCCTCAGGTTTTGTTGGAAGGGCTTTGTCGGAGCAGTTGCAGCGTCTGGGGCATGGAGTCGTTGCCGCTGCACGAAGCACATCCTCTCGCATTCCTTCTTCTGTACGGTCTGTATTGACTGGTGACCTGTGTCCCGATACTGACTGGTCCGAGGCCTTGCAGGCGGTAGATATCGTTATTCATGCCGCGGCGCGCGTCCATGTGATGAATGAAACGCTTGCCGATCCACTTCAGGAGTTCCGCAAGGTGAATGTGGAGGCAACCTTGAACTTGGCGCGACAGGCTGCGAGCAAGGGGGTACGGCGCTTCATATTTATCAGTTCAATAAAGGTCAATGGAGAAGCTACAGAGGATGGGCGTCCATACAGAGCCGATGACGAACCCCGGCCGATTGACCCCTATGGCCTGTCTAAGCTAGAGGCGGAGAGAGGTCTTCTGGATCTGGCAGCAAGAACTGGAATCGAGGTGGTTATAATTCGCCCGGTCTTGGTTTATGGTCCAGGCGTCAAAGCCAATTTTCTCAACATGATGAAGGTTATTAATAAGAGGATTCCGCTTCCCTTCCTTCTGGTTGACAATCGAAGAAGCTTGGTGGCGTTGACCAATCTTGTCGATTTGATCACCTCCTGCCTTGAGCACCCTTCGGCCGCGAATCAAGTATTTTTGGTAAGCGACGATGAAGATCTTTCCACGAGAGAACTTTTAAAACGCATGGGGATTGCATTGGGTGCGCCTGCCCGGCTGCTTCCTGTGCCTGTTTTTCTTATGAAGTTTATAGCAAGAATGCTTGGTAAGGGTACTTTCTCCCAGCGATTGCTTGGGTCTTTGCAGGTTGATATAAGCAAGACAAAAGAACTTTTGGCTTGGCATCCACCTTTGAACGTCGATGAGGCTTTGAAGGAGACGGCGCGCCACTTTCTGGATTCTAAAGAATGAATTTAATAATTATTCTTCCTATAATAGCTGCCTTGGCTTTCCTGCTGACGGCAATTTTGCGGAGATATGCGCTGGCCAATAGCGTGATTGATGTACCCAACGACCGTAGCTCCCATTCCATGCCTACTCCACGGGGAGGAGGCGTCTCTATAGTGATAAGTTTTTTGCTGGCAATACTGCTTCTGGGTTTCTTAGGGGTTGCCGATTGGACTTTTGTGATTGCATTATTCGGGGCGGGCCTTGGTATCGCTACTATTGGCTTCCTTGACGACCATGGACATATCGCTGCCCGCTGGAGGCTTCTCGGGCATTTTGCAGCTGCATCCTGGATACTTTATTGGCTGGGCGGTTTTCCTCCGCTGCTTCTTCTAGGTACCACCCTTGATATGGGGTGGTTTGGTCATATATTGGCCGCCATATACTTGGTTTGGATGCTTAACCTCTATAACTTCATGGATGGAATCGATGGAATTGCCGGTATAGAAGCCATAACCGTTTGCCTTGGCGGTGTACTGCTTCTTTTCTGCCTGGGAAAGGGGCTGGATAATGAAGGGATTTGGGTTCTTGCCGTGCTTGCAAGTGCCGTTCTGGGCTTTTTGATTTGGAACTTCCCTCCGGCAAAGATATTCATGGGAGATGCGGGAAGCGGATTCCTGGGTGTCGTTCTGGGGGCGCTTTCCGTCAAGGCAGCATGGGTGGCCCCGGAGCTTTTTTGGAGTTGGCTGATTCTTCTGGGTATTTTTGTCGTCGATGCAACATTTACTTTATTACGAAGACTTCTTCGTGGGGATCGCATTTATGAAGCCCATCGGAGTCATGCGTATCAGTACGCATCTCGATACTTCGGAAAGCATTTGCCTGTCACCTTGGGAGTTTTCTTCATAAATGTTCTCTGGCTCTTTCCATTTGCTCTGGCAGTTGGCTTGGGAATGGTCGATGCGCTACTAGGTGTGTTTGTTGCATACTTGCCTCTGATCTTGATTGCCGTGAGGTTTCGTGCCGGATCGCTGGAGACGGTTTGACTTCTGGAACCTTTCGCACCCCTCTTGAGCCTAACCCAGGCCTGGTGTGACGTTTCAGTGCTTGTCTCTATCTGGATTTGCTAATCTGGTTACGCTTGTGAGCTGTTTAGAAAGGAGTAGGGAGAGCTGGATGATAGATGGTTTGCGTGTTCGACTGCTGGGGCTGCCGCGTCGTTATAAAAGGATCTTGCAGGTCCTTGCCGACGTAGCGCTGGTCTGGCTCTCCCTTTGGTTGGCATTCTTGGTGCGGTTGGGCACGGAAGACATGATCAGCCCCTTCGAGGGCCATGCCTGGCTGTTCATCGCCGCCCCGTTGGTGGCCATTCCCCTGTTCATCCGCTTCGGCATGTACCGGGCGGTGATGCGCTACCTGGGCAACGACGCCCTTATCGCGATCGCCAAGGCCGTCACCATTTCCGCGCTGGTCCTGTCGTTGCTGGTCTACTGGTACCGCTCCCCGCCGGCGGTGGTGCCGCGTTCCCTGGTGTTCAACTACTGGTGGTTGAGCATGCTGCTGATCGGCGGCTTGCGTCTGGCCATGCGCCAGTATTTCATGGGCGACTGGTACTCTGCTGTGCAGTCGGTACCATTTCTCAATCGCCAGGATGGCCTGCCCAGGGTGGCCATCTATGGCGCGGGGGCGGCCGGCAACCAGTTGGTTGCGGCATTGCGTCTCGGTCGGGCGATGCGTCCGGTGGCGTTCATCGATGACGACAAGCAGATCGCCAACCGGGTCATCGCCGGTCTGCGGGTCTATACCGCCAAGCATATCCGCCAGATGATCGACGAGACGGGCGCGCAGGAGGTTCTCCTGGCGATTCCTTCCGCCACTCGAGCCCGGCGCCGAGAGATTCTCGAGTCCCTGGAGCCGTTCCCGCTGCACGTGCGCAGCATGCCCGGCTTCATGGACCTGGCCAGCGGCCGGGTCAAGGTGGACGACCTGCAGGAGGTGGACATCGCTGACCTGCTGGGGCGCGACAGCGTCGCACCGCGCAAGGAGCTGCTGGAACGGTGCATCCGCGGTCAGGTGGTGATGGTGACCGGGGCGGGCGGCTCTATCGGTTCGGAACTCTGTCGGCAGATCATGAGTTGTTCGCCTAGCGTGCTGATCCTGTTCGAGCACAGCGAATACAACCTCTATAGCATCCATCAGGAACTGGAGCGTCGGATCAAGCGCGAGTCGCTTTCGGTGAACCTGTTGCCGATCCTCGGTTCGGTGCGCAATCCCGAGCGCCTGGTGGACGTGATGCGTACCTGGAAGGTCAATACCGTCTACCATGCGGCGGCCTACAAGCATGTGCCGATCGTCGAGCACAACATCGCCGAAGGCGTTCTCAACAACGTGATAGGCACCTTGCATGCGGTGCAGGCCGCGGTGCAGGTCGGCGTGCAGAACTTCGTGCTGATTTCCACCGACAAGGCGGTGCGGCCGACCAACGTGATGGGCAGCACCAAGCGCCTGGCGGAGATGGTCCTTCAGGCGCTCAGCAACGAATCGGCGCCGGTGCTGTTCGGTGACCGGAAGGACGTGCATCACGTCAACAAGACCCGTTTCACCATGGTCCGCTTCGGCAACGTCCTCGGTTCGTCCGGCTCGGTCATTCCGCTGTTCCGCGAGCAGATCAAGCGCGGCGGCCCGGTGACGGTCACCCACCCGAGCATCACCCGTTACTTCATGACCATTCCCGAGGCGGCGCAGTTGGTCATCCAGGCCGGTTCGATGGGGCAGGGCGGAGATGTATTCGTGCTGGACATGGGGCCGCCGGTGAAGATCCTGGAGCTCGCCGAGAAGATGATCCACCTGTCCGGCCTGAGCGTGCGTTCCGAGCGTTCGCCCCATGGTGACATCGCCATCGAGTTCAGTGGCCTGCGTCCTGGCGAGAAGCTCTACGAAGAGCTGCTGATCGGTGACAACGTGAATCCCACCGACCATCCGATGATCATGCGGGCCAACGAGGAACACCTGAGCTGGGAGGCCTTCAAGGTCGTGCTGGAGCAGTTGCTGGCCGCCGTGGAGAAGGACGACTACTCGCGGGTTCGCCAGTTGCTGCGGGAAACCGTCAGCGGCTATGCGCCTGACGGTGAAATCGTCGACTGGATCTATCGCCAGAGGCGGCGAGAACCCTGAGTCATCGTTCTCCGGAAAAGGCCGCCTAGCGGCCTTTTTTGTTTTCTCCGTACGATGTTTCCGGTGCCGGACCAGGAAGCGACTGCTTTGCTGGGGCTGTCGATCCAGGTGCGTTCCACGGCGATAAGGTGGTTTCGTGGATGGGCATGAAGCCCTCTACGTGGTCATTCATCTCTGAAGGAGTGCACCCATGCACCTAATCAAATCCGCTCTGCTTCTCATCCTGTTCGCCTGTCTTCCGTTTTCGGCTTCCGCCGCACCGGTCGCCGTCGCCAAGAATCCGCTGGCCGCAACGACACCTGCGACGACCGTGTCGCCGGGGGAGCAGGTCAATATCAATACGGTCGATGAGGCCGCCCTGATACGGGGGCTCAACGGTGTCGGCGAGTCCAAGGCCAGGGCGATCCTCGAGTATCGTGCGGCCCATGGTCCGTTCGTCTCGGTGGATCAACTGCTGGAAGTGAAGGGGGTAGGCCCGGCGTTGCTGGAGAAGAACCGGTCGCGGATCGTCATCGAGTGAGGTGCGACTGAAGGGGCGAACTTTCGTCCCGATAACGAAAAAGCCCCCGGCATGTGCCGAGGGCTTTGAATTTGGCTCCGCGACCTGGACTCGAACCAGGGACCCAATGATTAACAGTCATTTGCTCTACCGACTGAGCTATCGCGGAACAGCGAGGCGTATGTTACTGATTAAAAAGGGGAAGTCAAGCCTCCCCCGATGACTTCCCCTTTTTCCCTACAGGACCTGGACGATGGCCTTGGTGATGGTCTCCAGGTTCGATTTGTTCAGCGCGGCGACGCAGATACGGCCGGTGCTGACGGCATAGATACCGAACTCGGTCTTCAGGCGCTCGACCTGGTCGGCGGTCAGGCCGGAATAGGAGAACATGCCACGCTGGCGACCGACGAAGCTGAAGTCGCGCTTGGCGCCGTGGGCTGCCAGTTGCTCGACCATCGCCAGGCGCATGTCGCGGATGCGGTCGCGCATCTCGCCCAGTTCCTGCTCCCAGAGGGCCCGCAGTTCCGAGCTGTTGAGCACGGAGGAGACGACGCTGGCGCCGTGGGTCGGTGGGTTCGAATAGTTGGTGCGGATCACCCGCTTCACCTGGGACAGCACGCGGGCCGATTCATCGCGGCTTTCGGTCACGATCGAGAGGGCGCCGACGCGTTCGCCATAGAGCGAGAAGGATTTGGAGAACGAGCTGGAAACGAAGAAGCTCAGGCCCGACTGGGCGAACAGGCGCACCGCGGCGGCGTCTTCCTCGATGCCGTTGCCGAAGCCCTGGTAGGCGATGTCGAGGAACGGCACGTGGCCCTTGGCCTTGAGCACGTCCAGCACCTGTTTCCAGTCGTCCAGCTCGAGATCGACGCCGGTCGGATTATGGCAGCAGGCGTGCAGGACCACGATCGAGCGGGCCGGCAGGGCATTCAGGTCTTCCAGCAGGCCGGCGCGGTTCACGCCATTGCTGGCGGCGTCGTAATAGCGGTAGTTCTGCACCGGGAAGCCGGCGGCTTCGAACAGTGCGCGGTGGTTTTCCCAGCTCGGGTCGCTGATGGCCACGGTGGCGTCGGGCAGCAGGCGCTTGAGGAAGTCGGCGCCGAGCTTGAGGGCGCCGGTGCCGCCGACGGCCTGGGTCGTGACCACGCGGCCGGCGGCCAGCAGCTCGGATTCGTTACCGAACAGCAGTTTCTGTACGCCCTGGTCGTAGGCGGCGATCCCTTCGATCGGCAGGTAGCCGCGCGGCGCGTGGGCCTCGATGCGGGCCTTCTCGGCAGCCTGCACGGCACGCAACAGCGGAATGCGCCCCTCCTCGTTGTAGTACACGCCCACGCCCAGGTTGATCTTGCCCGGACGGGTATCGGCGTTGAAGGCTTCGTTCAGGCCAAGGATGGGATCACGCGGTGCCATTTCGACGGCAGAAAACAGACTCATTTTGCGGCTGCTCGGAGTGTGAAGAGAGGAGGGCAACGCAACCCGTTATGCGGGGGCGCAAAGGGTTGCGCAAACGGGGGGTTATTATAGACACCCCTTGATGCATGCGGCGACATTTAGGTGCATGCTTTCAGCTATTTCTGACGCCGGATTTTCCTTGGCGTCACAGCTCCCTGCGAGGTTTTTCATGGATACGTTCCAACTCGACTCGCGCTTCAAGCCCGCCGGCGACCAGCCGGAAGCCATCCGGCAGATGGTCGAGGGGCTGGAGGCGGGGCTTTCGCACCAGACCCTGCTGGGGGTGACGGGCTCTGGCAAGACTTTCAGCATCGCCAACGTGATTGCCCAGGTGCAGCGCCCGACCCTGGTCCTGGCGCCGAACAAGACCCTGGCGGCCCAGCTCTACGGGGAGTTCAAGACGTTCTTCCCGCACAATTCCGTGGAGTACTTCGTTTCCTACTACGACTACTACCAGCCGGAGGCCTACGTACCGTCTTCCGATACCTATATCGAGAAGGACTCCTCGATCAACGACCATATCGAGCAGATGCGCCTGTCGGCGACCAAGGCGCTGCTCGAGCGTCCGGATGCGATCATCGTCGCCACCGTGTCGTCCATCTACGGCCTCGGTGATCCCGCGTCCTACCTGAAGATGGTCCTGCACCTGGACCGCGGCGACCGCATCGACCAGCGCGAACTGCTGCGGCGACTGACCAGCCTGCAGTACACCCGCAACGACATGGATTTCGCCCGTGCGACTTTCCGTGTGCGTGGCGATGTGATCGACATCTTCCCGGCCGAATCCGATCTCGAGGCGATTCGTGTCGAGTTGTTCGACGACGAGGTGGAAAGTCTCTCGGCCTTCGACCCGCTCACCGGCGAGGTGATCCGCAAGCTGCCGCGCTTCACCTTCTACCCCAAGAGCCACTACGTGACCCCGCGCGAGACGCTGCTGGAGGCGGTCGACCAGATCAAGGCCGAACTCAAGGAACGCCTGGACTACCTGCGCAACAGCAACAAGCTGGTGGAAGCGCAGCGCCTGGAGCAGCGCACGCGTTTCGACCTGGAGATGATCCTCGAACTGGGCTATTGCAACGGCATCGAGAACTACTCGCGCTATCTTTCCGGGCGGGCCCCCGGCGAGCCGCCGCCGACGCTCTATGACTACCTGCCGGCCAACTCGCTGCTGGTTATCGACGAATCGCACGTCAGCGTTCCGCAGGTCGGCGCGATGTTCAAGGGCGACCGCTCGCGCAAGGAGACCCTGGTGGAATACGGTTTCCGCCTGCCTTCGGCGCTGGACAACCGGCCGCTGCGCTTCGAAGAGTGGGAGGCGGTGAGTCCGCAGACCATCTTCGTCTCCGCCACCCCGGGCCCCTACGAGGCGGAACATGCCGGGCGGATCATCGAGCAGGTGGTGCGTCCCACCGGGCTGGTCGATCCGGAGATCGAGGTACGCCCGGCGATGACCCAGGTGGATGACCTGCTCTCGCAGATCCGCCAGCGGGTGGCCAAGAACGAGCGGGTGCTGGTGACTACCCTGACCAAGCGCATGGCCGAAGACCTCACCGATTATCTCGGCGATCACGACGTGCGGGTGCGCTACCTGCACTCGGACATCGATACCGTCGAGCGAGTGGAGATCATCCGCGACCTGCGCGCCGGTGCGTTCGACGTGCTGGTGGGGATCAACCTGCTGCGCGAAGGCCTGGACATGCCCGAGGTGTCGCTGGTGGCGATCCTCGACGCGGACAAGGAAGGCTTCCTGCGCTCGGAGCGCTCGCTGATCCAGACCATCGGTCGTGCCGCGCGCAACCTGCACGGCAAGGCGATCCTCTACGCCGACAACGTCACCGGCTCGATGCAGCGTGCGATCGACGAGACCGAGCGGCGTCGGGCCAAGCAGATCGCGTTCAACCAAGCCCATGGCATCGTGCCCAAGGGGGTGCGCAAGGATATCAAGGACATTCTCGAAGGCGCCGTGGTGCCCGGCGCGCGCGGCAAGCGCAAGGGCGTGGCCAAGGTGGCGGAGGAGAGCGGGCGCTACGAGAACGAACTGCGCTCGCCGAGCGAGATCAGCAAGCGCATCCGCCAACTGGAGGAAAAGATGTACCAGTTGGCCCGCGACCTGGAGTTCGAGGCGGCGGCGCAACTGCGCGACGAGATCCAGACGCTGCGCGAGCGCCTGGTCAACGTCTGAACCTCAGTGAGCCCCGGCGTCGGAGCGGGCGCCGATGCCGGCCGGCAGCGAGCGGGTCAGCAGCACCGCGAGCATGCTCACTGCGAGCACCATGCCGATGACATGGAAAGCATCGTTGTAGGCCATGATCATCGCCTGCTGGTGGGTGATCTCGCTGAGTTTGCCCAGCGCCGCCTGCTGGCTGCCCAGTTGCGCGGCGAGTTGCGCGAGGCGTTCGTCGACCTGCGGGTTGGTCGGCACCAGGGCTTCGCGCAGATAGTCGAAGTACACCTTGGCGCGACTGTCGAGCAGGGTCGCGAGCAGGGCGATGCCGATGGCGCCGCCGAGGTTGCGCAGGATGTTGAACAGGCTCGAGGCCGAGCCGGCATCCTGTGGCTGCAGGTAGGCGGTGGCGATCAGCGAAATGGTCACCATGATCATCGGCTGGCCGAGGGCGCGCAGTAGCTGGATCTGGTTGAACTGCGGTCCGGCGAAGTCCGGGTTGAGCACTCCGGAGAAGAAGCTGGCAAGGCCGAACAGGCCGAAGCCGGCGGCGCAGAGCAGGCGCGGCGAGACCAGCTTCATCAACTTCGGGACCAGCGGGATCAGGAACAGCTGGGGAATGCCCATCCACATGATCACCTCGCCGATCTGCATGGCGTTGTAGCCCTGGATTTGCGCCAGGTACAGCGGCAGTACGTAGATCGAGCCGTACAGGCCCATGCCCAGACCGATGCTGGAAATGCTCGCGAGGCCGAAGTTGCGGTTGCGCAGGATGCCCAGGTCGATCAGCGGGTTCGGCCGCGACAGTTGCAGGATGACGAACAGGACCAGGCTGAACAGGGCGACGCTGCCGAGGCTGACGATCAGTTGCGACTCCAGCCAGTCCTTGCGGTGACCTTCCTCGAGGAAGACCTGCAGGCAGCCCAGGCCGATGCCGAGGGTGACGATGCCGGCGTAGTCGGTACTCTTCAGCAGTTCCCAGTGCGGCGCCTTTTTCTCCAGGCCGTAGAGCAGCCCGGCGATCATCAACAGGCCCGGCGGCACGTTGATATAGAAGATGTATTCCCAGCCGAAGTTTTCCGTCAGCCAGCCTCCCAGGGTCGGTCCGATGGAGGGCGCGAAGGTGGCGGTGATGGCGAACAGCGCCATGCCCTTCGGACGGTGGTGTTCCGGCAACTTGACCAGGGCCAGGGTGAACGCCAGCGGAATCAGCGCGCCGCCGGTGAAACCCTGCATGGCGCGGAACACGATCATGCTTTCCAGGTTCCAGGCGAACGAGCAGAGCAGCGAGGACACCAGGAAGCCCACCGAGATCATCACCGCCAGGCGCCGTGCCGAGAGCAGCTGCACCAGCCAGGCGGTCATCGGGATCATGATGATCTCCGCCACCAGATAGGAGGTGGAGATCCACGAGCCTTCCTCGAGGGTCGCCGCCAGCGCGCCCTGGATGTCCTTCAGTGAGGAGTTGGTGATCTGGATGTCGAGCACCGCCATGAATGCGCCGAGCATGGCGCTGAGCACCGCGATCCAGTCGCGCCGGGTCGGTTCGCCAAGCGGCCGGGCCAGCGCCTCAGCGGTCACGGAGCTCGACCTCGGCTTCGACGGACATGCCGGGGCGGATGCGGCCATGCAACGGGTTGTCGGCCTCGAACACGATCTTCACCGGGATGCGTTGCACCACCTTGGTGAAGTTTCCGGTGGCGTTGTCCGGTGGCAGCAGGCTGAACTGCGCGCCGGAAGCGGCAAACAGGCTATCGATGCGGCCGTCGATAGGCGTGTCGGGGAAGGCGTCGAAGGTCAGGCGCGCCTTCTGCCCGTCGCGCATGCGGCCGACCTGGGTCTCCTTGAAGTTGGCCTGGACCCAGATGTCTTCGTCCGGCACCAGTGACAGCAAATGGGTACCAACCTGCACGTACTGGCCGTTGCGTGCGCTGCGCTGGCCGACCAGGCCGTTGATCGGCGAATGGATCAGGGTGCGTGACAGGTTGATTTCGGCTTGCGCCAGTTCGGTGCGGGCGCTGGCGATCTGCGCTTCCAGGCGCTTGATCTCGGCGCCCAGGGTGTCGCGCTGGACGCGTTGTGCCTCGAGGTCGGCGCGGGCCTTGGCCAGTTGCGAGCGAGCCACGTGGTTGTCGGCGGTGAGGGTGGTGACCCGTTCCTCGGAAACGTAGCCGGGCTTGCGCAGGGCTTCGGCGCGGTTCAGGTCGATCTGTGCGCGGCCGAGGGTTGCCTGGCTGGCGTTGACGTCGGCGGCGCTGGCGGCGATCAGGCTGCCCTGCTGCACCAGCTTGCTGCGCGCCTGGGCCAGTTCCGCCTCGCGGGTGGCCAGCGCGGCCTGGGCGCGCTCGACGGCGAGCTTGAAGTCGGCGTCTTCCAGGCGTACCAGTAGCTGCCCCTTGTCCACGTGCTGGTTGTCGCGCACCAGGACTTCCTCGACCCGCGCGCCCAACTGGCTGGCCACCCGCGTGATCTCGCCCTGGACGTAGGCGTTGTCGGTGCTTTCCACGTGGCGGCCGATGAACCACCAGTGGAGGAAGAAGGCCAGGGCGATCAGGCCGACGGCCACCAGGAAGACGGTCAGGCGACGTTTGAGTTGGGCGGGCATGGGTGGAGTGTTCCGTCGGCAAAATTCGGCCAATCTAGCAGTGTTCCGCCGGACGTTATAGGCGCTACACTTCGGACTCTTTGTTGCTTATAGGGAACAATAATGGGGCTTGATGATGCGCTGATCTTCACCCGCGTGGTGGAGTACCACAGCTTCACCCAGGCCGCGCAGAGCCTGGGCATGCAGAAGTCCACGGTGAGCCGGCGCATCGCCCTGCTGGAGGAGCGCCTGGGCGTGCGCCTGCTCAATCGCACCACCCGCAAGTTGCGCCTGACCGAAGTAGGGCAGGCCTACTACGAGCGCTGCCGGCAGATCATGCACGATTTCGCCGAGGCCGAGCAGGCGGTCATGCAGTTGCAACAGGCGCCGTCGGGATTGCTGCGGATCACCTCGCCGATAGAGTTCGGCCAGATGTTCCTCGCCAGCCTGCTGGGCGACTTCATGCGCCAGTACCCGCAGATCACCGCCGAGGTCGAGCTGGCCTCGCGCAGCGTCGATCCGCTGCAGGAGGGCGTCGACATCGTGATCATGGTCGGCCAGCCGGAGGATTCCACCCTGGTGGCCCGTCGCCTGCTCTCTACCAGCCGCTGGCTCTGCGCCAGCCCCGACTACCTGGCGGCGCACGGCACGCCGACATCGGTGGCCGAGCTTGCCGGGCATCGCGCGGTCCTTCTGTCCACCGACTCCCAGCGCTACTGGCCGCTTTCCGGAGACAGCCTGCCCTGCCAGCGGGTGCTGTCCTGCAACAACATCACCTTCGCCCGCGAGGCGGTGGTCGCCGGTGCCGGCATTGCCGCGCTACCGGCGCTGATCTGTGCGGAGAGCGTGCACAGCGGGCGTCTGGTGCGTTTGCTGGCGGACGTGCCGTTGCCGGTCGGCGAACTGTATGCGGTCTATCCTTCGCGGCGTTTCCAGGCGATGAAGGTCAAGGCCTTCCTCGATTTCCTGATCAGCCGCCTGCCGGCCGACACCGGTCGTTTACTGGAGCCGGAGGCGGCCCGCCTGATAACATCGCGCCCCTGAATTTCCGTTTTAACTTCCGCTTGGCAAGAGAGTCTCCATGACCACTGTTCGTACTCGCATCGCCCCGTCGCCGACGGGCGACCCGCACGTCGGTACCGCATACATCGCGCTGTTCAACCTGTGCTTCGCGCGTCAGCACGGCGGTCAGTTCATCCTGCGCATCGAGGACACCGACCAGCTGCGTTCGACGCGGGAGTCCGAGCAGCAGATCTACGACGCCCTGCGCTGGCTCGGCATCGAGTGGGACGAGGGCCCGGACGTCGGCGGCCCGCATGGCCCGTACCGGCAGAGCGAGCGCGGGCACATCTACAAGAAGTATTCGGACGAACTGGTCGAGAAGGGCCATGCCTTCACCTGCTTCTGCACGCCCGAGCGCCTCGATGCGGTTCGCGCCGAGCAGATGGCGCGCAAGGAAACCCCGCGCTACGACGGCCACTGCATGCACCTGCCGAAGGATGAGGTGCAGCGCCGCCTCGCCGCCGGCGAGTCCCATGTCACCCGCATGAAGGTGCCGACCGAGGGTGTCTGCGTGGTGCCGGACATGCTCCGCGGCGATGTCGAGATTCCGTGGGATCGCATGGACATGCAGGTGCTGATGAAGGCCGACGGCCTGCCCACCTACTTCCTCGCCAACGTGGTCGACGACCACCTGATGGGCATCACTCACGTCCTGCGCGGCGAAGAGTGGCTGCCGTCGGCGCCCAAGCTGATCAAGCTCTACGAGTATTTCGGCTGGGAGCAGCCGCAGCTGTGCTACATGCCGCTGCTGCGCAACCCGGACAAGAGCAAGCTGTCCAAGCGCAAGAACCCGACCTCTATCACCTTCTACGAACGCATGGGCTACCTGCCGCAGGCGCTGCTCAACTACCTTGGGCGGATGGGCTGGTCGATGCCGGACGAGCGCGAGAAATTCACCCTCGCCGAGATGATCGAGCATTTCGACCTGTCGCGCGTCTCCCTGGGCGGACCGATCTTCGACCTGGAGAAGCTCTCCTGGCTGAACGGGCAGTGGATCCGCGAGCAGTCCGTGGAGGAGTTCGCCCGTGAGGTGCAGAAGTGGGCGTTGAATCCCGAATACCTGATGAAGATCGCTCCGCACGTGCAGGGACGGGTGGAGAACTTCAGCCAGATCGCACCGCTGGCCGGATTCTTCTTCAGCGGCGGGGTGCCGCTGGACGCTTCGCTGTTCGAACACAAGAAGCTCGATCCGACCCAGGTCCGCCAGGTCCTGCAACTGGTGCTGTGGAAACTCGAATCCCTGCGCCAGTGGGAGAAGGAACGCATCACCGGCTGCATCCAGGCTGTCGCCGAGCACCTCCAGCTCAAGCTGCGCGACGTGATGCCGCTGATGTTCCCGGCCATCACCGGGCATGCCAGCTCGGTTTCGGTGCTGGACGCCATGGAGATTCTTGGCGCCGACCTGTCGCGCTATCGCTTGCGCCAGGCCCTGGAGCTGTTGGGGGGGGCGTCGAAAAAGGAAACCAAGGAGTGGGAGAAGATCCGCGACGCCATTCCCGGCTGACCGGCTTTCTTCCACAGTCGATGACGAGGCCCGCCCAGTTGCGGGCCTCGTTTTTTGGGGAGGGGAGGTAAGTGATTGTTCTTCCGGTAAAATTTTTTAGGTTTCGATGAAAAATAATGTTGACAGCCTCAAGCCTCACCCTTAGTATGCGCCCCGTCTTCACGACGAACTCAACGAAGTGAAGCGATCCAGCGGTACTTTGGGGCTATAGCTCAGCTGGGAGAGCGCTTGCATGGCATGCAAGAGGTCGACGGTTCGATCCCGTCTAGCTCCACCAAATTGCCGGGAATACGCGGTTGGTTTTGCGGATTCCTACGAAGGTTTCGTCCCCTTCGTCTAGTGGCCTAGGACACCGCCCTTTCACGGCGGTAACAGGGGTTCGAGTCCCCTAGGGGACGCCACTTCATGTTCATCCGTCCCAGCAATGGATGAGCGTGTCGATGACCGGAAGGTTGTCGAAGCGATCGGAAGATCGCCCGCCTGATGGCGAATTCGGGGCTATAGCTCAGCTGGGAGAGCGCTTGCATGGCATGCAAGAGGTCGACGGTTCGATCCCGTCTAGCTCCACCACATTCCAAGGCCAGCATCGCTGGCCTTACTTTTCGAAGGTTTCATTGTCCCCTTCGTCTAGTGGCCTAGGACACCGCCCTTTCACGGCGGTAACAGGGGTTCGAGTCCCCTAGGGGACGCCACTTTTTCCCGCTCTGCGGGGCTCTATAGGGCCATTCCGAATTGGAATGGCCCTTTTGTTTTTTCCCTTTTCGAATTTCCTGACAGACGGTCCGGCCGTACGCTTGCCGATTTTTATTATGCATATAATATTTCACTCATAATATTTTCGGAGATCGTCATGAGCGACAAGAAAACCCAGACCCGTGCCCGCATCCTCGGTGCCGCCACCCAGGCCCTGCTCGAGCGGGGCGCCGTCGAGCCTAGCGTCGGGGAAGTGATGGGCGCGGCGGGGCTCACCGTCGGCGGCTTCTATGCCCACTTCCAGAGCAAGGATGCGCTGATGCTCGAGGCATTCGAGCAATTGCTCGGCAAGCGCCGCGAACTGCTCGGCGAACTCGACCCCGGATTGTCGGGAAAGGAGCGTCGGGCCTTGGCGGCCGCCTTCTACCTGTCGCGCAAGCATCGGGACGCACAGGTCGACGCCGGTTGTCCGCTGCCGGCGACCCTCGCCGAGGTGGCGCGCCTGCCGGAGGGGTTTCGCGAGGTCTTGAGCAGGCATGTCGAGATCATGGTCGCCAGCCTGGCGGAAAGTCCCGAGGAAACCGACGTCGCCCTGGCCGACCTGGTGTTGATGATTGGCGGTTTGGCGCTGGCCCGGGCATTGGGGCCGGGCGAGCTGTCCGACCGGGTTCTGCGTGCCGCCAAGCAGGCGGTGAACTGAGGAGGTGCGAGATGAGCAGCCTGACCTGGATTCGCGGTTTCAACGGGACGATCGGCCGCATCGCGCCGCGTTGGACGGCCGAGCGTATGCGTCGGGCGTTCATGATGCCTGGCGAGTGGCCGCCGAAGGATTGGGAGCTGCCGCTGCTGGCCAGCTCGGAGCGCGTCACTCTGCGCTTCGGGCTGTCGGTGTTGCGCTGGGGCGAGGGGCCGGCAGTCCTGCTGCTGCATGGCTGGGCCGGCAGGCCGACACAGTTCGCCCATCTGATCGAGCAACTGGTCGGCGCGGGTTATTCGGTGTATGCCCTCGATGCGCCGGCCCATGGCCGCTCGCCGGGCAGGGAGGCGAACGTGGTGCTGTTCGCCCATGCCTTGCTGGAGGCCGCTGGCGAGTTGCCGCCGCTGCGTGCGGTGGTCGGTCATTCCCTGGGTGGCGCGGCGGCGTTGCTGGCGGCCCAGATGGGGCTGCGCAGCGAAGCGCTGGTGACGGTCTCGGCGCCGTCGCGGATTCTCGAACAGTTGCGCCTGTTCGCTCGTTTCGTCGGTTTGCCGGCCCTGGCTCGCTCGCATTTCATCCGCCTGGTCGAGCGTCAGGCGGGCATATCCGCGGCGTGCCTGGATGTGGCGCGCTACCGTCTGGAAATGCCCGGACTGGTGGTGCATGCCGACGACGACCCGCGCGTAGCGGTGGAAAATGCCGAGCGCATCCATGCCGCCTGGCCGGCCAGTCGCTTGCTGCGCCTGCCGGGCGGCGGCCACCACCGACTGCTCGGCGAGCGCAGGCTGAGCGAGTCGCTGCTGGCGCTGCTCGAGGAGCGTCCGGCGATGCGCGCTTGCCGGCGCGTGGAAAAGACGGCGAGCGCTTCCTGAGGCGCGTAGCAGAGGGGTTGTCGTTGTCCTGACCTCGGTTCTTCGGTAAAAAGCGCTGTGGCCCGCGCGGAGCGATCCGGCGGGGCGAGCCGTTTCGAATCGAGGAATGCCCATGACATTGCCGCTGGATCGGGTCCTGCTGCAGGCCAGCCCGGTATTGCCGGTGCTGGTGATCGAGGACGTGGCGCTGGCGCCCGACCTGGCGCGCGCGTTGTATGCGGGCGGCGTCACGGTGCTGGAAGTGACGCTGCGCACGCCGCAGGCGCTGGACGCGATCGCCGCCATCCATCGCGAGGTGCCCGAGGTCCTGCTGGGGGCGGGTACCCTGATTCACACCGAGCAGTTTCTCGAGGCACGCGACGCGGGCGCGCAGTTCGCCGTCAGCCCCGGATGCACGCCGCGCCTTGCCGCCGCCGCGGAGGATGCCGGCCTGCCATACCTGCCCGGGGTGATGACGCCTTCGGAAGTGTTGCTGGCGCTGGAGTACGGTTATCGCTCGCTGAAGCTGTTCCCGGCCGATGGCACTGCCAGCGTGAAAATGCTGAAAAGCCTGAAGGGGCCGTTCACCGGCATCCGCTTCTGCCCGACCGGCGGGGTCAACCTGGACAACCTGCTGAATTTCCTCCGCCTGCCCAATGTCGCCTGTGTCGGCGGCACCTGGCTGGCGCCGCCGAGCCTGATCCGGGCGCGGGCCTGGGATCAGATCACACAACTGGCCAGGGAAGCGCGCGAACTGGCCGGCAGCCTGGAGCAGCATTGATGAATTGGGACTACGCCGATCCGTTCGTGATCGACCTCAGGGTCCTCGCCGAGGACATCGACGGGCTCGGCCACGCGAACAACGCCGTCTACGTCAGTTGGCTGGAGCGCTGCGCCTGGCGCCACTCGCAGCGGCTGGGCCTGGACCTGGCCGAGTACCGCCGGCTGGACCGGGCGATGGCGGTGCTGCGCCACGAGATCGACTACCTGGCCGCGGCCTACGAGGGCGACGAACTGCAACTGGCGACCTGGATCGTCGAGTCCGACCAGCGCCTGCGGATGAACCGGCGCTTCCAGTTGGTACGCCCGGCGGATGGCGCCACGCTGCTGCGGGCGCAGACCACCTTCGTCTGCATCGAACTGTCCAGCGGCAAGCCGAAGCGGATGCCGGCGGAGTTCATCGACGGCTATGGCCAGGCTCTGCTAGCCGGGGCCTGACCCGTCGCGCGTCGGCCGGCAGGCATTCGCACTTTGTTCCGGGCGGCGGATTCTCTAGAATCCGCCGCCTGTCATTTTCGAGGTAGTGGTTCGTGCAAATCGCCCTGGCACCGATGGAAGGTCTGGTGGATGAAATCCTCCGCGACGTGCTGACCCGCGTCGGCGGCATCGATTGGTGCGTCACCGAATTCATCCGCATCACCGATCGCCTGCTGCCGGCCACGGCTTTCCACAAGCTGGCGCCGGAGCTGCGCGACGGCAGCCGGACCCGCGCCGGGACGCCGATGCGTGTGCAGTTGCTCGGCTCCGATCCTGCGTGCCTGGCGGATAACGCCGCGTTCGCCTGTGAGCTGGGCGCCCCGGTGATCGACCTGAACTTCGGTTGTCCGGCCAAGACCGTGAACCGCTCGCGCGGCGGCGCGGTATTGCTCAAGGAGCCGGAGCTGATGCACGACATCGTCGCCGCCGTGCGTCGCGCGGTGCCGAGCGAGATTGCGGTGACCTCGAAGATGCGCCTGGGCTACGACAGTCCCGACGGCGCCCTGGATTGTGCGCGGGCCCTGGCCGACGGCGGCTCGGCCCATGTAGTGGTGCATGCCCGGACCAAGGTCGATGGCTACAGGCCGCCGGCGCACTGGGAATGGGTGGCGCGGGTGGCCGAGGCGGTGCGCGTGCCGGTGTTCGCCAATGGCGAGGTGTGGACGCTCGACGACTACCTGCGTTGTCGCGAGGTCAGCGGGGTGGAGGACATCATGCTCGGTCGCGGCCTGGTCTCGCGTCCTGGCCTGGCTCGGCAGATCGCCGCCTGGCGCGATGGCGGCGAAATCCGCGAGATGCCCTGGAGCGAGCTGTTGCCGCTGCTGCGCGACTTCTGGCTACAGGCCCGGCGCAAGCTCGCCCCGCGCTATGCCCCGGGGCGTCTCAAGCAGTGGCTGGGCATGCTCACGCGCACCTATCCCGAAGCCGTCGAGCTGTTCGCGCGGATTCGCCGGGAAAGCGATTGCGAAACCATCGACCGGCTGTTGCAGGTGTCGTTCAGCCAGGCGGCCTAGCTTGCGTAGCAGGCCTAGCGGCCGCCGCTGACATCGATGAAGGTGCCGGTGCTGTAGCTGGCTTCGTCCGACGCCAGCCAGAGAATCGCCCGCGCGACTTCCTCCGCCGTACCGCCGCGTCCTAGCGGTATGCCGCCCTTCAGGCGTTCGATACGGCCGGGCTCGCCGCCGCTGGCGTGGATCTCGGTATCGATCAGTCCGGGCCGCACCGCGTTGACCCGGATACCCTCCGCCGCCACTTCCCTGGCCAGCCCGATGGTCATGCTGTCGATGGCGCCCTTGGCGGCGGCATAGTCGATGTATTCGTTGGGCGATCCCAGCCGCGAGGCCATCGAGGATACGTTGACGATGCTGCCGCCGCGCCCGCCGTGGCGGGTCGACAGGCGCTTCACCGCCTCGCGGGCGCAGAGGAAGCTGCCGGTCACGTTGGTCGCGAATACCCTGTGCAGGCGCGCCGCGTCGATGTTTTCCAGGCGCGTCTGCGCTTCCAGCACGCCGGCGTTGTTGACCAGCACGTCGAGGCGGCCGAAACGTTCGTCGATGGCGGCGAACAGCCGCTCGACATCGCCTTCCTCGGCTACGTCGGCCGCCACCGCCAGGGCTTCGCCGCCCTGGCGCTCGATGCGCTGGCGCAGCGCTTCGGCGGCCTCGCGGTTGCGCAGATAGTTGAGGACGACCGCATAGCCGCGTTCGGCGGCGAGCAGAGCGGTGGCGGCGCCGATGCCGCGGCTGGCTCCGGTGATCAGCATGACGTTGCGCATGATGATGCTCCCCAGGTCAGTAGCGAGTGAAGGTCAGGTAGTCGGCGTCCCAGCCCAGGCCCTGCCAGAACAGGTTGGACAGCGGCGCGTCAAGGGCCGATTGCGCGCGGATCAGGCCGGCGCCGCGCGAACGCAGGGCCTCCTCGGCACTGCCCACCAGTTCCCGGGCCAGGCCCTGGCGGCGGGCCTGCGGCAATACATAGAGCTCTGCGATCTCTCCGACCCGTGCCTGACCGTCCTCGATCTGCCACAGGTGGGCGAGGATGAAACCGCGGGGATGCTGCTGGGCCTCCGCCAGCCAGAGTAAGCGGTTGCGCGAGGCGGCCAGGAGCAGTGCCTGGATCGCCTGTTGGTCGCCGGCATCCAGGGTTTCCCCGGCTTCGCGGACATTGGCTTGCCAGAGCGCGGCCACCGCGGGGACGTCGTCGGCGCTGGCCAGGCGAACCCGGTGTTGCTCTGGCGTCGCATCGAGCTCCTGGCCGACCCGCAGCAGGTTGCCGTCGGGATCGACCAGGGCGAATTCGCGCATGCCCCAGGGCTGGTCTTCCAGGGCCGTGATGCGTGGAATCCCCTGGCCGCCTAGGCCGAGGGCCGCGGCCTGGCGATGCAGCGCCTGGGCGTCCTCCAGGCGCAGGTAGGCAGCGCTGCAATTGGTCTTCGGTTCGAGCGCTTCGAACAGCGACAGGTGCAGCTCCAGGGCGCCGCGCTGGAGGATGGCGTAGGTCGGATAGCGAGCGCCAAGGTGGAAGCCGAGGGACTGGTAGAAGGCGCTGGCGCTGTCCAGATCGCGGCAGGGGAAGGTCGGGATTGCGCGTTCCATGGCGACGGTTCTCGAAAGGATGAGTTTCGATCTGAGCACGACGAACGGTCGTTCTCAAGGCTCTTGAAATACTTCCGACGATCCCTATCTAGTTCGTGCGGGATGCCGAAGACGGGTTCCGCATCAGAGTACTTGCTGATAATTCAGGAGATTCGCAATGAGCAACGCTTTTTCCCTCGCCCCGCTGTTCCGTCATTCCGTAGGCTTCGATCGCTTCAACGATCTGTTCGAGTCGGCCCTGCGCAATGAGGCCGGGAGTACCTACCCGCCCTACAACGTCGAAAAGCACGGTGACGACGAGTATCGCATCGTCATCGCCGCCGCCGGCTTCCAGGAAGAAGACCTGGACCTGCAGGTCGAGCGCGGCGTGCTGACCGTCAGTGGCGGCAAGCGCGAGAAGTCCACGGACAACGTGACCTACCTGCACCAGGGCATCGCCCAGCGCGCCTTCAAGCTGTCGTTCCGCCTCGCCGACCATATCGAGGTCAAGGCGGCTTCGCTGGCCAACGGCCTGCTGAACATCGACCTGGTCCGGCTGGTTCCGGAAGAAGCCAAGCCGAAGCGTATCGCCATCAATGGCCAGCGCCCGGCACTGGACAACCAGTAACCGTCAGCGGTGATCGAAAAAAGGCGCCTTCGGGCGCCTTTTTTCATTTCGTTGCGCTATCGGCCCGGGGCTCTGCCGGTGTGCCGTCAGGCACCTCGTCCAGCAGGACGTCGAGGTCGACGGCGGCCGCCATCGCCCGGTTGCCTTCGTCGCTGGGGTGCAGATGGTCGCCGGAGTCGTAGCGCGCGGCGAGCCGCGACGGCTGCTCCGGATCGCGCAATGCCGCGTCGAAGTCGATCACCGCATCGAAGGCGCCGGCATGACGGATCCACTCGTTAACCTGCCTGCGCAGGGCTTCCTTGGTGGGCTGGTAATAATCGCTCAACGGCGTGCCGGGCAGTGCGCCCTCGAACGGCGTGAGGGTCGCGCCGACGACCCGGATACCCCGGTTGTGTGCCCGTTCGATCAATTGCCGGTAGCCGGCGATCAGCGCTTCCAGGGTGGGCGGTGCGGCATTCCGGGCGAAAGCGGTACCGGGCCAGGCAATGTCGTTGATGCCGAGCATCACCACCATGCTGCTTGCGCCTGGCTGGGCCAGTACGTCGTGGTCCAGACGTGCCAGCGCGCTCGC
Organism: Pseudomonas sp. FDAARGOS_761; assembly: GCF_013343155.1. Taxonomy (NCBI): domain Bacteria; kingdom Pseudomonadati; phylum Pseudomonadota; class Gammaproteobacteria; order Pseudomonadales; family Pseudomonadaceae; genus Pseudomonas; species Pseudomonas sp. FDAARGOS_761. The sequence goes on along the minus strand of NZ_CP054572.1, from coordinate 3,603,743 downwards.
GCCCATGCCGTCGCTCAGCAGGCGGGCGCCGGAAATCCCCGCATTGACCACGGCGACGCCATGCGGGGCCAGGCGTTCGGCGAGGAAGTCCGGCCAACGGCTGTTCCGGTCGAGGCTGGCGCTGGCTCCGTCGGTGATCGAGTCGCCGAGCGTCACCAGCGTCCGCGTTGCCGTTTCGGTTTCGACCAGGATACCTGTCAACAGCAGGCGCGCGGTGGTGCTCTGGCTGTCCGCCGCGTCCAACTGCAATGCGTGGCTTTGGGTCTGCTCGCCGGCGACGATCCAGCCCGTCTGGCGGCCGTCCCAGTGGAAGGTTTCCATGGGCGTGGCGGTCGGCAGGTAGAGACTCACCAGCACCTGCGAGAGCGCGGCCACCGGCATCGCCACCGGATCGCTGAGTAGCGTGGCGCCGGGCGCGATGGTCGCCGTCCGGCGTCCGCCAAAGGTCACGTCATGCAGGCTGCCGGTGGCGACCGCGGCGCGCTCGGAACCGGGTTTGGCCAGGGTGGCCCGGCCGATCCGGATCGGGCGCTTTCCATAGGTATTTGCCAGGACGATGCGCACGCGTGTTCCTCCCAGGCTGATTCGCGCCAGTTGCCGCACCGTCTGGTCGTGCAGTTCGGCCGGCACGTTGCTGGGAAACAGGAAGTCCTCAGCCCAGACCGGCTGCGGGCTGGCCTGCCAGCTGGCGGTCCAGGAAGCGGCCGGCGCGGCGCAGGCGTACAACAGGCTCGTCGCGAGCGCGAAGGCCCGGGTTGCGCTGGAGGTCGCGGCGGGAAGTCTTTCGATGGGGCGTTTCATGTCGTTGAATTCAGTGGTTATCCTGTAGCTGATGATGAATTCAAAGATTTAAGGGAAATAGACCGTAGCGGGGAACATCATTTATGAAGCGAAATCATCAGGCAGGGCGCCATGGCCCGGCTTGAAGTCAACCGTTCCGGCGAACTGGAGGTGTTTGCCCGGGTCGTCGAGTCGGGGGGCTTTTCCGCCGCCGCTCGACGTTGCGGCATGACGCCCTCGGCAGTCAGCAAGCTGATCACCCGGCTCGAACAGCGCCTGGGAACCCGCTTGCTGAACCGCTCCACCCGTCAATTGCAACTGACGCCCGAGGGATGCACGTTCTACGAGCGCGGGGTGCGTATCCTGGCCGACCTGGAGGAAGCCGAGCGGTGTGCGAGCGAAAACGCGGCGCCGCGCGGGCGCTTGCGAGTCAACGCCAACGTGCCTTTCGGACATCATTTCCTGCTGCCGCTGGTGCCCGAGTTCCTCGCGCAGCATCCCGAGGTGACGCTGGATATCGTGCTGACCGATGAGGTCGTCGACATCCTCGAGCAGCGCACCGACGTGGCCGTGCGCGCGGGGCCGCTGAAAAGCTCGAGCCTGGTGGCGCGCAAGCTGGGGAGCACGCGCATGCTGATCGTCGGTGCGCCGGCCTACCTGGCCCGGCATGGCATGCCGGCCACGCCGCAGGCGCTGCTGGGGCACAACCGCCTCGGCGCCAACTATGTGCGAACGCGCTCCGGCTGGCCGCTGCGGGACGCCGGCGAGGAACTCGTGGTGCCGTTGTCGGGCAACGCCCAGGCCAGCGATGGCGAGGCGCTGCGCCGTCTGGCCGTGGCCGGCCTGGGCCTGGCGCGGCTGGCCGCGTTCCAGGTGCGCGAGGACATAGCCGCCGGTCGCCTGATTCCCGTGCTCGAGGCATACAACCCGGGCGACCTGGAGGAAGTCCACGCCGTCTACGTCGGCCAGGGCGGCTATCTGCCGCTGCGCGTGCGGGCGTTCCTGGACTTTCTGGCGGAGCGCGTCGATATGAGCCAGGGTTGATCGCAGTGCTACATGAATACGCCGATTCCGCGGCCGAAAGCTTTTCTTCCTAGCGCTTCAGTAACAGGAGGCAATCCAGATGAGCGATGACATCCAGCGTTACCCCAGCAGCCTGCCGTTTCCCTTTTCCCGCGCGGTGCGGGCCGGCGGCTTCCTGTTTCTTTCCGGACAGGTGCCGATGAGTCCGACCGGCGAGGTGGTACGTGGCGATATCCAGACCCAGACCGAAGCGGTGATGGCACGCATCGGCGAGACCCTGGAGAGCTGTGGCGCGCGTTTCGACCAACTGGTGAAGGTCACCGTCTGGCTGTCGGACATGGCCCACTTCGCCGGTTTCAACGAGGTCTACCAGCGTCATGTGCAGGGGGCCTTGCCGGTACGCTCGACGGTGACCGCCGGGCTGGCGCTGGGGGTCGACGTGGAGGTCGAGGTGCAGGCGTGGGTCGGCGAGGGCTGAGTCGCGAGGGCATTGGCATGCAGGTCGGGTGAGCGCTGGCCGCGGACGGCGAAGAGGGAAGGGCCTACCCGTGGCGTCCGACCTGAATCGCTTCAGGCCGCTGGAGTGCCGTTGCCGAATGCCTGTTCGTCGAGCAGGCGCATGAAGGCGCGCGCGGCGTTCGACAGGGTCCGCTCGGTGTGCAGGATGTAGCCGAGCTGGCGGCTGAGCTGGATGTCCTGTAGCGGCAGGCGCACCACCTGGTCGTCGAGCATGGTCCGCGGCAGCACGCTCCAGGCCAGGCCGATGGAGACCATCATCTTGATGGTCTCCAGGTAGTTGGTGCTCATGGCGATGTTCGGCGTCAGCCCTTCGGCTTCGAACATGCGCCGCACGATGTGGTGGGTGAAGGTGTTGCCGCCGGGGAATACCGCGGGGTGCTTGGCGACGTCGGCGAGGAACACCGTGCCCTGTCGGGCCAGCGGGTGCTCCGGGGCGGCGACGAAGTCCAGCGGGTCGTCCCACACCGGGACTGCGCGCACCGGTTCGGCGGTTTCCGGGGCCAGGGTGATCACCGCCAGCTCCGCACGGCCATGAAGGATCTCCTCGTAGGCCACTTCCGAATCCAGGAACTGGATATCCAGCGCCACCTGCGGATGCGCCCGGGTGAAGGCGCGCAGCAGCGGCGGCAGGCGATGCAGGCCGATGTGGTGGCTGGTGGCCAGGACCAGCCGGCCGCTGACCTCGCCGGTGAGGTTGTTCAGCGCCCGGCGGGTGTCGTCGAGCACGTTGAGCAACTGGTAGGCGCGCGGCAGCAGGGCGCGCCCGGCCTCGGTGAGGTTGACCTCGCGGCCGACCCGGTCGAACAGCCGGGCATTGAGCTGCTGTTCGAGGGCGGCGATGCGCTTGCTCACCGCCGGTTGGGTCAGGTGCAGGCGCTCGCCGGCCTCGGAGAAGCTGCCGGTCTCGGCAATGGCGATGAAGGTGTTGAGGCTGTTCAGGTCCATTGCGGGCCTCCGCTGGTTTCGGCTGCCCGGAGCTTAGCGCCAATGGATTCCTGTTGGGAATGCTTTGGATGAAAAATATGAATTTGAGTTATTCGTAGACAAGCCATAGGATCATCCTCACAAGCCCTGTGGGCATAGAAATGAGCTGATGAGGAAATCCCGATGGCCGGCAAGACCCTCTACGACAAACTCTGGGACATGCACCTGGTCAAGCAGCGCGACGACGGTTCGGCGCTGATCTATATCGACCGCCATATCCTGCACGAAGTGACCTCGCCGCAGGCCTTCGAGGGTCTTCGCCTGGCCGGGCGCAAGCCGTGGCGGATCGACGCCAACATTGCCACCCCGGACCACAACGTGCCGACCACCCGCACCGAGCGCAAGGGCGGCATCGCCGCCATCGCCGACGAGGTCTCGCGCCTGCAGGTGCAGACCCTCGACGAGAACTGCGATGACTTCGGCATCACCGAATTCAAGATGAACGACGTGCGCCAGGGCATCGTCCATGTGGTCGGTCCGGAGCAGGGCGCGACCCTCCCGGGGATGACCGTGGTCTGCGGCGACTCGCACACTTCCACCCACGGCGCCTTCGGCGCGCTGGCCCACGGCATCGGCACTTCCGAGGTCGAGCATGTGCTGGCGACCCAGTGCCTGGTGGCGAAGAAGATGAAGAACATGCTGGTCAAGGTCGAAGGCAGGCTGCCGGCCGGCGTCACGGCGAAGGATATCGTCCTCGCGGTGATCGGCAGGATCGGCACCGCCGGCGGCAACGGCCACGCCATCGAGTTCGCCGGCAGCGCCATCCGCGACCTGTCCATCGAAGGGCGGATGACCATCTGCAACATGTCGATCGAGGCGGGCGCCCGCGTCGGCCTGGTCGCCGTCGACCAGAAGACCATCGACTACGTGAAGGGCCGGCCCTTCGCGCCGAGCGCCGAGCAATGGGACCAGGCCGTCGCCTGCTGGCAGGGGCTGGTGTCGGACGCCGATGCCCGCTTCGATACCGTGGTCGAGCTGGACGCCGCGCAGATCAAGCCGCAGGTCAGCTGGGGCACGTCGCCGGAAATGGTCCTGGCCGTGGACCAGAACGTGCCGGACCCGGCCCGCGAGAGCGACCCGATCAAGCGCGGTTCGATCGAGCGCGCCTTGAAGTACATGGGCCTGCGGCCGAACCAGGCGATCACCGACATCCAGCTGGACCGGGTATTCATCGGTTCCTGCACCAACTCGCGGATCGAGGACCTGCGTGCCGCCGCCGAAGTGGCCAGGGGCCGCAAGGTCGCCGCGACCATCAAGCAGGCGCTGGTGGTGCCGGGTTCCGGGTTGGTCAAGGAGCAGGCCGAGAAGGAAGGCCTGGACCGGATCTTCATCGAGGCCGGCTTCGAATGGCGCGAGCCGGGCTGTTCCATGTGCCTGGCGATGAACCCGGACCGGCTGGAGAGCGGCGAACACTGCGCCTCGACCTCCAACCGCAACTTCGAGGGCCGTCAGGGCGCCGGTGGCCGTACCCACTTGGTCAGCCCGGCGATGGCCGCCGCCGCAGCCGTCAACGGCCGCTTCATCGATGTCCGCGAATTGCTCGCCTGAGGAGAACCGAGATGAAACCCTATACCCAGACGACCGGTCTCGTCGCTCCGCTGGATCGCGCCAACGTCGATACCGATCAGATCATTCCCAAGCAATTCCTCAAGTCGATCAAGCGCACCGGCTTCGGCCCCAACCTGTTCGACGAATGGCGCTACCTGGATGTCGGGCAGCCGGGACAGGACAACTCGAAGCGTCCGCTGAACCCGGACTTCGTCCTCAACCAGCCGCGCTACCAGGGCGCCAGCGTACTGCTGGCGCGGGAGAACTTCGGCTGCGGCTCGTCCCGCGAGCACGCGCCCTGGGCGCTGGACGAGTACGGTTTCCGCACGGTGATCGCACCGAGCTATGCCGACATCTTCTTCAACAACAGTTTCAAGAACGGCTTGCTGCCGATCATCCTGCCCGAGGCCGAGGTGGACGAACTGTTCCGCCAGGTCGAGGCGAACGAAGGCTACCAGTTGTCCATCGACCTGGCGGCGCAGACCGTTACCCGTCCTGATGGCAAGGTGCTGGGTTTCGAGGTCGACCCGTTCCGCAAGCATTGCCTGCTCAACGGCCTCGACGACATCGGCCTGACGCTGCAGGACGCCGATGCGATCCGCGCCTTCGAGGACGGCTACCGCCAGCAGCAGCCCTGGCTGTTCCGCTGAGCGGCACGCGAGTCCCCTTGCCGGGCGCATCCTGGGTAGGGTGCGCCCGGTTTTTCTCCTGGAGTAGGTTCATGAGCGACCACGATGACGTTGTCCAGCGCCAGTTCGGCGCCCAGGCTGCGGCCTACCTGAGCAGCGCCGTGCATGCCCAGGGCGAGGAATTCGCCTTGCTGCGCGACGCCCTGGCCGGGCGCCCGGAAGCGCGGGTCCTCGACCTGGGTTGCGGCGCCGGCCACGTGAGCTTCCAGGTCGCCGCCCTGGCAGGGGAGGTGGTGGCCTACGATCTTTCCGCCGAGATGCTCGCCGTGGTGGCGCAGAGCGCCGCGGAACGGGGCATGGCGAACATCCGCACCGAGCAGGGCAAGGCGGAGAGCCTGCCCTTCGCCGACGGCGAGTTCGATTTCGTCTTCAGTCGCTATTCCACCCATCACTGGCGCGACGTCGGCCTGGCCCTGCGCGAGGTGCGGCGGGTGCTCAAGCCCGGCGGGGTGGCGATCTTCGTCGACGTGGCGGCGCCCGGGCAGGCCTTGCCGGACACCTTCCTGCAGACCGTCGAGCTGCTCCGCGACACCAGCCATGTGCGCAACTACTCGCCGGCCGAGTGGGCGCGCCTGAGCGGCGAGGCTGGCTTGCTGGTCACCGGAAGCCGGCGCCAGCGTCTGCGCTTGGAGTTCCAGTCGTGGGTCGAGCGGATGCGTACGCCGGAGGTGTTCCGCCAGGCGATCCGCAGCTTGCAGCTGGCGGTGGGCGAGGAAGTCAGAGAGTATTTCGAGATTGCCGACGACGGCTCGTTCAGCACCGACGTGCTGGTGCTGTGGCTGCGTCGGGAGTGACGGTTCGATCACGGCGGCGCATGCCCGCCGTTCAATGAATGAAGGACAAGAGGGTGTTATGAGCAAGCAGATCCTGGTTCTCCCCGGTGACGGTATCGGTCCGGAAATCATGGCGGAAGCGGTCAAGGTGCTGGAGCTGGCCAACGACAGGTTCCAGCTCGGCTTCGAACTGGCCGAGGACGTCATCGGTGGCGCGGCCATCGACAAGCACGGCGTGCCGCTGGCCGACCAGACCCTGCAGCGCGCGCGCCAGGCCGATGCGGTGCTGCTGGGCGCGGTAGGAGGGCCGAAATGGGACAGGATCGAACGCGATATCCGTCCCGAGCGCGGCCTGCTGAAGATCCGCTCGCAACTGGGCCTGTTCGCCAACCTGCGTCCGGCCATCCTCTATCCGCAACTGGCCGCGGCCTCCAGCCTGAAGCCGGAAGTGGTCGCCGGGCTGGACATCCTCATCGTCCGCGAACTGACCGGCGGCATCTACTTCGGCCAGCCCCGCGAGCAGCGCGTGCTGGAGAACGGCGAGCGCCAGGCCTACGACACCCTGCCTTACAGCGAGAGCGAAATCCGTCGTATCGCCCGCGTCGGTTTCGACATGGCCCGCGTACGCAACAACAGGCTCTGCTCGGTGGACAAGGCCAACGTCCTCGCCTCCAGCCAGCTGTGGCGGGAAGTGGTGGAAGAGGTGGCGAAGGACTACCCGGACGTCGAGCTTTCCCATATGTACGTGGACAACGCCGCCATGCAGCTGGTGCGCGCGCCCAAGCAGTTCGACGTGATGGTCACCGACAACATGTTCGGCGACATCCTGTCGGATGAGGCTTCCATGCTGACCGGTTCCATCGGCATGCTGCCTTCTGCCTCGCTCGACGCGAACAACAAGGGCATGTACGAACCCTGCCACGGTTCCGCCCCGGACATCGCCGGTCAGGGCATCGCCAACCCGTTGGCGACCATCCTCTCGGTCTCGATGATGCTGCGCTACAGCTTCAGCCAGGCGACCGCCGCCGACGCCATCGAGCAGGCGGTGAGCAAGGTCCTCGACCAGGGGCTGCGCACCGGCGACATCTGGTCCGAAGGCTGCCGCAAGGTCGGCACCCGGGAAATGGGCGATGCCGTAGTCGCGGCACTCAAGAATCTGTAATCTGACGGGCTTGGCCGGCGCCATGATGGCTGCCGGCCAGCTCACTTCTCTCATATAGGTGTAGTTGCGATGAAGCGTGTAGGTCTGATCGGTTGGCGCGGGATGGTGGGTTCCGTACTCATGCAGCGGATGCTGGAAGAGCGGGACTTCGACCTGATCGAGCCGGTGTTCTTCACCACGTCGAACGTCGGTGGCCAGGGCCCGGAAGTGGGCAAGGACATCGCTCCGCTGAAGGACGCCTACAGCATCGACGAGCTGAAGACCCTCGACGTGATCCTGACCTGCCAGGGCGGCGACTACACCAGCGAAGTATTCCCCAAGCTGCGCGAGGCCGGCTGGCAGGGCTACTGGATCGATGCCGCCTCCAGCCTGCGCATGGAAGACGACGCGGTGATCGTCCTCGACCCGGTCAACCGCAAGGTCATCGACCAGGCCCTGGACGCCGGCACCCGCAACTACATCGGCGGCAACTGCACCGTCAGCCTGATGCTGATGGCCTTGGGCGGGCTGTTCGACGCCGGCCTGGTCGAGTGGATGAGCGCCATGACCTACCAGGCCGCCTCCGGCGCCGGTGCGCAGAACATGCGTGAACTGCTCAAGCAGATGGGCGCCGCCCATGCATCGGTGGCGGATGACCTGGCCAACCCGGCCAGCGCGATCCTCGACATCGATCGCAAGGTGGCGGAGACCCTGCGCAGCGAAGCCTTCCCCACCGAGCATTTCGGCGCGCCGCTGGGCGGCAGCCTGATCCCCTGGATCGACAAGGAACTGCCCAACGGGCAGAGCCGCGAAGAGTGGAAGGCCCAGGCGGAGACCAACAAGATCCTCGCCCGCTTCAAGAACCCGATCCCGGTCGACGGTATCTGCGTGCGCGTCGGCGCCATGCGTTGCCACAGCCAGGCGCTGACCATCAAGTTGAACAAGGATGTGCCGCTGACCGACATCGAGGGCCTGATCAGCCAGCACAATCCCTGGGTCAAGCTGGTGCCGAACCACCGCGAGGTAAGCGTGCGCGAGCTGACCCCGGCCGCCGTCACCGGCACCCTGAGCGTTCCGGTCGGGCGCCTGCGCAAGCTGAACATGGGCTCCCAGTATCTCGGCGCCTTCACCGTCGGCGACCAGTTGCTGTGGGGCGCTGCCGAGCCGCTGCGGCGCATGTTGCGCATCCTGCTGGAGCGCTGATCGATCCGGCGCCGTCCGCAATGGGCGGCGCCTCGATTGCCTGGGCGAGGGTGGGCAAGTAAAGTGCCACGCCTATTTCGCAGACCGCCGAGGCTTTTCCCATGTCCCAGCCCCTCAATGTCGCAGTCGTAGGCGCCACCGGATCGGTTGGCGAGGCTCTGGTCGGTCTCCTCGACGAACGCGACTTCCCGCTTCATCGTTTGCACCTGCTGGCCAGCGCCGAGTCGGCCGGGCAGCGCGTGGGTTTCGCCGAAAGCAGCCTGCGCGTCGGCGATGTCGATAGCTTCGATTTTTCCAGTGTCGGCCTGGCCTTCTTCGCCGCGGCAGCCGAGGTGTCGCGTGCCCATGCCGAGCGCGCCCGCGCGGCGGGTTGTTCGGTGATCGACCTGAGCGGCGCCCTGGAACCGAGCGTCGCACCGCCGGTCATGGTTTCGGTGAATGCCGAACGCCTGGCCTCGCAAGCGGCGCCGTTCCTTTTGTCCAGTCCTTGCGCCGTAGCCGCCGAACTGTGCGAAGTGCTGGCGCCACTACTGGCCACGCTGGATTGCCGGCAACTGAACCTGACAGCCTGCCTCTCCGTCTCCAGCCTGGGGCGCGAAGGGGTCAAGGAACTCGCCCGGCAGACCGCCGAACTGCTCAATGCGCGCCCCCTGGAGCCGCGTCTCTTCGACCGCCAGATCGCCTTCAACCTGCTGGCGCAGGTCGGCGCGGTGGATGGCGAGGGGCACAGCGCCATCGAGCGGCGCATCTTCGCGGAGGTGCAGGCCTTGCTTGGCGAGCGTATCGGACCGTTGAACGTTACCTGCATCCAGGCGCCGGTATTCTTCGGCGACAGCCTCAGCGTGACCCTGCAGTGCGCGGAACCGGTGGACCTGGCCGCGGTGACGCGGGTCCTCGATGCGACGAAAGGTATCGAATGGGTCGGCGAGGGCGATTATCCGACGGTGGTCGGCGATGCCCTCGGCCAGGACGAGACCTATGTCGGCCGGGTGAGGGCGGGGCAGGCTGATCCCTGTCAGGTCAATTTGTGGATTGTGTCTGATAATGTGCGAAAAGGTGCCGCGCTGAATGCCGTGCTCCTGGGTGAGTTGTTGATAAAACACTATCTGTAAAAGATACTTACCCACAGATTTGTAGAATTATTCGAGCTTGTTAATACTGGTTCGATCCGCTGCTGCCGGGGAGCGTCCGTCCATGCATGGCTGGGCGAGCGGACAGCAAGCACCGACGCACTCCCTCTCGTGAATCGAGAAAAGATATTAAAACCAAGGGATTACACTATGGTTCGGCTTCGTACACTGGTTCGGGCAATCGCGGCGGCCTCGGTCCTGACTTCCGGCATGGCGCATGGATTGGGACTGGGGGAAATCACCCTGAAGTCGGCGTTGAACCAACCGTTGGATGCCGAGATCGAGCTGCTCGAAGTTCGTGACCTGGGTTCGGGCGAGGTGATCCCGAGCCTGGCGTCGCCGGAAGAGTTCAGCAAGGCGGGCGTCGATCGCCTGTACTACCTCACCGACCTGAAGTTCACGCCGGTGGTGAAGCCCAACGGCAAGAGCGTCATTCGCGTGACCTCGTCGAAGCCGGTGCAGGAGCCCTACCTGAACTTCCTGGTCCAGGTGCTCTGGCCGAACGGCCGCCTGCTGCGCGAGTACACCGTCCTGCTGGATCCGCCGCTGTACTCCCCGCAGGCCGCGGCAAGCGCTCCGCAAGCGCCGGTCAGCGCGCCGCGCGCGACCGGCGCCCCGCGAGCCCCGCAGGCTCCGGCTCCGGTGCGTACCACCGCGCCGGCAGGCAGCGACACCTATCGTACCGTTTCCAACGACACGCTTTGGGAGATCGCCCAGCGCAACCGTACCGATCGCGTTTCCGTACCCCAGGCGATGCTTGCGTTCCAGGAACTGAATCCGGGCGCCTTCGTCGATGGCAACATCAACCGGCTGAAGAGCGGCCAGGTCCTGCGCATTCCCACCGAACAGCAGATGCTGGAGCGCTCGCCGCGCGAGGCGCTGTCCCAGGTGCAGGCGCAGAACCAGAGCTGGCGCGGCAGCCGCAATCCGGCCGCGGGCAGCGCTGGCGCCAGGCAGTTGGATGCGACCCAGCGCAATGCCGCCGGGTCGGCGCCATCCAAGGTCGACGCCACGGACAACCTGCGTCTGGTGTCTGGCGAGGGCAAGGCCAGCAAGGGTGCCGACAAGGGCGGGAAGGGCGACAGCAAGGCGCTCGCCGATACCCTGGCGGTGACCAAGGAAAGCCTCGACAGCACTCGCCGCGAGAACGAAGAACTGCAGAGTCGCATGCAGGATCTGCAGAGCCAGCTGGACAAGCTGCAGAAGTTGATCCAGTTGAAGGACGCCCAGTTGGCCAAGCTGCAAGGGCAGTTGGGCGCCGAAGGCCAGGGCGCAGCCCAGCCGAACGCAGCCCTGCCGGATGCGTCCCAGCCCAATGCAGCCGCGCAGGCGCCGGCTCAGCCCGGGACTCCCGCTGCGGCAGCGCCGACTCCTGCTCCGGCCGGAGACGCACCCGCCGCTCCGGCGCAGCCTCCGGTGGCGCCGCCGCCCGCGCCAGCTGCCGAGAAGCCTCCGGCACCTGCCGTTCCGGCGCCCGCTCCGGTACAGGCGGCAGAACAGCCGGCACCGAGCTTCCTCGACGAACTGCTGGCCAACCCGCTGTGGTTGGCGGTGATCGGCGGTAGCGCACTGCTGGCGTTGCTGGTGCTGCTGATGATCCTGTCGCGGCGCAATGCGCAGAAAGAGAAGGAAGAAGCCCAGGCTTTCGCCGCGGATGCCGGCGAGGAACAGGAGGATGCGCTGGACCTGGGAAAGGACGGCTTCGACGACCTGACCCTCGACGAGCCTGAACCGCAGGTCGCAGCCGCTGCGCCGCAGGTCGAGAAGACCACTGCGCAGACTTCCGATGCGCTGGGCGAGGCCGACATCTATATCGCCTACGGGCGTTTCAACCAGGCCGCCGAACTGTTGCAGAACGCCATCTACGACGAGCCGCAGCGCACCGACCTGCGCCTCAAGCTGATGGAAGTCTATGCCGAGATGGGCGATCGCGAAGGTTTCGCTCGCCAGGAAAACGAGCTGCGCGAAATCGGCGGCGCACAGCCGCAGGTCGAGCAGCTCAAGTCGCGCTATCCGGCAATGGTCGCGGTCGCCGCGGTTGCCGGCCTGGCCGGCGCCAAGCTGGCGCAGGACGAGCTGGATAGTTTCAGCCTCGACGACCTGTCGCTCGACGACAGCGGTCACGCGGCCAAGCCGGATGCGGCAGGACAGGATCTCGACGACGCCTTCGACCTGAGCCTGGACGACCTGGGCGGCGGCGATCTTGGCAGCGACGACGTGCAGGCCGACCTCAAGTCCGACAGCGGGGCGCTGGACGACCTGACCCTGGACAGCGATCTGGACCTGGCGGCCTCGACCGCGGCGGACAAGCCTGTCGACGATCTCGACTTCGGCCTGGATTTCGCGGAGTTGGCAGAGACTCCGAGCCAACCCAAGCATGACGACCTGGGCGATTTCTCCCTGGATCTCGATGCGCCGGAAGACAAGCTTTCGGACGACGACTTCCTGCTTTCGCTGAACGACGAGGTGCCCGCCGCGGCGCCCGCCGACAACGAATTCACCCTCGATACCGAGGCTGCCGAAGAGCCGGCGTTGTCCCTGCCGGACGACTTCGACCTGTCGCTGGCCGACGAGCCGACGGAGCCGGCCGCTCCGGAGAAGGGCGAGGACAGTTTCGCCGCCCAGTTGGACGAGGTGAGTGCGCAGTTGGACGAGTTGGCCAGCAACCTTGACGAGCCGAAGAGCGCGGCGCCGAGTTTCTCCGCCGAGGATGCAGCGGTCGCCTCCGCCCTGGACGGAGACGCCGACGATGACTTCGACTTCCTCTCCGGTGCCGACGAAGCGGCGACCAAGCTGGATCTGGCTCGCGCCTACATCGACATGGGCGATAGCGAAGGCGCGCGCGATATCCTCGACGAAGTCCTGGCCGAAGGTAACGACAGCCAGCAGGCGGAAGCCCGCGAGTTGCTGGAGCGCCTGGCCTGATCCGGAAATGAAGCGACCCTCATGAACGATGTTGTTCCGCCAGCGGCAGCCGAATCGGCTGCCGCTGGCGTTTCCAGAATCGCCCTCGGCATCGAGTACAAGGGCTCCCGCTATCGTGGCTGGCAGCGCCAGGAAGCCGGCGTGCCTTCCGTGCAGGAAGCGCTGGAGCGCGCCTTGTCGAAGGTTGCCGCCGAGCCGGTCGGGGTGATCTGCGCCGGCCGTACCGACGCTGCCGTTCATGCCAGCGGCCAGGTGGTGCATTTCGACACCGCGGTGGAGCGCCCGTTGAAAGCATGGGTGATGGGCACCAACGCCAACCTGCCCGCGGATATCAGTGTGACCTGGGCGAGAGTGATGCCGGCGCATTTCCACGCGCGCTTCTCGGCCATGGCCCGGCGCTATCGCTACGCCATCTACAACGATCCGATCCGCCCGGCGCACCTGGCCGAGGAGATCACCTGGAACCATCGGCCGCTGGATATCGGGCGGATGCGCGAGGCGGCCCAGGTACTGGTCGGCACCCATGACTTCACCTCGTTTCGGGCGGTGCAGTGCCAGGCCAAGTCGCCGGTCAAGACCATGCATCACGTGCGCTTGCTGGAGCATGGTCGGTTGATCGTGCTGGACATCCGCGGTAACGCTTTCCTTCACCATATGGTGCGCAACATCGCTGGCGTCCTGATGACCATCGGTGCCGGTGAGCGGCCGATCGAATGGGCGAAGGAGGTGCTCGAGGCGCGCGACCGGCGCGCCGGTGGGGTCACCGCTCACCCCTACGGACTCTATCTGGTGCGGGTGGAGTACCCCGGGGAGTTCGAGTTGCCCGAGCGCTACCTGGGGCCGCATTTCCTTTCCGGATTGCCCGATATCGTCGGCTGACGTCGAATCGGGCTTTTGCTACCATCGAGAATTCCCGCCGGACCGGCCGTCCGGCGGTTCGTCGCTCACTCGCCGAGGATTCTCCGTCGTTGCCAGCCGTTCGCATCAAGATCTGCGGTATCACCCGAGTCGAGGACGCCCTGGCCGCCGCCGCGGCGGGCGCCGATGCCATCGGCCTGGTGTTCTATGCGAAGAGCCCGCGGGCGGTGGATATCCATCGGGCGCGGGAAATCGTTCGTGCCCTGCCGCCGTTCGTGACCAGCGTCGGCCTGTTCGTCAACGCCAGCCGCTGCGAACTGGGCGAGATTCTCGATGCGGTGCCGCTGGACCTGCTGCAATTCCATGGCGACGAGCGCGCCGAGGACTGCGAGGGACATCGGCGACCCTACCTGAAAGCCCTGCGGATGAAGCCCGGCGACGACATCGTCGGGCGCGCGGCGGCATATCCGGGAGCTGCCGGGATTCTCCTGGATACCTATGTGGAAGGCGTGCCCGGCGGCACGGGGGCGGCGTTCGACTGGTCGCTGGTGCCGGCCGACCTGGGCAAACCCCTGGTGCTGGCCGGCGGTCTGACGCCGGATAACGTCGGCAGGGCAGTCGAGCAGGTCAAGCCCTACGCGGTGGACGTCAGCGGTGGCGTCGAGGCGAGCAAGGGAATCAAGGATGCGGCGAGGGTCCGCGCGTTCGTGGACGCGGTGCGTTCGCGGCGCCGCGACGAGACATGATGTGACGACGGGCGGCCCGCCGCCGTCCACTAGCGTGTCGCCGTTTCCGCGACAACGCCCGGCCGCCGATAGGGAGGCCAGACATTTCGCGATAGCCGCTCGCCGGGTATCGCCCAGGTGACCGCGCAGGCGGGGGATGGGACAGGCCGCGAAACGCTTCGCAGCCGTGGGGCCCACCGCTGCCGGCGGTCACGAAGATGAATTTGCTCAGGGACGCCGTCACCGGATCGGTGCGGCCATCCCGACCTTGCACTGGAGAACAAAGAGCATGAGCAACTGGCTGGTAGACAAGCTGATCCCTTCCATCATGCGTTCCGAGTCCCAGAAGAGTTCGGTACCGGAAGGCCTGTGGCACAAATGCCCGTCCTGCGAAGCCGTGCTGTACCGTCCGGAGCTGGAAAAGACCCTGGATGTCTGCCCGAAGTGCGACCACCACATGCGCATCAACGCGCGTACCCGCCTGGACATCTTCCTCGATGAGGACGGTCGCGAGGAGCTGGGTGCCGACCTCGAGCCGGTGGACCGCCTGAAATTCCGCGACAGCAAGAAGTACAAGGATCGCCTCGCCGCGGCACAGAAGGACACCGGCGAGAAGGACGCGCTGATCGCCATGAGCGGCAAGCTGCAGGGTATGCCGGTGGTCGCCTGCGCCTTCGAGTTCTCCTTCATGGGCGGTTCGATGGGCGCCATCGTCGGCGAGCGCTTCGTTCGCGCAGCCAACGTCGCCCTGGAGAAGCGCTGCCCGCTGATCTGCTTCTCCGCCTCCGGCGGCGCGCGCATGCAGGAAGCGCTGATCTCGCTGATGCAGATGGCCAAGACCTCGGCGGTCCTGGCGCGCCTGCGCGAAGAAGGCATCCCGTTCGTCTCGGTATTGACCGACCCGGTCTACGGCGGCGTTTCCGCCAGCCTGGCGATGCTCGGCGACGTGATCGTCGGCGAACCCAAGGCGCTGATCGGCTTCGCCGGTCCCCGCGTGATCGAGCAGACCGTCCGCGAGAAGCTGCCGGAAGGCTTCCAGCGTAGCGAGTTCCTCCTCGAGCATGGCGCCATCGACATGATCGTGCATCGTGCCGAGTTGCGGCCGCGCCTGGCCAATCTGCTGTCGGCCTTCACTCATTCGCCGAGCCCCGTATCCGCATGACCCAGCGTTCCCTGGCCGATTGGCTGAGCTATCTCGAACAACTCCATCCGACGGCCATCGACATGGGCCTGGAGCGTTCCCGCGAGGTAGCGCGCCGGCTCGGCCTGGGAAGGCCGGCGAAACGCGTGGTCACCGTTACCGGGACCAACGGCAAGGGCTCTACCTGCGCCCTGCTCGCCGAACTGCTGCGTGAGCAGGGGTTGTCGGTCGGGGTCTACAGCTCGCCGCACTTGCTGCGCTACAACGAGCGGGTGCGGATCGATGGCGTCGAGGCCGGCGATGCGCAACTGTGCGACGCCTTCTCCGCGGTGGAGGCCGCACGCGGCGAGATTTCCCTGACCTATTTCGAAATGGGCACGCTGGCCGCCTTCTGGCTGTTCGAGCGCGCCGGGCTGGACTTTGCGGTGCTGGAAGTCGGCCTTGGCGGGCGCCTGGATGCGGTCAACCTGATCGACGCCGACCTGGCGCTGATCACCAGCATCGGCCTGGACCATGCCGAGTGGCTGGGCGATACCCGCGAAAGCGTGGCTTTCGAGAAAGCCGGTATCCTGCGCGCCGGCAAACCGGCCCTGTGCGGCGATCTCGATCCCCCGCAGCCATTGCTGGAGCAGGTGGCTGCGCTGGGGGCACCGCTTTACCTGCGCGGTCGCGACTACGACCTGGCGCTCGCCGATCATGGCTGGCACTGGCGCGGGCTGGCCGCGGACGGCCAGGCGCTGGCGCTGCACGATCTGCCGTTGCTCGAGTTGCCCATGGAAAACGCCGCGCTGGCCCTGCAGGCCTACGCGTTGCTCGAGTTGCCCTGGCAGGCGGAGCGCCTGGCCGAGGCGCTGCGGCGGACCCGGGTGACCGGTCGCCTCGATCGCCGCGACCTGTCCTGGAACGGCCAGCCACGCCAGCTCCTGCTGGACGTCGGGCACAATCCTCAGGCCGCCCAGTACCTGGCGCAACGCCTGCGTGCCGCAGCGCCACGAGGACGCTACCTGGCGGTCTTCGGCCTGCTGGCGGACAAGGACCTGGATGGCGTACTGGAACCCTTGACCGGCTTGGTGCAGGATTGGGCCGTTGCACCGTTGCCGACCCCGCGTTCGCGGCCGGCCGCGGAGCTGGAGGCGGCGCTGATCCTGCGCCAGGTTCCGGCGAGCAGCCATGCGGATATCGCCGCCGCCCTGGACGCGCAGTGCGCCAAGGCTACCGCGGATGATGTCATTCTGCTGTTCGGATCGTTCTATAGCGTGGCCGAAGGCCTGGAATGGCTGGCCCGTAGAACGGATAAGGGGGAGTAAATCATGGCCTTGCTGGAAAGAGGGCTGAAGCAGCGCATCGTCGGGGCGTTGGTGCTGATCGCCCTGGCGGTGATCTTCCTGCCGATGCTGTTCACCCGCGAAGACGAGTCGCGCCAGGTCGTGGTGGAAGCGCCGCCGCGCCCGCAAGCGCCGGCCATGCCCAGTGTCGAGGTGCAGCCGACCGAGGTGCCGGAACTGCAGCCCGGCGAAGAAGACATCGCTCCCGAGATCGTCGAGGAAGGCTCCTCGGCCGCCGCCGGCCAGCCCAGCCAGCCGATCGGCGGCCTGCCGGCGACCCCGCCGGCCACCCAGCCGCCCGCCCAGGCCCAGGCACCGGCCGCCAGCCCGCCGCCAAGCCAGCCGCAACCGCCCGCTGCGCCGCCGAGCCCGCCGCCCGCGGAGAAGCGCCTGGACGCCAACAACCTGCCGCAGAGCTGGTCGGTACAGCTTGCCAGCCTGTCCAACCGGGCGCGCGCCGAGGAACTGCAGAAGACCCTGCGCTCCCAGGGCTACAACGCCTACATCCGCAGCTTCGACGGGATGAACCGGGTCTTCGTCGGGCCGGTGATCCAGCGCGCCGAGGCGGATCGCCTGCGCGACCAGTTGAGCAAGCAGCAGAAGCTCAACGGCTTCGTCGTGCGCTTCCAGCCGGAACGCGGTTGACCGCGACCCGCGGCTTACCGTCGCGGGCGCGCTCTGCTAAAATGCAGCGCCTTTTCTGCTTGTGGGCTGCATAGTGGCATTTACCTGGGTCGATTGGACGATGGTCGCCATCATCGTCGTTTCCAGCCTGATCAGTCTGAGTCGCGGCTTCGTCAAGGAAGCCTTGTCCCTGCTTACCTGGATAGTCGCCGGCGCGGTGGCCTGGATGTTCGGCGGGGCGCTGGCGCAGCACCTGGGCGAATACATCCAGACCCCCTCGGCCCGCATCATCGCAGCCTGCGCGCTGCTGTTCATCGCGACCCTGCTGCTCGGGGCGCTGGTCAACTACCTCATCGGCGAACTGATCCGGGTCACCGGCCTGTCCGGCACCGACCGCTTCCTCGGCATGGTCTTCGGCGGTGCGCGCGGCGTACTGCTGGTCGTGCTGCTGGTCGGCCTGCTCAGCCTGGCCCCGGTACAGCAGGACCCTTGGTGGCAGCAGTCGGTGCTGATGCCGCATTTCCTGATGGTCGCCGACTGGTCGAAGAACTTCATTCTCGGTTTCGCCGGCCAGTGGTTGCCGGCCGCGCCGATAACGCCGCCGAGCGGCATCGGCGGGCTGCTTCCCAGCCAGTGATTTTGGCGGGACACTGGCTGAGGCCAAGTCCCGCGGTTTTCCAGGGCGGCGCGTCGATGGCGCGGCGCCGGCGGCACAGGACGTGCCGCGAGCCAGTCGGCGGCGAAGGTCGCCGATTCGCGGGAGCCAGCGGCCCACGAGGCCCTGGTCAGCTCGATGGTCCGGGACGGACCGATCGCGCTTCCCATCTTTCCAGCTTGAGCCAAGTAGGGGTTGCGTCACATGTGTGGCATCGTCGGTATCGTGGGCAAGTCGAACGTCAATCAGGCGCTGTATGACGCGCTCACCGTCCTCCAACATCGCGGCCAGGACGCTGCCGGTATCGTCACCTGCCATGACGATAAGCTGTACCTGCGCAAGGACAACGGCCTGGTCCGCGACGTCTTCCAGCAGCGCCACATGCAGCGCCTGATCGGCAGCGTCGGCATCGGCCATGTGCGTTACCCGACCGCCGGCAGCTCCAGCTCGGCGGAGGCGCAGCCGTTCTACGTCAACTCGCCCTACGGCATTACCCTGGCGCACAACGGCAACCTGACCAATGTCGAGCAGTTGGCCAAGGAAATCTACGAATCCGACCTGCGCCACGTGAACACCAACTCCGACTCGGAAGTGCTGCTCAACGTGTTCGCCCACGAGCTGGCGGTGCGCAACAAGCTGCAGCCCACCGAGGAGGACATCTTCGCCGCGGTTTCCTGCGTGCACGACCGTTGCGTCGGCGGCTACGCGGTGGTGGCGATGATCACCGGCCACGGCATCGTCGGTTTCCGCGACCCCAATGCGATCCGTCCGATCGTCTTCGGCCAGCGGCATACCGAGAATGGCGTCGAATACATGATCGCCTCCGAGAGCGTGGCCCTGGACGTACTCGGCTTCACCCTGATCCGCGACCTGGCGCCGGGCGAGGCGGTGTACATCACCGAGGAAGGCAAGCTCTACACCCGCCAGTGCGCCAAGGCGCCGAAATACGCGCCGTGCATCTTCGAGCACGTCTACCTGGCGCGTCCGGATTCGATCATGGACGGCATCTCGGTGTACAAGGCGCGCCTGCGCATGGGCGAGAAGCTTGCCGACAAGATCCTCCGCGAGCGTCCCGACCACGACATCGACGTGGTCATCCCGATCCCGGACACCAGCCGCACCGCGGCGCTGGAACTGGCCAACCGGCTCGGCGTGAAGTTCCGCGAGGGCTTCGTCAAGAACCGCTACATCGGCCGCACCTTCATCATGCCCGGCCAGGCGGCGCGGAAGAAATCCGTGCGGCAGAAGCTCAACGCCATCGAGCTGGAGTTCCGCGGCAAGAACGTGATGCTGGTGGATGACTCCATCGTCCGCGGCACCACCTGCAAGCAGATCATCCAGATGGCCCGCGAGGCCGGGGCGAAGAACGTCTACTTCTGCTCCGCCGCGCCGGCCGTGCGCTACCCCAACGTCTACGGCATCGACATGCCGAGTGCGCACGAGCTGATCGCGCACAATCGCAGCACCGAGGACGTCAGCAAGCTGATCGGCGCCGACTGGCTGGTCTACCAGGACCTGCCCGACCTGATCGATGCGGTCGGCGGCGGCAAGATCAAGATCGATCACTTCGACTGCGCCGTGTTCGACGGCGAGTACGTGACCGGCGACGTCAACGAGGCCTACCTGAACCGGATCGAACAGGCGCGCAACGATGCGACCAAGGCCAAGAGCCAGGCGGTCAGCGCGATCATCGATCTGTACAACGACTGACAAAGGGGAGAGCGGCATGACTCAGGACTGGGATGCCGGGCGTCTCGACAGCGACCTGGAAGGCGCGGCCTTCGACACCCTGGCGGTTCGCGCCGGGCAACGGCGGACGCCGGAGGGCGAGCACGGCGAGGCGCTGTTCACCACTTCCAGCTACGTCTTCCGCACCGCCGCCGACGCGGCCGCGCGGTTCGCCGGCGAAGTGCCGGGCAACGTCTATTCGCGCTACACCAACCCCACGGTACGCACCTTCGAGGAGCGCATCGCCGCCCTCGAAGGAGCCGAGCAGGCGGTGGCCACGGCGTCGGGCATGTCGGCGATCCTCGCCCTGGTGATGAGCCTGTGCAGCTCCGGCGACCACGTGCTGGTCTCGCGCAGCGTGTTCGGCTCGACCATCAGCCTGTTCGACAAGTACTTCAAGCGCTTCGGCATCCAGGTCGACTATCCGCCGTTGAGCGATCTCGCGGCCTGGGAGGCGGCGTGCAAGCCGAATACCAAGCTGTTCTTCGTCGAGTCGCCATCCAACCCGCTGGCCGAGCTGGTGGATATCGCCGCGCTGGCCGAGATCGCCCACGCCAAGGGCGCACTGCTGGCGGTGGACAACTGCTTCTGCACGCCGGCGCTGCAACAGCCGTTGAAGCTCGGTGCGGACGTGGTGATCCACTCCGCGACCAAGTACATCGACGGCCAGGGCCGGGGCATGGGCGGGGTGGTCGCCGGTCGCGGCGAGCAGATGAAGGAAGTGGTCGGCTTTCTCCGCACCGCCGGACCGACCCTCAGCCCGTTCAACGCCTGGCTGTTCCTCAAGGGCCTGGAAACCCTGCGTATCCGCATGCAGGCGCACAGCGCCAGTGCCCTGGCCCTGGCCGAATGGCTGGAGCACCAGCCGGGCACCGAGCGGGTCTACTACGCGGGCCTGCAGAGCCATCCTCAGCATGAGTTGGCCCGGCGCCAGCAGAGTGGCTTCGGCGCGGTCGTCAGCTTCGACGTGAAGGGCGGGCGCGATGCCGCCTGGCGCTTCATCGACGCCACCCGGATGGTCTCGATCACCACCAACCTGGGCGACACCAAGACCACCATCGCCCACCCGGCGACCACCTCCCACGGTCGGCTGTCCCCCGAGGACCGCGCGCGCGCCGGGATCGGCGACAGCCTGATCCGGGTCGCGGTCGGCCTGGAGGATCTCGACGACCTCAAGGCCGACATGGCCCGGGGGCTGGCCGCGCTGTGATCGAACCCAATCTGCGAGGCAACGGCAAGGTCGCCCTGGTCACCGGGGCGGCCCGGGGCATTGGCCTGGGCATCAGTGCCTGGCTGATCGCCGAGGGCTGGCAGGTAGTGCTTGCCGACAACGACCGTGAACGCGGTGCCAGGGTGGCCGAGGCGCTGGGCGAGCACGCCTGGTTCGTGGCCATGGACGTGGCCCAGGAGGGCCAGGTGGCGATGAGCGTGGCCGAGGTGCTCGGTCAGTTCGGCCGCCTCGACGGCCTGGTCTGCAACGCCGCCATCGCCAATCCGCGCAATACGCCGCTGGAGGCGCTGAGCCTCGGCGAGTGGACCCGCACCCTGGCGGTCAACCTGACCGGTCCGATGCTGCTGGCCAAGTACTGCACGCCTTATCTACGCGCGCACAACGGCGCCATCGTCAACATCGCCTCGACTCGTGCCCACCAGTCGGAGCCTGACTCCGAGGCCTACGCCGCGAGCAAGGGCGGGTTGCTGGCGCTGACCCATGCCCTGGCCGCCAGCCTGGGCCCGGAGATCCGTGTCAATGCGCTCAGCCCCGGCTGGATCGATACCCGCGAGGCCGCCGAGCGCGAGGCTGCGCCGCTGACCGAGCTGGACCACGACCAACACCTGGTCGGCCGGGTCGGAACGGTGGAGGATGTCGCGTCGCTGGTGGCCTGGCTGCTCTCCGAGGACGCCGGTTTCGTCACCGGCCAGGAATTCCTGGTCGATGGCGGCATGACCCGGAAAATGGTCTACCTCGACTGAGTGTTGCCATGTCGATGTGAAAAAGGCGCTGACCCGCAAGGGGCCGCGCCTTTTTTGTTGTCCTCCGCTGTCTCGCAGGAGAGCCTGAGGAACGTTACTCCGCTTTCAGGTCGCGCAGGTCGACGGTCTGACCGTCGAACAATTGTCCGGCGCTGCTCGGCAAGATGCTCCCACGGCCTTCTGGGCTGCGACGGCCGTCGAGCACGCGGATGTCGCTGTACTTCTTCCCGGAAATCGCCGCCAGGCCTGCGCCGTCGAGCACTACGGTCGGGCGCAGGAAGACCATCAGGTTGCGCTTGGTGTGAGTGTCCTTGGTCGAGCGGAATAGCTTGCCCAGCCAGGGAATGTCGCCGAGCAGCGGTACCTTGGACTCTGCCTGCACCACGTCGTCCTGGATCAGGCCGCCGAGCACGATGACCTGGCCGTTCTCGGCGAGGATGGTGCTCTTGATCGAGCGCTTGTTGGTGATGATGTCGGTGTTGCTGACCTGCTGCACGCTGGGGGCGATGGAGGAGATTTCTTGCTCGATCTCCAGGCGCAGGGCCGCGCCGTCGTTGATGTGCGGGGTGACCTTGAGGTTGACGCCGATGTCCTTGCGTTCGACCGTGGTGAAAGGATTGCTCGAACCTTCGCTGTTGGTAGTGTAGGAGCCGGTATTGAAGGGGACGTTCTGACCGACCAGTATTTCCGCTTTCTGGTTGTCCAGGGTCAGCAGGCTCGGGGTCGACAGCAGGTTGCTCTTGCTGTTCGCCGACAGCGCGGTGACCAGCGCGCCGAAGCTGCTGCTGCCGATACCGACGATGGCGCCGTCGGGAAGCGCCGGCGGCTTGTCGTCCTTGAGCGCTTGCAGCAGGGTGCCGATGGACAGCCCGGTATTGCCGAAGTTGGTCCTGGTCCCGCCCATGCCGCCCTTGTTGATCGCCCATTGCACGCCGACGGCATCCTGGATGTCGCCGGAGATTTCGACGATGGCCGCTTCCACCAATACCTGGGCGCGCGGCACGTCGAGCTGGCGAACGATGTCCTCGAGGGCGTTGACCGTATCCGGGTCGGCCAGCAGGATCAGCGCATTGGTGCTTTCGTCGGCACGGATCAGGATGTTGCTCGGTCGGCCGCCGCCGGTCTGTTCGCCGCCCTGGCCGCCGTTGTTCTTCATGCCTTCGGAGATCTGGCCGAGGGTTTCCGCGAGGGTCTTGGCGTCGTTATGGCGCAGGCGGATCACCCGGGTGTTGGCCGAGCGCGCGGTCGGGGTGTCCAGCGACTGCGCCAGTTGCACCAGCTTGGCGCGCGCCTGCGGCGGGCCGAGGATGATCAGGCGGTTGGTGCGCGCGTCGGCGATCACCTGGGCGCCCGCCGCGCCCTTGGCCTGGCCGCGGCTCATGGCGTTGTTGAGCACCTCGGCGGCGTCCATCACCCAGCCGTAGCGCAGGTTGATCACGCTGTAGTCGTGGCTGCCCTTCTGGTCGAGTTGGCGGATCACGTCTTCGATTCGCGCGATATTGGCGCTGCGGTCGCTGATGATCAGCGCGTTGGCTGAGGGCACCGCGGCGAGGTGGCCATATTGTGGGACCAGCGGACGGATCAGCGGGATGAGTTCCGATACCGGGCTCTGCTGCACCTGGATCACTCGCGTCTCCAGGCGATCCGGCGCGCTCTGGCCGCCACCGGCCTCGGTCTTGGCCTCAGCGTTGGGCACGATGCGCGCCTGGTCGCCCTGGGCGACCACGGTGAAGCCGTGGGTGCTCATCACCGAGAGGAACAGCTGGTAGACCTCGCTCAGCGACAGTTGCGCCTTGGAGACCACGCTGACCTGGCCCTTGACCCGCGGGTCGACGACGAAGGTCTCGCCGGTGATTTCGGAAATCTGGTCGATGAATTCGCGGATGTCGGCATCCTTGAGGTTGATCGTCCAGTGCGCCTCCTGCTGGTTGCCGGCCGGGACGAAGGCGTTCCCGCCGCTGTTTTCGGCGTGCGCCGCCTGGATGCCGAGGGCCAGGCTGAGAAGGACGGCGGGAACGTACGAACGACTGGAAGGGGCAAACAGGGCGCGGAGCAAAGGCTGGGACATCGGGTCAGTCGCTTTCCGTAGGCGTGGTCGTGGGCTCGCTCGAGTCTTCTTCGGCGGGTTCTGCGATGGGCGTGGCTTCCATCTGCTGGCGCAAGGCGTCCAGGCGCTCGCGCAATGCTGCAGCGTTCTCATCCTGCAGGCTTTGCAGTTGTTCGATCGAGTCGTTCTCGCTTGTAATGTCGTCCGCGCTGGCCAGCAGTCCCCCGGAACGGTGCGGGAAGGGCAGGCTTTCCAGGCGCCCGCCGCGCTGCAGTTCGACGCGGTCGCGGTAGACCGCGTGCAGCTTCACGCCGTCGCTGATCTCGCCGCCGACCGCGTAGCGGTGCGGCTTGTCGCCCTGGCGCTGGATGATCGCGCTGGACAGCTTGGGATCGCTCTGGACGAAGCTGCCCTTGAGCACCAGGTCGAGGTTGGTGGCCGGTGGCGGGGCGTTGGGGTCCTGGGCGCTGGTGCCGAAGAGGCGCGCCAGGCGGGTCGGATCGCTGCGGATCGACTCGTGGCTGACCGGCGAGGCGGCGACGGCTACCGGGCTGCGTTGCAGGCGCAACCAGCCGGCCGCCTGCCAGGCGAGGCTGATGCTCATGGCGATGATCAGGGCAACAGCCAGAAGGGCCGGGGCGTACCGCTGCAGCCAGCGGGAAGAGGCGCCGGAGAAAGGCAATACATCACTCCTGGTCTTTATCGTTATGTCTGAAGATCGCCGAGGGATCATAGCAGTTCGTTGCCGGTAGGCTACCTACTTCTATCAATAGGTGTGACTGGCCGGGCCAGGCACGCTTGTGCTTAAGATAACGGCTCGCCAGGATACTTCTGCAAGAGGAACTCGGGATCGGCCGCACAAAACGACTAACAACTAACAATACTGACGGTAACCGTTCAGTGGTCATATACGACCAAGATACTTCTGTAAGGTTACCGCTATAAGGCATCCATGATGACAGCCCCATTACCCGACATCGCCGCGCCGGCCGCACCGCCACGGCGTCTGCCGTTCAGCTTCGCCAAGCGCCAGGGCCTGTTGTTCCTGTGCCTGGAGGAGCAGTACTGGCTGGCCTGCCGGCCGCAGGTGGAGCTGGCGGCGATCGCCGAGGCGCAGCGCTTCGCCGGCCGCCGCCTGCCGCTCAAGGCGCTCGGCGAGGACGCCTTCAACCAGGCCCTGGCGGCCTCCTACCAGCACGACTCCTCGGCGGCCATGCAGCTCGCCGAGGACCTCGGCGGCAGCCTGGACCTCGCCGCGCTGGCCGACCAGGTCCCGGAAACCGAGGACCTGATGGAGCAGGAGGACGACGCGCCGATCATTCGCCTGATCAACGCGATCCTCGGCGAGGCGATCCGCGAGAACGCCTCGGACATCCACCTGGAAACCTTCGAGAAACGCCTGGTGGTGCGCTTCCGCGTCGACGGCGTGCTGCGCGAGGTGCTGGAGCCCAAGCGCGAGCTGGCGGCCCTGCTGGTATCGCGGATCAAGGTCATGGCGCGGCTGGACATCGCCGAGAAACGCATTCCCCAGGATGGACGGATTTCCCTGCGGGTCGGCGGGCGCGAGGTGGACATCCGCGTCTCGACCCTGCCCTCGGCCAACGGCGAACGGGTGGTGCTGCGTCTGCTCGACAAGCAGGCCGGGCGCCTGAACCTGCAACACCTGGGCATGAGCGAGCGCGACCGCAAGCTGATGGACGAAACGGTGCGCAAGCCGCACGGCATCCTGCTGGTCACCGGCCCCACCGGCTCGGGCAAGACCACCACCCTGTACGCCAGCCTGACCACGCTCAACGACCGCACGCGGAACATCCTCACCGTCGAGGATCCGATCGAATACCACCTGGAGGGCATCGGCCAGACCCAGGTCAACGCCAAGGTCGACATGACCTTCGCCCGCGGCCTGCGGGCGATCCTCCGGCAGGACCCGGACGTGGTGATGGTCGGCGAGATCCGCGACCGGGAGACCGCCGAGATCGCGGTGCAGGCTTCGCTGACCGGCCACCTGGTGCTCTCGACCCTGCACACCAACAGCGCCATCGGCGCGATCACCCGACTGGTGGACATGGGCATCGAGCCGTTCCTGCTGTCCTCCTCCATGCTTGGCGTGCTGGCCCAGCGCCTGGTGCGGGTGCTCTGCCCGGCGTGCAAGGAGCCCTACCGCGCCGACGAGGCCGAGTGCGCGCTGCTCGGCGTCGATCCCGCCGCGCCGCCGACCCTGCATCGCGCCCGCGGCTGCGGCGAGTGCCACCAGCATGGCTATCGCGGGCGTACCGGTATCTATGAACTGGTGGTGTTCGACGACCACATGCGCTCGCTGATCCACAACGAATCCTCCGAGCAGGAAATGACCCGGCATGCCCGCACCAGCGGACCAAGCATCCGCGACGACGGTCGGCGCAAGGTGCTGGAAGGCGTCACCACGGTCGAGGAAGTCCTGCGCGTGACCCGGGAAGAATAATGGCCGCCTTCGAATACCTCGCCCTCGACCCCAGCGGTCGCCAGCAGAAGGGCGTGCTGGAGGCGGACAGCGCGCGCCAGGTTCGCCAGTTGCTGCGCGAGCGCCAATTGGCGCCGCTCGACGTGAAGCCCACCCGTACCCGTGAGCAGAGCGGGCAGGGCGGGCGCCTGACGTTCGCCCGCGGACTGTCCGCGCGCGACCTGGCATTGGTAACCCGCCAACTGGCCACCCTGGTCCAGGCCGCGTTGCCGATCGAGGAGGCGCTGCGCGCCGCCGCGGCGCAGTCCACCTCGCAGCGCATCCAGTCGATGCTCCTCGCGGTGCGCGCCAAGGTCCTCGAAGGCCACAGCCTGGCCGGCAGCCTGCGCGAGTTTCCCACCGCCTTTCCCGAGCTGTACCGGGCGACGGTGGCTGCCGGCGAGCATGCCGGGCACCTCGGCCCGGTGCTGGAGCAACTTGCCGACTACACCGAGCAGCGCCAGCAGTCGCGGCAGAAGATCCAGCTGGCGCTGCTCTATCCGGTGATCCTGATGGTCGCTTCGCTGGCCATCGTCGGCTTCCTGCTGGGCTACGTGGTGCCCGACGTGGTCCGGGTGTTCATCGACAGCGGGCAGACCCTGCCGCTGTTGACCCGCGTGCTGATCGGCGTCAGCGACTGGGTCAAGGCCTGGGGCGCGCTGGCCTTCGTCGCGGCGATCGGCGGCGTGATCGGCTTCCGCTACGCGCTGCGCAAGGATGCCTTTCGCGAGCGCTGGCATGGTTTCCTGCTGCGCGTGCCGCTGGTCGGTCGGCTGGTGCGTTCCACCGACACCGCGCGCTTCGCCTCGACCCTGGCGATCCTCACCCGCAGCGGCGTGCCGCTGGTGGAGGCGCTGGCGATCGCCGCCGAGGTGATCGCCAACCGGATCATCCGCAACGAAGTGGTCAAGGCCGCGCAGAAGGTCCGCGAGGGCGCCAGCCTGACCCGCTCGCTGGAAGCCACCGGGCAGTTCCCGCCGATGATGCTGCACATGATCGCCAGCGGCGAGCGCTCCGGCGAGCTGGACCAGATGCTGGCGCGCACCGCGCGCAACCAGGAGAACGACCTGGCGGCGCAGATCGGCCTGATGGTCGGCCTGTTCGAACCGTTCATGCTGATATTCATGGGCGCGGTGGTGCTGGTCATCGTCCTTGCCATTCTTCTTCCGATCCTTTCTCTCAACCAACTCGTGGGGTAATCGCGTGAATCAGAGCCGCCCATTGCAGCGTCGCCAACAGTCGGGCTTCACCCTGATCGAAATCATGGTCGTGGTGGTCATCCTCGGCATCCTCGCCGCCCTGGTGGTGCCGCAGGTGATGAGCCGTCCCGACCAGGCCAAGGTCACCGTGGCCAAGGGCGACATCAAGGCCATCGCTGCCGCGCTGGACATGTACAAGCTGGACAACTTCGCCTATCCGAGCACCCAGCAGGGCCTCGAGGCGCTGGTGAAGAAGCCCACCGGCAACCCGCAGCCGAAGAACTGGAACAAGGACGGCTACCTGAAGAAGCTGCCGGTCGATCCGTGGGGCAATCCCTACCAGTACCTGGCGCCGGGCACCAAGGGCCCGTTCGACCTGTATTCGCTGGGCGCCGACGGCAAGGAAGGCGGCAGCGACAACGACGCCGAAATCGGCAACTGGGACAACTGACCGGACATGCAGGCTTCGCGCGGCTTCACCCTCATCGAGCTGATGGTGGTGATGGTCATCATCAGCGTGCTGATCGGCCTGGCGGTGCTCAGCACCGGCTTCGCCAGCACCTCGCGGGAGCTGGACAGCGAGGCCGAGCGGCTCGCCGGGCTGATCGGCGTGCTGACCGACGAGGCCGTGCTGGACAACCGCGAGTACGGCCTGCGCCTGGAGCGCGATGCCTATCAGGTGCTGCGCTACGACGAAGCGAAGGCGCGCTGGTTGCCGGTGGCGCGCGACAGCCACCGCCTGCCGGAGTGGGCGGAGCTGACCTTCGAGCTGGACGGCCAGCCGCTGGTGCTGGCCGGCAGCAAGGGCGAGAAGGAGCAGAAGAAAGGCACCGATCAGCCGCAATTGCTGATCCTTTCCAGTGGCGAACTCAGCCCGTTCCGCCTGCGCCTGGCCGAGCGCGGACCCGAGGGGCGGGCGTTGTCGCTGAGCAGCGACGGTTTCCGCCTGCCACGGGTCGAGGTGGCGCGGCGATGAGGCGCGCGCGTGGTTTCACCCTGCTGGAAGTGCTGGTGGCCCTGGCGATCTTCGCCATGGTCGCGGCCAGCGTGCTCAGTGCCAGCGCGCGCAGCCTGCAGAACGCCTCGCGGCTGGAAGACAAGACCCTGGCGATGTGGATCGCCGACAACCGTCTCAACGAATTGCAACTGGAACAGACGCCGCCCTCCAGCGGCCGCAACCAGGGCGAGCTGGAGTTCGCCGGGCGCCGCTGGGAGTGGCGCACCCAGGTCGACAGCACCGCCGAGCAGGATATGCGGCGGGTGATCGTCTGGGTCGCGGCGAAGCCCCTCGGCCGCGAGCGTGGCAGCATCGAGGAACGCGCCGCGGCGCGCCTCGTCGGTTTCCTCGGGAGCCAGCCATGAGGCTACAGCGGGGCTTCACCCTGCTCGAGCTGCTGATCGCCATCGCCATCTTCGCCCTGCTGGCCCTGGCCACCTACCGCATGTTCGACAGCGTGATGCAGACCGACCAGGCGACTCGCGTGCAGGAGCAGCGCATGCGCGAGCTGGTGCGGGCGATGGGCGCCCTGGAGCGCGACCTGACCCAGGCGGTCGAACGTCCGGTACGCGACGAACTGGGCGATAACCGTGGCGCCTTCCTCAGCGAGGGCGAGAACGACCAGATCGTCGAATTCACCCGTGGCGGCTGGCGCAACCCGCTCGGCCAGGCGCGCTCGCGCCTGCAGCGGGTGCGCTGGTCGCTGTCCGGGGAGACCCTCGAACGCCGCTACTGGCTGGTTCTGGACCGCGCCCAGGACAGCAAGCCACGGGTGCAGCAGGTGCTGGACGGGGTTACCGCGCTGAGCTGGCGCTTCCTCGACAAGGAGCACAACTGGCAGGGCCACTGGCCGACCGACGAAGGCAGCGAGGAGGAGCGCCTGGAAAGCCTGCCGCTGGCGGTGGAGATGACCCTGGAGCACCGCCACTACGGCAAGCTGGTGCGCGTCTGGCGTCTGCTCGATCCGCCGCTCAAGCAGGACCAGCCGCAGGGCCAGCCGGGCGGCGAGAATGGCGAGAACGGCGAGGGCGGGGTGCCGCAGCCGCCGGAAGGCATGCCGGGGGCGCCGGAATGAGGCGCGGGCAGAGCGGCGTCGCGCTGATTACCGTGCTGCTGGTGGTGGCGGTGGTGACCATCGTCTGCGCCGGGCTGATCATCCGCCAGCAGTTGGCGATACGCAGCAGCGCCAACCAGTTGCACGTGCGCCAGGCCTGGCACTATGCGCTGGGCGGCGAACGCCTGGCGGAAGCGGTGCTGCGCCGCGACCTGCGCCAGGGCGGCGAGAATACCCGCGAGCCGGTGGACCACCTGGGCGAGGCCTGGGCGCGACCGATGACGCCGTTCAAGCTGGACGACGGCGGCGAGCTGCGGGTGCGGATCGAGGACCCCAGCGGGCGTTTCAACCTCAACGGACTGGTGCGCAAGCGCAAGGTCAAGCCGGATTCGGTGAAGCAGTTCCGTCGCCTGCTGGCCACCCTGGGGATGAAGGAAGAGATCGTCCAGGGCTTGCCGGACCGGCTGGCCGACTGGCTCGACGCCGACCAGAATCCGCAGGGCGAGCAAGGCGCCGAGGACAACCAGTACCTGCTGGAGGCGCCGGCCTACCGCGCCGCCAACCGCAGTTTCAAGGACGTGTCCGAGCTGCGCCTGCTGAAATTGTCGGAAGCCGACTATCGACGCCTGCTGCCGTTCGTCAGCGCCTTGCCCGAAGATGCGCCGCTGAACGTGAACACTGCCAGCGTGCCGGTGCTGGCCGCCATGTTCGAGATCGATCCGGGACAGGCGGAAAACATCGTGGACGCCCGCGGTCGGGAAGGTTTCCAGAGCAAGGACGATTTCACCAAGCATCTGACCCAGTTGGGTTCGAAGACCGGAAACGTCAGTTATGCCGTTGGTACCCGCTACTTCCAGGTGATCAGCGAGGTCAGCCTGGGCGACCGCCGGCAGGTGCTGGTGAGTACCTTGCAGCGGGGCAAGGACGGCAAGATACGCGTGATGGCCCGCGACATGGGACAGGGCGGCCTGCCCATCCCGTCGACGGGCGGCGACGATTGGAAGAAGGACGAGTGATGAGTGGAGTGAGTGCGCTGTTCCTGCCGCCCGCCAGCACGGCGGGGGCCGATGGGGAACTGGCGGTATGGTGGGTGCAGGATGGCGAGTGCCGGCGCGCGCCGTTCGCCCAGGCGCTGGCGGAAATCCGTGCGCCCTGGCGGCTGTACCTGCCGGTGGAGGCGGTGACCGCCTGCGCGGTGAACCTGCCTACGCAGAAGGCGCGCTGGTTGCGCCAGTCGCTGCCGTTCGCGGTGGAGGAACAACTGGCCGACGATGTCGAGCAGATGCACCTTGCCCTTGGTCCGGCGCTGGCCGACGGCCGCCACCGGGTATTCGCCGTGCAGCGCACCTGGCTCGCCGCCTGGCTGGCGCTGGCCGAGGGCGCGGGCAAGGCGCCGGCTTCGCTGCATGTCGATGCCGATTGCCTGCCGGGCGAGGGCAGTTGCCTGTTCTGGCTGGAAGAGCGCTGGTTGCTCGGCGGCAGCGGCGCCGTACGCCTGGCCTGCGGCAGCGAGGATTGGCCGGTACTGCGCGACAGTTGCCCGCCGCCCCAGCGGGCCTTCGCCGCGCAGGAGGTGGCGCCCCCGGAGGGAGTGGAAGTCCAGCCCCTGGCGGGCAATCCGCACGTCTGGCTGAGCGAGCAGCCGCTGGGCACCGACCTGGCCCAGGCCGAGTTCGCCGCGCGCCAGCAGAGCAGCCAGTGGCGCCGCTGGCGGCCGCTGCTGGGGTTGGTCGGGCTGTGGCTGGTGTTGCAATGGGGCTTCACCCTGGTCCAGGCCTGGCAGTTGCAGCGCGAAGGCGACCGCTACGCGGCGCAGAGCGCAGAGCTCTACCGCCAGTTGTTTCCGGAGGACCGCAAGCTGATCAACCTGCGCGCGCAGTTCGACCAGCACCTGGCCGACAGCGCCAGCAGCGGCGGCGAGGGCCAGTTGCTCGGCCTGCTTGGCCAGGCCGCCACGGTGATCGGCGGCGAGCCGACGGTGAGCGTCGAGCAACTGGACTTCAGCGCCGCTCGCGGCGACGTCGCCCTCCAGGTGCGGGCTCCCGGTTTCGACGTGCTGGAACGGCTGCGTTCGCGTCTCAGCGAGTCCGGGTTGGCGGTGCAGCTGGGTTCGGCCAGCCGCGATGGCTCGACGGTCAGCGCGCGCCTGGTGATAGGAGGTTGAGATGAAGGTGATGACGCAATTCCACGAGCGCCTCAGGGCCCAGGCGGAAACCTCGCAGCTGGCGATCCGCTGGCGCGGGCTGCCGGCGCGGGACCGCCTGGCGCTGCTCTGGCTCGGTGCGTTCCTCCTGCTGGTGGTGCTCTACCTGGCGCTGTGGCGCCCGGCCGAGCGCCATCTGCAGTCGGCGCGGCAGTACTTCACCGAACAGCGCGCGCTGCATGCCTACATCCAGCAGCAGGCGCCCAACGTGCGCCAGGCCGATGCCGCGGCGCCACAGGCGCAGATCGACCCGGCGGCGCTGCAGGGCATGGTCACGGCTTCGGCGGCCCAGGCCGGACTGAGTGTCGAGCGCCTCGACAACGAAGGCGAGGGCGCCGTGCAGGTGGCCCTGCAGCCGGCGCCATTTGCCAAGCTGCTGCCCTGGCTGGAGCAGTTGAACGGGCAGGGCGTGCAGGTGGCGGAGGCCGGCCTGGACCGCCAGGTCGACGGCCGGGTCTCGGCGCGCCTGAGCCTGCGGGTCGAGTGAGCGGCCCGTGGCTGGGGCCGGCATGGGCCCCGGCGCCGACCTTGGCGACAGGCGATCGCCGAAATTTCAAAAAAAATTCAATCAGGGCATTGACTTAGGTTTTTCGGTCGGTAGAATGCGCCCCACTTCGAGAGTGAAGGGTGATTAGCTCAGCTGGGAGAGCATCTGCCTTACAAGCAGAGGGTCGGCGGTTCGATCCCGTCATCACCCACCAATCTCGCAAGTTACGCGCAGCGGTAGTTCAGTCGGTTAGAATACCGGCCTGTCACGCCGGGGGTCGCGGGTTCGAGTCCCGTCCGCTGCGCCATTCACTTCCCCTCCCGAGTTCACCACCCCGAACTCGCCGTCTTCCGCCAGAAGGCGGGCAGCCAGGCTGCAACGAGAGGAAGTCGCTTTACCGGGCATCTTGCCCAGCCGACGCGCAGCGGTAGTTCAGTCGGTTAGAATACCGGCCTGTCACGCCGGGGGTCGCGGGTTCGAGTCCCGTCCGCTGCGCCATACATCTTCACCACGCCGAGGCGGGGTGAGCCACGAAGAAAGCGGCCAATGGCCGCTTTTTTCGTTTCCGTCGTCCCCTGCGTCTTCCGTTTTCTCCTTGTTTGCCGGATTTCCTGCTCCGTCGGTCCGCGCGCGGTAATCCCGCTGTCATCTTCCTCGTCTACAGCTGAAAGACACAGACGAACGAAAGGTGATCCGCGATGGACGACTACCAGGAAGAACTGCTGGAGCAGCATGCCGCCGAATGCGACCTGCCGGAGCCGGCGGACGACGCCACCGAGATGTGATCAGGCGCTCTGTCGCTGGGCGCGGCGGAATTCGCCGGGCGTCTGCCCGCTCCAGCGCTTGAAGGCGCGCTGGAAGGCTTCCGCCGAGGCGAAGCCGAGCAGGTAGGCGATTTCGCCGAAAGCCAGGTCGGTCTCGCGGATGTAGACCATCGCCAGGTCGCGGCGGGTGTCGTTGAGGATGCTGCGGAACTGGGTGCCTTCCTCGGCCAGCTTGCGCCGCAGGGTCCAGGTCGGCAACTTGAGGCGCGCGGCGACTTCCTCGAGGTCCGGCTCGCGGCCATTGAGCATCGGCCCCAGCAGGCGGCTGACGCGCTCGCGCCAACTGCGGGTGCGGGTCAACTGCTCCAGTTCGCGGTTGCAGAGTTCCAGCATCTGGTTCCAGGTGCTCGGACAGTGCTCGGCATTCGCCAGGGCCAGGCTGGCCTGGCTCAGGCGCAACTGGTTGGTCGGCGCGCCGAATTCCACCGGGCAGCCGAAGAATGCCTCGTAGCGCTCGGCCCAAGGCGGCGCTGGATATTCGATCTCCACCCGCTCCGCTTTCAACGGCTGCCTTGCCAGGGCGCCGAGATGGCTGATCCAGCCTGCCAGCACCGAATCGACGACGAAGCGGTTGTAGGCGTTGTAAGGGCTGATCGAATAGAAGCGCAGCCAGGCGCCGCCGGCGTCTTCCACCAGGCTCGACTGGCCCCGGTAGTTCTGCGCGTAAAGCGGTTCCAGGTGGATCATTGCCCGCGCGGCGGCGCGCAGGTTGGGCGCCTGGGCGACGCTGACGCCGGCCAGGCCCATCTGTCCGAGACGGCTCAGGCGGCCCATCTGCAGGCCGAGGGCGGGGTCGCCGCTGAGCTGTATGGCGGCATGGCCGAGGCGCATGTAGCGAGGGATCGACAGGCGCGCCCCGGGTTCGGCCAGGCGCCGCTGGTCGAGGCCGTACTGCTCGAGCAGTGGCGCGGGCTCGACGCCGGCGGCGAGCAGGGCGTCGGCCAGCGCCTGGACGAAGCCGACCGAGAGGTCGCCGAGGCGAACCCGGGGCGCGCTCATAGCCAGAGATTGACCAGTTGCGCACCGCCGCCGGGATTGGCCTGGCGCATGCCCTGCGGCGAGCCGAGCAGGCTCTGGCCGTCTTCGGTGACGTTCCACAGGCGGCTATGGGCGAAGGCCACGGCGGCGCCGCGTGCACCGCTGGCCAGCAGGCGCTCGCCGACCGCCAGGCGCTGCCAGGCCTCGGCGTTGCTCAGGCTGTTCGGCGCCAGGCGCACGTCGCCGGGAACCAGCTCGGCATCGAAGCCGGGCCAGGGTTGCTGCCAGCGACCGCTCTGGTTCAGGGCGGCGGGGATCGCCAACAGTTCGACGCGCTGTTCGACCAGGGTGGCGTAGGTGTCCGGGTACCAGCTGTCGGTGCCGATCAGCACGCCCAGGCGTCCTGCCGGCGTATCCAGCACCTGCAGGCGCTCGCCGCGACCATTGTTGAGGTAGCTCAGTTCGTGACGGGTCGGGAACACCTTGCGTTGCGGCTGTCCGAGCGGCCGGCCGTCGGGACCGAAGGTCAGGCTGACGTTGTACAGCTGGCCGGTGCCGGGACGCAGCTCGCCGTCCTCGACCTCGGGGTCGGGCAGGACGATGGAGCCGGCGACCACCGTCACCTTGAAATCATGGGCGAGCCCGCCGAACAGGGTCTGGTAGTCGTGGGCCATGTCCACCGCCTTCATCCGGAACAGGGTGTCGGTGAGACGCTGATCGCCGCGCGCGGTGATCCAGCCGCGCGCCACCTTCAGCGGGTTGCTCGCGGCCATCCAGTCCATCGCCGTGGGCCAGTCGGCGGCGGCATAGACCTCGGGCTTCTCGCCGCTGGCCACCAGCCAGGTGCCGACATGCTCGGGGAACACCACCACCGTGCGCTCGTTGAGCAGGCCCTGGCGGCGGGCATTTTCCAGGTAGGCGTGGAATTTCAGCTGCAACCGTTCGGCGCTCTGGTAGTCCGGCGTGAACAGTTCCGGCTGGACCGCCAGCAGGTTGCCGCGCTCGCCGGGCTGGCCCTGGACCACGCTGACCTGGCTGCGCAGGTCGGACAGGTAGTGGCCTACCGGGCGGCGTTCGGCCCAGCCGGCGTAGGCGGCGAAGAGGGTGATCAGAATCAGGAAGATCAGCTTGCGCATGCGGGTCTCCAAGGCAGCCCACAGGGTAGGGGAGTGGCGTCGGCTTGCCAAGCATCCCTGTGCATTCCGATCAGTAACTTGTCATTTAGGATCATTGAGCGCTCCGGTGGCGCTCCTTAGAGTCGTCGCCATACCGACCGCTGCCCGTCCCGCGCATTGCGCCCGAGGCCGCGGCATATCCGTGAACGCGTTTCGCCCGATGTGGAGACCCCCGATGACCGCCGCCGTTCCCTATCCGCACCTGCTCGCCCCGCTGGACCTCGGCTTCACCACCCTGCGCAACCGCACCCTGATGGGGTCCATGCACACCGGTCTGGAAGAGAAGCCGCAGGGCTTCGAGCGCATGGCGGCGTATTTCGCCGAACGCGCCCGTGGCGGCGTCGGCCTGATGGTCACCGGCGGCATCGGCCCGAACGAAGAGGGCGGCGTGTATTCCGGCGCGGCCAAGCTGAGCACGCCGGAAGAGGCGGAGAAGCACAGGATCGTGACCCAGGCGGTGCATGAGGCGGGCGGCAAGATCTGCATGCAGATCCTGCATGCCGGCCGCTACGCCTACAGCCCGAAGCAGGTGGCGCCGAGCGCGATCCAGGCGCCGATCAATCCGTTCAAGCCCAAGGAACTCGACGAGGAAGGCATCGAGAAGCAGATCGCCGACTTCGTCAACTGCGCCAGCCTGGCCCA
The DNA here is from genome assembly GCF_013343155.1 of Pseudomonas sp. FDAARGOS_761. NCBI lineage: Bacteria > Pseudomonadati > Pseudomonadota > Gammaproteobacteria > Pseudomonadales > Pseudomonadaceae > Pseudomonas > Pseudomonas sp. FDAARGOS_761. Next base: position 3,567,913 of record NZ_CP054572.1, on the reverse strand, counting down.
GGTCGCCGGCTACGACGGCGTCGAGATCATGGGGTCGGAAGGCTACTTCATCAACCAGTTCCTCGTGCAGCACACCAACCAGCGCACCGACCGCTGGGGCGGCAGCTACGAGAACCGCATGCGCCTGCCGGTGGAGATCGTCCGCCGGGTGCGCGAGGCGGTGGGGCCGAACTTCATCATCATCTATCGCCTGTCGATGCTCGACCTGGTCGAGGGCGGCAGCAGCTGGGACGAGATCGTGCTGCTGGCCAAGGCCGTCGAGAAGGCCGGCGCGACCCTGATCAACACCGGTATCGGCTGGCACGAGGCGCGCATCCCGACCATCGCCACCAAGGTGCCGCGCGCGGCCTTCACCAAGGTCACCGCCAAGCTGCGTGGCGAGGTCGGCATCCCGCTGATCACCACCAACCGCATCAACACTCCCGAGGTGGCGGAGAAGGTCCTGGCCGAGGGCGATGCCGACATGGTCTCCATGGCCCGGCCGTTCCTCGCCGACCCGGACTTCGTCAACAAGGCCGCCGCCGGCCACGCTGAACGGATCAACACCTGCATCGGCTGCAACCAGGCCTGCCTCGACCACACCTTCGGCGGCAAGCTGACCAGTTGCCTGGTCAACCCGCGCGCCTGCCACGAAACCGAGCTGAACTACATTCCCACCGCCAGGCCGAAGAAGATCGCCGTGGTCGGCGCCGGTCCGGCCGGCCTGGCCGCCGCCACCGTGGCCGCCGAGCGCGGGCACCGGGTCAGCCTGTTCGACGCCGCCGGCGAGATCGGCGGGCAGTTCAACGTGGCCAAGCGGGTTCCCGGCAAGGAAGAGTTCCACGAGACCCTGCGCTACTTCCGCAACAAGCTGGAGAGCACCGGCGTCGAGCTGCACCTGAACCGCCGGGTCGGCGTGGACGATCTGGTCGCGGGCGGCTACGACGAGATCGTCCTCGCCACCGGCATCGTCCCGCGCACGCCGGCGATCCCCGGCATCGAGCATCCGAAGGTGATCAGCTACCTGGACGCGATCCTCGAGCGCAAGCCGGTGGGCGGCAAGGTGGCGGTGATCGGCGCCGGCGGCATCGGCTTCGACGTCTCCGAATTCATCACCCATGCCGGTCCGTCCACCAGCCTGGAGCGCGAAGCGTTCTGGAAGGAGTGGGGGATCGATACCCGCCTGGAGGCCCGCGGCGGCATCGCCGGGGTCAAGGCCGAGGTGCATCCGGCAGCGCGCCAGGTGTTCCTCCTGCAACGCAAGAAGAGCAAGGTCGGCGACGGCCTCGGCAAGACCACCGGCTGGATCCATCGCGCCGGCCTGAAGAACAAGCAGGTGCAGATGGTGAATGCCGTGGAGTATCTCGGGATCGACGACGCCGGCCTACATATCCGCGTTGCCGAGGGCGAGCCGCAGGTGCTGCCGGTGGATACCGTGATCGTCTGCGCCGGCCAGGACCCACTGCGCGAGTTGCAGGACGGCCTGCTGGCGGCCGGCCGGAGCGTGCACCTGATCGGCGGCGCCGATGTCGCCGCCGAGCTGGATGCCAAGCGCGCCATCAACCAGGGTTCGCGCCTGGCTGCCGAACTCTGAGAACCTGTCCGCGATCTGTTGCGTAGCGGAGAAACTGCGTTGAAAACGGCTTTTCTCCAGCTCGCACAGGTTCTGCGTATCGTCCCTGTCCGCGCTCGTCGGCGCGGCGGGGCGCTGCGCACCGGTTTGGTGAACGGTGGCGCTCTGCCACGGTGATCTCCGTCCGCTCAAAACCCGACCGCTTCACAATTTCCCCTACCGCTCGGCGGGCCGTCCGGCATCGCCCGGGTGTCTGCCAACCCAGTCACATTGCCCGCGACATTTTTTCCCCTAGACTTGCCCGAACAACGAGATAGCGCCTGTTTTTCAGGTGACATGCCAGATGGGTACTGCCGGATGCGGGCCGCCTCGCCAGGCGTTCGAGGGTTAGCGATGAGCATGCAGAAAAAGCCACAGATGGCGGAGGCCGTGCTGTTCTTCAACGACAGCGGCGTCTGCAAGGAAATGCTGTATCCCGAATTCGAGGCGCTGCTCGATGGCCTGGTGCGCATGCCGGAATACGCCGACCGGCAGATGCACCTGGCCTATGTGTTGATCAATCCGCGCCTGCAGGCGCGGGCGGCGGTGTTCTTCTATCTCGATTTCGACGAGCAGGGCGGCGCCGACACCGGCTGGAACCTGCCTCTGCGCAACCTCGCCGAACGCGCCGGACGCGGCCCCGACATGGGCGGCGGGCCGATCCGCCTGGCCTGTCGCAGCCAGTGTCCGGTGTCCTGGCACCAGATGCACCTCTGGGACCCGGAGAGCAGCGCCGGACGCAACCATTTCGTGCTCATCCGCGACGCGCTCAGGCGCAATCAGCTGGGCCTGCTGGTGGACGAAGAGCCTGCCGCGGTGGAGCCGCAGCGGCTGCAGATGGCCGCCGAAGAGCAATGGTACGCCGCCGGTCCCGCCGCCCCGAAGGCAGCGCCCGCGGAGCCGCCGCGCAAGCAGGAGGACGAGCAGACGGCGCGCCTGGCGCAACTGGTCAAGCAGCAGCGACAACAGCTCGCCGCCCTGGCCCGGCAGCAGGAGCAGCGCCTGGCCGGGCTCGCCCGGCAGCACGAAGAGGAACTGGCCAGGCGCGAACAGGACGCCCGCGGGCAACTGGACATCCTGCGCAGCGAAGTGCTCAGCCTGCAACAGGCCCTGGAACGGCAGGCGCGGGAGAACGCCGAGTTGCAGCAGCGTCTGCTGGAGCAGGGCGAGCAGTTCCAGCGCAACCGCGAGGAACTGACCCGGCAACTGCGTTTCATCGAGAACCAGGGGCGCAACGAGACCGACCTGCTGCGCTCGGAGTTCGCCGACGAACTGGAGGCTCGGGTGGCGGTGGCGGTGGCCGGCTACAAGGAGCAGGTCTCGATCCGCGACGTCGAACTGGCCTACCGCAACGAGCTGGACCAGCAACTGGAGCAGGAACTGGCCGAGCTGCGCGCCGAGCGCGACCGTCTGGCCGCCCAGGGGCCGGAGCAACTGCTGGAGCGTCTATCCGGCCAGGGCGTGGTATTCGTCGCCTACCATCCCGGCGCCGGGCACCTGACCATCCCCTTGCAGGACATCCCGCGTTACCAGGACAATCCGCTGGCCTACGCGGCGGCCAAGTGCTTCGTCTCCGAGAGCCAGTACCGCCAGTGGCTGGACCACTTCCAGCAGCCGCGCTGCGAGGCGCTGCTGCCCGGCGGCGAACGCTGCAACCTGCCGCTCGACCGGGTCGACAACCCGGCGCGCTTCGTCGCCGGCGACACCAACTGCTGCGCCCGGCACAAGACCACGGGGCGCCTGCGCACCGTGAGCTGACTTCTTGCCGTTTCCCCACTGGTCACCGCATACACCCTTGCAGCGTCTCGAACTCGACTGGCTGCAACGGGCCGGGGTCGAACTGGCGCTGCTGCGCCTGGACCAGGCCGATCCGTTGATCTCCGGCAACAAGGGGTTCAAGCTCGCGCCACACCTGGCGCTGGCCCGCGAGCAGGGGCTGGACGGCCTGATCAGCCTCGGCGGCGCCCACTCCAACCACCTGCACGCGCTGGCCGGCGCCGGCGCGCGTTTCGATTTCCGTTGCGTCGGCCTGTTGCGCGGACACGAAGTCGATACGCCGACGGTGCGCGACCTGCGCAGTCTCGGCATGGAACTGCACTGGCTCGGCTACGGTGGCTATCGCCAGCGGCATGCCGCCGGCTTCTGGCTTCCCTGGCGGGAACGTTACCCAGGTTTGCTGCCGGTCGCCGAGGGCGGTGGCGGGCTGCTGGGCGCGCGCGGTTGCATCGGACTGGTGGAGCGCATAGCGACCCAGTTGCCGACGCTCGGCTGGGACGATTACGACGCGATCTGGGTGGCCGCCGGTACCGGTACGACACTGGCCGGCCTGGTGCTCGGCGAGGCCGGGCGGCATCCCGTGGTGGGCGCGCTGGCGGTGCCGGAGGACCACGGCGTCGCCGCCCAGGTCGCGGCGACCCTTGCCGAGGCGGGCTGGGCCGATACCGGCTATCGCCTGCTGGACGCCAGCCGTGGTGGTTTCGCCCGCCTCGATGGGCGATTGGCGCGGTTCATCGTCGAGTTCGAGACGGCCAGCGGCGTCGCCCTCGAACCGCTGTACACCGGCAAGCTGCTGCTCGCCCTGCGCGAGGCCGTGGAGAGCGGCGCGGTGGCTCGCGGCAGCCGGCTGGTGGCGCTGCACAGCGGAGGCCTGCAGGGCCGCCGGGCATTGCAGGAGCGTTTGCTGGCGTTGCTCTGATCAGGCATCCGCGGCCTGGCGCGCGCTACCCCACAGGCTGAGCCCCGGGGGCCAGTCGTCGCTGGCCAGGAACAGGCGCTCGGCCTCTACCCAGTAGCCGTCGCGCGGCACCACCCTTACCAGCATTTGCGGACGTGCCTCGTCGGCGAAGGCGATGTTCCAGCAGGCGCCGTCGCGCGGTGGGTCGAGCGGGTCCTGCCGCCGCATGGCCGGCGCCAGCCAGTGCTCGCGCGACAGATGCAGCCAATGCTGCCCGGCCTGCGGTCCGGCCAGGCTGGCCAGGTACGCCGGCCAGTCGCGCTGGCGGAGCCAGCGGCCACGCAGATGCCGTGGCTCGATGTCGGCGGGCAGGCTGCCCGGCCCGGGCCAGGGATGGAACAGGTAGCCGCTCAGCCACAATGCGGAAACGGCCGATTCGGCGCCATGGGCGGCCAGCACCTGGCGACCCTCGCGGGTCGCCGCCAGCGGCAACTGGTGTCGGCAGAGGTGTTCCAGCTTGCGTGACAGGCGGTCCTGGCCGCCGGGCCCGAGCCAGTCGCCGGGGCCGGACTGGGGCCCCAGGTAGAGTTTGATCGCCAGTTCCAGATGGTGGATGCCGTCGTCGTCCCGCAGCAGCAGGTCGAGTTCGCCAAGGGTATGCCCGCCGTCGCGCACCGGCAGGTTGGCGGCGATCAGGCGCACGTCCGGGGCTTGTTCCAGGGCGAATTGCCAGAGATGTTCGTAGTACAGGCCGAGACGCTGCCGTGGCCACTGCGCGAGCCAGGCGGCGAGGTGCTGCGGCTGTCGCTCCTGTTCGCGCAACCAGGCGGCCAGGCGCTCCGGCTCCTGGCGCCAGCGGCTGGCGGCGAGCGGATGGCGCTGCGGCTCCGGGGTCCGGCGCAGCAACGGCGGGGCGAGCAGGGTCCAGGCCAGGTCGCGGACGGCCGGGTGGCGCAATTCGTCGAGCAATTCGGTCAGCAGCGTCATACCCAGAGGTTAGCCGGGTTGCGCCACTCGCGGCGATTTCCCGTACATGCGCGGGTTTGCCGCTGTCCGCGGCTTTCGCCCATAATCCGCTCTATCCCGCCCGCCAGCTTTTCGCAGGAACCGCATGGAACCCTTTCGCAATATCGGCATCATCGGCCGCCTCGGCAGCACCCAGGTGCTGGACACCATCCGCCGGCTGAAGAAATTCCTGATCGATCGCCACCTGCATGTGATCCTCGAGGACACCATCGCCGAAGTCCTGCCCGGACACGGCCTGCAGACCTGCTCGCGGAAGATCATGGGCGAGATCTGCGACCTGGTGGTGGTGGTCGGCGGCGATGGCAGCATGCTCGGCGCGGCCCGCGCGCTGGCCCGGCACAAGGTGCCGGTGCTGGGGATCAACCGCGGCAGCCTGGGCTTCCTCACCGACATCCGCCCGGACGAACTGGAGGTCAAGGTCGGCGAGGTGCTGGACGGCCAGTACATCGTCGAGAGCCGCTTCCTCCTCGATGCCCAGGTGCGTCGCGGTATCGACTCGATGGGGCAGGGCGATGCGCTCAACGACGTGGTCCTGCACCCGGGCAAGTCGACCCGGATGATCGAGTTCGAGCTGTATATCGACGGCCAGTTCGTCTGCAGCCAGAAGGCCGACGGCCTGATCGTCGCCACGCCCACCGGTTCCACCGCCTACGCGCTGTCCGCCGGCGGTCCGATCATGCATCCGAAGCTGGATGCCATCGTCATCGTGCCGATGTACCCGCACATGCTTTCCAGCCGCCCGATCGTGGTGGACGGCAACAGCGAGCTGAAGATCGTCGTGTCGCCGAACATGCAGATCTACCCGCAGGTCTCCTGCGACGGGCAGAACCATTTCACCTGCGCCCCCGGCGATACCGTGACGATCAGCAAGAAGCCGCAGAAGCTGCGCCTGATCCACCCCATCGACCACAACTACTACGAGATCTGCCGGACCAAGCTCGGCTGGGGCAGCCGCCTGGGCGGAGGCGACTGATGCAACTCGACCCCGGACGTGGCTACGACCTGATCGGCGATGTCCACGGCTGCGCGCATACCCTGGACCGCCTCCTCGACCTGCTCGGCTACCGCCTGCAGGGCGGCGTCTGGCGCCATCCGCGGCGCCAGGCGCTGTTCCTCGGCGACATCGTCGACCGCGGCCCGCGCATCCGCGAGGCCCTGCACCGGGTGCACGCGATGGTCGACGCCGGCGAGGCGCTGTGCATCATGGGCAACCACGAATTCAACGCGCTCGGCTGGAGCACCCCGGCGGCGCCCGGCAGCGGCCGCCAGTACGTCCGCGAGCATACGCCGCGGCATGCCCGGCTGATCAAGGAGACCCTCGAGCAGTTCGAGGGCCACGATGCCGACTGGCGCGACTTCCTCGGCTGGTTCCAGCAACTGCCGCTGTTCCTCGATGCCGGGCGCTTCCGCATGGTCCATGCCTGCTGGGATGGCGAGCTGATCGCGACCCTGCGCCGGCAGTTCCCCGACGGGCGGATCAGCGAAGCCTTCCTGCAGGAGTCGGCGGAGCCCGGCAGCTTCGCCGACCTGGCCTGCAACCGCCTGCTGCGCGGCACCGACATGCGCCTGCCGCACGGTGCCACCCTGACCAGCAGCGATGGCTATACGCGCGCCTTCTTCCGCACCAAGTTCTGGGTCGAGGACGAGGCGCCGCGCACCTACGGCGATATCGTCTTCCAGCCCGACGCGTTGCCCGAAGCGATCGCCCGCGAGCCGCTCAGCGAGGAGCAGAAGTCCAGCCTGCTGACCTACGGCGCCGACGAACCGCTGTTGTTCGTCGGCCACTACTGGCGACGCGGCACGCCGGCGCCGATCCGGCCGAACCTGGCCTGCCTGGACTACAGCGCGGTGATGTACGGCAAGCTGGCGGCCTACCGCCTGGATGAGGAAACCCGCCTGGACCGGCACAAGTTCGTCTGGGTCGAAGTGAAGCGGCCGGAGGCTGACGAGTGAGCGCGGTGCAGGTCCTGAAGTTTCCCCTGTCGGTCGACCTGGCCGGCTTCGTCGGCCTGCTGCGGCGTCTGAACGTGCCGCACCGGGTCAGCGAGGAATCCGGCCAGCAGGTCCTCTGGGTGCCCGACGAGCGGCTCGCCGAGCAGGTCCGCGAGTTGTACCGGCGTTATCCCGAAGGCGATCCGCAGGCGACCCTGGAGGCCGCGCCGCGACCGGCGGGGCAGGGTTTCGTCCGGCAACTGCGGATGAGCCCGATGACCGCCGCGGTGTTGCTGCTGACCTTCGTCGTCGCCGCCGTCACCTACCTTGGCGACAACTTCGCGACGATGCGCTGGCTGACCTTCCAGGACTTCCGTATCCAGGGCCAGTACGCGCTGTTCACGCCGTTGGCCGAGAGCCTGGCGGCGGGTCAATGGTGGCGGCTGTTCACGCCGATGCTGATCCACTTCGGCTGGCTGCACCTGGCGATGAACGCCATGTGGTTCTGGGAGCTGGGCCGGCGCATCGAATTCCGCCAGGGCCGTCCGATGCTGCTCGGCCTGACCCTGCTGTTCGGCCTGGTGTCCAACGTGGTGCAGTACGCGGTGAGCGGCGCCAGCCTGTTCGGCGGGTTGTCCGGGGTGCTCTATGGCCTGCTCGGGCACTGCTGGATCTTCCAGTACCTGGCGCCGAACCAGGCCTATCGCCTGCCCAGGGGCGTCGTGGCGATGATGCTGATCTGGCTGCTGGTGTGCCTGTCCGGGGTGATCGACCTGCTCGGCTTCGGCTCCATCGCCAACGGCGCGCACGTTGGCGGGCTGCTGGTCGGTTGCCTCAGCGGTTTGCTGGGCGGCCTGCTGGCGCGGCGTCGCCGTTGAGCGAGGGGCTGCGGCAGCTTCGATGTGCGCCGCCGGCCCCGGCCCGGTAGAATGGCCGGTACGCCTTTTCACCGGAGCCGGCCATGTCGTCCTTCAACCAAGCGATCGAGAACATCACTCCAGAGATCTACCAGAACCTCAAGCTGGCCATCGAGATCGGTAAGTGGCCGGACGGCCGCAAGCTGACCCAGGAGCAGAAGGAACTCTGCCTGCAGGCGGTGATCGCCTGGGAGCTGCAGAACCTCCCCGAGGAGGAGCGCACCGGCTACATGGGCCCGCAGCACTGCTCCTCGCATTCCGACGAGCCGATCCCGAACATCCTGTTCAAGTCGGACTCCGTGCACTGATGGAAGAAATCGCCCGCGGCGCGCTGAGCAAGATGACGGCGCGCCTGGAAAGCAATGCCCCCGTGCAATACGCCTTCCGCCTCGACGACCGCGAAGTCGCGGTGAACCCGCTGATCGGCCGGCCGCTGCGCCTGGAGTACCTCGGCAGCATCTTCTGCACCCATTGCGGCCGCAAGACGAAGAAGAGTTTCAGCCAGGGCTATTGCTATCCCTGCTTCACCCGGCTGGCGCAGTGCGACAGTTGCATCGTCAGCCCGGAGAAGTGCCACTACGAGCAGGGCACCTGCCGCGAACCGGAGTGGGGCGAGCGGTTCTGCATGACCGACCACGTGGTGTACCTGGCCAACTCCTCCGGGGTGAAGGTCGGCATCACCCGCGCCAGCCAGATTCCCACCCGCTGGATCGACCAGGGCGCGCGCCAGGCGCTGCCGATCCTGCGCGTGGCCACCCGCCAGCAGTCCGGCCTGGTGGAAGACCTGCTGCGCAGCCAGGTCGCCGACCGCACCAACTGGCGAGCCATGCTCAAGGGCGAGGCCGAGCCGGTCGATCTGGCGGCAGTCCGCGAGCAGTTGTTCGACCAGTGCGCCGACGGCCTGCGCGAATTGCAGCAACGTTTCGGCCTGCAGGCGATCCAACCGGTTATCGATCTCGATCCGCTCGAGATCGCCTACCCGGTCGAGGCCTACCCGAGCAAGGTCGCCAGCCTCGACCTGGAAAAAACGCCTATCGTCGAAGGCACGCTTCGCGGTATCAAGGGCCAGTACCTGATCCTCGACACCGGGGTGATCAACATTCGCAAATACACGGCCTACCAGATCGCCGTGCATCACTGAGCAGAAGGGCCACAAGCCATGCGCACCGAGCAACCGAAAGTCATCCACCTCAAGGACTATCAGGCGCCGGACTACCTGATCGACGAGACCCACCTGAAGTTCGAACTGTTCGAAGACCACAGCCTGGTGCACGCCGAGTTGAAGCTGCGGCGCAACCCCGAGCGCGGCGCCGGCCTGCCGCCGCTGTTGCTGCATGGTCAGCAACTGGAGCTGCTGGCGCTCGAACTGGACGGCCAGGCGCTCGGCGCGGACGACTACCAACTGGACGACGAGCAGCTCGGGGTGCAACCGCGGCAAGCCGAGTTCGTCCTCAGGAGCACGGTGCGTATCCATCCGGAGAGCAACACCGCGCTGGAAGGCCTGTACAAGTCCGGCAAGATGTTCTGCACCCAGTGCGAGGCCGAGGGTTTCCGCAAGATCACCTATTACCTCGACCGTCCCGACGTGATGAGTCGCTTCACCACCACCGTCAGCGCCGAACAGCAGCGCTACCCGGTGCTGCTCTCCAACGGCAACCCGGTGGCCAGCGGTTCCGAAGGCAACGGCCGGCACTGGGCGACCTGGGAAGACCCGTTCAAGAAGCCGGCCTACCTGTTCGCCCTGGTCGCCGGCGACCTCTGGTGCGTCGAGGACAGCTTCCGCACCATGAGCCAGCGCGACGTGGCGCTGCGCATCTACGTCGAGCCGGAGAACATCGACAAGGTCCAGCACGCCATGGACAGCCTGAAGAAGTCGATGCGCTGGGACGAGGAGGTCTACGGCCGCGAATACGACCTGGACATCTTCATGATCGTCGCGGTCAACGACTTCAACATGGGCGCGATGGAGAACAAGGGCCTCAACATCTTCAACTCCAGTTGCGTCCTGGCCCGCGCCGAAACCGCCACCGACGCCGCCCACCAGCGGGTCGAGGGCGTGGTGGCGCATGAGTATTTCCACAACTGGTCGGGCAACCGGGTGACCTGCCGCGACTGGTTCCAGCTGTCGCTCAAGGAAGGCTTCACCGTATTCCGCGACTCGGAATTCTCCGCCGACATGAACTCGCGCACGGTCAAGCGCGTCGAGGACGTCGCCTTCCTGCGCACCAACCAGTTCGCCGAGGACGCCGGGCCGATGGCGCATCCGGTGCGCCCCGACTCGTTCATCGAGATTTCCAACTTCTACACCCTGACCGTCTACGAGAAGGGCTCGGAAGTGGTGCGGATGATCCACACCCTGCTCGGCGCCGAAGGCTTCCGCAAGGGCTCGGACCTGTACTTCCAGCGCCACGACGGCCAGGCGGTGACCTGCGACGATTTCGTCAAGGCCATGGAAGACGCCAATGGCGTCGACCTGACCCAGTTCAAGCGCTGGTACAGCCAGTCCGGCACTCCGCGCCTGGCGGTGGAAGGCGAGTACGAGGCCGCCGCCCGCCGCTACACCCTGACGGTGCGCCAGAGCTGCCCGCCGACTCCCGGCCAGCCGAGCAAGGAACCCTTCGTCATCCCGCTGGAGCTGGGCCTGCTCGACGGCCAGGGCCACGAACTCCCGCTGCGCCTGGAAGGCGAGGCCGCGGCCCAGGGCGGCAACCGCGTGCTGGCGGTGACCGAGGCCGAGCAGCGCTTCGTCTTCGTCGAGGTGCCGGAGCAGCCGCTGCCATCGCTGCTGCGCGGCTTCTCCGCGCCGGTGAAACTGAGCTTCCCCTACAGCCGCGACCAGTTGCTGTTCCTCATGCAGCACGACAGCGACGGCTTCAACCGCTGGGAGGCCGGCCAACAGCTTTCGGTGCAGGTCCTGCAGGAGCTGATCGGCCAGCACCAGCGCGGCGCGCAACTGGTACTCGACCCGCGCCTGATCGAGGCCTACCGCACCCTCCTGGCGGACGAGGCGCTGGACCAGGCGATGGTCGCCGAGATGCTCTCGCTGCCCAGCGAGGCCTATCTCACCGAGATCAGCGAAGTCGCCGATGTCGACGCGATCCATGCCGCCCGCGAATTCGCCCGCCAGCGTATCGGCGAAGCGCTGTTCGAGCCGCTGTGGCAGCGTTACCAGGCCAACCGCAAGATTTCCCGCGACACCGCCTACCTCGCCGAGGCCTCGCACATCGCCCGGCGCAGCCTGCAGAACATCGCGCTGTCCTACCTGTCGCTGTCGGGCCGGGAGGAAATCCTCGCCGCCTGCCTGGAGCAGTACGAAGGCTGCGACAACATGACCGAGCGCCTGACCGCCCTGGCGGTGCTGGTCAACTCCGGCTTCGAGGCGGAGAAGGGCAAGGCCCTGGCCATGTTCGCCGACTACTTCAAGGACGACCCGCTGGTGATGGACCAGTGGTTCAGCGTGCAGGCCGGCTCGCCGCTGCCGGGCGGGCTGGAGCGGGTCCAGGCGCTGATGCAGCACCCGGCCTTCACCCTGAAGAACCCGAACAAGGTGCGCGCGCTGATCGGCGCGTTCGCCAACCAGAACCTGGTCAACTTCCATCGTCCTGACGGCGCCGGCTATCGCTTCCTCGCCGACCAGGTGATCGTGCTCAACGCACTCAACCCGCAGATCGCCTCGCGCCTGCTGGTGCCGCTGACCCGCTGGCGCAAGTACGACGAGGCGCGGCAGGCGCTGATGCGCGGCGAGCTGGAACGCATCCTGGCCTCCGGCGAGCTGTCCAGCGACGTCTACGAAGTGGTGAGCAAGAGCCTGGCCTGATCCGCCAGCTTCTCCCGGAAGAGGGTGTTACTGGCCACTGGCTGGTAACGCCCTTTGTTACTTCTGGGAATCGCTTCACTGTTTTCCATTGATGGAGCCCGCTTAATCGTGTTTCGCGAACCTCCCTGCGCAGGCTCTGCGAAGGGACTTTTCGCGCCACCGGCGACATTCGCCTGGCGCGTTTTGTCGGACACTTCCTGTTTTCTGGTCGGTGAATGAACAGTCATCTGGCAGGAAGTCCTGTTTTTGTCGCAATCCATTGAATTCCCTGGAGGATTCCGTTGAGTTGGCATCCCGGTTGCACTGCCTCGTCGCGCGGTTCCCTTTCGTCGACGCGAGGCCGGTGACGCCGCGACCACCCATAACAAGGCCGCAGAGAAACGGCCGAACGGCGAACCGCCCGCAGTGGCGGCGCCCAACGCATGACCACATGGAGTGAGTTCCCGATGTACATCCCCAACCGCCAGCCCCGGCTGCGCTCCGCGCCGGCCCGGGCCGGCTTCGCCTTCGCCGGGCTGCTGCCGCTGCTGGGCGGCCAGGCCCAGGCCGTCGAATTCAGCTTCCTCGACAACGAGGTGTCCGGTTCGCTCGATACCACCCTGTCCTACGGCACCCTGTGGCGGGTGCAGGGGCAGGACAAGAGCAACAACGACATCAACACCAACGACGGCAACCGCAACTTCGATACCGGCCTGGTTTCCGAGGTCTACAAGATCACCTCGGACCTGGAGGCGACCTGGCGCAACTATGGCGTGTTCATTCGCGGCACGGCGTTCTATGACACCCAGATCATGGACAAGCGCAACGACTACTACAGCCACAACGATCCATCGCAGCCGAGCCAGAGCTATCCCCACGACGACCGTTTCACCAGCCAGACCCGCGACATCGCCGGGCACAAGGCGGAAATCCTCGACGCCTACGTCTACGGCAGCTGGGACATCGGCAACATGCCGCTGAGCGCGCGCTTCGGCCGCCAGGTGTTCAACTGGGGCGAGGGCATCTTCTACCGTGGCGGGGTCAACACCACCAACCCGGTGGACGCCGCCAAGTACCGCCTGCCCGGTTCCGAGCTCAAGGAAGTGCTGATGCCGGTGGAAGCGCTGAGCTTCAACATCGGCCTGACCGACAACCTGTCGATGGAAACCTTCTACCAGTGGAACTGGAAGGAAACCCGCCTCGACCCGGTCGGTACCTTCTTCTCCGAGACCGACCTGTTCGCCGACGGCGGCAACACCGGCTACAGCGACTTCACCGGCACCGCGCTGGACACCCCGGTGCCCGGCTTCGGCAACGTCATCGGCCTGTACCAGGCGCTGGGCAACAATCCGCTGCTCAGCGGCGCGCTGAAGAACACCGGCCTCTATGCCAACGGCGTGACCCCGGCCTACGGCAACGTAATGAAGGTGTCGTCCATCGGCAAGGACATCAACGCGCGCAACGACGGCCAGTTCGGCGTGGCCTTCCGCTACATCGCCGAGGAACTGAACAGCACCGAGTTCGGCTTCTACTTCGTCAACTACCACTCCAAGGAGCCGACCCTGTACGCCGACATCGGCGACTATGCCGGGGCCGACCTGGCGGCGCTGGCCAACACCCTGCGGCCGATCGCCGGTAACCTCGCCGAAGCCCTGGCCAACGGCCTGGTGACCGCCGACGTGATGGGCAACATCAATGCCCGGCGCGAGTTCGCCGAAGACATCCGCATGTACGGCTTCAGCTTCAACACCACGGTGGGCGACGCCTCGGTGTTCGGCGAGCTGGCCTACCGGCCGAACCTGCCGATCGGCATCGCCGCCACCAACGACCTGATCGGCGACCTCGCCCACGGTGCGGCGGAAGCCGCCAACGGCGGGCAGATCAACGTCGGCGGGCAGATGGTCGGCCTCGGCGGGCAGATCCACAACTACGAGCGGGTCGAGGCGTTCAACACCTCCCTCGGGACCATCTACAACTTCGGCCCGTCACTGAGCTTCGACTCGTTGACCGGCGTCGCCGAGCTGGCCTCGGAACACCTGCGCGGCAGCAGCCTGAAGTACACCGCCTATGACGGCAGCACCCGCTACTACGCCGGGCGCGGCAACAGCTCGTACGTTTCCGGCGGCGACCGTGGCGACCAGGTGAACCGCAACGCCTACGGCTACACCCTGCTGCTCAGCGGCACCTGGAACGACGTGTTCGCCGGGGTCAACGTGTCGCCCTACGTGGTCTACAAGGACGACTTCGAAGGCAACTCCTACCAGACCGGCAACTTCATCGAAGGTCGCAAGGCCTACACCCTGGGGGTCAAGGCCACCTACCTGAACAGCCTGGAAGGCGAACTGCAGTACACCGAGTTCTACGGCGGCGGACAGAACAACAACATCCGCGACCGCGACAACATCGGCCTGACCGTCAAGTACTCCTTCTGACCGAACCGATAACGACACGGGCGCCGCGAGCGCCCGGCACCTCACACGGAGATCCCTCATGTTGAACAAGCACCTGCTGATCGGCGCTTCCCTGGCGCTGGCACTGGGCAGCGGCGGCGCGCTGGCCGGCGTTTCCGCCGGCGAGGCGGCGCAACTGAAGTCGAGCCTCACCCCGCTGGGCGCGGAGAAGGCCGGCAACGCCGCCGGCAGCATTCCCGCCTGGACCGGCGGCATCACCCAGGCGCCGGCCGGCTACAAGCCGGGCCAGCACCACCCGGACCCGTTCGCCGCGGACAAGCCGCTGTTCACCATCGACAAGGCCAACCTGGAGCAGTACAGGGAACACCTGACCCCGGGCCAACTGGCGCTGTTCAAGACCTACCCGGACAGCTTCCGGATGCCGGTCTACCCCAGTCGCCGTTCCGGCTCGGCGCCGCAGTGGCTGTACGACAACACCTTCGCCAATGCCACCAGCGCCAGGCTGCTGGACGGCGGCAACGGGTTCGCCGACGCCTATGGCGGGGTGCCGTTCCCGATTCCGAAGAGCGGCGTGGAGGCGCTGTGGAACCATGTCGCCCGCTACCGCGGCACCTATGTCGTGCGCCGCGCCTCGGAAGTCGCGGTACAGCGCAACGGTAGCTACTCGCTGGTGACCTCGCAGCAGGAAGCGCTGTTCAAGTACTACCTCAAGGGCGGCAGCTTCGCCGACCTGAACAACCTGATGTTCTACTACCTGTCGTTCACCAAGAGCCCGGCGCGCCTGGCCGGCGGCGCGGTGCTGGTGCACGAGACCCTCGACCAGGTCAAGGAGCCGCGCCAGGCCTGGGGCTACAACGCCGGCCAGCGCCGTGTGCGGCGTGCGCCGAACCTTGCCTACGACACGCCGATCGCCGCCGCCGACGGCCTGCGCACCGCCGACGACACCGATATGTTCAACGGCGCGCCGGACCGCTATGACTGGAAGCTGCTGGGCAAGAAGGAAATCTACATTCCCTACAACAACTACAAGGTCAGCAGCCCCGAGGTGAAGTACGAGGAACTGCTCAAGCCGGGCCATCTCGATCCGCAATACACCCGCTACGAACTGCACCGCGTGTGGGTGGTGGAAGGTACCCTGAAGCCGGGCGCGCGGCATATCTACTCCAAACGCACCCTGTACCTCGACGAGGACAGCTGGAGCGCGGCGGTGGTCGACCAGTACGACGGTCGCGGCGAACTGTGGCGGGTGTCCATGGCCTACCTGAAGAACTTCTACGACCTGCCGTACACCTGGAGCGCGCTGGACGTGTTCCACGACCTGCAGGCGCGTCGCTACCACGTGCAGAACCTGGACAACGAGGAGCCGGGTACCATCGACTTCACCCAGGCGATACCGGACGACTCCTACTTCAAGCCCTCGGCCCTGCGCCGCCGCGGCACTCGCTGATCGCTCCGCTCGCCGGCGCCGACCGCTTCCCTCCGGGGAGGAGGGCGGCGCCGATCCCCCGTTACAGACGGCTTACACGCTTAACAAAAGATAACGTGGCTTCAATTGTCTCCGTCGCCAAACGCTGGCTATATAACGCTCACCACGAACCACTAATAACAACAACGGGGACGGTATCCATGCGTGAGCCCACGACGTGGCGCACTTCGCCCGGCCAATCCGCGGACGCTTCGCGGCATCCGGCCATTCCTTCCAGATCGCCCCTGGCCAGCAGGGCCCTGTCGTTTCTCGGGGCGCTTTCTCTTCTGACCTTCGCCGCGACCCCGGTCCTGGCCGAGTCGACGCCAACCGCCGCGCCGCCGCAATTCGCCGTGGAATCGCCGAAGGCCGCCAGCAGCCTGCTGCTCAGCGTCGCCCATGCCGGCAAGCGGCTGGTCGCGGTCGGCGACCGTGGGCATATCCTGCTCTCCGACGACGACGGCAAGACCTGGACCCAGGCCAAGGTGCCGACCCGCCAGTTGCTCACCTCGGTGTTCTTCGTCAACGAGCGCAAGGGCTGGGCGGTCGGGCACGATGCGCAGATCCTCGTCAGCGACGACGCCGGCAGCACCTGGACCAGGCAGTTCGAGGACCTCGGCCGCGAAGCGCCGTTGCTGGACATCTGGTTCGCCGACGAACAGCACGGCCTGGCCGTCGGTGCCTATGGCGCGCTGCTGGAGACCCGCGACGGCGGCCAGCACTGGGAAGACGTCAGCGAGCGCCTGGACAACGAGGACCAGTTCCACCTCAACGCCATCGCCGCGGTCAAGGACAACGGCCTGCTGGTGGTCGGCGAAGCCGGCAGTCTGTTCCGCTCGAAGGACTGGGGCGCCACCTGGGAAAAACTCGAAGGCCCCTACGAGGGCTCGCTGTTCGGCGCCATCGGTACCGCCGATGCGGGCGGCGTGCTGGTCTACGGCCTGCGCGGCCACCTGTTCCGCTCCGCCGATTTCGGCGACAGCTGGGAAGAGATACCGCTGAAGGCGGCGTCCGGCGACCTGGAATTCGGTCTCTCCGACGGCGCGCTGCTGGCGGACGGGCGGATCGTCGTGGTCGGTCACGGCGGTAGCGTTCTCGAAAGCACCGACGGCGGGCGCAGCTTCAGCGTGTTCAACCGTCCCGACCGGCTGTCCCTGGCCGGCGTCAGCGCCACCGGCGACGGCCACCTGATCCTGGTCGGCCAGGGCGGCGTGCACCTCGCTGCGGCGAACGGTGCCGCGCTCGAACAACCACAATAAGGCGGGGTCGCATGAGTGCCATGAACCAGCATCAGCAAAACAAGGCGAGCCTGCTCGAACGCCTGATCTTCAACAACCGGCCGGTGGTGATCTTCCTCTGCCTGCTGGTCAGCGTCTTCCTGTTCTACCAGGCCACCCAGGTGCGGCCGTCCACCAGCTTCGAGAAGATGATCCCGCTGGAGCACCCGTTCATCCAGAAAATGCTCGAGCACCGCAACGACCTGGCCAACCTCGGCAACACCGTGCGCA
Organism: Pseudomonas sp. FDAARGOS_761; assembly: GCF_013343155.1. Lineage (NCBI taxonomy): Bacteria > Pseudomonadati > Pseudomonadota > Gammaproteobacteria > Pseudomonadales > Pseudomonadaceae > Pseudomonas > Pseudomonas sp. FDAARGOS_761. The sequence goes on along the minus strand of NZ_CP054572.1, from coordinate 3,550,593 downwards.
TCTCGGTGGAGGCGGTGAACGGCGACATCTTCACCAAGGAGTACATGGAAACGCTCCGGCAGATCCATGACGAGGTGTTCTACATCCCCGGCGTCGACCGTTCCGGCCTGAAGTCGTTGTGGAGCCCCAGCGTGCGCTGGACCGAAGTGACCGAGGAAGGCTTCGCCGGCGGCGAGGTGATCCCGCAGACCTACGACGGTTCGCCGCGGGCGCTGGAGGAACTGCGCAACAACGTGCTCAAGTCCGGGCAGATCGGCCGCCTGGTAGCGAACAACTTCAAGTCGAGCATCGTCGACGTGCCGCTGCTGGAGATGTACCCGAATCCGAAGAACCAGAGCGAACTGATCAAGCTCGACTACCGCCAGTTCTCCCATGAGCTGGAAGAGAAGATCCGCGACAAGTACCAGTTGCAGAACCCCAACGTGAAGGTGCACATCGTCGGCTTCGCGAAGAAGGTCGGCGATCTGATCGACGGGCTGGTGATGGTGGTCGGCTTCTTCGGTATCTGCCTGCTGATCACCCTGGTCCTGCTGTACTGGTTCACCAAGTGCATCCGCAGCACCATCGCCGTGCTGATCACCACCCTGGTGGCGGTGCTCTGGCAGCTCGGCCTGCTCAACCTGGTCGGTTTCGGCCTCGATCCCTACTCGATGCTGGTGCCGTTCCTGATCTTCGCCATCGGCATCTCCCACGGCGTGCAGAAGATCAACGGCATCGCCTTGCAGTCCAGCGGCGCCGACAATGCGCTGATGGCGGCGCGGCTGACTTTCCGCCAACTGTTCCTGCCCGGGATGATCGCGATCCTCGCCGACGCCGTCGGCTTCATCACCCTGCTGGTGATCGACATCGGGGTGATCCGCGAGCTGGCCATCGGCGCCTCGATCGGCGTGGCGGTCATCGTCTTCACCAACCTGATCCTGCTGCCCGTGGCGATCTCCTACATCGGCATCAGCAAGAAGGCGGTACAGCGCAGTAAGGACGACGCGGTGCGCGAGCACCCGTTCTGGCGCCTGCTGTCGAACTTCGCCAGCCCGAAGGTGGCCCCGGTGTCCATCGCCATCGCCTTGCTGATGCTCGGCGGCGGCCTCTGGTATGGCAAGCACCTGAAGATCGGCGACCTCGACCAGGGCGCGCCGGAACTGCGTCCCGACTCGCGCTACAACCTCGACAACGACTTCATCATCCGCAACTACTCGACCAGTTCGGACGTGCTGGTGGTGATGGTCAAGACCACCCCGGAAGGCTGCTCCACCCACCAGGCCCTGGCGGCCATGGACGAGCTGGCCTGGAAGCTGGAGAACACCGAGGGCGTGCAGTCGGCGATCTCGATGGTCACCGTGTCCAAGCAGGTGATCAAGGGGATGAACGAAGGCAACCTGAAATGGGAGACCCTGTCGCGCAACCAGGACGTGCTGAACAACTCCATCGCCCGTGCCGACGGTCTCTACAACACCGACTGCTCGCTGGCGCCGCTGCTGGTCTTCCTCAACGACCACAAGGCCGAGACCCTCGACCGCGCGGTGGCGGCGGTGCAGGCCTTCGCCGCGGAGAATGACAAGGACGACCTGCAGTTCCAGCTGGCCGCCGGCAACGCCGGGATCGAGGCCGCCACCAACGAGGTGATCAAGCAGTCCGAACTGATCATCCTGGTGCTGGTGTACATCTGCGTGGCGGCCATGTGCATGATCACCTTCCGTTCCTTCGCCGCGACCCTCTGCATCGTCCTGCCGCTGATCCTCACCTCGGTGCTGGGCAACGCGCTGATGGCGGCGCTGGGCATCGGCGTGAAGGTCGCGACCCTGCCGGTGATCGCCCTCGGCGTCGGCATCGGGGTGGACTACGGGATCTACATCTACACCCGCCTGGAGTCTTTCCTGCGCATGGGCCTGCCGTTGCAGGAGGCCTACTACGAGACCCTCCGCTCCACCGGCAAGGCGGTGCTGTTCACCGGCCTGTGCCTGGCGATCGGCGTGGCCACCTGGATCTTCTCGGCGATCAAGTTCCAGGCCGACATGGGCCTGATGCTGACCTTCATGCTGCTCTGGAACATGTTCGGCGCCCTTTGGCTGCTGCCGGCCCTGGCGCGTTTCCTGATCAACCCGGCCAAGCTGCAGGCCAGGAAGGCCTCGCTGTTCGCTCACTGAGTCGCACCGAGCCTCGCCAAGACCGCGGCCCCGGCCCCGGCCGCGGTTTTTTTCGCGCGGAGGAAGGCCGCCGCGCTTCAGTCCGGTGTGGCGGGGAACAGCAGCTCGCAGCGGAAGCGCTGCTCGTCGCTGCTGTAATGCATGCGCCAGCCGCTCTTCTGGCACAGGCGCTGGACCAGGTCGAGGCCCAGGCCATAACCGAACGCCATCGACTCCTCCGTGCCCTGGGCCGCGCCGATGGGGTTGCTGATCAGCAGGCTGCGGTCGCGCACGACGATTTCCACCACGCCCTCGTCGCTGTACTGCAGGGCGTTGCGCAGCAGGTTGCCGATGATGATCCGTGCGCGGGTCTGCGGCAGGCTGTGTGGCTCCACGTCGAGGTGGAAGGTCAGGCCGCGGCGCTGGCTCAGCGCCTGCTGTTCCTCGAGCAGTTCCTCCAGCAGGCGGCCGACCTCGATGTGTCCGTCGTCGCGCAGTTCGCCGCTCTCGCGGCTGAGCCAGAGCAGGGTCTCGGTCATCTGCTGCATGCCCAGCGCCGAGCGGCGGATGCGTTGCAAGGCATGCGGGGAGGGCGCGCGGCCGGGTTGGTCGAGCAGCTCCAGGTTCATGCCGATCACCGCCAGCGGGGTGCGCAGCTCATGGCTGGCGTAGCGCAGGAAGCGCTCCTCGCGCTGGCTGAAGTCCTTGATCCGGGTCACGCTGTTCCACAGGGTATCCGCCAGCACGTTGAGTTCGCGGTAGTTGAAGCGCGGCCGCTGGCTGTCCGGGGCGAGGTCGTCGAGGGTCATCGACCAGCGCGTCAGCTTGCGCAGCGGGGCGACGATGAACCAGACCAGCAGGCCGACGGCGGCCAGCGAAGGCAGGGTGACCGACAGGGTGACGATCCAGGTCTGCCTGATGCGGGCGTCGATGATGGCGTCGGACAGCGGCGTGTCGATGCTGCCGGCGGCGTCGTTGTCGTAGAGGTAGAGCGTCTTGCCGTCGGCCAGTGGCTGGCGGACCACCACGTAGGCATCGTCGCTGGGCGCGTCGTCATCCTCCTCTTCGTCATCGTCGTCCCAGTTGCCGAGCAGTTGCATGGCGCCGATGCTCTTGTAGGGCGGGGTGTCGAGCATCTCCCTGAGTTTCGGCGGCAGCCCCGCGGTGCCGACGCTGCCCTTGAAGTAGTAGCTGTCCGGCGCCGGCGTAGCCGGGTCTTCCTGGTAGCGCTGGGCGAAGTACAGCCCTTCCTCTTCCATCATCATGCTGAGCAGGTAGAGGGCGCCGGTCTCACCGTAGTCGCCGAGCATGCGCGTGTAGACCAGCAGCACCCCGGCGAGGATCAGGCTGACGCCGCCGCCGACGATGGGGATCAGGCTCAGGCCGCGTTTCATTTGCGCTCCAGCTGGAAGCCGACGCTGTGCAGGGTATGGATCAGAGGGGTGGCGAACCCCTTGTCGACGGTGCTGCGCAGGTGGTGCATGTGCACGTTGAGGGTGTTGCTTTCCGGCGGCTCGTCGCCCCAGACGCTGCGCCCCAGCTGCTCGCGGGTGACCAGCGCGGGGCTGGCGCGCATCAGGCACTCGAGGATCTTCCAGGCGGTGGGGGACAGCGCTAGGGGCGTGCCGCCGCGGCTGGCCTGGCGGCTGTCGAGGTCCATCACCAGGTCGTCGACCTGCAGGCGCTGGGCCTGGCCGCTGCGGCGCCGGCTGAGGGCTTGCAGGCGGACCAGCAGCTCCGGCAGTTCGAAGGGCTTGAGCAGATAGTCGTCGGCGCCGGCGTCGAAGCCGTCGAGCTTGTCCTGCAAGGTATCCAGGGCGGTGAGCATGAGTACCGGGGTCTGCAGGCCGGCTTCGCGCAGCTGGCGACAGACCTGCCGGCCGTTGATGCGCGGCAGCATGATGTCCAGCAGGATCACGTCGTAGCGGTTGGCGCGCGCCAGGTTGAGGCCGGCCTGGCCGTCGCGGGCGTGATCGCAGACCACCCCGGCGGCCTCGAGGTAGTCGATGACGGTGCCGGCGAGATCGAAATTGTCTTCGACGACGAGTACGTGGATATGCATGGCCTGGGTCGCGTGACGAATGGGCTGGTCGACTGGCGGTGGATGGCCGTCGCGCCATGGGCGGTTCGGGAGAGGCGGGCGGTCGGCGGTTTTCGCGAGTCGGGCAGCGATGTTCGTCGATCGGGGCGCGGGCTGTCCAGTTGCCTACCCGGTTTGCGCCTCCGCTGTGACCCCGTGCCGCTCCCGTCGGCGTGTCCGCGTTAAGCCTTTTTTAACCCCCCGGGAGCTAGCGTGCGCCTGCTCGGAACGCTAGCCGCCAGGCTATTGCCGGGTGCCATCCGCGAAGAGTGCGGGTGCCTTTCGTTTTTGGGGGATTTTTTGCCATGTCGCGGACGACGCGTTGGAAGGATGTTCGAAAGTGCGGGATACGCACACTGGTGCCGCTGGGCGTTTCGCTATCGCTGTCGCCCTGTGCGTTGGCCGAAGCCCGGTCCAGCGGCTGGGAGCAGGACTTCATCGGCGTGCCGGTCGCGCGCGCGTTGGGCCTGACCGGCAAAGGCGTGGATGTCGGGGTGATCGATGGCGGTTTCCTTCCGCAGCATCCGGCGTTCGCCGGCCAGGCGATCACTCCGCTGGCCAACCGAGTGGCCATCGACGGCGAGGAAGCGATCGCCGATCCCTCCCGGCCGCTCTTCGATCGCGATGAGCAAAGCGGAGAAATCCAGGTCGCCAGCCATGGCGCGAATGTCAGCGGAATCATCGCGGCCAGGCCGGAGGTCATTGCCGATTTCACCTATCGTGGTGGCGTGGCGCCGAAGGTCGGGCTTTTCCAGACGCAAATCAGGCCCAGCGACGAAGCCGATGACGAGGATGCCGACATAGAGGAGGAACAAGACGAAGCGGCGAGCCAGGCCAGCCTGCTGCAACCGGGCAGCGAGGAACTCGTCCATGGCGCCCTGAGCACCCTCTACCGGGGCGCGCCGACGGTACGGATCATCAACAACAGCTACAACGACGATCCTATCGGCAATGACGCCGCCGCGGTGGATGCCGCTTATGCGGCGATCGATCCCGCAGCGCCGCATCCCTACCTGAATGCCCTGGCCGACGGCGTGCGCGACGGGCGCCTGCTGGTGTTCGCAGCCGGCAACGAAAGCCGCGCGCAGCCCGGCTTGCTCGCCACCTTGCCGCGCTTCATGCCCGGACTGGAAAGCGGTTTCCTCAGCGTGGTCGCGCTGGGTCCGGACCGCGAACTCACCGACTACTCCAACCAGTGCGGGGTGACGAAAGACTGGTGCCTGGCGGCGCCCGGCGACATGTACGTGGCCGCGGCGAACGGTGCCTCGGCCGAACGCTTGACCTACACCTATGCCGACCAGAGCGGTACCTCCTACGCCACGCCGCTAGTCAGCGCCAGCGCGGCATTGCTGGCCGAGCGTTTTCCCTACATGGACATGGCGCAGGTGCGGATGACCATGTTGAGCACCGCCGTCGATCTTGGCGAGTCTGGGGTCGACGCGCGTTTCGGCTGGGGGTTGCTGGACCTGGCCCGTGCGGTACGTGGACCAGGCCAGCTGTTCGGCGATCAGCGGGTGACGCTGGACGCGGCGCGCGGCGGCTGGAATGCCAGGGATGTCTGGAACAACGACATCCGCGCCGGTGGCATGCTTGGCAAGGCCGGCAGCGGCGCGCTGCGGCTGTCGGGCGATAACCGTTTCGCCGGGGTCGCGGTCGAGGCCGGCGAACTGGCGCTCGCCGGGCGCAACCGGTTCTCTGCCGCCAGCGAGGTTCGCGGCGGGCGCCTGGTGGTGGACGGCACGCTCGAAGGACCGGGGTTGAGGGTAGCCCGGGCCGGCGAGCTGGGCGGCGGCGGCACCATTGCCGCGCCGACCCGGATCGACGGCGTGCTCGCCGCCGACCGCCTCGCGGGCGCGCCGAGTTTCACCCGCTCGCTCGAACTGTCGCCGTCGAGCACGACCCGGGTGGCGCTGGGCGGGCAACCGCCGATCCGCCTCGACGGCGCGGCTGCTTTCGCCCGGTTGGGCGGGCGGCTGCAACTGACGGCGGCCGATGCGGCGGGGGCGGGGCAGAAGTTCCTGACGGTCGCGCGGGGCGCCACCTACCAGGGCGGTTTCGATGCCTTGCAACAGGCGCCGGGCCTGGCCGCGCGGGGCCTGCGCCACGACTTGCGCTTCGCTGCGGATGGCATCGCCCTGGCCCTGGCTCCGCTCGACCTGCCGGGGCAGGTCAACCTACAAGGCAACGCCGGGCGTTCTGCGGCGGCGTTGAACGCGCTCCGTGACCGGCCCATCGCCCTGCGCCCCGGCGCCTACAACGATTGGCTGCAGGCCAGCCTGGCGCGCGGCGATCTCGCTGGCCTGCCACGCAGCGCCGGCGGCCAGGTGTATGCCGACAGCCTGGCCTACCTGAGTCGGCAGCCGTCGCAAGTGGATCGCGCGATGTTCGGCGAGCTTTCCTGGGCGCAGCCCGGGCAGGCGCCGCGGTTGTGGTTCCAGGGGCTCGCTTCCGGCTTGCGCAATGAGGGGCGCTCAGGCGTCAGCGGCAGTCGCGAGCGTAGCGACGGCATTGCCCTGGGCCTGGTCCAGGCGCTCGACGAACGAACCCAGGGCGGCGCGACGCTGGCGCAGACCAAGGGACGGATCAACAGCGCCGGCGGCAAGGTCGAGCTGGACATCACCCAGCTCGCCGTGGGCTTGCTACACGCCTTCGACAGCCTGGAACAGGGCGGTTACGTCAGTGCCATGCTCGGCGCCGGCTACCTCGACGCCGCCAGCAAGCGGCGCCTGCCGGGCTTTGCCACGGCCAAGGGCGACAGCGAGGGCTGGCTATACCACGCCAGCGTCAAGAGCGGCTACCGCTGGCGCAAGGACGATTGGCGGGTCGAGCCGCGGGTCGGCCTGCTGGCGACCCGCACGGAATGGAAAGGTTTCCGCGAAAAGCACAGCGAGCTGGCGCTGGACGTCGACCGCGCGGCCAGGGATGCGACCTTCGCCACCCTGGAACTGAGCGTCGCGCGCAGCCTGCGGGTGGCCGACTGGTCGCTGGAGCCGGAGCTGAACCTGGGCTACGAGCGTGCCCTGGGAGTGCCGGCGAGCCACACCGAGGCTAGCCTGCAGGGCGTCGACCTGAAGCAGGTTTCGGCCCATCGGGGGCGCGACCTGTTCAGTGCGGGGATGGCGCTGCACGCCCGCCGCGGTCCGTTGCAGGGCAGCCTGGAGCTGCAGGGGACGAAAGGCGAGCGGGTCGGCGGCAGCGCCGTCAACCTGCGCCTGAGCTACGACTTTTAGCGCTGGCTACTTGAGCACCTTGATTGGCTTCACCGGGGTGCCGTCGCTCCATTGGCCCATGCCGGTCTGCTCCGGCGTAGCGCCCAGGGCGTACTGGCGGTTGCGGTTGTAGAACGCCGCGTCGGTGAGGCCATCGAACAGCTTCCAGGTGCCGTACCAGTCGAGGGCGTCGATCACCAGCGGGTCGTGGCCGGTATAGCGGCCTTCGGCCTGCTGCACTTCGAGGCGCTTCTCGACGCGGTCGAGCAACCAGTCGCTGTCTTCTTCCTTCGGATACTGCGGGCCGAATACCGGCGCGGTGGGCGCCGCGTGGTTGGCCAGCAGCGGCGGAGCGCCGTGGCGATCGCTGCGCAGCAGCAGGAGGTTCTTGTCGCTGGGCGGAATGTGCCGGCTCTGGCGGTAGATGCGCTTGGCGTCGGTGCAGGCCACGTGGCTGTCCTCGTCGCCGCAGACCGCCAGCAGCAGGGTACCTTTGGCCAGCCCCGACAGGCGTTCCTGGGCCATGCCGTCCCAGCGCTTGCCCTGGCTCTTGCCGGGCTCGACCACCATCAGCGCCTTCGCTGCCGGCAGCTTCAGGCGTTCGCTGGCGGCCGCCAGGTTGGCGGCGAGCAGTCCGCCGGCGGAGTGGCCGAGGTAGGCGACCTGGTTCAGCCGCGGGCGCACCCCCAGCTCGCCGGCCTGCAGGCGCCTGAGGGCGTCGCCGAGGGCGCCGGCGGCATTGTCGAGGAAGTCTGCGTTGGGCGTCTTCAGGTCCGGCTGGTAGCGCGGGTAGACCACCACCATGCCGCGGCGGACGATATGGTCGATCCAGGCGCGGTAGAGGTCCGGCTGCATCACGCTCCAGCCGTGCAGGAAGATCACCAGCGGAGCGTTGCCGGGGACCGGTTGCTCGGGGGTGAACACCCAGTATTCGCGAGCGCCTTCGCCGAAGTGCCACTGATGCACGCTGGCATGGCGATAGGCCGCGCCGCCCGGCCCTTCGGCCGGCTGCGTCGGCGGCGTGGGCGCGGTCGGCGGTTCGGCGGCCGTCGCGGCGTGGCCCAGGAGCAGGCCGCACAGGACGAGGTACAGGGTACGGAAGCGCATGCGGGCCCTCTTGCGGAATCGGAATGTCGTGCCAGTCCTAACCATAGCGCCGTTCAGCGCGGATAGAGCGGTGGCAGGCCGCCATTGTCGACCGCTCCCGCCGGCGCTTGTTCCGTGGTGGGCAGGGCGCGGATCGCCCGCCACAGGTCCTCGCCCTGCCAGGAATGGCCGCTCTCGCTGTACAGCGCGCCGTTGAGGCCATCCAGGGCGTCGGACAGCGGTACGAAGCGGGCCGCCATGTCGGCCAGGGTATCGGGTTGCTGACGGGCCCAGGCGTCCAGGGCCTGGCGGGTCGCCTGGGGATCGTTGGCCAGGCAGGCGCGGCGCAGCTCGTCGAGCAGGCTGCGGCTGCTCGGGCCGTTGGCTGCGGCGCGGATCACCGCCGGCAGCTGGCGGGCGCGCCACCAGAGGCCGAAGCCGAGCAGGGTGGTCAGGGCCAGCACGGCGGTAGCCAGTTGCCAGGGCCAGAGCGTCGGCTCCAGGCGTTCGCCGAGCGGCAGCGCCGCCGCCGGCGGCTCCGCCTCGGCCTGCGGCGCGGCGGCCACTTCCAGGGTGCGCGGTGGCAGGCTGGTGCGCTCCAGGCGGTCTTCGCGGGTGTTCCACCAGACCACTTCGAGCGCCGGCAACTCGATGCGCCCGGCGTGCTCGGGCACCAGCGCCTCGCGTTCCTCGCGACTGCCGATGAGGCCCTGGTCGGTGCTCTGGTCGGCCAACTGCGGTTGGTCCGGGTAGCGCCGCAGGCCTTGCACGTCGGGCAGCGGCAACGGCGGAAGCTGGGTGCCGGAAAGCCCCTCGACCTTCAGCAGCACGTTGCGCGTCAGCGATTCGCCGACCTGCGCTTGCTCCGGCTGCGGGCTCCAGCTTTCGCTGATGCTCAGCGCGCGGGCCGGCATCCAGGGCGCGTCGGCCGGATAGTCGGCAGGCTTGGGCCGGACCTGCAGCGGGATGCTCGGCGAAGTCACCCGCATCTGCCGGCCGGGGCGCGGGCCGAAGGGGTTGTAGTCGTCGCTGCCACGGTCGACCAGGGTCGCGCTGAAGGCTTGCGCAGGAATCTCCAGGGCGCCGCTCTTCTGCGGGAAGATCGCGTAGCGCACCTCGATCACGCCGTGGCGGATGCCGTTGATCTCCTTCTCGTAGGTACGCGCCTCGCCGAGCTGTTCGACCTTCGCGTCGTTCATCGCCAGCGGGGTCAGGCTGCTGTCGTCGTATAGCGACACCGAGTGGTAGATGCGCAGGGTGAGGATCGCCTGGGCCTGCACGTAGACCGTCTCCTGGTCGACGCTGGCATCGATGAAGACCGGCGCCAGCTTGCTGCTCTTGGCGCGGTCGCGCGCCTCCAGTACGTGCAGCCTGATCGGCTGGGTGCTGCTGGCGCCGAGGCTGATCGGCGGGATCGCCACGTAGCCGCTCTGCTTCGGCAGGAGGGTGACGATCCAGCGGGTGGTGGCCTGGGCCCGGCCGTTCTGCGTGGCGAGACGGTTGACCTGGCGCGTGCCGAGGACCTCGAAGAGGGCGTCCAGCGGGCTCAGGTCGGGCTTGCCGAAGAGGGTCGGGTCGTCCGATTCCAGCGTCAGTTCGACGCTTTCCCCTTCGGTCAGGCGGGCGCGGTCGACGCTGGCGCTGAAGCTGGCGTGGGCGGAGACGCAGAGGAGCGCGAGAAGCAGGCTGCAGAACAGGCGGATCATGGCGTGGCTTCCTGGCGTTGCTGCTGTTGGTACCAGAACTTGCGCCGCAGCAACTCGGCGGGATCGTCGGGAATCTGTCGCAGCCATTGCTCGAGGGCCTGGCGACGTTCGTCGTCGAGTCCGTCGTCGGCTTCCTCGTCGCCCGTCCGCTCGTCCTCGGCGTCGGGCTGCGGCTGCGCTTGGCCGGGTGCTCCGGCGGTCTTCTCGCCTTCGTCTTCCGGCAGGCTGGTCGAGGGCGCCGCGGCCTGGGCCTTCTGCGCATCGACGGTCGCCGCGTCGCGCGGCGGCCGCTGGCTGCTTCCGGATGGCGGGCTCTGCTGGCTCGCTTCCTGGCGCTGTTCCTTGTTCTCGCCGGCCTGCTGCTGCGCCGCCTGTTCCTGGCGCTGGCGCAGCAGTTCCTCGACCAGGGCCTTGTTGCGTTGCGCGGCGACCAGTTGCGGCTGGCGCTCCAGGGCTTGTTCGTAGGCGTCGACGGCGGCTTCCAGTTCGCCCTGGCGGGCCAGGGCGTTGCCACGGTTGTAGTGATCGTCGGCCTGGTCGCCCTGGGCGAAGGCCTGGGCCGCGGCGGCGTAGTCGCGGGCCTGGTAGAGCGACAGGCCTTTCCAGCGGAAGTCCTCGAAGCGCTTCGCCGCCTCGTCCGCCTGGCCCCGTTGCAACAGGCGCTGGCCTTGCTGGTCCGGACGCAGCCAGAGGTCTTCGAACTGGAAGGCCATGGCCGGTTGCGGCAGGCTCAGCATCAACAGCGGCAGGCAGAACAGCCAGCCGCGCCGTCCGGCACAGGCGGCCAGCAGGAGCAGCGGCAGGAGCAGCCAGTAACCCTGGTCGGCCCAGCGTTGCAGGCGCAGCAGGGCGTTCTCGCGGTCTTCCTCCAGCGTGCCGCCGCGGGCCAGCAGGCCGAGGCTGTCGAGGTCGCGGTCGTTCGGCCGCAGGCGCTGGTAGCCGGCGCCGATCTCCGCGGCGAAGCGGCGCAGCCCGCTTTCGTCGAGCCTGGGCAGGAGGATGCCGCCCTGGTCGTCCTTGAGGAAGCTGCCATCCTCCTGCTGCACCGGAGCGCCCTTCGGCGTGCCGACGCCGAGCACGGCGAGGCGCGCCGCCCGGTGCTCGAGGGCGCTGCGGATGCCCTGGCGCTCGGGTTCGCTCAGCCCGCTGGTCAGCAGCAGCAGGCGGCCGCGGCCCTGGGCGCCCTGTTCCAGCAGGTCGAGGGCCTGGCGCACGGCGAGGTCGGCGCGCTGGCCGGGCTCGGGCATGATCGAAGGTTTCAGGGCGTCGAGCAGGTTGCGCGCGGTGAGCTGGTCGTCCGACAGCGGCACCAGGGTATGCGCGCTGCCGGCGTAGACGACGATCGCGGTCTGCGCGTCGTTGCGCGTGCGAAGCAGGTCGAGCAGCTTGCGCCGGGCCTGTTCCAGGCGGGTCGGCGACAGGTCGCCGGCAAGCATCCCGGGAGTCAGCTGGAGGATCGCCACCAGCGGGTCGCTACGCTTCATCGAGGGCTGTTCCAGTTGCTGCCAACTGGGCCCGAGCAAGGCCAGCAGGGCCAGCAGCCAGGCGATGCCGAGGCAGATCCAGGGCATGCGGTTCTGCCGCCCGGCGCCGCCGACCAGCAGCCAGGGCTGGAAGGCCGTCGGCAGCAGCAATTGCCAGCGTCCGGCACGACGCTGGCGATGCAGCAGCTTCCACAGCAACCAGCCAAGCAGCGGCGCCAGCAGCAGCCAGTAGGGGCGCAGCCAGTGCGGCCAGGCGTCCAGCAACAGGTTCATGGTTGCCTCCCGGAACGGCGGCGCGGCCAGGTCCGGTTTTCCCGTGGCCAGAGTTCCAGCGCCACCAGCAGCACGCTCAGGCCGAGGGCGGCGGCCAGCGGCCAACTGTACAGCGCCAGGGCCGGGCGCGCCCGGGTAGTCTGCTGGGCGACCGGTTCGAGGCGGTCGAGGGTCGCGGAAATGCTTTCCAGCTCGGCGCTGGATCGCGCGCGGAAGTATTCGCCGCCAGTGATCTCGGCGATACCGCGCAGGGTCGGCTCGTCGAGATCGAGCCCCGGGTTGAAGCCGAACAGGCCGGGCACGCCGCCCTGCTGCGGGTCGGCGCCGACGCCGATGGTGTAGATCTTCACCTGTTGCTCGGCGGCCAGTTGCGCGGCGATCTGCGGGGCTATCTGTCCGCCGGTGTTGGCGCCGTCGGTGATCAGCACCAGCACCCGGCTTTCCGCGGGCCGCTGGCGCAGGCGCTTGACCGCCAGGCCGATGGCGTCGCCGATCGCGGTGTTCTTGCCGGCGATGCCGATCTGCGCCTCGTCCAGCCAGACCCGCACGGTGTGCCGGTCGAAGGTCAGCGGCGCCTGCAGGTAGGCCTGGCTGCCGAACAGGATCAGGCCGACGCGGTCGCCACGACGGTCTTCGATGAAGTCGCCGAAGAGTTTCTTGATCAGTTCCAGGCGGCTGATCTCGTCGTCCTGCCAGCGCATGTCGCGGTAGTCCATGGAGCCGGAGACATCCACCGCGAGCAGCAGGTCACGGCCGCTGGCGGGTAGCGGCAGGGGTTCGCCGACCCACTGCGGGCGGGCCGCGGCGAGCAGCAGGAGGAACCAGAGCAGGGCGAAGCGCACCTGCTGCCGCCAGGCCGGCAGGCGTGCGCGGGCACGGCGTCCGGCGAGGCTTTCGAGTTCGTCGAGGAAGCTCACCTTGAGCGCCGCCTCGCCGCTGTCGGCGGCCGGCAGCACCAGGCGCAGCAGCCAGGGCAACGGGGCGAGGGCGAAGACCCAGGGCCAGGCGAACTCAAACATGCTTGCGAATCCAGGTGGCGACGGCGGCGTCGAGGCCGTCCACGGCCTTGTCGTCGAGGGTGCAGTCGGCACGGTAGCCGCCTTCCACCAGGATCATCCAGCGGGTCAGGCCGGCGGCCGGGCAACGGTTGTCGAGGAACGCCAGCCAGGCGCGGCCGCTGAGGGCGTGGCTGCCGCTATCTGGCCAGCGCGCCCTGCAGACCCGCTTGAGCAGGCCGTTGATGGCCTGCAACCAGGGCCCGGCGGAAGCCCTGCCGTAGGGCTTGGCAAGCGCGGCCAGTTCGGCCAGGGCCGCTTCGCGCAGCGGATCCAGCGGCGCTTCGCCGCGGGTGGCGATGGTGCGCCGCGGCAGGTGCCGGCGCAGTCGCCAGAGCCCCCAACCGAGCAACGGCAGCAGGGCGGCCAGCAACCACCAGCCGGGCGCCGGCGGCCACCAGCCGATGGGCGGGGGGGCGATAAGCGGTGCCAGCCGGTCGAGCGGATTCATGCGCGATACCCCGGCTGGTGTTGTTCCAGCAGGTCCCGCAACTGCTCCACCAGGTCTTCCTGGGTCGACAGCGGCAGCAGCGGCACGCCCAGTCGCTGGGCCAGCCGCTGCCAGCGCGCGCGGCGCGCCTCGGCCAGTTCGCGATAGGCCTGGCGCAGCTCGTCGGCGTGGGTGTCCAGCTCGAGGTCGGCGGCGCCTTCGCGGAAGCGCAGCAGTCCGGCGGCGGGGAGGGCATGGTCGAGCGGGTCGGACAGCGGCAGCAGCACCAGGTCGGTATGGCGTGCGATCAGGCTGAGTTGCTGCTCGGCGACGTCATTGAGGGTGCGCTCGTCGCACAGCACCAGGATCAGGCTGCCCGGGCGCAGCACTTCGCGGGCGCGGCGCAGGGCCAGGCCGAACAGTTCGCCAGGTCGCTCGGCCGGCGTCTCGCGCAGCTCGCGATTGGCCCGCAATAGCTGGTTGAACAGTTGTAGCAGGCTGTGCTTGCTGCGTCGCGGCTTGATTTCGTGGCAGTCGCGGTCGCTGAATACCAGGCCGCCGATACGGTCGTTGTGGGCCAGCGCCGACCAGCCGATGAAGGCCGCCGCGCGTGCCGCCAGCACCGCCTTGAAGCACAGGCCGGAGCCGAAGAACAGGCGCTGGCTCTGTTCGACCAGGACGAACACCGGTCGCTCGCGTTCCTCGTGGAACAGCTTGGTGTGCGGCTCGCGGGTGCGCGCGGTGACGCGCCAGTCGATGGTCCGTACGTCGTCGCCGGGCTGGTAGATGCGCACCTGGTCGAAGTCCACGCCGCGTCCGCGCAGGCGCGAGTGATGCAGGCCGACCAGCGGGCTGCGGCGGTTCTGCGAGGAGAACAGGCGCGCTTCGTGGAGCCGGTGGCGCATTTCCAGAAGCTCGTCGAGGCCCAGTTCGACGCCAGGGGCGGCGCTCAGCATGGCGGCGGCCTCAGGCCACGGCGACCACGTCGAGGATGCGCTGCACGACCCGGTCCTGGTCGATGCCGGCGGCTTCCGCCTCGAAGGTCAGGATCAGGCGATGGCGCAGCACGTCGAACAGCACCGCCTGGATGTCCTCGGGGCTGACGAAGTCGCGTCCGCCCAGCCAGGCGTGGGCGCGCGCGCAGCGGTCGAGGGCGATGGAGCCGCGCGGGCTGGCGCCGTAGGAGATCCATTCGGCGAGTTCCGCGTCGTGCTTGGCCGGGGTGCGGGTGGCCATGATCAGTTGCACCAGGTATTCCTCCACCGCGTCGGCCATGTACAGGCCGAGGATTTCCTGGCGCGCGGCGAAGATGGTTTCCTGGGTCACCCGGCGCTCCGGCCGGGCCTCGCCGTTCAGTGCCTCGCCACGCGCCTGCTGGAGGATGCGGCGTTCCACCGAGGCCTCCGGGTAGCCGATCTTGACGTGCATGAGGAAGCGGTCGAGCTGGGCTTCCGGCAACGGGTAGGTACCTTCCTGCTCGATCGGGTTCTGTGTCGCCATCACCAGGAACAGCTGTGGCAGGTCGTAGGTGCTGCGGCCGACCGAAACCTGGCGCTCGGCCATGGCTTCGAGCAGCGCCGATTGCACCTTGGCCGGGGCGCGGTTGATCTCGTCGGCCAGCACCAGGTGATGGAAGATCGGGCCTTGCTGGAACACGAAGGTGCCGGTCTCCGGACGGTAGATCTCGGTGCCGGTGATGTCGGCGGGGAGCAGGTCGGGAGTGAACTGGATACGGTGGAACTCGGCTTCGAGGCCTTCGGCGAGGTCCTTGATGGCCTTGGTCTTGGCCAGTCCCGGCGCGCCTTCCACCAGCAGGTGGCCGTCGGCTAGCAGCGCGATCAGCAGGCGGTCGACGAGTTTTTCCTGGCCGAGGATCTGGCTCGACAGGTAGCCCTTCAGTCCCTGCAGGGCGCTCTTGTGCTGCGTGCTTTCTGGCTCGTTGCTCATTGTCTGGACTACCGGTTCCAAGGCCTGCTGGGGTGTCGCTCGGTGGCGCACGGCGAGGCCGGCGCGGGCGGGCGGGGAGAAGGCTCCGCTCTGCGGCGGATGACGGCCCCCCGATCCCGCACATGTTAGCGCACGGCGACTGCCTAGCGTACTCTCCGACGCTCGTGCCGCGCCTATTCGTGAACCCGCGCGGGTATGCCGGTGAAAAGCCTCCGCCTCTCGCCGTGACCTGCCTCGCGAAGCGCGGCGGATCGACGCGCCCGGGGAACTTCGCCGGCGCACGCGGGTCGGTTTCCGCGATGCGAACAGCGAATGGACAGAGCGTTTGTCAGGAGCGACATTGCCGGGGCTTGCCCGGCGCAAGGGGGAGGGCCGCGCCCGGCGTGGGTGGCGGCGCTGGGTCGGTGGGCTGCTGTTGCTGCTCGGCGCGCTCGCCAGCGGATGTTCGAACGCGCCGCGCAACGCCGCCGGCGAGGACACCAGCCAGGGTTCGATGCGCGCCGGCGAATTCCTCCAGACCGATGCCGATCGCATGGCCACCCTGGCCATGCGCGACAACCTGCAAAGCCTCTACCAGTTGCTCTGGAAGCTGTACAAGCGCAATCCCGCCGAATGGAAGAAGACCGGCCTGCCGAGCCAGGCCGACGCCGAGCTGGCGATCCGCCGGGCCATCGAGCAGAACCGCGAACTCAGCGACCTGGGCGGCCGCCGCGACATCGCCGCGCTGTCCTACTCCCTCGATCCGGCGTTCAGGGGCGACCGCGTCGGCGCCTTCATCTATTCCCTGGCCAGCATGCTGATCACCGCCCATGGCGGGCGTACCGAGTTCTACGTCTACCAGGGGATCGACGCGCAGTACGTCTACAACGCCGCGCGCAACGTCGAGGTCGCCACCTGGATGCTGGCTACCCGCAAGGACGACAAGGGCGCCCCGTTGCTGCTTTCCAACGCCCTCACCGACGACGCCAGCAACCTCAGCTACGCCCGCGAGTTCGCCAAGATCGTCGCGCGCCTGGACCTGCTCGCCGAGGTGCTCGGCGAACGCTACCGGCGGATCAGCGTGAACTACGCCCAGGGACTGCTGTTCATGCATTTCCTGCCGGTGCAGTGAGCCGATGCTCCCGGGGTGAACGAATATGTCGCAGCACGGTAAGTGTTTTGCCTTGCCGGCTCGTTAAGCTCTGTCGGATATGACCGGCGGGTCGCTCGCCGAAAAGGGCGGTTCCCGGTCAGCCTTTGCTGTGCGCCTGCCTGCCTGGATTAATGCTCAGCTTCTGCTGAACTTCATGGACGCAGCGAGGGTCGGTCCGAAGGTGCGTTGCTCGCGACCTTTCCCGCGAACCGCTCGCCTCCATGAAATAACAAGCCAAGCGGAGTACAACCATGGCGTTCTTCACCGCGGCCAGCAAAGCCGATTTCCAGCATCAACTGCAGACGGCACTGGCGCAGCACCTCGGCGACAAGGCGTTACCACAAGTCACGCTGTTCGCCGAACAGTTCTTCAGCCTGATCTCCCTCGATGAACTGACCCAGCGTCGGCTTTCCGACCTGGTCGGTTGCACCCTTTCCGCCTGGCGCCTGCTGGAGCGCTTCGACCGCGACCAGCCCGAAGTCCGCGTATACAACCCCGACTACGAGAAGCACGGCTGGCAATCCACCCACACCGCGGTGGAAGTGCTGCACCCGGACCTGCCGTTCCTGGTCGACTCGGTGCGCATGGAACTGAACCGCCGCGGCTACAGCATCCATACCCTGCAGACCAACGTCCTCAGCGTGCGCCGCTCGGCCAAGGGCGAGCTGAAGGAAATCCTGCCCAAGGGCACCCAGGGCAAGGACGTCAGCCAGGAATCGCTGATGTACCTGGAGATCGACCGTTGCGCCCACGCCGGCGAACTGCGGGCGCTGGAGAAGGCCATCCTGGAAGTGCTCGGTGAAGTACGCGTGACCGTCGCCGACTTCGAACCGATGAAGGCCAAGGCCCGCGAACTGCTGACCTGGCTCGGCAAGGCCAAGCTGAAGGTGCCGGCGGAGGAGCTGAAGGAAGTGCGCAGCTATCTCGAATGGCTGCTGGACAACCACTTCACCTTCCTCGGCTACGAGGAATTCAGCGTCGCCGACGAGGCCGACGGCGGGCGCATGGTCTACGACGAGAAATCCTTCCTCGGCCTGACCCGTCTGCTGCGCGCCGGCCTGAGCAAGGATGACCTGCACATCGAGGACTATGCCGTCGCCTACCTGCGCGAACCGGTCCTGCTGTCCTTCGCCAAGGCTGCCCATCCGAGCCGCGTGCACCGCCCGGCCTACCCGGACTACGTGTCGATCCGCGAGCTGGACGGCAAGGGCCGGGTGATCCGCGAGTGCCGCTTCATGGGCCTGTTCACCTCCTCGGTGTACAACGAGAGCGTCAACGACATTCCCTTCATCCGCGGCAAGGTCGCCGAAGTGATGCGGCGCTCCGGTTTCGACACCAAGGCCCACCTCGGCAAGGAACTGGCCCAGGTGCTGGAAGTACTGCCGCGCGACGACCTGTTCCAGACCCCGGTGGACGAGCTGTTCAGCACCGCCCTGGCGATCGTCCGCATCCAGGAGCGCAACAAGATCCGCGTGTTCCTGCGCAAGGACCCCTACGGTCGCTTCTGCTACTGCCTGGCCTACGTGCCGCGCGACGTGTATTCCACCGAGACGCGCCTGAAGATCCAGCAGGTCCTGATGGAGCGCCTGCAAGCCAGCGACTGCGAGTTCTGGACTTTCTTCTCCGAGTCGGTGCTGGCCCGCGTGCAGTTCATCCTCCGCGTCGACCCGAAGTCGCGCATCGACATCGACCCGGCGCGCCTGGAGGAAGAAGTGATCCAGGCCTGCCGTTCCTGGCAGGACGACTACAGCAGCCTGGTGGTGGAAAACCTCGGCGAGGCCAAGGGCACCAACGTCCTGGCCGACTTCCCGAAAGGCTTCCCGGCCGGCTATCGCGAGCGCTTCGCCCCGCACTTCGCGGTGGTCGACCTGCAGCACCTGCTCAGCCTGTCCGAGCAGCGCCCGCTGGTGATGAGCTTCTACCAGCCGCTGGCGCAGGGCGAGCAGCAACTGCACTGCAAGCTGTACCACGCCGACACCCCGCTGGCCCTGTCCGACGTCCTGCCGATCCTGGAGAACCTCGGCCTGCGCGTGCTCGGCGAATTCCCCTACCGCCTGCGCCACCAGAACGGCCGTGAATACTGGATCCACGACTTCGCCTTCACCTACGCCGAAGGGCTGGACGTGGACATCCAGCAGCTCAACGAGATCCTCCAGGACGCCTTCGTCCACATCGTCAGCGGCGAAGCCGAGAACGACGCCTTCAACCGCCTGGTGCTGACCGCCAACCTGCCGTGGCGCGACGTCGCCCTGCTGCGTGCCTACGCGCGTTACCTGAAGCAGATCCGCCTGGGCTTCGACCTCGGTTACATCGCCAGTGCGCTGAATGCCCACACCGACATCGCCCGCGAGCTGGTGCGGCTGTTCAAGACCCGCTTCTACCTGGCGCGCAAACTCACCGCGGAAGACCTGGAAGACAAGCAACAGAAGCTGGAGCAGGCGATCCTCGGTGCCCTCGACGAAGTCCAGGTGCTCAACGAGGACCGCATCCTGCGGCGCTACCTCGACCTGATCAAGGCGACCCTGCGGACCAACTTCTACCAGCCCGACGGCAACGGCCAGAACAAGAGCTACTTCAGCTTCAAGTTCAACCCGAAGGCCATCCCGGAGCTGCCCAGGCCGGTGCCCAAGTATGAGATCTTCGTCTACTCGCCGCGCGTCGAGGGCGTGCACCTGCGCGGCGGCAAGGTGGCTCGCGGCGGCTTGCGCTGGTCGGACCGCGAGGAAGACTTCCGCACCGAGGTGCTCGGCCTGGTCAAGGCCCAGCAGGTGAAGAACGCGGTGATCGTGCCGGTCGGCGCCAAGGGCGGCTTCGTCCCGCGCCGCCTGCCGCTTGGCGGTAGCCGCGACGAGATCCAGGCCGAGGCGATCGCCTGCTACCGGATCTTCATTTCCGGCCTGCTCGATATCACCGACAACCTCAAGGAAGGCGAAGTGGTGCCGCCGGCCAACGTGGTCCGCCACGACGAGGACGATCCCTACCTGGTGGTCGCCGCGGACAAGGGCACGGCGACCTTCTCCGACATCGCCAACGGCATCGCCGCCGAGTACGGCTTCTGGCTCGGCGACGCCTTCGCCTCGGGCGGCTCCGCCGGCTACGACCACAAGGGCATGGGGATTACCGCCAAGGGCGCCTGGGTCAGCGTGCAACGGCACTTCCGCGAGCGCGGCATCGACGTGCAGAAGGACAACATCAGCGTCATCGGCATCGGCGACATGGCCGGCGACGTGTTCGGCAACGGCCTGCTGATGTCGGACAAGCTGCAACTGGTGGCCGCCTTCAACCACATGCATATCTTCATCGACCCGAACCCGGACGCCGCCAGCAGCTTCGTCGAGCGCCAGCGCCTGTTCAACCTGCCGCGTTCGAGCTGGGCCGACTACGACGCCAAGCTGATCTCCGCCGGCGGCGGGATCTTCCTGCGCAGCGCCAAGAGCATCGCCATCACCCCGGAAATGCAGGCGCGCTTCGACATCCAGGCCGACAGGCTGGCGCCCACCGAGCTGATCCATGCGCTGCTCAAGGCGCCGGTCGACCTGCTCTGGAACGGCGGGATCGGTACCTACGTGAAGTCGAGCAAGGAAACCCACGCCGATGTCGGCGACAAGGCCAACGACGGTCTGCGCGTCGACGGCCGCGAGCTGCGCGCGAAGGTGGTGGGCGAGGGCGGCAACCTGGGCATGACCCAACTGGCGCGGGTCGAGTTCGGCCTGCACGGCGGTGCCAACAACACCGACTTCATCGACAACGCCGGTGGCGTGGACTGCTCCGACCATGAGGTCAACATCAAGATCCTGCTCAACGAAGTGGTGCAGGCCGGCGACATGACCGAGAAGCAGCGCAACGCGCTGCTGGTGAAGATGACCGACGCGGTCGGCGCCCTGGTGCTGGGCAACAACTACAAGCAGACCCAGGCGCTGTCCCTGGCGCAACGTCGCGCCCGCGAGCGGATCGCCGAGTACAAGCGGCTGATGGGCGACCTCGAGGCGCGCGGCAAGCTCGATCGCGCCCTGGAGTTCCTGCCTTCCGACGAGGAGCTGGCGGAACGCATCAGTGCCGGCCAGGGGCTGACCCGCGCCGAGCTGTCGGTGCTGATCTCCTACAGCAAGATCGACCTCAAGGAATCGCTGCTGAAATCGCTGGTGCCGGACGACGACTACCTGACCCGCGACATGGAGACCGCCTTCCCGGCATTGCTGGCGGAGAAGTTCGGCGACGCCATGCGCCGCCATCGCCTGAAGCGCGAGATCGTCAGCACGCAGATCGCCAACGACCTGGTCAACCACATGGGCATCACCTTCGTGCAGCGCCTGAAGGAGTCCACCGGCATGAGCGCGGCCAACGTCGCCGGGGCCTACGTGATCGTCCGCGACGTGTTCCACCTGCCGCACTGGTTCCGCCAGATCGAGAACCTCGACTACCAGGTGCCCGCTGATATCCAGCTGACCCTGATGGACGAACTGATGCGTCTCGGTCGCCGCGCCACCCGCTGGTTCCTCCGCAGCCGCCGCAACGAGCTGGACGCGGCGCGCGACGTGGCCCACTTCGGCCCGCGCATCGCCGCCCTCGGCCTGAAGCTCAACGAGCTGCTCGAAGGGCCGACCCGCGAGCTGTGGCAGGCGCGCTACCAGACCTACGTCGACGCCGGCGTGCCGGAACTGCTGGCACGCATGGTGGCCGGCACCAGCCACCTGTATACGCTGCTGCCGATCATCGAGGCGTCCGACGTGACCGGGCAGGACACCGCGGAAGTGGCCAAGGCCTATTTCGCCGTGGGCAGCGCGCTGGACCTGACCTGGTACCTGCAACAGATCACCAACCTGCCGGTGGAGAACAACTGGCAGGCGCTGGCCCGCGAGGCGTTCCGCGACGACCTCGACTGGCAGCAGCGGGCGATCACCGTCTCGGTGTTGCAGATGCAGGACGGACCGAAGGAGGTCGAGGCGCGCGTCGGCCTGTGGCTGGAACAGCACCTGCCGCTGGTCGAGCGCTGGCGGGCGATGCTGGTCGAACTGCGTGCCGCGTCGGGTACCGACTACGCCATGTACGCCGTGGCCAACCGCGAGCTGATGGACCTGGCGCAGAGCAGCCAGCACGGTGTCTGCATCCCCTGATGCGAGCGGCCTGACGGCAAGCAAGAGCCCCGCCTGAGTGCGGGGCTCTTTCATTCTGGCGCGGCGAAAACCTGCGATGTTTGCGGTGGCTGAGGCGCTGCGCGGCGACAAATGTCCGGCGCCCGGCGTTAGCCCGGAAAGGACAACCTGACTCACAGATTTAATAAATATTTAGTTATTAGAAAATCTATTGATAGGTTCATATGGATCTATGACTTCTCCGCTTCGTATGCCTTGGCCGGGATCCTGTCGATCGCATAAACCCCCGGCAGCCCGTACTTCCTTCCCCGCCCGGTGAGTTTTCCGATGACGTCGCGGCGGTCACGCGGGAGGCAAGAGCAGGCAAAAGGACACTATGTCGCCATGGGTGCGTCTAAAAATTGACAGTTTCCGCTTAAAAAATTAGCAATTAGCATATTTAGTCATTAGATTGACGTTAATCGCCTGCGGCTGCTTTGGCCGTGCCCGCACTGTCAGGGATTCGACGTTGCCATCGGAAACCGCATCCATGCTCCCGACCTGCCGCTTCGGTCGGTATCGACCCTGCCGCGTGGGCTGGGCATGCGGTTCAGCAAGAAAGGAATCGCCGTGCTGCGTCTGCCGTCCCGCCGTAACACCCTTCGACCCATCGAACGCCCGCTCGCCTGGCTTGCCGGCCTGGCGCTGGCGCTTTGTGCCGGCGCTGCCGCAGGGGCTGCCGGCGGGCCGTCCAGCGTGGCGTTCTGGTACGCCGAGCGGCCGCCGCTGGCCGAGCTTTCCCAGTTCGACTGGGTGGTGCTCGAAGCGGCGCACCTCAAGCCGGCCGATGTCGGGTATCTGAAAGAGCAGGGCAGCACGCCCTTCGCCTATCTGTCGGTCGGCGAGTTCGACGGCGACGCCGCCGCCATCGCCGACAGCGGCCTGGCCCGGGGCAAGAGCGCGGTCCGCAACCAAGCCTGGAACAGCCAGGTAATGGACCTCGCCGCGCCGAGCTGGCGGGCGCACCTGCTCAAGCGCGCCGCGGAGCTGCGCAAACAGGGCTACGCCGGCCTGTTCCTCGATACCCTGGACAGCTTCCAGCTACAGGCCGAGGAGCGCCGCGAGGGCCAGCGCCGGGCGCTGGCCAGTTTCCTCGCCCAGCTGCATCGCCAGGAGCCGGGCCTCAAGCTGTTTTTCAATCGCGGTTTCGAAGTGCTGCCGGAGTTGCCCGGCGTCGCGTCGGCGGTGGCCGTGGAGTCGATCCATGCCGGTTGGGACGCCGCTGCCGGGCAATACCGCGAGGTGCCCCAGGACGATCGCGATTGGCTGAAGGGTCACCTGGATGCCCTGCGCGCCCAGGGCATGCCCATCGTCGCCATCGACTACCTGCCGCCGGAGCGGCGCGACGAGGCGCGCGCGCTCGCTGCGCGCCTGCGTAGCGAAGGCTACGTGCCGTTCGTCAGCACCCCGGCGCTGGACTACCTGGGGGTGAGCGACGTCGAGGTGCAACCGCGGCGCATCGCGCTGCTCTACGATCCGCGCGAGGGCGACCTGACCCTGAGCCCCGGCCACGTCTACCTCGGCGGCCTGCTCGAATACCTCGGTTATCGGGTCGACTACCTGCCCACCGACCAGCCGCTGCCCGAACGTCCGCTGAGCGGTCTCTACGCCGGGGTAGTCACCTGGATGACCAGTGGACCGCCGCTGGCCAGCGACGCCTTCGACAACTGGATCGCTGCGCGTCTCGACGAAAAGGTGCCGGTGGCGTTCCTCGCCGGCCTGCCCACCGAGAACGACGGCCTGTTGCAGCGCCTGGGTATTCGCCGGCTGTCGCAGAAGCTCAAGGTCAAGCCGAGCACCGAGACCCACGACCAGGCGCTGTTGGGCGCCTTCGAGGCGCCGCTGGTGATCCGGATCCGCGACCTGCCGGCGCTCACCGTACTCGACCCGGCGCGGGTGGCCCCGGCGCTCAAGCTCAAGGGCGACGGCAAGGAGTACGTGCCGGTGGCGACCGCCGACTGGGGCGGCTTCGCCCTGGCGCCCTATGTGCTGGAGGAGGGTAGCGAGCACCGGCGCTGGATCCTCGATCCGTTCGCTTTCCTGCGCAAGGCCTTGCGCCTTGCGCCGCTGCCGAGTCCCGACGCGACCACCGAGAATGGCCGGCGCATCGCCACCGTGCACATCGATGGCGACGGCTTCGTCTCCCGTGCCGAGGTGCCCGGCAGTCCCTATGCCGGCCAGCAGGTGCTGGAGGACTTCATCAAGCCCTATCCGTTCCTCACCTCGGTCTCGGTGATCGAAGGCGAGGTCGGGCCGAAGGGCATGTACCCGCACCTGGCCAGGGAGCTGGAGCCGATCGCCCGGCGCATCTTCGCCGACGACAAGGTCGAGGTCGCCAGCCATACCTTCAGCCATCCGTTCTTCTGGCAGCCGCAACTGGCCGAGCAGGGCGAGAACTTCGAGGCCCAGTATGGCTACAAGATGGCCATCCCGGGCTACGACAAGGTCGACTTCGTACGCGAGGTGATCGGGGCCCGCGACTACATCGAGCAGCGCCTGACCACCCCGCGGAAGCCGGTCAAGATGATCTTCTGGTCCGGCGACGCGCTGCCCGACGCCGCCACCATCAAGCTCGCCTACGACGCCGGGCTGATGAACGTCAACGGCGGCAATACCGCGCTGACCCGGGCCTTTCCCTCGCTGACCGGACTCTACCCGCTGATCCGGCCCACCCGCGGCGGCGTGCAGTACTACGCGCCGATCATCAACGAGAACGTCTACACCAATCTCTGGCAGGGGCCGTACTACGGCTTCCGCGGCGTCATCGATACCTTCGCCCTGACTGACAGCCCGCGCCGCCTGCGCGGCCTGCACCTCTACTACCACTTCTATTCGGGGACCAAGCAGGCCTCGATCCGCACCATGCACCAGATCTACGCGGCGATGCAGGCGGAGCATCCGTTGTCGCTGTGGATGAGCGACTACATCCCGCGCCTGGAAGGCCTGCATCGCGCCAGCCTGGCCAAGCGTGCCGATGGCAGCTGGCAACTGCGTGGCTTCGCCGCCCTGCGCACCCTGCGCCTGGACCCGGCGCTGGGTTGGCCGGACCTCGCTCGCTCCACGGGAGTCGCGGGCGTGCGCGACCTGCCCCAGGGGCGCTATGTACACCTGAGTGCGGCGAATGCGCACCTGGTCCTGCGCGACAGCCGCGATCCGCGGCCGGCGCTGGAGGAGGCCAACCTGCCGCTGAAGCACTGGCGCTACCGCGACGATGGCCGCGTCGAGTTCGCCTTCGCCGGGCACCTGCCGTTGCGCCTGGTGGTGCGCGCGGCGGGCGATTGCCGGCTTAGCGCGGCCGGCAAGGCCTTCCCGGGAAAGGCCGGCAACGGCCTGTGGACGTTCGAGTTGCCGATGGAGCAGGTGCGCGATGGCCAACTCGCCTGCCGCTGACAAGCATCCCAAGGCGCGCCTGCTGAATCCCTGGGCCCTGCTGCCGGTCGCTCTCGGGGTGGCGCTGGTGCTGTGGCTGACCTTCAACAGCGAAGAGGTATTCATGCCCAGCGGCGATGGCGAGCCCGACGCGGTCTCGGTGAACTACGCCGAACTGCTGTTGCAGGCGCACCCGGAGAACGACGCGCTGCGCCTGACCCTGATCGACCTGCTGGTCAAGCTCGGCGACTTCGAGCAGGCGCGTCATCACCTCGCCCTTCTGCGCGGCAAGGACCGCCTGGCAACGCCGTTCTACGAGGTGGAACTGGACATCCTCGGCGCCCTGGCCAGGCCCGAGGGCATGGATGAGGAGCAGACGCGCCGATTGCTGGAGCGCCTGCGCAAGATCGAGCATGTTTCGTTGAACGACGCCATGCTCGAACGACTTGCCCGTCATGCCCTGGCCCTGGACGCGCCGGACCTGGCGGCGCGGACCTTTGCCGAACTGGCCGGCCGCGACCCGCAGGGCCGGCAGCGCTGGCTGGACGAGGCGGCGCGCTGGTACCTGGCTTCCGGCGAGCCGCTGCCGGCGGCGGACATCCAGCGGCAACTGGCCGAAGCGCAAACCGAGCCGGCGAAGCGCCTGGCCTATCTGCGCCAGGCCTTCGCCAGCCTGCTCGCTGGCGAGCGCGGCGAACAGGCGGCGTTGTTGCTGGACGAGCGGCTGGACGCCTTGCCGGAGGATGAATCGACCCTGGCCTGGCTCGCCGAGGGCGTACGCGCCGCCGAAGGCAGCCAGCGCTACGACCTGGCCGAACGCTTCATCCGGCGCTGGCGCGAATTGCGCCCCGAGGACCATGAGGCGCTGGCCGCCGACCTGCGCCTGAACATGGCCGCCGGGCGGATCGAGCGGGCCTGGGAGGTCGGCCAGGAGCTGCTGGCCCTGCGCCCGCAGGACAGGACGCTGCTGGCCGATCTCGCGCGCCTTGGCGAATGGACCGGCAACGGCCCGCAGGCCCTGGGCCTGTGGAAGCAACTGCTGGCCGGCGCCGATGACCCGGCCCTGCGCGAGCATGCCTGGCGCCTGTCGCTGCAGATGTTCGATTTCGACAGCGCCATCGAGCTGCTGGCGCCCATCGGCGCGCAGCGACAGATGACCGACGAGGAACTCGATGCGCTGGTCTACAGCCATGAAACCCGCGGCACGCCGGAAGAGGGCGAGGCATGGCTGCGCGGCTACGTGCAGGGTTATCCGAAACAGCGCCTGGCCTGGCAGCGCTTGCAGCAGATCCTCGAACACACCCAGCAGTTGCAGGAAGAGACCGGGGTCTGGGCGCGGATGGCCCGGCATTTCCCGCTGAGCGTCAAGGAACGCATGCAGTGGGCGGAAACCCACTGGAACCTGTTCGATCCGCGCCAGGCCTGGAAGGTCCTCGCCGGCGTGGATACCCGCGCGATCCGCGAGCCGGAGTTCTGGCGCCTGCGCGCGGCGCTGGCCTGGGCCCTGGAGCAGGACGACGATGCCCGCGCCGCCTACGAGCGCATGCTGGCCCTGGACATCCGCCTGAACAGCAGCGACGAGGACCAGTTGATCGCCCTGTACCGGGACAGCAATCCGCAGCAGGCCTTGCAGGTGCTTATCGGCAGTTGGCAGCGCAGCCGCGATCCGCGGCGCCTGGCCAGCGCCCTGCAACTGGCGGAGAACCTCCACGACTGGCCGGCCCTGAAGAGCCTGCTGGCCGAGGCCGAAGGCCTGCCGGAAGCGCAGGGCAGCCCCTATTACTGGGTGGCCAGGGCGCGGTTGGCGGAACAGGAAGGCCATGGCGACGTCGCCGAGCGCCTGTACCGGGAAGCCCTGGTGCGTTTCCCCGGCGAGAACCTGGTGCGCGAACGCCTGCTCTGGTTCTACATCGACCGTGGCCGTCGCGACAGCCTGGTGCCCCTGTTGGCGCAGTGGCATGGCCTGGCGCTGCGGGACAGCACGCTGTGGCTGCCGTTCGCCAGCGCCAGCCTGCTGCTCGAGCGTAACGACCAGGCGCTGGCCTGGTTCCGCCTGTACCTCAAGTCCAATCCCAACGACTGGCTGGTGCAGGCCGCCTACGCCGACGCGCTGGATGCCAGCGGCTACCAGGACAAGGCCCTGCGCCTGCGCCGGCAACTGCTCCGGCGGCTCGACCGCGAGGCGGTCAGGGCCACCCCGGACAGCTTCGCCGCCTACCTGCGCCTGCTCGCCGTGGCCCAGGGGCCGCTGCTCGCCCAGGGCGAGGCGCGGCGGGCCTGGAATGGCGAGCCGGCGATGCTGCAGCTGTGGTTCGAGCAGTTCCTCGACCAGCTCGCCGCCACCAACCAGGAGCCGCTGAAGGATGACTGGCTGGCCTGGGCGCGCGGCCAGGGCTTGAAGATCGGGCGCAACGAAGAGATCCTGGCCGCCCTGCGCAGCCAGAATCGCGCCGCCCTGCAACGCCTGCTGGAGCGCGGCGAGCTGGATCCGGCGCAGCGGGTCGAGGCGCTAGTGCGTCTCGGCCATGGCGGCGAAGCGCTGGGCGAGGCCCTGGGCGCACTGGGCGACGGCCACTCGCGCGACAACCGCGAGCAGTTGCGGCGGCAGGCGGCGGAAATCCTCGAACGCACGCCCCAGGGCCTGCAACTGGGTTGGAACAAGCGCGACTTCGGCGGTCTCGACTTCAAGGGACCGACGCTGCGCGCGGCGCGCCACCTCGGCGACGACTGGTACGCCGATCTCGAACTGGGCAGCGGTCGCTATCACGGTGATGCGCTGGATAGTTCGCTCCTCGGTAGCGAACGCAACGCCAGGCTGACGTTGCGGCGCGAACTGGCCGATGGCTTCGCCGCGGCGACGCTCGATGGCAGTTGGCGCGACGACGAGGACCGCCACGGCCTGGGCCTGCTGCGCAACTGGCGGCTGAGTGCGCGCGACGAACTGGAAGCGGGCCTCGACTGGCACCGCGAGACCGACGAGACCGGCCTGATGCGCGCCCTCGGCATGCGCGACAGCGTGAAACTCGGCGGCCGCCACACCCTCAGCGGGCGCGACCAGTTGAGCTGGTCGCTGGCGCACAACCGCTTCTCCACCCGCCAGGGCGACGACCTCGGCAACGGCGAGGCGCTGTCCCTGGAGTGGGCCCACACACTGTTCTTCGATGGCCCGGCCTGGCAACTGCGCGGCGGCATCGACTACCAGCGCAATCGCCTGGAGAACCGTCTGCCGGACGACCTGCTGGCGGCCCATGGCGGTGCGCTGACGCTCGATGGCGCGCGCAGCCAGGACCTGCTGCAGGACCGCTATGGCCAGGTCTACCTCGGCAGCACCTGGCGCCGTGGCTTCCCTGGCGCGCTGAACCGCAGCCGTCCGCAATACACCTGGATCGTCGACACCCTGGCCGGCTGGCAGTGGACAGAGAAGGAGTTCAACTACGGCATCGATCTCGGCATCGGCATGGAGCTGCTGGGCGACGACGAACTGGCGTTCACCTTCGGCTACCAGTCGGCTCCCCAGGGCGGCGGCGGCGATGCCGGCGGCACGCTCGGGGTGACCTACAGCACGCGCTTCGGCCGCTGAACGCGGCCCGGATACGGAATTCAACAGGAGGAACACAACATGCAATCCATCCGCTGCCTGGCTCTCGCGGCCGTCGCCCTGTTCATGGCGGGCTGCTCCAGCTTCACCAGCGAAAGCGCTACGCCGCTGGCGCGCGGCGCGCAGTGGGGCCTGGTGCCGCTGCTCAATTACTCCCAGGCGCCGCAGGCCGGCGAGCGTGCCGAGCAGATCCTGCTCAGCGTGCTGGCCGAGGAGGGCGTGCGGCCGCGCCTGTACCCGGCGCAGCCGCAAGGCGACCTGCAACTGGTCGACGACCGCGAGCGCCAGCAGCGCGCGCTGGACTGGGCACGCCAGCAGAAGCTGGCCTACGTGGTCACCGGCAGCGTCGAGGAGTGGCAGTACAAGAACGGCCTCGACGGCGAGCCGGCGGTGGGCGTCAGCCTGCAGGTGCTGGAGCCGGCCTCCGGGCGGGTGCTCTGGAGCACCAGCGGGGCGCGCGCCGGCTGGTCCCGGGAAAGCCTGGCGGGCGCCGCGCAGAAAGTCCTGCGCGAGCTGGTCGGCGACCTGCGGCTCGAGTGACGGCGATGTCCGCGCACAAGGATTTCACCCTCGCACCGCGCGCCAGCGGCAGTGTCTCCTGGGTCGAGACGCTGGTCATCAGCGCGCTCGCGCTGGGCCTGGGCTGGTGGTTCAGCCCGGACGACCCGCTGCAGGTCAACGCCACCTTTCCCTGGGTGATCCTCGCGCCCCTGTTGCTGGGCATGCGCTACGGCTTCGTCCGCGGGTTGGCCAGCGCGGCGCTGCTAGTGGCGGCGCTGTTCGCGTTTCGCGTCCAGGGCGTCGAGGCCTATGCTCAGGTACCGGCGGCCTTCATCGTCGGCGTGCTGCTCTGCGCCATGTTGGTGGGCGAGTTCCGCGACATCTGGGAACGCCGCCTGGAGCGCCTGGAGCTGGCGAACGAGTACCGCCAGTTGCGCCTCGACGAATTCACCCGCGCCCATCACATCCTGCGCATCTCCCACGATCGCCTGGAACAGCGGGTCGCCGGCAACGACCAGAGCCTGCGCAGTTCGCTGCTCGGTCTGCGACAACTGCTGCGCGAGCTGCCGGGCGATGAGGCACCGCTCGATGCGCTGGCGGAAACCGTGCTGGCGCTGCTGGCCCAGTACGGTTCGCTGCGCATCGCCGGACTCTACCGGGTGCGCCACGACCGCACCCCGGAGCCGCAACCCTTGGCGACGCTCGGCGAGATGCCGGCGCTGGACGCCGACGATCTGCTGGTGCGCACCTGCCTGGAGCGCGGCGAACTGGTCAGCGTGCGCCAGGAACTGCTGGAGCGCGGCGAGCAGCGTGCGCACAGCGCGCTGCAGGTGTGCGTGCCGCTGGTCGACACCGATGGGCGGATCCTCGCCCTGCTGGCGGTGGAGCAGATGCCGTTCTTCGTCTTCAACGAACGTACTTTCAGCCTGCTGGCGATCCTCGCCGGGCACGTCGCCGACTTGCTGCAGAGCGACCGCCGCGCACTGCAACTGGCCGACATCGACGCCCAGCGCTTCTCCCAGTACCTCAAGCGCTCCCTGCTGGACGCCCGCGACCATGGATTGCCGGCCTGCCTGTATGCCTTCGAGTTGACCGATGCGCGCTACGGCGAAGAGGTCCAGCGTCTGCTGGAAGGCAGCCAGCGTGGCCTCGACGTGCAGTTGCGACTGCGCAACGACGAGGGCCGGCGGGTCCTGCTGGTGTTGTTGCCGCTGACTTCCGCCGAAGGCTCCCAGGGGTATCTGCAGCGCCTGAGGATTCTCTTCGCCGAACGCTTCGGCCAGGCCCGCGAGCTGGAGTCGCTGGGCGTGCGCATCCGCCAGTACGAACTGGACGCCGGCAACGATCGGCAGGCGCTGGGACATTTCCTTTTCAACGAGTGCGGCCTGAATGATCAGCAAGTGGCTGTTTAGCGGCGCCTTCCTGTTCGAGCTGAGCAGTTGGGCGAGCGTCTTCGCCGACCTGCCGTTCGGCCAGGCGCTGGCGCTCTACCTGTTCGCCCACGGCCTGGGCAGCGCGCTGCTGTGCGTCGGCGTATGGCTGCTGCTGCCGCGGCGCTACAAGTTCCCGCTGCCGTGGAGCCCGCTGTTCCTCTTCAGCCTGGCCTTCTTCGTGCCGCTGATCGGGGCGGTCGGCGTCGCCGCGGCGGTATTCCCGGCGCTGTACCTGCCGCGCCAGCGTGGCGAGCAGGCCTGGCAGGCGATGGGCGTCCCCGAGCTGCCGTTCCGGCCGAAGGAAAAGCGCCTCGACATGATGTTCAGCGACGGCGGCCTGCAGGACGTCCTGCGCCATGCGCCGGACCCGAACCAGCGGCTCACGGCGATCTTCGCCACCCGGCGGATGCCCGGCAAGGAGGCGATCCCGATCCTCAAGCTGGCCCTGCGCGACCCTGCCGACGACGTCCGCCTGCTGGCCTACTCGATGCTCGACCAGAAGGAAAGCCGGATCAACCAGCGCATCGAGGCCGCCCTCGGCCGCCTCGCCGGCGCCACGCCGGCGCGACGCGGCGCGTTGCACGGGACCCTGGCGCGCTGGTACTGGGAACTGGCCTACCTGGGGTTGGCCCAGGGCAGCGTGCTGGAGCACATCCTCGAACAGGCGCGCGAACATACCGAGCAGGCGCTGCGCGGCGGACCCTCGGCCGAGCTGCATCTGCTGGCCGGGCGCATCGCCCTCGAACAAGGCCGCCTGGAGGATGCCGGGCCCGCCCTCCAGGCCGCCGAGGAGGCGGGAATCGATAGCGCCCAGCTGGCGCCGTTCCGCGCCGAGGTGGCGTTCTTCCAGCGACGCTACCGGGACATTCCCCGCCTCCTCGCCGGAATGCCCGACGACATGCTGCAACGGCCGCCCTTCGCGGCCCTGGCGAGATACTGGACATGACCGAACACACCGCTCCGACGGCGCCCGTCGCCGATGTCTGCCTGCTGCTGGAGGGCACCTGGCCCTATGTCCGCGGCGGCGTCTCCAGCTGGGTCAACCAGTTGATCCTCGGTCTCCCCGACCTGACCTTCTCGGTGTTCTTCATCGGCGGCCAGAAGGATGCCTACGGCAAGCGCCACTACCCGATCCCGGACAATGTGCTGCACATCGAGGAACACTTCCTGGAAACCGCCTGGAGTTCGCCGAACCCGCAGACGCGACAGGGCAGTAGCGAGACCGAAAAGGCGTTGCGCGACCTGCACCGTTTCTTCCACTACCCGGAGACGCCGGACGTGGAGGAGGGCGACGCGCTGCTCGACCTGCTCGCCGAGGGCCGCATCGGCCGCGAGGACTTTCTCCACAGCAAGGCCAGTTGGGAAGCGATCACCGCAGGCTACGAGCGCTATTGCACCGATCCGTCCTTCGTCAATTACTTCTGGACCCTACGCTCGATGCAGGCGCCGGTGTTCATGCTCGCCGAGGCGGCCCGGCGGATGCCGCGGGCGCGCATGCTGCACTCGATCTCCACCGGCTACGCCGGCCTGCTGGGCTGCATCCTGCAACGTCGCTGGGGCTGCCGCTACCTGCTCAGCGAGCACGGCATCTACACCAAGGAGCGCAAGATCGACCTGGCCCAGGCCAGTTGGATCGCGGAGAACCCCGACGAGCAGCTGAGTACCGGACTGGATGCCGAGGTCAGCTACATCCGTCGCTTGTGGATCCGCTTCTTCGAGCGTGTCGGCCTGCTCACCTATCGCGCCGCCAATCCGATCGTCGCCCTCTACGAAGGCAACCGCCAGCGCCAGGTACTCGATGGCGCCGAGCCACGGCGCACCCGGGTGATCCCCAACGGCATCGACCTCGATGCCTGGGCCGGCGCCCTCGAACGGCGGCCGCCGGGGATTCCGCCGGTGGTCGGGCTGGTCGGCCGGGTAGTGCCGATCAAGGACGTGAAGACCTTCATCCGCGCCATGCGCGGGGTGGTCAGCGCGATGCCGGAGGCGGAGGGCTGGATCGTCGGTCCGGAGGAGGAAGACCCGGACTATGCCAGCGAATGCCGCAGCCTGGTGGCCAGCCTCGGCCTGCAGGACAAGGTGAAGTTCCTCGGTTTCCGTCGGATCGGCGAGGTCCTGCCGCAACTCGGCCTGATGGTCCTCACCTCGATCAGCGAAGCGCAGCCGCTGGTGATCCTCGAGGCCTGGGCTGCCGGCGCCCCGGTGGTGAGCAGCGACGTCGGCTCCTGCCGCGAACTGATCGAAGGCGCCGACGCCCAAGATCGCGCCCTGGGCCGCGCCGGGGAGGTGGTGGCGATCGCCGACCCGCAGGCCACTTCGCGGGCGATCCTCGCCCTGCTGCGCAATCCGCAGCGCTGGCAGGCGGCCCAGGCGGTCGGCCTGCAACGGGTCGAACGCTACTACACCGAGGCGCTGATGCTCGGACGTTACCGCGGGCTGTACCGCGAAGCCACGGAGATTGCATGACATGGCCGGCATCGGCTTCGAACTGCGGAAGATCCTTTCCCGCGATTCCTATACGGCGACCCTGCGCGCCTATCTCTACGCCGGGCTGATCAGCTCCGGTCCCTGGGTGCTGTCGATCGTCAGCGTGATGCTGATCGGCGTGCTGAGCCTCGGCGTGGTGGTGCCGGACGTGCTGGTCCGGCAGTTCCTGATCACGGTGACCTACCTGATGGCGTTGTCGCTGATCTTCACCGGGGGACTGCAACTGTTCTTCACCCGCTTCATTTCCGATCGCCTGTTCGAGCGCAAGCACGAGGCGATCCTGCCCAACCTGGTGGGCGTGCTGTTGCTGGTGACGTTGGCGTCGGGCCTGCTCTCGGCGATATTGCTGGCGACCCTGTTCGATGAGCCGTTCGCCTACCGCCTGCTGGTGATGGCCAACTTCGTGGTGCTCTGCAACCTGTGGCTGGTGATCATCTTCCTGTCGGGAATGAAGGCCTACAAACGCATCCTGCTGGTGATGTTCATCGGCTACGCGCTGATGGTCGCCTGTGCCTACCTGCTGCGCTTCATGCAGATGGACGGCCTGCTGCTGGCATTGCTGATCGGCCACGCCAGCCTGCTGTTCGTCTTCCTCTACGACATCCTCCGCGAGTACCCGGCCAGGCGCATGGTGGCCTTCGACTTCCTCGACCGCCGGCAGGTCTTCGTCAGCCTGCTGCTGACCGGCCTCTGCTACAACCTGGGGATCTGGATCGACAAGTTCATCTTCTGGTTCAACCCATCCACCTCGGACCTGGTGATCGGCCCGCTGCGCGCCTCGATCCTCTACGACCTGCCGATCTTCCTCGCCTACCTGTCGATCATTCCCGGCATGGCGGTGTTCCTGGTGCGCATCGAGACCGACTTCGCCGAGTGGTACGAGCGGGTCTACGAGGCGATCCGCGGCGGCGAGACCCTGCAGCACATCGGCCTGCTCAAGGAGCAGATGATCCTCGCCATCCGCCAGGGCCTGCTGGAAATCTGCAAGGTGCAGGGGCTGGCGGTAGTCCTGCTGTTCCTGCTGGCGCCGCAACTGCTCGGCTGGCTGGGAATTTCCCGCTACTACCTGCCCCTGTTCTACATCGACCTGATCGGGGTGAGCATCCAGGTAGTGTTCATGGCCTTGCTCAACGTCTTCTTCTACCTGGACAAGCGCCGCATCGTCCTCGAACTCTGCGTGCTGTTCGTGATCGTCAACGGCGCCCTGACCTTCGTCAGCCTGCTGCTCGGGCCGAGCTTCTTCGGCTACGGCTTCACCCTGTCGCTGCTGGTCTGCGTGCTGGTCGGGCTGTACCGCCTGACCACCGCGCTGGACGACCTGGAGTACGAGACCTTCATGCTCAATCGCTGAGGGGTTTCGCCGGCGGCAGGGTCTTTCAGAAAGGGCCGATTCACCCGGTTGAATCGGCCCCTTTTTTTGATTCCTCGATGCGTTTTTGCAGCTTCTGCATATCCACCAGGCGTTGCGTACCGAAGGTTCGCATCGGCAGGTCGCCGCTCTCTATCCAGGCATAGAGCAGGTCCGGCCGATCGCTGAGGCCGGTCAGGAAGGCGAAACGCATCAGGGTTATATAGCGGGGGCACTCGGCGAAACCCTCTTGGGGGAGTTCTTCCACTTTCATCAGGCGTCCTGCACCATGGTCCGATGTTGGAGGGGAACCCTCGGTCTAGAGGGCTTGGATTCATATTGATCTACTAACAGTTAGTGAATCAATATGCATAGGGAACCATCAGACGCGGACTACACATGGTAAAGAATCGACGTTTGTTCACTGCTGGCAAGCGCTTGCGCGCCCTGCGCGAGCTGATGGGCTTGAGCCGTCCGCAGTTCGCCGAGTTGGTGGGGATGACGGCCAAGCGCCTGGAGAACATCGAGAACGAACTGCAGCGCATGCACGACGAGGACTTCGAGAAGGTCTGCGGAACCTTCCCGGAGTTCAGCGACTGGATCGCCTATGAAGGCAGCATCGAGCCGCAGTCGATCGCCTGGAAGGTCGCCGACTCGGCGCAGGCGGCCGCGGTCTACCTGGTGGAGCGCAACCCGGTGCTGCTGGAGCGGCACGGCATCGACATGCAGGCCTGGCGCGAACGCCACCGCGAGATACGCGAGGCGCTGCTGGCGGCGGAACAGGCGCCGGAGGCGGAGCCGGCGCCCCTGGAAGAGCCGCCGGAGCCCAGGCGCCAGCGGAAGAGGAAAACGCCCGCGAGCGGCAAGGGCGACTGAGGCGCATCGCGCCAGAAACGAAGGGAAGTATCTGTACATGGTCTATGTAGTGAGGAAGCGCTGCCTGTTTCGCGCCGGCGAGCGCCTGTTCGGGTTGCGCGGGCTGACGGGGTTGAACCGACCGCAGTTTTCCGAAGTGGTCGGCATGGATCCCAAACGCCTTGAGAACATCGAGAGTGGCCGGCAGCGCATGCACGACGAGGATTTCGAGAAGGTCTGCGGGACCTTTCCGGAGTTCAGCGACTGGATCGCCTATGAAGGCAGCATCGAACCGCAGTCGATCGCCTGGAAGATCGCCGAGGCCGCCCAGGAAGCGGCGGTCTATCTGGTGGAGCGCAACCCCGAGCTGCTCGAACTCCACGGTCTCGACGTGCCGGCCTGGCGCGAGAAGCATCGGGAAATCCTCAAGAAGCTGCGCAAGCGGGAACTGTCGCCGCCACCCGAAAAACCACCGAAACCCAGGCGCAAGCGCAAGCCGAGAAGCAACCTGCCCACACCCACCGACGGTACCTGAGACCGGCTCCCTCTCCCCAGCCCTCTCCCGCAAGCGGGAGAGGGAACGGGGCTCCCGAAGCCCAGCGGTAGGGCGGATAACGCGCAGCGTTGTCCGCCGTCAGCCCCAGGTGGGCCTCAGAACACCACTCCTACCGGATAGACGAAGGCGTTCACGTCGTAGAACGGCGTGCGCTGGTAGAACCATTGCAGGCGCGCCTGCGGATCGGCGGCGAAGGCCTTGTCCTCGCGCAGGCGTTTGTCGAAGGCGGCCTTCAGCGCCGGGTCTTCCGCCAGCATCTTGCGCGCCATCGGCTCCATCACGTATTCCTCCGGCTCCTCGGCGGCCACCAGGGTGGAATTGAAGAAGCCCCAGGACCAGAAGGAATCCGGACTCTGCGGTTGCAGCAGGTCGATGGCCAGGACGCCCAGCGGCTGGGCGGTGTCGATCGACAGCGAGCCGGCCGGGAAGGTCTGCAAGCGCTGGAACGGCTTCGGCGTGCCGCTGACCAGCAGGCGACCTTCGTAGCCCGGAATCCGGTTGCCTTGCACGCGATCCGGTTCGAAGCCATCGGCGAGCTTGATGTCGTCCATGCGGTACAGGGTCACGGCGATTTCGGTCGGACGCTCCAGGGTGGTGTAGCGGATGCCGTGGGCCTTGATCCGGGCGATCACTTCGTGCCACTGCGCCGGGACGATGAAACGCTGGGGACGCGGCACCACCAGGTCGGGTACGCCGTTGTCGGTCACCGGCAGTTTCAGCGTCTTCGGCCGGTTGCTCCAGACGATGGTGCGGGCCCCGGTGACCGGCGATTGCTCGTAGCGGTAGTCGCCGACCACGAATGGCGTCTCGGCGGTCTCGCCCGGCTTCCAGGTGAGGATCACCTCCTTCTGCCGCAGCAGGCGCTCGCGGTCGCTGGCGATGGCCTGGCGCAGGCTGGCGGCCTGCTCGCCGATCACCTCGAACATCGCCTTGAGCATCACGTAGTTGCCCAGCACCTGGGTCTTGTACGGATGCAGGGCGTGTTGCTCGATGAGGATCGACGGCACGTTGCGGATATCGCCGTACTGGTTGGAGAAGCGCGCCAGGTCGGTGCGGTAGGGGTAGTAGCCCTGGGTCGGATCCTGATTGTCGTTCAGGCTGATGCATTCATGGACCATGTGCCCGAGGCTTTCCAGCGCCTGGTACACCGGCTTGCGCATGACCTGGTCCATCCAGGCGCTGCTCGCCGGTGACCAGCCATTGCCGTTGTGGCAGTAGGAGCTGTCGTAGGGATACATGGCGCCGTCGGTGGAGTGAGTGTCGGCGAAGAAGCTCAGTTCGTAGTGGTTGAACACCCAGGCGACGTTGCGGATCTCCGCGCTGTCGAGCTTGGTGAAGTCGCGGTTGAGATTGAGATTGCGGCCGTTTACCCGCCAGCCGGTCTCCCGCGGGCCGTTCTGGTTGATCCGCCCGTAGGCGCTGCGGCGCAGGTCGCCGTCGACGTTGACCACCGGGATGAACAGCAGGTTGATCTTCTCCAGCAGCCCGGCGAGCGGGCGGTCCGCAGCGCTCATGTCGCGCAGCAGCATGAACATGGCGTCCTTGCCGTTGGCCTCGCCGGGATGGATCTCGGCTTCCACCAGCAAGGTCGGCTTGGCGGAGCGCTTCAGGCCGGCGGCGGACTTGTCAGCCTCGGTGGAGGCGGTCACCAGCAGCATCGGGTGGCCCTCGGCGCTGCGCTCGGGCAACTCGCGCAGGGCGATGCGGCCGGAGGAGGCGGCTACCAGTTTCTCCAGGTAGGCGCGGGTCTCGCGGTAGTCGCTGGTGCGCTGGAAGTCGCTGCTCTCGGCCTGGGTGATCAAGGGGTCGCCGGGCTTGGCGAGGTAGCGCAGGCTGCCCAGCTTCTGCTCGAACATCGGTGGCAGGATGCGCTGGCGGGCCGCGGCCGGGTAGGCGCTGTCATCGATGTAGGCGGGCGCGTGGGGCAGCTCCGCGTGAGCGGGCAGGGCGCTCGCCAGCAGGACGCCGGCGAGTAGCGAACGGGGTTGGCAAGGGAACACGATGAACCTCCATGTGGATGGGAACGGCCGCGGCGTGGGTGGGCTTGCGCGACGCGAGCCACGCGTCGTCGCGCAGCCAGTGCAGTGAAACGCCGGCGGCAGGCATCGGTGTTGACGCCGGGCAAGGCGCGGCGAAGCCGATGGCGAGAGCGCCGCCGGTGGATGGTTCAGGGCTGGGTTTGCAGACCCTTCAGCAGTGCCTGGTGGAAGCGTTCCGGAGCCTGTATCTGCGGGGTATGGCCAAGGTCGGGGAATTCCACCAGGGTCGCCTGGGGAATCCGTCGGGCGGCGTCCTTGCCCAGTTGCGCGTAGTTGCCCAGCCTGGCTTTCAGTTCCGCCGGCGCGGCGTCCTTGCCGATGGCGGTGTTGTCTTTCTCGCCGATCAGCAGCAGGGTCGGCATCTGCAACCGGTCCAGTTCGTAGACTACCGGCTGGGTGAAGATCATGTCGTAGGTCAGCGCCGAGTTCCAGGCCACCGACTCGCGCCCCTTGCCGCGATACATGCCGGCCTGCATCTGTACCCAGCGATCGAACTCGGGGCGCCATTCGCCGGCGTAGTAGGTGGCTTGCTGGTATTGGCGAATGCCTTCGGCGCTGGTCTGCAAGTCGCGCCTGTACCAGTCGTCGACACTACGCCAGGGCACGCCCAGGGCCTTCCAGTCCTCCAGGCCGATGGGGTTGACCAGCACCAGTCGTTCGACCTGCCGCGGGTAGAGCAGGGCGTAGCGGGTAGCGAGCATGCCGCCCATGGAATGGCCGATCACGCTGGCCCGGGCGACGCCGAGCCGTTCCAGCAGGGCGTGGGTGTTGGCTGCCAGTTGCTGGAAGCTGTACTGGTAATGGGCCGGCTTGCTCGACTTGCAGAAGCCGACCTGGTCGACGGCGATCACCCGGTAGCCGGCGTCGGCGAGCACGTCGATGGTGCGCTCCCAGGTCCCGGCGCAGAAATTCTTGCCGTGCATGAGCAGGATGGTGCGGCCGTTGGCTTTCTTCGGCGCGACGTCGAGGTAGGCCATGCTCAGCGGCTGGCCCTGGGAGGTGAAGTCCAGATAATGCACCGGATAGGCGTAGTCGAAGCCTTCCAGGCGTTCGCCGTAGACCGGCGCCTGGCTGGCCAGCGCCGGCCCGCAGGCGAGGGCGAGGGCGAGACAGAGACTGAGGCGGGGTAGGGACATGCGATCGCTCCTGTGTGGGTCTGCTGGAGGATGCACGTCAGGGCGCGAGCTGGCCAGTCCTGGCCGGTTGCCTACAGTTGCTTCAGATACTTCACCACGTCTGCCGCGCCAGCCGCCCGCAGACCTTCGCCGAGGGAATCGGCGCGTTCGTCGTTGCGGGGCAGCAACAGGCACTCCGGGGTTTCCGGGGTGAACAGGGCGAGTCGCGCATAGGGCAGGCCGGTATCCAGCAGCAGGCTCATGAAGGTCGGCTCGGACCAGGCCTGGGTCGGAATCCGCAGCATGTGGTAGCGCTGTTCCAGTTCGTCCAGCGCGCCGGGCTCCAGTTCGTAGCGTTCCAGGTGTGCCGGCAGCTTCAGTTCCAGTTCGCGGCGGCGGGCGTAGACGATCGCCGCGGCGAAGGCGCAGGCCTGACGTTCGCCCGCCCAGAACAGGCGCTCGCCGTGCCAGGCGGCCTGGCGCAGGCGGATGC
The DNA here is from genome assembly GCF_013343155.1 of Pseudomonas sp. FDAARGOS_761. NCBI lineage: Bacteria > Pseudomonadati > Pseudomonadota > Gammaproteobacteria > Pseudomonadales > Pseudomonadaceae > Pseudomonas > Pseudomonas sp. FDAARGOS_761. The sequence continues at coordinate 3,511,142 of NZ_CP054572.1, read as the reverse complement.
TGTCGCCGTTGGTGAAACGCGGCAGGGCCAGGCTCAGGGCCTTGACGAAATCCTTGTAGCTGATGATCCGTACGCCCCGGCAGACCTCGGCCGTGGCCAGGTCTTCCAGGCGTGGGCAAGGTGTCTGGACGAGGATCTCGCGGCTGCATACGCCTTCGATGGTCTTCAGGTCGACCGACTCCAGGGTGGAGTGACTGACCCGCACCAGGCGCTTGAGGACCGCGTGGGCTTCCGCCTTGTCTTCCTGGACCGGGCCGGACAGCGCGCCGCGCGGCAGATCGACCAGGGTGTGCAGGGGCGGTCCGGCCTGCCACCAGACGCTCGGCTCCGGCCGTCGCAATGGCTGGAACGGCAGCTCGAGGGCGGCCGCCCGTTCGCGCAGCTCCCGGCCATCGCTTCGCGCGGCACCCAGGCGCAGGCGGTTGGCGAGTGCGGAAAGGCGACCGGTGAAGGTGCTGTTGCTACGCGAGTTGGAACTCATGATCGACGGAGGGCTCCTCGGGCTCGGCGACCGACGCGGAAAGGGGCGGGAGGGGACGGCGACGGTCCGTCCATTGAAGCACAGGTTCGGGCGTGACATTCAACCGCGTGGTTTGTGGCAAGCTGTCGTGGTTCATTCAAGCGGGGGGCTCCATGCCCAGTCTCATCATGGATATCGCCCTGTCCGGCGAACGCCTGCAGGCCATCTACGGCGGCAGGGCCAATCGGGTCCTGCTGCGCAGCCGCGACGGTCGCCGGGTGAACCTGCCGGCCCATCACCTGCGTCCGTTCATCGGCCACGATGGCGTGCATGGCACGTTCCGCCTCGATTTCAGCGAGGACGGCCGCCTGCTGGCGCTGCAACGCCTCGCCTGAGCGGGTGCTCGACGGCTATAATCGGCACCCTTCATTCTGCCGACCGATACCCGACCATGTACACCCTGGCCCGCCAGCTGCTGTTCAAACTGTCCCCGGAAACCTCCCACGAACTGTCCATCGACCTGATCGGGGCCGGCGGTCGCCTGGGCCTGAACCGCCTGCTGACGCCCAAGCCGGCCAGCCTGCCGGTCTCTGTGCTGGGCCTGGAGTTTCCCAATCCGGTGGGGCTGGCCGCGGGCCTGGACAAGAACGGCGACGCCATCGACGGGTTCGGCCAGCTCGGTTTCGGCTTCATCGAGATCGGCACCGTCACTCCGCGACCGCAGCCGGGCAATCCCAAGCCGCGCCTGTTCCGCCTGCCGCAAGCCAACGCGATCATCAATCGCATGGGCTTCAACAACCACGGCGTCGACCACCTGCTGGCACGGGTGCGCGCGGCGAAGTATCGCGGCGTACTGGGGATCAACATCGGCAAGAACTTCGATACCCCGGTGGAGCGCGCGGTCGACGACTACCTGATCTGCCTGGACAAGGTCTACGCCGACGCCAGTTACGTCACCGTCAACGTCAGCTCGCCGAACACGCCCGGCCTGCGCAGCCTGCAGTTCGGCGATTCGCTCAAGCAACTGCTGGAGGCACTGCGCCAGCGCCAGGAAGCGCTGGCGCTGCGGCATGGCCGGCGGGTACCGCTGGCGATCAAGATCGCCCCGGACATGACCGACGAAGAGACCGCGCTGGTCGCCGCGGCGCTGGTCGAGGCGGGGATGGACGCGGTGATCGCGACCAATACCACTCTCGGCCGCGAAGGTGTGGAAGGCATGCCGCATGGCGACGAGGCGGGTGGCCTGTCCGGCGCGCCGGTGCGGGAGAAGAGCACGCACACGGTGAAGGTGCTGGCCGGCGAGCTGGGCGGACGGCTGCCGATCATCGCCGCCGGCGGTATCACCGAGGGCGCGCACGCGGCGGAGAAGATCGCCGCCGGGGCGAGCCTGGTGCAGATCTATTCGGGTTTCATCTACAAGGGACCGGCGTTGATCCGCGAAGCGGTGGACGCCATCGCCGCATTGCCGCGGCGGAATTGAAAAGGGCTCCTTGCGGAGCCCTTGGGCTTGCGCCCGCCGCCCGGATGGGGCGTGCCTTGGGGAAATCGGTGCTATCCGTGTTGTCGCTTACACGTGCTGGAGTTGATTGAGACGTTGTAAGCCGGCCGTGCCAGTGAGGCCGTCCCAGTTGTCGCCACGGCCCTCGCGCCAGCCGTTGAGCCAGGACTGCCGCGTCGTAGGATGGGTGAACGGACAAAGATCACGAGATTTACCGGTTATGCCGTTCTGATAACCACGCAAGAAGGCTCTTTCCAACGGATCACGCTTAAGTCTTCTCATAGGGTGTTGCCCTCACTTGTTGACTGTTATGTCCCGTTGGCCCCCAGGGGAGGCCTGGCGAAGCTTTCGCCGAAAGGGGTCGTTGCCGGCGTGACGACCCTCGCCCGACACCGTTGCGGTGGCGGATTAACTGGAGTTCTAACCAAAGCGTTCAGGCGTGTGAATGACCGATTTGTCATAAAGACTTAACGCTTTCGTCGATAGGGCCATATGTTGCAGGCTCATGACGCCTGGTTTCCGGCGCTAACGCCGCAGGGTCGCGGGGTTGCGCCTTATAACGATTTGCACCCCCACCAATTGAGATTTCCTCGCATTCCGACGAAGGGTCGCCCAGACTGCGACTCGGGGTCGCAGCGAGCAACGCCGGGAGCGTTCCGGCAATCGAACCACGGCACCTGGTGCCAAAGAAGTGCCCATGAGGGTGCTTCCACTGACAAGGGCTACGGCCCGGGAAGGCGATATGGCTGATGTTTACGAATTGTTTCTGACCTGCCCGAAAGGCCTGGAAAGCCTGCTCCTCGAAGAGGCGCAGGGGCTCGGCCTGGACGAGGCGCGCGCCCAGGTGTCGGCGGTGCGCGGGCAGGGCAGCCTGGAGGTGGCCTATCGCCTCTGCCTGTGGTCGCGCCTGGCCAACCGGGTCTTGCTGGTGCTGGCGCGATTCCCGGTGGAGAACGCCGAGTCCATGTACATGGCGGTCCACGCGGTGAACTGGGAAGACCACCTGGACGCCGGCGGCACGCTGGCGGTGGAGTTCAGCGGCAAGGGCTCGGGCATCGACAACACCCATTTCGGGGCGCTGAAGGTCAAGGATGCGATCGTCGACAACCTGCGCGAGCGCTCCGGCCGACGTCCGTCGGTGGACAAGGTCAATCCGGACGTGCGCGTCCACCTGCACCTCGACCGCGGCCAGGCGACCCTTTCCCTGGACCTCTCCGGGCATAGCCTGCACCAGCGCGGCTATCGTCTGCAGCAGGGCGCCGCGCCGCTGAAGGAGAACCTGGCGGCGGCGGTGTTGATCCGTGCCGGCTGGCCGAAGATCGCCGCCGAGGGCGGTGCCCTGGCCGACCCGATGTGTGGCGTCGGCACCTTCCTGGTCGAGGCGGCGCTGATGGCTGCCGATATCGCGCCGAACCTCAAGCGCGAGCGCTGGGGCTTCAGCAATTGGCTGGGGCACGTGCCGGCGCTGTGGCGCAAGCTCCACGAGGAAGCCCAGCAGCGCGCGGCGGCCGGCCTGGCCAGGCCGCCGTTGTGGATTCGCGGCTACGAGGCCGACCCGCGCCTGATCCAGCCGGCGCGCAACAATATCGAGCGTGCCGGAGTGGCCGACTGGGTGAAGATCTACCAGGGCGAACTGGCGACTTTCGAGCCGCGCCCGGACAAGGGCCAGACCGGCCTGGTGATCTGCAACCCGCCCTATGGCGAGCGCCTCGGCGACGAAGCCAGCCTGCTGTATCTCTACCAGAACCTCGGCGAGCGCCTGCGCCAGAGCTGCATCGGCTGGAGCGCCGGGGTGTTCACCGGGGCGCCGGAACTGGGCAAGCGCATGGGTATCCGCAGCCATAAGCAATACGCGTTCTGGAACGGCGCGCTGGCCTGCAAGCTGCTGATGATCCAGGTCGAGCCGCGCCAGTTCGTCACCGGCGAGCGTGGCGAACGCAACGACGAAGGCCTGGCGCGGGCGCCGAGCGAGCCGGCACGGCTGAGCGAGGGCGGGCAGATGTTCGCCAATCGCCTGCAGAAGAACCTCCGGCAACTGGGCAAATGGGCGCGCCGCGACAAGATCGAGTGCTATCGCCTGTATGACGCCGACATGCCGGAGTATGCCCTGGCGGTGGATATCTACGGCGATTGGGTTCACGTCCAGGAGTACGCCGCGCCCAAGTCGATCGATCCGGCAAAAGCCCAGGCGCGCCTGTTCGACGCCCTGGCGGCGATTCCGCAGACCCTGGGCGTTGCCCAGGAGCGGGTGGTGGTCAAGCGCCGCGAGCGCCAGGCCGGCAAGAAGCAGTACGAACGGCAGAGCAGCGAGGGCAAGTTCCTCGAGGTGGGCGAGGGCGATGTGCGCCTGCTGGTGAACCTGACCGATTACCTGGATACCGGGCTGTTCCTCGATCACCGGCCGATGCGCCTGCGCATCCAGAAGGAGGCGGCCGGCAAGCGCTTCCTCAACCTGTTCTGCTATACCGCCACGGCCACCGTGCATGCGGCCAGGGGCGGCGCGCGCAGCACCACCAGCGTCGACCTGTCGAAGACCTACCTGGACTGGGCGCGGCGCAACCTGTCGCTCAACGGCTTTTCCGACAAGCAGCGCCTGGTGCACGGCGACGTGATGGAGTGGTTGCGGGAAGACGATGGCCAGTACGAACTGATCTTCATCGACCCGCCGACCTTCTCCAACTCCAAGCGTATGGAAGGCGTGTTCGACGTGCAGCGCGACCATGTCGAACTGCTCGACCTGGCCATGGCGCGGCTGGCGCCGGGCGGGGTGCTGTATTTCTCCAACAACTTCCGCAAGTTCGAACTGGACGAGAGCGTGCAGGCCCGCTATGCGGTCGAAGAGATCACTGGCGAAACCCTCGATCCGGATTTCGCGCGTAATCCGAAGATCCATCGGGCCTGGAGAATCACCGTTCGCTGAGGCGAGCGGTATTCATGCAAAAGGCCGCCGGCGGGCAACCGCTGGCGGCCTTTTTCGTACCGCGCCTTATTTCCGCGCGTGCAGGCTCAGCAGTACCTGGTCGAGGATCGCCGAAGCGCCCCACGGCCGCGGGCTGTTGAGGATCGCCACCACCACCCAGTTGTGGCCGCTGGCGTCGCGGCTGAAGCCGGCGAGGGCGCGCACGGTGTTGAGGGTGCCGGTCTTCACGTGCGCCTCGCCGACCAGTGCGGTGCGCCGCAGGCGTTTGCGCATGGTGCCGTCGAGGCCCGCCAGCGGCAGCGAGGAGATGTACTCCGCTGCATAGGGGCTGTGCCAGGCGGCTTGCAGCATCGCCGCCATCTCACGGGCGCTGACCCGTTCCTGGCGCGACAGTCCCGAGCCGTTCTCCATCACCAGGCGCGGCGCGGTGATGCCCTTGCGTGCCAGCCACTGCCGCACCACCCGCTGCGCGGCCTGGGCGTCGTCGCCGTCGGCGCTGTTGCGGAACTGCGCGCCGATGGAGAGGAACAACTGCCGGGCCATGGTGTTGTTACTGTATTTGTTGATGTCGCGGATGATCTCGACCAGGTCTGGCGAGAAGGCCTTGGCGATCAGCGTGGCGTTGCGCGGTACGCTGCCCTGGCGGTCCTTGCCGAGGATGCTGCCGCCCAGTTCCTGCCAGATGCCGCGCACCGCGCCGGCGGTGTAGCCGGGGTGGTCGAGCAGCGACATGTAGGTCTGCGCGCTACAGCCCTGGGGAATCTGTCCGGTGGCCAGCAGGGTGGTGCCGTCGAACTGGGTCACCGGGCTGAAGCGCAGCTTCGGCCAGGCCGGGCAGGTGGCCGGCGCGGTCATCTTCACCTGGTTGTCGATGCGTACGTTGGCCAGCGGCGGGTCCATCTGCACGTTGACCTTGTTGCCGTCGGTGCGCACCACCATGCGCACGCTCTTCAGGTTGACCAGCAGCGAGTCCGGACCGACCAGGAACGGCTTGGTGTCGTCGCCGCCGTCGTCGTTGAATACCGGCAACTGCGGGATGTTGAAGTAGCTGCGGTCGAGTACCAGGTCACCGGTGACCTTGGTCACGCCATTGGCGCGCAGGTCGCGCATCAGCAGCCAGAGCTTCTCCATGTTCAGTTTCGGATCGCCGCCGCCCTTGAGGTAGAGGTTGCCGTTGAGCACTCCGTTCTTGAGCTGGCCGTCGGTGTAGAACTCGGTCTTCCACTGGTAGGTCGGGCCGAGCATTTCCAGGGCGGCATAGGTGGTGAACAGCTTCATGGTCGAGGCCGGGTTCACCGATACGTCGGCGTTGTAGTAGGTGGGGTTGCCCGGGCCGTCGAGCGGAATCAGCACCAGCGACAGATCGTTGCCGGTCAGCTTGTTGGTCTGCAGGGCTTTCTGCACGTTGGCCGGCAGGGTGGCGTTGACCTGGGCGAGGGTGGGAAGGGCGAAAGGCAGGAGCGTGGCGAAGGCAAGAGTACGCAGCGACTTGAACATTAATGAAGAACCCTTGAAGACGGAGGGTAGAAAATGAAATGAAGATGAAAAACGAAGCGAACCTGAAAAAAGAGACGGACATCACGCGAAGAGGCCGTCTTGCTCATTATGCCGCAAGGCGGATAACGATGCGCTGGAGTTTCGCGGAGTTCGCCGTCATATCGCCGAATGGTCGGAACTGGTAGAGTGCGCCGGCAATCCGGCCGCGCCGCGCGGAGCTTGCCGGGGTTCGCCCGCGGCTCCAGCGGCGTCGGCTACTGTCTGTAATGCGAGGCTCCGCCAATGGAGCGTCAATCCAGGAGATGCCGCCATGGCTACTAATCGTTCCCGCCGCCTGCGCAAGAAATTGTGCGTCGATGAATTCCAGGAGCTGGGTTTCGAATTGAACTTCCACTACAAGGAAGGCGTGGATGCCGATGCGGTGAACGCTTTCATGTTGCGCTTCATCGATCAGGCGATCGAAGCCAACGAACTGACCTATGGCGGCTGCGACGAATTCGGTTTCGTCTGCCTGGCGCGCCGTGGCTCGGTCAATGAAGAGCAGCGGGCCCTGATCGAGGCCTGGTTGAAGCAGCAACCGGAACTGGCCAGCGTCGAGGTCGGCGCGTTGGTCGACGCCTGGTACCCGGAACAGCCTGTCCTGCCGAAGCTCTAAGCGATAGCGCCGCCATCCCGCCCGAGGATGGCGGTCGCGTCTTCCCTCCCTTTCAATCCTGCTCCGGCGCTATCTGGCCCGGCGCCCGTCGTGCTTTCCTTTGCCCTGCCGAAGGCATGTCGGCGGCTTGTGGCCGTACATGCGGATAGCATTACTCCGAAGCCCCTGACGAACTATTCAACTCGCTCTGGCAGATAACGAGCCGGGAGAGCGCGTATATATGCGGGTGTTTTTCATGCAGATAACCAGGCCAATTGCTTGGCAATATACGAGGTTTTGAATTCGCCGTAAGAAATAAATTAAGTTTCCGTGAGAATATTCCTTAAAGTATATGAGTTGCCATCGAATATCTCGACAATATGGCTCCCGTCTATATCTTGCTCAGGAGAATTTTTTCTGAATTTTTATTGGCAAGGAAATCAGACAATGAGCCGTATCCTGATAGTCGACGATCATCCCGTGATTCGCATGGCCATGAAGATGTTGCTGGAAGCCGAAGGGCACCAGATCGTCGGCGATACCGATAATGGCGTGGATGCCATCAGCCTCGGGCGGGAGCTGAAGCCGGACCTGGTCATCCTCGATATCGGCATTCCCAGGCTGGACGGCCTCGAGGTCATCAGCCGCCTGATGGTGCTGGCGTTGCCCCTGAAGATCCTCGTCCTGACCGGCCAGAGCGCCTCGCTCTTCGCCCTGCGCAGCATGCAGGCGGGCGCCGCCGGGTTCGTCTGCAAGCAGGGCGGACTGGCCGAACTGGTGACGGCGGTGAATGCGGTCGCCTCGGGATACAGTTACTTTCCCAGCTCGGCCATGCGTCCTGTGCAACAGGGCGCCTATTCCGACGATGTGGAATTGCTCGGACGCCTGTCCGATCGCGAAGTATCGGTATTGCAATACCTCAGCCAGGGTTATTCGAACAAGCAGATATCCGAGCAGATGTTTATCAGCAACAAGACCGTCAGCACTTACAAGGCGCGCTTGTTGTTGAAGTTGAACGCCGGCTCGCTGGTGGATCTCATCGAGTTCGCCAAACGCAATACGCTTATCTAAGGGCCGGAACCGAATGAAGTTCCAGAAACGCAGTGCGTGCATGCTCGGCCTGCTTCTCATATTCGCCTGCATGGCGGGATATGCCGTTCCGGCGAGGGCGACGGCTGGCGAATATGCTTCCATGCTCCGGATTCCCGCTCCGGATCGTCCGGGGGACGCCGATGTGGTCGACGAAGCGCCGCTACGCCAGGCTGCCGACGGGCTGCGCTCGCCATCCCCTTCCAGCCTGGTGCTCGGCCTGCTGGTGGCCTGCCTGGTCTGCGTCGGATGCCTGGGCTGGAATACCGTCCTGCAGCTCAGGCTCAGGCGTTGGCAACGTACCGAAGCCGACCTGAGCGGCCGCCTGGCATTGAAGCAGGCGCTGGTCGACGGGATTCCCTACCCGGTGAGCATCCGCACGCTCGACGGTCGCCTGCTGGCCTGCAACCGCAATTACCTGGAAAGCCTGCGGATGACCCGTGAGCAGGCCCGCGGCACCCTGTTGACCGATTCCGACTGGGTCGAGGGCAGCAAGGCACGGCTCATGCACCAGCAGTGCCTGGCGGTGGCTCGGGGAGGAACGGCGAGCTTCACCGACATGGCGGTGCGCATCGGCGGGCAATTGCTGGAGATCCACCATTGGGTCACGCCCTACAGGGATCGCCAGGGACGGGTGCTCGGCCTGATGAACGGCTGGATCGACATCACCGAACGGGAGCGCCTGGCCCGCCAGTTGCGCGAGGCGATGCGCCAGGCGGACGAGGCGAATCGGGCGAAGAGCGTCTTCCTGGCGACCATGAGCCACGAGATCCGTACGCCGATGAATGCGGTCATCGGTATCCTCGAACTGGTCCTGCAGCGCCTGGCGCCGGAGCAGCGCGAACGCGCCTCGCTGGAGGTCGCCTACGAGGCTGCGGGGTCGCTGCAACTGCTCATCGGCGACATCCTCGACGTCGCCAAGATCGAGTCCGGCCACCTGACCCTCACGCCCGAGCGGGTTCGCCTGCGCCATGTCGTGGAGTCGGTGCGCCGCATGTTCGAAGGCCTGGCCCGGCAGAAAGGCCTGAGGCTCGTTGTGGAGCTGGACGATGCCCCAGGACGGGACGTGCTGATCGATCCCCTGCGCTTCAAGCAGGTGCTCTCCAACCTGGTGAGCAATGCGATCAAGTTCACCGAGCGGGGACAGGTGACGATCCGTCTCCAGGAAAGGAGCCTGGACGAGGGGAGGGCGATCGTCCGGGTGGACGTGGAGGATTCCGGTATCGGTATCGCTCCGGCGGACCAGGCGCGCCTGTTCCAGCCTTTCATCCAGGTGGCCAAGGGACGCACGGTGCAGGGCGGGACCGGCCTTGGGCTGGCGATCTGTCGGAAGTTGGTGGACCTCATGGGCGGCGATGTCGAGATGCACAGCGAGCCGGGCAAAGGCACCCGGGTGTCGCTCGACCTGCTCTTGCGCCAGTGCGGGCCGAAAATGCCTGAATCCGGCCAGGACCCGCTGGCAGCATCCATGGAGCCGTCTCGCCGCCTGCATATCCTCATCGCCGACGACTATCCGCCCAACCGGGTACTGCTGCGCCAGCAACTGGAGTTTCTCGGCCACCGGGTGGCGGAAGCGGAGGATGGCCAGGTGGCGCTGGAACTCTGGGCCGACGAGCGCTTCGAGGTGCTGATCAGCGACTGCAACATGCCGCGCCTGAACGGCTATCAGCTGGCACGCAGGATACGCATCCAGGAACGGTGCGAGCGGCGCGCGCCGATCCTGATCCTCGGCTATACCGCCGACGCCGAGCCGGACGAGGTACAGCGCTGCCGCGACGCGGGCATGGATGATTGCCTGTTCAAGCCGCTCGGCCTGGAGACCCTGCGCAACTACCTCGCGACCTCTTTCGGCCGCGACGCCGCGCAGCCCCGGGGGCTCTATGACGCGGACGCTCTCAGCAGCCTCGGTGGCGGCCGCCCGGAACGGCTGCGCGAACTGCTGGAGACCCTGCTAGGCAGCAACCGTCAGGACCTCCAGCGCCTTGCCATCCTCCTGCGCGAGGGCGACAGGACCCGGCTCGCCGAGCATGCCCACCGCATCAAGGGCGCCGCGCGGATGATCGGGGCGCGTACCCTGCTGGAGGCCTGCGAGGCCCTGGAGGACGCCTGCCGGCGAGGTGGCGACGGGGAGTGCCTGCAGGCGTCTGGCGAAAGACTCCGGCTGGCCCTGGAGGCGTTGCAGGAGGAACTCCAGGAGCAGTTGGCGGCCGCTGCGGTATGAGCCCTTCCGTTCAGGAGGGGCTCGAGCGTCCGGTCATTTCCCGGGCCATTTCCGTGGCGTAGCTGTCGGTCATGCCGGCGATGAAATCGATCACCTGGAGAAAGGCGCGGTACAGCGGCCACTGCGGGTCGGGCGCGTTGCGTCCGAGCAGGTCGAGGATGCGCCGGTTCTTGAACGACGGCGTATGCCCGCCGTATTGCTCCAGCGCGGCGCCACAGAAGGCGTTGAGGAGGATCTCCAGAGTGGTGTAGGCGCCGATCTCGTGGAGGGTCTTGCGCTTGTCCTGGAAGATCTTTTCCCGCGCGATGGCCTTGGCCCGCTGCACGCAGAGCTTGGCCGGGCCGTGCATGTGTTCCACCAGGTCGCCGGCAAGCTGCCCGGCGAGCAGGGCCTGCTGCTGGTCGACGAAGGCACGGGCGGCGGCATTGGTCAGGTGCTCGATGGCCTTGCCGCGGAGGATCGCCAGTTTACGCCGGCGGGAGTCCCTGGGGCCGAGTTGGCGATAGGTGTCGGGCAGGTCGTCGCCGACCAGGCCGAGCAGCAGCGCCTCGACCTCGCTGTATTCGAGCAGCTCCATTTCCAGGCCGTCTTCGAGGTCGATCAGGCCGTAGCAGATGTCGTCCGCCGCTTCCATCAGGTAGACCAGCGGATGGCGAGCCCAGCGCTCGTCGTCGAGTTGCGGCATGCCGAGCTTATGGGTGATCTGCTCGAGCAGTGGCAGTTCGCTCTGGTAGCAGCCGAACTTGTGCTTCTTGTAGCCCAGCGCTTCGGCGTGGCGCGAGGTCCAGGGGTACTTCAGGTAGGTGCCCAGGGTGGCGTAGGTCAACCGCGTGCCGCCGTCGAACTGGTGGTATTCCAGTTGGGTGAGGACCCGGAAGCCCTGGGCGTTGCCTTCGAAGTGGAGAAAGTCGGAACGCTCGGCGTCGCTCATTTCGTCCAGCCAGCCACGTCCGGCGGCTTGCTGGAACCAGTTGCGGATCGCGTCTTCGCCGGAGTGCCCGAACGGTGGGTTGCCGATGTCGTGGGCCAGGCAGGCCGACTGGACGATGACCCCGAGGTCGCTGGGGTCGCACCACTCGGGTAGCTCCTCGCGGAGGATCTCGCCGACCCGCATGCCCAGCGAGCGGCCGACGCAGGCGACTTCCAGGGAGTGGGTCAGGCGGGTGTGGATGTGATCGTTGCTGGAGACCGGATGGACCTGGGTCTTGCGTCCGAGGCGGCGAAACGCGCCGGAGAAGATGATCCGGTCATGATCCTTGTGGAAGGCGCTGCGGCCCAGTTCATCGTTGCTGTGTACCGGCTTTCCGAGCCGTTCGCGGGTGAGCAGGGTCTGCCAGTCCATCGGGAATTCCAGGGATGCGCTGAGGCGATGCGGACACGCTAACGGTTTGCCTCGGCAAGCTCAATCGTCGCGTTGGGGAAACGGAGGGCGCCGACCGTTGCCGGTCGGCGCATCCTTCAACGGCCTTTCCGCGTGCGCAGGCCGAGCAACAGCGGGGCCAGGGCGACGCCCAGGCGCAGCAGACGCTGCCAGCGTCCGCCCTTGCCAAGCAGTACGCCCAGCAGTGCGGCTCCGCCGGCGCCCCAGAGCGCCGCATTGCCACCGCCGAACAGTTGCTGGCTGAGGTTGTGGCCCAGCCCCTGGGCCTGGCGGAAGGGTTGCACCAGCAGTTGGCTTTCGCGGCGCAATTGCTGGCGCTGCATTTCCAGGCGCAGGCGGATCACCGCCTTGCGCAATTCGCGACGCGACAGGCCGGTCGCGTTCACCGGTAGTTGGCTCATGCGCGTTTCCTTGTCATGGCAGCAGTCGCTCGCGGTCGTTGGCCAGTTCTTCCAGGGTGGCGCTGAACGGCGAGCTTTCGTCGTTGATCGACTGGTACAGGCGCCAGCCGCAGAACAGCGAGCCGATCACGTAGAACAGGCACAACCCGAGCGCCGCTGCGAGCCGGTTGGTGTCCCAGAACACGATCAGCACCAGCAGCGACAGGCCGACCAGCAGGAGCAGGGCGAATACCAGGGCCAGCCCGGCGAACAGCAGCAGGCGCAGGGTGTTGGCCTTCTGTTCCTGCAGCTCGATGCCGAACAGCTCGACGTGACCGTGCAACAGGCCGAGGAAGGCGGCGCCGAAGCGCCGCAGGGAGGGGCGGCCGTCCGCCGGGTCCTTTCCTTCGCTCATGGCTCAGCGCCGGCTGACCAACAGGCCAAGCAGGAAGCCGACGCCGGCGGCGATGCCGATGCTCTGCCAGGGGTGTTCGCCGACGTACACCTCGGTGGCGTCCACCGCGGCCTGGCTGCGTTCGCGGACGTTGTCCTTCAGCGAGTCCTTGGTGTCGCGCAAGGTGTCGCGAGCGCGCTTGAGGCTGTCGTGGATCTTGCCGCGGATTTCTTCCGCCTGGTCGCCCGCCACGTCGGCGGTGCTTTGCAGGAGTTTCTCGGTATCGGCGACCAGTGCCTGGAATTCAGCCAACAGTTCATCCTTTGCAGCGTTTGCAGTGGTCTTGCGGGGCATGACGAGCTCCTCTGGTCATGGGGTGTGTTTTTTTCGAGCCGAGCGCGGGGCGGAAGGTTCAACCGATGGGTAATTTCCGCGCGTTGCCGGTCGCTCCCGGCGCTCCTTTCATTAAAGACTGCCACAGCGTGCCTGTCGGCGCGGCTGCGGCGAGATGACGCCCATCCGGCTGCCTCGCAACGGGGCGCGAACTGGTATGGCGCTTGCAATTCCCTGGTGCGTACGTCGGCCGGAATGCCCCTTGCGAGGGCGCCAGGCGCTCCCGGAGGGTACTTCGGGATGAACGTCCAACCCAATGAAAATCAAGGAAAGTCCGGGAGCTTTCCATGCTGGCTCAAGCACCTTGCGAAATGTCCGCCGAAGAAAAGCGGCGGTTCGCACGACGACTACTGCTTCGTCATGGTGCGTCGAAGGGTGGGCGTGGGCGTTTCTGGTGCTTTCTCTCTACGCGCGAAGGCTGCCTCAATCCATGGATAACCTGAATAGTGCGGTGCAAGTCCTGATCCACGGCTCCAATACCCTGTTCATCCTGCTCGGAGCGGTGATGGTGCTGGCGATGCACGCCGGCTTCGCCTTCCTCGAGGTGGGCACCGTGCGCCTGAAGAACCAGGTCAACGCCTTGTCGAAGATCCTGTCCGACTTCGCCATCTCGGCGCTGGCCTATTTCTTCGTCGGCTACTGGATCGCCTACGGCGTGACCTTCTTCCACCCGGCAGCGGCGCTGACCGTGGACAGTGGCTATGCGCTGGTGAAGTTCTTCTTCCTGCTGACCTTCGCCGCGGCAATCCCGGCGATCATCTCCGGCGGCATCGCCGAGCGTGCCCGGTTCGGCCCGCAGTTGTGCGCCACGGCGCTGATCGTGGCCTTCGTGTACCCGTTCTTCGAAGGCTTGGTGTGGAACGGCAATTTCGGCTTGCAGGAATGGCTGAAGTTGGAGTTCGGCGCACCTTTCCACGATTTCGCCGGCTCCGTGGTGGTGCATGCGCTGGGCGGCTGGCTGGCATTGGCGGCGGTGCTATTGCTGGGCAGCCGCAACGGCCGCTATCGCGACGGCAAGCTGGTGGCGATGGCGCCGTCGAGCATCCCGTTCCTGGCACTGGGGTCGTGGATCCTGATCATCGGCTGGTTCGGCTTCAACGTGATGAGCGCCCAGACCCTCGCTGGGGTCAGCGGGCTGGTGGCGGTCAACTCCTTGCTGGCGATGGTTGGCGGCACCATGGCGTCGCTGCTGATCGGCCGCAACGACCCGGGTTTCCTGCACAACGGTCCGCTGGCCGGGTTGGTGGCGGTGTGCGCCGGTTCCGACCTGATGCATCCGATCGGCGCGCTGGCTACCGGCCTGGTGGCGGGGGCCCTGTTCGTCTGGGCGTTCACCGCGACCCAGGTGCGCTGGAAGATCGACGACGTCCTCGGTGTCTGGCCGTTGCACGGTCTTTGCGGGGTCTGGGGCGGGATTGCCTGCGGCATCTTTGGCCAGCAGGCATTGGGTGGGCTCGGCGGGGTGAGCCTGGCCAGCCAGGCGCTCGGCAGCCTGCTGGGGGTGACGGTGGCTTTCGCCGGTGGCCTGTCGGTCTATGGGCTGATGAAGGCGCTGCTGGGCATCCGCTTGAGCCAGGAGGAGGAGTACTACGGCGCGGACCTGTCGATCCACAAGATCGGCGCGATCAGCCACGAATGAGGGGGCGGACTTCCTTGGTCCGGCGGGGTATCGGCGGATAACGCCCCAGGCGCTATCCGTCCTGCACGTTGCGAGCGAGGCATCCCGCCATGAAAGAGGCCACCCAAGGGTGGCCTCTTCGTTCCGCCGCGGGGCTCTGGGGAGGGGCGGATGGCCGTAGCGCGGCTATCCGCCGGTCCTGCCGTTACCAGAGCGGCAGCGTGTAGCTGACGATCAGGCGATTTTCGTCGTAGTCGTTGGTGTAGTTGGTGCGCATGGTCGCGTTGCGCCACTTCACCCCGAGGTTCTTCAACGGGCCGCTCTGGAACACGTAGGCGATGTCCATGTCGCGTTCCCATTCCTTGCCTTCGCCCGAGGTGGTCAGCAGGTCGATGTTGTCGCCCTTGACGTAGCGGGTCATGAAGGTCAGGCCGGGAATGCCGACGCCGGCGAAGTTGTAGTCGTAGCGCGCCTGCCAGGATTTCTCGTCCTTGTTGGCGAAGTCGCCGATCTGGATGAAGTTCACCAGGTAGGGGTCGGCGCCGTTGATGTAGGCGAAGCCGGTGTCGCCGCTCATCTTCTGGTAGCCGACGCCGAAGGCGTGGTAGCCGAGGCTGTAGGTGAACATGGCGTTGAGCGCCTTGTTGTCGACGTTGCTGGAGCCGTCGTCGGTGGAGCGCGCCCAGCGGATGTCGGATTTCAGCGACTGCTTGTCGGCGATCGGCAGGGTGTGCACCAGGCCGAGGTAATGCTGCTTGTAGAAGTTGTCGAGCTTGCCGTAGTGGTAGCTGGTGCTGAGGTTGTCGGTCCACTTGTAGCTGCCGCCGGCGAAGTCGAACTTGTCCGAAGTCAGCCCGGAACGGACCACGATGTTGCGCTTGCCGCCACCGGTGATGGTCATGTCCTCGTTGTCCGAGGAGTCGCGCTGGTTGACCTTCTTCAGGCGCCCGGCGTCGAGGGTCAGGCCGTCGATCTCCATGGAGTTCAGCGCGCCGCCCTGGAAGGTCTGTGGCAGCAGGCGGCTGTCGTTGGGCATGATCACCGGCAGCTTGGGGGTCAGGGTGCCGATCTTCAGGGTGCTCTTCGACGCCCGCAGCTTGGCGGTGATCCCTGCCTCGCCATAGTCGTCCTGGGCGCGGCCGGTCTCGCGGTCGCGCTTGAGCAGGCCGGTGCCGCTGCGGTCGGGGCTGGAGTCGAGCTTCACCCCGAGCAGGCCGATGGCGTCGACGCCGAAACCGATGGTGCCCTCGGTGTAGCCGGACTCGTAGCGCAGGAGGAAGCCCTGGGCCCATTCCTCGGCCTTGGACTGGCTGGCGCCTTCCTGGCGGAAATCACGGTTGAAGTAGAAGTTGCGGAGTTCGATGCTGGCCTTGCTGTCCTTGATGAACTCGGCATGGGCCAGGGTTGGGACGGTAATGCTGGAACCCAGCGTGGCAAAAGCCACGGCACGGGCGATCGGGGTCATGCTCATTGTTATTGTCTCCTCGAGCGCTTGGGGCAGGCCGATGGCGGCGGCGTGACGCCACGTCGGCCTGTGACAGCCCGGTTACTTAAGCACTACAGGAAGACGGCCACTGTTAGACATTAGTCGAGGGTGGCCGCGAATTGGCACGAACCCTGTCTAGGACGGGCTTTCCCGCTATTCCAGCCAGTGCGGGAAGTAGCCCAGGGCGGCCTGGACCCGCGCATCGTGCGCCGGAATCACGCTCAGGCGCGGGTCGCTGCGGAGCAGCAGGCGGATCTTCGCCAGTTGCGCGAGGGTGCGCGCGGGATCGCGATCGACCAGGGCGCGGCCGGCGAAGAATTTCTGCCGTGGGCCTTCGACGCCTTCGAGTCGCCAACTGGTGTCGCCGCTGAAGAACAGCCGGCGCCCGCTGTCGAGGGTGACGAACAGACCGACCGAGCCGGGCGTATGGCCGGGCAGGGGGACCAGCACCAGGCGGCCGTCGCCAAACAGGTCGAGGCTTTCGTCGAAGCCCATGAACGGCTGCGGATCGAAGCTGTAAGGTCGCCAGCGCACGCCATGGCGGAATTGGCTGGGGAAGGCGGCCGGCGGGGTGGCGATGCGGCTGAAGGCGATCTCCTCGTAGGGTGCCCAGACCGGTACTTCGGGGAAGTCGACCAGGCCCGAGGCGTGATCCCAGTGTGCGTGGGACAGCAGGATGCGATCGACGCGGATACCGGCTGCGTCCAGTTGGTCGCGCGCCGGGACGACTTTCTGGTAAGCGAACAGCGGCGCTGCCCACCAAGGCATGTCGGCGCGGAACTGGGCGTCGATGTCGCGCCCCAGGCCAGTGTCGAAGAGCAGGGTGGCGGCGTGGTGCTCGATCAGCACCGCGGTATGGCTGAGCGGCACCCGGCGCACCCAGGAGCCGCCGTCGACGGTGAGCGCATCGAGGGTTTCCACTCCCGAGGTGCGCAACAGGGCGACTCGCATTTCCGCCGCCTGCACCGGCAGGACGAGGAGGGCGATCAACAACGAGGCAAGGCGATACAGGAAAGGCATCAAGATTCACCGGCAGGAAGAAAAGGGGATGGCTGGGGCTCGCCGAATGCCAGCGGCAGGCGGCCGCGCCGCCAGCGCCAGCCTGCGGGGCGCAACGCCAGCAGGCGCTCGGCGCCGGCGGGCCAGGGGATGGATGGCTGCGAACCCGGCCAGAACAGCTCGGCCTCGGCGTGCAGGTGCAGCAGGTCGCCGTTGTCGAAATCGATGAACAGGAGGCCGCAGCGAGGCTCCTGGAGCAGGTTGCCGAGGGTATTGAACAGGCGGTTGCCGGCGTAGTCGGGCAACCACAGGCGGCCATCCGCGCCGAGCCGGAGAAAGCCCGGCGGCCCGCCCCGATGGGAGACGTCGACGCCGCCCCTGAGTGGGTCGGCATGCTGGCTGGCGATGAACAGCGTATCGCTGCGCGAGACCAGCGACAGCCAGCGCGGATCGAGTCCTTCGCCCTGCAACGCGGGACTTGCGATCCTGGAGACGGGCTGATGGCTGCGCGCCTGGATGTACTTGGGACAGTTGCCGAAGGACTGCTCGACGCCGACCGTGAAACCCTTTCCGTCCCGCGCCAGGACCCGTCCATTCATGCGGTTGCGGCGGCGTGTCGGCCATTCCAGGCCGAGGATGCCGAGGCGGGTGCCAGCCTCGAGATTGGCCGCCAGCGGATCGTCCGCTTGCGGCAGGTTGTCGATGCGCAGGCGGGTCGGTTCCGGCGAACGGGCGAAGCCGGGGGGGCCCCAGAGCACCGAGGCGCTGGGGTAGCCGTCGGCGTCGAGGCTGCCCACCAGCAACAGCGGTAGCAGGGCGAAGAACTCCCGATGCTGGTCCGGCATGAAGGTGCGGATCGCGCGGCTGCCGAAGCCGGCGACCTGCTCGCGAACGCCGGCGCGTTCCTGGATCGCCAGTTCGCCGGCGTGGAAGGGACTCTGTTCCTGGCTCATGCTGCCTCCTGTCGAGCTACAGGCCGGGCATCGGGATGTAGCCGGGCAGCGCGCGGATGCGGGCGATCCAGGCGTTCAGCGCCGGGTAGTGGTCCAGCGCCAGGCCGCCCTCGGGGGCCAGGGCCAGGTAGGGGTAGAGGGCCACGTCGGCGATGCTCGGCTGTTCGCCCTGGGCCAGCCAGCGATGCTCGGCCAGGTGCCGCTCGACCAGGCGCAGCACTTCCAGGCCTCGCTGGTGGGTCTGCTCGCGATCCAGCGGCAGGTCGAAGCGGGCGATCAGCCGGGCGCTGGCCGGACCGTTCTGCACCTCGTTGGCCGAATAGCTGAGCCAGTAGGCGATTCGGCCTTGGCTGACGGGGTCGAGCGGATACCACACGGGATCGGCATGGCGCCGCGCCAGATAGACGAGGATGGCATGGGAGTCGCCCAGTTGCAGCTCGCCGTCTTCCAGCACCGGGATCTGCCCGCGGGGATTCATGCGGAGGAAGGCTTGGGTCTTGTGCTCGCGGTTGAGGAAATCGACCGGCCGCAGCGTCGCCTCGCGGCCGATGAGGGAGAGGAACAGGCGGACCTTGTAGGCGTTGCCGGAGAGATCCAGGTCATGGAGTTTCATCTGAGGGTTCCAGGCGGGTATTGGTGTCTGGATATTAGACAGACAGGTCTGTATATTTCAAGGCACGCGTTCGCCTTTTTCCGTCGGTATTCGTCCGGGGAGCGACGCAGAGCGGTTCAAGGGGGCGGCAGGGTCGCGCATAATGGGCCGCTCAGGAGGCTTTCCATGACATCCCGCAAACGCGAGCAACTGCTCAGCACCGCCGTCGACCTGTTCTATCGCGAGGGTTACCACGCCACCGGCATCGACCGCATCCTGGCCGAATCCGGCGTGGCGAAGATGACGCTGTACAAACACTTTCGCTCGAAGGACGAACTGATCATGGCCGCCCTGGAGGTGCGTCGGCAGCGCACCGCCGAACGCATGCTCGAAGCCGAGGCACGGTTGCAGCCGCGCGCGGCGATCCTGGCGGTGTTCGATGGTCTGCAGGAGTTTCTCCAGGACGAGGCGTTCCGTGGCTGTGCCTTCATCCATGCCGCCGCCGAGTTCCATGAGCGCTCGCATCCGATCCACCGCCAGGCGGCCGAGCAAAAGGCCTTCGTCGAAGCCTACTTCCAGCGCCAGCTGGAGCGCCTGGGCGTGCGTTCGGCGGCACTGCTTGCGCGGCAGTTGCAATACCTGATGGAGGGCGCCCTGGTGATGGCGCACATCCACGGGCCGGCGGACCAGGCCCGCGAGGCCCGGCAGGCGGCCGAAAGTCTGTTGCAGGTCGCTGGCATCTGAGCGCGGGTGCTACCATCGCCGCGAAACACTGCACAGGTCCTTTCGATGCCCCCGGAATGCCAACTCTTCGGAACCCTCGGTTGCCACCTCTGCGAAGTCGCGGAGGCGGTGCTGATGCCCTTCGTCGAACATGGCCTGCTGGTCGAACTGGTGGACATCGCCGACGACGAAGCCTGGGTCGAGCGCTATGGCCTGCGGATCCCGGTGCTGCGCCGCTGCGACAATGGCGCCGAGCTGAACTGGCCGTTCGAGGCCGAGCAGGTCGCAGCCTTCCTCAGCCGCTGATGCCTATTCATTCGCGCTAAGCGCGGCACCGCTGGTAACCCCGCGCGCTATGCGCAAACCGGACTGCGTTCCGCTTCCTTCCCCCATGCCGCGCGGTGCCTGGCTTCGGCGATGCTGGCGAAGCGATGCATAGGCGTTTCTCAATGGTTTTCATAGCCTGAGCCTATTGGCTCGGCAGGCTGCGTTCGGCTAGGCCTAAGGGCGATGGATAAACCCTGAGTTCCCTTCAGGACTGACTGGAAACAGCCGGGAACCCGCGTGGCGCAGGACGCGTCGCAGGTCGTTCGGTCCGCTGTCGCGGACCGCCGGGGTGTGGGGTCGGGACGACGAGGCTCGGCGTTTCCTCATAACGAAAGAGGACGCCTGATGAAAACGCCCGCCTGGACGCGCCATGCCCTCTGGGTCATGCCGCTCGCCCTGGGGCTGCAATCCGCCGTGGTCGCGGGGGATGAGCAGCCAAGCAAGACTTCCAGCTATTCGCCGGTGGTGATCAACGAGGACTTCGCCACCATCATGAAGCGCATGACGGCGAACAAGCCGTCGATCGAGCAGGCCCACAAGACGCTTCTCGAGCAGCGTTACGATCTCAGCGACAGGCCGGCCAAGGGTGCCAGCATGACGCGCGGCAAGCCGCTGCAGGAAGGGGGCCGGGTGAAGCTGCCGGCCGGCACCAGCTGGGAGGAACTGGCCAGGCTGAGCCCCGAGGAAATCCGCAAGCAGGGGCTGTTCCCCGGCGGCTTCCTGCCGCTGCCACACCCCAACCATGCGGAGGGCGGGATGGTCTTTCCCAAGTTCCTCATCGACGAGATCAAGCGCCAGGAAAGCCGCGACCTGACCCGTTTCGACCTCGACTACGACCTGCCGGACCACTTCCTGCCGGAATTCCCGGCACCGATGTTCCTTACCACCCGGCCTGACCTGGGCGATGTGTCCAAGGGCAAGCTGGTGACCATCGACAACTATTTCGAGCTGTTCAACGGGATTCTCAATCCCAAGCAGCTGGAAGGGCTGCGCCTGCTGCTAACGGCCTTTCCGCAGCAGCAGTTCAACCTCACCGACGATCGCCGTAGCGAGCATCCGAGCCGCGGCGTGGCCTGCTTCGACTGCCATGCGAACGGCCACACCAATGCCGCTACCCACCTGGCCGGCGACGTGCGCCCGCAGCCGTTCCGCCACCGCATCGACACGCCGACGCTGCGCGGGGTGAACATCCAGCGGCTGTTCGGCTCGCAGAGGGCGCTGAAGACCGTCGAGGACTTCACCGAGTTCGAGCAGCGTGCCGCCTACTTCGACGGCGACCCGGTAATCGCCACCAAGAAGGGGGTGAACGTGCTCGAGCGTGGCAGTCAGGTGCATTTCATGGGTGAGTTCCAGGCGCTGCTGGACTTCCCCCCGGCACCGAAGCTGGATGTGGAGGGGCGGCTCGATCCGGGCAAGGCCAGCGAGCAGGAATTGCGTGGCGAAAAGCTGTTCTACGGCAAGGCGGCCTGCGCCGGGTGCCATGCGCCGCCTTACTTCACCGACAACCTGATGCACAACCTGAAGGTGGAGCGCTTCTACGATCCGAAACTGGTCAATGGCGTGATGGCGTCCGCCGACGGGCCGATCAAGACCTTCCCGTTGCGCGGGATCAAGGATTCGCCGCCGTACCTGCACGACGACCGCCTGCTGACCCTGGAGGACACGGTGGAGTTCTTCAACCTGGTGCTGGAGCGCAAGCTGTCCGCGGAAGAGAAGGGCGACCTGGTGGCCTACCTGCGTACCCTGTGAGAAAAGACCGAATCGCAGGCAATAAAAAACCCGCCGTTGAGGCGGGTTTTTCGGGATATGGTCGGAGCGACTGGATTCGAACCAGCGACCTTCTCGTCCCGAACGAGACGCGCTACCAAGCTGCGCTACGCTCCGTTTTGTTGGGGCGCATTCTACAGAAAAAGTTTTGGCACACAAGGGGTTAGATGAACTTTTTTTCGAGCCCCGGTTTCCCCGGGCGGAAAAGCAAAGACCCCGTCGCTCGTTCGAGTCGACGGGGTCTTCAGGAAAACCTGTTACGCGACGGTATCAGAGTTCCTTGACGGTGCGGACCTGGTCCTTGTTCACGCGGGCGCGCTTGCCGTCGAGCTGTTCGAACTCGTAGAAGCCGGAATCCTCGTCATAGGAAGGGGTGTCTACGGCCTGGATTTCACGTCCGTCGTTGAGGGTGATCACGGTAGGGCTGGAACAACCCGCGAGGGCGCCGAGGCCTACGGCGAGGAGGAGGGCGGGTAGCATCCGCTTGATCATTGCGCAGTTCTCCTGTGCGGTCAGACTTTGAAGTTACGAGTTTCTGACAGACGAGTTCTAGGAAGAGTTCCCCCCTAAAAACGAGTGTTCCCCCCACCTTCGAGAAAATTCGACTCGACGTCCCTTCCGTTTTACTTCAGTTCGCGGTGATTAGCCAACAGCTCGGGGGTGTTCAGGTTGGCCAGCCGCGGATCGCCCGCGGCCAGCTCGATGGCCTCCGCGCCAAGCGGCAACAGGACGTGGCGTGGGCTACGGTCGCCCTGGCGCCAGGCGTGTTCTATCTCTTCGGCCAGGTGCGTCGGGATCAGGCTGAACAGCGGTTCCCACTGGCCGCCGCAGCGCAGCATCCAGGGGCGCGCCGGTGTGCGGCCGGCGGCCTGCAGCAGGGTTTCCAGCAAGGCGCGGTCGATGCGCGGCGCGTCGCAGGGCAGCACCAGCAGCCAGGGATGCCGGGCCACCGCCAGGCCGGCGCGGATGCCGGCGAGCGGGCCGGGGAAGTCTCGGCTGTCGTCGCTCACCAGGCGGTCGGCATAGGCCGCATAGCGTTCCTGGTTGCGGTTGCAGGAGACGATCAGGTCATCGGTGAGCGGGCGCACCAGGCGATGCAGGTGGGCGATCAGGGGCAGGTCCTGCCACTCGATCAGGCCCTTGTCGCGACCGCCCATGCGCTGGCCGCGGCCTCCCGCCAGGAGAAGGATGGAGCAGGGGGGCAGGGCGCTATCGGGCATCTGGGGTCTCCGTGTCGGGCCTGTGATATAACACCGCGATCACGTCCACAAGCAAGGGCCAACCCCATGAGCCACAAGGCCGAAACGGCATTCGTGCCGTTGAACATCGCCGTCCTGACCGTCAGCGATACCCGTACCCTGGAAACCGATACCTCAGGCCAGTTGTTCGTCGACCGCCTGACCGAGGCCGGGCACAACCTGGCCGCTCGCGTGCTGCTGAAGGATGACCTGTACCGGATCCGCGCACAGGTCGCGACCTGGATCGCCGAGGACAGCGTGCAGGTCGTGCTGATCACCGGCGGCACCGGTTTCACCGGCCGCGACAGCACCCCGGAAGCGGTGGCCTGCCTGCTGGACAAGCAGGTGGACGGCTTCGGCGAGCTGTTCCGGCAGATTTCGCTGGCCGACATCGGTACCTCCACCATCCAGTCGCGGGCCCTGGCCGGGCTTTCCAACGGTACCCTGGTCTGTTGCCTGCCGGGCTCCACCAATGCGTGCCGCACTGCCTGGGAAGGCATCCTCGTCGAGCAACTGGACGCCCGTCATCGCCCGTGCAACTTCGTCCCGCACCTGAAACAGGCGGCGCCCTGCGAGAGCCGCGGGTGAGCGGCTGCTGCGAACAGCCGGGGCTGATGCCGGTCGAGACGGCGCTGGAACGGCTCCTCGAACTGGCCGCGCAAACGCCTATCGATACGTGTGAGCAGGTGCCCCTGGAGCAGGCTGGCGGCCGCGTGCTGGCGGTCGACCTGCTGGCCGGCCTGGACCTGCCGCCGTGGCCGAACAGCGCCATGGACGGCTACGCCTTGCGACTCGCCGACTGGAACGGCGAGCCACTGCCGGTCAGCCAGAAGATCTTTGCCGGACAGGCGCCGGAGCCGCTGCAAGCGGGTACCTGTGCGCGGATCTTCACCGGTGCGCCGCTGCCGGAAGGCGCCGATCTGGTAGAGATGCAGGAAAACGCCGAAGCGCTCGACGATGGCCGCGTGCGCTTCACCCAGCCGTTGCGCGCGGGCCAGCATGTGCGCCCGCGTGGCCAGGAAATCCGCCAGGGCGACCTGGTCCTGCCGGCCGGCACGCGCCTGCGCTCCATCGAACTGGGGCTGGCGGCTTCGCTCGGCTGCGCGACCCTGGAGGTGCGATGCAAGCCGCGGGTGGCGCTGCTGTCCACCGGCGACGAGCTGGTCGAGGCGGGCCAGCCGCTGCAGGCCGGGCAGATCTACAACAGCAACCGCCCGTTGCTCAAGGATTGGCTGCAACGCCTGGGCTGCGACGTGCTCGACGCCGGTATCCTTCCCGACGACCTGGCACGTACCCGCGAGCGCCTGGCCGGGTTGGCCGGGGTGGACCTTATCCTTTCCACTGGCGGCGTATCGGTGGGCGAGGCCGACTTCCTCGGCATGGCGCTGCGCGAAGCCGGCGAGCTGACCCTCTGGAAGCTGGCGATAAAACCCGGCAAGCCGCTGACCGTCGGCCAGTTCCAGGGCATCCCGGTGATCGGCCTGCCGGGCAATCCGGCTTCGACCCTGGTCACCTTCGCCCTGCTGGCGCGTCCCTACCTGCTGCGCCGGCTCGGCGTGGCGCAGGTCGCGCCGCTGCGGGTGGAGGTACCGGCCGGCTTCGCCTGGACCAAGGCGGGGCAGCGTCGCGAGTACCTGCGTGGTCGCCTGGAGCAGGGCCGTGCGGTGCTCTATCCGAACCAGAGTTCCGGGGTACTGCGCAGCGCTTCCTGGGCCGAGGGGCTGGTGGAGGTCCGCGAGGGACGTACCCTCGTGGAAGGCGAGGGCGTGGCGTTCATTCCGCTGAGCGAACTGCTCGACTGAGCCGACGGTGGCCGGATGGCCGCCGTTCTCATTGCGCCGCCGGCTCCTTCCGCCGTTGCCGGTACTCGCCGGGCGTCTGCCCGGTCCAGCCCTTGAAACTGCGATGGAACGAGCGGGACTCGGTGAAGCCCAGGTACTGGGCGATGTCCTGGATCGGCAGCTCGCTATGCAGCAGGTAGTGCTCGGCCAGTTCGCGGCGCAGTTCGTCGAGGGTCTGCTGGTAGCTGCTGCCGGCTTGCTGCAGGTGGCGTTGCAGGGTGCGTACGGTCATGCCGAACTTCTCCGCCACCCGTTCCTTGCGCGGCAGGCCGTCCTTGAGTAGCTGGCGCAGGGCGTTCTTCACCCGCAGCGGCAGCGGCTCGTCATCGTCCAGCTCGGCCATCAGCGCCAGGGCATGTTCTTCCAGGGTGCGCAGCAGCGTCGCGTCGGCCTGGCGCAGCGGCAGCGCCAGGTAGTCCAGTGGTACCAGCAGCGCCGAACAGGGTTGGGTGAAGCGCACCGGACAGCCGAAGAAGGTCTCGTAGTCTTCCACGCGGGTTCCGTCCGGCAGGTCGTGTTCCAGCCAGACCTCGTCCGGCGAACCTTCCAGGTCGGCGATCCAGCGCGCGTAGAGGACCCAGGAAGCCAGGACGTGCTCGACCATGTGGCGCCGTACCAGGGGTGTCTGGTGGCGGCAGTTCCAGATCAGCCGGACCTGCCCGCCGGCCGCCTCGATGCGGCTGGTGCCCATGTCGCCGACCAGCTTCTCGTAGGGCGTGATGCGGCTCATGGCCTCGCCCAGGGTGGCGCAGTTCATCGCGATGTAGCCGAGCACGCTCCAGGAGCCGGGCTGGACGAAGCGCGCCGAATGCAGGCCGAACAGGGGATCGCCGGAATGCTCGCAGAAATAGCCGAGCAGGCGCTCGTGGGCTTCGCCCGGCAGGCGCTGGCGATTGTCGTTGAGCTGGTCGGCCTGGAGGCCGGCGGCGGCCAGGGCAGGGGCGATGTCCAGGCCGAGCCGTTCGGCGTGGCGCAGGTACTTCAGCAGGGCCGGAACCGAGGTGGAGCCAAGGGTCTGCATGGTCGTTGTTCTTGTCGTGGCGGGTGGAACAGGCCGTCCGGCGTGCGTGCCGGCTGTCTTGATCGGTCACAGGGAGTGTCTCGATCCGACAGTGACAGGCGAGGGCGGCTGGCTAGTATAGGCAGCCAGAAAGGTTCCGATAAACAGGTTGCCGCGACAAGCGAGGGGAGAGGTTCATGCGTCGTTGGAATGGCTGGGGCGAAGAAAGCACCGTGGTCGAATTGCCGGACAGCGCCCGTGGGTTCCTGGCGGAACTGGTCGGGCAGGGCGCACGCTTGCCGGACGCCAGCCTGGAGGCGGCGCTCGCGAAGGTCCCGGCGTCGCGCCTGGAGGCCGATCCGCGCTACAGCATCGACCCCCGTGAGCGTCTGCTGCATGCCCGCGGGCAGAGCCTGCCGGACTGGCTGGCGATGCGCGAGGGCGACTTCGGCGTCTACCCGGACGCCGTGGCCTATCCGGAAACCGCCGAGCAGATCCGCGAGTTGCTGGCCCTGGCCGACTCCCGCGACCTGCAACTGATTCCCTATGGCGGCGGTACTTCCGTGGCCGGCCATATCAATCCGCAAGCCTCGCGGCGGCCGGTACTGACGGTCTCGCTGGAGCGCATGAACCGCCTGATCGATCTGGACCGCGAGAGCCTGGTCGCGACCTTCGGCCCCGGCGCCGCCGGCCCGCAGGTGGAGAGCCAGTTGCGTGCGCTGGGCTACACGCTCGGGCATTTCCCGCAGTCCTGGGAGTTGTCGACCCTCGGCGGCTGGGTCGCCAGCCGCTCCAGCGGCCAGCAGTCGCTGCGCTACGGGCGGATCGAACAACTTTTCGCCGGCGGGACCCTGGAGACCTTCGCCGGGCCGCTTGAAATCGCTACCTTCCCGGCATCCGCGGCGGGACCGGACCTGCGCGAACTGGTGCTGGGCTCTGAGGGACGCTTCGGGATCATTTCCTCGGTGAAGGTGCGGGTCTCGCCGCTGGCCGAGGACGAGCGCTTCTACAGCGTCTTCCTGCCGAACTGGCAGCAGGCCCTGCAAGCCACCCGCGAGCTGGCCCAGGCGCGCGTGCCGCTGTCGATGCTGCGCCTGTCCAACGCCGTGGAAACCATGACCCAACTGGCCCTGGCCGGCCATCCCGGACAGATCGCCTGGCTGGAAAAATACCTGGCACTGCGCGGCGCGGGCGAGGGCAAGTGCATGCTGACCTTCGGCGTGACCGGCAACCGTCGGCAGAACGGATTGTCGCTGAGCCAGGCGAAGGCCTTGCTGAAACGCTTCGGCGGGGTCTTCACCGGCACCCTGCTGGGGCGCAAGTGGGCGCAGAACCGCTTCCGCTTCCCCTACCTGCGCGAGGCCCTGTGGCAGGCGGGCTACGCCGTGGACACCCTGGAGACCGCCACCGACTGGAGCAACGTCGACGGCCTGCTGCAGAAGATCGAGGCCAGCCTGCGCGACGGCCTGGCCGCCGAGGGCGAGAGGGTCCATGTGTTCACCCACCTCTCGCATGTCTATGGCGAGGGGTCGAGCATCTATACCACCTACGTGTTCCGTCCGGCCGCGAGCTATGCGGCGACGCTGGAGCGCTGGAAGCGTCTCAAGCATGCGGCCAGCCAGGCGATCGTCGACAATCGCGGCACCATCAGCCACCAGCATGGCGTCGGCAAGGACCACGCACCCTACCTGCCCCGCGAGAAGGGCGAACTGGGCGTCGCCGCGCTGCGTGCCATGGCCGGTCACTTCGATCCGGCCGGGCGGCTCAACCGCGGCACCTTGCTGCAGGACTGAGCGGAATGACTTCAGCCTGGAACGAGGAGTGGCGTCGCCGCCGCCTGCCGGCGCTGGCGGGGCAGGAGTGGGACCTGATCGTGGTCGGCGGCGGCATCAGCGGTGCCGGCATCCTCCGCGAAGCCGCGCGGCGCGGCTGGCGCTGCCTGCTGCTGGAGCAGCGGGACTTCGCCTGGGGCACCTCGAGCCGCTCGTCGAAGATGGTCCATGGCGGCCTGCGCTACATCGCCAAGGGCCAGTGGCGGCTGACCCGCGACTCGGTGCGCGAGCGCCAGCGCCTGCTCGGCGAGGCGCCTGGGCTGGTGGAGCCGTTGAGCTTCGTGATGGCCCACTACCGCGGCGGCTTTCCCGGCCCGCGGCTATTCGGCGGCCTGCTGAGCGTCTACGACGCCCTTGCCGGGCGGCGCAACCACCGTTTCTACGACGCCGCCGCGTTGCGCTACCTGGCGCCGGGCCTGAAGGAACAACGGCTGCTCGGCGGCACGCGATTCTTCGATGCGGTGACCGACGATGCGCGCCTGGTGCTGCGGGTGCTGGCCGAGGCGCGTCACGACGGCGGCGAGGCATTCAACGGCATGCGTGTGCGCGAATTGCTGCGCGAGGGCGGCCAGGTGGTCGGCCTGCGCGCCGAGGACCGCGAGAGCGGCGAGCTTCTCGACTTTCGCTGCCGTGCCCTGGCGGTGGCCACCGGGGCCTGGGCCGATGAGTTGCGCCAGCCCGGCGGAAGCGAGCACATCCGCCCGCTGCGCGGTAGCCATCTATTGCTGCCGGCCTGGCGCCTGCCGGTGGCCCATGCCTTCAGCTTCATGCACGCCACGGACCGGCGACCGGTGTTCGTGTTCCCCTGGGAGGGTGCGACGGTGGTCGGCACCACCGATCTCGACCATCGCGACGGCCTTGGGGAGGACGCGCGGATCAGCCGCGCCGAACTCGACTACCTGCTGGCGGCCTGCGCCCAGCAGTTTCCCGCCGCTGCCATCGAGGCGTGCGACGTGCTGTCGACCTGGGCCGGCGTGCGACCGGTGGTCAGCAGCGGCGACGACAGCGGCAAGCCTTCCGACGAGAAACGCGAGCATGTGCTCTGGCGCGAGCCGGGCTGCGTGACCCTGGCCGGCGGCAAGCTGACCACCTTCCGGCCGCTGGCGGTGGAGGTGCTACAAGCCTGCGCGCCGCTGCTCGGGCGCACGGTCACGGACGATGGCGCGGCGGTCTTCGACGCCTGCGAAGGCCCGCTCATCGACGGGCTCGGCAGCGGCCAGCGACGCCGCCTGGCCGGTCGCTACGGACGCGACCTGGTCCGCCTCAAGCGGCTGGTGGACACCCTCGGAACGGACTGCGTGGGTGCCAGTGAAACGCTCTGGGCCGAACTGGCGTTCGCCGCCGAGGCGGAAATGGTGCTGCATCTCGACGACCTGCTGTTGCGCCGCACCCGCCTCGGCCTGCTGTTGCCCGGAGGCGGCGCGGCATACCTGCCGCGTATCCGCGCACTCTGCCAAGCGCGCCTGGGCTGGGACGACCCGCGCTGGGAACGTGAGCAACAGGCCTATCTGGACCTCTGGCGCCGGCACTACAGCCTGCCCGTCTGACCAGCCGAGACGAGAACGAGATGAACGACAAGAACTATCTGCTGGCGATCGACAATGGCACCCAGAGCGTGCGCGCCCTGCTGTTCGACTTGCAGGGCAACCTGCTGGGCAAGGGCAAGGTGGAGCTGGAGGCCTACTACTCGAAGCATCCGGGCTGGGCCGAACAGGACCCCGAGTACTACTGGGCGATGCTCGGCGAGGCCTGTCGGCGGCTCTGGGACCAGGTGGACATCGATCGCGGGCTCATCCGCGGGGTGTCGCTGACCACCCAGCGTGGCACGGTGATCCACGTCGATGCCGAGGGCAGGCCGTTGCGTCCGGCGATCCTCTGGCTCGACCAGCGCCGGGCGGAGGTCCGCGAGCGCATCAGGGGGCCGTGGGGCTGGCTGTTCAAGCTGGTCGGCGCCGAGGGCGCGGTGGAGCATTTCCGCGCCCAGGCCGAGGTCAACTGGGTGGCGCAGGAGCAGCCGGAGATCGCCGCGAAGACCGACAAGGTGTTGCTGCTTTCCGGCTTTCTCAGCCACCGCCTGACCGGCCGTTTCGTCGATTCGGTGGGGTGCTGCGTAGCCTACCTGCCGTTCGACTACAAGCGCCTGCGCTGGGCCGCCCCGCGCGACTGGAAATGGCAGGCGCTGGCGGTACGCCGCGAGCAGTTGCCGGAGCTGTTCAAGCCGGGCGAGCGGCTCGGCGAGATCAGCGCCGAGGCCAGCCGGCACACCGGCATTCCACAAGGCCTGCCGTTGATCGCCGCGGGGGCCGACAAGGCCTGCGAGGTGCTCGGCGCAGGTGCGCTGGAGCCCACCATCGCCTGCCTCTCCTACGGCACCACGGCGACCATCAACACCACTCGCGCCCGCTACCTGGAAACCGTGCCGCTGATTCCACCCTATCCGGCGGCGATTCCCGATCATTTCAATACCGAGGTGATGATCTATCGCGGCTACTGGATGGTCAGCTGGTTCAAGCGCGAGTTCGGCTTGCGCGAGATGCAGCAGGCGCGCGAGCAGGGGGTCGAGCCGGAGCAACTGTTCGACGAACTGGTCAACGGCGTGCCGCCCGGCTCGATGGGCCTGACCCTGCAACCCTACTGGTCGCCGGGAATCCGCGAACCGGGACTGGAGGCCAAGGGGGCGATGATCGGTTTCGGCGACGTGCATACCCGGGCGCACATCTACCGGGCCATCCTCGAGGGCCTGGCCTATGCCCTGCGCCAGGGCAAGGAGCGCATCGAGAAGCGTTCGGGCACGCCGATCGTGCGCCTGCGCGTGGCCGGCGGCGGCTCGCAGAGCGACGCGGCGATGCAGCTCACCGCCGACATCTTCGGCCTGCCGGCCGAGCGCCCGCATGTCTACGAGGCGTCCGGCCTGGGTGCGGCGATCGACTGCGCGGTGGGGCTCGGCCTCTATCCGGACGTCGCCAGCGCGGTGGCCGGGATGACCCGCGTCGGCCGGGTTTTCCTGCCCCAGGCGGAAGCCCGGCAGATCTACCAGCGGCTCTATGGCGAGGTCTACCTGCGCATGTATCGCCAGTTGCGCCCGCTCTACCGCAGCATTCGCGAGATTACCGGCTACCCTGCCTGAACCGGGCGCCGCACTTCCGTCCCGGATACGCGGTCAATAGGCAAAGACAAGGCCACGACGAGGGGTTCGGTTCGATGGACAAGGACAAGGTTCTGCTGGTCCTGCATGGCAAGCAGGCGGGCAACGAAGAGGTTCGTGCCGCGGTCGCGGCGCAGCGCGAGGCCGGACGGGAGCTGGCGGTGCGAGTAACCTGGGAGGACGGCGACGCCCGGCGCATCGTCGAGGAGGCGCTGGCGGCCGGCTATGCGACGCTGGTCGCCGGCGGTGGCGACGGCACGCTGCGCGAGGTGGCCGAAGCGCTGGCGCGCGGGCGAGGCGAGGCGAGCCTGGCGATCCTGCCGCTGGGCACCGCCAACGATTTCGCCCGCGCCGCCGGGATTCCCCTGGAACCGGCCGCGGCGCTGGCGCTGCTCGACCAGACGGCGCGGCCGATCGACCTGGGCGAGGTGAACGGCAAGCTGTTCCTCAACATGGCCACTGGCGGCTTCGGTTCGAAGGTCACGGCGAATACCTCGGAGGACCTGAAGAAGGTTCTCGGCGGTGCCGCCTACCTGTTGACCGGGTTGACCCGTTTTTCCGAAGTGCATGCCGCCCAGGGCCGTTTCAGCGCCCCGGACTTCCAGTGGGAAGGCGAGTTCCTCGCCCTGGGCATCGGTAACGGGCGCCAGGCCGGCGGCGGACACGTACTGTGTCCGCAAGCGCGAGTGGACGACGGCCTGCTGGACGTGAGCATCCTGCCGACGCCGCAGGACATGGTCGGTACCCTGGGCACCCTGCTCGGCGGTGGCAACGGAGTGGAAAGCCTGTTCGTCCGCGCGCGGGTGCCATGGCTGGAAGTGGAGGCGGCGGAAGGTCTCGACGTCAATCTCGACGGCGAGCCGCTGGAGGGACGCAAGCTGCGTTTCTCGGTTTCCCCGGGCGCGCTGCGCGTGCACTTGCCGGCCGGTTCGCCGTTGTTGCGCGAGCCGCCGCGCGAGGACTGAGGGCGGGGCCGACTGATCCGCTGCCTGGAGTGGCGTCTGTGTCTTGTCGGCCTTTCCCGCGACACCGTATAACAGCATCTTTCCACCAAGGATGCTGGTTCCATGTTCCGTCTCTCCGCGCTGTACCGCTATCCGATCAAGTCTTCCGCCGCCGAGTCCCTGGAGCGCGTCGCGCTCGATGCGCTGGGCGTGGTCGGCGACCGACGCTGGATGGCGGTGGACACCGAAACCGGACGTTTCTTCACCCAGCGCCTGCTGCCGCAGCTGGGGCGTATCCAGGCGCGCTGGGCGGCGCCGGAGGTCCTGCGGCTGAATGCGCCGGGGATGTCCGAGCTGAGCCTCGAAGTACCGGCAGCCGACGCCAACCTGCGTGGCGTCACGGTCTGGCGCGATACCTTGCAGGCGCCGGATGCCGGCGACGCCGCAGCGGACTGGCTGACGCGCTTCCTCGGCCGCCCGACGCGCCTGGTGCACATTCCCGAGGCGCGCGCGCGGCAGGTCGATACCGGCTACGCCGAGCCGGGGCAGAAGGTGCATTTCGCCGACGGTTTCCCGCTGCTGCTGATCGGCCAGGCTTCGCTCGACGACCTCAGCCAGCGGGTCGGCCGGCCGTTGGAGATGCTGCGCTTCCGTCCCAACCTGGTGGTGGAAGGCAGCGCCGCGTTCGCCGAGGACGGCTGGAAACGCATCCGCATCGGCTCGGTCGAGTTCGTCGTGGCCAAGCCCTGTTCCCGCTGCATCCTCACCACCCTGGATCCGGCGACCGGCGAGCGCAACGAGGACCGCGAGCCGCTGACGACCCTGAAGACCTACCGGGAAAAGGATGGCGCGGTGCTGTTCGGGCAGAACCTGATTGCGCTGGGACAGGGCGGCCTGGAGGTGGGGATGCCGGTGGAAATCCTCGACTGAGGAACGGTCGCCCGCCGTTGCGGCGGGCGGCCATTGCCGGCGATCAGAGCTTGGCGTCGACGCAACCGGTGCTCAGGCACTCGCGCTCGCGTTCGCGGAGGAAGTCGAGGCGCTGGCGGGTCTTCTCGGTGGCGCAGTCGAGATTGACGAAATAACCGTTGTCCTTGCTTTCGCTGCAGGCCGCGTCGCGCTCCTTGATCCAGGCGATCTGGCTCTTCTTCAGCAGGGCTTTCTGGCCGTCGTTCAGGTGCTTGCGCAGGGTGCCGAACTGCTGGTTCAGCTCGCGGTCGGCCTGGGAAAACTCGCCGCTGCGGCAATACACGCTGTCGAAGGCGTTGCGCGGCGTACCGCAGGCGTCGGCGGCCAGGGCGCCGTCGGCGAGCAGCAGGCTGGAGGCGGCGAGCAGGGCGGTAGCGAGGGGCTTGTTCATCTTGAGGTCCTTTTCAAGGTACTGGAAAGGCCCGGGCGTCCGGGCCGGGTTGGGGGTCAGAGATCGTCGAAGTAGCGTTCGTGCCAGTCGACGATGGGCTGCGGTGCATTGAGCTTCTGCCCGTAGATCACCGCATAGGACAGCACGTTCTGCACGTACTGGCGAGTCTCGTCGAACGGAATGGTCTCGATCCACACGTCGAAGGCCAGGTGGCGGGTATCTTTCAGCCACTGGCGGACGCGGCCCGGACCGGCGTTGTAGGCGGCCGAGGCGAGTACCCGGTTGCCGTTGAACTGGCCATGCACCTGGCTCAGGTAGGCGGCGCCGAGGCGGATGTTGACGTCGGGCACGATCAGTTGCTGGGTCGAGGCCAGCGGGATGCCGAACTTGCGCGAGGTCTCCTTGGCGGTGCCGGGCATCAGCTGCATCAGCCCGGTGGCGCCGACTCCGGAACGGGCATCGGACATGAACGCGCTTTCCTGCCGGGTGATGGCGAAGATCCAGCTGGAGTGCAGGCCGCGGTTCTTCGCTTCGCGCACCAGGGTGGCGCGGTGCGCCATCGGGAAGCGGATGTCCAGGTCGTCCCAGTACTGCGCCTGGCTGATCGAGCGGATCGCCGGGAAATACCACTGCATGTCGTAGGCCAGCCTGGCCTGGGCGATCAGCTCGTCGCGATCGAACAGGCGCGCGGCGTGGTACCACTCGCGGCGGGCGTTGATCACTTCGCCACGGTTGAAGAACTCCATGGCCCGGCGCGTGCTGGCGGCGTTGCGTACGCGTTGCAGGACGCGCGGGTCGATGTGCGCAGGGCGGTTGCCGAGCTTGTACGGCACGCTCAGGCGGTCGGCGGCGAGGAAGCCGTAGAAGTCGCGCTCGCCGGCGAGCTTCTGGTACAGCGCGATCGGCTCCTTGCTGTTCGGCTGTGCCAGTTGCAGGCTGCGTGCCTGCCAATAGCGCCAGCGGCTGGTGGCGGCGAGATCCTGGGGCAGCTTGCGGGTCAGCGCATAGGCTTCGTCCCAGCGGCCCAGGCGCAGCAGCAGGCGGGTGCGCCATTCGGTGACGGTGTTGTCGCGCAGGCCGGGATCGTACTGGGTCATCAGCGGCAGTGCACGCGGATCGAAGCGCTTGGCCAGGCTGAGACCGATCTCGCGGGCGATGGCGACCTTCTCGTCGCTGGAGAAGGGTAGCGCCGAGCTGTAGTAGTCGAGCAGGCTCAGGGCCTTTTCCGGGTCCTGCCGCGCCAGGCGGCGCAGGCCGAGACCGACCACGTCGGCGGTGGCATGGTCGCGCTGGCTGAAGCGGCCGGTCTGGCTCAGCTGGGCGGGGTTCTGCGCCACGCTGACCATCAGCGCGCCCTGGTTGCCGAGGGTCGGCAGGCGCTGCGCGAGGTGCGAGGCGAGGCTGTAGTTGCGCGCTTCGGCGGCCAGCTTGAGGCGTTTCCAGACCTTTTCCTCGGTGAGCTGGCCTTCGCCCTGCCAGAGGCCGAACAGGGTGTCGCAGGCAGCCGGCTGCGACTTGCCGACCAGCCACAGGCGTTCGCTGGTGGCGTAGCCTTCGGCCTTCTGGCCGTGGCCCAGCTGGTACTGGCCATACAGGCAGTCGAGTTCGGTGAAGTTCAGCTTCGGATCGTAGTAGTTGACGAAGGTCTTCCAGTCGCCGCGGTCGGCCAGCAGGCGCAGCCAGCGCAGTTTCAGCCAGCCGA
The DNA here is from genome assembly GCF_013343155.1 of Pseudomonas sp. FDAARGOS_761. NCBI lineage: Bacteria > Pseudomonadati > Pseudomonadota > Gammaproteobacteria > Pseudomonadales > Pseudomonadaceae > Pseudomonas > Pseudomonas sp. FDAARGOS_761. Next base: position 3,476,748 of record NZ_CP054572.1, on the reverse strand, counting down.
TCTGCGGCAGGTCGCCGTGTTCGGTGAGGAAGCGCTCGACCTCCTCGTTGCTGGCGGACTTCAGCCGATGGGTCAGTTCGTCGTAGGCCAGGTAGGGTTCCAGCGGGTAATCGCGCAGGGCGCTGCGCGAGGCCATGTAGGGCGCGCTGTTGCCCTTGGCCAGGGCGGCCTTGGCCTGGTCGTAGAGACGGCGTTGTTCGGTCAGGGAAGCGGCGTGGGCCGCGTCGACGGAGGAAATACTGAGCAAAAGACAGGAAACGAGAGTGAACAGGCGACCGCGCATGACTTATCCGGGCAGGTGATGTCGGGTAACGTCGGCAGGTCCGCAACGGCTGCCTACGGGCGTTTCGACCGCTCGCGGGACTGGCGCGCGACCGCTGTCGCGGGGCGCGCCCGAAGCCGGGCGGATGGCTCGCCTAAGCTTAGCCGTTGCGGCATGGCGGTGAAAGCGCCGTGCCATCCGATGCCTATCCGGCGTAAAATGCGCGCCCTGTTTCCGGAGGCGCCCATGACCCTGCTCAAGTTCACCGATGTATCCCTTGCCTTTGGCACCACTCCCTTGCTGGACAAGGTGTCGTGGCAGATCGGCCGTGGCGAGCGGGTCTGCGTGATCGGGCGCAACGGTACCGGCAAGTCCAGCCTGTTCAAGGTGGTCAAGGGCGAACAGCAGGCCGACGACGGCGAAGTCTGGCGCGCACCGGCGCTGAAGATCGGCGAATTGCCCCAGGAACTGCCGCGTGCCGACGAACGGACAGTGTTCGACGTGGTGGCCGAGGGTCTGGCGGAAGTCGGCAAGCTGCTCGCCGAGTACCACCACCTGAGCCTGAACATCCATACCGACGATGACCTGGCGCGCCTCTCGCGGGTCCAGCAGGAACTCGAGGCGCGCGATGGCTGGCGCCTGCAGCAACTGGTGGACAGCACCCTCAGCCGCCTGCAGTTGCCGGCCGACAAGACCCTCGCCGAACTCTCCGGCGGCTGGCGTCGGCGCGTGCTGCTGGCCCAGGCGCTGGTCGCCGAGCCGGACCTGCTGCTGCTCGACGAACCGACCAACCACCTGGACATCGGCGCCATCGCCTGGCTCGAGGAAGCGCTGCTGGGCTTCAACGGCGCGGTGCTGTTCATTACCCACGACCGCGCCTTCCTGCAATCCCTGGCGACCCGCATCCTCGAGCTGGATCGTGGCCACCTGATCGACTGGAACGGCGACTACGCCAGTTTCCTGGTGCACAAGGAACAGCAACTGGCCGCCGAAGAAGCTGCCAACGCATTGTTCGACAAGCGCCTGGCCCAGGAAGAAGTGTGGATCCGCCAGGGCATCAAGGCCCGCCGCACGCGCAACGAAGGGCGGGTTCGGGCACTGAAGGAAATGCGTCGCGAACGCGCCGAGCGCCGCGAGCGCCAGGGCAAGGCCAGCTTCCAGCTGGAAAGCGCGGACAAGTCCGGCAAGCAGGTGATCGTGGTGGAGCACGTCAGCTTCGCCCATCCCGGCGGCCAGCCGCTGGTACGCGACTTCTCCATGGTCCTGCAGCGCGGCGACCGTATCGGCCTGCTCGGCGCCAACGGTACCGGCAAGACCACCTTGCTCAAGCTGCTGCTTGGCGACCTGCAGCCGACCTCGGGCAAGATCGAGGTGGGCACCAAGCTGGAAGTGGCCTACTTCGACCAGTTGCGCCATCAGCTCGAACCCGAGCAGACGGTGATCGACAATATCTCCGAAGGTCGCGAGTTCATCACCATCGACGGCCAGAACCGGCATGTGCTCAGCTATCTCGGCGACTTCCTGTTCAGTCCGCAGCGCGCCCGCACCCCGGTGAAGGCGTTGTCCGGCGGCGAGCGCGCGCGCCTGTTGCTGGCCAAGCTGTTCAGCAAGCCGGCCAACCTGCTGGTGCTCGACGAACCGACCAACGACCTCGACGTGGAAACCCTGGAACTGCTGGAGGAAGTCCTGCTCGGCTTCCAGGGCACCGTGCTGATGGTCAGCCACGATCGGGCCTTCCTCGACAACGTAGTGACCAGCACCCTGGTCTTCGAGGGCGAGGGCAAGGTTCGCGAATTCGTCGGTGGCTACCAGGACTGGCTGCGCCAAGGGGGCACGCCGCGCCTGCTCGGCGTGAGCGAGTCGAAGAGCGGCAAGGCCGAGCTGAATACCGCGCTGGCGCCCGCCGCCGAACCCGCGCCGGCTGCTGCGGCGCCGAGCGAGGCGCCGGCGAAGAAAAAGCTCAGCTACAAGTTGCAGCGCGAGCTGGAGGCTTTGCCCGGGCAGATCGACGCGGTCGAGGCGGAGCTGGCGGGTGTCCAGGAAACCATCGCGCAGCAGGATTTCTATCTGCGCCCGCAGGACGAGCAGCGCGAAACCCTGGCGCGGCTGGACGCGTTGCAGCAGGAACTCGATGCCTTGCTCGAACGCTGGGCCGAACTGGAAGACTGATCCATCTCGAAAAAGTGAGCTGCATCAATGTGATAGCGGCTCATCTCGATGATCCTTGCGGGCCTTGCCGGCGGTGGGTGCAGTCCCCCGTCGGTCCCTCTGGCTGGCGTCATTGACGGGCCGGCCGTCTCCCGAGAAAGGATCAGTCCATGGCAATCGAGTACCGCATCACGCTGGACGACCAGCATCAGCTCAACTATCGCATCGAGCTGGAGCGGCACTACGACCCGCAGGCGGCTGCCGCAGCGCCGCGCTGGACGCGCCTGGAACACAATCGCTGCAGCAACTGCCCGCTCGATCGCGAACGCTACAGCCATTGTCCGGCGGCGGTCGACCTGCATGGGGTGATCGAGGATTTCCGCAACCTGCCGGCGTTCCGCAAGGCCGGCATCTGCGTGCGCACGCCGGAGCGCGAGTACATCAAGCAGGCGGGCCTGGAGGAAGGACTGCGCGCGCTGATCGGCTTGATCATGGCCAGCAGCGCCTGTCCGCTGCTGGCGCCGCTGAGGCCGATGGCCATGCAGCACCTGCCGTTCGCCAGCAACCAGGAGTTCGTGCTGCGGGTGGTGCCGCTGTACCTGATGCGCCAGTACTTCAACTTCCGCGAGGGGCGGCATGCCGATTGGGAACTGAAAGGGCTGGTGCGGCTGTTCCAGCAGTTGCAACTGGTCAACCAGGCGTTCTGGCAGCGAATCCACGACACCTGTGTCAGCGATTCCAACCTGAAGGCGTTCCTGACCTTCTTCTCGCTGTCGTCGAGCATCAGCTATTCGCTGGAAACCCAGTTGCAGAAGATCCGCCCGCTGGTGATGAGCGCCGAGGAAACGCTCGGCTGAGGCGCAGGCCCCGGCCGAGCGGGGAGAGATCAGGCTTTCTTCAGGTGCACCGCGAGCACGTCGCAGGGCGCGCCGTGCAGCACGTCGTTGGCAGTGGAACCGAGCAGCAGCGCCAGGCCGTGGCGACCGTGGCTGCCGACCACGATCAGGTCGCAGGCCTGTTCCGCGGCGAGGCGGTGGATTTCCTGGCGCGGTTGCCCGTAGACCAGGTGGCGCTGCTCGCTGCCGAGGTCCGGATAGCGTACGGCGAAGGCATCCAGGCGTTCACGGGCCTGGTCGAACTGCTGCTGCTGCAACATCGACAGGTCCATCGGCACGTCCCCACCGAAGGCCATGGCCATGGGCTCGACCACATGCACCACCGAGAGCCGGGCCTGGTTGCTGGTGGCCAGGGCCGCCGCACGCTTCATCACCGGGTCGCATTCGTCGGTCAGGTCGACGGCGACCAGAATGTGTTGATAGGGCATGAACGTCTCCTCCCAGAAGGGGATAGTGTTTTCATTATGGACTTTCGCGCCGCGCGTGGAACCTGTTCCGTTGCGCTGGGCAAAAAGCTGCTCCGCCGTGGTCGCATTCGCCTGTAAACTGCGCCTCCCTTGGCGACTGCGATCGATCCTGCCTGCGCGCGTGGATCGAGGCAAATGCCTTAACAGTTTTTCGAGTGTCCGTTCCTTATGACCACTTGGCTGGTGATCCTGCTGCTGGCTGTCATGCTCAGTCCCCTGGCCTGGCTGATGCCGTCCAACAGGCAGCGCGGCAAGATGGCCCTGCGCCTCGAGGCGCGCCGTCTCGGCCTGGCCATGCAGCTCGCGCGCCAGGATTGGCCGCATTGGCTGGAGAGTGCTCCGCCGACGTCCTGCGCGCAGTTCCACTGCCCGCGCCGACGCGGCCGGGAGGCCTGGTGCTATTGGCAGAATACCCCGGCCCAGTGGCTGAACCAGTGGCGCGAGCCGTGCGCGGACGATGAGTTGCTGGACGCCCTGCGCAGCCTCCCCGGGGATGTCTACAAGGTGGAGGCGACCGCCCAGTTCCTTGCCCTGTATTGGGGCGAGCGCGGCGATAGCGCCGACCTCGGGCGCATCGCCGAGTTTCTCCGCCAGCGCGCCTGAGGCGGCGCGCCGAGGTTCATTGGTTGCGCGCGGCATACAGCGCGGCGACCTTCTCCAGGCCATCGATGATCCGGTCTGCATTCTTGTTGACCAGGAACGGCACGCTGTTCTGGTTGTAGTTGCGCAGGGACTTCTCGATGTAGTGCCACTTGATCGCCACGCTGCGCAGCGCCCTGGCGATCTCCTCGTCGTTCTGCGGCGCCTGCTGCAGCTTCAACAGGTTGACCGAAAAGCGGCTGGCCAGGTCGTCCAGTGGACGCTCCTCGCCGCCGCCGAAGAAGCTGGCGCCCACCGACGCGTTGCGCGAGGCATAGTCCAGAGCAATGTCCTGCATCAGCAGGCTCTGTTCGCGGCTCTGCTCGGTGAGCGTCGGCACCGTGGCGGCGTTTTCCCGTTGCAGGCTGCGATACAACTGGCCGCCGAGGTCCATCAGTTGCTGGTTGCGCCGTGCCAGGTCGGCGACCGGTTGGAGGTCGCTGTAGCCCTTGTTGCGCACCGCGCCGGTCAGCTTGTCGAGGTCTTGCGCATAGTCCCGCCATTGCTCGCGAAGCTGGCCCAGCAGGCGCCGGGATTCGCTGCCGTTCACGCCGTCGAGTCGCTGCAGGCGGGCTTCCGCCGTCTGCGCCGAGCTTTCGATCAGGCTGGCGTAGCGTTGATCGCCTTCCTGGCCGACGTACATGAAGAAGGCGTTCAGGGATTTCTGCGTGGCGAGCCGCATCTGGTGCAGGGCGAGCAGGTCATCGGCGGTCCCTGCCGCGAAGACGGGGAGGCTCAGCAGGCCGAGCAGGGCCAGACAAAGAGTGAACGGACGGCAGATCATGGGTTCCATCTCCATGTGGCCCTGGAGGCCTTCTTGTTGTTCTTTTGTAACGGCCCGTGGCCGATCATGCATGGCGATCTGCGGCGACTCTAGCCTGCCTTTCCGCACCGGGACAAGCGCCCACGGCGCCGATCATCGAACATCTGAATGGTCCGACAGAGGCTGGCTGAATGGCCCTGCGCAGAGGGCCTGGAGGAGGGCAGGTGTTTTCCGGATGGCTGATTGACAATTCCCGGCTTTTGCCGGAATGTGTGCGCACCCAAGTCAAACGGGCGTATGAATCGAGCGTTTGCCTCGCGCAGGCCTCGACAATAGAGACCCGGTTATCGCGTCGGCGGGTGTGCCGAAGGGTTTGGGACTATGCTCGGCGGTTGCCGAAAGGGTCCCGACACGGCGTCCGATGTGTAAGTTCAAGCTTCCATAATAGCGTGGAGATCAGTTGATGATTTACCAAGGTAAAGCCATCACGGTTAAGCCTCTTGAGGGCGGCATCGTCGAGTTGAATTTCGATCTCAAGGGCGAGTCCGTCAACAAGTTCAACCGTCTCACCCTCAGTGAGTTGCGTGCGGCAGTCGATGCGATCAAGGCCGATGCATCGGTCAAGGGCGTGATCGTGACCAGCGGCAAGGACGTGTTCATCGTTGGTGCCGACATCACCGAGTTCGTTGACAACTTCCAGCTGCCCGACGAGGAACTGATGGCGGGCAACCTCGAAGCCAACAAGATCTTCAGCGACTTCGAAGACCTGGACGTACCCACCGTTGCCGCGATCAACGGCATCGCCCTCGGCGGCGGCCTGGAGATGTGCCTGGCCGCGGACTTCCGCGTGATGAGCGCGACCGCCAAGGTCGGCCTGCCGGAAGTCAAGCTGGGCATCTACCCGGGCTTCGGCGGCACCGTCCGCCTGCCGCGCCTGATCGGCTGCGATAACGCCGTCGAGTGGATCGCCTCGGGCAAGGAAAACAAGGCCGAGGACGCCCTGAAGGTCGGCGCCGTCGACGCCGTGGTCGCTCCCGAGCAACTGCAGGCCGCAGCCCTGGACCTGGCCAAGCGCGCCGTCGCCGGCGAGCTGGACCACAAGGCACGGCGCCAGCCGAAGCTGGAAAAGCTGAAGCTGAATGCAATCGAGCAGATGATGGCCTTCGAAACCGCCAAGGGCTTCGTCGCCGGCCAGGCCGGTCCGAACTACCCGGCGCCGGTGGAAGCCATCAAGAGCATCCAGAAGGCCGCCAACTTCGGCCGCGACAAGGCGCTGGAAGTCGAAGCCGCCGGCTTCGTCAAGCTGGCCAAGACCTCGGTCGCGCAGAGCCTGATCGGCCTGTTCCTGAATGACCAGGAACTGAAGAAGAAAGCCAAGAAATACGACGAAGTCGCCAAGGACGTGAAACTGGCCGCCGTGCTCGGCGCCGGCATCATGGGCGGCGGTATCGCCTATCAGTCGGCGCTCAAGGGCACCCCGATCCTGATGAAGGATATCCGCGAAGAGGGTATCCAGATGGGCCTGAACGAGGCCGCCAAGCTGCTCGGCAAGCGCGTCGAGAAGGGTCGCCTGACCCCGGCGAAGATGGCCGAGGCGCTCAATGGCATCCGTCCGACCATGTCCTATGGCGACTTCGGCAACGTCGACATCGTCGTCGAAGCCGTCGTCGAGAACCCCAAGGTCAAGCAAGCCGTGCTCGCCGAAGTGGAAGGCGCGGTGAAGGAAGACGCGATCATCGCCTCCAACACCTCGACCATCTCCATCAGCCTGCTGGCCCAGGCGCTGAAGCGTCCGGAAAACTTCTGCGGCATGCATTTCTTCAACCCGGTGCACATGATGCCGCTGGTGGAAGTGATCCGTGGCGAGAAGACCGGTGAAACCGCCATCGCCACCACCGTCGCCTACGCCAAGAAGATGGGCAAGAGCCCGATCGTGGTCAACGATTGCCCCGGCTTCCTGGTCAACCGTGTGCTGTTCCCGTACTTCGGCGGCTTCGCCAAGCTGCTGAGCTTCGGCGTCGACTTCGTGCGCATCGACAAGGTGATGGAGAAGTTCGGCTGGCCCATGGGCCCGGCCTACCTGTCCGACGTGGTCGGCATCGACACCGGCCACCATGGCCGCGACGTCATGGCCGAGGGCTTCCCGGACCGCATGGCGGTCGAGGGCAAGACCGCCGTCGACGTGATGTACGAGGCCAACCGCCTGGGCCAGAAGAACGGCAAGGGCTTCTACGCCTACGAGACCGACAAGCGCGGCAAGCCGAAGAAGGTCACCGATCCGCAGGCCTACGAAGTGCTCAAGCCGATCGTGGTCGAGCAGCGCGAAGTGACCGACGAGGACATCGTCAACTTCATGATGATCCCGCTGTGCCTGGAAACCGTGCGTTGCCTGGAAGACGGCATCGTCGAGACCGCTGCCGAGGCCGATATGGGCCTGATCTACGGCATCGGCTTCCCGCCCTTCCGTGGTGGTGCTCTGCGCTACATCGATTCGATCGGTGTCGCCGAGTTCGTGGCCCTGGCCGACAAGTACGCCGAGCTGGGCGCGCTGTACCACCCGACCGCGAAGCTGCGTGAAATGGCCAAGAACGGTCAGAAATTCTTCGGTTAATCGCGGAACGACTAGAGCGAGAGTGAATTTATGAGCCTGAATCCGAGAGACGTCGTCATTGTCGACTTCGGCCGCACCCCGATGGGTCGTTCCAAGGGTGGCATGCACCGCAACACCCGCGCCGAGACCATGTCGGCGCACCTGATCAGCAAGCTGCTGGAGCGTAACCCGAAGGTCGACCCGGCCGAAGTGGAAGACGTGATCTGGGGCTGCGTCAACCAGACCCTGGAACAGGGCTGGAACATCGCGCGCATGGCGTCGCTGATGACCCAGATCCCGCACACCAGCGCCGCGCAGACCGTCAGCCGCCTGTGCGGTTCGTCGATGAGCGCGCTGCACACCGCCGCCCAGGCGATCCAGACCGGCAATGGCGATGTATTCGTCATCGGCGGCGTGGAGCACATGGGCCACGTCGGCATGATGCATGGCGTCGACCCGAACCCGCACCTGTCCCTGTACGCGGCCAAGGCCTCGGGCATGATGGGCCTGACCGCGGAAATGCTCGGCAAGATGCACGGTATCAGCCGTGAGGCGCAGGACAAGTTCGGCGCGCGTTCGCACCAACTGGCCTGGAAGGCCACCCAGGAAGGCAAGTTCAAGGACGAGATCATCCCGATGGAAGGGTATGACGAGAACGGTTTCCTGAAAGTCTTCGACTTCGACGAGACCATTCGTCCGGAAACCACCGTCGAGACCCTGGCCGAGTTGAAGCCGGCGTTCAATCCGAAAGGCGGCACCGTGACCGCGGGGACCTCCTCGCAGATCACCGACGGTGCCTCCTGCATGATCGTGATGTCGGCCCAGCGCGCCCAGGACCTGGGCATCCAGCCGATGGCGGTGATCCGCTCCATGGCCGTGGCGGGTGTCGACCCGGCGATCATGGGCTACGGCCCGGTGCCGTCGACCAACAAGGCGCTCAAGCGCGCCGGCCTGACCATCGCCGACATCGATTTCGTCGAACTCAACGAAGCCTTCGCCGCCCAGGCCCTGCCGGTGCTGAAGGACCTCAAGCTGCTCGACAAGATGGACGAGAAGGTCAACCTCCACGGCGGCGCCATTGCCCTGGGTCACCCGTTCGGTTGCTCCGGTGCACGCATTTCCGGCACCCTGTTGAACGTGATGAAGCAGAACGGCGGTACCCTTGGCGTGTCCACCATGTGCGTGGGCCTGGGACAGGGTATCACCACCGTCTTCGAGCGCATCTAAGCGTTCGTCGAAGGGGAAAGCCGGGGCCTCGTGCCCCGGCTTTCGTTTTTCAGTGTCAGTCGTTTCCGGCTGCATCGAGCGAATGACGCCCCGGGAGCGCGGGTTTGCCTATTGTGCGATCCGTGCCTATACCGGGCTGTTGTATGTCGGCATTGTGCCGTTGTTTTCCGATTTTCGAGACAAGGTAAGGAACATGGACCTGCAGGCTGGGCTCTATCGTCATTACAAGGGACAGAACTACCGGGTCCTGGGTGTCGCGCGGCATTCGGAGACGGAAGAGGCGCTGGTGATCTACCAGGCGCTGTACGGCGAATTCGGTCTCTGGGTGCGTCCGCTGGAGATGTTCACCGAGGCCGTGGAGGTCGATGGCGAGTGGGTGCCGCGCTTCGTTCTGGTGAGTCCCGAGGCCGATCCCCTGGGCTTGCAGAAAGCTCCCGGCGGGGAAGACCGCGCTTGACCTTGGCTCGTTCGCCACTATATATAGCGGTGCCGCGCTAGTCGCTCCCTCCTTTATATTCATCTTTTCGACGCAGGAACCTTCCGATCCATGGGTAAATCGCTGGTCATCGTGGAATCCCCGGCCAAGGCCAAGACCATCAACAAGTACCTGGGCAGCCAGTACGTGGTGAAGTCGAGCATCGGCCACATCCGTGACCTGCCCACCAGTGGTTCGTCGAGTTCCAAGGAGCCGGCGGCCAAGGGCCGCAAGAGCGCCTCCGAGGCGCCGGCGCTGTCACCGAAGGAGAAGGCCAGGCGCCAACTGGTCTCGCGCATGGGGGTCGACCCCGAGCATGGCTGGAAGGCCAAGTACGAGATCCTGCCCGGCAAGGAAAAGGTCATCGACGAGCTGCGCCGCCTGGCCAAGGACGCCGACACCGTCTATCTCGCGACCGACTTGGACCGCGAAGGGGAGGCCATCGCCTGGCACCTGCGGGAAGCCATCGGCGGTGACGAAAGCCGCTACAAGCGCGTGGTATTCAACGAAATCACCAAGAAGGCCATTCAGGAGGCCTTCTCCCAGCCCGGCGAGCTCGATATCAACCGGGTGAACGCCCAGCAGGCGCGGCGTTTCCTCGACCGCGTGGTCGGCTACATGGTCTCGCCGCTGCTCTGGCAGAAGATTGCCCGCGGGTTGTCCGCCGGCCGCGTGCAGTCGGTGGCGGTGAAGCTGGTGGTGGAGCGCGAACGCGAGATCCGCGCCTTCGTCCCGGAAGAGTACTGGGAGGTGCATGCCGACCTCGGTACCGCCAAGGGCGCCAACGTGCGCTTCGAGGTTACCCGTGAGAAGGGCGAGGCCTTCAAGCCGCTCAACGAAGCCCAGGCCATGGCGGCCCTGGAAAAGCTCAAGGCGTCGGCCTATAGCGTCGCCAAGCGCGAGGACCGGCCGACCTCCAGCCGACCCTCGGCGCCGTTCATCACTTCCACCCTGCAGCAGGCGGCGAGCAACCGCCTGGGCTTCGGGGTGAAGAAGACCATGATGATGGCCCAGCGTCTCTACGAGGCCGGCTACATCACCTACATGCGTACCGACTCGACCAACCTGTCGGCCGATGCCATTGGCATGGTCCGCGGTTTCATCGAAGACGAGTTCGGCCAGAAGTACCTGCCGGGCAAGGCCAACGTCTACTCGAGCAAGGAGGGCGCCCAGGAAGCGCACGAGGCGATCCGTCCTTCCGACGTCAACCTCAAGCCGACCCAGCTGTCCGGCATGGAGCGCGACGCCGAGCGCCTGTACGACCTGATCTGGCGCCAATTCGTGGCGTGCCAGATGACCCCGGCCGAATACCTCTCGACCAGCGTGAGCGTCACCGCCGGCGATTTCGAACTGCGCGCCAAGGGCCGCATCCTCAAGTTCGACGGTTATACCCGGGTACTGCCGCAGCAGAGCAAGCCGGGCGAGGACGACGTCCTGCCGGAAATGAAGGAAGGCGAGAACCTCAAGCTGATCAAGCTCGATCCGAGCCAGCACTTCACCAAGCCGCCGGCGCGCTACTCCGAAGCGAGCCTGGTCAAGGAACTGGAGAAGCGCGGTATCGGCCGCCCCTCGACCTACGCGGCGATCATCTCCACCATCCAGGAGCGCGGCTACGTAACCACCCACAACCGCCGCTTCTATGCGGAGAAGATGGGCGACATCGTCACCGATCGGCTCAACGAGAGCTTCGCCAACCTGATGGACTACGGTTTCACCGCCGGGATGGAGGAGCATCTCGACGACGTGGCCCAGGGCGAGCGCGACTGGAAGCACCTGCTCGACGAGTTCTACGGCGATTTCAAGAAGAAGCTCGAGGTGGCCGAAGTCAGCGAGAAGGGGATGCGCGCCAACCAGCCGACCCTGACCAACATTCCCTGCCGCGAGTGCGGCCGGCCGATGATGATTCGTACCGCCTCCACCGGCGTGTTCCTCGGCTGCTCGGGCTACAGCCTGCCGCCGAAGGAACGTTGCAAGGCGACCGTCAACCTGATTCCCGGCGACGAGATCGCCGCGGACGACGAGGGCGAGTCCGAGTCGCGGGTGTTGCGTGGCAAGCATCGCTGCCCGATCTGCAGTACCGCGATGGACGCCTACCTGCTGGACGAGAAACACAAGCTGCATATCTGCGGCAACAACCCCGACTGTCCGGGCTACGAGATCGAGGAAGGCCAGTACCGGATCAAGGGCTACGAAGGGCCGAGCCTGGAATGCGACAAGTGTGGCAGCGAGATGCAGTTGAAGACCGGCCGTTTCGGCAAGTTCTTCGGTTGCACCAATCCGACCTGCAAGAACACCCGCAAGCTGCTGAAGAATGGCGAGGCGGCGCCGCCGAAGATGGACGCCATCCGCATGCCTGAATTGAAGTGCGAGAAGGTGGACGATATCTACGTGCTGCGCGACGGCGCTTCGGGCATGTTCCTGGCCGCCAGCCAGTTCCCGAAGAACCGCGAGACCCGCGCGCCGTTGGTGAGCGAGATCATCCCGCACAAGGCCGAGCTGGATCCCAAGTACCATTACCTCTGCGACGCCCCGCAGAAAGACCCGGACGGCCGTCCCGCGGTGATCCGTTTCAGCCGCAAGACCAAGGAGCAATACGTGCAGTCCGAGGTCGATGGCAAGCCCACCGGCTGGCGCGCCTTCTACGATGGCGGCAAGTGGAAGGTCGAAGACAAGCGCTGATGGATGGCGCGCCCGCTTGCATGGGGCGCGCTTATACTGCGCGAAGGCCGGGCGCTGACCTGGCCTGCGCTCCGCATTCCTTCCAGTTTTAATCGGGAGTACCGGCATGGCCCAAGAGCTTTATACCCGCACCAACCAGAAGCTGTATTTCGCCGGGTTGGCTCTGGAGGCCTGGAAGCGAGCCGATGCCGAGCGGGCGATGAATGCCCAGGCGATCATCCAGGGGGAGCGCGAATCGGCGCTGTTCCACCTTTATGGCGCAGTGCTCGGTGTATGCCATGAGATCGCCGGTTACTACCGTCTGCCGCAGGCTGCCGCTCCTCGCGTGGATGCATTGCTGAATGCCGAAGTGCTGGCGGCCGCGCCCAGCCCCGAGCTGGCTGAGCTGGTGGAGTTGGCGTCGCAGCCGGAAACCTGGCTGGGCCAGTTGCTGGGCGCCTACTCCGAGCTGTTCCTGCCGCCGCGACCGACCAAGGCAGCGAAGATCGACCCCAGCACACCGTTGATCGTTGCCGTGAGTATCGACGAAGACGCCCCCTTGCTTTCTCGCGAAACCCTCGAGGAATGGCGGCAGTCGCTGAAGCAATTGGTCCTGCGTTTTCGCGAGAGCCTGACGGAGCTGTAACGCCGTCGTCATTCGCCGATCAGCGGTAGGAAATTTTCCTACCGTTCCACTCGGTTGATTTGCCAGCAAAAAAATTTAGCGGATGCCGTCCGGGCGCTCTGGAACCGCCGTTACAGGCGCGAGAGCGGAACCGGAAGGCGGATGCGGGCTAGGGATGCACTGGATGGGCTGTTACAATGTCGCGTCTTCGTAGAGAGCGTCTGTCATGCCAACATCCTTCCTTGAAATCGTAGAAATGCCCGACGGGCGCATCGTGCTGCGTCGCGCCGATGACGAGGAGGCGTTGGTGACCCTGGAGTTCTCCGGGGACGCGAAGAATTTCCTGCAAGGCCAGCATGTCGAAGTGGCCAAGGCCATGTTCAATGTCGGCGTGCAAATGGCCGGTCGTCTTGCCGAGGGTGAGATGGAACACGACGAAGGCCCCCGCGTCCTGCACTGAACGCTGTCCCCCGCCGTTTTTTCAACCCAGACGAATATTCAGGCTCTGTGCTTGGCCCAGTTGGGCGGCGCGGGACAGTTGCTTGCGCGCCGCCCGGCTCAGCGGTTCCAGCCAACTGACCACGGTGTGGCTGCGACCCAGGCGCAAGGCCTCGCAACTGAGCGCCAGGGCAGCGGCGTTGTCCTTCGCCTGCAGTAGCAGGATGCGCTCGCGGTTCAGGCCGGCGCGGCGCAGCCATTCATGGGTCAGGCTCGCCGGCGGAGCGATCAGGGTCAGCCAGCGGGCATCCTGTTCCTCGCTGAGCTCGCGGAGAATCGGTGCGAGCAGGGTCAGGCAGTGCCCTGGCAGGCCGCTGAGCGAAAGTTCGCTAAAGGCAGCGGGTTCCTCGATGGAGGCGCTGGAAGGGCTGTCGATGACATCGTCGAGCAAGGGAGCGCCGTTGCTGGCCCAGAACGCTTCCTGGAACAGTGGCAACTGGGCGCTGGGCAGCGAGTGGGAGGTCTGCATGGTATCTCCTGTCAGCGTCGGATCACGCCGACGCTCAAGCCTTCGATGATCAGTTCCTGCTCCTTCAGATCGACTTCGATCGGAGCGAACTCAGGGTTTTCCGCCAGCAGCCAGACCTTGCTGCCTTCGCGCTTGAAGCGTTTCACCGTGACCTCCTCGCCGATCCGCGCGACCACCACCTGGCCGTTGCGCGCTTCGCGGGTGACGTGGACGGCCAGCAGGTCGCCGTCGAGGATGCCGATGTCCTTCATGCTCATGCCGCGCACGCGCAACAGGTAGTCGGCGCGAGGATTGAAGAAGGCGGGATTGATCCGGCAGGATTCCTCGATGTTCTGTTCGGCGAGGATCGGTGCGCCGGCGGCGACCCGTCCGATCACCGGCAGGCCCTCATCGTCGTTGGCGGCATGCGGTTCGAAGCCGGGAATGCGGATGCCGCGAGAGGCGCCCGGAGTCATTTCGATGGCGCCCTTGCGTGCCAGCGCCTTGAGGTGCTCCTCGGCGGCGTTCGGCGACTTGAAGCCGAGTTCCTGGGCGATTTCCGCCCGGGTCGGCGGAAAGCCGTGGTCTTCCAGGCAGCGCTTGATGAAGGAGAGGATCTCGGCTTGGCGGGGCGTCAGCTTCTGCATGTCGTCGCTCTGTGTTTTTATCCAGTGACTGGGATTATATACAGTGAGCGAGGTGTGGCAATGATTTTCCGCATGACATTTCGTCCTGCGTCACGATGAAGTTGGCCAGTGTCTTGCTTCCGTTTTTCGGGACTTCTCTGTAATTTTCCTGACTGGTGCGTCATCTGCCGCTTGACAAGGGATGTGGCTGAAACGTATGTTTCAAACAAGTGTTTGTCAGGCGGAGAAACCATGGCCCAGTCGGAAACCGTCGAACGCATTCTCGATGCGGCGGAACAGCTGTTCGCGGAAAAAGGCTTCGCCGAAACCTCGTTGCGTCTGATCACCAGCAAGGCCGGGGTCAACCTGGCGGCGGTGAATTATCACTTCGGTTCGAAGAAGGCGCTGATCCAGGCGGTGTTCTCGCGCTTCCTCGGGCCATTCTGCGCCAGCCTGGAAAAGGAGCTGGATCGTCGCCAGGCCAAGCCCGAGGCCCAGCACGCCACCCTGGAGGACCTCCTGCACCTGCTGGTGTCCCAGGCGATGGCGGTGAAGCCGCGCAGCGGCAACGACCTGTCGATCTTCATGCGCTTGCTCGGCCTGGCCTTCAGCCAGAGCCAGGGGCACCTGCGCAAGTACCTGGAGGAGGTCTACGGCAAGGTCTTCCGGCGCTACATGCTGCTGGTCAACGAGGCTGCGCCGAAGCTGCCGCCCATCGAGCTGTTCTGGCGCGTGCACTTCATGCTCGGCGCGGCCGCCTTCAGCATGTCGGGGATCAAGGCCCTGCGGGCGATGGCGGAAACCGATTTCGGCGTGAACACTTCCACCGAGCAGGTGATGCACCTGATGGTGCCGTTCTTCGCTGCCGGCATGCGCGCCGAGAGCGGCATCGACGATCCGCTGCTGGCCGGGGCGCAACTGCGCCCGCGGAACAAGACGCCCGCCAAGGCCTGATCGCAGACGGCGCCCCAGGGCGCCGTTTTCCTTTCTCCTTTCTCTGTGCTCCGGGCGGAACTCCATGCGCCGGGCCGGCTCCATTGGCAGGCGCGCGGTACCGCCCCGGGACTTAAGTCTTTCTGCCGGGTGCAGTACAGTGTGCGCTGTCTGAGGCCCGTGACGGCGGGCTTCGCTGATTTCCAGGCCATAGGACTTTTCATGCAAGGCTCTCTGATGCTCGACATCGGCGGCACCTGGCTGACCGCCGAGGACCGCCAAATCCTGCGCCACCCCGAGGTGGGCGGGCTGATCATCTTCGCTCGCAACATCGAGCATCCTACCCAGGTTCGCGAACTGTGTGCGGCCATTCGCGCTATCCGCCCCGACCTGTTGCTGGCCGTCGACCAGGAAGGAGGGCGCGTGCAGCGCCTGCGCCAGGGCTTCGTGCGCCTGCCGGCGATGCGCGCGATCGCCGACAACCCCAATGCCGAAGAGCTGGCCGAGCACTGTGGCTGGCTGATGGCGACCGAGGTGCAGGCGGTAGGCCTCGACCTGAGTTTCGCGCCGGTGCTGGATCTCGATCACCAGCGCAGCGCCGTGGTCGGTAGCCGCGCCTTCGAGGGCGACCCGGAGCGTGCCGCGCTGCTTGCCGGTGCTTTCATTCGCGGCATGCATGCCGCCGGGATGGCCGCCACCGGCAAGCATTTTCCCGGTCACGGCTGGGCCGAGGCCGACTCCCATGTGGCGATTCCCGAAGACGCGCGCAGCCTCGAGGAAATCCGGCGCAGCGACCTGGTTCCGTTCGCCCGCCTGGCCGGACAGCTCGACGCGCTGATGCCGGCCCATGTCATCTATCCGCAGGTCGACCCGCAGCCCGCCGGCTTTTCCCGGCGCTGGTTGCAGGAGATCCTGCGCGGCGAGCTGAAGTTCGACGGGGTGATCTTCAGCGACGACCTGTCGATGGCCGGCGCCCATGTGGTCGGCGACGCCGCCAGCCGCATCGAGGCCGCCCTGGCCGCGGGCTGCGACATGGGCCTGGTGTGCAACGCCCGGGCTTCCGCCGAGCTGGCCCTGGCTGCCCTGCAACGCCTGAAGGTGACCCCGCCGTCGCGTCTGCAACGCATGCGCGGCAAGGGCTACGCGAATACCGACTATCGCCAGCAGCCGCGCTGGCTGGAAGCACTGTCCGCGTTGCGCGCCGCGCAACTGATTGATTGAGGGAGCTGTCGATGAGTGTCTACGCGATTATCGGAGGAACCGGCCTGACCCAGCTGGAAGGGCTGACGCTGAGCGAGTCCCTGCCGATCGAAACGCCGTATGGCGCGCCGTCCGCGCCGCTCCAGCGTGGCCGCTACGCCGGGCGCGAGGTGCTGTTCCTGGCGCGTCACGGTCATCCGCACCGCTTCCCGCCGCACCAGGTGAACTACCGCGCCAATCTCTGGGCGCTGAAGCAGGCGGGTGCCGAGGCGGTGATCGCGGTGAACGCGGTGGGTGGCATCCATGCGGCGATGGGAACGGGGCACCTGTGCGTGCCGCACCAGTTGATCGACTACACCTCGGGACGCGAGCACACCTATTTCGCCGGCGATATCGAGCATGTCACCCATATCGACTTCAGCCACCCCTATGACGAGCCGTTGCGCCAGCGCCTGATCGAGGCATTGCGTGCGTTGGGGCTGGCGCACAGCAGCCATGGGGTCTACGCCTGCACCCAAGGGCCGCGCCTGGAAACGGTGGCGGAAATCGCCCGGTTGGAGCGGGACGGCAACGATATCGTCGGCATGACCGGCATGCCCGAGGCAGCACTGGCCCGCGAGCTGGACCTGCCCTACGCCTGCCTGGCGCTGGTGGTCAATCCCGCGGCGGGGAAGTCGGCGGGGATCATCACCATGGCCGAAATCGAACAGGCGTTGCACGATGGCATCGGCAAGGTGCGCGAGGTGTTGGCGCGGGTCCTGGCCGGCTAGGCGGCCATCGCAACGAAAAAAAAAGGCCGCTATTGCGGCCTTTTTCGCTATTGCGCAGGAGGTGCGGCGTCGAAACCGCCTTCGACGGGAGGCGCGTCCGCCGGTGCCTGCTGTTCTTCCAGTTCCATGGGATTGGGGGCGGCGGGACGGGCGCCGACCGGCACCACCTTGATCAGGATGCCCAGGCTCGGATGGTCGAGATAGGTCAGTTCGCCATTCTTCAGCCGCGTGCCCTGCCTTATGTGCTGGCTGCCGGCGAGGAAACCGTCGTCGCCGAAGCGATTGACCCAGAAATCGGCCTCCATGTCGACGAAGCGCACCTGGCTGAGGGTCAGCGTACCTTCCACCGGGAAATGATGATCCTGTTCCTGGCCTTCGCTGAGGGCGATCTTCACCGGGGTCTCGCCGATGTCCTGGCGCCAGGCCTTGTGCAGCAGCACGGTGTAGCCGTTGTCCTGGCTGAGCTTGGCGAGCTGGTTGTCGAGCGCGGTGGCGCGCAGGGCGTCGCTGGCCAGCGGCTGTGCGCCGGTGGCCCAGTCGTCCGGCGCCGGCTGGCTGGACGGCACGGCATCGCCGGCCTGGCGGAACACCACCAGTTCCACCTGGTAGGGACCGCCGGCGAATGCCGCGGGGGCGGCCAGTGAGAGCAGCAGGGCAAGGCAACGGAACAAGCGCATAGGCTAATCCTTAGGTGGTTTGCGGTGTCAGGCGCTCGAACAGCGCCTCCAGGGTATTGAAGCGTTCTTCCGGTCGTTCCATGGGCACCTGGAAGCGGAACAGGGTTGCGCCTTCGAACTTGTAGCGGTTCGGCTGGCCCTGGATCAGCTTGATCAGTACCAGCGGGTCGACCTGGGTATCGGCGGCGAATTCTATACGACCGCCCTGCGGTCCGGCATCGACCTTGAGGATTCCAAGTTTTTCCGCCTGCAGCTTCAGAAGGGTCAGGCGCATCAGGTTCTTCGCCGGATCGGGCAGGAGCCCGAAGCGGTCGATCATCTCCACCTGCAACTCGCGCAAACCTTCCTCGTCAGGGGCGTTGGCGATGCGCTTGTAGAGGATCAGCCGGGCATGCACGTCGGGCAGGTAATCCTCGGGGATCAGTGCAGGCACCCGCAGGTTGACCTCCGGCCCGCCGCCCAGTGGCTGCTCGAGGTTCGGTTGCTCGCCCTTGCGGATGGCCTTCACCGCCCGTTCGAGCATTTCCATGTAGAGGGTGAAGCCGACCGCCTGGATCTGCCCGCTCTGGCCGTCGCCGAGCAACTCGCCGGCGCCGCGGATCTCCAGGTCGTGGGTGGCGAGGACGAAGCCGGCGCCCAAATCCTGGGCGTTGGCGATGGCTTCCAGGCGTTTCTCGGCGTCCGGGGTCATCTGACGGCGCGGCGGTGTCAGCAGGTAGGCGTAGGCCTGGTGGTGGCTGCGACCGACACGGCCGCGCAACTGGTGCAACTGGGCCAGGCCGAACTTGTCGGCGCGCTCGATGAGGATGGTGTTGGCGCTGGGCACGTCGATGCCGGTCTCGATGATGGTCGAGGCCACCAGCACGTTGAAGCGCTTGTGGTAGAAGTCGCTCATCACCTGTTCCAGCTCGCGCTCGTGCATCTGTCCGTGGCCGATGCCGATGCGCGCCTCCGGGACCAGTTCGGCGAGGTCGCGGGCGCACTTCTCGATGGTCTTCACTTCGTTGTGCAGGTAGTACACCTGGCCGCCGCGCAGCAGTTCGCGGAGCAGCGCTTCCTTGATCACCGCGTTCTGCTGCTCCATGACGAAGGTGCGCACCGACAGGCGGCGCGCCGGCGGCGTGGCGATGATGGACAGGTCGCGCATGCCGGAGACGGCCATGTTCAGGGTCCGCGGGATCGGCGTGGCGGTGAGGGTGAGGATGTCCACTTCGCTGCGCAGGGCCTTGAGCTGCTCCTTCTGGCGCACCCCGAAGCGGTGTTCCTCGTCGATCACGACCAACCCCAGGTTGGCGAACTTCACGTCTTCCTGGAGCAGCTTATGGGTCCCGATGAGGATGTCGATCTTGCCTTCGGCCAGTAGCCGCGCGGCGTTCTCGACTTCCTTGGCGCTCTTGAAGCGGCTCATCACCTCGACGCTCACCGGCCAGTCGGCGAAGCGGTCGCGGAAGCTGTTGTAGTGCTGCTGGGCGAGCAGGGTGGTGGGCACCAGCACCGCCACCTGCTTGCCGCTATGCACGGCGACGAACGCCGCGCGCATCGCCACTTCGGTCTTGCCGAAGCCGACGTCGCCGCAGACCAGGCGGTCCATGGGCCTGGGCGCGAGCATGTCGGCGACCACCGCCTCGATGGCGCTTTGCTGGTCCGGCGTCTCCTCGAACGGGAAGCCGGCCGAGAAGGTCGCGTAGTCGGCCTGCGGATCCTTGAACGCGAAGCCTTCGCGGGCGGCGCGGCGGGCGTAGATGTCGAGCAGTTCGGCGGCGACGTCGCGAACCTGTTCGGCGGCCTTGCGCTTGGCCTTCTGCCAGGTTTCCGAGCCGAGTCGGTGCAGCGGCGCCAGGGCGTCGTCGGCGCCGGTGTAGCGGGCGATCAGGTGCAGGTTGGCGACCGGCACGTAGAGCTTGGCGTCCTCGGCGTATTGCAGCATGAGGAATTCCGCCTGCTGGTTGTCCACCTCGAGGGTGATCAGGCCCAGGTAGCGGCCGACGCCATGGTCGATGTGCACCACCGGCGCGCCTTCGCGCAGCTCGGTGAGGTTCTTGATCACCGCGTCGCCGCCGTCGCGGGTCTTTTCCCGGCGCCGGCGCTGCATGACGCGCTGGCCGAACAGCGGGCTTTCGGCGACCAGGGCGAGTGCCGGATGGTCCAGCAGCAGGCCCTCGTCCAGCGGCGCGATGCTGATCGCCAGGCGTGCCTGGCTGGCGAGGAAGGCCGGCCAGCCGTCGACTTCCTCGGGGCGCAGCTTCAGTCGGGCCAGCAGCTCCAGCAGGACTTCCCGGCGTCCGGGCGATTCGGCGCAGAACAGTACGCGGCCGGGGAACTCCTCGATGAACCGGCGCAGCGCGGCCAGCGGCTCGGCGGCCTTGGCTTCGATCGCCAGGTTCGGCAGCGGCAGGGCCGGGAAGCGCTCGCGCCCGACGCCCGGCTCGACGTCCTCCTGGCTGGCGACCACCCGTGGCCAGTTCTTCAGCCGGGCGAAGCAGTCTTCCACCGGAAGGAACACTTCCGCCGGCGGCAGCAATGGCCGTTCCGGATCGACCCGGCGGTCCTCGTAGCGGCTGCGTACGTCATTCCAGAACTGCTCGGCGGCCTGTTCGATGCCGGGCAGGGAGAACACCTGGGTGTCTTGCGGCAGGTAGTCGAAGAGGGTCGCGGTTTCCTCGAAGAACAGCGGCAGGTAGTACTCGATTCCCGAGGGTGTCAAACCGCTGGCGAGGTCCTGGTAGATCGGGCAGCGCCGGTAGTCGACGTCGAAGCGCTCGCGGAAGCGGCCGCGGAAACCGGTGACCGCTTCCTTGTTCAGGGGGAATTCGCGTGCCGGCAGCAGGCGGATCGACTCGACCTTGTCGATGGAGCGCTGGGTCTCCGGGTCGAAGGTGCGCAGGGTCTCGATCTCGTCGTCGAACAGGTCGATACGGAAGGGCAACTCGCTGCCCATTGGGAACAGGTCGATCAGCGCGCCGCGGACGGCGAACTCGCCGTGCTCGTAGACCGTGTCGACGCAGCGGTAGCCGGCGCCTTCCAGGCGCAGGCGCATCCGCTCGACATCGAGTTTCTGGCCGACGTCGAGGACCAGGCTGCTGCCGAGCAGGAAGCGGGTCGGCGCCAGGCGGTGCAGGGCGGTGGAGATCGGCACCACCAGCACGCCGTGCTTGAGCTGCGGCAACTGGTAGAGGGCGGCGATGCGCTGGGAAATGATGTCCTGATGCGGCGAAAAGACGTCGTAGGGCAGGGTTTCCCAATCGGGGAAATGCAATACCGGCAGGTCGGGGGCGAAGAACCGCAGTTCCTGTTCCAGGCGTTCGGCATTCTGGCTGTCGGCGGTCAGCAGCAAGGTGAAGCGCTTGGCGGAACTGGCGGCCTCGGCGACAGCCAGGCTCAGCGCGGCACCGGGGAGGTTGCCCCAGTGTTGCTTGCCGGCGCTGGCCGGCAGGCTGGGAAGACGCAGTACGGACACGGGCAAGCTGGGCTCCGGTCGGGAATTTGACCCGCCGGATTGTAACTTTCCCGACTGCTGGATGTCAGTCTTCCGACTGCTGCAGATTGCCGAGCCTGGCCGGCGCGGTCATAATGTAGCCCCTTTTTTCATCCCCTACATGTGGAAGGTATTGCCCGTGACTCAGAAGCCCGACCAGTGTCTCGGTGAATGGATCGATCGTGAAGCCATCGCGGAAGCCATGATCCCGCTGATTGGCCAGCTCTACCGCAATAACAATGTGGTGACCTCGATCCATGGCCGTGGTCTGATCAACCGCTCGGTGATCGCGATCATGAAGGCGCATCGTTTCGCCCGTCATCGCATGGCTGATGACGCCGAGCTGTCGGTTCACGAGACGTTCCCGATCCTCAAGGCGATGAGCGAGCTCAAGCTGGGTGCCGCTTCCGTCGATCTGGGCAAGATGGTCGCCAAGTTCAAGGCAGAAGGTAACGGCCGCAGCATCGAGGACTTCGTCAAGGCCGAGCTGGCCGAAGTGGCCGGCAAGCAGAACGGCGATGCCCGCGAAGGCACCGACGTCGTGCTCTACGGCTTCGGCCGCATCGGTCGCCTGCTGGCGCGTATCCTGATCGAGAAGACCGGCGGCGGCGACGGCCTGCGCCTGCGCGCGATCGTCGTGCGCAAGGGCGCCGAGAACGACCTGGTCAAGCGGGCCAGCCTGCTGCGTCGGGACTCGGTGCACGGTCCGTTCGACGGCACCATCACCATCGACGAAGAAAACAACACGCTGACCGCCAACGGCAACCTGATCCAGGTGATCTACTCCAACGACCCGGCGTCGATCGACTACACCCAGTACGGCATCAAGAACGCCCTGCTGGTCGACAACACCGGCAAGTGGCGCGACGCCGAAGGCCTCGGCCAGCACCTGAAGTGCCCGGGGATCGATCGCGTGGTCCTTACCGCGCCGGGCAAGGGTGCGCTGAAGAACATCGTGCACGGTATCAACCACACCGACATCGGCGCCGACGACAAGATCATCTCGGCCGCCTCCTGCACCACCAACGCCATCGTGCCGGTGCTGAAGGCTGTCAACGACCAGTACGGCATCGTCAACGGTCACGTCGAGACCGTTCACTCGTACACCAACGACCAGAACCTGATCGACAACTTCCACAAGGGCAGTCGTCGTGGCCGCAGCGCGCCGCTGAACATGGTGATCACCGAGACCGGTGCCGCCACCGCCGCGGCCAAGGCCCTGCCGGTGCTGAAAGGCAAGCTGACCGGCAATGCGATCCGCGTGCCGACGCCGAACGTGTCCATGGCGATCCTCAACCTGAACCTGGAAAAGGCCACCACCCGCGAAGAGATCAACGAGTACCTGCGCCAGATGGCCATGCACTCGGACCTGCAGAAGCAGATCGACTTCGTCAGCTCCCAGGAAGTGGTTTCCACCGACTTCGTCGGTTCGCGCCATGCCGGCGTGGTGGACGCCGAGGCGACCATCTGCAACGACAACCGTGTCGTCCTGTACGTGTGGTACGACAACGAGTTCGGCTACAGCTGCCAGGTAGTGCGCGTGATGGAAGACATGGCTGGGGTCAACCCGCCGGCCTTCCCGCGTTGATGCGCGAGGCGTAGAGGAAAACGGGAGCTCTCGGGCTCCCGTTTTTCATTTCTGTGGATAACCAGAACAAGAAACTACTCACTTCGATTTAGGGTTTTTCAATGGATGGTCAACATCTGCACCAGGGCGAGCTGAAGCGTGGCCTGAAGAATCGCCACATCCAGTTGATCGCGCTGGGCGGGGCGATCGGCACCGGGCTGTTCCTCGGCTCGGCGGGCGTCATCAAGACGGCCGGCCCGTCGATGATCCTCGGTTACGCCATTGGCGGCTTCATCGCCTTCCTGATCATGCGCCAGCTCGGCGAGATGATCGTCGAGGAGCCGGTGGCCGGTTCCTTCAGCCACTTTGCACACAAGTACTGGGGCGGCTTCGCCGGTTTCCTCTCCGGCTGGAACTACTGGGTGCTGTACATCCTGGTGGGCATGTCGGAGCTGACCGCGGTGGGCAAGTACATCCAGTACTGGTGGCCTGACGTGCCGACCTGGGCCACGGCGGCGGCGTTCTTCGTGCTGATCAACGCGATCAACCTGGCCAACGTGAAAGCCTTCGGCGAGACCGAGTTCTGGTTCGCGATCATCAAGGTAGCGGCGATCATCGGCATGATCCTGCTCGGTATCTACCTGCTGGTCGGCGGCGGTGGCGGGCCGCAAGCCTCGGTGAGCAACCTGTGGGACCGCGGCGGCTTCTTCCCCAACGGCCTCAGCGGCCTGGTGATGACCCTGGCGATCATCATGTTCTCCTTCGGTGGCCTGGAGCTGGTGGGCATCACCGCCGCCGAGGCGTCCGAGCCGAGGAAGGTGATTCCCAAGGCGATCAACCAGGTGATCTACCGGATCCTGATCTTCTATATCGGCGCCCTGGCGGTGCTGCTCTCGCTGTATCCATGGGACCAGTTGGTGGAGACCATCAACGCTTCCGGCGACGACTACAGTGGCAGCCCGTTCGTGCAGATCTTCTCGTTGATCGGCAGCGGCACCGCGGCCAACATCCTCAACTTCGTAGTCCTCACCGCGGCATTGTCGGTCTACAACAGCGGCGTCTACTGCAACAGCCGGATGCTCTACGGCCTGGCCGCCCAGGGCGACGCGCCGAAGGTGCTGATGTCGGTGGACCGCCGGGGCGTGCCGGTGCTGTCGATCCTGGTCTCGGCGCTGATCACCTTCCTCTGCGTGATCGTCAACTACGTATTGCCGCACAAGGCGCTGGAACTGCTGATGTCGCTGGTGGTGGCGGCGCTGGTGATCAACTGGGCGATGATCAGCCTGTCGCACCTGAAGTTCCGCGCGGCGATGAAGCGGCAGGGCGTGGACACCTTCTTCAAGGCACTCTGGTCGCCGTTCAGCAACCACCTGTGCCTGGCCTTCGTGGTGTTCATCCTTGGCATCATGCTGATGATCCCCGGGATCAACATCTCGGTGTACGCCATCCCATTCTGGCTGCTGCTGATGTGGTTGTGCTACCGGGTCAAGCTGTCGCTGGCGGAAAGGCGCGGGCTCGGCCAGCAGGCCTGAGCCTGCGGGTGGCGCGGGACGGGAGCTTCGGCTCCCGTTTTTCATTTCGCACGGGCAAGTTTTTCTGTCGTTTTCTGTTACGCGTTTCAAGGCCCGGTGTGCGGCTTGGGTGGCTCCCGGGGAGGTGGCTCTTTATAATCCCGGAGTTACCTTGCGGGGCCATTCATCAATCGTGCCAATTCAGTACGTTGTGCGCGATGATGGTCATTTTCTGACTTGGGCCTCGTCTTTTCTGTCCACGACCACTAGGCACTAGACATGATCAAGATAAAACGTGGCCTGGACCTGCCCATCAGCGGCGCCCCCGAACAGCGCATCGAGGCAGCACGCCCGGTACGCAGCGTGGCGTTGATCGGTTTCGACTACCACGGCATGAAGCCGACCATGGCGGTGCAGGTAGGCGACCGGGTGAAGCTGGGGCAGGTGCTGTTCACCGACAAGAAGAATCCCTCCGTCAGCTATACCGCACCCGGCGCCGGTGTGGTCAGTGCCATCCATCGTGGCGAGAAGCGCGTCCTGCAATCGGTGGTCATCGATCTCGACGGCGACGAGCAACTGGAGTTCGCCCGTTATCCCGCGGACCAACTCGCCACGCTGAGCGCCGAGCAGGTCCGCGACAACCTGTTGCAGTCGGGCCTGTGGACCGCGCTGCGGACCCGGCCGTTCAGCAAGGTGCCCGATCCCGAGTCCAGCCCCAGTTCGATTTTCGTCACTGCCATCGATACCCAGCCGCTGGCCGCCGATCCGCAGGTGGTTATCGCGGAGCAGGGCGAGGCCTTCCAGGCCGGGCTGACGGTGCTCGGGCGCCTGGCCCGGGTGTTCCTGTGCAAGGCGGAAGGCGTTTCGCTACCCGGCGAGGCGCTCTCCGGCGTGACCGCGCAAGCCTTCGCCGGTCCGCATCCGGCGGGCCTGCCCGGCACCCATATCCACTTCCTCGACCCGGTGGGTGCCGGCAAGAGCGTGTGGAACCTGAACTACCAGGACGTGATCGCCATCGGCAAGCTGTTCACGACCGGGCAATTGTGGACCGAGCGGGTGATCGCCCTGGCCGGTCCGGTGGTGGAAAAGCCGCGTCTGGTGCGCACCCGGTTGGGCGCCAACCTCGACGAACTGGCCGCCGGCCAGCTGCAGCCGGGCAACAACCGGCTGATCTCCGGCTCCGTGCTGGGCGGTCGCACCGCCCATGGCGCCTACGCCTACCTGGGGCGCTACCACCTGCAGTTGTCCTGTCTCAAGGAGGGCGACCAGCGTGAGTTCCTCCACTACCTGCGCGCCGGGGTGGAAAAGCATTCGTTGCTCAACGTGTTCGTCTCCAGGCTGCTCGGCGGCAAGCGTTTCGCCTTCACCACCAGCACCAACGGCAGCCCGCGGGCGATGGTGCCGGTAGGCAACTACGAGGCGGTGATGCCGCTGGATATCCTGCCGACCCAACTGCTGCGCTACCTGATCGTCGGCGACACGGAAATGGCCCAGAAGCTCGGCGCCCTGGAACTCGACGAAGAGGACCTGGCGCTGTGCAGCTACGTCTGCGCCGGCAAGTACGAATACGGCCCGATTCTGCGGGACAACCTGGCACGCATCGAGCAGGAGGGCTGAGCCATGGGTTTGCGTAACCTGCTCGACAAGGTCGAGCATCATTTCGAGAAGGGCGGGCGCTACGAGAAGTGGTACCCGCTGTACGAAGCCGTGGACACCTTCCTCTATCGTCCCGGCAGCGTCACCCGCACCACTGCACACGTGCGCGACGGCATCGACCTGAAGCGCATGATGATCATCGTCTGGCTGTGCACCTTCCCGGCGATGTTCTTCGGCATGTACAACGTCGGCCACCAGGCCAACCTGATCTTCGCCCAGAGCCCCGACCTGTTGAGCGCCCAGGATGGCTGGCGCTTCGCCCTGATCGGCGCGCTGGCCGGGTTCGACCCGAACAGCCTGTGGGATTGCCTGGTCCAGGGCGCCGCGTACTTCCTGCCGGTGTACCTGACCACCTTCATCGTCGGCGGTTTCTGGGAGGTGCTGTTCGCCAGCATCCGCCGCCACGAGGTCAACGAAGGCTTCTTCGTCACCTCGGTGCTGTTCGCCCTGACCCTGCCGCCGTCCGTCCCGCTGTGGCAGGTAGCCCTGGGGATCAGCTTCGGCGTGGTGCTGGGCAAGGAAGTGTTCGGCGGCACCGGGAAGAACTTCCTCAATCCGGCACTGGTCGGCCGGGCCTTCCTGTTCTTCGCCTACCCGGCGCAGATGTCCGGCGACGCGGTATGGACCTCGGTGGACGGCTTCGCCGGCGCCACCTCGCTGAGCCTGGCCGCCGCCGGCGGGGTGGACAACATCCTCGGCCACGGCCTGACCTGGATGGATGCCTTCCTCGGCCACATGCAGGGTTCGATGGGCGAGACCAGCACCCTGGCGATCTTCATCGGCGGCGCCGTGCTGCTGCTGACCCGCATCGCCTCCTGGCGCATCGTCGCCGGGGTGATGCTGGGGATGGTCGCCATGAGCTATCTGTTCAACGCCATCGGCTCGGCCAGCAACCCGATGTTCGCCATGCCCTGGTATTGGCACCTGGTCACCGGCGGCTTCGCCTTCGGCATGATCTTCATGGCCACCGACCCGGTCTCGGCGTCCATGACCGATACCGGCAAGTGGCTGTTCGGCGCCCTGATCGGAGTGATGGTCATGCTGATCCGGGTGGTCAACCCGGCGTTCCCGGAAGGCATGATGCTGGCGATCCTGTTCGCCAACCTGTTCGCACCGCTGATCGACCATTTCGTCGTTCAGGCCAACATCAAGCGGAGGCTGGCGCGCAATGGCTAATCAAGAATCCACCACCCGCACACTGCTGGTAGCCCTGGTGGTGTGCCTGGTCAGCTCGGTGTTCGTCGCCGGCGCGGCGGTGGCGCTGAAGCCGACCCAGGCGGAAAACCGCCTGCTCGACAAGCAGCGCAGCATCCTCGCCATCGCCGGTCTCGGCGAGCCGGGCATGTCCGGCAAAGAGGTCAAGGCGCTGTTCGACAGTCGCATCACCGCCAAGGTGGTCGACCTGCAGAGCGGCACCTTCAGCGATGCCCAGGACCCGCTCGGCTACGATCCGCTGAAAGCGGCCAAGGACCCTGCGCTTTCGGAAGCGCTGCCCGCCGCCGAGGACATCGCCTCGATCAAGCGCCGCGAGCGCTATACCACGGTCTACCTGGTGGAGACCGACGGCAAGCTCGACACCCTGATCCTGCCGGTGCGCGGCTACGGTCTGTGGTCGACCCTGTACGGCTTCCTGGCGCTCAAGGGCGACCTCAACACGGTCGCCGGCTTCGGCTTCTACCAGCATGGCGAGACCCCCGGTCTCGGCGGCGAGGTCGACAATCCGAAATGGAAGGCGCTGTGGGTCGGCAAGACCCTCTACGACGCCCAGGGCGATCTTGCCGTACAGATCATCAAGGGCTCGGTGGACCCGCAATCGGCGAAGGCGACCCACCAGGTCGACGGCCTGGCCGGCGCCACCCTGACCAGCAAGGGTGTCGACAACCTGCTGCATTTCTGGCTCGGCAAGGACGGTTTCGACGCCTTCCTCGCCAATCTGCGCAAAGGGGAGGCGTGATGGCTGCTCAACCCACGATCCGCGAAGTCCTGTTCAATCCGGTCTTCCAGAACAATCCGATCGGCCTGCAGATCCTCGGGATCTGCTCGGCGCTGGCGGTAACCTCGAACCTGAAGACCGCTACCGTCATGGCCATCGCCCTGACCCTGGTGACCGGCTTCTCCAACCTGTTCATCTCGATGATCCGCCGGCAGATTCCCAGCTCGATCCGGATGATCGTGCAGATGGTGATCATCGCCTCGCTGGTGATCGTCGTCGACCAGGTGCTCAAGGCCTATGCCTATAGCCTGAGCAAGCAGCTCTCGGTGTTCGTCGGGCTGATCATCACCAACTGCATCGTGATGGGCCGCGCCGAAGCCTTCGCCATGGCCAACCCGCCGCTCGTGTCGTTCTTCGACGGCATCGGCAACGGTCTCGGCTACAGCGCCATGCTGCTGGTGCTGGGCTTCGTCCGCGAGCTGTTCGGCGCCGGCAAGCTCTACGGCATCAGCGTGTTGCCGACGGTCAACGATGGCGGCTGGTACCAGCCGAACGGCCTGCTCCTGCTGCCGCCTTCGGCGTTCTTCCTGATCGGCCTGATCATCTGGGCCCTGCGGACCTGGAAGAAAGACCAGGTCGAGGCCCCGACCTACAAGATGGCCCCGCAGGTATCCAGCAAGGAGGCTTACTGATGGAGCACTACATCAGCCTGTTCGTGAAGGCCGTGTTCGTCGAGAACATGGCGCTGGCGTTCTTCCTCGGCATGTGTACCTTCATCGCCATCTCGAAGAAGGTGGAGACCGCCATCGGCCTGGGTATCGCGGTGATCGTGGTGCAGACCATCACCGTGCCGGCCAACAACCTGATCTACACCTACCTGCTCAAGGACGGCGCGCTGGCCTGGGCCGGGCTGCCCGAGGTGGACCTGAGCTTCCTCGGCCTGCTCAGCTACATCGGGGTGATCGCCGCCATCGTGCAGATCCTCGAGATGCTCCTCGACAAGTACGTACCCAGTCTCTACAACGCGCTGGGCGTGTTCCTGCCCCTGATCACGGTGAACTGCGCGATCATGGCCGGCTCGCTGTTCATGGTCGAGCGCGACTACAACCTTGCCGAGAGCACGGTGTACGGCGTCGGCTCGGGCTTTTCCTGGGCGCTGGCGATCGCCGCGCTGGCGGGTATCCGCGAGAAGCTCAAGTACAGCGACGTCCCCGAGGGCCTGCAGGGCCTGGGGATCACCTTCATCACCATCGGCCTGATGTCGTTGGGCTTCATGTCGTTCTCCGGCGTGCAGTTGTAAGGAGAGGCCCGTGATCGGATTCGAGATTTTCCTGGCCATCGGCATGTTCACCGCCATCGTCCTGGGCCTGGTGGCGATCATCCTGGTCGCCCGCGCCAAGCTGGTGTCGAGTGGCGACGTGACCATCCAGATCAACGGCGAGCACAGCCTGACCGTGCCGGCCGGCGGCAAGCTGCTGCAAACCCTGGCGACGAACAACGTGTTCCTGTCTTCCGCCTGCGGCGGCGGCGGCACCTGCGCGCAGTGCAAGTGCGTGGTGGTCGAGGGCGGCGGCGAGATGCTGCCCACCGAGGAGTCGCACTTCACCCGGCGCCAGGCGAAGGAGGGCTGGCGCCTGTCGTGCCAGACCCCGGTCAAGCAGGACATGCAGATCCGCGTGCCTGAAGAGGTCTTCGGGGTGAAGAAGTGGGAATGCACGGTGGAGTCCAACCCCAACGTCGCCACCTTCATCAAGGAGCTCACCCTGCGCCTGCCGGACGGCGAGAGCGTGGATTTCCGCGCCGGCGGCTACGTGCAGCTGGAATGCCCGCCGCACGTGGTCGAGTACAAGGACTTCGATATCCAGCCGGAATATCGCGGCGACTGGGACAAGTTCAACATGTGGCGCTACGTGTCGAAGGTCGACGAGACGGTGATCCGCGCCTACTCGATGGCCAACTACCCGGAAGAGCAGGGCGTGGTCAAGTTCAACATCCGCATCGCCTCGCCGCCGCCGGGCAGCGACCTGCCGCCGGGGCAGATGTCGTCCTGGGTGTTCAACCTCAAGCCGGGCGACAAGGTCACCGTGTACGGGCCGTTCGGCGAGTTCTTCGCCAAGGACACCGAGGCCGAGATGGTCTTCATCGGCGGTGGCGCCGGCATGGCGCCGATGCGTTCGCACATCTTCGACCAGTTGCGCCGGCTCAAGTCGAACCGCAAGATCAGCTTCTGGTACGGCGCGCGCTCGCTGCGCGAGGCCTTCTATACCGAGGAGTACGACCAGCTGCAGGCGGAGAACCCCAACTTCCAGTGGCACCTGGCGCTGTCCGACCCGCAGCCGGAGGACAACTGGACCGGCCTGACCGGCTTCATCCACAACGTGCTGTTCGAGAACTACCTGAAGGACCACCCGGCGCCCGAGGACTGCGAGTTCTACATGTGCGGCCCGCCGATGATGAATGCCGCGGTGATCAAGATGCTCACCGACCTGGGCGTGGAGCGCGAGAATATCCTGCTGGACGATTTCGGTGGCTGAGCGTTTCCGTCCGCTTGCCAAGGCCGGACTGGCAGCGCTGGCGCTGGTCCTGGCCGGTTGCGGCGACACCCTGGAAAGCTTCGGCGGCCCGACCATGGGCAGCACCTATTCGATCAAGTACGTGCGCGGCGCCTCGGCGCCCGACGTCCAGACGGCGAAAGCCGCGGTGGAAGCGATCCTCGCCGAGGTCGACCGGCAGATGTCCACCTACCGCGACGACTCCCTGGTCTCGCGTTTCAATGCGCTGCCGGCGCAGTCCTGCATGGAGCTGCCGCCACCGATGCTGGAGTTGCTGCGCTATGGCGGCGAGTTGTCGGAACAGAGCCAGGGCGCCTTCGACATGACCGTCGAGCCGCTGATGAACCTCTGGGGCTTCGGTCCGCAGGCGCGGGTGGAGAAGGTTCCCAGCACCGAGCAGATCGCCGCGGCGCGCCGTGACGTCGGCCATCGACACCTGCGCATCGACGGCCAGCGCCTGTGCAAGGACGCCGCCGTACAGCTGGACTTCGACAGCATCGCCGCTGGCTATACGGTGGACGCGGTAGGCGAACGCCTGAAGGAGCTTGGCGTGCGCAGCTACCTGGCGGAAATCACCGGCGAGTTGAAAGCCGAAGGGCGCAAGCCGGACGGCACGCCCTGGCGCATCGCTATCGAAGCGCCGCGCGAGGGCCAGCGGGTCGCCCAGCAGGTACTGGCGCTGGACGGCTACGGCGTCTCGACCTCGGGCGATTACCGCAACTATTTCGAAGAGAACGGCCAGCGCTATTCGCACACCTTCGACCCGCGCACCGGCGCGCCGATCGACCATCACCTGGCTTCGGTCACGGTGATCGATCCGTCGACGCGCAACGCCGACGGCCTGTCGACCCTGCTGATGGTGCTCGGTCCGGAAGAGGGCTACCGTTTCGCCGAGAAGCACCGACTGGCGGCGCTGTTCGTCAGTCGCCAGGGCAACGGTTTCGACAGCCGCACCACGCCACGCTACGAGCAACTGTTCGGCAACCAAGGAGAACGTCCATGACCTGGCTACTGGTCTTCGTCATCATGCTGCTGGTGGTCTTCGGCATGTCCATCGGGGTCATCATGGGCCGCAAGCCGATCGCCGGTTCCTGCGGCGGCATCGCCAACCTGGGGATCGAGAAGGAGTGCTCGATCTGCGGCGGCGACCGGCAGAAATGCGAGGAAGCCAACCGCGACGAATCTGTAGTGCCCGGAAAACTCGCCTACGACGCGACCAAACGCTAATGTGCGACATTTCGCACGGGGCGTAACATATGCCCGCCTCGAGGTCGGACCGAGCCTTGCCCGGCGAATGCCGTCGTTCGCACCGACCCGATGATCGAATCGATCCGCCGCGCACATGTTGTGCAGCGGCTTTGCCGGAGGCGCCAGTGGGCGCCTCGGCCTGTTCTGAGGAGTACGCATGGCTGTCTACAACTACGACGTGGTGATTTTGGGCACGGGTCCGGCGGGCGAAGGGGCGGCGATGAACGCCTCCAAGTACGGACGCAAGCTGGCGGTAGTCGACAGCCGTCGCGTGGTCGGAGGCAACTGCACGCACCTCGGCACCATTCCTTCCAAGGCCCTGCGCCACTCGGTGAAGCAGATCATCGAGTTCAACACCAACCCGATGTTCCGCCAGATCGGCGAGCCGCGCTGGTTCTCCTTCCCCGACGTGCTGAAGAGCGCCGACCGGGTGATCTCCAAGCAAGTCGCCTCGCGTACCGGCTACTACGCGCGCAATCGCATCGACATGTTCACCGGCACCGCCAGCTTCGTCGACGAACGCACCGTCGAAGTGGTGACGCCGAGCGGCGCGGTGGAGCGCCTGGTCGCCGACCAGTTCGTGATCGCCACCGGCTCGCGCCCGTATCGTCCTTCGGACATCAATTTCAACCACCCGCGGGTCTACGACAGTGACACCATCCTGTCCCTGAGCCACACCCCGCGCCGGCTGATCATCTACGGAGCCGGGGTGATCGGCTGCGAATACGCGTCGATCTTCAGCGGCCTGGGCGTGCTGGTGGACCTGATCGATACGCGCGACCAGTTGCTCAGCTTCCTCGATGACGAGATTTCCGATGCGCTGAGCTACCACCTGCGCAACAACAACGTGCTGATCCGCCA
This sequence comes from Pseudomonas sp. FDAARGOS_761, assembly GCF_013343155.1. NCBI lineage: Bacteria > Pseudomonadati > Pseudomonadota > Gammaproteobacteria > Pseudomonadales > Pseudomonadaceae > Pseudomonas > Pseudomonas sp. FDAARGOS_761. Next base: position 3,444,043 of record NZ_CP054572.1, on the reverse strand, counting down.
CAACGAGGAGTACGAGCGCGTCGAGGGGCTGGACAACGGTGTCATCCTGCACCTGAAGTCGGGCAAGAAGATCAAGGCGGACGCGCTGCTCTGGTGCAACGGCCGGACCGGCAACACCGACAAGCTCGGCCTGGAGAACGTCGGCATCAAGGTCAACAGCCGTGGCCAGATCGAGGTGGACGAGAACTACCGCACTTCGGTGAGCAACATCTTCGCCGCCGGCGACGTGATCGGCTGGCCGAGCCTGGCCAGCGCTGCCTACGACCAGGGCCGCTCTGCCGCCGGCAACATCGTCGAGAGCGACAGCTGGCGCTTCGTCAACGATGTGCCGACCGGCATCTACACCATTCCGGAGATCAGCTCGATCGGCAAGAACGAAAGCGAACTGACCGCGGCGAAGATTCCCTACGAAGTGGGCAAGGCGTTCTTCAAGGGCATGGCCCGGGCGCAGATTTCCAACGAGCCGGTGGGCATGCTGAAGATCCTGTTCCATCGCGAGACCCTGGAGATCCTCGGCGTGCACTGCTTCGGCGACCAGGCTTCGGAAATCGTCCACATCGGCCAGGCGATCATGAACCAGCCGGGCGAGCTGAATACCCTGAAGTACTTCGTCAACACCACCTTCAACTACCCGACCATGGCGGAAGCCTATCGGGTAGCGGCGTTCGACGGCCTCAACCGGCTTTTTTGAAGGACTCCGGCCGGCGGCCTGAGCCGGCCGGAGGGGATGTGCTCAGCGATTCCCGAGGGTGGCGCTGGCCAAACCGGGAAAGTCTGTGATCAGGCTGTCCACGCCGAAGTCGGCGAGCCGGCGCATCAGCGCCGGTTCGTTGACCGTCCACACCGAGACGTGAAGCCCCTGGCGCTGGGCCTTGAGCAGGCGTTCCGGGGTGCATAGGGTCCAGTTCAGGGCGAGCAGGGCACAGCCATAGTGCTGGGCGACCTTCAGCGGGTCGAGCCAGGCGTATTCGGCGACCAGCCCGCGCGACAGCTCCGGGGTCAGTTCGTTGAGGGCCTTGAGCACGGTCCGCGAACCGCTGGTGACGGTGACCTTGTCGCGGTTGCCGAAGCGCTCGGTCAGCTCCCTGATCCGCGTTACCGTCCGCGCCGCGCGTTCGCGCGAGGCGCTCTTCACTTCCAGTTGCCAGTGCTCGAACGGGCACTTCTCGAACAACTCCTCCAGCCGCGGGATCGGCGTCGGCCGTACCCAGCCGGGGCCGCCTTCGCGCGCGTCGTAGGTGACCAGGGTGGCCGCGTCGTGTTCGGCGACCTTGCCGCGGCGGCCGGTGGTGCGCTTCAGGGTCGGGTCGTGGATCACCATCAGTTCGCCGTCGCGGGACAGGTGCAGGTCCAGTTCGCAACGGTTGACGCCATGCTCCAGGCAGCGCTGGAAGCTGGCCAGGGTGTTTTCCGGCGCTTCGCCCTTGGCGCCGCGATGTCCATAGATGAGAGTCACTGTGGCTCCTTGTTCGAGGGTTGCGCGGGATTCCGCGGCCGATGATGGCGAACGCTGTCGATCACCCGGCCGCTTTCGAAATATACCGAGAAGTCGCGGTAATCCCAGCGCACGATGGGCGGCTGGCCGACCGCGGGATGTTCCTCGTCGGCCAGGCCGAAGCGTTGCAGCACGGCTTCGCGGCTTTCGCCGCGCGCGGGCAGGGCGACCCGGGTATCGCCCTGGGCGCCCAGCGGAATGCTCAGGGTGTCGGCGAACAGCGGCGGGGCGAGGAGGAGGGAGCACAGCAGTAGCGAACGGAGCATCGGTACATCTCAGGTCGAAGAAGGTTGGCCCGGCTCGCCGAGCGGGCCTTGTCCGGCCCGTGCCAGGCGGCGCTGCTGGGCCTGCTTCTGGAGGATATGCCGGGCCAGCAACTGGCGCTGTGCGTCGCTCAACGCTTCGAACTCGGTGCCGATCTCGAATTCGTCGTCGTGTGGCTGGGCGTGGATTACCCGGGCCCGCAGTTCGAGGCCGAAACCCTGCGGCAACAGGACCATGCGCAGGACGAGCAACTGGCCGACCGGCAAAGCGCGGTCGTGGTGGAAGCTGACGCCCCCCTCGGACAGGCTGACCTTGCGCGGTTCGCCGATCTCCTTGAGCAGGCTCTGCACCATGACCTGGCCAAGCAGGTCGATGCGCTTGTTCATCACCTTCAGGTAGTTGGCCAGCGTGCGGTCGCGTTCGCTGATGTGGCGCAGCAGGTGCTGCGACTCGTAATCCATCAGGTGGAGGTCGCTGAGCAGGCTGAACAGGGTGGCCCCCGGCTCGCTCTCCAGGCCGTCTTCGACGGCCCCGGCAGGGCGAAATTCCAGTGCGAGGGTATCTTCGATACGGTAGTATTCGCGGCGGTCATCCGCGTCACGAGTGGACATGGCGAACCCACGGCGGCAGTGATGGTCAGAGTGTAAGGCCGCCGGCGATGCCTCGCCACTTCGCCATCCCGACGCATCCATTTTCTGCCAGCTAAGGGCGACATGTTCAGACCCCTGTCCGTTTTCATCGGCACGCGCTATACGCGGGCCAAACGTCGCAGCCATTTCGTCTCCTTCATTTCGCTGACCTCGATGATCGGCCTGGCACTGGGCGTGCTGGTGATGATCGTGGTGCTCTCGGTGATGAACGGCTTCGATCGCGAAATGCGTACCCGCATCCTCGGCATGGTGCCGCAGGCCACCGTCGAGTCGTACCAGCCCATCGATGACTGGCGCGCCCTGGCCGAGAAGGTTAAGGCCCACGAGCATGTCACCGCGGTAGCGCCGTTCACCCAGATGCAGGGCATGCTCAGCGCCAATGGCGCGGTGCAGACGGTGATGGTCGATGCGGTCGATCCGCTGGAAGAGGCCAAGGTCTCGATCATTCCCGATTTCTTCAGGCAGGGCTCGCTGGCGGAACTCAAGGCCGGCGGCTTTGGCATCGTCATTGGCCAACTGGCTGCGCAGAAGCTCGGCGTCGGCATCGGCGACAAGGTCACCCTGATCCTCCCCGAGGTGGCGGTCACCCCGGCCGGGGTGTTCCCGCGTATGAAGCGTTTCACCGTGGTCGGCACCTTCCGCGTCGGCGCCGGTGAACTGGATGGCGGCCTGTCGCTGATCCACCTGGAAGACGCCGCGCGCCTGCAGCGCTGGAAGACCAACCAGGTACAGGGGCTGCGCCTGAAGCTCGACGACCTGTTCCAGGCGCCGCGGGTGGCCTGGGAGATCGCCCGGACCCTGACCGACAATGACTTCTACGCCCGCGACTGGACGCGCAGCCACGGCAACCTGTACCAGGCCATCCGCATGGAAAAGACCATGATCGGCCTGTTGTTGCTGCTGATCGTCGCGGTCGCCGCGTTCAACATCATTTCCACCCTGGTGATGGTGGTCACCGACAAGAAGTCGGACATCGCCATCCTTCGTACCCTCGGCGCCACGCCGGGGCAGATCATGGCTACCTTCATGGTCCAGGGCACGGTGATCGGGGTGATCGGCACGCTGGTCGGCGGGGTCCTCGGGGTGGTCGCGGCGCTCAACGTCAGCGCCTGGATTTCCGCCCTGGAAAAGCTGCTGGGCCACCAGTTCCTCGCGTCCGACGTGTACTTCATCGATTACCTGCCGTCGCAACTGATGCTCGACGATGTCGTGCTGGTCTGCGGCGCGGCCCTGGTCCTCAGCTTCTTCGCCACTTTGTATCCAGCCTGGCGTGCGGCGCGCACCCAGCCTGCGGAGGCTTTGCGTTATGAATGACAAGTCGGTGCTGAGTTGCCGCAACCTGAGCAAGAGCTACGACGAGGGGCCGCAGTCGGTGCAGGTGCTGTCCGGCGTCGAGTTGAACCTGCTGCCTGGGGAGCGGGTGGCTATCGTCGGCAGCTCCGGTTCGGGCAAGAGCACCTTGCTGAACATGCTCGGCGGCCTGGACACGCCCTCCGCCGGCAGCGTCTGGCTCGCCGGCGAGGAACTCTCGGCGCTGAACGAGACGGCCCGCGGGCTGCTGCGCAACCGCGCGCTGGGCTTCGTCTACCAGTTCCACCACCTGTTGCCGGAGTTCACCGCCCTGGAGAACGTCTGCATGCCGCTGTTGATCGGCCGCACGCCGATCGCGGAAGCCCGCCAGCGGGCGGCCGAGCTGCTGGAGCGGGTCGGGCTGGGGCATCGCCTGTCGCACAAGCCGGCCGAGCTGTCCGGCGGCGAGCGCCAGCGGGTGGCGATCGCCCGCGCGCTGGTCAACCGTCCGCAGCTGGTACTGCTCGACGAGCCCACCGGCAACCTCGACCAGCATACCGCCCAGGGTATCCAGGAGCTGATGCTGGAACTGAGCCGTTCGTTGCAGACCTCGTTCCTGGTGGTAACCCACGATCTCCAGCTGGCCGGGCACATGGATCGCATCCTGCGCCTGGAAGAAGGCCGACTGATCGCCGCGTAGCGGGGCGACGGCGTGCCCGCCGTCCGCTCCCGTCCGGCGAATCCCCCATCGACTCGGTGCATCCGCGACATGTTCAGACCGTTACCGTTCTTCATAGGCCTGCGCTACACCCGCGCCAAACGCCGCAACCACTACATCTCGTTCATCTCGCTGACCTCGATGATCGGCCTGGCGCTGGGCGTGCTGGCGATGATCATCGTGCTCTCGGTGATGAACGGCTTCCAGAAGGAAATGCGCACGCGGATCCTCGGCATGGTGCCGCATGCCACCATCAGCGCGACGCAGCCGCTGGACGACTGGCAGACCGTCGCCAACGCGGCGCTGCGGCACCGCGAGGTGGTCGGCGCGGCGCCGTTCGCCGAACTGCAGGGCATGCTGTCGTACAAGGGCAACATGCTGCCGGTGCTGGTCAACGGCATCGACCCGCAGGAGGAGCGCAAGGTTTCCATCATCGGCGAGCACATCGTCCAGGGCAGCCTGGACGACCTCAAGCCTGGCGAGTTCGGCATCGTCCTCGGCGAGATCACCGCGCGGCGCTTCCATGTCAATGTCGGCGACAAGCTGACCCTGATCGTCCCGGAAGCCACCAGTGCGCCGGGTGGCATCACTCCGCGCATGCAGCGCTTCACCATCGTCGCCCTGTTCAAGGTCGGCGCCGAACTGGACAACTCGCTGGCGCTGATCGACATCGCCGATGCCGGACAGTTGCTGCGCCTGCAACCGGGCCAGGTGCCGAGCGTGCGCCTGGAACTGAAGGATCTCTACCAGTCGCCGCAGGTCGCCGCCAAGGTGGTCAAGGAGTTGGGGCAGGGCTTCAGGTCCAGCGACTGGACCAGGACCCAGGGCAGCCTGTTCAACGCGATGAAGATGGAAAAGACCATGATCGGCCTGCTCCTGCTGCTGATCATCGCGGTCGCCGCCTTCAACATCATCGCCACCCTGATCATGGTGGTCGCCGACAAGCGCACCGACATCGCGATTCTTCGTACCCTCGGCGCCACGCCGCGGCAGATCATGGCGATCTTCATGGTCCAGGGCACCGTCATCGGCGTGATCGGGACGGTCATCGGCGGGGTGCTCGGGGTGTTCGCGGCGTTGAACATCACCGGGATGATCGACCGCATCGAACGGTTGGTCGGACACAAGGTCTTCAGCTCGGACGTGTACTTCATCAACTACCTGCCTTCCGACCTGCAGGTGCTGGACGTGGTGCTGATCTGCAGCGCTGCATTGCTGATGAGCTTCCTCGCCACCCTGTACCCATCCTGGCGCGCGGCGCGGACACAACCGGCCGAGTCGCTGCGCTACGAGTGAGCGAGAAGGCCTGCGCCAGTCCCTGCACGGGGCGGACAAGGCCCACGAAAAAGCCGCCTTCGAGGCGGCTTTTTCATGTCAGGCGGATCACTTCGCGGCGACCCGTTCGCGACGTTGCCGGCAGCGTCGGCTCCAACTGCGCTGCACCCACCAGCGCCAGTAGAGCATCGTCAGCGCGTAGCCGAGGATGGCGGCGATGATGCCGCACACCACCGAACCGAGCAGGAAGGGCTGCCAGAGGCTGGACAGCTCCTGGCTGATCCATTCCCAGGTGAGATGGTCCGGCAGGGTGCGCGGCGGCACCTGCATCAACCAGGCGCCCAGCTTGTAGGTGCAATAGAAGACCGGGGGCATCGTGATCGGATTGGTCAGCCAGACCAATCCGACGGAGATTGGCAGATTGCTCCGAATCCACACCGCCAGACCGGCCGCCAGCAGCATCTGCATCGGCATCGGGATGAAGGCGGCGAACAGCCCGGCGGCCATGGCGCGCGATACCGAGTGGCGATTGAGATGCCAAAGGTTGGGATCGTGCGTCAACTTGCCGAGAAAGCGCAGCGACTTCTGCGAGCGGATGCTTTCCGGATCGGGCATGTAGCGCTTGAACAGGCGACGCGGCATGTGGGCTCTCGGTGGATATAGGCTTGCGTATTATGCCAAGCAAGATGACAGGATTTCGTTGCCCATTGTATGACCCCATGTGACATGTCGGGGAGCGGAGGGCACGCCACGGGGATGGGAGGAACCGTTCATGCGCCTGGGATTGCCAGCCCTCGCCGCGGGGCTGCTGGCCCTGCGCTTCCTGGCGGAATTGCCGTCGGTCGGCTGGCTGCTGGGCATGGCCGCCGCCGGACTGTTGCTGCTGTTCGGCCGGCTGTACTGGCTGGGGTTGTTCCTGCTCGGGTTCGCCTGGGCCTGCGGCTCGGCGCAAGTCGCCCTGGACGGACGCCTGGCCGCCGAGCTGGATGGTCGCACCCTTTGGCTGGAGGGGCGTGTGGTCGATCTGCCGGCGAGCGGCGAGGGCGACACGCGCTTCCGGCTGGAGGAGGTCAGCGCTGCGCGGGGCGTGCTTCTTCCCGAGCGTCTGCGCCTGAGCTGGCGCGGCGCGCCGCCGCTGATGGGCGGCGAACGCTGGCGCCTGGCGGTGACCCTGAAACGCCCCCGCGGCCTGGTGAACGCGGCGGGTTTCGACTACGAGGCCTGGTTGTTGGCGCAGCGGGTCGGTGCTGTGGGCACGGTGAAGGCGGGCGAACGCCTGCAGCCGGCCAGCGGCCTGGATGCCTGGCGCGATGCCTGGCGCCAGCGCCTGCTGGCGGTCGACGCACAGGGGCGCGGCGCCGCCCTGGCGGCGCTGGTGCTGGGGGATGGCTCGGGATTGAGTGCGGCCGAGTGGCGCATGTTCCAGGACACCGGCACCGTGCATCTGATGGTCATCTCCGGTTCGCATATCTCGTTGCTGGCGGGGATGCTCTATGGCCTGGTGGCGGCCTTGCATCGCCTGGGCTGCTGGCCGCGGCGCCTGCCCTGGCTGCCCTGTGCCTGCGCCCTGGGTTTGCTTGGTGCATGGAGCTACGGGTTGATGGCGGGTTTCGAGGTCCCGGTGCGGCGCGCCTGCCTGATGGTCAGCCTGGCGTTGGTCTGGCGCCTGCGTTTCCGCCACCTGGGCTTGCTGACCCCGCTGCTGGGAACGCTGGTGCTGGTCTTGCTGGTCGAGCCGCTGGCCAGCCTGCAGGCGGGGTTCTGGCTGTCGTTCCTGGCGGTTGCCCTGCTGCTCTGGCTGTTCGCCGGGCGCCTTGGGCGCTGGCGCTGGTGGGCGGCCTGGGGGCGGGCGCAGTGGGGGATGGCGCTGGGGCTGGCGATGCCGCTGCTGGCGCTGGGCCTGCCGTTGAGCCTGAGCGGAGCGCTGGCCAACCTGCTGGCGGTGCCTTGGATCGAACTGTTGGTAGTGCCCCCGGCCCTGGCGGGGAGCCTGCTGCTGTGGGTGCCCGGGCTGGGCGAGGGGCTGCTTCGCGCCGCTGGCGTTTCGCTGGACCTGCTGTTTCGTGCACTTGGCCTGCTGGCGGGCCTGGCCGAGGCCTGGCAGCCACCCGCCGCAGCGGCCTGGAGCGTAGCGCTGGGCATGCTCGGCGCGCTCTGCTGGCTGGCGCCGGCTGGCTTGCCGTTGCGTGCCCTCGGTGCCGCGTTGCTACTGCCGGCGTTGTTGCCGTCATCGCCGCCTGTCGAATGGGGGCGGGCGGAAGTGCGGGTGCTGGACGTCGGCCAGGGGCTGGCCGTGCTGGTGCGTACCCGGGAGCATGCCTTGCTCTATGACAGCGGTGCGCGGCAGGGGGCGTTCGACATGGGCGAGCGGGTGGTGGTGCCGGTGCTGCGCAGCCTGGACCTGCGGCGCCTGGACGGCCTGTTGCTGAGCCATGCCGACAACGACCATGCAGGCGGTGCTCCTACGGTCGCTTCCCGATTCCCGCCGGGTTGGCTGGTCAGCGGCGAACCCGCGCGCCTGCCTTCGCCGTTGTTCGCGGACAGCTGCGACGAGCGGAGCTGGTCCTGGGATGGCGTGGTTTTCGAACAGTGGGCATGGGCGCAGGCCGGCGACAGCAACGACCGCTCCTGTGTGCTGAGGGTCGAGGCCGATGGCGAAGTCCTGCTGCTGACCGGGGACATCTCGCGTGCGGCCGAGCATGCCTGGCTGGCGCGACAGGCCGATCCCCGGGTCGACTGGTTGCTGGCGCCGCATCATGGCAGCCGCAGTTCCTCCGGAGTCGCCTTCGTGTTGCGTACGCGACCTCGCCATGTGCTGGTCTCGCGAGGTTGGCGCAACGCCTTCGGCCATCCCCATGGCGAAGTGATGGAGCGTTACGCGAGGGTCGCCGCGCAGGTCCACGACACGGCACGCGACGGTGCCCTGACGTTTCTCCTCGGAAGCCGTGGCGGCGCACGCCGGGAGCGTGATTCGGCGCACTTCTGGCGGGAAAAATGAGAACCGTGGCGGTCGGCGGAAAATGGTCGCTGTGCTAGAGTGGCGCCACTTTTTTTTCGGGGATATGCCACTGTGTGGGAACTGGTTCAAGCCGGCGGCTGGATGATGCTGCCGATCATTCTGAGTTCGATCGCCGCCACCGCCATCGTCGCGGAGCGCCTGTGGACGCTGCGCAAGAGCCGCGTCGCGCCGCCCGAGCTGCTCGGCCAGGTGTGGAAGCAGATCAAGGGCAAGCAACTGAGCGCCCAGAAGCTCAAGGACCTGCGCGCCAACTCGCCGCTGGGAGAGATCCTCGCCGCCGGTCTGGCCAACTCCAAGCACGGTCGCGAGATCATGAAGGAGTGCATCGAGGAGGCTGCTTCCGGTGTCATCCACGAGCTGGAGCGCTACCTCAACGCCCTCGGCACCATCGCCGCGATGGCGCCGCTGCTGGGCCTGCTGGGTACGGTGTTCGGCATGATCCAGATCTTCGGCGCCTTCATGGACAACGGCATGGCCAACTCGCCGATGCTTGCCGCGGGCATCTCCAAGGCATTGATCACCACCGCCGCCGGCCTGCTGGTGGCGATTCCGGCGGTGTTCTTCCATCGCTACCTGCTGCGGCGGGTCGACGAACTGGTGATCGCCATGGAGCAGGAGGCCATCAAGCTGGTGGAAGTGGTGCAGGGCGATCGTGAAGTCGACTACGTCGAGGAAGGCAAAGCGTGAAATTCCGCCGCAGACGGGCGGGTGCCGCCCGTGAAGACGTCTTCATCAACCTGGCGTCGCTGATCGACGTGATCTTCGTCCTGCTGCTGTTCTTCGTGGTCAGTACCACCTTCACCCGCCCCGAGCAGCTCAACATCGAGCTGCCATCGGCGGAGAGCGGCGAAACCGCCGGCACCGAGCAGAAGCAACTGGAACTCTCGGTGGATGCCGAGGGGCACTACGCCTTGAACGGGCAGGCGCTGGCCAAGAGCGACCTGGCCACCCTGATGGCGGCGATGCAGCGTGAATCGGCGGGCGACAACAACCTGCCGGTGGTGATCAGCGCCGATGCCAAGTCCACCCACCAGTCGGTGGTCACGGCGATGGACGCAGCGGGCAAGCTGGGCTTCGTCCACCTGCGCATCACCACGGTCGAGAACACGGCGGCCAAGCCCTGATGTCGTTCTCCGAGCGGCTGCTCGCCGCCTGGTACCAGGGGCATCCGGCGCTGGCGTTGCTGCGTCCGCTGGAGGCTCTCTATCGCCGGGTGGCGAACGGCCGCCGGGCGGACTTCCTGTCCGGGCGCAAGCCCGCCTATCGGGCGCCGCTGCCGGTGCTGGTGGTAGGCAACATCACCGTCGGCGGAACCGGCAAGACGCCGATGATCCTCTGGATGATCGAGCACTGCAGGGCTCGCGGCTTGCGGGTTGGCGTGATCAGCCGCGGCTATGGTGCCCGGCCGCCCACCACGCCGTGGCGGGTGCGGGCCGAGCAGGACGCCGCGGAGGCCGGCGACGAACCGCTGATGATCGTCCGGCGCAGCGGCGTGCCGCTGATGATCGACCCGGATCGTCCGCGCGCCCTGCAGGCGCTGCTCGCCGAAGAGCAGTTGGACCTGGTCCTCTGCGACGATGGCTTGCAGCACTATCGCCTGGCGCGCGATCTGGAGCTGGTGCTGATCGATGCCGCGCGCGGTCTCGGCAATGGTCGTTGCCTGCCGGCCGGTCCGTTGCGCGAACCGGCGGAGCGTCTGGAAAGCGTCGACGCGCTGCTTTACAACGGCGCCGACGAGGATCCTGACGGCGGTTACGCATTCCGCTTGCAGCCTACTGCGCTGATCAACCTGCAGAGCGGCGAGCGTCGACCGCTGGAGCATTTTCCCGCGGGCCAGGAGGTCCATGCCCTGGCCGGGATCGGCAATCCGCAGCGTTTCTTCAGGACGCTCGAGGCGCTACACTGGCGGGCGATTCCGCATGCCTTCCCGGATCACGCGACCTACACGGCGGCCGAACTGGCGTTCAGCCCGCCGCTGCCGCTGCTGATGACCGAGAAGGATGCCGTTAAATGCCGGGCTTTCGCAGCGGCCGACTGGTGGTACCTGGCGGTCGATGCGGTGCCTTCCCCAGCATTCGTCGCCTGGTTCGACGCCCGACTCGAGCATCTCCTGGCGCGCTGACCGGCGGCCGTGCCGCCATTGTATGAAGGACTCCGCCATGGACCCGAAACTCCTCGATATTCTTGCCTGCCCGTTGACCAAGGGCCCGCTGGTGCTCAGCGAAGACAAGACCGAACTGATCAGCAAGCAGGCTGGCCTGGCCTATCCGATCCGCGACGGCATCCCGGTGATGCTGGAGAGCGAGGCTCGCTCCCTGAACGTGGACGAGCGGCTGGACAAGTAATGACCCAGGCGTTCACTGTCGTCATTCCCGCCCGCTACGCCTCCACTCGTCTGCCCGGCAAGCCATTGCAGGATATCGCCGGCCAGCCAATGATCCAGCGCGTCTGGAACCAGGCCCGCAAGAGCGCCGCCAGCCGCGTGGTCGTCGCCACCGACGACGAACGCATCCTGGCGGCGTGCCAGGGGTTCGGCGCCGAGGCGCTGCTGACGCGTGCCGAGCACAACTCCGGCACCGATCGCCTGGAGGAAGTCGCTTCCCGGCTCGGCCTGGCCAGCGATGCCATCGTGGTCAACGTCCAGGGCGACGAACCGCTGATCCCCCCGGCGCTCATCGACCAGGTGGCGGCCAACCTGGCGGCGCACCCGGAAGCCGCCATCGCTACCCTGGCCGAGCCGATCCATGAGGTCTCCGCGCTGTTCAATCCGAACGTGGTCAAGGTCGCCACCGACATCGACGGCCTGGCTCTGACTTTCAGTCGTGCGCCCTTGCCCTGGGCTCGCGACGCCTTCGCCCGCGATCGCGACAGGCTGCCGGAGGGCGTGCCCTATCGTCGCCACATCGGCATCTACGCTTATCGCGTGGGTTTCCTTGCCGATTTCGTCGCCTGGGGACCGTGCTGGCTGGAGAACGCCGAAAGCCTCGAGCAATTGCGCGCGCTCTGGCACGGGGTGCGAATCCATGTGGCCGATGCTCGCGAAACCATGCTTCCGGGCGTGGATACGCCGGAAGACCTCGAACGCGTTCGCCGCGTGCTGGGGGGCTGATGCGCGTCCTGTTCGTCTGCCTGGGCAACATCTGCCGGTCGCCCACCGCCGAAGGCGTGTTCCGGCGCAAGGTCGAGGAGGCCGGTCTGGCCTCCCGTATCCATGTCGATTCCGCTGGCACCGCCGGCTGGCATGTCGGCAAGGCGCCTGACCAGCGCACCCGCCTGGCCGCGCAAAGGCGTGGCTACGACCTGTCGGCACTGCGTGGACGCCAGGTCGGCATCGAGGATTTCTCCTGCCATGACCTGATCCTGGCCATGGACCTGTCCAACCTGGCTGACCTCGAGACCCTGCGTGCCGGGCGCGGTGCCGCCGAACTGGATCTGTTCCTGCGTCGCTACGGATCCGAGCGGGACGAAGTGCCCGATCCCTACTATGGCGGCGAAGAAGGCTTCGAGCAGGTCCTCGACCTGATCGAACATGCCTGCGACCGTCTGTTGATCGAAGCCAAGGGGCGACTGTGAGCCTGGAACTGCAAGAGCATTGCTCGCTGAAGCCCTATAACACCTTCGGCATCGACGTGCGCGCCCGCCTGCTGGCCCACGCCCGGGACGAGGCTGATGTGCGCGAGGCCCTGGCCCTGGCTCGGGAGCGTGGATTGCCGCTGCTGGTGATCGGTGGTGGCAGCAACCTCCTGCTGACCCGTGACGTCGAGGCGCTGGTTTTGCGCATGGCCAGCCAGGGGCGGCGAATTGTTTCCGATGCCGCGGATTCGGTGCTGGTCGAGGCGGAGGCGGGCGAGGCCTGGGACCCATTCGTGCAATGGAGCCTGGAGCGGGGCCTGGCCGGTCTGGAAAATCTCAGTCTGATTCCCGGCACCGTGGGTGCGGCGCCGATGCAGAACATCGGCGCCTATGGCGTGGAGCTGAAGGATGTCTTCGACAGCCTGACGGCGCTGGATCGCCAGGATGGAACCCTGCGTGAGTTCGATCGCCAGGCCTGCCGTTTCGGCTACCGCGACAGCCTGTTCAAGCAGGAGCCGGATCGCTGGCTGATCCTCCGCGTGCGCCTGCGCCTGACACGGCGGGAGAGGCTGCACCTGGACTACGGGCCGGTACGCCAGCGCCTGGAGGAGGAGGGCATCGCCAGTCCGACGGCCAGGGACGTAAGCCGGGTAATCTGCGCCATTCGCCGGGAAAAGCTGCCCGACCCCGCCGTATTGGGCAATGCCGGCAGCTTCTTCAAGAACCCGCTGGTGGATGCGGCGCAGGCCGAACGCTTGCGTCAGGCCTTCCCGGATCTGGTCGGCTATCCGCAGGCGGACGGTCGGCTGAAGCTGGCTGCAGGCTGGCTCATCGACAAGGGTGGCTGGAAGGGTTTCCGCGATGGCCCGGTGGGGGTACACGCGCAGCAGGCGCTGGTCCTGGTCAACCATGGCGGCGCCACTGGTGCCCAGGTCCGGGCATTGGCCGAGCGTATCCAGGAGGACGTCCGTCGGCGTTTCGGCGTCGAATTGGAGCCTGAACCCAATCTCTACTGAGGGTGCGGCTGGAGAATGAAAAAGGGATGCCGGCGGCATCCCTTTTTCATTGTGCGTGTTCGGCGGCTCTGGTCATGACGGGCGGTATGCCGGAGTGCCGCGGAATGGCGCGCAAAAAAAGGGGATGCCATGGCATCCCCTTTTTTCAGCCTGTCACTCAGGCATGCGGGCGCGAGGTTTCGCTTTCCTCGGTCTTTTTCGCGTGCTCCGTGTCGGCGGCGTCTTCGCCGGAAGCTTCAGGCTCGGCCTGTACCGCTTCCTGGGCTTCGTCCGCCTGAGACGGAACGTCGGCCTGGGCGATTTCTTCAGCCTGGGGTGCAGCAGGTTCCTCCTGGACCGACGCTTCCTCGCTCGCTACAGCCGGGATCTCCTCGACGGCGGGAGCGGCCTGAGCTGCCGCTTCGGCTGCTGCTGCGGCTTCGCGTGCCAGACGCTCGGCTTCGCGTTGCAGGCGACGTTTTTCCCGTGGGTCGTTGAGGGCACGGCCGGTCGCGTTGGCCGGCACCGCCGCGATGGCCGGGGTCGGCTCCTCGGTGGCTGCGGGCTCGCTAGGGGCTGCTACCTCGACGGGCGCCGGGGCGGCAACTTCTTCGGCCGCTTCCGTTGCCGGTTGCACGGCGCTCTCGGCGTCTTCGCGGCTTTCCACGCTTTCGCTGGCGAAGGGAGCTTCTTCAGTGACTTGCGCGACCAGCAGGGTGCTCTGGTCGGCTTCGTCCCGGACCACGCTGACGGTCACCGGCGCTTCGATGTCGGCGGTTTCGCCGGCATTGGCCTCGCTGTCCGCGCCCTGGGTTTCCACGGCTTCGCTGGTCGGTGCGTCGGTTTCATCGCTTGCCGTGGTTTCGCTGGCAGCCTCGCTGGTAGTGGCCGGGGCTTGCTCCACGTTTGCTTCTACGGCTTCGCTGGCGACAGCGATACCGGCAGCAGCGGCGGCTGCGACGGTGTTCAGCGGCGCGGCGGCGTTATCGGTCGCCTCGCTGCCTTCCAGCTCGCCGCTGACCTCGCGCTGGCGTTCGCGGCGGTTGCTGCGACGACGCTGGCCGCGGGAGCGGCGGCGCGGGCGCTCGCCATCGGTATCGTCCTGCTCGTCCTGCTCCAGGCTCTCGTCGTTCGGCAGCGCCTCGGCTTCCAGGGCCGCGGCGTCGCGAGCCTGGCGATCCTCGCGCGGCTGGCGCTCTTCGCGGGCCGGGCGCTCGGCGCGTTCTTCACGGCCTTCGCGGGGTTGGCGCTCTTCGCGAGCCGGGCGTTCGGCGCGCTCTTCGCGGCGGCGTTCGCTGCGTTCCTCGCGACCTTCGCGGCCTTCGCGCGGCTGGCGTTCTTCGCGGGGCGTCCGCTCGGCGCGCTCTTCACGGCCTTCGCGCGGCTGGCGCTCCTCGCGAGCCGGGCGCTCGGCGCGCTCTTCGCGGCGGCGTTCGCTGCGCTCTTCGCGGTTCGGGCGTTCGGCGCGCTCTTCGCGCGGTTGGCGCTCTGCGCGTTCCTCGCGGGGCTTGCGCTCTTCGTCGCGGCGATTGCCATCGCGGCCATCGCGGCGGCGGTTCTGCTGGCGGCCGTTGCGACGCTCGTCCTGGCGGGTTTGGCGCTCGGCAGCCGGCTTGCTGGTTTCAGCAGGCTTGGCGGCAGGTTGATCCTTGCCTGCGAACAGGCCGACCAGGGACTTCACCAGGCCCTGGAACAGGCTCGGCTCGGGCATCGGCTTGGCCGGCTCGACCGGTGCTTCGGTGTGTTGCGGTGCGGGCTGCTGGGGAGCGACGGTCTTGACTGCTGCTTCCTGGCGGACCAGGGTGCGGGTCGAGCTGACCGGCTGGGCTTCTTCGTGCTCGATGGTGGCCATTTCGTAGCTGGTCTGGCCGGCAACCAGTTCGGGGCTGTCATCGCGCAGACGCTGGACTTCGAAATGCGGGGTTTCCAGATGATCGTCCGGCAGGATGAAGATGCGCGCGCGGGTACGCAGTTCGATCTTGGTGATGGCGTTGCGCTTCTCGTTGAGCAGGAAGGCGGCGACCTGGAAGGGCACGCGGGCGCGGACTTCCGCGGTGCGGTCCTTCAGGGCTTCTTCCTCGATCAGGCGCAGGATGGCCAGCGACAGCGACTCGACATCGCGGATGATGCCCTGGCCGTTGCAGCGCGGGCAGACGATGCCGCTGGTCTCGCCGAGGGACGGACGCAGGCGCTGGCGGGACATTTCCAGCAGGCCGAAGCGCGAGATGCGACCGACCTGGACGCGCGCGCGGTCGGCCTCGAGGGCTTCGCGGACACGCTCTTCCACGGCGCGCTGGTTCTTCGCCGGGGTCATGTCGATGAAGTCGATGACGATCAGGCCGCCGATGTCACGCAGGCGCAGCTGGCGGGCGATTTCCTCGGCCGCTTCCAGGTTGGTCTGCAGGGCGGTTTCCTCGATGTCGCCGCCCTTGGTGGCGCGCGCCGAGTTGATGTCGATGGAAACCAGGGCCTCGGTCGGGTCGATGACGATGGAGCCGCCGGACGGCAGCTTCACTTCACGCTGGAAGGCGGTCTCGATCTGGCTCTCGATCTGGAAGCGATTGAACAGCGGAACGCTGTCCTGGTACAGCTTCACCTTGCTGGCGTACTGCGGCATCACCTGGCGGATGAAGTTCAGGGCTTCTTCCTGGGCGTCGATGCTGTCGATCAGCACTTCGCCGATGTCCTGGCGCAGGTAGTCGCGGATGGCGCGGATGATGACGTTGCTTTCCTGGTAGATCAGGAAGGGCGCGCCACGTTCGCCGGACGCTTCCTTGATCGCGCTCCACAGTTGCAGCAGGTAGTCGAGGTCCCACTGCAGTTCCTCGGTGCTGCGGCCGAGGCCGGCGGTGCGCACGATCAGGCCCATGTCGGCCGGTGCGTTGAGGCCGTTCAGGGCCTCGCGCAGCTCGTTGCGCTCTTCGCCTTCGATACGGCGGGAGATGCCGCCGGCGCGCGGGTTGTTCGGCATCAGCACCAGGTAACGGCCGGCCAGGCTGATGAAGGTGGTCAGGGCGGCGCCCTTGTTGCCGCGCTCTTCCTTCTCGACCTGGACGATGACTTCCTGGCCTTCGCTCAGGACTTCCTTGATGTTGATCCGGCCTTCGGGGGATTTCTTGAAGTATTCGCGGGAGATTTCTTTGAGGGGGAGGAAGCCGTGGCGTTCGGCGCCGAAGTCGACGAAGGCGGCTTCGAGGCTGGGTTCGACGCGAGTGATGCGGCCTTTGTAGATGTTGGCCTTCTTCTGCTCGCGGGCGCCCGACTCGATGTCGAGGTCGAACAGGCGTTGGCCGTCGACCAGTGCAACACGCAACTCCTCGGGTTGAGTCGCGTTGATCAGCATTCTTTTCATGTAGTACCAATGGTTTCCGGGGCTACCGGAAACGGCGATCGGCACACACGACTCTCACGGTCGGTGCTCGGGCGCGTATTCAGGAATGGCGGGCCATTCCCGTGTCCAGCGGCGCTCGGCACTGGGTGCCGGTCCGCGACTACGTCTCCTGCTTCCTGTGTTTCAGAAGCACTTGAGTCAGGAGGAGGAATCGGCTGTCGGAGGCGGACGAAAAATGCGTCTGGATCAAGCTAGAAGCTACGCAGTCCAACAGCCGTACATCTCCACCCTACACATGTTCCTTAAGAATCGGGCGCCGCTCGCAGTATCCGGAGCGGGTTGGCATCTCGCGCTCACCGAAGTGGTCGCGGCTCATGTTTCAAGGCTTTGGTTTCGAGTCGTTAGCGGGTTGGAAATTTTCGTATTTCCGCTGAAACGCCTCTGTAGGACGGCCTGACGTCCGTTCAAAGTGTTTGCAGGCGAGGGGGAAATGCAGGTTGGCAATCATCCGCAGGCCAGGCCGCTTATGGCGGCTTCCCGACTATAGCAGCAATGATTAAGTGCTTCAATTGAATGAAAAATTGTTATGATGTACGGATGACTACTCCCGCCTCTCCGACCACCGGTGTCCAGCTGCTCGATGTGCCGCCGGAACTGGCTGGTCAACGTATCGACAATTTCCTTATCGCCCGTCTCAAGGGTGCGCCCAAGACCCTGATCTATCGCATCCTGCGTAAGGGCGAAGTGCGCGTGAACAAGGGGCGGGTCAAGCCCGACTATCGGCTCCAGGCCGGAGATCAGGTGCGCGTGCCGCCGCTGCGCCTGGCCGAGCGTGATGAGCCGGCGCCGCTGGCGCAGGGGCTGCTGGAGCGGATGGAGGCGGCGATCGTCTACGAGGACAAGGCGCTGATCGTGGTCAACAAGCCCGCCGGGATCGCCGTGCATGGCGGCAGCGGCGTGAGCGCCGGGGTCATCGAGGTGTTTCGCCAGTTGCGCCCCGATGCCAAGGATATCGAATTGGTGCATCGTCTCGATCGCGATACCTCCGGCCTGCTGATGATCGCCAAGAAGCGCAGCATGTTGCGTCACCTGCATGAGGCCCTGCGGGGCGAGAAGATCGTCGACAAGCGCTATCACGCCCTGGTCCGTGGCCACTGGCCGGCTGGCAAGAAGAACGTGCGCGCGCCGCTGCTGAAGAACAACCTGCGTTCGGGCGAGCGGATGGTCGAGGTGAACGTCGAGGGCAAGGACGCGCTGACCGAGTTCCGGGTGCTGCGTCGCTTCGGCGATTTCGCCACCCTGGTGGAAGCGCGCCCGATCACCGGGCGGACCCACCAGATCCGCGTGCATGCCAAGCACGCCGGGCATGCCATCGCCGGCGACCCGAAGTATGGCGATGAGGATTTCTCCCGCGAGATCCGCGAGCTGGGCGGCAAGCGCCTGTTCCTGCATGCCGCGCAGTTGCGCGTGCCGCTGCCCGACGGGCAGGTGCTGGAGCTGGAGGCGCCGGTGGACGAGATGTGGCAGCGTTCGCTGGAGCGTTTGAATGACTGATTACGCGTTGCTGGTATTCGATTGGGACGGCACCCTGGTCGACTCGATCGCGCGCATCGTCGATTCGATGAAGGCAGCGGCGCGGGAAACCGCTCTGCCGGAGCGGGACGATACCCGGATCAAGGGCATCATCGGCCTCGGCTTGCCCGAGGCGATCGCTTCGCTCTATCCGGAGGTTGGCGATCCTGCTCTGGTCGAGCGTTTCCGGCGTGCCTACAGCGAGCATTACCTGGCGCAGGAGGTGCAGCCGTCGCGGTTGTTCCCCGGCGTGGCCGAAGCCATGGTGCATTTTCGCGAGGCAGGGTTCCGCCTGGCGGTCGCCACCGGCAAGAGTCGGCGTGGCCTGGACCGGGTGCTGGCGGGGCATGGCTGGAGCGATTTCTTCGATATCACCCGCTGCGCCGACGAAACGGCCAGCAAGCCGGACCCGTTGATGCTCCACGAGATCCTGGCGCACTGCCGGGTCGAGCCGGGGCGGGCGCTGATGATCGGTGATTCGCCGTTCGACCTGGAAATGGCGCGGCGGGCGGGGATGGATTCGGTTGCGGTGGCCTATGGCGCCCAATCGCTGGAGCAGTTGCGGCCTTATGCGCCGCGGCTGGAAGTTGAGCATTTCACCGAGTTGCGCGCCTGGTTGGGCGGTGCTCGACGTGAGGCGGTTTCAGGAGTGGTTGAGCATGTCTGACGAGTGGAAGTCGGAAACGCCGAAGGCGAATGACGACAAGAGCTGGAAGCTGCTGGAGAAGGCGGTTCTCGCCGGGGTCCAGGAGCAGCGGCGGGCGCGGCGCTGGGGGATATTCTTCAAGTCGCTGACCTTCATCTATCTCTTTGTCGTGCTGCTGGCCTTCAGTCCGTTCGGCAGCCTGGAGAAATCGGCCTCGCGCAGCGGTAGCCACACGGCGCTGATCGAGGTGAAGGGTATGATCGCCGACGATGAGCCGGCCAGTGCCGACAATATCGTCACGGCCTTGCGCGCGGCGTTCAAGGATGAGGGTACCAAGGGGATCGTCCTGCGGATCAACAGTCCGGGCGGCAGTCCGGTGCAGTCGGGCTATATCTATGACGAGATTCGTCGCCTGCGCGGCGAGCACCCGAACGTCAAGGTCTATGCGGTGATCAGCGACCTGGGTGCCTCCGGCGCCTACTACATCGCCAGCGCCGCCGACCAGATCTACGCTGACAAGGCCAGTCTGGTCGGTTCCATCGGCGTGACGGCGGCCAGCTTCGGTTTCGTCGGCACCATGGAGAAGCTCGGTGTCGAGCGACGCGTCTATACCTCCGGCGAGCACAAGTCGTTTCTCGATCCTTTCCAGCCGCAAAAGCCCGAGGAGACTCAGTTCTGGCAGCAGGTGCTGGATACTACCCACAAGCAGTTCATCGACAGCGTGAAAAAAGGGCGCGGCGACCGGCTCAAGGTCGAGGGGCATCCGGAGCTGTTCTCGGGTCTGGTCTGGTCCGGCGAACAGGCATTGCAGCTCGGTTTGATCGACGGTCTGGGCAATGCCAGCTATGTGGCGCGCGAAGTGGTGAAGGAGAAGAAGATCGAGGATTACACCGTGCAGGAGTCGCCTTTCGATCGCTTCGCCAAGAAGTTCGGTGCCAGTGTGGCGGAGCGCCTCGCGCTGTGGATGGGCTGGCAGGGGCCGGTACTGCGCTGAGAGCGTTTCCCTTCCTTATATAAAGAAGCCCGGCCGAAGCCGGGCTTCTTTATATGGGAATGCCGGATATGGGAATGCCGGCTCAGGGGATTTCGACGCCTTCCTCGAGGAGCATGTCGACCAGGCGGATCAGCGGCAGGCCCACCAGGCTGGTGGCGTCCTCTCCTTCGGTGGCGCGGAACAGGCTGACGCCCAGGCCTTCCGCCTTGAAGCTGCCGGCGCAGTCCAGCGGGCGTTCCGCTTCGACGTAGCGGCGGATGCGGCTCTCGTCGAGGTGGCGGAAGTGCACGGTGAACGGCACGCATGCCACCTGGATGCGCCGGCTGGCGCTGTTGAGGAGGGCCAGTCCGGTGAGGAAGGTCACGCTCTTGCCGCTGGCGTCCCGTAGCTGCTGGATGGCGCGTTCGGGGGTGTGCGGCTTGCCGAGGATGTCGCCGTCGAGTACGGCGACCTGGTCGGAGCCGATCACCAGGTGTTGCGGATAGCGTCCGGCCAGCGCTTCGGCCTTGCTGGCGGAAAGGCGGCGCACCAGTTCCTCGGCACTTTCCCCGGGGCGATGGCTTTCGTCGATATCGGGGCTGGCGCTTTCGAAGGGAAGGCGCAGGCGGGTCAGGAGTTCGCGTCGGTAGGGGGAGCTGGAGGCGAGGATCAGGTCGGGCATGAGGTTCTCCGTGGCGAGCGGCCGATTTTAACGAAAAGACTCGTCCTTACAGCGGTTTATGGCTAATTTCCTTTGACAGGCGCGGGGGCGTCCCTATAATGGCGCGCTTATGTTGAATGGGCCGATTCCACCTCATATCGATCCGCGCAAGTTGGTCGACCGCGGCGCCACCCTCGAGGGTGTGTACGCGCTCGCCGATATGCCGCGTGTATGCGAGCAACTGACCAGCGATGCCGGTGAGGTGCGCGTGAAGGTTTCCTTCGAGCGCGACCACCAGAAGCTGGCGGTCATGCATATGCAGCTCGATACCGAGGTGAGCATGGTATGCCAACGCTGCCTGGATGCGGCGGCCATTCCCGTGCATGGCGAATATACCTACGCCATTCTTCGGGAAGGTCAGTCCGCCGACGGTCTGCCGAAGGGGTACGATGCGCTGGAAGTGGGGGAGGAACCCCTGGACCTGCTGGCGCTGGTCGAGGACGAGCTGTTGCTCGCCTTACCCATCGTTCCGGCCCATGACCCCGAAGTATGTCAGCACCCGGCTGGATTCGTCGTCGAAGACGAGCCGGAGTCGAGCGAAGTCGAGGACAAGCGTCCTAATCCGTTCAGCGTACTGGCACAGTTGAAGCGTGACCCAAACGTTTAGGAGTTAATCAATCATGGCTGTTCAGCAGAACAAAAAGTCTCGTTCCGCTCGTGACATGCGTCGTTCCCACGATGCGCTCGAGTCCAATGCTCTGTCCGTGGAAAAGAGCACCGGTGAAGTCCACCTGCGCCACCACGTATCCCCGGACGGCTTCTATCGCGGCCGTAAGGTAGTAGACAAGGGCTCCGACGAGTAATCCTTGTCCGCACCAATCATCGCGATTGATGCAATGGGTGGGGACTTCGGTCCCCACTGCGTTGTTCCGGCCTCTATTGCCTTCCTGGCCGAGAATTCCTATTCGCAACTGATCCTCGTCGGTCAGCCTGCCCTCCTCGAAGAACTCCTTTCCCGCTATCCGTCGCTCGACCGGCAGCGCCTGCGCGTGCATGCGGCCAGCGAAGTGATAGGTTCAGACGAACGTCCCTCCCAGGCCTTGCGTGGCAAGCCGGACGCTTCCATGCGCGTGGCGCTGGAGCTGGTCCGCGACGGCCGGGCGCACGCGTGCGTCAGCGCCGGCAATACCGGGGCGTTGATGGCGCTGTCGCGGCACCTGCTGAAGACCCTGCCCGGTATCGACCGCCCTGCGATGGTGACGGCGGTTCCGACCGAGAAGGGGCATTGTCATCTGCTCGACCTCGGCGCCAACGTGGATTGCAGTGCCGAGCATCTCTACCAGTTCGCGGTGATGGGCGCGGTGGCGGCAGAGGCCTTGGGCTGCGTCTCGCCCCGGGTCGCCCTGCTCAACGTGGGGACCGAGGAGATCAAGGGCAACCAGCAGGTCAAGCTGGCGGCGAGCCTGTTGCAGAAGGCCCAGGGGTTGAATTTCAGCGGATATATAGAGGGCGATGGCCTGTATCGCGGCGAGGCCGACGTGGTGGTCTGCGACGGTTTCGTCGGCAACATCCTGCTGAAGGCCAGCGAAGGCCTGGCTGCCATGGTGTCGGCGCGGATCGAACAGCGCTTCCGCGATGGACTGGCGGCGAAGCTGGTCGGTGCGCTGGCGTTGCCGCTGCTGCGCCGGCTGCGCGGCGATATCGCTCCGGCACGCTATAACGGCGCCAGTTTCCTCGGATTGCAGGGGATAGTGGTGAAAAGCCATGGGTCTGCCGCCGAGGAGGGTTTCCAGAGCGCCTTGCGTCGCGCGGCACTGGAAGTCCGGGAAAACCTGCCGCAACGATTGCATGGCCGTCTCGAGCATCTGCTGCTCTAATGTGTGACCGGGCGGTCCAGGCAGCCATCCAACACTCAGTTTCCTGCGCCAGTCGCGGCTGGCGCGTTATCTCTGACGAGCAAAAGACCACAAGGGACCTATTCAATGTCTGCATCCCTCGCATTCGTCTTCCCCGGCCAGGGTTCGCAATCCCTCGGCATGCTGGCCGAGCTGGGCGCCCAGCAGGCGCTGGTGCGCGATACCTTCGCCGAGGCCTCCGAGGCGCTCGGTTACGACCTTTGGGCGCTGGTCCAGAATGGACCTGAAGAGCACCTGAACCAGACCGACAAGACCCAGCCGGCCATCCTCACGGTTTCGATCGCGCTCTGGCGCCTCTGGCTGGCCTCCGGCGGCGCGCGCCCGGCGTTCGTCGCCGGGCACAGCCTGGGCGAATATTCCGCGCTGGTCGCGGCCGAAAGCCTGGCGTTCGCCGATGCGGTCAAGCTGGTCGAGCGTAGGGGCCAACTGATGCAGCAGGCGGTTCCGGCGGGGCAGGGCGGCATGGCCGCGATCCTAGGCCTGGAAGACGCCGATGTATTGGCGGCCTGTGCCGAGGCGGCCCAGGGCGAGGTGGTCAGCGCGGTCAACTTCAACGCGCCGGGGCAGGTAGTGATCGCCGGTGCCGCGGCTGCCGTTGAGCGTGCCATCGAGGCGTGCAAGGCGCGCGGCGCCAAGCGCGCGGTGGCGCTGCCGGTCAGTGTGCCGTCGCATTGCGAACTGATGCGTCCGGCCGCCGAGCGGTTCGCCGCCTCGGTCGAAAGCTTGCAGTGGCAGGCGCCGAAGATTGCGCTGGTGCAGAACGTCAGCGCCGCCGTGCCGGCTGATCTCGATACGCTGCGCCGCGACCTGCTGGCACAGCTGTACAGCCCGGTTCGCTGGGTGGAGAGCATCCAGCTGCTGGCGGAAAAGGGCGTCACCGAGCTGGTCGAGTGCGGGCCGGGCAAGGTCCTGGCAGGCCTCAACAGGCGCTGTGCGAAGGGCATCAATACCCATGGCCTGGATGGTGTCGAGGCGTTCGCCGCCACGCGCGCCGCCCTGGCCTGAGAGAGAGTGAAAGGAGAGAATCCCATGAGTCTGCAAGGTAAGGTCGCATTGGTAACCGGCGCCAGCCGTGGCATCGGCCAGGCGATTGCGCTGGAACTGGGGCGCCTGGGTGCCGTGGTCATCGGCACCGCGACCAGCGCGTCCGGCGCCGAGAAGATCGCCGAAACCCTCAAGGCCAATGGCGTCGAGGGTGCGGGCCTGGTCCTGGACGTTTCCAGCGACGAATCCGTAGCCGCGACCCTGGAGCACATCCAGCAGCATCTCGGCCAACCGCTGATCGTGGTCAATAACGCCGGCATCACCCGCGATAATCTGCTGGTGCGCATGAAAGACGACGAGTGGTTCGATGTGGTCAACACCAACCTGAACAGTCTCTACCGTCTGTCGAAAGCCGTTCTGCGCGGTATGACCAAGGCCCGCTGGGGGCGCATCATCAACATCGGTTCCGTGGTCGGCGCCATGGGCAATGCCGGGCAAACCAACTATGCCGCGGCGAAGGCCGGCCTGGAGGGCTTCACCCGTGCGCTGGCCCGGGAAGTCGGTTCGCGTGCCATTACCGTGAATGCGGTGGCGCCGGGCTTCATCGACACCGACATGACCCGCGAGCTGCCGGAAGCCCAGCGCGAAGCGCTGCTGGGCCAGATTCCGCTGGGTCGCCTGGGGCAGGCGGAAGAGATCGCCAAGGTGGTCGGCTTCCTCGCTTCGGACGGCGCAGCCTATGTGACCGGGGCCACCGTGCCGGTCAATGGTGGGATGTACATGAGCTGAATGTGACGTTACCTTTCTCGGGTCTGTCATAAGCGCTGTCTAGAATTCGTTGCGGAATTGCAGCCGGGTTATTAGATAGAATTATCGAAGTGGCCGTGGGAAGGTGAGGCGTTCAGCTTGAAAAGCAGAAAACCCTTTCTATACACTTACCCGCAGCCCAGCTGCTCGGATTTTCCATAGGAGTGAAAACAAGGTATGAGCACCATCGAAGAACGCGTTAAGAAGATCGTCGCTGAACAACTCGGCGTGAAGGAAGAAGAAGTCACCAACAGCGCTTCCTTCGTCGAAGACCTGGGCGCCGACTCCCTTGACACCGTCGAGCTGGTGATGGCTCTGGAAGAGGAATTCGAGACCGAAATCCCTGACGAGAAAGCTGAAAAGATCACCACCGTTCAGGAAGCCATCGACTACATCGTTGCTCACCAGCAATAAGTAGTCGTCGGATTTTCCGACGTGGAAAAGCCGCACAGCCTGTAAGGGCGTGCGGCTTTTCTTTAGCGCCTTACCTACTCTGGTAGTCTGTCGGCGCAACCCCGTGAAATGAGAAAGAGGAAGTCGTAGTGTCGCGTAGACGCGTCGTCATTACTGGCATGGGCATGCTGTCGCCGCTGGGCCTGGATGTCCCGAGCAGTTGGGAAGGTATTCTCGCCGGTCGCAGCGGGATCGCCCCGATCGAGCATATGGACCTGTCCGCCTATTCCACCCGCTTCGGTGGTTCGGTCAAGGGTTTCAATGTCGAGGAATACCTGTCCGCCAAGGAAGCCCGCAAGCTCGACCTGTTCATCCAGTACGGTCTCGCCGCCAGCTTCCAGGCCGTTCGCGATTCCGGCCTGGAGGTCACCGACGCCAATCGTGAGCGTATCGGCGTATCCATGGGTTCCGGTATCGGCGGCCTGACCAATATCGAGAACAACTGCCGATCCCTGTTCGAGCAGGGGCCGCGGCGCATCTCGCCGTTCTTCGTGCCCGGTTCGATCATCAACATGGTTTCCGGCTTCCTGTCGATCCACCTGGGTCTGCAGGGGCCCAACTACGCCCTCACCACCGCCTGCACCACCGGTACCCACAGCATCGGCATGGCTGCTCGCAACATCGCCTATGGCGAGGCCGACGTGATGGTCGCCGGCGGTTCCGAAATGGCTGCCTGCGGTCTCGGCCTGGGCGGTTTCGGCGCGGCTCGCGCGCTCTCCACTCGCAACGACGAGCCGACCCGTGCCAGCCGTCCGTGGGACCGGGATCGCGACGGCTTCGTCCTGTCCGACGGTTCCGGCGCCCTGGTGCTCGAAGAACTGGAGCACGCCCGTGCCCGCGGCGCGCGGATCTATGCCGAGCTGGTTGGCTTCGGCATGAGCGGCGACGCCTTCCACATGACCGCGCCGCCGGAAGATGGCGCCGGTGCCGCCCGCTGCATGAAGAACGCGCTGCGCGATGCCGGCCTGGATCCTCGTCAGGTCGATTACATCAACGCCCATGGCACCTCCACCCCGGCCGGCGACATCGCCGAGATCGCCGCGGTGAAGAGCGTGTTCGGCGAGCATGCCCATGCGCTGTCGATGAGTTCGACCAAGTCGAT
This sequence comes from Pseudomonas sp. FDAARGOS_761, assembly GCF_013343155.1. Lineage (NCBI taxonomy): Bacteria > Pseudomonadati > Pseudomonadota > Gammaproteobacteria > Pseudomonadales > Pseudomonadaceae > Pseudomonas > Pseudomonas sp. FDAARGOS_761. The sequence continues at coordinate 3,418,319 of NZ_CP054572.1, read as the reverse complement.
GACCGGCCACCTGTTGGGTGCCGCCGGTGCGGTGGAGGCGATCTTCAGCGTGCTGGCCCTGCGCGACCAGGTCGCCCCACCGACCATCAACCTGGACAACCCGGACGAAGGTTGCGACCTCGACCTGGTGGCCCACGAAGCCAAGCCGCGCAAGATCGACGTGGCCCTGTCGAACTCGTTCGGTTTCGGCGGGACCAACGGCACCCTGGTGTTCCGCAGGTTCGCCGACTGATGCTGGACTGGGTCGACGGCCGGCCCGCCGCCGAGCTGTCCGTGCGCGATCGCGGACTGGCCTATGGCGACGGGCTGTTCGAGACCCTGGCGGTGCGCGCCGGCACGCCGCGTCTCCTGGAACGCCACCTGGCGCGCCTGGAAGAGGGGTGTCGACGCCTGGCGATCCCTCTCGACACCGCAGCGTTGCGCCAGGAGTTGCTGGCGTTCTGCGCGGCGCTGGGCGACGGTGTCGCCAAGCTGATCGTCACCCGCGGCGAGGGTTTGCGTGGCTACGCGCCGCCTGCCGAGGCCTCGCCGCGGCGAATCCTCTCCGGATCGCCGCGTCCGGCCTATCCCGAGCGCCACTGGCAGCAAGGCGTGCGCCTGTTCGCCTGCCGTACGCGCCTGGCCGAGCAGCCCCTGCTGGCCGGCCTCAAGCACCTCAATCGCCTGGAGCAGGTCCTCGCCCGTGCCGAGTGGAGCGACGCCGGGCATGCCGAAGGGCTCATGCTGGACGTGCACGAGCGGGTGGTGGAGGGCGTGTTCAGCAACCTGCTGCTGGTTCTCGACGGCACCCTCGTGGCGCCTGACCTGCGGCGCTGCGGCGTCGCGGGAGTGATGCGCGCGGAATTGCTCGAGCGCGCCGAAGGAATCGGCGTCCCGCTGGCGATACGGGATGTTTCCATGGCTGAACTGGCGACGGCCGACGAGGTCTTTCTGTGCAACAGCCAGTTCGGCATCTGGCCGGTCCGGGCATTGGACGAGCACGTCTGGCCGGTCGGCGAGCTGACCCGTAAACTGCAAGACCAACTTCGCGACGACCTGGATTTCTGACTTTGATGCGCAAACTGCTGGTGCTGCTGGAGAGTGGCCTGTTGTTCGTTGGCCTCTGCGTCGGCCTGGCTGCATGGCAGCAGCAGCGGGCGCTGGAGCAGCCCCTGCAATTGACCGAGGAGCGCCTGCTGGACGTTTCCTCGGGCTCCACGCCGGGCGGCATGCTCGCGCGTCTGGAGCAGGAAGAGGTGCTCCATGGCGCGTTCTGGCTGCGCCTCTACTGGCGTTTCAACCTGCCGGGCCAGGCCCTGCACAGCGGTGAATACCGCCTCTTGCCGGGGATGACGGGCGCCGACCTGCTGGAACTCTGGCGTGAAGGCGAGGTGGTGCAGTACAGCCTGACCCTGGTCGAGGGCTGGAGTTTCCGCCAGGTGCGCGAAGCGCTCGCCAGGCAGGGCAAGCTGGAGCAGACCCTGGCCGGCCTGAGCGACGGCGAGATCATGCAACGCCTCGGCAAGCCCGACGAAGTGGCCGAAGGGCGCTTCTTCCCCGATACCTACCGCTACACCCGTGGCATGCGCGACATCGACATACTGCGCAAGGCCTACCAGCGCATGCAGACCATCCTCGCCAAGGAATGGGATGGCCGCAGCCAGGACCTGCCTTATCGCGACGCCTACCAGGCGCTGATCATGGCCTCGCTGGTGGAAAAGGAAACCGGCGTGCCGGAAGAGCGTTCGCAGATCGCCGGCGTCTTCGTCCGCCGCCTGCAGCGCGGCATGCTGTTGCAGACCGATCCGACGGTGATCTATGGCATGGGCGAGCGCTACAACGGCAAGATCACCCGCGCCGACCTGCGCGAACCGACCCCTTACAATACCTATGTGGTGCCGGGCATGCCGCCGACCCCGATCGCCCTGGCCGGGCGCGAGGCGATTCGCGCCGCGCTGCATCCGGCCGAGGGCGAGACCCTGTATTTCGTGGCGCGCGGCGATGGCAGCCACGTGTTCTCCAGCAGCCTGGACGAACACAACAAGGCGGTCCGCGAGTATCAGTTGAAGCGTCGCTCGGACTATCGCTCCAGCCCCGCGCCCATCACCCCGCCGCCACAATGAGCGGCGCAGCCAAGATAAGGAGTGCCGTGTGACCGGCCTGTTCGTCACCCTGGAGGGCCCGGAAGGGGCCGGCAAGAGCACCAACCGCGACTACCTGGCCGAGCGCCTGCGCGAGCGCGGCATCGAGGTGCAGTTGACCCGCGAGCCTGGCGGCACGCCTCTCGCCGAGCGCATCCGTGAGCTGCTGCTGGCGCCCAGCGACGAGCCGATGGCCGCCGATACCGAGCTGTTGCTGATGTTCGCCGCGCGGGCCCAGCATATCGCCGGGGTCATCCGTCCGGCACTGGCGCGCGGGGCCGTGGTGCTCTGCGATCGCTTCACCGATGCCACCTATGCCTACCAGGGCGGCGGGCGCGGCTTGCCGGAGGCGCGCATCGCCGCGCTGGAAAGCTTCGTCCAGGGCGACCTGCGGCCCGACCTCACGCTGGTCTTCGACCTGCCGGTGGAAATCGGCCTGGCGCGGGCGGCGGCGCGTGGCCGGCTCGACCGTTTCGAGCAGGAGGACCGACGCTTCTTCGAGGCCGTGCGTCAGACCTACCTGCAGCGCGCCGCGCAGGCCCCGGAGCGTTACCAGGTGCTCGACGCCGGGTTGCCGCTGGCCGAGGTGCAGGCTGGCCTGGATCGGCTGCTGCCGAATCTGCTGGAGCGTCTGAATGGCTGATATCTATCCCTGGCAGCAGGCGCTCTGGAGCCAACTGGGCGGCCGCGCCCAGCACGCCCACGCCTATCTGCTCTACGGTCCCGCCGGGATCGGCAAGCGCGCCCTGGCCGAGCATTGGGCCGCCCAGCTGCTCTGCCAGCGGCCCGCCGCCGCTGGCGCATGCGGCGAGTGCAAGGCCTGCCAGTTGCTGGCCGCCGGTACTCATCCGGACTACTTCGTGCTGGAGCCGGAGGAAGCGGAGAAACCGATCCGGGTCGACCAGGTCCGCGACCTGGTTGGCTTCGTGGTGCAGACCGCGCAACTGGGCGGGCGCAAGGTCGTGTTGCTCGAGCCCGCCGAGGCGATGAACGTGAATGCCGCCAACGCCCTGTTGAAAAGCCTCGAAGAGCCCTCGGGCGATACCGTGCTGCTGCTGATCAGCCACCAGCCCAGCCGCCTGTTGCCGACCATCAAGAGCCGCTGCGTGCAGCAGGCCTGCCCTTTGCCGGGTGCGGCGGCGAGTCTGGAATGGCTGGCGCGGGCCCTGCCCGACGAGCCGGCCGAGGCCCTGGAGGAACTGTTGGCGCTTTCCGGCGGCTCGCCGCTCACCGCCCAGCGCCTGCACGGCCAGGGCGTGCGCGAGCAGCGCGCGCAGGTGGTCGAGGGGGTGAAGAAGCTGCTCAAGCAGCAGATCGCCGCCAGCCCACTGGCCGAAAGCTGGAACAGCGTGCCGCTGCCATTGCTGTTCGACTGGTTCTGCGACTGGACGCTGGGCATCCTGCGCTACCAGTTGACCCGCGACGAGGAGGGGCTGGGGCTGGCCGACATGCGCAAGGTGATCCAGTACCTGGGCGACAAGTCCGGGCAGGCCAAGGTGCTGGCCATGCAGGACTGGCTGCTGCAACAGCGGCAGAAAGTGTTGAACAAGGCCAACCTCAACCGTGTCCTGCTTCTCGAAGCCCTGCTGGTGCAGTGGGCAAGCCTGCCCGGGCCGGGCTAGAATCCCGCTGATATTCGACTGGCAGGAACCTGCATGAGTTTGCCACCCAATCTGGGGCCGCGTAACGGCATCCTGTCCTTGACCATCAAGGACAAGTCCGTGCTTTACGCCGCCTACATGCCGTTCATCAGGAACGGCGGGCTGTTCATTCCCACCAACAAGAACTACAAGCTTGGCGACGAGGTCTTCATGCTGCTCAACCTGATGGAAGAGCCGGAGAAGATCCCGGTGGCCGGCAAGGTCGTCTGGATCACCCCGAAGGGCGCTCAGGGCAACCGTGCGGCGGGCATCGGCGTGCAGTTCAACGACGGTGACAACACCGCCCGCAACAAGATCGAAACCTACCTGGCTGGGGCGCTGAAGTCGGACCGGCCGACCCACACGATGTAACGCTAGACAGGATCATGCTGGTCGATTCCCACTGCCACCTCGATCGCCTCGACCTGGCCGCCCATGGCGGCTCGCTCGATGCGGCGCTGGATGCCGCGCGAGCGCGTGGCGTCGGTCAATTCCTCTGCATCGGCGTCAGCGCCGACAATGCCCAGGCGGTGAAGGCCCTGGCCGAGCGCTATGCCGACGTGCACTGTTCGGTCGGCGTGCACCCGCTGGACCTGGAGCCCGGAAGCGCGCCAGCGCTGGACTGGCTGCTAGGCGAACTGGCGCATCCGCGGGTGGTGGCGATCGGCGAGACCGGCCTCGACTACCACTACGAACCGGAAGCCGCCGAGTTGCAGCAGGAGGCGTTTCGCCTGCACCTGGAAGCCGCGCGGATCACCGCCAAGCCAGTGATCGTGCACACCCGCGAGGCGCGCGCCGATACGCTGGCGCTGCTGCGCGAGGCGGCGTTGCCGCAGGCCGGCGTGCTGCATTGCTTCACCGAGGACTGGGAGATGGCGCGATCGGCGCTGGACCTGGGCTTCTACATTTCCCTGTCCGGCATCGTCACCTTCCGCAATGCCGATGCCCTGCGCGAGGTGGCTCGCCAGGTACCGGCCGACCGCCTGCTGGTGGAGACCGACTCGCCCTACCTGGCGCCGATTCCCCATCGCGGCAAGCCGAACCTGCCGGAATACGTGCGCGATGTCGCCGAATTCCTCGCGACGTTGCGTGGCGTCAGCCTGGAAACCCTGGCGGAGCAGACTACCGCCAATTTCCATCGGCTGTTTCCGTTGGCCCGCTAGGCCGACAAACGGATAAAAAAAACCCGGGTTCTGGGGGATGAATCCGGGTCAAGACCATTAGGAGTGGAACAAAGGTACGCATTCCTCGGTACCTTCACTGGCTGGGTACTTGGGGGGAGATACCGCGCGCCAGTACCTTTCAGTATTGGTCATGTTCGTGGGGCGTCCAGACAGGGCTGGCGGTTTTTTAAACAGATTTGGAATACCCTCGCCGTCCTTGAGCACCTAGGTGCCTGCGACCTGGCGCAAGATCGCCAGGGTGTCGTCGATCACCGTCGAACTCGTGTAGAAGTGCGGGGAAAAACGGATACCTCCGCCACGCTGGGCGCAAATGACCCGCTCCTGGCGAAGCGTTTCGAAGAGTGTCCGGCTGTCCTGGCCGTCCAGGCTGAAGGTCAGGATACCCGCGCGTCGGCTCGGGTTCCGCGGACTGTGCAGGCGTACCCCGGGAATTCCCGACAGACCGTCCTGTAGCCACTGGACGCGCTCGGCGATGTCTCTGCCGACCCGCTCCATGCCGACCTCCTCCAACAGCCCCAGGCTGGCCTCCAGGGCCATCGCGCCGAGCATGTTCGGGCTGCCGCATTCGAAGCGCCGGGCGCTGCGCGCCGGCCGCCAGTCGCGACGCTCGTAATCGAGGGCATGTTCCAGCATGTGCCAGCCATATTCGTGCAGCGCCAGGCGCTCGCGCTGCTCGGGATGGCAATAGAAGACGCCCAGCCCTTCGGGGCCGAGCATCCACTTGTGCCCATCGGCCATGGCGAAGGCACAATCGTAGGCCTGTACGTCGAAGGGCAGGGCGCCGAGCTGCTGGATCGCGTCGATGCAGAACAGCACGCCGCGGCGGCGACATCCCGTGCCGATGCGCTCCAGGTCAAGGCGCAGGCCGCTGGCGTACTGCACCGCGCTGATCGACAGCAGGCGGGTGCGTGGGCCGCAGGCGGCGAGCAGGGCGCCCTCGGGGTCGTCGCCGGCGAGACCGACCTCGACCACTTCGACGCCGCGCGGGCGCAAGGCTTCCCAGACCACTCTATTGGAGGGGAACTCCTCGTTGCCGATGACGACCTGGTCGCCCTCTCGCCAATCCAGGCCGAAGGCTACGAAGGAAAGCGCCTCGGAGGTGTTCTTGACCAGTGCGAGGTCGCTGCCGGCGCGCGCATTGAGCAGTCGGGCAAGGCGCTCGCGCAGGCGATGTTCTATCTTCAGCCATTCCGGATAGTCGCTGGCGCCGTGGGCGACGTTCTCCCGGGCGAAGGCGCTCACCGCGTCGGCGGCGCGTCTAGGCAGGGTGCGACCGCTGCGTGGTTGAGGTAGCGCAGACCGTTGGTCTGGTCGAATTCGTCCTGGTAACAATTCATCGTCGGATGTTCCGTGCATTTTCGTGCTGAATAGGCATAATACGCGGCTTCGATTTTTGACTCATTTTGACCTGACAGTCTTTTTATGCAGAAAGAGCCTCGCAAAGTTCGTGAATTTCGTCGCCGTGAACAGGAGATTCTCGATACCGCCCTCAAGCTGTTCCTCGAACAGGGGGAAGACAGCGTAACGGTCGAGATGATCGCGGATGCCGTCGGCATCGGCAAAGGCACGATCTACAAGCACTTCAAGTCCAAGGCGGAGATCTACCTGCGCCTGATGCTGGACTACGAGCGCGATCTCGCCGCCCTGTTCCATTCCGAAGACGTAGCCCGCGACAAGGAAGCCCTGTCGCGCGCCTACTTCGAGTTCCGCATGCGCGATCCGCAGCGCTACCGCCTGTTCGACCGCCTGGAAGAGAAGGTGGTGAAGACCAGCCAGGTGCCGGAGATGGTCGAGGAACTGCACAAGATCCGCGCCTCCAACTTCGAACGCCTGACCCAGCTGATCAAGGAGCGTATCGCCGACGGCAAGCTGGAGAACGTTCCGCCGTACTTCCATTATTGCGCTGCCTGGGCGTTGGTGCATGGCGCCGTGGCGCTGTACCACTCGCCGTTCTGGCGCGAGGTGCTGGAAGACCAGGAAGGTTTCTTCCACTTCCTGATGGATATCGGCGTGCGCATGGGCAACAAGCGCAAGCGCGAAGGCGACGCTCCCAGCGCCTGATGCCTGTGGTGCCGGGACGCAGTCACTGCGCCCCGCGCACTCTTTGCCGGCAGGGATATACTCGTCGCCCATCGATCCGCCGGCGGGACGTCGGCTGCCCATTTCCGGCGAATCCGCCGGCGGCACCGGCCCGCTGGCGGCTCCACGTTCGTTCAGGAGTTCTCCGATGAGTGTCCGTGAATTCCCTATCCACTACATCGAACCGGTGTTCCGGCCCCCGAGCGAGGCGCATTCGCTGATCCTCCCGGTGACCAATGGCTGTTCCTGGAACAAATGCGGCTTTTGCGAGATGTATACCCAGCCGCAAAAGAAATTTCGCGCCCGCGACGAGAACGAGGTACTGGAGGAGATCCGCCGCTGCGGCGAGCGCCTGATCGTCAAGCGGGTGTTTCTCGCCGATGGCGACGCCCTGGTATTGCCGACCCGCCGGCTGCTCGCGGTGCTGCAGGCGATTCGCGAGCACTTGCCGGAGGTGGAGCGGGTATCCAGCTACTGCCTGCCGCGCAACCTGCGCAGGAAGTCGGTCGACGAGTTGCGCGAACTGGCCGACGCCGGGCTGCGAATGGCCTATGTCGGCGCCGAGTCCGGCGACGACGAAGTGCTGGCACGGGTCAACAAGGGCGAGACCTATTCCTCTACCCTGGATGCGCTGGAAAAGCTTGGCGAGGCGGGGATCAGTCGTTCGGTGATGATCCTCAACGGTCTGGGCGGAATGACCCTGAGCGCGCAGCACGCGGACAACTCCGCGCGCCTGATGAACGCCGCCCAGCCGGAGTACCTGTCGACCCTGGTGGTGAGTTTCCCTACCGGCGAGCAGCGTTTCCGTGCTGGCTTCGCCGATTTCGAGGCGCTGGATCGGCGTGCCCTGTTCGTCGAGGTCGAACGCCTGTTGCAGGGATTGGAGCTCGAAGACACGGTATTTCGCAGCGACCACGCTTCCAACTATCTGGTGCTCAAGGGCGAGCTGGGTGCCGACAAGGCGCGCCTGCTGGCCGAGGTCCGCCAGGCCATCGAGCAGCCGCAGCACGCTGCCCTGCGCCAGGAGTGGCAGCGTGGCCTGTGATGGCGCGGAAGCTGCATCGGCTCGTCATTCGCCGGTTTTCCGACGCCGGCAGGGGAGATGACCGATGTTGCACCTGTTCCGTATCGCCCTGGCGATGCTCCTCCTGGGCAGCCTGTCCGCCTGCATGAAGCCCAGCGACCTGGCCGACGGCGCCGACTACTACCTGCGCGACGCCGGGGTGCTCGATCACAGCGCCAGCCAGCGCAGCAACAACCGGCGGATCCAGGCCGACTCCTTCATCTACATCGGCCAGGGCCCGTTCGTGCCGCCGGGCTACCGGTACGCGCGGCCGAACGTGGTGGCCGAGCAGGCCTTCGAAGGTTTCGTCGAGTATTTCCCGCTGGTGCGCCGCGCCAAGGCGCCGCTCGGCCTGGACGACGCGATGCGCGAGGCGCGTGCCGCCGGCGCCCACTACCTGCTGTACTGCCGTTTCGCCCGGGGCGACAACAGGATCGGCAACTGGGAGGAGTGGGAAGACGAAGAGGAACTCGGCCGGGTCGGGCGCGATCGCAGTGTCATCCAGGTCATGCTGATCGAGACCAGCACCCGTTTCCTGGTGGACAGCGCGACCATTCGCAGCCGCGGCGGTTTCCTGACGTTCTACGACGCCACCCCGGAAGACCTGCTGCGTCCGCCGCTGGAGCAATACGCCCAGGAATTGCTGGGCCTGAACAGTCGAGGAACAGGCTATGAGTGATACCGGCAAGGCCAACGACCTGCTGGCGCAGATCCCCAGGGGCGAAAAGAAGGGCCTGCCGCCCGTGCACCTGTGGAATCCGCCGTTCTGCGGCGACATCGACATGCGCATCGCCCGCGACGGCAGCTGGTTCTACCTGGGCACGCCGATCGGACGCAAGCCGATGGTGAAGCTGTTCTCCAGCATCATTCGCCGCGACGGCGACGACTATTTCCTGGTGACTCCGGTGGAAAAGGTCGGTATCCGCGTCGACGATGCGCCCTTCGTCGCGGTGACCCTGCAGGTGCAGGGCGAGGGCGGGGCGCAGGTACTGCGCTTCGCCACCAACGTCGAGGACGAGGTCGAGGCGGACGCCGGGCATCCGCTGCGCGTCGAGATCGACCCCCGCACCCAGGAACCCACGCCCTACCTGCGGGTGCGCGACAACCTCGAGGCGCTGGTGCATCGCAACGTGTTCTACCAACTGGTCGAGCTGGCGGTGCCGCGCCGGATCGACGGCATCGAATGGCTCGGCGTCTGGAGCCACGGCGAGTTCTTTCCCATCGGTCCGCAGCCGGACTGACAGGCGCAGCATGAAAAAAGGCTCCCGAGGGAGCCTTTTTCGTTTGCCTTACATGTTGGGGTAGTTCGGCCCGCCGGTACCTTCCGGCGCCACCCAGGTGATGTTCTGCGCCGGGTCCTTGATGTCGCAGGTCTTGCAGTGCACGCAGTTCTGCGCGTTGATCTGGAAGCGCTTGCTGCCGTCGTCGTTGGCCACCACTTCGTACACGCCTGCCGGGCAGTAGCGCTGGGCCGGCTCGTCGTAGAGCGGCAGGTTCTTCTCGATCGGAATGCTCGCATCGGCCAGCTTGAGGTGGATCGGCTGGTCTTCCTCGTGGTTGGTATTGGAGAGGAACACCGAGGACAGCTTGTCGAAGCTGAGCTTGCCGTCCGGCTTCGGGTAGTCGATCTTCGGCGCTTCGCTGGCCTTTTTCAGGCAGGCGTAGTCCGGCTTGTCGTCATGCAGGGTGACGGGGATCTTGCCGCCGAAGATGTTCTGGTCGATGAAGTTGAACGCGCCGCCGCCGATAGCGCCGAACTTGTGGATGGCCGCGCCGAAGTTGCGGCTGCGGAACAGTTCGTCGTACAACCAGCTGGCCTTGAACGCATCGACGTAGTTGGACAGCTCGTCGCCGCCTTCGCGGCCGGCGGCCAGGGCCTCGGCGATCGCGTCGGCGGCGAGCATGCCGGACTTCATCGCGGTGTGGCTGCCCTTGATCTTGGCGAAGTTCAGGGTGCCGAGGTCGCAACCGATCAGCGCGCCGCCGGGGAAGACCATCTTCGGCAGCGAATTCAGGCCGCCCTTGCAGATGGCCCGGGCGCCGTAGGCCACGCGCTTGCCGCCTTCCAGGTACTGCTTGACCACCGGGTGGTGCTTGTAGCGCTGGAACTCGTCGAACGGCGACAGGTGCGGGTTGCTGTAGGACAGGTCGATGATCAGGCCGACGAACACCTGGTTGTTCTCCAGGTGGTAGAGGAACGAGCCGCCGGTATTTTCGTCGTTCAGCGGCCAGCCGGCGGTATGGACCACCAGGCCGGGCTTGTGCTTGGACGGGTCGATGTCCCAGATTTCCTTGATGCCGATACCGTAGTGCTGGGCATCGGCCTCGCTGTCCAGGTTGTATTTCTTGATCAGTTGCTTGCCGATGTGCCCGCGGCAGCCTTCGGCAAACAGGGTGTACTTGGCCCGCAGCTCCATGCCGGGGGTGTAGTAGCCTTCTTTCGGGTTGCCTTCGCGGTCGACGCCGAGGTCGCCGGTGACGATGCCGCGGACCACGCCGTTCTCGTCGATCAGCGCTTCCTGGGCGGCGAAGCCCGGGTAGATCTCCACGCCCAGTCCTTCGGCCTGCTGGGCCAGCCAGCGGCAGAGGTTGCCCAGGGAGATGATATAGTTGCCCTCGTTGTGCATGGTCTTGGGCACGAAGAAGTTGGGCACCTTGGTAGCGCTCTCGGCGCTCTTCAGGACGTAGATGTCGTCGCCGGTCACCGGAGTATTGAGCGGCGCGCCGAGTTCCTTCCAGTCGGGGAACAGCTCGTTCAGCGCGCGCGGCTCGAACACCGCGCCGGAGAGGATGTGGGCGCCCACTTCGGAACCCTTCTCGACCACGCAGACGCTGATCTCTTGACCGGCTTCGGCGGCCTTCTGCTTCAGTCGGCATGCGGCGGACAGACCGGCGGGGCCGGCGCCGACGATGACGACGTCGAATTCCATGTATTCGCGTTCCACTATCGATCTCCTACTCAAGGCTCACGGTATCTGTTTATTGGTGGCTGAGATCTTTCCCTGATCAGAGCGGGCGCATTATATATAGCTGCATGGGCAGGTCCAATACAAACGTTTGTTTGAATTCTTTGGAAGCCTGATAGAATCGGCATTCGAGGGGGGGAAACCACCCTTTTGCCGTATTGACCGAAAAGGGTGATCCGGTCAAGATACGGGCGGTTTTGCGGTCGCTGTCTAGCAGAGTGTCGGTTTCCGGCCGGCGAGCATCACCGGCCAGGCCTGTCTGGCGACATCCTTATTCACCGGAGAATAACGAGGAATCCATGAAGGTTCTTGTAGCAGTCAAACGAGTGGTCGACTACAACGTCAAGGTCCGCGTCAAGGCGGACAACTCCGGCGTCGACCTCGCCAACGTCAAGATGTCCATGAACCCCTTCTGCGAAATCGCCGTGGAAGAAGCCGTGCGCCTGAAAGAGAAGGGCGTGGCTACCGAGATCGTCGCTGTCTCCGTCGGCCCGACCGCCGCCCAGGAGCAACTGCGCACCGCGCTGGCGCTGGGCGCTGACCGTGCGATCCTGGTGGAGAGCAACGACGAGCTGAACTCCCTGGCCGTGGCCAAGCTGCTCAAGGCCGTGGTCGACAAGGAGCAGCCGCAGCTGGTGATCCTCGGCAAGCAGGCCATCGACAGCGACAACAACCAGACCGGCCAGATGCTCGCCGCGCTGACCGGCTACGCCCAGGGCACCTTCGCCTCCAAGGTCGAGGTCGCTGGCGACAAGGTCAACGTGACCCGCGAGATCGATGGCGGTCTGCAGACCGTCGCGCTGAACCTGCCGGCCATCGTCACCACCGACCTGCGCCTGAACGAGCCGCGCTACGCGTCGCTGCCGAACATCATGAAAGCCAAGAAGAAGCCGCTGGACGTGGTGACCCCGGACGCCCTGGGCGTTTCCACCGCTTCCACCGTGAAGACCCTGAAGGTCGAGGCGCCGGCTGCACGCTCCGCTGGCATCAAGGTCAAGTCCGTGGCTGAACTGGTAGAGAAACTGAAGAACGAGGCGAAGGTAATCTAATGGCTATCCTGGTTATCGCTGAGCACAACAACGCGGCCCTGGCGGCTGCCACCCTGAACACCGTTGCCGCTGCCAAGGCCATTGGCGGCGACATCCACGTGCTGGTCGCCGGACAGAACGTTGCCGCCGTGGCCGAAGCCGCCGCCAAGGTCGAGGGCGTCTCCAAGGTGCTGGTCGCCGACAACGCCGCCTACGCCCATCAACTGCCGGAAAACGTCGCACCGCTGATCGCCGAGCTGGGCAAGAACTACAGCCACGTGCTGGCCCCGGCTACCACCAACGGCAAGAACTTCCTGCCGCGCGTCGCCGCGCTGCTGGACGTCGACCAGATCTCCGAGATCGTCGAAGTGGTCAGCCCCGACACCTTCAAGCGTCCGATCTACGCCGGTAACGCCATCGCTACCGTGCAGTCCTCGGCTGCGGTCAAGGTGATCACCGTGCGTACCACCGGCTTCGACGCCGTCGCCGCCGAAGGCGGTTCGGCTGCCGTCGAGCAGGTTTCCGGCCCGGCCGATGCCGGCAAGTCCGCCTTCGTCGGCGAAGAGCTGGCCAAGTCCGACCGTCCGGAACTGACCGCTGCCAAGATCGTGGTCTCCGGCGGCCGCGGCATGCAGAACGGCGACAACTTCAAGATCCTCTACGCCCTGGCCGACAAGCTGGGTGCCGCAGTCGGCGCTTCCCGCGCCGCGGTCGACGCCGGTTTCGTGCCGAACGACATGCAGGTCGGCCAGACCGGCAAGATCGTCGCCCCGCAGCTGTACATCGCGGTGGGCATCTCCGGCGCCATCCAGCACCTGGCGGGCATGAAGGACTCGAAGGTGATCGTCGCGATCAACAAGGACGAAGAGGCGCCGATCTTCCAGGTCGCCGACTACGGCCTGGTCGCCGACCTGTTCGACGCCGTACCGGAGCTGGAAAAGGCCGTCTGAGCCCGATTCCAAGCCGACAAGACCCGCTCCCCGGAGCGGGTTTTTTTATGTCCGGGCTGCGACGCGTGACCCTTTGGTCACGATTCCTGCCTTCGGTCCGCCCAAGCGGAGGTGTCTCATTTACAATGCGCGACGTCTCTAGCTCCTGAATGTGCTTTTCCGGCATCTAGCAACCGAGGTTTTCATGATCATCAAACCGCGCGTGCGTGGCTTCATCTGCGTCACTACCCATCCGGCAGGCTGCGAGGCCAACGTCAAGCAACAGATCGACTACGTCGAGGCCAAGGGCCCCGTCGTCAACGGACCGAAGAAGGTCCTGGTCATCGGTTCCTCCACCGGCTATGGCCTGGCTGCCCGCATCACCGCCGCGTTCGGTTCCGGCGCCGATACCCTCGGGGTGTTCTTCGAGCGTCCGGGCAGCGAGAGCAAGCCGGGCACCGCCGGCTGGTACAACTCGGCGGCCTTCGAGAAGTTCGCCCACGAGAAAGGCCTGTATGCCCGCAGCATCAATGGCGACGCTTTCTCCGACGAGGTGAAGCGGCTGACCATCGAGACCATCAAGCGCGATCTCGGCAAGGTCGACCTGGTGGTCTACAGCCTGGCCGCGCCGCGCCGTACCCATCCGAAGAGCGGCGAAGTGTTCTCCTCGACCCTCAAGCCGATCGGCAAGTCGGTCAGCTTCCGTGGCCTGGACACCGACAAGGAAGTGATCAAGGACGTCGTCCTGGAGGCGGCCAGCGATCAGGAGGTCGCCGATACCGTTGCGGTGATGGGCGGCGAGGACTGGCAGATGTGGATCGATGCGCTGCTGGAGGCCGACGTGCTGGCCGACGGCGCGAAGACCACCGCGTTCACCTACCTGGGCGAGAAGATCACCCACGACATCTACTGGAACGGTTCCATCGGCGCGGCCAAGAAGGATCTCGACCAGAAGGTCCTCGGTATCCGCGACAAGCTCGCCCCTCTGGGCGGCGATGCGCGCGTGTCGGTGCTCAAGGCGGTGGTGACCCAGGCCAGCTCGGCGATCCCGATGATGCCGCTGTACCTGTCGCTGCTGTTCAAGGTGATGAAGGAGCAGGGCACCCACGAAGGTTGCATCGAGCAGGTCGACGGCCTGTACCGGGAGAGCCTGTACGGCGCCGAGCCGCGCCTCGACGAGGAAGGCCGCCTGCGTGCCGACTACAAGGAACTGCAGCCGGAAGTGCAGTCCCGTGTCGAGGAGCTGTGGGACAAGGTAACCAACGAGAACCTTTACGAGTTGACCGACTTCGCCGGCTACAAGAGCGAGTTCCTCAACCTGTTCGGTTTCGAGGTCGCTGGGGTCGACTACGAGCAGGACGTCAACCCGGACGTGCAGATCGCCAACCTGATCCAGGCCTGAGGCCTGTATCCGAGCCGTCCTCGCGACGGCTCCCGCTCCCCCGAACCGGCGCCCAGGCGCCGGTTCGCGTTTTCAGCGACCGGCCACCTGGGCGTTCCGTACGCCGTCGAGGAAGGCCTGGTAGTGCTGCGCGGTTTCCTCCGGGCGTTCGACCATCGGCACGTGTCCGCAGTTTTCCATGATCACCACGCTGGGCCGCTTCAGCAGCGGACGCATCACCTCGATGCTGGAGACGTCCAGCACGCGGTCGCGGTCGCCCCATAGCAGCAGGGTCGGTGCCTCGATCTTCGGCAGTTCCGGCTCCAGCGGGATGTAGCGCTGGCGCAGTTGTTCGAATATCTGCGCGTTGAACGCCGACGCGGCTACCGCGCGTTCGCCGAGGTAGCGCTTGAGCGGCGCCGGCAGCGGCGGTTGCTGGACGAACACGAAGTCGAGCAGCTTCTGGAAGTCTTCCGGCTGGCGCACCACCAGGGGATTCTCGCCGCGCTCCAGGTCCTCGAACAGTTCGCTCTTGCGCGCCGGCATTACCCCGGCGTTGTCGATCAGCGCCAGCGATAGCACCTGTTCCGGATGGCGCGCCGCGTAGAGCGCGGCGATGTGCCCGCCCATGGAGTTGCCGGCCAGGTGCAGGCGGCGCACGCCGATGGCGGCGGCGAAATTGGCGACTCGCTCGGCCTGGGTGCCGACGTCGTAGCTGGCCTGTTGCGGCTTGCTGCTGTCGCCGAAGCCGGGCAGGTCGAGGGCGACCACATGGTAGCGCTCGGTCAGCGGCCGGGCGAAGCGCAGCCAGTTGTCCTTGTCGGCGCCGAAGCCGTGGATCAGCAACAGGGTCGGGTTCTTTTCCGAGCCGCCTTCCAGGTAGGCGATCTCCAGGTTGTCGACCTGCACGCTGTGCTCGCTGAGACCGGCGAGGCCGCGCTCGACGGTGCGTACGCTGGCGAGGAGGGTAGCCGGGACGAAGTAGAGGACGCCGGCGGCGACCGCCAGCAGCAGAACCAGACCGAGGAGGAATCGTTTCATGGGTGTCCGAAGGCTTCAGGAAAAAAGGGGCCAGCGCTGAACGCTAGCCGTGCCGGCCCGCTGTCGCAAGCCTTGCGACGAGTCTAGGCGTGCTGCCGGTGGTCGGCGCCGAACCTAAGGACGGCGGTTCATTCGCCGGGTCGATAGAGATGTCGATGCTCGGCGCGGTACAGCGAAGAGTCGGCGAAGCCTTCGGCGGCCAGCACCTCGCCGACCAGGATCAGCGCGGTGCGACGGAAATTCCTGGCGGCGACCTTGGGCAGGATGTCGCCGAGGGTGCCGCGAACCTGTTCCTGGTCGGGCCAACTGGCCCGGTGGATCACCGCGACCGGGCAGTCGGCGCCGTAGTGCGGCAGCAGTTCCTCGACGATCTTCGCCAGGTGGGCGACGCCCAGGTGGATCGCCAGGGTCGCCCGGTGCCGCGCCAGGTCGCCCAGGCTCTCGCCTTCCGGCATCTTCGTGCGTGCGGCGTAGCGGGTCAGGATCAGCGTCTGGGACACTTCGGGCAGGGTCAGCTCGCAGCCGAGCAGGGCGGCACAGGCGGCGGTGGCGGTGACTCCGGGGACGATCTCATAGGGGATGCCGAGTTCGCGCAGGTGGCGAATCTGCTCGCCGATGGCGCCGTACAGGGAGGGATCGCCGGAATGCACGCGGGCTACGTCGAGGCCGCGGCGATGGGCTTGCGCGAGTAGCTCGACGATCTGTTCGAGGTCCAGCTCGGCGGTGTTCACCACCTGGCCGGCCTGGTGCCCCTCGAGCAGCGCTTGCGGAACCAGCGAGCCGGCGTAGAGGATCACCGGGCACTGGCGGATCAGGCGCTGCCCCTTGACGGTGATCAGGTCGGGGTCGCCGGGACCGGCGCCGATGAAATAGACGGTCATGGGAGTTCTCGTTCGGTGAGAAGACGTGCCAGGGCGATGCTCGCCCGATCATCGCTGCGTTTCGCCCCGAGCAGATCGGCGCGACTGCCACCCAGGCGTTCGGCCAGGGCCAGGGCGGCGGCCTCGGCGACGCTGGAGCAGCCGGTTTCGCGCAGCGCGACGGCGGAGGGGCTGAGCAGGCGCGGCTCGTAGTCGTGCAGGACGGCGGGCGCCAGGAAATGCACGGGGCGTTCGAGCAGCGTGGCCAGTTGCCGCAGGCCGGGTTCGTCGCGTTTGCCGTCGATGCTGGCGAGGGCGTCCAGGTCGGCCAGGCTGCGCCCGTGTTCGCCCAGCGTTCGCTCCAGCAGCGCGCGTAGATGCTCGGCGCTACAGCCTCGGCGGCAGCCGATGCCGGCGATCAGCAGGCTGGGGATGGGCAGGGGCATGCGCGCACCGGAGGAGATGGAAGGAGAGGCACTATGGACCCGCGACCGGCAAGGGTCGCGGGTGGCAGGAGGTCAGGCGTCGACGCCGCCCCGGTTGCGCCGGAACAGCCAGGCAGCGGCCAGGCCGAGGGCGGCCCAGAACAGCGCATTGCTGACCAGCGAGGCGATCACGAAACGCTGGGCCAGGGCTTCCGGCGCCAGGCTGGCATGGACCTCGGGCTGCGGCGCGCCGAACAGGTGCGGCAGCGCCAGCAGGACGGCGCCGACCAGCTTCAGCGGCCAGTTGCCGCCGAACACCAGCAGGGCCAGGCCCACCGCGGTGGCGGCGGCGGTGGCGATCCACCAGTACTGGCGTTGCACCAGGTCGGCCGCGGCGGTACCCGGCAGCTCCGGCGGCAGGCCCAGCGACGGCGCAAGGCAGAACACCGCGTAGCCGGCCAGGCCCCAGAGCAGGCCCTGCCAGGTCTGGCCCGGCGCGCGCAGGGTGAAGAGGCCGGCGAGCATCAGGGCGAAGCCGACCGCCACCACCAGGTTGCCGCCGGTGGTGGAGAGGGTACGCTGCCAGCCGTCCTCCGGCTCCCAGGCCTCCTCGTCGTGGACATGGGCGGCGACGCCGGGGGCGTGTTCGTGGGGCTGGGTCGCGACCGGCTCGCTCTTCTCGTAGGTCTCCGCCTCGAGGATCAGCGGGGTGACCCAGAGAATCTGCAGCAGGGTCAGCAGCAGGGCGGCGAGCAGGCCGGCGAAGCCGGCGGTCTGGGCGATGCGCTTGATCATTCTGGTTCTCTCGCGACTCAGTGGCAGGGGAAGCCGGAGCTGTGCCGGGTATCGTGGGCGGCGTTGTGTACCGCGTCGATGTGCGAGAAACCGGCGAAATAGACCAGCAGCGCGCCGAGCAGGCCGGCGCCGATGGCCAGGCTCAGTCGCTTCGACAGGGAGGTGGTGGAGCTGGCGTGCGCCAGGGTGCTGCTGGACATGGTGCGTTCCCTCTGGATTGGCATGGGCGTGGCAGAGGAGTACGCACGAGGAACGGGACCGGACGGCCCGCTTCACGCTTGCGCCCGCCCACCGCGGGTGAATCAAACGAAAGGTTCCAGGCCGGTCTCCGGGCTCGCGCGCGATGCGCTTACCGTTGCGGGGGCAGCGCCGGACTGGCTCGGAGAGCGTCACCGGCTTCCCGTTTCACCTCGTGCGCGCCGGCACGAGACACCTGGGACAACCCGCCTAGGACAGCATGAAGGACCGCCGGGCGTCAACCGGCCCGATTGACCCTGGCCCGCGCACTGCGTAGCCTTGCCGGTTCGAGGTTCCTCGCCGGCGACGGCGGGGCTAAGAGGGAACGCGGTCGATGCCGCGGCTGCCCCCGCAACTGTGAACGGCGATCGTTCCCCAATGCCACTGCGTGACGCGGGAAGGCGGGGAACCGGCGGAGACGCCAGACCGTGAGCCAGGAGACCTGCCTCGTCGATCCCGTGGCGCGATGCCCGGGGACAAGACTTCCATACAACCGGGCGGGGTGATCCGGTGGCGAATCCGTTGCGCGGCCCCTGCGTCCGCGCCACTCGTCCGCATGCCCGCCGAGCTGAACAAGGGCTGCCCATGAAAACCCTGGCGAAACTCCCCGTCACCATCGTCACCGGCTTCCTCGGCGCCGGCAAGACCACCTTGCTCCGGCACATGCTGGACAACGCCGAAGGCCGGCGCATCGCGGTGATCGTCAACGAGTTCGGCGAACTCGGCATCGACGGCGAGATCCTCAAGCAATGTTCCATCGGTTGCAGCGAAGAAGAGGCGCAGGGCCGCGTTTTCGAGCTGGCCAACGGTTGCCTGTGCTGCACCGTGCAGGAAGAGTTCTTCCCGGTGATGCGCGAGCTGGTGGCGCGCCGCGGCGACCTTGACCAGATCCTCATCGAGACCAGCGGCCTGGCCCTGCCCAAGCCGCTGGTGCAGGCTTTCCAGTGGCCGGAAATCCGCAACGCCTGCACGGTCGACGCGGTGATCACCGTGGTCGACAGCCCGGCGGTGGCGGCCGGCACCTTCGCCGCCCATCCCGAGCAGGTGGACCAGCAACGCCGCCAGGACCCCAACCTCGACCATGAATCGCCGCTGCACGAACTGTTCGAGGACCAGTTGGCCAGCGCCGACCTGGTGATCCTGAACAAGGCCGACCAGCTCGACGCCGAGGCCCTGGCGCGGGTCCGCGCGGAGATCGCCGGGGAGCTGCCGGCGGCGGTGAAGATCGTCGAGGCGAGCCGGGGCGAGCTGCCGCTCCCGGTCTTGCTGGGCCTCAACGCCGAGGCCGAGCTGCACATCGACGGCCGGCCGACCCACCACGACCACGAAGGCCACGAGGACCACGACCACGACGAGTTCGACTCCTTCCACGTCGATCTTCCCGAGGTGGAGGAATCTGCGCTGCTCGAGGCCCTCGGCGAACTGGTGGAGCGTCACGACATACTTCGCATCAAGGGGTTCGCCGCCATTCCGGGCAAGCCCATGCGCCTGTTGGTGCAGGGCGTCGGCAAGCGCTTCGACAGGCATTTCGACCGCAAGTGGCTGGCCGACGAAGCCCGCAGTACCCGGCTGGTGGTGATCGGCCAGGAGCTGGACCAGGCCGCCATCGCCAACCAGCTGCGCACAGCGCTTGCCTGATCCGTGATCCCCGGCCGGGGCCGGCGATGGCGATTCGCCGGCCCCAGCTTCTTGCGTCCTACCGGTAGAACGTCCATGCACCTGTTGCGCACCCAACCTGGCGGCTTCGTTCCCGACGACGGCATCGCCCACCTGGCCCAGACTCCCGCCGAGCTGGTGATCCTCTGCAGCGGCGATTCGCACCTGGCATTGCTGGCCGAGGCCGCCCGTGCGCTGCCGGACGACTACCCGAGCCTGCGCCTGGCCAACCCCATGCAGTTGCAGAACCACGCCTCGGTGGACCTCTACGTCGAGGAAGTGCTGCGGCACGCACGGGTGATCCTGCTTTCGCTGCACGGCGGCATCGGCTACTGGCGCTACGGCGTGGAGCAACTGGTGGCGCTGGCCGAGCGCGGCGCGCTGCTGATCCCGGTGCCCGGCGACGACCGCCCCGACCCGGAGCTGAGCGCCCTCGGCAACCTGCCGGCGGAGCAGGCCGAGCGCTTCTGGCAATACTTGCGCCAGGGTGGCCTGGAGAACGCCGGGCAGTTCTACCGCTGCCTGGCCAGCCAGTGCCTCGGCCGCGACTACGCCTGGCGCGAACCGCAGGCGCTGCCGCGGGTGGCGCTGTTCCATCCACGGCATGCCGAGGCGACCCTGGAACACTGGCGTGCCGACTGGCAGGCCGGGCGTCCGGTGGTCGCGTTGCTGTTCTATCGCACCCACCTGCAGGCAGCCAACACCGCCTTCATCGCACGCTTCTGCGAACGCCTCGCGGCGCAGGGGCTCAACCCGTTGCCGATCGCGCTGGCCAGCCTCAAGGAAAGCACCTGCCTGGCGCAGGTGGAAGACTGGCTGGAGCGCAGCGACGCCGCGCTGATCGTCAATACCACCGGTTTCGCCCAGTCCAATCCGGAGGCGCCCGAGTTGCGTCCGTTCCGTCGCGACGTGCCGGTGTTGCAGGCGATCTGCTCGCTGGACAACCGCCCGCTCTGGCTGGACAACCCGCAAGGCCTGGGGCCGCGCGACCTGGCCATGCACGTGGCGCTGCCGGAGCTGGACGGACGTATCGTCACCCGGCCGATCAGTTTCAAGGGCCTGGCCTGGCGCAGCGAACGCAGCGAGAGCGACGTGGTCTGCTACCTCGCCGACGACGAGCGCATGGGTTTCGTCGCCGAACTGGCGCGGCTCTGGGCCGAGCTGGCGCGCAAGCCAAACGCGGAAAAACGGGTGGCGCTGGTGCTGGCCAACTACCCGACCCGCGATGGCCGGATCGGCAACGGCGTCGGCCTGGACACCCCGGCCGCGGCGCTGAACATCCTTCGTGCCCTGCGCCAGCAGGGCTACCCGGTCGACGGACTGCCCGCCAGCGGAACCGAGCTGATCCGCCAGTTGCTCGGCGGCGTCAGCAACGACCTGGAGCATCTCGACCTACGGCCCTGCGCCCAGAGCCTGGCGCTGGACGACTACCTGGCCTGCTTCGCACGCCTGCCGGAGCGCAATCGCCAGGCGGTGCTGGCGCGCTGGGGCGAGCCGCAACAGGACCCGATGTTCCGCGACGGACGGATGATGGTCGCCGGCCTGCGCTATGGCCTGACCTTCGTCGGCATCCAGCCGGCGCGCGGCTATCAGCTCGATCCGGCAGCGATCTACCACGATCCCGACCTGGTGCCGCCGCACGGCTACCTGGCGTTCTACTTCTGGCTGCGCCACGCCTACCGCGCCGATGCCCTGCTGCACGTCGGCAAGCACGGCAACCTGGAATGGCTGCCGGGCAAGGGAGTCGGCCTGTCCGCCGAATGCTGGCCGGACGCGTTGCTCGGTCCGCTGCCGAACATCTATCCGTTCATCGTCAACGACCCGGGGGAGGGCGCCCAGGCCAAGCGCCGCACCCAGGCGGTGATCATCGACCACCTGATGCCGCCGCTGACCCGCGCCGAGAGCTACGGCCCGTTGCGCGACCTGGAGCGCCTGGCCGACGAGTTCTACGATGCCTCGCTGCTCGACCCGCGCCGCGCCGAACAGTTGCGCGGCGAGATTCTCGTCCTCCTGCGCGACAACCGTCTCGACCGCGAGATCGGCTTGCAGCTCAGCGACGATCCGGACAGTTGGCTGCCGCAGCTGGACGCCTATCTCTGCGACCTGAAGGAGTCGCAGATCCGCGACGGCCTGCATGTGTTCGGCGAATCGCCGAGCGGGCGATTGCGCCTGGATACCCTGCTGGCGCTGCTGCGGGTTCCGCGCGGCGATGGCAAGGGCGCCAACGCCGGGTTGCTGAAGAGCCTGGCGGACGACCTTGGCCTGGGCTTCGATCCGCTGGCCTGCGACATGGGCGAGGCCTGGCAGGGCGCGCGGCCGGCCTGCCTGGAAGAGCGGGGCGGGGAGCCCTGGCGTACTCTCGGGGATACCCGCGAACGCCTGGAATTGCTGGCGTTGCACTGGATAGAACGCTGCCTGGGCGGCGAATCGCCGCCTGCCACCTGGCGTGCCAGCGGCGAGGTGTTGCGCGGCTTGTGCGAACAGGTGGCACCGACCCTGGACGCCTGTGGCGCGGCCGAGATCGACGGGCTGCTGGCAGCCCTCGAAGGGCGCTTCGTACCGGCCGGTCCGAGCGGCGCGCCGAGTCGCGGGCGACTCGACGTGCTGCCCACCGGACGCAACTTCTTCTCGGTGGACGTGCGCAACCTGCCGACCCCGACCGCCTGGCGCATCGGCTTCCAGTCGGCCAACCTGCTGCTCGAGCGTCACCTGCAGGAACATGGCGATCACCTGCGCCAGCTCGGCCTCTCGGTGTGGGGCACGGCGACCATGCGCACCGGCGGCGACGACATCGCCCAGGCCCTGGCCCTGCTCGGCGTGCGACCGGTCTGGCAGGCCGGCAGCCAGCGCGTCGCCGATTTCGAGATCCTCCCGGTCTCCCTGCTGGACCGCCCGCGGGTCGACGTGACGCTGCGGGTCTCCGGGTTCTTCCGCGACGCCTTCGCCAACCTGATCCGCCTGTTCGATGCGGCGGTGCAGGCGGTCGCCGAGCTGGACGAGGCGGAGGAGTTGAACCCGCTGGCCGCTCGCGTACGCCTGGAACGCCAGCGCCTCGAGGCGCAGGGTACGGCGCCGGCGGAGGCGCGCCGGCAGGCCGGCTGGCGGATCTTCGGCGCCAAGCCGGGTGCCTACGGCGCCGGCGTGCAGGGCGCAATCGAAGAGCGGCTGTGGGAGACCCGCGCCGACCTTGCCGAGGTCTACCTGAACTGGGGCGGCTACGCCTACGGTGCCGCCGACGACGGCACGCCGGCGCGGGAACGCTTCGCCCAGCGCCTGGAACGCCTGCAGGCGGTGCTGCACAACCAGGACAACCGCGAGCACGACCTGCTCGATTCCAACGACTACTACCAGTTCCAGGGCGGCATGCTGGCGGCGGTGGAAACCCTGCGCGGCGCGCCGGTGGCCAGTTACCACGGCGACCACAGCCAGCCGGACAACCCGCGCATCCGCACGCTCAAGGAAGAACTCAACCGGGTGGTGCGGGCGCGGGCGGTGAATCCGAAGTGGATCGCCGGGATGAAGCGCCACGGCTACAAGGGTGCCTTCGAACTGGCGGCGACGGTGGACTACCTGTGCGCCTTCGATGCCACCAGCGAGCTGATCGACGACCACCAGTACGCGCTGCTGGCCGACGCCTACCTGCTCGACGCGGAGACCCGCGAGTTCGTCCGCCAGCACAATCCGCAAGCCTTGCGCGACATGGCCGAGCGCCTGGTGGAGGCGCAGCGGCGCGGGCTCTGGCAGGAGCCGGGGGCCTATCGCGAGGCCCTGGAGAACCTGCTGCTGGACGTCGAAGAGGAATAGCGGAGCGGCATGGCCGCTCGCGCCGCTTTCAGCGCCCCTCGGCGAGCCGCCGGGCGGCGTCGCGGAGAATCCGCTCGGTGCCTTCCCAGCCGAGGCAGCCGTCGGTGATCGAGACGCCGTAGCGCAGTTCGCCGCCGAGCGCCTGGCAACCGTCGAACAGGTGGCTTTCCAGCATTACCCCGACCAGGTCGCTGGCGCCGACCAGGCGCTGGTCCAGCACGCTGGCGAGGACGCCGGGCTGGTTCAGCGGGTTCTTGCCGCTGTTGGCGTGACTGCAATCGACCATCATCCGCGTGGCGATGCCCTGGCTTTCCAGGGCCTGGCGTACGGCCTGCACCTGCTCGGGGCCGTAGTTCGAACCGTGGCGGCCGCCGCGCAGCACCACATGGGTGTCCGGATTGCCGCGGGTCTCGATCAGCGCCGGGTGACCGTGCGGGTCGAGGCCGAAATGGCGGTGGCCGTGGGCCGCCGAACGGATCGCGTCGCAGGCGATGCCGACGCCGCCGTCGGTGCCGTTCTTGAAGCCCACCGGCAGGCCGAGGCCGCTGACCAGCTCGCGGTGGATCTGCGATTCGCTGGTGCGCGCGCCGATCGCCGCCCAGCTCAGCAGGTCGTCGAAGTAGCCGGCGGCCAGCGGTTGCAGGAGTTCGGTGGCCAGCGGCAGGCCGAGGCGCAGCATGTCCAGCATCAGTTGCCGGGATAGCGCCAGGCCGGCGGCCATGTCGTCGCTGCCATCCAGGTGCGGGTCGTAGGCGAGGCCCTTCCAGCCCACCGTGGTGCGTGGCTTTTCCACGTAGGCGCGCATCACCAGGAGCAACTGGCCGTCGAGTTCGTCGCTCAGCGCGGCGAGGCGTTCGGCGTATTCGAGGGCGGAGCGGGGATCGTGGATCGAACAGGGACCGACTACCACCAGCAGGCGTGGGTCGTCGCCGTCGAGGATGGCGCGGATGGCGTCGCGGCTGGCGGCGACCTGGCTGGCCAGCTCCAGCGGCAACGGCTGGCGAGCCTTGAGTTCGAGCGGGCTGGGCAGGCGTTCCAGGGCGGTACGGGCGGTGGCGCTGGGCAGGGCGACGGCCTGGGCGTTCGGCGAAAGGGCGGTCAGTGCGGATACGGATGAGTTCATGGTCTGGCTTCCTGGGCTGGCGGCGGGCATCCCGCGCGCGTCGTGCCCTATCGAGGTGTTCGGCAATGTCGTGGGTTGGCGAGCGGCTGGCGGCCGTCGCTAAATCGCCAGGTGTTGAGCGGGTAGCCAGTGCGGTAGCGGTATGCGGTCATGATCGATGTCCTGTGCGTTGGTCTGTGGTTGTGGCCTTGTGGGCCGGAAAATCGGGCTGGAAAAACAAAACCCCCGGTCGGGGAGCCGACCGGGGGTTTGCGTGTGCAGGGTAGGCGTCCCGTATACCGTGGGCGCCGTTGGGGTATCAGGCGCCGGAGTGGCTAAACCAATACCCGAAGAAATACGCGGCACGGGGTGCCTGCGGCGCACGCGCGCGCAACGACAGGCCAGGGCGCGAGGCGCTGGAGTGCAGGTGCGGATGGCGGGTGTGCGGCATGGGTTTCTCCCGTGAACGAGTCCCGAGCTTACTGCAAGCGAGGCGGCCGGTTCAACGACTGTTTCACGGTTCGATACCGGCGCCGCCGGCCTGATAGACTTGGCGGTCCGTATTTCCGTCCGCCGCAGGAATCCCCATGAGCGCTACCGTGCATTACCCCCTGTCCGCCGTGGTCGCCGCCGACGAACTGAAGCTGGCGCTGTGCCTGGCCGCGGTCGATCCGGCGATCGGCGGGGTACTGATCGAGGGGCCGCGCGGAATGGCCAAGTCGACCCTGGCGCGGGGCGTCGCCGAACTGCTGCCGGCGGGCGAGTTCGTTACCCTGCCGCTGGGCGCCAGCGAGGAGCGCATCGTCGGCAGCCTCGACCTGGACGCCGCCCTCGGCGAAGGTCGCGCGCGGTTTTCCCCGGGCGTGCTGGCCAAGGCCGACGGCGGCGTGCTCTACGTCGACGAGGTGAACCTGCTACCGGACCACCTGGTGGATTTGTTGCTCGACGTCGCCGCCAGCGGCGTCAACCTGGTCGAGCGCGATGGCATTTCCCACCGGCATCCGGCGCGTTTCGTGCTGATCGGCACGATGAACCCGGAAGAGGGCGAACTGCGCCCGCAACTGCTCGACCGTTTCGGCCTCAACGTGCGCCTCGACACCCAGCCGCCGCCGGCCGAGCGGGCAGAGATCATCCGTCGCCGGCTGGCCTTCGATGCCGACCCGCAGGCCTTCGTCGAACGCTGGGAAGGCCAGCAGGACACCCTGCGCCGCCGTTGCGCCGAGGCGCGCCGGCGGCTGGCGCGGATTCCCCTGGACGATGCGGCGCTGGACAGCATCGCCCGACGCTGCTTCGAGGCGGCTGTCGATGGCCTGCGCGCCGACCTGGTCTGGCTGCGCGCGGCGCGCGCCCATGCGGCCTGGCGCGGCGGCGAGCGGATCGAGGCGGAGGACATCGATGCGGTGGAACATTTCGCCCTGCTGCATCGCCGTCGCCAGTCGAGCCCGCCGCCATCGGCGGCCAATCCACCGCCACCGCCCGCGGCCCCTGCCGCGCTCCCGGAGCGCGCCGGCGACGGCGAAGGGCAGTGGGGCGAATTGCCGGCTCGGCCGGTGGCCATGGGGACCGCCCGCGAGCTGCCGCGCTGGCCAAAAAAGCCCTGAGCATCCGCCCGCGCTCGGTCATGGGTGCGGATGCCAGGAGCAGACCCGGAGCCCTGCGCGGCGGTCTTGGCGGCGCCCTGAGCCAGGGTGCGGAGGGCGCCATCCAATGGTTGCCGACCCTGCTGCGCGGACGTCCCCGACAGCGCCGCGACCTGCTTCGCCAGCCGCGCAGCCGGCACCCGGGCGAACTCTGGCTGGTGATCGTCGATGCCTCCGCCAGCACCCGCCGGTACGGCGCCCTGGCCCAGGCCAAGGGGTTGTTGGCGACGCTGTTCGAGGAGGCCTATCGGCAGCGCGTCCGCCTGGCCGTGCTGCACGCCACCGGGCAGCAGGCGCAATGGCTCTGGCAGGGGCAGAAGGCTTCGCGGGAGTTGCAGGACTGGCTACGCCAGCTGGGCGCCGGCGGCGGTACGCCGCTGCTCGACGCCCTGCACCAGGCCGCTGGCTGGCTGGCGCGCCGACAGCGGCAGAAACCCGCCGAGCATCAGCGTCTGCTGGTGCTTACCGACGGCCGCCTGCGCGACTGGCCGGCGCTGCCGGAGGCTGCCTGCCCGAGTCTGCTGATCGACCTCGAAAGCGGCCCGTTGCGCCTGGGCAAGGCCGAGCGCCTGGCCCGGGAGCTGGGGGCCGAGTATCGGCATATCAGTGAATTGAACGAAGTCTGAGGGCGTTTCGGCGAGCCCTGCGGCTTTTTCGGTCAAATTGTATTTCGAGTGTCATTCAATAAATATTATGCGCGTAATATCTTCCTGCGATCCAGCCAATCCATCTCACGGAGATATCCTCATGTCGCCGATTTCAGTCGTTATCGCCGGTTACGCCCGTTCGCCGTTCCACTTCGCCAGGAAAGGCGCGCTGGTCGATATCCGCCCGGATGACCTGGCCGCCGCGGTGCTCAAGGGCCTGGTGGAGAAACTCGATCTCGACCCTGTTCTGCTGGAGGACGTGGTCATGGGCTGCGCCTATCCGGAGGCGGAACAGGGCATGAACATCGCGCGCATCGCCAGTTTCCGCGCCGGCTTCCCGCAGAGCCTCGGCGGCGCGACCCTCAACCGTTTCTGCGGTTCGTCCATGAGCGCTGTCCACTACGCCGCCGGGCAAGTCCTGCTGGGCGCCGGAGAAGCCTTCATCGCCGCCGGGGTGGAGTCGATGACCCGGGTGCCGATGGGCGGCTTCAACCTGTCGCCCAATCCCGCGTTGCTGCAGGACTATCCGGCGGTATACATGAGCATGGGGCAGACCGCCGAGAATGTCGCCGAGCGCTACGCCGTCAGCCGCGTCGAGCAGGAAGAGATGGCCGTACGTTCCCACGCCAAGGCAGTCGCCGCGCGCGAGGCCGGCTTGCTGCGCGAGGAGATCGTCGCCATCGACACACCTGCCGGCCGGGTCGCCGAGGATGGCTGCATCCGCCCGGGTACCAACCTGGAGAGCCTGGCCCAACTGAAGCCGGCGTTCGGCGGCAGCGTCACCGCCGCCACCTCGTCGCCGCTCACCGATGGCAGCGCTGCGCTGCTGGTCTGTAGCGAGGAATTCGCGCGCCGCCACGGGCTGGCGATCCTGGCGCGGATCAAGGCGGTGGCGGTGGCCGGTTGTGCGCCGGAGATCATGGGCATGGGTCCGGTGCAGGCGACGCGCAAGGTCCTGCAACGGGCCGGGCTGGGCATCGCCGACATCGACCTGGTGGAGATCAACGAGGCCTTCGCCAGCCAATCCATCGCCTGCATCCGCGAACTGGGGCTGGACATGGACAGGATCAACCTGGATGGCGGCGCCCTGGCCATCGGCCATCCGCTGGGCGCCACCGGCGCGCGGATCACCGGCAAGGCCGCCGCGTTGCTGCGGCGCACCGGCGGGCGCTATGCCATCGCCACCCAGTGCATCGCCGGCGGCCAGGGCGTGGCGACCCTGCTGGAAGCGGTGGAGTGATCGCGCGCCAATGAAAAAAGGCCCGGTGGATGAGCCGGGCCTGGATGGGGAACCTGCGCCGGCGGCCCGGCGCAGGGTAGTCGCGGTTACTTGATGAAGTCGTGACCCCAGCGTTCGATCTGGCTGGCGCTCTTCTGCATCTGCAGCGACCGCGATTGTGCTTTCTGCCCGGCGGCGGCGATCTCGTCGTCGACCACCTTGGTCGACAGCGACAGCCAACTGGTCACGAAGGCCATGGCGTCGCTGTGGATCTCCAGGGCGTCCTGGTTGATGTTGGCGATGCCGTCGCACTTGCTGTGGTAGCACTCGTCGTAGGCCTTGCCGGCGGTGCCGCCGTACTTCTGCGCCTGCTCTTCGGTCTTCAGGCCCTCGGCGCCGGTGAACAGGCCGCCGAAAGCGATGCCGCTGTTGAAGAACTCGGCGTAGTCGGAGCGGAAGTCGATCTCGGTGCCTTCCGATTGCTGGCCGCGCAGGCGGAAGTAGGCTTCGAACAGGCGCTCGATGGCGGCCGAGCCGGGCGGACCCTGGAGGCCGAAGTCGGAACCGTCGCCGTCATAGATGAAGTTGCCGAAGTTCGGCGAGCCGATCATGTCGAAGTTCAGGTAGGCCTTGATCTTCTTCTTCTCTTCCGGGGCGAGGTTCTGCACGTAGTGGGTCGAGCCCACCAGGCCGGCTTCCTCGGCGCCCCACCAGGCGAAGCGCACCTTGTTGACCGGCAGCGCCTTGGCCAGCAGCACGGCCATCTCCAGTTGGGCGGCGCTGCCCGAACCGTTGTCGTTGATACCGGGGCCTTCGAACACCGAGTCGAGGTGCGCGCCGACCATCACCACGTTGTTCGGGTTGCCGCGACGGGTCTCGGCGACCACGTTGTAGGTCTCGGTCTTCTTGCGTACCACGTCGACCACCAGGTGCAACTGCAGGTCCGGGGTCTGCGACCAGGCCACGCCGTTGTCGTAGGTGGCGAAGATCACCGGGATGCCGCCCTCGTAGGACTCGCCCACGGTGACGTTCTCCAGGCCCTTGCGGTCGTCGGTGTTGCCCTGGTTGAAGATGATCACCCCGGCGGCACCGGCGGCCGCGGCGTTCTCGGCCTTCTGCTCGAAGTTGCAGGTGCCGCGCTGGATCAGCGCGATCGAGCCGGCCGGGAAGTTGGCGAAGTCTTCCGCTTCGCAACCGCTGG
Organism: Pseudomonas sp. FDAARGOS_761; assembly: GCF_013343155.1. Classification (NCBI taxonomy): domain Bacteria; kingdom Pseudomonadati; phylum Pseudomonadota; class Gammaproteobacteria; order Pseudomonadales; family Pseudomonadaceae; genus Pseudomonas; species Pseudomonas sp. FDAARGOS_761. The sequence goes on along the minus strand of NZ_CP054572.1, from coordinate 3,389,302 downwards.
TGGAGGTGTTGCCGGCGCCGAGGGACAGGTCCACCGGGACCACCTTGGCGGTGACATCGCCTGCCTCGGTCTGCGACAGGTAGGTGAAATCCTTCTCCCATTCGTAGGTGACCGGCTGCGGCACGGTGGCGCTCAGGCTACCCGGGCCTTTCGGGTAGTAGGCGGTGAACGGGAAGGGCTGCACGCTGACCTTGTAGCCGGCTTTCTGCAGGGTCTGCTTCACGTAGTCGACGGAGGCCTGGTAGCCCGGCGTGGCGGCGGCGCGGTTGCCGTCGTTGAGGCTGGCGATGTCTTCCAGCTTCTGCAGGCGCTTGACCACGTTGCTGGCTTGCAGGCAGCGCGGCAGGCCAAGCGGGGTGCTGACCAGCAACGGCGATTTGCAGATCGACGGGTTGGGTTTGCCGGGGGTCCAGAACTCGGTGAACTGTTGCGCTTCCGAAGGTGCCGCCAGGGATGCGGCGGAAACCGAGAGGGCGAGGGCGCCGAGTGCGTATCTGAGATTGTTCTTGTTGCTCATGAGACTCCGTTCCTTGTGAGGCGATGATCGATAAGCCGTTGATGGCATGGCGCTATTGCCCGAAATGTCGCCTCGGGCACGGCCTGACTGCCAGACTAGGAGCGCTTTCCGGGCTGTCCTGGCGTAATTCCTGAAATGTGAATTTCATCAACTTTTCGCGGAAGAATTGCTGATAGCTCGCTGGCGGGATGGAGGGCGGCTTTCTATCGTTAATGCCCTTCGGCGCGGGCCCATGGCCGTTGGTCGGGGCTGGGAGGATGGTGCAGCAGGAAGGAAACCGTCTGGCGCGCGGATAAGCGCGCGAGCGGAGGTGAACGGCGGCAGCGCTGTCACAGATTTGTTGGAATTTTTGTATACATTCTTCTGGATATTTTCGGATCGAATTGTCTACAGTGTGCGCACAACAATAAAAGCGAGAACAGCGCACCATGAAAACGACGTCCTCCGGAACTCCATCCGTTCCACGGCCTGAAGACGAGAACCTCGGTGTCGGCGCCAACATGGCCTACGGCCTGCAACATGTGCTGACCATGTATGGCGGTATCGTCGCGGTCCCCCTGATCCTCGGCCAGGCCGCTGGCCTCGCGCCCGGCGACATCGGCCTGCTGATCGCCGCTTCGCTGTTCGCCGGCGGCCTGGCGACCCTGCTGCAAACCCTCGGCGTGCCGTTCTTCGGCTGTCAGTTGCCGCTGGTCCAGGGGGTGTCCTTCGCTGGCGTGGCGACCATGGTGGCGATCATCGGCAGCGGTGGCAGCGGCGGCATTCCCGCAGTGCTCGGCGCGGTGATGGCGGCCTCGCTGATCGGGTTGCTGATCACGCCGATCTTCTCGCGCATCACCAAATTCTTCCCGCCGCTGGTGACCGGCATCGTCATCACCACCATCGGCCTGACCCTGATGCCGGTCGCCGCGCGCTGGGCGATGGGCGGCAACAGCCACGCGCCGGACTTCGGCAGCATGGCCAACATCGGCCTGGCGGCGATCACCCTGGTCATCGTGCTGCTGCTGAGCAAGCTCGGCAGCGCCTCGATCTCGCGCCTGTCGATCCTCCTGGCGATGGTCATCGGCACCGTCATCGCGGTGTTCCTCGGCATGGCCGACTTCTCCAAGGTCACCGAAGGCCCGCTGGTGGCGTTTCCCACGCCGTTCCACTTCGGCATGCCGACCTTCCAGGTCGCCGCGATCATCTCGATGTGCATCGTGATCATGGTGACCCTGGTGGAAACCTCGGCGGACATCCTCGCGGTAGGCGAGATCATCGACACCAAGGTCGACTCGCGGCGCCTGGGCAACGGCCTGCGCGCGGACATGTTCTCCAGCATGCTGGCGCCGATCTTCGGCTCCTTCACCCAGAGCGCCTTCGCCCAGAACGTCGGCCTGGTGGCGGTGACCGGGATCAAGAGCCGCTACGTGGTCGCCACCGGCGGGTTGTTCCTGGTGATCCTCGGCCTGCTGCCGGTGATGGGCCGGGTGATCGCCGCGGTGCCCACCGCCGTGCTCGGCGGCGCCGGCATCGTGTTGTTCGGCACGGTCGCCGCCAGCGGCATCCGCACCCTGTCGAAGGTGGACTACCGCAACAACATGAACCTGATCATCGTCGCCACTTCGATCGGCTTCGGCATGATCCCGATCGCCGCGCCGACCTTCTACGATCACTTCCCCAGTTGGTTCGCCACCATCTTCCATTCCGGCATCAGTTCCTCGGCGATCATGGCGATCCTGCTCAACCTGGCGTTCAACCACTTCACTGCCGGCAACTCCGACCAGCAGTCGGTGTTCGTCGCCGCCAGCGAGCGGACCCTGCGCTACCAGGACATCGCCGCCCTGCACGAAGGCGACTATTTCCTCGACGGCAAGCTGTACGACGCCCAGGGCAACGAAGTGCCGCTGGCCGGCGACGACAGCCATGGCGCGCCGCCGCGACGGCGCAGCGAAACCGCTGAAGCCGGCAGCGCCTGAGCCGCGCCGCGATGAACGACGGCCCTCCTTGCGAGGGCCGTTTTCGTTGTGCGCTTCAGAACAGCGCCTTGCCGCGGTCCAGGCGCTGGTCCACCAGCCATTTGCCGTGGGCGATGGAGGCGCGCTGGGCGTTTTCCAGGTCGGCGAGGAAGGCGAAGCGCACGGGCAGGGCGATGCGCTTGCTGGTGTGGCCTTCGGGATCGGTGATGTGGCAGCCGCCGGCCCAGGGCGTGGGAATGCCCGGATGCTCGACGACGTCGGCGGTGATGGTGTAGCTGCGGTGCTGGCAGTGCAGGCTGGCCATGGCATGCTCCTCTCTGTCGGAGGCCGACCCGGCTACCTGCGCGACGCCTGTGGTTGCCACGGAGGAGCCTCGGGGCGGCGAGGTTTTCCCTGCGTGTCCCTACCTCTATAGCAGATCGTCGCCGAGCCGCCGCGAGAGCCGACGAAGGGCCCCGCTCAGCGGCGCTGGCGACGGCCGAGCATGCGCTCCAGGGTGCCGTCGCGGCGGACCCACTGGTGGTAGCCGGCGGCGAGCGCATGGAGCAGCACCACCGAGGTGCTCAGCCACAGGCCGACCACGCGGTGAACGGCGTCGAAGGGCTTCTCGAACGCCTCCCAGCTCAGGTTCCAGGTTTGCGAAATCCAGGCGAACAGCGCGGTGTCCTTGAAGCTGGGTACCACGAACAGGCCGAAGTCGGTGGGCAGGCGGGTGCCGACGTAGCCGGTGAGCGGCATCACCAGCATCAAGGCATACAGCGACAGGTGCGCGTAGTGCGCCAGGCGGTGCTCCAGCGGCGTGCCGGGGACCGCTGGCAGGCGCGGCCCGCGCAGCCGCGAGACGATCCGTGGGATCAGCAGCAGGCCGACCAGCAGGCCCAGCACCCAGTGCAGGTTGAGTACCGGCAGGCGCTGCGGGTGGTCGTGGCCGAGCACCCAGATGACGAAATAGGCCAGCACGATCGCGCCGATGAAACAGAACGCCATGCTCCAGTGCAGCAGGCGGGTGGACAGGCTGTAGACGGTCGCTGGATGCGTCACGGGAATGCCTCGCAGAGAGTGAAGGCGTGCAATCTATGAAACGTCCGGAGAGCGATCAAACGTATTTATGGATAATCGATAACGGAAAGCTTAATCGAAACTTTCACATGTGACGTTATTGCACCGAAACAGTGCTGCGAGTCGCTTTTTTCCGAAACGGAGCCCACTTGGCGGAATAATTCCGGGTCGGGATCATTGTAAGTGGGTTTTTCCTTCGCCGAGGCTATTCCTCACGCTGGGAGAGCCTGGGGGCGGCGCGCGGCAGACCCCGCAAGCATTATCGGGAAATATATTCCGTTGTCTTTCCGCTGACGTTTTGCCGACAGCAAGCTGACACAGATGTAATTGAACTCGATCGCTTCGTTTCTATAGTCTTCGAACACTTCGCCGTGCACTTTCAAGGACGGCAAGTGCATATCCTGCGTCTTTTCCGCCATGACGATTCTCGAGGTGAGAGCATGAGTAGTGAGCACGATGGCAAGGACCAGGACGACCTGTTCTCCCCGTTGCCTTACCTGCTGGTTTCCGGCGCTGTCGTGCTCATGACCCTGCTGCTGCGCTGCCTGTTCTGCCCGGGCGAGCAGTTCTGATCGCCCGGACCGGGACGACTCAGCGACCGCGGCTGAGGAAGTCGATCACCAGGCGATTCATCGGCGCGGCGCACTCTTCCGGCAGCCAGTGGCCGCAGCCGGGCAGGACATGGCCTTCGACGTCGTCCGCATAGGCTTTCATCTGCTCCAGCTGGAACGTGCCCATGCCGCCGTGGCCGCCGCCGGCGAGGGTCATGGTCGGCATCTGCAGGCGGGTCTTCGCCAGTTCGGCGTTCTGCCGCACGCTCTCGTTCAACGCGCGGTAGTACTCGAACGAGGCGTTCAGGCTGTGCGGCTTGGCGTACGACCTGGCGTACAGGTCCAGCAGGCGCTCGCTGAACACCTCGGTGTTGCTGGCATGGGACTTGATGAAGTGCTCGAGGAAGAAGCGCTCCTTGCCGGCGATCAGGGTTTCCGCCAGGCGGTCGTCGGCGGCGAAGAAACTGAAGTGCCAGACCAGCGACTCGCCCTGGGCGGTGAAGGCCGGGAAGCGGTAGATCCGCGCGTCCGGGATCGGCGCTTCCATGTACACCAGGCGGGCGATGTCGGCCTGGTTCTTCACCACCATCGGGTAGGTGTTCCAGATACCGATGTCATGGGCCACCAGGTCGAACGGGCGATCCGGGCTGAATTGCCGGGCCAGCTTGTGCAGGTAGACGGCGACCTGTTCGCCGCTATAGCCGGTCTTCGGCGGCTCGGACTGGCCGAGGCCGGGCAGGTCCGGCGCGATCACGGTGAAGCGCTTGGCCAGTTCCGGCATCAGTTGGTGCCATTCGTACCAGGTCTGGCCGAAGCCGTGCACCAGCATCACCAGCGGCCCCTGGCCGCCTTTCACGTAGTGCAGCTTCACGCCGTCGACTTCCCGGTAGGCGCTTTCGAAGCCATTCGGGACGGGGAATTCCTCGGCGGCGAAGCCGCCCAGGGAGAAGGTCAGGGCGATGCCGGCCAGGAGGCCGCGGCAGAGTCTATCGAGGATCATGGTTGTGCTTCCTTGGTGGGGTCAGTGAGGGATGTGGCCGCCGAGGGACGGCTCGGTGGCAGCTTGGCGTGGCGCCAGCATCAGCAGCAGGGCCACGGCCATCGCCGCCAGGCAGACCAGCGCGCCGACCTCGCCGAGCGGCGCCAGGCCGCTGCCGTCGATCACCCGGCTGCCGGCGAGGGCGCCGATGCCGATCCCGGCGTTGCAGGCGGAGATGTTCAGCGAGGCGGCGAACGCCGGGGCCCGCGGCGCGGACTTCATCACCCGCACCTGGCCGACGATGAACAGTGCTGCCTGGGCCACGCCCCAGGTCGCCAGGGTGGTGGCGAGCAGCCAGGCGTTGCCGAGGGTCGGCACCAGGGCGAGCATGCCCAGCGCCATCAGCAGGACGAACAGTAGGGTTGCGCCCAGCGGGCTACGATCCACCAGGCGCCCGCCGAGCCAGTTGCCGAGCAGGCCTACCGCGCCGAAGCCCATCAGCGTCCAGCCGACCAGCGAGCCGCTGAAGCCGGCCAGGCGCTGGAGGATGTCGGCCAGGTAGGTGTAGGGGGTGAACATGCCGGTGAAGACCAGCAGCGACAGCAACAGGTGGCCGAGCACCAGCGGTTGGCGCAACACGCTCGCCTGGCTGCGCAGCGAGACGCCCGGCCGTCCGGGAATGCGCGGCAGCCAGGCGGCCAGCAGCAGCGCCTTGGCCAGGGCCAGCGCGGCGAGTGCGGCGAATGCCAGGCGCCAACCCCAGGCGTCGGCGATCAGCGTGCCGATGGGAATGCCGAGCACGGTGGCGGCGACGATGCCGAAGAACACCAGCGCCACGGCGCGTCCTTCGCGCGAGGGGCCGGCCAGGTGCGCGGCGGTTTCGCTGGCCATGGCCCAGAACACCGGGAGCGCCAGGGCCGGGACGAAGCGCGCCACGGCCATCGTCCAGATATCGCCGGCCACGGCGGCCAGCGCATTGGCCGCGGCGAACAGCAGCAGGCAGGCTACGAACAGCCGCTTGCGTTCGACGCCCGCCAGCGCGGCGGTGAGGAATGGACCGAAGGCGGCGACGCTGAAGGCGAACAGGCTGACCAGCAGGCCGGCCTGGGCGACGCTGACCTGGAGGTCTGCGGCAAGCGCCGGGAGCAGGCCGACGATGACGAACTCGGTGGTCAGGATGGTGAAGCCGGCGGCGGCCAGCAGGAGGATGGGCAATAGCACGGCAAGACTCCTCCGCGAGCGCAGCCGTGGCCGCGCCCGGGAACGATGCATGGGAGGGAAGGGAATCAGGCCGTAGCGGACTGGCCGAGGGTCGGGTAATCGGTGTAGCCGGCAGCGTCGCCACCGTAGAACCGCGCCTGGTTGGCCTCGGCCAGCGGCGCGCCGAGACGGATCCGCTCGACCAGGTCGGGGTTGGCGATGAACGGCCGGCCGATCGCCACCGCGTCGGCCAGTCCGGCCTCGAGTATCGCTTCGGCGCGCTCGGCGTCGTAGTTGCCGCAGACGATCAGCGGCGCGCGGAAGCGTTCGCGCAGGCGCTCGCGGAAGCCTTGCGGGTAGGCCGGGCCGCCGCTCCATTCCCACTCGGCCAGGTGCAGGTAGGCGATGCCGCGTCGCTGCAGGGCTTCGGCGAGGTAAAGGGTCATCGCTTCCGGCTCGTCGTCGTGCATGTCGTTGATCGTGCCCCAGGGCGACAGGCGCAGGCCGACGCGCTCGGCACCGACCGCGGCGACCAGCGCGTCGACGATCTCCAGCAGGAACCGCGCGCGGTTCTCCAGGCTACCGCCATAGGCATCGCTGCGCCGGTTGCTGGCGCTGGCGAGGAACTGGTCGATCAGGTAGCCATTGGCGCCATGCAGCTCGACCAGGTCGAAGCCGGCGTCGAGCGCGTTGCGCGCGGCGCGGACGAATTCGTCGCGGACCCGGCGGATGTCTTCCAGGGTCATTTCCCGCGGCGCGTCGGCCGGCGCCATGGATCCGCCGCCCTGGCCATCGGCGATGAACACCTGGGCCTTGGCCTGGATCGGCGAGGGCGCGATCGGCGCCTCGCCGCCGGCCTGCAGCGAGCGATGCGACATGCGCCCGACATGCCAGAGCTGCGCGGCGATCAGTCCGCCGGCGGCGTGCACCGCCTCGGTGACCTGGCGCCAGCCGGCCAGTTGCGCCTCGCTGTAGATACCGGGGGTGTAGGCGTAGCCCTGGCCGAGGGGGGAAATCTGCGTGCCCTCGCTGACGATCAGCCCGGCGCCGGCGCGCTGCGCATAGTAGAGAGCGTTCAGGGCGGTCGGCACGTCGCCCGGCTGTTGCGCCCGGGAGCGGGTCATCGGCGCCATGACGATGCGGTTGCGCAAGGCCAGGTTGCCTACGGCGAGCGGGGAGAGGAGCAATTTGGACATGGTCTTTTCCTTTCGAAGGCGGCAGGGAGATGGCTTGAATATCTGTATCGGTCGCTAAATAATATGGCGACGGCAACGCTCGTCAAGTAAATTTATAGTGATCGATACAAATAATGGAGGTCAGGATGGCAACGCGAGGCAGGCCACGGGCATTCGACAGGGACACCGCCCTGCAGCGAGCCATGGACGTGTTCTGGGTGCGTGGCTACGAAGGCGCTTCGCTGGCGGCCCTGACCGAGGCGATGGAAATCAGGCCGCCCAGCCTGTACGCCGCCTTCGGCAGCAAGGAAGGGCTGTTCCGCGAAGCCCTGGCCCACTATCTCGGCCAGCACGGCCGCTATCGCCGGGATGTCCTCGATGGCGCGCCGAGCGCCCGCGAGGGCGTGGCCGAGCTGCTCCGCGAGACCGTCGCGCGCTTCTGTTCCGACGAGTTCCCGCGCGGTTGCCTGGTGGTGCTCGCGGCGCTGACCGGAACCCCGGAAAGCGAGGCGGTGCGGGACGCGTTGAGCGCCGAGCGCGGCGAGTCGATCCGCCTGTTCCGTGAGCGCATGCGGCGCGGCATCGCTGACGGCGACCTGGCGGCGGACACCGACGTGGAGGAGTTGGCGACCTTCTATGCTACCGTGCTGTTCGGCCTCAGCGTGCAGGCCAAGGACCGGGTGCCTTGCGAGCGCCTGCTGGCGGTGGTCGAACGGGCGCTGCGCGCCTGGCCCTGAGCGGGCCGCATCAGGCCGCCGCGCTGCGGCGCAGCCATTCCAGCAGCAGGGTGGCGGGCTCTCCGGCCTGCAACGGTCGCGGGGTCAGCAGGTGATAGCTGCTGCCGTCGGCGAGGAATCCCAGCGGCGCCGCCAGCAGGCCGGCGGACAGATCGTCGCGCACCAGTTGCCAGGGGCCGATGGCTACGCCGAGTCCGGCGCCGGCCGCCTGCAGGCTCAGGTAGAAGTGCTCGAAGCGCTGCCCTTCGGTCGTCGCCGGCGCCTGTCCGGCGAGACGGGTCCAGGTGTTCCAGGCTTGCGGGCGGGTCGCCGTGTGCAGGCGCGGTGCGACGGCGCGAAGCCCGGGCGGGCCTGCATTGAGGTGGAAATGCCGTTCGACGTCGCTCGCCCGGCAGACCGGCCCGACCTGCTCGTCGAACAGCCAGTGGGCATGGCTGCCGGGCGGCCAGGGGAAGTCGTTGCGGCGGATCGCCAGGTCGATGCCGCGGCCGAAGGCGAACGGCCCGCCGCCGGCGACCAGCTGGATCGACAGTCGTGGCTGTTCCTGCATGAATCCGGCGATCCGCGGGATCAGCCAGCGCATCAGCAAGGTCGGTTCGCAGGACAGCACCAGCGCGGTGGGTCCGGCCTCCGCGCGCAGGGCCTCGCCGGTGCGCTCGATCAGGTCGAGGGCCGGGCCGGTGCCGGCGAGCAGGCGCCTGCCGGCCTCGCTGAGGAAAACCCGCTGGCCGCGGCGTTCGAAGAGCGCACAACCGAGTTCCTCCTCCAGGGTCCGCACGGCGCGGCTGATGGCGCCGTGGGTCAGGCACAGGGCCTCGGCGGCACGGGAAAAGTTCTCCAGGCGGGCGGCGGCCTCGAAGCAGCGCAGGGCGTTCAGCGAGGGCAGGCGGCGGCGCCTGAATGGTGAGTTTTCCTCACCATGATTGTCAGTATTCATCGTTCTCGCTCGGCGCTGGAGACCGGTAGATTGTGCCATCCATTCTACCTTGGAGCCTTCCAGGCATGACAGAGTTGCTAGCTTTCCTGACCATCACCGTGCTTGCGGTGATCAGCCCCGGCGCCGATTTCGCCATGGTCTCGCGCAACAGCCTGCTGTATTCCCGCCGTGCCGGCCTGCTCACCGCGCTGGGCATCGGCGCGGGGGTGACGGTACATGTCGGCTACAGCATCCTCGGCGTCGGCGTGCTGGTGCGCGAGTCGCTGGCGCTGTTCACCGCGCTGAAGCTGGCGGGCGCCGCCTACCTGGTGTTCCTCGGCCTGCGCATGCTGCTGGCGCGAGAGGACACGGTGGCGGAGGAGGCGGCGGGCGGCGCCGGGGTTTCGTCCTGGGCGATGTTGCGCAGCGGCTTCCTGACCAATGCGCTCAATCCGAAGACCTGCCTGTTCGTGGTCAGCCTGTTCATGCAGGTGATCGATCCGCATACCGCGTTGCCGGCGCAACTGGGCTACGGGGCCTTCATCGCGCTCGCCCACGTGGCCTGGTTTGGCCTGGTCGCCTGCTTTCTCTCGAGCCCGGCGGTGCGCGGCCGGCTCCTGCGTTTCCGCCGGCGCATCGACCAGTTCTTCGGCGCCCTGCTGGTCGGTTTCGGCGTCCTGCTGGGGGCGAAAAGCCCATGAGCATGGACCACTGATGGCCGCTTGCCGCCTTTGAAGCGAGGCCGGCGGCTCCCTAGAATGCGCCGTTCATGCCGTCGCCAGTTGAGGGACGGTCCCAGGATCGCGGGACGCATGGGAGTTGCATGAAGAAGGGAGCGACGCTTTTCGCCGTCCTCTGGGCGGTACTCGGCCTGGGCCTGCTGGTCGGTTTGCCGGTGGCCATCCATTTCATTCTCGGCCAGTACGACGAGGCCGGGTTCAGCGGGCCGCAACTGGTCTTCGAGGAACAGGGCCATTCCTATCTGGCGTTCACCCTCGACGACTATCGCGCCAACGAAGTGGACAACGGCGTGGTGCACGGCAGCAGCCGCAGCTATGCCCAGGTGGTCGATCTCGAGGACGGCAGCCTGCGCTGGAGCGCGCGCCTGGATGCCGACAACGAGCGCGGCGACGACTGGGGTTCCGGCGAACTGCTGGGCCAGTCGTCGCGCTACCTGTTCTTCCTGCGCAACGAACTCTACGTACTCGACCGGCGCGACGCCGCCCCTGCGCTGGCGTTCGACGAGCTGGAGCGGCGCACTGGCGGCCTGCCGTTGAAGTCGGCGCCCTGGGGGAAGGACGCCTATCGCTACGACGAAGGCCGGGGCGGATTGCTGATGCTCGCGCTGGACGGCCGCGTCTGGTTCCTCGACGGCGACAGCCTGGCTCTGCGCGAAGCTCCGGAAGTCGATGCCGCGCGGTATTTCCAGGGCGACCCGCCGCCGCCGGCGAGTGCCGGGATCGCTTGGCAGGCGCCGGGCCTGACGCGCCTGCCCGACGGACGCCTGCTGATCCTCGCCAGCGATCACGAGGCCCGCGCGCTGGAGCGTGGCGAGGCGCTGCCGGCAGCGAACCAACGGGCGCGACGCCAGCGCCTGTCACTGGGCACCCTGGATTGGCGGTCGCCGGCAGAGAACCGACTGCGTCCGCTGCTCGACGCGGCCTTTCTGCAGGCTGGCCTGCTGCCCGATCCAGCCGCTGCCGAAGAGCCGCAGCGGCTGCTCGAGCGACCGTCCGAGCGGCAGCGCCAGCGTCCGTCGCTGCCGTCCGAGCCGCAGCCGCCGGAAGAGTTCGACGAGCGCGTGGAGCGTTTTCCCAGTACCCGTGCGTTCCTTGCGGCGCGCGACGCCTACCGCCAGGAACGGCGACGCTGGATCGCCGCGCACGACGCCTGGCGGGAACGGGTCGCCGACCTGGAGGCGGCGGCGGATGCCGAGTACCGTCGCCGGCGCGACGAGCAGACGCGCGAGGAGGCGTTGTACCGTCGCTATGCCTCGGCGCTGCCGGGCGGCGATTCCAGGTTGGCGCGCCGTCCCTGGCGAGTCGACGGCAACTGGCTGGTGCTGCACCGGCGCAGCCTGGCCGAGCGTAGCGAACTGCTGCTCAGCTCGGTGTCTGCCGACGGCAGCTTGCTCTGGACCCTGGGGCTGCCCATCGAGCGTCCCGAACGGCTGTTCCGCCTGGATGCCCGCAACCTGCTTCTCAGCGGCCGTGGAGAGGACGGCGGACGGTTGGTGCGGGTCGATCTGCGCCGGGGCAGCGGCATCGTCCATCGCCTCGGGCGCGGCGGCGCGCCATTGCAGCGGGTCGAGTGGCCCGAAGGCCAACCGTGATCGCCTGCGCCCGGCCTGGGTGGCTGCCCAGCGGGGGGCCGGGCGCCGACTCAGGGGTTCCTGAAGACGAATACGCCGCTGTCCACCAGGCGCGTCAGGCGGATGCGCAGCAGCAGGGTGCGGTGGGCGGCGAGGAAGCGCGGCACCTGCGCCAGCGGAATCGCCAGGCCTTCGCTGTCGCCGGGGCCCACCGCGGTATAGCCGACCGGCTGGCGCGGCGGATCGAACGGCGGCTGGGCCGACACGCTGAGCGACAGGGTGTCCACGGCGAAGCCGGCGAGCAGGTCGTCGAGGGACTCGATCGACAGGTACAGCGAGCGGTAGGCGGGGTTGTCCTCGTAGGGATGGACGTCGGCGATGACCTGCTCGTAGAAGCGCTGCTCGAAACGCCGGTCGCTGTTCAGCTTGCGGAAGAACTGGATGAAGTAGTCGCGCACCTCCTGGTCGAGGTCGTCGCAGACGTGGCTGACCAGGTTCAGGTAGCGCGGCGAGCGGCGCTCGATGCCGGGGTCGAGCTGATCGATGCGGCGCTGCCAGGGGAAGCTTGCGCCGCTGCTCCGGTAATCGGCGTCCTCGACCTCCAGTGCGGCGCGGATCAGCTCCAGGGTATGCGGGTTCTTCGGCCCGCGGTCCTTCAGCGCCACGCTGGCGTGGTTCTCGCCGTCGACGATGGCGAAGGCGATCTCGCCGCGCGATTCTTCCAGGCGCCAGCCGGGCCTGGCGCGCTGGCGGACATCCAGTTCGAGGCTCAGGCGGCAGGCGTTGAGGTTCGCCGTGGCGATCCGCACCGTGCCGTCGCCGCCGACTTCGTTGGCGATGGCTTCGACGCCGCTGTAGCCGACATTGCCCACCAGTACCGTGGCGAGCAGGCGGCCGGCGCCGTACCAGGCCTCGGCGCCGAACAGGTCGCGCTCGGCGAGTTGCCAGGAGTACGGCGAGCCCAGCTCCAGTCCCTTCAGCACCTGGGTGCCGGTCTGCCCGACGAAGCGGTTCCAGCCTTTCAGTACGCGACCGATGAAGGAGCGTCCCTTGTGCGCCAGCGGCGAGCCGAAGTTGGCCGGGGCGAGCATCAGGAAGCGCTTGACCGGCGCGCTGGCGGGGTCGAAGTGGCGGGTCAGCCAGTCGCGCAGCACCAGGGCGCCGGTGCTGTGCACCACCACGTCAACCGTGCGCGGTGCCCGCGACAGTCCCTGGGCGGTCCAGGCGCGATCCAGGGCGGCGGCGAGGTCGGCGTAGGTGACGTCGTCCTGCAGGGAGATCCAGTCGGCGAGGCGGATCTGCGTCGGCGCGCTGCCGAACCAGGCTTCCAGCTGCTCGGCGAGGCGGCGGAACGACTTCGAATCGTCGCTCCAGCCGTGGACGATGACGATCGAACGGGGCATGTCCGGCATCCTCTGGGGCTGATCCGGGCGACTATAGATCATGCGCCGCTGCGACGTGCCCTGACCTGTGAAAACGTCTAGGATGCGGCGGTCGCCCCCGACTGCCGCCGGCGCGGCATCGCCAGCGCGTTGCTGTGGCAGGCGCGGGACGACTGTCGCGGCGACCGCCTGTTCACTTCCTGCAACCGCTCCAACCTGCCGATGCGGCGCCTGCTGGAGCGCGAGGGATTCCAGCCGAGCGGGGTGATCGACAACCTCGACGAAGGCGATCCGGAGCTGGTCTTCGTGCGTTTCCTCGCGCCGTCGCGCTGAGTCCCGGGCTCATTTCAGGTTGCCGGCGAGGAACTGGCGCAGGCGCTCGCTGCGCGGCGCGCCGAACACCTGGTCCGGCGTCCCTTGCTCTTCGATCACGCCCTGGTGGAGGAAGATCACATGGCTGGAAACCTGGCGGGCGAAGGCCATCTCGTGGGTGACCAGGACCATGGTGCGACCTTCCTCGGCCAACTGCTGCATGACTTTCAGCACTTCGCCGACCAGTTCCGGATCGAGCGCCGAGGTCGGTTCGTCGAACAGCATCACCTGCGGCTCCATGGCCAGGGCGCGGGCGATCGCCACGCGCTGTTGCTGGCCGCCGGAGAGTTCGCAGGGATACTGCCGTTCGACCTTCTCCGCCAGGCCGACCTTGGCCAGGTAGTGGCGCGCGCGGGCCACGGCGTCGTCGCGGTTCATTCTCAGGACGTTGACCGGGCACTCGACCACGTTCTCCAGCACCGTCAGGTGGCTCCACAGGTTGAAATGCTGGAAGACCATCGCCAGCCGGCTGCGGATCCTCTGCAACTGCCGGGGATCGGCGGCGCGCAGCTCGCCCAGGGTGCCGGGACGGGTGCGCAGTTCCTCGTCGCCGACGCGGATGCGCCCGGCACAGGGCTTTTCCAGGAAGTTGACGCAGCGCAGGAAGGTGCTCTTGCCCGAGCCGGAGGAGCCGATGATGCTGATCACGTCTCCCTTGCCGGCCCTGAGCGAAACGCCCCTGAGCACCTCATGGCTGCCGTAGCGCTTGTGGATGTCTTCGACCTGCAGGCTGTACATGCGCGTGTCTCCGGGAGAGGTCAGTGGGTTTGCGGTCTGAGGTAGGCCAGCCAGCGCAGCTCGCCGCGGCGGAACAGCCAGATCAGCAGGAAGGCGGTGCCGGCGTAGAGCGCGCCGGCGATGCCGAAGGACAGGAACGGCGCATAGGTGGCGGAATTGACGTCGCGGGCCACCTTGAGCAGGTCCGGCACGGTGGCGGTGAACGCCACCGAGGTGGAATGCAGCATCAGGATCACTTCGTTGCTGAAGTACGGCAGTGCCCGGCGCAGCGCCGAGGGCAGGACGATGCGCCGGTAGAGGGTGAAGCCGCCCATGCCGTAGGCGCGCGCCGCTTCCACTTCGCCGTGGGGCGTGTTCCTGATCGCGCCGGCGAAGATTTCCGTCATGTAGGCGCAGGTGTTGAGGACGAAGGCCAGTACCGTGCAGTTGAAGCCGTCGCGGAAGAACGCGTTGAGAAAGTCCTGGGCGCGTATGGCATTCAGGCTGTAGACGCCGGTGTAGAAGAACAGCAACTGGATGTACAGCGGGGTGCCGCGGAACACGTAGGTGTAGAGCCAGACCGGGTAGCGCAGCAGCGGGTTGCCGCCGGTCCGCGCCACCGCCAGCGGGATGGCCAGCAGGAAGCCAAGCGCCACGGCGAGGATCAGTAGCCACAGGGTCATCGCCAGTCCGGTCAGTTGCAGGCCGTCGGTCCACAGGTAGGCCTGCCAGTATTCGTCGAGTACCGCGTTCATGGCAGCGGCCTCCTGACGCCCAGCGAGCTGCGCCGCTCCAGCCACAGCAGCGCGGCGTTGGAGATTGCGGTGATGGCCAGGTAGATCAGCCCGCAGACCAGGGTGAAGTGGAAGAACTGCAGGGTGCCCTTGCCGGCGTCCTGGGTGGCCTTGACCAGGTCGCCGAGGCCGATGATCGAGACCAGCGCGGTGGACTTGACCAGCACCTGCCAGTTGTTGCCGATGCCCGGCAGGGCGTAGCGCAGCATCTGCGGCAGGAGTACCCGGCGGAACACTCGCCAGCGCCCCATGCCGTAGGCTTGCGCGGCTTCGACCTGGCCGGCCGGGACCGCCTGGAAGGCGCCGCGGAAGGTTTCCGTGAAGTAGGCGCCATAGATGAACGCCAGGGTGACGCAGCCGGCGGCGAACGGGTCGATGTCGACCTGGGCGATGCCGAGGGCGTCGGTGACGCGGTTGAGGAGGATCTGCAGGCTGAAGAACAGCAACAGCATGATGACCAGGTCGGGGACGCTGCGGATCAGCGTCGTATAGCCGCTGGCCAGGGCGCGCAGCGGGCGGTTGGCGGCGAGCTTGGCGCTGGCGCCGAGGAGGCCGATGAGCACGGCGCCGAGCAGGGAGCCCAGCGCCAGTTTCAGGGTCACCAGGGTGCCGGTGAGTATCTGCGGGCCGAAGCCGTCGAGGAACATTTCACTCTCCATTGCTTGTTGTTGTCGGTCGAGGTGAAAAACGGCCGGACGCCGTTCAGGGCGCGCCGTAGAGGTCGAAATCGAAGTAGCGGGCATTGATTCGCGCGTAGGTCCCGTTGGCGCGGATCGTCGCCAGCGCCTTGTTCAGGTCCTCGCGCAGCGCCACGTCTTCCTTGCGCAGGCCGATGCCGTCGCCGACCCCGAAGTAGCGGGGGTCGTCCAGCACCGCTCCGGCCAGTTCGAAATCCTTGCCGACCGGCTTGTCGAGGAAGCCGTAGCTGGCCTGCACCGCGCCTTGCAGCGAGGCGTCGAGGCGGCCCATGACGAGGTCGGCGTAGACCTGGTCCTGGTTCTGGTAGGAGACGACCCGCACCCCCTTGGCGGCCCATTCGGCCTTGGCGTAGGCCTCCTGGTTGGAGCCCTGGCCGACCCCCACGCGCTTGCCGCGCAGGCTCTCGGCGTCGGGCAGGAGCGCCGAGCCACGGCGTACCACCAGGCGGCTCGGTGCGTTGGAGACGCGGTCGGTGAAGGCGATGTGCTGTGCGCGTTTCGGCGTGATGGTCATCGACGAGACGATGGCGTCGATCTTGCGCGACAGCAGCGCCGGGATGATGCCGTCCCAGTTGCTTTCGACCCATTCGCAGCGGGCTCGCAGCTCCGCGCAGAGGGCTTCGCCGATCTCGATGCCGAAGCCTGCCAGGCGGCCGTCCGGCTGCTTGTATTCGAGCGGCGGGTAGGTCGGGTCGACGCCCAGGCGCAGGACCTTGCCGGTCCAGTCGGCGGCGCCGGCCGGTGCGGCGAGGAGGAGGGAGAGGGCGATGCTGCCGAGGGTTCTTGTCATTGTGGTTGTCCTCTGTCGATCCGCGCGCGCCAGGCCGCGCGCCCGTTGAAAACCCTGGCTCAGGCCAGGAAACGCTCGGCCAGCCGCACCCAGTAGCTGGCGCCGACGGCCAGGCAGTCGTCGTTGAAGTCGTAGCCGGGGTTGTGCAACTGGCAGCCGCTCTCGCCCTGGCCATTGCCGATCACCAGGTAGCTGCCGGGGCAGCGTTCGAGGATGAAGGCGAAATCCTCGCTGGCGGTGAACGGCCGCAGTCCGTCGATCAGGCATTCCTCGCCCAGCCAGTCGCGGGCCACCTCGCGGGCGAACGCGGTCTGTCCGGGATGGTTGACCAGCACCGGATGGCAATGCCGGTAGTCGACCTCCGCCCGCGCGCCGAAGCTGGCGGCCTGGCCGCGGGCCAGTTCGCCGATGCGGCGCTCCAGCAGGGCACGGGTTTCCGCGGTCAGGGCGCGGACGCTGAGGATCATTTCGGCGCTGGCCGGGATCACGTTGGAGACCGTCCCGGCATGGATCGCGCCGACGCTGACGATCGCGGTGTCCTGCGGATCGACGTTGCGCGAGACGATGCTCTGCAAGGCCAGCACGATGGCGGAGCAGACCACCACCGGGTCGACGGTGCGCTGCGGCACCGCGCCGTGGCCGCCGCTGCCGATCACGCGGATGACCACGGTGTCGGCCGAGGCCATGAAGGGGCCGGGATGGAAGCCGAGGTGGCCGACGGGGTATCCCGGGACGTTGTGCATGGCGAAGATGGCGTCGCAGGGGAAGCGCTCCAGCAGCCCGTCGTCGAGCATCGCGCGGGCACCGCCGAGGCCCTCTTCGGCAGGCTGGAAGATCAGTTGCAGGGTGCCGCGCCAGTGCGGCGACTCGACCAGGTGCCTGGCCGCGGCGAGGAGCATCGCGGTGTGGCCGTCGTGGCCGCAGGCGTGCATCACGCCGTCCACCTGGCTGGCGTAGGGCAGGCCGGTGGCTTCCTGGATCGGCAGCGCGTCCATGTCGGCGCGCAGGCCCAGCGCGGGGCCCTCGCCGCGGCACAGGGTGCCGACCACGCCGGTGCGACCCACCCCACGGCTGACCTGGTAGCCCCAGGCCTCCAGGCATTCGGCGACCAGCGCGGCGGTTCGCCGTTCCTCGAAACCCAGCTCCGGGTGGGCATGGATGTGGCGGCGCAAGGTAACCATTTCTTCCCGCAGCGCCGCGATGGCGGGCAGGACGGCAGGCTCGGTCATTCTTCTTGTTCTCCTCAAGGGCTCCGACCGGTGGGCGGCAGGGTGTTGTCGAAGCCGATGGTAGGCAAGCGGGGGACTGGCGGGGAGGCTCGCTTTGGCTATGATGACAACCTTTCGTTGTCACCTCGGTAAGCCCGTGAAACTCCACCAGTTGCAAGCCCTGGTCGCCAGTGCCGACGCCGGCGGCATCCGCGCCGCCGCCCGCGCCCTGGGGATTTCCCAGGCGGCCGTGACCCGCGCGCTGCGCGAACTGGAAACCGAACAGCATCTGCCGCTGTTCGTCCGCACGCCCAGCGGCCTGACCTTCACCGAATACGGCAAGGCGCTGCTGATCCACGCCCGGCTGGTGCTCAAGCAACTGGAGCACGCGCAGGTCGAACTCGACCACCTGCGTGGCCAGGCCAGCGGCCGGCTGTGCATCGGGGTGACGCCTTGGGTGGCGCTGACCTTCCTCTCGGAGGCGGTGCAGGCGTTCCGCGAGCGCATGCCGGAGGTGCGCCTGGAGCTTTTCGAAAGCCTGATGGCGGTGGCCCAGCCATTGCTTCGCGACGGCAGCATGGATTTCGCCATCGGCCCGCTGCACGGCGCCCAGGCGGCCCAGGAATTCGCCTGCGAGAAGCTGCTCGACTACGACACCGCGGTGCTGGTCCGCCAGGGGCATCCGCTGGCGGGTTGCGGCTCGATCCACGAACTGCTGGAACAGGATTGGGCGTTGAACTACACCGGCGACGGCCACGACACCCTGATGCGCGAGCTGTTCTGGCGCCACGGCGCCTTGATCGACGAGCGGCGCATCGTTCGCGCGCACTCCGTGGCGATCCTGCAGACCCTGGTGGAGCAGGCCGACATGTGTACCTGGGTGCCGGCGATCATCGGCGCCGCCCCGCCGTTGCTCGGCCGGGTGGTGCCGCTGGCGCTGCGGGAAACCTTCGAGCCACGGCGGCTGGGCATCATCACCCGGCGCGGCGGCGCCCTCAGCAATCCGGCGCAATGCTTCGTCGAGTGCCTGCTGCAGGTGATCCGCCGCCACGCCCGCTCGGCGAAGAAGGATGACCGGCGCCTGTTCGAAACCCTGCGCCTGCTAGTCTGATTCCTACTGGCACGGACGTACGGTCGCTCAAGATCGGTCGTGCTGCGACCGATAGCCTGGAAAGCCACGAGCGAGGATGCCGGCATGCTGCAATGGTTCGCTAACCTATCGTTCCGCAGGAAAATCGCCCTGCCGATCCTCCTGCTCGCGGTGCTTCTGCTGCTGGTGGGCGCGCTCGGCGTGCATGGCATCGCCCAGCAGAACGAATCCAACCAGCGCCTGGGCAAGCGTTTTCTCCCCGGCATCGCCCTGCTGCTCAACGCCGACCGCGATCTCTACCAGGCCTTCGTCGCCGAGCGCAGCCTGCTCGATAGCCTCCTGAACGCCGAGCAGATCGCCGGCCTGAGGAACGATCACGCGGAAAACCTGCAGCAGGCCCTGGATCGGGTGCGCCAGTACGCGGCGATGCAGCCGGGCGAGGCGGAACTGGCCAAGGTCGCCGAGTTCGAGCGCGGCTATGCCCTCTGGAGCGCGACCTCGGCGCGGGTGCTGAGCCTGGCGGCCAGCGATCCGAGCGCCGCGGCGCAGCTCAGCTACGGTGACAGCGATCGCCAGTTCGGGGCGATGCGCGAGGTGATCAACCAGCTCGACGAGATGGAAGAGGCGGCCGCGGCCGCCGACGGCGAGGCGTCCTCCGCGCTGGGCGAGCGCCACCGCTGGCAGCAGGTGGCGCTGGTGGCGTTCGGCCTGCTGGTGTGCCTGTCGCTGGTACTGGTGTTCCCCGGCCTGGTGACCCGTCCGTTGCAGCGCCTGCTGCAACGCCTGGAAGAGATCGCCAACGGCGATGGTGACCTGCGCGTGCGTCTGGAGGTCACTTCGCGCGACGAACCCGGCCGCCTCGGCAGCGCCTTCAACGCCTTCCTCGACAAGTTGCAGCCGCTGATCCGCGAGGTCGGCCGGGTCACCGGCGAGGTCGCCGATTCCGCCGGTTCGCTGGCCGGCATGACCGCCGCCAACGATCGTCTGATCAACAGCGAGCACGCGTCGGTGGACCAGGTCAGCACCGCCGCGACGCAGATGAGCAGTGCCGTCCACGAGGTGGCGCGCAACGCCCAGAGCGCCGCGCAGGTGGCCGATGACGCCCGCCGGCAGGCGCGCGAGGGTGCCAACGTGGTGGAAGCGACCATCGAGGTGATCCGCCAGTTGGCGCAGGAAGTGGAGAGCAGTTCCGAGAGCATCCAGCAACTGGCCCAGGAAACCGCCAGCATCGACGCGGTGCTGACGGTGATCAAGGGCATCGCCGAACAGACCAACCTGCTCGCCCTCAACGCCGCCATCGAAGCCGCGCGGGCTGGCGAGCAGGGTCGCGGCTTTGCCGTGGTGGCCGACGAGGTGCGGGCGCTGGCGGCGCGCACCCAGGATTCGACCAAGGACATCCAGGCGCGCATCGAGCGCCTCCAGGCCGGGGTGCAGAACGCCGTGCGGGCCATGCAGTCGGGCAGCCTCAAGGCGCGCGACAGCGTCGAGCGCGCCGCCGGGGTCGACGGCGTGCTGGCCGCCACCGGCGACGCGGTGGGGCGGATCAACGACCTCGCCGCGCAGATCGCCTCGGCCTGCGAGGAGCAGAGCCGGGTGATCGACGAAATCGCCCGCAACATCAGCGAGGTGCGCGAGATTTCCGCCCAGGCGGCGGAACATTCGGAGCAGGGCACCGGGGCCAGCCGCCGGCTGTCCGAGCTGTCCTCGGAACTGGCGCGGCTGGTCGGCCGTTTCCGCGTCTGAAGCCCCGCCTAGCGCGGCGCCAGCCAGATCGCCACGCCGGCCAGTGCCGCCGGGACCAGGAAGACCAGCAGCAGGATCGGCAGTTCTTCGCGCAAGCCGTAGCCGGCGTGCTGGACGCCGACCCACAGGTTGACCAGCGCGACGGCCAGCCAGATCGGCAGGAACAGGCCGGCAGCGAGCGCCGGCCCGGCCTCCCAGAGTTTGCCGAAGAGCAGGAACAGACCGAGCAGGGCGATGCCGCCGGCGATTACCAGGGTCACGTGCATGGGGTCTTTCCCGGACAGGTGCCGGTCGCCGTGGCGGCGACCGGGACGCTGGGTCACTTGGTGGTGTAGCCGCCGTTGATGAGGATGGTCTGGCCGGTGATCCACCAGCCTTCGCTGACCAGGTGGCGGATGAACGGCACCACGTCCTCGATGTCGGTCAGGCCGGTCCTGGAGAAGGGCGACAGCGCCGCTGCGGTCTTGTGGTAGGCCACCGCGTCGGCGCCCTCGGCGGGATAGAAGAAGGGCGTGTCCATCGGACCCGGGCCGACCGCGGTGACCGAAATGCCGCGCGCGCCGAATTCCTTGGAGGCGGCGCGGGTGAAGTGCTCCACCGGCGCCTTGGTGCCGGCATAGGCGGCGTAGTACGGGGTATAGGCGCCAAGCAGGGAGGTCACCAGGGTGCAGATCTTGCCGTTGTCGTTGACGTGCTTGCCGGCTTCGCGCAGGAAGAAGAACGCAGACTTGGCATTGACCGCGCTCATCTCGTCGTATTCGGCCTCGCTGATCTCGGTGAAAGGCTTCTTCAACACCTTGCCGACGGTGTTGATGGCGATGTCCGGCTTGCCCACCGCGGCGATGGCGTCGGCGAACAGCTTTTCCATGGCCGCGGCGCTGGTGAGATCGCCCTGCAGCGCTACCGCCTTGGCCCCGGCTGCCTGCAGCGCGGCGACGGTGGCGTCGGCGTCGGCCTTGCTCGCGGCGCTGTTGTAGTGGATGGCGATGGCCTTCGCGCCGTGGGCGGCGAGATCGCGGGCGATCAGCCCACCCAGGTTCTTGGCGCCGCCGGTGACGAGGACGGTCTTGCCTTTGATGGAGTGGTCGACCATGGGGTGTTTCTCCTGCGGTGAGTGGAGAACCCAGTCTAGGGAGGGCGGCCTTGCGGAGTAATCGCGGCGGCCTGGATAGATTGTCCAGAAACGCCGATCAATTCCCGCCTCCGGAGGAGCGCAGCCGGCTGCACGAATCTTCTAGAACCCCGGGACGGGCGCGTTATAGTCGCGACGACGAAACCAACGAGTGGGAAGACCTGACGCACGATGGGCAGCCGAGACTGGATCGACCTGGCCCGCGACGCCGAGACCGGGATCGAGACCCTGCGCGCCCATTTCGAGGGCCACGCCTACGATCCGCACTGGCACGACAGCTACCTGATCGGCTACACCGAGATCGGCGTGCAGCAATTCAACTGCCGCCGACGCCGACACGACAGCACCGCCGGCCAGGTATTCCTGGTCGAACCGGGGGAGATCCACGACGGTCGCGCGCCGATCGCCGGCGGCTTCACCTACTCGATGCTGTACCTGCAGCCGGACTGGCTGCGGCGCGAACTGCGGGCGACCTTCGACGATGCGCCCAGCGACCGCGACCCCGGCTTCCACGCCAACCTCACCGAAGACCCGCGCCTGACCCTGGCCATCGCCCAGGCCTTCCGCGTCCTGCATGGCCGCGAGCTGCGACTGCTGCGGCAGACCGCCCTGGAGCTGGTGCTGGAGCGGCTGCGCGTGCACCTCGGCTGGCGCGAGGCGAAGCCATTCGATCCACGCCTGCCGCTGGTGGCGCAGAAAGCCCGCGACTACCTGCATGCGCACTTCTACCAGGACATCGGCCTGGACGAGCTGGCCAGCGCCTGCGGCACCGACCGCTTCCGCCTGAACCGTGCATTCAAGGCCGCCTACGGCTTGCCACCCTACGCCTACCTGGTCCAGTTGCGGCTGGCCAAGGCGCGGCAGATGCTCGCTGTCGGCGGGCAACCGGCGGACCTCGCCAGCGCCCTCGGCTTCGCCGACCAGAGCCATCTCGGCCGCTGGTTCCGGCGCGCCTACGGGATGACCCCGGCGGCCTACCGCCGGCAGTGCACCCAGCTTCCAGACTGAGGCCCGGCGCGTCGCCAGGATGAAGGCTCCCCCGCCACAGGAGCCCGTCCATGCAATCCCTCGTGCCCTTCCTGCTGTTCGCCGTCGTCGCCTCGATCACCCCCGGACCGACCAACATCCTGGTCCTGAGCAACAGCCAGCGCCACGGCCTGGCCGCCGCCTGGCCGATCGTGCTCGGCGCCTGCGCGGCGGTGGCGGCGCTGATCCTGCTGCTCGGGCTCGGCCTGGGCGAGCTGCTGCGGCGCCACCCATTGCTCCAGCAGGGGCTCGCCTGGCTTGGCGTCGGCTGGCTCAGCTACCTGGCCTGGAGCCTGTTCCGCAGCGCGGGCGGCATCGACGGCGCGGAGCCGCCGCGGCGCCTCGGCGTGCTCGGCGGCGCGGCGTTGCAACTGGTCAATCCCAAGGCCTGGATGATGGCCCTCGCCGCGCTGGCACTGTTCGCCGGGGAAGGCGCCGGACAGGCCGGGCGGATCGGCCTGCTGGCATTGCTGTTCTTCCTGGTTTCGCTGCCGTGCCTGGCCAGTTGGGCCTTGCTCGGCGTCGGCAGCGCGCGGCTGCTGCGCTCGCCGTCGCTGATGAAGCGCTTCAACCAGGGCATGGCGCTGTTGCTGCTGGCATCGGCCTGGGCCGCCCTGCTGCTCTGAGGCGGTCCGGTAGCTTCCTGACAAACCTGTGGGTTGGTACGCCGGGCCCGGGTTGGCTATGGTGGGACGATCCGTAGCCATGGCGCGGTCGCCGTCAGCACGCCGCGCAAGGAACCTCCATGTTGAAACCCGACATCACTGCCTTCTTCGACCCGGCCACCTCCACCTACAGCTACGTGGTGCGCGACCCGTCCAGCCGCGCCTGCGCCATCGTCGACCCGGTGCTCGACTACGACCCGGCCGCCGGGCGCACCAGCCATGCCAGCGCCGAACGCCTGATCGCCCACGTTCGCCAGCACGACCTGCAGGTGGAATGGCTGCTGGAGACCCACGTGCACGCCGACCACCTGTCGGCGGCCATCTTCCTGCAGCGCGAACTGGGCGGGCGCCTGGCCATCGGCGCGCGAATCACCCAGGTGCAGGCGAAATTCTCCGGCCTGTTCAACCTGGGCGAGGCGTTCCCGGTGGACGGCCGCCAGTTCGAACACCTGTTCGAGGACGGCGAGTCGTTCCGCATCGGCGCCCTGGAATGCCGCGCGCTGCATACCCCGGGGCATACCCCGGCGTGCATGACCTACCTGGTCGGCGACAGCGCCTTCGTCGGCGATACCCTGTTCATGCCCGACTACGGCACCGCCCGCTGCGATTTCCCCGGCGGCGACGCGCGCCAGCTGTATCGCTCGATCCAGCGCCTGTTCGCGCTACCCGACGCGACCCGCCTGTTCATGTGCCACGACTACACGGCTCCAGGCCGCGACGAGCACCGCTGCGAAACCAGCGTCGGCGAGCAGCGCCGGCACAACGTGCACGTCCGCGAAGGCGTCGACGAGGAGGCGTTCGTCGCCATGCGCCAGCAGCGCGATGCCACCCTCGGCATGCCGACCCTGATGCTGCCGGCGATCCAGGTCAACATGCGCGGCGGCAACCTGCCGCCGGTGGAAGGCAACGGGGTGCGTTACCTGAAGATCCCGCTGGATCTGTTCTGATCAGCTGCGGCGACGCAGCAGGAGAATGAAGAACAGCCCGCCGATGGCCGCGGTGGCGATGCCGATGGGCAGGTCCTGGGGGGCGATCAGGGTGCGCGCGGCGACATCCATCCAGACCAGGAACAGCGCGCCGAGCAGGGCGCACACCGGCAGCAGCCGGCGGTGCTCGGCGCCCACCAGCAGGCGCGCGGCGTGCGGCAGCATGAGACCGACGAAGCCGATGGCGCCGCTCACCGAGACCAGCACGCCGGTCAGCAGCGAGCAGCAGACGAAGACCCACAGGCGTACGCGACGGGCGTCCAGGCCGAGGGTCACGGCGGTCTGTTCGCCGGCCATCAGCGCGTTCAGCGCACGGCCCAGCCCGAGCAGCACCAGCAGGCCGCCGGCCACGCACAGCGCCGGCAGCCAGATCAGCGACCAGCGCGCCAGGCCGAGGCCGCCGAGCATCCAGAACAGCACCGAGGAGGCGGCGCGGTGGTCGCCGAGGAACAGCAGCAGGTTGGCCAGCGCCAGGAGCACGAAGGACACCGCGACCCCCGCCAGCAACAGCCGGTCGCTGCCCAGGCGGCCGCCGCGGCTGGCCACGCCGAGCACCAGCAGCATGCTGCCGAGGGCGCCGAGGAAGGCCGCCAGCGGCAGGGTCAGCAGGCCGATCACCTCGCCGATGTAGAGCACCACCAGCACCGCGCCGAGGGTCGCGCCGGAGGTGGCGCCGAGCAGGTGCGGATCGGCCAGCGGATTGCGCGTGACCGCCTGCAGCGCCGCTCCCACCAGCGCCAGGCCGGCGCCGACGCAGGCACCGAGCAGTACCCGTGGGGCGCGAATCAGCCAGACGATGTGCTCCTGGCCGGCGCTCCAGGCGCCGGGCTCCGCCGCCACGCCGAACAGGCGCTGGAGGACGATGCGGCCGACCAGGCCGCTGTCCAGTCGCGCCGGACCGAAGCCGAGGGCGACCACGCAGGACAAGCCGAGCAACAGGACCAGGCCGCCCAGCAACAGGCAATAGGCGCGAGGGCTGCGGAACAGGGTCATGGACGTGGCGCCCGAGGGTGGAGGCCGGCGACCAGGGTTTCTATCGCCGCGGCGTTGCCGATGCCCGGCGTGGCCTGGTTATAGGGCAGGACGATGAAGCGTCGCTCGCGGATCGCGGTCAGGCTGCGCAGCGCCGGGTTCTGTTCGAGGAAACGCTGCTTCTGCGCGGCGCTGGTCTCGCCGTAGTCGACGATGACGATGACCTGCGGATCGCGGGCGACCACGCTTTCCCAGTTGACCTGGGTCCAGCTGGCCGCCACGTCGTCGGTCACGCTGCGACCGCCGGCGGCCTCGATCAGCGCCTGCGGCATGCCCAGGCGGCCAGAGGTGAAGGGGCGGTCCTCGCCGCTGTCGTAGAGGAACACCCGCGGCGCCTCGGCGTTCGCCGGGATGCCGGCGCGGGCGCGCTCGATGCGTGCCTGGAGGCTGGCGACCAGGCGCTCGGCGCGCGGTTCGACGTCGAAGATCCGTCCCAGGTTGCGCAGGTCGCGGTACAGCTCGTCGAGGCTGGCGCGGCGCGGCTCGCCGATCTGCGCGCAGGATTCGCTCAGCTCGTAGACCTTCACCCCCAGCGGCTCCAGGCTGGCCGGAGTGAGGTCGCCGCCGACGCGCATGCCGTAGCCCCAACCGGCGAAGAAGAAGTCGGCGTCGACATCGAGCAGGGTTTCCGCCGTGGGGTAGCGCGCCACCAGCTCGGGCAGCGGCTTGAGCGCGGCGATCAATCCGGGATCGGCATTCTTCCACCAGCCGCTGATGCCGGTATAGCCGACCATGCGCGTCTGCAGACCGAGGGCGACCATCATCTCGGTGAGGTTGATGTCGTGGCTGACCGCGCGCGACGGCGCGCGCTCGAACGTCACTTCGCGCTCGCAACTGCGCACGCTGAGCGGGTAGCGCTCGGCCAGCGCGGCATCGGCGCAGGCGAGCAGGGCGCCGAGCAGCAGGTGGTGCAGGATCGGGTGCTTCATGCTTGGGTAATCCAGGTCAGGCGCGGGTGGTCGGCGAGGGGGTGGCGGTCGACCAGGGCGCCGACGCCGAACACCCGCCACAGCAGGTCGGCGTCGAGCACCTCGGTCGGCGTGCCCTGGGCGACGATGCGCCCGCCGTCGAGCACGTAGAGGCGGTCGCAGAAGGCCGCCGCCAGGTTGAGGTCGTGGAAGCTCGCCAGGGTGCTCAGGCCGAGGCCGCGCAGCAGGCGCAGAAGCTCCAGCTGGTAGCGCGGGTCGAGGTGGTTGGTCGGTTCGTCGAGGATCAGCAGGCGCGGTTCCTGGACCAGCGCGCGAGCCAGCAGGGCGCGCTGCTTCTCGCCACCGGAGAGGCTGGCGAAGGGGCTCGCGGCACGCCCTTCGAGACCGACCTGGAGCAGCGCCTGGCGGACCCGCTGGCGGTCGTCCGCGCCGTGGCCGTCGAACAGGCCCTTGTGCGGCGTGCGGCCCATGGCGACCACGTCCTCGACGGCGAGGCCGAAGTCCTCGGGGAATTCCTGCAACACCACCGCGATGCGCCGGGCGGCCCAGCGCGGCGGCTGGCGCCAGAGGTCGTCGCCGTCGAGCACCACCCGGCCGCGCTGCGGTCGCGCATAGCGGAAGGCGCAGCGCAGCAGGCTGGTCTTGCCGCTGCCGTTGGGGCCGATCAGGCCGACGAAGCTGCCGGCCGGGACTTCCAGGTGCACGCCGCGCAGCAACTCGGTGGAGGCGTCGGGCGACCAGTGCAGGGCATCGAGGTGAAGGGACGACATGGCTACTCGCAGGTCCGGTGGTTCAGCAGAGACGATTGCCGCGGTGCCGACTTCAGAAACTGAAGTCGGCGGTGACGTTGAACGAGCGCGGCTGGCCCATGATCCATTGCTGGCCGTTGTTGTTGTCAGCCAGGGCGTACTGGCGGTCGAACAGGTTGTACAGCTCAAGGCCGAGGGTCAGGTCCGGCCGTACCCGCCAGCCCAGGTTGGCGTCGACCACCGTGTAGCCGGGCAGGCTGGCCTGGTTGGCGGCGTCGGCGTAGCGCCGGTCGACGTAGCGCAGCCCGGCGCCGACGCGCAGGGTCTCGGCGAAGGACTTGTCCAGCCAGAGGTTGGCGGTGCGCCGTGGCACGTTCCTGGGGCGGTTGCCGTTGCGCGAGTAGGTCTGCTTGTCGATCGTTTCGTCGAAGTCGTCGTATTCGGCACGCACCAGCGCGGCGTTCGCCGACAGCCGCCAGTCCTGGGCCAGGTTCAGTTCCAGGCTGGCCTCCAGGCCGTCCGAACTCTGCTGGCCGACCTGCTGCGCGTCGTGCGGCGGCAGCGGGTTGGCGCTGAGCAGCTTCTTCTTGACGATATGGTAGGCGGCCAGGGTCCATTCGCCGCGACCGTCCGGGAACAGTTGCTTGAGGCCGACCTCGGTCTGCTTCGAGTGGGTCAGGTCCATTTGCTGCTGGGCCGCGTTGAGGGTGATCAGGTTGCTCACGCCGTCCTCGCTGGTGGAGTACTGGCCGTACAGCGACAGTTCCGGGGTCAGCGCGAAGACCAGCCCGGCGCGCCAGTTGCCGCCCTGCAGGCTGCGGTCGCTGCGGGTGCCGGCGCGCAGGTCGTCGCGGTCGATATGGTTCTGGTCGCGGCGCACCCCGGTCACCAGCGACAGGCGCTCGTTGAGCTGCAGGCGGTTCTCGGCGAACAGGGCGAAGGTGCGGGTCTGGCTGCGCGAGTGCGGCCGGTAGGGCGAGCGGCTTTCGAAGTAGCCAGGCGCGGGGTGCCAGGGGTCGATGTAGTCGCCGCCGACATCGGTATAGGGCGAGTTGTTGGTCAGGCGGAAGCGGATGCGGTTGTACTCGGCGCCGACCAGGGTGCGGCTGTCGAGGCCGAACAGGGCGTGCTGGAAGGCGAAGGTCTGGCGGTCGCCGATCTGCTCCTGCTCGTGGCTGATGCGCAGGTAGTCCCTGCGCAACAGCTCTTCGCGCGGGACGTCCCATTCGTAGGTTTCGGCGTTGCGCCAGTGACGGCGGGCCTTGATGTAGTACAGCTGGTTGCTCGCGGTGACGCTGTCGGAAAGGCTCCAGTCGCTGGTCAGGCGGGTCCACTGGTCGTTGTAGCGCTGCACGTCGTTGCGCACGTTGTAGTTCTTCTCGCGCAGGCGCTTGTGGTACTTGCCGCCGACCAGCGGGGTGCCGAAGTCGTTCATCGGCTCCTGGTCGCCATAGTCGTGGGCGAGAGTGAAGGCCAGATCGTCGCTGGCCTGCCAGCGCAGCGCCGCGCTGATGCCCAGGTTGCGCGAGTCGCCACGGTCGATCCAGCCGTGGCTCTGCTGCTGGTTCAGGTTGAGCCGGTAGCTGAGGCTGTCGGTCAGCGAGCCGCCGCTGTCCAGGGCCAACTGGCGGTTGTCGTAGGAGCCGTAGCCGAGGCGCAGGTGGTTGCGGATCTCGCCGGCGAAAGGCTTCTTCGGCACCACGTTGATCACCGCGCCGGTGGCGCCTTCGCCGTACAGCACCGAGGCCGGGCCGCGGATCACGTCGATGCGCTCGACCATCCACGGATCGCTGGGGAAGTTCACCGTGCCCATGCCGGTGTACAGGCGCGTGCCGTCGAACAGTTGCATCACCGATGCGTGGCCGCTGAAGCCGCGCGCCGAGAGGCCGGTACCGCCATCTCCTGGGGTGCCGATGAAGCTGATGCCGGGGCTGCGGGTGACGGCGGCCTGGACGCTGGGGTTGTTGCGCCGGCGAACTTCCTCGCCGCTGATGCTGCTGGTGCTCGCCGGGGTGTCCAGGGCGCTGAGGCCCAGGCGCGAACCGGCACTGACCGGCGTGGCGAGATCGATGTGGTCGAGTTCGGCGGGGTCCTGGCGAACGCTGACCAACTGGCTGGGCAGGGCGAGGGCGGCTTCCTCGGTTTCGGCGAGGGCGGGCGGTACCAGCAGCAGGCTGGTGGATAGGCCGAGGGCGAAAGGCTCGGTGCGCAAACGGCTGAAGCGGGGCATGGGCGTTCCATCTCATGACCGGGCAGGACGGAACGCGCAGGAAATCGCAGGCGCGACAGCGCCTCGAACAACCGGCTCGCTCCCGCCCACCGCGGGTGTGCCAACAGGGCGTTGCAGGCCGGTCTCCGGGCTTGCGAGGGTCGTGAAATCCTCGCCTTCCCATGCTGGAGCACAGTGGCCTGAAGAGGATTTCGCTCGCTTACCGTTGCGGGGGCAGCGCCGGACTGATCACCGAAGTGACGCACCGGCTTCCCGTTTCACCTCCTGCGCGGCGGCAGGAGGCACCTGGAACGGGCCGGATGGGAACATCCGCACCGTTTCCAGTCAAGCCTTGAACGATCTGGATTGAATAAAATGTTATACTATAACAATTCACCTGTGCAGTCTTTCTTCGCCGGACCCACGCCCCGGCGCAGCTTCCCGGGTCATCACATTTTCTTCACGCCGGCCTGCTATGCTGCCGGCCTTCCTTGGGGAGTAGCCTGCCGTCACCCGTTGACGGCGCGCTGGTCAACATTCTTGGCAACCTGCCATGGCCAGCGCATCCAACCGGATTGGTGAGACCAACGACATTCCTGCGCCAAAGCCGGGCCGCGGGGTCATGTCGTTGACTCATGCCCGGCTGGAGTATCCGCGTGAATCCCGTTTCCCTGATCTTCCTCGCCTTCGCCATGTCCACCGATGCCTTCGCCGCGGCCATCGGCAAGGGCTCCAGCCTGGATCGGCCGCGCCTGTCGGAGGCGCTGCGCACCGGGATAATCTTCGGCGTGATCGAGGCCATCACCCCTCTGGTCGGCTGGCTGCTTGGCCAGGCCGCCAGCCAGTTCGTCGCCGACTGGGACCACTGGATCGCCTTCGTCCTGCTGGTGCTGCTCGGCCTGCACATGATCCACAACGGCCTGCGCGCGGATCATGCGACGGAACAGGAAAAGCCCGGCCAGCATTCGTTCTGGATTCTCGCGGTGACGGCGCTGGCCACCAGCATCGACGCGCTGGCGGTGGGCGTCGGCCTGGCCTTCGTCGACGTCAACATCTTCCTCGCCGCTGGCGCCATCGGCCTGGCCACCATGACCATGGTCACCCTCGGCACCATGCTCGGCCGGGCGCTCGGCGCAGTGACCGGCAAGCGCGCGGAGATGGTCGGCGGGGTGGTGCTGATCCTGGTCGGTGCGACCATTCTCTACGAGCATCTCCGCGCGGCGTGAGCGGCATCGGAGACGGGGCGGGACAGGTCGCGGCGAGTGGGTGGGCGTTCGCTTCAGGCGCTTTCCCAATCGCGGATTGCCGCCAGCAGCGCCTCGCCGTCGGCGAACTCGCGGTCCGCCGGCGGCAGCGGCGGACGTGCCAGGACCAGCATCGGCAGGCCCATTTCCCGCGCCACCTGGAGCTTCGGCTCGGTGGCCTGGCTACCGCTGTTCTTGCTCACCAGCACGTCGCAGGCGAGGCGCTCGAACAACGCCCGTTCGCCATCCAGGCTGAACGGCCCGCGCGCGCCGATCACCTCGGCGCGCGGCGCGGCCGGCTGGCCTTGCAGGCAGCGCACGGTCCAGTGCTGGTGCGGCGGGACCTGGCCGAGATGCTCCAGCGGTTCGCGGCCGAGGGTGAACAGCGGACGGCGGAAGGGTGCGAGGGCGGCGATCAGCTCGCGCCAGTCGGCTACCTCGCGCCAGTCGTCGCCGGGCCCGGCCTGCCAGCCGGGCCGGCGCAGCGCCCAGCAGGGCACTCCGGCCAGTCGCGCGGCGCGCACGGCGTTCTGGCTGATCCGTGCGGCGTAGGGGTGGGTGGCGTCCACCAGCAGGTCGAAGCCCTGCTCGTCGATGAACGCCGCCAGCCCTTCGGCGCCGCCGTAGCCGCCGACCCGGACCCGGCAGGCCAGGTCGCCGGGCACCTTGCCCAGCCCGGCGAGGCTGTAGAGATGCGCCGGACCGAGCCGGCGGGCGAGGGCCAGGGCCTCACCGATCCCGCCGAGCAGCAACAGGCGCTTCATCGGCGCTCCTCGCAGGCCTGGCCGACCAGGTTGCCCTGGCGGTCGATGGCGAAGACTTCCAGCGCCACCTCGGTGGGCACGATGCCGCGGGCGAAGCGCAGGGCGTGGGCGCAGACCGCATCGCCCAGGGCCACGCCTTCGGCGTGTGCCTGGGCCAGCGCCTGCTGGCTGGTGTTGGCGGCGCGCATGCAGTCCTGTAGCGCGGCGCTGGCGCCGAGCGCGGCAGCCCAGCCGGCCAGTTGCGGCAGGTCGATGCTGGAGTGGCGGCTGTGCAGGTCGAGGTGGCCGCCGGCGAGCTTGCTGATCTTGCCGAAGCCGCCGCACAGGCTGAGCTTTTCCACCGGTGCCTTGCGCAGGTGCTTGAGCACCGCGCCGGCGAAGTCGCCCATCTCGATCAGGGCGATCTCCGGCAGCCCATAGCGCCGGCGCATGGCGTCCTCGCTGGCGTTGCCGGTACAGGCGGCGATGTGGCGGACGCCGTTGGCGCGAGCGACATCGATGCCCTGATGGATCGAGGCGATATAGGCCGAGCAGGAGAACGGCCGGACGATGCCGCTGGTGCCGAGGATCGACAGCCCGCCGAGGATGCCCAGGCGCGGGTTCATGGTCTTCAGCGCCAGCTCGGCACCGCCCTCCACGCCGATGGCGACTTCGAAGCCGCCGGCGTAGCCTCGTTCGGCGGCGAGCTGGGCGAGGTGGCGTTCGATCATCTGTCGCGGCACCGGATTGATCGCCGGCTCGCCGACCGCCAGGGTCAGCCCCGGGCGGGTCACCGTACCGACCCCGGGGCCGGCATGGAAGCGCACGCCAGGCTCGGCGCCCAGGCGCACCCGGGCGAACACCAGGGCGCCGTGGGTGACGTCGGGATCGTCGCCGGCATCCTTGAGGGTGCCGGCTTCCGCGCCGTTTTCCCAGGCGCGGCAGAATTCCAGGCGCATCAGCACCTGCTGGCCCTTGGGCAGGACGATCTGCACCGCGTCGCTGATCGTGCCACCCAGCAGCAGGCGCGCCGCCGCCAGGCTGGTGGCGGTGGCGCAACTGCCGGTGGTGTAGCCGCTGCGCAACGGCGCGGGCTGCTCGGGGGTTTCCTCACGCATCGCGGGGAGGCTTCCTGGCGGCGGGTTTGCGCAATTCCAGCAGGGTGATCGGCAAGGCCTGGCGCCAGGTGTCGAAACCGCCCAGCGGTCGCGCGTGGGCGACGCCGAGGCGGGTGAGGTCGCCCCCCAGGCGTTGCTGCCAGTCGAGCAGCACCCGTTCGCTCTGCAGAGTGACGGCGTTGGCGAGCAGGCGGCCGCCGGGCCGCAGGCGCTCCCAGCAGGTCTCCAGCACGCCCTCGGCGGTGACCCCGCCGCCGATGAAGATGGCGTCCGGCTCGGGCAGTTCCAGCAGCGCCTCCGGGGCGCTGCCGGCGACCAGGTGCAGGGTCGGTACGCCGAGGGCGTCGCGGTTGTGGCGGATATGTTCCTGGCGCTCGTCGTTGGCTTCGATGGCGATCGCCCGGCAACTGGGGTGCGCGCGCATCCATTCGATGCCGATGGAGCCGCAGCCGGCGCCGACGTCCCAGAGCAGCTCGCCGGGGCAGGGCGCCAGGCGCGCCAGGGTCACGGCGCGGACGTCGCGCTTGGTCAGCTGGCCGTCGTGGCGATAGGCTTCGTCGGCCAGGCCCGGGGTCAGCGGCAGGCGCACGGCGCCGGTGCCGGCGCGGCATTCCACCGCCACCAGGTTGAGATCGGCGGCGCGCGGCAGCGACCAGTCGCCGGCGAGGCCGTCGAGACGGCGCTCGAGCGGCCCGCCGAGGTGTTCCAGCACGCTCAGGCGACTGGCGCCGAAGCCACGGGCGTTCAACAGGCGGGCGATGGCGGCCGGGCTGTCGCCGTCGTTGCTGAGGACCAGCAGGCGCCGGCCGTCGTGGACCTGTGCCTGCAGCGCCGCCAGCGGGCGCGCCACCAGCGACAGGCAGGCGACTTCCTGCAGGGCCCAGCCGAGGCGGGCGGCGGCCAGCGAGAGGGAGGAGGGCGCCGGCAGGACCCGCAGTTCGGTCGCCGGCAGTTGCCGGGCGAGACTGGCGCCGACGCCGAACAGCATCGGGTCGCCGCTGGCCAGCACGCAGGTCGGCTGGCCGCGTCGGGCCAGCAATGGTTCCAGGGAGAACGGCGTCGGCCAGGTTTCGCGGGCGGCGCCGATGCACGGCGGCAGCAGTTCCAGCTGGCGTGCCGCGCCGACGATCCGGCTGGCTTGTAGCAGGGCACGCCGGGCCTGCTTGCCGAGGCCGGGATAACCGTCCTCGCCGATGCCCACCAGGGTCAGCCAGGGCGGCGTCGAGTCTGCCGATGACACGGTTCCGATACTCCTGAAATGCGTCTGTGAAGGGCCCGCGACGGCTTCCGGACGGAATGGGTTTTCCCGGCCCCGGGCTGGGCGGCATAATAGCGCGTTCGTCGGTGCCCGGCCCTTTCGCGTTAGCGCGGGGCCAACGAGGGCCGAAGAGGGAACACGGAGCCGCGGTCTTTTCGAAGCCCGGGCCTAGCCGTGGCTGCCCCCGCAACTGTATGCAGCCTGTATTCGCGCCATTCGCCACTGGATTACCGGGAAGGCGGCGCGAAGCGGAGGTTCCTCCCCCGGGTGGAACGCCGGGCTGCGAGCCAGGAGACCTGCCGCCGAAACCAGTCGCGAGTGCCAACATCGGGCGGGGTGTACCGATGCCGTGGTCTGTCCCTGGGGGACAGCGGTGCGGTCGCCGCGACGCCGATTCGAGTAGCGTTTTTGAACGACGACCAGACCCCGGCGCCCCTGCCCGTACCACGTCCGTCACCCTGTCCCGGCCTGCTGCGTATCGTCCAGGCGCTGGACGGCGGCATCTGCCGCATCAAGCTCGATGCCGGTCGCCTGGACGCCGCCCAGGCACGCGCCGTGGCGGCCGCGGCGCGGGATTGCGCCAGCGGCGTGATCGAGGCGACCAACCGTTCCAACCTGCAATTGCGTGGCGTCCGCCGCGGCGAGGAAGAGCGGCTCGTCCGCCGCCTGCTGGACGCCGGCCTCGGTCCCCGGCATGGGGCCCTGGCCGGCGCCGACGACGTGCGCAACCTGATGCTCAGCCCGGCCGCCGGGCTCGATCCGCACCTGTCGCTGGACGTGCGCCCGCTGGCCGCGCGGTTGCTGCTGCGGCTCCAGGCGGACAGCCGCTACCACGCGCTGTCGGCCAAGTTCGCCATCCAGCTGGACGGCGGCGAAGACCTGGCGATGCTCGAACATCCCCATGACATCTGGCTCTCGCCGATGCCTGCGGCGCCGACCGCGACGCTGGTCTTCGGACTCGCCGGCTGCCCGGCCCGCGACCGCCCCCTGGCGGCGTTGCCGGCGGAGCGGGGCGAGTCCCTGGTGCTGGCGCTGCTCGACCTGTTCCTCGAACGCGCCCAGCCGCAACAGA
This sequence comes from Pseudomonas sp. FDAARGOS_761, assembly GCF_013343155.1. Classification (NCBI taxonomy): domain Bacteria; kingdom Pseudomonadati; phylum Pseudomonadota; class Gammaproteobacteria; order Pseudomonadales; family Pseudomonadaceae; genus Pseudomonas; species Pseudomonas sp. FDAARGOS_761. The sequence goes on along the minus strand of NZ_CP054572.1, from coordinate 3,354,942 downwards.
CGCGGATGCGCCACCTGTTGCAGGAGCTGGCCGGAGAATCCTTGCTGGAGGCCTTGCAGGCGCGCCTGGATTTCCCTCTGCGGCGTGACGAGCGGGTGGCGGCCTGGCGGCGTCCGCCGGGGCGTGCGTGGAGTCATCTCGGCGTCCAGCCGCAACGCCAGCCGGGCCTGGCGATGGTCGGCGCGGCGGCGCCGCTCGGCCGGCTCGACAGCGCTTGCCTGGAAGGCCTGGCCGAGCTGGTCGAGCGCCATGGCGACGGCAGCCTGCGCCTGACCCCCTGGCAAGGCGTGCTCCTGCCGAACCTGGCGCAGGCCGAGGCCCACCAGGCGCTGCTCGGCCTGCGCGGACTCGGCCTGCTGACCGAGCCCGACGCGCCGTTGGCGCGGCTGATCGCCTGCAGCGGTTCCAGCGCCTGCGCCAGGGGCCTGGCCGACACCAAGGGCGACGCCTTGCGCCTGGCCGAACGCCTCGGCCCGCGCAGCGACCTGCCGCAACTGCACCTGTGCGGCTGCGAACGGTCCTGCGCCGCTGCCCACCGCGCGCCGCTCACCCTGCTGGCGCGCAGCGGCGGGTTCTACGACCTGTACCGGCGCGACCCATGCCACCCCGGATTCGGCCAGTTGCTGGCCAGCCGCCTGACTTTCGCCACGGCCGCCGACTACCTGGCGGCCCTGCCTTCCCAGCCCACTTCCGGAAAACCCGCATGATTGACTACATCCGCGATGGCCAGGCGATCTATCGCCAGTCGTTCGCCACCATCCGCGCCGAAGCGAACCTCGCCGGCATCCCGGCCGACCTGGAAAAGCTCGCGGTCAGGGTGATCCACGCCTGCGGCATGGTCGACGTGGTCGACGACCTGCGCTTCTCGCCCGGCGCCGGCGCCGCCGGCCGCGCCGCGCTGGCCGCCGGTGCGGCGATCCTCTGCGACGCGCGGATGGTCGCCGAAGGCGTGACCCGCTCGCGGCTGCCCGCCGCCAACCGGGTGATCTGTACCCTCAACGAAGCGGACGTGCCGGCGCTCGCCACGGAACTCGGCAATACCCGCTCGGCGGTGGCCCTGGAGCACTGGCGCGAGCACCTGGAGGGCAGCGTGGTGGTGATCGGCAACGCGCCGACCGCGCTGTTCTACCTGCTGGAAATGCTCGACGCCGGCGCGCCGAAACCGGCGCTGATCCTGGGCTTCCCGGTCGGCTTCGTCGGCGCCGCGGAATCCAAGGAGATGCTCGCCGCCGATAGCCGCGGGGTGCCCTACGTGATCGTCCGCGGTCGCCGTGGCGGCAGCGCCATGGCCGCCGCGGCGGTGAACGCCCTGGCCACGGAGCGCGAATGATGAGTGTCGTGAAGGGCCGCCTGCTGGGCCTGGGCGTCGGGCCCGGCGATCCCGAACTGATCACCCTCAAGGCCCTGCGCCTGCTGCGCGCGGCGCCGGTGGTCGGCTATTTCGTGGCCAAGGGCAAGAAGGGCAACGCCTTCGGCATCATCGAGGCGCACCTGGACCAGGCCCAGGTGCGCCTGCCGCTGGTCTACCCGGTGACCACCGAGAAGCTGGAACCGCCGCTGTGCTACGAGACCATCATCAGCGATTTCTACGACACCGCCGCCGAACAGCTGGCCGCGCACCTGGACGCCGGCCGCGACGTGGCGGTGATCTGCGAGGGCGACCCGTTCTTCTACGGTTCCTACATGTACCTGCACGACCGCCTGGCGACGCGCTACGAAAGCGAAGTGGTGCCTGGCGTCTGCTCGATGCTCGGCGGCGCGGCGGTGCTCGGTGCGCCGCTGGTATACCGCAACCAGAGCCTCTCGGTGCTCTCCGGAGTGCTGCCCGAGGAGGAGTTGCGCCGGCGCCTGGCGGATGCCGACGCGGCGGTGGTGATGAAACTCGGTCGCAATTTCGACAAGGTCCGCCGCGTGCTGGTCGAGCTTGGCCTCGAGCGCCGCGCGCTGTACGTCGAGCGGGCGACCATGGCCAACCAGCGGATCGTGCCGTTGGAACGGGTGGAGCCGATGGCCTCGCCGTACTTCTCGCTGATCGTCGTCCCCGGCGACAAGTGGCAGGGAGGGGCCGGCGGTGAGTGACGCCCAGCAGGTTCCGGCCATCGTCATCCTCGGCCAGGGTGCGCTGGATACCGCGCGGCGGGTCCAGGCGCGCTATCCCGGGGCGCTGGTCCACGGGCTCGCCGGGCGGGTCGAGGCCGACCGTTCCTATACGGACTTCGGCGACACCCTGCGCGAACTGTATTGCGCCGACCGCCCGATCGTCGCCCTGTGCGCCGCCGGCATCGTCATTCGCAGCCTGGCGCCGTTGTTGCAACGCAAGGGAGCGGAGCCGCCGGTGCTGGCCCTGGCCGAGGACGGCAGCGCGGTGGTGCCGCTGCTCGGCGGGCTGGCCGGGGTCAACCGGCTGGCGCGGGAAATCGGCGAGGTGCTGGCCGTGGCGCCGGCGATCACCACCAGCGGCGAGCTGCGCTTCGGCACCTGCGTGCTCAACCCGCCCGCCGGTTATGTCCTGGCCGACCTGGAGCAGGGCAAGCGCTTCGTTGCCGATTTGCTCGGTGGCCAGCCGGTGCGCGTCGAGGGTGCCGCCGGCTGGCTCGACGCGGCCCGTTTGCCGCGCGACCCGGCGGCGGCGCTGGCGATTCACGTGACGCCCTCGGCGCGTGCGCCGCGGGCCGAGGAACTGCTGATCCATCCGCGCTGCGTGCTGGCGGCGCTCGAACCTGCCGACGCGGCGGCGGACGCGGTGCGCCAGGCGCTGGTCGATGCCGGCCTGGCCGCGGCGGCGCTCGGCGGCTTGCTGGCCGACAGCGCGCGGATGGCCGATCCGCGCCTGCAGGCCGCCGCCGATGCGCTCGGCGTACCGCTGCGCTTCCTGCCGCAGGCCGATCCCGCTGCGCGCCTGCGCCAGGCCTTGCCCGCCGCCGAGCAGGTCGGCGACCGGCTGGCGGTGGCCGCCGCGCCCCTGGCGATGGACCGCATCGGCCAGCGTCGCGGCCGACTCACGGTGATCGGCCTGGGGCCCGGCTGCGCCGAGCTGATGGTGCCTGCGGCGCGGCGGGCACTGGACGAGGCCGAGGACATCCTCGGCTACCAGACCTACGTCGACATGGCCGGACCCTTCCGCGCCGGACAGGTGCTGCATGGCAGCGACAACCGCGAGGAATTGCAGCGCGCCCGGCATGCCTTCGAACTGGCGGCGACGGGCAGGGCGGTGGTGCTGGTATCGTCCGGCGACCCCGGCGTGTTCGCCATGGCCGCCGCGGTGCTGGAAGCCCTGCATGGCGCTGGCGAGCCGGCCTGGGACGTGGTCGAGCTGCGGATCTTCCCTGGCGTCTCGGCGGCCCTGGCCACCGCGGCCAGGGCGGGGGCGCCTCTGGGCCACGATTTCTGCCTGCTGTCGCTGTCCGACAACCTCAAGCCCTGGGAGGTGATCGAGCGGCGCCTCGACCTGGCCGGCGCCGCCGACCTGGCGATGGCTTTCTACAATCCGATCTCGCGGGCGCGGCCCTGGCAACTGGGACGGGCGCTGGAGATCGTCGCCCGCCATCGTTCGCCGCAGACCCTGGTAGTGCTCGGTCGCGACATCGGGCGGCCCGGCGAGCGCCTGCTGCGCACCACACTGGGCGAGCTGCGTGCGGAGCAGGTGGACATGCGCACCCTGGTGATCATCGGCTCGTCCACTACCCGCAGCTTCCCGCGCGCCGACGGCGAAGCCTGGGTCTACACGCCGCGCTGGTACCCATCGGAATAGCGGGGCGGGAGTGCGCGCGGAAATGTGGCAGACTGCTGCGCGCATCCCTGTACCGCGGAGCCTGAATCCATGTCCTTTCGCTGTTCCCCGTGCCGCCTGGCCGGCATCCTGCTGGTGGCGCTGTTCGTTCCGGGGCTGGCCGCGGCGGCCGGCTCCTGCGAGCGCCTGGTGGCCACCGGCAACCCGGAGTACCCACCCTACCTGTGGCGCGACCCGCAGGATCCGAAGCGCCTGATCGGAGCCAATGCCGACCTGTTGCAGCGCCTGGGCAAGGAGCTCGGCGTGCGCATCGACGTGCTCTACAGCGGCTCCTGGGAGAAGGCCCAGGAAGAGGTGACCAGCGGTCGCGCCGACCTGCTCGCCGGGGCCTACCTGACCCTGGCACGGCTCGGCAGCATGGACTATGTGCATCCGCCGTTCCTGATGACCAGCGGGGTGGTCTGGGTGAACAAGGACGCCGCGTTCCCGTTCATCGGCCGCGACGACCTGATCGGGCACAAGGGCAGCGTGCTGGCCGGCAGCAGCCTGGGCGAGGAGTTCGACCGTTTCGCCAAGGCCAGCCTCGACCTGAAGCCGGTGCCGAGCCTGACCCAGGGCTTGCAGGACCTGATGCTCAAGCGCAGCGAGTTCCTCCTCTACCAGGCGCTGCCCGGGCAGGCTCAGGTCGAGGCGCTGGGCATGGCCGACGACCTGGAGGCGCTGGAACCGGTGCTGAGCAGCGAGGGGCTGTACCTGACGCTGTCGCACAACTCCGCTTGCAACGATCCGTGGCTGCGCGGACAACTGGCGAAAAAGATGACAGAATTGTCGGCTGCCGGCGTTCCCGTAACGCTCTTGCAGGACAATCTCGAACGCTGGAAAGCCCAGCAATTGCCGGCTTCCGGCGCCAGTTCGACTACGCAGGAAAGTGACTTGTGAGCATTCGATGGATGATGGCCGCAGGCCTCGCCGCGCTGACCCTGAGCGGTTGTGCGAGCAACGACCCGGCTCCGCTGGAGCAGATGCGCCTGACCGAACAGGCGCTGGAGCAGGCCAAGGCGGTGGGTGCCACCGACGACGTGGCCGAGCTGAAACTGGCCCAGGACAAGTACGCCGCGGCGCAGATCGCGCTGACCGCGGAGTCCTACAAGAAGGCGCGCCTGTTGGCCGAGCAGGCCGAGCTGGACGCACGCCTCGCCGAGTCCAAGGTGCTGACGCAGAAGAGCAAGGACCAGCTCGGCGAGCTGGACAAGAGCCTGAAACGTCTGCGCAAGCAACTGGGGGAGACCGACTGATGCCGGGCAAAGCGACTCTCTTCGCCACCCTGCTGGCCTGCGCCGCGCTGGCTGGCTGCGCCGACCACAAGCTCAGCGAACAGTCGCTGGCCAAGGCGCAGAGCGAGTTCGACCAGGTCAAGGAAGATTCCGACGTGCTCCGCGCGGCGCCCAAGGATGTGATCCGCGCCGGCGAATCGCTGGCCCGCGCCGAACGCCTGTCCAGCTACTGGGGCAGCAGCAGCGACGTGATCCAGTATGCCTACCTGAGCCAGCGCTACAGCGAGATCGCTCGCCAGCACGCCTTGCTCAACCTCAACCAGGAGCGCCTGACCCGCCTGCAACTGGAGCGCGAGCGCCTGCAACTGGCCCTGCGCGAAGCCAAGCTGCTCAGCGTGCAGGAGCAGGGCCAGCGCCTGAGCGAGGAGATCGCCAGTCTCAGCACCGAGGAAACCGAGCGTGGCCTGGTGCTCACCCTTGGCGACGTGCTGTTCGACTTCAACCGCGCCGAACTCAAGCCGGCGGCCAACCGCACCGCGCTGAAGCTGGTGCAGTTCCTCCAGCTCAATCCGCGGCGGGTGATCCGCATCGAAGGCTATACCGACAGCGTCGGCGACAGGCAGGCCAACCTCGACCTGTCGCGCGAGCGCGCCCAGGCGGTGGCCGACGTGCTCGCCGATCTCGGCGTGGATCCCGCGCGCATGCAGGTGGTCGGCTACGGCGAAGCCTTCCCGGTCACCGACAACGCCTCCAACCGGGGACGGGCGCAGAACCGCCGGGTGGAGATCGTCTTCTCCAACGACAAGGGCCAGCTCAGCGCGCCGCGCTGAGAACCGCGCCGCCGCAGGAAGCCCCGGTACCCCAAAGGGTCCGGGGCTTTTTTCGTCTGGCGAACCGGGTGGCGCTGGATTCCTCTGTCAGAACTTGCGCAAGAGCGGGCTATCATCGGGATCGAACTAGTTCGAGCGGCAATCCGTGCAGCATAAGCACCTTGTATTTCGTTATAACGAGTAGAGAGGCGCCATGAGTTCGAACGAAACCCTGCCGGGGCTGGTGATCGCCGATTCCTTCCCGGTCATGCAGTGGGCGCTGCAGCGCTACCTCAGCGAGGAGTGCGGACGCCAGGTGCTGGCGGTGGTCGGCGATAGCGACAGCCTGGTGGAGCGCCTGGCCGACCTGCCGCCGGAAAGCATCCTGATCACCGAGCTGGGCTTGCCTGGCCAGCGCAGCCGCGACGGTATCCACCTGGTGGAATGGCTGACCCGGCACTGCCCGCAAATGAAGGTGATGGTCTACTCGGTGTTCAGCGCGCCGTTGCTGGCCAAGGCGGTCCTGCGCAGCGGCGCCTCGGCCTACATCAGCAAGCGCAGCCCGCTGGAGACGTTGAAGGCGGCGCTGGAGTGCATGGCGCTCGGACAGACCTTCCTCGACCCCGGCCTGCACCCGCAGCGGCATACCGGCAAGCCGCTGAGCCCCACCGAGGTGGACATCCTCCGGCGCCTGGCGCGTGGCGACACGGTCAGCGAGATCGCCCAGCGGACCATGCGCAGCGTGTCGACCATCAGCACCCACAAGAAGAACGCGATGGTCAAGATAGGCCTCAACAGTGACGCCGAACTGATCGCCCTGGGCGTGATGAACTGGCTCCACGAACTCGCCTGACCGGGGTTCGAAACATCTCGACCGCCAGTTGCGGAACAATCCTCGCCAGCCCCCGGGAGCCATCCCGCCGCAGCCGAGGAATCCGCATGATCCGCCAGCCCCGCTTTGCCCGTTTCGTCCTGCCGTTGTTGCTGAGCCTGTGCCAGCCGTCCTTCGCCGCCGAACTCCGCGCGGTTGCCGAAGCACGCCGCCAGGAACTCCTGCTGGAGGACTCGCCGGTGGCGTGCGGCGAGGCGGGCTGCACGGCGCGGGAAAGCCTCAGCCTGGTGGCGTTGCAGGTGCAGGCCCGGGTTCTGGTCACCCGCCTCGGCCGCGATGATTTTTCCCCGGTCGCCCGCCAGCCCGCCGCCGTCCCGGACTACCGCCTGTTCGGCGATCTCGGCCTGGCGCCAAGCCCCTTCGCCTGGCACGCGTCGACCGGCGAGAGCGCGGCGGCGGACGCGTTGCGTTTCTGACTTTCCCTATGGCCGCTCCCCAGGCGGCTCTTGGCGGACTGTTTCCCGCCCGCACCCGGCCGGTGGCGACCGACCGGGTTTTCTTTTTCTCGCGAACGCGCCGTCTCTGCGACCGACCCGTACAGTTTTGCGACTGTATGCCTGGTTGTCGGCCGAACTGTTCTGGAGCAGTTTCACGAATTGAGCTACTGTTTCGGTTCAATCGCCGAGGAAAACCCGCCATGACCAATCTGCTGCTTTACCAACGCATCGCCCAGCAGTTGGCCGAGGACATTCGCCGTGGCGTCTACCAGCCGGGCGAGCGGGTACCGTCGGTGCGCAAGCTCAGCACCCAGTTGAACGTCAGCCACGCCACCGTGCTGCAGGCCTACGCCACCCTCGAGGACCAGGGACTGATCCGCGCCCGTCCGCAATCCGGCTTCTACGTCCACCGCACCCCGGCACTGACCGCGCCGACCCCGGATATCGCGCGGGTCGAGCGTCCCGGCCTGGTCACCCGCAGCAGCATCATCAACCAGGTGCTCGCCGAGTCCCGCCGCGAAGGGGTGTTCCCGCTCGGCGCGGCGGTGCCGCACGTGGACTACCTGCCGGTGCGCGCCTTGCACCAGCAACTGGCCAAGGTCACCCGCTTCCAAAGCCCACGGGCGTTCAGCTACATGTTCAGCCCCGGTTTCGAGCCGCTGCGGCGGCAGGTGGCGATCCGCATGCGCGACGCCGGCGTGGTGGTCGACCCGTCGCAGGTGACCATCACCCACGGCTGCGTGGATGCGATCCACATGGCCCTGCGGGTGCTGACCCGTCCCGGCGACCTGATCGCCACCGAGTCGCCGAGCTACTACGGACTGCTGCAACTGGCCGACGTGCTGGGCCTGAAGGTCATCGAGATCCCCAGCGACCCGCGCACCGGGATCAGCCTGGAGGCGCTGCAACTGGCGGCCAACCAGTGGTCGATCAAGGCCTTGGTGCTGACCGCGCGGCTGAGCAATCCCTTCGGTGGGACGATTCCCGAGGATCGCCAGAAGCAACTGCTGAAACTGACCGCCGAACACAACATCGGGGTGGTCGAGGACGACATCTACGGCGAACTGATGTTCGACCAGGGCCAGGCGCGCTCGCTCAAGTCCCACGACCGCGACGGCCGGGTGATCTACTGCTCGAGTTTCTCCAAGACCATCTCGCCCGGCGTACGCATCGGCTGGATCATCGCCGAGCGCTACCAGGAGGAGATCCGTCGCCTGCAGACCTTCACCACCCATTCGGCCTGCACCGTGACCCAGATGGGCGTCGCCGCCTACTTGGAGAACGGCGGCTACGACCGCCACCTGCGCTACATCCGCCAGGAGTACCGGAAGAACATGACCGCCTACCAGTTGGCGGTGCAGCAGTACTTCCCGGAGGGGACGCAGATGACCCGGCCCAAGGGGGGCTTCATCCTCTGGGTCAGCCTGCCGGCCAAGGTCAACACCAAGGAACTCCACGTGCGGGCCCTGGAGCAGGGCATCAGCATCGCCCCGGGGCTGATCTTCAGCAACACCGAGCAGTTCAACAACTGCCTGCGGCTGACCTGCGGGATTCCCTGGAACCGCGAGGCGGAGCGGGCGATCATGACCCTCGGCATGCTTGCCGGGCAGCTTTGCCAGGAAGGCCTGATCGCCGCCTGAGCGCGAGGCGCTCCCTTGGCTGAGGGGCGCCCGTGGCAGTCCGCGAAGAATTTTTCCGGGGATTAACCCGAATCCACCGACAGCTTCGTCTCAGCGGGTATTCTCCGCTGCACGACGAGGTCGTCTCGATGTTTTTCCCGGCTTCCATCCGGAGCGGCACTTTCGCCGAACTGTCCGACGCTGGAAAATGTCTACCGATAGCCGCTCCGGTCGCGCTTCTGGCGACGGCCCGGGCGTTTCGTGGCGACGCCGATGCGCGCCGCGAAGGATGTGGCCGATGAGCCTGCTCTCGGTCGCCTTTGACACAGGACAGGAGTCGACCAGCGGCATGCATGCCTCCACCAGCGCCACGACGGCCGCCGGCAGCGACGAAACGCTGCTGGCGCGTTACCGCAAGGGCGACAGCGCGGCCTTCGAGGTGCTCTACCAGCGCCATCGGCAAGGTCTCTACCGTTTTCTCTGCGGCCTGGCCGGACAGACCGAACTGGCCGACGAGATCTACCAGGAAACCTGGCTCAGCCTGATCCGCAGCGAGAGCCAGCCACAGGGCCGGGCGAGCTTCCGCACCTGGCTCTACCAGATCGCCCGCAACCGCTTGATCGATCATTGGCGCAAGCATGGCCAGCGCCAGCCGTTGCAGGACAGCTACGACGAACAGTTGCACGCGCAACCCGACCAGGGCGCCGGCCCCGAGCAGCAGCTCAGCCTGAGCCGCGACGGCGAGCGCTTGCAGAGCGCGCTGGAGACCCTGCCCGAGGAACAGCGCGAGGTATTCCTGATGCGCGCCCACGGTGAACTGGAACTGGCCGAGATCGCCACGCTCACCCAGTCGCCGCTGGAGACGGTGAAGAGCCGTTTCCGCTACGCGGTGCAGAAGCTGCGCCGGCTGCTGGCCGAGGAGGTGGCGGTATGAACCCACAGAAGCATTCCGCGAGCGTCGCCGAAGAGCAGATGCTGGCGCATTTCCGCGCCCACGCGCCGCAGCAGCCGGCGCCGGCGCTGGACCAGGCGATCCTCGCCGCCGCGCGACGCCAGGCGGCGCATGTCGAACCCGCCCGGTCCTGGTGGCGGCGCTGGCTGGAAGCCTCCCGCAGGCCGCGTTGGCAGGCGGCCTTCGCCAGCCTGCTGGGCGTGGCGCTGGTGCTGGGGCTGGTGAGCCACAACGTGCTGGATGACCCCGAGCGCCAGGCCCGGCCCGAAGTGGCGTTCAGCGATGTGCCCCTGCGCGACGGAGTCGCCGGGGCCGCTGCGGCGAAGCGGGCCATGCGCGCGCCGGCGGCGCCGGCTCCGCTGTCCGGCGAGATGTCGGAGCCCCCGGCCTTGCTGGCCAGCTACGCATCGTCCGGGGAGGCGCCGCAACTGATGGCCGAGGCCGCGCCGCCGGCTCCGGCTGCCCTGGCCGACCGACCGCCGGCCCAGGCCGCGCAGCAGGCGAAGGTCCAGGCGGAGCTGGCTGGCGACTTCGTCGCCCAGGCCAGGGGCAAGGCGGTTGCGGTGAAGCCGGAGGTGCTCGACGAGGCGCTCGGGGCGGTCCTTGCCCTGCGTGAGCAGGGCAAGACGGAGCAGGCCGCGACCCAGTTGGCCGAGCTGCAGAAACGTTTCCCCGGAGAGAACCTGGTGGAACGACTGGAACGCCTCGCGACGATAGCCGCGAGCGCCAAGAAACGGCCGTGACGACCATGGCCCGCGACGCCGTGATGGCGTCGCGGGCTGACATCAAGCGGTTATCCGTGCATGACAGGTTAGACATGGGGCGAACAACCGAGAGAGTGCCAGGATGACGATAGTGACCCCTTGCCTTGGTTGCAGTCTGCCGTCAGCATTGCCGCAATTGGCCATACCTGCGTGACTATGAAACGTCTTTGCCGAATTTGCGTCGTTGTTCTTTTCGGTTGCTTCCTGGCGGCCTGTGATGACGGCTCCAAGGCACCGGAAAAGAAAGCCCCGGAAGCACCGCCGCAGGAGCAGCGCGCCCCTGCCAAGCCAGTGAAGCCTGCACGAGCGGAGCCAGCGCCTGCCGTGCCTGCCGCGCCGAAAACAGCTTCGAAGAAGGTCGCGCCAGCCGCGGAGCAGGTTGCCGAACCCAAGCCGCCGGCCAAGCCGAAGCCTGCGGCTGCGCCGCCGAAGCCGGCCAGCAGGCCGGTCGCCAAGGACAAGCCGGCGCCGGCGAAGCGCGCTTCCACCGCTCGTCTCGACCCCGAGGTGCGCAAGCCGCTGCCGAGCGCCAAGCTGGACCTGCGCCTGCCGAAGGAACTGGTGCAGAAGATGGCGCCGCCCGGCACGGAAGAGACCCATAAGCCCAAGCCGCTGTTGCCGCCGATGTTCGAGGAAAAGGACGACAGCGACTTCCGCCTCAACGGCCAGTTGCTCTATCGCGACCGCGAACTGGGCGTGTCGCGGCCCCTGGAAGGGGCCGAGTTGCAGTTCGAGTTCCGCCAGTAGGCCGCCCCGGCGCTCAGAAGCGGTAGCGCTGCTCCTGCAACGCCTGGTACAGCTCCGCGTCCAACGGCTGGTAGCCGGCGCTGCCGGGCAACCTGACGAAGAGTTTGTCGCTCACCCGCGCGGGATCGTAGGCGTCGCGCTTGAGGTCGGTCTTCTTGTACTTGAAGGTGCCGGTGGTCTCGACTTCGCGCAGCAGGCGCAGGAACACCGGCGTGGCATAGGCCGGCAACTCGCGGTCGAGGTGCGCGGCGAGGGCGTCGCGGTCCAGTTCGACGCCATCGGCCAGGCGCAGTGCGGCCATCCCGCAGCGGCCGTTGGTGCCGGGAATCTCCACGCCGTAGACCACCGCATCTTCGACCCCGTCGAAGGCGCCGAGAGCGTTTTCCACCTCGGTGGTGGAAACGTTCTCGCCCTTCCAGCGGAAGGTGTCGCCGAGACGGTCGACGAACTGGGTGTGCTTGAAACCGATGTCGCGCATCAGGTCACCGGTGTTGAACCAGGCGTCGCCCTTCTTGAACACGTCGCGGAGGATCACCGCTTCGCTCTTGGCCGGATCGGTGTAGCCGTCGAACGGCCACTTCGCGCTGATCTCGCTGATCAGCAGGCCGACCTCGCCCTTGCCGACCTTCTCCATGAAGCCCTTGGCGTCGCGCACCGGGCGGTCGTTCTCCAGGTCGTAGCGGACGATGGCGTAGGTGGCTGGGGAGAAGCCCACCGTATTGTCGAAATTGAATACGTTGGTGAAGCCGATGTTGCCTTCGCTGGAAGCGTAGAACTCGGTGATCCGCTGGATCTCGAAGCGTTGCTTGAACTCGGCCCAGATCGACGGGCGCAGGCCGTTGCCGATCATGCAGGTCAGGCTATTGCCGCGTTCCTCGGCGCACGGTGGCTGGTTCAGCAGGTAGCGGCAGAGCTCGCCGATGTAGCCGAAGCAGGTCGCCCGGTAGTGCTGCACGTCCTTCCAGAAACCGCTGGCGGAGAACTTGCGGCGCAGGGCCATGGCCGCGCCGCCGGCGAGCGCCGCGCTCCAGCAGACGGTCACGGCGTTGTTGTGGTAGCAGGGCAGGGTCAGGTAGAGCACGTCGTCGCGGCCCAGGCCCAGGCCGGAATGGCCGAAGCCGCCGTAGGCCTTGATCCACTTGCCGTGGCTCATGATCGAGGCTTTCGGCAGGCCGGTGGTGCCGGAGGTGTAGATGTAGAAGCAGGAGTCCTTGAGCCGCACCCTGCCGGTGTCCTCGAGGTTCTCCGAGGTCTGCCCCTGGGCCAGGCGCATCAGGTTGCGCCAGCCCATCGGCGGCGAGCCGGGATCGCCGAGGGTGTCGCCGTCGTCGACCCAGTAGCAATGGCCGGCGTTGCCGAGCACCTCCTGGCGGACTTCCTCGAACACCTCGCGCAACTCTTCGCCGACCACGAAGTGGCCGGGCTTCACCAGGTTCAGGCTGTGCACCAGGACCTTGCCGCGCTGGGTGGTGTTGACCAGTGCGCCGATGGCGCCGAGCTTGGCCAGGGCGGCGAGGATCGCCAGCAGCTCGACGCGGTTTTCCAGCATCACCGCGACCACGCTGCCGTGGCCTACGCCCTCGGCCTTGAAGGCGCGCGCCAGGCGATTGGCCCAGCCGTTGAACAGGGCGTAGCTGATCCGCCGCTGGCCGTCGAGCACCGCCGGGTTGTCCGGGTACAGGCGTGCCGCGCGCTCCAGCGCCCAGCCCAGGGACAGGCTCTTCTCGCGGTTACGGATCGCGGTGTAGTACAGGCCGCGCAGCATGCGCGGCACGCGGCCGAAGGTGGCAGGCAGGCGGGCAACGAAACGGTTGAAAGTGATCAGGTCGGCGTGGGTCATGGCTCTCGCGCTTTGTCGTTGTTGTGCGGGGCGTAGGACGCTCCCGCGACTCTAGACCGCAGCCGCCGCCTCGGCTATGACCGTTGCGCGGTCGCCCCGGGGCACTTCGGCAAATAGCCCGGAAGCCCGCCGCAGAGCGCCGCGCGCCTTTCGTCGGAGACCTCAGTCGAGGAACAGGTCGGGCACCAGCGCGCCACCCTCCGGGTCGTAGCGGTACTGCTCGAAATCGCTCTGGCCGCGCTCGCGCAGCAATTCCTCGTCGACCAGCAGGCGCCCGCTGAGGCTGCGCCCCTCGCTGGTGAGAATGGCGTGCGCGGCGTCGGCCATGATCGCCGGGGTGCGCGCGCGGCGGAAGGCGTCACGGCTGCCCAGCTCGAACTCGATGGCGGCGGTGGCGATCATGGTCTTCGGCCACAGTGCGTTGACGCTGATGGCGTATTTCCCGAACTCCTCGTGCATCCCCAGGGTAAGCATGCTCATGCCGTACTTGGTGACCGTGTAGGGGCCGTGCTGGGCGAACCACCTGCCGGCCAGGTTGATCGGCGGCGACAGGCTGAGGATGTGGCCGTTGGCGCTCCTGCGCAGGTAGGGCAGGGCGGCCTGGCTGCAGACCAGCACCGCGCGGGTGTTGATCTGGTACATCAGGTCGAAGCGCTTGGGCTCCAGCTTTTCCACCCCGACCAGGCGGATCGCCCCGGCGTTGTTGACCAGCGCGTCGATCCCGCCGAAGCGTTCGGCGGCGCGGGCCATGGCCGCCGCCACGGCCTGCTCGTCGCGCACGTCGAGTTGCAGCGGCAGGGCCTGACCGCCGGCGGCCTCGACCTCGGCGGCGACGCTGAAGATGGTGCCTTCCAGCTTCGGATGCGGCTCGGCGCTCTTCGCCGCGATCACCAGGTTGGCGCCATCGCGCGCGGCGCGCAGGGCTATCTCCCGGCCGATGCCGCGGCTGGCGCCGGTGATGAACAGGGTCTTGCCGTGCAGTGACATGGGCGTCTCCGTTTTCTTGTCGTTGTCGTTGCGGATGAGCGGCGGGGTGTCTCAGGCGTCGGCTTCCACCTCGACCAGCACCTGCCGGTTGCGCACCTGCTCGCCACGGCCGACCTGGACGCGGCGGACCACGCCGTCGACTCCGGCCTTCAGCGGGTGTTCCATCTTCATTGCCTCCAGCACCAGCAGCAGTTGGCCCTTGCCGACCCGTTCGCCCTCGCCGACCAGCACCTCGACGATGGCGCCGTCCATCGGCGCCTTGAGCGTGCCGGAACTGGCGCCGACCTGGGCGCTGGCGCCGGCGTGGGTGACGTCGAGCAGTTCGAGGTTGCCGCCGTGGCCGTATAGCCAGAGGCGCCCGCCGTCCAGGTGGTAGGCGTGGCGACGGCGAATGCCGTCGAGTTCGGCGCTGGCCCAGCGTCCGTCGCAGTCGAGCAGGCGCACGGCGATCTCGCGTCGCTCCAGGCGCGCCAGCAGTCGCGGCCGACGGCCGCTTTCGAGGACCTCCAGGCCGATCTCCAGGCGCTGTTCGGCGTGCTTCAGGACGATCTTCCACGGCGCCCCGGCGGCGCTGCGCCAGCCGGCCAGGCCGGGCTGGTGCGCACTGGCCTCGGCGCCGGCCTGGTAGAGCAGGGCGGCGGCCAGGGCCAGTTCCTCGGCGCCCGGCTGGCGCGGTTGCAGGCTGGGGTCTTCGGCGAAGCGTTCGCCGATGAAGGCGGTGGTCGCCTCGCCGGCGGCGAAGTCCGGATGCGCCAGGAGGTTGGCGAGGAACCGCTGGTTGCCGTCGACCCCCAGCAGCACGCAGCGCTCCAGCGCGCGGATCAGCTTGCGCCGGGCTTCGTCGCGGGTCGCCCCGTAGGCGATCAGCTTGGCCAGCATCGGGTCGTAGAAGGGCGTCACCGCCTGCCCCTCGACCAGGCCATGGTCGATGCGTACGCCGGGCAGCAGTTCCGGGTCCCAGCGCAGCACCGTGCCGGTCTGCGGCAGGAAGCCGCGACCGGCGTCCTCGGCGTAGAGGCGGACCTCGATGGCATGCCCGCGCAGTTCCACCTGCTCCTGCCGCAGCGGCAGCGGATGGCCCTCGGCGATGCGGATCTGCCAGGCCACCAGGTCCTGGCCGGTGACCAGTTCGGTGACCGGGTGTTCGACCTGCAGGCGGGTATTCATCTCCAGGAAGTAGAAGCGACCATCCTCGCCGAGAAGAAACTCGACGGTGCCGGCGCCCACGTAGTTGACCGAGGCCGCGGCCTTCACCGCCGCCTCGCCCATGGCGCGACGCAGGTCGGCATCGAGCACCGGGCAGGGGGCTTCCTCGATGACCTTCTGGTGGCGACGCTGCACCGAGCAGTCGCGTTCGCCGAGGTAGAGCAGGTTGCCGTGGCGGTCGCCGAACACCTGGATCTCCACGTGGCGCGGGCGCGGCACGGCCCTCTCCAGGATCAGCTCGGCGCTGCCGAAGGCGCCCAGCGCTTCCGAGCGCGCGGTGCGCAACTGTTCCAGCAGTTGGCCGGGTTCCTCCACCAGGCGCATGCCGCGGCCGCCGCCGCCGGCGCTGGCCTTGATCATCAGCGGGTAGCCGATGCGTTCGGCCTCGCGCCGCAGGGTCGCGTCGTCCTGTTCGGCGCCTTCGTAGCCGGGGATGCACGGCACCCCGGCGGCGAGCATGGCGATCTTCGACAGGCGCTTGCTGCCCATCAGGTGGATGGCTTCCGCATCCGGGCCGATGAAGACGATCCCGGCGGCTTCGCAGGCACGGGCGAATTCGGCGTTCTCGGAGAGGAAGCCGTAGCCGGGGTGGATCGCCTCGGCGCCGCTGCGACGGGCGGCGTCAAGGATCGCCTCGAGGTTCAGGTAGGACTGCGCCACCGCTGCCGGGCCGATGCACACGGCCTCGTCGGCCAGTTGCACATGGCGGGCGTCGGCGTCCGCCTCGCTGTACACGGCGACGCTGCGGTAGCCCAGTTCATGGGCGGTGCGCAGCACCCGGCAGGCGATTTCACCGCGGTTGGCGACGAGGATCTTGTTGAAGCTGGGCATGTCGTTCGGCTCCTGGAGGCTGTTGCCCTGTTTCGCGGTCGTGGCTCACTGGGCCCAGACCGGCTTGCGTTTCTGTACGAAGGCCAGGGTGCCTTCGCTGCCTTCGGCGCCGCCCACCGCTTCGGCGAACTGGCGCGCCGCATCGTCCAGCAGGGCGCCGAGTTCGCCGCTTTCGCTGGCCAGCAGCAGGGCCTTGGTGGCGGCGTTGGCGTTCGGCGCGCAGCGGCGCAGTTGCTCGAGGGTTTCCTCCAGGCGCTGTTCGAGGGCATCGGCGTCGGCCTCGCAGAAATGCACCAGGCCCAGGCGCAGTGCCTCGCGGCCGTCGAAGCGGGCGGCGGTGAGGGCCAGGCGGCGGGCCTGGGTCAGGCCGATGCGGCGGACCACGAAAGGCGCGATCTGCGCCGGGAGAATGCCGAGGCTGGTTTCCGGCAGGCCGAACTGCGCATCGGCGGCGGCGATCGCTACGTCCGACACGCAGGCCAGGCCGAAACCGCCACCGAGCACCGCGCCTTCCACCAGCGCCACCAGCAGTTGCGGGGCGGCCTGGGCTTCCTCCAGCAGGCTGCCGAAGGCGCGGTTCAGCGTGCGGTAGGCTTCCGCCCCGGCGGCGCGGGCACCGGCCATGTCCTTGATGTCGCCGCCGGCGCAGAAGTGCCCGTCGGCGCCGCGCAGCACCAGCGCCCGCACGCTACGGTCGTCGCGCACGGCGGCGAGCACCGCGCGCAGTTCGCCGACCATCGCCAGGCTCATGGCGTTGCGGCTTTGCGGGCGGTTCAGGGTGATCCGCAGGACGCCCTCGACGGGTTCCAGCAGCAGGGTCTCGCAATGCGGCAGGCTCATGCCGGTTTCCTCCTGGAACGTCAGCCTTTCTTCTTGCCCGGCAGGATGCCCATCAGCTTGCAGATGATGCCGAGCATGATCTCGTCGGCACCGCCGCCGATGGATACCAGGCGGGTGTCGCGGTAGGCGCGGGAGACCGGGTTGTCCCACATGAAGCCCATGCCGCCCCAGTACTGCAGGCAGGCGTCGCTGACCTCGCGGCCGAGGCGGCCGGCCTTGAGCTTGGCCATGGAAGCCAGGCGCGTCACGTCCCTGCCTTTCACGTACAGCTCGGTGGCCTGGTAGACCAGGGCGCGCAGCGCCTCGACCTCGGTCATCATCTCGGCCATGCGGAAGTGGATGACCTGGTTGTCGATCAGCGGCTGGCCGAAGGTCCTGCGCTCCTTGCAATACTCGATGGTGACGTCGATGCAGTGCTCCAGGCCCTTGATCATGTTGGCCGCGCCGAACAGCCGTTCTTCCTGGAACTGCAGCATCTGCATCATGAAGCCGGCACCTTCCGCGCCGATGCGGTTGCGCTGCGGTACGCGGACGTTATCGAAGAACACCTGGGCGGTCTCCGAACTGCGCATGCCGAGCTTGTCCAGGTGCGGACTGAGGGTAATGCCCGGGGTCTTCATCGGGACCACGATCAACGACTTGTTGACGTGCGGCTTGTCGTCGGAGGTATTGGCGAGCAGGCACATGAAGTCGGCCGACGGCGAGTTGGTGATCCACATCTTGCTGCCGTTGATCACATAGTCGTCGCCGTCCTTGCGCGCGGTGGTCTTCAGGCCGGCGACGTCGGAGCCGGCGCCGACCTCGGAGACGCCGATGCAGCCGACCATCTCGCCGGCGATGGCCGGGCGGAGGAACTCCTCGCGCAACTCGTCGGAACCGAAGCGGGCCAGGGCCGGGGTGCACATGTCGGTCTGCACGCCGATGGCCATCGGGATGCCGCCGCAGGTGATGCTGCCGAATTCCTCGGCGGCGACGATCGAGTAGCTGTAGTCCAGGCCCATGCCGCCGAACTTCTCCGGCTTGGAGATGCCCAGCAGGCCGAGTTCGCCGGCCTTGCGGAAGATCTCGTGGATCGGGAAGCGGCCGTCCTTTTCCCACTGGTCGACGTTGGGGTTGATTTCCCGCTCGACGAAGCTGCGAACGGTGCGGCGGAGTTCCTCGTGTTCCTGGGTGAAGATCATGGGTTGTCTTTCCTCCTGGGCATCATTGTTTTCCGGCAGGATCCGCTTGCTCTTTCCCAACCCTCTTCCTTCAGGGAGAGCGGGGAGAGGGGCTGTCGCCGGCTCGCCTGTTGCAGTCAGAACCTCGCGACCCCGAAGCTGTTGCCCTTCAGCGGCCGCGCCTCGGCTTCCGCGCAGATATCCAGCAGGTAGCCGAGCAGCCTGCGGCTGTCGCGCGGGTCGACCAGGCCGTCGTCCCACAGGCTGGCGGTGCCGTAAAGCGCGGTGGACTGGCTGTCGAGCTTCTGCGCGGTGACGGTTTCCAGCATGTCGAGCATCTTCGGGTCGGCTTCCTTGCCTTCCTTGGCGTGTTTCTCCTCGGTGACGATGCGCAGCACCTTGCCGGCCTGGGCGCCGCCCATCACCGCGGTGCGACTGTTCGGCCAGGCGAAGATGAAGCGCGGGTCGAGGCCGCGTCCGCACATCGCGTAGTTGCCGGCGCCGTAGGAGCCGCCGACCACCAGGGTCAGCTTGGGCACGCGGGCGTTGGCCACCGCCTGGATCATCTTCGAGCCGTGCTTGATCACGCCCTGGCGCTCCGACTCGGTGCCGACCATGAAGCCGGTGGTGTTGTGCAGGAACAGCAGCGGCGTGTTGCTCTGTTCGCAGAGTTGGATGAACTGCGCCGCCTTGGCCGCGCCCTGCGGGGTGATCGGTCCGTTGTTGCCGATCAGGCCGCAGGCGTGGCCCTCGATGCGCAGGTGGCCGCAGATGGTCTGGCCGTCGAACTCGTTCTTGAAGTCGAGGAACTCGGAGCCGTCGGCGATGCGCGCGACGATCTCGCGGACGTCGTAGGGCTTCTTCGGGTCGGCCGGAACCACCCCGAGCAGCTCCTCCACCGGGTACAGCGGTTCGCGCCAGGAACGCGCCGGGCGCGCCGGCAGTTGTGCGTTCCACGGCAACATGCCGACGATCTCGCGGGCCAGGCGCACGCCGTCGGCGTCGTTTTCCGCCAGGTATTCCGCGGTGCCGGCGACCTGCGCGTGCAGTTCGGCTCCGCCGAGTTCCTCGTCGCTGGCGATCTCGCCGGTGGCGGCCTTGAGCAACGGCGGCCCGGCGAGGAACATCTTGGCCTTGCCGCGCACCACCACCACGTAGTCCGACAGCCCCGGCTGGTAGGCACCGCCGGCGGTGCTGGAACCATGCACCACGGTGACCTGGGGAATGCCCATGGCGGAGATCCGCGCCTGGTTGGCGAAGCCGCGCGCACCTTCGACGAAGATCTCCGCCGCATAGTTGAGGTTGGCGCCGCCGCTTTCGGTGAGGGTCACCACCGGCAGCTTGTTCTCCATGGCGATCTGCTGCAGGCGCAGGGTCTTCTTCAGCCCGGTCGGGGAGATGGTGCCGCCCTTGATCGCGCTGTTGCTGGCACTGACCAGGCAGCGCACCCCGGCGATGTAGCCGATCCCGGCGATGATCCCGCCGCCGGCCTGGGTGCCGTCCTTGTCGTCGTGCAGCTTGTAGCCGGCCAGCGAGGACAGTTCGAGGAACGGCGCGCCCGGATCGAGCAGCAACGCCAGGCGTTCGCGCGGCAGCAGTTGTCCGCGTTTCTCGAACTTCGGCCTGGCCTCGGCGGCCTTGTCCAGGACCTTCTGCTCCAATTCGCGGAAGCCGGCCACGGCGGCGAGCATGGCCTCGCGGTTACGGGCGAAGTCCTCGCCGTTGACGTCGAGTTCCGACTGGATCGCGGGCATGTCAGTCCTCCTGGTCCTTCAGTACGTCGGGCAGGTAGGCGCGGTGGAAGCCGTTGTACGCGCGGCTCTGTCCCGGCTTGCCCTTGAGCAGCGGGAAGGCGCGGCTGCCCTGGCTGGCGGCGCCGTCGATGCGGATCGTGTTGCCGCTGACGAAGGCGGCGCCGGGGGAGAGCAGGAAGACGATGGCGGCGGCGACTTCCGACTCGCTGCCGATGCGCTTGAGCGGCACGTGCTCGCGCAGGGTCGGGATCACCGCCTTGAACGCGCCTTCGTAGGTATCCATGCCGCTGGACGCGATCCAGCCCGGCGCCACCGCGTTGACCCGCACGCCGGCATGGCCCCACTCGACGGCGGCGGTCCTGGTGAAATTCTCCATGCCGGAGCGCGCGGCGCCGGAGTGACCCATGCCGGGCATGCCGCCCCACATGTCGGCGAGCATGTTGACGATGCTGCCGCCGGTCTTGCTCATCGACTGGTTGAACACTTCGCGGGCGACCAGGAAGCCGCCGACCAGGTTGGTGCGGAGCACGGTCTCGAAGCCCTTCTGGCTGATCGAGGCGAGGGGCGAGGGATACTGGCCGCCGGCGTTGTTGACCAGGTGATGGATGGTCCCGCGTTCGGCCAGGATATTCGCCACCAGCGTCTTCACCGCTTCCTCCTCGCGGATGTCGCAGGCGTGCCAGCTGACGCTGCCGCCGTCTTCGACGATCTCGCCGGCGGTCTTCTCCAGCTTTTCCGCCTTGCGTCCGACCAGCACCACGTGGGCGCCGAGGGCCGCCAGTTCATGGGCGGTGCAGCGGCCGATGCCACTGCCGCCGCCGGTGACGATGATGGTCTGGCCGTCGAACAGGCCAGGTCGGAAGATCGAGTCGTAGCTCATTGTTCTGGTGACTCCGATGAATCCCGTGGGGTGGTTGCAGCGGAACGCCGCATTCGTCGTTCCTGGTCGTGGTTATCTGCCCTGCGTTTCCAGCGCGTCGGCGAGCGCCTGCGGCACCGCCACCGGGAACTCCAGCAACTGCTGGGCGAAGGCCTTGCCCTGCGGGTCAATGCGCAGGCTGGCGACGCCGCCGCCGCCGAGGGCGTTCTCCAGCAGGAAGTTCAGGCTGTGGCTGCCCGGCAGGTACCAGCGGCCGACCCGGCCGGTCTGCGGGTCGAGCACATGCTGCATCCAGTCCACCACCGCGCCTTCCTCCAGCGCCTCGGCGATCCACGGCAGGTACTCCGGACGCCGCGCCATGACCCCGATGTTGCTGTGGTTGCCCTTGTCGCCGGAGCGCGCCACCGCCAGCTTCACCAGCGGCACGCTGGCGCTGGCGGGCTGCTCCGGGCGTGGCGGCTGGCGCGCCTCGGCCAATCGTGCCGGGTCGAAGGCTTCGAGGACCGGCAGTTCCAGCGGATGGCGCTGGCCGTCGATCTCCACGCTCAACGCGCATTGCGCCTTGTCGATCAGGAAAGAGAACAGGCGGATCACCGGATACACCGTCGGCCGGCCGCCGACGATGCCGGTCAGGCCGGGCGCCATCCCGGTGGCGGCCTGGGCGATCTCGCGGGAGAACAGCACCAGGGCTTCCTTGCGCGGATGCCGGACGGCCAGCTTGACCACCACTTCGCGGCTGTCCTGCCGTCGCCCATGGGGACCATAGGTGGCTTCGCTGCCGAGCAGTTCGACATTGACCTCGCGGTAGGGCTCCCAGCCGCGCTCGGCGAAGATTTCCTCGGTCCTGGCGATGATCGCCTGGCTGACCCGCTCGGCCTTCTTCAGCGCATCGATGCCGGCGATCAGGCAACTGGCGGTGCAGCGGAAACCGTCCGGATAGGTGGCGCTGACCTTGTACCGGTCGGTGGGCGGCAGGCCGCGCGCGCCTTCCACCGCGACCCGGTCGGGACCGGCCTGGCGCAGGCGCACCTCGGTGAAGTCGCAGACCACGTCGGGCAGCAGGTAGGCGCGTGGGTCGCCGATCTCGTAGAGCATCTGTTCGCCGACGCTCAGTTCGCTGACCAGGCCACCGGTGCCGGGCGCCTTGGTCACTACGAAGCGCCCGTCGGCCTCGACCTCGACGATGGGGAAGCCGATGTGCTCGTAGTCCGGCACCTGCTCCCAGTCGGTGAAATTGCCGCCGGTGCATTGCGCGCCGCATTCGACGATGTGCCCGGCGAGGGCGGCCTGGGCCAGTCGGTCGTAGTCGTCCCAGGCCCAGCCGAACTCGTGCACCAGGGCGGCGCTGACCACCGCGCTGTCGACCACCCGGCCGGTGATCACGATGTCCGCGCCCAGGCGCAGGGCCTCGACGATGCCCGGCGCGCCGAGGTAGGCGTTGAGCGAGACGCACATCGGCGGGAAAGGCGCGTCGCTGAACATCTCGCGGATGCCGGACTTGGCCAGTTCGGCCTGGCGCGCTTGCAGGTTGTCGCCATGGAGCACGGCGATCTTCAGCTGCACCCCGGCCTTCTCGCAGGCCGCGGCGAGGGCGGCGGCACAGGCCTGCGGATTGATCCCGCCAGCGTTGCTGATGACGCGGATCTTCTTCTCGGCGATCTCGCCCAGCAGTGGTGCGAGGACCTCGACGAAGTCGGTGGCGTAGCCGGCGTCCGGCTGTTTCAGGCGGGCGCCGGCCATGATCGACATGGTGATCTCGGCCAGGTAGTCGAACACCAGGTAGTCCAGCGGCGCGCCGCGCACCAACTGGGCGGCCGCGGTGCAGGTGTCGCCCCAGAAGGCCGAGGCGCAGCCGATGCGTACGGTCTTTTGCATTGTTCTTGACCCGTGACGGCGGAAGTGTGGGGCGACATTACCAAGCAAGCGCTTGGTTGAGAAGGGGGCGGAAACAAATCCGTTCTCGGCTGTTACCCAAGCGCTTGCTCGGTCGTCTTCGCAGGCATACATTTCATGAATGCCGACAAGCACTTGCGGGGCAATCCCGAGGCCGGTCGGCAAATACGGAGCGGCCGGGCGCGCGGATGAGCGGCACCGAGCCGCCGACGATCCGGAAAAGGGGTACTCAGCGTTGGACGATCAGAAAGCCCGGGAAGTGATGCTGGAGCTGGTGGCTACCGGACAGCTCACCGATCCGGAAAGCGCCCGCGGCAAGCTGCTGCAGACCGCCGCCCACCTGTTCCGCAGCAAAGGCTACGAACGCACCACGGTGCGCGACCTGGCCAGCGCGGTGGGCATCCAGTCGGGCAGCATCTTCCATCACTTCAAGAGCAAGGACGAGATCCTGCGCTCGGTGATGGAAGAGACCATCCTCTACAACACCGCCCTGATGCGCGCCGCCCTGGCCGACGCCGAGGACCTGCGCGAGCGGGTGCTGGGACTGATCCGCTGCGAGCTGCAATCGATCATGGGCGGCACCGGCGAGGCGATGGCGGTGCTGGTCTACGAGTGGCGCTCGCTGTCCGCCGAAGGCCAGGCGTACATCCTCGGCCTGCGCGACATCTACGAGCAGATGTGGCTCGACGTGCTGGGGGAGGCGCGGCTGGCCGGCTACTGCCAGGGCGATCCGTTCATCCTGCGGCGCTTCCTCACCGGCGCGCTGTCCTGGACCACCACCTGGTTCCGTCCGGAAGGACCGATGAGTCTCGACCAGCTCGCCGAGGAGGCCCTGGCGCTGGTGATCAAGAACGCCTGATCACTCGGAGATCAGGCGGAACGGGTAGCTCAGCAGGAGGAAGTGCAGGGTGTTGATCGAAGCGTGCAGCAGCACCGCCAGGGACAGCCGCCCGCTGAAGTGCAGGACCATGCCGTAGCCCAGCCCGGCGATCCCGGCCAGCAGCGCGTACACCGGGTTCACCAGCAGGTGCAGCGCGGCGTAGGCGAGGGTCGCGACGATGATTCCCGGCCAGGCGCCGAACCAGCGGATCAACTGGCTTTGCAGCAGGCCGCGGAAGAACGCCTCCTCGGCCAGGGAGACCACCCCGACGTTCAGTACCAGCCACCACCAGAAGGCATCCGGCCACTTCGGCTGCCAGCTCGCGGCATTGGTCATGATCGACAGCAGCGGCACCACGAAGAAGGTCAGGCAGAAGGCCAGCGCGGTGATATCCAGCGACACCAGCGGCTGCTTCGGCCGGCGCAGCCACCAGGCGAGCAGGGTAAGGGCGACCAGGGCCTTGTCCCAGGGCAGCCAGATCATCTGGATCGGCGGGCTGGCGCTGGCCAGGTCCCAGGGGAACAGGCGCAGGGGAATGAAGCCGGGCAGGTAGTGGATGGCGATCAGGGCGCTGGCGGCGAGGCTCACCGGCCACCAGAGCAGGGTCGGCAGCCAGCGTTCGGCGTAGGTCACCCAGATGATGTAGAGCAGGACGATGACCGCCGTCAGCAGCGCGATGTGCCCGGTGAAGAAGCCCCCGAGCAGGAACAGAATGGGTAGAAGCGGTATCAGACGCCCGAGCATGCAGCCTCCCGTTTAAAGGAGGGATTCTAAAGGCATTTCGACCCGCGGATGGGAAAAGCGCAAGGAACGGACCTTCTGCCAGAGGGAAACACACGGGGAACGAACCCCAGGTTGCGCAGGAAAAACCACGCGCGGCCCGCATGACTCCGCCACGCGAGCCTTCGCCTCGCCGGTTTTTCGCCCGCCGGGGTTTTCCTACGAGACCTAGTGACCCGCCGGCAGGCCAATAGGTTCAGCGGTCCTTCGCCTCCTGCGCGTCCAGCTCGGCGTTGCGTTCATGGATGCGTTTGAGCTGTTCCTCGCTCAACGGCAGCTTCTTCGCCGAGTCGCGCAGCAGCAGGAGTCCGCCGACGATGGAGCCCAGGGCGAGGACGATGATCAACCAGGCGTACCAGGGCATGTTGTTCTCCCTCATCGATATGAATGTTCACCATACGCCGGGTTTGCCTTTCTGTCAGGCAACGTTCCGGCGCGAGGTCCTGTGGTTGAGACTCCCGGCGGCGCTTGGAAGTTGCGGGCGGAGAAAGCGCTGAGCCTGGTCGGCGTGATGCCTGTCACATGTTGGCAATCTGACATTGCTTAACTGGCGGGTATCCCTTCATTGCCCCGTCCGGGCCTGCCAGCGAGAGGTTGCCGATGTCTCCGAGCGCGTTGTCCCGTCTGTTGCGCCCGGTGGAACCCCTGACTCCGGCGATGAGCATCAGCGACGTCGCCGACCGCCTGCTGATGCCGGAGCACCGTGCCTTCCTCTCGCTGCCGGTGGTCGACGACGAGCGCCGGGTCCTCGGCCTGGTCAGCCGCTACACCCTCCAGGACATCTTCATGCAGCGTTTCGGCCGCGACCTCTGGGGCCGCCATCCGGTGCGCGACGTCATGAACCGGGCGCCCCTCAGCGTCTCCCTCGGCGCCAGCCTGGAAGAGGCGGCGCAGCAGGTCACCGGTCGCCTGCAGTATCCGATCACCGAGGACTTCGCCCTGGTCGACGAAGAGGGCCGCTACCGTGGCCTGGGCACCGTGCTCGACCTGCTGAAGGCCATGGAGGCGCGCATCGCCCAGCGCAACCGGGTGCTGCGCAAGGCGCTGGTGGACCTCAAGGAGTCCCAGGCGCAACTGGTGCAGTCGGAAAAGATGGCTTCGCTCGGGCAGATGGTGGCCGGGGTCGCACACGAGCTGAACACGCCGCTCGGCTACGTCGGCAACAACCTGGCGCTGCTGGAGGAGCTGAGCGATCCCTTGTTGCGCCTGGCCGATGCCCAGGCGGCGCTGGTCGACTGCCTGGGCGACCCGCAGTGCGACGAAGCGCGCCTGGCGCAGGCGCTGCAGGCGGCCGACGCGGTGCGCCGCGAGGCCGCCGTCGAACAGTTGCGCGAGGACCTGCGGCAGTTGTTCGTCGATACCCGCTACGGCCTCGGCCAGATCGGCGAGCTGGTTTCCGGGCTCAAGGACTTCGCCCGCCTGGACCGCGCCTTCAGCGAGGAGGTCGACCTCAACGACTGCGTGCGCAACGCCGTGCTGATCGCCCGCACCGCCATCAAGGACAAGGCCGAGATCAGCAGCCAGCTTGGCGAGCTGCCGCTTATCGCCTGCGCGCCGTCGCAGATCAACCAGGTGCTGCTGAACCTGCTGACCAACGCCGCGCAGGCCATGGAGCGTTTCGGTCGCATCCTGCTGAAGAGCTGGGCCGACGAGCGCCAGGTGTTCCTCTCCGTGCAGGACAACGGCAAGGGCATGCCCGCCGAGGTCCTCGGGCGGATCTTCGACCCGTTCTTCACCACCAAGCCGGTGGGGCAGGGCACCGGGCTCGGCCTGTCGATCAGCTACAAGATCATCCAGCAACATGGCGGGACCATCCGCGTGGCCTCCGAACCGGGCCGCGGAACCCGCTTCCTCATCAGCCTGCCGCGAGAGCAGGCCCGCGAACTGAAACGGAGCGCCTGACATGAGCCCATCTCCCGTCCGCATCCTCTTCGTCGATGACGAGGAGCGCATCCTGCGCAGCCTGGCCATGCAGTTCCGTCGCCATTACGAGGTGCTCACCGAGAGCGACCCGCGGCGCGCCCTGGAGCGCCTGAAGACGGAACGGATACAGGTGTTGGTCAGCGACCAGCGCATGCCGCAGATGAGCGGCGCCGAACTGCTGGCGCAGGCTCGCGAGCGCTATCCGGAAACCCTGCGGATTCTCCTCACCGGCTATTCCGACCTCGACGCCGCCGTCGACGCGCTCAACGACGGCGGCATCTTCCGCTACCTGACCAAGCCCTGGAATCCCCAGGAAATGGCCTTCACCCTGCGCCAGGCGGCGGAGATCGCCAGCCGCCAGGGCCTGCCGGCACCGCCCGCGGCCACGCTGGCGGCGCCGCTGAGCGTGCTGCTGCTCGACGACGACCCGGAAACCCTGGACTGCGTCGGGGCCTTCTGCCATGCCGGCGGGCATCGCCTGCTGCGCGCGCGCAACCTGGCCGAGGCGCTGGTGTGGCTGAACACCGAACCGGTGGAGGTGCTGGTCAGCGACCTGAAGCTGGCCGGGGAGCATACCGCGCCGCTGCTGAAATCCCTGGCCCAGGCCCATCCGCGCCTGCTCAGCCTGGTGGTTACGCCGTTCCGCGACACCCAGGCCCTGCTCGAGCTGATCAACCAGGCGCAGATATTCCGCTACCTGCCCAAGCCGATCCGCAGGGGATTGTTCGAGAAAGGCCTGAAGGCGGCCGCCGAGCAGGCCTTGTTGTGGCGCGGGCGAAGCCTGCCGGAGGTCGACCGGCTGGCCGAGGTGCCGCGCGACGAGCGCGAGAAGGAACGGGTCGGCAGCCTGCTCGGCATGCTCGGCCGCCTGCGCGAGCGGCTGACGGCCTGAACGCCGGCCTAGCCGGCGTCGCAACCGGCGGCCTTGGTCTGGCGGCTTTCCACCAGGCGTGCGCGGAGTACGTCGTAGCTCCAGTTGAAGGCCATGGTGTAGGGCAGGAAGAACAGGATCAGGCCCATGTCGAGGAGGAACGCCTCGACCAGTCCGATCGACAGCCACCAGGCGGCCAGCGGTACCAGCACCACGATCAGCCCCAGCTCGAAGAGCATCGCATGCAGCACCCGGACCTGCAGGGTGCGCTGGAAGCCCATGCGCCGCTGGGCGCGGTCGAAGAGGCTGTTGAAAAGCATGTTCCAGAGCATCGCCACGGTGGAGAACATCAGCGTCAGCGCACCCATGTGCGCCAGGGGCTTGTTCATCACCAGCGACAGCACCGGCGCGGTGAGGAGGACGGCCAGGCCCTCGAAGGCCAGGGCGTGGAAGATCCGCTCCTTGAGAGTCTTGTCGAGGGCGGTGTGGGTGTGGGTCATGGCGAACGCTCCCGGTTCGTCGTTGAAGTCGGGCTGTATTGTCATCGGTCTTTGGGATAGGGTTAAGTTGGATACCATCGGAAAAACCGATATGCATTTGTCGCCCGAATCCCTCGAGGCCTTCGTCCAGGCCGTTTCCCTCGGCTCCTTCAGCGCCGCCGCGCGCAAGCTGGGCAAGAGCCAGTCGACCGTCAGCGAGGCCATTGCCCGGCTGGAGATCGACCTCGGCCTGGAACTCTTCGATCGCAGTGGCCGCCAGCCGCAACTGACCGAGGCCGGACGCACCCTGCTGGGACGGGTCGAGGAGGTCCTCGGCGCATCCGACCGCCTGCGCCGGGTCGCCGCGCTGCTCGCCGGCGGCTCGGAGCCACGGGTGACCCTGGCGCTATCCGACACCTACCATTCGGCGCGCTACGAGGCGCGCCTGGCCGAACTGGACGAGCGTTACCCTGAGCTGGAGTTCGAATGCCTGATCGCCGAGGACCAGGACGTGATCGCCCAGGTCAGCCGCGGCCGCGCCACCCTCGGCCTGCTCGCCGCGCAGCCGCACTACCCGCCGGAGCTGGGCGTGGCGGCGGTCGCCGAGCGTGCCGAGTTCGGCCTGTTCGCCGCCGTCGACCATCCGCTGGCGGGCCTGGAGCGGGTCAGCGAGCGCGACCTTTCCGAATGGCGTTTGCTGCGCCTGAACACCTATAGCGAGACCGGCGCGGCGATCAACGACGGCCTGCCGTCCAGCGGCGGGCGCTGCTGGTCGGCGCCCAACTACCTGTTGCTGCTGGAAATGGCCACCCACGGCTTCGGTTGGGCCGAGCTGCCGCGCTGGCTGGTCAGCGGCTACGCCAACGGACGGCTGAAGGAGTTGCCGGTGTCCGGCTGGCCGCGCAGCCAGGCGGTGGACGTGGTCTGGTCGCGGCAGCGGCCGTTGGGACCGGCGGCCAACTGGTTGCTGGACCGCTTGCTGGATCGCGACCTGCCTATCTAGGGAGGGCCGGCTGAGCCCCGGTTCAGCCGGCGAAGCCGCCGGCGGCGAGGAAGGCGAGTTCCTCGGCGCTGGACGGGCGACCGAGGATCGGATTGCGATGGGGAAAGCGCCCGAAGCGGCGGATGATCTCGCGATGCTCACGAGCGTGGGCGAGGAAGGGCTGGCCGAGTCCGTGGTTCAGCGCTACCGAGCGATCCTGGTCGGCAAGGTTCTCGGCATGGGCGAACGGCAGGTAGAAGAACAGCCGCAGCGCGTCCCCGACCTGGCGGTCGAGGCCTTGTCCCAGAGCCCGCTCCGCCCAGCGCCGCGCTTGGGCGTCGCTGGCGTACATGCGCGGGGTTCCACGGAAGGCGTTGCGCGGGTACTGGTCGAGCAGCAACAGCAGGCCGAGATGGTCCTCGGCTTCACCGGCAGCCGGGCGCAGCGCGTTGGCGCAGGCAAGCTCGTAGAGGTGGGCGAAGCGCTCGCGGAAGCGCCGGTCGAAATCGGCGTTCCTGGCGAACCAGAGGGTAGGGCCGGCATCGCGCCAGAAACCGACCACTTCCGGCAGCGGGGACGCGCTGGGAGGAGGCAAAAGCACTGCATGGGGCATCTGCGGATCCAGGAAGTAGAGTAGGGACTCCAGGCTATTGGTCCGGGTTCTTTGGATAAACGTGGGTGGCATGGATAGACTGTCCAGCCATCCCGAATAGAGAGAAGGGGCCTGCCCATGGATCGTCTGGACAGCATGCGTGTGTTCCTGCGTGTTGCCGAAACCGGCAGCTTCACCAAGGCCGCGGACCTGCTGGACATGCCGCGGGCGACGGTCTCGGCGGCGGTCCAGCAGCTCGAAGCGCAACTCGGCAGCCGGCTGTTGCATCGCACCACCCGGCAGGTCCAGCTGACCCACGACGGCAGCGTGGTGCTGGAGCGTTGCCGTCACCTGCTGGAAGACATGGAAGAGCTGGAGAGCCTGTTCCACGACGGCAGCCGTGCCAGCGGCCGGCTCAAGGTCGACGTGCCGAGCCGGGTGGCGCGACTGCTGATCGCCCCGGCGCTGCCGGAATTCTTCCGCCAGCATCCGGACATCGAACTGGAACTGGGCTCGAGCGACCGTTCGGTGGACCTGGTGCAGGAGGGCGTCGACTGCGTCCTGCGGGTCGGCCAGTTGGGCAACAGCAGCCTGGTGGCGCGACGCCTTGGCGAGATGCAACTGATCAATTGCGCCAGTCCCGCCTACCTGGAAGAGCATGGCGAGCCACGGACGCCGGCCGACCTCGACCGGCACTGGGCGGTCAACTATGCCTCGCCCAGCAGCGGCCGGGTGTTGCCCTGGGAGTACCGCGAGGATGGGCGCACCCTGACCCGCGCGTTGCGCAGCCGGGTCACGGTGAACAACGCGGAAAGCTACATCGCCTGCTGCCTGTCCGGACTGGGCCTGATCCAGATCCCTGCCTACGACGTGCGCGAGCACCTCCAACGCGGCGAGCTGCGCGAGGTGCTGCCGCAGTGGCGGGCCGAAGCGATGCCGGCGTACGCCCTGTATCCGCACCGGCGGCATCTGTCGCGGCGGGTCAGGGCATTCGTCGACTGGCTGGAGCAACTGCTCCGCGCCCGCCTCTAGTCCGCGACGTTCATCTCCCCGGCGCGTTCCGGGCTACGGCAAACGGCCGGATTCTGCGACAATGCGCGCCGTTTTCGATTCGCCGCGAGAGAGCCCATGTCCGCCTGCCAGTCCCCCATCATCGTCGCCCTGGATTTCCCCACCCGTGAGGCCGCCCTGGCGCTGGCCGATCAGCTGGACCCGAAACTGTGCCGGGTGAAGGTCGGCAAGGAACTCTTCACCAGTTGTGCCGCGGGTATAGTCGAGACCTTGCGTGGCAAGGGCTTCGAGGTGTTCCTCGACCTGAAATTCCATGACATCCCGAACACCACGGCGATGGCGGTGAAGGCCGCTGCCGAGATGGGCGTGTGGATGGTCAACGTGCACTGCTCCGGCGGCCTGCGCATGATGGCCGCCTGCCGCGAGACGCTGGAGGCCTTCAGCGGACCCAGGCCGTTGCTCATCGGCGTGACCGTGCTGACCAGCATGGAGCGCGAGGACCTGGCGGGCATCGGCCTCGACATCGAGCCCCAGGAGCAGGTACTGCGCCTCGCCGCCCTGGCGCAGAAGGCCGGCATGGACGGCCTGGTCTGCTCGGCCCAGGAAGCGCCGGCGCTGAAGGCTGCCCATCCGGGCCTGCAACTGGTCACGCCGGGCATCCGCCCGGCCGGCAGCGCCCAGGACGACCAGCGGCGCATCCTCACCCCGCGCCAGGCCCTGGACGCCGGCTCCGACTACCTGGTGATCGGCCGGCCGATCAGCCAGGCCGCCGACCCGGCCAAGGCGCTGGCGGCGATCGTCGCCGAACTGGGCTGAGGCGGCTTCCCCCACGCCTGCCGTCGGTGACCGTCGCGCGTCGTGTCGAGCCGGACATGGCGCAGGCATCATCCGCACCGGCACCCAGGGGGGCGCCTGTCCCTCCCCAGCGTCTAGGCTTGTAGCGGGCACTCCGGCAAGTACCGGTGGCAACGGTTTCACAGTTTCGTGAGGAAAAATTGCAAGTGCCTTGCCGGCTGGCCCCAGGCCAGTAGGATCGCTGTTTTCCCCGGAAACGCGAGGTCGGGATGCTGAACACCCTGGAAGCCTGCCTGAAGGCGGTCGATGAGATTCTCCTGGGCAAGGACCGCCAGGTGCGCCTGGCCCTGGCCTGCCTGCTGGCCCGTGGGCACCTGTTGATCGAAGACCTGCCGGGGATGGGCAAGACCACCCTCAGCCATGCCCTGGCGCGGGTGCTCGGGCTCAGTTTCCAGCGCATCCAGTTCACCTCGGACCTGCTGCCGGGCGATATCCTCGGTACCTCGGTGTTCGACAAGGACAGCGGGCAATTCGTCTTCCATCCCGGGCCGATCTTCGCCGAGCTGGTGCTCGCCGACGAGATCAACCGCGCCACGCCGAAAAGCCAGAGCGCCTTGCTCGAGGCGATGGAAGAAGGCCAGGTGACCATCGAGGGCGCCACCCGGCCCTTGCCGGAACCGTTCTTCGTCATCGCCACGCAGAACCCGGCCAGCCAGGGCGGCACCTTCTCCCTGCCGGAATCGCAGCTGGATCGCTTCCTGATGCGCCTGTCGCTGGGCTACCCCGGACGCGCGGCGGAACGCTCGCTGTTGCTCGGCGAAGCCCGGCGCGATCTGCTGCCGCGCCTGGAGCCCTTGCTCGACCACGCGGCGCTGGCCGCTTTCCAGGCCGAAGTGCCGAAGGTCCGCGCCAGCGATGCGCTGGTGGACTACGTGCTGCGCCTGGTCGAAGCGACCCGCACGCAGCCGGCCTTCGCCCTCGGCCTGTCGCCGCGCGGTAGCCTGGCGTTGCTCGCCGCGGCGCGTGCCTGGGCGCTGCTGGCGGGACGCGACTATGTGATTCCGGAAGACGTCCAGGCGGTGTTGCCGGCGGTCGCCGGGCATCGCCTGCGCGACCAGGCGGACCCCACCGGGCACGGTGGCGGCGCGCTGGTGCAATGGCTGCTGCGCGAAGTCCCGGCGCTCTGATGCGCCTGCGCAACTGGCCGCGCTGGCAGCGCTGGCTGAACCGGCGGATACCGCCGGCGAGCAGCGTCGAGCTGAACCAGCGCCGCGTATTCATCCTGCCGACCCGCCAGGGCGGCGCTTTCGGTCTGGCGCTGCTGGTGATGCTGCTGGCGGCGATCAATTACCAGAACAGCCTGGCCTACGGGTTGACCTTCCTGCTGCTGTCCCTGGGCGTGGTGACCATCCTCCATACCTATCGCAACCTTGCCGGCCTGCGCCTCACCGCGTTGGGAGCGGACCCGGTGTTCGCCGGCGAGCGCGCCGGTTTCCGGGTGCGCCTGGAAAGCCCGCGGCGGGCGCGCCAGGCCATCGCCGTCGGCTGGCCGGAGCGGCCGCTGGAATACGCCGACCTGGCAGGCGACGCGGCTGCCGAGGTGCTGCTGTTCCACCCGACCGAGCGACGCGGCTGGCTGCGGCCGGGGCGCCTGCGGGTGGAGAGTCGCTTTCCCCTCGGCCTGCTGGTGGCCTGGAGCTGGGTCGACCTGCGCCAGCAGGCGCTGGTCTACCCTCGGCCGCTGGCCGGCGAGCCATTCCTCGCGCCGGGCGCGGAGGATGCCGAGGACCAGGGGCGCGCGCTGGCGAGCACGGGCGTCGACGACTACCAGGGACTGCGCGCCTACCAGCCGGGCGACTCGCGGCGGCGCCTGCACTGGAAGGCGTTTTCCCGTGGCCAGGGGCTGCTGGTGAAGGACTTCGCCGCGCTCGGCGGGGAAGACCTGTGGCTGGAATTCGAGCGCCTCGGCGGGGACCTCGAAAGTCGCCTGGGCCGCTTGTGCCATGCAGTCCTGGAACTCTCCGAGCGGCAGCAGCCCTATGGCCTGGCGCTGCCCGGCACGCGCCTGCAACCGGCCAGCGGCGAGGCCCAGCGCGAGGCCTGTCTGCGCGCGCTGGCGCTGTTCGGAGCGGCACGATGAACGCGATTCCGCGGGTCGCGCTGGTCTGGCTGCTGGTGGCGCAGGTACTGGTGATCCTGCCGCACCTGGCCTACATGCCGCTGTGGATCGCGGCCATGTGGCTCGGTTGCGCGGCCTGGCGGGTGCAGGTCTTCCGCATGCGTGCCGGCTATCCGCGCGCCTGGGTCAAGCTGGCCCTGGCGTTGCTCGCCGGGGCCGGGGTCTGGTTGTCGCGCGGCAGCCTGGTGGGCCTGGACGCGGGGGCGGTGCTGCTGATCGCCGCGTTCATCCTCAAGCTGGTGGAAATGAAGACCCGCCGCGATGCGCTGGTACTGGTGTTCCTCGGTTTCTTCGCAGTGGTGGTGGGCTACCTGTTCGACGACGGTTTCCTCGCCGCGCTGTACAGCCTGCTGCCGGTGACCGCGTTGCTGGCGGCGCTGATCGGCTTGCAGCAGAGCGCTTTCGCCAGCCGGCCCTGGCCGACCCTGCGGCTGGCCGGCGGGCTGTTGCTGCAGGCGCTGCCGCTGATGCTCCTGCTGTTCCTGTTCTTCCCCCGCCTGGGGCCGCTGTGGTCGTTGCCGATGCCCGGCAACAAGGGGGTCACCGGACTCTCGGAGAGCATGGCTCCAGGGGATATCGCCGAGCTTGGGCGCTCCGCCGAACTGGCGTTCCGGGTCCGCTTCGAGGGCGCACCGCCGCCGCGCGAGCAGCTCTACTGGCGCGCCTTGACCATGGAGCGTTTCGACGGACGACGTTGGGCTCAGGCGCCGCAATGGTCGGGCGAGGATGCTGTGCACTGGCAGAAGCGTGGCCCTGAGCTGCGCTACGACGTGATCATGCAGCCCAGTTCGCAGCCCTGGCTGTTCGCCCTCGACGTGGCGCAGACCGACCAGACCGACACGCGCCTGATGAGCGATTTCCACCTGCAGCGGCGGCAGCCGGTCGAGCAACGTCTGTTCTACCGAGTCAGTTCCTGGCCACAGGCGCTGCGCGAGTCCAGCATCGATCCGCGCATGCGCTGGCGCAACCTGCAGTTGCCGATGCACGGCAATCCGCGCGCGCGAGCGCTGGCCGACGAGTTGCGCCAGGCCCATGCGCAACCGCAGGCGCTGGTCGCGGCCCTGTTGCAGCGCTTCAACCGCGAGCCCTTCGCCTACACCCTGAAACCGCCAGCGACCGGCGCCGACGGGGTGGACGATTTCCTGTTCGACACGCGCAGCGGCTTCTGCGCGCATTACGCCGGGGCGATGGCTTTCGTCCTGCGCGCAGCGGGCATTCCTGCGCGAGTGGTGGCCGGTTACCAGGGCGGCGAGCTGAATCCGGCGGGCAACTACCTGCTGGTGCATCAGTTCGACGCCCACGCCTGGGTCGAATACTGGCAGCCGGAGCAGGGCTGGCTGAGCGTCGACCCGACCTACCAGGTGGCGCCCGAACGGATCGAACAGGGGCTGGAGCAGGCCCTGGCCGGAGACAGCGAGTACCTCGCCGACGCGCCGCTGTCGCCGTTGCGCTACCGTGGCCTGCCCTGGCTCAACGACATGCGTCTGGCCTGGGACAGCCTGAACTACGGCTGGCAACGCTGGGTCCTGGCCTACCAGGGTGAGCAGCAGGGCGCCTTCCTGCAGCGCTGGTTCGGCGGGCTCGATCCGACCCGACTGGGCCTGTTGCTCGGTGCCGCGGCGATATTGTCGGTCGGTCTGCTCGCGCTGTTCCTGCTCAAGCCCTGGCAAGGCCGTGGCGATCTGCGCAGCCGCCAACTGCGCCGCTTCGAACGCCTGCTGGAGATGCATGGCCTGCGCCGTTCCCCCGGCGAAGGGCTACGCTCCTACGGCGAGCGCGCCGCCCGCGTCCTGCCGGCGCAGGCGCCAGCCATCGCGGCCTTCGTCGGCGCGCTCGAAGCGCAACGCTATGGACACGGCGGTGCCGATGATCCAGGGTTGCGTCTGCGCGCATTGCGCCGGGCGCTGCCCTGGCGCCTGGTGCGCGCGCCCACGCGGGATGGCCGGGGAGAGGAGAAGGCATGACGGGGTTCATCGATGAACTGCTGGCCGAGGTGATCGGCCAGCAGGTGGCGTTGATGTCGGCGGTCGCCCGCCTGGAGGCGCGCACGGATGGCGAGGCACTGCACGACCTGCGCATCGCCCTGCGCCGTCTGCGCAGCCTGCTGCGGCCGATCCGCGGGGTTCCCGGCGTCGAGGAACTGGAGCATGCCGCCGCCGAGATCGGGCGGCTCAGCGGGCCGATCCGCGACCTGGAGGTGCTGCTGCCGGCGCTCGCCGCCGAAGGGCTGCGGGATGCGCTGGCGGTGCGCCGGCCGGTGCTGGAGTCCGGCTACGTAGCGGTTCTCGCCAGCCAGCCGCTGCACCGCCTGCAGCTTTGCCTGGACGTCTGGCCGGCCCTGTTGCGTACGGCCCAGCGGCATGCCGTGCTGGATGGCTTGCACGGCCGGGTGCGCAAGCGCCTGCGCCGGCAATGGAAGACCCTGCGCGCCGAGCTGGCGGACACCACCTACGAGCACTGGCACCCGCTACGGCTGCGGATCAAGCGCGTGCGCTACGGGCTGGAGGCCTATCCGCACGATTGCAGCATTCCCGGCTCGCTGCTGGCGCCGCTCAAGGCGGCCCAGTCGGCGCTGGGCGATTGGCACGACCTCGAACAGTGGCTGTTGCGATGCCAGCGCGAGCCGGACCTGGCGCCCGTGCGCGAGGTCTGGACGGCCCGCTTCGAACTGGCCCGGGAGCGTGCCGGACGGGCCCTGTCGACATTGCAGCAGGCGCTTGCCGGGCACTGACGCCGCCCGTATTCCGATCGGCTTTTTCCCAAGGATCGCCTCGCCTAAGATGGGCCCTCGAATCCCCTCGCGAGGCACACATGAATTTTTCCGAATTGATCCAGGCGGTCCGCCGCGACCCTTCCTCGGTGGTAGTACCGGCCAGTTGGGGCCAGGGCCGCGCCACCTTCGGTGGCCTGGTGGTGGCGTTGGCCTACGAGGCCATGCTTGCGGTGGTCGAGGCGGGGCGTCCGTTGCGCTCCATCGGCGTCAGCTTCGTCGGACCGCTGGCCCCCGAGCAGCCGGCTAGCTTCAGCGCCCGGTTGTTGCGCGAGGGCAAGGCGGTGAGCCAGGTACAGGTCGAGGTCCGTCAGGGCGAGCAGGTGGTGACGCTGGTCCAGGCCAGTTTCGGCGTCGCCCGCGCGTCGGCGGTGGCGGTGGAAGCGTTGCCGGCGGCCGGGATGAAGGGCCCCGAAGAGAGCCAGGAGCTGCCCTATATCCGTAACGTGACCCCGGAGTTCACTCGCTACATCGCCATGCGCTGGGCAGTGGGCGGCCTGCCGTTCTCTTCGAACAAGTCGCGCCAGATGGGCGGCTGGATGCGTTTCCGCGACGAACCCGAGGGAGAGCCCATGGAGGTTTCCCACCTGCTGGCGCTGCTCGACTCCTGGCCGCCGGCGCTGTTGCCGCACCTGGGCACCCCGGCGATGGCCAGCTCGCTGACCTGGACCGCCGAGTTCCTCCAGCCGCTGCCGCAGCAAGGCAGCGGCGACTGGTGCCGTTACCTGGCGGAGATCGAGGAGGCGCGCGACGGCTACGGCCACGTGGCGGCGCGGATGTGGAGCGCCGACGGCCAGTTGCTGGCGATCAGCCGGCAGATGGTCACGGTGTTCGGCTGAGGCGCATGTCAGGCGGGCGCGTACTCGGTGCGGTTGCGCCCGCCGCTCTTGGCCTGGTAGAGCGCGCTGTCGGCGCGCACCAGCAGGCTTTCCAGGTCGTCCCCGGCGTCCCTGCGCAGGGCGACGCCGATGCTCACGGTCATTCGCAACGGTTCGCCGTCGGGATTGCTCACCCGCAGCGCCTCGACGCCGGCGCGCAGCCGTTCGGCGACGTCCAGCGCCTGGTCCAGGCCGATTTCCGGTAGCAGCGCGGCGAATTCCTCGCCGCCCAGGCGGCCGAGCAGGTCCACTTCGCGCAGGCCCTGGCGCAGGGTCTCGGCGACACGTTGCAGGGCGCGGTCGCCGGTCAGGTGGCCGTGGCTGTCGTTGATGTTCTTGAAGTGGTCGATGTCCAGCATCAGCGCCACGCAGGGGTGGTGGAAGCGTTCGGCGGCCTTGAGCATGAGTTCCGCCTGGTGCAGGAACGAGTGGCGGTTGTGCAGGCCGGTCAGGGTATCGGTGCTGGCCAGCAGGCGCAGTTCCTGCTCCATGGCCTTGCGCCGGCTGATGTCGTAGCACCAGATCAGGGTCGCCGGCTCGCCGTCGATTTCCAGGTGGCGCGCGCAGATCACCGCCCAGCAAGGCGTTTCCCCGCATAGCTGGGCTTCCCAGCCATCCACCTGGCCGCGCGCCTCCAGGGCGTTCTGCAGGCGGCTGTATTCGCTGGCGCTGGCGAACAGCCGGGGCAGGTTGAAGTCGTCCTGGGCCTGGCAACCCAGGCGCTTGAGCAGGCGCGGGCTGACGTAATGGATGCTGGCGCCGCAGGCGCTGAGCAGGACCACGTCGCTCGGGCTGGCCTCGAGGATGAAATGCAGCAGCGCCTTGCCTTCGCTGAGCTGGCGGGTGCGCTCGCCGACGCGTTTCTCCAGGGTGGCGTTAAGCTCGATCAGATGCCCGGCCAGTTGCTGCGCGCGCTTGAAGTCGGCGACCAGGCGCAGCACCAGCAGGGCACCGCCGGCACCGATCCCGAGCAGCGCCCAGAACAACGCGTAGAACGCCCGGTGCAGGCGCTTGCGGTCGACGTCCAACTGGTTGGTCAGGGCGATGTTGCTGGCGACGACGATCTGGTGGGTCGGTTCGAGCAAGGGCGGGACCTGCTGGACGATCTCCGCGGCCAGGCGGCGCGCGGCGACGGGATCGCCCCAGGGGGCCTGGTCCGACCAGCGATCGCTGAGCTCGATCAGGCGTTGCAGGGTGGCCTGTACCTCCGGACGCGGTTCGGCGAGATGCCTGAACAACGACTGGCGGCGCAGCGGCGCGATCAGGCTGGCGAGGACTTCGAGACGGATCGCCAGGTCGTCGGCTTGGCCTTCGCCGCTCTCGATGTGCCGCGCGGCGTCCAGCGTGCGATCCAGTTCGGCGCGCAGCGAGTAGGTCTGCCACAGCTCGTTGTGCAGGTTCGGCTGGGCCAGTTGCTGGGCCTGGCGCACCGCCAGCCACAGCGCAGCCCCGGCGATCAGCGCCATGAGCAGCACCAGGCCGAGCAACAGCCCCATGATCTGGCGTTGCCGGCGCAGCTTTGTCGGATCGAGCAGCGGCACAGTCATGTCCGTTACTTACTCAAGAGTGATGGAGCTGACCTGCCAGACGGTACGGTTGTAGTAGACCTGGTTTCTCAACTCAGGATAGCGGGCCATCGGGTAGATGATGAAAAGCGGTCCGCGTTCGCGGATCGCCATGTAGGCGCCGTTGCGGCGATAGGCGAGGATGGGCTGGTAGCTGTCGAGGTCGCTGTACGGGATGATCGCCGAGTAGTCGTTCAGCGCCAGCACGCGCAGGCGCTTGGGCGGCGCCAGGTCCAGGTGGCGCAGCAACAGGCTGAGGCGCACGCCTTGCCAGCGGGCGTTGGCCTCGCCGGGGAGCTGGGCTTCCAGGGTCTCGCTGGGCAGGGCTTCGAGGTCGGACAGGGTCAGCCGTACGGGAGCGCCGCCGGACCGCTGCAGGGTGACGATCGGACGTCCGCCCAGCGGCACGGGTTCCGCGGCCTGGGCAAGAGGCAGCCCCAGGCAACAGGAAAAGACGATTAATTGACGCATTGACGGCATGTTGTCGGTCCACGACAGGATTCCGTCGATTATATCGGCAGCGTCGCGCTAAAACTGAAGGGCTGTGCAAAATCCCGGACGAACTGTCACTTATGCCGTTCGCGCCAGGCCCGCCACCAGGCGCCGCTGAGGACGAAACGGGGGAAGGTGACGAACTGCTCGACGAGCAGGCGACTGACAGCGTCGCGCCGATCGCTGAATGGCTCGGGTGCCTGTTCCTCCAGCGCGTGTCCCTTGGCCTGGATCGCCAGGCCGGCGCCGATGCCGATGACACCGAGTACCACCTGCAGCAGGTCCAGGCCGAACAGGCCGCCGAGCAGCAGGATCGCAGCGACGACGAACAGCGGCACGGCGATCAGGTGCAGGACCAGGTTGGTCGGGTTGCGGTGGTTGGCGGCATAGCCGCGCCATTGCCAGGCGAGCAGGTTGGGATGACGTTTGCCCATGTTCTCGGTACTCCGTGACGGCGACCCGCGAGGCGGGTCGTTGCATGTCGTCGAGTCTAGGCGGGGTGCGGCAGCGCGGCGAATGATTCCTGCCTATCCGGGCGATAGGCAGGTGCGCCTGCGGATCAGAGGCGTAGCTGGCCGATGGCGCGGGTCAGATCGCCCGCCAGGTCGACCAGTTGCTGGCTGGTGGCCGCCGACTCGACGGTCTGCTGCACGGTGAGTTCGGTGACGTCGCGGATGCCCACCACCGAACGGGTCATCTCTTCCGCGACCTGGCTCTGCTGTTCCGCGGCGACGGCGATCTGCGTGTTGCTTTCACGCATCTGCGCCACCGCGTTGGCGATCGCCGCCAGCGCCTCGCCGGCGTCGCCGGCCTGGCTGACGCAACCGTCTGCCTTGAGCGAGCTTTCCTGCATGAACTCCACGGCGTCGCGGGTACCCGACTGCAGGGCGAGGATCATCTGGGTGATCTCGTCGGTGGAGTCCTGCACGCGACGGGCGAGGTTGCGCACCTCATCGGCCACCACGGCGAAGCCGCGGCCCATTTCCCCGGCCCGCGCGGCCTCGATGGCGGCGTTGAGGGCAAGCAGGTTGGTCTGTTCGGCGATGCCGTGGATCACGTTGACCACGCCGCTGATCTTCTGGCTGTCTTCGGCCAGCTTCTGGATCATCTCGGCGGTGTCCTGGACGCCCTGGGACAACCCGGCGATCGACGCGCTGACCCGGCTCACCGCCTGCTGGCCGGCGCCGGCCAGGCGGTCGGCTTCCTGCGACTGGTCACGGGTATCGGCGGCGTGCTGGGCGATATGGAAGACCGTGGTGGACATTTCGTTGATCGCGGTGGCGGTCTGGTCGGTCTCGCTCTGCTGGCCGAGCATGCCCTGGCGTACCTGGCCCATGCTGCGGGCCAGCGCCTGGGCGCCTTCGTCGAGCTTGGTAGCGGCCGCGGCGACGGTGCCGACGATGCGCTGGTAGCCGGCCTGCATGGCGTTGAAGGCGCTGGCCATCTGGCCGACTTCGTCGCGTCCCTGCAGCGGTACGCGAGCGGACAGGTCGCCGCTCTTTTCGACGTGCAGCATCACGTCCTTGAGGGTATGCAGGTGGGTGAGGATGAAGCGGATCAGCAGTTGCGAGGCCGCCAGCAGCGCCAGCATCAGCACCAGCACGGCGACGGCGTAGGCGCCGGCCCGGTCGGCGAAGACCTGCCACAGGTCGCTGGCCGGGGCAAGCACGGCGAAGCGCTGGCCGGAGCCGGTCTGGCCGACCCAGGCGCCGAGCAGCGGGGTATCGCCCTGGCGCGCGCCGGACAACTCGATCCAACCCTGCCCCTTGCCCAGCGCCTGGGCAGCGGTGCCGCCCAGGTTCGCGGCCTGTTCCAGCGGCAGCAGGTTGCTGCGGGCGGGCAGGGCGCTGCCCGCCGGCCAGCTCTGAACCAGCTCGCCCTCGGCGGCGGCGGCGCGCTGGGCGGAAGCGTTGCGCCCGGCGGCTTCCTGCTGCATGGCGAACAACACCAACAGCAGGGTGGTGAAGAAGGCCACCGCGTTGACGGCCCAGAACTTGTATTTCAGTGGAATGTCGCTGATCCAGGTGCCCATAGGGGGATTTCTTCTTATCGGCAAGCTAATGGCAAGGCGCCATTATCTTGAAAGCTGAGTAAGGGGCAATCGTTGATGCGGGTCAACGAGACCGTTCGTCAGCTTAGCGGCCGATCCGCCGGGAGCTTGAGGGCGATCTCAGTCGATCGTCGGCAGGCCGAAGAACGCCCGCGCCGCGGCGCTGGTGTGAGCGGCCAGGCGCTCCGCGCTCTCGCCGCGATGGCGGGCCACGCAGGCGAGCACCTCGACCAGGTAGGCCGGCTCGTTGCGCCCGTTCTTCGGCTTCGGCCGCAGGCTGCGCGGCAGCAGGTAGGGCGCGTCGCTTTCCAGCATGAGACGGCCGACCGGGATCTCGCCTACCAGATCATGCAGGTGGGTGCCGCGGCGCTCGTCGTTGATCCAGCCGGTGATGCCGATGTGCAGGTCGAGGTCGAGGTAGCCATACAGCGCCCGGCGCTCGCCGGTGAAACAGTGTACGACGGCGGCCGGCAGGCGATCGCGGAAGTCGCGCAGGATCGCCAGCAGGCGCTCGCTGGCGTCGCGTTCGTGGAGGAACACCGGACGCTGTAGCTCGACGGCCAGTGCCAGTTGTTCCTCCAGGGCCTTTTCCTGGGCCGGACGGGGAGAGAAGTCGCGATTGAAGTCGAGACCGCATTCGCCCACCGCGCGTACCCGCTGGTCGTCGAACAGGGCGCGCAGGCCGCGAGCGGTGTCGGCGTTCCAGTGGCTGGCCTCGTGGGGGTGGACGCCGGCGGTGGTAAACAGCCGGCCGCCCTCGTCGAGTTCGCCGCAGAGCTGCAGCGCCTGTTCGCTGTCGGCCAGGCTGGTGCCGGTGATCACCATCTGCACCACCCCGGCGGCGCGCGCGCGGGCGAGCAGTGCTTCACGTTCCGGGGCGAAGCTGGCGTGGGTCAGATTGACGCCGATATCGATGAGTTGCATGGTGCCTTCCTGGAATTCGCAGCGAGGCGGCGCCCCCTCGATCGCGCCGGACCCGCCGGGGGATGGGTGGCAAACCGCTTGTAGAACAATCCGTTATAATCGCAGATCGGGTTCTTCGGCGCCCGGATTATCTACCCAATGCCTCCGTTTGCAGCCGCTGTCGGAGAGGAACTTGCCAAGACTGCCATGCTCTGATTGATCCGGTCCCCCGGAGAGGGACATCGAGCCTGGCCTCTGGAGACCTGGATGACGCGTCTGTTGCTGCTTTCGCTTTGCCTGCTGGTGCTCGCACCCTTGCCGGCGGCTGCGCGCATCACCGGCCAGCCGGACAACTGGCACAGGGAACAGCCGGAGACCCGCGACCTGGCGAGCATCCGCCGCGCTGGCGTGCTCAAGGTGCTGGTCAACCAGAGCCGCAACAGCTCGGGTGAGGTGAAGGGCGAGCCGATTGGCGTCGAGTACCGTCGCCTGCGCGCCTTCGAGCAATACCTCAACAGCCGCTCGCCGTCCGCGCGGAACCTCACCCTCAAGCTCATACCCAAGCCCAAGGACCAGTTGCTTGCCGCCCTGCAGCGTGGCGAAGGCGACCTGGTCGCCCCCGGCGAACTGCTGCCGGCGCACGACGGCCTGCAGGTCAGCCCGAGCGCGCCGGTGCGCGCCGATGTGCCGCTGGTGCTGGTGGCGCGCAAGGGCAACCGGCGCTACACGCGCCTGGAGCAGTTGT
This sequence comes from Pseudomonas sp. FDAARGOS_761, assembly GCF_013343155.1. Classification (NCBI taxonomy): domain Bacteria; kingdom Pseudomonadati; phylum Pseudomonadota; class Gammaproteobacteria; order Pseudomonadales; family Pseudomonadaceae; genus Pseudomonas; species Pseudomonas sp. FDAARGOS_761. The sequence goes on along the minus strand of NZ_CP054572.1, from coordinate 3,312,432 downwards.
CCGGGCGGACCATCCCGCTGCCGGCCGGCAGCGCCGCCGAGGGCGCCATCGAACTGGTCAACCAGCGCCTGGCGCAACGCCGCATGGCACCGATCCGGATCGAAAAGCTGGACGCTTCCCTGGCCGTCGAGGATGTGATGGAAATGGTCCAGGCAGGCATCCTCGGCTTCACCGTGGTCGAGCAGCCCATCGCCGAACGCTGGGCCAAGGTGCTGCCGAAGCTGCGCGTCGACCGCCACCTGGTGCTGGACAATCGCGCCGACATGGCCTGGTACGTGCGCCGCGATGCCAGCACCCTGCGCGCGACCATCGACCGCTTCCTCGCCGACTACCGCGCGCCGGCCGACCAGGACGTGGCTTTCCAGCGCGTCTACCGGCGCGCCTACAAGGTCCGCAACCCCCTCGGCGCGGCGGACCGCAAGCGCCTGGAAGCGGTCCGTCCACTGCTGCAGCGCTACGCGCAGCAGAGCAGCATGGACTGGCTGGCGCTGGCGGCGGTGGCCTACAAGGAGTCGCACCTGAACCCGAAGGCGCGCGGTTCCGGCGGCGCCAGCGGGCTGATGCAGATCACCCCGGCGGCGGCGCGCAGCGTCGGGGTCGGCAACGTGCACGACAAGGACAGCAACGTGCTGGCCGCCAGTCGCTACCTGACCAAGATCCGCAAGCAGTTCTTCTCCAGCAAGCACCTCGACGAACGCGAGCGCCTGGCGTTCACCCTGGCGGCCTACAACATGGGCCCGGAGCGGGTACAGAACCTGCGCACCCAGGCGCGTCGCCGGGGGCTCGATCCGAATCGCTGGTTCTTCCAGGTCGAGCGGGTGGCTGCGGAAGAGATAGGCATGGGTGTGGTGAGTTATGTCAGCAGCGTCAACAAGTACTACCTTGCATATGAACGCGAACGGGTTCGCCTGGAGCCCGGGGTGCGTGCGAAGACGGCGACGGCTCAAAAATAATCTATAAATTCGATATTGATAACGCGTTTTTTGCGGTTTTAATATCGAATTATCTTTCCTATAGTGTGCCCATCTTATCCCACACCTGAGGACGCACCATGAATCCACTGATCAAGACCATCCTGTCGACCAACGCCGGTGCCGGCCTGGCCATCCTGCGTATCGTCACCGGTCTTACCCTGATGTCCCACGGTTCGCAAAAGCTCTTCGGCATGTTCGGCGGCGCCGGCCTGAACGGCATGGCGCAGTGGTTCGAATCCATCGGCCTGACCCCTGGCTACCTGCTGGCGACCCTGGCCGGCAGCGCCGAGTTCTTCGGCGGCCTGGCGCTGGTGATCGGCCTGCTGGTGCGTCCGGCGTCGGTGGTGGTGGGCTTCACCATGATCGTGGCGATCTTCAGCGTGCACATCGGCAATGGCTTCTTCATCACCGACAACGGCTATGAATATGCCCTGACCCTGCTGATGATCAGCGTGGCGCTGCTGATCGATGGCGCCGGCAAGTTCTCGCTGGACGGCAAGCTGTCCCGCTGAACCGGGCTGGCGACGAAAAAGGGCGGACACCTTCGGGTGGCCGCCCTTTTTCGTTGCGGCGCGCAGCACAAGGTTTCCGCCTCGCCGGCCACGCCAGGGCTGCACCCCTGAGGGTAGCGTTATCCGCCGAAGCGCCCTTCGCCGCGTTCTTGGCGTTTCCGTGTCGGTCAGCGCTGCTCGGCCTGGCGCATCTGTTCCAGCGCGCCCAGGCGCAAGCGTTCCTGTTCGCTGAAGCGCTCCTCGGCCAGGCGTTCGACCGCCGCGCGGCGGTCGGCTTCGCTCAGCCCGGTATTGCCTTCGATCCGGCTCTTCTCGGCGAAATAGTCGTCCAGCCGGCCCTTCCAGGCCGAGCGTTGCCGATCGAGTTGCTCCAGGCGGGTGGTGGCTTCGGCGCCCACCAGTTGCTGACGCATCTGGCGGATGGCTTCCGGGCCGGCGCCAGCGGCCTGGAGGGCGGCGGTCTGCTGCTGCAGTTCGCTTTGCAGTTGCGGCAGCACGCTTTCCTGCTGGTCTTCCGGCAGGCTGGCGCGCAGGCGGTCGATGGCGGCGGCCTTTTCCTCGGCGCTGAGCTTGCCGTCCTGGCGGATCGCCAGGCGCTCCAGGGTGAACTGGTTGTAGGTTTCCTCGTCGGCGAAGAACGCCACGTGCGCTTCGTTGCTGAAGATCCGCGCGCGCAGGGCTTTCACCGCGGCTTCCCGCTGGCGCAGGGCGTCGAGGTCGGCCAGGCGCGGCAGGTCGCGTTCGAGCAGCACCAGTTCCTTCTTGTAGTCGATGTATTGCTGCATCAGCGCCAACGCCTGGCCGCGCGCCGGCTCCTGGAGTTCGGCGGCGATGTAGGCGCGCAGGCGGTCCAGGCTTTGCTGCAGGGGCTCTTCGCCGACGGCGCTGAGGAAGTAGTCGAACAGGTTGCGGATGTCGCGGGTGATCAGCAGGTTGCCGCTGGCGTCGACACTGAAACTGCCATCGACGCTGGTGCCCCTGAAGGAGGTTGGCAGCGGCGCGACCTTGGCCGGCATGACCTGGGGGGCCGGCACCGCTTCTCCCGCGGAGGCTGCTGGCGGGGCGTGGACTGCGCCCGCCTGCGCGCTGGCCGGGGGCGCCGTCTCGGGTGCGGGGGAAGGTTCCAGCCAGACGAACCAGGCCAGGCTGGCGGCGAACGCCAGTGGAATCAGCAGGAGGATTTTCTTCACGCGAGGGGGCTTCCGGGAAAGGGCCGGGGCCGAGGCCCCGGCCGGGGTCCTACAGGCTGGCGTTCTTCAGGCGGTTGGCGTGCTGGCGGTAGACGCTGACCGGGCTGGTCTCGAACAGGCTGGTGAGGCCGAAGACCTGGTTCACCTCGTCCAGGTGGTTCATCCGGTAGTTGTCGCGGATCACCATGCCCAGGTGCGAACTGCAGGTGCCGACCAGGCCGTCGTTGGCGGTGCCGTTCTTGAAGGTCAGCGACGAGGCGCCGAGGAAGGCGTCGCTCGGATCGAGGAAGTTGGTCAGCGGCGAGGAACCGCTCCAAGAGTAATAGCTCACGCCGTTGACCTTGTAGGCGCCTTCGCCGCAGGCCGAGGTGGGGATGCCCTGCGGGTACTTGGCGTTGAAGCGCGCGGCACCCTCGCTGTTCAGCGACTCCAGCGAGCCCAGTGAATTCTGCGTACCGGTGCTGCCGCTGGAAAGGAAGCTGATCAGCGCGCCGAGGCTGTTGACCAGCCCGGAGAGGACTGCCTCGCCGGCCGAACCCGGTGGGATCTGGCGCAGGAAGTCGGCGGTGTCCGAACCCTTGTGCGGGGCGCCGACGCTGGTGGCGGAAGCGATCAGGTCGGGACGTACGGCGGCGACGTAGCGGATGGTCGGCCCGCCGTGGCTGTGGCCGATCAGGTTGACCTTGGGCTGGCCGCTGAGGGCGACGATTTCCTCCACCTGTTGCAGCAACTGCTCGCCGCGGACTTCCGAGGTGTCCAACTGGCTGACTTCGGTGACGTAGACCTGGGCACCGTCACGGCGCAAGGCGCTGGGAATGCCGAACCAGTAGTCGACCCCGAGGATGTTGTCGAAGCCGAGCATGCCGTGGGCCAGCACGATGGGGTATTTGGTCTGGGTGTAGGTGCTGGCCTGGATCAGAGGGCTGGCAGCGAGAGAGGCGAGGCCGATGGCCAGGCCGAGGGGGAGCAGAGACTTCTTCTTCATGTTGTTCTCATCTCAGGTTGATGGGGCCGAGGGGCGCGTCCTGCCAGCCATCGCCCGAATCCTTCCGGGAGAACCGCTTCGCTGTCCCTTGCGCAGGAACCGTGCCAGCTTCGGCTTTTTTCCTCCAGGCCAGGAAATCCGCGGCTTCCTGGCGGCCGGTCATAACTTTCGTGGCAGAGCGGGAGAGGCGGGTTGTTACGGCGCGAAACGCTCGTTTGAATCTTCCCCGCACAACGCCCAGCGACCGAGTGTGCGGTAGCGCACACCCGCGGCGTCGTTTTGCGAGCAAAACAGGCTGAAATGGTCGACCTGCCATACGAAGGTTGGGGGTAGCGGGGCGTCCTCCAGCGGCGCGACATCGCGAGCCAGGGTCAGATGGGGGCTGAATGGGCGGGTTTCCACAGGCAGCTCCAGTTCGGCAAGGCCGGAGCGCAGGGCGCGGCGCAGGCGCAGGAGGGCGCCGGGCGGTTGGCTGGGGGCCAGCAGCAGGATGCCGTTCCTCCAGCGTAGCAGACGGTCGAGACACAGGTCGAAGGGCGCGGCCTCGATGGCCGCGGCCATGTCCAGCAGGGCCTCGAGCCGAGCGGACGGGACCTGCCCGAGGAAGGCCAGGGTCAGGTGCAGGTTCGCCGTCGCCACCTGGCGTCCGGGCAGTGGCTGGTCATCGCGCCACCGGCCGATCCGCTCGGCGAGGGGAGGTGGACAGGGCAGGGCGAAGAACAGGCGAAGAGAGCGATCGGGCATGGGCGCCTCCGCGTGTTTCTTGACAGTCTCCATGCGGCTTTTCTAGGATGCGCGTGCGCCGATTTAAACAGCAACTTGCGGGGCGCCCGGCAGCAGCCGAAATACCGCTAAAGCGCTGGCTCGGTGTTGCCTCTCACCGCTGTCCAGCGGGACCGAAGAGGCGGAGACATGACGTCATGACCTGTCCCAGCACGCAATTGCGCCTGGCACCCATCACCACCGGCCTGGTCCGGCGGAACCCGAGGATTCTCCTCAGCGGGCCGCACCAGCCGACCCTCGTCCGTTACCTCGAAGGCTGGCCGAAGCGCTGGAACGGTTCGCGTACCTTCCTTATCCAGTTCGCCCAGGACGGCAAGGACCTGGCGCGCTTCCCCAGCGACGCGTTCGACTTCGCCGTGGTCCAGGCCCCCGGGGCGGAAGACCTGGACCTGGTGGTCCGGCAACTGATCCGGGTCGCCCGCCAGGGCCTGATCACCCGCCGTATCCTGCGCTGAGCGCGTGGCCCCTCAGGGCGCCGGCGGATATTCGATCTCGACGACGAACCAGAGCTTTTCCCCGGCCGGGGTGCGCACCAGCACCTCGGCGTCCAGCTCCTTGCCGACCAGTGCGCGGGCGAGCGGCGAGTCGATGCTGATCTGGTTGTTGCGCAGGTCCAGTTCGTCGGGGCCGACGATGCGATAGCGGGCCTGCTCGCCGTCTTCGTCTTCCAGGGTCACCCAGGCGCCGAAGTACACCCGGTTCGGATCCGCCGGCCGCTCGCCGACCACTTTCAGGTTCTCCAGGCGCTTGCGCAGGAAGCGCACGCGGCTGTCGATCTCGCGCAGCATCTTCTTGCCGTAGATGTATTCGGCGTTTTCCGAGCGATCGCCGAGGGCGGCGGCTTCGCTGACCGCCTGGGTCACCTGGGGACGGCGCACGTGCCAGAGTTCATGCAGCTCTGCGCGTAACCGCGCGGCGCCCTCCGGAGTGATCAGCGGGGTGCCGGCGGTGCGCGGTGGACGATAGCGACTCATGGTTCGGGTGGTTCCACAAATGAACGGATGAAAGCCTGCCAGTGTATCCGATCAGCCCTCGCGCAGGACCCGCAGCGGGCTGCTGTTGAGGGCGCGACGGGTACCCAGCAGGCCGGCGCCGCCTACCAGCACGGCGCCTACCAGAGGCAGCGCGAGCAACCAGGGGTGCGCTTGCCACGGCAGGTCGAAGACCAGTCGGTAGAGCAGCAGGCTGACCGCCTCGCAGCCGAGCGCCGCGAGCAGGCCGCTGACTGCGCCGAGCAGGGCGAACTCGACCCGCCGGGTACGTTGCAGCAACTCGCGCTCGGCACCCAGCGCGCGCAGCAGGGCACCCTGGCGCACGCGCTCGTCGAGGGTCGCCTGGAGGCCGGCGAAGAGCACCACGAAGCCCGCCGCGAGAACGAACACCAGCACGTACTCCACGGCCAGGGTGACCTGGTCGAGGATGCTCCGCAGCTGGCTCAGCAGGGCGTCTACCGGCAGCAGGGTGACGGTGGGGAAGGCGCGGGCCAGTTCGATCAGGTCGCGTTCCTGGCTGGCCGGCAGGTAGAAGCTGGTCAGGTAGGTCACCGGCAGGTCGGTCAGGGTGCCGGGCTGGAAGACCATGAAGAAGTTCGGCTGGAAATTGTCCCACTTCACCTTGCGCAGGCTCTGGACCTGGACCTCGCGATTCTGCCCGGCGACGCTGAAGGTGAGCCGGTCGCCGACCTGGATACGCAGGTTGGCGGCCAGCTTCTCTTCCACCGACACGCCCGGCAGGGCCCCCGGCTGCGGCGCGCTCCACCAGCGTCCGGCGGTGAGCTGGTTGCCGGAGGGCAGTCGCTCCGACCAGGTCAGGCCGAGGTCGCGCTGCAGGGCACGCTCGCTGCGCACGTCTTCGTCGAGCGCCTGGACCGGCTTGCCGTTCACCGCTACCAGGCGCCCGGGAACCATGGGGAACAGCGGCTCGGCGCCGGGGGAGAGCTTTTGCACGCGACGTTCGAAGGCGTCCTTTTCCGTCGGCAGGATGTTCAGGGCGAAATGGTTGGGGGCGTCCGGCGGCAACTGGGCCTGCCAGGTATCCAGCAGTTCGCCGCGGAGCAGGGCGATCAGGGCCATGGCCAGCAGGATCAGGCCGAAGGCCAGGCTCTGTCCGGCGGCGGCCAGCGGGTGCCGCAACAACTGGCCGAGTCCCAGCCGCCATGGCAGGCTGGCACGCGCCAGTGCCCGGCGCAGGCCGTTCAGGCCGAGCAGCAGGAGGGCGCCGAGCACCAGCGTGGCGACCAGGCCGCCGCCGAGCAGGGCGAGGGTCAGCTTCAGGTCGAGACTCAACCGCCACATGATCAGGCCCAGGGCGAGCAGGGCGCAGGCGTAGGCCATCCAGGTGCGCATCGGCACCGGCAGCAGGTCGCTGCGCAGGACCCGCAACGGCGGTACCCGGCCCAGGGCTGCCAGCGGCGGCAGGGCGAAGCCGGCCAGTGCTACCAGGCCGGTGGCGATCCCGGCGAAGGCGGGGAACAGGCCGCCGGCCGGTACGTCCGGCGGCAGCAGCGTGGCGAGCAGGCGGAACAGGCCGAGCTGCGCCAACCAGCCGAGCAGGGCGCCGATGGCGCTGGCGAGCAGGCCCAGCAGCAACAGTTGCAGCGCGTAGAGGAGCAGGGTTTCGCTGCGCGACAGACCGAGGCAGCGCAGCAGCGCGCTGGCGTCGTAGCGCCGTGCGGCGAAACGGGCGGCGGACAGCGCCACGGCGACGCCGGCGAGCAGCACCGCGGCCAGGCTGGCCAGGTTCAGGTAGCGCTCGGCACGGCCGAGGGCATCGCCCACCTGGCGGTTGCCGTCGCGGGCATCCTGCAGGCGCTGGTTGGCGGCGAGGCTGCCCTTGACCTGCTGGCGATAGGCCTGGAGGGCTTCCGGCGGGCCTTCCCACAGATCGCGGTAGCGCACCCGGCTGCCCGGCTGGACCACCCCGGTGGCATCGAGGTCGGCCAGGCTCATCATGGCGCGGGGCGTCAGGCTGTAGAAGTCGCCGGCGCGGTCCGGCTCGTAGGTGAGGATGCGCGCGATGCGCAGCGGCTTGCGGCCGATCTCGATGCTGTCGCCGACCTTCAGGTCGAGGCTGACCAGCAGGCGCGATTCGACCCATACCTCGCCCACCTGCGGACGACCGCCGGCCTGCTCGGCGGCGAACGGCGCGGCAGCGCTCTTGAGCTGGCCGCGCAAGGGGTAGCGGTCGCCGACCGCCTTGATGCTGCTGAGCTGGATGCCCTGGTCGGTGGCGATCACGCTGGAAAACTCGACGCTGTCGGCGTGGCGCAGGCCCAGACGGGTGCCGCGTTCGATCTGTTCGGCGCTTGCCGGCTGGGTACCGTTGAGCACCAGGTCGGCGCCGAGGAACTCGGCGGCGCGGGCGAGCATGGCGCCGTTCAGGCGGGCGCTGAAATAGCCGATGGCGGTGCTCGAGGCGACCGCGATCAGCAGGGCGAAGAACAGCACGCGCAGCTCGCCGCTGCGCGACTCGCGGAACAATTGGCGACCGGCGAGGCTCAGTAGGCGGGAGAGGGGCACCGGCTTCATCAGGGTTCGACCCGGTCGATCAGGCGTCCGCTTTCCAGACGGATCAGGCGCCGGCAGCGATGCGCCAGACGCTCGTCGTGGGTAACCAGGACCAGGGTGGTACCGCGTTCGCGGTTGAGTTCGAAGAGCAGGTCGCTGATCCGCTCGCCGGTGGCGCTGTCGAGGTTGCCGGTGGGTTCGTCAGCGAACAGCACGTCCGGCTCCGCCGCGAAGGCACGGGCAATGGCGACCCGCTGCTGCTCGCCGCCGGAGAGCTGGCGCGGATAGTGGCCCAGGCGTTGGCCGAGGCCGACTCGCTCGAGCAGTTCTCTGGCGCGCTGGCGAGCGTCGGCGCGGCCTTCCAGCTCCAGGGGCAGCATCACGTTCTCCAGCGCATCGAGGCTGTCGAGCAACTGGAACGACTGGAACACGAAGCCTACATGGGCCGCGCGGACGCGCGCCCGCTGGTCCTCGTCGAGGTCGCCGAGGGCGTGCCCGGCGAGACGGACCTCGCCGCCGCTGGGCTGGTCGAGCCCGGCGAGCAGGCCGAGCAGGGTCGACTTGCCGGAGCCGGAGCTGCCGACGATCGCCAGGCTGTCGCCGCGGGCGAGGTCGAGGGAGAGGTCGTGGAGGATGGTCAACTTGCCTTCCGCGCTACCGACAACCTTGCTAAGGTTCTGCGCGTTGAGAATGCTGGCGCTCATGGAGGTTCCGATGCGTGCATTGCTGTTGAGCGGCTGCCTGGCCCTGGTCCTGCTGACCCAGCAGGCCGCGGCGCAGACGCTGTTGGTCGTGGGCGATAGTATCAGCGCCGCTTTGGGACTGGATACCAGCCAGGGCTGGGTCGCCCTGTTGCAGAAGCGCCTCGCCGACGAAGGTTACGACTACCGGGTGGTGAACGCCTCGATCAGCGGCGACACCTCCGCGGGCGGCCTGGCGCGCCTGCCGGCGCTGCTTGCCGAGGAGAAGCCGGCGCTGGTGGTGATCGAGCTGGGAGGCAACGACGGGCTGCGCGGAATGGCGCCGGCGCAATTGCAACAGAATCTTGCCAGCATGGCGCAAAAGGCCCGGGCGGAAGGGGCGAAGGTGCTGCTGCTGGGTATCCAGTTGCCGCCGAACTACGGCCCGCGCTACATCGAGGCCTTTTCCAAGGTCTACGGCGCGGTTGCGGCGCAGGAAAAGACCGCCCTGGTGCCGTTTTTCCTCGAAGGGGTCGGCGGGGTCCAGGGGATGATGCAGGCGGATGGCATCCATCCGGCGCTCGCCGCCCAGCCGAGGCTCCTGGAAAATGTCTGGCCGACGCTGAAACCGCTGCTTTGAGACTTCCCCGGGAAACCGCTTTCGGCTAAGGTTGCGCACCCCTCAGGAGCCCCCCATGCCGCGTCCCGCCTGGACCCTCTACGCCTATCAACTGATCGAGCCCGACGATCAGCTGGACCTGTTCGCCTGTCGCGAGGTCCGGGTGCATGTGGTGGCGCGTCAGCTGGAGCTGGATACCCCGGCGGACCGCACGCTTTGCGGCAAGCTGCTGCCGGCCCAGCCGCGCTGGCAGCCGCTGGAACGGGCGCGTCTGCGCGACCGGCTGCTGTGTCCCGATTGCCGGAAACAACTGGAGGCGGAAAAGCGCGGGGAGCGCCTGTCCTGGTTGGTCTGAGCCCTCCCGGTGAAACCTGGCGGGGTGTTACACTGTCTTTCCTACTCCTTCATCGCACTCGCCAAGGATTCTCCGGAATGTTGTCGCGCGTACCCGTTGTCTCACTGTCTTTCGCCGCGCTGCTTTCGGCCGGCTCCGCATCGGCCCTGGAACTGCAGCTCCCGCCTCCGGGCGAGGACGTCGTCGGCCAGGTCCAGGTGATCAAGGCCAAGTACGAGGACACTTTCGCCGACCTCGGCGAGCAGTACAACCTGGGCTACAGCGAAATGGTCGCCGCCAACCCCGGCGTCGATCCCTGGTTGCCGGGCGTCGGCACCGAGGTGATCATCCCGACCCGCTTCGTGCTGCCGCCTGGCCCGCGCGAAGGCGTGGTGATCAACCTGGCCGAGTACCGCCTGTACTACTACCCGAAAGGGCAGAACGTGGTGCACACCTATCCGCTGGGCATCGGCCGCGAGGGCTGGGGTTCGCCGATCGCGAACACCCGCATCACCGCCAAGACCAAGGACCCGGCCTGGTATCCGCCGGCCTCGATCCGCGCCGAGCACGCCGCCGATGGCGATCCGCTGCCGACCGTGGTGCCGCCGGGCCCGGACAATCCGCTGGGACCGTACAAGCTGACCCTGGGCGTGCCGGGCTACCTGATCCATGGTTCGAACAAGAAGTTCGGCATCGGCACCCGCACCAGCCATGGCTGCTTCCGCATGTACAACGCCGACGTGACCCACCTGTTCTCGATGATCAGCGTCGGCACCAGCGTGCGTATCATCAACGAGCCCTACAAGTTCGGCGTGAGCAACGGCAAGGTCTACCTGGAGGCGCATACGCCGCTGAACGACCATGGCGACCCGTCGGTGGTGGATAAGCACACCGCGGTGATCAATACCCTGCTCAAGCGCGACGACCTGGCCAAGCGTATCCAGTTGAACTGGGACGTGGTCCGCGAAGTGGTGGCCTCGGAGGATGGCGTGCCGGTGGAAATCGCCCAGGAATCGGCGCCGGCGATGACCGCGACGGTGGATAGCGATCCTACCCAGCTTACGCCCTGACGGAGAGCGTCGAGGCAGAGGCCCGCGTACCCGCAAGGGACGCGGGTTTTTTCATGCCCGGCGAAACGCAGGCATAAAAAAACCGGCCCCGAGGGACCGGTTTTCAACAGGTCGTGAGACCTATTACTTGCGGCTGGCTTTTTCCAGCATGCGCAGGGCACGCTCGTTAGCCTCGTCAGCGGTCTGCTGAGCTTTCTGAGCAGCGCCCAGAGCTTCGTCAGCCTTGCGATAGGCTTCGTCAGCGCGAGCCTGAGCACGAGCAGCTGCGTCTTCGGTAGCGGTCAGACGAGCTTCGGTTTCTTTGGAGTGGCTGCTGCAACCGGTGGCCAGAACAGCAGCCAGAGCCAGAGCAGAGAATTTCAGAACGTTGTTCATCGTGTTCCCCTTAAGGTGGACATTTCCATAACAGCAATCTCCCCAGCCGGGGAAATTAGCCGGCTACATACTACCCATTACTTGTAGTAAGTAAACTGACCAAGCGCAAGCCGAGCAACTTTTTTTTTAGTCCCCCCGACTTTAGCAGTAGTTGGAGTGTCGTTTGTTCAAAAAATATCCAGCGTGCGGCGCAAGTAAGCAATTTCCCGGACCTTGGGTAGAGTTGCTGCAAGAGGCGGGGGATGAGGGCTGCCGGGTTGTCGAGAATGTTCCGCCGGAGTGGCTGGCGCTTATCGACTTGGCGGGGAGTGGCAAGTAACAACTAAGTTGCCAGCATGTTGCCGGAAATGCCGTAAGTATTGGTGCGGAAATGAAAAAGGCCCGGCTAACTTGATTAGCCGGGCCTTCTTGCGATCTGGCGGTGAGGGAGGGATTCGAACCCTCGATACGGTTTCCCGTATACACACTTTCCAGGCGTGCTCCTTCAACCACTCGGACACCTCACCAGGTTCTCGACAGCGCCGTGTCTGTCGAGGCGCGCAATTTACTCGAACATTTCCCGCTTGGCAAATATTTTTTTAACTTTTTCATCGGCTTAGGTCGTCGGAGGAAAGTCCGCGGGGTGCCTTGGTAGACTGCCGGGCACGAAGAGGAGAGGCGGATGGCGAGCTGGGAGATTTTCTGTAGCGTGGTCGACAACTATGGCGACATCGGCGTCACCTGGCGCCTGGCTCGCCAACTGGCCGCCGAGCACGGTCAGGCGGTGCGCCTGTGGGTGGACGAGCCGCAGGCCTTCGCCCGGATCTGTCCGCGGGCGGACCCGGCGGCGCACGTGCAGAGCCTGGATGGGGTCGAAGTGCGTGCCTGGGGCCGGCCGTGGGCACCGGTGGCGGCCGCCGACGTGGTGATCGAGGCCTTCGCCTGCGAACTGCCGGAGGCGCACCGGCAGGCCATGCGCGAGCGCGAGCGGCCGTCCCTGTGGCTGAACCTGGAGTACCTGAGTGCCGAGGAATGGATCGGCAGTTGCCACGCATTGCCGTCGCTGCAGGCGTGCGGGCTTTCCAAGTACTTCTTCTTTCCCGGGTTCCGCGAGCCCAGTGGCGGCCTGTTGCGCGAGGCCGGCCTGCTGGAACGTCGGCGCCGTTTCCAGGCCTCTGCCTCGGCGCAGGATGAGTTTCTCGCCTCCCTCGGCGTGCGGCGGAAGGTTGGCGAGCGACTGATTTCGCTGTTTGCCTACGAAAACCCGGCGCTGCCTGGCTGGCTGGAACAACTGCGCGACGCCCGCCAGCCGAGCCTGCTGCTGGTGCCGGAGGGGCGGGTGCTGGCGGATGTCGCCGATTGGCTGCGGGTGGCTACCCTGGCCGTCGGGGACGTCCACGTGCGCGACGCGTTGCGGGTCCAGGTGCTGCCGTTCATGGCGCAGGACGACTACGATCGCCTGTTGTGGTGCTGCGACCTGAACGCGGTGCGCGGCGAGGACTCCTTCGTTCGCGCGCAGTGGGCGGGACGGCCGCTGCTCTGGCACATCTATAGACAGGAAGAGGAGGCGCACCTGGCGAAGCTCGAGGCATTCCTCGAACTCTATTGCGCCGGCCTGCCCGTCGACCTGGCGGAAAACCTGCGCACCTTCTGGCTGGCGTGGAACGCCGGCGGTGGACTTGCCGGGGCCTGGGAGGGGCTGGAGAGGCAACTGCCCGAGTGGCGTAGGGAAGCGCAGCGCTGGGCCGACGAACAGGGCATGCGTCCGGATCTTGCGGCAAGGCTGGTGCAATTTTACGCAGATTGGCTATGATACGCGGCCTGATTTTTTGTCTTTCATCCATCGGATATTCGTATGAAAACCGCTCAAGAGTTCCGCGCCGGCCAGGTTGCCAACATCAATGGCGCTCCCTGGGTCATCCAGAAGGCCGAGTTCAACAAGTCCGGCCGTAACGCTGCCGTCGTCAAGATGAAGCTGAAGAACCTGCTGACCGGCGCCGGTACCGAGACCGTGTTCAAGGCCGACGACAAGCTGGAGCCGATCATCCTCGATCGCAAGGAAGTGACCTACTCCTACTTCGCCGACCCGCTGTACGTCTTCATGGACAGCGAGTTCAACCAGTACGAGATCGAGAAAGACGATCTGGAAGGCGTGCTGACCTTCATCGAAGACGGCATGACCGACATCTGCGAAGCCGTGTTCTACAACGACAAGGTGATCTCGGTAGAGCTGCCGACTACCATCGTTCGCCAGATCGCCTACACCGAGCCGGCCGTCCGCGGCGACACCTCGGGCAAGGTGATGAAGACCGCGCGCCTGAACAACGGCGCCGAGCTGCAGGTTTCCGCGTTCTGCGAAATCGGCGACTCGATCGAGATCGATACCCGCACCGGCGAGTACAAGTCCCGCGTCAAGGCCTGATCCCGCGCGACGAGAAAAAGCCCGGCATTCGCCGGGCTTTTTCGTTTCCGCTGTCCGCCGCCGCGGCGCGGAGAGTCAGAAGCTTCAAACCGACACGTTCAGGCGTACGTCGATATTGCCGCGGGTAGCGTTGGAGTAGGGGCAGACCTGGTGGGCGGCGGCTACCAGCGCTTCGGCGGCTTCGCGCTCCAGGCCCGGCAGGCTGATGTGCAGTTCGACCTCCAGGCCGAAGCCGCCGGGAATCTGGCCGATGCCGACCTTGCCGGTTATCGAGGCGTCGGCGGGAAGGGTCTGCTTGCGCTGGCCGGCAACGAACTTCAGGGCCCCGATGAAGCAGGCCGAGTAGCCGGCGGCGAACAGTTGTTCCGGGTTGGTGGCCGCGCCGCCCTGGCCGCCCAGTTCGCGCGGAGTGCTGAGTTTCACGTCGAGCACGCCGTCCGAGGATACCGCACGGCCGTCACGGCCTCCGGTGGCGGTTGCGCTTGCGGTGTAGAGAGCCTTGATGGTTTGCATGAGGGTCACCTGTCTAGGTTGTGCGTTAATTTCTTGCGCGCTAAGTAAGTGCGTGAAATGAAATTTATCGTCATGCTATTTTGTGCGCAAGATAAATCGTTGGAAGATTTGGCGATAAAAACCAGACAGGTAGGTATAAGCCCCTCAGTCCGGTGCTTGCAGGTTGCCGCGCAGGGCCAGCAGCTCATCCTTGAGGGCGACCAGCTGTGGCAAGTCGAGGCCGGTACTCTCCAGGATGCAGGCGGGAATGCTCTCGGCCTGTCGCTGCAGGGCGCGGCCCTTGTCGGTCAGGCGCAGCAGGACTACGCGTTCGTCTTCGCTGCTGCGAGTGCGGGTAATCAGACCTTCGCCCTCCAGGCGCTTGAGCAGAGGCGTGAGCGATCCCGGGTCGGTAAGCATGCGTGCGCTGATTTCGCCCACGGTCAGGCCGTCGCGTTCCCATAGCACCAGCATGGCGATGTACTGCGGATAGGTGAGGCCGAGCGCTTGCAGCAGGGGCTTGTAGACCTTGGTCATCTGCAGCGAGGTGGAATACAGGGCGAAGCACAGCTGGTTGTCCAGCTTGAGCTGCTCGCAAGGGGTGGTGGGCAGTCGGGACATGGCTGTCTTCCAAGTAAGTAGGGCGCTGTGCATGAATTTAGCGTAGTGGCTATTGGCTTTCCAGGTTTCCCGCCGGGTGGTGTCTTCAGCGCTCGCCGAGACGCTGCTGCAGGGTCTGGTCCCAGGGTGGCGGAAAACCGAAGCGCTCGCGGAGGAAAGCCAGCAGCAGGCGGGTTCGCGAACTGGCTTCGCGTTCCAGGCGCAGGGCATAGATGCAGGTGGGCTCGGCGGCGGGCAAGCCGTCGTCGCAGAACAGTGCCTGCAGTTCGCCGCGCAGCAGGTACTCGCTGCACAGCCAGGTCGGCAGGTGGGCGATGCCGAGGCCGGCCAGCGCCGCGTCGACCATCGCTTCGGCGTTATTGGTGGCCAGCCGCGTCCGTTTCGGCCGCAGGTGCTGGAGCTTGCCGTCGTGCTGGAAGCGCCAGGCATAGGGTGGCGACAGGTTGTCCCAATCGATGGCGGCATGCTCCGGCAGTTCGCCGGGGGATGCGGGAACGCCGTGTTCGCGCAGGTACTCCGGGCTGGCGCAGACCACCCGCACCATCGGCGCCAGCGAAGTGGCCACCAGGCGGCTGTCGGGCAGCGGGCCGGCGCGCAACACCAGGTCGACCTCGCCGAGATGTTCGCCCTGCAGGTCGATGAAGCTGCCGATCAGGCGCAATTGCACGTCCAGGCCGGGGTTGGCCTTGAGGAAGTCGGCGATCGCCGGGGCCAGGTGGCGGCGGCCGAAGGGCACCGGCGCATCGATACGGATCAGGCCCTGCGGCGCGGTGCTCAGGGACACCGCTTCGGCGCGGGCCAGGCGCAGTTCGGTGACGATCCGCCGGGCGCGGTCGGCGAAGGCCAGGCCGGCCGGCGTGGCGCGTACCGCATGGGTGGTGCGCACCAGCAGGGTGCTGCCGACGGCGCGCTCCAGGGCGTCCATCCGGCGCGCCACGGCGGATGGGGTGAGCGGGTGCTTGCGGGCAGCGGCGGAGAAGCTGCCGCCATCGAGGACATCGAGGTAGAGAACGAACTGTTCGCTGAGGGTATCGGGCAACATGCTCATGCCTTTGCGTGATTGGCATAGCCATTGTGCTTTCTTGTGCGTTTCCCATCCAGCCACGCTTGCCTAGCATGGAGGCGTCGAAAGAGGGGCTGACATGCTGGATGTATTTCTCGATTTCCTGCTGGGGATGGTGCTCGGTTGCCTGGGCGGTCTGTTCGGGATAGGCGGCGGCCTGCTGGCGATCCCGGCGCTGGGGGTGATCTTCGGCCTCGACCAGCAATTGGCGCAGGGTACCGCGCTGGTGATGGTGGTACCGAACGTGGTGCTGGCGTTGTGGCGCTACCACCAGCGCAACCGCATCGATCCGCGCCAGGCCGGAGTCCTTGCCCTGACCGGCCTGCTTTGCGCGTTCCTGGCGTCCAGCGTGGCCGCGCGGATCGATGCGGCGCGGATGCGCGAAGCGTTCGTGATCTTCCTCCTGGCGCTGGCCGGCTACATGTTCTGGCGCCTGTTCCGGCGCCCGCCGCAGGGCGGCGCGACGCCGCGCTACGGCTTGCCCTGGATGGGCGTGCTGGGCCTTGGCGCAGGTTCGCTCGGC
This sequence comes from Pseudomonas sp. FDAARGOS_761, assembly GCF_013343155.1. Classification (NCBI taxonomy): domain Bacteria; kingdom Pseudomonadati; phylum Pseudomonadota; class Gammaproteobacteria; order Pseudomonadales; family Pseudomonadaceae; genus Pseudomonas; species Pseudomonas sp. FDAARGOS_761. The sequence continues at coordinate 3,296,304 of NZ_CP054572.1, read as the reverse complement.
GGGCTTTTCGGGGTGGGCGGCGGGGTGCTGGCGACACCGGTGCTGACTTCGGTGTTCGGCCTCGCCCAGGTCGTCGCCCAGGGCCTCGCGCTGGCCCTGGCCGCGCCGAGCACGGCGGTGGCGCTGGGGACCTACGCCATGCACGGTCATGTCGACTGGCGGATGGGAATCCCCCTGGCGCTGGGCGGCCTGCTGAGCATTTCCTGGGGCGTGAGGCTGGCCCACGCCGTGCCCGAGCGCAGCCTGCGCATGGCCTTCTGTGCCTTCCTCGCGTTGTGCGCGGTGCTCCTGCTGGTGCGCGGTTGAGTCAGAGACGGAAGCCCTCGCCGATGTATTCGGCGAGCTTCTCGGTGACCGGCGACTGGCTGTGCGGGTTGCGCATCAGCATGATGCTGGCCGAGGGCAGGGCGGGCAGGCCCTCGCTCTCGTCGAGGATGCGCAGGTTGCCGGTGAGCAGGCTACGCAGTTGCACGGTCACGGCGAGGCCGGCGCTGACCACCGCGAACAGCGCCGACAGGCTGGGGCTGCTGTAGGCGATGCGGTAGTCCAGTTCCGCCGCCTCCAGGGCGTTGCAGGCCCAGGCCCGGCAAAAGCAGGTGGTGTTGAACATGGCCAGCGGGATCGGCCGCTGGTCGTGGGGGCAGAAGCCCTCGGCGGCCATCCAGACGAAGGGCTCCTGGCGCAGCAACTGGCCGATCTCGGTGCCCGGCTCACGGGTGACGATGGACAGGTCGAGGTCGTTGCGCGCCAGCAGGTTGAGCGAGGTGTCGCAATGCACCTCGACCTGCACCAGCGGATAGGCTTCGGCGAAGCGCGACAGGATCGCCGGGAGGAAACGCATCACGTAGTCGTCCGGGGTGCCGATGCGCACCGAGCCGACCATGTGCGGGCGGCGCAGGGTGTTGAACACCTCGCCGTGCAGCTTGAGGATCCGCCGGGCATAGCCGAGCAGCACCTGGCCTTCGGCGGTGAGGCGGGTCTGTCTTCCGTCGCGCTCGAACAGCGAGCGCTGCAGGACGTCCTCCTCTAGCCGCTTCATCTGCATGCTGACCGCCGACTGGGTGCGATTCACCGCCTCCGCGGCACGGGTGAAACCACCGTGCTCGGCGATGGCGACGAAGGTGCGGAGCAATTCCGTATCGATGCCGGGCTGGTAGCTCATTCATCAATCTCCAAGATGCATTGCATAAGAATGATTCGTTGGATTGATCCTATGCCTGGCGGGAGACTGTGCCTATCCCGAACGGAGGGCAAGACGATGAAAGGTCAACAGGATTATTTCGGCAGTCACTGCCACGCTGCATCCCATCCCGCCTCGACCGCTGCGCCGTCGTTGTGGCGTCGCTGGCGGCGCTGGTTGCAGTTGGCCCGCGAGCGCCGGGAACTGCTGAGGATGAGCGACGAAGCGCTGAAGGACCTCGGCCTGAGTCGGGCGGATATCTTCCAAGAGGGCGAGCGGCATTTCTGGGACGACCCGCTGCGTCGGCATTGAGCGAACCGCAGCGGCGCGCCGGGCTGGCGCGGCGGCGGGGGCACGATAGACTCGCAGTCTCCTTCATCGACTGGGGCGCTCCATGAGTCTTTCGCTTTCCCTCGCCGAAGCCCGCCGCCTGGCCCTGGCCGCGCAGGGCTTCGACGGCCGGCGGACGCGCCGCAGCGTGCAGCGGCGGCATCTGCGCGAAATGCTCGCGCGCCTCGGCCTGCTACAGATCGATTCGGTGAATGCGCTGGTGCGCTCGCACTACCTGCCGCTGTTTTCCCGCCTCGGTCCCTACTCCATGACGCTGCTCGACGAGGCGGCCTGGAGTGTCGGCCGTCACCGCCAGTTGTTCGAATACTGGGGGCACGAGGCCTCGCTGCTGCCGCTGGAGCACTACCCGCTGATGCGCTGGCGGATGCGTCAGGCCGCCGACGGCCAGGGCATCTACCAGCAACTGGCACGTTTCGGCCGGGAACAGCAGCCACTGATCCGCCAGGTGTTGCAGGCGGTGCGCGAGCAAGGCGCGCTGGGTGCCGGCAGCCTGAGCACGCGGCAGGAGCGGGCCGGTCCCTGGTGGGACTGGAGCGCGGAAAAGCATGCGCTGGAATGGCTGTTCGCCGCCGGTGAGCTGACGGTGGCCGGACGGCGCGGCTTCGAGCGGCTCTATGACCTGCCGGAGCGAGTGTTTCCCGCGGAATTGCTGGCGCGTCCCGAGCTTTCGGAGGCACAGGCCCAGCGCGAGCTGTTGCGGATGGCGGCGAGCGCCCTGGGCGTGGCCACCGAAAAGGACCTGCGCGACTACTATCGGCTGAGCCCGGCGCAGAGCCGCGCGCGCCTCGCCGAACTGGTGGAGGCTGGCGAGCTGCTGCCGGTCCGGGTCGAGGGCTGGAGCCAGCCGGCCTACTGCCCCGGCGAACCGCAGGTGCCGAGGCGGCTGGGCGCCAGTGCCTTGCTCTCGCCCTTCGACTCGTTGGTCTGGGAGCGGGCGCGGGCCGAGCGCCTGTTCGATTTCCGCTATCGTCTGGAGATCTACACGCCGAAGGAAAAACGCGTGTACGGCTACTACGTGCTGCCATTCCTGTACAACGGCCGTCTGGTCGGCCGCGTCGACCTTCGCGCCGAGCGGGCGCGGGAGCGCCTGGCGGTGCATGCGCTGCATGCCGAGGCGAACGGCATGGACGATGCCGCCCTGCACGAGCTGGCCGAGCAGTTGCGCAGCATGGCCGCCTGGCTGGGCCTGGCGACGGTGGCGATCGAGGGGCGCGGGGAGTTGGCGGTGCGCTTGCGCGGGGTGCTGCTCTAGCGAACGCTCCCGCCGGGCGGCGGGAGCGGCCGCGGCGCGCTCAGCGGCGTACCTGCTTCAGGGTTTCGGCGATCAGGAAGGCCAGTTCCAGCGACTGGTCGGCGTTCAGCCGCGGGTCGCAGTGGGTGTGGTAGCGGTCGCTGAGGCCGTCTTCGGTGATCGGTCGCGAACCGCCGATGCATTCGGTGACGTTCTGCCCGGTCATCTCGATGTGGATGCCGCCGGCGTAGCTGCCTTCGGCCTGGTGCACCTCGAAGAACTGGCGGACTTCGGCGAGCACGCGGGCGAAGTCGCGGGTCTTGTAGCCGCTGGAGGCCTTGATGGTATTGCCGTGCATCGGGTCGGAACTCCACAGCACCTGGCGGCCCTCGCGCTGGATGGCCTGGATCAGGCGCGGCAGGTGGTCGCCGACCTTGTCGGCACCCATCCGCACGATCAGGTTGAGGCGGCCCGGATCGTTGTCCGGGTTGAGAATATCGATCAGGCGGATCAGCTCCTCGCTGTCCATGCTCGGTCCGACCTTGACCCCGATCGGATTGCCTACGCCGCGCAGCATCTCGACATGAGCGCCGTCGAGCTGGCGGGTGCGGTCGCCGATCCAGAGCATGTGCGCCGAGCAGTCGTACCACTCGCCGGTCAGGCTGTCGCGGCGGGTCAGGGCTTCCTCGTAGTTCAGCAGGAGCGCTTCGTGGGCGGTGAAGAAGCTGGTTTCGCGGAGCTGCGGCGCGCTGTCCAGGCCGCAGGCGCGCATGAAGGCGAGGGTCTCGTCGATGCGGTCGGCGAGTTGCTGGTAGCGCTCGGCCAGCGCCGAGTTGGCGATGAAGTCGAGGTTCCAGCGGTGCACCTGGTGCAGGTCGGCGAAGCCGCCCTGGGCGAAGGCGCGCAACAGGTTGAGGCTGGCGGTGGACTGGTGGTAGGCCTGCAACAGGCGCTCCGGGTCCGGCACGCGGCTCTTCTCGTCGAAGCCGATGCCGTTGACTATGTCGCCGCGATAGGCAGGCAGGGTCACGCCGTTCTGCGTTTCGTCGCCGGAGGAGCGCGGCTTGGCGAACTGGCCAGCCATGCGCCCGACCTTCACTACCGGGCAGCTGGCGGCGAAGGTCATTACCACCGCCATCTGCAACAGTACCTTGAAGGTATCGCGGATCTTCGCCGCGGAAAATTCGGCGAAGCTTTCCGCGCAATCCCCGCCCTGGAGCAAGAAGGCGCGTCCGGCGGTGACTTCGGCGAACTGCCGGCGCAGCTCGCGAGCCTCGCCGGCGAAGACCAGCGGCGGGTATCCGGCGAGGGTCTGCTCGACCCTGGCCAGGTGCGCGGCATCGGGGTACTCGGGTTGTTGCTGGATCGACTTGGCCCTCCAGCTCTCGGGGCTCCAGGACTGGCTCATCTACGACTCTTGGCAATGCTCGGGAAAGCGGATTGCGGCATGGTAGAGCAGCTCGCCGCAGCGCCGCCAGCGATCGTTGCAATAGCGGAAATCCATCGTCGGGCCGGCTTTGCTATGCTGCGGTGCTTTTGCCGGAGCGCCTGGCGATAGCCGGCGAAGCGGCGGGGGGAGGTGAGTGGTGAGCGAAGAACGTCTGCTGGTCGAGGAGCGCGACGAATACGGGGTCATCCGGGTCATCGAGTCCGGCGACTATCGCTTCCTCGAGTTCGGCGACGGTGTCGAGCAGAGCTGCGTGTTCATGCCCGATCCGGCCTGGCTGGAATACGACTACACCCGCGCCATGCTGCTCGGCGGGCTCTGCCATTCGCAACCGCGTCGCGCGTTGTTCCTCGGTTTCGGCGCCGGTAGCCTGACCCAGGCCTGCCTGCGTCACCTGCCGCTGGAGGAGGCCGAGGCCATCGAGCTGCGCCCGGCGATTCCGCGCCTGGCCCGTGAGCATCTGGGGCTGCGCGACGACCCGCGCCTGCGATTGCGCATCGGCGACGCACTGGAGAGCCTGGGCGAATGCGCGGAGGCCGACCTGATCTTCCTCGACCTCTATACCGATACCGGCCCGTCGGCCGCGCACCTGGCCTGGAATTTCCTCGGCGCCTGCCAGGAGCGCCTCGCCGAGGATGGCTGGCTGGTGATCAACCAGTGGAGCGGCACCGATGGCAAGCCGCTGGGCGCGCCGCTGCTGCGCGGGCGCTATCACCATCATTACTGGGAGTGTCCGGTGGCCGAGGGCAACGTGGTGATGCTGGTGCCGGCGAACCTGGCCCTCGAACTCGACCAGGAAGCCCTGCGGACGCGTGCCGCGGCGCTGGAGCCGCAACTCGGCTATTCGTTGCAGGGCTATATCGACAGCCTGCGCCCGGCCCAGTAGCCAGGGCGCGCGGACAAGGGTCCGGTCTAGCGTCCTTCGAAGCGTCCCGGGCGGCGTTCCTGGAGCGCGCGCAGGCCTTCCTTGGCGTCCTCGCTGTCGAGCAGGCGCCTGGCGGCTTCCGGCAACGCAGCGGCGGCGACCGCTTCGCCTTCCAGCAGGGCCTGGCGCGCCGAGCCGAGGGTGGCGCGCACGCCGAGCGGCGCCTGGGCCGCGACCCGTTCGGCGAGAGCGACGGCGTGGTCGAGGAGGTCTTCCGGGGCGGTGACTTCCTGCACCAGGCCGAGACGATAGGCTTCGTGGGCGTCGAATTCGTCGCCGGTGAGCAGCCAGCGCATGGCGTTGCCCCAGCCGGCGACCTGGTGCATGCGCAGTGTCGCGCCACCGAACGGGAGGATTCCGCGCTGCACTTCGAGCTGGGCGAAGCGCGCGTTGCTGGCGCAGAGGTTGATGTCGGCCGCCAGCATCAGTTCGATGCCGATGGTGTAGCAGTAGCCTTGCACGGCCACCACCAGCGGCTTGCTTGGACGCCGGCCGCCGAAGGTGCCCCAGGGATCGACGGCGCCTTCGGGGAGTTTCCAGCCCTGGCGGAAGGTCTCGCCGACATTGGCCAGGTCCAGCCCGGCGGTGAAATGCTCGCCGTGGGCGAAGAGCAGGGCACAGCGCAACTTGTCGTCGGCCTCGTATTCGCCGAGCGCGGCGACCAGGTCGTCGAGCATCGGCAGGTCGAAGGCGTTGCGCTTGGCCACGCGGTCGAGGCCGAGCAGCAGCAGGTGGCCGCGCCGTTCGCGGCTGATGCGTCCTGGGAGGGTGTCGTTCATGCGGCGGTTTCCTGGCGGGGGGCGGGCAACGTCGGTATAGACGTCTGGAATCGGGATGTCCATTGTCAGTCTCTCCGATGACGCATGTCGGAAAAAACGCACACAAACGTCAAAATTCCGGTATGATGCGCGCCGGTCAAAACTGACCCCGTTCAGGACCTGCATTTTTCGGAGCGCTGTGCTCTGGCTGTGTATCCGCTCTGCGGATTTCCTTTACGTAATCTTCTAATTCAAAAGCAATCTCGCAAATCCCCGCCCCAGCTGCCTGGGTGGCCGTTTCGGCCGTACAGGGCATGAGCAGCCATGGGTCATGGGTCTTTGCGGATGTATACGAGGCAAACCCATGACTCAGGAAACCGTCGGCTTCGCCGCGCTCGGTATTCACCCCAATGTGCTCGCGGCAATCGTCGCCGTAGGCTACGAAGAGCCTTCGCCTATCCAGGCTCAATCGATTCCGCTGATCCTCGAAGGCCACGACATGATCGGCCAGGCGCAGACCGGTACCGGCAAGACCGCCGCGTTCGCCCTGCCGCTGCTGTCGCGCATCGACCCGAGCCGTCGCGAGCCGCAGATGCTGGTGCTGGTGCCGACCCGCGAGCTGGCCCTGCAGGTCGCCACCGCCTGCGAAACCTATTCCAAGCAATTGCCGGGCGTCGGCGTGGTCGCCGTCTACGGCGGCGCGCCCATGGGGCCGCAGCTGAAGGCCCTGCGCCAGGGCGCACAGATCCTCGTCGCTACCCCCGGCCGCCTGTGCGACCACCTGCGCCGCGACGAGAAGCTGCTGGCCACCGTCCAGCGCCTGGTGCTCGACGAAGCCGACGAGATGCTCAAGCTCGGCTTCATGGACGACCTGGAAGTGATCTTCGAGGCGCTTCCCGAATCGCGCCAGACCGTGCTCTTCTCGGCGACCCTGCCGGCGTCCATCCGTGGCATCGCCGAGCGCCACCTGAAGCAGCCCAAGCACGTCAAGATCGCCGCCAAGACCCAGACCGTGGCGCGCATCGAGCAGGTCCACCTGATGGTCCATGCCGACCAGAAGGCCGGTTCGATCCAGCGCCTGCTGGAAGTCGAGCAGTTCGACGCGCTGATCGCCTTCGTCCGCACCAAGCAGGCCACCCTCGACTACGCCGAATTGCTCGAGCGCCAGGGCTACCGCGCCGCCGCGCTCAACGGCGACATGCCGCAGGCCCAGCGCGAGCGGGTCATCGAGTCGCTGAAGGACGGTTCGCTGGACATCGTCATCGCCACCGACGTTGCTGCCCGGGGCCTGGACGTACCGCGCATCACCCACGTGCTGAACATCGATATGCCCTACGACCCCGAGTCCTACGTGCACCGCATCGGCCGTACCGGCCGTGCCGGTCGGGAAGGGCGTGCGCTGTTGCTGGTGACTCCGCGCGAGCGGCGCATGCTGCAGGTGATCGAGCGGGTCACCGGGCAGAAGGTCGGCGAAGTCCGCCTGCCGGATGCCGAGACCGTGCTGGAGGCCCGCCTGGCGCGCCTGGCCGCGAGCCTGACGCCCTTGCTCGACAGCGCCGTCGAGCAGCGCGGCGCGGTGCGCGACGAGCTGTGCCGTCGCCTCGGCTGCGATGCCGAGACCCTGGCCGCCGCACTGCTGGCGCGCCTGACCGCCGGCAAGGCGCTGGACCTGGAGTCGGTGCGCCGCGAACAGCCGCTGACCCCATCGGCACCGCGCGAGCGTGCCGACCGTGGCGAACGCGGCGAGCGTCCGGAGCGCAGCGGCGAGCGTCGTCCGATGGCGCCGCCGAGCGAAGGCCGTGCCCGCTGCCGCACCGCCCTCGGCGCGCGCGACGGGGTCGCGGCGAAGAACCTGCTGGGCGCGATCCTCAACGAGGGCGGCCTGTCCCGCGAGGACATCGGTCGCATCCAGATTCGCGATACCTTCAGCCTGATCGAACTGCCCGAGGCCAACCTCGAGCGCCTGCTGACCAAGCTCAAGGACACCCGCGTCGCCGGCAAGGCCCTGCGCCTGCGCCGCTATCGCGAGGACTGAGGTCCAGCGCGATGAACAAAAGCCCCGCTTCGGCGGGGCTTTTTCATGGGCTTGATGTTTGCTGGCCGGGCTGTTTTTCGCGCCTGCCCCGGCTTCTCGTTTCGTCACCCCGGGCGAGTCCCTCTGGCAAGCGTCTAAAGGAAACAAAAGACTTGCCCAGCCGCCAGGGCAGGCACCACGTCGTGCATGCCAGACCTGCACATACCGAAGCCCTGATCCGCCGCCTATCCATGACATCGCGGATAACGCCTATGGCGTTATCCGCGCTACAGGACTATATCGCTCGCGATTTCCTGGCTGCCAGCCGAGTCCACCCAGCTTGCGGCGGGAAGCCAATGCTCTCCGCCAGTCCCACGAGAAGCTCTGTCAATCGAAGCGATAGATATCCATCCCCAACGAGCCCAGGGTAAAGCCGCTGTGCTCGACGCGCATCCCGCCGCCGCCCGCGCCGCGGGCGAAGAACAGCGGCAGCAGGTGCTCGTCGCTGGGGTGGTTGCGCGCCGCCCAGGGCGCCTGCCGGCGGTAGTCGTGAAGCGCGGCCTCGTCGTCGGCCTGGAGCTTTTCCACCATCCAGTCACGGAACTCCCGCGCCCAGGGCGCGATGGCTTCCGGTCCGGCGTGCCAGTCCAGTTCGCCCAGGTTGTGGGTGATGCTGCCGGAACCGATCAGCAGCACGCCTTCCCCGCGCAGTTGGCGCAGGGCCTGGCCGACGCGGCTCTGCAGGGCCGGACCGAGGCGGCTCGGCAGGGACAGCTGGAGCACCGGGATGTCCGCCTGCGGGTACATCAGGCTCAGCGGCACCCAGGTGCCGTGGTCGAATGGTTGCTGTGGGTCGGCCTGGGCCGGCAGGCCGGCGGCCTGGAGCAGTTCGATCGTCCGCTGCGCCAGCGCCGGCGCGCCCTTGGCCGGGTAGCGCACGGCGTAGAGGGGCGGCGGAAAGCCGTAGAAGTCGTGCCAGATATCCGGCGCCGCGGCGCCGGTTACTCGCAGGTCGTCGCTTTCCCAGTGCGCGGAAACCACCAGGATCGCCTTCGGCCGCGGCAGCTCTGTAGCCAGGCGGCGCAGTTGTACGCCGCTGGCGCCCGGTTCGAGGGCGAGCATCGGTGAGCCGTGGGAAATATAGAGAGTCGGTAGCATGATTCACCTCATGACTCGGATGAGCCATGTTCCTCCCTCGATCAATCGAAAACCAGTATATGTTTTTGAGGATACCTATCGATCCAGACGTTAGGTCGCGGTCTCGCGCGCTACGCCGGTTGGGCTTTCCGCCCAGTAGCGCCGATCGTCGAGAATCGCCCGGTCACGCTCGAACGCCAGGGGCAGGCGTTCCCTGAGGAAGTCCACCCAGGTGCGGATCTTGGCGTCCAGGTAGCGCCGCGAGGAGTACAGCACGAACACCTCGCGGACATGCAGTCGATGGCCCGGCAGTAGCCGCAACAGGCTGCCTTCCTGCAGCGCGCGGGCGGCGACGAAGCCGGGCAGCAGGCAGACGCCGAGCCCGGCCGCGGCGGCGGCGCAGGCGGCCTCGGGGAGGTTGACCTTGAGCGCCTCGTCGAGATCGAGCAGCGTTTCGCCGCGTTCGCCGACGAAGACCCAGCCCTGCGGGCAGGACGGCGCGGCCACGTTCAGGCAGCGATGCCGCAGCAGGTCCTCCGGCGTGCGCGGCACGCCATGCCGTGCCAGGTATTCCGGCGCGGCACAGACCACGCTGAACACCTGGCCGAGATCGCGGGCGACCAGGGTCGAGTCCGGCAAGGTTCGGCCGAGGGTGATCAGCACGTCCAGGCCTTCCTCGAGCAGGGCCGGGGTGCCCTGGGCCAGCGTGAGGTCGACGGAGACGTCCGGGTGGCCGTCCAGATAGTCCACCAGTAGCGGCATCAGGTGCTCGAGGCCCAGTTCGGTCACCGCGTGGAGGCGCAGGCGACCACTGGCGTGGGACTGGCTGTCTTCGACGTCCGCCGCGGCGGCGGCGACCGTACGCAGGATCTGCTTGCAATGCTCGTAGTAGCGCAGACCGCTTTCCGTCACCACGACGCTGCGCGTATTGCGTTGCAGCAGGCGCGCCGAGAGCGCCTGTTCGAGCCCGGCGACCTGGCGCGAAACGGTCGCCGGAGAGGTGCCCAGCGCCTGGGCGGCCTGGGTGAAGCTGCCGTGCTCCACCACGCGGACGAAGGTCCGGATACCGTGCAGCAGGTCCATTTCCAACTCCTTCGCCGGTCCGCGCCCGGCGTCGTCTCAGCCCGACGCCGGGTCGGACGTTGGGCTCCAGCCGCCGCCCAGCGCCTTGTAGAGGTTGACCAGGGTCAGAGACACCGCTTCGTCGCTGGCGACCTGCTGTTCCTGGTTGTCCAGCAGTTGCCGCTGGCTGTCGAGCACGCTGAGGAAGTCCACCGCGCCGGCGCGGTATTGCTCGCGGGCGCTCTGCAGGGCGCGGCGGTTCTGCGCCACGGCTTCGCCGAGGCGCTCCTGGCGGCGCTGGTTGGCGGCGTAGTCGTGCATCGCGTCGTCGACTTCCTGCCAGGCACGCAGCACGGTGCGCTGGTAGTCGATGGCGGCTTCCTGCTGCTGTGCCTCGCGTAGCTCCAGGCGTCCGCGCAGGCGTCCGCCTTCGAAGATCGGCAGGCTGAACGCCGGGCCGATGGCGAACTGGCGATGGTCCCAGTCGCCCAGGCTGGACAGTTGCAGGGATTCGAAACCGAAGTTGCCGTTGAGCGTGATGCGCGGATAGAAGTCCGCCTTGGCCACGCCGATGCTGGCGGTAGCGGCGTGCAGGCGCGCTTCGGCACGACGGATGTCGGGGCGGCGCTGGGCCAGTTCGGACGGCAGGCCGACCGGCACGCTGCCCGGCGGACGCGGAATCTCCCGCGCCGGGCCGAGTTCGGCGAGCAGGCTGCCGGGGCTGGCTCCGACCAGGTAGCCAAGGGCGTTGACCAGGTGCGCCTGGTTCTTTTCCACCTCGGGCAGGCGTGCCTCCATGCTGGCCACCTGGGCCAGCGCCTGGGCTACCTCGAGGTCGGTGGCGACGCCGTTGGCCAGGCGCGTGCGGGTGAGTTCCAGGCTGCGCCGTGCGGTCTCGAGGTTGTCGCGGATGATCGCCGCACGGCTCTGTTCGCCGCGCAACTGGATATAGTCGCGCGCGGCTTCCGCCAGCACCGAGACCTGCACGTCGCGCAGTTCGTTCTCGCTGGCTTCCACCGTCGCGTCGGCGGCTTCCAGTTCGCGTCGCACGCGGCCCCAGAAGTCCAGCTCCCAGGAGGCGTCGAAGCCGGCCAGGGCGTGGTTGTAGTTGCCTTTGCCGGCCTTGCCGGAAGGATCGAACAGGCCGGCGCTGGTGGTCCGCTGGCGCTGGTAGTTGCCGCTGGCGTCCACCGAGGGCAGGGCGTCACCGCCGAGGCTGCGACGGATCGCGCGGCTCTGCTGCAGGCGCGCCGCGGCGCTGCGCAGGTCGAGGTTGGCACGCTGGACCCGTTGCAGCAGGGCGTTCAATTGCGCGTCGTCGAACAGCGTCCACCATTGTGCTGCGAGTGGCGCGGCGGCGAGGTGGCTGGGGTTGCCGGCAGCGGCCTGGAGCGACCAGTCGCCGGGCGCAGGGCGGTCCGGGCGGGTGAAGTCGGGACCGAGGCTGCAGGCGCCGAGCGCAAGGCTGGCAATAAGCAGGAGCGGAGTGCCTTTCATTGCTGGGCGACCTCGGCGGAGTGGGTGCCGGTCGCGGTGTCGATCCGTGCTTCCACCGACATGCCCACACGCAACTTGCCCGCCATGGCCTGGCGCGGCTCGAGAACGATCTTCACCGGGATCCGCTGGACCACCTTGGTGAAGTTGCCGGTGGCGTTGTCCGGGGCGATCGGCGCGAAGCTCAGGCCGGTGGCCGGTGCGATGCTGTCGACATGGCCGCGCAGAACCTCGCCGGGGAAGGTATCGACGCGGATCTCCACGGCCTGTCCGGGAGAGACGTGGGTCAGTTGGGTTTCCTGGAAATTGCCGACCACGTAGGCCTGCTGCAGGGGCACCACCGCCAGCAGCGCGCTGCCCGGCGTGACATAGGCGCCGACGCGCAGTTGGCGGCGGCCGACCTGGCCGTCGAAGGGTGCGCGGAGTTCGCAGTAGGAGAGGTCCAGGCGGGCCTGGTCGCGTCGCGCCTGCATGCGTTGCAGGTCGCCACGGGCCTGGCCGACGCGGGCTTCGAGGACGCTCACCTGCTTGCGCGTGGCATCCACCGCGGCCTGGCCCTCGGCCAGCCGGGCGCTGGCGGTATCGATCCGCGATTGCGCCTGCTGGGCGTTCTGCAGGCTGCCGGCGCCCTTGCTGGCGAGGGTCTGGTAGCGGCTTTGCTCGTGACGGGCGAAGACCAGCTCGGCCTGCTCGGCGCGGACCTTGGCCCGCGCCTGTTCGATCATTGCCTGCTGGCGTTGCAGGTTGGCCTCGGCATTGGCCAGGTTGGCCTCGGCACCGAGCACGTCGGCCTCGGCGGCGGCCAGGGCGGTGCGGAAGTCGCGGTCGTCGAGGCGGGCGAGCAACTGGCCGGCCTTGACCGGCTGGTTGTCCTCGACCAGAACGTCCTGGACGAAGCCGGCGACTTTCGGCGCGACCAGGGTGAAATCGGCGTGCACATAGGCGTCGTCGGTGCTCTGCACGACCCGTGGGGCGAGCAGGTGGAACAGCAGGTAGACCAGCAGGATCAGGACCAGCAGGGCGGCGAGCAGCAGGCTGCCCTTGCGCGAAGTGATGAACGACATACAGCGACCTTTCAGTGTGTGGGAGCGACCGGGCGGGGCGGGTAGGCCCGTTGCGGCAGGATCGGAATCAGGATCAGCAGGGCGCAGGCCAGGCCGGTCATCGCCAGCAGCACGTCGGCGTTGCCCAGCACCTGGGCCTGTTGGCGGGCCTGTTCGGCCAGGTGCTGCCAGTGCGCGCCGGAGTCGGCGCCCGGTTGCAGGCCGGCGAACTGTTGCAGGCGCAGTTCGACGGCCTGGGGCGCATTGCCCAGGTGATCCACCAGGCGGTTGGAGTGGTAGTGCTCGCGGGCGGTGCCGAGGGCGCCGATCACCGCGGTGGCGACTACCCCGGAGAAGCCGCGGACGGTGTTGAACCAGGCTGAGGCGAAGGGCCCCTCGATGGGCGCGATGACGCTGGTGGAGAGCATCAACAGCGGAATCACCGCCATCGGCTGGCCGACCACCAGTAACAGCATCGGCAGGTAGAAGTCCTCGCGCACCCAGTCCGCCGTCAGTTGGCTGAAGCTCAGGCAGGCACCGGCGCACAGGCACAGGCCGCAGGCCAGCACCCAGCGGCAGTCGACCCGCGGGATGTTGCAGAGGGCCGCCACCAGCGGCAGCGCGACGAGCTGCGGAAGGGCCACCAGCAACACCATGGGTACGCTCTGCAGGGGGCGGTAGCCGCGGATCTCGGCGAGGAATTCGGTCGGCACGCCCATGCTCGCGCCGAGCACCACCAGCACGCCGGCCAGGGTGATCAGGGCGAAGGTCAGGTTGCGCCGCTTCAGCAACTGCAGGCGGAAGAACGGCAGCGGGTGGCTCCATTCGTTGACCAGGAACAGCCCTAGCAGGAGGCTGCCGCTGCCCAGCAGCAGGCAGATCAGCGGCGACTCGAACCAGTCCAGGCGTTCGCCTTGCAGCAGACCGATCACCAGGGCGCAGATCGCCGGGAAACCGGTGAGCAGGCCGATGCCGTCGAACTGGCGGAAGCGTTCCAGGCGCACCGGGTCCTGGGGGATGCCATGGGACACCGCGGCCATCGCCACCAGGCACAGTGGAATGACCTGCCAGAACACCCACTGCCAGCCGACGTATTCGAACCAGAACGCCGCCAGTGGCAGGCCCAGGTTGGGCCCGAAGGTCGCGGTGAGGGCATAGGCGCCCAGGCCGTAGAGCTTTATCCCGGGTGGCAGGAAGCGTAGCGCCACGGTCATCAGCATTGGCGGCAGGCAGCCGGCCATCAGCCCTTGCAGGGTGCGCAGGACCAGCAGGCTCTCGAGGTTCGGCGCGAACGGACAGAGCAGGGCCAGCAGGGCGAAGCCGCCGATGGCGAAGAGCGTGAAGCGGCGCAGGGAAAAGGTCACCGAACACCAGGGCGCGAATGCCATGGCGGCGACCTGGGTGGCTTCGTAGAGCACGGTCAGCCAGGTGCCTTCGTCATGGCCGATGGCGAGTGCGCCGCGCACATCGGTCATGGCGATCTCGGTGACATGACCATTGAGACCGGCGGTGAGCGAGGCGAGCAGCACGCCGAGCAGGCCGACCACGATGCGCGCGCCGAAAGGCTGGGCGGCGGGGGCGGCGGGGGCGGCGGGGGCTGCGGTTGGCGTCGGCTGGCCGAGCGGGGTGGCGAGCGAAGTCATCGCGACCTCGCTACGGCGAGGGTGGGGAAACAAGGCATGGGCGGAAACTCTTCTGATTTCCGCCGCAGTCTAGGGGCGTCCAGATAGTGTGAAAATTGAAATGATCGAAATGAATCAGTGCGTTTTACGCATCTATATCAGTTGGAGCCCAGCAGCGGATGGGGATCGTTCTGCACTTCCTCGCAAAGCCGCTTGACCGTTTGCCGGAACCAGCGGTGCGCGGGATCGTTGTCGAAGCGTGGATGCCAGGCCTGGACCACCATCACGGTCTTCAATGGCACCGGGATGTCGAACTGGCGCAGGCCCAGGCCCAGTCGGTTGGCCCGCCACAGGGAGTGCTCGGCGATCGGCAACAGCAGGTCGGAACCGGGCAGGGCGAAGATCGCCGAGTGGAAGGTTGCGCAGACCAGCTTGACCTGGCGGGTCACCCCCAGCTCTCCCAGGGCTTGGTCCAGTGGGCCGTGGTGGAGTCCGCGGCGCGAGACGCTGATGTGGGGGAAGGCGGCGAAGCGCTGCGGGGTGATGTCGCCGTCGAAGATCGGATGCCCCTGGCGGGCCAGGCCGACGAAGCGGGTGGTGAGCAGTTGCTGGGTCTTGACCTCGGGCTCCATCCAGGACGAGGCGCCGATGTAGAGGTCGATGCGGTTCTGCCGCAGGGCTTCGTCGTCTATGTCCGATTCCGGGGCGAAGCGCAGGGTACAGCGTGGCGCTTCCTTGCTGAAGATTTCCAGTATGCGGGTGGCCAGACCGCCGACCAGGGTGTTGTTGGAACGCAGGGTGAAGCAGCGCTCCAGCTTGTCCAGTTGGATGGTCTCGCGGGTGTTGAACAGGTCGCGGGCCTGATCCACCAGTTGTCGGACCTGCTCCTGCAGTTCCAGGGCGCGGGGCGTGGGCACCAGCTTGCGGCCGGCGCGGACCATGATCGGATCGCCTACCGCCTCGCGGATCCGCGACAGGGTACGGCTCATCGCCGGTGGGCTGAGGTGCATGCGGCGCGCGGCTCCGACCACGCTGCCCTCTTCGAGAAGAACGTTGAGGGCGACCAGGAGATTCATATCGGGAAGATGCATGGAGTGGAAGTATAAGCACCCTTGAGTGCGCAAGGTGCAGTCTTTTGCTCTCCCAGGCGTGCGTTCGCTGCATTGCTGGATTGCGTCCGCGATGCCTTTACGCGCGCCGGTGGCTACCGAAGAATGCCGGTGTACGCCCTGTCCGAGGATTTGCCGATGTTCCATACACTCCTGGTCGCCATCGACGGCGGCCCGCAGACCCGTCGCATTGCCGAGCTGGCGCGGCAGGCCGCCGCGCCGGGCGCGAGGGTCCACCTGCTGTGCGCGGTGGACGCCGGCTATGCGTTGCCGGGCCGGCCGACGCTGCTCGACTATCCGCCCGCCGCGCACGAGTGTGAAGAGGCCCGGCAGGTGCTCGACGAGGCCCGTGCGCTGCTAGCCGGGTGCGAGCTGGAGGTACGGGCCGAGCTACGCGCCGGCGACCCGGTGCAGGTGATCCTGGGCGAGGCGCGGCGCCTGGGCTGCGAGCTGATCGTCATCGGCCATCGGCACCTGGGACGGCTGGAGCGCCTGCTCGATCCTTCGGTCGGCGACCGGGTGATCCGCGAGGCGCCGTGTCCGGTGCTGGTGGAAGTGCGCGAGGAAGATGCGCAGGGGAGTTGACCTGCCGGCCGATTGTCGCCACCTTGCGGGTTTTTCCACGAATGCGGAGGGCAGGATGCAGGCGGATTTTTGGCACGCCCGCTGGGCGAACAACCAGATCGGCTTCCATCTGGACGAGATCAATCCCTACCTGATGCGCCACCTGTCGCGGCTGCGATTGCAAGCGGGCGAACGGATCCTGGTGCCGTTGTGCGGCAAGACCCTGGACCTGGCCTGGCTGGCCGCCCAGGGGCTGGAGGTGCTGGGGGTGGAGCTTTCGGAAAAGGCCGTGAGCGACTTCTTCGAGGAGCACGACCTGCGCCCCGAGATCGATCAACTGGGTGGTTTCCGCCGCTACCGGGTCGCCGGCATCACCCTGCTGCAGGGTGATTTCTTCGCCTTGCAGGCAGAGCACCTGGCGCAGTGCAGGGCGTTCTACGACCGCGCCGCGCTGATCGCCCTGCCGCCGGAGATGCGCGAGCGCTATGCCGGGCATCTCCAGGCGGTCCTGCCGACGCGCAGCCTCGGCTTGCTGGTCACCATCGACTACCCGCAGGCGGAGATGGCCGGTCCGCCGTTCGCCGTGCCCGACGAGGAGGTGCGTGGCTACTACGCTGGCGGTTGGCGGATCGAGGAACTGGAGCGCGGCGACGTGCTCGGCGTCAACTGGAAATTCCTCGAGCGCGGGGTGTCCTGGCTGAACGAGGCCGTCTACCTGCTGGAGAGAGGCTGAAACGGGGCGCCGCGCGGCGCCCCGTCCATTTTCAGCGGAGTTCGTCGACCAGCACCGCAAGGGTGCTCAGGACGTCCTGGCCGAGCCGCTTGGAGCGGGCGCCGGACCAGCCGGTCGCGGGCTCCGGGTTGTCGTCGTGGTCCTTGAACGGCATCTCGATGGTGAACGCCAGGCAGTCGTAGGTCTGCCCGACGAAGTTGCAGGCCAGCGCCAGGTTGGCCTGGCCCGGCGCACTACGTGGGTAGCCATGGCGGATCTGGAATTCGCCGCGCGCCATCAGTTCCTCGCGGAAGCGTTGCTCGAGTCGTTCCAGGCGGGGCGTATAGCCCGGGTTGCCCTCGCAGCCGGCGGCGAATACGTGGGGGATTTCCTCGTCGCCGTGGATGTCGAGGAACAGGTCGACGCCATGGCGCTTCATCTCCTGCTGGACGAACCAGACTTCCGGGCTGCGCTCGGCGCTCGGCTCCAGCCAGGCCCGGTTGAGATCCTGGCCGGCGGCGTTGGTGCGCAGGTTGCCGTGGAACGCGCCGTCCGGGTTCATGTTCGGCACCAGGTACAGGTCGGCCTTTTCCAGCAGGCGCTGCATTTCCGTGTCGTCCGGCCGCTGCAGGCGCTCGATCAGGCCTTCCATGAACCATTCGGCCATGTGTTCGCCGGGATGCTGCTGGGCGATGACCCACAGCTTCAGGTGGCTGTCGGGATGGCGCCTGACCCGCAGCAATTCGATGTCGCGGCCTTGCACGCTGGTGCCGACGGCGAGCCGTTCGACGCCCTCGATGCCGAGCGCACGTTCGACCAGGCGGGCATGCCGTTCGCGGCTGTAGGGCTCGAAGTAGGCGAAGCGGACTTCGCTTTCCTCCGGTTCAAGCTGGAAATGCAGGCCGTCGGCGTCGTATTGCGACGGTACGCGGAACCAGCGTTCGCCATCGTACGAGGCGACTGCCTGGTAGCCGCTCCAGGCATGGCTGTAGGCCGACTGGCCGGCGTTGACCAGGGTGAAGCGGTGCTCGGTGGCGGCAGTCATGCCCTCGACCTTGAAGTGGAACCACTGGAAATGCTGGCTGGCCAGGTCGGGACGGATCGCCAGGCGGATCCGGCGAGGATCGCTGGCATCGATGACCTGGATGTTGCCGCTGTCGAAATCGGCGCGGATCTGCATGGGAACCTCATCGGGCGAAATCACGGACCCGCATGTTCCGGGGCTGGCCCGCGGCTGTCAAAGCGACCATGGATAGGTGGCTTTCCCGGGCATAAAAAAAGGGCGACCGATGGTCGCCCTGTCCCAAGTGTGAAAGCGGATCAGCGTGCGCTGGCGCGCAGCGCTTCGATACGATCTTCCAGCGGCGGGTGGCTCATCAGCAGGCCGGCCAGGCCGTGCTTGAGGCCGCCATTGATGCCGAAGGCGTTCAGGGTGTCGGGCATCTGCACCGGCACGCCCTGTTCCGAACGCAGGCGTTGCAGCGCGGCGATCATCGCGCCGGTGCCGGCCAGGTGGGCGCCGGCGGCGTCGGCGCGGAACTCGCGGCGGCGCGAGAACCACATGACGATGATGCTGGCGAGGATGCCGAGCACCAGTTCGGCGAAGATGGTCGCGACGAAGTAGCCGATGCCCGGGCCGTCCTCGTTCTTCAGGATGGCCTTGTCGACGAAGTTGCCGAAGATTCGCGCGAAGAACATCACGAAGGTGTTCACCACGCCCTGGATCAACGCCAGGGTGACCATGTCGCCGTTGGCGACGTGGCCGATCTCGTGGGCGAGGACGGCTTTCACCTCATCGGGCGAGAAACGTTCGAGCAGGCCCTGGCTGACCGCGACCAGCGCGTCGTTCTTGTTCCAGCCGGTGGCGAAGGCGTTGGCCTCGTAGGCGGGGAAGATGCCGACCTCCGGCATCTTGATGCCGGCCTCGCGGGACAGCTCTTCGACGGTCTGCAGCAGCCACTGTTCGTGACGGGTGCGCGGCTGGCTGATGACTTCGGTACCGGTGCTCATCTTCGCCATCCACTTGGAGATGAACAGCGAGACCAGCGAACCGGCGAAACCGAACACGGCGCAGAAGACCAGCAGGCTGCCGTAATTCTGGCCGGTGAAGCGGTCCACCCCGAGCAGTTTCAGGGTGATGCTGGCAATCACCAGGACTGCCAGGTTGGTGGCCAGGAACAACAGGATGCGCATCATGGTGTAAAGCTTCTCCTCACGGCTGAAGGCACGGAGCGCGGTTCGCAGGCCGCCGGGGCGGGCGAACGGGCTCCTGATAATCATGCGGGGTTATATAAGGGGCGGTCCATGGCGATTCAATCGAGGGACTATTTCAAACTGTGTCGCCTTGCGCGCCCAGGTTGCCCTCGAACAGCAGGCGGGTCAGCCCGGCCAGGCGTTCGCCGTCGCCCTGCGCCAGCGCCTGGCGCAACTGGTTGGCCAGGCTGGCCTGTTCGCGGCGGACGCTGGCCGGCGCCTCGGCCAGCGCCGCCGCGGCCCGGGGGACGATACGGGTAAGTCTTAGGAAGGCCTTTTCGCTGAGCACCGCCTGGTCGAGAGCCTCGTAATGAATGGTGTTGGCGAAGCGCAGGTAGCCTTCCTCGGCGAGCCAGAGCAACGCGCCCAGACAACTTTGGTGACGTTTGCTCGGCAGGCCGAACTCGTCCGGCGCCTCGCGGCCGATCAGGTCTTCGACGTAGAGCGCGGTCTTGCGCGGAAACGCCTGGTAGAGAAGCAGGAGGCCGCCAGCGGCGTCCTTGTGGAAGTCGTCGATCTGCAGGTCCATGGATGGGTCGCCGGGCAGGGCGGCGCCAGCGGCGCCGCGGGAGCGGGGGGTTACTGCTGGTAGCCCTTGAGGAAGCTGCCGATGCGCAGGATCGCCTGCTCCAGGTCATCGACGCGGGGCAGGGTGACCACCCGGAAGTGGTCGGGCCACGGCCAGTTGAAGGCGGTGCCCTGGACGATCAGCAGTTTTTCCGAGAGCAGCAGGTCGAGGACGAACTTCTCGTCGTTGTGGATCGGGCAGACCTTCGGGTCGATCCGCGGGAAGGCGTACAGCGCGCCCATCGGCTTCACGCAGCTGACGCCGGGGATGTCGTTGAGCAGTTCCCAGGCGCGGTTGCGCTGCTCCAGCAGGCGCCCCGGCGGCAGGACCAGATCGTTGATGCTCTGGTAGCCGCCCAGAGCGGTCTGGATCGCGTGCTGCGCCGGGACGTTGGCGCACAGGCGCATGTTGGCGAGGATGTCGAGACCTTCGATATAGCTCTGTGCCCGCTGCTTGGGTCCGGAGATCGCCACCCAGCCGGAGCGGAAGCCGGCCACCCGGTAGGATTTGGACAGGCCGTTGAAGGTCAGGCAGAGCACGTCCGGCGCCAGCGAGGCGGTGGAGACGTGGACGGCGCCGTCGTAGAGGATCTTGTCGTAGATCTCGTCGGAGAACAGCACCAGGTTGTGCTGGCGGGCCAGCTCGACCATGCCTTCCAGCACTTCCCTGGAATACACCGCACCGGTGGGGTTGTTCGGGTTGATGATCACCATCGCCCTGGTGTTCGGCGTGATCTTCGCCTTGATGTCTTCGAGGTCCGGCCACCAGTTGGCCTGCTCGTCGCACAGGTAGTGCACCGGCTTGCCGCCGGCGAGGCTGACCGCGGCGGTCCACAGCGGGTAGTCGGGAGCGGGGATCAGCACCTCGTCGCCGTTGTTCAGCAGCGCCTGCATGGACATCACGATCAGTTCCGACACGCCGTTGCCGAGGTAGATGTCCTCGATGCCGACGCCCTCCACCTGCTTCTGCTGGTAATACTGCATCACTGCCTTGCGCGCGCTGAACAGACCCTTGGAGTCGCTGTAGCCCTGGGCGGTCGGCAGGTTGCGGATGACGTCCTGGAGGATTTCCTCGGGAGCTTCGAAACCGAACGGCGCCGGGTTGCCGATATTCAGCTTGAGGATGCGGTGACCCTCTTCCTCTAGGCGTTTGGCGTGCTTGAGCACCGGCCCGCGAATGTCATAGCAGACGTTGGCGAGCTTGTTCGATTTGCTGACCTGCATGATGTGTCGAGTCCCGAAGTGAGCGAACACCGTGGAACAGGCTGCGAAAAGCCCGCTGGATCGCGGCTTGGCAGGCTGTAACGCGGATGACAGACTGGCGTCTATAAGGAGCACGCATGATACGTGCGGCCCGTCCCCCGGAAAAGGGAGCGCCGGGCATTTTTCAGATCGCGAGGTAGAGCCGATGAGCAAGATCGACAAACCCCTGGACTCCTGGCGCGAGGAGTTGACCGAAGAGCAGTTCCACATCTGTCGCCTGGGCGGTACCGAACGCGCCTTCAGTGGCGAATACCACGCCACCAAGACCCCCGGGATCTATCATTGCACCTGCTGCGGCACGGCGTTGTTCGACTCCGACGCCAAGTACGACTCCGGCAGCGGTTGGCCGAGCTATTTCCAGCCGGTGGACGCCGAGGCGGTCCGCGAACTGGACGACTTCAGCCACGGCATGCACCGCATCGAAGTCCGCTGCGGCCGCTGCGATGCCCACCTGGGGCACGTCTTCCCGGATGGCCCCCGGCCCACCGGGTTGCGTTACTGCATCAACTCGGCCTCGCTGAAGCTGGTGCCGCGGGAGAGCTAGAGAGCGACGACCCGTCTTTGGTTCGGGTCGTTTTTCATTCAATCAAGTTGTGTGCAATTGAATTGCGAGCTACTTTGTTTCGAGACCCACCCTCAACAAGGAAGACAAGCCATGAGCGATTCGCTGCTGAGCATTCCCTGCACCACCATCAAGGGCGAACAGAAGACCCTGGCCGATTTCGGCGGCAAGGCGTTGCTGGTGGTGAACACCGCCAGCAAATGTGGCTTCACCCCGCAGTACCAGGGGCTGGAGGCCTTGTGGGAAAAATACCGTGAGCGCGGACTGGTGGTGCTCGGCTTCCCCTGCAACCAGTTCGGCAAGCAGGAACCGGGCGACGAGGGCGAGATTTCGCAGTTCTGCGAACTGAACTACGGGGTGAGCTTCCCGCTGTTCAGGAAGATCGAGGTCAACGGCGCCGGCGCCCACCCGTTGTTCGTCAGCCTGAAGAAGCGCGCGCCGGGCCTGCTCGGCAGCCAGGGCATCAAGTGGAACTTCACCAAGTTCCTGATCGGCCGCGATGGCCAGGTGGTGAAGCGCTACGCGCCGACCACCAAGCCGGAGGAGCTGAGCTCGGCGATCGAGGCGCTGCTTGAATGAGCACCCGGGGAAAAGTCGCCAGGCCGGATGGCGTCGAAGAATCGCTGCTGCTCGACAACCAGCTGTGTTTCAAGCTGTACGCCGCCTCGCGCGCAGTGATTCGCGGCTATCGGCCGCTGCTCGAACAGATCGGCCTGACCTATCCGCAGTACCTGGTCATGCTGGTGCTCTGGGAGTGGCATGCGAGCCCGCCGGAGCAGCCGACGGTGAAGGCCCTGGGCGACCGCCTGCTGCTCGACTCGGGAACCCTGACGCCCTTGCTCAAGCGCCTCGAACAGCTCGGCCTGGTGGATCGCCGTCGCGCCAGCCACGATGAGCGGGAGGTGCACCTGGCGCTGACGGTGCCAGGGATCACCTTGCGCGAACGGGTCATTCCGCTGCGCCAGCAACTGATCTGCAGCACCGGTTTCGACCTCAACGAGATGTTCGACCTGCACCAGCGCCTGGGCGGGTTGCTGTCGCGTTTTCGCCTGGTGGTGGGAGGCTAGCCGTCGTCGCGAGACCGGCTAGTCGCCCGCGGTGAGCGGGCACCAGCGGTCGAGGATGGCCTTCAGTTCGTCGCGGTGGAAGGGCTTGGCCAGGTAGTCGTCCATGCCGGCGGCACGACAACGTTCGCGCTCGTCCGGCAGGGCGTTGGCGGTCAGCGCGATGATCGGCAGGCCGCCCCAGCGTCCGCTGTCGCGGATCTGCCGGGTCGCTTCGTAGCCGTCCATCACCGGCATGTTGCAGTCCATCAGGACCAGGTCGATGGGATGCTCCTCCAGCATCTTCAGGGCATTCAGCCCGTGTTCGGCGATCCATACCTGGCAGCCGAGCTTGTGCAGCAGGCCCTTGGCGACCAACTGGTTGACCGGGTTGTCCTCCACCAGCAGGACCCGGGTGTTGCGCTGTTCTCCCGCGGTGTCCGAGGCGCTCGACGGGGCTATGGCGGTGTGTTCGAGCACGTGTTTCAGGGCCTGGTACAACTGGTTGCGACTCAGCGGCCTGGCCAGTTGGCGCAACGGCGACAGGCGGCGGGCCAGCTCCGGTTCGAGGAAACTGCCGTAGGCGGTGACCAGCAGGATCGGCGTACCGATGCTCGGACGCAGTCCCATCAGGCAGTCCGGGCAATCCGATATCAGTACGTCGAGCGAGTGGCCGAGCAGGCTGTCGTCGGTCTCCAGGCGCTTGTACTCCAGGCCCCAGCGCGGCAGCCAGGTTTGCAGCAGCTGCGCCAGCCCGCTGTTGGCCGAGCATTGCGCGATCACCCGGCCGCGCAGCGGCAGCGCCTGTAGCGGAGGGCTGACCGGTGCCAGCGGCAGGCCGACGCTGAACAGGCTGCCCAGGCCGACCGTCGACTCCACCGTCAGTTCGCCCTGCATGGCCTCGCACAGCTTGCGCGTGAGGGCCAGGCCGAGGCCGGTGCCGCCGTATTGGCGGGTGATACCCGCGTCGGCCTGGGTGAACGGTTGGAAGATGCGATCCAGCGCCTCCTGGGCGATGCCGATGCCGGTGTCGCGCACACTGATGCGCACACCCTCGGCGGTGGCTTCCACGCGAACGTCGACCCGCCCCAGGCGGGTGAACTTCAGCGCGTTGGACAGCAGGTTGCTGACGACCTGGCGAATCCGCGTCGGGTCGCCGGAAACCTGGGCGGGCAGGGCGGGGTCGACCAGGCAGGTCAACTCCACGCCGGCCGCGGCGTTCTGCGAGAGGAGGCTGGCGGTGTCTTCCACCAGGACGCCCAGGTCGAACGGGATCTGTTCCAGGACCAGTTGCCCGGCCTCGAACTTGGAGAGGTCGAGCACGTCGTTGAGCAATTCCACCAGTACCTTGCCGGAGTCGTGGGCGATCGACAGCTGTTGGCGCTGTTCCGGGGTGAGCGGGCCGTCGAGGCTCAGCGAGAGCATGCCGAGCAGGCCGTTCAGCGGCGTGCGGATCTCGTGGCTCATGTTGGCCAGGAAGCTGGCGCGGGCCTGGGCCATGTCGAGAGCGGTCTGGCGGGCTTCTTCGAGTTCCTGGTTGGACAGCGTCAGGCGCGCGTTGGCGGCCTTCAGCTCGGCGGTACGGGCGGCGACGATGCTTTCCAGCTCCTCCAGGTACTGGGTCAGGCGGTTCTCCGCCTCCCGGCGCTGTTCGATCTCTACCGAGATGCGCCCGAGCTGGCGGTTGATGACTTCCACCAGCACGCCGATCTCGTCGCGTTCGTGGCCCTTGGGGCAGGGCAGGCGCATGCGTGCCGGCGAGCGTGGATCGTGTCCGCTGAGGGCCTGGATCAGGCTGACCAGGGGCTTGGTCAGCAGGGTGTAGAAGAGCACCAGCAGGATCAGCGACAGCAGCAGGCTGCGCACGAAGCCGGAGAGCAGGGTGATGCCGGCGCGACGGAGGAAGTCGTTGCCGAACACGAAGGTGTCGATTTCCAGCTGCAGTACGCCGAGGGCCTCGCCCGGCGCATGGTCGACATGCAACGGGTCCTCGTAGACCCGCTTGTGGCCGAAGAGGAAGTCGCTGAGCGGCCGCAGGCGGCTTTCGGCGGGTTCGCGCGAGGCGCTGGCCAGCGGCAGGCCGGAGGTGTCGATGATTTCCGCGCGGACCACGGCGGGCGAACGCAGCAGGCCGAGGACCAGCTCCTGGGCCAGCTCCGCATCGATGTTGTAGGCGATTCGCGCGGCGGGGTTGTGGCTGACGTCCAGCAGCGCGCGCACTTCGCGATTGATGGATGCGTCCTGGCTGGCATAATCGACGCCAACCTGAATCAGGCTGAGCAGGGTTCCCAGGATAAAGGCCACCAGCACGGTGAGGCTGGCCTGTTTGAACGACAGGCGATGGGTCAGCGCTATATCCATGGGGGCGGGGATCAGCCTTGGCGAGGTTCTGCCGCCTAGCATAGCCCATCCCGACCGTCTGTCGGGGTTCCTGGGCGCAACCGATGATCGATCCGTGACGTCAGTCCGATCCGAGGAGAACAGAGTGGATTCCCGATTGAGCGATTTTCTTGCCCGCGCCGAAAGCGTGCTCGCGCGCCTGGAGCCGCTGCTGCCGGCCGTACGCGAAGCCGTCGACTGGGAGCGCAGCCTGGCGGCGCGCTGGCACCGCGACGGCCGCAGTG
The DNA here is from genome assembly GCF_013343155.1 of Pseudomonas sp. FDAARGOS_761. Taxonomy (NCBI): domain Bacteria; kingdom Pseudomonadati; phylum Pseudomonadota; class Gammaproteobacteria; order Pseudomonadales; family Pseudomonadaceae; genus Pseudomonas; species Pseudomonas sp. FDAARGOS_761. The sequence goes on along the minus strand of NZ_CP054572.1, from coordinate 3,271,343 downwards.
GCTACCTGCAGCCGCTGGAGGTCAGCCTCGACCTGTGCCTGGCCGACCTGCTGGGCGTAGAGCGGCAGCGCGAGCAACTGGAACGCAACACCCGCCAGTTCGTCGCCGGCCAGCCGGCCAACCACGCGTTGCTCTGGGGGGCCCGCGGGACCGGCAAGTCCTCTCTGGTTCGTGCGCTGCTGGCCGAGCTGGCCGGCGCCGGGCTGCGCCTGATCGAGATCGAGCGCGACCACCTGGCCGACCTGCCGCGCGTGGTCGAGCAACTGCAAGGCCTGCCGCAGCGCTTCGTGCTGTTCTGCGACGACCTCTCGTTCGATGCCGGGGAAGGCGACTACCGGGTACTCAAGAGCGTGCTCGACGGCTCGCTGGAGCAGGCGCCGGACAATGTGCTGCTCTACGCCACCTCCAACCGCCGGCACCTGGTTTCGGAGAAGCAGAGCGACAACGAGAACTGGAAGATGGTGGACGGCGAGCTGCATCCCAACGAAGCGGTGGAGGACAAGATCGCCTTGTCCGACCGTTTCGGCCTGTGGCTGTCGTTCTATCCCTTCACCCAGGAGCATTTCCTCAGCGTGGTTCGCCACTGGGTGGACGTGCTCGCGGAGAAGGCCGGGCTGGCCTGGAGCTGGAGCGAGGAGCTGGAGAAGGAAGCGATCCGCTGGGCGCTTGGCCGCGGCAACCGCAACGGCCGTTGCGCCTATCAGTTCTCCCGCTACTGGGTGGGCAAGCAACTGCTGGAGCGCCAGGCATGATCGATCTGCAGCAATCTGGCGCCGGGCTGGCCGGCTACGCCCTGCTGGCGGCGCAGGCCGAGGCGCTATTCGCCGACGAGCGTGATTTCATCGCCAACGCCGCGCAGTTCTCCGCCTTTCTCTTCCATGAGCTGGGCGACCTGAACTGGGCCGGCTTCTATCTGAACCGCAACGAGGAACTGGTCCTGGGACCGTTCCAGGGCAAGGTCGCCTGCGTCCGCATTCCCTTCTCCAAGGGCGTCTGCGGCGCCGCGGCGCGTACCCGGCTGACCCAGCGGGTCGACGACGTCCACGCGTTTCCCGGCCACATCGCCTGCGACAGCGCTTCCAGCAGCGAACTGGTGGTGCCCCTGCTCAAGGACGGCCGCCTGGTCGCTGTGCTCGATCTGGACAGCCCGAGCGTGGGACGCTTCAGCGCCGAGGACCAGGCCGGGATCGAAGGCCTGGTGGAGATATTCCTGCGCCTGACGGACTGCTGAGCGACGCGTTCAGGCTTTCGCTGCGAGCTTGTCGAGGGTCCGTCGTTCCCCCGGCAGCAGCGCTTGCATCGCCGGGCGTTCGAGCATCCGCGCGAAATGCGCGGCGAGGGCCGGCCAGCGTTGCTCGTCCAGGTTTTCGCCGGCGTGACGCAGGTTGACCAACTGGCTGGCGATCGCCAGGTCGGCGAGGGTCAGTCGCTCGCCGACGAAGAAGGCCCGGCCGTCGAGATGGTTTTCCAGGTAATCGAAGTGCGCTGGCAGCTTTTCCTCCAGCGCGCGACGCACGTCGTTCTCCTCGCAGGCCTGGCCCATCGCCGGCTTGAGTATCCGGTTGCGGAAGATCGTCAGCGTGGCCAGGGGAGCGATCTCGTAGTCGGCGTATTTTTCCAGCCAGCGCACCGCTGCGCGGCCGGCGGGGGCGTCGCCCTGGAGATTCGGCGGTTCGGGATAGCGTTCTTCCAGGTACTGGCAGATCACGCTGGAGTCGGCGAGGGCCAGGTCGCCGTCGCGTAACGCCGGGATGCGGCCCAGCGGACTGATCTCGCGATACCAGGCCGGCTGGCCGAACGGGGCGATCGCTTCCAACTGGTAGTCGAGGCCCTTTTCGGCCAGGAGCAGGCGGACCTTGCGGACGAACGGAGACAGCGGGGCTCCGTAGAGTGTCAGGCTCATAACGATTTCCTCGGTCGATATGAGCCTGGGTTATAGCACGGCTGCCGTGGGCAGGCCGGAATCAGTCGTAGACGTTCTTCTTCTTCCACAGGTCGTCTGCATCGAGGGCCTTCAATCCCTCGTTGAGTTCGCTGGGCTCCTCGCTCGCCGGCTGGCTGTTGTTCAGCACCATCGCGTTGGCGCGGGCCAGCTGCGCTTCCATCTGCTGCAGCTCCGCCTGGTAGCGCGCCAGCTCGGGCTGCTTGCGCAGGTACTGGGCGCCGCGCTCGAAGGCCAGGCGCGCCTGGCGCGGTTCGTTCTGCTGCAGGGCCTGCTGGCCGAGATTGCCGAAGAACTCGATATGCAGGCGCACCAGGAGGTGGCGAATCTCCTTGACCCAGATCTGCGCCTCGCTGCGCGGCAGGTGGCCGTCCTGGGTGAAACGGGTGAGCTGGGCATGCAGGGCTTCGAAGAGGAAGCGGACTTCCTTGGCCTTGTCCTCGGTCAGGATCGCCTGGGGCGGATTGCGCACCGGGATCGACTCGCCCTTGGCGACCAGCGCGCGCAACTCTTCTATGCGAGCCTTGAGCCCGGCATCGGCTTTCTTCTCCAGCGCCAGTTGCTGCTCGCTGAGGCTGAGCTCGATCTGGCTCATCAACAGCTTCAGAGACGGGCTGACGAACTGGCCGGGAAGGCTCTCGGAAATCTGCGCGCAGCGCCGGACCCGGTCGTTGAGTTCGGCTTTCAGGCGCGCTTTCTCCAGCTTGCTGTTTTCCACCACGTGGTTGATATAGCCAATGGCGATTAGGAGGGCGATCCCGCCGATGATGAGGGCGGTAATGAGGAGTGGCGACACCTTGGGACTCCGCTGTAAGAATTTTCTCAGTCTAATGTCTTGGTGCTACCACTGATAGCAGCAGCTCATTATTTGCACAGAAGTCTTTGATTTAAAAAAATTTTCTCAGAAGGGTTGACGCCTCCCCGGACGCTCCATAAAATGCGCGCCACTTCCAGCGTGAAGCCAAACGCGAAACACTGGAAGCCGGAAAGATCTGTTGTAAGTTCCGGGCCGCGTCCCCTTCGTCTAGTGGCCTAGGACACCGCCCTTTCACGGCGGTAACAGGGGTTCGAGTCCCCTAGGGGACGCCATTGCGGGAATAGCTCAGTTGGTAGAGCACGACCTTGCCAAGGTCGGGGTCGCGAGTTCGAGTCTCGTTTCCCGCTCCAAATTCTACAGCCTGGCTTCGGCGGGGTTGGTGAAAGTTAGGCGTCAAAGGTTCGGTTTCGGCCGAACGGGCAACAAGTTGTAACGCGGGAATAGCTCAGTTGGTAGAGCACGACCTTGCCAAGGTCGGGGTCGCGAGTTCGAGTCTCGTTTCCCGCTCCAAACATGATCCAGGTTTCGGCCTGGGTCGAAGAGAAAAGGGCCTTCGGGCCCTTTTTTCGTTTCTGCGAACCGCACCGCCCTGGTGCTTTTCCCGATTCCCCCCATGTTCCCCTCGGCAGGCCGCTGTCCCGCCGCATCTGCTCGCTCGATCGTCGAGACGAAAAAGGCCACTCGTGGAGTGGCCTTCTCTGGTGTAGCGACGGCGGCGATCAGGGCAGCGCTTTGAGCACCGTCAGCAGGCTGGTGAGGTTGTCGGCCACGCCCAACTGGCCGATCTTCTCGGTGGCGCCGCCGGCGGCGCTGGTATCCAGACTGTAGATCTGCATCACGCCCATGTTGGAAGCGGCCAGGGCCAGGGCGTTCTGCTGTTGCTGGGCAGCTACCGAATTCTCGAACAGGATGCCGGTGGAGTGGGCCATGGTCTGGAAGATCGAACCCAGCGCCATGGCCGGGGCTTCACCGATCACCTTGACGTTGGACTGGGTGACGGCATCGGTGATCTGGTTGTTTACTGCGGTTGGGAAGCTCATGGTGATTCTCCTGAATCATTGCGAAGGATGTACGGCGATTGCTTGGACCCGGCGGGTCAGGCTCAGGTGAAGGATTTCAGTACGGTCAGCAGGCTGGTGAGGTTGTCGGCCACGCCCAACTGGCCGACTTTCTCGGTGGCTCCGGCATCGGCGGCGGTGTCGAGGCTGTAGATCTGCATCACGCCCATGTTGGAGGCGGCCAGGGCCAGGGCGTTCTGCTGTTGCTGGGCGCTCACCGCGTTCTCGAAGAGAATCCCGGTGGAGTGGGCCATGGTCTGGTAGATGGTGCCCAGCGCCATGGCTGGCGCCTCACCGACGACCTTGACGTTGGACTGGGTGACGGCATCGGTGATCTGGTCGTTGACTGCGGTCGGAAAACTCATGATGTGACTCCCTGTGAGTGAACGGCACGGCTCATGTCGTGCTGTCTTGATGAACGCTCCAGCCAGGGAGTTGTGAATCCGTCGGCGCCAGGCCTGGCGGGCGGCGAAAATGCAAGCGCCCCGCGAGGCGGGGCGCTTGTCGGTGCGGTCTCATGCGGCGGGCGGGTCGGGCTTGTCCGGCGGCGGTGCGGACGTGTTGTGGTTGCTCTGGTTGAAGATGGCGATAGCGTTCTCCAGTTGCTGCTTGAGCGAGCCGAAGTTCTGCTCGAAGCACAGGCGTACCTCGCTCTTCACTAGGTTGGCCAGGCGGTCGGCAATCTGCGACATCACCAACTGGTTGGCGCTTGCCTGGCCGCTCTGCAGGTGGCCGGGACGCAGTTCGGCCAGGCTGCCGGCGGCATTGACCGCCTCGAGAATCGCCTGCTCGCCGCTGTCCTGGGCGCGGAGGGCCTGGGTCGAGGCCTGCTGGACGTTCTGCAGGATCTGGCGGATGGAGCCTTCGGAACGCTGCCGGCCGTTCTCGATCACCTGTTCGGCCTGCTGTCGCGCGTGCACGGCCGGATCGCTGCTGGCGTCGTTGCCGAGGCCGAGCTGGAACTGTCTCAACTGCTCGTGTTCTTCGCTGGTGAGGGGGCGTTTCAGCCAGCGTTGCGCCAGCTGGACCAGATTCCTTCCCAATTCTTCCGAGATCGACATGCGCGGACTCCTCTGCGATGGACGCGCGGTGCGCGGGGTGTCGTGGCGAGGCTTCAGTACTGCTGCGTGCCGTCCGCCGAGGGGGCCTGCGCGCTGCTGCCGGTATCGCCGGGGTAGGCGGCGGCAGCGGCCTGCAGGGTGCTGTAGGCGGTGCTCAACTGCACCGCCAACTGTCCGAGGCTGGCCGGGTCGTCCACGCTGTCTCCCTGGGACAGGGCCTGGAGCCAGCCTTGCAGGCATTCGGTGAGGAGTGCCTTGACCTGGGTGACGAGGGTTTCGAGTTCTTCCTTCATGACGCTTCTCCTGGGGTGGGTGCTCATCCGAGCAGTTTCAGCACGGCCAAGAGCTTGGCCGCATCGCTGTCCGATATTTCCAGCAGGCGCTTTCCGCTCGCCGGCCTGCTGGGGGGCGGTTGGTCCCGTGCCTCCTCGCTGGCGTCCGGCGAACGCTGCGCCGGGCGGTCCGCGGCGGCGAGCGCGCGGCGTCTGATGTAGCGTGCGTAGGCGCTCATCGGTCGCTCCTCAACTGCTGCGGGTGGAGATGCGCACGACCGAGGCGGGGGCGGCGAACCCTTCGAAGCGCTGCAGCTCTCGGTCCCGATGGGGCGCGCCGGCCAGGTCGAAGGCGCCGATGGTTTCCTCCCAGTAGGCGCTGCCCAGTTGCACCAGCAGGCGTTGGGCATTCTCCAGCGAAGCGACCGGTACCCGGCCGTGGCGGTCCGCGGCGGCATAGTTGAGCAGGAGCGCCATGCGGATCGCTTCGTCCTGTACGTTGGAGTGCTCGACACCCTGGCCGTCGGCGCCCAGCAGATAGGAGCGCCAGTTGAGGACCTGGGCGAAGAGGCGCCGGTAGGCTTCGAACTGGAAGTAGTGATCCTCCTCGGAGCGGTAGAGCGCGCACTGACTTACGAAGAACTGTTCCAGCGCGGGTTTCGCCCAGCCGGGTGTACCCGGGAGGTGTTCGCCCAGTTCGTCGAAGCCGCTCTGGCTTTCCGCCAGGGCATGGACGTACTGCATCTGTTGTGGGTCCAGGCGCTGTTCGCCCTGGTAGGCGATGGCCAGACTGAGTTCCTTGAGCTGGTCGGTGCCGACGTATCCGTCGAGATGGCGCAGGCCACGGTTCAGGCGGTATTCCTGCAGCGAGTCGAAGAGGCCGGAGGCGCCGGTAATGAAATTGCTTCCCAGGTTGGTGTCGAAGCACAGCTCGGGGAACTTGCTGGCCAGATAGTTGCGGTAGTAGTAGGCATGGCCGATGCGCAGGCTGAACAGATCGCTCTCCAGCAGGCGGCGGTAGTAGCTGTTGCCGTCGGCGTCGCGGCTGGCCAGCGCCTGGCAGAGGTTCACGACGTTGGTGCGGGCGTAGTAGGCGACCAGGGCCTGGGTAGTCCCGCTGGTGATGTCGAAGCGGCGTAGCCGCAGGCCGGAGGCGGTCAGGCTGTTGCCGAAAAACAGTTCGTCGAAAAGGCCGGCGAGGGCGCTGGGCGCCTTGTCACGGTCCTGCAGGTTCTCCCGTTCGCGTAGCCGCGCCTTGCCCTGGCGGATGGTGTTGCCATAGCACTTCCAGGCATAGGCGGAGAGCGCTGTGTAGAAATCGTCCAGCGCGTTGGCGTTGCGCAGGAAGTAACCGCACAGCGACCGGTTGTCGTCGGACACCCCGGTCCCCTCTCCACAATGGATGTGCAGGACCACCTTGCGGGTTTCCGGCTTGCCGTCCAGGTAGCGGCGAAACACCGCGGCCTGTCCGAGGAGGAAGTCGAAGAACTGTCGGTACAGGCCGGTAGCGGTCTCCATGCCGAGCAGGTCGATGCCGACCAGCCGGGCCTGCGGTGGCTGCCCCTGCTGTATTTCGAAATGACGGAGGATCCTGTGCAGCTCGGCATCGAAGGCGGCTTCGCTGGCATAGCCATGCGCGGTGTGGGCGAGCAGGCGGTAGGCGGTCTTCTCGGAGGCGTTGAATTGTTCGAACAGGGAATCGAGGACGGCCACCTCGTCTTCCCCCGTCGCCGTCTGGGTATGGCTGATTCCTTCGTGGAGGAGGAACCCCAGCGTCAGGCAGGCGAATTCGCCCGGATGGCGATCGCGGATGGCGCCGCGGGCCCAGTAGGCGTCGTCGAACGGCGTGTACTTGTTGCCGCTCCATATCTTGCGGTTGAAGTAGCGGACGAACTGGTCCGTCTCGCTGTCGCGAACCGCGCTCGCACCGAGCAGTTCCAGGGTGCCGAGGTAGATCGCCGGTTGGTCGATGGCCGCTGGCGGCGAGGTCCGGCCAAAGCGCTGCGCCAGGATGAGGCAGGCGAGATAGATGTTCTCCGCCGCGCATTCGCCGCGCAGGTAGCCCTGACGGTCGGTCGCGGCGAACGGATTGCGCCTGACCATCCGCTGCAGAGCCAGTTCGAACAGCTCATAGTGCGCGGCCTGGCGAGCCTCCTCCAGTGCCTTGCCGTCGACGTCCGGGGCGACGCCGCGGGCACTCATCAGCAGCCCGATCAGGGAAAGCTCCTGGCCTTTCTCCAGGCTCACCTGCCGCTCGCCGACGCGGAAGACCCGGCGGTCGCGCGTCCAGCGGCTGTTGCTTTCCACCGGCAGGATGCCGGCGAAGTGACTATGGAAGTCGAAGGGATAGCGATGGAACCTGACCGGTTCTTCCAGCTTGAAATAGGCCATGACGGCTCTCCTGTGCCAGGGCCGGACGCCGCCGGCCCCGCCGGTGGTGGCTACGATTGGGTGTCCTTGCCGCCGCGACTGGCGAGGGTCTCGCTGTACTTGGCGATGCTCTGGTCGATCTTGTCGATGGCGAAGCTGGCCGATTCCGCCTCGATCGCCCCGGCCGCCGCGGCTACCGCGGCGGCGGCGCCCATCAGCAGGTCGGTGGCGAGGGCGCCGAGCGCGTCCTCGGCAGCCTGGGCCAGCTTGTTTTCGGCGATGTTCTGGGTCATCTGCCGGAGCAGGATCGCCTGGCTGGCCAGGGCGATCTTGCTGACTCCGTCGAAGTAGCTGGCGGCGGATTGCGCCACCAGTCCGGAGGCCTGGCTGATCATCATGTTCGGCGCGATGGCGATCTGCGACGGCGCATAGCCGGCGGTTTCGCTGTTGCTCATCTGCACCGCCTGCACGACTTGACTGTTCAGGGCGCTGGTGTCCGGCGGCGGCGCCTCGGTCTGCTTGAGCAGGCGCTCGCTCATGCCGGCCAGCGGCGAAGGGCGCGACGGCAGCTTCACGTCGCCGTTGGCGGACGCCCTGCCGCCGCTGGCTGGCGTCTGCCGGCCGGCCTCGCCGGGGGCGGCGGCTTGCTCGCTGTCGCCGGATGGCGCGGGCGCGGGCGCGGATTTCTTGCCGAAGCCGAACATGTCTGGGCACTCCTGGGATCAAGGGGCGGGTCAGATACCTTTCTTGTCTTCTATCGCCATGATCATCGACACCGCCTTGGAAACCACCGCGGTGGAGATCTGGTTCAGGGCCTGCTGGCTGTAGACTGCGTTCTGCAGGGACAGGCCCGCGGAATGGCTGGCGATCTGGTAGAGCGCGGCGATGGCCTGGGCCGGGGCTTCGGCGACCACCTTGACGTTGGTCTGGGTGACGGCATCGGTGATCTGGGCATTCACAGCCGTGGGGTCAGCCATGGGACTCTCCTTGAATGGGCAGGTGCTCGTCGGGCAGGGGGCCGGTCGCACGGGCCTCGACTCGCTTGTCAGGAATGAACGCGGCTGCGTCTGTCTTGTGAAACGTCGCCGGCGAAAAAGTCGGCGCTCAGCCGCGAGCGCAGCAACTGCACGCGCTTGCGCACCAGCGGCGGGGCGATGCCGAGCTGGCTGGCGATGTCGGCATAGGGCAGTTCTTCGATGAAGCGCAGCTCGAAGAGCTGCTGCTGTTGGCGCGACAGCGAGGCCAGGGCCTTGTCCACCTGGTCGAGACGTTCCAGCTGCTCCAGGCGTTCCAGCGGCGAGCCGACGGCGGCGAAGCGCTCCAACTGGCCATCGTGCAGGTCGATGCCGCGGTCGATGAGGCGGTCCTCGCGGATCTGGTGGCGCGCGCTGTCCAGGTAGACGTGTTCCAGGACCAGGAACAGGAAGCCCTGGGGGTCGCGTACCCGCTCCGGTGACTGGCGCAGGAACAGCAGCGCCTTGACCGCGGTGCTCGACAGCCATTCTTCGGCCCGATGGCTGTTGCCGCGCGCAAGGCGTTGTGCGCGTTTGCGCAGGCCAGCCTGCGCGGCACGCCAGCTTTCCTCGAACAGGCGATCGGAACCGGTTTCGTTGCCGCCTGGCTGATTCGGACGATCCATAACCGCTACCTCCCTGGTTGCTCGTGTCGGCGAGCAGTCTGTGAGGCGGGCGGTGGGCGAGGCTGTTACCTGGGTGACAGGGGCGCGGCCGGCAGTTCGGCCTTGCGTCGCAGGCGACCGAGGTCGTTGATCAGGATCCGGTCGTTGCGGCAGCTGATCAGCCCTTCGCGTTTCCATATTTGCAGTTGCGCGTTGAGCTTCGGCCGGCTGGCGTTGAGCATCGCTGCTAGGATGCTCTGGTTGGTCGGTAGCGTCGCGCAGGCTCCCTCGGGCTGTTCGCTCGCCAGGCTGGCCAGGAGATGGCGCGCCAGGCGCGACTCCAGGCGATGCAGGCAGACCCTCTCGACGAAACCGGAGGCTTCGCGCAGGCGCGAACAGAGGAGGGCCAGCGCGCGGTTGAGGAATTCCGTGTCGGCGATCAACGGGGCGAAGTGACGTCGGTGGAGGATCAGCACCGACGCCGCGCCGGAGGCGTAGGCGGAGGTCTCGCGGCGGTTCGGCTGGATCAGCGCGGTTTCCCCGATCACTTCGCCAGGACGGATGTCATTGACGATCAGTTCCCGCCCGTCCGGCCCGTAGAGCACGGTATAGAGGTGTCCGCCGAGGACCAGGCCGATGAAGTCTTCAGGGTCGTGCTTGAGGAACAGGACGTCCTTGTCGCGCAACCGGCGCTCCGACGCATGGGTCGCCACGTGCCGCAGCAGATCGGGCAGCCCGTGCAGCAGCGGGCACCGTTGCAGCAGGGTGTAGTGGCGTGAACAGCGGTCTTCCGTTGACTCGTTCGAGTGCATGCCTGCGCCTTCGCCAGATTGATCGGCAGCTCCGGCGAGGTACGACATGCTCGCTGCAGAGCAATCAGTGGGGACGTGTGCGGCGAAGGGGTGTGAAGCTCCGGCTACCCGGCAGAACTGCTAGGTACGGACTCGGCGCGCTCCGGCAATCGGGCGGGCGGTCCGTTTTTTATTCGGAAAGGGTAGCGAGGTTTGGGCTGGCGGGAGGCGGCCCCGAGCGCACGGATGGCGGTCGGGGCGGGACGGCCGGTGGCCGTGGCGGGCTCAGTGCCGCGGGCTGTCCTCGGGCAGCGCGAGCAACTGCTTTTCGCGGTTCCAGTCGAACGTTTCGCCGCGCTTTTCGGCTTCGTAGCGGCGCTCGTCGAGGCGCTGGAACAGGTCGATCTCTTCGTCCGGCATGAAGTGCAGGCAATCGCCGCCGAAGAACCACAGCAGGTCGCGAGGTACCAGGTGGGCGATCTGCGGATAGCGGTGGAAGACCTGGGAAATCAGGTCCTGGCCGAGGTATTGGGCGCCTTCCGGGTCGCGCGGCAGTTCGTCCATCAGTTCGTCGAAACGCTCGAGGAACAGCCCGTGGTTTTCTTCCGGCACCTGCTCGGCCTCGCCCAGGGCGCCGAGGATGTTGCGCAGGTGCTGGAGCAGGGCGAGGTGGTGCTCGAGGTAGGAGTTGGCCATGACGGGTCCTCTGGAAAAAAGCTGGGCAGTATAAAGGGTTTCGCGGCGCCGGCCAGTTTCAGCGGATCGCCGGGGACTGGCTCTGGCGCCGGCGGTTTTCCAGTTGCCGGCGTTCGCTGTCGAGGCGCCGCTGGTCCTGCTCCAGGCGCCAGCGCTGCTGGTCCAGTTGCTGCTGGCGGATCAGGTTGTCCTGCATCTGTCGCTGCTGCCGTTGCCGCTGCAGGTTCTGCTGCTGGCGTTGCAGTTGATCCTGCTGCAATTGCAGGCGTTGTTCGTCGAAGCGCTGGCGCTGTTCCTGGAGCTGGCGTTGGCGCTGTTCGCCGGCGCGCTGCACCGCCTGCTGGTGCGGCTGCACGCCATAGGGCGCAGGCGGTGCGGCCTGCGCCGGGGGCAGGAGGAGAAACGAGGCTGCCAGGCCGGTGGCAAATAGCTTGAGCATGATGGCCTCCCGTACGTCAGGGATGTGCCCGTCGATTCTAGCCAATCGCCCGGGTTTGGGTGGGTGAAGACGACAAAGGCGCCGGAAGGCGCCTTTGTCGGTTGCGACCGTCGCTTTGCCGCGGAGTGTCAGCGGATCCTGCCGTCGGCCAGTTGCAGTTCCTCCTTGGCGAAGTCGTCGACGTCGATCACCTTGCGCCGTGCCGCTTCGGCCTGGTGCAGGGCTTGCGCCTGCTCGGCGCTCAGCACGCCGGCGGCGGCGCCGGCATCGATCGGGTTCTGCCCCGCTTGCGGCTGGACCCTGCCTTCCTTGATCGCCTTGTGCAGGGTTTTCTCCAGCGCGGCGCTTTCGCGTACCGCGTCGAAGGCGTGGGCGAGGGCACCGACCGGGTCCTGCGGGTCCTTCGGCAGGAACGCGCCAGCGAGGATCGCCTGCAACGCCGGGTCGTCGTCCGGACGGCCGAGGATTTCCGCGATCTCGGCGTCCAGTTCGTCGCTCGGCCCTTTGTGCCGGCGGCCGAACGGCAGTACCAGGACCTTCAGCGCGCAGCCGAAGAAGCGGCTGGGGAAGTTGTTCAGCAGGTCCTCCAGCGCCGCCTCGGCCTTGCCGAGGTTTTCCTCCATGGTCCAGCGCAGCAGCGGATGCAGGTAGTCCGGGTTGCCCAGGTCGTGGTAGCGCTTGAGCGCCGCCGAGCCCAGGTAGAGATAGCTGAGGACATCGCCGAGACGCGCGGAGAGGCGTTCCTTGCGCTTCAGTTCGCCGCCCAGCAGCATCATGCTGAAGTCGGCGAGCAGGGCGAAGGACGCCGCCAGGCGGTTCAGCGCGCGGAAGTAGGGACGGCTGATGCGGTCGCCGGGCGCGTTGCCGAGGTGGCCGCAGCTGAGACTGAGGAGGAAGCTGCTGGCGGCGTTGCCGACGGCGAAGCCGATGTGCTTCACCAGCAGCGCGTCGAACTCGCGGGCGGCCTGGTCCTTGTCTTCGCGCTGGGCCAGTTCCATTTCCTTGAGTACGTACGGATGGCAACGGATCGCGCCCTGGCCGAAGATCATCAGGTTGCGCGAGAGGATGTTCGCGCCTTCCACCGTGATGAAGATCGGCGCGCCCTGCCAGGAACGACCCAGGTAGTTGTTCGGGCCCATGATGATGCCCTTGCCGCCATGGATGTCCATGGCATGGGCGATGCACTCGCGGCCGCGCTCGGTGAGGTGGTACTTGAGGATCGCCGAAAGCACCGAGGGCTTCTCGCCGAGGTCCACCGCGTTGGCGGTGAGGATTCGCGCGCTGTCCATCAGCCAGGCGTTGCCGCCGATGCGGGCGAGCGCCTCCTGGATGCCTTCGAAGGCGGCGATCGGTACGTTGAACTGCTCGCGGACCTGGGCGTAGCGACCGCTGACGTAGCTGCTGGCTTTGCCGGCGCTGGTGCCCACCGCCGGCAGCGAGATGGAGCGTCCGACCGACAGGCAGTTCATCAGCATCATCCAGCCTTTGCCGATCATTTCCTGCCCGCCGATGATGTACTCCAGCGGCACGAACACGTCCTTGCCGGAGTTCGGACCGTTCATGAAGGCGGCGCCCAGCGGCACGTGGCGGCGGCCGATCTCGACCCCGGGGGTGTCGGTGGGGATCAGCGCCAGGGTGATGCCCAGGTCCTCCTCGTCGCCCAGCAAATGGTCCGGATCGTGGCACTTGAAGGCCAGGCCGAGGAGGGTGGCCACCGGGCTGAGGGTGATGTAGCGCTTTTCCCAGGTCAGGCGCAGGCCGAGCACCTCGCGACCTTCCCATTCGCCCTTGCAGACGATGCCGACGTCGGTCATGCCGCCGGCATCGGAGCCCGCGTAGGGGCCGGTGAGGGCGAAGCAGGGGATGTCGTCGCCCTTGGCCAGGCTCGGCAGGTAGCGCTGGCGCTGCTCGTCGGTGCCGTAGTGGAGCAGCAGCTCGGCCGGGCCGAGGGAGTTCGGCACCATCACCGTCGAGGCCAGGTCGCCGCTGCGGGTGGCGAGCTTCATCACCACCTGCGAGTGGGCGAAGGCGGAGAAGCCCTTGCCGCCGTACTCCTTGGGAATGATCAGGCCGAAGAAGCCGTGCTGCTTGATGAAGGCCCAGGCTTCTTCCGGCAGGTCCATGCGCTGGCCGATGTCCCAGTCGCTGACCATGGCGCAGAGTTCTTCGGTCGGGCCGTCGACGAAGGCCTGCTCTTCTTCGGTGAGTTGCGCCTTGGGGTAGTCGAGCAGTTTCTGCCAGTCCGGGCGGCCGCTGAACAATTCGCCATCCCACCACACGGTGCCCGCCTCGATGGCCTCGCGCTCGGTGTCGGACATCGGCGGCAGGACTTTCTGGAACCAGGCGAACAGCGGACCGCTGAGCACGCGCCGGCGCAGGTCGGGCAGGGCGAGGGGAAGCGCCACCGCCAGCCAGAGAAGCCAGAAGACCAGCAGCAGCCAGCCGGGCGCGTGGCTGAACACGCCCATCAGGATCAGGTAGGCGGCGCTGATGCCGAGCGCGGGAGCGGGTGGGGTACGCCGATGGGCGAGGTAAGCGACACCGAGTACCAGTACGACTAACCAGAGCAACAACATGCGGAATCCTCCATGAAGACGCCAGGCGGCGTCTCGAGCTTAGCCCGTTTGCCGCCGTTTGGCGGCAGGGCCGGTCAGCTTGGCCGGTTTGTCACGTTATAGGCGAAAACTTCCCGTTTAGACTGGGACAAATTGCCCGCCGGGAGCCCGCCATGCAGTCCTACCTACAATCCGGCCGCTTCGTGGATAGTGACCACCCCGTGGTGGTGGAGTTCGCGGAAAAATCCCGGGGGAATTCGGCGAAACCGCGTGACCAGGCGGTCGCGCTGTACTACGCGGTACGCGACGGGGTGCGCTACAACCCCTACGTGTTCAGCCGCGATCCGCAGACCCTGAAGGCCAGCCACGCGCTGCAGCAGGGCGAGTCCTATTGCGTGCCCAAGGCCATCCTGCTCGCCGCCTGCGCCCGGCATTGCCGGATTCCGGCGCGGATCGGCCTGGCCGACGTGCGCAACCACCTGGCCACGCCGCGCCTGCTGGAAGCGCTGCGCAGCGAGGTGTTCGCCATGCACGGCTATACCGAGCTGTACCTCGAGGGCCGCTGGGTGAAGGCCACCCCGGCGTTCAACCGTGCCTTGTGCCGCGCCTTCGACGTCGCTCCGCTGGAGTTCGACGGCGTCGCCGACAGCGTCTTCCATCCGTTCAACCGCCAGGGCGAGCGCTACATGGAATACCTGGCCGATCACGGCCAGTTCGCCGACCTGCCGGAGGAACTGTTCTTCTCTCACCTGCAGCAGCACTATCCGCACCTGTTCTCCGGCCGCCCGCTGGCCCTGGGCGGCGATTTCCAGGCCGAGGCCGGACAAGATGAAGGGCGTCGATAGTCACCATCAGCCGGCGCGTCTTCCTTCTTCGGTCCATCCTCGGTAGGGTGCGGCATGTCGTCCGGGCGCTCCGGCGACCCATCCGCCGCATCAACCGAAGAGGGAACGCAGAGTATGTTGACCATCTGGGGCCGGAAGAACTCGAGCAATGTGCGCAAGGCGCTGTGGTGCGCCGAGGAGGCTGGCCTGGAGTACCGGACGGTGGATGCCGGCGGGGCGTTCGGCCTGGTGGATGAGCCGGCGTTCCGCGCGATGAACCCGAACGGTCGGGTGCCGGTGATCGAGGACGACGGCTTCGTCCTCTGGGAGTCCAACGCCATCGTCCGCTACCTGGCCGCCCGCTATGCGCCGGGCGACCTCTATCCGCAGGACCCGGTGCGCCGCGCCGACGCCGACAAGTGGATGGACTGGACCACCTCGACTCTCGCCGGGCCGTTCCGCGACCTGTTCTGGGGAACGCTGCGTACGCCGCCGGAGCAACGCGACGAGGCCCTGATCGCAAAGGCGTTGCAGACCTGCGGCGAGTTGCTGCGGGTGCCGGACCAGACCCTGGCCGGCCAACCCTGGCTGTCCGGCGAACGCTTCGGCATGGGTGACATTCCCCTGGGCTGTTTCATCTACGCCTGGTTCGAGATGCCCATCGAGCGCCCGCCGCTGCCCCACCTCGATGCCTGGTACCTGCGCTTGCGCGAGCGCCCGGCGTTCCGCACCGCGGTAATGACCGAACTGACCTGAGCCGGCTACTGTTGCATTTTGTTACCCGTAGCCTTATCTAGCTCTTCCTCTTCACCTTCCGACACGGGAAGCCTAATGAGTTCCGCCCTGTCCATCCGTCAATTGACGAAAACCTACGGCAACGGTTTCCAGGCCCTCAAGGGCATCGACCTGGACGTCGCCGAAGGTGATTTCTTCGCCTTGCTCGGCCCCAACGGCGCGGGCAAGTCCACCACCATCGGGATTCTCTCGACCCTGGTGAACAAGACCAGCGGTTCGGTCTCGGTGTTCGGCCACGACCTCGACAAGGACCCGGCCGGCCTCAAGCGTTGCCTTGGCGTGGTGCCGCAGGAGTTCAACTTCAACCAGTTCGAGAAGGTCTTCGACATCGTCGTGACCCAGGCCGGCTACTACGGCATCCCGGCGAAGATCGCCAAGGAGCGCGCCGAGCGCTACCTGACCCAACTGGGCCTGTGGGACAAGCGCAACGAAGCCTCGCGGATGCTCTCCGGCGGCATGAAGCGGCGCCTGATGATCGCCCGCGCACTGGTCCACCAGCCGCGCCTGCTGATCCTCGACGAGCCCACCGCCGGGGTCGACATCGAGCTGCGTCGTTCGATGTGGAGCTTCCTCACAGAACTCAACCAGGAAGGCATCAGCATCATCCTCACCACCCACTACCTGGAAGAGGCGGAGCAGCTCTGCCGCAACATCGCCATCATCGACCACGGCGAGATCGTGCAGAACACCAGCATGCGCGACCTGCTGATGACCCTGCATTCGGAAACCTTCCTGCTCGACCTGAAGAACGTCCAGGCCCTGCCGCCGACTCTCGACGGCTACCCGACGCGGCTGGTGGACGATCACACCCTCGAAGTGCAGGTGGAGAAAAGCCAGGGCATCAACGATCTGTTCGCCCAGTTGGGCGCACAAGGCATCGAGGTACTGAGCCTGCGCAACAAGACCAATCGCCTGGAGGAGCTGTTCGTGTCGCTGGTGGAGAAGAACCTGACGAGGATCGCCCGATGAGCAGCGAGCTGAGCGCCAACCTGGTCGCCCTGAACACCATCGTCTACCGCGAGGTGCGCCGCTTCACCCGGATCTGGCCGCAGACCCTGCTGCCGCCGGCGATCACCATGGTCCTGTACTTCGTGATCTTCGGCAATTTGATCGGCCGCCAGATCGGCGATATGGGCGGCTTCACCTACATGGAATACATCGTGCCCGGCCTGATCATGATGTCGGTGATCACCAACGCCTACGGCAACGTGGTGTCGAGCTTCTTCGGCAGCAAGTTCCAGCGCTCGGTGGAGGAGCTGCTGGTGTCGCCGGTATCGCCGCACACCATCCTCCTCGGCTACACCATCGGCGGTGTGCTGCGCGGCCTGGCGGTGGGGGTGATCGTGACCATGCTGTCGCTGTTCTTCACCAAGCTGCAGGTGCACCACCTGGGCATCACGGTGCTGGTGGTGGTGCTTACCGCGACCATTTTCTCCCTGGGCGGTTTCATCAACGCGGTGTTCGCGCGCAACTTCGACGACATCTCGATCATCCCGACCTTCGTGCTGACGCCGCTGACCTACCTGGGCGGGGTGTTCTACTCGATCAACCTGCTGCCGCCGTTCTGGCAGACGGTGTCGCTGGCCAACCCGATCCTGCACATGGTCAACGCCTTCCGCTACGGCATCCTCGGCGTCTCCGACATTCGCATCGGCGTGGCCATCGGCTTCATGCTGCTGGCCACCGCGGTGCTCTATCTCGGCTGCGTAAGGCTGCTGGTGAGCGGGCGCGGCATGCGCCAATGAAACGCTCGAAGGCATGAAACAGAAGCCCCCGTCATGGGGGCTTCGCGTTTCATCGGCGCGGGCGAGCGAAATCGATGACGAAACGGGTCCAGCCGTCGGCAGACTCGCAGCGGATCTCGCCGCCGTGGGCCTGGACGATGGAGCGGCAGATCGCCAGGCCGAGCCCGGCGTGTTCGCCCTGGCCTTCGCGGCGCGCCGGATCGGCACGATAGAACCGGTCGAACAGGCGCGGCAAGCGCTCGGGAGGAATCGCCGGACCCTGGTTCTCCACGCTCAGGCGCCGGTCGCCGAGACGGATGCGGATCTCGCCGCCATCGGCGGTGAAGCGCAGGGCATTGTCCAGTAGATTGGCCAGCACCCGCCGCAGCATGCCGCGGTCGCCCGGCAGGCTCAGGCTGCCTTCGCGCAGCAGGCGGATATCGTGGTCTTCCGCCAGCGGCTGGTAGAACTCCAGCAGCGAGTCGACTTCCGCGCCCAGGTCCAGGGCCTGCCGGCTGGGCGCCAGCAGGCCGTGGTCGGCCTTGGCCAGCAACAGCATGTCGTTGACCATCGCGGTGAGCCGCTCCAGCTCCTCGAGGTTGCCGTGCAGGGCCTCGCGATAGTCCTCCAGCGAGCGCGGGCGGGACAGTACCACCTGGGTCTGGGTCAGCAGGCTGGTGAGCGGGGTGCGCAACTCGTGGGCGATGTCGGCGGAGAACGCCGAGAGGCGCTGGAAGGCTTCTTCCAGGCGCGCCAGCATGGCGTTCAGCTCGCCGGCCAGTCCGCGCAGCTCCTCTGGCATCCGGCTGGCGTCGAGGCGGGTGGTGAGGGAGTTGGCGGAAACCCGCGCGGCGACCTCGCGCATCCGTCGCAGCGGCGCCAGGCTGGCGCCGGTGGCCCAGGCGCCGAGCAGCGCGGTGGCCAGCGCCGACAGGCTCATGGTCAGCCAGATCAACTGGCGCATGCGTTGCAGGAAGTGCTGGTGATGACTGATGTCGAGGATCACGGTGAGTCGCGGCGAAGCGTCGTTGCCGGGCTCCAGCGGGGCGCCGAGTTCGCGGTTGGCGGGCAGGCCGGGATGCGCAGGCTGCGGCAGGCGCTCGAACCAGAGGTTGCCATCCGGGCCGTTCAGGCGCAGGCCGAGGTCGGGGTGGCGTGCCAGTTCGCGCAGCAGTTCCGCTTCGCGGCGGCGCATCTGCTGTTCCGAGCCGAGGCCGCGCAGTTCGTCGCGAAACACCGCGAGCTTGGCGGACATCGCCAGGTGGTCGAGTTCGACGAAATGCTCGTCGATGGCCCTGCTGAAGATCAACCCGGCGATCAGCGAGACCGCCGCCGTGCAGGCGGCGAACAGCAGGCTCAGGCGGACGCCGAGGGACATCCGCGAGCCGAACCCGGCGCTCATTCGTCGCGCTCTTCGAGAACGTAGCCCATGCCGCGCACGGTATGGATCAGGCGCTGCGGGTAGTCGTCGTCGACCTTGGCGCGCAGGCGGCGGATGGCCACCTCGATGACGTTGGTGTCGCTGTCGAAGTTCATGTCCCAGACCTGCGAGGCGATCAGCGACTTGGGCAGCACCTCGCCGCTGCGCCGCAGCAGCAGTTCGAGCAGGGCGAACTCCTTGGCGGTGAGGTCGATCCGCTTGCCCTGGCGTTGCACCCGGCGGCGCAGCAAATCGAGTTCGAGGTCGGCCAGTTGCAGGGTGGTTTCCTGCAACTGCTGGCTGCCCCGGCGCAGCAGGGTGCGCACCCGGGCGAGCAGTTCGACGAAGGCGAAGGGCTTCACCAGGTAATCGTCGGCGCCTTGTTCGAGGCCGCGCACGCGGTCCTCGACGGCATCGCGAGCGGTCAGGAACAGCACCGGTACGGTCATCCCGGCGTCGCGCACGCTGCGCAGGATCTGCCAGCCGTCACGGCCGGGCAGCATGACGTCGAGGATCAGCAGGTCGTAGTCGCCGCCCAGGGCCAGTTGTTCGCCTTCGTTGCCATCGTCGCTCAGGTCGACGGCGAAGCCTGCCTCGGCGAGCCCTTGGCGCAGGTACTGGCCGATGCGCGGTTCGTCTTCGACGATCAGCAGTTTCATGTTCATCCCTCGTTACATTTGCCGGCCATGCCGACCTGTTTCTGACAGCATCGTAATCAGTGGGTAACGGGGGCGACAGTGGCCCCCGCGCAGACTACAGGGGAACTCATTCGAGGAGACTTCCCATGCGTACCTTCACTGCCTCCACCCTCGCTTTCCTGTTGGTCCTCGCCCCGACCGTTCCGGCCATGGCCGACAGCGGCGGCGACATCGTCTTCGAGCGCATGCAGGCCCAGGCCGCCAAGGCTCGTGCCGCGCACCAGGAGAAACTGGCGAAGCAGGCCGAAGCGACGAAGAAGGACAAGGAAAACTGCTGATCGCCAGTTCTTCCATCCCCCGGCTCCACACGGGATGACGGAGGGCTCCGATCCCGTCTTCACCCGCCACCGGTTTCCTGGTTTCCGGTCGGCGGGTTTTTTATGCCCGTCGGTGGCGCTGGGCGATCTTAGCCTTCGCGGTCCGCAACGGCGGCAAGCTGACAAAGATGTAATGCTCCCGACAGCCAGCCGGCAGGCGCAGCGGCACAGGATAGGCGACATCAACCCCGATGGAGATTCCCCGTATGTTTCCGCGTCGCCTGCTTCCCGCTTCCCTGATCGTCCTCGGCGTGCTTTTCGGCGCCAGCGCCCAGGCTTCTCCGGCCCATGGCCAGGCCTTCGGCAAGCCGGCCCAGGCCGCGCAGGCCAGCCGCAGCATCGAGGTGGTGCTCGGCGACATGTACTTCAAGCCGCGGGCGATCGAGGTCAAGGCCGGCGAGACGGTCCGCTTCGTGCTGAAGAACGAAGGCAAGCTGTTGCACGAGTTCAACCTGGGCGACGCGGCGATGCATGCCGAGCACCAGAAGGAAATGCTGGAGATGCAGCAGTCCGGGATGCTCACCCCGACCGGCATGGCGTCGATGGACCATAGCCAGATGGGCCAGGGCATGGCCGGCATGGACCATGGCCGGATGATGAAGCACGACGACCCCAACAGCGTACTGGTCGAGCCGGGCAAGAGCGCCGAGCTGACCTGGACCTTCGCCAAGGCCACCCGGCTGGAGTTCGCCTGCAACATCCCCGGCCACTACCAGGCCGGAATGGTCGGCCAACTGACCGTGCAGCCCTGAGCCGGTGGACGGCCGGCGTGAAGATGCCGGCCGATCCGTATACACTTGCCGCCGCCCGCCAGTGCGGCGCGGCGCGCGGGGAAGGGCCCTGCGCGATTCATCCAGCAGGTTTCCCGCATGCAGCATCCCGCCGAACATTCGCCGCTGGGCAAGACCAGCGAATACGTCTCCAGCTACACGCCGTCGCTGCTGTTTCCCATTTCACGCACGGCGAAATGGGCCGAGCTTGGCCTGAGCGCCGAGACCCTGCCTTATCGCGGCGTGGATATCTGGAACTGCTACGAGCTGTCCTGGCTGACCCCGGCCGGCAAGCCGGTGGTGGCGATCGGCGAGTTCTCGATCCCGGCGGACTCGCCGAACATCATCGAGTCGAAGTCGTTCAAGCTCTACCTCAATTCTCTCAACCAGTCCGCCTTCGACAGTCGCGAGGCGCTCCGTACGGTGTTGGAGAAAGATCTCTCGTCCGCTGCCGGGGCGCCCGTGGGCGTGCGCCTGCGCAGCCTCGACGAGGTGGCCGAGGAGGGCATCGGGCGTCTGCCGGGGCGCTGCATCGACGAGCTGGACATCGCCGTCGACGGCTACGAGCAGCCGCGCCCGGAACTGCTGCGCTGCGACGCCGGGCGGATCGTCGAGGAGCAGCTCTACAGCCACCTGCTCAAGTCCAACTGCCCGGTCACCGGCCAGCCCGACTGGGGCACCCTGGTGGTCGACTACCAGGGCCCGGCGCTGGACCCGGCCAGCCTGCTGGCCTACCTGGTTTCCTTCCGCCAGCACCAGGACTTCCACGAACAGTGCGTCGAACGCATCTTCCTCGACCTGCAGCGCCTGCTGCAGCCGCAGGCGCTCAGCGTCTACGCGCGCTACGTACGCCGTGGCGGCCTGGATATCAATCCCTACCGCAGTCTGGCGGAGGTCGCACCGGACAACCGACGCCTGGTGCGCCAGTAACGCCTCGCAACACGCGGATACGAAAAAGCCCCGGCCATGCCGGGGCTTTTCATTTCGGCAAGTCGTTCAGATACCCATGTTGGCCATGCTCTGCACGATGGAGCGGAGCGTGCCGGCGAGGGTCGGGTGGCTGACCTCGAAGCGCTCGACGGCGAGGTTGACCCCATCGACCAGGCTGCCTTCGTTGAGGGCATCCTCGTTGGCCAGTTTCAGTTCGATGTCCCTGATCAGGAGTTCCAGTTCGGCGCGCTGCTCTTCGTTCAGCGGCGGTTGTTGCTCCAGTTGCTCGCGCAGGGCGGACAGTTCGCGCAGCAGACTCTCTTTCGGCATGGTATTTCCCTCGACGTACAAGTCTTCGGTGGACCTCCGGCGGGCGCCGAAAGGTCCGTCCATGCCGAACAGATTAACCTGTCGGGCGCAGATGTGCGCGATCCGGATCAATCCGCAGCAGGCGTTCCAGCAGCGGGAAGAAGTGCGGCAGTTCGGGGGTGCGCATGGCCGGGTCCTTGGCCAGGTCGTCGAGGCGGCGCAGGGTCAGGCCGTCCTGGGCATAGGGCGCCTTGATATAGGCCGCGGCGGCACGCTCGTCGAACGGCCCGCCTTGCAGCACCAGGCTGTGCCGGGAGGCCGGCGACAGGCTGGCGTGGTAGCTCGGGTCCACCGCGCAGAGGAAGCGCTTGGCCGATACGTGCAGGCGCACCGGCTGCCAGACCGACTCGGGGAACAGCTCGCGTAGCAGGCGTGCGCCGAATTCCTCGTGGCGCAGGTCCTCCTCGTCGATCTGCGCCGGGTCTTCGTAGAGGTGGCCGATATCGTGCAGCAGGGCGGCGACTACAAGGCTGTCCGAGCAGCCGGCGCGCTCGGCCAGGGTCGCACACTGCAGCGCGTGCTCGGCCTGGCTGACTGCCTCGCCATAGGGCTCGGCGCCATGGCTGGCGAAGCGTTCGGCCAGTTCGTCGAGAAAGCGGTGACGGGCGCGGCTCATGGTTTTTCTCCTTTCAGGCGGCGGACGGCGAGGTCGTGCAGGCAGGGTTGCAACTCGCCCAGGTGATCGATCACGGAATGCACGCCCAGGCGGTACAGTTCCAGGGTGGCGTCGGCGCGCAAGCGGTCGCGCTCGGTGTGTCCGAGAGCGTCCCAGTCGGCCGGCGAGAGGCCGCACGACGGCCCGCTGGCGGCCAGGCCGATGGTCCATAGCCCGGCATTGAGTCCGGCCTGGAGTTGACGCGGTTGGGCGCTGACCAGCACGCAGCCGTCGAGGCGCTCGATGCCCAGCCGGGCGAGGGCCTGCCAGCAGCCATCGGGGGCCGGCCAGGGGCGCGCGCCGGCGAGGGGGATCAGGGCATCCGCTCGGCCGAGCGGCGCGGCAAGGCGCTGGCAGACCGATTCCGGTAGCTCGTCCTGCCAGGCGTAGGGAATCCGTTGTTCGTCCAGGCTCTCCAACAGGGCCGCGGCACCGGCGATGGCCTCGGCCTGTTCCCCGGCGGCTTCGTCGAGGGCCTGCTCCAGGCGCTGGCGCTCGCTCTTGTTCGGCTTGCGCCGCAACAGGAAGCTTTGTGCCTCGGCGAAGGGCAGCAGACTGGCGTCGCGGAGGTGTTCGGCAGGGCTATGCGGATGGCTGCGCAGCAGCGCCAGGGACAGGGTCCGGGCGCCGAAATCCACCAGTCCGCCGGAGAGTCCGAAGAGCAGGGCGGTGAAGCGCGGGAGTTGGTCGGAGCTGGGCATGCGAAAGGCGTCTGGCAAATGGTCTAGGCCAGCCTAGAGGGGTTTTGTGACGCCGCCGTGACGTTTTCGTGGCAGTGGCGATAGGCCGACGGGCTGCCGTTATAATCGGCCGGTCTGAATCAGCGAGGCCGTCATGCCGGTCGATCAATCTCGTCAGTACCTGCGCATCCGCGACCAGCTCGCCGCGGATATCGCCCAGGGCGTGCTGCAGGTGAAACTTCCCTCCGAGCGGGAGTTGGCCGAGCGCTTCCTGTGTACCCGCATCACCCTTCGCGAAGCCCTGCAGCAACTGGAAACCGAAGGCCTGGTCTATCGCGAGAACCGCCGCGGCTGGTTCGTCGCGCCGCCGCGGATCCGCTACAACCCGACCCGCACCACCGGCTTCATGGAATACGTCAGCGCCCAGGGACGCCAGCCGCGTACCGAGACGTTGCACGCCGAGCGGCGAGCAGCCGGCGCCTGGCTGGCCAAGCGGATGGGGCTGGAGGACAGCGCGCCGGTGTATTTCCTGCAACGGCGCCGCTGGGTGGACGAGCGTCCGGTGCTGATCGAACTGATCGCCCTGGATGCCGGGTGGTGCCCGGGCCTGCTGGATCACGACCTCGATACTTCGCTGATGAGCCTGCTGCGCGAGCGTTTCGGCCTGCAGCCGACGCGCTGCCAACTGGCGATGCATCCGACCGCGCTGAACGCGGCCCAGGCCGAGCCGCTGCAACTGGCGCCGGGTTCGCCGGCGCTGTACCTGGAGCGACTGAGTTACGCGGAGGGGCAGAGGGTGGTCGAGTTCGACCAGGAGTTCTGGCGCCCGGACGCCCTGGAGATCGTGCTCGACGCGGCCTATCCGGGCGCCTGAGTCAGGCGATCGCGGCGCGTATGCTGTCCGGCACGGGCGTCGAGCGGTTTTCCGCGTGGCGCACCCAGACCAGCTTGCAGTGGCCTTCGCCATAGGTGCCTTGCGGATCTTCCAGGGTGCGCAGGCGATGTTCCAGTACCAGGCTGCTGGTGCCCAGCTTGCCGGCGTACAGTTCCACCACCACGGTGGCCGGATGCACCACCGGCTTCAGGTAGGTGTGCAGGCTTTGCAGCACCACCGGCCCCTCGGCAGCGCCTTCCAGGTCGACGCCGAGGGTTTCGAACCAGGCCACCCGGGCCTCTTCCAGGTACTGGAAATAGAGGGTGTTGTTGACGTGCCCGTAGCTGTCCATGTCGCCCCAGCGCACCGGGATATGGGCCGTGTGTAGCAATTGTCTGTCAGCCATCTCGTAACTCTTCTAGTCTCAAAATCGATGCGAGCCTATATACTGCGCGCACGCTGAAGCCGCGCTGGCGGCCAAGACTAGTCATGCAAAGGAGATACAGCAATGCGCGCCCGCGGCGTGAACTGGATCGAACGTAGTGCCCGAATCCTGGCTTGCGCCAGCCTCGCATTGGCACCCACGCTGTCCCTGGCGGCCAGTGAAGAAGACCCTTGGGAAAGCATCAACCGTCCCATCTTCACCTTCAACGACACCCTGGACACCTATGCGCTGAAACCGCTGGCCCAGGGTTACCAGAAGGTCACCCCGAACTTCGTTCAGGACGGCGTGCACAACTTCTTCAACAACCTCGGCGACGTGAAGAACCTGGCCAACAACCTGTTGCAGGCCAAGTTCCACAATGCCGGTGTGGACACCAGCCGCCTGCTGTTCAACAGCACCTTCGGTCTGGCCGGCTTGATCGACGTGGCGACCCCGATGGGCCTGCAGCGCAACGACGAGGACTTCGGCCAGACCCTGGGCTACTGGGGCGTCGGCAGCGGCCCGTACGTGATGCTGCCGTTCCTAGGCCCGAGCACGCTGCGCGATGCCCCGGCGAAGATCCCGGACATCTATGTCGGTCCCTACCACTACATGGACGACGTACGCGCGCGCAACGTGATGTTCGGCATCAACACCGTCGACACCCGTGCCAACCTGCTGAAGTCGGAAAAACTGATCAGCGGCGACAAGTACATCTTCATCCGCAACGCCTATCTGCAGAACCGCGAATTCAAGGTCAAGGACGGCGAGGTGGAGGACGACTTCTAAGTCGACCCGCTTCGTGCGACACCTGGAAAGGCGGCCCTTGGGTCGCCTTTCGTCGTTTCAGTGGATCGCGACGATGCTCAGCCCCAGGCTATGCCGCCCTGGGCCGAGCCGTTCGCAGCGCACCACGCGGGCTTCCAGTTCCAGGCCGGTGAGGGTCTCGTGGGTGGACGGGATGCTCACCCGCAGGTGGTCGCCCGGAGCCAGCTCGCTTTGCGCTTCCAGCAGCAGCCCGCTGGCGGACAGGTCCCGGCACAGGGCCACCGACTCGCGGCCTTCGCAGCGGATGGTGACCGGGGTGTCGAGCTTCATGCGGATGAAGTCGCGCTTCTCGCTGTAGTTGTGCTCGATGGGCTGCATGGGCTGATCCTCATGGTCGGGGCGATGGGAGGGCGACTGGCAATCCTGGCGATTATCGTCAAAGTTTATACCGTGCGGACGGGATCGGACGGACAAAGGCGGATTTTCCGGCAAAGGTCAACGGCTTGAACTGCTCAACGGATGGGAGTACCGTCTGCGCCTTGTCGAACCCCGTAGCCGCGCTGTTGTCACTTACAATAAGCGCCTAGGACCCACTGTTTCCGGCGCCGTTTGCCTGGATGACCCATGCATAAAGTCAGTGCCACGCTGCTGATCATCGATGACGACGAGGTGGTGCGCGAAAGCCTCGCCGCCTACTTGGAAGACAGCAACTTCAAGGTGTTGCAGGCCCTCAACGGTCTGCAGGGCCTGCAGATCTTCGAAAGCGAACAGCCGGACCTGGTCATTTGCGATTTGCGCATGCCGCAGATCGACGGCCTCGAACTGATCCGCCGCATCCGCCAGACCGCTTCGGAAACGCCGATCATCGTGCTTTCCGGAGCCGGCGTGATGAGCGATGCGGTGGAAGCCTTGCGCCTGGGCGCCGCCGACTACCTGATCAAGCCCCTGGAAGACCTCGCGGTGCTCGAGCATTCGGTGCGCCGGGCCCTGGATCGCGCCTACCTGCGGGTCGAGAACCAGCGCTACCGCGACAAGCTGGAAGCCGCCAACCGCGAATTGCAGGCCAGCCTGAACCTGCTCCAGGAAGACCAGAACGCCGGCCGCCAGGTGCAGATGAACATGCTTCCGGTGACGCCGTGGAGCATCGAGGGGCTGGAGTTTTCCCACCGGATCATTCCGTCGCTGTATCTCTCTGGCGACTTCGTCGACTACTTCCGGGTCGACGAGCGACGCGTGGCGTTCTACCTGGCCGACGTTTCCGGCCATGGTGCTTCCTCGGCCTTCGTCACGGTGCTGCTGAAGTTCATGACCACGCGTCTGCTCTACGAGTCGCGGCGCAACGGCACGCTCCCGGAGTTCAAGCCGTCCGAGGTGCTGGCGCACATCAACCGCGGCCTGATCAATACCAAGTTGGGCAAGCACGTGACCATGCTCGGCGGGGTCATCGACCTGGAGAAGAACAGCCTGACCTACAGCATCGGCGGCCACCTGCCGCTCCCGGTGCTGTTCGTCGACGGGCAGGCGAGCTACCTGGAAGGCCGTGGCCTGCCGGTGGGCCTGTTCGACGA
The DNA here is from genome assembly GCF_013343155.1 of Pseudomonas sp. FDAARGOS_761. Taxonomy (NCBI): domain Bacteria; kingdom Pseudomonadati; phylum Pseudomonadota; class Gammaproteobacteria; order Pseudomonadales; family Pseudomonadaceae; genus Pseudomonas; species Pseudomonas sp. FDAARGOS_761. The sequence goes on along the minus strand of NZ_CP054572.1, from coordinate 3,244,908 downwards.
TGCGAGCTATGACGACCGGGTCATGGAGTTGCCCCCTTCCTTCAGCCTGTCGCTGTTTTCCGATGGCATCCTCGATGTGCTGCCAGGAGCTACGCTGAAGGAGAAAGAGGCTTCGCTACCGGAGCAGGTGGCAGCCGCCGGAGGCACCCTCGACGGGCTGCGCCAGGTCTTCGGGCTGGCCAACCTGGCGGAGATGCCGGATGATATCGCCTTGCTGGTGTTGAGCAGGAACCTTGCATGAGTACCGGTAAAATCCAGTTTGCCGAACAGAACGGCTCCTTCGTTCTGAAATTCGTCGGTGAGGTCCGCCTCACCCTGTGCTCGGCCCTGGATTCCACCATCGAAAAGATCTTCGCTGCGCTGAATTTCTCGGCGATCATCATCGATCTTACGGAAACCCAGAGCATCGATAGCACCACGCTCGGCCTGCTGGCCAAACTGTCCATCCTGTCGCGGCAGAAAATCGGCCTGTTGCCCACGCTGGTGACCACCAATCCGGACATTACCCGTCTGTTGCAGTCGATGGGTTTCGATCAGGTGTTCAATATCGTCGATCGTCCGATTCCGTGTCCGGAGTGCCTGTCCGACCTGCCGCCGCAGGACCAGTCGGAAGATGTGGTGCGCGACAAGGTCCTGGAGGCGCACCGCATCCTGATGGGCCTCAACGAATCCAACCGCGAAGCCTTCCACGACCTGGTCAGCGCCCTGGAGCGCCATTAACCGGTCGATCCCTTCTCGAACTCCTGCTGAATTCCGCTGCGCCGGAACGGGACGCCCTGCATGCGCGTCCCGCCGGCAGCGGCGATCAGTGGCGGGTCGCCAACTGGTATTCGAGCTTTTCCTGGTCGCGTGCGAACAGGCGGATGCCTTCGGCCAGCTTTTCGGTGGCCATGGCGTCCTCGTTCATCTGCCAACGGAAAGCGCTCTCGTCGAGCACCTGGCGCGGCTCGCCTTCGCCCGGCAGCAGCAGGCGCGGCAGCTCGCCCTGGGCGTCAGCCAGTTGTTGCAGCAGGTCGGGACTGATGGTCAGGCGGTCGCAGCCGGCCAGTTGCTCGATCTGGCCGAGATTGCGGAAGCTGGCGCCCATCACCACCGTCTTGTAGCCGTTGGCCTTGTAGTAGCGATAGATGCGCGAGACCGACTGCACGCCGGGATCCTCGGCGCCGGCGTAGTCGCGGTTCTCGCTCTTCTTGTACCAGTCGTAGATGCGCCCGACGAACGGCGAGATGAGGAACACCCCGGCGTCGGCGCAGGCCACCGCCTGAGCGAAGGAGAACAGCAGGGTCAGGTTGGTCTGGATGCCCTCGCGTTCCAGAATCTCGGCGGCGCGGATTCCTTCCCAGGTGGAGGCGATCTTGATCAGCACCCGCTCGCGGTCGATGCCCTGTTCGTCGTACAGCTCGATCAGGCGGTGGGCGCGGGCGAGGGTGGCCTCGCTGTCGAACGACAGGCGCGCGTCGACTTCGGTGGAAATACGTCCGGGAATGACTCCGAGGATGTCCTTGCCGACTGCCACGGCGAAGCGGTCGCAAGCCAGTCCGGCGTCGCCGCCGCTACCCGCGGTAGCCTGTCGAAGGTGCTCGGCGTAGCGCGGCAGGGCAGCGGCCTTGAGCAGCAGCGACGGGTTGGTGGTGGCGTCCACCGGCTTCAGGCGGGCAATGGCATCGAAGTCGCCGGTGTCGGCGACCACCGTGGTGTATTGCTTGAGTTGTTCCAGCTTCGAAGTCATGGCGAGGTCTTGTCAGGTGGGTTCTTGGGAAGAAGAATCCCCCGACCTTACCCGAGCCGCAGGCGCGGCTCAATGGGAGCTATCGCCCCGCCAGAAGTTCCAGCGCCTGGTCGAAAACCCGCAGCGGATCGGCGGCCTTGTGCACGTCCACCGAGAGCAACTGGCGGAATCGCCGGGAGCCGGGGAAGCCCTGGGCCAGGCCGAGGATATGGCGGGTCACGTGATGCATCGCGCCGCCTTCCGCCTGGTGTCGCTCGATGTACGGACGCAGACGGAGCAAGGCCTCGCTGCGACTGAGCGGCGGCGCTTCGCTGCCGAACAACTGGCTGTCCACCGCGGCCAGCAGGTAGGGGTTGTGGTAGGCCTCGCGACCGAGCATCACGCCGTCGAAGGTCTGCAGGTGCTCGCGGCAGGCCTCGAGGGTCTTGATGCCTCCGTTGAGGACGATCTCCAGGTCCGGGAAGTCCTTCTTCAATTGCGCCGCGACCTCGTAGCGCAGCGGCGGCACCTCGCGGTTCTCCTTGGGCGAGAGCCCTTCGAGGATGGCGATCCGTGCATGCACCATGAAGCTCCGGCAGCCGGCTTCGCGCACCTGGCCGACGAAATCGCAGAGCTCGGCATAGCTGTCGCGCCCGTTGATACCGATGCGGTGCTTCACCGTCACCGCTATCTCCACCGCATCCAGCATCGCCTTCACGCAGTCCGCCACCAGCGCCGGATGCCCCATCAGGCAGGCGCCGATCATGTTGTGCTGGACCCGGTCGCTGGGGCAACCGACGTTGAGGTTGACCTCGTCGTAGCTGGCCTCTTCCGCCAGCCGCGCGCAGGCCGCCAATTCCGCCGGCACGCTGCCGCCCAGCTGCAGCGCCAGCGGGTGCTCGCATTCGTCGTAGCGGAGGAAGCGCTGGCGATCGCCGTGCAGCAACGCGCCGGTCGTGACCATCTCGGTGTAGAGCAAGGTGTGACGGGACAGCTGGCGCAGGAAGAAGCGGCAGTGGCGATCGGTCCAGTCCATCATCGGTGCAACGGAGAAGCGGCGGGAGAGGGCGGCGGGGGTGGTAGTCGGTTCTGGGCGCATCGGGACTTCGGCAGGGAGAGCGGAGCAGGGCGAGGGATTTTATCAGGTATGGAGGTGGAGGAGGGGCGCGATGAGCGTGCTAGTGTGAATGCGTGCAAGAGCCGAGGCTGGTGGGATGCCGAGATGATTATAAGTCTGCCGTCGGTCCGGCACCTGTATTCATTCAAGAGTTTTTCATCAGGAATTTTTTCAATATTTATTTTTGAAGAATTTTATAGTTGGCCGGGTAGTCAAGGTTTGTAGGGTAGAGCTGTTGAGTGGTGGCGAGTGTGTTGGCCTAATTTGACCGAAGGAGTGAGGGATGAATACTTATTTTGATATTCCGCATCGGCTAGTGGGAAAGGCTCTGTATGAATCATATTATGATCATTTTGGCCAAATGGATATATTGTCAGATGGAGGTTTGTACCTAATATATAGGCGGGCAACAGAGCATGTAGGTGGTAGTGATGGGCGTGTTGTTTTCAGTAAACTGGAGGGTGGTATTTGGAGTGCGCCTACAATAGTTGCCCAGGCGGGAGGACAGGATTTTCGAGATGTAGCTGGTGGGACGATGCCTAGCGGAAGGATCGTCGCGGCCTCGACGGTTTATGAAACAGGAGAGGTGAAGGTCTATGTATCTGATGATTCAGGTGTGACATGGGTACATAAATTCACATTGGCTAGAGGTGGGGCGGATTATAATTTTGCTCATGGAAAAAGTTTTCAAGTAGGGGCGCGCTATGTGATTCCTCTTTACGCGGCGACGGGAGTCAATTATGAACTGAAATGGCTAGAGTCTTCTGATGGCGGAGAAACGTGGGGCGAAGGAAGCACGATCTACAGCGGGAACACACCATACAATGAGACTTCTTACCTTCCTGTGGGAGATGGCGTAATTCTGGCTGTAGCCAGAGTAGGATCTGGTGCCGGAGGAGCGTTACGTCAGTTTATAAGTCTGGACGACGGCGGCACATGGACTGATCAGGGTAATGTGACTGCACAAAATGGTGACTCTACCGATATTCTCGTAGCCCCTTCTCTCTCCTATGTTTATTCTGAGGGAGGTACACCACATGTAGTTCTCTTATACACGAACAGAACGACTCATTTTTGTTATTACAGAACAATCCTGCTGGCGAAAGCCGTAGCAGGCTCCTCCGGCTGGACGGAGCGTGTTCCTGTGTATAGTGCGCCAGCCGCCTCCGGTTATACTAGTCAAGTCGTTTTGGGAGGTCGGAGAATACTGGGTAATCTATTCAGGGAGACGTCTTCTACGACGTCGGGAGCTTATCAGTTTGAAGTGTATCTGGGAGGAGTCCCGGATTTTGAGTCAGACTGGTTTTCTGTTTCTTCAAATAGTTTGTATACCCTGAGTCATGGACTCCAGAGGTCGCCGCGTCGGGTGGTCGTTGAGTTTGCAAGGTCATCGAGTCCATCAACATGGAACATTGTCATGCCCAGTTATTTCAATGATGGAGGGCATAAAGGCAGTGGGGCTCAGATTGAAGTGGGTAGCTTGAATATTCGGCTTGGAACTGGAGCGGCAGTATGGGGCACGGGATATTTCGGAGGAATCGACAATAGTGCCACGACTCGATTCGCTACCGGGTATTATCGGGTCAGAGCATGGATTTAGCTGCCCACTGACTAGAAATCAAGCGGAGCGATTGCTGAATCGCATCTACCGGACGGGCAGGAGGTCTAGCTTGCTCGGCCCATTAAAAACTGCAGCGGTAAGGGTAGGCTGCGACCGTTTTTCAGTCACTGACAAAACCTCCGTAATATAGTGCTTACACCTGGTACATCTGGAAACTCTCCGAAGAGACTGGCGTGGCCTCAATGCGCGCGGGACCCACTCTTCCGGATGTGCACGTTTCCCGAGCCTGGCCTGCCAGACAACGCCGCTCCCAATGCCTGGAGGTTTGCGTAGGCGTAGAACCAACGAGAGCCGTGGCAGCTCCTGGCCCTGCCGGTGTGCCCCTGCCGACCTAGTTCATTTGAAATATTGCGATCCAGGCTGGGGCCAGTAAGATGGGCCGTCCGACGACCCGCACCAGCCTCTATCAAGGATCGATACATGAGACTGTCCCGCCCGCGTTTTACCCTTTCCGCCGCCTTGCTGCTTTCTCTTTCCCTTTCCGGTTGCGTGTCTGAACTCGATTCGGGCGCCTATGGCAGCATGGACGATCCGCGCAACGCGCAGATGCTGGACCTGGTGGACCAGGCGCTGAAAGGGAACATGGCCGTGGTACTGGTGGCCGACGTGATGCCGCACAAGTCCCTGAGCGATGCGCTGACCATGACCCAGTGGACGCCAACGGCGATCTGGGAGTACGAGAAGGACCCGAAGGTGACCTTCGGCCGCAAGTTCCAGACCAACGCGCTGCAGCGGAAGCCCGACGAGACCTATCTGTTCAAGGCCTTCGAGGTGCATATCCTGCCGCCCGGCAAGTACCTGCTGACCGGCGGCGACGACTACCAGATCCATGGCTTGCTCGACCAGGTCGGCGCCCGCGGCGGTCCGCCCGGTTCGGGCCATGGCGCCAACGGCACCGCGTACCTGTCCCCCGAGCTGTATCGCGAGTACTACCGGGAAGAAGTCTGGAAAGATGCCACCTATGGCAGCGAGATCAAGACCGAGAAGGTCTGCACCGCCGTGCATGTGGCCTCGGGCGCCTGCGTGAGCTGGGGCGAGCAGCAATACACGCAGACGACCCAGGGCTCCCAGGCCGGCTATTACCAGCAGACCGACTCCCGCGACGTACCTTCGATCAAGATCCAGGCACGCTTGCCGGTCGACAAGGCGCTGGCCAGCTTCAGCGTGCAGGGCGGGCAATTGCTGCTGGCCCCGCGCATGCACCTGAAGACCCCCGGCTACAAGTACCAGCAGTCGAAGTGCCGGGCGATCGATCCGAAGAAGATCGAATGCCCATTGGAAAACCTGACCGTCTACACCTGGCCGGCGCCGATGGACTTCAGCCAGTCCCTGATCGCCCAGCGGGCTCTGAGCGACAAGCACCGGCAACTGCTGTCCAGGCTCCAGCCCCTGCAGATCACACCGCTGCGCAAGCAGGGCATGGAAGACCCGGTCTGGGGCGTGCCGCTGTCATTGAAATAGCGGGTGTTCGCTCAGGGGCGCCGGGTGCCGCCCCTATCCACGATCGGCAGGGAAGCGTTTCCCCACAAAGGAAGGTGACATGAACGTCTATCGCAAGGTTTCCCGCAGTGCCGTGACTTGGCTGTGCTCCGCGCTGCTGGCCGCATCCGGCCATGCCTGGGCCGAAGACTGGTGGGTGGTACACAAGGGCGACGACCCTGCCGAGCTTGACGTGTTCCTGGCCGATGCCGATTCGCTGGCACCGGTGCCGGGTATCGAAAACGCCTGGCAGGTGCAGATCGCCATGCTGTTCGACTCCTTCCATCTGCTCAGCGCGCACCAGTACCGCTGCGATACGCGAGAGGTGAAGGTGGTCACCGCCAAGACCTTCTCCAACAACGGGCAACCCACGAACCTCCAGTTCACCTTCGCCAAGGGCTGGACCCCGCTGCCCAACGAAAGCCATGAGGCTGTCCTCCAGTTCATCTGCGCGCCGCAGCAACGCGAACGCAACGGCATGCGCTCCACCGGCAGGGGCGTGCCATTGCAGGCGGTGATCACCGCCGTCGGCATGGTCGAGATGGAGCGCGCCCAGGGCAATCTCGCCGAGGCCCGGCGCAAGCTCGAAGAGGCCAAGAGCGATCGCGTCATGGGCGAACTCGATCGTCTGCTCGGCAACGAGCCCCGGAAGCCCTGAGCCGCTCTGACTGAAGCAGGGTGAGGCGAGGCGGTTCGGGCCGTTTTCCGGGACGATCGGCGTAGGTCCGGAAGGCGCGTCGGGAGGGTATCGATGAAGTGGTATAGCCGCATCAGCCTGGGGCTCAGCCTCGCGGTCGCGAGCGCTTTCCTGGTGGCGTACTGGCGATCGCTCGACAGCCATAGCTATCCCAATATGAATGCGCCTGGGCTGTTCGCCTACCTGCTGGTCTTTCCTGCCTGCGCCCTGTTGCTGCATTCCACTGCGTTGGCATTCGTGCTCCAGCAGCGAAAGCTGGGGAGCGCTCGCGAAAGAGCGCTGCAATGGACGATCAACCTGGTGCTGTGGGTGGCGCCGCTTTGTTATGTCCTTGCCAGCGTCTAGCCCGATGTACTTCCCCTCAACCCGCAGAGCGACAAGCCATGAGGGCCGTTTCATCATTTTCCTGGGGGCAATGAGTGTGTTGTCCATTTCAATGGGTGGACGTTCAGCCGGCCCCGCCAGTAGACCGTGTAGCGTAGCTTCGTTTTCGCAGGAATGATGCCGAGCTTGGGACGGAAGTTGATGTCACGGTGCGATGGGGCTCAGAGGACTTGGGGCGGTGGGGCTTTGTCACGATCCCGGTCATATCATGGGCTGCTGACAAGGGAGCATGGCGATTGCGGCTGCCCTTTTCCCGGTGAAGTGCGAAACGGATTTTTCAGGAGGAAGCATGAGCTACGACACGACCGGTTCCATGGTGGGGGCCACAGTAGGAGACCCTAGCGATGAGCGATGGAATGCGTTGATTGACGAAACCGACCTCGTAAAGGGCGCATCACTTATAGGCAGATCGGCAATGGTTTTAGCCAGCCTGGCCGATCTTCCAGATGTTCCGCAAAGCTACACCCATGAGTACATCGTTCAAGGCCACAGACCCGGTATTACCACTGGTGGTGGCAGGTTCTACTGGGATGGGGCGGTTGCGCGGAATCGCCACAACGGCGGGACTATCATCAGCCCCACTGTTCCTGCGTACACTGCCCAGACGGGGTTGGCTGGCTATCTGGATGGCTCGGGGGAAACTGAGCCGTCCGCCTTTGGCTGCTTTGTCCGCAAAATCGAAGGCCATGGCATTCGCCTCGAATGGTTCGGCTGGCTGCCAGGGGAACTCGCCACCGCGCCAGCGCAAAAGCTTCTGCAACAAACCCGTTCGAACGAAGGCTCTGCGGCCCACATCGGTTACACGGCCATGTTTCCCCCGGCGACCGTTCGCTCCGGTCCATTAGTTATCGGTTCGGACCAGATCATCGCCGGAACCAGCCGGACTGTCATTCTCCAGGAGCCCGGTACGGTGACGATGGATGTCCAGCCGTTCATCAGCATGGCCGGACAGAGCAATGTGTTCATCTTCGGCAATGGAATGCAGATCAATGGACAGAAGAACGAGGCACGCAGCGGCGAAGGTCGATATGGACTTTTCATCTATGGCTCGAAAAAAGTCCTGGTCCAGGACCTGACAATCAACGCGTTCTCCGGTGATGGAATGGCCGTTACCGGCGATGCGGGGCGACCAAGCGAAGATGTACGCATCGACCGAGTCCTTTGCAACTTCAATGGACGCAATGGCTTTTCGGTCATCAATGCCAGGCGCGCGACGCTGCTGAATTGCCGAGCGACTAACACGAATACCAATGGACTTGGTGCATCAGCCAATGGACCCTGGGCGGCCTTCGACATAGAGCCCAATGAAGGAAGCGGTTACTTCATCGAAGATATCAACCTGATCGGTTGTTCGAGCGAGGGCAATGCTGGGAACGGACTCCAGTTCACCATCCCGAATACGGACTCCCCTGTCTCCGTCAGGGTCTCCGGATTCCAGTCCCGACGAGACGGTTCGGCTACTCAATACGGGGCGAAGAATGGCGGAGTGGGTTTCATATATGGAGGGGGCGTCTCTCCGAAAAACACTATGTCGGGTCTGATCCAACTGGTTGGCATCGTTGTCGACGAGCCTTTTGGCAGCGCTATGCGTTTCCGCAACTGGAGCGCCAGAAACGCGCCGGTACTCATCAGGGATGTCACGATAAGAAATGTGAACTTCGGCGTGGCCACGGGAAACATAAATCGATGCGGAGTCTGGCAGGACTCTTCTGACTCCATGGAAGTGATTGAACCAAAGGGCAATTTCGAAGTGGATGGGCTGACCGTCTTCGACGATAACCAACAGCTCATTCGACCCGTGTGGACCATGGGAATAGTGGCGGCTCCTACAATCGCCAAGGTGAGGAATGTCTACGTCAACCGACACGGCTATCCTGCTGTTTTGCCGTTACGTACGAAAGTACAAGGAGGCGTAGGGTGGAGCGAGCTGCCGATGGTGTCCTTGTCCTCGTCCTCAGCAATCGCAGGAACGGATTATGTCGGACAAATGGTCGAGTTGACGGGGAGCGGAGGATTCGTACTGCCGGAGGCCGCTCTTGCCTCGGGCTGTGTCTTCAGGATCAGGAATGGTTCGAGCGGCAGCATCAACGTCACGGCACTGGCTGGAGGAATCACGGGCAGTACCTACGGTAGCTACACCAACACAGGAAGCAGCCTGACCTTGATCAATGGGCAGTATGCCGAGCTATGGAGCAATGGAAGCACCTGGGTCCTGAAATGACGCGTAAACCTTTTATTTGGCTTGCCTCCGACTGTCATGGCGTATGGTCGGTATGCCAGGACAGCTTTTCGAGCGGCTCAGCGCTTCGGCGCAAAGACCATCTTCACCGGCGCATCGTGCTTCAGGCGCGAGCCGTCCGCTTGGTTTCCGGGCTCGAAGCTAGGGTGCCAGGCCCTGAGTTCCGTATCGGACAGCCACTCCAGTTGCAATTGGTCCGCGGATGCGCGCAGGTCGAATTGCGACAGCGACTGCACGACTGCATGGCACTTTTCCGATTTCCCGGTTTCGAGGAGGGAGACCTGTATTTCTTCGCCCCAGGTGATCGAACCTTTCTCCGGGCATTTCCGAACCTCGACGTGGTATTGCCCGTTCGGCGACGGCAGGTCGGAAATCAGCTTGTCGGGGCCGCAGGCGGCGAGGAGTACGCTCAGTATCAGCAGGGGGCTTTTTTTCATCCATGACCTCTGTGGAAATCTCGGAAAGGAATTCCTTTCTTTTCCTGGCGGAAAATGGGCAGGAAGCGTGCCTGCCCATCCTACGCGCGGACTGCTCGATCTGCCCATGGGCATCCACAGCTTCGTAGATGAGCGATATCAGATGGCACTGAGCGATTTCAGGATCAGATAGGTGCAGATGAGCACCCCTGCCATGGACAAGAGGCCCAGGGCGACAATGCTGAGTTTCATCGGGTTTCCTCGTTGAACTGCGATGGGCTGCTGTATCAAGGAGGGGAGAGGCAGCAGGTGAGAGGGAAAGCCCCGGGGGGATGAGCGGCCCCCGGGGCTTTGGTGACCACCATAGGAGAAAGTCACCTTGATAAGACTAGCCCTGTTTCGCTGTGCGGCAAGCGAAGCGGCATCGCTTTTCCCGCGGGATCGGGAAAATGCCTAGCCATACCGCAGTGATGGCCACGGAGGGTCCATGCGCCTCGTCCATTTCCTGATTGCCCTTCCCGCCGCGCTGCCGGCTGAGCCTCAGATAACCGCGAGGCGCGGGTTCAGCGGTCGTCGCCGATCTCCAGTTCGATGAAGTCGATGACTCCTGCCGCGCGGTTGTCGAGGCGCTCGAGTTCCTGGCCGTCCAGCGTCTGCAACAGCGAGGTGCCGTGTTCCAGGCGCTCGCCGGAGGCATGCGAAGCGGCTTCGCGGGTAGGACTGAACAGCCAGGCGTGCGGATGTTGCGCGCGCCAGGCGGCGCGGGGCGAAAGGCTGACCTCGGTGCCCGCCGGGTAGTGCCAGGCGCCCAGTTGCAAGGCCTCGGCGAGGACCGTGCCGCCGAGGCCGTACAGGCGGCGGTCGCGGTCGAAGGCCAGGGCGCCGCCGCTCAGCGCGATGCCGCGCACCGACACCCGTTGCCCGGTTTCCGGCATTACCCGCCAGCGCTCGGCGTCGCGGTAGCCGTCGGTGTAGACCATGCCGTCGCTGGCGAACAATCGCGCACCGGCGGGGAAGTCGATCTCGTCGGCGCGGTTGCCGGTCGCCAGGCTACAGCCTTCGAAGGCGGCGGGACGCCCGTCGCGCTCGCTGGCGAAGGCGATTTCCTGGCTGGCGTCGCAACGCCAACCTTCGATCTCGGCGACGCCCTCGCCACGCAGGCGCAGCGAAGTGGGATGGACGCCGGTGGTTTTCCATGGGGCCTGCGGGTCGTCCTGCTCGCTCTGCAGCCAGCGTTGCAGGTGGCGGGTGGCGACGCCGCGGATCGTCACCGGGATGGGGAATTCGGCTTCGCGGAAGCTTTCTGGCTGGTGCTTGAGTTCCAGCTTCAGCCGGGTGCCGGCAGGCATCTCGATGCCTCCGAGGCGCGAGGGGCGCTCGAGCACGGCGCTGTGCGCGGCTTCCTCGCGCGCGCGTTCGCGCTCGTACTGCCAGAGACCGATCTCCAGCCAGGCGCGCAGTCCCAACGGGATCAGCAGGAGCAGCATCAGCAGGCCGCGGCTCGGCCAGCGACGGCGCAAGCGCTGGCGCGCGCGCGGGCTGAAGGCCAGGAGCGATAGCCAGACCAGCAGCCAGATGCCGGCGACGAACGACGACAGGTAGATGAGCGGGACGATCAGGGGAAGAGGGGCGACGGGGATCACGCGGGCGTCCTTGCGGGCTGGGTTCCATGACGTCTCCGGCGCGGCGTGCCGGGTACCTGCCAGAGTTTACAGGGCGCGTCCCGATGCCGCAGCGGCAAACTGTCTTCAGGCCTTGCCCGCCGGGGGCCACGCTCTGGAGAGGGAGGCGCTCGGGGACGGAATCGGCGAAGTGACGATTCAAGCCCAGGCGCGACGGGCCGATGGGGTGGTTATCGGTTTCTGCAGTCCAGTGGGGAAAAGCCAATGAACGAAAGCGTCGCCAGGGTGTTCGATCGGATTCTGCGGGGGCTCGGGTTGAAGACCCTGAACGCCCAGTTCCTACTGTCCTATGCATTGATGTTCGGCCTGGCCGCCTGCGCCTCGGTGGCGTTGTACCTGAGCATGTCGATCTCGCCGGAAACCATCAACGTGGCCGGTGCGCAGCGCATGCTCAGCCAGAAGATGGCCCGCGAGGCGCTGCAATTGCGGCTCGGCGCCGGCGACCCAAAGACCCTGGCCGCGACCATCGCCCAGTACGAACGCTCGGCCGCCGACCTGGATGCGGGCAATGCCGAGCGCAACGTGAGCCGGATGGGCGCGCCGGAGATCGCCGCCCAGCGGCAGAAGGTGGCGCAGATCTGGGGCCGCTACCGGGCCATGCTCGACCAGGTGGCACAGCCTGCCAGCCAGGTCGACCTGCGCGGCTTCTCGCAGTATTCCGCCGAGCTGTTGGGCGAGCTGAACAAACTGGTCTCGCTGATGAGCGCGCGCGCCGACAGTGTCCAGCACACCCAGATGTGGATCGCCTTCGGTTGCCTGTTGGCGATCCTGGTGCTGGTGGTGCTCGGCCGGCAGTTCGGCCTGGCGCCGCTGATGCGGCAGTTGCGTGGGTTGGAGGTGGCGCTGACCGAGGTCGGTGCGGCTAACTTCACCCATGCCCTGGCGGCGGGCCATGCGGACAACGAGATCGGCCGCATCGTCGCCGGCTACGAGCGGATGCGCCAGGACGTCAGCGGTCTGCTGGCGAACGTCAAGCGCAGCGCGGCAGAGACCGACAAGGACGTGGCCGAGGCCCTGGAGCAGGCGCTCGGTGCCGGTGACCAGGTGGCGCGCCAGCACCAGGACCTGGACCAGGTGGCCACCGCGATGAACGAGATGAGCGCCACCGTGGCCGAGGTCGCCCGCCACGCCAACCATGCGGCGCATTCCACCCGCGACGCCGCGGCCCTGGCCCACGAGGGACGCCGTCTGGTGGAGCACGCCAGCAGCCAGACCGGTGCCTTGGCGGAGGAACTGGAACAGACCGCCCTGGCGCTGAACACCCTGCACCAGCACGCCGGCAGCGTCGGCCAGGTGCTTACGGTGATCAGCAGCATCGCCGAGCAGACCAACCTGCTGGCGCTCAATGCCGCCATCGAGGCGGCGCGGGCCGGGGAGGCCGGGCGCGGCTTCGCCGTGGTGGCGGATGAGGTGCGTTCGCTGGCCAACCGTACCCAGCAGTCGACCCAGGAGATCCAGGGGCTGATCGAGCAGTTGCAGGACGGCGCCAACGATGCGGTAGCCGCCATGCGCGGTAGCGCCAGCCATGCCCAGAGCAACCTCGCCGAGGCCGACAGCGCGGCCCAGGCGCTGGGGCGCATCGTCGCCACGGTGGAAGAGCTGGACGGCCTCAACCAGCAGATCGCGACCGCCGCCGAGGAACAGAGCCAGGTGGCCCAGGACATCGACCGCAACATCACCAACGTCTCCGGACTCTCCGAGCAGGCCCACGAAGGGACCGCCGCAGTGCTTTCGGCCAACCAGAGGGTCAAGGAGCACATGGCTGGCTTGCGCGTGGTGCTCGGTCGCTTCCGCACCTGAGGCTGGCTGCGGGCGTCGGCGCTAGTCGGCGGACAGCTCGCGGATCAGCGCCACCGTCAGGTACAGGCGCGGGGCGATGCTCGACAGTTCGAGGTATTCCGCCTCGCTGTGCAGGCCGGCGCCGACTACGCCGAGGGTTTCCAGCACCGCCGGCTTGTCGCTGCCGGGCACGTAGGCGTAGCCGGCGTCCGTGCCGAAGCGCATGGTGATCGGCTCGATGCGCTTGCCGATTCGACCGTAGAGCGTCTGCGCGGTTTCCGCCAGGCGCTGCGAGGCGGGGTTCTTCACCAGGGGCGGACGACCCTTGTCGAGACGCAGACTGACTTCGGTATCGGCGATCAGGCGTTCGCCGGTCAGCTTCCGGGCGTCGGCCAGTACCCGCTCGCTCTCGGCCGGGTCCGAGTAGCGCATGTCGGCTTCCGCCGAAGCCTCGGCGGGAATGATGTTGCGCTTCTCGCCGCCCCTGGCGAGGGTCCAGTTCAGCGTGGTGCCTTTCGCCGGATCGCCGAGGTCCTTGAGACGCAGCAACTGGTGCGACAGTTCGAGAATGGCGTTGCGGCCTTGCTCGGGTGCCGAGCCGGCATGGGACGAGCGACCCTTCACCTCGAGCAGCAGGCCGTCGATGCCATTGGTGGCTACCGTCACTGCGTCCCGGTCCGGCGGCTCGTAGGAGAAGACGTAGTCCTGCTGCCGGGCCAGCTCGGCGATCAGTTGCTTCGAGCCGGCGGAGCCGGTTTCTTCGTCGGGATTGAACAGCACGGTGATCCGTCCGTAGTCCCTGAAGCCTTGCTGCCTGAGCAGCGCCAGGGCATGCAGCACCATCGCCACGCCGCCCTTGGCGTCGGCCACGCCGGGTCCGTAGGCGCGCTCCGCGTCCTCGCGGAACGGACGCTTCGCCGCGCTGCCGGCGGCGAACACGGTGTCGTAGTGAATCATCAGCAGGAAGCGCTTGCTGCCGGTGCCATCGAGGGTGGCCACCAGGTTGTCGCCGGCCGAGGGCGTCGCCGGTGCGCTGCGGACTTGCGCGCCGAGCGCCTGCAGGCGTTCGGCGAGCAGCGCGGACAACTGGCCGAGGCCTTCGGCCTGGCCGGTACCGCTGTCCACCGCGACCAGTTGCCGGAGCGTGTCGAGGTAAGCCGGGCGTTCGGCTTCGGCCTGGCGCAGCAGCTCGGTGGCTGGCGTGTCGGCAGCGAAGGCGGCGGGCGAAAGCAGGAAGGCGAGGGCGAGCGGCAAGAGGTGGGGCAGGCGGCGGGCGTGCACGGAAGGTCCTCGTCTGGTGGGCGGAGGCGGCGCGGTTGTGCGCCGCGGTATCCGATTGACCTTAGGTCATGAGACGGTTTCCGCCAGCAGCGCCTCGACCTTGCGCCGCAATTCTTCCAGCAGGGCCCGTTCCTCGGCCGAATAGTCGCGCGGTCGGCTGTCGAGTACGCAGACGGTGCCGTACGGGGTGCCGTCGGGCGTATGAACCGGATAGCCAAGGTAGTTGCTCAGGCCGAACTCGACTTCATCCTCGTTGCCGGCCCATTCCGTCTCCTGGCGCGAGTCGCGCACGTGCAACGGGGCGTCGCGGTCGACCACGCGTTCGCAGTAGAGGGGTTGGGCGCCGTCTTCATGGACGCTCTTGCGGCCTTCGGCGCCGATCGGGTAGGTGTCCTCCAGGCGTCCGGCGGAGGCCTCGACGCGCATGTGCCGGGGCAGGGAACGCATGATCAGCACCGACGGCACGTCGAGCCGGCGGGCCAGTGCGTCGATATCCCGGCGCAGGGATTCGAATCGTTCGGAGGATTTCGCCATGCCCGACCTCGCCCATGTCTGGTGGATGAACCGCGACTGTAGCGGCGAAAGGGGGCTTGGCCTAAATACCCTTTGTTGCGCTCCCCCTCGCTCGAGCGCATAAGCGCCCGGCTGTCACCCCTCGGTCGGGCCGGGCAGGTACTCCAGCAGGTCTCCCGGCTGGCACGCCAGGTAGGCGCAGATGGCCTCCAGGGTAGCGAGGCGAATGCCCTTTACCTTGCCCTGCTTGAGCAGCGACAAGTTCTGTTCGGTGATGCCGATGGCCTGGGCCAGGTCCTTGGACCTGGCCTTGCGCAGGGCGAGCATGACGTCCAGCCTGATTTCGATGGGCATGGCGGACCTCAGACGAACTGGCGGTTTTCCTCGGCGAGCAGGGCGGCCTTGCGCTGGATGCGCGCGATCACCATCACCGAGGCGGCGGCGAACAGGCTGACCAGTTCCGCCGAACCGAAGCTGAGACTGACGATGCGTTGCCCCTGGGGTTGGAGGAAGGTGATCCAGACCGTCAGCAGCGGCTCCAGCAGGAAGTTCGCCAGCACCCAGCAAGCCAGGCACAGGCCGACCTTGCCGAGCAGCGCCGCGGCTTCTTCGCAGAAATACTCGCCGCGCCCGTAGTGCTGGAACAGCCGCCGCAGCGCTTGCAGTCCGCTGGCCAGGACCAGCAGCGGCAGGCTCGACAGGAGGATGCCGCCGAGGGCTTGCCAGAGCGGCATGTCTCGCGCCGCAACGCCGAGGTCGCCGGCGACGCCGGTGGCAGTGAGGGCGAAGCCGAGGCCGTGCTCGCTGGCGAGGTCGGGGAAGATCCAGCACGCGGCGTTGAGCAGCAGCATGCCGGCGATCAACAGCAGGGTCAGGGTAGCCATCAGGCGGCTGTAGCCGGCCAGGCGGTCGCTTGTCATCGGGGGTACTCCTGGGAAGGTGGGCAGGTCCCTCGGAAACGAGGGAAATTGGAGTGATCATAATTTAATAATAAGTTATCGTAAAACGATAATTTTATGATCGCTGCATCCAGCCTGGAGCGCTCCGCAAAATCCCCCCGTGCCTGCCGGGGGCACGGAGGGGAAGCGTCCTACTTCTGCAGCAACTGGACGTTGTCGATGAACATCGACTCCTGCTGGTTACCGCTGAGGATCATCAGTTCAGCACGCTTGATCGGCCCCTTCGGCAATTGCACCTGGCCGCGCAGGCTGGCCCAGCGGCCATTCTCGACCACCTTGTAGCCCAGGGGCAGGTATTCGCCGGGCCGACCCTGGCTTTCCAGGTAGAGGTAGGCATAGGTCATGGCCTGCGAGCCGCGACCGTCGCCGACCCGTACGTCCGCGCTGAACGCGTAGGTCCGGCCTGCTTCCAGGTTGCCCAGCAGGCTGGTGCTCGCGCCGGTGCCGGCGTAGCGCCGCTGGTAGGCTTCCAGGGCCAGCCGCCCGGCGCTGGCGACGCGCGTGGCGCGGGCGCTGGCATGCACGCCGCTCCAGCCGCCGATGCCGCTCTCGAAGTCGTAGGCGATGCGTTTCGGCGCCGGCGGTACGCTCGGCGGCGCGGCCTGGGCTTCCTGCAGGTTCATCTCGTCGACCAGCAGGCTGGCGCCGCTGTCGCTCCAGACCGCCACGTAGAGGTTGCGCTGGTCGGCGGCGGGACGGTAGTCGAAGGTCTTCTCCAGGCGACTGAACTCGTTGCCGCTGACCGACAGTTCGACGCTTTGCGCCGGGTTGTAGGCCAGGGCGCCATCGGCGCGTTCGCTGAGCAGCGCCATGCGCACGGTTTCACGGGTATTGGCGGCCTTGAGCATGACCTTGCCGCTCAGCCGGTAGCCGCTGCCGGCGCGCAGGGGGGCAATGGGGCGGACCAGCAGGTCGAAGCCACGCACGTCGACCAGCAAGGCATTGTCGCGGCAGCCCTTGGCGACGTTCACCAGGCTCAGCTGGGCGTTGCCGGACCATGCGCGCCAGCCTTCCATGCTGGCGAACTCGCCATCGCCGAGCAGGCCGCCGAGCTTGGCTTTCGTGCACCATGGCAGGTCCGGCGGGGTCGGCGTGTCGCCGCCGGAGCCCGGGTTGAGCGTGCCGGGTACCTTGGTCGGGCGAAAGTCGGCGATCTGCGTGGCCATGCTGTTCAGCGCGCGTACGGCGTCGGCGTGTTCTTCGCGGCCGCAGGGCTGGTTGGCGCATTCGGCGTTGACCAGGCGCGGGTTGGCGAAGAACGGTGCCTGCTTGTTGGTGCCGAAGGCATGCGGGTAGGCCATCACGGTGGCGAAGCGCCCCTGCACGCCGTAGCCGCGGCTCCATTCGTAGGTGCCGCTGTGGGCGTAGCGCGGATCGTAGTAGCTGGACTCCAGGTCCTGCTCGTAGGAGTGGCGCAGGCCCATGTTGTGGCCGGCTTCATGGGCGAAGGTGTTGAGCCCGCAGTCGACCCCGGTGAGGTTGTAGGCAATGTCCTTGGCGTTGCCGTGGAAGCGCCCGCTGTTCTTATCGCCCGAGCCCATGTAGCCGATGCCGCAGGTGATGTAGCCGTTGCCGCTGTTCTGCGAGCGGTTGACCAGGCTGACCAGGTCGGCGCCGTACTGCTCGCGCAGGCGCTGCACCTGCGGGTCGCGCATGAAGCGATCGAGGTTGGTGCCGGTCACCGTCGGGTAGTCGGCCCAGTCCAGGCGCTGCTTGTGCACCAGACGCAGGCGCAGGTTGACGCCGCTCTTCTCGTAGGCGGTGTTGGCGAACTCGATGTAGCTGGCGATCCGCGCATCGATGTCGCGTCCGTTTCCGGTCTGGGTCGCCGCGGGGGTGTAGAGCACCATGATGTCGACGGTCTTCGGCGCGGCCTGGGCGGCAGAGGCTACCGCCAGGGCGAGGGTGGAGCAGAGCAGGGATTTCTTCATGGGTTGCCTGTGTTCGGACAATAGGAAGCCATGGCGCCCCGAGGGCACCGCTGGGGAAACATGCTGGGAAGGTGGGCTCAGCCCTGGGCGGGCGGCGGCATCGGTGGCAGCTCGGCGAGCGGCGCGTCGACATGATCGCCATGCGGGTCGCTACGCGCGGCGATGTCGTTCTCGTCGATCACCCGGGTCTTGCCGCTGCGGTTGTCGACGATGATCGAGTAGCTGCCGTCGAGGGTGGCGACATTGATGTGGGTTTCCAGGCTGCCGCGCACCACGGTCAGGCTTTCCGCCTCGTCGCCGTCCACCAGGCCGCCGCGCCAGACCGGCAGGCCGGCGCTGTTATGGGTGCTGGCGAGGCGTGCCTGCAAGGGCCGCTCGCGACCCGGCAGGCTCATTTCCAGCACCTGGCCGAGCGCCAGCGTGTCGAGCAGGGCGGGTTCGATCTGCGCCAGGTATTCGGGAATGCCCTGGGCGCCTTCGCGGCTGCGCAGTTCGCCTTGCCAGAGCGTCACCCGCTCGCGTGGCGCGGGCGCTGCGACGGGGGCCGGGGCGAGCATGTGGGTAGTGTCCGCCGTCGGCGCCGCGAGCGCCGCTGCCGGGGCAGAGACTGCCTGGGCGGCGGGGGACTGGCGGGCCTGCGGCGGTGCCTCGGGCGGAGCCGGGTCGAGCAGCCAGCCGCCGATCAGCGCACCGCCGATGGCGGCGGCCGAGGCTGCGTAGATCCATGTCTTGGCCACGTTGTTTCTCCTCTGAGTGAACGTGGCGCGGAGTCTAGGAAGAAGCCTCTCCCGGCGTGGCGGCAACCGTTCACATTTGCGCCAGGCCGCGCGCCGGCGTGACGAAACTGCGAATCAGGCCGGAGCGCTGCGGGCGCCAGGTCACGTGCGCTCTGTGCGCTGCGGCAAGGCTGGCGTTCGGCCGCCACGCTGTTCGCGGCGGAAGGCTTCGGCGCACCTGGCCGACCTCGCGCTTGAAGAACTGGACGAAGTTGCTCGGCTCGTCGAAGCCGATGCCATCGTCTTCGGCAGCCCCACCTATATGGGCGGACCGGCCTGGCAGTTCAAGAAGTTCGCCGATGCCACCTCAAAGCCCTGGTTCGTCCAACTGGCTTCGCTGACGCCTCGCGCTGGCTATGGGGTGTCGACATCCCGGCCGACGCTGGCATGTTCGCTCATCTCCAGGCAACCCGGTACGGCCTCTAGCCGCGCTGGGGCCTCAGCCTCGCGCCAGTTGCAGGAGACGGGCGCGCTCCTGCATCAGCGGCCGGCAACTGCGGATGCCTTCGACGATGCTGTAGAGGCTTTCGATCTGCTGCTGGCTGAGGCTGTTGTTCTGGGCCCAGCCGAGCAACTGCAGCCAGGTCCAGCGGGCGATGGTCTCGCTCTGCGTCTCGGCCTTCCTGCGGTCGTCCCCGTCGCTCTGTCCGACCAGGGTCTCCACCAGCCCCGAGGCGCACAACGGCAGCAGCTCCCGGTACTGCTCCGGGTGCGTGTCGCGCAGGCGACGCAGGGCCATTATGGCGGTGGTTATCGAGTCTGAATCCAAGCTTTTGTTCACAGTTCACTCCTTGTGCGTACAGGCTGGCGGCTGGTGGATCCCTGGGCCGCGAGCAACTGTTCGATGAAACGCGTCAGCTCTTTCTTGAACTCGGGTGTCAGGCTGGACACCTTGAGGATGAGCTCGGCCAGCTCGTCCTCGGGGCAATAGAGGTAGGCCATGGGGACCTGGAGGACCATGGCCAGCTGTTCGGAAGTCCGCATGTTGGGGGAGTGCCGTTCGCGTTCGTATTGGTTCATCCGTGCGCTGGCGGAAAACTCGTCCATTCCCACCAACATGCCCAACTGCTTCTGCGAGTATCCCGCTCTGATTCTTGCGGCTTTTAGCCGGGTACCTAGCATCCATACAACTCCCGTCCCGTTGGCCCGCTCGCTCAAGGTTGGGCAAATCTGGACAAGATGGAAGCTCAGGAATCCTTAGTTTTCGCCGTGCCGGAGGCTCTGTCGTCCGGGGCGGCGCGCGGTTTCGACGCCGTGTACGAGGCTGCGGCGGGGATATGCGTCGATGTCGCCGAGATCGCGCATGCTCCGGTTTTCTCGCGGCGAGCCGGAGTATATGCGAATTGCATAAAGACGAATGCCGCTTCGTCGGCTGGGCGCGGCGGGTCGTCGTGCCGCCTGGGGCGGGCATCGGCGCCGAGGCGGCGGAAAACGGCGATCGGGACGATACTCAGGGGAGGTCGGCGACGCGGAACCAAGCTTCGCCTCCCAGGGCTGATAGTCGGGTTTCACGCAGAGGTCATTCCCATGAGAACAACAACAAGCATTCGCCGTGTCGCTGCTGTCCTGGCAGCGCTGCACCTGCTCACCTTCGCCGAGGTTCCGCTCGCCCAGGCGGCGATGATCGGCACCGCCGAGGTCATGCAGCAACAGCAGCACAACCTCGATCGCCAGCAACTGCTGAAGATGCTCGACGACCAGGGTGTACAGAAGAAACTGGAGGCCATGGGCGTGCCCCGCGACCAGGTGGCGAGCCGCATCAACAGCCTGACCAACGCCGAGCTGGCACAGTTCAACCAGCAACTGGACCAGGCACCGGCGGGCGGCATCATCGGCATCATCGTGCTGTTCCTGGTGATCTTCATCATCACCGACATGCTTTGCGCCACGGACATCTTCAGCTTCATCAAATGCATCAATCGGTGAGGCGGCTGGCAGGGGCGCTGCTGCTCGCCGCATTGCTCGGCGGCTGCGCGCAGCCGCCGAGGCTACCGCCGGAAAGCGCGGCGCTGCCCGCACGGGTGGAGCTGCGCGACGTGCCGTTCTTCCCTCAGGAAGCCTACCAGTGCGGTCCCGCCGCGCTGGCCACGATGCTCGGCCAGCGCGGCCTGGCGTTGACGCCGGGACAATTGAAGGACGAGGTGTTCATTCCCGGTCGCGAGGGCAGCTTGCAGTTGGAGATGGTCGCCGCGGCGCGCCGCCACGGCATGCTGGTCTATCCGCTGCAAGGCGGACTGGAGAGCGTGCTCGAGGAGGTCGCGGCGGGCAACCCGGTGCTGGTGCTACAGAACCAGGCTTTCTCCTGGTGGCCGCGCTGGCACTTCGCGGTGGTGGTCGGCTTCGATCGGGAGCGCCGCGAACTGGTGCTGCGCTCGGGCATCACCCGGCGCTGGGTCACCGACTTCACCAGCTTCGAATCGACCTGGAAGCGTTCGGGACGCTGGGCGGTGCTGACCCTGCCGGGTGACCGCCTGCCGGCCACGGCAGCGGCGGTCCCGTGGCTCAAGGCCGCCAGTGACAGCGAGGAAACCGGCCACCCCAAGGTTGCCCGGCGCGCCTACGAAGAAGCCGTGCGACGCTGGCCTGAGGACGCCTTCGCCTGGTTCGCCCTGGGCAACAGTCGCTACGCCGCAGGCGATTCCGCCGCTGCCGAACAGGCCATGCTCACCAGCGTCGAGCGTCGCGCGGATTTCGCCGCGGGTTGGTTCAACCTGTCCCAGTTGCTGGCGGAACGCGGTTGTGCGGCGCCGGCGCGCCAGGCGCAGGCCTGCGCGCGGGCATTGCAGCCTGGGGAAGCCCGCTTCGCTGCGGCCTTGCCGCAGGCCGTCGCACCCGCGGCTCGGTGCGCCGAGCTGCCGGCCTGTCCCGTTGGCGCACCGCCCCGCTGAGGCGGCCCAGCCGAAGGTTGTCGGAACCCCGTTCCAGCGAGACGGCTCTATACCTGGGTGGACCCCACTCAGGTGCAGAGCATGGCCAACGACAAGCAGACTTCGACTCCCGGCCCCCGACAACCGGCCAAGGGCGGCGCGGCGGGCAAGCGCCAGGGGCGTGCAGCGGAGGGCGCGCGCAAGCCGCGTGCGCGCGGCGAGGAGCGGAAAGAGAAACCGGCCGACGGACGTTCGGCCACGGCGCTGACCGCCAACGAGCGGCGGGAGATCGACGACAAGCAGCCACCGCGCGCCGCTGTCCTGCACGAGGTGATTCGCGTCCAGGGCGAACACGAGCTGCAGCGCACGGTGGCGGCGCTCTGGTGGTCGGCGGTGGCGGCGGGACTGACCATCGGCCTCTCGTTGATGGGCATGGGCCTGTTCCGCGCGGCCCTGCCCGAGCAGGAATGGGCGATCATCGTCAGCAGCTTCGGCTATCCCATGGGCTTCCTGGCAGTGATCCTCGCCCGCCAGCAACTGTTCACCGAAAACACCCTGACCGCCGTGTTGCCGGTGATGACCGAGCCGACCCTGGAAAAGGCCTGGCAACTGTTGCGTCTCTGGAGCGTGGTGCTGTTCGGCAATATCGTCGGTACGCTGCTGTTCGCCTGGGCGGTGCTGCATCTGCCGATCTTCAATGAAGCGGCCGACGCGGCGTTCCTCGAGATCGGCCGCGAGGTGATGCACAACGACCTGGCGCAGATGTTCGCCAAGGGCATCGTTTCCGGCTGGATGATCGCCACCATGGTCTGGCTGATCCCGGCGGCGGAGGGCGCGAAGATCTGGATCATCGCGATGGTCACCTACCTGATGGCGCTGGGCAGCTTCACCCACATCGTGGTGGGTTCGGCGGAGGTAGGCTACCTGGTGTTCGCCGGGGAAATCGACTGGTCCGAGTTCCTGCTGAAGTTCGCCCTGCCTACCCTGGGCGGCAACATCGTCGGCGGTAGCCTGATCTTCGCCCTGATCAGTCATGCGCAGATCCGTAGCGAAGGTTGAGGCGCGGATGGAAAAAACGGCACCCCGGGGTGCCGTTCTACCGACGCGGACTAGACCCCGAGCTTGTCGCGCAGGCTGTAGTACCAGGCGCCGATGGCGGTGAACGGTACGCGGAACAGCTTGCCGCCGGGGAAGGGGTAGTGCGGCAGGCCGGCGAATGCGTCGAAGCGCTCGGCCTGGCCGCGCAGGGCTTCGGCCAGGACCTTGCCGGCGACGTGGGTGTAGGTCACGCCGTGGCCGCTGCAACCCTGGGAATAGTAGATGTTGTCGCCGATGCGGCCGACCTGGGGCAGGCGCGAGAGGGTCAGCAGGAAGTTGCCGGTCCAGGCGAAGTCGATCTTCACGTCCTTCAGTTGCGGGAAGGTCTTGAGCATCTTCGGCCGGATGATCGCCTCGATGTCCGCCGGATCGCGAGCGCCATAGATCACGCCGCCACCATAGATCAGGCGCTTGTCGCCGGAGAGGCGATAGTAGTCGAGCAGGTAATTGCAGTCTTCCACGCAGTAGTCCTGCGGCAGCAGGCTGTGGGCCAGTTCCTCGTTCAGCGGCTCGGTGGTGATCACCTGGGTGCCGCAGGGCATCGACTTGGCCGCCAGTTCCGGGACCAGACCGTTGAGGTAGGCGTTACCGGCGACCACGATGAACTTCGCCTTCACTTTGCCTTGCGGGGTATGCACCACTGGGCTGGCGCCGCGCTCGATGCGGGTCGCCGGGCTCTGCTCGTAGATTCTGCCGCCGAGTGACTCCACTGCCGCCGCTTCACCGAGGGCGAGGTTCAGCGGCTGGATGTGGCCGCCGCTCATGTCGAGCATGCCGCCTATATAGTTGTCGGTCGCCACCACCTCGCGGATGCGCTTGGCGTCCATGATCTCCAATTGGTTGTGGCCGTAGCGTTCCCACAACTGTTTCTGTGCGCGCAGGTGATCCATCTGCTTCTCGGTGAAGGCGGCGAACACCCCGCCGTCCTTCAGGTCGCACTGGATACCGTAGCGGGCCACACGCTCGCGGATGATGCGCCCGCCTTCGAAGGCCATCTCGCCGAGCAACTGCGCTTCGCGCTTGCCGACGGTGCGCTCGATCACGTCGATGTCGCGGCTGTAGCTGTTGACGATCTGGCCGCCGTTGCGCCCGGAAGCGCCGAAGCCGACCTTGGCGGCTTCCAGTACGGTGACCTTGAAACCATTCTCCAACAGGAACAGGGCGGTGGAGAGGCCGGTATAGCCGGCACCGATCACGCAGACGTCGGTTTCGACCTCGCCCTGGAGTTCCGGGCGGGGCGGCGCGGGATTGGCCGACGCGGCGTAATAGGAGGAGGGGTAGGGGGTGTGCGGCATCTTGCACCTCTGTTTTTTATTTTTTACGGATGCCCGGATGCTACCCGAGTCGAAATCGGCCGGCTAGCCTCCGTGCAAAATTTTCAACGGACCCCCTGAAAATAAAAATTCCACTTTTTCAGAGAGTTAGCGAAAAAAAAGCTTGACGGTGTTTTTGGGGTCTGTAGAATGCGCGCCATCAGCAGGCACGTAGCTCAGTTGGTTAGAGCACCACCTTGACATGGTGGGGGTCGTTGGTTCGAATCCAATCGTGCCTACCAAACAAATCCCGCACTGCTGGCGGGGCAAGAAAGGCGATCCGAAAGGGTCGCCTTTTTTCGTTTGGGTCGGTCTTTGCCGACCCTGGCGCCTTCACGCTGGAGGCGTTGCCGGGCACCGGAACCGTCCCGCTCGCGGACGGCCTGGCGGGAGTGACTTGTCCCGCGACGACTTCACCGGGCCGTGCACGTACGTCGAACTCGGTGCCGGAGTCATTGCTAGCGGTTCGGGCACGGCGATCCTCTTCGGCCTCGATCCCAAGCTGCTGGCGGCGGCCTACCTGGGGGCGTTGTTCTGATGCAGGAGGGCGATCCGGGAGGATCGGCCTTTTTACTTTGCGCAGGCGTGCGGCGGCCAGAGCTTCGTTGAGTTCCATGGCCAGCGGGGCGGTGGCGGAAATCGTTACCGGCGTGGTGATCGTCAGTGTGCCGATCACGGGCATGCTGCGTTCCTCGCTTCGGTGCGCTCGGACGTCCGGCGCGGGGAACGGTCGTCGGAGATTCCGAACCGGCGTGGATCGATTCTTTCCAAACAAGCCCATCCACTCGTTCGAGGTGTCGTGCTTGTGTCCAGGTTGATCATGCCCGGAGGGCCGTTGTCGCAAGAATCCGATGTCCGGATCTTCTGTTCAGCCAAGGAGCGGCTGGACTTCTACCGGCGGGAAATCCACTACGAGACGGGCCAGCTATCCAGTCGGACCAACGCCTACCTGACGGCGCAGTCGTTCCTGGTCATCGCCTATGCCTCGTCGATGGCCAACTTGAACCCGGCCTGGGGCGAGCTGTTCACCCTGGTGGTGCCGGCGCTCCTGGCACTGCTCGGGATCGTCAATTCCCTGCATGCCTGGCCGGGCATCCAGGCATCCTCGGAGATCATCTGCCACTGGCAGTTCAAGCAGTCCTGCCTGCTGCACAGCGATCCGGAAATCGGCCTGGCCTACGATGATTCGCCATTGTTCAGCGAACGCGAGGTCAACCGCGGCAGCTTCGAGAAAACCTTGCTGTTCTCGCGACGCGTGCCGTTTCTGTTCGCCGGCTTCTGGTGTGCGCTGGGCGTGTTTTCGCTTTGGTTGCAACTGGCCGGTTAGCGCTGGTGGCCCATCGCTTCGGCAAGGCTTGGTGTTGGCGGAGGCTTGCCGGCTCGATAGGCGGGCGCCGTCGGATCCGGGAACGCTCGGCGTCAGGGCGCTGCCTGCTCGCAGAGATCGTTGCCGAGGAGGCGCGCGCCCAGGCCGCGAAGCAGGTAGGTCTCGACATGGCTGCCGTCCGGGCAGTCGACTCGGTAGCCGAGCGCCAGGCCGGCGGAAAGAAGAACGAACAGGAACAGGCCGATATGTTGCAGTTTGCTCATGGTGTTTTTTACGAAAGAGGCTTGAGGGCGCAGGCGATTCTAGTGCAATGAGGCAGGGGGAGGAGCCGATTTGCATGCCTAAGCGGTCTACATGGTCCAGGGCGCCCAGCGATTCGACAGTCGCCCTGCGCCGATCGACGGCGAGCCGGAGCGAATCCGGCCGCAACTGCGTCTGTACCTGGGTTGAGCCGTTGACGGGCGCTGTCGCTGCCTTTATAAGACCGCCTCACGCAGCCGGCAGGCAGTCGAAGATGAGCGACGAAGACGATATTCACGAACCCGAACACGATCACCTGCTGGATAACGATTACCTTGAGGACGAGCGTGACGAAGATACGTTCGGCGCGCTCGACGAGCCCGATGCCTGCGGAACCGGCAGGCGACGTTCCTGCGAATATTGCGACGCGGTCCAGGTGCCAGTCGATAGCGAGGGTTTCTCTATCTGCGCCGATTGCGCAGGGCTGGAGGACTAGC
The DNA here is from genome assembly GCF_013343155.1 of Pseudomonas sp. FDAARGOS_761. Taxonomy (NCBI): domain Bacteria; kingdom Pseudomonadati; phylum Pseudomonadota; class Gammaproteobacteria; order Pseudomonadales; family Pseudomonadaceae; genus Pseudomonas; species Pseudomonas sp. FDAARGOS_761. The sequence continues at coordinate 3,218,984 of NZ_CP054572.1, read as the reverse complement.
CCTGGTCAGACGCTGACCACCCGGTTGCGTCCGGCACGCTTGGCGTCGTACAGCGCGGCATCCGCCCGGGCGAGTGCCCGTTCCGGTTCTTCGCCGCTGCCGGCCAGGGTACAGCCGGCACTGATGGTCACCGGCACGGACGTGCCGGCACAGTCGATCGGGGTCGCTTCCATCAGTTCGCGGATGCGATTGGCGATCATGGTCAGTTCCGCGGTCTCGCGGACCCGGACCATCGCCACGAACTCCTCGCCGCCGAAACGCGCCAGGAGATCTTCCGGCCGCAGCGCCGCGCGCAGTCGCGAAGCCGCCTCGCGGAGGACGCTGTCGCCGGCCCGGTGCCCCAGGGTGTCGTTGATACGTTTGAAATGGTCGATATCGCTGTAGATGATGCCGATGCTCTGGCCGCTGGCCCGCGCCAACTCCAGTTCATGCTGGTGCAGCGCGTGGAAGCCGGCCCGGTTCCACAATTGGGTGAGGGGGTCGAGCAGTGACTTGCGCTGCTCCCGGTCGATCTCCTGGCGCAGGAAGCGGGTGTGCTCGGTGAGGCTGCGTAGCTGGAGATATCCTTCGGCCAGGATCGACAGTCGATTGAGCTGGCGTCCTTCCCGGAGATCCAGCAGCCGCGGGCTCGGGTCGATCAGGCAGAGTGTGCCGATGGCCTGGCCATTGCTGGCGTGCAGGGGCTCGCCGGCGTAGAAGCGGATGAAGGGCGGCCCGGTGACCAGCGGATTGTCGTGAAAACGCGGATCCCTGGAGGCGTCCGTCACCATCAGCGGTTCGCTGGCCAGGATGGCGTGGCCGCAGAAGGACAGGTCGCGCGGCGTCTGTTCGGCATCCAGGCCGATACGGGCCTTGAACCATTGGCGGTCGTGGTCGATCAGACTGATCAGCACGGTCTTCACCCCGAAGGTTTCCCGCGCCAGTTCCACCAGGGCGTCCAGATAGTGTTCGGCGGGGGTGTCGACCAGCACCATGTCGTCCAGGGCCTGCTGGCGCAGGGCTTCGTCGGGAGGGAGGGGGCAGGCGAGCATACTGGATCCTGATCACGGTGGAGTCTTTCGGTATAGCTGCCGGACAGGCTGAAGGCCAGCCTGGCGTCCGCAGTCGGCGCAAGGGTGAAGAGGGCAAAAAAAATCCCGGCCGCGTGGAGCAGGCCGGGAAAGGATCCAGGGATGTACAGCGCCCACAGCTTATGTCGGCGGCGGTTTCGATGAAGCTGCCGGATCTGGTAGGCGCGATTTTCGCGTCGATGTGTGACCCGCTTCGCCGACTATCCTGGCAAGTGGGGTCGCGAACCAATAGGATTTGCGGGTTTTATTCAATCTGGGTGAATGCGTGCAGGAAATCTACTCTGAAGAACAGATGCGCAAGGCGCTGGGCCTTGCCGAAACACGACCGAAAAAGGCCCGGACCGAGGCTAGCCAGCCGGTCCGCTACACCATCGTCGAACTGAGCGTGCGCAAGGACGGGGCGGGATTGCCGCTGCGTTTCGAACATCGCTCGCGCTCCATCAGCAAGGTCACCGCGCAACTGGAAGCGGAGAAGGAAGCCAAGCGCCAGGGTTACCAGGTCTGGGCGCTGCTGGATATCCGGCAGATCTGAGCGAGGCGCCTGCGCTGGCGCAACCGCGCGGGGGCGCGGCATTGTCCTGGTCGAGGTCCGGCTGCTAAGGTGCGCAGCCCATCGACACAGGAGTCCGGAACATGGAACTGACGATCTTCCAGGTCGACGCATTCGCCGACAGTCCCTTCCAGGGCAATCCGGCGGCGGTCTGCCCCCTCGATGCCTGGCTGGACGACGAGCGCCTGCAGGCTATCGCGGAAGAGAACAATCTTTCGGAAACCGCCTTTGTCGTCGGCCGCGACGGCGACTATCGATTGCGCTGGTTCACGCCGCAGGTCGAGGTGGACCTGTGCGGCCATGCGACCCTGGCGACGGCCTGGGTGCTGATCCACAAGCTCGACGACGCTTCCCCGGTACTGCGTTTCGCCACCCGCAGCGGCGAGCTGAGCGTACGGCGCGAGGGCGACTCGCTGGCGATGGACTTCCCGGCCAAGCGTCCGGAGCCTTGCGCGACACCGGACGGACTGCTGGAGGCGCTGGGTATTGCCGAGGCGGAAGTGCTGAAGACCGACGATTACCTCGTGGTGGTCGACGACGAAAAGACGATCGCTGCCCTGGCGCCTGACTTCGCCCGGCTGAAGGGCTTGCCGTGCCGCGGGGTGGCGGTGACCGCGCGCAGCCAGCGCTTCGATTTCGTCTCGCGCTGGTTCGGGCCCAACGTCGGCGTCAACGAAGACCCGGTGACCGGTTCCGCGCATACCTCCCTGGCGCCGTACTGGGCGCAGCGCCTGGGCAAGACCCGGCTGAGCGCCGAGCAGGGCGGGGCGCGCAAGGGGCGCCTGGAATGCGACGTGCGCGGCGAGCGGGTGGTCATCTCCGGCAAGGCGGCGTTGTACATGAGCGGTACGCTCCATCTCTGATCCCGAAGCAGGAGTGCGACGATGCCGGCACCGCAGGTAGGCGTGGGCGTCCTGATCTTGCGGGACGGCAAGGTGTTGCTGGGGCGCCGCAAGGGCAGCCACGGCGCTGGCTGCTGGTCGGCGCCCGGCGGCCATCTCGAGTTCGGCGAGGCGGTGGAGGACTGCGCCCTGCGCGAAGCCCTGGAAGAGACCGGCCTGGCGCTGAGCGAACTGCGCCACGGCCCGTTCAGCAATGACGTCTTCGAGGGGCGCCACTACCTCACCGCGTTCATCCTGGCCGGTTGCGCGGAGGATGCCGAGGCGCGCCTCATGGAGCCGGGCAAGTGCGACGGCTGGGCCTGGTTCGATTGGGCCGATCTGCCGGAGCCGCTGTTCGCGCCCCTGGCGAGCCTGCGCCGGCGGGGCTATTCGCCCTTCGATCCGGTGCGCTGAGCGACAGGCAAAAAAAATCCCGACCGCGGGGGAGCTGGTCGGGAAATACCCTTGGGGTTCGCACACACCGTGAGCATAGGCCAGTCCGCAACGGCATCAAGAGGAGCCTGTTCGAACTGCTAGGCCCCTTTGAGGCCGTTGCACCGTCGTCATCTCCGCTCGACGGCGAGCGAAGGGGCTGCCCGCTTGCGTTGCGGTATCCAGAACAGCATCAGCGGCAGCAGCGAGGCCCAGCCCAGCAGGACATCGCCGGCCAGGTGGATGTGTTCGCCGGGCATCAACAGTCCCTGCAGGAACATCAGGCCGAAGTGCGCGGCATTGGCCGCCACGGTGAAGTCGATGAACAGCCGGTGGCGGAAGGGCTGGCTGGCGGCGCGCCAGAGGAATGCGCCCCAGACCAGGTAGATCGTCGAGATCATCAGCTCGTAGTGCTGTCCGCCGCCTTGCTGGTCGCCCCAGCGAACCAGGCGGAGCAGCAGGCGCCCGGCGTCGGAGTCGAGCAGCGACTGGTCGAGCCGCAGGAGCAGCGTGGCCAGGGCCAGGCCGAAGAACAGCAGGAAGCCGCCGGCCATCAGGCGAATGCTCAGGGTCAGCCAAGGCGTGGCGGAAACCGGGGAAGGGGAAGCAGTCATGCAGATCACCTGTAGGCCATGTCGATGGCGTTGCCTTCGGTCAGGTCGTCGAAATCCGCACGGCGGAAAGGACGCTCTTCGCGGGTGATGGTGCGCACCCGTTCGATGTATTCGCGCATGGCGCGGCGGGTATTGCCTTGGGAGGCGGCGGAGAGGAAGCCGGCCTTTTCGCTGGCCATGCCCTCCGTCCAGTCGCGGGAAGCCGCCTGGTAGATCGAACGCTTGATCAGGTGCACCGCCTGCGGCGAGCGCCGGGACAGGCGTTGCGCCAGCGCGTCGGCGGCTTCCAGTAGCTCCTCCGCTGGCGCCAGCCCGTTGACCAGGCCCAGCGCAAGGGCCTGGCGCGGCTCCAGCAGTTGTCCTTCCAGGCACAACTCCAGGGCTTTGGCCACGCCCAGGCTGCGCGCCAGCATCTGGGTGCCGCCGCCTCCCGGTATCAGGCCGATGAGTACTTCCGGTTGGCCGAGGAAGCGTTCCACCTGGTCGTCCTCGGCCATCAGGCGCAGGTCGCAGGCCAGCGCCAGCTCGCAGCCGCCGCCCAGGGCCAGGCCGTTGATCGCGGCGATGAACACCTTGTCCATGCGGCGCATGTGCGCGGTGACCTCATGGAACAGGTTCATGTCGGCGACGCCGGCCAGCAGGGTGTGACGCAGCAGCTTCCTCGCTCCAGGCAGGTGGCGCAGGAGGCTTTCGCTTTCCAGCAGCAGGCGTGTCAGCCAGGCCGGCATGGAGAAGGTGATGGGGGCGACGGCGCGCTCGATCTCGTCGACGTCGAAGTGGGTCAGGAAGACCCCATCCGCCGCTCCGGAAAGGATGACGGCACCGATGTCCTGGCGCTGCTCCAGGTCGTCCAGCAGGTCGGCCAGTTCCTGCATCACCGCCGTGGTGAGGAAGTTCGCCGGGGGATTGTCGAGCAGGACCTGCAGGACGCGTCCTCGTTGTTCTATGCGCAGGTGTCGCGGTGCTAGAGTCATTGCGGCTTCCTCATTGGATAACGATTGTTATATAACGATCATTATCCAATGTCGCGCCATCGTCTCCCCAACCAACGGATAGTCTGCATGCGCTACAAACCGGAACAGAAACAGGCCACCCGCGCCCTGTTGTTGAGCAAGGCCGCTCCGCTGGTGAAGCGCCAGGGCTTCGCCAGCACCGGCCTGGACACCTTGATGAAGGCGGCTGGTCTTACTACCGGGGCGTTCTACTCGCAATTCTCCAGCAAGGCGGAGTTGCTCGAAGCGATCCTGCAGCGCGAGCTGAGCGCCCAGCACGATGCCTTTCCGCTGGACAGCCTGGAGCAACTGGCCGGCGCCACCCGTCTCTACCTCAGTCGCGGTCATGCGCAGCATGCCGACATGGGCTGCCCGATTCCGGCGCTGGCCGCCGAGGTGGGCCGGGCAGGGCCCGAGGTGCGGGAAACCTTCGAACGCGCCCTGGAACAACGGCAACGGCGGCTGGCCGAACTGATGGGCGACGAGAACCGGGCCTGGGTGCTCACCTGCCTGTCGGTCGGCGCGGTGCTTCTCGCGCGTGCCCAGGCGAGCGAGGTGGCGCGCGACAAGGTCCTGGATGCGGCGCTGGAGCATGCGCTGGGCCTGCTTTCGGCGAGCGGAGCGGTTTCGCCGCAAGCGGACCGGGACTGATTGCACAACTGCAATGTTCGGCGTCTAGCGTCAGGCTTTCCCTCCGACAGGTAAGCCCATGAACGCCCATCATCTCGAACTCGCCAAGGCCCTGCTGGTGTTTGCCCTTGCCGTCGCCGGCCTGGTGGTCGGTCTCATGCCGATGGAGTTCTGAGCGACGCAGGTCCGACTTCGCGCTTTTCCCTCGTCTTCGAGTGGTCTCTGGCGTTGCACCGGTTTAGGATGCGCGGGTATTTCGGAGCCGCTTCGCTTGGCGTCGCCTGCCGCTGCGCTCCGAAACCGAGCATTGCTCGAACCAGAACGAGATCGAAGGTGCATCGCCACGAGCGGCGCACGGCCTGATGATAGATGGAGGCAACATGAGCGCGGCTCAGCCAGGCATTCTCACCCCGATTCCGGTGGTGGGTCGCTACCTGTTTTTCAGCATTTCCCAACCCGAGCAGGTGGCCGCGACCTTGGCCAGCCTGGCCGCGGCCACCGATGGTTACCAGCTGGTGGTGGGTATCGGCCATTCGCTGATGCTCAGCCTCGGCAAGACCGTCGAGGGCATGAAGGACTATCCGGTGCTCGCCGCGCCCGGCATCGACCTGCCGTCCACGCCCTCCGCGCTGTGGTGCTGGCTGCGCGGCGAGGATCGCGGCGAGGTGACGCTGCGTTCGCACGCGCTGGAACGGTCGCTGGCGCCGGCCTTCCAGCGGACCGGCGCGGTGGATGCGTTCCTCTACGGCGAGGACCGCGACCTGTCCGGCTACAAGGACGGCACCGAGAATCCCAAGGGCGATGCGGCGCTCGAAGCCGCGCTGGTCTCCGGGCGCGGTGCGGGCCTGGATGGCGGCAGTTTCGTTGCTGTCCAGCAGTGGCTGCATGACTTCGACCGGATGCAGGCGATCCCCGGCGAGGAGATGGACAACATCATCGGCCGCCGCAAGTCCGACGATGAAGAACTGGAAGACGCGCCGGCCTACGCCCACGTCAAGCGCACCGAGCAGGAAAGCTTCGAGCCCGCCGCGTTCCTCCTGCGGCGCGGCGCGCCCTGGTCCGACGAGCACCGCGCGGGGCTGTTGTTCGCCGCCTTCGGCCGCTCGTTCGAGGCCTTCGAGGTCCAGTGGCTACGGATGATCGGCGTGGAAGACGGGGTGCTCGATGGCCTGTTCCGTTTCACCCGGCCGATCAGCGGCAGCTACTTCTGGTGTCCGCCCATGGCCGACGGCCGCCTCGACCTGTCCGCCCTCGGCCTCTGAGCCCGCCGCGGCAGCAGGCCAGGCCTGCTGCCGCGTCCTGCGCGGCGCTAGTGGGCGGTGGCCACGGCGGCCTCGTCGATCAGCGCCGCTACTTCCTTCGCTCGCGAGGCCAGTGACGCGTGGCTGGCATCGAGGGTGACGATCTTCCTCGGTGCGATCCGCGCGGCCATCCGCTCCTGGTTCTCCGGCGCAATCATGCGATCGGCGCTGGAAATCTGGTACCAGGAGGGCTTGCTCTTCCAGGCCGGGCTGCCGATGGCATCGCCGAAAGTGCTGGCCAGCGGAGCCTTCTGGGTGATGCCCATGACCAGCCCTTCGTCCGCAGCGAGATCCTGGCAGAAGCTTTCGTGGAACCTGTCCGCCTTCACCCAGAGATAGCCATCGCTGTCCGGCGCCAGGTTCGCTGCGGCCAGGGGCAAGTGCTCCTGGGTGATGCCACCGGGACTTTCGCCGCTGTCGGGGGCGAAGGCGGCGATATAGACCAGCCCGACCACATTCGGCTGGTTGCCGGCCTCGGTGATCACCGCGCCGCCATAGGAGTGTCCGACCAGCAGGACCGGCCCCTGTTGCTGCGCGATCATCTTGCGCGTCCGCTCGGCATCGTCCGCCAGCGAGGTCAACGGTAGTTCGACGGCATGCAGGTTGTCGTGGCCGAGGCGTTTCAGTTCGAGAATGACCTTGCTCCAGTGGGCGGCGCCGCCCCAGAAGCCGTGGACCAGGATGATCGCAGGCAGGTTGCTCATCGTGTTGCTCCCTTGTGGGTGAGGGTTGCTGGCATGAGGCATCGCCCGGCGAGCATACGAGGTCGCGATGGGCGGGCGATAGCGGGAGGCGAGGACGTTCGTCGAAAAGAACAACTCCTTGTTCCGGTAGGCGACGTGATATCGGCACGGCGGTATGTTGCAAGTCCGGACCCGACCGATCGGGTTGTCGCGACGGGCATGGAGGGGTGATCGGTCGGTCGGGTTCGCGTCTTTTCGGGGCACCCGAATCTGAAAAAATCTTGCTTCTCGCCATACCGGGGGAGCGGGGCGGGTAGATTTTCTTCCGAATCCTTCACTTTCTACCCGGTCATGGAAAAAGCTCTGAAATTGGCGTCATGCCTCTACGGCCTGCTGATTCTGCTCAGCCTGGCGATGGTCGCCTTCCTCAGCCAGTTTCCGTTTCTCCTCAGCTCGGGAGCGGAAAACCTCTCGATGTCGATTCTGCCGCTGCTGATCCCGCTGATGGTCGGGCTGGTCGTCTGCGAGGCGGTGCGGGCGGTGGTGCCGAAGAAGCGCTAGGCGCGGCGCCGGGATCAGCGGCCGAGAATGCGCTGGCGGCGCATCCGGTACTGCTCGTAGGGAAGGCCCTGGCGGTTCAGCTCTTCCAGCTGGCGTTCGCTGGCGCTGCGGGAAAACGATTCCTCGACTATCGAGTCCGGCGTGACAGGCTGTGCGCAGGCGCTGACCAGCAGCACACCCAGGACCAGGGCAATGCGTGGCATGCGATCTCCATGGACTACGGCAGAAGGGAAAAAAAGGCCATTACCAAGCGGGGGGAGGGTTGGTAATGGCCTGTACAAGGGACATTTGCCAGGCCTTGGGGATCTGGCGAAAAAGACGATATCAAGGGGGAATTTGATTAGCCAGCTAACAAAGTGGAATGAAGTTTTGCGGCAGGCGTAACAATTCTGTCCGAATCGTCATTCTTGCGTCACCGCCGGGACAGAGCGGTTTCGGCAGACTGCGGGGGAGTCGCCGAAGGAGATTCGTCGTGGACGATACGCTCAGGTTCGCCTCGCGCTTGTGCAAGTTCATCGTCGCCGCCAGCTTCCTGCTCGTGGCGGTCGCCAGCCTTTGCCTGTGGTGGACGGGCCAGGCCTACGAATACGCGGCGCTGGCGTTCTTTCCGTTCGCCGTGCCCATGCTGCTGCTGATCATGGTCTGCGACCTGCTGGCAGCGCTGAATGGCAGGCGTCGCTGAGCACCCGGGCTGCCTAGCGCTTTCAGCTAGGCGGATGTCGAACCCAGACAACCGGCGCCCCGCGCGTGGCCCTATGGTGAGGCATTCATCCACTGCCTTCCTGGAGCGACCATGTCAGATTTCATCACCGTACTGCGCGATACCTGTCCCGTACCCGTGCTGGACGCCACCAAGTGGAAGCGGATCGACGGCGATCCGCATACCGTCAACCTCAACGCATACGCCTCGGCGGACGGCAGCAAGCTGATGGGCACCTGGATCTGCACGCCGGGCAAGTGGGAGGTGAACTACGAACGCTGGGAGTTCTGCCACTTCCTCGACGGCTACTGCATCATCACCCCGGAAGGCGAGCAACCGGTGCACCTGAGGGCGGGCGACGTGTTCGTCATCGAGCCGGGCCTGCGTGGTACCTGGGAGGTAGTGGAGACGGTGCGCAAGTACTTCGTCTTCGCCTGACGGTATTGCCGCACGTCCGGGATGCCTGCCGGACGTCGCGCCTCAGTCCTGGTGGACGATGCGGCGGATGGTGCCGCCGCAGGACTGGTAGCAACTGCGGTACTCGTCCTGGCAGTCGTCGCCGAAATCGAAGTTGCGCTGCGGGTAGGGGCAGGACTTGCGCTTCTTCTTGTCGCTGTTCTGCATGCAGTAGTTGTAGGCCGTGTTCTGCGCCTGGTAGAGCGCCTCGTCCTGGCGCTGCTGCAGCTTGGCGAGGGTCTTGCACTGGCGCTTCTCGGCATTGCACTGGCTCACGCAGTGCAGGCCGGCATCGCTGGTCGGCGGAATGTAGGAGTAACTGACACTGGGGCCGCAACCGCCGAGCAGCAGGGCAAGACCGAGGAGGGGGAGCAGAAGGTGTTTCCGGAACGGCATTGTCGATATCGATAAGCAATGGCAAGCGAGAGCGAATGCTATCACCGGCTTTCCGATGCTGTGCGGCGCCACCCGATAAGGTTGAACTGGCGCACGAAACGCAAAAAAGAAAACCCCGGGACTGGCCCGGGGTTCTCGTCGCGCTCGCGGGTTCGATCAGAACACGCTGAACGGGTACTCGACGAAGGCACGGATTTCGTTGCCGTCGTCGTTGTACGAGCGGGCGTCGTTGGAGACACGCAGGAACGAGCTGCGCAGACGCAGGGTGAGGTCCTTGGCCGGACCGCTCTGCACCACGTACTGGACCTGGTTGAAGATCTCGCGCTCCTTGCCGTTGCTGGTCTCGGCGGTCTTGATGTTGTCGCCCCGCACGTAGGCTACGCGGTAGGTCAGGCCGGGCACGCCGTACTTGGCGAAGTCCAGGGCGTAGCTGACCTGCCAGGAACGCTCGTCCTCGGCGTTGAAGTCCGACCAGTAGGAGTTGGCCAGCCAGATGGTGGTGCCGCCGTCGCCGATGCCGCCGGCGTTCTGGTACCAGCCGTAGTTGTAGCCGGTGTCGCCGGTGTTGCGCTGGTGGGCGATCATGAAGGTGTGGGCGTCGATGGTGTAGGACGCCGCCAGGCTCCAGATCTTGTTGTCGCGGTTACCGTTGAAGTTCTGGTCGGCGAAGTCGCTGTCCAGCTTGGTGCGATAGCCGTTGAAGTCGAAGTTCAGCGACTGGTCGGCCTGCAGCGGGATGGTGTAGTTCAGGTTGATGTACTGCTTCTTCAGTACGTCCTCGACGTCGGAAGCGTACAGCGAGGCGTTGAAGTGATCGGTGAAGGCGTACTTGCCGCCGAACACGTTGATGCTCTTCAGGCCGCCGCTGTCGCGCCCTTCGGCGCTCTTGCGGGATTCCGCGGTGAAGCGACCGGCGTTCAGCTCCAGGCCCTCGATCTCCTTGGAGGTGATCAGGGTGCCGCTGTAGCTTTCCGGGAGCAGGCGCGAGTTGTCGTAGCTGAGCACCGGCAGGCTGGGCATCTGGTCGCCGTACTTGAGCACGGTGTTGGAGATGCGGAACTTCACCGCCGCGCCGCCCTTGGACAGATCGTCTGCCGCGGAGCCGCTGTCGCCCTGCTTGAAGAAGTCGATACCGGCGGCGCCGCTACGACCCTTGCCGCCGTCCAGGCGTACCGCGTACAGGCCGAACGCGTCGACACCGACGCCCACCGTCCCCTGGGTGAAGCCGGAGGTGAAGGTGGCAGTGGCGGCCTGGCCCCATTCGGCCTTGTCCTGCCGGCCATGTTTGTAGTCACGGCTGATGTAGCCATTGCGGAAGAACAGATCGAGGTGGCTGTCCTCGACAAACCCCTTTGCTGCTTCTTGGTCATTGGCCATCGCCTGGCTTGCAGTCGCGATGCCCAGTGCCAGCAGGCAAATCCTTTTCTTCAACATCTTATTGTTCCTGGTTGTTGGCTTGATGTGCGCTGAAATTGAAGGAAGCGCAAGGTTCGAAGTGCACGGGAGTCATTTGTCCCATTTACCGTGCGTGGCGGTTCTGGTTTCTTGTTTCTCCCGTTGGCGGCGCAACAATACCAGAACATTGTTCGATCCAAGAAAGCTTCGAGTCATTTGCTAATAACCAAAGTGCAAGGAAAGCCCCTTCCATAGGCTCTGAATCGGGCGTTGCCGGATCGCTTCGTCATGCGCCTGCAATATCAACCTTATCGATAAGTACCATGCCGCGAAGTCGCTGCAGTTCTCGCTTTGGGCGGTGATACCGTCGAATCGTGAACGGATCGACAAAGAGGGACGTGACATGAAGATTCTTATCGCTGTATTCGCCGCCCTGGCCTTGTCCGCCTGTGCCTCGCCTCCCGCTTCGAACGCCCCGGCGCTGGCCGCCAGCACCAGCAAGGCTCCCTACGATTACGCGATGTGCGTCTTGCCCAAGTGGCAACGCCAGGCGCCCGGCGTGGCGCTGGTGGAGGAAGGCCGCGGCTATCGCCTGGCGGACGCCGGTCAGTGGCTGGAGGTGCAGCCGGCGAGGGGTGGCAGCCTGGTGCGAATCCATGACCAGCAGCCCTGGGTCACCCGCGGGGCCTTCATCGATGCGGCCAGGACCTGTTCCTGAGCCGCGAGGAAGAGGGAAGAGCTCCGGCCCCCCTAGCATGAAGTGTCCGGAGCTCTACGGCCGCAAACGGAGGATGGCCGCAGAACGATCATCTGCCTATGGCCGGCGCTGCGCTTGATCGAGATCAAGTACTGGAGGCCGGGGAGCCGGCGTGTGCGGCGATTCGCGTGACGGGTCTCGTTTTTTCTGTGAAGTGCATTGCATAACGCTTCAATCGGGACGGGTGGCCAGCATGCCAACCAGTTCCTGGGCGGCCTTGCGCAATGGCTGGTTTTTCAGCCAGATAGCGTGGACAGGCAGTTTCAGCTCGTTCTTGGTATTCCTGAAGTCCAGGCGTACCAGCCTTCCCGTTGCCAGCAGCGGCGCGACCCGGGACAACGGGAAATTGCCCCAGCCGATCCCCGCCTCGACCATTTCCAGTGCCGTGCCCAGGCTGTCGGTGCGCCAGCAGGCGCCGGCAATCAGCGGACGGGTGTCGGCCAACGGCAGGTCGCAACTGGCCACCAGGATCTGCCGCACGTTCACCAGCTCTTCCAGGTACAGCGCCTGCCCCGGCTTCTGCAGGGCGGGATGGTGCGGCGAGATGGTCGCGACCAGCGATTCCGCGCCGACATACTGGAAGCGCTCCTGCGGGTTCACGCTGATGCCGGCGAATCCGAAGCACAGGCTGATGCGGCCGCCATGGAGCAGGGCGAGGGCATCGTCCTGCGCCGCGCTGAGCACCTCGACATCGAGCAGCGGGTAGCGCTCGGAAAGGGTGCGGAGGGCGCCGAACAGCCGCCCGCTGTCGATGTCCGCAACCACGCCGAGCGACAGGCGGCTTTCCAATCCCTGGGAGAGTTCCAGCGCATGCACCTGCAACTGGGCGAGCTGCTCGGCGATCATCCGCGCTTGCGGTGCCAGGGCCCTGGCCAGCGCCGTAGGACGGGCTTCGCGGTGGGTTCGCTCGAAAAGGGCGAAACCCAGCTCCGCCTCCAGGTTGGCGATGCCCATGCTCACCGCCGAAGGCACTCGACCCAAGGCACGGGCGGCGCCGGAAAAGGAGCCGCGGTCGAGGACGGCGAGGAACAGCTCGATGGTATCGCTGGAAAAGTTCATGGCAATTCTCCTGTCAGCAGATCTGAAAGCTGCTGACTTTTTCTGTCAAGAAAATTGATCCAACCTTGCCCGCCTTTCCGCTATCACGCCCGAGAGGTCCACGTGCAAGGCATCAAGCGCAAACTGGTCTACGTGACCGCCTACGAATTGATCGGGATGAGTATCTCGACCCTGGGGCTGGCCCTGCTCGCCGGTTCCACGCCCACTACCACCGGCCCCCTGGCGGTGGTGATCACCACCGTCGCGGTGACCTGGAACTTCATCTACAACTGCCTGTTCGAGTTCTGGGAGCGGCGCCAGGCCGTGCGCGGACGCAGCATTGCGCGGCGGGTGGCGCACGCCATCGGCTTCCAGCTGACCCTGGTGGTCTACCTGATCCCGCTGATCGCCTGGTGGATGGGGATTTCCCTGCTGGAGGCGTTCTGGCTGGACCTGGCGCTGATCGTCCTGATCCCGTGCTACACCTTCCTCTTCAACTGGGCCTTCGATCGCCTGTTCGGCCTCCCGACTTCCGCGTTGCCGGCCGGCGAGGCGGCCTCCGTCTGAGGATTTTTTTTCTTCAGCGCCATTCGCGCTCGCCTTGGCCGGGGCAAATCGCCTACCTTAGACGGACGTGCGCTGTGGTGCCGGTTCAGGGAGGAAGTACGACCGCAAGCCATGAAGGTCTGCCCCGGCGAGGATGGGGTGCGGCATTTCGATGAACGGATTGGGGTCACTATGCGGATTTTGGGGATGCTACTGGGGGCCGTCTTGCTGGCGGGTTGTTCGACATCGACGCCCTCGCTCGACGAGACGGACCAGGTACCGAAGGAGCGTTTGTACAACTACCAGTTCCGTGACGACGGCGACGCCTTCCTGGTGGTTTCCCGGGACCGCGAGTTCCTCGGCAGCGTCTGCAATACCCGCTTGATCATCGATAGCCGCCTGGCCGCCGAGATCCAGGCCGGCGAGAGCGCGCGTTTCCGTCTTCCGGCGGGGCTGCGGGTGGTATCCGTGCAGGGCGATGGGATCTGCCGCGGCGAGGCGCCCAAGCAGGTGGTGCATGTGCAGAACGGGCAGACCACGCATTACCGGATCACCGTGGACTCCGGCCTGAACATCGGCCTGGTGCCGGGCTGACGCCGGCGCAACGAAAAAGCCGCCCGTGGGCGGCTTTTTCATGCGCGGCGTTTATTCGCTGACCGCTTTCTCGACCTTTTCGGTCGCCGACCAGATCCGATAGCGGACCTCCACGTCCTTCGGCGCATAGACCACGATCGGCAGCTTGCTGTTGTAGCGCAGCAGGAAGCCTTCGCCGACCACCGGGATGAAGCGCTGCTCCTTCTTCTGGCCGGGGCAGGCCATCATCGTGCTCATCGGCCCGCTGACCTTGTCCAGGCGGTAGTAGGAGTAGCCCCAGCCTTCCAGGGTGTGTTCTTCCAGCTCGCCGCCCAGGCGCTGCTGGTTGCAGTCGGCCTCGAGGGTCTTGCCGGCGATGATCTCGACCTTGAATGCGTCTTCCGCGTCCTGTTTCGGCAGGTGGATGACCTGGCGGGTGAAGCCGGCATCTGCCTTCGGGTAGGGAACCTTTTCATCCAGTTTGGCGGCCATGGCGGTGCTGGAAAGAGCGGCAACGCCGGCGGCGATCAGTAGTGCTTTCATGTCCTTGAGGTTCTCCTTACGTGGTAACGCGAGCAGGGTAAGACACCGAGGCACGGGTGAAAAGTTCAGTGGGGGACGTAACGGAATGTTCCATGTCCTGGGCCAGCTGGTCGGGGCACGGCCGAATCGCGGGCAAAAAAAAGACCATCTGCGGGGGGAGGGCGATGGTCTTCAAAGGAGCGTCGGGGACTTGGGGTTCTCCCGACGTCGCTACGATCTCACGCCGCTCCGCTGGGGAAAAATGCTTTGGACTGATAGTGGCTATCGATGCCGGTGACTTGAAATTCCCCGCCAACTCATAGCAAGTTCCGCACGATAGAGCCGTCAGCGCATCAGTTTGCGTTTTTTCAGCGGGTCAGTTGCAAGGCCAGTTCATCGACCTGTTCGGCCCAGTCGGAGTCCTCGGCCAGGGCCTCGCGCAGGAAGCTGGCCTGGGCAGGGTTCCAGAATGGCGCATCGGGCAGCGCCGTGCCCTCCTCGAGGTGGTGCCGGGCGAGAAAGGCGACGATGTCGTCCCGCCCAGCGGGGAGCCCCAACTGGCGGAACAGGTTGGAAAAGGTGTGCGGGCTGGTGTCCATGACGGTTCCTCCTGGATTCGCTGTTTTTCCACTATAGCCGGCGGGACGGCAGGGCCGCCGTGGGAGCCGGGGGTGGGTAATTTTGTCGCAGATGAAAAAGACTGTTGTGCGCGGCGTGCTTCATGGCGAAGGGGCGGGCGCTTATTATTAGCAAGCTAATGATAACCGGAGTCAGCCTATGTCCAGAATCGAAGTCGCCGTGCTGGTGGGGACGTCCGTTCCCGAATCGCTGCGCAGCAAGGGATTGCTGGCCTGTTGGATCCTGATGGTGGACGGCGCCATGTGGGCCGGCCCCTTCACCAGCCGTGACGAGGCGGAAGCCTTGAAGGGAACCTGGGAACTGAGTTGGCCGCTGGAGGCGGCGATCTCCGCCTGAGCCAAGGCCCTTGCCTTGCCGAAAAGCCCGCCGAGCGCGGGCTTTCTGTTGCCTGCGGAAACGCCCTAGCGGCGGCCCACCAGCAAGCCGAGGAGGAAGCCGGCGCCGGCCGAGACGGCGATGGTCTGCCAGGGATGGTCCTCGACGTATTCCTCGGTCGCTTCGGCGGCCGCCTGGCTGCGTTGCACCACGCCGCGGCGGGTGCGCTCGATGGCGTCGCGACCACGATGCAGCACGGAATTGATCTGTTCACGCAGGTTCGCGCCCTCCTTGCCGGCCAGGCTGCCGGTGCCGCTCATCAACTGGTCCACCTCGGCGATCAGGTCCTGCAGTTCGGCCATGGCCTGGTCCTGGATAGCCTGCTTGGCGCGAGCGGAGCGGGTTTTCAGAGTCATGTCGGTCTCCTTGACGAGGATGGTTACCTAGGTATGGAGTCGCCCGCTTCGCTGAAAGTTGCACGGCATGGCCTGCGTCGGGGGCTTCCGTAGCATGCGGGAGAGCCGTTTCAGGATGCCCCGGCCTCGCCGCGCAGGTAGCGGTCGAGGTCGATCGCTTCGCCGCTCTTGAGTTTCAGGCGTCGGCGCAGGTCGTCGAACATAGCGTCGTACTCGCGGCGCTGGCGCACGATCGGTCCCTGCCGCAAGCGCAGGCCGTGGCGCCGGGCCAGGCGACTGGCACGGCTGGCGAAATGCACGGCGGCGTCGCGCGGCAGTTCGAAGCTTTCGCTGAAAGGCTGGCCGTCGATCCGGCCCTCCATGTCGAAGTGTACGGCCACCGGGCGGGCCTCGGCCTCCAGGACCCGGTAGCGCAGGTGGATATCGAATGCCTGGCGGTCGACTTCGCTGGCCGAGGCGAGATGCAGATGGCCGGGAATGAACATGGCCTGCCTCCTTTTCGGATAACCGGGGAAATGCCCTTGCCTGCCAGGGTATGCTTCGCCGGCCTCGGGACGGCTGTCCCAGGTCAGTTTTTTTCCGGATTGGAGTGGGGATGCGAATGGCGNTGGGAGCGTTCGGGTGTTGACTGACTGGGCCGCGTACGCCGGGCTGTTCCTCTCGGCGTTCGGTTCGGCGACCCTGCTGCCGTTGCAGTCGGAAACCGTGCTGGCCGCCTTGCTGCTGCGCGGCGGCCAGTCGGTCGCGTGGCTGCTGGCGCTGGCCATCGTCGGCAATGTGCTGGGTTCCTGGGTCAACTGGTGGCTGGGTCGCTACCTCGAGCATTTCCGCGGTCGCCGCTGGTTTCCCGTGGGCGAGGTGCAGTTGCTCAGGGCGCAGCGACACTATCGCCGCTACGGCCGCTGGACCCTGCTGCTCAGTTGGGTGCCGGTCATCGGCGATCCGCTGACGCTGGTGGCCGGCATCATGCGTGAGCCCTGCTGGAGTTTCCTGCTGATCGTCGGCCTGGCCAAGACGCTCCGCTACCTGGTCCTGGCTGCGCTGGTGCTGGGCTGGGCCGGCTGAGCGCTTCGTCGGCGAGCGTAGAACTATTTTTCGCGGGGCAATGTCCATTGCTGCGAGGTGTAACTGCCGCCTCATCGCCCCCGGGGCCTTTAGTTGCCGCTGTGGTCCCGGGGGCTTCTCTTTTCCTGCCTGTTTCCGGCGATGCGAGGTGCGCAATGTCGAGGGTGGTTGCGGGATCGCTGGTCTGCCTGCTGCTCGGTTCGGCGCCGGCCTGGGCTTCCACGGCCGAGGCGTGGCAGGCGCACGACGCCATGGTGCGTGCCGCCTGCCTGAAAGCCAGCGGCTTGCGCCAGGTACGCGCGGTGGGGCAGGTACTGCCCTTCGACGATGAGGTGGGCTATTCGGCGCTGCTCCTGCAGGGCCGCTATCCGCAGCCGCACATGCAGGGCCGCCAGGGCCGCGAGCTGTGTCTGTACCGGCGCGCCACCGGCAAGGCCAGCGTCAGCGAGGCCGACGCCCTGCTCAAGCCTTGAGTTCGGGGTCGTCGTTGTCCGGAAGTTCGCGTTCGCCAGGGTCCTTGCCGTCTTCCGAATGGTGTTCGATCACCGCGTTCAGTTCTGCGCCGAACAGCACCACTGCCGCCGACAGGTAGAAGTACAGCAGGAGGATGATGATCGCCCCGATGCTGCCGTACATGGCGTTGTAGTTGGCGAAGTTCTTCACGTAGAAGCCATAGGCGAGGGACGCGGCGATCCAGGCGATCACCGAGAGCACCGAGCCGGGGGTGATGAAGCGGAAACGCTGCTCGACATCCGGCACCAAGTAGTAGAACAGCGCCACCGCGAGCATCAGCAGGAACACCGCAAGAGGCCAGCGCAGCCAGGTCCAGAGCGTCACCAGGTACTGTTCCAGACCGACCAGGCCGGCGATCCAGGCGATTACCTGCGGCCCGGTGACCATCAGGCCGGCCGCCACCAGCAACAACAGGGCGATGCCGAGGGTGTAGAGGATCGACAGGGAGAAGCGCTTCCATACCGGGCGGCTCTCCTTCACGTCGTAGGCGGCGTTGAGCGCGATCATCATCGAGCGGATGCCCGCCGAGGAGGTCCACAGCGCCACCGCGATACCGATCGACAGCAGGCCGCCTTTCTGCTGCTGCAACTGGTCGATCACCGGGTTGACCTGATCCATCGCCTCGGGCGGCAGCAGCAACGCCGCCTGCTCGCGCAGCCAGGCGAAGAACTCCGGCAGGTGCAGGTAGCCTACGAGGGTGATCAGCACCAGCAGGAACGGAAACAGCGAGAACAGCATCTGGTAGGCGAGGGCCGAGGCGTAGGTCGGCATGTCGTCCTCGAGGAACTCGTTCACGGTGCGCTTGACCAGGCCGAACAGGCCTATTTCCCGATAAGCCGTACGGAACATTCCATCTCCTTGCTGTGTGCGTGCCGATGACGATCGACCACCGATGGCCGCTTGCCGCCAGGCGTTTTCCGTTGGGTGAAATTCGTCGCGTCCTTTCTGGGACGCCACGGCGGGCGAATTGGTTCGTCGCCGGCGTCATCATTCGGTCGCATCCGTTAGCCAGACTGCGCCTGCCCGCCGCGCGGCGGGCCTCCGTCCAACTTCTCAGAAATGGAGCGCACCATGTCTGTCGACCTGAAGAAAATCGCCGCTGCCTTTCCCGAGTTCCAGTTGTCCAGCAAGAGCCGCCACGACGGCGCGCTGTTGTTGCAGTTGCAGGCCGCCGACGGCCGCTACGTGGCTCGCACCATACCCTCGCCGCAGCTCAGCGCGCCGCCGGAGACCGAGTGGCTGATCCGCAGCATCCGCCGGGAACTGGCCGTGCCGGGCATGGAAATGGCGATGGCGGCACGCTGAGTTTTTTCGCCGCGGGAACCGATGATGCGATAATTCCGCCTTTCCACACAGCTAACGGGAAGGCAATGAAGCGCGAGAAGGTTCGGGACAGGCAGGCGGCAGGGAAGATCTCGGCGACCCACATCATCGCCAATCCCACCCTGGCCAGGGAATGGATCGTGTTCTTCAAGAAGGACGGCGGGCGCAGCTATTTCCTGGTCGACGAGAGCGACGAGGTGATGTCGTTCCGACGGCTCGACGACGCGGTCAAGGAACTGCGCGGGCTGGGCATCAAGTTCGCGGAGATCCATCTGTAGGAGCGGCGTCGCGCGGTCCCCACTGGCCAGCCTTGCGCGCCCGCGCTTCTTCCTCGGCGAACCGGTACTGGCCGCGCGCCTCGGCCGTCTGGCCGCTGTCCGGCGCGTCGCGCCAACTGGCCAGGCCAATGGTCAGCAGGGCCAGCCCGGCATCCAGGGTATGTCCGCAGGTGGGGCAGTCGGCCGGGGTCACCCAGGCCGCCCCGAGGATGCGGAAGCGCGCGTCGCGGCCTTGCTCGCGGATGGTCGCCGATTTGCCGAGCAGCATGTCTTCCAGGGCTTCCCGGGCGCGCCGACGCCAGGGCTCGGCGGCCGGTAGCTCGACGGCGTCGAGCTGGATGCGCAGTGCCTTGTTCGCGCCGGGCAGGCGGCAGCCCAGGCTGGCGTCGTCGTGGATCGCCACCACCGTGCAGTCGAAGCGGCGCTCCCCGGCGTCGGCGGCGAACGCCAGGGTGGCGCAGAGCGGCAGCAGGGCGAGGGTGCGGAAGATCATGGGCTACTCCGGCGGAGGTCAGCGTCGACGCGAGGATAGGTTGCTGCAGGTCGCCAGGTCCACCGGGCCGACATAGGGATTGCCCCAGCCCATCACGCAACCGACCATGTGGTTGCGCTGGCGCTCCCAGGTCTGTGGCGGGTACTGCTTGTGCCAGGCGTTGTAGAGCTGGCGATCCTGCTTCGACAGGCGCAGGCCGTAGCGGTCGCTCATGTAGAAGTAGGTGCGGGCGATCATCCCGCGGATCTGCGGGCGTGGCATCGCCTTGCGCGCCTTGAAGTCCACCACCATCGGGCAGGCGCCGTATTGCTGGGGTTTCTGCGGCAGCCAGCCGAAGCCGAAGTTGCTGCGGTCGCCGTTGACCTCGCCGATGCTCGGCACCAGGTTGTGCAGGTCGGCCTCGGCGCGCTGGTAGGTGCTGTCGTGCCTCGCGCAGTTGCTCCGCCCTCCGTTCTGCCAGCAGCGCCGCTGGTGACCGATCACCCAGGCCGGAACGATGTGTTCCCACTCGATGCGCCGCGCGCGGTTGGCGTTCTTCCTCGGCTTGTAGCCGCAACTGGCGAGGTCGACACGATTTCCCGAGTAGCGACAGCCGCAGTAGAACTCCACGGATTGCCGGGCGTAGAGCTTCCAGCCGATTTTCTTCGCTTCGGAGAACGTGCGCGGGGCGTTGGCCTGGCCGGCGCTGGCGAGGAGGAGGGCGAAAAGGCCTACAAACAAACGGGAAAGCATGCGGCAACTTCCAAAAAAATCCGCATGTTACTGATTTTGCAGGAGATGCCAATCGTGGCCAGTCCATGGCCAGGCGAGGGGCGGGCCTTCCCGTTTGCGCCGCGTCCATGCGATGGTTAGTATGCGTTCCGTATATGTTTTGTAGTCGAGGTGTAGTGTGGGCCTGGTGAAGATTTCCGAGCAATTGCACGAAGAGGCGCGCATCGCCTGCAAGGCCATGTCGCGCTCGATCAATGCCCAGGCCGAGCACTGGATGCGCATCGGCATGCTGATCGAAGCCAATCCCGGCCTGACCTATGCGCAGGTGCTACGTCAATTGATGGACGAAGCGCGCGAAAGCGACCGCCGCGAGCAGGACGCGGCGAGGATCTCGGGATGATCAAGAGCGCGGAGGAAATCCAGCGCATGAGCGTGGCCGGCGCGCTCACCGCGAAAGTCCTCGAAGCCCTCGACGAGGTGGTGCGGCCGGGCATCAGCACGGCAGAGATCGACCGCTTCTGCGAGCGCTACATCGTCGACACCCTCGCGGCGATTCCCGGCAGCAAGGGGCAGTACGGCTATCCGTTCACGGTGAACACCTCGGTCAACGAGGTGGTCTGCCATGGCTGGCCGTCGGCGCAACAGATCCTCCGCGACGGCGATATCGTCAACGTCGACGTCACGGTGATCAAGGACGGCTATTTCGGTGACAGCAGCAAGATGTACCGGGTCGGCGCCATCGACCGCAAGGCGCAGAAGCTGCTCGACGTCACCCGCGAATGCCTGTACCGGGCGATCCGCGTGGTGCGCCCGGACGCCACCCTCGGCGATATCGGGCATGCCATCCAGAGTCACGCCGAAGCCAACGGTTATTCGGTGGTCCGCGAATACTGCGGGCATGGCATCGGCCGCAAGATGCACGAGGCGCCGCAGGTCCTGCACTTCGGTCGCGCTGGCGCGGGTGCGCGGCTGAAGGCCGGGATGACCTTCACCATCGAACCGATGATCAACCAGGGCGGCCACGCGGTGAAGCTGCACAAGGACGGCTGGACCGTGACCACCCGCGACCGCCGCCTGTCGGCCCAGTACGAGCACACCGTGCTGGTCACCGAGCGGGGTTGCCGGGTCCTGACCCTGCGCGACGAGGAGCGCGAGGCGCTGGCCGACCTGGCTGGCTGATCGACGCCCGGCCTGGTTACACTGCGACGACTTTTCCGAAGGGAGGCTGGCGGGTGTCCGGCAGGCGTTTTGGCGAGTTCGAACTGCGCGCCACCTGGTTGCGCGAGGACAGCGGCTATCTGGCCGAGATCGAGATAACCAGCATCGACGACGGACGCACCGAATGGCTGGTGCTGCCGGGCCAGCCGCCGTGCGAGAGTCCGGCGGCCGCGCTGTCGCTGGCGGAAGCGGCGCTGTACCGGGTGCGCGGCTTCGATGCGCGGGGCCGGCCGCTGTTTTCCGACTGAGCCTGCTGGCAAATCGCATGATGCATTTCGCACGATCTTGCAGTTTGCACGGACCGCTTCGCTGAGTCTTTTCGTAAGTTATTGATTTTAAATTGTTTTAATTTTCCATGTGGCTGGCATGAAAGCTGCCACCTTTCCCCGTGTTGCGGCTGCGCTGAAGTTCGCGGTCGGTTTTCATGCAAGAGGGGATAAACGATCATGGAAAAGTCCATCAAGATGCTGTTCGATGCCTTCCAGGCCACCTTTGCCGTATCCACCCAGATGCGTCCAGACGGCGGCGCCCTGCTGACCCTGCGCAACGGCGAAGAGATCGTGACCCGTCGCGTGGTGTCCGCCGCTCAGTTGGCCGACGAGAAGCGCATGTACTGGTTCATCAACGCCGTGCGCCGCGACCTGGCCCTGGAGGCGGGGAGCCTGCCGGTGGATGTGGTCGGCACCCTGCGTCGTTTGCAGGAGCGCGGCCTGCCGAGCTACATGGCGGGCTGAACGGTTCGTCCGGAATCCTGGCGGAGGCCTCCGGCAGGGCGGGCGAGAGTGCTAGAGTGAAGCTTCGAGGGGGCTGGGCGAGGATCGACCGGCCCCGCTCGTGTCGGAAGGGAAGGCCAGGGCTGGTCTGCCCGTTCGGCGCTTCGGCAGGCTGGCGCAGAACGATGCAAGGTCGTTCGGGTCAGCATCAGGGATGAAATGACTGACAGGAGTCGGGATGCTGCGTTACGTCGTGGGTTTTCTCGCGTTCACCGTGCTGGCGGCCTATCTGTTGCTGGGGGTTTCCCAGCACGCCTTCCTGCCGTGACCGGTCGGCGTGGCGGCTTCAGCTGCGTTGTGGAAGAGGCTGTGGCGGTCGCGCGGGATGCCGGTTTTCGGCTTGCCGTGCCTTGCGTTGCAGGCGCGCGCGCCGACGCGGCACGCGCAGGAAGGCCCACAGGGTGACGCCGGCGAGGCCCAGCCAGGCGACGATCAGCAATGTGACGAAGGATTCGGGAGTCATGGTTCGTCCTCCTCTTACCCAAGGATAGACCCTGCGGGAAGGGGAATTACTGCAATCGGTCTTCGACCATGGTCTGAAACGCGGTCACTCGGGGCCGGCGCCGACCAGAGCCAGGCAGCCGGTGAGGCTGGTCAGCAGGGGCAGGGCGAGCAGGAAAGCCAGCCAGATGGCCTCCATGCGCAACAGCGTGGCGCCGAGGAACAGCGCGACCAGGAGGATGGTCATGAGCAGGGCGGTCCAGCCGAAGTACATGGCGAAGTTGTCGATGCCCAGGCCGATGCCCCAGCCCAGCAGCAGGGCCCATACCCCGGCCAGTGCCAGGCCGAGGGCCAGCATGCTCGCCAGGGTCCGGGCGGACGGGGCATGCAGCGGGTGGTTGCGGAATAGCTCGTAGAAGATCGGCGTATTCATCGGCGTCACCTCCGCAGGGGAACTTCCAGCCTAGCCCAGCGGGCGAGACGGCCCTAGACCTATTTGTCATTACGGGGCGTGACCTCAGGCCGCTAACATCCATCTTTTCCAGGCGATGCCGTGCATCGGGCTGCGGGCCCGATCACCGTTCGTCGCGCTGAGTCGAAAAAGAAACCGAAAGGGTTGCGTGCATGAGTGGCGAACTCGCCTCGTTCGAGGTGGATGGGTATCAACTGGTCTATCAGGACCTGGGCGAGGGCACGCCGGTGCTACTGGTCCACGGTTCGCTCTGCGACTACCGCTACTGGCAATGGCAGTTGCGCAGCCTCGGCGAGCGCCACCGGCTGATCGTGCCGAGCCTGCGTCACTACTACCCCGAGCGCTGGGACGGGCAGGGTGCGGACTTCACCAGCGCCCGCCACGTCGCCGACCTGCTGGCGCTGGTCGAGCGGCTCGGCGAGCCGGTACACCTGCTCGGCCATTCCCGTGGCGGCAACCTGGCGTTGCGCCTGGCGCTGGCCGCTCCGGACGCCCTGCGTTCGCTGAGCCTGGCCGATCCCGGCGGTGACTATGCCGCCGAGGTCTACGCTCACGCCGGCCTGCCTGCGCCCGAGGAGCCATTGGAACGCAACCAGTTCCGGCGCCAGGCGCTCGAATTGATCCGTGGCGGCGAGGCGGAGCGGGGGCTGGAACTGTTCGTCGATACGGTGAGCGGCGCCGGGGTATGGAAACGCTCGTCGGCGACGTTCCGCCGAATGACCCTGGACAACGCCATGACCCTGGTCGGGCAGGTGGCCGACCAGCCGCCGGCGCTGGCGCTGTCGGAACTGCGCTCGATCGACCTGCCGAGCCTGATCCTCAACGGCGAACGCAGTCCGCAACCGTTCCCGGCCACCGCCGAGGCGCTGGCGGCGGCCCTGCCGCGCGCCAAGCTGCAACGCATCCAGGGTGCGTCCCATGGCCTCAATGCCACCCGTCCGGCGGCTTTCAACCGGTCGGTACTGGAGTTCCTGGCGCGCGTCGATGGCGTTGCGCCGGACGTGGAAACGTCCTGAAGCGAGGCCGGGCGAACTGACCGCTCGTCAGCTCGCCACGGATGCTTTACCATGGGCGCTTCGCGCCGGATCAGCTCCGGCGTTTTTCGTCAGTATCCATTCCCAGTGATCTCCGTCCGCGCGCTTCGGCGCAGGGGTGCCGCAAGGCGCCTGCCACTGTGAGGCAGGCCGGCCCGGCGGGCGACGCTTACTGGCACATCCCAACCCACGTGGCCTTTGGTAGGGGTCACCACTAGGAGAGGAGGCGCCATGCCCATCATTACTCTTCCCGACGGCAGTCAACGTTCCTTCGATCACCCGGTCTCCGTGGCCGAGGTGGCCCAATCCATCGGCGCGGGCCTGGCCAAGGCGACCCTCGCCGGCAAGGTCGACGGCCGCCTGGTCGACGCCTGCGACACCATCGATCGCGACGCGACCCTGCAGATCATCACGCCCAAGGACGAGGAAGGACTGGAGATCATCCGCCACTCCTGTGCCCACCTGGTCGGCCATGCGGTCAAGCAGCTCTATCCGACCGCGAAGATGGTCATCGGCCCGGTGATCGAGGAAGGCTTCTACTACGACATCTTCTTCGAGCGCCCCTTCACCCCCGAGGACATGGCGGCGATCCAGCAGCGCATGCGCGAGCTGATCGACAAGGACTACGACGTGATCAAGAAGATGACCCCGCGCGCCGAGGTCATCGAGCTGTTCAAGTCCCGTGGCGAAGACTACAAGCTGCGCTTGATCGACGACATGCCGGACGAGAAGGCCATGGGCCTGTACTTCCATGAGGAGTATGTGGACATGTGCCGCGGCCCGCACGTGCCGAACACCCGCTTCCTCAAGGCGTTCCAACTGACCAAGATTTCCGGCGCCTACTGGCGCGGCGACTCGAAGAACGAGCAACTGCAACGTATCTACGGCACCGCCTGGGCCGACAAGAAGCAACTGGCGGCCTACATCCAGCGCATCGAAGAGGCCGAGAAGCGCGACCATCGCCGCATCGGCAAGCAGCTCGACCTGTTCCACCTGCAGGAAGAGGCGCCGGGCATGGTGTTCTGGCACCCGAACGGCTGGAGCGTCTACCAGGTGCTCGAGCAGTACATGCGCAAGGTCCAGCGCGACCATGGCTATGTCGAAGTGCGTACCCCGCAGGTGGTCGACCGCATCCTCTGGGAGCGTTCGGGCCACTGGTCGAACTACGCCGAGAACATGTTCACCACCTCCTCGGAAAGCCGCGACTACGCGGTCAAGCCGATGAACTGCCCGTGCCACGTGCAGATCTTCAACCAGGGCCTGAAGTCCTACCGCGACCTGCCGCTGCGCCTCGCCGAGTTCGGCGCCTGCCACCGCAACGAGCCGTCCGGCGCGCTGCACGGGATCATGCGCGTACGCGGCTTCACCCAGGACGACGCGCATATCTTCTGCACCGAAGAGCAGGTGAAGAAGGAAGCGGCCGATTTCATCAAGCTGACCCTGCAGGTCTACCGCGACTTCGGTTTCACCGACATCGCCATGAAGCTGTCGACCCGTCCGGCCAAGCGCGTCGGTTCCGACGAGCTGTGGGATCGCGCCGAAGGCGCGCTGGCCGATGCGCTGAACGAATCCGGCCTGGCCTGGGAATACCAGCCGGGCGAGGGCGCGTTCTATGGGCCAAAGATCGAGTTCACCCTGAAGGACTGCCTCGGCCGTAACTGGCAGTGCGGCACCCTGCAGTACGACCCGAACCTGCCGGAGCGCCTGGACGCCAGCTACATCGCCGAGGACAACAACCGTAAGCGCCCGGTGATGCTGCACCGTGCGATCCTCGGGTCCTTCGAGCGCTTCATCGGCATGCTCATCGAGCACTACGCCGGAGCCTTCCCGGCCTGGCTGGCGCCGACCCAGGCGGTGGTGATGAATATCACCGACAAGCAGGCCGATTTCGCCGCCGAGGTGGTGCGGATCCTCGGGGAAAGCGGATTCCGTGCCAAGTCCGACTTGAGAAACGAGAAGATCGGCTTTAAAATCCGCGAGCATACTTTGCTCAAGGTTCCCTATCTCTTGGTTATTGGAGATCGGGAAGTTGAATCGAAGGCCGTCGCGGTGCGTACGCGCGAAGGGGAAGACCTGGGCTCCATGCCCGTCACCCAGTTCGCTGAGCTGTTGGCACAGGCGGTTTCCCGGCGTGGTCGCCAAGACTCGGAGTAATCATTATTAAGCGTGAAATGAGACAGGATAAGCGAGCTCAACCGAAACCCCCGATCAACGAGAACATCTCGGCTCGTGAGGTACGGTTGATTGGAGCTGATGGCCAGCAGGTTGGTGTTGTTTCGATCGATGAGGCGATCCGCCTAGCCGAAGAGGCGAAGCTGGACCTGGTTGAGATTTCGGCCGACGCGGTGCCTCCTGTCTGCCGCATCATGGACTACGGCAAGCACCTGTTCGAGAAGAAGAAGCAGGCTGCGGTCGCCAAGAAGAACCAGAAGCAGGCGCAGGTCAAAGAAATCAAGTTTCGTCCAGGGACGGAAGAAGGGGATTACCAGGTAAAACTACGCAACCTGGTACGTTTCCTTAGTGAAGGGGACAAGGCCAAGGTATCCCTGCGATTCCGCGGCCGTGAGATGGCTCACCAGGAGCTGGGGATGGAGCTGTTGAAGCGGGTCGAAGCCGACCTCGTGGAGTACGGCACCGTCGAGCAGCATCCTAAGCTGGAAGGACGCCAGCTGATGATGGTCATCGCTCCCAAGAAGAAAAAGTAACCACCAGGGCACTGGCAGGCCTTGCGGTTATGCGTAATCACTCAATGCGGAGTATCCGAACATGCCAAAGATGAAGACCAAAAGTGGCGCGGCCAAGCGCTTCAAGAAGACTGCTGGTGGCCTCAAGCACAAGCACGCCTTCAAGAGCCACATCCTGACCAAGATGACCACCAAGCGTAAGCGTCAACTGCGCGGCACCTCGATGCTGAACAAGTCTGACGTTGCGCGCGTAGAACGCTCCCTGCGTCTGCGCTGATTATTAAGGTAGAGGATTAATTCATGGCTCGTGTTAAGCGTGGCGTTATCGCCCGTCGTCGTCACAAGAAAATTCTGAAGCTCGCCAAGGGCTACTACGGTGCACGCTCGCGCGTGTTCCGCGTTGCCAAGCAGGCGGTGATCAAGGCTGGCCAATACGCCTACCGTGACCGTCGTCAGCGCAAGCGTCAGTTCCGCGCACTGTGGATCGCCCGTATCAACGCTGGTGCTCGTCAGAACGGTCTGTCCTACAGCCGCCTGATCGCCGGCCTGAAAAAGGCGGCCATCGAGATCGACCGTAAGGTCCTGGCCGATCTGGCAGTGAACGAAAAAGCGGCGTTTACCGCGATTGTCGAGAAAGCGAAGGCAAGCTTGGCTTAAGCCCTACGACAATCACCGGACTTCGGTCCGGACGTAACGTCACCGATAGGGGAAGAGCCTTACCGCTCTTCCCCTATTTTGTATCTGGAGTCCATACATGGAAAACCTGGATGCGCTGGTCTCTCAAGCATTGGAGGCTGTGCGACACACCGAAGACGTCAATGCCCTGGAGCAGATCCGGGTTCACTACCTCGGCAAGAAAGGCGAACTGACCCAGGTGATGAAGACCCTGGGCGACCTGCCGGCCGAAGAGCGGCCGAAGGTCGGCGCGCTGATCAACGTGGCCAAGGAAAAGGTCCAGGATGCGCTGAACGCGCGTAAGACCGAGCTGGAAGGGGCCGCGCTGGCCGCCCGGCTGGCCGCGGAGCGCATCGACGTCACTCTGCCTGGCCGTGGCCAGCTGAGCGGCGGCCTGCATCCGGTCACCCGCACGCTGGAGCGCATCGAGCAGTGCTTCAGCCGCATCGGCTACGAAGTCGCCGAAGGCCCGGAAGTCGAAGACGACTACCACAACTTCGAGGCGCTCAATATTCCGGGCCACCACCCGGCGCGTGCCATGCACGATACTTTCTATTTCAATGCGAACATGCTGCTGCGTACCCACACCTCACCGGTGCAGGTGCGGACCATGGAGTGCCAGCAGCCGCCGATCCGCATTGTCTGCCCGGGGCGCGTCTACCGCTGCGACTCCGACCTGACCCACTCGCCGATGTTCCACCAGGTGGAAGGCCTGCTGGTGGACGAGGGCGTCAGCTTCGCCGACCTCAAGGGCACCATCGAGGAATTCCTCCGCGCCTTCTTCGAGAAGCAGCTCGAAGTGCGCTTCCGTCCGTCCTTCTTCCCCTTCACCGAGCCCTCGGCCGAAGTGGACATCCAGTGCGTGATCTGCAGCGGCAACGGCTGCCGCGTGTGCAAGCAGACCGGCTGGCTGGAAGTCATGGGTTGCGGCATGGTGCACCCGAACGTGCTGCGCATGTCCAACATCGATCCCGAGAAATTCCAGGGCTTCGCCTTCGGCATGGGCGCCGAGCGCCTGGCCATGCTGCGCTACGGGGTGAACGACCTGCGTCTGTTCTTCGATAACGATCTGCGCTTCCTCGGACAATTCCGCTAGGCCAGAACGCAACCGGATTCCTTAGGAGAACAGGATGAAATTCAGTGAAAAGTGGCTGCGGAGCTGGGCAAATCCGCAGGTTTCCCATGACGAGCTGGTCGCTCGCCTGTCCATGGTCGGCCTCGAGGTCGACGCCGACCTGCCGGTCGCCGGCGCCTTCAGCGGCGTGGTGGTCGGTGAGGTGCTCTCGACCGAACAGCATCCGGACGCCGACAAGCTGCGCGTCTGCCAGGTCAGCAACGGCAGCGAGACCTTCCAGGTCGTCTGCGGTGCGCCCAACGTGCGCGCGGGCCTGAAGATTCCCTTCGCCATGATCGGCGCCGAACTGCCGGGCGACTTCAAGATCAAGAAAGCCAAGCTGCGTGGCGTCGAGTCCTTCGGCATGCTCTGCTCGGCCAAGGAATTGCAGATCAGCGAAGAGAACGCCGGTCTGCTCGAGCTGCCGGCCGACGCGCCGGTCGGCCAGGACGTCCGCACCTACCTGGAGCTGGACGACTACACCATCGAGGTCGGCCTGACCCCGAACCGCGGCGACTGCCTGTCGCTCGCCGGCCTGGCCCGCGAAGTCAGCGCCATCTACGACGTCCCGCTGGCGTCGGTGGCGGTGGACGCGGTCGCCGCGCAGCACGACGAGATCCGTCCGGTCGAACTCGCCGCGCCGGCCGCCTGCCCGCGCTACCTCGGCCGGGTGATCCGCAACGTCGACCTGAGCCGGCCGACCCCGTTGTGGATGGTCGAGCGCCTGCGCCGTTCCGACATCCGCAGCATCGACCCGGTGGTCGACGTCACCAACTACGTGATGATCGAACTGGGCCAGCCGATGCATGCCTTCGACCTTGCCGAGATCAACGGCGGCGTGCGCGTGCGCATGGCCGAGGACGGCGAGAAACTGGTCCTGCTCGACGGCCAGGAAATCACCCTGCGCGCCGACACCCTGGTGATCGCCGACCACCAGCGCGCCCTGGCCATCGCCGGGGTGATGGGCGGCGAGCACAGCGGCGTCAGCGACAGCACCCGCGACCTGTTCCTCGAAGCCGCGTTCTTCGACACCATCGCCCTGGCCGGCAAGGCTCGCTCCTATGGCCTGCACACCGACTCCTCGCATCGCTTCGAGCGCGGCGTCGACAGCCAACTGGCGCGCAAGGCCATGGAGCGCGCGACGCGCCTGATCCTCGACATCGTCGGCGGCGAGCCGGGGCCGATCGTCGAGCAGGCCAGCGAAGCGCACCTGCCGAAGGTCGCGCCGATCAACCTGCGCGCCGAGCGTGTGACCCAGATGCTCGGCATGCCGCTGGACGCCGCCGAGATCGTGCGCCTGCTGCAAGCCCTGGAGCTGACGGTGGTAGCCGACGGGGAAGGGCAGTGGTCGGTCGGCGTACCGAGCCATCGCTTCGACATTTCCCTGGAAGTCGACCTGATCGAGGAACTGGCCCGTCTCTACGGATACAATCGCCTGCCGGTGCGCTACCCGCAGGCGCGCCTGGCGCCGAACAACAAGCCGGAAGCGCGCGCCGCGCTGCCGCTGCTGCGGCGCCTGCTGGTCGCCCGCGGCTACCAGGAAGCGATCACCTTCAGCTTCATCGATCCGGCCCTGTTCGAACTGTTCGATCCGGGCACCCAGCCGCTGACCCTGGCCAACCCGATCTCCGCCGACATGGCGGCGATGCGTTCCAGCCTCTGGCCGGGCCTGGTCAAGGCGCTGCAGCACAACCTCAACCGCCAACAGTCGCGGGTCCGCCTGTTCGAAAGTGGCCTGCGCTTCGTCGGTCAACTGGAAGGCCTGAAGCAGGAAGCCATGCTCGCCGGCGCCATCTGCGGCAAGCGCCTGCCGGAAGGCTGGGCCAACGGCCGTGACGGCGTGGACTTCTTCGACGCCAAGGCCGATGTCGAGGCAGTGCTGGCCAGTGCCGGTGCCCTCGGCGACTTCAGCTTCGTGCCCGGCGAGCACCCGGCGCTGCACCCGGGGCAGACCGCGCGCATCGAGCGGGAAGGGCGGCTGGTCGGCTACCTGGGCGCGCTGCATCCGGAATTGGCGAAGAAACTCGACCTCGAGCAGCCGGTGTTCCTCTTCGAGCTGCTGCTGGCCGAAGTGGTCGACGGCCACCTGCCGAAGTTCCGCGAGCTGTCGCGCTTCCCCGAAGTGCGCCGCGACCTGGCGCTGCTGGTGGATCAGGACGTGCCGGCACAAGACATCCTGACACAAATCCGTGCGGCGGCCGGCGAATGGCTGACGGACCTCAGGCTGTTTGATGTGTATCACGGTAAAGGCATTGATCCGCATAGAAAAAGCCTTGCCGTCGGCTTGACCTGGCAGCATCCATCGCGCACTCTTAATGACGATGAAGTCAATAGCACGACGCAGAACATCGTCACGTCGTTGGAAGAAAGGTTCAATGCCACGTTAAGGAAATAGCGTATGGGGGCTCTGACGAAAGCTGAAATTGCGGAACGTCTGTACGAAGAGCTGGGCCTGAACAAACGGGAAGCCAAGGAGTTGGTGGAGCTGTTCTTCGAAGAGATCCGCCAGGCGCTGGAGCATAACGAGCAGGTCAAGTTGTCCGGTTTCGGCAACTTCGACCTGCGCGACAAGCGCCAGCGCCCCGGACGCAACCCGAAGACCGGCGAAGAAATCCCGATCACGGCCCGCCGCGTTGTCACCTTTCGTCCAGGGCAGAAACTGAAGGCCAGGGTTGAGGCATATGCTGGAACCAAGTCATAACGACGAGCTGCCACCGATTCCCGGCAAGCGCTACTTCACCATCGGCGAAGTCAGCGACTTGTGCGCGGTCAAGCCCCACGTGCTGCGCTACTGGGAGCAGGAGTTCCCGCAGCTCAACCCGGTGAAGCGCCGCGGAAACCGCCGCTATTATCAGCGCCAGGACGTGCTGATGATCCGCCAGATCCGCGCGCTCCTCTACGACCAGGGCTTCACCATCGGCGGGGCGCGCCAGCGCCTCTCCGGCGACGAGGCCAAGGACGACGTCACCCAGTACAAGCAGCTCATCCGCCAGATGATCGCCGAGCTGGAAGAAGTCCTGCTGGTCCTGAAGAAGTGACGGAAGCAAAAAAAACTTCCACTTATCAGAAGCTTAGTATATAGTGCGGCTCACTTCGGAAGCACAGTCACTGAGCTTGGAAGTACAGTCGGGGCGTAGCGCAGCCTGGTAGCGCACTTGCATGGGGTGCAAGGGGTCGAGTGTTCGAATCACTCCGTCCCGACCAAAAATCCCTAGAAAATCCAGTCACTTAGCGGTGACTGGATTTTTTATGCCTGATGCTTTTGTAGCGTCTCCGAATTTTGCCCCACTTTTTGCTCCGCCGGTGTTTTTTGCTGCAATCTGCCGAGTGATAGGTGACCTGCTCCCAGTTTTAGTAGCGCTGCCTAGTTAGTAGGCCCTGGGGTTGATATCAATTTTTCCTGCTTCAATTGCTGCTGGCGAGCTCGCCAACTTGCAGCAAATTCCGCCGGGGTGAGATTGCCAATGGCGCTGTGCGGTCGGTGCTCGTTGTAATCCCGTCGCCAGGCCGCAACGCGGATTCTGGATTCGGCCAGCGAACAGAACCAGTACTCGTTGAGGCATTCATCCCGGAACTTGCCGTTGACCGACTTGATGAAGGCATTCTGCGTGGGCTTGCCAGGCTGAATCAGCTTCAGTTTGATGTCGCGCTGATAGGCCCATTGATTGAGCGCCTTGCCGGTGAACTCGGGACCTTGGTCGGTGCGGATCGCCTGCGAGTAGCCCCGAAAGTGTGCCATTTCGTCCAGAGCCCGGGTGACGTGAAACTGCTGATACCGTGCTCCACCAGGATGCCAACCGACTCCTTGGTGAAGTCATCGACCACCGTCAGGCATTTGATCCGCCGCCCTGTGCTGAGCGCGTCGAAGACGAAGTCCATCGACCAGACTTGGTTCGGTGCGCTCGGCAGGCTCAAGCGTTCGCGCTCCACCGCGATGCCGTGGCGGCGCCTCCGCCGCTTCACCATCAAGCCAGCGGCTCGGTATAGGCGGTAGATCCGCTTGTGGTTGACCTTCACGCCAGCACGCCGCAGCAGGATGTGCAGGTGGCGATAGCCAAAGTGCCGACGCTGCTGGGGCCAGCTCCACTAGTTGGGCTTGTAGCTCGGTGTTTTGCACGCTGGCTCGCGGGTGGTAGCGCAACACCGAGCGGGGCAGCCCGATCAACTGACAGGCACTGCCCTCGGAGATGCCAGTTCGCGCCTGCATCTCCTGCACCGCCTCCCGTCGCGCTGTCGGGCTTACCCTTTCCCTGGGCGACTACTTTGAGCGCCTTGATGTCGAGGTGGGCCTCGGCGAGCAGCTTCTTCAGCCGGCTGTTTTCCAGATCGAGATTCTTCAGGCGCTTGGCATCCGGCACGGTCATGCCGCCGAACTTGTCCCGCCAGGTGTAGAACGAGGCATCACTGAAACCGTGCCGGCGGCACAGCCCCTTTACCGGGACACTGACTTCGACCTGTTGAGGAAGTCGAGAATCTGCTCTTCGGTAAAACGCTTTTTCACTGCCGTCTCCTGCTCGGAAAACGGACTCTACTAAGTTTGACTTGGTACTGAAAGTGTGGGGCAGGTCATTTGGCCAACATAGGCCATTTGTTCGATTGATGAGCCATGCTGAGTTTCTTTTGAGCAATAGCTGGCAAAAGCAGGGAGTGCAGCATCAACCGGGAGTAGTGGGGGCGGAGGAGGATAGGGTGTCGGATCAGGCTGGCAGGTTGAAGTGGTGCCCGTAGATCAGTCATAAGTTGTTGGCCAGCACGTGATGATCCAGTCTCTCACCGAGCTGGGCGCCAGTGGCACAGCTACCGGTCCCGCCAACGAGTCCTCCGAGAATGGCGCCTGATACGGGTCCGAGCGTGTTGCCCGGCGGGTCAGCAATAGAATCAATTACTGCACCAGCCCGACCTCCGGCCAAGGCAGCACTGGCGCCGCGAGCGGCATCGCCTACAGTACCAACCGCGGCGGTGATTTTCATTGCATGGTGGACTGACGCGAATTTTGGGGGGTTACAGCAGGGGCACTGCAATGATGTATGACTGAGAACTTTTTGAATAAAATGGTTCTTTTTTTATATCTTGCTACGCTAGGCAGAAACTGAATAAGAGCTGCTGGCAACAGAGGTTGAAACGTGACATGGGTTGATTGTTGGGGTATTGCAATCAGGACGCGTCGGTACGATATGCCAACATATATATATCGTCTCTGGGAGCAACGAATGGATAATCTGAAAACACGAATCGTCAATTCATACAATGACCTGTCAGCGGACGCTGACTCATTTTCGGAGTCGAGCGGAAAGTCGCGAACTGTGGTGGAGCCAGTGCTCAGGCTGTTGCGCAAGGCGTTACTCTTGGATATTTCCGGTGGCGAAAAGCGAGTTCCTGATGCTGATGAAATCAAAGACTGGGTGCTGAAACTATTCGCGAAAAATCCCACCGTTGGTGACATGGTGCGAGCCCTTCTATTGATTAAGGAGGATCTAGTTGTTAGCGAGCACCAACTGCCTTCTATCGAAGAGGCACTGCGCGAAATCGGCCTATTGGAGCAGCTCCACTTGCCAGACTTCTTCTTCGTTTCCTCGGAGTTGGAGGGAGAGCCTTGTGGTGTACTGTTCGAACGTTATGAATCGGACGGTGAAGTCCTCGTGTTTCTGGCCACTCTCTTCGATAAGAAGAACCTAATGCAAAAGGTTGGCAGGATGGCGATTCGTGTCAGCAAAGAGTCTCCTGAGCCTTTCTTGTCCATCTGTACCCCGGACGGCTGGCTTAGGGTGCCAAAAAATCAGATCGTGCCGGGTTCAGTCAGTTCCTTCACGGTCCAATGCCTGCTTGAATATAAGTATTACATTTATCCCACTCTGCCCTTGAGCTCCATTATTGCTCCCGAATTGACTAGGAGAAAGGATAACATTCATTTAGTAAGCCTGATAAAAGAGGCTTATCTGGACAAAGTAGTTTGCACACGAGTCCGCGTTCCCCTAGACGTCGTGCAACCACGAGACATCGACTATGCACTGCATACGCCGGATGAGCAGATACGAGATTGTATGCCTTATGCGGCACATACTGAGTTCCTGCTATACGAAGAGGATGGAGTGCTTATCATGGATGATGACTATACCCCATATTTAGCCTGCCAAGCGCTCAGGGTCAAGGAAGTCACAGCGGTCATCTTGGGTAAGTTTAACCAGTCGCGGGCCAAAGTTCTTTCCATTGGGTACAGCGAGCTTATGCCTCCCATCTCCGTTTCACCCAGTGCACACCAGTCGCAGAAGCGCCTTAGAGACAAGCAAGAGCTTCTTAAGAAAAAATTACAATCCCTGAGGCCTTCCTTCCTCCCGGCGGCAAAAATGGAGAGGAGTTTCATTGAGTTGTGCTGGTTACTGAACAGGGTTAAAACTCGGGAAAGAGATCTACACAGATTCCTGAAGGAAAATTACCAGATACTGGACTCTCACCTGGCGGCAATCTTCAGCGAAGTACCCATAGGCAAGTATCGGGCAGACCTAGTTCTGCAGTATCACCAGTCTGACAAGCGTGTGGTGCTGGTCGAACTTGAGCCACACGATAAGCAAATTTTTACCAAAAAAAATCGCCTTAGGCACCAGGTGACTCATGCTCTACAGCAGGTAGAAGATTGGATACAGGAAATACATAGAGGCGTACCCAATATACCAGGCTGGCTTCAGGGAAGTTACACTGCAGAAGGCATGATAGTTATTGGACGCTCGAAAGACCTGACAGAAGAGCAGAGGGAAACTCTCGCGCTGAAGAATGCCAAATCCAGCATCAAGATACTGACCTACGATGATTTGCTGGAGCGCCTGTCTCGGCTTATAAAAACGCTTGACAAGGAATAGCCTTGAGTTGGTGTACCCCTTTTGATGAACGGCATTTTTTCATTGGCAACCGTTTCAGGTCGTTCCTGCCGATTAGCATCAGTAGCTGAGGGGCGATCCAGGAGGGCTATGGAATCGGAGGTGGGGCAGCCAGAGTTCCCTCTGAGCCCACATGCGTTCCGTCGGGGTGTTGGTCGCTGCTTTACTGGCGAGGGCGTTGGCTCTGCTACAACTCGCGGTTTTGAGACATCTTAACGCGTATATCCTGTTGACATATCTCGGCTGAGGGCTAGGGTGTGATGGACCTTGTGTATGTCCCCCGGAGGTGGTTAATGGAGCAAGGAGCCGTGTTTCAGAATAACTGTAGCCAGGCTGTGTGTTTGTCCAAAGCAGCTGCGTTGTCAGGTGAGGTGAAGCGTGTCGACATCGTTGTGGTTGGCAGGACCAAGATCATCATACCGGCAGGTGAGGTCTGGGAAAGTTGGTTCGATGATAAGGGCGTGACGGCTGGTTTATGCCTGAACGAGATCAATTATCAGGTAAGGCGAGCGAGGCGTTTTGATGCTGAAGTATCATGCTGATACCAATATCTGCATCTTCACTATCAGGTACCGTCCGCAGCATATGCGGGAGCTGTTTAAGCGCCACTGTGATTAAATTATCCTCAGTGCCATAACCTCTATGGAGCTGATTTATTGGGCCGAGAAATCGGCGACTCCTGAGCGCAATCTGTCTGACATTGATGGACTTGCTGCGCGCCTGGAAGTACTGAAGTACGACCAAGGTGTTGCCGCTCATACCGGACAGCTACGTGCAAAGCTGGTCAGGGCTGGTACTCACTGAGGTTCTTACGATTAAATTATTGCCAAACATGCTCGTTCGAAGGGATTTATTTTAGTGACGAATAGTCTGAGTGGGTTTGAGCGTGTACCTCTGCGCATTGAGAAATGGGTAGACTGCGATCGACTGTTGGAGTGTTGAGCGCATGAGAAAATACCAGCCACCGTTGACGTTAACGCCACGCATGTTGGCGCTGGCTGCCGAGATTGGGGAGCGTGTTGGGCATTTGTCCGCTCTGCATGAAGGGGCGCTGACGCCGCAACTGCGTCGGGGTAACCGCATCCGTACTATCCAGGCGTCACTCGCTATTGAGAACAACACGTTAAGCGTCGAGCAGGTCACTGCTGTGTTGGATGGCAAGCGTGTGCTTGGTTTGCCGCGTGAAATTCAGGAAGTGCGCAATGCCTTTTCAGCCTACGAGGTGATGCCCGAGTGGCAACCGAGTTTGCGTGATGATTTACTGGCAGCCCACGCGCTGCTGATGCACGGGCTGATCGATGATGCCGGTAGCTATCGGCGCGGGGGTGTAGGCATCTATCGAGGAGAACGTTTGCTGCACATGGCACCACCGGCCAACCGGGTTCCGCAGTTGATGGACGATTTGCTGGCATGGCTGAGCCGCTGCGAGCTGCATCCACTGATCGCCAGTTGCGTGTTCCATTACGAGTTCGAGTTCATCCACCCCTTCGCAGATGGCAATGGGCGAATGGGGCGCCTATGGCAAACCTTGATACTCAGCCAATGGCGAGCGGTTCTTGCGTATTTGCCCGTCGAGAGTGTGATTCGCGAGCAGCAGGATGCTTATTACGAGGCATTGGCTGTTTCTGACAAGGCAGCAGAGGCGGCGCCTTTTGTCGAATTCATGCTGGCTGCCCTGCGTCAGGCATTGCTTGAAGGTGTTTCAGGCGATCAAGTAAGCGATCAAGTAAGCGATCAAGTAGCACGCCTGCTGCAAGCGTTACCGCCAGGTGAGGCCCTCAAAGCCAGCGAATTGATGCAGCGCTTAGGGCTGGCGCACCGTCCGACCTTTAGCAACAACTACCTCAAGCCTGCCCTGGTTGCCGGCTTGATCGAGATGACCGACCCCGCGTCGCCGCGCAGTCCGGCACAGAAGTACCGGCGAACTGGGTTTTCCAAGTAAGCCTTAAAAGGCCTGTGTGGAGCCTAGATATCTCTTATCGGTGCTTGATTGATGGCATGATGATGTTCATCACCTCCATCGTTCATGCGCTAAATGATGATTGTCGTAACAGTTGAGCAGGGAATGCCCGTTTGATGTCGCCACTTCCTCAACCCAAGGGCCTGATATTCGATCTTGAGGTAGTGCCGCCCAAGAACAATCAACCTGCCCGAATCATGATGGTCGGTGCCCTTCGGCCTGACTTAGGGGCAGAGTTGGAGCTGAAGGTCTCTGGAGACCCGTCCCCAGCTTTGCAGCAGCTGGATGCACTGTCCGACGGGGCGAGTTTCGTGCTCGGCCACAATGTCATCGACCACGATCTGCCTATCTTGCGCGAACATTTTCCCGGCATGGCTTTGCATGCTCTGCCGGTCATCGACACCCTGCGTCTGTCGCCACTGGCGTTTCCACAAAACCCGTATCACCGGCTGATCAAGGATTACAAGCTTATCCGTGACAGCCTCAACTCGCCGTTGTCCGACTGCCGCTCGACGTTGGTTCTTTTTCTGGATCAACGCCAGGCCTTCACGCAGTTGAACGAGACCAACCAGACGGAGCTTCTCTGCTATCAGGCGTTGCTGGCGCCGAGTATGCGGGGAGATCTGGGGGCTTTCTTCGCATCCCTGACTGGGCAGTCTCCGGTGTCTGTACCCGAGCTCCGAGCGCGGTTTCCACAATTGCTGCAAGAGACGGATCCAGCCC
This sequence comes from Pseudomonas sp. FDAARGOS_761, assembly GCF_013343155.1. Lineage (NCBI taxonomy): Bacteria > Pseudomonadati > Pseudomonadota > Gammaproteobacteria > Pseudomonadales > Pseudomonadaceae > Pseudomonas > Pseudomonas sp. FDAARGOS_761. The sequence goes on along the minus strand of NZ_CP054572.1, from coordinate 3,181,168 downwards.
TTCAGCGTGACTTGAAGGTATGCCGAGCACGGCTTGAGCAACTACTTGAGGAGGATTTACAGCGGGAGGATCTGCATTGGCCGTTGGCCTACGCACTGGCCTGGCTCCGTGTATCTGGCGGCAACTCGGTACTGGCGCCCTGGGTGCGACATCAGTTTCCAGAGGTTGGGCGGCTAATCTCCGAGCTGCGTGATATGCCGTGTGAGCGCGAGGATTGTCAGTACTGTCAGACGACTCATGACCCACGCCACGAGCTGAAGCGCTATTTCGGCTTCCCCGATTTTCGTTACGAGGGTCCTGGAGAGAGTCTCCAGCACGATATAGTGCTGGCCGGCATGCGTGGTCAACACGTCCTGGCCATCCTGGCGACCGGCGGGGGCAAGTCGCTGTGCTATCAGTTGCCGGCGCTGAACCGGTTTCATCGTAACGGCAGCCTTACCGTCATCGTCTCGCCGCTGCAGTCGCTGATGAAGGATCAGGTCGACGGGCTGCTGGAACGTAACGTCCAGTGCGCCGCAGCGCTGAATGGCCTGTTGACGATGCCGGAGCGCGCCGAGGTACTGGAGAAAATCCAGATGGGCGATGTCGGCATTTTGCTGGTATCGCCCGAGCAGTTCCGCAACAAGGCTTTCCGGCGAGCGATCCGCCAGCGTCAGGTCGGTGCCTGGATTTTCGATGAGGCGCATTGCCTGTCGAAATGGGGTAGCGACTTTCGGCCAGACTACCTGTATGTCTCCCGCTTCATCCGGGAGTACACCGGTGATCAACCGCTGGCGCAGATTGGTTGTTTTACCGCGACGGCCAAGCCTGATGTGCTCGCAGATATCCAGAGCCATTTCAGGGAAAGCCTGGGCATTGAGTTCAAGGTGTTCCCCGGAGGGCACGAGCGAACCAATCTGCATTTTGATGTGCTGCCCTGCACCAAGGCAGAGAAGTGGTCGCGTACGGATGGATTATTGCGAGAGCACCTGGACGCTCAGGAGGGCGGTGCAGTCGTCTTCGTTTCCAGTCGCAAGAGTGCTGAGGAGCTGTCCGATTTCCTGATTGGCCAAGGATGGCCTTGCAAGCACTTTCATGCCGGTCTTGAGCCCAACACCAAAACGGATATTCAGGACGACTTCAAGGCTGGGCAACTGAGAATCATCGTAGCTACCAACGCCTTCGGAATGGGCGTGGACAAGGCTGATATCCGTCTCGTCGTGCATGCCGACATACCAGGTTCGCTGGAGAACTACCTGCAGGAGGCGGGCAGGGCTGGGCGTGATCAGGGCGATGCGCGCTGTGTGCTGTTGTACGACCCGCAGGACATCGAAACCCAGTTCGGCATGAGCGAGCGCTCGAAGCTCAGCATCCGCGACATCCAGCAGATCCTGCGCAAGTTGCGTAACGAGAGCAATCGGCGTAAGGGCGGCAAGCTGGTCATCACGGCGGGTGAAATCCTGCTGGACGATGATGTTGAAACCAGCTTCTCCGCGGATGAGCGTGATGCCGAAACCAAGGTCGTTACGGCGGTTGCCTGGCTGGAGCGTGGTGATTACCTCAAACGTGAGGAAAACCATACGCAGATTTTCCCGGCACGGCTGGATGTGAGCGAGGAAGAGGCCGAGAAGCGCTTGCTGAAGGCCGAGTTGCCGCAACGTCGATTGGAGGAGTTCAAGGCTATTCTGCGCTTTCTCTACGGCGCCGATGTTGATGAACGGGTGAATACCGACCAGTTGATGCAGTTGACCAGTCTGGAGTCGGAAGAGGTTGCCAGCGCACTCAAGCAATTGGAGGAGATGGGGCTGCTGGTCAACGACTCGCAGATAACGCTGTATGTGCGCCATGGTGTGACGGGGGCTTCCAGTCAACGCCTTTCCAGCTCCCTGGAGCTGGAAAGGGCTTTGTTGCAATGCCTGCCAGAGCAGGCACCGGACGCCGAGCATGGCGATTGGCAGGATTTGAATCTGCCGGCATTGACCGCTGAACTTAAGTCCGCGACAGGGTTGGATGAACTGCTCCCGCTGCATGTGCTGCGGCTGTTGCGCAGCCTGGCCCAAGATCATGATGCCGATGATCAGCAGCGCAGTAGCCTTGAGCTCAGGCAACTCAATCGTGACTACCTCAAACTGCGTATCAAGGGTGGTCACTCCTGGGCGAAGATTGTTGGCTTTGGTGACGTGCGGCGTGCATTGGCTAGCAAGTTCCTGGAACTGTTGGTCGGTAAGCTACCGGCAGGATTGCGTGGCGCGGATCTGCTGGTCGAAACGAGTTTTGGCGAATTGCTCCAGGTGATCGAAGGTGACCTCGAACTGCCGCATCTGATTCCGCCGAACAGGCGCCGTAAGGTGATTGAGCATGTCCTGCTTTATTTGCATCGGCAGGACATTTTGACCCTCAACCACGGCATGACGGTCATGCGTCGGGCCATGACCATCGAGGTCAAGAAGGAAGACAAGCGTAAGACCTTCCTCAAGGAGGACTACTTGCGACTCGACGAGCACTACCGCGAGAAGCGCATTCAGGTTCATGTGATGCGTGAATATGCGGAAGTGGCGCTGAAGGAGATGGCTGAGGCGTTGCGCCTGGTGCTGGACTACTTCACCGACTCCAAGCAGGCGTTTATCAAGCGGCATTTTAATGGGCGGGAGGACGTGCTCAAGCTGGCGACCAGCGAGGAGTCATGGAAATCGATTATCGAGTCGCTGAGCACTACTCAGAAACTGATAGTCGCCGACGATGACGACATAAATCGGCTGGTGCTGGCTGGGCCGGGCTCCGGCAAGACACGTGTGATCGTGCATCGCATCGCTTACCTGCTGCGGGTGCGGCGAGTACCAGCGACCAGCATCGTGGCGTTGACCTTCAACCGCCACGCGGCGAACGAGATCCGCAAGCGGCTGTTGGCCTTGGTCGGGGCCGATGCCTACGGTGTCAGCGTCCTGACCTATCACAGCATGGCCATGCGCTTGACCGGCACCCGTTTCGAGCGAGGCGCGACGGTCGACGAGCGAGCCCTCAAACAAGTATTGAGCGATGCCGTCGAGTTGCTGGAGGGTAAGCGCAATATTGAGGGCGAGGACGACCTGCGCGAGCAGCTACTGCGCGGCTACCGTTACATCTTGGTTGATGAATACCAGGACATCGACGACCTGCAATACCGTCTGGTCAGTGCTCTGGCTGGGCGGCACGCGGAGGAAGATGGTCGGTTGTGCATCATGGCGGTAGGCGACGATGACCAGAACATCTATGCCTGGCGCGATACCAATAATCGTTATATCGAGCGCTTCCGCGAGGACTATGAGGCCTCGACCAGCTTCCTGGTCGATAACTATCGTTCTTCCCTGCGCATCATTGAGGCGGCCAACCAACTCATTGGCCAGAATTTGGCTCGACTGAAAGAGGCCAATCCCATCCGGATCGACAGGGCTCGGCAGGAGCTGCCCGCTGGCGGGCTATGGGAAGAGCGGGACGAGCAGCGGAAAGGTCAGGTAATGCGACTGCTGATCGACCCGAGCGACCGTGAGCAGGGCAACCTGCAGGCACAGGCGGCCATGGTGGAGTTGGGACGGTTACTCGCGCTAGAACAGGGGAGCTGGAACGGCTGTGCGGTTCTGGCTCGGACGCACCGCTATCTGTGGCCGATCCAGGCTTGGTGCGAGCAGCACGATATTCCTTATTTCCTGGCAGCAGACAAGGAAACGGCGTTACCCATTACTCGGCAGCGCAGTTTTGTGGCTGCAATCGACTATATGCGAGAAATCAAAGGTGCTTTGTGCGCGGCTGACGCATGGCAGCGTTTGTCGGGTAGCAATCAACTGGTGGAAGCCGAGTGGAAGAGTTTTTTCCAGACGGCCTTTGAGCAAATGCGAGGAGAATTGGGCGACTGCCAACTTGGCAGTGGTGCCTTGATCGACTGGCTGTACGACTACGCCCGTGAATTGCGTCAACAGTCCAAGGACGGCCTCTATCTTGGTACCGTGCATTCGGCCAAAGGTCTGGAGTTCCGCCATGTCGTTCTGCTGGATGGTGGCTGGAGCACGCAGGTCGATACCCTGGCTGATGAGCGACGTTTGTACTACGTGGGGGTGACGCGAGCCGAACAGACCCTGACGTTGTGCGAATTCGCTGACGGCAATCCATTCAGTCGCAGCCTGATGAGAGATGTTCAGCAGCATGAGTTTCAGGGACAACCTCTTCCTGGGTTGGAGGTGCGCTTTCAGCAACTCACGCTGAAGGAGATCGATATTGGTTTTGCCGGTCGTCAATCACCACATGCCCAGATACACAAGGCCATTGAGGCGCTTCGCGAGGGCGATCCGCTGACGTTGAAGGAAGAGGCTGGTCGGTATCAACTGCTCGACAGGCAAGGCAACGTGGTTGGGCGAACCGCTAAGTCATTCCAGCCACAGATCGGCTTCGATCAATGCGAAGTCGCAGCCGTCATGGTGCGGTTTACTGAGGATAGTGAGGAGCAGTATAGGGATTTGAATAAGTGTGAGCGCTGGGAGGTGGTTGTGCCGAGGGGGAGAGGGTAGGTGCTACGTTGGACAGGTAGCATACGGATATTTTGGGAGTTGGCTGTGAGGACGAAATCTTTAATACTGGCGATCGGCCTGCATTGAGTAGAGAGTGGATTGGAAATGGCAAGGAAGCGCAGAGGTAGAGGGAAGCCCAATTTGTCTGGCGGATTGATCCTCGCGGCTATCGTGCTGGGCCTTCTCGCTTCTATTCCTACGCAGGCCTGGATGGTTTTGATCGGCGTAGCGATTATCGGCTTTGGCGTATGGCTGATAGTGAGGTTCTCCGATAAACCGTCGGTCGTAGCTTTCCCTCCTAGCAAGCGCCCCTCTTCTTCGAAGGCAACACGGTCAGACAATGCAGCTCTGTCCCATGATCTGACATTTTCTCTAGATGAAGTCGCTCCCTTACAGGCAAATACGCTCACTCGTACTCAGAAAAAGGTTTCGGCTCAGGCTCCAGCGTCATCGTCTGAGAGGAGAGATAGCGCCGGGCTGTTTACCGTGACGCTTGAGGTATCGGAGCGGCCGTCCCATCGAATCCCAAGTGCGCCTGCTAATTTGGCCGTTTCTAAAGCGCGTTGGTTACCTCAGGACGAATTCATCGAGATTGCCGGAGAGAAGATTTCAGGCGGGATGATTTATGTCGGCGAGGATCGGAACAGCCGTTATGGTTCCTCGGAGCCCAGCCTGATCAACCCCAAGCTTAAGGTCGCGCGAGGTATTGTAGATATCGCCGAGCGCCTTACTTCCTACTGGTCGAGTTACGACAGCATCTCCCCTGAAGCACGACGTGCTTATCTACAATGGCTATCCAGCGGTCGGAAAGCCCCGCATGCCAACATCGGCTACGTCTTCCTGTTCTTCTATGGTCTGGAACGCAGGGTGTTTGTCGATGCGAAGACGGATCGAGCAGCGGCCGCCGAGACTCCCAGCATCATTGCCGAAGTCGAGAGGTTGCTCTCAATTTATGGTGAGAACCATTCCTTCAATAACTATGCAAGCCGCTTCGTGGACTTCCTTCGTCAGGGCGCGGTGCTTACTCGACTCTATTTGGAAACACCACCAACACCGTTGCCTTACGGCTACGAAATGCCTATCGAGTTGCGTATCGGCTTGGGGCAGTTGGCCGTCGATAAGCATCCGCTACCAGCCAACTGGGCATTGGCCTGGGTGCTATCCGATCACAGCATCGGAAAACGGACACCCGTAACTCGCTGTGAGGATGCATTTGCCCGCTTGTTTCATATGCGCTACGAAGAGCGGTATGGCGCAGGGATAGTCCTCCCACAGAACAAAACTCGGTTGAAATTTCAGTACAACACCGCCTCTGCGGGGCTACCTTCCCAGGAATTGGATGGCCTATCCGAAATTCCCGACGTAACTGCCACCTCTGCAGCGCGGAAGAAGCTGCAGCAACTGGTCGACGAATGTACGGTGCAATTGGAGCCATACAGCCGTTATCTCGGCCGTAATCCTGGCGCACCAGATGCATTGGAAGGGCTCCTACAATTACCTGTTAGCCTCTGGCCTGCGGGCGCTCGGGCAGAGCTTGATGAGTTGAAGCAACGCATCGGCGACGGCATGGTGGTCATGAGCTTCGGTGAGCTGGCGGGGCGGCTGCAGAGTGCAGGAGCCTTGTCGCGAGACAAAGTCCTCACACTGGCCCGAGCTTTGGAATCATTGCACATTGGTATCGAGCCAGATGTACTGGCAGGCAGCAGAACGCCCAAGCCTGAGGATCGCGTGGCGCTCTTCGCGACCCAGGCTGAAGATGGTGATCTACGTGCTTCACCGGCATACAGCGTCGCTTCTGTCACTTTGGATCTCGCCTGCGCTGTGGCGGCTGCCGATGGCGACACCTCGCCGAAGGAAATCATGCTGCTATCCCAGCATGTCGACTCTTGGAGCCATTTGAGTGGCGCGCATCGGAAGCGTCTGAAGGCCCATTTGCGTCTGCAGCTCAACCAGCCGCCAACTTTGCAGAGTTTGAAGAAGAAGCTGGAGCCCTTGGCCGACTCGGCGAGGAGGGCAGTGGCGGCATTCCTTGCCCACCTGGCGCAAGTAGATGGTGAGGTCAGCCCAGCAGAGGTGAAGCTGCTTGAGCGTGTCTACAAGACCCTACAATTAGATTCGCAATCGTTGTACAGCGACCTTCATGTCGTAGCCAGTGGCAATCCTGCTGGTTCATTGCAGGCCACGCCTGCTGCTCCTGGGGCAACTCAGTCCAAGACCATTGGCGGCTTTGCTTTGGATCACGATCGCATTGCTCAACTGCAGCGTGAGACCGAACAAGTGTCAGCGCTGTTGGCTCAGGTCTTTGTCGGCGAGCAGCCTGTTGAGCCGGAGGAGGTTTCCATTGAAGAGGCCGGTGAGGATACCTCTGGCGTCTGCGGATTGGATGCCGATCTCTCCGCCTTTCTACGTGTGCTTGTATCCCGTAATGAGTGGACGCGAGACGAGTTGGAGGCGGTAGCAAGCGATATGGAACTCATGCTCGATGGGGCATTGGAGCAGATCAATGATATGGCCTTCGAGCATTTCGATATGCCCGTCACTGAGGGTGAAGATCCCTTCGAAATCAATCCAGACGTCATGGAAAATCTACCGCTATGAGCAGCATCAGAGCCAAGGATCGCGATACGGTCATTCAATCCCTGCGAGCCGGTGTTGTTCCGCGGGCAGGCCAACACCTGATCCAGGTCGGACGTGCCGGTGAACTCGAAGCTCTCATTCGTGACGTTGAGCGTTTGGCCGAGAGCGGCTCCGCATTCCGGGTAGTGATTGGTGAATATGGTGCGGGTAAGACATTCTTCCTCAATCTGGTGCGTTCCATTGCAATGGAACGCAAGCTCGTCACCATGCATGCGGACTTGAACCCGGATCGCCGCCTACACGCTACTGGTGGGCAAGCACGTTCGCTGTATGCCGAGCTAGCGAAGAACATGGCTACCCGTACTAAGCCAGATGGCGGTGCTTTGCAGGGAGTTGTCGAGAGGTTTATCTCTCAGGCTAAGACCGAGGCCAAGGCATCCGGCAAAGACAGCGAGGTAGTTATTCGTGAGCATCTCGCCCAATTGACCGAGATGGTTAATGGCTACGATTTTGCCGAGGTGATCGCTGCTTACTGCAAAGGTTTTGAAGAAGGCAACGAGCAGCTAAAGGCTGAAGCGATTCGTTGGTTGCGTGGTGAGTTCACCACAAGAACCGATGCGCGATCCGCTCTGGGGGTGCGAACCATTGTCGACGATGCGTCCGTCTACGATCAGCTCAAGCTGCTTGCTCGGTTTGTCCGGCTGGCAGGCTTCAGTGGTCTGATGGTGTGCCTTGATGAGCTGGTCAACTTGTACAAGCTCTCCAATACACAGGCTCGTAACGCTAACTACGAGCAGATCCTGCGTATCCTGAACGACTCTCTGCAGGGGACAGCAGAGGGGCTTGGTTTTGTGCTGGGGGGGACACCCGAGTTCCTGATGGATACTCGCCGTGGCCTTTACAGCTATCCGGCCCTGCAGTCGCGTCTAGCGGAAAATAGTTTCGCCAAGTCCGGGCTGGTGGATCTCTCCGGACCTGTTATCCGGCTCGTCAGCCTGACACCTGAGGATTTCTACGTGCTGCTCCAGAAACTACGCCATGTCTATGCTGCGGGCGATAGCCAGCGGTACTTGCTGCCTGATGAGGCATTGCCGCTGTTCATGGGGCACTGCAATCAGCGGCTGGGAGAGGCCTACTTCCGTACCCCGAGGACTACCATCACCGCATTCATTAACCTTCTGGCGGTGTTGGAGCAGAACCCTGGAACCGACTGGCGAAGCCTCCTGGGTGCTGTAGAAATTGCGCCGGATAGAGGTGGCGAGGCCGACACTCAAGTAGATGCTGACGATGAGCTTGCCACCTTCCAGCTCTGAGTCCACTGGGTTCACATTACTCGAGCCAAGAATTCAGCGCTGGATCTGGGCCGAGGGCTGGACGTCCCTGCGGGACGCTCAGGAGCGCGCTATTCCGGCCCTCTTGGGGGCGGATCAGGATGTGATTATCGCGGCCGCGACAGCGGCGGGGAAAACTGAAGCTGCTTTCCTGCCCATTCTCAGCAACCTTCTGCAGGATCAGGACTCGCCTGGAGCTGTGCTGTATATCAGTCCGCTGAAGGCGCTGATCAATGATCAATGGGATCGCCTGACCAGGCTTTGTGATGATTTAGAGCTGCCTGTTATCGCTTGGCATGGAGATATTTCCGCAAGCCGCAAACATCGTTTCCTAAAGTTTCCGCAAGGCATTCTGCTGATTACTCCAGAGTCGCTTGAGGCGCTATTCGTGAACAGGGGAACAAGCCTCGCTGGGCTGTTTGTAAATATGCGCTACCTGGTAGTGGATGAGCTGCATGCCTTCATCGGCAGCGAGCGGGGCAAACAACTGCAGTCGCTTATGCATCGTGTGGAGTTGGTCATTGATCGACCTCTACCCAGAGTAGGGCTTTCCGCGACACTTGGAGATATGGCGCTGGCGGCAGCCTTCCTGCGTCCCAATGCTCCTGAGCATGTATCGGTGATTGAGTCGAAGGGGGCTAGCCAGGTACTGAAGGTTCAAATCAGGGGATATGAGGAGGCTCGACAGAACCTATCGGCGATATCTGAGGGTGAAGAGGTCTTCTCTGCTGACCATGCCATTGCAGAACATCTCTTTCAGGTGTTGAGGGGTAGCAATAACCTGATCTTTCCCAACAGCCGATCCCAGGTGGAGTGGTTCGCCGATAACCTGAGGCGGCGTTGCGAGCAGGATGGCGTGCCGAACGAGTTCTGGCCACATCACGGGAGTTTGGCGAAGGATATTCGAGAGGAAACCGAGAAAGCTCTGAAAGCTGGTGATCGACCTGCCACTGCAGTTTGCACCACAACACTAGAACTCGGGGTGGACATTGGCAGCATCAAGACGGTAGCGCAGATCGGGCCTCCACCGTCAGTTGCTAGCCTCCGTCAGCGCTTGGGGCGATCCGGTCGCCGTCCAGGTGAGGCAGCCATTCTCCGAAGCTACTGTAAGGAGCGGCAGTTGGATGATGGCTCTCCATTGTCGGCTCGGCTTCGCCAAGACCTGGTGCAGAGCATCGCTATGATCAGGCTGCTAATGCAAGGATGGTTTGAACCGCCTCGTGTTCAGGGGCTGCATTTGTCGACGTTAGTACAGCAGTGCCTCTCGGTGATTACCCAGCGAGGCGGGGCAACGGCAGCAGAGCTGTGGAGTACTCTGATTCGAAGTGGCCCGTTCGCCGGAGTGGAGCAGGGCAGTTTCCTCAGCTTGCTTCGTACTCTTGGCGAGCGCGATTTGATTGCTCAGGAAGCATCGGGTCTCCTACTGCCCGGAGTGCTGGGTGAGCGTATGATCAATCATTACGACTTCTACAGTGCATTCGTCAGCAACGAGGAGTTCCGCCTGGTATGCGATGGCAAACCACTTGGAGCATTACCGGTATCCAGGCCACTGACTATCGACCAACGCATTATCTTTGCTGGACGACGCTGGCGAGTCACGGATGTGGATACCGAGGCCAAGGTTATCGTCGTGAGATCTGACCCTGGTGGTGCTCCACCGTCCTTCGACGGACTTGGGGCTCGTGTCCATGATCGTGTCAGGCAAGAGATGAGGACAGTTTTACTTGAGGCGGACACCTATCCCTATCTTGACACTGCAGCTCAGAAGCTCTTAGCCGAGGCTCGTAGCACCTTCTCGGATCTTGGGTTGGCGCACTCAAGCATGATCGAAAGTGGAGGTAAGACTTACCTCTTTACCTGGCAAGGAGATTGGGCGAACGATGCTCTGGCCATCTTGTTAACTCATATGGGGCTACCCAGCGAGAATGTTGGTCTGGTCACTGAGGTAGAGGGGGATAGGGCTTCGCTTGAGAGCAAACTGCAAGAGATAGCTGGATGGGGTGGTATTGATGAGCCTACCGTTTTGGGTGACGTACAGAACATGGTTCAAGAAAAATGGGATTGGGCGCTTCCGCCGAAATTACTCATACAGTCGTACGCCACGATGTATCTGGACTTGGAGGGAGCAAAAGAGTTGGCAAATATTCTGTTGAGTTGTCGACACTGAATTGTAGGGGTCTGCTGATCCCGGACACCGATTTAGGCGAAAATCCTCGCCGTGAGAGAGGTGTCTGATGAGCAAGCAACGACGTACGTTTTCCGCCGAGTTCAAACGAGAGGCCGCGGCCCTGGTGTTGGACCAAGGCTACAGCCATATCGACGCCTGCCGTTCGCTGGGGGTGGTGATTCGGCCTTGCGCCGTTGGGTGAAACAGCTCCAGCAGGAGCGCGATAGCGTGACCCCGAAGAGCAAGACGTTGACGCTTGAGCAGCAAAAGATCCAGGAGCTAGAGGCTCGGATCAACCGGCTGGAGCGGGAGAAAGCGATCCTAAAAAAGGCTACCGCTCTCTTGATGTCGGACGAACTCGATCGTACGCGCTGATCGACCAGTTGAGTGAGCAGGAGTCGGTGGAAGTGGTCTGTTCAGCTTTCGATGTGGCGCGGTCTTGCTACTACGTCCACCGTCTTCGACGTCGTCGGGTCGATGCGCGCCGCGTGGCGCTACGCAGCCAGCTCAACCAGTTGTTCTACCAGAGTCGGGGCTCGGCTGGCAGTCGCAGCATCCTGGGCATGCTGCGCGAAGAGGGCGTCGGTTGATGCGTGAGCTGGGCTTGGTCAGCAAGCAACCGGGCTCGCACGCCTATAGACAGGCCATGTTGAGCGGCCGGATATCCCAAATCGGCTGAACCGCGAGTTCGCGACCGAGCATCCCAATCAGGTGTGGAGTGGCGACATCACCTACATCTGGGCGCAAGGCCGCTGGCATTACCTGGCGGCGATGCTGGATCTGCAGACACGGCGGGTGATCGGCTGGGCGTTCTCGGTCAAGCCGGATGCCGAGCTGGTGATCAAGGCCCTGGACAATGGCCTACGAACAGCGCGGCAAGCCACAGCAGGTGCTGTTCCATTCGGATCAGGGCTGCCCGGATCGAATGCCTCGCCGAGGCGCCAGCCGCCCCTTCACAACCCCCTCTGCCGCACCACCCCCATCTCCCGCTGCTCCTCCTCGCCAATCTCCTTCAACGCCACTTCCCCCACCCCCAGCGCGCGTTCCACGCTGAGTTCGCCGCCCTGGGCGGCGAGCAGGGCCTGGAGGCGTTGGAATTCGCCGCACCAGAGGGTTTCGATGTCGCGGTCGCGCTGGTTGTCGCGGTTGGCGTTGAGGGCGACGGCGCGCAGTTGCAGGCGGCCGTTGTCGGCCTTGCCGCCGACTTCCAGGCCGTAGCCGGGGGTGGCGGGTTTGCGCAGGACGACCCTGCCGGTCTGCGCCCAGGCGGTGGCCATGCCTTCGCGGACTTCGTAGCCGAGGCTGGCGAGGCCCTGGAGCACGGCCTGGCGGCGGGCGAGGGCGGCCTGTTGCTGGAGGTGGGCGGTGAGGATGGCGTTGCATCGCTCGGTGAGTTCGGCGAGTTGCTGCGGATCGCTGTCGGGCTGGCAGGCGGCGGCGCGCTGGAGCAGTTCGGCGTGTTCGGCGGCGCCCAGGGCGGCGACTTCGCTGGCGAGGTCTTGCAGGTGTTCCAGTCGCTGGCGTTGCTGCTGGTGTTCGCGGGCGGCCTGGGCGAGGTCGAGGACCAGGCTGTCGAGCAGCAGGTTGCGGCGCTCCAAGCGCTGTTCGGCTTCGGCGCGGGCCAGTCGCTCGAGGAACGCTTGGGCGCTGGCCTCGCCTTGCAGCAGTTGCAGTTCGGCGATGTGCCGGTCGATGCGCGCCAGGTGCTGTTCGCGCGGGGCGTCCTGTTGCTGGCGGGCGCGCCACTGTTCCAGGGTGATGGGCGCTTCGTCGGTCTTCAGGCGCTGGGCGAGTTCGTGCTGGGCTGCGCTGAGGCGTTCTTCGGTGGGAGCACTGGCGAGGGCGGCTAAGCCTTGGGCGAGCAGGGCTTCCGCGTCGTCGCGGAGGGCGCCGTCGGCCAGCGCTTGCAGGTTTTGCCGGAGTGCGGCGCTGGCGGCATCGGGCCTGGCGTCGAGGGCCTGGAGCAGGGCGCTGGCGTTTTCCTGGAGGCGGCGGTGTTGCTGGCGCGTTTCCGCGGCCTGGCGGATGGCGCGCTCTTCGCGTTCGGTGAGGTCGCGCTTGAGGAATTCGCTTTCGATCTTCACCTGTAGTTGCACGTCCAGCCAGCGTTCCTGTTCGAGCAGGGCGTGCAGGCTGGCGCGGCGGGCGTGGGCGGCGGCGCGCTCGGCGTCGCTGAGCTGGGCGAGCCGGCTGGCCTGGTTTTCCCAGCGCGCGAGGGCCTTGTCCAGGCGTTGCAGGTCGCGCTCGCAGGTGGCGATGGCTTCTTCCCGGGTGACGATTCGTACGACTTTCGGTCCGCTCATTGGGAGGCCTCCGCTGCTGCCGTGGGATGGGTTTCCGCGCTGGGCGCCAGGGCCTTCTCGATGGCGGCGCGCAGCCGTGCGCGTTCGTTGTCGCCGTCGTGGTACCAGCCCTGGGAGGAAACCCGGTGGAGGTGCGGGATCGCCCGTCGCAGCACCGAGGGTCGCCAGATTTCCCGGGCGCGGGCGCGTTCCAGCAGCGGGTGGCAGGGGGCGTCGCATTCGATGCCGATGGCGTAGAGGCCGGTGGCCGGGTTCTCGATGGCGAAGTCGAGGCCGAAGGCGTCGCCTTCGCTGGCGGGCGCGGCGGACCAGCCCAGCGAGCGAATGTACTCGCCGACGATCTCGCTGAAGCCGTCGTGCCGCTGGTAGTGCTGGCGGCGTTGGTCGCTGCGGTCGGTGTGCAGGCGCTCGAGCAGTTGGCCGGTACCGGCGAACTCGCCGGCGGACAGTGCGCGGGCGTATTCCAGGTAGCCTTGCAGGTAGTCGCGCGGGCTGCTCGGCGAGCGCTGGGTGCCGAGCATGTCGGAGATGTCGCCGATCGGCATCGAGGTGATCATCACCACCTTGCGCCGCGCGCGGGTCACCGCCACGTTGAGGCGGCGCTCGCCGCCGGTCTGCCCGAGCACGCCGAAGTTGCGCCGGAAGCTGCCCTGGCCGTTGCGGCCGAAGGTGGAGGAGAAGACGATCACGTCGCGCTCGTCGCCCTGCACGTTCTCCACGTTCTTCACGAACACGCCCATGTCCTCGCCGTCTTCGCTGCGCTCGCGCTCCTCGCTGTAGGCGGCGCGGAACGCCTCGTCCTGCTCGGCGCGCAGTTCCAGGCGCTCCTCGATGAGGTCGGCTTGCTTGCGGTTGAAGGTGACCACGCCCACCGACGGCCGCGCCGTGTAGGGTTGGCGCCAGAGTTCGGCGAGGTAGTCGACGACTCGCTCGGCCTCGCGCTCGTTGCTCTGGTTCTGGTACAGGCCGTTCACCTGGATCAGTTCCAGCGGCTTGATGCGCAGGATGTTGGCCTGCGGATGGCGTACCGGCACGCTCAGGCGGTTGCCGTAGAACGAGGCGTTGGAAAAACCGATCAGCTCGCGGTAGGCCGAGCGGTAGTGGATCTGCAAGGTGGTGCTGGGCAGGGCGTTGCGCGCCAGTTGCAGGAGGTCCGGGCAGTCCTTGATCTCGCGGCGGTTCCAGGTGTCCTCGTAGGCTTCGAGCTGCTCCTCGTCGGCGTCCTCGTCGGGCGCTTCGCCGTCGAACAGCTCGGCCTCGTCGCTTTCCACGCGGCTGGAGAAGAACGCGGTCGGCGGCATCTGCTTCTCGTCGCCGCTGACCACCGTGACCCGCCCGCGATAGAGGGTCGGTAGGGCGAATTCCACCGGCATCTGCGAGGCTTCGTCGTAGATCACCGTGTCGAACAGCCCAGCCTTGAGCGGCAGCACGCGGCTGGCCAGGTCGGGGTTCATCAGCCAGACCGGGCGCAGGCTCATCAGGCCGAGTTCGGCGCCCAGCTCGATGAACTCGCGCAGGCGCCGCGAGCGCTTGCCGGTCAGGCGGGTGACGTCTTCCCACTGCTTGCGGCTGCCCAGGCGCGCGGCGTCGATTCCCTTGCCGAGCAGTTCGCGGTTCAGCGCGCGCATCTGCACGTCGGCTTCGGCGAGGCTGGCGACCCTGGCCCTGGCTTCGTCCTGGCTGAACAGCAGTTCCGGATTGTCTTGTTCCAGGCGCTGCTTCCAGCCCAGCCGCGCTTCGCGATTGAGCATGCGGCGCACCGTGGCTTCGAGTGCTTCGGCGGGAATCGCGTCGAGTCGTTCCTGGCGCTGGCGCAGTAGGGCCAGGAATTCCAGGTCGGTGGCTTCGAGCTGGTTGGCGCGGCCACGGAAGCGCTGGTAGGCGACCAGTTGCGGCAGCGCCTCGCGCAGGCGGCCGAGGGCCGGCAGGTTGCTCTGGTTGCCGGCGATGGCGCGGTGCAGCTGTTCCAGCAGTTCGTCGCCGAGCCAGTCGGCGAGCACCTTCAGTTTGTCCAGGCTGAGCTGGCGAGCGGCCTGGCGGATCAGCGCGGCGTCGAGGTCGCCGAGCAGCGCTTCGAAGCGCTGTTTCTCGCCGGTGAGGATCACTACGTCGAGCTGCTCGGAGCGCGGCGCTTGGGCCAGGCCGCGAGCCAGGGCCTGGATCTCGCGCAGTTGCTGGCTGGCGTGGCCGGCCAGGTTGGCCAGTTCGGGGCCGGCGTCAGCGGCGAGCGCCGCCAGCCCCAGGCTCTGTTGCAGCGCCGCCAGTTGCCGGCGCAGCGGCCGCCACTGGCGCTCCAGGTCGCAGGCGCCGAGGAGGGTGGCCAGGCGGCTGTCGTCGTCGGCCTCGCCGTGCTCGCGCAGGAAGCGCCGCAGGCGGCCGCGCCGCAGCAGGCGCAGCGGGTTGAGCCGAGCCAGCCAGGTGCGTGCCTCGAGCACCTGGCGGGCGTGGGCCTGGAAGCGTTCGAGGTTGTTCTCTTCGAGCATGGCGAGGGCCGGCGACAGCAGCGGCGCATGCCGTTCGAGGTCGAGCTGGCGCAGTTGCCGTTCGATCTGCTCGGCCTCCGCCAACAGGCCGT
This sequence comes from Pseudomonas sp. FDAARGOS_761, assembly GCF_013343155.1. NCBI lineage: Bacteria > Pseudomonadati > Pseudomonadota > Gammaproteobacteria > Pseudomonadales > Pseudomonadaceae > Pseudomonas > Pseudomonas sp. FDAARGOS_761. The sequence continues at coordinate 3,165,698 of NZ_CP054572.1, read as the reverse complement.
CGCCACGGCTCGGCTGCCCTGGCGTGGCGTCGCGGAACAGCGGCAGCCAGTGGGCCAGGCGCTGGCGCTGCTCCTCGCGCAAATTCAGCAGGGTACCGACCTGGCTTGCCAGCCAGGCGCGGTAGGGCGTCGGGTCGTCGACCTCGAAGCTCGCCGGGTGTTCGTCGAGGGCTTTCTGCCGGGCCTTCTCCGCTTCGCCGAAGGCGCGCAGGCTGTCGGCGAAGGCTTGCAGGGTGGCCTGGTCGGTGGCGAAGGCGCGCAGTTGCGCCAGCGGGCTGCCTTCATAGTGGGCCGGTAGCCAGAGGCGGACCAGCGGCGCGCAGTTTTCCTCCAGGCGCGCCATGCTGCCGATGTCCAGCGCCGCCAGGCGCTGGCGCAGGGCCGGGAAGTCCAGCGGCGGCGAGCCTTTCTCCAGCTCGATCAGTTCGCCGAGCAGACGCCGGTAGCTCAGCCCGGTGGCCTCGTCCACGCGGTGCAGGCTCTGGTGGTAGCGGTCCAGTTCGCCTTCCAGCGCCTCGATACGCGCCGCCAGGCGCTCGCGCTGGCGCTCCCAGCCCTGGGCGCCGCCGGCGTCGGCGAACAGCGCTTCGAGTTGCTCGCGGATGTTGCGGATCACCGGTTCGCGGTCGCGGTTGACGTCGTTGAGCATGACGATGCGCTGGCCCAGGCCCTCGGCCACCAGGCGCTTGTGCACCACTTCCAGGGCGGCGTGCTTCTGGCAGACGATCAGCAGGCTGCGCTGGCGGCCGATGGCGTCGGCGACCATGTTGACGATGGTCTGGCTCTTGCCGGTACCGGGCGGGCCTTCCACCAGCAGCCCCGGGCTCTGCCGGGCCTGCAACACGGCGGCCTCCTGGGACGGGTCGCTGGCCACGGTGAAGTAGCGCTGCAACTCCGGCGGGCTCTCGCGGGCTTCCGGCTCGCCGTTCTCGCGCAGGCGCAGCGCGGTCTCCAGGCCGGTGCCGGAGGGCGGCAGGCTCTTCAACTGGCGCAGGTCCTCGCCGATCGCTTGGCCCATGAAGGTGACGTGGAACAGCACCGCGGCGCAGGCCAGTTGGTCCTGGTAGGGCGTGACCTCGGTGGAACTCGGCGGCAATCCTTCCAGCACCCGCCCGCGCGGGGTGGCGAGCAGGCCGAAGGCATCCATCACGTCGGCGGCGCGCAGCGCGGAGCGGCCGAGCAGTTCGTCGGCGACCTTGCGCCAGCGCTTGCACGGCTCGGGGCCGAGCAGGCTTTCCAGGGCCGGGTTGAGGCGCACTTCCTCGCGCTCGCCGTCGAAGGCCAGCGCCACCTGGCCGCGGCTGCCGACTTCCAGTTGCAGCTTCAGCGGCCACAGCAGCAGCGGCACGATGCGCGTGCGGGTGGTGCCGCGCGGGTCGCGGTTGAGCAGGAAGGGGAAGCCCAGGTAGAGCCCGTCGATGCCGGTGTCGCGCTTGTACAGCGAGCTTTGCCGGGACAGCGCGTTGAGCCGCACTTCCAGTTGCGGGTTGGCGAGGAAGCTGTCCGGGTCGAGGCTCACCGCGCGGGCGTTGCGTTGCAGCAGGTGGTCGAGCAGGGCGGCGGCGGGGCGTCGCGCGCTGTGCAGTTCGTTGAGGTCGATGCGTGGGGTGCTCTTGCCGATGCTCATGCGCACCAGCGGCCCGCGCATCACCGCGGCGACCACTTTCTTCTCGAAGAAATCGAGGATCTGCGACACGTACTGCTGCTTCTGCGGTTCCAGCCACTGTTCCGGCGGGATCGCCAGCAGCACCAGGACCCTCGCCAACGGCATGCGCCGCTCCAGGCGGAACTGCTCGGCCCATTCGTCGACCCTGGGCACGCCGCTGCGGGCGAAGCCGCTGATGCGTTCGTCGACGCGGCGGTACAGCTCCTGCCGCGAGTGCTGCAACAGGCCGCGCGCGGTCTCCGCGTCGAACAGGTGCACATCGGCGTCGCGGGCCAGGCCGGCGGCTTCCTCGACGATCGCCTCGGCGGCACGGAACTGGCCGATGTTGGCGCTGAGCAGGACGATCAGGTCTTCCTCGGCGATCACCCGGCGCTCGGCCAGGGCCAGCAGGCCGGGGTGCTCGGTGTCCGGCAGGAGGCGCTGGCGCTCCTGCCACTGCGCGGCGAGGCGCGCCCGCGAGGTCGACAGCAGGTAGATGCGCAACTGTTCTTCGGCGAGTTCGATGTGCTGGTGCAGGGCGCGCTGGCGGACGTTCTCGGCGCGGGTCTTGAGCCGCGACAGCCAGCTTTCGGTGTGCAACTGTTCGAGCAGGTCGGGGACCGAGCCGCTGATCAGCCGGTAGCCCTCCAGCGGATGCTCCAGCAGCCAGCCGGGGGTGACGATCTCGCCGCGCTGGATCAGCGGGATTTCCGGGTTCAGCAGCTTGAGCGCCAGCATCAGCCGGAAGTCGTCCTCCAGCCCCTCATGCTGGGCCACCTGGCGCAGGCCGGCGAGCAGCCTGGGCGACAGGCCGATGTGCTCGGCCCAGGTGACGATCGCCCCGCGCAGCAGGTGGTCGAGGGCCTCCGCCCAGTGCTCGGCCTGGGCCGCGGCCAGGGCGAAGACCGTTGGCTTGCGGAAGCGCCGGGCGCCGAGGGCGATGCTGGCGCCTTCGGCGTCGTCCTTTTCGCTGTCCGCCGAGGCCGGCGCGTCCACCGCCTCGCCGTTCAGCCAGGCCTGTACCTGCGGCCACTGCCAGCGCTGGTGGCGGTCGCGTGCAAGCAGGCCGCGCAGCAGCAGGTGCAACTGCGGGTCGAGGTCGTCGGGCAGCGCTACGCCGTTGGCCAGCACGTGGATCAGGAAGGCGTTGGCGTTGACTCCTTCGAAGCAGGCGCCGCGGGTCAACTGCTCCAGCAGGATCATGCCCAGGCTCCACCAGTCGGAAGCCGCCGCCACGCCGCCGGCGATCGCCTCGGGGGCCATGTAGCGGCTGGTCTCCAGCGGCGAGACGATATCCAGGTCGAACTCCGACAGGCGCGCCGAGCCGAAGCCGCTGATCACCAGGTCCAGCGGCTCGTGGCTGCGCACCAGCAGGCTGGCCGGGCGCAGGTCGCGGTGGCGCAGGCCGGCTTCGTTGAACACGTGCAGGGCGTGGCCCAGCTCGCGGACCACGTGGCGCACCGCCTCGCGGTCCTCCAGCACGGTGCCGAGGTCGGCGAGGCTGCCGCCGGTGAGTTCCTCGACCACTTCGTAGGCGCGCTCGTCCCAGCGGCCGGTGGCGAGGATTTCCGGTACGTGTTCGCGCGGCAGGCGGCGGATCACGTCGTAGATCGCCGGGTCCGGCTCGGCGCCCGGGCGATACAGGGTGAGCACCGCCTGGCGGGCGCTTTCCGCATGTTCGGCTAGGTAGCGCTCGCGCACGCCGTCGCTGCTGGCGATCTGCCGCAGCAGGCGCCAGCCGTCGATCAGGGTTTCCGTGACGGCGGGCTGCGGCGTGGCCTCGGCCTGCATCGGCAGCGGGCCTTCGGCCGGCGCGGCGCCGCACTCCAGGCACATCAGGTCGCCGGGTTGCAGCGGGTGGCCGTTGGCGCAGAGCGGGGCGGACGCCGTTGGCGGCTCGCTGGCGGGCGGCGCGATGGCTTCCTGGGTCAGCACCGGCTGTGGTCGCCAGCCGGCGGGATGGATGGCTTCGGCGGAAAGGTCCCAGCCGCAGGGCTGGCCCTGGATCGAGCCTTCGCAGAAGATTTCCGAAAGCGAGCGTTCGCTCTGGCAGTTGGGGCAGAAACGTATCATCGGTATCGATCCATTCAGCGCGGCCGATGGGCGCTGACGCTAAGTTGGTGGCCCTGTTCGCGCAGCAGGTCCTGTAGCCGCAGCAGGTCGTCGCGGCGCGGGATGCCGGCCATCCACACGCTGCCGTCATGGTCGAACATCAGGTCGAGGGCCTTGTCGTCTTCGCGCAGTGGCCGCTGGTAGCCGCCAAGGCGCGAGCGGCCGAGGTCGGTGAGCAGGCTCAGGCGCTGGTTGTCGCTGCCGCGCAGGGCCAGGCTCTGTTCGGCGTGCTGTTGGTAGGGGTCGCTGATCAGCGCGTCGATCAGCCCGGCGGCCTGTTCCAGTTGCGCGTGCAGATGCTCCAGCGGGTAGCCGCTGTAGACCAGGATGTCGGCGCGGCTGCGCTGGCGCAGTTCGCCGAGCAGGGCGAGGAGGGCAGCGAACTGCTCGAAGGGTTCACCGCCGGAGACGGTGATGCCCTCGGCCTGCTCCAGCCATGGCTGGATGTCGGCGAGCAGGCGTGCCAGGGCGATGCGCCGCTGGCCCGGCCCCCAGGTATCGGCGGAGATGCAGCCGGGGCAGCGGATGCTACAGCCCTGGAACCAGATGCCCAGGCGCCGTCCCGGGCCCAGGGTGGTCACCGGGAAATGCACCCGCGACAGGCTCAGTTCCATCTCAGCGGCGTTCCAGGGTCAGGCCGTCGGCGTCCAGGGCGCTGATCAGGAAGCGCTCGCCCGGCTGCGCGTCCTGGTCGAACAGCGCCCGCGACAACGGGTTGAGCAGGCGCGCTTCGAGCTGGTTGCGGATGCCGCGGCCGCCGTTGGACAGGTCGCCCAGGCAGAGGTCGTGCAGCGCCTGGCGCGGCGCCTCGGCCAGTTCGATGACGAGGCGCTGCTCGCGGAGGTCGGCGAAGGTGCCGTCGACCATTTGGGTGAAGATCTGCTCGGCGACGTCGGCGCGGATGAAGTCGAAGACGATGATGTTCTCGCCGATCCGGTTGAGGATTTCCGGGCGGTTGAGAACCAGCTTGAAGTAGCGCTCGATCTCGCCGTGGACCTTGCCCTGCACCGCCTCGAAGGGCTCGCCGGGGAGCACGTTGGCGACCCGTTCGCCGTTCTCCCCCTGGCGGTAGATGCCCAGGTTCGAGGTGAACACGATCAGCGCCTCGGAGAAGTACACGCGATCGCCGCGCCCGGAGGTGAGCACGCCGTCGTCGAGGATCTGCAGGAACTTGTCGAGGATCCGGGGGTGGGCTTTCTCGATCTCGTCGAAGAGCACCACGCTGAAGGGTTTTTCGCGGATCGCGTTGGTCAGTTCGCCGCCGACGTCGTAGCCGACGTAGCCGGGCGGCGCGCCGATCAGGCGCTGGTCGGCATGCTCGGCGCTGAACTCGGACATGTCGAAGCGGATGTAGGCGCTCTCGTCGCCGAACAGCAGGCTGGTGACGGTCTTCGCCAGCTCGGTCTTGCCGACCCCGGTGGGCCCGGCGAGGAAGGCCACGCCGCGCGGGCGGTTGCCCTTGCGGCTGGCGCCGACCCCGGTCATCGCGCGCTTGACGATGTCCAGCATGTGGGTCACCGCGTGCTGCTGGCCCTTGACCCGGCGGCGGACGATCTCGTCGGCCTGGCGGATGCGCTGGCGGTCGATCTTCAACCAGGGGTCTTCGGTGACGCCGACCTTGTAGCGGCGCACGGCGTCGGCGATGCGTTCCATGGCCAGGCCTTCCACGCGCGCCAACTGGACGATGGCGTTGAGATCGAGGAGCAGCAGGCCTTCGGTGTTCTCGACGAAGGTTGCGGCGGCCTGTTGCAGGGCCTCCTCGGCGACGCCCGCGCCGCCGAGCCCGCGGAGCAGCGCCGGGGCCAGGGCCCGGCGCGCCGGCTGGTCGGGCTTCGACACCGGGATATGGCGCAGGCGCGGGTTGTCCACCAGCAGCCAGTCGGGCAGGTCGCCTTCCTTTTCCACCACCCACAGCACGCTGTTGAAGAACGGTTTGCGCTGTTCCCCGGCGGGACGGCTGCGGGCCTGGTGGGAGAGCACCAGGGCCTGGGTGAACAACTGATGCTCGGCGGCGCTCAGGGCGTCGTTGCGCACCGCCAGGCGCGAGGCGAAGTCGACGATCAGGGCGATCGGCTCGCCGCTACGGTTGACCAGGCGTTGCAGGGTCGCGCCGAGCAGGTCGATGCCGGCCGGCGCGGCGCCGTCCACCGGGGTCAGGCCGAGGTCGAGAAGCACCTGCGGAGTGGCCCCCGCCTCGCTGCCCGGCCGGCCGAGCACGCGGAACCCGGCCAGCGGATCCCAGGCCAGCACCTGGGTGTAGCCGGCGTCCAGCAGGGCGTCGCAGAGGGTCTGGTTGAAGCTCTGCGCGGTGACCGTACCCGGCACCACTTCGCAGGCTTGCAGGTCGCGGATGTTCCCGGAGAGGACGAATTGACTCTTGAGGGGCAGGAAGCGCAGGAGGTCGCGCAACCAGCGTGGCTTTTCGAACAGTGCAGTCCCTGGCATCGATAGTCGCTCACAGCGTGTGTCGTGGCCACAGCATATTGCCCCGAGGGCCATGTCTCCAACCCTGACCTCGCCGGAGGCGACGAAAACCGCTACGAGTTCCGGGTGCCAGGCTTGGCGGAGCGCCTGCTCAACCGTCGTAGCTCCGGCAGCCCCAGCGGAACGCCTGCGCCGCCGCCTCGATCCCGCGGCCGATCACCAGGCGCGGCGGGCTTTCGTCGAGGCCGGGACGCGGCGGCAACGGACGGCTGTAGAGCACCTCCAGCTCGCCGAAACCATCCAGCGCGGCGCGTTCCGCCGGGTGCGGCGTCGCGCCCTGGCGCCGGGCGAAGTCTTCGAGGTCGCCCTCGGCGTAGGCCATCACCAGCACGCCGCTGTCGCCGCGTACCCGCACCGCGTTCACCAGGCTGCCGTCGATGCGCAGCGGGGTGGCGAAGCGGTAGAGCAGGTCGAGGGTCTCGCCGGGCGCGCGATCCAGCACTTCGACGCCCTCGGCGCGCAGGCGCTCGGCGGTTGCGCGGTCGCGGCCGTCGGGGAAGTCGCCGCGGCAGTGCAGGGCATCGGCGAACAGCGCGGTCAGGTTCGGTGCTGGCGGGGCAGGGGACGTGCAGGCGGCCGGCAGGAGCAGCGCCAGGCCGGCGGCGAGACGGAGCAGGTAGGGGCGGGTCATGTAGCCTTCCGTTGGCGGACAGTGCGGTGGGAGAAATTGCCAGCAGACGCTTCCGCGATACTGGCGGCCGGCGCTCAGAGCAGTACGGGCAGCGCGTCTTCGCCCAGCCCCGCTTCCCTCAATCGAGCCCTGGCCCTGGCGGTCGCGCGCACGGCGTCGAGGTCGCAGCCGCGAGGAATATAGACCGGATCGAAGCCTTCGAGCACCAGGTAGGTGGAGGCCTGGCCGCGGGCATTCAGGCAGGCGTTGAAAGCCTGGTCGGCCGGGCGCAGAAAGACATCGCACCAGTACGGCAAGCGCTGCGCGAACAGCGCCTTGGCGATCTCCAGGTGCTCTTCGAACAGTTCGTCCATGCTGCCTCCCTTCTCCTGGCGGAATAACGTCACTCTTCGCTACGGCCGTCGCCTTCGCGATCCCTTTCATAGTGCCGTGCCAGCGGAAACGCCGGCAACCAGCCCTCGCGGCGGATGGTCCAGAGTTCGTAGGTGGGCTGGAACTGGTCGGGAGCGTCGAGGGCGCCGAGGCTGACCTCGATCTCGTCGGCGCTGCGCGAGAACACCGACGAGCCGCACTGCGGACAGAAGAAACGCCCGGCGTAGTCGCGGGTCTCGCCCTCGATGCTCACCGCCTCCTCGGGGAAGATCGCCGAAGCGTGGAACAACGCGCCGTGGTGCTTGCGGCAGTCGAGGCAGTGGCAGAGGCCGACCCGATAGGGCTGGCCGCTCGCCACCAGGCGGACCTTGCCGCAGAGGCAGCCGCCGGTGAATCGATCCATTTCGGTACTCCTCTGCAAGGCGTTGGGGCGCTCAGCCCTTGAAGGCCTTCTCTATGGTGGCGATATCGATCCTGCCCATCGTCATCATCGCCTCGAAGGCGCGCCTGGCCGCCGCGCGGTCGGGGCTGGCGATGGCTTCGCTGAGAACCCGCGGGGTGATCTGCCAGGAGATGCCCCATTTGTCGCGGCACCAGCCGCAGGCGCTTTCCTCGCCGCCATTGTCGACGATGGCGTTCCACAGGCGGTCGGTCTCGGCCTGGTCGTCGGTGGCGACCTGGAAGGAGAACGCTTCGCTGTGGCGGAAGGCCGGGCCGCCGTTGAGGCCGAGGCAGGGAATGCCCATCACCCGGAACTCCACCGTCAGCACGTCACCCTCCTTGCCGGAAGGGTAGTCGCCGGGCGCACGATGGACAGCCAGCACGGCGCTGTCAGGAAATGTCTCGGCGTAGAAGGTCGCGGCCTCCAGGGCGGCACTGTCGTACCAGAGGCAGATGGTGTTCTTGCTGATCATGGCTGGGTCTCCATGGGCGGGGGCGACCGTGGAAGTCTAGACCTGCGGGCGTTTCGAGCCGTGCTGGGTGCCGAACGGTGGCGCTGCCGGGCGATCGCATGCGCAGTTGCAGTTCCGCTTCGGGCGTAAATAGAATGAGACTCATTATCATAAGTGTCGTGGACTGCCATGCTCCCTCCCGCCAGCCCCCATCCACCGCAAGAAGAACGGCCAGCGTGCCCGACGGCCTCGATAGGCAAACCCCGCGTCGAGCATGGGAGCCGGCTCCGGCAATGGCTTCGCCTGTGCCTGGGCAATGCCCAGGATGCCGCCGATTTCGCCCACGGCACCTTCGTGCGCGTGTTCGCCTCGCGTAGCGCCGAGGCCCTCCGCGAACAGTGCTGCTACCTGAGCGCGAGCGTCCGGGCGCTGATGAGCGACAGCTTCCGCCGCTGCGCCACCGAGCAGGCCTATCTGGACAGCCTGGCCGCGCGGCCGGAGCCGCTGGACATTCCAGCGCAAACGCGACTGTCGATCCTGGAGACCCTGACTGCCATCGACCTCGCCCTCGACGGCATGGGCGAGCGTACCCGCCAGGTGTTCCTCGCGGTACAGCTCGAAGGGCTTACCTACAGGTCGGCCGGCGAGCGCCTGGGCGTCTCGATGACCACCGTGGAGAACCACATGGTTCGCGCCATGACCCGCTGCCTGTTGCTCTGCAAGGACTGACCATGGAACTGGAGATCGAGGTGCTGGAGGCCGCCGCCACCTGGTACGTGCGCTTCGGCGCGGAACCGCCGAACGATGGCGAGCGCCAGGCCTGGCGCGAATGGCTGGAGGCCGACCCGCGACACCGTCGGGCCTGGGAGCGTATCGAGCGCTTGCAGGGCCAATGGGCGGTGCTGCCGGTGGAGACCTCCCTGCACACGCTGGCAGGCGTGCGTGCGCGGCGCCGAGCGCTGCTCAAGACGCTCGCCCTGCTGGCCTGCGCCGCGGGTAGCGGCTGGCTGGCGAGCGGCGGCCTGTCTTACCGTGCGCTCCTCGCCGGGGAGCGCACGGGCGTCGGCGAACGTCGCCAACTGCGCCTGGCGGACGGTACCCGGGTCGACCTGAGCAGCGCCACCGCGCTGGACCTGGCCTACGACGAAAGCCTGCGCCAGGCGTACCTGTGGCGGGGCGAGATCCTCATGGAAAGCGCGCAGAGCGCTCGCCCGTTCCTCGTGCACACCGCACAAGGCAGCGTGCGCGCGCTGGGAACCCGTTTCAGCGTGCGTTGCGAGGGGCCGCGCACGCGCGTTTGTGTCCTCAGCCATGCAGTGGAGCTACGCCCGTTGCAAACGCCGACCCGGCCGATGCGCCTGCCAGCCGGCCAGCAGGCTCTCTTCGACGAGCGACGCGGCTACTCGTCGACGCCCTTGCGCGAAGGCGAAGGCAGTTGGACGCAGGGCGTGCTGACGGTGGTGGACTGGCCGCTGGGCGAGTTCATCGCCGAGCTGTCCCGCTATCGCGCCGGGGTGTTGCGCTGCGCCGCCGAGGTGGCGGAGCTGCGCCTTTCCGGCGCCTACCGCCTGGACCGGATCGACGCGGTCCTGCAGAACCTGGGCAAGTCGCTGCCTGTGCGCGTGCGCTACCTGACGCGTTACTGGGTCACCGTCGAGTCGGTCTGAAGGACAGACGCAGAACAACGTCGCGGGCTTGCCGATGGTCATTCTTGTTCGGCCAACACATGAAGCAGCCGCGGACGTTGCCAAACAGGAAAATCTGATGTCGCATTCCCTTCCGGGTTCCTGCGCACTACGTCCGGCTCATAGTTACCGATGCGTTTCCCTGCCTATGCACCCGAGTTCTCGGCCAGGGCCTGGGAGGGGGCTTCGGCCCGACCTGTCCCACGCCTGCGCCAGACCAGCCAGGTGGACGAGGCCCCGCTCGCAGCAGCGACGGCAGGAGGGCTCTTGGCTGTCGCTGCGCCAGCGTGGCGAAGCTGGCGGCGCCGAGGATTCCGATCTGCGCTACCCTATGCCGCGTTTCGCCCGGCCTCGCCGGGCTTTCCGGGCAGCGCCTCGGCGGCGCGCCCTCGACCATGCAAGGACAACCCATGGAAGCGGTCTCCGTCTCGCAGCATCTGGCTGCTCTGTTCGAATCCCACCGGATCGAGTGCGTCGTGCACGGCGAATGGGTGGCGCCAGCCGGGCGGCTACCGGCGATCCGCGCCACCTGGTATGCGGGGGAGAAGACCGGGCGGCTGGATGTCGACGTGCTGCTGGAGGACGAGCGCCAGTTGCAGGAAGCCTTCGCCGGCATCGGCAGCGGCGAGGACGGCTTGCAGGACGCGTTGCGTAACTTCGCCTCCAACTCTTTCCACGTGCTGCTTTCCGCGCTCTGGGGCCAGGCCGAGGAGGACCAGGTGATGGTGGAGACCTGGGAGATCGGCGAGCGGCGTTTCGAGGTGCATATCGGCAACCTCGGCCTGCGCGGCGCCGAAGGCAAGGCGCCGCCGCTGCCGGCCGGGCTGTTCCCGAGCATCGAGCGGGCGATTCGCGCCGAGCCGCTGGACGCGCGCCTGCACTGGTTCCGGCATTTCTTCTGTGCCTTCGGCAACCAGCGCACGGTGGAGGCGCTGTTCGACAACCAGCCGTGGGAGGCCGGCATGCAGAACCTGGCCGCTCTCGACTGGCAGGATTCGCAGGGTTACTACAGCGTGCGCAACTTCCTCATGCTCAAGCCGCTGGCGTAGGCCGCCGCGTCGCGCAGCCCGCAAGGCGTCGATGGCGGCTCCATTCCTGTCAGGTCGCCCTTCGACGAGTTCGACCCCTACCACACGACCAGCACTGCGACGATCCTGCGGCCCCTGGCCGACGGCACGATGCAGATGTCGTTCTTCATCGGCAAGCGGCGCCACGACTTCCAGATGAGGCGCGCGCAGGACTGACGCGCCGCGTTCAGCCGAGCAGGGCGGCCACCTGCTCGGCCGTGGCCTTGGCCGACTGCGGGTTCTGCCCGGTGACCAGGCGGCCGTCGACCACCACCTTGCTGGTGAACGGCAGCAGGCTTCTTTCGTAGAGCGCGCCGCGTCGTTTCATTTCTTCCTCGACGTTGTACGGCACCTTGCGGGCGACCCCGGCGAGCACTTCCTCGATCCAGGAGTAGCCGGTCAGGCGGCGCCCGGCGACCAGCAGGCGGCCATCGTCCAGGCGTGTGTTGAGCAGGCCGCAATAGCCGTGGCAGACCGACGAGACGATGCCGCCGCGCTGGTAGATCTCGCGGGTCAGGCGCTGCAGCCCGGCGTCGTCGGGGAAGTCCCACATCACGCCGTGGCCGCCGGTGAAATAGATGGCGTCGAACGCCTCCGCGTCGACCTGTTCGGGGGCGGCGGTGTCGGCCAGCAGCGCCAGGCGCGCCTCGTCGGCCAGCCAGGCCTTGGCGCTGGCGTCGGCGTGGGGCCAGCCGAGGGCGCGCGGCTCCAGCGGCGACTCGCCGCCGCGGGGGCTGACCAGGCGTTGCTGGTAGCCCCGGGCGGCGAAGATCTCGTAGGCATGGGTCAACTCCGACAGCCACAGCCCGGTGGGCTGGGTCGGATCGGCATAGTGGGCGACGTTGGTGACGACGTGCAGGATGCGCTTGGTCATTGCGTTGACCTTCCTCGGTGAGTGATCCCTTCGGCAGCCGGTTTCGGCAGGCTGTTCGGGTGGGTTGGCGTCACTCTAAGATTCAAGTCGACTTCAAGGTCAAGCGTCGGAAAGCCGCTGCTCCGCCGGCGTGGAAGAGGCCCCTCGCGAGCGGGTTTGCCGTGGACGCCCGACCGTCTGTGGAGGGCCTTCCTCGCGCAGGCGCTCCAGCACGCGCTGGGTGTTTTCCGTGCACTGCAGGCCGTCCGGCTTGTTCTCGATGCTTTCGATGGCCACCAGCAATTGCGCCTTGTTCTGTTCCAGGCGTCGTTGCAGGGCCTCGATCTCGGCCACCTTGCGGCGCAAGCCTTCGAGCAGCTCGCCGTGCTGCCAGGCGCCGTCGCCGCTCGGCAGCAGGCGAGCGATCTCCTCCAGGGAGAAGCCGGCGCCCTGGGCGCCGGTGACCAACTCCAGGATCCACACGGTATCTGCCGCGTAGTCGCGGTAGCCGTTGGCCTTGCGCTGCGAGCGGATCAGGCCGCTGGCCTCGTAGAAGCGGATGCGCGATGTCGCCAGGCCGGTGAGCTTGGCCAGTTCGCCGATTTTCATGTCACACCTCGAAACGCGTTGACCTTCAAGCCTACTTCAAGCCTAGGGTGGTTTCACGGCCGGGCGACGAACTCGCCTCCATCGACGGGTTCGCCAGGCCGCATGGGCGCTACCGCCGGTCGCGTTTTCCTCGTCCAGGCGGCGCAACGCAGGCGGCTTTCTACTCTACACAGGGGTACGGCGGCCGCAGGGTGGCGCCGTTGCCTGCATCCACACCGATCGGGAGAAGCGACATGGGTTACGTGACAACGAAGGATGGCGTCGAACTCTTCTACAAGGACGGGGGGCCGCGCGACGCCCAGGTGATCTACTTCCATCATGGCTGGCCACTGAGTTCCGACGACTGGGATGCGCAGATGCTGTTCTTCCTCGCCGAGGGCTTTCGCGTAGTGGCCCACGACCGCCGTGGCCACGGTCGTTCCAGCCAGGTCTGGGACGGCCATGACATGGACCACTACGCCGACGACGTGGCGGCGGTGGTCGAGCGCCTCGGGGTGCGCGGGGCGATCCATGTCGGCCATTCCACCGGCGGCGGCGAGGTCGTCCACTACATCGCCCGCTATCCCGACGACCCGGTGCCGAAGGCGGCGATCATCAGCGCGGTACCGCCGCTGATGGTGAAGACCGAGGGCAATCCGGGCGGCCTGCCGAAGAGCGTCTTCGACGATCTCCAGGCGCAGCTCGCGGCCAATCGCGCGCAGTTCTACCAGGACATTCCCGCCGGCCCGTTCTATGGCTACAACCGTCCCGGGGCGCAGCCCTCGGAAGGGATCGTCCGCAACTGGTGGCGGCAGGGCATGATGGGCGGCGCCAAGGCCCACTACGATGGGATCGTGGCCTTTTCCCAGACCGACTTCAGCGATGACCTGAAGCGCATCGACATCCCGGTGCTGGTGATGCATGGCGACGACGACCAGATCGTGCCCTACGAGAATTCCGGCGTACTCTCGGCGAAGCTGTTGCGCAACGGCACGCTGAAGATCTATCCGGGGTTCCCGCACGGCATGCCGACCACCCAGGCCGAGGTGATCAACGCCGACCTGCTGGCCTTCATCCGCGGCTGAGCGCGCCGGGTGCCGGGGCGCGCTCCCGGCACCCGGTCGGGGCTCAGGCGGCGCGGAAAAAAAAGCGTTGACCTTGAAGTCGACTTCAATCTTATCGTCGGGCCACTGTCCTCATGAGGTAGGCCCATGAACCTGTTCGATACGCTGACGCTTCCCAACGGCTCGACCATTCCCAATCGCCTCGCCAAGGCCGCCATGGAGGAGAACATGGCCGATGCCGCGCAGGCCCCCTCCGAACGCCTGATGCGCCTCTACCAGGCCTGGGCAGACGGCGGCGCCGGGCTGCTGATCAGCGGTAACGTGATGGTCGACAGCCGTGCCATGACCGGCCCCGGCGGGGTGGTCCTGGAAAACGACGCGCAACTGGAGAAATTCCGCCGCTGGGCGCGCATCGGGCGTTCCGCCGGCGCGCAGTTCTGGTTGCAGATCAACCATCCCGGCCGGCAGATGCAGGCCAATCTCGGCCAGCAGGCCTGGGCGCCCTCGGCGGTGCCGCTGGAACTGGGCGGGATGTCCAGGCACTTCGCTACGCCGAAGGCGATGGACGAGGCGATGATCGCCGAGGTGATCCAGCGGTTCGCCCGCAGCGCCGGCCTGGCCGAGCGGGCCGGCTTCAGCGGGGTGGAGATCCATGCCGCCCACGGTTACCTGCTCAGCCAGTTCCTCTCGCCGCTGAGCAACCGCCGCAGCGACGCCTGGGGCGGCTCCCTGGAGAATCGCGCGCGCCTGCTGCTGGAGATCGTCCGGGCGGTGCGCGCCGAGGTTGCCCCTGGCTTCGCGGTGGCGGTGAAGCTGAATTCCGCCGATTTCCAGCGCGGCGGCTTCAGCGCCGACGATGCCCGCGAGGTGGTACGGATGCTCGATGGCCTGGGCATCGACCTGGTCGAGCTGTCGGGCGGCAGCTACGAGGCGCCGGCCATGCAGGGCGAAGCGCGCGACGGGCGGACCCTGGCCCGCGAGGCCTACTTCGTCGAGTTCGCCCGCGACATCCGCGCGGCGGCGCGGATGCCGGTAATGGTCACGGGCGGCATCCGCCGGCGGCCGGTGGCCGAGCAGGTGCTGGCTAGCGGGGTGGACATGGTCGGCATCGGCACGGCGCTGGCGATCGAGCCGAACCTGCCGCGCGACTGGCGCGCCGGCAAGGACTCGGCGCCGCAGTTGCGGCCGATAACCTGGAAGAACAAACCCCTGGCCTCGCTGGCGAACATGGCCGCGGTGAAGTTCCAGCTGCGCAAGCTGAGCCGGGGCAGGGCGACCAACCCACGGGTGTCGCCGCTGTGCGCGCTGCTCGCGCAGCAGGCCGGCGCGCTCCTGCAGACCCGCCGTTACCGGCGGCTCATGCGTTCGCGCGCCGAAGCCTGAGCGCCGTCAGCGCCTCAGGCGCCGTTGCGGTCGAGTTCGGCCAGCTTGCCCGGCAGGCCGAACCAGGCGTCGTGGTCGTCGGGCGCCGGCTTCTTGCGGGTGATCTGCGTCCAGTTGGGATGCGCGGCGAGTTCGCCATTGAGGGCGATGAACTGCCGTTGCCCGAGCGGCACCTCGTCCTCGGCGCGAATCGCGGCGACCGGGCATTCCGGCTCGCAGAGCGCGCAGTCGATGCATTCATCGGGGTGGATGACGAGGAAGTTGGGGCCTTCGTAGAAGCAGTCCACGGGACAGACTTCCACGCAGTCGGTGTGTTTGCAGCGGATGCATTCTTCCAGCACGACGAAGGTCATGATCGTCCTCCCTGGCTCAGGCGTTCGTAGCGGCGGGCGTCGCCAGCCGTTCCAGGCGCGCCGGCACGTACTTGTGCCAGGGCGTGCCGGCGAGGAAGTCGCGCTGGGTGCAGTCGGTCACCTCGTTGGGCGCCACGCCCCGGCGCACCACCTCGCCCTCGGCGTTGCGGTAGTCCAGGCCCTGGCCGTTGGGCAGGGAAATATTGCCCGGCTGCATCATGTCGCTGATCTCCACTTCCGCCTCGACGTCGCCGCGGCGGGTCACCACGCGCAGCACCTCGCCGTCGGCGCAGCCCAGCGCCTCGGCGTCCTGCGGGCTGATGCGCAGGGTGCCGTAGCGCCCGCGGCGGTGCCAGCCGGTGTCGCGCACGGCGGTATTGCTGGTGTCGCTGCGCCGCTCGCCGGCGGCGAGGATGAACGGGTAGGCCGGATCGTGGGGTGGCGCGCTGTGGGCGAGCTTGGCCAGTTCCGGCAACAGTTCGGGGATGTGCAGGTTGATCCGCTGTTCGGGACGGGCGACGGCCTGCCAGCTTTCGGCGTAGGTGGTTTCGGCGAAGACCACCCCGGACGGGTTGTCGAGCATGGCCTGGAACAGGCGGTCGGCGGCCAGCGGCGGCAACCCGTCGAAGCCGGCGCGGGCAGCGGTCTTGCGGTTGTTCAGCACGTGCAGTTGGCAGATGCCCCAGATCGCCGCGGCCGCTTCCATGCCGGCGGGCAGGGTCGGGCCGAGGGTACGGTAGAGCAGGACCGGCGCGTATTTCATGACCTTGGGGCGGGTCGCCGCGGCGGCGAGGAAAGCCGCCGAGAACGCCTTGCGCCCGAGCTTCAGGGCCAGGCGCAACGGCCGGTAGTCTTTCTCGCCGAGCACGCCCATGGCTTCCAGCAGGCGGGCGTGGATCTCCGCTTCCGGCAGGGTGCCGGGGCGCGCCGGGAACAGCGGCGCGCGCAGATGGAAGGCGTTGCGCGGGAATTCCAGGTTGAAGAAGGTCGCCTCGGCCTTTTCGAACTGGCTCGCCGCCGGCAACACATAGTCGGCGTGGCGCGCGGTCTCGGTCATGGCCACGTCGATCACCACCGACAGCTCCAGGGCGCGCATGGCTTCGCGCATGCGCTGGCTATCGGCCAGCGAATGCAGCGGGTTGCCGGTCTCCACCAGCATGGCGCGATAGCGCTTGGGATGGTCGGTGAGGATTTCCTCTGGAATCACGTTGCAGGGAATCAGGCCGATGATGATCTTGGCATTGGCCACCGGGCTGCGCTTCTCGACGCGTGGCGCGCCCTTCTTGCCCATCGAGGTATCGCCCTTGCTGGCCTTGGACAGCGAGAGGAAGGGCACGAAGGCGTTGCTGGTGCCGGGGCGCCCGTAATGGCCGGTGAGCAACCAGACCAGGCGTTGCAGGTAGCTGCCGAGGGTCGAGTGCAGGTTCATCTGCATGCCCAGGTCTTCCAGCGCCGATACGCTGCTGGCGCTGGCGATACGCCGGGCGGCGGCGCGCAGCTTGTCTTCCGCCACCCCGCAGGTCTCGGCGCAGTAGGCCACCGGGATGGCGTTCAGTTCGTCGACGATGTGCTCGTAGCCGCTGGTGTGTTCGGCCAGCCAGTCGCGCGCCAGCAGCCCGTCCTGGACGATGATCCCGACCAGCGCCGCCAGGCACCAGGCGTCGGTGCCCGGACGGATCTGCAGGTGGAAGTCGGCCAGGGCGGCGGTTTCGCTCAGGCGCGGGTCGATCACGATGATCGAGCGTGCGGGGTCCTTGGCCATGGCGTTGAGCAGCAGGCGGGCGCGGGCGAAACCATGGGATTGCCAGGGATTCTTGCCGATCAGGATGGCCACCTCGCAATGCTCGAAGTCGCCGTGCACGCCGGTACCGAACATCTTGCCCTGGACCCAGAACTCGCCGGTCTTTTCCTGGGCCAGGGCGTTGGAGCGGTACTTCACCCCGAGGGCCTTCAGCGTGCTGTCGCCGTAGGCGCCGCCGAGGTGGTTGCCCTGCGCGCCGCCGCCGTAGTAGAGGATGCTTTCGCCGCCATGCCTGCGCTTGATGGCGAGGAACTTCTCCGCCACCTCGCGGATCGCCGTGTCCCAGTCGATGGCTTCGTAGCTGCCATCGGGGCGCCGGCGCATCGGCGTGTCCAGGCGGTCGGCGCCGTTCTGGTAGTAGTCCATGCGCTGCGATTTCTCGCAGACGTAGCCCTGCGAGGCGGGGTGGTCGTCATCGCCGCGGATCTTGCTGATGCGGCCATTCTCGGTCTGCACTTCCAGCCCGCAGTTGAGGCTGCAGAGGATACAGGCGGTCTTCTTCCATTGCGGGGACGGCGTAGTCACGGTGTGTTCCTCGTTGTTGTCGTTGCCGGCGCAACCTGGGGCGCACCCCAGCCGTGCGGGCTTCGTTCTTTCGGGACTGCCTGACGCTGTGCTGCAAGGACGACGCGCGGGCGGCACACGGAACCCCGTCGTATCGGCCTTTCCCTCTCATGCTCGACGCTTCTACAGTTCCGAATCGGAACTTACTATGCGGGCGCTGATATGGGACCCGTCCGTAGTGCTGGTTTGTCCGATCCTGGCAGGAGCGCGCCGGGTCCATGACCTTTTCGGCCGGATACTAAGTTCCAATTTGGAACTGGTCAAGCTCCGAAGCGGCCCCCTAGAATGGACGGAGGTTTTTCCGGGAGAACCCCATGAAATGGCAAGAAGTCGGCGAAACGCCCTGTTCGATGGCGCGCAGCCTGGCGATCCTCGGCGACCGCTGGACGCTGCTGATCCTGCGCAACTGCTTTCTCGGCATGCGCCGCTTCGATGAGTTCCAGGCCAGCCTCGGGGTCACCCGTCAGGTACTGGCCGACCGCCTGAGCCGGCTGGTGGAGGCGGGCGCGCTGAAGAAGGTGCCTTACCAGGAGCGACCGCCGCGCTACGAATACCGCCTCACCGAGATGGGCCACGACCTGCATCCGGTGCTGCTGGCCCTGGCCAATTGGGGCGACCGCTGGCTCGACGAGGGCCGCGGCGCTCCGGTGGAGTATGTGCACAAGGCCTGTGGCCACAAGTTCCGGCCGACCATGGTCTGCCCGGAGTGCGGCGAGCCGGTGGGGTCGCGCGATGTGACGGCGGTGCCGGGGCCGGGGTTCGCGGCGATGGCTGGCAAGCTCGCGCAGAACTGAATCCGCGCGCACTCTGCCATGGGCGGGCCGCGACCCGCTCGGTTCGCTCAGCCGGCCTTGCGGAAGACGAACATTAGCCCCACCACGATCAGCCCCATGCCCAGCAGGCTGAGCCAGCCGAGGCGGTTGCCGAAGACCATGAAGTCCATGATCGCGGTCACCGCCGGCACCAGGTAGAACAGGCTGGTGACGTTGACCAGGTTGCCCTGGGCGATCAGCCGGTAGAGCAGCAGGGTCGCGCCCACCGAGACCACGACGCCCATCCATAGCGCGGGGACCAGGAAGCCGGCGTTCCATTCGAACTCGAACGGCTGGAAGGGCACGAACGCCAGGCACAGGCCGAGGCCGGCGAGGTACTGCAGGGGCAGGGTGCCCAGCGGGTTCTCGCGGATGCCCTTCTGCATGATCGAGCCGCCGGTGACGCCGGCCAGCGCCAGCAGTGCGCAGAGGATGCCGGCCGTGGACATCCCGGCCAGACCGATGCCCTGGTAGACCACCAGCACCAGGCCGGCCAGGCCCAGCAGCAGGCCGAACAGGCGCGCCGGCGACTGCCGGCGTTCGAGGATGACGGCGGTGAGGATCGGTTGCACGCCGAGGATGGTCGCCATCATGCCGGGAGTGACCTGCAGCTTCAGCGAGAAGATATAGAAGATCGGATAGACCCCCAGCATCACCAGGCCGGTGAGCAGGGCCTTGCCGCGCTCACGCGCGCTGCGCGGCGTGCGCAGCCTGAGCAGCGGGGCGAGCGGCAGCAGGCAGGCGAGGGCGATGCCGAAGCGGAACACCAGGAAGGCGAACGGCGAGGAATGCGCCAGGCCCCATTTCGAGGCGATGGCCCCGCTGCTCCAGAGCAGGACGAAGAGGCTGGTGCTGGCCAGGCCGGCCAGTGCGGATTTGTTCAGTGCAAACATGGATCTGCCACCTTGTAGTCGGGCATGCCGCGGGCTCGGGCCGGCGGCGGACGGCACGCCTCGGCAGCGGATGGCGCTGCTTGCGGCGGGCTGTGGAAGGGCGTTGGGGCGCTACCGCGCTCGTCAGGGACTGACGCCCGGCGGCGGGCAGGCGGCCGAACCGGGAGGGGGAGGCGGAGGCGAGGCGACTACAGGAGGGGAAACGCAGCCCAGGCTGGCGCACGGCTGGAGCGCGCCGACCTCGCCGGTGGCTACCGGAAGGGCGGGGAGCGAGCTGTGCGAGCGCTGGTTCATGGAGGCTATCCGGTCGATGGAGACAACGAGAGGGACTATAGCGGGCCGTCCGGGATTTGACGAGCCTGTGGGCGAGCCTTGCGCTAAAACGCCAGCCCGGCGACAAACCGGGCCGGCGCCGGGCTTCACTTGCCGGTCTTCACCGTGTTCCAGGTGCGCGTGCGCACGCGGTCGATCTTCTGCGGCATGGATTCCAGGGCGAACAGCTTGGCCATCTTCTCCTGCGGCGGGTAGATCGCCGGATCGGCCTTGATCTCGGCGTCCACCAGCGGGTCGGCGGCCAGGTTGCCGTTGGCGTAGTGCACATGGTTGCTGATCGCCGCCATCACCTCGGGACGCAGCAGGTAGTTCATGAAGGCGTAGCCGGCCTTCTCGTCGGGCGCGTCGACCGGCATCGAGACCATGTCGAACCACAGCGGCGAGCCTTCCTTCGGCGTCGAGTAGCGCACTTCCACGCCGTTGTTGGCCTCCTTGGCGCGGGTCGCGGCCTGCAGGATGTCGCCGGAGAAACCGACCACCATGCAGATCTCGCCGTTGGCCAGGTCGCTGACGTACTTCGAGGAGTGGAAGTAGCGGATGTACGGGCGCACCTTCAGCAGCGCCGCCTGGGCCTGCTTGTAGTCGTCGGCCTTCTGGCTGTGGTGTGGCAGGCCGAGGTAGTTGAGGGTGATGGGCAGCAGCTCGGGGCCGTTGTCCAGCACCGCCACCCCGCACTTGCTCAGTTTCTGCATGTATTCGGGCTTGAAGAAGATATCCCAGGAGTCCAGCGGCGCGTCGTCGCCGAGCACCGCCTTGATCTTCGCCGGGTTGTAGCCGATGCCGGTGGTGCCCCAGAGGTAGGGGAAGCCGTACTGGTTGCCCGGATCGTTGACCTCCAGGGCCTTGAGCAGCACCGGGTTGAGGTTCTTCCAGTTGGGCAGCTGGGACTTGTCCAGCTTCTTCAGGGCGCCGGCCTGGATCTGCTTGGCCATGAAGTGGTTCGACGGGAATACCACGTCGTAGCCGGATTGGCCGGTCATCAGCTTGCCGTCGAGGGTCTCGTTGCTGTCGTAGACGTCGTAGGTGGCCTGGATGCCGGTTTCCTTGGCGAAGTTCGCCACGGTTTCGGGAGCGATGTATTCGGACCAGTTGTAGATCTTCAGGTTGTCCGCGGCGAGGGTTGCGCCGCTGCCGCAAGCGAGGGCGAGGAGGGTGAGGGAAGCGATGCGGGTCTTCATTGTTGTAGGTGTCCTGTCGGCTGACGACAGCGTCGGCGACGGACTGGTTCGCCGCCGGCGCTCAGGGGGCGCCGGCAACGCTGGCCGGCACCCGGGTTTTATCCCGCGTTGCCGGAAGCGAGGAAAGGGGCGGCTTTTACCTGCGGGCCCGCAGACAGGCGCCGGCACCGCAGCGGGGCGTCGCTCCGCCCGCGTGCCTCAACTCAGGGCGACCTTGACCCCGAGGGCGATCAGCAGGCCGCCGAGCAGCTTGTCCACCACCCCCTGGGCCCTGGCCAGGCCACGGCGCACCACCGCGCTCTGGATCAGCACCACCAGCAGCGGCCACCAGAGTGCGGCGAGGCCGACGATGATGCCGGCGTACCAGAGCTTCTCGGCGAAGCTGGAGTCCAGGCTCAGCACCTGGGTGAACACGGCGAGGAAGAACAGCGTGGCCTTGGGGTTGAGCAGGTTGCACAGGTAGCCCTGGAGGAAGGCGCTCCAGTGGCCGACGCGCTGCACGCCGCCGACCGCCAGGTCGAGCGTGCCGCCGCCGCGCGAGCGCAGGGCCTGGATGCCGATCCAGATCAGGTAGACCGCGCCGGTGTACTTCAGCGCGTTGAACAGCCACGGCGTGGTGGTGATCAGCACCGCCAGGCCGGCGACGCAGTAGGCCATGTGGGTGGCCACGCCGAGGATCACCCCCAGCGAGGTCATCATCGCCGCCGAGCGCTGGTAGCGCGCCGCGTTGCGGATGATCAGGAAGAAGTCCGGGCCGGGCGAGAGCATGCCCAGGGTGGCGAGGGTGGCTACGAAGAGCGAGGTTTCCAGCATGATTCGATACGCCTGGCGCAAGGCGGCGCCGGTTCGCTGCGGCGCCGCGGGTCGGTGGTTACTGGGTCAGTTCCTGTTCGCTGAACAGGCCGTCGAAGAGCATGCTCGAAAGATAGCGCTCGCCGGAATCGGGGAGGATCACCACGATGGTCTTGCCCTGCATGTTCGGCTCCTCGGCCAGGCGCACCGCGGCGGCCATCGCCGCGCCGGAGGAGATGCCGCAGAGGATGCCTTCTTCCTGCATCAGGCGCAGCGCCATGTTCTTCGCTTCGTCGTCGCCGATCTTCTCGACCCGGTCGACCAACGACAGGTCGAGGTTCTTCGGCACGAAGCCGGCGCCGATGCCCTGGATCTTGTGCGGGGCGGGCTTGACCTCCTCGCCGGCGAGGGTCTGGCTGATCACCGGCGAGGTCACCGGCTCCACCGCCACGGCGAGGATCGGCTTGCCCCGGGTGTTCTTGATGTAGCGCGAGACGCCGGTGAGGGTGCCGCCGGTGCCGACCCCGGAAACCAGCACGTCCACCGCGCCCTCGGTATCGTTCCAGATCTCCGGGCCGGTGGTCTTCTCATGGATCGCCGGGTTGGCCGGGTTGTCGAACTGCTGCGGCATGAAGTACTTCCCGGGATCCCCCGCGACCAGTTCCTCGGCCTTCTGGATCGCACCCTTCATGCCCTTCGCCGGTTCGGTCAGGACCAGCTCCGCGCCCAGCGCCTTGAGCACCTTGCGTCGCTCCAGGCTCATCGACGCCGGCATGGTCAGGATCAGTTTGTAGCCGCGTGCGGCGGCGACGAAGGCGAGGCCGATGCCGGTGTTGCCGGAGGTCGGCTCGACCAGGGTCATGCCGGACTTCAGTCTGCCGCTGGCTTCGGCATCCCAGATCATGTTCGCGCCGATCCGGCACTTCACCGAATAGCCGGGGTTGCGCCCTTCGATCTTGGCCAGGATGGTGACGCCGCGCGGGGCGATGCGGTTGATCTGGACCAGCGGCGTGTTGCCGATGGACTGCGCGTTGTCTGCGAAGATGCGGCTCATGATGGTGTCCTTGTCGCATGGAGAAAGATCAATCAGCCTATTCCGCCCCCGCCCGCGCGTCCAGACGCGTTCGAACCAGCGGCGCGCCGCGCGTGTCCACTGTCCAGGAGGGCCGTACCGATGAAGAAACGCTATGCCATTCCCCTGGGCAGCCTGGCGGCGCTGCTTCTGTTGTTGCTGGCGCTGCACCTGGCGCTGCCGTACCTGGTGCGCGACTACCTGAACGGCAAGCTGGCCGACATGGGCGACTACCGTGGGCACATCGCCGACGTCGACCTGGCGCTCTGGCGCGGCGCGTATCGGATCGACGGGCTGAGCATCGTCAAGGACAACGGCAAGGTGCCGGTGCCGTTCCTCGACGCGCCGAGCATCGACCTGTCGGTGAGCTGGCAGGCGCTCTGGGATGATCACGCAGTAGTGGCGCGGGTGGTCTTCGAGCGTCCGCAGCTCAACTTCGTCGATGCCGGCGGCGACCGCGACGCCTCGCAGACCGGTGCCGGCACCGACTGGCGCGAGCAACTGGACAAGCTGCTGCCGATCACCCTCAACGAGGTGCGGGTGGTGGACGGCACCCTGCGTTTCCGCAACTTCACTTCGAAGCCGCCGGTGAACCTGCACGCCTCGGCGCTCAACGCCAGCATCTATAACCTGACCAACGTGGCCGACGCCCGGGGCGAGCGGCCGGCGCGTCTCGAAGGCACGGCGCGGATACTCGGCCAGGCGCCGCTGGAAGTGGCGGCGCATTTCGACCCGCTGAGCGACTTCGAGGACTTCGACCTGCGCCTGCGGGTCACCCAGGTCGAGCTGAAGCGGCTCAACGACTTCGCCAGCGCCTATGGCAAGTTCGACTTCAATGCCGGCACCGGCGACCTGGTGCTGGAGGCCCAGGCTAAACGCGGCCAGCTGGACGGCTACATCAAGCCGCTGCTGCGCGACGTGGACGTGTTCAACTGGCGGCAGGACGTGGAGGATGGCGACAAGAACCTGTTCCGCTCGGTGTGGGAGGCGCTGGTCGGCGGGGGCGAGACGGTGCTGAAGAACCAGCGCAAAGACCAGTTCGCAACCCGTGTGAGCCTGAGCGGTAATATCCACCAGCGGGACGTCAGCGCGTTCCAGGCGTTCCTCGGGATTCTCCGCAACGCGTTCGTCGAGGCGTTCAACGCCCGTTTCGAGCGTTCCCCGGCGACGCGCGACGACGACGGCTGAAGACGCGGGCGGAACGGCGGGTCGCGAGGTGGCCGGGCATTCAGTGACTGAATGACCCGTCTGCGTTCACAGTGCGCTTGTCCCCGCGTTATAGTCGGGTTTTCAAACAATACTGAACTGCCCGGTTTTCCAGCCAGGGCGTTACCGTTCGAGGATTTCCTGATGAAGTTCGAAGGCACCCAGTCCTACGTCGCCACCGACGACCTCAAGCTCGCGGTCAACGCCGCCATCACCCTGCAGCGGCCGCTGCTGGTGAAGGGCGAACCGGGCACCGGCAAGACCATGCTCGCCGAGCAGTTGGCCGAGTCCTTCGGCGCCAAGCTGATCACCTGGCACATCAAGTCCACCACCAAGGCCCACCAGGGCCTCTACGAGTACGATGCGGTAAGCCGCCTGCGCGATTCGCAGCTGGGCGTGGACAAGGTTCACGACGTGCGCAACTACATCAAGAAGGGCAAGCTCTGGGAGGCCTTCGAGGCCGAGGAGAGGGTGATCCTGCTGATCGACGAGATCGACAAGGCCGACATCGAGTTCCCCAACGACCTGCTGCAGGAACTCGACAAGATGGAGTTCTACGTCTACGAGACCAACGAAACCATCAAGGCGAAGCAGCGCCCGATCATCATCATCACCTCGAACAACGAGAAGGAACTGCCCGACGCCTTCCTGCGCCGCTGCTTCTTCCATTACATCGCCTTCCCCGACCGCGAGACGTTGCAGAAGATCGTCGACGTGCACTACCCGAACATCAAGCAGTCGCTGGTCAGCGAGGCGCTGGACATCTTCTTCGACGTGCGCAAGGTGCCCGGCCTGAAAAAGAAACCTTCGACTTCCGAGCTGGTCGACTGGCTGAAGCTGCTGATGGCCGACGAGATCGGCGAAGCGGTGCTGCGCGAGCGCGATCCGACCAAGGCGATCCCGCCGCTGGCCGGCGCCCTGGTGAAGAACGAGCAGGACGTGCAGCTTCTCGAGCGCCTGGCGTTCATGAGCCGCCGCGCCAGCCGCTGAGTGCGTCGGCCCTTTCCGGGGAAAGGGCCGCGGGGCGGCACGCCAGACAGCGGAGGAACATCCCATGCTCAGCGGAAGTTGCCTGTGCGGCGCGGTACGTTACGAGATCGACGCGCCCATCGAATCGGCCAGCCATTGTCATTGCAGCCAGTGCCGCAAGGCCCACGGCGCGGCGTTCGCCACCTACGGCAAGGTGCGCCGCGAGGCGTTCCGCTATGTCGCCGGGGCGGACGCGGTGGCCGAATACCACTCGTCGCCAGGCGTCACCCGTACCTTCTGCCGCCACTGCGGATCGAACCTGCAGTGGCTTGGCGGCAACGAGGACCCGACGTACACCTCTATCGCCCTCGGCACCCTCGACTCGCCGCTGCCATCGGTAGCGCAGCGGCACATCTACGTGGGTTCGAAAGCCGACTGGTACGTCATCGCCGACGACCTGCCGCAGGAACACCAATACTGACCGGCGCTCGCGCGCCGGGATCAACGGACAACAGACGAGGTCGCAGCCATGCTGCTCAACCTGTTCAACGAAATGCGCGCAGCCAAGGTGCCGGTGTCGGTGCGCGAGCTGCTCGACCTGATCGACGCCCTGAAGCACCGCGTGGTGTTCGCCGACATGGACGAGTTCTACTACCTGGCGCGCACCATCATGGTCAAGGACGAGCGCCACTTCGACAAGTTCGACCGGGCCTTCGGCGCCTACTTCAAGGGCCTGGAGAAGCTCGACGACCACCTCAAGGCGCTGATCCCCGAGGAATGGCTGCGCAAGGAATTCGAGCGCCTGCTGACCGACGAGGAAAAGGCGCAGATCCAGTCCCTCGGCGGCCTGGACAAGCTGATCGAGGAGTTCAAGAAACGCCTCGAGGAACAGAAGGAGCGCCATGCCGGCGGTAACAAGTGGATCGGTACCGGCGGTACCAGTCCGTTCGGCTCCGGCGGCTTCAACCCGGAGGGCGTCCGCGTCGGCGACGCCGGCAAGCGCCAGGGCAAGGCGGCCAAGGTCTGGGACCAGCGCGAATACAAGAACCTCGACGACCAGGTCGAACTGGGTACGCGCAACATCAAGATCGCCCTGCGGCGCCTGCGCAAGTTCGCCCGTGAGGGCGCGGCGGAGGAGCTGGACATCGACGGCACCATCGACCACACCGCGAAGGACGCCGGGCTACTCAACATCCAGATGCGCCCGGAGCGGCGCAACACGGTGAAGCTGTTGCTGCTGCTGGACATCGGCGGCTCGATGGACGCCCACGTCAAGGTCTGCGAGGAGCTGTTCTCGGCCTGCAAGACCGAGTTCAAGCACCTGGAGTATTTCTACTTCCACAACTTCATCTACGAGTCGGTCTGGAAGAACAACCTGCGCCGCAGCAGCGAACGCACCGCCACCTTCGACCTGCTGCACAAGTACGGTCCGGACTACAAGGTGGTGTTCGTCGGCGACGCGGCGATGGCGCCCTACGAAATCACCCAGGCCGGCGGCAGCGTCGAGCACTGGAACGAGGAAGCCGGTTACGTCTGGATGCAGCGCTTCATGGAGAAGTACAAGAAGCTCATCTGGATCAACCCCTATCCGAAGGACACCTGGAACTACACGGCGTCCACCGGCCTGGTCCGCGAACTGGTCAAGGAACAGATGTATCCGTTGACCCTGAGCGGCCTGGAGGAGGGTATGCGCTTCCTCTCGCGCGGTTGAGCCAACTGCCTGCGGGACCGGCGACAGGCGCGGCGGCACGCAACTTGCCTACCCTGTGTATCCCGTCCGCGCGGTAACAGCGCGGCGCGGCCACCGGTAACTATGGGCACGCCATGATCGATTCGACCTTCTCCCGCGCCACCTGGCTCAACTCGCTGCACATGTCGACCCTCACTCTCTCGCTGCTGGAGAAGGAAGGGTTCGCCCGCGAGCAACTGCTCGAAGGCAGTGGCATCACCCCCGCCGATCTGCTCGACCTGCGGCGCCTGATCAGCCCCTGGCAGGAGCAGCAGGTGTTCGCCAACGCCTGCCGGCTCAGCGACGAGCCGGCCCTCGGCCTGCGCCTGGGGCTGCGCACGCGGATTTCCGCCTACGGCCTGCTCGGCTACGCGCTGCTCTCCGCACCGACCCTCGGCGAGGCGCTGCGCATCGGCCTCAGCTATCCGGTCTTGCTCGGCACCTACTTCCACCTGTCGCTGGAGGTCGCCGACGGCCGCGCCTGGCTGGTGGCCACCGGCTACGGCGAGGACGAGGCGCTGCGGCCATTCAACACCGAGCTTTGCCTGGGCTCGCTGAAGGTCACCTGCGCCGACCTGCTCGGCCAGCCGCTGCCCTTGCTGGAAGCGGCCTTCGACTATGCCGGCGACGAGGCGATGGCGCGGGCCTACGCCGAGGGTTTCGCCTGCGAGTTGCACTTCGAACGCGAGCGCAGTGCCATCGGCTTCGCCGCCGAATGGCTGGAGCGCCCGTTGCCGCTGGCCGACCCGGTGACCCACCGGGAGATGCTGGAACAGTGCCGGCGGCAGAACATCGACCTGGCCGCGCGTCGTGCCTGGCTGGACAAGGTCCGGGCGATCCTCGCCGAGCGCTTGCAGGACCCGCCCGGCCTGGAGGAACTGGCCAGGCGCCTGAACTGTTCGTCGCGCAGCCTGCGCCGGCACCTTCAGCAGCAGCGCACCAGCTACCAGCAATTGCTCGACGAGTTGCGCTTCGCCCGCGCCAAGGAGTTGTTGCAGAGCGGCGACATGCCGATCTACCGGATCGCCGAGGAACTCGGCTTCAGCGAGACCGCCAGCCTGCGCCATGCCTTCCAGCGCTGGAGCGGCCAGCCGCCGAGCCATTTCCGCGCCTGAGCGCTCGCTCAGGCGGAGGGGCTGGTGTCGGCGTGGCGCCGCCGCCGTTCGTCCGCCACCTCACCCAGGGATTTTGCCGCGCCGTCGCCAATCCCGGCCATGAAGGCACGATCGAAGCGGAAGTCGGCGCCGCGCAGCCCGACGAGGAAGCGCCGTACGTCCTGGGCGTTGCGCTAGTCGCGGCACACTGCGGTGTCGCGGGTGATGGTGTCGCCGTGCCAGCCGAAGACCATCTGTCGTTTCTCTGCGCGCGCTGGAGCGGGCGGGCCAACGACGGCCCGCCCACGGGCCGTCAGGACACCGGCTCTTCGATCAGCCGGTCATAGGGCGGCAGGCCGCTGTATTGGCCCAGGGCTTGCTCGTAGGCGTTCTTCAGGTCGTCGGCGGCGAGGTCGTAGCCGACCAGCAACTGTTCGAGTTCAGCGGCGTTCTGCGGGTCGTCGTTCTGCAACTGCGCGTCGAGTTCGCGGGTGCGCGCGGCGACGCACTGGATCGCCACCATCAGGGTCTGGGGTTTCAGGTTCATGGTTCACTCCTAGAGCCCGCGGGCTTTTTCCCATTGGCGGCGGATGGCGTTGCGCACGAAGTTGTCCAGTTGGCCCATGAGGACCTCCCGGTACATCGGCTTGGCCGGCATGATGGTGTAGTGGGTGGCTTGCAGGCGCTTGTTGTAGCTGTCCTGCTTCACCTTAAGGTCCGGCGGGATGTCGGTGCCGTCGGGTATCACGAAGTCGCCGTCGGCGCGGCGCAGCACGCCGGCGCGGTCGAACACCGAGGTGCCGCCGGTGTCCGGGGCGTAGAGGCCGTCGCGGCCGGCGACGATGTCCGGCGCGCGGGCGGGGACGCCAGGGGTGTTGGGGCTGTCGAAGGTCGGATGCAGCAGCGGGGCGACTTCCGCAGCCTCGGCGAGTTCCTTGTCGGGACGCAGGTAGCGACCGACGTCGCCGTCGTAGTTGGCCTTGAATACCGCCCGGTAGAGGGTGAGGCTGGTTTTCTCGTAGTCGTAGGACATGCGTGGACTTCCCTGTGGGTTGCGTTCGCGGCGCCGCGGGTGCGCGGCATCGCTACCGACCACCGTCCTTGTGGCGCCATCGGCGAGCAGGATAACAGCCGTGGGCGGATCCGCCAGGGGCAGGCGACGACCGTCGCCCGGGAGGCTCAAGGCCTGGCCGCGCCGTGCAGGTAATGGCGGATGCGCACCTCCACGCCGGCGCTCTGGAAGCGCCGGGCGGCGGCCTCGACCCGCAACTCGCCGCGGGTCACCCGCTGGTGGTGGCGCAGGTGCTCCAGCCAGGATTCGTCGATGAAGAACTCCAGCCACAGGCGACGGTTGCCGCTGTCCTGGACCAGCCCCCAGGACACCGCGCCGTTGCGCCGACGCATGGCGCGCACCTCGACCATCGCCGCCTGGAATGCCGCGGCGTCCTGCGGGTCGATGTCGTACTCGAGGGTGACCATCACCGGGCCGCGTTCCTGGTCCACCTCTTCGTCGACCAGTGGTGCCGGCCAGTGCAGCGACGGCGCGAGGTCCTCGGCCTCGGTGACCGGCAGCCGGCAGTGCAGCGACGCGAACAGGCCGAGCAGCAGCGCGGCGCTGGCGCAGAGCAGGGCGAAGGCGATCGACAGGTGGCTGGCGACCAGACCCCACAGGGCGCCGCCGGCGGCCATGCTGCCGAAGAACACCAGGATGTAGACCGCCAGCGCGCGGGCGCGGACCCAGGCCGGCACGGAGGTCTGCGCGGCGACCTGCAGGCTGGAGAGCACGGCGATCCATGCCGCGCCGCTGAGCAGCATCACCGGCACCAGCAAATAGAGGTTGCGCAGCAGCGCCAGGGCCACCAGCACCAGTGCGTAGAGCACGCTGGAGAGCAGCACCAGGCGGTCGCTGCCGAGGCGTTCGCGCAGGCGCGGCAGGAACGCGGCGCCGAGCACCGCGCCGACGCCGACGCTGCCCAGCAGCAGGCCGAAGTCCATGGCGTTGCCATGCAGTTCGCCGCGCACGATCAGGGGCAGCAGCGACATGCCGGCGCTGGCGCCGAGGAAGAACGCCACCGCGCGCACCAGCACCGATTGCAGCGGCCTCGAGCTGCGGCTGTAGCGCCAGCCGGCGCGCAGGGCGCCGAACAGGCGTTCCGCCGGCAGCACCGAGGGCACGGCCTCGCGTTTCCAGGCCAGCAGCACGGCGATCACCGCGAAGAAGGAGAGGGCGTTGAGGGCGAAGGTCAGCCAGGGGCCGACCAGGCTCACCAGCACCCCGGCGATGGCCGGTCCGACCGCCCGCGCCAGGTTGACCCCGACACTGGACAGCGCCACCGCCGCCGGCAGTTCGTCCTTGCCCACCAGTTCCGGAGTGGTGGCGCTCCAGGCCGGCATCATCAGCGCGGTGCCGATGCCCATGCACAGGGTCAGGCCGAGCAGCAGCCAGACGCTGGTCAACTGGAGCAGGGTGAGGCTGGCCAGCAGGGTGGCCACCAAGGCCATCCACAATTGCACGCCGAGCAGGTAGCGGCGCTTGTCGACGATATCGGCGAGGGCGCCGGCCGGCAGGGCCAGGAAGAACATCGGCAGCGATCCGGCGACCTGCACCAGGGCCACGTTCAGCGGGCTGGCGGAGAGCGAGGTCATCAGCCAGCCGGCGCCCACCTCGTGCATCCAGGTGCCGATGTTCGAGGCGATGCTGGCCAGCCATAGCCAGCGGAAGGTGGCTTGGCGCAGGGGACTCCAGGGTGAGGCGGCGGGTGCGGTCATGGTCAGAGCGAGCCTTTGAGTGGGTATTCGACGATCAGGTAGAGGCGGTCGATGTCGTCGCCGGCCTGGGCCGCGTTGGCCCGGTGGCTGAGGTGCGAGACGTTCAGCGAGAGGTCCTTGAGCGGGCCCGAGGCGAACACGTAGCGCAGGTCGAGGTCGCGCTCCCAGTGCTTGCCGCCGCTGCCCTGCAAGGGCCGGTAGCGGCCATCGGCGCCCAGCGGGTTGTAGGCGCCGCCGGCCGGCGCATGGCTGCCGTCGATGGCGCGGCCGCTGACGTAACGCGCCATGAAGCTCAGCCCCGGCAGGCCGAACGGGGCCAGGTCGAGGTCGTAGCGGGCCTGCCAGGAGCGTTCGCCGGGACCGTTGAAATCGGCGTACTTGATCGAGTTGGCGAGGTAGATGGAGTCACCTCCGACGAAGTCGAACGGCGTATCCCCATGGACACGCTGGTAGGCCAGGGAGAAACCCTGCGCGCCGACGCGGTACTTCAGTTGCAGGCTGTAGGCCAGGGTGTCGATCGCGCCGGCCCGGCTGCGGCCCTGGTCGCGCGTGCGATAGAGGTTGCCATCCAGGCTGAACGCGGCACGTTGCAGGTTCATGTTGAGATAGACCTGGCGCCAGACGTTGTCCAGTTGCGCGGCGAACAGCGAGCCGCTCAGGTTGTCGCTGGCCGCCAGGCTGGCGCCGGCGAAGCCGATGGCGCTGCCGGCGGTGCTCGCGCCGTAGCCGTCGAAGTCGCCATGGCCGGAGCTGGAGGCCTGTTCCTTGAAGGCGGTGAAGCGCCCGGCCTGGATCCGCACGCGGTCGAGGTCGTCGCTCTGCAGGAAGAAGCCCCTGGCGTACTGGGGTTGCAGGCGCTTGTCGCTGGTATCGAAGACCGGGGTCTCGACGGTCATCTCGCCGACCTTGAGCAGACTCTCGCCGAGCCGCAGCTTGAGTGCGGCGCCGGCGTCGGAATACTCGCTGGCGTTATCGCCGGATGAGTCCAGCGGCAACAGGCCGGTGCCGGCATGGCCACGTCCGCCGTCGAGCTTGAAGCCGGCGAAGCCGTGGAGATCGAGGCCGAAACCGACGCGGCCGGGGGTATAGGCCGACTCCAGGTCGGCGATCAGGCCGTGTGCCCATTCCTTGCGGTAGCCGCGCCTGGCGTCCGCGCGGCGATAGTCGTTGTAGAGGAAGTAGTTGCGGTTGAGCAGGCGCCACTCCAGGTAGTCGGGTGCCTTGGCTTCCTCTGTCGCGGCGTGGCATGGCGAGGTGCCGCCCAGCGCCAGGAAAAGGGCCAGGCGGCCGACCGGTCGAACGCGGATCATCGGGAAAACTCCGGGCGAGGCGGGCCGCGAAGGGCCCGCCCGGGTACGTCAGAAAGCGAAGCAGGAACAGCCGAATGCGCCCCAGAAACCCTGGAAGTCGCTCACCGGTACGTTGGAGTGGCGCGCGCGGTTGTGCTCGTGGGCGTGTACCGCGCAGGCACCGACGCACTGGTGGACCTGGGCGGTCAGCGGCGCGCCTTGCCGCCAGTGGCCGGGTACCTTGGCCACCGGCGACCAGTCCGGCAGCACCGGCGGCGCCGGCGGACCGAGCTTGTCGAACTCGGCGGCGGCATAGACGATCTTGCCGTCGACCACCGTGAGCACCGACTCGATCCACTTGATGGCCTCTTCCTCGACGCCGAAGAAGTCCGCCGACAGCGCCGCCAGGTCGGCGAGCTGTCCAACCTTGATCTGTCCTTTCTTGCCCTGCTCGCTGGAGAACCAGGCGCTGCCGTGGGTGAACAGCTGCAACGCGGTTTCCCGCGGCAGGCCCTGCGGATACAGGGCCATGCCGCCGACGGTGCGGCCGCTGACCAGCCAGTACAGCGAGGTCCAGGGGTTGTAGCTGGAGACCCGGGTGGCGTCGGTGCCGGCACCCACCGGCACGCCCTCGGCGAGCATGCGCTGGATCGGCGGCGTGGCCTCGGCGGCCTTGGCACCGTAGCGGTCGACGAAGTACTCGCCCTGGAAGGCCATGCGGTCCTGGATCGCGATGCCGCCGCCGAGTGCCCGCACCCGCTCGATGTTGCGCGGGGTGATGGTCTCGGCGTGGTCGAAGAACCAGGGCAGGCCGTTGAACGGAATGTCGCGGTCGACCTTCTCGAACACGTCGAGCATCCGCGAGATCGATTCGTCGTAGGTGGCGTGCAGGCGGAACGGCCAGCGCTGCTCCACCAGGTGGCGGACCACCGGCTCCAGCTCCTGCTCCATGGTCTGCGGCAGGTCCGGGCGCGGTTCGAGGAAGTCCTCGAAGTCAGCGGCGGAGAACACTAGCATCTCGCCGGCGCCGTTGTGGCGGAAGAAATCGCTGCCCTGGCCGTACTTGACGCTGCCGGTCCAGTTCTTGAAGTCGGCGAGTTCTTCCTTCGGTTTCTGGGTGAACAGGTTGTAGGCGATGCGTACGGTGAGCTGGCCCTGGTCGGCCAGTTCGCGAATCACCTGGTAGTCGTCCGGGTAGTTCTGGAAGCCGCCGCCGGCGTCGATCGCGCTGGTCAGGCCGAGGCGGTTGAGTTCGCGCATGAACTGGCGGGTGGAGTTGACCTGGTACTCCAGCGGCAGCTTCGGTCCCTTGGCCAGGGTGGCGTAGAGAATCATCGCATTGGGCCGGGCGATCAGCATGCCGGTGGGTTCGCCGCTGCTGTCGCGGACGATCTCGCCGCCGGGCGGGTTGGGCGTGTCCTTGGTGTAGCCGACCACGCGCAGGGCGGCGCGGTTGAGCAGGGCGCGATCGTACAGGTGGAGGACGAACACCGGGGTGTCCGGCGCGGCCTTGTTCAATTCCTCCAGGGTCGGCATGCGCTTCTCGGCGAACTGGAACTCGTTCCAGCCGCCGACCACCCGCACCCACTGGGGGCTGGGCGTGCGTTCGGCCTGGTTCTTGAGCATGCGCAAGGCGTCGGCCAGGGAGGGCACGCCTTCCCAGCGCAGCTCCAGGTTGTAGTTGAGGCCACCGCGGATCAGGTGCAGGTGCGAGTCGTTGAGACCGGGGATCACGGTGCGCTTCTGCAGGTCGATCACCTGGGTGGCGCTGCCGCGATGGAGCATCGCCTCGGCGTCGTTGCCGACGGCAAGGAACTTGCCGTCCTTGATCGCCACGGCGGTGGCGGTGGGGTTGTCGCGGTCCACGGTGTGGAAGCGGCCGTTGTGCAGGATCAGGTCGGCGGTCATGGAACCTCCTGGGTTGCTTGCGGGAGAAAGGCTGGCGGCGTTGGCGAAGGGCAGGGCGGACCACAGGACTCCGGCGGCGCCCAGCACCGAACTGGTAGTGAGGAAATGGCGGCGGTCCTTGCTCGGCGGATCGTGGCTCATGGCGTGCTCCTGGCAGCGGGGCGGAATCGGTCAGCGAGGGCGGCGGCGAGAGAGGCCACCGGACAGGATAGGTGCGGCGGGAAACGTACGGGACGAAAGAGCGGTTTTCCCGAATGACGCATCCTCCTGCAAGCGCAACTTGCTGGTGGTCGATAGCAAGTAAGGCGCGAGACATGTCCTGAACTTCATGGGGGCTTTTTCTTATAGGGCGGACTGTCGATTCTGCTAGCTGGTAATCCTTCTTTTATTGTCTCTGTGTGCGCTTTTTGTATGGATGTGTCGAATATTTTGAATATCGCCTTTCAACTTTATCCGGGGCCGCAGTTCAGTGATTTATTTTCTCGAAAAGTTTGTTTTTTCCAATATCCATGCTTCATAGTCTGGCCGGCCACGGGAAATTATCTGTTGGCCCGCGTGCTGTTGTGCGCAACAGCTGGAATTCATCGTTCGTTGTCAGGAAACAATCATGAGCCACTATCTCGAAGTTCTAACTCCGCAGAACAGCCAGATCATCTTCATCGACCAGCAGCCACAGATGGCATTCGGCGTACAGTCCATCGATCGCCAGACGCTGAAGAACAACGTAGTGGGCCTGGCCAAGGCGGCGAAGGTATTCGACATCCCGGTCACCATCACCACGGTGGAAACCGACAGCTTCTCCGGCCCGACCTATCCGGAGCTGCTGGCGGTGTTCCCCGAGCAGAAGATCCTCGAACGCACCTCGATGAACTCCTGGGACGACCAGAACGTGCGCGACTCGCTGGCCGCCGCGGGGCGCAAGAAGGTCGTGGTCGCCGGGCTGTGGACCGAGGTCTGCAACACCACCTTCGCCCTCTGCGCCATGCTCGAGGGCGGCTACGAGATCTACATGGTGGCCGATGCCTCGGGCGGCACCTCCAGCGACGCCCACAAGTACGCCATGGACCGCATGGTCCAGGCCGGCGTGGTACCGGTGACCTGGCAGCAGGTCCTGCTGGAGTGGCAGCGCGACTGGGCCCGCCGGGATACCTACGACGCTGTGATGGCCATCGCCAAGGAGCATTCCGGGGCCTACGGCATGGGCGTGGACTACGCCTACACCATGGTGCACAAGGCGCCCGAGCGGGTGACCCACGGCGAACGCATCGGCCCGAATCCGGCCAAGTGAATGCCGGCCGTGCCGCTCCGGCCCGCCGGGCGGCACGGCTGCGAAGGAGAACGAAGATGAAGCTCTACGTATTGTCGCTGGGCGCCGGACTGTTGGTGGGGATCGTCTACAGCCTGCTGCAGGTGCGTTCGCCGGCTCCGCCGCTGGTGGCGCTGGTGGGGTTGCTCGGCATCCTGCTCGGCGAGCAGGTCATCCCGGTCGGCAAGCAATTGCTCGGCGGTTGCGCGTTCGCCTCGGCCTGCGACAAGGCGGGTTCGGTCGGCCATGTGCTGGGGCAACTACCGGGTCGGCATCGCCTCGACCAGGCCGCTGGCCCGTCGGAAAAGGAAAAGGGTTGAGCGCTATATCATCGAGTAACAGCGCAGTAATCTGGTAGTTATCTTCGTCGGTTAGATTTCCCCGGAACGGCTCCCTCGGATTAATCTCTGGGGGAGCTTTCGTGCGTCGTTTTTCGCGTCGAGAGAAAAGTGTCACGAGATCATCAGGCGCATGGAATCAGGGGGAGTCATGACTGTTGCCATAGACAGAACAAAGGGCGACCAATCCACGCCAGGGAACATCATAAGGGGAGAAGGGTACGCCTTGATTCGCAATAGTGAGGCGACTCCCGATCCGGACAAGGTGATCCATATTCCTTGTGCCGATTCGTTTTCCGTCATCGTTCAGTTGCGCGACTTCAATTCCCATCGTCTCTGGAATGGAAACAAACTGGTTTTCGATGGCGGACATCCACGGAAAAGTATCTCCATCGCCTATCTTGGCGATGAAATAAAGTGCCAGCACCGGACAACTTACGACAATGTCCGCTTCATGTTGCCGCGCGCTTCGATAAAGGAGTTTCTCTACGAAGAAGGGCAACGCGCGTCCGCCGAGCCGGAGCGGATCATCGGTGTCGACGATCCGGTGGTCTATCACCTGGCGCTGGCGCTGCTGCCCAGCTTCGCCAGGGCGGGGGAGCGCAACGAACTGTTCATCGAGCAGGTCATGCTGGCGCTGTTGACCCACGTTCAGGATCGCTTCGCTTCGACCCAGGTCCCGGTCTGCACCGGCAAGGGCCTGGCGCCCTGGCAATTGCGCAGGGCCAAGGAGCTGATCGCCGGGCATCTGGCCGAGGGCGTATCGGTGGCGCGCCTGGCCGAGGAGTGCGGGCTCTCGCGCAGCTATTTCACCAAGGCCTTCAAGTGCAGCACCGGTGTTTCGCCCCACGAATGGCTGATGCGCATGCGCGTCGACCGGGCCAAGGAGCTGATGCTGGGCAGCGACGAACCGCTTTCGCAGATCGGCGTCGCCTGCGGCTTTTCCGACCAGCCGCATTTCTCGCGGATCTTTCTCCGGCTGGCCGGCGCCTCGCCCTCGACCTGGCGTCGGGTCAAGCGGCAGCGCACCGACGCAGCGCTCTGAACCGCGACCGTGCGTGACGGACGGTACGGAAGCCGCCGGATGCTCGGCTAGAATGCCCTGGCTTCGGCGGTCGCCACCGGCCGCCCACTTCGCAACGGAACAGGGAATCGCAGATGAAAGCAGTACGCCAGGGTCGCGGCGTAACGGGGTTGCTCATGCTCCTGGCGCTGGCCGGGTGCAGTTCGCGGTCGGCGGAGCCGCCGCCGCCCAACCCCGACGAAGTACGGGCGAAGATCGTCCGCCTGATGCCGGCCACGGTGCGCGATCGCCAAGGGTGGGCCAGCGATATCTACGCGGCCTTTTCCGCCCAGCAGATCTACCCCAGCGACGAGAATCTCTGTGCGGTGCTGGCGGTGACCGAGCAGGAGTCCACCTACCAGGTCGACCCGCCGGTGGCCGGCCTGGGCAGGATCGCCACCCGCGAGGTCGAGCGTCGTGCCGGCAAGCTGCACGTGCCGGCGTTCCTGGTCAGCTCGGCGCTGAATATCAAGTCGCCCGATGGCCGCACCTACAGCCAGCGCCTGGCCGCGGCGCGCACGGAGAAGGAACTGAGCGAGACATTCGACGATTTCATCGCCATCGTGCCCATGGGCGGCAAGCTGTTCGGCGGCTTCAACCCGGTACACACCGGCGGGCCGATGCAGGTCAGCATCGCTTTCGCCGAGCAGCACGCGGACGGCTATCCCTATCCGCTGGACGGCAGCATCCGCCGCGAGGTGTTCAGCCGGCGCGGCGGCATGTATTTCGGCATCGCCCACCTGCTTGGCTATCCGGCGGACTACCCGGCGCCGCTGTACCGCTTCGCCGACTTCAACGCCGGCTGGTATGCCAGTCGCAACGCCGCGTTCCAGAATGCGGTGAGTCGCGTCTCGGGGATTCCGCTGGCGCTGGATGGCGATCTGATCCGCTACGGCACGCGCACGCCGGGCTCCACCGAACTGGCCGTGCGCAGCCTCGGCAAGCGCCTGGACATGAGCGACGCGGCGATCCGCCGGGCGCTGGAGCAGGGCGACAGCCCGGAGTTCGCCGATAGCGCGCTGTACCGCAAGGTCTTCGCCCTGGCCGAAAGCGCCACCGGCAAGACGCTGCCCCGCGCCGTGCTGCCGGGGATCGCCCTGGAGAGCCCGAAGATCACCCGCAAGCTGACCACCGCCTGGTTCGCCAAGCGCGTCGACGAACGCTACCAGCGCTGCATGGCGCGCGTGCGGAAACGCTGAGTCCATCGTCGCGCGGGTCGAACCTGGCGCCGCCGCGGGAGTCTGCCGTCCTGTCAGCCAAGTTCATGGAGAAGCAGCGTATGAAGACCCGATACAGCGCCGAGGCACCGGCGCGCGACGAACTGGACCGGCTCGCCGGTCCGACGCTGGTGGAGTTCGGTACCGACTGGTGCGGCCATTGCCAGGCCGCCCAGCCGCTGCTGGCGGAAGTATTCGACGACTATCCGGAGGTCGGCCACCTGAAGGTCGAGGACGGTCCCGGGCGCCGCCTGGGGCGCTCGTTCCAGGTCAAGCTGTGGCCGACCTTCGTCTTTCTTCGCGACGGCCGGGAGGTGGCGCGGGTAGTCCGCCCCGGCAGCGCCAGCGTGCTGGAAGAAGCGTTCGAAAGCCTGGTCGGCGAGGGCTGAGGACCCGGCCCGCGGGCCGGACGGCGTTCAGGCCGGCATCGCGTGATCCACCTGTTCGCGGATCTCCTGGTAGCGCAGTTCCATCAGCTTGCGCTGCTCGCGCCGGGCCAGGGCCTGGGCGTAGCGGCGTTTCTCGATCGCGGTCTCCGGTTCCAGCGGACGCACCGCCACCGGCCGGCGCTGGTCGTCCATCGCCACCATGGTGAAGAAGCAACTGTTGGTATGGCGCACGGTGCGCTCGTGGATGTTCTCGGTCATCACCTTCACCCCGACCTCCATCGAAGTGCGCCCGGTGTAGTTCACCGAGGCGAGGAAGGTCACCAGTTCGCCGACATGGATCGGCTCGCGGAAGATCACCTGATCCACCGACAGGGTCACCACGTAGCGTCCGGCGTAGCGCTTGGCGCAGGCGAAGGCCACTTCGTCGAGGAGCTTGAGCAGCGCGCCGCCGTGGACGTTGCCGGAGAAGTTCGCCTTGTCGGGGGTCATGAGCACGCTCATGGTCAGTTGGTAGCTGCCAGGTTCCATCGTTCACCTATCACGCAAGTTGGTCACGGGCCATTGCAGTGGGCCGGCGGCCGCTCTGCGGCGGCCTCTGGCGATAGGGTAGGGAGAAACGCCGGCGCGATTAGCACCGCAGTCGACAATGGTGTTTTCCGCGAAACGGGCTTGCGGCGCCGCTCCGTATGCGCCAGGGGCTAGTCGCGGGGGCCGCCGCGTCCTTCCCGGCTGGCATCCATCCAGCGCAGCACTTCTTCGCCGAACTCCGGCGGCGCGATACGCCCCACCCGGCGTACCAGGTCGAGGATGGTCTGCTGGGCCAGCGCTTCTTCCATGCGCTTCTGCGCGGTGAGCATCACCGCGTGGATCGAGCAGGTGTTGCGGGTCGCCCAGGAAGGCGGGTTGCCTTCGAAGATCGCGCAGCGCTCGCGGACCTCGCGGCATTCGAAGATCGATTTGTCGCCGTCGATGGCGCGGACCACGTCGAGCACGCTGATTTCGTTGGCCGGCCGTGCCAGGCGAAAGCCGCCGCGCACGCCTTCGGTGGCAGCCACCAGGCCGGCCTTGGCCAGGCGGGTGAAGACCTTGGCCAGCAGTTCCGGCGGCACGCCCTGCAACTCGGCGAGGGTGCGCACGCTGGACTCGCGGCTGTCGCCTTTCTCGTCGGCGAGGAACAACAGGCAGTGGATGCCGTATTCGACGCCGGCGCTATAGAGAGCCATCACTAACTCCGACAGAAATATTCGCAATATTCTGCGCGGTTTTCAGGTCGCTCACAAGGACAGGTCGTCCGCTGTCTTCCGCCTCGAAGCGCTATATCTCCGATTCTTTCCGTATGTTTTCGCCGTATTTCCCTCTCTTTCACGGCGAGGGGCGGTTGCCTGTCGGAGCACTTTTCGGGGATTGATTTCCGTAACTACGACAAATATAGTCGTAGTTACGGAGAGGCTTTTCTCCGGATATCCCGTCCTTTCCCTCCAGGAGCCCCCAATGAAACAACGTATCCTGATCGTCGGTGCCGGATTCGCCGGCATGTGGAGCGCGCTGAGCGCAGTGCGCCAGCTCGACCGCCAGGGCCGCGACGACGTCGAGGTCGCGGTGCTCGCGCCGCAGCCCGAGCTGCGCATCCGCCCGCGTTTCTACGAGCCTGACGTGCAGCGCATGGCGGCGCCGCTGGGCGAATTGTTCGCCGCGGTCGGCGTGCGTTTCGTGCAGGGCAGCGCGCAGCGCATCGACGTGGCCGGCAAGCGGGTGGAGTACCGCGATGCCGAGGGCACGCCGGCGCAGCTGGACTACGACCGCCTGGTACTGGCGGCCGGCAGCGGCGTGTGGCGTCCGGCGAGTGTCGTCGGCATCGACGCTGCCTTCGATGTCGACCAGTTGGAAGACGCCCTGCGCCTGGAGGCACACCTGCATGCCCTGCGCGACTTGCCGGATTCGCCGGCACGCAACACCGTGGTGGTCGCCGGCGGCGGCTTCACCGGCATCGAGACCGCCACCGAGATGCCGGCGCGCCTGCGGGCGATCCTCGGCGAGAAAGCGGCGCTGCGAGTGATCGTGGTCGACCGCGGCGCCGCCATCGGCGCATCGATGGGCGCGGACCTGAGCGGCTTGATCGCCGAGGCCTCGGCGGAACTGGGCGTGGAGTGGTGCCTGGGGCGTTCGGTGGCGGCGGTGGATGCCGAGGGCGTGACGCTCGACGACGGCCAGCGGATCGAGGCGAAGACCGTGGTCTGGACCGTGGGCGTGCGGGCCAGCACCCTGACCGGGCAGATTCCGGGCGAGCGCGATGCCCAGGGTCGCCTGCATGTCGACCGCAACCTCAAGGTGCTCGGTCTCGACGATGTCTACGCCACCGGCGACGTGGCCCGCGCGGCTACCGACGACCTCGGCAACCATGCCCTGATGACCTGCCAGCACGCCATCGCCCTGGGTCGCTCGGCCGGCAATAACGTGGCCGCCGACCTGCTCGGCGTCGAGCCGATTCCCTACAGCCAGGTGAAGTACGTGACCTGTCTCGACCTCGGCGGCTGGGGCGCGGTGTTCACCGAGGGCTGGGACCGCCAGGTACGGTTCGTGCGCGAGGAGGGCAAGAAGATCAAGACCGAGATCAATGGCGTGTGGATCTACCCGCCGGCGGCGGACCGCGCCGTGGCGCTGGCGGCGGCCGACCCGCTGATTCCGGTGGTGGCGTAGGGCGATTTTCCCTCACCCCAACCCTCTCCCGCAGGCGGGAGAGGATGCCGTGCAGCGTAGAGGGATGTCGCGGCGCGCGGATGTCTGGCCTCCGGTAGGGCGAATAACCGCGAAGCGGTTATCCGCCGTTGCCTCGGTTCTCTTGGGAGCGTGCGCCTTCAGCGCTGGCGTTCCACCGCCGGACGGGCGAGCAGAAGGCGCAACGAGGCCCCCAGCGTTTCGCCATGACCCAAGCCGTCGAGCGGCTGGAAGTCCAGCGTGAGCCCGGCAACCCGGCGCAGGTCATCTACCAGCCGCGCCATCGCCTGGCCCGGCTCGGCTTTCAGCGAGCCGCGCGGGCTGGCCGGTTCGGCGCTGCCGCGCCAGAGCAGGAGTTCCGTGCGCTTTCCGCGCAGGCGCTGTTCGAGCCCCGCTCGCTCGCCGAGGATCGCCCCGTCGCGCCACCACAGCGACGGGCTGGCCGCGGCGTAGCGGGCGAACTCGCCGGGACGGGTGAACAGTGCGTGGAGCACCAGCAAGCCGCCGTAGGAGTGTCCCCAGAGGGTTTGTCGCGCAGTGTCCAGGGGCGCCTGCGCCGCCACGGCCGGGCGCATGCCGTCGCGCAGCAGGTCGAGGAAGGCGTCGGCGCCGCCGCTGGGCAGGCCGTTGAGCGGGTCGCGCTGATCGGCCTGGCCGGGACTCGCGGGGGTGTAGTCGAAGGTACGCCCGGCGCGGTCGATGCGCAGCGGCGTGCGGTAGCCGATGGCGACCAGCAGCGGTGCGTCGCCGTCGGCCAGGCGTCTCAGGGTTGACTCGTCGAGGGCGCCGACGGCGGCG
Source organism: Pseudomonas sp. FDAARGOS_761 (assembly GCF_013343155.1). NCBI lineage: Bacteria > Pseudomonadati > Pseudomonadota > Gammaproteobacteria > Pseudomonadales > Pseudomonadaceae > Pseudomonas > Pseudomonas sp. FDAARGOS_761. Next base: position 3,124,333 of record NZ_CP054572.1, on the reverse strand, counting down.
TTGCCGTCGAGCATCCAGACCACCGGGTAGCCGGCGGCGGGCGGTGCCTGCAGCGGTCGGCCGAGCCACAGCCGGTAATGCCGCTGGCCATCGACGGAGTCCAGGTCCACGGCGCTGAAGCGATAGGGCAGGTCCTGGCGTTGCAGCAGGCTGCGGTCCATGGTCGCCTCGGGGTCCGGTTGCGCCAGCGGCGCGCCGCCGGGCAGGGCCGCCGCCAGGGCGAGGCCCAGGGCGGCGACGAGCAGGGAGGTTCTCATCAGGCTTTCTCGTTATGGTTCAGAACGACGCGGTCAGGCTGGTATAGAAGGTCCGTCCGGGCTCGTTGTAGGTCGCCGCGCCGGCCCCGTCGATGCCGACCACGCCCTGGGCATTGCCGGCGCGGAACAGGCGCTTGTCGAACAGGTTGTCGACGCCGGCGCCGAGGCTCAGGTTCTTGCTCAACCGATAGGTGCCGCCGAGGCCGGCGATGGCGTAGGGCGAGAGCTGGTCGTTGGCGCTGCCGGTGACACGGTCGCCGTGATAGTCGTATTTCTTCGGCTTCTGCTTGCCGTACCAGGTGACCGTGGCTTGCAGCGAGAGGTCGTCGGTGGCCTGCCAGTCGAGCATCGAGTTGAGGGTGTAGCGCGGCGTCACCGAGAGCACGTCGCCGGTTTCCTTGTTCTTCGATTGCAGCATGTAGGTGAAGTTGTTGCTCCACTTCAGGCCGTCGGCCAGGGGCAGGGTCAGGGTGCCTTCGAGGCCCTCGACCACCGCCTTGGGCACGTTCTCCCACTGGTATATCGCCGCGTTGGCGTAGTCGCCCTTGCCGCCGCTGGCGTGGTCGACCGGCGACAGGCCGGATTCGATCTTGTTCTTGTAGTCGTTGCGGAAGTAGGTCAGCCCCGCTACCAGGCCGTCGTGGCTGTACTCGATGCCCAGTTCCTTGTTCACGCTGGTCTCGGCCTTGAGGCCGTCGTTGCCGCGCAGGTAGCAACTGGTGCTTTGCCCGTAGCAACCCTGGCCACGGCTGTAGAGCAGGTAGTCGGGGTTCAGCTGGTACAGGTTGGGGGCCTTGTAGGCGCGGGCGATACCGGCCTTCAGGGTGACCCGCTCGGTGAGCGCGTGGGACAGGTTCAGCGATGGGCTCCAGTTGTCGCCGACGATGTCGTGGTGGTCCCAACGCAGGCCTGGGGTGAGCATGGTGCCGGGCATCAGCTCGATGTTGTCCTCGGCGAACAGCGAGAAGATCCGCGCCGAGGAACTGCTGCTGCGGTTCTTTCCGGCGAGACCGGGGATCGAGCCGCCTTCCTCGGTGTTCTGGGTGTTGGAGCTGGGGTCGTCGAGCTTCTGCTCGGTCCACTCGCTGCCGAGGGTCAGGGTCTGCTCGTAGCCCAGGTGCAGCGGCAGGTTGACCTCGCCGTGGGCGGTCAGGTCGCGCAGGGTGGCGGTGTAGAAGCCGGCGTTGTTGGGGTCGAAGATACCTTCGGTGCCGCCGGCCAGGCCTTCGTTGATCCGGCTGTTGCGGGTCTTCTCGTACTGCAGGTAGGCCAGCGAGCTGCCGAAGTCCCATTCGCCGCGATGGGTGACCGAGTAGGTCTCGCGGTACATGCGGTTGGTCTCGTGGCCGAGCATCTGCTTCACGTAGTTGTTGCTGTTGGTGTTCTGCGTGTCGCCGGTGTAGATGTTGCCCTGGCGGCTGAAGCCGGCCTCGAACTCGAGAGTCTGCTCGGGCGTCAGGCGCCAGCTGAGCAGCCCGTCGATGTCCTTGTTGCGCACGCCTTCGCGACCGGCGGGGAGGGTGCCGGCCTGCTTGCCGGTGCGGTTGGATTCGTGGCCGGCGTTGATGTCCCAGTCGTCCGAGTCGGTCTTGGCGATGTTGCCGTAGACGCGGTAGCTGAGATTTTCCGTGAGCGGCCCGTTGAGACCGAAGCTCATCCGTTCGCTGGCGCCTTCGGCCTTGTGCTGCGGGAAATTGCTGTAGACGCTGAGATTACCGTGGGTTTCCGCGCCGGCCTGCTTGGTGATGATGTTCACCACGCCGCCCGCCGCGCCGTTGCCGTAGCGCGCCGCCGCCGGGCCGCGGATCACTTCGATGCGCTCGACCTGGTCGGCCGGCACCCAGTTGGTGTCGCCGCGGCTGTCGCGCTCGCCGCGCCAGCCGTAGCGCACCGAGTTGCGCGAGCTGACCGGCTTGCCGTCGACCAGGATCAGGGTGTTCTCCGGGCCCATGCCGCGGATGTCGATCTGCCGGTTGTTGCCACGCTGGCCGCTGGAGCTGTTGCCGGTCAGGTTGACCCCCGGCATGGTCCGGATGATCTGCGACAGGTCGTTGCTCGGCGGTCGCTTGGCGATGTCCTCGGCGGTGATGATGGAAACTCCCGGCGCCTGCTTGGTTTCCTCCTGGGCGGTGGCGACCACGGTCTGCTCGCCCAGCTCGATGACGGAGCCGTCGCCCTGGCCGGCGGCGTGTACGGCGTTGGCGAGCAGGCAACTGGACAGCAGCAGGAAGGGAACGGCGGGAAGGGCGCGTGAGGACATCGGTGATCTCCGGGCAATGCAGCGAAATGCAAGAGATCACGAATGATATTGATTGTTATTTGAGAGTAAAGCGCATTAACTTTCTAAACACTTCGCCCTCAGGCGGCCGCCGGCAGCCACAGGTGCAGGCACAATCCGGGCTTGCCGTTGCTGGCCCAGAGCCGGCCGCCCTGTAGCTCGATGGCGCGCCGGGCGATCGCCAGGCCGAGGCCGAAACCTTCGCCGGCGCTATCGTCCAGGCGCTGGTAGGGGAGGAAGATGCGTTCCAACTGGTCTTCCGCCACGCCAGGGCCCTGGTCCTGCAGGCGCAGGTGCCAGAAGTCGCCCTCGCGCTCGCCGTCGAGGCTGACCGTGCCGTTCTCGGGCGAGTGACGGATGGCGTTGCGCAGGAGGTTCTCCATGGCCTGGGCCAGGCTGTCCAGGTGGACCTCGACGCGACAGTCGACGCCCAAGCGGCAGGGTAGCCGCGCCGGGTCCCAGCCGCTTTCGAAACAGGCGTCATCGCGCAGCGCTTCCCACACCGACAGCGCCAGCACCGGCTCGGTGGGCAGTTGCGGGCGCTCGGTGTCCATCCAGGCGAGGTCGAGGGTGTCTTCCAGCAGTCGTTGCATGTCGCCGATTTCGCGATCCAGGCGCTGGCGCAACTGTTCCGGCGGTAGCTCGCTGTCGTGGGCGATGCGCAGGCGCGCCAGCGGCGTGCGCAGTTCGTGGGACAGGGTGCGCAGCAGCAGGCGCTGCTGGGCGAGACTCAGGCGCAGGCGCTCGGCCATGTGCTCCAGGGCCTGGGCCAGCTCGCCCAGTTCGTCGCGGCGGGCCGCCAGCGGTGCGGCGAGGGGAGTGCTTTCCAGTTCGTCGGCGCGCAGGGCGTCGGCGCGATCGCGCAAGCGGTTCAGCGGCACCACCAGGTGGCGATAGAGCAGCAGGCCGAGCAGGGCGGCCAGCAGGGTCGGGACTATGCCGTGGGTGACCAGGTGGGTCCAGGGGGTCAGTCCGCCGGGCAGCAGGCGCTCCGGTAACTGGATTACCAGCCGGCCCTGCTCGGGATGTCCGGGGAACTCGATGCTGACGTACGTCAGTTCGTCCTGCAGGCGCCGGCTCATCGGCCAGTCGAGCTTGCGCATGAAGGTCAGGTGGCTCGACTCCTCGGCGCTTAGCGGCGTGCTGCCGAGGCTTTCCAGGTGCGGTCCGACCAGCGCCACCCAGGTATCTTCCTTCGCCGACAGTTCCTTGCGGAAGCGTTCGGCGCCCGCGGCGCCCTCTCTGCGCCAGGCATCCTCCGCCTGCCGCGCGTAATCCGCCAGGTAGTGGCGGTCGGCCGGGGCGAGGAAGTAGGTGCTGCGCTCCACCGACAGGCCCCAGGTGTAGATCAGCCAGGTCAGCAGCAGGCAGAAGCCGACCTGCAGCAGCGCCAGTTTCCATAACAGCGGGTGCCTGCGCATCAGGGGTGTTCCGTCTCCACCAGCAGGTAGCCCTGGCCGCGCACCGCCTGGATCTGCAGGTGACGGACGGCGACCGCGGCGAGCTTGCGCCGCAGGTTGCAGACGTGCACGTCGAGACCGCGGTCGAGGCGCGTGTAGCTGCGGTGCAGCACGCTCCGGTAGAGGAACGGCTTGCTCAGCGCCTCGCCAGCGTGTTCGCGGAGCGTCGCCAGGAGGCGGTACTCGGATGGCGTCAGCCCCGCCGGAAGGCCCTGGTGGAGCACATCCTGGGCCTGGTCGTCGAACACCAGCCGGGTATCCCGCCGCTGCGCCGACGGCAGGCGGTCCAGTCGTACGCGGCGCAGCAGGGCGTCGGTGCGGGCATCCAGCTCGGCCAGGCTGAACGGCTTCGGCAGGTAGTCGTCGGCGCCGCGGGTGAAGCCGCTGATGCGATCCTGTTCGGCGCCCAGGGCCGACATCAGCATCACCGGCGTGGCCTGCTCGCGGCGCAGCGACTCCAGCAGGGCCAGGCCGTCGAGGCTGGGCAGCATGATGTCCAGCAACACCAGGTCGAACGCTTCGCGCCCGGCGGCTTCCAGCCCGTGCGAGCCATCGCCGCAGACGGTCACGCGGAAGCCGCGCCGGCGGAAATGCGCGTCGAGATCCTCGCGCAGACGCGGGTCGTCTTCGACCAGCAGCAGGCGGGGAGATGGGTTTGAGATATGAGAATGATTCACGTTCGTGAATATCTCATTTTTGCCGGGGATCGAGCAATGGGCCAGTGCGCCGCAGCGTGCTCGGAGCGGAAATACTTTTCGACAAAGCCGTCGTTGCTTCGGTTTTTTTTCTGGCTTAGGGTCGGCGGGTCCGCAGGAGGCGGGCAGGGGTGTCGTGGCTATTGGCTAGCCTTTCGCGACGGCACGGGGTTGTACGATCATCTGGCGCGCTGCTGGCGCGTTGTTCGGGCCGCCCGCCGCAGGTGACTATCAAGGAAGATTCCCCATGCTGTTCTCCCAACACACCCGCCTGGTACACGTGGACTCCCCGCTGGGCCCCGAGGTCCTGCAACTGCAACGGCTGGAAGGCCGCGAGGAGCTGGGCCGGCTGTTCAGCCACGAACTCGAACTGGTCTCGAGCAATCCCGCCTTGCCTCTGGATGCCCTGTTGGGCAAGCCGATGAGCCTCGCGCTGGAACTCCCCGGCGGTAGCCGGCGGCACTTCCACGGCATCGTCGCGCGCTGCAGTCAGGGCGCCGGCGCCGGCCAGTTCGCCAGCTACCAGGTCACCCTGCGCCCCTGGCTGTGGCTGCTGACGCGCACTTCGGACTGCCGCATCTTCCAGAACCAGAAGGTCCCGGACATCATCAAGCAGGTGTTCCGCGACCTCGGCTTCTCCGACTTCGAGGACGCCCTGAGCCGCTCCTACCGCGAGTGGGAATACTGCGTGCAATACCGCGAGACCAGCTTCGATTTCGTCAGCCGGTTGATGGAACAGGAAGGCATCTACTACTGGTTCCGCCACGAAAAGAAGCGCCACATCCTGGTGCTCTCCGATGCCTACGGCGCGCACCACAGCCCGGCCGGCTACACCAGCGTGCCCTATTACCCGCCGAGCCTCGGCCATCGCGAGCGCGACCACTTCTTCGACTGGCACATGGCGCGCGAGGTCCAGCCCGGCTCGCTGAGCCTCAACGACTACGACTTCCAGCGTCCCGGCACCCGCCTGGAAGTGCGCTCCAATGTCGGGCGCGCCCATGCCGCGGCCGACTACCCGCTCTACGACTACCCTGGCGAGTATGTGCAGAGCCAGGACGGCGAACACTATGCACGGACCCGCATCGAGGCGATCCAGACCCAGTACGAGCGAGTTCGCCTGCGGGGATGCGCCAGGGGTATCGGGGCGGGCCATCTGTTCCACCTGAGCAACTACCCGCGCCTGGACCAGAACCGCGAATACCTGGTGGTTGGCGCCGAGTACCGGGTAGTCCAGGAACTCTACGAGACCGGTAATGGCGGGGGCGGCGCGCAGTTCGAGAGCGAGCTGGACTGTATCGACGCCGGCCAGGCTTTCCGCCCCTTGCCGTCGACCCCGGTGCCGGTGGTGCGCGGCCCGCAGACCGCGGTGGTGGTCGGGCCCAAGGGCGAGGAGATCTGGACCGACCAGTACGGCCGGGTCAAGGTGCATTTCCATTGGGACCGCCACGACCAGTCCAACGAGAACAGCTCCTGCTGGATGCGCGTCTCGCAGGCCTGGGCCGGGAAGAACTGGGGCTCGATCCAGATCCCGCGGATCGGCCAGGAAGTGATCGTCAGCTTCCTCGAAGGCGACCCGGACCGGCCGATCATCACCGGGCGGGTCTACAACGCCGAGCAGACGGTGCCCTACGAGCTGCCGGCGAACGCTACCCAGAGCGGCACCAAGAGCCGTTCGAGCAAGGGCGGCACGCCGGCCAACTTCAACGAGATCCGCATGGAGGACAAGAAGGGCGCCGAGCAGTTGTTCATCCATGCCGAGAGGAACCAGGACATCGAGGTCGAGAACGACGAGACCCACTGGGTCGGCCACGACCGGACCAAGACCATCGACCACGACGAGACGGTGCATGTGAAGCACGATCGCACCGAGACCGTGGACAACAACGAGACCATCACCGTGCATGCCAACCGCAGCAAGACGGTCGACCGCAACGAGACGGTCAGGATCGGCATGAACAAGACGGAAACCATCCTCATGGCCTCGTTGCAGAACGTCGGCATGGGGCGCATGGAAAACGTCGGGCTCGGCTACAGCCTGAACGTCGGCATGATGATGAACACCGTGGTCGGGCTGAACCAGAGCACCCAGGTGATGAAGAAGAAGACCTTGTCGGTGGGCGATAGCTACGAAGTGAGCGTGGGCGGCAGCGACGATGGCTCGAAGATCACCCTGGACGGTCAGAGCATCACCCTCGGCAGCCAGCGCATCGAGCTGACCGCCGACCGCGAGATCCTCTTGCGCTGCGGCCAGAGCACGATCCGCCTGACGCCGGGGGAGATCGAGATCCTCTCGCCCAATGTCGATATCAACTGTTGAGCGGCGGGCAGATGTCCTGTCGCGGCTTTTCCCAAGGAAGGATGGATAGATGAGCGGCCTACCGGTTTCCCATGTCGGCGAGAAAGTCTCGGGAGGGGTGATCTCCACCGGCTCGCCCACCGTGCACGTCGGCAGCAGCGCGGTCGGCCTGGCCGACCGGGTGTCCGCCTGCGTGCCGTTGGTGGGCAAGCCGGTCAACCCGATGCTCGGCAGCAAGCTGCTGCCGGAAGAGGTCGATTTCGCCCTGGCGGCGCCGGACACCTTCACCTTCGCCCGTGGCTACCTGTCGAGCAACCCCCGTATCGGCCGGCTCGGCCGGGGCTGGTGGCTGCCGGGCGAGAGCATGCACCTGGAACTGAGCGAAGACGCCTGCGTGCTGGTCGACGCCCAGGGCCGCCGGATCGGCTTTCCTGCGCTGGCTCCCGGCGCGCAGCATTATTCCGGCAGCGAGGAGCTGTGGCTGCGCCGCGGCGGTTCGAGCGGCGGCGAAGCGCAGGCCTGGCGCGGGCGCTGGGCGGCGGTGCCGGCCGAACTGCAGACGCAGGAGGGCTCCGTGCTGGTGCTGTCCGGCCACAGCTACCTGCATTTCCAGCGTTGCCCCGACGGTATCTGGCGCCTGCAGGCCAGCTTCGGCCGCGCCGGCTACCGCACCGAGTTCCGCTGGAGCGGACGTGGCCTGCTCACCGGCGTGCGCGACAGCGCCGGGCGCAGCTATGCGCTGGTCTACCAGCAGGCCTGCGAGCCGAGCGAGGGCGACGACGGCCTGCGTCTGTTCGGCGTGATCCTGGCCAGCCACGACGGACCGCCTCCGGACTACATCGATCCGCAGAGCCCAGGGCTCGACTGGCTGGTGCGCTACCAGTTCAGCGACAGCGGCGACCTGATCGCCGTGCGCGACCGCCTCGGCCAGGTGGTCCGGGTATTCGCCTGGCGCGAGCACATGCTGGTCGCCCACGGCGAGCCGGGCGGGCTGGAGGTTCGCTACGAGTGGGATGTCCATGCTCCGCACGGGCGGGTCGTGAAGCAGATCGAGGCGGGCGGCCTGACCCGTACCTTCCGCTACCTGCGCGATGCCACCGAGGTCAGCGACAGCCTTGGCCGCGTCGAACGCTACGAGTTCGCCGGCGAGGGTGGGCAGCGGCGCTGGACCGCGCTGGTCAGGGCCGACGGCAGCCGTAGCGAGTTCGACTACGACCTGTTCGGCCGCCTGGTCGCCATGCGCGACCCGCTGGGGCGGGAGACGCGGCGCCGGCGCGATGGCCAGGGGCGGATGCTCGAGGAGGAGTCGCCGGGCAAGGCGCGCTATCGCAAGCGCGTCGACGAAGAGACCGGGCTGCTGGTCGAGCTGGAGGACGCGATGCAGCGCCGCTGGACCTTCGAGCGCGACGAACGGGGCAATGCGACGACGGTGCGCGGCCCGGCCGGCAGCACCCGCTACGCCTACGAAGACCCGCGCCTGCCCGACCGGCCGACGCGAATCGTCGACCCGCGCGGCGGCGAGCGGCGCCTGGAGTGGAACCGCTTCGGCCTGTTGGCGGCGTTGACCGATTGTTCCGGCCAGGTCTGGCGTTACGACTACGACAACGAAGGGCGTTTGGTCGCCAGCAGCGACCCGCTGGGACAACTGACCCGGCGCCGCTACGACCCGCTGGGGCAACTGATCGGCCTGGAATTGGCCGACGGCAGCGCCCTGAGCTATGAATACGACGCCCTTGGGCGGCAGACCCGTATCGCCGATGCCGAGGGGCACGCCACGCTGTTTTCCTGGGGCCACGGCGATCTGCTGGCGCGGGTTTCCGACGCCGGCGGCGGCGAACTGTCCTACCTGCACGACGAAGCCGGCAGGCTGGTCGCCCTGACCAACGAGAACGGCGTCCAGGCGCAGTTCCGCTACGACCTGCTGGACCGTCTGGTGGAAGAGACCGGTTTCGACGGTCGTCGCCAACGCTATCGCTACAACGCCGCTGACGAACTGGTCGCCCGCGAGGATGCCGACGGTCGCGAGACCACCTATGCCTACGACCGCGACGGCCGCCTGGCGAGCATCCGGGTTCCCGCCACCGAGCACGCACCGGCCCTGGTCGAGCGTTACCGCTGGTTGCCCGACGGCCGCCTGGCCAGCGCCGGCGGGGCGGATTGCGAGGTGCGCTACACGTACGACGAGGTCGGTAACCTGCGCCTGGAAAGCCAGGTACATGCCGACGGTTGGGTCTACAGCGTCGAGCACAGCCACGATGCGCTGGGCGTGCGCCAGACCAGCCGCTACGGCGACGCGCCGCCGGTCGCCTGGCTGACCTACGGCCCGGGTCATCTGCACGGCGCGCTGGTCGGTGCGGTCGAGCTGGCCTTCGAGCGCGACGCCCTGCACCGCGAGGTGCGTCGCGACGCCCGCCGTGACGGGCAGGATGACGCGTTGTTCACCCAGGAGCGCCAGCACGCGCCGCTGGGACGCCTGCAGCGCAGCCGTCTGCGTCTGGCCGGCGGTTTCGACTGGCAGCGCGGCTATCGCTACGACGGACTTGGACAACTGGTCGGCATCGACGACAACCAGTATCCGTCGGTGCGCTACGAATACGACCTCGGCGGTCGCCTACTGGCCAGCCGGCGCGCTGGCGCGGCGGCCAGCGCCTACCGCTACGACGCCGCCGGCAACCGCCTGGAGGGCGTCGGCGAGCATGCGCGCGAGGACGCTCGCCAGGCATTCGCCGAGAACGAACTGTACCGCTCCGGTTTCAGTCGCTCCGAGGCACGCGCGAGCCAGGCCGGCGAAGGTCCGGCGCGCTGGGCCGGCAACCGCGTGGAGAGGATCGCCGGCAACCGCTATCGCTTCGATGCGCTGGGCAACCTGGTCGAGCGTATCGGCGCCGACGGCGAGCGCCTGCGCCTGGCCTACGACGGCGCGCAGCGCCTGGTCCATCTGTCGCGCGATTGCGCCGACGGCACGCGGCTGGAGGCGCGCTACCGCTACGACGCGCTGTCGCGACGGATCGCCAAGGTGGTGCTGCGCGAGGGTGTCGAGCAGCAGGTGCGCTTCGGCTGGGACGGCGATCGCCAATGCGCCGAAGCCTTTGCGCGGGAACTGCGCACCACCGTTCACGAACCGGGCGGTTTCGTCCCGTTGCTGCGCCTGGAGCAGGCCTGCGAGCCCGATCCCCCGGAGCTGCTGCAACTGCGCCAGGCGTTCGCCGCCGAAGGCCAGCCGCTGCCGGCGCAATGCGTGCCGGCGCTGGGCGAGGCGCGGATCGCTTTCTTCCACACCGATCACCTCGGTACCCCCCTGCAGCTGAGCGACGAACGTGGCCAACTGCGTTGGCAGGGCGTTCCGGACGACTGGCGGGCGGTAGCGCCGGAACGACAGCCGGGTGCGCAGCCGATCCGCTTCCAGGGGCAGTACCACGATGAGGAAAGCGGCCTCTACTACAACCGCTACCGTTACTACCTGCCGGAAGCCGGGCGCTATGCCAGCCAGGACCCGCTCGGCCTGGGCGGTGGGCCCAACCCCTATGCCTACGCGCTGAACGCGCCCACGCTGGCCTACGATCCCACCGGCCTGATCATCCCGCTGGTGGTGATCGGCGCCTTCGCCGCCCGCGCCGCGATCGGAGCGGCGCTGGGCGCCGGCATCGAGCTGGGGATGCAGACCGGCAAGCAGGTGCTGGGGCAGATGAAGGACAACTGGGACAGCGATCGCGACCTCACCGATATCAAGTGGAAGTGCATCGACATCAACTGGAAACACGTCGGCGCCTCGGCGGCCATCGGCACCGTGGCGCCGGGCATGCTCAGCACCGGCAAGACCGTGGTGCAGTCCGCCAAGGCGATCAGGACCCTTTCCGGACAGGCGGCCAACACCGCCAACCGCGCGGCCAAGCTGGCCGCGCGCAAGGCCGCCCATGCCGATACCATCAAGAAGGCCGTGGCCACCCAGGCCGCCTGGCAGACGGGCAAGCAGATCGTCAAATGCCCGCTGAAGGACGAAGAAGAGGAGTGTCCGCCGCAATGATCAAGCATTACCTGCTGATGACCCTCGTCTGCATACCGCTGGCGTTGCTCTACGTCTGCCTGGAATGGTTCTTCGGCAACACCTGGGTGACCGTCGGGGTGTTCTTCGGCGTGCTCGTCGTGCTGCGCCTCGGGCTCTACCTCTACCGCCGCTCGAAGGGCATCAGGGACGGCTACCTGGACGAGTGAGGCCGACCCGGCATCGCGGAGCATCGACCCATGCAGGACCTCTTCGTCAATGGCTCCGCCAGTCTTCCGCCGCCGATGCTGTCGCGCAGGCGCTGCTGGCGGCGTTCGCCTGGTAACCTGGCGACCTGCCTGTCTTCTTTGCCAAGGTCCGAGGAACCGACCATGCACGACCTGCCTACCTACGACGATGTGATCGCCGCCGCCGCGCGGATCGCCGGGCATGCCAACCGCACGCCGGTGATGTCCTCGCGTACCCTCGACGAAGAACTCGGCGCGGAAGTCTTCTTCAAATGCGAAAACCTGCAGCGCATGGGAGCGTTCAAGTTCCGCGGCGCCTTCAACGCGCTGTCGCGGTTTTCCGCCGAGCAGCGTGCCGCCGGGGTGGTGGCGTTCTCCTCCGGCAACCACGCCCAGGCCATCGCCCTCTCGGCGCGCTTGCTGGGGATCCCGGCGACCATCGTGATGCCGGCCGACGCGCCGGCGGTGAAGATCGAGGCGACCCGTGGCTACGGCGGGCAGGTAGTGCTCTATGACCGCTATACGGAAGATCGCGAGCAGATCGGCCGCGACCTGGCGCAGCGCCATGGCCTGACCCTGATCCCGCCCTACGATCACCCCGACGTGCTGGCCGGGCAGGGCACCGCGGCCAAGGAACTGTTCGAAGAAGTCGGTCCGCTGGACGCCTTCTTCGCGCCCCTCGGCGGCGGCGGCTTGCTCTCCGGCTGCGCCCTGGCGATCCGCGCGCTGGCGCCGGCCTGCCGGATCTACGGGGTGGAGCCGGAGGCCGGCAACGATGGCCAGCGTTCGCTGCGCAGCGGCGCCATCGTGCATATCGATACGCCGCAGACCCTCGCCGATGGCGCCCAGACCCAGCATTTGGGCAATCTCACCTTCCCGCTGATCCAGCGCAACGTCGATGACATCCTCACCGCCAGCGACGCCGAACTGGTAGATGGCATGCGCTTCCTCGCCGCGCGGATGAAGCTGCTGGTCGAGCCCACCGGTTGCCTCGGCCTGGCCGCCGCCCGCCAGCGCAAGGACGAATTGCGCGGCAAGCGGGTCGGGATCCTGCTCAGCGGCGGTAACGTCGACCTGGTGCGTTTCTGCGCCTTGCTCGGCGGCTAGCCGGCCGCTAGAGGCCGAGTCCTTCGCTGGCTGCCCAGCGCGCCATCAGACGGTTCGACGGCAGGCTTTCGTCGAGCAGCTTGCGCGTGCTTTCCACCCCCGCGACCGGCAGGCCCTGCGGGTCGAGCAGGCCGATCTGCACCAGCACGCCGGCCTGGTCCCAATAGATGTGCTCGTGGTAAAGGCGGTCGCCGCGAAAGCGCACCACGCCGAGCATGGGGATTTCCACGAAGCGCCCGGTGGGTGGGACGCCGGGCAGCAGCCAGTCGATCTCGCAGCTGTGGGTGAAGCGCATGACGAACTCGTCGACCACCTGCAGCGCCCCCACCGTCCGCGAAATCGGCGTGAGGGTCATGTCCGGCGGGTTGCCGTGGATGAAGTGATGGCGGTAGAAGCGGCTCAGTTCGCGCTGGCCGACGCCGCCGGTGAGGGTCGGGACATGGTTGACGTAGGGCTCGGCGACCATGGTCGCCATGGTCGCGGCGACGTCGCGGGTATCGAACTCGTGGCGCACATGCTCGTCCCACAGCGCGGAGAGGTCGAAGTTCGGCCCGATCTCCCGCTTCAGGGCGGCGATGCTGCGTTCGTGGGCCATCAGGTAGGCCGGTTTGTCGAAGTGCATGCCGCCGACGCGGGCGAAGGCGTGATCGACGCCGGGGTAGAGGTACAACTCGGTCTTGGGCAGGTTGCGCAGGCAGGGCAGGATCGCGTCGCGGGCCTGCTGCGGGCAGTAGGCGTCCTGTTCGGCAAAATGCAGCACCAGCCGGCCCTTGATCTGTTTCGCCTCGTCGAGCAGCGCCTCGATGCCCATGCCGTAGTAGCCCACCGAGCAGGAGACGTCGGTGCGCGTCGCGGCGAGGTAGGCCAGCTTGCCGCCCATGCAGAAGCCGACGAAGCCGATCCCGGCGTGGACCACCTCCTCGCGTTGGCGCAGGTGCTCGATACAGGCGGCGATGTCGTCCACCGCGGCGTCCAGGTCGATGCGCTGGAACAGCTCGATGGCCTTGGCGAAGGCCGCTTCGTCGTAGCCCAGGTCGACGCCCGGCTGCAGCCGCCAGAACAGGTCGGGGACCAGGGCCACGTAGCCCTCTTCGGCGTACAGGTCGGCCACCGCGCGCATGTTCGCGTTGACGCCGAAGATTTCCTGACCGATCACCACGCCCGGCCCCTTGCCGCTGGCGGGGAGCGCGAGATACGCGTCGAACCGGCCGCTGCCGTCGGACGCGGCGATGCTGACGTACTGTCCCATGCCTGGATTCCTCATCGGGTTGTTGTTGGAGTGGGAAAACGGGAAAGCGAAGCGAACCAGCCTAGTAGGAACCGGTCGGCGGGTCATTGGCTATCCGCATGCTGGCGGGAGGGTATCCGGATTGTCCGGGAGCGAGGGGCGGGAGGCGGCGCGCTCCTCGGCGAGCCGCTCGCGGATACCGCTCAGGCCCGCTGGCGCTGCCAGGGCGGGCCAGCGGCGAACCGCGCTTCCACCCATTGGCGGAACGCGCTGGCCGCCGCCGTGGCGTAGCGCGCCGAGGGGCGCACCAGGTAGACGCCGGCGTCGGCATCCAGTTGCCACTCCGGCAGCACCCGTACCAGCCTGCCGGCTTCGAGGTCGCGGCTCATCAGCCACTCGCCGGCGGCGAAGATGCCCAGGCCCTGGCGTGCGGCGCAGAGCAGGGCCTCGTTGTCGTTGCTGACCATCGAGCCGCGTACCCGCACGGGCTGCTGTTCGTCCTGGCGGGTCAGCTTCCACTCCGGGTACGAGTGCAGTCCGCTGAAGCCGAGGCAATTGTGTGCCGCCAGGTCGGCCGGGATACGCGGTACCCCATGCCGCTTCAGGTAGTCGGGAGCGGCGCCGAGGATGCGCCGGTGGGCGCACAGCCGCCTGGCCACCAGGCGGCTGTCGGCCAGTTCGCCGACCCGGATCGCGAGGTCGAAGCCTTCCGCGATGATGTCGACGAAGCGCTCCGAATAGTCGGTTTCCAGCACCACCTGCGGATGCGCCAGGGCGAACTCCGCCAGCAGCGGACCGAGCCAGAGCCGGCCCATCGCCGACGGCAGGGCGATGCGCAGGCGTCCGCGCAGTTGCGCGGCGCCCAGGCTGGCTTCGTGCTCGGCCTCGTCGAGCAGGTCGACGGCCTGGCGGAAGCGGCTCGCCAGGCGCTCGCCTTCATCGGTGAAGCGCAGTTGCCGGGTGGTGCGTTCGACCAGGCGGATGCCGAGGCGACGCTCCAGTGCGCCGAGCCGCTTCGAGAGCACCGAGGGATGTCGTTGCAGGGCGCGGCCGGCGGCGGCGAACGAACCGTGCTCGGCCAGGGCCAGGAGCGTGGCGACTTCATCGGCCTGCCGGCTGTCGAACGGTTGCATGCATGCGCCTCTTGCGGGTGGGTCAGGGCAAGAGTACCAGCGCGCCTTGCGAGCGTCCCTCCAGCAGATCGGTATGCGCTACGGCCGCCTCGGCCAGCGGGTAGCGCCGCCAGACCCGGGGCTGGATGACACCGTCTGCATGAGCGCGCAGCACAGCCTGCGCGCGTAGCCGGTATTCCTCCGGGTTGGCGGTGTGGGCGGCGAGCGAGGGACGGGTGAGGAACAGCGAACCCTTGGCGTTGAGGGTGGCGACTTCGACGGCTGGCGGCACGCCGGAGGTAGCGCCGAAGGACACCAGCAGGCCGCGCGGACGCAAGCTGTCCAGGGATGCCTCGAAGGTAGCGCGACCGATGGGGTCGTAGACCACATCGACCTTGCGCCCGACAGTCAGCTCGGCGACCTGGGCGGCGAGACTGGCCGCGTCGAACACCAGCACCTCGTCGCAGCCGGCAGTCTTGGCCCGCTCGACACTTTCCGCCTTCGACACCACGCCGATCACCCAGGCGCCCAGGTGCCGGGCCCAGGCCGCCATCAACTGGCCGACGGCGCCCGCCGCGCCGTACAGCAGGATGCGTGTGCCGGGCCCGACGGGGTAGGTGGCGTGCAGCAGGTAGTGCGCGGTGATGCCCTTGAACAGCAGCGCCGCCGCGTCCTCGAAAGCGAGTGTGTCGGGCAGCTTCAGCAAGCGCTCGGCGGGGTAGAGCCGGGCGCTGGCATAGGCGCCCAGCGGGCCGGTGGCATAGGCGACGCGGTTGCCCGGCGCCAGTCCGGAGACTCCCGGACCCAGCGCGGCGACCACTCCGGCGCCTTCCAGGCCGAGGCCGGACGGCAGCGGAATCGGTACCGCTCCCGAGCGCTGGCCGAGGTCCAGCGGATTGACGCCGATGGCGGCCTGCTCCAGCCAGACCTCGCCGGGGCCCGGTTGCTGCGCCCGGACTTGCTCCAGGCGCAGGACCTCGGGGCCTCCGTTTGCGTTGAGGGTGATGCGACTGGGCATGGCGGTCTCCTTGGCTGCGTTCGTCGTTCCGGCAGTCTAATGAAGCATCCGGGGATGACCAGGTAGGTTCTTTGCAGTTGATTGCTGCACCGCATGCAGTAGTGAGACGGTGCTCCGAGGTGACCGAAAGTCGTGTTTCCGTATCGACGGGATTCGCCTAGTGTAAGGCGGCAGCCTGGACGGCCATGGTCCCTGTGGTCGCCGGGATCATTTCGGGAGAGTCCCATGACGGCACCTTTCAAGGATCATTTCTCCACGGGTTCGGCGAACTACGCCGCACATCGTCCGACCTACCCGGCGCGGCTGGTCGACGAGCTGGCCGCGCTCTGCCCCGGCACCCGCCTGGCCCTGGACTGCGGCTGCGGCACCGGACAGCTCACGGTGCTGTTGGCCGAGCGTTTCGAACGGGTGGTCGGTACCGACGCCAGCGCCGCGCAGATCGACAAGGCGCAGGCGCGCGAGCGGGTCGAGTATCGCGTGGCCCTGGCCGAGGACAGCGGGCTGGCGGCGGCCAGCGCTGACCTGGTGACGGTCGCCCAGGCCGCCCACTGGCTGGACCTGCCGCGCTTCTACGAGGAAGTCCGGCGTGTGGCCCGTGCGGACGCCATCCTGGCTCTGGTTACCTATGGCGTATTGCATGTCGACGGCCCCATGGAACCGCTGGTCCAGCACTTCTACCACCAGGTCGTCGGCCCCTACTGGCCTGCCGAGCGGCGCCACGTGGAGGAGGGCTACCGCAATCTGCCGTTCCCCTTCGAGGAGCGTCGCCTGCCGGACCTGGCCATCGAGGTGGCCTGGACCCTGGACGAACTGCTGGGCTATGTCGGTACCTGGTCGGCGGTGAAGGAAGCCGGCAAGGCCCTTGGCCAGGATCCGGGCGCCGCGTTCGTCGATGAGCTGCGCGAAGCCTGGGGCGACCCGCAGACGCGCTATCGGGTCAGTTGGCCGCTGACGGTGCGCGCCGGGGTGATCCGCTGAGCCATCGGACGCAATCCGAAACTCAACCATGACGGCGGGGAGAGCGCCGATCGCGTCCGCCTGCCGTCTACGCAGGTCGCTGCAACCCCTTGGCAGCCGCGGCGTCGCTTGAGCGCGGGCACAGGGGGCAGGTGGTGCGCCGAGTCGTATTCGTCGAACTCGCCATGCCGCCCCAGGGCGGGTCGGCGTGCAGGTTGCCAGTCCCTGGCGTACGGGGCGCTCAGTGCGTGCTTTCGTTTCACTGAGCCAGGTTTTCCAGCGCTATGAAGAAATCGCCCCGATTGCAGGATGAGTCTTGCTTTCGTCCCGGTTTCACTGCCGCTGGCTGCTGAATCGAGGGTGCACTCCGCGCAGTCCGGCCCCACACCTTGAGAGTCGTTGCCATTGCCGGGGTTACCCACGTGCTTTCCAGCAGGTACGGAGCCGATGGGAGATCGAGTTGGCGAGAGTGCCGGCTTGCTCCGGCCTTCTGAAGACTCTTCTTGAATCAGAAAAACCTTACGCCAGAAGTAGTGGGGGCTGATGGCCCAGCTCGCTTCGATCCTTCATGGTTAGCGGGTTCTGTTCTTCTTCGCCGTGGAGAGTTTTTCTGTGAGTGGTTCCCTCTTGGTACCGGCCAGTCTCGCCAGTCGCATCAGGCTCCTGCTGGTCATGACCCGGCGCGAGGTCGAACTGCGTTATCGCGACGCCATGTTGGGCCGCATCTGGATCATCGTCTCGCCGTTCCTGCTCTTGCTGATCTATACGTTTGTCTTCGGCTTCGTGCTGAAGTCGCGCTGGGGCGGAAGCCAGAGCACGCTTTCCTTCGCCTTGACCCTGTTTTCCGGACTCCTGCTGAACGGGATCCTCGCTGAAAGCCTGTCCAGGGCCCCGACTATCATCCAGGCCAACGCCAACTACGTGAAGAAGCTGGTTTTTCCCCTGGAGATACTCCCCCTCACACCGCTACTGGCCGCTTTCTTCAACGCCATGCTCGGCTACCTGGTGCTCTGTATCTTTCTTCTCTTCAGCGGCGTCGAGCCGGGCTGGCAACTGGTCCTGCTACCGCTTGCCCTGCTCCCCTTCCTGCTCTGCGTGACGGGGCTGGCGTGGTTCCTCGCGGGGCTCGGGGTCTATGTTCGCGACATAGGGCAGTTCGTCCAGTTTCTCCTGGTGCTTCTGCTATTCATCAGCCCGGTGTTCTATCCGCTGTCATCCTTGCCACCGGTAATGCAGCCCTACCTGTACCTCAATCCGCTGACGATCCCGGTGGAAATGGTCAGGGCGATCCTTTTCGATGCTCCCTATCCGACCCTTGGGGTCTTCAGCGTTTATTGCGTTGCGTCGCTGCTGGTCTGTTCATCGGGCTTCCTCTGGTTCCGTCGGGTACAGGAAGGTTTTGCAGATGTCCTCTGAGGCCGTTTCCCCGGGCCCGCAGGTGACGGCCGAGTGGATACCGCTGGGGCAGCGTTTGCTCGAACGCGGGTTGGTGAGCGGCCAGGAACTCGAGCGGGCGCTCGACCTGCAACGCCGGCTTGGCGGCCGCCTGGGAGGTATTCTCGTGCGTTCCGGAGCCATCTCGGAAAATACCCTCATGCAGGTGCTGGCGGAGCAACTGCGGTTGCCGCTGGTGGGGGACGACCTGCGGAAGCCGAGCGAAGAGTCCATCGCCGCATTCCTGCTCAGTACCCCGATCAATACCGACTGGTTCGTCGAAGAACAGCTGGTGGTCTGGGAGGAGGGCGAGCAACTGCTGTTCGCGGCGCGTGATCCGTTATCTCCTTCGATACGCGAAACCCTGGGCTATTTCTATCCGGAGCGCTCGATTCAAGCAGTGCTGTGCCGCTCCCAGGATCTGGACGGCTGGTTGGCGCATTCCCTGGACCTGGCCCGGCAAGGTGCGGATCGGCCCGCCTACGGCAGCGAAGACATCCGCTACCTGCGGGAGCTGGCGGAGGAGGCGCCGGTAGTCGAACTCGTCAACAACGTGATGAGCCAGGCCATGGAAAAGCGCTCTTCGGATATTCACATCGAACCCCGGGAGTTCGACTTCCGTATCCGCTTCCGCGTCGACGGCGTCCTGCACGACCAACTGAGCCTTCCCCGCGAGCGATTCGCGGCGGTTGTCTCGCGGATCAAGCTGATCTCCGCCATCGACATCGCGGAGCGACGGTTGCCGCAGGATGGACGCATGAGCATCCGGGTCAGCGGTACGGAGCTCGACGTGCGGGTCTCCACCTTGCCAGGGGTGCATGGCGAATCGGTGGTCATGCGCCTGTTGCCGAAGGAGCGCGAGGGGTTGCGCCTGGACCGGCTCGGGATGCTCCCGGACCACTTGCAGAGGATGCGTGCATGGGTAGCGGAACCCCACGGCATCATCCTGGTGACCGGCCCCACCGGATCGGGCAAGTCCACGACGCTCTATGGCGCGCTGGAGGAAATCAATGATGGCGTGCGCAAGCTCATCAGCGTGGAAGATCCCGTGGAATACCAGGTGCCCAACATCACCCAGGTCCAGGTCCATGCCGACATCGGCCTGACCTTCGCTGCCGCCTTGCGCTCGATCCTGCGGCAGGATCCCGATGTGATCATGATCGGGGAGATACGCGACCTGGAGACGGCGGAGATCGCCGTACAGTCCTCGCTCACCGGTCACCTGGTGCTTTCGACCCTGCATACCAACGATGCGGTGAGTGCCTTCACGCGCTTGATCGACATGGGCGTGGAACCCTTCCTGGTGGCTTCGCCGGTGCGCGGTGTCCAGGCCCAGCGACTGGTGCGCAGGTTGTGCGCCCACTGCGCGGAACCTTGCGAGCCAACCCTTGCTGCGGCCGATCTGGCAGCGACCGAGGCGGCCACCGCGCGGCTGTTCCCGGGGCAGGCAGCGCAATGGCGCGTGGCGCGAGGCTGCGGCCGCTGCGAAGGTACCGGCTACAGCGGCCGTGTGGGCATCTACGAACTCGTCGATCTGTCTTCCGAGATGCGCGACCTGATCGTGCAGAGAGCTTCCCTCGAACAGATGCATCGGCTTGCCGCCAGCCAGGGACAGCGCAATCTGCGTGAAGATGGCTTGATCAAGGCCTGGTTGGGTATGACCAGTCTTGACGAGGTGCATCGCGTGACCAGCGGCTAAGTCCATGAATTTCATCTACCAAGCCGTCGATCGCAAGGGCAGGCGCGTTCGTGGCGAACTCTGCCTCCCCACGCGCCAGGATGCGCTGCGGCAGTTGCAGCGCCAGGGGCTCACCCCGCTCAGCCTGGAGGTGAAACGCCGCAACCTGGGCTCGCGACGTCGGCTCAAGGCCGAGGAATTGAACATGGCCATCCACGAGCTGGCCACCATGCTCGCGGCGGGAGTGAGCATGGCCGACGCGGTGGAGGCCCAGGAGCGAGGCGCGCGCCACCCGAAGTTGATTTCCGCCCTGCAGGCGATGGCCAATGGTCTGCGCCAGGGGCAATCCTTTCCCGTGGTGCTGGAGAGCGCCGGCCTCGACCTGCCGCGCTATGTATATCAACTGGTGGCGGCCGGCGAGATGACCGGAAACCTCGCAGGAGCCCTGAGGGACTGTGCCACGCAGATGGAATACGAACGGCGAACCCGCGCCGAGTTGCAAGGGGCGCTGATCTACCCTGCGATTCTGGTGCTCAGCGGGGTGCTCGCCGTGGCGACCCTGTTCGTCTTCGTCGTTCCGAAATTCGCCAATCTCCTGAACGAGACCGCCCAGCTTCCGTGGCTTGCCTGGGCAGTGCTGAGCATCGGGGTATGGAGCAACGAGAGTTCCGGCTTGCTGGCGTTCGCCGTCCTGCTGCTTGCTGGCGGCATTGCCGTGGCGCTGCGCAATCCGGCGCTCCGCGCCCATGCGCTCGACCAGTTGGTGCGCCTGCCCGTAGTCGGGGAATGGTTGATGCAGGCGGAAATAGCGCAATGGTCGAAGGTGCTTGGAACCCTGCTGGGAAATCGTGTGCCGCTGGTGGAGGCCCTGGCGCTTTCCGCCGATGGCGTCCGCATTGCCCGGCAGCGCCGGACCCTGGAGCGAGTCACCCAGGATGTGCGGGCCGGCATCGCCTTGTCGGCAGCGTTGGAGGAGCGCCAGGCGGTCACGTCCATCGGTTCGAGCCTGGTGCGGGTTGGAGAGGCCTCCGGGCAGCTCGCGGAGATGCTGCAGAGCCTGGCGACGCTCTATGGAGAGGTCGGGCAGGCGCGAATGAAAAAGGCCCTGGTGCTGATCGAGCCTCTGGCGATCCTGCTGATCGGCTCTGTGTTCGGCCTGATCATTACCGGCGTGGTACTGGCGATTACCAGCGCCAACGACATGGTGCTTTGAATGCCGGGTATCGATGCCGCGGCTGGTTGGATGAGACGTGAAGTGGAAACCGTATGAACAGAGCTGCACAACAGGGCTTCACCCTGCTCGAGATGATTGTGGTGTTGGTGATTATCGGCATGCTGATGGGGCTCGTCGGGCCGCGACTGTTCAATCAGGCCGACAAGGCGAAGGCGCAGACGGCGGATACCCAGGTGAAGATGCTCAAGGGCGCGTTGCTCACCATGCGCCTGGACATCGGCCGGCTGCCGACCGAAGAAGAAGGCCTGGCGCTACTCAACACGCCGCCTTCCGATGAACGTCTCGGGGCCTTCTGGCACGGGCCCTACCTCGAGGGCGGCGTACCGCTGGACCCCTGGAACCGACCTTACCTGTACAGCGACAGGCCGAGTGCCGAACAACCCTTCACTCTCTACAGCCAGGGCGCGGATGGGCAGCCCGGTGGGAAAGGCCTGGATGCCGATGTCGGTTACGCGCCCAAACGTTGACCAGGCCGCGTTCACCTTGCTCGAACTGCTGGTGGTGCTGGTGATCGTCGGGGCCATTGCTGCGGTAGCGTTGCCCGGCCTGGTGAGGATGCAGGAGACCTGGGCGCGCAGGACCGCGCTGGACGATCTGTTCAATCAATTGCAGACCCTGGGCTATCGCGTGCGCAGCGACGGGCGGGAGCTGCTCATTGATGAGAGCGGGGCGGTTCCCGAGCAGTTGCTGCGACTGCCCGATGGCTGGACGGTTACTGCTCGGCCGCCGATACGTTACATGGCAAACGGAGTTTGCCTGGGCGGAAAGTTGCAGGTCCATCATGGGCGCGCGACACATACGCTGCTGCTTCAGCCACCCCTCTGCGCGCCCGGGACGATCCGCTGATGCCGGCGCGGCAGGAAGGCTTCACGCTCCTGGAGGCGGTGGTTGCGCTGACGCTCCTGGCAGTGGTCGGCGGTGCGCTTTTCGCCTGGCTCAACAGTGCCTTTCGGAGCATGCAGCGGGTCGAGGCGGCCGAGCTGCGCATTGAGACGGCCCGGGTGGCGATGGCCTATCTGGAGCGCATGAACCCTGCGCTCGAACCCGCAGGCAGGGTCCGGCTGGGGCATTACCGGCTGGAGTGGCGAAGTTCGCCACTGTCCGCATCGAAAGCGGCGGTGGGCCGCCATAGCGGCAGTCCGGGCATCTACGACGTGACCTTGTTCAGGGTCGTCGCCAACATCCGGGCCGGCGATGGAACGCCGCAGACGCTGCAACTGGAGCTTCCCGGGTACGTGGTCATCCCAGCGCGACTGGGTGATGGACCATGATCCGCTCGCGACGAAAACAGGGTGCATTCACCCTGCTCGAGATGATCGTGGTGCTGCTGGTCGTTTCCTTCATCGGCACGTTGCTCATGCAAGGGTTGAGCTATGCCAGCAGGGCCAACCAGTCCTTGTACCAGAACCTGGGGCGCGGACAGGTCCGGGCGCTGACCTTCGATTGGTTCCGTGATGCGGTGGAGAACCTGGTCGCTCCCGAGGCTGGCGAGGTCCGCTGGCGTCTGCGAGGGGACGAACTCAGTTTCGAGGCCATGTCTGCCGCGGCCCTGGATCGCCGTGCGGGCATCCCGACGCCCTTGGCCTTCCGGCTCGAGCGGCGGGCAGGAGAGGACAGGACCGAGTTGATCTATGTGCGAAGGCTGGAGGACAGTCGCTGGCCCCTCCTGCATCTGCGCGGCGAAGCTCGCTTCCGCTATCTGGACGGTCACGGCCAGTGGCACCGGGACTGGCCGCCGAGCGCGCAACTGGCCGATACCCTTCCCGAGGCGATGGCACTGACGGCTCCCGAGGAGCGCCTGTTTGTCCTTGTCGCGGTCGCGCTGCCCAGAGCGAGGCCCGCCGAACATGATTTCTGATGGCGCATGCCGACATGCGGCGTCTGCCCGCTCGTCTGGCTTCGTTCTGGTCGGAGTGGTCTGGTTCCTGGCCATCATGACCCTGCTGGCCAGTGCCGCTGTACTCTGGGTCGGGCGCTCGCTGGATGCCACGGAAAACCGGCGCAAGGCGCTGCTTCGTGAGCTGGAGGAGCATGCCTTGCTGGCGCGGGTCCAATGGCTGGTGGCTACCCAGCGCTATACCGTCGCGGGCCTGAGCGTACCGGGAAATGCTGGCGCCGCGCCGAGCAAGGTGGACATGGACACTTCGATCCTGCCCATTGGCGGGGAGCTGCCTCTGGATGGCCGGGAGTTCTGCATGGCCAATGGCTGGTGCATTGCGCTGCTCGATCGCTCCGCGCGCCTCAGTCTTTCCGGCATCGATCCGCGGGTACTGTCCAGGCTGCTGGCGGGGTTGGGGGTTCCCGCCGAGCAGGTGCAGGTCATGGTCGCCCAATGGTTCAGCTATCTCTATCCCGGCGCCGCTCCACGACTGGGTAGCGCCGCGCAAGCCAGCGACAGGTCCTCTCCGGGCCAGGCCCGGCGCCGTCCGTTGCGCTCGGTGATGGAAGTCTTCCGGCTGGAGGCCTGGCGCCCCTGGGAAGCGCATTTGCTCGACGCCGGTTGGCGCGATCTGGTTGCGGCGGACGAGGCGGCGCTGAACATCAACACCGCGGATGCCCGAATCCTGTCTCTTGCCTGGGGACTACCGGAGGACGCTGTCGGCCGACTGCTGCAAGCCCGCTGGCAGCGTCCGTTCACCCGGATGTCGGACCTGCATGACGTCCTCGGGGGGCATGCGAGGCTGGTTCCCGAGGATGGCTGGGCGCGCCTGGCCAGTCCGGTCCTGTCGATTCGGCTCTACCCGCCAGGAGCCGAGCAGGGGACGGAATACGAGGTCCGCTTCAACTCAGAGCACCGCCTGCTGCCACCCTGGCAGCTTCTCTCGAAGAGGTCCGTGAAGATAAATGATCGCTACTCGAATCCTCCGCTGCATCCCGATATCGCCCCCGGGGTTCTTGCCGCCCCGCCTGTGGCAAGGCCGTGGTAAGGATGGCCGGGCGCAGCTTGAGTGGGTACGTAGAGGTACAGGGTTGGCGCGGCGCGCCCCAGCGCAGTGGATCGTGGATCGGGCGTGGTGTGTCTATCGCTGTCTCGATCTCAATCATGTGCCGCGCTCTGACCGGTATCAGGCACTGGCGTTGAAGCTTGCCGCCCTGGCGCCTTTTCGCCGCGCAGGCCATTACGTAGCCTGGCGGGGTGGCCATGCTCTGGTCTGGTTCTGGGATGAGGAGGTCCGGGAGGCCGTTGCCGAAGACTGCGTCGACCAACCTCGGCGTTATCGCTGTATCCCCGAATCCCTCCTGCAGGCTCCCCCTCGGTCGGTCGCGGAAGGCGAGACGGTTCGGCTGCTTCGGGTTCGCTCCGGGCTGGATCTGCAGGTCTGGAGAGATGACTGCCTTGTCCTGAGCCATTTCTTTCCCAGCCCACCCCAGCCAGAACAATGGGTTCGGTTGCTCCGGGGGCTGGCGGGAATACGCATTCCGGAGAGCCTGGTTGCCGAGCCTGGGGAAGCGCTGGGCCGTCCCTGGGCCGTTCCGGCGGCGGAAGCAACGCTGCTGCGATGGGAGCGTTGGTTGCCGCATGGGCTCATAGCCACCCTGTTGCTGGGATGCGGATTCAATCTGGGGGAAGGTTTGTCCTGGTGGTGGGCCGAGCGTGCGCTGCGAACGCAGTACGACCAACTGAACGGCCAGGTCTCGCCGATCCTCAGCGCACGCAACCAGGCATTGCAGACCAATCGGATGGCCACGGAGCTGGGGCGCGCTTTGCAGCATCGCTCGCAGGTGGCGCTGCTGGGACAGGTAGCGGAACTGTTGCCGAAGGACAGTCGGTTGCTCGCCTGGCGCTATCGAGGCTCCGAGCTGGACTTGCGGATTGGCACCGACAGTGTCGACCCGCGTCTCTATGTGCGGCGTTTCATGGAGTCGGGGAGTTTCGAAGATGTCAGGGTGGAACCTTCGCAGAGCGAGGGGCTATCGCTGAGCCTGGTCCTGCGTACGCCGGGGGAGGGTGCCTGATGTCGGACTTCCAGCGATCACTGCAGTTCCAGGGGCGGAACCTGCAACGACAATGGCAGGAAAAACCACTCTTGCGCATGGCCATCTGGAGCCTGTGCCTGCTGCTGGTTGTGCATCTGGTCATGCTCAGCATGGATTGGAGGGAGGAACGAGGGGAGGAATATCGTCGTCTGGCCGGGGAATGGCTCAAGCTCCAGGACGTTTCCCGGCAGACCGCCTGGCCGGAGCGGGCGATGCAGGCGGAGCAGGTCCTGAACCTTCAGCGAGAGCGCTTCTGGCAGGCGCCGAATGCGTCGCAGGCGAGGGCCGATGTGCAGGCCTGGCTGACCGAGCGGGTTCGCCTGGCGGGCGTCCCTGACGCGGAAGTGAGCGTACTGCTTCCTCGCGGCTTCGAGAAGCAAGGGACGATCGCGCGTATCGAGGCCCAGGTTCGCGGGCAGTTGGAGCCAGCCTCGTTCAGTCGGTTGTTGCAGGATATAGAAGCGGAGCAGCGGCAAGTAGCGGTGGAGTTTCTGGAACTGAACAATATGTTGTCGCCCATGCTCAATCTACAGTTGTCGTTCCTGTTCGTAGCGGCCTATTGAAGCGGATGCGGATCGGGCAGCACCCGTTTGCCGGAAGAGTTCGGCAGAGGGCGGTGCCCGTCGATGGAGCGAGTTGCCGCCAGGCGGCCGGGAAACCGAATCCGCTCGGGACGCCTGCGATTCGGCTCCCCGGCCCGCCATTGTCGCATTCGCGCAGCGAAGAACGGCCAGTCTGGTCCGGCCTGTAAACAAGTGCAAAATTTTACTTCATGGTCGGCTTGGCACTCCGAGCCGGCTCGTCCATGCTGGAGCACAACTTTCCCATGGATACCATTGCCATGAAGTTCCTGCTGCCCCTGCTGCTGTTATTTCCGCTTTCCACTCTCGCCGACGACAAGGACTACGACCAATGCATACTCGACTACCAACGCACGGCGAAGAGCGGGGTGGCGGTTCACTTCATCACCCAGGCCTGCGACAAGTTGTATAACGACGGCTCCTTCCTGCTGTCGCGGGAAAAGGCTTATTACGAGTGTCTGCTGGAGAACCTGCCGGGGGTGGAGAACAACCTGGCGGCGCAGAAGATCAGGAGCGCTTGCGAATCGAAGTCGCAGAATTGATCTGGCGAGGAGGGGAGCGAAAGTAGCCAGTGGGGTTTCCGACGGCATCGGCAGGATGCCGTCGGGAAAACCGGCTTAGCGTTGCAGCCAGGATTCGACGGTTTCGGAACCGTACTGTTCTTTCCAGGCTTTCAGAACCTTGTGGTTGCCGCCCTTGGTTTCGACGACTTCACCGTTGTTCGGGTTCTTGTAGACCTTCAGGGCGCGGGCACGGCGCTGCGGAGCGGCGCTGACGGTGACCGGAGCCTTGGGGTCGAGGATGGCGATGATGTTGTGCAGGGTCATGCCGTACTTGTCCATCAACGCCTGCAACTTGTCCTTGAATTCCAGTTCCTGCTTCAGGCTGCTGTCGCTTTTCAGCTTTTCCAGCAGGGCCAGTTGCTCCTGAAGTTTGCGCTCTGCCTCGCGGAACTCGGCAAGTTTGGACATTCGTTTCACTCCCGTTCTAAAAATATGGTGCTGGGTTTTGGTGCATTTATAGTGGCTTTACGGACTTTCCATGTCCGCGGCAAAGGATAAGTCTTTATCTACTGGAAGAACAATATAGTTGCACGGTTTTATTGACTAACGGACTGTGGGGACAGCTTGCCGGATGTTTCCCGGAAGAATATGAAACCTTTATGTCCGTGGGGATAATGCTTCGTACAACCCATGGGAGAGAGATGGCAGAACGGGCCCGTTGTGTGGAAGCCCGTTTTAGAGCAGATGGCGAAGCGCCAGGGGAGAGTCGGGCGAATCAATCGCCCCGATATTCGCAACCGCTCGTGCAAGTTTCGTGGACGCGGACCTTGGAGAGTTCCGGCAACAGCGGCTTGAGTTGTTGCCAGATCCAGCGGCAGAGGTTTTCGCTGGTGGGGTTTTCCAAGCCTGGAATATCGTTCAGATAATTGTGGTCGAGTTGCTCGTAGATCGGCTTGAAGATCGCCTTGATTTCCGCGAAGTCGCGGATCCAGCCGGTATGCGGATCGACCTCGCCTTCGATGTGGATGGCGACACGGAACGAGTGGCCGTGCAGGCGCCCGCATTTGTGGCCTTCGGGGACGTGGGGCAGGCGATGGGCGGATTCGAAGGTGAATTCTTTGAAGAGTTCCACTGTAGTGCGCTCTGGATCGGGGTTATCGGACAACCGGAATGGGGGCGCCATGGTAGCAGGTTTGCGCGCCGGACCCGGTCTGCTCCGACCGGGCGGTCGTTCACCTGAGTTGCAGGCGGCGCGCCAGGCGCGCCAGGTTGGCGCGATCCAGGCCCAGCTCGCGTGCAGCCGAGGCCCAGCTTCCCTGGTGACGGGCCAGGCAGTCCTGGATCAGGTGGCGTTGGTAGGCGTCGGTGGCCGCGCGCAACGAGTGACCGGTCGTTGGCGCGGCGGGCGCGGGCTCGACCACGCTGCGAGGTGGCGCGGGGGTTTCCGCGGGCAGGTCGAGATCCTGCCGATGCAGGGTGACGATCCGCGACCGCTCCGGATTGTGGCCGAGGGCCTTGAGCGAGGCGCGGCCGACCAGGTGCTCGAGTTCGCGCACGTTGCCCGGCCAGCGATAGTCGAGGAGCGCGGCCTGGGCCTCGTGGTCCAGGCGCAGGCTGCGCAGTCCCAGGCGCGGTCGGTTTTCCTCGAGGAAGTAGCCGGCCAGCAGGAGGATATCGCGGCCGCGCTCGCGCAGCGGCGGCACGCGCAAGGGATAGACGCTGAGGCGATGGTAGAGATCGGCGCGGAAGCGCCCGGCGCGCACTTCCTCGGCCAGGTCGCGGTTGGTGGCTGCGATCAGGCGTACGTCGACGCGGTGCTCGCGATCGGAGCCGACCCGCTGCAACTGCCCGCTCTGCAGCACGCGGAGCAGCTTGGCCTGCACCGCCAGCGGCAACTCGCCGACCTCGTCGAGGAACAGGCTGCCGCCGTCGGCCAGTTCGAACTTGCCGCGCCGTTCGTTGACCGCGCCGGAGAAGGCGCCGCGCACATGGCCGAACAATTCGCTTTCCACCAGGGTCTCGGGCAGCGCGGCGCAGTTGAGACTGATCATCGGCTTGCCGCTGCGCATGGAATGCCGGTGGATGGATTGCGCCACCAGTTCCTTGCCGACCCCGGTCTCGCCGGTGATCAGTACGCTCAGGTCGCTGTTGGCGACCAGGCGGATTTCTTCCAGCAGCGCCTTGTGCGCGGCGCTCTGGCCGATCATTTCCCGTGGCCGCTCGCCAGCGGCTTCGAGATAGGCCTCGGCGCGCTGGTGCTCCTCCTCGGCGCGGCGGGTCAGGTCGCGCATCCGCTCGCTGGCCTTGACCGTGGCGGCGGCGAGGCTGGCGAAGGCCTCCAGGGTGTCCAGGTCGGCGCTGGCGAAACGCGACGGATCGAGGGTATCCAGGGTCAGCAAGCCCCAGGGCTGGTCGTCGAGGTACAGCGGACAGCCCAGGCAATCATGGATTTCCAGGTGGCCGTGGAGGCCTTCCACCAGACCGTCGTAGGGATCGGGCAGGCCGCAGTCGGCGGGGAAGCGGGTCGGCCCGCGGCGCTCCAGGAGAGCCTCGAGGCGCGGATGTTCGCCGACCCGGAAGCGCCGGCCGAGGGTGTCCGGGCTGAGGCCGTCCACCGCCAGCGGGATCAGGTATTCGCCGTCCAGGCGCAGCAGCGCGGTGGCGTCGCAGGGCAGCAGGTCGCGCAGGGCCTGGAGCAGGCGGCGGTAGCGTTCGTCTTCCGGCAGGTCGCGGGACAGGTCGGCAACCAGCGGGATCAGGGTGGCAAGCAAGGGATTGGTGGTCATTTCGACCTCTTTGCAGTCCTAATGACTCTGAATGGTTGCAGTCATTATGACCTATGCCGGCCTGCAAGGCCCGTGAATTCTGGTAGTTTGCCTTGGCACGCTTCCTGAAATGCTTCGAGGTGAAACAAAACCTTGCATGCGTCAGGAGTCATCTATGTTGTCCAATGCCCAACGTGCCCTCATCAAAGCCACCGTACCGCTGCTGGAGACCGGCGGTGAAGCGCTGATCACCCATTTCTACCGCACCATGCTCGGCGAGTACCCCGAGGTTCGCCCGCTGTTCAACCAGGCCCACCAGGCCAGCGGCGACCAGCCGCGGGCGCTGGCCAATGGCGTGCTGATGTACGCCAGGCACATCGACCAGTTGCAGGAACTCGGCCCGCTGGTGGCCAAGGTGGTGAACAAGCATGTCTCCCTGCAGGTGTTGCCCGAACACTATCCGATCGTCGGCACTTGCCTGTTGCGGGCGATCCGCGAGGTCCTCGGCGAACAGATCGCCACCGACGAAGTCCTCGAAGCCTGGGGCGCGGCCTACCAGCAACTGGCCGACCTGCTGATCGAGGCCGAGGAGTCGGTGTATGCCGCCAGCGCCCAGGCCGATGGCGGCTGGCGCGGCGTGCGGCGCTTCCGCGTGGCACGCAAGCAGGCGGAGAGCGAGGAAATCACCTCGTTCTACCTGGAGCCGGTGGACGGCCAGCCGCTGCTGGCGTTCCAGCCGGGACAGTACATCGGCCTGCGGCTGGACATCGACGGCGAGGAAGTGCGCCGCAACTACTCGCTTTCCGCTGCCAGCAACGGCCGCGAATACCGCATCAGCGTCAAGCGCGAGGCGGGTGGACGGGTCTCCAATCACCTGCATGACCGGGTCGCCGAGGGCGACGAGCTGGATCTGTTCCCCCCGGCTGGCGATTTCGTCCTGCGTGACAGCGACAAGCCGCTGGTGCTGATCACCGCCGGCGTCGGCATCACCCCGGCCCTGGCCATGTTGCAGGAAGCGCTGCCGCAGGCGCGGCCGATCCGCTTCATCCATTGCGCCCGGCATGGCGGCGTGCATGCCTTCCGCGACTGGATCGAAGACGTGTCGGCGCAGCACGAGCAGGTCGAGCACTTCTTCTGCTACAGCGAACCGCGTGCCGGCGACAGTCCCGACGCCGAGGGATTGCTGAGCCGCGAGAAACTGGCCGACTGGTTGCCGCAGGAGCGCGACCTGGACGCCTACTTCCTCGGACCCCGGCCTTTCATGGCGCAGGTCAAGCGCCACCTGGCCGACCTCGGCGTACCCTCGCAGCAATGCCACTACGAGTTCTTCGGTCCGGCCGCCGCGCTGGACGCCTGAAGCGACGGGTCGGCGCGAGGTGCGTCGGCCCTTTTCGGAAAAAGGAGATCGAGATGAACGCTCTGTTCGATTGTCCACGGCGGGTGCTGCGGATCGGTCACGGGCTGCTGGCGGCCGGCCTGGCGCTGCTCGTCGCCGGCGTGATCGCCGCCTATTTCCTCGACCGCTACCTGAACATGCCGGCGCTGGTGTTTTCCCATGCGCTGGTGATCCTCGGCCCGACCCTGTTGAAGATTGGCTACGTGATGCGCCTGAGCGCGCTGTTCCGCATGCGTCGACCCGGTTGGGAGGTCTGCTGTGCAAGTGCTTGATCGTTCCAGGCTGATGGCCATACCGCCGATCTGGCGCCTGGGCTTCCGCCCGTTCTTCCTCGGCGGCGCGCTGTTCGCGGTGCTCGCCATCGCGCTCTGGCTGGCGGCGCTGGCCGGGCTCTGGAGCGGCTGGCAACCGGTCGGAGGCTGGCTGGCCTGGCATCGTCACGAAATGCTCTTCGGTTTCGGTGTGGCGATCATCGCCGGCTTCCTGTTGACCGCCGTGCAGACCTGGACCGGCGTACCCGGCCTGCAGGGCAAACCCCTGGCCCTGCTCGCCGGGCTCTGGCTGGCGGCGCGCCTGGCCTGGCTATTCGATGCGCCGCTGGCGCTGCTGCTGGTGCTGCAACTGAGCTTCCTGCCGCTATTGGCCTGGGCTATCGGTCGCAGCCTGTGGCGGGTGCGGCAGAAGCGCAATTACCCGGTGGTGGGTCTGTTGCTGCTGTTGACCCTGGCCGACGCCCTGGTCCTGCTCGGCCTGTTCGAGGGCAACGACGACTGGCAACGGCGTGCCTCCATCGCCGCGCTATGGCTGATCGCCGGGATGATGAACCTGATCGGCGGGAGGGTGATCCCGTTCTTCACCCAGCGCGGTCTCGGCCGTCAGCAGCAGGTGCCGGCGATCGCCTGGCTGGACAATGGCATCCTGCTGGGCTGCGTGCTGGTGGCGCTGCTCACCGCCGCGGGCGTCACGACGCAGCCGACGCCCTGGCTTGCAGGACTGTTCGCCGCCCTCGGTGGTGCGCAACTGTGGCGCCTGTGGCGTTGGCGCGATCGCGGCATCTGGCAGGTGCCGCTGCTCTGGTCTCTGCACCTGGCATATTTCTGGATCGCCGTGGCGCCGCTCGGCATGGCGCTCTGGAGCCTGGGCCTGGCGCTGGCGCCGAGCCAGGCGCTGCACGCGCTGGCGGTGGGCGGCATGGGCGGGTTGATCCTGGCGATGCTGGCACGGGTCACTCTCGGCCATACCGGTCGCGCGCTGCAACCGCCGGCAGCGATGCCCTGGGCTTTCGCTCTGCTCAATCTCGGCTGCGCGGCGCGGGTGTTCCTGCCCAGCCTGTTGCCGGCGAACTGGGCGCTGCCCCTGGCAGGCGGACTGTGGGCTTTGGCGTTCCTGCTGTTCGCCTGGTTCTATGCGCCGATGCTGTGTCGTCCGCGGGTCGACGGCCATCCCGGTTGATCAGGGGGCTTGCCGCAGACGCCGCAGCTCCTGGTTCAGCCAGTCGGCGGAGTTGCGCGTCTGCGTGGCGCAGCGCACCTGGTAGGGCTTGCCGCTGAGGCTGCTCTGGGTCGCGGCGCGCTCGATGAAGTCCTCGCTGCTGGCGACCAGATCCTTGCGCTCCAGGTAGTCGAGCTTCTTCTGCAGGTGGGCGCGGGCTTCCGCGGCCGGGTATTCGCTGCCGTTGCGGATGAAGGTGCAGCCGCTGTCTTCAACAAAGCTCAGCAAGTGGCCGATCTCCTGGCTCGCCTGCGGGGAGGGCGCGGCCAGCGCCGGCAGGCTCGAGGCCAGCAGCCAACAGGCGGCGCAGGTAGTCCGCCAGGTAATCGTGAAAGCGCGCATCGTTCCAGTACTCCATGTGGCTCAACGGGGTGTGCCGCTTGTACCAGGGACCGACCGGCAGGGCGAGGTCCTCGTGGACGACCGCGGCGTAGTTCTGCAACGGCCGCAGCGGATAGCCGAGCGGATCGGCCGGCGCGTAGACGTTCAGCCAGCGTGCCTGCTGGCGGATCGCCGGGGTCAGGCAGTGGCCGGGAAAGCGGATCGGACAGACCTTCTCGTAGGCGAAGGTGAACAGCGGGATGTTACAACCGAAGGTGACCAGCCCGGCCAGGGTTTCCAGGCCGAGGAAGGGGTCGATCGAGCAACTCGGCGTGCGGTTGAGTTTCTGCTGGTCCCAGATGAAGTTGGATACGATGTGCCCGCCCAGGGAGTGGGCGAGGATCACCAGCGGCGTCTGCGGCCCGACCTTCGCGCGCAGGGCCATGATCCCGCTGCGCACGTGCTGGTGGACCTGCTGGTAGGTGGTGTCGTAGGCGGCGCTGACCTTTCGGTAGCCGCTGGCGTCGCCGAGGAACAGCGTCACCGCCCGGCGCAGCCAGCGCCAGCCCAGCGGCTCGCGCTCGATGCGCTTGAGGTAGTCCAGCTCGCGGGCGTCCAGTACGCTGGCCCAGTACAGGCTCTGGAAGGCCACCTCGCCGGCTTCCGCGCCGAGACGTCGGCGCAGCGCCGCTACCAGTTCGCGGGCGTAGCTGTGCAGACCGTTCTCGTCGCGGCTATCGGGCTGGTCGCCGATGCCGTGGATCAGCGCTACGGCCAGTTTCATGCAGGATCCTTCTCGTCGGTGGCGGCTCAGTCCAGCGCTTGCAGGCGTTCGCCGAGCCGGCCGCCGTCGACCAGTTCGAGGAATTCGTCGCCGAGCCTGCGGCTTTCCGCCATCGCCTGGCGCCAGTAGCGCTCGCGGCCGTCGTCGTCGCCGAGGTAGCGGGTGAAGTCCTTGCGGTCCGGCAGCTTGGCGTGCGGCAGGCGCGCCAGGTACTCGCGCGACGGCGCCAGCAGCAGCACGTCCTGCAGGCGCCCGGCGTCGCCACGGCGCCAGGGCAAGCCCTTGTCGAACCAGCCGGGGATCACCTTGTCGGTGAAGTGCGGGTAGAGCACCACGCCGCGGTCCTCGTAGGGCAGGTCGAGATGGTAGTCGAGCAGGCCGCCGTCGCGGTAGGTGCCGGGGCCGGCGCCAGGCAGGTCGCGGACGCCTTCCATGACCATCGGGATCGAGCCGGAGGCGAGCAGCGCCTGGCGCAGGTTGCCGCCGTCCAGGTGCAGGTAGCGCGACGGGAAGTCGGTCAGCGCGGCCAGCGGGGGCGCCTGGCGGGCGTCATGCAGGATCACCCGTTCGAAGTGGCGGTGCAGGTGGCGGCGGCCGATCAGGTTGTCGCGGATCACCGAGGACAGCCCCAGGCCGAGGCTGGCCTTGTGGTCGTGGGCGAGGCGCCCGTGGCTCTTCACCACCACCACGTTGAGGCGGTACAGCGGGTTGTCGAGGATCCGCGCGTCCTGGCCGGCGAGCAGGTCGTCGAGCATCGCCGCGCACTTGCGCGAGACTTCGGCGATGCTCACGCCCTTGGGAAAACGCTGCCGGGTGTACAGCTCGCCGAGGCGGGTGAGGCCGGCCACGGCGTCGGGCAGGCAGGCGCTGGCGAAGCGCCAGGAACCGATGGAGGCGCCGATCAGCGAGCGTTCGCGCGGGGCGCGCGGCAGCCACTCGCCGAAGATCGCCAGGTCCAGTCCCTGGATGCCCAGCGCCTTTGGCCCGCCGGCGGCACCGGGGACGATGCCGACGTCGGCCGGCTGCAGGCCGCGCTCGCGGATGCGGGCGAGGGCGCGGCGACCGGCCTTGAGGGTCAGTGCGGGGGACTTGATCTGGATGGCTGGCATGCTGGTCTTCTCCCTTGCGGACCGGCGATTATAGGACGAGTTGTCGCAGGACCAAGCGCTTTCGAACGCCGGCGAGCCCCATCGCAGAGGCTTTCCGTTACCCTATGGCGCGCCCCGGCCATGTCCTTGCGGCAAATTCAGCTTCAATTAAGAGCGCCCGGTTAATCTGCAAACCGTCGAAAGCAACACGATTGATTCCCACGGAGAGATTCCCATGAAGAAACTGACTGCCCTGTTCGCCGCCACCGCCATCGCCCTGACTGCCGGCCTGGCCCAGGCCCGCGACCTCGGCCCGGACGAGGCGCTGAAGCTGCGTGACGCCGGGACCATCAAGTCCTTCGAAGAGCTGAACAAGAACGCCATCGCCAAGCATCCCGGCTCGAGCGTCCACGATACCGAGCTGGAAGAGGAATACGGCCGCTACATCTACCAGGTCGAGTTGCGCGACCCGCAGGGCGTGAAGTGGGACCTGGAGCTGGATGCCGCTACCGGCGCCGTGCTCAAGGACCACCAGGACGACTGATGAAATGGCTCATGCGCTACGCCGGGATCGTCGCACTGGTCCTGGCGGTCATCAGCCTCGAGGCGATGGCGCGCGACCTGGACCAGGACGAGGTCCTGCGCCTGCGCCAGGACGGTGTGATACAGCCGCTCGAATCCCTCATGCAGGAAGCCCTGGGGCGTTACCCCGGGGCGCGCCTGCTGGAGGTCGAGCTGGAAGAGGAAGACGACGTCTATGTCTACGAGGTGGAACTGCTCACCCGCGACGGCGTCGTGCGTGAACTGGAACTGGATGCCCGCAACGGCCGCATCCTGAAGGACGAGGAAGACGACTGATGCGGTTGCTGCTGGTTGAGGATCACGTTCCCCTGGCCGACGAACTGATGGCCAGCCTGACCCGCCAGGGCTACGCGGTGGACTGGCTGGCCGACGGCCGCGACGCGGCGGTGCAGGGCGCCAGCGAGCCCTACGACCTGATCATCCTCGACCTCGGCCTGCCCGGGCGCCCCGGCCTGGAGATACTCCAGGAGTGGCGTGGCCTGGGACTCGCGACTCCGGTGCTGATCCTCACCGCGCGCGGTTCCTGGGCCGAACGCATCGATGGGCTCAAGGCCGGTGCCGACGACTACCTGACCAAGCCGTTCCATCCGGAAGAGTTGGCCTTGCGCATCCAGGCCCTGTTGCGCCGCGCCCATGGGCTGGCCAACCAGAGCCAGCTGGAGGCCGCCGGGCTGCGCCTGGACGAGCAGCGCCAGTGCGTGTGCCTGAACGGCGCCGACGTCGACCTGACCGCCGCCGAATTCCGCCTGCTGCGCTATTTCATGCTGCACCCCGGCCAGGTCCTGTCCAAGGGGCACCTGGCCGAGCATCTGTACGACGGCGAGACCGAACGCGATTCCAACGTCATCGAGGTCCACGTCAACCACCTGCGGCGCAAGCTCGGCCGCGAGGTGATCGAGACCCGCCGTGGCCAGGGCTACCGCTACGCCGGGGTGGCCGCCGGATGAGGTCGATCCAGCGGCGCCTGAGCGTCGGCCTGTTCGCGGTGCTGCTGGTGGTCGGGCTGGTCCTCGCGCAGACCGGCCTGTGGCTGTTCGACCAGGGCCTGCGGCGCTATTTCGCCGGCAACCTGCGCGAGGAGGCGGAGAACCTGCTGGTGGCCATGGTGCGCGGGCCGAACGGCATGCAACTGGACGAGCAACGCCTCAACCCGGCGTTCCAGCGCCCGTATTCCGGGCGCTATTTCGTCATCGAGCTGGAAAAGGACACCTGGCGCTCACGCTCCCTGTGGGACAGCGAGCTGGAGGTGCCGCACAAGAAAGGGCTGGTGCAGGGCCTGGTCGATGGGCCCGAGGAGCAGCGACTGCTGGTGTTCCGCGGCCACTACAAGCGCATGGGCCAGAAGCTGCGGATCGTGGTGGCGCAGGACTATACGCCGATCCTGGAAAGCTTCGCCCGCGTGCAGTGGATGGGTCTGGGCGCCGGCGCCCTGGCGCTGCTCCTGGTATTGCTGTTGCAGCGCCTGACCGTGCGTCGTTCGCTGCGTCCGCTGGAGGAGGTGCGCCTGCAGATCGCCCAGCTGCAGCAGGGCCAGCGTAGCCAACTGGACAACCAGGCTCCCGAGGAGCTGGAGCCGCTGGTGGAGCAGATCAACCACCTGCTGGCGCACACCGAGGAGACCCTGAAGCGTTCGCGCAACGCCCTGGGCAACCTCGGTCACGCCCTGAAGACGCCGCTGGCGGTGCTGGTCAGCCTCGCCGAGCGCGAGGAGATGGCGCGCCAGCCGGAGTTGCAACAGGTCCTGCGCGAACAGCTGGAACAGATCCAGCAGCGCCTCGGTCGCGAGTTGGGCAAGGCGCGCCTGGTCGGCGAAGCGCTGCCTGGCGCACATTTCGATTGCGCCGAGGAGTTGCCGTCGCTGTGCGACACCCTGCGCCTGATCCACGGCCCGCACCTGCGGGTGAGCTGGAGCGCGCCACCGGGGCTGCGCCTGCCATGGGACCGCGAGGACCTGCTGGAGATGCTCGGCAATCTGCTGGACAACGCCTGCAAGTGGGCCGATAGCGAAGTCCGCCTGACTGTCGCGCAGGGCGAGGGCATGGTCCGCCTGAAGGTCGACGATGACGGCCCCGGCATCCTCCCCGACCAGCGCCAGGCGGTGCTCGAGCGGGGTACCCGGCTCGACGAACAGGTCAGCGGCCATGGCCTGGGCCTGGGCATCGCGCGCGACATCGCCGAGGCCTGCGGTGGCCGCCTGAGTCTCGAAGACAGCCCGCTGGGCGGCCTGCGAGTGAGCATCGAGTTGTCGTTGCAGAAGAGCGGCCGCGCCGCCAGGGCTTAACAGTTCTTCACCATTTGCCGACAGTCCCGGCAAGATTTCCTCCTGCGCTTTCCCTAGCATCCCGGGCTTCTTGCAAGGAGGTCTTGGACGATGAAACGGCGGACGGGTACGGGCCGCTGGCGCTGGGCGCTGATGCTGCCGGTGCTGGTGTTCCTGTTGGGCGAGTCCAGTGGACAGCGAGAGGAGGGGCGGTCGCCGCGGTTACCCGCGCAGGCTCGCTACGAGCAGGCCGTGGAAAACGCGTTGCGCAGCGAGCGCGGCGAGCCGCGACAGGCCGGGACAGCGGCAGCGAAGGTGGCCGAGACGGGAGCCCCGGCGCGTCTGCGTGGCTGGCTGCGCTCGCTGGCCCGCCTGGCGATCTGGGGGACCTACGGCCCCCCGGCGCTATTCAGGCCGTGAACGGTCAGGCCTTGAACTGTTCCATCAGGCCCTGCTGGTGGTTGGCCAGGCGGTTCAGCGACTGACTGACCTGGGCCGATTCCTCGGCCTGGCTCGACAGCGACTCGGTGACGTCACGGATCGCCGCGACATTGCGGTTGATCTCCTCGGCTACCGAGCTCTGTTCCTCGGCGGCGCTGGCAATCTGTAGATTCATGTCGTTGATCACCGTCACCGCCTCGCCGATCCGTTGCAGCGCGGCCACCGCTTCATCCACCTGCTCGACGCTGCCCTGGGCCTGGCGATGGCTGCCGTGCATGGCGTCGACCACGTCGCGGGTGCCCTGTTGCAGGCCTTCGATCACCCCGCGGATCTGTTCCACCGAGTCCTGGGTGCGCCGGGCGAGGTTGCGCACTTCGTCGGCGACCACCGCGAAGCCGCGGCCGGCGTCGCCGGCGCGGGCCGCCTCGATGGCCGCGTTGAGCGCCAGCAGGTTGGTCTGCTCGGCGATGGCGCGGATCACTTCCAGCACCGAACCGATTTCCTCGCTGCTGCTGGCCAGTTGCTCGACCTGGCCCATGGCGCTGGTCAGGTTGGCGGCCAGGCTGTCGATGCTCTGGGTGGTGCGGTCGATCAGCGCCAGACCGTCGCGGGTCGCCTGGTCGGCACCGCGCGCGGCGTCGGCGGCCTGGGCGGCGCTACGGGCGACGTCCTGGGCAGTGGCGGTCATCTCGTGGGATGCGGTGGCGACCTGGTCGATCTCGCGGAACTGCTGCTGCATGCCGGCGCTGGTCTGGCTGGAAATCGCCGCCGACTGGTCGGCGGTACTGCGCGCATCGCGCACCGAGACCTTCACGTCGCGGATGATCGGCTGCAGCTTGTCGAGGAAACGGTTGAACCAACCGGCCAGTTCGCCCAGCTCGTCGCGCCCGGTGTGCGGCAGACGCTGGGTCAGGTCGCCTTCGCCGCTGGCGATGTCGCGCAGCATGTGGGCGACGCCGAGGATCGGCCGGGTCACGCCGCGGGCGGTCAGCCACAGCACCAGCAGGCCGAGCACCGCGGCGCCGAGGCCGAGGCCCAGTTCGACCCAGGTGCCTTCGCGGCGCATGTCGTCCAGTTGCCGCTCCAGCGCCAGGGCCGGGCCGAGCAGGGCGCTCTTCGGCACTTCGAGGAGCACGCCCCAGGGCTTGGCGCCGGGAATCGGCTGCAACGGTTGCAGCACCTTGAGGTCGTCGTTCTCGTTGAACAATTGGCTCTTGCCGGCGGCCAGCAGTTGCAGGAGTTCGCCGGCGTGCTGCGGATCCGCCTTGGCCAGGTTCTTGCCGAGCAGGCCGGCGTCGCGGCTGTTGCCGGCGAACAGCCCGGCCGGGCTGAGGATGCCGACCTGGCCGACGCCGTCGTAGAGTTCGCGGTTGCCCTGTTCGCTGAGCGCCTGCAGATTGCTCAGGTTGATGTCCAGGCCCATCACGCCGATCACCTTGCCATCCAGTTCGAGGGGGAAGGCGATGCTGGTCATCAGCAGTTGGCGCTCGCCGACCTTGTCGAAGTAGGGATCGAGCACGCAGGGTTGAGCGCTTTCCTTCGGGCAGGTGTACCAGGCGTTGTAGGCCGCGCCGCTGGGCCCGCTGCTGGTGTCGGCGAGTTCGGACTCGACCATCGACTCGGACTCCAGCTGTCCCGGCGTGGCCTGCGCCCAGTACAGGGAGAAGCGTCCCTTGTCGTTGCTGCCCAGGGCGGGCTGGTCGACGAACAGTTCGTCCTTGCCGTCCAGTGCGTTGGGTTCGAAGACCACGTACAGGCCGAGCACCTCGGGATTGGCGGCGAGCGCGGTGCGCACCTGGCGGGTCAGGTCTTCGCGCAGGTCGTAGGCGTCGAGGAAGCGCTTCTGCGCCTGGTCGCGGAGGAACAGGATCTGCCGGGAGAAACCCTTGCCGTATTGGAAGGCATCCATGAAATAGCGCTGGATGCGCAACGCCTGCAATTCCCCGCGGGCTTCCAGGCGCAGGCGCGCCGATTCGTCGAGCATCTGCGTACTGGCGCTTTTCACCAGTACGCTGCTGTGCTGCATGCGGTAGACCGAAAGGCCGACCAGCAAGGCGACCACGCCGAGCAGGCAGAGGCCTGCCAGCAGGGTGATCTTCCATTGGATGGACAGGCGGCGAAGGAACATGGGAGGGGTCCTTGTACGAAGAAACTGCGGGGGCCCAAGGCTTATCGGCAGGGCTCGCCCATTCTTGACGACGGTTCGTTCGCTGGCGCCGGATTGCCGTCGTGCGGCGAATCGCACGCAAGAACCGTGCACAACGGTTTATAGCCAGGCGACATTCGCCCATGCGCGGCTTTGACAGGCGGGGATGGCTGTAGCAGAGTACGCCCCTTTTTTCGGTCGCAGGCGGCCGGGTTCGTTTCATTTGCAAGGAGTTCAACGATGAACGCAGTGGTGCTGGCGGTCGCACTGATGCTCGTCCTCAGCCTTTGCCGTGTGCATGTCGTGCTGGCGCTGATCATCGGCGCGGTGGTCGGCGGACTGTTCGGTGGCCTAGGCCTGGAGGGGACTCTCAAGGCCTTCAACGGCGGCCTCGGCGGCGGCGCCACGGTGGCCCTGTCGTACGCCATGCTCGGCGCCTTCGCCGTGGCCATCGCTCGCTCCGGCGTGGCCCATGCGCTGGCCGACAAGGTCCTGGTGCTGCTCGGCCGGCACGACGAGCAGGGCAAGGGCGCCGGTGCGTTCAAGTGGATCCTGGTCGGCCTGCTGCTCTGCGTGGCGGTATCCTCGCAGAATATCCTGCCGATCCACATCGCCTTCATCCCGCTGCTGGTGCCGCCGCTGCTCTATGTGCTGAGCAAGCTGCAGATCGACCGGCGATTGATCGCCTGCGTCATCACCTTCGGCCTCATCACCCCGTACATGTTCCTGCCGGTGGGCTTCGGCAACATCTTCCTCAATGAAATCCTGCTGGCCAACGTGGCGCGCAACGGCGTCGACGTCAGCGGGATCAACGTCACCCACGCCATGTTCATCCCGGCCCTGGGCATGCTCGCCGGGTTGCTCATCGCGGTGCTGTTCAGCTACCGCCGCAAGCGCGTCTACGACTTGCAGCGGATCGAGCAGGCCGAACGCGTCGATGTCAGCTATAGCCCGAAAAGCCTGGCGGTGGCCGGGGTCTCCATCGTCGCCGCGTTCGTCGTGCAGCTGTGGCTGGACTCGATGATCATCGGCGCGCTGGTCGGTTTCGTGGTCTTCTCGCTGTCCGGCGTGGTGCGCTGGAAGGAGACCGACGACCTGTTCACCGAAGGCATGAAGATGATGGCCACCATCGGTTTCATCATGATCGCCGCGGCCGGTTTCGCCGAGGTGATGAAGGCCACCGGCGAGGTGCAGAGCCTGGTCGACGCCTCGGTGGCCTGGATCGGCAACAGCAAGGCGGTCGGCGCCATGCTGATGCTGCTGGTCGGCCTGCTGGTCACCATGGGCATCGGCTCGTCGTTCTCCACCGTGCCGATCATCGCCGCGATCTTCGTCCCGCTGGCGGTGCAACTGGGCTTCAGCCCGCTGGCCATCGTCAGCATCGTCGGCACCGCCGGCGCGCTGGGGGATGCAGGTTCTCCGGCGTCGGACTCGACCCTCGGGCCGACCTCCGGGCTCAACGTCGACGGCCAGCACAATCACATCTGGGACACCGTGGTGCCGACCTTCCTGCACTACAACCTGCCGTTGCTGGTGTTCGGCTGGGCCGCCGCGATGTTGCTCTGAGTCCCATTTCGGGCGGTCGCCTGACGGAATGTCGGGCCGGCCGCTTAAGCTTCCGACGGGATTGCCGATGAAACGGGAATCCCGTTTTTTATTGGGCGTCATGCTAGGAGTTGATGATGCGTCTGACCCTGAAATCCAAAGTCCTCCTGCTGGCCATGGTGCCGGTGCTGCTCTTCGCCCTGGTGCTCAGCGGCGGAGCGGTGCTGATCCTGAAAAAACAGGCTGATGCCGAAGTCAAGGATACCCGCGAGCGCCTGCTCGGCGACCGTCGTGCCGAACTCGAGCACTACGTGCAGATCGCCATGGGCAGTATCCAGGCCGAGTACGACCGCTCGGCCAACGGCGACCTGAACGCCCGTGCCGAGGCCATTGCGCGCCTGTCGAAGGTCAAGTACGGCAAGGACGGCTATATCTTCGGCTACGACTCCCAGGTGGTGCGCCTGTTCCGTGGCGACAGCCCGGTGGACGTCGGCAAGAGCTTCCGCGACCGCCGCGATCCCAGCGGCGTCTACCTCAACCGCGAACTGGTGGAGGCAGGCAAGAACGGCAGCCACTACGTGACCTATACCTCGCCGCTGCCGGGTAACGAAAGCGTCATGGTGCCGAAGCTGTCCTATACCCTGTACCTGCCGAAGTGGGACATGGTGATCGGCTCGGCGATCAACCTCGACGGCGTCGAGGCTCAACTGGTGGAGATCAAGCAAGCCATCGACGAGCGTATCGGCACCCTGATCGCCAGCATCGTGGCGATCGCCGGGGTCCTTCTGGTGGTCCTGCTGGTGATCGGCCTGGCGGTGGCCAACGCGATGCTGCGTCCGCTGCACCAGATCCGCCAGAACCTCGACGACATCGCCGCCGGCGAGGGCGACCTGACCCGCCGCCTGCCGGTGACCAGCCACGACGAGCTGGGCGAGCTGGCCGGTTCCTTCAACCGCTTCGTCGAGAAGATCCACGGTCTGGTGCGGCAGATCGCCGGGATGACCGGCGACCTCAAGCAACTGGTGGAGCAGATGTCGGCCCAGGCCGAGCGTTCCGAGCAGGCCATGGAGCGCCAGCGCCACGAGACCGATCAGGTCGCCACCGCGATCAACGAGATGTCCGCCGCCGCCCATGAAGTGGCGCAGAGCGCCCAGCGCGCCGCCGAGGCCGCGCAGCAGACCGACCACGAAGGCCAGGCGGCCAAGCGCGTGGTGGACGGCAGCATCGAGCGCATCCACGCGCTGGTGGACGAGATCCGCGACAGCGGTTCCTCGCTGGACAGCCTGCAACAGGACGTGCAGTCGATCGTCAGCGTGCTCGGGGTGATCCGCTCGATTGCCGAACAGACCAACCTGCTGGCGCTCAACGCGGCCATCGAGGCGGCCCGTGCCGGCGAGGCCGGACGTGGCTTCGCGGTGGTCGCCGACGAAGTGCGGGCGCTGGCCAGCCGCACCCAGCAGAGCACCCAGGAAATCCAGGGCATGATCGATCGCCTGCAGCAGGGCACCAACGCCGCGGTCGACGCCATGCGCCGTTCCGGCGAGGCCGGCGAGGGCACCAGCAACCAGGCCAACCAGGCCGGCGATTCGCTGGACGCCATCGCCCAGTTGATCGCCACCATCAACGCGATGAACGCGCAGATCGCCAGCGCCGCCGAGGAACAGACCGCGGTGGCCGAGGAGATCAACCGCAGCGTGCACCAGATCGCCGGCGCGGTGGACAGCGTCGCCGACGAGGCCCAGCAGGGCGCGCAGACCGCCCGCAGCCTGGCGCAACTGGGCCAGGGCCTGGGCCGGCTGGTCGGTCAGTTCCGCATCTGACCCTTCCCCCGGGCGACCGCTGCCGGCAAAAGAGCCAGCCGGCAGTGGTGCGCCACAGAGCCTTCCTGTCATTATTCGGCGGAGTCGGCCGGCAGTCGTGAACGATCCACCTCCGCCGGCTGACTAATGCTTTGCTTCCCACTGCCAGATGGATTGGACATGCTCGACACGAAACTGGAATCCCGGACTTTTCTCCTGTTGCTGGCGGTGGTCACGCTCGCCTTCGGCTGGCTCTTGCTGCCGTTCTACGGCGCGGTGTTCTGGGGCACCATCCTGGCGATCATCTTCGCCCCGGTGCAACGCCGCCTGCAGGTGCGTCTGAGGGATCGGAAGAACCTCGCCGCGCTGATCACCCTGCTGATCTGCGTGCTGATCGTGATCATCCCGGTGATCTTCATCGCCGGTTCGCTGGTGCAGGAAGGCGCGAGCGTCTACCAGCGGGTCAAGTCCGGCGAACTGAACTTCGCCGCCTACCTGCAGCAGGCGGTGGCCGCCTTGCCGCCATCGGTGCACCAGTGGCTGGAGCGCTTCGACCTGGCCAATCTCTCGAGCCTGCAGGAGAAGCTCTCCTCGGTGGCGATGCAGGCCAGCCAGGTGGTGGCGACCAAGGCGTTCAGCATCGGCCAGAACACCCTCGACTTCGTCATCAGCTTCGGCATCATGCTCTACCTGCTGTTCTTCCTCCTTCGCGACGGTCGCGTGCTCGGCCGGCGGATCAAG
Source organism: Pseudomonas sp. FDAARGOS_761 (assembly GCF_013343155.1). Classification (NCBI taxonomy): domain Bacteria; kingdom Pseudomonadati; phylum Pseudomonadota; class Gammaproteobacteria; order Pseudomonadales; family Pseudomonadaceae; genus Pseudomonas; species Pseudomonas sp. FDAARGOS_761. The sequence continues at coordinate 3,080,928 of NZ_CP054572.1, read as the reverse complement.
CAGGCGGTGCCGCTGAGCCAGGAACACAAGCACCACCTGTTCGCCAAGTTCACCACGGTGATCCGCGCCACGGTGAAGGGCAACATCGCCGTGGCTGCCACCCAGGGCGCTCTCGGCGGCCTGATCTTCTGGGTGCTGGGCATCGAGGGCGCCTTGCTCTGGGGCACCCTGATGGCCTTCCTGTCGCTGCTGCCGGCCATCGGCGCGGCGCTGATCTGGGCGCCGGTGGCGGCCTATTTCCTGCTCACCGGGGCGATCTGGCAGGGCGTAGTGCTGATCCTGTTCTGCGTGGTGGTGATCGGCCTGGTGGACAACATCCTGCGCCCGATCCTGGTCGGCAAGGACACCAAGATGCCGGACTACGTGGTGCTGATCTCCACCCTCGGCGGCATGGCCCTGTTCGGCCTCAACGGCTTCGTCATCGGCCCGCTGATCGCCGCGCTGTTCATGGCCAGCTGGGACCTGTTCACTGGTCGCGAGGAAGAACCACAGGCCTGAGTCGCGCCCGTGGCAGACAAGCCCCGCGAATGCGGGGCTTGTTCGTTTCAGGCCTTGAAGCATCATGGACGGCGCTGTCGTGGCTGAGCCGCTCCAGGCAGTGCCTGGGGCCTTCGGCTAACAGTGCGTCGAACCCGGTACATCGCGACCGTTGCGCAACCGGACATGGAGCAGCGCTTGCCGGCACTCCTCAGGGCTCGCCGCTATCAACCGGCGGCGGACCTCGGCTTGAGCGCGCAGGTGGCGAGGAAGGTCGGCATGAAGCGGTCGATGACGAAGCGCGGGTGCGGTTGCCAGTCTTCGTAGAGATCCTGCAGCAGCAGGCCGGCGGCGAGCTGGCCGGCGATCTGCTGGGTCAGGCTATGGCCGAACACCAGGGCTTCGCCTTTCTCGCGCTTCGCCGCGAGGGCTTCGGCGGAGAGGCTTTCCAGGTCGGAGTAGGGCAGGCGATGTCGCGGCCGGATCAGGCCCTGCTCTGCCAGTTCCGGCGAGCGGTCCTCGATGAACAGCGCCGGGTTGTAGAAGCTCGCCAGCAGCTTGCCGCCCGGCCGCAGCACCCGCGCGCATTCGCGCCAGACCGGCAGGACATCGTCGACGTAGAGATTGGAGATGGGATTGAAGACCAGGTCGAAGGAGACATCGGCGAAGGTCGAGAGGTCGCGCATGTCGCCCTGCACGCAGGCCAGTTCGAGGCGGTCGCGGGCGGCGACCTGGCGGTCCTTGTCCAGCTGTCCCGCCGAGGCGTCGAACAGCGTGACCCGTGCGCCGGCGGCGGCAAGGATCGGCGCCTGCTGGCCGCCGGCCGAGGCCAGGCAGAGGATCTCGCGGCCGCGTACGTCGCCCAGCCAGTGAGCGGGTAACGCGCCCGGGGTCAGCTTCACCGCCCAGTCGCCGCGGCGTGCGGCGGCGACCTCTTCGGCGCTGACCGGTCGCGACCATTCGCAGTCACGGGCGGCCTGGGCGTCCCAACTGGCGCTGTTGTGTCGCAGGACGTCGATATCGTGGAAGGTGGGCATGAGGCCTCCGGGTTCATCCATGGAGCGCGGAGCATGCCACGGCAGCGGGGCAGGGTGCGTGGGGCGGGCCAAAGAAAAACCCCGCCGAGGCGGGGTTTTCGTGGAGCGGGCGACTCAGCCGGCGAGGGCCAGGCCGGAATGCTGGAGGATTTCCAGCAGCGGCTGCGGGTAGACGCCGAGGAAGAACGCCAGCAGGGCGATGGCCACCAGCATGATGCCGCCGGCGCGCTGGCCCCAGTTGAACGGTGCGTCGTGCTGGCGGATGCCGGGCTCGACCAGGAACAGGGTGACCATGACCCGCAGGTAGTAGTACAGGCCGATGGCGCTGCCCAGCACCAGGGCGCCGATCAGCCACCACAGGTGCGACTCGACGCCGACCGCGATCACGTAGAACTTGCCGATGAAGCCGGCGGTCAGCGGGATGCCTGCCAGCGACAGCATCATCACGGTCATCACCGCGGTCAGCACCGGCCGGCGCCAGAACAGGCCGCGGTACTCGAACAGCGCATCGGCGTCGCGGCCGCTGTACGGGGTGGACATCAGGGTGATCACGCCGAACGCGCCGAGGGAGGTCAGTACGTAGGTGGCCAGGTAGACGCCGACCGCTTCCACGGCCATGCCCTTGCTGGCGATCAGGGCGACCAGCAGGTAGCCCAGGTGGGCGATGGACGAGTAGCCGAGCAGGCGCTTGATGTTGCTCTGGGTCAGTGCCAGCAGGTTGCCGAAGAGGATCGAGGCGACCGCGATGACGCTCAGGGAGATGTTCAGCAGTTGGTTGTCCAGAGCCGCCGGGGCGATCTGGAACAGCCGCAGCAGCACGGCGAACACCGCGACCTTGCTGGCGGTGGCGAGGAACGCCGAGACCGGTGCCGGGGCGCCTTCGTAGACGTCCGGGGTCCACAGGTGGAAGGGCACCAGCGACAGCTTGAAGCCCAGGCCGACCAGCATCATGCCGACGCCAACGCTGACCAGCGGACCGCTCAGCACGTGCTCGGCGACCTTGGCGCCAAGGCCGGCGAAGCCCAGGGTACCGGACTCGGCGTAGAGCAGGGCCATGCCGAACAGCAGGAAGGCGGAGCCGGCGGCCGAGAGCACGGTGTACTTGATGCCGGCTTCCAGCGAGCGCTTGTTGAAGAAGGCGTAGGCGACCATCCCGTAGACCGGGACCGAGAGCAGCTCCAGGCCGATGAACAGGCTGGCCAGGTGCTGCGCGCTGACCAGCACCAGGCCGCCGGCGGTGGCCAGCAGCAGGAGCAGGTACAGCTCTTCGCGGTTACCCGGATAGCTTTCCATGTAGGCGTGGGCGAGGGTCACGCAGGCCAGGGCGGAGACCAGCACCAGGGCCATGTAGAAGCAGGCGTAGTTGTCCACCAGCACCAGCGGGGTCACCTCGATCGGGGTGACGCCGAGGACCGGCAGCAGCGACAGCAGGGCCAGGTTGAGGCCGATCACCGAGAGAGTGGCGGTGAACGAGTGATTGCGTTTCCAGGCTACCGCCAGCATCACCACCACCAGGGTGGCGCTGGTGATCAGCAGTGGCAGGAGCGCGATGAAGTGTTGGATCGTAAAGGTCATTTCGCGACTACCGTCCTGCAAGGGTGGAAAGGGCTGCGCCCAGCCATTGCTGCACGCCGTGCATGCTGGCCGCGGAGATGTCCAGCACCGGCTGCGGGTAGACCCCGAGCAGGACCAGCAGGACCGCCAGGCCGAGCACCATGCTCAGTTCGCGGGCGTCGAGGCCGAGGATCGGCTCGTCGGACTGGCTGGGTCCGAAGTAGGCGCGGTGGATCATGATCAGCGAGTAGACCGAGGCGAAGACCAGGCCGAAGGTGGCGATCACGATGATCACCGGGACCACCTTGAAGGCGCCGATCAGGATCAGGAACTCGCCGACGAAGTTGCCGGTGCCGGGCAGGCCCAGCGACGCCGAGGCGAAGAACAGGCTGATCGCCGGCAGGTAGGGCATGCGCGACCACAGGCCGCCCATCTTGCGCATGTCGCGGGTATGCAGGCGCTCGTAGAGCTGGCCGCAGAGGATGAACAGCGCCGCGGCGGAGAGGCCGTGGGCGATCATCTGTACCACCACGCCCTGCAGCGCGACCTGGCTGCCGGAGTAGATGCCGATCATCACGAAGCCCATGTGCGAAACGCTGGAGTAGGCGACCAGGCGCTTGATGTCGGTCTGCGCGAAGGACAGCAGGGCACCGTAGAAGATGCCGATGATGCCGAGCCACATGGCGATCGGCGCGAATTCCGCCGAGGCGTTGGGGAACAGCGGCAGGGCGAAGCGGATCAGGCCGTAGGCGGCGGTCTTCAGGAGGATGCCGGCGAGGTCCACGGAGCCGGCGGTGGGCGCCTGGGCGTGGGCGTCCGGCAGCCAGGAATGCACCGGCACCACTGGCATCTTCACTGCGAAGGCGACGAAGAAGCCGAGCATCAGCAGCCATTCCACGTGGGGGCTCAGCTGGGTCTTCAGCAGGGTGGCGTAGTCGAAGGTGATCACGCCGGTGGCATTGAAGTTGACGAACACCAGGCCGAGGATCGCCACCAGCATCACCAGGCCGCTGGCCTGGGTGAAGATGAAGAACTTGGTGGCGGCGTAGATGCGGGTCTTCTTGCCGTCATCGGAGCTGTGTCCCCACAGCGCGATGAGGAAGTACATCGGCACCAGCATCATTTCCCAGAAGAAGAAGAACAGGAACAGGTCGATGGCGAGGAACACGCCGATCACACCGCCCAGGATCCACAGCAGGTTCAGATGGAAGAAGCCGATGCGGCGCTGGATCTCGTTCCACGAGCAGAGGACCGAGAGCACGCCGAGCAGGCCGGTGAGGGCGACCATCAGCAGCGACAGGCCATCCATCGCCAGGTGGACGCTGATGCCGAGACGCTCGATCCACAGCACCTTGAATTGCAGGGTCCATTCCGGCTCGCCGCCGGGCGCGGGCGCCAGCTGGAAGTCGCCGGTGGCCCAGATCCACAGGCTCAGGATCAGGACCAGGGTCATCGAAAGCAGCGCGATCCAGCGGGGCAGGGTCTTGCTGCTGTGTTCGGCGATCCAGCAGAGGAAACCGCCGATGAAGGGGATCAGGATTAGCCAGGGCAGAATCATGACAGGCTCAGTCTCTCCGTGAATTCGTTAGGCCAGCAGCAGCGCGCCGAGCAGGATGGCGGCGCCACCCACCAGGGAAGCGGCGTACCAGCGCAGGCGGCCGTTCTCGGTGAGGCTGAGGAGGTTGTGTCCGCCGCGCACGCTGAACGGAACGACGCCCAGGGTACGGTCGATGGGGTCGCGCCCCAGCAATTGGCAGAGCAGCAGGTAGGGTTTCACGAACAGCTTGTCGTACAGCCAGTCGAAGCCCCAGGCGTGGTACCACCAGGTACCGAAGAAACGACCCGGGGCGCTCTTCGCCAGGGCGCTGACGAAGCGGCGCTGGCCGAGGAACAGCAGGCCGGCCAGCAGGATGCCGGCGATGGCGATTGCGCCCGAGGCCAGTTCCAGGCTGTGCTTGGCTTCGCCACCGGCGTGGCCGACGCTTTCCGGCAGGACGCCGGCCAGCGGCGGGGTGATCAGGGCGCCGACGAAGGTCGACAGGACGATCAGCACGCTGAGCGGCAGCCAGTGGGAAATCCCGTGGCCGGCGTGGGCTTCGGTCTTCGGCTCGCCGTGGAAGGCGACGAAGATCAGGCGGAAGGTGTAGATCGAGGTCAGGAACGCACCCACCAGGCCGGCGATCAGCAGTTCGCGATGGCCGCTGGCGAAGGCCTCCCAGAGGATCTCGTCCTTGGAGTAGAAGCCCGCGGTGAGGAAGGGCAGGGCGGCCAGCGCCGCACCGCCGACCACGAAGCTGGCGTAGGCCAGCGGCAGCTTCTTCCACAAGCCGCCCATCTTGAAGATGTTCTGCTCGTGGTGGCAGGCGACGATCACCGCGCCCGAGGCGAGGAACAGCAGGGCCTTGAAGAAGGCGTGGGTCATCAGGTGGAAGATCGCCGCGTCCCAGGCGCCGACGCCGAGGGCGAGGAACATGTAGCCGATCTGGCTCATGGTCGAGTAGGCGAGGATGCGCTTGATATCGGTCTGCACCAGGGCGGCGAAGCCGGCCAGGACCAGGGTCACCGCGCCGACGATGCCGACCAGTTCGAGGATGTCCGGGGCCAGGGTGAACAGGCCGTGGCAACGGGCGATCAGGTAGACGCCGGCGGTCACCATGGTGGCGGCGTGGATCAGCGCGGAGACCGGGGTCGGGCCGGCCATGGCGTCGGCCAGCCAGGTCTGCAGCGGCAGCTGGGCGGACTTGCCGACCGCGCCGCCGAGCAGGGCCAGGGTCGCCAGGGTCAGCCAGAGGTTGCCTTCCGGGAACTTCTGCGGCGCCAGCACCAGCAGCTCCTGGATGTTCAGGGTGCCGAACTGCTGGAACAGGATGAACAGGCCGAAAGCCATGAACACGTCGCCGACGCGGGTGACGATGAACGCCTTGAGCGCCGCGTTACCGTTGTTGCGATTGCTGTAGTAGAAGCCGATCAGCAGGTAGCTGCACAGGCCCACGCCTTCCCAGCCGAAGTAGAGGAACAGCAGGTTGTCGCCCAGCACCAGGAACAGCATGCTGGCAATGAACAGGTTGGTGTAGGCGAAGAAGCGCGAATAGCCGGTTTCGCCACGCATGTACCAGGAGGCGAACAGGTGGATCAGGAAGCCGACGCCGGTAACCACGCCGAGCATGGTTACCGAGAGGCCGTCCAGGTACAGGGTGAAGTTGGTGCTGAAGTCGCCGGCCGCCATCCACTGCCACAGCACCAGGCTGTAGGCGCCGCCTTCCGGCGGACTGCTGTGGAAGCTGAAGATGGCCCAGGCCGCGCTCAGGGCGGAGAGGCCGACCGAGCCGACGCCGACCAGCGCCGAAAGGTTTTCCGACCACCTGCCGCGGGAGAACGACAGCAGCAGGAAGCCGACCAGGGGGAACAGGAAGGTAAGAGGTAGAAGGTTCATCCGCGCATCTCGCTGGCAGCGTCGATATCGAGGGTGTGGAAGCGGCGATACAGTTGCAGCAGGATCGCCAGGCCGATGCTCGCTTCGGCGGCCGCGAGGCTCAGCACCAGGATGAACATCACCTGGCCGTCGGGTTGGCCCCAGCGGCTGCCGGCGACCACGAAGGCGAGGGCGGCGGCGTTCATCATCACTTCCAGGCTCATCAGTACGAACAGGATGTTGCGTCGCACCATCAAGCCGACCAGTCCGAGGGCGAACAGGACGCTGGCGAGGGCCAGGCCGTGTTCCAGTGGTATTGCGTTCATAGCGTTACGTTCCCTTGGGGCGGGCGCAGGGCGCCCGCCGAACCTTTATTGTTTGGCGTCTTGACGACCCAGGTGATAGGCAGCGACCAGGGCCGCGAGCAACAGCATGGAGGCCAGTTCGACCACCAGCAGGTACGGGCCGTAGAGGCTGATGCCGACCGCCTTGGCGTCTACCGTGGTATGGCCGATGCCGGCACCGCTCGGGGTGCGGGCGAGGACCACCAGCAGTTCCACCAGCAGGACCAGGGCCAGGGCCGAAGGCCCGACCCAGATGCCGGGCGTGAGCCACTTGCGCTCCTGCTCGACCACGGCCGGGCCGAGGTTGAGCATCATCACCACGAAGACGAACAGAACCATGATGGCGCCAGCGTAGACGATGATCTCCAGGGCGCCGGCGAAGGGTGCGCCGAGGCTGAAGAAGGTCATCGAGATGGCCAGCAGGGAAATGATCAGGTAGAGCAGGGCATGCACCGGGTTGCTGTTGGTGATGACCCGCAGCGTGGCCAGTACGGCGACGCCGGCAGCGAAATAGAAAGCGAATTCCACGCGACGTCTCCTTATGGCAGCAGGCTTTTCACGTTGATCGGTTCGGCTTCGTTCTGCGCGGCGCCTTTCGGCTTGCCGGCGATCGCCATCCCCGCAACGCGGTAGTAGTTGTAGTCCGGGTTCTTGCCCGGGCCGGAGATCAGCAGGTCGTGCTTCTCGTAGACCAGGTCCTGGCGCTTGAACTCGCCCATCTCGAAGTCCGGGGTGAGCTGGATCGCGGTGGTCGGGCAGGCTTCCTCGCACAGGCCGCAGAAGATGCAGCGCGAGAAGTTGATGCGGAAGAACTCCGGATACCAGCGACCGTCCTCGGTCTCGGCCTTCTGCAGGGAGATGCAGCCAACCGGACAGGCCACGGCACACAGGTTGCAGGCTACGCAGCGTTCCTCGCCGTCGGGGTCGCGGGTCAGGACGATCCGGCCACGATAGCGCGGCGGCAGGTAGACCGGCTCTTCGGGGTATTGCAGGGTGTCGCGCTTGCGGAAGGCATGGCCGAAGATCATCACCAGGCTGCGAAGCTGGGTGAAGGTGCCATGCACGACGTTGATGATTTCTTTGATCACGGTGGTTCTCCTTACTGGGCCGCGGCCAGCACGAGCGCGCCGGTCACCAGCAGGTTGATCAGGGTCAGCGGCAGGCACACCTTCCAGCTGAACGCCATCACCTGGTCATAGCGCGGACGCGGCAGCGAGGCGCGGATCAGGATGAAGAGCATGATGAAGAAGCCAGTCTTGGCGGCGAAGTAGAAGAACGACAGCCAGGGCAAGGTGTCCAGGAACGGACCGTGCCAGCCGCCGAAGAACAGGGTCGCCAGCAGCGCCGAGACCAGCACGATGCCGATGTACTCGCCGACGAAGAACATGCCCCATTTCATCCCGGCGTACTCGATGTGGTAGCCGTCCGCCAGTTCCTGCTCCGCTTCCGGCTGGTCGAACGGGTGACGGTGGGTCACGGCGACGCCGGCGATGATGAAGGTGCAGAAGCCGAAGAACTGCGGAATGATGAACCAGACGTTGTCGATCTGGTACTGGACGATGTCGCGCATGTTGAACGAGCCGACCTGGGCGACGATGCCCATCAGCGACAGGGCCAGGAACACCTCGTAGGAGATGGTCTGGGCCGAGGCGCGCAGGCTGCCGAGCAGGGCGAACTTGTTGTTGCTCGACCAGCCGGCGAACAGCACGGCGTACACCGTCAGGCCGGCCATGGCGAAGAAGAACAGGATGCCGATGTTCAGGTCCGCCACGCCCCAGGTGGGGGTGATCGGCACGATGGCGAAGGCGACGAGCAGGGCGCCCATCGCGATCACCGGGGCCAGGGTGAAGATCATCTTGTCGGCGAACGGCGGGGTCCAGTCCTCCTTGAAGAACATCTTGACCATGTCCGCGCCGAGCTGGAACGCACCGAACGGACCGACCCGGTTGGGGCCGTAGCGGTCCTGCCAGAGGCCGAGCAGGCGGCGCTCGACCCAACTGAGCAGGGCGCCGCAGATGACCACGGCGAGCAGCACCACGATGGCCTTGACCACGGTGAGGATGATGGTGACCAGAGCGGGAGTCAGCCAACTCATTGTGCAGCCTCCTGCAGATCTTCCACGGAGCAGCCGGCGATCGCCGCCGGGATGCCGGCGAAGCCGACCGGCAGGCCGATCAGGCCGGCGCCGAGTTGTTCATCGATGCGCAGCGGCAGGCGCAGGGCCTGGCCCTTGAGCTGGAAGCCGAGGGTCGCGCCGTCGTTGACGCCGAGGCGGTCCGCGTCTTCCTTGGACAGGGCGACGTAGGTCTCCGGGATGCGCTGCTGGATCGGCGCGGCCCGCGAGCTGTTTTCCTCGCTACCGAACAGGTGGTACAGAGGCACTACCTTCCAGCTGTCGGCCTTGGCGCTGAACGGCACCGGCACGGCCTGGAACCAGTCGAGGCCTTCGCCCTTCGGTTCGATCAGGCGCACGCCGGGGTCGCCGGCGCGCAGGTGGCCGCCGACCTCGTCCTGGAACTTGTTCCAGGCCTGCGGCGAGTTCCAGCCCGGCGACCAGGCGAACGGGATCTGCTGACGGTCTTCCTGGCTGCCGGAGTAGCCTTCCATGGAGAAGGCGAACGCCGAGTCGATGTCCTGCGGGGTGCGCGGCTCGTGCACGCTGATGTTGGCGCGCATGGCGGTGCGCCCGCTGTAGCGGTGCGGTTCGCGGGCCAGCTTGAGGCCCTTGATGCGGAACGAGGCGGCCGGTGCGGCGTCGCGGATACCGGCCAGGATCGGCTTGGCCTCGGCCACGGCTTCGGTGACGTGGTCCAGCTGGGTCCAGTCGACGCGCTTGCCTTGCAGGGTGCTGTGGATCGCATGCAGCCAGCGCCAGCCCTCGCGGACCATGTTCCTGGCGTCGTAGTAGGTCGGGTCGAACACCTGGAAGAAGCGCTGGGCGCGGCCTTCCTGGCTGACCAGGGTGCCGTCGCCTTCGGCGAAGCTGGCCGCCGGCAGCACCAGGTGCGCCTTGGCGGTGGTGGCGGTCTGCTGGTGATCGGCGACGATCACCACCCTGGCCGCCGCCAGGGCTGCGTCGACACGGGCGGCGTCGGTGCGGCGGTAGAGATCGTTCTCCAGCACCACCACGGCGTCGGCCTGTCCGGAGGTCAGTCGCTCGAGCGCGGCTTCCACGGAGTCGCCGCCGAAGAGCGCCAGGCCGAGGCTGTTGGCTTCGCCGACCACCAGGCTGATGGAACCGTTCTTCTCGCGCTGCTTGAGGGCCTTGGCGATGTTCGCCGCGGCTTCGATCAATGCCTTGTTGCCCAGCGAGTTGCCGGACACCACCAGCGGACGCTTGGCCGCCAGCAGGGCATCGGCGATGCGCTGGGCGAAGGCCTGGGCCTGCGGGTCGAGGTCGGCCACGGATGGAGCGCTCGGGTCGATCGCGTGGGCCACGGCGAAGCCGAGGCGGGCGAGGTCGTCCGGTGCGGCGTGGACGGTTTCCTCGGCCACGTCGTCGAGGCGGGTCGCGCTGACGCTGGCGATGAACAGCGGGTTCTGCGCGTGCTGGGCGATGTTCTTCACCGCGGCGTCGAGCCACGGCTGGACCTTCATGTCGGCGGCCATCTCGACGGCCTTGCCCTTCACCGACTGGCGCAGGGCCAGGGCGATGCGGGCGGCGGTCTGGGTCAGGTCCTCGCCGAGGACGAAGACCGCGTCGTGGTCCTCGATGTCGCGGATGCTCGGCACCGGCAGCGGGCCTTCCTGCATGACCTGCAGGATCAGGCGCAGGCGGTCGAGCTCGCCTTCGTTGATGCCGCTGTAGAAGTTGCCTTCGCCAACCAGCTCGCGCAGGGCGAAGTTGCTTTCCAGGCTGGCGCGCGGCGAACCGATGCCGACCACCTTGCGCTCCTTCAGCAGGGCGGCGGCCTGGTCGAGGGCGCCGTCCAGGCTCAGCTTCTGCTTGCTCAGCACCAGCAGCGGCTGGCGCGGACGGTCTTCGCGGTTGACGTAGCCGTAGCCGAAGCGACCGCGGTCGCAGAGGAAGTAGTGGTTGACCGAGCCGTTGTAGCGGTTCTCGATGCGGCGGATCTCGCCGTAGCGCTCGCCGGGGCTGATGTTGCAGCCGCTGGAGCAGCCGTGGCAGATGCTCGGGGCGAACTGCATGTCCCACTTGCGGTTGTAGCGCTCGGAGTGGGTCTTGTCGGTGAACACGCCGGTGGGGCAGACCTCGGTGAGGTTGCCGGAGAACTCGCTTTCCAGCACGCCGTCCTCGACCCGTCCGAAGTAGACGTTGTCGTGGGCGCCGTAGACGCCGAGGTCGGTGCCGCCGGCGTAGTCCTTGTAGTAGCGCACGCAGCGGTAGCAGGCGATGCAGCGGTTCATCTCGTGGGCGATGAACGGGCCGAGTTCCTGGTTCTGGTGGGTGCGCTTGGTGAAGCGGTACCGGCGCTCGTTGTGGCCGGTCATCACCGTCATGTCCTGCAGGTGGCAGTGACCGCCTTCCTCGCACACCGGGCAGTCGTGCGGGTGGTTGGTCATCAGCCATTCGACGACGCTGGCGCGGAACTGCTTGGCCTCTTCGTCTTCGATGGAGATCCAGGTGTTGTCGGTGGCGGGGGTCATGCAGGACATGACGAGGCGACCACGCTTGTCGTTCTCGTCGGTGTACTGCTTCACCGCGCACTGGCGGCAGGCGCCGACGCTACCGAGCGCCGGGTGCCAGCAGAAGTAGGGAATGTCGAGACCGAGGGACAGACAGGCCTGCAGGAGGTTGTCTGCACCATCGACTTCGAGCGTCTTGCCGTCTACGTGGATAGTGGCCATGGTTCAAGTCTTCGTTGGCCCGTTGTCAGCGGGCGTGGCTAATAGAAACTCACGGTTCCGTCGGGCCTGCGGCCGGGCCGCGGCACGACGACGAAACATCGCCGGACGGCTGGCCGTCCGGCTGCAAAGCATCAGGCGCCGACCGTTGCCGGGCGCGGCGCGGCCGAAGGCTGGCGGGAGATGCCCGCCTCGAATTCGGCACGGAAATACTTGAGGGCGCTGCCCAGCGGCTCGACGGCTCCCGGCGCGTGGGCGCAGAAGGTCTTGCCTGGGCCGAGGAAGTTGACCAACTGCTCGAGGGTCTCGAGGTCGCCGGGCTGGCCTTCGCCACGCTCCAGGGCGCGCAGCAGCTTCACGCTCCACGGCAGGCCGTCGCGGCAGGGGGTGCACCAGCCGCAGGACTCGCGGGCGAAGAACTCTTCCATGTTGCGCAGCAGGGAAACCATGTTGATGCTGTCGTCCACCGCCATGGCCAGGCCGGTGCCCATCCGGGTGCCGACCTTGGCGATACCGCCGGCGAACATCTGCGCATCCAGGTGCTCCGGGAGCAGGAAGCCGGTACCGGCGCCGCCGGGCTGCCAGGCCTTGAGCTGGAAGCCGTCGCGCATGCCGCCGGCGTAGTCCTCGAACAGCTCGCGGGCGCTGACGCCGAACGGCAGTTCCCACAGGCCGGGGTTCTTCACCTTGCCGGAGAAGCCCATCAGCTTGGTGCCCATGTCTTCGCTGCCGGGGCGGGCCAGGGTCTTGTACCAGTCCACGCCGTTGCCGACGATGGCCGGCACGTTGCACAGCGTCTCCACGTTGTTCACGCAGGTCGGCTTGCCCCAGACGCCGACGGCGGCAGGGAAGGGCGGTTTGGAACGCGGGTTGGCGCGGCGGCCTTCCAGCGAGTTGATCAGCGCGGTCTCTTCGCCGCAGATGTAGCGGCCGGCACCGGTGTGGACGAACAGCTCGAAATCGAAGCCGCTGCCGAGGATGTTCTTGCCGAGCAGGCCGGCGGCCTTGGCTTCGTCGATGGCGCGGTTTAGGTTGCGCGCCGCATCGACGTATTCGCCGCGCAGGAAGATGTAGCCGCGGTAGGCCTTCAGCGCGCGCGCGGAAATCAGCATGCCTTCCACCAGCAGGTGCGGCAGCTGCTCCATGAGCATGCGGTCCTTCCAGGTGTTCGGCTCCATCTCGTCCGCGTTGCACAGCAGGTAGCGGATGTTCAGCGACTCGTCCTTCGGCATCAGGCCCCACTTCACGCCGGTGGGGAAGCCCGCGCCGCCGCGGCCCTTGAGGCCGGAGTCCTTGACGGTCTGGACGATGTCGTCCTGGGCCATCTGGGTCAGCGCCTTGCGCGCCGCGGCGTAGCCGTCCTTGCTCTGGTATTCCTCGAGCCAGACGGGCTGGGCGTCTTCGCGCAGGCGCCAGGTCAGCGGATGGGTTTCCGCCGAACGCGTCATGCGGTTGGCCGGACCAATGGAGGTAAGGGTCATACGTAGGCCTCCAGCAGTTTGGCGACACCGTCGGGACGCACGTCGCCATGGGTGTCGTCGTCGATCATCAGCGCCGGGGCCTTGTCGCAGTTGCCCAGGCAGCAGACCGGGAGCAGGGTGAAGCGTCCGTCGGCGGTAGTCTGGCCGAGACCGATGCCGAGTTGCTTCTGGATCTCGCCGACCACCGACTCGTGGCCGCCGATGTAGCAGACCATGCTGTCGCAGACGCGAATGATGTGGCGGCCCACCGGCTGGCGGAATATCTGACTATAGAAGGTGGCGACGCCTTCGACGTCGCTGGCCGGGATCCCCAGCACCTCGCCGATCGCCGGGATGGCGCCGTCCGGCACCCAGCCGCGCTGCTTCTGGACGATCTTCAGGGCTTCGATGGACGCCGCGCGCGGGTCCTCGTAGTGATGCATTTCATGCTCGATGGACGAGCGCTCGGTTTCGCTGAGGACGAAACGGTCGGTCTGAATCAGGTTGCTCTGGCTCATGTCAGCGGTCCACGTCAGCCATAACGAAATCGATGCTACCCAGGTAGGCGATCAGGTCCGCGATCATGCTGCCGTTGATCACCGAGGGGATCTGTTGCAGGTGCGCGAAGCTGGGCGTCCGGATACGCGTGCGGTAGCTCATGGTGCTGCCGTCGCTGGTCAGGTAGTAGCTGTTGATACCCTTGGTCGCCTCGATCATCTGGAAGGCTTCGTTGGCCGGCATGACCGGGCCCCAGGAAACCTGCAGGAAGTGGGTGATCAGGGTCTCGATGTGTTGCAGCGTGCGTTCTTTCGGCGGCGGCGTGGTCAGCGGATGGTCGGCCTTGTACGGGCCTTCCGGCATGTTCTTCAGGCACTGTTCGATGATCCGCAGGCTCTGGCGCATCTCGCCCATCTTGACCATACAGCGGTCGTAGGCGTCGCCGTTGTGGGCCAGCGGTACCTCGAACTCGAAGTTCTCGTAGCCGGAGTAGGGGCGGGCCTTGCGCAGGTCGAAGTCGCAACCGGTGGCGCGCAGGCCGGCGCCGGTGGTGCCCCACTCGAGGGCTTCCTTGGTGTTGTACTGGGCGACGCCGATGGTCCGGCCGCGCAGGATGCTGTTCTTCAGGGCCGCGGTCTCGTACTCGTCGAGGCGCTTGGGCATCCAGTCGAGGAACTCGCGGACCAGCTTGTCCCAGCCGCGCGGCAGGTCGTGGGCGACGCCGCCGATGCGGTACCAGGCCGGGTGCAGGCGGAAGCCGGTGATGGCCTCGACCACCTTGTAGGCGCGCTGGCGGTCGGTGAAGGTGAAGAACACCGGGGTCATGGCGCCGACGTCCTGGATATAGGTGCCCAGGTACAGCAGGTGGTTCAGGATACGGAAGAACTCCGCCATCATGATCCGGATCACGTCGACCCGCTGCGGCACCTTGATCCCGGCGAGCTTCTCCACCGAGAGTACGTAGGGCAGGTTGTTCATCACCCCGCCGAGGTAGTCGATGCGGTCGGTGTAGGGAATGAAACTGTGCCAGGACTGGCGCTCGGCCATCTTCTCGGCGCCGCGGTGGTGGTAGCCGATCTCCGGGACGCAGTCGATGATCTCCTCGCCGTCCAGTTGCAGGATGATGCGGAACGCGCCGTGGGCGGACGGGTGGTTCGGGCCGAGGTTGAGGAACATGTAGTCCTCGTTCTCGCCGTGGCGCTTCATGCCCCAGTCTTCCGGCTTGAAGCGCAGGGCCTCCTGCTCCAGGTCCTGCTTGGCGGCGGACAGGGAGTAGGGATCGAACTCGGTGGCGCGCGCCGGGTAGTCCTTGCGCAGCGGATGGCCCTGCCAGGTCGGCGGCATCAGCATGCGGGTCAGGTGCGGGTGGCCGGTGAAGGTGATGCCGTACATGTCCCACACTTCGCGCTCGTACCAGTTGGCGTTGGGCCAGATACGGGTGGCGGTGGGCAGGTTGAGGTCGCGCTCGGACAAGGCGACCTTGATCATCACGTCACTATTACGCTCCAGCGACATCAGGTGGTAGAACACGCTGAAGTCGGCGCTCGGCAGGCCGCGGCGATGGGTGCGCAGCCGCTCGTCGACGCCGTGCAGGTCGTAGAGCATCACGTAGGGCTTGGGTACCTGACGGAGGAAGGTCAGGACTTCGATCAGTCTTTCGCGCGGGACCCAGAGCACCGGCATGCCGGTACGGGTGGGCTGGACGGTGAAGGTCTCGGCGCCAAAGCGGGAATTCAGTTCGACGACGATATCCTGGTCGTCTGCCTTGTAAGGCGGGATGTACAGAGCGGAGTCTGCAGTCATGGTCTCGGTCGCTTTCGGTCAACGGTGGGGTGAACGCGGCTGGTCTCGGCCGGCCAGCGGGGCTGGCCGGGAGTTCCGGATCACACTTCGTCGGGGCTGCGCAGGTTGGTCACCTGGATGCGCTGCTCGCGTTTCAGGTCTTTCTGGGCCGGCATTTCGGCGCGGTAGACCCCCTGGTCGCCAACGACCCAGGACAACGGGCGGCGCTCCTGGCCGATGGATTCCTGCAGCAGCATCAGGCCTTGCAGGAACGCCTCCGGACGGGGCGGGCAGCCGGGGATGTAGACGTCCACGGGGAGGAACTTGTCGACCCCCTGGACCACCGAATAGATGTCGTACATGCCGCCGGAATTGGCGCACGAGCCCATGGAGATGACCCACTTGGGTTCGAGCATCTGCTCGTAGAGGCGCTGGATGACCGGGGCCATCTTGATGAAGCAGGTGCCGGCGATGACCATGAAGTCGGCCTGGCGCGGCGACGCCCGGATCACTTCGGCGCCGAAGCGGGCGATATCGTGCGGCGCGGTGAAGGCGGTGGTCATCTCCACGTAGCAGCACGACAGCCCGAAGTTATAGGGCCAGAGCGAGTTCTTGCGACCCCAGTTGACGGTGGAGTTCAGCACATCCTCGAGCTTGCCCATGAAGATGTTCTTGTGAACCTGGCCCTCGACCAGCGGGTCGGCTACGGTTTCCCGTTCGCCTATCGGGTATTGGTCGTTGGCCGCATCGGGATCGATCCGGGTAAGTTTGTATTGCATCGCCAAAGCCTCATTGTTTTAGCTTCGCCTGCCGCTTGCGACGGCTTTCGGGAGCCCAATCGAGCGCACCGATCCGCCAAAGATAGACAAGACCCGCCAACAGAATTGCTATGAAAATGGTTGCCTCGATCAGGCCGGCCCAGCCGCTTTCGCGAACCGACACCGACCAGGCGAAGAGGAAGAGGGCTTCGACGTCGAAGATCACGAAGAGCATCGCGACCAGATAGAATTTTGCCGAGAGACGCAGGCGTGCGCCTCCGGTGGGGACGATCCCGGATTCGAAGGGTTCGTTCTTGCTGCGACCAAATGCCTTGCTGCCAAGCAGGGACGAAACCCCTAGCATGAAGGCGAGAAGGCCAACGACCCCTAGAAGGAAGGCAGCGAATCCCCAGTGATGAGCTGCAAGTTCAGCTGGGTTTGGCATGCTGATACTCCTTCTGTACCGGATATATAAGATCGTGGGTTCTGGGCGCAATGCCCGACTTCTTGTGCAACCCGCTGCGTAGTGAGCTAAGGGTTGTATGTATCTTTCCGATTTTATGCCCAAAGCGCCGGACAAGTAAATTTTTCTAACACAAACAGACGCTTCTCTGCTTTTTCCAGCGCTTTGGTTAATCCCCGAAAGCCTCGTGAATGCTGTCTCTGCGAGAAATGGCGCGGCCTGGCTGGCTTTTGGTCGTATTGCCGCGAAGCGTGGGGGAGGGCTCTTTGCAAGACCTCAAACGATAATGAATATCGTTTGCAATGTCGCATCCGTATAACTTCGCTACATATATTCTTCGCCGCGTTACTATTGTTTACCCTTTTATTGGTAATTACTCGCGATCAATCCGTTATTGCATTAAACCGGGAATATTTTCCGGGCCGGGCGCATGGCGGTTTTTCTTCTTTCCGCACCATGACAACCCGGCTGTGGCGCCGCCTGGGGCTGCGCCCGCGGTTCTTCGTGACGGATGCGAAGGCGCTGGGCAAGGTTTGCGGCGGTTCGCTTCGCAGCGCAGATGTAGTCGCTCTGGAGGTGCGCTACCTAGGGGCTGCGGTAGCGTCCCGGGGTTTCTTGCCGACCCAGGCCCAGACCATCTCGCAGGCGATCGGCTGGTTGCCGTTCTCGTCGCTGACCAGCACCGCCACGCGGACCTCGCCCTTGTCCTGTTGCCGGATCTGCTCGATCTGTCCGGCCTCCAGCGTCGCGATGGCGGTCAGGTCGCCCTGGGCGCGCTTGAGATAGTCGATCTTCATGGTCTTGATCAGCGGCAGCTTGTCGTCCGGTACGTTCATTCCGACCAGGAAGCCACTGGCCGACTCGGCGAGCAAGGCCATCGCTGCGGCATGGATACCTTTTATGTGGTTCTGCACCGGTCGACGGTTCTTCAGGCTGAGGATGGCGCGCTCCTGCCCCAGTTCATGGATGCGCACCCTCGCCGTGCCGGCGAAGCGCACCTGGGAGCCCAGCAGCAGCGTCAGGCTGCGGCTGCGCAGGCGGCGGGGGAGGAGGTTGATGGCGCCGACGGCGCGGCTGAGACGATTGCGCTTGGGCATGCTGGCGTCCTTCCATAGAGAGGGGAGCCTGCATTCCACCCGCTTTGCCCGGGCTTGCCCACGGCTGTAGCGGCGACCTGCGCCGGCATTCCGGCCAACGCAGGTCGTCGTGGCACGTCAGAGCAGGCGTCGGCCGTCTTCGCGGGTGATCACCACGGTGGCCGAGCGTGGCCGGCGGCCCGGCCCGTCCGGCCAGGTGCTGAGGAGGTTATCGGCGGTCGAGCCTTCCCCCGGGTGCTGGATGTTGATGAACAGCGTACGGAAGTCCGGCGTCGCGGCAATGCCGGTCACCTCGCAACCCAGCGGACCGGTGAGGAAGCGCTTCAGTTCGCCGGTGCGCGGGTCGGCCACCAGCATCTGGTTGTTGCCGAACGGGCCGCTGCTCAACTGGCTGCCGCTCATGTCGGTCTGGATCCACAGGCGGCCTTCCGGGTCGAACCAGAGGCCGTCGGGGCTGGCCAGGATATTGTCCTGGTTCAGCGGCTTGCCGTCCGGGCCGCGGCTGTCTTCGCCGGGACCGGCGAGCATGAACAGGTCCCAGGTGAAGCGTTGCCCGGCATAGTCGCGGCTGCGTTCGCGCCAGCGGATGATATGGCCGTAGGCGTTCTTCACCCGTGGGTTGGCCGCGTCGGCGACGGTGCGCGACGTGTTGTTGGTGAGGGTGAAGTAGACGTCACCGTTGTCCGGGTTGACCGCGCCCCACTCCGGGCGATCCATCTTGGTCGCGCCGAGGACATCGGCGGCCAGGCGGGTGTTGATCAGCACTTCGCCCTGGTCGGCGAAGCTCACCCCGGCCTTGCGACAGGCCGCGCGGAAGTTGCCGTCGGCGATGTCCAGCGGCAGCCACTGGCCGCTGCCATCGGCGTTGAAGCGGGCGACGTAGAGGGTGCCTTCGTCGAGCAGGCGAGCGTTGCTGCGACCCGGACGGAACTTGTCGCGGCTGACGTACTTGTAGATGTACTCGTTCTGCGAGTCGTCGCCGGAGTAGCAGACTACCTGGCGGCCCGGCTTGACCGGGGCGAAGACCAGGCCTTCGTGGGCGAAGCGGCCGAGAGCGGTGCGCTTGACCGGTACCGATTGCGGGTCGAACGGGTCGATCTCGACGATCCAGCCGAAGTTGTTCGGTTCGTTGCGGTAGTCGTCCTGAGCCTGTTTGCCCTTGCGGGTGGCGTCGAAGCGCTCGAACTCGTCGCCCGCCAGGGTCTCCCAGCCGAAACGGCTGGTGTTGCGAATGCCGTAGCGGGTCAGTTCGCGCGGCAGTTCGCTGTCCTGGGTGGAGAAATAGCCGACCCAGTTCTCCTCGCAGGTGAGGTAGGTGCCCCAGGGGGTGAAACCGTTGGAACAGTTGTTGTGGGTGCCGCGGGTGCGGGTGCCGTCCGGACTGTGGCGGGTGCGCAGCAGTTCGTGGCCGCGCGCCGGGCCGGCGATACGCATCGGCGTGGCGGCGGTGATCCGCCGATTGCGTTGCGACGGTACGACATTCCACTCGCCACGCACGTTGCGACGGATCTCCACGACGGAAACGCCATGGGCGTTGATTTCCTTGCGCACTTCATCGGCGACGGTGCGCTTGCCATCGACCACGGTCGGGCCATTGGTGTGCAGCAGCGGCGCGTCGATGTATTCATGGTTGAGCACCAGCAGGCCATGGTTGCTGATGTGTCCGCCGCCGAAGCCGAACTGCGCGTCGATCGGGAAGAAGTGCATGCCGTCGTGGTGCATGCCGATCTGTTCGGCCTGGTCCTGGGCGCTGTTGCTGGCGTCGTCGAGGAATCCCGGATAACTGCCGCTGATCGGGGTGCCCCAGGGTATGAAGGGCGTCGCCTTGTAGCCGGCGGGCACCCGGATGGTATCGGCGCGGCCGCTGGCGATGGCTTCGAAGGGTAAGCGGTTGCGGCGTTTGAAAGGCAAGCCGCGCAGGCCTTCCGCGGCGGGCGCCTGCGCTTCGGCGGGAGCGGCGCTGGCGGGGAGCGCGACGCCGAGGAAGGCGAGGGCGCCGAGCGCCGCGCCGCCGGCCAGGACCTGGCGGCGGCCGAGGCCGGCGATCAGGTCGTTCATGTGCGGGTTGTTCGAATGGTTGCTGGGCAACTCGTCGCCATCACCGAACAGGATGGCATCTTTTTTCTCCAGGCTCACGGACGTGCTCCTTGTGGGCTGATCGACGGAGCATTGACGCTAACCGCTGAAAGCGACGGGACGATGACAGGCACTCGAGGCCTTTTGCCATGATCCGGAAATGAAAAACCCCGGCCGGAGCCGGGGTTTTCGCGAGGCGGGCCGGGCAGATCGTGGCTGCCCGGCTGGCCCCTGTTCCTTAGTGGAACTGGTTCATGGTGTTGTCTTTGCCGCTGGCCTTCAGAGCGGCTTCGCCTGCGAAGTACTCTTTATGGTTGTCGCCGATGTCGGAGCCCGCCATGTTCTGGTGCTTGACGCAGGCGATGCCCTGGCGCAGTTCCTGGCGCTGCACGCCCTTCACGTAGGCCAGCATGCCTTCGTCGGCGAAGTAGCCCTTGGCCAGGTTGTCGGTGGACAGCGCGGCGGTGTGGTAGGTCGGCAGGGTGATCAGGTGGTGGAAGATGCCGGCGTGGGCCGAGCCATCGCGCTGGAAGGTGCGGATCTTCTCGTCGGCGACCTTGGCCAGCTCGGTGTCGTCGTACTCGACGCTCATCAGCTTGTTGCGGTCGTAGGCGGAAACGTCCTTGCCTTCGGCGACGAACGCATCGAACACCTGCTGGCGGAAGTTCAGGGTCCAGTTGAAGGACGGGCTGTTGTTGTAGACCAGCTTGGCGTTCGGAATCACTTCGCGGATGCGATCGACCATTGCCTTGATCTGGCCGACGTGCGGCTTCTCGGTTTCGATCCAGAGCAGGTCGGCGCCGTTCTGCAGCGAGGTGATGCAGTCCAGGACGCAGCGATCTTCGCCGGTGCCCTTGCGGAACTGGAACAGGTTGGAAGCCAGGCGCTTCGGACGCAGCAGCTTGCCTTCGCGCTTGATCACGACGTCGCCGTTGCCCAGCTCGGCCTCGGAGATCTCTTCGCAATCCAGGAAGGAGTTGTACAGGTCGCCCAGGTCGCCCGGCTCATTGGTCACGGCGATCTGCTTGGTCAGGCCGGCGCCCAGGGAGTCGGTACGGGCGACGATCACGCCATCGTCCACGCCCAGCTCGAGGAAGGCGTAGCGTACGGCATTGATCTTGGCGAGGAAGTCGATGTGCGGAACGGTGACCTTGCCGTCCTGGTGGCCGCACTGCTTCTCGTCGGACACCTGGTTTTCGATCTGGATGCAGCAGGCGCCGGCTTCGATCATCTTCTTGGCCAGCAGGTAGGTCGCCTCGGCGTTGCCGAAGCCGGCGTCGATGTCGGCGATGATCGGCACCACGTGGGTTTCGAAGTTGTCGATCTGGGCCAGCAGCTCGGCTTCCTTGGCCTTGTCGCCAGCGGCGCGGGCAGCGTCCAGGCCGGTGAACAGCAGGTCCAACTCGCGGGCGTCAGCCTGGCGCAGGAAGGTGTACAGCTCTTCGATCAGGCCGGAAACCGCGGTTTTCTCGTGCATGGACTGGTCCGGCAGCGGGCCGAAGTCGGAGCGCAGCGCGGCGACCATCCAACCGGACAGGTAGAGGTAGCGCTTGTTGGTGGTCTTCAGGTGCTTCTTGATCGAGATCAGCTTCTGCTGCCCGATGAAGCCGTGCCAGCAACCCAGCGACTGGGTGTAGACGGAGGAGTCCGCATCGTATTCGGCCATGTCCTTGCGCATGATGGCCGCGGTGTACTTGGCGATATCCAGGCCGGTCTTGAAGCGGTTCTGGATACGCATGCGAGCTGCGTACTCGGGGTTGATCGCGCTCCAGCTGCTGCCGTTCTTCTCTTTCAGCGCGGCAACTGCCTTGATCTCGTTCTGATATGCGGACATGGTCAATCCTT
The DNA here is from genome assembly GCF_013343155.1 of Pseudomonas sp. FDAARGOS_761. Classification (NCBI taxonomy): domain Bacteria; kingdom Pseudomonadati; phylum Pseudomonadota; class Gammaproteobacteria; order Pseudomonadales; family Pseudomonadaceae; genus Pseudomonas; species Pseudomonas sp. FDAARGOS_761. The sequence goes on along the minus strand of NZ_CP054572.1, from coordinate 3,059,319 downwards.
CAAGAAATGTATTGGTTGAGCACCGACTGACCCACTCAAAACCTGCTGGTGAAGGTTGTCTTGCGGGTGGCTCACCGCTGCATGGCGAGAGAATGACCGTGGCGAAGAATGACGCCGAGGAGGGGGTGGAGACGAACAGTTCGCGGACCGTGCTTCTCGACTGGCTCAAGTGCCGTTCGGCTCGTGGTTGCCGGTGGGCGACTCGCTGTCGAGTCTTTCGATCTGGCTGATACGTAAACGCTTCCCCGTCCCTCAGGACAACTTCGTTCCAGTCGCAATCTCGTCAAGCCGCCTTGTGGGCAGATCAACACGGTGGAGGCCGAGGGCGTATCGGCGCAGGCACCGGGAGCTCGTCGTTTCAGAGCCCCTGATTAGCGGGAGCGGGGCCATCATGCTCTGGAAAAAATCCGTCGTCAAACGTTTTGTAGTGTTTTTTCAAGACTACTACACGAAGGTCTAAGAGTGACCGGATGGTCTTGTCTGGTCGAGATGTTTCCGTTTGCATCGAAAATGCCCGCAAGAGCCCGCGCCCCGCGGCTTTGCCGGAGCGGGAGGCAATTCGCGCTGGAAAGAGCGCCGTCGGTCAGTCGAGGGTTTCGACTTTCAGGCGCAGGCTGGTGTCGTCGCGTCCCTGGGTCGAGTAGCGACGCACGAAGCCGCGCTGGTCGGCCTGGTTCTGTTCGCTGACGCCGCCCAGGGTGATCCACTCGCCGAGCTTGCCGCTGACCCGGGTGTCGGTGCTCTGGGTATCGATGACGCCGGGATGGCTCTGGCTGAGGCGGTCATTGCTGGAGCTGATGGTGACGTGCACCAGATTGCCGGTCAGCGTCGCGGTGACGTAGAAGCCGCGGTTGACGTTGCGGTATTCGGTCTGGCTGTAGATCTGCCCGTAGGGACCGGTGGCGGTGCTGGTGATGGGGACGCTCTGGCCGACCTGGATCAGCGCCGGGTAGCCCTCGGTGGCCTGGACCTGCTGGCTGCCGCCGGAACGGCTGTCGGTGGAGCGACGGATGATGCGGACGCGATCCTTGCCGTTGACCTCGCCGCGGCCGCTCTGGATCTCGATGTTGCCGGCGCTGGCCGAACCATCCACCGAATAGCCGCGGCTGTCCTGTTGCAGGTTCTCGCTGGTATCCACGGTGATCAGCAGGCGATGCGGGCGCGAGTCGATCTGCTGCAGGACCGATTGCAACTCGCGGATCTTCGCCGGCTCGGCATTGACGATCAGCTGGTTGCCATAGGCGGTGACCTTGCCTTCGCTGCCGATGACCGACTGGGCCACCGCCATCACGTCGTCGGCGGTGCGGTAGTTGAGCGGGATCACTTCGGTGCGCGGGGCGGCCGAGGCGCCGAGAACGACCGTCGCCAGCAGCGAGGAGAGCAGGGTGGTGCGCAACAGGGTCACAGGAGGAAGCTCCGCAGGTCCGGGTCGGAAAGGCTGGTGTCCCAGGCCTGCTCGAAGCGGGCCTGGAGTTGACGCACCCGCCCGGCGGCACGGTAGCAGGCGTAGCCCGCCGGTTGCGCCGGTTTCGGGCGCAGTAGCAGGCCCTGGTCGTCGGCCAGGAGGAAGGCGTCGTCCTCTTTAGGGTAGTCCGGGTTGAGCCGGCGGATCAGGCAGTTGCTCGACAGGCGGCGCGAAAGGCTGATCAGGCGGTGGCCGTTGCGCACGGCCTGGGCGCTGTCGCCAACGAGGATACGCAGGCGATTGCGTGGATTGGCCAGGAGGAAACGGGTGCAGGCTTCCTGGATGCTGCTGTGGTGATAGAGCCAGCTTTCCAGGTCGGGACTGTGCAGGCAGAGCGAGCGGCGGGCCTGCTGCAGGAGGGCCAGGGCATGGGCGCGGGCTTCCTGCGGATGCTCGAAGCGCTCCAGCGGCTCATGTTCGCCGAGGCGGAATGGCGCTGGTTCCCAGCGTTCCGCGGGTAGTGCGGCGCTTGCCGGGTTGCGTACCGCAAAGCGCCCCGGAGAGCTGAATTCGATGGCCGGCAGGTCGGCCGGCGAGGTCTCCGGGGTGTCGCTCATCGGGCCTCAGTCGCTGTCGCGAACCATGTCGACATGGGGCAGGCCGGCATCGAGGAATTCGCCGCTATCGACCTTGAAGCCCAGTCGCTCGTAGAAGGGAATGGCGTAGACCTGCGCGGTCAGCAACTGACGCTTCAGGCCGCGTCGCTCGGCTTCCTCGATGGCCGCGCGCATCAGCGCGTCGCCGACCTTCAGGCCGCGCCAGTCCTTGAGTACCGAGACCCTGCCGATGTGCCCGTCGCCCAGCAGGCGCGCGGTGCCGATCGCGTATTCGCCTTCATAGGCGAGAAAATGCACGGCTTCGTCGTCTTCGGCGTCCCACTCCAGTTCCGGCGGAACCGACTGTTCGGCAATGAAGACCGCTTCGCGGATGCGGCGCAGCTCGGCATTGTCCTTCTGCCAGTCGGCTACGCGTACGCGGATCTTATTCATCTGCAAACTCCAAACTGCCCTGTTTGACCAACTCCGCCAACAGCTTACGCGCATCGTCGTCGGCCAGCCATTGGCCGAGGTTTTCCAGATGCAACGCATCGGCCGAGCAGACCAGCTTCAGCAGTTCCTTGAGTTGGCCGGGCAGGAGTACGCTCTGGCCGCTGGCGAACAGCACCAGGCCGATGTCGATCTCGCTCCAGGCCAGGCGGGCGCTGGGGTTGCGCACCAGCAGCGCGCCATCCTCGAGGGCGCCGAATAGCTCCTCTTCGGGGATATCCTCGCCGGCAACCAGTTCAGGATAGCGCGGCTCGGTCATGAACTGGCCGAACCAGGTCAGCAGCAGGCGCTCGTCGCTCATGTGCTCCTGGATCAGGCCCTGCAGGCGCTCCAGAGCGTCGCGCTGGATCTGGTGCGGATCGTCGCCTACCGGTTGCAGGCCGGCATCGGTGTAGCGCTCCTCGTCGGAGAGGAACTGGCCGAGGAAGTCGGTGAAATGGGTCAGCACTTCGGCGGCGCTGGGCGCGCGGAAGCCGATCGAGTAGGTCATGCACTCGTCTTCGGCAATGCCGTAGTGGGCGAGGCGCGGGGGCAGGTAGAGCATGTCGCCGGGCTCCAGGACCCACTCGTCGCTCTGTTCGAAGTCGGCGAGGATGCGTAGGTCGGCGTGCTCGCGCAGCGGGCTGTCGCTGCTGCACATCTGTCCGACTTTCCAGCGCCGGCGTCCGTGGCCCTGAAGCAGGAATACGTCGTAGTTGTCGAAGTGCGGACCGACGCCGCCGCCGGGAGCGGCGTAGCTGATCATCACGTCGTCGATCCGCCAGCTGGGCAGGAAGCGGAATTGCTCCAGCAGTTGGGCGACTTCCGGGACGAACTGGTCGACCGCCTGCACCAGCAGGGTCCAGTCCTGTTCCGGCAGGTGCTGGTAGTCCTCCTCCTGGAACGGGCCACGGCGCATTTCCCACGGGGTTTTCCCGTGTTCGAGGACGATGCGCGATTCCACCGACTCCTCCAGCGACAGCCCGGCCAGCTCGTCGGCGGACAGCGGGCTTTCGAAGTCCGGGATCGCCTGGCGGACCAGCAGCGGTTTGCGCTGCCAGTAGTCGCGGAGGAATTCGGCAGCGGTCAGTCCGCCCAGAAGTTGCAGGGGAGTATCAGCATTCATGGTTAAGTCCTTGAAACAAAAACGCCCGGCGCAGCCGGGCGTGCAAAAGGGTTGCGTGCTCAGATGCGCTTGGCCTGGGCGGCGGCATTGCCGACGTAGCCGGCCGGGGTCAGCTTCTTCAGCTCGACCTTGGCCTCGGCGGGAATCGCCAGCTCTTCGATGAAAGTCTGCAAGGCTTCGGCGCTGATGCCTTTGCCGCGGGTCAGTTCCTTCAGCTTCTCGTAGGGGTTTTCCACACCATAGCGACGCATCACGGTCTGCACCGGCTCGGCGAGGACTTCCCAGCAGGCGTCCAGGTCCTCGGCGATGCGCTGGGCGTTCAGCTCCAGCTTGCCGATGCCCTTCAGGCTGGCCTCGTAGGCGATGACGCTGTGGGCGATGCCGACACCGAGGTTGCGCAGCACGGTGGAGTCGGTCAGGTCGCGCTGCCAGCGCGAGATCGGCAGCTTGCTGGCCAGGTGCTGGAACAGCGCGTTGGCGATGCCGAGGTTGCCCTCGGAGTTCTCGAAGTCGATCGGGTTGACCTTGTGCGGCATGGTCGAGGAGCCGATCTCGCCGGCCACGGTCTTCTGCTTGAAATAGCCGAGGGAGATGTAGCCCCAGACGTCGCGGTCGAAGTCGATGAGGATGGTGTTGAAGCGGGCGATCGCATCGAACAGCTCGGCGATGTAGTCGTGCGGCTCGATCTGGGTGGTGTAGGGGTTGAAGGTCAGGCCGAGGTCGCCTTCGATGAACTGGCGGGCGTTGGCTTCCCAGTCGACTTCGGGATAGGCGGACAGGTGGGCGTTGTAGTTGCCCACGGCGCCGTTGATCTTGCCCAGCAACTCGATGCCGGCGACCTGCTTGATCTGCCGCTCCAGGCGGTAGACGACGTTGGCCAGTTCCTTGCCCAGGGTGGTCGGTGAGGCGGGCTGGCCGTGGGTGCGGGAGAGCATCGGCACGTCGGCGAATTTCACCGCCAGTTCGCGGATGGCCTCGGCGATCTGGCGCATCAGCGGCAGCAGCACGCTGTCGCGACCCTCGCGGAGCATCAGGGCGTGGGACAGGTTGTTGATGTCCTCGGAGGTGCAGGCGAAGTGGATGAACTCGCTGACCGCGGCCAGCTCCGGGAGCTTGGCGGCCTGTTCCTTGAGCAGGTACTCCACGGCTTTCACGTCGTGGTTGGTGGTGCGCTCGATTTCCTTGATGCGTTCGGCGTGTTCCAGCTGGAAGTCGCTGGCCAGGCTGTCGAGCAGGGCGTTGGCTTCGGCGGAGAACGGCGCGACCTCGGGAATCCCGGCGTGGGCGGCGAGGCGCTGCAGCCAGCGGACTTCCACCATGACGCGGAAACGGATCAGGCCGTATTCGCTGAAGATCGGACGCAGGCTGCTGGTTTTGCCGGCATAGCGGCCATCGACGGGGGATACCGCGGTGAGCGAGGAAAGCTGCATGAGACGTTCTCGTGGCTGGAAGTCAACGAAAAAGGGGCGCATATCATACATGAAAGGTGCGCCCCGGTGGGGCATTCAGCGGGGCCTTTCGGCGGGGCGGTTGCCCAGCAGGGGGATCAGGCTGGCGGCGAAGATCAGGGCGGCGCCGAGCAGCGACGTGTGGCTGGGCAGTTCGTCCCAGCGCAGCCAGGCGATCACCCCAGCGAAAACGATGGCCATGTAGGCGATCGGTCCGATCACTCCCGGGGAGGCCAGGGCATAGGCCTGCGACATGGTCAGTTGGCCGAGGCTGGCGAACAGTCCGGCGCCGAGCAGCAGGAGCAGTTCCTGGCCGTTCAGCGGCTGCCAGGCCCAGGCCAGCGGCACGGCGGAGAACAGGGTGCCGAACAGGGCGAAGTAGAAGACGATGCGATAGGCCGGCTCGCTGTCGCTCATTTCGCGGATCGAGACGAAGGCACAGGCGGCCATCAGGCTGGAGGCGATGCCGACCAGGGCGATCGGCGCCACTACCGCGCCGCTGGGCCTGGCCACCAGCAGCACGCCGAGGAAGCCGACCAGGGTGGCGACCATCATGCGGCGGGTCAGCGGCTCCTTGATCCACAGGTGTGCGATCAGCGGCGTGAACACCGGCGCGGCATAGCTGAACAGCATGGCGTCGGTCAGCGGTAGGTGGGCGAGGGCGTAGAAGTAGCAGTACATGCCGCCCAGGCCGTAGGTGGTGCGCAGCAGGTGCGATAGCGGGCGGCGGGTGCGCAGCGGGCCGATGCCGCGAGTCAGCGCCAGGGGCAGGAAGAACAGCACGCCGACGAGGTTGCGGAAGAACACCACGGTTTCGTTGTTGACGGTGCTGGAAGCCTCGCGGATCAGGCCGCCCATCAGGGCGAAGAACAGCGCCGAAAGAGCCAGCATGGCGGCGCCCTGGGTCGGGCTGTTGCGCCGTTGCGGCTGGCTCCCGGCCATGGCCATGGCTAGCCGCGCAGCAGGGGATAGAGTTCGTTGAGCAGCCGGCGCCGGCTGAACACCATCTGCCAGCGGCTGCCGCCCAGTTGCCGCCAGAGCCGCGCCGAGCGGATGCCGGCGAGCAGCAGGGCGCGGATCCGCGCGGCGTTGCTGCTGACCTGCAGGTGGCGCATGTCGCCGTGTACCTGGATGCGCTGGCGGAAGGTGCTGAGGGTGTCCTGGTAGATGCTGGCGAACGAGGCGATGACGTTCTCGTGGACCAGGCCGAAGTGCTGGACCTGCTGTTCGACCTGGTCGAGGCGCTGGCCGATCAGGTCGAGCATGTCGCCGCGCTTGTCCAGTTGCCGTTCCAGGGTCAGCATCGCCAGGGCGTAGCGCAGCGGTTCGCGCTGCAGGCTGCCGGGCTTGCGCTCCAGGGCGCTGGCCAGGGCCTTGAAGCCGTCGCGCAGGTTGAGGCTGTCGCCACCGTAGACGTCCAGGGTGCTGGCCGGGTTGCGCGCCAGCAGGCTGCCGAGCATGCAGCCCATCGGGGCTTCGCTGATCTGCCCGGTGCGTGCCAGCTTGTCGACCAGGGCTGCGGATTCGAAGACGGCGCCGAGGGCAATCAGTTGCTGTCGCGGATCGCTCACGGGCGTCCTCCGAAATCCCAGGCTTCCGCCGTTTCGATCACGCCGCCGCCGAGGCAGACGTCGCCGTCGTAGAACACCACCGATTGCCCCGGGGTCACTGCGCGCTGCGGTTCGTCGAACACCGCGCGGTAGCCTTCGGCGGTTTTCTCCAGGACGCAGTCCTGGTCGCTCTGCCGGTAGCGCACCTTGGCCCGCAGGCGACGTGGCCGCTCCAGTTCGACCGGGTTGACCCAGTAGATTCGCGAGGCCAGCAGGGCGCGGGAGAACAGCAGCGGGTGGTCGTTGCCCTGGCCGACCAGCAGTACGTTGCGTTGCAGGTCCTTGCCGAGTACGTACCAGGGATCGTCGCCGGCTTCCTTGAGACCGCCGATGCCGAGGCCCTGGCGCTGGCCGATGGTGTGGTACATCAGGCCGCTGTGGCGACCGATGACCTTGCCTTCGGTGGTCTCGATGTCGCCCGGCTGGGCCGGCAGGTACTGCTTGAGGAAATCGGTGAAGCGTCGCTCGCCAATGAAGCAGATGCCCGTGGAGTCCTTCTTCTTCGCCGTGGCGAGGCCGTGCTTCTCGGCGATGGCGCGGACTTCCGGTTTCTCCAGTTCGCCGACGGGGAACAGGCTGCGGGCGATCTGCTCGCCGCCCACCGCGTGCAGGAAGTAGCTCTGGTCCTTGTTCGGGTCCAGGCCCTTGAGCAGCTCGGTGCGCCCGTCGCGGTCGCGGCGCCGCACATAGTGGCCGGTGGCGATCAGGTCCGCGCCGAGCATCAGCGCGTAGTCGAGGAATGCCTTGAACTTGATTTCGCGGTTGCAGAGGATGTCCGGGTTCGGCGTACGGCCTGCCTTGTACTCGGCAAGGAAATGCTCGAACACGTTATCCCAGTATTCCGCGGCGAAGTTCGCCGTGTGCAGCTTGATGCCGATCCGGTCGCAGACGGCCTGGGCGTCGGCCAGGTCCTCGCGGGCGGTACAGTATTCGGTGCCGTCGTCCTCGTCCCAGTTCTTCATGAACAGGCCTTCGACCTGATAGCCCTGCTGCAACAGGAGCAGGGCGGAGACGGACGAGTCGACGCCGCCGGACATGCCGACGATCACGCGCTCGCGGCGTGGGGTGGGGGCGGATTCAGACATAGCGATCAGGCGTCACGGGCGAATTCGTAAAACGCGGATTCTATCAGGCCTGGGGCAGGGAGGGCGACACGTGGGTGTCGCGGATCAGCGCCAGGGGATAGCGGCCGCCGGCCAGGTAGTCGTCGATGCAGCGCAGCACCAGGTGGCTGCGCCAGCGCTGCGGCTGGGCGGCCAGTTCGTCGCGGGTCAGCCAGCGCGGGCCGATGATGCCGTCGTCGAGGGCGCGTTCGGGATGGTGGCGCACGGGGCGGGCGGCGAAGCATACGCGCTGGTAGGTGACGCCGTTGGACGGGGCGGTGTACAGGTAGATGCCGGTGACGGCGCTCAGCTCGACCTCCCAGCCGGTTTCCTCGAGGGTTTCGCGCAGGGCGGCCTCGAGCAGGCTTTCGGCGGGCTCCAGGTGCCCGGCGGGCTGGTTCAGCACCTCGCGGCCGTCGGCCTGTTCCTCGACCAGCAGGAAGCGGCCCTGGTCCTCGACGATGGTCGCTACGGTGACATGGGGATGCCAGCTCATGGATGTCTCCTCGGTACGGAAAAGGCCTCGATAAAAAGAAACCCCGAGCGTAGGCCCGGGGTTTCTGCTTCGTCAGCGTGACGCCATCAGGCCAGGCTGTCGATCGCTGCGTTGAAGGTGGCGCTGGGGCGCATCACCTTGCTGGTCAGCTCCGGGTTGGAGCGATAGTAGCCGCCGATCTCGGCCGGCTTGCCCTGGACCGCATTGAGTTCGGCGACGATGGTCGCTTCCTGCTCGGTCAGGGCCTTGGCCAGCGGTGCGAAGTGCGCTTTCAGTTCGGCGTCTTCGTCCTGGGCGGCCAGGGCCTGGGCCCAGTACATCGCCAGGTAGAAGTGGCTGCCGCGGTTGTCGATGTCGCCGACCTTGCGCGACGGCGACTTGTTGTTGTCCAGCAGCTTGCCGGTGGCTTCGTCCAGCGCCTTGCCGAGCAGCTTGGCCTTGGCGTTGCCGGTCTTGATCCCGGTTTCCTCCAGGGACACGGCCAGGGCCAGGAACTCGCCCAGGGAGTCCCAGCGCAGGTAGTTCTCTTCCACCAGTTGCTGGACGTGCTTGGGTGCCGAGCCGCCGGCGCCGGTTTCGTACATGCCGCCGCCCGCCATCAGCGGAACGATGGAGAGCATCTTGGCCGAGGTGCCCAGTTCCATGATCGGGAACAGGTCGGTCAGGTAGTCGCGCAGGACGTTGCCGGTCACCGAGATGGTGTCCTTGCCGCGGATCAGGCGTTCCATGCTGACGCGAATGGCCTCGTTGTAGCCCATGATGCTGATGTCGAGGCCGGTCAGGTCGTGGTCCTTGAGGTACAGCTCGACCTTCTTGCGCAGTTCGCGGTCGTGGGCGCGCTCCGGGTCCAGCCAGAAGATCGCCGGGGTGTCGGACTGGCGGGCGCGGGTGACGGCCAGCTTGACCCAGTCGCGGATCGGCGCGTCCTTGGTCTGGCAGGCGCGCCAGATGTCGCCGGTCTCCACCTCGTGCTGCATCAGCACGCTGCCGTCGGCCAGGACCACGCGCATGGTGCCGTCGGCGGTCATTTCGAAGGTCTTGTCGTGGGAGCCGTATTCCTCGGCCTTCTGCGCCATCAGGCCGACGTTCGGCACGCTGCCCATGGTGGTCGGGTCGAAGGCGCCGTTGGTCTTGCAGAAGTTGATCATTTCCTGGTAGATGCGGGCGTAGGTGCTTTCCGGCATTACCGCCTTGGTGTCTTTCTGCTTGCCGTCCTTGCCCCACATCTGGCCGGAGTTGCGGATCATCGCCGGCATCGAGGCGTCGACGATGACGTCGCTCGGAATGTGCAGGTTGGTGATGCCTTTCACGGAGTCGACCATCGCCATTTCCGGGCGGTGGCTGTACACCTCGTGGATGTCGTGGAGGATCTCTTCCTGCTGGGAGGCGGGCAGCGACTTGATCTTGTCGTAGACGCTGGAGATACCGTTGTTCGGGTTCACGCCGAGCTCTTCGAAGAGTTGGCCCCACTTGTCGAAGACGTCCTTGTAGTAGACGCTCACCGCATGTCCGAAGACGATCGGGTGGGAAATCTTCATCATGGTCGCCTTGACGTGCAGGGACCACATGACGCCGGTTTCCTTGCAGTCCTGCAGGGTCTTCTCGAAGAAGTCGCGCAGCTTGCCGCAGCTCATGAACATGCTGTCGAGCACTTCGCCTTCCTGCAGGCTCAGTTGCTTCTTGACCTCGACCTTGCCGTCCTTGCCGACGAACTCGATGCGCACGTCACCGGCCTTGGCCATGGTGATGGACTGTTCGCTGGAGAAGAAGTCGCCGCCGCGCATGTAGTCGGCGTGGGAGCGCGAGGCCATGCTCCACTTGCCCATGGAGTGCGGGTGCTTGCGGGCGTAGGCCTTCACCGCGGCAGGCGCGCGACGGTCGGAGTTGCCTTCGCGCAGGACCGGGTTCACGGCGCTGCCGAGGATCTTCGCGTAGCGTGCGCGAACCTCTTTCTCTTCGTCGGTCTGCGGGTCTTCCGGGAAGTCGGGAACCTTGTAGCCCAGGCCCTGCAGCTCGGCGATCGCGCCTTTCAGCTGGGGCACCGAGGCGCTGATGTTGGGCAGCTTGATGATATTGGCGTCGGGCGAGGTGGCCAGGACCGCCAGGCGGGCGAGGTCGTCTTCGATACGCTGGTCGGCGTCGAGGCGGTCGGCGAAGTTGGCCAGGATGCGTCCTGCAAGAGAGATGTCGCTGGTCTCGACGTCGATGCCGGCGGACGCGGCAAAGGCCTTGACGATGGGGAGGAGCGAGTAGGTGGCGAGCGCAGGTGCTTCGTCGGTGAAGGTGTAGGTGATCTTCGAGCGGATGGACATCTACGGTAACTCTCTTTTTTGCTGGGCGCGCACAGAGTCTCGATACGCGTTGGTGGACGCGATGCCTTCGCTCAACATCGGGTTGAATCGAAATCGAGATATGCCGCGGGATATAGGGGCGCCAGTAGAGCGTTGTACGGCGGGCTCATGGTGGCGAACCCGACGCTGCGAGGGGAGAGGGTCTGGTCCCAGACTGCTCGGACCTCGATGACTGCGAAGTCATGGCGCGCAGTATACCACCCTCTCGCCGGGCTGATGCGCTCGCCTGTTTAGACTAAGGAAGATGTGGTTTCCGGGCGGACAACTGGGCTACCCTAGAAGGCTGCAACAGGGTTTTAACCACAACACGGAGTTCAGCATGGGATACCAAAAGATCCAGGTGCCGGCGACCGGTGACAAAATCACTGTGAATGCCGACATGTCCTTGAGCGTACCGAAGAACCCGATCATCCCGTTCATCGAGGGTGATGGCATCGGCGTCGATATCAGCCCGGTCATGATCAAGGTTGTCGACGCTGCAGTGGAAAAAGCATACAAGGGCGAGCGCAAGATCGCCTGGATGGAAGTCTACGCCGGCGAGAAGGCCACCCAGGTCTATGACCAGGACACCTGGCTGCCCCAGGAAACCCTGGACGCCGTGCGCGACTACGTGGTTTCCATCAAGGGCCCGCTGACCACCCCGGTCGGTGGCGGCATCCGCTCCCTGAACGTGGCCCTGCGCCAGCAACTCGATCTCTACGTCTGCCAGCGCCCGGTACGCTGGTTCGAAGGCGTGCCCAGCCCGGTGAAGAAGCCCGGCGACGTAGACATGGTGATCTTCCGCGAGAACTCCGAGGACATCTATGCCGGCGTCGAGTGGAAGGCCGGTTCGCCGGAGGCGGAGAAGGTCATCAAGTTCCTCACCGAGGAAATGGGCGTCAAGAAGATCCGCTTCACCGAGAACTGCGGCATCGGCATCAAGCCGGTTTCCCAGGAAGGCACCAAGCGCCTGGTGCGCAAGGCCCTGCAATACGCCGTCGACAACGACCGCAGTTCGGTGACCCTGGTGCACAAGGGCAACATCATGAAGTTCACCGAGGGTGCCTTCAAGGATTGGGGCTACGAAGTCGCGCGCGATGAATTCGGCGCCGAGCTGCTGGACGGCGGTCCGTGGATGCAGTTCAAGAATCCGAAGACCGGCAAGAACGTCGTGGTCAAGGACGTGATCGCCGACGCCATGTTGCAGCAGATCCTGCTGCGCCCCGCCGAGTACGACGTGATCGCCACCCTGAACCTGAACGGCGACTATCTCTCCGACGCCCTGGCAGCCGAGGTCGGCGGCATCGGCATCGCGCCCGGCGCCAACCTGTCCGATTCGGTGGCCATGTTCGAGGCGACCCACGGCACCGCGCCGAAGTACGCCGGCCAGGACAAGGTCAACCCGGGTTCGCTGATCCTCTCCGCGGAGATGATGCTGCGCCACATGGGCTGGACCGAGGCGGCCGACCTGATCATCAAGGGCACCAACGGGGCGATCGCCGCCAAGACCGTGACCTATGACTTCGAACGCCTGATGGACGGCGCGACCCTGCTGTCCTGCTCGGAGTTCGGCGACGCGATGATTGCCAAGATGTAGGAAGGGCTAGCGCCCGAACGAGAAAAAGGCCGGTTCGCACCGGCCTTTTTCATTTCCGCATCCGCGCTGGGGTCAGGCTTCGATGGGCGTCGCCTGCGGCTCTTCCTGCGGGGCGGGGGCGGAGGGTGCGGCGGTTGTCGCGGTGGCGGGGCTGATGTTGATGGCATGCAGTCCCTTCGGTCCCTGGATGATCTCGAAATTGACCGGCTGGCCCGCCTTGAGTGTCTTGTAACCGTCCATCTGAATGGCCGAGTAATGGGCGAACAGGTCCTCATCTCGGCCCTCGGCCAGGATGAACCCGTAGCCCTTGGCGTTGTTGAACCACTTGACCTTACCGCTGAGCATGCTCATATCCCTCTGCAAAGGACTCCAACGCTGGAGTATCATCCACTACGATCCCGCGTCCGACCTGGGTCGAGACGGGTGCGGAACCCCTGATACCCTGTAGGGGTATTCCATTGTTTGTAACACCCTTTTGCAGTTAGTCAAGGCGCTGAACCATACGCCTGAGAAACGGATCAACATCATGTCGGTCCATAACTTTCCAGAAAGGCAAAGCTTTTTTTCCTCATGCATGCACCTAGCCAGATTCGACTAACATTCAATCAGGACCATCCCGAGCCTCATGAACACGAGGACGAAGGGGCGGGGCTCGCGGTACAGGAGTCGAAGCCTGTATTACAGCCGCCACCGTTGTATAAGGTGGTACTGTTCAACGACGATTACACGCCGATGGACTTTGTTGTTGAAGTGCTGGAAGTGTTCTTCAACATGGACCGGGAAAAAGCCACCAAGATCATGTTGACGGTACATACTCAGGGTAAGGCGGTCTGCGGCTTGTTTACCCGGGACGTGGCCGAAACCAAGGCGATGCAGGTCAATCAGTATGCACGGGAGAGCCAGCATCCATTGCTCTGCGAGATAGAGAAAGACAGTTGATCGGATGTTTGGGAGCGAGGTGAAGCCATGTTGAATCGAGAGCTCGAAGTCACCCTCAATCTCGCCTTCAAGGAGGCGAGGGCCAAACGCCATGAATTCATGACGGTTGAGCACCTGCTGCTGGCCTTGCTGGACAATGAGGCGGCGGCAACGGTATTGCGTGCGTGCGGTGCCAACCTGGACAAGCTGCGGCGCGACCTGCAGGAATTCATCGATTCCACCACGCCGCTGATCCCGCAGCACGACGACGAGCGCGAAACCCAGCCGACGCTGGGCTTCCAGCGCGTCCTGCAGCGTGCGGTGTTCCACGTGCAGAGTTCCGGCAAGCGCGAAGTGACCGGGGCCAATGTCCTGGTGGCGATCTTCAGCGAACAGGAAAGCCAGGCGGTGTTCCTGCTCAAGCAGCAGAGCATCGCGCGTATCGATGTGGTGAACTACATCGCCCACGGCATCTCCAAGGTGCCCGGGCATGCCGAACATCCGCAGGATGGGGAGCAGGATATGCAGGATGAGGAAGGTGGCGAGTCGGCCACGTCCAACCATCCGCTGGACGCCTATGCCAGCAACCTCAACGAACTGGCTCGCCAGGGGCGGATCGACCCGCTGGTGGGGCGCGAGCATGAAGTCGAGCGGGTGGCGCAGATCCTTGCCCGTCGGCGCAAGAACAACCCGCTGCTGGTAGGTGAGGCGGGGGTCGGCAAGACGGCCATCGCCGAGGGCCTGGCCAAACGCATCGTCGATGGCCAGGTGCCGGACCTGCTGGCCGACAGCGTGGTCTACTCCCTCGACCTGGGTGCCTTGCTCGCGGGTACCAAGTACCGCGGCGACTTCGAGAAGCGCTTCAAGGCCTTGCTCAACGAGTTGCGCAAGCGCCCGCACGCGGTGCTGTTCATCGACGAGATCCATACCATCATCGGCGCCGGTGCGGCATCCGGCGGGGTAATGGACGCCTCCAACCTGCTCAAGCCGGTCTTGTCCTCGGGCGAGATCCGCTGCATCGGCTCGACCACCTTCCAGGAGTTCCGCGGCATCTTCGAGAAGGACCGGGCCTTGGCGCGGCGCTTCCAGAAGGTCGACGTGACCGAGCCGTCGGTGGAAGATACCTATGGCATCCTCAAGGGCCTCAAGGGGCGCTTCGAGCAGCATCACCACATCGAGTACAGCGACGAGGCGCTGCGCGCCGCGGCCGAGCTGGCGGCGCGCTACATCAACGACCGGCACATGCCGGACAAGGCCATCGACGTCATCGACGAGGCGGGCGCCTACCAGCGCCTGCAGCCGGAAGAGAAGCGCGTGAAGCGCATCGAGGTGGCGCAGGTCGAGGATATCGTGGCGAAGATCGCGCGGATCCCGCCGAAACACGTCACCACCTCCGACAAGGAGTTGCTGCGCAACCTCGAACGCGACCTCAAGCTGACCGTGTTCGGCCAGGACGACGCCATCGAGTCGCTGTCCACCGCGATCAAGCTGTCCCGGGCCGGGCTCAAGGCGCCGGACAAGCCGGTCGGCTCGTTCCTCTTCGCCGGTCCCACCGGCGTGGGCAAGACCGAAGTGGCGCGGCAGTTGGCGAAGGCCTTGGGCGTGGAACTGGTGCGCTTCGACATGTCCGAGTACATGGAGCGGCATACCGTGTCGCGGCTGATCGGTGCGCCTCCGGGCTACGTCGGCTTCGACCAGGGCGGCCTGCTCACCGAGGCGATCACCAAGACCCCGCACTGCGTGTTGCTGCTCGACGAGATCGAGAAGGCTCACCCGGAGGTCTTCAACCTGCTGCTGCAGGTGATGGACCACGGCACCCTGACCGACAACAACGGGCGCAAGGCGGACTTCCGCAACATCATCCTGATCATGACCACCAACGCCGGCGCAGAAGTGGCGGCGCGCGCGTCGATCGGCTTCAACCAGCAGGATCACACCACCGATGCGATGGAAGTGATCAAGAAGAGCTTCACCCCGGAGTTCCGCAACCGCCTGGATACCATCATCCAGTTCGGCCGCCTGAGCACCGAGACGATCAAGAGCGTGGTCGACAAGTTCCTCACCGAGCTGCAGGCGCAGTTGGAGGACAAGCGCGTCCAGCTCGAGGTCAGCGATGCGGCGCGCGGCTGGCTGGCGGAGAAGGGCTACGACGTGCAGATGGGTGCGCGACCGATGGCGCGGCTTATCCAGGACAAGATCAAGCGGCCGTTGGCCGAGGAGATCCTGTTCGGCGAGCTGGCCGAGCATGGCGGCCTGGTGCATGTCGACCTGAAGGGCGACGAGCTGGCCTTCGAGTTCGAGATCACGGCGGCGGAGCCCGCCTGATCCGAGCGCGGCAACGAAAACGCCCGGCAGATGCCGGGCGTTTTCTTTTGCAATCGGCGAGCCGCAGCGGCTCGTGTCGACTCAGCGGGCGCGGTAGGTGATGCGGCCCTTGCTCAGGTCGTAGGGCGTCAGTTCCACGCGGACCTTGTCGCCGGTGAGGATGCGGATGTAGTTCTTGCGCATTTTGCCGGAGATGTGCGCGGTGACGACGTGCCCATTTTCCAACTCCACACGGAACATGGTGTTGGGCAGGGTGTCGACGACAGTACCTTCCATTTCGAAGCTGTCTTCTTTCGACATGCAGTAGAGCCCTCGGTATCTATGGGTGGCCCTTTCAATGAGAGGTGGGCCGTGAAAAGCGGCGTGCATTGTGCCAGAAAATCGACAATAGCGCCACACGGCTATCAGGTGAGGGCGACCCAGCGCTGGTTGACGAACAGTTCGATGGGCCGGTACTGGGTCTTGTAGTTCATCTTGCGGCAATTCTTGATCCAGTAGCCCAGGTAGACGGCCTGCAGGCCCAGGCGTTCGGTCTCGGCGATCTGCCAGAGGATCGCGTAGCGTCCCAGGCTGCGCTGCTCTTCGTCGGGATCGTAGAAGGTATAGACGGCCGAGAGTCCGTTCGGTAGCACGTCCGTCACGGCTATGGCCAGCAGGCGGCCATGCAGGCGGAACTCGAAGAAGCAGCAGAAGGGCAGGTCGCGGACCAGGAAGGTGGCGAACTGGTCGCGGCTGGGCGGATACATGTCGCCGTCGGCGTGGCGTTGCTCGATGTAGCGCCGATAGAGGTCGTAGTACTCCTCGTTGAAGCTCGGTCGCTTGCGGATCACCTGCAGTTCCGCATTGCGCTTGAGGATGCGCCGCTGCTGGCGGTTCGGGCTGAAGCCGGCGACCGGTATGCGCGCGGCGATGCAGGCGGTGCAATGCTGGCAGTGCGGACGATAGAGATGGTCGCCGCTGCGGCGGAAGCCGACCTCCGACAGCGAGGCGTACAGCTGCGTGTCCATGGGCTGGCTGGGATCGAGGAACAGGGTGGTTGCCTGCTCCTCGGGCAGGTAGCTGCACGGGTGCGGTTGCGTCGCGTAGAACTTCAGTCGGGCGAGTTCGGTCATGGTGAACTCCAGCAGGGACCCATAAGCAAGTTTATGCCAGGCACGGAAACTCGCCTAAAAATCCAGGTCGCCGGTAGGAGGCTGGTCGCAATAGCGTTGCAGGTAGTCGGCGAATTCCCCCCGGCCGATGGCGCGGGCGCCCAGGCTGTGCAGGTGGCGGGTCGGCATCTGGCAGTCGATGAGGACGAAGCCGGCGTCGCGCAGATGGCGGACCAGCGTGACGAAGCCGACCTTGGAAGCGTTGTCGGCGCGGCTGAACATCGATTCGCCGAAGAACAGCCTGCCCATGGCCAGGCCGTAGAGGCCGCCGACCAGTTGTCGCTCCTGCCAGACTTCCACGGAGTGGGCAATTCCGCGCAGGTGCAGCTCCTGGTAGGCCAGTTGCATCGGCGTGGTGATCCAGGTGCCGTCGGCGTAGTCACGCGGCGCGGCACAAGCCTGGATCACCGCCCGGAAGTCATGGTTGAAAGTGACTTCGAAGCGTTGCTGGCGCAGGCACTTGGCCAGGCTGCGGGAAACGTGCAGTTCGTCGGGGAACAGGACGGTGCGCGGGTCGGGCGACCACCAGAGGATCGGCTGGCCATCCTGGTACCAGGGGAAGCAGCCGTGGCGATAGGCTGCGACCAGGCGTTGCGGATTGAGGTCGCCGCCGGCCGCG
The DNA here is from genome assembly GCF_013343155.1 of Pseudomonas sp. FDAARGOS_761. NCBI lineage: Bacteria > Pseudomonadati > Pseudomonadota > Gammaproteobacteria > Pseudomonadales > Pseudomonadaceae > Pseudomonas > Pseudomonas sp. FDAARGOS_761. The sequence goes on along the minus strand of NZ_CP054572.1, from coordinate 3,042,106 downwards.
AGCAGCCCGTTGGGCTCCTGCAGGGCCTTGTCGAGGGGCGGAAAGTCGAAGTCGGTGCGGGAAAGCCAGGTCAGCATGGCGGGGTAGGGGAGGGCGGGCCTCCCCCGGGTCCGATCAATGGTCGTCGAGGTATTTTTCGGCATCCAGCGCGGCCATGCAGCCGGCGCCGGCGGAAGTGATGGCCTGGCGGTAGACGTGGTCGGCCACGTCGCCGGCGGCGAACACGCCTTCGATGCTGGTCTGGGTGGCGTTGCCTTCGCTGCCGCCGTGGATCCGCAGGTAGCCGTCGCGCATTTCCAGTTGGCCCTGGAACAGGTCGGTGTTCGGCTTGTGGCCGATGGCGATGAACACGCCGGCCAGCGATAGCTCGCTGGTGCTGCCGTCGATGGTGCTCTTCAGGCGTACGCCGGTGACGCCGCTGGCGTCGCCCAGCACCTCGTCCAGGGTGGTGTTCCAGTGCAGGCGCACGTTGCCGTTCTCGGCCTTGTCGAACAGCTTGTCCTGGAGGATCTTCTCCGAGCGCAGCTTGTCGCGACGGTGGATCAGGTGGACTTCCTTGGCGATGTTGGCCAGGTACAGCGCTTCCTCGACGGCGGTATTGCCGCCGCCGACCACGCAGACCACCTGGTTGCGGTAGAAGAAGCCGTCGCAGGTGGCGCAGGCGGAAACGCCCTTGCCCATGAAGGCTTCTTCCGACGACATGCCCAGGTATTGCGCGGAGGCACCGGTGGCAATGATCAATGCATCGCAGGTATAAGTGCCACTATCGCCCTTCAGTGTGAAGGGGCGCTGTTGCAACTCGGCGGTGTGGATGTGGTCGTAGACGATCTCGGTGTCGAAACGCTCGGCGTGCTGCTGCATGCGGGTCATTAGCGCCGGGCCGGTAAGGCCTTCGACGTCGCCCGGCCAGTTGTCGACTTCGGTGGTGGTGGTCAGCTGGCCGCCTGGCTGGATGCCGGTGATCACCACTGGCTTGAGATTGGCGCGTGCGGCGTACACGGCGGCGGTATAGCCGGCCGGACCGGAGCCCAGGATGATGAGGCGCGAATGCTTGACTTCACTCATAAAAAGACTCCATAAGCCTTTGTCACATAAGAAAATGCGTGCTCCAATGGAGCCGCCTGAAGAGTTCTGCCGGCTATGCTACACCTATCCGCAAAAGGCCGGCAAAACCCCGGGGCCGGGATCAGCCACGCACGGATTGCCGCTGATTTCGGGTGTGATTTTTCAGAGTTTCCCTAAAGCCGTACAATAGGCGCGTTTTGACCAAGACAGCTTCTAAAGCACCAGCCGTGCGCAGGAAAAATAGCGATTTGAAGGATTCGACCACCGCGAGCCATGCCGCCGCATGGCGTCAGCAACTGCATTCCCGCCTGAAGGAAGGGGTCCTGATCGCGCTGGGCGCGCTCTGCCTCTACTTGTGGATGGCTCTGCTCACCTATGACCCGGCCGATCCGAGCTGGAGTCACTCGAGCCAGGTTGACCAGGTGCAGAATGCCGCCGGTCGGCTCGGTGCGGTATCCGCCGATATCCTGTTCATGACGCTCGGCTACTTCGCCTACCTCTTTCCGCTGTTGCTGGGCATCAAGACCTGGCAGGTATTCCGCCGCCGCAACCTGCCGTGGGAATGGAACACCTGGCTGTTTTCTTGGCGCCTGGTCGGGCTGATCTTCCTGATCCTGGCCGGCTCGGCACTGGCCTACATCCATTTCCACGCCAGCGGCCACATGCCGGCCAGCGCCTCGGCCGGCGGCGCCATCGGCCAGAGCCTGGGCCGCGTCGCGGTGGATGCGCTGAACGTGCAGGGTAGCACGCTGGTGTTCTTCGCCCTGTTCCTCTTCGGCCTGACGGTGTTCGCCGACCTCTCCTGGTTCAAGGTGATGGATGTCACCGGCAAGATCACCCTGGACTTCTTCGAACTGATCCAGAACGCCTTCAATCGCTGGATGGGCGCGCGCGCCGAGCGCAAGCAACTGGTCGCGCAACTGCGCGAGGTCGACGAGCGCGTCGCCGAGGTGGTGGCGCCGAGCGTGCCGGACCGCCGCGAACAGTCCAAGGCCAAGGAGCGCCTGCTGGAACGCGAAGAGGCCCTGGCCAAGCACATGAGCGAGCGGGAGAAGCGCCCGCCGCCGAAGATCGATCCGCCACCGCCTCCGAAGGCCCCGGAGCCGAGCAAGCGCGTGCTGAAAGAGAAGCAGGCGCCGCTGTTCGTCGATACGGCGGTGGAGGGCACCCTGCCGCCGCTGTCGCTGCTCGACCCGGCGGAAGTGAAGCAGAAGAGCTACTCGCCCGAGTCGCTGGAGGCGATGTCGCGCCTGCTGGAGATCAAGCTGAAGGAGTTCGGCGTCGAGGTCAGCGTGGATTCGGTGCATCCGGGCCCCGTGATCACCCGTTTCGAGATCCAGCCCGCGGCGGGGGTCAAGGTCAGCCGCATTTCCAACCTGGCCAAGGACCTGGCGCGCTCGCTGGCGGTGATCAGCGTGCGGGTGGTGGAAGTGATTCCCGGCAAGACCACTGTCGGCATCGAGATTCCCAACGAAGACCGGCAGATGGTGCGCTTCTCCGAAGTGCTGTCGTCGCCGGAGTACGACGAGCACAAGTCCACCGTGCCGCTGGCCCTGGGCCACGACATCGGCGGTCGGCCGATCATCACCGACCTGGCGAAGATGCCGCACCTGCTGGTGGCCGGTACCACCGGCTCCGGTAAGTCGGTGGGGGTCAACGCCATGCTCCTGTCGATCCTGTTCAAGTCCACGCCGAGTGAGGCGCGACTGATCATGATCGACCCGAAGATGCTCGAACTGTCGATCTACGAAGGGATCCCGCACCTGCTCTGCCCGGTGGTCACCGACATGAAGGAAGCCGCCAACGCCCTGCGCTGGAGCGTGGCGGAGATGGAGCGGCGCTACCGCCTGATGGCGGCCATGGGCGTGCGCAACCTGGCTGGCTTCAACCGCAAGGTGAAGGACGCCGAGGAGGCCGGCACGCCGCTGACCGACCCGCTGTTCCGTCGCGAAAGCCCGGACGACGAGCCGCCGCAGCTGAGCACCCTGCCGACCATCGTGGTGGTGGTCGACGAATTCGCCGACATGATGATGATCGTCGGCAAGAAGGTCGAGGAGCTTATCGCCCGTATCGCGCAGAAGGCGCGGGCGGCCGGTATCCACCTGATCCTGGCGACCCAGCGGCCGTCGGTGGACGTGATCACCGGCCTGATCAAGGCCAACATTCCGACCCGGATCGCCTTCCAGGTCTCCAGCAAGATCGACTCGCGCACCATCCTCGACCAGGGGGGCGCCGAACAACTGCTCGGCCACGGCGACATGCTCTACCTGCCGCCGGGCACAGGCCTGCCGATTCGCGTACACGGCGCCTTCGTTTCCGACGACGAGGTGCACCGGGTGGTCGAGGCCTGGAAGCTGCGCGGCGCGCCCGACTACATCGAGGACATCCTCGCTGGCGTCGACGAAGGCGGCGGCGGTGGCGGTTCCTTCGATGGCGGCGACGGCTCCGGCGAAGGCAGCGAGGACGACCCGCTCTACGACGAGGCGGTACGTTTCGTCACCGAGAGTCGCCGGGCATCGATCTCCGCCGTGCAACGCAAGCTGAAGATCGGCTACAACCGCGCCGCGCGGATGATCGAGGCGATGGAGATGGCCGGCGTGGTCACCCCGATGAATACCAACGGCTCCCGCGAAGTCATCGCGCCGGCGCCGGTTCGTGATTGAACCCGACAGGTTTTAGAGGATTCCGATGCGACTTATCCGCACGTTGTTCGTTGCCGCCCTGGCCATGGGCGCTTCGCTGGCCCATGCCGACGACAGCGCCGCCGTCCAGCGCCTGACCGGCCTGCTGAACAAGGCCCAGACCCTGACCGCGCGTTTTTCCCAACTGACCCTGGACGGTAGCGGCACGCGCCTGCAGGAAACCGCCGGCCAACTGAGCCTGAAGCGGCCGGGACTGTTCCGCTGGCATACCGATGCGCCGAACGAGCAATTGCTCATTTCCAACGGCGAGAAGGTCTGGCTGTACGACCCGGACCTGGAACAGGTGACCATCCAGAAGCTCGACCAGCGCCTGACCCAGACGCCGGCGCTGCTGCTCTCCGGCGACATCTCGAAGATCAGCGAAAGCTTCGCCATCACCTACAAGGAAGGCGGCAACGTAGTCGATTTCGTGCTCAAGCCGAAGACCAAGGACACCCTCTTCGACACCTTGCGCCTGTCGTTCCGCAGCGGCAAGGTGAACGACATGCAGATGATCGATGGCGTCGGCCAGCGCACCAACATCCTGTTCTTCGACGTGAAGATGAACGAGGCGCTGGATGCCAAGCAATTCACCTTCGACGTTCCGCCGGGCGTCGACGTGATCCAGGAGTAAGCGCAAGCCGTGGATCTGTTCCGCAGCGAGCCCGTCGCGCAGCCCCTGGCGGCACGGCTGAGGCCCGCAAATCTGGACGAATACGTGGGGCAGGAACACCTGCTGGCCCGCGGCAAGCCCTTGCGCGAGGCGCTGGAGCAGGGCGCGCTGCACTCGATGATCTTCTGGGGCCCGCCGGGAGTCGGCAAGACCACCCTGGCGCGGCTGCTGGCGCAGGTGTCGGACGCCCATTTCGAGACCATTTCCGCGGTGCTGTCCGGGGTCAAGGAGATCCGCCAGGCGGTCGAGGTGGCCAAGCAGCACGCGGCGCAATACGGGCGCCGGACCATCCTGTTCGTCGATGAGGTGCACCGCTTCAACAAGAGCCAGCAGGATGCCTTCCTGCCCTATGTGGAAGACGGCACGCTGATCTTCATTGGCGCGACCACCGAGAACCCGTCCTTCGAGTTGAACAATGCGCTGCTCTCGCGGGCTCGCGTGTATGTCCTCAAGAGCCTCGACGAAGCCGCCCTGCGCAAGCTGGTGGGCCGCGCGCTGAACGAGGACAAGGGCCTCGGCAAGCGCAAGCTGAGGCTGCCGGAGGAGAGCTTCCAGGTTCTCCTGGCCGCCGCCGACGGCGATGGGCGGCGCCTGCTGAACCTGCTGGAGAACGCTGCCGACCTCGCCGAGGACGGCAGCGAGATCAGCCCCGAGCTGCTGCAGAATCTGCTCGGCGATACCCGCCGACGTTTCGACAAGGGCGGCGAGGCGTTCTACGACCAGATCAGCGCGCTGCACAAGTCGGTGCGCGGCTCCAATCCCGATGCGGCACTCTATTGGTTCGCGCGCATGCTCGACGGCGGCTGCGATCCCCTGTACATCGCCCGGCGGGTGGTGCGCATGGCCAGCGAGGAGGTTGGCAACGCCGATCCTCGCGCCCTCGGCCTGTGCCTGTCGGCCTGGGACGTGCAGGAGCGCCTGGGCAGCCCCGAAGGCGAGCTGGCGGTGGCCCAGGCCATCGTCTACCTGGCCTGTGCGCCGAAGAGCAATGCGGTGTACAGCGCGTTCAACGCGGCGATGCGCGACGTCGCCGAAAGCGGCTCGCGGGAAGTGCCATTGCACTTGCGCAACGCGCCGACCAAATTGATGAAGAGCCTCGGCTATGGCGAGGAATACCGCTACGCCCACGACGAGCCGGATGCCTATGCCGCCGGAGAGGATTATTTCCCCGAGGATCTGGAGCCGCGGCGTTACTATCAACCGGTGCCGAGGGGCCTGGAACTGAAGATCCGCGACAAGCTGGAACACCTGGCCGAGCTGGATCGCACCAGTCCCCGCCAACGCAGAAAATCCTGAGCGGTATGGGCTCGGCGGAGCTAGCCAGGCTTCCGCGACGGCGTCGATGACGTCGCCGGGGCCGGCGAAGCGCCAACCGGGCCAAGAACCGCCGATAACCGACACGAGACGAGAAAAGAGCATGCTCGATCCCAAACTGGTACGCACCCAGCCGCAAGAAGTGGCTGCCCGCCTGGCCACCCGTGGCTTCCAACTGGATGTCGCGCGCATCGAAGCGCTGGAAGAGCAGCGCAAGTCGGTACAGACCCGTACCGAGCAACTGCAGGCCGAGCGCAACGCGCGCTCCAAGGCGATCGGCCAGGCCAAGCAACGTGGCGAGGACATCGCGCCGCTGCTGGCCGATGTCGACCGCATGGGCTCCGAGCTGGAGGAAGGCAAGCGCCAACTGGACGCCATCCAGGGCGAACTGGATGCCATGCTGCTGGGCATTCCCAACCTGCCGCACGAGTCGGTGCCGGTCGGTGCCGACGAGGACGCCAACGTCGAAGTGCGTCGCTGGGGCACGCCGAAGACCTTCGATTTCGAGGTAAAGGACCATGTCGCCCTCGGTGAACGGCACGGCTGGCTGGATTTCGAGACCGCTGCCAAGCTTTCCGGCGCGCGCTTCGCCCTCATGCGCGGCCCGATCGCCCGCCTGCATCGCGCCCTGGCGCAGTTCATGATCAACCTGCATACCGCCGAGCATGGCTACGAGGAGGCCTACACCCCCTATCTCGTCCAGGCTCCGGCGCTGCAAGGCACCGGCCAGTTGCCGAAGTTCGAGGAGGACCTGTTCAAGATCGGCCGCGACGGCGAAGCCGACCTCTACCTGATCCCGACCGCCGAGGTTTCGCTGACCAACATCGTCTCCGGGCAGATCCTCGACGCCAAGCAATTGCCGCTGAAGTTCGTCGCCCATACCCCGTGCTTCCGCAGCGAGGCCGGTGCCTCCGGGCGCGATACCCGCGGCATGATCCGCCAGCACCAGTTCGACAAGGTGGAGATGGTGCAGATCGTCGATCCGGCCACCTCCTACGAGGCGCTGGAAGGCCTGACCGCCAACGCCGAGCGCGTCCTGCAACTGCTCGAGCTGCCGTATCGGGTGCTGGCGCTGTGCACCGGCGACATGGGCTTCGGTGCGACCAAGACCTACGACCTGGAAGTCTGGGTTCCCAGCCAGGACAAGTACCGCGAGATTTCCTCCTGCTCCAACTGCGGCGACTTCCAGGCCCGGCGCATGCAGGCCCGCTACCGCAATCCGGAAACCGGCAAGCCCGAGCTGGTGCACACCCTCAACGGCTCCGGCCTGGCCGTCGGCCGCACCCTGGTGGCGGTGCTGGAGAACTACCAGCAGGCGGACGGCTCGATCCGTGTGCCGGAAGTCCTCAAGCCCTACATGGCTGGCATCGAGGTGATCGGCTGACATGGATTTCCTGCCGCTGTTCCACTCCTTGCAAGGGCGCCTCGCGCTGGTGGTCGGCGGCGGCGAAGTCGCCCTGCGCAAGGCGCGCCTGCTGGCCGACGCCGGCGCGCGCCTGCGCGTGGTCGCGCCGCAGATCCACATCGAACTGCGGCATCTGGTGGAGCAGGGCGGCGGCGAGCTGCTCGAACGCGACTACCAGGACGGCGACCAGCCCGGCTGCGCCCTGATCATCGCCGCCACCGACGACGAACCGCTGAACGCCGAGGTGTCGCGAGCGGCCAATGCGCGCGGGATACCGGTCAACGTGGTGGACGCGCCGGCCCTGTGCAGCGTGATCTTCCCGGCCATCGTCGACCGTTCGCCGCTGGTGGTGGCGGTCTCCAGCGGCGGCGATGCGCCCGTGCTGGCGCGGCTGATCCGGGCCAAGCTGGAAACCTGGATTCCCTCGACCTACGGGCAACTGGCCGGACTCGCCAGCCGCTTCCGCCACCGGGTCAAGGAATTGCTACCCGACCTGCAGCAGCGCCGGGTGTTCTGGGAAAACCTGTTCCAGGGCGAGATCGCCGAGCGTGTCCTGGCCGGCCGTCCGGCGGAAGCCGAGCGTCTCCTGGAAGAGCGCCTGGCCGGCGGCCTCGCGCACATAGCCACGGGCGAGGTATATCTGGTCGGGGCCGGGCCGGGGGATCCGGACCTGCTGACGTTCCGTGCCCTGCGCCTGATGCAGCAGGCCGACGTGGTGCTCTACGATCGCCTGGTGGCGCCGTCGATCCTCGAATTATGCCGCCGCGATGCCGAACGCCTGTACGTCGGCAAGCGCCGCGCCGAACATGCGGTGCCGCAGGATCGGATCAACCGCCTGCTGGTGGAGCTGGCCAGCCAGGGCAAGCGCGTGCTGCGCCTGAAGGGTGGCGACCCGTTCATCTTCGGCCGCGGCGGTGAGGAAATCGACGAACTGGCTGCCCACGGCATACCTTTCCAGGTCGTGCCGGGAATCACCGCGGCCAGCGGCTGCGCGGCCTACGCCGGGATTCCACTGACTCATCGCGATCATGCGCAATCGGTTCGTTTCGTCACCGGTCATCTGAAGGACGGCACCACCGACCTGCCGTGGCAGGACCTGGTAGCGCCTGGCCAGACCCTGGTGTTCTACATGGGCCTGGTGGGATTGCCGGTGATCTGCGAGCAACTGGTCGCCCACGGTCGCTCCGCCCAGACCCCGGCGGCGCTGATCCAGCAGGGGACCACCACCCAGCAGCGGGTATTCACCGGAACCCTGGAAAACCTGCCGCAACTGGTGGCTGAGCACGAAGTGCATGCGCCGACCCTGGTGATCGTCGGCGAAGTCGTGCAACTGCGCGACAAGCTGGCCTGGTTCGAAGGCGCCCGCGAGGACGCCTGAGCCTTCAGCCTTCTCCCCAGATGCCCTTGCCGGGAAGTCGTTCCCGGCCTGGCGCGCGCGCCAGGTCGAGACGCGGGCCCAGCGGTACTATCCCGGTCGGGTTGATGGTGCGGTGGCTGGCGTAGTAGTGCCCCTTGATATGTTCGAAGTCCACTGTCTCGCCGATGCCCGGACGTTGGTACAGCTCGCGCAACCAGCCGGAAAGATTCGGGTAGTCTTCGATGCGCCGCAGGTTGCACTTGAAGTGTCCGTGGTACACCGCATCGAAGCGCACCAGGGTGGTGAACAGGCGGATATCGGCCTCGGTCAGGTATTCGCCGGCCAGGTAGCGGCGTTCGCCGAGCAAGCCTTCCAGGTAGTCCAGCTCCTCGAACAACTGGACGAAGGCCTCCTCGTAGGCGTCCTGGCGAGTGGCGAAGCCAGCACGGTACACGCCGTTGTTGACCGCAGGATAGATGCGTCCGTTGAGGCGTTCGATCTCCTCGCGCAGCGGCTCCGGGTAGAAGTCCAGCGCGTTGGCGCCGATGGCGTCGAAGGCGCTGTTGAAGATGCGGACGATATCGGCTGATTCGTTGTTGACGATCTTCTGCGCCCGCTTGTCCCACAGCAGCGGCACCGTGACCCGGCCGCTGTAGTGCGGGTCGTCGCGGGTATAGCGCTGGTGCAGAAAGGCCAGGCCGTCGAGGCGATCGCCAGTGGAGCCGTGGGCGGGGTCGAAGGTCCAGCCGTTCTCGCGCATCAGCCAACTGACCACCGAAACATCCACCAGCGACTCCAGCCCCTTCAGCTTGCGCACGATCAGGGTCCGATGGGCCCAGGGGCAGGCCAGCGAGACATAGAGATGGTAGCGCCCGCCCTCGGCGGGGAACGCCGGCTCGCCCAGCCAATGGCGGCGCTGGGCGTTTTCGCGCTGGAAGCGGCCGTCTTTCTGTGTGTCATACCACTGGTCGTGCCAGCGGCCATCGATCAACTGTCCCATGAGCGGGTTCCTCCATACGTCGTTGGAGGAACAGTCTAGTGTCGGTTGATCGATAAATTTATATAAATAAAGGGCTATTCGTATCGATCAGATCGATTCGTTTCGGGTCGCCCAGTAGTGTGCGGCTTCCTTGAAGGCTTCTTCGCGATTCTTGCCAAGGGCCCGTAGCGCCAGGGCCATGCTGGAGAGCACCGCCAGGTGGCCATAGGCGTCGCCTTCGCGGCCGTCCCAGACGGCCCGAAGGAAACCCGGGTCGAGCTGTTCCGGCTTCATGTGCCGGTGCGTCGACAATGCCGGCCATTCCTCGTCCCAGGCTTCGCCCTGGTCGCAACCATACAGGTGGGCGACGACGTCCGGGTTGACTTCGACCTCGCCGCCTTCGCCCTTGATGACGATGGCCCGGTCGCCGAGCAGGCGGCTGGCCTCGCGGTGGGTTTCCTGGTAACCGGGGTGGAAGATGCTCTGCAGGATGCAATCCGCATTCAGGGGGTTGAGCAGGCGAACCAGCGAATGGATCGGCGAGCGCAGACCGAGGGTATTGCGCAGATCGATCATACGTTGCAGCACCGGCATCCAGGCGCCGAGCGGAATGAACGCCAGGTGGCCGCGCTCCAGGGCCTGTTCTACCTGCAGCCAGTCGTGGCAGAGCGGGATCTCCAGCGCCGCCAGCAACTGTTCGCTGTACAGGCGTCCGGCGGTATGCGCGCCGCCGCCGTGCATGAGGATGCGCACGCCATGGCCGGCCAGGCACTTGGCGGCCAGCAGGTACCAGGGCAGGTGGCGCTTCTTGCCGGCGTAACTCGGCCAGTCGAGGTCGACGCGCAAGGACGGGACTTGCAGGCGCTCGCGCACCGCCTCGGTGAAACCGGCCAGTTCCTCGCTGCTTTCCTCCTTGTGCCGCAGGAGCATGAGGAAGGCGCCCAGCTGGGTGTCCTCGACCCTGCCGTCGAGGATCATGCCGAGGGCCTCGCGGGCTTCCTCCCGGGTCAGGCTGCGCGCTCCGCGCTTGCCTTTGCCGAGGATGCGGACGAACTGGGCGAACGGATGTTCGGCGGGAGTCGAGAGAGTCATAGACAGTTGCTCGGTTTCGGCAGGCCGGCCAGCTTCGCGCCAAGCTTGGCCGGGGCGCCCTTGAACAGGTGGTTGAGGTGCAGGCTGTTGCCCTTGTCCGGACCCAGTCGCTGGGCGACGTACTTGATCAGCGGGCGGTTGGCCGGAGACAGCTGGAACTCCGCATAGAACTCGCGGAGCAGTTGGAGAATCTCCCAGTGCTCGGCGGTCAGGGCCAGCTCCTCGCGGGCGGCCAGGGCTTCCGCCACCGGCTCCGACCAATCGTCGAGGGCGGCGAGGTAGCCGTCCTTGTCCAGCCGGATTTCCCGGCCTTCCAGCGTAAGGAGCGTCATAGCCAACTGTTGACCTTGTCGAAGCGGGTGGCGAGTTCGACGAAGCCGGGGTAGTCCACCGCCACCAGGCGAGCGGGGACGTCCTCGATACCGCGCGCCTGGAGGTCTTCCAGCAGGGCGAACAGTTCGATTTCCGCCGGCATCAGTTCCAGGGCCTGGCAGGCGTGGCTGCCGGCCAGCAAGGCGTGCACGGCGTCGCCGCAGAGCAGCAGGCCGTCGCCGGGGTTGAGCAGGTACAGGCAACTGCCCAGGCGGCCGTCATTGAACGGCGAGCGGGACAGTACGTGGAGGGTCGTGGCCATCAGAGGGTAATCACCTGGTCGTAGCGTTGCAGCAGGTCGCGCAGGGCCTGGTCGTCGAGCACCTCGACCGCGAGGGCCAGGCGCTCTTCCGCCAGGCCACGCTCGCGCAGGCTGCGGGCCGAGACGTAGAGGTCGTCCACGCCGAACATCGGCAGGGCCTGCAGGTTGGCCTGCAGGTCCTTCTGCTGCAGGTGCGCAGGATGCTGGCCGGGAGCCAGCTGGAACGCGCCGTCGTCGAGGAACAGCATGCCGACCGGTAGATCGAAGGCGCCGCCGGCCAGGGCTATGTCCAGCGCCTCGCGGGCGCTCGGGCCGGACCAGGGCGACTGGCGGCTGATGATCAGCAGCGACTGGCTCATCGGTCGCCTCCGAAGCAGACCAGGCGGTCCGTGCTTTGCGCCGCCTCGTGCAACTGGCCGAGTCCGGACAGTTCCCATGGTGCGCCAAGGTTGGCGCCGGGACGGCCGTAGCGTTCGGCTTCCTCGGCGTTCAGCACGCCGCGGCGCAGGGCGGCGGCGATGCAGACCACGGCGTCCAGGCCGTTGCGCTCGACCAACTCGCGCCAGGCGGCGGGCAGGTCGAACTCGTCCTGGCCGCTCACGACGTTGGCCGAGGCGCTGTGCACGCCGTCCTGGTAGAAGAACAGGCGGACGATTTCGTGCCCGCCGGCCAGCGCGGCTTCGCTGAAGCGCAGCGCGCGGCGGGCGGCGGGGGAGTGGGGAGGGTCGAATAGGGCGATGGCGAATTTCATGCTGCGATACGCGAAGGATTTCTTCGAATGATAAACCAATGCCTGTGTTTTGCCGGTCCGCAAATGAAAAAGCCCGTCGCGGGGACGGGCTTTTCCGGAGGCGCTTTCTATCAGTCGTCGCCGCCGGCGATGCCGAAGATCTGCAACAGGCTGATGAACAGGTTGTAGATCGACACGTACAGGCTGATGGTGGCCATGATGTAGTTGCGTTCGCCGCCGTGGATGATCGCGCTGGTCTGGTAGAGGATCATCGCCGAGGAGAACAGGACGAAGCCGGCGCTGATCGCCAGTTGCAGGCCACTGATCTGGAAGAACAGCGATACCAGCACGGCGCCCAGCAGGACGAAGAAGCCGGCGGTGATGAAGCCGGACAGGAAGCTCATGTCCTTGCGGGTGGTCAGCACATAGGCGGACAGGCCGAAGAACACCAGGGCGGTCATGGCGAACGCCGAAGTGATGACGCTGCCGCCGTTGGGCAGGCCGAGGTACATGTTGAGGATCGGGCCGAGCGTGTAGCCCATGAAGCCGGTCAGGGCGAAAGTGCTGACCAGGCCCCAGGCGCTGTTGCGCAGCTTCACGGTGAGGAAGAACAGGCCGTAGAAGCCGATCAGCACCACGAACACGTTCGGATAGGGCAGGCGCATCTGCTGCGAAACGTAGGCCACCAGGCCGCTGAAGGCCAGGGTGAGTGCCAGCAGGCCGTAGGTATTGCGCAGAACGCCGCTGACTTCACGCTGTTCCGCGACGGCGGAGTTCAGCTGATATTGCTGTTCTTGCATGGTGTGGGTACTCCTTAACGGGAACGGGTCCATGACGTACTGATGGGCATGATAGCAAAGCCTCTGCCAGGGCCAATCGATAGAGTTTGACAGTGTGTTGCTATCCGGTACTATGGCGCCCCGCGATGCGGAGGTGTGGCCGAGTGGTTTAAGGCAACGGTCTTGAAAACCGTCGATGGGGAGACCTATCCTAGAGTTCGAATCTCTACACCTCCGCCATTTCATCGCTGAAAGCCCCGTTAGCCGGGGCTTTTGCATTTCTGGATCGTCTCCCCACCGTTGCGCGGCGACACTGACCATTTCCGCAACATCCATGTCATTTCCGCAACTCTTCCTTACTTCGTTGGCTCCACGATCTCGCCGACACGACGATAGACGGTCTCGGTGATGCGCTTGTCGGTGTGTCCAAGCAGCCTGGATGCCCGGCCGAGGTCAGCAATTTCAGAGGCTGCCTTCGGGCGGATGTCTCGGAACTGAAACTGACGAATCGCGGTGGCCAGTGTCTCGTCGAGTTCCTCCAGCGCCGCGCCGGCGGCGGCCGACCGTGCTTCGTCAAAGCGAATGCGCAGCATGGAGGATGTCATCCGGCGCCCATCGGGTGTTGTGATCAGATACGGGCCGGCTACGCCGCGCTGCCGCCGCTGCTCGCACAGCCGCGCAACGAGTTCTCCAAGCGCTGTCGGGCTGCCGTCGACATCGAGCATGATGCGCAACTTCTTCGACGTCTTGCCCTGGGCGATCTGCAAGTGCCCGTCCTGAATGTCCGCCTCCCGAATGATCAGCACGTCGCTCGGCCGCTGAGCGGTGAGATAGGCAAGGTCCATTGCGTCGCGGAGTTCTGGTGGTGCCGCGCCGTATACCGCGTTCCAGACCTCGGCCCTGGCGTAGAAGTCGCGCGGCGTCTCGCGGTTCTTGCGAACCCCCTTCACCGGGTTTTCAGCCGTGACGATCCCCCACTCCCTGGCGATGTTGAAGATGTGGGAGAAGAGGGAGAGCTCCCTGTTCGCCCGAACCTTCGCGGACCGCTTGTCCCGGTACTGTGCCAGCACTTGGGGGGTGAGCGCCTCGACCGGCGCTTCTGAAAACGCCTTTCGCAGTTGCGTCAGCGAGAGGAGGTTGTCCTTTTGGGTGCGTGGCGCTTTCCCGGGGATGATCTCTTTCTCGTACCGGTCGAACACGTCACCCCATTTGCGCAGGGTCTTCGGAGCCGGACTGGCATCCAGCCGCGCCCACTCCAGCTTTGCCATGTCCAGGTCGGTACCGAGCGGGATTTCCTTCCTCTTTCCGTCCTCGCCGCGGCCGTCGTAGTAGTAGCCAACCCACAACTTCCCTCCTTTCAGCTTCCTGGTCCGGCGAATCATCCGGGGCGGGAGATCCCTGTTCTTCGGCTGCTTCGGCCGCATTTCAACTCACCTTCGACAGATCCAGCGTCCATGGTTCCTGTACAGCGACCGTTCCGTTCGGTTTCACTCCGGCCAGCCGCAGGCGGGCATAGATCCGCCCGACGACAGGTCGCTGCGCAGCATTCAATTCGTACTTCCAGCCATGAGATGCCAGCCACTCGACCTGTTTTTTCGATGACTTGGCGCCGATCATGGCTTCCAACTCTTCCTTCGAGAGGAACTCAGATGGGGTTTCCATGGGCAATACCTCCCCGTCCTGCTGGCGCTGGTCGGGAAAATGGTTTTCGGGGATTGGCAGCCTATTCGGCTACCGTTCGAGTTAGAAAGAGCAGCCCCATTGCAGGGCTGCGAATGCTGGCGCTAGCTCGATCATTGCGTGTAGCGCGACTAGGCTGGCGCCGATGACGGCTAGGAGAGGGCTTTCTTCATTGGGGCTGCGGGGCTGGCGCAGTTGCAAGGTGGTGCCAGCTGTCGACCTCGAATTCTGCCGGGCGCAGTCCAAGGCGGGCGCCGTCCTCCATGACCGCTGTGACGGCGCCGTGGCTATTCGTCCACACTGGATAGGTTTGACCCGCTTTTGCAACTGGCGCATCGCCCTTGATGTAGGCGAGCCCGATGCCAGGCATTGAGTCGGCGGTCACTGTCTTCAGCATCCGTACCGTGCGCGGCACTCGATCGCCGAACGGGTAGCTACTGCTTCGATTGTGGAGTGCCGGGCAATCGATTTTGTTTTCTGTAGGCATGGGGATACCTCGCGGTTATATTTCACGCGGATCTAAATATAGGGAGTCAGGGATGTGGCTGTGGCAGAACTATCTTAAGTACCGTGTTGCCTTGCGGAAGCAGGCGAAGGCACAAGAGGCGCTGGATAAAGAATTTCCACCAGATGAGCCTGAGGAACTGACAAACAGCTGGATGTCTGACTACGTCAAACGGGAGGACGACCTGCTGCACTGGAAGTGGCTTATCCACACCGAGTACCTACGCAACAAAGCAGACGTTCTGGGTGCACAAATGCCTGACATCACTGAGCCAGGAATGTATGGGCGGGTCGAGTGGGATGATGATCCAAAGCAACCTTACTACCTCACTGAGAAAGGCATAAGAGCTGCCCGCGATGCAATCAGGGCGGAGGAGAGTCATCGACGCCAGGCAGTAGGGTATTGGTTTGGGATGGTAATGGCTTCGATTGCGGCTGTTACTGGATTGATATCTGCATTCAAGGGCTAGATTAATCACCACAGAAATAGTCGATGTCTTCGGCCAGGTAGTCGAAATCAAAATCCGTCTGCCTGGCTCGCTCATCGGCTGACCAGACCAGCGCTCTGTAATTGGGGAGGACCTGCCGAAACACCTGGCCGAACCTTTCTTCTGTGCCAGACCACCAGAGTACCCTGGACGGGTGTTCCTAGATGGTCCTGATCAGCTTTGCCTCGTTCTTCTTCCGGCACAGGTCGCAGTTGCCGTAGTCGGAGTCCATGTCCAGCTCAAAGGGCTGTACAGACTTCCGCCCTCGAGAATGGCTCGGACCATCTGGTCGTTGAACAGGATTGGCCGCTCCCGCGGCTTTTCTGCGGACATAGGGAATACTTCTCGCCTGCTGGCGCTTTGCAGTTAACTGGGGTAGGTTCCGTTGGCCCGGCATGGGGCCGGATCAAGGAGAGAGAAGTGAAACGACCAATCGTCGACCATTCTTGGACCAAAATCGTCGAGACTGGAGGAATAGGCCTCGCAGCTGCCGAAAAGAAGTTGCAGGCGGTAACTGAATTGGCTCGCACAATCCGCGCAGCTGAGGGAAAGGATGCGGCAGATAATGTTTTGCATAACGGACTAATCGAGACAGCCCTACTTCGATGCAAGCAATTCCACGAGGGGCAATCTGCGCTCATTATTGATGATCTACACATCAATTACACGTACGCGACAGAGGCCATGAAGAAATCTGAGCAGATCATCGACAGAGAGTTGAGCTATCTAGACCTTTGATCAATTCAGGTATCTGTTCATCTAGATGCGGAGCAACTTGCTGGCGTGAGCGCTTCCAGGGATCCCGGCGCCCGGGCTTGGGCTGCTGGCGCGGGGTGATGAGTGCGTCGCGCAGGCTCATGCCGGCGGCGACGCGGCGGCGGACGGTCGTTGCGTGGACCGGGCTCTGGAAGTGCTCCACCAGCTCGGCGATCGTCCCGGTCACGCCGTCGACGGTGAAGCGTCGGCTCTCGCTCCAGCGTTCGTGGGCGCGCTCCAGTGCTGCGGCCTGCGCCGGCGTGAACCTGCCGCGCGACGCTTCGTACGCCAGGCGGTTGCCGAGCGTCGTGCCGTTCTTGGCCCACTCAATGGGCCCCATGGCTCCGATGATCAGGTCGAACTTCCAGCGGCCGAGGCCAAGTGCTTGCATCGTTGCGCGGCGGGAAAGCCCGCGCGCGGCGGACTCCCGGATGAACTGCTCAGTGTTCATGCTGCCACCTGCTGCGGACTCGGGCGTAGCCGCCGCTTCCATGGGTCGTTCGCCCGGGCGTATGCGGCCATCGTGTTCGGGCTCACGCTGTTGCCGCACATGTGGACCTGCTGGGACAGAGTGAACCGTTGCCCGTTGTGGCCCCGCTCGATGATGTAGCTGTCGGGGAAGCCCTGGGCGCGGTACAACTCACGCGGTTTGAGCATGCGCAGGCGGATGTCGACGATCACGTAGGGGCTGCCGCTGATCCACACGGTGACCAGGGCCAGCCGGTCCTTGGTGGTCACGGTGCTGACCGGCTCGTCCAGCGGACGGATGTTCTCGCCCATGCCGTGGTACTTCATTAGGAACGCCGCCACCCACACGGCGCCGTCCAACTGCTCGGGTGTGAGGCTGCCGGCGATCATTTCCGGCGTGACCAGCATGTGGTGACCGCCGGTTGCCACGGTAGGCGCCGGCTGGTCCGCCGGCGTGCTGCTGTGGCCGGTGGTATTCGTCACCAGCAGGGCGCTGACCAGGCCGTGGTGCTGCCCACCTGCGCTGACTGTGTGCAGCGGTTCGTCGGCGGCGCGCGCGTCGCAGTTACCGCGCAGGTGCAGCAAGTGAGCGGTGACCAACTGCTGCTGGCTGCCGCTGTTCGTGACCGTGCTCATCGGCGCGTCGGCCGGCCGGCTGAAGGTCGTGTTGTAGCCGCCGTTCATCTGGGCGAGGAAGGCGGTGGCCACTCCGCAGTCAGCTTTCGCGGTGATGGTGTACATCGGCTCGGAAACCGAACGCGGCTCGGTTTGGCCGGCGCGGCCGCCTACGCCGACCAGAACCGCGCTGGCCATGCCGAGGGCGTGCGCCGCGCCGGCCGGGCGCTTGCACTCGCCGCCGCTGGTGATCGTCGGCATCGGCTCGTCGATGGGGGAACCCGTGGCGTCGAACCTGAACTTCACCAGGTGGGCGGCAGCGACTGCGTGCTTGGTGCCGCCGGCGACCACGGTGCCGAGGGGTTCGTCCAGTTCAAGGACGCGCGGTGCCTGTCCGTCGCGCTCGCCGTAGCCAACTTGGATCAGCGTCGGGGTGGCAACGGAGAAAGCGCCACCCTTCGGCCAGGCCGTGACAGTGTTCAGCGGCTGGTCCACCGGATGCACGGCTTCGCGCGACCAGTTCGCGATCGGCACGATGAAGGGCTTGGCGCGCTGGAGCACTTCTTTCTCAATGCCCTTCGCGATGCGGCGCATGGTCGCTTCGGCCAGCGGCTTCTTCCGGTTGCGGATCGACTGGCCGAGGTCGCTCCAATCGATGCACTCTGCTGCCGTGCGGTACGGCAGCATCCCCTTGCTGGGCTTCGCGGCATGGGTCTTCTCCGCCGCCACTGGCGCGAAACCGCCGTCGGTGGCCACCAGGTACAGGCGCTGGCGGGTGGTCGGGTCGCCGTAGTCGCAGTTGCGCTCGACCCAGTAATCCACCTGATAACCGAACCCGCGCAGCGCGTGCAGGAACTGACGCCAGGTGCGGCCCTTGCGCTTCGGATCGGGCACAAGGAACTGCTCGTGCCGCGGCACCCGCTCGCCAGGCTGGGCAACGGTGCCGTCGAGACGCACGACACGGCCGGTCGCTTTGTCGCGCTTGGCGATCAGCGGGCCCCACTGCAGGATCTGCTTCACGTTCTCCAGGCTGATCACCCAGGGCCCGCGGCCGAGCTTCTGGAGCTTGCCGGCCCACTTGACAACAACCCAGGACAGGTCGCGGATCTCTTTCTTGCGCGGCTGGCCGCCGGCGGCCTGGCTGTGGTGTCGGCAGTCCGGTGAGGCGTGCAGCCAGCCCACGGTCTTGCCCTTCGTGCTCGCAATGGGGTCGATGCCCCAGACATCGGTCGGCAGATGCTCGGCGTGCGGGTGATTGGCCTCGTGCATGCTGATCGCCGCCGGGTTGTGGTTGATGGCCAGGTCGACCTTGCGGCCCAGGCCCATTTCCAGGCCGGTGCTGGCACCGCCGCCGCCGGCGAACAGGTCGACGATGATCGCGTCGTCGGTGTCGTCCAGGGCCAGGCCGTACTGGGTTTTGAAGTCGAGCAAGGAGGGCTTCTTGAGGGAAGTCATGCGGCGGGTTCCTTTTCGCGAACGTGACGATGCACTGCGCCATGCGTGATGGCGCAGTGATGTCGTTGGGGCTAGAGTTGGGTGACCCGGCATAGGGCCGGACCTGGGGGATCAATGAGCTACTTCAAAAACACTGAAGAGTCACTTCAAATACACGAGTACATGACCGAGGAAGGGCTGTGCTTCGGTTGCGGCAGGATGATCTATGGGGGAGTGGTCCGCTACGACGGTTACGCTGATTCGGAGACCGTGAAGGGGCTCTTCTTCCATCCGAGTTGTGCTGCGGTGGTAGGACAGCGACTTATCTGCGACGGATATCCAAACCGTCGCGAGGGCTGAAACTGCTGAGGCAGCCTACGTCCAATCCACCGCACCTGTGAAACGAGTGGATTGGCGCGAACTACTAATTCTATGTATTAAGACTTGGAGCTTCTGATGTTTGTCGAATTGCATTTCATGTGCCTGGCCTGCGGCGGTATTATGCATGAGGTGTTGGACTGTCCAGAGGCCTATGATGCTGCTAAAACTAACGAGGATAGTGAGACATCTATAACATCTCAGGTTGGGTGTGTGTGGTGTAAGGATGAACATGAGTTTATTGTAAAAAATTCATCTAGCGGGGTGTTGGTTGAAGCCTCTGAGCAGGCACGTGTTGAGTGGTTGGGTGATCCATATATGGGACATTCTGGCTACGAAGAAGAGCTAGCTTGGGCCATCGAATCTGATCCGAAGGAACCATATCGAATATTCTCCGAGCAAGTGCACAGCGTAGCTGGTCTGCTCGATGTAGATATGCCGGAGAATATAGAGTTCTCTTTGCATGTAATGTTGCATGGGCACTTAGTTGCAGCCGTAGAGGGCTATCTGGCAAATACTTTTGTCGGGTTGGTGACAGCTTCTGATAGTCTTACACGAAAAATGTATGAGACGGTTCCAGAGTTAAGGAATAAGAAATTTGACTGGAGAGAGGTTGTGGAGCAGGAGAATCCGGCAAAGCTTGCGATAGCATCATATTTGTCTGATCTGGTTTTTCATAATCTCTCTAAAGTCGGTCTGATGTTTAAATCGGTTCTTGGTTATGAGTTCTTAAATGTTGAGTGGCTTTATAGAGCGATTGAAGTAAGGCACGATTGCGTTCACAGGGCTGGTTTCACTAAGAAGGGGCAGAAAGTATCTGTGAATAGAATCAGTATCGATGATCTTCGATCGCAAGTAGTGGAGCTTGTTGAATCTGTAGAGGCGCATGCCAAGTTAGTCCGTGAGGGAAAACTGCTTTGAAAACGAACAGGCACTGGACGCCGCCCTGCCTGACGCGGGCGGCCCACGAGGCATGGTTGAATCGCCCACAGGGCGGCGTCCGGTGCGTGCTGGGAGAGAAAGCGCCCCGGGTGGGGCGCTGTATCGAGGGTCAGGCCGCAGCTTGTTGTTGCTGGTCGACGAGTTGCCCGGCATCGATCCAGACCGCCTGTAGCCAGCCCGGCGTCTTCGCCATCGGTTCCTTGAGCGTGCCGGCGACGATCAGCGTGTCGATCTCGCCGCCGGCGGCCAGGCTCTGGAACAGCTTCATCGCCTGCTGAGTGCGGGCAGGGACATCCAGTACGTCGAAGCGATCCAGCAGCGCCAGGCGCAGGCCGGAGATCGTCGCGATGGCCAGGGCGATGGTCGCGTCGCACCGCCAGCGTTCGGACTCGGACAGCAGGCCGTACAGTCGACCGCCGAACGTGACATCGATGTCGGCGCTGATCTGTACCGGCGACCAGCCGGCAATGCCGGATAGGCGCTGCAGCAGCTCGTTCACCGGCCCGATCGCGTCGGCCAGGATCTCCGCCGGGATGCCCGTGGGGGAAAGGGCATCGGCCAGGGCGCTCCAGGCGCAGACCTCGGCGTGGAAGCCGGCGGCCTGCTTGATGACGTCTTGGCGCTGCGCGGCGGCGTTGAACGCTTCCTGCAGCGACTGCACCTTGGCCTGCTGCCGGTCACGCGCCTGGCGCAGTTCATTGATCGCCTGTTCGCCGTTGGCGATCGCCTCGGCGCTGGGCGCCTGGGCGGTTTCGGCTTCCAGCGCGGCGGCCTGCGCGGCGGCGTCCTCGCTCTCCTTCAGGTCCCGCTGGCTGTTGGCGACGGCCCGCTGAGCGCTGGCAAGATAGCCGCGGTATTCCTCCAGGCGTTTCGCCGCCTCGGGATCGGCAACCTTCGCCGGCGGCTGGTGCGCGACCAACTGGCCGGCCTGCAGGTCCACGGCGCCCTGGCAATGAGGGCAGGTCATCGGCTGGTGGGCGGGCTCGCCGCTGGCGGCGGTCTCGGCTGCCATGACCTTCTCCGACCACTCGTCCTGATTGGCCTCGTCGGTGGCCAGCTTGTTGCGCCGACGGTCGGCCAGTGCTGCGGTTTCGCGGAGAGCGGCAATGCGGCTGGCCCGCGCCTGGGCGTCGGCGTGGGCGCGCTTGCTGGAGCCCAGGGTCTGCTGGGCCTCGTCCAGGTCCTGGGCGGTGGCTCGCAGCTCCGCGCGCGCCGACTCCAGTTCCTCCTCGCTGACGATGACCGGCGGCGCCTCCGGCTCCCACCCGTTCGCCTTGTCGCTGCCGTAGTTCTCGCCGGTGATTGCCTTCCAGGCGCCGCGCGCCTCGCTGGCGTAGTCCTTTGCCTGGCCGACCATGGCGGAGAACCCGGAACGGAGCAGGGGCTTCACCTTCTCGAACAGCGCCAGGTCGATGCCCTTGGCCTTCAGGCGCTTGCCGACCTCGGCCGGGCTGGCGCTGGCGTCGGTCAGGTCGAACAGCACTCGGCGGCGATCTTTTGCGTCCAGGGCGGCGAAGCGGCTGGCGTCGAGCACGAACGGTAGGAACGGCGAGTCGGCGAGCGGGGAGCCTTTGCCACTGGGCAGTGCGACCCCGCAGGCCTGCACCTCGTCGGCTTCGTCAAGCCACTCGACGCGGGCCTCGCCCTTCTTGGCGCCCTCGGTGATCAGCTTGTCGATCTCCTTCTTCAGCGAGACGCGGCGCGGCTGGCCGTTGAAGGCCATAGCCACGCCATCAAGCAAGCTGCTTTTACCGGCGCCGTTGTGGCCGGCCACAAGGAGCACCGGCGCAGAAACATCAAGGGCCGCATGACGCAGCCCTTGAAAATTGGTGATTTCGAGTTTCGTGATGCGCATGGCTCACTCCAGGTCGAGGGCGATATCCCCCGGCTTCTTGATGACGCGGTAGGTGTTCAACTCGCGGGATTCTTCGTTCTCCTGCTCGAGCACGATGACGCCCTGGTCCAGCAGTTGGAGAACGACGCGCTCGGCTTCCTCGGTGGTGAGAGCGAAGCGCGACTGCAGCCAGCCCGGGGTGATCTCGTCCTTGCGCAGAACCATGACGGTGATGTCGTCGATGGTGTGGCCGCCGTAGGTTGTGGCGCCGGGCTCGGTGGCGCTGCTCAGCAGGTCTTTTTCCGGTTCCGGCGGCGATTGCAGGATCACCTCGCGCTCGCCGTTGGAGTTCGGTGCCGATACAACGCCGGCGGCTTCCAATTCCTCGACGATGCGCGCGGCGCGGTTGTAGCCGATTTTCAGGTAGCGCTGGAGTCCGCTGATGCTGACCCTGCGTGTGTCGATGACATGGCTGACCGCTTCAATGTAAAGCGGGTCCTGCGCGCCAGTGCCATCTGCGTCGCCGCCATCTTCGAGGGCGAGAGAGTTCTGGTCCGGATCGGGCTGGATAGCATCCATGCCCTCCAGGTACTCAGCGGCGTCGGCCACCACCAGCATGCAGACCTTGCCGGTGCGGTCGATCAGGTCGTGGCGCAGCGGGTTGAACTGGCTGACCTTGAAGGTCGCCTTGATGCCTTCCTTGATCGCCACGGACTCCAGAATTCCGTCGATGGCCGGCCGCTCGCCAGCGGAGATCAGCTTGACCGCGTGTTTCACGGTGCGCTCTACGGTGCCGCGCATGCGCTCGATCACGGCGGCCTGGCGTTGCTCGGACATCTTCTGCCAAACATCCGGTAGGGCGCGTACCTCTTGTAACAGGGCCTGGAGAAGGTCTCGACCGAGAGATTCGGCGGCGATGGAGGTGATGTTGCTGGGCAGTTCTTCGGCGAGGTCGTCGACGAGTTCTTCAGCGATGGTTGCGGCGGCTTGGGCTGTCATTGGCTGCTGTTCCTACTGGTTGGCGATTCGTTCGAGGGTGGTGTGCTGGGACTCGCTGAGGAACATCCGCGGGCCGTAGCGCTGGAAGTTGGCGCGCAGGTCGGCGGTGAACTCTTCTTCCCAGGTGGTGGCGGCATTCAGCTCCGCTGCGCCGAGGAGGCTGTTGAACTCCTCGACACGATCGAACTGCTCTTCGATGGTTCGGCTGGGCATGGCCGGTTACTCGAGATTGAGCTCGTCGGTGCCGGTGTCCGGCTGCTGGCCCGGGGCGGGTTCGGTGATTTCGCCCGTCTCGGTGTTCACGCCGTCCGGGACCTGGTCCTGAGACTGGTCGTCAACAACGCTGTATTCGCCGGTGAGGATGGACGCGTTGTCCTGGTCCAATCCGGCGTCGGCGCGTTCGTCCAGGGTGACTGCGGTCTGCAACTCGATGCTGACCGGCAGGTACTTGAACAGCCGGCGGATGACGGTCTTCTTGGCCATCTCTTCGTAGTGGGTGACCCAAGGCCCGTTTCCGGATGCCTTGCTGGTGGCGCGTACTTTGTCGACGTCGGCCTTACTCATGACCTCGAATTGCACGCCGCCGTCCTTCAGCTTGGCGACCGCGTAGACGTGGGTCATGACGCCGCGTTCACCTTCTCCCGGAACGTGCTGGACGTCCTCGTCGAGGCCGTAGCGATAGCTGAACTGGTCGTTCTGGTGCACGGTGCGCGCGGTGAGCGAAACGATCTGGCCGGAGCGCCGGGCAAGGTCAATCATCCCGCGGTAGCCGATGATCAACTGGACGTTCGACAGGCCATCTTTCGCCTTGCCGTTGCCGAACGGCAGCAGGTAGGCATGGCCGAGAGCGTTACCCGGTTCCAGGCCGAGCTGCGCGCATTGCATCACGGCGCCGAGGAAACTCTCCTGATTGCACTTCGCCAGGGTCGGTACTTTGCGAATCTCGGTCAGCGCGATGCGCGCGAGTCGGTCGGCGGTCATGTGCTTCGGAAGCGCCAGGGCCATCTGGGCTTTGATCTTCGGGTCAGTCATCAGGTGGGCCAGCGTTTTCGGCTGGCCATTGTTGGCGACATTGCCGGTCGCGGCGGCTTTCAGGGCGGTTGCGGACATGCGGGGCTCCGGTTACTTGAGGCGGAAAACGCGGGATTCGCTGGTCTTCTTGAACTGCTCGAACAGCGCGGGGTGAGCTTCCTTGAAGGCGGATTGGTCGAAGCGGTTGGTGGTCTGGGACTTCCACGTCAGTACCGACTTGCCGTTGACCGTGAGTTGGGCGTGGTCCTGCATGAAGAGCTTGATGCGCTCCTCTGCGGACTCGATCTCGTACTCCAGGCTCTTGGCCTTGGCTTTCAGTTCGCGCAGGCGGTTGAACACCTCCACGACCTTGCCATCGGCCTCGATACTGGTTCCGGCGTCACGCTCGAACAGCCGGAGGATGTCGCTGACAGCGGTTGCTTCAGGCGGATCCAGGCGCTGGATGCGTCCCCAGAACTCGACCTCCTTCTCGCGAATCGCCGCGATGGTTTCGTCGTCCCGCTCGACGCAGTACACGCGGAAGTCGTCGCCGCCGATCAGCACGCCGAAGATGCAGACCTGGCGGCCGGTGACCATCAGGCCGTGCATGGCCTGGGCGGTGTAGTGGACTGGAATGGCATCGGTCTGAACCTCACCCCAGTCCTTTGCCTTGAACGGGCTGACCGTCTTGATCTCGATGTTTTCGCCGCTGGCGGCCTCGGCGTCGATCTCGGCGGCCATGAAGTCGTGCTGCTGGTCGCGGTAGCGGTTACCGCGGCCGACGATCTTCAGGCCGGTCTCTTCGGCCAGCAGGTCGATGACGTAGGGCTCCATCCGCTGGCCACGGGTGAAAATCTTCTGCTTCGCCGGGTCGACGGGACCGGTGCGCGGCTGGACCTTATCCAGGTACACGTCCAACGGAGTGCGCCAGGGGCTGATGCCGAGGATGCCGGCGACATCGCTGCCGCCGAGGTACTTGGTGCGGTCGAGCGCGCCGACCGATGCGAGAGCTGCAGTCATGGGGCTGGTCTCATTTCAGGGTGAGGGTGGTTGTCGCGTGAAGGCGGGAGCTACGCCGGAAGCGCAGAACGCAGAGGTCGCCGCATATGTCGGCGAAGAACGGGTTGTTGTAGCCGTGACGGTTGGCCAACTCGACGGCCTGGCGGATGCTCTTTCCGGCAAACTCTTCGATATCGTCGAGCTGGTCGTCGATGATCGAGCGAACGGGGCGGGTGGTCATAGGTCGATGCTCCTCAGTTCTTGCTGTCTCGCATCCGCCGCGGCGTCGAGCCGGCGGCGCATGTCGTCGTATTGCCGGGTGCCGATGGCGTCCAGCGTGTAGGCCATCTCGATCTGGCCGCGCCATACCAACTGGTCGTGGCGCGGGATCACCGACCGACGCATTGCGATGATCGCTTCCTCGATCACGCCCTCGGCGCGCTCATTCGCCCAGGCCATCGTCATCCTCCTGCTCTTCGTCGTCGGGCTCCGGGTCCGGCTGGTCCCAGAGCGGGTCGACGGCACGGTCGTAAGCGAGTTGCGCGTTGCTGAAAGCCGCGCGGTTGCGGCGCTCGCGGTATGTCCACATCGGGATGCTCTCCGTGGTTCACCTGCATTCGGCAGCACCCAGGCACACGGCAGTCGTGCCCGGTGGGGCGCCGTGGTGGGTGCTCTCGAATGGGGGTTGAAAAAAGCCCGGCCGGA
Source organism: Pseudomonas sp. FDAARGOS_761 (assembly GCF_013343155.1). NCBI lineage: Bacteria > Pseudomonadati > Pseudomonadota > Gammaproteobacteria > Pseudomonadales > Pseudomonadaceae > Pseudomonas > Pseudomonas sp. FDAARGOS_761. The sequence continues at coordinate 3,016,584 of NZ_CP054572.1, read as the reverse complement.
GCCGGGCGAAGAGGGGGAACGCTGCATGCGCAGCGGGGAGTGATCTGGCCGGTCGCGACTCCGGCTCTGGCATCAGTGCGCTTCTCGGGTGTTTGCCGCTGCTGCGGTGACTGTGCTGATGCCCGGAACTTCATCGGCCATGGCCGCCCACGTGCGCGCTTGTTCCCGCGCTTCCCGCGTGTCTCCAGGGAGCTTTCGGCTCCCAGCTTCCACGCCGCAGATCACTCTCCGCTACGCCCTGGCCGAGCCAGGAGCAGGAAAGAGAAGGGCGCCGCCAAGCGCCCTGTCTCCACTTACATGCACCGCCTTATGTGAAAGCGGTTGGGTACAGGCTCGACCGCATGTTGGCGATCTGCCGTTGGGGCTGGGCTACATGGTGAGGTCCTCCGTTGTACGCGCCGTTGGACCGGCGGGCGCTCGCCGTGGGTTAAACGCCCGGCAATGGGCCAGGCGCCGAAGTCAGGAGATCGCCGTGCAGGCCCGCAACGCCACCGGCGCCGACTGGCCTTCGATCCAGATAACCGCCGCCCCGCCAAGCGACACGCTGGCCCGGCCGACGGTGCGGGTGCGCTGCGGTTCGGCCCCCCGATACGGCCGGTACTCGATCAGCGCTGGCGCCGGGTGCTCGCGGTTCCAGGCCTCGACCAGTTCCGCCGGCGGCACCGGTCGGACGTTGCCGATCTGCTGGTAGATCTCGGAGCGGTGGATGGCGACGTCGTCCGGGGCGGTGATGCCGAGGCGCACCTGGTCGCCTTGGCTGCCGAGGACCGTGACGGTGATGTTGTCGCCGATATGCAGGGTTTCGCCGGGGCGGCGGGTCAAGATCAACATGGCGTAACTCCGTTCGAGGGATTTCGAGAGCAACCGATCTATCTCGGTTCGCAGTGGTAGAGGGCGGTCGCCCGCATTGGTAACTGCAAGCGGGAGGGAGAAAGGGATTTATTTCAAATGAGAATTATGCTGCTGGTTTTTTGTTCTATGGGTAGTCTTGAATATGACTACACTGAATGCCTGAGTTGGTGCGTATATATAGTTGCGAACACAACAGGGAGGTTGTCGATATGGTGATTAGCTTCGAGCCGCTCGATGTTGAGGGTGTTGATTTTCGTGGGGTTGATGTTGTCGCTTATAAAGCAAGAAAAGGTCGTGGAAGGTCGGGGGATATTGGTTTGGGAAAATGCTTCGGCGCAATAAGGTTGCTTGACAATAACAATGCTCGAATTGGAAAAGACCATAAGGCTTCAAGCACCCCTGCTGGATCAGCGGGGCTCCACAGCGAGCGGGTTGCCTTGGAGCGGTGCGTTAGGGCCAACTGGGAGCCTCCGCTTACCAATATAATGATACTTGGCATGCAGAATTCTCCTGGTCCTATAGGAAGAGAACTCTATGCACGGGGAGTCCGAACAATTATATGCTTCACGGAACTCCCACCTTGTCCAGCCTGTTTGACGTGGTGGAAGGCGCTTGATAGTAAGTTTCACCCTGGTTCTATCAGATTGCAGTACTTCGGTTGGTTCGAAGACTACTATGGAGGCAAGACGCCAGAGGAAAGGATGGTCGATGACTCTGACGGAAATAATAGAAATGAGCATGCGATAGAGGCTTTCAAGTCCTATCGAGATTCGTTCGAGGCCCCTACCAGATAGTCCCCAATCGAACATTGGCAAAACAGAATCTGGGGGCGAACCCGCTTTCAGCATGGTCCCACTGCTCGTCTTTGTCGCCGGGGAAGTTGCTGCACGCCACGTTCAGGCCGGCTCGCAGTGGGATAAGGCAACGCAACCGGACACGCCGGCGAGCCAGACGACAGCGGTGTGTCCGCCGAGGATCTGGGCTTCAGTAGTGGTACGGGTGCGCTTCGGCGCCGCGCCGCGATGGAATCGGTAGTCGACCTCGGTGCCGACGGGGTATGCGGAATTCCAGGCAGCAACGGTCGCCGCCGGGTTGGCGTTTCGCTTCATTGGATGTCTCTCTTTGAGTGATGGGCTGGTGGTGCAGTTGCTGGTAGTGGCGATTCGCCCTTGCTAATCTCTGGTCGTCGAGATTTCGGGGCGTTTGCCATGGATGCGAAAAATCTTGCAGTTCTGATGCAACTGAAGAAGGCGATGGAGGAGGCGAATCCGCCAGCCATCCCTACACCGTTTGATTCGACGCCGGAAAAGCCTCAAAAAACGGGCTGGATCGTGAAGAACTGTCGGTTCTGCAAGACCACAAAGTTCCGTTATCGGGCCGAGTGGGTTAATCCTCCCGTGATGTGCGAGGGATGTCGAAACGAGCGCAAGACTCGCTACAAGCCTGGCAAGGGCGATACCCTCTATGCTGAAACGAAAGTCTTTCATGGTGGCGGCCCTGGCACGGGACGCCGAAAGTGAACGGTAAAAAGAAGGCTCAGAAGAAAAGGAGCCGCGCGCTTTCAACGAAAGAGAAGGTCGCCAGGCTTGAAAAGCAAATCGAAGAGCTTGAGGCAGCCCTTCCCGAAGCATCGTCAAGACGAGCAGGCAGTATCGAACGCCAACTTCGTCTTCTGGGGGAGCAACTTCGAATCCAGAAAATACACCTCGTGTCCAAGCTAGACAGTGTTCGCCACTACACTGTTTCTGGCTCCTACGGAACCGGTCGTCGTACGAATTTATGCTTTCCGCATGGCTCAGCGTTGAGCCATCTGGAGAGCATCCGGCCCGCGCAATGCGAGCCGGTATCTCTCTTCCTCTTGCACAGGCTGCGGTCGCTTACCCGCGAGGTTTTCACGATTGCCCGGGAAGCGTGCCTCGGTCGGCTATTCATCGCTACTGGCCCCAATCTCGCTTGAGTGGCCTGTGCCCGGCACGGAATGTTGTCCGCTGCCGCCTACCGTTGCGCGGTAGGTCCGCTGGCTATGCATCGGCCAGCTCGGCGTCCATCTGGTTTTTAAAGAGCGGTCGGCTCGGTGGCCTGGCCGGCGGTGTGTTGCTGGCGTGATCAAATAATCACGTAACGTGATTGATCTGTCAAACACGAAATGTGATTAATTTTTCGCAGCGCAAGAAAAAGCCCGCTCAAGGCGGGCACGGTTTAAATCGAGAGGGCTATCGGTTGAGTTTGCGGAGCAGCGCGTCCGGCCCACCGTGGTGTTCGATGAACTGGCCGAATGCATGGCCGCCGGCGCCGTAGAAGTTCGCGGAGCGATGCACCAAATTCGCTTTATCGGTATCGCTTAACGGGCACGCCATAATGCGGCGACAGAGCAGGAGGAAACGCAGATAGTCACCGCCGTCGGCGTCGATGGGGCCGATGTCCGAGGCCATCTGGCCGGCCGTATCGGGACGAGGCTTCGCCACCCAGGTTCCCTGCCACGGCTCCTCGGCGATCTGTGGGAGCAGGGGGTGCTCTCTGCGCTCGATCCGTCCGTGTTGCTGTAGCGCGTGCAGTGGTGTCCGTAGTTGTACTGTCGCTGAGAACCGGTAGCCGTAGATGACCTCGTCGGTGCCCAGAACTCCCCGGGCACGCTGGCGCGCGGCGAGTGCAATGAATGGCGACCAGGAATCGATGACGGCTCGTTTGGGGTGGGTCTGATCTAGAGCGACGAGCAATAGGTGATCGGGAAGGATATCCGGAGGAATTGACGCCTCTGGCGCGTCAATAACTTCGACTGCCAGCAGCAGGGCGAGAACGGAGTGGTCCTCCATTTGGAAGCTCCCATTCGCCGGCTTCAGAACACTGAGCGCGGCGGTCTGGAATCGATGACCCTTCCAATGATCTCGACGTTGTCGTCAACCTTCAGCGTTTCGAAGGTGGGATTTAGGGGTTGGAGGTAGGAGCTTCCTGCGTCGCGGACGTACTGCTTGAACGTCGTTTCCCAGCGACCGTCCTCGCCACGCAAGCGGGCAACATAGAACTTCCCACTGATCACGTCGAAGCCTTCAGGCTGGACCAGAATGCGATGCCCTGGCGGGAACGACACCGGAGCAAGGCCGGTTGGGTCGAACATCGATCGGCCTTTGACCTCAAGCCAATACCCATTGGTCCCTGCGTTCTCCTCGGACGACAGCCATTCCTCGGCGTCGCCAGGTAAGAAATTGTCGCACGACTCCATCCATCCTCCAGCTGCAACCCAACTGATGAGCGGGTAGGCCTGCGGTCCCCGCGACGGCTGTAGCGGAGGCTCCACGTTCTGAAGGCTTCCAGAAATGGTCAATTCCGATCCAATCAGTTCAGCGACCGTTACGTCAAGCACCTGAGCTATTAGCTCCAGGTCGTCCAAGGACGGTTCGCGCGTGTCCTTCTCGTAGTTACCGATCCGTGATTGCGAAGCCCAGCCACAAGCCTTCGCAAGCTTCGCCTGCGAAATGCCTTTGAGTGAGCGGTAGTGCGCTATGCGTGAGCCAAGTGTGTTCATGCCGTCGATTCTAATCACGGCCTGCAATAAATCCCTTTCACTAATTGTGTTTGCTATCATCACAATGCGTGTTTATCCTGTTGGCGTGACTCGATAGGAGCCAGTCAATGAATCGAATCCGTGAACTCCGCGAGGGCGCGAACGTAAAGCAGGCCGATCTCTATCGCCAGTTGAAGTGGAAACAATCCCGCTTGGCGAACTATGAGCGCGGTGCGCGCACCCCCGGGCTAGACGAGGCAAGGCGCATTGTCCATGCACTGAACGCCTTGGGTGTGGCGTGCTCGATGGCGGATGTTTTCCCAGAGCCTGAAACCGGCGCCGAGCGCCTGGCCAGTTGATCGCCCTGAGCCGAACCATCGTCGCCCAGGAGGGCCACCATGCATACGTCGAATCCTCGACACGAAACCCGCGATGCCGTGTTGATCGCCATCGCTGAGGACATGATCGCCCGGACCAGCATGTCGCAGGACGGGTTCGCCGAACGCTTGAACATCGAACTGAACCTGCGGGCGCCGGAACGCTGCCGGGCCAAGGATTACCCGGACCTGAAGGCCCTGGAAGGGGCGGCCACCAGTCACGTCGACTACGCCCGGATCTACAAGAACTGGAGCAAGCGGGTGGAACGCTGGCTCGACGGCGACGTCGAGATCCCAGCCTGGATTGAAGAGTCCTGGGTACAGGCACTGGAGCAACCCTGGCGCGAACGCGCACTGCTGGAGTTGTCCGGCCGATACGGGCTGCTCCCGGTGCGCCCGGTCGTGGCCGAGGGCATGGACGCCATGAAGGTGTTCGGCGCGCTGATGCGTCGCCTCGGTGATGTCGCCGGCGTCGGCACCAGGGTCTTCGACGACATGGTCCTCGATGCGCGGGATGGCCAGTTCCTTCCGGACCTGATCAACGCCCTGGACTCCACTGCGGCGAAATGCACCACGCTCAGCCGCATGGCCAAGTCGGTTCTGGCGGGCGAAGGGTGATCCGTGCCGTCCTTCCAGATCAACGACGAGGAGCGGGAGGCGCTCCGCGGCCTGCCCATGCTTGCCCGTGAGATCTACGTGTTCGCCCTGCGCCCGTTCATGGACTTCGCAACAGGCATCGTCGGCGAGCGGCGCGGCATTTCGTGGAAGTCGATCGCCGAGGAGCTCTACGTCGAGCCGCACCAGGGCATCAAGGGCGGCGAGCCTTCCGAAAAGGAGCTGCGGCGGGCGCTGGTCTGGCTGCAGAAGGTGGGCCTGGTGGGCCCCAACTTGGCCGAAAGGCGCCTGATTTTTGAGTTGCCGAAGGCTTCACGGGATCAATCCGTCCGAAAAAAAGTGGGCACTAAGTGGGCAGATGAAGCGGGCAGTTATGTGGGAGGGTCGGAACCCAGTAACTACGCGGCTTTCCCGGAAAAAGAGGGCAGATATGTGGGTGGGGGTGAAAGTGAAAAAGTGGGCACACCTCCGGTATCCGGTAATAACCGTACCGTACCTAACGCGTGCGTGCGCGAATGCCCAGCCGATCCGGCCACTGCGGGACAGTGGTGCCAGTTCTTCATCCGAGAGCGCGGATTCCAGATCCACGCGGTGCAGACCGCCAGGACCATGCCGCTGTTCGCCTCTTGGGTCGAGCGCGGTGTCACCGCGGAGCAGATGCTCGCGGCAATGGAGATCGCCGAAGCCAAGCTCGGCGCCCCGCCTGACTCCCCTCTGTACTACCGAAATTTTCTCGATGAACTCTTGCTGGAGCGCCACCGGATGGCAACAGCACCGCATGCGGAGCACCGCCATGAGCAAACCGATGGACGAAATGCCGAAGGCCAAGCCGGCCATCGTGCCGCAAAGCGCGGCCTCTCACATCGACAGGGCCCTCGCTCAGCCGTCGACCGCGTCAATGCCATCGTCGCAGCCAACGAGGCTGCCCGACAGGCTGCTGGAACGGCTCTGGGTGAAGATGACCGAGATGTACGGGCACCGCTGGACGTCGAGTTTTGGCGACAACCCGAACCCTGACGGTGCCTGGGCTACCGTGCTCCAGGGGCTGACCGGCCAGCAACTGGCCCACGGACTCAACATGCTGACGTTCATGGGCAGCCGGTTCGATTGGCCGCCGGCGGCGCCGACATTCCGGGAACTCTGCTTGAGCGTGCAGCCGGAGTCGCTCGGTCTGCCGGACCACGACACCGCGTTCCACCAAGCTCTGGCGTGCCGCTACCGCCACCATGTGGTCAAGGCCGCCGCCGAGGCCACCGGCGTTTTCGATCTGCGCACCGGCGAGGTGAACGACGATCGCCTCCGCAAGCGCTTCGGGTTCCACTACGCAGAGATGGTCCGGCGGTGGGCAAACAACATCCCGCTGAGCCAGCCCGTCATCCACGCGATTGAGCATGACACCGGGAAGAGCCTGCTGGACCTGGCCGAGGATGAAGCCGAGCAGCAGCTCCGCCGGCGGATGCAGGCCCAGGGACTGGACGGGCTCAGTGGCGCCCAGGCGCGGGAACTGCTGCTGGCAAAGATGCGCCGGAAAGCGCCGGAGGTGCGCCGTGATTCATGACTTCCGCCCGGTGATGTTCACCGTACCCGGCGAGCCGGTGGGGAAGGGGAGGCCGCGCATCGGTCGCGTCGGCGCCCATGCCAGGATGTTCACGCCGGCGAAGACCGTGGCGTACGAAGGCCTGGTTGCCATGGCCGCACAGCAGGCAATGGCGGGGCGCCCGCTGATAACCCGGCCTTGCCTCATCGAGATATGGATGTACCACCAAGTGCCAGCCTCATGGTCGAAACGCAAGCGTGCCCAGGCTCTGGCCGGCGAGATCGCCGCCATGCGCAAACCGGATGCGGATAACTGCCTCAAGGCCATCTGCGATGCCTGCAACGGCGTCGTATGGCGTGACGATGTTCAGGCCACCCGCGGCATATTCCAGAAGCTCTGGAGCGAAACGCCAGGCGTTCGAGTGAAGATCGTCCCTCTCCTCGAGGGCGAGCAGTGACTACAGGAAACTACAGGGGAGAGTCGAAATGAGACTGATCAGCGCGCGCCAGGCTTGGCATGACGCCTTCTACGAGAGTCGGAGCTCAGTGCTGGCGGTGGCGGCCGACAAGGCCGCGCTGGGCAAGAAGGGGCGGGTGGCCAACGAGACGCACCCCGACCGCAAGGACACCAACGGGCGTAGCGCCCACATGCTGGCCGCCGGCCTGGTGCAGGCTGCCATCCGCTCGCTGCCGAAGCCGCTGCAGCACTTCGGCCACACGCTGTACTCGCCGCTGGCTACCGGCGACGATGTGGCGATTGCCCACGGCCTGGTGTGGATCGGCTCCGGGCTCGGCCAACTGACCCAGCGCCAGGGTGAGCGGGCCTACTGGATGGCGCTGGCGGCGATCAACTCGCACAAGCGGGCGGTGAATGGCCGCGACACGCTGCGCCCGGGCGAGGTCTGCCTCTTCATCGAGGAGCGCCTCGGCTGCCGGATCGACCCCGGCAACTGGGCGCGGGACTATGCCAGTACCTGGGAGCGCCTGGCGCGCCACATCGACCGGCTCGACGCCCAGGCGCTGAGGCCGGTCGCCGAGGTGGTGGCGAAGCAGAGCGGCCTGCGGAAGGGGTCGGGCTGGCGCTGGCATCAGGTTGACCGCGATACGGTGGCGGTGCAGCGCGCAGAGGCCTACGCCGAGCGCCGGGACCATCACCAGCAGCGCTTGGCCGAACGCCTGCGCGGGATGTCGGACCAGCAGTTGGCGCGGTGGGCGGCGAGGATGAAGCGGTACGGGGAGGCATACCGGGAGGAGTGGGGCGAGGACATCCTGGAGTGCCCCAGTGTCCATCAGCGCTACCACGACCGCGTGGCGGCCTACTGGGCCCAGCGGGAGCGCCTGAAACGGGTCGCTTGACGATTTGAAGAGCATTTGGGTATCGTTTTGCCATTGTGCAGAACTACACCCGCACGAATAAACACACCAAAACCCGGCCTCGCGCCGGGTTTTTTGTTTTCAGCCGGAGGACCAGATGGAACCCACGACCTCCATCGGTATTGGCGCGCTGTTTGCCAAGTACAGCGTGACCATCGCTGGGTTCTGGGGCTCTATCCTCTCGCTCGGCTTTCTGAAAGATCTCACCCGTTTCCAGGCCGCTCTGGCAGTCGGAACCGGGTTTGGCTGCTCCACCTACTGGACCCAGCCTGTCGCCGGCTGGCTCTCCCGAACCTACCTCATCCCCCTGGATGATGCCTTCCTCGCCGGCGTCGCGTTCACCATCGGTCTGCTGGCTATGAACGTGATCCCCGGCCTGAAAGCCTTTGCGGAGCGCTTCCTCACGCCCCGAGGTGCCTGACCATGATGAACTCGATCCTCATGGGATTGGACTCCCTGCTGTGCATTCTGGTGGTACTTGCCGCGCTAGACTTCCTGCGCTCCGTCCACCTGTTCGAGCGTCCGATCCTGAGCCTGTCGTTCTACCTGGTCGCCCTCGGAGCCTTCGGCTTGCTGGCCGAGCTGGCAAAAGGCTACTGGGTCAGCCCTTGGGCGGTGGTGATGCACCTCGGCATCGTTGGCTACGCCTGGACGCGTCGGAAGCAGATCTTCCACCAGGACTGGCGGCGGGATGGGGCGGAACGACGCAGGTGCTGAGTCATTGAAATAGTGGCAAGCGGCCCTATATCGTCATTTCCAACCAGCAAAGGAGATATGCAATGTCGGAGTTAGTTAAGGGCGACGAGGTTCAACTGAAGAGCGGTGGGCCGAAGATGGTTATCTCGGAACTTGGAGACTTCAGTCCCATGGGCCCCAGGGAAGGCGCACGATGCGTTTGGTTCGACAAGTCCAAGAAGATGGAGGACGTGTTCGATATCGCTGTCCTCAAGAAATATTCTGATCCCGGAATCGGCACCGTTTCTGTGCGTAGAGGCTAAACAATAGCCGCCAAGCCCCGCCTAGTGCGGGGCTTTTCGTTTGTGAGGTAAATCATGGCGCTGACCAAGAAACAGCGCCTGTTCGTCGACGAGTACCTGATAGACCTCAACGCGACGCAGGCCGCGATTCGGGCCGGCTACAGCACCCGGCGCGCGACGGAGATCGGCTATCAACTGCTCCAGCGGCCGGAGGTTGCCCAGGCCATCCAGGCCGCCATGGCCGAGCGCTCGAAGCGCACCGAGATCGAGGCCGACTATGTGATCCGGCGGCTCCGCGAGATCGACGAGATGGACGTGCTCGACATCCTCGAGGACGACGGTTCGTTCCGGTCGATCCGCGACTGGCCCCGGGCCTGGCGCCAGTTCCTGTCCGGCATCGAGATCGCCGAGCTGTTCGAGGGCCGCGGTGACGACCGCCGCATCGCCGGCGTGCTCCGCAAGGTCAAGTGGCCGGACAAGCTCCGCAACCTGGAGCTGCTGAGCCGGCATGTCGGCACCGAGTCTGCCGCGCTGGACTTAGAGCTCAAGCGCCTGGATGTGGCGAAGAAGCGCGCCGAGCTAAAGCTGCTGGAGAACCCTGAGGACGAAGCGCCGCCGACCAGCGTCGCGGTGACCATCATCGACGCGAGGGTCCGCGATGCCGACGCTTAACGTGCCGCAGGCGAAGTTCCTGGCGCTGCCACACAAGTTCTGCGGCTTCGTGGCGGGGTTCGGCTCCGGCAAGACCTGGGTGGGCTGCTCGGGCCTCGCCCAGCACGCCTGGGAGTGGCCGCGCATCAACGCCGGCTACTTCGCCCCGACCTACGCCCAGATCCGCGACATCTTCTATCCAACCATGGAGGAGGTGGCTTTCGACTGGGGGCTGCGGACCAAGATCAACCAGGCGAACCACGAGGTTCACTTCTACAGCGGCAGCGCCTACCGCACGACGATCATCTGCCGCTCCATGGAGAAGCCCCAGACCATCGTCGGTTTCAAGGTCGGCCGCGCGCTGAGCGATGAGATCGACGTTCTACCAGCGCAGAAGGCCCAGCAGGCCTGGCGCAAGATCATCGCGCGGATGCGGTACAAGGTGGACGGCCTGCGCAACCGTGTCGACGTCACCACCACCCCGGAAGGCTTCAAGTTCGTCTTCCAGCAGTTCGTGAAGCAGTTGCGCGAGAAGCCGCACCTGCAGGACCTGTATGGACTGGTCCAGGCCAGCACCTACGACAACGAGGCGAACCTGCCGGACGACTACATCGATTCGCTGATGGAGTCGTACCCGCCGCAACTGATCGCGGCGTACCTGCGCGGCCAGTTCGTCAACCTGACGTCGGGCACCATCTACACCGCCTACGATCGCACTCTCAACGCCTCGCAGGAGACGGTTCAGCCAGGCGAGCCGATATTCGTGGGTATGGACTTCAACGTCGGCAAGATGGCCGCCGTTGTGCATGTGAAGCGATTGGGACTGCCGCACGCGGTCGACGAGATCGTCAACGGGTACGACACCCCGGACATGATCCGCCAGATCAAGGAGCGGTTCTGGCTGTACGCCGACGGCGAATATCGGCCGACCCGCCAGATCAGGATCTACCCCGACGCCTCCGGCGACTCTCGCAAGTCCGTCCGGGCCAGCGAGACCGATATCGCGCTGCTCAAGCAGGCCGGCTTCGTCGTCTCGGCGCCCACCGCCAACCCGCCGGTCAAGGACCGGATCAACTCCATGAACGCCATGTTCTGCAACGCCAAGGGCGAGCGGCGGTATCGGGTCAACCCCGACCGGTGCCCGACCTATGCCGACGCCCTGGAACAGCAGGTGTGGGGCACAAACGGCGAGCCGGACAAGTCGTCCGACATCGATCACCCGAATGATGCGGGTGGCTATTTCATCCACAAGGAATACCCGATCACGAAGTATTCCCTCGCAGGTGTTTCCTAATGGGCGTAAGGCGCTTCCTCACTGACAAGCTGGTCAACTTCGTGGCCAACTTGGGCACGGAGCGAGACAAGGCCGCCGGCAGCTTCTACGCGCCGGTCGTGCTCACCGATGAGCAGTTGCACAACGCGTATCGCGGCGCCTGGTTCCCGCGCAAGGTCGTCGATATCCCGGCGAAGGATGCGACCAGGCGTTGGCGGGCATGGCAAGCCAGCAAGGCGCAGATCGAGAAGATCGAGGCCGAGGAGAAGCGCCTTCAGGTCCAGGCCCGCACCATGGAGGCTCTAATCAAGGCGCGGCTCTGGGGCGGCGCAGCGATCTTCATCGGTACCGGCGAAACTGACACCAGCAAGCCTCTGGTACCCGAGCGCGTCCAGGCCGGCGGCATCAAGTATCTGACGGTGATGAGCCGGCGCGACCTGTCGGCAACCGAGCAGGATCGTGACGTCATGTCACCGAACTACGGCAAGCCCAAGGCCTACCGGCTCGGCGGCAGCGCGATCGAGATTCACCCGTCCCGGCTGGTGATCTTCACCGGCGCCGACATCCCTGACCAGGACCTGGCCAGCGGCAATCAGTTCGGCTGGGGAGACTCGGTCCTGCAGGCCGTGTTCGAGGCCATCCAACAGATCGACAGCACCATGGCCAACGTGGCCAGCCTCATCTTCGAAGCGAAGGTCGACGTGATCCGTATCCCTGACTTCATGCAGGGGATGCAGGACCCGAAGTACGAGAAGCTGGTGCTGGAGCGCATGCGTCTGGCGGCCATGGCGAAGGGAATCAATGGCACCCTGATGCTGGACAAGGACGAGGAGTACGACAGCAAATCGGCGAACTTCGGCACGCTGCCGGACATCATGGACCGCTTCATGCAAGCGGGCTGCGGCGCTGCCGATATTCCGGCTACGCGCATGCTCAGCCAGTCACCCGCCGGCATGAACTCCACCGGCGAGGCGGACCTGCGCAACTACTACGACCGCATCCAGTCGAGCCAGGAACTGGACATCACGCCGGCCATGTCGGTACTGGACGAGTGCCTGGTGCGGTCCGCGCTGGGCAGCCGACCGCCGGAGATCCATTACGTTTGGAACAGCCTCTGGCAGACCACAGCGAAGGAGCGGGCGGACATCGGGAAGATCACCGCCGAGACTATCAAGACCATCGCCGAGACAAGGCTCTTCCCCGAGGACGCGCTCAGCAAGGCTGCCGAGACCCTGTTGGTCGAGAACAGCGTGATGCCGGGCTTGGAATCGGCGCTGGAGGAGTTCGGCTCCGAAGTACCCGAGGACGGGCAGGACGAGGAGGGTGGCAACGGATCGTCCAGCCAGGCGCTGAACGACGCGGCACCTCGCACGCTGTACGTCTCGCGCCGGGTGCTGAACGCCGGCGCGATCATTGACTGGGCGAAGGCCCAGGGCTTCGAGACCACGCTGCCAGCAGAGGACCTGCACGTCACCATCGCGTATAGCCGGACGCCGGTGAACTGGATGAAGGTCACCCAGGCCTGGACGGTCAAGCCGAACGGAAACCTGACCTGTTCCGCCGGCGGCCCGCGCCTGGTCGAGCAGTTCGGCAAAGGGGCTGTGGTTCTGCTGTTCAACTCCTCTGACCTGACCTGGCGGCACGTCGAAATTCGCGATGCCGGCGCCAGTTGGGACTGGCCGGACTACCAGCCCCACATCACCTTCACCTACCAGCCCGGCAGCGTCGACCTTGACCAGGTTGATCCGTACCGCGGCGTCATCGAGCTCGGCCCGGAGGTCTTCGAAGAGATCGACGAGGGCTGGGCGGATCGCCTCGACGAGGAATAACGATGCTTCTTCATGACTCCGTGTCGGTGTCCGGCGTTCGCCGGACCGCTGACGGCTACCTCGTGGCCGATGCCCGGGTAGCGCGCACTGGCATTCAGGAATACCTGGGTTCCGAGGTCGGCAAGCCCGACATGCCCATTGTCCGCGTGTACCGGCCGCCCGAATCGGTTTTCGCCGAGGACGCCATGCGCTCCTACGCCTACCGCCCCATGACCAACGGCCACCACGGCGAGGTCACCGCTGAGAACTGGAAGCAGCTCGCCATCGGCCAGACTGGCTCGGAGGTCCTGCGAGACGGCGACTTCGTGCGCGTGCCTCTGGTGTTGATGGATGCCGATGCGATCCGCGACTACGAGGCAGGAAAGCGCGAGCTATCCATGGGGCTCGAGGCAGAGGTCATTTTCGAGGATGGGGTGACCCCCACCGGCGAGACCTACGACGCCCGGCTTGGCCCGATGCGAATGAACCACCTCGCCCTGGTCGATCACGCCAGGGGCGGCGAGCAACTGCGCATCGGGGATTCGCGCACCCCCGATGCCAAGAAACCTGCGCAAACAACCCCCACAGGAGGCCATGACATGGCTGATGCACTCCGCAAACTCCTGGTCGATGGCCTCACGATCGAGACCACCGAGCAGGGCGCCCAGGTCGTCGAGAAGCTGCAGAAGCAACTCGGCGACGCCGGGGCGAACCTCAAGACCATCCAAGACGCCCACGCCACCGCGATGGCAGCGAAAGACGCCGAACTGGCGAAGAAGGACGCCGAAATCGATGGGCTGAAGGCCAAGGTACTGAGCGACGCCGACATCGACAAACTGGTGCGTGAGCGCGCCGACCTGATCGCCAGCGCGATGCTGATCGCTGACGGCGACTATGCCGGCAAGTCCGCCGCCGAGATCCGCAAGGCGGCTGTCGTGGCCAAGCTGGGCGACGCCGCCATCAAGGACAAGCCGGAGGCATACATCGCCGCCCGCTTCGACATCCTGCTCGAGGATGCCGCCAGTAACGACCCGGTGCGTGTCCACCTGAAACAGCAAGACAGCAAACCGTCGAACCCGGCTGACAACGGTCAGGCGGCCTACGAGGCGCGCGTCAACGGCGCCTGGAAAGGAGGTGACAAATAATGCCCGCCGTTCAAACCACCTACAGCGCGAACATCCGCCCCGGCCTGCCGGGCATGATCGTCGACGAAGTCCCGAAGACCCTGATCTCACGCACCGTCGAGGCCGCTGGCGGCCTGGCGTTCGGCATCCCGGTCATGCAGGGCACCGCCGACAAGGCCGGCCGTGCGCCGACTACTGGCGATACCGCCGCGAAGTTCGTCGGCATCAGCGTCCGCGACCGCTCCGTCAAGGCCGAGGCCAACCAGTACAGCCAGTACGAGTCGGCCCGCGTCATGACCGAGGGCGCCATCTGGGTAACCGCCGCCGTGCAGGTCGCCGCAGGCGATCCGGTCTACTTCGTGCCGGCCACCAGCGCCTGGACCAACGTCGCGACCGACAACGTGCAGGTCGCCGGAGCGCGCTTCGACACCAGCACCACTGGCACCAATCAACTCGCTCAAGTCCGCCTGGGCTAAGGAGAAACCATGAGCCGATTCAAGCTGCTCGACGCCCAGGCCGCCCTGGGCTTCGTGGTCTCGCAGACCACCTACATCGAGCGCCAGGTCAACGAGATCGTTTACCCGGATATCCAGTATCCGCAACTGATCCCGGTCGATACCTCGGCGCCCGAGTGGATCAAGACCGTCACCTTCTACTCCGCCGACAAGGTCGGGAAGGCCGACTGGGTCAACGGCAACGCCGACGACCTTCCGCTGGCCAGCACCGAGCGCTCGAAGTTCGAGTCGAGCGTGCACATGGCTGCCATCGGCTATGGCTATGGCCTGGAAGAGATCAGCCAGGCGCAGATGCTCGGCATCAACCTGACCGGTGACGATGCCGCCGCCGCGCGTCGCGCCTACGAGGAGTTCGTGGACCGCGTAGCCCTGGCGGGTGACGCGTCCAAGGGCTTCAGTGGCCTGTTCAACTACCCGGGTGTTACCGCGGGCTCCGCCGTCACCGGGAACTGGGAAACCGCCACCGCCGACCAGATCCTGGCCGACGTGAACACCGCGCTGACCCTCCAGACTCAAGGCACGCTGTTCACCGCGTTCTCCGACACCCTGCTGCTGCCTTACGCGAAGTTCCTGCTGATCGCCACCCGCAAGGTGAACGAACAGGGTCTGGAGACGATCCTCACCTATCTGCAGAAGAACAACGTCTACACCGCCACCACTGGTCGCCCGCTCACCATCCGCGGCCTGAACGGCCTGGATGCCGCAGGCGCCGGCGACACCGCGCGCATGGTCAGCTACCGCCGCGATCCGTCGGTGCTGAAGATGCATATCCCGATGCCGCACCGCTTCCTGCCGGTGTACCAGGCCGGTCCGATCCGCTGGGAAGTTCCCGGCATCTTCCGCCTCGGTGGCGTGGACATCCGTCGTCCGGCGGAAGTTCGCTACACCGACGGCATCTGACGGGGGTGGACCATGGCGCTCATCACCAATACCAACCGCATCACCCCCATCGGCCTGCCGAGCGGTGCCGTCATCCCGCCGGGCGCGTCTGTTGACGTGCCCGAGTGGGACGATATCAAGGACCGCAAGAACCTCGCCTTCTACGTGGTCACCGGCGTGCTGGTGGTCGAGGGCGGCGTGCAGAGTGACGGCCAGGGCGGCGAAGAGGCGTACCGCCAGCAACTGTTCGCCGAGCTGAAGGCCCTGGGCGTGAATGCCGGCGCCAACAGCAAGACCGAGACCCTGGTTTCGAAACTGGCAGAGGTCAAGGCCAAGGCCACGCTGCCCGCTGACGAAGCGGCTCAGAAACAAGCGCTGATCGAGCAACTGGCCGCCCTCGGAGTGCCGGCTGGTCCTGATGCCTCCCTGGAAGAACTCCAGAAGGCCCTGGCCGACAAGCAGGCCGAGCAGCAGTAATACCCGCCTCACGGATGGTCGACCGGGCCAGGATGGCCCACCTATTCGAGAACGATGATGGCCGACTTCTACGGAACCGTGGCTGGTGCTGATGCCTACCACCAGACCCGAGGCAATGCCGCCTGGGCGGCTGCTGCTGAGGCCGACAGGGAAGCAGCTCTGGCCCGGGCATCAGCCTACATCGACGGCCTTGGCACCCAACAGCCGGTCTCTGGATGCGTGCTGGTCTTTCCTGGCAAGAAAGCCGGAGGGCGAGCCCAAGCACTGCAATGGCCGCGCGTAGGCGCCGTTGACCGTGACGGGGAGCCCGTTCCGGCTGATGAGGTGCCGCGGGAGGTCGAGCAGGCCACCTACGAGGCCGCGCTGCGCGAACTGTTGAAGCCCGGCAGCCTGAATCCGGACTACGTTGCGATCACCGCGGTGAAACGCGCCAAGGTCGGGCCGCTCGAAACCGAGTTCTTCGGCCCAGCCGAAGGCGACGAGCAGCCCAACAAGCCCTTCATCGGGGTCATCAACGATCTCTTGGCGCCGATCATGGTGTTGCGGTGCCCGATGCCAGCGGTATTCACGGTATGACCGAGGCCGAGATCCTGCGCGCAATCGAGGGAAAGGAGCCGGCGTTGCAGAGGGCATACCTGGACCGGGTCAGGTCGGTGACGGATGCCGCTGTCGTGGCTGAGATCGAGCGCTACATCAACGAGCAGGATGAGGATTCCATTGTCTCGGTGCTGTCGCTGGGGTTGCTGGCGGTGTTCCTGGAGCAACTGCGGTCCACCTACCTGGCCGGCGCGACCCTCGAAATCAAGTTTTTCCCGGGACGGCCGGTCCCGGAGTTCGACCCTGTAGGCCCGGGGCCGTCGACCTGGTTATCGGAGCATGCCCGCGTCCTGCAGCGCGACATCGATGATGCTACGCGCCTGGCTGTCCGCCACACGATCCAGATGGCCGACCTCCTGGGGCGCCCGCCGCGCGCGACAGCACTCGATATCGTCGGCCGGCGAAGCCCGCAGACCGGGCAGCGAACCGGTGGAATCACTGGACTCTCAGGCAACTACGCCCAGGCAGTGGCCAACGCCCGCGCCCAGTTGCTCAGCGGGGACCCTGCGCAGATGCGCCAGTACCTGACACGCACTCGCAGGGATCGGCGGTTCGACAGGTTGGTCGAGCGAGCCGTCGAGGCGCGTCGCCCGGTCCCGTCGGCGGATGTCGATCGCATCGTAGGCCGCTATTCCGAGCGACTGCTGCGGACCCGTGCCGAGCAGATCGCCGCGACTGAGGCACACGACGCCTTCAGCGCCGGACGGGATCAGGTCTACGAGCAACTCGTCGCCAATGGACTGGAGCGCAGCAGAGTCCTGAAGACCTGGCACAACGTCGGCGACAACCGCGTTCGGCACACTCATTCGCCGATGCAGGGCCAGCGACAGCAACTCGGTAGTCCGTTCGTGACGGGCGGTGGCGCGCTGCTGATGTTCCCCGGTGACCAGACGCTTGGGGCCGGCGACAACGAAACCGCCGGCTGCCGGTGCTGGGTCGAGTACGAAATCGGAGGTATCCGTGCGTGACGAAATGCAGGCTATTTTCGGCCAGATGTTCGACAGCGTGTTCAGCGAGTCGGTGACCTCGTTCGCTGGCGAGTATCCGGGGCCGGGCGTCTTCGATCCGGTCACCGAGACCGCCACCAGCCAACCCGTGCGGTACTCCGGGCGCGGGGTCTTCCACAACTACGAGGCCAACCGCATCGACGGAATCAACATCCTGGTCGGCGACATCCAACTGATCGCTCTGATCAACGAGGTGTCGGACCAGCCCGCCGTCGGACATGAACTGAGCACTACCGACGTGGTGCCGATCCTTGGTGGGCCGTTGGCGGGCTATCGCATCGTGCGCGTTGGCGGTGATCCCGCCGGCGTGCATCACGATCTGCAGTTGAGGAAAGCGTGATGGCAAAGGGGAAGGGCGGGAGATCATGGAGCGTCCCTCCGTCGGCTTTCGCCGAGAATGTCGGGCAGGCCGTGGCGAACCACCAGCGGCGGCTGACCATCGAAATGCTCGAGCAGATCACCATTCATGCACCAGTCGATACCGGTCGATTCAAAGCCAACAACATCGTCAGCGTTGACCTCCCGGCCTACTACTCGCTTGACCGCTACGACAAGGACGGTCACGAGACCCTGGCGATGGGGGAGGCTGCACTGGCGGCGCTTGCGCCGTATTCGGTCGTCTACATCCAGAACAACCTGATCTACGCCGGCGCGCTGGAGGATGGTCACTCCGGCCAGGCCCCGGCGGGCATATATGGCGTCAGTTTCCATAGCGTCACGGCGAGACATTCATGACCTTCGAACAGATCCGGGCAGTCATCATCACGCGCATGACCGAATGGGCCGCGATCCCGGGCGATGACGTCGATTACCCGAACAACCCAAAGGGCCCGTTCAAGCCGGACGGGAGGCCGATCTGGGCGCGCCTGGCGGATATCCCTGGCGCCTCTGCGGCTACCGAGATCGGCAACGGCCCCTGTGTTCGCCGCAGCGGCCTGATCATCGTGCAGCTCTTCGTGCCGACCTACAAAGGCACGCTGCTGCTGACCCGGACCGCCGATACGCTGCGCGAGCACTTCGAGTTCTATAGCGACCCGGTCCTGCCGTTCGAGTGCTTTGCCGTCTCCCAAGCCGTTCCCGGCGATGATGGGCACGGCTGGTACCAGGCCAACCTGACGATCCCCTACCGGGCTGGTTGAGCCCGACTCACCCACCGCCGCACGGCGGTTTTTTTTCGCCTATCACAGGAGAAACGCCCCCATGAGTAGCGGCGCGAAGGTCCAGCTTGCCTGGATCAAAGAGGTAACCCCCGGCGTCACCCCGCCGGGCGACTGGCACACGCTCACCCGTATCAGCAACGGGGTGACACCGACCTACAACTCCGAGGCCAACAACGAGATCGGTGCCGACCGTATGGCTCAGGGTACCGCCATGACCACCGTCGACGTTGGCGGTGACATCGAGAGCAAATGGCGCTACGGGGCGCTGGATGAATTCATGGCCTCCTGCTTCGGCAAGAACTGGGTCGCGAACGTCCTGACCATGGGTAACGACCGCATCTCCTTCTCCCTGGCCACCTATGCCGCGGATATCGGCGTCGCCGGTATCGCCCGTGGCGCCCAGGTTGCGACGATGGCGTTCGACTTCCCGGGCGACAACGAGATCACCGTCACCACCACGTTCGCTGCCACAGGTTGGAGCGATAAGGCCGATGACACCTCGTTCATCGTCAACGCCCAGCCGGAGCCGGCGCAGCGCCGCTACTCGTTCAAGGACATCAGCGGCCTGAAGCTCAACGACCAGCAGGTGGGAGAGGGCAATGCCTGCGTCGACAGCTTCAACCTGCAGTTCGACAACGCGGTACAGACCCAGCGCTGTATCGGCAACGGCAACCCGTTCCCGGGCAACATCATCCCCACGACTTTCACGCCGTCGGGATCGATCACGATCAGTTGGTCGAAGATGGCCTATCAGCTCTGGAAGGCACAGCAGACCGGTGACGCCATCAGTTTGGAGTTCACCGTCAGCAACGCCGACGGCGGCTATCGCATCAGCCTCCCGGAGATGGAAGTGAACGGGTCCTGGCCGGATGCCGGCGCCGAGGAAATCGTCCAGGTCGAACTGAACTACACCGCGCGCCGTATCCCGCCGACCATCACCCGCCTGCCGGCGCCGATCGTGATTGCAAGCGTCACCGTCACGCCGGATACCGCCTCGGTCGCCGCCGGTGAAACCGTAGACCTGGAAGCCGAGGTTCTACCGGCCGGCGCCAGCCAGACCGTCACCTGGTCCACCTCCGATGCAGCGATCGCCACCGTGAACGACACCGGCCTGGTCACCGGCGTGGCTGTAGGCACCGCAACGATCACCGCTACCAGCACGGCGGACCCGACCAAGACCGATACCTGCGCGATCACCGTAACCGCGTAAAACCCCTTGTCTGGCGCGCCCTGCGGTGCGCGCCGGGCCTTTTTACCGCAGAGGAACACCATGGCCATCACCCTGAAGAAAAAGCCCGAAATCGACCTGTACGGCACCCGCTGGCTGCATCTCAAACTGGACGAGCAGGGGCATCTGTCGCCTTGCGACGTAGAAGCGGAGGCCGACCTTTCGCTGTTGGTGGCGTCGACTGGCGATCCGCTTTTCCAATCCCACCACGCGATGATCAACCGCCACATGCAGGCGATCGATGCTCAGGCCGGCGTCGGAACCAGCCAGTTCAGCCCGCTGACTCTGGCCGATGTTCAGTTCGACAATATCGACGACCTGCTGATTGGCCTGGTGGCCAGGCACATCATCAAGGACTGGAAGGGTGTGCAGGACGAGGCGGCGCCCGGTGTGCCCGCCGACTACACGCCGGAGCGCGGCCAGGCGCTCATGCGCCAGCACCCTGATGCCTACTGGCTTGCGCTCAAGACCGGCGCCGACATCGCGGTTCGCGCGGATCTGCGTACCCAGGAGACCGTGGGAAAGTCCTGAGCGCGTATCGCTGGGCTCGGGACTGGGCGGGACCCGACAACGAGAAGAAGCGATGGAAGCATGAACGGTTCGGGCTCCCGGTCCCCGCGGAGCCCACCATAGACGCCGTCTGCGCCGAGGTGTTCGAGGCCTACCACCGGATCAGCAGGGGCCGGCAGTTCATCGGCATGATCGGCGCGCCGGCCCCGCTTTCTCACCGCGATATTGACGCCTACCTCCTGCGTTACCCCACCGCCATCCCCATCGCCGAGTTCGAGGCGGCGGTCCTCGCGATCGACGACGAGTACCGCGTCCAGTGGGCCGCGGCGCAATCAGAACCTGCTGAACAAGAACCCGGAGACCGCCATGGCGGAAGAAAGTCGCCTCTCAATAATCATCGACTCCCGGGGCGCTGAGAAGAACGCGACTAGTCTTAGCGACGCACTGGACCGAGTTGAGCGCAGCGGGGACGAAGCCGCCGGCAGCACCTCTCGCCTCAGTGAGGTGACTGTCCGCCTGGGCTCGAACATGAGCAAGGCTGCGGCCGCTACCGTTGCGTCGCTGTCGCGTATCGAGCGCGCGACGGAGTCGACCAGTTCGCAGATGACGGCGCTTGTCTCCCGCGCTGTCGCCCTGGAAAACGCGATGTCGTCGGTGGGCCAGGGTATCGGTCGGCTCGACACCGGCATCACCCAGTCGAACGCGCAACTTGGGCAGTTGAACACCCAGATGTCGCATCTGGTGTCGACGTTCAGCACGTTTTCCCAGGGGCAGAGCGCGATCAACGCGCAGTTGTCGCGCATCGCTGCGAACATGTCGCGGGCAGCGGACGAGACCCAGAACCTGGACCAGTCCACCAGCCGTGCCGGCCGCGGCGCGCGCGAAGCCGCGAGTGACCTCGACGCAGAACGCGCCGGCCTGGCGCGCCTGTTGGGGCAGATCAACCCCACTGTCGCGGCGCTCGACCGCCTCGACGACATGCAGCAACGGCTCACCCGCTACAAAAACCTGCGCCTGGTCGATGCTGAGACGGTGGCGGAGTACACCGAGCGGCTGAAGGCAATGCGCAATGCCCTTGGCGACGCCGAGGGCGGCATGAACCGCGCCGGGATGTCGGCCAAAGCGCTGTCGGCGAACATGCGGATGCTGCCGGCTCAGATCACGGACATCGTTATCGGCCTGTCCTCTGGCCAGGCCCCCCTGACCGTGCTGCTCCAGCAGGGCGGCCAACTCAAGGACATGTTCGGCGGAATCGGGCCGGCTGCGCGCGCCGTCGGGGGCTACATCGCTGGACTGGTAAACCCCTACACCATCGCCGCCGCCGCCGCTGGTGTGCTGGCGTTGGCTTTCTACCAGGGTTCGGTGGAGTCGTCGCGCTTGACCAACGCCCTGGTCAAGAACGGCAACGCCGCCGGAACCACTGCCGGCCAACTCTCGGTCTTCGCGCAGCAGGTCGGAGCAGGGAACGCAACGGTAGCCCAAGCAGCCAGTGCGTTGACGCAACTGGCTGGCGCCGGCAACCAGCTGACCATCCTCTACCCGAAGATCGCCGCCGCGGCGATCAGTTGGTCGAAGGTCACCGACCAGTCTGTCGAGGAGGTGGTCGACAGCTTCAATGACCTGGCCAAAAACCCAGTCGATGCGGTGAAGAAGCTCGACGACCAGCTCAACTTCCTGACCGCAAGCCAGTACGCGAACATCCAGTCGCTGCAGGAGCAGGGGCGCACAATGGATGCTGCCCGCATTGCGACCGAGGCATACGCCAACGCGCTGGCGAGCCGCTCCACGGAGATGGAGCAGAACCTGGGGGTGGTAGAGCAGGCTTGGAACGGACTGAAGAGTGCCGCGAAGTCAGCATGGGATGCCATGCTCGATGTTGGCCGCACCGAGTCGCCGGAACAGCAACTTCAGAAGGTCTACAAGCAGATTGAGAATGCCCAGAAGGGCATTGGGCGAGGTGGCCGGGCCGCGTTTGGCCTGGGTATCAGCCAGCCCAGCCTCGATGCGCTGTATAAGCGCGCCGCTGACCTTCAGGCGAAGATCGCCGCCGATGGCGCGAAGAACCTGGAGCAGGCAACGAACAACGCGATCCAGGCGGCCGGCAAGAAAGGCATCGATACGATCAACACTACGTTCGCCGCCGCGCAGACGCAGACCGAGAAGCTCCAGAAGCAACTGGTGGAACTCGACAAGGCTCGAAAGGCTGCCATGGAGGCGGGCGGATTCACAGCCGAGGAGGAGACCAAGTTCGCGGTCGCACGCAAGAACATCGAGCAGCAGATCGCCGACATCAAGGCGCGTGAAGCGAAGAAGAGCGCGCCGAAGACCCGCGGCCAGAATGTCGGCGTGCGTGAGGCTGACAATACCGCCTCCCGCTTGCTGGCCCAGTACGATCCGGCCGGCCAGGCTGTGCGCACCCTGACCAAGGAGGAGACTCAGCTTCAACTGGCGCTCTCCAGGGGCAAGATCACTCGCGAGGAGTACGGCAAGGCCCTGGCTCAGGCATCGCTGAACTACGCCGCGGCAATCAAGGGAGCCCAGGGCCTCACCGCAGCCGAGCAGTACCAGGCGCAGCTTGAGCGGCAGTTATTGCTCCAGCGTGAGCAATACACTGCGCAGGCAGCCGCCGTAGGCATGGGCGGTCTTGAAGCAGAGCGCTATCAGCAGCGCATTCAGCTTGAGCAGCAATCGAATGACCGTGTCCTGCAACTGCAGACGGAACTGGCCCAGGCTACGACCGAGAAGCAACGTCAGGAGCTTCAGGCGCAGATCGATCTGGAGCGTGAATACCTTCCCAAGCGGATTCAAGCGCAGAAAGATGGCTACCAGCAGATGGATAAGGCCCGCCAGGACTGGCTGGCTGGTGCAGCATCTGGAGCTCGGACCTGGTTCGAACAGATCGATGACACGGCGAGCCAAACCCGTTCGGCGATGATGCGCGGCCTGGATGGGTTGAACGATGAGCTCCATACCTTCGTTACGACAGGGAAGGCCTCGTTCCGTAGCCTCACCACTTCGGTGCTGAGCGACTTGGCGAGAATCGCGCAGAACAAGTTCATTACGTCGCTCATCTCGTCCATGTCTGGCAGCAGCAACGGTGTGATTAGTGCGATCGGCAGCTATTTCACCGCGAACGCCAAAGGCGGTGTCTACAGTTCGCCAAGCCTCTCGGCATTCAGTAACGGGGTGTACAACAGCCCGCAGTTCTTCGCCTTCGCGAAAGGGGCGGGCGTGTTTGGCGAGGCCGGGCCGGAGGCGATTATGCCGCTCACCAGGGCGGCAGATGGCAGTCTCGGAGTTAGGGCTATTGGGAGTGGTGGCGCGAAGAGTGCTGGTGGCAATACGTTCCAGATCAACACCAATGTCACGGTGACTGCAGGCACGACTTCGCAGTCCGTCACTTCGGACACCAATGACAACTACGCCATGCAGCTATCGAAGATGATCGCCGATGTGGCGCGTGGCGTGATAGCCCAAGAATCTCAACCCGGCGGCATCATCTGGAGAATGCAGAATGGCCGTTGAGACCTTTACTTGGTGCGTTCACTCACAGTCTTCTGGAACAACGGACTATGCGACGCTGAACAGAAAGTTCGGCGATGGTTACGAGCAGGTGGCCGAGAACGGGCTGAACAACGTCGCGCAGTCCTGGAATATTTCCATCAGCGGGACCGGCACCAAGATCAAGGAAATCAGGAACTTCCTCGATCGACACGCTGGTGCAAAATCGTTCCTTTGGACGCCCCCGCTTGGCGAACTTGGTTTCTACCGGGGAACCGCACCTTCGATCAGCGGAGGAGGGGGGGACTACTACACCCTGACCGCCACCTTTACCCAGGCATACCACCCATGAGCATCAACACCCAGATTCAGAAACTGGAGCCGGGCGCCGAGATCATGCTCTTCGAGCTCGACGGCAGCGAGTTCGGTGCCGAGGTGCTGCGTTTCCATGGCCACGCCATCCCCCACACTCCGCAGGAGCTAGCAGCCGCTGGCGCAAACGCAGACCAACTACCTGCGAAGTCGATCTGGTGGCAGGGACAGGAGTACTCCGCCTGGCCCGTCCAAATCAGCGGCATCGAGGCGAACGGCAACGGCACGGCAGTACGCCCGAAGTTCTCAGCAGGCAACGTGACGGGCAGCATCACCGCTCTCTGCCTGGCGTTCGACGATCTGGCGAACTTCCAACTCACCATTCGAGAGACGCTGGCGGAATATCTGGATGCGGAGAACTTCCCCGACGGTAACCCAGATGCTGACCCTACCCAGGAATCCATCAGCGTCTGGTATATCGACCAGAAATCCGCCGAGGACAACGAGGCTGTTACCTGGGATTTGGCAAGCCCGGGAGATGTCGGCAACGAGGCTGTCGGCAGGCAGATGACTACGCTGTGCCACTGGTGCATGACCGGCGGCTACCGTGGCCCTGACTGCGGCTACACAGGCCCGTATTTCGACATTGACGACAACCCGACCGACGACCCTGCGAAGGACCAGTGCGCCGGGCTCTATCGGTCCTGCAACAAGCGTTGGGGGCAGGGCAACCAGTTACCCTTTGGCGGCTTCCCCGCTGTCTCGATCATCGCCAGGAGTTGACCATGAAGTACCTGCTGACTGTCGACCATCTCTATCAGGAGACAGGCCTCGGCCGCATCGGTGCAACGCTGACCATTCCGCTGTTGGGCGGCGGGGTTGTGGTCGATGAGGTACGAGTCTCGGGGAGAACCGAGTCGACCTATCGCCGTACTGTCGATGTGCCGCCCGGAGCCGTGCCGGGCGCGCACGCCTGTGACGGCTCCACAAAGTTCACCTTCCAGCCGCTGGAATAACCATGCTCAAGCACATCCTTGCCGCCGTGCAGAAGCACGCCGCGGCAGAGTACCCGCGCGAGTGCTGCGGGGTGATTGTCGGTTCCGGCAAGGCGCAGCAATACGTCCGGTGCCGTAACACTGCTAGCCAGCCGCAGGAAGAGTTCCGGATGCATCCGGAGGACTATGCCGCAGCGGAGGACCTGGGCGAGGTGGCGGCCATTGTGCACAGCCATCCGGACGCGACCAGCCGACCGTCGCCGCATGACCTGGCCATGTGCGAAGCGTCTGGCCTGCCGTGGCACATCCTCAGTTGGCCGGAAGGCGACCTGCGGACGATCGCGCCGGCGGGCAACATCCCGCTGCTGGGACGGCCCTTTGTTCATGGCGCCTGGGATTGCTGGCAGGTCTGCGCCGACTGGTACCAGCGGGAATGGGGCATCGAATTCCCGCACTTCGAGCGTTCCGACGGCTGGTGGGAGCGGGCAGACGGTCCGAGCCTCTACGAGCAGCAGTTCGAGGCCGCAGGATTCGTCCGGGTGGAACGGCCGCAGCGCGGCGACATGATCGTGATGGAGGTGGGGCGTACTGCGCACCCGAACCATGCTGGGATCTACCTGGGCGACGATCCGTCGCTGCCGGGAGAGGAGACCAAAGTTTTCGGCGCTGGCCCGTTCCTGTTGCACCACCTGTACGGAAAGCCCAGCGAGATCATCGTCTACGGCGGTAACTGGCACGAGCGGGCTCGCCTAGTGCTTCGGCATCGCCAAGCCAGGCAATAGGTTGTGCTAACCTCCAGCGATCTGTAAGGAGGGAACCATGAAGAAGTTGATCGGGGTGGCCGCGCTGATGGCGATGGCAGGGTGCTCGTCGATGAGTGAGTTGCGACAGGAGCAGCCCTACCGGTCGTTTTCCAGCACCAAGGGGGTTGAGCAGGCGGCAGAGTGCGTTTTGTTTGCCTGGCAAAATCAATCCTTAGCAGGCGTTCATTATGACGTTTCGCTGCAGCCGCTACCTGGCGGCGGGCGCACTGTTGTCTCGCAAGGACAGACTGAGTTCGTCGACGTGGTTTCCACCGATAGAGGGTCAGATATCAGCATTTACTTTCAGTCCGGGATAATGGACTGGCGAAAGAACAGTCGAATCGAGGCAGTCAAGAGCTGCCTGTAAACCAAGCCGCCTTCGGGCGGCTTTTTCATGTCTGGAGGAAGCATGTCCGTGAGTGCCCTGAAGTACCGACAGATGACCATCATCAAATTATCTGGGCCACTGATCCGGGAGTTCGGTCGTGAACATCGCCGGCAACTCGACACCGGAAGCGTCCAAGAAGCGTTCAGCGCCCTGCGCAACACGCTCCCCGGATTCAAGGAGGCAATCATGCGCCTCCAGCGCTTGGGTATGCGATTCGCCATCTACCGGAACCGCAGGAACGTCGGAGAAGACGAGTTCTCCACCTATGGTGCCAGGGAGGTGCGGATTGTCCCGGTTATCGCCGGCAGCAAGCGCGCCGGCCTGGTTCAGACCATCATCGGTATTGCAATGGTCGCGGTAGCGACGATCGCCACCGGCGGCATCGGCGGATTTGCTGCTGGCGGTGCTTGGGGATTTGTAGGCGCTACTGGTGCCTCTTTAGCCCTCGGCGGCGTAGTCCAAATGCTCAGCCCCCAAGCCCAGGGCCTGAAGCAGAGTGCGGCGCCGGAGAACCTGCCCAGCTACGCCTTCGGCAGCGCCAGAAACACCACCGCCAGCGGGAACCCGGTGCCGATCTGCTATGGGAAGCGCCGCTGGGGAGGGGCGATTATCTCGGCGTCGATCTATGCGGAGGATAAAACATAATGCCCAACGAAAAGTCGATATCGCCTTCTAGCAGAATAGGTGCTGAGAAGGTGGTCGTAACCAAAGCCATGCTTGATGTCGGATATGACATCCTGGATGAATATCTCTCATACAATAACGGTTTTATCTCTAGGTTCATCCTCGAAGAAGCTTTTCGGGCAATGTGTCTTTGTTGGCTGCAAGAATCTGCTGTCGAGTCAAATATCTCCCCAGTCGTACTGGGCGACACCATCTCGCGTTAGGTGCAATAGATCGATCTTGCCCCCGATGTAAACTGCTGCGCCCCTTGACTTGAGCGCCTCCTGCTTGATCTGGGCCAACATGATCTGCCGGGCGCAATCAGGGAAGGTCGTGAAGTCGATCCCTTCCTTGTTCATCAGATCAGGCTTTATGCCCAGGCCGTACATCAGGCTCTCGGACGTAAATCCATTCTCGGAAGAGTACTTGTAGCCATGAATCTCACCCTCCTTTCCGGAAAACCCGAAGTGGTAAATCGTTGCTGTGTAGTTATGAGGGGAGGTGAGATGTCGCTCAACTTCACGCCAAATGGCCTTGAGAACTTGCGGAACATCTTTGTCGAACGAATCTATGTCAGCGACGGAGTCCTGTTCATTCACGAAGGTGAACCATTGCGTTATAAAGAGCTCCAGTCCAGTCCCCGCGATGATCATGCGGCGTGCGGGGATAGGAATGGCCTTCCTGGTGTAGTGGAGAAATGTCCCATCAAGCTCGGTGACAAGGGTGTCGGTAGCCACAATGGCCTCTTCTGAATCCGTATAGAAAAGCAGTGAGGACATAGCCCCTCCTTGGAAGCGTGGTACGCAAAAACTACTACGCCGCTCCACCCTGGCCTATCTGGCATTTCATCCACGCTGTACAACCTTCCAGCCCGCCTCGCGCGGGCTTTTTCATGCCCGGAGGAAAGCATGGGCGCAGTTCATCCGCACCTGGCCGGCCGCAAGGGCGGCAGTAGCAAGCCGAAACAGCCGGTCGAGGCACCCGACAGCCTGCGCTCGGTCGCGATGGCCAAGATTCTGCTCGCCGTGGGCGAGGGCGAGTTCGCCGGCGTTCCGAGCGAGCGCGATATCTACCTCGACAACACCCCGCTGATGGACCCGAGCGGTAACCTGAACTTCCCCAACGTTAAGTGGGAGTGGCGCGCGGGGTCGGTGGACCAGGACTACATCCCGGGCATCCCTGCCGTTGAGAATGAAACCAGCGTCAACGTCGAGTTGCGCAGCGATACGCCCTGGGTGCGCTCGCTGAGCAATACCCAGCTTTCCGCAGTGCGCCTGCGCTTCGCCTGGCCGGCGCTCCAGCAGCAGGACACCAACGGCAACATCGGCGGGTACCGGATCGAATACGCCGTAGATCTGGCCACCGACGGCGGCGCCTATCAGGAGGTGCTGCGCGAGGCCGTCGATGGCAAGACCACCACCCGTTACGAGCGCTCCCGCCGGATCGACCTGCCGGCGGCCACCAGTGGCTGGCAGTTGCGCGTGCGGCGCCTGACGCCGAACCAGAACAACAACCGTATCGCCGACACCATGCTGATCGCCGGCTACACCGAGGTGATCGACGCGAAGCTGCGCTACCCGAACACGGCCCTGCTGTACGTCGAGTTCAGCGCAGAGCAGTTCAGCAACATTCCGGCTGTCACAGTCGACTGCCGCGGGCGGAAGGTCCAAGTGCCGAGCAATTACGATCCGGAGACCCGGGCCTACCTCGGCATCTGGGACGGCACGATGAAACAGGCATGGACCAACAACCCGGCATGGGTCACCTACGACATCAGTACCAATGCGCGTTTCGGCCTGGGCAAGCGGATCAAGCCCTGGATGGTGGACAAGTGGGAGATGTACAAGATCGCCCAGTACTGCGACCAGTTGGTGCCGGATGGGAAGGGTGGCCAGGAGCCGCGCTTTCTGTGCGATCTGAACCTGCAGTCTCGCGCCCAAGCCTGGACGCTGCTGAGGGACATTGCGGCGATCTACCGGGGGATGAGCTACTGGGCGCAGGGGCAATTGGTGTCCCAGGCTGATATGCCGCGCAGCGCTGACTTCGACTACGTCTTTACCCGGGCGAACGTGATTGACGGGAAGATGACCTACGGCGCCGCCTCGGCTCGCGCCAGATACAGCCGCGCCCTGGTCAGCTACGACAACCCGGCGAACAACTACGACACCGACGTGACGGGCTATTCCGACACGACGTTGCTACGCCGCTATGGCGACAACCCGGTGGAAATTTCTGCCATTGGTTGCACTCGCGAGAGCGAGGCGCAGCGCCGCGCGAAGTGGGTGGTGCTGACAAGCGTGCAGGATCGGACAATCTCCTTCACCACTGGGACGGAGGGCCGGATCCCCCTGCCGGGCTACATCATCCCTGTGGCCGATTCGCTGCTGGCTGGTCGCGAGATTGGCGGCCGGATCTCGGGTGTTGCTGGCCGCGTGGTAACGCTCGATCGCGTCACTCAAGCCAAGGCCGGTGATCGCCTGATCATCAACCTACCGAGCGGGCGCGCCGAGGGCCGGACGGTGCAGTCGGTCAACGGCAAGGCCGTCACCGTCACTGCTGCCTACTCGGAGACGCCGGAGCCGGAATTGTGCTGGGCGCTCGACGCCGATGACCTGGCTGTCCAGCTCTATCGAGTGATGAGCACCAAGCGTGACGACAACGGCCAATGGACCATCAACGGCCTGCAGTACGAGCCAAGCAAGTTCGACCACATCGATACCGGCGCGCGTCTTGAAGATCGCCCGATCAGCGTCATCCCGATCACCACCGTGGCGCCGCCGGCGAGCGTCACGCTGACCTCGCACTACCAGTTCGATCAGGGGCTGGCGGTGAGCACCATGACGATCACCTGGCCGGCAGTGGAGGGCGCCGTCGCCTACGACGTCGAGTGGAAGAAGGACAACGGCAATTGGATCCGCCTGCCGCGTGCCGGCACCACCAGCGTCGATGTGACCGGCATCTACGCAGGTGGATACCTGGCGCGAGTGCGTGCGGTGTCGGCGTTCGACATCACGTCGGTCTGGAAGAGCTCGATCCTGACCCAACTCAGCGGCAAGACCGGCGCACCGCCGGCGCTGGCGTTCCTGCGTACCACCAGCGGACCGTGGAAGATCGGCCTGGAGTGGGGATTCCCGGCCAGTGGCGCGGCGGACACCGCCTACACCGAGATCCAGCAGTCGGTCACCCCGGGCGGCAGCGAACAGAATGCAACTGCCCTGGGCTTGTTCGCATACCCGACCGACACCCACACGCTGACCTCGCTGGCGGCCGGCGCTCGCCTGGCCTTCCGCGCTCGGCTGATCGACCGGACCGGTAACGTCGGCCCATGGTCGGCCTGGGTCGACGGCATCAGCTCGACGGATGCGAGCGAGTACAACGAACTGATCACCAAGGAGTACGTCGAGTCCGCACTGGGCGAGCAGTTCTTCGCCGACATCGATCAGATGCAGCTCGATATCAGTGGCCTGCAGGACCAGATCGACAATCTGACCGATGTGCTGGCCTACGACCCGACGAAGACCTACGCGAAGAACGATATCGTGCGGGTCGGCAACCGGCTGTATCAAGCGAAGCAGGCGGTGCCGCTCAACGCCTCGCCGCCGAACGCGACCTACTGGGCCGACATCGGACAGTCGATCGAGACGGCCAACGGCCTGGCCCAGCAGGTGGCAACCAACACCGCGGATATCACCGAGCTCGACGGCAAGGTCGAGGCGGCTGCTTCGAGCCTGGATGTTCTGCAGGCTGCTGCCCGCCGGGAGCCCGCGACGGGAGAGAAGGCGGATGCGCTGAAGGGCTGGGACACCATTGCTCGAGCCGCCACCGAAGTCACCGTGCGGGCGAACGAGGACGAAGCGCAGGCGAAGCGGACGAGCTTGCTGGAGGCGCGGACCGGGACGGCGGAGGGCAGGATCGCCACCGTGGAGTCCGTCGTTGCGTCGAACAATGCTGTCACCGTCCAACGCCTGGATCAGCTATCCAGCCAGGTCGCGAGCAACGCCTCGGCGATCAGCACCGAACAGACCGTCCGCGCCAACGCGGACAGCGCCTTGGGGCAGCGGGTGGATACCGTCAGCGCGCGCACCGATACCAACGAGGCGAACATCCAGACCACCTCTCAAGCGGTTACCTCGCTGGATGGCAACGTCAAGGCGCTCTACAGCGTGAAGCTCCAGGCGCATGCCAACGGGCAGAAGTATGCGGCGGGATGGCAGCTGGGCTTCGACAGCGGTACGAGCGTGACGACCATGGCGTTCCAGGCTGATCGCTTCCTCTGGTTCAACAGTTCCAGCGGGCAGACCGTGGCGCCGGTCTCGATCGTCGGCGGCCAGATGTTCATCAACAACGCGATGATCCAGGACGGTTCGATCACCAACGCGAAGATCGGCAACGTGATTCAGTCGACCGCACTCGGTGCCAACGGCGAGCCACTGTGGAAGCTCGACAAGAGCGGGGCTCTTACACAGAACAGCGCTACGGGCGGGGGCTTCATGAGGCAGACAGCGGAGGCCACCAAGGTCTACGACGCGAATCTTGTGGTGCGGGTACAGATCGGGAATCTAGACGTATGAGCTACGGCATCCGCCTGAGAAATGCGGCCGGCTCCATCTTGATGGAACTCACCGGCCAATCGGCGCGCACGGTTTACCGGCAATCGCTCGGCGCCATTACCAACGGGATGACGGTGACGGTGCCGGGTTTCGATCCAGCGCGCGGTGTTGTGTTCATCATTGCGAGCGGAAACGCATTCGGTGAAGTGCCCCTATACACAATTTCCGGCAACGTGGTGACGTTCCACTGGAACGGTTCATCCGGAACAACCTATGTACTGCATGCGGTGATGTTCTCATGAGCTATGGGGTATTAATCCGGGGAAACAGTGGGCAGACAATTATCGATGACTCGAACCCTTGTATTCACATTGCGGCATCAGGAACATACGGCGTACAGACAACTAGCGAAACTATCGTAAGTTATCCATCAGCGATCCAGTCCCCGTACGAGCCGTATGTGTACTTCAGGCCTAATGGTCCACATCAGATCTACTTGTTCAGGCATATCGGCAGTCCAGGGAACTGGACTGGATTCGCCTTCTGGCAGAGCATCTATCGAGACGTGGATCCCCCTGTCTACGGCGGAAAGTGGAAAGCGGGCGCGGTCATGTTGCCGAAAACCGGAGGGTGGGGAATGCAGGTTTTCGACACCCAGTCGCGGGTGATGTTCGACAGTAACCGGGACATCGTTCGCTATCTCGGTGGTGCGCAGGTTTGGAATAAATATGCGTATAACCCGAACTGGCCTGGCGGTTTGGCGCTGCAAACGTGGTATTTGCCGTTCCCCTACGGAACTGAGGCTTACTTTCAAGTTAGCCACTTCAATGTAAGCGCATTTATCACTGCCGAGGCTCCGCGTATTGGGTTTCTTGAGAACTCAATGAGCTTGATATTTGTTTCATCAATTGTTCAGACGGAAACTAATCAGCAGTTCAATTGGCCGCTCATTGCAGTAGCGTAAACACATCTGGAGGACTATATGACTTGGTATTCCACAGGCACGGTCGCTGTCACGCTGAATTCGCCGACAGTCACCGGCACTGGGACCACATTTTCCGCCAACGTCCGGGTCGGCGATGCCTTCAAGGGGCCGGATGGGCGCTGGTATGAGGTCACAAACGTCGCCAGTTCGACGGTCATCTCGATCAAGCCCAACTACCAGGGCAGCACGGCCAGCGGCCAGGCCTATGCGGTGGCGCCGATCCTGGGCTACGACAAGGACCTGTCGGATCGATTCAACCTGATCGCCAACCAGTGGGGGGCAACCCTGGCGGGGATCAAGCCTTGGGCGCTTTCTGCAAATGCGGCGGCAGCGCGGGGGGATCTCGGCCTCGGCAGTGCGGCTGTCCGCGAAGCGCTCGGTGGTTCGGGCGCGCTGTACTCGCGAGACAGCATTCTCGGCGCAGTCTCTCAGGCGAGCGGCATACCGTCTGGTGCGATCATTGAGCGCGGCGCGAATGCAAATGGCGATTACGTGCGATATGCCGACGGAACACAGATGTGTTGGTTCAACGCCAGCGTTACTGATCAGGCGATTGATGTCCCATATGGAAGTCTGTTTACCGGAACCCGTTCGTGGTCGTTTCCTATCGCCTTCTCTGGCAGCCCAACCGTGAACCCCGGCCTATTTCGCTGGGGGACTGGAGCAGGCTGGGGCACTGTTGGCGGTATCGCAAGCGCGACGGCGGCTACGTTGCGCGGATTTGACATTGTTTCGCGCGCGGCTGGAACAGCGACAGTGATCTCGGCATCCGCGATGGGGAGGTGGTTCTGATGAACTTCTTGCTTGTTCTTTCGCCGCAGTATGGTCCCGCAGAATTTGGCGACTACACAACCGTCTCGGTTTCCGGCGGCGTGCTTACCGTCGAGGGTCGTGACTATGCGTTCCCCGACCTCGCCGACGGCGTCGAACTCACGATGGAGGACTTCGCCGATCCATATCCCGTCTACCAGGTTCGGCGGCGAGGCGACACGATTTCGGTGTGGATCATCTACAGATATCCGGCGGGTGCGACCCATGCTGCCAGATACCCTGAGCCTGTTCCCGTTCCGGGGGATTTCGACGGGCCTGTTGATCTGCCGACCTGACAAACCTATCGACGAACGAAAGCCCGCCCTGCGCGGGCTTCGTCGTTTCTGGAGCTCACATGCCTATCACTGAGCAGCAACTGCTGCAGATACTCCCGAACGCCGGCCCTCGAGCCGGCGTTTTTGTTGGTGCGCTGAACCGCGGGATGACGCGCTTCGGTATCACGTCGCCTGTGCGCGCGGCGGCGTTCCTCGCCCAAGTTGGCCACGAAAGCGGCCAGTTGACCCACCTGGTGGAGAACCTCAACTACAGCGCCCGCGGCCTGGCTTCGACCTGGCCGAGCCGGTACCTCGGCGCCGACGGCCAGCCCAACGCCCTGGCGCAGCGCCTGGCGCGCAACCCCAGGGCCATCGCCAACAACGCCTACGCCTCGCGCAACGGCAATGGGGACGAGGCGTCCGGCGACGGCTGGCGCTTCCGCGGGCGCGGGCTGCTGCAGATCACCGGCCGGTCGAACTACCGCGCCGCCGGCGCCGGGCTGGGCCAGCCGCTGGAGCAGGAACCCGAACTGCTTGAGCAGCCAGAGTTCGCTGCGCTGTCGGCGGCCTGGTGGTGGGCCAGTCACGGCTTGAACGACCTGGCCGACCGGGGCGAGTTCGCCGCCATCACTCGGCGCATCAACGGCGGCATGAACGGCCAGGTAGAGCGCCTGGCGCTGTGGGAGCGAGCTACGGAGGTATTGGCATGAGCGCCTTCGTCCGAGTGTCGCCAATCCTGGAGAAGGCAGACGGCAAACTGTTCTTCGATTGCCCAGGCTGCGAGATGCTGCACGGCGTCAACGTCGAGGTCGACGGTCCGCCGCGCTGGAGCTGGAATGGCAGCGTCGACAAGCCGACTTTCCATCCGTCGATCCTGTGTCGCTATCCATGGCGCCTACTGGAGAACGGGGAGCGCGAACAGGTCGTCTGCCACTCCTTCGTTACCGATGGCCGCATCCAGTTCCTGAGCGACTGCACGCACCACCTGGCTGGCCAGACGGTCGATCTGCCGCAACTGGAGGATGACGAATGACCTGGCTCAGCTACTGGAAGCCCCTGGCCCTGGTGCTTGCCGCGCTGCTGCTGATCGGCGTGGGCGCCGCCGGCGGTGTCTGGATCGGCGCGCGGCACTACCGGCCTCAGCTCGACCGGGCCGCCCAGGACCTGACGGCCTGTCGCGCGGCCCGGGGCAACCTGGAGTCCCTGGCAGGCCAGCAGAACGCGGCCATCGCCGGCCTGGCTGATCAGGCCGAGCTGCGCCAGGCGAAGGCCGCCCAGGCGGTTGCCGATGCTCAGCAGCAGGCAGGCCAGCGCTTCGCCGCCGCGCAGCGCCTGCAGCAGGAGCACGCCGAGGGTGAACAGTGCGCAGCGGCAGAGGCGGTCATCGACAAGGAGCTGGGGCTATGAAGCTGCAGGCGTGGCGAAAGACTGCAGGTGCAGCGATTTCCGGCAGGTGCAGCCGAAAGGTGCAGGTGGTGCAGGTGCTGGGGTTGGTGTTCGCGCTGGCGGGGTGCGCCGCCCGGCAGGAAGCCGAGCCGCGCACGGTGCGCGTAGATGTGCCGGTGGCGGTGCCTTGCCGAGTGCCGCCGGTGGAGGTGCCGGCCTGGGCAACCGCTGGGCTGAAGAAGAGCGACGATATCCAGACCAAGGTCCGTGCGTTGCTCGCCGAACGCTTGCAGCGGATCGGTTACGAGGCGCAGCTCTTGGCTGCGAACCGGGCCTGTCAGAATTAGGAGTAGACTACGGCCTTTTCCTACGGAGCAGGGCGATGCTGGTGATTCGATTGGCGGGGAAGTGGACGTTAAAGCTGGACCGCCAGATAGGCAGTTCCGGAAAACACGGGATATGGGCATTCCACTGCTCTGAAAGCACTTTCGCGCCGTCTTCGAACGACCTGCGGCGTACTGCGGCGATCCTTCCAGCCGAGCCCAAGGAAGGCCAGACGGTGGACGTATCGATCTGCGACACCGCGCACTCGCCAGATGGATGGATCGCCGTCGGCGCAGGCGTAGCAGCCTACGAAGCGGAGCGCTGAGGCTCTATCAGATGGGCGCCCTGGTTTCGGACGTTCCCAACTGCTGGGTCGACCGCGTACCAGGTGAACGCCTCGCTCGGCTCGCCCTGCATCAACACGATCTCTTCTGCGCGTTCCGGCGGCGTCGCCGGGTCCAGCCACTCGCGGGCCAGCTCGGGCGATAGCACGACGGGCCGCCGGTCGTGAATATCTACCAGGCCGCCGGCGCTATCGGCGGTGATGATCACGAATCCATGCTGTTCTCCTGGTTCGTCATCGAGGCCGGGGAACTGGCCGATCGCTGCGCACAAGACCGGCGAGCCGTCAGCGTGCTGGATGTGATACGGCTGTTTCCGTGGCCCGTCCTCGACCACCCACTCGAACCAGCCTGAAACGGGGCAGAGCGCACGATGGCGCCACGCGGCGCTGAAGAAGCGTCCATGCGCCACTTTCTCGACACGAGCGTTGATCGGCGCCGCGCGATCACGGGCCCAGAACGGCCTCCATCCCCATCTGATCGGCTGGGCGACCAGCGCGTCCCCTTCGAGTCGGAGCGTTGTAACTTGGGTCGATGGCGCTACGTTGTAGCGCTCGGGCTGCTCGCCGACCAGGTTGACCAGGACGTTGGGCATCGACAGCGCGTCGACGAACTCGTGCAGGCCGGTGTACTGGCTGAGTCTTCCGCACATCACTCTGCTCCGGCATGGGTGGGTTCCCGGTAAGGGTAGTTCAGGCCCAGCGCCATGGCCGGAAGTCATCGGGGACCTGCTCGACGAGTTGCAGCGTGACGCCGGCGTCGAGTTCGATCAGCAGGCCACGCACCACGCCCGCGCGCTCAAGCGCCTGGCCCTGGCGCAAGTATGTTATCCCGTCCAGGGGATCCCGGCCGAGGTAGCCCAGCCGCTGTCGTGCGGGTGCGGGCCCGTGGTAGATGCCCTCGTCGTCCACGCTCCCGACGACGACGCCGGCGTCTAGCACGTTGTAGCAACAGTCGGCGCAGTAGTGCGTCTCGCGCGTTATGCCGTGCTCGATCGCCCATGAGTACATGCCGAGGGCGTCGGTGACCATATCGTGCCGGTCCTGCAACCCCACGATGCCGCACTGGTAGAGCTCGTTGGCCTCGGCGACCAGGTACAGGTACTGCTCATCTGCGGCGTACAGCCAAGCGGCATGCTGCCGTATCGCGGCGAGCCATTGGGTGACGCGCTGGTGGTGGCAGATACGAGGGTCGGAGTAGGACATGGAATCTCCGGCGGGCGGTTGGGCCGGAAATTATGC
Source organism: Pseudomonas sp. FDAARGOS_761 (assembly GCF_013343155.1). NCBI lineage: Bacteria > Pseudomonadati > Pseudomonadota > Gammaproteobacteria > Pseudomonadales > Pseudomonadaceae > Pseudomonas > Pseudomonas sp. FDAARGOS_761. Next base: position 2,979,548 of record NZ_CP054572.1, on the reverse strand, counting down.
TGTATGAATATCCAGTATTCGAGGGTGGCCGACGAGTGGAGAATGGCGCTCGGGCATGTCTGGAGGAGGGCGAAATCATTTCCGCAATTTAAGAATCGACCCAGGCAGCAAGCGGCATCCATCGAAGGAAAAATGTCTGAATTGCGGAAACGAAATCCAGCCGCAACCCGCATAAACCTTGAATTCAGCGATAGACTTGAAAACCGTCGAAGGGGAGACTCTTCCGTGAGTTCGAATCTCACCGCCTCCGCCATATCCGCGTACTGAAAAGCCCCGCCGAGCGGGGCTTTTGCATTTTCGGTGCGCTGCTCTTCCGCACTTCCGGATCGTTTCCGCAGCCTGCCCGGCGTCGATTCGATGACTCTCCGATTTCGTCGGGTAATGGCTTCAGATCACGAAGAAGCCGTGGGTTCCGTCGCGACCGAGTTGCTCCACCAGGCCGAACTCCCAGTCCAGGTAGCCCTGCATCGCTTCGCGCAGATTGTCGGTACCTTCGTAGGGGCGGCGGTAGCGGTCGATGCGCGGCGACGCCAACAGGCTTTCGCCGTCTTCCGTCGGCAGGCCCGCGGCGACCCAGGCGTTGGTGCCGCCGTCGAGAAGGAACACCGGCTTGCCGCTGAGTGCCTGGACTTCCGCCACGGCGAAGCGCGCCAGCAGGCTGCTGCCGCAGGTGAGTACGTAGCGCTCGGCCGTGCCCAGCCGTTCCAGTGCCTGCTTCAACTGGCTGCGCAATACCCAGGCGGCGCCGGGGATGTGGCGTTTCGCATAGTTGGCGCTGGCGGTGAAGTCGAGCACCCGGGTGCCCGGTTCGCCCAGCCAGTCGGCGAGGGTGGTCGGGTCGATGGTGTCGGCCCGGGGTTGCCTCGGCAGCGGCGCGCTCCAGGCGCCTCTCTCGCTGAAGTCGGCGTCGGAGAGTCCGTCCAGTACCGCGACCTGCCAGCCCATCTGGGCCAGCCAGGAGGCGCTCATGTTGGCGCGTACGCCATCGTCGTCCACCAGTACCAGGCGCGCGCCGTGCACGCTGGCGACATGGTCGGTTTCCTGAACCAACTGGCCACCGGGCGTGGAGCGGGAGCCAGGCAGGTGACCGGCTTCGTATTCCTCGGGCGTGCGTACGTCGAGCAGGTAGGTGGTGCGGTCGTGCTCGTCCTGCCATTGGGCCAGACCGGCCAGGTCGAGGCGTTCGACGCCGGCGCGGTCGGCGACGGCACGGGCGCGCTGGGCGGCGGCCTTGCGAGTGTCCTGCGAGATCGCACCGAAGCGTCGCGTCTGGCCGTGTTCCAGTTGCTGACCGGCCAGCGTCCAGCCGATGGTGCCGTTGCGTAATGCCGCCACCGGGTTGGGGATGCCGGCGTTGAGCAGCGACTGGGTACCGATGATGCTACGAGTGCGCCCGGCACAGTTGACTATCACCCGGGTGCGCGGGTCCGGCGCCAGTTCGGCGACGCGCAGCACCAGTTCGGCGCCGGGCACGCTGATGCCGCCGGGGATACTCATGGTCTGGTATTCGTCGAAACGACGGGCATCCAGGATCACCGCGTCGGCCCTGGCGTCGAGCAAAGCCTGTACTTCCTCCGCGGCCAGCGATGGCGTGTGGCGCTCGGCCTCCACCAGTTCGCCGAAGGCCTTGCTCGGCACGTTCACATCCCTGAACAGCTCGCCGCCGGCGTTGCGCCAACCGGACAGGCCGCCATCGAGCAAGGCCACGTCGCTGTAGCCGAGGTCGAGGAGGCGTTGCGCGGCGACCGGCGCCAGGCCTTCGCCGTCGTCGTAGACGGTAATCGGCGTGTCGCGGCGCGGCACCCGGGCATGGATCTCCAGTTCCAGCCTGGACAGCGGCAGGTTGGCGGCGAACAGGGGATGGGCCAGGGCGAACGGGTCCTCTTCGCGCACGTCGAGCAGCGCCAGCTCCCGGCGGGCGAGGAGAGCGGCGCGGATATCGTGGAAGGTGCGTACGGCGATCTGGCTCATGCGGGGTTCTCTTTCGACAGGTCCCAGATATTGGGCAAGCGGCTGTTGGAATAGCCGGAAATGAAGGGTTTTTCCTCACCTTCGGCGCTGAACACGGCACGCCGTACCGCACCGATATTGGCGCCGTAGACGTGGATACTGATGGATGTGCGGTCGCTGAAGGCGTTGCTCACCTGGTGCACGTCGCCAATGCGTGGCGACAGCGCTTCGACCTCGCCGGGCTCCAGGCGTCGACGGGCTCCGCTGGGATGCGGACGCCCCCCCGCATCGAAGGCGTACGGCTGCGAGTATTCGGCCCCGCGGAGCATGCCGATCAGGCCCCAGACCCGATGATCGTGTACCGGTGTGATCTGGCCCGGCCCCCAGACGAAGCTGACCACCGAGAAGCGCTGCCGTGAGTCGACATGCAGCAGGTACTGTTGGTAGCGCTGTGGATCGGGGCGGGCGCAGTCTTCCGGCAGCCAGTCGTCCTGGCGCACCAGCTCGGCCAGCAGGGGGTGGGCTTGGGCGAGCAGGGTGGATTCGTCGGGACGGCTGTCGAGCAGTGTCGCCAGCTCGCCGATGAACTGGCGCAGGCGGTCGAGGCGCAGGATGGATGACATGCGGGGATTCACTCCGGGAAGTTCTGGCGGTACGGTAGCAAACGCTTTTTTATTCCTGAAATGCATTTTGAATCTAAGCTAATATGCGAGAAATGCAATTGGTGCCGGCCCCATGAAAATCGATGACATCGACGCCTTCGTCGCGGTGATCCGCAACGCTTCCCTGAGCCAGGCCGCCGAGAGCCTGGGCCTGACCCAGTCTGCGATCACCCGGCGGGTACAGAGCCTGGAGGAGTCCCTCGGAGTGGCATTGCTGGACCGCAATACCAAGCCGCTCAAACCCACCGCCAGCGGACTGCGGGTCTACGAACAGTGCCGGCGGGTGCTGCGCGAGGTGGATGGCCTGCGCGAACTGGTGGCCGGCGACGCCACACCAAGTGGCGTGCTGCGCCTGGGCGTGCCGCAGAGTATCGGCGAGGTGGTGTTGCTGGATGCCCTTCGGCGGCTGGCCGACGAGTACCCGGAGCTGCGCGCGCAGGTCGGCACTGGCTGGGGCAGCCATTTGCTGGCGCGCCTGGAGAATGCCGAACTGGACGCGGCAGTGGTGTTGTTTCCGCCAAGCAAGGTGTTCCCCGAAGAACTCGGCGCCACGCCCCTAGGGCGCATGGAACTCTGCGTGGTGGTCGCCCGCGACAGTGCCATCCAGGCGCGACGCCTGCTCGATTGCTACCACCATGGCTGGGTGCTCAACCCCGATGGCTGCGGCTTCCGTGCCGGCCTGCAACGGGCCCTGGCCGATCAGGGCCTGGGCCTGCAACTGAACCTCGAGACTTTCGGCAGCGAGCTGCAACTGGGCCTGGTCGCCGCGGGCCGGGGTCTCGGCCTGGTGCCGGCGCCGGCCCTGGCGCGTAGCCGCTACCGCGATCAGTTGCAGGTGCTGCAATTGGAGGATTTCCAGCCGCTGATCCAGCTCTGGCTGGTGCGTCCGCGCCTGCTGGGCAATCTGGAGACGCCGGCACGGCTGTTCGGCAGGGCGGTGGCCGAGGGGTTGGATATGCAAGCCGGTTGAGTAGCGGCGCCGGGAGATCCCCGGGAGACGGGAGCGTGAATGAGAAGGGGCTGCAGTCGGGATCAACATTCCCCTGCGAGCCCCTTTTCGCTTCAGAGGGAAGAGGGAGCGAGGGCGGCTACGCATAGTGTCCGCCTTGGGAAACGCAAAGACGGAAAAGCTAAATATGCGTGTTTAGCATATTAAGATATGACAAAAATGAATTTCCATCATGTAGTTTCAGCCTGTAGCTTCTAAGAAAAGCACCCATGCAGATGTTTTTCTTATAACGACAGCCGCCAACCTTATCAGTCGAGCGGCCCAGGCGAGGGCAACAGCGTGAGCGTGGAAATTCTCGGCATGATCACCGCCACACCGAGTTCCGAGGTGGACCAGCCGTTGGGGGAGGCTGTGGACGCCGGTTTCGTCCGGCGTTTCGCCCAGGCCCATGAGGACGCCGGCTTCGACCGGGTGCTGGTGGGGTATTTCAGCAATGCCGCCGAGGGCGCGGTGGTCAGTTCCTTCGTCGCCGCTGCCACCCGGCGCCTTGGCGTTCTCCTGGCCTATCGCCCGGGGGTGATCGCAGCGCCGCTGGCGGCACGCCAACTGGCCACCCTGGATCAGTTCAGCGAGGGCCGCCTGGCCCTGAACGTAGTCAGTGGTGGTAACGACGAGGACCTCGCGCGCGATGGCGACTACCTCGACCATGACCGCCGCTACGCCCGTACCGACGAATACCTGCAAGCCCTGCGTGCTATCTGGACCGCCACGGGACCGGTGGATTTCGACGGCGAGTTCTACCGCTTCCAGGGCGCCTCGCCAGCGGTGCGCCCGCGCCAGTCGCCGCACATACCGATCTATTTCAGTGGCTCCTCCGACGCAGCCATCGAGGTCGCCGCCAGGCACGCCGACACCTACATGCTCTGGGGCGAGCCGCTGGCCGCGGTCGACGGGCATATCCGCCGAGTGCGCGCCGCCGCCAAGGCCCAGGGACGCGATCCGCGCTTCTCGGTGTCATTCCGGCCGATCGTCGCGGATACCGAGGAGGCCGCCTGGAAGCGTGCCGCCGAGGTGCTCGAACAGGTCCGCGAGAACCGTGCGCGCCTCGGTCTGCCGCTGCGCGACCACCAGCCGCAGAACGTCGGTTCGCAGCGCCTGCTGGCCGCCGCCGAGCAGGGCGAGGTGCGCGACAGCCGTTTGTGGACCGGCGTGGCCCGGCTGACCGGGGCGCGCTGGAACTCCACCGCCCTGGTAGGCACCCCCGAGCAGGTTGCCGCTGCGCTTGGCGAGTACTACCGGCTGGGCGTCTCGACCTTCCTGATTCGAGGCTTCGATCCGCTCGGCGACGCCGTGCGCTACGGCCAGGGCCTGATTCCCGCCATACATGACCATATCGCCCGCCTGCCGCTGTTGCGGCACGCCGGTTGAGGAGCTCCGATGAAACTCAAGCAATACCTGCTAACCAGCTTCGCCACGCTTCTGCTCGGTGCCTCCCTGGCCCAGGCCGCAGACCTGCCGACGTTGCGTGTGGGCGACCAGAACTACTACAACGTGCGGGCTTCAATGGAGGCCTCGGGAGTTCTCGAAGGCGCGCCTTACCAGGTCGAATGGAAGCATTTCCAGTCCGCCGCGCCGGTGGCCGAGGGGTTGCAGGCCGGAGCGCTGGACCTGGGTTTCCTCGGCGACTCGGGCTTCATCTTCCTCGCCGCCAAGGGTGCGCCGGTGAAGCTGGTCGGCGTCTCGCGGCAGAACCTCGATACCATAGCCCTGCTGGTGCCGAAGGATTCTCCGGTGCGCAGCATTGCCGATCTCAAGGGCAGGAAAGTCGCCTACTGGCCCGGTGCCTGGAGCCAGCAACTGACCTTGCGCGCGCTGGAGAAAGCCGGCTTGCCGAAGGACTACGTGGAGTTCGTCAAGCTGATGCCGATCGACGCCGCCGCCGCCTTGCCGCGCGGCAGCATCGATGCCTTTCCGGTGTGGGAGCCGTATATCTCGCAGCAGATCGTGGTTTCCGGCGCACGGCCGATTCTCACCGCCCGCGACCTGATGCCGGGGCTGTCCAGCATCGCCGCCAACGCTGCTTCCATCGAGCCCAGGCGCGCGCAGATCGCCGACTTCCTCGGCCGCCTGCGCAAGGCACGGGCCTGGGTCGAGGCACACAAGGAGCAGTACGCCGACCTCTGGGCGCAGAAGGCCAATCTCGACCGGGCAGTCTCCCGCCATTGGATCGGCCAGGCCGGCATGAGCGTCGGCCCGGTAGACGCCCAGGCCGCCACCGACTACCAGGAGACCGCGGATTTCCTGCTGCAGACCGGTGCCTTGCCCAAGCCGTTCGACACTTCCACGGTGATCGACACGTCCTTCAACGAAGCCTTCCACTGAGTACGGACCATGAGCATCCAGTTTCTCGGCATGATCGGCCATCGCCTGGCCTCGGAGACCCTCGCGCCGGTCGGACCTATCCTCGACAAGCCTTACATCGCCGCTTTCGCACGCGCCCACGAAGAGGCCGGCTTCGATCGAATCCTGGTCGGCTACTGGTCGGACCAGCCGGATGGATTCCTGGTGGCCGCCGCCGCTGGCCTGGCCACTTCCCGGATCGGTCTGCTGCTGGCGCACCGCCCCGGTTTCGTCGCCCCGACCCTGGCCGCGCGCAAGCTGGCGACCCTCGAACACCTCCTCGACGGGCGCCTGGCGGTGCATATCATCAGCGGCGGAAGCGACGCCGACCAGCGCAAGGACGGCGATTATCTCGACCACGACCAGCGCTATGCCCGCAGCGACGAATTCATCGAACTGCTCAAGCGCACCTGGACCAGCACCGAACCCTTCGATTTCCACGGCGCGTACTACCGCGTGGAGCACGCCTTCTCGGCCATCCGTCCACAGCAGAAACCGCACATTCCGGTGTATTTCGGCGGCTCCTCGGAAGCCGCGCTGAAGGTCGCCGGCAAGCAGGCCGATGTGTTCATGCTCTGGGGCGAACCCCTGGCACAGGCCGCCGAAACCATCTCCGCTGTGCGCGAACAGGCGCGCTCGAATGGTCGCGAAGTGGAATTCAGCCTGTCGTTCCGGCCCATCCTCGGGCGCACGGAGGACGAGGCCTGGGCCAAGGCCGAGGCGATACGCGCAAGCGCCGGCGCGCGCCTGGGCGAGGCCGGCTTCCCCAAGGGCAAGCCGCAGAGCGTCGGCGCCCAGCGTCTGCTCAAGGCGGTGGAGCAGGGCGAGCGCCTCGACGAGCGCCTTTGGACCGGAATCGCCAGGCTGGTCGGTGGCGGGCACAACTCCACCGCCCTGGTCGGTACCGCGGAACAGGTGGCCGACGCGCTGCTCGCCTACTACGACCTGGGCGTGCGCAATATCCTCATTCGCGGTTTCGATCCCCTCGCCGATGCCGTGGAATATGGCCGCGAGCTGATCCCGCTGACCCGCGCCAAAGTCGCCGAGCGCGAGCGCCGGCGCGCCACGGCCTGATCCCATGGCCGTCCTGCAGACTCCCTCGGCGGCGTTCGACGAATGGCTGCCGGAACTGACCCGGCAACTGGCGGAAAGCGCCGATGCCCATGACCGCAGCGGAGATTTTCCCCATGCCAACCTGGCCCTGCTGCGACACCACGGGCTGCTCGCCCTGGCCTTGCCGCCTGCGCTCGGCGGTCCCGGCGCCAGCCTCGGCGAGCTGCGCAGGGTAATCGGCGCGGTGGCTCGCGGCGAACCCTCCACGGCCCTGGTGCTGTGCATGCAGTACCTGCATTTGCGGCGCCTGGCCGATAACCCCGATTGGCCCGGCGCGCTCAAGCGGCGCGTGGCGCGCGAGGTGCTGGAGCAGGGGGCGTTGATCAATAGCCTGCGCGTGGAGCCCGAGCTGGGTTCGCCGTCACGCGGCGGTCTGCCGGGTACGCTGGCGCGGCGTGTCGGCGACGGCTGGCGGCTGTCCGGGCACAAGCTCTACACCACCGGCATTCCCGGGCTGACCTGGCTGGCGGTATGGGCGTGCAGCGACGAGCCGATCCCACGCGTGGGTACCTGGCTGGTGCGCCGCGACAGCCCAGGCATCCGTATCGTGGAGAGCTGGGACCATCTGGGCATGCGCGCCAGCGGCAGCCACGAGGTGCTCTTCGAAGAGGTGGCGGTGCCTCTGGAAAACGCCATCGGCCTGCATCCCCACGACCAGCCTCCGGCGCCGGACCAGGCCGTGCTGCGCGACTTCGCCCAGGCTAGCGCGGTGTTGCTTGGCGCTCTCTACGACGGTATCGCCGGGAGCGCCCGCGAGTGGCTCGTCGGCTGGCTGCGCGAGCGCGTGCCGGCCAGTCTCGGCGCGCCGTTGGCGAGCCTGCCGAGGATGCAGGAGGCGCTCGGCGAGATCGACGGCCTGCTCCTGCAGAACCGCCTGCTGCTCGATGCCGCGTGCTGCGGACAGTTGCCCGCCAGCGACTCCGGGCTGCTCAAGGTCGCGGTCATCGACAACGCGTTGGCGGTGGTCGAGAAGGCCCTGGAACTGAGCGGCAACCACGGCCTCAGCCGGCACAATCCGCTACAGCGGCACTACCGCGACGTGCTTTGCGGACGTGTCCACACGCCACAGAAAGATAGCGTCTGGAGCGCGGCGGGGAGGGCGGCGCTGAGTCTTTGAAACGTACCTCCCACGATTCTCGACCCTGGCCTTGTCGGCGACCGCACCGGCGGAACGGATAGCCCAGGATAGCCCCGGCTCCGTGCGGAGCTGCCTGGAGATTGCCCATGAAACGACCCCTGTGTGTGCTTGCCGGCCTGCTGGCCGCGACCCTGCTGGCTGGAGCCGCCAGCGCCGCCGACCTCATCAGCCTGCGCCTGGGCGATGTGAAGGGCGACCGCTACGCCGCCCTGCGCGCGTCCGGCGAGCTCGACGACCTGCCGTACAAGCTGGAAATGTCGGCGTTCCCCTCCGGTGCACCGGTGCTCGAGGCGCTCAACGCCGGGGCCCTGGACATAGGCTTTACCGGCGACATCCCGTTCCTCTTCGTCTACGCTGCCGGCGCGCCGCTCAAGGCGGTGGGCGCCTGGCACTTCAACCCGGCGACCGTGGCGCTGGTGGTCGGCAAGGACTCGCCGATCCGTTCGGTGGCCGGCCTCAAGGGCAAGCGCATTGCCGTCAATCGCGGCGGCTGGGGGCATTTCCTCGCCCTTGGCGCGTTGCGTCGCGCCGGCCTCGGACCGCAGGACGTAAGCTTTTCCTTCCTTGGTCCGGTGGACGGCCGCGCCGCCCTGGTGCGTGGCTCGGTAGACGCCTGGGTGCCCTGGGAGCCCTATACCTCCAGCGCCGTGCTGCTCGATCAGGCGCGGGTCATCGACAACGGTGCCGGGATCATGACCGGCTACTCCTATGCCCTGGCCAGCGACGCTGCGATCGCCCGCAAGAAGGCCGCGATCAGCGACCTGCTGACCCGCCTGGCGCGTGCCCAGGCCTGGGCCCTGAGGCACCCGGAGGCGTTCGCCGAGGCCCTGGCCAAGGATCTGAACATGCCGCGCGAAGTCACTCGGCGCTGGGTTGGCGAGGCGCGCATCAGTCCTGTGGTCTTCGGTCCGGAGGTTGCCGCCACCCTGCAGACCGCCGCCGATTTCTTCCATGCCGAAGGCGTGCTGCCGAAGTCGCTGGAGGTCGCCCCGGCGTTCGACTTCAGCCTGTCCGCCGGTGCCGCCGAAGTGGCCCGCCAGTTGCCCGCCGACCTCCGCGTCGGCCAGCGTTGAGGAGTTACGGAATGCGTCAGACCCTGAGCCTGTTCCTGCTTCTCTGCCTGCTCGTCGGCCAGGCCTGTGCCGACGAGCGCGTGACCCTGCGCCTGGCCGACCAGAAGGGCAACATGCGCGCCCAGTTGGAGGCTGCCGGCGCGCTGGACAACCTGACCTACGACATCCGCTGGTTCGAATTCCCCGCCGCCGCCCCCCTCGCCGAAGCACTCAATGCCGGTGCGGTGGATGCCGGCATCATCGGCGACGCGCCATTGCTCTTCGCCCTGGCCGCCGGTGCCCGGCTGAAGGCCATCGCCGTCGACAAATCCGATCCCTACGGTACCGCCGTGCTGGTGAGAGGGGATTCGCCGTTGCGCTCGGCCAACGACCTGAAAGGCCAGCGCATTGCCACCGGGCGCGGTTCCATCGGCCACTTCGTCGCGCTCAAGGCCTTGGCCTCGGTCGGGCTGGGCGAGAAGGACGTCGAATTCCGCTTCCTCGGCCCGGTGGACGCGAAAATGGCCCTCGCCAATGGTTCCGTGGATGCCTGGGCGACCTGGGAGCCCTACACCGCGTTCGCGGAGACCGCCGACAAGGCTCGGGTACTGGTCGACGGTCGCGGCCTGTGGGCTGGCAACAGCTTCCTCGCTGCTACCGATAGCGCACTGGCCGACCCGGCGAAACGCGCCGTGCTGCAGGACTACCTGCAACGCCTGGCCAGCGCCCAGCGCTGGGCGTACCTGCACCTGGACGAGTATTCGCGAAGCCTGGCGCAGATCATCGGCTTCCCCGAGGACGCCGCGCGCTTGCAGTTCGAACGCCGGCGCTTGCGTTGGCAGGCGCTGGATGAGCGAACGCTCGGCCAGCAGCAGGAGACCGCCGATTTCTACCAGGCCCATGGATTGATTCCGCAGCGCCTCGATGTGCGGCCGACCTTCGCCAGCGGCTTTGCGGTCAGGCAGGCGTCGGATGCGGATATCCGGTAGGCGCTGCCCGGGCATTAATTGATAACTATAAGTTATTTATCGATTGTTTTTTATTCCAATAATCTATCCGTTCCGTCGCCGGCAGCTGGAACTCCCGTCCCTGCGGGCGCTCGCACCTATCCCAGGAGTCATCGCATGTCTCGTCCGTTCCTGCGTCGCTTGGCCATCGTGTTTGCCGCTTCCGCCGTCCTGTCGGGCATTGGTGGCGCACATGCCGAGGAGGTCCTGCGCATCGGCTTCCAGAAATCCTCGACTCTGCTGACCCTGATCCGCAGCCAGGGCACCTTCGAGCGCGAGTTGGCCAGGCAGGGCATCCGGGTGTCCTGGCATGAGTTCCCCAGCGGCCTGCCGTTGCTCGAATCGCTCAATGTCGGCAACGTCGATCTCTCCGCCGACGTCGCCGACACCGTGCCGGTGTTCGCCCAGGCGGCGGGTGCTCGCCTGACCTACTTCGCCCGCGAAACACCTTCGCCCGCGGCGCAGGCGATACTGGTCGGCGAACATTCGCCGCTGAAGTCCCTGGCCGAGCTGAAGGGCAAGCGCATCGCCGTGACCAAGGCCGCCGGCAGCCACTACCTGCTCATCGCCGCGCTGGCCAGCGCCGGGCTTGAGTTCTCCGACATCCAGCCAGCCTACCTGACGCCAGCCGACGGCCGCGCCGCCTTCGAGAACGGCAAGGTCGACGCCTGGGTGACCTGGGACCCCTACGTGGCAAGCGCCCAGCGCCAGCAACGCGCGCGGGTACTGGCCGACGGCCAGGGCCTGGCCAGCTACCAGCGCTACTACCTCGCCTCCAGCGACTACGCCAGGAAACATCCTGAAGTGCTCCAGCAGGTCTTCGCCGAACTGCAGCGCACCGGGCGCTGGCTCAAGAGCCACCCGGCCGACGCGGCCAAGGTGCTGGGGCCGCTGTGGGGCAATCTCGATGCCGCTACCGTCGAGCAGGCGAATGCGCGGCGCAGCTACGACGTACAACCGGTGAGCGCAGATGGTCTCGACGAGCAACAGCGCATCGCCGACGCCTTCCACGCCCAGGGACTGCTACCCAAACCGGTGGATACGCGCGCCGTGGAGGTATGGCAGCCGCGGCACTGAGCGGCGCGGCTGCCCTGTGATGCGCGGCACCGGCGGCCAGCGTAGCTTGCCGCTGGCGCGCGTCCTTCAGGCCAGCCCATAGCTGATCTGCTCGGCCTTGACGTGGAACGCCTGCTCACGGCTCGGAAGATGCTGGTTGGCATCGGCGTTGCCCTGGCGCAGGCGTTCGGACCTCAGCGTTGGCAGGCGGAACACATCCTGCCGCTCGGTCTGCAACGCATTGCCGCGCATCAGCTCCATCAACGGAACCTGCATGGCCGGGGTGCTCTGGCCGAGGAAGTAGTTGGGCACCTCGTCGCACCACAGCAGCATGTAGTCGCTCACCGCATCGTGCTCGGCGTCGAGCACCACGTACTCGACGCGGTGGCGCAGGACCACTTCGGCGTCGATGCTCCAGCGGGTGTCCACGGTGAACAGCGGAACGTGCTTTTCCACGTCCACCAGCAGGCCATTCACCGCCTTGCAGCCGGACTTGCGGCAGGCCACGTGGTAGCGCTTGTCGGGGAGGGGGTGACGCGCCACCACGTCGCGCCCGCCAAGCAGGTGCAGGTCGAACTCCTTGATGCGGATGTCGATCAGCTCGCACGGCAGGTCGAACCCCGCAGGCGTCAGCAGCCTGGGGCAGAAATGGATAAGCATGGTTTTCTCCATCAGGCATGCCCGGGGCTTTCCCGCCCAGGGGGAGAGGTATCTCTATCGATCGGTCGCGGGTCAGACGGCAAGCCGCGTCCTGACGGACGAGGCAGAGCCTCGCCCGGTGAAGGGCGCGAACGCCGGCCCTGGCGGACCTCGCTGGATTTTTCTGGCTCCGGGCGCTCCCGTGCTTCCAGGGGCGTCTCGGACGGGTTTCAGCTCCCGGTCTTGACTCGGCTCCAGACCCGGGTACGGATTCTCTCGACCTTCAGTGGCAGGGTTTCCAGCGGGAAGAGGGTCGCCATGGTTTCCTTGCTCAGGTAAACCGCCGGGTTTTCCCGCAGCTTCCGCTCCACCAGCGGCAGCGCCGCCTGGTTGCCATTCGGATAGCCCACGTAGTTGGAGGTCCTGGCGATGACCTCCGGACGCAGCAGGTAGTCGATCAGCGCATAACCCTGCTGCGGATGCGGTGCATCCTTGAGCAGCACCATGTTCTCGGCCCAGACCAGCGAGCCTTCCCGGGGAATGCTGTAGGCGATATGGCGACCGTTACCGGCCTGTTCGTTGTTGACCTGGGCCATGTAGGCCGTGCCCTGCCAGCCGACCACCACGCAGACGTTGCCGTTGGAGAGGTCGGTGTCGACTCTGGAGGAGTCGAAATAGCGAATGTAGGGGCGAACCTTCAGCAACAGTTCCTGGGCTTTCTGGTAATCCTCGGGATTCTGGCTGTTGTGCGGCAGGCCCAGGTAGTTGAGGGCGATGGAAACCAGCTCGGTGGAGGAGTCCAGCGTGGCCACGCCGCACTGGCTGAGGCGGGAGATATTCTCCTCCTTGAAGACCAGGTCCCAGGAGTCGACCGGCGCGTCGGGGCCGAGCAGCTTACGGACCTTGTCCACGTCGTAGGCGATCCCGGTGGTTCCCCAGAGATAAGGTACGGCATAGCGATTGCCGGGATCGTTGGCCTGAAGCTTCCCGAGGATGTCCGCGTCGAGGTTCTTCCAGTGGGGGAGCCGATCGCGGTCGAGTTCCTGGAGGACGCCTGCCTTGATCAGTCCGGGCAGGATGTTGGAGGTGATCACCACCACGTCGTAGCCGGAGCGGCCGACCATCAGTTTGCCCTGCGCGGTCTCGGCGCTGTCGAAGGTGTCGAGGACGACACGGGTGCCGGTTTCCTTCTGGAAAGCCTTGGGCGTTTCCGGGGCGATGAAGTCATACCAGTTGTAAAGATGGACGCTGGTTTGCGCAGCCCATGCACTGTCCGCCGCTGTCGCACCGATCGTCGTCAGGATCGATAACGCCAGTGCACAAACTTTTTTCATTGGATTTCCTTTCCGAAACGAAACAAGTTGGATTTTGCACCTACCAGAACTGGTAGTTCTGACCTGTGGCTATCTTCGAAGGCATCGATATTATGCACATTGGAACTCTTCATGACATAACGCCGAGTGACTAATCCCAGAGGAGTAGTTGTGTGGATATCGCATTGCACGGCGGCGCCTGGCACGAGTCACTGGGAAAGTTGCTCGAAGCGCTGGACCGGCCGTTCTTCTGGCGGATCATGGCGCAGACCCTCGGCCAGTTCGCCCCCGTCGACAATTGGGCGGCCCTGATATTCAGCGACTCCAGCCCCTTGATTCTTTCCTTCATGGAAGAGGAGATAGAAGAAATCGAGCCGGACCCGCTGATCAGTCGATATATAACCGGACTCTATCTGCAAGATCCTTTCTACCAGGTATCCAGAAACTGTCGGCGCGGCGGGCTTTTTCATCTTGCGGATATCGTCTCCGAAGATTTCGAAACGACCGAGTATTACAATGCGTACTTTGCGCATTATGTGGTGACGGACGAAGTTCAATATAACGTCCCGCTGGATGGTGAAAGAACCCTATGCCTGTCGTTGGGCAGCGAGAGCCGCTTCGGTGCCGAGCAGATCGCGCTGTTCGAGCTGCTTCGCCCGTGGGTCATCGCGCTGATGAAAAAACGCATCCACTTCGAGGATGCGGTCAGGGAGGAGGCGAAACCGATCGCAGCGGCGGAGGTGGAAGTCCAGCCCTGGAGAGGGTTGATATCGCCGCTGACCGCGCGGGAGTCGGATGTCATCCGGCTGATGCTGGATGGATACTCGAACAAGGAAATAGCGGATCGGCTGACGCTGTCGATCGCCACTATCAAGGTGCATCGCCGGCACATCTACGCGAAGCTGAACGTGAAGTCCCACTCCGAGATATTCGCGCTGTTGATCAACCCGCCCGCGCCGCGGCTCGCCGACGCACGCTAGTGCGCCGCCTGCGGAGGAACCCGGGCGCATAAGGTTATGCGAAATTCATATTGCCCGACGCTGAAAAAGCCGGCGTCGGATTGCACTCATGGGCGAATTCCATCCAGGACGATTCGACCATGCCCGATGTACGTCTTTCCTCTCGTTCGTTGACCCCCGTGCTCTGTGCGGTGGGGCTCGCCTGCGCGCTGCAGGGCGAGGTGCAGGCCGCCGACGGTGGGCCGCGCGACGCGGCCACGGCGCCCCGGGTATTCGACATAGCGCCCGGCGAACTGGCCGAGGTGTTGTTGAACATCGTGCGCCAGGGACACGTGCCTATCGCCTTCGACCAGCGCCTGGTGGCGGGGTTGCGCGGACCGGATATCCGCGGCCGGCTCAGTGTCGAGGACGCCTTGCGGCGTGCCCTGGCCGGCAGCGGGCTGGTATACGCGCAGGACGAAAGCGGTGCCTTCGTCCTGCGCGGCGGACAGGCGCCTGTGCAGGAGACGCGAGGTGCGGCGGCGGCACCGACCTTGTCCACCGTGGTGGTCACCGGCACGCGCAAGAGCGATGTGAAGGCGCAGGACAGCCTGAGCCCGATCGACGTGGTCAGCGCTACCCAGCTACGTAGCAGCGGCGCGGTCGACCTGCGCGATGCACTGGTCAAACTGCTGCCCTCGCTGACCCGCCAGGCCCAGCCGTTCAACGCCTCGGCGTTGACCCACACGCAGTCGCTGCGCGGGCTGAGCCCCAACCATGTGCTGGTGCTGGTGAACGGCAAGCGTCGCCACGAAACGGCCAATCTCAATATCAGCGGGGGGCTGGAGAAGGGCTCCACCGGCGTCGATCTGGACACCATCCCGATCAACGCCATCGAGCGGGTCGAGGTGCTGCGCGACGGTGCTTCGGCACAGTATGGTTCGGACGCCATCGCCGGGGTGATCAACGTCATCCTCAAGTCCGCCGACCACGGCGGGTCGGCGGCCGCTGACGTCGGGCAGACCGGCGACGGCGACGGCTTCACCCATGGCGGCGGGGGGAACATCGGACTGGCCTTCGGCGATAGCGGCTTCGTCAACCTCACCGCCGAATATCGCGAGCAGGAGCGCACGATGCGCAGCGGCATCGATGAGCGCACCGGTCGGCGCGACAACATTTCCATGGGCGATCCCGCGTTCCACCGGCAATCGTTGGCGCTCAACTCCGGTTTCGGGTTGGGCGACGATATCGAGGTGTACGGCTTCGGCACCTATACCCGGCGCAAGGCCTCCTCGGCGGCCAACTATCGCCTGGCCTCGGTGGCGCCGACGCTGTATCCGGACGGCTTCACGCCGCGCCCGAACAGCGACGAGGATGACTATGCGTTCCTCGCCGGGGTGCGCGGCGAGCGTCTGCTGGATGCCTGGCACTGGGACCTGAGCAGTGGCTACGGCGCCGACCGTCCCGATATCGGCATGACCCAGTCGGTGAACGCGGCGATCTACCGTGAAACCGGCAACAGCCCGAGAAGCTTCGACCTGGCGCGCTACCGCAACAGCCAATGGACCAGCAACCTGGACCTGGGGCGGGAATTCCAACTGGATTTCCTCGCCGCCCCGCTGGCGCTGTCGCTGGGCGCGGAATACCGGCGGGAAACCTACCGCATCGACGCCGGCGACCCGGCGTCCTACTACAGCGGCGGGGCGGAATCCCTGGCTGGCCTCTCGCCGCTCAGCGAGGGGCAATGGTCGCGGCACGCCTGGGCGTCCTACCTGGACCTGGGTACCTCCCTGACCCCGGCCTGGGAGGTCGACGTGGCGGTGCGCCACGAGAAATTCAGCGACTTCGGCAGCACCACCAACGGCAAGTTCGCCACCCGTTACCAGTTCGATCCGCGGGTGGCGCTGCGCGCCAGCGTAAGCAGCGGGTTCCGCGCGCCGTCCCTGGTCCAGGAGCACTACACCGGCCTCAGCGTCGGCCCGACCATCGCCCTCGGCCTGCTGGCGGCCAACTCGCCGGCAGCGAAGATGCTCGGCGCCGACGAACTGCAACCGGAGAAGTCGACCAGCTTCAACCTTGGCCTGGTACTCAACCCTTGGGAAAACGTCGGGCTGAACATCGACGCCTACCAGATCAGCATCCGCGACCGCATTGTCGACAGCGCCACCTATTCCGGCCAGGAAGCCATCGATGCCCTAGCTGCGGCGGGGATCTCGTTGCCGGCCAGCGCCAGTACGGTCAGTACCCATTACCTGGCCAACGGTGCCGACACCCGCACCCGCGGTGTCGACATCACCGGTCACTACCTCGTCGCGCTTGGCGAGTACGGGCAGGTCGACTGGGAACTGTCGGCCAACTTCAACCGCACCACCTTGCGCAAGAACCATCGAGGCGCCAACGGCGAGCCGCTGCTCAATGCCCAGCAGGTCGCCTGGATCACCAGCTCCACCCCGCGCAGCCAGGTTTCCCTCGGCGGCACCTGGAGCCGCCAGGACTGGGAGGTCAGCCTGCGCCTGACGCGCTACGGCCGGACCAGCTCGGAACTCGACTACACGGTAGGGCCGGACGCCTGGTCGACGGAGAAATTCAACCATTTCGTCAACGACCCGAAGTACATCACCGACATCGCCGCGCGCTACCGGCTCAGCGCCGACCTGACGCTGACCGCCGGCGCCGACAACCTGTTCGACGTCCGTCCGGACAAGCTGCCCGCGCAGAACACCACCTATGGCGACGTGCTGCGCTACGACACCTATGCCTCGCAGATCGGCTTCAACGGCGCCTTCTACTACCTGCGCGCGGCCTACCGCTTCTAGAGGGCCAGGCGTGGCGCAACGAGAATTTTCCGCGACCAGCGGCGGCGTGCTGCTGGCGTCGGTGGTGGCGATCATGCTCGGGCCCACCGGCATCCTGCTGAACACCTTCAGTCTGTTCATCGCACCGATGAGCGCCGAGTACGCCTGGGACCGCGCCGAGGTGTCGTTGCTGGTGACGCTGTTCGGACTGGCGGTCGCCATCACCAGCCCGCTCAAGGGCTGGCTGATCGACCGTTGGGGCGCGCGGCGGACAATGCTCGGGCTGACCGCGGCCCTGTCGCTGCCGCTGCTCGGCCTGGCAGCGGTGAATGCCGTCTGGCAACTCTACGCGCTGTTTCTGCTGATCGGCCTGCTGGCGCCAGGCAACCTGCCTTACGGACGTATCCTCGGACTCTGGTTCCGCCAACGCCTGGGCGTGGCCTACGGCCTGCTCGGCCTGGGCTTCGGGGTGGGCGGGCCGCTGGGCCTGCTGGTCGGCCACCAGAGCCTCGAAGCGTGGGGCTGGCGCGGCGCTTTCCTGGTCTACGGCGTGCTCGAACTGGGCCTGGCGCTGCCGCTGCTGGCCTGGCTGTTCCGCGAGCCAGCGCCGGGCGCTGGCGTGGCCGCCGGCACGGCCGTAGCGGAAACCGCGCTGAGCGGATCGACGGCGCCCCAGGCCTGGCGCAGCGCCAGTTTCTGGCTGGTGCTGGGCAACCAGGTGCTGGCGGTGTTCGTGATGTCCGGGATCATGACCCATGGTGTGCCGATGCTGGTGGAGCGCGGTTTGTCCCGGGGCGAGGCGGGCACCGCGCTGTCGGCGTTGTGGGTCGGCATGATGCTGTCGCAGCCGCTGATGGGCTGGCTTCTCGACCGCGTGGCGACGCCGCGGGTGGCGTTGCCCTTCGCCCTGGCGGCGGTGCTCGGCATGGCCTGGTTCCTGGTGGGCGACACACCGAGCGGTCTATGGCTGGCGGTGTTCCTGGTCGGCCTGGGCGGAGGAGGGGAAAGCGGCACCACCAAGTACCTGTTGATGCGCTACTTCGGCCTGCGCAGCTTCGGTGTGATCTACGGTTCGATCCAGCCGTTCACCTTCGCCCTGTCGATCAGTCTCGGCGCTTACCTGCTGGGCTGGCTGTACGACCGCGCCGAAGGCTACGGGACGGCCGAATGGGTGCTGCTCGCGGCTTTTTCCCTGGCTGCGTGCAGCCTGTTCGCCTTTCGCCCCTATCCGCAGAAATTGCCCTGAGGGGAATCATACCGGCTAGCGTTCGCCCTGGCGCCGCGCGGTCTTGCCGCCGATGCGGGTCTGGCGATAGTCGTTGGCGCACTGTCCCGTCCAGCGGCGGAAGGCGTGGCGAAAACTGGAGGTATCCATGTAGCCCAGCCTCTCGGCGACTTCCTCGATGCGCAGTCGCTCGTCCCGCAGCAGTTGGCGCGCCCTGTCGTGGCGGACCAGGTCGAGCACTTCCCGGTAGTTGGTGCCCTCGTCGGCGAGCCGTCGGCGCAGCGTCCGCTCGGTGACCTTCAATTGCCGGGCGACCCAGGCGATGCTCGGGTAGCGGTCCTGCAGCACCTCCAGCAGTGCCACGATGCGTTGGCGGTAGCCGCCCATCTCGCGGGTGACGCGGGTGTTGAAAGCCTTGCTGCCGAGCGCCAGCGAGGCCTGGAACACGGCGGAGTTGGCAGTGGCGATCTCGGCCTCGAGCAATTCCTCGGGGAGGGTGAAGGTGATGCCTTCGCCGGCGAAATACACCGGCACCCGGAAATACTCCTCGTATGCCCGCACGTCGCCGTTCCTTTCCGGGAGGCGCAGGCGGACCAGTTCCAGATCGCCCAGCAGCAGGTCGCGGAACACCGCGTAGGCGGCCGACGCCAGGACGTTGGCGTGGTACAACCGGGCCGACTGCGGCCAGTCCGGCTTGTCCTGCAGGTCGATATCCACATCCACGGTGTCGCAACTGGAACGTCTTACCGCGATCCCGCGGATGTCCTTGCGGAACAGCAGCATGTTGGTCTTGATCAGTTGCAAGGCTTCGCCCACGGTGCCGGCACTCTGCAGCGCCAGCCCGGCGACGCCATAGTCGGAAAGGCGGTAGTGCTCCCCCAGGCTCAGGCCTTCCAGGGGGGAGCGCCCGTTCAGCACGATCCACTCGTAGAGCGCTTCGCTGGGCAGGCGCGGCTCGGCAGCCGAACCCTGGCGCATGTCCGGAGGCGTGATGCGTTGCACGGCGAGGTAGTTGTTGAGTGGTCGCCACTCGAAATCGTACTGGATGTTTTCGGACGGGCTCATCGGTTACCTCTTGCACGCGATGCTATCGCCCTGAAGGCGTCAGGGCTTCGTTATTCCATGCGGATGTCGTTTCGGTTGATTTTCGTACGCTGGGCTTCCGGCAATCACTACCTTGCGTAAGGGGTTGACAGGAGCGGGGTCTGCGTATAGCCGCGCCTCCGCGACGCCGTGCCGATCGGTCGTGCATGCTCGCCGTGGCCCGGCCGAACGCTGCCGTCCCGGCCACTCTCGCCGGGGTGGCTGCGCCTGGATGATCGTCGTGGGCGATGGTGGCGCGGGCCGATCGCCGTGAGCTTCAAGCGCCATCGCCGTTTGCCGGCGCTCGGGAGGCTGCTGGCCAAGGAAAACCGTAGCGCCGCGGCGGGCGGCTGCTAGCGGGGATTTCCGGCCACGCGTGCCGTGCCCGGGCCACGCTTGCCTTCCCGGCGCGCCGGACTTCCGGTGGCCTGGAGGACAGGAAAAGCGAGCGGCGAGGTGTCGGCGAGCAGGGTCAACTCGATCTTCTGATAGGGTCGGTGGGCTGTCCGGGGCGGCTAGGATGGACATTTTCATCGTCTCGGGCAGGCCTGTCGCGACCGCGCGAAGTCGCGACGGATGCCGCTGCTAAGGAGCAACGGATGACCGTTCTTATCCAGGGGGCCGGGATCGCCGGCCTGGCGCTGGCGCGCGAATTCACCAAGGCAGGCATCGACTGGCTGTTGGTCGAGCGGGCCAGCGAGATCAGGCCCATCGGTACCGGCATCACCCTGGCGAGCAATGCGTTGACGGCGTTGTCCAGCACCCTGGATCTCGACCGGCTGTTCCGCCGTGGCATGCCGTTGGCCGGCATCAACGTATACGCCCACGACGGTTCGATGCTGATGTCGATGCCTTCCAGCCTGGGTGGGAATTCCCGCGGCGGCCTGGCGTTGCAGCGCCACGAACTGCATGCGGCGCTACTGGAGGGGCTGGATGAGTCGCGCATTCGGGTCGGGGTCTCCATCGTGCAGATCCTCGACGGACTCGACCACGAACGCGTGACCCTGAGCGACGGCACTGTCCACGACTGTTCGCTGGTGGTCGGTGCGGATGGCATTCGTTCGAGCGTGCGACGTTATGTCTGGCCGGAGGCGACCTTGCGTCATTCCGGCGAAACCTGCTGGCGCCTGGTCGTTCCCCATCGGCTGGAGGACGCCGAGCTGGCGGGAGAGGTCTGGGGGCACGGCAAGCGCCTCGGCTTCATCCAGATCAGCCCGCGCGAGATGTATGTCTACGCGACCCTGAAGGTGCGCCGGGAGGAGCCCGAGGACGAGGAGGGCTTCGTCACCCCGCAACGGCTGGCCGCCCACTACGCGGACTTCGACGGCATCGGCGCGAGCATCGCCCGGCTCATACCGAGCGCCACCACGCTGGTGCACAACGACCTCGAGGAGTTGGCCGGCGCCTCCTGGTGCCGCGGACGGGTAGTGCTGATCGGTGACGCCGCACACGCCATGACGCCGAACCTGGGGCAGGGCGCGGCCATGGCCCTGGAGGACGCCTTCTTGCTGGCGCGCCTGTGGTGTCTGGCGCCGCGCGCCGAGACGCTGATCCTGTTCCAGCAGCAACGCGAGGCGCGGATCGAGTTCATCAGGAAGCAATCCTGGATCGTCGGCCGCCTTGGTCAATGGGAATCGCCCTGGAGCGTCTGGCTGAGGAATACCCTCGTTCGCCTGGTGCCGAATGCCAGTCGCAGGCGCCTGCACCAGCGTCTTTTCACCGGTGTCGGTGAGATGGCCGCGCAGTAGCCGCCGGTGCCAGTGGCGTCTTGGTCGCCTGTTTTCGACTTCGGCGATGGTCGCTATGGAGAAGTCCCGGGCAACCAGGGCGCTTGCGCTTTACCAGGCCCGGCGTCGCTGGGCTCTCCACAGGTTCGCCGGTTTTTGCTGCGATCCGGTCTGCCGCTCGCCGGGGGCTGGCGGTATACTTCGCAGCGCCCGTTCGATGCCGTCGAATGATGTTTCCATGACGCTTGATTTATGACGCCTTTGCGCCAAGCTAGGTCATGGGATGGCTTTCTGTTAAGGTTGCCGAAATCTCCTGGGGGCCCGTGTGGGCGGTTGTCTGCTAATGCGCGACGAGGTGCAGCGTGATTAAGGTGCTGGTGGTCGACGACCACGATCTGGTACGCACCGGTATTACCCGCATGCTGGCCGACATCGAAGGCTTGCAAGTGGTCGGCCAGGCCGACTGCGGTGAAGACTGTCTGAAACTGGCCCGCGAACTGAAGCCGGATGTCGTCCTGATGGACGTGAAGATGCCCGGTATCGGCGGCCTGGAGGCAACCCGCAAGCTGCTGCGCAGCCAGCCCGACATCAAGGTCGTGGTAGTCACCGTCTGCGAAGAGGATCCGTTCCCCACCCGCCTCATGCAGGCCGGCGCCGCCGGCTACATGACCAAGGGCGCGGGGCTGGAGGAAATGGTCCAGGCGATTCGCCAGGTCTTCGCCGGCCAGCGCTATATCAGCCCGCAGATCGCCCAGCAACTGGCGCTGAAGTCCTTCCAGCCGCAGCAGCACGATTCCCCCTTCGATTCGCTGTCCGAGCGCGAGATCCAGATCGCCCTGATGATCGCCAACTGCCACAAGGTGCAGAGCATCTCCGACAAGCTGTGCCTGTCGCCGAAGACCGTGAATACCTATCGCTACCGCATCTTCGAGAAGCTCTCGATCACCAGCGACGTGGAACTGGCGCTGCTCGCCGTCCGCCACGGCATGGTCGATGCCGCCAGCTAGATGAGCGCCGTTTTCGACGCGAGCGCCTTCCTCGCTACCTGTAGCAATCGTCCGGGCGTCTACCGCATGTTCGATGCGGACGCCAAGCTTCTCTACGTGGGCAAGGCGAAGAGCCTGAAGAAGCGCCTGGCCAGCTATTTCCGCAAGTCCGGCCTGGCGCCGAAGACCGCTGCGCTGGTGGCGCGCATCGCCCAGGTGGAAACCACCATCACCGCCAATGAAACCGAGGCGTTGCTGCTGGAGCAGACGCTGATCAAGGAGTGGCGGCCGCCCTACAACATCCTGCTGCGGGACGACAAGTCCTATCCCTTCGTGTTCCTCTCCAGCGAGGATGAGTATCCGCGGCTGTCCCTGCACCGCGGCGCGAAGAAGCGCAAGGGGCGTTACTTCGGTCCTTATCCGAGCGCGGGAGCGATCCGCGAGAGCCTCAACCTGCTGCAGAAGGCGTTTCTCGTCCGCCAGTGCGAGGACAGCTATTTCCGCAACCGTACGCGGCCCTGCCTGCAATACCAGATCAAGCGCTGCAAGGGGCCCTGCGTGGGACTGGTCAGTCCTGAGGAGTACGCCGAGGACGTGCGCCACTCGGTGATGTTCCTCGAAGGAAGGAGCAACGCGCTGGCCGACGAGCTGAACGTCGGCATGGAGCAGGCGGCGATGCGCCTGGACTTCGAGAAGGCGGCGGAGTTGCGCGACCAGGTGGCGATCCTGCGGCGGGTCCAGGACCAGCAGAGCATGGAAGGTGGCAACGGCGACGTCGACATCGTCGCCGCCATCGTCACCCCTGGCGGCGCTTGCGTACACCTGATCAGCGTACGCGGCGGGCGGGTGCTGGGCAGCAAGAACTTCTTCCCGCAGGTCGCGATCGAGGAGGAGGTGGGCGAAGTGCTGCTGGCGTTCCTTGGCCAGTACTATCTCAGCCACCAGGAGCGCGACCTGCCGGCGGAGTTGATCGTCAACGTGACGCACGAGGATTTCCCGGTGCTGGTTTCGGCGATCGCCGAAGCGCGAGGCCGCGAACTGGAGATCAGCTACCGGGTGCGTGGTACCCGCGCCCGCTGGCAGCAACTGGCGGTGACCAACGCCGAACAGGCCCTGGGCGCACGCCTGGCCAACCGCCAGCATGTGGCGGCACGCTTCGAAGCCCTTGCCGAGGCGCTCGACCTGGCGGAGCCGCCGCAACGCCTGGAGTGCTTCGATATCAGTCACTCCAGCGGCGAGGCTACCGTGGCTTCCTGCGTGGTGTTCGGCCCGGAAGGGCCGCTGAAGTCGGACTATCGCCGCTACAACATCGAAGGCGTCACGGCCGGCGACGACTACGCGGCGATGCACCAGGCGCTGACCCGCCGCTTCAGTCGCCTGAAGGACGGCGAGGGGAAGATGCCCGAC
Organism: Pseudomonas sp. FDAARGOS_761; assembly: GCF_013343155.1. Classification (NCBI taxonomy): domain Bacteria; kingdom Pseudomonadati; phylum Pseudomonadota; class Gammaproteobacteria; order Pseudomonadales; family Pseudomonadaceae; genus Pseudomonas; species Pseudomonas sp. FDAARGOS_761. Next base: position 2,956,108 of record NZ_CP054572.1, on the reverse strand, counting down.
ATTCTCCTGGTGGATGGCGGCAAGGGGCAATTGGCCATGGCCCAGGAGGTGCTCCAGGAACTGGCGGTCGCCGGTCTGATCCTGCTCGGCGTGGCCAAGGGCGTGACCCGCAAGCCGGGGCTGGAAACCCTCTACCTGAACGATGCCTCCCACGAGTTCACCCTACCGGCCGATTCGCCGGCGCTGCACCTGATCCAGCAGATACGTGACGAAGCGCACCGTTTCGCCATCACCGGCCACCGTGCGCGGCGCGGCAAGGCACGGCGGACGTCGACGCTGGAGGATGTCCCCGGCGTCGGCCCGAAACGTCGGCGTGACCTGCTCAAGTATTTCGGCGGGTTGCAGGAATTGTCGCGGGCGAGTATCGATGAACTGGCCAAAGCCCCCGGTATCAGTAAAAAGCTTGCCGAGCAGATTTATGCCGTCCTGCACAGCGAGTAGAATGCCGGCTCACCTCGCAGCCTAGATGGTCCGATGAATATCCCCAATCTGCTCACGTTACTGCGCGTCCTGCTCATTCCGATCTTCATTCTGCTGTTCTATCTGCCGACGTCCTGGAGCTACCTGACCGCCAGTGCCGTGTTCGCCCTGGCCGCCGCCACCGACTGGCTGGACGGCTACCTCGCCCGGCGCCTCGGCCAGAGCACGCCGTTCGGCGCCTTCCTCGACCCGGTCGCGGACAAGCTGATGGTGGCGGTTGCGCTGGTCCTGCTGGTGGAAGAGCACGCCAACCTGTGGCTGACCCTGCCGGCGGTGATCATCATCGGCCGCGAGATCGTGGTTTCCGCCTTGCGTGAGTGGATGGCCGAACTGGGGGCGAGGGCGCAGGTCGCGGTGTCCAACCTGGGCAAGTGGAAGACCGCGGCGCAGATGCTGGCGCTGGTCATTCTCCTGGCGAATCCGCCGCTGATGACCTTCTGGGTGATTCTCGGCTACGTGCTGCTGATCATCTCCGCGGCGCTGACCCTGTGGTCCATGGTGCACTACCTGCTGGCCGCGTGGCCGCATCTGTCGACCACCCCGAAAGAGAAATAAACTTTTTTGAATCAAGGAGTTGACACGGCGCCGCGATGCTATAGAATGGCGCCCGTCACCAAGACGATGCGGGAATAGCTCAGTTGGTAGAGCACGACCTTGCCAAGGTCGGGGTCGCGAGTTCGAGTCTCGTTTCCCGCTCCAGATATAGATCCACAGGCTTGCCTGTAGATCATTGAAAAAAGGGCCTCAGGGCCCTTTTTTCGTTTCGGCGGGTTCCATCGGCCCGGCATCGGCCAGCATCTTCTAGTCCATTCTTTAGTGCATCAGTGCTGGGCGGCGGCTACAGATCGTCTATCCCTTGATCCGCGCAATAGAGCATTGAGCATGGTGCGTTGCCATTCGGCATTCGAAGGGCACCGGCAAGGTCCATATAGTCTTGGTCATCGATGGCCTTTCCCAGGCTGTTTCGCCCGAGGATGGCAAGAGCCGGCATTTCCCACTATCGCTGGAAGGACAAGCAAAAGGTGCTTGGTCGGGCAGCTATCCTGAAGTCGCTCTCAAAGAGGCTCGCAGCCGATGCGTCGTGTCCGCGAATTGATCGCATGCGCTCGGCTCTTGCGAGCAACGGACACAGGAGTGCCGGGAAGCCCGGTGTGTGGAAGGGGCGCCTTCTCGAAGATACATCTACCGAGTCATCGGAATGCCCTGTCGCATCGACGACCCGGCATTGGGTCGGTTCCCGCGATTTGACCCGTTCATGCGGTCGATGAGTTACGCGCAGAGCGAGCCCCCTTATCTCTAGGTATTCAACTTAGGCGGAGCCGACGGGGAGGCGCTCATTCCGGAAGCTGGTGGGCATCGGCGTCGCCTCATCGATGCGTTGGTTGTACCGCAGTGTGGGCCGGGTTCGGTTCGACCGACCGGTTCTGCTGGGTTAGTTGTACTCCAGGATGTAGGTCAAAATGGAGTCAGCTTTACCCGCGGTGATTTTTCCGCCAGTGGCGACATAGCGAGCCGATCCCACAAAGCGGTACATCTCCGTCCCTGCACCGCTGGCCAGCCAGTCCAGGGGCAGGGCCCTGGCTTGGGTGAATGGCAATGCCGCTCCCTTACTGGACGTCAACGAAATGCCGACTCCTTGGGCTACACCGGCTTCTCCTCTGCCTGTGAGGTTCAACAGGCCATCCTGGATCGAGTTGCCTTCAAAGTAGACCTTCACAGGAGGTTTGACACTCGGATTGAGCCCTTCGCACACAACATCCAGTGAAAAGCCATGATCTGGCACAGCCCCTCTTTTGATGTCATACGCCGTTGGGCGCCCCATGTTGACGTCAATGGTCGACTTTTGTGTGCTGCACGTGGTGAAGAAAGCGTTATGTTCAAGCGTTGCGCGAAGGTTATATCCCTCTATGGTGAATTCAGCCCTGGATGGATTTGTGTAGTTGGTATCGATGAAAAAATTGGTTGAGTAGTTAAAAGGGGTGATGTCTCCCTTTCCTACTCCCATTGCGGTTCGGATGAAATCAACTACGAGAACAGTGGGCATATAGCGCATGGTGCCGATGTTGCCCGTGGGGTAGGTGGCGGGAGCTGCTGTCGGTTCGGTCCAGTTATAGCGTGCTCGGTGTCCAATTCTGATACCGACCCCTGGCACTCCAGACTCATAGAGGCCATTTCCATCTATTGGAATGAGGGTCGTTTTGGGAGCTGTAAAACCGAATTGTCCGGGCTTTCCGTCACTTCCGCACCACGCCCAGCCACCTAGAGTTTCTCCTGAGCCGACTTGCACGGTCATTGTTCCCATCGATTTACCGATCGGTGCGTGCTTCAAGGTGAAAACGGATTGGAGGCTCTGTATCGGCAGGGGGGTCTTGGTAGGTAGTTCAGGCTTGCCGCAATAGGCCACCGAGGAGAGCGACCAAAGGCATCCAGCGGTCGATATACCAATGCAGAAGAGTAGCTTGACGTGTGCGGGGGCTGGCTTTTTCACGGGAACCCTTGAACTCGTAGGATGATTTGCTCACGCTGATTATTCCATCCCTGGTCTTTCAACTGAGACAGGACCGGTCCGGGGGGCTTGTATGAAATTTCTTAACTTTCTGATTGGAAGTAACGCTGGAATCTGATCCTCTCAACCAGCCATAACACTTGAGGTTGCGCAGGTCTCTGGCGGGAATGCTTGCCAGGCGTAGTGCCTCGCATCCTGTCGGCGGATTCATCGCAAGGCGGTCTTCCTGCGATGCTATGGGGCAGGAGCTGCGGCCGCAGGATGAAGCGTTCGTGGAGCGGCTTCGGGAAAAGCCGTGGCGCGGAAGGCTGGGAAAGGAACTCATGGGAAGGGCCACGCAATGGCTGCCTGGCGTTCCTCGACTGTGCCTGCCTGTCCTGTCTCGAAGACTAGTCCTTAATTCAGTCCATCGATCCGAGGTGAGTGCAAGGCTCTCCTTTGGAGTCAGTATCATGGAGGCTCGTTTCCCGCTCCAGGATATCGATATGCAGATTTCACCAAGTTCTGCAGAACCTCGAAAAGGATCGAGAGGCCCTTTTTTCGTATCAGCGTAAAAACACCGGCAGCCGCTCGTTTCCGCCACGGCTGTCTGGGAAAAATACCCGTTCACCTGCTAACATGGCGACATCGGTGCCGATGTGTCCGCAGGCTCTGGGGCGCGGATGCCATGCCCTCTATCCGGCCGGAGAACTTTGCCATCGAAGACTCGACATGCTGACAAGGTCGTTGCTGTCCGCGGTCTTTTGCCTGTTGCCGATCATCCTGCAGCCGCTGCCCGTCGCGGCCGAATCCATCCTGCTCGATGGTCGTATGACGACAACGACGCGCCCCTGGCTCGACAAACGAGCCAGGCAGTGGCTGGATGCCCGGGAGCCGCTGACGATAGGCGTGGTTTCTCCCGACTATCCGCCGCTATCCATCTTCTATGCAGGTTCCTACAAGGGCTTCACGGCCGATTACCTGGCCCTGGTGTTCGAGCGGCCGTTGCGCGTCAGGGACTTTCCGTCGCGGCAGGCGGCAATCGCTGCGTTGTCGCGGGGAGAGATCGATCTGCTCGGTGTCGGTAGCGAGGTCGAGGCCCGGCAACACGGATTGCTGGCATCCGCTGCGTATCTTTCCGACCGGCCGGTACTGGTGTCTTCCAGCGGCGCCCCGTTCGATTCGCAGGCGGAGTCCTGGCTGGCCACGGTCAAGGGTTATCTTCCCGCCGAACGTATCAAGGCCGCCTATCCGCACAGCAAGGTCATCTGGTTCGACTCGCCGCAGCTTGCCCTGGAAGCGCTGAGCATGGGGGACGTCGATGGCGTGCTGGGTGACGCCGTCTCCGCGCACTATCTCATCCAGACCCATTACCTGCTGAACTTGCGTATCGAGAACTTCGCGCCCATCGACAGCCAGGGTTTCCGTTTCCTGCTCCGGCCGGGGGATGAGCCTCTGCTCGCGGTCCTCGATCGAGCCCTGCCGCGTATCAATGGGCGCTACGGCGACGAACTGTTGCGCAGTTGGAGCGCCGGGCGGCGCCTGCGTTTCGACGATCCCAGGGTGACGCTTGCGCCGGCGGAACAGCGTTGGCTCTCCACGCATCCGGTCGTGCCGGTGGTAATCAACCATTCCCTTGGCGCGCTCGGGCAACTGGATAGCGAGGGGCGGCTGAGCGGTATCGGGCGTGACTATCTGGACCTGATCGGCAAGCGCAGCGGCCTGCAGTTTTCCTTCAGCGGAGCCCGAAACTTCGTCGAGGCGAAACGTCGACTGGATGCGGGCGAGGCGTTGGTTACGCCGACCATGCCCTCGACGGAGCGTCTCGATTCCGGCCTCGAGGTCCTGACTCCCTACCTGCGTAGCACCACGGTGCTGATGAGCGCCAGCCGGGGCGGCCGGGGCGAACGGCTGGAGCGTGTCCATGGCCTCGCGGATCTCGACGGCAAGCGATTGGCCACGACGGTTGGCTATTTCCTCAACGACACCATTCGGCGCGATCACCCTGAGATCAAGCTCCAGGTCTATCCGACCTTTCTCGCCGCGATGCAAAGCGTCGATGCCGGACAGAGCGAGGCTTCCATCAGCAGCGATTATACCGGTCGCTATCTGTCCGCCCAGCATTTCGACAACCGGATCCAGGTCGTCGGTATCCTCGATGATCTCTCCATTCCGATCAGCATCGGTGTGGCGAGGAACCAGCCCGAGCTGCAGGGCATCCTGGAGAAGGCGCAGCTGGCGATCGCTCCGGAAGAAGTGGCGGAAATCCTCCACCGCTGGGAGCCTCGCTTCGCCAAGGGAGGGACGGACTTCTGGCGCGATCACCGGAGCAAGATTCTGCAGATCGGCGGATTGTTCGGCGTACTGATTTCCATCTCTCTCATCTGGGGTTTCTACCTGATGCGCCAGGTGCGCAAGACCCGCCAGGCAGAAGAGCAAGCCGACGCTGCCAACCGTGCCAAGAGCGTGTTTCTTTCGACGATGAGTCACGAGATCCGCACGCCATTGAACGCGGTCATCGGCTTGCAGGAGCTGGTGCTGAAAAAGGGCGAGAAGGGCGTGTTGGATCTCGATTCGCTGAGCATCGCCCAGGAAGCTGCCCAGGGGTTGCTGCTTCTGCTGGGCAATATTCTCGATTTGTCGCGGATCGAATCCGGTCGGTTCGATTCCGCTCCCGAACCAGTGCTTCCTGGCGAGTTGATCAGAGGGATCCTGCCGCTGGTTGGCGGGCTGACGCGGCAGAAGAATCTTTCCCTGGCACTGGAACTCGACGGGGATCTCGAGCAGTGGGTGCTGGTGGATCCCCTGCATTTCAAGCAGGTGTTGTTCAACTTGCTGGGCAACGCCATCAAGTTCACCGAGCGCGGTGGGGTAACGGTGCGGGCGGTGGGGCGGCGCGAGGCGGAGAGGCTTCATTTGCTGCTCGAGGTAAGCGACACCGGCCTCGGTATTTCGGAGGAGGACCAGGCCAGGCTGTTCCGGCCATTCTCGCAGGTCGGCTCGCCTGCGCTTGGCCAGGCGTCCGGCAGCGGCCTGGGGTTGTACATCAGCCGACGCCTGGTACACCTGATGGGCGGCCAGATCAGCCTGCGCAGCGAGCTGGGCAACGGCTCCTGCTTCTCGGTCGAGTTCGATCTTCCGCTGACCGAACCTCCGCCCAGCGAGTCCAGCGAAGCGCGTTCCGGAGTTGCCGAGGTCGAGGAGCGGAAAGAGGCAAGGGCGCTCTCGATATTGCTTGCGGAAGACCATCCGTTCAATCGGCTGACCCTGACCATGCAGTTGGAAAGCCTTGGGCACCGGGTGACCTCCACGGAAGATGGCGAGGAAGCATTCGAACGTTGGCAGGGCGAAGACTTCGACGTCGTGATTACCGACGGCATGATGCCGCGGATGGATGGCTACGAGCTGGCGCGACGGATCCGCTCGCAAGAAGCCCTTGGCGGTCGGCGTCGCTGCTTGGTGATAGCGCTTACCGCCAGCGCCGAGAAGGATGCGCTGGAGCGTTGCCTGGCTGCCGGCATGGACCGGGTCCTGTTCAAGCCGACTACGCTCGATGAGCTCGCTCGGGCGCTGAACGGGGGAGAGCCGCTCATGCCTACGAGCGTCGATTCGCAATGAAAGTGCCCGACTGGTTGCCGTTTTGCGTGCCGCGAGCGGATGTATCGGGTAATCTCTCGCAGAAATGAACCAGCACTAGTGAAGCGAACGATGGGTTTTGAACAACTTGCCGAGCTGAGAGACCGTCTGCGCGCGCAGGCGGCGCAGGCGAAACCGGCTCAAACCAAAAGCTCCGCGGGACGCGCGAAGAAACGTGAAGCCGTCGAGCCGGGAGTCGAGGCTATCTGGAGGCTGCAACGGCATTTCCCGCTGGCGTTTCCGAAAAGCCCCGCGGCCAAGGTTCCGCTCAAGCAGGGCATCCTCCAGGATGCGCAGCAGCACCTCGAGCTACTGGGAATCACCGCCGAACAACTGAAACAGGCCATCGCCACCTGGTGCCAGGGCAGCCGCTACTGGAGTTGCATGGTGGAAGATGCGCCGCGGCTGGATCTGCAAGGCCAGGTTGCCGGCAAGGTAACCGCCGAGCAGGCGGTGTATGCGCGGCGGCAGGCGTCTCGCCGGCAGCGCGAGCAGATGCGCGAGAAGCGCGCCAAGCGTGCCCAGGCAGGTAGCGAAGCGCCGGCCGCCACGGAGGCGCCGACGCCTGAAGCGCCCGCAACCGAAGCGAGTCCCGAGGCGAACTGATCGCCGGGGCAGGGCGCGTCGGATCCTGGCGCGCTCCTCGGTTGCCGGTCGCCGCGGGGCCCATTTCGCGGACGTCTGGGCCCGTTTCTCCCGGCTTGTGCTACGCAATAGCCTGATCTGCAAAGTTTTTTTCGTAGAGCGCTTGCCAAGCCCGGCGAATCCGTCCATAATTGCGTCCATTCCAGCGATGGGTGAGCTAAAAATCTTTTGAAATCAAAGGGTTATAAGTTCAAAATCGCACCAGGAAAGAGATTTCAGCGATATGCCAAACGCATGTCGCTTCGCTCAAAGGCTGAGTAGCAGAGTGGTTATGCACCGGATTGCAAATCCGTGAACGCCGGTTCGATTCCGACCTCAGCCTCCAACAGGAAAGCCCCGTAGCTCAGTGAGTTACGGGGCTTTTTTCTTTCCTGTCCGGTATTGCTGAAGCAAGTTCCTTGGGGTGTCCCCATAACGCTTTCATACTTTTACGGCCTCGCAACCGCCTCCCTCTCCCGATAAGCCGCTCCGTAATTACTACTTTCCCGGAGTGTCCGAGGAGTACCCCTGCACCTGTCACGTTTTCGGCCGTTGCCTGCAATTCAGCCCCGTGCGCGGCTTTTATCTGGACGCAAGATCCGGTCTGGGTCGGTCATCGGCTGGTCGTCATCGAACATGACCAGCCGAGCCGGTCTGTCCTGCCGCCTGCCTTCCGGGCCTCTATCGATCAACCGTTGTGGCGACCGCGAGCGGAAGGCGCTTGGCGGAGGGCCCGTTTCATCTTGCCTTGCGTTTCAAGGAAACCGGCAGGCCCCAGGTCAGGTCTTCCATGCCTGCTTCGCCGAGTATCTCGGTTTTCATCGGCTGGATCCGCGCGAGCACCTGGCGGCCCGTTTCATCAAGCCTTGGCTGCTCGCGATCGATGAACCTTTTCGTCAGCTCCATGGGCGCTGGCCTCATGAAGACCTGGAGATCCTGCAAGGTGCACTTGATGTTTTGCGTGTCCACGGCCTTGCAGGTCTTCCTGTCATAGCTCACGGCCGGGGTCTTCAAGTGGAACCGATCGCTGAGCAGGATCTGCCCAGGCTGAATGGTGAAGGACAGCGGGGCATAGGCGTCGGGTATCTGCGCTTGCAGCTTGATGGAGGGGACATCCTCGATCTTCGTGCCTTCGGCCCAACCGGCATCCGAGACCATTTCCCGCTGGCTGTATTGCTGCTCGGTCCAGCCCACGCATTGGCCGGAGGCCATGTGCACGGCGCTGCAGACATTCTGTGTGTAGGTTTTGTCTGCATAGGAGGCGTCGCGCCAGTAGTTCTCCTTCACGAACCGGCGATACAGCACGGCGGACAGGTTCACCGAACCAAGTGGGCTGGCAGCCGGCTGCCCCTTTGGCGCCTTGATCTGGGCAAGGGTGCTGTCGATCTTGTAGTCGATCCCTCCGGACAGCAGGTAGGTTCCCGGCGGGACGATGTTGACCTCGAGGAAGTCCCACAGATAGACGGCTTCCTTGATCTTCTCCAGGTCGTTGTTGGCAAAGGCCTGCATGTAGGCGATCCCGGGCACGTCCTTGTTCTTGAATATGACCCGATGCGAGTAGCTGGAGAGGTCCGTCACGCTCTTGTTGGGCATGAGCGCCGGTACCAGCACTACGGACATGCCTTCGCGGGTAGCCTCATCGATCATGTTCAGGAGCTGGTTGGTGGGGTTCTGCTGGGAGCCGCCGAGTCCGGCGTTGCCTAGGGAGGCGCAGGCTGACAACAGGCTTGCCGGGAGCAGGATCGCGAAGGGGCTCAGACGCCGAGCGATGGTTTTCATGAGATATCCTTATCTATACGGGCCAATGACTTAAGGCGAGTGCGGGAAGAATCCTAATCTACTCCTTGCGGATTCCCAAGGAGCGTTCGTCCCGCGCGTAGGAAGGAGCGTTTGAGTCGAGCGCGTCACAGCCTGTTGCTGCAATCCTGGGTACTCACATGCGTTCGAATGCTGGCGAGCCAGTGCGTACCGCGTTGGTGATGGCTCGCTGCGGGTAGAGTTCGTGCCGGTCATCGAGGGCTGGCTGCGTGGGGGCGCAATGAAGACGCGGATCCCAGCTCTTCTGGCGATTCGTGAGTGCGGATCAAATCTGTTTTACCGCCGTACGACTTTTTCCGTTTCCTGCGCCTATCTAACCTGCCGCTCTCTTCAACCCGGGATCGACAGGCATCTCCGCTGTGGTTCCAGCATGTACGGAACACCATGAAAAACATTCTCCTACTCAACGGCGGAAAGCGTTTCGCCCATTCCGACGGTCGCCTCAACCAGACCCTGCACGAAACCGCCCTGGCCCATCTGGACCGCCGTGGCTTCGACTTGCGCCAGACCTTCATCGACGGCGGCTATGACATCCCGGCGGAGGTGGACAAGTTCCTCTGGGCCGACGTGGTGATCTACCAGATGCCCGGCTGGTGGATGGGCGCCCCGTGGACGGTGAAGCGCTACATCGACGAAGTCTTCACGGCCGGTCATGGCAGCCTCTATGCCAACGACGGCCGTACCCGCTCCGACAGCACGCAGAAATATGGCAGCGGCGGTCTGGTGCAGGGCAAGCGCTACATGATCTCGGCGACCTGGAATGCACCACGGCAGGCGTTCGACGATCCGAGCGACTTCTTCGAAGGGAAAGGCGTGGATGCGGTGTATTTCCCCTTCCACAAGGCCAACCAGTTCCTCGGCATGTCCGGCCTGCCGACGTTCCTCGCGGTGGATGTGATGAAGCGCCCGGACGTCCCGGCTGCCGTCGCTGCCTACCAGGCGCACCTGGACAGGGTGTTCGGGCGCGCCGGCTGAGTTCGACGGCGGGCCTCGTGTCGCTTCGCTGGATGGAGTGGCGGATCGAAATCCAGGCTCTCGGGACGAGGCCTAACGGTCACGGATCCGCTATCCGGGCTTTTGTCGGCCACGACCCGCGAGTGATCCGAAATTCGATTTTTCCATCGATCCGTCGAATTAGATTTCATCGGGGACGGGGAGGAAAGGATGCTTTGCACGAATATTCGAATGGGCGCATCGTAAAATGAGCGCGCTTCGACCGCGTCGAAGCCACCCCCGACAACGTTGCCGGCAGGTCGCTCATCGACTTCCGACGCCTGCCGCCGAATTCAGGAGATTCACATGTGTCCTTGCCCTCACTCCCAGGCCCAGGGAGAAACGGACGGAGAGGCTGAGTGGCATAACGCCGCCCTGGACTTCACCCATGCGATGAGCTACGGCGATTACCTGAAGCTGGACAAGGTCCTGGACGCCCAGTTCCCGCTTTCGCCCGACCACAACGAAATGCTGTTCATCATCCAGCACCAGACCTCGGAGCTATGGATGAAGCTGATGCTCCACGAACTGCGGGCCGCCCGGGAGCACGTCAAGTCAGGCAAGCTCGGTCCGGCGCTGAAAATGCTCGCCAGGGTCTCGCGGATCTTCGACCAGCTGGTACACGCCTGGGCGGTGCTGGCCACCATGACGCCGACCGAGTACAACACCATCCGCCCGTACCTGGGCCAGTCTTCCGGTTTCCAGTCCTACCAGTACCGCGAGATCGAATTCATCCTCGGCAACAAGAACGCCACCCTGCTCAAGCCCCATGCTCACCGCGCCGAGCTGCTGGCAGCCCTGGAGCAGGCCCTGCATACGCCGTCGCTATACGACGAAGCGATCCGCCTGATGGCCGCCCAGGGGCTGCCGGTAAGCCAGGAGCGGCTCGTCCGGGACGCGGCGGCCGGCACCTGTTACGAGGCCTCGGTGGAGGCGGCGTGGCGACAGGTCTACCAGACGCCGGAGCGCTACTGGGACCTGTATCAGCTGGCGGAAAAACTGATCGACCTGGAGGATTCGTTCCGCCAGTGGCGCTTCCGTCACGTGACCACGGTGGAGCGCATCATCGGTTTCAAACCCGGCACGGGCGGAACCGAGGGAGTGGGGTATCTGCGTAGCATGCTCGATACCATCCTCTTCCCCGAACTGTGGCGGCTCCGTTCCAACCTGTAGTACCGGATGAGGCGCAGCATCCGCCTGCGCCTCAGTCGTTGCCGGCGCCTCCCGCCGCCCACTCTTGCCGCAAAAGCCCCATGAGAACGACATTCCAGCGTTCCCGGCCGACCCGGGTGGCGGAGCGGCGCAGGCCTTCTTCGCGGAACCCCGCGCGTCGATAGAGATGACGGGCGGCAGCGTTCCAGTCGTACACGTTCAATTCAACGCGCTCGATGTCGGCGTCGGCGAAAGCCTCGGCGAGCAGCGCCTCCAGCATCGGCAGCCCCAGGCCCTGGCCGCGCGCGTTTGGCGCCAGGGCTATGCGAGCCAGGCGGACGACGCCGTTGCGGCGGTCGAACAGCAACTGGCAATGGCCGATGACCTGGCCATCCAGGCAAGCGCTCCAGAGCAGGCGCAGCGGCGGTTGCCGGCGGCTTTCCGCGAGGTCTTCATGCATCTGCTCGAGGCTCAGCGGATGCCGCAGGGCGGGGCCGGCCCATTGCACCAGCTCCTTTTCCGTGGCGAACCAGCGTTGCAGGGTGGGGAAGTGTTCCAGCTGGAACGGGACGAGTTGCAGGTCCGGGACGGAACCCGTGCCGGGTGTGGGCATGCGGAGTGCCTCGCTCAGGTCATCGGGGGGAGGCGGCGTTTAACCGGGGACTTCTTGACGATGGCGGTGTTGGTTTCCGCGTAGCCGTTGATCCTGTCCAGCAGCGTGTCGAGCTGTTCCATCGAACGGACCTGGAGGCGGGCGATGAAGCAGTCGTCACCGGTGACCTTGTCGCACTCGGTGAACTCGGCGATGTCCTGGATCTGTCGCTCGACCTCGTGCAGCTTGCCGGGCAGGGGGCGGATGCGCACGATCGCCTGGAACTGGTAGCCGAAACAGCGGGGGTCGACATCCAGGGTGTAGCCGCGGATCACGCCGCGTTCTTCCAGTTTGCGCAGGCGTTCGGCGACGCTCGGGGCCGATAGTCCGCTGACCTGGGCGAGGGCCTTGAGGGACAGTCGCGAGTCAGCCATGAGGGCGTTGATCAGGCGTTGGTCGATGTCGTCGGTCATGTCGGCCTCGAAAGTTTTTTTTCAAAATAGCCCTGATAAAAAAGGTCGTCACGGGTTTTTGCCTGAGTAATGCGATGGAGGGCTGGAAGACGGCTTTGGATAATCATAGGCCTGTCTTGCGGGAGAGCGCTCATGAACGATCCGATCCGTCGCGGTACGCTGGAAATGACTTCGGCCATGCTGATCTGCGGCACCATTGGCTGGCTGGTGCTGCTCTCCGGGCAGCCCGTGCTGGACGTGGTGTTCTGGCGCTGCGTATTCGGTTTCGCCGCCCTGCTGGTCGCCTGTGCCGTGCTGGGCTTCCTGCGCCGCGGCAGCCTGGGGCGCGAGGCGTTCCTGCTGGCGCTCCTCAGCGGGGTGTTCATCGTCGGCAACTGGGTGTTGCTGTTCGCATCCTACTCACGGGCTTCGATCGCCATCGGTACCGCGGTCTACAACGTCCAGCCGTTCATGCTGGTGGGGCTAGGCGCGGCGTTTCTCGGCGAGAAGGTCACGGCGCGCAAGCTGGGCTGGCTGGGGCTTTCGTTCGCCGGCATGCTGGCGATCGTCAGCGCCCACGGCGACAGCGACGCCCCGCGCGGGGACTACCTGTTCGGTATCCTCCTGGCGCTCGCTGCCGCGCTGCTGTATGCCTTTGCCGCGCTGATCGTGAAGCGCCTGCAAGGCACGCCGCCGCATCTTATCGCCTTGATCCAGGTGGGCACCGGCGTGCTGATGCTCGCACCGCTGGCGAACCTTGCCGAACTGCCCCGGGGCGTTGCTCCCTGGGCCAGCCTGGCGACCCTGGGAATCGTCCATACCGGGCTGATGTACGTGCTGCTCTACGGCGCCATTCAGAAATTGCCGACGGCGCTGACCGGTGCGTTGTCCTTCATCTATCCGGTCGCGGCGATCCTGGTGGACTGGCTGGTCTTCGAACATCGCCTGAGCCTGGCGCAGTGGCTTGGCGTGGCCGCCATCCTGCTTGCCGCGGCGGGCATGCAGCAGGGTTGGAGCGTGCGCCTGCCGGGGCCGGCAGTGCGACGCGGCTGAGGCGGCGGGGAAAAGAAAAAGCCCCGCGACGGGGGCGGGGCTTTTCTACGGCGATCTCGGCCGATCAGTTGCCGAAGACCTTGAAGCGTTCGCTTTCGGCGATGAAGGCTTTCTCGCCCGCCGGGGCGGCGATGGCGCCGAAAGGCATCTGTGCGCGCAGCTTCCAGCTTTCCGGCAGGTTCCAGGTCTTGTGGGTCTGGGCATCTACCAGCGGGTTGTAGTGCTGCAGGCTGGCGCCGACCTTGTGCTCGGCGAGGACGGTCCAGACCGCGAACTGAGCCATGCCGCTGGCCTGCTCCGACCACACCGGGAAGTTATCGGCGTAGAGGGCGAACTGCTCCTGAAGCTGGCGCACTATCGTCTGGTCTTCGAAGAACAGTACGGTGCCGGCACCGGCAGCGAAGGAGTTGAGCTTGGTTTCGGTGGCGGCGAAGGCGTCGGCGGGAACGATCTTCTTCAACTCGTCCTTGGCGATGTTCCAGAACTGCTCGTGCTCGGCGCCGAACAGCACGACCACCCGCGAGGTCTGCGAGTTGAACGCGGAAGGGCTGTGCGAGACGGCCTCCTTGACCAGTTCGACGACTTTCTCCTGGGAGATAGGCAGTTGCTTGTCCAGGGCGTAGATGGTGCGGCGGTTCTTGATGGAGGAGAGGAATGCGTCAGACATCGTGAGGCTCCTTGTTTGGAAATTGGATTCGATATTAGCGACGGCCTCGATGAGATCAATGGGAAATAACCGGTGATTCCTATCGACTGATGCGATGGATGCCCTGTTTCCCCAGGAAAGCCGGGTATCCGCAGTCCAGCGAGGCCAGCAGCGAGGGATGGCGAACACGGATGAAATCGGAATATCGAGAAAGTCGATGGGCATAAACCCGCGAGGACCTGACCGTTGATTCAGGTCAAGCAGGGTGGAGGCCAGGGAGGCGGCCAACCTTTAGTGATGGTGACCCGGCGGCCCGGCTCGGTGATGGTTCGATTGTAGGATTGTCGGACAAAAACTGGAGCGCACGATGTTTGAAAATTTCTCTCCCACCACCATGCTGGCCATCAAGAAGTACGCCTATTGGCTCTGGCTGCTGCTGGCGTTGTCCATGCCGTTCAACTACTGGATGGCCCAGGACAGCGCACATCCGGCCTTCTGGGCATTTTCCCTGGTGATTGCGGTATTCGGCATCGGGCCGCTGCTGGACATGCTGTTCGGCCGCGACCCGGCCAACCCCGACGAGGAAACCCAGACGCCGCAGTTGCTCGGCCAGGGCTATTACGTATTGCTGACCCTGGCCACGGTGCCGGTGCTCATCGGCACGCTGGTCTGGGCCGCTGGCGTGTTCGTCGCTTTCCAGGAATGGGGCTGGCTCGGCCGGTTGGGCTGGATCCTCTCGATGGGCACGGTGATGGGAGCGGTGGGGATCGTCGTCGCCCATGAGCTGATCCACAAGGACTCGGCGCTGGAACAGGCTGCCGGCGGCATCCTGCTGGCCGCCGTGTGCTACGCGGGGTTCAAGGTCGAGCATGTGCGTGGCCACCATGTGCATGTGTCCACCCCGGAGGACGCTTCGTCGGCGCGTTTCGGCCAGTCGGTCTACCAGTTCCTGCCGCATGCCTACAAGTACAACTTCCTCAACGCCTGGCGCCTCGAAGCGGTGCGGCTGCGCAAGAAGGGCCTGCCGGTGTTCGGCTGGCAGAACGAACTGATCTGGTGGTACCTGCTGAGCCTGGCGTTGCTGGTCGGTTTCGGTTGGGCGTTCGGTTGGCTGGGGATGGTTTTCTTCCTTGGCCAGGCGTTCGTCGCGGTGACCCTGCTGGAAATCATCAACTACGTCGAGCACTACGGCCTGCATCGGCGAAAGGGCGAGGACGGGCGCTACGAGCGGACCAACCATACCCACTCCTGGAACAGCAACTTCGTCTTCACCAACCTGGTCCTGTTCCATCTGCAACGGCATTCCGACCATCATGCCTTCGCCAAACGCCCCTACCAGGCCCTCCGTCATTATGACGACAGCCCGCAGATGCCCAGCGGTTACGCCGGGATGGTGGTGCTGGCGCTGATCCCGCCGCTCTGGCGGGCTGTCATGGACCCCAAGGTGCGGGCCTACTATGCGGGCGAAGAGTTCCAGTTGACGGCCGAACAGAGCGAGCGGCCGGCAGCTTCCTGAGAATGGCCGGCGACTCCCGCTCCGTGCCCGGATAGCTCTTCGTTCGGGCAATCCCGCCTTGCCTGGGGTTGACTATCCTTAGCGATATCTCGCATGGAAAGGAGCCCAGGGATGAACATTCGGCAGAGGATCCTCGCTTCGGGCGCCATCGGCATCGTGGCTGTGGTGCTGCTCGGCGGGGTCGGCTTCTGGGGGCAGTTGCGGCTGGGCAAGGCGCTGTCGGAGAACGAGCTGAGCGTCAATGCGATGCGTAACCACTTGGAAGGCGACATGATGCACGACGCCTTGCGCGCCGACGTCCTGGCGGCGTTCGTGGTCCAGCCCGGCGACGGCGCGGCGGCCGAGCAGGTCCGCGAGGACCTGCAGGAGCACAGTCAGTGGTTTCGCAAGGTGGTCGAGCAGAACCAGGGGCTGCCTCTCAACGACGCCATCCACCAGGCGCTGGTCGAGTTGCGGCCCGACCTGGAAGCCTACATCGGCGCCGCCGAGAGCATCGTCGGCAAGGCGTTGCTCGATCCCGTGGCGGCGCGGGCCGACCTGCCGCAGTTCGTCCAGGCCTTCAAGGATCTGGAAGGGCGCAACGAAGCGCTCAGCAGCCTGATCGAGAAACACGTCGAGCAGACCAACCGGGCGCGCGAAGACAGCATGCGCTATTCCGCCTGGATGCTCGCGGGCGGCATCCTGGTCGCCTGCCTGGTCCTCGGACAGCTCTGTCGCCAGTTGCTGCGCGCCGTCCTGCAGCCGCTGCGCAAACTGGTCTCATCGGCCCGGGTGATCGCCCAGGGCAACCTACAGGAGCCGATCGGCGTCGACAGCAATGACGAGGCCGGCCAGTTGCAGCGGGCGTTGGGCGAGATGCAGGAGAACCTGCGGCAGATGATCACCATCATCCGCCAGGAAAGCGAAGAACTCCATGACACCTCCCAGTCCATCGGCCAGACCTCGCAGTCGATCGTCCACGGCGCCAGCCAACAGGCCGACAGCGCCACCAGCATGGCTGCGAGCATGGAAGAGATGATCACCAATATCTCGCAGATTTCCGACCACGCCGACAACGCCAGGGTGATCTCGGCCAAGTCCGAGGAGCTGGCCAGCAGTGGCGGGCAGGTGATCCTCAACGTGGTGGAAGGGATGAGCCGCATCGCCGACGTGGTCAACCAGTCCTCCACCAGCATCACCGCTCTCGGTCAGTCGTCGGACGAGATCCATTCGATCATCCAGGTGATCAAGGGGATCGCCGAGCAGACCAACCTGCTGGCATTGAACGCCGCCATCGAGGCGGCGCGGGCCGGAGAGGCCGGGCGCGGTTTCGCCGTGGTCGCCGACGAGGTGCGCGGGCTGGCGGCGCGGACCACCCAGTCGACCCAGGAAATCACCGCGATGATCGAGCGTATCCGCGCCAGCACGGGGCAGGCGATCAACAGCATGGAGGCCGGCGTGAGCCGGGTGAACGAGGGGGTGTCGTTCGCTCGTCAGGCTGGGGTATCGATCAACGAGATCCTCGATGGAACCCGTCATGCCGCGTCGGTGGTCGACGAAATTTCCCAGACCATCCGCGAACAGTCGCGCGCCAGCGATGAAATCGCCCAGCGCGTGGAACTCATCGCCCAGCGTTCTCAGCAGAACACCCAGGCGATGCACGAGATGGCCGCCACCGCCAGGCGCCTGAACGAGGTTGCGGCGACCATGCGCTCGTCGGTAGAGCGCTTCAAGATCTGACGGGGGCCGCCTAGGTCGCCGACTCCGGGAGGCGCACGAACAGCGTGTAGCGTGCGCCTTCGATCGCTTCGAAGGCGATCAGCTTCTCGATCAGCGCCAGGTTCAGGATCTTGCCCGCGTTGAGCAGCAGCATGCCGTTGTTGGCGGTGAGGTTGCGCGCCAGCACCATGCCCGGAACCAGATCGCGGGTGCCATGGGCACGGACTTGCGGATCGGCCAGGGTGACGTCGGCAAGGGTCGTCGCGCAGACCTGGATGAACGGCTCGATCAGCTCGGGGTCGTACAGCCGGCCGGCGTACTTGCGGATGTACATCAGCGCTTCGTCGCGATTCATGCGCCGTTCGAGGATCAGCCCACGCTGCAACTCGACGAAATCCACCGCCAGCTTCAAGAGGCGCGAGCCCAGGGGGATGGACTCGCCCTTGAGGTGGTCCGGATAGCCGCTGCCGTCCCAGTGCTCCTGGTGATGGCGAATCAGGCGGGCGGCGTCCTGCATCGGCTCCAGCGACATCAGCAGCGACTCGCTGAGTTCCGGGTAGCCGCGGAAACGATCGCGGTCGTGGTGATAGAGCAGGTCCGAGGGCGAGCGGAGCAGGGTGTCGTTCCAGCTCAGCTTGCCGATGTTGTAGAGCGCCGCGGCCATCGCCAGGTCGCGACCATCCGATTCGTCGACGAGACCGCCGGCACAGCAGGCGCGGACCAGTTCGATAATTTGCTGGTTGGTCTGCTTGTCCTTGGGCAGGCGCTGGTTGACCAGCAGCGAGAAGACTTCGGTGCCGACCACGTAGCTGCGCTTTAGCTCCTCATAGGCGAGGTCGAGCATGTCGGCGGTCTGCTGCAGTTCGGCGGTGCGCGCCTGAACGCGCTTTTCCAGCGTGGCGTTGAGTTGCTGGAGGCGGTCGTTCTGCTCCTGGGTAAGTCGCTCCAGGCGCCGCCGCTCGCGCTCGGAATACAGGTATTCGAGCGACTGGCGCAGGGTCAGCAGCAACTCGTCGTCGTTCCACGGCTTGCTCAGGTAATGGTGGATGCGCCCTTCGTTGATGGCCTTGGCGATGGTCGGCAGGTCGGCATGGCCGGTGAGCAGGATGCGAATGGTTTCCGGGAAGCGGCGATGGATTTCCGCGAGCAGGGCGGCACCGTCCATGTTCGGCATGCGGGCGTCGGACACCACCAGGTCCACGGGCCGGCTTTCCAGCAGTTGCAGGGCCTGCTCGCCGCTTTCCGCCAGCAACAGGTCGTAGGGCTGGTTGCGTAGCAGCCGGCGCAGGCTGCTGAGGATCAGCGGCTCGTCGTCGACCAGCAGTACGCTGAAGCGGATCTCCGTCTCGTTGGAAGGAGGTGCGCTATCGTTCATGAGTGTCTGTCCACCGGGTGAGTTTTGCCTGAGTGCTTCAGGCAAGCATAGTCCGAGTCTGGCCTGGACGAGGGGCATGCACGCGGCGGCAGGGCGAGCGGAGGTGCGGATCATGGAGGCGTTACCCATCAGGAACCGGCGCTTGCTGGTGATCGATGAGCGGCAGGCGGATCGAGACCGTGTATGCGGGTTGTTGCAGGGAACCCTAGGGGCCGAATCGCCTCCCGTGGCGCCTGAGCGGGGCTACCAGGTGGATACGGCGGGAAGCGCCGAGGAGGCATTGGGGCGGATACGCTCGGCCCTCCAGGCCGATGCGCCGTATGCCGTGGTGTTTCTCGGGATGTCGTCGGTAGGCGCGGATATTCCCGTTCTCGAGCGGTTCTGGCGTCTCGACTCCCGCTTGCAGGTCGTGGTGCATGCGCCTCCCGCCGATTTTCCGCTATTGGCGCCGTGGGCCGCGGAAGAGCGCCTGCTGCTCCTCGGCCTGCCTTTGCAGGGACAGGAGGTCCGCCAGATGGCCGGCAATCTCAGCGCCAAGTGGAACGTGACGGCTCACCTCCAATTGCAGATGAGCCGGATGGAGGCTGCCATCCAGGAGATCACCCAGGAAGTCGGCCAGGCCAAGGAGGCGCTGGAGAAAGAGATCGGCGAGCGCAAGGAGCTGGAAAGCCAACTGGTGCAGACGGAGAAGCTTGCCTCGATCGGCCACCTGGCCGCCGGCGTCGCCCATGAGATCAATAACCCCATCAGCTACGTTTCCTCCAACTACACCACCCTGGAGGAGCACGTCAGGCGTTTGCTGGAGGTACTTGAAGCCTATGAAGAGGCTCGCCCCGCGATCCGCGACGAGGCGCTGGCAAGACGCCTGGAGCAGCTCGGTGAGCGGGTCGAACTGGCCTTCGTCAAGGAAGATGTCGCTGTGTTGCTGCGCGAATCCAGGGAGGGAATAGGGCGGGTGCGCAAGATCGTCCAGGACCTGAAGAACTTCTCCCGCGTCGACGCCGAGGACGACTGGCAGTGGACCGATCTGCACCAGGGGATCGAGTCGACCCTCAATATCGTCGCCAGCGAACTGAAGTACCGGGCCGACGTGGTCCGCGAATACGGCGATCTGCCCGAGGTGAAGTGCCTGCCGTCGCAGATCAACCAGGTGGTGATGAACCTGGTGATGAACGCAGCCCAGGCGATGGGGCCGGAGCGGGGGCGCATCGTGATTCGCACGGGGCATACCGTGGAGCATGCCTGGATCGAGGTGGAAGACTCGGGGCAGGGCATCTCCGCCGAGATCCTGCCGCGCATCTTCGATCCGTTCTTCACCACCAAGCCGGTAGGCAAGGGGACCGGCCTGGGGTTGTCGCTCTCCTACGGCATCGTCCAGAAACACGGCGGCACCATCGAGGTACGCAGCCAGCCGGGAGTCGGCAGCGCTTTCCGGATCGTGCTTCCCCTGGAATCGCCCGGCAACCTGGGCGGAGCCCACGGAAATTAACTGTTGCGCCGGCTAGGGTAACGTAAGACAATGATTTATCTACCGTTTGGGGTGGGTCTCGGGTTGGGATGCCGGTTTGGTTCCCATTGCCGGCTCACTTGAAGCGAGATCCTGCCCGGATGGCGAAATCGGTAGACGCAAGGGACTTAAAATCCCTCGGGGGTAACCCCGTGCCGGTTCGACCCCGGCTCCGGGCACCATCGTGTTTCCTGGCGTTCAGCCGACTTCTGCGCTCCTTCCCCGATTTTCTTCCGGCCCGCCATCGCGCGGCAGTCAACGAGTCGACGTTGCCTTCTTTCCCTCCTCGGCCTTGGAGGCGTTTCATTCTAGTACGGCTCCGTATAGGGTTCGCCCTGGCTGGCGAGCGGGAGTGTTTGTTCAGCTTGAAGTAGTTGTCTTTGGAAGTTTGATTTTTTGTCGTTATCTTCTGCTCCTGCTTTTTAATTTCCTTTCCGAATATATTCAATTCACTGGCGGAATTATCCTCTTTTCTCCTGCATGAATTGGTAGGCGGTACTTCCTCGTTGCTGTGCTTTGCTGACAGGGAAGGATCGCGAATCAGGGTTTTTCGCCTCTTTCGTTTATGAACAGGAATTCATATATCGGAGATCAATCATGGCTTGGAAAGGTGAGGTTCTGGCTAATAACGAAGCAGGGCAGGTAACGTCGATTATCTACAATCCGGGCGATGTCATTACCATCGTCGCCGCCGGTTGGGCCAGTTACGGACCTACCCAGAAATGGGGGCCGCAGGGCGATCGGGAGCATCCGGACCAAGGGCTGATCTGCCACGATGCGTTTTGTGGCGCGCTGGTCATGAAGATTGGCAACAGCGGAACCATTCCGGTCAATACCGGGTTGTTCCGTTGGGTTGCACCCAATAATGTCCAGGGCGCAATCACTCTTATCTACAACGACGTGCCCGGAACCTATGGCAATAACTCCGGCTCGTTCAGCGTCAATATTGGAAAGGATCAGTCCTGATAACTTGTCTCTGAAAAAAAAGGGCCCGAATGGGCTCTTTTTTTAAATACAAATAAAGTGAAGTTGCCCGTGTGGCCGTTATGAACGGACAGGCAGCGCTTCGCAGTTGCGACTACCAATGACAAGGGTATCGAACTCCTGGGGCTGCCGCTGTCGTGGGAAACCGAGCGAGTGGGGGCGGGGAACTGCTTCAACACGCTTCGGTCTGAACGGGAATATCGATTCCTGACCCGATTCAGAATTCCGTCCACATAGTAGACAGTACCGAAGCCGATGCCCTGCCGACTTTCCCTGGTTGTATTTCCCGCTCTCTTCTCCATTGCCGCCGCTGGCGCCGCGGAGGAACTCAAGGACATGGCAGGTTCGACCATCGTCGTTGCCGGAAGACTCGAGGCCGTCGAATGCCCTGGCGCAGGCCTGTACGATTGCACGGGGTGGCCTGCCAACCTGTACCGTTTCGAGGGACAGGACGTGTGCCTCAGCATCGAGGCTGGCTGCGATTACAGTTGCGATGGCATTCTCAGCGAGAAGGGCGGCACGCAATCGATCCTGGTTTCCGGCTCCTATCGCGATCACATCCGCAAGGTGGAAGGCACGCAGGTCTCCTGCCCGCGCTAGAGACGCTACCCGGTTCGGCCGCACACCCGGAGCGCTGGAAACATCGCGAGGCGCAACGGACGGTCTGCCGCCCGCTGAAGAAGGCGAGCGGATCGGGATGTGCTAGGGTGCCCGTTTGCAGGGAGGACCCAGGGCATGGAGCACCCATACAAGACCCCAGAGGCGGACCTGGCCGACGAGAGGCTGACTGCGGGAGGTTTCCTTTCCGGTGGGCAGCCGCTGTGGAAGGCATTCTGGCTGTTCTTCGCTGCGGGTTTCTTATTGCTCAGTGTCGCCGCCAGGCAGGCGATGGTGGCCATTGTCGATCCGCTGATGCAGGAAGCTCCCGGCGAACATGCGGTGGCCCTGACCTTGTGGGGAATGATCGGTGTCGAGCTGGTGAGGCTGGCCTACCTGTGCCTCAGCCTCGTCGTGGTCTGGCGCTGCGGGCGCAACTCCCGCTGGGTGGCTGCGCGCCATGCCAGCAGGGCGGTGCTGTCGGCACTGATACTCCTGACCCTTTACTCGATCTATCTGGTCTGGGCCTTGCTCGCCAGTCCCTGAGCGACGCGCCGAGGCTGGCGAGCATGCTGGTACGGCCCATTCCACGTGCCTGCGTCGGCTAGCGCCGCAGCCAGTCCTCCAGTTGCTCCGGCAGCATCGGCTGGGCGATCAGATAGCCCTGGCCCTCGTGGCAGCCCCAGGCCTGCAGCAGGTGGAAGGTGTCGTGGGTCTCGATGCCTTCCGCGACCACCCGATAACCCAACTGGCTGGCCAGGCCGATCACCGCCTGGGTGACGCTCTGCGCCTTCGGCGAGCCGGCGAGGTCGCGGGTGAATGATTGATCGAGCTTGATGGCGGTGACCGGCAGGTCGCGCAGGTAGGTCCAGTTGCTGTAGCCGGTGCCGAAGTCGTCCACGGCGATGCCCATGCCAAGCTCCCGGGCACGCAGCAGCACCGAGCCGACCGCCGAGGCGTCGCGGATGAGGACGCTTTCGGTGAATTCCAGCTCGAGGGCGGAAAGGTCGATGTCGTAGGTTTTGGCGAGTCTGACGGCCTCTTCCAGGAAGCTGCTGTCTTCCATGTCCGATGCCGATACGTTGATCGCCAGCCTGAGCGGGATGTTCCGTGCGTTCCATTGCGCCAGCTGGGCCATGGCATGGCGCAGCACCCAGTCGCTGAGGGGGCGCATCAGTGCGGTTTTCTCCGCCAGGGGCACGAATTCCGCGGGGCTGACGAAGCCGAGTTGCGGGTGCCGCCAGCGCAGCAGCGTTTCCACGCCCGTGCACCTGCCTGTCGGCAGGTCGATTTTCGGCTGATATACCAGATGGAAGCCTTCTTCGGTTCCGATCGCCTGGGACAGCGAGGTCAGCAATGTGAAGGCTCGCTGCTGGGCCTGGTCCAGCGGCGGGTTGTAGCGGGCCCAGCCGACACCGCGGTCGCGGGCGTCGTCGGCCGCGCTGACCACCAGGCGCAGCCAGTCCTGGTCGCCGGCGAGGGGATCGTCGGCAAGCGGTAGTACGCCGAGTCCCACGATGGCCTTGATCGGGATCCCGCGACATACGACGGGGCTTTCGAAGGCCCGCAGCAAGCGGAGGCAGACCGACTCGGTTTCTTCCTGTTGCTGCCGTGGCAGGAGCAGTCCGAAGCGCGTCGGGCTGATCTTGTAGAGGGTGAAATCCGGCAGTTCCGCGCGGATGCGGTCGCGCGCCTCGAGCATGAGGTCGTTGGAAAAGGGATAGCCCAGCGTACGGATGATGGTATTCAGCAGGGCGAGGGGCAGGAGGTCGGCGGCGATCACGGTGAGGGCGCCGTCGCGCTGCAGGCGCAGGGAAACGTCCTCCTGCAGGCGGAGACGGTTGTACAGGCCGGTTGGCTCGTCGATGTAGTTGTTCGAGCGCAGCGTATGGATACGGGCCATCACCAGGCGGGCAAAATGCTCGAGCATGGCGATGTCGCGCTCGGACAGCGGCCCGCGTGGTTCCCGGTCGATGACGCAGAGGCTGCCGAGGTTGAGACCCTCCGCGGTGGCCAGCGGAGCCCCGGCGTAGAAGCGGATGCGCGGTTCGCCTTGCACATAGGGATTGTCCCGGAAGCGCGGGTCGAGGGTGGCGTCGGCCACCTCGAAGACTCCCTTGCCCAGGATCGCGTAGGCGCAGAACGAATCCCGTCGCGGCGTCTGCCGGGTATCGAGGCCGATGCTCGCGCGAAACCACTGGCGCTGGTGGTCGAGGATGGAAATGAGCGCGATGGGCGTCTGGAAGTAGGACGTAGCGGCGGCGAGGATTTCCTCGAATACCTCGTCCGCACCTTCTTCCAGCAATCCGAGTTGGTCGACGTAGGCTTGCCTGGAATGCTCGTTCGCGGGATAGGGTGGGGTTGCCATGCTGGACTCCTGGGCTACTGCGATGTCGGGCATCGGCAATCAATGATGTCATTGTGCTTTTATTTCGTGGAGCGCGGGCTCTTTCCCAGATTGCAGCGATGAAAGGGCATGGGGGTTGATCGCGGTCATGCCGGTAGGGCCTTCGACGCCGACGCCAGCTCTGCGAAACCGATTACCTGCCAATCGGACGTTTCCTATATCGACCGGCACCACCGCTCGCTAAAACGGTCGCACATGCTTCCACCGAGAAAAGACATGTCCGATACGTTCTCCTTCGCCTCGCGCCTCTGCAAGTTCGTCATCCTTCTCGTCATCCTGCTGATCGGCGGAGCCAGCCTCTACCTGTGGTGGCTGGGGCGGCCTTACCAGGACGCCATGTCCGCCTTCGTCCCGTTGCTCATGCCGATGCTCGTGCTGGTGCTGGCGTTCGATACGTTCCGGGCCCTCGCCCGAACGAGGCGCTAGGCGTCAGCGAGGCAGCTCTGTATTCCCGTCGTTCTACCCTGCCAGTTCTGGTAGGCGGCGGGTCTTCGCAGGCAAGCGCTTGAACTGGGTGAGGTTTCCGGATTTGTCCTGTTTCCGTGGCGAAGCCGTGCTTGCCTAATCCCCCGGTTCATCTAGATATACCCATGGCTTCCTCAGGGTTAAGGAGAAGTCATGCAACGAATCGTCATCGTCGGGGGCGGAGTGGGCGGCACTTATGCTCGCCAACCTGCTGGTCGTCCGGCTCTACCCGGAGATACTCGGCGGCGAGGTGCAGGTACTGCTGATTTCCGACTCGCCGGATCACTACTAAAAGCCGGCCTTCATGTACGTCGCCTTCGAGCAATTCTTCCTCGAAGATCTGAAACGACCGCAGCGCTCGCTGCTGCGGCCGGAAGTGATGTTCCAGCTCGACCGGGTCGACCGTTTCGATTTCCCCCGCCAGGAACTGCAGACCCGCAGCGGCAGGCGCCATGGCTACGACTACCTGGTGATCGCCACGGGTTGCGTGCCGGCTCCGGAACGTATCGAGGGGCTGAAAGAGGCTGGCGACCATTTCTACCAGTACCAGCCGGCCCGTCGGTTGGCCGAGCGGCTGGCGAGCCTGGAGTCGGGGCGGGTATTCATCACGGTGAGCTTCCCGAGGACGCCGAATGTGCCCCACCAGTGCGGGATCGCGCCTGTGGAGACGACCCTGATGCTCGACGACTACTTGCGCCGCCGGGGTGTCCGCGAACGTGTCGAGATCGTCTACACCTATCCCACCACGGCCCAGTTGCTGCGCAACTGTTTGTTCCTGCAACGACCGACCTGCGAAATCCTGCCGAGCCTGTTCGAGCAACGCGGCATCCGTTTCCAGCGCGGTTTTACCCTGGCCAGGGTCGACCCGGAGCGGCGCATCGCCTATTCGGAGGAGGGCGACGAGCAGCCGTTCGACTTGCTCATGGCGACACCGCCGATCCACGCGGTGGATGCGGTCAGGGAGTGCGGCCTGTCCCAGGCCGCCGCCGACGAAGGCTGGTTGCCGACGAACCATGAAACCTTGCAGGTGTATGGCGTCGACCGGGTGTATACCCTGGGCGATACCGTCGATCTGCCGGTGAGCAAGGCCGGTGGGGCCTGTCACAACCAGGCGCCGGTAGTCGCCAGCAACATCGCTGCCGAGATTCGTCTCGGTAAGCCCTGCGCGATCTACGATGGACGAGTCCAGGCTGTCGCGCAGATGGGCCTGAACGCCGGAATGCCGCTCTGGTACGACTATCGGCACGACGTAAAGCCGACCCCGCCGACCAAGCTTGGCGGGTTGTTGCGCCAGGGTTTCAATCGCGGCCTGTACTGGGCCGTAGCCCGTGGAATGCTTTGACCCCGCACGGGGAGGAGCCGACATGGATAGCCATCAGCAGCCATACGCGTCGCAGGCGCAGGCCGATACCACCCTGTTTCCCGAGCAGACCCGCGAGAGTCTCCAGGCCCTGGCCGTCAAGTTGCAGCCGCTGATCGAGAGCCACCGCCTGGACAACCTGGTGGATCTGCTGTCACTGCTTTCGGATATCGTCGATCTGCTGGACCCGGCCATGGTGGACAGGCTGGCGCAGCTCTTCGAGCAGGTCACCAGTGTCGGTTGGTCAGTCGGTAACGCGGTACGCGTGGCCAAGGCGGAGCTGCTCCGAGAGCAGCCGCCAAGCCTGAAAGACCTGCTGCGGTTGTTGCGCGACGCCGATACCCGGCGCGGGCTGGCTCTCGTTCTGGGTAGTTTGCGCAGCCTGGGGTGCCAACTCGCCGCGGAGCAGGAGGTTGCCCATGGTGCATGACCTTCTCCGAGATCGTGCGGATCTAGAGGCGCGTTGGAACCCTTCCGCCTACATGCAGTTCGCCCGATTGCGCCAGCGGCCGGTGGTTGAGTTGCTGGACCATATCGAGCTGTGCTGTCCGGAACGGATCTACGATCTTGGCTGCGGAACCGGCATCGCCACCGAATTGCTCGCCCGCCGCTGGCCGCTGGCCGAACTGCACGGCGTGGACAGCTCCGTGGAGATGCTCGAGGAGGCCGCGCGCTTGCCGATCAAGGCCAGTTGGGAACGCGCCAACCTGCGCCACTGGTGCGCCGAGCGCCCTGCCAGCCTGCTGTTCGCAGCGGCGGTACTGCACTTTCTCGAAGATCACGGCAAGCTGCTGCCACGCCTGCTGGGGCAACTGGCTCCGGGAGGCTGCCTGGCGGCGCACATGCCGAACTGGCGCGATGCTTCCTGGTATCGCCTGATGCTCGATGCGCTGGACAGTGCGGGCCCCGGCGGTGCATCGCTGGGCAGCCCCGCGTTGCGCTACCGGCTGCATCGGCGCAATGTGCTGTCGCTGGACAACTACTACCGGCTACTGGCACCGCTGACGGCGGAGCTGGACATCTGGGAGACCGAGTACCTGCAAGTGGTGGACGGCAACGACCCGATCTTCGATTGGATCAAGGTCTCCGCCTTGCGTCCGGTGCTCGGCGAACTGGACGAGGAGGCGCGTCGGCGCTTCCTCGACCGTTACCTGGAACTGCTGCACCGTCACTATCCACGGGAACTGGATGGACGAACGCTGTTCCCGTTCCGCCGAGTATTCATCGTCGCCAGTCTCGGCCGCTGAACGGGCGTTTCAGTGATCGGAGAGAATGTCCACTGCGCCCGGCTTGTCGTAGGCGCCGAAGCGATCGACCAGGGTCGCGCTGGCGGCGTTCAGGCCCAGCACGTCGACCTGCACGCCGCGCTGGCGAAAGCCCAGGACCACCTTGTCCAGTGCCGCGACGGCGGTGACGTCCCACAGGTGGGCGTGGCGCAGGTCGATGAGCACATGCTCCAGCGTCTCTTTCAGGTCGAAGGCAGCGACGAACCTGCCGGACGACGCGAAGAACACCTGCCCGCTCACCTGGTAGTGGCGGCGGGTGCCGTCGGCGGAGCGTTCGCTGTCGATATCGAGGTAGTGCCCGATCTTGTTGGCGAAGAACAGCGAGGCCAGAAGAACGCCGGCGACCACGCCGAAGGCCAGGTTGTGGGTGGCGAGGACCACGCCGACCGTCACCAGCATGACCAGGTTGGTCGATAGCGGGTAGCGCTTCAGGTTGCGGATCGACTCCCAGCGGAAGGTACCGATGGACACCATGATCATCACCGCCACCAGGGCCGCCATGGGAATCCGCCCGACCCAGTCGCTGAGGAACACCACCATCAGCAGCAGCGCGACGCCGGCCACCAGGGTCGAGAGCCGGCTGCGCCCGCCGGATTTAACATTGATCACCGACTGGCCGATCATCGCACAGCCAGCCATGCCGCCGAGCAGGCCGGTGGCTATGTTCGCCAGCCCCTGGCCCTTGCATTCGCGGTTCTTGTCGCTGCCGGTGTCGGTCATCTCGTCGACGATGGTGGCGGTCATCAGCGACTCCAGAAGGCCGACCACCGCCAGGGCGGCGGAGTAGGGCAGGACGATCAGCAGGGTGTCGAGGTTCAGCGGCACGTCCGGCCAGAGGAACAGCGGCAGGCTGTCGGGCAACTGTCCCATGTCGCCGACGGTGCGGATGTCCAGGCCCAGGTAGATGGATATGCCGGTGAGGACCAGGATGCATACCAGCGGAGAGGGCAGCAGCCGGCCGATCCGGGGCAGGTGCGGGAAGCCGTAGACGATCGCCAGGCCCGCGGCGGTCATCGCGTAGACCGGCCAGCCGACATCGGTGAGTTCGGGTAGCTGGGCCATGAAGATGAGGATCGCCAGGGCATTGACGAAACCGGTCACCACCGAGCGCGAGACGAAGCGCATCAGCGAGCCCAGGCGCAGGTAGCCGGCGAGTATCTGCAGCACGCCGCAGAGCAGGGTCGCCGCCAGCAGGTATTGCAGGCCGTGGTCCTTCACCAGGTTGACCATCAGCAGCGCCATGGCGCCGGTAGCGGCGGAGATCATTCCCGGACGGCCGCCGGCGAAGGCGATCACCACCGCCATGCTGAAGGAGGCGTACAGGCCGATCTTCGGGTCGACCCCGGCGATGATGGAGAAGGCGATGGCCTCGGGGATCAGCGCCAGGGCGACGACCAGGCCGGCGAGCAGGTCGCCGCGAATATTGGAGAACCAGTTCTGTTTCAGCGTCTGTAGCATCGGGATATCCAGGGACGAGGCGCGGCCCGTGCCGTCGGTCGACGGTGCGGGCCGTGGGATGGCATTGAAAAAACAAGGGATGACGACAGGCGTTCAGGCGAACGAACGCTGGCCGCGGTCGCTCGGACCGTTGCCGGAAGGGGCAGGCATGGCTATGGCGGAGTGGGCAGCCAGGTCATCGGGGAGTGCGGGTGGTCGCTTGCAGGGAGCGGCAGCATAGCCGATTCGATAGGCCCGACCAAGCTCTACTCCGGACATTCCCTGGGGGCGCAAGCGGTGGCGCTGAATCAAACAGGCGAAACGGTTCTAAGCTATCGAGGGATCGTCCTCGCATGGAGAGAAGATCATCATGTTCAACACTCGTTCTGTGCTCGCGCTGGTCGTGAGCCTGTCCCTGATCGGCGGTACGCCTGCCGTCCTGGCCGACCCGGGCAATGGCAAGGGCAATCCGCATGGCAACCAGATGGACGGCGGAAAGGCTGACAAGGGCAACAAAGGCAACCAGGGCGGCCCCGGCAACAAGGGCGGCGGCGCCGGCCAGAAGGGCAACGGCGGCGGCAACTGGGACTCGGGACCGCGTATCGACGTCGGCGGGGTACGGGTGATCCTCGGCGACAACCGCGGCTACTGGAACCCGGGGCCGGCCCTGCCGCCCGGCATCCAGAAGAACCTGGTGCGCGGCAAGCCACTGCCGCCCGGCATCGCCAAGAAACTCGACGGCCGCCTGCTAGGCCGGCTGCCGCACTACGACGGCTACGAGTGGATGCAGGCCGGCACCGACCTGCTGCTGGTGGCGGTGGCGACCGGGCTGATCTACGAAGTGCTGGACAACGCTCTCGACTGAGCGGGCCAGGGCGGGTAGCGCCATAGGCGCTATCCGCCAGGCCCCGTTGGAGTGGCGGATAACCGTGTTGCGCTTGTCCGCCCTACCTCGTGGAAGTCCTTTTCTTACCCCAGGTCAGGCCCGCAGGCGTTGCAGGGCATCGCCCAGTTGCGCGGAGAGGTTGTGGAGATCACGGCTGGCGGCTTCGGTCTGCTCCACCTGTTCCTGGTTGCTGGAGGCGATCGAGGCGATTTCCGTGAGGTTGCGGGAAATGTCCTCGGCCACGGCGGTCTGTTCCTCGGCGGCGGTAGCGATCTGGCGGTTCATGTCGCGGATCGATTCGACCGAGGCGGTGATCTGGCGCAGCATGGCACCGGCGTTGGCAACCTGCTCGGCACCGGCCTCGCTGCGCGACTGCCCGCTTTCGATGGCGCGTGCGGCATTCACCGCGCCGTTCTGCACGGTATCGATGATCTGGTGGATCTCGGCGATGGACTCGGCGGTGCGCTGTGCCAGGGTGCGGACCTCGTCGGCGACCACCGCGAAGCCACGGCCGGCATCGCCGGCGCGGGCGGCTTCGATGGCCGCGTTGAGGGCGAGCAGGTTGGTCTGCTCGGCGATGCCGCGGATCACGTCGAGGACCTTGCCGATCCTGCCGCTATCGCTTTCCAATTGGCGGATGACCTCCACCGTATGGTCGATCTCCTTGCGCATCTCGCCGATGCTGCGAATCGTTTCTTCCATCACGTCTTCGCCGCGCTGGGCGGAATCGTCCGCCTCGTCGGCGGCCTTGGCCGCGTCGCCGGCGTAGCGCGCCACTTCCTGGGCGGTGGCGGACATTTCCTGCATCGCCGTGGCGACCTGGTCGGTGCGGCTGAACTGCTCGCGGGTACCGGCCGCCATCAGGCTGGCGATCGCGTTCAGCGAGCCGCTGGCGCTGTCCAGGTCTCGGGTACTGCGCCGCAGCCGCTCGAAGATGTCCACCAGGAAGTCGCGCAGCGTGTTGGCGGCCAGGGCCAGCTTGCCGAGTTCGTCCTTGCGCCGGATCTCGATGCGCTCGCCGAAGTCGCCATGGCTGAGCTGGGTGATGTGCTCGATCAGGCGTTGCACCGGACGGACCAGGTTGCGATTGACCAGCCACAGGCTGAGCAGGGCGACGGCCAGGCTGGCGCCGATCAGCACCAGGCTGCCGAGCAGCATGGTGCGCCGGGCCTCCGCGCTGATGGCGGCGGAACGGAGATCACTGGCCTGGTGCAGTTCGTCACGCAAGGCCTGCATCTGCGCGGTGGTGGCGCGGTCGATGCCGGTCACCGCCTGGTCGCCGGCGATGGGGTCGGCGCCCGCCTCGAGGAACCGTTGCCTGCCTTGTCGGTAAGCCGTACCGAGTCGCCGGTGCTCTTCGCGCAGGCGCTCGACACGATCCTTCAACTCGCCTTCGGCCACGCTGCCCAGGCGCTCGAGGATGTCCTGCACCGCTCGTTCCTGGGCCTCGAACTGGCTCCAGTATTTCGTCTGGGCCTCTGCCTGGCGTCCGCGCAGCAGGACGTTCTTCCATTCCTGGACCTGGCCGCGGAATTGCAGGTTGGCCTCGTCGATCAGTTGCGCCGCCCGCACGGGGCCGCCGAGCAGCTCGCGGTAGGCGCGTACGTCGCCGGTCAGCGAGCCGAAGCAGGCCAGGGCTATGAGTAGCAGCGCCGCCAGGCTGCCGCCGAGCAGGACAAGGATTTGCGCACGTAGGGATTGTTGCAGCATGGAACGCCTCGATGGATTGCCAGGTTGGACCGGCACGCAGGCTGCGACGAGGCAGCCGAGGACGTCCCTGTGGCCCGGCGAGGCGGGCATGGCGCGTGTTCCGGCTCGCAGAGTATCGACAGCGGATCTGACAACTTGAGGACGACGCAGGGGCCGGGCCAGAGCCGACGAAGGGAAATAGCTGGCATGGATGTTCTGCGGGGCTTCGGTTAATCTCTGTGACGAATGTCACATTGTGCCAGTCGAAGGATCTGACTCATGGATGTCCCTCCCACCGTTCAGGATGAACAGGCCGTTTCCCGCCAGTTGCACTCGTTGAGTGTGCGCAATCTCGCTCACCTGGCTGCCGCCCTGACCCAGCTCGGCTTCGAGCTGTCGCGCAGCTCCGACCCTGGCACCCGCCAGGCGGCCAATGCCTTCATCGGCCAATTGGCCAATATCAACCAGGACATCGATCGACAGATCGAGCTGCTCGGCGCGCTGGACGCCGACAGCGTGGGGTTTCGCCTGCTGGACGAGGTGCAATACCCGGATGCGCCCGAATGAGCCGACGCCAGGAGCACGCAAAGAGTGGAGGGGGTGTGCGGGCCGAGAGCGGCAGTCTCCCGGCGTGGCGCTGATCAGTCTTCCTGGCGCAGGTCGCTGAGCATCTGCTCCCAGTACTGGTTGGCCTTGCGGTTGAGATCGAAGGCGGCTTGACGCAACTGGTCGTACTCGGCGCCGCTGTAGCCGCTTTCGCGCAGCTTCTGGCGAGCGGCGTCGGCTTCTTCGCGCAGACGGTTGTAGGTCGCCTGGTCGTCCGCCCAGGTCCTACCTGTGCGCCGGGTGTACTTGTCCTGGGGTTCAGCCATGGGTTCTCCTTGCGGGCCGGATGGGACTTGGAAAAACGCTGCGCTGAACAGACTTTTTCCAATGGCAAAAATTCAAAAAAAACTGACGGATTGCGCGACTTCGCTATTGGTACCGATGTCCCATACCTGTACGCCAGCCGGTGAAATTTGTGCGTTCCTCGCCAAGTCGGCTAGCTTGTTCAGGCTTGCGTCTTGGCGCTCGCCGTCTCTCCGGTAAGCTGGGAACCTTGTCGCCATGGGCTCGGAGACTGCGCGGACGGCGCCATGGCGACAGGTCCGACCTTTCCCTCCGATGGGTTTTGCGAGTAAGGAAATGCTATGAGAAGCAAGGCGTCCGGCTTGGCGCTGGTGGTAGTGGCGGGGCTTGTGGCGGGTTGCGCCAGCAGTGGCTATCAGCCCGAGGTCGACTGGCCGGCCGGCTGGCAGGTGATCACCGAGAGCATCCCACCCGAGGCCCGCGACGTGGAGCAACTGGGCTCCCGGCAACTGGCGACCAAGCTCGGGCCGGGAGGTGAGAAGGAAGCCAGCATCGAGTTGCTCAGCCTGAAGATGATGGAAGAGGAGTCGGTGGAGATCGACGGCCAGTTCCAGAGTGTCTTCGATGTCGTCCAATCGGGCTACCGCAAGGCCGGGCTGGGCTCGCGCTGCACCACACCGATCCGCTCGAACCTCGGCGGCCTGGCATCGCTGGAGACCCACTGCCGGATCAGCCAGGGCAACGAGGTGCTGCTGACCCAGATCGTGGCGATGGCCCTGGGACAGCGCGCGATGTACTCCCTGGTATATACCGCCAGTCCGGCCAACAGCGTGGTCTACCGGCAGAGCTACCTGCGCACCCGGGCCAGCCTGGTCCTGCGCTGAAGGGCCAGCCGCTCGACGCCTGGACGCGACCGGCGTCGCTCAGGCTTCCTCGGGCGGCGCCTCGACGCTGAGATAGCGATGGGCGCCGCAACGCCGGCAACGTTGGCGCAGCATCAGGTCGGGGCCTACCGTGACCAGGCTACCTTCGTCCCAGCGGCAACCTCGCAAGAAACAACGCAAGCGCATGACTCCTCCCCGCGGGGCGGCTCGCCCCGTCCACGAAACAGGCAGTGGTGGTGTGGTTCACTCCGGCTTGTTCTTGTCTGGAGGTGGGAAAAGCCTGCGGCGAAGCGTCTAGAATGGGCAACCTAAATTCGCCGGTTCATTCCGCGGCGGGATTCATCACCCAACTGGCGGCGGTGACCTGCGGTGCCAGGCACAGCTCGCCGACCATCTGTTCCACCAGCGAGTCCTCCTTGTGCAGGGTGAACACCACGGCGTTCACTTCCACGTTGCCGCTGCCTTTCAGCGCGTGGCTTTCCAGGCTCTGCAGGTTCAGGCGGTTGTCGCCCATGCGTTGCAGCAACTGCATGCGCACCAGCGCTTCGTTGCGCGCCTCGCAGGACACGCTGATCTGGTAGAAGCGCTCCTGCTCGGCCTCGCCCGAGGTGTGGCGGTCCACCACCCGGCCGAGAGCGGGCAGGAACAGGTTGGCGATGACGATCAGCGCGGTCGTCATGCAGGCCGCCAGGATGAAACCGCTGCCGGCCAGTACGCCGATCGCGCCGGTGCTCCAGATGCTCGCCGCAGTGCTCAGGCCGCGTACGCTGAGGCCGTCGCGCATGATCACGCCGGCGCCGAGAAAACCGATGCCGCTGACTACCTGGGCCGCCATGCGGGTCACGCTGACCTCGTTGTCGAGCAACAGCGGCAGGATCGAGAAGCTGGCCGCACCGAGTGCGACCATCGCGTGGGTGGCCATGCCGGAAGAGCGTTGTCGCCATTGCCGCTCGAGACCGACCAGCGCACCGAGGCCGAGGGCCGTCACCAGGCCGATGGCGATTTCCGGGGTCATGCTGTGCTCCTGTGAAAAACCGCCCATTGTACGCCGTTCCGCTGGTTCACGCCGGGACCAGCGGCCCCGGGCGGACAAGCCTCTTGCGTTTACCTTTACGTTAACGTAAACATGCTCATCGACTTCACCGACACCGCTCGCCGGTGTCCGTCGTAGCGCCCTGGCGGCGCAGGACGACGGTTCAGCGACATTCCCAGAACAACCACAACAAGGGAAAGCCATGAATCAGCCGAGCTATACCTCGGGTCGCCAGGATGTCGCCTTGCTGGCGACCACCGTCGGCGACGCCTTCGATGCCACCGTCGCGCATCATGCCGAGCGCGAGGCGCTGGTGGTGCGGCATCAACGCCTGCGCTACAGCTGGCGGCAACTGGCGGAGCGGGTCGATACCTACGCCCGCGCCTTCATCGCCCTGGGCCTGCGCCCCGGCGAGCGTCTCGGGATCTGGGCGCCGAACTGCGCCGAATGGTGCATTACCCAGTTCGCCAGCGCCAAGGTCGGCGCGGTCCTGGTGAACATCAACCCGGCATACCGCAGCAGCGAGCTGGAGTACGCCCTCAAGCAGTCCGGTTGCAGCTGGCTGATCTGCGCCGACGCCTTCAAGACCAGCGACTACCACGCGATGCTCGGCGACCTGCTGCCGGAGCTGGCGCGGGCACGTCCGGGCGAACTGGCCAGCGAGCGCCTGCCGGAGCTGCGCGGCGTGATCAGCCTGGCCGAGCGGGCGCCGGCGGGCTTCCTGCACTGGCAGGGCCTGCCGGGGCTGGCCGCCGCGGTAGGCGCCGAGGAACTGCGCCAGCGCCAGGCCTCGCTGCAGTTCGACGAGCCGATCAACATCCAGTACACCTCCGGTACCACCGGCTTCCCCAAGGGCGCCACCCTCAGCCACTACAACATCCTCAACAACGGCTACATGGTCGGCGAAAGCCTCGGACTCGGCGCGGAAGACCGCCTGGTGATCCCGGTGCCGCTGTATCACTGCTTCGGCATGGTGATGGGCAACCTCGGCTGCGTCACCCACGGCTCGACCATGATCTACCCGGCGCCCAGCTTCGACGCCGAGGCGACCCTGCTGGCCGTGGCCGAGGAGCGCGCCACCGCGCTGTACGGGGTACCGACCATGTTCATCGCCGAGCTGGATCATCCGCGCCGCCGCGAATTCGACCTTTCCAGCCTGCGCACCGGAATCATGGCCGGCGCCACCTGCCCGATCGAGGTGATGCGGCGGGTCATTGGCGACATGCACATGGCCGAGGTGCAGATCGCCTACGGCATGACCGAGACCAGCCCGGTGTCGCTGCAGACCGGTCCGGACGATGGCCTGGAGCTGCGCGTGACCACTGTCGGACGCACCCAGCCGAGGCTGGAGAGCAAGATCGTCGACCAGACGGGCAGGGTGGTGCCGCGCGGCGAGATCGGCGAGCTGTGCACCCGCGGCTACAGCGTGATGCTCGGCTACTGGAACGACCCCCAGGCCACCGCCGAGGCCATCGACCCGGCGCGCTGGATGCACACCGGCGACCTGGCGGTGATGGACGACGACGGCTACGTGCGGATCGTCGGGCGCAGCAAGGACATGATCATCCGCGGCGGCGAGAACATCTATCCGCGCGAACTGGAGGAGTTCTTCTTCACTCACCCGGCGGTGGCCGACGTGCAGGTGATCGGCATCCCCGACGAGCGCTATGGCGAGGAAATCGTCGCCTGGATCAAGCTGCATCCGGGCCACCACGCCGATGACGAACAGTTGCGGGCGTTCTGCAAGGCGCGTATCGCTCACTTCAAGATCCCGCGCCACTTCAAGTTCGTCGACGAGTTCCCGATGACCGTTACCGGCAAGATCCAGAAGTTCCGCATGCGCGAAGTCAGCATCGAAGAGATTCGCCTGCTCGCGCTGCGCCAGGGGCGCGATTGAGAGGATGGAGCCGCGCCCCGCTCCTGCGCTAAGGTGGCGGGCGGCGCGCAGCGAGGCGAGAGGGGCGGGTGAAGAACGACGGCGAGACTCAGGCGAGCACCAAGGGCACCATCTCGGTGCGCCTGGTCGGCGAGGCGCTGGTGGAGTGGCGCCGGCAGGGCGGCGAGGAGGGGGAGGTCCTCCAGGCCGCCGGTATCGATCCGCAGCTGCTCGGCAAACCCTACGCGCGGGTCACCTCGCACGCCTATTCGCGGCTCTGGCTGGATCTCGCGCGGCGCA
The DNA here is from genome assembly GCF_013343155.1 of Pseudomonas sp. FDAARGOS_761. Lineage (NCBI taxonomy): Bacteria > Pseudomonadati > Pseudomonadota > Gammaproteobacteria > Pseudomonadales > Pseudomonadaceae > Pseudomonas > Pseudomonas sp. FDAARGOS_761. Next base: position 2,920,028 of record NZ_CP054572.1, on the reverse strand, counting down.
TGGACGACGAGTTCTTCGGCATGGACGCGCGGCGCCTGAAGAGTGGCAGCTTCGCTTTCATGAGCCGCTGTGCGATCCACGAGCAGACCCTGGAGCCGGCGCTGACCGGCATCCTGCGATTCCTCTGCCTGCAGTTCGACGACTTCCAGCCGCGCCTGCAGCGCCGCGGCGGCCTGGCGGAAATCGTCCTCGACGAGGCGCCGGGCCGGTACGGGCGAGCGCTGTCCTACTTCACCCTATGGATGATCACCCATGGCCTGGCCTGCTGGCTGGTCGGCCGGCGCATCCCGATCCTGGCCATCGACCTGCGCTGTCCGCAGCCGGACTACATCGAGGACTACCGGGTGATGTTCAGCGACAACCTGCGTTTCTCCCGTCCCCTCAGCCGCCTGCTGTTCAATGCCGACTGCCTGGCCCTGCCGGTCCGCCGCGACAAGCGGGAGCTGCGGCGCTTCCTGCTCGGCGCGCCGGCCAACATCCTGGTCCGCTATCGCGATCCGCAGAGCCTGGCGGCGCGGATCAAGGCCTACCTGCGCAGCCTGCGGCCGGGACGCTGGCCGGACGCGGACGCGCTCGCCGGGCATTTCTTCATGGCGCCCTCGACCCTGCGCCGCAAGCTGTCCCTGGAAGGGCAGAGCTACCAGGCGCTGAAGGACCAGGTCCGCCGCGACCTGGCCATCGCGCGGCTGGACGCCGGCGCGGCGAATTTCGCCGAACTGGCGCTGGAGCTGGGCTTCGCCGATGGCAGCGCGTTCCACAAGGCGTTCAAGAAGTGGACCGGCTCGACCCCCGGGCAGTACCGGACGCAGGTCGCGGCGGAAACCGCGTCGGCCGAATCGTCAGGCGTCTTGTCCGAAACGCTCGGCCATCGATAGGGTGAATGCCCGCGCAGCGTCATCCGCGGTATGTCGCGAACGGTTCGGGGGGACAGGCAGCCAGCCCGGATTGTCCAAACCGCTCAGGCAGATTGAAGCCTTTCGACATTGCCCCGCGCCAGCCACGGCGTAAAGATTCCGGCTACTCCATACAAAAACAAGCCGAGGAGTCCTGCAATGCGCGACTACGCCACCACTGCCGCCGGGTTCGACTTGCAGCGGACCGCCGCCGCCACGCTTTCCGGCACGCTCCAGGCGCTCAACGCCTGCGTCGAATGCTGCGACCGGCATGCCCTGCCGGGTCGGATCGCGTTGTTCTGGGAGGGCAAGGATGGCAGTCGCGCCAGCTATACCTTCAGCGAGCTGAAAGCGCTCTCCGGACGTTTCGCCAATTTCCTCCAGGCCCAGGGCGTACGCCCGGGCGATTGCGTCGCCGGCCTGTTGCCGCGCACGCCCGAGCTGCTGGTCACCATCCTCGGCGCCTGGCGCCTGGGCGCGGTGTACCAGCCGCTGTTCACCGCCTTCGGCCCGAAGGCCATCGAACACCGCGTGGCGACCGCCGGCAGCAAGGTGCTGGTCACCGATGCGGCCAACCGCGACAAGCTCGACGAACTCGCCGATCCGCCTCTGGCCGTCACCGTCGGCGGACCGAAGGGGCAGGGCATCCGTCGCGGCGATTTCAGCTTCTGGGCCGAGCTGGAGCGCTATCCGGCCGAATTCGAGCCGGTTCCGCGCAGCGGCGAGGATCCGTTCCTGATGATGTTCACCTCCGGCACCACCGGCCTGGCCAAACCGGTGCCGGTGCCGCTCAAGGCGATCCTCGCCTTCGTCGGCTACCTGCGCGAGGCGGTGGACCTGCGCCCCGAGGACGCCTTCTGGAACCTCGCCGATCCGGGCTGGGCCTACGGCCTCTACTACGCTGTCGCCGGTCCCCTCGCCATGGGCCATCCGACCACCTTCTACGAAGGGCCGTTCAGCGTAGAAAGCACCTGCCGGATCATCCGTGACTACGGCATCACCAACCTCGCCGGATCGCCCACCGCCTATCGCCTGCTGATGGCCGCCGGCGCGGCCGCGGAAACTGCGCTGAAGGGGCGCCTGCGCGCGGTCAGCAGCGCCGGCGAGCCGTTGACGCCGGAGGTGATCCGCTGGTTCGCCGACAGGCTCGGCACCACCATCCACGACCATTACGGGCAGACCGAGCTGGGCATGGTGCTGTGCAACCACCATGCCCTGGCGCATCCGGTGCGGGTCGGCGCCGCCGGATTCGCCTGTCCCGGGCACCGGGTGGTAGTGCTGGACGACGATCTCAACGAACTGCCGCCCGGCCAGCCGGGCATCCTCGCCCTCGACCGGCGGCGTTCGCCGCTGATGTGGTTCCCCGGCTACCAGGGCCTGGAAACCGCAGCCTTCGTCGGCGACTACTACCTGAGCGGCGATACCGTCGAACTCAACGAAGACGGCAGCATCAGCTTCGTCGGCCGCGCCGACGACGTCATTACCACCTCTGGCTACCGGGTCGGCCCGTTCGATGTGGAGAGCGCGCTGATCGAACACCCGGCAGTGATGGAGGCGGCGGTGATCGGCAAGCCCGACCCGGAGCGCACCGAACTGGTCAAGGCCTTCGTCGTGCTCTGCGCCGGCCACCGGCCGACGCCGGAACTGGCGGACGAACTGCAGCGATACGTGCGCCAGCGCCTGTCGGCGCACGCCTACCCGCGGGAGATCGAGTTCCTCGAGGAACTGCCGAAGACCCCCAGCGGCAAGATCCAGCGCTTTCTCCTGCGCAACCAGGAGATCGCCCGGCAACGCGAGGCGGCCCCACAGGCGGCCGCCGCGAACTGATTCAGCAGGAGAAAACGACGTGCGTATCGAAAATCGAGTGTTCCTGGTCACCGGCGGTAGCTCCGGGCTCGGCGCCGCCACCGCGAAGATGCTGGTGGAGCAGGGCGGCAAGGTGGTGCTGGCCGACATCAACGCCGAGGCCGGCGCGGCCAAGGCCGCCGAGCTTGGCGCCCAGGCGCGCTTCGTCAGGGCCGACATCGCCAGCGAGGCCGACGGCCGCCAGGCCGTGGCCACTGCACTGGAGGCCTTCGGCGGCCTCCATGGCCTGGCCAATTGCGCGGGCGTGGCGCCGGCCGAGAAGGTCCTCGGACGCAATGGCATCCATGCCCTGGAGAGTTTCCGCCGGGTCATCGACATCAACCTGGTGGGCAGCTTCAACATGCTGCGCCTGGCCGCCGAGGCCATGTCCCAGGGCCAGCCGGACGAGGGCGGCGAGCGCGGGGTGATCGTCAATACCGCCTCGGTGGCGGCGTTCGACGGGCAGATTGGCCAGGCCGCCTATTCCGCCTCGAAGAGCGGGGTGGTCGGCATGACCCTGCCCATCGCCCGCGAGCTGGCGCGCTTCGGCATCCGAGTGATGACCATCGCCCCGGGCATCTTCGAGACACCGATGATGGCCGGCATGCCCCAGGAGGTGCGCGACTCCCTCGGCGCCAGCGTGCCGTTCCCGCCGCGCCTGGGGCGTCCGGACGAATACGCCGCGCTGGTCCGGCAGATCATCGAGAACAGCATGCTCAACGGCGAAGTGATTCGCCTCGACGGCGCCATCCGCATGGCCGCCCGCTAATACAGGAGGAAGATCCCATGACCCGCGAAGATCCGATCGTCATCGTCAGCGCCGTCCGCACCCCGATGGGCGGCTTCCTCGGCGACTTCAAGGACGTCAACGCCGCTACCCTCGGCGCCGCGGCGGTGCGCGCCGCGGTGGAGCGGGCGCGCCTGCAAGCCGACGAAGTGGACGAGGCCGTGCTCGGCTGCGTGCTCGCCGCCGGCCAGGGCCAGGCGCCGGCGCGCCAGGCGGTGCTTGGCGCCGGGCTGGCGCGCGGCACGCCGTGCTCGACGCTGAACAAGATGTGCGGCTCGGGCATGAAGGCGCTGATGCTCGCCCACGACACGTTGCTCGCCGGCAGCGCCGGGGTCGCGCTGGCCGGGGGCATGGAAAGCATGTCCAACGCGCCCTACCTGCTGGAGCGCGCCCGTAGCGGCTACCGCATGGGCCACGGCAAGGTGCTCGACCACATGTTCCTCGACGGCCTCGAAGACGCCTACGACAAGGGCCGCCTGATGGGCACCTTCGCCGAGGACTGCGCCGAGGCCTACGGCTTCACCCGCGAAGCACAGGACGAGTTCGCCGTGGCCTCGCTGACCCGCGCGCAGCAAGCCATGCGCGACGGGCGCTTCCAGGCCGAGATCGTGCCGCTGACGGTCACCGCCGGCAAGACCGAGCGCCTGGTGGATAGCGACGAGCAGCCGCCGAAGGCCCGGCTGGACAAGATCCCGACCCTGAAGCCGGCGTTCCGCGAAGGCGGCACGGTGACCGCGGCCAACTCCAGTTCGATTTCCGACGGTGCCGCCGCGCTGGTCCTGATGCGCCTTTCCGAGGCCGAGCGACGCGGGCTCGCGCCGTTGGCGGCGATCCGTGGGCATGCTTCGTTCGCCGACGCGCCGAACCTGTTCCCCACCGCGCCGGTCGGTGCGGTGAAGCGCCTGATGCAGCGTACCGGCTGGTCGCTGGGCGAGGTCGACCTGTTCGAGGTCAACGAAGCCTTCGCCGTGGTCGGCATGGCGGCGATGCGCGACCTCGACCTGTCCCACGAACGCCTCAACGTCCACGGCGGCGCCTGTGCGCTGGGCCACCCGATCGGCGCGTCCGGCGCACGGATCGTCGTGACCCTGCTCAACGCCCTGCAGCAGTACGACCTGGAACGCGGCGTGGCGGCGGTCTGCATCGGCGGCGGCGAGGCGACCGCGATCGCCGTCGAGCGCTTGCGCTGATGCAGGCAGTGAAGAAGAGGAACCCGCGATGATTCCCTGCGAAGAAGAGATCCAGATCCGTGACATGGCGCGGCAGTTCGCCCAGGAACGGCTGAAACCGTTCGCCGCCGACTGGGACCGCGAGCACCGTTTTCCGGCCGAGGCGATTCGCGAGATGGCCGACCTCGGCTTCCTCGGCATGCTGGTGCCCGAGGAGTGGGGCGGCGCGCAGACCGGGCACCTGGCCTACGCCATGGCCCTCGAGGAGATCGCCGCTGGCGACGGCGCCTGCTCGACCATCATGAGCGTGCACAACTCGGTCGGCTGCATGCCGATCCACAAGTTCGGCAGCGCCGAGCAGAAGGAGCGCTTCCTCCGTCCGCTGGCCCAGGGTTCGATGCTCGGCGCCTTCGCCCTGACCGAGCCGCAAGCCGGTTCCGACGCCAGCTTCCTGAAGACCCGCGCCCGCCGCGACGGTGACCACTACGTGCTGAACGGTACCAAGCAGTTCATCACTTCGGGCAGCCACGCGGGGATGGTGATCGTCTTCGCGGTCACCGATCCGGATGCCGGAAAGCGCGGCATCAGCGCGTTCATCGTGCCCACCGACACGCCCGGCTACGAGGTGGTGCGGATCGAGGACAAGCTCGGCCAGCACGCCTCGGACACCTGCCAGCTGGCCTTCAACGACCTGCGTATCCCGGCCGCGCTGCGCCTGGGCGAGGAGGGCGAGGGCTACCGCATCGCCCTGGCCAACCTCGAAGGCGGCCGCATCGGCATCGCCGCCCAGGCGGTCGGCATGGCGCGCGCGGCGTTCGAGGCGGCGCGCGACTACGCCCACGAGCGGGAAACCTTCGGCAAGCCGATCATCGAGCACCAGGCAGTGGCCTTCCGCCTGGCCGACATGGCCACCCGCATCGCCGTGGCGCGGCAGATGGTCCACCACGCCGCCAGCCTGCGCGAAGCCGGCCTGCCGTGCCTGACCGAAGCCTCGATGGCCAAGCTGTTCGCCTCGGAAATGGCCGAGGAAGCCTGCTCCGCGGCGATCCAGACCCTCGGTGGCTACGGCTATCTCAAGGACTTCCCGGTGGAGCGCATCTATCGGGACGTGCGGGTCTGCCAGATCTACGAGGGCACCAGCGACGTGCAGCGCCTGGTGATCGCGCGCAGCCTGTAGCGGCGACTATCCGTCGTTTCCGCAACGGCGCCCTCTTCCTTCAGGGAGAGGGCGCGCTGAGGCACCTCGGAAGCAAACGACTGTGGCCTCGTTCGCCCTACGCCCCTTGGCAGGCGCTCACGCCGGCTGTGCCGCCTTGTTCTCGCGCGCGGTGACCTGCTGGCACAGCTCGATGATCTGTTCGCGCATCCAGCGGTTGGCCGGGTCCTGGTCAGTGCTCTCGTGCCAGTACAGGTGGGTTTCCAGTTTCGGCACGTCGCTCACCGGCAGCACCGCGTAGTGCAGGTCGTGGTGACGGGCGAAGCGTTCCGGCACGGTCATCGCCATGTCGGTCTGCTGGACCACCGTGGAGGCCATCAGGTAGTGCTGCGAGCGCAGCGCGATCTTGCGCTGGATGCCCATCTTGCCCAGCGCCAGGTCGATGTAGCCGAGGCCGCTGCGGCGGCTGGAAATATGGATGTGGGTCAGGCCCAGGTAATCGTCCAGAGCCAGCTTCGGCTTGCCCGCCAGTGGGTGGCCGCGGCGCATGGCGCAGACGTAGCGGTCCTCCATCAGCTTGACGTGGCGCACCTGGGGATCGGTGTTCAGCGGCGCGTCGACGGCGAAGTCGAGGCGGCCGGCGGCGAGTTCCTTGGTGGTCTCGCGGCGCTTGGCGAGGAAGCTCTCGATATGCACGTTCGGCGCCAGGCGGCGCAAGCGCTGGAACAGCGGGGGGAGGATGACCGCCTCGGTGAGGTCGGTCATGCTGATGCGGTAGGTCTTGTTCGCCTGCTGCGGATCGAAGCTGCGGCTCTCCTGCACCGAAACCCGCAGCAACTGCAGCGCGTTGCGCACCGGGCCGATGATGTTCTGCGCCATCGGGGTCGGCACCATGCCCTGGGCGGTGCGCACGAACAGCGGGTCGTTGAAGGTCTCGCGCAGGCGGGAAAGGGCGTTGGATACGGCTGGCTGGGTGATGCCGACGATCTGCCCGGCGCGGGTCAGGTTGGCTTCGGTATAGATCGCATCGAACACGATGAACAGGTTCAGGTCGACTTTGTTCAGGTTCATGGCACTGGCTCCGCGACTTTTCTTGTTATTGGGGGCTTGGATGACCCCCATATGGATCATGAATGTTCATGGACGGAAAAAATAGACTGGGCAAATCTTAAGCCCTGTTCCGGCATCGTTACCAGCGCCTTTGTCCGATGCCTCGCCTGCCAACCCGTCAGAAGGTATCCCCCATGGATTTCGCCTATTCCCCCAAGGTCCAGGAGCTGCGTGAACGCGTCAGCGCGTTCATGGAAGCGCATGTCTATCCCGCCGAGGCCGTGTTCGAGCGCCAGGTCGCCGAGGGCGACCGCTGGCAGCCGACGGCGATCATGGAAGAGCTGAAGGCCAAGGCCAAGGCCGAAGGGCTGTGGAACCTGTTCCTGCCCGAGTCCGAGTACGGTGCCGGGCTGGCCAACCACGAATACGCGCCGCTGGCGGAAATCATGGGCCGTTCGCTGATCGGGCCGGAACCCTTCAACTGCGCCGCGCCGGATACCGGCAACATGGAGGTGCTGGTGCGCTACGGCAGCGAGGAGCAGAAGCGTACCTGGCTGGAACCGCTGCTGAGCGGCGAGATCCGCTCGGCCTTCGCCATGACCGAACCGGGCGTGGCCTCGTCCGACGCCACCAACATGGAGGCGCGCGCCGAGCGCCAGGGCGACGACTGGGTGATCAACGGACGCAAGTGGTGGACCTCCGGCGCCTGCGATCCGCGCTGCAAGATCCTGATCTTCATGGGCCTGACCAACCCGGACGCGCCGCGCCACCAGCAGCACTCGATGATCCTGGTACCGGTCGACACCCCCGGGGTGAAGATCCTCCGTCCGCTGCCGGTGTTCGGCTACGACGACGCGCCGCATGGCCATGCCGAAGTGCTGTTCGAGAACGTGCGGGTGCCCTACGAGAACGTCATCCTCGGCGAGGGCCGCGGTTTCGAGATCGCCCAGGGGCGCCTCGGCCCGGGCCGCATCCACCACTGCATGCGCTCCATCGGCATGGCCGAGCGCGCCCTCGAACTGATGTGCAAGCGCGCGGTCAGCCGTACCGCGTTCGGCAAGCCGCTGGCGCGCCTGGGCGGCAACATCGACCACATCGCCGACTCGCGGATGGAGATCAACATGGCGCGCCTGCTGACCCTGCAGGCCGCCTACATGATGGATACCGTGGGCAACAAGATCGCCCAGAGCGAAATCGCCCAGATCAAGGTGGTGGCGCCCAACGTGGCGTTGAAGGTGATCGACCGGGCGATCCAGATGCACGGTGGCGCCGGGGTTTCCAACGACTTCCCGCTGGCTTACTGGTACGCCATGCAGCGCACCCTGCGCCTGGCCGACGGTCCGGACGAGGTGCACCGCGCGGCGATCGGCAAGTTCGAGCTGGGCAAGTACGTGCCCAGGGAGATGCTGCGCAGCAGCCGCTGACGGCTGTGGTATAGGGGAAAGGCCCGCGGGTGCGGGCCTTTTTCATTCCGGGGAGTCTGCCCCTTTTTCCTCGGCGTTGCGTTCCAGCTGCCACGCGCGACGGCTGTGCAGCAGGGCGGCGAACTCGCGGGCCGCCCGCTCGTTGCGGAAGCAGATCCCACGCGTGCCGAGGCGGACCCGCCAGAAAGGTTCAGCGTGGGTGTCCAGACGTTCGATCCAGAGCGTGTTCGGCATTCGGTTCGGCCTTGTCCTCGACGGTGGCTTTCGGCGTGCGGGTCTTCAGCAGGGAGAGCAGGATACCGCCCGCCAGCAGGCCGAAGGTTACGCCAAGCGAGAGGCCGGCGGGAATCTTGCCGATCACACCGTGGAGCATGATCTTCGCACCGATGAACACCAGCACCAGGGCCAGGGCGTATTTCAGGTAGACGAAGCGGTGGATCATCGCCGCCAGCGAGAAGTACAGGGCGCGCAGGCCGAGGATGGCGAAGATGTTCGAGGTGTAGACGATGAACGGGTCCTGGGTGATGGCGAAGATCGCCGGCACGCTGTCCACCGCGAACACCAGGTCGGCCAGCTCGATCAGCACCAGGGCGAAGAACAGCGGGGTGGCGTAGCGCACCAGCTTGCCGCTGGCGTCCGGCAGGCGGACGAAGAAGTGATGCTCGTGCAGTTCCTTGGTCACCCGCATGTGCTTGCGCAGGAAGCGCAGCACCGGGTTGTGCTCCAGGTCGGGTTCTTCCTCGTGCTTGTTGAACAGCATCTTCACGCCGCTGAACAGCAGGAAGGCGCCGAACACGTACATGATCCAGTCGAATTCCTTCACCAGCGCGGCGCCCAGGCCGATCATGATCGCCCGCAGGACGATGGCGCCGAGGATGCCCCAGAACAGCACCTGGTGCTGGTAGCGGCGGGGGATGCCGAAGAAACTGAAGATCATCGCCATGACGAACACGTTGTCCATCGATAGCGACTGTTCGACCAGGAAGCCGGTGTAGTACTCCACCGCGCTGGTGGGGCCGAAGGCGTACCAGACCCAGCCGCCGAAGGCCAGGCCGCAGGCGAAGTAGCCGGCGGACAGCAGCAGGCTTTCGCGCACGCCGATTTCGTGGTGGTCGCGTTGCAGCACGCCGAGGTCGAGGACCAGGAGAACGATGACGATGGCCAGGAAGGCCAGCCAGAACCAGATAGCCGTACCGAGGAACGGTTCGGTGAGAAATGCATGCAGAGCTGCCATTGGGCCCCCTCGCTTCGAATTGTCGGATGGTCATGTGACTCCGACATGGCGGCAATTGCTTACCGTCAGAGGGGCCCGCAGTCACTCGGAAAAAATAAACCAGGCTCCGGGCGCCGGCAAAACGGCGAGGTTACAAAGTGCTACAGCGTTCAGTAGACCCAGACTTCCACCCGCCGGTTCTTCTGTCGGCCCAGTTCCTGGTCGTTGCTGGCGACCGGCAACTCGTCGCCGAAGCCGGCGATCTCGCGGAAACTCACGCCGCCGCGGGCCAGTTCGCGGCGCACGGCCATGGCGCGCAGACGCGAAAGCAGGACCGAACGCTCGGCGTCGGACTTGGGATCGCCGAAGCCCACCAGCACGGTGCGCTCCTGCAACTTCCGATTTTGCCGCAGGTAGTCCAGCAAACGCTGTACGTCGAGCAGTGCCTTGTTGTCGAGCAGCGCGCTGCCTTCCTGGAAGCGGAAGTTCACCGTCAGGCGCCGCGCCTGTTCCGCGAGCTTGCGGTATTCGGCGGGCATCTGCGGGCGCGGTGCGATCTGCACCGCCTGGATCTTCTGCGCGACGAAGCCGCTGCGGGTGACGATCGCCTGGCCGCGCGGGCCCTGGGCGAAACGTACCAGGGCCTGGGCCCAGGGGTTCTTCTCGCCGGGCTTCAGGTAGAGGAACAGGCGGCGCGACAGCGGGTAGTCCTCGGTGGCGATCAGGCTTTCCTGGGGCGCCATCGGCAGCGATTCGCCGTCGGCGATGGCCAAGGCGCGGGCCCGGCCCACCGACGCGATGCCGACGAAGCCGATGGCGTGCGGATCGGCGCTCACCGCGGCCGCCAGCCGATCGTTGGATTCGAAGCGGCGGGCGTCGCTGGCCAGGCTCTTGCCGTGACTGGCCAGCACCAGTTCCTTGAAGGTGTCGTAGGTGCCGGACTGCTCGTCGCGAGCGTACAGGCGGATGGCGCCGCCCTTGCCGCCCAGTTCTTCCCAGGTACGCACCTCGCCGGCGAACACCGCCGCCAGTTGCGCGGTGTCCAGCGAGGCCAGCGGGTTGTCCGGATGCAGGATGATCGCCAGTCCGTCGATGGCGATCACCTGCTCGGCATATGGGCTGCGCAGGTCGCCGAAGCCGGCCAGGGCGCGAACTTCGCTGTCCTTGACGGGGCGCGAGGCCGCGGCGAGTTCGGCGTGGCGTTCGAGGAGGGCGGCGAAGCCGGTGCTCGAACCGTGGGCGGATAGCTCCACCCTCACCAGGCGGCCGTCGCGGCTCTTGCCGAGCAGATGGAGTTCGTTTTCCCGTTCTCCGGGGGTACGGCGGATATCCTCCAGGCCTTCCTCTTCCATCAGGCCCTCGACCAGGGCCGGCAGGAGCTTCGCGCCGATGGTGTTGGAACCCTGGATGCGCAGCGCCGGCGTGTCGTCCGAGGGGATCGGCAAGGGGGCGGCGAATACCGTCCAGGGGAAGGCGTAACAGAGGAATCCGAGGAAAACCAGGCTCAGGGTACGGCTCCAGAGGTCTTTGTCACTGGCGCGCTGGCGGTGTGGCATCGCGGGCATCGTCTTCTATGGGGGAAGGGAATTTGCCGGCGAGATTAAGTCAGACGGGTGACGCTAAGGTTACAGCGTTGGGGAATCATGGCCCTGCGCCATTGTCTCGGTCAGGAAGTCGAGAAACACTCGGGTCTTGCCGGCCAGTTGGCGTGATGGATAGACCGCGTGGATCGCCGTCTCGTCGGCCTTCCAGCCGGCCAGCAATTCAACCAGGCGGCCTTCGGCCAGTTCCGCCTGTACGTACAGCCGTGGGATCAGGCTCAAGCCGAAGCCGGCGAGCAGGGCATCGCGCACCGCCAGGCTGGAGGACACCCGGTAACGCCCGGCGATAGGCACCGCTATGCACTCGCGGCCCTTGCGGAAGGTCCAGCGGTCGGCATGGCCAGAGAGGCTGAAGCGGATGCACTCGTGTTCGCGCAGGGCCTCCGGCCGCAGCGGCTGGCCATGCTGACCGAGGTAGGCCGGCGCCGCGCAGAGCACGTGCTCCAGGATCAGCAGCGGGCGGGCGACCAGGCCGGAGTCCGCAACCCGGTCGCTACCGCGCAGGGCCAGGTCGATGCCTTCGGCGATCAGGTCCTGGCGGCCGTCCTGCAGGAGCAGTTCCAGGCGCAGGTCCGGATAACGCTGGAGAAAAGCCGGAATGGCCGGGGTCAGGCAGGTGAGGGCGAGGGTCAGCGGGGCGCTGACCCGCAGCAGGCCGCTGGGGCCCTGCTGCATCGAAGTGAGCGCGGCGTCGGCGGCCTCGAGGTCGTCGAGGATGCGCTCCAGGCGCTGCCGGTAGACTTCGCCGGCCTCGGTCAGGCTCATGCTGCGGGTGGTGCGATTGATCAGGCGCACCTTGAGGTGCGCTTCCAGCCCGGCGACGTTCTTGCTCACGGCGGCCGGCGAGAGATTCATCTGCCGGGCCGCGGCGGCGAAGCCGCCATTCGCGGCCACGGCGCGGAAGACCTTGAGGGCGGTGAGGTGATCCACGGCGATAATTCACTATCAGTAATCAATGAATCAGGGATTAAAGCATTATCAACCCGAGGTGTGCTGGCTAAAGTCTCGCCATAGTCCACGGTCCTAGAGGTGAATGACCATGCAACCCTTCGTCGTCGAACGTCTCGATCACATCGTCCTGCGGGTCCGCGACCTGGAACGCAGCATCGCGTTCTATCGCGATGTCCTCGGTTGCGTGGTGGTGAAGTGGCGCGACGACCTGGAGCTGGCCCATCTGCGCCTGGGCACGTCGATGCTCGACCTGGTCGCGGTGTCCGGGTCGCTCGGCCGGGAGGGCGGTGCGGCGCCGGGTGGGGAAGGGCGCAACGTCGATCATTTCTGCGTGCGCATCGAGCCGTTCGACGAGGCCGCGCTGATCGCCCATCTCGAGGGGTTCGGCCTGGTCCCGCAGGTTCCCGCGGAAATCCGCTTCGGCGCCGAGGGCGACGGCTGGTCGCTGTACTTCTTCGATCCGGACGGCAATCGAGTGGAGCTGAAGGGGCCGCGGGTGGACAATCCTGCCTGAGGGAAAGGTCGCGCGCCGGATAGGGGGGCGTCGGCGAGATCGCCCGGGCCAGGCAGCGACCGCCTGAAGGCTCATCCGGGGATGAGCCTTTTCCTTAGGCTGGGTCTCAGGCCAGTTCCAGCCAGATCGGGGCGTGATCGGAGGGTTTCTCCATACCGCGCAGGTCGTAGTCGATGCCGGCGTCCTTGAAGCGCGACTGCAGCACCCGGCTGGCCAGGATCACATCGATGCGCAGGCCGCGCTTGGGGTTGTCCTCGAAGCCACGGCTGCGGTAGTCGAACCAACTGAAGCGGTCGTTCACCTCCGGATTCAGGGCCCGGAAGCTGTCGACCAGGCCCCAGTTCTTCAAGGTAGCCAGCCATTCGCGCTCTTCCGGCAGGAAGCTGCACTTGCCGGTCTTCAGCCAGCGCTTGCGGTTTTCCTCGCCAATGCCGATGTCGCAGTCCTCCGGCGAGATATTGATGTCGCCCATCACCACCAGGGCCTGCTCGGGCTTGAAGCTGTTCTCCAGCAGCGACTGGAGATCGGCGTAGAAGCGCTGCTTGGCCGGGAACTTGGTCGGATGCTCGCGGTTCTCGCCTTGCGGGAAGTAACCATTCATCACGGTGATCGGGTTGCCCTGGGCGTCGCTGAAGGTGCCCCAGATGAAGCGCCGCTGGGATTCCTCGCCGTCGCTCGGGAAGCCGCGATGCAGTTCCAGGGGCGCCTGGCGGGAGAGCAGGGCGACGCCGTAGTGACCTTTCTGCCCGTGGTAGTGGACGTGGTAGCCGAGCGCCTCGATCTCGGCCTGGGGAAACTGGTCGTCGGCGACCTTGGTTTCCTGCAGCCCGATCACGTCGGGCTGGTGCCGCTCGATCAGCGCCGCCAACTGGTGCGGCCGGGCGCGCAGACCGTTGATATTGAAAGAGACGATTTTCATGGTGGGCGTCCTGGCAAAAACAGGAATGCTAGCCCAGCCGGGGGATGCCTGGCGACCCTGGAGGCGCTGTGCTAGTGTCCGCCGGGTACCCGATGGCTGTGTGGCTTGGCGCTTTGCCGGCCCTGTGGTCTGCCGCGGACGGGGATGGCCAGGCCATCCGCTCGACCAATCGCCGTGGCGAAGCGTGCGTGTCGCTGCGCCGGCGGCCGACAAGGAATGCGTTCCATGCCTGATCAGGTCACCGATGTCCGTCTGCTCGACGACGGCTATAGCCGCGAAGTCCGCTCGCTTTTCTACCACGCCTACCGCCACGAACCGACCTTCGCCTACCTGATGGATGCGCAGCGCGCCGGCTACGACCAGCGCGTGCGTGCGTGCGTCCGGGAGATGGTCGAGCGCCATCTGGGCGAAGAGTTGCCGGCCATCGGCCTGTTCATCGACGATCGGCTGGTCGCGGCGGCCCTGATCACGCCGCCGCAGCGGCGCCTGGATATCACCGAGAGCTGGAGCTGGCGCCTGCGCATGCTGTTCAGCGTCGGCCTGGCCGCGACCCGGCGCTACCTGGATTACCACCGGGCGGTGCAGGCCTGCCTGCCGGTCGGCCCCCATCACCAGTTGCCGATGCTCGGCGTGCATCCCGAGTACCAGGGCAGGCAGATCGGCGAGCAGTTGCTGGCGGCCGTGCAGCGCTGGTGCGCCGAGGACTCCGCTTCGCAGGGGCTGGTCCTGGATACTGGCAATGCGCGCTACCTGGACTTCTACCAGCGGCACGGCTACCGCGAGATCGGCGAGGTGACGCTGGGAGCGGTGCGCGAGCACGTCCTCCTGCATCCTGGCGAGACGCCGGCGGCGACCTGAGCGTTCCCCCGGACGCGCGAGAAAAGCCATGCCTGTCAGGCGCTTGGCGTCATAAAACCCGAATGTCAGGAGGTGGTCGGCGGCGTCCGCGCAAATCTGGACGCGCGCCACCCGCCTGCGTAGCATCCGCGCCATGAGACTGACTCAAGGATTGTTCCGGTTCCCGCTGGCCGGGCTGCTGTGCCTGAGTACGGCCGCCTTCGCGGAGAGCCAGCTTAGCGTGCGCGTCACCCCCGCCAATGCTGCCCTGAAGGCCAATATCGAGGCCTACGTGGGTAGCCTCGGCGAGCGGGACGAGGCGGCGTTGCAACGTTTCCGCCGCAATGCCGAGGCGCAGGCGGAAAAGGCGGCCCAGGCGCTCGGCTACTTCCAGGCGCAGATCGACAGCGAGGTGAAGGACGGCAAGCCGCCGAAGCTCACGCTCAAGGTAGTGCCCGGCGAGCCCGTGCGCCTGCGCCAGGTGAACATCCAGGTGCTCGGCGAGGCCGCCAGCCTGGAGAGCTTCCGCTTGCCGTCGGGGAAGCAGCTGAAACCGGGCGCGAAGCTGAACCAGGGTGTCTACGAGGACGCCAAGCGGCTGATCCAGAACCAGGCCTCGCGCTACGGCTTCTTCCAGGGCCGCTTCAGCACCCAGCGCCTGAGCATCGATCCGCGCGCCGGCATCGCCGACATCGACCTGGTCTACGACAGCGGCCAGCGCTACACCTTCGGCAAGGTGAGCTTCGACGGCGACTCGATCATCGAGGAAGAACTGTTGCGCCGCATGGTGCCGTTCAAGGCCGGCCAACCCTATGACTCCGAACTGATCGCCGAACTCAACCAGAACCTGCAATCCAGCGGCTACTTCGAGGGCGTGCGGGTCGACGCCGCGCCGACCCAGGCTCAGGCCGACGGCGCGCGCCAGGCGATCCCGGTAGCGGTCCGGCTGGAGGCGCGCAAGCCCCGGACCATGGGCGTCGGCCTCGGTTTCTCGACCGACGTCGGGGCGCGCGCGAGGTTCAACTGGACTCGCCATTGGGTGAATGCCGAAGGACATAGCCTGGGATTCGAGTCGGAAATCTCCGCACCGCGGCAGAACGTCGGCGCCTGGTACGAGATTCCCCTCGATCCGCCGCTCACCGACAAGCTGCGCTTCACCAGCGGCTACCAGTTCGAAGACCTGGTCGACACCGAGAGCAAGCTGCTGACCCTTGGCGGCGAATGGCACAGCAAGCAGCCCGATGGCTGGCAGCGGGTGGTTTCGCTGAACTGGATGCGCGAGGAGTACAAGCTGGGCGACGACTCCGGGCTGAGCAGCTTCCTGATGCCGGGGATCGGCTACTCGCTGCTGGAGACCGACAACAAGGTCGACCCCAGCCATGGCTACCGCCTGCAGTTCAACGTCAAGGGGGCGAAGGAAGGCCTGCTGGCCGACGCCGACGTCCTCCATGTCGACGCCATGGCCAAGGGCCTGACCAGCTTCGCCGGCGGCCATCGCCTGCTCGGCCGCCTGCAGGTAGGCGGAATCGCCACCAACGACTACAAGTCGATCCCGCCCTCGCTGCGCTTCTTCGCCGGCGGTGACCAGAGCGTGCGCGGCTACGACTACCGGACGCTGTCGCCGGAGAATTCCGATGGCGACAAGATCGGCGGCCGCTACATGATCGCCGGCAGCGTCGAGTATCAGTATCCGCTGGCCGAGCGCTGGCGCCTGGCGACCTTCGTCGACCAGGGCAACGCCTTCAACTCGCTGGACTTCCCGTCGATCAAGACCGGGGTCGGCTTCGGCGTGCGCTGGGTCTCGCCGGTCGGCCCGTTGCGCCTCGATCTGGCCCATGCGCTCGACGACGACGGCGGTTTCCGCCTGCACTTCTCCATGGGGCCAGAACTGTGAAGGCGCTGAAGATCACCTTGCTGGCCATAGTCGGGCTGCTCCTCGCGCTGCTCCTGGGACTCGCTGCGCTGCTCGGCACCCAGGCCGGCAGCGCCTGGCTGCTCGGCCGCGTGCCGGGCCTGCAGGTCAGCGGCTTCGAGGGTCGCCTCGGTGGCGCCTGGCAGGCACAGCGGCTGTCCTGGGCGCAGGACGGTACGCAACTGGTCGTCGAGCGGCCTGAACTGCGCTGGTCGCCGGCCTGCCTGGCGGGGCTGCGCCTGTGCCTGCAGCGGGTGGCCGCCGAAAGGGTCGCGCTGGACCTGCCGCCGAGCGGCGACAGCGCCGACAGCGGGCCGATCAGCCTGCCGACGCTGAAACTGCCGCTGAGCATCGAACTCGGCGAAGTGGCGGTCGGCAGCTTCCTGCTCGACGGCAACCAGCAGGTCGCCGAACTCAAGCTGGCGGCCCATTGGCTGGCCGACGGCCTGCACATCGACTCGCTGACGGCGCGGGGCTTCGGCCTGGACCTGGCGCTCCAGGGGCGCTTGCAGCCGAGCGGCGACTGGCCCTTGCAGGCCGAAGCCATGCTCGGCCTGCCCGCTCCCGAAGGTAAGCCGTGGAAGCTGGCCGTCCAGGTCGGCGGTGAGCTGCAGCAGGCGCTGACCCTGAAAGGCCGCAGCAGCGGTTACCTGGACGGCAGCCTGGAAGGACAGTTGCAGGCGCTGGCGGAAAACCTGCCGGCACGATTGCTGATCCGCGCCGACGGTTTCAAGGGTGCGGCCGGACTACCGGACACCTTGACCCTGAATGCCATCCAGCTCGATGCCGGCGGCGATCTCAAGAGCGGTTACCTGATCCGCGGCGGCGCCAGCCTGCCGGGCGAGGGCGGGGCGGTGGCGTTGAGCCTGGACGGGCGGGTCGACGCCCAGGGCGCGGATATCCGCCAACTGCGCCTGGACGCTGGCGGCGAGCAGCGCCTGGAGCTGGTCGGACGCCTGGACTGGCGCGAAAGCCTGGCCGCCGACGCGACCCTGGACTGGAAGGATTTCCCCTGGCTGCGCCTGTATCCGCTGGCGGAGCCGCCGCCGGTGACGCTGAAGACCTTCAAGGCGGAAGTGCATTACCAGGACCAGCGCTACCTGGGCAATTTCAGCGCGGCGGCGAGCGGTCCGGCGGGCGACTTCACGCTGGCCAGCCCGGTGTCCGGCGACCTCGTCCAGCTCAACCTGCCGTCGCTGCAGCTCCGCGCCGGGCAAGGCCAGGCCGAGGGCCGGGTGACGTTGCGTTTCGACAATGGCGTGGCTTGGGATACCGCCCTGCAGCTCAGCGAACTGAACCCGGCGTACTGGGTCGCCGAGCTGCCGGGTTCACTGGCCGGTCCCTTGCGCAGCCAGGGAAGTGTTCGCGACGAGCGACTGGCGTTGGGCGTGGATCTCGACGTCAAGGGCCGCCTGCGCGGCCAGCCGGCGCAATTCCAGGCGCGCGCCGAAGGCGAGGGGCAGCGCTGGACGCTGGGCAACCTCGACCTGCGCCTGGGGGATAACAAGGTGCAGGGCAGCGGGGCGCTCGACCAGCGCCTGCAAGGCCGCCTGGACATCGCCCTGAACCGTCTCGGCCAGCTTTGGCCGCAACTCTTCGGTCGCCTCGAGGGACGCCTCGACCTGGCTGGCAGTCTCGCGGCGCCGCAAGGCAGGCTGAACCTCAAGGGACAGCAGATCGCCTACGCCGAGCAGCGCATCGCCGGCCTCGACCTGCAGGCGAACCTCGATGCCCGGCAGAACGGCACTCTGGCGCTGGTCGCTTCCGGCCTGCGCAGCGGCGAAACCGATCTCGGCCTGTTCAAGGCCAATGCCCGCGGCGACCAACGCCGCCAGCAACTGGAACTGGACCTGCAAGGTGCCTTGCTCAAGCTCGGCCTGGCCTTCGACGGGCAACTGGAGCGCGGCAACTGGCGCGGTCGCCTGGCGCGCGGCGAGTTGAGCAGCGGCGGCCAGGACTGGAAGCTACAGCAGCCGGCGCGCCTGGAGCGGTTGGCCGACGGCAAGGTCAATTTCGGCGCACATTGCTGGGTATCCGGCGGCGCCAGCCTCTGCGGCGGCGAGCAGCGCCTGCTGCCCGAGCCGCGGCTGCGCTACACCTTGCGCGACTTCCCGCTGGACAGCCTGAAGCAATGGTTCCCCGAGGATTTCGCCTGGCAGGGCAAGCTGAACGGCGACCTGCAACTGGACGTTCCGGCCCGCGGCCCGAGCGGCGTGGTCAGCCTGGACGCCGGCAGCGGTACGCTGCGCCTGCGCGACCAGGGCCAGTGGGTCGACGTCGGCTACGACAGCCTGCGCCTGGAGAGCCGGCTGGCGCCCAACCGCGTCGATACCTCCCTCGACTTCCGCGGACCGAAGCTCGGCGAGTTGCGGGTGCAGGCGCAGATCGACCCGCGCCCGGCGAGCAAGCCGCTGAGCGGCGAGTTCAGCCTGGCCGGCCTCGACCTGTCGGTGGCGCGCCCGTTCGTGCCGATGGTGGAGAAACTGCAAGGCAGGCTGAACGGCAGCGGCCGGCTGTCCGGCGGCCTGCTGGCGCCGCGGGTCGACGGACGGGTGACGCTGAGCGACGGCAACATCGGCGGCGGCGAGCTGCCGACCAGCTTCGAGAACCTTTCCCTCGACGCTCGCATCGCTGGCGAAAGCCTGGAACTCGGCGGCGGCTGGCGCAGCGGCAGGTACGGCCAGGGCAGCCTGTCCGGCAACCTGAGCTGGGGCGAGGCGCTGAACGTCGCCCTGAACATTCGTGGCAACCGCCTGCCGGTGGTGGTCGATCCCTATGCGCAACTGGAGGTTGAACCGGACCTGAAGATCGGCATGGCCGGCCAGGAGCTGGCGATCTCCGGCAAGGTCCTGGTGCCGCGTGGCGACATCACCATCCGCCAGTTGCCGCCATCGACGGTCAAGGTCTCCGACGACGCGGTGATCGTCGGCTCCGAGCAGCCCGAGCAGCAGCCGCTGAAGATGAAGATGGACATCGATGTCGAGGTCGGCCAGGACAAGCTGGCGTTCTCCGGCTTCGGCCTCAGCGCCGAACTGGCCGGCCACCTGCACATCGGCGACAACCTGGATACCCGCGGCGAGCTGAACCTGAACAAGGGCCGCTATCGTGCCTACGGCCAGCGCCTGACGATCCGTAGGGCGCGGCTGTTCTTCGCCGGACCGATCGACCAGCCGTACCTGGATATCGAGGCGATCCGCCGGGTCGACGATGTGGTCGCCGGCCTGCGCCTGACCGGCAGCGCCGAGCAGCCGACCAGCGCGGTATTCTCCGAACCGGCGATGAGCCAGGAGCAGGCGCTGTCCTACCTGGTGCTGGGGCGGCCGATGAGCACCGGCGAAGACAGCAACATGCTCGGCGAGGCGGCCCTGGCCCTGGGCCTGGCGGGTAGCGCACCGCTCACCGGGGAAATCGCCAAGCAGCTCGGCATCCAGGACTTCCAGCTGGACACCGAGGGCACCGGCAACAGCACCAGCGTGGTCGCCAGCGGGAATATCACCGACAAGCTCAGCCTGCGCTATGGTGTTGGAGTGTTCGAACCGGCAAATACCATCGCCTTGCGCTACCAGTTGACCAAACGCCTCTATCTCGAAGCGGCGAGCGGCCTGGCCAGTTCGCTGGACCTGTTCTTCAAGCGCGATTTCTGACGGATGCGCTGATACGGACCATGCGTAACGCATAAAAGTGTGTCACTTTTAGCGGCGCATCGACGTCGTAGAATGGAGCGGGCGCCGACCGCCAGGTCGGTGCCCGAAGCAACTCGGCACAAGGACTGGCTGACATGATTTCCGTCTATCAACTCAAACCGCGCTTTCAGAATCTTCTTCGTCCCGGCGTGCAGCGCCTCTACCAGCGCGGCATCACTGCCAACCAGGTGACCCTGGCGGCCTGCCTGCTGTCGCTGCTGGTCGGCGCGCTGGTCGCCGGTTTCGCCAGCCATCTCTGGCTGTTCGCCCTCGTTCCGCTGTGGATGTTCCTGCGCATGGCGCTGAACGCGGTGGACGGCATGCTCGCCCGCGAGTTCGGCCAGAAATCCGACCTGGGCGCCTACCTCAACGAACTCACCGACGTGATCGCCGACAGCGGCCTGTACCTGCCGTTCGCCCTGTTGCCGGGAGTCAATCCGCTGTGGGTGGTGCTGGTGGTGCTGCTGGCGGTGATCAGCGAATATGCCGGTGCGCTGGGCACCATGGTCGGCGCTTCGCGCCGCTACGACGGCCCGATGGGCAAGAGCGACCGGGCGCTGTGTTTCGGCGTGATCGGCGCCGGGGTGGCCAGCGGCCTGTTGCCGCTGGCCTGGATCGACTGGCTGATGTTGCTGATCGCGGCCCTGCTGCTGCTGACCATCGGCAACCGTGTGCGCCAGGGCCTGGCCGAGCTGGCCGCGAGTCGGCGGGGCCGCGACGACCAGGCCTGAGCGGGAATGGGCGAACGCCATGGAGGTGGGCGCCCGCAGGAAGCAACCCCGCCGGGTTCCCGGCCGGGGCAACGACATAGGGACATCACATGCGCGACGTACAGGAATTGCGTTTCACCACCCACGACGGGGTAGAACTCTTCTACCGCCACTGGCCGGCCAGCCGCCCGGCGCCGGACGGCACGCGCCAGGCGGTGCTGCTGTTCCACCGCGGCCATGAGCACTCCGGGCGGATCGCCCACCTGGTCGACGAACTCGACCTGCCGGAACACGACTTCTTCGCCTGGGACGCCCGTGGCCACGGCCTCTCGCCAGGCGCCCGCGGCGACAGCCCGAGCTTCGCCACCAGCGTGCGCGACGTACAGACCTTCGTCGACCATATCCAGGCCGTCCACGGTATCGCCGAAGAGCGGATGGCGGTGGTGGCGCAGAGCGTCGGCGCGGTGCTGGTTGCCACCTGGGCCCACGACTACGCGCCGAAGGTGCGCGCACTGGTGCTGGCTTCGCCGGCGTTCCAGGTCAAGCTCTACGTGCCGTTCGCCCGCAGCGGGCTGAAACTGATGCGCCTGTGGCGCGGCAATTTCTTCGTCAACAGCTATGTCAAGGCACGCTTCCTCAGTCACGACCCGCAGCGGATCGCCTCCTACGACAGCGACCCGCTGATCGCCAAGGCGATCTCGGTGAACGTCCTGCTCGGCCTCTACGAAGCTGCCGAGCGGGTGGTAGCGGACGCACAGGCGATCCAGATTCCCACCCAACTGCTGATTTCCGGGGCCGACTTCGTCGTCCATCGTGCGCCGCAGGAGCGCTTCTTCGAGCGTCTCGGCAGCCTGCGCAAGGAAAAGCACATCCTGCCCGGCTTCTTCCACGACACCCTTGGCGAGCGCGATCGTCACCTGGCCGTCGGCCGTGCCCGGCGCTTCCTCCTCGAGGCATTCGCCACGGTCCCCGAACGACCGAGCCTGCTCGATGCCGACCGCCTGGGTCATACCTGCGCCGAGGCCGAGGCGCTGGCCGCGCCGTTGCCGAAGAACTCGCCGCGCGATCTCTACTGGCGCGCCACCCGTGCCGGCCTGCGCCTGGGCAGCCTGTGGTCGGACGGGGTCAAGCTGGGCTTCGACACCGGCTTCGATTCCGGCAGCACCCTCGACTACGTCTACCGCAACCAGCCCAGCGGCAGCGGCCCGCTGGGTCGCCTGATCGACCGCAACTACCTGGACTCCATCGGCTGGCGCGGCATCCGCCAGCGCAAGCTGCACGCCGAGGAGCTGCTGCGCCTGGCCATGCAGCGGTTGCGCGAGGAGCAGCGCGAGGTGCGCATCGTCGACATCGCCGCCGGCCACGGCCGCTACATCCTCGAAGCCCTGCAAGGCGTCGAGCCGCTGCCGGAAAGCATCCTCCTGCGCGACTACAGCGAGATCAACGTGCGTGACGGCAGCGCCCTGATCGAAAGCAAGGGCCTCGCCGGCATCGCCCGCTTCGTCAAGGGCGATGCCTTCGATCGCGCCGACCTGGCGGCGCTGCAACCGAAGCCGAGCCTCGGGGTGGTTTCCGGGCTCTACGAGCTGTTCGCCGACAACCGCATGGTCGGCGACTCCCTCGCCGGCCTCGGCGAGGCGTTGGAGGAGGGCGGCTACCTGGTCTACACCGGACAGCCCTGGCACCCGCAGCTGGAACTGATCGCCCGCGCGCTGACCAGCCACCGCCAGGGCCAGGCCTGGGTGATGCGGCGCCGGACCCAGGCGGAAATGGACCAACTGGTGGCCGCCGCCGGCTTCCGCAAGATCACCCAGCGGGTCGACCAGTGGGGCATCTTCAGCGTATCGCTGGCGCAGAAGGTCGCCCGCTGATGGCGCCGCGCGAGCCGGGGGTACTGAAGCGGGCGGTGCTCTGGCTGCTGTTCCTCGGCCCGTTCTTCTTCGCCAGCTATGGCCTGGCCAACTGGTTGACCAGCCAGCGCGGCGACGTCGGCAGCCTGGTCTTCGACTGGGAACGCGGGATGCCGCTGTGGCCCTGGACCATCCTGCCGTACTGGTCGATCGACCTGCTCTACGGCCTGTCGCTGTTGTTGCCGCGGGACAAGCGCGAGCTGGACACCCACTGCCTGCGCCTGCTCAGCGCCCAGGTGCTGTCGGTGACCTGCTTCCTGCTGTTCCCC
The DNA here is from genome assembly GCF_013343155.1 of Pseudomonas sp. FDAARGOS_761. Classification (NCBI taxonomy): domain Bacteria; kingdom Pseudomonadati; phylum Pseudomonadota; class Gammaproteobacteria; order Pseudomonadales; family Pseudomonadaceae; genus Pseudomonas; species Pseudomonas sp. FDAARGOS_761. Next base: position 2,897,185 of record NZ_CP054572.1, on the reverse strand, counting down.
CTGCGCTTCACCTTCGAACGGCCGGAACTGGGCGGCGTGTTCGGCTGGCTGTTCGACGTGCTGATGGGGTTCGACAAACCGTACAACCAGGCACCGTCGCTGCACATCGCCCTGCTGGTAGTGCTCTGGGTCTGCTACGCGCGCTACGCCAGCGGCGCCTGGCGCTGGCTGCTGCATGGCTGGTTCGCGCTGATCGGGCTGTCGGTGCTGACCACCTGGCAGCACCATTTCATCGACGTGCCCACCGGCGCGCTGGCCGGTTGGCTGTGCGTCTGGCTGTGGCCGCAGGCGCAGCCCGCGCCGTTCGCCCGCGCCAGCCTGAGCCGCGACCGGCAACGGCGGCGGCTGGCCGCTCGCTATGGCCTCGGCGCGCTGGCCTGCGCCGCCGTCGCCTTTGCCGTCGGCGGTGCGGCGTTGTGGCTGTGCTGGCCGGCGCTGGCGCTGGCGCTGGTGGCGCTGAACTACCTGCTGTTCGGCGCCGCCGGCTTCCAGAAGGGCAGCACTGGCCGCCTGAGCGCCGCCGTGCGCTGGCTGCTGGCGCCATATCTGCTTGGCGCGCGGATCAACGCCTGGCTCTGGACCCGTCGCCGGCCGCAGCCGGACGAGGTGCTGCCGGGCCTCTGGCTGGGGCGCCTGCCGTCGTCCGCGGAACTGGCCGACGGCCGCTTCCGCGCATTGCTCGACGCTACCGCCGAACTTTCCTGCGAGCCGCAGGGGCTGGCCTATCGCAGCCTGCCGTTGCTCGACCTGGTCGCGCCGGACGTCGGGGACTGCCGGCGCGCCGCCGCGCTGATCGACGAACTGCTGGCGCAAGGGCCGCTGCTGGTGGCCTGTGCCCTGGGCTATTCGCGCAGCGCCACGCTGGTCGCCGCCTGGCTGCTGCTCAGCGGCCGCGCGGCGGACGTCGAGTCGGCCGTGGCGGTGTTACGCCGGGCGCGACCGCAAGTGCTGCTGGGCGAGGCCCAGCGGCGGACCCTCGCGGCGCTGAGCGGGAGCGTGCCGGAGCCGTCGGCGGAACTGGGCGAGGTGCGCCATGCCTGAGCAATCCCTGGCCCTGGTGGCGGCGCTGCTGCGCCGTGGCCGCGAGATCGACCGGCTGTCCGCCGCACTGACCCTGCTGGCCATCGGGCTGGGCCTGTATCAGGCCGTGCAGGGCATCGGCTGGCGCTATTTCGCTGCGGCGATGCTGGCGATCGCCATGCTCGGCCTGTGGCAGAAGTACTGGGCGCTGCGAGTGGCCCTGGACGCCGAACTGTTCGAACGTTTCAGCCGCGCCGGCGACAGGCTGGAGGCGCAGACCCAAGACCTGGACCGGGCCCTGGCCGACCTCGGCCTGGCCCGCGCGGACGCCGCGGGGCGCACCTGGAACCAGCGCAGCCGCGGCGCCCTGCGCCTGCTACGCTGGCAGGCGCTGGCCTGTGGCGCCCAGTTCCTGCTGGCCTTGTCGTGCCTGTTGTCGATCCCTCTATTCAACGCTCAAACCTGAAGAGTCTTCCCATGCTCGAATCAGTCGTCGCCTATGGCATCATCGCCGGCGCCCGCGCCATCACCGGCTTGCGCAGCCTCTGGCTGGGCACTACGCCGATCCCCAAGCAACGCATCTATTACGCCAACCACAGTAGCCATGGCGACTTCGTCCTGCTCTGGGCCTCGTTGCCGCCGGAGGTGCGGCGGCGTACCCGGCCGGTGGCGGGCGCCGACTACTGGAACAAGGCCGGGCTGCGCAGCTACGTGATCAACAAGGTGTTCAACGGCGTGCTGGTCGACCGCCAGCGCAGCGATGCCAATGCCAATCCGCTCGAACCCCTCGACCGCGCCCTGGACGGCGGCGACTCGCTGATCATCTTCCCCGAGGGCACCCGCAACCTGGACGATGAGGTCAAGCTGTTGCCATTCAAGAGCGGTATCTACCACCTGTCCCTGGCCCACCCGGAGGTCGAGCTGGTGCCGGTCTGGCTGGCCAACCTCAACCGGGTCATGCCCAAGGGCCGCATGCTGCCGTTGCCGCTGCTCTGCACCCTGAGCTTCGGCAAGCCGCTGGTCGCCACGGCGGAAGAAGGCAAGGAGGCGTTCCTCGAACGAGCGCGCATGGCCCTGCTGGACCTGGCGCCGGAAGAGGAGGCCTGAGATGAACGAACAGACCTGGATGCTCTTCGGCGGGATCGGCGCGCTGCTGCTGCTCGCCTCGCTGGTCGGCTTCGTCCTCAAGTGGCGCGCCGGTCCCGGCCCGAACGCGGTGATCGACAACCTGAACGCGCGGATCAACGCCTGGTGGGCGATGGTCCTGGTGATCGGTTTCGCCTTCTGGCTCGGCCAGGCGGCGGTGATCCTGCTGTTCTATGGCGTGTCGTTCTACGCCCTGCGCGAGTTCATCACCCTCACCCCGACCCGGCGCAGCGACTACCCGGCGCTGGTGGCGGCGTTCTACTTCGTGCTGCCGATGCAGTACCTGCTGATCTACATCGACTGGTACAGCATGTTCTCGATCTTCATCCCGGTGTACGTGTTCCTGCTGTTGCCGATCCTCGCCTCGCTGGGCGGCGACACCAAGCACTTCCTCGAGCGCGCCTCGAAAGTGCAGTGGGGCCTGATGCTGGCGGTGTTCTGTATCTCCTTCGTGCCGGCGCTGCTGACCCTCGACATTCCCGGCTTCGAGGGGCGCAACCTGCTGCTGATCGCCTACCTGGTGATCGTCGTGCAGCTCTCCGACGTGATGCAGTACATCTGCGGCAAGCTGTTCGGCAAGCGCAAGATCGCTCCCAACCTGTCGCCGTCGAAGACCGTCGAAGGCTTCGTCGGCGGCATCGCCCTGGCCACCGCCATCGGCGCCTCGCTGTGGTGGATCACCCCGTTCAACCTCTGGCAGGCGGCGCTGATCGCGCTGCTGATCAACCTGCTGGGCTTCTTCGGCGGCCTGGTGATGTCGGCGATCAAGCGCGACCGTGGGGTCAAGGACTGGGGGCACATGATCGAAGGTCACGGTGGCATGCTCGACCGCCTGGACTCGGTGTGCTTCGCCGCGCCGATCTTCTTCCACGTGGTGCGCTACTGGTGGACGCCCTGAGGTTCGCCCGTCGCCGTTCCCCGCCGTGTAGGCAGCCAGGAAATTGCGAGCGATAGAGACCCGTAGGGCGGATACCGCCACAGGCGGTATCCGCCGAAACCCCGGATAAGCGGCGGATAACCGCAAGCGGTGATTCGCCCTACAACCAGGCTCCGGCATATGGAGACGTGACCGCAGCTTCACTGTCTCAGAGATTGACCAGGCGCATGCCTTCCTCGCTATAGCGACTGCCGGCGACCGCCTCGGCGGGGAAGATCGCATCCAGCTCGGCCAGTTCCGCCGCGCTCAGGCGCAGTTCCGTCGCGGCGACGTTCTCCTCCAGGTAGCGCCGCTGCTTGGTGCCGGGAATCGGGATCAGGTCATCGCCCTGCGCCAGCACCCAGGCCAGCGCCAGTTGCGAGGGTTTCACGCCCTTGGCCGCGGCCAGTTCGCCGACCTTGTCCACCAGCTTCAGGTTCTTCGCGAAGTTCTCGCCCTGGAAGCGCGGGCTGAAACGACGGTAATCGTCGGCGGCGAAGTCTTCCGGGCGCTTCAGGGTGCCGGTAAGGAAACCTCGGCCCAGCGGGCTGTAGGGGACGAAGGCGATGCCCAGGCGACGGCAGGCGGCGAGCACCCCGGTGTCCTCCGGATCGCGAGTCCACAGCGAGTACTCGCTCTGCAACGCGCTGATCGGGTGCACCCGGTGGGCACGTTCGAGGGTTTCCGCCGAGGCTTCGCTGAGGCCGATGTGGCGGATCTTGCCGGCCTTCACCAGGTCGGCGAGGGCGCCGACGCTGTCCTCGATGGGCACCTGCGGGTCCATGCGGTGCTGATAGTAAAGGTCCAGGCGGTCGGTACCGAGGCGCTTCAGGCTGCCTTCGATGGCGCGGCGGATATACGCCGGGCTGCCGTCGACGCCGCGCGCCTGGGGATTGGCAGGGTCGCGGACGATGCCGAACTTGCTGGCCAGGAACACCTGCTCGCGTTTGCCGCGCAGGGCCTCGCCGAGCAGTTCCTCGTTGCTGTGCGGGCCGTACATGTCGGCGGTATCGAAGAAGTTCAGCCCGAGTTCCACGGCGCGATGCAGGGTGGCGATGGCCTCCTGGCGGTCGCCGCCGGTGGTGTAGAAGTCGGTCATGCCCATGCAGCCGAGGCCGATGGCGGAGACGGAAGGGCCGTTGTGGCCGAGTTGACGGGTTTTCATGTGTCGAGCCTCGCGGGAGGGAAGGAAAACGCCGTCATTCTTCGCTCCGCATTGGCCTGGATAAAGCCCATAATTACGGTTTTACCATTCGTATTTTCCAAATAATCGAGGACGTCCGATGGATCGTTTCCAGGCCATGCAGGCCTTCACCCGCATCGTCGAGCTGGGCGCCTTCGGCAAGGCCGCGGACAGCCTGGAGCTGCCGCGCGCCAGCGTGACCCAGGCGATCCAGCAATTGGAGGCGCACCTTGGCGTGCAGTTGCTGCAGCGCACCACCCGCCAGGTCAGCCTGACCCTCGACGGGCAGGCCTACTACGAGCGTTGCGTGCGCCTGCTGGCGGACCTGGAGGAGGCGGAAAGCTGCTTTCCACGCGTCCTGAACAACCCGCGCGGGCGCTTGCGGGTCGACCTGCCGGGCGCACTGGGGCGGATGCGGGTGATTCCGTTCCTGCCGGAGTTCTGCGAGCGCTACCCGGAACTGGAGCTGCAGTTGAGCAGCAACGATCGCCTGGTCGACCTGCTGCGCGAGGGTGCGGACTGCGTGCTGCGGGTCGGCGAGCTGCACGATTCCAGCCTGGTCGGCCGGCACCTGGCCGACCTGCCGCAGGTGACCTGCGCCAGCGCCGCCTACCTGGAGCGTCATGGCCATCCGCGGCAGCTCGCCGAACTCGGCGGGCACCTCGCGGTGAACTACCAGTCGCCTTCCAGCGGGCGTACCGCCGACTTCGAGTTCAGCGTCGACGGGCGCCTACGCACGCTGCCGATGCGCAGCCGGGTCAGCGTCAACAACGCCGATGCCTACGTCGCCGCCTGCCGGGCCGGGCTCGGGCTGATCCAGGCGCCGCACTATCACGTCGCCGCCGGCCTGGCCGACGGCAGCCTCCGACAAGTGCTCGGCGAATGGTTGCCGCCATCGCTGCCGCTGCATGCCGTGTATCCCTCGCAGCGCCAGTTGTCGCCGCGGGTGAGGGTGTTCGTCGACTGGCTGGTGGAACTGTTCGGTCGCCAGGCGGCCGGCGAGACGCAATGAGACGCAGGCTTCCTGGTGAAGATTTTTCTCGATTTCGCCGGGATAACCTCGTTAGGATCGGCAGCCTTGGCCTGTCGAGCAGGGATGTTCGTCCGAGTTCCGGATGCCCACTGCCGCCAGGCCGCATTCATTCGAACAAGAATAAGGATCGCTGATGGAAAGCTTGCAGAAGTGGGTGGTCGACCTGAACGGCGTGGTCTGGGGGCCGTTGATGCTGGTGCTGATTCTCGGCACCGGCCTGTACCTGATGCTGGGGTTGAAGTTCATGCCCCTGGTGCGCCTGGGAGTCGGCTTTCGCCTGCTCTGGCAGGGGCGTAGCAAGGATGACGAGAGCAGCGGCGAGATCAGCCCGTTCCAGGCGCTGATGACCTGCCTGGCGGCCACCGTCGGTACCGGCAACATCGCCGGGGTGGCCACGGCGATCTTCCTCGGCGGCCCGGGCGCGCTGTTCTGGATGTGGTGCACCGCGCTGGTGGGAATGGCCACCAAGTTCTCCGAAGTGGTGCTGGCGGTGCACTACCGCGAGAAGGATGAGCGCAACGAACACGTCGGCGGTCCGATGTATGCCATCAAGAACGGTCTGGGCAAGCGCTGGGCCTGGCTCGGCGCGGCCTTCGCGCTGTTCGGCGGGCTCGCCGGCTTCGGTATCGGCAACATGGTCCAGGTCAACAGCATGGCCGATGCCCTGGAGGTTTCCTTCGGCGTGCCCGACTGGGTCACCGGGGTCGCCACCATGCTCGTCACCGGGCTGGTGATCCTTGGCGGCATCCGCCGTATCGGCAAGGTCGCCGAAGCCCTGGTGCCGTTCATGTGCGTCGGCTACATCGTCGCCTCGGTGATCGTCCTGGTGGTCCATGCCGAGGCGATTCCCGGCGCGTTCCAACTGATCTTCACCCACGCCTTCACGCCGATCGCCGCCACCGGCGGCTTCGCCGGCGCAGCGGTGATGGCGGCAATCCGTTTCGGCGTCGCACGCGGGATCTTCTCCAACGAGGCTGGCCTCGGCACCGCCGGCATCGCCCAGGCCGCCGGCACGACCCATAGCGCGGTGCGTTCGGGCCTGATCGGTATGCTCGGCACCTTCATCGATACCCTGATCATCTGCAGCCTGACCGGCCTGGCGATCATCACCTCGGGCGTCTGGACCAGCGGCGCCAGCGGCGCGGCGCTGTCCTCGGCGGCGTTCGAGGCGGCGATGCCGGGCGTCGGCCACTACATCCTGTCGTTGGCCCTGGTGGTGTTCGCCTATACCACCATCCTCGGCTGGAGCTACTACGGCGAGCGCTGCTGGGAGTACCTGGTGGGCACCCGGGCGATCCTGCCGTTCCGGATCGTCTGGACCCTGGCGATTCCGTTCGGCGCCATGACCCAGCTGGACTTCGCCTGGCTGGTGGCGGATACCCTCAACGCGCTGATGGCGATTCCCAACCTGATCGCCTTGCTGCTACTGAGTCCGGTGGTGTTCCGCCTGACCCGGGAGTATTTCGCCAAGGCCAGGAGTTGAGCCTCGGGGGACGGCGACGCTCAAACCCGAGGTTTTCGCTCGGGTAAAGCGTGCTAGCATCGTCGCCGGCCCCGAATGCTTCCGCTGCCGGCCACAGGGCCGGCGGCTTCTCACTGACTAGAAGGATCAACGCAATGGCTCAAGTGACTCTCAAGGGCAACCCGGTCAACGTCGATGGCCAGCTCCCGCAGAAAGGCGCCCAGGCTCCGGCCTTCAGCCTGGTCGGCGGCGACCTCGCCGACGTGACCCTGGAAAACTTCGCCGGCAAGCGCAAGGTGCTGAACATCTTCCCCAGCGTCGACACCCCGACCTGCGCCACCTCGGTGCGCAAGTTCAACGTCGAGGCCGGCAAGCTGGCCAACACCGTGGTGCTGTGCATCTCCGCCGACCTGCCGTTCGCGCAGAAGCGCTTCTGCGGCGCCGAAGGCCTGGAGAACGTAGTCAACCTGTCGACCCTGCGCGGTCGCGAGTTCCTCGAGAACTATGGCGTGGCCATCGCCAGCGGCCCGCTGGCCGGCCTGGCCGCGCGCGCCGTGGTGGTGCTCGACGAGCAGAACAAGGTGCTGCACAGCGAACTGGTCGGCGAAATCGCCGACGAGCCGAACTACGCGGCGGCCCTGGCGGCTCTCTGAGCCCCACGGCCAACCCGCTTCGTCCCATGACCGTCGGCCAGGCTGGCTGGTAACGGGCGAACCCGATTCCCTTGGCTGCTCGCCTCGGGCCATGAGCAGGGCGGATAATCGCAGCGCGGTCATCCGCCCTGCGTCGCAGAGACGCAGCGCTAGCGCATGGCGACCTGATGGCGCCGGCTGACGCTGGCGAAGGCGCTCCGGAACGCCTGCATCTCTTCCTCGCTGCCTACCGTCACACGGACCCAGTTGGGCCAGGAGGCCCACGGGCGGCCGACGTGCACCCGCTGTTTCTCCAGTTCGGCGATGACCAGCTCGGCGGGACGGCGCATATCCACCATGAAACAGTTGGACTGCGAGGCGGTGCAGCGGAAGCCCTGCTGGCGCAGCCAGGCGATGGTGCGCTCGCGGACCTCTGCGTTCTGCTGCTTGCGCCGTGGCACCAGATCGTCGTCACGCAGGCTTTCCAGCCCGGCGTGGGCGGTCGGCGAGGGCACCACGTTGTGGCCGCCGAAGCGCTCCAGCCGCGCCAGCAGCTGCGGATGCCCGATGGCCAGGCCGAGCCGGGCGCCGGCCATCCCGTAGAGTTTCGAGAAGGTACGCAGGACCAGCACATCCTGGCGCTGGACGGCCAGGCCAACGACGCTGGGTGCGTCGGAAAAATGGATATACGCCTCGTCGACCAGCACCACGCTGCGCTCGGGCTTGCGTTCGATCGCCCTGACGATCCGCTCGTGCGGGGTGAGGGTGCCGGTCGGGTTGTTCGGGTTGCAGATATAGATCAGCCCGGCGTCGCGTTGCGCGGCGGCGAGCATGCGCTCGATGTCGTGGGCCGCCTCGGCGTCCAGCGGCACGGCAGCGACCTTCGCCCCCTGGACCTGGGCGGCGCCGACCACGGAGTCGTAGGAGGGATCGGCCATGACCAGTCTGCGCTCCTTGCCGGTGAACGCCGCGACGGCGTATTGCAGCGGCTGGCGCGAGCCGCAGTAGGCATGCACGCATTCGGCGGGGATGCCGTTCTGCTTGGCGAACAGGCCGACCAGGGCGTCCTGCGCGTCGTAGTCGTAGCGGCCGCAGAGCGCGGCCGCCTGCTGCATGGCGGCCCTGGCCTTGGCGGAGGGGCCGTAGGGGCTTTCGTTGAAATCCAGGAAGGTCTCTTGCGGCTTCCCGGCGGCGCTTGTCGCGCCGCTCCCGGCGAAGGCTCGCGGGCTCAGCAGGATGCTGCTGGAGGCCAGGGCGGTCAGGGTCACGAACGAACGACGACTCAAAGCGGGCATAGCTTCACCTCCGTGTACCGAATGGGATATGCGTGCGGTGGGTTCCTCTCGGGCGTGTGTCACCAGAGTGGAGAACGAGGAGGGAGCCGGTCCGTTTATGGTGGCGTGATAATGGCGCCAGAATATCGGCGGGTGTTCTTCGGATTGCGCACGCGGCGCTCCCGGGCGGCGAACCGCCGGGGAGCGCCGCGCGGGCTCAGAGCGTGAGGGTGAAGCGCCCGGTCAACGCGCCCGGCAGGTGCATCGAGTCGGTCTGGCGTTCGCCGTAGGTATTGCTGGACAGGCGCAGTTCGCGCTCGTGGCTGAGGTCTTCCAGGTGGGCGCCGAGGAAGCTGTACAGGCTGTCGTCGAAGCGCATGGTGCTGACCGGCGCCCGGATCTGGCCGTTCTCCACCCAGAAGGTGGCGAAGCGGGTCATTCCGGTCAGGCGTGCGGCGGGCATGTCCGAGTAGTTCAGGTACCACAGGTTGCCGATGTACAGGCCGGTATCCAGGGCCTCGAGGATGCGCGCCTGCTCCAGGCTGCCGCCGGCCATGTCCAGCGCCGTGGGCGCCTCGTTGGCGCCGGCGCCATTGGCTACCAGGCCATATTCGCGGGCGCTGCGCGAACTCACCAGGCGTCCGCTCAGGCGGCCGTTGCCGACCAGTTCGACCTCGGCGCGCGGCGAGCCTTCCGCGCTGAATGCCGGGGAGGGCGAGGTGGCAGGGCGCTCGGCGAGGTTCAGCAGCGGGCTGAGCAGGGCGTCGCCGTTCTGCAGGCGTTGCAGGGGGCTTTCGCCGGTAGCCAGGGCGCGCGCGGAGAAACCGCCCCAGCAGAGCATCTGCATGACTTCTTCGAGCGCCGCCGGCGCCAGGTAGGCGCGGTAGTCGCCGGGGCGCAACTGGCGCAGCGGCTTGCCCAGGTGGCCGAGCTGCTCCCGGGCTTGTTCGAAGCGCCGGGCGAAGGCTTCGTCGTCCCAGCGCTGGCCGGCGTAGTCGGCCTTCACCGCCTGGCCGTTGCCGTGGAACAGGCTCCAGTCGAAGTTGAAGCTGCTGCCGGCATGCCAGCCGAAGGCGCCCCAGGAGTTGGCGAAGCCACGGAACAGCGGTCCGGCGGCATAGATGCCGACCAGGTCGAGGTCGCGCGCCCGGCGTTCGAGGCTGGCCAGCAGCGCGCCGCTGTCGGGCGCTGCGCCGAGGTCCTGGTTCTCTCGCTGCCAGGCCGAGGTGTCGAGCAGCAGATAGGGATCGGCGGGAATCCAGGCCAGGCTCTGGCGCAGTTGCCGAAGGCCTTCGACCAGACGCTGGCGGTCTTCTTCCGGCGCGCCGGAGAGCGTCAGGTCGAGGCTCGCCTGGCGTTCGTCGCGGATCAGCCGGAGCAGCGCGCTGGCCTGGCGCACCCGACCGGCCTGGCGCACCCGCGCCCGGTTGAAGCGGATGAACTCGGAGTCCTCGGCGCTGTACCAGAGGGTGAAGTCCTCGCCCTCGGCCAGGTGTCGGCGCAGGTCCTCGGCGAGGGCTTCGAAATGCTGTCTCTGGTGCATCAGGCGTCTCCCCCGAATACGTCCACATCGCTGAATACGCAGGCCGGCGAGGCGTGGCCGACACGGATCACCTGGTTCGGCTCGCCCTTGCCGCAGTAGGGGGTGCCGAGCACCTCGAAGGTGCCGGCGTCGCCCACCGCGCTGAGGTTGCGCCAGAACTGCGCGGAGATGCCCCGGTAGTTGGGGTTCTTCACCACGCCCTTGAGTTCGCCGTCCTCGATCAACTGGCCCCATTCGCAGCCGAACTGGAACTTGTTGCGTGCGTCGTCGATCGACCAGGAGCGGTTGTAGGACATCAGCACCCCGCGCTCGATACCGCCCACCAGTTGGGCGAAGCTCTTGTCGCCGGGCTCCAGGTTGAGATTGGCCATGCGGTCGATGGGCGCGCGGTTCCAACTGCTGGCGCGGCTGTTGGCGACGCCCTCCAGGCCGCTGCGGTGTTGCGACAGGGCGCCGCCGAGCGGGCGCAGCAGGCGGCCTTCGCGGATCAGGTATTCCTTGCGCGCGGGGCTGCCGTCGTCGTCCTGGCGGTAGCTGGCCAGTTCCTCGGGGATTTCCGGGTCGAAGCTGACGTTGAGCAGGCTGGAGCCGTACTGGTAGCGACCGAAGTCCTCGGTCTTGATGAAGCTGGTACCGGCGTAGTTGCGCTCGTCGCCGAGGATGCGATCCAGCTCCAGCGGGTGGCCGATCGACTCGTGGATCTGCAGGATCATCTGGTCCGGCATCAGCAGCAGGTCGCAACGGCCGCTCGGGGTGTTCGGCGCCGCCAGCAGTTGCAGGGCCTGGTCGGCGATGCGCGGCGCGGCGCCGACCAGGCCGAGGCGCTCGATCACTTCGGCGCCGCCCTGCTGGCCGGCATGGTGGCCGCCGAAACTGCGGGTCTGGCTGTCATGGCCGTCGTAGGCGGTGACGCTGGCGCCGGGATAGACGAAGCGCTGCTCGTGGTATTGCTCGGCGCCGGCGCTGTTCAGGTAGAGCTGTTCCTGGCGGCTGACTTCGAGGAATACGCTCCAGTTCACCAGGCGCTCGTCGCGCGGCACCTTGGCGGACTCCTCGGCGAGCAGTTCGTAGCACTCGGCGAGGGAGGGGAAAGGGGCGTCCTGGTTCGGCGAGCGATACTGCGAGCGGCCGCTTGCCGGCGGCAATCCGCGGACGTCGAACAGGGCGTGCCGGGCGATCCGCTCGGCTTGCCGTTCGGCCTGCTCCAGGGCGGCCTGCAGGCCGGCCGCGGAGAGATCGTTGGTGGCGGCGTAGGCTTCCACGCCGTTCAGCCGTACGCAGAGCATGGCGCCGCGGTCCTGGCTGAAGTGCGGCGGTTCGCTGACGTTGCGGCGCACCGAGAGGTACTCGCCGCTACGCTGGACGTAGCGCAAGGAGTGGAATTCGGCGCGACTGCGGAGCGCCGCGAAGCGGTGTTTCAACGGGTCGATCATCTGTGCGTCCCTGGCCGATTGCGGAGTGGGCGAGTGCAGGACGCTCTATTTCAAGCCTTCGCCCGTAACGGAGCAAGCCGTTTGTTGTCATAGCCTGGTGCCAGGCTGCGGGTGGCTCGCCGAAGCATGCGGGCGGAATGCCTAACTATCGGTAAAGCAAGGGTAAATAGCGGGTAAAGAGGCTTTGCCTGGGCCCCCGCAATGCTTATCGTGCAGCCTGGAAAAAGCGCCTCCGTTCTAAGCCTGAAGAAGAACCATGACTCCAACGACCGGTAAATCCAAGTTCCGTACCCTGCGCCCGTGGCTGATCACCGCCCTGGCCTTCGCCGCCGTGATCGGCCTGGTGATGTGGCTGGCGGCGCCCGCCTCGGCACCGTCCTCCGACGGGCGACCCGGTCGCGGCGGCAAGCCGGGCGCCGCGCTGCCCAAGGCCAACGCGCTCACCGTCGGCGTGGCCAGGGTGGAGCAGGGCGACCTGGCGCTGCATTTCAACGCGCTTGGCACCGTCACCGCCTTCAACACGGTGAACGTCAAGCCGCGGGTCAACGGCGAGCTGGTCAAGGTGCTGTTCCAGGAGGGGCAGGAGGTCAAGGCCGGCGACCTGCTGGCGGTGGTCGACCCGCGTACCTACAAGGCGGCGCTGGCCCAGGCCGAGGGCACGCTGATGCAGAACCAGGCGCAACTGAAGAACGCCGAGATCGACCTGCAGCGCTACAAGGGGCTGTACGCCGAGGACTCGATCGCCAAGCAGACCCTGGATACCCAGGAAGCCCAGGTCCGCCAGTTGCAGGGCACCATCCGTACCAACCAGGGCCAGGTCGACGACGCCCGCCTCAACCTGACCTTCACCGAGGTCCGCGCACCGATTTCCGGGCGCCTCGGCCTGCGCCAGGTGGACATCGGCAACCTGGTCACCAGCGGCGATACCACGCCGCTGGTGGTGATCACCCAGGTCAAGCCGATCTCGGTGGTGTTCAGCCTGCCGCAGCAGCAGATCGGCACCGTCGTCGAGCAGATGAACGGCCCCGGCAAGCTGGCGGTCACCGCGCTGGACCGCAACCAGGACAAGGTTCTCGCCGAAGGCACCCTGACCACCCTGGACAACCAGATCGACACCACCACCGGCACGGTCAAGCTCAAGGCACGCTTCGAGAACGCCGACGGCAAGCTGTTCCCCAACCAGTTCGTCAACGTGCGCCTGCTGGCGCAGACCCTCAAGGGCGTGCTGACCATTCCGGCCAACGCTGTGCAGCGCGGCACCAACGGCATCTATGTGTACGTGGTCGGCGCCGACAACAAGGTCAGCCAGCGCAGCGTCGCCATCGGCACCAGCGAGAACGAGCGGGTGGTGGTGGAAAGCGGCCTGAAGGCCGGCGAGCAGGTGGTGGTGGAAGGCACCGACCGCCTGCGCGACGGTATGGAAGTGCGTGTCGCCGAGGCCTCCCCGCAGGTCCTCGAGGGCGAGCCGCAGAAACCGCAGACTGGCCGCCCCAGCGGCCTCCAGGGCGACTCGGTGGGTAGCGGGAGCGCTGAATGAACCCGTCCCGCCCGTTCATCCTGCGGCCGGTCGCGACCACCCTGCTGATGGTGGCGATCCTGCTCTCGGGCCTGATCGCCTACCGCTTCCTGCCGATCTCGGCGTTGCCGGAAGTGGACTACCCGACCATCCAGGTGGTCACCCTGTACCCCGGTGCCAGCCCGGAGATCATGACCTCGTCGATCACCGCGCCGCTGGAGAACCAGCTCGGGCAGATTCCGGGGCTCAACGAGATGTCTTCCAGCAGTTCCGGCGGCGCCTCGGTGATCACCCTGCAATTCAGCCTGCAGAGCAACCTCGATGTCGCCGAGCAGGAAGTCCAGGCGGCGATCAACGCCGCGCAGAGCCTGCTGCCCAACGACCTGCCGAACCAGCCGGTGTTCAGCAAGGTGAACCCGGCGGACGCACCGATCCTGACCCTGGCGGTGATGTCCGATGGCATGCCGCTGCCGCAGATCCAGGACCTGGTGGATACCCGCCTGGCACAGAAGATCTCGCAGATCTCCGGGGTCGGCCTGGTCAGCATCAGCGGCGGCCAGCGTCCGGCGGTGCGGGTGCGCGCCAACCCGACGGCGCTGGCGGCGGCCGGGCTGAGCCTGGAGGACCTGCGCAGCACGGTGACCAGCAACAACCTCAACGGCCCCAAGGGCAGCTTCGACGGCCCGACCCGTGCCTCGACCCTGGACGCCAACGACCAGTTGCGCTCGGCCGACGCCTACCGCGACCTGATCATCGCCTACAAGAACGGTTCGCCGCTGCGCATCCGCGACGTCGCCAGCGTCGAGGACGACGCCGAGAACGTGCGCCTGGCCGCCTGGGCCAACAACCTGCCGGCGGTGGTGCTGAACATCCAGCGCCAGCCGGGGGCCAACGTGATCGAGGTGGTCGACCGGATCAAGGCGCTGCTGCCGCAGCTGCAATCGACCCTGCCGGGGAATCTCGACGTGCAGGTGCTGACCGACCGCACCACCACCATCCGCGCCTCGGTCAAGGACGTGCAGTTCGAGCTGGCGCTGGCGGTGGCGCTGGTGGTGATGGTCACCTTCCTGTTCCTGCGCAACGTCTACGCCACCCTGATTCCCAGCTTCGCCGTGCCGCTGTCGCTGATCGGCACCTTCGGCGTGATGTACCTGTCCGGCTTCTCGATCAACAACCTGACCCTGATGGCGCTGACCATCGCCACCGGCTTCGTGGTCGACGACGCCATCGTCATGGTGGAGAACATCGCCCGCTACCTGGAGCAGGGCGACTCGCCGCTGGAAGCGGCGCTCAAGGGCTCGAAGCAGATCGGCTTCACCATCATCTCGCTGACCTTCTCGCTGATCGCCGTGCTGATCCCGCTGCTGTTCATGGGCGACGTCGCCGGGCGGCTGTTCCGCGAGTTCGCCATCACCCTGGCGGTGGCGATCCTGATTTCCGGCTTCGTCTCCCTGACCCTTACGCCGATGCTCAGCGCCAAGCTGCTGCGCCACGTCGACGAGGACCAGCAGGGCCGCTTCGCGCGCGCCGCGGGGCGGGTCATCGATGGTCTGATCGCACAATACGCCAAGGCCCTGCGGGTGGTCCTGCGGCACCAGCCGCTGACCCTGCTGGTGGCCATCGCCACCCTGGCGCTGACCGCGCTGCTCTACCTGGCCATGCCCAAGGGCTTCTTCCCGGTGCAGGACACCGGGGTGATCCAGGGCGTCGCCGAAGCGCCGCAGTCGATCTCCTTCCAGGCCATGTCCGAGCGCCAGCGCGCCCTTGCCGAGGTGGTGCTGAAGGACCCGGCGGTGGCCAGCCTGTCCTCCTACATCGGCGTCGACGGCAGCAACCCGACCCTCAACACCGGCCGCCTGCTGATCAACCTCAAGCCGCACAGCGAGCGCGACGTCACCGCCAGCGAAGTGATCCAGCGCCTGCAGCCCGAACTCGACCACCTGCCCGGGATCAAGCTGTACATGCAGCCGGTGCAGGACCTGACCATCGAGGACCGGGTCGCCCGCACCCAGTACCAGTTCACCTTGCAGGACGCCGACCCGGACGTGCTCGCCGAGTGGGTACCGAAGCTGGTGGCGCGGCTGCAGGAGTTGCCGCAGCTCGCCGACGTCGCCAGCGACTGGCAGGACAAGGGCTTGCAGGCCTACCTGAACATCGACCGCGACACCGCCTCGCGCCTCGGCGTGAAGCTCTCCGACATCGACAGCGTGCTCTACAACGCCTTCGGCCAGCGGCTGATCTCGACCATCTTCACCCAGGCCACCCAGTACCGCGTGGTGCTGGAGGTGGCGCCGCAGTTCCAGCTCGGCCCGCAGGCCCTGGAGCAGCTCTACGTGCCGTCCAGCGACGGCACCCAGGTGCGCCTGTCGAGCCTGGCGAAGGTGGAGGAGCGGCATACCCTGCTGGCGATCAACCATATCGCCCAGTTCCCCTCGGCGACCCTGTCGTTCAACCTGGCCAAGGGTTACTCCCTGGGCGAGGCGGTCGAGGCGATCCGTGGCGTCGAGGCCAGCCTGGAGCTGCCGCTGAGCATGCAGGGCAGCTTCCGCGGCGCGGCGCTGGCCTTCGAGGCCTCGCTGTCGAACACGCTGCTGCTGATCCTCGCCTCGGTGGTGACCATGTACATCGTCCTGGGCATCCTCTACGAGAGCTTCATCCATCCGGTGACCATCCTCTCGACCCTGCCCTCGGCCGGGGTCGGCGCGCTGTTGGCGCTGATGCTGGCGGGGCAGGAGATCGGCATCGTGGCGATCATCGGCATCATCCTGCTGATCGGCATCGTCAAGAAGAACGCGATCATGATGATCGACTTCGCCCTCGACGCCGAGCGCAACGAAGGCAAGCCGCCCCATGAGGCGATCTACCAGGCCTGCCTGCTGCGCTTCCGGCCGATCCTGATGACCACCATGGCCGCGCTGCTCGGCGCGCTGCCGCTGATGCTCGCCGGCGGCGCCGGCGCCGAGCTGCGCCAGCCGCTGGGCATCACCATGGTCGGTGGCCTGCTGCTGAGCCAGGTCCTGACCCTGTTCACCACCCCGGTGATCTATCTCTACTTCGACCGCCTGGCCCGTCGCTGGGCGGCCTGGCGCAAGCAGCGCGGGCTGGACCTGAACACCGAGGCCGGGTTCGACGGGGACGCCGGGCGATGAGTCTGTCCACGCCCTTCATCCGCCGCCCGGTCGCCACCACGCTGCTGACCCTGGCGTTGCTGCTCGCCGGCACCCTGTCGTTCGGCCTGCTGCCGGTGGCGCCGCTGCCCAACGTCGATTTTCCGGCCATCGTGGTCAGCGCCAGCCTGCCGGGCGCCAGCCCGGAAACCATGGCCTCGTCGGTGGCCACGCCGCTGGAGCGCTCGCTGGGACGGATCGCCGGGATCAGCGAGATGACCTCCAGCAGTTCGCTGGGCTCGACCACCGTGGTGCTCGTGTTCGACCTGGAGAAGGACATCGACGGCGCCGCCCGCGAGGTGCAGGCGGCGATCAACGGCGCGATGAGCCTGCTGCCCAGCGGCATGCCGAACAATCCCAGCTACCGCAAGGCCAACCCCTCGGACATGCCGATCATGGTTCTCACCCTGACCTCGGAGACCCAGAGTCGCGGCGAGATGTACGACCTCGCCTCGACCGTGCTGGCGCCGAAGCTGTCGCAGGTGCAGGGGGTAGGGCAGGTGAGCATCGGCGGCAGCTCGCTGCCGGCGGTGCGGGTCGACCTCAACCCGGATGCCATGAGCCAGTACGGGCTGTCCCTGGACAGCGTGCGCACGGCCATCGCCGCGGCCAACAGCAACGGCCCCAAGGGCGCCGTCGAGAAGGACGACAAGCACTGGCAGGTGGACGCCAACGACCAGTTGCGCAAGGCCCGCGAGTACGAGCCGCTGGTGATCCACTACAACGCCGACAACGGCGCCGCGGTGCGCCTCGGCGACGTGGCCAAGGTCAGCGACTCGGTGGAGGACGTGCGCAACGCCGGCTTCTCCGACGACCTGCCGGCGGTGCTGCTGATCGTCACCCGCCAGCCCGGCGCCAACATCATCGAGGCCACCGACGCCATCCACGCGCAACTGCCGGTGTTGCAGGAACTGCTCGGGCCGCAGGTCAAGCTGAACGTGATGGATGATCGCAGCCCGTCGATCCGCGCGTCGCTGGAAGAGGCCGAGCTGACCCTGCTGATCTCGGTGGCGCTGGTGATCCTGGTGGTCTTCCTGTTCCTGCGCAACGGCCGCGCCACGCTGATCCCCAGCCTGGCGGTGCCGGTCTCGCTGATCGGCACCTTCGCGGTCATGTACCTGTGCGACTTCAGCCTGAACAACCTGTCGCTGATGGCGCTGATCATCGCCACCGGCTTCGTGGTGGACGACGCCATCGTGGTGGTGGAGAACATCGCCCGACGCATCGAGGAGGGCGATCCGCCGATCCAGGCGGCGATCACCGGCGCCCGCCAGGTCGGTTTCACCGTGCTGTCGATGACGCTCTCGCTGGTCGCGGTGTTCATCCCGCTGCTGCTCATGGGCGGCCTCACCGGACGGCTGTTCCGCGAGTTCGCGGTGACTCTCTCGGCGGCGATCCTGGTGTCCCTGGTGGTATCCCTGACCCTCACGCCGATGCTCTGCGCGCGTCTGCTGCGTCCGCTGAAACGGCCCGAAGGCGCTTCCCTGGCGCGGCGCAGCGATCGCTTCTTCGCCGCCTTCATGCTGCGCTACCGCGCCAGCCTGGGCTGGGCGCTGGAGCACTCGCGGCTGATGGTGGTGATCATGCTGGCCTGCATCGCCATGAACCTCTGGTTGTTCGTGGTGGTGCCCAAGGGCTTCCTCCCGCAGCAGGACTCCGGGCGCCTGCGCGGCTACGCGGTGGCCGACCAGAGCATCTCGTTCCAGTCCCTGAGCGCGAAGATGGGCGAGTACCGCAAGATCCTCTCTTCCGATCCGGCGGTGGAAAACGTGGTCGGCTTCATCGGCGGCGGCCGCTGGCAGTCGAGCAACACCGGTTCGTTCTTCGTCACCCTCAAGCCGATCGGCGAACGCGACCCGGTGGAGAAGGTCCTCACCCGGCTGCGCGAGCGGATCGCCAAGGTGCCCGGCGCGGCGCTCTATCTCAATGCCGGCCAGGACGTGCGCCTGGGCGGCCGCGACAGCAACGCGCAGTACGAATTCACCCTGCGCAGCGACGACCTGACCCTGCTCCGCGAATGGGCGCCGAAGGTCGAGGCGGCGATGCGCAAGCTGCCGCAGCTGGTGGACGTCAACAGCGACTCCCAGGACAAGGGCGTACAGACCCGCCTGGTGATCGACCGCGACCGTGCGGCGACCCTGGGGATCAACGTGGAAATGGTCGACGCGGTGCTCAACGATTCCTTCGGCCAGCGCCAGGTGTCGACCATCTTCAACCCGCTGAACCAGTACCGGGTGGTGATGGAGGTCGACCAGCAGTACCAGCAGAGCCCGGAGATCCTCCGCCAGGTCCAGGTGATCGGCAACGACGGCCAGCGCGTGCCGCTGTCCGCGTTCAGCCACTACGAACCGAGCCGGGCACCGCTGGAGGTCAACCACCAGGGCCAGTTCGCCGCCACCACGCTGTCCTTCAACCTGGCGCCGGGCGCGCAGATCGGCCCGACCCGCGAGGCCATCATGCAGGCCCTGGAGCCGCTGCACATCCCGGTGGACGTGCAGACCAGCTTCGAGGGCAACGCCGGCGCGGTGCAGGACACGCAGAACCAGATGCCCTGGCTGATCCTCCTGGCGCTGCTGGCGGTGTACATCGTCCTCGGCATCCTCTACGAGAGCTACGTGCACCCGCTGACCATCCTCTCGACCCTGCCTTCGGCCGGGGTCGGCGCGCTGCTCGCGCTGATCCTCTGCCGCAGCGAGCTGAGCCTGATCGCGCTGATCGGCATCATCCTGCTGATCGGCATCGTCAAGAAGAACGCGATCATGATGATCGACTTCGCCCTGGAGGCCGAGCGCAACCACGGCCTGAGCCCGCGCGAGGCGATCCTCGAGGCCTGCATGATGCGCTTCCGGCCGATCATGATGACCACCCTGGCCGCCTTGCTCGGCGCCTTGCCGCTGATCTTCGGCATCGGCGGCGACGCCGCGTTGCGCCGGCCGCTGGGCATCACCATCGTCGGCGGGCTGATCGGCAGCCAGTTGCTGACCCTGTACACCACCCCGGTGGTCTACCTCTATCTCGACCGCCTGCGCCACTGGGTCAACCAGAAACGCGGCGTACGCACGGACGGTGCGCTGGAGACACCCCTATGAAACACACCCCCTCGTTGCTCGCCCTGGCCCTGGTCGCCGCCCTCGGCGGCTGCGCCATCGGCCCCGACTACCAGCGACCGGACCTGGCGGTGCCCGCCGAATTCAAGGAAGCCGAAGGCTGGCGCCGCGCCGAGCCGCGCGACGTGTTCCAGCGCGGCGCCTGGTGGGAGCTGTACGGCGACCAGACCCTGAACGACCTGCAGATGCACCTGGAACGTTCCAACCAGACCCTGGCCCAGTCGGTGGCGCAGTTCCGCCAGGCCGAGGCGCTGGTGCGCGGCGCGCGGGCCGCGTTCTTCCCGTCGATCACCGGCAACGTGGGCAAGACCCGCAGCGGCCAGGGCGGCGGCGATAGCACCGTGTTGCTGCCGGGAGGCTCGACGGTGAGCAGCGGCGGCTCTGGCGCGATCAGTACCAGCTACTCGACCAACCTCAGTGTCAGCTGGGAGGTCGACCTCTGGGGCAAGCTGCGCCGGCAACTGGAGGCCAACCAGGCGAGCCTGCATGCCAGCGCCGCCGACCTCGCCGCGGTGCGCCTCAGCCAGCAGTCGCAACTGGCGCAGAACTACCTGCAACTGCGGGTGATGGACGAACAGATCCGCCTGCTCAACGACACGGTGACGGCCTACGAGCGTTCGCTGAAGGTGGCCGAGAACAAATACCGCGCCGGCATCGTCACCAGGGCCGACGTGGCCCAGGCCCGCACCCAGCTGAAAAGCACCCAGGCCCAGGCCATCGACCTGAAGTACCAGCGTGCCCAGCTGGAGCACGCCATCGCCGTGCTGGTCGGCCTGCCGCCGGCGCAATTCAACCTGCCGCCGGTGGCGAGCGTGCCGAAGCTGCCGGACCTGCCGGCAGTGGTGCCGTCGCAATTGCTCGAACGACGGCCGGACATCGCCTCGGCGGAACGCAAGGTGATTTCCGCCAATGCCCAGATCGGCGTGGCCAAGGCCGCCTATTTCCCCGACCTCACCCTGAGCGCCGCCGGCGGCTACCGCAGCGGCAGCCTGAGCAACTGGATCAGCACGCCGAACCGCTTCTGGTCGATCGGCCCGCAGTTCGCCATGACCCTGTTCGACGGCGGCCTGATCGGCTCCCAGGTGGACCAGGCCGAGGCGACCTACGACCAGACCGTGGCGACCTACCGGCAGACCGTGCTCGACGGTTTCCGCGAGGTGGAGGACTACCTGGTGCAATTGAGCGTCCTCGACGAGGAGAGCGGGGTGCAGCGCGAAGCCCTGGAGTCGGCCCGCGAGGCACTGCGCCTGGCCGAGAACCAGTACAAGACCGGCACCGTCGACTACACCGACGTGGTCACCAACCAGGCCACCGCGCTGAGCAACGAACGCACCGTGCTGACCCTGCTCGGCAGCCGCCTGACCGCCAGCGTCCAGTTGATCGCGGCAATGGGCGGCGGCTGGGACAGCGCCGACATCGAGCGGACCGACGAGCGGCTCGGCCGGGTCGAGGAGGGCCTGCCGCCTTCGCCCTGAGTTCTTCTCGCTGCCTGTTCCTGACGAATGCCTTTCCCCGCTATTGCGCTTGCATGACACACCGCCGTCCGCGTCTCGGCTAGAGTGCGGCGGCGGATGTGGAGGTGAATACGTGTCGGGGAAGTTTCCGGAAAAGCCCTCGCGCCGAGGCTACTGGCTCGGCTGGTTGTGCCGCCTGGCCATGCTTGGCGGCGTCGCCGCGATGTTCTGGGCGCTGCTGCAATGCTTCGTCCTGCTGCACGGCGATCCGCCGCTCCAGCGCGCCCCGCTGCGGACGCCCTGGACCCTGCTGGCGCTCGGCCTGGCGCTGTTCCTCGCCGGTTTCTGCGGCGAGTACCGGCTGTGGCGGCGCCGCGCCGGTTGCTGAAACCGGCGTCAGGCAGCGCCCGTCGAAGGGAACAGCAGGCGCAGGTGGGTCTTCTGCTGCGGTACGCTTTCCGCTTCGGCGCGGCCGCCGTGGTAGGCCATGATCGATTGCACGATGGCCAGTCCCAGGCCGGTGCCGGCCTGGGCTCCAGTCTGGCGTCCGGCGCGGCGGTAGAAGCGCTCGAACAGGTGCGGCAGGTACTCCGGTGGGATGCCCGGGCCGTCGTTGCTGACCCTCACCTCGGTGTGCCCCGCGCGCTCCCCGATCCGCACGTCGATGCGCCCGCCTTGCGGGGTGTGGCGCACGGCGTTGGACACCAGGTTGGAAATGGCGCGCTGGATCATCAGGTTGTCGCCGTGGGCGAAGCCGCTGCCGGACAGGCGCAGTTCGACGCCCTTGTCCTCGGCGACCATCTCGTACAGGTCGATGACCTTGGCCGCCTGCTCGTGCAGGGCGACGCAGCCGAACTGGGCCTGGATCGCCGGGTTGTCCACCTGCACCAGGAACAGCATGTCGGTGACGATCCGCGACAGCCGCTCCAGTTCCTCGGCATTGGACTCCAGGGCTTCGCGGTATGCCGCGCTGTCGCGATGCTGGCTGAGCAGCACCTGGTTGCGCACCAGCAGGTTGCAGATCGGCGCGCGCAGTTCGTGGGCCAGGTCGTCGGAAAACTGCGAGAGCTGGCGTACGCCATCCTCGAGGCGGCCGAGCATGTGGTTGAAGCTGCGGGCCAGGCTGTCCAGCTCGCGCGGCAGGTTCTGCTCGGGGATGCGGTAGGAGAGATCCTGCGGGCTGACCTGGGCGGCCACCCGGCGGAAGCGGTTCAACGGTTCGAGGCCGGCACGCACCACCCACCAGGCGGCCAGGGCGATCAATGGCAGGAGGAAGGGCAGGGCCAGCAGGGTGGCGCGGAGGAAACCGTCGAGCAGGCGCTCGTCGGCGTTGCGCTCGCTGCTCAGCAACACCTGTACCGGGGTGCCGTTCTTCATGCGCATGGAAGCGCCGATGCTCAGCAGGCGCTGGTCGTTGCCGGTGCTCCAGCTCTGGAACACCGGCTGGCGGGCATCCGCCTGCAAGCGGGCGAGAAGCGCGCGGTTGGCCGCGACGCTGGCCGCGGCCTGGTCGCCGAAGCTCATCAGCGGCTGGCCGCTGCGGCTGTCGAGAATGCTCAGGTGCAGGCCGCTGTGAGCCACCAGTTGGTCCTGCAGGGCATGCGCCTGTACGGCCGGGTCGCTGCGCAGGTCGAGATCGTCTTCTAGGCTGTGGCGGATCTGCTCCAGCTTCAATTGCAGGTTTTCCCGCTCGCGGGCTTCCAGCTCGCGGCCGAGGTTCCAGTGCGCCATCGCGCCGAGCGCCAGGGCCAGCAGCGCGCCGAGGGCGCCGACCAGCAGGGCCAGGCGCAGCGACAGTCGGCCTGGTGGCGTCATCGGCGCGCTTCCAGGACGTAGCCGACGCCGCGAATGGTATGGATCAGCTTGAGGTCGAAGCCGTCGTCGATCTTCGCCCGCAGGCGGCAGATGGCGACTTCCACCACGTTGGAGTCGTTGTCGAAGTTCATGTCCCAGATCAGCGAGATGATCTGCGTCCGGGTGATGACGTCGCCGTTGCGCCGCATCAGCAGGTGCAGCAGGGCGAACTCCTTGGTCGTCAGGTTGATCCGCACCCGGCCGCGGAAGGCCCGGTGGCGGCTGGCGTCCAGCTCCAGGTCGGCGACCCGCAGGACGTCCTGCATCGGTGCCTGGTCGTGGCGGCGCAGCAGCGAGCGGACCCGCGCCAGCAGTTCGGGGAACTGGAACGGCTTGACCATGAAGTCGTCGGCGCCGAGATCGAGGCCGCGCACCTTGTCGGTCAGCCTGCCATGCCCGGTGAGCATCATCACCCGCGCGCTGCTGCGTTCGCGCAGGCGGCGGAGCAGGTCCCAGCCGTCGATGCCGGGCAGGTTGACGTCGAGGATCACCAGTTCGTAAGGGTGTTGCAAGGCCATGTGCAGGCCGTCGATGCCATCGTTGGCGCGGTCGACGATGTAGCCGCTTTCGGTCAGGCCCTGGTGCAGGTAGTCGGCAGTCTTGACTTCATCTTCGATAATAAGGATGCGCATGTTCGCCCCTATATAAAGTATGGATTCATTTGCAAGTAAATGTTTAAGTGCATTGCTATAAAGTTACATTGCGGGCGTTGCCTGGATAGAGTCCTGGAAATGTAATTTCATATCGTTGCGCTGCTTCGATGATAATTATCGAATGACCGGGTAGTTCTCCCGGGAGTCCGCCTGAAAACTTTGGAAATGTCCGCGGCGCAAGCACCGCTGGGCGTGAGGGGCAATGCCTTTTGTAAGCGCATGTTGCTTTTGTCCCTATGTTTCATCCAACTATTGCCAGTCTCTTCGAAGGTTGCCGAAGTGTAACCGCTAATTGTCCGTGGAGAATATTCATTACCGACTTGTAATTCTTCCGTCACCTTGCCGATAAGCCCCGCTACCTAACATCTGCCGCATCCCGGAAGTGCAACTTCGAATATCGCCGGCGAGATATCGCCGATGAACGGTTGCGTGGTTCCGGGCCGGTAATGGATCGCCGTCGCCGACGACGATCAGCAGACGAGGAGCGGAACATGCCGATACTTCGGCCACTGGCCAGCGCGGGGAAACGCGCCTGCTGGCTACTGATGGGACTCTGCCTGGGCCTGCCGGCCCTGGCGAACGAGGCGCCGGTGAGTTTCAACGGCACTTCGATCAGCCTCGAGCAGGCGTTGGAGCGGGCCCTGCGGAGCAACCCCGAGCTGGCGGCGGTGGGGCGCGAGACCGAGATCGCCAGCGGCGCGCGGCAGCAGGCCGGGCTGATCCCCAACCCGGATCTGTCCTGGAGCGTCGAGGACACCCGCCAGGGCAATCGCCAGACCAGCGTCAGCATCGCCCAGCCGCTGGAGCTGGGCGGCAAGCGCGGCGCGCGGGTGGAGGTGGCGAAACGCGGCAGCGAGATCGCCTGGACCCAACTGGAAGTCCGTCGCGCCGAACTGCGGGCCCAGGTCCGTGGCGCCTACTACGCGGCGCTGACCGCGCAGGAGCGGGTGCGCCTGGCGAAGACCTCCCTGGACCTGGCCAGGCGCGCGCTGCAGGCCGCCGACCGACGGGTCAAGGCCGGCAGCATCTCTTCGGTGGAACGGGTCCGCGCCCAGGTCCTGGCGGACAACGCCCAGCTCGACTTGAGCCAGGCGGAGCTGGAGCAGCAGCGCACCTATGTGCAGCTGTCGAGCACCTGGGACGAGCCGCAGCCAGGCTTCGCCAGGGTCGGCGGTGCGCTCGACGCGGTGCCGGCGAGCATCACCCGTGGCGCCTTGCTGCGCCATCTCGACGAGTCGCCGACCTTGCGCCTGGCGGCCCAGGAGGTAGCGCGCGGCGAGGCCCAGGTCGACCTGGAGAAGCGCCAGCGCATCCCCAACCTGACGGTCAGCATCGGCAGCAAGTACGACCAGACCGCCCGCGACGGACGTGGCGAACGGGTCAACCTGATCGGCCTGTCGATGCCGCTGCCGCTGTTCGACCGCAACCAGGGCAACATCTACGCCGCCCAGAGCCGCGCCGACCAGGCCCGCGACCTGCAGCGCGCGACCCAGCTGCGTCTGCGCAGCGAAGCGGTACAGGCCTACGACCAGTTGCGCACCTCGGAACAGGAGCTGGCGCTGGTCCGCCGCGACCTGCTGCCCGGCGCACAGAGCGCGCTGGACTCGATGACCCGCGGCTTCGAGATGGGCAAGTTCAACTTCCTCGACGTGCTCGACGCCCAGCGCACCCTGGTCGGCGTCCGTGCCCAGTACGTGCGCGCGCTGGACGCCGCGGCGCAGGCGCGGGTGAGCATGGAGCGCCTGCTCGGCGAAGACATCGGCCACCTCGGCCAGTGAGATTTCCGGGGCGGGCCGCCGGCGCGCCCCCCGAACGGTTCGGGAGAACAGAATGGGCAAGAAGACGATTATCGCGGTGACCGCACTGGCACTGCTCGGCCTGGGCGGCGGCGCCTACCTGGAGCTGGGCGGCAAGGCGCCGGCCGGCGCCGGCGAAGCGGCCGCCGAGGGCGAGGGCAGCGGACCGCGCGGCGGCATGTTGTTGCGCCAGGGCGACCTGACCCTGGAACTGCTGGTGCCGGAGGACGGCAGCCCGCTCAAGGCCTGGGTCGAGCGCGGCGGCAAGGCGCTGGCGCCGCAGGAGGTGGTCCTCGGCGCCGACGTCGAGCGCGCCACCGGCGAGGTCGAGGACCTGCTGTTCAAGGCCAGCGGCGATGGCCTGGTGGCCAATGCCGGGATCGCCGAGCCGCATGCCTTCACCGCGCGCCTCAAGCTGATGGCCGGCAAGCAGGGCTACGACTTCGCCTTCACCCGCGAGGAGGGCAAGCTGGAGCTGGATGCCGAGCAGATCGAGGCCGCCGGCATCACCCTCGATACGGCGCGGACGATCAGCCTGGCCCAGGTGGTCTCGCTGCCCGGCGAGATCCGCTTCAACGAGGACCGCACCGCGCATATCGTCCCGCGCCTGCCGGGGATCGTCGACAGCGTGCCGGCCAACCTTGGCCAGGCGGTGAAGCAGGGCGAGCTGCTGGCGGTGATCAGCAGCCCGCAGTTGTCCGACCAGCGCAGCGAATTCGCCGCCGCCCAGCGCCGCCTGAGCCTGGCGCAGAGCACCTACAAGCGCGAGCAGCAGCTGTGGAAGGAGGGCATCTCCGCCGAGCAGGAATTCCTGCTCGCCCGCCAGGGTTTGCAGGAAGCCGAGATCGCGCTGAACAACGCGCGGGCGAAGATCGCCGCGCTCGGCGGCAATCCCAGCCTGCAGGGCGGCAACCGCTACGAGCTGCGCGCGCCGTTCGCCGGGGTGCTGGTGGAAAAGCACCTGACCCAGGGCGAGCCGGTGGACGGCACCGCCAACGTCTTCACCCTGTCCGACCTGTCCTCGGTCTGGGCCACCTTCAACGTGCCCGCGCAACTGCTCGGCCAGGTCCGCGTCGGCAGCAAGGTCAAGGTGCTCGCCCAGGCGCTGGATAGCGAGGTGGAGGGCACCGTGTCCTACATCGGCGACCTGCTCGGCGAGCAGACCCGCGCGGCCACCGCCCGGGTCACCCTGAGCAACCCCGAGAGCACCTGGCGCCCGGGCCTGTTCGTTTCCGTGCAGGTGGCCGAGGCGACCCGCAAGGAAGTCCTGACGGTCGCCGACGGCGCGGTGCAGAACGTCGACGGCGAGGACGTGGTGTTCGTCCGCGTGGCCGACGGCTTCGTGGTCCAGCCGGTCAAGCTGGGCATCAGCGACGGCCAGCGCGTCGAGGTCCTCGAGGGCCTGCGCGCCGGCAGCCAGGTCGCCGCCAGCGGCAGCTTCATCCTCAAATCCGAACTGGGCAAGGGCTCGGCGGAACACGGTCACTGAGTCCCGCTCCAGGAGTCTTCGCATGTTCGAACGCATCATCCAATTCGCCATCGAGCAACGCTGGCTGGTCCTGCTGGCGGTGCTGGGGATGGCCGGGGTCGGCATTGGCAGCTACCAGAAGCTGTCCATCGACGCGGTCCCGGACATCACCAACGTCCAGGTGCAGATCAATACCGCCGCCCCCGGCTACTCGCCGCTGGAAGTGGAGCAGCGGATCACCTACCCGGTGGAGACCGTCATGGCCGGCCTGCCGGGTTTGCAGGAAACCCGTTCGCTGTCGCGGCCGGGGATTTCCCAGGTGACGGTGATCTTCGAGGAAGGCACCGACATCTACTTCGCCCGCCAGCAGGTCAACGAACGCCTGAGCACGGCGCGCGAGCAACTGCCGGAAGACATCTCGCCGACCCTCGGGCCGATCTCCACCGGTCTCGGCGAGATCTACCTGTGGACGGTAGAGGCCGAGGAGGGCGCGACCAAGGAGGACGGCAGCGCCTACACGCCCACCGACCTGCGCACCATCCAGGACTGGATCATCCGTCCGCAGTTGCGCAACGTGAAGGGCGTGGCCGAGATCAACACCATCGGCGGCTACGCCAAGCAATTCCTCATCGCCCCGGATCCGAAGAAGCTCGCGGCCTACAAGCTGACCCTCGGCGACCTGCAGAACGCCGTGCTGCGCAACAACGAGAACGTCGGCGCCGGCTACATCGAGCGGCGCGGCGAGCAGTTGCTGATCCGCGCGCCGGGCCAGGTCAAGGACATGGACGATATCCGCGGGATTATCGTTTCCAACGTCGACGGCGTGCCGATCCGTATCCGCGACGTCGCCGAGGTCGGCCTGGGCAAGGAGCTGCGCACCGGCGCGGCCACCGAGAACGGCCGCGAAGTGGTGCTCGGCACGGTGTTCATGCTGATCGGCGAGAACAGCCGGGAAGTGGCCCAGGCGGTCGGCCAGCGCCTGGAGGAGATCAACCGGACCCTGCCCAAGGGAGTCAAGGCGATCACCGTCTACGACCGCACCACCCTGGTGGACAAGGCCGTGGCCACGGTGAAGAAGAACCTGGTGGAAGGCGCGGCGCTGGTGATCGCGGTGCTCTTCCTGTTCCTCGGCAACATCCGCGCGGCGCTGATCACCGCCACCATCATCCCGCTGTCGATGCTGTTCACCTTCACCGGGATGGTCGGCAACAGGGTCAGCGCCAACCTGATGAGCCTCGGCGCGCTGGACTTCGGCATCATCGTCGACGGCGCCGTGGTGATCGTCGAGAACGCCATCCGCCGCCTGGCCCACGCCCAGGCCCACCACGGCCGCCAGCTGACCCGCGCGGAACGTTTCCACGAGGTCTTCGCCGCGTCCAGGGAGGCGCGCCGGGCGCTGATCTTCGGCCAGATCATCATCATGGTGGTGTACCTGCCGATCTTCGCCCTCACCGGGGTCGAGGGGAAGATGTTCCACCCGATGGCGTTCACCGTGGTCACCGCGCTGCTTGGCGCGATGATCCTCTCGGTGACCTTCGTCCCGGCGGCGATCGCGCTGTTCATCACCGGCAAGGTCAAGGAGGAGGAGAACTTCGTCATGCGCCGCGCGCGTCTGGCCTACGAACCGGCGCTGCGCTGGGTGCTCGGACACCGCGCGCTGGTGGTCGGCGGCGCCCTCGGCGCGATCCTGCTCACCGCGCTGGTGGCCTCGCGGATGGGCAGCGAGTTCATTCCCAGCCTCAGCGAGGGCGACTTCGCCATGCAGGGCCTGCGGGTGCCGGGCACCAGCCTGACCCAGTCGGTCGAGATGCAGCAGACCCTGGAGAAGAAGCTGATGGGCAAGTTCCCGGAGATCGAGCGGGTCTTCGCCCGCACCGGGACCGCCGAGATCGCCTCCGACCTGATGCCGCCGAACGCCTCCGACAGCTACGTGATGCTCAAGCCGCAGAGCCAGTGGCCGGACCCGAAGAAGTCGCGGGAGGCGCTGCTGGAAGAATTGCAGGCCGCGGCCCTTGAGGTGCCGGGCAGCGTCTACGAGTTCTCCCAGCCGATCCAGTTGCGCTTCAACGAACTGATCTCCGGGGTGCGCAGCGACGTCGCGGTGAAGGTCTTCGGCGACGACATGCAGGTGCTCAACGACACTGCGGAGAAGATCTCCAAGGTGCTGCAAGGCATCGACGGCGCCTCCGAGGTGAAGGTCGAGCAGACCACCGGCCTGCCGGTGCTGACGGTGGACATCGACCGCGACAAGGCGGCACGCTTCGGCCTCAATGTCGGCGACATCCAGGACACCGTGGCCACCGCCCTCGGCGGACGCAATGCCGGTACCCTGTTCGAGGGCGACCGCCGCTTCGACATCGTCATCCGCCTGCCGGAAACCCTGCGCGCCGACCTGCCGGCACTGTCCAACCTGCTGATCCCGCTGCCGCCGAACAACCTGGCGCGGATCGACTTCATCCCGCTGTCGGACGTGGCGCGCCTCGACCTCTCGCCGGGACCGAACCAGATCAGCCGGGAGAACGGCAAGCGGCGCATCGTGGTCAGCGCCAACGTGCGCGGTCGCGACATCGGCTCGTTCGTGCTGGAAGCGCAACAGAAGCTGCAGGACGGGGTGAAGATCCCGGCCGGCTACTGGACCACCTGGGGCGGCCAGTTCGAACAGTTGCAGTCCGCCGCCAAGCGCTTGCAGGTAGTGGTGCCGGTGGCGCTGCTGCTGGTGTTCACCTTGCTCTTCGCCATGTTCAACAACGTCAAGGACGGCCTGCTGGTGTTCACCGGCATCCCCTTCGCCCTCACCGGCGGGGTGCTGGCCCTGTGGCTGCGCGGGATACCGCTGTCGATCTCGGCGGCGGTGGGTTTCATCGCCCTGTCCGGGGTGGCGGTGCTCAACGGCCTGGTGATGATCTCCTTCATCCGCAACCTGTTGCAGGAAGGACGCAGCCTCGACCAGGCGGTGTGGGAGGGCGCCATCACCCGCCTGCGTCCGGTGCTGATGACCGCCCTGGTGGCGTCCCTCGGTTTCGTGCCGATGGCCCTGGCCACCGGCACCGGCGCCGAGGTGCAGCGGCCGCTGGCGACGGTGGTGATCGGCGGCATCCTGTCCTCGACCATGCTGACCCTGCTGGTGCTGCCGGTGCTCTATCGCTGGACCCACGGGCGCGACGCCGGACCGCGCGAGGAGACGCCGGCGGCCGGCTGAAGCGGGCGCGCAAGCGGGCCGGCAGGGGAAACCCTGGCGGCCCTTTTTCGTTGGCCGTTGGACGGATTCCGTTCGATTATCGCACGCGATTGCCGGCCCGGATTGTCGCCGGCGGGGGGCTTGCGTAGTGTGGGTGGACGTTCCGCGCCCGGCGCTTGGCGCCGCGCGGCGATAACAACAACGATAGCAGCCTGAGTGTCCTGCCCATGAATGCCTCCTTGCTCAGCGAGCGCAGCCGGGTGTTCGAACGTGCCGACCCCTATGCGGTGTCCGGCTACGTCAACCGGCACGTCGGTACGCACTGCATACGCCTGCCGGCCGCCGGCAGGCCGCAAGCCAGCCTCGACCACCGCACCTTCGCCAGCCTCGACCTGTGCCGGATCAGCTACGGCGCGGCGGTACGGGTCACCTCGCCGGCGCTGGAAAGCATCTTCCACCTGCAGATCCTCCTGCGCGGCCACTGCCTGTGGCGCGGCGGCGGGCAGGAACACGCCCTGGCGCCGGGCGAGCTGTTGCTGATCAACCCGGACGATCCGGTCGACCTGACCTATTCGGCGGACTGCGAGAAATTCATCGTCAAGCTGCCCTGCGCGCTGCTCGAAGCGATCTGCGCCGAGCAGCGCTGGAGCCATCCGGCACGCGGCGTGCGCTTCCTCGAACATCGCTATCGCCTGGACCAGCTGGAAGGCTTCGTCGGCCTGCTCGCCCTGGTCTGCCGCGAGGCCGAGTCCGGCGAGCGGCTGGCGCGGGTCGACAGCCACTTCGAGCAGATCCTCGGCAGCAAGCTGCTGACCCTGCTGAAGACCAATGTCAGCCGCGAGGACCCCGGCGATGCGCAGGTCGTCTTCGCCCGCCTCGATGCCTATATCCGCCGCCATCTGCAGAGCGAGATCGAGGTCGCGGCGCTGGCCGAGCAGGCGCACATGAGCACCCGTTCGCTGTACGCGCTGTTCGAGCGCCAGCTTGGCGAGAGCCCTCGGCAATACATTCGCCGGCTGCGCCTGGAGCGCATCCGCGCCTGCCTGGAAGACCCCGGCTGCCGGGTACGCAACCTCACCGAACTGGCCCTGGACTTCGGTTTCGCCCACCTCGGCCGCTTCGCCGAGCAATATCGCCGGCAGTTCGGCGAGCTGCCTTCGGAAACCCTGCGCCGGCGCGCCTAGCGCCGACCGCCACGGCGTGCAGGAATCGGCCAGCGATCCGCAGGCAACGGATATCCCCAGCAGCACGCGCTACCTAACCTGACCGGGCCTGAACAATAACAACGGAGGCCCCGGCCATGTCCCTGGGTAGCGATTACTTGCGTTCTCTGCTCGAGGAAGACCCCGAGCGCGGCGTCTACCGCTGCAAGCGGGAGATGTTCACCGACCCACGCCTGTTCGAACTGGAGATGAAGCACATCTTCGAGGGCAATTGGGTCTATCTCGCCCACGAAAGCCAGGTTGCCGGAATCAACGACTACCTGACCACCCAGATCGGCCGCCAGTCGATCGTCATCGCGCGCAACCGCGACGGCCAGCTCAACGCCTTCATCAACGCCTGCAGCCACCGTGGCGCGATGCTCTGCCGGCACAAGAGCGGCAATCGCAGCAGCTATACCTGTCCGTTCCACGGCTGGACCTTCAACAACTCCGGCAAGCTGCTCAAGGTCAAGGACCCGGCCGAGGCCGGCTACCCGCAGGGCTTCGACTGCGAGGGCTCGCACGACCTGACCCGGGTGGCGCGCTTCGAGTCCTACCGTGGCTTCCTGTTCGGCAGCCTCAACCCCGATGTCAGGCCGCTGGCCGAGCACCTGGGCGAGTCGGCGAAGATCATCGACATGATCGTCGACCAGTCGCCGGAAGGCCTCGAAGTGCTGCGCGGCTCTTCCAGCTATGTCTACGAAGGCAACTGGAAGCTTACCGCCGAGAACGGCGCCGACGGCTACCACGTCAGTTCGGTGCACTGGAACTACGCGGCGACCCAGAGCCAGCGCCAGCAGCGCGACGCCGCGGACCAGCCGCGGACCATGAGCGCCGCCGGCTGGGCCCGGCAGGGCGGCGGCTTCTACTCGTTCGAGCATGGCCACATGCTGCTCTGGAGTCGCTGGGCCAACCCCGAGGACCGGCCGGCCTTCGAGCGCCGCGCCGAGCTTGCCCGCGACTTCGGCGAGGCCCGCGCCGACTGGATGATCGAGAACTCGCGCAACCTCTGCCTGTACCCCAACGTCTACCTGATGGACCAGTTCAGCTCGCAGATCCGCATCGCCCGGCCGCTGTCGGTGGACCGCACGGAAATCACCATCTACTGCATCGCGCCGAAAGGCGAGAGCGCCGAGGCGCGCGCCCGGCGCATCCGCCAGTACGAGGACTTCTTCAACGTCAGCGGCATGGCCACCCCGGACGACCTGGAGGAGTTCCGTTCCTGCCAGCAGGGCTACCAGGGCAGCGTGGTCGGCTGGAACGACCTGTCGCGCGGCGCCGAACACTGGATAGAGGGCGCCGACGCGGCGGCCGCGGCCATCGACCTGCGGCCGCGCCTGAGCGGCGTGCGCACCGAGGACGAAGGGCTGTTCGTATTGCAGCATCGCTACTGGCAGGAGGCGCTGCTCGCCGCCCTGGAACGCGAACGGACGCAGCGCGTGGCGCTGCGGGAGGTGGCGTCATGAGCCTGGGCTACGACGCCCTGCGCGATTTCCTCTACCGCGAGGCGCGCTATCTCGACGACAAGGATTGGGACGCCTGGCTGGCGTTGTACGCCGCGGACGCCAGTTTCTGGATGCCGTCCTGGGACGACCGCGACCAGCTCACCGAGGACCCGCAGCGGGAAATCTCGCTGATCTGGTACGGCAACCGCGGCGGCCTGGAGGACCGGGTATTCCGCATCCGCACCGAGCGCTCCAGCGCGACCCTGCCGGACACCCGCACCTCGCACAACCTGAGCAACATCGAACTGCTCGGCGAGGACGACGGCATCTGCCGCGCGCGCTGCAACTGGCACACCCTGAGCTATCGCTACAAGACCGTGGACAGCTACTTCGGCACCACCTTCTACGACCTCGACGTATGCGGCGAGAGTCCGCTGATCAAGGCCAAGAAAGTGATCCTGAAGAACGACTACGTTCGCCAGCTGATCGACGTCTACCACGTCTGACGCCCGCGCCGGCGGGCTGTCGAGGGACATGCCATGAACCATCGGATCGCACTCAACTTCGAAGACGGGGTGACCCGCTTCATCCATGCCGCGCCCGGCGAGACCGTGGCCGACGCGGCCTACCGCCAGGGCATCAACATCCCCCTGGACTGCCGCGACGGCGCCTGCGGCACCTGCAAGTGCCTGGCCGAGGCCGGGCGCTATGCGCTGGGCCAGGACTACATCGACGATGCCCTCAGCGCCGAGGAAGCCGCCCGCGGCTACGTGCTGACCTGCCAGATGCGCGCCGAAAGCGACTGCGTGCTGCGCGTGCCGGCGTCCTCGACCCTGTGCAGGACCGGCCAGGCGCGCTACGAGGCGCGCATCAGCGAAGTCCGGCAACTGTCGCCGAGCACCATCGGCCTGTCGCTGCGCGGCGAGGCGCTGGCCAGCCTGGCGTTCCTGCCCGGGCAGTACGTCAACCTCCAGGTGCCTGGCAGCGAGCAGCGCCGCGCCTACTCCTTCAGCTCGCTGGCGAAGGATGGTGAGGTCAGCTTCCTGATCCGCAACGTCCCCGGCGGGCTGATGAGCGGCTTCCTCAGTGGCACGGCCAGGGCCGGCGACAGCCTGGCGATGGACGGCCCGCTGGGCAGTTTCTACCTGCGCGAGATTCACCGGCCACTGCTGATGCTGGCCGGCGGCACCGGCCTGGCGCCGTTCACCGCGATGCTCGAACGGATCGCCGAGCAGGGCAGCGCGCACCCGCTGCACCTGGTCTACGGGGTGACCCACGACGTCGACCTGGTCGGGCTCGAGCGCCTGGAGGCGTTCGCCGAACGGATTCCCGGCTTCACCTGGAGCGCCTGCGTGGCCAGCGCCGACAGCGACTATCCGCGCAAGGGCTACGTGACCGAGCACATCGCCGCGCAGCACCTGCACGAGGGCGACGTCGACATCTACCTGTGCGGGCCGCCGCCGATGGTCGAGGCGGTCGAGCGCTACCTGCGCGAGCAGGGCGTGCGCCCGGCGAATTTCTACTACGAAAAGTTCGCCGCCAGCGCGGCCTGAACCCGAGCGAGCCAAGGAGATTCCCATGAACGACAGATTCCGCGACAAGGTCGCCCTGGTCAGCGGCGCCGCCCAGGGCATCGGCCTGGGCGTGGCCCGGCGCCTGCTGGAGGAAGGCGCGCGGGTGGTGGCGGTGGACCGCTCCGAGCTGGTCCACGAATTGGCCGGCGACGCCTGCCT
Organism: Pseudomonas sp. FDAARGOS_761; assembly: GCF_013343155.1. Taxonomy (NCBI): domain Bacteria; kingdom Pseudomonadati; phylum Pseudomonadota; class Gammaproteobacteria; order Pseudomonadales; family Pseudomonadaceae; genus Pseudomonas; species Pseudomonas sp. FDAARGOS_761. Next base: position 2,862,970 of record NZ_CP054572.1, on the reverse strand, counting down.
GTGCCTGACCGCCGACCTGGAGCGCTACGCCGAATGCCAGCGGGCACTGGAGCGGACCCTGGAGCGTTTCGGCCGGCTGGACATCCTGGTCAACAACGTCGGCGGCACCCTCTGGGCGAAGCCCTACCAGCACTACGCCGAGGACGAGATCGAGGCCGAGCTGCGGCGCTCGCTGCTGCCCACCTTGTGGTGTTGCCGCGCGGCGCTGCCGGCGATGCTGGGGCAGGGTAGCGGGGCGATCGTCAACGTCTCGTCGGTTGCCACCCGCGGGGTCAACCGGGTGCCCTATGGCGCCGCCAAGGGCGGGGTGAACGCGCTGACCGCCTGCCTGGCGTTCGAGACCGCCGACCAGGGCATCCGCGTCAACGCGGTGGCGCCGGGCGGCACCGACGCGCCGCCGCGAAGGATTCCGCGCAACGCCGCGGCGCAGAGCGAGGAGGAGCGGCGCTGGTATCGACAGATCGTCGAGCAGACCCTCGACAGCAGCCTGATGAAGCGCTACGGCAGCATCGACGAGCAGGTCGCGGCGATCCTTTTCCTCGCCTCCGACGAGGCGTCCTACATCACCGGCGTGACCCTGCCGGTAGCTGGCGGCGACCTCGGCTGAGCGCATCAGTCGCCGCTTTCGGTGAACTTCTCCAGGTACAGCCGCAGATGCTCCAGGGAGCGCTCGCGCAGCCACTGGCGGACCGCCTCGACCATCGGCGGCGGCCCGCACAGGTAGAGGTCGAAAGCTTCGTCGCGCAAGCGGGCGGCGTCGAAATGCTCGTGCAGGTAGCCGCGCCGGCCGTCCCAGTCGGCGTCCGCCTCGCTGAGCACCGGGACGAAGCGGAAGCCGGGAAGCCGCTCGGCGTAGCCGGCGATCCGCTGCAATTCGCAGAGATCGGCGGCGCGGCGTACCCCGTAGTAGAGATGCACCGGCCGCTCGCAGCCGCGCTCGGCCAGTTCGTCGAGCATGCCGAGGAACGCCGACAGGCCGGTGCCGCCGGCCACCAGCAGCAACGGGCGCTCCACCTGACGCAGGTAGAAGGTGCCCAGCGGCGCCTCGAAGCGGATCTCGTCGCCGACCCGGCACCCTTGGCGCAGGTAGTCGCTCATGGCGCCGCCCGGGAGCAGGCGGATGAGGAACTGCAGGTGGTTCTGCGGATTCGGCCGGTTGGCGAAGGAGTAGGCGCGCCGGCAGTCGCTGCCGGGTACTTGCAGGCGCGCGTACTGGCCGGGCAGGAAGTCCAACTGGCGGCCCGCGGCGCCGGCGTCGAGGCGGAGCAGCGCGGTGTCCTCGGAGAGCAGGCGCAGTTCGCGCACCACGCCGCTGTGCGCCTGGGCCGCGGCGGCGTGGCAGAGGGTCGAGGCGAAGTCGAAGTAGAAGGCCGCGTCGGAGCGCACCCGGGTCTGGCAGGCGAGCACCTTGCGCTGCTCCAGGTCGGCGGCGGAGAGGGTGTCCTCGTCGGCGTAGTCCAGGCTGTAGCTGCCCGCCTCGCAGCGGCCCATGCAGGTGCCGCAGACCCCTTCGCGGCAGTCCAGCGGCAGGTTGATGCCGTGGCGCAGGGCGGCGTCGAGGAGCAGGTCGTCGTGGCCGACGGGCAGGAACAGGGTCTTGCCGTCGGCGAAGCTGAGGGCGACTTTGTGATTCATCGTGACGGGGCCCGCCGTTCAGAGGTGGTAGAAGTCGAGGACCGAGTCGATCCGGTCGTTGAGCAGGACGATGTGCTTGCGCGCGATCAGCCAGGTCTCGCCATGGGGTTTCAGGCGGTAGGTGGCATGGCCGAAGAAGCTGCCGGTCTGGTCCAGGCGCTGGAACAGGGTCTGCCAGTTGACCCGCACTCGCAGCAGGCCTTCGCCTTCCTCGGCGATGCGCACGTTGCCGATCTGGTGCAGGGTGCGCGGCATCGGCACGGTGGACGCGGCCTTGCCGGTGCGGATACGGAACACCCGGTCTTCCAGGCCGGCACGGCTGGGGTAGTAGATCAGCGACATCTCGCGCTTCGGATCGCGGGTGTAGCGGTGCTCGGACTCCCACTGCGGCAGGTGGAACTCGCACTGTTCGTCGAACTGCGCGAGGTAGCCGTCCCAGTCCTGGGCATCGCAGAGTTCGGCGTGGCGGTAGAGGAACTGTTCGACGCGGTACTGCAGTCCGGCGTTCATGGGGTCACCTCCTTCGCGCGCAGGGCCAGGCGCTCCAGGCCGTCGAGGAGGAAGCGCCGCCAATGCGCGTGCTGGTTGACGTAGAGGCCTTCGTGGGTGATCTCGGTGCCGGTCAGCAGCGGCGCGATACCCAGCGCCTGGCTGTTCGGCGTCGCGCCTTCGAGCCACTTGCCGTGGCCGCGGGAGATGTCGCTCCAGCGCTCCAGGCGGGCCTGGAAGCCACGCTGGGCTTCGCGGAACTCCACCAGGTCGTCGGGCGTGCCCATCCCGGAGACGTTGAAAAAGTCCTCGAACTGGCGGATCCGGTTCTCCCGGTCGGCGTCCGACTCGCCCTTGACGCCGATGCACTGGCTGACGATCTCGGTACGGTTCCAGGCCAGCGGGCGGACGATGCGCAGCTGCGAGCTGATCTGGTCGATGACGAACAGGCTGGGGTAGAGATTGAGATTGCGCAGGCGATGCATCATCCACTCGGCGCGGGCCTGGCCGTATTCCGCCACCAGCCGCGGCATCACGCTGGCGTAGCCGGGGCGTACGGCGGGGTTGGGCATCTCGCTGAAGAGCACGCTGTGGCCGTTGGCGAAGGAGAACCAGCCGTCGTCGGTGGCCGCGTCGCCGGCGCCGAGCTTGCTGTAGTCGAGGGTGGCGGCCGCGCCGCCGCGCTCGGCCTCGACCTGCTGGCGGTGCTGCACGGTGGCTACGTAGTTGTAGTGCACGGTACTGACGTGATAGCCGTCCAGGCCATTCTCGTTCTGCAGCTTCCAGTTGCCTTCGTAGGTGTAGGTGGAGGTGCCGGGCAGCACTTCCAGCTCGCCGCTGGGAGACTGCGCCACCAGCATGTCGAGGAACACCCGGGCGTCGCCGAGGAAGTCCACCAGGTCGTCCTCGCCGGCGACGTCCAGGCTGACGAAGACGAAGCCCCTGTAGCTCTGGATGCGCGCTTTCTTCAGGCCGCGGGTGGCCTTGTCGAAGCCTTCCGGGTATTCGCCCGGCGCCTTGACCTTCACCAGCCGGCCGTCGTTCTTGTAGCACCAGGCATGGAACGGACAGGTGAAGGTCGACTGGTTGCCCTTGCCGACCCGCACCAGGGTCGCGCCGCGATGCTGGCAGGCGTTGACCAGCGCGTGCAACTGGCCGTTGCCGTCGCGGGTGACGATCAGCGGCTGGCGTCCGGCGCGCAGGGTGACGAAGTCGTGGGGCCTGGCCAGTTCGCTTTCGTGGCAGGCGTAGATCCAGTTCTTTTCGAAGATCAGCTCCATCTCCAGGTCGAACAGCTCCGGTTCGGTGAACATGTCCCGGGCGATGCGGAAGATGCCTTCCTCGGGACGGAAGTCGAGGCAGCCGCCGACATAGTCGCGCCACTGTTCGAGGCTTCTGCGGTTAGCGTTCATGCGTTCTCACCCTTGTGCGTTGTCGTTATGGGTGAGCCATTCAACGGCCGCGAGCGGGGGCGGGCTATCCGCTTAGTCGACGATGCGCATCCCGAAAATGTGCGGCCGCCGAGGAGCGGCCGAGGGCCTCGCGGAGGGCTCGTTCCGGGTTCGAGCGGCGCTTGCGGCGGACGCTTTGTCCGGAAAGTCGGCGAACGCTATCCGGATAGTGGAGGATGCGGGGAGTCGGCCTTGCGCCGGCACATGCCTTGCATTTTGCTGAAAACAGAGCGCCAGCAGAGCGCACCCCCAGCCTTGCCGTGTCGAGTGCCGAACCATGATGAGGAGCCATCCCGTCGCCGATCGTGGCGATCTCCATGCCGACCACCTGGACCTGGCCGCCGCCCGTTCCTGGATGTCGAAGGTCTGCGGGCCGCACCGGCTCGAAGCGGCGAGCCCGGGACTGGTGCAGTTCCAGCACCACGGCAACGTGCTGAAGTCGATGTGCACCACCCTCGGCTACATCGGCTACGGCACCGACGTCACCATCACCGTCGAGGATGCCGCGGCGTTCAACGCCTACAGCCTGAGCCTGCCGCTCAGCGGCGAGCAGGAGCTGTGCCGGGGCGGGCTGCGCCTGCTCTCCGACGTCCGCCGCGGGGTGATCATCGCGCCCAACGAGCGCCAGGAGCTGAGCATCGCCGGGGACTGCCGCAAGTTGCAGGTGGTGATCGGCCGCACGGCGATGCGCAAGGTCCTGGAGGAGATGTTGCAGCGGCCGATCGATACGCCCTTGCGCTTCGATCCGGAGATGGATGCCCTGGACGGCGCCTCGGCGTCCTGGTGGCGCACCGTGCGGCACATCAGCGAGGAGATGGCGCGCAGCGAACTCTACGCCCAGGCGTTTTTCAGCAGCGACCTGGAACGCGCGCTGATCAAGGGACTGATCCTGGCCCAGCCGAACAACTACAGCGAGGCCCTGCAGCAGGGCCTTGGCGGGCGCCCGCCGCACTACCTGCTGCGCGCTCGCGAGTTTCTCCAGGCCAACGCCCGCGAGACCCTGAGCCTGGAGGACGTGGAACGCGCCGCCGGGGTCTCGCGGTTCAAGCTGTTCGAGGGCTTCCGTCGCTACTTCGGGGTATCGCCGATGAGCTACCTGAAGCACTACCGGCTCGCCGCGGTGCGCGAGGAGATCCTCGCCAGCGGCGGCGCCCGCAGCATCTCGACGATCGCCCTGGGCTGGGGCTTCAGCCACCTCGGACGCTTCTCCGTGGACTACCGCAAGCGCTTCGAGGAAACCCCGAGCATGACCCAGCGCCGCGCCGCGCGGCGCTCCTGAGAGGGCACTCAGGCGTCCTCGCGGCCGATCAGCGCCAGGCAGCGCCGCAGGTGCGGGGAGCCGTCGCCCTGGCGCCGGCTGACGATGATCGGCGAGGTCAGGGAGGCGTCGGCCAGGGCCTGGTAGGCGACGTCGTCGCGGTGCTGCAACTGCACCGAGGCCGGCACCAGGGTCGCGCCGAGTCCGGCGGCGACCAGGCCGATGGCGGTCTGCATCTCGTTGGCCCATTGCGTCACGCGCAGGCTCAGGCCGTGGGTGGCGAACAGCGCCAGCACATGGTCGGCGTAGCTCGGCCGCGGCTGGCCGGGGTAGAGCACGAACGGCTCGCGCGACAGGCGCTCCAGGCTCAGCGGCTGGCCGAGCAACGGGTGGCCGGCGGGCAAGGCGGCGACCAGCGGCTCTTCGCTGAGCACGCTCTGGCGGATCGCCGGGTCGTCGATGCGGATGCGTCCGAAACCGATGTCGATGCGCCCGCTCTTCAGCGCCTCGACCTGTTGCAGGGTGGTCATCTCCAGCAGGCCCAGCTCCAGCTCCGGGTCGCCGCGCAGGTGGCGGATCAGCTCCGGCAGCACGCCATACAGCGCCGAGGGCACGAAGCCGATGCCGAACCACTGGCGCTGGCCCTGGCCGATCCGCCGGGTGCTGTCGCAGATGCTCTCCAGTTGGTCCAGGAGCGTCGCGCTCTGTTCGTGGAAGAAGCGCCCGGCTTCGGTCAGGCGCAGCGGCCGGCCGCGCTCCAGCAGGGCCACCCCGAGCATTTCCTCGAGTTGCTGGATCTGCCGGCTCAGCGGTGGCTGGGCGATGTGCAGTTGCTCGGCGGCGCGGGTGAAGTTGAGAGTCCGGGCCAGCGCCTGGAAGTAGCGCAGGTGACGAAGCTCCATGATACCTCCAGGGTATGGTTCGAGAGGAAGATGATATTGGACCCCAGTGAAGAAGGCGATGGATGCTTGGCCGAAACGACGGCGAAACCTGCTCGGTATCGAGCGAGCCTTGAGCGGCGAACCGTCGAAAACCCGACCGCAACCCTGGTGGACCCCCGAGAATGAGCCAAGCCGTGATCCAAAGCCTCGAGTCGATCATCGTCGATCTGCCGACCATCCGTCCGCACAAGCTGGCCATGCACACCATGAACCGGCAGACCCTGGTGATCCTCCGCCTGCGTTGCAGCGACGGCATCGAGGGCCTCGGCGAAGCCACCACCATCGGTGGCCTGGCCTACGGCAGCGAGAGCCCGGAGAGCATCAAGAGCAATCTCGACGCGCATTTCGCTCCGTTGCTGCTGGGCCAGCCGGCGGACAACGTGAATGCCGCGATGCAGCGCCTGGACCGGCACATCAGGGGCAACACCTTCGCCCGCTCGGCGGTCGAGACCGCCTTGCTCGACGCCCATGGCAAGCGCCTCGGCCTGGCCGTCAGCGAACTGCTCGGCGGCCGCCTGCACGACAGCCTGGAGGTGGCCTGGACCCTGGCCAGCGGCGACACCGGCCGCGACATCGAGGAAGCCGAGCGGATGCTCGACCTGCGCCGCCACCGGCACTTCAAGCTGAAGATCGGCGCCGGTGAGGTGGATGCCGACGTGGCCCACGCGATCGCCATCAAGCGCGCCCTTGGCGAGCGCGCCAGCGTGCGGGTGGACGTCAACCAGGCCTGGGACGAAGGCGTTGCCCAGCGTGCCTGCGCGACGCTCGGCGACAACGGCATCGCCCTGATCGAACAGCCCATCGCCCGCCACAACCGCATCGGCCTGGCGCGCCTGAGCAGCCGCGGCGGCGCGCCGATCATGGCCGACGAGGCCATCGAGAGCGTCGAGGATGCCTTCCACCTGGCTCGCGAGGGCGCCGCCCCGGTGTTCGCCCTGAAGATCGCCAAGAACGGCGGACCGCGCGCGGTGCTGCGTAGCGCGGCGATCGCCGAGGCGGCCGGGATCGGCCTGTACGGCGGGACCATGCTCGAGGGCGGCATCGGCACCCTGGCCGCCGCCCACGCCTTCGTCACCCTCGACCGCCTGGCCTGGCACAGCGAACTGTTCGGCCCGTTGTTGCTGACCGAGGACATCCTCCTCGAGTCGCCGCGCTACCAGGATTTCCACTTGCACGTGCCGCGTGCGCCGGGTCTCGGCCTGGCGCTCGACGAGGAGCGCCTGGCGCGCTTCCGCCGGCGCTGAAGCCATTCCGCAGACAGAGGAGAAACGACCGATGCTGTTCCACGTGAAGATGACCGTGAAGTTGCCCGTCGACATGGACCCGCAACAGGCCGAGCGGCTCAAGGCCGAGGAGAAGGAAATGGCCCAGCGCCTCCAGCGCGAGGGCAGCTGGCGGCACCTCTGGCGAATCGCTGGGCACTACGCCAACTACAGCCTGTTCGACCTGCCCAGTGTCGAGGCGCTGCACGACACCCTGACCCGGCTGCCGCTGTTTCCCTACATGGACATCGAGATCGACGGGCTTTGCCGGCATCCCTCGTCGATCCATGCCGACGACCGCTGAGATTCCCTTCCCACGCCCGACAACAACAAGCAGAGGCAAACGCCATGACCGTGAAGATTTCCCAGACTGCCGACGTCCAGCGCTTCTTCGAAGAGGCCAGCGGCCAGCTCAACGAACGCGGCGATCCGCGCACCAAGGCCCTGGTGCGGCGCATCCTCGACGATACGGCGAAGCTGATCGAAGAGATGCAGGTCACGCCCGACGAATTCTGGAAAGCGGTGGACTACCTGAACCGCCTGGGCAGCCGCCAGGAAGCCGGCCTGCTGGCCGCCGGGCTGGGCCTGGAGCATTACCTGGACCTGCTGCTCGACGCCCAGGACGCCGAGGCCGGCCTCACCGGCGGCACGCCGCGCACCATCGAAGGGCCGCTGTACGTCGCCGGCGCGCCGCTGAGCGACGGCGAGGCACGGATGGACGACGGCCGCGACCCCGGCACCGTGATGTTCCTCCAGGGCCGCGTCAGCGGTCCCGACGGCCAGCCGCTGGCCGGAGCCATCGTCGACGTCTGGCACGCCAATACCCAAGGCACCTATTCCTACTTCGACAGCAGCCAGTCCGAATACAACCTGCGCCGGCGCATCCGCACCGACGCCGACGGCCGCTACCGTGCGCGCAGCATCGTGCCCTCCGGCTACGGTTGCCCGAGCGACGGCCCGACCCAGGAACTGCTCGACCGCCTCGGCCGCCACGGCCAGCGGCCGGCGCACATCCACTTCTTCGTCTCGGCGCCCGGCCATCGCCACCTGACCACCCAGATCAACCTGGCGGGCGACCGCTACCTGTGGGACGACTTCGCCTACGCCACCCGCGATGGGCTGATCGGCGACCTGCGCTTCAACGACGACCCCGCCGCGGCCCGTGACCGCGGCGTGGAGGGCGGACGCTTCGCCGAACTGGATTTCGACTTCCAGCTCCAGGCCAGCCCGGCGCCTGCCGCCGAGCGCCGCAGCCAGCGGCCGCGGGCATTGCAGGAGTAAGGCGGGGAGCGGGGAGGGCGGCTGGTCGCTGGCGACCATGCCGCCTTCTTCCGCCAGGCGCGACGGCGGATAAAAAAAGGCGCCATGACTGGCGCCTCAGGACTTGTCCAAAGGAGCAACCCAAAAAGGACAAGTGTATTGCTCGGTGAAAGGCTGCTCAGCCGTTGCCGTTCTTGCGCTCGGCGCATTTGCTGCGGTCGGTCTTCTGCGCTTGCGCTTCCAGTTGTTGCTTCTGCAGGCGCTTCTCGCGCAGTTCTTTCTGCGCGGCGCGGAACTCGGCGTTGTACTGCCAGGAGCGTTCGCTGCCGTCCTGGGCCTGGGCAGTGGCGGCGCCGGTCGCCAGCAGGGCGGCCAGCAGCATCGGGATGATCTTCATGGCAAACCTCTCGGGTTGGCTCGTCGCCGGGGCGAGGTATTCGTCCCGTTTGAGCAAAGAGTAAGAGCGGACGGATTACCCGAGGGTGAGTGGAAAATTACGTTTCCGATAACTTCGGCGATGCTCCGTTGCATGGCGGAGCAGTCTGCGCGAAGCGCATTAAGTGCGAGTTAAGATTGCGGAAAAGTAATCCCCGCCTCATGTCTGCGTCATTTCCCCGGTTCCAGAATCAGCCCCACGGTCAATGCCGGTTGCGGCAGGACTGCGCGGGGGCGCGATCGACCAGAAGTTCACGCACAGCCAGCGTCGCAGGGCATGGCCGCAGAAGAAAAACAGACATGAACCGATCTGGAGCAATCGCCATGCAAGGGGATGGAAAGAAACGACTGTGGACGCTTCCACTGCTGCTGGGCGCTGGAGTGATGGCCTCGGCCGTCGCCGAGGAGAACGCCGAGCGGAGCAAGGAAGGTTTCATCGAGGGCAGCGAGGTCAACCTGCTGCTGCGCAACTTCTACTTCAACCGCGACTTCCGCAAGGGCCAATCGAGCCCGGCGGGCGGCGGCTACACCGAGGAATGGGTGCAGGGCTTCATGGCCAACTTCTCCTCGGGCTTCACCCAGGGCACGCTGGGCGTCGGCATCGACGCCTTCGCCCAGCTCGGCGTGCGCCTGGACAGCGGCGGCGGGCGTTCCGGCGCCGGCGGTAGCGTCGACCTGCTGCCCTATGACGACCAGGGGCGGCCGCAGGACGACTATTCGCGAGCCGGCGGCGCGGTCAAGCTGCGCTGGTACGGCACCGTGCTGCGGGTCGGCGACGTGTTCCCGGAAACCCCGGTGATCCAGTACGGCAACAGCCGGCTGTTCCCCTCCAGCTTCCGCGGCTTCACCCTGGTCAACGACAGCCTGGCGAAGGGCCTGACCCTGCAGGCCGGCAAGCTGAACTCGATGACCCAGCCGAACAGCACCAGCGGCAGCGACGACTTCTACAGCTTCTACACCGGCCGGCGCATCGACTCGCCGTGGGTCGCCTACGCCGGCGGCGACTACCAGGCCACCGAGCACTGGAGCGTCAGCCTCTACGGCAGCCGCCAGAAGGACGCCTGGGACCAGTACTACGCCGGCACCAGCTTCAACTATCCGCTGGACGACAAGCTGTCCCTGCTCGGCGGCGCCAACTACTACAAGGTCAAGGACCAGGGCAGGCAGGTGATGGGCGAACTCGACAACGACATCTGGAGCGTGCGCGGCGGCTTCGCCTACGGCCCGCACCAGGTGCTGCTGTCGTACCAGCGCAACAACGGCGACGACGACTTCGACTACCTGCGCCAGACCGACTCCATCTACCTGGACAACTCGATCCAGTACAGCGACTTCAACTCGCCCAAGGAACGCTCGCTGATGCTCCGCTACGACCTCGACATGGCCGCCTTCGGCGTGCCGGGGCTGAGCTTCATGACCCGCTATGGCAAGGGCTGGGACGCCGATTATTCGAATGCCAACAGCGTCTACATGCGCACCGACGCCAACGGCAACCCGCTGACCAACCAGGGCCGCTGGGAACGCGACGTGGAGGTCAAGTACGTGGTGCAGGGCGGCGCGGCCAAGGACCTGGCGTTCCGCGTGCGCCAGGCCACGGTGCGCTCCGACAGCTTCGAGTCGGACCTCGACGAAGTCCGCCTGATCGTCGAGTACCCGCTGCAAATCCTCTGAAGGCGCGCCGCCGCCCCATCCGGGGCGGCGCTCTGCGACAGCCCGTTGCTGGCGGCTGCGCGGCGGCGCTGCTACTTTCCTCTGGGTAGGCGGGCCGAAGGGCGGTTCCTGGCCGGGCATGGCTTCGACCTGCCGGTGGGCGCCGCGACCCGAACCTCGGCCACGCCATTCCACCCATGCCGCCCGGGCACCGGCGTGCCCGTGGCAGCCCAGGCTACGGGCGCCGCGTAGCCAGCCAAGCGGGAGTCGACATGGCCTCGTGGACCTTGGTGGACGCCAGCGCGATCGCTGTCCGCCATCCCTACACCTTCTACAAACCGGACGCGGAGACCATCGACCGGGTCGCCGCCGGGGAAAGCGTCAAGCTGATCTTCGCCTTCGATACCGACAACCCCGATGCGCCGCGCGCCGAGCGGCTCTGGGTGACGGTCGAGGGCATCGAGGCGGATGGCGCCTTCAGCGGCCGCCTGGACAACTATCCGCAATACATCCGCGACCTGTCGCTGGGCGAGCGCATCGTCTTCGAGGCGCGGCACATCATCAACACCGAGCACGACCCGCGGGAAACGCCGATCTCGCGCTATGCCCGGCGCTGCTTCGTGACGCGCCGGGTGATAGACGAGGGGAAGGCGGTCGGCTACCTCTACCGCGAGGCGCCGGAAGAGGAAAACGACAGCGGCTGGCGGCTGATGGCCGGCGACGAGTCGGACGACTACATGAATACCGCCGGGACCACCGCCTACGTCAGCCTGGGCTCGGTGCTGAACGCCGACGACAGCATCCTGCCGCTGCTCGACGCGCCGCCGGGACGGGCGTTCGAGCGACTGGCCGACGGTTCCTTCATCGAGGTGCAGGGACCGGAGGGTTGAGCCTCAGCCAGGCAGCTCGGCGAGGAAGCGCTCCAGGCGCTCGGCCAGGGCCAGGTAGTCGTCGGGACTGCGGTTGCTGCCCATCTTTCCCGACCTGACCCGCCTGGCGTCGCTGCGCTCGCGCTCGGCGCGGCTGGCGAGGGCCAGACGCAGGGCGCTGGCCCGCGCCGGCGACTCCTCCAGCAGCGGTCGCGCCATGATCCGCGCGGCGTCGGCGTCGCCGTATTGCAGGGCGAGGAGCACCGTATTCGGGTCGGAGATCGCGCCGAGCCGCAACAGGCGTTCGGCCAGGAGCGCATCGAGGTGCGCGGCGCCAATCTGCAGGCTGTCCTGGTGCACCGCGACGCCCTGGTCGAGCAGCCATCTGGCGGCCTCCAGGCGCCCGCGGGCGAGGCAGGCCTCCAGCACGCCGCCGCGTCCGCGCAAGGTTTCGGCGAAGTCGCAGCCGGCATCGCGCAGGCGTTGCAGCAGGTCGATATCGCCGTCTTGCGCAGCTTCGGCCAGGGCCAGTTGACGCAGCCTTGGCTCGGCGGCCAGGCTGCCGTCGGCGAGGGCCGGCCGCCAGTCGAGGATGCGCTGGCGCAGCAGGACTTCCAGGCGGCCCTTCAGCGCCTTGCCGGGCTCCCCGGCGGCCTCCAGGGCGTCCAGCGCTTCCAGCAGCTCGTCGGCCACGCCGCAGGCGTTCTCGGCGTCGAACGGGTCCTGTTCGAAGGACAGCAGGCGGAACAGCCCGCCGACGTCGTCGGCCAGGCGCGTCAGCGAATCCTGGTGCAGGCGTCCGGCCCAGGCCGGCGGCAGGCCGTGGCTCCAGGCGATTACCGCGCCATACTCGGGGCCGGGTTCGACGCAGACGTAGAGCCGCTCCAGGTACTCGAAGCCACCGAACGGCAGGTAGGCCAGCTTGCCGTTCCAGTCGCAGCCTTCTTCTGCCGCGGCTTCCGCCGCCAGCTCGCGCTCGTGTTCGATCCAGCCCCAGAGGTCGTGGTAGCCGTCGCTGTCCGGATAGAACAGTTCGCTGAAAGAGAACGGGTGGCGGTGGCCGTCGTAGTCGACTTCCAGGTCATAGCCGAGGCGCCCGCCGAAACAGGTGCGCCAGAGGCGCAGCAGGTCTTCTGGAATCGGTCCGGCCAGGCCTTCGGCAAGACGCTGGACGTGTTCGGCGGACACCGGCGGCTGGGCGTCGTATACCACGCAGCCGTCGAACACGGCCAGGCGATGGGCCAGCAGGAGTTGGCGTTCGGCGGGGGAGAGTTCCATTCTCTGTGGTCCTGTCGATTCGGGGCGGCCACTCTAGCACGGCGAGGGTGCGCGTTCCGCAACGCCTTGGCTATCATGCGCGGCTTTCCATCCGCCCTGGCCGGAGTCCGTCGAACCATGCACACCTTGCAGCAACTGCGCAGCGGCGAACTGGCCGGCGCCACGCGCCTGGACCTGTCCTGCGGCCTGCGCGAGTTCCCCCGGGAAATCTTCGAACTGGCCGACTCCCTGGAGGTGCTCAACCTCAGCGGCAACGCCCTGGACAGACTGCCGGACGACCTCGGCCGGCTGCATCGTCTCAAGGTGCTGTTCTGTTCCGCCAACGACTTCGCCGAATTGCCGGCGGCGGTGGGCGACTGTCCGGCGCTGAGCATGGTCGGCTTCAAGTCCAACCGCATCGAGCGGGTGCCGGCCGCAGCCCTGCCGCCAGCGCTGCGCTGGCTGATCCTCACCGACAACCGCATCGCCACGCTGCCCGAGGAACTGGGCCGCCGGCCGTTGCAGAAGCTGATGTTGGCCGGCAACCGCCTGGAGGCCTTGCCCGAGAGCATGGCCGCTTGCGAAGGCCTGGAACTGCTGCGGATCGCCGCCAACCGTTTCCAGCGCCTGCCGGCCTGGCTGGCGACGCTGCCGCGCCTGGCCTGGCTGGCCTACGCCGGCAACCCGTTGTGCCGCCTGCCGGCGCTGGCCGACAGCGGCATCGCCGCGCTGGACTGGAGCGAGCTGAGCCTGGAAGGGCTGATCGGCGAAGGAGCCTCCGGGGTCATCCATCGCGCCGGCTGGCGCCAGCCGGACGGCTCGACGCGCACGGTGGCGCTGAAGCTGTTCAAGGGCGAAGTGACCAGCGATGGCACCCCTGCCAGCGAGATGGCCGCCTGCCTGGCGGCGGGGCGCCATGCGCAATTGATCGAGGTGCTCGGCCGGCTCGCCGGGCATCCGCAAGGGCGCGACGGGCTGGTGCTGGAGCTGCTCGACGACGCCTATCGCAACCTGGCGGGGCCGCCGAGCCTGGAGTCCTGTACCCGCGACGTCTATCCGCCGGGACTGCGCTTCGAGCTGGCCACGGCGCTGCGCCTGGCGGCCTCGCTCGCCGGGTTGATGGCCCATCTGCATGGACGCGGCATCAGCCATGGCGACTTCTATGCGCATAACATCCTCTGGCGCGAGGAGGGTGCCTGCCTGCTCGGCGATTTCGGCGCCGCGTCCTTCCTCCCGGACGACGCCGTGCTCGCCGGCGCCCTGCGGCGCCTGGAAGTGCGTGCCTTCGCCTGCCTGCTGGAAGAGTTGCTCGAGCGCAGCGAGGCGCTGCCGGGGCAGGCCTCGCTACGTGCGGCGCTGGTCGAGTTGCAGCGACGTTGCGCGCTGCCACGGGTGAGCGAGCGGCCGGACTTCGGCGAGATCCAGGCGATCTTGCGCGACCTTGCCGCTCGCAGCCAGGCGTTTCCTCAAGTTCGATGAATTTGCCCGAGATTGACCGCAGGCTGATAAATATCAACGCAGTTCTAGCGGGCTTGGAGCTAGACTGACAAGTATGTCAGGAACGCGGCCAACGAGGGTAAACATGGATTCCTACGGCGTCACTTTCGCAATCATCGTGCTGGGCATGCTCTTCATCGGCACGGGTTTCACCAAGCGCGACACGCCGTTCGGCCTGTTCCTCATGTGGGTCGGGGTGATCTGCATGCTGGCCATCATCAGCTACCGCATCTATATCGCCACCCATTACTGAAGCGCCACCCGCGCCCGCAATGGCGGGCGCGGAGGTCCGCCGCTCAGTCGCGCGTCTCGCCCATGGCCCGGGCATAGCCGGACGGGGCGAAGCGCAGGGTCACCAGCAACATCGCCACCACGCTCGCCGCGAGCAGCAGCCAGGAGGCCTGGAAGCTGCCGGTGGCGTCGCGCAGCCAGCCGGTCAGGTAGGGCACGATGCCGGTGATGATGAAGCCGATGCCCTGCACGAAGGCCGCCAGGCTTCCCGCCGCACGCGGCTCGTGGAGGTGGTCGAGGGTCAGGGTCAGGCTGAGGGCGAAGCAGGCGCCCAGGCCGTAGCCGATCAACGCCACCCACAGCGCCGCGTGCTGCAGCGGCATCGACAGCAGGCCGCAGAAGCCGCCGAGCTGGACCAGCAGCGCGGCCAGCAGCCAGGGCCGGCGGTCGAGGCGGCGGCGAATTAGCAGCGGCACGCTGAGCGCGGCGAGCACCTGGAAGATGGTCATGATCCCGACCAGCCCGCCGCTGTCCTGGGCGCTCCAGCCGAGCTGGCGGTAGTACACCGGCAACCAGGCCACCATGCTGGTGTAGCCGCCGTTGATCAACCCGAAATACACCGCCAGCAGCCAGCCACGGCGATTGCCGAAGAAGTGCCGGACCGGCCCCTCGCCAGCGCTCGGCAGCACCTCCCTTGGCCGCGCGAACATCCACAGCAGCAGCGCCAGCAGGGCCGGTACGGCCCAGGCGCCGAGGCCGGCCTGCCAGTTGGAGAAGTGTTCGGCGATCCGCGGGCTGAGCACCGCCGCGGTTCCGCCGCCGGCCATCAGCGAGGCCGAGTAGAGACCCATCGCCGCCGGGACCCGCCTCGGGAACCAGCGCTTGACCACGCCCGGTACCAGTGCCTGGATGATCGCCACGCCGCTGCCGGCCAGCACGGCGCTGGCGATCAGCGCCAGCCCGCTATCCAGTTCCAGGCGCCAGAGGCAGGCCGCGGCGATGGCCAGCAGTCCGCAGACGATGCCGCGGTGCTCGGCCAGCCAGCGCCCGAGCCAGGGCAGGAACAGCGCCACCAGGCCCATGCAGAGCACCGGCAACACCGTCAGCAGCGACGCGCCCTGGAAGCCGAGACCGGTGCCGGCGGTGATTTCCTCGAGCAGCGGGCCGATGCCGGTGAGGATCGGTCGCAGGTTGATGCCGAGGCAGAAGATCACCAGCAGGCCGACCCAACTGACCTCCGCCGCGCCGACGCCGGTGGCGGCCTGGCCGCCGGAAGGGATTCGCGCGCTCATGCCTGGCGTTGCCGCCATTGCCGGTACAGACCCTCTTCGCCGGCAGGACGCAGGGCGCGTAGCGGCAGGCTCTGCCGCTGTGGCGGGCGCGCCATCTCGGCGTAGAGCGTGGCCGTGGACAGGCCGAACGCTTCGCCGTCCTCGTTGGAATAGGCGAACCAGGCCGCCTGGATGCCGCAGAGATGCATGGCGGCCAGGCACATCGGGCAGGGATGGCCGCTGGCGTAGATCACGCAACCGTCCAGGCGCGGGCTGCCGAGTGCCTGACTGGCCTGGCGGATCGCCTGCAGTTCGGCGTGGGCGCTGGGATCGTGGGTCTCGTGGATCTGGTTGACGCCGCGGGCCAGGACCCGCCCGTCGCGCACCAGCACGGCGCCGAACGGGCGGCCGCCGGCCTCGACGTTGGCGCGGGCGAGGGCGATGGCCTCGCGCATGAAGGTTTCATCGGACATGTCTTTCTCCTTCGCTTTCATTGGGCGCCGGCGGCCAGCAGCAGCCGCTCGATCCCGCCCTGGCCGCGCTGGCGGGCGTGGGCCAGCGGGCTGACGCCGTCGGCATCGGCCAGGTTGACGTCGGCGCCGGCGTCGATCAGCAGGCGCACGATCTTCTGGTGGCGCGGACCGCCGTCACTCAGCAGGATCGCCTCGAGCAGCCCGGTCCAGCCGAGCTTGTTGACATGGTTGGGATCGACCCCGGCTTGCAGCAGCGTCTTCACCACTTCCACATGGCCGCGTTCGCAGGCCGGGATCAGCGCGGTGCCGCCGTAGCGGTTGGTACTCTTCAGGTCGGCGCCGTGGAGCAGGGTCAGGCGCAGGATTTCCAGGCGGCCCTCGGCGCCGGCCAGCAGATACGGACTGTCGAGCCGGCTGTTCTGCCGGTTGACGTCGGCGCCGGCCTCGATCAACTGGCGCGCCACCGCCAGGTGGTCGTTGGCGGTGGCCAGCAGCAGCGGGGTGCTGCCGTCGGCGCTGGGCGCGTCGACCTCGACCTTGCGTTCGAGCAGGCTGGCGACCTGCGCGGTATCGCCGCGACGCGCGGCTTCGAGCAATGCTCCGGCGTCGCTCGCGCCGGCGCCTCCGCTGAATGCTGCGCAGACCAGCATGGCTCCGCTCCTGCATAGATTGGCCAGGGACATGTCGATGGGCTCCGATAGGCGTTGGCGAAAAGTATGGCGTCGATGTCATGTATGCTGAAATTAAATGATGTAATGCCTTTCAGTGGGAGTGTGCATGCTCGATCTGGTCCTGCTCCGTACCTTCGTCAGCGTTGTCGACACCGGCAACTTCACCCGCGCCGGCGAACACCTGCACCTGACCCAGTCCACCGTCAGCCAGCAGGTCATCCGCCTCGAACAGAACCTCGGTTGCCGCCTGCTCGACCGCAGCCAGCGGCAGGTCTTGCCGACCGAGGAAGGCGAGCGCCTGCTTGGCTACGCGCGGCGCCTGCTGCGGCTCTCGGACGAGGCCAGCGAGGCCCTCAGCCCGGCCCATGGCGACGGCGTGCTGCGCCTCGGCGTGCCGGAAGACCTCGCCGGCGAAGTGCTGATGCCGGTGCTGACGCGCTTCACCGAAGAGCGTCCGCGACTGCGCCTGGAGGTCGAGAGCGGTCTCAGCCATCACCTGCTGCGCCTCTATCGCAGCGGCGAGCTGGACCTGCTGCTGGTCAAGCAGTGGGGGGCCGACAGCGACTGCCATGCACGCTGGGCCGAGCCGCTGGGCTGGTTCGGCAGCGCCACGCGGCCGTTCGGCGAGGGTTCGCCGGAGGAGCCGGTGCCGCTGGTGGTGTTCCCGGTCGGCGCGCTGTATCGCCAGGAGATGATCCATGCCCTGGAGAGCATCGGGCGTCGCTGGCGCATCGGCTATTCCAGCGCCAGCCTGGCCAGCCTGGTGGCCGCGGTCGGCGCCGGACTGGGGGTCAGCCTGCTGCCGCTGGGCTGCGTCGGGCCCGAGCATCGCCTGCTTGGCGCGCAGGCCGGCTTCCCGCCCATCGCTGGCCTGGAACTGGCGCTCTACGCGCGGCCCGAGCTGGACAGCGCCGGGCGCACCCTCCGCGACCGCCTGCGCGACCTCTGCGATGCACGCCTGGAAGGGTTGCAGGGCGAGCGCTGAGCACTGTCTCCGGGCTATGATCCGGCTCCCTCAGCGAATGGACACGGAAGCCCGCCACATGTCCCGACCCAACCTGCAAGTCGACCTGCTGGTCGAGTCCTTCAACTACAAGGCCTGGTCCGACCGCCGCACCCTCGATGCCATCGCCCGGATCGACGCCGAGGCGTTCCCGGCCTCGCTGGCCTTCGCCTTGCAACAGCTCAATCACATGGCGATCGTCGAGGAACTGTTCAGGGCGCGCCTGCTGGGCGAGCCGGCGCCCCACCAACAGACCAACAGCGAGGTGGTGCCTGGCTACGACGTCCTGCGTCGCCGGCTGGAGGATTCGGCCGCCTGGTTCGCCGGCTATGTCGCCGAGCTGCCGCTGGAGCGTCGCGGCGAATGGCTGCGCTTCCGCTTCGCCGATGGCCGCGACGGCGGCATGACGCGCCAGGAGATCCTCTTCCATATCGTCAACCATGGCACCTACCATCGCGGCGCCATCGGTCATGCCCTCGACCTGGCGGGCGCGCCCCGGCCGGCGGATACCTACACCCTGTATATCCACTCCGCGCAGCCGGAGCGGCGGGAATAGCCCGCGGCAATGGCCGCCGAGCCTCTACGCCATCGCCGAGAAACGACGTAGGGCTCGACCGAGCCCCCGCGCTGCGCATAAAAAAGCCCCGCGACCAGGAGCTGCAATCGCGGGGCTGGAGTGGCCGATTTCCATCGGCCGGGGATAGCCGGTTCAGGCGCTGGGTTGCCAGCCACCGCCGAGGGAGCGGTAGATCGCCACGATGCCGCGGTACAGCTCGACCTCGGCCTGGGCCTGGGCATCTTCGGCGGAGAGTTGCTCGCGTTCGGCGTCCAGCAGCACCAGGAAGTCGGTGGTGCCTTCGCGGTAGCGGATCGCCGCCTGTTGCGCGGCGGCGCGGCTGGCTTCCGACTGGCGGACCAGCGAGACCAGGCGCTCCTGGCGCTTGCCATAGTCGCTGAAGGCATTCGCCGATTCTTCCAGGGCCAGCAGCACCTGCTGTTCGTAGCTGGCCAGCGCGGCGTCGGCGTCGGCCTTGGCGCCGCGCAGGCGGGCACGCACGCTGCCGAGGTCGAAGGCGGCCCAACTGATGCTCGGGCCGACGCTCCAGGCGCGGGCGGCGCTCGAGCCGATCTGCGAGCCCCGCCCGGCGGTGAAGCCGAGGAAGCCGCTGAGGCTGACCCGCGGGAACAGGTCGGCGGTGGCAACGCCGACGTCGGCGGTGCTGGCGGCCAGGCGCCGTTCGGCGGCGCGGATGTCCGGCCGGCGGCGCAGCAGCTCGCCGGGATCGCCGATCGGCAGGGCCTTGGTGATCGCCGGCAGGTCGCGCGGCGAAAGGTCCACCGTCAATTCTTCCGGCCGTTGGCCGAGGAGGGTGGCGATACGGTGCCTGGCACGCTCGGCTTCCGCCTGCAGTTGCGGCACGCTGGCGGCGGTGGCCGCCAGGCGCGCATCGGCGCGCAGTACGTCGAGTTCGGCACCGACCCCGGCGTCGCGCAGTTGCTCGGTGAGCTGGCGCGACTCCTTCTGGTTCTCCAGGTTGCTCAGGGCAATCTTCTCGCGCAGTTGCGCGCCGCGCAGCTGGCCGTAGGCGTCCACCAGCTCGGCGATCAGGCTGACCTGCAGTTGCTGCAGGTCGGCCTCGGCCGCTTCGCTGAGGGCGTCGCTGGACTCCAGCTGACGGCGGATGCGCCCGAACAGGTCAAGCTCCCAGGCGCTATCCAGGCCAAGGTCGTAGCGCTCGCTGTTGACCCGGTCCTCGGTCACTCCCGGTTGCTGGCCCTTGCCGATGTCGGCGCTGGCGCGGCTGGTGACCACCGGGAAGCGATCGTTGGCCACGTCGTCGCGCAGGGCGCGGGCGGCGCGCAGGCGGGCGAAGGCCACGCGCAGGTCGCGGTTGCCGCTCAGCGACTGTTCGACCAACTGGTTCAGGGTCGGATCGTCGAACTGTTTCCACCACAGGCTTTCGAAGCGGCTGCGGTCGTAGGGCTTGCTCGCCGTGGCGTCGATCTTCGCCGCCGCGGTGTCGGGGGTCCGGTAGTCCGGACCCACCGTGCAGGCGCTGAGCGCCAGCAGACTGAACAGACCCAGGGCGGGCGCGAGCCCGCTCCGGATCGACTGCGCGTGAATCATGCATGCACCTCTGGCAGGCCTTTGTCGTTGGCGGCGCGGCGCGCTTCGCGGTTCTCCACGAAGCGGCGGATGAGGACGTAGAACACCGGCGTCAGCAGCAGGCCGAAGAAGGTCACCCCGATCATCCCGGAGAACACCGCCACGCCCATCGCATGGCGCATCTCGGCGCCGGCGCCGGTGGAGATCACCAGCGGCACCACGCCCATGATGAAGGCGATGGACGTCATCAGGATCGGCCGCAGGCGCAGGCGGCAGGCTTCCAGCACCGCGGCGACGCGGTCCATGCCTTCCTCCTGCTTGTCCTTGGCGAACTCGACGATCAGGATCGCGTTCTTGCACGCCAGCCCCACCAGAACGATCAGGCCGATCTGGGTAAAGATGTTGTTGTCGCTGCCGGCCAGGATCACCCCGGTGATCGCCGACAGCAGAGTCATCGGCACGATCAGGATCACCGCCAGCGGCAGGCTCCAGCTCTCGTACTGGGCGGCCAGCACGAGGAAGGCCAGCAGCACGCAGAGCGGGAAGACGAACAGCGCGGTATTGCCGGCGAGGATCTGCTGGTAGGTCAGCTCGGTCCACTCGTAGGTCATGCCGTTGGGCAGTTCCTCCTTCAGCAGCTTCTCGATCGCCGCCTGCGCCTGGCCGGAGCTGTAGCCCGCGGCCGGGGCGCCGTTGAGTTCGGCGGTGATGAAGCCGTTGTAGTGCATCACACGGTCCGGACCGGAGGTGTCGCTGACCTTGATGAAGGACGCCAGCGGGACCATCTCGCCGAGGTTGTTGCGCACCTTCAGTTGGCCGATCTGCTCGGGTTCGAGGCGGAACTGCTGCTCGGCCTGGACGTTGACCTGATAGGTACGGCCGAAGCGGTTGAAGTCGTTCGCGTACAGCGAGCCGAGGTAGACCTGCAGGGTGTCGAAGATGTCGCTGATCGCCACGCCGTGGGTCTTGGCCTTCTCGCGGTCGATGTCGGCGTCGATCTGCGGCACGTTGACCTGGTAGCTGGAGAACACCGAGCTGGGTTCCAGCTCAGGCAGCGCACGGGCCTTGGTGATGATGTTCTGGGTCTGCTTGAACAGCTCCTCGTAGCCCTGGTTGCCACGGTCCTCGATCTGCAGGCGGAAGCCGCCGATGGTCCCCAGCCCCTGTACCGGCGGCGGCGGGAAGATCGCGATGTAGGCGTCCTGGATGTCGGCGTACTTGGCGTTCAACGCGGCGGCGATGGCCCCGGCCGACTGGCTCGGGTCCTTGCGTTCGTCGAACGGCTTCAGTGGGGTGAACACGATGCCGCTGTTCGGGCTGTTGGTGAAGCCGTTGATCGACAGGCCGGGGAAGGCCACCGAGTCCGCCACGCCGGGCTGCGCCAGGGCGATCTCGGACATCTGCTTGATCACCGCCTCGGTACGGTCCAGGCTGGCCGCGTCGGGCAACTGGGCGAAGGCCACCAGGTACTGCTTGTCCTGCTGCGGGACGAAACCGGTCGGCGTGCTGGAGAAGCCGAAGTAGGTCAGCACCATCAGCCCGCCGTAGACCAGCAGGGCGATCGAGCTGCCGCGCAGGACCCGGTTCACCGTGCCGACGTAGCCATGGCTGGCGCGGTCGAAGAAACGGTTGAACGGACGGAACAGCCAACTGCCGAGGAGCTTGTCGAGGAACACCGAGAAGCGGTCCTTCGGCTCGTGGTGGCCCTTGAGCAGGACCGCCGCCAGCGCTGGCGACAGGGTCAGCGAGTTGAACGCCGAGATCACCGTGGAGATCGCGATGGTCAGGGCGAACTGGCGGTAGAACTGCCCGGTGAGGCCGGAGATGAACGCGGTCGGGATGAACACCGCGCAGAGCACCAGCGCCGTGGCGATGATCGGCCCGGTCACCTCGCGCATGGCACGCTTGGTGGCTTCCACCGGCTTGAGGCCGAGGCCGATGTTGCGCTCGACGTTCTCCACCACCACGATGGCGTCGTCCACCACGATGCCGATGGCCAGCACCAGGCCGAACAGCGACAGCGCGTTGAGCGAGAAGCCGAGCATGTGCATCACCGCGAAGGTGCCGATCAGCGACACCGGCACCGCGGCCAGCGGGATGATCGAGGCGCGCCAGGTCTGCAGGAACAGGATCACCACCAGCACCACCAGCACCAGGGCTTCGAACAGGGTGTGCACCACCGCCTCGATGGAGCCGCGGACGAAGATGGTCGGGTCGTAGACGATGGAGTAGTCCATGCCCTGCGGGAAGCTGTGCTTCAGCTCGGCCATCTTCTCCCGCACCAGGTTGGAGATCTCGATGGCGTTCGAGCCGGGACGCTGGAAGATCGGGATCGCCACCGCCGGCTTGTTGTTCAGCAGCGAGCGCAGGGCGTACTGGTTGGAGCCCAGCTCGACCCGGGCGATGTCGCGCAGACGGGTGATCTCGCCGTTGGCGCCGGCGCGGATGATGATGTTCTCGAACTCTTCCTCGGTGACCAGGCGACCCTGGGTGTTGATCGACAACTGGAAGCTGGTATCGCTCGGCGCCGGCGGCGCGCCCAGGGTGCCGGCGGCGACCTGGCGGTTCTGCTCGCGGATGGCGTTGACCACGTCGGTGGCGGTGAGGTTGCGCGAGGCGACCTTGTTCGGGTCCAGCCAGACGCGCAGCGAATAGTCGCCGAGGCCGAACAACTGGACGTCGCCGACGCCGTCGAGGCGGGCCAGTTCGTCCTTCACGTTGAGCACCGCGTAGTTCGACAGGTAGAGCATGTCGTAGCGGTTATCCGGCGAGGTCAGGTGCACGACCATGGTCAGGTCGGGCGAGGCCTTGTCGACGGTGATGCCGAGCCGGGTCACTTCTTCCGGGAGCTTCGGCTCGGTCCGGGTGACGCGGTTCTGCACCTGCACCTGGGCGTTGTCCAGGTCGGTGCCGAGGGCGAAGGTGATGGTCAGGGTCAGCTTGCCGTCGGAGGTCGACTGGGAGGACATGTAGAGCATGTTCTCCACCCCGGTGATCGCCTGTTCCAGGGGAGAGGCGACGGTCTCGCCGATGACTTTCGGGTTGGCGCCGGGGAAGTTGGCGCGGACCACGACGGTCGGCGGCACCACTTCCGGGTATTCGCTGATGGGTAGCTGGAACAGGGAGATGGCGCCGCCGATCAGGATCAGCAGCGACAGCACCGCGGCGAAGATCGGCCGCTGGATGAAGAATTGGGAGAAATTCATCGGTTCTTCCTATCGCCGCGCTCAGCCGCGCGGCTCGTTGCGAGTGGCGTTGTCCTTGGACGCCGCCACCTTCGGTGGTTCGCTGTCGCCGACCGACTGCCGCAGGCGCGCGAGGGTGGCCAGGGTGTCGGCGCTGGCCATCTCGACCTTCTGCGGATCCACCTGCATGCCCGGGCGGACCCGCTGCAGGCCATTCACGACGATCCGGTCGCCCTTGCTCAGGCCGCTGCGGACGATGCGCAGGCCCTCCAGCTTCGGTCCCATCTCGACGGTGCGGTAGACGGTCTTGTTGTCGCCATCCAGGACCAGCACGAACTTCTTGCCCAGGTCGGTGCCGACCGCTTCGTCCTTGATCAGGGTGGCGGCGTAGGTCTTGCTGCCGACCAGCTTCAGGCGCACGTAGAGGCCCGGGGTGAACTCGCCCTTGGCGTTGTCGAACACGGCGCGGCCGCGGATGGTGCCGGTACGCGGGTTGACCTGGTTGTCGAGGAAGTCCAGCCGGCCCAGGTGCGGGTTGCCGTCCTCGCTGCTCAGGCCGAGGTACACCGGGCTCTCGCTGCGCGTGTCGCGACCGGCCTGGCGGGCCAGCTCGACGTACTTGAGGAACACGCGCTCGTCGGCGTCGAAGTAGGCGTAGACCTTGTCGGTGCTGACCAGGGTGGTGAGCAGGGTCTCCCCGGAGTTGACCAGGTTGCCGGCGGTGACCTCGGCGCGGCTGACGCGACCGTCGATCGGCGCGGTGATCCGGGTGAAGCTCAGGTTCAGGCGTGCCGCGTCCAGTTGCGCCTGGGTCGCGGCGACCGCCGCCTTGGCTTCCTGGGCGGCGGTGGTGCGGGCGTCGGCGAGTTCCGCGGAGATCGCGTTGCTGGCGCGCAGGCGTTCGCCGCGCTGGGCTTCGTTGACGCTCCGCGCCTGGGCCGCGCGGGCCTGTTGCAGCTGGGCTTCGAGGCGCTTGACCTCGGCCTCGAACGGGCGCGGGTCGATCTGGAACAGCAGGTCGCCTTTCTTCACCAGGGCGCCTTCATGGAAGGCCACGCGGTCGATGTAGCCCGATACCCGCGGGCGCAGCTCCACCGACTCCGGGGCCTCCAGTCGGCCGGTGAATTCGTCCCACTCGTTCAGCGGTTGTTCGATGACTTCGGCGACGCTGACCTTGGGCGCCGCCATGCCTTGGGTGGTTTCCGGGGCCTTGCCGCAGGCGCTCAGGACCAGTACGGCCGCGAGTGCGAGGGGGTAGCGCCAGGAGAAGTGGGATGACTGTTCCATGCTTGACTCCGCCAGTCGGTTTTTCGGGATTGGCGAAGTCTGCGGGCTGCTCCGGCAGGGAACTAATCGAACGATGAGATTTTGATTATCACGAACAGTGATACATGGTTTTTCGTTTTCTGTAACAGTCGATGGTTATGGACAGTGCTTTCGATGGAATAAGCCACAGGCTCGCGGTGCGCGATCGATTTCCCCGTTGCGACGCCTCGTGCAGGTAGCCGCCGGAGGGCTCAGAGACTGTCCGGATCGCCGATGAACATGCTGATCCGCGAGCGCAGCCAGCGTTCCGCCGGGTCGTTGTCCTGGGCGCCGCGCCAGGCCATCGACAGTTCGAAGGCGCGGGTCTCGAACGGCGGGTCCTCGGCGCGCAGGCCGCCGGCGGCGATCAGCGCCTGGGCGGCGTAGTCGGGCACAGTGGCGATGATGTCGGTGCCGGCGAGGAGGGTGCCGAGGCCGTTGAACTGCGGCACCGCCAGGACCACCTTGCGCTTGCGGCCGAATTTCTCCAGTTCCTCGTCGACGAAGCCGCTGAGGTCGCCGGCGAAGGACACCAGCGCGTGCGGTCGCGCGCAGTAGTCGTCGAGGGTCAGCTGGCCGGGCGCGGAGTCGGCGCGGAGGATCTTCGGCTTGCTGCGGCGCACGGTCTTGCGCTTGGCGTTGGCCGGCAGTTCGTCGGTGTAGCTGACGCCCACCGAGATCTCCCCCGAGGCCAGCAGGTTCGGCATCAATAGATAGTTGGCGCGGCGCACGACGAGGACGATCCCCGGCGCCTCTGCGCGCAGGCGGCGGAGCAGGGGCGGCAGCAGGCCGAACTCGACGTCGTCGGAAAGGCCGATGCGGAACACCGCGGTGCTGGTCGCCGGATCGAACTCGCTGGCGCGACTCATGGCGGTGGAGATGGAATCCAGCGCCGGCGACAGGTGGGCGAAGATTTCCTGGGCTCGCGCGGTGGGCTCCATGCTGCGTCCGGTACGGACGAACAGCGGGTCGTCGAACAGCGTGCGCAGGCGCGACAGCGCGGCGCTGATGGCCGGCTGGCCGAGGAACAGTTTCTCTGCGGCGCGGGTCACGCTGCGTTCGTGCATCAGGGTCTCGAACACGATCAGCAGGTTCAGATCGACGCGGCGCAGGTCGTTTCGGTTCATGGCGTTCCTCGTTTCCAGGGGCTAGAGGCTGCAACCGCGGGGGCTCGCCGTCAAGCCTTGCGTGCGAGACGGGGCGGGGCCTGGCGAGGTGCCGGAGGGGCATAGGATCACTGACAGGCATAGCCATTATCAATAACGACGGGTGGTTTTGTCAGGCATGGGCGGATACAGTCACAACCCATGAGGTTATTCACCCCGTGATGCACTGCAGAGGTTTGCGATGTCCCGAGTGATCCGTTTTCATCAGTTTGGCCCGCCAGAGGTCCTCAAATGCGAAGAGCTGCCGACCCCGGCGCCGGCCGCAGGGGAAGTCCTGGTGCGTGTCCAGGCGATCGGCGTGAGCTGGAAGGATGTGCTCTGGCGTCAGAACCTGGCCCCGGAGCAGGCTGCGCTGCCGTCCGGTCTCGGCTTCGAACTGGCCGGCGAGGTGCTGGCGGTCGGCGCCGGCGTCGGCGACCTGCCGCTGGGTTCCCGCGTGGCCAGTTTCCCCGCCCATACCCCCGATCATTATCCGGCCTATGGCGACGTGGTGCTGATGCCACGCGCGGCCCTGGCGGTCTACCCCGAGGTACTCACCCCGGTGGAGGCCAGCGTCTACTACACCGGCCTGCTGGTGGCCTATTTCGGCCTGGTCGACCTGGCCGGGTTGAAGGCCGGGCAGACCGTGCTGATCACCGAGGCGGCGCGCATGTACGGACCGGTCTCGATCCAGTTGGCCAAGGCTCTCGGCGCGCGGGTGATCGCTTCCACCAAGTCCGCCGAGGAGCGCGAGTTCCTCCGCGAGCAGGGCGCCGACAAGGTGGTGGTGACCGACGAGCAGGACCTGGTCCTGGAAGTCGAGCGCTTCACCGAGGGCAAGGGCGTCAATGTCATCCTCGACGAATTGGGCGGCCCGCAGATGACCCTGCTCGGCGATGTCTCCGCCACCCGCGGCAAGCTGGTGCTGTATGGCTGCAACGGCGGCAACGAGTCGGCGTTCCCGGCCTGCGCCGCGTTCAAGAAGCACCTGCAGTTCTACCGCCACTGCCTGATGGATTTCACCGGTCATCCGGAGATGGGCCTGGAACGCAACGACGAGTCGGTGAGCAAGGCCCTCGCGCACATCGAGCAACTGACCCGCGATCGCCTGCTCAAACCGGTGGTCGACCGGGTATTCGAGTTCGACCAGGTGGTCGAGGCGCATCGCTACATGGAAACCTGTCCGAAGCGTGGCCGGGTGGTGATCCACGTCGCCGATTGAGGACGACCCGCAGCGAAAGAGCCCGGCCAGCGAGCCGGGCTTTTTCGTGGGCGCGGTTTCAGATCCACAGATCGTTGACGGCCGTCCGCTCGCCGCCCTGGTCGCCGGTGTTGCGCACGCCGCAGGGCTCCACCAGGAGCATGCGCACCTCGCCCTCGGCGAACGGCTTGTGCTCCACGCCGCGCGGCACCACATACATCTCGCCGGGGCCCAGGTGCACCGCGCCGTCGCGGAAATCGATGCGCAGGCGACCGGCGAGGACGATGAAGGTCTCGTCGGTGTCGGCGTGGCTGTGCCAGACGAAGTCGCCTTCGATCTTCACCAGCTTGAACTGGTAGTCGTTCATCTGGGCGATCACCCTGGGTTGCCAGCGGTCGTCGAACAGGGCGAGCTTGGCGGCGAAGTTGATCGCTTGGGTTGTGCTGGTGGACATCGGTGCGCTCCGGTGGTTGGTCTCTGGCGCCAGGGTAGGCGGCTACGGAGCGGGCGGTCTTGGATGATCGTGCAACCTGGCTAGGCGCGGCCGAGCATACGCAGCCAGCGTGCCGGCGGCAGGCCGTAGCTCTGGCCGAAATGGCGGGTCATGTGGCTCTGGTCTGTGAAACCGGCGGCAAGCGCGGCTTCGGCCAGCGTCTGGCCGCCGAGCATCAGCCGGCGGGCGATGTCCAGCCGGCGCTGGATCAGGTAGCGGTAGGGGCTGGTGCCGAACAGCGCGCGGAAATCGCGCGACAGGCTCCAGCGTTCGCGCTGGGCGACCTGCGCCAGTTCGTCGAGGCCCAGCGGGCGCTCCAGGTGCGCGTGGATGTACTGCCGGGCGCGCTCGGCGGCGACGAAGTCGAAGTGGCGCCTGCCGCGCGCCCGGTTGCCGGCCACGGCGTCGAGGGCGTGGGCCAGTTCGAACAGGGCGTCCTGTTCTTCCAGCGGCTCCAGCGGGGTATCCATGGCCTGTAGCAGGGCCCGGCTGGCGGCGATCAGGCGCGGGTCGTCGGACAAGCCCCCGCGCACGAACGGCAGCGGCCGGCCGCCGAGGGCCTGCTGGATCAGCGCCGGCTCGACGTAGAGCATCCGGTAGCGGAACCCTTCCTGGCTGCCGGCCTCGCCGTCGTGCAGCTCGTCGGGATGCAGCACCAGGCAGCCGCCCGGCAGGCTGTGGCGCTGGCTGCGGCGATAGCGGAAGCTCTGCACCCCGGCCAGGGTCTGGCCGATGGCATAGGTGTCGTGGCGATGCGGATCGTAGCCGTGGCCGGCGAAGTAAGCCTCGATGCGTTCCACCGCACCGTGTTGCGGGGCGCGTCGAACCCAGTCGCGGGGCGTATTGGCGTGGCTCATGGGGAAAGGCTCGTGGCGCGGAAGGTTCAGGCTAGCGCTTCGTTGGCGCGACTGGAATAGCCGGACGGCGTCTCGCCGAATACTGTGCGGAAGGCACTGGCGAAGCTGCTCGGGCTTTCGTAGCCGAGCGACCAGGCGACCTCGCCGACCGCCTGGCCCGCTGCCAGCCGTTCGACGGCCGCGTGCAGTCGCGCCAGTTGCCGCCATTGCGCGAAGCTCATACCGGTCTCGGCGCCGAACAGCCGGCTCAGGCTACGGCTGCTGAGGCCCGCCCAGCGTGCCCATTCGGCCGCCGGCCGCGGATCGCCGGGGTTGGCCAGCAATGCCTCGGCGATCCTGCGCAGGCGCGAATCCCCCGGATAGGGCAGGCGGGTCCGCTGGGGCACGGCGTGGCGCAGTTCGTCCAGCAGCACGCGCAGCAGGTTCTCGCGTTCGGTGCTCCAGGCGGAGCCGGTCGGCCAGCGGGTGGCGCGTTCGACGATCAGCGCCACGAAAGCCGAGCAGGCGAGCACGCCGGGGTGCCGGGGCAGGTCGCGGCAGTGTTCGGCGGCGAGGTAGGCGCTCCAGCCCGCCAGGCTGCCGTGGGAGTGCGCCGAGTGTGGGTGACCCGGTGGGATCCAGGCGATCTGGCGCGGAGGCAGGGCCTGGCGGCCATGCTCGTCCTCGACCACCAGAAGGCCGCGCTCCAGGCAGTAGAGCTGGCCGCAGGCATGGCGGTGGGAGGCCGTGCGGCTGGCTGCGCGGTCGATGCGCAGGGCGAAGAGCGGGACGGGCAGGGGTTCCGGAAGCATTTGGCGGAAAAGCGACGATGATTGGCTCGGGATGGATAATAGGCCATTCGACTGCGGATGTAGCCTGGCGGCTCATCATTCTTGCCTGGAGCACGCTATGAAAGCCGAAGACATCCTTCCCGACCGACAGGACCGCATCCACCTGGGCGGCGTGGAGATACGCAAGGGCAGCGTCGGTGCGTTCATCGCCAACGCCCGGCTCCTGCTTGAGGAGGAACTGCCCGCGACGCAACGGCGGCAGGCCGAAGAAGACCTGCGCGCCCTGCTGCCGGCGATCCGGGCACTGGGGCTGCTGGAACTCTTCGAACTGCGCGACGCGCGACTGCGGACGCTGGTGGCGGATTGGGAAAACGCCGCTGGCCGCTCCTGAGAGCGGCACACGGGCACTTGGAGGTATCAGTCGTCGATGCAGCTTTCGATCAGGCGTTGCAGGGCTTCGCGCTCACTGACCGGCGTGCGCATCGGCATGTGCGCGAGGCTGCCGTCGCGGCGCTCGATGATGTACTCGGTCTCGAAGTGCAGGGTGCAATCCTCGAGGCTCACATAGGTGACGCCATAGGTCGGGGCCTTGCGGGAGCGGGCTGAGAGCATGGATGCCTCCTTGGGCTCATTTCTTCTCGCTGGTCGATGCGGGCGCGCTGGCCTGAACCGGGCGAGTAGGGGTCACTGCATTGCTGTAGAACGCGGAAGCGGCGAAGTAGCTGGCGAGGGCGCTGAAGCTGGACATGATCGGTTCTCCTGAGGAAGGGTGGGCGTCTGCCCTTGGAGAGCATGTTTGCCCAGCGGGAGAACCGGCAGAAGTAAAAAGCCTGCATGGTGTATATCGAGCGCGGTGATGGATCAAGCGACCCCCTCCAGCCTTGCGACTGTTCGCCGGTGTTACCATATGACGTGTTTTTTTCTCAGGAATTCCCATGGCCAAGCGTGGACGCCCCTGCGGCTTCGATCGTGAACAGGCATTGCGCCGGGCGCTCGACGTGTTCTGGGAGGCCGGTTACGAAGGCGCGACCATGGCCGCGCTGAAGGAGGCCATGGGTGGCATCTGCGCGCCGAGCATGTATGCCGCCTATGGTTCCAAGGAGGCGCTGTTCCGTTCGGCGGTGGAACTCTACCTGAGCCAGGAATGCCAGCTTTCCAAGGGCGCCTTCGCCCTGCCGACGGCGCGCGAGTCGATCGCCGCGCTGCTGGAAAGCGCCGCCGTCAGCTACACCACGGAAGGCAAGCCGCGCGGTTGCCTGGTCGACCTCAGCACGACCAATTTCTCGCCGGCCAACAAAGGCGTCGAAGACTACCTGCGCGATCACCGGCGGCGCGCCGCGCGCCTGCTGCGCGAGCGTTTCGCGCGAGGCGTGGCTGACGGCGACGTGCCGGCCGGAGCCGATATCGACGCGCTCACCAGTTTCTACAGCAGCGTGCTCCAGGGCCTGTCGATCCAGGCCCGCGACGGCGCCAGCCGCCAGCAGTTGCTGGCCATCGGCCGCTGCGCGATGGCGGCCTGGGATTCCCTGCTGGCGGTCGAGGCCGCCTGACGCCACAGCGCTCCTTGGCTGGAAAAAGCCCATGGATTCTCCGTGGGCAAAAACTATAACGCGTGATATAGAATTTATCCAAACCCCGGGCGAGGTCCTTCCGCGCGTGTCTCGCGCCCTGGCCATCGCCCGCTGCCGATTGGAGCCTTCATGACAACGCTTGCTGATATTCCCCTGTCCATGCTCGACCTGGTGCCGGTGCGCACCGGCGGCAGCGTGGCCGAAGCCCTGCACAACTCCCTGGACCTGGCGCGCCATGTGGAGCGCCTGGGCTTCAACCGTTTCTGGCTGGCCGAGCACCACAACATGGATGGCATCGCCAGCTCCGCCACCGCGCTGCTGATCGGCCATATCGCTGGTGGCACCTCGCGGATCCGCGTCGGCTCGGGTGGGGTGATGCTGCCGAACCATGCGCCGTTGGTGGTGGCGGAAAACTTCGGCACCCTGGAGACGCTCTACCCGGGCCGCATCGACCTCGGCCTTGGCCGCGCCCCGGGCGCCGACCAGGCGACCATGCGCGCCTTGCGTCGCGATCGCCTGGGCAACGGCGACGACTTCCCCGAGCAGGTCGCCGAGCTGGAAATGCTGCTCGGCCCGCGCCGTTCCCAGCAGAGCCTGCTGGCGGTGCCGGGCGAGGGTACCCAGGTGCCGATCTGGCTACTCGGTTCGAGCCTGTTCAGCGCCCACCTGGCGGCGCAGAAAGGCTTGCCCTATGCCTTCGCTTCGCATTTCGCACCGCGTTACCTGCACGAGGCGCTGCGCATCTACCGCAGCAACTTCCAGCCCTCGGCGGTACTCGACAAACCCTACGCGATGATCGGCGTGCCGCTGATCGCCGCACCTACCGACGAAGAGGCCGAGTTCCTCGCCACTACCGCCTTCCAGCGCGTGCTGGCGCTGATCCGTGGCGAGAGCCTGAAACAGAAGCCGCCGGTGGAAAGCATGGCGCCGTTGTGGCTGCCCCACGAGCAGGATGCGGTCGGCAGCTTCTTCGGCCTGGCGGTGATCGGCGGTCCGGAGAAGGTTCGCGCGCGCCTGGAGATCCTCCTGGAGCAGACCGGCGCCGACGAGCTTATCTTCACCAGCGACTTCTACGAGCACGCCCATCGGCTGCGCTCTTGCGAAATCGTCGCGGGGCTGAAAGGGGCGTGATCCGGGTCCTGTAGGAAAACGATGTAGTCCTGCGTGCGGTAGGGTCTTTCGGTGATAGGTTTTTTGGTTCTAAACTTAGAACTAAAAACAATAAGCCAGAGAGGAACCCTGCCATGCCGGTTGCACACCGACTGCTGTTTTCATTGACCGCCTTGCTGGCGGCGACGGCCCAGGCCGCCGTCGACGGCCAGAAACTCTATACCCAGGGCGGCGCCAACCCGGCCGCCGCGGCCTGCGTCACCTGCCACGGTGCCGATGGCATGGGCCTGGTCGCCGCCGGCTTTCCACGCCTGGCGGGCCTTCCCGCCGCCTACCTGAGCAAGCAACTGCATGACCTCAAGCAGGGCGGCAGTCGCGAGCACCCGG
Organism: Pseudomonas sp. FDAARGOS_761; assembly: GCF_013343155.1. Taxonomy (NCBI): domain Bacteria; kingdom Pseudomonadati; phylum Pseudomonadota; class Gammaproteobacteria; order Pseudomonadales; family Pseudomonadaceae; genus Pseudomonas; species Pseudomonas sp. FDAARGOS_761. The sequence continues at coordinate 2,831,186 of NZ_CP054572.1, read as the reverse complement.
TGATGAAGGGCATAGCCGATGCCCTCGGCGACGACGAGATCCAGGCGCTCGCCACTACCCTCGCGGCAATGCCGGCGCCCAAGCCGGTGGCGCTGTCGCGCGTGGCCACCCCGCACAGCCCCGGCGAGACCCTGGCGGTGCGTGGCGCCTGGGAGCGCAACATTCCAGAGTGCGTGACCTGCCACGGTCCGGCTGGCAGCGGCGTGGGGGAGGCTTTCCCGCCGTTGCAGGGGCAGGGCGAGATGTACCTGAGCAACCAGTTGCGCGCCTGGCAGCTTGGCACTCGCCGCAACGACCCGAACGATCTGATGGGACATATCGCCAAATCCCTCAGCGAAGAGGAGATCCGCAGCGTCAGCCAGTTCTTCGCCACCCTCGGTCAGGCAGGAGGCCAGCCATGAACATGCCGTCGATCCTTTCCCTGGCCGTCGTTGGCCTGCTGATCGCTCCCGTCCAAGCGGCAACGGCGCCCTCGGAGCCGTTCCAGCCGCCGGCGGAAAGCAGCCTCCCGGACAACGCCTTCGGCGAAATGGTCCGCCAGGGCCAGGCGCTGTTCGTGGAAACCCGGAAGAACGCGCCGCATCTGGTCGGCAACCAGCTCAACTGCGTCAACTGCCATCTCGAACAGGGCCGCCGGGCCAACTCCGCGCCGCAGTGGGCGGCCTACCCGGTCTATCCGGCGTTCCGCGCCAAGAACAACAAGGTCAATACGTTCGCCGAGCGCCTGCAGGGCTGCTTCCAGTTCAGCATGAACGGCAAGGTGCCGGCGGCCGACAGCCCGGAGATCAAGGCCCTGACCGTCTACGCCTATTGGCTGGCGAGCCAGGCGCCGACCGGGGTCAGCCTGCCCGGACGCGGCTATCCGGACGTGGCCCCGCCGGAAGGCGGCTACAGCATCGAGCGCGGCGCCAAGGTCTATGCCGCGCAGTGCGCGATCTGTCACGGCGCCGACGGCCAGGGCCAGATGGCTCTGGGGCAGGCGGTGTTCCCGCCGCTGTGGGGCGCGCAGTCGTTCAACTGGGGCGCGGGCATGCACCGCATCAACACCGCGGCTTCCTTCATCAAGTACAACATGCCGTTGGGCAAGCCCGGTACCCTCAGCGACCGCGACGCCTGGGACGTCGCCGCCTTCATGAACAGCCACGAGCGCCCGCAGGACCCGCGCCTGGTGGACGGTTCGGTGGAGAAGACGCGGCAGAAGTTCCATGCCAACGACGGCGTCAACCTGTATGGGCAGAAGGTCAACGGCGTGCTGCTGGGACAGGGAATCTGACCCTCGTGGCCTGGCGTCCGCAGGACGGAGACGCGGTCCGGCGGAAGCAGGTCGGCGCCTGGGTAGGGCGGATAACGCCAGCGGCGTTATCCGCCGATGCCTGGGCCTGGGTCCGGCGGATAGCCGCGGGGCGGCTATTCGCCCTACGGAGTCGGTTGGCGGGTGGGTGGGGCGCGTGGTGCCCGCGCATCACTCGCGCAGCGGCATTTCCAGCGTCACCCGCAGGCCGTCCGCGCGGCTGTCGAAGTCCAGCCGGCATTGGCAGCGTTGCACGATGGCCTGGACGATGGCCAGGCCGAGCCCGCTGCCGCCGCTCTTGCCGTGGCGCCAGAAGCGCCGGGTGAGATGCGGCAGGTCGGCTTCGGCGATGCCCGGGCCGTGGTCGCGGACGTGGAAGCGCGCGCAGCCTTGCTCGGTTTCCACCGCCAGCTCCACCCGGGTGCCGGCGGCGGTGTGGCGCAGGGCGTTGTCCAGCAGGTTGCGCAGCGCGGCGATGGCCAGCACCGAGGGGACTTCCAGCGGCGCCTCGGACAAGCCGTCGGCCAGCTTCAGTTCGAACATCCGCACGTCGCCGTGGCCGGCGTCGTGCATGGCCACCCGGGCGGCGTCCTCGGCGCTGCACTGCACGCCGTCGTCGAACGACAGGCTGCCTTCCACCCGCGCCAGCAGCAACAACTGGTCCAGCGTCCGGTGCAGACGGTCGGCGCCTTCCTCGGCGTGGGCCAGGGCCTGCTCGGCGGCGGCGCCCTCGGTCATGCGCGCGACCTGCAGGTGGGTCTTGATCGCGGTCAGCGGGCTGCGCAGTTCGTGGGCGGCATCGCCGGTCAGGCGTCGCTCGCGTTCGATGGCCTGGGCGATGCGCTGGAACAACTGGTTCTGGGTTTCCACCAGCGGTTTCAGTTCGCTCGGCAGGGCCGCCAGCTCCAGTGGCTCCAGCGAGTCGGCGCCGCGCCGGGTGAGGGCGTCGCGAATCCGCTTGAGCGGCGCCAGGCCCTGGCCGGCGCCGAGCCAGAGCAGGGCCAGGCTGCCGAGCAGGGCGACCGTCACCGGCACCGCGGCGGCCACCACCACCGAGCGTTGCAGCACGTCGCGCTCTTCCAGGCGGTCGGCGGTGCTGACCCGCAGATCGCCGGCCTGCACGGTGAAGCTGCGCCACAGCACGCCGTTGATTTCCTGGTCGCGGAAGCCGCTGGCGGTGCTGTCCAGCGCCCGCTCCGGGGTGGCATGGCTCTGCGCCAGGACTTCGCCGCGCAATGAGCTGACCTGGCAGGCCATGCCGTTGGGAATCCCCAGTTGCTCCGCGCTCAGGCGCGTGGTCTGGCCGTCCGCCGGCTGCGGCTGCGGCAACTGCTGGAGCAGGCCGGCGACCATCCGCGCCGAGGCCGCCAGGCGTTGGTCGAAGGAGCGCATCATCTGCCCGCGCAGGTCGCAGAGCATCCAGGCCGCGGCCAGCGACCAGAGCAGGATGAAGGCCGAGCCGAGGATCAGGGTCAGGCGCAGGCGCAGGCTCATGCGTCGTCTCCGTCGCCGCGCGCCGGCCCGAGGCGGTAGCCGAGGCCGCGCACGGTCTGCACGATGGCGTTGCCGAGCTTGCGCCGCAGGTGATGGATGTGGACGTTGAGGGCGTTGCTCTCGACCTCGTCGCCGAAGCCATAGACGCTGTCCTTGAGCTGCTCGCCGCTGAGGATCCGCCCGCGGTTGTTGAGCAATGCCTGCAACAGCGCCTGTTCGCGTCGCGACAGCTCCACGGGGCGACCGTCGAGCCAGGTTTCGCGGGTGCTCGGATCGTAGCTGAGGCGACCGTGTTCGATGACGTTGACGCAGCGCCCGGCGGAGCGCCGTTGCAAGGTATGCAGGCGGGCGCCGAGTTCGCGCAGGTCGAAGGGCTTGAGCAGGTAGTCGTCGGCGCCGGCCTGCAACCCGGCGACCCGGTCGGTCACCGCGTCGCGCGCGGTCAGCACCAGCACCGGCAGGTCGACGCCCTGCTGGCGCAGGCGTTGCAGCAGGCGCAGGCCGTCCTCGTCGGGCAGGCCGAGATCGAGGACCAGCACGTCGAAGCGCGCCACCTGGAGCAGCGCCTGGGTATCGGCGGCGCTGGCCACCCGGTCCACGGTCAGGCCCTGGGCGTTGAGGCCGGCGACGATGCCGCTGGCGATCAGGTCGTCGTCTTCGGTGAGCAGTACATGCATGGCGGTATCGCTGGTTAAAGGGATAGGAGTCTGAAGCGGGCGAATTAAGCCAGGATTATGCCCCGCCCGGCGCGTCGCCGGGTTTTTCCCGTGGCCGCGTTAACGGCCTGTTAATCGTCGCTGGCCATGCTGCCGCCGAGTTCATCGTAGAAGGCGTTATCCATGCGTGTGTTGATCCTGCTCCTGATGCTCCTGCTGCCGGGCCTGTCCCAGGCGCAACCGGGCGACGACCTGTTCGCGCCGCGCGGCGCGACGCAGACGGATTTCCTGCCGGTGGAGAAAGCCTTCCGCTTCACCTGGGAGCGCCTCGACGACGGCCAGGTGCAACTGCGCTGGCAGATCGCGCCGGGCTACTACCTGTACCAGAAGCGCCTGCGCTTCGACGGACTCGACCCGGCCTTGCAGCCGCAGCTGCCGCCGGGCGAAAGCCACAGCGACGAGTTCTTCGGCGAGTCGCAGATCTATCGCCAGAGCCTGGAACTGACCCTGCCGGCGGCCGCCGCCGGACAACTGCGCCTGGGCTGGCAGGGCTGCGCCGACGCCGGCCTGTGCTATCCGCCGCAAAGCCAGGCGCTCGACCTGGGCGGTACCGGCCCTGTCGCCGCCGTCGCCGGGACGAGCGGCGAAGTCGCCGAGGACCAGGGCCTGGCTGGCAGCCTGCAGGCCGGCAACCTGGCCTGGAGCCTGTTGCTGTTCTTCGGCCTCGGCCTGCTGCTGGCGTTCGCTCCCTGTTCGCTGCCGATGCTGCCGATCCTCGCTGGGCTGGTGGTCGGCAGCGGCGCCGGCCCTCGTCGCGGCCTGCTGCTGGCCGGTAGCTACGTGCTGAGCATGGCGCTGGTCTACGCCGGACTCGGGGTGGTCGCGGCGCTGCTTGGCGGCAACCTGCAGGCCTGGCTGCAACAGCCGTGGCTGCTGGGCAGCTTCGCCGCGCTGTTCGTGTTCCTCGCGCTGCCGATGTTCGGCTTCTTCGAACTGCAACTGCCGGCGGCCCTGCGCGACCGCCTCGACGGTCTCAGTCGCGGCCGCAAGGGCGGCAGCCTGGCCGGCGCGGCCGCGCTCGGCGCGTTGTCCGGGCTGCTGGTGGGGCCGTGCATGACCGCGCCGCTGGCCGGCGCCTTGCTCTATATCGCGCAGACCGGCAATGCCCTGCATGGCGGCCTGGTGCTATTCAGCCTGGGCCTCGGCATCGGCATGCCGCTGTTGCTGCTGGTGACGGTCGGCAGCCGCTTCCTGCCCAAGCCCGGTCCCTGGATGAACCTGGTCAAGGGCGTGTTCGGCTTCCTTTTCCTCGGCACCGCCTGGATACTCCTGCGTCCGCTGCTCGGCGAGGCGCTGTGGATCGGCCTTGGCGGCGCGTTGCTGCTGGTCCTGGCCTACGCCGCGCTGCACACGGCGCGAGGCCTGGCACGGCACGCGGTGCTGTTCGGCGCGGCGGGCTGCATCTTCGGTCTCTGGGGCGCGGCGATGCTGCTGGGCGCCGCGGCCGGGGCCGACGACCCCTGGCGTCCGCTACAGGTGTATGCGGCGGCGAACCGGGGCGCTACGCCGACGGCCAGCGCGCATGAGGCGTTCCTCACGGTGAGCCAGCCGGCCGAGCTGGACCGTCAGTTGGCTGCGGCCAAGGCCGAGGGACAATGGGTGCTGCTCGACTACTACGCTGACTGGTGCGTGTCCTGCCGGATCATGGAGAAACAGGTGTTCGCCAAACCCGATGTGCTCGCCGCCCTGCAGGGCGTGCGCCTGCTGCGGCTCGACGTGACCGCGGACAACGCCGCCAGCCGCGAGCTGCTGCGCCGCTACCAGGTACCCGGCCCGCCGAGCCTGATCTGGATCGGCCCGGAAGGCGAGGAGCGCCGCGCGCGCCGGTTGACCGGCGAAGTCGACGCCGGCGGCTTCCTCGCCCATTGGCAGGCGACCCGGGAGCGCGGCTGATGCTGAGTTTTTCCCTGGGGCCGCTGGTGGTCTCGCTGCAACACCTGCTGCTGTTCCTCGCCCTCGGCGCCGCGCTGCTCGGTGGTTGGCTGGCGGCGCGCGGCGGCGGGCGCAACGCCGAGCCGGTGCTGTTCAACCTGTTGTTGCTCGGCCTGCTGGTGGCGCGCCTGGCCTTCGTGGTGCGCTACTGGCCGCAGTACCGTGGCGACTTCGCACAGATGCTGGATATCCGCGATGGCGGTTTCCTCGCCTGGCCAGGCCTGCTCGCCGCCGTGCTCGGCGCGCTGTTCTGGGCCTGGCGGCGACCGGCGCTACGTCGCTCGCTGGGTGTCGGCGCCAGCCTCGGGCTGGCGTTCTGGCTGCTTGGCAGCCTGGGCCTGGGCATCTACGAGCGCGGTACGCGCCTGCCCGAACTGAGCCTGCGCAACGCCGCCGGCGAGTCGGTGCAACTGGCCGATTTCCGGGGCCGCCCGCTGGTGATCAACCTCTGGGCCAGCTGGTGCCCGCCGTGTCGGCGCGAGATGCCGGTGCTGCAACAGGCGCAGGCGGAGAATCCCGACGTGGTGTTCCTCTTCGCCAACCAGGGCGAGAGCGCCGAGACCGTGCGCCATTTCCTCCAGGGCGAGAACCTGCGCCTGGACAACCTGCTGTTCGACAACGGCGGGCAGCTTGGCCAGCAGGTCGGCTCGGTCGCCTTGCCCACCACCGTTTTCTACACCGCCGAGGGCCGCCTGCTGGGCAGCCATCTCGGCGAACTGTCCCGCGGCAGCCTGGCGCGCTACCTCGAAGCCTTCGAGCCGGCCGCTGCCGCCCCCGCAACCAGGAGTTCCGAATGAGACTGCCGCGCAACCTGATCACCCTTGGCCTGGGCCTGACCCTCCTCAACGCCGGCCTGGCCACGGCGGCGGAGGAGCTGCCGGCGCCGATCCGCATGGTCCAGGAGAAGGGCGCCCGCATCCTCGGCAGCTTCGACGCCCCGGATGGCCTGCGCGGCTACGCCGCCGAATACCAGAACCAGGGCATGGCGCTGTACCTGACGCCCGACGGCAAGCACGTACTCACCGGCCACCTGTTCGACGCCCAGGGCAAGGACCTCAGCCGCGAACCGCTGGAGCGCCTGGTGTATGCGCCGCTGGCCAAGGAAATGTGGCAGAAGATGGAGCAGAGCGCCTGGATCGCCGATGGCCGTGCCGACGCGCCGCGCGTGGTCTACCTGTTCAGCGACCCGAACTGCCCGTACTGCACCATGTTTTGGGAGCAGGCGCGGCCCTGGGTGGACGCCGGCAAGGTGCAGTTGCGGCATATCATGGTCGGCATCATCCGCGAGGACAGCGAAGCCAAGTCCGCCGCGCTGCTGGCCAGCAAGGACCCGCAGAAGGCCCTGCACGACCATGAGCAGGCGGGCAAGGCCAGCACCCTGAAGCCGCTGGCGAAGATCCCGGCGGCGGTGCGCAAGCAGCTCGCCGGCAACATGGAACTGATGGAGTCGATGGGCGCCGCGGCGACCCCGGCGATCTTCTATCTCAATGCCGAGGGGCGCATGCAGCAGCAACAGGGCGCGCCGCAGCCGGACCAGTTGGCGGAGATCCTCGGTCCGCGCTGATCCTCCGGGCCGGCGCCGAGCCGCCGGCCATCTATACTCCCTGCGTTACGCCAACCCAGCGGAGCGAGGGCCATGGACGACGCATTCAGCGAGGAAGGCAGCGCGCAGCCGCGCCATGACGCTCAGCGTCCGGCGCTCGCTCCGCGGAGCGACGGTTTCGACATCCACACCTACCATCCCGACTTCGTCGCCGATCCCTATCCGCTGTTGCGGCTGATCCGCTCCCGTGCGCCGGTCTGCCGCGACCAGGCCTCGATCTGGTGGATCAGTCGCTATGCCGATGTCTCGGCGTGTCTGCGCGACCGCCGTTTCTCCGCCGACCCCGCTCGCCTTGGCGCCGCCGGCGTCCGCCAGGGCGGCGCCAGCTGGTTCGGCCACCAGCAATTGCAACCACTGGCGCGCTTCTACGACAACTTCATGCTGTTCAATGACGCGCCGCGGCACACCCGCCTGCGCAAGCTGTTCGCTCCGGCCTTCGGCCCCGACGCCGTGCGCCGCTGGGAGGCGTGCATCGAGGCGCTGGTGGAAGAGCTCCTCGACAGCTTGCTGGAGCGCCGCGAGCCCGATCTGCTCAGGAACTTCGCCGAACCGCTGACGATCCGGGTGGCCGCCGAGCTGTTCGGCTTTCCCCGCGAAGACACCGGGCAACTGCTGCCCTGGGGCCGCGACCTGGCCGCCGGGCTCGATCTCGCCGCCAGCCACGGCGATGCCGGGCAGATCAACCGCAGCGCGGCCGCCTTCAGCGACTACCTGCAACGCCAGGCGCGCGGCTGGAGCGATGGCTCTTCGCGCCCGCCGTCCGGCGCGGCGCCGAGCATCCTCGACGGCGCCGCGATGCTGGAGGCCGGACTGGGCCTCGAGGACCTGGTAGCGGCCTATGCCATGGTGTTCATGGCCGCGTTCGAAACCACCATCAGCATGGTCGGCAACGCTACGCTGGCGCTGCTCACCCATCCCGACCAGCTCGACCTGCTGCGGCGGTGCCCGGAGCTGGCGGCGAACGCGGTGGAGGAACTGCTGCGCTTCGACGGCGCGGTGCGCGGCGGCGTGCGTTGCACCCTGGAGGAGGTGGAGATCGGCGGCCAGCGGATTCCGCCTGGAGAGAAGGTCTGGCTGAGCTTCCTCGCGGCGAACCGCGACCCGGAGATGTTCGCCGCCCCCGACCGCTTGCAATTGCAGCGAGCGAACGCCAAGCAGCACGTGGCGTTCGCCCATGGTCCGCACTACTGCCTGGGCGCGTACCTGGCCCGGCTCGAATTGCAATGCGCATTGCGCGGCCTGGTGCGTCGCCGTTTCGCCCTGGCCTCGGAACCGGCGGACCTGCGCTGGCGGCGCAGCTCGGTGTTCCGCACCCTGGAGCGCTTGCCGATCGTCCCGGAAGGCGACGCTCAGAAGACCTGCGAGTAGCGCAGGATCAGCCGGCTGCCCTCGCTGCGGTTGCGTGCGCCGTATTCGTGATAGGCGTTGAGGAACAGCCGCGACTTGCCCCAGCCGAACATCAGCGCCGGGCCGATGGCATCGACCCGCTCGCGGGAGTCCGGGCGGTCGTGCCCGTCGACCCGCTCGTCGGTGATCTGTCGCAGGCTGTAGCCGGACAACCCGAGCCGCCAATGCGCATCCAGCGCCAGCGATACCGAGTAGTTGGCGTGGAACGCCTGGCCCGGTTGCAGGTAGTCGTCGGCCAACGGCGGCGCCGGGTCGCGATTCTTGCCCGGCAACAGGTACTGCAGGCGAGCGCTGGCTTCCCAGCCTTCGGCGAATTCCCAGGTCAGCGCGTAGTGCGGGTTGAAACTCCAGTGGTTGCTGCCGGGATTGATCGCCCGATGCCTGTCATAGCGCCCGGTGGGTAACTGGAAGGCGAGGTTCAGGCGCTGCCAGTAGGGCCGGCCGAACAGCTCGGTCTGCGGCCATTGCAGGATGAACGGACTGACGATCAGGTTGCCGAGGCCGTTGGCGCTGCCAGCGTGGGGTTCGAAGTCGGGATCGGCGAGCAGCACCGGGACGAGGATTTCCGCGCCGTAGTAGGCGCCGAACAGCTGGTGCTGGCTGATGTGGGCGAAGTGGCTGGTGGCGAGCAGGGTGCGCAGGCGATTGTCGAGCGGGCGCCGGTGACCGTTGGCGTCCATGAAGTCGTCGGCCTCGTAGATATTCACGAACTGCTGGAACAGCGTGCCGGGCAGGGCCTTGCCGTCGAGGAAGGAGGTCTGGCCGAGGTTCATCCCCGGCAGCGCGGCGATAGCCTGGAACGAGGGCAGCAGCAGGGGCAGGGCCAGCAGGCTGGCCCGGGTGCGGGTGGTCATGGGCGTGTCCTTCTTGTTGTTGTTTTCCACGGGGCAGCGCGTCAGTCCGGCAGGTAGTCGGGCTGGCGCTCGGGGCTGGCGTGCTGGAAGGCTTCGAGCGCCAGGCAGCGCCCCTCCAGTTCCAGCAACGCCGGGTAGGGCGCCAGGTCACAGCCCATGCGCCGGGCGTTGGCCAGTTGCGGCACCAGGCAGCACTCGACGATGCCCGCTGCGGCGCCGGCGAAGAAGGCGCCGCGACGGTGTCGGTTCAGCAGGGTCTCCGCCGCCGCCAGGCCCTCGGCGACCCAGTGCGCGTACCAGCGCTGGCGGTCCTCGGCGTCTATGCCGAGGACCTGGGTCAGGTATTTGAGCACCCGCACGTTGTTCAGCGGATGGATGTCGCAGGCCACCAGCAGGGCCAGTTCCAGCGCCTGGGCGCGATGCAGTGGGTCGAGAGGGATCAGGCGCGGTTCGGGCTGCACGGCGTCGAGGTAGTCGATGATCGCCAGCGACTGGCTGAACCGGCGGCCGTCGGCGTCGACCAGGGTCGGCAGCGCGCCCATCGGGTTGCGCTGGCGGTCGGCCGGGCGCAGTTGCTCGCCCTGCCGCAGGTTGACCGGCACTACCTGGTAATCCAGACCTTTCAGGGCCAATGCGATACGCACCCGATAGGACGTGGAGCTGTTGAAGAAGCTGTAGAGCTGCATGGGAAGTCCTGTTCAGAGAGTGACGGAAGAAGGCCTGGCCCGGCGCCGGCCCAGGCGATGCACGGCCACGGCGGCGAGCAGCGCCGGGATCACCAGCAGGGCGAGGATGCCGCTGAAGCCCAGGCCCAGGCCGAGCAGGGCGCCGCCGCTGAGGGAGCCGACGATCGAGCCGATGCGGCCCAGGCCGAGGGCCCAGCTGACCCCGGTGGCGCGGCTGCGGGTCGGATAGAAATCGGCGGCCAGGGCGTTGGCGCCGACCTGCGAGCCGCTGATGCAGAAACCGACGCCGGCGACGCACAGCGCCAGCAGGGCGAAGCTGTGGTAGAGGCTGGCGATGCCGAGGATGAACAGGGCGCCGCCGACGTAGGCCAGGCTCAGCACCCGGTGCGCGTCGAAGCGATCCATGGCGCTGCCCAGGAGGAGTGCGCCGAGGGTGCCGCCGAGCTGGAACATGGCGCTGATCGTCGCCGCCTCGCCGAGACTGAAGCCGGTGCCGCCGATCAGCGTCGGCAGCCAGTTGGTCAGCAGGTAGATGATCAGCAGGCCCATGAAAAAGGTGGCCCAGAGCAGCAGGGTGCCGCCGCGCAGCTCGGCGCCGAGGATCTGCCGCAGGGGCGAGGTGCCGTCGGACTCGTCGGCGGGCAGTTCGAGGCGCCCGGCCCAGCCGTCGGGCAGGCGCCCCAGGCGTTCGAGGATGCGCCGCAGGCGCGCCGCGTCCGGTGCGCGGCGGGCGAGGAAGCGCACCGACTCCGGCAGGCATGCCCAGAGCAGCGGCAGGCTCGCCAGGGGCAGGCCGCCGCCGAGCAGCAGCACGCTTTCCCAGCCCAGCGCCGGGACCATCCGCGCGGCGAGCAGGCCGCCCAGCGCCGAGCCGAGGGTGAAGCCGCAGAACATCGCGGTGACCATCAGCGCGCGGTGCCGGCGCGGGCAGTATTCGGAGGTCAGGGTGATCGCGTTGGGCATCGCCCCGCCCAGGCCGAGGCCGGTGAGAAAGCGCAGAAGGGCCAGGGTTTCCACCGAACCGGCGTAGGCCGAGGCAAGGCTCCAGCCGCCGAAGAACAGCACCGAGAGCAGGAGTACGCTCTTGCGTCCGAAACGGTCGGCCAGCGGGCCGGCGGCGAAGGCGCCGAGGGCCAGGCCGGCCAGCGCGGCGCCGAGGATCGGGCTGAGTTGCGCCGGGCTCAGTTGCCAGTCGTGGGCCAGGGCCGGGGCGATGAAGCCGATGGCGGCGGTGTCGAATCCGTCCATGGCGACGATCAGGAAGCACAGCGACAGGACTCGCAACTGGAAGGCGGAAACCGCCTGCGCATCGATGAAAGCCTGGACGTCGATCTTGTTGTTCTTGTCGGGCGTAGGCATGAGCGTTCCTCGGCCGTCGCCGCGGCGACGGCCCGGATGAAGGGCAGGGTGGGCCCGCGCCGTGCGCGGGCGGTGGGTCAGACCACGCGGACGCTGAGTTCGCCGAGGCCGTCGATGGCGCCGAGCATCCGCTCGCCGCGCTCGACCGCGCCGACGCCTTCCGGGGTGCCGGTGAAGACCAGGTCGCCGGGGCGCAGCTCGAAGAAGCGCGACAGGTAGCTGACGGTTTCCGCCACCGACCAGATCAACTGGTCGATGTCGCTGCGCTGGCGATCCTCGCCGTCGACCTGGAGGCTGATGGCGGCGTGGCGCGGATGGCCGACCTGGCTGGCAGGGTAGAGCGGGCCGATCGGCGCCGAGCGGTCGAAGGCCTTGCCGATCTCCCAGGGCCGGCCCATCTCGCGCATGCGCATCTGCAGGTCGCGGCGGGTCATGTCCAGGCCCACCGCGTAGCCCCAGACGTGTTCCTCGGCCTGCTCCAGGGGGATGTCGCAGCCGCCCTTGCCGATCGCCGCCACCAGTTCGATCTCGTAGTGGTAGTTGCCGGTCTGGCTCGGGTAGGCCAGCTCCAGGGTGCTGCCGGCGGCGACCGGGACCACCGCGTCGGCCGGCTTGCAGAAGAAGAACGGCGGCTCGCGCTCGGGATCGAAGCCCATTTCCCGGGCGTGGGCGGCGTAGTTGCGGCCGACGCAGTAGACCCGCCGCACCGGGAAGGTCTGGTCGCTGCCATGGATGGTGAGGCTGACGGGCGCTTCGGGCGCGAAGAGATGGCTCATGGGACGGGTCCTTCAGTGGGCGAGGGGGTCGCGGGATTCGCGGGATTCGCGGAGGATGCCGAGCGCCTGCTGCACAGGACGGTCGGAGAAACTGAACAGCACGCAGTCGGTGGCGCCGGCTTCCAGGCGCAGCTCGGCCCAGGAGGGCACGACGAACAGATCCTTGGCCTCGAAGGCGAAGCGCCGGCCGCCGATCTGCGCCACGCCGCTGCCTTCCACCACCGAATAGACGCTGGCGTCGGTGCTGCGCGCGGGCTGGCCGAGGAAGCCGGCCGGCAGCAGTTGCAGGCAGGTGGCGATGGTCGGCATGGCCCAGCCGCCGGTGGCCGGGTTGACGTAGCGCAGCTTGTGGCCTTCCCAGGGATCGGGCCGTTCGAGGCGCGCCAGGCGCTCGAGGGCCTCGCGGCTGCGCGCGTAGGGGTAGCTGAACAGCGGCGAGGTCGGCGTCGTCGGCTGGTGGCGCAGCGGCAGCATGTTGCTGCCGTAGCGGGCGAGGCTGTCGCCTTCGCCACGTCGCAACGGCTGCACCGGTTCGCCGTAGCTCTCGGCGAAGGTGGCACCGAAGAAACGCAGCATCGGGATGTCCAGGCCGTCCAGCCAGACCACCGGCTCGCCGCCTTCCGCGGCGGCGCGGTTGCCGTGGTCGTGCCAGGTCCAGGACGGGGTGATGATGAAGTCGCCCGGCTCCATGCGGGTGCGTTCGCCGTCCACCGAGGTGTAGGCGCCGTAGCCCTCGACGACGAAGCGCAGGGCCGACTGGGTGTGCCGGTGGCTGGGGGCGATCTCGCCCGGCAGGATCAGTTGCAGGCCGGCGTAGAGGCTCGGGGTGATCGCCGACTGGCCGGGAAGGTCCGGGTTCTCCAGCACCAGCACGCGGCGCACCGCTTCCTCGGCGCTGATCAGGTCGCCTGCCTCGAGCAGGAACGGGCGCAGTTCGCGATAGCGCCACAGCGCCGCCTGGCAGCCGCCGGCGGGTTGCGCCGGGACCAGGCTGTGCAGGGCTTCCCAGAGCGGGGTGAGGTGCTGCTGGCGGATGCGTCGATAGAAGTCGGCGCGCTTCTCGGTGGAATTGTCGTTATGCATACCGATGAATCTCCGGCGGGAGGAGGCGGGGCCGCCTCGGTCTGGTAGTCATTATTCGAGGTGAAGGCATAACCGAATAATGATATTTAGACATCGACCTATACGTATTCGAGGATGGCTTGCGATGGACTGGACCCGCCGCCTGCGCCTGCAACACCTGCAACTGCTGGTCAGCCTGATGGAGACCGGCAACCTCAGCGGCACCGCCCGGGCCGCACACACCACCCAACCGGGCCTGTCGAAGTGGCTCAAGGAACTGGAGGAGGACGTCGGCGCGCCGCTGTTCGAGCGCCACGCCCGCGGCCTGCGCCCGACGCCCTACGGCATGACCCTGTTCAACCACGCCCAGCGCGTGCTCACCGAGATGGAGCGGGCGCGGCAGAACCTCGAGGCGATGCGCAGCGGCAGCGGCAGCCGGGTGCTCCTTGGCACGTCGCCGGCCTCCGCGCCGAGCCTGGTGCCGCGCGCATTGCGGGCGTTCCTCGGACGCTACCCCGGGGCCCAGGTGGAACTGCTCGAAGGCACCATGAACGGCCTTCTCGAACGGCTGGAGAAACGCCAGCTCGATGTGGTGGTGGGGCGCCTGGACAACTATGCGCCGCGCGCCAGCCTGCGCTGCGAGGTGCTCTACAGCGAGGCGATCGTGGTGATGGCGCGGCCCGGTCACCCGCTGGCCCAGGCCGCCGCGCTGGACTGGGAAGACGTGCGGCGCTACGACTGGATCGTCTGGCCGCCCGGCTCGCCGATCCGCAGCAAGCTCGACATGGCCCTGACCCAGGGCGGCCGGCAGCCGCCGGCCTACCGCCTGGAGTCATCGTCGATGCTGGCCAACATCGAATTGTTGCGTGGCAGCGACATGCTATCCATCGGCTCGGCGCGGGTGGTCGAGCACCTTGCCGGGCTCGGCCTGGTGGCCAGGCTGGCGCTGGAGATTCCCGGCGAGGGCGCGGTGGGCATGTGCTGGCGCGACGAACCGCACCGCGACCGTGCCAGCGAAGACCTGCTGGCCTGCCTGCGCGAAGGCGCGGCGGCCGAGTAGGGCACCGGCCGGCGGAGGCTATTGCAAAAAGGCCGCGGCTTCTCGACAATGCGATTCATTATCATTCATGTGTCGCCCCAACTTTCCCATGTCCGCCCCGATCCTTCTCAGCGCCCACCATCGCGCCATGCATGCGCTGTACAGCGAGCACCATGGCTGGTTGCAGAACTGGCTGCGCGGCAAGCTGGGCTGCGCGGCGGACGCCGCGGACCTGGCCCAGGACACCTTCCTGCGCATCCTGCTCAAGCGCGAACTGCGCGAGATCGGCATGCCGCGCGCGTTCCTGCGGACCATCGCCCGCGGCCTGGTGATCGACCACTGGCGTCGCGAGGAACTGCAGCGCGCCTACCTCGAAAGCATCGCCCACCTGCCTGAGGCACAGGCGCCGTCGCCCGAGGCGCGGGAACTGGTGCTGGAACTGCTGGAGGAGATCTCGCGGATGCTCGACGGGCTCAAGCCGAAGGTCCGCACCGCCTTCCTCCTGGCCCAGTGCGAAGACCTCAGCCACCGGCAGATCGCCGAACGCATGGGGGTTTCCCAGCGTAGCGTCGAGCGCTACGTGGCCGAGGCGCTGTACCACTGCTACCTGCTGCGCTACGGCGAATGAGCGGAGCCGTGGACGGGACGCGCGGTAGGGTCGACGAAGCGGTGGTCAGGCAGGCCATCCACTGGCTGGTCCGCCTGCGCTCGCAGCCGGGCGACGATCGCCTGCAGCGCGCTTGCGCGACCTGGCGCGCGGAGCACGGCGAGCACGAGCGGGCCTGGCAGCAGGTCAGCGCGCTCAACGAAGAACTGCACGGACGCTTCAAGGCGCTGCCCGGCGGGGTCGCCTACGGCACCCTGGACAGCAGCGCACAGCGCCTGCAGCGGCGCCAGGCGCTGAAACTGCTATCGCTGCTGGTGGCCGGCAGCGCCGTGGCCTGGGTCAGTCGCGACAGCCTGCCCTGGCAGCGCCTGAGCGCCGACTACAGCACCGCCACCGGCGAGCGGCGCAGTATCGAGCTGGTCGACGGCACCCGCCTGCAACTGAACACCGACAGCGCGGTCGACGTGCGCTACGACGCCGGCCAGCGCCTGATCTTCCTCGCCCGCGGCGAGATCTTCCTCGCCAGCGGCGCCGATACGCAATCGCCCACGCACAGGCCGCTGCGGGTACGTACCGCGCAAGGGCTGTTCGAGGCCCTCGGCACCCGTTTCAACGTACGCCTGCAAGATGCCGCCACCTGTCTCAGCGTCAGCGAGGGTTCGGTGCGCATCGATGCCTTCGGCGCGCGTCCGCTGCAGGCTCCGGTGGCCGAGGCGGGGCAGAGCTATCGGATCGCCGCCGACGGCGTGCGGCGCCTCGAACGGCCGCAGATGGACGCCGTGGCCTGGGCCGATGGCCTGATCGTCACCCGCGACATGCGCCTGGCCGACTTCCTCGCCGAGGTCGCCCGCTACCGCAACGGCTACCTCGGCTGCGCCGCGGAGGTCGCCG
Organism: Pseudomonas sp. FDAARGOS_761; assembly: GCF_013343155.1. NCBI lineage: Bacteria > Pseudomonadati > Pseudomonadota > Gammaproteobacteria > Pseudomonadales > Pseudomonadaceae > Pseudomonas > Pseudomonas sp. FDAARGOS_761. The sequence continues at coordinate 2,815,469 of NZ_CP054572.1, read as the reverse complement.
ACCTGCGCCTGTCCGGGGTCTACCGCCTGGACGACACCGACAAGCTGTTGCAGGTGCTCGCGCGGACCCTGCCGGTGCGCCTGCAGCGGCATACCCGCTGGTGGGTGAGGGTGGTCGCCGCCTGAGTCGCGCCGGCGGCCGCGTGGACGCTTGCTTTCGCCCGGAGCGAAACGCACTGAAAATTATTTTCATTATTTTTGTCGGTTTTCCACGACTGGTCCGGCTTTACCGATTGAACACCCTTCAACGACTCCAACGGATCCCGTTCATGACCGCCACCGCCGTCGTCCTCCGCAATGCCCCGTCGTCCCTCGATTTCCCCCGCGCCTCGCGCCTGAGCCGTTCGGTGCGCGCGGCCCTGCTGTCGTTGGCCATGGCGGCCGGCGCGGCGCCGCTCTGCGCCTCGGCCGCCGAAGCGGCGGCGGAACAGGCACGGCCCTATGCGATCCCCGCCGGACAGTTGGGCGACGTGCTCAACCGCTTCGCCCGCGAAGCCGGCATCACCCTCTCGGCCACTCCGGCGCAGACCGGTGGCTACAGCTCCCAGGGGTTGCGCGGCAGTTTCACCGTGCAGCAGGGCCTGGCCCGGCTGCTCGCCGACACCCCGCTGGAAGCGGAAGACCAGGGCGACGGCAGCTTCGTCTTGCGCGAGGCGCCGGCAAAGGACGGCGACGTGCTGAACATGCAGGCGGTGGAGGTCTTCGCCCTCGGCAACAACCTGGGCAGCACCGATGGCTACCTGGCCACCCATAGCCAGATCGCCACCAAGACCAGCAAGCCGCTGCTGGAAACCAGCCAGACCGTCTCGGTGATCACCCGCGAGCAGATCGACGACACCGCCTCCAAGACCGTACAGCAGGCGATGCGCTATACCCCCGGCATCTTCACCGGCCAGGTCGGCGCCTCCAACCGCTACGACTACGTGGTGATGCGCGGCTTCGCCGACAACAGCGTGGACAACATCTACCTCGACGGCCTCAAGGCCATGGGCGACAGCGGTACCTTCAGCTCGATGCAGGTCGACCCGTACTTCCTCGAACGCATCGATGTGCTCAAGGGCCCGTCCTCGGTGCTCTACGGCCGTAGCCTGCCGGGCGGCCTGGTGGCGCTGACCAGCAAGAAGCCGTTGTACGAGGACTACCGCCAGATCACCGGCAGCATCGGCAACATGGGCCAGAAGGAGATGGGCTTCGACTTCAGCGGGCCGCTCGACGAGGAGAAGCGCATCGCCTACCGCCTGGTCGGTCTCGGCAAGGGCTCGGACACCCAGTTCGATCACGTCAAGGAGGAGCGCTACGCCATCGCCCCGACCCTGGCCATCGACTTCAGCGATGACACCACCCTGACCCTGCAAGGCTACCTGCAACACGATCCCAACGGGGGCTACCACGGCGGCGTACCGGCCGACGGCACCCTGTCGCACCACAACGGCCGGCACATCTCCCGCGAGTTCTTCGATGGCGAGCCGAGCAAGGACGACTTCGACCGCACCCAGCGGATGTTCGGCTACCAACTGGAGCACCGCATCGACGACGTCTGGTCGGCGCGGCAGAACTTCCGCTACCTGGACTCCGACGTCGACCTGTCGCAGGTCTACGCCTACGGCTGGAGCGCCAGCGAGCCGAACAAGCTGAACCGCTACTTCAGCGGCGCCCGCGAGCACCTGCAGGCGTATATCGTCGACAACATGCTGCAGGCCGAATTCGCCACCGGCGCGGCGCGCCACACCCTGCTCACCGGCCTCGACTATCAGCGCCGGCGCACCGTGGTCGACTGGCGTTCCGGCTCGGCCTCGGCGCTGGACGCGTTCAACCCGATCTACGGCGACGACGCCATCAGCTATTTCCCGGACGACAACCACACCCGCCGCCTGGAGCAGACCGGCGTCTACCTCCAGGACCTGATCGACGTCGACCAGTGGCGCTTCTCGCTCGGCCTGCGCCAGGACTGGGTCAGCGTCACCGACAAGAACCGCAGCACCGGCAGCAAGGCCGACGACGACTGGGAGAAATTCACCGGGCGGATCGGCGCGCTGTACCTGTTCGACAACGGCCTGGCGCCCTACGTCAGCTACTCCGAGTCGTTCAACCCGAACGCCTACTCCGACGCCTCCGGCACGCCCCTGGCGCCCACCGAGGGCAAGCAGTGGGAACTCGGCCTGAAGTTCCAGGCGCCGGGCAGCAACAGCTTCTACACCGCCTCGCTGTTCCATATCACCCAGGAAAACGTCGCCTCCAAGGAACCCCAGGACAACTTCTACACCTCGGTCGGCGAAGTGCGCTCCCAGGGGCTCGAACTGGAGGCCCATACCCAGCTCAGCGACAACCTGAAGCTGCTCGGCAGCTACACCTACACCGACATCACCTACACCAAGTCGCTGGACGGCAACCAGGGCCATACGCCGAACCAGGCGCCCAAGCACATGGCTTCGCTGTGGGCCGACTATGCCTTCGACGCCGGCCCGCTCAGCGGTCTGAGCATCGGCGGCGGCGCGCGCTACGTCGGCGAGACCTGGGCGGACAAGGAAAACACCTTGCGGGTGCCGGACTACACCCTGGTCGACGCGCGGATCGGCTACGACCTCGGCAAGCTCGGCCTGAAAGGCCTGGACGTCAGCCTCAATGCCAACAACCTGCTGGACAAGGACTACGTGGCGTCCTGCTACAGCCTGGACTTCTGCTACTTCGGCGAGAAGCGCAACGTCACCGCGACGGTGAACTACCAGTTCTGACCGTCCACCCGGGCCCCGGCGCCAGCGCCGCGGTACCGGCCAAGCAGCCCGGCGCGCAACGTACGCGCCGGGCACTCGCCGGCGTCGCCGGCCGTACCCTGGTTACCTGGAGCCCCCATGCGCCCCGTCCTGGTCCTGCTGCACCGCTATGTCGGTCTGGCTACCGCGCTGTTCCTTTTCCTCGCCGGTCTCACCGGCAGTCTGCTGGCCTTCCATCATGAAATCGACGAATGGCTGAACCCCGGCTTCTACGCCGTGGGCGAGGGCGGCGAGCGCCTTTCTCCGGGCAGCCTGGTGCAACGCGTCGAGTCACGCTATCCGCGACAACTGGTGTGGTACATGGAGTATCCCGAGGCGGGCGGGCATCCGGCGTTGCTCGCCACCGTGCCGCGCGAGGCCGGCGCCAAGGTCGAGCACGACGTGTTCTACCTCGACCCGGTCAGCGGCGAGGAAGTCGGCAAGCGCCTCTGGGCGGCCTGCTGCTTCCAGCCGGCGAACCTGGTTCCCTGGGTCCTGGAGTTCCACCACAACCTGACCTTGCCGGGGAACTGGGGCCTGTACCTGATGGGCGGGGTGGCGATGTTCTGGTTCCTCGACTGCTTCGTCGGAGCCTGGCTGACCCTGCCGCGCGGCCGGCCGTTCTGGAGCAAGTGGGCGACCGCCTGGAAGATCAAGCGCGGCAACGCCTACCGCTTCAACTTCGACCTGCATCGCGCCGGCGGCCTCTGGCTCTGGCTGCTGCTGGCACCGGTGGCGCTGAGCAGCGTCGCCCTGAACCTGCCGAGCCAGGTGTTCAAGCCGCTGGTATCGCTGTTCTCGCCGATCGAACCGAGCGTCTACGAGGCGCGCGGGCGGCTGCCCAGGGAGCAACTGGGGGAGACCCGCCTGGACTACGACCGCACCTTCCAGTTGGCCAGCGTCGAAGCGGCGCGGCTGGGCATCGCCGAGCCGATCGGCGAGCTGTACTACAGCTTCGAATACAACTTCTTCGGCGCCGGCTTCGGCGACCACGACGACCCCATGGGCAAGTCCTGGCTGTTCTTCCACGGCAGCGACGGCCGCCTGCTCGGCCAGGAAGTCGCCGGGCAGGGCAGTTGGGGAGAGCGTTTCTACCGCTTGCAGTACCCGATCCACGGCGGGCGCATCGCCGGCCTGCCGGGACGCATCGCCATCGCCGCCCTCGGCCTGGCCATCGCCGGGCTGTCGCTGACCGGTGTCTACATCTGGTGGCGCAAGCGCCGGGCGCGCCACTGGAACGGCCGCTAGACGGCTGTTAGTCTGGCTGCCTCCCACACCACCAGAGGATGGACGAATGAACGCAAGGATCGCCGCATTGGGACTGCTCCTGCCCCTGGCCGCCGGCAGCGCCGTGGCCACGGAGGAGGGCAGCTCGGTCAAGGATGCGGCCAAGGCCGCGGTGTCCTCGGCCATCGAGACCGGCAAGAACCTCCTCGGCGGGGTCAGCGAGGGCATCACCAGCGGCCGCCAGTCGGCCCAGGGCGCTGATGGCGCCAAGGTGGTCTCCGACAACGCCGGCTTCGCCGAGATCGGCCAGGTCGAAGTGCTCAAGACCGAGCCGCGCGACCAGCAACTGGCCGTCACCCTCGGCTTCAAGAACGACGGCGACGCCACCGTGCGCCTGATCAACCTGACCCAGACCGGCGCGCTGCTGGTGATCGACAACGATGGCTACTCCAACGCCCTGGTCGCCCTCGCCAACCCCGACGACGTCACCGTCCCGGCCAAGGCCGGCATCCGCCAGACCTTCGTCTTCGAAGGCGGCGCGGAAGGGATCAAGGCGGTGCGCCTGTGGGGCAAGGACCTGCCGGTGAAGTGAATTCGAGTCTGCGTCAAAGCAGCCCCGCCTTGGCGGGGCTTCTTTCTGCCGGGCCACGAGCGCAAATAATCAGCTCACCAGAACCCGGCCGAGCACTGCCTGGAGACCGATAGGTCCTTCCCATTACGAAAATGACGACCTCGCATCGATCCTGAAACGTCCGTACAGCCAGGACGACGCAATGAAGGCAAAGTGCCATTCCCTCCTGTCCCTGTTTGGATTAGCATTCCTACTTTTGGACTAATCCCCCCTCAACACGCCCATGTCGTTTAGCTATGCGGTGGATATTGAAGGGAACTCGCAGGACATCGGATGTTGCGTTCTAGCTATCGAGCGGTTGTCGCTGGCTTGGTTTTACTGCCGCTGCTTGCCAGCGCCGCCCCCTTCACCTCCCCCGGCGACCGCGACCTGATCCGCGACCGCCAGCAGCGCCTGCTGGACGAACAGCGCAAGCGCCTGGAGGAACTCCAGCAACTGCCCGGCAAGGGAGCGCCCGCCGCTGCGGATGCCTCCGGCGACGACGAGCGCTGCTTCGAGATCCGCCGCATCGAGCTGGAGGGCGCCGGGCACCTCGGCGAAAGCGCGCGTCGCCAACTGCTGGCGCCCTACCAGGGGCGCTGCCTGGGCGTCGGCCAGCTCAATGCGTTGCTCAAGGCCGTCACCGACCATTACCTGGATCGCGGCTACGTCACCACCCGCGCCTACCTGCCACAGCAGGACCTGGCCTCCGGGACCCTGCGCATCATCGTCGTCGAAGGCCGCCTGGAGGGCCTGGACAGCTCCGCGCTGGCCAGCCCGCGCGAACTGGCGATGAGCTTTCCGGGCAGGACCGGCGAGCTGCTCGACCTGCGCGAACTGGAGCAACTGGTCGACCAGTTGAGTCGCCTGCCGTCGCGCCAGGCGCAACTGGAGCTGGTGCCCGGCAGCGAGGTCGGCGGCAGTCGGGTGCGTCTCAAGGGCGAGCGCGACAAGCCCTGGCGGGTCTCCGCCACGCGCAACAACGACGGCGACGTCAGCACCGGCGAGCAGCAGATGGGCCTGGGTCTGGACTGGGACAGCCCGCTGGGCCTGGCCGACCAGCTCAACCTGCGCGCCAACCGCGACGCGGTGACCGACCGCTGGCGCCATTCCGACAGCCAGAGCCTGTTCTACACCCTCCCCTGGGGCTGGTGGACCTTCACCTACGGCTACAGCCAGAGCGACTACCGCACGCGCAACGAGGCCAGCGGCTTCCCCTTCAAGCTCGATGGCGACAGCCGCAGCCACCAGTTCCGCGCCGAACGCGTGCTGCACCGAGACGGCGTGAGCAAGACCGCCATGAGCCTGGGGCTCAGCCACCAGCGCACCAACAACTATGTCGAAGACACCCGCCTGGAAGACCAGAGCACGCGGATCACCGAGACCCAGCTCGGCTTCAACCACGGTCGGCGGATCGGCAGCGGTTTCGTCAACCTCGACCTCGGCTGGCAGCAGGGCATCGGCGCCCTTGGCGCGCAGGGTCGCGGCCACCCGCACGCGGGCGATCCGAATGCGCGCTACGACAAGTACAGCCTGACCCTCAGCTACCTGCAGCCGTTCCAGCTATGGGGCGAGCGCTTCAGCTTCGACAGCCTGGCCACCGGGCAGAGGAGCGAGGACGTGCTGTTCAGCCCGCAGCGCATCAGCCTCGGCGGCAACAGCTCGGTGCGCGGCTTCAAGGACCAGACCCTGACCGGCGACAGCGGCGGCTACTGGCGCAACCAGTTGCGCTGGCGGCGCGCGGTGGAATGGGCGCCGCTGCGGCCCTGGCTGCAGGAATACGGCGTGGCCTTCGCCTACGACGTCGGCGTGATCCGCCACGACCGCTACAACGACGGCGCCAGCGGGCGCATGAGCGGCAACGCCATCGAACTGGATGCCCGCGGCCGCTATTTCGCCGCCAGCGTCGGCTTCGCCCGCTCGCTGGAGCGGCCCAGCGCCATCGAGCGGCGCGAGCACCCGATCTATTTCCGGGTCGACGCGTTCTTCTGAAGACGCGGCGACCTCCTGAACGCTTTAGGAAAGCGCCTACCTGCATCGAGGCCCTTTCCTTGGAAAACCTTGCTTAACCTCGCCGGGCCCCCACCCGCCAAGGAGTAACGATATGGACATCCGCAGCCCGCTGAACCAGTGCATCGCCCTGTCCCTGGCCGGCATCCTGTTCCTCAACCCGATCGTCGCCGCGGCGGCGGGGCTGGCGCTGGACAAGGCCGCCGGCGGCAACACCGGCCTGGGCCAGGCGGGCAACGGCGTGCCCATCGTCAATATCGCCACGCCCAACGGCGCCGGGCTGTCGAACAACCATTTCCGCGACTACAACGTCGGCGCCAACGGGCTGATCCTCAACAACGCTACCGGCAAGACCCAGGGTACCCAGCTCGGCGGGATCATCCTCGGCAACCCCAACCTCAAGGGCCAGGCGGCGCAGGTGATCCTCAACCAGGTCACCGGCGGCAACCGCAGCACCCTGGCCGGCTACACCGAGGTGGCCGGGCAGTCGGCGCGGGTGATCGTCGCCAACCCGCACGGCATCACCTGCCAGGGCTGCGGCTTCATCAACACGCCGCGCGCGACCCTCACCACCGGCAAGCCGATCATGGACGGCCAGCGCCTGGAGCGCTTCCAGGTGGACGGCGGCGACATCGTCGTCGAAGGCGCCGAACTGAACGTCGGCAACCTCGAACAGTTCGACCTGATCACCCGCAGCGCCAAGCTCAACGCCAAGCTCTACGCGAAGAACCTCAACATCGTCACCGGCCGCAACGACGTCCAGGCCGACAGCCTGCAGGCCACGCCGCGCGCCGCCGATGGCAGCGAGAAGCCACAGCTGGCGATCGACAGCTCGGCGCTGGGCGGGATGTACGCCGGGGCGATCCGCCTGGTCGGCACCGAGCAGGGCGTGGGGGTGAAGCTGGCCGGCGACATGGCCGCCAGCGGCGGCGACATCCGCATCGACGCCAGCGGCAAGCTGAGCCTGGCCCAGGCCTCCAGCCAGGGCGACCTGAAGATCGCGGCCCAGGCCGTGGAGCTGAACGGCAAGACCTACGCCGGTGGCAGCGCCGAGATTCGCAGCGCGGAGGAACTGGTCAACCGGCAGAGCCTGGCGGCGCGCGAACGCATCGCGCTGGAGGCGGCGCATATCGACAACGCCGGGGTGATCGAAGCCGGCGTCGAGCCAGACGAGCGGCGCAACGCGCGCGGCGACCTCGAGCTGCGCAGCGGCACCCTGCGCAACGCCGGCAGCCTGGTGGCCAGCCGCGCGCTGGAAGCGAAGGCGAGCCAGGCGCTGGACAACCAGGGCGGCAGCCTGAAGGGGGCGACCGTCCGGGTCGACGCCGGGCACCTGGACAACCGTGGCGGCAAGCTGCTCGCCGAGGGCGAACTGCGGGTCGAGGCGAGCAGCCTGGACAACCGCCAGGACGGCCTGTTGCAGAGCCGGGACCGCGCCGTGGTCAAGACCCGTGGCGATCTCGACAACCGTGGCGGCCAGGTCGTCGGTCTGAACGAGCTGCAGGTCCAGGCTGCCGCACTGGACAATCGCAGTGCCGGTCTCCTTTCCAGCAAGGGAGACATGGACATCGAGGTCGCTCGTCTGGACAACAGTGCGGGCGGCAAGCTGGTCAGCGAGCGCCGTACGCTCTTGAAGGCGGATCGGCTCGATAATCGCAGCGGTCGCATTGTCGCCGGCCAGGATCTCGACTTGAGCTCTCGGTTGATCGACAACCGAGCGGGCGATATCTCCAGCACGTCGAGGGTGGTGGCGAGCGCTCGCGAACAGTTGGACAACCGCGGTGGCAAGATCGTTGGTGACAGTGGCCTGGACATCACAACGCCACGCATGCTCAACCAGGACAAGGGGGTACTCGCCAGCCGCGATGGGCTGCGCCTGAGCGCTACGGAGTTGTTCAACGGCGGGGGAGGCCTGCTGTCCAGCCAGAAGGGTATCGACGTCTCCCTGGCCGGTGCGTTCGATAACCAGTCCGGCAGCCTGGACAGCCGGGGCTTCCTGACGGTGAAGTCAGCCTGGCTCGACAACCAGGGCGGTACGCTATCCAGCGCAGGGGCATTGGCAGTGACCAGCCAGGGCGCCCTGAACAATCAGGGCGGCAGACTGGCGAGCGACGCCGGACTTAGCTTGAGCAGCGCCAGCCTCGACAACAGCCAGGCCGGTGCGATCAGTGGCAAGGGGGCCGTGGAGATTCGTACCGGCAACCTGAACAACAGCCGGAAAGCCAGTATCGGCAGCGATGCGGGACTCACCCTGGTCGCCGCTCGGGTAGACAACAGCCAGGCGGGCCGGATCGCCGCCAAGGGTGTGATCGATGCGGATCTCCAAGGGCTGGACCAGCATGACAGGGGCAACCTGGTCAGCGATACCGGCATCACGCTCGATCTGAACAAGGGAAGCCTGGTCAATCGCGCTCAAGGCCTGATCGCCACGCCTGGCACTTTGCTCCTGCGCCAACTCGGCGTGGTGGACAACAGCGGTGGGGAAATCTCCAGCGACCGCGCGTTCACTCTTGCCAGCTCCGCGTTGAACAACCAGGGGGGACGCCTGCTCAGCGGCGGAGCCCTGACCTTGCGTATCGCGCAGGCCCTGGACAACAGCCTCGAGGGGATTGTCTCCGGTGCTGGAGGTCTGGATATCCAGGCATTCGTCCTGGACAACCGTAGTGGCTCCATCGGCAGCAAGGGCGCCATCGATATCGGTGTGACCCGCCTGGAAAACGACGCTGGCACACTGATCGCTGAACGCGGCCTGAAGCTGGTAGCCGATGAGGCGAACAGTTCCAAGGGGCGTATCGCCGCCAATGGTAGCCTGCATGCCAAGGTTGGCACGCTGAGCCAGAAGGGAGGAGAACTGACCAGTCAGGACTCGCTGACTCTCGACCTGGGCATCCTAAACAATAACGCTGGCCGTATCGCTGGCAACCAGGGCGTGGACATCACGGCCCGGCAGGTGGACAACAGCGTCGGCGAGATTGCCAGCCAGGGCGTGGTGGCGCTGAACCTCACTGAGCAGCTGGACAACCGTGGCGGCAAGATCGTCGGTGACAGTGGTCTGGGCATCACCGCGCCGCACGTGCTCAACCAGGACAAGGGGGTACTCGCCAGCCGCGATGGGCTGCGCCTGAGTGCTACGGAGTTGTTCAACGGCGCGGGGGGCCTGCTGTCCAGCCAGAAGGGTATCGACGTCTCCCTGGCCGGTGCGTTCGATAACCAAGCCGGCGGCCTGGACAGCCGGGGCTTCCTGACGGTGAAGTCAGTCCGGCTCGACAACCAGGGCGGTACGCTATCCAGCGCAGGGGCATTGGCAGTGACCAGCCAGGGCGCCCTGAACAATCAGGGCGGCAGACTGGCGAGCGACGCCGGACTTAGCTTGAGCAGCGCCAGCCTCGACAACAGCCAGGCCGGTGTGATCAGTGGCAAGGGGGCCGTGGAGATTCGTACCGGCAACCTGAACAACAGCCGGAAAGCCAGTATCGGCAGCGATGCGGGACTCACCCTGGTCGCCGCTCGGGTAGACAACAGCCAGGCGGGCCGGATCGCTGCCAAGGGTGCGATCGATGCGGCTCTCCAAGGGTTGGACCAGCATGACAGGGGCAATCTGGTCAGCGATACCGGCATTACGCTCGATCTGAACAAGGGAAGCCTGGTCAATCGCGCTCAAGGCCTGATCGCCACGCCTGGCATCTTGCTCCTGCGCCAACTCGGCGTGGTGGACAACAGCGGTGGGGAAATCTCCAGCGACCGCGCGTTCACTCTTGCCACCTCCGCGTTGAACAACCAGGGGGGACGCCTGCTCAGCGGCGGAGCCCTGACCTTGCGTATCGCGCAGGCCCTGGACAACAGCCTCGAGGGGATTGTCTCCGGCGCCGGAGGTCTGGATATCCAGGCATTCGTCCTGGACAACCGTAGTGGCTCCATCGGCAGCAAGGGCGCCATCGATATCGGTGTGACCCGCCTGGAAAACGACGCTGGCACACTGATCGCTGAACGCGGCCTGAAGCTGGTAGCCGATGAGGCGAACAGTTCCAAGGGGCGTATCGCCGCCAATGGTAGCCTGCATGCCAAGGTTGGCACGCTGAGCCAGAAGGGAGGAGAACTGACCAGTCAGGACTCGCTGACTCTCGACCTGGGCATCCTAAACAATAACGCTGGCCGTATCGCTGGCAACCAGGGCGTGGACATCACGGCCCGGCAGGTGGACAACAGCGTCGGCGAGATTGCCAGCCAGGGCGTGGTGGCGCTGAACCTCACTGAGCAGCTGGACAACCGTGGCGGCAAGATCGTCGGTGACAGTGGTCTGGGCATCACCGCGCCACGCGTGCTCAACCAGGACAAGGGAGTACTCGCCAGCCGCGATGGGCTGCGCCTGAGTGGTACCGAATTGTTCAATGGCAATGCCGGACTGCTCAGCAGTCAGAGACATATAGAGGTCACTCTGGACGGCGTGCTGGACAATCAGGGCAAGGGCGCGCTGCTCAGCGACGGTACCCTGACGGTGAGCGCCGGGCGCATACACAACCAGGACGCCACTCTGTCCAGCGCCGGTGCGCTGAGACTGAGCAGCCAGGAGGCGGTGGACAACCGTGGCGGCAAGTTGGTGACGGACTCCAGCCTGCGCCTGACCAGCGCCAGCCTGGACAACAGCCGATCAGGGATCATCAGTGCCAACGCTGCGGCGGAGATCCATACCGGGGTTCTGAACAACAGCCAGAAAGGCAATCTTGGCAGTAATGACGGGCTCGGCCTGATTGCTACTGAGGTGGATAACAGCCAGGAAGGTCGGATCACTGCCAAAGGCATGATCGACGCAAATATCAAGGGACTCGATCAGCAGGGCAAAGGGCGGCTGGTCAGTAATGCCGGCATCATACTCGACCTGAACGAGGGAACCCTGGCCAATGGCGCTCAGGGCCTGATCGCCACGCCTGGAACCTTGCTCCTGCGCCAACTCGGCATGGTGGACAACAGCGGCGGGGAAATTTCCAGCGACCGAGCCTTCACACTCACCACCTCCGCGCTGACCAACCAGGGTGGCCGCCTGCGCAGCGGCGGTGTACTGACGTTGCGCATCGCCCAGGCTCTGGACAACAGCCTCGAAGGTGTTCTCTCCGGCACCGGAGGCCTGGATATCCGGGCGCTTGCCCTGGACAACCGCAGTGGCTCCATCGGCAGCAAGGGCGCCGTCGATATCGACGTGTCCCGTTTGGAAAACGATGACGGCGACCTGCTTAGCGAAGGTCGTCTGAAACTGACTGCCGAGCGAGCGAACAGTGTCAGGGGACGGATCGCGGCCAGGGGTGACCTGCACGCCAGCGTGACAGCCTTTAACCAGGCGGGTGGCGAATTGAGCAGCGAGGGTGCGCTGATGCTCGAGGCCGATAGCCTCGACAACCGCAGCGGCGGTCTGGTCAGTGCTGATGGCAACCTGACCGTTTCCGCCCGGAGGATCGACAACCGTGCGGGCGAAATCGCCAGCCCGGGCCAGGTGACACTGGATGTCGCCGAGCAGTTGGACAACCGAGGCGGCAAGGCCATCGGCGATAGCGGACTTCGCCTCGCCGCGCCACGGGTACTCAACCAGGACGGCGGGGTACTCGCCAGTCGTGATGGGCTGCGCCTGAATGGCGCCGAACTGTTCAATGGCAACGGCGGCCTGCTCAGCAGCCAGCAAAGCATCGACGTCATTCTGGACGGCGTATTGGGCAATCAGGCGGGCAGCTTGAGCAGCCAGGGACGCCTGAGCGTGAAGAGCGGTCGGCTGGACAACCAGGGCGGTGCAGTCTCCAGCGCCGGGACCTTGTCGCTTTCCAGCCAGGGTGCGTTGAACAACCAGGGGGGCAGGGTGGTCACCGACGCCGGTGCCGTCCTGCGCAGCGCCAGCCTCGACAACAGCCAGGGCGGCATCGTCAGCGCCAAGGGGGCCGCGGAGATCCGTACTGGCAGCCTCAACAATAGCCAGAAGGGCGGCATAGGCAGCGGTGCCGGGCTCGCGCTGGTCGCGGATCTGGTGGACAACAGCCAGAACGGCCGGATCACTGCCAAGGGTGCGATCGATGCCAACCTGAAGGGGCTGGATCAGCAGGGCAGCGGCAGGCTGGTCAGCGATACGGCCATCGCGCTCGATCTGCGCGGGGGAGAACTGGTCAACCGTGCTCAGGGCCTGATCGCCACGCCTGGAGCCTTGCTGCTGCGGCAACTGGGTGTCGTGGACAACAGTGGCGGTGGCGAGATCTCCAGCGATCGAAGCTTTACCCTCGCCGCGACCGCGCTGAGCAACCGGGGTGGCCGCGTGATCAGCGGCGACTCCCTGACCCTGCGCATCGCCCAGGCACTGGACAACAGCCTCCAAGGCGTTCTTTCCGCAAGCGGAGGGCTAGATGTCGCTGCACTCGTCTTCGACAACCATAGCGGCATCGTTGGTAGCAAGGGCGATACACGCATCGGGGTGAACCGCCTGGAGAACGAGGCAGGCCGCGTGGTCAGCGAAGGCGCCCTGGATCTGACCGCCAAGCAGGTGAGCAGCGCCAAGGGGCGCATTGCCGCGAAGGGCGATCTGCAGGTCACGGTTGGCACCCTGGAGCAGCAGGGTGGAGAACTGGCCAGTCAGGGAACGCTGACTCTCGACGCCGATAGCCTGGATAACCGCAATGGCGGCCTGGTGAGCGCCGATGGCGGGGTCACCGCCGAGGCACGCCAGATCGATAACCGCGGTGGGGAAATATCCAGCGTGGCCAAGGTGGCTCTGGCTGTCCGGGAACAACTGGACAACCGGGGGGGCAAGGTGATCGGCGACAGTGAGCTGAGCCTAACCGTGCAGCGCCTGCTGAACCAGGCCAAGGGTGTGCTCGCCAGTCGCGATGGATTGCACCTGGACGGCGCGGAACTGCTCAATGGCGATGGCGGCCTGCTCAGCAGCCAACGCCTGGTGGATGTAACGCTCAGTGGTGCATTGGACAACCAGGGGAGCGGTGCACTGGTCAGCGAAGGGTCGCTGACAGTGAAGGCCGACCAGGTCAATAACCAGGCGGGGACTTTCTCCAGTGCGGGTAGCCTGCTCGTTACCAGCCGGGGCGAGTTGAACAACCAGGGTGGCAGGTTGGTGACCGATGCTGGAGCCACCCTGAACAGCACTGGCTTCGACAACAGCCGTGCGGGCCTGGTCAGTGCGAAAGGGGCTGTGGCCATTCGTACCGGAGCCCTGAACAACAGTCAGAAGGGATCCATTGGCGGCAATACGGGCGTCACTCTGGTCGCCGGGTTGGTCGACAACGGCCGGGAAGGACGGATCAGCACCAAGGGTACGCTCGACGCCAACCTGAAAGGGTTGCTTCAGCAGGGGGGAGGCTCGCTGGTCGGCGAGCGCGGTGTCACCCTCGACCTCAACGGTGGCACCCTGGACAACCACGACCTCGGTCTGGTTTCAACGCCTGGCGCGCTCCTGCTGCGCCAACTCGGCATGGTGGACAACAGCGTCGGCGGAGAGATATCCAGCGACCGTGCTTTTACCCTCGCCGCCAACACACTGAACAATCAGGGCGGGCGGCTGATCAGCAGCGAAGCTTTGACCCTGCGCATCGCCAAGACACTGGACAACAGTCTCAAGGGGCAGGTCCTGGCGACCGACGGACTGGCCATCGAGTCTCAGGTCTTGGACAACCGTGCGGGAACCATCGGCAGCAAGGGTGATGCCCGTATCAGCGTAACCAGCCTGGACAACGCCGAACAAGGCAGCCTGGTGAGTGAAGGCCGCCTGGAGCTTGTAGCCGACCAGGTGAGCAACGGCAACCAAGGCCGTATCGCCGCCAGAGGCGTGCTGGAGGCGGCGGTCGGTACGCTGCTCCAGCAAGGCGGCGAACTGGTCAGCCAGGGGAGCCTGGACCTTCGCGCCGACACGCTCGACAACAGCCAGTCCGGGCTGATCGCCGCGAATGGCGGCATCGCTATCGAAGCGCGGCAGGTCGACAACCGCGCCGGCGAGATTTCCAGCACCTCGAAGGTCGCCGTGAACGCCCGCGAGCAACTGGACAACCGCGGCGGCAAGGTCATCGGCGACAGTGGACTGCGCCTCACCGTGCAGCGCCTGCTGAACCAGGCCAAGGGGGTGCTGGCCGGGCGCGACGGCCTGAGCCTGGACGGCGGCGAACTGTTCAACGGCGACGGCGGTCGGCTCGACAGCCAGAACGGCCTGAGCGTGAGCCTCGGCGGCGTGCTGGACAACCAGGGCGGCGCGCTGGTCAGCGAAGGCAGCCTGACGGCGCGCGCCGCGCGCCTGGACAACCGTGGCGGAACCTTCTCCAGCGCCGGTGCGCTGGCGCTGACCAGCCAGGCCGCGCTGGACAACCAGGGCGGCAGGCTGCTCAGCGATGCCGGCGTGACGCTGAAGGGCGCCAGCCTCGACAACAGCCGTTCCGGCGTGATCAGCGCCAAGGGTGCGGTGGATATCCGCACCGGCGCGCTGGACAACAGCCGCAACGGCGGCATCGGCAGCAACGCCGGCATCACCCTGGTGGCCGCCCGGCTGGACAACGGCCAGCAGGGCCGGGTCAGTGCCCAGGGCCTGCTCGACGCCAACCTGAAAGGCCTCGACCAGCGCGGAGGCGGCGTTCTGGTCAGCGAAACCGGCGTCACCCTCGACCTCAATGGCGGCACGCTGGTCAACCGCGATGGCGGCCTGATCGCCACGCCCGGCGCGCTGCTGCTGCGCCAGCTCGGCGCGGTGGACAACGGCGCCGGCGGGGAAATCTCCAGCGACCGCGCCTTCACCCTCGCCGCCGCCAGCCTGGACAACCGCGGCGGGCGCCTGATCGGCGCCGACAGCCTGACCCTGCGCATCGCCCAGGCTCTGGACAACAGCCTGGCCGGGGTGATCTCCGGCGCCGCCGGCCTGGACATCGCGGCCGCTCGCCTGGACAACAGCGCCAAGGGCACCCTGGCCAGCCGCGCCGGCATCGACCTGCGCGTCGACGGCGCGCTGGACAACCACGCCGAAGGCACCGTCTCCGGCGCCCGCCTGACGCTCGCCAGCGCCTCGCTGGACAACAGCGGCAAGGGCCTGCTCTCCGGCAACGCCGGCCTGAGCGTCGTCACTGGCGCGCTGGACAACGCCGAGGGTGGCCAACTGATCAGCCAGGGCGTGCTGGACGTCAGCAGCGCCGACCTCGACAACCGTGGCGGCGCCCTCAGTGGCAAGCAGTCGCTGCGCCTGAGCGCCGCCAACCTGGACAACCATGGCGGCCTGCTCACCAGCGACGGCGAACTGGAACTGACGGCAGGGCGCGTCGATTCCGCCGACGGCGGCGAAATCTCCGCCCGGGGCGACCTGCGCCTGACGGTCGAGCGCCTGGTGCAACGCCAGGGCCGGCTGATCGGCGAGCGCGGCGTCAGTCTCGACCTGCGAGGCGGCGACCTGGACAACCAGGGCGGCCTGATCAGTGCCCGCGGCCCGCTGAGCATCGAGCGGCTGAACGTCCTCGACAACCGCCAGGGCGGCGAGATTTCCAGCCAGCAGGGCTTCGAGCTGCTGGCCAGGCGCATCGACAACGGCCAGCAGGGGCGCATCATCAGCGCCGGGAAACTGCGCCTGGACGCCGACGCGCTGGGCAACGCCGGCGCCGGCCTGCTCTCCGGATGGCAGGGCCTGACGGTGACAGGCGGGAGCCTGGACAACAGCGCCGGCGGCACCCTTTCGAGCAAGGACGGCGAGCTGGCCATCAGCCTCGGCGGCGCGTTGGACAACCACGGCCAGGGCGCGCTGGTCAGCAAGGGCGCGCAACGGATCGACGCCGCCAGCCTGGATAACGCCCAGGGCATCGTCTCCGGCGAAAGCGACGTGACCCTGAGCATCGCCGGGAAGCTGGACAACGGCCAGGGCGGCCTGGTCTCGGCGCAGCGCGCGCTGAGCTTCGAGCGCGACGATACGCTGCTGAACAACGCCGGCGGCCGGATCAACGGCGGCAGCCTGCTGCTCAAGGGCGCCAGCCTGGATAACAGCGACGGCCAGTTGATCAGCCAGGGCCGGCTCGACGCCATCCTCGGCGGCGCCCTGGTCAACACCGGCGCGGCGCGCCTGGCCAGCGGCGGCGACCTGCTGCTGCGCAGCGCCAGCGTCGACAACCGCGGCGGCAAGCTGGTCAGCCAGGGGCTGCTGGAGATCAGCGCCGGCAGCCTCGACAACAGCGCCTCCGGCACCCTCGCCAGCCAGGCCGACATGAGCCTGCGCCTGGTCGGCGGCGCCCTGCGCAACCAGCAGGACGGCCTGATCTTCAGCCAGGCCGGCGCCCTCGAGGTGCAGGCCGGCAGCCTGGACAACCGCCAGGGCACGCTCCAGGCCCAGGGTGACAACCGGCTGCGTATCGGCGGCGCGCTGGACAACCAGGGCGGCCGCCTGGACAGCCGGGCCGGCAACCTCGACCTGCAGAGCGGCAGCCTCGACAACGGCGCCGGCGGCGTGCTCAACAGCGCCAAGGGTTGGCTGAAGCTGGTCACCGGGCTGTTCGACAACAGCGCCGGCGTCACCCAGGCGCAGTCGCTGGAGATTCGCGCCGGGCAAGGCGTGCGCAACCAGCAGGGCCATCTCTCGGCGCTGGGCGGCGACAACCGCATCGTCACCGCCGACTTCGACAACCAGGGCGGCGGCCTCTACGCCAGCGGCCTGCTCAGTCTCGACGGCCAGCGCTTCCTCAACCAGGGCGCGGCGGCGGGCCAGGGCGGCAAGGTCGGCGCCGGGCGCATCGACTTCAGCCTGGCCGGCGCGCTGGCCAACCGCTTCGGCCAGTTGGAAAGCGAAAGCGAGCTGCACCTGCGCGCCGCCGCGATCGACAACAGCGGCGGCAGCCTGCGCGCCCTCGGCCGCAGCGGCAGCACGCGGCTGGTCGCTGGCGGCCTGAACAACGCCTACGGCGTGCTGGAAAGCGCCAACCAGGACCTCGACCTGCAACTGGGCAGCCTGGCCAACGCCGGCGGGCGCATCCTCCACACCGGCAATGGCACCTTCGGCCTGGATTCCGCGCAGGTGATCCGCGCCGGCGGGGAACTGACCACCAATGGCCTGCTGGACATCCGCGCCAGCGAATGGACCAACAGCAGCGTGCTGCAAGCCGGACGCCTGAACCTGGACATCGGCACCTTCCGCCAGACGGCCGAGGGCAAGCTGCTGGCGGTGCAGTCCTTCACTGGCCGCGGCGGCGATTGGAGCAACGACGGCCTGCTGGCCAGCGACGGCAGCTTCCGCCTCGACCTGAGCGGCGGCTACCGTGGCAACGGCCGCGCCACCAGCCTCGGCGACTTCGCCCTGAACGCCGCCAGCCTCGACCTCGGCAACGCCGCCAGCCTCGCCGGCGGCGCCAATGTCACGCTCGGCGCCGGCAACCTGCTGGTCAACCGTGGGCGGATCACCGCCGCCGGCGACCTCGTGGCCAGCGCCGCGAGCCTGAACAACTACGGCACCCTGGGTGGCGGCGGCAGCCTGCGATTGAACGTGCCCGCCCTGCTCAACGAGCGCGGGTTGCTGTTCAGTGGCGCCGACATGACCCTGCGCGCCGGCGACATCACCAACCTCTACGGGGATGTGTACAGCCTCGGCAGGCTGGATATCGCCCGCGACGATGCCGGCAACCGTGCCGCCAGCCTGGAAAATATCTCGGCGAATATAGAAAGCTCTGGAGATACCAGGATTTCTGCCAGCAATATCGTAAATAAGAAAGAATTTTTTGAGGTGTCATCTGAGCTTGTTTCCAGTGCAATCGGGATGCGGAGAACGTCGCCTGGTAACGGCCACATGGTCTTGCTGGAGAATTACGAGTCGAGTCTGAAAGCTGATGCTCCATCCGCAAGTATTTCTGCAGGAGGGAGTCTCTATGTGCTGGGCTCAGATTTTCTCAATTCGGCATCCTATGTAACGGCTTCGAAAGACATCGATGTGCGTGTAGACAGATTTACCAATCAGGGCGCTACATTAGGAAAGTACTCGGTAAGGAGATCCTTCGAACACCCTTGGCTGCGCGAAGACAAAAGTATTCTGAGTTTTTGGCGCTCGGTAATGGAATATAATGCTTCGAATGATTCGCAATATCTTCCTTCCAGAAGAGGCGGGGCTCCAAATACCGTCAGTGGTGGATCCATACATTATTGGGATGAGAACTGGAATGAGTCGATTGCCTATACTGGTTGGAAAATGGGAGGGACGGCTAACCGAGAAACCCATGTGTTGATTGGTTGGCAAGATTACTGGACCTTTATTACACCTAGTAATTTTTATGGAATATTTCCTGAGGCGAAATACACAGAAGGTGTAAGGGTGCCACTTCCTGATGCAATAAGGAATGTCAATTACTTTGATGTTCTTACTGTTTCGGATGGTGCACAGAAAGGTGTGGCTGATGCCGTTGTGCAGGCGGCGGGAAAGGTCAGTATCACGGCTAGCCAAGAAATAAATAATAGCGTCGTTCGAGAAGGACTGCCGGTATCGTCCGAGCTAGGGATAGCCTTGAATACACAAGTGTCGGCTAATACCTCATCTACTATTGTCAACTTGAACAGTCAACTGCCACCAGACTTGGCAAGGCAACAGATCACTCCTCTCACCCTACCGGGCTTCAGCCTGCCTCAAGGCCAGAATGGGCTCTTCCGCCTGGCGTCCCAAGGAGCCCAGGTGAACCAGGCAAGTGGTGCTCTGAAATCCGCCAGCGATCTCACCCAGAGCGGCCATGGCGTATCTGTATCCGCACAGGCAGGCAGTGACGCAAGTGGCTGGAGTACCCAGGCGCGTCGTGTCGGCGATGATCGGGTCACCTCGCTTGCCGGTTCCGCCTATCAGGGCCGGGTAGCTGAGGCTATCGATGCGCTACGGGCTTCTGCGCCAATCTCGGGCGACGGGGGAAACACTGGCCGTTTCCAGGCCGGTGAGCACCAGGCGACCACGGGACTGGGTGGACTCGTCGAGGGCAATGCATCGGGTCACAGCGGCAATGGCGTCATCCTCGCCGATCTGCGCGGTGGTCTACCCTCGTTCTCAAGCCTTCCCGCGGCTGATCGTATTCAAAGCACAGTGCCCGGTCACGATGGGAATGGAACTATTCTCGCCAATTGGCAGGGTGCGCAGGCGACGGTCCAGGCCTCGCCTTCGACAGTGCGTGTAGAGGGGGTAGTCTCCAGTCCAGGTGGCAATGGCAGCATCCTTGCCGATCTGCCGGCTGAGCAGTCGTCGGTGCAGGCACTGCCTTCGGCCGTTAGGGCTCAGGGCAGCCTACCTCGCCTCGAAGAGCGGAGCGCCGTTCTTGCCGAGCCTCCGGTTGGGCAGCCAGCGTTGCAAACCCTGCCGTCGGTTGCGCGCGTTGAGGGCGTGCCCAGCAATGCCACACCGAGCAACAGCCACAAGTATCTGATCGAGACCAACCCGGCGCTCACCGAGCTGAAGCAGTTCCTCAACTCGGACTACCTGCTCGGTGGCCTGGGTATCAATCCGGATGACAGCAAGAAGCGCCTGGGCGACGGTCTATACGAGCAGCGCCTGGTACGCGAAGCGATCGTCCAGCGTACGGGGCAGCGCTTCATCGCCGGATTGAACAGCGACGAAGCGATGTTCCGCTATCTGATGGACAACGCCATCGCCAGCAAGGACGTATTGGGACTGACCCCTGGCGTCACCCTCAGCGCCGCCCAGGTGGCCGCGCTGACCCACGACATCGTTTGGCTGGAAGAAGTCGAGGTGAATGGCGAGAAGGTCCTCGCCCCCGTGGTCTACCTGGCCCAGGCCGAGGGGCGGTTGGGCCCGAACGGCGCGCTGATCCAGGGGCGCGACGTGAACCTGATCACCGGCGGGGACCTGAGGAACGCCGGTACCCTGCGCGCGCAGAACGACCTCAGCGCGACAGCCGGCAACATCGACAACAGCGGCCTGATCGAGGCCGGCAACCGCCTCGACCTGCTGGCCAGCGGCTCCATCCGCAATGACCAGGGCGGCATCATTGCCGGGCGCGAGGTAAGCCTCTCCGCCCTTACCGGAGACGTCATCAATGAACGGACGGTGACCCAGCACCAGTCCTCCTACAGGGGAACCGGTACCACTGAGGCATTTGCCGATAGCGCCGCGCGTATCGAGGCTGCGCAGAAGCTGACCGTTTCGGCAGGACGCGATGTAGCCAATATTGGCGGTGTCATCGACAGCAAGGGCGACCTCGCCTTGCAAGGCGGCAGGGATGTCCTGGTTTCGGCTGCGGTAGCGGAGCGGGGCTGGACGGCAGGAAGCCAGGCATACCAGACCCAGACGACCCAGATGGGCGCCGAGGTCGTGGCGGGGCGCGATATCAGCGTCAGCGCCGGACGCGATATCAGCGTCGCGGGCAGCCACATCGACGCTCGTCGCGACGTGACATTCGAGGCGGGTCGCGATGTGGGCCTGGTCGCGGCTGCCAACGAAGAGCATGCCTATGGCAAGACCAAGAAGGTCACTTTCCAGGACGACAAGATCACCCAGCAGGCCACTCGCGTGGACGCTGGCGGCGATCTGGCGATCAATGCCGGACAGGACCTGCGGCTGGTCGCGAGCCAGGCCAGCGCCGGCGACGAAGCCTACCTGGTGGCCGGCGACAAGCTGGAGCTGCTGGCCGCCAACGACAGCAGTTACTACCTCTACGACAAGAAGAGCAAAGGCAGCTTCGGTAGCAAGAAGACCCGGCGCGACGAAATCACCGATGTGACGGCAGTGGGCAGCCAAATATCCAGCGGCGGCGACCTCACCCTGCTCAGTGGCGGCGACCAGACTTACCAGGGCGCGAAGCTGGAATCGGGCAACGACCTGGCCATCGTCAGCGGCGGCGCGGTGACCTTCGACGCGGTGAAGGACCTGCACCAGGAGAGCCACGAGAAGAGCAAGGGCGACCTGGCGTGGCAGTCGTCGAAGGGCAAGGGCCAGACCGACGAAACCGTACGCCAGAGCCAGCTCGTCGCCCAGGGCAACCTGGCGATCAAGGCCGTGGAAGGGCTGAAGATCGACCTCAAGCACATCGACCAGAAGACCGTGAGCCAGACCATCGACGCGATGGTGCAGGCGGATCCGCAACTGGCCTGGTTGAAGCAGATGGAGCAGCGCGGCGATGTGGATTGGCGGCGCGTGCAGGAACTGCATGACAGCTGGAAGTACAGCAACTCCGGGCTGGGCGTCGGCGCGCAGTTGGCGATAGCGATTGTCGTGACTTACTTCACGGCGGGTGCGGCGAGTGCGGCATTGGGATCGATGGCGGGTGTGGGGGCGGGCTCAGGAAGCATGATGGCTGCTGCCGGTAGCACTGCAATGGTCCAGGCCGGTACAGCAGTAGGAACAGCTGCCGCCGGCTGGGCGAATGCCGCTGGAACTGCCGTGGCTATGGGCATGGCCAGCAATGGAGCGATCAGCACCATCAACAACCGGGGAAACCTGGGGGATGTCGTCAAGGACGTGACCTCCAGCGATGCGCTGAGGGGCTATGTAGTCGCTGGCACGACTGCGGGGCTGACTGCCGGCGTCTACGACAAATGGACCTCGACCCAGACCGGCACCTCGACCGCTCTACCGAACACCGGGGCCGTGGCGCCCGCCGCAGGGTTGGGCACCTGGCAAGGTGTGGGCCAGTTCACCTCGAACCAGTTGCTGCAGAATGGCACTTCGGTGCTGTTGGACCGAGCGCTGGGCGGCAAGGGCAGCCTGGGCGATGCGTTGCAAAACAGCCTGGCAAATGCCTTCGCGGCCTACGGCTTCAAGCTGATTGGCGACACCACCCATGGCGTACTGGACGACGGCAGCCTCGGCAAGATCGGCTTGCACGCCCTAATGGGAGGTCTGGCCGCCGAAGCGGTCGGTGGCGATTTCCGTACCGGAGCCCTGGCTGCGGGAGTCAACGAGGCGCTGGTGGATAGCCTCGCCAAGCAATACGCCAGCCTGCCCATCGATGACAAGAAGGGCCTGCTGATCATGAGTTCGCAGTTGATCGGCGTGCTGGCGGCTTCGACGCAGGGCGATGCGGACGCCAAGAGCTTGCAGACAGGAGCCTGGGTGGCGGGGAATGCCACCCAACACAACTACCTCAGTCATTGGCAGGAGGAGAAGAAGCGGCAGGAGGTCGATGGCTGCAAGGACAAACAGCTCTGCAAAACCGGAATAGAAGCCAAATGGGCAATTATTTCGGCCCAGCAGGATGTCGGTATCGTCGTAGGTGTTGGAGGAGGCATCGGTCTTTCGACAGCTGAAACCGCAGTGGGTGTTTATGAGCTGGTCAAGAACTGGAGGGAAACCTACGCAGCTCTGGAGCAGTTGGCCACTTCGCCAGAGTTCCGGCAGCAGTTTGGCGATAACTACCTCAAGGGGCTGGAGGAGCGCGCCGCATTCTTGACCCAGGCTTACGAGGATGCCGGTTGGCAAGGTTCGGTCACAGCTGGTGTCGAGGGCGGTAGGTTCGCTGCGGAACTTGTTGGCGTTCTGACGGCAGTGAAAGGTGGCGCGCAGATAACCGCCAAGCTGCCAACAGCAGCCAAGAACCTGGTCAACGCGATTGCGGAGTCACCTGTTTCCGGTAGTATGAGTTCGCAGCTCGGGGCAGTGGGGGACTTGGGTCGGCTGGGTGGGGGTGCAAAAGGAACTACTCCCACTGTAACTGCCGAAGGGCGTATTGGTAACTCTGTATTTACCGACGTTAACCAAACTGCCAGGCCTGCCGCTCAAGCGAATCCCAATCAGCCGACTTTGATTGCGGACCGAGTGGATGCAAAGATTGCGGCTAATGGAAAACCTCACCCGAATGGAAATATGGCGGATGCTCATGCCGAAATTGGAGTTATTCAGCAAGCATATAATGCAGGGAAAACCACTGGTGCAGATATGGCCTTGAAGGTTGAAGGTAAAGCTGTTTGCAGCTATTGCCGTGGTGATATCGCGGCAGCGGCAGAAAAGGCTGGTTTGAACTCTCTACAGATAAACGAAGTGACTACAGGAAAAACTCTATATTGGAAGCCTGGTATGCGGTCTTTGAGGGAGCTTGAATGATGGCTGCTTTCTCGCTGTCTTGGGTTTTTGGCGTGGGTGCTCAAGCTAAGGGGGGAAGGAATAGATTTCCCTCTTGGGATGATGTCCTCTCTTGTCTAGAGCTAATCAGAGAAGGTAAAGGTTCGGTCGCTCTTGAACTTATTTCCAAGACGGCTGTGGGGCCGCAGTCGCTACAAGTACAGTCTGAAGGCGGAAAGTATGTCGTCTCTTTGGGGGAAGACGATGGGGTGGACTATATTGTTCGATCTTATAGAAATTTAAAGCTGCAAGGCATACCCTTCGAAGTGTTGGGGGATGTTTGGGATGGCGTCTTGATATGCGATGAATTTTCTATACTGAAAAATATATTTGAAGAATTCTTCCTAACAGGTGACGTCAGTAAGGAGCTTCTCAATTAAGATTTTTTCTTAATAAAAACTCCAGCCAAGACCATAAAATGTGATAGCTATGACTTGATCTGACATTATTGTTGCTCGAAGAGAGCGAAAGACCATAAAGGGGACAGATTTATTTTCCCTACTCTAATTCTCTGAGCAGAGAGGCTCCAGTGCAGACACCGTAAGGAGGCTCCGCGATGCCCTAGGTAAGGACGATTGGTTTAGCGAGTTATTCGCTTTGAGTGGTTTGGCGTGGGCGGTTGCTGAAATTATAGTAGTAAAAATAAATCTGTCCCCTTTTTCCTTGTCCCCTTTTTCCTTAGAGTCGGTTGAAATAACCGGTGCGAAGGTTTCCAATAAAATCACAGATGCTCGTTTCCCCGAATAAAGGGGACCGAATAAAGGGGACAGATTTATTTTCCCTACTCTAATTCTCTGAGCAGGGAGGTTCCAGTGCAGACGCCGTAAGGAGGCTCCGCGAAGCCTAGGCAGAGGCGAGTGGTTCTACTGAACTATCGAATAAAGGGTGAATAAAGGGGACGGTGAATAAAGGGGACAGATTTATTTTTCGGTGTTTATGAGCTGGTCAAGAGCTGGAGGGAAACCTATGCAGCTCTGGAGCAGTTGGCCACTTCGCCAGAGTTCCGGCAGCAATTTGGCGATAACTACCTCAAGGGGCTGGAGGAGCGCGCCGCATTCTTGACTCAGGCATACGAGGATGCCGGCTGGCAAGGTTCGGTCACAGCTGGTGTCGAGGGCGGTAGGTTCGCTGCGGAACTTGTTGGCGTTCTGACGGCAGTAAAAGGTGGCGCGCAGATAACCGCCAAGCTGCCAACAGCAGCCAAGAACCTGGTCAACGCGATTGCGGAGTCACCTGTTTCCGGTAGTATGAGTTCGCAGCTCGGGGCAGTGGGGGATTTGGGTCGGCTGGGTGGGGGGCAAAAGGAGTTCAAAAACTTCCTGAACTCGGTGGGGTTGATACGTTTCTTAGCTCTCAAGCAGCAAATTTAAACAAGAAGTTGGGTGCGAAAATAGGTGAAGGCAGACTGCCTTACGAGGCCAGTCGCGCTGGTGTTGAGCAGGCCAAGCTAGCAGTTAAAGAAACATTGGAGAACGCTACCGCTGTTAGTGACATAATTCCTAAGTCGGCTGTCCG
Organism: Pseudomonas sp. FDAARGOS_761; assembly: GCF_013343155.1. NCBI lineage: Bacteria > Pseudomonadati > Pseudomonadota > Gammaproteobacteria > Pseudomonadales > Pseudomonadaceae > Pseudomonas > Pseudomonas sp. FDAARGOS_761. The sequence continues at coordinate 2,790,326 of NZ_CP054572.1, read as the reverse complement.
AGGGAGTTATGACCTTGTTCATGTTTACAGCTCTAAAACTAATAGCACTGTTAACCTACGAGTGTTGCCCGGCGGCAAATATGAATTCGACACTTTGATTTCAGTGAAATCCTCAAAATTTTAGTCGCGGGGTTTGGCCTTATGATCATTGGTGAGAAGATTTTTGAGTTTAGATTTCGGTCGTTCTTTATGTCGGGGTCTTTGGTTTGTAAAATGTTGGTTCTGTTTCTTAGGTTTTCAAGATCGGGATGGGTTTCATTAGATATTGGGGAAGGTGTGTTAAGGATTTTGTCTTTTGGCTCTGAACCAAAGCTGTTGGGGCTGGATGAGATTTCCGATGACTTTGCGTACCCGATCCAGAGTTCGAATGAATTGGATAGATATTTTGGCAAGGACCTGCTTGCTGTTTACAAGTATCTTTTTTCGGATGTGGAAGATGGTTGTGTCGGCGTGTATTTCGATTTTGGAGATTGTGGTTTTAGCGTTTTGGAGTCAGAGGATAACTTGTCCATAATTGATGGCGTGGTTAGAGTTTCAGATGACGTGGCTTTATCTAAGTTAGAGATTTAGATGGGGCAAAAGCAACAGGCGGGAAGCCCACCGTTGAGCTGTTCGGCGGGAAGAATGCGCAGACTCCCGGCGCAATAAACGTAGATATCCGCGCCGATATTCAATCAGGCATCCGTGCTGATGCGATGAAATTGCCTTTCAAAGACGGATCGCTAGGCGAGGTAATCGCTACAAACCCATATATGGGTCCTGGCGAGAAGATGATGAGTTTTCTACCGGAGGCTACTCACGTAGTGGAACCCGGAGGGAAAATCTATATTAACGCCCATAAAGGGGACAGATTTATTTTCCCTACTCTAATTCTCTGAGCAGAGAGGCTCCAGTGCAGACACCGTAAGGAGGCTCCGCGAGGCCTAGGCAGAGGCGAGTGGTTTTACTGAACTATCCGCTTCACGTGGTTCAGTGTGGTAAGATCGGCAGTGGTATACAGTGGGAATGAGAAATATAAATACTAGTCAAAATTAGAGTAGGAAAAATAAATCTGTCCCCTTTTCTCAGAGCAAGGCTATCCCAATGGAATTCCGGTTGAGGTCATGAATTTTCCAGGTGCTAAGTAGTGAAAGAAATAGAGATATTGTCAGCTCTAGAAGGGCTTGGCTGGAGATGCGACAAAGATGAGGCTGGGGATTATTTTTGCCTAATGGACATTGGTGAAGTCCAGATTCAGATTATTCCGACTATAGGGAAGCGCTCTGATCATTTTAGGGTTTCATTAATGCCATCTGTTTCTACGAAGAATTTTACGGCGGCAGTTGCATTCGTTTTGGGTGAGGCCAGTAATTATGTGCCGATTATTGTGAGTAATTACGTGCCGGAGAAAATAGTCGATTTCTCACTGGATGATGTCGTTAGACTTTCTCAAAGTGCTATATCTTGGGCTTCTGCTCAAGATATAGAAAAAGGCTTGGCAGCTTATAGAGCTTTGCCAACAAATTCGAAGGGTGCTATGCCGTTGCGGCACCTGGCAGCTTTGGCGATAGCTGGAGACGTTAGCTGTCTTGCAAATTATCAATTCAGCTTCGAGCAGGGTGACAGATTAGGGTTTGTTCCGTATATCACCCAAAACATGATAGAGCGCGCTCTCTTGATTGCGCGAAATGTGCGTTGACGCTAATTACCCAAAGCGAATAAAGGGGACAGATTTATTTTCCCTACTCTAATTCTCTGAGCAGAGAGGCTCCAGTGCAGACACCGTGAGGAGGCTCCGCGATGCCCTAGGTAAGGGCGATTGGTTTAGCGAGTTATTCGCTTTGAGTGGTTTGGCGTGGGCGGTTGCTGAAATTATAGTAGTAAAAATAAATCTGTCCCCTTTTTCCTCTCCCTTTTCCTCTGTTAGCTCTCTCTGGAGCATGGATAGCCATTGATTTCCAGAGATAGTTTCATTTCGTAAGCTTTTTTAATTAAGCCGTTAGAAAAACAGAAAGGAAATATGACGGTTTCCTCGATGTCATAGTAAATGGCAATTCTTAAAGCCAGAGCATCAAGCTCTTTTTCACTGCTCATAAAATTTAGATTTTCAAGGAAATCGTAAGTGTTCTTTTCAAACTCTGGCCAGCTTGAGAAGCTGAAGTCGTTTGAGGACACTGAAATATTTCCATTCTTTTGATTTTCTTTGTATGCATATTGTTTAGGTAGGTTTACATGAAATTTAGATGAACTGAAGTTTTGGCTAGAGTTTGCGGTTATTTCTAAAGTGCACTCAAATGACATTGTCTTCTTTCCTGTGGATTTTAGCACATGGGTATTTTTGGCTTTGGGCAGCCAAACATTGTAGGGTTAATTTCGCACGCTTCCTCAAAGCCAGGAGGGAGTATTAGAGGCGGTATTGAATCTAAAATTTCATTAATTGGGCTAGATCGCCCCTTGCTGTCGAATAAAGGGGACAGATTTATTTTCCCTGCTCTAATGCTCTGAAAAGGAGGTTCTAGACGCCGTAGGGGGACTCCGCGATGCCTCGGTAAGGGCGATTGGTTTAGCGAGTTATTCGCTTTGAATGGTTTAGCGTGAGCGGTTGCTGAGATTATGGTAGTAAAAATAAATCTGTCCCCTTTTCCCACGTTAACTGGCTCCTCGCTCAAATAAGTGAAGGATTTCACCCTCATCGAGCAGCTTGGCAAGTTCGGCAGGCGAGACTCCATCATCATTTAGTGATTCGGGGTCTGCACCCTGATTTAGAAGGTATTCGACAGCTGCGCTATGCCCCTGCTCGACTGCGTCGTGCAGGGCTGTATATCCATGTTCTCCTTTGCAGTTGATGTCAGCTCCATGACCCAATATCAGCTGAATTTCATCAATGTCACCGCGCGTTGCGGCAATGTGGATTGGTCTATCCCCGAATAAACTAAGGCTGTTAACATCTGCGCACTCCAGCCCGCTGAACTCGGGAAGAGTCGAATACTCTGCGAGCAGTAGAGAAACTTTCTCTTGATTAGTTGCATTGCTCACCGCAAACCCTCCGCAGGAAGTCCTTCAGATTTTCAATGGCCTGCCTAGTGTTATTAATCTCTGTAACGTGGCCTGCATCATTATCGTTAAACCATTTCTTGCTGAAGTTCTCACGCAAGGCCAAACACTGCTGAAGCCTCTCTAAGTTAGCCTTAGCGTCTTTGCATTGGTCCCCTGTCGGCGGTATGGGAGTCTTGCAAATCCGGCTGTATTCCTTCCGCTCCCTAGCCTTTTCTGCCGCAGTTCCTGGGCTAGTGCCAGCTGATGCACTGCCACCCTCACTAGCCTCGTCGTGATAGGCATCCCAAGCAGCATTTGCTCCCCAGACGCCCAACCCAAGACCAATAAGCCCCCCAACCACTGCACCAGGAGGCCCACCGACAACAAAACCAGCTCCTGCGCCTGCAGTAGCTGTAGGACTCAGTCCGTTAGGGTCAACCAGCCCTACCGGATTGGACCCAACATAGGCGTAAGTATTCAGCCCGCCATCTAGACCAATCGGATCACTCTCCACATACCGCCCAGTCTCCGGATCATAGTCGCGGAAGTAGTTGTAGTGCAGCCCGCTTTCCGCATCGTAGTACTGCCCGGGGAAGCGCAGGTTGACCTGGGTGCTGCCCTGGCTCAGCGCTTCGCCGCGGCCGAAGGCGTCGGACTGCCACTGCCAGGCGATCTGGCCGCTGGCGTCGGTGGCCAGGCGCGGGGTGTCGAGGTGGTCGCCATGGAGGTAGAGCAGGGTCGGGTTGCCGACCTTGCCCTGGGCGTCGTAGTCGGCGTCGATGGTGGCCAGCGGCAGGCTGTCCAGCCACAGGTAGTACTGGGCTCGCAGTTTCCGGCCGCTGCCGTCGTGTTCGGCTTCGCCGAGCAACTGGCCGTCGGGACCGTAGAGGTAGGTGGTGACGCTCTCGGGGGTGAGCTTGACGATGCGCTGGCCGAGGGCGTTGTAGCGGTATTCGGCGACCTGCTGGCCGTCGCGGCTGACGCTTTGCAGGCGGCCCTGGGCGTCGTAGGCCAGTTTGCGTGCGGCGCGGTCCTGGGTGAGGTTGCCGGCGGCGTCGCTGGTCACCGCTTGCGCGCCGATGGCGGTCAACCGGTTGCTGCCGGGCGCGTACTGGTAGTCCTGGCTGCTGGCGGTGCCGCCTGAGGCGGGGTTGTCGCTGCGTTGGGTGCGGTTGCCGACCGCGTCGTAGGCATAGCTGCGCCCGCCCTGGACGCCGCGTTCCTCGGTCAGGCGGTCCAGCGGGTCGTACTGGTAGTCCAGGGTGCCCCAGAGGCTGTGGCGGTGCTGCTGGATATTGCCATTGGCATCGTGCTGGTAGTCGCTCTGCCAGGGGCCGACCTTCTGCCGCAGCAGTTGGTAGTCCTGGTCGTACTCGCGGCTGAGGGCGATGCCGTTGCCCCAGGTCAGGCGCTGCAGCGGGCCGAAGGGCAGGTAGGCGATCTGCCCGACCAGGGTGCTCGGCGCCTTGTCGCCTACTGCCAGGGTCACGCTGGCGACCTGGCCGCCGGCGTTGCGCGGGTAGCCGATGGCGAGGCCGGAGGGGTAGCCGATCTCCAGCAGTTGGTTGGCCGCGTCGTAGCGGTAGGTCACGCGGTCGAGCAGGGTCTGCTGGTCGAGGCGGATGCTGCGTACCTGCTCGACCAGGTTGCCGCGCTCGTCGTAGCGGTACACCAGGCTGTCGCGGGCACCTTCGATGGCGCCCAGGCGGCCGATGCCCTGGTTGCCGTCGGCGGTGAGGTCGTAGCGGTACTGTACGTCGAGGCTCGGGTCGCTCGGCGAGTGGCGCTCGATCAGGCGATTGAGGGCGTCGTAGCGATACTCGGTGACCGCACCGCGAGCGTCGGTGCGGCGGATGACGTTGCCGGCGGCGTCGTGCTCGAAGGTGGTGGTGCCGCTGTCCGGGCTGACCAGTCGGGTCAGGTTGCCGAGGCCGTCGTATTCGTAGCGGGTGGTGACGCCGCGCGGGTCCTTGACCTCGGTGAGGTTGTCCTGGGCGTCGTAGGCGAGTTGGGTCTTGCCGCCGAGGGGATCGCTCTGGCCGACCAGCCGGTCGAGGGCATCGAAGGCCTGGCTGTGGGCGAACTGGCGCGGGTTGGTTTCGCCGACCGGATTGTCGTTGAGATCGTAGGCGAAGCTGCGTGTCTGGCCGCCGGCGCCGACCGCACGGAGCAGCCGGCCAAGCTCGTCGTAGGCCCATTGCTGCTGGCGCACCAGGCTGCCGCTGGCGTCCTTGATGCGCTGGGCGGTGCGATTGCCCTTGGTGTCGACGTCGTATTCGAGGCGTTCGCCGAGGTTGTTGCCGATCGCCACCAGCCGCCGTGCGTCGTCGTATTCATAGCTCAGCCAACTGCCGTCGCCACGAGTGACGCGGGTGATCTGGCCGACCGCGTCGTAGTCGAAGCGGGTGGTGCTGCCGGCGGTGCTGACGGAGGCCAGCCAGCCGTCGACGCCGGTGTAGGCGAGGCTGCTGGTGACGCCGTTGGCATCGGTGATGCTGCCGGGCTTGCCGCGCTCGTCATAGTCGCCGAGGCGGGTGACCTGGCCGAGGGCGTTGGTCACCTGGGTCAGGTTGCCGCGACTGTCGTAGGCATAGAGGGTGACGTCCTGCACATCGGTGCGCGGACCGTCGGCGCGCTCGATCAGGCCGAGGGCGTTGTAGCTGTAGCTCCAGGCGCGCTCGGCCGCCTGCGCGGGCAGGGCGAGGGCGCAGGCCAGGGCGAGGGCGCCGAGGCGGGGGAAGTATGGGGGGATGCGCATGGGTGTCGTCCTTGTCAGCGGGTGGTGACGGTCTCGCCGGTCTTGCGTCCCTCGGCGTCGTACTGGTAGCGGGTGATCCGGCCGGGCTCGCTGACCTGCACCGGGAGGAACAGGGTCGGGTGCCAGTCGGTTGTGATGGTGCGCGCCTGCGCAGTGCCGGCGGCCTCGGTGCGCGAGGTTTCCAGACCACGGGCGTTGTACTGGTAAGTGGTCAGGTTGCCGTTGTTGTCGCGTTTGCTGGCCAGTTGACCGCGGCTGGTATAGGTGAAGGATGAGTTGCTACTGGGGCAGTCGACCGAAGGCTCGCCAATTATCGCGATGATACGTTGGAGACCCTGTAGGTTTTGGAATCGATAACGGGTCACTTTGCCCAGTTCGTTGGTAACGGTAGTCGAACCATCATTGTTGTAGACGATTTGAATCTTCTCCATGCCGCCGGCATGTTCGCTCGAGATAGCTCTGCCTTGATCGTCGTAGGACCAAGTCGCGAATCGTATGCCGCGTTCATCGGTGAGGCCGGTTAGTAGTCGAGGATTGTGCTCGTCCTCGTAATGATAGAGACGTGTTTTGCTCATGCCATTCAAGGTGATTTGGGACTTGATCAACTGCCCACTCGTACTGTAGTCGTAACGCCCTTCAACAGAGCTTGATCGGAAACCAAGTGGCTGGTTGTTCTCGTCTTGAGTGAGTTCAAGAGAGTTTCCGAAGTTGTCTGTCACGAAGAGCTTGTTCTGACTATAGGAGATGCTGCGCTGTACTCCCGACTGTAGGTTCTGTCGTATCAGAGCACCCCTGTCGTTGAAAATGAACTGGTCGTTGTTTTTCGCGGAATATATCCAGCGATTGTCTAGCTTGATCAGGCTGCCCAGTTCGGTTGCTTCTGCCGTAATAGTTCCGTTGTTCAGGCTGAAAATATTTAGCCTGCCGGTCTCTCTGGTGAGATAGATGGTACTCCTCGGTAGGTCAATGTCCAAACGCATGGAGAAGTTGTGCCGCCAGTAGCCATCAAGACTGTTGTAATTTCGGCTGAGGATCAGGGCGTTCCCTCTACCGCCCCGCAGATCTATTTCTTCCTGATATTTATTGCCAATAGCGAAATTTATAGGGTTTCCTCCGTACGGCGATGGGCAAGATATATCAGAAGGACCTTTGTTCTTGGCGGGCTGTGTTTTGATAACGCAAGTTTTCCTGATCTGCTTGGGAGCGATAGTCTCAGATCTAGGCCAATGATCTTCGGGGCATGTCCATACTGTTTGAGTGCCCAGGGAGCCTGCTGGGGCTGGTGGGCTAATAGTTACGATGCCGGCAGCATTTATGCTTTGACTAATGGAGTGTCTTATTAGTGAATGGCTATTGTATTCTCCATTGGTTTTTCCGAATATCTCACTGCCTTCTGCATGGGTGATGATGAACTTGGTACAGCTATATACTGCTTTGCTTGTACATTGCTTGAATGTTTCTTCTTGTTTTTCGTTTATCTTTAGTATTACTTTTGTTAATGTTTCTTCGATGATGGGAAGGTAGATGTCGTTGGCGAATTTATATTTCTTTTTTGGTTCAAGAATTGCGCCGGGAGATGCGTATGTCATTGTCGAAAAAGCGGCAGCTATGCACAAGACAAGGCTTGAGTAGGTGCGAGGTGGCTCTGAGTCTAGAGGAGGTTTCGTCATGTCAATTTCTTTTGGAGTAAGCTTGTTTTAGTTTAAGGTCACTGCTGGTTCGTCTCGCATACCGAAAAGAAGTCTTCATTGGTTCGCCATGATTCCTTCACTGGTTCTGCGTCCCTCGGCGTCGTACTGATAGCGGGTGCTCCGGCCGGGCTCGCTGACCTGCACCGGGAGGAACAGGGTCGGGTGCCAGTCGGTTGTGATGGTGCGCGCCTGCGCAGTGCCGGCGGCCTCGGTGCGCGAGGTTTCCAGACCGCGGGCGTTGTACTGGTAGGTGGTCAGGTTGCCGTTGTTGTCGCGTTTGCTGGTGAGCAGACCCTGGTCATCGTAGGTGAAGGTGGAATTGCTGCCGGGACAGTTGGGCGAGGGTTCGCCTTCGATGGCAACGATGCGCTTGATGCCCTGGATCACTTGGAAGCGGTAGGTGGCCTGCTTGCCGTATTCGTTGGTGACGGTGGTGGAGCCGTCATCGTTGTAGGCGAGGGTGACCTTTTCGGCGCCGTTGGCGTGTTCGCTGGAGATGGCGCGGCCTTGGTCGTCGTAGGTCCAGGTGGCGTAACGCGTGCCTTGTTCGTCGATGATTCCAACCATTAACCCGGCATTGCCACTGTCAGCATAGAGATACTTCCGGGTGCGGTTGAGTCCTTGGGACGTGGTTTTCTTCGAAACCAGCCTGGCGCCCCCGTCATATATATATTCCACTTTCAGGGAACCGTTGTAATCGACGAGGTAGGGTTGTTTCGTTGCGTTCCAGGAAACGGTTAGGGTGTTTCCGAACCCATCTTTAGCCTTGGTGGTGGAGAGGTTCGGATAGGTTATCGTGATGACCTGCCCCCTGACTTTCCTCTGGATAAGCCGGCCCTGGACATCGAAAAGTGAGCTGGTTCCGTCCCTATAGTCATACCTCCAGCCTGCCTGGTCTTTTGAAAGTGTACCCGTCGTTGCGTCGGACGATATTGCGCCGTCAGTCAGCCTGAATAGTTCCTGACGACCATCGGGTAGAGATAGGGAAATATTTTCGCCTACTATTTTTAAGCCTTCCTGGAAGGTGTGCGTCCACATTCCGGTAATGCTGTTGTAGTATCTCTCGAACTGGAGAGGGGAGTGCGACGGATCTATATCGGTTTCACGTTGAAGTTTATTGCCGATACTGGCATTTATAGGGTTTCCCTGGAAAGATGAGGGGCCTTGGCATCCGTTTTCGTTGGGGATTCCCGCGTTCTTTCGATCGGAGACGTCAGTGGGGCACTCGTACCGGCCATTGAAAAGGTTGTATGGGCAGCCAGTTGGAGGAGCCTGAGTAACGTTTACAGCCGTGCCGGAGGCCCCCCACCAGTTAGGATTTCCGTAGGTAGCAGTGCCGGATGTAGCTGCTAGCGGAGACTTTCTGAATATGCTGATGCTGCAAAAAAATGAATTGTATCGGGCATCTATAAGTGTTTTTCTGCTGATGTACCCTAGAACTACGTGACCCCCCTTCAGATTGCTATCTATATAGTACCTGTCGCTGGCCGCGCAAGCGGCTTCGAGCGAGGGTTGTCGCCTATCTGGATATGGCACGTGTCCAGGTTGTCCAGGGGCTGGTCCCGAAACTGAAAGCTCCCAGCCTTCCTCCGCATGCACTACGGCGATGAATATATTTAACAGGAGAAAAGCGAGAGCTTTGTACATTTCCATTCCTTGAAGTCTATTTGCACTGCTGATTATCAACGAGACTCAGCATCAGACTATAGATTGAACACCAGATGAACATCCTCCGGCTCCAACCGATACAACTCCTCATCCGGCTCCATGCACAGCCGGCATCCGAGTCTCGTATAAAAATCCACCGTGTTCTGCGACGGCGTAGCCGAAACGTAGAGCGCGCTGGCGCCGAGGTGGCGGGCCTGGGTGGCGGCGAGGTGGAAGAGGTGGGCGCCGAGGCCGCGGCGGCGGTAGGCGTGGCTGAGGTGGAGGAACTTCAGTTGCAGCCAGTCGCGCTCGGGGCCGAGGCGGCGCGGGTCGAGGACTACCGCGCCGATCAGGCGGCCCTGGTCGAACAGGCCGAGGAACCAGCCGCCGCGGTCGAAGCAGTCGAGCAGGATCGGCGTGTAGTGCTCGGCCTCGCCCTCCGGCCAGCCGCGCATGTCGTAGAACTCGGGGCGCAGCACCAGTTGGCCGGCCTCGACGGAATACAGGTGCTCGATCACTTCGCTGCGGTCGATCTCCCAGACCAGGGGGATTTCGTCGCGGCGCAGCAGGCGTGCTTCGGTCATCGTGGTTTCCTTGCGCTAAGGCCGTACATCAGCGGCAGGCGCGGACGATCGGCGGGCGGCAGCATGCGTCCGCCGCCGCCGTCGCGCATGCCGTCGAAGCCGGCCCAGCCGTTGGCGTAGGGGTATTCCTCCAGCCGTTCGAGTTGCAGGCCGGCGCCGAGCAGGGCGCCGATCACATCGGCCAGGCCCCACTGGAACTCGTAGCTGGGATGAGGGTTGCTGAAGTTCTCGACGCCGGCGCGGTAGCCGGAGGGCGCCAGGCTGGCGCCGGACTCGGCGACATAGTCGCTGACGCCGCTCTCGGCGATCGGCTCGCGACTGAAGTAGTCGTAGGCCGGTTGCCAGTGTGGGTCGAAGTACAGGGCGAAAGGATGGAACTCCACCAGGACGAAGCGCCCGCCGGGAACCAGTACCTGGGCGATGCCGTCGGCCCAGCGCTTGAGGTCGGAGAGCCAGACCAGCGTGCCGTAGGAGGCGAAGACCCGTTCGAAGCGTTCGCCGCGGGTGGCGGCGACGGGCAGCCAGCGGAGGATGTCGTCGCGCTGGAAGTCGGCGGCGATGCCGCTGTCGCGGGACAGCTGGCGGGCGAAGTCGATGGCGCTGTCGGCGATGTCGACCCCGGTGACGCGGGCGCCAAGGCGCGCCAGGCTCAGGCTGTCCTGTCCGGCGTTGCATTGCAAATGCAGCAGGCGCAGGCCGTCGAGATGGCCGAGCAGTTGCAGTTCCTCGGGATAGAGCGTGGAACCGCCGTTGCGGAAGAAGGCGGCCTGGTCGGCCTTGTGGCTGTTGTGCGCCCGGGTGGCGGCGTTCCACGACAGCCGGTTGGCCTCGTGCAGGTCGGATCGCATGGTTCGACTCCTTCCCTGGAGTGCGCCACCGCGCGGATGGCGGGTCCGGGGGATTACATGTCCTTGATGCTGCGCACCTGGTCCTTGTTGACGCGGGTGCGCTTGCCGTCCAGTTGCTCCAGTTCGTAGAAGCCGGAACTACGATCATAGCGCGGGGTATCCACCGCCTGGATCTCGCGGCCATCGTTGAGGGTGACGATGGTCGGGGTGGAGCAGCCGGCCAGGACGGCGAATGCGGACGAGAGCAACAGGGCGGGCAGCAGACGGGAGGTCATCGGAATTTTCCTTCGGACGGTTTTCGAGGCGGCGGATTCTACTCCAGTCGCGGCGCAACCGCTCTAGCCTGGATCACAGCGGCAAATTTCCGCTGTGATCGTACGTCTCTTCCGGTGAGCCGCCCGGATGGCGGCGCCTATTCGAAGGGAGATTCCATGTCTGCCGTTTCCACCTCGTTGTTGCTTTTCCTCAACCTGCTGACCCCGGCTCAGGCCGCCCAGCCCGTGCCGCTGGCCGATGGCCGCATCGAGATCGCTGCCGGCGAGAGCCGCCAGCGCTACCTCGACCTTGCCCCCGGCGAGTTGCAGTTGCTCGACCTGGAGGTCGACCGCGGCCGCGTCCGCCTGCGCGCCACCACGCCCGACGGCAAGGCGTTGCGCGCGACGGAGCTGGCCGGACGCCAGTCGCTCGGTCTGCAGGCCGGCGAGCGCCAGGGCCTGCGCCTGACCTTCAGCGCCGACGAAGACACCGCACTGACCCTGATCCCCACCCAGCGCCTCACCCCGCAGACCCCGGCGCTTGATTCGCCGGCGCCGCAGAGCCCGACCCTGCAACGCCTGCAGGCGGAGCTTGCGGAAAAGCGCCCCGGCGCGCTGAAGGCGTTCTGGAAGCAGGTAGCGAAGCAGGGCACGCCGCTGGTGGAGCCGCTGGATGCCGAACGTGTGCTGGTCACCTTCCTCTGGCGCCAGCAGCGTCCCGGCGACGTGCGCCTGCTGTGGCCGACCCCGGAGGTCAACACCCGCCGCTTCGAGGCCCTGGCCGGCAGCGACGTACGCTACCTGAGCCTGCCGCTGCGCCGCGACGCGCGGGTTTCCTACCAGCTCAGCGCCGACCTGCCGGATCTGCAACAGGCCGATCGCGGCACCTTGCGCCTGGCCTTGCAGGCGGCGGCGCGGCCGGACCCGCTGAGCCGTACGCCGTGGCTCAACAGCCGCGCGCTGCCGCGGGCCGAGCAGGCCTCGCTGGTGCAGCTCGGCGGCGCCCCTGCCGAGACCTGGGACCAGCCGCGCAAGGACGTGCCGCGCGGCAAGGTGGAGCGCCTCGGCTATAGCAGCCAGGCCCTGGCCAACCAGCGCCAGCTGACGCTCTACACGCCGCCGGGCTACGACCCAGAGGGCCAGCGCTATCCGCTGCTGGTGCTGTTCGACGAGGACCACTACGCGCGCGACGTACCGACCCCGACCATCCTCGACAACCTGATTGCCGCCGGGCGTATCCGCCCGACCCTGGCGGTAATTGTCGGCAATGTCGATGCCAGCAGCCGGGGCCGCGAGCTACCCTGCAACGAGGCCTTCGCCGACATGCTCGCCCACGAGCTGCTGCCCTGGTTGCAGCAGCGCTATGCATTGAGCGAGGAGCCTGCCGATCGCGTGCTTTCCGGTTCCAGCTACGGCGGGCTGGCCTCGGGCTGCATCGCCTACCGTTACCCGGAACGCTTCGGCAAGGTGCTGAGCCTGTCCGGCTCGTTCTGGTGGGGGCCGGACGAGCAGCAGCCGCAGTGGCTGGTACGGCAGTTCGCCGCTGGCGAGCGTTTGCCGCTGGCGTTCTTCCTCAGTTCCGGCCTGCTCGAGGAGCCCGAGGCGGACGGCATTCTCGGCAGCAACCGCAGCCTGCGCGCGGCGCTGCAAGGCAAGGGCTACCCGCTGCACTACCGCGAGTTCCCCGGCGGTCACGACTACGCGGCGTGGAGCCTGGAGCTTGCCGAAGGGTTGCAGGCCTTGTTGCCGGCGCATTGAGCCGGCTGGCTGGCGTGGGGCGGATAGCCGCTTGCGGTTATCCGCCGTGCCGCGGCCTGGAGATGGGGAAGGCTGTCCGGAGCGTATTCGCAATGCCCACCGCGTTGCGGAATCGGAAAAAATCGTCCAGGGCCATTTGCCAGCGTCGGCGGATAGGGGACAATCGGCGTTCGCCTCAATCGAACGACAAGGATGTTCTCGATGCGCCGACTCTTGCGCCCGGTATTCTGCGCCGCGCTCTTCTGCCTGTACCCAGCGCTGGTCCAGGCTGCCGCAGAAAGCGAAATCCTCGGCCTGTTCCAGCGCTGGCAGGCCGCCCACGGGCAGCGCAGCGGCAAGGCCCTGGAAGGGGTCTATGCGCCGCGCCTGGACTACTATGGCCGCGCGCAGACGCGCGAGCGCACCCTCTCCGCCAAGCAGGCCTTCTTCGCCCGCCATCCCGACTTCGAGCAGCGCATCGTCGCTGCGCCGCAGATCGTGCCGGGCGACCAGGAAGGCCGCTACGAGGTGCGCTTCGTCAAGCAGGTACGCCTCGACGGACGCCTGCGCAACTATCCGGGGCTGCTCCTGGCCGAGCGCGCCGGGCCGGGCGATACCTGGCGCTTCGTCGGCGAGAGCGACGAGATCACCCGCTACGCCGTCGACCCGCGGTACACCCCGCTGGCTCGCGGCCGCTTCGCCGGTACCGAGGCGGACTTCGCCTGGGTAGTGGCCCACGCGCCGAACAGCGCCGCCTTGTGCGACGAATACGAGGATTGCCGCTGCGACCTCTGGAGCGCCGACGCGCGCGTCCCGCCCAAGCCGCTGGGCAGTTGCACCGGCGCGGTGCTCAGCGTCCTCGGCGGCCTCGACGACAGCGGCCGCGAGCGCCTGCAACTGCTGCGTACCTGGTGGACCAGCACCTGGACCAAGTCGTCGCTGCTGGAAATCCGCGATGGCCAGTGGGTGCGGGTGCTGCCGGACATCTCCACCACCTGGGACGATGCCGAGGCCGAACTGGTGCTGTACAAGGCCGACCCGCAGCAGCCGGGCCGAGTGCTGGTGACCGAAACCGTGATGGACGACGAGGGCGACTGGAGCCACCGCACCCGCAGCGAGGCGCTGCGCCCCGTACCCTGACGCCGGCCCCTTGGGCTGGGCGGCGCCAGGCCGTACAATCGACGGCTTTATGGCGAGCGTCGCCGCAGTCCAGGTTCCCGCATGCGCATCCACGTCTCCTTCATCGACCGTGTCGGCATCACCCAGGAGGTGCTGGCGCTGCTGGGCGGGCGCAACCTGAACCTGGACGCGGTGGAAATGGTGCCGCCGAACGTCTACATCGACGCGCCGACCCTCAGTCCCGAAGTGCTGGAGGAACTGCGCGCAGCGCTGCTGGGCATCCGTGGCGTGCAGGCGATGACCGTGGTCGACATCCTTCCCGGCCAGCGCCGCCGCTTGCAGCTCGATGCGTTGCTGGCGGCGATGGCCGATCCGGTGCTGGCGGTGGACGGCAAGGGCCTGGTGCTGCTGGCCAACCCGGCCTTCAGCGAGCGCTGCGGACGCGACCCGGCCGGCGAGCGGCTGGCCAGCCTGTTCGACGATGAAACCCTGGAGGATGCGCTGGTCGAGCAGGGCTTCCGCCTGCCGCTGCGCGAAGTGACCTTCATGGGCCAGGCCCTGCTGCTCGATGCCACGCCGATCACCGAAGGGCCGGGCGAGGGCGAGCGGCACCTGGCCGGCGGCCTGTTGACCCTCTACGAACCGAACCGCATCGGCGAGCGCCTGGCTGCCTTGCACCATGACCATGCCGAGGGGTTCGAGATGCTCCTCGGCGATTCCCAGCCGATCCGCACCCTGAAGACCCGTGCGCAGCGCGTGGCGGCGCTCGACGCGCCGCTGCTGATCCACGGCGAGACCGGTACCGGCAAGGAACTGGTGGCGCGCGGCTGTCACGCCCTGAGTGCGCGGCACAACTCGCCGTTCCTGGCGCTGAACTGCGCGGCGTTGCCGGAGAACCTGGCCGAAAGCGAGCTGTTCGGCTACGCCCCCGGCGCCTTCACCGGCGCCCAGCGCGGCGGCAAGCCAGGCCTGCTGGAGCTGGCCCACCAGGGCACGGTGTTCCTCGACGAGATCGGCGAGATGTCCCCCTATCTGCAAGCCAAGCTGCTGCGCTTCCTCAGCGACGGCAGCTTCCGCCGGGTCGGCGGCGACCGCGAGGTGAGGGTCGACGTGCGGATCCTCAGCGCCACCCACCGCAACCTGGAGAAGATGGTCGCCGAGGGCAGCTTCCGCGAGGACCTGTTCTACCGCCTCAACGTGCTCAGCCTGGAAGTCCCGCCGTTGCGCGAGCGCGGCCACGACATCCTGCTGCTGGCGCGGCACTTCATGCAGCAGGCCTGTGCGCAGATCCAGCGCCCGGTGTGTCGGCTGGCGCCGGGCACCTACCCGGCGCTGCTGAGCAACCGCTGGCCGGGCAACGTGCGCCAGTTGCAGAACGTGATCTTCCGCGCCGCTGCGATCTGCGAGAGCAGCCTGGTGGATATCGGCGACCTGGAGATCGCCGGCACCGCCGTGGCGCGGCAGAACGACGGCGAGGTGGGCAGCCTGGAGGAGGCGGTGGAGGGCTTCGAGAAAGCCCTGCTGGAGAAGCTCTACGTCAGCTATCCATCGACCCGCCAGTTGGCGGCGCGCCTGCAAACCTCGCACACCGCCATCGCCCACCGCCTGCGCAAGTACGGCATCGGTCCGCGCGCCTGAAGCGGGCTCAGCCCTCGCTGGAATACACCGGCTTGCCGGCGAACCAGGTCTTCAGCACTTTGGTTTCGCCCAGTTGCGTCTCCGGCACCTCGAACACGTCGCGGTCAAGGACGATGAAGTCCGCCTGCTTGCCCGGCTCCAGGCTGCCGATCCGGCGCTCCAGGCCGATGGTCCGCGCAGCGTTGCGGGTGTAGGCGTAGAACATGGTCTGGCGGTCCAGGCGTTCGCCGGCATTGAGCACGCCCTGCGGGCCCTTGCGGGTCACCGCCTGCTGGATGGCCTTCCACGGCGACAGGCTGGACACCGGCCAGTCGCTGGCCCCGGCGATGGTCGCGCCCTTGCTCAGCAGGGAGTGCGCCGGGTACTGGTAGCGGTAGGCGAAGGCGCTGATGTAGGGCTTCATCAGGTCCACCGTGGTTTCGTCGGCGGCGGCCCAGTACAGCTGCATCGAGGCGATCACGCCGAGCGGCCTGAAGCGCTCGAATTCCTTGGGATTGACCAGTTGCAGGTGGGTGATCGAATGGGCGATGCCGCTGTCGCGGTCGCGCCGCGCCTGCTGCATGCCGTTCAGCGCCTCGCGCACCGCGCGGTCGCCGATGGCGTGGACGTGGACCAGCCAGCCGCGGGCGTCGGCGGCGCTGACCAGTTCGCCGAAGTGCGCCGGGTCGATCAGCAGTTCGCCCGTCTTCCTGCTGTTGCGGTAGGGCTCGAGGAGCGCGGCGGTCTGCGCCGGGTATTCCGGTACGCCGTCGGCGAACACCTTGATTCCCGGCAGGGTCAGGTTGGGGCTGCCGAGGAAGCGCTGGCGCACCTTGTCCAGCACCTCGAGGTCGGCCGGCCGGCTGCGTGGGTTGGCGACCAGGAGGGCGGCGACGTGGGCGCTGAGTTCGCCGCCCTTGGCCAGCCGCTGGTAGACCGGTAGCACGCCGACGGTGTTCTCGTCGGGCCTGAGGCTGAACAGGGCGTCGCCCGGCGAGCCATTGGCGGCCGGGTCCATCCATGCGGTCAGGCCCAGCGAGTTGCTGTAGCGCACCGCGCTGCGTCCGGCTTCTAGCATCTGTTCCGCGCTCGGCGCCGGCAGTACCGCGAGCACCGCGTCGAGACCGGCATCGGCGAGGAAGCCGTTGGGGGTGGCGTCGGCGTCGTGGCCGATGGTGTTGCGCTGTTCCTCGGGCAGGGCGCGGACCCGCGCGGCGTCGATGCCGGCGCGTTTCAGCATGGCGGCGTTGGCCCAGCCGGTGTGGTGGTCGCTGCCGATGAAGGCCAGCGGCTGGTCGGCCCATTCGCCGTGGTCGAAGCGCGCGCGGAAGTCCTTGACCTGGCTCCAGTAGGCGGTATGCATGCCGCTGACATTGAGCATGTCGCCATGTCGCGCCTTGCCGTTGTCGCGCCAGGCGCGCAGGCGCCGCTCCAGTTCGTCGAGGCCGACCTGTTCGTTGCCCATGTCCGCGCCGGCCAGCTCCAGGCCGCCGAACACCGCGTGCGAATGGGTGTCGATCAGGCCGGGCATCAGGCGCTTGCCGCCGAGATCGACGACCTGGCTGTCGCCATCGGCCAGGGCGCGCAGCCCGGCCTCGTCGCCGACCGCGAGGATCCGCCCGTCCTCCACCGCCAGGGCCTCGGCGAAGGGTTGCTGCGGATTGGCGGTGAAGATCCTGGCGTTGACCACCAGCAGGTCGGCGGCGCCGAGGGCGTGCAGGGGGATGGCCAGGCAGGCGCCGGCGAGGAGGGTGGGAATCCGTTGCTTCATGGTGGTTTCCTTTGCTTCTTGGTCTTGTGTAGCGTGGCCCGGGCAAGGCGAGACTAGCCAAAGCGCCGGCCCGGCAGAACCGGGCGCGGCGCACAACACTTGTGCCGGAACGGAAGGAGTCGATGGACAAATTGAATGCCCTGGCGATGTTCGTCGCCACTGCCGAAACCGGTAGCTTCAGCCGTGGCGCCGAGCGCCTGGGCAAGACGCCCTCGGCGCTGACCAAGGCTGTCGCCCACCTGGAAGCGGAACTCGGCGCCCGCCTGTTCGAGCGCACCACCCGCAGCCTGGCGCTGACCGAGGCCGGGCAGATCTACCTGGAGGCGGCTCGTCAGTCCCTGGAAACGCTGCGCACGGCGGGGCAGGAGATCGAACTGCTGGAGTCGGAGTTGCGCGGCGAACTGCGCCTCGCCGCGCCGCCGTCGTTCGCCGCGGCGTTCCTCCAGCAGGCCTGCGCCAGCTTCCTCGAGGCGCATCCGCGGATCAGCCTGCGGGTGGACCTCGACGAAACCTTCCTCGATCTCAGTGAAGGCGGCTACGACCTCGGCCTGCGCGACGGCCCCATCGACCTGCCGGGGCTGGTGGCGCGGCCGCTGGCGCCGAACCAGATCGTGCTTTGCGCCAGTCCCGCCTACCTGGCGCGGCAACCCGCGCCGCAAGGCCCGGAGGACTTCGAGCGGCACGCCTGGCTGGTCTTCCAGCACCCTTCGCTGAACCAGAACTTCTGGTGGATGGAACGCGACGGCGCCCGCCAGCGTATCGACCAGCCGCGCCCGCGACTGGCCAGCGACAACTACGACTTCCTGCTCGCCCACCTGCTGGCCGGGCTGGGCCTGCAGTTCTGTCCGCAGTGGAGTGTCGCGCCGCTGCTCGGCGAAGGGCGGTTGGTGCGCCTGCTCGGCGACTACCACTTCGACCCGGGGCCGTTCGGGCCCTCCATCCATGTCCTCTATCCGGGGCACCGGCGCAACACGCGGAAGGTCCGCGCGTTCCTCGAGCACCTGCGCGCCAGCTTGCAGCGACAGGGGCTGTGCCATCGGCTGTAACGCTTCGGTTACGAGTGGAACGAATTCGTTCCGATTGCCGGAAAAACCTTTGCTATCAGGCGTTTGCGCTTTGGTTCGGGAAATGTCCGGCGGGTCTGTAACGAAAGCGTTCCATGGCGGCCCTGTCCGGGTTTCCCCCGCGCCCGGCCACGCCCCGTGGCGACAGGGCCGGGGCCGCTTGGCACCTTGCTTGCTACGGGCAGCCGCAGAACAAAGTCCCGTCCCGACCGGGCGACCCGCTGACAATGAGGATCCAGCATGAGCAAGTTGCGCTTTACCACCGACCACGAATGGCTGCGCCAGGACGACGACGGGCTGCTGACCGTCGGCATCACCGCCTACGCCCAGGACGCCCTCGGTGACGTGGTATTCGTGCAGTTGCCGGAACTCGGCGAACACGCCGCCGGCAGTGAAGTGGCGGTGCTGGAGTCGGTCAAGGCCGCCAGCAACATCCTGATGCCGCTGGACGGCGAGGTGGTGGCGATCAACGACGCGCTGCCGGACGCCCCGGAGCTGGTCAACCAGGACCCGCTCGGCGAGGCCTGGTTCTTCCGCTTCCGTCCGGCCGACGCCGGCGCCTGGGAAAAGCTGCTCGACCAGGCCGCCTACGACCGCCTGCTGAACGCCAACGCCGACGCCTGAGGATCCCGTCATGACCGATAACCTGAACCTCGGCGCCATCGACCTGGGCACCGACGACGAATTCATCGCCCGCCATATCGGCCCGCGCGCCGCCGACACCCAGGCCATGCTCCAGCGCCTGGGCTACGACTCGCTGGACGCGCTGATCGGCAACGTGATCCCGGACAGCATCAAGGGCAGCAGCGTGCTCGACCTGCCGGCCGGCATGGGCGAGGCCGAGGCGCTGGCCAGCCTGAAGGCGATCGCCGCGCGCAATCGCGCGTTGCGTTCCTTCATCGGCCAGGGCTACTACAACTGCCACACCCCGGCACCGATCCTGCGCAACCTCCTGGAGAACCCGGCCTGGTACACCGCCTACACGCCGTACCAGCCGGAAATCTCCCAGGGCCGCCTGGAGGCGCTGCTGAACTTCCAGACCCTGGTCAGCGACCTCTCCGGCCTGCCGATCGCCAACGCCTCGATGCTCGACGAGGCGACCGCCGCCGCCGAGGCCATGACCTTCTGCAAGCGCCTGTCGAAGAACCGCACCAGCCAGGCATTCTTCGCCTCCCGCCATTGCCACCCGCAGACCCTCGACGTGCTGCGCACCCGTGCTGAGCCGCTGGGCATCGAGGTGGTGGTCGGCGACGAGAGCGCCATCGAAGACTTCTCCGCCTACTTCGGCGCGTTGCTGCAATACCCCACCTGCGACGGCGAGATCGTCGACTATCGCGAACTGGTCAGCCGCTTCCATGCGGTCGATGCGCTGGTCGCGGTGGCCGCCGACCTGCTGGCGCTGACCCTGCTGACCCCGCCGGGCGAGTTCGGCGCCGACGTGGCCATCGGCAGCGCCCAGCGCTTCGGCGTGCCGCTCGGTTTCGGCGGCCCGCACGCGGCCTATTTCGCCACCCGCGACGCCTTCAAGCGGGACATGCCGGGACGCCTGGTCGGCGTCTCCATCGACCGCCACGGCAAGCCGGCCTACCGCCTGGCCATGCAGACCCGCGAGCAGCACATCCGCCGCGAGAAAGCCACCAGCAACATCTGCACCGCCCAGGTACTGCTGGCCAACATCGCCAGCATGTTCGCCGTCTACCACGGCCCGCAGGGCCTGCTGCGCATCGCCCGGCGCACCCACCGGCTGACCGCGATCCTCGCCGCCGGCCTGGAGCGCCTGGGCGTGGCCGTCGAGCAGAAGCATTTCTTCGACACCCTGAGCCTGGCCACCGGCGCGCGTACCGCGGCGATCCATGCCAAGGCCCGCGCCGCCGGGATCAACCTGCGCGAGATCGATGCCGGCCGTCTCGGCCTGTCGCTCGACGAGACCGTCCGCCAGGCCGATGTGGAGACCCTCTGGGGCCTGCTGGCCGAAGAGGGCCAGGCGCTCCCGGACTTCGCCGCCCTTGCCGCCAGCATTGGCGACCGCCTGCCGGCCGCGCTGCTGCGCCAGTCGGCGATCCTCAGCCACCCGATCTTCAACCGCCATCACTCGGAAACCGAGCTGATGCGCTACCTGCGCAAGCTGGCGGACAAGGACCTGGCGCTGGACCGCACGATGATCCCGCTGGGCTCCTGCACCATGAAGCTGAACGCCGCCAGCGAGATGATCCCGGTGACCTGGGCCGAATTCGGCAACCTGCACCCGTTCGCCCCGGCCGAGCAGAGCGAAGGCTACCGCCAGCTCACCGACGAACTGGAGGCGATGCTCTGTTCCGCCACCGGCTACGACGCCGTGTCGTTGCAGCCCAACGCCGGCTCCCAGGGCGAGTACGCCGGCCTGCTGGCGATCCGTGCCTACCACCAGAGCCGCGGCGACAGCCAGCGCGACATCTGTCTGATCCCGTCCTCCGCCCACGGTACCAACCCGGCTACCGCCAGCATGGTCGGCATGCGCGTGGTGGTGGTGGCCTGCGACGCGCGCGGCAACGTCGACGTCGAGGACCTGCGCAACAAGGCCAGCGAGCACAAGGAACGCCTGGCCGCGCTGATGATCACCTATCCGTCCACCCATGGCGTGTTCGAGGAAGCGATCCGCGAGATCTGCGCCATCGTCCACGACTGCGGCGGCCAGGTGTACATCGACGGCGCCAACATGAACGCCATGGTCGGCCTGTGCGCCCCGGGCAAGTTCGGTGGCGACGTTTCCCACCTGAACCTGCACAAGACCTTCTGCATCCCCCACGGCGGCGGCGGCCCGGGCGTCGGCCCGATCGGCGTGCGCGCGCACCTGGCGCCGTTCCTCCCCGGCCACGCTCGCGGCGAGCGCAAGGAAGGCGCGGTGAGCGCGGCGCCGTACGGCAGCGCGAGCATCCTGCCGATCACCTGGATGTACATCCGCATGATGGGCGGCGAAGGCCTCAAGCGCGCCTCGGAAATGGCCATCCTCAATGCCAACTACATCGCCCACCGGCTGGAGGAGCACTACCCGGTGCTCTACGCCGGCGGCAACGGCCTGGTCGCCCACGAATGCATCCTCGACCTGCGTCCGCTCAAGGACAGCAGCGGGATCAGCGTCGACGACGTGGCCAAGCGCCTGATGGACTTCGGCTTCCATGCGCCGACCATGTCCTTCCCGGTGGCCGGCACGCTGATGATCGAGCCCACCGAGAGCGAGTCGAAGGCCGAGCTGGACCGTTTCTGCGACGCGATGATCCGCATCCGCGAGGAAATTCGCGCGGTGGAACGCGGCGAGCTGGACAAGGAAGA
Organism: Pseudomonas sp. FDAARGOS_761; assembly: GCF_013343155.1. Lineage (NCBI taxonomy): Bacteria > Pseudomonadati > Pseudomonadota > Gammaproteobacteria > Pseudomonadales > Pseudomonadaceae > Pseudomonas > Pseudomonas sp. FDAARGOS_761. The sequence continues at coordinate 2,768,912 of NZ_CP054572.1, read as the reverse complement.
CAACCCGCTGAAGAACGCGCCGCACACCGCCGCCGAACTGCTCGGCGAATGGAACCATGCCTACAGCCGCGAGCAGGCCGCCTATCCGCTGGCCAGCCTGGTGGAGGCCAAGTACTGGCCGCCGGTGGGCCGCGTCGACAACGTCTACGGCGACCGCAACCTGACCTGCTCCTGCCCGCCCATCGAGGCGTACAGCGAGGAGTGACGGACGAGGAGGGCGCCGCCAGCGGCGGCGTCCTCGCGTTTCCGGCGATACCCCTTTCCCGGCGCCGCGCTTGCGTAGCGGCGCCGCGGCCACGCTCGCGCCAGCGAGCGTCCTGACACCGACACGACAAGAGGCCAGCGCCATGTTCAGCAAGCACGACCAGCTCCAGGGCTACGACGACGAACTGCTCGCCGCGATGGACGCCGAAGACCGGCGGCAGGAAGACCACATCGAACTGATCGCCTCGGAGAACTACGCCAGCAAGCGGGTCATGCAGGCGCAGGGCAGCGGCCTGACCAACAAGTATGCCGAGGGCTATCCGGGCAAGCGCTACTACGGCGGCTGCGAACACGTCGACAAGGTCGAGCGGCTGGCCATCGACCGCGCCAGGCAGCTGTTCGGCGCCGACTACGCCAACGTCCAGCCGCATTCCGGTTCCTCGGCCAACGCCGCGGTGTACCTGGCGCTGCTCAACGCCGGCGACACCATCCTCGGCATGAGCCTGGCCCATGGCGGCCATCTCACCCATGGCGCCAAGGTGTCGTCCTCCGGCAAGCTGTACAACGCCGTGCAGTACGGCCTGGACACCGCTACCGGGCTGATCGACTACGACGAAGTCGAGCGCCTGGCCGTGGAGCATAAGCCGAAGATGATCGTCGCCGGCTTCTCCGCCTACTCCAAGACCCTCGACTTCCCGCGCTTCCGCGCCATCGCCGACAAGGTCGGCGCGCTGCTGTTCGTCGACATGGCCCACGTTGCCGGGCTGGTCGCCGCCGGCCTCTACCCGAACCCGATCCCCTTCGCCGACGTGGTCACCACCACCACCCACAAGACCCTGCGCGGTCCGCGCGGCGGTCTGATCCTGGCGCGCGCCAACGAGGAGATCGAGAAGAAGCTCAACTCCGCGGTATTCCCCGGCGCCCAGGGCGGCCCGCTGATGCACGTGATCGCGGCCAAGGCGGTGTGCTTCAAGGAAGCGCTGGAGCCGGGCTTCAAGGACTACCAGGCGCAGGTGATCCGCAACGCCAAGGCGATGGCCGAGGTGTTTATCGGGCGCGGCTACGACGTGGTTTCCGGTGGCACCGACAACCACCTGATGCTGATCAGCCTGGTGAAGCAGGGGCTGACCGGCAAGGCCGCCGACGCGGCGCTCGGAGCGGCGCACATCACGGTGAACAAGAACGCCGTGCCGAACGATCCACAGAGCCCGTTCGTCACCTCCGGCATTCGCATCGGCACCCCAGCGGTGACCACTCGCGGTTTCCGCGAGGGCGAGTGCCGCGAACTGGCTGGCTGGATCTGCGACATCCTCGACGATATCGACAATCCCGAGGTCGGCGAACGGGTCAGGGGCCAGGTCGGCGAATTCTGCCGGCACTTCCCGGTCTACGCTGATTGAACAGGAACGCCGCCGTGGTGGCGGCCAATCCGCAAGCGGAGACGAGCATGTCCCTGAGTGTCTTCGATCTGTTCAAGATCGGCATCGGGCCGTCCAGCTCCCACACCGTGGGGCCGATGCGTGCCGCTGCGCGCTTCGCCGAGGGGCTGAGGCGCGAGGGGTTGCTGGAGGCCACTGCCAGCGTCAAGGTCGAGCTGTACGGCTCGCTCGGCGCCACCGGCAAGGGCCACGGCAGCGACAAGGCGGTACTGCTCGGCCTGGAGGGCGAGCAGCCGGACACGGTGGATACCGCCGCGATTCCCGCCCGGCTCGATGCCATCCGTTCCAGCGGCGAGCTGCGCCTGCTCGGCGAGCGGCCGATCCGCTTCGTCGAGAAGGAACACCTGGCGCTGATCCGCAAGCCGCTGGCCTACCATCCCAACGGCATGATCTTCCGTGCCTTCGACGCCGCCGGCCTGCAGGTCCGCAGCCGCGAGTACTACTCGGTGGGCGGCGGTTTCGTGGTCGACGACGAGGCCGCCGGCCTCGACCGCATCGTCGAGGACCGCACGCCGCTGGTGTTCCCCTTCAAGACCGCGCGGCAACTGCTCGACCATTGCGTCCGCGAAGGCCTGTCGATCAGCCAGTTGATGGCCGAGAACGAGAAGGCCTGGCGCCCCGCCGAGGAAACCCGCGCCGGCCTGCTGCGTATCTGGCAGGTGATGCAGGATTGCGTCGAGGCCGGCTGCCGCAACGAGGGCATCATGCCCGGCGGACTGAAGGTCAGGCGCCGCGCGGCGGCGCTCCACCGCCAGTTGTGCCAGCGGCCGGAGGCCGGCCTGCGCGATGCTCTCAGCGTGCTCGACTGGGTCAACCTCTACGCCCTGGCGGTGAACGAGGAGAACGCCAGCGGCGGCCGCGTGGTGACCGCGCCGACCAACGGCGCGGCGGGGATCATTCCGGCGGTTCTGCATTACTACGCGCGCTTCATCCCCGGGGCCGACGACGACGGCGTGGTGCGCTTCCTGCTCACCGCCGCGGCGATCGGCATCCTCTACAAGGAAAACGCCTCGATCTCCGGCGCCGAGGTCGGTTGCCAGGGCGAGGTCGGGGTGGCCTGTTCGATGGCCGCCGGGGCGCTCTGCGAAGTGCTCGGCGGTAGCGTGCAGCAGGTCGAGAACGCCGCCGAAATCGGCATGGAGCACAACCTCGGGCTGACCTGCGACCCGGTTGGCGGGCTGGTCCAGGTGCCCTGCATCGAACGCAACGCGATGGCTTCGGTGAAGGCCATCAACGCGGCGCGCATGGCCCTGCGCGGCGACGGCCAGCACTTCATCTCTCTCGACAAGGTCATCCGCACCATGCGCCAGACCGGCGCCGACATGAAAAGCAAATACAAGGAAACCGCGCGCGGCGGCCTCGCCGTGAACATCATCGAATGCTGAACCGCGCCGCTGCGCCGGCGCTTCTTTTTTCTTTCCCGACAATCGATCGCGGCTCTCCGGCAGACAGGAGGCCGGGATGCCATGGAGTGAAACATGACCGCAGAAACCCTCGCCAAGACGCCCCTGCACGCCCTGCACCTGGAACTGGGGGCGAAGATGGTGCCCTTCGCCGGCTACGACATGCCGGTGCAGTACCCGGCCGGGGTGCTCAAGGAGCACCTGCACACCCGTGAGCAGGCCGGTCTGTTCGATGTCTCGCACATGGGCCAGATCCGCCTGGTGGGCGCCGATGCGGCGCTGGCCCTGGAAAGCCTGGTGCCGGTGGACATCCTCGACCTGCCGGTGGGCCAGCAGCGCTACGCGTTGTTCACCGACGAGCAGGGCGGGATCCTCGACGACCTGATGGTGGCCAACCTCGGCGATTGCCTGCTGCTGGTGGTCAACGCCGCCTGCAAGCACCAGGACCTGGCGCACCTGCGTCGTCACCTGGAGGGCCGTTGCAGCGTCGAGCCGCTGTTCGAGGAGCGTGCCTTGCTCGCCCTCCAGGGACCGGCGGCGGTGCGGGTGCTGGAGCGCCTGGCGCCGCAGGTGGCGCAGATGACCTTCATGCAGTTCGCCCGCGTCGAGCTGCTCGGCCAGGACTGCTACGTCAGCCGCTCCGGCTATACCGGTGAAGACGGCTACGAGATCTCCGTGCCCGCCGCCCATGCCGAGGCCCTGGCGCGGCGCCTGCTGGCCGAGCCGGAAGTGGCGCCGATCGGCCTCGGCGCGCGCGACTCGCTGCGCTTGGAAGCCGGCCTGTGCCTCTACGGCCACGACATGGACAGCGCCACCACGCCGGTCGAAGCCAGCCTCGGCTGGGCCATTTCCAAGGCGCGCCGCGCCGACGGCGTGCGCGCTGGCGGCTTCCCCGGCGCCGAGCGGATCTTTGCCCAGCAGGCGCAGGGCGTTGCCAGCAAGCGCGTCGGTTTCCTGCCGCAGGGGCGGATGCCGGTGCGCGAGGGCGCCGAGATCGTCGATGCCCAGGGCCGGGCGATCGGCAAGGTCAGCAGCGGCGGTTTCGGTCCGAGCCTCAACGCGCCGTTGGCCATGGGCTACGTGCCGAACGAACTGGCCGGCCTGGGCAGCGAGGTGACGGCGATGGTGCGCGGCAAGCCGGTGACCCTGGTGGTCAGCAAGATGCCCTTCGTGGCGCAGCGCTACTACCGCGGTTGAGCCCCTGGCCCTCTCTCGCTTCGGCGGGAGAGGGCCGCGACCGGCCTCACGGGTGTTTCGGCCGCTGCCGTTGCAGGCCGAGCTTCTTGGCCCGGTGGAATACCGCCGCGCGGGTCTTGCCGGTCTGCTGCGCGCACCATAGCGAACCGCGCTGCTGGTAGTGCTGGCGCAGCAGGTCTTCCTCGGACTTGCTCCAGATCGCATTGTTGCGGTCGCGCTGGCTGTGCGGGGAAAGCTCCTCGGCCTTGCTGGCGACACTCTGGTAGCTGCGGCCGAGCATGTAGGCGCACCAGGCCAGGCTGCGCTTGCTGCCGTGGCGGCGGATGAACTCGACCTCTTCGCTGGACCAGGCGGCCGGTGCCTTCGGCGGCGCCTTGCGGTCCAGCGAGCGGGCGAGGGCGGCGCGGGCGCGCGCCACCGCCTGGTCGCCGGGATTGTTGCGGCGGGTCACGCCGAGGGCGCGGCGCCAGCGTCCCACCAGGCTCGGACTGAAACCCCACCAGAACTGCACCGACTCGGCGCATTCGGTACGTACCGCGCGCAGCAGGTCGCCGCAGAGGATCGGCGAAGGGCGGCCGCTGCGCTTGCGCGTCGGCCAGCGGAACAGGCCGTCGGTGAAGCCGCCGACTTCCACGGCGCCTTCCAGTTCGTCGACCAGCCAGTCACCGGGGATCACCAGTGGGCTGGTGTAGGGCGCGCCGAGCAGCAGGTGGTTGATGGTAGCGACAGAGGTAGGGGTGTCTGCAGTCATGGGACGATCCTTGCTGATACCGGGCCAGCTGGGCTGGCCATATCCCTGAGAGCGGCGTCGCTGCGGCGTGGCGGGCGACGGCGCGTTCGCTTCCCGTGGTTCGGGCGGTCTTCCGGCGGAGGGCGACTGCCTGTCGCGCCTCCTTGGGAATGGGTTGGAGGCCGTGCTCATGGACGGGCTCCACGATAGATGCGCCAGGCCAGCCGGCCGGGACGGGCGGCGATCGCCGCGCCCACCTCGATGCGCGGCAGGTCCAGCGGGTCGCAACGGGGATCCACCAGGCCATTGCGCGCGCCGAAGGCGAAGCGGTAGCCAAGCCGGCCGAGGGCGGCGCGCAGGCCGGGTTGCGCAGGCGTCGCGGCGAGCGTGGCGCGAGCTTGGCAGAACACCGGCAGAGGGGCGGCGCAATGCTGCTGGAGCTGGCGGTGGGCGCGGCCGAGACAGTCCTCGGCGCAAAGGCCTGTCGCTGGGTGCGGGTCCTGGCCGTGCAGGCCGAAGCGAACCAGGCCGCTGTTTTCCAGGCGGCGGACCCGTTCCCAATCTCCCGCGCCGTACGCCGCGGGGGCCGTGCAGGCCGCGCGCAAGGCCTGCTGCGAAGCCGGGTCGAGGCGTTCCAGCTTGCGCAGGAGGAGGTCGAGGCTACGGCTGCGACGCTGGTCGTCGCCGGTGCGTTCGAGCACCCGCATGAGCGCAGCGCCGCCGTAACGCTCCAGCAGTTCCAGCAATGGCTCGGCGGTAGCCGCATCGGCCTGCCAGAGGGTGTCGGCGACCGCTTCGCGCCAACTGCGCGGGTCGCCGCCGATGAAGGCGCTCGCTGGCATTTCGTAGCGCTCCAGCAGCGGGTAGACCAGCTCGGCCAGTTCCGCAGGGTTGCCGTCGACGCTCAGGGCGATCCGCAAGCAGGCTGGAGCGGGGCTCTCGAGCAGGTGTTCCAGGGGCACGCAGAGGAAGTGCCGCTGTAGCCACAGCAGCAGGGTCTCCAGGCCCTGGCGGTCGAGGCAGCGCCCTTGCCGGTGCGGCAGGGCCGCGCGCCGGCGATCCGCGACTACCCGTCCCAGGCGCAGCACGATGCCGTTCTGGCGCAGCCGGCGCTGGCCCACGGAGGAGTTCAGGAACGTCATCCCGATCAGGCTTCGCATGGCATCCCCCGGCTCATCGACGATCCGTCACCGGCGATGGTTCCGCGTGCGCGGCAGGGCTTTCGCCAGCCTGTCCGGACGCTGCGCCGTGAACTCCGGCCCCGGCGGTCGATTCGGTCATGGGCGAGCCTCCTGGGTAATCCGCACAAACGTTTGCTGCGGCCACGCCAACGCGTGGCTCGAACCGGGGCTTGGCGGGGACCCGGCGGGTGTTCGGTAAGGACTGCATGGCACCGGATAACGCTGCAAAGGATCGATGTGATTCTTTTTTGACGCTACCACAGTCGATAGTCGAATTATTGACGCTTTGCCGCTGTTATAAAACCGTCAGGCTATGCGAAAAGTCCTGCTGGCTACGCGTGGAGGCCCGGAGCGGCGTGCCTTTGAGGGGGAAGCGGGGGAGCCGGCAGGCCTATGCGGATTGGTTATAAGAAATCCGTTTCGAATGAAAATTGCCGACGAATGGTCGTTTGCGCGGATGTCCGGTGGTTTTTCCCGACTGCTTAGAACCTTTCGGTTGGTCGGGGGCTTGCCAAGTGGGCTGCCCCCAGTCTTTCGTCTTCCAGTCAAGAGCCTGGGGATGCAGACTGTTTTTCAAATCATGACAACTTCTTAACGCGCATTGTTATAAAGTTGCGGACGTTTGCGCCGGCCTGGCCGGCACCTTCGAGTTTTGCCTGGAGTGAAGATGAGAGTCGACCTGGACGCCGAGGGCGTCGCCGCCGAATCGCTGCCGCGTTTCCAGCAGGCGCCCCGGCAGTTGCGCCAGTTGTGGCGATGGGCAGCGGCCAGCGTCGCATTGGCCGCCGCCTGCGCCGTGCTGGGGTTCTTCATCGGCCTGTTCGCCGCCGACTCGCTCTGGCCGCCGCTGCTGTACAACCTCGGCGCGGCCTGGCTGGTTCTGTTCGCCGGTCTGCACGCGGCCTACCGGGTCGCGGCCTGGCGTTGCGTGGTCCTCGGCGCGGAGGCCAGCGCGCGGCCTGCCTGGCTGCGCTGGCAGCGGGGCGAACCCGACGCCGCCGCCGACAGCGCCTATGAACGGCTGCTGGAGCGCCTGGGCCAGGCCATCGCCCACGGCCTGGCCCAGCTCGGGCACGCTGCGCTGTGGCTGGCGGCGAGCGCGGCGCTGGCGTTGTGCCTGGTAGCCGCCGGCTGGCGTCTCGACCTGCCGCCGGCCAGTTCCGGGCAAGCGGCCGACCTCGCCATCGGGATCTGCCTGCTGCTGGCCTTCGCGGTGCTGGTGCTGGAACGTCGCTTCGCCAGCCAAGGGCCGGCGCAGTGGCCGGAAGCCCCGGCCCTCGGGCAACTGGCGCGGGCGCTGATCGGTACCCTGGTGCTGGCCGCCCTCTGTCTGTTCCTGGCTCGCCAGGGACACCCCTGGGCCCCGCGCCTGGCGGTACTGCTCGGCCTGTTGCCGGCGGCGCTGGCGCTGGAGTTGCTGGGCAGGGCGATCCTGGCGATGTTCGCGCCGCAGCGTGCCGGCCTCGAACCGCGCCTGGTCGCCACCAGCCTGCTGGCCGACCTGTTGCGCTGGCCGCCGCGTCCCCTGCAGCGTCTGCAGCATGAGTTGCACCAGCGCTTCGGCATCGACCTGCGCCAGGTCTGGGCCTTCGGTTTCATGCGGCGGGCGTTCCTGCCGGTGCTGGCGGTGGTGTCGCTGAGCGGCTGGCTGCTCAGCGGCGTACGCGAGATCGGCATGGATGCACGGGGCGTCTACGAGCGCTTCGGCAAGCCGGTCGCGGTGCTCGGCCCCGGCCTGCACCTGGGGCTGCCCTGGCCGCTGGGGCGGGTGTTGGCGGTGGAGAACGGGGTGGTCCACGAGTTGGCCACCAGCGTCGCCGCCGGCGACGGCGGAGCCGAGCCGCTCGCGCCCGCCGAAGGTCCGGCCCCGGATAGCGCCAACCGCTTGTGGGACGCCTCCCACGTCAGCGAGAAATCGCAGGTCATCGCCAGCCTGGCCGACCGCCGGCAGAGCTTCCAGATCGTCAACATGGACGTGCGCATCGTCTACCGCATCGCTCTCGACGACGCGGCAGCGCTGGCGGCGACCTACCGCAGCGCCGACGTGCCGACGCTGGTGCGCAGCACCGCCAGCCGCGTACTGGTGCATGCCTTCGCCTCGCGGACCCTCGATGAGGTCCTCGGCGAGCAGCGCGCGGGCCTGGCCGAGCAGATCGGCCAGGCCGTGCAGGCCGATCTCGACCGCCTCGGCAGCGGCGTCGAGGTACTGGGCGCGGCGGTCGAGGCGATCCATCCGCCGGCCGGTGCGGCGAACGCCTACCACGCGGTGCAGGCCGCGCAGATCACCGCACAGGCGCTGATCGCCCGCGAGCGCGGGCAGGCTGCCGCGCAGCGCAACGAGGCGCAACTACAGGCCAGCGTGGCGCACGACCGGGCCAGCGCGCAGGCCCGCGAGACCCTGGCCGCCGCGCAGGCCGCCGACCGGCGCTTCGCCGCCGAGCGGGAAGGCTATGCCGACGCCGGCCAGGCTTTCCTGCTGGAGGCCTACTACCGCCAGCTCGGGCTCGGCCTGGGCAAGGCCAACCTGCTGCTCATCGACCACCGCATCGCCGGCGCCGGTGCGCCGACCATCGACCTGCGCAGCTTCGGCCTCGGCCGCCTGGATTCCCCGTCTTCGTCCCGTCCGTCCGCCGCTCCGGCGTCCGCGGCCGGGCAATCCGCACCATGAGGAGAGCGCTCTTGAGCCTCGGTCACTCCCACTCGCACAGCCACCACGAGCATCATCACGATCACGATCACGATCACGATCACGATCACGGCCATGGCGCACAGGCCGCGCCGCCCTGGCGCCGGCTGCTGGTCGCCGCGCTGCTGGTGCTGTTCGCCGTCGCCGCCGCTTGCCTGGTGCAGGTGCGTTCCGGCGAGGCGATGGTCATCACCCGTTTCGGCAACCCGGCGCGGGTCCTGCTCGAACCGGGCCTGGCCTGGCGCCTGCCGTTGCCGTTCGAGAGCGCGATCCCGGTCGACCTGCGCCTGCGCACCACCTCCAGCGGCCTGCAGGACGTCGGCACCCGCGATGGCCTGCGGATCATCGTCCAGGCCTACGTGGCCTGGCAGGTACAGGGCGACGCCGACAACGTGCAGCGCTTCATGCGCGCGGTGCGCAACCAGCCGGACGAGGCTGCCCGGCAGTTGCGCACCTTCGTCGGCTCGGCGCTGGAAACCACCGCCAGCGCCTATGACCTGGCCGACCTGGTGAATACCGAGGCGTCGCGGGTGCGTATCGGCGACTTCGAAGCGCGCCTGCGCGAACAGATCGACAATCAGTTGCTGGCGACCTACGGGGTCAAGGTGGTGCAGGTCGGCATCGAGCGCCTGACCCTGCCCAAGGTGACCCTCGGCGCCACCGTCGACCGCATGCGCGCCGAGCGCGAGACCATCGCCACCGAGCGTACCGCCGAGGGCCGTCGCCAGGCCGCGGAGATCCGTTCGGCGGCGGAGCGCGACGCCCGGGTGATCCAGGCCGAGGCTTCGGTGAAAGCCGCGGAGATCGAGGCCCAGGCGCGGGTCGAGGCGGCGCGCATCTACGGCAAGGCCTACGCCGGTTCGCCGCAGCTGTACAACCTGCTGCGCTCGCTGGACACCCTCGGCACCATCGTCAACGGCGATACCCGCCTGGTCTTGCGCACCGATGCCGCACCGTTCCGCGTGCTGGTCGACGGGCCGCCGGCGCTCCCCGCCGAAGCGCCGGCCAACGGGCGCCGGCCATGAGCGACGAAGCGCACGAGGGGCTGCGCAGCCCCTGGCTGCAGGCCGGACGCCTGGCGTTCCTCGCACTGTTCGGCGTGACCCTCCTGGCGGCGCTGGCCTGGGTGTTTTCCAACGTCCGCCAGATCGGCCCGGAGAACCGCGCCGTAGTGCTGCGCCTGGGCGCGCTGGAGCGCCTGGCCGGTCCCGGCCTGCTGCTGGCCTGGCCGCAGCCGCTGGAGCAGGTGGTGCTGCTGCCGTCCGCCGAACAGGTGATCGAACGCCGCGTCGAGGGCCTGCTGCGCTCCGAGCAGGCGCGTCGCGCCGACCTCGACGTCAGCCTGTCCAGCGACGCGCTGGCCGGCTCCGGCTACCTGCTGACCGGCGACGCCGGGGTGGTGCAACTGGACGTGCGGGTGTTCTACAAGGTCGACGACCCGTACGACTACGTCCTCCAGGGCGCCCACGTGCTGCCGGCGCTGGACCGGCTGGTGGCGCGCAACGCCGTGCAGGTCTGCGCCGCGCGCGACCTGGACACCATCCTGGTGGCGCGCCCGGAGTTGCTCGGCAACGACAGCGCGGTCGCCGAGCGCCGCGAACGCCTGCGCGGCGACCTGGTGCAGGGCATCAACCACAGCCTGGCGGCGCTGGCCGCGGCCGGCAGCGGGCTGGGCATCCAGGTGGTGCGGGTCGACGTGCAGTCGAGCCTGCCGCGCAATGCGGTAAGCGCTTTCAACGCGGTGCTGACCGCCAGCCAACTGGCCGAGCAGAACGTCGCCAAGGCGCGCACCGAGGCGGAGAAACTCACTCAGGCCGCCACCGAGGGGGCCGACCGCACCCTGCAGGTCGCCCGCGCCGAGGCCGGCGAACGGCTGGCCCAGGCGCGCCGCGACACCGCCAGCATCGTTGGCCTGGCCCCGGCGCTGGGCGCGACCGATCCCGGCCTGCTCTGGCGCCTGTACCGCGAGCGGGTGCCGGCGATCCTCGGCAAGGCCGGTTCGGTCGGCAGCGTCGATCCGCGTGATGACGGCCGCCTGATTCTGCAAGGCGGGCAGCCATGAGCCGCTGCCCGACGGTGCCCTTCGCGGGCTGTGAAACAATGGACGGACAAGCGAACGTGAAACGGCTACCCTGCGTCGGCATCAACCTTCGGTACGCGCTTCCGCCAGCGGAACGCGGCGCCGAGTCGAACAACCAGGCGAACGGGACGGGCAATGACGGCAGGCGGTATTCCATTCACGGGCAACGGTGCGCGGCTATCACCGGGCAGGGCCCTGCTGTGCGGGCTGGCGCTGTTGCTGTGCGGCGGCGAGGCGCTGGCGCGGCAGTTGCCGAGCGACATGCTGGTGGGCTTCGTGGCCAGCGCGCAGTACCCGGTCATCACCCTGAAGAAGCCCAAGCAGAGCCTGCTGCGCAGCGTGCTTACCCTGGGGCTGGGGAAGAAGACCGTCAGCTATTCGGTGGCGCCGTCGGTGCGCATCCGCACGGCGCAGAACCTGTTCATCGTCTATGGCCGCATGCCCCAGCTCAAGGGCAGTTTCGTCGGCCTGAAGAGCGACAACAACGGGCAGGTCAAGCAGATCTGGGAACTCACCGAGAAGGAAGCCCTGGACTACGTACGCCGGCCGGACGCGCGCTTCCCGCAATAGCCGCCGCGGCTCGCCCCGGGAGGTGCGCATGAGCGAGCCGTCCGCCCACGGCAGCCATGGCGGCTGCGCGCATCATCATCACCTGCCGTTCGGCGGCGGCCTGCTCAGCCGCGACGAGCAGCGCCGCGCCGCCCGCCAGCTGAGCCTGGCGATGCTCGCCCTTGGCCTGTTGCTGCTCGGCCTGGCCTGGAGCTGGCTGGCGGCGGACCAGGCCGGGGTCAGCCAGATCCTGCTCGGCGTCGCGTCGCTGCTGGTGGCGCTGCCGGTGGCCCGCTCGGCCTGGGACAGCCTGCGGCATCCGAGCCTGCACGGCGTCACCGACCAGTTGATCGCGCTGGCCATGCTCGGCGCCTGGGCCAGCGGCGACCTGCTGACCGCCGCGCTGCTGCCGATCATCATGATCTTCGGCCACGTGCTGGAGGAGCGCAGCGTGATCGGCTCCCAGGAGGCCATCGCTGCCCTCGGCGAACTGACCCGCAGCCATGCCCGGCGGATCGAGGCCGACGGCAGCCTGAGCGAGGTGGACAACGCCAGCCTGCGGGCGGGCGACCAGGTGGAAGTGCGCGCCGGTGACCGGGTTCCGGCCGACGGGCGGGTCCTGCAAGGCCAGGCCAGTCTCGACACCGCGCCGATCACCGGCGAGTCGGTGCCGCTCGAGGTGGCGCCGGGGATGGAGGTCTACGGCGGCGCGATCAACCTCGACGGCCTGCTGCGCATCGAGATAACCCGTACCGGCGAGGCCTCGACCCTGGGCAAGGTGATCGGCCTGATGCAGCAGGCCGAGCGCGCCAAGCCGCCGATCACCCGCCTGCTGGAGCGCTACGCCGGGCAGTACATGTTGCTGGTGTTGCTGATCGCCGCGGTCACCTGGTTCGTCACCAACGATGCCCAGGCCATGCTCGCCGTGCTGGTCGCCGCCTGTCCCTGCGCCCTGGTGCTGTCCGCCCCGGCCACGGCTATCGCCGGGATCGCCGTGGCCGCCCGTCATGGCATCCTGATCCGCAGCTCGGCCTTCCTCGAGGAACTGGCGGACCTGACTTCGCTGGTGGTCGACAAGACCGGCACCCTGACCCACGGCAGCCTGCGTCTGCAGGCGCTGCGCCTGGCCGATGCCGCCGAGGAGGCGTCGGTGCTGCGCCTGGCCGCCAGCCTCGGCGCCGCCAGCAGCCATCCGGTGAGCCGAGCGCTGGCGGCCCTGGCGGCGCACGATGCCTATCATCCATTGAGCGATATCCGCGAACGCCAGGGGTTCGGCGTGGTCGCACGAACAGCGGCGGGCGAAGCCGCCCTCGGCCGGCCCGAACTGTTCCAGCAACTGGGCATCGACGCCGGCGAGGTGCCGGCGCACGAGGGACCGATCGCCGGAATCGCCCTGGACGGGCGCTTCCTCGGCTGGCTGCTGCTGGCCGACAGCGTACGCGCGGAGGCCGCCGAGGCCCTGGCCGATCTGCGCGAACTGGGTCTGGGCCGGCAACTGCTGCTGACCGGTGATCGCCAGGCGGTGGCCGACGCCGTGGCCAAGCAGGTGGGGATTCGCCAGTTGGTGGCGCAGGCGTTGCCGGAGGACAAGTTGCGCCAGGTCGGCGCGGAGATCGGCAGCGGTTTCCGGCCGATGGTGGTCGGCGACGGCATCAACGATTCGCTGGCGCTGAAGGCCGGTGTGGTCGGGGTGGCAATGGGTGCCGGCGGCGCCGACATCGCCCTGGCCTCGGCGGATATCGTGCTGATCGGCAGCGACCTGCGCCGGCTCGGCACCTGCGTGCGGCTCAGCCGGCAATGCCGGCGGACCCTGCAGGTCAACGTGGCGATCGGCCTCGGCTGGACCCTGGCGATCGTCGCCGCGGCAGCCTTTGGCCTGCTCGGCGCGGCCGGGGCGATGGTCGCGGCGCTGCTGCACAACCTCAGCACCTTGCTGGTGCTGGGCAATGCCGGACGCCTGCTGCGTTTCGAGGAGCCCCTCGGGCAGCCCCGGCCGGCCGTGGAGGGACGCGAAGAGGAGGGTACACCGTGAGGCAGGCGCAAACGCGACGCAACGGCTGGCGCTGGCTGGCCCTGGCGGTCGGCACGCTGTCCGCGCTGAGCCTGGCCGAGGCGTCGATGGCGCGCTGGCCGGCGGGCTGGCAGGTCAGCGACCTGCCCGCCGCGCAGCCCGGCCAGGCCGGCGCCGGCCAGCGCCAGCGCGCGGTCAAGTTGCAGGCAGACGGCTCCCAGGCACTGGTGATGGAAGTGACGCGGATGCCCCTGCAGAGCGGGCAGGCAGTGAACCTGGAGAAAGTCCTCGGGCACATGCGCAAGCTGGTGCAGATCGAGTTCCTGCGCAACGGCCTGCAGACCGCCTGCACCTCGCCGCAGCCGTCCACCACCGGCGGGCTGGCGGCGCTGGAGACCACCTGCACCATTCGCCAGCGCGGCGCCGTGGTGATGAAGCAGACCTTGCTCACCGCGGCCGGCAAGACCTCGGCCTATTCGCTGTCCTATGCCGGCCTGGCCGAGGCCTACGACGCCAGCCAGGCGGAAATCCGCGCGGTACGGGAAAGCCTGCGCTTCGAGTGAGCGAAATCGGACGCGGTCGGGGCGGGGGCTGGAGTGTCGGCGGATAACGCCTGCGGCGCTATTCGCCCTACGGAGGGTTGCATTGGGGTAAGGCGGATAACCGCTTGCGGTTATCCGCCTTGCGTCTGTCGCGGATCATTTCTTCCCGGCGTTCTGCAGGATCTGCAGGGCCTGGGTGGTGGCGGTGATGCAGCCCTTGGTGTCGCCGCTGGCCTGGTCCTGCCTGGCCTTGGCCTGGAGTTCCTTGACCTCGGTGACCCGCGCACCGGTGACCGAGGTCTTGCCGCGCACGGCGAGGATATCGTCCAGCTTCTGCAGGTTGGCGCCGCACAGGTCGGTGCTTTCGGCGGCTTGGGCGGTGCCGCCGAGCAGGGCGGCGGCGATGAGCAGGGTACGCACGATCATGGCAGTTCTCCTTTGTGGGCCGGGTGGCCGGACGGGGGAGAGACGACAGGCTCCTGGGAGTCTTCTCCGCATGCCCAGTATCTGACCGGAGCGTCGCCGGAATGGTTCGGTCGCTCAGCCGTTGCCCCAGGGCGGGATCGACAGCGCCTGCTGGAGATGCTGGATGAACGCCTTGACCTTCGGCGACATCGCCGCCGCCCGCGAATACATCGCGTAGATCACGTCGTCGAGTGGGCGCAGGCTGGGCGCGGCGTCCACCAGGCGGCCGTTCTTGAGGTCCTCGGCGACGATGAACAGCGGCAGCAACGCCAATCCCTGGCCGCGCAGGGCGGCGTCGCGCATGGCCTGGCCGTTGTTGCTGCTGAAGCGTCCGCGTGGCGAGACGGCGCGGGGCTTGGCACCGGGGAACGCCGGTTCGAAGGTCCAGACCTGGCTCGGCGTGGCGTTGTTGTAGCCCAGGCACTCGTGCTGCATCAGTTGTTCGAGGGTGTCCAGCGTGCCGTGGCGTTCCGCGTAGTCGGGGCTGCAGCAGACCACCCGCTGGCTGTTGGCCAGCGGCCGGGCGATCAGCGAACTGTCGTCCAGGCGGGTGACGCGGATGCTCAGGTCGTAGCCTTCCTTCTCGAAGTCGGTGAGGCGGTCGTCCATCTGCAGGACGATCTCCAGGCGCGGGTGCTGGCTCATGAAGTCGGCGATGATCGGCGACAGCCAGAGGGTGCCGAAGCTCATCGGGGTGACGATGCGCAATTCGCCGCACAGGTCGTTCTCGCGCAGGGCGACGATCTCCGCGGCGTTGTTGAGTTCCTGCAGCGAAGCCTTGGCGGCCTTGTAGAAGAAATGCCCGGCCTCGGTCGGCTCGACGTTGCGCGTGGTGCGATAGAGCAGGCGGACGCCGAGGCGTCGTTCGAGATCGCTGACGCGCTTGCTGATCACCGACTTGGACAGGCTCATGCGCTCGGCCGCCGACGTCACGCTGTTGAGTTCGGCGACGTTGAGGAAGGCTTCGATATCGTCGAAGCGCAGGCTCATCGGTGGGCCCACGATACAGTGGCAATCGCTCGACGCATTCTCGGCTCCTCCTGGTCGTTTTCCTTGGGCTTTCTATCCGCTTGATTCGCAAGCTAAATCGATCCAGCCCTGAGCAAGCTTACCCAATCGAAAGGCGCCGCAGCGTTCGTTCTCAGCGAAAACGGTTTTCGCCTGGACGCGCTACCGGGAAGGCCGCCGGGGCTTTTACCCTGTAGTCGCGACTCGTCGCTCCGTGGCCGACCGCACCTGCCCGCCCCCGTAGGCGGCCACGGATTTCCTTGCGCCTTCTAGACTGGAAGCCAACCCGCCGCATCAACCCCGAACGAGAAACCAGCATGTCGAGTCGCTTCATCGCCGCCTGGTCCGCGGCCAACCGTTGCCTGGAGGTGCGGGGCCGGGCATGGAAGGGCTGAAACTCTACGCCCGCTTGCTCTGGCGGCCGCCGCGGGAAACCCTGCTGTTCGCCCTGCGCACCGTCGCCGCCGGGCTGCTGACCCTCTACCTGGCCTTTCTCTTCGACCTGGAGCAGCCGAAGTGGGCGCTGATGACCGTGGTCATCGTCAGCCAGCCGCTGGCCGGGATGGCTCTAAAGCGCAGCTTCGCCCAGGTCGTCGGTACCTTCGCCGGCGCCGTGGTGGCGGTGCTGATCATGGCGCTGTTCGCCCAGCAACCGTTGCCGTTCTTCGTCGCCCTGGGACTCTGGCTGGCGCTCTGCACCGCCGGCGGCACCTTGCTGCGCTACACCGATTCGCACGCCTTCGTGCTCAGCGGTTTCACCGCGGTGATCGTCGCCGTGCTGTCGATTCCCGATCCGGAAAACACCTTCATGCTCGCCGTGGTGCGGCTCACCGAGACCCTGCTGGGCGTCGCCTGCGTGGCCCTGGTCAGCCTGCTCAGCGCGCGTCCGCAGGCGGTGGCGAAGGGCTACTTCGCCCAGGTCGATGGCCTGATCCGCAGTACCGCGCGGCACGCCGCGGCGGTGATCCGCGGCGACGAGGGCGACGAGTCGTTCAACCAGCGGCAGATGCAACTGGTCGCCAGCATCACCGCGCTGGACGGCCTGCGCCGGCACCTCTATTTCGACGCGCCGAACCTGCGCCGCGCCGATGGCCTGGTGCAGTTGCTGGGCAACCTGCTGGTGCTGATGGCCTCGCGGCTGTTGCTGCTGCGCCAGCATCGCCTGCTGGTGCGGGCGCACTGGGTCGGGCCGTTGCCGGCGGATATCCAGGCGCTGCTGGATCGTGCGCTGCGGGTGCTGGACGCGCTGGCCGAGCAGGGGCGGGCGGTACCCTCCGAGGTGCTGGAGGAGTTCCAGGCGGTGCGCCAGGCCTTCGATGCCGCGGCGACGCGCGCGGAGTCCTACGACGAGGCGCTGAGCCCGGCGCTGCGCCCGCAGGTGGCGATCCTGCGCTGGGAATACGCGCGGCTGTTCCAGCGCCTGGGCGAAGTGCTCGAACTCAACGATGCGATCCAGTCCGGCCGCCAGGCCAGCAGTTTCTACCGCCGTGGCCAGGCGCAGGCGCTACACCTGGACTGGGCGCTGGCCTCGATGAACGCCGTGCGCGCTTTCGTCGCCTTGTCCTGCGCCGCCTGGCTGTGGATCACCAGCGCCTGGAACGGCGCCCTCAGCAGCCTGCTGCTGGTCGGCGTGATGTGCTCGCTGATGGCGACCTTCCCGCGTCCGCTGCTGGCGGCGCAGAACTTCCTGCGCGGGCTGCTGCTGGCGATCCTGATCTCGGCGGCGCTGCTGTTCGTGCTGTTGCCGGCATCCGCCGACTTCGAGTGGCTGGCGCTGTGGATGGCGTTGCTGCTGTACGTGGTCGCGGTCGGCCTGAGCAGCCCGCTGAGCGCCGGGATCGCCATGGGCATCGGCCTGGAGACCCTGCTGATGGTGGCGCCGCAGAATATCGCGGTCTACTACAGCAACGCTTCGCAGTGGTTCGAGTTCGTCGGCGGCTTCCTCGCCGCGGCGGTCCTCGCCGTGCTGGTGTTCGCTCTGGTCTATCCGTTCCGCGCCGACCCGCGCCTGCGCCGGCTGCTCTACCTGTCGCGCCAGGACGTCGCGGAAATGTCGCGCTGCGAGGCCAGCGAGGCGCAGCGCTTCGCCTTCGAGACGCGGATGATCGATCGCCTGGCGGTGATGGTCGGCCTGCTGCCGGCGAGCCAGGAGTCGGCTGCGGCGGAACGTTTCCAGTGCGCCCTGGGCTGCGTGGTGATGGGCGTGGCGTTGAACCGCCTGCGCGAGCCGCTGCATGACGCCGGGGTGGTGCCGCTGGAGTTGCAGCCGCTGCTGGGCGAGGCGCTGCGCGAGGTCGCCGCCTACATAGCCGGCGGCGCGGACGCCCCGCGGCAGGATCTCGCCCTGGCCGCCCTGCGGCGTTTCGGCCGGGGCCTGGAGGCCTTGCTGGCGCAGCCGTCGAAGGACCTCGGGGCGACGCGGCAGCGCTTCATCATGAATGTCGCGGTACTGATCCTGCAGCAGTCGCTGCAACGCTATCGGACGTTGCTGGAGGAGGACCGCGGCGCACCGGCGGTCGTCGAAGAACCAGAAGAGGAGGGCGGACATGCCCGCTGATGTCGAGATCGGGGGCGCCTACCTGCCGCCGATCGCCCAGGCGCTGCTGCTGGCCTGGCTGATCCTGCTGCTGCTCAACCCGCTGTTGCGGCGCTTCGGCGTGTTGCAGCGGGTCTGGCACGAAGCGCTGTTCCAGGGCGCGTTGTACTGCGCGATCTGCGCCGGTCTGATCCTGTGGATGGGGGAGATGTCCCGATGAACCTGTTGCAAGGCAAATGGCCGCGCCTGGCCACCCTGCTGGCGGTGCTGGTGGCGGCGGCGCTGGTGTTCCTCGCCTGGGAACGCTACACCCGCACGCCCTGGACCCGTGACGCGCGGGTCCGCGCCGATGTGGTGACGCTGTCGGCGGACGTTTCCGGGCTGATCACCCGGTTGCCGCTGAGCGACAACCAGCCCGTGGAGAAGGGCGCGCTACTGCTCAGCATCGACCCGGCGCGCTATGAACTGGCGGTGCTGCGCGCCGAGCGCGCGGTGAACGTGGCGCGGGCGGCGCTGGGCGAGTCGCGCGCGGCGATCGAGGCCAGCCAGGCCCAGTTGCGCCAGCGCCGCAGCGAGGCGCAGCGGCGCTCGGCATTGCAGAAGCGCTCGATGCTATCGGTGGAAGAGAACGAAAAGGCCCAGACCGACGTCAGCCTGGCCCAGGCCGAGTTGCTGAGGAACCAGGCCAGCCTCGGCCTGGCCCAGGCCAACGTGGAGCTTGCCGAAGCCGCCTTGCAGCAGGCCCGTCTCGACCTCGAACGTACCCAGGTACGCGCCCCGGTCAGCGGCTACGTGACCAACCTGCAGACCCGCGAAGGCGACTACGCCCACGCCGGGGTGCCATTGCTGGCGCTGGTGGACCGCGATTCGTTCTATGTCAGCGGATACTTCGAGGAGACCAAGTTGCCGGGCATCCGCGTCGGCAGCCGGGCGCGGGTGGAGCTGATGAGCGGCGAGCGCTTCGACGGGCGCGTGCAGAGCATCGCCCATGCCATCACCGACCGGGAGAATGCCGAGGGCTCGCGCCTGCTGGCGAACATCAACCCGAGCTATACCTGGGTCAAGCTGGCCCAGCGAATTCCGGTGCGCATCGCCATCGATCCCGCCTATCGCCAGCGCAACACCTTGCGCGCCGGCGTGACCGCGACCATCCGGGTGCTGCCCGCGGAGGACACCGCGAAAGTCGATTCCGCGGCGCCCGGGACTGCCGTGCGGCCTTGAGTCAGGCCGAACCGGTCAGTCTGTGCCGGTCATGGCTCAGGGTTGTTCGCGGACGATTTCCGCCAGTTGCAGGATCAATCGCTCGTCAGCCTGGTTGCCGCTCTGCTGGCGGAATTGCCTGGCCTCCTCGCGGGCGCGCTGGAAGGCCGCATCGACGCTGGCCTGGCCATGGCTGTCGCGAATCCACAGGTAGAGGCCCATGACCAGGCTCTGCAGGGTGGCCAGGTCGCTGCTCTGGGCGTTCAGCGCATCGATGAGTTGCTGTTTGGAAAACGCTTGCATGGTTGATCTCCGATCAATGGCGCCGCAAGGGCGCGGTTCGCCCCGGCGGTCGCCGGGGTGCGCGGAGCATGTGGAAAGTGCGGAGAGGCTGGCCAGCTTAGGCCAAGTCATTCAAATGATTAGGGAATTTTCTGACTTTCAGTGACCTTTCGACTGTTTTCGACGGCGAGCGATCGCTACGTTTTCATCTAACCGTCACCAAACCGTCATGAAGACGCGCCTAGCATTCGCGGTATTTCGGCATGACGTGGAGAGCAGCGCATGGACTCCTATGGCGATACCTCGGGCCGCATCGGTCGCGACTGGCTCGATCGACACGACGAAGAGCTGGAGCAGGAACTGCTCGACGACGAGCTGAACCTGGACGAGCTGTTCGGTCCCGAGCAGGAGGATGCGCCCGGCGAATTGAGTCGGCGCCGCTATTTCCGCGAACTGTTCCGCCTGCAACGGGAACTGGTGAAACTGCAGAACTGGGTGGTGCACACCGGGCACAAGGTGGTGATTCTCTTCGAGGGGCGCGACGCGGCGGGCAAGGGCGGCGTGATCAAGCGCATCACCCAGCGCCTCAACCCGCGGGTCTGCCGGGTCGCCGCGCTGCCCGCGCCGAACGACCGCGAGCAGACCCAGTGGTATTTCCAGCGCTACGTCTCGCACCTGCCGGCCGGTGGCGAGATCGTCCTGTTCGACCGCAGCTGGTACAACCGTGCCGGGGTCGAGCGGGTCATGGGTTTCTGCAACGACGAACAATACGAGGAATTCTTCCGCAGCGTGCCGGAGTTCGAAAAGATGCTGGCGCGCTCGGGCATCCAGTTGCTCAAGTACTGGTTCTCCATCTCCGACGCCGAGCAGCACCTGCGCTTCCTCAGCCGTATCCACGATCCGCTCAAGCAGTGGAAGCTCAGCCCGATGGACCTGGAGTCGCGGCGGCGCTGGGAGGCCTACACCAAGGCCAAGGAAACCATGCTCGAACGCACCCACATCCCCGAGGCGCCCTGGTGGGTGGTACAGGCCGACGACAAGAAGCGCGCGCGGCTGAATTGCATCCACCACCTGTTGCAGCAGATGCCCTACCGGGAAGTTCCGCAGCCGCCGGTACACCTGCCGGAGCGCCTGCGCCACGCCGATTACGTCAGGCATCCGACGCCCGGTGAGATCATCGTGCCGGAAGTCTATTGATGGCCGTTCGGCCGGACGCCGGGCTGGACGGGTAAATTCGCGGCGGGATGCGACGTTACTCAGGCAAGCCCCACGAGTAGCCGGCCATGCTTCCGTCCCCAGCCTCCAGCCTGTCGTTTCCGTCGCCCCTCGAGCGCCGCGAGGCCGATCCATATGCCCGCTGCGACAGGCAGCGGCCTGCGTGCAACGAGTCGCACGAGCCGGCGCAGGAGCGTCCTGAACCTGTCGCGACCTGCGCATTCATCGAGGAGGAGCGCCGGCGTGGCGATCCCACGGGCTTGCTTTACGCCCTTGGGCCGCGGGAGCGGGGAGAGCCGGAGCGGGTGGCGGAGTGGTTGGCGGCGCTGGTCCACCATTTCTACCTGGACGGTCCCGTTGAGCCGCCGAGGACAACGCTGGGAAAGGAGCGCTGCGAAACCGCGCCGGGCCTTTGCCGCTGCTGCGGCCAACCCTTCGATTTTCGCCACAAGCGCGCGGCGCTGTTGCTGCTGGGAACCCATTTCGCCGCCAGGGCCGAGGCGCAGGCGGCGTCGGTGCGCCGCTACCGGCGCTGAGGAATGCTCGCCGCCGTCAGCGGCGGGCGCTGAGATGGGTGACGTTGTCGCCCTGGCGCTCGGCGGTGACCTTGCGGCAGTGCACCAGGGCGTCGCGGATCATGAAGTTGACCAGGGTCGGCGAGACGCCCAGTTCCTTGGCGATGTCCTTCTGCGGCACGCCGTGCAGGCGGTACATCTCGAAGGCGTAGCGGGTGCGCTTGGGCAGCTCGGTGAGGGCATCCGCGATGTGTTCGAGGGTCGCGTAGTTGATGTGCGAGGTTTCCGGCGAGGCGCCCTGGATCACCACGTTCAGGCCTTCTTCCTCCGGCCCCGAGTATTTCTGTTCGAGCGCCTGCTTGCGGTAGTGATCGATGGCCAGGTTGCGGACGATCTGGAACAGGTAGCTGAGCTGTGCCTTGAACGACGAAGTGATCTGCGGCGCCGACTGGAGCCTGAAGAACGCATCCTGGACCACATCTTCGGCTCGCGAGCGGCAACCGGTAATGCGGGCGGCGATCTTCACCAGGATCGTGCGGTTATCGACGAAAGCCTGGAGGAGCGGGGTATCGCATCTGCGGGTAGACAGTTGTTCCGACATGGAAATCACCTTGCTGCGGAGGGGGCTGCAGAGCACTGGCGGTGGGGGAGACCCACACATGGCGCAACAAATTATGTTGAATGATAATGATTGTCAATTACGAAGAAATAACCAATCTCACCTTTATTCGTGAATGGTCCGCATGCTGGCAAATAGCCGCTGCGAATGATGGAGGGGAGAAATTCTTCGGCGTTTCAGAAGGATGGCCGCGCCAATGTTGCAGTCATGCGTCGCAGACGAAATTTTTTTAATAATCTTTAGGAATCAGCTAGTTAGAAATAGGTATTGAATGCCTCGCGGCTCCTGCCGACGTTCCGCGCAAGAACTGCGCGAAGGCGCTGCGACAACCGTCCCCGGCTGCTCCATGGCGTACATCGCTATCGCCGATGCGGCGATAGCGCCGGGCACAACCCATCAGAATGGATAGGGGTTGGCGTCCTTTCGCGCAATGCTCCGCGGTTGCCCGGAGATTGCGGTTACATGCGCTAATTATTTGCCGTTGTTATCCGTTCCCCTCTGTGACAGCGCGGGCAGGTGCCCGGCGCCCCGGCGTGCGCAGCAGGAGACGGAAATGCCGATCGATCATGGGAAAGCGCTCTGCCCCGGACGAGGGCCACGACAGCGGCGCAAGGAGGTCGGCAGGTGAGCCCGGCCGTTTCCCTGCAATTGTTCTGCCTGCCTTATTCGGGGGCCAGCGCCACGCTGTTCCGCCGCTGGCAGCCCAGCCTGCCGGGCTGGATCCGCTTGTTGCCCCTGGAATTGCCGGGGCGCGGCCTCCGCTTCGGCGAGGCCCTGCATACCGATGCCGCCAGCCTGGTCGCGCAATTGGCCAGCGAGCTGCAAGGCACCCTCGACAGCGCTTCTCCCTACGCCTTCTTCGGCCACAGCCTGGGCGGGCTGCTGGCCTTCGAACTGGCCCATGCCATGCGCCGGCGCGGCCTCGAAGGGCCGCTGGCGCTATTCCTCTCCGGTGTA
This sequence comes from Pseudomonas sp. FDAARGOS_761, assembly GCF_013343155.1. Classification (NCBI taxonomy): domain Bacteria; kingdom Pseudomonadati; phylum Pseudomonadota; class Gammaproteobacteria; order Pseudomonadales; family Pseudomonadaceae; genus Pseudomonas; species Pseudomonas sp. FDAARGOS_761. The sequence continues at coordinate 2,746,093 of NZ_CP054572.1, read as the reverse complement.
TCCCCGCCCGCCGAAAACGATGTCAGCGGCTACCGGCGCGCCAAGGCCGACGCCGAACTGGTTGCCGCGTTGCGCGACTACCGGGGTACTCCGGAGGCCGTCCTCAACGACCCGTCGCTGATGCAGATGCTGTTGCCGGTGGTGCGAGCGGACTTTCTCGTCACCGGCAGCTACCGCTACCAGGCGCATGGGCCGCTGGACGCGGCGCTGCACCTGTTCGGCGGACGCGAGGACAGCCTGCGCAGCGCCGAGTTGCTCGGCTGGCTGCATGAGGCCGGGGGCGACTTCACCCTCGACCTGCTCGACGGGCAGCACTTTTTCATCCGCGAACAGCAGGGGCAGTTGCTGCGCCTGCTGCGTCGCTACGCCGGCCAGCATCTGCTGCGCTGGCACAAGGACAAGGTCCGGGGAAGCATGCGCGCCGCCAGTTGAGGGGCGGCCGCGACGACTGTTTCCGGAGACTCACTAGAACTCGATTGCAAGCCGAATTCAGGCAGGAAAACACATGATGGACGCCTTCGAACTTCCCACCACCCTGGTCCAGGCCCTGCGTCGCCGCGCCGTCCAGGAGCCCGAGCGCCTGGCGCTGCGCTTCCTCGCCGAGGACGATGGCGAAGGCGTGGTCCTCAGCTATCGCGATCTCGACCTGCGCGCGCGGAGCATCGCCGCGGCCCTGCAGGCCCATGCGCAGTTGGGCGATCGCGCGGTACTGCTGTTTCCCAGCGGCCCCGACTACGTCGCGGCGTTCTTCGGTTGCCTGTATGCCGGGGTCATCGCGGTGCCGGCCTATCCGCCGGAATCGGCGCGCCGCCATCACCAGGAACGCCTGTTGTCGATCATCGCCGACGCCGAGCCGCGCCTGGTCCTGACCACCGCTGACCTGCGCGAGCCATTGCTGCAGATGAACGCGCAACTGTCCGCCGCCAACGCCCCGCAACTGCTCTGCGTCGACCAGTTGGACCCGGCCGTTGCCGAGGCCTGGGACGAGCCGCAAGTGCGTCCCGAGCACATCGCCTTCCTCCAGTACACCTCCGGTTCAACCGCACTGCCCAAGGGCGTGCAGGTCAGCCATGGCAACCTGGTCGCCAACGAGGTGCTGATCCGCCGAGGCTTCGGCATCGGTGCCGACGACGTGATCGTCAGCTGGCTGCCGCTGTACCACGACATGGGCCTGATCGGCGGCCTGCTGCAACCGATCTTCAGCGGCGTACCCTGCGTGCTGATGTCGCCGCGCTACTTCCTCGAACGTCCGGTGCGCTGGCTGGAAGCCATCAGCCAGTACGGCGGCACCGTCAGCGGCGGTCCCGATTTCGCCTATCGGCTGTGCAGCGAGCGGGTCGCCGAGTCGGCCCTGCAGCGTCTCGACCTGAGCGGCTGGCGGGTGGCCTTCTCCGGTTCCGAGCCGATCCGCCAGGACAGCCTGGAACGCTTCGCCGAGAAATTCGCCGCCAGCCGCTTCGACGCGTCCAGTTTCTTCGCCTGCTACGGCCTCGCCGAGGCGACCCTGTTCGTCACCGGCGGCCAGCGCGGCCAGGGCATTCCCGCCCTGGCGGTGGATGGCGAGGCGCTGGCGCGCAACCGCATCGCCGAAGGCGCAGGCAGCGTGCTGATGTGCTGCGGCCGCAGCCAGCCGGAACACGCCGTGCTGATCGTAGACGCGGCGAGCGGCGAGGTCCTCGGCGACGACAACGTCGGCGAGATCTGGGCCGCCGGGCCGAGCATCGCCCACGGCTACTGGCGCAACCCGGAAGCCTCGGCGAAGACCTTCGTCGAGCGTGACGGGCGCACCTGGCTGCGCACCGGCGATCTTGGTTTCCTCCGCGACGGCGAACTGTTCGTCACCGGGCGCCTGAAGGACATGCTCATCGTCCGCGGCCACAACCTCTATCCGCAAGACATCGAGCGCACCGTCGAGAGCGAGGTGCCGTCGGCGCGCAAGGGCAGGGTCGCGGCCTTCGCGGTCACGGTCGATGGCGAGGAAGGCATCGGCATTGCCGCCGAGATCGGTCGCGGCGTCCAGAAGTCGGTGCCGGCCCAGGAGCTGATCGACTCGATCCGCCAGGCGGTGGCCGAGGCCTACCAGGAAGCGCCGAAGGTGGTGGCGCTGCTCAATCCCGGCGCCTTGCCGAAAACATCCAGCGGCAAGCTGCAACGTTCCGCCTGCCGCCTGCGCCTGGAAGACGGCAGCCTGGACAGCTATGCGCTGTTTCCCGGCCTCCAGGCCGTGCAGGAGGCGCAGCCGCCGGCAGGCGACGACGAACTGCTGGCACGCATCGGCGAGATCTGGAAGGCCCGGCTGGGCGTGGCGCAGGTAGCGCCGCGCGATCACTTCTTCCTGCTCGGTGGCAACTCCATCGGCGCCGCCCAGGTGGTCGCCCAGGTGCGCGACAGTCTCGGCGTTGCCCTCGACCTGCGCCAACTGTTCGAGGCGCCGACCCTGCACGCCTTCAGCGCCACGGTGGCCCGCCAACTGGCCGCCGGCCTGCCGGCCGAGGCACCGATGGCGCACCTGCCGCGCGGTGTCGACCTGCCGCAGTCGGCGGCGCAGCAGCGTCTCTGGCTGACCTGGCAGATCGATCCGCAGAGCGCCGCCTACAACATCCCCGGCGGCCTGCGCCTGCGCGGCGAGCTGGACGAAGCGGCGCTGCGCGCCAGCTTCCAGCGCCTGGTCGAACGCCACGAAGCGCTGCGCACGCGTTTCCTCGAGCGCGACGGCGCGGCCTTGCAGCGTATCGATGAGCGGGGCGAATTCGCCTGGCAGTTCGTCGACCTCGCCGCCCTGGCCGAGCACGAACGCGCCGCGGCTGCCGCGCAGCGCCGCGAAGCCGAGGCGCAGCAGCCGTTCGACCTGGAAAAGGGGCCGCTGCTGCGGATCAGCCTGGTGCGCCTGGACGAACAGGAGCACCAGCTCTGGGTCACCCTGCATCACATCGTCGCCGATGGTTGGTCGCTGAACCTGCTGCTCGACGAATTCTCGCGGCTCTACGCCGAAGCCTGCGGTGGCCAGCCGGCCGACCTGGCGCCGCTGGAACTGCACTACGCCGAATTCGCCGCCTGGCAACGGCAGTGGCTGGACGCGGGCGAGGGCGCCCGCCAACTGGCCTACTGGCGGGAACGCCTGGGCGACGCGGCGCCGGTGCTGGAACTGGCCACCGACCATCCGCGCACGGCGCGCCAGGCGTCGCCCGCCGCGCGCTACAGCCTGCGGGTCGACGAAGCCCTGGCGCGGGCTATCCGCGAGGCCGCGCTGGACCATGAGGCGAGTGTCTTCATGTGGCTGCTGGCGGCGTTCCAGGCGCTGCTGCATCGCCACAGCGGGCAAGGCGAGATCCGCATCGGCGTGCCCAGCGCCAACCGCCAGCGCCTGGAGACCCAGGGGCTGGTCGGCTTCTTCATCAACACCCTGGTCCTGCGCGGCACGCCCCGGGCGCGCCAGCCGTTCGCCGCGTTGCTCGGCGAGGCTCGCGAGGCGACCCTCGGCGCCCAGGCCAACCAGGACCTGCCGTTCGACCAGGTGCTCGCGGCCTGCGGCCAGGGCGGCCAGTTGTTCCAGGTGCTGTTCAACCACCAGCAGCGCGACCTGTCGGCGTTGCGCCGGCTGCCCGGCCTGCTCGCCGACGAGCTGCCCTGGCACAGCCGCGAAGCCAAGTTCGACCTGCAACTGCAGAGCGAGGAGGACGCTCGCGGTCGCCTGACCCTGAATTTCGACTACGCCGCGGACCTCTTCGACGAGGCCAGCATCCGGCGTTTCGCCGCGCAATACCTGGAGCTGCTGCGCCAGGTCGCGGAAGACCCGCAGCGCTGCCTCGGCGATATCGCCCTGGTCGACGCCGAGCAGGCGGCGCACCTCGCCGAATGGGGCAGCGCGCCCTGCGAGCCGGCGCGCGCCTTGCTGCCGGAGCTGCTGGAGCGGCAACTGGCGCAGTCCGCCGAACGCGTCGCCCTGGAGTGGGACGGCGGCAGCCTCGGCTACGCCGAACTGCACGCCCGGGCCAACCGCCTGGCCCACTACCTGCGCGACAAGGGCGTCGGCCCGGACGTGCGGGTAGCGATCTGCGCCGAGCGTTCGCCGCAACTGCTGGTCGGTCTGCTGGCGATCGTCAAGGCGGGCGGCGCCTACGTGCCGCTGGACCCGGACTACCCCAGCGAACGCCTGGCCTACATGCTCGCCGACAGCGGCGTCGAGCTGCTGCTGACCCAGGCCCATCTGTTCGAGCGCCTGCCTGGCGCGGAGGGCGTCACGCCGATCTGCCTGGACAGCCTCAAGCTCGACAACTGGCCGAGCCAGGCACCGGGCCTGCACCTGCACGGCGACAATCTCGCCTACGTCATCTACACCTCCGGCTCCACCGGCCAGCCGAAGGGCGTGGGCAACACCCACGCGGCGCTGGCCGAGCGCCTGCAATGGATGCAGGCGACCTACGCCCTCGACGGCGACGACGTGCTGATGCAGAAGGCGCCGGTGAGCTTCGACGTGTCGGTGTGGGAGTGCTTCTGGCCGCTGGTCACCGGTTGCCGGCTGGTCCTCGCCGCCCCCGGCGAGCACCGCGATCCGGCGCGCCTGGTGGAACTGGTGCGGCAGTTCGGGGTGACCACGCTGCACTTCGTGCCGCCGCTGCTGCAACTGTTCATCGACGAACCCGGTGTCGCCGCCTGCGGCAGCCTGCGCCGCCTGTTCTCCGGCGGCGAGGCGCTTCCGGCGGAGCTGCGCAACCGCGTGTTGCAACGCCTGCCGGCGGTGGCCCTGCATAACCGCTACGGGCCGACCGAGACCGCCATCAACGTCACCCATTGGCAGTGCCGCACGGAAGACGGCGAGCGTTCGCCGATCGGTCGGCCGCTGGGCAACGTGGTCTGCCGCGTGCTGGACGCCGAGTTCAACCTGCTGCCGGCCGGCGTCGCCGGCGAGCTGTGCATCGGCGGCCTGGGCCTGGCCCGTGGCTACCTGGGGCGCCCGGCGCTGAGCGCCGAGCGCTTCGTCGCCGATCCGTTCTCGGCCGACGGTGAGCGCCTGTACCGCACCGGCGACCGTGCGCGCTGGAACGCCGACGGCGTGCTGGAATACCTCGGCCGCCTCGACCAGCAGGTCAAGCTGCGTGGCTTCCGCATCGAGCCGGAGGAGATCCAGGCACGCCTGCTGGCGCAGCCGGGGGTGGCCCAGGCGGTGGTGGTGATCCGCGAAGGCGTGGCCGGCAGCCAGTTGGTCGGCTACTACACCGGCGCTGCCGGCGCCGAGGCGGAAGCCGAGCAGAACCAGCGCCTGCGCGCCGCGCTACAGGCCGAACTGCCGGAATACATGGTCCCGGCGCAGTTGATGCGCCTGGCGCAGATGCCCCTTGGCCCGAGCGGCAAGCTGGATACGCGGGCGCTGCCGGAGCCGGTCTGGCAGCAGCGCGAGCACGTCGAGCCGCAGACCGAGCTGCAACGGCGCATCGCAGCGATCTGGAGCGAAGTGCTCGGCCTGCCGCGGGTCGGCCTGCGCGACGATTTCTTCGAACTCGGCGGGCATTCCCTGCTGGCCACCCGCATCGTCTCGCGCACACGCCAGGCCTGCGACGTCGAACTGCCGTTGCGCGCGCTGTTCGAGGCCAGCGAACTGGAGGCCTTCTGCGAACAGGTCCGCGCAGCCCAGGCTGCTGGACGTACCGACAGCCACGGCGCGATCCGCCGCATCGACCGCGAGCAGCCGGTGCCGCTGTCCTACTCGCAGCAGCGCATGTGGTTCCTCTGGCAACTGGAGCCGGACAGCCCGGCCTACAACGTCGGCGGCCTGGCGCGCCTGAGCGGGCCGCTGGACGTGGCGCGCTTCGAGGCCGCGCTACAGGCCCTGGTGCAGCGCCACGAGACCCTGCGCACCACGTTCCCCAGCGTCGACGGCGTGCCGGTACAGCGCGTACATGGCGATGGCGGCCTGCACATGGACTGGCAGGACTTCTCCGCGCTCGACCGCGACAGCCGCCAGCAGCACCTGCAGACCCTCGCCGACAGCGAGGCGCACCGGCCCTTCGATCTTGAGAGCGGGCCATTGCTGCGGGTCTGCATGGTGAAGATGGCCGAGCGTGAGCACTACCTGGTGGTGACCCTGCACCACATCGTCACCGAAGGCTGGGCGATGGACATCTTCGCCCGCGAACTGGGCGCGCTCTACGAGGCCTTCCTCGACGACCGCGAATCGCCGCTGGAGCCGTTGCCGGTCCAGTACCTGGACTACAGCGTGTGGCAGCGCGAGTGGCTGGAGAGCGGCGAGCGCCAGCGCCAGCTCGACTACTGGAAGGCCCAGCTGGGCAACGAGCATCCGCTGCTCGAACTGCCGGGCGACCGGCCACGCCCGCCGGTGCAGAGCCACCAGGGCGACCTCTACCGCTTCGACCTGAGCCCCGAGCTGGCCGAGCGCGTGCGGCGCTTCAACGCCGCCCGCGGGCTGACCATGTTCATGACCATGACCGCCACCCTTGCGGCCTTGCTCTACCGCTACAGCGGCCAGCAGGACCTGCGTATCGGCGCGCCGGTGGCGAACCGCATCCGCCCGGAGAGCGAAGGGCTGATCGGCGCCTTCCTCAATACCCAGGTGCTGCGCTGCCGGCTCGACGGGCAGATGAGCGTCGGCGAGCTGCTGGAGCAGGTGCGGCAGACCGTGATCGATGGCCAGTCGCATCAGGACCTGCCGTTCGACCACCTGGTGGAAGCCCTGCAACCGCCGCGCAGCGCCGCCTACAACCCGTTGTTCCAGGTGATGTGCAACGTCCAGCGCTGGGAGTTCCAGCAGACCCGGCAGCTGGCCGGGATGACCGTCGAGTACATCGCCAACGATGCGCGGGCGACCAAGTTCGACCTCAACCTGGAGGTCACCGACCTCGACCAGCGCCTCGGCTGCTGCCTGACCTACAGCCGCGACCTGTTCGACGAACCGCGCATCGCGCGGATGGCCGGACACTGGCAGAACCTGCTGGAGGCGCTGCTGGGCGACCCGCAGCGGCGCATTGCCGAATTGCCGCTGTTCGCCGCCGAGGAGCGGAAGCAACTGCTGCTCGCCGGCACGGCCGGCGAGGCAGGGCTCCAGGACACCCTCCATGGCCTGTTCGCCGCCCGCGTGGCGGCCAGCCCCCAGGCCCCGGCGCTGACCTTCGCCGGACAGACCCTGAGCTATGCCGAACTCGACGCCCGCTCCAACCGTCTGGCGCGCGTCCTGCGCGGTCATGGCGTCGGCCCGGAAGTGCGAGTCGGCCTGGCCCTGGAGCGTTCGCTGGAGATGGTCGTCGGCCTGCTGGCGATCCTCAAGGCTGGCGGCGCCTACGTGCCGCTGGACCCGGAATATCCGCTGGAGCGCCTGCAATACATGATCGAGGACAGCGGCGTACGCCTGCTGCTCAGCCACGCGGCGCTGTTCGAGGCCCTCGGCGAGCTGCCGGCGGGCGTGGCGCGCTGGTGCCTCGAGGAGGACGGCCCGGCGCTGGACGCCGAGGACCCCGCGCCGCTGGCAGCGCTGAGCGGGCCGCAGCACCAGGCCTACCTGATCTATACCTCCGGCTCCACCGGCAAGCCGAAGGGCGTGGCGGTCTCCCACGGCGAGATCGCCATGCACTGCGCCGCGGTGATCGAGCGCTTCGGCATGCGCGCCGAGGATTGCGAACTGCACTTCTATTCGATCAACTTCGACGCCGCCAGCGAGCGCCTGCTGGCCCCGTTGCTGTGCGGCGCCCGCGTGGTGCTGCGGGCCCAGGGCCAGTGGGGCGCGGAGGAAATCTGCGAGCTGATCCGCGCGGAGGGCGTGAGCATCCTCGGCTTCACCCCGAGCTACGGCAGCCAGCTCGCCCAGTGGCTGGAGAGCCAGGGCCGGCAGTTGCCGGTGCGCATGTGCATCACCGGCGGCGAAGCGCTGACCGGCGAGCACCTGCAACGGATTCGCCAGGCCTTCGCCCCGGCGTCGTTCTTCAATGCCTACGGACCGACCGAAACGGTGGTCATGCCGCTGGCCTGCCTGGCTCCCGAACGACTGGAGGAGGGTGCCGCCAGCGTGCCGATCGGCAGCGTGGTCGGCGCGCGGGTCGCCTACATCCTGGATGCCGACCTGGCCCTGGTGCCGCAGGGCGCGACCGGCGAACTCTACGTCGGCGGCGCCGGCCTGGCGCGCGGCTACCATGAGCGTCCGGCGCTCAGCGCCGAGCGCTTCGTGCCCGATCCCTTCGCTGCCGAGGGCGGCCGCCTGTACCGCACCGGCGACCTGGTGCGCCTGTGCGACAACGGCCTGGTGGAATATGTCGGCCGCATCGACCACCAGGTGAAGATCCGTGGCTTCCGCATCGAACTGGGCGAGATCGAGGCGCGCCTGCTGGAGCATCCGCAGGTTCGCGAAGCGCTGGTCCTGGCGCTCGACAGCCCGAGTGGCAAGCAGTTGGCCGGTTATGTCGCCAGCGCGGTGGCCGAGCAGGACGAGGACGCCCAGGCGGCGCTGCGCGAGGCGCTGAAAACGCATCTCAAGCAGCAATTGCCGGACTACATGGTGCCGGCCCACCTGCTGTTGCTCGCCAGCCTGCCGCTGACCGCCAACGGCAAGCTCGACCGCCGCGCGCTGCCGGCGCCCGACCCGGCGCTCAACCGGCAGGCCTACGAGGCCCCGCGCAGCGTGCTGGAGCAGCAACTGGCCGGGGTCTGGCGCGAGGTGCTGAACGTCGAGCGGGTAGGTCTCGGCGACAACTTCTTCGAACTGGGCGGCGATTCGATCCTGTCGATCCAGGTGGTCAGCCGCGCCCGCCAGCTCGGCATCCACTTCAGCCCCCGCGACCTGTTCCAGCACCAGACCGTGCAGAGCCTCGCCGCGGTGGCCCGGCACAGCCAGGCCAGCCAGGCCGAGCAGGGGCCGGTGCAGGGCGACAGCGCGCTGACGCCGATCCAGCACTGGTTCTTCGACCTGCCGCTGGCGCGCCGCGAACACTGGAACCAGTCGCTGCTGTTGCAGCCGCGGCAGGCCATTGACCTCGGTCTGCTGCGCAAGTCCCTGCAACGCCTGGTCGAACAGCATGATGCCCTGCGCCTGGCGTTCCACCAGGTCGACGGCGAGTGGCTGGCGCAGCATCGTCCGCTGCGCGAACAGGAACTGCTCTGGCACGTTCCGGTGCAATCCTTCGACGAATGCGCCGAGCTGTTCGCCAAGGCCCAGCGCAGCCTCGACCTCGAACAGGGTCCGCTGCTGCGCGCGGTGCTGGTGGACGGCCCGGCCGGCGAGCAACGCCTGCTGCTGGCGATCCACCACCTGGCGGTGGACGGGGTGTCCTGGCGGGTGCTGCTGGAGGATCTGCAACAGGTCTACCGTCAGCTCACCGAGGGCGCCGAACCGGCGCTGCCGGCCAAGACCAGCGCCTTCCGCGACTGGGCCGGACGCCTGCAGGCCTACGCCGGCAGCGAATCGCTGCGCGAGGAGCTGGGCTGGTGGCAAGCCCGGCTGGGTGGGCAGCCGGTCGAGTGGCCGTGCGACCGCCCGCAGGGCGACAACCGCGAGGCGCTGGCGGAAAGTGTCAGCCTGCGGCTCGACCCGCAACGTACCCGGCAATTGCTGCAACAGGCGCCGGCGGCCTACCGCACCCAGGTCAACGACCTGCTGCTGACCGCCCTCGCTCGCGTGCTCTGCCGCTGGAGCGGGCAGCCGTCGACGCTGGTGCAGTTGGAAGGGCATGGCCGCGAGGCGCTGTTCGACGATATCGACCTGACCCGCAGTGTCGGCTGGTTCACCAGCGCCTACCCGTTGCGCCTGACCCCGGCGCAGAGCCCGGGCGAGTCGATCAAGGCGATCAAGGAACAGCTCCGCGCGGTGCCGCACAAGGGCCTCGGCTACGGCGTGCTGCGCTACCTCGCCGATCCGGCGGTGCGCCAGGCGATGGCCGCGCTGCCGACGGCGCCGATCACCTTCAACTACCTCGGACAGTTCGACCAGAGCTTCGCCGACGCCCTGTTCCAGCCGCTGGACCAGCCCACCGGGCCGATCCACGACGAGCAGGCGCCGTTGCCCAACGAGCTGAGCGTCGATGGCCAGGTCTACGGCGGCGAGCTGGTGCTGCGCTGGACCTACAGCCGCGAGCGCTACGACGCGCAGACGGTGAACGAGCTGGCGCAGGCCTATCTCGCCGAACTGCAGGCGCTGATCGAGCATTGCCTGGAAGACGGCGCCGGCGGCCTGACCCCGTCCGACTTCCCGCTGGCGCAACTGAGCCAGGCGCAACTGGACGCCCTGGCGGTGCCGGCCGGCGAGATCGAGGACGTCTATCCGCTGACCCCGATGCAGGAAGGGTTGCTGTTGCACACCCTGTTGGAACCGGGCACCGGCATCTACTACATGCAGGACCGCTACCGGATCGACAGCCCGCTCGATCCCGAGCGCTTCGCCGCCGCCTGGCAGGCGGTGGTGGCCCGCCACGAGGCGCTGCGCGCGTCGTTCGTCTGGAATGCCGGCGAAACGATGCTGCAGGTGATCCATAAGCCCGGTCGCACCCGCATCGAGTTCCTCGACTGGAGCGAACTGCCGGAGGACGGCCACGAGGAACGCCTGCAAGCGCTGCACAAGCGCGAGCGCGAGGCCGGCTTCGACCTGCTCGAACAGCCGCCGTTCCACCTGCGCCTGATCCGCCTGGGCGAGGCGCGCTACTGGTTCATGATGAGCAACCACCACATCCTCATCGATGCCTGGTGCCGTGGCCTGCTGATGAACGACTTCTTCGAGATCTACAGTGCTCTCGGCGAAAGCCGCCCGGCGAACCTGCCGACGCCGCCGCGCTACCGTGACTACATCGCCTGGCTGCAACGCCAGGACCTGGAGCAATCGCGACGCTGGTGGAGCGAGAGCCTGCGCGGCTTCGAGCGGCCGACCCTGGTACCCAGCGACCGACCGTTCCTCCGCGAGCACGCCGGCGAGAGCGGCGGGATGATCGTCGGCGACCGCTACACGCGTCTGGACGCCGCCGACGGCGCGCGCCTGCGCGAACTGGCGCAGCGCTACCAGCTCACCGTCAACACCTTCGCCCAGGCCGCCTGGGCGCTGACCCTGCGCCGCTTCAGCGGCGAGCGCGACGTGCTCTTCGGCGTCACCGTGGCCGGGCGTCCGGTGGGCATGCCGGAAATGCAGCGCACCGTCGGCCTGTTCATCAACAGCATCCCATTGCGCGTGCAGATGCCGGCCGCCGGCCAGCGCTGCACGGTGCGCGAGTGGCTGAACCGGCTGTTCGAGCGCAACCTGGAGTTGCGCGAGCACGAGCACCTGCCCCTGGTGGCCATCCAGGAAAGCAGCGAGCTGCCCAAGGGCCAGCCGCTGTTCGACAGCCTGTTCGTGTTCGAGAACGCCCCGGTGGAAGTCTCGGTGCTGGACCGCGCGCAGAGCCTGAACGCCAGTTCCGACTCCGGGCGTACCCACACCAACTTCCCGTTGACCGTGGTCTGCTATCCGGGCGATGACCTCGGCCTGCACCTGTCCTACGACCAGCGCTACTTCGAGGCGCCGACCGTCGAGCGCCTGCTCGGCGAGTTCAAGCGCCTGCTGCTGGCCCTGGCCGACGGTTTCCATGGCGAACTGGAGGCCTTGCCGCTACTCGGCGAGGACGAGCGCGACTTCCTCCTCGACGGCTGCAACCGCAGCGCCCGCGACTACCCGCTGGAGCAAGGCTACGTGCGGCTGTTCGAGGCGCAGGTGGCGGCCCATCCGCAGCGCATCGCCGCCAGTTGCCTGGAGCAGCGCTGGAGCTACGCCGAGCTGAACCGCCGGGCCAACCGTCTCGGCCACGCCCTGCGCGCCGCCGGCGTCGGCATCGACCAGCCGGTGGCACTGCTGGCCGAGCGCGGCCTCGACCTGCTCGGCATGATCGTCGGCAGCTTCAAGGCCGGTGCCGGCTACCTGCCGCTCGACCCCGGCCATCCGACCCAGCGCCTGACCCGGATCGTCGAGCTGAGCCGCACGCCGGTACTGGTCTGCACCCAGGCCTGCCGCGAGCAGGCGCTGGCGCTGTTCGACGAACTCGGCTGCGTCGACCGGCCGCGCCTGCTGGTGTGGGACGAGATCCAGCAGGGCGAGGGCGCCGAGCATGATCCGCAGGTCTACAGCGGGCCGCAGAACCTCGCCTACGTGATCTACACCTCCGGCTCCACCGGACTGCCGAAGGGCGTGATGGTGGAGCAGGCGGGCATGCTCAACAACCAGTTGAGCAAGGTCCCGTACCTGGAACTGGACGAGAACGACGTGATCGCCCAGACCGCCTCGCAGAGCTTCGACATCTCGGTCTGGCAATTCCTCGCCGCGCCGTTGTTCGGCGCCCGCGTGGCGATCGTGCCGAACGCCATCGCCCACGATCCGCAGGGCCTGCTGGCGCACGTCGGCGAACAGGGCATCACGGTGCTGGAAAGCGTGCCGTCGCTGATCCAGGGCATGCTCGCCGAAGAGCGCCAGGCCCTCGACGGCCTGCGCTGGATGTTGCCCACTGGCGAGGCGATGCCGCCGGAACTGGCGCGCCAGTGGCTCAAGCGCTACCCAAGGATCGGCCTGGTGAATGCCTACGGGCCGGCGGAGTGTTCCGACGACGTGGCGTTCTTCCGCGTCGACCTGGCCTCCACCGAGAGCACCTACCTGCCGATCGGCAGTCCCACCGACAACAACCGCCTGTACCTGCTCGGTGCCGGCGCCGACGACGCCTTCGAACTGGTGCCGCTGGGCGCGGTGGGCGAGCTGTGCGTGGCCGGCACCGGCGTCGGTCGTGGCTACGTCGGCGATCCGCTGCGCACCGCCCAGGCCTTCGTCCCGCATCCGTTCGGCGCGCCGGGCGAGCGTCTGTACCGTACCGGCGACCTGGCGCGGCGGCGCGCCGACGGAGTGCTGGAATATGTCGGGCGGATCGACCACCAGGTGAAGATCCGCGGCTTCCGCATCGAGCTGGGCGAGATCGAGGCGCGCCTGCACGAACGCGCCGACGTCCGCGAGGCGGCGGTGGCGGTCCAGGAAGGGGCGAACGGCAAGTACCTGGTGGGCTACCTGGTTCCCGGCGAGACACAGCGTTCCAGCGCCGACTCGCCGGCCGGACTGATGGTGGAGCAGGGCGCCTGGTTCGAGCGGATCAAGCAGCAACTGCGCGCCGACCTGCCGGACTACATGGTGCCGCTGCACTGGCTGGTGCTGGACCGGATGCCGCTCAACGCCAACGGCAAGCTCGACCGCAAGGCGCTGCCGGCGTTGGACATCGGCCAGATGCAGAACCAGGCCTACCAGGCCCCGCGCAACGAACTGGAGGAAACCCTGGCACGGATCTGGGCCGAGGTGCTGAAGGTCGAGCGGGTCGGGGTGTTCGACAACTTCTTCGAACTCGGGGGGCATTCGCTGCTGGCCACCCAGATCGCCTCGCGGGTGCAGAAGGCCCTGCAACGCAACGTGCCGCTACGGGCGATGTTCGAATGCACCACGGTGGAAGAGCTGGCCAGCTACATCGAGTCCCTGGCCCCGAGCGAGATCAGCGAGCAGAAGGCCGAGCGCCTGAACGACCTGATGTCGAAGCTGGAAATGCTCTGATCGGATCCGGCCGCCGAGCCCTTCGCGGGGGGCGATGAAAATGGCCGGAAGGGAATGTTCCATACTCCCTTCCGGCCATTCTTCATATATGTGCGTATATATAAACGCCGATATATGGGTCGGCTTGATTCATTACAACGCGATATTCCCGACTTTCGCCGAAGCCGCGTTGTAACGCTGGTGCTGTTTACGCTTGACCGAAGAACTGCGCTTGAAACGCCGGGTCGCCGTAAAGATGTTCTTCAAGGTAATCGGGAATACCGTGATCAATCCGTTGCCCTTGTGATATTCCGGGTTCCGATCAAGGAAGAAACGCACATTCGGATTGCTGTGCGTAGCCCAGCGTGCCCGTTCGTGATCGGCCTCGGTGGTGGTCCAGCCGGTGTCGACCACCAGCGGATCGTTGCTGCTGCGCTTGAAGCTGAACTGGGCGATCAGGTGTTCGAGGAACTTCACGTGGTGGCTTTCCAGGTCGCAGTGGCAGGGCCAGACGTCATCCACGTACTTGGTCACCAGGGCGTAGCTGGAGGGATGGATCAGGGTGTCGAGGAACAGCAGGCGCTTGCCGGGGTTGAGCAACTTGTAGCGCAGCACCTGGCGGGTAAGGAAGGGAATGCTCTGGTTGGTCCCGCGGTACTCCGGGAGGATCCCCGACTCGGCGCGGATCACGCAGGCCTTGCTGTACTGGAAGACTTCCGAGTCGTGGAAATGCACGGCGCAATAGCCGACGATCTCGTGCTGGCGGTTGCGGTAGATGGCGATGCGGGTGAGGCGGGCAGTGGAGTGGATGACCTCGCGAGCGAAGGATTCATACTGGACGCCATGAAAGATCCTGGCGTGAATCGCGTAGAGTTCGCTTGCGAGGTTTCCCCTCTGTGTTTCGTCGAGTTTTCCCGGGTTGACGACTTCCCGGTAGATCCTGGCAGTCATAATCTTCTCCGAAGGAATCATCCAATATTAATTTTCGAATTTTTTTCATGCCGATGACTTCTTGTTGTTGTGCGTGGAGGTGAGGCTAGGGAAAGTCTATTTCCATATTGTTAACTGGCGCCGCCATACGCCTTAAGCTGCCAGATCTGACAGGGTATTAACTTATATTCGGAACTTGCTTCGGCTCGCTGCGCTGGCGGTCGCTCTTCGCCGCCGGCCTTTATTCTTTCGCTGTCCTTCCGGGAGGTGGCAGATGACGCAGAACATCCACGATCGCGACGACTTCTTCGCCGCCTGCCGGTCAACCTGCACGCCATACCGCTGTCCGGCTGGCGGCTGGACAGGGAGGGATGGTGCACCTGCTGGACCGCTACTCGATCGAAGGGCCGCGTACCACCGACTGGCTGGCCAGCGGCGTGGTCAAGCGTCACCGCACGCTGGGCAGCCTGCTCAACCTGTTGATCGGGTTCGGGCTTTCGTCTCGAACGGGTGGAGGAGTGGAGCCCCGGCGACGAGCAAGTGGCCGCTCGCCTAGAGCGGCCGCAACTTGCGCAACCAGCGTCGCCAACCCAGTTGCACCATGGGCTCGCCCTGGCGTTCGAGGAGGTCGGGCATCTCGCTGAAATTCACCCAGAGCTTGCCCTGCCAGTCGAGCATGTGCACCACCTGGCGCTCCCAGCGCAACTTGACGTAGCGCGGCATGCCGCTGTCGTCGGTGGCGCTGCGCAACTCCGGCACCACCTCGCCGCTGAGCCAGCGGCGCAATTCGCCGCCATCGCCGCGCTGCTGGTAGATCAGCGCGGCATACGCGCCGGACTCGCTGATCAGCCACTGCGCCTGGTCTTCGCCACGTTCGGAACGCAACGACTCCCGGCGCGCCTGGTCGTCGTCCAGGCGGGCGAGCATCTGTTCGGGCTGGCTGTGTTCGATGAGCCGGGCGAAGTCGTCGAGGACGAACCAGGCCTGGTCGTCGATCAGCAGCGCGCGCAGCAATCGCTGCTGTCGGAAGAAGTAGTGCGGGGCAAGCTGGGTATGGCCGTGCATAGGAGAAATCCTTCTCTGAGCTGTCCGCTGCCTGGCTTCTGCCGGCGCGGCAGGGAGACAGGCCGCTCGTGGGTGTTGGGCCAGCAGGCTGTGGCCTGCCGGGAACCGAAGTCGCCGGCGAAAAAAGCCTACTGACAGCGCCTGTAGGACGGCAATGGCTAAGCCTTGTACGAAGTCTCCGATGGCACAAGCCCGCTGAACAGCTAGGCCTATGAGGGTAGGCTCTTGTCCACTGTCTATATGGCGGTGAACTGCTCGCAGCCGAACCCGTTCCCTGAGCATTTCCTGGTCATCTGCGTGGCACTGGGCTGGCCCGGAAAACCTATAGCCATTTGGCGGAAAACAGGAGCGGCGGGTTTTTCCCTGCCAGAAAACCTCTTTTTTCGAGGTCTCGTAACTTGCTGATTTATAAGGGCGTAAGAAATCGTCCGAAAAAAGGGTCGGAAGCTTCGGGCAATTGGCGGCCGTTTCGCGAGGACCGGGACGGCGATCAAGCGTGCCGTTCGGGCGCGAAAGGTCCTGTGATGGGCGATGCCGCAAAGCCCCCGGCCAGGCCGGGGGCGTCGCGCCGGGAAGCGGCGCTACAGGCTCGGGTGGCCCGCCTCGATTTCGGACAAGGCATCGCTGAGCAGCGACAGCAACGCACCGTTGATGTAGGCCAGGGTGCCGCCGGGCTCTTCTTTCTCATCGAGCAAACGGGTCATGGCCAGGATGTTGATCGCCGACCTCAAGCGCACTTTCGCGTTGTCGAACAAGTGCGTGGGGAGTGCATGGGTGTCCACGTACAGGGTGGCGCTACGCGGACACATGTCGGCCTGGGAGGTGGGTAGCAGCGGGACGAAGCGGGGGGACGATTCTGTTACCTCGGGGTTGGACGTATCATTCGGCTTAGCCATGGGTCAGCTCCTTAGTAAGCTGGGTTGTGGTTAGCGGGTCGTAGGTGTTCCACCACCTGCGGCCCGCGTCTTTTTTGCCCTCAGAAAATAGAGGGCAGTGCCGTTCGGTCCTGTCCCTGCGGGATGGATTTGCCGGCCCCTCCATCATCCTCCTACTGGGTTTTTATCCAATTCCCGGGCTTCTGAGAGAGCCTGCGGAAATGTCCGGGGGAGCTGTCCGGCGTTTCCAGGGCCTGTAGGGCGAATACCGCCACAGGCGGTATCCGCCGATACCCCGGATAAGCGGCGGATAACCGCGAGCGGTTATTCGCCCTACGGAGCTGGGGAGCTGTCCGGCGTTTCCGGGGTGTGTAGGGCAAATAACGCCATGGGCGTTATCCGCCGATGTCGCGGATAAGCGGCGGATAACCGCGAGCGGTTATTCGCCCTACGGAGTTGGGACGCTGTCCGGCGTTTCCGGGGGGCGTAGGGCGAATAACGCCATGGGCGTTATCCGCCGATGTCGCGGATAAGCGGCGGATAACCGCGAGCGGTTATTCGCCCTACGGAGTTGGGGTGCTGTCCGGCGTTTCCGGGGTGTGTAGGGCGAATAACGCCATGGGCGTTATCCGCCGATACCCCGGATAAGCGGCGGATAACCGCGAGCGGTTATTCGCCCTACGGAACTGGGGAGGTGTCGGCGTTTCCAGGGCGTTATCCGCCGATTCAGAACGCCAGCAGGTAGCGCAGGGTCAGTTGGTTGCCTTCGCTGCGGTTGCGCGCGCCGCTTTCGGCGTAGAGGTTGGCGAACAGCGTTTGCCTGCCCTGGCTGTACATCACCCCCGGGCCTATGCCGAAGACCTGCTCGCGCGAGTCGGCCTGCCGGTGGCCGTCGATGCGGTCGGCGCTGATCTGTTTCAACTGGTAGCCGGCCAGGCCGATCCGCCAGTGCGGGTCCAGCGCGTAGGAGATCGAGAAGTTCGCGTGCAGCGCCTGTCCCGGCTGTACGTCGTTTGCGCCCAGGCGCGGCGAGGGGTCGTCGTTGCGGCTGATCCAGGCGTAGTGCAGGCGGCCGCTGAGTTCCAGGCGCTCGCCCAGTTCCCAGGTGAAGGCGTAGTGCGGGTTGAAGATCCAGGTGTTGCTGCCGGTGTTGATCGCGGCGTCCTTGTCGTAGTCGCCGGTGGGCAGGGAGAAGACGAAGTTCAGGCGCTGCCAGTAGGGGCGGCCGAACAGTGTAGCGGGGCCCCATTGCAGCATCAGCGGACTGACGATCAGGTCGCCCTGGCGGGTGCGCCGGCCGTCCGGGCCGCCGTCGATATCGAGGTCCAGGCGTACCAGCGGCAGCAGCACTTCGGCGCCGTAGTGGGCGCCGAGCAGGGTGTTCTGGCTGAGGTAGGCGAAGTGCGGCAACAGCGTGGTGCCACGAACCCGTTGCCGACCGGGAACCGAATGCCCGCCGGCGTCGCTGGCGTTGTTCGCCCGAACGTATTGCAGGGGCAGTTCGAAGAGCATGCCGGGACGGCTGACGCCGTCCATGAAGCTGGCGTTGCCGAGCGCCAGCGGCGGCAGCGCGACGGCGTCGGCGCGGGCCTCCAGGCAGAGTGCGGCGGAGAGGGCGCCGAAGGTGGGTAGCAGGGCTGCACGCATGAGGGAGTTTCTCTTTTTTCTGGTTCCGTGGGTTCAGAGCAACCTGATCGGGTAGTCGACCACCACCCGGTATTCGTCGGAGCTGGAGTTGCCGCGGGTGTTGCCGGGGGCGGTGTAGCCTTCGCCGGGGCGGTGGGTGGCCCAGCGCAGGGTCACGCTGAGGCCCTTGGCCGGGCCGGCGGGGAAGGCGTAGCGCAGCGACAGGTCGCGTTCCCAGTGCTGGGCGTTCTTGCCATTGGGGTTGTAGAGGTAGCCGTAGCCCGCGCTGTCCGGGTCGACCCGGGTCAGGTCGGCCTGGCCACGGCCGTAGGCGGCGCCGAACTGCCAGTCCGGGGCGGCGAGGAAGGCCAGGCTGGCCTGGTACTGGATCTTCCACGAGCGCTCGCCGGGGCCGTTGAAGTCGGCGTACTGCATGGCGTTGCTTTCGTAGAGGAAGGTCCGGTCGTTCTGCGCGATGAAGTCGAACGGGGTGTCGCCATCGACCTTTTGCAGGCTGAGGCTCAGCGACTGGCCGCCGCCGGCCAGGGTCAGGCCGGCGTTGTAGAGGTCGTTGTCGATCCGGCCGAGCTGGCTGCGGCCCTGGTCGCGGGTCTTGTAGTAATGCAGCCAGGGCGTCAGGGTCAATTGGCTGGAAAGCCGCCACGGCTGGCTGAGGCCGAGGTAGTGCTGGTTCCAGATGTCCTCCAGGCGGCCGCTGTAGAGCGTCGCCTGGCTGCCGCCGGGGGCGCTGTAGCTGGCGCCCAGCCAGGCGATGTGCGGGCTTTCGCGATCGGCGGCGATACCGCCCTTGGTGCCGTTGCCGTAGCCGCTGGTGAGATGACTGTGGCCGCTCTGGTTGCGCAGGCGGGTGGCTTCGACGAAGCCGGCGTCCAGTTCGAGCGCGCGGAAATGGTAGTTCTTCAGGGTCACGCCACGGTAGCTCTGCGGCACCATGCGACTGACGCCGCTGGCGATCACCGGGTTCTCCAGCAACTGGTCGCCGATCTTCAGCAGGCTGTCCAGGCCGCGCAGCTTGAGGGCCGCGCCGGCGGCGGAGAAGCTGTCGGCGGGGCGACCGGCGGAGTCCAGCGGCAGCACGCCGGCACCGCCGCTGCCGCCACCGCCGTCCAGGCGCAGGCCGTAGAAGGCGTGCGCATCCAGGCCGATGCCTATCGGCGTGTCGGTATAGCCGGAGCGGAACGACAGCATCAGGCCCTGGGCCCATTCGCGCTGGTCGCGGCGGGACGGGGTGTCGTGGTTGTCGCGGGCGAAATAGTAGTTGCGGAGGAAACCGTTCAGCGTCGAGCCTTCGACGAAGCCCGGCGGCACCTTCATTTCGGCTTTCTGCCGCTGGTTCAGGCCGGTGCTGATGTTGTCGCGATGGCCCAAGGAGTCGTCGGCGAGGGTCGAGCCCGGACCTATGGCAAGGGCAAGGCAGAGCGTAGCCCCGCGCTTCATGGAGGAATCAGGCATGGGTCCGGTCCGTAGTCGTTGCTGTCCACCAGGCTCCCGCTCGGCAAAAGAAGGGGCGTGCAGCCCCTTCCTTCCCATGGATCACTTGCGCTGCGAATCCAGTTGCTCGTGGTTGTTGACCACGGCCTGGGCCTTGGCGTAGCTCTCGATCAGCAGTTGGTAGTGCGGGAAGACCGCGCTGTAGGCCTCGGCGAACTGCACAGCGTCGTCGCGGTTCCAGGTGCGCTGGATTTCCGAGCAGACCGCGGCGGTGTCCATCGGCACCACGCCGGCCTGGACCACCCGTGCCAGGGTGACTTCCTGGGCCATCTTGGAGTAGGTGCCGGAGGCGTCGATCACCGCGAACACCTGATAGCCGTCGTGTACCGCGGCGATGCTGGGGAAGGCCATGCACACGCTGGTGATGGTGCCGGCGATGATCAGTTGCTTCTTGCCGGTGGCCTTCACCGCGGCGACGAATTCCGGGTTGTCCCAGGCATTGATCTCACCCTTGCGCGCGACGTACTGGGCGTGCGGCGCGGCCTCGTGGATCTCCGGGATCAGCGGGCCGTTGGGGCCCTGCGGTACCGAGGCGGTGGTGATCACCGGGATCTTCGCCAGGGTGGCGACCTTGGCCAGGGTGGTGGCGTTGGCGCGCAGTTCGGTCATCGGCATGTCCTTGACCGTCTGGAACAGGCCGCTCTGGTGGTCGATCAGCAACATGGCGGCGTTGGCCGGATCGATCTTCGGGGTCTGGCCGTTGAAGTTGGCGGGAGCGCTCATTTCCATTTCCTCTTGCAGGGTGGTCGTCCGTGAATTTCGGGCAAAGCCCGGCCGGGCCCGCGCTTCCTGCGCGGGCCATGTCGTAGGGGGGCGGACTTCAGTGGGCGCGGATGAAGCGCCCGTTCTCGAAGTCCTCGATGGCCTGGTCGATTTCCTCGCGGCTGCTCATCACGAAGGGGCCATAGCCGATGATCGGCTCGTCCAGCGGCTCGCCGCTGAGCACCAGCAACTGCACGTCGTTGTTGGCTTCCAGTTCCAGCCGCGGGTCGTCGCGGTCGAGCAGGGCGACCTGGGCTTCGCGAACGATCTCGTCGCCGACCGCGAGGGTGCCGCGCAGGACCACCACGGCGCAGGTATGTCCCTTGGGCAGGTCGAGGGCGAGGTGCTTGCCGGCCTTCAGCTGCACGTCCCAGACCGCCAGCGGCGAGTGGGTCAGCGCCGGCCCCTGGTGGCGGCCGTAGCGTCCGGCGATCACCCGCAGTTCGCCGGCCCTGTCGGGCAGGCCGACGCGGGGAATGTCGGCATCCAGCAGGGTCTGGTAGCGCGGCGGGTTCATCTTGTCGCTGGAGGGCAGGTTGACCCATAGCTGGACCATTTCCAGCGTTCCACCTGTGCTACGGAAGCGTTCCGAGTGGTACTCCTCGTGGAGGATCCCGGAGGCCGCCGTCATCCACTGCACATCCCCCGGCCCGATGCGTCCGCCGGCGCCGGTGGAGTCGTGGTGCTCGACCTCGCCCTGGTAGACGATGGTCACCGTCTCGAAGCCGCGATGAGGATGCTGGCCTACGCCGCGGCGCTGCTGTGCGGGGGGGAAATCAGCAGGCCCGGCGTAGTCCAGCAAGAGGAACGGGCTGATATGCTGGCCCAGTGTGTTGTA
The DNA here is from genome assembly GCF_013343155.1 of Pseudomonas sp. FDAARGOS_761. Lineage (NCBI taxonomy): Bacteria > Pseudomonadati > Pseudomonadota > Gammaproteobacteria > Pseudomonadales > Pseudomonadaceae > Pseudomonas > Pseudomonas sp. FDAARGOS_761. The sequence goes on along the minus strand of NZ_CP054572.1, from coordinate 2,724,972 downwards.
GGAAAAGAGCGAACGAACGGGGAATCCGTCGCCCACCCAGTGGCGGTTGGCGTTGCCGTAGATTCCCAGGACCTTTTTCACGTCGGTGCTCCTCGATTGAGTCGATGGAGCGATACGCTAGTTCCCGGGAGTGGGAACCGGTAGTCCGCAAATCAAGTCTCAGAGTCTCGCAGGTGGAACGATGAGTGGTGAGCTGGTGTTCGATCTGAACGCGCTTTTCATCTATGCCAAGGTGGTCGAGCACGGTGGCTTCGCCCCCGCCGGGCGGGTGCTGGGGATTCCCAAGTCGACCATCAGCCGCAAGGTCGCGCAGCTCGAGGCGCGCCTGGGCGTACGCCTGGTGCAGCGCTCGACGCGGCAATTCCAGGTGACCGAGATCGGCCAGGCCTACTACCGTCATTGCGTGGCGATGACGGTGGAAGCGGAGGCTGCCGAGGACGTCATCGAACAGAACCGCTCGGAGCCGTGCGGAATGGTCCGCCTGACCTGCTCGACGCCGCTGCTGCACTTCGAACTGGCGCCGATGCTGGCGCGCTTCATGGCGCAGTATCCGAACGTCGAGCTGTACGTGAAGACCTTCAATCGCCGGGTCGACGTGATCGCCGAAGGCTACGACATCTCGCTGTCGCTGCGTTTCCCGCCGCTGGAGGACAGCGACCTGGTGATGAAGGTGCTGGCACGCAGTCCGCAGGTGCTGGTGGCCAGCCCGGAGCTGCTGGCCCGCTACCGCCCGCCGGAGCTGCCGGCCGACCTGTCGGCGATGCCCTACGTCGGCTGGGAGCGTTCGCGCCTGGACGGCAGCCTGCGGCTGGTCGGCACGGATGGCAGCAGCGCGGCCCTCAACCTGCGCCCGCAACTGCTCAGCGACGACCTCGGCACCTTGCGCCAGGCGGTGCTGGAGGGCGTCGGGATCGGCGGCCTGCCGCTCTGCGTGGTCAGTCGCGACCTGGCCGAGCGCCGGCTGGTGCGGGTGCTGCCGGAGTGGACGCCGGTGGAAGGCATGGTGGTGGCAATGTTCCCTTCGCGGCGCGGGCTGTTGCCTTCGGTCCGCGCGCTGATCGACTTTCTCGCCGCAGGCTTCGCCGACGCCGCGCAGCGCCAGTACCCGGCGCCGGGCTGAGGCTCAGCGACCGGCGCCCGGGCCGTAGAGTCGGAGCAGTTGCAGGGTCACGCCGTTGGACCAGCCGAAGCCGTCCTGCAGCGGGTACTCGCCACCGCCGCCGCCGCCCTGGTTGCCGCTGATGTCGTATTTCTCCACCAGTTTTCCTTCGCGGTCGTAGACCTGCTGCACCTGGGCGAGGAATCGCCGGCCGATGTCTTCCGCCAGGGCGTCCCGGCCGTAGGCGCGCAGGCCCTGTACGGCGACCCACTGCAAGGGTGCCCAGCCGTTCGGCTCGTCCCATTGCTGGCCGCTGGCACGGGTGGTGGTGGCCAGTCCGCCCGGGCGCAGCAGTTGGGCGGCGACGCTGTCGGCGGTACGACCGGCGCGTTCGGCGGAGGCCAGCCCGGTGAATAGCGGGAAGAGGCTGGCGGCGTTGATCCGCTCGATGGGCCGCCGGCGTTGCCAGTCGTAGTCGGCGTAGTAGCCCGCCGGGTGCCAGAGGTGGTCTTCGATGGCCTGTCGTCGCTTCTCCGCGCGGGCTCCGTAGCCTTGCTCGCAGGCCTTCAGCGCGCTGCTGGCGCAGGCCTTGGCGATGGTTCGTTCGAGATGGTAGAGCAGGGCGTTGAGGTCCACCGGGACGATGGCGGTGGTGCGGATGCTGGCCAGTTCGCGGCCGTCGTCCAGCCAGCGGGAGGAGAAGTCCCAGCCGCTTTCCGCGCCGGCCCGCAGGTCGCGATAGACCTCGCCCGCGGGGCGCTGCGGGGCGCGCGCGGCGGTCGCCCGGTCCTCCAGGAAGGACTCCTGGCGCGGTGTGTCACGGTTGTCCCAGTAGCGGTTCAGCAGGCTGCCGTCGGCCAGTTTCACCACGTGCAGGCGCGCCTCGTTGGGGCGCAGCCCGGCGGAGCCTTCCATCCAGTAGGCGTATTCCTTCTGTAGCTGCGGCAGGTAGCGCCGGTAGGCGGCGTCGCCTTCGCGTCTTGCCTGGAGGTCCACCATGTAGGCGAAGAACGGCGGCTGCGAACGGCTCAGGTAGTAGCTGCGGTTACCGTTGGGAATGTGCCCGTAGGTATCGATCAGGTAGGCGAAGTTGTCGAGCATGTCGCGCACCCGCTGGTGCTGCCCGCTCTCCGCAAGGCCGAGCATGGTGAAGTAGGAGTCCCAGTAGTACACCTCGCGGAAGCGTCCGCCGGGGACCACGTAGGGTTTCGGCAGCGGCAGCAGGCTGCTGTGGGCCGGCACCTGCTCGTAGTGGCGGGTCAACGCCGGCCACAGGTCGCTGATGTGGCTGGCGAGATCGGCACCCGCTTCCGGCGGGGCGGTCTCGACGCTGCCGGACTCCTCGAAGTTGCGGCCGACGAAGGCGCGCAGGTCGAAGCCGGGCCGCTCCCTCTCGCGCAGGTAGTCGGCGCGGATCCGTGCAGGCTCGCGCAGCGGGAGCGCATCGACGAAGTGCTTCTGGTCGCTGAACAGCCGGCTTTCCTGCACCGCCTGGAACAGCTCGGGATAGGCTTCGTCGGGGGCGATCGCGCGTTCGCCGCTGGCGTCCTGCCAACCCCAGGACGCGGGCGGGGTAGGCGCCGGGCCCTGGCTGCAGGCCGCCAGCAGGAGCAGGACCCAGGCCGCGAGCATGGCGCGGGGTAGAGCGGTTCGATCAGGCATCGGCTGTCTCCTCTTCGGCAAACGCCGGGCGCGGATCGGTCGCCGGCGGGGTGCGCCTGGGGCGGCGCGGCAACCCGGCGGGAGGGCCGGGAAGGGCGCTACCCCTGTTTCGGTGAGTCGCGGCGCACGAAGTTCCATCGGAAGGATCGCCAGCGTACCTATCGCTTCCGACAGGTCCTTGCGGCTGAACTCCAGCGCTTCGTGCAGGTCCGTCGCAGAAGGGGCGCGAGCCCCCCAGTCGCCGTTTCGCCGTGCCGTTCCCCGCTGCCCGCGCCTTGCGCAGGGCCTCGGCGGTTCGAATCTCCTGCCCGTCCCTTCACGTCGGGAAGCCTGCGTTTCCCGAGAGGAGTGTTTCGCAATGGCCACCGCACTACGCTTCAGACCCCTGGACGCCTTCTACAACGTCCTCAACCCGGTTCCCTTCGGTTTCTTCGTCGCCGCTCTGGTCTTCGACGCCACCTATTTCGCCACGGCGGAGGTGATGTGGGGCAAGAGCGCGGCCTGGCTGATCAGTCTCGGCCTGCTGTTCGCCATCCTGCCCTGCGTCGTCGACCTGTGCCGCGTATGGCTGCTGCGGCGCGCGGCAGTCGTCGCGGCGGCCAGGGTTTCCTCCTTGCTGAAGTTCGCCGGCATCGTCCTGGCCATCTTCAATGCCTTCGTGCACAGCCGCGACGCCTATGCGGTGATGCCGGCCGGGCTATGGCTGTCGATCGCGACGGTGCTGCTGCTGGCGCTGGGAGAGGCGCTCCTGGCGGTATCCGCGGAGGAGGTGGCGCATGGCTAGCCTCCACTCGCTGCGCCCCGTCGCGCTTGCCCTCGGCCTGGTCCTGGCCGGCTGCAACCAGGGGTCGCAGAACGATCCGCAGCAGCAGACCGGCGCCAATCCGGCGCTTCCGGAACCGAAGCACTTCCTTCTGCCGCCGATGAAGGTACCGGAAGGCGTGGGCTGGTCGGGAGAGGCCAAGCCGACGGTGGCCCAGGGCCTGAAGATCGAGAAGATCGCCGATGGCCTGCAACACCCTCGCCAGTTGCTGGTCTTGCCCAACGGCGATGTGCTGGTGGTGGAGGCCAACTCGCCCGGCACCGCGCCGGTGACCACGCCGAAGCAACTCATCGCGGGGATGGTCAAGGGGAAGTCCGGCAAGGCCGGCAAGGGCGGCAACCGCATCACCCTGCTGCGCCGAGCCGGCGCCGGAGGCCAGTGGCAGAAGTACGTGTTCCTGGAAGGGCTGGACTCGCCGTTCGGCGTGCAGCGGGTGGGGGATTACCTGTATGTCGCCAATACCGGGAACATCATGCGCTACCGCTACGTGCCGGGTGAAACCCGGGTCGCCGACCCGGGGATGGAGTTCACCGACCTGCCGGACACCATCAACCACCACTGGACCAAGGCGCTGCTCGCCAGTCCCGACGGGCGCAAGCTCTACGTGGGCGTCGGTTCGAACAGCAACATCACCGAGAACGGCGCGGCGATCGAATACCGTCGCGCGGCGATTCTCGAGGTGGACGTCGCCAGCCGCGGCAGCCGCATCTACGCCTCCGGCCTGCGCAACCCGACCGGCCTGCAGTGGGAACCGGTCTCCGGCAAGCTGTGGACCATCGTCAACGAGCGCGACGAGATCGGCAACGACCTGGTCCCGGACTACCTGACCTCGGTACGGGAGGGCGGCTTCTACGGCTGGCCCTACAGCTACTTCGGCCAGCACCTGGATTCGCGAGTGAAGCCGCAGCGTCCCGACCTGGTGGCGAAGGCCATCGTCCCCGACTACGCGCTGGGTTCCCACGTGGCCGCGCTGGGCCTGTTCTTCTACACCGGCAACGAGTTGCCCGAGCGCTATCGCAACGGCGCCTTCGTCAGCGAGCACGGCAGTTGGAACCGCTCGCCGGTCAGCGGCTTCCAGGTGGTCCATGTGCCGTTCGCCGACGGCAAGCCCGCCGGTGCGCCGCAGCCGGTGGTGACCGGGTTCGTCTCCGCGGACGAGAAGCAATTGTTCGGCGCGCCGGTGGGGTTGGCGCAGGCGGCCGACGGGGCGTTGCTGATCGCCGACGACGTCGGCAACGCGATCTGGCGGGTGAGCGCTGCGGGCACCGACTAGCGGCCCGCTCGACGGTGTCCGGGCCGGAGCTGGCGGTCCGGGCACGGTGCTGCGGTCCGGCGCAGTAAATCCGTGCGTCCCTCCTGCGTCTCCTGTGCATCCGATCCGCGAATGCCGCCCCTGGCGGCCGGATCGCCGGTTGCCAGTGGAACACCACCACGCCTTGAGGGTTGAAGACATGCACGTCGCCACCAGCGTCATCGAAGACCAGCCGCTCCGCGCCACCCCGGCGGAGGGCGAAACGCTCTACGAGTTCTCCCAGTCGCCCTTGCTGGAACGGCAAAGCCGCCAGGAGTCCAACGCGCGCAGCTATCCGCGGCGGATTCCGCTGGCGCTGAAGAAGGCCAGGGGGCTGCTGGTGGAGGACGTCGAGGGGCGTACCTTCATCGATTGCCTGGCCGGCGCCGGCACCCTGGCGCTGGGGCACAACCATCCGGTGGTGATCGAGGCGATCCGCCAGGTTCTGGCCGACGAGCTGCCGCTGCACACTCTCGACCTGACCACCCCGGTGAAGGACCAGTTCGTCCAGGACCTGTTCGGCCTGCTGCCGCCGGCGCTGGCCGCCGAGGCGAAGATCCAGTTCTGCGGCCCGACCGGCACCGACGCGGTGGAAGCCGCGCTGAAACTGGTACGCACCGCCACCGGGCGCAGCACCATCCTGTCGTTCCAGGGCGGCTACCACGGCATGAGCCAGGGCGCGCTGGGGCTGATGGGCAATCTCGGACCGAAGAAGCCGCTGGGCGCGGTGCTCAGCACGGGCGTGCAGTTCCTGCCGTATCCCTACGATTACCGTTGCCCGTTCGGTCTCGGCGGCGAGGCGGGGGTCAAGGCGAACCTGCACTACCTGGAGAACCTGCTGAACGATCCGGAAGGCGGCGTGCAGTTGCCGGCGGCGGTGATCGTCGAGGTGGTCCAGGGCGAGGGCGGCGTGGTTCCGGCCGATCTCGACTGGCTGCGCGGCTTGCGGCGGATCACCGAGCAGGCCGGGGTGGCGCTGATCGTCGACGAGATCCAGAGCGGCTTCGCCCGTACCGGCAGGATGTTCGCCTTCGAGCACGCCGGCATCGTCCCCGACGTGGTGGTGCTGTCCAAGGCCATCGGCGGCAGCCTGCCGCTGGCGGTGGTGGTCTACCGCGAATGGCTGGACAAATGGCAGCCCGGCGCCCACGCCGGCACCTTCCGCGGCAACCAGATGGCCATGGCCGCCGGTTCGGCGGTGATGCGCTACCTGAAGGAACACGACCTGGCGGCCCACGCGGCGGCCATGGGCGAGCGCCTGGCCGAGCACCTGCGCATCCTCCAGCGCGACTATCCGCAACTGGGCGATATCCGCGGTCGGGGGCTGATGCTCGGGGTCGAGATCGTCGACCCGCAGGGCGAGGCGGATGCCCTCGGTCATCCGCCGACCGACGGCGCCCTGGCCTCGCGGGTCCAGCGCGAGTGCCTGAGGCGCGGCCTGATCCTCGAACTGGGCGGCCGCCACGGCAGCGTGGTGCGCTTCCTGCCGCCACTGATCATCGGCGCCGAACAGATCGACGAGGTGGCCCGGCGTTTCACCCGCGCCCTCGGCGCGGCGCTGGCCGGCTAATTTTCTCGCCGGGCTTTTCGTTATCCAACGCAAGGGCCGTGCTGCGCGCGGCCGTTCGATCCCATCAGGAGCAAGCAATGACTTCAGTGTTCGACCGTGACGACATCCAGTTCCAGGTAGTGGTCAACCATGAGGAGCAGTATTCCATCTGGCCGGAATACAAGGAGATTCCCCAGGGCTGGCGGGCGGCCGGCAAGAGCGGCCTGAAGAAGGACTGCCTGGCCTACATCGAGGAAGTCTGGACCGACATGCGCCCGCTGAGCCTGCGCCAGCACATGGACAAGGCGGCCGGCTGAGTGGGCGGTACGCCCGTACGGCTGTTCTGCCTGCCGTATTCCGGCGCCAGCGCCATGACCTACAGCCGCTGGCGGCGCAAGCTGCCGGCCTGGCTGGCGGTGCGTCCGGTGGAGTTGCCGGGGCGCGGGGCGCGGATGGCCGAGCCGTTGCAGACCGACCTGGCGAGCCTGGCGCAGCAACTGGCGCGCGAGCTGCACGACGAGGTCCGCCAGGGCCCCTACGCGATGCTCGGGCACAGCCTCGGCGCCTTGCTCGCCTGCGAGGTGCTGTATGCCTTGCGCGAGCTGGGTTGCCCGACGCCGCTGGGGTTCTTCGCCTGCGGCACCGCGGCGCCGTCGCGACGCGCCGAGTATGACCGCGGTTTCGCCGAACCGAAGAGCGACGCCGAGCTGGTCGCCGACCTGCGCGACCTGCAAGGTACGCCGGAAGAGGTGCTGGGCAACCGCGAGCTGATGAGCCTGACCCTGCCGATCCTGCGCGCCGATTTCCTGCTCTGCGGCAGCTATCGTCACCAGCGGCGCCCGCCGCTGGCCTGTCCGATCCGAACGCTTGGCGGCAGGGAGGACAAGGCCAGCGAGGAACAGTTGCTGGCCTGGGCCGAGGAAACCCGCAGCGGTTTCGAACTGGAACTGTTCGACGGCGGGCACTTCTTCATCCATCAGCGCGAGGCCGAGGTGCTGGCGGTCGTCGAGCGCCAGGTCGAGGCCTGGCGCGCGGGGCAGGGCGCCGCGGCGTTGGCGGTGGAGTCGGCGGCGATCTGCTGATGCCCGCGAGGGCGCCATAGGCCCTGCGGCGGGTCCGATGTCGACGAAAAAAAGGCCGGGGAGCAGCGCTCCCCGGCCTTTTTCGTTACGAGGCGCGGCTCAGCCTTTACCGGCCAGCAGCCCTTCGACTATCGCTTTCATGTCGCTTTCCAGGCCGGCCACCGGGTCCGCCGCCTCGGTGTCCACCACTACCAGGCGTGCGCCGCTGGCGGCGATGGCATCGGCGAGGGGCTTGGGTGGCTGGCGATGGTGCAGGACCAGGGCGATATCCTCGCTCTTCAGCTCCTCGGCGAAAGCCTGGATATTGGTCTCGGTCCAGCCGTCGTCGGCCTGGATCTCCACGTCCAGCGGGTCCAGGTTGAGCCCGGCGAGCAGGTAGCCGAGGCGTTCGGAGAGGCTGATCACGCTGAGGTTGTCGGCCTTCGCCAGGCGAGTCTCGTTACTGGCGGTCGCTTCCAGCAATTGCTTCTTCAGCGTCGCCAGGTTGGCCTGGATGGTCGCTGCGGCGCCGGGCGCCAGGCGTTCCAGGTCGCTGGCAAGGACATCGGCCATGCGCCCCAGGTTGGTCGGGTTGAGCCAGGGGTAGGCATGCAGGTCGCTGCCGGGGCGCAGGGCGATGCCGGGCAGGGCGCCGTCCACCGGACGCGCGGCGTCGATCTCGACGATACGGATATTGCTACGGCGGGCCAGCGGATAGAGCGGGTCGTCGCTCCAGATCGAGCGCAGGTCGATCACCGCGTCGGCCTGCCCGGCGGCCTTGGCCAGGCCGCCGGCGCCGCGCCCGGCGAAGAACGAGGCCTGGCGGCTGGCCGGCAGGTTGGCCGGGGCGACCCGTTGCAGCTTGACCTCGGTGTCCCGCAGCAGGCGTTCGGCGAGGGCGTGGGTGACCGGCAGGCTGGCCAGTACCGTGACTGGCGCGGACTGGGCCGCGGCCGGCGTCGCGGCGAGGGCCGGGAGCGGGCCGGCGAGTCCGGCGCAAGCCAGGGCCAGGGCGAGGCAATGGGGTTTCAGGTTCATCCGGGGGTTCCTTTCAGGTGCGGCAGGCAGCCGCGAGCGATGGCGGCGAGGCCGAAGGCCAGGCCGGCGACCAGGATGATCGCGGCGCCGGAGGGAATCGGCAGGTCGAACATGATCGGCAACAGGATACCGGCCAGCGTGCTGACGGTGGCGATCAGCACCGCCAGCCAGAAGAACCCTTTCAGCGACTGGCTGACCAGGCGCGCCGCCGCCGCCGGGATCACCAGCAGGGCTCCGACCAGGATCGCGCCGATCACTTTCACCGCGGCGACGGTGACCAGGGTCACCAGGGCCACGAACAGGTAGTCCAGGCTCTTCACCGCGACCCCGCGCACCGCCGCCAGTTGCGGGTTGAAGCTGGCCAGCATGATGCGGTTGTACAGCGGCAGGGCCAGGCACGGCACCAGCACGGCGACCGCCGCCAGCACCGCGAGGTCATGGCCGTTCACGGTCAGCACCGAGCCGAACAGCACGTTCTCGAGGATATGCACGTTGATCTTGCCCGCCAGCACCAGCAGCAGGCTGGCGCCGAGCGCCAGGGACACCGAGAGGAACACCCCGATCAGGGTGTCCGGGGCCAGGCCGGTGCGGTTGCGTAGGTAGTTGAGCAGGACGCCGAACAGCAGGCAGTAGCCGAACAGGCTGCCGTAGGGCCCGGTGTAGGGCTCGCCGAGGAGGATGCCGATGGCCACGCCGGTGAGCGCGGCGTGGCCGACCGCCTCGGAGAAGAAGGCGAAGCGCTTGACCACCACCAGGGTGCCGAGGCCGCCGAGCACCGGGCCGATCAGCAGGCCGGCGAGGAGCGCGTTGACGACGAAGCCGTAGGCCAGGGTCTCCGGCAGGTAGCCGGCGGCGGCCCAGGCCTGGACGGCCTGGCGCAGTTGTTCGTAGGCGTCGTTCATCGGCTGGCCTCCGCGTTCTTCCGGGGCTGGGTGGAGAACAGCGTGAGCAGGCGTTCCGGGGTCAGGCTGCTGGCCGCCGGACCGTCGAACAGCAGGTGGCGGTTGAGACCGCTGACCCGGTCGGCGAGGCGGCCGACGGCCTCCAGGTCGTGCTCGATCCAGAGCACGGTGACGCCGGCCTGGCGCCAGTCCAGCAGCAGCCGCTCGAAGACCTGGATGCCGCCCTCGTCGAGGGCCGACATCGGTTCGTCCAGCACCAGCAGTTGCGGCGGCGGTACCAGGCCCTGGGCCAGCAGCACGCGCTGGCGCTCGCCGCCGGAGAGGGCGCCCATGCGCCGACCGCGCTTGGCCAGCATGCCGACCCGTTCCAGGGCCGCGTCGATCGCCGGGCGCCGGCTGCGCGACAGGCCGAGGAAGGCCGGACGGCGCTGGCACATGGCGGCCATGAAATCGTCGACGGTGAGCGGCAGGCCGCGGTCGAACTCCAGCGCCTGCGGCACGTAGCCGATGCAGCCGGGCGCGCCGGGCCACTCCAGGCGCAGCTCGCCGCGATGCGGCATCTGCCCGAGCAGGGTCTTGACCAGCGAACTCTTGCCGCCGCCGTTCGGTCCGACCAGCGCGTGCACGCTACCGGCCTCGACGCGCAGGCGCACGCCATCGAGGATGCGGCTGCCGCCGAGGCTCAGGTCGATCCCGGCGAACTCGATGGCCGGCCCGCAAGGCGTGGCGCAAAGCCGTTCGGCTACGGTCATGCGCCGGACTCCTGGATGGCGCGGACCACGGTGTCGAGGTTGCGCGCCATTTCTTCCTCGTACTTGCCGGCGCTGTAGTCGCCATAGGAAATGTGCGACAGCGAATAGAGCTTCACCCCGGACTCGCGCTGGATGGTCTCGACGTAGGTGGAGGGGAAGTCGATCTCGGAGAAGATCACCTTCACGTCCAGCGCTTTGAGCTGGTCGATGGTCTTCTTCAACTGGCTCGGACTCGGCTCGATGCCGTGGGCCGGCTCGACCACGGCGGTGACTTCCAGGCCGAATTCGCGCAGCAGGTAGTCGTAGGCGCCGTGGATGGTGGCGACGCGGAAGTCGGCGGCCGGGGCCTTGTTCAGCCGCGCCAGGGCGTCGGCGCGCAGGGCCCGCAGGCGTTTGGCGTAGGCCCGGGCGTTGCGGGTGTAGGCCTTGGCGTTGGCCGGGTCGAGCTTGCCCAGTTCGCGGGCGATGGTGTTGACCTGGGTGATCGAGGCGCTGATGGACAGGAAGGTATGCGGGTTGACCACCTTGCCGGCGCCGCGCGCGGCCATGCCGGTGGCGGCCAGCAGCGGCACCTTGGCGTTCGCCTCGATCACCGGGATGCCGGGCTTTTCGCTGGAGGCGATCATGCGCTCGGCGAAATCGTCGTGGCCGACGCCGTTGAGCACCACCACGTCGAGCGTGCCGATGCGCTTGATGTCCTCGGCGCGCGGCTCGTAGGCATGCGGGTTGAAACCGGCGGGGATCAGCGGCACCACCTCGGCCTTGTCGCCGACGATGTTGCTCACGTAGCTGTAGTAGGGGTGCAGGGTGATGCCGATGCGCAGGCGCTTGCCGTCTTCGGCCTGGGCCAGCGGGGCGAGCAGGGCCAGCAGCAGGGCGGCCAGCAGGGCGCGGCCCGGGAGGAGGGCGGCGAGGCCGCGCGGACGGGATGAACGACGGGAGAACAGCATGGAAAAACGCCTTCTGTGGAGTCGATGTGCGATCAATGGCGGTGCTGACGGGTCACGCCGGCGTCGAAGCGGCTGACCACCTGGCGCCAGCCGGCGTCGGCCAGGGCTCGGGCGTCGCCCGGTACGGCGCCGGCAGCGGCCGCGGCGGGCTTCAGCCAGACTTCGGCGGGGTCGAGCAGCAGGAGGAACGAGCCGGCCACCTCGGGCTTGCCGCTGACGCCCAGGTAGCTCGGACGCCCGGCGGTTTCGCCGTGGCTCCAGCGGTGCTCGCCGCGGCTGCTCGCGGCGACGTCGGCGACGAAGGGCGGGAAGCCCTCGGCGGCCAGTTCGTCGACGGAGGGCGCGGCTTCGCCGTCGTCCAGGCGCGCCTGGATGTCTTCGGCGGCGACCTGCAGGTCGGCGTAGATGCCCTGTTCGGCGGCATTCAGGTCGAGCCGGGCGTCCACCTGGTGGGCGTCCAGGGCTTGCGCTTCATGGGACTGCTGGCGCAGCCCGACCACCGTGGCGGCGAGGGCCAGGATCAGCACACTGCCGAGCAGTACGTAGAGGGTCTCGTGGCCGGCGCCGGCCGGGCGGACGGTTTCGACGCTCATGGCGCGGCGATGTCGGCGTGGTCGATTTCCACCACGTGGCCGGGGCCGGCGTCGAACAGCACGTAGAACTCGCCGTCGGGACGCTTGAAGGTCAGGGTCGAGTCGGCGCCGAGCTTGCCGGGAACCAGGATCTGCTCGTCGTAGCCGATCACGTCGAGGGTTACGCCGGGGGCGCCGCTGCCGTCGGAGAAACCGCCCTTGCAGCGGATCTCGCCGGCCTGCACTTCCTCGCATTCGCAGATCGGGTTGTGCGCCAGGGCCGCGCCGCTCAGACCGAGCAACAGGGCGGCCAGGGGCAGGCGCCAGGGGCGGGTGTGGATGCTCATTGCTTACCTCGTTTGTTCAGCCAGGCCACGGTGGCGGGGGATGCCTCGGCCAGGGGAATGGAAGCCTGGTGCATGGAGCCGTCCCAGCCTTCCATGGTGATCCACAGCTCGGCGTCGGGCCGGGTGCGCGGCGGGATCGGCACGCTGGTGCCCATGCGGTAGGGGCTGCCGAAGAAGATCACCCCGGCGGCACGCAGGCTGCGCGGCTTGCCGATGCGCAGGTAGGTCGCCTTGACCTGGGGAATGCAGGCCTGGCAGAGGGCGGCATTGAAGTCCTTCATGAAGCCGGCGGGGCCTTCGTCGTGCGGCGGTTCGATACGCCATTCGGCGAGCTTGAGACTCCAGGGGCCTACCTGGACTTCGCCGATCTCGCGTTCACCCAGTCCGCTGCTGCCAGAGAACAACGCCATGTCGGCGAAATAACGCGGCATGAAACCGAGCGGGATCAGGATCAGCAGAACGTTCAGGTGGAAACGCCAGCGCAGCCAGAACTGGCGCAGCGGCGAAACGGGCTGGGCAACGGCGGCCTTGCTCATGGCTGTCCCTCCGCGGTCTGGTTGGCCATTAACGGCGCCGGCTTGGCCGGTTTCGGCTGGCGCGCCGGGCGCTTGCCGCGCTTGACCAGCGCGGCGGTGGCCTGTGCGGTGCGCTTGCTCCAGATCAGCAGGCCGCTGAGCACCATCATGCTCAGCAGCAGGCCGAAGACGAACCAGATCAGCTTGACCCAGATACCGCCGAAATCGCCGGTGTGCAGGGGACGCATGGATTCGGTGACGAACTGCAGGGGGGTACGGTCGCTGAGCAGGCGGGTGGTTTCGATCTTGCCGGTATAAGGGTTCAGCGCGGCCGACTGGAACATGAGCGGATACCAGCCGCGTCCGGCCACGAACATCGGGCTGTAGGCGTTGCCGGGCAGGAACACCGCGCTGGCCTCCAGGCTGGGGATACGCCCGGTGACGAGCCGCACCGCCTCGTCCAGCTCGATGTATGGAACCTTCTGACCGGGTGCGGCGCGGGGCACGTCGGCGCGTGCGATGACCGGAGGGATGCCGTCGTTGGTCAGGGTGACGTGGTTGTCGGCAAGGATGGCCTGGATCAGGAACCAGGTGCCGGTGATGGAAATCAGGGCGATGAACCAGATCGACCAGATGCCGCTCAGGCGATGGAAGTCGCCCCAGAAGATCCGGGCGCCCTGGTTGATGCGTAATCTGGGTTTGAGAAAGCCCTTCCAGAATCGTTTATAGACCACCAGCCCGGTGATGAGCGATGCCAGCATGGGGAGGCCGAGCAGCGAGACCATGTACCAGCCCCAGCTGTAGCCGTTGTTGAACGGAACCAGCCACCATCCGTGCAGGGCACGGGTGAACTGACGAAAGTCGAAGGAGGGGCTTTCGCCCTGGATGGCGCCGGTGTAGGGGTTGATGTACAGGGTCGCCTCGCTGCCGCCGGGATAGCTGACCTCGGCAGTAAGGGCGAAATGCTCTTCGTCGGGGCGCTGGATGGATTCGACCAGGAGGTCCGGTTGGGCTTCGTTGATCGCCTTCAGGACCTGGCTGAAGCTGAGCGGCTCGGCATCTTCGTAGGGCTTGCTGGCCCGGACGTCAGGGTTGGCCAGCCAGACGATCTCCTGGCTGACCACCGCCAGGGTGCCGGTGACGCAGACGATCAGGACGAAGAACCAGATGGGCAGGGCCAGCCAGCTGTGGACGAGGAACCAGAGTCTGGAGCGGGACTTTTTCGACATGAGGCTAACGGTAGGTTAGGGGTCGTGGGCACCGACCATGGGTTGCGGGGACTGGATGCGCCCCGTTCATCCATATAGGACGAATGAGGCCGGTAGAACCTGAAGGGGAAGATGAAAGCAAATGTTTCGCAGTTGCTTTCAGCCTGGTGCCGGCGGCTTGTCCGAGGGCTTCCGTAAACGCCTGATGGCTATGCAAAAAAACCGATCGGCCAAGGTGCGACCGGAAGTCGCTGTCCGGTTAATTTTCACGATGTGTCGTCCGTTTCACATGAATGACCGAGCCCCGCGCTCGTTGCCCATGTGCACGGAAGAAGACCGATGAACGCAGAAGATTCCCTCAAGCTCGCCCGCCGCTTTATCGAACTACCCGTTGAGAAGCGTCGGGTCTTCCTCGAAACCCTGCGAGGGGAGGGAATCGATTTCTCGCTGTTCCCGATTCCGGCCGGCGTGTCTTCGGCCGAGCGCGACCGCCTGTCCTACGCCCAGCAGCGCATGTGGTTCCTCTGGCACCTGGAGCCACAGAGTGGCGCCTACAACCTGCCCAGCGCGGTGCGCCTGAACGGACCGCTGGATCGCCAGGCGCTGGAGCGCGCCTTCGCCAGCTTGGTGCAGCGTCATGAAACCCTGCGTACGGTGTTCCCGCGCGGCGCCGACGACAGCCTGGCGCAGGCGCCCCTGCAACGCCCGCTGGAGGTTGCCTTCGAGGATTGCAGCGGCCTGCCCGAGGCCGAGCAGGAAGCCCGCCTGCGCGAGGAGGCGCAGCGCGAGTCGTTGCAGCCGTTCGACCTGTGCGAGGGGCCGTTGCTGCGGGTCCGCCTGATCCGCCTGGGCGAGGAGCGGCATGTGCTGCTGTTGACCCTGCATCACATCGTGTCCGACGGCTGGTCGATGAACGTGCTGATCGAAGAATTCAGCCGTTTCTACAGTGCCTATGCGACTGGCGCGGAGCCCGGCCTGCCGGCCTTGCCGATCCAGTACGCCGATTACGCCCTGTGGCAGCGCAGCTGGCTGGAGGCCGGTGAGCAGGAGCGCCAGCTGGAGTACTGGCGCGGCAAGCTCGGCGAGCGGCATCCGGTCCTGGAGTTGCCGACCGACCACCCGCGTCCGGCGGTTCCCAGCTACCGTGGCAGCCGTTACGAGTTCAGCATCGAGCCGGCCCTGGCCGAGGCCCTGCGCGGCACCGCCCGACGCCAGGGGCTGACCCTGTTCATGCTGTTGCTCGGCGGCTTCAATATCCTCCTGCAACGCTATAGCGGGCAGACCGACCTGCGGGTCGGCGTCCCCATCGCCAACCGCAACCGCGCCGAGGTGGAAGGGCTGATCGGCCTGTTCGTCAACACCCAGGTGCTGCGCTCGGTATTCGACGGCCGCACGTCGGTGGCGACCCTGCTGGCCGGGCTCAAGGACACCGTGCTTGGCGCCCAGGCCCATCAGGATCTGCCGTTCGAACGCCTGGTCGAGGCGTTCAAGGTCGAGCGCAGCCTGAGCCACAGCCCGCTGTTCCAGGTGATGTACAACCACCAGCCGCTGGTGGCCGACATCGAGGCGCTGGACAGCGTGGCCGGCCTGAGCTTCGGCCAGCTCGACTGGAAGAGCCGTACCACCCAGTTCGACCTGAGCCTGGATACCTACGAGAAGGGCGGCCGCCTGTACGCCGCGCTGACCTACGCGACCGACCTGTTCGAGGCGCGGACCGTCGAGCGCATGGCGCGGCATTGGCAGAACCTGCTGCGCGGCATGCTGGAAAACCCGCAGGCCAGCGTCGACTCGCTGCCGATGCTCGATGCCGAGGAGCGTGGCCAGTTGCTGGAAGGCTGGAACGCCACTGCGGCCGAGTACCCGCTGCAACGCGGCGTGCACCGGTTGTTCGAGGAGCAGGTCGAGCGCACGCCGACGGCGCCGGCGCTGGCCTTCGGCGAGGAGCGCCTGGACTACGCCGAGCTGAACCGCCGGGCCAACCGCCTGGCGCATGCCTTGATCGAGCGCGGGATCGGCGCGGACCGCCTGGTGGGCGTGGCCATGGAGCGTTCCATCGAGATGGTCGTGGCCCTGATGGCGATCCTCAAGGCCGGCGGCGCCTACGTGCCGGTGGACCCGGAATATCCCGAGGAGCGCCAGGCCTACATGCTGGAGGACAGCGGTGTGGAGCTGCTGCTCAGCCAGTCGCACCTGAAGCTGCCGCTGGCGCAAGGCGTGCAGCGGATCGACCTGGACCAGGCCGATGCCTGGCTGGAAAACCATGCCGAGAACAATCCGGGGATCGAGCTGAACGGCGAGAATCTTGCCTATGTCATCTACACCTCCGGTTCCACCGGCAAGCCCAAGGGCGCCGGCAACCGCCATTCGGCGCTGAGCAACCGCTTGTGCTGGATGCAGCAGGCCTATGGCCTGGGCGTCGGTGACACGGTGTTGCAGAAGACCCCGTTCAGCTTCGACGTGTCGGTCTGGGAGTTCTTCTGGCCGCTGATGAGCGGGGCGCGTTTGGTGGTGGCCGCGCCGGGCGACCATCGCGATCCGGCGAAGCTGGTGGAGCTGATCAATCGCGAAGGGGTCGACACGCTGCACTTCGTGCCGTCGATGCTGCAGGCCTTCCTGCAGGACGAAGACGTCGCCTCCTGCACCAGCCTGAAACGCATCGTTTGCAGCGGCGAGGCGCTGCCGGCGGACGCCCAGCAGCAGGTGTTCGCCAAGCTGCCGCAGGCCGGCCTCTATAACCTCTATGGCCCGACCGAGGCGGCCATCGACGTCACCCACTGGACCTGCATGGAGGAGGGCAAGGACGCGGTGCCGATCGGCCGGCCGATCGCCAACCTGGCCTGCTACATCCTCGATGGCAACCTGGAGCCGGTACCGGTGGGCGTGCTCGGCGAGCTGTACCTGGCCGGTCGGGGCCTGGCCCGTGGCTACCACCAGCGTCCGGGGCTGACTGCCGAGCGTTTCGTCGCCAGCCCGTTCGTGGCTGGGGAGCGGATGTACCGCACCGGCGACCTGGCGCGCTACCGCGCCGACGGGGTGATCGAGTACGCCGGGCGGATCGACCACCAGGTGAAGCTGCGCGGCCTGCGCATCGAGCTGGGCGAGATCGAGGCGCGCCTGCTGGAGCATCCGTGGGTGCGCGAGGCGGCGGTGCTGGCGGTGGACGGCAGGCAGTTGGTCGGCTACGTGGTGCTGGAGAGCGAGAGCGGCGACTGGCGCGAAGCGCTGGCCGCGCACCTGGCGACAAGCCTGCCGGAATACATGGTGCCGGCGCAGTGGCTAGCGCTGGAGCGGATGCCGCTGAGTCCGAACGGCAAGCTGGATCGCAAGGCGCTACCGGCGCCTGAAGTAAGCGTGGCGCAGGCAGGCTACAGCGCACCGCGCAACGCAGTGGAGCGAACCCTGGCGGAAATCTGGCAGGACCTGCTGGGCGTTGAGCGGGTCGGCCTGGACGACAACTTCTTCAGCCTCGGCGGCGACTCGATCGTCTCGATCCAGGTAGTCAGCCGTGCGCGCCAGGCCGGATTGCAACTGAGCCCGCGCGACCTGTTCCAGCACCAGAACATCCGCAGCCTGGCCCTGGCGGCCAAGGCGGGTGCGGCTACGGCGGAACAGGGGCCGGCAAGCGGCGAGGTGGCGCTGGCGCCGGTACAGCGCTGGTTCTTCGAGCGGGCGATTCCCAACCGCCAGCACTGGAACCAGTCTCTCTTGTTGCAGGCGCGCCAGCCGCTCGACGGCGACCGGCTGGGGCGTGCCCTGGAACGCCTGCAGGCGCAGCACGATGCCCTGCGCCTGCGTTTCCGCGAAGAGCGCGGCGCCTGGCACCAGGCCTACGCCGAGCAGGCCGGCGAGCCGCTGTGGCGCCGGCAGGCGGGGTCCGAGGAGGCGTTGCTGGCGCTTTGCGAAGAAGCCCAGCGCAGCCTCGACCTCGAACAGGGGCCGCTGCTGCGTGCGCTGCTGGTGGACATGGCCGACGGCAGCCAGCGCCTGCTGCTGGTCATCCACCACCTGGCGGTGGACGGGGTGTCCTGGCGTATCCTGCTGGAAGACCTGCAGCGTCTCTATGCCGACCTCGACGCCGATCTCGGGCCGCGTAGCAGTTCCTACCAGACCTGGAGCCGGCACCTGCACGAACAGGCCGGCGCGCGCCTGGACGAACTCGACTACTGGCAGGCGCAACTGCACGACGCTCCGCATGCGCTGCCATGCGAAAACCCGCACGGAGCCCTGGAAAACCGCCATGAGCGCAAGCTCGTCCTGACCCTGGACACCGAGCGTACCCGGCAGTTGCTGCAGGAAGCCCCGGCGGCCTACCGGACCCAGGTCAACGACCTGCTGCTGACCGCCCTGGCCCGTGCGACCTGCCGCTGGAGCGGCGACGCCAGCGTGCTGGTGCAGCTCGAAGGGCACGGCCGCGAGGACCTCGGCGAGGCCATCGACCTGAGCCGCACGGTGGGCTGGTTCACCAGCCTGTTCCCGCTGCGCCTGACCCCGGCCGCGGACCTCGGCGAGTCGCTGAAGGCGATCAAGGAGCAACTGCGCGGCGTGCCGGACAAGGGCGTCGGCTACGGCCTGCTGCGCTACCTGGCTGGAGAGGAGGCTGCGGCCCGCCTGGCCGCGCTGCCGCAGCCGCGGATCACCTTCAATTACCTGGGCCGGTTCGACCGTCAGTTCGATGGGGCGGCGCTGCTGGTACCGGCCACGGAAAGCGCCGGCGCCGCCCAGGATCCGTGCGCCCCGCTGGCCAACTGGTTGAGCATCGAAGGCCAGGTCTACGGTGGCGAGCTGAGCCTGCACTGGAGCTTCAGCCGGGAAATGTTCGCCGAGGCGACCGTCCAGCGCCTGGTCGATGACTACGCGCGGGAGCTGCACGCGCTGATCGAGCATTGTCTCGACCCGCGGCATCGGGGTGTGACGCCGTCGGACTTCCCGCTGGCCGGGCTTTCCCAGACGCAGCTCGATGAATTGTCCTTGGATCCTGATTCGGTGCGGGACATCTATCCGTTGTCGCCGATGCAGCAGGGCATGCTGTTTCACAGTCTTCATGGAACGGAAGGCGACTATGTCAACCAGTTGCGCATGGATATCGGCGGATTGGACCCGGATCGCTTCCGCGCAGCCTGGCAGGCCACCCTCGATGCCCATGAGATCCTGCGCAGCGGATTCCTCTGGAAGGACGGCTGGCCTCAGCCGTTGCAGGTGGTATTCGAGCAGGCGACGCTGGAGCTGCGGCTGGCCCCGCCAGGCAGTGATCCGCAACGGCAGGCAGAGGCTGAGCGCGAAGCCGGTTTCGACCCGGCCAGGGCGCCGTTGCAACGCTTGGTGTTGGTGCCGCTGGCGAATGGGCGGATGCACCTCATCTATACCTATCACCACATCCTGATGGATGGCTGGAGCAACGCCCAACTGCTCGCCGAGGTACTGCAGCGCTATGCGGGGCAGGAGGTAGCCGCTACCGTTGGGCGTTACCGCGACTACATCGGTTGGTTGCAGAGCCGCGATGCGATGGCAACCGAGTTCTTCTGGCGCGATCGGCTGGCCTCCCTGGAGATGCCGACACGCCTGGCGCGCCAGGCGAGGACGGAGCAGCCTGGCCAGGGTGAGCATCTGCGCGAACTGGATCCGCAGACGACCCGCCAACTGGCGTCCTTCGCCCAAGGTCAGAAGGTCACGCTCAACACCTTGGTGCAAGCGGCCTGGGCGCTGCTCCTGCAGCGGCACTGCGGGCAGGAGACGGTAGCCTTCGGCGCCACCGTGGCCGGACGGCCGGCGGAACTGCCAGGCATCGAGGCGCAGATCGGTCTGTTTATCAATACCCTGCCGGTGATCGCCGCGCCGCAGCCACAGCAGAGCGTCGCGGAATACCTGCAGGGGATGCAGGCGCTCAACCTGGCGCTGCGCGAACACGAGCATACGCCTCTGTACGACATCCAGCGCTGGGCCGGGCATGGCGGCGAGGCTCTGTTCGATAGCATCCTGGTGTTCGAGAACTTCCCCGTGGCCGAGGCTCTGCGCCAGGCTCCCGCCGATCTGGAGTTCTCCACGCCAAGCAACCACGAGCAGACCAACTACCCCCTGACGCTGGGTGTCACCCTGGGTGAGCGCCTGAGCCTGCAGTACGTCTATGCGCGGCGCGATTTCGACGCAGCGGACATCGCCGAACTGGACCGTCATCTGCTGCATCTGCTGCAGCGGATGGCCGAGACCCCCCAGGCAGCGCTGGGCGAGCTGGCCCTGCTCGACGCCGGGGAACGCCAGGAGGCGCTGCGGGATTGGCAGGCACCGCTCGAGGCGCTGCCGCGGGGCGGCGTCGCGGCGGCCTTCGCGCATCAGGCAGCGTCGGCGCCTGAGGCGATCGCGCTGGTATGCGGCGACGAGTATCTCAGCTATGCCGAACTGGATATGCGCGCCGAGCGTCTGGCGCGTGGCCTGCGGGCGCGCGGCGTGGTCGCGGAAGCGCTGGTGGCGATCGCTGCCGAGCGCTCCTTCGACCTGGTCGTCGGCCTGCTGGGCATCCTCAAGGCCGGTGCCGGCTACCTGCCGCTGGATCCGAACTACCCCGCGGAGCGCCTGGCGTACATGTTGCGCGACAGCGGCGCGCGCTGGCTGATCTGCCAGGAAACCCTGGCGGAGCGGCTGCCCTGCCCGGCAGAGGTCGAGCGGCTGCCGCTGGAGACCGCCGCCTGGCCGGCGAGTGCAGATACGCGGCCGCTGCCGGAGGTAGCTGGCGAGACGCTGGCCTACGTGATCTATACGTCCGGCTCGACCGGCCAGCCCAAAGGAGTGGCGGTCAGCCAGGCGGCGCTCGTCGCGCACTGCCAGGCGGCAGCACGCACCTACGGCGTCGGCCCTGGCGACTGCCAATTGCAGTTCGCCTCGATCAGTTTCGATGCCGCTGCCGAACAACTCTTCGTACCCCTGCTGGCAGGAGCCCGGGTCCTGCTCGGCGACGCCGGACAGTGGAGCGCGCAACATCTGGCGGATGAGGTGGAGCGGCACGCGGTGACTATCCTCGATCTACCGCCGGCTTATCTTCAGCAACAGGCGGAGGAGTTGCGCCACGCCGGCCGCCGGATCGCAGTACGCGCCTGTATCCTCGGCGGCGAAGCCTGGGACGCCAGCCTGCTGACCCAGCAGGCGGTGCAGGCTGAAGCCTGGTTCAACGCCTACGGTCCCACCGAGGCGGTGATCACTCCGCTGGCCTGGCACTGTCGGACGCAAGAGGGCGGTGCTCCCGCTATCGGCCGCGCGCTCGGTGCGCGCCGGGCCTGCATACTGGACGCAGCCCTGCAGCCATGTGCGCCGGGGATGATCGGCGAGCTGTACATCGGCGGCCAGTGCCTGGCTCGTGGCTACCTGGGCCGCCCCGGCCAGACCGCCGAGCGTTTCGTGGCCGATCCGTTCTCAGGTTCGGGCGAGCGCCTGTATCGCACCGGGGACCTGGCGCGTTATCGCGTCGACGGTCAGGTCGAATATCTCGGCCGCGCCGATCAGCAGATCAAGATCCGTGGTTTCCGCATCGAGATCGGCGAAATCGAGAGCCAACTGCTTGCACACCCGTATGTGGCGGAAGCAGCGGTCGTGGCGCAGGATGGCGTCGGTGGTCCGCTGCTGGCGGCCTACCTGGTGGGGCGTGACGCTATGCGGGGTGAGGACCTTCTGGCGGAGCTGGGCACCTGGCTGGCCGGACGCTTGCCTGCGTACATGCAACCGACGGCTTGGCAGGTGCTGTCCAGCTTGCCGCTGAACGCCAACGGCAAGCTGGATCGCAAGGCGCTGCCGAAGGTGGACGCAGCTGCCCGCCACCAGGCCGGAGAGCCTCCGCGGGAGGGGCTCGAACGTTCGGTCGCAGCGATCTGGGAGGCGCTGCTCGGTGTCGAGGGCATCGCCCGCGACGAGCACTTCTTCGAACTCGGCGGTCACTCCCTCAGCGCCACCCGGGTGGTCTCGCGCCTGCGCCAGGATCTGGAGCTGGACGTACCCTTGCGCATCCTGTTCGAGCGGCCGGTCCTGGCAGACTTCGCCGCTTCCCTGGAGTCCCAGGCGGCGAGCGTTGCCCCTGTGCTGCAAGTATTGCCGCGAGTCGCCGAGTTGCCTTTGTCGCATGCTCAGCAACGCATGTGGTTCCTCTGGAAACTGGAGCCTGAAAGCGCGGCCTATCATCTCCCCAGCGTACTGCACGTGCGTGGCGTCCTGGACCAGGCGGCGTTGCAGCAGGCCTTCGATTGGCTGGTGCTGCGCCACGAGACCTTGCGCACCCGCTTCGAGGAGGTCGACGGTCAGGCGCGCCAGACGATCCTGGCGAACATGCCGTTGCGCATTGTCCTGGAGGATTGCGCCGGGGCGAGCGAAGCAACGTTGCGCCAGCGGGTGGCCGAGGAAATCCGCCAGCCATTCGACCTGGCTCGTGGGCCGCTGCTGCGCGTGCGTCTGCTGGCGCTGGCTGGGCAGGAGCATGTGTTGGTCATCACCCAGCACCATATCGTGTCCGACGGTTGGTCGATGCAGGTGATGGTCGACGAACTGCTCCAGGCCTATGCCGCGGCGCGGCGCGGCGAACAACCGACGCTGGCGCCATTGAAGCTGCAGTACGCCGACTATGCTGCCTGGCATCGCGCCTGGCTGGACAGCGGCGAGGGCGCGCGGCAGCTGGATTACTGGCGTGAGCGCCTGGGCGCCGAGCAGCCGGTCCTGGAACTGCCCGCCGACCGGGTGCGCCCGGCCCAGGCCAGCGGACGCGGGCAGCGTCTGGACATGGCGCTGCCGGTGCCATTATCGGAGGAGCTGCTGGCCTGCGCCCGGCGGGAGGGTGTCACCCCGTTCATGCTTCTGTTGGCCTCGTTCCAGGTGCTGTTGAAGCGCTATAGCGGGCAGTCGGACATTCGCGTCGGGGTACCTATCGCCAACCGCAACCGCGCCGAGGTCGAGCGCCTGATCGGCTTCTTCGTCAATACCCAGGTGCTGCGTTGCCAGGTCGATGCTGGCCTGGCTTTCCGCGATCTACTGGGCCGCGTGCGCGAGGCGGCGCTGGGCGCGCAGGCGCACCAGGATCTGCCGTTCGAGCAATTGGTCGATGCCTTGCAGCCCGAACGCAATCTCAGCCACAGCCCGTTGTTCCAGGTGATGTATAACCACCAGAGCGGCGAGCGGCAGGATGCCCAAGTCGATGGTTTGCACATCGAGAGTTTTGCCTGGGACGGTGCTGCCGCACAGTTCGACCTTGCCCTCGATACCTGGGAAACCCCGGACGGCCTTGGGGCGGCGCTGACCTACGCGACCGACCTGTTCGAGGCGCGGACCGTCGAGCGCATGGCGCGGCATTGGCAGAACCTGCTGCGCGGCATGCTGGAGAACCCGCAGGCCAGCGTCGACTCGCTGCCGATGCTCGATGCCGAGGAGCGTGGCCAGTTGCTGGAAGGCTGGAACGCCACTGCGGCCGAGTACCCGCTGCAACGCGGCGTGCACCGGTTGTTCGAGGAGCAGGTCGAGCGCACGCCGACGGCGCCGGCGCTGGCCTTCGGCGAGGAGCGCCTGGACTACGCCGAGCTGAACCGCCGGGCCAACCGCCTGGCGCATGCCTTGATCGAGCGCGGGATCGGCGCGGACCGCCTGGTGGGCGTGGCCATGGAGCGTTCCATCGAGATGGTCGTGGCCCTGATGGCGATCCTCAAGGCCGGCGGCGCCTACGTGCCGGTGGACCCGGAATATCCCGAGGAGCGCCAGGCCTACATGCTGGAGGACAGCGGTGTGGAGCTGCTGCTCAGCCAGTCGCACCTGAAGCTGCCGCTGGCGCAAGGTGTGCAGCGGATCGACCTGGATCGCGGTGCGCCCTGGTTCGAGGATTACAGTGAGGCGAACCCGGATATTCATCTCGATGGCGAGAACCTCGCCTATGTCATCTACACCTCCGGCTCCACCGGCAAGCCCAAGGGCGCCGGCAACCGCCATTCGGCGCTGAGCAACCGCTTGTGCTGGATGCAGCAGGCCTATGGGCTGGGCGTCGGCGACACGGTGTTGCAGAAGACCCCGTTCAGCTTCGACGTGTCGGTCTGGGAGTTCTTCTGGCCGCTGATGAGCGGAGCACGTTTGGTGGTGGCCGCGCCGGGCGACCATCGCGATCCGGCGAGGCTGGTGGCGCTGATCAACCGCGAAGGGGTCGATACGCTGCACTTCGTGCCGTCGATGCTGCAGGCCTTCCTGCAGGATGAAGACGTCGCCTCCTGCACCAGCCTGAAACGCATCGTTTGCAGCGGCGAGGCACTGCCGGCGGACGCCCAGCAGCAGGTGTTCGCCAAGCTGCCGCAGGCCGGCCTCTATAACCTCTATGGCCCGACCGAGGCGGCCATCGACGTCACCCACTGGACCTGCGTGGAGGAGGGCAAGGACGCGGTGCCGATCGGCCGGCCGATCGCCAACCTGGCCTGCTACATCCTCGATGGCAACCTGGAGCCGGTGCCGGTGGGCGTGCTCGGCGAGCTGTACCTGGCCGGGCAGGGCCTGGCCCGTGGCTACCACCAGCGTCCGGGGCTGACTGCCGAGCGTTTCGTCGCCAGCCCGTTCGTGGCTGGGGAACGGATGTACCGCACCGGCGACCTGGCGCGCTACCGCGCCGATGGGGTGATCGAGTACGCCGGGCGGATCGACCACCAGGTGAAGCTGCGCGGCCTGCGCATCGAGCTGGGCGAGATCGAGGCGCGCCTGCTGGAGCATCCGTGGGTGCGCGAGGCGGCGGTGCTGGCGGTGGACGGCAGGCAGTTGGTCGGCTACGTGGTGCTGGAGAGCGAGAGCGGCGACTGGCGCGAAGCCCTGGCCGCGCACCTGGCGGCGAGCCTGCCGGAATACATGGTGCCGGCGCAGTGGCTGGCGCTGGAGCGGATGCCGCTGAGTCCGAACGGCAAGCTGGATCGCAAGGCGTTGCCGCGACCGCAAGCTGCTGCGGGGCAGACGCATGTTGCGCCGCAGAATGAAATGGAGCGACGTATCGCGGCCGTCTGGGCGGACGTGCTGAAGCTGGAGGAGGTGGGCGCCACCGACAACTTCTTTGCCCTGGGTGGCGATTCCATCGTTTCGATCCAGGTGGTGAGTCGATGCCGTGCGGCGGGCATCCAGTTCACTCCGAAGGACCTGTTCCAACAACAGACCGTACAGGGGCTGGCGCGAGTCGCCCGCGTAGGGGCTGCGGTGCAAATGGAGCAGGGGCCTGTGAGCGGCGAGACGGTGTTGTTGCCGTTCCAGCGGTTGTTCTTCGAACAGCCGATTCCCAATCGCCAGCACTGGAACCAGTCATTGCTGTTGAAGCCGCGCGAGGCCCTGAATGCGAAGGCACTCGAAGCGGCCTTGCAGGCCCTGGTCGAACATCACGACGCATTGCGTCTGCGCTTCCATGAAACGGACGGAACCTGGCATGCCGAACATGCCGAAGCAACGCTGGGCGGTGCGCTGCTCTGGCGTGCCGAGGCGGTGGACCGACAAGCGCTGGAGTCGCTCTGCGAGGAGTCGCAGCGCAGCCTGGACCTGGCCGACGGCCCACTGTTGCGGAGCCTGTTGGTGGATATGGCCGACGGCGGCCAGCGTCTGTTGTTGGTGATCCACCATCTGGTGGTGGACGGGGTGTCCTGGCGCATTCTGCTGGAGGATTTGCAAAGGGCTTACCAGCAGAGCCTCCGTGGAGAAGCTCCGCGGCTGCCTGGCAAGACCAGCCCGTTCAAGGCCTGGGCCGGCCGAGTGAGCGAGCATGCCCGTGGTGAGTCGATGAAGGCGCAGTTGCAGTTTTGGCGCGAGCTGCTGGAAGGTGCGCCGGCCGAGCTTCCGTGCGAGCATCCGCAAGGCGCTCTGGAGCAGCGTTTCGCCACCTCCGTGCAGAGTCGCTTCGACCGCAGCTTGACCGAACGCCTGCTGAAGCAGGCGCCGGCAGCCTACCGTACCCAGGTCAACGATCTTCTGCTGACCGCTCTGGCGCGAGTGGTCTGCCGTTGGAGCGGCGCCTCTTCAAGCCTGGTACAGCTGGAAGGGCATGGGCGCGAGGAGCTGTTCGCCGATATCGACCTGAGTCGCACCGTGGGTTGGTTCACCAGTTTGTTCCCGGTGCGCCTGAGCCCGGTCGCGGATCTTGGCGAGTCCCTGAAGGCGATCAAGGAACAGTTGCGTGCGATTCCCGACAAGGGCCTGGGTTATGGCTTGCTGCGCTATCTGGCTGGAGAGGAAAGTGCCCGGGTCCTGGCGGGGTTGCCGCAGGCGCGGATCACTTTCAATTACCTGGGCCAGTTCGACGCTCAGTTCGACGAGATGGCTCTGCTGGACCCGGCTGGCGAAAGCGCGGGGGCAGAGATGGACCCCGGCGCTCCGCTGGACAACTGGCTGAGTCTCAATGGCCGGGTGTTCGACGGTGAACTGAGTATCGACTGGAGCTTCAGCTCGCAGATGTTCGGCGAGGACCAGGTGCGTCGCCTGGCCGATGACTATGTGGCTGAGCTGACGGCGCTGGTCGACTTCTGCTGCGATTCGCCACGGCATGGCGCGACGCCTTCCGATTTCCCGCTGGCGGGGTTGGACCAGGCGCGTCTGGATGCCCTGCCGGTCGCGCTGGAAGAGGTCGAGGACATCTATCCGCTGTCACCCATGCAGCAGGGCATGCTGTTCCATTCGCTGTACGAGCAGGCATCGAGCGACTACATCAATCAGATGCGTGTGGATGTGTCCGGCCTCGATATCCCGCGCTTCCGCGCAGCCTGGCAGTCCGCCCTGGACCGGCACGCGATCCTGCGCAGTGGTTTCGCCTGGCAGGGGGAGCTGCAGCAGCCCTTGCAGATCGTCTATCGACAGCGCCAGTTGCCCTTCGCCGAAGAGGACCTGAGCCAGGCGGCGAATCGGGACGCCGCGCTGCTCGCGCTGGCTGCGGCCGAGCGCGAACGCGGTTTCGAATTGCAGCGTGCGCCACTGTTGCGGCTGCTGTTGGTGAAGACTGCCGAAGGTGAGCACCACCTGATCTACACCCATCATCACATCCTGCTGGACGGATGGAGCAATGCCCAGTTGCTCAGCGAGGTGCTGGAGTCCTATGCCGGACGCTCGCCGGAGCAGCCCCGGGATGGCCGCTATAGCGACTACATCGCCTGGCTGCAGCGGCAGGACGCGGCAGCTACCGAGGCATTCTGGCGCGAGCAGATGGCGGCTCTGGACGAGCCGACGCGATTGGTCGAGGCACTGGCTCAGCCGGGACTGACATCGGCCAACGGCGTCGGAGAGCACCTGCGTGAGGTGGACGCAACGGCTACCGCGCGGCTCCGGGATTTCGCCCGGCGCCACCAGGTCACTCTCAATACCCTGGTCCAGGCGGGCTGGGCGCTGCTCCTGCAACGCTATACCGGACAACACACCGTGGTCTTCGGCGCCACCGTCTCCGGGCGTCCTGCCGATCTGCCGGGTGTCGAGAACCAGGTCGGGTTGTTCATCAATACCTTGCCGGTGGTGGTAACGCTGGCTCCACAGATGACCCTCGACGAACTGCTGCAGGGGCTGCAACGGCAGAACCTGGCGTTGCGCGAACAGGAGCACACGCCTCTGTTCGAGCTGCAGCGCTGGGCGGGGTTCGGCGGCGAGGCGGTTTTCGACAACCTGTTGGTGTTCGAAAACTACCCGGTGGACGAGGTGCTCGAACGGTCCTCCGCTGGAGGCGTGCGTTTCGGTGCCGTAGCGATGCACGAGCAGACCAACTATCCGCTGGCCCTGGCGCTGGGTGGCGGGAATAGCTTGTCACTGCAATTCAGCTACGATCGCGGACTGTTCCCGGCCGCTACGATCGAGCGCCTGGGTCGCCACCTGACGACTCTGCTGGAGGCATTCGCCGAACATCCGCAGCGACGTCTGGTCGATCTGCAGATGCTCGAGAAGGCGGAGCTTAGCGCTATCGGCGCTATCTGGAACCGCAGCGACTCGGGCTATCCGGCAACGCCGCTGGTACACCAGCGAGTGGCCGAGCGGGCGCGTATGGCGCCGGATGCGGTGGCGGTGATCTTCGACGAGGAAAAGCTCACCTACGCCGAGCTGGATAGCCGGGCCAACCGCCTGGCCCATGCGTTGATCGCCCGAGGCGTTGGCCCCGAGGTGCGGGTGGCGATCGCCATGCAGCGCAGCGCGGAGATCATGGTGGCGTTCCTGGCGGTACTGAAGGCCGGCGGCGCCTACGTGCCGCTGGACATCGAATACCCGCGCGAGCGCCTGCTGTACATGATGCAGGACAGTCGCGCGCACCTGCTGCTGACCCATAGCCACCTGCTGGAGCGTCTGCCGATCCCCGAGGGGTTGTCCTGCCTGTCCGTGGATCGCGAGGAGGAGTGGGCCGGCTTCCCCGCTCATGATCCAGAGGTGGCGCTGCACGGCGACAACCTGGCCTATGTGATCTACACCTCCGGCTCCACCGGCATGCCCAAGGGCGTGGCGGTGTCCCACGGTCCGTTGATCGCCCATATCGTGGCCACCGGCGAGCGCTACGAGATGACCCCGGAGGACTGCGAGCTGCACTTCATGTCGTTCGCCTTCGACGGTTCCCACGAAGGCTGGATGCACCCGTTGATCAACGGCGCGCGGGTGCTGATCCGCGACGACAGCCTGTGGCTGCCGGAACGGACCTACGCCGAGATGCATCGCCACGGGGTAACGGTGGGGGTGTTCCCGCCGGTGTACCTGCAGCAACTGGCCGAGCATGCCGAGCGCGACGGCAATCCGCCGCCGGTACGGGTCTACTGCTTCGGCGGCGACGCGGTGGCGCAGGCCAGCTATGACCTGGCGTGGCGGGCGCTGAAGCCGAAGTACCTGTTCAACGGCTACGGCCCGACCGAGACGGTGGTGACGCCGCTGCTGTGGAAAGCACGGGCGGGCGATGCCTGCGGCGCGGCCTACATGCCGATCGGTACGCTGCTGGGCAACCGTAGCGGCTACATCCTCGACGGGCAGTTGAACCTGCTGCCGGTAGGCGTGGCGGGCGAACTGTACCTGGGCGGGGAAGGGGTGGCGCGCGGCTACCTGGAGCGTCCGGCGCTGACCGCCGAGCGTTTCGTGCCGGATCCCTTTGGTGCGCCGGGCAGCCGGCTGTACCGCAGCGGCGACCTGACCCGTGGGCGTGCGGATGGGGTGGTGGATTACCTCGGACGGGTGGATCACCAGGTGAAGATCCGAGGCTTCCGCATCGAACTGGGAGAGATCGAGGCGCGCCTGCGCGAGCATCCGGCGGTGCGCGAGGCGGTGGTGGTGGCCCAGCCGGGCGCGGTGGGCCAGCAGTTGGTGGGCTACGTGGTGGCGCAGGAGCCGGCGGTCGCGGATTCGCCGGAAGCGCAGGCGGAGTGCCGGGCGCAGTTGAAGACGGCGCTGCGCGAGCGCCTGCCGGAATACATGGTGCCGTCGCACCTGTTGTTCCTGGCGCGGATGCCGCTGACGCCGAACGGCAAGCTGGACCGCAAGGGCCTGCCACAGCCGGATGCGAGCCTGTTGCAGCAGGTCTACGTGGCGCCGCGAAGCGATCTGGAGCAACAGGTCGCGGGGATCTGGGCGGAGGTCCTGCAATTGCAACAGGTCGGGCTCGACGACAACTTCTTCGAGCTTGGCGGCCACTCGTTGCTGGCGATCCAGGTGACTGCCCGGATGCAGAGCGAGGTCGGCGTGGAGCTGCCGCTGGCGGCGCTGTTCCAGACCGAGTCGCTGCAAGCCTATGCCGAGCTTGCCGCGGCGCAGACTTCCAGCAATGACACCGATTTCGATGACCTTCGTGAATTCATGAGCGAACTAGAGGCGATCTGACCCATGCTTTCCAATCCAAACCTGGACCTCGTGTCCCGCTTCGTTCGCCTGCCTCTGGCGCAGCAGAAATTGTTCTATCAGCGTGTCCAGGCCAAGGGCATGAGCTTCGCCCGCCTGCCGATCCCGCAGACTCGCCAGGAGATGGACAACCTGCCGCTGTCCTATGCCCAAGAGCGGCAGTGGTTCCTCTGGCAGCTGGAGCCGGAGAGTTCCGCCTACCACATTCCTACCGCCCTGCGCCTGCGCGGCAGGTTGGACATTGCGTCCTTGCAGCGCAGCTTCGCGGCGCTCGTCGAGCGGCACGAAAGCCTGCGCACGCGGATCGCGCGGATGGGTGATGAATGGGTGCAGGTCGTCTCCGCCGACGTCTCGCTGGCGCTCGAAGTCGAAGTGCAACGGGGACTCGACGAACAGCGATTGCTGGAGCGGGTCGAGGCGGAGATCGCACGACCCTTCGATCTCGAACAGGGACCGTTACTGCGGGTGACTTTGCTGGAGGTGGACGCCGACGAGCATGTGCTGGTCATGGTCCAGCACCATATCGTCTCCGACGGTTGGTCGATGCAATTGATGGTCGAGGAACTGGTCCAGCTCTATGCCGGCTACAGCCAAGGGCTCGACGTGGTGTTGCCGGCCCTGCCGATCCAGTACGCGGACTACGCCCTGTGGCAGCGCAGCTGGATGGAGGCGGGGGAAAAGGAGCGCCAGTTGGCGTACTGGACCGGCCTGCTGGGCGGCGAGCAGCCGGTGCTGGAGTTGCCCCTCGATCACCCGCGGCAGCCGCTGCGCAGCTATCGTGGAGCGCAATTGGACCTGGAGCTGGAGCCACACCTGGCCCTTGCCTTGAAACAGCTGGTTCAGCGCAAGGGTGTGACCATGTTCATGCTGTTGCTGGCTTCCTTCCAGGCGCTGTTGCATCGCTATAGCGGACAGGCGGATATCCGTGTCGGCGTGCCGATCGCCAACCGTAACCGGGTTGAAACCGAGCGGCTGATCGGTTTCTTCGTCAACACCCAGGTGCTCAAGGCCGACATCAATGGCCGGATGGGTTTCGACGAGTTGCTGGCCCAGGCCCGCCAGCGCGCGCTGGAGGCACAGGCGCACCAGGACCTGCCGTTCGAGCAACTGGTGGAGGCTTTGCAGCCGGAACGCAGCCTCGGCCACAACCCGTTGTTCCAGGTCATGTTCAATCACCAGGCCGACTCTCGTTCGGCCAACCAGGGCGTGCAACTGCCAGGCCTGTCGCTGGAGCGGATGGAGTGGCGGAGCAGCTCCGTGGCCTTCGACCTGACGCTGGACGTGCACGAGGCCGAGGACGGTATCTGGGCATCGTTCGGCTATGCCACGGATCTGTTCGAGGCCTCGACCGTCGAGCGCCTGGCTCGGCACTGGCAGAATCTCCTGCGCGGCATCGTGGCCGAACCGGGCCGGCCGGTCGCCGAGTTGCCGCTGTTGCTGGACGAGGAGCGCGATTGCCTGTTGCGGGCCTGGGCAGAGAACGCCGACGAGGGTGGGTTGCCGCCCCTGGTCCAGTTGCAGATCCAGGAGCAGGCCCGTCTGCGTCCGCAGGCGCAAGCACTGGCGCTGGAGGGGCAGGCGTTGAGCTACGCCGAGCTCAACGCCCGCGCCAATCGTCTGGCTCACTGCCTGATAGCGCGTGGCGTCGGTCCCGATGTGCTGGTGGGAATCGCCGTCGAGCGCTCGCTGGACATGGTGGTCGGTCTGCTGGCGATCCTCAAGGCCGGTGGTGCCTATGTGCCGCTGGACCCGACCTATCCGCAGGACCGTTTGCGTCACATGCTCGAGGACAGCGCCGTCGGCCTGTTGCTCAGCCAGGAGCATTTGCTGCCCGGGCTGCCTTTGCACGAAGGGCTGGAGGTGCTCTCCATCGACCGCCTGGAACGGGACGCATCGGTGTCCACGGATGATCCGGTGGTGAACCTGCGGCCGGAGAACCTGGCCTATGTGATCTACACCTCCGGCTCCACCGGAAAACCCAAGGGCGTGGCCATCAGCCATGCGGCGCTTGCGCAGTTCTCGCGTATCGCCAGTGGTTATTCCGCGCTCACCCCGGAGGATCGGATATTGCAGTTCGCCACCCTGAGTTTCGACGGCTTCGTCGAACAGCTCTATCCGGCGCTGACCCGTGGTGCCTGCGTGGTCCTGCGTGGCGGCGACCTCTGGGATACCGGTGAGCTGTATCGGCAGATAGTCGAGCAGGGCGTGACCCTTGCCGACCTGCCCACGGCGTACTGGAACCTGTTCCTGCTCGATGCCCTGGCCGAGCCACGGCGTTCCTACGGTGCCTTGCGGCAGATCCACATCGGTGGCGAAGCCATGCCACTGGAGGGGCCGAAGCTCTGGCGGCAAGCCGGCATGGGCCGGGTGAGGTTGCTCAATACCTATGGACCGACCGAGGCCACGGTGGTGTCCAGCGTCTTCGATTGTTCCGCCGAGAACGCCCGGGTGGGCAATGCCAGTCCTATCGGCCAGGCGCTACCCGGCCGTACGTTGCTGGTGCTGGATGAACATCTCGGCCTACTGCCCGTAGGGGCGGTAGGCGAGCTTTATATCGCCAGCCGTGCCGGGCTGGCCCGTGCCTACCACGATCGGCCCGGCTTGACCGCCGAGCGCTTCTTGCCCGACCCCTTCGGCGAACCGGGCTCAAGGCTCTACCGGACCGGCGACCTGGCGCGCCGACGCGGTGACGGCGTGATCGAGTACATGGGGCGTGCCGACCATCAGGTGAAGATCCGCGGCTTCCGCATCGAGCTGGGGGAGGTCGAAGCCCGCCTCCTGGACTTGGAGGGAATACGCGAAGCGGCGGCTCTTGCGCTGGACGGTCAACTGGTGGCCTACCTGGTGGCTGAGGGGGGCGAGGACGAAACTCGCCAGCCGGCTTTGCGCGAGCGTATCCGCACAGCGCTACGGGCCTCGCTACCGGACTACATGGTGCCCTCGCACCTGCTGTTCCTCGAGCGGATGCCGCTCAGTCCAAATGGCAAGCTGGACCGTCGGGCGCTGCCGAAGCCGGATGCCGGCCTGATGCAACGCGACCACATGGCGCCGGCGAGCGCGCTGGAGAAAGATGTGGCCGCGATATGGGGCGAGTTGCTGGGCGTCGAACGGGTCGGCCTGACCGACAACTTCTTCGAATTGGGCGGACACTCGCTGCTGGCGACGCGCCTGGTCTCGCGGATTCGCCAGGATCTCGGTATCGAAGTCAGCCTGAAGAGCCTTTTCGAGCAGCCGGTCCTGCAGGGATTCGTCGAGAGCCTGGGCGAGAAACCGGCGGAGGTTCCGCCGATCACGCCCGTTACCCGCGAGCAGCCGCTGCCGTTGTCCTATGCACAGGAGCGCCAGTGGTTCCTCTGGCAATTGGAACCGGAGAGCGCGGCCTATCACATTCCCGCCGCCCTGCGCTTGCGCGGCGGCCTCGATGTCGTCGCGCTACAGCGCAGTTTCGAGCGCCTCGCACAGCGTCACGAGTCGTTGCGTACCCGCTTCCGCCAGGAAGGCCTGCGTACCGTTCAGGTGGTGGACGCCGATGGGCAGTTGCAGGTTTCCCGGCATAACCTGGCGAATGTCGATGACGCGTCGCTCAGGGCGGCAGTCGAAGCGGAGATGGCCAGGCCCTTCGACCTACGGACGGATGCGTTGCTGCGGATCAGTCTGTTCGAAGTGGCTCCGAATGACCATGTGCTGGTCATGGTCCAGCACCATATCGTCTCCGACGGTTGGTCGATGCAGTTGATGGTCGAAGAGCTGGTCCAGCTCTATGCCGCCTACAGCCAGGGGCGCGAAGCGGCCCTGCCGGCGCTGCCGATACAGTATCCGGACTATGCCGTCTGGCAGCGCGAATGGATGGAGGCCGGAGAGAGGGAGCGCCAGTTGGCGTACTGGATCGGCCTGCTGGGTGGCGAACAGCCGGTGCTGGAGCTGCCGTTCGATCGTCCCCGTCCTGCGGAGCAGAGCTTTCGCGGCGCGCGGCTGGAGTTCGAACTCGGCGCCGAGCGGGCCAGGCGGCTGAAGGCGCTTGCCCAACGGCAGGGTGCGAGTACCTTCATGTTGCTGCTGGCATCGTTCCAGGCGCTGCTGTATCGCTACAGCGGTCAGTCGGATATCCGTGTCGGCGTGCCGGTCGCCAATCGCAACCGGGTCGAAACCGAGCGACTGATCGGGTTCTTCGTCAACACCCAGGTGCTCAAGGCCGACATCGATGGGCAGATGGGGTTCGACCGATTGCTGCACCAGGTTCGCCAGCGCTCGCTGGAGGCGCAGGCGCACCAGGACTTGCCGTTCGAGCAACTGGTGGAAGCCTTGCAACCGGAGCGCAGTCTCAGCCACAGCCCGCTGTTCCAGGTGCTATTCAACTACCAGGCGGAGCGGGGCGAGCACGGCTTGCCGGAAGTCGCGGGACTGAGCATCGAAGAGCAGGCGTGGGAAAGCCATACGGCGCAGTTCGACCTGGTGCTGGATACCTGTGAGTCCGAGTCGGACATCTGGGCGGCGCTGGTCTATGCGACCGATCTATTCGATGCTTCGACCGCAGAGCGCCTGGTACGGCATTGGCAGAACCTGCTGGATGCGATCCTGGCGATGCCTGACGCTCGCCTGGGAGAGCTGGACATGCTCGACCGCGAGGAGCGCGAAGTCATCGGGCAGCTCTGGAACCGCAGCGACTCGGGCTATCCGGCAACGCCGCTGGTACACCAGCGAGTGGCCGAGCGGGCGCGTATGGCGCCGGATGCGGTGGCGGTGATCTTCGACGAGGAAAAGCTCACCTACGCCGAGCTGGATAGCCGGGCCAACCGCCTGGCACATGCGTTGATCGCCCGAGGCGTCGGCCCCGAAGTGCGGGTGGCGATCGCCATGCAGCGCAGCGCGGAGATCATGGTGGCGTTCCTGGCGGTACTGAAGGCCGGCGGCGCCTACGTGCCGCTGGACATCGAATACCCGCGCGAGCGCCTGCTGTACATGATGCAGGACAGTCGCGCGCACCTGCTGCTGACCCATAGCCACCTGCTGGAGCGTCTGCCGATCCCCGAGGGGTTGTCCTGCCTGTCCGTGGATCGCGAGGAGGAGTGGGCCGGCTTCCCCGCTCATGATCCAGAGGTGGCGCTGCACGGCGACAACCTGGCCTATGTGATCTACACCTCCGGCTCCACCGGCATGCCCAAGGGCGTGGCGGTGTCCCACGGTCCGTTGATCGCCCATATCGTGGCCACCGGCGAGCGCTACGAGATGACCCCGGAGGACTGCGAGCTGCACTTCATGTCGTTCGCCTTCGACGGTTCCCACGAAGGCTGGATGCACCCGTTGATCAACGGTGCGCGGGTGCTGATCCGCGACGACAGCCTGTGGCTGCCGGAACGGACCTACGCCGAGATGCATCGCCACGGGGTAACGGTGGGGGTGTTCCCGCCGGTGTACCTGCAGCAACTGGCCGAGCATGCCGAGCGCGACGGCAATCCGCCGCCGGTACGGGTCTATTGCTTCGGCGGCGACGCGGTGGCGCAGGCCAGCTATGACCTGGCGTGGCGGGCGCTGAAGCCGAAGTACCTGTTCAACGGCTACGGCCCGACCGAGACGGTGGTGACGCCGCTGCTGTGGAAAGCACGGGCGGGCGATGCCTGCGGCGCGGCCTACATGCCGATCGGTACGCTGCTGGGCAACCGTAGCGGCTACATCCTCGACGGGCAGTTGAACCTGCTGCCGGTAGGCGTGGCGGGCGAACTGTACCTGGGCGGGGAAGGGGTGGCGCGCGGCTACCTGGAGCGTCCGGCGCTGACCGCCGAGCGTTTCGTGCCGGATCCCTTTGGCGCGCCGGGCAGCCGGCTGTACCGCAGCGGCGACCTGACCCGTGGGCGTGCGGATGGGGTGGTGGATTACCTCGGACGGGTGGATCACCAGGTGAAGATCCGAGGCTTCCGCATCGAACTGGGAGAGATCGAGGCGCGCCTGCGCGAGCATCCGGCGGTGCGCGAGGCGGTGGTGGTGGCCCAGCCGGGCGCGGTGGGCCAGCAGTTGGTGGGCTACGTGGTGGCGCAGGCGCCGGCGGTCGCGGATTCGCCGGAAGCGCAGGCGGAGTGCCGGGCGCAGTTGAAGACGGCGCTGCGCGAGCGCCTGCCGGAATACATGGTGCCGTCGCACCTGTTGTTCCTGGCGCGGATGCCGCTGACGCCGAACGGCAAGCTGGACCGCAAGGGCCTGCCGCAGCCGGATGCGAGCCTGTTGCAGCAGGTCTACGTGGCGCCGCGAAGCGATCTGGAGCAACAGGTCGCGGGGATCTGGGCGGAGGTCCTGCAATTGCAACAGGTCGGGCTCGACGACAACTTCTTCGAGCTTGGCGGCCACTCGTTGCTGGCCACCCAGGTCATTGGCCGCCTACGCGAACGACTGCACCTGGAGGTGCCGATCAAGTCGATGTTCACCGCGGAGACACTGGGTGAGTTCTGCCACGGCGTCGAGACCCTCAAGGCCGAGAGCGCGCCGGTGGAAGATGCCCTGGCTAAATCCCTGGAGGCGCTCAAACGTCTATCTGCCGATGAACTTGAAAAACTGATTTCCTAAGAGGCGGTAGCGTGCAAGCACTCATAGAGAAGGTGGGCTCCCTTTCCCCCCAGGAAAGGAAGGCATTGGCTGTCCTGCTCAAGCAGCAAGGTGTCAATCTCTTCGAGATCGCGCCAGTGTTCAAGCGCCAGGACGGCGAGCCCCTGCGGCTCTCCTATGCCCAGGAGCGACAGTGGTTTCTCTGGCAACTGGAGCCGGAAAGCGCGGCCTACCATATCCCGAGTGTCTTGCGTCTACGTGGGCGGCTGGACCTGGATGCCCTGCAACGCAGCTTCGACAGCCTGGTTGCGCGGCACGAGACCCTACGCACCCGTTTTCGCCTCGACGGCGACGAGGCGCGCCAGGAGATCGCCGCATCCATGGCATTGCCGCTGGATATCGTCGTGTTGGGGTCGCTCGAGGAGGGCGCCCTCGCTCGGCAGGTCGAGACGACGATCGCGCGGCCGTTCGACCTGGAGCGTGGGCCGCTGCTGCGGGTGAGCCTGTTGCGGCTGGCCGAGGACGACCATGTGCTGGTGCTGGTCCAGCATCACATCGTGTCCGACGGTTGGTCGATGCAGGTGATGGTCGAGGAACTGGTCCAGCTCTATGCCGCCTATAGTCGAGGGCTCGAGGTAGCGCTGCCGGCTTTGCCGATCCAGTACGCGGACTACGCCCTGTGGCAGCGCAGCTGGATGGAGGCCGGGGAAAAGGAGCGCCAGTTGGCGTACTGGACCGGCCTGCTGGGCGGCGAGCAGCCGGTGCTGGAGTTGCCGTTCGACCGGCCGCGCCCGGTTCGGCAAAGCCATCGTGGTGCCCAGTTCATCCTGGAACTGGATATTGATCTGTCCCAGGCGCTCAGGCGCGTGGCCCAGCAGGAGGGGGCTACTGCCTTCGCCCTGTTGCTGGCTTCGTTCCAGGCGCTGCTGTATCGCTACAGCGGGCAGGCGGATATCCGTGTCGGCGTGCCGATCGCCAACCGTAACCGGGTTGAAACCGAGCGGCTGATCGGTTTCTTCGTCAACACCCAGGTGCTCAAGGCCGACATCAATGGCCGGATGGGTTTCGACGAGTTGCTGGCCCAGGCCCGCCAGCGCGCGCTGGAGGCACAGGCGCACCAGGACCTGCCGTTCGAGCAACTGGTGGAGGCCTTGCAGCCGGAGCGCAGTCTTAGCCACAACCCGCTGTTCCAGGTGCTGTTCAACTACCAGAGCGAAGCCCGTGGCAACGGCCAGGCATTCCGCTTCGACGAGTTACAGATGGAAAGCGTGCAGTTCGACAGCCGGACGGCGCAGTTCGACTTGACGTTGGACCTGACGGACGAAGAGCAGCGTTTTTGCGCCGTTTTCGACTACGCCACCGACCTGTTCGACGCCTCCACCGTGGAACGCTTGGCCGGCCATTGGCGCAACCTGTTGCGCGGCATCGTCGCCAACCCACGACAGCGGCTCGGCGAGTTGCCGCTGCTGGATGCGCCGGAGCGCCGGCAGACCCTCTCCGAATGGAACCCGGCCCAGCGCGAGTGCGCGGTGCAGGGCACCTTGCAGCAGCGTTTCGAGGAGCAGGCGCGGCAACGGCCACAGGCGGTTGCGCTGATCCTCGACGAACAACGGTTGAGCTACGGCGAACTGAATGCGCGGGCCAATCGCCTGGCGCACTGCCTGATCGCCCGCGGCGTTGGCGCGGACGTGCCGGTCGGCTTGGCACTGGAGCGTTCGCTGGACATGCTGGTCGGCTTGCTGGCGATCCTCAAGGCCGGCGGCGCCTACCTGCCGTTGGACCCGGCGGCGCCAGAAGAGCGCCTGGCGCATATCCTCGACGACAGTGGGGTACGGCTGCTGCTGACCCAGGGGCATCTGCTCGAGCGCCTGCCACGGCAGGCGGGGGTGGAGGTGCTGGCCATCGACGGACTGGTGCTGGACGGCTACGCCGAGAGCGATCCGCTCCCGACGCTATCGGCGGACAACCTGGCCTACGTGATCTATACCTCGGGCTCGACCGGCAAGCCCAAGGGCACGTTGCTCACCCACCGCAACGCGCTGCGCCTGTTCAGCGCCACCGAGGCCTGGTTCGGCTTCGACGAGCGGGACGTGTGGACGTTGTTCCATTCCTACGCCTTCGATTTCTCGGTCTGGGAAATCTTCGGCGCGCTGCTCTATGGCGGGCGCCTGGTGATCGTGCCGCAATGGGTGAGCCGTTCGCCGGAAGACTTCTACCGTCTGCTGTGCCGCGAAGGCGTGACGGTGCTCAACCAGACGCCGTCGGCGTTCAAGCAACTGATGGCGGTGGCCTGTTCCGCCGACATGGCGACGCAGCAGCCGGCGCTGCGCTACGTGATCTTCGGTGGCGAGGCGCTGGATCTGCAGAGCCTGCGGCCGTGGTTCCAGCGCTTCGGCGATCGCCAGCCGCAACTGGTGAACATGTACGGCATCACCGAGACCACGGTGCACGTAACCTACCGTCCGGTGAGCGAAGCCGACCTGGAGGGTGGCCTGGTCAGTCCGATTGGCGGGACCATCCCGGACCTGTCCTGGTACATCCTCGACCGTGACCTGAACCCGGTGCCGCGCGGCGCGGTGGGCGAGCTGTACATCGGTCGCGCCGGTCTGGCGCGCGGCTACCTGAGGCGGCCCGGGTTGAGTGCCACCCGCTTCGTGCCGAACCCGTTCCCCGGCGGCGCCGGCGAGCGGCTGTACCGTACCGGCGACCTGGCGCGGTTCCAGGCGGATGGCAATATCGAGTACATCGGGCGTATCGACCACCAGGTGAAGGTTCGCGGCTTCCGTATCGAACTGGGCGAGATCGAAGCGGCGCTCGCCGGTCTGGCCGGGGTACGCGATGCCGTGGTGCTGGCCCATGACGGAGTCGGCGGCACGCAACTGGTGGGATACGTGGTGGCGGACTCGGCGGAGGATGCCGAGCGTCTGCGGGAGTCGCTGCGGGAGTCGCTGAAGCGGCACCTGCCGGACTACATGGTGCCGGCGCACCTGATGCTGCTGGAGCGGATGCCGCTGACGGTCAATGGCAAGCTCGACCGGCAGGCGTTGCCGCAACCGGATGCGAGCCTGTCGCAACAGGCCTATCGAGCGCCCGGTAGCGAGCTGGAGCAGCGCATCGCAGCGATCTGGTCGGAGATCCTGGGAGTGGAACGGGTCGGCCTGGACGACAACTTCTTCGAACTGGGCGGTCATTCGTTGCTGGCTACCCGGGTGATTTCTCGGGTTCGCCAGGAGCAGCAGTTGGACGCAAGCCTGAAGGCGTTGTTCGAGCGGCCGGTTCTGGAAGCGTTCGCCCAGGGATTGGAACGCACGACGGATGCGGTCTCGACGATACCGCTTGCCGATCGGCAGCAACCGTTGGCACTGTCCTTCGCTCAGGAGCGTCAGTGGTTCCTCTGGCAACTGGAGCCGGAAAGCGCGGCCTACCATATTCCGAGTGCCTTGCGCCTACGCGGGCGGCTGGACGTGGATGCCTTGCAACGCAGCTTCGACAGCCTGGTCGCGCGGCATGAAACCTTGCGTACCCGCTTCCGGCTGGAGGGAGGGCGTTCGTACCAGCAGGTACAACCTGCGGTTAGCGTTTCTATCGAGCGGGAACAGTTCGGTGAAGAAGGCCTGATCGAACGGATACAGGCCATCGTTGTGCAGCCATTCGACCTAGAACGGGGGCCGCTGCTGCGGGTGAACCTGTTGCAACTGGCCGAGGACGACCATGTACTGGTGCTGGTCCAGCACCACATCGTGTCCGATGGTTGGTCGATGCAGGTGATGGTCGAGGAACTGGTCCAGCTCTATGCCGCCTATAGTCGAGGGCTCGAGGTAGCGCTGCCGGCTTTGCCGATCCAGTACGCGGACTACGCCCTGTGGCAGCGCAGCTGGATGGAGGCGGGGGAAAAGGAGCGCCAGTTGGCGTACTGGACCGGCCTGCTGGGCGGCGAGCAGCCGGTGCTGGAGTTGCCGTTCGATCGGCCGCGTCCGGCCCGGCAGAGCCATCGTGGCGCGCAGTTGGGTTTCGAGCTATCGCGGGAACTGGTCGAGGCCGTGAGAGCCTTGGCCCAGCGTGAAGGCGCCAGTAGTTTCATGCTGTTGCTGGCCTCGTTCCAGGCGCTGTTGTATCGCTACAGCGGGCAGGCGGATATCCGTGTCGGTGTGCCGATCGCCAATCGCAACCGCGTGGAGACCGAGCGGCTGATCGGCTTCTTCGTCAACACCCAGGTGCTCAAGGCCGACCTGGACGGTCGGATGGGCTTCGACGAGCTGCTGGCACAGGCCCGCCAACGCGCGCTGGAGGCCCAGGCGCACCAGGACCTGCCGTTCGAGCAACTGGTGGAAGCC
Source organism: Pseudomonas sp. FDAARGOS_761 (assembly GCF_013343155.1). Classification (NCBI taxonomy): domain Bacteria; kingdom Pseudomonadati; phylum Pseudomonadota; class Gammaproteobacteria; order Pseudomonadales; family Pseudomonadaceae; genus Pseudomonas; species Pseudomonas sp. FDAARGOS_761. The sequence continues at coordinate 2,684,528 of NZ_CP054572.1, read as the reverse complement.
TTGCAGCCGGAGCGCAATGCCAGCCATAACCCACTGTTCCAGGTGCTATTCAACCATCAGAGCGAGATACGCTCGGTGACGCCCGAGGTTCAGTTGGAGGACCTGCGTCTGGAAGGCCTGGCCTGGGACGGCCAGACTGCGCAGTTCGACCTGACGCTGGATATTCAGGAAGACGAAAACGGCATCTGGGCCTCCTTCGACTATGCCACCGATCTGTTCGACGCCTCCACCGTGGAACGCTTGGCCGGCCATTGGCGCAACCTGTTGCGCGGCATCGTCGCCAACCCACGACAGCGGCTCGGCGAGTTGCCGCTGCTGGATGCGCCGGAGCGCCGGCAGACCCTCTCCGAATGGAACCCGGCCCAGCGCGAGTACGCGGTGCAGGGCACCTTGCAGCAGCGTTTCGAGGAGCAGGCGCGGCAACGGCCACAGGCGGTTGCGCTGATCCTCGACGAACAACGGTTGAGCTACGGCGAACTGAATGCGCGGGCCAATCGCCTGGCGCACTGCCTGATCGCCCGTGGCGTTGGCGCGGACGTGCCGGTCGGGCTGGCGCTGGAGCGTTCGCTGGACATGCTGGTCGGCTTGCTGGCGATCCTCAAGGCCGGCGGCGCCTACCTGCCGTTGGACCCGGCGGCGCCAGAGGAGCGCCTGGCGCATATCCTCGACGACAGTGGGGTACGGCTGCTGCTGACCCAGGGGCATCTGCTCGAGCGCCTGCCACGGCAGGCGGGGGTGGAGGTGCTGGCCATCGACGGACTGGTGCTGGACGGCTACGCCGAGAGCGATCCTCTCCCGACGCTATCGGCGGACAACCTGGCCTACGTGATCTATACCTCGGGCTCGACCGGCAAGCCCAAGGGCACGTTGCTCACCCATCGCAACGCGCTGCGCCTGTTCAGCGCCACCGAGGCCTGGTTCGGCTTCGACGAGCGGGACGTGTGGACGTTGTTCCATTCCTACGCTTTCGATTTCTCGGTCTGGGAAATCTTCGGCGCGCTGCTCTATGGCGGGCGCCTGGTGATCGTGCCGCAATGGGTGAGCCGTTCGCCGGAAGACTTCTACCGTCTGCTGTGCCGCGAAGGCGTGACGGTGCTCAACCAGACGCCGTCGGCGTTCAAGCAACTGATGGCGGTGGCCTGTTCCGCCGACATGGCGACGCAGCAGCCGGCGCTGCGCTACGTGATCTTCGGTGGCGAGGCGCTGGATCTGCAGAGCCTGCGGCCGTGGTTCCAGCGCTTCGGCGATCGCCAGCCGCAACTGGTGAACATGTACGGCATCACCGAGACCACGGTGCACGTAACCTACCGTCCGGTGAGCGAAGCCGACCTGGAGGGTGGCCTGGTCAGTCCGATTGGCGGGACCATCCCGGACCTGTCCTGGTACATCCTCGACCGTGACCTGAACCCGGTGCCGCGCGGCGCGGTGGGCGAGCTGTACATCGGTCGCGCCGGTCTGGCGCGCGGCTACCTGAGGCGGCCCGGGTTGAGTGCCACCCGCTTCGTGCCGAACCCGTTCCCCGGCGGCGCCGGCGAGCGGCTGTACCGTACCGGCGACCTGGCGCGGTTCCAGGCGGATGGCAATATCGAGTACATCGGGCGTATCGACCACCAGGTGAAGGTTCGCGGCTTCCGTATCGAACTGGGCGAGATCGAAGCGGCGCTCGCCGGTCTGGCCGGGGTACGCGATGCCGTGGTGCTGGCCCATGACGGAGTCGGCGGCACGCAACTGGTGGGATACGTGGTGGCGGACTCGGCGGAGGATGCCGAGCGTCTGCGGGAGTCGCTGCGGGAGTCGCTGAAGCGGCACCTGCCGGACTACATGGTGCCGGCGCACCTGATGCTGCTGGAGCGGATGCCGCTGACGGTCAATGGCAAGCTCGACCGGCAGGCGTTGCCGCAACCGGATGCGAGCCTGTCGCAACAGGCCTATCGAGCGCCCGGTAGCGAGCTGGAGCAGCGCATCGCAGCGATCTGGGCGGAGATCCTGGGAGTGGAACGGGTTGGCCTGGACGACAACTTCTTCGAACTGGGCGGTCACTCATTGTTGCTGCTGATGCTCAAGGAGCGGATCGGCGATACCTGCCAGGCTACGCTGAGCATCAGCCAACTGATGACCCATGCCAGCGTCGCGGAACAGGCGGCATGCATCGAGGGGCAGGCGCGTGAGTCGTTGCTGGTGCCGCTCAACGGCAGGCGCGAAGGTTCGCCGCTGTTCATGTTCCATCCGAGTTTCGGCTCTGTGCACTGTTACAAGACCCTCGCCATGGCGCTGCGGGATCGTCATCCGGTCAAGGGTGTTGTCTGCCGTGCCCTGCTGGGCGCTGGTCGCGAGGTGCCGGAGTGGGACGATATGGTTGCGGAATACGCCGAGCAATTGCTGCAGGAGCACCCCGAAGGGGTTTTCAACCTGGCGGGATGGTCGCTCGGCGGCAACCTGGCGATGGATGTCGCGGCCCGGCTGGAGCAGCGTGGGCGGCAGGTGGCTTTCGTCGGCTGGATCGATGCGCCGGCACCGGTCAGGGTCGAAGCGTTCTGGAGCGAGATCGGGCCGACGCCGGAGGCAGTCCCGAACCTATCCGTGGGCGAGATGCGGGTGGAACTGCTCGGTGTCATGTTTCCGGAGCGGGCCGAGCATATCGAACGGGCCTGGTCATCGATCTGCTCCGCCACGACGGACGATGAGCAGCGCTGGACGAGGATGAGCGACTGGGCGGAAGCGGAGATCGGCGCCGAGTTCGCGACACTGCGCAGCGAAATCGCACAGAGCAACGAACTGGAAGTGTCCTGGGAGTTGAAACAGATCCTCGACGATCGCCTGAAAGCGATGGATTACCCGCGTCTGACGGCGAAGGTCAGCCTCTGGTGGGCCGCGCGCAGCACCAATGCCATCCAGCGGAGCGCGGTGGAGCGCTCGATGGCCGAGGCGATCGGGGCTGAGCGTGTCGAACCGGTGCGGGTGCTGGATACCCGGCACGACAAGATCATCGACCACCCTGAGTTTGTGCAGAGCTTCCGGGCCGCCCTGGAGCGTGCCGGGCGTTGATCTCAGGTCCGTTCCGTTCAAAGCCCGCCTTCAGGCGGGCTCTTTGTTTCTGTACAGGAATCATTTGGTGTCGTGCCGACAGGCGTCTTCGGCGATGGGTCGCGTGGGGTAGCCGAGAAGCAGAACGCCCCGCATTGCGGGGCGTTCTTTTTCGCAGCCGGGCTCAGAAGTCCCAGCGAGTGCTGAACATCAGGTTCCGTGGATCGCCATAGGATGCCGAGGTGTAGAAACCGATGTTGGTGTAGTAGGTCTTGTCGAAGACGTTGTTGACGTTGACGCTGGCCGACAGCTTGTCGGTGATCTGGTAGCGGGCCATCAGGTCCACCAGCCAGTAGTCTTCCTGGGAGAACTTTTCCCAGCGGCTGCGGGGATTGTTGTAGACCATCTGCCAGCTCTTGCCCTGCCAGCGGGCGCCGCCGCCGACCGTGAGCTTGTCCAGGGCGCCCTTGAACTTGTAGCTGGTGTAGAGGCTCAACTGGTCCTGAGGCTCCCAGGTGGAAACCTTCTTGCCACTGTCGTCGCGAATGATCTTGTGGGTATAGCCAGCCTGAACCTGCCAGCCTGGCGCCAGTTCACCCGAGATTTCCGCCTCGTAGCCCTTGGTCTTGGCCTTGATGCCCTTGTAGGCGTAGGTGATGGCGGGGTTGGTCGGTTTGCTGTTGTAGAGGGCGTCTTCCTCCGCGCGGTTTTCCTCATGAATCTCGAAGTAGGCGAGACTGGTATTGAGTCGTCCGTCGAGATATTCGCCCTTGATGCCGATCTCGTAGTTCTGGCCTTCGTCGGGTTCGAGCAGTTTGTTGCTGCTGTCGCGATACCAACTGTCCTGCGGCATGAAGATGTCGGTATAGCTGGCGTAGACGGAGTAGGTATCGTTCAGGTCGTAGACTGCGCCGACGTAGGGAATGAAGCGTCCGGACTCGCGAATGGTCGGATTCAGGCCGGTTACCCGGTAGTCGACCACGCGTCCACCTAGGAACAGGTTCAGGTCATCGGTCACATTGAAGCGGGCGGTCATGTAGCTGCCCAACTGGCGGGTCTTGTCATCGATGTACTGGGAGGGGGTACCCCAGTCGGGCTTGCCTATATCGCCGTCCCAGTTGATGAAGTCGTCGGTGGTGTTGTCGTAGTTGCGCAGGTTCCAGTAGCTCTTGCCCTCCCAGTGGGAGAAGGAAGCCGAGGTGCCGACCACCAGCTCGTGCTCGCGACCGAGGAACTGGAAGGGGCCGGTGAGATAGATATCCAGCGAGTTGCTCTTGGTTTCGCCGGTGTACTTCTGCGCAACGATCTTGGCGCTGTTGTCCGGTGCCGGCCAGTCGCCCATGATCGCGCCGAGGGGCGCGTGGTAGCCGTTGATCTTGTGATCGAGCTGCACCTTGCCGACCCAGCCGTTGGCGAAATTGTGCTCGAGGTTGGCGAAGACGGTGCGGGTGTACTGTTCCCAACTGCTCCACTTGGCTCCGTTGTTGAAGGAGCGGGAGACGTCGTTGCGGTTGCCCTGGCTGTCGAAGAGCGGGAAGCTGCCCGACCAGCCCGATCCCTTGGGATCGTTGTCCTGATAGTCGGCGCCGACGGTAAGCATGGTGTCGGGATTCAGATCGAACTCGAGGATGCCGTAGTAGACGCTGGTTTTGCGCTCGTAGTGATCCATGAACGAGTGCTTGTCCTGGTAGGCGGCTACCGCCCGGCCGCGGACGTTGCCGGACTCGGTCAGCGGGCCGCTGACGTCCAGTTCGGAGCGGTAATTGTCCCAACTGCCCGCGCCCAGTTCGACATGGCCCTTGAATTCATGGGTAGGTTTCTTGCGGATCAGGTTGATCGTGGCGCCGAGGGACCCCGCACCGGTGAGCAGGCCGGTCGCCCCCTTGAGTACTTCCACCCGGTCGTAGATGGCCATGTCACTGAGCGTATTGCCCGCGGAGTAGCCGACGTTGCGGGCCGTCGAGGGAATCCCGTCGTACTGGAAGTTGTTGATCGAGAAGCCGCGGGCATAGTAGTTGTTGCGGTCAGTGTCGTAGGCCGAGACGGTGATGCCCGGCGTATGGCGCATGACGTCGTCGATGTTGTTGAGGCCGAAGTCGTCCATGTTCTGGCGGGTGACCACGGTGATCGACTGGGGCGTCTCGCGCGGAGTCAGGACCAGGCGGGTCGCCGTGGCGATAGTGCCTGGCGTATAGGAGCCGCTGTCCTCGGTGATGGTGCCCAACTGGTTGGAGGTGATCATGGTGGCGCCGAGATCGACGCTGCTGTCCGCCGCCTCGGCGACGCTGATGGTTATCGCGTTGCCCTGGAAGTCCACCGATGCGCCGGTGCCACGAAGCAGCTCGGTAATCGCCTGGTTCGGCTCCAGCTTGCCCTTGATCGCACTGCTACGCTTGTTCCGGACCTCTTCCGGGCGATACAGCACCTGGATATCCGCCTGGCGGCCGAACTCCTGGAGTGCGCTGCCCAGCGCCTGGGGAGGGATGTCGAACTCGATTTCCTGCGCCTGGACATATCCCGCCAGCGGCAGGCTCAGGGCCATGGCGAGCGAGTGGGGAAGCATCCTGCGTTGGAAGGCACGGCGCATCAAAAACGCCTTACTCAGAGGACTGAGACCGTGTGGTGCTGGCATGGGTGATTGCTCTTCTTAGGTTGGCAAGTTGCGAATAAATGAGATCGCTTCTCAATTCTCTTAGTATGACGTTTTACCCACGGAAAACCGGATGAAAAAGTTTCACGCCGTCTCGGTTTCCTTGACGACCTTGCCTGCCGAGAGCCTTATCAACTGGTCCGCCATTTCGAAATAGCGATCATCGTGGCTGATCACGATGATGGTCTTGCCCTGGCGCTTCAGGTCCGGCAACAGTTCGGTGTAGAAGACCCTGCGGAAAGCCGGGTCCTGGTCTGCGGCCCATTCGTCGAAGACCAGGACCGGCCGCTCTTCGAGCCAGGCATTGATCAGCGCAAGGCGCTTGCGCTGCCCGGTGGAGAGATCGGTGGTGCTGAAGTTGCCGTCCATGACGCTGACCTTGTGGGCGATTTCCAGGCGTTGCAGATATTGGGTCGCGTTCTGCAACGAAGCCTGCTTGCCCTGGACCAGGTCGTCGAAGAGGTAGTAGTCGGCGAAGATGGTGCTGAAGAGCTGGCGGTAATCGTCGCGGGTCTCCGCGCTGACCGGTTCTCCGTTGAGAAGGATCTCGCCGGACTGCGGGCGATAGAGGCCGAGCAGCAGCTTGATCAGGGTCGTCTTGCCGCAGCCGTTCTCGCCGACGATGAAGACGATGTCACCTTGGGCGATACGCAGATTGATAGGGCCCAGATGGAACGGTTCGCTGCCTTCGACGGCGGGGGGGCTGTAGCGAACGTCGCGCAGTTCCAGGCTGTCGACGGTCTTGTCCGGGGCCTCCTGTTCGCTGAGCAGAAGATGGGGTTCGGGAGAGGAAAAACGCTCGGAAAGTTCGGCGACCCGCTGGAAGGCGACCTGGGCGCGGCTGACGATGGGAAGGATGGTCACCACCTGTTCGAGTGGTCCCTTCATGTACAGCAGGACCATCACGAAGCCAGTGATGGCGGCCGGATTGGACGAAGGCCAGTAGGCCTGGAGCGTAAGCGCCAGACCGATCACCACGAAGAACAGCATCGAGCCGAAGGTCTTGGCCAGGATGAATATATTGATGGAGCTGATGTGGAGGTCGCGGATGTTGTTCGCGGTTTCGCTGATGCGGCCGGTGTGCATGCGATAGCGACGGGGGCGGTGGATGCGCAGTTCCTTCGCGCCCGAAGCGATGGCGGTGTAGTGCTTCTGCAATTCGTCTTCGAGATCGCGGGCGGCATAGAACCCTTTGAAACCGCGGGAGCGCGCCAGGTACTGGGCTGCCGTGCCGATGACGATGGCGACGACTGTCAGCAGGAACATCGGGACCGATAGGTAGGCGAGGTAACCCAGGCAGCCGAAAGTGATGGTCAGGGCTATGGCCAGTGGGGTGAAGGAAAAGGAGAAGTCGCTGATGGTGTCAATGTCGTGTGTCAGTACCGGAATGAGACGGTGGGTCCGGTAGCGCTCGATCTGCTCGATGGGCGCCGAGAGGACTTTCTCGCCGAGTTCCTTGCGCAGCTTCGCGATGATGTGTTGGCCGACGTAGCTGGTACCGATGTCGGAGACGATCGAACTGACCAATGCCAGCAGGCAGAGTCCGCCGAACGACAGCAGTACGCCTTGGCCGAGGCCGTTTTCCGAGTGCAAGGCGTTGTTGATGCTGGCCAGCAGCAGGGTGATGGCAAGGCCGCCGGCCATGCCCAGTGCTATGGAGACGGCCACGATCGCTCGAAAGGGCCTGAGCAGGGCGAGCAGTTCGCGAATGGCGCCGCGCTTGGGATTGGTCATAGTTGCTTCCCGGATGTACTAGGTCGGTGGGGTCCCAGGATCGTTCCATGGCCGCTCCCGGCTGGGCCGGTAGGCATGGGACGGTTGAGTGGGGTGGCCTGGCGCAGGCTTTCGTTGCGGCACTGCGAATGCGGACGGCGACCGGCTCCAGGAGCATGCGTCACCCGTCTCGGCCTCCTTGCAGACAGACGAAGCAGGATGCCCGGTATTTAGCGGCGTTCGGCGGGGCGTAGGTTCTTCCACGTAAATTGCAGGCGATGCCGTTCGTTGCAGATCAGGAAGAGGTGTCGCGCCCGCCCGTCGCAGGTCGACGCGCGCTTCGACTCGACATGGCGCTGCCTTCCTCTGGCGCTCGATCCACTCCTGGGAATGATGAAATGACGAAAAGGAAACTGGCCTATATCTGGTCCCTGAGAAACGCCGCGGCCGACAAGGCCGGCCAGTACGTGCCGTACAAGGGCGAACAGCGGTACATGAAGTCGGTACTGGAGTCCTTGGTGGAGGCGCTGAACCAGACTGCGCTGGGCGATGCCTACGAGCTCGTGGGCGTGATCTACGACGACGACGCGGAGCTGCCTCGCGACCAGGGAAAAATCAAGGACTACGGTTTCGCCTATCGTCCCGGGCAGCAATGGTTCTATCCGGCAGACCTGCAGGTGCAAGGCAAGACCCTGAACGACCTCTTGCTCAGCGTGCCGTCCACCTACCGTCGGTACCCGCGGGGTACCCCCGAGCATGTGGCCGGCAAGAGCGATTTCGAGCGACGCCTGCATGACACCCTGGTGGAACTGGGCGCCGATGTGGTGGTATTGGACGGGCTCCTGGTCATCCTCGATGAGCTGGTACGCCCGGGCGCTCCGTTCGCACGGCGGATCATGAATATCCATCCTGGCGTGACGCGCGAGGACTCGCCTTACGAGCGTCGTGGCGCCTATGCGACCCTGGACGCGTTGTATGGAGCGCGGGGCGAGAAGGTGGTGGATTGGGCGACCATGGAAAAGGTCGCGGTCGAGCCGCTGTACTGGACCGGAGCATCGTTCCACTATGTGGACAATGGCATCGATTCCGGCGAAGTGTTCCATGATGTGCTGAAAACGGAGATTTCACCCGACGACACCATCCTCGAGCTGCGCTGGAACAACTTCAACAACAGCCTGTTCCCGGCCTTGCACGAAGGGCTGGCGCTGCTCGCCGAGAAGCTCTGAACCCGGTTCCTTCGAGGGGTTCGAAAAGGCCGGAGCGGTGTCGTCGCTCCGGCCTTCTTCATTCTGAATCAGAGTTCGCGCGCCACGCGGAAGCCGATCCAGTCGCCGCGGTCGCTGGGGGCCGCATTGTTGCGGTTGCCCGAGCGCGAGAAGATCGGCGGCTCGCCCCAGTCGTTGCCGCGGATCTGCACCAGCTCGCACTTGTCCTCCATCCACGCGCTGCCGTCGCTCGGCGCGCCGTTGTAGTGGTCGTGCCAGCAATCGGCGACCCACTCGTAGACGTTGCCGTGCATGTCGTAGACGCCGAAGGCGTTGGGCGGGAAGCTGCCCACCGGCGAGGTGAAGTTGTAGCCATCGCTGGCGCCGTAGGTGTTGGCGTGCTTGGCGATGCTGTATTCCTTGCCTTCGTCGAACGGGAAGGGGAAGGGGCCGGCGCTGCCGGCGCGGGCGCCGTACTCGCGCTCGGCCTCGCTGAGCATGCGGTAGTGTTTGCCGGTCTTCTTCGACAGCCAGGCGGCGTAGTTCTTCACGTCGTTGTAGTCGACGCATACCGCCGGCTGGCGAGGGCCTTGCTGGTAGCGCGGCTTGCCGGCGATGCATTCGCGGCCGGGGCGGGTATCGCCGTCGGCCAGCTTGACGCCGGTGGCCTTCAGGTAGGCGTCCAGTTCGCCGGCGGTGACCTGGTAGCGGCTGATGGCGAACGGCTTGGCGAAGGTCACGTCGTGCAGCGGGCCCTCGTCGGGCTGGCGGCCGACCTCGTCGTCCGGGGTGCCCATGGTGAAGCTGCCGGCGGGCAGCACGACCATCTCCGGGCAGTCCTTGCAATCCTTGAACACCGTGCCGGGCTTCTTCGCTTCGTCGGCGAAGGCGGGGGCGGTGGCGACGATCAGTGCGGCCAGGGCCAGGGGCGATAATGCGTGCATGGCGGTTCTCGTTGAGTGGCGAAAGGGGTCAGGCGAGTTGCGGGGCGAGGATTTCCAGCACCCGGTCGATCTCCGCCTCGTCGTTCAGCAGGCTCGGCGCCAGGCGCACCACCGGGCCGACATCGCGATCCACGGCGTCGCTGATTACCCGGTGCGCCATCAGGTGTTTGGCGACCGCCTCGCAATCGCGGCCTTCGACGCGGAAGAAGGTGAAGCCCGAGGACAGCTCGGGGCTGGTCGGCGTGACCAGGCGGACCTTGGGATGCTCGCCCAGGCGCTGCTTGAGGTAGGCGTTGAGCTGGTGGATACGCGCCTGGACCTCGGCCTTGCCCAACTGCAGGTGCAGCTCGAAGGCCGTGCCCAGGGCCAGGCGATGTTCGAAGGCGTGGTAGCCGCCAGGGGTCATCAGGGTGCCGAAGTTGTCGGCGCGGGAGAAGGTCGGGATGCTCGGCACCAGGTGCTCCTGGAGCTGTTCCGAGCGGGCGATGATGACCCCGGTGCCACGCGGACCGAACAGCCACTTGTGGGTGCCGGCGATGAAGTAGTCGCAGTCGAAGTCGGCGAAGCTGACGTCTTCCACACCGAAACCATGCACGCCGTCGACCACGTAGATGATCCGGTCCTGCTCGTCGCGCTTCTGGTTGAGTTCGCGCACCAGCTTGCCGATCTCGCGGATCGGCAGCTTCACGCCGCTGCCCGACTGCACCCAGGTCATGCCCAGCACCCGGGTCTGCGGGCGGATCTGAGCGGCGATGCTGGACAGGATCTCGTCGGCGGAAACCCGATGCGGGTCCTTGAACAGCGGGAACTCGCGGACCTGGGTACCCATGCGCTTGTGCCGGTATTCCAGGGTGGTGTAGGTGGAGTAGTGCTCGTGGGAGGAGGTCAGGATCTCCTTGCCCGGCTGCACCAGCAGGCCGCCGTAGATCGCCGCCAGGCCGTCGGTGGTGCTGCCGGTGAGCGCCACCTGGCCAGGTTGCACGGCGAAGTAGCGACCTGCCCAGGCGCGAGCCTCGTCCTCGTATTTCCAGATTTCCTCGCGATGCCAGTCCACCGCTTCGCCCGGGTTGCGGTCGAAGCGGACCCGCAGGCGCTCGATGGCCTCCCGCACCGGCCGAGGGTGTGAGGTGAGGAGGAAGTTTGCGAAGTGCAGATACTGCGGGTCGAGATCGAATTGCTGGCGCAGCGCTTTCCACTTATTGCCGGCGTCGCTCGGTGCGCCTTCGGCGCGGAGCGACTGGGCAGCGGAAAGCAGCGGCAGGCCGGCGGCGAGAATGCCGGCCTGCTTGAGAAAGGTACGACGGTCGTTCATCGGGAGGTCCGTTGCGGCGTGGTCAGGGGGTAGCTGTCGGCTTGGCGCGTTTTTGCACTTCGCCCCAGGCGCGCAGGAAGTTGCCTCCCCAGAGCTTGGCGATGTCGGCATCGGAATAACCGCGGGTGATCAGTTCGGCAGTGACGTTGCGGATTTCGCTGACATCCTTCCAGCCGTCCACGCCGCCACCGTCGTTGAAGTCCGAGCTGATGCCCACGTGGTCGATGCCGACCTTCTTCACCGTGTAGTCGATGGCGTCCACCAGTTCCTTGAGGCCGGCCTTGGGCTCCTCCTCCAGGATGCCGTAGAGGGCGCTGGCGTATTCACCGAAGCGTTGTTCCGGCCAGATGGTGATGATCGGATCGCCCGGCATCAGCGCATAGTCCAGGCCTTCCAGGGGTGGCAGGTCGAAGCGCGCGCGCAGGGCGTTGAGCTTGTCCAGGGTCGGTTTGCTCAGCGGACGCAGGTAGGCGGGGAAGCCGACCACCTGGATCACGCCGCCGCTGTCCTTGATCAGTTGCATCTCGTGGTCGCTGAGGTTGCGCTTGATGTCCACCAGGGCACGCGGCGCGGAGTGCGAGGCGACGATGGGCGCGCGGCTGAGGGCGGCGACCTGTTCCAGGGCCTTGGTCGACATCTGCGAGACGTCGATGATCACCCCGAGATCGTTGAGCCGTTCGACCGCCTGCTTGCCTAGCGGGGAGAGGCCGCCCAGGGCATCCGCCGTGTCGTTGAAGAACGGCAAGGGACGGGAAGAGTCGGACCAGTCGTTGTTGCCGACATAATTGAAGCCGAACATGCGCACGCCGCGGGCGGCCCATTTGTCCAGCTGGGACAGGTCGTCGCCCAGCGGGTAGGCGTTGAGCATGCTCATGACGATGGCGAACTTGCCTTCCATGGCCAGGCGGCGGAAGTCCTCGGGGGAGTAGGCGATGCCGACCTGGTTGGGGAAGTCGCGGACCATGCCGGTGAGAATCTTGTAACGAATTTCCTGCTGGTGACGAGCCTCGTCGACGAATCCCGGGGTCGGCTTGTGTGGCGCGTTCGGGCCGTTCCACATCTCCGGCCAGCCGAAGATCGCCAGGGCAGCGCCGGACAGGCGCCCGCGGCCCGCCTTGACCAGGTCGAGCTGGTTCGGTCCGTCCTTGTCGAACTCGTTGCCTTCGGTGCCGAAGTCCGGCGGGATGGTGATCCGGCTATCGAAGGAGAGGATGCGCTCATGCAACTCCTCGGCGTGCTTCATGACCTTGCGCGGGTAGCCCGCTTCGCTCGGGCCGAAGGTCTTCCAGGCCAGCAGGCCGCCGCCGACGAGGATGAGGAAGATCGGCAAGCCGAGGTAGAGGGCCTTGCGTGTGCGTGTTCTAGTCATTGCCGTCCCAGTCAGGTTCGAGATCGAAAGCGCGGATGAGCGTCTGCCGAAGCGGACTCACCTGTCAGGGTGGGACGAGGCCGGAGCGGGAAAATTTAGCGCCGCGGGAGGGATTGTCGAGTTGCCTGTGGAACGGCATGTGGGCGGTAAATTTGCCGACGGAAGGAACGTTCTAGCTGGATAAAGCGAGCTTCACGGTTGATACAGGTAGGACGATGACGGTTTCTCGACGCGGATTCATGGCGGGCCTGGCCCTTACCGGGGCGGCGGCGCTGCCGGTGGCTTACTACACACATCGTCATCTGACCCGCGAAGAGGAGCCGCAGACGCCTGACGAGGCTTCGCTCGACCTGGCGGCTACCGATGGCATACGACTGGGCGACCGCCTGCGCGGTCTATGGGATCTGCGCCTGGTAGGCGGTGATGCCGAACTGCCCGGGCTGCCTCGGGAGGGCTTGCAACTGGTGCTGGACGTGGCACCCAAGGGACGCGGCCTGATTGGCTACCTGGATACTCCTGAACGTCTCCTCGCGGCGGAGCCGCCGCGCTTTCGTGTGCTTGGCGACTTGCTCGGAGCCAGTTCTGCAAGCATCCGCTGGCGTTTGGTGGACCAGGCGAGCGGTTCCGTGGCACCGACTCACGATTGCTCGGCGGTGTTCGACGAGGTCTGGGCAGACTATGCGAACGCGGGCGACGGAACTCTGAGCGGACGCATACAGCGCCTGGAGCGTTCGCCGCTGTCGCCGAACGAGGATTTTCGCTTCGTTGCGGTAAAGCGTCACTTCCCCCTGGCCCATGAGCGCATCGTGCTCAACGAGAAACTTCTCGGTTGGCTGGTGTCGCCGCAGCACCGACTGTTCCACCAGCTATGGCACGCTTCGCGGGACAAATGGCATCGGCTTTCGGAAAAACAACGCAATGCGTTGCGCGGAGTCGGTTGGCAGCCCGGCCCGCTGGACCGCGAACGCGATGCGCGAGGGCCACGCAAGGATCGCAACGCCTCGGGTATCGACTTCTTTTTCATGCACCGGCACATGCTGCATACTGCGCGTTCCATGCAGGACCTGCCGTCCTGGGAGCGTCTGCCGCGACCTGTGGTGCCGCTGGAGTACGATCGTCCCGGCTTCATCCGTTACTTCGACAATCCGGACGGGTTTTCCGTGCCTCCGGCCTGGGTGGCAGTGGATGACGACGAGTACAGCGAGTGGCTGCATGGCCTGAAAAGCGCCGAGGCCTACCATGCCAATTTCCTGGTCTGGGAATCGCAGTACCAGGACCCGGCGTACCTGGCGAAGTTGACCCTCGGCCAGTTCGGTTCGGAGTTGGAACTGGGCATGCATGACTGGCTGCACATGCGCTGGGCCTCGGTGACGAGGGACCCCTCCAACGGCGCCCCGGTCATGACCGACCGTTTTCCGGCCGATTTTGCCCCGCGCTGGTTCCGCCCGGAGAACGACTTCCTCGGCGACCCGTTTTCCTCCCATGTGAATCCAGTGTTTTGGTCGTTCCACGGCTGGATCGACGACCGCATCGAGGACTGGTATCGCGCCCACGAGCGTTTCCATCCTGGCGAAGTGCAGCGCCGCGAAGTGGAGGGCATCCACTGGTTCGCGCCCGGTCGATGGGTCGAGGTCGGCGATCCCTGGCTGGGCCCGGCGACCCATGGATGCGGGCTTTCGGATGTCCAGGCGAGCAGCAACTCGGTGGAGCTGGACGTGGAAACCATGAAGCTGGCTTTGCGCATCATCTTCAGCGAAGAAGATCAACTGAGCGGCTGGCTCAAGCGTGCGCCGCGGCGGCCCTGGTACGCGCGCAACCTGAAGCTGGCGCGCGACCAGCTCAGGCGCTGAACGGCGAAAGAGCGAGTAAGGATGGAGGAGGCCCGCGCAACGCGGGCCTCAGTCTTTCCGCGCGAGACCCTGGCGGTCGCTCTGCCAGCCGCCGCCGAGGGCCTTGTACAGGCCGACCGAGGCCTGCAGGCGGGCCAGTCGCAGTTGCACGGCGGCATCCTGCGCCGCGTACAGCGTGCGTTGCGTTTCGAGGACCGTCAGCAGGGTTTCCGCGCCGGCCTGGTAGCGGCTGTCGGAGAGATCGAAGGCGCGCTGCGCCTGCTCCAGCTCCTGCTGCTGCCAGTGCAGCTGGCGGTCGAGGCCGTCGATGCTGTTCAGCGAGCGTTCGGTGTCGGCAAAGGCGGTGAGGATCGCCTTGCGGTAGGTTTCCAGCAGTTCTTCCTGGCGCGCCAGGCTGCGGTCGCGCTCGGCGCGCAGGCGGCCGTGGTTGAAGATCGGGGCGAGCAGGTTGGCGCCCAGGTTGTAATAGGGGTTGCGGAAAGTGTCGGCGGCGCGGTTGGCGCCGGACGACAGCGAGGCGCTCAGGGTCAGCTTGGGGAACAGCGCCGCGCGCGCCACCTGCACGTCGGCCTGGGCCGCGGCCAGTTGCGCTTCGGCGTTGGCGATATCGGGACGGCGACCGAGCAGTTCGCTCGGCAGGCCCGCTCCGGTCTCCGGCCAGCGCAGGCTGTCGAAAGGCCGCTCGGCCACCTGTAGCGCCTGCACCGGCTCGCCGATCAGGGTGGCCAGGGTAATCAGCGCCTCATGGGCCTGCTGCTCGAGCAGCGGCAGCTGCTTGCGCTGGCTGGCGACCAGGCTGCTCTGCTGGGCGACCTCCAGGGCGGTGGCCGAGCCCGCGGCATGGCGGGTCTCCACCAGGCGCAGGACGTGCTCGGCGTTGTCCAGGTTGAGCCTGGCGATGCGCTGCTGTTCGCGCAGCGCCAATACCTGCAGGTAGCTGTTGGCGACGCCGGAGAGCAGGGTCAGCTCTACCGTGGCGCGGTCGTACTCGCTGGCCTTGAGGCTTTCCAGGGCACTGCGGTAGGCAGCCCGGCGACCGCCCCAGAAGTCCACTTCGTAGCTGGCGCTGAGGCCGGCGGAGAAGGAGTCGACGGCATCGTTGTCGGAGGTCGCGTCGGTACCGCTGTAGCCCGAGTCGCGCAGGAGTTTCTGCCGGCTGGCGCCGAGCGTCGCATTCAGCTCCGGCAGCAACGGCGCGCCGGCGATCACCGCCGAGGCCTGGGCCTGGCGCACGCGGGCCACCGCTGCGCCGAGGTCCTGGCTGTTCAGCAGGGCGCGTTGCAGCAGGCTGTCCAGTTCCGGCGCGCCGAAGGCCTTCCACCACTGGCGGATGTCGCTGGCATCGCTGCGCCCGGCCGCCAGGTAGCGCCACTGGCTGGGCGCGGCCAGGCCGCTGTCGAGGGGCGCCGGCGTGCTGCCGCAGGCGCCGAGCAGCAGGCAGGCGGAAATCAGGGAAAGATTCTTCATGGACATGTCCGTCATTGGCTGGCCAGGGCGGCCACCGGGTCCAGCTGGGCGGCCTTGCGCGCCGGCATGAAGCCGAACACCAGGCCGGTGACCAGCGCGCAACTGAAGGCGCCGACGATGGCCGACAGGGAAAAGGCCACCGCGACCTGGCCGAGCAGCAGCACGCCGCCGATGCACAGGGCCAGGGCGATCCCGGCCAGGCCGCCGACCACCGAGAGCATCGCCGCCTCGGTGAGGAACTGGCGGAGGATATCGCCCTGGCGGGCGCCGGTGGCCATGCGGATGCCGATCTCGCGGGTGCGTTCGCGCACGGTCATGAGCATGATGTTCATCACGCCGATCCCGCCTACCAGCAGGGAGATCGCGGCGATCGAGCCGAGCATCAGCGACAGGGTGTTCTGGGTCTTCGCCTCGGCCTGGATCATCGCCGCGTTGTTGGTCAGCTCGTAGTCGCGCTGGCCGCGGTGCAGGCGCAGCATCAACTGGTCGATGGCGCGTTCGGCCTGGTGCACGCGCTGGGCGTCGGCGGCGGCGATGATCACGTACTCGGGATTGCGCGTGCCGAACAGGCGGATGCTGGCAGCGGAGTAGGGGATGGCGATACGGTTGTCGGCATCCTTGTCGCCGGAGCTGGAGCCTTTCTCGGCGAGCACGCCGATGACCTGGAACGGCACGTTCTCGATGAGGATGTAGCGGCCGATCGGGTTGGCGCTGCCGAACAGCTTCTTGCGCACCTTGTAGCCGATCACCGCGACCGTGGTGGCGGCGTCTTCGTCGCGCTCGGTGAAGTAGCTGCCCTCGGCCACCGGCCAGTTGAGGATTTCCGGGAAGTCGGTGTTGTTGCCGCCGACGTAGGCGTGGTAGTCGATGTTGCCGTAGCGCACCACCAGCTCGCCGCCGTTCACCGGCATGACCTTCTTCACCTGGGGCAGGGTGGCGATGGCGGCGACGTCGTCGCTGCTGACGATGCCCATCGGCGCGCGCGGGTTCGGCGAGTAGCCGCTGAGATAGATGATGTTCGAGCCGAACGCGCCCATCTGCGCCATCACCTGGCGCTTGCTGCCCTCGCCGACGGCGAGCATGACCACCACCGAGGCGACGCCGATGATGATCCCGAGCAGGGTCAGCGCGGTGCGGAACCGATTGATCCACATCACCCGCCAGGCGGCGCGCACCGCCTCCAGCAGTTCGGCGCGCCAGGCCCCCGAGGGTTCGCTGCTGCCCTCGGCGAGGCGCTGGCTGAGATCGTCGGCCTGCAGGTGGCGCTCGACGCCGGCGCTCGGTTGCGCCGGGCGCTCGTCGTTGGCGCTGTCGCTGACGATCTCGCCGTCGCGCACCTCGATGATGCGCTTGGCGCGGGCGGCGACGTCGCGGTCGTGGGTGATCAGGATCACCACGTGGCCCTGGCTGGCCAGCTCGTCGAGCAGCGCCATGACTTCCGCGCCGCTGTGGCTGTCGAGGGCGCCGGTGGGTTCGTCGGCGAGGATGATATGGCCGCCGTTCATCAGCGCGCGGGCGATCGACACCCGCTGCTGCTGGCCGCCGGACAACTGGTGCGGACGGTTGGCGGTGCGCTCGGCCAGGCCCAGGCGTTCGAGCAGGGCCCGCGCTCGGGTGTGCCGCTCGCTCGCCGGGATGCCGGCGTAGATCGCCGGCATCTCGACGTTTTCCTGGGCCGAGGCGGAGGGGATCAGGTGATAGCCCTGGAACACGAAGCCGAATGCCTCGCGGCGCAGCCAGGCCTGCTCGTCGCTGTCCAGTTCGGCGACGTCGTGGCCGGCGAAGTGGTAGCTGCCGGAGCTGGGCCGGTCGAGGCAGCCGAGGATGTTCATCAGGGTCGACTTGCCGGAGCCGGAGGCGCCGACGATGGCGACGAACTCGCCGGCGTGGATCGACAGCGATACGCCCTTGAGTACCTCGACTTCCGGGGTGCCATTGCCGCCGTAGCGCTTGCGGATGTCGCGCAGTTCGATCAGGGGGACGGGGTGCGTGGCGTTTTCCATCAGCTGTCGCTGCCGTCGGGAGCGGCCATCAGCAGGCGGTCGCCTTCCTCCAGGCCGGCAAGCACCTGTACCCGCAGGCGGTCGCTGATGCCGGTCCTGATCTGGCGGCTCTGCGGCTTGCCGTTGCTGCCGACCACCCAGGCGACCTGGCCGCCCTTGCCGTCGTCGTGGATGGCGGCGACCGGCGCGGTGAGGATGTTTTCCGCGGTGGCGGCGACGAAGAACACCTGGGCGGTCATTTCCGCCATCAGTTGGTGGTCGCCGTTGTCCACGTCGACCAGCACGGTATACAGCACCACCCGGCCGCTGCCGCTCTGCCCGCCGCTGCCGCTGGTGGGGCTGCCGCCGCCCTGGTTGCTCTGGTCCAGCGGCTTGGGCGGCACCGGGAGGATCTGCCGGACCTTGCCGGTCCAGCGCCGGCCTTCGCCGCTGAGGGTCGTGAAGTAGGCCGGCATGCCGGGCTTGACCCGGCCGATGTCGGCTTCCGAAACCTGGGCCCAGACGGTCATCGGCGACAATTTGGCGATCCTCAGGATCAACGGGGTCTGCTGCTGGGCATTGAGGGTCTGGCCTTCGCGCGCATCGACCGCCACCACCGTGCCGGACATCGGCGCGTAGATGCGGGTATAGCCGAGTTCGGCTTCGTCGCTGCGCAACGAGGCCTGGGCCTGGCGGATCTGCGCCTGGTACATCTCGATCCGCGCCTGGGTGGCGAGCATCTGCGCCTGGGCGCTCTGCACGTCCTCGGTACGCGTCGCGCCGCCGGCGGCCAGCCGCTGCTGGCGCTGGTACTGCTGGCGGGCGAGGGTGTACTGGGCACGTTGCTCGGCCAGCTGGGCCTTGAGCATCTCGATCGAATAGCGGCCGGCATCGACCTTGGCCTGCTGGGTGGAGGGGTCGATCTCGACCAGCAACTGGCCTTCCGTCACATCGTCCCCGGCCTCGACGTGCAACTTGCGGATCTGCCCGGAGGCCTGGGCGCCGACGTCGACGTAGCGCCGCGGTTGCAGGGTGCCGAGCGCCGAGACGCTGCTCTCGATGCTGCCGCGGCTGACGCTCACGGTATCGAAGCTGTTGCTGCGGAACGGATAGGCCTGCCAGGCGGCCAGGGCGATCAGGGGGCTGAGGCAGACTGCGACGAGCAGTGCGCGACGAGTACTACGGGTTCGTCTCATTCGGGAATCCGGCCGGTGCGTGGAGAGACCGCCGCCGCTGGATCGGCAGGCTGGGCACTGCCAGATATACGAGGCCAGGGCGGCTAAATTTAACCTGGGTTCAGAGCTGGGCGTAACGGCTGCTGATGCGGATGCTGCCGTCCTCGCGATGTTCCAGGTCCACGGGCAGGACTTTCGGCAGGGCGTCGACCAGGCTGCGGATGTCGCGGGTGCTGTAGATCCCGCCAATGCGCAGTTTCGCAGCGCTCCTGTCGCCCAGGACCAGCGGAGCGTCGAGGTAGCGGTTGATCAGCGGCAGGGCCTTGGACAGGGGCAGGTCGTCGAGTACCAGGCGGCCCTCGCGCCAGGCTAGCGTCTGGCGGGTATCCACGGCTTCGACCAACGGTTGCAGCAGGCCCGGATAGTAGCTGGCCTGCATGCCGGGAGTCAGGCTGCTGTCGTTGCCCGAGCCTTCGCTGCGGACCTTCACCGAGCCCTCGGTGACGGTGACTACCACGTTGTCCTGGTACTTCCAGACGTTGAAGCGGGTGCCGGTGACGGTGATCGAGCCGTTGCCGGCCTTGACCACGAAGGGGTGCGCGCTGTCGTGGGTGACATGGAAGTAGGCCTCGCCCCTGTCCAGGGAAACCCGGCGGATGTCCTTGAAATTGGCGAAGCTCAGCTGCGTATTGAGGTCCAGTTCGACCTCGCTGCCGTCGGGAAGAACGGCATGCCTGACGTTGCCCTCGGCCTCGTAGCGCTGGTAGTTGGAAGGAATCCAGCCTTGCAGCCAGCCGAGGTAGCCGGCCGTCGGCAACATAAGCAGGGCGAGGGCGGCGGCGCGTGCCTGGCTCTTCCAGCCCCTGCGGCGACGGCTGAACGGGCGGGTTGCGGCGTGGTTGCGAAGCTCGGGCGCCGGCGTTCGCGGCAGCAGTTCGCTGAGCGCCCAGATCTCCTCCATTTCTGCGTATTCGGCGGCGTGCCGGGGATCGGCTGCCAGCCAGCGCTGGAACTCGCCACGCTCTTCCTCGGAGAAGTCCTCGGCGTGCAGGCGCATGCACCAATGCGCGGCGTCCTGCACAAGGGTGTCGCTGTCGGCGGGAGAGGGTGTCTTCATCGAGGGTTCCAGTTATGCCTTCGGATTGCGCTGCGAGCGAAACAAGGCTTTAAAGCTTGATGAGAATTATTATAAATTTAATGATTTCATACTGCCAATGTCGCCGGCAGGCGATCCCGCCCTTGGAAGGACAGTGCCGTAGAGGCAGCGAGCAGGAGTCGTCTTGGAAAACCATTATCGGGAGCTGCTGCGATTCCTCAGTGCCAGGCTCGGGGATCGACACGCAGCGGCGGATGTCGCCCACGACGCGTATTTGCGCGTTCTGGAGCGCTCCAGTCAAGCGCAGATCGAGCATCCGAAGGCTTTTCTGTACCGGACGGCGCTCAACCTGGCGGTGGACGAGCACCGTCGCAGCCGGGTGCGCCGGGCGGAACCCCTGGAGGTCCTGGACGACGAGGAGGGCCTGGCCAGTCCCTCGCCGCAGACGGTGGTCGACCAGGGGCAGCGCCTGGACAACCTGCAGCGCGCGCTGGCCGAGTTGCCGGCCATCTGCCGCAGTTCCTTCCTGTTGCGCAAGCTGGACGGCCTGTCCCATTCGCAGATCGCCGAACATCTCAATATTTCCCGCAGCCTGGTGGAAAAGCACATCGTCAACGCGATGAAGCACTGTCGGGTGCGCATGCGCGAATGGGAAGCCGACTGATTTCGCTATTCGTGCTCGGCAACGCTTAAATTTCATTTCCCTGTCCTCGTTCCTAGTCAACAGATGGCCCTCCAGGGCTGCTCTCGACTTATCGCTCCCGCTTGAAAGGGGGCCAATCCAGAGGAACTGGAAATGACTCAGGCAACTGCAACCGCCGTGGTTCACGATCTCATCGGTGTCGGCTTCGGCCCTTCCAATATCGCCCTGGCGATTGCCCTCCAGGAACGGGCCCAGGCGCAGGGCGCCCTGGAAGTGCTGTTCCTGGACAAGCAGGGCGACTACCGCTGGCACGGCAACACCCTGGTGTCGCAGAGCGAGTTGCAGATCTCCTTCCTCAAGGACCTGGTGTCCCTGCGCAACCCCACCAGCCCGTATTCCTTCGTCAACTACCTGCACAAGCACGATCGCCTGGTCGACTTCATCAACCTGGGCACCTTCTATCCCTGCCGGATGGAGTTCAACGACTACCTGCGCTGGGTCGCCAGCCACTTCCAGGAGCAGAGCCGCTACGGCGAAGAGGTCCTGCGCATCGAGCCGATGCTGAGCGCCGGCCAGGTCGAGGCGCTGCGGGTGATCTCGCGCAACGCCGACGGCGAGGAGCTGGTGCGCACCACCCGCGCCCTGGTGGTCAGTCCCGGCGGCACCCCGCGTATCCCGCAGGTGTTCCGTGCGCTCAAGGGCGACGGCCGGGTGTTCCACCACAGCCAGTACCTGGAACACATGGCCAAGCAGCCCTGCAGCAGTGGCAAGCCGATGAAGATCGCCATTATCGGCGGCGGGCAGAGCGCGGCGGAGGCCTTCATCGACCTCAACGACAGCTACCCGTCGGTGCAGGCCGACATGATCCTGCGTGCCTCGGCGCTCAAGCCGGCGGACGATAGCCCGTTCGTCAACGAAGTGTTCGCGCCGAAGTTCACCGATCTCATCTACAGCCGCGAACATGCCGAACGCGAGCGTTTGCTGCGCGAATACCACAACACCAACTATTCGGTGGTGGATACCGACCTGATCGAGCGCATCTACGGCGTCTTCTACCGCCAGAAAGTCTCCGGCATCCCGCGCCACGCCTTCCGTTGCATGACCACCGTGGAGCGCGCGACCGCCACCGCCCAGGGCATCGAGCTGGCGTTGCGCGACGCAGGTAGCGGCGAGCTAAGCGTAGAGACCTACGACGCAGTGATCCTGGCCACCGGCTATGAGCGCCAGTTGCACCGCCAACTGCTCGAACCGCTGGCGGAGTACCTCGGCGACCACGAGATCGGCCGCGACTACCGCCTGCAGACCGACGAGCGCTGCAAGGTGGCGATCTACGCGCAGGGCTTCAGCCAGGCCAGCCACGGCCTCAGCGACACCCTGCTGTCGGTGCTGCCGGTGCGTGCCGAGGAAATCTCCGGCTCCCTGTACCAGCACCTGAAGCCCGGCGCTCCGGCCCGCGCCCTGCACGAGCACGCCCTGGCCAGCTGATCGGCGCCACGCCGCCACGCCCTGTGTTGCCCGTTTCCCCGCCAGGGGATGCCCGGCACGCAGGGCGTTTTCGTTGCATGTCCCGGCCGTTCCGGCCACCACTTTGCAGAGAAACGACATCGATGGGGATGCGTACCGTACTGACCGGCCTGGCCGGCATGCTGTTGGGTTCGATGATGCCGGTCCAGGCCGATATGCCGCGGCCGACCGGGCTGGCCGCGGATATCCGCTGGACCGCCTATGGCGTGCCGCACATCCGGGCCAAGGATGAGCGCGGCCTGGGCTATGGCATCGGCTACGCCTACGCGCGCGACAACGCCTGCCTGCTGGCCGAGGAGATCGTCACCGCGCGCGGCGAGCGGGCGCGCTATTTCGGCAGCGAGGGCAAGTCGTCGGCCGAGCTGGACAACCTGCCGTCCGACATCTTCTACGCCTGGCTCAACCAACCCGAGGCGCTGCAAGCCTTCTGGCAGGCGCAGACGCCCGCGGTGCGCCAGTTGCTCGAAGGCTACGCCGCCGGTTTCAACCGCTTCCTCCGCGAGGCCGACGGCAAGACCACCAGTTGCCTTGGCCAGCCCTGGCTGCGGGCCATCGCGACCGATGACCTGCTGCGCCTGACCCGGCGCCTGCTGGTGGAAGGCGGGGTCGGCCAGTTCGCCGACGCGCTGGTGGCCGCCGCGCCGCCCGGCACGGAGAAGGTCGCCCTGAGCGGCGAGCAGGCGTTCCAGGTCGCCGAGCAGCGGCGCCAGCGCTTCCGCCTGGAGCGCGGCAGCAACGCCATTGCCGTTGGCAGCGAACGTTCGGCGGACGGCAAGGGCATGCTCCTGGCCAACCCGCACTTCCCCTGGAACGGCGCGATGCGTTTCTACCAGATGCACCTGATCATTCCCGGCCGGCTCGACGTGATGGGAGCCTCGCTGCCCGGCCTGCCGGTGGTCAACATCGGCTTCAGCCGCCACCTGGCCTGGACCCACACGGTGGATACCTCCAGCCACTTCACCCTGTATCGCCTGGCGCTGGACCCGAAGGACCCGCGGCGCTACCTGGTCGACGGTCGTTCGCTGCCGCTGGAGGAGAAGTCCGTCGCGATCGAGGTGCGCGGCGCCGACGGCAAGCTGTCGCGCGTCGAGCACAAGGTCTACCAGTCGATCTACGGCCCGCTGGTGGTCTGGCCCGGCAAGCTGGACTGGAACCGCAGCGAGGCCTATGCGCTGCGTGACGCCAACCTGGAGAACACCCGGGTACTGCAACAGTGGTACTCGATCAACCAGGCCAGCGACGTCGCCGACCTGCGCCGGCGCGTCGAGGCGCTACAGGGGATCCCCTGGGTCAACACCCTGGCCGCGGACGAGCAGGGCAACGCCCTGTACATGAACCAGTCGGTGGTGCCCTACCTGAAGCCGGAACTGATTCCCGCCTGCGCCATTCCGCAACTGGTCGCCGAAGGCCTGCCGGCCCTCCAGGGGCAGGACAGCCGCTGTGCCTGGAGCCGCGACCCGGCCGCAGCCCAGGCTGGCATCACCCCGGCGGCGCAACTGCCGGTGCTGTTGCGCAGGGACTTCGTGCAGAACTCCAACGACAGCGCCTGGCTGACCAACCCGGCGAGCCCGTTGCAGGGCTTTTCGCCCCTGGTCAGCCAGGAGAAACCCATCGGTCCGCGGGCGCGCTACGCCCTGAGCCGGCTACAGGGCAAGCAGCCGCTGGAGGCGAAGACGCTCGAGGAAATGGTCACCGCCAACCATGTCTTCAGCGCCGACCAGGTGCTGCCGGACCTGCTCCGCCTGTGCCGCGACAACCAGGGCGAGAATTCCCTTGCCCGTGCCTGCGCGGCCCTGGCGCAGTGGGACCGTGGCGCCAACCTCGACAGCGGCAGCGGCTTCGTCTACTTCCAGCGCTTCATGCAACGCTTCGCCGAACTCGACGGCGCGTGGAAGGAACCGTTCGATGCGCAACGTCCCCTGGATACGCCGCAAGGCATCGCCCTCGACCGGCCGCAGGTGGCGGCCCAGGTGCGCCAGGCGCTGGCGGACGCGGCGGCGGAGGTGGAGAAGAGCGGGATTCCCGACGGCGCGCGCTGGGGCGACCTGCAAGTGAGCACCCGTGGCCAGGAACGCATCGCGATTCCCGGCGGCGATGGCCATTTCGGGGTCTACAACGCGATCCAGAGCATCCGCAAGGGCGACCACCTGGAGGTGGTCGGCGGCACCAGCTACATCCAGCTGGTGACCTTCCCCGAGGAAGGGCCCAAGGCTCGCGGGTTGCTGGCTTTCTCCCAGTCCAGCGATCCGCGCTCGCCGCACTACCGCGACCAGACCGAGCTGTTTTCCCGCCAGCAATGGCAGACCTTGCCGTTCAGCGACAGGCAGATCGACGCCGACCCGCAACTGCAACGGCTAAGCATTCGCGAATGATAAGCAATGCCTATCAGATCTGATGGGAAAAAAACTGACGGTTTTTCCGCGCTCGTTCGTCTTTAACCATAGAGGCGGCCCACAGCCGCCCGGTTTCAGGGAACACGTGCAGGCAGCGAGCAGGGATGCTCGGCTTCGGCGGGGACCCGCTACCCACTCGTCCACGAAAGGAGCGTCACGATGACCCATTCGCCCGTCAAACAGATGTTGAAGGAGGCCGGCCTGAAGATGAGCCTGGCCCGGCTGAAAGTGATCGATGCGCTCTGGGAAGCCTCGGGGGAGCAGGGTCGGGTGCCGATCCGCACCCTGCACCGGCGTCTCTCCGAAACCGGTACGCCGCTGTCCCTGGTGAGCATCCGCCAGGTCCTCGGGCGCCTGGTGGAAAGCGGCCTGGTGACCCTCGACGAACAGGATGTCTACAGCCCCGGCAAGGCTTCCTGGGGCGGTGCCGCCGGTTCCGCGGCGCCCGAGCGCCGCGCCGCGGCCAACGAGCAGCGGCTCTGACGCGGTATCCCTGATCTCGGGCAGCGGGTAAAGTCTGCCCCATGCTCAATCCCGACGATTTCCGTTTTCCTTCCATCGAAGCGTTGCAGGCGTTCGAAGCGGCTGCCCGGCTGGGTACCTTCGAGCGCGCCGCCGAACTCCTGTCGATCACCGGCAGCGCCGCCAGCAAGCGGGTTTCCGGTCTCGAGGGGATGCTCGGGGTGAGCCTGTTGCAGCGCGACGGCCGCTCTCTGGCGCTGACCTCCCACGGCCGCGAGTACCTCGAACAGATCGCGCCGATCCTCGCCCAGCTCGCGGCGGTTCCGCTGCATCGTCGCCAGGTCCAGCGCCAGCAGCGGCTGACCCTGCGCACGCCGCCGACCTTCGCCCGGCAGATCCTGATTCCGCGCCTGGCGTCCTTCGCCGAGGCCTGTCCGGAAATCGAGCTGGAGATTCTCCTGTCGAGTCCTTCGGACGGCCAGGACCTGCCGCTGGCCGACGTCGAGGTGCGCGGCGACAGCCATGGCGTGGCGGCCGGCGAGCGGCTGCTGGAGGAGCGCGTGCTACCGATGGCCGCGCCGGGGCTGCTGCTCGGCCTGCCGCGGCCCTGGACGCCAGCCATGCTCGCCGGCCTGCCGTTGCTGCGCTCGCCGCTGGAGCCTTGGCAGCCGTGGTTCCGCGTGGCCGGGCTGGACTGGCCGGAGCCCTGCGCCGGGCCGCGCCTGCTCGATTTGGGCATGACCCTGGAAGCCGCCGCCAACGGCCAGGGCGTGGCCCTCGCGCGACCCTCGCTGGCGCGCGCCTGGCTTGCCGAGGGGCGGCTGGTGGTGCTGTTCCCGCTGCGTTCGGCGCCCACCCACCATTACCACCTGCGCAGCCACCAGGCCTCGCCGGCCAGCCAGCGTTTCGCCGCCTGGCTGGCGGCGATCTGCCGCGAGGCGGTGGCCCAGGGCAGGGAATTCCTTCCGGCGGCGGACGACTGAAACGGCGGAATTTCCTTCCGCCGATGCCGACAATTATTCCGCCTGCGGCGGTACGTCGCGCTCTACCATCCAGCCACCCCCGAAGGAGTGGACTGCATGAGCGTCATCACCGATATCGAAGACCTGCGCCGCCTGGCGCGCAAGCGCGTGCCGCGGATGTTCTACGACTACGCCGACTCCGGTTCCTGGAGCGAAGGCACCTACCGCGCCAACCAGGACGACTTCGCCGCGATCAAGCTGCGCCAGCGGGTCGCGCGGAACATCGAGAACCGCTCGCTGCGCACCCGCATGCTCGGCCAGGAGATGGCCATGCCGGTGGTCATCGCGCCCACCGGGCTGGCCGGCATGCAGCATGCCGACGGCGAGATCCTCGCCGCCCGCGCCGCCGCCGAGTTCGGCGTGCGCTACACCCTGTCGACCATGAGCATCTGTTCCCTGGAGGACATCGCCACGGAAGTCGGCCAGCCGTTCTGGTTCCAGCTCTACGTGATGCGCGACCGCGATTTCATCGAACGCCTGATCGACCGTGCCAAGGCCGCCGGCTGCGACGCGCTGGTGCTGACCCTCGACCTGCAGATCATCGGCCAGCGCCACAAGGACCTGAAGAACGGTCTCTCGGCGCCGCCGCGGCCGACCCTGGCCAACCTGCTGAACATCGCCACCAAGCCGCGCTGGGCGCTGGGCATGCTCGGCACCCGGCGTCGCGGTTTCGGCAACATCGTCGGGCACGTCAAGGGCGTCGACGACATGGGCTCGCTGTCCGAGTGGACCGCCCGCCAGTTCGACCCGCGGCTGAACTGGGGCGACGTCGAATGGATCAAGCGGCGCTGGGGCGGCAAGCTGGTGCTCAAGGGCATTCTCGATGCCGAGGATGCGCGGTTGGCCGCCGACTCCGGCGCCGATGCGCTGGTCGTCAGCAACCATGGCGGACGCCAGCTGGACGGCGCGCCCTCGACCATCAGCGCGCTGCCGGAGATCGTCGAGGCGGTGGGCGAGCGCATCGAGGTCTGGCTCGACAGCGGCATCCGTTCCGGGCAGGACGTGCTCAAGGCCATCGCCCTCGGTGCGCGCGGGACCATGATCGGCCGTCCCTATCTCTATGGGCTGGGCGCGCTGGGGCAGGCCGGAGTGACGCGGGCGCTGGAGATCATCGCTCGTGAGCTGGACCTGACCATGGCCTTCTGCGGCCATACCGACATCCGCGAGGTCGGCCGGGACATCCTGTTGCCGGGAAGCTATCCGCGATAGCCGCGAACGGCGAAGGGGAGGGAAGAGCGCAAGCCGCGCGGCTGACGGCCGCGCGGCAAACAGGATCAGGCGGCGGAACTCCAGCGCAGGACGATGCTGCCGTCGCGCTGCGGGTCGAGCAGCCACTGGTTGGAACGGTCGAAGCTTTCCAGCAGGTGGGCCCAGTCGCCCTCGTCTTCGCCGGGCAATCGGGAAATGCAGGCCTGGCAGGCCTGTTGCGCAGCCGGGGCGTGGATGATGCGCTGGATGCGGGTGTTCAGCAGGTCATAGGCCGTGGGCAGGGCGGGGATCGATGCAGTGTGGTTCATGGGTGCCTCCGCTTGCTTTCTCGGTTATGGGTGGGTGGACAAAGGAACCCTCGGTTCCGGCGAGATACCTTTGTAGCGGAACTCGTGTGAAGAAAGTATTGCAACGTTGTCGCAGGGGCGCGCCGCAGGGATGTACGGCTCTTGGCAACGGCTCTGGCGGTAGGCGACACTGCGTCGCGAGGAAAATCGTTGCGCATTGTTTCAATTCGCGGAAAGGCGTTTTTCCAGGGATGGGCTTTGACCGGCACCCAGTGCAAGGCAAGGTGACCGGTACTTCTCGACGGATACGACTGCATGGCGTTAGAACCTTCCGATGTTTTGCTCGAATCGGTGTTTTGTCAGCTGGATGCCGACACCCCGCGTTCCCTCCATGATCTCAAGGGCGACCCCAGGGCCAACCTGCTGGCGATCCGCCTGCTGTTCCGCCAGGGCCGCATCACCGGCGTGCTGCTGGACGACCCCAGCGGTGCCGAGGACCAGCATGGGCCGTTGATCTACCACGCCGAGCGCCTGCGCGTGCGGCGCGGCTAACGCCGTTTCCCCTGGCCGAGCCGCTCGCTTTCCGGCGAGCGGCGAGGAGCGGGCCACCGGGAATGCTGCCTCGCCCGGGCGATTCCCGCCCGGCTTGGGTATCGTTGAATTCCATTCAACGATACGTTCAGTTCTGCCAGGTTATCCGCCGCAGTCCTCTCGCCAATAATCTCCCTTCAGTCCGATGAGAGACTCGCCGCGCCCATGGGGGGCGGCGCAGTCGCCGTGCGACTCCATAACCAGAAACCAGAAAAGGCGTGCACCGATGATTACCCTGAACCTCAATGGCAAGGATCATCAGCTCGATGTCACCGAGGATATGCCCTTGCTCTGGGCTATCCGCGACGTCGTCGGCTATACCGGGACCAAGTTCGGCTGCGGCATGGGCCTGTGCGGCTCCTGCACCATCCATATCGACGGCCAGGCCACCCGTTCCTGCATCACGCCGGTGAGCCTGGCGCAGGGCAGGAAGGTCACCACCATCGACCACCTGCACACCGACAAGGTCGGCGAAGTCGTCCAGCAGGCCTGGCTGGACATCGGCGTGGCGCAGTGCGGCTACTGCCAGGGCGGGCAGATCATGTCGGCCACGGCGTTGCTGAAGAGCAACCCCGCGCCCAGCGACGAGCAGATCGAGGCGGCCATGGCCGGCAACATCTGCCGCTGCGGCACCTACAACCGGATCAAGACGGCGATCCACAACGCCTCCGCCAAGTTGCAGGAGGCCAAGGCATGAAGCGCTCGTACCCCGACGATCTGGTCATCGGCAATCTCAGCCGCCGCGGTTTCCTCAAGGGCGTCGGCGCCACCGGCGTGCTGCTGGTGGCTGCCAACTGGGGCTGGCGCGACGCCCTGGCCGCCGAGAAGAAGGCCTTCGGCGCCGACGCCATGCCCCACGGCTGGGTGGATAACCCGAAGATCTACGTGAGCATCGACCGGGACGGCACGGTCGGCATCGTCTGCAACCGCTCGGAAATGGGCCAGGGCGTGCGCACCAGCCTGGCGATGGTGGTGGCCGACGAGCTGGAGGCCGACTGGAGCCGGGTCAAGGTGATCCAGGCGCCCGGCGACGAAGCGCGCTACGGCAACCAGGACACCGATGGCTCGCGCAGCATGCGCCATTGGTTCGAACCCATGCGCCGCTGCGGTGCGGCGGCGCGACAGATGCTCGAACAGGCCGCGGCCAACCAGTGGAAGGTTCCGCTGGGCGAGTGCCGCGCCGAACAGAACAAGGTGCTGCATGCGCCCAGCGGCCGTTCGCTGTCCTTCGGCGAACTGGCCGAGGCCGCCGCGGGCCTCGAAGTGCCGGCGCGCGACAAGCTGCTGCTGAAGAAGCCCGAGCAGTTCCGCTACATCGGCAAGGACGTGGCGCGCGCCATCGACGGCGCCGATATCGTCAATGGCCGCGCCGGCTTCGGCTTCGACGCGCGCTTCGACGACATGCTCTACGCCGTGGTCGCCCGGCCGCCGGTCTACGGCGGCAAGCTCAAGCGCTACGACGCCGCCGCGGCGCTGAAGGTGCCGGGGGTGGTCAAGGTGATCGAGATCGAGGGCCGGCCGATCCCGTCCGAGTTCCAGCCGCTGGGCGGGGTCGCCGTGGTGGCGCAGAACACCTGGGCGGCGATCAAGGGGCGCGAGGCGCTGGTGGTCGAGTGGGACGCCGGGGTCAACGGCGGCTACGACTCGGTGGCCTACCGCAAGCAACTGGAAGAGGCCGCGCGCAAGCCGGGCAAGGTGGTGCGCGACAGCGGCGATGCCGCGGCGCTGTTCGCCAAGGGCGGGGATGTCGTCGAGGCCGAGTACTACCTGCCGCACCTGGCCCAGGCGCCGATGGAACCGCCGGTATCCACCGCCTGGTACAAGGACGGCGCCTGCGAGGTCTGGGCCCCAACCCAGGCGCCGCAAGTGACCCGCGAGCGCATCGCCGAGCGCCTGAAACTGCCGTTCGACAAGGTCACGGTCAACGTGACCCTGCTCGGCGGCGGTTTCGGCCGCAAGTCCAAGCCCGACTTCGTGCTGGAAGCGGCGATCCTGGCCAAGGCGTTCCCCGGTCGCCACCTGCGCGTGCAGTGGACCCGCGAGGACGACCTGCATTTCTCCTATTTCCACACGGTCTCGGTGGAGCGCCTGCAGGCCGTGCTCGGCGCCGACGGGCTGCCGCAGGCCTGGCTGCATCGCTCGGTGGCGCCGAGCATCACCGCACTGTTCGGCCCGGACAGCAAGCACCAGGGCGCCTTCGAACTGGGCATGGGCCTGACCAACCTGCCGTTCGCCATCCCCAACGTGCGCCTGGAGAACCCCGAGGCCCCGGCGCACACCCGGGTCGGCTGGTTCCGCTCGGTCTCCAACATCCCCCACGCCTTCGCCATCCAGAGCTTCGTCGGCGAACTGGCGGCGAAGGCCGGCCAGGACCCGAAGGACTACCTGCTCAAGCTGCTCGGCCCGGCGCGGCGGATCGACACCGCCGAACTCGGCGACAGCTGGAACTACGGCGAGTCGCCGGAGCGCTACCCGCTCGATGTCGGCCGCCTGCGCGGGGTGATCGAGGAGGCGGCGCGCCAGTCCGGCTGGGGCGGCGAGCTGCCCAGGGGCAGGGCGCGGGGAATCGCCGCGCACTACAGCTTCGTCACCTACGTGGCGGTGGTGATCGAGGTGGAGGTGAAGGACGACGGCGCGCTGCTGGTGCACAAGGCCACCATCGCCGCCGACTGCGGTCCGCAGATCAACCCCGAGCGCATCCGCTCGCAGCTCGAAGGCGCCTGCGTGATGGGCCTGGGCCTGGCGGCGCTGGGCGAGATCAGCTTCAAGGATGGCAAGGTCCAGCAGGACAACTTCCACCAGTACGAGCTGGCGCGCATGCCGCTGGCGCCCAAGGCGGTGTCGGTGCATCTGCTCAAGCCGGACGGCGACCTGCCGCTGGGCGGGGTCGGCGAGCCCGGCGTGCCGCCGATAGCGCCGGCGCTGTGCAACGCGATCTTCGCCGCCACCGGCAAGCGCATCCGCGAGTTGCCGATCCGCAATCAGTTGCAGGGGTGGCGGAAGGCCTAGGTCCTAGGTCCTGATCGTCGCCTGCGTGAGTTCGCGCGAGCGCAGGCGATGGATCAGGTTCTACGCGGAAGTCGTTGTCGAAGAAGAGTTTTCCGTGCCGCCGTCCCTCCCTGGCAGAGGCCTGTCGGCGGATAACGCGCGTGGCCTCGTTCGCCCTGCGCAGCGAAGACGGTAAGCGGATGCCAGGGCGGACAACGGGTAGCGTTATGCGCCGCCTTGTCGTTTCAACTTAAAGTGAATTCTAGTATTTTATTTATCTTATTAATCAATAGGATAAATCGTTTATTAAAAGTATTTTATAAGAATTGGGGGTCTTCCCAGCCGCTCCAGGCCGCCTGCTTGCCGTCGAAACCTGATTGGCAATTCTCCAGGATCGACGACCCCGCGTCGTCCGTGCGCGAGGCCGTCATGGCGGTTCAGTAGATCGGCAGGTCCGGTTCGGGCAAGGCGACGATGTCGTTCGCCGTCAGCCCCAGCAGGCTCATCAGCGCCGGGTCGCGCAACGGCGACTCGCCGCGTACCGGGCCGAAGATTTCCGCCATGTGCCTGCGCAGGCTGGCCACCCGTTGGCGATCGGCCATCCAGCGGGTGAAATCGTGCACGTCGACGTTCTTCAGCGACTCCAGTGGCGGCAGCCCAGGCGCTTCGCCGACGTCAGCGCGGGCGCGCCAGCCGCCGTAGCTGGACTGGAACTCGGCCGAGCCCAGGTAGGACAGCAGCAGCTTGGCCGTGGCCGGATGACGGGCGGCCTTGAAGATCGCCGCGCGCTGGTTCCAGACGATGAACGGCTCGTCGGTCGGGATGAAGTAGCCGGCCGGCGTATCGCTGTCGGTCGCATAGCCGGTCAGGTTGCCCAGCGAACCGATGGAGTCGGTGCCCACCGAGGCCGCCGGCGCCGCCGTGCCGCGCAGGAAGTTCGGCTTCTGCGCCGCCAGGGCGCGCAGGAAACCGCTGCCGTAGCGCCGTTCCAGCTTGTCGTAGACGTACAGCACCGCATCGTCGTCATGGGGATAGGTCAGCACCAGCTTGCCCTTGAAGGCCGGCTTCAGGTAATCGGCGAAGCGCGTCGGATAGCGCTCCGCTGGCAGCCGGACGGAAGCGTAGGTCGGCACGAAGGCGTTGTTGTAGGCCGTGACATAGGCGCCGTCGGGATCGGCGTAGCCTTTCTTCTGCCGGGCGAAGCCGATCGGCTTGTAGCGCAGCAGCACGTCGCGGGCCTTCCATTTGTCGAAATCGAAGGTGGTTTGCAGCATCGCCACGTCCGGCGTCAGGGTGCCGGCGGCGAGTTCCTGGTCGATGCGCAGGTCGTGGAACTTGGAGAGGTCCACCGTGACGTCCAGGGTCACGCCGGGAAAGCGGCTCTCGAAGGCCGTCTTCAACCAGTCCATCTGGTTCGGCGCGTCGCCGCCGGCCCAGAGCACCACCTTGCCGCCTTCGCCCTGTGCGCGGGCGTAGAGCGACGCGAGCCTGTCGGTCTCGCCGGGAATGACCAGGGTCGCCCCCGCGGTTTCCGGCCCTAGAGCTGGCTTTCGTGGCAATTTTCCCGCCGTTTCGCCGGCGAACGAAGAAGATGCGAAGACCACAACCCATGCCGCCATCAGCGGCTTCACCCTGTCGATCATGTGCCGTTCCTCTGCTGAAAACGAGCGTCGCCGCTCCCGGTGAGGCCGGCGCGCAGGCGCGCCCCTCATGGATGGGACTGGTCCGCTGCGCCGGGCTTCAGCGCCGCGAGGAGACTTCGCGGAAAATCGCGGCAGACTTCTCGTTTCGGCATTCTCGGATGCTTGCGCGGGAACTCCGGGTACGGCCGCGTAGAGCCTGCCTAGAAGCCGGCCTTCGCCGCCAGCGCCGCAGCGGCTGTCCGCGTGTTCACTTCCAGGGCGCGCAGCAGCGAGGAAACGTGCACGCGCACGGTGAACGGCGAGATCGACAGCGCGCGGCCGATTTCCTTGTTCGACAGGCCATCGGCGATCAGCCGCAGTACCGCTTGCTGCCGTGGGGTCAGGGCGTCCAGGAGGGCGCGTTGCCGACTGCCGGCGCTCGACCCGCCGCGCAGGCGCACCACCGGTTCGCCGCTGCCGAGCGTCTGCAACGCCGTGCCGATCTCCCCGGCCTCCAGGGATTTGCCGAGGTAGCCGTCGGCGCCGGCGGCCAGCACCTCGTCCACCAGACGCGGGTCGTCGAGCATCGAGACGATGACGATTGCGCTGTGCCGATAGGCGCGACGCAAGCGCTCGATGGACTGGGAGGCGGCGAAGCCGGGAAGCAGCAGGTCGAGGACGAAGAGGGCGGGAGGTTCCGGCGAGACGCTCGAGGCCAGGCGCAGCACCTCGTCGAAGCTGCCCGCTTCGCTTACGGCGGCTTGCGGGAGGTAGCGGCGGACGACCCGTCTCAGGCCATCGCGGAACAGGGGATAGTCATCGGCGACGATGACCCGTGCGGGGAGGCTTCTTGTGCTAGGCATTGTCGTCCCGTCCTTGGGGGCGGCCAGGGTGCGGCAACCCCTGCATCGACCGGCCGCAGGCCGGCCGGCGAGGGCGCTGCGGGCACCGTTCGATCCGCCGAAAATCCTTTTTCGTCGATCCCTGTCGCGGGGCTCCGCCCCGCATGACAGCGGAATTCTAGCGCCGCTGGCGACACGCATGTCGGGCATTCGTCAGAAAAACAGCAAGCCAGCCCCACGGCGAGCGCGATGGGCTGGTCTATCCTGCTACAACGCCATCGCGCTCGGGAGGACGGCATGGGCTGCCCGCAGGTCTGCGCCGGCGCCACCCTGCAATGCAGCTTCGGGGCGGCGCCGACGGTGCTCAACGTGTTGCCGCAGAACCGCACCCTGACCAGCGGGATGCCGGCGGCGAACATCATGGACCACATCCCGCTGCTGAACATTCCCACCTTCGGCCTCTGCCAGAGTCCGGCCAACCCCGTGGTGGCCGCCGCCACCGCCGCCGCCCTCGGCGTACTGACGCCGATGCCGTGCATTCCCGCCACCGCCAGCCCGTGGATCCCCGGCGGTCCGCCGACCCTGCTGCTGGGCGGGATGCCCGCGCTGGACGCCAACGGCACGCTGATCTGCACCTGGGGCGGGGTGATCAAGATCAGCGTGCCGGGACAGGTGCAGATGCTGATTCCCTGAGCGCCGCCTGGCCGATGCGCGCCTAGGGCTCCGCCAGCCTGATCCACCACCAGCGCCAGCGCGCCATGGGTCTGCCCTCGCTGTCCAGCGGCCGGCCGTCATCGGCGAACGGCTGGGCGCCGTCCAGTAGCTGGCCGTTCAGGTAGCGTCCGTCGAAGGCCAGTTGGCCATTGCCATGGAAGCGCTGGTAGACCCCGTCGCGCACGCCGTCGCGGTAATGCTCGCGCTCGGCCACCTGGCCGTTGGCGAAATAGGTGAGCGCTTCGCCGTGGAGCAGCCCGTTGCGGTAGTGCGCCTTGCGCTGCAACCAGCCTTCCGCGGCATGGAAACTGACCGGCCCGTGCAGCTTGCCGTCGACGAAGGCGAGTTGCGCGGAGACCTTGCCGTTGGGATGGAACAGGGTGCTGGCGCCGTGCAACTGGCCCTGCCGGTAGCCGAGGCTGGCCTGCGGCCTGTCGTGCTCGTCGATGCGCAACGGACCTTCCAGGCTGCCGTCGAGCAGGTTACCAGCGAGATGGCTGTCGCCACGAACCAGGTCGAGCTTGCCGGATGCCGCCATGCGCTTCTCCTCAGTTGACCTTTACTAGGCCGCCCTTGATGGTCAGCATGCCGCCGCCGTCCACCGTCTGTTCGGCGCCGGCCTTGTTGGTCAGGCTGACGCCGGCATCGTTGGTCAGGCTGGTGCCGGCCTTGTTGGTGAGGGAGGTGCCGGCCTGGTTGGTCAGCGACGTCCCGGCCTTGCTGGTCAGCGAGGTGCCGGCCTGGGCGGCGAGGTCGGCGTCGCTCTTCAGGGTCAGGCTGCCGCCGCTCTGCAGGGCGAGGGTGCCGCTGACCTTGATGGTCAGGTTGCCGTCCACCGTCAGCTCGAAGTTGCCGCTGACCTTGTGGCTGTAGTTGCCGCCGGTGCTGTGGGTCTGGTCGGCGCCCACCGTCACCGTGCGCGTGTCCTTCACATCCAGGCTGTCGCTG
Source organism: Pseudomonas sp. FDAARGOS_761 (assembly GCF_013343155.1). NCBI lineage: Bacteria > Pseudomonadati > Pseudomonadota > Gammaproteobacteria > Pseudomonadales > Pseudomonadaceae > Pseudomonas > Pseudomonas sp. FDAARGOS_761. Next base: position 2,649,496 of record NZ_CP054572.1, on the reverse strand, counting down.
CCGGTCTGGATGGTCACCGTGCGCTTGCCTTTCTCCAGGGTGACGGTCTCGTCGCCTTCCTTCACCGTGCGGGTGCGGGCATTCTGCACCGTCAGGGTCTCGTCGTGGCCGATGCTGGCGGTGCTGTCGTTGAGCACGTTGACGTTGAGGTCCTTCTGCGCCTGGAGGAAGACTTCCTCGGCGTCCTTCTTGTCCTCGAAGCGCAGCTCGTTGAAACCGCCGCCGCCCTTCGACGAGTTGGTCTTGATCCCGGACTGCGTCTGGTTGTCCGGCAGCGCGTAGGGCAGGGCGTTGTCGCCGTTGTAGACGCAGCCGGTGACCAGCGGGCGGTCCGGGTCGCCGTCGATGAAGGTGACGATCACTTCCTGGCCGATGCGCGGCACGAACTGCATGCCGAAGCCCTTGCCGCTCCAGGGCAGCACCACGCGCACCCAGCAGGAGGAGGTCTCGTCGTTCTTGCCGTCGCGGTCCCAGGGGAACTGGATCTTGATCCGGCCGTACTGGTCGGTCCAGATCTCCTCGCCGGCCTTGCCCACCACCAGGGCGGTCTGGGTGTGCATGCGCGGCTTGGGCGTGACCCGCGCGGGGCGGTAGGCGGTGGCCTTGGGGATCGCCTCGAAGCGATTGCGGTAGTGCGCGTGACTGGCGTCATGGGTGACCGAGGTCAGCACCCAGTCGATATTCAGCGAATCGTCGTCATGCCCGCTGAGGGTGAACCAGTGGCCGGGCACCAGCCAGCGGCAGTCGCTCTCGCCGATCAGGCGCGTCTCCTGGCTGCGCAGGCCGTCGATGCGTTGCTTGGTCAGGCTGTCGCCCTGGGCCTTGGCGGTGTAGCCGCCGGGGTGCTGGTAGACGCCGGCGGCGCCGGAAACCGCCTCGGCCTGGGAGTACAGCGAGGTGCCCGGGGTGGTGAACTCGTAGTCGGTGGCGCTGTAGGTCCCGGATACCGCCTGGAGGCTGTACTGCGCCGAACGCACGCCCTGCAACTCGCGCACGCCGATTCCTTGGCCCAGGTAGGCCACTTGCGGGCCGTTGGGAATCGGCGGGAAGGCGTCGTTGCTGTCGGCCAGCACCAGGGTGTGCTTGCCGGCGGCATGGGTGAAGAACCAGAAAATGCCGTCTTCCTCCAGCAGCCGCGAGACGAAGGCAAGGTCGCTCTCGCCGTACTGCACGCAGTATTCGCGGGGCTGGTAGCTGCCGCTGAGCTGCAACTGGTAGTCGCTGAAGCCGTGCTGGTCGAAGACCTGGGTGACGATGTCGCTGGTGGCGAGGTTCTGGAACACCCGGTTGTTGCTGGCCAGCGTCAGCCACCAGAGCCAGGGGCGCAACAGCACCTGGTAGCGCTCGGCGCTGGCATCGCCGGGGAGTTGGCGGATCTCCGCGACCAGGCCGTCGAGCGGACGCTGGTCGGCGTCGTTGTGCAGGGTGGCGGTGAGATGGGTGGCGATTGCGCCGTCCAGGGCTAAGGGGCTGGCGCTGTAGCCCAGCAGTTCCCAACCGGGCAGTGCGTTCAGGCGTTCTTCCCCGGCCAGACGCTCCGGGAACAGGGCTGCCAGCGCCGAGGCGGTCAGGGAGAGGCTGGTATTGCTATCGGTGGGACGGGGCATCTGGGTCCCTCGTTTCTGTCGGGACAGCGGCGACGACTACATGTAACTGATGCGTTTGCCGATGGCCTTCCTGTTCTCTGGGTCGCTTCCGGGCACCTGCTGGCAGGCATAGCTCCACCATTCTTTGCGTAGGGCATTTTCCGATAATGGTGCTTCGTCCCAGGGGCCGAGGCCGACGCAGCGGTATTCGAACAGTACCGTGGAGTAGTGGTTGTCGTCGTAGCCGGGTTGTGCGCCTCGGCAACTGTAGTAGGCATGCAGCAGCTCATGAGCCAGGCCGATTGCCGGAGGACGTATCCGGTTCAGCGGGTTGGTCGCTGTGGGGTTCCATCTCACATGGGCGGAACAGCCAGCCGAAGGCGGCGAAACGTCCTTAAGGGCAACTATGGTCGCAAGCCGCGCATGGTTCTGCTGGGCATCGCTGAGGCGGTGGGGTAGCGGCTGTCCGGCAAGCCAGGCCGCCACTTCGTGGTTGGTGATGGCGATGTTGTGGGCGGAGATACCGAAATGTCCGCTGTAGCTCTGCTCATTGAAATAGCCTTCATTGCTGTCGCTCCAGCGGAAGTAGCGGTGGTCGAACAGCAGCATCCAGCGGTTGGCATACTGGCGGGCGCGCTCTAGATAGCCGTAAAGGCCACCACCGTTGCCCGGCACGCCGTCCAGGGCCCAATGCGGCGAACTGTTGATGACATAGGTCAGCCACTGGGTCTGCGCCTGCGGGGCGATGCCTGTCTGATTGAGCGCGATCTGGGTCTGGGGGCCGGGACCGGTTCCTACGATGATTTCTCTGGCGACCTGATTGAGCGCCATGGGCTGATTGGTGGACTGGACATTGTTGCCCAGCGACGAGGGGGTGATGTCGACGAAATTGTTCGTCGTGTAGAGGTTCCAGAGCAGCGATGCGCCCGTCGGCGTAGCGTTTATGTAGTTCAGCGCGCGATACACCTGTCCCTTGAAGGCGGAGGGATACGGGCTTTCCTCGTAGAAGCCGGTGGCTTCGTTGAGCACCTCCCAATCGCTGTCCTGGGTCAGCACGGCGATTCCGGGCGGGGTCGCATGATACAGGCCGTTCGTGGGGCGCCAGTATTCGATGGTTCGGGGCATGACGGCAGTCCTCGAAGGTGGGGCAGTTCGGCGGGCGTTCAGCGTCGGTAGAACACCAGCCCGGTGGGTGCGAAGAGGAAGATGGTGTTGTCGGGGGCGCCGTCGTAGCCGTCATCGCTGGAGACGACGATAGTATGTGGTCCGTTCTGGGCGAGCTGGCGGTAGCCGGCGCGGCAGCGCGTACAGGGTGCGACGCTCTGGCGCACGATGATGTTGCCAACGATGGCGTTGATGCGACCGACCAGGGCATCGTTGAACAGTGTGTTCTCGTAGCACACGGCGGAGCCGGCTTTCTGACCGACGAACTGGCTGGTGATGGTCAGAGACGCGCCACCGGGCACGTATTGGGCGATGTGGAAGGAAATACCGTCGGACACACCACCGCGCCTGGTCCTCGGGGCCTCGGTCAGACGTAGGGCGTCGGCAGCGTTCATCATGGCGGTCAGCGTCGCGCCGTTGGGCATTCCGGTCCTTCCACGTCGGTCGTGGTCGACGCCGGGACCGACCAGGGTCGGGATGTCTATGGCTTTTCCGGCTACCGTGTTTATTCCGCAAAGATCGTTCCAGTTCATGAATTCGTCCGCTGTTCTCTAGCCGATACGTTCTCCATCGGAAACGGGCGGATGCCGCGATGCCTCGGGACGCTCATTCGAGTACCCACTCCGCCAACTTCCCCGTCACCTGCGCCATCAGCACGTTCTCGATATCCCGCGCGCCCGCCGCGCTGCACTTGGCGAGCACGGCCTTGACGATGGCCGGGTCGAAGTCGAACTGTTTGCCGGTAGCGGCCTTGTAGCGTTCCCGCAGTTTTTCCAGCTTGGCCACGACGATGCCTTCCAGGGTGGCTTCCTCCAGCGGCCGGTAAGGCACCACGGTCATGCGCGCGAGGAACGCCGGGCGGAAGGTTTGCAGCAGGACTTTGCGCAGGCGCTCGTCGAAGGCCGGGGTGGCGACCTGTTCGGCCGGGCTGTCCAGCAGCAGTTCGGCGCCGACGTTGCTGGTGGCGAGGATCACGGTGTTCCTGAAGTCCACCACCAGGCCGGTGCCGTCTTCCATCACACCCTTGTCGAACACGTTGTAGAAGGCTTCCAGCACGTCCGGATGGGCTTTCTCGATCTCGTCCAGCAGCACCACCGAATAGGGCTTGCGGCGCACCGCTTCGGTGAGCACGCCGCCGCTGCCGTAGCCGACGTAGCCGGGCGGGGCGCCCTTGAGCTGGCTGACGGTGTGGGCCTCCTGGTACTCGGAGAGGTTGATGCTGATCAGGTTGCGTTCGCCGCCGTAGAGGGCGTCGGCCAGGGCGTAGGCGGTCTCGGTCTTGCCCACGCCGGTGGGGCCGGGCAGGAGGAATACGCCGACCGGCTTGGCCGGGTCGCTGAGTCCGGCGCGATAGGCCTGGATGCGCTGGGCGATGGCGCCCAGGGCGGCCTCCTGGCCCATCACCCGCTGGCCCATTCGTTGCGCCAGGGAACGGATGGCGTGGGCTTCGTCGGCGAGCATCTTGCCCACCGGGATGCCGGTCCAGCCGGCGATCACCGCGGCCACGGTACGCGAGTCCACCTGCTCGGGAACCAGCGGGTCGTCCTGGCGGATGGCTTCGAGGCCGGCCGCCAGGCGCGCCAGTTCGGCGGCCAGGTGGTCGATGCGACCGTCCAGTTCCTCGTCGGGCTTGGCCGCGTCGGCGCTTTCGCTGAGGGCCAGCAATTCGCGGCGGGTGTCGAGCAGTTCGCGCACCGCTTCGCGTTCCTCGTCCCAGCGGGTCTCCAGCTCGCGGATGGTCCGGCGGTTATCGCCCGACTCGCTTTCCAGGGCGGTGATACGCGCGCTGTGGTCGAGGCCGGTGGCCTGTTCCCGGCGCAGGCGTTGCAGTTCCTCTTCCAGCGCCTGCTCGCGATGGCGCAGGCTTTCCAGCGGCGGCGGCACGTCGTGCTGGCCGAGGGCGACCCGCGCGCAGGCGGTGTCGAGCACGCTGATCGCCTTGTCCGGCAACTGGCGGCCGGAGATGTAGCGGTGCGACAGCTTCACCGCATCGACGATGGCCGCGTCCATGATCTGCACGCCGTGATGCTGTTCCAGCTTGCCGGCGACGCCGCGCAGCATCTCCACGGCGGTGGCCTCGTCCGGCTCCTCGACCTGGACCAGTTGGAAGCGCCGGGTCAGCGCCGGGTCCTTCTCGAAGTATTTCTTGTATTCCAGCCAGGTGGTGGCCGCCAGGGTGCGCAACTCGCCGCGCGCCAGGGCCGGCTTGAGCAGGTTGGCGGCGTCGCTGCCGCCTTCCGCGCCGCCGGCGCCGATCAGCGTGTGCGCCTCGTCGATGAACAGGATGATCGGCTGCGTGCTGTTGCGCACGGCGTCGATCACCCCCTTGAGGCGCTGCTCGAACTCGCCCTTCATGCTGGCGCCGGCCTGCAACAGGCCGAGATCGAGCACCCGCAGGATCACCTCCTGCAACGACGGCGGCACTTCGCCGGCGGCGATGCGCAGGGCCAGGCCCTCGACCACCGCGGTCTTGCCGACGCCCGGCGCGCCGACCAGGATCGGGTTGTTCTGCCGCCGGCGCAGGAGGATGTCGACGCACTGGCGGATCTCCCCGTCGCGCCCGACTATGGGGTCGATGCGCCCGGCGCGGGCCTCGGCGGTGAGGTCCTGGGTGTACTGGTCGAGCAGCGGGTCCGGGGCGCTTTCCGGCTTGTCGCCGCCTGCCGCCGGGCGGTTCGGCGCGGCCGGCTGTTCGCGGGAGGTCTGGATCCACTCCAGCAGGTTGGCCTGCAAGGCCTCGTGGGGAATCCGCAGTAGCGACGACGCGCTGTTCAGCAGCAGGGCGCGGCGCTCCTCGCGGTCGAGCAGGGCGAGCAGCAGCAGGCCGGAACGGATCTGCGCCTGGCCGAGCACGCTGGCGTGGACCACGGCGTCCTCGAGCAGGCCGATGGTGTGCGCGGACAGCGCCGGAGTGCGGGTATTGCCGGCCTTGAACAGCTCCAGCGACAGGTTGATCTCGGCGACCAGGGCGTCGCGCTCCAGGCCGAAGCGCGGCAGCAGGCAGGCGAAGTCGCCGCCGTCGATGTCCAGCAGCTCCAGCAGCAGGTGCTCGATCTCTACGTAATGATGGGTGCGTTGCAGGCAGCGTTGCGCGGCGCGCTCCAGGGCGCGGCGACAGTCCGGGTTGAGGCGGCCGATCAGGGCGGCGAGTTCCATTTCAGGCTACCTCCGGCTGCCGCAGGTCGAGATCGATGCGCTGCCGCTGGCCGTCTTCGACGCGCCGCAGGCCGGTGTTCCAGCTCAGCCTGGGCGGTGCACCGCGCTCCAGGCGCAGCGGCGCGCCGCCGCTCACCAGCAGGCTCAGGCGACAATCCAGGTCGGGGCCGAAGTACAGCGCGGCGAGGCTGGCCAACTGGCCATGGGCGTCGCCGTCGGGGAAGAAGCGGGCGGCCTCGCGGGCATCCAGCGGACCGAGGCTGAGGGCGATGCCGGCGTGTTCGTCCCAGGTGCGCGTGCCGGCTATGGCGTCGCGGCCCAGGCGCAGGTTGCGCCCGCCGCGTTGCAGCCGGCTGCGGCTGGCCGCGGGGATTTCCTTCCAGGCGCCCTGGTAGGCGTCGAGCCGTGCCTCCACGCCGAAGTGCTGGCGTACCAGGCCGGCGAAGCCGGCCAGGGAGCGACGCCCGCCGGCGAACAGCGCGGTGCGTGCCAGCACCGCGCTGTCCGGCAGCGCCAGGCGCTCTTGCAGGGCTTTCGGCAACAGGCCGCTGAGGGCGCGTAGCTGCGCCTGCACCGGGGTCGCCGCCGGCACCGTGAAACCGAGCGCCACGCGATGCTTGCGCAGCACCCGGTAGAGCAGGCTGAGCAGGCGGTGCTGGAACAGGTCGAGGAACTCGGCGGGGGCATGGTCCTTCTGCCGGGCGCGTTGTTGCAGCCATTCCTGGTAGGCATAGGGCAACGGGCCGTCGGGGCCGCCGAGGCCGAACACCGGGGTGGACAGCACCGGTTGCTGCGGGTCGTCGAGCAGGCTTTCCACCTCGCTCGAGGCGAACAGCGGCAGCAGCGGCCCGCGCAGGCGCAGGGCCTCCGCCCGCGGCGCGTTGCCGGTGCCCAGCGGCAACGCCTGGGGACGCTCGCGTTCGAGCAGCAGCAGCGCCTGCAACAGTTCGAAGCGCTGCGGCGTGCGGCGCAGCCGTTGGCTCAGAGGGAGAGCGGCGAGCCGGCCTGGGGTTGCCATGTCTTCACCTCCTTGTCGGCTTCCACCAGGACCGTGCGCACGAAGCGGTTGGCGGTGGCATACAGCGAGAAGAACTGCGCCAGCACGGCGGAGAACAGCACGCCGCTGGCGCCGACGAAGTGTTGCGGATCGAGTCGCAGGCGGATTTCCAGGCCATTGCGCCAGCCGCGCCAGGCATCCTCGCCGACGTGCGCCACCACCCGCTGGCAGTCGAGTTGCCTCAGGCCTTCTATCTGCCGGCGGGCGCTGGCGTCGTCGCGCAGGTTGTGCAGGGCGAGGATTTCCCGCAGGGCTTCGAGGGCGCGCGGGCCTTCCACCAGCGAGAGGTGGTTGAGGGTCAGCTGCGAGACCAGTCTCCAGCGCGACTGGCCGTCCAGGCGCGGCTGGCTCTGCGCGCTGGGTGCGTTGCGCAGGCGTGCGGCGGCGACCGGCCCGGGCCGTTCGAAGCCCAGCGCGGTGCCGGCACCCAGGCGCTCGGCCAGATAGCGATTGGTGCATAGCAGCTCGGCGGTCAGGCTGAAGGCCGGGGCCTCGCGCAACGGGTCGAAGCCGGTATCCACCAGGCTCAGCAGCAGGTCGCTGCCCAGCCGGTTCGGGGTCAGCCCGGCGATGCGCCGGGCGTGCCAGTAGAGCGTGCCGAGGTGGCTGTCGTGGCGGCAGCCATAGTAGGCCGGGACTGGCTGCACGGTGCTCCCGGCAACCGAGCGCACGGCGCGGATGCTATGGATTTCCACGCTGTTCTCGCGGTGACTGTCGGCGACCAGGCGGTACTCGCTGCGGGTGCCGTCCGGGCGCAGCGGCTCCGAGGTCCGCGGAAAGAGGTTGATCGCCGGCGCGCAGCCGAGCTGGAAGTCTTCCGCCTGCAAATGCAGGCGTGCCGTCGGTGCGCGATCGAAGACCAGGTACAGGTAGAGCGTCTGTCCGTCGGCGAGTGCGCCGGACAGCGGCAGGTCGAAGAAGTGGAACTTGTCGGGGAAGGCGAAGTACTCGGCGAGCAGGCGCAGGCCCGGATGTCCGCCGTCTTCCTCCGGCAGCAGCGCCTCGTCGGCGGCGAAGCCGACGATCTCCGGCAGTCCGCGGAGCGCCGCCGGCGGCGTGCCGGGCGCCCCCGCCATGACCTGCACGGCATGCGCGGCGAGCAGGTCGTAGAGGATCGCACAGCCCATCGGCGAAGCCGCCAGGTGGATGCGCAGGCGCTCGATCGACAGTTCGACCCAGCGGTACTCGCCCAGGCAGCGCAGGCTCAGGCGCAACGCCGAGCGGGCGGCGCCGACTCCGGTCAGGGCTTGCGCCTCCTCGCCGCCGAGCAGGGTCGCTTCGTCGATCGCCAGCGGCCACAGGGTCGCCTCGGCGCTGCTGCGGAAATGCACGCTGTCGCCGCCGCGGGTGGTGACGAACAGTGCGGTGTCGCGCGGCAGCCGGTAGCCCTCGGCGAGGTTGCCCTGGGTCGGGTCCGGTTCGAACTGGACGATCGTGCAGGACGGCAGCGGGCGCAGCGCCAGGGGGTAGAGCTGTTCGAGGAGGGCGTCGCTGAACTCCGCGTAGTCGTCGTCGAGGCGCCGTTGCAGGCGCGCGGTGAGCAGCGAGAAGCCTTCCAGCAGACGCTCGACGTGCGGGTCGGGGCATTCGCCGGGGGCCAGTTGCAGGCGCCGGGCGACCTTCGGATAGCGCTCGGCGAAGGCGCCGCCGGCATGCCGCAGCCAGGTCAGCTCGCGCTGGTAGTAGTCGAGCAGGTCGGCATCAATCGAATCGCTCATGGCGCACCTCGAGGCCATCGTTGCCCTGTTCGATGACGAATAGCGCAGGCATCAGGCGCGACCCGCTGCGCAGGCGGCCGCCGAGCTGGATACGCAGGCGCTGCGGATTGTCCGGGTCAGGTTCGACCTCGACCTCGGCCAGTTGCAGGCGCGGCTCGAAATGCTCGACCGCCGCCCGCACCTCGCGTGCCAGCTGGCGCCGGTCCTCGGCGCGCAGGCGTTGCACGGCGGTCCAGTCGGCGAGCCCGTAGGCGAGGATGCCGCTGCGCGCATGCGCCGGGCGCCGTGTGTTGAGCAGGCGCAGCAGCTCGCCGCGGACCGACTCGGCCAGCGCCCGGTCGTCGAACGCGGGACGTTCGTCGGCCTCGGCGCTGAGGCGCTCGAACAGCGGCGGCAGGGCTCCGGACATGTCGGCGCCCGGTCACTTGACCAACTGGTTGGCGGCCAGGTCCCAGGTCGAGGCGGCCGTGCCTTCCTTGGTGCCGTCGTCCTTCTGCGCGGTCAGCTCCCACTTGATCTTGGTGAAGTTCAGCGACAGGGTCTCCACCGGCTTGCCGCCGGCGCCGCCGCTGACGCTGACGTTGGAGAGCACCACGTTGTTCAGGGTGTAGACGATGAAGGGCATGATCTGCCCGTTGCCCTCGGCGGCGTTGCGGCCGATGGTGATGGTCGCCTCGGCGATCGGCTTGCCGGCGCAGCAGTATTCGTTGAGGGTCGGGGTCGAGGTGTCGATGAACTTGGTGAGGGTGAATTCGCCGACGTGGGGTTTGCCGGAGGTGCGCTCCGAGTTGCTGACGTCGTTGGTGACCTGCATCGCCACGTTGTGGCTGTAGGACATGATTTCGATCTTGTTTTCGTAGCCGACGAGCAGGCTGTCGCCTTTGATGTCGCTGCCGAAATCGAGAATGATCGCATCCATCGCATCTGACTCCTGGAGAGGGGCTGTCTGGAACGGGAAGGGCGCCCCGCCGGCGCTGCCGGCGGGGGCGGACTCACGCCGCTACCGGCGGCGGCAGGTTGGCGACCAGGCGGATCGACGCGCTGAGTTCCTCGAGCTGGAAGTGCGGCCGGAGGAACACCGTGGCGCGGTAGGCCCCCGGTTTGCCGGCCACCTCGCTGACATCCACCCGCGCCTCGCGCAGCGGGTACTGCGCCTTGATTTCCTGCGGTGCGTTGTCGTTGATCAGCACGTAGTCGGCGATCCAGTTGTTCAGGTAGGTCTGCACGTTGTCGCGGGTCATGAAGCTGCCGACCTTGTCGCGCATGATCACCTTCAGGTAGTGGGCGAAGCGCGATGCCGCCAGCACGTACGGCAGCATCGCCGACAGGCGCGCGTTGGCGTTGGCCTCGTTGGTGTTGTAGAGCCTGGCCTTGTTGGTGGTCTGGCCGCCGAAGAACACCGCCACGTCGCTGTTCTTCTTGTGGCACAGGGAAATGAAGCCGAGATCGTTGAGTTCCTTCTCGCGGCGGTCGGTGATCGCCACCTCGGTCGGGCACTTCAGCGACAGGTCGCCGGAGCTGGTGCGGAACGTGTGCGCCGGCAGGCCCTCGACCGCGCCGCCGCCTTCCGCGCCGCGGATCGCCGCGCACCAGCCGTACTTGGCGAAGGCCTCGGTGATGCGCTGCGCCAGGACCCAGGCGGCGTTGCCCCAGAGGTACTTGGAGTGGTCGGTGCCGTTGACGTCCTCGACATAGTTCATGCCTTCCACCGGTCGCGTCTCCGGGCCGTAGGGCAGGCGCAGGAGGAAGTTCGGCAGCACCAGGGACACGTAGCGCGAATCCTCGCTCTCGCGGAAGGCGCGCCACTTGATCAGCTCCAGGCTCTCGAAGATCTTGGTCAGGTCGCGCGGCACGGCCAGTTCGGTGAAGCTGTTCATGTCGAACAGGCGTGGGCTGGCGGCGGCGATGAACGGCGCGTGGGCAGCCGCGGCGACGTTCGACAGCTTCTCCAGCAGGCCGATGTCCTGCGGATGGCGGCCGAAGGTGAAGTCGCCGATCAGCAGGCTGAAGGGGTGTCCGCCGAAGGTGCCGTATTCCTCTTCGTAGATCTTCTTGAACAGTGCGCTCTGGTCGAACTCGACCGCCTTCTCCAGATCGTTCTGCAGTTCGTTCTTGCCGACGTTCAGCAGGCGCAGCTTGAGCCGCGCGCTGGTCTCGGTGTTGCTCACCAGTTGGTGCAGGCCACGCCAGGAGGCTTCCAGCTTCTGCAACTCGGGGTGGTGGATGATCTGGTTGAGCTGGTCGCTGATCAGCGCATCGATCTGGCTGATGCGGTCGTTGATCATCGCCACGGTGTCCTTGTCGACGGCCATGCCCTCGTCGAGGACCTGGGTGGCGAATTCCGCGAGCATGTCGCGGGCGTAGTCCTGCTGGCTGTCGTCGTGGGCCATGCGGCCCTTGGCAATGATCTCGTCGAGCAGGGACAGGGTCTGGGTCGAACTCTCGCCGGATTGTTCGGCGGCGGATGACTTGGGCATGGCGGCTTCTCCGGGAAGAGGGTCAGGCCGGCTGGTCGGCCGGGGGTTCGCTGTCACCGGCCGGGGCCGCTTCGGCTTCCGGGCGGGCCGCTTTGATTTCCTGCAGGCCTTCGGTGTTGGCCACCACGTCCTGCAGCAGCTGGTCGAGGTCGTCGTTGCCGTCGAGCTTGGTCAGCAGGTCGCGCAGGCGCTGGCGCGCTTCGAACAGGCGACGCAACGGGACCACCTGCTTCACCAGGTTGACCGGGTCGAAGTCCTCGATGTGGTTGAAGCGCAACTCGACGTTCAGCTTGCTGTCGTCGCCGCTGATGGTGTTGTCGACCTGCAGGGTGGCGCGGGGAGAGATGGAGGAGAGGATCTCGTTGAAGTTGTCGCGGTCGATGTCGACGAAACGCCGTTCGACCAGCTTCGCCGGCGGGGTATCCGGCTTGCCGGAGAGGTCGGCGAGGATGCCGACCACCAGGGGCAGTTCCTTCTTCTCGATGGCGTTGCCGATCTCGACGTCGTAGGTGATCTGCACGCGCGGCGGGCGCACCCGGTCCAGCTTGTGCTGCGTACTCTCGGCCATGGCGGCTGACTCCGATGCAATGGTGGGGGCGCAATGCATCGGGGGATGCCCTGATCATCGCAGTCCCTTGCTGGATCACAGGCATGACAGGGAAAACGGCGCAGAACCTGTCCTTGGCGATCCCTCTGGTCCGTCACTGGCGACGAACTACAAAAGACGCTAGAACAGGTCTATGGATTTGCAAAATAAAATTTTCGTTGGACTCCCATGAAGCACGGATGTTTCACCATATGTCGGAAATTCTCCCTGGGGCTGGCGATCCTGGCGCTGGCCGGCTGCTCGTATTTCTTCGCGCCGCGGGTCGAGTTGCAGCGGCTGACCCTGGATGTCGCCGCGCGCGCCAACGACGACTCGCCGATCGCCGTGGACTTCGTCGCGGTGAAGGATGCGGAGCTGTTCAAGGAACTGGCCGGACTGCCAGCCAGCCAGTGGTTCGCCAATCGTGAGCAGTACCGCCGCGACTACCGGCAGCAGTTCGCGGTATGGAGCCTGGAGCTGGTCCCAGGGCAGTTCATCGAGTCGGAGTCCTTCCCCTTGCGCGGCGACCGCGCAACTGGACTTTTGGTCTTCGCCGGCTATAACACACCCGGCGCGCACCGCTTGCGCCTCGACCAGCAGCAGCGTGTCTGGCTGCGTCTGGATACCCGGGAAATGCGACTGGTCAACGATCCCGCCACGCGTTAGCGAAGGGGCAGGCGAGCGACCGTCGTGCACGACAACGTAGGACGTCGAAGGGGAGTCGTATGAGTGTTCTGCCTGACGCGGTGTGCTGGCACGAAGGGATGCAACTGCTTCCCCAGCATTTCCAGTTGCAGGGATTGCGTGCCGAGGCGCTGGCGGCGCGCACCGGACAGGCCTGCAACCCTTGGTTCTGGGGCGTGACCGCCCTGGAACTGGACCCCTCGGCGTTATGCGCCGGCCAGGTGCGGGTCCTGCACCTCGAAGCGATCCTGCCCGACGGCCTGCCGGTGAGCGTGCAGGCTGGTGTCGACGCACCGCTGGAGTTCGACCTGGAGACTGCGCTGGCGGCCGCCGAAGGGCCGCTGCTGAACGTCCACCTGGCGGTCAGTCCGCTGTGGCGGGCGGGTCAGTTGCTGCCGCTGAAGGGCCGTCTGCAATCGCGGGTCGGCGCGCCGCTGCCGGACCTGGCCAGCGGCGAGCACCCCGAGCCGATCACCGTCTGGCGAGCGTCGCTGCGGCTGGTCGGCGACGACGGCAAGGCCGACTCCGTGTGCCTGCCGTTGCTGCGCGTGGCGAAGGAGGGCGGCGCCTATGTCAGCCTGCCCTACGTCCCGCCGACGCCATTGGTGCTGCCGGAGTCGCCCCTGGGCAGGCGCGTGCAGTCGCTCTGCGCGTGGGCCCGGGAGAAGGCGCTGTTCCTCGGCGGGCGCCTGCGCCTGGCGCAGCAGGCGGGTAACCAGGACGACGCCGTGGAAGTCCGTCGCCAGCTCGCCGCGCTCTGGACCCGCCTGCCGGAGGTGGAAGGCCTGCTGGCAAGCCGCGCGGCCTCGCCGCTGGCCCTGCACGGCAGCCTGCTGGGCCTGGCCGGGGCCTGGGCGGCGCTCGATCCGCTGGCCGGCGTGCCGGCCTTCGAAGCGCTCGACTTCCTCGACCTGCGGCGTGGCTACGAGCCGCTGCTGGACTGGCTGGAGCGCGCCATCGAGTCGATCCGCGCGGGCTACCGCTGCCTGCCGTTCGAGCAGGAGGAACAGGTGTTTTCCGTGCGCCTGCCCGATCCGGCGCCGCGCCAGCGCCTGGTGGTCGGCCTGCGGATGCCCGCCGGCGCCGGCGAACAAGCGGCGGCTGACTGGCTGGAGCGCGCCATCGTCGCCTCCGATCCGCACCTGCCGTTGCTCGCCCGGCAGCGCATGAGCGGGCTGGCGCGGCAGCCGATGAATCGCCAGGAACAGGTGGCCTACAGCGTCGGCGACGACACCCGTTTGTTCGTCGTGCAGGGCGCCGGCGACTGGTTCGATGCCGGCCAGCCGCTGCGCATCGTCGCGCCGGTCAGCGGGGTTGCCAGCAGTCCCTGGCAGATCGTGCTGTTCGTCGCCGACGGCAGCGACAACACCTAGACAGGAAGGAGCCGCCAATGCCCGAAGGGAGTGCAGGGCCTTTTTCCCAGGCGTACCAGGAGCAGCCGCTCAGCACGGCATTCCGCCAGGCCTGGCAGGAATGGCTGGAGGCCTGGGGCGCCCTCGACCGCGACGCCCAGGATGTGCCACGGATGGTCGAGCGCGCCCTCGAACTGTCCACCCGCATTACCCGGCGTCTGTGGCGCAGCGCCTTCGCCAGCGTCGGCGACGCGGCGGGCGTGCAGGTCAAGGCGATGGTCTATGCCTTCGTCGCCCTGGTCGACGAGACCCTGGTCTTCAGCGCCTGGCCGGGGCAGGGCGCCTGGCAGGAAAAACCGCTGGAGTCGCATCTCTACGGCAGTCGCCAGGCGGGCGAATACCTGCCGCTGGCGATCAAGCGCCTGCTCGACGAACGCGCCCCGGCCAGTCGCGACCTGGCCAACGTCTACCTGCAATGCCTGATCCTCGGCTTCCGCGGTCGCCTGCGCGGGCCGCGCGGCGAGGCGCTGCACGAGAAGTGGCGGCAGGCGCTGTTCGCCTTCGCCTGGCAGCGCGAGGCGGACGCCGCCGACCTCGGCCGTCGCCTTGAGCAGCCTGCCGCCGCGCCGCCACGGCGCCTGCCGGTGCGCGCGGCGCTGCCGGACGGTTTCCGCCTGGGCCTGGCGGTGCTCGGCCTGGTGCTGCTGATGAGCGGCATCGGGCACCTGTTCTGGCGCGACATCCAGCATGAAATGGCGGCGGTGACCCACCTGGCCGATGCGGAGCAGGCGCCATGAGCGGCGCGACGCTGTTCATGCTGGTTCTCCTCCTGGTGCTGCTGGCGCTGCTGCTGGGGGCGCTGGGCTGGTGGTGGCGAACCCGCGGCGGTACGGAGATCCGCAGCTTCTACGCGGCGGTCCGGCAGATGGAGCGCGAGCAGGGCTGGCAGGGCCGCTACGAAGCGCCGTGGCTGCTGATGCTAGGCAACGAGACCGAGGGCGAGCAGTTGTGCGCCACCTGGCGCCTGCTGCCGGTGGCGCGTCCGGCCTGGTTCGGCCGCTGGTGGTCGGACGGCGAGGGGGCGATCCTGCTGGTGCCCGAGTCGGTGTTCCTGCCCGACGAGGGCCTGCGCCGGCAAAGCGGCGCCTGGCTGCGCCTGTTGCGTCTGTTCCTGCGCCTGCGCGGCAGGCGCGCGCTGGACGGAGTGGTCTGGAACATTCCGCTGGCGCGGCTGCAGGATGGCGAGCAGGCGGCCAACCTCGGCCTCGCCGCCCGTCGTCGCTACGTGGAACTGACCCAGCGCCTTGGCCTGAGCCTGCCGGTTTACGTGGTGATCACTGGCCTGGAAGACCTGCCGGGTTTCCAGGAGCTTCTCGCGGCGCTGCCCGAGGAGGCGCGCGAGCGCGCCCTCGGCTGGTCCTCGCCGTTCGCCGCCGAGGCGGCCTGGCAGTCGCGCTGGTGCGAGCAGGCGCTGGAGGAAATCACCGCCACCCTGACCGAGTCGATCGTCGAACTCGGTACCTTGCGCGGCCAGGTGAACAACGACCTGTATTGCCTGCCGCCACGCCTGGAAAGCCTCCGCGGTTCGTTGCAGGCGCTGCTCGAACCGGTCTTCCAGGGCAACGCCAGGGGCGAGGCGCCGCGCTTTCGCGGTCTCTACCTGAGCGGCAGCGAGGCGGCGGGGGCGGCAAGCGACGAAGCCCTGCCGGCGGTCGACGCGCCGCGTCGGCGCAGCAGCTTCGCCAGCCAACTGTGGGCACGGCGGATCCTTGCCGAGGAAGGCCTGGCCCAGGCGGTGCCGCGCATCCTCCAGCTGCGCCAGCGCTGGCAGCGCGGTATCGGCCTCGCTGCGCTGTGCCTGTGCCTGCTCTGGGGCGGCCTGATGACCTGGGTCTGGCGTGACGCGCTGCGCGACGCCGGCGAACTGTCGCAACTGCTGCATGGCGCCAGCGAGCGCTACCAGCCGCTCGACGACGACACCCGGCGCGCCGCCCAGGTCCGGCAGAACGTCCAGGCCTGGTGGCAACTGGTGGCACAGGCGCCGCGCTGGCGCTTCACCTCGCTGGCGTTCCCCAGTTCCTGGTTTTCCTCCCTGGACGCACGTATCGACAGCGCGTATCGCCGCGTTTCCGAGCGCCTGCTGGTGCGCCCGCTGCGCAGCCTGCTGGAAGGCGAGGCGAGCGACCTGCGGGCGATCCGCAGCGACGGCCAGCCCGGCCTGAAGGAGGGCGACGACCCCAGCCAGTGGAAGGACTACCTGGCGGCGAAGGACCTGGTCGCCCGCGCCACCACCCTGGAGCGCCACAATCGCCTGTTCGCCCAGGCCATCGACAACCGCAAGACGCCGCTCGACGACCTTCTGCAACTGAGTAACGATGCCTTGGGCAGCAGCTACAACGCCGGCAGCCTGGCGCGCCTGGCCTATTACAACCGCACGCTGTTCGCCGAGCGTCCGGCCGATCTCGCCGCCCTCGACCTGGGCCGGGTCGGCGCCACGGCGGCGGATAACTTCCATGACCTGATGGCACGCTGGCTGAACGCCTACTTCCTCACCGACAGCCTGGAACGCACCGGCAATGCCCTGACCCAGGAACTCACGCAGCTCGGCCAGGAACGAGATGCCACGGCGGCCCAGTTGCTGGGGGTCGGCGAATTGATCAACCACCTGCAGCAGCAGGTCAACCGCATCAACCTGATCTGGGGCAATGGCGTCGGCCAGGATCTCGTCCCTGGCTACCAGAACCTGCTCAAGAGCGCCCAGCAAAGCAGCCTGCTGGGAGACCGCGTGGAGGAACTGCAGAACCTCACGGTGCAGTTGCAGCAGCAGTTCCGCAGCGAATGGATCGCGCCTCCGGAGGCTGCCGGCGACGGCCTGCTGGTGAAGCAGGGGGCGACGCTCAAGCTGGCCGATGACCTGCTCGGCCTGAAACGCGCCATCGATGACCTGAAGACCAAGGACTTCGTCTCCGTGGCCCTGGCCGGCAAGACGCTGGCGGAGCACTCCCTGCTGAGCATCGACGACATCGGCGTGACCCAGGCGTTGAGCTTCTTCAACGACTTCAGCGGCTACTACGAGAGCACCCTGCCGTCGCTCAACCCGCGCTATCGCTACTCGGTCCTGCACGCCGCCGCCAGCGCGACGACCGAGGCCATGTGGCAAAGCCTCGGGCCGCGCAGTCGCAGCCTGACCAGCCGCAATGCCTCGCGCTTCGACGTGCAGGTCAAGCAGGTCCAGGCATTGCAGGCGGCGCTGCTGGAGTTGCAGGACATGCAGGCCGGCGCGCGCCTGCTGGCCAGCCTCAACGCGCTGGCCGTGGCCGATATCGGCCAGGCCCTGCGCGACATCGACGAGCAGGCGGTGCTGCGCGAGCCGGTCGATTTCAGTCGCTGGTCGGGCGCGCCGAATTTCGGCCTGCAGGCGTTCCGCGCCCAGGACAGCGCCGAGCTGAAGCAGAGCCTGACCAGCCAGTTCAATGCCATGGCCGCGGTCGCCGAGCGCCACGCCCCGGCGCTGGAGTGGCTGCAGGCGCAGCAGTCCAGCCTGGCCACCGCCGACTACAACGCGTTCGTGCGCTTCAGCGCGCTCAACGCCGAACTGCAGAAATTCAAGGCCGACAACCCGGCGAGCACCGCGGCGCAGCTGGCGAAGCTGGTGGGTAACGATTTCAACCAGATGGACATCGGCAGTTGCGCCGACATTCTCAACGGCGTGCTCCTGCCGTCCAGCCGCAGCGACCTGGCGACGCGCCTGGTGGACCTGCGCCAGGGCGCGCTCGGGCGCTGCCAGTCGTTGCAACAGCAGCAGGCGGCGCAGGCCTGGAAGGACCTCGCCGACTACTTCAACCAGTACCTCGCCGGACGCTTCCCGTTCGCCTACAGCCTGGAAGCGGCCGATGCCGAGCCGGGGCGGGTGCGGCACCTGCTGAAGCTGATGGAGACGCGCTTGCCGCAGGTGCGCGAAGGGCTGGCCCAGGTTCGCTCGCCGGACCTGCCGGCCGCCGAGGACTTCGTCCGCCGCCTGGAACAGGCGCAGGGCTGGCTCGGCCCGCTGTTCGAGCGCGACAAGTCGGGCCTGCTCGGCGTCGCCCTGGACATCGACTGGCGCAGCGACCGCAGCCTGGAACGCGGCGCCGACCAGGTGATCGCCTGGAGCCTGTACTCGGGCGACCAGGAAAGCCGGTTCCCCGGCGCGCAGGACAAGGGCCTGACCTGGAATGTCGGCGATCCGCTGAAAATCATGCTGCGCTGGGCGAAGAACGGTTCGCAGCGTCCGGCAGACGACCCGCGCCAGGCCAGCCTGGCGGTGGCCGACCTCGAGGCCGGCTGGAGCTACCAGGGGTCCTGGGCGCTGCTACGCATGATGCGCGCGCACTTCTCCCGGCAGCGCCCGCCGAACGTCGACTACACGGAGTTTCCGCTGGTCCTGCAACTGCCGGTGTATGCGCCCTACAGCCCGGAAAACGAGGCGCGGATGTTCCTCCGCCTGTCGTTGATGAGCCTGGGCGGCAAGACCCCGCTGTCCATCCAGCCGCTGCCGGTGCGCGCGCCGCAATCGCCGTTCGCGACGCTGTTGCCGGCCACCGTCGCCAGCACCGGAGGTACCCCATGACCCTGCCTCTTTCCGGCAACGCCCTGTCCCTGGAAGTGCTGCTCGAACCCATTGCCGCGGAACAGCCGTGTGGCCCCAGCCTGCGCTACGACCCGGACTACGACCGCTTGCGCGAGTTGCGCCGGGAGGACGACAGCAGCCTGCCGACCGGCGTCTGGCAGGCGGAAGCCAAGCGCGCCGACTGGGCCGCGGTGGAGCAGTTGGCCAGCGAACTGTTGCAGCGGCGCAGCAAGGACCTGATGCTCGCCGCCTGGCTCGGCGAGGCCTGGCTGCAACGCGGCGGGCTGGGCGGATTGCAGCGCGCGCTGGTGCTGCTGGCGGAACTCTGCGAGCGCTACCCCGAGGAGGTGCATCCGCAAGCCCAGGACGGCGATCAGTCGTGGCGGGTGCCGCCCATCGACTGGCTGTTGCGCCGCTATGCCGAGCTGCTGCACACGCGCCTGCCGCTGATGGGGCAGGGCGCCTTCGCCGAGATCACCCTCTATGCCTGGCAGAGGTTGCAGCGCCAGCAGGTCGCCAGCGGCGACAGCAAGAGCGCCAAGGCGGCGCTGGAAGCGGCGCAACTTCAGCAGAAGAAGCTCGACGAAGCGTTGCGCGCGGAGCCCCTGGTGCAATGGCAGCGCAAGCAGGCCAGCCTGCTCGCCTGCCAGCAGCAACTGCAACGCCTGGAACAGTGGTGCGACCGCTGCCTGGGCGAACTCGCCCCCAGTTGCCAGCCGCTGCGCGAGGTCATCGCGCAATGGCTGGCCTTGCTCAAGGAGTTCATCGCCATGCACCCGCAAGCGCCGCTGCCCGAAGAACAGCCACCGGTCGCGGAGGCGGACGCCGCCGAAGGCGACGCGGACGGCGAGGAAAGCGTCCCGGCGAGCGCGCCGAGCGGACCGGCTGGCGCGCCGACCAGTCGCGAGGACGCCTATCGGCAACTGCTGCTGATCGCCGACTACCTGGCGCGCACCGAGCCGCACAGCCCGGTTCCCTACCTGATCAAGCGCGCGGTGGAATGGGGCAACAAGCCGCTGAGCGAGCTGCTGGCGGAGCTGATCAATGCGGACTCGGAGGCGCGCCGGGTCTGGTCGCTGCTTGGCGTACTGCCCTAGGAGGCGTGGCTATATCTTTTATTCGAATATATAAATACGAATTCAGAATTTTTTAATCTATGGGTTCCTGGGGCAAGATGGGCGCACATTCCCCGGCTCGGAACCCAGCATGTCCGTCATCACCCATCCCCACGCCCGCGAGCTGACCAAATCGGTGCGCGCCACCGTGCTGGTGTTCAACGACCCCCGTTCCCGCGAGCTGCTGGAGCGCATCGAGCGCCTGGCGCCCAGCGAGGCCAACGCGCTGGTCATCGGCGAGACCGGCACCGGCAAGGAGCTGGTGGCGCGCCATATCCATGCCCTCAGCGGACGCAGCGGCGGCCCGTTCGTCGCGGTCAACTGCGGTGCCTTCGCCGAGAGCCTGGTGGAGAGCGAGCTGTTCGGCCACGAGAAGGGCGCCTTTACCGGTGCGTTGCAGAGCAAGGCCGGCTGGTTCGAGGCGGCCAACGGCGGCACCTTGTTCCTCGACGAGATCGGCGACCTGCCGCCGAGCATCCAGGTCAAGCTGCTGCGCGTGCTGCAGGAGCGCGAGGTGGTGCGGCTCGGTTCGCGCCGGCCGATCCCCATCGACGTGCGGCTGGTGGCGGCGACCAACGTTGACCTGGCCGACGCGGTGGTCGCCGGGCACTTCCGCGAGGACCTGTTCTACCGCCTGCACGTGGCGACCATCCAACTGCCGCCGTTGCGCGAGCGCCGCGGCGATATCCTGCCGCTGGCCGAGTACTTCATCGTCGAGCACTGCCGGCGCCTCGGCTACACCAGCGCGAGCCTGAGCCCGGAAGCCGAGCGCAAGCTGCTCGGGCATTCCTGGGCGGGCAATATCCGCGAGCTGGAGAACGCCATCCACCACGCGCTGCTGGTCTGCCGCAACCGCCTGATCCAGCCGGCCGACCTGCACCTCATCGACATGCGTGCGCGCCAGGAGCCGAGCGGCTTGCGCCGCGCCCCCGAGAGCGCCGCCGGCTCGGCGCTGGAAGCGGCGCTGCAGGCACTGTTCGAGGAAAACCGCGAGGATCTCTACGAGCACATCGAGGAAACCGTGTTCCGCGCCGCCTATCGCTTCTGCCACGGCAACCAGTTGCAGACCGGACGCCTGCTGGGGATCAGCCGCAACATCGTGCGCGCCCGCCTGGAGAAGATCGGCGAGCTGGAAACCTCGCCACGACACAACGTGGTCTCGCTGGTGGGCAAGTGAGCGTGGTGCTTTACAGTCTTTCACAATTCCCCCACAAAACCGGCAAGAACCCGGACGGCGGCTGTTCTACAACGGAGCGGTGAATCTCGTTGGCCGGACCAGGGACGTCGCCATGCCTCGCTCCGCTCGCCTGTGTCGCTCGCTCCCGGTAGCCGCTTTCCCGGCCGCGCCGAGTCCGCCCGGTCCTCCAGTCACAGCAACCTTGGTTTCCCGACCCGGCGAAGAGGATCG
Organism: Pseudomonas sp. FDAARGOS_761; assembly: GCF_013343155.1. Lineage (NCBI taxonomy): Bacteria > Pseudomonadati > Pseudomonadota > Gammaproteobacteria > Pseudomonadales > Pseudomonadaceae > Pseudomonas > Pseudomonas sp. FDAARGOS_761. The sequence goes on along the minus strand of NZ_CP054572.1, from coordinate 2,628,584 downwards.
CTGCATGCCGTACTGTTCGCCGGAACAACTCGCCGACCTCGGCCCGCTGCTGGATTGCCTGCGCCGCTGGCCGCGCATCCGCGAGCCGCGGCCGGGGGTGTTCTACCTGGGCGACCAGCCGTTCTGCCAGTTCCATTCGCGCAATGGCCAGCGCTGGGCCGACGTCAAGCGCCGCAAGGGGCGCCTGCCGCCGTTCGTCCTGCCGCCGGGCGACCAGTATTCGGCGCGGGCATTCCAGATATTCCTGCTCCAGGCCTACAAGCTGAACTGAACTGTTGCCCGGGCAACAGTCGGACAGCAGCGCTGTTGCGTGGCTGACAGGCCGAGGCCGGAAACCCGCCGCAACTGCCCGGAAAACGCACATTTCCCCGTTGGTACGGCCCTTGCTCCAGGGCACTGCACCTAGCGCAACAGTCCACAGGGAAATCCCATGACCAGCCCCTTCAAAGTCGTCGCCGTCTCCGGCGGCACCTATCGCCCGTCCCGCACCCTGGTACTCACCCAGGCCCTGATCGCCGAGCTTGGCCAGTCGCTGCCGATCGACAGCCGGGTCATCGAGCTGACCGACATCGCCGCGCCGCTGGGCGCTACCCTGGCGCGCAACCAGGCGCCGGCGGAACTGCAGGCGGTGCTCGACGAGATCGAAAGCGCCGACCTGCTGCTGGTCGCCTCGCCGGTCTACCGTGGCTCCTATCCGGGCCTGCTCAAGCACCTGTTCGACCTGATCGACCTCAACGCCTTGATCGACACCCCGGTGCTGCTCGCCGCCACTGGCGGCACCGAGCGCCACGCGCTGGTCCTCGACCACCAGTTGCGCCCGCTGTTCAGCTTCTTCCAGGCGATCACCCTGCCCATCGGGGTCTACGCCAGCGAGGCCGACTTCGACAACTACCGGATCGTCAGCGAGCCGCTGAAGGCGCGCATCCGCCTCGCCGCCGAGCGCGCCGCGCCGCTGTTCGGCGGACGCTCCGAACTGTTGAAGATCGCCTGAGGTGCGCCGATGAACGTGTTCTGGTTCCTCCCGACCCACGGCGATGGCCACTTCCTCGGCACCAGCCAGGGCGCGCGGCCGGTCTCGCTGCCTTACCTGATGCAGGTGGCACAGGCGGCCGACAGCCTTGGCTATCACGGCGTGCTGATCCCCACCGGACGCTCCTGCGAGGACTCCTGGGTGGTGGCCTCGGCGCTGGCGCCGCTGACCGAGCGCCTGCGCTTCCTGGTGGCGATCCGTCCGGGAATCGTTTCGCCGACCGTCTCGGCGCGGATGGCGGCGACCCTCGACCGCCTGTCCGGCGGGCGCCTGCTGATCAACGTGGTCACCGGCGGCGATCCCGACGAGAACCGCGGCGACGGCATCCATCTTGGCCACGCCGAGCGCTATGAGGTCACCGACGAGTTCCTTCGGGTCTGGCGGCGCGTCCTGCAGGGCGAGGCGGTGGACTTCCACGGCAAGCACATCCACGTGGAGAACGCCAAGGCGCTCTATCCGCCGCTGCAACGGCCGTATCCGCCGCTGTACTTCGGCGGTTCCTCGGAGGCCGCCCACGAACTGGCCGGCGAACAGGTGGACGTCTACCTGACCTGGGGCGAGCCGTTGCCGGCGGTGGCGGCGAAGATCGCCGACGTGCGCCAGCGAGCGGCTCGCCATGGGCGTACGGTGAAGTTCGGCATCCGCCTGCATGTGATCGTCCGCGAAACCGCCGAAGAAGCCTGGCGCGCCGCGGACAGGCTGATCGAACACATCTCCGACGAGACCATCGCCGCCGCGCAGCAGTCCTTCGCCCGTTTCGACTCCGAAGGCCAGCGACGCATGGCCGCGCTGCACGGCGGCCGCCGCGATCGCCTGGAGATCCAGCCGAACCTCTGGGCCGGGGTCGGCCTGGTGCGCGGCGGCGCCGGCACCGCGCTGGTCGGCGATCCGCGGCAGGTGGCGGAGCGCATCGGGGAGTACGCCGAGCTTGGCATCGACAGCTTCATCTTCTCCGGCTATCCGCACCTGGAAGAGGCCTACCGCTTCGCCGAACTGGTCTTCCCGCTGCTGCCCGAACCCTACGCCAGCCTGGCCGGCCGTGGGCTGACCAACCTGACCGGGCCGTTCGGCGAAATGATCGCCAACGACGTGCTGCCGGCTCGCGCCGGCGCTTGAGCGGCCGTGCCCCCGAGGAGAAACGCCCTGTGAATGCGAAGACCCGCCCCGAGGCGCAAACGCCGTTGCAGATTGCCCGGCGCCTGGCCGCCGATTTCGCCGAGAACGCCGCCGAGCGCGACGTCGCCGGCGGCACCCCGAAGGCCGAGCGCGACGCGTTGCGCCGCAGCGGCCTGTTGTCGCTGATCATTCCGCGCGAATACGGCGGCCTGGGGGCGAGCTGGAGCGAAACCCTGCAAACCGTGCGCGAACTGGCCCGGGTCGACAGCTCGATCGCCCACGTCTACGGCTTCCAGCACCTGATGCTGGCCACCGTGCGCCTGTTCTCGCGGCCCGAGCAATGGCAGCCATGGTTCGAGCTGACCGCGCGCAACCGCTGGTTCTGGGGCAACGCGCTGAATCCGCTGGACAACCGTACCGTGGCCCGGCGCTTCGACGGCTGGCGCGAGTTCTCCGGGAAGAAGAGCTTCTGCTCCGGCGCCCGCGATTCGGAGATGCTCATCGCCTCGGCGCTGGACGGCGAGGGCGGGGCGCTGCTGATCGCCGCCATCCCCACCGCGCGCAGCGGTATCAGCCTGGGCCAGGATTGGGACAACATGGGCCAGCGGCAGACCGACAGCGGCAGCGCGATCTTCGAGCGGGTGCGGGTGGAGGAGAGCGAGTTGCTGCTCGATCCCGGGCCGCTGAGCACGCCGTTCGCCTGCCTGCGGCCGCTGATCGCCCAGTTGATCTTCACCGAGGTGTTCCTCGGCATCGCCGAAGGCGCCTTCGAGGAGGCTCGCCAGTACACCCTGCGCGAAGCGCGACCGTGGTTCCGCTCCGAGGTCGCCGAGGCCAATGCCGACCCCTATGTGCTGGCGCGCTACGGCGAATTCTGGGTCGGCCTGGAAAGCACCCGGGCGCTGGTCGAGCGCGCCGCGCAGCGCCTCGACGCCGCCTGGTCCGAGGGCCCGGCGCTGGACGCCAGCGAGCGCGGCCAGTTGGCCCTGGCCATCGCCGCCGCCAAGGTCGCCGCGACGCGCAACGGCCTCGACCTGTGCAACCGCATGTTCGAAGTCACCGGCGCCCGCTCCACTCACGCCGCCCTGCGCCTGGACCGCTACTGGCGCAACCTGCGCACCCAGACCCTGCACGACCCGCTGGACTACAAGATCCGCGAGCTGGGCGACTGGGCGCTGAACCAGTCACCGCCGCAACCGACCTTCTACTCATGAACGCTTCTACCCATACTCCCGACCGGCTGCTGACGCTGCCACGTTCGCCGAACCTGGCGACCTCGATCCGCGCCACCGCCCAGGTCTTCGAGGACCCGAAGTCCCAGGCCCTGCTCGAACACCTGTGCCAGGTGGCGCCGAGCGAGGCCAGCGTGCTGGTGATCGGCGAGACCGGCACCGGCAAGGAACTGGTGGCGCGGCATATCCACAACCTCAGCGCGCGGCGCAACGGCCCGTTCGTGGCGGTCAACTGCGGGGCCTTCTCCGAGTCACTGGTGGAAGCCGAGCTGTTCGGCCACGAGAAGGGCGCCTTTACGGGCGCCCTGGCGGCCAAGGCCGGCTGGTTCGAGGAAGCCAACGGCGGCACCCTGTTCCTCGACGAGATCGGCGACCTGCCGATGCCGATCCAGGTCAAGCTGCTGCGTGTGTTGCAGGAGCGCGAGGTGGTGCGCCTGGGTTCGCGCAAGAGCATCCCCATCGACGTGCGCGTGCTGGCGGCGACCAACGTGCAACTGGAGCGGGCGATCAACGCCGGGCACTTCCGCGAGGACCTGTACTACCGGCTCAATGTCGTCAGCCTGGAGCTGTCGCCGTTGCGCGAGCGACCCGGCGACATCCTGCCGCTGACCCGCCACTTCATCGCCGAGTACAGCCGTCGCCTGGGCTACGGCCAGAGCCAGTTGAGCCCGGAGGCGGCGCAGAAGTTGCGCGCCTATTCCTGGCCGGGGAACATCCGCGAGCTGGAGAACGTCATCCACCATACCTTGCTGATCTGCCGCGACGGGCTGATCCGCGCCGATGACCTGCACCTGTCCAACCTGCGCCTGGAGCGTGGCGAGGAGCTGGCGCGCGGGGTCCCGGCGAGCGGCGCCGCCGAGCACTTGTTGCAGCAGGCTTTCCAGCGGCTGTTCGAAGAGCAGGGCGAGAACCTCCATGGGCGGGTCGAGGATGCCCTGCTGCGCGCGGCGTACCGTTTCTGCCATGGCAACCAGGTGCATACCGCCAACCTGCTGGGACTCAGCCGCAACGTCACGCGCACGCGGCTGATCGCCATCGGCGAGCTGGTGGTGAACAAGCGCGGTGGCCAGCGGATCGATGGCGAGCGGGCGGTGCGGTTGTCGATCTGAGTTCAGGCGCTCGGGATCGCGGCGGATAAGCGCAAGCGGTTATTCGGCCAACCTCCCGCGACTATCCGCCGTGCCGGCGCTGCGGCATTCGCCCAAACCCAGCCGGGCGCAGTAGACTCGGCGCTTTGCGGAGCGTCTGGCTCCGCGCTCTGCGCCAGGTGGAACTGCCCGATGCCCGATACCTCTCCCGATCTGCCGGCCATGTCGCCGCTCGCCGCCTATCGTCAGGCCGTGGAACAGCGCGGTTTCGCTCCCGACGAGGCGCAGCGGCGCGCCGCCGAGGCGCTGGAGCGTTGTTTCCAGGCCCTGCACGAGCCGCACCGCCACGGCGCGATCCAGGGCGTCTACCTGTGGGGACCGGTAGGACGCGGCAAGACCTGGCTGATGGATCACTTCTACCAGTGCCTGCGCGTGCCCGCGCGGCGCCAGCACTTCCACCACTTCATGCAATGGGTGCACCAGCGCCAGTTCGAACTGACCGGTACAGCCGACCCGTTGCGCGCCCTGGCCCGCGAGTTGGCGCGGGACGTGCGGGTGCTGTGCTTCGACGAGCTGTTCGTCAGCGATATCGGCGACGCCATCCTGCTCGGCAGCCTGCTGCGCATCATGTTCGAGGAGGGCGTGGTGCTGGTCGCCACTTCCAACCAGCCGCCGGAGCAGTTGTACGCCGACGGCTTCAACCGCGAACGCTTCCTCCCGGCGATCGAGGCGATCCAGCGGCACATGGCGGTGGTCGCGGTGGATGGCGGCGAGGACCACCGCCTGCATCCCGGCCGGGCCGAGCAACGCTACTGGGTGGTGGAGGCGGGGCAGGCGGGCGGTTTCGTCGAACTCTTCGCGCGCCTGAGCGCCGGCGAAGTGGTGTCCGCGCAGCCCATCGAGCTGGGGCACCGCCCGCTGGCGGTGCGCCGGCACAGCGAGTCGGTGCTCTGGTGCAGCTATGCGCAGCTCTGCGAGGTACCGCTGTCGGCGCTGGACTTCATCGGCCTTTGCGACCGCTACCGGGCGATCCTGATGGACGACCTGCCGTGCCTGAGCGCCAGCCAGCGCGAAGGCCGCATAGCCCGTGGCACCGAGGACGGCGCGCAACTGGTGGAGGCGGGGGATCGCGAATTGCCGCAGTTGTCGGTGCACGACGACGGCGTGCGGCGCTTCATCGCCCTGGTGGACGAATGCTACGACCGCAAGGTGCCGCTCTACCTGGAGGCCAGGGTGCCGTTGGAGGCACTTTATACCGAGGGCTACCTGGCCTTCGCCTTCCGTCGCACCCTCAGCCGGCTGCGCGAGATGCAGTTGGCGCGCTTCGGCAGCGACAGCGCCGGCTAGCGCCGCGCCGCCGAAGCGGGAACTGCGGATGGCCGCCCGCGCTCATCCGCCGGCCAGGCCGAGGCTCAGTAGCCGTGCCGGCGCAGCAGCGCGTCCATGTCTTGCGCCGCCGGGCGGCCCTGGAACTTCAGCAGTTCCGAGGTGCGGTTGGTGAAGAAACCGTCGACGCCGGCCGCGCCTAGGGCCTTGAAGTCTTCCGCCGAGTCCACCGAGTAGGCATGGATGAACAACCCGCGCGCGTGGGTCATGCGGTTCATCCAGGGTTTCACCAGGTCGGCGTAGCTCTGTTCGCCGCGTTCGCTGAGGGTCGCCGAGGGCCCGGTGCCCAGCGCGCCGTGGGCCTTGGCCCAGTCCAGCCAGGCGCCGAACTCGGCTTCGGACTTCACTTCCTGCCTGGCGTAGAAGGCCGCCTTGTCGGTTTCCCCGGATTCCTTGAAGGTCACTGGCGAACGGGCTTCCAGGTAGCCGTCACCGAGCCACAGCAGGAGAATCTTCGGCACTTGCGGCATGCTTTCTTGCAGCAGTTCCAGGCTGCTCTTCTCGAAGGTCTGCAGGATCACCCGGCCATTGCCGTGGGCCACGTCGACATGCCCGGCGGCGGCGCGCTCGCGGGGTTGCAGCCAGCCGCGGCGTTCCAGCAGCTTGCGCAGGTCGTCTTCGATGCCGGGGAATTGCGCCGGTACCTTGGTCTCCAGGTACAGGCCCGGCTTGTTGGCGCCGCCCTCGGCGATGTCGAGCATCTCGTCGAGGGTGAGGATGCGCAGGCCGACGAAGCCGGGCCGGGCGCGCTCGGGGAAGGCGCGATTGAACCAGGAGCCGGCGTCCAGGCGCTTGAGTTCGGCGAGAGTGAAGCTGCTCACCGGGTCCTTGGCGCGTCCCGGGAAGACCTCGGCGACGTCGGTGGTGCGCTCCAGGGTGTCGTCGTGGAGGGCGACCAGTACGCCGTCGCGGCTGCGCTGCACGTCGGCTTCCAGGTAGTCGGCGCCGAGGTCGCGGGCCAGCAGGTAGGCCGCGGCGGTTTCCTCGGGGGCGTCGTACGAGGCGCCGCGGTGGGCGATGACCGCCGGCCAGGGCACGCCGGCGGCGGCGCTGAGGGCCTTGCCGGACGGCTCCGCGGCCTGGGCGGCGAGCCCCGCCGTCAGGCCGAGGAAGCCCAGGGTCTTGAATGTTCCTTGCCAGAATCTTTGCCGCATGAGGCGCCTTTCCTTCTTTCTTTTTCACGGGATTGCCGACCAGTCTGGCGTCGCCGGATGACCGCAGGACGACAGATACAGGTCTGTCCGGCGCGGGGAAAGATGCGCTGTCGCGGCGACGCTGGTTCCTGTCGCCCTCGGCAAAGCGCCAGCCCTCCCAGGCCGGGAGGGCGGATTCTACAGGCGTTTGTTCAGCAGGCGGGCCAGGCGGTCGCCGCCGAACTGGATCAACGTGACCAGCAGCACAAGGACGATGATCACGGTGAGCATCACCTGGGTGTCGAAGCGCTGGTAGCCGTAGCGGTAGGCCAGGTCGCCCAGGCCGCCGGCACCGATCGCGCCGGCCATGGCCGAGGAATTGATCATGGTCACCAGGGTGATGGTGAAGCCGCCGACGATGCCCGGTCGCGCCTCCGGTAACAGTACGTTGCAGATGATGTGGCGGCGTTCGCAGCCCATCGCCTGGGCCGCCTCCACCAGGCCGTGGTCGACTTCGCGCAGGCTGACCTCGGCGATCCGCGCGAAGAACGGCGTGGCGGCGATGGTCAGCGGCACCACCGCGGCCCAGACGCCATAGCTGGTGCCGACGATCATCCGGGTAAAGGGAATCAGCGCCACCATCAGGATCAGGAAGGGTACCGAGCGCAGCACGTTGACCAGACCGCCCAGGATGCGATTGAGCAGGCGCGCCTCGAAGATCCCGCCCGGCCCGGTGGTGACCAGCACCAGGGCCAGCGGGATACCCACCAGCAGGACGATGGCGGAGGACGCGCCGATCATCAGCAGCGTATCGAGGAAACCTTGCCAGAGCCGTTCAAGCATGGGCGACATGGCCGAGCACCTCCACCTTGTCCGCCACCAGCGCGGCCTTGGCCAGCACGCCGGGAAGCTCGCCGGGCGGCGCGCCGACCTGTAGCAGCAGGCGCCCCAGGGCGCGGCCCTGGATCCGCTCTATGCCGCCGTGGAGCAGGTCGACGCGCTGGCCGATGGCCCTGGCGATGGCTAGCAGGTCCGGCACCCGTCGGCTGGCGCCGGTGTACTGGAGATCGAGCAGCACCGGGTCGCCGGCGCCGGGAGCCTGGCGCAGGCGCGCCTGGAGGTCGGCCGGGAGGGCGGCGCGCAGGCTGCCGAGCAGGCTTCGGGTGACGGCATGGCGCGGATCGCCGAAGACTTCCCAGACTTCGCCCTGTTCGACGATGCGGCCGCATTCGAGGACCACCACGCGGTCGCAGATCTCGCGGATGACCGCCATCTCGTGGGTGATCAGGACGATGGTCAGGCCCAGCCGGCGGTTGATGTCGCGCAGCAGCGCGAGGATCGCCTGGGTGCTCTCCGGGTCCAGCGCCGAGGTGGCTTCGTCGCAGAGCAGGATCTGCGGCTGGTGCACCAGCGCGCGGGCGATGCCGACGCGCTGTTTCTGCCCGCCGGAGAGCTGCGCCGGGTAGGCGTCGCGTTTTTCCTCCAGGCCGACCAGTTGCAGCAGCCCGGCGACCCGCTCCTCGATCCGTGCCCGGGGCACCCCGGCCACCCGCAGCGGCAGGGCGATGTTCTGCCACACGGTCTTGGCCGACATCAGGTTGAAGTGCTGGAAGATCATGCCGATGCGTCGGCGCAGGGCGACCAGACGCTGGCCGTCGTAGCCGCCGATGTCCTCGCCGTCGATCAGCACCTGCCCCTCGCTGGGACGCTCCAGGCGATTGAGGGTGCGGATCAGCGAGGACTTGCCGGCGCCGCTGCGGCCGATGATGCCGAACACTTCGCCGCGGCGGATTTCCAGGTCGATCTCCCGCAGGGCCTGGACCCCGCCGGGGTAGCGCTTGCCCAGGCCGTGGAGACGGATGTGCGGCGTGGAGGCGCGCGTGTCGGGCGCCGTCGGGAACGGTTCGAGGGGCAGCAGGCTCGGGGGAACGGTCATGGTCGTCACTCCCAGCCCGGCTGGTACAGCGTGCCATGGGCCTTGTCCAGCGCGGCGCGGACCACCGGCGAATGCTGGTAGATGTCGACGAAGCGCGCCAGGCGGCCGTCGCGGTCCTGGTAGTCGCCGCGGGTGACGAACTGGATCACGTATTCCCGGTTGTCGATCCCGTCGAACAGCAGCGCCCGGGTCGGGTCGATGGTCCCGGCCAGGCGCAGGTAGTGCGGGTAGCCCTGGGCCAGGTCGAAATCGTCGAGGGCGCGCGCCAGTTGCACCGCCTCCAGCTCGGTGATGCGGATGTCCTTCGGGTTGTCGACGATATCGTCGAGGGTCGCCTTGTAGCCGACGCCGTCCCTGAGCTTCAGCAGGCCGGCCTTCTGTAGCAGTTGCAGGCCGCGGCCGCCATTGATCGGGTCGTTGGCGATGGCCACGCTGGCGCCTTCCGGCAACTCTGCGAGGCTGGCGTAGCGCTTCGAATAGAGCCCGACGTTGTTGATGATCCCCGGCGCGAACGGCTTCAGCCGGAAGCCGCCTTCGCGGTTGGCGTTTTCCAGGAAGGGCACGTGCTGGAAGTAGTTGGCGTCGATGTCGCCCTGGGCGAGGGTGATGTTGGGGGCGTTCCAGTCGCTGAACTCGACCAGTTCGACCTTCAGTCCCTGCTTGCCGGCTTCGCTCACGGCGACTTCCAGCGGCGGGGCGAAGGCGGCGGTGGTGCCGATCTTCAGCGGGGCGTCGGCGGCCTGGGCCGGGCCGCTGCCGAGGAGGACGGCCAGGCTCAGGGTTTTCAGGGTGTTCAGCATGGTGGGCTCCTGAACGAAAGGGAAAGTGGGGTCAGGCCTGGCGCTGGCGCGCGGCCGGGTGCTGGCGGAAGGCGGCGCCGGCGTGTTCCGCCTGCAGGCGCGCGCGGCCGCCGCCGAAGAGCTTCTCCCGCAGGGTGCCGGGGGCGTAGGCGGTCTTGTAGCTGCCGCGTGCCTGCAACTCGGGCACCACCAGATCGATGAAGTCGGCGTAGCTCTCCGGCTCCACGGTGCGGGTCAGGTTGAAGCCGTCCAGGCCGGTATCGGCGATCCAGCCTTCGAGGTCGTCGGCGACCTGGCGCGGGTCGCCTACCAGGGTCACGTAGCGGCCGCCCAGGGCCAACTGGTCGAGGAGCTTGCGCACGGTGGAGTCGGTGCGCGCCACGGTGAGGTTCTTCACCACCGACTCGATGGCGTTGTTCTTCTCGTAGCGGATCGGCTCGTCGAGCCCGTAGCGCGACAGGTCGATGCCGCTGGAGCTGGCGAAGTGCGCCAGGCCGGCCTCGGGGCTGGCGTAGCGGCGGTACTCGGCATGCTTGTCGCGGGCCTCGGCCGCGGTGGCGGCGACGATCACGTTGATGCCCATGAAGATCCTGATGTCCTCGGCGCGACGGCCGGCGCCGACCACCGCCGCGCGGATGCGCTGCACCAGTTGGCGGGTGGCCTCGCGGGTCTGTCCGGAGACGAACACGCATTCGGCGTGGCGCGCGGCGAAGGCCAGGCCACGCTCCGAGGAGCCGGCCTGGAACAGCACCGGGGTGCGCTGTGGAGAGGGCTCGGCGAGGTGGTAGCCCTCGACCTGGTAGAACTCGCCATGGTGACGGACCTTGTGGATCTTCTCCGGCCGCGCGTAGACCCGTCGCTGGCGGTCGGCGAGCACCGCGTCGTCTTCCCAGCTGCCCTCCCAGAGCTTGTAGAGGACCTCCAGGTACTCGTCGGCGCGGTCGTAGCGGCGGTCGTGCTCGATCTGCGCGGACTGGCCCATGGCCTTGGCCGCGCTTTCCAGGTAGCCGGTGACGATGTTCCAGCCGATCCGCCCGTCGCTCAGGTGGTCGAGGGTCGAGAGCCGCCGGGCGAACGGGTAGGGCGCCTCGTAGGTGAGGTTGGCGGTGACGCCGAAACCCAGGTGCTCGGTGACCCCGGCCATGGCCGAGACCAGCATCAGCGGGTCGTTCACCGGCAACTGGACGGCTTCGCGGGCGGTCACCTCGATGCCGCCCTGGTAGACGTCGTAGACGCCGAGGATATCGGCGATGAACAGGCCGTCGAACAGGCCGCGCTCCAGCAGCCGGGCCAGCTCGGTCCAGTGGCGCAGTTTGCGGTAGTCGCTGGAGCGGTCGCGCGGGTGGGTCCAGAGGCCGTGGTTGATATGGCCGACGCAATTCATGCTGAAGGCGTTTAGGAGAATCTGCTTCTTGCTCATGGCGGTTCCTTCGGCGTTCAGAGCGTGCCGCGGCGTGGCGGCAGGCGGCCGTTGAGGTAGTAGTCGCCGACCGCGTGGTACTTCCAGCGCACCGGGTCGTGCAGGGTGTGTACGCGGGCGTTGCGCCAGTGGCGGTCGAGACCGAGTTCGGCGAGACAGGCGCGGCTGCCGCCAAGCTCGATCAGCTTGCTGCCGGCCAGCAGGGCGACCTCGGTGGTCAGCGCGCGGGCTTCGGCGACGGCGATCGAGGCGGCCGCCACGCTTTCCGCGTCCGGCTCGGCGGTGGCCCGGTCGAGCACCCGCCCGGCACGCTCCAGCAGCGCTTCGGCGGCGTGCAGGCGGATCGCCAGGCGGCCGATCTCGTGGATGGTCAGTGGGTCGTCGCTGGCCTTGTCGACGCCGGAGTCGACCCAGGGCCGGGCGCGCTCGCGGACGAAACGCAGGGTGTCCTCGAAGGCGCCGCGGGCGATCCCGGCGTCGATCGCCGCGTGGAGGATCTGCGCCAGCGGGCCGACGGTGGTCGGGCGCTCGAAGGCGTCCTGGAACGAGACCACGTCCTCGGCGGCCACCGCTACCCGGTCGAACAGCGCCGAACCGCTGCCGGTGGTGCGTTGACCGAAGCCGGACCAGTCGTCGACGATTTCCAGCCCGGCGCTGTCGCGCGGGACGAAGGCCAGTTGCTGGCGGCCCTCGTCGTCCACCGCCAGGGTCGGCACCCGCTGCGCGTAGAGTGCGCCGGTGCAGTAGAACTTGCGCCCGTCCAGGCGGTAGCCGTCGCCGTCGGCGCGCAGGCGGGTACGGCGCTCGCTGGCGGTACGCGTGCCGATCTCGGCCAGGGCGTTGCCGAAACGCTCGCCGGCCAGGGCGGCGCCGAACAGGCGACCTTTCTGCGCCGGCGAGCCGTTCACCCGCAGCACTTCGAGGGCGTAGAAATGGTTCTGCGGAATCTGCCCCAGGGAACTGTCGGCGGCGCTGACGATCGCCACCACCTTCGCCAGGGTCACCCGCGAGACGCCGGCCCCGCCGTATTCGCGGGGCACCGCGATGCCCCACAGGCCGGAGCGGGAGAACAGTTCCAGTTCTTCCAGCGGCAGGCGCCGCTCGCGGTCGCGCTGGATGCTTTCGCGGGCGAACAGGGCGGCCAGCTCGCGGGCCGTTTCCAGGGCTTCGTCGTCGCTGCCGATGCGATGGGCAGCGGCCGTGGGATTGTCGCGCGTAGCGTGTGCGAGGCTCATCGGGCGCTCCTCAGATCCATGAGTGACGCGCCGGACGGGCGCCGTTCAGGTAGTAGTCGCCGACCGCGTGGACCTTCCAGCGTACCGGGTCGTGCAGGGTGTGGGTGCGGGCGTTGCGCCAGTGCCGGTCGAGGTTGAACTCGGCAAGCGTGGCGCGGCTGCCGGCCAGCTCGAAGAGCTTCTCGCTGGCCGCCAGGCTGATCTCGGTGCTCAGCACCTTGGCCTCGGCCACGGCGATCGAGGCGCGTGCCGCCGACTCGGCGTCCACCGGCCGCGCGGCCACCTCGTCGAGGACCTGGCCGGCCTTCTCCAGCAGGGCGTTGGCGGCGTGCAGCTCGATTTGCAGGCGGCCGACCTCGGCGATGCTGTAAAGCTCGTCGCTGGCGCGTTCGACCTGGGCGTCGATCCAGGGCCGGCTGCGTTCGCGGACGAACGCCTGGGCGTCGTCCAGCGCCGCCTGGGCGATGCCGGCGTCGATGGCGGCCTGGATCAGTTGCGAGACGGCGCCCTGGAGGCTCGGGATCTCGGCCAGCAGGCCGTTGTGGATCAGCATGTCGCCGGCTACCGGAACCTCGTCCAGCAGTACCGTGCCGCTGGCGGTGGTGCGCTGGCCGAAGCCGGACCAGTCGTCGACGATGCGCAGGCCGGGAGCGCCGCGCTCGACGAAGAGCATCACCGCGCGCTCTTCCTCGTCGATGGCCTTGACCGCCACCCAGTGGGCGAACAAGGCGCCGGTGGAGTAGAACTTCTCGCCGCTGACCCGGTAGCCGTCGCCGTCGCGACGGACCCGCGCCTTCAGCTCCAGGGTATGGCGGGTATTGCGCTCCGGGCCGGCGTTGGCCAGCCGGCGGCCGTCGAGGATGCCACGGAACAGCTTGCGTTTCTGCGCCGGGCTGGCGACGTTGTCGATCACGCTGAGCAGGCCGAACTGGTTCTGCGGAATCTGTCCGAGCGCCGGGTCGGCGGCACAGATGACACGGAACACCTCGGCCAGGGTCACGTGGGAAACCTGCGCGCCGCCATGGGCGCGGGGAATGCCGATGCCGCCCAGGCCGAGGCGGGTGAAGAGTTCCAGTTCCTGCCAGGGCAGGCGTCGTTCGCGGTCGCGTAGCGCCGCTTCGCGACGGGCCAGTCCGGCTACCTCGTGGGCGGCCTGCAACGCCTGGGCGTCGTTCTCGATGAGGCGTGCCGGGAGTAGCCGGGGCGCCTGGTCACGAAGATCCTTGGGTGCGGTTTCGTCGGTCATGGTTCAGCCTTGCAGCGTGGTGGTTCCGCCAGCGGCATCGGTGTGGCGCGGCTCGCGGGTTCGGTGGTGCGGGTGGAACGCCTGGAGGAGGGAGGGGAAACAGGCGGTAACGACATGCTCGCTGGGCACCTCTGGCAGTTCGGATAGGTGGCTGGCGCGATCGCCAAGCCTCTGCCAGGTCTGTTTGCACAAGCCGTGCCGTTTGCTAATCAATAGAAAAATCAAAGAGTTGGAGGTTTGCTCCAACAGTTTCTGCTGGTCCGCGGGCGCTGCCTGTTGCTCCGCTGTTGCCAGGGCAACAGTTACCGGCGGATTACAGCCGGATGCCGCGCGCCGGCGCCGTGCTGCTAGGGTGATAGGGTTTCGCGCGCGGCGGCCTGGCGCGCGCCCACCCACTCGGATCGTCGAAGGAACTCCCATGCAGAGCGCTAACGCTTCAGAACTCACCACCGACATCGCCGTGATCGGCGGCGGCGCGGCCGGCATCGGCGTGATCGCCAGCCTGCTGAAACGTTCGCCGGGGTTGCGTATCAGCCTGATCGAGCCGGCGGACACCCACTACTACCAACCGGGCTGGACCCTGGTCGGTGGCGGCGCCTACGCCCAGGGCGACACCGCGCGGCCGATGGCCGGGCTGGTCCCGCCCGGCGTGGAGTGGCTGCGCACCCGTGTCGAGCGGGTCGACCCCGAGGCGCGCCGGCTACTGCTGGAGAGTGGCGGCAGCCTGGAATACCGCAACCTGATCGTCTGCCCCGGCCTGCGCCTGGCCTGGGAGCGCATCGAGGGCCTGGAGGAGACCCTCGGGCGCAACGGCGTCACCTCCAACTACCGCTACGACCTGGCGCCCTACACCTGGGAGCTGGTGCGCGGCCTGCGTGGCGGCAAGGCGCTGTTCACCCAGCCGGCGATGCCGATCAAGTGCGCCGGGGCGCCGCAGAAAGCCATGTACCTGTCCTGCGACCACTGGCTGCGGGAGGGCGTGCTGCAAGACATCGAGGTCGAGTTCGACCTGGCCGGCGCGGCGTTGTTCGGCGTCGCCGATTTCGTTCCGCCGCTGATGGAATACGTGCGCAAGTATTCGGCCGAGCTGGCGTTCAATTCCAACCTGGTGAAGGTCGACGGCGCGGCGCGCAAGGCTTGGTTCGAGGTGAAGGACGCCGACGGCAACACCAATCTGGCGGAAAAGGACTTCGACCTGCTGCACGTGGTGCCGCCGCAACTGCCGCCGACCTTCGTCGCCGCCAGCGGCCTGGGCGACGCGGCCGGCTGGTGCGAAGTCGACCCGGCGACCCTGCAACATGTCCGCCATGGCGAGATCTTCGCCCTCGGCGATGTCTGCGGCACCGCCAACGCGAAGACCGCGGCGGCGGCGCGCAAGCAGATCGTGGTGGTGGCCGAGAACCTTCTCGGCCTGCGCAGCGGCCGTGGCCTGCCGCTGCGCTACGACGGTTACGGCGGTTGCCCGCTGACCGTCGAGCGCGGCCGGGTGGTGCTGGCGGAGTTCGGCTACGCCGGCAAGCTGCTGCCGACCTTCCCGCTGGAGCCCACCGCGGCCAGCCGCTTCGCCTGGCTGCTCAAGCGCCACGTACTGCCCTGGGTGTACTGGAACGCCATGCTCAAGGGCCGGGAGTGGCTGGCGCGGCCGGGGCGCTAGACCGGGCGGCAGCCCTCGGCCTGACCGGCCTCAAAGCTCGTGGGCGAACGGCAGGTCCGGCCCCACCCGCGAGCAGGTGACCGCCGCCGCGCGGATGGCGAAGGCGAGCATCGCGTCGATCGCTTCCCGCGACAGCGCGGCTAGCCCGGCCGGGCTTTCGGCGTCGAGGCGGCGGAGGTAGGCGAGGGTCGCCGCCTGGAAGGTATCGCCGGCGCCGACCGTATCGCGCAGCGCCAGGGCGGTATCCGCCGGGCGACTCCAGCTGCCGTGGGTGCAGTGCACGCTGGCGCCGGCGCCGCCGTGGGTGACGAAGACCAGCCGGCAGCGCGGGTTCAGCCAGCCGCGGGCCACCTCGCCAGGATCGCGGTCGGGGTAGAGCAGGGCCAGGTCTTCCTCGCTGGCTTTGATCAGGTGCGCATGACTGGCGAAGGCCTCGACCCGGCGCCGCCAGAGGTCG
Organism: Pseudomonas sp. FDAARGOS_761; assembly: GCF_013343155.1. Lineage (NCBI taxonomy): Bacteria > Pseudomonadati > Pseudomonadota > Gammaproteobacteria > Pseudomonadales > Pseudomonadaceae > Pseudomonas > Pseudomonas sp. FDAARGOS_761. Next base: position 2,612,851 of record NZ_CP054572.1, on the reverse strand, counting down.
ATGTCCGGCTGCGGGTCGAGGCGCACGTTGGGATCCAGGCTGACCAGGCGCCGGCCGCTCTCGCGCCGGACCAGCGCCAGCAGGGTGTCGGCCACCGGCGTCACCACCAGGGTGTAGGAGCCGACGTGCAGCCCGCGTATCCGCCCATCCAGCGTCGGCAGGTGTTCCAGGCGCACCTGGCGGTCGGCGCAGCCCTCGCCGCGGAACTGGTATTGCGCCGAGCCGCTGGCGTCGAGGCCGACCATCGCCAGGGTGGTCGGGGCGTCGCTGGGCACCAGGAAGCCGCAGTCCACGCCTTCTTCTTCGAGCACCCGGCGCAGCCGCGCGCCCAGGTAGTCGCTGGACAGCCCGCCGAACAGCGCCGCCTCCACGCCCAGCCGGCGCAGGCCGACGGCGACGTTGAACGGCGAGCCGCCGGCGATCGCGGTGAAGCCCAGCTCGTTGCTGCGCGCAGCGCTTTCCAGGCTGAAGACATCGAAAAGGGCCTCGCCACACACCAGGTACATGCAGATCTCCAAAACGCCAGAAGAGGAAGGAAAGCCGGCCATTATCGCGGAGGCAGGTGCTCCAGGTAACGCCGGTAGGCCTGTTCGTAGGCTGCCTGTCGTCGCGCCTGGGGCTGGGTGCGGGTCGCCTCGTCGAGCGCCACGCAGCGCCGGCACAGGGCTTCCAGGCTTTCACCGGCGCCGCTTTCGCGGCCCAGGCTCCAGGCCGCCTGGAGCGCCGCGCCAAGGGCGGCGGCCTCGGTCTGCCGTGGACAGACCAGCGGCAGGCCGAGCAGGTCGGCGAGCGTCCGCCGCCACAGCGGGCTCTTCGCCGCGCCGCCGACCAGGCGGATTTCCTCGCCCGGCAGGCCGCTGGCGCGCAGCAGGTCGAGGCCGTAGCGCAGGCCGAAGGCGGTGCCTTCGAGCACCGCCCGGCAAAGATTGGCTCGGCTCAGGTTGGCCGCGGTCATGCCATGCAGGCTGGCGCTGGCGTGCGGTAGCGCCGGAACCCGCTCGCCGTCGAAGAACGGCAGCATCAGCAGACCCTCGGCGCCGACCGGCGCCTGGGCGGCCAGCCGGGAGAATTCGTCGAGATCGAGGTGCAGCAGGTCCTGTACCAGGCCGCAGGCGCCGGTGAGGTTCATCGTGCAGGCCAGCGGCAGCCAGCCGCCGGACGAGGCGCAGAAGGTCGCCAGCTCGCCGTGCGGACTGACCAGCGGCCGCTCGGCATAGGCGGCCAGGGTGCCGGAGGTGCCCAGGCTGGCGGTGAGCAGGCCGGGGCGGATGTTGCCGGTGCCGATGGCGGCGAGCATGTTGTCGCCGCCGCCGCCGGCGACCCGCGTGTGGGGAGCCAGGCCGAGGGCGGCGGCCGCTTCGGGGCGCAGGTTGCCGATGCAGGCGCCGGGCTCGATCAGCTCCGGCAGCGCCGCCGCCAGGCGTCCGCCCGGCTCGACCAGCTCCAGCACGTCGCTGGCCCAGGTGCGCCGGCGCACGTCGAAGTAGCCGCTGCCGGAGGCGTCGCCCGCTTCGCTGCAGACGCGGCCGGTGAGCCAGTGGTTGAGGTAGTCGTGGGGCAGGAGGATGTGCGCGACGCGGGCGAACAGCTCGGGAAAGCGGCGCCTGCTCCAGAGCAGCTTGGACAGCGTGTAGCCCGGCGCGAGCACCAGTCCCAGGCGTTCCAGCGAGCCGGCCGGGCCGCCGAGGGCTTCCAGCAGCTCACGGTTCTCCGCCGCGCTCTCGGTGTCGCACCAGAGCTTGGCCGGGCGCAGCGCCCGGCCCTCGGCGTCGAGCAGGAGCAGCCCATGCTGCTGGGCGGAAACCGCCAGGGCGCGGACCTCGCGGCCGTCCACCGCGGCTTCTTCCAGGGCCATGCGTACCGCGCTGGCCATGGCTTCCAGCCAGTCCGCCGGGTCCTGCTCGCGGCGTCCGTCGCGGCCTTCCGGCGGGCGCTGCGCGGCGCTGCCCAGGCCCAGCGTGCGGCCGCTGCCGGCGTCGAGCAGCAGCGCCTTGCTGCCTTGGGTGCCGCAATCGATGCCGAGGAACAATCCGTGCATGCGGCCCTCCGGAGTCATTCGCCGAGTACCTGGCGCAGGGTTTCGCTGACGCCGTGTCGGCGCAGGCTGTCGTAGAGCCGCTCGAAGGCCTCGACGAAGGCCGCCGAGGCCGGGATCGCCGGGCCGAACACGGTCTCCACGCCGAGCAGGCGCCGGCCCAGGCCGTGGCGTTCGGCAACCAGCGCCTGGCATTCGGCGGCGCGCGGATCGGGAATCGGGTAGCGTTCGCCATGCTCGTCGACCCCGCCCAGGTACAGCGCCCAGGCCGCCACCACCAGGGCCACCCGTTCCAGCGGCCGGCCGGCGGCGATCAGCCGATTGGCGGTGGGGACGATGAACTTGGGAAACTTCGACGAGCCGTCCGAGCAGACCCGTTCCAGTTGGTCGGCGATGGCGCGGTTGGCGAAGCGCTCGACCAGGCTGTCCTTGTAGCGCTCCAGGTCGATCCCCGGTACCGGCGCCAGCAGTGGGGCCACGTCGCGGTCCATGAAGGTCCGCACGTAGCGGCGCAGCAGCGGGTCGCCGAGGGTCTCGTGGACGAAGCGGTAGCCGCGCAGGAAGCCCAGGTAGGTGAGCGCCAGGTGGCTGCCGTTGAGCAGGCCGATCTTCATCTCCTCGTAGGGCGTGACGTCGTCGGTGAACTGCACGCCGACCTTTTCCCAGGCCGGACGCCCGGCGCTGAAACGATCTTCCAGCACCCATTGCACGAAGGGTTCGCAGACCACCGGCCAGGCGTCTTCCACGCCGTGCCGTTGGGCCAGTTGGCGGCGGTGGGCGGGGCTGGTCATCGGCGTGATGCGGTCGACCATGGCGTTGGGAAAGCTGACGTGCGTCGCGATCCAGCACGCCAGCCCCGGGTCGAGCCGTTCGGCGAAGGCCAGCAGCGCCTTGCGCGCCACTTCGCCGTTATGCGGGAGGTTGTCGCAGGACATCACGGTGAACGCCGGCACGCCTGTGTCGCGGCGCCGCCGCAGAGCCTCGCAGAGAAAGCCGAAGACCCCGCGCGGGGTCCGCGGGTTGGCCAGGTCGTGGCGCACCAGCGGCAACTCGGCGAGGAACTCGCCGCTGCCATCGTCGATGCAGTAGCCGCCTTCGGTGATGGTCAGCGAGACGATGCGGATGGCCGGCTCGGCAAGCTTTTCCAGCAGCGCCTCGGCGCCGTCCTCGGCGAGCAGCATGCCGCTGATGGCGCCGATCACGCGGACCTCGGTGTCCGGTTGGTCGCCCAGCTCGTAGAGGGTGTAGAGGTAGTCCTGGGCGGCCAGGGCGTCGTGCATGGCGCGGTCGTCGCTGCGCAGGCCGGCGCCGCAGATCGCCCAGTCGAGGGCTTCGCCGCGGTTCATCAGGGCGTCGGTGTAGGCCGCCTGGTGCGCGCGGTGGAAGCCGCCGACGCCGATGTGGACGATGCCCTGGCGCAGTTGCGCGGGGTCGTAGGACGGGCGGGCGACAGCGGTCGCCAGCAGGGGGAGGTGCTGCCGGTTGAGTTTCATCGGTGGGTTCCCGCTGGCGGCTTCAGGCCGCCTGTTGCAGTCGTTTGTCGAGGGCCTGGCCGTTGCTGTCGAACAGATGGCAGTGCGCCGGATCGAAGCCCAGCTCCAGGGGGGCGCCGTAGTCCGGTGCGAAATCGCCGCGCACGCGCAGGGTGAGCATTTCCCCCGAGTCGGCGCGGACATGGCAGAAGCTGTCGCTGCCCAGGCGCTCGCTGACGTCGGCGGCGACCCGCAGCAGGCCCTGGAAGGCATGGCCCGGGCGGGCGATGTTCAGGTGTTCCGGGCGGATACCGAGGGTCACCGGGCTGCCGGTGGCCAGCTCGCCGGCGCATAGCGGCAGGCCGACGCGCGCGCCGCATTCGAGGGCGACCTCGCAGCGCTCGCCCTGGTTGCGGCTGAGATGGCCGCGCAGGAAGCCCATCTTCGGCGTGCCGAGGAAGCCGGCGACGAACAGGTTGGCCGGATGGTGGTAAAGCTCCAGCGGCGAGCCGACCTGCTCGACGCGTCCGCCGTTGAGCACCACGACCTTGTCCGCCAGGGTCATCGCCTCGACCTGGTCGTGGGTCACGTAGATCATGGTCGCCGCCAGTTCCTGGTGCAGCCGCGCCAGTTCCAGGCGCATCTGCACGCGCAGGGCGGCGTCGAGGTTGGACAGCGGTTCGTCGAAGAGGAATATCTTCGGGTTGCGCACGATCGCCCGGCCGATCGCCACCCGCTGCCGCTGGCCGCCGGAGAGCTGGCGCGGCTTGCGCTCCAGCAGCGCTTGCAGTTCGAGGATGCGTGCGGCGGCGTCGACCTTGGCGGCGACCTCGCGCTTGTCGACGCCGGCCAGGTCGAGGGCGAAGGAGAGGTTCCTGCGCACCGTCATGTGCGGGTACAGCGCGTAGGTCTGGAAGACCATCGCCAGGTCGCGCTTCGCCGGCGGGGTGTCGGTGATGTCCGTGCCGTCGAGGGCGATGCTGCCGCCGCTGGCCTCTTCGAGGCCGGCGATCAGGCGCAGCAGGGTCGACTTGCCGCAGCCGGAGGGGCCGACGAAGACCACGAACTCGCGGTCGCGGACGTCGAGGTCGATGCCCTTGATGATGGCCTGGCCGTCGAAGCCTTTCTGCAGGTTGCGGATCTTGAGATCAGCCATGGCGGAATACCTCCGTGGACGAAAGGATGGGGATGCGCTTCATTTCACGGCGCCGAAGGAAAGGCCGCGTACCAGCTGCTTCTGGCTGATCCAGCCGAAGACCAGGATCGGCGCGCAGGCGAGGGTGGAGACGGCCGAGAGCTTGGCCCAGAACAGTCCTTCGGGGCTGGAATAGGAGGCGACCAGGGCGGTCAGCGGGGCGGCGGCCGAGGAGGTCAGGTTGAGCGACCAGAAGGCCTCGTTCCAGCACAGGATCAGCGACAGCAGCAGGGTCGAGGCGAGCCCGCCGCGGGCGATCGGCAGCAGCACGCGGACGATCTCCTGCCAGGTGCCGGCGCCGTCCAGGCGCGCCGCTTCGAGGATGTCCACGGGGATGTCCTTGAAGTAGGTGTACACCATCCAGACCACGATCGGCAGGTTGATCAGGGTGTAGACGATGATCAGCGCCAGCCGCGAATCGAGCAGGCCGAACTGCTTGGCCAGCAGGTAGATCGGCATCAGTACGCCGACCGGCGGAAGCATCTTGGTCGACAGCATCCAGAGCAGCGTGCGCTTGGTGCGGCGGGTCTCGAAGAAGGCCATGGAGTAGGCCGCCGGCACCGCGACGAGCATGCACAGGAGGGTCGCCGAGGAGGAGATCAGCAGCGAGTTCCAGGCATAGGCGAAGTAGTCGCTGCGCTCGTTGATGTGCAGGTAGTTCTCCAGGGTCGGCTGGAAGATGAACTGCGGCGGCGTGGCGAAGGCGTCGATCTCGCTCTTGAAGCTGGTCAGCAGCATCCAGAAGATCGGGAAGAACAGCAGCAGGGCGATGCCCCAGCAGAGCAGGCCGAGCAGGCCGTTGCGCAGGCGGCGGGATTGCTTGAGTGTCAGCATGGCGGGTTCCTCAGCTGCGCTCGGTAAGGTTCTTGCCGATCATCCGCACCAGCACGATGGCGGCGATATTGGCGATCAGCACCGCGATCAGGCCCCCGGCCGAGGCCATGCCGACATCGAACTGCAGCAGCGCCTGGTTGTAGATCAGGTAGGCGAGGTTGGTCGATTCGTAGCCGGGGCCGCCGCTGGTGGTGGTGAAGATCTCGGCGAACACCGAGAGCAGGAAGATCGTCTCGATCATCAGCACCACCGCGATGGGCCGCGCCAGGTGCGGCAGGGTCAGGTGCCAGAAGATCGCCAGTGGACCGGCGCCGTCGAGGCGGGCGGCCTCCTTCTGCTCCTGGTCGAGGGACTGCATGGCGGTCATCAGGATGAGGATGGCGAAGGGCAGCCATTGCCAGGAGACGATGAGGATGATCGACAGCAGCGGATAGTGCGCCAGCCAATCCACCGGCTCGGCGCCGAACAGGCGCCAGACGGCGGCGAGGATGCCCGAGACCGGGTGGAAGATCAGGTTCTTCCAGAGCAGCGCGCTCACCGTCGGCATGATGAAGAACGGCGAGATCAGCAACACCCGCACCGCGCCGCGACCGAAGAACTCGCCGGCCTCCAGCAGCGCGGCGATGAGCACGCCGAACGCCACGCTGATCGCCAGCACGCTGCCCACCAGCAGCAGGGTGTTCAGCGCGCCGGGCAGGAAGCCGGCGTCGGTGACGAAGAAGGTGAAGTTCTCCACGCCGACGAAGGCATTCTCGCCGGGATACAGCAGGTTGTAGCGGATCAGCGAGAAATACAGGGTCATGCCCAGGGGCACGATCATCCACAACAGCAGCAGCGCCACCGAGGGGCTGACCAGGAGCCAGCCAGGGCCGCGCCGGCGGCGCTGGAGGCGACGGTGGGTGGGACGGGCCGGGAGCGGGGTATCGAGGGCCGAGGTGTTCATGGCGACTCCGTCTGGATCTTCAAGGGCAAGCGCTCGAGCAGGGCCGCGCCGGGCGCGGCTGCGCCCGTCGGCGGACTACTTCGGATAGCCGGCGCGCTTCATCTCGCGGGCGGTGCTCTGCTGCGCGGCGGCCAGCGCCTGGTCGCTGCTCATCTGCCCGGTGAGGGCGGCGGAGAACAGCTTGCCGACCTGGGTGCCGATGGCCTGGAACTCGGGGATGGTGACCAACTGGATGCCGACGTAGGGCACCGGCTTCAGCGTCGGATGGTTGGGATCGACGCGCTTCAGCGATTCCAGGGTGACCCGCGCGAACGGCGCGGCGGCCAGGTAGGCCTCGCTGTAGGTCGAGGCGCGGGTGCCGGGCGGCACGTTGGCCACGCCTTCCCTGTCCGCCACCAGCTTGCCGTACGCCTGCGAGGTGGCCCAGGTGGCGAAGGCCTTCGCCGCGTCCTTGGCGCGCGAGCTGGCGGGAATCGCCAGGGCCCAGGAATACAGCCAGGAGGCGCCCTTGTCGGTGACTTCCCGGGGGGCGAAGGCGAAGCCGGTGGCGTCGGCGACCTTGCTCTGGCTCTTGTCGGTGACGAACGAACCGGCGACGCTGGCGTCCACCCAGATCGCGCACTTGCCGCTGTTGAACAGCGCCAGGTTTTCGTTGAAACCGTTGCTGGAGGCGCCGGGCGGGCCGTACCGCTTGAGGGTGGAGACATAGAAGTCGAGAGCCTTCTTCCATTCGCCGCCGCTGAATTCGGGCTGCCATCGCTCGTCGAACCAGCGTGCGCCGAAGGCGTTGGCCAGGGTGCCGATCAACGCCATGTTCTCGCCCCAGCCGGCCTTGCCGCGCAGGCAGATGCCGTATTGGCCCTGGTCCGGGCGGTTGAGCCTGGCGGCGAATTCGCCGAGCTGGGTCCAGGTCGGTTGCTCGGGCATCCGCAGCCCGGCCTGCTGGAACAGGTCCTTGCGGTAGTAGGTGATCGAGGCTTCGGCGTAGAACGGCAGGGCGTACAGCGTGCCCTTGACGGAGAGACCGTCGCGCACCGAGGGCAACAGGTCGTCCAGGGCGTAGTCGGCGCGCAGCCCGCTCATCGGCTCCAGCCAGCCCTTGGCGCCCCAAAGCGCGGCTTCGTACATGCCGATGGTGAGCAGGTCGAACTGTCCGCCCTGGGTGGCGATGTCGGTGGTCAGGCGCTGGCGCAGGACGTTCTCTTCGAGCACCACCCATTTCAGCGCGATGTCCGGGTGGCTTTCCTCGAACACCTTGGACAGGCGTTGCATGCGGATCATGTCGTTGTTGTTGACCGTGGCGATGGTCAGGGCCTCGGCGCCCTGGGCCAGCAGGGGCAGGGCGAGGCAGGCGGCGGCCAGGCAGGCCTTGATCGAGTCGTTCATCGGTGAACTCCTCTTCCGGGCCGGCGGGCGGCGCGGAAGACATTATTGTTTTTGTGTCGCTCGCTGCCGATTACACAGGCGCGTCACGCAACCGACAAAGCCTCGACTGCACTTCGACCGATACTTTTTTGCACCGCCGGGGTGGGGCGCTGGAGGCTCAGAGCAGGTTCTGCTCGGTCAGCCGCTGGGTCACCAGGCGCCGGTAGCCGGTGGGCGTCATGCCCTTGAGCTGCTGGAAGCGCCGGTTGAAATTGGACAGGTTGCTGAAGCCCGACTCGAAGCACACCTCGGTCACCGGCAGCTCGCTGCGGGCCAGCAGCTCGCAGGACTTGCTGATGCGCAGGCGGTTGACGAACTCGACGAAGCCGCGCCCGGTGGCCTGCTTGAAGAAGCGCGAGAAGTAGGTGGGGGTCATGCCCAGGTGGGCGGCGACCTGCTCCTGGGTGAGGTCCTGGGCGTAGTGCTGGAAGATGTAGTCCACCGCCCGGTTGATCCGTTCGACGTTGTGCTCGTCGGCCAGTTGCGAGGAAGTGACGGTAGAGAGCAACTGGTAGTCCTCGCATTCGGCGAGCTGTTCCATGAGGATAAAAAAGTATCCCAGGCGGGTCATGCCGCCGCTGTCGGCGATGCGTTGCAACAGTCGCCGGCTTTCGCCGATCAGCGCCGGGTCGCGGAACTCGATGCCGTAGCGCGCCCGCGCCAGCAGCGGGGCCAGGCGGTTCAGCTCGGAGAATACGCCGCTGCCGTCCTCCAGCACCTCGTCGGTGAAGTTCACCAGCATGTCGCGCCGGGCCACCACCTCGTCGGGCTCCACCTGGCTGATCCAGTTGTGCGGCAGGTTGGGACCGGTGAGGAACAGGGTGTCGGGGGCGAAGTTGCCGATGTAGTCGCCGATGAATACCTTGCCGGAGCTGGCGACGATCAGGTGCAGCTCGTACTCCTTGTGGAAGTGCCAGCGCACCAGCGGGCTGGGGAAGCCGTGCTGGCGGTAGATCAGCGAATGGCCTTCGTGGTCGTCCATCAGCTCGTAGGACGGATCGGTGACTTTGCTGGCTCTGGGCATGGGCGCGGGCCGACCGGGGGAACGAAGGCACATCCTAGCCCGAAGCGGCGGGGCTGTGCAGGGGCGGGCAGCGGCCGTGGCGCTGTCCGCCGCCATCCACCCCAAGGCCGGGGCGTGGCGTGTTCCGGGTTGCCGTTGCGGACCGGGCGCTTGACGAGGCGCGCGCTCTTCGACCCCGCTTCAGCGCCGTTGGCCTGCTCGGTGCCGATCGGCCTCCGGCGATCAGCGGCTGGCCTTGCGATAGGCCCCCGGTTGCTGTCCGGTGGCCTTGTGGAAGGCACGGGTGAAGGCGGCGGTGGACTGGTAGCCGACCGCCGCCGCGACCTCGGCGACGCTGGCGTCGGCGCGCAGCAGGGCGCAGGCGCGGTGCATGCGCAGGGCCAGCAGGACCTGTCCCGGCGACTGACCGCTGAGTTCGTTGAAGCGCTTGAAGAAGGCCGAGCGCGAGAGTCCGGTGCGTTCGGCCATCTGTTCCAGGCTCCAGGGCTGTTCGGGTGCCTCGATCAGCGCTTCCAGCAGGCCGGCGAACTGCGGCTGGCGGGCCAGTGCCACCAGGCCGCCGAGGGTCGGGTTGTCGAGCACCTGCTGGCGCAACACGTAGAGGAACAGCAGGTGGCTGAGGCGCTCCAGCAGAACCGGCGACGGCGCCGGCTGGCGGCGGCACTCGTCGACGATCAGGGCGAACAGGCGTCGCGCCGCGTCCAGCGCCGGATCGCCGGCGCGCAGGATCAGCCAGTCGGGCAGGGCGTCGACGATCAGCCCGGACAATCCCGAATGGAAGTGGAAGAACCCGCAGACCAGGCCGGCACCGTCCGCCGCGTTCCACTCCAGCGCCTGCATTTCGCCGCGCGGCTGGCAGCGCGCGGCCTCGGCGGTGGCCTCGCTGGACAGGCGGAACTCGACGTCGCGCAGGAAGAACAGCGCGTCGCCGCTGTCCAGTCGCCAGCCCCGGGCGCTTCCGGCGACGTGCGCCCAGCAGTGTCCCTGCACCACCAGGTGGAAGCTGGCACGCGCCAGGCCGTGGGTGGAGGCATGCCAGCCGCCGCAGTAGCGACCGACATGGAACAGGCTGGTGTCGACTTCGAGGCTGTCTAATAACCAATCGACAAGCGGGTTGGACGAATTCATCTAAGGGAAAGACTCAAGAGCAAGTGATAGCGACTTTAGAATATTGAATGGATTTCTTATTACCAAGAGACTTCTTCGACACCTCAACCACCGGAGTCGAAAGCATGTCACGCGTTCCCGTGCTCACCCTGGAAAACGCCCCCGAGGCGGCGCGTCCGTTCCTCCAGACCGCGCTGAACAACTCGGGTTATATCCCGAATCTGCTCGGCGTGCTGGCCAATGCGCCGGCCGCCCTGGAAACCTACCTCACCGTGTCCGGGCTGAACGCCAAGGCCAGCCTCGGCCTGCCCGAGCGGGAAGTGGTGCAACTGGTGGCGGCCACCACCCATGGCTGCGACTTCTGCGTTGCCGGGCACACCGCGGTGGCGCGCAACAAGGCGCGCCTGCCGGAGCCGGTGATCGAGGCCCTGCGCGCCCGCGGCGAACTGCCCGATGCCCGCTACGAAGCCCTGGCCGATTTCACCCGCGCGGTGATCGCCAGTCGCGGCGCGGTCACCGACGAACAGTTCGAAGCCTTCCGCGCCGCTGGTTTCGACCAGGCCCAGGCTCTGGAAGTGATCCTCGGGGTGAGCCTGGCGACGCTCTGCAACTTCGCCAACGTGTTCGCCCGCACGCCGCTCAATGCCGAGCTGGAGCAATATCGCTGGACCAACCCGCAGGCCTGAGCCTGCGCTTGCCGGGCGGCGTGCCGCGCCGGCGCAAGGAGTGACGACCATGCTTGACCCGACCCTGAGCGACTGGCTCGACCGCCAGGCCGACGCCCTCGACCGCGGCGACGCCGATCCCGCCGCGCTGCTGCCGCGCCTGGCCGCCGCCGGCGTGCTCGGCGTGGCGGTGGAGGAACGCCTCGGCGGCGCCGGCGGCACGCTCGCCGACGCGGTGGAGCGGGTGGCCGCGGTGGCGGCGCGCTCGCTGACCGCGGCGTTCGTCTTCTGGGGCCAGCGCGCCTTCATCGAGTACCTGTTGCAGAGTCCCAACCAGGAACTGCGCCAACGCCTGCTCGGCGACCTGCTGGCCGGCCGCCTGGCCGGCGCCACCGGGCTGTCCAACGCGATGAAGTTCCTTTCCGGGATCGAGGCGCTGCAGGTGGTGGCGCACGCGGAGGAGGCCGGCTGGCGCCTGGACGGTCGCCTGCCGTGGGTGACCAACCTGCGCAGCGGCGATTTCGTGGTGGCGGCGGCGATCGAACGCGGGGAGGGCGGCAGCCCCTTCGTCCTGGCGATTCCCGAAGGACTCGCCGGCTTGCAGCGCTCGGCGGACCTGCGCCTGCTCGGCCTGCAATGCAGCAACACCGCCGCCCTCGATCTGCGCGCGGTGGCGGTCTGTCGCGACTGGCTGTTGCACGACGACGCCCGGCAGTTCCTGCCACGGGTACGCCCGGCCTTCCTCGGCCTGCAATGCGGCATGGCCATCGGCCTGGCGCGCCGCGCACTGGTCGAAGTGCAGCGGCACCTGGGCGGCAGCCGTTCGCTGCTGGATGGCGAGCTGGCGGCACAGCGCGAAACCCTCGACGGACACGTGGCGGCGCTGTACGCCGGACTGACCAGCGGCGAGTTCGCCAGCCAGCCGGCACGCCTGTTCCGCATCCGCATCGGGCTCGCCGAAGCCGCCGCCAATGCCGTGCAACTGGAGTTGCAGGCCAGCGGCGGCAAGGCCTACCTGAGCGAGCACGGCGCCGGTTTCGCCCGCCGCTGGCGCGAGTCGGCGTTCGTCCCGATCGTTACGCCGAGCCTGGTGCAACTGCGCGCCGAACTGCAACGCCAGGCCGAGGCCAAGGCATGAGCGAGGCGCTCCTCGACGCTCGCGGGATCGCCCTCGGCTATCCGCGCGGTGCCGGCTGGCAGGCGGTGCTCGGCGATTTCGACCTGCGCCTGGGCGCCGGCGAGGTGGTCTCGATCCTCGGTCCCAGCGGCGTCGGCAAGTCCAGCCTGCTGCGCGTGCTGGCTGGCCTGCAGGAGCCGGCCGCCGGCAGCGTGCGGGTACTCGGCGAGCCCCTGCGCGGACCGCATCCGGGCGTCGCGGTGGCGTTCCAGGACCCCAGCCTGCTGCCCTGGCTGAACCTGGAGAAGAACGTCGCCTTCGGCCTCGATTTCGCCCGCCAGCCGCACCTCGACGCGGCCACCCGCCAGGCCCGCGTCGACCAGGCGATCGCCGCGGTCGGCCTGGAGCACGCCCGTGCCCGCTACCCGGCACAACTCTCCGGCGGCATGGCCCAGCGCACCGCGCTGGCCCGCTGCCTGGCACGGCAGCCGAAGGTGCTGCTGCTCGACGAACCTTTCGGCGCGCTGGACGAAGTGACCCGCGCCGACATGCAGCAGCTGCTGCTGCGGGCGATCCGCGAGCGCGGCACCGCCGTGGTCCTGATCACCCACGATATCGACGAGGCCCTGCTGCTCTCCGAACGCATCCTGCTACTGGGTGACAGCCCGGCGCGGACCCTCGGCGAGTGGCGCATCGACCTGCCGCAGCCACGCGCGGAGCTGGTCGAGGAACTGGGCGCGTTGCGCATCGAGATCCTGAAAACCCTACGGCGGGCGAGCCGCACCCATGCCCATCCCATCGCTCAGCCGGAGGCCTCCCATGTGCCTGGACGACCCGACCCATTCCCGACGTGACATCCTCAAGCTCGCCGCGCTGCTCAGCGCTGCCGGCGCGTTGCCGCTGCTGAGCAGCCTGCAGGCGCGTGCCGCCGCCGAACCCGACGCGCCGGTGCGCATCGGCTACCTGCCGATCACCGACGCCACGCCCTTGCTGGTGGCCCATGCCAACAGCCTGTTCGAGGCCGAGGGCATCCAGGCCGAACGGCCGGTGCTGTTGCGTAGCTGGGCGCAGGTGATCGAGGCGTTCATCTCCGGCCAGGTCAACGTCATCCACCTGCTGTCGCCGATGACCGTCTGGGCCCGCTACGGCAGCAAGGTGCCGGCCAAGGTGGTGGCCTGGAACCACGTCGGCGGCTCGGGGCTCACGGTGGCTCCGGAGATCGCCGAAGTGCGCCAGCTCGGCGGCAAGAGCGTGGCGATCCCGTTCTGGTACTCGATCCACAACGTGGTGTTGCAGCAACTGCTGCGCGACAACGGCCTGCGCGCGGTGAGCCGCGCGGTGGGCGCGGCGCTGGCCGCCGACGAGGTCAACCTGGTGGTGCTGCCGCCTTCGGACATGCCGCCGGCGCTGGCCAGCAAGCGCATCCACGGCTACATCGTCGCCGAGCCGTTCAACGCCCTGGCGGAGAACCTCAAGGTCGGCCGGGTACAGCGCTTCACCGGCGATGTCTGGCGCAACCACGCCTGCTGCGTGGTGTTCATGCACGAACACGACCTGGAGCGGCGGCCGCAGTGGTCGCAAAAGGTGGTCAACGCCATCGTCAAGGCCCAGCTATGGACTCGCGAGCACCGCGCCGAGGCCGCACAGTTGCTGTCCAAGGCCGGAGCCAACCGCTACACGCCGCACGCGCCGGAGGTCCTCGGCCGGGTGCTGGCGCCGGGCGCCGAGGAGCAGCAGGCCTATCTCGCCAGCGGCGCGATCCGCCACGCCGACTGGCAGGAGCGGCGCATCGACTTCCAGCCCTATCCCTATCCGAGCTACACCGAGGAACTGGTGCGGCGGCTGAAAGACACCCTGATCGAAGGCAATAATGCCTTCCTCGCCAGCCTCGATCCGCGCCAGGTGGCCAGTGACCTGGTGGACGACCGCTTCGTCCGCCAGGCCCTGGCAGAGGTCGGCGGGTTGCAGGCGTTCGGCCTCGCCGAGGGCTTCCAGCGCAGCGAGGAGATCAGCCCGTGAGGCAGACCCTGCGCCAGGGCGCGCTAGGCGTCGCCGGGCTGTTGACGCTGTTCGCCCTGTGGTGGCTCGGCGTGGCCCTGTTCGGCGCCGCCGACGGCCTTTCGGCACGCTTCTCGCCGCAGGCGACGTTGCTCAGCCTGGGTGAACTGCTGGAGCGCCGCGAACTCTACGAGCATGTGCTGGTGAGCCTGAAACGGGTCCTGCTGGGCTTGTTCCTGGCGCTGCTGGTGGGAGTGCCGCTGGGGCTGCTGGTGGGCGCCTCGCGCAACCTGGAAGCGGCGACCACTCCGGCGTTCCAGTTCCTGCGGATGATCTCGCCGCTGTCGTGGATGCCCATCGCGGTGATGCTGATGGGCGTGGGCGACCAGCCGATCTATTTCCTGCTGGCCTTCGCCGCGCTCTGGCCGATCCTGCTGAATACCGCCGCCGGCGTGCGCCAGCTCGACCCGCGCTGGCTGCAACTGAGCCGCAGCCTCGCCGCCACGCCCTGGGAAACCCTGCGCCGGGTGATCCTGCCGGGCATCCTCGGCCATGTGCTGACCGGCGTGCGCCTGGCCATCGGCATCCTCTGGATCGTCCTGGTGCCCTGCGAGATGCTCGGCGTCAGCGCCGGGCTCGGCTACTACATCCTCGACACCCGCGATCGCCTGGCGTACTCCGAGCTGATGGCGATGGTGCTGCTGATCGGCCTGCTCGGCTATCTGCTCGACGCCGCGGCGCGCGGACTCTACCGGCGCTGGGCGCACGGAGCGCTCGGGTAGGACGAGGTACCGGTGCGCTGGCGGATAGCGCCGGGGCGCTATTCGCCCTACGGGTAATGGGGATGCTCGGGTAGGGCGAATAGCCGCTCGCGGCTATCCGCCGGACGGGGTTCCGGTGCGTTGGCGGATAGCGCCGGGGCGCTATTCGCCCTACGGGTCAATGGGGATGCTCGGGTAGGGCGAATAGCCGCTCGCGGCTATCCGCCGGGTGGGGTTCCAGTGCGCTGGCGGATAGCGCCGGGGCGCTATTCGCCCTACGGGTCAATGGGGCGCTCGGGTAGGGCGAATAGCCGCTCGCGGCTATCCGCCGGGCGGGGTTCCAGTGCGCTGGCGGATAGCGCTGGGGCGCTATTCGCCCTACGGGTCAATGGGGCGCTCGGGTAGGGCGAATAGCCGCTCGCGGCTATCCGCCGGACGGGGTTCCGGTGCGCTGGCGGATAGCGCCGGGGCGCTATTCGTCCTACGGGGTTCGGGGCTCGGGTGGGGCGGGCGAATGTGTTGATCCGCCAACACTTGCCCAGCAGTTGCGCCCGCCCAGCGACAGGGGCTTGCCACCCAGGCCTTGCCCGGCGCGGCCCCGCAGCCCGGCACGGGCTGTGCACGGGGTGCCGGATGCACAGGCAAGCCAAGGAGTCCCCATGCCGCGCGAAATCCGTCTCAACGCCTTCGAAATGAATTGTGTCGGCCACCAGTCGCCTGGCCTCTGGGCGCATCCGCGCGACCGCTCCTCGCAGTACAAGGACCTGGAGTACTGGACCGACCTGGCGCGGTTGCTCGAACGCGGCCGTTTCGACGGACTGTTCATCGCCGACGTGCTGGGCATCTACGATGTGCTCGACGGCAATGGCGACGCGGCGATCCGCCAGGCCGCCCAGGTACCGGTGAACGACCCGCTGGCGCTGATCACGCCGATGGCCGCGGTGACTCGCCACCTGGGCTTCGGCCTGACCGCCTCGCTGTCCTTCGAGCATCCCTATCCCTTCGCCCGCCGACTCTCGACCCTGGACCACCTGACCAAGGGCCGGATCGGCTGGAACGTAGTGACCTCCTACCTGGAAAGCGGCGCGCGCAACCTCGGCCAGCAGGCCCAGCTCGACCACGACCGCCGCTACGACTATGCCGACGAATACCTACAGGTGCTCTACAAGCTCTTCGAAGGCAGTTGGGAGGACGGCGCGGTGCTCCGCGACCGTCGCCGAAGGATCTTCAGCGACCCGGGCAAGATTCACGAGATCCGCCATGTCGGCGAGCACTTCCAGGTACCCGGCATCCATCTCTGCGAACCGTCGCCGCAGCGCACGCCGGTGCTCTACCAGGCCGGCGCGTCGAGTCGTGGCAAGCGCTTCGCCGCCGAGCACGCCGAGTGCGTGTTCGTCGCCGCGCCATCGAAGACCGTGCTCAAGCAGGCGGTCGCCGACATCCGCCAGCGCGTCGCCGAGGCCGGCCGCGATCCGCGCAAGGTACTGGTGTTCAACCTGCAGACGGTGGTGCTGGGCGAAACCGACGCCAAGGCCAGGGCCAAGTTCGACGAATACCGCGCCTTCGTCAGCTACGAAGGGGCCCTGGCGCTGATCTCCGGCTGGACCGGGATCGACTTCGGCCAGTATCGGCCGGACCAGGTACTGCGGCACATCCACACCAATGCCATCCAATCGGCGGTGGAAGCGTTTTCCAGCGCCGATCCGAAGCGCACCTGGACGGTCCGCGAGCTGGCCGACTGGGTCGGTATCGGCGGCTTCGGCCCGCTGTTCGTCGGCAGCCCGGCGACCGTCGCCGACCTGTTGCAGGAGTGGGTGGAGGACACCGACGTGGATGGCTTCAACCTGGCCTATGCGCTGGCCCACGAAACCTTCAGCGACGTGGTCGAATTGCTGGTGCCGGAGTTGCAGAAGCGCGGGGTGTACAAGACCGAATATGCGCCGGGAACCCTGCGCGAGAAGTTGTTCGGCGACGGCCCGCGGCTGCCGGATTCCCATCCGGCGGCCGGCTATCGCGACCTGCGGGCGCTCTGGGAGAAGGAGGCCGGGCGCAACGCGCTGCCGGCCTGACCTGGGCGGACGGCGGATGACGCCGGTGGCGCTATCCGCCCCCAAGGCCCGGGACGGCTCCTAGAGCCAGGCGTGCCGCGGTGGCTTCACCCCATTCAACTGGTAGTTGCCGATGGCGTGGTATTTCCAGCGCACCGGGTCATGCAGGGTGTGGGTGCGGGCGTTGCGCCAGTGACGGTCGAGATTGAGTTCCTCCAGGGTCGAGCGCGTGCCGGCCAGTTCGAACAGCCGGTTGGCGGCGAGCAGGGCGGCTTCGGTGGTGAGCACCTTGGCCTCGGCCACGGCCATCGAGGCGGCGGCCACACTCTCCTCGTCGGGGGCGGCGAGCGCCGCTTCGATGGCGTCGGCCGCCAGGTCGAGCACGGCTTCCGCGGCGCGCACGCGGATGCGCAGGTCGCCGACCTGCTGGATGGTGTAGGGGTCTTCCCAGGCATGCTGCTGGTTGGCGTCTATCCATGGCCGCGCGTGGCGGCGCACCTGCTGCACGGTCTCGGCGAGGATGCCACGGGCGATGCCGGCGTCGATGGCGGCCTGGATGAACTGCGATACGGCGCCGGCGGCGGTGGGGCGGTCGAAGGCGCGGTGCACCGGGATGACGTGCTCGGCCGGCACCCGCACGTTGTCCAGGATGACGGTGCCGCTGGCGGTGGTGCGCTGGCCGAAGCCGGACCAGTCGTCGATCACCGTCAGCCCCGGCGCGTCGCGCGGGATGAACGCCAGGTGCGCGCGCTGCTCGGCGTCGAGGCCGACGGCCGGTACCCAGTGGGCGAGCAGGGCGCCGCTCGAATAGAACTTGCGGCCGTCGATGCGGAACCCGTCGCCATCCGCCAGCACTCGTGTCTGGAATTCGGCGACGGTACGGCTGTGGCGTTCGGAGAAGGCGTTGCCGAAGCGCACGCCGTCTAGCACCAGGCCGTAGAAGAAGCGTTTCTGCTCCTCGCTGCCGTCCAGGCGCAAATGGTCGAGCACCGCCAGGTGGTTCTGCGGCAACTGCGCCAGGGACGGGTCTACCGCGGCGATGGTCTTCAGTACTTCGGCCAGGGTCCGGTAGCCGACCTCGGCGCCGCCGTAGGCGCGCGGTACGCTGATGCCCCATAGGCCGCTCTGCGAGAAGGCTTCCAGTTCGGCCACCGGCAGCCGGCGCTGGCGGTCGCGCAGCGAGGCTTCCTCGGCGAACAGCCCGGCCAGTTCGCGGGCGACGCGGATCGCCTCGGCGTCGTCGGCGATGCGCCGGGCCGGGGTCCGTGGCAGCGGTTGCCGATAGGGATCGGCGGCGTTCTTTTCCAGTGCGCTCATGGCAACTCCTTGCGATGGGATGGGGCGAGGTTCAGCGGGACGCCGTGGCCGGACCGCTGCCGATCTGCCAGACGTAGGGCGGCTCGCTGCCGTTGATCTCCCAGTCGCCGACGATCCGTTGCTTGTAGATCAGGGGATTGTGCGAGGCGGCGGTGCGCGCATTGCGCCAGTGGCGGTCGAGCTGCTTGCCGCGGCCGACGGCGGAAGCGCCGCTGGCGTCGAACAGCTCGCTGGTGGCCTGCAACACCAGTTCGGCGACGATCGCCTGGGCCTTGGCCGATTCGATCTCGGCGGCGACATTGGCCTCCTTCTCCGCCTGCGGGTCGCCTACGAAGCGCGCCAGGTAGGCGCGCTGGGCCGCTTCGGCGGCGCGCAGGGTGGCCGCCTCGGCGGCGTAGACGCGCGCGGCGATGCGCCCGACCACCTGCTGCACCTGGGGATCCTGGCTGACTCGCGGGGCATTGCCGTGGCTGTAGATGCGGGTCCGCCCGCGCACCTCGGCGGCGACGTCGCGCAAGGCGGCGCGGCCGGTGCCGGCCAGCACCGCGAGCAGGACCAACTGGTAGAACGCGGTCTGGTACTTGAAGCGGCTGGCGAAGTCGATGAGGTTCTCTTCCTCCACCTCGGCGTCCTCGAACCGCGACGTGCCGCTGCCGGTGGTGCGCTGGCCGAAGCCGTCCCAGTCGTCGCTCTGGCGCACGCCGGGCTGGTCGGTGCGGATCGCCGCGATCACGTCGGCGCCGGTGTCGTCGCGCTGGGCATACAGATCGATCCAGTCGGAGAAGAGGCTGCCGGTGCTGTAGTACTTGCTGCCGTTCACCACCCAGCGACCGTCGTCCTTGCGCGAGACGCGGGTGAGCACTTCGCCCAGCCGTACCGAACCGACCTCGGTCCAGGCGCAGCCGACCAGGTCGCCCTCGACGAAGCGCCGCAGCCAACGGTCGCGGCCAGGGCCGGGCTCGGCATTGAGACGGTCCTCGACGAAGGCGAAGTGGCCGCGCAGGGCCTGGGTGATGTTGGAGTCGGCCTCGGCCAGTTCGATCAGCAACTGCACCAACTGCGGCAGCGAGGCGCCGGCGCCGCCGTGCTCGCGCGGCACGCGCACGGCGCCGAAGCCGGCCTGCTTGAGCCAGGCGATCGCCTCGTGGGGCAGTTCGCGTTGCCGTTCGCGCTCGACGGCGCCTTCGGCGATGCGCGCGAAGATCGGTCGGAAACGCTGGGCGAGCAGTTCGTAGTCGGCGCCTTCGGAGAGACTGGCGGCGGTGGCTTCGGGATGGACGCGGGCGTTCATGCGGACTCCTGGTAGGCAGCGGGGCCGTCCGGTCGACGGCTACCCTGGAGTCCGGGCCGTTGCACAGCCTGTGCCGACCCGCGCAGGCCACTGCTTGCGCGGGTTCGCGCGAGCAGGAGGTGTTGCCGGGGCGGCAGCCTGTTGCGCGGCTGCTGCCTGGCGAACAGTCGGGGAGGTGGCGGCAGGTCCCTCTCCCGGCGGGAGAGGGACAGGCGCTTCAGAAGATGTAGTCGGTGGTGAGGAAGTTCGACGCGCGGTTGCGGATGATCTCGCTGACCAGGGTCTTGTTCGCCTCGGTGTCGCGGGTCGCCACCAGGGTGCGGATGGAGAACACCCGCAGCGCGTCATGGACCGACAGGGTGCCTTCCGCCGAATTCTTCCGGCCGTTGAACGGGTAGCTGTCCGGGCCGCGCTGGCACTGGGCGTTGACGTTGATCCTGCCGACCTGGTTGGCGAAGGCATCGACCAGCCGGCCGATCTGCGCCGGGTCGTTGCCGAACAGGCTCAACTGCTGGCCGTAGTCGGAGCGCAGGACGTAGTCGATCACCTCGTCCAGTTCGCGATAGGGCACCACCGGCACCAGCGGGCCGAACTGCTCCTCGTGGTAGAGGCGCATGTCCGGGCTCACCGGACTCAGCAGGGCGGGGTAGAAGAAGCTCTGTCGATGCTCGCCGCCGCCCGCATTGACCACTCGTGCGCCCTTGGCCAGGGCGTCGTTCAGCAGGCCTTCGAGATAGTCGACCTTGCCCGGCTCCGGCAGCGGCGTCAGCGCCACTCCCGGTTCCCAGGGCATGCCCGGCTTGAGGCTGGCCAGGCGCGCGCTGAACTTGTCGAGGAACGGTTGAAGCACGCTTTCGTGGACGAACAGGATCTTCAGCGCGGTGCAGCGCTGGCCGTTGAAGGACAGCGCGCCGGTGACCGCCTCGTTCACCGCGTTGTCCAGGTCGACCTGCGGTAGGACGATGCCCGGGTTCTTCGCGTCCAGGCCGAGGGCGGCGCGCAGGCGGTGCGGGCGGGGGTGCAGCTTCTTCAGGTCGCTGGCGCCGGAATGGGTGCCGATGAAGGCGAACACGTCGACCTTGCCGCTGGCCATCAGCGCCGACACGGTTTCCCGGCCGCGCCCGTAGATGACGTTGATCACTCCCGGCGGGAAGCTGTCGCGGAAGGCTTCCAGCAGCGGGCGGATCAGCAGCACGCCGAACTTGGCCGGCTTGAACACCACGGTGTTGCCCATGATCAGCGCCGGGATCAGGGTGGTGAAGGTTTCGTTCAGCGGGTAGTTGTACGGCCCCATGCACAGCGCCACGCCCAGCGGCACCCGGCGGATCTGGCCGAGGGTGCCCTGTTCCAGCTCGAAACGGCTGGAGCGGCGGTCGAGTTCCTTCAGCGCTTCGATGGTGTCGACGATGTAGTCGCAGGTACGGTCGAACTCTTTTTCGGAGTCCTTGAGGTTCTTGCCGATTTCCCACATCAGCAGCTTGACCACCGCTTCGCGTTGTTCGCGCATCCGCGCCAGGAAGCGTTCGACGTGCTGGATGCGCTCGGCCACCCGCAGGTTCGGCCACAGGCCCTGGCCGTGGTCGTAGGCCCGCACCGCGGCGTCGAGGGCGGCGAGCGCGGCGTCGGCGTCGAGCAGCGGGGTGCTGCCGAGGATCACCTGGCGCTCGCCGTCGGCCTCGGCGAGGAATACCGGGCTGCGTACCGGCGCCAGCGGGCCGTCCCAATGTCGCAGTTGGCCGTCGACCAGGTAGTCGCGCTGCTCGATGGGGGCGTCGGGGCGATACTGCTCGGGAATGGCGTCGAGGCTGGGAAACAGCGAATCGAGGTGGAGCGGGGCGGTCATGGCGGGTCCTCGAATGACGTGGGTGAAAGGCATGGGACTGTTGTAGCGCGGTCCGGGGCGAAGGTAAATCGTTTCAGCAGGAAAACCGTCGTGTCCTTGCCGGAAATCAGCCTTTGCCCCCGCTTCGCGGGGAGGCGGGAGCAAAGGCACGGCACCGTCTGGCTTCAGGCGTCGACGGTAGGCTCTTCGCGGGGCCGCGCCGGCGGTGGCTCAAGCAGTTCCTGCTGCTCGGCATAGCGCTGGCGGATATCGAAGTCGCGCGGCCAGCGCGAGGCTTCGTGGTCGGGGCGTTGCATTGGTTCGGTCATGGCTGAACTCCGGTCGGGCTGGTGCTCAGAGCACCAGCGACAGCAACAGGATGAAGACCAGGCCGACCACGGAGAGGATGGTCTCCATCGCGGTCCAGGTCTTGAAGGTCTCGCTGACGCTCATGTTGAAGTACTGCTTGACCAGCCAGAACCCGGCGTCGTTGACATGGGAGAGGATCAGCGAGCCGGCGCCGGTGGCGAGCACCAGCAACTCGCGGTTGACGCCGGGAATCAGGTCGATCACCGGCACCACGATGCCGGCCCCGGTGATGGTGGCGACGGTGGCCGAGCCGGTGGCGATGCGGATCACCGCGGCCACCAGCCAGGCCAGCAGGATCGGCGAGATCTGCGCGTTCACCGCGAGATGGCCGATGACGTCGCCGACCCCGCTGGCCACCAGCATCTGCTTGAAGCCGCCGCCGGCGCCGATGATCATCACGATGGCGGCGGTCGGTGCCAGGCTCTGGTCGAGCAGCCTGAGGATCTTCTTCGAGTCGAAGCCACGGGCGTAGCCGAAGGTATAGAGCGCCACCAGCAGGGCCAGGAGCAGGGCGCTGATCGGATGGCCGATCATGTCCATCCAGGCGCGGAACGCGTGGCCATCGGGGAAGGCGACGTCGGCGAAGGTCTTCAGCAGCATCAGGAACACCGGCAGTAGCACGGTCGCCAGGGTCACGCCGAAGCTGGGCAGGTCCTGGGTCTCGGGCTCGTGGGCGATCTGCTCGACCAGTTCCGCCGATGGCGTGCCGGGTATGTAGCGCGAGACCAGCGCGCCGAACAGCGGGCCGGCGATGGCGGCGGTGGGCAGGGCGACGATCAGGCCGTAGAGGATGGTCTTGCCGATGTCGGCGCCGAACACGCCGATCGCCAGCAGCGGGCCGGGATGCGGCGGCACCAGACCGTGCACCGCGGAAAGGCCGGCGAGCAACGGGATGCCGATCTTGATCAGGGACACGCCGCTGCGCCGGGCGACGATGAACACCAGCGGGATCAGCAGGATGAAGCCGATCTCGAAGAACAGCGGGATGCCCACCAGGAACGCGGCGAGCATCATCGACCAGTGCACCCGCTCCTTGCCGAAGGCGCGGATCAGGGTGCGGGCGATCTGGTCGGCGCCGCCGGAATCGGCCATCAGCTTGCCGAGCATGGTGCCCAGGGCGAGGATCACGCCGACGAAGCCGAGCACGCCGCCGAAGCCGTCCTGGAAGGATTTGACGATCTTCTCCACCGGCATCCCCGAGGTCAGGCCGAGGAAGCCGGCGGCGATGATCAGGGCGATGAAGGGATGCACCTTGAAGCGGGTGATCAGCACGATCAGGCCGATGATGGTCACCAGGGCGTCGAGGAGCAGGTAGGCATCGTGTGACATGCCGAACATGGAGGGCTCTCCTTTTGTCGTTGTTCTACCGGAGTTGCTGTTTCATTGAAGCGCTTTTTCGGGGTAGCGCTATCTTTGTCGGACAAGCGAAAGACTTCAGGCGGCGGCGTGCTCCAGCCACCAGGCGTGGGCGGCCTGCGCCAGGCATTCCACCGGCAGGGTGGCGTCCAGGCGCAGGGTCAGGGGTTCGTCGAGCGGCGGCTCGAGGGCGGCGAACTGGCTGTCGATCAGGGTCGCCGGCATGAAGTGGCCGGGGCGCTGGGCGACGCGCTCGGCGGCGACCGCCGGGGTCAGTTCCAGGTAGACGATGCCGAGGCCGGGCACCGCGCGGCGCAACCGGTCGCGGTAGGCGCGCTTGAGGGCGGAACAGGTCAGTACCGGCAGCTTGCCGGCGGCCACCGCCTGGCGCAGCTGCTCGGCGAGGGTGTCCAGCCAGCCGGCGCGGTCGTCGTCGGTGAGGGGAATGCCGGCGCTCATCTTGCGGATGTTGGCGGCGGGATGGAAGCTGTCGCCTTCGATGCCGTGGGCGCCGCTGCGCTGGCAAAGGGCCTGGCTGACGCTGGACTTGCCGCAACCGGCGACACCCATGATGACCAGGGCTTGGAGGGGTGGATGCATGGAACACCTCAAGCGTGAGACAGCGCTATCTTTGCGACCTGGAAAAAATCGCGCGAGCCTGGCTCCGCCTTCTTGTCGTTGTGGTCTGTCGAATCCCGCGCGGGCAGTGGCGGACAGGCCGCCTCAGGCGATTGCCCAGGTCGCGAGACAGCGCTACCTTAGTGCCTGGAATTTTGTTTGGCAAGCAGGCCACGATGAGCATCACCAAGAACGACAAGAACACGCGAACCACCGGACGTCCCACCCTCAACGAAGTCGCGCGCCGCGCCGGGGTCAGCCCGATCACCGCGTCGCGCGCGTTGCGCGGCGTCGCCAGCGTCGCCGAAGAACTGGCGCAGAAGGTCCGCGACGCCGCCCGCGAACTCGGCTACGTGGCCAACCCCGCGGCGCGCGCGCTGGCCTCGGCGCAAAGCCACAGCGTGGCGGTGCTGGTGCCGTCGCTGGCCAACCTGCTGTTCATCGAGACCCTCGAGGCGATCCACGCGGTACTGCGGCCGCAGGGCCTGGAAGTGCTGATCGGCAACTTCCACTACTCGCGCAACGAGGAAGAGGACCTGATCCGCAACTACCTGGCCTACCAGCCACGCGGCCTGCTGCTGACCGGCTTCGAGCGCACCGAGAGTGCCCGGCGGATGATCGAGGCCAGCGGCATTCCCTGCGTGTACATGATGGACCTGGACTCCGGCGCCGGGCTCAATTGCGTCGGCTTCTCCCAGTTGCGCGCCGGCGAAGCCGCCGCCGAGCACCTGCTGGCACGCGGCCGCAGGCGCCTGGCCTACATCGGCGCTCAGCTCGACCAGCGCACCCTGCTGCGCGGCGAGGGGTTCCGCCGCGCCTTGCAAAAGGCCGGCTGCTACGACCCGGGGCTGGAAATCCTTACGCCGCGGCCGTCCTCGGTGGCCCTCGGCGGCGAACTCTTCGTGCAGTTGCTGGCCAGTCAGCCGCAGGTCGACGGGGTGTTCTTCTGCAACGACGACCTGGCCCAGGGCGCGCTGTTGGAGGCCCTGCGCCGTGGGGTCAAGGTGCCGGAACAGATCGCCGTGCTCGGTTTCAACGACCTGCCGGGTTCGGACTGCACGGTCCCGCGCCTGAGCAGCATCCGCACCCCGCGCGAAGCCATCGGCCGGCGCGCGGCGGAGCAGTTGCTGGCGCTGATCGCCGGCAAGGAGGTGCGCGATAGCGCGCTGGACATGGGGTTCGAGCTGATGGCGCGGGAGAGCACCTGAACCCGCGGCCCGACGGTGCGGCCGTTCAGGGACATGTCGAGGGTTGGGCAGCGCCGCCGGGCGTAACGGCTTGCCGGGTAGGGCGAATAGCGCCGCAGGCGCTATCCGCCGTTACGCCGGATTTCACGGCGGATAACCGCGAGCGGTTATTCGCCCTACGGGGGCGTGTCGAGGGCTGGGCAGCGCCGCCGGGCGTAACGGCTTGCCGGGTAGGGCGAATAGCGCCGCAGGCGCTATCCGCCGTTACGCCGGGTTTCACGGCGGATAACCGCGAGCGGTTATTCGCCCTACGGGGACATGTCGAGGGCTGGGCAGCGCCTCCGGGCGGAACGGCTTGCCGAGTAGGGCGAATAGCGCCGCAGGCGCTATCCGCCGTTACGCCGGGTTTCACGGCGGATAACCGCGAGCGGTTATTCGCCCTACGGGGACATGTCGAGGGCTGGGCAGCGCCTCCGGGCGGAACGGCTTGCCGAGTAGGGCGAATAGCGCCGCAGGCGCTATGCGCCGTTACGCCGGGTTTCACGGCGGATAATCGCGAGCGGTTATTCGCCCTACGGGGGCGTGTCGAGGGCTGGCAGCGCCTCCGGGCGTAATGGCTCGCCGTTACGCCGGTGTCTCAAGCCACCGCGTAGTAATGCTTGACGAAGCCGCCGTCGGCAACCTCCCAGAGCACCGGGGTGCCCTTGCTGACGAACCAGCTGTCGCCGGCCTTGTAGAGCGTGCTCTGGCCGGTGGACTCGTCGGTGAGGCGGACCTCGCCGCTGACCACCGTGGCCTGTTCGCTGAACGGATAGGTCATGCGGAACTTGCCGGCGGTGGTGCCGAAGTAGGCGGCGCTGACCGGGTCGGTGGGGGCTCCGGCGGTCATCTTGCCGAAGGCTTTCACCTCGCCTTCGAGGATCTCCGAGCCGAGGTCGGCGACGCTGCCCCAGGCGTCCAGTTCATCGAGGGTGATGCCGTGGCGGATAACGGTAATGGCCATGGGAATGCTCCTTGTAGAGTGATCGGTAGGTTTCAGCGCCGGCCGTTCCAGTAGCCGGAGAGCTGGTGCCAGGTCTTGCCCGCGCTGAGCAGCAGCGGGCGGAAGTGGTCCTTGCCGTGGATCGGGATGCGGCGCACCGAGCTGAGCAGGTCGTAGCGCGCCGAGCCTTCGCTCATGCCTTCGGCGAGGACCTTGCAGACGATGTGGCTGGGGGTCACGCCGAACCCGGAATAACCCTGGACGAAGAACGCGTTGGGCCGCCCCGAGAGGCTGCCGATCTGCGGGAACAGGTTGGCGCTGCAAGCCATCGGCCCACCCCAGGCGAGGTCGATGCGGACGTGCTCCAGGTAGGGGAAGATCTTCAGCATCAGCTTGCGGTTCCAGGCCTTGAGGTCGCCGGGGATGCGTTCGACGAAGGGTGTGGCGGCGCCGAACAGCAGGCGGTTCTCGTTGGTCACCCGGTAGTAGTCGATGACCGGGCGGATGTCGCTGTAGGCGCCGCGGATCGGGCTGATCCGCTGGATCAGTTCGTCCGGCAGCGGCTCGGTCATCATCTGGAACGCGTAGGTATTGATGGTGGTGCGGTGCAGCTCGGGTTCGAGCCGGTTGAGGAAGCTGTCGCAGGCCCAGAGCAGCTTGTTCGCGGTGACCGAGCCCTTGGCCGTGCGCACGCGGATGCGCTCGCCGTATTGCACCTCCAGCGCCGGGCTGTATTCGAATATCCGTGCGCCGAGGCCGGCCAGCGCCTTGGCTTCGCCGAGCAGCAGGTTGAGCGAGTGCACATGGCCGCCGCCCATGTGCAGCAGGGCGCTGCCGTAGGCGTCCGAGCCGATGATCTGGCGCACCTCGGCACCGTGCAGGTAACGGATCTCATGGGGCGAGCCGAGCGACCGGAATTCCTTTTCCCAGGCCTGCAGGGTCTTCGCCTGGCGTGCGTTGAAGCCCATGTAGCCGTAGCCGTGGCAGAAGTCGGCGTCGATGGCGTACTTCTCGATGCGGCCCTTGATGATGTCGGCGCCGAGGTCGCTGATCTCGAAGATCGCCCGCAGGCCGTCCTCGCCGACGTCCTTGCGGATCTTCTCCAGGTCGTGGCCGATGCCGGCCATGATCTGCCCGCCGTTGCGCCCGGTACCGCCGAAGCCGAGGTGGCGGGCCTCCAGCACGACGATGTCGGTGATACCGTGCTCGGCCAGTTCCAGCGCGGTGTTGATGCCGGAGAAGCCGCCGCCGATCACCACCACGTCGGCGTCCAGGTCGGTTTCCAGGGAGGGGAAGGACAGCTCGTACTTCTTGGTCGCCGTGTAGTAGGTCGGCGTCTCGATGTTGATCATGGATGCGGCCTGGCAAGGGGTGGATGTACCTATTAGACGCTCCGTGGCCGCCGCGGTCTTGTTCCTGTCTGCCGCCGGCTTGACCGGCCCTGCCAGGCGCGCTTCAGCCCAGCGTGGCGATCACCCGTGGCGCGACGAAGTCGATGAAGGCGCGCAGCTTGGGCGAGACCTGGCGGCCGGACGGCCAGAGCAGGAAGAATCGCGCGCGGCGCTCGCAGAAGGCGTCGAGGACGCTGACCAGGCGCCCTTCGCGCAGCGCCTCGCGGATCGAGAAGTCCGGCAGGCAGGCGATGCCCTGGTCGCGCAGGGCGAAGCAGACGCGGGTCTCGATGTTGTTGCAGACCATCGACACCGGAATCTGCGGCGGGGCTTCGCCGTCCGCGCGGCGCAGCGGCCATTCCTCGAGGCGGCCGGTGTTGGAGAAGCGGTAGTGCAGGCAGGTGTGCCGCAGCAGGTCTTCCGGGCAGCGTGGCGTGCCGTGGCGGGCGAAGTAGGTCGGCGAGCCGACCAGCTTCAACTGGAACTCGCCCAGTTCGCGCATGGACAGCCGCGAATCCACCGGCTGGCCGGTGCGCAGGACCACGTCGAAGCCTTCGTCGACGACATCCACCACGCGATCGCTGAAGTCGAGGTCTAGCTCGATGTCCGGATAGGCCTGCATGAAATCGGCGAGCGCCGGCAGGACCAGCCCGCTGACCAGCGGCAGGCTGACCCGCAGGCGCCCGCGCGGGGTCTCGCGGCTTTGCGACAGCTCCAGCTCGGTGGCTTCGATCTCGGCCAGGATGCGCCGGCTGCGCTCGAGGAACAGGCTGCCTTCGGCGGTCAGGGTGATGCTGCGGGTGCTGCGGTGGAACAGGCGCACGCCGAGCTTCTCTTCCAGGCGGGCGACCCGCTTGCCCACCGCCGAGGCGCTGACGCCGAGGGTCCGGGCGGCGCCGACGATGCTGCGGGTCTCGGCGACGCGGACGAAGACGGTGAAACCGCTGAGGCTGTCCATGCAAGGCTCCGATTACGGACATGAAGGTCCGGATAGAGCGGAACTCTATCCGTCTTTTTCCGCTTTTGCAGCGCTCTTAGCCTGTCCGCATCCTTCATCGTCCGCGGAGAGTCCTGCATGTCAGGTTTCGAACGAGGGCCAGGGCGCAGCCTGGCGGAACATGTCGATCAGGCGATCGAGGCGGCATTCGCCGACCAGCGCCTGGTGGGAGCGGTGGTACTGGTGGCGCACCGGGGGCAGTGGCTCTATCGACGGGCTGCCGGCCTGGCCGACCGCGAGGCCGGCCGGACAATGGGTGAGGACAGCCTGTTCCGCCTGGCCTCGGTGAGCAAGCCGATCGTCAGCGTCGCGGCCCTGAGCCTGGTGGACGAGGGCCGGCTGGCCCTCGATGAGCCGATCGCCGACTGGTTGCCGGCGTTCCGTCCGCGCCTGGCCGACGGCCGCGAGGCGCGCATCACGCCGCGGCAGTTGCTGAGCCACAGCGCCGGCCTCGGTTATCGCTTCCTCGAAGCCGACGCAGACGGCCCCTATGCCCGCGCCGGGATTTCCGACGGCATGGACCTGCCGGGCTTCGACCTGGCCGAGAATCTCCGTCGCCTGGCCTCCGTGCCCTTGCTCTACGAGCCCGGCCGCGCCTGGGGCTATTCGCTGGCCACCGACGTGCTCGGCGCGCTGGTGGCGCGGGTCGACGGGCGGCCGCTGGCGGAAGCGCTGCGGCAGCGGGTCGGGATTCCGGCCGGCATGCGCGACAGCGGCTTCCTCTGCGCCGACGCGCAACGCCTGGCGGCGGTCTACGTCAGCGACCGGCCACGCCCGCGGCGGATGGCCGAGCGGGAGACTGTCACGCCGTTCGAGGACAGCGTCGGCATTCGCTTCGAGCCGCGTCGGGCCTTCGAGCCGTCTGCCTATGCGTCCGGCGGGGCGGGGATGATCGGCAGCGCCGGCGACGTGCTGCGCCTTCTGGAGGTCCTTCGCCAGGGCGGCGCGCCGTTGCTGACGCCTGGCCTGGTGGAGGAAATGGGCCGCGACCAGGTACCCGGCCTGGAACTGCCGGCCAATCCCGGTTTCGGCTTCGGCCTGGGCTTCTCCGTGCTGCGTGACCCGGCCATCGCGCAATCGCCGGAGTCTCCCGGCACCTGGCGCTGGGGCGGCGCCTACGGGCATTCCTGGTTCGTCGACCGGGCCCGCGAACTGTCGGTGGTGGCGCTCACCAACACCCTGTTCGAGGGCATGTCGGGACGCTTCGTCAACGACCTGCGCGACGCCGTCTACCGTGCCGCGGAGGTGCGCTGATGGGACGCCGCGAAGCATTTCCGGAGAACGCCGGGGCCGCTGCGTCGGCCGTGGCGCCGCGGCTGCCGCTGAGCGCGTTGTTGGCGATGGCGATGTCCGGCTTCGTCGCCATTCTCAGCGAAACCCTGCCGGCCGGCCTGCTGCCGCAAATCGGCGCGGGGCTGGCGGTCAGCGAGGCGCTGGCCGGGCAACTGGTCAGCGTCTATGCCCTGGGTTCGCTACTGGCCGCGCTGCCGGCGGCGAGCCTGACCCAGGGCTGGCGGCGGCGCCGGGTGCTGCTGCTGGCGCTGCTGATCTTCTTCGTCTGCAACAGCTTCACCGCCGTTTCCTCGGATTACCGCCTGACCCTGCTGGCGCGCTTCGGCAGCGGCGTCGCCGCCGGCCTCGCCTGGGGCCTGCTGGCTGGCTACGCGCGGCGCCTGGTGCCGCCGGAGCAGCAGGGGCGGGCGCTGGCGGTGGCCATGCTCGGTGCGCCGCTGGCGTTGTCGCTCGGCGTTCCGCTGGGCACCTGGCTGGGCGACCTGCTCGGCTGGCGCTGGGCCTTCGGCCTGTTGTCGCTGATCGCGCTGTTGCTGGTCGGCTGGGTGCTGCACAGCGTGCCGGACTTCCCTGGCCAGCCGGCCGGGCGGCGCCTGCGCCTGCTCGGGGTGCTGCGCACGCCGGGCGTGCGTCCGGTATTGCTGGTGATCGTCGCCTGGGTGCTGGCGCACAACATCCTCTACACCTATATCGCGCCGTTCCTCGCCAAGGTCGGCCTGGGCGCCTCGGTGGACCTGGCCCTGCTGGTATTCGGCAGCGCCGCGGTGGTGGGAATCTGGCTGGTCGGCGCGCTGGTCGACCGGCACCTGCGGCGGATGGTCCTGGCCAGCCTGGCGCTGTTCGCCGTGGCGGCGCTGGCGCTGTGCCTGGGCGCTCGCTGGAGCTGGCTGGCGTTCGCCGGCCTGGCCCTCTGGGGGCTGACGTTCGGTGGCGCGGCGACGCTGCTGCAGACCGCTTCGGCGGACGCCGCCGGGGAGGGCGCCGATCTGGCCCAGTCGATGATCGTGGTGGCCTGGAACCTGGCCATCGCCGGCGGCGGAGCGTTGGGCGGCATGGTGTTGCAGCGCTGGGGCAGCGAGATGCTGCCCTGGACCCTGCTGCCGCTGATCGGCCTGGCCGCGGCGCTGGCCTGGGGCAATGCCGCGCACGCGTTCCGCGTCGGCCCGCGCGGTTTCCCCAGGGCATCGTCCGAACGCCGGAAAGCGGCGGAATAGAGGGGCGGCGCCGGGCAAGGCAAAAAACGCGACGGGTCTTAGAACGTTTATTCACTTGGGTTATTTGGATAGGCCCGATTCGAATATCCATCGCGTCGAAATACCTGTCGCGACGATGCTCTCCTCCGTCATGCAGCGGAATCCGCTGTCATTGCGCCGAACGCCTTCGCTGCCTCGCCGGTAGCCGCCATGCAGCGCCCGGCGCGGCTGTTGCACCGGCATCTTGCCGGTGCGCCGGCGCTGCCTAGAATCGGCCCCAGTCGCACTTACCCCCGCTTCGCCTACAGGAGTTACCGCCATGATGAATGCCATGCAGATGCCGATGAACATGAATGCCGCCATGCCGATGATGCCCATGATGGGCATGCCGATGATGATGGCGAGCATGCAGTGCGAAACGATGGACGACGGCATGCTGTGCAAGATGATGCCGGCGATGGGCATGGACATGGGCCAGTTCCGCAACAGCGCCGAGATGATGGCGATGATGATGAACTGCGGCATGCCCATGATGATGCAGTGCGGCAACCTGGCGATGATGGGCATGTCCCAGGCCTGCATGGCGATGATGCCGACGATGGGCATGGGGATGGGCATGCCGATGATGGGCATGGCTCCGATGAAGTGCATGATGGAGTGCTCCATGCAGGGCGACGCCCTGCATTGCAGGATGATGCCGATGCAGGGCATGGACATGGAGATGTTCAAGAATTGCTGCATGCTGATGGCGAAGATGATGGAGTGCGGCATGCCGATGATGATGAGTTGCAACGGCATGCCGATGATGTGCTGCACCTGCTGATCCGTCGCCGGATGGAAAAGGCCCGCCCGGGATGACCGGGCGGGCCTTTCTTCGTCCATGGCAGCAAGGCCGGGGGTCAGTCCAGGCGCTCCGGGTAGGTCATCACCAGGTACGCCAGCGCTTCGCTATCGGCGGGATTGCGGTAGCTGTGCGGCTGGTCGGCGTAGAACAGGATCGAGTCGCCGGTGGCGAGCAGGAAGCGCTCTTCGTTGACCCGCACTTCCACTACCCCTTGCGCCACCACCAGGTTCTCCTGGGTGCCGGGGGCGTGGGCTTCGGCGTCTTCCTGGCCGAGGCCGCGCAGGCGCAGTTCGTAGAACTCCACCTGGCGCGCCACATCGAAGGGGAACAGCGCGCGGCTGGTGAAGGCGCCGTCGGCGCTGACCAGGCGCTTGCTCTGTTGCGCCGGCAGCACGGCGACGCCGGCGAAGGCGCGATCGTCGAGGAAGGCTGCCACCGACACCTTGAGGCCCTGGGCGATCTTGCACAGCACCTTGATCGACGGCACGCTGCGCCCGGACTCGATCTGCGCCAGCATCGCCCGGCTGACGCCGGAAATCCGCGCCAGGGCGTCCAGCGAGAGATTGCGCTTGCCGCGCAGGCGCAGCAGGTTGTGGGCGACGCGCTGGCCAATCAGATCATCGGGCTCGGTATGCACGCCGGCGGCCAGTTCCAGGTGGGCGACGCCATCGCTGGCGGGCAGGTTCATCGGTCAGGCCCGGCGGCTGCGCTCGTCGTGCCTGGCTGGCGGTTGCGGCACGGCGTAGCCGGCCCGCCAGGCGTACACCGCCCACATCATTTCGCCCAGGCGGCGTGCCTGGCGGCGCGAGCGGTAGCGGGCGAAATCGATGACGTTGTCGGTGCGGTCCATGAGGCATTCCTCGGGCGGCGGGTTCGATGGCAGCCAGACTATCCCTTCGCCGCTTAGAGCCATAAATACTAAGTTTTTATTTATTAATTCATTTTTGTGCTTACAAGGAACGCCGAACCGTACCGAGCAGCATATTTATATTCTTTAAAGGTATTTAAATTAATTTTCTTATTCCAATAAATTAAAGACTCTCGCGTACCTGCCGACCAATCGGCGCGCCGCACCGAATCCATGCCGCCTCGCGCGGTATCTCGTGCCCGGCGTGTCCGGGCTTGCGTGGGAGTCAGCGATGTCCGTTTCCCTTCCGGCGCCAGCGCGCGCCGACGTTCCCTTGCAGATCCGTGCCCTCGATGCCGCGTTCGGCGCCGAGGTGCTCGGCCTCGACCTCGGGTTGCCCCTGGCCGCCGAGGACTTCCGCCGTATCCATCGGGCGCACCTGGACCACCATGTGCTGGTGTTCCGCGAGCAGCGCATCACCCCGGCGCAGCAGATCGCCTTCAGCCGGCGCTTCGGTGAGTTGCAGATCCATGTGCTGAAGCAGTTCCTGCTCCCAGGGCATCCGGAGATCCTCATCGTTTCCAACATCGTCGAGAACGGCCAGCCCGTCGGTCTCGGCGATGCCGGCAAGTTCTGGCACTCCGACCTTTCCTATAAGGAGCTGCCGAGCCTCGGCTCGATGCTGCATGCCCAGGAGCTGCCGGAGGAGGGCGGCGATACTCTGTTCGCCGACATGCACAAGGCCTGGGACAGCCTGCCGGAGGCCCTGCGCAAGGCGATCGAGGGACGCACGGCGGCGCATTCCTATACCGCCCGCTACAGCGAACCGCGCTTCGAGGGTAACTGGCGGCCGACCCTGAGCGCCGCCCAGCTCGCCGAGGTGCGCGAAGTGGTCCATCCGATCGTGCGCACCCACCCGGAAAGCGGGCGCAAGGCGCTGTTCGTCAGCGAAGGTTTCACCACCCGCATCGTCGGCCTGCCGGCCGACGAGAGCGCCCAACTGCTCGCCGAGCTGTATGCGCACAGCGTGCGCCCCGAGCACATCTACCGGCATCGCTGGCAGGCGCATGACCTGGTGTTCTGGGACAACCGCTCGCTGATCCATCTCGCTGGCGGTTGCCCGGCCCACCTGCGGCGCAAGCTCTACCGCACCACCATCCAGGGCGACGCGCCGTTCTGACGACGGCGCGCGCTTCCCCCTTTTCGCCAGGAGCGTTTCCATGAACCGCATTCCCCGTTTCACCCGCCTGGTCGCCGCGCTCGGCCTGGGCCTGAGCCTCGC
Organism: Pseudomonas sp. FDAARGOS_761; assembly: GCF_013343155.1. Taxonomy (NCBI): domain Bacteria; kingdom Pseudomonadati; phylum Pseudomonadota; class Gammaproteobacteria; order Pseudomonadales; family Pseudomonadaceae; genus Pseudomonas; species Pseudomonas sp. FDAARGOS_761. The sequence continues at coordinate 2,579,438 of NZ_CP054572.1, read as the reverse complement.
CACCACGCTGCTGGCCAGCCGGCCGGCGCAGGCCGAGGGCGAGATCCGCATCGCCGAGCAGTTCGGCATCGTCTACCTGCTGCTCAACGTGGTCCGCGACCAGCGTCTGATCGAAAAGCACGGCCAGGCCGAGGGCCTGCAAATCAAGGTCGACTGGACCCAACTGTCCGGCGGCGCGGCGGTCAACGATGCGCTGCTGTCCGGGGCGATCGATATCGCCGGTGCCGGCGTCGGTCCGCTGCTGACCATCTGGGACCGTACCCGCGGGCGCCAGAACGTCAAGGCGGTGGCCTCGCTGGGCAACTTCCCCTACTACCTGCTGAGCAACGACCCGCGGGTCAGGAGCATCGCCGACTTCGGCGCCGGGGATCGCATCGCCGTGCCGGCGGTAGGGGTTTCGGTACAGTCGCGCTTCCTCCAGTACGCCGCGGCGAAGCAGTGGGGCGACAAGCAGTTCGACCGCCTCGACAAGTACACCGTGGCGCTGCCGCACCCGGACGCCACCGCCGCGCTGGTGGCCGGCGGCACCGAGCTGACCGGGCATTTCTCCAACCCGCCGTTCCAGGACCAGGCGCTGGCCAACCCGAAGGTCCACGTGGTGCTCGACAGCTACGAGCTGCTGGGGCCGAACTCGCCGACCGTGCTGTTCGCCACGGAGAAGTTCCGCCAGGACAACCCGAAGACCTACCGGGCCTTCGTCGAGGCGCTGAAGGAAGCGGCGGCCTTCGCCCAGAACGACAAGGCGGCGGCCGCCGACACCTATATCCGGGTGACCGGGGCGAAGATCGATCGCGCCGCGCTGCTGAAGATCATCGCCAATCCGCAGGTGGAGTTCAGCGTCACGCCGAAGAACACCTATCCGCTGGCGGAGTTCCTCTACCGGGTCGGTGCGATCCGCAACAAGCCGGCCTCCTGGCAGGACTATTTCTTCCAGGACGGCGCGCCGTTGCAGGGGAGTTGAGACGCCGATGAACGCCGCCTCCCGCCAACCCTCCACGCTCCCCGCCGACGCCCTGCTGGCGGTGGACGGAGTCAGCCTCGAATACCGCACCCGCTCGCGCGTGGTGCGGGCCACCCAGCGGGTCAGCTTCGAAGTCGACCCGGCCGATCGCTTCGTCCTGCTCGGCCCGTCCGGCTGCGGCAAGTCGACTCTGCTCAAGGCGGTGGCTGGCTTCATCCCGCCCAGCGAGGGCGAGATCCGCCTTCAGGGACAGGCGATCAGGGCGCCCGGACCCGACCGTATCGTGGTGTTCCAGGAGTTCGACCAGTTGCCGCCATGGAAGACCGTACGGCAGAACGTGCTGTTTCCCTTGCGGGTGTCCGGCCAGGTGGCGCGCGACGAGGCCGAGCGACGCGCCGACGAATGCCTCGAGAAGGTCGGCCTGGCGGGCTTCGCCGAGGCCTACCCGCACACGCTGTCCGGGGGCATGAAGGCGCGGGTGGCGATCGCCCGGGCGCTGGCGATGCAGCCGAAGATCCTGCTGATGGACGAGCCGTTCGCCGCGCTGGACGCGCTGACCCGGCGAAAGATGCAGGAAGAACTGCTGCGCCTGTGGGAAGAGGTGCGTTTCACCCTGCTGTTCGTCACCCATTCCATCGAGGAGGCGTTGGTGGTGGGCAACCGCATCCTGCTGCTCTCGCCGCACCCGGGGCGGGTCCGGGCCGAAGTGCATGGCCACCCGTTCGGGCTGCACAGCCTTGGCGGCGAGCCGCTGCAAGCCGCGGCGCGACGCATCCCCCGCTTGCTGTTCGACGAGGGCGGCGAACCGACGGCGGCCGAGACGCTCGACTTCGCCGATATCCGGCTGGCCCACTGAGCAGAGGAACCGATCGATGAGTCGAGTCACGCGCGTCCGCGAAGAATACGAAATCCAGCTCGAACCCCTGCTGGAGGTCCCCCTGGAGCGGCGCCTGCCCCTGGGCCAGCGTCTCTGGCAACAGGGCTGGCTGCGCAAGGGGCTGATCCTGGCGCTGCTGGCGCTGGCCTGGGAGCTGGCGGCGCGGGTCCAGGGCAACGACCTGCTGCTGCCAGGCTTCCTGCAGACGGCCAGGGCCCTCGGCGAGGGCCTGGCCAGCGGCGAACTGCCGGCCAAGGCGGGGATCTCCCTGCTGGTGCTGTTCAAGGGCTACCTGCTGGGGATCGTCCTGGCCTTCGTTCTGACCAGCCTGGCGGTCTCCACGCAGTTGGGCCGCGACCTGCTCGGCACCCTCACGGCGATGTTCAACCCGCTGCCGGCGATCGCGCTGCTGCCGCTGGCGCTGCTCTGGTTCGGCCTGGGCCAGAACAGCCTGATCTTCGTGCTGGTGCATTCGGTGCTCTGGGCGCTGGCGCTGAACACCTATGCCGGTTTCCTCGGTGTCTCGGAGACCCTGCGTATGGCCGGGCGCAACTACGGCCTGCGTGGCCTGCGCTTCGTCCTGCTGATCCTGGTGCCGGCGGCGCTGCCGTCGATTCTCGCCGGGCTGAAGATCGGCTGGGCCTTCGCCTGGCGCACGCTGATCGCCGCGGAACTGGTGTTCGGCGCGAGCAGCGGCAAGGGCGGGCTCGGCTGGTACATTTTCCAGAACCGCAACGAGCTGTACACCGACAAGGTATTCGCCGGCCTGGCCGTGGTGGTGCTGATCGGCCTGCTGGTGGAGAACCTGGTGTTCGGCAGCATCGAGCGCCTCACGGTGAAGCGCTGGGGAGTGCAACGCTAGGGCGGCGGACGGGTGGAGTGTTACGGCAACTTTCTCGGCAACTGTTGCGCTGGCGCGGCGGCAAAGCGGAGTAACGTCTTGCCCGCACCCACTTCAAAGGATGGAACGAATGTCGCTCTCCGTGGATCTGCTGCTGGCGTTCTCCCTGTTCGCCTTCGTCACCTCCGTCACGCCCGGTCCGAACAACACCATGTTGCTGGCCTCGGGGGTCAACTTCGGTTTCGTCCGCTCCATCCCGCACATCCTCGGGATCAGTTGCGGCTTCTTCATCATGGTGATGGCGGTGGGCTTCGGCCTGGGCACGGTGTTCGAGGCCTATCCGGTGCTGTACACCATCCTGCGCTACGTCGGCGCGGCCTACCTGCTGTACCTGGCCTGGAAGATCGCCACCTCCGGCCCGGCCGGCAACGACCCGGAGGGACGTGGCAAGCCGTTGAGCTACTGGGGCGCGGCGGCGTTCCAGTGGGTCAACCCGAAGGCCTGGGTGATGGCGGTCGGCGCCATCAGCACCTACACCCCGTTGCAGGGCTACTTCACCAACGTGGTGGTGATCTCGACGGTCTTCGCCCTGATCAACGCGCCGACCATCGGAATCTGGGCCGGTTTCGGCAGCATGCTGCGCAACGTGCTGCGCGATCCGCGCTGGCTGCGGGTGTTCAACGTAGGGATGGCGCTGCTGTTGGTCGCGTCGCTGTACCCGATCCTGGCGGAAAATCATTCGGCCTGACCTGTCACCACCCTATCAGTTGTATTAGCTCGTAACTCGTCGCCATTTCGTGAAGAGTTTTTCGCTCGGTGCCCAGCCTCGGAAGGGGGAGAGCGATGCAGGAGCGACATGGCTTACCGTTACGCAGCTTTTCGTCGGGCAAGGCGCTGACCGCGGGACGCGCAGCGCGCCCGGAGGTTGCGCAGGAGCGACGCTACCTGCAAGGCGCCCCGCTGGGGTTGGAACTGCCGGGGCGGATCGCCTTGCGCGACCCGCATTGCGCCTGGCAATGGTTCGAGCCGGAGGCGGCCGCGCAAGCGTTCCCGGCGGCGCACTGGCTGGCGGCGTTCCTGGTACTGCTGGGACGCTACGGCAACGAAGAGATCACCCTGGGTTTTCCCGAGCCGATCACGGTGCGCGGGCGGCAGGCGCCCGCGCTGCTACGTTCCGCCTACCGGGCGCTGGAGTCGTCCGCCGAACGTAGCGCGCGGCTGGCGGAAGAACTCGACGATGCCCGGCGGCAGCTCTCCGCCGAGGGCCAGGAGCGCGCCGCCCTGGCCGGGCGCTGCGCGGTCCAGGTGCTGGCGGCGCGGCCGACGGCGAGCAGCCCCGGCTGGCTGGCCCTGGTGCTGGCGGCGGACGGCAGCGTCGGCCTGGCTCTGCGCGATCCCCAGTACGACGGATTGCGGCGCATCGCCGGCCATCTCGCGCGCCTGGCGCGCGGCCTGGTCGACGCCCAGGCCTGCGTCGGCCGGCTGCCCTGGCTGGACGCCGACGAAGAGCGCCGTTTGCAGGCCCTGCGCAGCGAGCCCCAGGCCGCGCCGCCGCGCGGCGTACTCCACCATCTGTTCGAGGCCCAGGCGCGGCGCACGCCGCAGCGCATCGCCGTGCACGCCGCCGACCGCAGCCTCAGCTATGCCGAGCTGGAGCGCGAAAGCGCCGCGCTCGCCGCGCGCCTGCGCGCCGCCGGGGTGGCTCCGGAGCAGCGGGTCGGGGTCTGCCTGCGGCGCGACAGCGGCCTGCTGGTCGGCCTGCTCGGCGTGCTCCGCGCCGGCGGTTGCTACGTCCCGCTGGACCCGGCCTACCCGGAGGAACGGGTGGCCTACATGCTCGACGACGCCGACTGCCTGCTGGTGCTGGTCGACGCGAGCACCCGCGAGCGGGTCGCCGCGCTGGGCCGGCCATGCCTGGCGCTGGAGGAGGGCGGCGACCAGGCGAACGACCTGGCGCTGCCCGCGAGCGAGGTCGGCGCCGAGCACCTCGCCTACATCATCTATACCTCCGGATCCACCGGACGCCCCAAGGGCGTCGCCATCGAGCACGGCAGTGCCCATGCCTTCCTGCGCTGGGCCGGCCAGCACTATGCCGCCGAAGAATGGAGCGGGGTACTGGCGGCGACCTCGGTGTGTTTCGACCTGTCGGTCTACGAGCTGTTCGGCACCCTGGCCGAAGGCGGTACGCTGCACTTGGTGGAAAACCTGTTCAGCCTGCCGGACTACCCGCGCCGCGACGAGATCAGTCTGCTCAATACCGTGCCCTCGGTGTGCGCCGCGCTGCTCGCCCTCGGCGACCTGCCGGGCGGGGTGCGCACGCTGAACCTGGCCGGCGAACCGCTGCGCGGCCACCTGGTGCGACAGATTCGTGGCCAACCCCAGGTACGGCGCCTGGTCAATCTCTACGGGCCGACCGAGGACACCACCTATTCGACGGTGCACGAACTGGACCTGCACGCCGAAGCGCTCGACGAGCCGCCCATCGGCCGACCGCTGCCCGGTACCACGGTGGAGGTGCTCGACGGCTTCGAGGCGCCGCTGCCGCTGGGTGTGGCCGGGGAGCTGTACCTCGGCGGCATCGGCCTGGCGCGTGGCTATTTCGGCAAGCCGGAGCAGACCGCCGAGCGTTTCCGCGTCGATCCGGGCAGCGGCGAGCGCCGCTATCGCACCGGCGACCGCGTACGCATGCGCGAGGACGGCGTGCTGGAACACCTCGGCCGGCTCGACGACCAGGTCAAGTTCAACGGCTTCCGCATCGAGCTGGGCGAGATCGCCTCGTGCCTGGCGAGTTTTCCCGGGGTGAGCGAAGCCTGCGCCATGCTCACCGAGGACAGCGCCGGCCTGCGTCGGCTGGTCGGCTACCTGGCGGCGCCGTTCGCCCCGCCGCTCCAGGCGCTGAACGAGCACCTTGGGCAAAGCCTGCCGCACTACATGTTGCCGTCGGCGTTCGTGGTCCTGACGGAGCTGCCCAAGACGCTCAACGGCAAGATCGACCGCAAGGCCCTGCCGCGTCCCCAGGCGACCGACGCCGAGCCGCAGGCGCTGCCCGGCGATCCGCTGGAACAGGCGCTGCACCAGGCCTGGCAGGCGCAGCTTGGCGCGCCGCCGCGCGCCGGGCAGGGTTTCTACGCCGCCGGCGGCGATTCCCTGCGGGCGGTGCACCTGCTCGCGACGTTGCGCCAGCGACTGTCCCGCCGCGTACCGTTGCAGGCGTTCGCCGGTGGCCCGGCGACCCCCGAGGCCCTGCTGGAATTGCTGCGCCAGGCCGCGCCCGAGGGCGACGAGCCGGAGCCGAGCGCCGGCGCCGCCGGGCTGAGCCTCGCCGAACGGCGCCTGTGGGTGGCCCAGCAACTGGCGCCGGAGGACACCTCCTACAACCTGCTGGCCCACCTGCGCATAGTCGGCGCCACGGCCGACGCCATCGAACAGGCCTTGCGCCAGTTGCTGGAACGGCATGTGGCGCTGCGCCGGCGTGTCGAAACGGGCGTCGACGGGCCGCAGCCGCATGCGCTGGCGGCGCATGCGGTGCCCCTGCAACGCCTGCTGGCGAGCGACGCCGCCCACGCCGAGCGGCTGCTGGAGGATGGCGTGCGCCGTGAGGGCGCGCGAGTCTTCGACCTCGCCCACGAGGCGCCGGCGCGCCTGCTGCTGGTCGTCACCCGCGACAGCGCGCGCGCCGACCTCCTGCTCAGCGTCCATCACTACGCCTTCGACGATGTGTCGCTGGCGGTCTTCGCTGCGGAGCTGAAGGCGCTGCTCGATGGCGGCCGCCTGGCCGCGCTCGCCAGCACGCCGGAACAGGTCGCCGCCCGCGAGCGCGCGGCGTTGGCCTCGGGCCGCCTGGAGCGCGTCGCCGAGCGCTGGGCGGAGCGTCTGTTGCCGCTGGCGAAGGCTCCCGGCGCCGCGGCGGCGCGCCGGGAGGAGCGCGGCGGGCGCGCCGGCCAGCGCCTTGCCCTGCCGGTTTCCGCCGCCGCCCATGCCGCCTGCCGGACGCTGGCCGAACGCGCCTCGGTAAGCCCGTTCAGCGCTGCGCTGCAAGCCTTCGCCGAAGTGCTCGGCGCCGAACTGGGCGTCGACGACCTGCTCGTCGGCGTGGCTCTGGCCGGGCGTTCGCGCCTGGAAATGCAGGGGCTGGTCGGCTGCTTCGTCAACCTCCTGCCGCTGGCGGTCGGCCTGCGTCCGGGGCAGTCCGCGGAGTGGCGCCTGCGCCAGGTCGGCCATGACCTGCTGGAACTGCTCGAACACCAGGACGTGCCCCTCGAATGCGTGACCCAGGCCCTGCGCCAGCGCGGCGCCAGCGGCCTGCCGATCCGCATCGCCTGCGGCGCGCACAACGGTCGGGCGGCCCCGGCGGTGGATGCCGGGGTGCGCGTCGAAGCCGACTTCATCCCGGTGCCCGGCGCGCGCCTGGACCTGACGCTCTGGCTGGAAGACCAGCCGCAGGGCTGGCTGGCGGTCTGGACCGGGGCCAGCGCGATCTTCGACCTGCACCGCATCGAGCGCCTGCACCAGGCCTGGGAGCGGCGCCTGCTGTCGAACGCCGGCGAACCTACCTCGAAGCGCATGTCGCCGGAGGGCTGCAACGCTTCCTGACGACTCGAGTCCCCCACGGAGAACAGCGATGGAACGAACAGCTCCCAGTCTCACCGGTCGCGGCTTCGCCCGGCCGCGCAATCTCACCCCGCGCAGCAGCGAGGCGCTGGTGCGGCGCCCGGCGGCGGAGCGCGACGGCCTGCCGCTGCTGATCGAGGCGCAGGCTCCCGGCCTGTCCCTGGCCGACTGGATCCGCGAGCAGGGCCAGTCCCTGCACGACGACCTGAACCTGGCTGGCGGCCTGTTGCTGAGAGGCTTCGAGGTCGACTCGGCAGAGCGCTTCCGCTCCGCCGCCGCCGCCTTCGCTCCGCAACTGCTCGACTACAAGGAGCGTTCCTCGCCGCGTAGCCAGGTCAGCGGCGAGGTCTACACCTCCACCGAGCATCCGCTGGACCAGCCGATCTTCCTGCATAACGAGCAGTCCTATACCGCCGACTGGCCGCTGTACATCATGTTCCATTGCCAGGTCGCGCCGCTCGAAGGCGGCGCCACCCCGGTGGCGGCCAACCGGTTGGTGCTCCGCCACCTGCCGGACGAATTGCTGGAGCGCTTCGAGCGCCTGGGCATCCTCTACGTGCGCAACTACCGCGCTGGCCTCGGCCTGTCCTGGCGCGAAGCGTTCCAGACCGACAGCCGCACCGAGGTCGAGGCGTTCTGCGCTGAGCACCGGATCGCCCATGCCTGGATCGGCGACGAGCACCTGCGCACCTGGCAGAGGCGCGCGGCGTTCCAGCGCCACCCGCATACCGGCGAGCGCCTGTGGTTCAACCACGGCATGTTCTTCCATGCCAGCAGTCTCGAGCCGGGCCTGCGCGATGCGCTGTTGCGCAGCGTCGCCGAGGAAGACCTGCCGTACCAGACCTACTACGGCGATGGCAGCCCGATCGAGGCGCAGACCCTGGCGACCATCCGCAGCGCCATAGACCGCGAGACGCGGCGCTTCGACTGGCGCGTGGGCGACGTGCTGATCCTTGACAACATGCTCGCCCAGCACGGCCGCGAGCCGTTCCGCGGGCCGCGCCGGATCCTCACCATCATGTCCACGCCGTATTCCGGCCTGGCCTCCGCCGATGTCCCGCCGACACCTTCGCGCCTGGCGCTCGGAGGTGCCGCATGAGCGCCTCGTTCAGCGCGCCGCGCCTGCGCCCCCGGCAGCTCTCGGCCGGCGACCTGGTGGAGGAGAGCCTGCTCGACCCGGCCAACGGCTACCTGCGCATCGTCCGTGCGCGCCAGCCGGGCATGGACCTGCGGCAATGGATCGCCGCCGCCGGCGCAGGGCTGCGCGACAGCCTGCTGCGGCACGGCGGCATCCTGTTCCGTGGCTTCGCGGTGGCCGGCGCGGAGGGCTTCTCCCAGGCCGTGCAAGGCTTTTCGCCGAACATGCTCGACTACCTGGAGCGCGCGGCGGCGCGTCAGGAAGTGGCGCACCGGGTGTTCACTTCCACCGAGTTCTCGCCGGATGGCTGGATTCCGCCGCACCACGAAATGTCCTACTCGCACAACTGGCCGAGCTACATCCACTTCTACTGCCAGACGCCGCCCGCCACCCAGGGCCGCACGCCCCTGGCCGACGAGCGCCGGGTCAGCGCCCGGATACCCGAGGCGATCAGGCAGCGCTTCCTCCGCCATGGGGTGTGCTACGTGCGCAACTACGGGCCGGAGATCGACCTGACCTGGCAGGAAGGCTTCCAGACCGACAGCCGCGCCGAGGTCGAGGCCTACTGCCGGCAGACCGGTACCCAATGGACCTGGCTCGACGACCAGCGCCTGAATACCCGCCAGGTGCGCCAGGCGATGGTGCGCCACCCGCTCAGCGGCGAGCCGCTGTGGTTCAACCACGCGCACATGTTCCATGTCTCCAACATGCCGCCGGCCCTGGCCCGGGCCTTGCTCGACGAGGTCGGCGAACAGGGCCTGCCGCGCAACGCCTACTACGGTGACGGCAGCCCGATCGAGGCGGAGGTGCTGGACACCATCCGCGCCGCCTACCGCGAGGAAACCCGCGCGTTCGCCTGGGAGCGCGGCGATGTCCTGATGCTCGACAACTTCATCAGCGTCCACGGCCGCGAGCCGTACACCGGCGAGCGCAAGGTGCTGGTGGCGATGACCGACCTGCATGTCCACCAACCCTGAACCCGTGCGAGGGATAGCCATGAGTGCGTCAGAAGACCTGCAATCCGCTGTGCAACCGGCCGCGAGCGAAGCGCTCGAAGGATTCCCGCTGTCCCCCTTGCAGACCCGCGCCTGGCGCCGTCATGCCGAGCGGCCGGAAAATACCGTTGTCGGCGTGCGCCTGCACGCCCCGGCCGATCCCGCGGCGACGCTGGAGCGGCTGCGCCGGGCGCTGGACGGCGAGGCGCAACTGCGCGTGGCTTACCGGACGATGCCGGGCATGAGCCTGCCGGTGCAGGTACTGGATGGACGCGCGGCCGATCTGCTGGTCGAGCGCCTGCCGGGAGACGGCGACTGGGCCGGGCGCTTCGCGCGCGAAAGCGCACGTCTCGCCGCTGCGCCCCTGGGCGGGGAAGGCCAGCCGGTGCTGGCGCTCGGCCTGCTGCTGGACGCCGCCGGAGAGACGCTCCAGGGGCTGTTGCTGGCGGCGCCGGCGTTCGTCGTCGATGCGGCCAGCCTGGCGGCGCTGCTGCGCCGCGGCCTGGGGCAGGCCGACCCGGCGAGCGCGGACGAGGGGGCCGAGGCGCTGCTGTTCCAGCATTTCTCCGAATGGGCCAACGAGGCGCTGGCCGGCGAAGACGGCGAAAGCGCCAGCGGCTACTGGCGCGAGCAGGCGGCCGCTGCGGCGGAGAATCCGCTGGCGCTGGCGGACGACCTGGGCGAAGGCGAGTGGACGGCGCGGCGCCTGCTGCCGCGCGCGCTGCTCGAACGCCTGGCCGCCAACGGCTTGCCGGAGGCGGCCGCCCTGCTGGCCTGGACCCAGGTCGCCGGGCAGTTCCAGGGCGACGAGGGACTCCCGCTGGAAATGGCGCGACTGGTCTCGGGGCGCCTGTTCAACGAGTTCGCCGAGCTGGCCGGACCGTTCGCCGGGGTCGCGCCGCTGTGCCTGGAGAATGTCCGCGCGGGCAGCGTCGGCGAGCGGCTCGACGCGCTCCAGGCGGCGATCCTCGCCCAGGAGGAGGCGGCGGCCCTGCGCGATCCCTTTGCCCCCGACTGGCCGCTCGCCGAGTTGGGCTTCGCCTGGCTGGCGGGCGAACTGGATGGCGCCGGGGTGGCCGAGCTGGATTGCCGGCAGCCGCCGCTGGGCGGGTTCCTCGAGTTGCAGGTGCTGCCCCACGGCGAAGGCCGGCTGGCCAGCCTGCGGGTCCGCCGCGACCATGACGGAACGCTGGCCGGGCGCTTGCTCGACGCCTGGGTCGAATGCCTGGAAAGCATCGCCGCCGAGAGGCAACTGCCACTGGCCGGGCTGCCGTTGATCGGCGCGGCCGAGCGCGAGCGCTACCAGGCCTGGCAGGGCGAGCGCGTGGAGCCCGCGCCGGTGGAATCCCTGGTGGCCGCGTTCGATCTGCGCGCCGCCCTGCAGCCGCAGGCGCCGGCGTTGCTGGATGCCCACGGCAGCCTGGATTTCGCCACGCTGCGCGCGCGCAGCGAAGCGGTCGCCGAAGCGCTGCTGGCTGCCGGCGTGCGGCCCGGCCAGGCGGTGGCGGTGATGACCGGGCGCAACCGCGAGGCGATCGTCGCCCTGCTCGGGGTGATGCGCGCGGCGGCGGTGTACACCCCGGTCAATCCGGAGTTTCCGGCGGCGCGGGTGGAGCGGATGCGCGAAGCGGGCGGGATCGTCTTCGCCCTTGCCGATGCCGAGTGCGCCGGGCGCGCCCGCGAGGCCTTCGCCGGGGCCTGCCTGGACCTGTCGACGCTGCCGCTTGCCGGCAGCGGCATGAGCCTGCCGGCGCCGGGCGGGCGCGATGCGGCCTACATGATCTTCACCTCGGGCACCAGCGGTCAGCCCAAAGGCGTGGTGGTCGAGCACGCCAGCGCGCTCAACCTGTCCCAGGCCCTGGCGCGCACGGTATACGCGAACGTGGTGGGCGAGGGCCTGCGGGTGACGGTCAACGCGCCGTTCTCCTTCGATTCCTCGATCAAGCAGATTCTCCAGTTGCTCTCCGGCCATTGCCTGGTCCTGGTGCCGCAGGAGGTGCGCAGCGATCCGCAGCGGATGCTGGGGTTCCTCGAAGAACGGCGCATCGACGTGCTCGACTGCACCCCGTCGCTGTTCCGCCTGCTGCTCCAGGCCGGCCTCGACGATGCCCACCCGGCGCTGCCCGGGCGCATCCTGGTAGGGGGCGAGCGCTTCGACGAAGCGTCCTGGGAGGTCGCCGCCGGCTGGCGCCGCTGCCAGGTGTTCAATCTCTACGGTCCTACCGAAGCCACGGTGAACGCCAGCCTGACGCGGGTCGCCGAGCATGCGCGGCCGACCATCGGCCGCGCCCTGGCCAACGTCGAACTGCATGTGGTCGATGGCCTCGGTCGTCGCAAGACCCGTGGCGCCAGCGGCGAACTGTGGATCGGCGGCGCCGGGGTGGCGCGCGGCTATGCCGGCGACGCCGGCGAGGCGGCCGGGCGCTTCCTCGAGGAGGGCTGGCCGGGCAGCGGCCGCCTGTACCGCAGCGGCGACCTGGTGCGCTGGCGCGCCGACGGTTGCCTGGAGTTCCTCGGGCGGATCGACGAACAGGTGAAGATCAACGGCTACCGCATCGAACTGGGCGAGATCCGCAGCGCGTTGCTGGAACACCCGGCAGTGGGCGAGGCGGCGGTACTCACCGACGAGGCCGATGCGGCCGAACCGGGCGCGGATCGCCGGATCGTCGCCTTCGTCACCGCCGCCGGGGAGACCGCGGACGAGTCCTGGCTGGAAGTCGACCTGCCCAGCGGGCACCGGGTCGCCGGACTGAACCTCAACGAAACCGAGTACGTCTACCAGGAAATCTTCGTCGACGAGGTCTACAGCCGCGACGGCATCGTCCTGCCGCCGGACGCGGTGGTCCTCGACGTCGGTGCCAACATCGGCCTGTTCTCGTTGTACATCGCCAGCCGCGCGCCGCGCGCGCGAGTGGTCGCCTTCGAGCCGCTGGCGCCGATCCGCCGGCGCCTGGAGGCCAACCTCGGACGCTACGCACCGCAGGTCGAGGTATTCGGCATCGGCCTGTCCGACGCCGAGCGCGAGGAAACCTTCACCTACTATCCGGGCTACTCGACCTTCTCCGGGATCGCCGAGTACGCCGACGCCAGCGGCGAACGCGACGTCATCCGACGCTACCTGAGCAACCAGGGCGAGGAGGGCGGGGCCAACCTGCTGCTGGACAACATCGACGAAATCCTCGATGACCGCCTGCGCGCCGAAGCCCACCGCTGCCGCCTGCGCCGCCTCGACCAGGTGATCGGCGAACTGGGCCTGGAGCGTATCGACCTGCTGAAGATCGACGTGCAGCGCGCGGAAATGGATGTGCTGCTCGGTCTCGACGATGCGGCGCTGGCCAAGGTCCGGCAGATCGTCCTGGAGGTCCATGACAAGCGCGACGGTGCCACCGCCGGCCGCGCCGATGCCTTGAGCGACCTGCTGCGCCGCCATGGCTTCGAGGTGAGCATCCGTCAGGACGCGCTGCTGGAGGGTACCGACCGTTACAACTGCTACGCGGTGCGCCCGGGCTATGCCGAGTCGCTGGCCGAGCGCATCGACTGGCGTGCGCTCGCGCCGCGCCCCGCCGCGGCCCTTGGCGGCGAGCTGAGCGAGCAGGCCCTGCGTGGCTTCCTCGAGGCGCGCCTGCCGGCCTACATGCTGCCGAGCCGGATCGCCCGGGTCGAACGCCTGCCGCTGACCGCCGAAGGCAAGCTCGACCGTCGCGCGCTGTTGGCGGCGCTGGCCGCCGAGGCGGCCGCGCAGCCCCTGGAAGCGCCGGCCAATGCCACCGAGGCGGCCCTCCTGGATATCTGGAAGAGCGTGCTGAAACGCCCGGCGATCGGCGTCAGCGACAACTTCTTCCAGGTCGGCGGCGACTCCATCCGCCTGATCCAGATGCAGGTCATGGCGCGCCAGGCCGGGCTTGCCTTTACCCTGCGCGACGTGTTCAACCACCAGAGCATCCGCGAACTGGCGCGCCTGCTGGCCGCTCCGGCGAGCCCGGCGGATGCGCTCGGGACCTCGGCGCCGCAGACGCTGGAGCCGTTCGCCCTGTTGTCGGCGGCGGAACGCAAGCGCCTGCCGGAGGGGCTCGACGACGCCTATCCGATGACCAGCCTGCAACAGGGCATGCTCCTGCAAAGCGAGGCCAGCGGCGATCCACGGCTGTTGCACAACGTCGTCCTGCACGAGGTGCATGGACGCCTGGACGGCGAGTTGCTGGCGCGCGCCTGGGCGATCCTGATCGGCCGCCACGCGATCCTGCGTACCGGCTTCGACCTGCACGGCGGCCAGGCGCCCTTGCAATGGGTCCACCCGGCCACGGCGGTCGCCGCCGAAGTGCCGGTGCAAGACCTGCGCGGCCTCGATGAGGAAGCCCGGCGCCTGCGCCTGCGTGCCTGGATCGAGGAAGAGCAGGCCACCCCGTTCGACTGGAGCCGCCCACCGCTGGTGCGCCTCGCCGCGCTGGCGCTGGACGAGCGGCGCTTCGCCCTGGGCGTCGCCGAACACCATAGCGTGCTGGACGGCTGGAGCCTGCAAAGCCTGGTGGACGAGCTGCTGGCGGTCTACGCCGACCTCCTCGCCGGTGTCGTCGCGCGGGAAGCGGAAGCGCCCGCGGTAGGTTTCCGCGACTACGTGGCGCTGGAGCGCGAGGCCGAGGCCAACGCCGGCTCGGCGCTGTTCTGGCTCGACTACCTGGCCGGCGCCCGTTACCGGCCGTTGCCCGGCCTGGCGGAGGAGGGGCCCCGGCGCATGGCGGCGGTCCGCGTGGACGTGCCGGCCGACAGCCTGCCGCGCTTGCGCGCCCTGGCCGAACGCAGCGGCCTGCCCTTGCGTTCGTTGCTGCTGGCGGCGCATGGCCGGGCGTTGTGCCGCTTCAGCGATGCCGACGAAGTGGTCAGCGGCTTCGTCAGCCACGGGCGCCCCGAGGAGCCGGGAGCGGACCGCCTGCTCGGCCTGTTCCTGAATACCCTGCCGTGCCGGCTGTCGGCTTCCGTCGATCTGCTCGACAGCGCCCGTCGCGCATTCGACTACGAGCGCGCGAGCCTGGAGCATCGGCGCCATCCGCTGGCGGCGATTCGCAGGCGCAACCGCGAGTTGCGCCTGGACAGCCTGTTCAACTTCGTCGACTTCCACCAGGACGACGCCGCGCCGACGGCGGGAGTAAGGCACGGCGGCATCCTCGACCAGGTGGTGGTGGACGTCGACGTGCCGCTGGCGGTGGACTTCGAGGTGGCCGGCGAGCGCCTCGAGGTGGGCTTCCAGTACGCCGCCGGACGTTTCCCCGCCGAGCGCGCCGAGGCGCTGGCCGACGCCTACCGCGAGGCGTTGCTGGCGCTGCTCGAGGACCCGGCGCAGCCGCCCGCGGCGGCCCAGGCCGAGGACAGCGTGGAGCTGCGGCGGGTGCTCAAGGTGTTGTCCCGGGTGCTCGGCCGGCCGCTGGCGGCCGACCAGGGCTTCGCCAGTGCCGGCGGGCATTCGCTGCTGGGCGTGCAGGCGATCGCCGAATTGCGCCGGCTGACCGGCAGGCAACTGAGCCTGGGGCTGTTGCAGGGCGATCCGGATGCCCGCGAAATGGTGCGCCGCTGCCATGCCGCCGACGCGCCGCCGTTGCCGCCCGCCACCGAGCGCGCCCGGGCCCTGTGGTTGCAGCGCAGCGGGAGCGCGCAGCCGCGCCTGCGCCTGATCGCGCTGCCGCCCGCGGGCGGCAACGCCGGCACTTTCCGTGGTTGGGACGCGCGCCTGCCGGCGGACGTGGAGCTGCTGGCGATCCAGTATCCGGGGCGCCAGGAACGCCAGGACGAGCCATTCGTCACCGATGTAGAGGCCATGCTCTGTGCCATCGACGACGCGCTCCTGCCATTGCTCGACCGTCCGTTCGCCCTGGTCGGCGCCAGCCTCGGTGGCATGCTCGCCTACGAACTGGCGGCACGCCTGGAAAGCCTGCACGGCCTGCGCGCCAGGCAGTTGTTCGTGATCAGCAGCCGCGCTCCGGGGCCGGACCTGGAATACCCGCGCTTCCATGCGATGGGCGACGCCGAGTTGCTGCGAACCCTGCGCGAGTACGACGTGCTGCCGCTGGAAGTGCTCGACGACCCGGAGCTGCGCGAGATCAGCCTGGCCACCCTGCGCGCCGATTCGCGCCTGGCCGCCGACTATCGCTACCGCCCGCGCGAGCCGCTGGCCATACCGATCACCGCGATCCTCGGCGAGCAGGACCCGGGCGTCTCCAGGGCGGCCATCGACGGCTGGCGGCGGCACGCCAGCCGCTACGAGCTGGAGACCCTGGCCGGCGGCCACGGCCTGGTGGTGACGGCGGCGGAGGAGGTCTGCGCGATCCTGCGGCAGCGCCTGGCGCCCGATGTGCCTGGCGGCGTGCCGGCGAACCTGGCAACCTGAACCGCCGGCCCCTGCCGCCCGCCTGGCGGCAGGGGCCGGTGCCGTCCGTCTTCATTCGAGGTTGCCCATGGTTCTGCGCGAATACACCCAACGCCACCGGCTCGACGCCGTCGCCCCGGCCGACTACCACCGCCATCTGCCGGAGCAGGTCGCGCGCGGCCTGCCTTCCGCCGAGCTGGTGGTGTTCCGCGTCGCCGACGAGCATTCCGACACCGCGGCGTTCAGCGCACGCTACGGCTTTGGCCTGGAGGACTGCGCCAACACCCTGGTCCTGCGCTACAAGCGCGACGGCGCCGAAGGCTATGCCGCGGTGGTCAACCTGGGCTCGCGGCGGCTCGACGTGAACGGCGCGGTCAAGGCGCTGCTCGGGGCCCGCCGGCTGTCCTTCGCCGCCCGCGAGGTCGCCACCGAGCTGACCGGCATGCAGTTCGGCGGCATCACCGCGTTCGGCTTGCCCGAAGGCATGCCGCTGCTGGTCGACGCGGCGGTCTTCGAACGGCCGTTGGTGGTGATGGGCGCCGGGGTCCGCGAGACCAAGCTGCTGCTGTCCCCGGCACTGCTGAAAGACCTTCCCGGAGTGGTGGTCGCCGAACTCAGCGAAGCCGGTTGAACCCGGCGCGGAGCATCGCCGCCGCGACTCTGCCAATTGTGGTAGGTGAAGCCTTCCGCCGTCTCTGCAACCATGCCCCCGCCCTGATCGCGACAAACGCCGGAATGCCCTGCGGTAGACGTTCGCGCCTGTGTTTCGAGGCGTTCGCGGCGGCCAAGGCGGCGGTTCGTCGGACAGCCCCTCCGGATGCATTTCCTACCTTCATCCGAGGAGCGGTAAATGATCAGGATCGACTTTTCCCAGTTGCACCAGGCCCGCGAAGATGCCGCGGCGGCCATGCCGAGCATCGCCGGCAAGAAGATTCTCATGGGCTTCTGGCACAACTGGCCGGCCGGCGCCGCCGACGGCTACCAGCAGGGCTCGTTCGCCAACATCGCGCTGGAAGACGTGCCGAGCGAGTACAACGTGGTCGCCGTGGCCTTCATGAAAGGGCGCGGCATCCCGACCTTCCAGCCATACAACCTGTCCGATGCGGAGTTTCGCCGGCAGGTCGGCGTGCTCAACGCCCAGGGCCGCGCGGTGCTGATCTCGCTGGGGGGCGCCGACGCGCACATCGAGCTGCACGCCGGGCAGGAGCAGGCGCTGGCCGCCGAGATCGTCCGCCTGGTGGAAACCTACGGTTTCGACGGCCTGGACATCGACCTCGAGCAGAGCGCCATCGACCTGGCCGACAACCAGCGGGTGCTGCCGGCGGCCCTCAAGCTGGTGCGCGAGCACTACGCCGGGCAGGGCAAGCACTTCATCGTCAGCATGGCCCCGGAGTTCCCCTATCTGCACAAGAACGGCAAGTACGTGCCTTATCTGCAGGCCCTGGAAGGTGTCTACGACTTCATCGCGCCGCAGTACTACAACCAGGGCGGCGACGGCCTGTGGGTCCAGGAGGCGAACGGCGGCAAGGGCGCCTGGATCGCGCAGAACAACGACGCGATGAAAGAAGACTTCCTCTACTACCTCACCGAGAGCCTGGCCACCGGCAGCCGCGACTTCGTGCGGATCCCGGCGCAGCGCCTGGCCATCGGCCTGCCGAGCAACGTCGATGCGGCGGCCACCGGCTACGTGATCGATCCCGCCGCGGTGAGCAATGCGTTTCGCCGCCTGGAGGCCGCCGGTCATGCGATCAAGGGCCTGATGACCTGGTCGGTGAACTGGGACGATGGCCTGAACAAGCGCGGCGAGCGCTACAACTGGGAGTTCCGCAAGCGCTACGCCAGCCTGATCCATGACGGCGAGGGCGGCGACCAGCGCCCGGCGGCGCCGCAGGGCCTGCGTCTGCTGGAGCGCGGTGAAACCAGCCTGGTGCTGGCCTGGAACGCCTCCAGCGGGCAGCGTCCGATCGATTACTACAGCCTCTATCGCGACGGCGCCATGGTTGGCCAGAGCGCCGCGCTGGGTTCCACCGACAGCGGCCTGACGGCGGACACCCGCTACAGCTATTTCGTCACCGCCACCGATACCCAGGGCAACCAGTCGCTGCCCAGCGAAGGCCTGGAGGTCAGCACCAGCGGCGGGGCGGTGGATCCGCAATTCCCGCAGTGGCGGGAGAACCAGGCCTACCGGGTCGACGATGGGGTGACCTACGAGGGGCTGCGCTATCTCTGCCTGCAGGCGCACACCTCCAACAGCGGCTGGACGCCGCCGGTAGCCTTCACCCTCTGGCGGCCGCTGCGCTGAGGGGGCGGGCCGGTCCGCGCCGCGGGCCGGCCCTTTGGCCGGCGAGAACCACGCACGGGGCGGTGGCCTATCCATATGCGTTTTCGGTATTTCCGCTTGATCGTTCATGGCGTTTACCATCACAGCATAACTTGTTATAACAAGTGTCCGAGCCACTCCGACGAGCGAATCCGACCATGGGCAAACTGCTCCCGCTTTCTCCCGTGCCGCTGTACAGCCAGCTCAAGGAGCTGCTGCGCGGGCGCATCCTCGACGGCGTCTACCCGCCGCTCAGCCGCATGCCTTCGGAGAACGAGCTGGGCAAGGCCTTCGACGTCAGCCGCATCACCGTGCGCCAGGCGCTCGGCGACCTGCAGAAGGAAGGGCTGATCTTCAAGATCCACGGCAAGGGCACCTTCGTCGCTCGGCCGAAGGCGTTCCAGAACGTCAGCACCCTGCAAGGCCTGGGCGAGTCCATGACGCAGATGGGCTACGAGGTCATCAACCGCCTGCACGGCCTGCGCTACGTGCCGGCCGGCGCGCAGGTGGCCGAGCGCCTGCGGGTGGAAGAGGGCAGCCCTGTGTGCGAGATCAAGCGGGTGCGCCTGGTCAACCGCGAGCCGGTTTCGCTGGAAGTCACCTACCTGCCGCAGGCGCTCGGCGAGCGCCTGGAGAAGGCCGACCTGGTGACCCGCGACATCTTCCTGATCCTCGAGAACGATTGCGGCATTCCCCTCGGCCATGCCGACCTGGCCATCGACGCGGTGCTCGCCGATGCCGACCTGACCCGAGCCCTGGCGGTCGAGGAGGGCGCGCCGATCATGCGCATCGAGCGCCTGACCCATGCCGCTGACGGCGCGCCGCTGGACTTCGAATACCTCTACTACCGCGGCGACGCTTTCCAGTATCGCCTGCGCATCGATCGGCAGAAGGGAGAGCGGGCATGAACACCCTGGAGCAGGAATACGACATCGTGGTGATCGGCGGCGGCACCGCCGGGCCGATGGCGGCGATCAAGGCCAAGGAACACGACCGCGAACTGCGCGTGCTGCTGGTGGACAAGGCCAACGTCAAGCGCAGCGGCGCCATCAGCATGGGCATGGACGGGCTGAACAACGCCATCGTCCCCGGCCACGCCACGGCCGAGCAGTACACCCGGGAAATCACCGTGGCCAACGACGGCATCGTCAACCAGGCGGCGGTCTACGCCTATGCCAGCCACAGCTTCGAGACCCTGCGGCAACTGGATCGCTGGGGCGTCAGGTTCGAAAAGGACGAGACCGGCGACTATGCGGTGAAGAAGGTCCACCACATGGGCGCCTACGTGCTGCCGATGCCGGAAGGGCACGACATCAAGAAGGTGCTCTACCGCCAGCTCAAGCGTGCGCGGATCCCCATCGCCAACCGCCTGGTCTGCACCCGCCTGCTCACCGATGCCGAGGGCGCGGTGAACGGCGTACTCGGTTTCGACTGCCGCAGCGGCGACTTCCATGTGATCCGCGCCAAGGCGGTGATCCTTTGCTGCGGCGCGGCGGGCCGCCTGGGCCTGCCGTCCTCGGGCTACCTGATGGGTACCTACGAGAACCCGACCAACGCCGGCGACGGCTACGCCATGGCCTATCATGCCGGCGCCGAGCTGGCCAACCTGGAATGCTTCCAGATCAACCCGCTGATCAAGGACTACAACGGCCCGGCCTGTGCCTACGTCACCGGCCCGCTGGGCGGCTATACCGCCAACGCCAGGGGTGAACGCTTCATCGAATGCGACTACTGGAGCGGGCAGATGATGTGGGAGTTCCACCAGGAACTCGAAGGCGGCAACGGCCCGGTGTTCCTCAAGCTCGACCACCTGGCGGAGGAAACCATCCAGACCATCGAGGACATCCTCCATGGCAACGAACGCCCCAGTCGCGGACAGTTCCACGCCGGGCGCGGCACCGACTACCGCCAGCAGATGGTCGAGATGCACATTTCCGAGATCGGCTTCTGCTCCGGCCACTCGGCCTCCGGCGTGTGGGTCAACGAGAAGGCCGAGACCAGCGTGAAGGGCCTCTACGCCGCCGGCGACATGGCCGCGGTGCCACACAACTACATGCTCGGCGCCTTCACCTATGGCTGGTTCGCCGGGCGCAACGCCGCCGAATACGTCGCCGGGCGCGCCTTCAGCGCGGTCGACCGCGCCCAGGTCGAGCGCGAGCGTGCGCGGATCGAGGCGCCGCTGCTGCGCGAGCACGGCCTGCCGGCGGCGCAGGTGGAGTACAAGCTGCGCCGGCTGGTCAACGACTACCTGCAGCCGCCCAAGGTGACCCGCAAGATGGAATTGGGCCTGCAACGCATCCAGGCCATCGCCGAGGACCTGGAGCGGATCAAGGCGGACAACCCCCACGAGCTGATGCGCGCCCTGGAGGTCAGCGCGATCCGCGACTGCGCGGAGATGGCCGCGCGCGCCTCGCTGTTCCGCACCGAGAGCCGCTGGGGCCTGTACCACCATCGGGTGGACTATCCGCGGCGCGACGACGAGGCCTGGTTCTGCCACGCGCACCTGAAGAAGGACGAACAGGGGCGCATGGCCAGCTTCAGGAAACCGGTCGAACCCTACCTGTTCGCCATCGACGAGGGCGAACAGCAGGCCTACCAGCGCTTGCGGCTGAGGAACGACGCCGCCTAGGGCCCCGCGCCCCGGCGTAGTACCGCTAGACACCGAGCCCGCCGCCACGAAAGCGGGCCAGATCGAACCACGAGGACCGCGTGCCATGGCCTACCGACCCCAGGACATCTTCTTCCGCAGCAGCGCCCCGGTGACCATCGACGAAGACCGCTGCATCGCCGACAAGGGCTGCACCGTCTGCGTCGAGGTCTGCCCGATGGACCTGCTGGCCATCGATCCGACGACCCGCAAGGCCTACATGGCCTACGACGAGTGCTGGTACTGCATGCCTTGCGAAAAGGACTGCCCGACCGGCGCGGTGAAGGTGGAGATTCCCTACCTGCTGCGCTGACGCCCGCTTCCGGCAAGCGAGGCACAACCTGCCATCCGGCCACTCCCGGACGCCACCCTGAAACACCCCTCGTTTCCCACCACCGTCCGGGTGGCGGAGACGATTCCCATGACCCTGATTCGAGGGGAATCCCCATGCGACTGCGTGCAATCCTGGCCAGCCTGACGCTGGATTTCCCGCGCCCTCGCGACGCCCGGCTGGTGACCAGCGCCGACTTCGTGCACCTGAAGCGCCACTGCCTGGAACTGCTCGACCACGACGACGGCCGCCAGTGGCCGCGCCTGACCCCGCTCGGCCTGCCGCCGGGCATTACCCCGGACCGACTGCGGATCGCCATATGACCTGTGAAAACGCCACCCTGCCCGAAATCCTCGAACTGTCGCCGCGCCTGGAGGACGCCGATCCCGGCGTGCGTCGCCTGGCGCTGATCGAACTGGCCGACCTGGAGCTGCCGGAGGCGCTGCCGTTGCTGGTTGCGGCCCTGCGCGGCGATCCCGACCCCGGCGTGCGCGGCGAGGCCGCGCGCCTGCTGGAGGCCTGGGAGGAAGACGCGGTGGTCGATGCGCTCTGCGCGGCTCTGGCCGATCCTCTGCCGGCGGTGGCCGAGGCCGCCGCGCAGAGCCTTGGCGAACTCAAGGAACCGGCCGCCGGGCGGCGCCTGCTGCCGTGGCTCGAGCATGCCGATGCCTTCGTCCGTGCCAGCGTATTGCGTGCGTTGCGCGAACTGCGCCTGGAGGAAAGCGCCGCACCGGCCCTGGCCGCCCTCGGCGACCCGCAGGCGGCGGTGCGCCGCGAGGCGGTGGCGGTGCTCGGCTGGCTCCGCCACCAGCCGGCCCTGGCCGAACTGGCCAGGCTGGCCAGCGCCGACGCCGACCCGGAGGTGCGCCGGGCGGCCACCGGCGCCCTCGGCCTGAGCCGCGAGGCGGCGGTGCTGCCGGCGCTCTGCGCGGCGCTGGCGGACGCCCAATGGCAGGTTCGCGAAGAGGCGGCGACGACCCTTGGCAAGCTGGGCCGGGAGGAGGCCGGCGAGCCGCTGCTGAAAGCACTGGCGGACGACTACTGGCAGGTCCGCCTGCGCGCCGCGCGGGCGCTCGGGCGCTTGCGCCACCGCCCGGCGCGGGAGGCGCTGGAAGCGTTGCTCGGCCATCCCATCGGCAACCTGCGCAAGGAGGCCGCCCTGGCCCTCGGCGAACTGGCGGACCCGGCCTCGGCCCAGGCCTTGCGGGTCGCCGAAGGCGACGGCGATCCCGAGGTGCGCAAGGCGGTGCGCATCGCCCTGGCGCAACTGCGGGTGCCGGCATGACCCAGCCGCCGCTGCGCCTGCGCAATGCCGCCAGGGACGGCTGGCTGATTCTCGAATGGGCGGACGGCGCGGTCAGCCGGATCGACCATGCCCGCTTGCGCGCCGCCTGTCCCTGTGCGCAATGCCGGGCGCAGCGCCTGCGCGGACGGATCGACGCGGCGGAGCAGGGCGTGCGCCTGCGCGATATCCGCCTGCAGGGCTACGGCGTGCAGTTGGTGTTCGACGATGGTCACGAGCGCGGTATCTACCCCTGGTCCTATCTGCGCGACGAACTCTGAGCGGAGGATTGTTTCGCTATCGGAAACAACGTGAAGCGCGCTCATGGGTATCAGGTTGTTTCCGCGCTCCGCGATCTTCACCGTAGCCGCTCTGCGCCTCGGTCGTCCTGAGCGAGAGCGCCAGGGCTTGGCTTCGTTGTCGTTTATGTAACAGTGTTTTCCAGCCTGAAACGTTTCAGCTTTGCCCGCAAAGTCCTTATCATTCGCAAATTAACCATTGTTCTGCTTGGCTCAGATCATGAGCCCTCTTCATATACCCTTGTTCCTGGCAAGGGTATCGAGGGAGTAGAGCGGTCGCTGCATGCGACCAGTCGACCATTCGCAACGAGGAAGCGTTCGCGTGAAATCCCATCTTCTCCGTCCGGCCCTGCGCCCCGTGGCGGGCAGCCTGCTGTCCGCCTCCCTGCTGTGCAACGCGGCGCACGCCGCCGAGGCGTTCTCGCCGAACTCGAAATGGATGCTCGGCGACTGGGGCGGCAAGCGCACCGAGCTGCTGGAGAAGGGCTACGACTTCAAGCTGGAGTATGTCGGCGAGGCGGCGGCCAACCTCGACGGCGGCTATGACGACGACAAGACCGGGCGCTACACCGACCAGTTCGCTCTGGGCGTGCACATGGACCTGGAGAAGATCCTCGGCTGGAAGGCCACCGAGTTCCAGTTCACCGTCACCGAGCGCAACGGCAAGAACCTTTCCAACGACCGCATCGGCGACCCGCGTGCCGGGCACATCAGCTCGGTGCAGGAGGTCTGGGGCCGCGGGCAGACCTGGCGGCTGACCCAGCTGTGGCTCAAGCAGCAGTACTTCGACGGCGCGCTGGACGTGAAATTCGGCCGTTTCGGCGAGGGCGAGGACTTCAACAGCTTCCCCTGCGATTTCCAGAACCTGGCCTTCTGCGGCTCGCAGGTGGGCAACTGGGCGGGGAGCATCTGGTACAACTGGCCGGTCAGCCAGTGGGCGTTGCGGGTGAAGTACAACTTCGCGCCGGACTGGTACGTGCAGGTCGGCGCCTACGAGCAGAACCCGTCGAACCTGGAGACCGGCAACGGCTTCAAGATGAGCGGCAGCGGGACCAAGGGCGCGCTGCTGCCGGTGGAGCTGATCTGGCAGCCGAAGGTCGGCGCCGAGCAACTGCCGGGCGAGTACCGGCTGGGCTACTACTACAGCACGGCGAAGGCCGATGACGTCTACGACGACGTCGACGGCCAGCCGCAGGGGCTGACCGGCAACGACTTCAAGTCGCGCGGCAGCAAGCATGGCTGGTGGGTGGTGGCGCAGCAGCAGGTCACTTCGCACAACGGCGATGCTTCGCGCGGGTTGAGCCTGTTCGCCAACCTGACGGTCCACGACAAGGCGACCAACGTGGTGGACAACTACCAGCAGCTCGGGGTGGTCTACAAGGGTCCGTTCGATGCGCGGCCGAAGGACGACATCGGCCTGGGCATCGCGCGCATCCATGTCAACGATGATGTGAAGAAGCGCCAGCGCCTGGTGAACCAGGTGAACGGCATCGACGATTACGACAACCCGCTGTACCAGCCGCTGCAGGACACCGAGTACAACGCCGAGCTGTACTACGGGGTGCATGTGACCGACTGGCTGACGGTGCGGCCGAACCTGCAATACATCAAGCAGCCGGGCGGGGTCGACGAGGTCGACAACGCGCTGGTGGCGGGGATCAAGATCCAGACGGTGTTCTAGGCTGTTGCTTCGGACAACCGCGATTCGGTCATGGCCAGCGGCCATTTCTTCAGCGCCGCCCAACGCGGCGCGGCGGGCTGAACAGCCCGGCGTGCAGAACGTAATAGGAGAGTAAGCAATGCCTGTCATCAACCCCGAAGGGAGTACCGGACGATGAGCGAAGGTAACCGCAGTCGATCGCGCCTGCTGCCGAGCCTGCTCGGCCTGTTGATCCTGCTGTCCGGCCTGGCGCTGCTGGCCGGCGGCATCAAGCTGGCGAGCCTGGGCGGCTCGCTGTACTACCTGCTGGCCGGCATCGGCCTGGCCCTGAGCGGGCTGTTGCTGCTGCTGGGCAAGCGTGCGGCGCTAGGCCTGTACGCCCTGGTGCTGTTCGCCAGCACCGTCTGGGCGCTGTGGGAAGTCGGCCTGGACTGGTGGCAACTGGTGCCGCGCCTGGCCCTGTGGTTCGTCTTCGGCCTGCTGCTCTGGCTACCCTGGTTCCGCCGCCCGCTGCTGGCCGACGGTCCGGCGCCGCTGGGCACCGCGGCGCTGGGCGTGGCGGTGGTCCTGGCCGGCGCCGCCGCGGTGGGCAGCCAGTTCACCAATCCGGGGCAGATCGTCGGTCGCATCGACCGCGACAGCGGCATGACCAGCACCGCCCCGGCGATGCCGGACGGCGACTGGCAGGCCTACGGCCGCACCGAGTTCGGCGACCGCTACTCGCCGTTGAAGCAGATCACCCCGGCCAACGTCGGCCAGCTCGAGGAAGTCTGGCGCATCCGTACCGGCGACCTGCCGACCGCCGACGATCCGCTGGAACTGACCAACGAGAACACCCCGCTGAAGGTCAACGGCATGCTCTACGCCTGCACCGCGCACAGCAAGGTGCTGGCCCTCGACCCGGACACCGGCGCGGAAATCTGGCGCTTCGATCCGCAGATCCAGAGCCCGGTAGGCTTCAAGGGCTTCGCCCACATGACTTGCCGTGGCGTCTCCTACTACGACGAAGAGCAGTACGCCAGGAGCGACGTCGGCGCGCCGCCGGCCGCGCTCTCCGAGGCCGGCAAGGCGGTCGCCGCCAGTTGTCCGCGGCGCCTGTTCCTGCCCACCGCCGACGCCCGCCTGATCGCGATCAACGCCGACAACGGCAAGGTCTGCGAGGACTTCGGGGTCAAGGGCGCGGTCGACCTGACGGCCGGCATCGGTCCGTTCACCCCGGGCGGCTACTACTCCACCTCGCCGGCGGCGGTCACCCGCAATCTGGTGATCATCGGCGGCCACGTCACCGACAACGAGTCGACCAACGAGCCGTCCGGGGTGATCCGCGCCTTCGACGTGCACGACGGCAAGCTGGTGTGGAACTGGGACAGCGGCAACCCGGACGAGACCGAGCCCCTGGCTCCCGGCAAGTTCTATACCCGCAACTCGCCGAACATGTGGTCGCTGGCCAGCGTCGACGAGAAGCTCGGCCAGGTCTACCTGCCGCTGGGCAACCAGATGCCCGACCAGTGGGGCGGCAACCGCACCCCCGGTGCCGAGAAGTTCAGCGCCGGCCTGGTGGCCCTCGACCTGAACACCGGCAAGCTGCGCTGGAACTACCAGTTCACCCACCACGACCTGTGGGACATGGACGTCGGCAGCCAGCCGACCCTGCTCGACCTGAAGACCGCCGATGGCGTCAAGCCGGCGCTGATCGCGCCGACCAAGCAGGGCAGCCTGTACGTGCTGGACCGCCGCGACGGCACGCCGATCGTGCCGATCCGCGAAGTGCCGGCGCCGCAGGGCGCGGTGGAGGGCGACCATACCGCGCCGACCCAGGCGCGTTCCGACCTCAACCTGCTGCGCCCGCCGCTGACCGAGCGTGACATGTGGGGCAGCAGCCCGTTCGACCAGATGCTCTGCCGCATCCAGTTCCGCTCGCTGCGCTACGAGGGCCAGTACACCCCGCCGTCGGAGCAGGGCAGCCTGATCTATCCGGGTAACGTCGGGGTGTTCAACTGGGGCGGGGTGTCGGTCGACCCGGTGCGCCAGATCCTCTTCACCAGCCCCAACTACATGGCCTTCGTCTCGCAGATGGTGCCGCGCGACAAGGTGCCCAGCGGAAGCAAGCGCGAGGGCGAGACCAGCGGCGTGCAGCCGAACACCGGCGCGCCCTACGCGGTGATCATGCATCCGTTCATGTCGCCCATCGGCCTGCCGTGCCAGGCGCCGTCCTGGGGTGACGTGGCGGGTATCGACCTGACCACCGCCAAAGTCGTCTGGCAGCACAAGAACGGCACCAGCCGCGACAACACCCCGGTGCCGATCGGCCTCACCGTCGGCGTACCGAGCATGGGCGGCTCGATCACCACCGCCGGCGGCGTGGCCTTCCTCAGCGGCACGCTCGACCAGTACCTGCGCGCCTACGACGTGAAGGACGGCAAGCAGCTCTGGCAGGCGCGCCTGCCGGCCGGCGGCCAGGCCACGCCGATGAGCTACACCGGCAAGGACGGTCGCCAGTACGTGCTGATCGTCGCTGGCGGACACGGCTCCTTCGGCACCCGCATGGGCGACTACATCATCGCCTACGCCCTGCCCAGGCAATGACCCGCCCACCGGGAGCCCACAGCCGGCTCCCGGCCTTCCGGGCTTCGGCCCGGAAGGGGCTTTGCCAAGGGGAGGCGCGTTCCCGCCCTTGGCAAAGTCCCTTCGATACCTTGCGATCCGCGGAACCCTGCATGCCGTCCCGACCCCGTCCCAGCTTCGTCTCCCACCTGTTGCCCGGCTCCCTCGCGCTCTGCGGCCTGGCCATCGCCTGCGCCGTCCAGGGCGAGGAGCGACGCAGCCTCGAACCCATGGTGGTGACCGGCAGCTACAACCCCAGCGATACCTTCGACCTGCCGTTCTCGGTGGATAGCATCGAGCGCCGGCAGATCGCCGACGGCCAGCTCGGCATCAACCTCTCGGAAGTCCTGCCGCGGGTACCCGGCCTGGTGGTGCAGAACCGCCAGAACTACGCCCAGGACCTGCAAATCTCCTCGCGCGGCTACGGCGCCCGCTCGGCCTTCGGTATCCGCGGGCTGAAGCTGCTCGCCGACGGCATCCCGGCCAGCACGCCGGATGGCCAGGGCCAGGCCGCGACCCTCAACCTCGACGTCGCCGAGCGCATCGAGGTACTGCGCGGGCCGGCCTCGACGATCTACGGCAGCAACGCCGGCGGGGTGATCCAGATGTTCTCCCGCGACGGCCAGGGCGCCCCGCGGGTCGGCGCGGAAACCACCGTCGGCAGCGATGGCCTGAGCCGCAACCACCTGTACACGGAAGGCGAGGGCGACGGGGTCGGTTTCCTGGTGGATGCTTCGCGGATGGACACCGACGGCTACCGCGACCACAGCGCCGCGCGCCGCGACCAGACCTTCGCCAAGCTCAACTTCAGGCCCGACGCCGACAGCCGCCTGGCGCTGATCTACAGCAGCCTGGAGCAGAACGACACTGAAGATCCGCTGGGGCAGACCTGGGACGCCTACAAGCACGACCCGCGCTCCGTCACCGCCAACGCCGAGCTGTACGACACGCGCAAGAGCATCGACCACCAGCAGGCCGGGATGAACTACGAGCGCTACTTCGGCGAGGCGACCTTGCAGGTCAACGCCTACGTGGGCAAGCGCAGTGTCGTGCAGTACCTGTCGATCCCCAGGGGGGTGGTCTCCAACAGTCAGCGTGGCGGCGGCGTGGTGGACTTCGACCGCGACTTCCACGGCGGCACCGTGCGCTGGCTGCAACCGGTACGCCAGGCGCCGGGCGAGCTGAACCTGACCGTCGGCCTCGACTACGACCAGAGCCGCGACGACCGTCGCGGCTACCAGAACTTCAACGGCGACCAGCTCGGCGTGAAGGGCGAGTTGCGCCGCGACGAGGTGGACACCGCCACCAGCCTCGATCCCTACCTGCAGGCGAGCTGGGCCATCGACGCCTGGACCCTGCAGGCCGGGGTGCGCCACAGCACCATGAAGATGGAGGTCGACGACCGCTACTTGAGCAACGGCGATGCCAGCGGCTCGCGGCGCTACCGGAAGAACACCCCATCGTTCTCGGTGATGTACGCCTTCACCCCCGACCTGCACGGCTACCTCAGCGCCGGCAAGGGCTTCGAGACCCCGACCCAGGCGGAGATGGCCTATGCGCCGGTGGCGGCGAACGCGCCGGACGTCTTCAACTTCGGCCTCAAGCCGGCCACCAGCAGCCAGTACGAAGCCGGGCTGAAGGCGCGCCTGTGGGGCAATACGCGGGTCAACGCGGCGATCTTCCAGATCCGCACCGAGGATGAGATCGTCGTCGCCAGCTCCCTCGGCGGTCGCACCAGCTACCAGAACGCCGGCAAGACCCTGCGCCGCGGCTTCGAACTGGGCGTGGAGAGCGAAC
This sequence comes from Pseudomonas sp. FDAARGOS_761, assembly GCF_013343155.1. Lineage (NCBI taxonomy): Bacteria > Pseudomonadati > Pseudomonadota > Gammaproteobacteria > Pseudomonadales > Pseudomonadaceae > Pseudomonas > Pseudomonas sp. FDAARGOS_761. The sequence continues at coordinate 2,550,717 of NZ_CP054572.1, read as the reverse complement.
TGAGCGAGCACTGGAACGCCAACCTGGCCTATACCCGGCTATCCGCCACCTACGATTCGGATTTCGAGGCCGGCGGCAAGACCATCGGCAAGGGCAAGCACCTGCCGGGCGTGCCGGCAAGCAGCCTGTTCGGCGAACTGGTATGGAAGCCCGTGGAGGGCATCAGCATGGGCTGGGAAGGCATGTACCGCAGCCAGGTCTACGTCGAGGACAGCAACAGCGAAAAGGCCGCGCCGAGCTATGCGGTATTCAACTGGCGCACCCGCTTCGAACAGCGCCTGGGGGCCTGGACCTTCCACCAGCTGGTGCGCCTGGACAACCTGTTCGACCGCCAGTACGTCGGCTCGGTCATCGTCGGCGACGGCAACCGGCGTTACTACGAAGCGGCCCCCGGGCTGTCCTGGTACGCGGGAGCCGGGGTCGAATACCAGTTCTGAAGTGCCGGGCGCGCTTGTTCGCGCTACCCGGCCAGCCCTTGTCAGCGTCGTCAATTCCGATTACTGTATGGATGTACAGTAATCGGAAATCGCCTGCCTGCGCGACAAGGAGCACCGATCATGAGCCACAACCTTGCCGAACTGCCGCTGTCCCGACGCCGCGCCCTGGAGCGCGAGAAACAGGCCTGCCTGCGCCTCCACCTGTCCCGCAATCGTGCCAGCGAACGCCTGGAGCGCGCCGTGCGCGACGAAGTCGAGCGCCTGCTGGGTGCCCGCGAACGCCAGGGGGCCGGCTGGCCGGAGTGGGTCAGCGCGGAACTCTGCGTGGCGGACGACCCGCTCTTCGTGCGCAAGGTGGTGGCGCGCCTGAAAGCCGCGGTGGACTGGCAACGCCAGCGCGCAGCCTGAGCGTTGCTCGCTTCAGGCCCCGCTGCCGTCGCTCCCGGGCGCGCGATGATGTTGCAGGGCGCGCTGACGATGGCCGGCGAGGATGTACCGGTAGATCAGTCGTGCGAGTGGCTCCAGTTCCATTTTCTGGCCGTTCAGCGCGGCGCCGCAGAGTGCCAGCTTGACCCGCTTGCCGCCGGCCACCGCACGGGCTTCGGGGCGGGCGAAAGCCCGCGGGTCGAAACGGGCATGGCTGTCGAAGCGCGGTGCCGTGCAATCGAAGGTGGTCGCGAAGGTGAGTTCCAACCAGCGCCCGCGCTCGATCTCCAGCGACTGGAAGGTGTACATCGGCACCTGCGGCGCGTTGGCGAAGGCGATGCTCTCCGGGGTCAGGGTGAGCGCTACCTGGCCGTGGCGCCGGTAGAGGAACACGCCCGCCAGGCAGGCGTACAGGCCGCCGCCCAGCAGCAGCGCGGCTGGCAGCCAGAACAGCCATTGGCCACTGGCCAGACGCCAGGCGTGGGGCAGCGAAGCGAGCCAGAGACCGGTGGCGCCAGCCACCAGGCCAGCGAGCAGGGCGACGCAGGCGGTGCCCCGCGAGACCTCGCGGATCTCGCAGCGGGCTTCCAGCGGCGGCAGTTCGTCGAGGGTTTCGTCAGTTTCTTGCATGGGGGTTCTCACAGGTCTTGCCGAGCAGGTCGGCGCTGAGCGCTCGGCTCAACGCCAGGGGGGCGCCGAACCAGACGCTCAGCGCCTGGCTCGGCGGTCGTGTCGGAACGGCCCGGCCAGCGGTCCCGGCCCAGGTGCGTTCGAAGCCCTCTCCCAGCGCCGTACAGCGCAGGCCCAGCGGAGGGTGGGTATCCTGCGGATGGACCTGGAGTCCCTCCGCCCCGGGGTCCGGTGCTTCCAGGCCGGACTGGCCCAGGTAGACGTGGATGGCGTCCACCAGGTTGTCCGGCGCGTGCGCCGGAGCGAGCAGGCAGTGTTCGAGGAACGCCCGTATCGGCGCGCCGGCCGCTGCGCTGCGCAGTAGGGCCGAGGCCATCGCCGGCGCACCGGCCAGTTGCGCGGCGCGGCGGTCGGCGGCGAATTCGCGCAGGCGGCTCCAGTGGTTCACGGCGAGGGCGAAACGTTCGAGGAAGTACCCGGCCAGCAGCCGCGCCGGTTCCAGTGCCGCACGTTCGAAGACGTTGGCTTCCTGCTCTTCGATGGCGGCCAGTTGGCTCGCGGCGCCCTGGTAGATCGGCAGGAAGCGCAGGCTGTAATGGGCGTCGCGGCCGGCGAAGTGGGCCAGTTCGTGGGCCATCACTGCACTCAGTTCGGCGCGGTCCAGCAGGCCCAGCAACGGTAGCGAGAGGTATAGGCTGCGTCCTTCCAGATGCTCGCCGGAAGGTTGCAGGCAGACGCGGTTGGCGGTCACGTAGAAGCCGTCGCAGAGACCTACCAACAGGTGCTGCGGGGCTGGCGTGTCGAGGCGCGCCGCCAGCTCGCGCAGTAGCGTCCAGAGTTCCGGTGCATCCTCTTCGCCCAGCCGGCGGCCGATGACATCCAGGGCCGGCGCCGGGCGCAGTCGCAAGCGGCTGATCTTCGCCAGCATTTGCCACGCCGACGCCAGCAGGCCGAGAAGGATCAGCGCCACGCTCAGCTGGGTGCGTCCTTCGCTGACCGGAACCTGGCCGACCCGCCACAGCCCGAGGATCTCGAACGTTCCGGCACAGACCAGGGCCAGGGCGAGCAGGCCGATCTGGGCGAGGAGCAGGCAGGGCAGCAGGCGTCGGCCCAGCTCGAACCACAGGAGCAGGCAGCGACGCGAGCGCAGTGCGCTGCGTGCGGCGCCGGCGATGCCGGCCAGGGAGACGGCTCCCAGTACGGCGACCAGCGCCGCCAGGCAGGCTCCGCTATCGGCGAGGACGGCGGCGAAGCGATTCAGGCGCTGTGCGCTTCGCGTGTCGGCGAGTTGCTCGTCGAGCCGCGTCAGGGCCAGGTCGCGCACATAGGCCCGGCCGTCGACCCGGACGCTGGCCCTCGGCGGCAGCGCCCGCGCCTCGGCGAGCGCGCGCTCGACCCGCTGCTGCGCGGCGCCCAGTCGCTCGGCCTGCTGCTCGGCGCGCCAGGACTGCCAGGCGCCGAGCCCCGCCAGCAGCGCTGGAACCAGCACCAGGCAAAGCAGCAGCCTTCGCGGATGGACCGTGCCCTTCACTCAGCCCTGGCTGCGCAGTTGTTGCAGGTAGCGCTGGGCGTGGGCGGCCTGGATGTAGGCGTCGAGGATCGCCGCCATGTCGTCGCAGTCCAGCTTCTTGCCGTCGCTCTGCAGGCCGGCCGACATGATGGTGATGCGCGGGTCCTTGCCTTTGAAGGCCATGGCCTGGGAGGCGAACACCTGGCGTACGGCGCGATGGGTCGGCAGGGGCGTTTCGGGCCGCAGGTGGAGGGTCTGGGTGGTTTGCAGCATGTCGGCCTTGACGCTGAAATCGATGACGTCGGCCAGCTCGACCGGAGCCGACAGGCTGTCGGCCCAGAGCTGGGTACGGGTCAGGCGCATGAAGGGGGTCTTGCCGGAGTTGCGATGCTGGTAGCCGAGGAACAGCCCGAACAGGCCGAGCAGCAAGCCGACGACGCCGACCCCCGGCTTGCCCTGGGTGAACCACATGCCGCTCATGATGAAGGGCACGATGCTCAGCAGCGGACCCAGCACCACGTACTTGCGGGTATTGGTGAACTCGGTGGCCGGCGGCACGTTGGCGATCACCCGCTCCAGATGGGCGATGACCTCGGCGGTCTTCTCCTGGTTCAGTTCCTCGTGTTCGGCGCCGAGGGTTTCGGCGAGGTTGGAGACGAGGTCCCGGGGTTCCTGGTTGCTCATGGAAATATCCTTGGAGTTGGGAGTGAAGAGGAAGCACTGGGCGGGATTTCGCCCAGTTGGCGGAGCCGGGCCTGGGCGCGGGCGATGTCCAGGTAGAGGTCGATGACCTCCGCGGCCTCCAGTAGCGACAGGTTGCGACCATTGAGGCGCCAGCCGGGGGACAGCAGGCGAACCTGTGGGCCGTCCCGGCATTCGCTGACGGCACGCGCGGCGAACGGGTCGAGCGGGCGCGTGGATGGCGCCGGTAGTGCCTTGCCGTGCAGTTCGAGGACTATCGCGGAGAACCAGACTCCGTCCTCCAGGCGCAGGTCGGCGACCTCCAGCAGGTCCAGCGGCGCCGACAGGCTGCGGGCGCGCAGGCGCCCCTGGCCGAGGACGAGGAACGGCGCGTTCCTGGCGTTGCGCTGCAGGCAGGCCAGGCACATGAGGAGGGCGGCCGCCGCCAGCAGGCACAGCGCCGCCGCCTCATGCCCGGGACCGGGGTGGTCGCGCAAGGTCCAGGCGCCGCCGAGCAGCAGCAGGCCGAGCAGGGCGGACAGCGGCGCCGCGCCACGGGCGGCGCCGATGCTTATCCGGTTGGGAACGCTGGCGACGAAGCGCCGCAACCGCGTGGCTTCGTCGTCCCTTGCCCCGGCGGGGCAGGGTGCTTGCGCGCCCGGCGGGATCATCGGCTTTCCCCGTGGCCTGCATCGAGCAGGCGGTTGAGCCACTGCGTGTCGTCGGCGCTGACGATGCGCCTTGCCTGTCGCAGCAGATCGTCGTCGAGCGCCAGGGAAAGGTCCGCGATCCGCTGGTAGGTCGGCGGGTGGCTGTCGAAGGGGTGTTCCAGGCGGCGCGCGCTGTCCTGTTCGTCCAGTTCCAGGGAGTGCCCGCGCAGATGGTCGGTCAGCGCATGCACCAGGTTGCGCGTCTGCGGGCTGGCCAGCAGGCGTTCGATCAGCCCTGCCAGGGCGCAGGTGCGTAGCAGGGCGATGGCGAAGACCCGCGCGCCGGCTACCCGCGCCCCGACCTTGTCGGCGGCCAGTTCCTGGCGGCGATTCCAGTGCAGGTAGGCGCGCTCGAAGCGTTCGAGGAAGTACAGCGCGGCCCACAGGCCCGGCTTGCCGAGCAGGCCGACACGCCCATCCTCGGGTGCGGCGATGCGTTCGATGCGCAGGCGCACCTGCCGCTGCAGGAGCGACAGGGAGGCGCCGTGGGCGGTGTCGCCGGCGGCGAAGTGGCCCAGTTCGTGGCCGATGATCGCGGCGCTTTCGGCCTCGCTCATGACCGTGGCGTAGGTCAGCGGGATGTACAGGGTACGCCCCTCCAGCGGAATGCCGCGGGGCGCCAGCAGGACCTTGGCCTGGGTGACGAAGTAGCAGTGCTCGATGCCGGTGACGACATGGTCCGGTAGCGGCGCTCCGGCGCGGTCGGCGATCTGTCCCAGCCATTGCCAGAGGCCGGGCGCGGCGACCCGGTCGAGTTCGCGGCCGAGCAGGTGGAGCACCGGTTCCTCCAGCGGCAGCAGTTCTCCGCGCAGGCGCCGCAGCATGAGCAGGCCGCCGAGGAACAGCAGCCACAGCGGCAGCGAGAAGAGCAGGGCGACGAAACCGTGACTGTGCCAGTGGCTGTAGCTCCACAGCGCTTCGTAGAGCAACTGGCTGGCCAGGGCGGCGACCAGCAGGCCGGCGTGCAACGGGACCAGTCGACCGAGGCGCCGCCAGGCCGGCGCGAGGTGGCCGAGCAGGTAGGCTTGCGAGCGCATCGAGCGGCGCCCGTCGTATTCCAGTCTCGCCAGCAAGGCGGCCGCGACCAGCGCCGACGCCAGCGCGCAGAGCTTGCCGATAGCGGCCAGCCAGCCGCGCAGAGCCAGCCAAGGATGGTCGCGGCGGATGGCCTCGGCGTCTTCGGCTAACTGGTGAAGATGACCTTCGACGCCATAGGCCGGACGGAACAGGTGACGGGGAATGGCGCCGGCGGCGTCCGGGTCGTTGCGCGCCGAGGCGCTCCAGTCGCGCATGAACTGTTCGTCGCGCAGGGTCGAGTCGACCCGGAAGGCCTGCACGGTGGACCAGGCGTAGAGCGCCAGGGGAATCAGGAAGAGGAACGCGAGCAGCCTTACCCGCAGCGTATCGTGGCTCATCCGCGTTTATTTCTGCTCGAGGTAGTCGGTCAGGAATGCCTGGGGCTCGCCTGCGGATGACAGCGACTCGCTATAGGCGACCTGCCGCGTCTGCTGTTCGCCGGGCAGGTAGAGCTCGCCCCAGCCGTCGCGCACGATCAGGATCACATACTTGCTGCCGTTCAGTTCGGTGGAGTAGCGACTGTCCCTGGCGCTCTTTTCCACCTTTACCTTGTGGATCAGGCGGTCCCAGTCGTGGTCCAGTCCTTCGACCTGCAACAGCGCTTCGCCGGCCGCCGCTTCGCCGATACGCAGGGTCCAGACCTTGAGCCCCTGCTGGCCCTGGTAGGCCAGCACCTTGTCGGCGACTGGCGGCCGCGCCTCTTCGGCCTGCGCCGTGCAGGATCCCCACGCCAGTGCGCCCATCAGCAGCGCCGCAGTCCACTTTGCTATCATTCTCGCCCCCTTTGGCAACGCGATGTAAAAGGGGCGCATCTATTAATACAGGCGCGAGCCACGAACAACCGAGGCGGCCGCCGCTCACAGGAAAAGTGTCGTCGCCCACAGGTTCGGTTCGATCAGCGCACGGAACCATCCTGGAAAGCCGCTGCCTGAACCGGTTCAGATGGTTGCGTCCCACCGATACCTACGCCATGGAAAGCTGGAATCCCTACCACGACACGGAGCTTTATTTCGACGCTCCTTCGCCCCTGTGCCAGTCGCAGATCCTCGACGCGCGCGAAATGCTCGGCAGCGCCACCGGTCACTACCAGGCGCGGACGGTGCGCCCGTCGATGCAGTATTTCGATTGCGACCTGAGCTTCACCGAGCCGCTGCGAACCCACAAGGTGCTGCCGGAAGGCCTGTGCATCGTGCAGATGTTCGACGGCCAGTGGCGGCACAGCGTCGACGGCGGCGAGCCTTATCTCTACAACCTGGGCGGTCCTTCGGTGCTCGGCACCGGCGAGCCGATGGAAGCCTTCGACATCCTGCCGGCGGGCAGCCGCGTGCGCCTGGGTGGGCTGCGGATCGCCGCCAGCTACCTGGAGGAGGAACTGGAAACCGGCGATGGCGCCCTGCGGCCGCTGGCGCGGCTGAAGGGCGACGGCGCGAGCTTCACCCAGTTGTCCCGTTGCGGCGCCATCAGCGCCCTGTTCGAGCGCCTCTACCAGAATCCATACCGCGGCGCCCTCGGACGCCTGCACGAAGAGAGCCTGACCCTGGGCCTGCTGGTGGAGCTGGCCGCCTACCTGGGTGGCGCGGACCTTCGTCGCGCGCGCACCCCACGCGCCCAGCGCGACCTGGCCCACGAAGCGCGCCGCCTGCTGGAGGCGAACCTCGGTGAGCCGCCGGCCAGCCTCGAACTGGCGCGCCAACTGGGGGTCGGCGAAACCACCCTGCGGCGGATTTTCAAGAACGAGTTCGGTCGCTCGATGTTGCAGTACGTCCGCGACCGGCGTCTCGAGATCGGCCGGCAGATGGTCCGCGAGGGTCGCTGGCAGATCGCGCAGATAGCCTATCGCCTGGGTTACTCCAGTCCGGAAAACTTCACCCATGCCTACCGCGCGCGCTTCGGCCATCCGCCGGGGCGCGAGTGAGGCGGACGCGGCTCAGAGCGAACGCTGGTCGACCCGCGCGGCAAGCTGCTCGGCGCTTTCCTTGCGCTCCGAATAGCGGTCCACCAGGAGGTCCGTGCGTTCGCGCAGGAGCAGGGTGAACTTGAACAACTCCTCCATCACGTCGACCACCCGGTCGTAGTAGGGAGATGGCTTCATCCGGCCCGCTTCGTCGAACTCCAGGTAGGCCTTGGGAACCGAGGACTGGTTGGGGATGGTGAACATGCGCATCCAGCGACCCAGCACGCGCAACTGGTTGACCACGTTGAACGACTGCGAGCCGCCGCAGACCTGCATCAGCGCCAGGGTCTTGCCCTGGGTCGGGCGCACCGCCCCGAGCGCCAGGGGAATCCAGTCGATCTGCGCCTTGAATACCGCGGACAGCGCACCGTGGCGTTCGGGCGAGCACCAGACCTGGCCTTCCGACCACTGCACCAGGTCGCGCAACTCGCGGACCTTGGGATGCTCCAGCGGGGCATCGTCGGGCAATGGCAGCCCGGAAGGGTCGAAAATCCGCGTTTCGGCACCGAAGCGTTCGAGCAGGCGTGCGGCCTCCAGCACCAGCAGGCGGCTGAAGGAGCGCTCGCGGGTCGAGCCGTAGAGCAGGAGGATGCGCGGCCTGTGCCCGGAGACGGGGGGCAGGTCGCCGAGCAATGCGGAATCGAGGTTGGGTAGTCGTTCGGGCATGTTGCCTCCGGTCAGAGCGAGCCGATGCGCTCCAGCTCGCGCTTGAGCTGGTCGCGATCCAGGGTGGCGAAGGGCAGGCCGAGGAAGGCTCGGCAACGCTGTTCGATGCGTGCCAGGGTGGCGCGGAACGCCGCATCCCGCAGGGCTTCGTCGCCATCCAGGGCGGAGGGATCGGCCAGGCCCCAATGGGCCTTCAGCGCTGCGCCGAGATACAGCGGGCAGGCTTCCCCCGCGGCGGCGTCGCAAACGGTGATGACGATGTCCGGCGGTGCGCCTTCGAAGGCTTCGCTGCCCTTGCTGTACAGGCCGTGGGTGGCGATGCCGGCCTGTTCGAGGGTCGCCAGGCTGCGCGGATGCACCCGCCCGCTGGGCTGGCTGCCGGCGCTGCATGCCTCGAAACCCGGCGGGGCCAGGTGGTTGAACATGGCTTCGGAAAGAATGCTGCGGCAACTGTTGGCCGTGCACATGAACAGGACTCGCATGGGATGCTCCTGCCGCCGTCGCCGGCGGCCGTCAGATGGCCAGGCGCAGGGCCAGGGCCGAAAGGGTCGCCAGCAGGACCGGCAGGGTCAGCAGGGCGCCGACCCTGAAGTAGTAGCCCCAGGTGATGCGCATGCCTTTGCGCGCCAGCACGTGCAGCCAGAGCAGCGTCGCCAGGCTGCCGATAGGGGTGATCTTCGGACCCAGGTCGCAGCCGATGACGTTGGCGTAGATCATCGCTTCGCGCACCGCGCCGGCGGTGTCGCTGGCCTGGATCGACAGGGCGCCGAGCAGCACGCTGGGCATGTTGTTCATTACCGACGAGAGGGCGGCGGAAAGCAGTCCGGTACCCAGCGCGGCCGCCCATACGCCGTGCTCGGCCAGGCGGTTCAGGAGCTGCGCCAGGAGGTCGGTGAGACCGGCGTTCTTCAGGCCGTAGACCACCAGGTACATGCCCAGCGAGAAGACCACGATCTGCCAGGGCGCTTCGCGCAGCACCCGCCGGGTCGAGATCACCCGCCCGCGCCCGGCCACCGCCAGCAGCAGCGCCGCACAGGCCGCGGCCACCGCGCTGACGGGGACGCCCAGCGGCTCCAGGGCGAACAGCCCGGCGAGCAGGACCAGCAGCATCCAGCCACCGACGACGAAGGTCGCGCGGTCGCGGATCGCCGCCCGCGGCGGCTTCAATTGCTCCAGCGCATAGACCGGCGGCAGGTCGCGGCGGAAATAGAGGAACAGCACCAGCAGGGAGGTCGCGACGCTCACCAGGTTTACCGGCAACATCACCGCGGCGTACTCGCCGAAGCCGAGCCCGAAGTAGTCGGCCGAGACGATGTTCACCAGGTTCGAGACCACCAGCGGCAGGCTGGCGCTGTCGGCGATGAAGCCCGCCGCCATGACGAAGGCCAGGGTCGCCGCCGGGCTGAAGCGCAGGGCCAGCAGCATCGACATCACGATGGGCGTGAGGATCAGCGCCGCGCCGTCGTTGGCGAACAGCGCCGAGACCGCCGCGCCGAGCAGCACGCAGAAGGCGAACAGGCGCCGGCCGTCGCCGCCGGCCCAGCGCGCGACGTGCAGCGCTGCCCATTCGAAGAAGCCGGCCTCGTCCAGCAGCAGGCTGATGACGATCACCGCGATGAAGGTGGCGGTGGCATTCCAGACGATGTTCCAGACGGTCGGGATGTCGCCCGGCGCGACGCTGCCCAGCGCCAGGGCGAGCAGGGCGCCGATGCTGGCGCTCCAGCCGATGCCGAGGCCCCTGGGCTGCCAGATGACCAGGACCAGGGTTAACAGGAAGATGGCGAAGGCGATCAGCATGGGGCGGCTCGCGCTATTGGCAGCAGGCGGAGGCGCGCTGCGGGCGGCCGTCCATGTCGCGCAGGCGCGCGGCGTCGGCTTGCAGCCAGTCGCCGTTGGCCCGCAGGGTCACTTGCAGGACTTCGTGGATCCAGGCCGGCAGCGCAGGGTTCAGGCGGTAATACACCCACTGGCCCTGGCGACGGTCGAGGAGCAGCCCGGCACTGCGCAACTGGGCCAGGTGGCGGCTGATCTTCGGCTGGCTGTCGGCGAGGGCGCACATCAGTTCGCAGACGCACAGTTCGCCCTGGTCGACGATCAGCAGGGTGGCGCGAACGCGCGTCTCGTCGGCCAGGCACTTGAACACTTCGGCGGGGCTGGGCATCGCTGGGCCTTCCTGAATATATGGAAAGCCGAATATACGGACATCCGTATGTATTGCAAGCGCCCCCGATCCTGCCGGCTAGCGGCGGGCGGCCTGGACTTCCTCGCTCGGCGTGCGCCCGAAGTAGCGCTTGAACTCGCGGCTGAACTGCGAGGGGCTCTCGTAGCCGACCTGGTTGGCGGCGGTACTGGCGTTCAGCCCGTCCTGCACCATCAGGCTCCAGGCCTTGTACAGGCGCACGCTCTTCAGGTACTGGAGGGGCGAGGTGAAGGTCATCGCCTTGAAGTTGTGGTGGAAGGTCGACACGCTCATGTTCGCCTCGCGAGCCAGGGTGTCGATGTCCAGCGCACTGGCGTAGTCGGTGTGGATGCGCCGCAGGGCCCTGGCCATGCGCCCGTAGCCGCTGTGCCGGCCGGCCACCGCACGCAGGGCGTTGCCCTGCTCGCTGCGCAGGGCGCGGAAGATGATCTCGCGGACCAGTTGCGGGCCGAGGATATGGCTGTCCAGCGGGCTCTGCAGGCAGCGCAGCAGGCGCATCACCGCATCGGCCATCCCCGCGTCCAGCGGTACCGAAGCCATCGGCGCGCTGGGCGCCAGTTCGTTGTCGTCGTCGCTGCCGGGAGCCTCTTCCATCTGTAGCAGCAGTTCCTTCAAGGTGCCGATTTCCACGTCGACGCTCACTCCCAGCAAGGGCTCGGCGGCGGAGGCGTGGGTTTCGCATTCGAACGGCAGGGGCACCGACATCACCAGGTAGCGTTCGGCGTCATAGCGGTAGGTTTCGCCACCGAGGAAACCGATCTTCTGGCCCTGGGCGAGGATGCAGATGCGCGGCTCGTAGAACACCGGGCTGCGCGGATAGGCCTGTTCGGCGCGCATCAGGCGGACGCCGGGGATGCGGGTGGCGTCGAAACCCGGTTCGCCTTGCAGGGTGGTGATCAGCGACGCCATGTCGGTGGAAGTAGTGCTCATGCCTTGGCTGTTTCTCCAGGAGGGGAGGCAAACGTAGCAACCCCGCGCGCGCCTGGGCAGTGGCGGGACGCAACATCGGCACGAATGGGCAAGGCTTCGACAGGAATGGACATTCTGCGGCGGCGCCCATCCGGCGAACAATTGCCCCCCGAACGGACCGCCGCCAGCAGGTCGTCGCGGCCCGCCATCCTGCGAAGAGGACACACCGATGACCCTACAGATCCGCGGCTACGCCGCCCAGTCCGCCAGCGCCCCGCTGGCTGCCCATCGCTTCGAACGCCGCGCGCCGCGCGCCGACGATCTGGTGATCGACATCCTCTACTGCGGCGTCTGCCACTCGGACCTCCATCAGGCGCGCAACGAATGGCACAACAGCCTGTACCCGCTGGTGCCGGGCCACGAGATCATCGGCCGGGTCGCCAGCGTCGGCGAGGCGGTGAGCGGTTTCGCGGTCGGCGAACTGGTCGGCGTCGGCTGCATGGTCGACTCCTGCCGGCACTGCGCCGCCTGCTCCGAGGGCCTGGAGCAGTATTGCGCGGAATACCCGACCCTGACCTACAACGGCCGCGACCGCCACGACGGCCTGCCGACCTTCGGCGGCTACTCGGAGCGCATCGTGGTCTCGGCCAGGTTCGTCCTGCGCATTCCCCAGGGACTCGATCCGAAGGCGGCGGCGCCGCTGCTGTGCGCCGGGATCACGTCCTACTCGCCACTGCGTCACTGGAAGATCGGCCCCGGTAGCCGGGTGGCGGTGGTCGGCCTGGGCGGCCTCGGTCACATGGGCCTGAAGTTCGCCAGGGCGCTCGGTGCCGAGGTGGCCCTGTTCACCCGCTCGCCGGGCAAGGAAGAGGAAGCGCGGCGGCTCGGCGCCGACCAGGTGATCCTTTCCACCGACCCACAGCGGATGGCCGCCGTCGCCGGGCGCTTCGACCTGATCCTGGACACCGTGCCGCACCAGCACGACCTCAATCCCTACCTGGCGACCCTCAAGCGCGACGGCACCCTCGTGCTGGTCGGCCTGCTCGAGCCGCTGGAGCCGGCGGTGCACGGTGCGCAACTGGTGATGGGGCGCCGCTCGATCGCCGGCTCGGCCATCGGCGGCATCGCCGAGACCCAGGAAATGCTGGATTTCTGCGCGACCCACGGGATCGCCTGCGACATCGAGATGATCGAGATCCAGCAGATCAACCAGGCCTACGAGCGGATGCTGGCCAGCGACGTGAAGTATCGCTTCGTGATCGACATGGCCTCCCTGCCGAAGTCCTTCTGAGACGGGCCGTCGGCGCCGGCGGGCTCAGCAGCCCTCGGCGTCGACCAGGAAGGTCTCGAAACGCACGCTTTTCGTCCCCAGCCGCCAGACGCCCGCGCTCAGCGGGCCTTGCGCGTCCTGCCGGGCTTGCCAGGCGCGTTCGCAGTCCTCGCGTGAACGCCAGCAGGTGTAGTTCAGCACGTGCTGGCCGTCCTCGCTGGGGTGCAGGCTGGCGGACAGGTAGCCCGGGCAGTTCCTGAAGCAGCGTTCCAGGCGTTGCAGGTGCGCGTTCTGTTCCAGCGCCAGCGACAACTGGCTGGCGGGTTCCACCTCGATATCGATGAGTTGCGCGTAGCACGGCGACCGCTCGCTAGCGGCCGGGCACTGGTCGTCGGTGCAGCAGTAGGAGGAGGGGATGAGCATGGCGGGTTACTCCGGGTGACTTGTGTCGAGGGCCGGCCCAGGGTAAAACCTCAAGCAAACTTGAGGTCAAGCCAATCATGAAGAATTCCTGCGCATCCCGCGAACTGAGCGTCGGCGAACTGGCCAGGCGTGCCGGCGTGGCGGTCTCCGCCCTGCATTTCTACGAAACCAAGGGGCTGATCAGCAGCCAGCGCAACGCCGGCAACCAGCGGCGCTTCAGTCGCGAGACGCTACGCCGGGTGGTGGTGATCAAGGTCGCCCAGCGGGTCGGCATTCCCCTCGCGGAGATCGCTCGCGCCCTGCAGACCCTGCCGGCCGGGCGCAGCCCTAGCGCGGCGGACTGGGCGCGCCTGTCGGCGCAGTGGAAGGAGGATCTCACCGAGCGCATCGACAAGCTGCTGCTGTTGCGCGACCAACTGGACGGCTGCATCGGTTGCGGCTGCCTGTCGCTCCAGGCCTGCCCGTTGCGCAACCCCGGCGACCAGCTGTCCGCCGAGGGGCCGGGAGCGCACTGGCTGGACGCCGAGGGCCGCGAGCACGACGGCTAGGCAGCGGTCAGCCGTGGTGCTGGCGGTCGGCGACGGCCGGGCTGTCCTGCAGGTTGTCCGGCGGGATCGCCAGGGCGCGTAGCGATCCGGCCATGATGTCGCTGAAGGTGGGCGCCGAGACCAGGCCGCCGAAGTAGCCAATCCTGGTCGGCGAATCGATCATCACCGCCAGCACCAGTTGCGGGTCGGACGCCGGCGCCATGCCGACGAACAGCGAACGGTAGGACTTGTCCGCGTAGCCCCGGCCCGAGGCCTTGCGCGCGGTGCCGCTCTTGCCCGCCACGTGGTAGCCCGGCACGCGGGCGCGGACCACGCCCTTCGGGTCTTCCACCACGGTTTGCAGCATCGCCCGGATGCGCCGTGCGATCTGCGGGTCCATCGCCTGGCGCACCTGGTTCTGCGGGTTGTCGCGGAGCAGGCTGAGCGGCACCAGCTTGCCGTCGTTGGCGAACACCGAGTAGGCCTGGGCCAGCTCGGCGGTGTTCACCGCCAGGCTGTAGCCGAACGACATGCTGGCGGTGGCGATGTTCGACCATTTCTCGTGGAACGGCAGGTAGCCCGGGTTCTCGCCGGGGAAGCCCAGCGACAGCGGCGCGCCGAAACCGACCCGGCCGAGCTGTTCGAGGATCGGCTGGGGTCCGATCTGCAGGGCGACCTTGCTCATGCCGATGTTCGAGGAGTTGATCAGCACCCCGGTCATGGTCAGTACGTCGCGCCGGGCGACGTCGTGGATGGTGTGCCCGTCGATGGTCATCCAGCCCGGTGCCACGCTGACTTGGCTGTTCTCGTCGAACTTGCCGGAGGCCAGCGCCGCCGACATGCTGAACGGCTTGATCACCGAGCCCGGCTCGAAGGTATCGGTGAGGGTGCGGTTGCGCATGAAGGCCGGGGCGAAGCTGGCGCGGTTGTTCGGGTTGTAGGAGGGGAAGTTGGCCATCGCCAGGATCTGCCCGCTCTTCGGGTTCACCAGGACCGCCGAGCCGGAGTGCGCGCCGAACTTGAGCACGGCCTTTTCCAGCGCCTTGTAGGCGATGAACTGTAGTCGCAGGTCGATGCTCAGGGCCACGTCCTGGCTGGCCTTGGGCGTCTTCAGCACCTTGATGCTGTTGACCAGCGAGCCGCGCGGGTTGATCGCCACCTCGCGTCCCCCGTCCTTGCCGCTCAGCCAGTCGTTGAAGCCCAGTTCGGTGCCTTCCTGGCCGCGGCCGTCGATGTTGACCAGGCCGATCAACTGCGCGGTCAGCTCGGAACTGGGGTAGAAACGCTTGTATTCCTTGATCTGGTGTACCCCGGTTATGCCCAGGGCCATCACCTCGCTGGCCTCGATCGGCGACAGGCCGCGCTCGAGGTAGAGGAAGCGCTTGTTCGGGTTGGCCTGGAGCTGGGCCAGCAGCGGCGCCGCGGGGCGGTGCAGGGCGCCGGCCAGGCGCGGCACCTCGTCGAGGTGGTCGGCCATTTCCCTGGGGTTGCACCAGATCGACGCGACTTCGGTGGATACCGCCAGCGGCTCGCCGTTGCGGTCGGTGATCATGCCGCGGGTGACCGGGATCGGCAGGTCGCGGATCGAGCGGAGGTCGCCCTGGTCGGCGAGGAATTCGTGGTCGTGGACCTGGAGATAGACCAACCGTCCGGAGACGGCCAGGGAGGCGAGGACGAACAGGGTGACGACAAGGATGAAGCGGTAGTTTCGGCGTTGGCTGCTCATGCAAGGGCACACTGGGGAAGAGGGAGAGCGGAAGCCCGTCCGGGGCAGCGCTGAAACATCCTGTTGCAGTTGGCAACTGTACCGCCACCCGCCACCCGCCGGTCAAGCCCTTTGCCGCCGTCTAGAGCAGCAGGCGCATCGCGCAGCGGCTGTCGGCGGCGAAGCCGATCTCCTGCTCGTGGCCGAGGATCGCGCGCAGGCGCTCGCCGGCTTCCTGCCAGGTCAGCCGCTGGAAGCCCAGGCGTGCGTAGAACGGCGCGTTCCAGGGCACGTCGCAGAAGGTCGTCAGGGTCAGCGCCCGGCAGTGGCTGGCGTGGGCGTAGGTCACCGCGCGCTCCAGCAGGCGGCGGCCCAGGCCCTGTTGCTGGTGGGCCTGGGCGATGGACAACTCGGCGATGTGCAACTCGTCGGCGCAGCGTTCGGCGGCGAGGAAGCCGACCGGCTGGCCATCGGCGTCTTCCGCCAGCCAGTGGCTGCCGCGCTCGATCAGGCGGCGATGGAAGTCCACCCCGGCGACCCCGGCGTCGGCGATCCAGGCCAGCTCGGGCAGCAGGCGGAAGCTTTCCCCGGCTGAGCGCTCGATGGCCGGGAGCAGCGCGGCGTCCTCGTCGCGGCTGGTTCTGATGCGGTAGTCCATTGGCTTTTCACTCCATGAGCAGGCCGTCGAGCAGCACGTCCAGGGCCTGGCAGGCCCTGGCCAGGCTCTCCGGCGGGTGTTCGGCGTTGGCGATACGCAGGGCGGCGTCCACCAGCGCGCCGTTGAGCAGCCAGGCCAGGGCCTCGGCGTCGGTGCGGCGGACCCGCCCGCTGTCCATCAGTTCGCGCAGTTGCCCGGTCATCGAGCTTAGGCAGCGCAGTTGGCTGGCCTCGCTGCTGGGGCTGCCGAGGATGGCCGGGGCATCGCGCAGGACGATGCGCTGGATTTCCGCTTCCAGGGCCATTTCCAGGTAGGCGTGGTTGTAGGCACGGAAGCCGCTCCAGAGGTCCTCGCCGGCAGCCAGGATGGCGCCGAGGCGAAGATTCATCTCGTCGTCGATCTGCTGCACCACCGCGGCCAGCAGGCCTTTCTTGTCGCCGAAGTGGTGATACAGCGCGCCGCGGGTGAGGCCGGCGCTGGCGGTCAGGTCGTCCATCGAGGCGCCGGCGTAGCCGTTGTCGGCGAACGCTCGGCGCGCGGCGTCGATCAGCTTGGCGCGGGTTTCCTCGATCATCTCGGCGCGAGGCTTGCGGGCCATGCGAGGTCTCCGGGTGGCGAAGGGGCTTCAGGATAATTGACATACGCTGCGTATGTCTCCATGATTTTTGACATACGCAGCGTATGTGAATTTCGTCTTCTCCCGTCGTCGCCGGTTCCGCTGGAGCCGGCCAGCCGAGGCTTTCCATGAGCAACCCCTATCTCGAACTGTTCGCCGCGCCCGGCGCCAAGGGCTTTTCAGCCGCCGGCCTGCTGGCGCGGATGCCCCTGTCGATGACCGGCCTGGGCATCGTCACCATGCTTTCCCAGGTGCATGCCGACTACTGGCTGGCCGGTACCGTGGCGGCCACCTTCGTGTTCTGCAATGCCTTGCTCGCGCCGCAGGTATCGCGCCTGGTGGACCGCTTCGGCCAGGGCCGGGTGCTGCTCCCGGCCGCGCTGGCCAGCGCCCTGGCGATGAGCGCGTTGTTGCTGTGTACGCACTATCGAGCGCCGAATGCCTGGCTCTACCTGTTCGCCTTGCTCGCCGGGGCGATGCCGAGCATGCCGGCCATGGTGCGGGCGCGCTGGACCGAGCTGTACCGGGGCTCGCCGAAGCTGCACACGGCGTTTTCCTTCGAATCGGTGATGGACGAGGTGTGCTACATCATCGGGCCGGTGCTGGCGGTGAGCCTCAGCGTCGGCTGGTTCGCCGAGGCGGGGCCGCTGCTGGCGACGCTGTTCCTGGTCGCCGGGGTGAGCCTGTTCAGCCTGCAACGCGGCACCGAACCGCCGCTGCATGCCCATCCGCGGCGCCGCGCCGGCAGCGCGCTGGCCTATCCGGCGGTACGCGTGCTGGCGCTGGTACTGGCCGCCATCGGGGTGATCTTCGGCGCGGTGGAAGTGGTCAGCGTGGCCTTCGCCGAGGCGCACGGCAACAAGGCTGCGGCAAGCCTGGTGTTGTCGGTCTATGCCGTCGGCTCATGTCTCGCGGGATTGCTGTTCGGGCTGCTGCGCTGGCGCCTGGCGCTTTCCCGGCAACTGCTCTGCATGGTTACGCTGATGGCCCTGAGCCTGATGCCGCTGCTAGGGGTGGAGAGCATCCTCGCGCTTGCCCTGACCGTGCTGGTGGCCGGTTTCAGCGTGGCGCCGACGATGATCCTGGCCATGGGCCTGGTCGAGCGTGCGGTGGACCCGGCGCGCCTCACCGAAGGCCTGACCTGGGCCATCACCGGGCTGGGCATCGGCATGGCCCTGGGCTCGGCGCTGGCCGGCTGGGTGGTGGAGGGCTACGGCGCCGCCAGCGGTTTCCTCGTCGCGGTCGGCGCCGGCTGGCTGGCCTGGCTGCTGGCCCTGGCCTGCTTCCGGGTGCTGGCTCAGGACGAGGCCGGCGACTGCGCGGTGTCCGGCTGAGCCGGGAAGGCGTATTCGCGTTCGACCCGGGCGATCCGCGCGCTGAAACCGGCGTACCAGTCGCGCCGGCCGCGCGCCTGGGCGTCACGGTGCTCCGCGTGGCGGCTCCAGGCACGGATCGCCGCCTCGCTGTCCCAGTAGGAGACGGTGATGCCGAAACCGTCGGCGCCGCGGACCGACTCCACGCCGAGATAGCCCGGCTGGCGGCTGGCCAGTTCCAGCATGTGCTCGGCCGCTTCGGCGTAGCCGTCGTCGACGGCGCTGCGGTGGGAGCTGAAGATCACTGCGTAATAGGGCGTAGGGCCGCGCCGCGGGCGGTCGCGGCGCTGCGTCCGGCACGCCTCGACGAATGCCTTCGGCAGTGGTGGCAGGACGCCGGCCAGGGCTGCCCGCTCGGGTTGGAACAGGGTGGCGACGAAGAACGGATGCTGTTCCAGCTCCACCGCGCGGATCGCCCCGTCGGCGCTCCAGGCGCTGGCCCGCAGTGCGCCGCCGGTAAGTTCCGCGGCGAAGCGCGGGGCGATTGCGTAGCGGCAGTGGTAGTCCGCCTCGATCCAGTTAGCGGCATACGCCAGGGCCAGGCGCGAGCCGCGCAGCAGGCGGACTTCCTCGCGGGCTTCGAGCAGGGCGCAGGGCAGGGCGGCGATCACCGCCTGGTCGCTGTGCGGATGCTCCTCGCCATGGGTCGCCGCCTGCCAGCCGAGGGCGTTGCGGGCGAACTCGAGGATCGTGTGCTGGAAGCCGGCGCAGGTACCGAGGAACGGCCGGCGCCGGCCCCGGGCATGGGCGATCAGGCGCAGCACCGCGTCGGCGTCGCGATAGGGGCTGCCCGGCACGCACCAGAACCCGTCATAGCGCTCCAGCGCCGGTTCGGCGGGCAGGCGGTCGCTGGCCAGCCAGTCGAATGCGATCTCCAGGCCGAGTGCCTCGCCGGCCAGGCGCAGGGCCAGGGGAATCGCCTGGTGGGCGGTGATGTGCGGGTCGTGGTCGCCGACCAGGGCAATGCGCAGCGGCGCCGCGGGAGGGGTGGACATCCGTTTTCGCTCCAGTTTCGCCACGCCGGTTGGCGGGCCCTGGCGCTCACTCTATAGTTGCGTTTCCGCACTCGATATCGGCGCCAATGCAAAAGATGAATGCACCGCTGCAATATCGCCTGGACCATGCCGATCTTGCCCTGGTCCTCGCCCTGGTTCGCGGCGGTAGCCTGGCGCGGGCCGCAGAGTTGCTCAGGGTCGATGTGTCGACGGTTTTCCGGGCCATCCGCCGGCTGGAGAAGAACCTCGGCAAGGCGTTGTTCGACAAGAGCCGCAGCGGCTACCTGGCGAACCAGACCGCCCGCCGCCTGGCGCAGCAGGCGGAACTGGCGGAACAGGCGCTGGAGGCGGCGCGCATCGGCCTCGAACTGGAGCGCGAGGTGCTCAGCGGTACCGTGCGCCTGACCTGCTCCGACGCCGTCCTGCATGGCCTGCTGCTGCCGGCGCTGGCGCGCTTCATGCCTGGCTATCCGGCCCTGCAACTGGAGCTGGCGACCTCCAACGACTTTGCCAACCTCAGCCGGCGCGACGCCGACATCGCCCTGCGCATGACCCGCACGCCGCCGGAACACCTGGTCGGGCGCAACCTCGGCGAGGTGCGCTACGTGCTCTGCGCCAGCGAACGCTACCTGGAGGGCCGCGACGCGGCGGAGCCCGCCATGCTGCACTGGATCGCCCCGGACGATTTCCTTCCCGACCACCCGAGCGTGGTCTGGCGTCGTCGACACTACCCCGGGGTGCTGCCGGCCTACCGCTGCAACGGTGTGCTGGCGGTAGCCGAGATGGCCCGCGCCGGCCTCGGCCTGGCGGCGATCCCCGCCTACCTGCTGCGCGACGGCGACGGCCTGCGGGTACTGGACGCCGACCTCGAGGGCTGCGCCAGCGCCCTGTGGCTGCTGACCCGTCCGGACTGCCGGGCGTTGCGCTCGGTGGTCGCGTTGTTCGACGAGCTGGGGCGGCATGTGCGCTTGGGTGATGAGTGAAGGGGGAGGGCCGTGCCCGGTACGGCGCGCTCCCGCTCCCCAACCCTCTCCCGCGAGCGGGAGAGGGGCTGGAATGGCGTTTCGCCAGAGGCCTGGCGCTCAGCCGCGATCCGCCGCGGCCGGTCCCGGCGGCGGAATGTCGCCCACCGCCGCCGCGCCGGTGTCCTTGCGCAGGCGCTTGACCTCGTCGACGCTGACGCTCGGCGCCTGGTTGCCCCAACTGGTGCGGATGAAGTTGACCACGTCGGCGATCTCCTGGTCGTTCATCCGCCAGCCGAACGGCGGCATGGTGAAGCTCGACGGTGCCTGGTGGGTGGCCGGCAGGGTGCCGCCCTTGAGCACGATGTGCACCAGGGAGGTCGGGTCGCTGCCGGTCACCACCGGGTTGCCGGCCAGGGCCGGGAAGACCCGCGCATAGCCCTTGCCGTCGGTGCGGTGGCAGGCCCCGCAGTTGTCGACGTAGAGCGCCGCGCCGGTCTTGCTGTCGTCGCCGTGGAACAGTGCCTGGGCCACGCTCTCGTCGTAGACGTGCGGCTGGTCGGCGGGGTCCGCCGGCGGCAGCGACTTGAGGTAGCGGGCGATGGCGGTGAGGTCGGCGTCGGTCATGTACTGCATGCTGTGCACCACCACGTCGGACATGCCGCCGAACACCGCGCTGCGCTCGCTGCGGCCGGTGCGCAGGAAGCTGACCAGGTCGGCTTCGCTCCAACTGCCCAGTCCGGTCCGGTGGTCGCCGCGCAGGCTCTTGGCGATCCAGTTCTCCAGCGGCGCGCTGCCGGACAGGTAGGCCGCGCCATCGCTCGCCGCCAGGGCCTTCTCCTGCATGCCCAGCCCACGCGGGGTATGGCAGGCGCCACAGTGGCCGAGGCCTTCGACCAGGTAGGCGCCGCGCGCCAGCACCGGGTCCTGCCCGGCGGCGGCCTGGAAGTCCTTCACCTCGGGAGCGAAGGTCCAGCGCCAGAATGCCAGCGGCCAGCGCATCGACAGCGGCCAGGGGATGTCGCTGGCCTTGTTGGGCTGCTCCACCGGCTCCACGCCATGCATGAAGTAGGCGTAGAGGGCGCGCATGTCCGCTTCGCTGACTCGCGCGTAGGACGGGTAGGGCATCGCCGGGTAGAGGGTGTCGCCGGACCTGGCCACGCCGTGGCGCACGGCGCGGTCGAAGTCCTCGAAGCTGTAGTCGCCGATGCCGGTCTTGCGGTCCGGGGTAATGTTGGTCGAGTACACCGCGCCGATCGGCGTTTCCATCGGCAGGCCCCCGGCGAACGGCTTGCCGTCCTTGGCGGTGTGGCAGGCCACGCAATCGCCGGCGCGGGCCAGGTATTCGCCCTGCCTGACCAGGGCCGGGTCCGGCGCTGCGGCGGCCTGGGCGATGCCGCAGGCGAGGGCGGAGAGGGCGAGGAAGGCTGTCGGTTTCATCGTTGCGCTCCTCATGCCTGCACCAGCGGACCGGGGTTCTTCAGGTATTGCTCGCGGATCGCCTTGGCCGACCAGTAGGCCAGCGCCGCCACCAGCCCTGTGGGGTTGTAGCCGGTGCCCTGGGGGAAGGCCGAGGCGCCCATGACGAAGACGTTGTGCACGTCCCAGCTCTGCAGGTAGCGGTTGAGCACGCTGGTCTTCGGATCGCTGCCCATGATCGCCCCGCCGAGCAGGTGGGTGGTCTGGTAGACCCGTGTATTGAAGTGGTCGCCGAAGTTCTTGACGTTCACCGAGATGGCCTTCGGGTTCATCGCCTCGGCGATCTTGCGCATGTGCTCGGTGACGTAGCGGCTCATGCGGATCTCGTTGTCCTTCCAGTCGAAGGTCATGCGCAGCAGTGGCTGGCCGTAGGCGTCCTTGTAGGTCGGGTCGAGGTCGAGGTAGTTGTCGCGGTAGGTCATGTTGCTGCCGTGGGCGTCCATCGACACGGTGTGCGTGTAGGCGTCCTTGACCGCCTGTTTCCAGCCGCTGCCCCAGCTCGGCGTGCCGGGCGGCACGGCGAGGCCGCCGATCGGCTTGGAGCCGGCCTGGTTGACCCACATCGGCGAGCCGCCGACGAAGCCCAGCGGTCCGTGGTCGAAGTTGTCGGCGTTGAAGTCGTCCACCGCCACGCCGCCGCCGCCGGTGCCGACGAAGGGGTTGGTATGCACGTCCTTGTCGAAGAACGCCTTGATGGTGGCCATGTTCTGGTAGGCGAAGTTCTTCCCCACCACGCCCTCGCCGGTGCGCGGGTCGTAGGGCTTGCCGATGCCGGAGAGCAGCAGCAGGCGCACGTTGTGGAACTGGAAGGCACTGATGATCACCAGCTTCGCCGGCTGCACGATCTCGCGCCCCTGGGCGTCGACGTAGGTCACGCCGGTGGCCTGCCTGCCGTCGCTGTCGAGGTTGACCTTGAGCACGTTGCAGTTGGCGCGCAGTTCGAACAGCGGGGTCTGGCGCAGCGCCGGCAGGATGTTCAGGTTCGGCGAGGCCTTGGAATACATGTAGCAGGCGTAGCCGCTGCAGAAGCCGCAGAAGTTGCACGGCCCCATCTGCACCCCGTAGGGGTTGGTCCAGGGCCCCGAAGCGTTGGCCGCCGGCAGGTCGTAGGGGTGCAGGCCGAGTTCCTCGGCGGCCTTGCGGAACAGTTGCGCGGAGTACACCTGGCGCAACGCCGGCAGCGGGAAGTCGTCCGAGCGGTCGGCGGCGAACGGATTGCCCGTGCCGACCACCTGGCCCTTGACCGTATGCGCGGTGCCGGAGGTGCCGAAGACCTTCTCGGCGAAATCGAAGTGCGGCTCCAGCTCTTCGTAGCTGACCCCGTAGTCCTGGATGGTCATGCCTTCGGGGATGAATTTCTTGCCGTAGCGTTCCTCGTAATGGCTGCGCAGGCGCAGTTCCTCGGGCATGATCCGGAAATGCACGCCGGACCAGTGCAGGCCGGCGCCACCGACGCCGTCGCCGGGAAGGAAGGCGGAGAGCTGACGGTAGGGCAGCGCGGTGTCGTTGATCCCGTGGCGGATGCTCACGGTGCTCTTGGAGAGATTCTGGAACAGCTTGCCGCGTGTGTTGTAGGTCAGCTCGTCGAGGGTGTTCGGGTAGGCGCCGTCGGGATAGGTATCGCGGTTCTCGCCGCGCTCCAGCGCCACCACGTTGAGCCCGGCCTCGGTCAGCTCCTTGGCCAGGATCGCTCCGGTCCAGCCGAAGCCGACCACCACCGCGTCCACCGGTTTGAGTGTCGTCGCCATGTTCAACCCCTCTCGCCGGAAATCGCCACCGGCGGGAAGGGATACTTCTCGCCGCGGTCGGCCCAGTCCATGAAGTCGGCGCGGGCGCCGGGGAAACCGACCAGCTTCCAGCCCACCAGGCCGCGATTGCCGCCGTGCTGCGGATCGGAGAAGAAGCCTTCGTGGGTGTTTTGCAGCAACTGGCCGAAGAGCAGCTTGGCCGGCAGGTCCTGCAGGTCGATCTGGCCGGCTTCCAGGCGTTGCAGGATGTCGTCCTGCGCCGACGGCTCCAGCTCGGCGAACGGCTTGCCCTGGTTGGCCTTGCTCCAGCGTTCCAGGGCGGCGATGCCGACCCGGTAGATGTCGCGTGGTACCAGCTTCAACTGATGGCCGAATTCCGGCGCGGCGTCGGTGACGAACGATCCCTGCATGTACCAGAGTGCGCCGTGCCCGTAGGGGGTTTCCATCTGTCGGTCGATGAACTCCGGCACCCCGGCCTCGATGGCGCCGGGGCCGTTGTCGTCGCTGGGGATCAGTCGCGCCACCGCGGCGTTGACGAAAGCCCATTCGGTGTTGGTGAAGAAGCGAGGCTGGTAGCGTTCGCGGGGTTTGTCCTGCTCGGCGGCGGGCGTCTGCATGGCATGGCCGACGCCATAGCCGGCCAGGGTCACCGCCGGGATCACGGTCAGGGTCTTGCGCAGGAAGTCGCGGCGGCCGTTGACGGCCTTGTCATCGGGCATGGTGGGGTCCTCTCTGGATCATCACGGTTTCGTCTTTCTGATAATGATTAGCAGGCTAATTATAAGTTCATGTGTCACGTTGAAAAAACGTTTCAGCAAGGATTCAGGCAGGCCAATACCGGCAAGTGAAGCAGAACGGCGCGCCGGGCGTCGGCCCGGCGCGGCCTTCAGGCGCCTCGCCGTCGCGCCCAGGCCGAAGGATTGACCAGGTTCAGCGGCCGCTCGCCGGCGAGGGCGGCCAGCAGGTTGTCTACCGCGCAGCGGGCCATGGCTTCGCGGGTTTCCTCGGTGGCCGAGCCGATGTGCGGAGTGGCCACCACGTTTGGCAGGCGCAGCAGCGGCGAGTCGGGAGACAGCGGCTCGCGCTCGAACACGTCGAGGCCGGCGGCGCGGATCCGCCGCTGGGCCAGGGCCTCGATCAGGGCCGCCTCGTCGACCACCCGGCCACGGGAGATGTTGATGAAGATCGCCTGCGGGCGCATCCGGGCGAACTGCGCGGCACCGATCAGGCCTTCGGTGGCGGCGGTCAGCGGCAGGGTCAGGCAGACGAAGTCGGATTCCTCGAGCAGCGCGTCGAGGGAGCGGTAGCTCGCTGCGTAGCGTTCTTCGACGTGGGGCTTCGGGCTATGGCTGTGGTACAGCACGCGCATGCCGAAGCCGTGGTGCCCGCGCCGGGCCAGGGCCTCGCCGATGCGGCCCATGCCGACGATACCGAGGGTCTTGCCATGCACGTCGGTACCGAACTGGGCGGCGCCGACGCTCTTCTTCCATTCCCCGGCGCGCACCCAGCCGGCCAGTTCCACTACCCGCCGGGCTGTCGCCAGGATCAGCGCGAAGCCGGTGTCGGCGGTGGTCTCGGTGAGCACGTCGGGGGTATTGCTGAGGAGGATGCCGCGGCGGTCGAGGTAGTCGATGTCATAGTTGTCGACGCCCACCGAGACGCTGGCGATGGCTTCCAGTCGCGGTGCCAGGTCGAGCAGTCCGGCCTCCAGGCGCAGGCTGGCGCCGAGCAGGCCGTGGGCCTCGGGCAGGGCGTCGCGCAAGCGGGCCAGGCCGTCGCGGCCGGGCTCCTCGACCAGGAGCACCTCGACCCGTTCGCGCAGGCGTTCCATCAGGGGCGCGGAGAGACGTTTGTAGAGAACCACTTTCTTCATCGGATGCTCCGGAGTCGGTCAGGGGTGGGCCGGCGCCGCCCGCCGCGAGGCGTGCGCGCGAGCGGCATCGGGCTCGCGCTTGTCGGCGTGCGGGTTGAGGAACACGGTGAGCAGCACCGACAGCAGCAGCGCTCCGCTCATGAACAGATAGGAAGCCCCGGGCCCGCCGGTGATGCCGTTCAGGTAGCCGACCAGCCAGGAGCCGGAGAACGAGCCCAGCGCGCCCATGCTGTTGATCAGCGCCATGGCGCCGCCGGCGACGTTGGCCGGGAGGACTTCCGGGACGATGGCGAAGAACGGTCCGTAGGGCGCGTACATGCAGGCCCCGGCCAGCACCAGCAGGGCGTAGGACAGCCAGAAGTGCTCGCTGCCGAGGGCGTAGGAACCGTAGAAGGCGATGGACGCGATGAGCAGCGGCGGCCAGACGAAACGCTTGCGTTTCTGCAACCGGTCCGAGGCCCAGGACACTCCGAGCATGGCGATCACCGCCGCCAGGTAGGGCAGCGCCGACAGCCAGCCGGCTTCGATGATGTCGATGTTGGCGCCGTGCTTGAGGATCGACGGCAGCCAGAGGACGAAGCCGTAGACGCCGATGCTCCAACAGAAATACTGCAGCGAGAGGACGATGACCTTTGGCGAACGGAACGCCTCGCGGTAGTTCTTCACTGGCTTGATGCCCTGCTGCTCGGCGGCCAGGGCGTCTTCCAGGTCGCGTTTTTCCGAGCCGCTCAGCCAGGCGGCCTGGCGCGGGCGGTCATCCACCAGGCGCCACCAGATGAAGGCCCAGATCACCGCCGGCAGGCCTTCGATGATGAACATCCAGCGCCAGCTGAAATGCTCCACCAGGTAGCCGGAGACCACCGACATCCAGAGGATGGTCACCGGGTTGCCGAGGATCAGGAAGGTGTTCGCCCGCGAGCGCTCGGCGCGGGTGAACCAGTGGCAGAGGTAGACCAGCATCGCTGGCATCACCGCCGCCTCGACCACGCCGAGGAGGAAGCGGATGCCGATCAGCAGGTAGACGTTGGCGACCATCCCGGTCAGGGTGGCCAGCCCGCCCCAGAGGATCAGGCTGACGAAGATCAGCTTCTTGACGCTGCGCTTTTCCGCGTAGATCGCCCCCGGCACCTGGAAGAAGAAGTAACCGAGGAAGAACAGCGCGCCCAGCAGCGAGGACAGCCCGGGGGTGATCCGCAGGTCGTCGGCCATCCCGGAGGCGGCGGCGAAGCCGTAGTTGGCGCGGTCCAGGTAGGCCAGGCTGTAGGTGACGAAAACGATCGGCATGATGTACCACCAGCGGCTGCTGGCGAGGCGAGGCATGGTCATGGTCGGGTATCTCCTGAGCTTGTCTTGTTCTTGTCGCAACAGGTGCCGCGTGGGCGGCGGGTTCAGGCGCTCTTGCGGTGCTCGCGGTCGAGCAGTTGGCTGCGTTTCGGCAGCCCCTCCATGTCGCCGCGGACCTGTACCGCGCGGCTGCCGATCCAGTTGCCGCGCGCCACCGCGTCGGGCAGCGGCAGACCTTCCAGCAGCGCGCTGACCACCCCGACCGCGAAGCCGTCGCCGGCGCCCACGGTGTCCACCACGGTCGCCACCGGCACGCCGGGGACCAGTCCCTCGCCGTGGGCATCGCGATAGTAGGCGCCGCTCGGGCCGAGCTTGATCGCCACCGCGTCGACGCCCATGTCCAGGTAGAACGCGGCGATATCCGCGGGTTCCTGCCAGCCGCTGAGCAGGCGGCCTTCCTCCAGGCCCGGCAGGACCCAGTGGGCATGCGCGGCGAGGGCGTTGATCTCGGCGATCATGCGGCGCTCGCTGGGCCACAGCGAGGGTCGCAGGTTGGGGTCGAAGGACAGGCTGGCGCCCTTGCCGCGCATGCGCCGCATCAGTTCGTGGGACAGTTCGCAGGCACTCGCCGAGAGTGCCGGCGGAATGCCGGTGGCGTGCAGGTGGCGGGCGCCGAGCATTTCTTCGCGGATATGGGCGAGGCCCAGCCGGCTGGCCGCCGAGCCGCGGCGGAAGTACTCGACCCGCGGGTCGGCACCATCGACCTCGCGGGACTT
This sequence comes from Pseudomonas sp. FDAARGOS_761, assembly GCF_013343155.1. Lineage (NCBI taxonomy): Bacteria > Pseudomonadati > Pseudomonadota > Gammaproteobacteria > Pseudomonadales > Pseudomonadaceae > Pseudomonas > Pseudomonas sp. FDAARGOS_761. The sequence continues at coordinate 2,523,828 of NZ_CP054572.1, read as the reverse complement.
CATCTGGAACCCGGTGGGCGCTTGCGCGTCGACCTCGACGAAGCGGCAGTCGAGACCCTCGCGGGTCAGGCTGTCGAGTACGAAACGGCCGAGCGAGTCGTCGCCGACCCGGCTCAGCCAGGCCACCGCGAAGCCGAGGCGGGCGAGGCCGATGGCGACGTTGCTGTCGGCGCCGGCGATGCGCTTGCCGAACTGCTCGACGCGGTCCAGTTCGCCGGGCTGTTCGGCGACGAACATGGCCATGGTCTCGCCGAAGCAGAGGATCTCGAAGTCAGCCATGCTGGCGTTCCTCCTGGGGATGGCCGAGGCGGGCGAGGGCGGCGATGTGCCGGCGGCTGAGACTGAGCAGGTCGTCGCCCTGCAGCGGGTATTCGATGGCCCGCGCCACGCCTTCCGGGAAATGCTGCAGCAGGCGCTGCCAGTACTGCAGGTCGGCGGCCGACGGCGGTACCGCGACCAGCTTGCCGTCGCGGTTGCGGATCACCGCCTTGCAGTGCACGTAGCCGACGTAGCGGCCCAGGCGCAGGGCGGCATCGTCCACCGCCTGCTCCTGCCAGCGCCAGTTGCCGATGTCGAAGGTCATCGCCAGGTCCAGTTGCTGGCGCTCGGCGAGGCGGAAGAAGCGTTCCAGCACCTCGATCCGGCCGCCATGGGGCGTCTGGTCGTTCTCCACCAGTAGCTGCAAGCCGTGGCGCGCCAGGCGCCGGGCGAGGGCGGCGAGGTCGGGCTGTTCCGGCAGATGACCGAGCGAGACCTTGAGCCAGCCGGCCCCGCAGGCTTCGGCGCGGCGCAGGGTGGGCTCCAGCTCGGGGTTCAACTGGCCGTCTTCGCGCCACAGCTCGAGGGGCGAGGAGAACACGCATTCCAGCCCCTGCAACTGGATGGCGGCGGTCAGCGCTTCGGTATCCGGCGGGCCGGCGAAGAGTTCCTCGCGCAGTTCCACGCGCTGCGCGCCGGCCATCCCCAGCAGGGGCAGGAAGCTGGCCTGGCCGCGACTGCGAACGAGGTCCGCGCCGTAGCTGGAAAGACTGATGGAGACAGGGTGAAGGGACATTGGCGATCCTCTGAAACCGGTTTCATTTCAGGCCGTGCGAAAGCCGCCGGCAACGCGCCGGCGGCAGGCCGCTAGCCGCGTGGATGGGTCGAGCCGCGAACGATCAGTTGCGCCGGGAAGGTCACCCGGCGCGCCGGCTCGCGGTCGCCTTCGAGTCGCGCCAGGAGGCGCTCGAAGGCGGTGCGGCCGATTTCGTCGGTGGGTTGGGCGAGGGCGGTGATGCCGCTGCCCACCAGCGGGTACCAGTCGAGTTCGTCCAGGGCCAGCAGGCCGACCTCGTCGAACAGCCGGCAGCCGAGGTCGCGCAGTTGGCGGGTGGCGCAGAGGGTGGCGACGCCGTTGCAGGTGAACAGCGCCTTCGGCCCGGGGCCGCTGGCCGAAAGGAAGGCGCGCAGGCCGTCGCGGAAGAAGTCGTCGGTCTGCAGGACCTGGCCCTTGAGCGCCGGTCGCCGGCCGATGGAGGCATTGAAGGCCTGGACCCGCTCGATCCGCGAGCTGGTGCCGTCGAGCGGTTCGGTGACCAGCAGGATGTCGCGGAAGCCGCGTTGTTGAAGGTGGTCCAGGGCCTGTTCGACGGCGTCGGCGTTGTCCAAGCCGACCAGGTCGGTATCCAGCTCGGCCAACTGGCGGTCCACCAGCACCATCGGCAGTTCGCGGTGCAGGGCGCGCAGTTCGCCGGGATGGTGGCCGAGGGTGTTCACGATCAGTCCTTCGACGTTGTAGGACTGCAGGGCGGCCAGGTGATGACGCTCCTGCTCGTCGTCGCGGTCGGTATTGCACACCACCAGGCTGTAGCCGTGTTCGCGGCAGGCGGTTTCCACGCCATGCATGACGGCCACGGAGTAGGGGTTGAGGATGTCCGCCACCAGCATTCCGATCAGCCGTGTGCGCCCGCGCTTGAGGCCTCGGGCCATCTGGTTGGGGCGGTAGTCGAGCTGGTCGATGGCGCGCTCGATGCGCCGGGCGGTGGCATCGGCGAGCAACTGGCGGTCGCCGCCGATATAGCGCGACACGCTGGCCTTGGAGACGCCGGCGGCCTCGGCCACCTGGTTGATGGTGACGCGGCCACGGCTGGGCAGTACTGAACCATTCACGGACCTGGTACCTCTTGGTGCTGTTCTTATTGGTGTGTCCGGCTGGTCTTCGCCAGCGGATGCCAGGAGTTGAAACCGGTTTCAGAAAATACCAGAAGGCCGATGCCCGTCAACGGAAAAAAAACGCCTACCGAGGGTCGGTCAGGCATGACAGCCAGGAGGCTGTTCATGAAAAACGAATAATCGTTTCGCATGATGGCTTTCGATTATTAATGTCGAATGGAATGAATGTGCCGTATCTCCATAAATAAAAAGGAAGTTTGTCCAATACTTGAGAAACTACTTTAAGAGTGGTTTGTCGGTAGAAAGCGATCAATCAGGCGGGGCTCGCTGACATGAAAGCACCCGGCCGACCGTCTGAAGCAGTTCTCACTTATCGGAAAACGAAGGTGGCGCGCTGAAACTTATGCGCGCCTGGCGGTCTTTAACGACGACCTGACCGCCCGGTCGCGTCATCACGCTCACCGATCGTTGCGGGTCCTGTCGAATGCCGCCGTTCCGTCGCAGCAGGATTTTTTCGACAAGACCCGTCCGGACCCACTTCCCGGCTAAGGAATGACAGGATGAGCGCCGCCCTGGAGCGATTGAATCATCTGAACCTGAATCACTTGTATGCCTTCGTCGCCGTCGCCGAACACAACAGCTTCACCGCCGCGGCGGAGGCCCTGGGCTTGTCGAAGTCGCTACTCAGCGAGCAGTTGCGACGCCTGGAGGCCGACCTCGGGATCCAGTTGCTGACCCGTACCACCCGTCGCATGACCCTTACCGATCGCGGCGAACTGCTGTTCGGCGTGGCCCAGCGCATGCTCGGCGAGCTGGACGGCGCGCTCTCCGATGTGCGCGACCTGCAGGGCGAGCCCAGTGGCCGGTTGCGCATCACTGCGCCGCAGGACTTCGTCAAGTGGCACATCAGCAGCGTTTCCGCGGCGTTCATCCGGCAGTTTCCCAAGGTCCAGGTGGAAATGCTGGCCGATGACCAGTTCAGCGATCTGGTCGGCCAGCGCATCGACCTCGCGGTGCGTATCGGCTGGCCGCGCGATTCCGGCCTGCATGCCAGCAAGCTGTGCGACTTCCAGCAGGTTGCCGTGGCGACGCCGGGATACCTCGCCGGCTTGTCGCCGGTGCTCCAGCCGCACGACCTGGCGCGCTGCGAATGGATCGGCCATACCCGCCTGAGCACGCCCTGGACCTGGACCTTCGAACGCCAGCGCGAGCGTGCCACGGTACAGACCCGAGGGCGCCTGCTGGCGAACAACACCCTGGCGGTGTACCGCCTGGTGCTCGACGGTGCCGGCGTCAGCGTGCTGCCGAGCTTCCTGGTGGCCCGCGAGATCGCCCGCGGGCGGCTGGTCCGGCTGCTACCTGGCTGGCACCTGCCGCAGGGCGGCATCTACGCCCTGTACCCCTCGGCGCGCTACATGCCGGTGCGGGTCAGGGCGTTCATCGAGTCGCTGCGCGAGCATCTCGGTCGCGAGCCGTTCCGCCTGGCGCAGGGCGAATGACGCCGGGCATCCGTGCCTGGGGGTAGGGCGAATAACGCCACAGGCGTTATCCGCCGCCGACGTCACGGATAGGCGGCGGATAACCGCAGGCGGTTATTCGCCCTACGGATCGGGCTTCGGCAGCATCTCGGTCGCGAGCCGTTCCGCCTGGCGCAGGGCGAATGACGCCGGGCATCCGTGCCTGGGCGGGAGGGCGAATAACGCCACCGGCGTTATCCGCCACCGACGTCATGGATAGGCGGCGGATAACCGCGAGCGGTTATTCGCCTTACGGCCCCAGGCTGCCCAGGTAGCCGGCGAGCGCCTGGATGTCACTATCCTCCAGGCCGCCGGCGACCGCGCGCATGGTCGCGCTGTTGCCACGCTTGCCGTCGCGGAAGCCGTGCAACTGGGTTGCCAGGTATTCCGCCCATTGCCCGGCAAGGCGCGGCGCCTTCAGCGCCGCCAGGCCCTGGGCGGCGGGGCCGTGGCAGGTGACGCAGGGGGGTACGCCGCGCTGCGCCAGGCCGCCCTCGAAGAGCTGGCGGCCGCGTTCGCGTTGCCTCGGGTCGGCCAGGGTCTGCTCGCCGGCGCTCATGCGCTGGGCGGCGAACCAGGCGGAGACGTTGACCACGTCCGCCGCGCTCAGCTCCTCGCCGCGACCGTTGGTGGCCGGGTTGCGCCGGCGCTGGGTCTTGAGGTCGTAGATCTGCTTGTACAGGTATTCCCGGTCGAGCCCGGCGAGCTTCGGGTAGCTGCGGTTCGGTCGTGGCCCGCCGTTGCCGTCGTCGTCGTGGCAGCGCGAGCACATCTTCTGCGCCATCGCCTTGCCGCGCGCCAGGTCGGCCGGCGAGTCCGGGCCCGGCACGGCGGCGGCCAGCGGCAGGGAAAGCAGGGCCGAGAGGCAGCCGGCCAGCCAGCGTTTACGCTCAGTCATGCTGCCAGGGCCCCCGCAGCCAGCCGTGGATGTCGTAGTCGGCCATGCAGCGCTGGACCATCGCCTCGCAGTAGGCCAGGTGCCCGCGACGGCTGGCCCAGGCCAGCGAGTCGAGGCGGATCTGCTCGGCATTGCCGGAATAATGGCTCTCATAGACCGCGTGGCGCGCGCCGAACTCGCTGCCGGTGGCGTCCCAGATCAGCTTGAACAGCTTCAGGCGCTGCTCCGGCTCCAGCTCGGCACCGCGGTAGTAGCTGTCCACCAGCCGCCGCGCCTCGCCGTCGCGCAGGTCGGCGGCGCCCGAGACGGTGACCAGCGGGGCGCCGCCGAGGGCGCTTTCCAGCAACTCGCGGACACGCTTCCAGATCTGCGGCACCTGGATGCGCAGGGCATTGGCGTACTCCAGGCGCGGCACCGCCGAACCGGCGGCGTTGCGCTCCGGGTCGCGGGCCATGGCGGTGGTCAGCGCCTGCAGCAGGTGCTGCAGGGCGATCAGCTCGCCGAGGGCCGCCTGTATCCCGCGGAAGCCCTGGGTGCCATTGGCGCGCACGCCGAGGGAAAGCAGGCCGATCATCAGTTCCAGCTTCACCCCGAGGCGGATGCCGGACTGGAAGTTGTACAGGTTGGCGAAGCCCGACTCGGCATAGAAGCCGGTGGCGCGGCGCAGGTCGCGGTAGACCAGGACGTCCTCCCAGGGAATCAGCGCCTTGTCGAACAGCAGCACGCTGTCGTTCTCGTCGAAACGACTGGACAGCGGGTAGTCGAAGGGACTGCTCGCGCGCTCCTCGTAGGATGGCCGGCACATCAGGCGCAGGCCGGGGTTGTCCATGCGGGTGAAGAACACAACGGCGAAGTCCTCGGCCTTGCCGGCCTCCATCTGCGCCGAGGCGACCGGGGCGACGAAGGTGGCGTTGGTGATGGCGCTGCCGGTGGCGAGCATCTTCGCCCCGCTGACGACGATACCCTGGTCGGTCTCGCGTTCGACGTGGACGAACACGTCGCGCATCTCGTGGATCGCCTTGCTGCGGTCCAGCGGCGGATTGATGATCGCGTGGTTGAGGAACAGCCCGCGGTCGGCGAAGGCGCGGTGCCAGGCGCAGGCGTTCTGCCGGTAGTCGCCGTAGAAGCCGGCGCCGGCTTCCAGCCCGGACATGAACGCCGCCTTGTAGTCCGGGGTACGCCCCATGAAGCCGTAGGTCATGCGCGACCAGCAGCCGATCGCCTCGCGCGCGCCGAGCAGGTCCTCGGCGTTCTGTGCGGGGGTGAAGAAGCGGTGGCTGCGGCGGCCCTGGGCATCGACCCGGGTGAGGACGTCGCGCTGCTCGCCGTGGAGGCCGTCGTAGAGCCCGGCGATGCTGCGGCAGGCGTTGCGGAACGCCCTGTGCCGGGTGACGTCGGCGACCCGTTCGCCGTTGAGGTAGACCTGGCGACCGTCGCGCAGGCTGTCGAGATAGTCGGCGCCGGTCATCAGCGCGTTGGGGACGGAATGGCTCATGCTGGTTCCTTGTCGGGACGCCGGCCGTGGCGCGCACGGCCGGCGGGGCGGTCAGTCGCGCTGTAGGTGCGGGTTGCGCAGCGCCGGCTCGGCGTGGATATGCACCCGCCGCAGGTGGCGCGGCGCGCGGTGGACGAAGGCCTCGCGACCGTGCAGCAGGGTCAGGTTGTCGGCGATCACCAGGTCGTCGCTGCGCCAGCGGTGGGCGTAATGCGCCTGCGGGTGGTACAGGCAGCGCCGCAGGCTGGCGAGCAGTTCGCCGCGCTGTTCCGGGGCGATGCCGTCGTAGTGGAACTCGGAGGGGTTGATGAAGCTGGCGTCGCCCTCGACCGGCGGTTCGCAGAAACGCAGGATGGGGAATTCTCGGCGCGGGTGGCGCTCGACTATCGGTGCCGCCGAGCGGCTGCTGTAGTGCGCTGCGCTGCGCTGGTACCGGCCGCTGACGCGGCGCCAGAGTTCCAGCTCGCTACTGTCGGCCAGTTGCAGCGCCGCCGGGGTCGAGCTGAAGGTGGTGCGGCCGCCGTCGCTGTCGCCGGGCGCGTCGACACAGTGGAACAGCTGGAATTCCGGCACCGTCTCCAGGTACATGCCGTCCCAGTGCAGCGGCACGTAGTTGTTGGCGAAGATGTGGTCCTCGGCGCCTTCCTGTTCCACCAGCTCGAGCACCGCGCCGAACGGCCACAGCATCACTTCGCCGAAGTCGTGGCAGTAGCGGGTCAGGCTCTCGGCGTCGGCGAAGGCGGCGAAGCCGCGCAGGAGCAGCAGGTGGTGGCTGCGCGCCAGGCCCTTGAGCCACTGCGCCGGCAGCTCGCCGACGTGCATGCCGGGGCGGCCGGGCTCCAGCAGCAGGCCGAAGCGCGGCTGGTTGCCCTGTTCGTCGCGCAGCGGCGAGAGACGTACCGGTTGATCGCTGAGATAGGCGTTCATCGTCTGGCTCCTCGGGCTCAGGCCACGGCGGCGCGCCGGGCGGCCCTGGCCGGCAGGCGGTAGTGACTGGGCTGGCCGTTGATCTGCACCAGTTCGCCGCCGAGTTCCAGCACCTCGCTGCGCTTCATCAGCACGAAGCGGTCCTCGGTGTTCACCGCCACGCCGTGCCAGGGCGTCAGCCAGTCGTCGCGGGTCGGCATCATGTGGATGCCGAACTTCAGGCTGTCCGCCGGCTGCGGATGGATGGACAGGCGGATCGCGCGGGGGAACTGGTCGGCCAGCAGCGCGCCCCAGGCCCAGCTGCGCTGGATCACCCCGTAGGCGCGCTCCTTGGCGTCGCGTTGCAGGGCGGTCTTCGAGCCCTGGTAGTCGGGGGTCAGGCCGTCCTCGTAGAGGAAGCGGGTGATGGCGCGGTACAGCAGCAGGCCTTCTTCGCTGGCCAGCAGGGTCTCGCGGATGCTTTCCAGCGGCTCGGCGTAGCCGTCGATCAGCAACTGGCGGAGCTGCTCGTGGTTGTCGCGCTGGGCCTCGAAGGCGCGTACGTCCTCCAGGTTGAACACGCCGATATGGGTGGCGCCGATCTCCTCGATCATCAGGCGCAAGGCATCCTGGTAAGCGCTGATGTGCGCATCGCCGATCCTCACCAGGTCGCCGAACACCCGGCCGTCGGAGCAGACGGTGATCTTCGCGCCCGGTGCATAGAACAGCTGGATGCGCTGGCACAGGTGGTTGAGGAACGACAGCGACAGGCGCTCGGCCATGTCCGGACGGCTGTCGAGGACCTTGCCGGGGTTCGGCGACTTGGCCGGAAACGCCGGCAGGACGAATTCGATGGGCTCGCCGGCTTCGATGAAGGCGGCGATGCGCGGCAACTGGACCTGTTCGATGCGGCGGATCTCGTCCGCTTCGCTGGCGCTCTGGCGATGCTCGGGGTAACGGCGGCGATAGAGCAACAGTTCTTTCAATACGCGTGCGGGAAGGGTGTCTTCGGCGATGGCGTACATGCAGGTGTTTCCTCCTTGTGGGCGGATGCCGGCGGGGCCGGCAGCGGAAGGCGACATCCTGTGGACTCGCCGCCGGGGGATAAACCGGGGAAGGCCGGAAACACTGTTCGCTGAAGCTTGACGATGGGCGCCGGGCACGGGCGGGCCGCGGGCGTTGTCGCGTATCGCGGGGAGGGCGGAAGGAAGCGGCCGCCGGCGGGCGGCCGCAGGGCGGTCAGTCGGCGTTCTCGCCGCACAGGTCGAGGGCGAACCAGCGTTGCGCTTCGTCGCGTCCGAGGCCGGCGCCGAGCAGGCCGAAGAGCTTGCCCAGGGCCGCCTCGCGGGTCATTCCGCCAGCCGAGAGCAGGCCGGCGTCGCGCAGGCGGCTGCCGGCGGCGTAGACGCCGAACTCGACCTGGCCGTAGGCGCACTGGCTGACCGCAGCGAGCAGCACGCCGCGGGCGTGGGCTTCGCGCAGGGTCGCCAGCAGCTCCTCGTCGTCGGACGGGCCGGTGCCGCTGCCATAGCATTCCAGCAGCAGCGCTTCCACGCCGCTGTCGAGCAGCCCGCGCAGGTGCGCGGCGCGCAGCCCTGGATAGAGCGGCAGCACGGCGAGGTTCACTTCCCGGCGCGGCTGGCGGTAGCCGAGCGCCGCGGGCACCGGCGCATGCTCGGCGTGGCGCGGTCGCGGCAGTTCGGCGAAGGCGTCGAACGCATCGCTGCGCAGCTTGCTGACCCGCGCGCCGTGCAGCAGGGCATCGTTGAAATAGACCTGTACGCCGCGCGCGTGGCCCTCCTGGAGGACGCGCAGGGCGCCGACCAGGTTGTCCCAGGCATCGCTGCCCGGCGTGCCGGCCGGCAGCATGGAGCCGGTCAGCAGCACCGGGATCGGCAGGTCGAGGAGCAGGAAGGACAGCGCCGCGGCGCTGTAGGCCAGGGTGTCGGTGCCGTGCAGGAGCAGCACGCCGTCGTGGCCGGCGTCGAGCGCGGCGACGATGGCGTCGCGCATCGCCAACCAGTTGCCCTGGGTCATGTTGGCGCTGTCCAGCGGCGGTTGCAGTTCGGCGAAGCGCCAGCGCAGGTCCGGGGCGTCGCCGAGGCTTTGCAGGTGGTCGCGCATGCGCGCTTCGAAGCCGCCGGCCGGGGCCAGGCCCTGCGGGGTCTGCAACATGCCGATGGTGCCGCCGGTGTAGAGCACGAAGAGGTTCTTGACTGGGAGCATCCGTAATCCTTGTGTCGGGCCTTTTCGCGACGGACGTGCGAAGAGGGGACGCCATTGTGGCGCAGGCGCCGCTCCAGGGGGAGGGCGCCTGCGCGAAACTCAGCGAGTGCCGCTCGGCAGCGGCTCGGCGTCCGCCTGCGCCGGGGGCTCGGCGTGCTGGCCGGCGGGCCAGGCTTCGCGGTCCAGGTCGAGGTCGGCGAACTGCGCCGAGTCGAACACCGGCTGCTTGATCCCGGCGCGGCGCTGCACGTCGTAGTCGCGCATCACCCGCAGGCCGACCTTGAACAGCAGAGCCAGGGCCATCAGGTTGACGAAGGCCAGGCAGGTCATGGTGATGTCGGCGAAGGCGAACACGGTGGACAGGTCCTGCACCGAGCCCCAGACCACCAGGGCCAGCACCAGCGCGCGGTAGCCGATCAGCACCAGGCGGTTGCGGCTGAGGAACCGCAGGCTGTTCTCGCCCAGGTAGAAGTTGTAGAGGATGCAGGTGAAGACGAACAGCGACAGGGCCACGCTGACGAACACCCGGCCCCAGTCGCCGACCACCGCGGCCAGGGAGTTCTGGGTGAGGACGATGCCGTCGCCTTCGAAGCCCGGGGTGTAGAAGCCCGAGAGCAGGATCAGCAGGGCGGTGCAGGTGCAGATCACGAAGGTGTCGAGGAACACGCTGAAGGCCTGGACCACGCCCTGTGCCGCCGGATGGCGCACGGCGGCGACCGCGGCGACGTTCGGCGCGCTGCCCAGGCCGGCCTCGTTGGCGAAGACGCCACGCTTGACGCCCATCACGATGGCGCTGCCGAGCAGGCCGCCGAACGCCGGGTCGAGGCCGAAGGCGCTCTTGACGATGGTTTACAGCATTGCCGGGACGTGCTCGATCTGGCTGGCGATGACGTACAGGGTGACGCCGATGTAGGCCAGGGTCTTGATCGGCACCAGCAGGTCGGAGACCGCGGCGATGCGCTTGATGCCGCCGATGAAGACCACGCCGAGCAGCACCGCCAGGGCGATCCCGGTGTGCTGCGGGGCGAAGCCGAAGGCGTTCTGCAGCGAATGGGTGACGGTGTAGGACTGCAGGCCGTTGAAGGCGAAGCCGTAGGTCACCAGCAGGAGCACCGCGAAGACCACCGCCATCGAGCGCAGCTTCAGGCCGTGCTGGATGTAGTAGGACGGGCCGCCGCGATACAGGCCGTCGCCGTCGCTGCGCTTGTAGACCTGGGCCAGGGTGCATTCGAAGAAGCTGCTGGACATGCCGACCAGCGCGGTGACCCACATCCAGAACACCGCCCCCGGACCGCCGAGGGTCACGGCGATGCCGACCCCGGCGATGTTGCCGGCGCCGACCCGGCCGGCGAGGCTCAGCATCAGGGCCTGGAAGGAACTGAGCTGGCCGGCCTGGCCGCGCAGCGATTCCCTGAATACGCCGAACATGTGGCCGAAGTGGCGGAACTGGACGAAGCGCGAACGGATCGTGAAGTAGGCGCCCAGGCCGACGATCAGGACGATGAGGACTTTTCCGGAAAGGAAATCGTTGAGCATTTCAAGCATGGAGGTCTACCTCGGTTCTTATTCTGGTGTCGGCGTGCGCTGCGGCAGCGCCTTGGTGCGCGGCGCATGGTTGGCCATGACGCACCCGGTTACAATTTCGCGGGTTGCTCCTGCTTGATGCGACCTGATGCTAGAATCGCGTCCATAGCATCACTTTCGGAGCCGCCGATGTCCGAGCACCTGGGCGCCAATCTCAAGCTGCTTTGCAGCCATTACCGCTCGATTTCCGAGGTTTGCCGGCAATTGGCGATCAATCGCGCGCAGTTCAACAAGTACCTCAGCGGCCAGAGCCAGCCGACGCCGTACAACCGCAAGCGGATCGGCGACTTCTTCGGCGTCGAGGACTACGAGCTGGGCTTGCCGCCCGAGCAGTTCGCCCGCCTGATCGGCGCCCGTGCCAGCGCCCAGCCGCGCCAGTCCAGCAACGACCCGCTGTTGCGGCTGCTGCAACCGCTGCGCGCCGAGGCCGGCGACCTGAGCCGCTACTGCGGCTACTACTTCGAATATGCCAACTGCATGTCGGTGCCGGGCAGCATCCTGCTCTCCCTGGTGCATCTCTACGAGGAAGACGGGGTGTTCCTCTTCGAGCGCCAGGAACGCCAGGAGCGCACCAGCAGTACCGACGTGCAGGCGGAGGAGTGGGCGCGCTGCCGCTACCTCGGCGCGGCCTTCCAGTTGCAGGACCGGGTGTTCCTGATCGACTACGAGTCGCTGACCCTCAACGAGATGAGCCAGACCATCCTCATTCCCAGTTTCAAGAGCCGTATCACCCGCCTGAACGGCCTGAAGATGGGCGTTTCCAGCGGTGACCGGCGGACCCCGGCATGCAGCCGGGTGGTCTGGGAGTACCTCGGTGCGGAGATCAACCGGATCAACGCCTACCGCCAGGTGCGCCTGTACCGCCCGGACGATCCGCGGATCGACGAGGATATTCGCCAGCGCCTGGCGGCGGGGAGCTTGCGGCATGGGTTGCTGGAGACGGAGTGAGGGGCGGGGGATCGCGCAGGGCGGTGAGACCTGCTGACGACCCGGTTCGCGGCCACGAAAAAAGCCCCCTTGCCCGACGGGCAAGGGGGTAATGTGCGCCGGTGGTTGGCCGGCTACCGAGGTTCGCGGGAATCAGATGTGCAGGGCGTGTCCCAGCGCGCGCAGGGCGGCTTCCTGGACCGCTTCGCCGAGGGTCGGATGGGCGTGGATGGTGCCGGCGATGTCTTCCAGGCGGGCGCCCATCTCCAGCGACTGGGCGAAGGCCGTGGACAGTTCCGAGACCGCCTTGCCCACCGCCTGCCAGCCGACGACCAGGTGGTTGTCGCGACGCGCCACCACGCGGACGAAGCCTTCGTTGGCCTCCAGGGTCATGGCGCGGCCGTTGGCGGCGAACGGGAAGCTCGCCACCAGGCAGTCCAGGCCGGCATCCTTCGCCTGCTCCGGGGACAACCCGGCGACCACCACTTCCGGATCGGTGAAGCACACCGCGGGGATCGCCACCGGGGCGAACTGGCGACGCTTGCCGGCGATCAGCTCGGCGACCATCTCGCCCTGGGCCATGGCCCGGTGCGCGAGCATCGGCTCGCCGGCGAGATCGCCGATGGCCCAGACATTGCGCATCGAGGTGCGGCACTGGTCGTCGACCTTCACCGCCCGGCCGTTCATGTCCAGGCCCAGGCTTTCCAGGTTCCAGCCTTCGCTGCGCGGCTTGCGGCCGACCGCCACCAGTACCTGGTCGGCGGCGATCTCGCGCTCCTCGCCGGCGCCGTCGCGGACCCGCACGCCGTTCTCGCTCGGGCCCAGCAGGCTGTGCCCGAGGTACAGCTCGACGCCCAGCTTGCGCAAGGCCTGGGCCACCGGCTTGGTCAGTTCTTCGTCGTAGCCCGGCAGGATGCGCGGTTGCGCTTCCACCACCGCCACCTCGACGCCGAGCTTGCGGTAGGCGGTACCCAGCTCCAGGCCGATGTAGCCGCCGCCGACCACCACCAGGCGCTTGGGCAGGCTGCCGGGCGCCAGCGCCTCGGTGGAGGAGATCACCTTGCCGCCCAGCGGCAGGATCGGTAGCTCGACGCTCTGCGAGCCGGCGGCCAGCAGCAGGTGCTCGCACTCGATGCGCTGGCTGCCGCCGCCGGCGAGTTCGACCGCCACGCTTTTGCCGTCGAGGATCCTCGCCCAGCCCTGGACGACATCGACCCCGTGTTTCTTCAGCAGCGCGGCGACGCCGCTGGTGAGGCGGTCGACGATGGCGTCCTTCCATTCCACGGTGCGGGCGATGTCGATGCTCGGCGCCTGTACCTGGATGCCCAGCGCCGACCGGCCGGCATAGTGGCGGGCCTTGAGGTATTCCTCGGCGGCGTGGATCAGCGCCTTCGACGGGATGCAGCCGACGTTCAGGCAGGTGCCGCCGAGGGCGGCGCCCTCCACCAGTACGGTGGGAATGCCCAGTTGCCCGGCACGGATCGCCGCGACGTAGCCGCCGGGACCGCCGCCGACGATCAGCAGGGAAGTCTTCAGGATCTGGCTCATCGCTTACTCCAGGAACAGGGTGGCGGGATGTTCGAGCAGGCCGCGCACGGCCTGGATGAAGGCCGCCGCGTCCATCCCGTCGACCACCCGGTGGTCGAAGGAGGAGGAGAGGTTCATCATCTTGCGCACGACGATGTTGCCGCCGACCACCATCGGTCGCTCGACGATGCGGTTGACGCCGACGATGGCCACCTCCGGATGGTTGATCACCGGTGTGCTGACGATCCCGCCGAGCGCGCCGAGGCTGCTCAGGGTGATGGTCGAGCCGGACAGCTCCTGGCGTTGTGCCTTACCGCTGCGCGCGGCTTCGGCCAGGCGCGCCACCTCGCTGGCGTTGCCCCAGAGGTCGCGCGATTCGGCGTGGCGCAGCACCGGCACCATCAGGCCGTTGTCGCTCTGGGTGGCGATGCCGACGTGCACCGCGCCGTAGCGGATGACTACCTCGGCCTCGTCGTCGTAGCGCGCGTTCAATTGCGGGAAGTCGCGCAGCGCCACGACCATGGCGCGGACCAGGAACGGCAGCAGGGTCAGCTTGCCGCGCTGGCCGCCCCATTTCTGGTTGAGATGGGCGCGCAGGGCTTCCAGGTCGGTGACGTCGATTTCCTCGACATAGCTGAAATGCGGGATGCGTCGCTTGGCGTCCTGCATCTTCTGGGCGATCTTGCGACGCAGGCCGATCACCGGCACCGCCTGCTCGTCGTGTCGCTCGGCATACCCTTGCGCGGCGCCGCCGCTGCGCGTGACGCTGCCATCCTGGGTCAGGTAGGCATCGAGGTCCTCGTGGAGGACGCGTCCGGCGGGACCGCTGCCTTGCACGAACTGCAACTCGATGCCCAGGTCGCGGGCGCGCTGGCGCACCGCGGGGGAGGCCAGCGGGCGTTCGCCGGGCTGGCGCCGCTGCCGTGGCGCCTCGCTGTCGCGCAAGGTGCGCGGCGCTTCGGCGGCGGCTTTCGGCGGCGCGACCGGGGTCTCCTTGGGTTCCTCCGGGGCGGCTGCGACGGGCGCGGCCGGCGTCGCCGCGGCCGGACTCTCGGCGAGGTTGCCGGCGCCTTCCACCTCCAGGCGGATCAGTTCGCCGCCCACCGCCATCACCTGGCCCGGCTGGCCGCCGAGGGCGAGGATGCGTCCGGCCACCGGCGAGGGAATCTCCACCGTGGCCTTGTCGGTCATCACCTCAGCGAGAACCTGGTCTTCATTGACCGAGTCGCCGACCTGGACATGCCACTCCACCAGTTCGACCTCGGCGATGCCTTCCCCGATGTCCGGCATCTTGATCACATGGGTACCCATTCAGACCTCCATCACACGCTTGAATGCCGCGCCGACGCGCGCGGGGCCGGGGAAATACGCCCACTCCTGGGCATGCGGGTAGGGGGTGTCCCAACCGGTGACGCGCTCGATCGGCGCCTCCAGGTGGTGGAAGCAGTGCTCCTGCACCAGCGACATCAGCTCGGCGCCGAACCCGCAGGTGCGGGTCGCCTCGTGGGCGATGACGCAGCGGCCGGTCTTCTTCACCGAGGCGACGATGGTTTCCAGGTCCAGCGGCCAGAGGCTGCGCAGGTCGATGATCTCGGCGTCCAGGCCGGTCTCGTCGGCCGCGGCCTGGGCCACGTAGACCATGGTGCCGTAGGTCAGCACGGTCAGCGCCGCGCCGGGGCGGACGATCGCCGCCTTGTCCAGCGGCACCTTGTAGTAGCCGTCCGGCACCTGGCTGGCCGGATGCTTGGACCAGGGCGTCACCGGGCGGTCGTGGTGGCCATCGAACGGGCCGTTGTAGAGGCGCTTGGGCTCGAGGAAGATCACCGGGTCGTCGTTCTCGATGCAGGCGATCAGCAGGCCCTTGGCGTCGTAGGGGTTGGACGGCATCACCGTGCGCAGGCCGCAGACCTGGGTGAACATCGCCTCCGGGCTCTGGCTGTGCGTCTGCCCGCCGTAGATGCCGCCGCCACAGGGCATGCGTACGGTCATCGGCACGATGAAGTCGCCGGCCGAGCGATAGCGCAGGCGCGCCGCCTCGGAGATCAACTGGTCGGAGGCCGGGTAGACGTAGTCGGCGAACTGGATCTCCACCACCGGGCGCAGGCCGTAGGCGCCCATGCCGACCGCGGCGCCGATGATGCCGCTCTCGGAGATCGGCGCATCGAACACCCGCGAGGTGCCGTATTTCTTCTGCAGGCCTTCGGTGCAGCGGAACACGCCGCCGAAGTAGCCGACGTCCTGGCCGAATACCACCACGTCGTCGTCGCGCTCGAGCATGATGTCCATCGCCGAGCGCAGCGCCTGGATCATGGTCATGCTGGTGACCGTCTGGGCGTTCTCGTGTTGCGGGTTCATGGCATTCATACCCCGAGCTCCTGGCGTTGCCGGCGCAGGTGCTCCGGCAGTTCTGCATAGACGTCCTCGAACATGCTGGCGGCGCTCGGCACCCGGCCGTCGATCAGGGTGCCGTGGCTCTCCGCCTGTTTCTGCGCGGCCAGCACTTCGGCTTCGAGGGCCTTGTGGGTGGCTTCGTGCTGTTCCTCCGACCAGATGCCGAGGCCGATCATGTGCCGCTTCAGGCGGGCGATCGGGTCGCCCAGCGGGAAGTTGGTCCAGTCGTCGGCGGGGCGGTACTTGGACGGGTCGTCCGAAGTCGAGTGCGGGCCGGCGCGGTAGGTGACCCATTCGATCAGGCTCGGCCCGAGGTTGCGCCGGGCGCGCTCGGCGGCCCACTCGGAGGCGGCGTAGACCGCCAGGAAGTCATTGCCGTCGACCCGCAGCGAGGCGATCCCGCAGCCCACGCCACGGTTGGCGAAGGTGGTGCCTTCGCCGCCGGCGATGGCCTGGAAGGTGGAGATCGCCCACTGGTTGTTGACCACGTTGAGGATTACCGGCGCGCGGTAGACATGGGCGAAGGTGAGGGCGGTGTGGAAGTCCGACTCGGCGGTGGCGCCGTCGCCGATCCAGGCCGAGGCGATGCGCGTGTCGCCCTTGATCGCCGAGGCCATGCCCCAGCCGACCGCCTGGATGAACTGGGTGGCGAGGTTGCCGGAGATGGAGAAGAAACCGGCCTCCTTGCTCGAGTACATGATCGGCAGCTGGCGGCCCTTGAGCGGGTCGGCCTCGTTGGAGAGAAGCTGGCAGATCATGTCCACCAGCGGGTATTCGCGGGTGATCAGGATGCCTTGCTGGCGATAGGTCGGAAAGCACATGTCGCCGTCGCGCAGGGCCAGGGTGTGGGCGGTGGCGATGGCTTCCTCGCCGAGGCATTGCATATAGAAGGAAAGCTTTTTCTGCCGTTGCGCGGTGAGCATGCGCGCGTCGAACAGACGGGTCTTGAGCATCGCCCGCATGCCGCGCAGCAGTTGTTCGTTGCTGAGCTGCGGATTCCAGGGACCGACGGCGTGGCCGTCGTCGTCGAGCACGCGTACCAGGCTGTAGGCCAGGTCGCTGGTCGCGGCGGGCTCGACATCCACCGGCGGCTTGCGTACCTCGCCGGCGGGGGACAGGTGCAGATAGGAAAAGTCGGTCTTGCAGCCAGGACGCCCGGTGGGCTCCGGGACATGCAGACGCAACGGCTCGTAATCACTCATGACAGGCCTCCGGCCCGGTCCGGGCCAAACGGTTGGAGAGATCAGAAACGGGCGAACGGCGCTCGAAGCGGCGGACTGGGCGGATGGCGGGTTCCCGTCCTGTGGGTGGGGGCGGGTTGCAGGCATGCCGGGGTACGGCAGGCGCGGTCGTACTGGGTGACGTCACTCATGGTGAGGCCCTCGGGTTTTGTTTTTGTAATTTCAGTATAGGCTTCGGGTGCTAGTTTTTTGCTCCAAATTGACTAAGGTATTCCGACAGTATTGGGTTGTTTGAACTACAAGAATCGCTAACAAGAGAAACAACGCACCATGGCTGAACTCGACCGCATCGACCTGAAAATCCTCCGCGCCCTGGCCGACGACGGCCGCCTGAGCTGGCGCGATCTCGCCCAGAAGGTCGGCCTGTCGCTGACGCCGACGCTGCGCCGGGTACGCCGCCTGGAAGAGGAACACTACATCCAGGGCTACTTCGCCCGGCTCGACGAGGAGCGCCTGTCCGGGGCGATGAGCGTGTTCGTCTCGGTGTCCCTGGAAAAGCAGACCGGCGACTACCTCGCTCGCTTCGAGGAACGCATCGTCGATGCGCCGCAGGTCATGAGCTGTTTCCAGATGACCGGCGATGCCGACTACATGCTGCGGGTGGTGGTCAAGGATCTCGCCGCCTACCAAGCGTTCCTCACCAATACCCTGACCTGCATTCCCGGCGTGGCTGGCATCAAGTCGGCCTTCGCACTGAAGTCGGTGATGCTGCGCTCGGCCCCGCCGCTCTAAGCATAGACCCTGTTTATCTGCGTAACGTTACGCTATTCTGATTGCGTAACGTTACGCAGATGGAGGCGTTCATGAAAGCCAGCAAACCCGGCCCCAAGCCGAGCGGCAAGGCCAAGTCGGCCGCCCAGCGGATGCGCGAGTACCGCGCGCGCAAGGCCGAGGAGGCCCTCGGCGCCGAGCATTCCGACAAGGAGCGCGAGCGGCAGATCCGCCGCGAGGCGCGCGCCGAACTCGAACGCATGAAGCTGGAGCAGCAGCGCCGCGAACACACCCTGCGCAAGGAACTGGAAGCCTGCCAGACCGAGATTGGCCGCCTACTCGGCCTGCTGCGCCGGCACGGCATCGATCCGCACCCGGGCAACTGATCAGCCGGGCGTGTCGAGGAAGGCCAGCAGGGTCGCTTCCTCGGCGCTCAGCCAGCGGCGCTTGCGGGCGCGCCTGAGCTGGCCCAGTTGCCCGGCCTGGTAGGCCTCGATGATCGCCGGGTGGATGTAGCATTGCCGGCAGATCGCCACGCTGTTGCCCAATTCGGCGGCGACCTCCGCGACCACCGCGCCAAGCCCGTCGGCTTTGGCACGCCGCAGGCGCTCCAGCGCCAGCGCGCTGCCGGCCCAGGTACGGTAGTCCTTGGCGCTGAAATCCTCGCCGGTGTGCCGGCGCAGGTACTCGTTGATGTCGTGGGAGCCTATGCGGTGCGGTTGGCCGTCCTCGTCCAGGTACTGCAACAGGTCCTGGCCGGGCAGTTCCAGGCAGCGCCGCAGCACCCGCGCCAGGCGCGGATGCTCCAGGCTGACGTCGTGCTCGATGCCGCTCTTGCCCTTGAAGCGGAACCGGATGCGACTGCCGTTCACGTCGACGTGCCGGGTACGCAGGGTGGTCAGGCCGTAGGAGCGGTTGTCGCGGGCGTAGCGGTGGTTGCCGACGCGGATCAGGGTGGCGTCGAGCAGCGCCACCGCCAGGGCCACCACCTTGTCGCGACCGAGGCCGGGCAGGCGCAACTGGGCGTCGATGTGTCGGCGCAGCCGCGGCAGCGCCTGGCCGAAGCGCAGCAGGCGCTCGTACTTGTCGGCATCGCGTACCTCGCGCCAGCGCGGGTGGTAGCGGTACTGCTTGCGCCCACGGGCGTCGCGGCCGGTGGCCTGGAGATGGCCGTTGGGGTCGGGACAGATCCAGACCTCGCGATAGGCCGGCGGAATGGCCAGCTTGTCCAGCCGGCGGATTTCCTCGGCGTCGCCGATGCGCTGGCCGTTGGCGTCGAAATAGACGAAGCGCTTGCCCTGCCGGCGTCGACGGATGCCCGGCTGGCGGTCGTCGACGTAGCAGAGGCCGGCGGGCAGGGCGGGGATCTCCGGTGGCGCTGCGCTCATGCTTGGGTTCCGAAGGAAAGCTTGCCTGTTTAGGCCGCTGCGCCCGTTGGAACGTTCAACCGCGCTGCGCTTGCTCCTGCTCGTAGCCGATGGCGCCGGCGATATGGCGTCCGGCGATGTAGCCGAAGGTCAGCGCCGGTCCCAGGTTGATGCCGCCGGAGGGATAGTGGCCGGCGAACAGACTCGCCATGTCCGCTCCCGCCGCGTACAGGCCGGGGATCGGCTGGCCGCCGCCGTCCAGCACGCGGGCCTGGGCGTCGGTCTTCAGCCCGGCGAAGGTACCGAAGCAGCCGGGCTCGACCTGCACCGCGTAGTACGGTCCGCGTTCGATGGGGGCGACGCAGGGATTCGGCCCCGGATACGCCGGGTCGCCCTGCTTGCGGTTGAATGCCGTGCCGCCGCGGCCGAACTCTGGGTCGCGGCCCTCGCGGGCGTGGCGGTTGTATTCGGCGACGGTGGCGGCCAGGCCGGACGGGTCGATGCCGCAGCTCCTTGCCAACTGATCCAGGCTGGTCCCGCGCTTGAGATAGCCGCTGCGCAGGTGCGCGGCGATCGGCAGCGGCGCCGGACGCACGTAGCCGAGGCCGTAGCGACGCAGGAAGCGCCGGTCGCAGACCAGCCAGGAGCGTGCCGGCTGCCCGGGCGGGGTGGCTTCGAGCAGGGCGGCGACATAGTCGTGGTAACCGTGCGCCTCATTGACGAAGCGCCTGCCGTTGGCCAGCACGCCGATCACCCCGGGCTTGCCGCGCTCGATGATGTGCGGGAAGTGCCCGGTCTCGCCATCGCCGTGGGGAACTCGCGAGACCGGCGCCCAGGCGATCGGCGAGCGCAGGTCGTCGGCCACCCGGCCGCCGGCGCTTTCCCCCAGGCGCAAGCCGTCGCCGTTGCAGCCCGGCGGCGGCAGCGGCAGCAGGGTGTCCAGGGTGGGGGCCAGCTCGGCGCGGCGCTGCGGATCATGGGGAAAGCCGCCGCAGGCCAGGACCACGGCGCCTGCCTCGATGCGCAGGAGTCCCTCGGCGCTCTCGACCAGCGCGCCGACCACCTTGCCGTCACGCAGCAGCAGTTCGCGGGCTGGCGCCGATTCGATCAGGCGCACACCCAGGGCTTCGGCGGACTTGGCCAGGCGCGCTACCAGAGCCACGCCATTGACCAGGTGCATGGCGCGACCGTAGCGCAGCAGGTGCCAGAGGTGGCTGGAAAAGCGCCGGGCGACATGCAGGAAGGCCGGCAGCGAGCGGGTCAGGTCGAGGAAGGCGGCGAGGTCGGCGCCGGCCATGATCGGCATGCCCATGAACGAGGTCTCCCGCAGGGTCTTGCGCAGGCGCGGCAGCAGCGGGCCCAGTTGCCGTGCGTCATAGGGCGCGGCGACCAGCTGGTGGCCGCCCTCGGCGGCGCCCGGCGTGTCGCCATGCATGTCCGGGATGCCGTTGCCGTCGACGAACCGCAGGTGGGTGTGACGCTCGAAGAAGGCCACCATGTGCGGGCAGGCTTCGAGGAAGGCGTCGATCCGCGCGGCGTCGTAACGCTCGCCCAGTTCGTGGCGCAGGTAGGTACGCGGTTGCTCGATGTCCTCCTCGATACCGGCGCGACGCGCCAGCGGGTTGCGCGGCAACCAGGCCCAGCCGCCGGACCAGGCGCTGGCGCCGCCGAACACCGGGTCCTTCTCCACCAGGACTACCCGGCGCCCGTGCCAGGTCGCGGTCACCGCCGCCGCCAGCCCGGCGGCGCCGGAGCCGACGACCAGCACGTCACAGGTTAGCGGGGTGGTCTCGACGGCCGCAGAGGTCATGGCTTCTCCCTTTTTCAAGATTTCGGAACGATGTTCCATATTCTAGGAAGGCAATGCCCGCCTACCAACCCGCTCAGCGAAAGGAGCGGGCGATCATCGGCCAGGTCGAAGCGAGGTCGGCCGCCCGGTAGGGAAAAGGGAGACGGGAGGGGAAAGGCCCGGCGCAGGCGCACCGGGCCGAGGGCGTCAGCGCGCTTCGCCGCCGCCCTGGACCGCGGCGGCCTTCTTGCGCACCGGGAAGGGGAAGTAGAGGGCGCGCAGCAGCGCGACGCGCTTGATCACTTCGCCGATCAGCAGCGAGACGATCACCGAGATCACCAGGGCGACGCTGGCAGCGGCCGGTTCCGACAGGCCCAGGTGGACCAGCAGGTTGAAGGTCTTGTGCTGGATCTCGCCGTGGAAGATCAGCAGGATCAGGGTCGACTGGCCGATGTAGGTCATCGCCTTGCCCAGCCAGTCGATCTTCATCATCAGCCCAGACAGCGCCCAGCACAGGTAGACGCCGCTCACCGCCTGGACGGTGGCCCAGAACCAGTGGTCGTAGCGGCGCTGCGCCATGTCCACCACCGTCGGGTAGTAGAGGAAGCTGGCGGTGGTCACGGCAAGGGCGATGCACAGGGTCAGCAACGAACTCTGGTGGCGACGCAGGACGTCGCGCAGGACATAGCCGAACATGAAGTGGGCGCTGCTGATCAGGGTGATGTCCAGGCTGAACGGCAGGCCCGGCAGCAGGTACTGTTCGCCGCCGAACTCCACCGGGATCTGCCAGAACGTCTTGAGGAACAGGATGCCCAGGCCCAGTTGCACGGCCAGCAGCACGCAACTGGCGGCGAGGGACAGGCCGAGACGCTGGATGACGCGCAGCATGAACCAGGCGAACAGGGTCGCTACCCAGAAGTGCGGCAGGTACCAGAGCGCCTGCCAGGGCAGGGTGTCGACCGAGGCGTACAGCACTCCGCCGATGTCCGGCAGCAGCGGCTGGCCGCGCAGCAGGTCGCGGAGGATGACGTAGCCGAGCATGGTCACGAAGAACGGCTTGAGCAGGGCGTCGGCCTTGCGCAGGGCCATCTCGCCGAAGGGTTGCTCGGTCCTGAAGAACACCCCGGAAATGAAGAAGAACAGTGGCAGGATGAACGGAGAGAGCAACGGATAGAGCACGGTCGGCGAACTGGCGACGAACCAGCTGTGCCCGAAGACGATGATCAGGATGCCCACGCCGCGGGTCACATCCATCTGAATCCAGCGTTTTTTCACTTTGCAACTCCCGCTTGACGCGCTAACTCACAGTGGTTGTTCGAAGGCCCCCAGGGCCAGGCTCCCTACCCGGAGCCATGGGTCAATCGGTGCGCCAGGGCCGCAGCCAGAGCGCCATGCCGAGCAGCGCCAGGCAGCCGGCGACGGTGCCCAGGCCCAATTGCAGCCAGATGCCGTCGATGCGGAACAGCAGGCCGGCGGCCAGTGCCATGGCCAGGGCGCTCAGTAGCCACAGCCGGGCCCAGGGCAGGGCGCCGAGCAGGGCCTGGCGACGCATCAGCAGCAGCGCGGTGCAGAGCACCCCGCCAAGGGCCGCGAGGGGAATCCCCGGCAGTCCGAAAATCAACGGCAGGACCGCCAGCAGCGCGGCGTTCAGCGCGCTGCCGAGCAGCTCGCAGCGCAGCGGCAGGCGAGTATCGCCGGCGGCGTAGGCGTAACGCGCCAGCAAGGCATTCCAGGCGCCGAACACCAGTGGCACGGCGAACCAGGCCAGCAGCGCCGGCAACGGCGAGCCGGCGGTCTGCTGCGGCAGCAACAGGGCCACCAGGCCGGGTGCGGCAGCGACCAGCCCGACCCCGGCCGGCAGGGTCAGCAGGCTGGCGGTCTCCAGGCCGCGGCGAAGCAGGGCCAGACGCTCGCCACCCTGGCGTCGGCTCATCATGCCGAGCAACACCTGGTTGAGGCTCATCAGGGCGATCAGCGGCAGGTTCATCAGCTTGCGCGCCAGGTTGACCCAGGTCACCGCGCCTTCGCCGAGCAGCGACGCCACCAGCCGCTCGACCAGCGCCAGGCCCTGGCTGGCGGCGTTGCTCAGCAACAGCGGACCGATGCGCCCGCCAAGCTCGCCCAGTTCGACGCCGGAAAGGCGCCAGTGCCAGGGCCGCCAGCCCTCGATCCATAGCGAAGGCAGCAGCACCAGCGGCATCAGCAGGCTGCCGAGCAGGCAGGCCAGGGCCAGTTGTTCGGGCTGGCTGGCCTGGCCGTGCAAGGCCAGGTAGAGCACCGGCGGCAGGTTGAACAGCAGCGAGCCGAGCCCGGCCAGGACGAAACGCTCGGCGGCCTGCAGGGGGATGCTGAACAGCGCATGGAGCATCAGCCCCGGCACGCACCAGGCGAGGATCCGCAAGTTGGCCGCGGCCTGGGCGCTGGCCGTCTCGGCCAGGCCCGGGCCGAGCAAGCGCACCAGCCAGGGCGCCGCCGCCAGCAGCAGGAGGCTGAGCGCCACGGCGATACCGAGCAGCGCCGGGAGGATCGCCGCCAGCCAGTCGAGGCGACGTTCGCCCTGGCGTTCGAGGAACAGTGGCAGGGCCGCAGCGCTGAGCACGCCGCCGGCCAGCGACATGCGCAGGGCCTCGGGCAGGAACAGGGCGATGAGGAAGGCGTCGCTGCGCTCGCCGGCGCCCCAGGAGGCCACCAGCAGCCATTCGCGGGCGAAGCCCAGGCACAGGCCGAGCAGGGTAGCCAGGGTCAGCCAGAAGGCGGAGCCGAGCATCTCAGGCCTCGGCCCCGCGCTCGAGCTGTCGCTTGAGCTTGCGATAACCCACCGCCCGCGGTTGCGGCTGGCGTTCCGGGAACAGCCGGCGGGCTTCCAGCAGGTTGATCCCGACCAGCAGCCAGAACAGGCCGATCATCACCACGGCGAAGCTGAAGTAGTGGTCGAACAGGCCGCTGACCAGCGCCGCCAGGATGCCGCCTGTGCTGCCCAGCCAGATCGCGTTGTCGCGGGTCAGGCGGATCGGGCCTTTCTCCGGACGGGCTTCGCGCCACCAGCGCCAGGTCACCGCGATGAACAGCAGCATGCCGCCGAGGCCGACCTTGTACATGAAGTTCAGCCACAGGTTGGAGATGCCCAGGAGGTCGGTGCCCGGCACCGGCGGGTCGACCTTGAAGCCGATTCCCAGCGGATAGCGGGCGACGGCCTTGGGGAACATCCGGTATTCGTCGAAGCGCACCTCGGTACTGGCGTTCTGCGGCGAGAAGATGGTCGCCAGGCGTTCCTGCAACGGCGGGTAGCTGAGCACCAGGACCACCACCAGGCCGACCCCGAGCAACAGCAGGCGGCCGGTGTAGGGCACCTTGCGCAGGGACATCCAGAACAGCACCACCGCCAGGCTGAGCATCGCCCCGCGGGAACTGGCGAGGAGGATCGCGGCGGCGCCGAGGACCGCCACGGCGAGGCCCAGGCCGCGCCGCCAGCCCTGGTTGGCGACCCCGTAGCAGAACGCCAGGGGCAGCAGCAGGGCCATGATCCCGCCGGTGGCGTTGGGGTGCATCCATGGCGAGCCCATTCGCGAGGAAAGCGCCTCCAGGCCGAACTTGAGGGTGTCCAGGTTGGCGTAGTTGAACATCGCCAGGATCGGCGCCATCCCCGACGCCGAGCGGTAGCGGATGAACACCGCGATGGACATCAGCAGCATCGCCAGGGTGCCCAGCAGCAGGGCGATGACCAGTGTCTCGCGGTTCTTGCGCTCCACCAGCAGGCGTCCGGCGAGGAACACGATGGACAGGTTGAGCAACCAGCGCAGCCAGTTCGACAGGCCGCTGGCCTCGGCCTTGATGCTGACCTGGCCGACCACGAATGGCAGCACGGTGAACAGCATCAGCCACAGCAGCATGCGCTCGGTGGAGCGGTAGCGCAGCGCCGGCGCCGGCGGCAGGCGCGAGAGGAAGATGTGCCAGATCACCGCGCCCCAGGTCAGGGCGAGAATCGCTTCGCTGACCGTCGAACGGATCCCCACGTTGACCGTGGAGTAGGGCATGAAGGTCGCCACCAGGGCGAACAGCAGCAGTCCCCAGAACGGGAAGCGCAGGATGGTGACCGCGGCCGCCAGGCCGACCATGGCGGCGCCGGCCTTGGCCGGGCTGAGCATCAGCAGCGCTCCGCCGAAGGCCAGGCCGAAGACGACAGCGACGAGGTTTCCCAACGACATTCTCAACTCAGTTCCTCGATCAGTGCGGCCAGCCGTTGCCGGTAGGCTTCGCGGTTGAAGCGCGCGGCCCAGGCGATGAGTTCTTCCGCCGAGGCTTCGCGCGGCGCATCGGCCAGGCGCAGCATCAGGCGTTCCAGGGCGGCGCCGTCGCTGGGCGAGAAGCGCGGCGCCGACGGCGGGGTGACTTCGTCCAGCGAGGTGCCGCTGGCCACCGCCACCGGCGTGCCGACGCTCAGCGCCTCGACCACCGGCAGGCCGAAGCCTTCCGCGTAGGACGGTTGCCAGAGCCGCTCGGCCTGGCGGTACAGCGCGTGCAGTTCGGCGTCGTCGAGCCCGCCGAGCGCGTGCAGGCCGGGCAAGCCGCGTTGTTCCTCGGGCAGGTGGTCGAGGCTGCCGACCAGCACCAGCGGCGGCACGCCGGGCGCCTGGGCGCGCGCCCGGGCCCAGGCACTGACGAACCAGGGCACGTTCTTGCGCAGTTCGCGGGTACCCACCAGCAGCCAGTAGCGTGGCGGCAGGCCGCGTGCCGAGAGGTCGGCGGGTTCGCCGGCGAAGCCGTCGACCTGGTTGGGCAGCACCCGGACTTTCCCGGCGACCCCGGGAAACAGCCGCACAGCCTCGTCGGCGCTGTACTGCGAAGGGGTCCAGACACGGTCGGCGACACGCAGCGCATAGGCAATCGACAGGTAGTCGCTGACCCGATAGACCAGTGCCTTGAGGCGGTTGGCGTGGTAGTTCTTCAGGGTGATCTGGAACAGGTCGTGGATCAGCAGCGCATAGCGCACGCCCGGCGGACGCGGCGGTAGCGGCAGGCCCATGTTGAAGGTGCTGATGTACAGGTCGATGTCCTGCTCGCGCAAGGCGCGTGGGAGGAACCCGGCTTCGAAGCGCAGGCGCTGGTGCGGCTGGTGCATCGCGGTGCGCGGGCAGCCCCACGGCGGGCAGACCGCCCGCTGGCGCAGCGGGTCGTCGAGAGGGGCCACGGTGAAGCGGGTCACCTGCGTGCCGGGCAGGCTTTCCAGGGCCTGCTCCATGGCATAGACCTGGCGGCTGATGCCCGAGTGCGGCGAGCTGCCGACGGTGCGGTAGTCGAGTCCTATGCGCATGCCGGCGCTCCTTCGGCGAGGCCGGCGTAGACCTGTTCCAGTTGGCTGGCGGCGACGCTCCAGTCGTGCGCGCGGCGCGCGTAGGCGCGGCCGTTCTCGCCCAGCACGCGGGCCCGCGCGGGGTCCTGCAACAGGCGCACCACGGCGTTGGCGAGCTGCTCGGCGGTTTCGCCGCCCAGGTAGTCCTCGCCGTCCCGCAGTTCCAGGCCGGAAACGCCCTGCGCGGTACTCGCCAGCGGCAGCCCGGCGGCCAGGGCCTCGAGCACCTTCAGCTTCGAACCGCCGCCATGGCGCAGCGCGGCGAGGAACACCGAACTGCTCGATTGCAGTTGCAGCAGGTCGGGAACGAAGCCTTGCCATTCGATGCGCGGATCGCTCCAGCGTTGCGCCCACTCCGCCGGCAGCGCATAGCCGCAGACGCTCATGCGCGCCTCGGGGCAGTGTGCCCAGACCCGCGGCAGGATTTCGTCGAGCATCCATTCCACGGCATCGACGTTCGGTGCGTATTCGTAGTTGCCGAGGAACAGCACGCGCTGCGCTTCGGGCGTCGGCCGGGCGGCGGCGAAGTGCTCGCAGTCGACCCCGT
This sequence comes from Pseudomonas sp. FDAARGOS_761, assembly GCF_013343155.1. Taxonomy (NCBI): domain Bacteria; kingdom Pseudomonadati; phylum Pseudomonadota; class Gammaproteobacteria; order Pseudomonadales; family Pseudomonadaceae; genus Pseudomonas; species Pseudomonas sp. FDAARGOS_761. The sequence continues at coordinate 2,497,201 of NZ_CP054572.1, read as the reverse complement.
TGACCACCACCGGTACCGGGCGCCCGAGCATCGCGCCGAGCTGCCGCGCATCTTTCTCGGTCACGGCGACGACCGCTGCCGCCTGGCTCATCACCCGGCGTTCCCAGCGGCGGTAACGCCACTGGTCGTAGCGCACGAAGGGCAGCGCCCAACCCGGCAGGCGGTCGTAGGTGGCGGCACCGAGGGACGACTCGACGTTGTGCTCGGTGAGCACGAACGGCTGGCCGGCGTCGCGCAGCGGTCGCTCGTAGGGCTGGAAGCTATAGCTGTGCTCGACCTGGACCACGTCCCAGGGCTCGCGCAGCAACTCCGTGGCGGTGCGTTGCAGCTCCGCCGACAGGCCGTTGACGCTGGCCAGCAGCGGGTAGGGCGCGAACAGCGCGGCGAGCAGCGTGGAGAGGCTGCGCAGCGGTCGGCGCGGCAGCACGACCAGGCGTTCGAGGAAGGGCTCCAGGGCCTGGCGGTCCTCGGCGCTCACCGGCTGCTTGCTGTGCAGCAGCACGGTGATCCGGTGGCCGCGTGCCGCGAGGCTGCGCAGCAGGTGGTACTGGCGGGTCTTGCCGCCGCTGGTGGTGGGCCAGGGCGAGTAGGGCAGGATCCAGAGAATACGCATGGGTGGCTTCACTCCCAGACCAGCATCTGCAGGCTGGACTTCACCGGGACTTCCAGGCCGTCGCTGCCGCTCAAGGGCGTGACCTTGCCGCTGAGCGGATCGTGCAGGGTGGCCTCCTTGAGCTTCGGCAGGCGCACGTTGCCGCCGCGGGCCGACCAGAACAGCCAGACGTTGCGACCGTCCTCGCGGGTCCAGCCGATGCTGAAGGAACCGTCGGGCAGGTCCTCGGTGACCGGCGGGTCGGCCGGGCGCAGCTTCGGCCCGGTGACCTTGAGGAAGCGTTGCAGGGCCAGGTAGACCGGCTTGGGGTTGGCGTCCAGGTCGAGCAGGCCGTAGTCGCGGTCGCGCACGCTGGCGCGCTGGTCGAGATCGCTGAGGGTGAAGAGGAAGATCCGGTCGTAGTCCAGCGCACTCATCAGCGCCAGGCGACGCAGCACGTAGTCGGCCTGGCCTTCGACGCCGATGATGTCCTGCAACTCCTTCGGCCCCTTGTAGGCCGACCAGCCCCACTCGGTGCTCCAGATCGCCGGCACGCCGGCGTTGCGCAGGGCGCGGTTGATCTGGTTGGCGTGGGAGACGAAGTCCAGGTTCCACGGGTAGTTGCCTTCCGGCAACTGGGTATAGGGGTGGTAGGTGGCGATGGTGCCGAGGCTCTCCACGCCCAGGTGGCCGAGGGCATCGAACATGGTGCGGCCGTCGGGCATCTCGCTGAAGAAGGCCATGCCGGCGGAAACCACCGGCTTCTCCGGGTCGACCATGCGCAGGGCGATGGTGCTGGCCTGGAGCAGCTTGGCGTAGCCTTCCGGATCGGCCTTGGGCCGCCAGAAGCCGATCAGGTTGGGCTCGTTCCATACCTGCCAGGCGGCCACGCTCGGGTAGCGCTGCGAGAGCATCGCCATGCGCCGGGCGAAGACTTCCGGGTCGCGCGGCGGATACTGGTCCTGGAAGGGCGAATAGAACGGCGCGGTGGTGATGAAGCGGGCCGATCCGACCAGGTAGAACACCGACTTCAGCTGGCGCGCCTCGAGATCCTTGACCAACTGGTCGAGGGAGGCCAGCTGGTACTGGTCTTCGGCGGTTTCCAGGCGGTCCCAGTGCAGGTCCAGGCGCACCCACTCCAGCCCCAGGTCCTGCAGGCGGTCGATCTGCTTGTTGTAGCGCTCCGGGCTGAACCAGAGGAACTGCGCGTTGACCCCGAGGAAGTCTTTCCAGACCACCGCGCGAGGCGCCTTCAGTACCTGGATCTCGGCGTCCGCGGGACGCCCCCAGAACACCAGCAGCAGTACCACGGCGAGCAGCAGCGCGCTGCCGCCCAGATAGAGTCCCTTACGTGCCATGAACGGTTCCCACCATGTCGTTGAACAGTGCCTGGAAGCGCAGCGCGGTGCGCGGCCAGGTCCGCGCATGGCCGATCGCTCCGGCGCGCTCGGCCCAGGCCTGTGCCAGGCGGGGTTCGCGAGCGAGGTTCAACAACTGTTCGGAGAGGGCTGCCACGTCTCCCTGAGGGTAGATGGCGCCGTTGCCGCTGGCGACTTCCTCGGCGAAGGCGCGAGCGTCCGAGGTGATCGCGCCGCGCCCGCAGGCTGCCGCCCAGGACAGGGCGCCGCTGGTGCCGCGCTGCTGGCCGAGCAGACCGAGTTTCTTCGACTCGCGGTACGGCAGGACCATCACGTGGTGGGCCTGGATGGTACGTGGGATGTCCGCGGCGGCCAGGTTCAGGTTCCAGTCGATGGCATCGGCCAGGCCAAGCTCGGCGATCTGTGCCTTCAACTGGTCGAGGTAGTTGCCGCCGGCGCCGAAGGCCATTTCCGCGGCGGTGCCGCCGGCCAGGGTCAGGCGCACGCGCTGGCGCATCTCCGGCGCGCTGGCGAACAGGTCGGCGAGGGCCTCGAGCAGGTCCTCGATGCCTTTGCCGCGATAGATGAATCCGAAGTACAGCAGGCGCAGGGTGTCCAGCGACGGCAGCGGCACCGTGGCGATCTCCAGGTTGCCGTGGTTGATCACCTCGACCCGCCCGGGCGGCAGGCGCATCCGCCGGGCCAGGCACTCGCCGCCCAGGCCGGTGAGGGTCACCAGGCGCGTCACGCCCTGGGCCACGGCACGCTCTTCGCGCAGGGTCAGCGGGTCGGCGAGCACCACGGCGGCCTGGGGCAGGGGAGAGGGCAGGCGTTCCAGCAGGTTCAGCGGCCAGGGCAGGCGCTCGCGGCGCCAGACCATGCGCTCCGGATCGTGCACGGTGGCGCTCAGCGGCAGGCGCGGGAAGCGCTTGCGCAGCTCGCGCAGGGCGATGAACTCACCCAGGCGGCCGCCGCCGAGTTCGGCATGGACCAGGTCGAAGGCGTTCCAGTCGACGCTGTCCAGCCGGCTGGCGATATTCGCGCTGTCGGCCGCCACGCCGGCGAGCGGCGTGGCTACTTCGATGCCGAGACCCTGCAGGGCGTTGCGGAAATGACTGGCGTAGTCGGCGATGCCATTCTTTTCCGGCGGCAGGGGCGCGAGGAGGGCGATCCGCATCAGAACGCGCTCCGGTAGCGGGCGATGGTCTGCAGGACCTTGCTCGGCACCTCGAAGCGGCGCCGGTTGATGATGATCCCGTCGACCTTGCCGAACGCCGTGGTGAGGATGGTCAGCGCATGCTCGACCACCGGCACGGTGCTCTTCTGCGCCTCCACCACCAGGGCGATCAGGTCGGCGCGGCGCAGGGCGATGAAGGCCTCGCGGCTGTCCAGCAGGGCCGGCGCGTCGAGCAATACCACTTCGCCCGGCTGGGCCGGTTCGCCGCCGACCCGCACGCGCACGCCGTTTTCCTCCAGCAGGCGGCGCAGTTGCTCGATGATGAAGGTCACGCCTTCACCGTGGCGCGCCGAGGTCAGGCCCAGGGTCAGGCCCTTTTCCTCGATGCGCGCGTAGGGCAGCAGCCCGTACAGCCGGTAGATGCTGGCGGTGAAGGCGTTGCTGCTCTCCGCGGTGCTGTTGCTCAGCTCCGGCAGGGTGGTCCACAGCGGCAGGCCGAATTTCTCCTCGACCAGGCCGCCGTCGTGGATGCGCTGGTCGAGCAGGTAGCAGAGATAGACCACCAGCAGGCCGACGGCGAGACCGAAGGGCACGGCGAGGAACAGCATCAGCAGGGTTTTCGGGAAGATCCGCCCGGGGTTGTAGGTGGCTTCCTCGATCACCGAGATGTTGCTGATCTGGCTCTTGTCCAGTTCACGGTCGATCCGCGATTTCTCCAGGCTGTCGACGTACAGCGCGTAGTTGCGCTCGGTGGCGTTCAGCTCGCGCTGCAGGCGCGCCAGGGTCGGCTCGATGTCCAGCGCTTCGCGCCGTTGCGCCTCGAGTTCGGCGAGCTGCTTTTCCTGCTCCGCGAGCTGGGTGCGCAGGGCCGCGTTGTTGCTGGTCTCGTCCAGCAGGACCCGTTCCAGGTGAGTGGTCAGGGTGTTCGGCGCGCGGTCCTCGGAACTCTGCACGGTGGCGCCTTCGTCCTGGACTTCTTTCTCCAGGGCACGGATCGAGGCGTCCAGGGCCTTCACCGGCGGCGCGTCGTCGGTGTAGGTGCGCATCATGTCGGCGCGTTCCAAGCGCTTCTGGTTGAGCAGCCGGCGCAGGTCCTGCTGCGCCGGGTTCAGCGCGATCTGCCGCACCGTGACGATCTCCCTGGGCAGCCCCTTGAGTTGCTGGCGGGTGGATTCCAGGGCGCTGTCGGAGGAGGCGATCAGGCGGATCGAGTTGAAACGCTCGCCGCGCAGCACGTTGATCCGCTCGGACAGGTCCTGCAGGCGGTCCTCGATGCTGGATGCGCCGATCTCGTTGAGGTGCTTGAGGATCTGCGCCTTGTAGCTCTTGATCTGCGCCGCGCTGTCGGCAGTCTGCGCCTCGTAGAAGGCGTACAGGCTCTTGCGGCCGAGCGCCTGGGTGCGCTCTTCCATGTAGATCTCGATCCAGGCCTTGACCACTTCCTGGGCGACTTCCGGCTCGCTCCAGGTGAAGCTGATCTCCATCACCGTCGAGCCGGCCGCATGGGTGACCTCGAATTTCTTCTCGAGGTCCTTGGCCAGGCGCTCGACCGCGGTGGTTTCCTCGATCACGCCGAAGGTTTCCAGGGTCACGCGAATCCCGTCGAACACCGCGCCGATGGCCTTCTTCACATAGAACTTGGTGCGCTTCCACAGGCCCTCCGGCGGCGGCCGGTTGGCCAGCACCTCGAGGTAGCGCTCGGCCACCTGGCGGACGATCGGTCGGCCGGTGAGCAGGCGTTCTTCGTCGACGATAGGGTCGCGCTGGGTGCTCGGCATCACCAGCGCCTGGCGGTTGCTGATCTCGATCGGCAGGGTCGAGTCACGGCCCGGCTTGACCAGCAGGCGTGCGTTGGACTCGTACTTGGCCGGCAGCAGGAAGGCGCCGAGGACGATGATCACCACCGCGCTGAGGGCCGCCAGCTTGAACTCGCGCTGGTAGATGAACAGCAGGCGCAACAGATCACGCAAGGAACGAATTTCTATCATGGCGATGTCGCTCCTCAGCGATCGTTGTTGACGGTGTAGCTGACGCCGACGCCGATGGACTTGGCGAAGGGCAGCAACTGGTTCAGGTAGACGTCGACGCCCTCGATACGGTCGCCGACCATCGACTTGGGCACGAAGACGATGTCGCCACGCTGCATGGCCAGGGGCTTGCGGCCTTCCGGCCCGATCTTCATCAACTGGCTGAAGTCGAGGAAGTAGGCGTGATAGCGGCCTTCCGAGTCCTCGCGCATGAGCGCCACGCGGCGGGCGTCGCCCACCGGCAGGATGCCGCCGGCGCCGAGGATCGCCTGCTCCATATTGTTGGCGGCGGGGATCGGCACGGCCGACGGGTTGCGCACCGCGCCGCCGACGAACACCGTATTGCCCGGCGCCTGGTTGATGTTCACCGTGACCCGCGGCTCGCGGTAGATCGGCGCGAGCTTGGTGGTCAGCTCGTTGGCGATTTCCTGCGGCGTACGGTGCGCGGCCTGGATGCGACCGATGAACGGATAGTAGATGCTGCCGTCGTTGAGCACGGTGTACAGCGTCAGTTCGTAAATGGTGGCGACGTTGAACGCCGAGAGGGTCGGCATCTCCCCGGCATCGCGGACGATCCGCAGGGTGTCCCCGACGCGCACCCGCTCCATCGCCGGCGGTAGCCTGGCGAGTTCTTCCAGGGCACGCTTGCCGCTGTCCACGGTGTCGCTGTCCGGTGCGGGAATCCGTGCGGGGGTGTTGCATGCGGCCAGGGCGAGCATGGCGAGCATGAGGAGGGTGCGTTTCATGAGGGAGCACTTCCTGTAGGTCATGATGTTCACTTCCAGTAGCCTGGAAACATGCTGATGCGGCGCTTGAGGGCGACCGGCAGGTGGCGTTCCAGCTGGCCAAGGCGGTAGCCGAGCAGCTTGAACGCGCTACGCAGCGCTATTTCAGGTACGCGATACAGGGCACCGGCGGCACGCAAGGCCTGTATCTCGGCGAGGACATAGCGCTTGCCCTCGCCACCCGCGCCGCCGAAGGCGGCACGTATCCAACGCTCGCGGCCGTAGAACACGCCGATGTCGAAATAGCGGCGGAACTCTTCCAGCAAGCGGTAATCGTGGGAATGGTAGACCTCGGCGCTGGCCGCGTAGCGCACCGCGTAGCCGGCCTGCAGCAGGCGCGCGGCGACGTAGGCGTCCTCGCTGCCGATGACGTCTTCGGGGAAGCCGCCGACGGCCGCCAGGGCGTCGCTGCGGTAGGCGGAGAACGAGTCGGAACTGAAGCAGGTCTTGATCCCCAGTTCCGAGGCGTCGGCCAGGCGCTTGCTGCGGCTTTCCGGCGGGTAGTTGAAGCGCCGCGCCTGGGCACCGAGCAGGCCGGCGCCGGGGTGCGGCAACTGGCGGCCGTAGGCCACGCCGATGTCGGCCTCGGCATAGAGTTCGTCGAGCAGGTTGGCGAAACTGTCGGGCGAGGCGGGAATGGCGTCCTGGGTCAGGTAGATCAGCGCGTCGGCCTCGACCTGCTGGCTGGCCCAGCGCCGCGTCCCGCCGTGGTTGAAGCTGGCCGGCTCGATGACCTCGACCCGCGCGCCGAAGGCGCGGAAGCGCTCCACCGTGTCGTCGCTGGAGCGGCTGTCCACCACCAGGATGCTGTCCGGCTGCCGCCGTTGCGCGGCCAGGGCCGGCAGCAGCCGGTCCAGGTGCGCGCCGGCGTTGCGCGTGGGAATGACCAGGGCGCAGCGCATCAGGCTTTCTTCTCGTCGCTGGCGGGGGCGCGACCGTAGATGTCGTTGAAGCGGACGATGTCGTCCTCGCCGAGGTACTCGCCGCTCTGTACCTCGATCATCACCAGGTCGATGATCCCCGGGTTGCTCAGGCGGTGGCTATGCCCGGCGGGGATGAAGGTGGATTCGTTGGTGTTGAGGAGAAACTCGCGCTCGCCGTTCTCCACCAGCGCCATGCCGCTGACCACGATCCAGTGCTCGCTGCGATGGTGGTGCATCTGCAACGACAGCGAAGCCTTGGGGCGCACCACGATGCGCTTGATCTTGAAGCGGCGGCCTTCCTCGAGCACGGTGTAGGTGCCCCAGGGCCGGCTGACCGTGCGGTGCAGGCGGAAGGCGTCGTGGCCGCGACGCTTGAGTTCCTGGGCGACGAACTTGACGTCCTGGCTGCGCGCCGCGTCGGCCACCAGCAGGGCGTCGGGGGTGTCGACGATGATCAGGTCGTGCACGCCGACGGCGCCGACCAGGCGCTTCGGCGAATCGATGTAGCAGTTGCTGACGTCGTGCAGCACGCTTTCGCCGCGTACCTGGTTGCCGTTCTCGTCCGCCGCGCTGAGTTCGCGCAGCGCCTGCCAGGAGCCGATGTCGCTCCAGCCGATGGAGCAGGGCACCACGGCGACCTTGTCCGAGCGCTCCATCAGCGCGTAGTCGACGGAGATGTCCGGCGCCTCGGCGAAGGCCCCGGCGGCCAGCTCGCGCTGGCGGCACTGGCCGTTCTCCAGGCTGCTGCCGTCGGCCAGGGCGGCGCGGGCGGCGATCAGCACCTCCGGCGCGTGGCGCTCCAGTTCCTGCAACACGGTGGCGGCCTGGAAGCAGAACATGCCGGCGTTCCACAGGTACTTGCCGCTGTCCAGGTAGGACTGGGCGGTGGCCTGGTCGGGTTTCTCGACGAAGCGTGCGACCCGGAAGCCGTTGCCCAGCGGGGCGCCCTGTTCGATATAGCCGAAGCCGGTCTCGGCGCGCTCCGGGGTGATGCCGAAGGTCACCAGGTAGCCTTGGGCCGCGAGTCCGCGAGCCTCGGCCACCGCCGCGGCGAAGGCCTGCTCGTCGCGGATCAGGTGGTCGGCGGGAAGGATCAGCAACTGCGCCTGGTCGCCGAAGTGCTCCTGCACATGCAGCGCGGCGGCGGCGATGGCCGGCGCGGTATTGCGTCCCATCGGCTCCAGCAGCAGGTCCTGGGCCAGGCCGCTGCGGTTGACCGCGCGGTAGTCGTCCAGGGTACGGAACAGCAGATCGCGGTTGGTCACCGTGAGCAGGCGGGCGACGTCCGGCAGCCCGGCGATACGCAGGAAGGTCTTCTGCAACAGGCTCTGGTCATCGGCCAGGCGCATGAAGGGTTTCGGCATGCTCTCCCGGGAAACCGGCCACAGGCGGGTCCCGGAACCGCCGGAAACGATGCAGGGGATCAGCGGGGCGACGGCGTTCATCAGTAGACTTCCTTGGTCAGGAGTACGGCTGGCACCGTACGGAACAGGATGTAGAGGTCGAACCACACCGACCACTTGGCGATGTATTCGAGGTCGTATTCCACGCGTTTCTTGATCTTGTGCAGGGTGTCGGTCTCACCGCGGTAGCCGTTGATCTGCGCCCAGCCGGTGATGCCGGGCTTGACCCGGTGGCGCGAGCTGTATTCGCTGACCGCCTCCTCGAAGGGAATGCCGGCGGCCTTGGTCGCGGTGGCGTGGGGGCGCGGGCCGACCATCGACATGCTGCCGGCGAGCACGTTGAACAGCTGCGGCAGCTCATCGATGCTGGTCTTGCGGATGAAGCGGCCGACCCGGGTGATGCGGTCGTCGTCGCGGGTGGTCTGGCGTTCGGCGTTGGCGTCGGTCCTTTCCGTGTACATCGAGCGGAACTTGAAGACCCAGATCAGCCGGTTGTTGTAGCCGTAGCGTTTCTGCCGGAACAGCACCGGCCCCTTGGAGTCGAGCCTGATCGCCAGGGCCACCAGGGCCATCAGCGGGGCGAAGAGGACCAGCGCGATGCTCGCCAGGACCAGGTCCTCGCAGCGCTTGATCAGCGGCGACCAGCCGCGCAGCGGCAGCTCGGACGCGTTGAACATGGGGATCCCGGAAACGTCGACGATGCGGTTGTGGGCATGCCGGAAGGCAGCCATGTCCGGCACCAGCAGGACGTTCACCGGCAATTGCCGCAGGCGGTGGACGATGGCGCCGATGCGCCCCTCGGCGAACCAGGGCAGGGCGACCAGCACCTGGTCGACCTGTTCCTGGCGGATCAGTTTCTCCAGGTCCTTGGTGTTGCCCAGCAGCGGCAGCGAGTTGTAGTTCTCCGGGACCCGCTCGGAGCGGTCGTCGATGAAGCCGATGATGCCGGAGCGGATGTCGTGGTTGCGTACCAGGTATTCGGCCAGGTGCATGCCGCTCTCGGTGAAGCCGAGGATCACCGTGCGTTGCAGGTACATGCCGCGTTTCATCCAGGCCCGGTACAGGCGCAGCACCAGCAGGCGCTGCACGCCGAACAGCAGCAGGCTGCCGGTGAACCAGAAGATCACCAGCTTGCTGCTGAGGTAGGGAAACAGGCCCAGGCCCTGGTACATGAACAACAGCAGGCAGAACGCCGAGGCCCAGGCGAAGAACATGATGCGGAAGCGCAGGCGGTTGCTGAAGATATCGTCGGAGTAGACGTCCAGTGCCTGGAACATGATCACCGTGAGCGCGCCGAAGAACAGCAGCAGCCCGAGCATGTTGCTGCGCAGCTCCACGGGAACCAGGCCGGGGTAGTACAGCAGGAACAGCGCCGGGGCGATGGCGGTGAGCGCGTGTACCAGCTTGGTCGCGACCAGGAAGTACTCGATGAATCCAGCCCGTGTCAGCGACAGGCTATCTACCGACTTCGAATGCATGTTGTTTGCTCTGCCGATCACGGGCAGTCCATTGAGTGGATAGGGAAGAGCAAGGCGGTGAAGCGTCAATTTAGTGACTATTTTTCATTTGCCACGCGGTTTAGTCATTTTCCCGTCGAATAGGTTCATTCGTCGATAGTGGCTTTGTGATAGCTATCTTAGCATTCCCAGGGAAATATCCGTAGTCTGGGTAAGTTTTTTTAGTCAATTTATTGACGTATTTCTGGCGCCAAACTTTTATCCAAACAGTAGACGAGGAAATCTGACGCTGCCAATCCGCGAGCGCTCTGGCCTGGGAAGCGAAACGGGGTGAAAGGTGAGGGCAGGCCGCTCGGCCAGGTGGCCAGCCGCCGGTTCGACGACCCGCCTGTTCACTGGCGCTGCGGGCTGCCTGGGCAGGATGCGCCTGCGGTTCCATGACGCAGGATGGCCGTTCGAGCGTGCCGATCCGGCTTGGGGCCGTCTTGGCGGACGCTACCCTCGTCGAAGGCGGAAGAGGTTCGAGCCCGCGGCGTGCGCGGACCGGGCTACCAGAACCAGCCGCCGCGCGACAGCTCCTGCTGGCAACTGCGGTACTGGGCGCCGAACAGAGAGGCTCGGGACTGGACCTTCTGCGAGACGTTCTTCAGCCATGGCTTGGCGTCGTAGCTGCGGTTGCGGTAGCCGCCCCAGCCCTCGTGGTAGTTCAGGTACTGGCCGTAGGCGTCCCACTTGGAGACGCCGTTGACTCGCTGGCTCTTCTGGATGTACCAGCCCATGAAGTCCAGGGCGTCGGCGAAGTCGTCGCGGCTGGCGCCCCAGCCGCCGGCCTCGCGCTTGTAGTCGGCCCAGGTCTCGTCCTTGGCCTGGGCGTAGCCGTAGGCGGAGCTGACCCGGCCCCAGGGGATGAAACCGAGGAAGTAGTAGCGCGGCGGCAGGGCGTCGTGCTTGAAGGACGATTCCTGGTACATCATCGCCATCGGCACCTGGACCGGCGCGCCCCAGCGCTGCTGCATCTTCAGCGCCGCCTCGTGCCATTTCGGTTTTTCGCGGAAGATCTCGCAGAGGTTATCGGGATTGGCGGGGGGCTTGGTGGCGCAGCCGGCAAGAGCCAGGAGCAGGGCCGGCATCGAGAGCCGCAGCATGAAAGGGGTCCTTTGGCAGACGTCTGGGTCGCTTAACGCTGGCGCTTTATACCCGCTTTCCGGCACTCCATGCATCCCCAGGCCGATTCCCTGCCTGCGGGGGGCGGTCGGCGCTTCCTCAGGTCGGCCTGGGCGTCTCGGCCTGGCCGGGGGCTCCCTCCAGGCGCGGCCCCCAGTCCTCGACATGGCCTTTTTCCAGGCGCCGCTCCAGGGTGCGCCGCCAGGATGGCGTCAGCGGCAGCGCCAGGGACTGGCGCAGCAGCTCGGCGTCGGCCCGCCTGTCGAACAGCACCTCGGACAGGCGCAACAGCGACCAGTCCGGATGGCGCCGTTCGACCAGTTGCAGGATATCGCCAGCCGCCACCACGCCTTCCTCCAGCACCCGGTAGTACCAGCCGGTGCGCCCGGACTCCTGCACCCTCAGGGACATCCCGGCGACCTCGAAGCGGTCGTTGAGTTTCCAGCAGGGCATGCGCCCCTGGGACACCTCCAGCAGCGCGGTGCCGGCCCGCACGCGGTCGCCGAGGCAGACGTCGGCTTCGCTCCAGCCGCTGGTGCTGAAGTTCTCGCCGAAGGCGCCCGCCTGCATCAGCAGGGGGTGTTCGCCCAGTTCGGCGATCCAGGCGGCGTAGTGTTCGCGTGGGTAATGGTGGATCGCTTTCTCGACGCCGCCATGGACGCGCAGGTCGCCCTGTTCGTCGCCCTCCAGGCCGACGGGGGTGACCCTGAGCGCACCGTCGCGCGGAGACTTGGCGATGCCGCTGCGCGAGCCGGGGCGGGTGAAGGGCCGGGCGCGGCCGGTGAGAAGGGCATCCAGGGGTAGGGCAGGCAGGGGCATGGGAGGGTTCTCTAAGATGCGAGATGGTATCGACTAAATACAATATAGAGTCCGCCAAGCCTTCGCCCGCTGTCAAGCCGCCAGACCCTCCGGATGCGTCGATAGCCTCGGCGGGCCGGGGGCATCCAGGCCCCCTAGTTGAGCTGCCGTGGGGTCCCGACAGGAAACCGCAAAGGCGCCGGACGTCGCGATACGACGTCCGGCATCGGCGGCCCTCAGCGCAGCCCGTAGCCCTTGTCGACGATCAACTCCTGCCCGTAGAGCCCGGCGGATTTCGACGACAGCAGGAACTTCACCACGTCGACGATTTCCCCGGGGCTGAGGAAGCTGCCGTCGACCAGGCGCTGGTTGATGCTCCGGGTGACAGACTCCGCCTGGGCATCGCTCAGGCCCAGTGACGCCCATATCGGGGTGGCGGTAGGGCCGGGGGAGACGAGGTTGATCCGCACGCCTTTTTCCGCCCATTCCACCGCCAGCGTCCTGGCCTGGGCGATCAGGGCCGCCTTGGAAGCGATGTAGGCGGCGAGCCCGGGGAAGGTCACTTGGCTGAGGAAGGTACCGATGAAGACTACGCTGGCCGGTTTGCTCGTTTGCCGGCTGAGTACGGAAAAGGTGTTCAGCGCCCCGGCGCCGTTGACCCGCCACTGCTGCTCGAACGCCAGGCTGTCCAGGCCGTCGGCGAGCTGGGCGATGCCGGCGTTGGGCACCAGGTAATCGACGGGGCCGATGGACGCGGCACGCGAAGCCAGGGCGTCCAGGTCCCGTTCGCGGGTGACGTCGCCCGCCAGCCAGTGCAGACGCTTGCCGGAGTGGGCGTGCAGGCTTTCCGGCGGTCGTTCGCGCCTTGCCATCGCCAGGACAGTCGCGCCGTGCCCGAGCAGCGTTTCGGTCAGTTTCAGGCCGATGCCGGAACTCGCGCCGGTGACGACGGCGAACCGGTCGTTGAATTCACTCATGGGAATCCCTCGTGGGGTGATGGAGATACGGGTCTTCGATAGGGATGGATCAACGCGAGAGCGACGGGGCAGGGATGAGGCGGATGCCCTGTACCTGCACCTGGTCGCCGGCGTCGAACTGGGCGTTGGGAGAGCGGAAGCGTTCGGTCGTGCCGTCCTCGTAGCGAACGGTGTAGGCGTTTTCGCTCAGACCGGTTGCCTGCTGGACGGAGGCGCCTCCCAGGGCTCCCAGCGCGCCCCCGGCGATAGCGCCCAGGGGACCGCCGAGGGCCGCGCCGACCATGACGCCAACCACGCCGCCAGCGCCGTAGCCGACCGTTCGGTCCCTATCTGCGGAAATCACTTCGGCGGTGTGGGCGAGGGGAGTCGTGGTTGCCAGGGCCAGTGCGATGAGCGGGAGCATGCGTTTCATGGGAAATCCTGAATGGGAAGGAGTCGCCATTGGCTTTCCATTTCCCATGCCAGGTTTTTTATTGATGTAGATCAATGATTTGAAGGTTTATGAGTCATATTGACACGGTCTTTTTGCGGTCGTAATGACCCGCATGGAGTCGATTTGACTCTGCGCCGATGACAGCTTCGGGCGCTTCGGAACGGCCTCGTCGATGACGCTCAATGATTGGGGCGAGCGGGGTATTCGACCGTTTGAGCAGGCCCGCACGATCGGGCAAGGACTCCCGAGGAATAGGCAATGACGAGGAGGGGAGGATGCCCAATAGTGACCGCGAACGAATGCCGGCGGCTGCGCTGCGGTTGTCGAAATGCCAGACAGGAATAATGACGCTTTGAAACTTCCCTCGATACGGCGAGCCGCCATCGGCGGACATCACGATTCCCCGCAATTGCGCCAGGGGCGTTTCCACAATCTCAGCCCCAGGCCGGTGGACATGCCGGCACCCGGTGCCCGGGTGCTCTGGAACGCGCTTTTCAACAAGCCGAGAAGCACCGTCCCGCGGCAGCCTTTACCCGTGCTCAGCCCGAGCCGTGCCGAACTCGATGCGACCGTCGATGGCAGTCTGTTCCGCCTGGGTCATTCGACCTTGCTGCTGAAACTGGCCGGTAGCTGGTGGCTGACCGACCCGGTATTTTCCGAGCGCGCCTCGCCGTTGCCGTTCGCCGGGCCGAAGCGTTTCCATGCGCCGCCGGTGGCATTGGCGGATCTTCCGCCGATCCGTGGGGTAATTCTTTCCCACGATCACTACGACCACCTGGACCGCGCCGCGATCAAGGCCCTGGTCCCGCTCGTCGAACTGTTCCTGGCGCCGCTCGGCGTAGGCGACCGCCTGCTGGCCTGGGGCGTACCGCCAGGCAAGGTGCGCCAACTGGACTGGTGGCAAGATATCGAGGCTGGCGGTTTGCGCCTGACCGCCACGCCGGCACAGCACTTCTCAGGCCGTGGGCTACATGATGGGAACCGTACGCTGTGGTGTTCCTGGGTGATCGAAAGCGCCGAACTGAAGCTGTTCTTCAGCGGAGACAGCGGTTACTTCGATGGTTTCGCCGAGATCGGCCGACGCTACGGACCGTTCGATCTGACCATGCTGGAAACCGGCGCCTACAACGAACATTGGCCCTACGTGCACATGCACCCGCAGCAGACCCTCCAGGCTCACCGGGATCTTGGCGGGCGCTGGCTGCTGCCGATCCACAACGGCACCTTCGACCTGGCCATGCATGCCTGGTACGAGCCGTTCGAACGGATACTCGAACTGGCCACCGAACACGGCGTACGGGTTTCCACGCCGATGATGGGCGAACGGATCGATCTGCAAGCACCGCATGCCGGCCGACGCTGGTGGCGCGAAGTGGTCGACAGCGAAACGCAGGTGCAGGGTTACGGCTGTTGCAGAAGCTAGGTCGGCGAGCGATCGCACGAGGGCTCCAGACGGAAGCCGCCATGGAGTCGCTTCGAAATGCGTGATGCTGCCCTAGGTCCTGTGAACCTGTATATTCGCATAATGTATATTATGTTAAATTAAATATGACCTAGGTGGAACTCACATCCTTTGCGATTGAGCTTTCGGCTCGAATCTCGCCCTCTTGCCCGACACTGATAGTTAATAACCCAGCGCCGTTGTCGCCGGGTTCCTCGACATCGCTCGAAAGGATGTTTCGTTCTCGCGCTCCGACGACAACCTCCGGCCCAGGTTGGCCAGGAGGTCCTCGCCCTCGAACATTTCTTCCCACCATGCGTATGCGTCGCGTGTCTGTGAGCTGGCCTGAACCTGTGTCCGAAAAACAGCAGGTGCCTGAGGCTGGATGGTCAAACGTCGCATCTCTGGCGATTGCCGCCGTTTTCACAGATCGTCCACCCCGTGATGAGTGGCCGGCGACCGAGTCCCTGCATGCCCGCTACCCGACGCCTATGGTGCCGTTCCCCTGGGCCTGGTGTAACGCAGCGCATCCACGACCAGGCTGAAAGCCGGCGATGGTTGCCGACGGTTCGGGTAGTACAGGTAGTAGCCAGGGAACGGTGGGCACCAGTTTTCCAGCACTCGCAGCAACCGGCCCTCCTCGATATGCGGAGCGAATTCCTCTTCGGGGAGCCAGGCGATTCCCAGCCCCGCCAGCGCGGCATCCACGATATTCGGCGAGGCGTTGAAAATGAGCTGTCCATCGACACGGACGTTCACGTGTCGATCTTTCCGCTGAAAATCCCAGGCATACAGGCCGCCGCCGGACTGCATGCGCATGTTGATGCAGTTGTGGTCGACCAGATCGCGAGGACTCCTGGGCTTCGGATGTGCCGCAAAGTAGGCCGGGGCCGCGACGACCGCCATGCGCACTGGCGGCCCAATCGGCACGGCGATCATGTCCTTGTCTATGGTGTCGCCCAGGCGTACGCCGGCATCGAACCGGTCGGCCACGATGTCCCGAAAGGCATAGTTGATGTCGAACTCCACCTTGATGTCTGGATATTCCAGCAGCAACGGGGTGAGCCTGGGTAGCAACAGGGTTCGCTGGATGTGATCGCCACAGGTAATGCGAACCGTGCCACTTGGTTTGTCGCGCAGCGCCGACAACTCGTCCAGTTCCGCCTCGATCTCGTCGAAGCGATTGCCGATGGCATTCAACAGGCGCTCCCCTGCCGCCGTGGGCGAAACGCTGCGGGTGGTGCGGGTGAGCAAGCGGATCTGCAGGCGCGCCTCCAGGCCGCTTATCGACTGGCTCAATGCCGACTGCGTCACGCCCAGCTGGGCGGCGGCACGGGTGAAGGTGCCCTCGCGGGCGACGGCAACGAAGGACAGGAGGTCGTTGAGGTTACGTTTGATCATGGCCAATTCTTCCACGGACCATTAATTAGTAGAGCTTATATACCCATTAAGAATTGTTTAGCTAGTAACAGGCCGCCGCATACCCGAATATTCATTTGCAGCAATCATCTCCGCCTACCGCACCCTGACTTCCCTTCCCTGCCGACTCAGCCCAGGCGTTTGTCACCAGCGGAGCCGATCTCTTCTTTTCACTCTTTGGATAAGCCAGTTTTTTCATGACAACCCGCGCACTCGATACCGCCAACGAAAACCCTGAACAATCGGGCTCCTGGAGTGGCGTCCTGGCCATTGCGGTTTGCGCCTTCGCACTGGTCGCGTCGGAGTTCCTGCCGGTCAGCCTGCTGACTCCCATCGCCAACGACCTGGGAACTACCGAGGGCATGGCAGGCCAGGGCATCGCCATCTCCGGCGCCTTCGCCGTTTTAACCAGCCTGTTCATTTCATCCGTTGCCGGCAGCCTGAACCGCAAGACGCTGTTGCTGGGACTGACGGCGGCAATGGGCATGTCCGGCGCAATCGTCGCGCTCGCGCCAAACTATTTCGTCTACATGCTGGGCCGGGCGCTGATCGGCATAGTGATCGGCGGCTTCTGGTCGATGTCGGCAGCCACGGCCATGCGCCTGGTGCCTGCCAACGACGTGCCGCGAGCCCTGGCCCTCGTCAATGGCGGCAACGCTCTGGCGACAGTGGTGGCCGCGCCGCTGGGCGCCTGGCTAGGCACCCTCATTGGCTGGCGAGGGGCTTTTCTCTGCCTTGTGCCGGTAGCCCTGGTGGCACTGGCCTGGCAATGGACCACCCTGCCCTCCATGCGGGCCGGCGCGCGTGCTCCCGGCCCGGGCAATGTGTTCACGGTATTCGCTCTGCTCAAGCGTCCCGGTGTGATGCTCGGCATGCTCGCCAGCAGCCTGTTCTTCATGGGCCAGTTTTCCCTGTTCACCTATGTGCGACCATTCCTGGAGACGGTCACCGGCGTACATGGCGCGCATATTTCGCTGGTACTGCTGGTGATCGGTGCAGCGGGCTTTATCGGCACCCTGCTGATCGACCGGGTTCTGCAACGGCGCTTCTTCCAGACACTGGTCGCCATCCCGTTGCTGATGGCCCTGATCGCCCTGGTGCTGACGGTCCTTGGCGGCTGGCCCGCCATCGTTGTCGTCCTGCTCGGATTGTGGGGACTGACCGGTACCTCGGCCCCCGTCGGTTGGTGGGCCTGGATCGCCAGGGTGTTCCCAGAGGACGCCGAAGCCGGTGGCGGCCTGTTCGTCGCCGTGGTGCAACTCTCCATTGCCCTGGGCTCCACATTGGGTGGTCTGCTGTTCGATCGCACTGGCTATCAGGCGACCTTCTTCGCCAGCGCCGCGATGCTGCTGATCGCAGCCTTCCTGACCATCCTCACCGCACGCTCGAAAGCCCCGGCCGGCTAGACCCCGGGAACGCCCGGACGCGACTTGCCTCGCGCCGCAGGCCAGGTCGTCGAGCCGAATCCCACCACGTCGATCTGATCGATGGAGAACGCCATGGAAACCAAGCACAGCAATCGAGCCCGCTCTCGCAAGGGTGCCCTGAGGGGCGCAGTCCTTGCCGGTGCGCTGATGGCTCTCGTCGGCTGCCAGACCAGTCCGGCGGCAACGACTTCGTCAAACACCGGAGGAACCAACATGCAGCTGCAATTGACCCAGGAGTGGGACAAGACCTTTCCCCAGAGCGCAAAGGTCGAACATCGCAAGGTCACCTTCGCCAATCGCTACGGCATCACCCTGGCAGCTGACCTGTACCTGCCGAAGAAGCGTGGCGGCGATCGGCTGCCGGCAATCGTGATCGGCGGTCCGTTCGGCGCGGTCAAGGAGCAGTCCTCCGGCCTGTATGCGCAAACCATGGCCGAACGCGGATTCGTCACGCTGGCGTTCGACCCATCGTATACCGGTGAGAGTGGCGGTCAGCCACGCAACGTCGCTTCGCCGGATATCAATACCGAAGACTTCAGCGCGGCAGTGGATTTCATCGGCCTGTTGCCGGAGGTGAATCGCGAGCGCATCGGCGTCATCGGCATCTGCGGCTGGGGTGGCATGGCGCTGAACGCGGTGGCCGTGGACAAGCGCGTCAAGGCGGTGGTGACCAGCACCATGTACGACATGACGCGGGTCATGTCCAAGGGCTACAACGACAGCGTGACCCTCGAACAGCGTACGCGAACGCTGGAGCAACTGGGCCAGCAGCGCTGGAAGGACGCGGAAAGCGGTACCCCCGCCTATCAGCCGCCCTACAACGAACTGAAGGGTGGCGAGGCACAGTTCCTCATCGACTACCACGATTACTACATGACACCCCGCGGCTACCACCCGCGGGCAGTCAACTCCGGTAACGCCTGGACGATGACCACGCCGCTGTCGTTCATGAACATGCCGATCCTCACCTACATCAAGGAGATCTCGCCACGCCCGATCCTGTTCATCCACGGCGAAAAGGCCCATTCACGCTACTTCAGCGAGACCGCCTACGCCGCTGCCGCAGAGCCAAAGGAGCTGCTGATCGTTCCGGGCGCCAGTCATGTCGACCTGTACGACCGGCTGGACAGGATTCCTTTCGATCGGATTGCCGGGTTCTTCGACGAGCATCTGTAGCGTCGTGCACGCCAGGGTAACAGCGCCGGGAGATTGATTCGGCCCGCTCCCCCGCGTCCTGCCGCACACCTCTCCGGCTTTTTCCGCGCCAGCGAGGTCCCGCTCCGCTCGGGACCTCGCCCCTCCCTGGCACCCCTTTCAAGCAACCGCCGCCCGCGTCACGATCCCGTCCACCAACCGCGCAATCCCCAATGGGTTGCCATCCTTCAGCGCTTCCGGCAGCCACGCGTCCGGGTAGTTCTGGTAGCACACCGGGCGCAGGAAACGCTCGATGGCCAGGGTGCCCACCGAGGTGCCGCGGGCGTCCGAGGTGGCCGGGTATGGGCCGCCGTGGACCATCGCGTCGCAGACTTCCACGCCGGTCGGATAGCCGTTGAGCAGCAGGCGCCCTGCCTTCTGTTCCAGGAGCGGTACCAGGTCGGCGAAGGACGCCAGGTCTTCCGCTTCGGCGATCAGGGTCGCGGTGAGCTGCCCGTGCAGCCCATGCAGCGCGCGCTTCAGTTCGGCGTGGTCGGCGACCTCGACGACCACGCTGGCCGGGCCGAAGACTTCTTCCTGCAGCAACTCGTCGCCCTCCAGCAGCAGGCTGACGTCCGCCTGGAACAGTTGCGGCCGGGCCTGGCGGCCCTCCTGCGGTTGCCCGGCGAGATGGCGGACGCGCGGGTGGGCGTGCAGCGCCGCCAGGCCTTTTTCATAGCTGGCCAGCGTGCCGGCGTTGAGCATGGTCTGCGCCGGCTGGTCGTCCATGCGGGCGGCGAAGCGTTCGAGAAACGCCGAGAATTGCGCAGAGCGGATGCCGATGACCAGCCCGGGATTGGTACAGAACTGGCCGCAGCCGAGCACCACCGAGGCACTCAGTTCGTCGGCCACGGCCTCGCCGCGCTTCTTCAGCGCTGCCGGCAGCAGCACCACCGGGTTGATGCTGCTCATCTCGGCGAACACCGGGATCGGCTGCGCCCGGGCGGCCGCCATGTCGCAGAGGGCGCGGCCGCCCTTCAGCGAACCGGTGAAGCCGACCGCCTGGATCGCGGGGTGGCGGACCAGCCGCTCCCCTACTCCGCCGCCGTAGATCATGTTGAACACGCCCGCCGGCATGCCGGTGCGCTCGGCCGCGCGGAGGATCGCCGCGGCGACCCGTTCGGCGGTGGCCATGTGTCCGCTGTGCGCCTTGAACACCACCGGGCAGCCGGCGGCCAGGGCCGCGGCGGTATCGCCGCCGGCGGTGGAGAACGCCAGGGGGAAGTTGCTCGCGCCGAACACCGCCACCGGGCCGAGGCCGATCCGGCACTGGCGCAGGTCGACGCGTGGCAGCGGCTTGCGTTCGGGCCGGGCGCGGTCGATGCGCGCGCCATGGAAGTCGCCGCGCCGCAGGACTTCGGCGAACAGGCGCAGCTGGCCGCTGGTGCGGCTGCGTTCGCCCTGGATGCGCGTGGCCGGTAGCGCGGTTTCACGGCAGACGATGGCGACGAAATCAGCGTCCAGCGCGTCGAGTTCGGCGGCGATGGTATCGAGGAATTCCGCGCGGCGGCTGGCCGGCAGTTGCCGGTAGTGCGGGTAGGCGCTGGCGGCGGCTTCGGCGGCGGCGTCCACTTCTTCCGGGGTGGCTTGCACGAAGCGGTACGGCAGCGCCTCACCGCTGGCGGCGTCGAGGCTTTGCAGGAAGAGCGTGCCGGCCGCGCTGCGGGCGCCGCCGATGAAGTTGTGTCCGAGGATGGCTGTCATGTCGACCTCATACAGGGGAAGCCCCGCCGGGGATGGCCGGCGGGGTTGGAGCCAAGGCTCCGCAGGAATGAAGGAAACCGTGCCGCGGGTCTCTCGTGGAGCTCCGGCCTATGCACGGCGGTGGGGCTTCAGAGCGCTACCACCCGCCCCGGCGTCAGTGCGGTCTCGACGGCGGCGATGCCATTGCGCAGCGGCGCGCCGAACTCGGCCATGGCGATCTCGAAGACATCCCCCGGAGCAGCCTTGATCCCGTCGGCGAAGGACAGCGTGGCGGTACCGAAGTAATGCACGTGGACGTCGCCCGGACGGAGGAACTGCGCGTACTTGAAATGGTGGTACTCGAGGTTCTCCAGGCTGTGGCACATGTTGTCCTCGCCGGAAAGGAACGCCTGCTGCCAGAGCACTTCGCCGTCGCGCAGGATCCGGCTCTCGCCCTGCAGGTGGCGCGGCAGTTCGCCGACTCGCAGCTCCGGCCCGTAGCAGCAGGCGCGTAGCTTGGAATGCGCCAGGTACAGGTAGTTGCGGCGCTCCATCAGGTGGTCGGAGAACTCGTTGCCCAGGGCGTAGCCGAGCCGGTAAGGCCGGCGGTCATCGCCGATCAGGTAGAGCCCGACCAGCTCCGGTTCCTCGCCGGCGTCCTCGGCGAAGGCCGGTAGCGGGAAGTCCGCGCCGGGGCGCACGATGATGCCGCCGTCGCCCTTGTAGAACCATTCAGGCTGCGCGCCGACCTGGCCCGCCGGTGGCTTGCCGCCCTCCAGGCCCCACCTGAAGATGCGCATGGTGTCGGTCAGCGCGGTCTCGTCGCCCTGGTTCTGCTGGTGCATGCGGTCGCGCGTCGCGGCGCTGCCCAGGTGGGTCAGGCCGGTGCCGCTGACCAGGCAATGGGCCGGGTCGTCATGATCCAGCGGCGGCAGCACCCTTCCCTCCTCAAGCAACCCGGCATAGTCTGGGCCTGGCTCGCTGCCTCGGCGCAGCACCTCGTCGTGCAGGCTGCTGCCCGCGCGAATCGCCGCCAGCCCCAGTTCGCGCGTGCTGCGCACGCCGCGCAGCACCTGTATCCCGGCGCCTTCGACGACGCCGACCCGGCGCTGCCCTGCCCGGTCCTCGAATTGAATCAGCCGCATCTCGGCTCCTCCTGTGGGCTCCGACTATCACTCGATGATGATGAAATCCTTGAGGTGCTCTTCGGATATCTCCAGGCCCAGGCCGGGCTTGTGGTCGTCCAGCTGGATATAGCCGTCGACCGGCTGCGGCTCGCCTTTGAACACGTAGTAGAACAGCTCGTTGCCGACCTCGACGTCGAACACCGGGAAGAACTCGGCCATCGGCGAGGCGGTGCTGGCCATGGTCAGGTGATAGTTGTGCAACTGTCCGGCGTGCGGGATCACCGGCACCGACCAGGCCTCGGCCATGGCGTTGATCTTGCGCGCGGCGGTGATCCCGCCGACGCGGTTGGTGTCGTACTGGATGACGTCCACCGCGCGGCGCTCCAGCAGGTCCTTGAAGCCGTGGCCGGTGAATTCGTGCTCGCCGCCGGAGATCGGCATGATCCCCATCTTCTTCAGCTCGACGTAGCCCTCGATGTCATCGGCGATCACCGGCTCCTCCAGCCAGCGCGGTTCGAACTCGGCGAGCTTCGGCAGCATCCGCCGGGCGTATTCCAGGGTCCAGCCCATGTAGCATTCGAGCATGATGTCGATGTCCGGCCCGGCCAGTTCGCGTAGCGCGCGGACCTGCTCGATGTTCCTGCGCATGCCCGTCGGGCCGTCCTTGGGGCCATAGCCGAAGCGCATCTTCAGCGCGGTGAAGCCCTGGTTCAGGTAGCCCTGGGCCTCTTCGAGGAAGGCGTCGAGGTTGTCGTTGGCGTAGAGCTTCGAGGCGTAGGTCCAGATCTTCTCCTTGGTGCGGCCGCCGAGCAGCTTGAACACCGGCTTGTTCACCGCCTTGCCCATGATGTCCCAGATCGCCAGGTCCACCGCCGAGATGGCCGCCATGCCGATGCCCTTGCGGCCCCAGGCGTGGGTGCGGCGATACATCTTCTGCCAGATGTACTCGTTGTCGAACGGGTCTTCGCCGATGCAGATCGGCGCCAGGTAGAGGTCGACGACTTCCTTCGCCACGCGCGGCGCCAGGGCGCAGTTGCCGATGCCGACGAGGCCGTCGTCGGTCTCGATCTCCACCACCAGCCAGCCGTGGAAGCGGAACGAGCCCATGGCGTCTCCCTTCTCGAACAGGATGTCGCTGGCATTGGTGCAGAAGTGCGCCTGCGGCGGGACGACCTTGCCCTTCCATTCGAAGACGCGGGTACGGACGGATTTGATTTTCATGTCGCAGCTCCTATCGGTGCGTAGTGTGAGTCAGCCGGCCTGCCGCGCTCGCAGCGGGACGGACGACGATCCGGAAGTCTTCAGCCGGGCCAGCAGGCAGGCGCCGAGCAGGCCGACGGCGGCCAGGGCGAACATGCCGGCGCGCGGGTCGGCGAACTGGCTTTCCATGAGGGTCTTGAGGTTCGGCGCGACGAAGCCGCCGAGGTTGCCCAGGGAGTTGATCAGGGCGATGCCGCTGGCCGCGGCCGCACCGCTCAGGTAGCCGGTGGGAAGGGTCCAGAACAGCGGCTGCACCGAGACGAAGCCGGACGCGGCGAAGCAGAAGGCGATCACCGCCAGGCCCAGGTTGCCGGCCAGCGCCGAGGCGGCGATACCGGCTGCGGCCATGCCCAGCATGGCCACCGCGAGCTGGCGATGCTGGCCGATGCGGTCGGCCTGGCGGGTCACCAGGCGCGTTACCACCAGGGCGCAAGCCCAGGGAATCGCGGTGATCAGGCCGACGTTCAGGCCGACCTGGCCGTCGAGGAAGCTGGCGATGCGGGTCGGCAGGTAGAACACCACGCCGTACACGCTCATCTGGATGGTGAAGTAGACCAGGCAGAACTTCAGCACCTGGCCGCTGCGCAGAGCGCTGAGGAAGCCGTGCGGGCCGCGTGCCTGTTTGCGGGTGTCTTCTTCGGCCAGCTCGCCTTCCAGCGCCCGCTTCTGCTCGTCGCTCAGCCAGCCGGCATCGCGCGGGCGGTCGACCAGGTAGAAGTAGGCGGCAATGCCGACCAGCGAGGCCAGCAGGCCCTCGGTGACGAACAGCCACTGCCAGTTGGCCAGGCCGAAGATGCCGTGGAACTCCAGCAGCCAGCCGGACAGCGGACCGCCCAGCACCAGCGCCAGCGGCAGGCCGAAATAGAACAGGCCGAGCGCCTGGGCACGGCTGCGCTGCGGGAACCAGTAGGTGAGGTAGAGGATGATGCCGGGGAAGAAGCCCGCCTCGGCGACGCCCAGCAGGAAGCGCAGGACATAGAAAGTCATGGCGTCGTCGGCGAACATCATCGCCGCCGAGACCAGGCCCCAGGTGACCATGATCCTGCACAGCCAGACCCTGGCGCCGAGGCGGTGCAGCATCAGGTTGCTGGGTACCTCGAAGCAGGCATAGCCGATGAAGAAGATGCTCGCGCCGAACGCGAAGGCGGCATCGCCGAGGCCGGTGTCGGCTTGCAGGAAGGCCCGCGCGTAACCGACGTTGGCCCGGTCGATGAAAGCCAGTACATACATCAGGACCAGGAAAGGCAGGAGCCGCAGGCGGCTGGTGGCGATCGCCGAGGACAGCAGCCTGGCGTGGTCGTTCATGGCGCTCATGGAGGGCTTCCTTCTTGTTGTTGTTCGACGCGGAGGCGGCATGGCCGCTTGCGTTGGGCCGACTGTAGCCAGGCCGCTCCCGCGCGGATAATCACTTCTGCGCATTCATCGATAACCCCAGGCAATACCTTTTCACCAATCAGCCAATCGCCGGTTATCGGGCAGCAGCGAGAACGGCCCTGCGCTCAGAGCAGCGGCAGGGAATACGAGAGGATCAGGCGGTTCTCGTCGACATCGGCGGCATGGTTGGACCGCAGCATGGCGTTGCGCCAACGCAGGCCGAGGTTCTTCAGCGGGCCGCTCTGGATCACGTAGGCGACGTCCACGTCGCGTTCCCAGGCGCGGCCGTCGTCCATCGCCTTCGTCCGGGCATGGGCGCCGCTGGCGTAGCGGGCCATGGCGGTCAGCCCGGGAATGCCCAGGGCGACGAAGTCGTAGTCGTAGCGCAGTTGCCAGGAGCGCTCGCCGGCGCTGGTGAAGTTGCGCACCTGGATGTCGTTGACCAACGGCGTGCTGGTGCCGGCGATGTAGAGCATCCCGTCGTCGCCGTACATGCGCTGGTAGCCGGCGCCGAGGCTGTGGCGGCCGCGGGTCGCGCTGAAGAAACCGGTCAGCGCGCGATTCTCCAGATCACCGAGCTTCGCGGCACCTTCGTCGCGCGTGTCGAAGAGCCCGACGCTGGCGCCCAGGCGCCAGCCGCCGAAGCTCTGCTTGTGGCTCAAGCTGTAGTAGTCCTGCCGGTAGATGTCTTGCAGTCGCGCCTGCCACAGCCCGACCTGGCTGCGCTCGGCATTGAAGCGGTACTCCGCGCCCAGGTAGTCGAAACGGTCGGAGAACACCCCGCCGCGCCCATCCACCGAGAGGTCCTGGTGGTCGCTGGAGTTGCGCTGGCTGAGCGAACGCATCTGCCCGCCGTGCAGGGTCAGGCCGGCGATTTCCCTGGAGGTCAGCATGCCGCCCTGGAAGGTCTGTGGCAGCAGGCGGCCGTCGTTGCGCAGGAGGATTGGCAGTTCCGGCAGCAGTTCGCCGAGCTTCAGCTCGGTATTCGACAGCTTCAGCTTCGGCGCCACGCCCAGTCGCGCGTAGTCGTCCGCTGCGCGTCCGTCGGCGTGGCGTGGCAGCAGCCCGGAGCCGGCACGATCAGGGCTGCTGTCGAGCTTCAGGCCGAGCTGGCCGATCAGCTCGACGCCGAAGCCCAGGGTGCCCTGGGTATAGCCGGATTTTGCCTGTAGGAGAAAGCCTTGGGCCCACTCCTCCTGTTTCGACTGCGCCGCGCCGGGCTGGCGGAAGTCGCGATTGAAATAGAGATTGCGCAGGCCGAGGCTGACGCTGGCGTCTTCGATAAAGCCCTCGGCGCCGGCGAGCGACGGCAGGCCGGCCAGCAGGACCGGGGCGAGCGAGGCGGATTTCAGCAGGTTCGGAGCGGAACGGGTCATTGTTGTTTTTCCTTTTCCCAGGCCGAAGCGAGCCGTGGAGCGCTGCGGCTCCAGGCGATGTGTCTCTCGTCGAAGGTGCGACGCCTCCTGCCCCGCCGCGACGGTACAGGGAGGCGCCAGGGAGCGCGTTACGAAGGGGCGGCGCTCTGGTTGTCGCGTCGCATGCAGGCGATCAGGCTTTGCGCCTGCCCATCCGGCAGGCGATCTCGAACGCCTGGCGGGTGGCGCCGACGTCGGCCCTTCCCTGCCCGGCGATATCGAAAGCGGTACCGTGGGCCGGCGTAGCGATGGGGATCGGCAGGCCGCCCTGGACGGTCACGCCGCGGGAGAAGCCCATCAGCTTGATCGCGATCTGCCCCTGGTCGTGGTACATGGTCACCACCGCGTCGAAGGCACGGGCGTCGCCCTGCACTTTGAGGAAAATGGTGTCGGCGGGATACGGGCCGTCGGCGGCGATCCCCTGTTCGCGCGCCTTCTGCACCGCCGGAGCGATGATGTCCAGCTCCTCGCGGCCGAAGCTGCCGTTGTCGCCGTTGTGCGGGTTCAGTCCGCAGACGCCGATGCGCGGCCGCGCCAGGCCGCTGCGGCGCAGCGCGTCGTCGATCAGGCGGATCGCCTCCCCTACCCGCTCCTGGCTGAGCAGGCCCGGCACCTCGGCCAGGGCTACGTGGGAGGTCACCCGCGAGGTCCAGAGGTCGTCGAGGACGTTGAACTCGCAGAACGGGCCGCCGAACCCCAGGCGCTCGGCGAACCAGTGCAACTCGTCGCTGTGGTCCATGCCGGCCATGTGCAGCGAGGTCTTGTTCAGCGGGCCGAAGAGGATCGCGTCGGTCCTGCCGCTGCGGGTCAGTTCGAGGGCCAGCGCGAGGGTTTCCAGGCTGTAGCGGCCACCGACGGCGCTCGCTTCGCTGCGTGGGAACTCGTCCCCGCCCTGGCTGAGCCAGGGATGCAGCAATGGCGTGGCGTCGGCGAAATCCAGGGTCTCCAGGGCGTCGATGCGTCGGTAGGGGAATTCGCAGCCGGCGATGCGCATGCCGCGGCGCATTTCCGCTTCGTCGGCGATCAGCACGATGTGCGCCTTCTCGCGCACCTCGGTGTCGGCCAGCAGGCGGGCGATCAGTTCCGGGCCGATGCCGGCCGGATCGCCCAGGACCATGGCCAGTCGCGGTAGGGATGGAGCGTTCATGGGGAAGTCCTCGGGTCGAGCGACGCCTGCTGCAGGCGCACGGTGTCGGGTACGGTGCGGTAGATGCGCCGCGCGTTGCTATGGAAAAGCCGTTCCTGGTCGGCGTACGGCAGGTCGGCGACGATGCGTTTGAAACCGCCATAGATGTCGTCGAACGAGCCGCACAGGCTGTCCACCGGGAAGTTGCTGGCGAACATCGCCCGCTCGACGCCGAACAGGGCGATGCTTTCGCGGACGATCCAGGCGTTGTCCTCGACGCTCCAGCGCCGGCCGGCCTGGCCGATGCCGGAGATCTTCAACGCCACGTTGGGGCATTCGGCGAAGCGCGCCATGGCCCGTTGCCAGGCGGCCAGCCCCTCCTCGCTGCGATCGGACGGCAGGCCGGCATGGTTGAGCACGATCAGCGTATCGGGGAAGTCGCGCGCCAGGCATGCGGCCTCGGCGAGGTTCCACCAGGGTGTCTGCAGGTCGAAGTGCAGGCCGTGCCGGGCCAGCTCGGCATAGCCGCGACGCCAGCGCTCGTCGCTCATCAGGCTGCGCAGCTCGCCGACCTGTTGCGGGCGTTGCGGACCGCCGGGCTTGTGGCGGACGCTGCGGACCCGTGCGAAGCCCGCCTGCGCCGCCAGCACCTCGGCGGCGTCCGGCGCGTCCAGCCAGGCCTGCGCCACCACTGCGTGGGGCGCGCCATGGCGTTCGGCGAGGTGATGCACGAAGCGGGTTTCGCCGAGCGGATCGCGCGGGTCCCACTCGGTTTCCACGTAGACCGTCTCGACCACCCTGTGTGCGCCGACGTCGCCGAAGTAGTCCGCCGGCAGGTAGCGGCGCTTGATCGCGCTGTAGTCGCCGTAGCGGAACGGAATCTTGGCGTCCTCCGCGAGCCAGGGGTGGTAGTTCGCCTGCGGGTCCCAGAAATGATGATGGGCGTCGACGATCGGCCCGTCGTACAGCTCAGCCATGCTTTGCCTCGGTCTTGTCCAGGGAAATCAGCAGGGTGCCGGCGATGAAGGCTGCCGAGCAGAGGGCGAAGAAGCCCAGCACCGCGGCATATCCGCCCAGGTGTTGCAGCAGCAGCCCGACCAGGATCGGCACGGCGATGCCGCCGAGGCTGCCGGCCATGTTCATCACCCCGCCGACCAGGCCGACCCGGGCCGGAGCGGCGAGCAAGGCCGGAAAGCTCCAGTACAGGCTGCCCCACATCAGGAAGAAGGCGGTCAGCGCCAGCAGGGTCACGGCGGCATAGGCATCTTCCAGGCTCGGCAACAGCAGGAAGGCGACCAGCGCCGCGAGGCCCGAGACCGTCAGCAGGCCCTTGGCCGCCAGGCCGCGGCGCACGCCCTTGCGGATCAGCAGGTCGCAGAGGAAGCCGCCGACCAGGGAACCGACGGCGCCGCAGAGGAAGATGACGAAGGTCGCGGCGCCGATACCCTTGATATCGAAGCCGCGCGCCTGCGCCAGGTAGCTAGGACCCCAGGTCAGCAGGCCGAAGAACACCATGGCCCAACTGGCGCGGCCGAGGACGATACCGACCAGGGAGCGGCCGGCGATGCCCAGTCTTCCGCCGGCCTGGCAGTCCGCTTCGGCGAGCGGGGTGGAGCGGTCGGCGTTGATCCGGTCCAGCTCGGCGGCGTTGACCCCGGGATGCTCGGCCGGGTCGTCGCGCAGGTAGTGCCAGGCCAGCCAGGCCATGGCCAGGGTGGCAATGCCGGCGATGAAGAAGGCGCTGCGCCAGGAGCCGAGCACGGCGATCAGGTAGGCGATGACCAGCCCGCCGAGAGCGACGCCCAGCGGCCCTCCGCAGTCCATCAGCACGGCGCCGCGGCTGCGTTCGCTGGAGCCCAGCCACAGCGAGTTGAGCTTGCCGCCGGAGGGGAACAGCGGCGCTTCCGCCGCGCCCAGGGCGACCCGGGCGAACATCAGCGACAGGCCGCCGCTGGCGAAGGCCGCGAGGGTCTGGAAGGCTCCCCAGAGGCCGGTGGACCAGCCGATCACCCGGCGCGGGCCGTAGCGGTCGATCAGCCAGCCGCCGGGAATCTGCAACAGCGCGTAGGCCCAGAAGAAGCTGCTGAGGATCAGCCCCTGCATGCTCGGCGTGAGCTGGAATTCACCGGCGATGGTGGGCATGGCGATGGACAGCGAGACCCGGTCGACCAGGTTGATCACCGTCAGGGCGAAGACGATGGCGAAGATGCGCCAGCGGACGTTGCTGGGTTTTGCGGCAGTGGCCTTGTCCTGGGCAGGATCAGCCTGGAGCACGGCGGTCTGTGCCTGAGCCATGGGTCGTACCTCTTTTATTGTTGTTCTTGTGCTGCGGAACTGGGTTGGCAGGTCCGGCAGGCCCACTATCCGGCTTTCCATCGATAACCGTCTAATCAAAGCTGCTCATACGGCCATTTCCTACGGTTATCGCTCCAGGTATCCGACATCCGCTTCCACTCATAACCCCAGGCTATCGGTGTATGCCTTATTTTGAGTGGACGCTTATCGGTGCGCTTCGCACACTCCGCTCTACCCATAACAACAATGACAACCAGAGGTCCTCCATGCGTACCGCATATGCGCGCTCCGTCCCCTCCTTCCTGGCCGCTTGCGCCCTGCTCTGCTGCACCGCCCTACCCGCCCTGGCGGCTGCCTGGAAACCCGAAGAGAACCTGGAAATCGTCGTCGCCGGCGGTCCCGGAGGCGGCACCGACCAACTCGCCCGCCTGGTCCAGTCGGCGATCAGCCAGAACAAGCTGCTCGACGTCAACACCGTGGTGCTGAACAAGGGCGGCGGCAACGGCGCCGAAGCCTTCCTCGACCTGAAGCTGGCCAAGGGCAACGCGCACAAGCTGGTGATCGGCACCAACAATGTCTACCTGCTGCCGTTGGTGGCCCGGCTGGGCTACCAATGGACCGACCTGACGCCGGTGGCGGCGGTGGCCGAGGACGACTTCATCCTCTGGACCTACCAGGCGGCGCCGTGGGCGGACGCCGCGGCGTTCCTCGCCGATCTGAAGAAGGACGCGGCAGGCATGCGCTTCGGCGGCAGCCAGTCGAAGGACGTCGACCAGACTCTAAGCCTGCTGCTCGGCAAGCAGGTCGGCGGCAAGCCGACCTACATCTCCTTCAAGAGCGGCAGCGAGGCGTCCATCCAGTTGGCCGGCAGGCACATCGCCGCCAACCTCAACAACCCGGCGGAAAGCCTCAGCCAGTGGCGCGGCGGCCAGGTCCGGCCGCTCTGCGTGTTCAGCCACGAGCGCATGATCTACACCGCCAAGGTCGCTGCCGAGCAGTCCTGGGCGGACATCCCCACCTGCCACGAACAGGGCCTGGGCATCGACCAGTACCGCTTCCCGCGCACCGTGTTCCTGCCCGGCGGAGTCAGCGACGAGCAGCGCGCCTTCTACGTCGAGTTGATGCGCAAGGTCAGCCAGACCGGCGAGTTCAGGGACTATGTAGAACGCTCGGCGCTGGCGCCGACCTTCCTCGCTGGCGAGGACCTGGTGAGCTACATCGAGAAGGACCGCCAGCGCGTCATCCCGCTGTTCCAGGAAGCCGGCTGGCTTCGCCAGTAACCCGCGTAGCGCGACCAGGAGACGAACATGTCCAGCTCATCCAATGCGCCGCTGGTCGCCACCCGCTGGGTGGAGATCGGCCTGGCGCTGTTCACCGCCGCGCTCGGCGCGATCGTCATGTACGGCAGCCAGGATATCGGCATCGGCTGGGGCGACAGCGGCCCCGAGGCCGGCTATTTCCCCTTCTACATCGGCCTGCTGCTGAGCGCCGCCAGCCTCGGCAACCTGCTCATGGCCCTGTGCCGCTGGCGGGCGCTGGGTACCTCGTTCGTCGCCCGCGCGGCCTTTCGCCGGGTGCTTGCGGTGTTCCTGCCGATCGCCGCCTACGTGGCGGCCATGCCGTTCGCCGGGATCTACCTCGCCTCCGCGTTGTTCATCGCCTGGTTCATGTGGCGCGACCGCAGCCGCGACAAACCCTACGGCGTGCCGCTGATCGTCACGCTGTCCTGCGGCGCGGCGCTGGCCAGCTACCTGGTCTTCGCCGTCTGGTTCAAGGTGCCGCTGGATGCCGGAGTACTGGCCGACCTCGCGGCCTTCGTCGGGAGCGCCAGGCCATGAGCGAATTCGATTCCCTGATGCAGGGCATGAGCCTAGTCCTCAGCGCCCATCACCTCGGCCTGATGGTGATCGGCGTGCTGCTCGGCATCCTGGTCGGCGTGCTGCCGGGCCTCGGTGCGCCGAACGGGGTGGCGCTGCTGCTGCCGCTGACCTTCAGCATGTCGCCGGTGTCGGCGATCATCCTGCTTTCCTGCATGTACTGGGGCGCGTTGTTCGGCGGCTCGATCACCTCGATCCTGTTCAACATCCCCGGCGAGCCCTCGTCGGTGGCCACCACCTTCGACGGCTACCCGATGGCGCGCAACGGCCAGGCCGGCGAAGCGCTGACCGCCGCCTTCACCTCGGCGCTCCTCGGGGCGCTGGTCGGCGTGCTGCTGCTGACCTTTCTGTCCACCCATATCGCTCGCTTCGCCCTGGCGTTCAGCTCGCCCGAGTTCTTCGCCGTCTACCTGCTGGCGTTCTGCACCTTCATCGGCATGAGCCGCAACCCGCCATTGAAGACCCTGGTGGCGATGACCATCGGCTTCGCCATGGCCGCCGTGGGCATGGATACCGTGTCCGGCGACCTGCGCCTGACCTTCGACCAGCCCTGGCTGCTTTCCGGGCTGAGTTTCGAGGTGGCGGTGATCGGCCTGTTCGGCATCGGCGAGATCCTCTGCACGGTGGAGGAAGGTCTGGTGTTTCGCGGCGAGCGCGCACGCATCACGCCGATGGTGATCCTGCGTACCTGGGCCAAGCTGCCGCGCTACTGGCTGACCTGGCTGCGCAGCGCGCTGGTCGGCTGCTGGATGGGCGTCACTCCGGGCGGCCCCACCGCAGCCTCGTTCATGAGCTACAGCCTGGCGCGGCGCTTCTCGAAGAACCGCGAGAACTTCGGCAAGGGCGAGGTGGAAGGCGTGATCGCTCCGGAGACTGCCGACCATAGCGCCGGCACCAGCGCCCTGCTGCCGATGCTGACGCTCGGCATCCCCGGCTCGGCGACCGCCGCGGTGATGCTCGGTGGCCTGATGATCTGGGGGCTGCATCCCGGGCCGACGCTGTTCGTCGAACAACACGACTTCGTCTGGGGCCTGATCGCCAGCATGTACCTGGGCAACGTGGTCAGCCTGATCGTGGTACTGGCGACCGTACCGCTGTTCGCCTCGATCCTGCGGATTCCGTTCGCCATCGTCGCGCCGATCATCGTCATGGTCTGCGCCATCGGCGCCTACTCGGTGCACAACGCCATGCTCGACGTGGTCCTGATGCTGCTGTTCGGCGCGCTCGGCTACCTGTTCAAGAAACTCGGCTACCCCATCGCCCCGCTGGTGCTCGCCGCGGTGCTCGGCGACAAGGCCGAGGACGCGTTCCGCCAGTCGATGCTGTTCTCCGACGGGCAACTCTCGGTGTTCTGGTCCAACCCGCTGGTGGCCAGCCTGACCGGCGCGGCGCTGGCGATGCTGCTCTGGCCGTTGCTGGCGCGGTGCGCCGGGGCGCTGTTCCGGCGTGGCCGGCGGAGTCTCCGGCATGCCGCCTGAGCCTGCGTCTGGCGGCGGGGTGGATTTCTTGTCACCCTGGGTCTCCCCGCCGCCAGCGAGATACGCCATGTCCCGGATTCCCGACGCCAGCATCATCCACAGCCGCCTGCGCCTGCGCCAGTTGCGCCTGATGCTGGCCCTGGAGGAACTCGGCTCGCTGCGCCGCGCCGCCGACGAGATCGGCATGACCCAGCCGGCGGCGACCAAGATGCTCCACGAGGCCGAAGACCTGCTCGGCGTCGAGTTGTTCGAGCGCTTGCCGCGCGGCATGCGCGCGACGCCTTTCGGCGAGACGCTGATCTATTACTCGCGGATGATCTTCGCCGAGCTGTCCGGGATGCGCGAGGAACTGGTCGCGCTGGAGTCCGGCAACCTCGGCCGGGTCACCGTCGGAGCGATCCCGGCGCTGGCCTCGAGCCTGCTGACGCGCACCATCGCGACCCTGAAGCAGAGTCATCCACGGCTGTCGATGAGCATCCAGGTGGACACCAGCGACGTGCTGGTCCAGGCCCTGCAACAGGACCAGTTGGACGTGGTGCTCGGACGCATCCCCAGCGGCGCGCGCACCGACGACCTGGTGTTCGACAGCCTCGGCGAGGAAGAGCTCTGCGTGGTGGTCGGCGCGCAGAACCCGTTGTCGCAGGCACGCAAGCTGGACTGGGGCGAGTTGCAGGAGCTGACCTGGGTGTTGCAGCAGCACCCCAGCCCGATGCGCGGGATCGTCAACCAGGCCTTCCACAATGCGCGCATCGACCTGCCGAGCAGTATCGTCGAGACCACCTCGATCATGACCCTGCTCTCCCTGCTGCAACAGACCGACATGATCGGCATCACTCCACGCTCGGTGATCGAGGACTACCCGGGCAAGCACCTGCTGGCGATCCTGCCGATCCAGCTGGAGCCGCGCCTGCCGCCCTATGGCCTGATCACCCGACGCAACCGGGTCCACTCCTCGGCCATGCAGACCTTCATGGCCAGCGTACATGCCGAACAGGCGCGGCACCTGGCGAAGTGAGCGGCACTAGCACAAATGAGCTAATAGCCGCGAGCCGGCTGGACCTCTAACATCCTCGGGCATTTCAACGGAGTGAATGCCATGCCCTCGATCAAGCCCTTCGGTCTCGCCCTGCTCGTCCTCGGTCTCAGCGCCTGCGCCTCCCTCGGTCAGTCGGGGAATCGCGACAACGAGGTCAAGGTCGCCGCGCAGAAGCTCATCGGCCAGCCCGCCGGCAAGGCCTTCGAACTGTTCGGCAAGCCCGACCAGGGCCTCGGCCCTTCGTCCTACGGTAGCGGCGGCTTCTACGCCTGGAACCGCGTGCGGACCCACATGGGGCCGGACAAGGTCTTCATACAGACCGGCACCGAGTACGTCGGCCAGCGCGAGACCTGGGTCGGCGTCGGTGGCCAGGGGGTCGCCGGCATGGCGCCGGTGAGCAGCGAGGCGGTCTATCGCAAGACCGGCTACTACGAGAACGAGACCATCCTCGACTATTTCTGCAGCATCACCCTGTACACCGACAGCCGGGACATCATCACCAACGCCAGCGTGATCGACTGCCAGGACAGCCGCTGACGGGGCCGCCGGGCCCCGGCCTTCCTTCTCGACGACGAACCCCCGACGCGGAAGCCCTGCGGACCATGGCGTTACGCTATCGTTTTTATTTCCTTGAATCCTTGTTTTCATACCTCTTATTTCGTCTGGAAATAAGATAGATCGATTCATTCTTTTCTCCCGACCCTTGGCCCCTGCCAAACTCCCTTCGCCACGGGATACCCCCGCGCCGACATGGCGGCATTCCCATCCGGAATGTCCGCCCCACATTGCAAGGCCCTGATCGTCGATCGCGGCCGACAAGGAGCTGGAACTTTCATGAAGAAACTCCCCGCCATCACCGCCCTCGCCCTCGCCCTGATCTCCGGCCTGGCCCAGGCCGACCGCCTGGAGGACATCCGCAAGGCCGGCGTATTGCGCGTCGCGTCCTTCGACAGCAACCCGCCGTTCGGCTTCGTCGACGCCAAGAGCAAGCAGATCGAAGGCCTCGACGTCGACTATGCCAAGGCCCTGGCCGACAAGCTGGGCGTCCGGCTGCAAGTGCTGCCGACCAACCCGGCCAACCGCATCCCGCTGCTGACGGCGAACAAGGTCGACCTGGTCCTGGCCAACTTCACCATCACCCCGGAGCGTGCGCAGCAGGTGGACTTCAGCATCCCCTACTTCTCCTCCGGCCAGCAGTTCATCGTCAAGAAAGGCACCCTGACCTCGCCGGAAGTCCTCAACAAGTGGCGGGTCGGCGTGGACAAGGGCACGGTCAACGAAGGCGTGCTGCGCGAGAAGTTCCCCGGCGCCAAGGTCATCGCCTACGACGACACGCCCTTCGCTTTCACCGCCCTGCGCAACGGCCAGGTCCAGGCCATCACCCAGGACGGTCCGAAGCTGATCGGCCTGCTGGCCAACGTGCCCGACCGCGACAAGTACGAAGTGCCGCCCTTCACCATTTCCAACGACCTGATCGGCGTCGGTATTCCCAAGGGCGAGAAGTCCCTGACCGAGTTCGTCGACAAGAGCCTGCGCGAGCTGGAGCAGGACGGTCAGGCGCAGAAGATCTACGACACCTGGTTCGGTCCGCAGACCAAGACCCCGCTGGCGCGCCTGTACAAGATCGGCGACAAGAGCTGAGCGGCCCGCTTCGCCCGCACGACCCGCGCGCCTCACTTCGCTGAGGCGCGTTTTTCGTTCTACCCGACGGAATCCCGCACATGTTCGGCGAACTTCTCGCCCCCCAGTACCTGCGCTGGTTGCTCGACGGCTTCCTGCTGACCCTCGGCCTTGCCCTGCTCAGTTGCCTGCTCGCCACCCTGATCGGCGCCCCCCTGGCCATCGCCCGGCTGTCGCGCCGACGCCTGCTGTCCTGGCCGGCGCGCGCCTACCTGGCGCTGTTCCGCAATACCCCGCTGCTGGTGCAGCTGTTCTTCTGGTACTTCGGCGTTCCCGCGCTGCTGCCGGAGGCGCTGGTGAGCTGGCTGAACACGCCGCACGAGACGCCCTTGCTCGACTGGCCGTCCTTCGAGTTCCTCGCCGGTGCCTGGGGGCTGACCCTCTATACCTCGGCTTTCGTCGCCGAGGAGTTCCGCGCCGGCATCGCCTCGGTACGCCCCGAGCAGCGCGCCGCCGGCCTCGCCCTGGGGCTGACCCAGCGCCAGGTATGGCGCGTGGTGGTGCTGCCGCAGGCCCTGCGCACAGCCCTGCCGCCGCTGCTCGGGCAGTACATGAATGCGCTGAAGAATTCCTCGCTGGCGATGGCCATCGGCCTGGCCGAGCTGTCCTACGCTTCGCGCCAGGTGGAAACCGAGACCTTCAAGACCTTCCAGGCCTTCGGCATCGCCACCCTCCTCTACATCGGCGCCATCGCCCTGATCGAAGCCTTCGGCCAGGCGTTGCAGCAGACCCGCCGCTACCGCCAGGGAGGCGCCTGAGATGGATTTCTCGGTCATCTCGGACAACCTGTCCTACCTGCTGCTCGGCGCCTACCCGGACGGCCCGCTCGGCGGAGCGGCGCTGACCCTGCTGCTGGCGTCGCTCTCCGGGCTGGCTTCGGCGGTGCTCGGCCTGGTCCTCGGCGTGGCCCTCGCGGTGCTGCCCGGCAAGCCGCGCCTGCTGCTGGTGACGTTGCTCGGCTTCTTCCGCGCGATCCCGGTGCTGATGCTGATCTTCTGGACCTACTTCCTGCTGCCGATCGTCTTCCATGTCGACGTACCGGCGCTGGCCACCGTGGTCTGCGCGCTGTCGCTGATCGGCGGCGCCTACCTCGCCCACTCGGTGTACGCCGGCATCCACAGCCTCCCCGCCGGGCAGTGGGCGGCCGCCCGCGCGCTCGGACTGCGGCCGTGGCAGGTATTGCGCCTGGTGATCCTGCCGCAGGCGCTGCCGGTGATGCTGCCATCCTTCCTCAACCAGTGGGTGTCGCTGATCAAGGACACTTCCCTGGCCTACGTGATCGGCGTCGGCGAACTGTCCTTCGTCGCCACCCAGGTGAGCAACCGGGTGATGGTCCACCCGACGGAGATCTTCCTGTTCGTCGCCCTGCTCTACTTCCTGCTCTGCACCAGCCTCGACCTGGCCGCCGCGTTCCTCGCCCGCCGCCGGCGGGCCTGAGCGGCGGCCGGTGGCTCAGGCGTCGCCGCGCGCCCGCGCGTAGTCGACCAGGTCGCCGAGGTAATGCGGCGAGGCGCGCAGGACGCCATCGTCCCAGCCGTAGAGCACGCCCAGCGCCGACACCTCCATGGCCCACCAGCCCCAGGCGTAGGGGCCGGTCAGGCGGCGGGTCTTCTTCTGCGCCTTGGGGGAAAGCTGGAAGAACTCCCGGTACTGGCTTTGCAGGTAAGGCGCCAGCGCCTGGGCGTCGCTGCCGTCCGCCTCTTCGAAGAACGCCCGCAACTGCCCGAACGGCCGTGGATGGAAGGTTTCCTCGCTGGCGGAAGTCAGGCCGAGGGCGGCCGCGCCGAGATAGTCGAGCAGGCGGTCGGTATCGAACTGCAGGACCTCCTCGACCAGGGCCGGGATTAGCTCCTGGGCGTCGAGCAGCACGCCCATGGCGAGCAGTTGCAGCGCGAACGGGTACTGGCCGGTGCGCGGCGCCAGGGCCGGCGCCGTCTCGAAGTCGACCTCGCCCTGCTCGCGCAGGCTGTCGCGGGCGGCGCCGAGCAGCCGGCTGTAGTCCAGCCACAGCGCGGCGGTCTCCAGGTAGATGGAACGCAGTTCGGCGCCGGCCAGGCCCCGGTCGATGGCCTTGAGCAGCAGCGTACTGGCGTTTTCCGCGGCCTGGCCCCAGGCCCAGGCGTTTTCCAGGGCTGCGTGCCCTTGCGCGGTGAACGGCTGGCGATAGCCGTGGCTCCGGGAAAACCTGTCGAGCGCGGCGATCAGTTCGCGCCAGTCGGCTTTCCAGTCGGCGAGGTCGATGTTCCTTCGCGGCGCCCGGTCGGTGCGGGCCAGGTTGCGCCATAGCGGCAGGGCGTCGGCGAGTCGGTTGTCCAGGGTGAGGGGGAATGCGTGCATGGCGGCCTGTGGTGATCGCGGCCGTTTCCGGCCGATCCGTGCGATCCGGAGTGCGGCCGTCCAGGCCGCGTCCGGTATGGACGGCCGATGCTAGCGCAGCGCGACGCCCCTGCGAAAGGCCCGCCCTAGCGGCCCGTCGGCTGGTTCCGGTAGTAGCCGAGGAAGGCCTCCAGCGGCAGTGCCTTGCCGAAATGCCAGCCCTGGCCGAGGGCCTCGGGCGAGCGGCGCAGCACGTGGTCGGCCTGGGCCTGTGTCTCGATCCCTTCGACGACCACGCCGATCTCCAGGTGCTCGGCCATCGAGCAGAGCTTGTCGAAGATCAGTTCGACGGCGCTGCTGTCGCCGATGGACTGGGTGAAGACCTTGTCGATCTTGATCGCGTCGACCGGCAGGTTGGCCAGGTAGACCAGGTTCGAATGGCCGGTGCCGAAGTCGTCCACGTAGATCTGCAGGCCGAGTTCGCGCAGGCGGTTCATCCCGGCCAGCAGGCAGCCCTGGGCCTCGGTGGTGCGCTCGGTCAGTTCCAGCGCCACCTGTTCCGGGCGCACGCTTTCCCTGGCCATCTGGCGCATGGCGAAATCGATGAAACCGGGGTCGGCGATGTCCTTGCCGGTGACGTTGACACTGACGTAGAAGCTCCGCTGCTCCCTCAGCAACGGCCCGAGCTGCTTCAGGGCGCGGCGGAAGACGAAACGGGTCAGCAGTTCGATGTCGCCGCTCTCCTCCAGGGCGCCGATGAAGACATCCGGGGAAACCCGCCCCAGGCTGCTATCGGTCCAGCGCGCCAGGGCCTCGACCCCGGCGCAGCGGCCGCTGGCCAGGCGTACGATGGGCTGGTAGTGCACCTCCAGGGCCTCGCGCTTCAACGCGCGCAGCAGCCTGGCCGGCAGTTTTTCGTCGTTGAGGAAGCCGAACAGGTAGCTGAGCAGCAGCATGACGCCGAACAACAGCCCGCCGCCGATCGCCGCGGCCATGGCCGCGCGTCCGGGCTCGGTGCCAAGCAGGCCGCGTTCACGGAGAAGGGAGACCACGCAGATGTCCTGCGTCGGGTCGCACAGGCTTATCTGCCGGGCGCCGATGAAGCGCGGCCAGCCGGGCCGGCCGAGCGCCTCGAGGGGCTGGTCGTCGTCCCAGGCGAAACGGTGGTAGATGTAGTCGCCGCCGCGGCTGACGGCCGCCGCCGAGATGCCCGGGTCCGGGTGGTCGACATCGAAGTAGGCATGCGGGGCGATGAAGAGGATGGCGTTGCCGCGCCCGACCAGGCCGGAAGGCAGCATCTGCAGGGGCAAGGGCATGCCCTCCGACCAGAAGCGGGTGCCTCTGGCGTCGATCCGGTCGGGCGCAGCCAGCCCCCACGGCGCTCGTAGCCGGCCGCGGACGCCGGTACAGACGATGCGATTGCCGCTGACCCGGCCGACGTCGCTCATGAAGCGCGATTCGAGCACGATGGAGCGCAGCGCCTCCAAGTCCTGGTCGCTGCAGGCCGCGGGGCCGCCGGCGTTCATCTCGTGGAGCATCTGCTCGGCCGCGGAGGAAATCTCCAGCGCCCGCTCCAGGGCCATTTCGGTGTAGGACGCCAGGTGCGCCCCGTCGTGCTGGCGATCCAGTTCGTTGATCACGAAGATCCCGCAGACACCGCCCACCAACGACGTGGTGAGCAGTATCGGCAGGATCCGCCGCCAGTTGATCCGGCCCGCGGCAGCCGTTTCACGCTCGGACATACCTTCTTCCCGTCAAAAGAGTTCATGGAAAGCACGCCAGATTGCCGAACAGCTTCACGGGCCCTGTCGGGCCGTGCGCAGAACCTTTTCAGATTTGTCCCGATCGTGACAACGCTACCTTCGCCAGCGCCGTCCAGTCCGATTCCCCGTCGCCATGGGCGATGGCTTCGAGCAACACGTCGTGCAACAGACTGGCCAGCGGCAGCGGCACGTTGTGGCGCTTGCCGGCGGACAGCGCCAGGTCGACGTCCTTCAACCCGAGGACCAGGCGGAACCTGGCCGGGGTGAAACGCTGCTCGACGATCTGCGGGCCGTAGTTGCGATAGACAGGCGCATCGAAAAGCGTCGAGGACATGAGCTCCATGAAACGGCCGGGCTCGACGCCCAGGCGCTTCACCAGGGCGACGCTTTCGCCCATGCTTTCGATGGCGCTGGCGATCATGAAGTTACCAGAGATCTTCACCGCCATTGCGCTGCGCGGGTCTTTTCCGAAAAACCATGTCTTCTGTCCCATAATTTCCAGCAGTGCCTTGACTTGCTCGATGGCTTCCTCCGGACCGCCGACGACGATGTTCAGCTTGCCGGCCTCGGCCACGTCGGTGCGGCCGAACACCGGCGCGGCGACGAACGCGATGCCCTGGCGCTGGTGTGCCTGGTCGAGCGCCTCGACGCAATCGAGCGACAGGGTCGACATGCTCAGGTGGATTAGACCCGGCCTCGCCCGTTCGAGCGCACCGCTGTCGAGCAGCACGGCGCGAATCGCCTGGTCGTCCGCCAGCATGCTGATGACCACGTCGAGGCCGAACAGCTCGCCGACCTCCTCCGCCCTGGTCGCGCCCAGCGCCACCAGCGGCTCGCAGGCCGCCGCGGAACGGTTCCACAGCGTCACTTCGAGCCCCGCCTGCACCAGGCGGGTGGCCATGGCGGCGCCCATGCCGCCCAGGCCCAGAAATCCGACTTTCATCCGTTTCACTCCTCGTGGGGTCTTGTAGGTTCCGGATCTACCGGAGACAGGCTGGCCGCTGGCAGTTCCTCGAGAAGGAACACCTGGCGGTCCGCCAGGAGATCGGCGACGGCATCGGCCATCGCCCTGTAGTGCGGCATCCGTCGGTGCCGCTCGATGGCGTCGCGGTCGGCCCAGCGTTCGACGAAGACGAAGCGCCCGGCCTCGTCGAGGCTCCGGTGCAGGACGTAGGACAGGCAGCCGTCCTCGGCCCGCGACGGCTGCACGCAGGCCAGCAGCAGCCGCTCGACCTCCGCCGCCCTGCCCTCGCGCGCCTGCAACAGCGCTACCACGCGGATCGCCTGGTTCATGCGTCGGCTCCGACGCGCACCACCAGCTTGCCGAAATTGCGTCCCTGGAGCAGGCCGAAGAAGGCCTCGGGGGCATTCTCCAGGCCTTCGACCCGCTCTTCGCGGTACTGGATGAGGCCGTCGGCGAACCACTTCGACATGTCGCGCTGGAATTCATCGTAGCGATGGCCGTAGTCGTCGAAGATGATGAAGCCCTGCACCTTGATGCGCTTGCGCAGGATCGTGCCCATCAGCGCCGGCAAGCGGTCCGGCCCGGGCGGCAGGTCGGTGTCGTTGTAGTGGGCGACGATACCGCAGACCGGGATCCGGGCCTTGGCGTTGAGCAGCGGAAAGACGGCGTCGAAGACCTTGCCGCCGACGTTCTCGTAATAGATGTCGATGCCGTCCGGGCAGGCCTCGGCCAGTCGTTCGGCGAAGTCCGCGGCATGGTGGTCGAGGCAGGCATCGAAGCCGAGCACCTGCACGGCGTGGCGGCATTTTTCCGCACCGCCGGCGACGCCGACCACCCGGCAGCCCTTGAGCTTGCCGATCTGTCCGACGGTGGCGCCGACCGGCCCGGTGGCGGCGCCCACCACCAGGGTCTCGCCGGCCTGGGGCTTGCCGATGTCGAGTAGGCCCATGTAGGCGGTGAAGCCGGGCATGCCGAGCAGGCCCAGGGCGTAGGACGGATGCTCCGGCGACTCGCCCAGGCGCGCCAGGCCGCTGCCGTCGGAAAGCGCGTAGTCCTGCCAGCCGTTGGCCGAGAGTACCCAGTCGCCGACCTTGAACCCGGGATGGTTCGAGGCTTCCACCCGGCTGACCGTGCCGCCGACCATGACCGCGCCGAGTTCCACCGGCGGCGCGTAGGACGGCGCGTCGCTCATCCGTCCGCGCATGTAGGGATCGAGCGACAGGTAGACGGTGCGCAGCAGCACCTGGCCCGCGCCGGGCTCAGGAAGC
Source organism: Pseudomonas sp. FDAARGOS_761 (assembly GCF_013343155.1). Taxonomy (NCBI): domain Bacteria; kingdom Pseudomonadati; phylum Pseudomonadota; class Gammaproteobacteria; order Pseudomonadales; family Pseudomonadaceae; genus Pseudomonas; species Pseudomonas sp. FDAARGOS_761. The sequence continues at coordinate 2,455,964 of NZ_CP054572.1, read as the reverse complement.
GGAACCTGCTCGATGCGGAAGTTATCCCGGGTCGGGGCGCCGTGGGGGCGCGAGGCGAGGACGATGCGGCGGTTGACCTGCGTGGATTGGGACATATCCAGACTCCTCTGTCTGACGCATGTGGCGAACGGTTCATACCGTGCGCGGTATAAATTAGACCAGTCGACTACTAACAGGCCGAAAAAATACCCGCCTCTCGCGGGGCGGGTATTTCCTGGCGGAACCTCAGATTTCCAGCAGGCTGCGGGTGGTCTGCATGGCTGTTTCCAGCGGTCCCGGGCTGCGGTGCAGCTTGCTCAGCAGGCTCGCGCCGAGCCACAACTGGTACAGCGCGCTGGCCATGTGCCGGGCATCGCAGGGCGCGAGGGAGCCGTCGTCGCGGCCCTGCCCGAGGCAGCCGACCAGGCGTTCGATGATCCCGTCGGAGCCGTCGCGCAGGGTGATGCGCATGCTTTCCGAAAGGTCCGCGACCTCGGCGCTGAGCTTGACCACCAGGCAGCGCTGCTCGTCGCAGGGCGGGCAGGCGTTGTCCAGCCACTTCTGCCAGTAGCTCATCAGTCGTTCGCGGGCATTCAGCCCTGGCGCGGAGAAGCGTTGGTCCATGTCCGCCAGGTAGACGCGGAAGTAGTCCTCCAGCAGGGCCTGGCCGAACTGTTCCTTGGATTTGAAGTAATGGTAGAACGAGCCCTTGGGAACGCCCGCGGTCTGCAGGATTTCGTTGAGGCCGACGCCGGAGAAGCCTTTGACCGCCATGATCCGGTATCCGGTATCGAGCAGATGCTGGCGGGTGTCGTCGTAGCTGGGTTTCATGGACGCACGGTAGCTTGAATTAGACCAGTCGTCTAGAAATAATTCGAAGCCATGAGTATAGCGCCGACGGCAACTGCGCCGCTGTCGGGAACCGTGCGGAACGGACGCCGGTCCGGCGCCCGCCCCGCTCCGCGGATTTACCCCTCGCGGACCTAGCAGGCCGCGACCGCCACGGCGGCAGGCTCCGGCTGGAAGCGCGCGGCGAGGAACGGCGCGATGTCCAGCGGCAGCGTCTCTTCGTGGACCAGCCGGTCGAGCAGCACCCCGGTGATCGCCGAGGTGAGGATGCCGGTGCGGAAATGCCCGCAGGCGTTCAGGTAGCCCTCCACCTCCGCCACCGGACCGAGAATCGGCAGTTCGTCCGGCGAGCCCGGGCGCAGGCCGGCCCAGGTGCGCTTGAGGTTGACCTGTTGCAGCTCCGGCACGCAACGCACCGCGCCCTGCACCAGGCCGGCGATTTCCGGGAAGGTGTTGCTGACGTCGAAGCCCTTGTCCTCGGTGGTGCTGCCGATCAGTATCTCGCCGTTGTCCTTCTGCGCCATGTAGCAGTCGCTGGTGGTCAGGCAACCGTTCAGCAGTCGCGGCATGCGCTCGGTGAGGACGATCTGGCCCTTCACCGGCTTCACCGGGATGCGCCGGCCGGTGGCCATTTCGCTGAGTTCGGCGGCCCAGGCGCCGGCGGCGTTGATCAGGGTCCGGCAATGCAGCACCCCGGCATTGTCCGTGCGCACTCCGCTGATCCGCCGGCCCTGGCGCAGCACGCCGGTGACGTTGGTTCCCAGCAACAGCTCGACGCCGTTCTGGCGCGCCGCCTCCAGGTAGGCGTCGGCCAGGCGGAACGGGCTGACCTGGTGGTCGCAGAGGAATTCCAGCGCGCCATGGGCCGCGTGGCTGACCGCCGGCTCGGCACGACGCAGTTCTTCGCGGTCCAGCCAGCGTACCTGCTCGGCCAGATGCGGGATCTGCGCCACGATGTGCTCGGCGTACTGGCGATCCTCGTCGTCCTGGATCACGTATTTCAGGCCGGTGCGCTCGAACTTGAAGTCCATCCCGTGGCGTTCGATCAGTTCCCGGTGCAGTTCCGGGTACAGCGCGTTGGATTGCAGGGCGAGGTCGAAGAACGCCGGCGGCAGGATGTGCGGCGTGCTCGCGTCCACCGCCACCGCCGCGCCCTGGGCCTCGCGCCGGTTGCGGGAGGACATCATGCGGAAGAAGATCACCCCGCAGCCCAGCCCCACCGATTCGCCGATGGCCCAGAGGCCGCCGGCCGAGGCGCGGGTGGCGTTGCCCGGTCGCTTGTCGTCGACCACGGCGATGCGCAGGTTGCCGCGCCTGGACAGTTGGTAGGCGCAGGACGCGCCGATCACGCCGCCGCCGGCAATCACGATGTCATAGGTTCTGTTCATGTTCAGGCTTCCGTACCGAGGTTCTGGAATGCGGAAAACGGGATCGGATCGATCGGGAAACGCGGTCGCAGCCAGCCGACGTCGTGGCGTCCGGTGGCGCGGCGCAGGCGATCGCTGCAGTAGCCGATGCACATCCGCCCCTGGCAGTCGCCCATGCCGGCGCGGGTGCGCATCTTCAGCCCGGCGATGTCCTGCACGCCCTGTTCGAGCGCGCGCTCGATGTCGCCGCGGGTGACCTGTTCGCAGCGGCAGATAACCGTATCGGCCCGCGCCAGTTCGACCTGGCGGGCGCCGCGCTGGGTGTAGCGCTCGACTCCGGCGCGGAAGCGCTTGATCGCCTCCAGCCGGGCGAGATGGGATTCTCGGCGTTCGATGGCCTCGGCGGGCGCGATGGCCTCGCGTTGCAGGAGGATCGACAAGGCCGCGATGCGCCCGCCGATCATCGCCGCCTCGCCGCCGCGGATACCCGCCATGTCGCCGGCCAGGTGGATGTGCGGTTGGCTGCTCTGCTGCCAGACGTTGCATTCCGCGCGCAGGTATCCGTCGTCGCTGAAGCCGTGCTCCAGGCCCAACTGCTGGCTGAGCTGGGTGCGCGGGATGAAGCCATAGCCGACCGCCAGGGTGCTGGCCTTCACCGGTCGCGCGTTTTCCAGGTCGGGCCGCCACTCTTCGTCGTAGGGCGCTACCGTCACTTCCGTCAGTTCCCCCTCGCCGCTGGCCTCCACCACGCCCCAGCCATAGTGCAGCGGAATGCCGTTGAGCTTGAGATAGCCGAGCATGCTCAGGCCGTCGAGGAACAGTTGCGGCTTGTTCAGCAGCGCCAGGCTTTCCCTGGCCATGCGGCCGAACGCGCAGGCCTCGTAGACCCCGGCGACACGTACCCCGGCCGCATGCAGCTGGCAGGCCACCAGTGGCAGCAGCGGGCCGCTGCCGGCGATCAGGGTATCGCCCAGGGGCTTCACCACGCCGCTCTTGATCTGCAATTGCAGGCCGCCGAGGAGCATCACCCCGGGCAGGGTCCAGCCGGGGAACGGCACGCTGCGCTCATGGCAGCCGGTGGCCAGGAGCAGGTGCGAATACTCCACCTCGTGCAGCCGTTCCGCCTCGTCGAGGACCATCAGGCGCTGGCCGTCGCCGCCGACCACGCGGCTGTTCAGGCGCAGGTCGATGTGCCCGGCGCAGGCGGAGAAATCGCGCCGCAGTTTTTCCAGCATCCGGGTGTAGCGCGCGCCGAGGTAGGCCGGATCGACGCCGGCCCGCAAGGGGCCGCGATAGACCACCCCGCCGGGACGCGAGGCCTCGTCGAAGAGGATGCAGGGGACCCCGCGCCTGGCCAGCTCGATGGCTGCGGCCATGCCGGCCGAGCCGCCGCCGACGATCACCGGGCGCAGGTTCATGGCCGTTCCTCCCGGTCGAAGCGGTTGCTTTCGGTTTCCACCCGCATGCCCGGCCGGACGACGGTCTGGCAGGCGCGGCGCTTGGGCCGGCCGTCGATGGCGACCAGGCAGCAGTGGCATACGCCCATGCCGCAGAAGGCGCCGCTGGCCTGGCCATGGTCGTTGCGCGCGAGCCGGCGCAGGCCCACGGCATTGAGCACGTTGAGCACGGTCTCACCGGCAGCCGCCGCGACGGGCTGGCCATTGAGGTGGATGGTCATGTCTGCCCGCGAGAGGGGCTGGATATCGTGTTGACGTTCAAGAAGGTGCATTGCCCTTTCATCCGTGAGAGAGAGTCGGGAGCCGGCGACACTAGGAGTCGGGCCGGGCGCGGACATTGATCCATGACAGGTGGGTATCTTCCCCTGCCAATTCTGGTAGGTGGGGTGCAGGTGTTCGCGCGGAAAAGTCGAACCCGCGCCTACCCCAGGGTGCCAAGCAGCAAAGCCGGCTCACCCGTGGAGGCCCCATGCTGCAATCCTTCCAGCCGCCCTGGTGGAAACGCGCGGTGATCTATCAGGTCTACCCGCGTTCGTTCACCGACAGCGACGGCGACCTGCCCGGCCTGGTCGCGCGCCTGGACCACCTGCGCCGCCTTGGCGGCGACGCCCTCTGGCCGTCACCGGTGTATCGCTCGCCCGACCCCGGCGCTGCCGCCGCAGATCGCCACCACCCGTCGTTCCGTCATGTCCGACTCAGTGCGCGCGGGCCACGCCGCGCAAGAGGTTGGCGCTGAGCTTGTCGGTGTTGCAGGTCGCGATGTTGGCCAGCGAGACGATGCCTACCAGGCGCTTGTTGCGATCCATTACCGGCAAGCGGCGCTTCTCCAGTTGCGCCATGTTCTTCGCCACATGGTCCACTTCCTCGTCCTCGAAGCAGTAGCGCAGTTCCCCGCTCATCACCTCGCGCACCGGGCGGTCGGCTCCGAGTCCATCGGCGAGGCCGCGCACCGCCAGGTCGCGGTCGGTGACCACGCCGGTCAGGCGCTCGCCCTCGTTGACCAGCAAGGCGCCGATATCGGCTTGGCGCATCAGCAGCGCCGCCTCGCCGAGGGTGGTCTGGGGGGTGACGGTACGTACTTCGCGACTCATGATTTCACGGACTTTCATCGTTCTGTCTCCTTCTTCCGGCGCGCCGTTTTCGGCGCGGCTCTCCCTGCTTGTGAATCGCCCGCATGTGGGGAGTTCGAAGTTTCTTCCCGGCGTCGCAGCCATCTACCTAGCGCTCGCGCGGGCAGCGTGCGGAAAACAAAAAATTTGTCCGCGTTTTCTGATATCTCGCCGCTGCCCGGATTCTTATTCTCGACTCCTTCTTTGGCATATGCGGGAAAACGAACCATGCGTATCGACGGTCATCGTCAGGTGGTTTCTAACGCAACGGCACAGCCCGGACCGCTACTGCGCCCTGCGGATATGCAGGCACGGGCTCTACAGGACCTGTTCGATGCGCAGGGGGTGGGGGTTCCCGTCGAACATGCCTTGCGCATGCAGGCGGTGGCCAGGCAGACGAATACCGTCTTTGGCATTCGCCCGGTTGAAAGAATCGTCACTACGCTGATCGAAGAGGGTTTCCCGACCAAGGGCTTCTCGGTGAAGGGGAAAAGCTCGAACTGGGGTCCGCAGGCGGGGTTCATCTGTGTCGACCAGCATCTCAGCAAGCGGGAAAACCGCGACACGGCGGAAATACGCAAGCTGAACCTGGCTGTGGCGAAGGGAATGGATGGCGGAGCCTATACCCAGACCGACCTGCGTATCTCTCAGCAACGCCTTGCGGAGCTGGTGCGGAATTTCGGCCTGGTGGCAGACGGTGTCGGGCCGGTTCGCCTCCTGACCGCGCAGGGCCCCAGCGGTAAACGCTATGAGTTCGAGGCCCGCCAGGAGCCGGACGGTCTCTACAGGATCAGCCGCCTGGGGCGGTCGGAAGCGGTGCAGGTACTGGCCAGCCCGGCTTGCGGGCTGGCGATGACCGCCGATTATGACCTCTTCCTGGTAGCGCCCTCGATCGAGGCGCATGGCAATGGTGGTCTCGATGCAAGAAGGAATACCGCGGTCAGATACACCCCCCTCGGTGCAAAGGATCCCCTGAGCGAGGACGGATTCTATGGCAGGGAGGATATGGCCAGGGGAAACATCACTCCGCGCACGCGGCAACTGGTGGACGCCCTCAATGACTGCCTGGGCCGGGGGGAGCACAGGGAGATGTTTCACCACAGCGACGATGCGGGCAACCCAGGCTCCCATATGGGTGACAACTTCCCGGCCACCTTCTACCTTCCCCGGGCCATGGAGCATCGGCTCGGAGAAGAGTCCGTTCGCTTCGATGAGGTCTGCGTGGTGGCGGATCGGAAGAGCTTTTCCTTGCTGGTCGAGTGCATCAAGGGCAACGGCTATCACTTCACCGCCCATCCCGACTGGAACGTGCCGCTGCGGCCCAGCTTCCAGGAGGCGCTCGACTTTTCCAACGTAAGGTCTGATGCGCGAAGGTCGTTGGCAAAGCCCGCTTTCCCCGGCGGCATGGGCATCCTGCCGCCTGTCCAAGGCCTTCCGCTTGCCGGAATATGCTGGGCGGCGCGGGGAAGCTAGGAATGGATACTCCACTGGCAGGCGGAAGCGGGTATAGGCGAATCGTCCACCGTATGGATCAGTCCGCAAGCCAGGGCGTCTTCCGGACCGAGGATGCGCGGATAGGCCATCAGGTAGCTCGGGATGTCCAGGCGTTCCGGCGCATCACGGGTGTTCTCGGCGACGATCCGGGCGTAAAGCTCCAGGTCGTAGTCGAGGCTCATCGCATATTCCGCCATCCGCGCATGGTCCACCGCGCCATGCAGGGTCCAGTGGAAAGGATGGAACAGGAACTTGCTGTGGGCACTGGCGCTGCGTCGCTCGCCGGCGAGGAACAGGATGTTGCCCATCGACTCGACGGTACCCAGGTTGTGGGTATGTATCGGCACCGGCAGCGCGCGCAGGAAGTTGTACAGGGTAAAGCCGTAGCTGCATTCCCCGCCCATGGTGGCGATGTTGATCCGCAACTCCTCGGCCTCCTGTTGCAGGATCTTGGCGCAAGTGTTGATCAGATTGCCGCAGGTGGACGAATTGATCGGCCCGGTGAAATGGATGATGTGCTGCTTGGACATGCTCGCCTCTCTTTCCGTATCGGTTCCTCGACGGTCTGCACGGGTTTCCCTACAGAGGATTGTCGCGCCTGCGCCGCGAGCCATCGGCGCGACGAATGGCAGTGCCGGCCAGGAACCAGGCACGATGAGCACGCGGCTGCCTTACGCAGGGAGGCTTCAGGCGTCGCGCTGTCGTTCCTCGCAGGCGCATTCGCGGGCTTCTTCGCTGGCTACGCCCTGCGGCGTATCTCCATCCCGCTCACCCATCCGCTGGTAGCGCTCACGCAGTTCGCGCAAGGTGTCGGCGTCCAGGTCGTCGAGTCCGAGCAGCGCGTTGTGGGCGCGCCGGGTGCTGCGCAGCAGTTCGTCGATCTTGATGTGCAGCGCATCGGTATCGCGGTTCTGGGTGTTCTGGATGAGGAAGACCATGAGGAAGGTAACGATGGTGGTCGAGGTATTGATCACCAGTTGCCAGGTATCGTTGAAGTCGAAGAACGGCCCGCTGATCGCCCATGCCAGGATCAATCCGAGGGCGATGACGAAGGTCGGCGGCCGGCCGCTCCAGTTGGACAGGCGTTGGGCGAATCGGGAAAAGCTCATGGTGGCGAACCCCCTGTGACGTTCTCCCTACTCCTGACCGCGGATTGACATCGGCGCTCCAGCGGCCGGACGGAATGACCGGCCGCCTTCGTGGGCGCGCTTGCCGGCCGGACCGGCCAAGGCCGGCTGGAGATTCTCCTCCAGCAGTTCTTCCACCAGCCGGCGCAGCGCCACGTGCCGTTCCTGGCCCGCTGCGCGCAATGTCTGGTAGCGCCGCAACTGGCGACTGGCGGAGGTCTCTCCGAGCAATCCACGGGCATGCTCGTAGGCCCATTCGTTGCCCTGGCGGGCCTGCGGCCGGCACTGTCGCCAGGCCATTTCCAGCCAGTCCCCGGCACCTACGGCGCGGCCGCCGACGAGATAGCGGCCGGCGCAACCGTAACGCAGCGCCTGCCAATAGTTTTCCTCCAGGCAGGCGTCGCGCGCGACCGGCAACGTACGCGGGCCCGCGCCTAGCGCTTCGCCCACCAGCGCCCTGAACAGCCCGGCCAGGCTCAGCGCGTCGGCCAGGCGCGGGCAGGCGTCGCAGATACGCAGCTCCAGGGTCGGCACATGGGATGACGGCCGGATCATCCACCAGACCTGGCCATCCTCGCGGATGCAGCCGGCCTCGCGCAGCAGCGCCAGGTGGCGGCGATAGGCGTCCTCGTCGGGCAAGGCAGGAGGAATGTTCATCCTCGGCCACTCGCCGCACAGCGCCCGTCGATAGCTCGCCAGGCCGCTGCGCCGGCCGCCGCGGAACGGCGAGGATGCGCTCAACGCCAGCAGCAGCGGCAGCCACGGCAACACGCGCTGGAGCACGGCCATGCGGTCGTGGCTCGGCGGTATCTCCACATGCACGTGCAGGCCGCAGACCAGGCTGCGCCGGGCCACCCGCCCCTGGTCCTCGAACAGGCGGGCGAAGTGCGCCGCCGGGTTGCTTCGCGCCCGCCGCCAGTCGGCGAAGGGATGGGTGCCGACGCAGAGCGAGCGCAGGCCGAAGTCCATGGCCAGATGCGCCAGGCGTTGCCGGGCCTGCCCGTGGAAGCGCGCGGCCTCGGCCAGGGTGGAGAACACCGGGCTGGCCACCTCGACCTGGCATTCGAACATCTCCTCGGCGAAATGCTCGCCGAGCGTGTCGCGGCAGGCCGCGACGAATCCGGCGGGTGCGGAGCGGACGATGTCCAGGTCGGAGGCATCGAGCAGGAAGAATTCTTCCTCGATGCCGAAGCGAAGGCCGCTGGCGGCCAGGTCGTGGGTCATCGGCGCAGCTCCCGGGGTTTGTCTCGGGAAGACGCCGGAGTGCCCTCGAGGTTCGTTTTTTCCGCCGTGAGGTTCCCCGGCGCGCCACCGATCCTGCCAGTGAAACCTTTTTCCCCTGGTATCACTCGCACCCATATGTGTGGTCGCCCCGGCCGCCCCCGCAAACCCACGACAAGGAACGCGACATGAGCCTGTCTTCGCCCCTCCCTGCCTCCAGTGCAAGCCCTTCGCCCAGGGTCCGCGACCTGTACCACGCCCTGCTCGACGAGCCCCGCGAGCATCTCGAAGCCGCCGGCGAGTTCCTCGACCAGCAATTGAGCCTGGCCGCCACCCATGACGACGACCTGCCGGAGGACCCCGCCGATTGGCCGGCCTGGCTCGATGCCGGGGCCCGGCGCACCGCCGAGGCGCATGCCGAATACCTCCGGGCACGTCGGCGCGGCGAAGGGCGACGCTACTTCCAGGTTCCCTCCCAGGCGATGCACTTCATTCGCAGCGTGGCCCCGACCAAGCTGGTCGATGGCGCCTGGCTCTATGGGCTGTTGCCGCATCATGGCGAGGAACGCCTGCGGCCGCTGCTGGAGACCTTCCTCGAAGAACTCGGCGACGGCGTCCCGGCACGCAACCACGTCCTGCTCTACCGGCGCCTGCTGGCCAGCATCGGCAGCGAGGAAGTCGAAGGCCTCAGCGACCTGCACTACCTGCAGGGCACCCAGCAACTCGCCCTCGGCCACCTCGCCGCGGACTACCTGCCCGAAGTGATCGGCTACAACCTCGGCTACGAGCAACCGCCGCTGCACCTGTTGATCACCACTCAGGAGCTGCGCGAGCTGGGCTTCGACTCCTACTACTTCCAGTTGCACGTGACCATCGACAACGCCGCCAGCGGGCATGCGCGCAAGGCCCTGCGCGCGCTCTACGACAACCTGCCGCAGCTTGGCGGGCGCGCGGCCTTCCTCGAACGGGTGAGGAACGGCTACCGCCTGAACGAGGTCGGCCTGAGCACCGAGCAGGTGATCGACGGCTTCGATCTCGAGGAAGAATTGCTGGCCATGTTCGAGCGCAAGCGCCCCTACGCCGCCGGTATGCATTCGGATCGTTGCCGGATCGGCGGGCGCACGGTGAACCAGTGGCTGGCGGTGCCCGGGCGGTTCCCGGCGTTTCTCGCCTGCCTGGAGGAAGAGGGCTGGATCCGGCGCCATGCCGATCCGCGCGGCAGCCGTTTCTGGAACCTGATCGAGGGCGACCGGGCGGCGATGTTCGGAGTCTTCACTCCCTACGAGCGGCAGTTGCTGTACGACTGGATCGCTGGCGACTGGCAAGCCCCCGCTCCGGCGGACAGGGACCCGCTTGCGCCGCTGGCGGAGCCGGCGACGGCGGGCAGCGACGTGGACGCCGAGCAGGTCGCGCTGCGACGCGAGCTGCTGCGGCTATCCCCCGAGCAGGGCGTCGCACGCCTTCTCGAACTGATGGCCCCGCACCGCCACCACGGACCCGCCGGTCTCCTTGCCACGCGGATGTTCAGCCAGCGCTGGAGGGCCGCCCATGCCCAGCCTGAATGATCCGCGCCTGGACGTCCTGGTCAGCCTCGGCAACTGGTTGCGAGGCCAGGACTACCGTTTCGTCACCGTCACCCCGGCTACCCATGAGCGCGTCAACGCCCGCCCGGAAAACCGCATGGCCCGGGACCTGGCCGGCATCTTCGGCTGGAGCCGGGCATTCGCCGGGGAAAGCCTGCCGGCCGACTGGCTGACCCTTCTTGCCGGCACCGACCTGATCCGCCGCGAGGCGGACGGCTGGCGCAGCCAGGTGCGCGTCTCCAGCCTCGGCGAGCAACTGTTCGTCCATTCGGCCTTCCCTACCCTGGCCGCCGACGCGGTGTTCTTCGGCCCCGACACCTACCGCTTCGACCGGCTGATCCGCAGCCACCTGGCATCGTCCGATCCGGCACGCATCCGCCGTGCGGCGGATATCGGCTGCGGCGCCGGCCCCGGCGCGATCCGCATCGCCATGGCCTGCCCGGACGCCGAAGTACACGGGCTGGATATCAATCCGGCGGCGCTCGACCTGGCGCGGGTCAACGCGGCGCTGGCCGGGGTCGGTAACCTGACCCTGGCGCGTAGCGACCTGCTGAGCCAGGCGCCCGGTCGCTTCGACCTGATCGTGGCCAACCCGCCCTATCTCCTGGATGCCTCGGAGCGCGCCTACCGGCATGGTGGCGGGATGCTCGGCGCCGGGCTCTCGCTGGCAATCGTCGATGCCGCCCTCGAGCGCCTGGAAGCCGGCGGCAGCCTGCTGCTGTATACCGGGGTGGCGATGGTCGAAGGCGGCGATCCATTCCTCGCCCGCATCCGCGAACGCCTGGCGTCTCGGGAGTGGGAGTGGGACTACCAGGAACTGGACCCGGACGTGTTCGCCGAAGAGTTGGACAGCCCCGCCTACCGCGAAGCCGAGCGGATCGCCGTGGTCGGCCTGCGGGTCACTCGCCCCGCCTGAGGCGCTCCAGGCCTTCCACCAGGTCCTCGTTCAGGCGCTGCCAGCGCTCGGCCACCTCGGCCTCGGCCGGAATCACCGCGAGGACCTCGCCATCCACCCACTCCCAGGGCAGGCACAGGCGTTCCGCCTCGGCCCGGCTGGCGGCGCGCACGGTGCGGGCGAAACGCCGCCAGCCGCGCATGTGCTGGATTTCGTAGGTGGTCATGGGCTCCTCCGGAAGACAGGGACGTTTGTCTTTCGGCGCTCCCCGCGTCTTCCGGTTCAAGGCCCTGGATGGGTGGTCGCGGACCGCCCGGCACGCCACCTGAACCCCCTCGCGCCGGGCCGGTCCAGACTCCTGAACGCCACAGAAAAGAGGTGCCCGTCATGACCCGCGAAATGGCTCGGCTACTGATCAGTCCCACCAATGCCTGGCCTCGTCTGCGCCAGGACTACGACCATCACCCTTTCGCCTTCCTCGTTCCGCTGTTGCTGTTGCCGCTGCTGCCGGCGGCCTGCCTGTTCATCGGCACGACCCAGGTCGGCTGGTCGCTGCCGGGCAACGACAGCGTGCAACACCTCTCCAGCGGCAGCGCCCTGCTGCTGGCGACGATGTGTTACCTGGGCTTCGTCGCCGGCGTGGTGATCATGGGCTTCTTCGTACGCTGGGTGCTGTTCCGCACGCCGTCGCGCCCCAGCGTACCGGGCAGCCTGACCTTCACCACGGCGATCGCCGTGCCCTTGATGCTCGCCGGGATCGTCGCCCTGGTGCCCTGGCGGGTCCTCCTGCTGCTGGCCGCGGCGGCTGCCTGCGCCTACTCGGTACGCCTGCTGTTCACCGGCCTGCCGCTGTTCATGCGCATGCAGGAGCGGCAGACATTGTTCTACGCCTTCTGCATCCTCGGCGTCGGCTTCCTGACCCTGCTGACCACCGCCTTCATCTTCATCGAGTTCTGGGGGCAAAGCCTGGCCGGCAGCGGCGAGTACCTGCGCTGAGGCTCAGCCGGCCTTCAGTGTGCCGGTCAGGAACAGGTACAACTCTTCCTGGCCGAAGGGCTTGGCCAGCTTGGGCAACTGTGCCGCCGCGCCTTCGATCTTTTCCGCGAAGCCGGTGGCCAGGGCCATCTTCAGCGGCCGGCCCTGGGCCATGACCCGCTCCACCAACTGGCTGCCGTTCATCCGTGGCATCGCCTGGTCGGTCAGGAGGATGTCCAGTTCCGGCGTCGCCGTGAGAATCTCCAGGGCCAGGCTGCCGGAGTCGGCCTTGAGTACCGAGCAACCGAGGTCCTCCAGCATCGCCGCGGTGTTGTTCAACACCAGCGGGTCGTCGTCCACCACCAGTACTCGACAGGACAAGCGCACCCGCTCGCTTTCGCTGGGCGCCTGCGGCGTCACGCCATTGCCCGTACGGGCGCTTTCCGGGGTTCGCGGGACGGCGGGTATCCAGATGTTCGCGGTGGTGCCGACGCCCGGCTGGCTCTCCAGGGTGAGCCGGCCGCCGAGCTGCTCGGCGAGGCCGTCGACGATCGACAGGCCCAGCCCGGTGCCACGCCCCACCCCCTTGGTGGTGTAGAAGGGTTCCACCGCACGGCGCAGGGTTTCCTCGTCCATGCCGCTGCCGGTGTCGCTGATGCTCAGGCAGATATAGTTGCCCGGTGCGAGGCGATGGGGATTGTCCGCCGGCACCCGCTGGTTGCTCGCGGAAAAGACGATGCGCCCGCCGTTGGGCATGGCGTCGCGGGCGTTGGTGGCAAGGTTGATGATGGACAGTTCGAGCTGGTTGGCGTCGGTCAGGCCGAGGTCGAGATCCAGGGGAAAGCGCGTCTCGATCGATACGCTCGGTCCCAGGGAATGGATCAGCAGGTCGGTCATCCCGCGCAACAGGTCGGGGATCGCGCAGGGCTGCGGATCGAGACGTTGCTTGCGGGCGAAGGAAAGCATCCGCTGGGTCAGGTTGGCGCCGCGCTGGGCGGCCTCCAGGGCGTTCTGCAAGAGGTCGGCGGTGCGCTGGTCGCCGGGCAGGCGTTTCTTCAGCAGCCCGAGGCTGCCGATGATCACCGTCAGCAGGTTGTTGAAGTCGTGGGCCACGCCGCCGGTGAGGTGCCCCAGGGACTCCATCTTCTGGGCCTGGAAGAGTTCCTGGCGGGCCCGTTCCAGTTCGCGTTCGGCTTCGATCCGGTGGGTGATGTCACGGGTTACCTTGGCGAAGCCGATCAGCCGGCCATCGCTGTCGCGGATCGGATCGATCACCACGTTGGCCCAGAAGCGACTGCCGTCCTTGCGCACCCGCCAGCCTTCCTTCTCGAAACGCCCTTCGCGTTCGGCGGCGGCCAGGCCGCGGGCCGGTTCGCCGGCCTCGCGGTCTTCGGGGGTGTAGAAGCAGGAGAAGTGCCGGCCGATCACCTCTTCCGGCAGGTAGCCCTTGATCCGCTGAGCGCCGAGGTTCCAGTTGGTGATCCGCCCGCGGTGGTCGAGCATGTAGATGGCGTAGTCGGTAACGCTCTGCACCAGCAGGCGGAACTGCTCCTGGCTGCGCCGCAGCGCCTCCTTGGCCGCGCGCCCTTCGCTGAGGTCGTGGATCAGTTGGGCGAAGCCGAGCAACTGGCCCTGGCTGTCGCGGATGGCGTCGATCACCACCTGCGCCCAGAAGCGCTTGCCGTTGCTGCGCACCCGCCAGCCCTCGGTCTCGAAGCGGCCCTCGGCATCCGCCTGGCGCAGCGCCTGTTGCGGAACGCCGGCGTCGCGGTCCTTGCGGGTATGAAAGCAGGCGTAGTCGCGGCCGAGGATCTCGCTCGCGTCGTGGCCGAACAGGCGCGCCGCGCCGGCGCTCCAGCTGGCGATACGGCCAGCGCTGTCCAGCGTGTGGATCGCGTAGTCGTCGACCGCTTCGTCGAGCAGGCGGTTGCGCGTGGCCTGGTTCAAGGGGACTTTCGGTTTTCTTGTGGTTTTCATGGACGTGTTCACTCGTCGGCTGCTCGACCCGGGCTGCAAGGCACACCCAGCAAGGTAGTACGAAGAACGTCTTCCGGCCGCTCGCTGGCTCGCCCCAGGAACTTGGCCGACCTTTCGGAAGACCCCGGCGCGGCCGGCGAATTCCATTCGCCGGAACCTTGTGCGGAGTATGGCTTTCGATATGCAGGTAGGGACATCTCCTTTCCACCGCACCGACCCCGGAGTTCCCATGCGCAATCTGGAAACCGCAACCCTGAAGCTGGGGATATTCCATCCCCACGACAGCCTGAGCCAGGCGCTGATCGCCGCCGCCTTGCAGCGACAGATCGAAGTCAGCGCCTTGCAAGCCGATCTCAACAGCCTGCAGGCGCGCCCCGGGCTGCGCTGCAAGCCAGCCAGCCTGGCGTCGTCGATCGAGGTCAGCCAGGCGGCTGCCGGTCTCGACCTGCTGTTCGCGCCGTTGTCCGACTACGCCGCCGAAGCCTTGCCGCCGATCTGCGCCGCGCTGATCGATGGCGCCCTGCGCGCCGAGGTACCGCGCCTGTTCCTGCTTGGCCATTGGCAATGGCTGGTGGCGCCGCGCGACGCCGGCGAGGAGCAACTGGGTGCCGGGCTCGAGCGCAGCCTCACGGTCAGCGGCCTGGACTGGACGCTGGTGGAGGTCCCGAGCCTGCCCGCCGGCCTGCGCATCGACGATTTCAGCCGCGCCGGCGACGTCACGGAAGTGGAGGCCGCCAGGGTATTCGCCTGCGCCGAAGCGCTGCTCGACGAAGTCCGTCTCGGCCTGCACAAGCGCCAGTGCCTGCGCCTGGCGCCCTGAGGAGAACCCGCCATGTCCGGCCCCGATACCCTCAGCCAGGCCTTCGGCACCTTGCTGCTGGCCCTGGCCTTCAGCGCCTTCATCGTTTTCGTTCGCGGCTACCGCCCGGGTGGGGTCAGCGGCGCCTGGTACGACCTGGTGCTCGCCTTCGTCGCGGTATGGCTGGCGTTCTGGCCCGAAGCCGGCGTACTCGCACGCTCGCCGAGCCTGGCCAATGCCCTGGGGTTGGTCTTGCAGGTCGGCGCTACCCTGCTCGGCTGCCTGCTCGGTTACGGGGTGGCAAGGGGATTGCGGCGGGCGATGCGGGAAACCCGGCAAAAAAGATCGGCTTCTTCGCTGGTGAATCGGCGAGGTTCGTAGCGGAGATATCGAGAAAACACATATAACCCGATGGCGTTGCGAATTTTCCAGATGCTTATAAGGAGTGCCGAACGGGCTTTTCACCCGCGATGATTGCATTCCGGCATCAGCGTTCTGCACGATCTCTTGCATTCTGCATCCCGCGCGCCATGCGGGATGCAGCTTATCCCGCAGATTCTGGATGTTGCCGGCATTTCGGCCTCGCGGCACCTATAGTTATCCGTACCGTTGGCATGTATCGACGGTTTCTCTCTGATTCAGGCTAATCCCGCTCCAGGGACGGAGTGGATTTTTTTCTTGCGTTGCGCAAACCGGGGAGAGCTGGCCAGATGAACCTTTCCTACCTGTACCTGAAGAAGATCCTCGAGGAGGAACTGCGCGACCACGACTGCCAGTGCCAACTGAACCCCGACTTCACGGTGACCATCAGTTGCCGCGTGGGTGGTCCCCACGGCGCGCTCTACATCGTGCCCAACAGTGACTTCCTGAAGAGCAGCAGCTTCAGCGACCTCAGCGCCTTCATCCTCAACCTGCGCGAGGAAATCAGGCGCTTCGGCGAGTTCGAGGCGGAACTCCAGACCGGCACCGGCTGAGCCCCTCCCGCCGTCAGGGCTGCTGGTAGTGTCCCGGCGTGGTGCCCGGTTCATGGGTACGTTCCACCTTGCTGACCTGGATATCGCTGATCGCCTCGGCGTCGTGCGGTCGATGCAGTGCCTCCAAGTGGCGGCGGGCCTCCTCGCGGCTGAGGGTTTCCGCCTCGCTGTGCAATTCGCAGGTCATCGGCTGGTCGTCGAGGATGTAGCTGATCAGGAACAGCTGGCTGGCCATCGTCTCGCCCTCCTCTCTTCGATGGGCCCTGCGCCAGGCGCAGGGCCCATGGCTATCACGGCAGGTTCGGCGGCAGCTCGGCGTCCAGCGCAGCGTCCTGCCGCGAGTCGTCGCGCTGGCGCTCCTGCAGGCGCTGCAGGCGGCGGGTCAGGTGCTGCACCTCTTCGCGCAGCAACTGCAACTCTTCCCGCGGTTCATTGAGCAGGCCCTTGACATGGCAATGCCCACTCAACCCGCGGCTGACCAGCAGGCCGCCGGCGACCGCCTTGCAGGCGCCGGGCAAGCCACCGCGGGCCAGGCCGAAGCCGGCCAGGACCAGTCCGGCGCCGATGGAAGCGAGTCGCTCGCCGCGCTGCAGGTTGTGCGGCAGGCCATTGGCCGTCGAAGTCGGCAGGTATTCGTTCATGGAATTCTCCTTGCTTCGGTTATCGGTCAGGCTTCGTCGTCCGGCGGTTGCACGAGGAACTCGACCAGCGTCCGCCGGCAAGCCTCGATGCCCTCTTCCAGGACGATCTCGAAACCGTGGGTGTTCTCGGTCGGAATGCCGATGCAGCCGACCTGCGCGGCCTCGCCGTGGCTCAGCAGCGCGCTGGCGTCCGAGGCGAAGTCCACCAGCAGCGCCGCCTGCGGCTGGTACTGGCAGCGTTCGGCGGCCCGCAACAGGCGGTCGGTGACATGGCGGCTGTAATAACCCTTGGAGTCGCCGCTGTTGACGATCGGGTCGCGGCACAGCCGGGTGCCGTATTCGGCTACCGTTGGGCCGACTTCCACCGCGATGCTGATGTCGCCCGGCAGTCGGCGCGCGGCGAACAGCGCGCCGGCGTTACTCTCCTCCTCCATGGTGGTGAGCACCAGGTAGAGGTCGCCGTGCAACTCGTCGCGGCGCCGGGCGATCTCGCGAGCCACGCCGAGCACGGCGAGCAGCGGTGCGCGGTCGTCGAGGAAGTGCGCGGCGACGCAATCCTGGAAGTACAACGGGCGCCGCCACAGACGGTTGAGCACCACGCGGGTACCCGGTCGCACGCCCAGATTCGCCAGTTCCTCGGCGCTGCGCCGGGTGACCACGTGTACGTCGCGCCAGTGCACCGCGCCCGAGAGCACGTCGGAGCCCTGCGGCGACTCGCCGGTAGCATGCATGCTGCCGTAGGACAGCACGCCGTCGAGTACCGCCTCGCCGGCCAGGATCTGTACCGGACAGACGCCGAAGCTCACCGGCTGGGCGCCGCCGAGCGCCACTACGCGCAGGGTACCGTCGGCCTCGACGCGCTTGACGATCATGGCGATCTCGTCGAGGTGCGCGAGCAGCCGCACCGCGGCCCGCCGCGCCTGCTCGCGCGGCAGGTGCGGCGGGCTGATGCGCGCGACCAGGTTGCCGGCGGCATCGCTGCCGACCTCGTCGCAACAGCCCTCGAGTTCCCGCTGGCAGATGGCCCTGACCTCGTCTTCCTGGCCACCGGGGCCACGTGCCAGCAGGAGTTCCTCGAGCAAGGCGCGGTCTTCTTCGCGCATGCCTCAGGCCGCCCGTTTTTCCAGGCGCGCCTTCAGCTCTTTCTTGTGCTGCTGCATGGCCTGGCCGAGTTGCTTGAGGGCGGCGGCGTCGAGCAATTGCCGGGCGCGCGGGAACAGCTCGCCCTCCTCCTCCTCGATGTGGTGCTCCAGGAGTTCCTTGAGCACCTTGACCCGGCCGGCGAACTGCACGGTGTCCGGGCGGGTGCGCTTGAGGTCGGGAAGGACCAGGGAGTCCACCGTGCGGTGTTCCTCCTTGGCCTCGTAGTACATCTTCAGCTCTTCCTTGCCGCCGCTGTCCCTGATCGCCGGATAGAGGATGTCTTCCTCGATGGCGGTGTGCAGCACCAGTTCCAGCTCCAGCCTGCCCAGCAGCTCGCTGCGCTTCTTCAGCGCCCGTTCGGTGGTCTCGCTGAGTTCATTGAGCAGTTTCTTCACGGTCTCGTGGTCATGGACCAGCAATTCGATGGCGTTCATGGTCGCTCCTCATCGGTTTGTTATCCGAGTGCTCCGGCACTCTCTCTGGCTGAGCGCGCGCTCCTCCGCCGAGTTCAGTCACGAGGACGGGCGGTCGCCTCGATCAGCGGAAACGCGGAGATCCGCAATGAGCGCGGTTCCTGGCCGTCGCGCAGCAAGGCCCGGGACCGCCTCATGGCATTCCCCTCGCGGCACCGGGCCTCAGGCGCGGGCGTCGCGCAGGGCGCGGACCCGGTCGTGGTGACGGAGCACGCCCTGGTACTGGCGCTCGATCACCTGGTGGATCTCCGCCGGCAGCGGTTTTTCCAGCGCCGCCTGGTAACGCTGCTTGGCGACATCCTCGCCGCGCTCGCATTCGTTGAGCACCGCCTCTTCGTCCTTGCCGGTGACCAGTGACTTCAGGTCGACCCAGCGCCGATGCAGGTCACCGGCGAAACTGGTGCTGTCCTTGGGTTTGCCACCCAGTTCCAGGACGATCCGCTCCAGCTCGTCGGCAGCCGCGGCGCAGTCGCGGCTCTGCTCCAGCATCGCCGCCTTCAACTGCGGATCGCGCAGGTCTTCGGCGCAGGCCTGGAAGCCGGCCTCGCCATCCTTGCTGGTTTGCAGCAGGTCGTTGAGTACGTCGAGGGTGTCGTCGAGGTTGGTCTGGTTCATTTCGCTCTCCTTGGCCCGGAGCTGTCCGGGAGTTCTCGCGTCTGACGACGCCGGCGCCTGCCGGCACGGGACGTGGGCAGCAACCAGCGCCCACGGAAGGTGGGAGGCCCGCCGTCGCGGAGCGTTCAGAAAGCCGGATGGATGGTGGCGTAGGCCGGGGTGATGCTGAGACGTTCGCCGACCACCATCTCGGTGATCCAGTCCACCAGGATCGAGGTATAGGCGTCCTGCGCCGCCTCGCTGCTGAGCGCATGGTCGGCGTGGTCGATGATCCGGTGGGTCAGCGAATGGGTCTGCTGGAAGGCGGCGCGGAAACTCATGATGGTCGAGTGCGGCACATAGCTGTCGAACTCCGACTCCACCAGCAGCACATCGCCGCGGAATCCCGCGCAGGCCTGCAGGGCTCGGTTGCTGGCGGCCGGGATCAGGCTGCCGCGGTACTCGATGAGGTCCTCGCGGTTGAGCAGCAGCTTGGGCGTCAGCCAGTCCTCGTCGCGGTAGATCGCCGGTACCCGCAAGGCCAGCCAGCGCACCGCGCGCAACTGGCTGAGGATCGCCGCCAGGTAGCCGCCATAGCTGGTGCCGACCACCGCGATCGCCTGGCTGTCGATGGCCGGGTGGGCCACCAGCCGGTCGTAGGCGGCGAGCAGGTCCTGCAGGTTGTCCTCGCGCGTCACCAGCGCCTGGCGCCCGCTTTCCGCGCCGTGGCCGCGCAGGTCGAAGGTCAGGCACACGCAGCCGAGCCCGGCGATGCCCTGGGCGCGCTTCAGGTCGCGCTGCTGGCTGCCGCCCCAGCCGTGCACGAAGAGCACGCCGGGGACCTTCGCCCGGGGGCTGAGGAAGGTGCCTTCGATCCGGTCGTCGCCGACCCCGATGCGGATGCGTTCGCTGTTCGCCGTCATGCCTCCCCCGTCATCGCATATTTGAGCAGGAAGTCGCCGTGTTCGTCGGGGCCGCGATAGATCACCCGGCTGTTGTCCGGCAGGCGCTTGTCTTCGTGGGTCTCGAACGACGCGGCGCGCACCGCGGGCAGTCCCGGGTCGGCGCGGAAGGCCTCCAGCGCGGCGATCTCGGCGCTGCTCGCGCCGCCGACCCGCCAGGACTGCTCGAGCACGCCGAAGCGCTCCCGACCGTTGCCGTCCCGGCCCTGGGCAATGTCGTAGTTGCGCCGCGAGGCGAAGCAGCCGGGGAAGAAGATCGCCGCGGCGGTGTCGAAGATGCGCGCGTACTCGATGGCCTGGCGCACCTCGCGGGCCAGGTCCAGGGTCAGCAGCTCGGCATAGCCACCGCGCGCCACCAGCAAGTCGGAGCCGGCGTAGACCAGTTCGCCGCGCGCGTTGCGGGTCTGGTGCTGCTGACCGTGGTAGCTCAGCAGGAAGCCGTTGACCCGGAGCTGGCCGACGCTATGGGTAACGACCCCGTCCAGGTTGGCTTCCAGTACCAGGCCCTGCGCCAACTGGCGCTCCTCCAGCCCGCCGAGCCAGCCGTCCAGTTCGTCGAGGTCGTGCGCCACGTACTGGCCGAGGCCGCCACAGGCCTCCGCCAGCTTGGCCCGCACCGGTCCTTCGGCGAGCAGGCGGCCGCCGGCGCGGTGTGCGTCGGCCAGGCTGAAGACGCTGACGCCGTTGAGCACGACGTCGCGGACCTTCTCCGCGAACAGCGGGTTCCAGCCTTCCGGCGCCACGCCGCCGCGCGGCAGCGGATGGACGATGGCCTTGCCGGCGATGAACGCGTGCTCGACGAAACCGCCGAGCAGATCTTCGTCACTGTTCACGCCCAGGCGCACGGCGGTCTCCCTGCCGACCAGGGTGCGGGTCGGGACCAGGTAGAGGGGGCCTCGCTGGTGCAATTCGGGTTCGTAGCGGCCGCCGAACTCCAGCTTCTGGACTTCCGCCAGCCAGCGCGCCAGGGCCAGGTTGCCCTGCACTTCATGTTCGGCGGCCGCGGGATCGACGCTATGGGCCACCACCAGTCTCTGCCGAGGGTCTGCGCTCATGTTCCGCTCCTCCTGGATGGAGACCCGGCGTTCAGGGCTCCGGTATGGGCGAGAGGGACTCTTCGTCGGGCCGTTCCATCGGAACTTCTTCCGGGAACTCCTGGGGGACGTGGCTTTCGTGGTCAGGAACCGGGTATTCGTCCGGGTCCCCGGATGGGTTGCGTGGACTCGTCGCTGGCGCACCCGATGATGCAGAAATGGAAAAACGCATGTCCGCCTCCATCGTTGGTATGAGTTCTAGATGGAGGGTACGAGAGCGGATTTGGTTCGGACCATGCGTCGGAAGGCCGGGTCGGCGCCTGGCCGCCCCGGCGCTGAAACAGCCGGCTCAGCGAGCCAGGCTCATGGTGCGCAGCTTGCCGCCGGCGACCAGGACCTTGCGGTGGGTGAGATGCTGGTTGTCGCTATCGCGGAACGTGAGCAGGTCGATACGCTTGCGGAAATAGTCGCTGTCGCGGATCTGCAGCGGCCCCTGGTCGATGATCAGGTCCCGGCGGATGCGCTCCAGCACCTGGTTCAGCAACAGCGGGTTGCTCTGCTCCTGGCCGGAGATCGCCCGGCTCACCAGGCGCTTGCCCTGGTCGTTACGCAAGGTCACCAGCAACGCGCCGTCAGGCCGAGGTTGGCAACTGACGCGCACATCCTTGAAATGCTCTTCCAGGTACTCAACCAGGTTTTCATCGGTCTCTAGCATTGCTGGCCTCCTGTCTCATCAGATTCTTTGACGCCGGTAATCAGGCGTATCTCTGTCGAGCAGAAGGCGTACCAATTTCTCTGGAAAATAAAATTCTTATAAATCAATAAGTTGAAAAACAAGCCGGCGAATTGATATTTGCACTTTGCAAGAAAACCCCCGGCAAGCCTTGCATTCGGCAACCCGCCGCGCCCGTCGTCTCGCCTGCAACCCCCTGGCGAGGCCTCTCGCAAGCCGAGCCGCCGGTAAAAAAAACTAAACTTCCGCCGCTCCCCTCCGGTCACCCCTAGCAAGGACTTCGCCCATGCCACGGCGCGACGGAGTCCGACCGACCAACGCCAAGGACAACGTACGACCGGAGGATGACATGGGACATTCTGTTGCAGGCGCTTGCCTGGAAGAACCCGCGGTACTGACCGCTTTTCCGTCGCTGCTGCACCCGCAGGACCCGCCGCAACAGAGGGATCGGATACTCTTCGTCACCGCCGAGCTAAGCGACTTCGTCAAGGTCGGCGGACTCGGCGACTTTTCCGCCGCGCTGCCGCGGGTCCTCAAGCGCGAGCATTCGGTGCGGGTCCTGCTGCCCGGCTACCGCCAGGTGCTGGAGCGCTGCCGCGACCTGCGGATCATCGGCAGCCTGCCCGGCCGGGCGGCGATCCCGCCCTGCGAGATCGGCCTGGTGACCCTCGACGACGGCCTGGAAGTCATGCTGGTGCTCTGCCCGCTGCTCTACGAGCGCGAGGGCACGCCATACATGGACGACCAGGGCAATGACTGGCCGGACAACCACCTGCGCTTCGCCCGCCTGTGCCTGGCCGCCGCCGAGATCGCCGGCGGCCGCGGCGCCCAGGGCTGGCAGCCGGGCCTGGTGCACGCCAATGACTGGCCGTCGGCGCTGACCCCGGCCTACATGGCCTGGAACGGCGTGCGCACGCCGAGCCTGTTCACCATCCACAACCTCGCCTACCAGGGCCTCTGCGACCTGCAATGCAGCGCCGAGCTGGGTCTTCCCGACGAAGCGCTGAGCCACGAAAGCATGGAATTCCACGGGCGCCTGTCGTTCCTCAAGGCCGGCATCGCCCATGCCCACCACATCACCACGGTGAGCGAGACCTACGCCCAGGAAATCACTACCCCGGAATACGGCTGCGGCCTGCACGGCATCCTCAAGTGCAAGGTCGAGAAGCGTCAGCTCAGCGGCATCGTCAACGGTATCGACGATAGCTGGCAGCCGCACTGCGATCCACACCTGGTGGCCGGCTTCAGCGCCCGCCAATGGGCCGGCAAGCGCGCCAACACGCGCTACGTGGAGGAGCGTTTCGGCCTGGAGCCGGGCAAGGGGCCGCTGTTCGCGGTGGTCTCGCGCCTGGTGCAGCAGAAAGGCATCGACCTGACCCTGGAGATCAGCGATGCCCTGCTCCAGGCCGGCGGCCGCCTGGTCAGCATCGGCCGTGGCGAGCCGAACCTGGAGAAGGCCATGCTCGAGCTCGCCCGGCGTCATCCCGGCCAGGTCGGCGTGCATATCGGTTTCGACGAGACCGAGGCCCGCCGTATCTACGCCGGCAGCGACTTCCTGCTCATGCCCTCGCGCTACGAGCCCTGCGGGCTCAGTCAGCTCTATGCGCAATGTTTCGGCTCGCTGCCGATCGCGCGCTGCACCGGCGGCCTCGCCGATACCATCGTCGACGGGGTCACCGGCTTCCTGTTCCGTGAGGAAACCGCGCAGAGCTACCTCGACGCGGTGATGCGCGCGATCAACGTCTACCACTGTCCCTCGCTGCTCAACGCCATGCGCTGCAAGGCGATGGCCGCGCCGATGTTCTGGAGCGACTCGGTGGAGCCTTACAACCGCCTGTACCGGCGCCTGTTGAGGAATACCGCTCCGGCCCTGCGCGGGGTACGCCAATGATGGCGATCCGGCGCCGCTTCGGCGCCCAGTTCCAAGGCAACGGCCGAACCTGCTTCGGCCTCTGGGCTCCGGACGCCCGCGAGGTCCGGGTCGAGACCGCCGACGGCCGCGACTGGCCGCTGGAAGGCAGCGACAGCGGCTGGTTCGAGGCGACCCTGCCCTGTCCGCCCGGCACCCGCTACCGCTACCGCATCGATGGCCGCCCCGGGGTGCCGGACCCGGCCTCGCAGTTCCAGCCCGACGGCGTGCATGGCCACAGCCAGGTGCTGGACCATGACGCCTACGCCTGGCGCGTCGACGAGTGGCGCGGGCGGCCCTGGCACGAAGCGGTGATCTACGAGCTGCACGTCGGCCTGTTCGGCTCCTACGCCGAGGTCGAGCGCTTCCTTCCGCGCTTGGTGGAACTGGGCGTGACCGCCGTGGAGCTGATGCCGCTGGGCGAGTTTCCCGGTCGCCGCAACTGGGGCTACGACGGCGTGCTGCCGTTCGCCCCGGCGTCGGCCTACGGCACGCCCGAGCAGCTCAAACATCTGATCGACAGCGCACACGGCATGGGCCTGATGGTCTTCGTCGACGTGATCTACAACCACTTCGGCCCGGACGGCAACTACCTCGCCCAGTACGCCGCTGCGTTCTTTCGCGACGACCGGCAGACGCCCTGGGGCCAGGCCATCGATTTCCGTCGCGGCGAAGTCCGCGAGTTCTTCTATGAAAACGCCCTGATGTGGCTGCTCGACTATCGCATCGACGGCCTGCGCTTCGATGCCGTGCACGCGATTCCCGATAGCGCGTTCCTCGTCGAGATGGCCCGCCGCCTGCGCGGCGCCGCCGGCCCCGAGCGCCATCTGCACCTGGTCCTGGAGAACGACGACAACCGCGCCAGCCTGCTGCGCCAGGGCTACGACGCACAGTGGAACGACGATGGCCACCATGCGCTGCACGTCCTGCTCACCGGCGAGAACGACGGCTACTACCAGGACTACCCCGAGCCGCTGCGGTGCCTGGCGCGCTGCCTGGCCGAAGGCTTCGTCTACCAGGGCGAAGCCAACCGCCACGGCCGGCCGCGCGGCGAACCGAGTGCCGACCTGGCGCCGGACGCCTTCGTGCTGTTCCTGCAAAACCACGACCAGGTCGGCAACCGCGCCTTCGGCGAGCGTCTCAGCGTTCTCGCCGAACCCCAGGCGTTGCGCCTGGCGATAGCGCTGCAACTGCTCGCGCCGATGATCCCGCTGCTGTTCATGGGCGAGGAATGCGCCGCGCGCGAACCGTTCCTGTATTTCACCGATCACCAGGGCGAACTGGCGGACGCGGTCCGCGAGGGACGACGCAAGGAGTTCGGCGAGTTCGGCCGCTTCGGCGACGGCGCCACCCTGGCTTCGCTCCCCGATCCCAACGCGGTGGAGACCTTCGAGCGCTCGCGTCCCGGCCTGGCCGATTGCGACCCGGCCTGGCGCGGCTTCTACCGGCAACTGCTGGAAATCCGTCACGAACACCTGATCCCGCGCCTGCGCGGCGCCCGTTCGCTGGGCGTGACCACCATCGCCGGCGCCGCGCTGTCGGCGCGCTGGCGACTCGGTGACGGCAGTGACTGGCGAATCGATTTCAACCCTTCTCCGCTCGAAGCGGAAGTCGAGCCGCCGGCGGCCGCCACCCAGGTGCTGTTCCTCGACAACCTCGCTTGTGCCGAGTATCGCCGCGGCCGCCTAAGTCCCCGCAGCATCGCGGTCAGCCTGGAGCCCGCCCATGAGTGACGCACGCCTGGCCGAACTGGCCGCCGCCGTGGGCCTGCAACTCGACTGGCAGGACGCCAACGGACGGCCGCAGCGGGTCGACCCGGAGGTCCAGCGCGGCCTGCTGGAAGCACTCGGCTATCCGGCGCAGAGTCCGCAACAGATCGAACAGAGCCTGGCCGCGCTGGCCCGGCTGCGCGAGGACAGCGCCAACCTCGGACTGCTGGTCGGCGAATGCGGCCAGCCGCTGGAGCAAGCGCTCGGCCCCGCCGGCACCCCGGGCGAACTGGTCTACGAGGACGGCACGCGGATCGCCCTGCGCCTGGACGCCGAAGGCCGCCTGCCGGCGCAGGCCCGCAGCGGCTATGCGCAGCTGTCGCTGGAGCAGCGGGAATGGGCGGTGGCGATGGCGCCGCCGAGCTGTCCGTCCCTGGCCAGCCTCGCCCCGGGTCGCTCGCGTCGCTGGGGTCTGGCCGCCCAGGTCTATGCCCTGCGCCGCCCCGGCGACGGCGGCCTGGGCGACAGCGCCGCCCTCGAGGACCTGCTACGCAGCGCCGCGCGGCATGGCGCCGACGCGCTGGCGATCAGCCCGCTGCACGCCCTCGCCGAGGCCAACGGACATGCCTACAGCCCCTACTCGCCGTCCAGCCGGCTGTTCTTCAATGTCCTGCACGCCGCGCCGGCGAGCATTCTCGGCGCGGCGGCGGTGGAACAGGCGATCCGTCGCGCCGGCCTGGCCGCGGAGATGGCCCGCCTGGAGAGCCTGGAGCTGATCGACTGGACAGCGGCGGCGGACCTGCGCATGCGCCTGCTGCGCCAACTCCACCGCGACTTCATCGAGCGCGCCAGTCCCTTGCGCCACGACCTCGCCGAATTCCGCCGCGAAGCCGGCGAGGCCCTGCTGCACCACTGCCGCTTCGAGACCCTGCAGGCGCACCTGGGCGCCGGCCCCGACTGGCGACGCTGGCCGGAGCCGCTGCGCCGCCCCGGCGAGCCGGCGGTGGCCGCGTTCTGCGCCGATCATGCCGATGAAGTGGACTTCCGCGCCTTCGGCCAGTGGCTGACCCAACGCTGCCTGCAACATGCCCAGCGCCAGGCGCGCGAGGCCGGGATGGCCATCGGTCTGGTCGCCGACCTGGCGGTGGGCGCCGACGGCGGCGGCAGCCAGGCCTGGTCGCGGCAGGAAGAGCTGCTCGCCGAAGTGAATGTCGGCGCGCCGCCGGACATCCTCAACCAGTCCGGACAGGACTGGGGCGTTTCCGCGTTCAATCCCGAAGGCCTGCGCCGCCACGGCTACCGGGCATTCCGCGAGATGCTGCGGGCCAACCTGGCCTGGCCCGGAGGGCTACGCATCGATCATGCGATGGGCCTGCAACGTCTCTGGCTGATCCCGCGCGGCCAGCCGCCCCACGCCGGCGCCTACCTGCGCTACCCGCAACGCGAGCTGCTGCGCCTGCTGGCGCTGGAGGCCAGTCGCGCCTCGGCGCTGGTCATCGGCGAGGACCTCGGCACCGTGCCCGAAGGCCTGCGCGAGGAACTGGCACGCCGCCAGGTGCTGGGTACCCGCGTGCTGCTCTTCGAGCGGCGCGGCGAACGCTTCGTGCCCCCGGCGCAATGGCCGGCGGACGCCATGGCCACCACCAGCACCCACGACCTGCCGAGCCTGTCCGGCTGGTGGCGGGGCCAGGACATCCACTGGCGCGGCCGCGCCGGACACCGCAGCGCCGAGGAATGCGCGGCCGACCTGGAACTGCGCGCCGAGGAGCGCCGGGCGCTGGCCGCCAGCCTCGAACCGCCGGTCGATCCCGACCCCGCCGCCGAAGTGCCGCTGGACGCCTGCATCGGCTATGTCGGGGCAACCCCCGCGCCGGTGGTGCTACTGCCCCTGGAGGACGCCCTGGGCAGCCTGGAGCAGCCGAACCTGCCCGGCCCCGGCGACGCCCACCCGAACTGGCGGCGGCGCTGGCCGGAAAACGCCGCGCAGATGCTCGGAACGCCGCAGGTCGACCGGCGCCTGCGCCTGCTCGAACGCAGCCGCCGGGATGCCGAGGAGGCCGCCCATGATTGAGCCCCGCGCTACCCTGCGCCTGCAATTCCACGCCGGCTTCACCCTCGACGATGCCCTGCCCTGGCTGGACTATTTCGCCGACCTGGGCATCAGCCATCTCTACGCCTCGCCGCTGTTCCGCGCGCGGCCCGGCTCCAGCCACGGCTACGACGTGGTCGACCCGACCCGGATCAATCCGGAACTGGGCGGCGAGCCGGCGCTGCTGCGCCTGATCCAGGGGCTGCGGCAACGCGGCATGGGCCTGCTCATGGACATAGTGCCGAACCACATGGGCATCGGCGGCGGCGCCAATCCCTGGTGGCAGGACGTGCTCGAATGGGGGCGCGAGAGTCCCTACGCGAGTTTCTTCGACATCCAGTGGGAATCCCACGACGCCGCGTTGCGCGGCCAGGTGCTGCTGCCGTTCCTGCGCAGCGACTACGGCGAGGTCCTGGCTGCCGGGGAGATCGGCCTGAGCCTGGACCGCGAGGCCGGCCGCCTGCTGGCGAGCCACGGCGAGCAGCGCTTCCCCCTCTGGCCGGGCAGCTACCCGGAGCTGCTGGAAGACAGCGGCGAGCCGCGCCTGTCAGACCTGGCCGGCGGTTTCCGCGAGTGCCGGCAGGACCGCGAGGCCTTGCGCGAGATGCAGCGTCGACTGGCGGCTGCGCTCGCCGAGAGCGCTCCGCGCGCCGCCCTGGAGCGCACCCTGGGCAAGCTCCAGGAACGCCACGAGGAGGCTCGCCAACGCCTGCACCGCTTGCTCGAGGCGCAGCACTACCGCCTGGCCAGCTGGCGCACCGCGGCGGACGACATCAACTGGCGCCGTTTCTTCGACATCAGCGAACTGGTCGGCCTGCGGGTCGAGCGCGGCGAGGTGTTCGAGGCCGTGCACGGCAAGGTCTTCCAGTTGCTCGAGGACGGTCTGCTCGATGGCCTGCGCATCGATCACGTCGACGGCCTGGCCGATCCGCGCGGCTATTGCCGACGCCTGCGCCGCCGCAGCGAGCGGATCCGCGCCCGTCGCGGCGGCGCGCCGATGCTGCTGTACGTTGAGAAGATCCTCGGTGGCGAGGAGCGCCTGCCCGAGGATTGGCTGTGCGACGGCACCACCGGCTACGACTTCATGAACCAGGTCAGCCTGTTGCAGCACGATCCGCGCGGCGAACGACCGTTGCGCGAACTCTGGCAGCGGGTCAGCGGACGCCCGGAGGCGTTTCTCGACGAGGTCTACCAGGCTCGCCAACTGGTCCTGGCGGGAAGCCTCGCCGGTGACCTGGAGAACCTCGCCCAGGGTCTTTTGCGGGTGGCGCGGGCCGACCTGGCCAGCCGCGACCTGACCCTGGGCGGTATCCGCCGCGCGCTGTTCCAGTTGCTCGCGCGCTTTCCGGTCTACCGTACCTACGCCGGGGCCTGCGGTCGCTCGGTGCAGGATCGCGAGGTGTTCCGCTATGCCGCAGAGGCGGCCCGCGAGGATCTCGACGAAGCCGACCGGGCGGTCCTCGACCATCTCGAACGCTGGCTCGGCGGGCAGCCGCTGCGCGAGCTGCCGCCCGGTCCGCTGCGGCGCCTGCGCGGCGAGTTGCTGGCGCGCTTCCAGCAGTTGAGTTCGCCGACCGCCGCCAAGGCCGT
Organism: Pseudomonas sp. FDAARGOS_761; assembly: GCF_013343155.1. Classification (NCBI taxonomy): domain Bacteria; kingdom Pseudomonadati; phylum Pseudomonadota; class Gammaproteobacteria; order Pseudomonadales; family Pseudomonadaceae; genus Pseudomonas; species Pseudomonas sp. FDAARGOS_761. The sequence goes on along the minus strand of NZ_CP054572.1, from coordinate 2,427,281 downwards.
GGAGGATACCGCCTGCTATCGCTCGGCGGCCCTGCTCTCGCGCAACGACGTCGGCTTCGACCCGCAGCGCTTCGCCGCTTCCGCCGAGGAATTCCATGCCGCCTGCGAAGCCAGGCGCCTGGCCAGCCCGCGCGCCCTGCTGGCCACCGCCAGCCATGACCACAAGCGCGGCGAGGACGCCCGCGCCCGTCTTGCGGCGCTCAGTGAACTGGCGCCCTGGTTCGCGCGTAACGTCGAGCACTGGCAAAGCCTGGCCACGCCGTTACGCCGCGACCTCGCCGAGGGGCCGGCGCCGAGTCCCGGCGACGAGCTGATCCTGTTCCAGGCCCTGCTCGGCAGTTGGCCGCTCGACGCGCCTTGCGACGGCGCCGCCCTGGACCAAGCGTTCCTCGCGCGGATGCGCGAATGGCAATGCAAGGCCTTGCGCGAAGCCAAGCTGCGCACGCGCTGGACCGCGCCCGACGAAGACTACGAGCGCGCCTGCGCCGACTATCTGGAACAACTCCTGCGCGCGCCACTGGCCCAGGCCCTGCGCCAGTCGCTGGGCAACGCGGCGGCGCGACTGATGCCGGCCGGGGCCCTGAATGGCCTCGCCCAATGCCTGCTGCGCCTGACCTGCCCGGGTATCCCCGATCTCTACCAGGGGCGCGAGGACTGGGACTTCAGCCTGGTCGACCCGGACAACCGGAGGCCGGTGGACTTCGCCCGGCACGCCGCCGCCCTGGCCGCGCCGACGCCCTTCCCGGAACTGCTGGAGCACTGGCGCGACGGTCGCATCAAGCAGACCCTGATCGCCCGCGTGCTGGGGCTGCGGCGGATGCAGCCGGGCCTGTTCCGCGACGGCGACTACCTGCCCCTGGAGGTCAGCGGCGAGCATGCCGAGCGGGTCCTGGCCTTCGCCCGGCGCAGTCGTCACGGTTGCCTGCTGGTGGTGGTCCCGCGCCTGGCCTGCGCCCTGCTCGGCCACGCCACGCAGCCGCAGGTGCCGGCCGAGGCCTGGGGCGACACCTGCCTGCTGCTGCCGCCGAGTCTCTCCGAATGCACCTACAGCGGCCTGTTTTCCACCATGCCGCTGCCCAGCGACGGGCACCTGAGCCTGTCCGAAGTGCTCGCCGACTTTCCCGTCAACCTGCTTTACCGCCTCGCCCAGGAGGACACCCCATGAGCGCCGACGAAAAACGCATACGAGAGTTCGCCTACCAGATCTGGGAATCCGAGGGCTGCCCCGACGGCCAGGCCGAACGCCACTGGGCCATGGCCCGGCAACTGGCCGAAGCGGAAGCCGCCGCGGCGGCACCGAAGAAGACCCGCGGTCGGGCCAAGGCCGCCAAGGAAACCCCGGCCCTGCTGCAAGCGCCGGCCGCCAAGCCGCGCAAGCCGAGGGCCACGTCCCCGGCGCGGCCCGCCAGCGAAAAACCGGCGGCGGCCAAGCCGCGCAGCCGCCGCAAGCCCGAAGCGGGCGAATGAGGAGTCCAGTGCATGAGCAGAAAGCGTAGCCCCGCCCCTTCGCGGATCAGCGAAGGGCACCCCTTCCCCCTTGGCGCCACCTGGGACGGCCTCGGCGTCAATTTCGCGCTGTTCTCGGCCCACGCGACCAAGGTCGAGCTGTGCCTGTTCGACGCGCGCGGGGAAAAGGAGATCGAGCGCATCGAATTGCCCGAGTACACCGACGAGATCTGGCACGGCTACCTGCCCGACGCCCACCCGGGGCAGATCTACGGCTACCGGGTGCACGGTCCCTACGAGCCGGATGCCGGCCACCGCTTCAATCCCAACAAATTGCTCCTCGATCCCTACGCCAAGCAGTTGGTCGGCCGCCTGCGCTGGTCCGAGGCGTTGTTCGGCTACACCATCGGCTCGGCCGACGCCGACCTCAGCTTCGACGAGCGCGACAGCGCGCCCTTCGTGCCCAAGTCGAAGGTCATCGATCCGGCCTTCACCTGGGCCGAGCGCCCGCCGGTACGCGTCCCCTGGGACCGCACGGTGATCTACGAAGCCCACCTGCGCGGGCTCAGCATGCGCCATCCGCAGGTCCCGGAGGCGGTTCGCGGGACCTTCGCCGGGCTGATGAACGCCGACCTGCTGGCGCACATCCGCCGGCTCGGGGTGACCAGCGTCGAGCTGCTGCCGATCCACGGCTTCGTCGACGACAAGCACCTGCTGGAAAACGGCATGAGCAACTACTGGGGCTACAACAGCATCGCCTTCTTCGCCCCGCACCCGGCCTACCTCGCCAGCGGCCAGGTCAACGAGTTCAAGGAGATGGTCGCGCACCTCCACGACGCCGGGCTGGAGCTGATCCTCGACGTGGTCTACAACCACACCGCGGAAGGCAACGAGCTGGGTCCGACCCTGTGCATGCGTGGCATCGACAACGCCTCGTACTACCGCCTGATGCCCGACCAGCGCCGCTACTACATCAACGATTCCGGCACCGGCAACACCCTCGACCTCAGCCACCCCTGCGTGTTGCAGATGGTCACCGACTCGCTGCGCTACTGGGCCACAGAGATGCGCGTGGACGGCTTCCGCTTCGACCTGGCGACCATCCTCGGCCGCCATCCGGACGGTTTCGACGAGCGCCACGGCTTCCTCGTCGCCTGCCGCCAGGACCCGGTGCTGAGCAAGTGCAAGCTGATCGCCGAACCCTGGGATTGCGGCCCCGGCGGCTACCAGGTAGGCGGCTTCCCGCCCGGCTGGGCGGAATGGAACGACCGTTTCCGCGATTGCGTGCGCGCCTACTGGCGCGGCGACGACGGCATGCTGCCGGAACTGGCGCGACGCCTAACCGCCTCCGGCGATCTCTACGACCAGCGTGGACGGCGGCCCTACGCGTCGGTGAACTTCGTCACCGCCCACGACGGTTTCACCCTGCGCGACGTGGTTTCCTACGATCACAAGCACAACGAGGCCAACGGCGAGAACAACGCCGACGGCAGCGACCACAACCTGTCCTGGAACCACGGCTGCGAGGGCCCCACCGACGACCCGGAGATCCGCGCCCTGCGCCTGCGCCAGATGCGCAACCTGCTGTCCACCCTGCTGCTGTCCCAGGGCACCCCGATGCTGGTCGCCGGCGACGAGTTCAGCCGCACCCAGCAGGGCAACAACAATGTCTATTGCCAGGACAACGAACTGGGCTGGATCGACTGGCGGCTGGACGACGAGGGCCGTTCGCTGCTGGCCTTCACCCAGCGCCTGCTGGCCCTGCGCCAACGCTATCCGATCCTGCGCAGGGGGCGCTTCCTGGTCGGCGAGTACAACGAGGCGCTGGGGGTCAAGGACGTCACCTGGCTGGCGCCCGGCGGCGAGGAGATGACCGAGGAACACTGGCACGACGAGCACGCCCGCTGTCTCGGCGTGCTCCTCGATGGCCGCGCGCAACCCACCGGGATCCTGCGCAGCGGTGAGGATGCCACCCTGCTGCTGATCCTCAATGCCTACCACGACGCGGTGTCCTTCCGTCTTCCCGAGGTGGCCGAAGGCAGCGGCTGGTCCTGCCTGCTGGATACCCAGCGGCCGGAGGACCCGCTCGGCGAACGCTACCCGTTCGCCAGCGAGTTCCTGGTCGGCGGCCGCAGTTTCCTGCTGTTCGAGCTACAACCGCCGGGCGCCGGAGCGGAAGGATGAACGGCGGGGAAAAAAGCTGAACCGCCCCCGGCACCTCCAGTCGGAACCTGTAGGTGCCGCACGCGGCGCCCGCACATCCACCCTACACAGGAGGACAGCATGAAGATCAGCGACATCATGACCCGCAACGTCCAGGTCGCCGACCCGCAGCAGAGCATCCGCGAGGCGGCCGCCACCATGGCGAGGATCGACAGCGGCGCCCTGCTGGTCGGCGAAGGCGACCGCCTGGTCGGGATGATCACCGATCGCGACATCGCCATCCGCGCGGTGGCCGGCGGCCTGTCCGGGGATACCCCGCTGGGCCGCATCATGAGCGGCGACATCCACTATTGCTTCGAAGACGAAGACGTCCAGCACGTGGCCCGCAACATGGCCGACATCCAGATGCGCCGCCTGCCGGTGCTCAACCGCGAGAAGCGGCTGGTCGGCGTGGTATCCCTGGGCAACATCGCCAGCTGCCGCGACCAGGCCTCCAGCGCCACCGTCCTGCAGGGCGTCGCCCAGGCCCACTACTGAGCCTTTCTTCCACCCGGCCCGCCTTTGCCGTTCCGGCCGAGGCCGGGCCCCAACCGGGAGAACGCCATGAAAGCCGTGGTATTCCATGACATCGGCGACATCCGCCTGGAAGACGTGGCGGAGCCGCGCCTGCAGGAACCCACCGACGCCATCGTGCGGCTGACCGCCTCGGCGATCTGCGGCACCGACCTGCACTTCGTCCGTGGCAGCGTCGGCGGCATGCGTCCGGGAACCATCCTCGGCCATGAGGGCGTGGGCATCGTCGAGGCGCTCGGCGACGAAGTGCGCAACCTGCAGGTCGGCGACCGGGTGGTGATTCCCTCAACCATCGCCTGCGGCAATTGCGTGTATTGCCGAGCCGGCTACTACGCCCAGTGCGACGTCGCCAACCCCGGCGGCAGCCAGGCCGGCACCGCGTTCTTCGGCGGTCCCCGGGCCAACGGCGGCTTCCATGGGCTGCAAGCCGAGAAAGCGCGGATTCCCTATGCCAACATCGGCCTGATCCGCCTGCCCAGCAGCATCAGCGACGACCAGGCGATACTCCTGTCGGACATCTTCCCCACCGGTTACTTCGGCGCCGAACTGGCCGGTATCGCCCCCGGCAACACCGTCGCCGTGTTCGGCTGCGGTCCGGTCGGCCAGTTCGCCATCGCCAGCGCGTTGCTCCTCGGCGCCGCCCGGGTGTTCGCCATCGACCGCCACCCGGACCGCCTGCACATGGCCCGCCAGCAAGGCGCCGAAGTGATCGACTTCGAGCGCGAGGATCCGGTCCAGGCCCTGCGCTGGCTGACCGCCGGGATCGGCGTGGACCGCGCCATCGACGCCGTCGGCGTGGACGCCGAGCACAGCCATGGCACCGCCACCCCGGCGCCGCGCCAGGAGGGCACCAGCTGGAGTCCCGGCAACGCCCCCGCACAGGCCCTGGAGTGGGCGGTGCAGGGCCTGGCCAAGGCCGGCACCCTGTCGATCATCGGCGTCTACGCCGAAGACTCGCGGCAGTTTCCCATCGGCCTGGCGATGAACCGCAACCTGACCATCCGCATGGGCAACTGCCACCACCGCAAGTACATTCCGCTGCTGCTCGAACATGTGCTCAGCGGACGCATCGACCCGGCGAAGATCCTCACCCAGGTGAAGCCGATCGGCGACGCCATCGAGGCCTTCGAAGCCTTCGACCGCCGCGAGACCGGCTGGATCAAGGTCGAACTGGTGCCGCAGAAGCGCCAGGTCGAGGGCAGCGAGGAACGCCTCGACGAACGCGCGGTGGACGAACTGGCGCGCCGGCCGACGCCGGAAAGCGGCGCCCGGGGGTGATGCATGAGCGCACCGGCACGCCTGCGCATCGGCATTTCCGGCTGGCGCTACGCCCCCTGGAGAGGTGACTTCTATCCCGAGGGGCTGCGCCAGAAGGACGAACTGCGCTTCGCCTCGCGGGCGGTGAACAGCATCGAGATCAACGGCACCTTCTACGCCCTGCAGACGCCCGAGCGCTTCCGCGGCTGGGCCGAGGACACCCCCGAGGACTTCGTTTTCAGCGTCAAGGCCCCGCGTTACATCACCCACGTGCGGCGCCTGCGCGAGATCGACGAGCCGCTGGCGAACTTCTTCGCCTCCGGCCCCCTCGCCCTGCGCCAGCGCCTCGGCCCGTTCCTCTGGCAGTTCCCGCCGAGCATGCGCTTCGACCGCGAGCTGTTCGCCGATTTCCTCGCCCGCCTGCCGCGCGACGGCGCCGCCGCGCAGAAGCTCGCCCGGCACAGCGCCGCGCGCCTGCACCGCGAGGGCTACCTCGACGGCGATCCGGCGCAGCGCCTGCGGCATGCCGTGGAAATCCGCCATGAGAGCTTCGTCGACCCGACGTTCATCGAGCTGCTGCGCGAATACCGGGTGGCCCTGGTGGTGGCCGATACCGCCGGCAAGTGGCCGCTGCTCGGCGACGTCTGCGCCGACTTCCTCTACCTGCGCCTGCATGGCGACAAGGAGCTGTACCGCAGCGGCTACTCGGAAGCGGCCCTGGGCCAGTGGCAGGCACGGATCCACGCCTGGGCCGGCGGCGGCCAGGCCGACGACCTGCGCCGGGCCAGCCAGGACGCACCGGCGAAGGCGACGGCGCGCGACCTGTACTGCTACTTCGACAACGACGTCAAGGTGCGCGCACCTTACGACGCCCGGCGCCTCCTGCAGCTGCTGGAACTCGACGGCAGCCTGCGCACGGTGCCCGGACAGTTGCCCGATGACCTGCGGGAGAGTGCCGCATGATCCTGCCGCGCCTGCAGGTGCTGACGGTGAACACCCACAAGGGTTTCAACCCGTTCAATCGGCGCTTCATCCTGCCGGAGTTGCGCGAAGCGGTGCGCAGCGTCGGTGCCGACCTGGTGTTCCTCCAGGAGGTCCTCGGCTCCCATAGCCTGCACGCCGCGCGCCTGCCGTCCTGGCCGCCGGCGCCGCAATACGAGTATCTGGCCGACAGCATGTGGCCGCAGTTCGCCTACGGGCGCAACGCGGTGTATCCCGAAGGCCACCATGGCAATGCCGTGCTCTCCAAGCATCCGATCCTCGCCCACCGCAACCTCGACGTCTCGGTGGCGGGCAACGAGGAACGCGGCCTGTTGCATGCGGTGATCGACATCGGCCGTCCGCTGCACGCGGTCTGCGTGCACCTGGGATTGCGCGAGGCGCAGCGCCAGCGCCAGTTGCAACTGCTCTGCGAGCTGGTGGCGGGCCTGCCGGAGCGCGAGCCGGTGGTGGTCGCCGGCGACTTCAACGACTGGCGCCAGCGCGCCGACCGCCTGCTCGCCGGTTGCGGCCTGCGCGAAGTCTTCGTCGGCGCCCAGGGCCGGCCGGCGCGCAGCTTCCCGGCGCGCTGGCCGGTGCTGCCGCTGGACCGCATCTACCTGCGCAATGCCCGCGGGCGCCAGCCGCGCATCCTCTCGCGGCGGCCCTGGTCGCACCTGTCCGACCACCTGCCGCTGGCGGTGGAGGTGGAGCCATGAACTTCCCCTGGCGCGACGGCAACCGCGTAGAACTGCTGATCAACGGCGAAGAGTACTTTCCGCGCCTGTTCCAGTGCATCGCCGAGGCGCGCCGGGAGATCCTCCTGGAAACCTTCATCATCTTCGAGGACGAGGTCGGCCGGCAGTTGCAGGAAGCCCTCAGCGCCGCCGCCGAGCGCGGTGTCGAGGTACAGGTCACGGTGGACGGCTACGGCACCGCCTCGCTCAGCCCGGACTACCTGGCCAGGCTGACCGCCGCCGGGGTTCGCGTGCACCTGTTCGACCCGCGCCCGCGCCTGCTCGGCATGCGTACCAACCTGTTTCGCCGGTTGCACCGCAAGCTGGTGGTGATCGATCGCCAGCAGGCCTTCGTCGGCGGCATCAACTACGGCGAGGACCACCTGGTGCGTCGCGGCAACATGGCCAAGCAGGACTACGCGGTGCGCGTCGAGGGTCCGGTGGTGCGCGATATCCGCCAGGCCTGCCTGGCGTTGCTCGAACCGGACGCCGACTACCCGCCGTTGCGGCCGTCGGGCGCCGGGCAGCCGGCGCGGGTGCGCCTGGTGATCCGCGACAACGACCAGTCCAGCGACGACATCGAGCGCGAGTACCTGCAGGCGATCCGCCAGGCGCGGCGGCGCCTGCTGATCGCCAACGCCTATTTCTTCCCCGGCTACCGCCTGCTTCGCGAGCTGCGCGATGCGGCGCGCCGCGGCGTGCGCGTCGACCTGGTACTACAGGGCATGCCGGACATGCCGCTGGTGCGCCTGTGCAGCCGGCTGCTCTACGACTACCTGCTGCGCGAGGGCGTGCGTATCCACGAATACTGCCAGCGTCCGCTGCACGGCAAGGTCGCGGTGATCGACGACGACTGGTCGACCATCGGTTCGAGCAATCTCGATCCCCTCAGCCTGTCGCTGAACCTGGAGGCCAACCTGGTGATCCACGACGTCGCCTTCAACGGCCAGCTCTACCAGCACCTGCGCGAGCTGGCGCGCCGCCACTGCCGGCGCATCAGCCGCCGCCACGCCAGGCGCGGCTACTGGTGGCGGGCGCCGCTGATCTTCCTCGGCTTCCACTTTTCCCGGCATTTCCCGGCCATCGCCGGTTGGGTACCCGCCCATCTGCCGCGCCTGAAATCGCTGGAGCCGCGTCCGTCGCGGCGCTGGCAGGAACGCCAGGGCCAGCGGGGCAACCCATGAACGGCGGCGGTCACGCAACTGCCTCGGCGGCGCCACGCCGCGCTCACTGGCGCTGGCTGCGCAGGCTGCTGACCCTGGCGTTCTTCGTGCTGGTCCCGGTGCTGCTGTTCCTGCTGGTGAAGAATCTCGACTGGCAGGAAGTCCGCCACGCCCTCGGCGAGTATCGCCCCGCGACCCTGTTCCTCGGACTGCTGCTGGCGGCCGCCGGCTATACGGTGTTCAGCAGTTTCGACCTGCTCAGCCGCTACTACATCGGCCACTCGCTGCCCAAGCGGCGGGTCTTCACCGTGGCCTTCGTGTGCAATGCGTTCAACCTCAACCTGAGTTCCTGGGTCGGCGCCGTGGCGCTGCGCTATCGCCTGTACAGCCGGCTCGGCCTGGGCATCGCCGACATCACCCGGATCCTCACCTTCAGCCTGGTGACCAATTGGTTCGGCTACCTGCTGCTCGCCGGCATCCTGTTCAGCTGCGGCCTGCCGGCCTTGCCGCCGGGCTGGAAGCTCGGCAGCGACGGCCTGCGCCTGATCGGCGCCCTGCTCCTGGCGCTGGCCGCCGGCTACCTGCTGGCCTGCCGTTTCGCCCGACGCCGCGCCTGGGGCTGGCGCGAGCATCGGCTGACCCTGCCCTCCTGGCGGCTGGCGGCCCTGCAAGGCCTGCTCGGAGCGAGCAACTGGTCGCTGATGGCGCTGCTGCTGTACAGCCTGCTGCCGCACGGCGTGGATTACCCGAGCGTCCTGGCGATCCTCCTGATCAGCAGCATCGCCGGGGTCATCACCCATATCCCGGCGGGGCTCGGGGTGCTCGAAGCGGTGTTCATCGCCCTGCTCCAGGGGCGCCTGTCCCAGGGCGTGCTGCTGGCCGCGTTGATCGGCTACCGGGTGCTGTATTTCCTCCTACCCCTGGCGCTGGCCTGCGTGGTCTACCTGCTGTTGGAGCGCCGGGCGATCCGCCTGCGCCGCAAACAGCGCCGCCTGCGCCAGGGCCAGGCCTGAATCAGCCGGCCGGACGCAGCAGCAGCGTACCCAGCGGCGGCAGGTCGAGCAGCAGCGACTGCGCCTGGCCATGGGCGCCGCACGACTCGCTGGAGACGCGGCCCTGGCTGCCTGAGCCGGAACCGGCGAACGCCTGGGCGTCGCTATTGAGCAGCACGTCCCAGTCGCCGCCTTGCGCTACGCCGATCCGATAGCCCTGGCGCGGCACCGGGGTGAAATTGTGTACCGCCAGCAGCGATGGCTCGCCGGCCGCGTGGCGCAGCCAGGCGTAGACACTGTTCGCCTGGTCGTCGCCGATCAGCCATTCGAAGCCGAGCGCCTCGCCGTCGCGCGCATGCAGTGCGGGGAGTTCGCGGTACAGCCGGTTGAGGGCCGCCACCAGGTCCTGTACGCCCTGATGCTCCGGATAGCGCAGCAGGTACCAGTCCAGTTCGCCGTCGTGGTTCCACTCGCGCCACTGGCCGAACTCGCAGCCCATGAACAGCAGCTTCTTGCCCGGGTGCGACCACATGAAGCTCAGGTACAGGCGCAGGTTGGCGAACTTCTGCCAGCGGTCGCCGGGCATCTTGTCCAGTAGCGAGTGCTTGCCATGTACCACCTCGTCGTGGGAGATCGGCAGGATGAAATGCTCGGAGAAGGCGTAGAGCAGGCCGAAGGTCAACTGGTGGTGGTGATAGCGCCGGTGCAGCGGGTCTTCGCCGATGTACGCCAGGCTGTCGTGCATCCAGCCCATGTTCCACTTATGGCTGAAGCCCAGGCCGCCCTCCGCCACCGGACGGCTGACGCCGGGCCAGGCGGTGGATTCCTCGGCGATCACCAGCGCGCCGGGGGTTTCGCTGGCGACCACCTGGTTGAGGTGATGGAGGAAGTCGATGGCCTCCAGGTTCTCCCGGCCGCCATGGCGGTTCGGCAGCCATTCGCCTTCCTTGCGCGAATAGTCGCGATAGAGCATCGAGGCCACCGCATCCACCCGCAGGCCGTCGACGTGGTAGGTGCGCAGCCAGTGCAGCGCCGAGGCCAGCATGAAGCCGTGCACCTCGCTGCGGCCAAGGTTGTAGATGTAGGTATCCCAGTCCTGGTGGAAGCCTTCGAAGGGATGTTCGTACTCGTACAGCGCCGTGCCGTCGAAACGGCCCAGGCCGTGGGCGTCGGTGGGAAAATGCGCCGGCACCCAGTCGAGGATCACGCCGATGCCGGCCTGGTGGCAGGCGTCGACGAACGCGGCGAAGTCCTCCGGCGTGCCGTAGCGCGCGGTGGGGGCGAACAACCCGAGCGGCTGGTAGCCCCAGGAGCCGCCGAAGGGATGTTCCATCACCGGCATCAGCTCGATATGGGTGAAGCCGAGCTGGCGCACGTAGGGAATCAGCTCCTCCGCCAGTTCCGACCAGTGCGGCGGCCGGCCGTCGCGGTGGCGCCAGGAGCCGGCGTGGACTTCATAGATCGACAGCGGTGCCGCATAGCCCTGGCGCTCCGCGCGCCGGGCCAGCCAGTCCTGGTCGCGCCACTCGTGGCGCAACGCCGCGCAGGTCTTCGAAGCGGTTCCGGGCGGCGTCTCGCAGGCCAGCGCCAGGGGGTCGGCCTTCAGCGGCAGGAGGCCGTCGTGGCCCTGCAACTCGTACTTGTACAGTTCGCCCTCGCCGAGGCGCGGGACGAACAGTTCCCAGACGCCGGATGGATAGCGTCGTCGCATCGGGTGACGGCGCCCGTCCCAGCCGTTGAAATCGCCGACCACCGAGACGCGCACGGCGTTCGGCGCCCAGACCGCGAAGCGCACGCCCTCCACGCCTTCGTGACGGGTCAGTTGCGCGCCCAGGCAGGAGGCCAGTTGGCGGTGGTTGCCTTCGGCGAACAGGTAAAGGTCGAGTTCGCCGAGCAACGGCCCGAAGGCATAGGGGTCTTCGCTTTCCTGCACGCCGTCCGGCCAGTGCACGCGCAGGCGGTAGCGCGGCGGCAGGGGCTCCAGGTGGCGCTGGAACAAGCCGCTGCCGGGGTCGCTCTGCTCCAGTTCGGCGAGCGTCGCGCCGTCTTCGTCGAGCAGCTCGACGCGCTGCGCGCCGGGCAGGTAGGCGCGCAGCACGCCGCCTTCGCCGCCGGGGTCGCGCTGCGGGCCGAGGAAGGCGAATGGATCGCCCTGCAGGCCGCGCTGCAGCTTGTCCAGCTCCAGTTGCCAGCGTTCGCGTTCGGACATCGGTTCGCTCATCGGTTCTTGCCCTTCAGGAGGTGTTCGGTGAGTTCGGCCAGACCGGCGAGAGGCACTTCCAGCCAGTCGGGGCGGTAGTCGGCTTCGTAGAGCAGTTCGTAGGCGGCCTTTTCCAGGCAGGCCAGGGCCAGCGCCGCGCCCTCGCCTTCGCGGCCGTGCCAGGCGTGCGCGAGGCCCGCTGCGGCGGCGCGGTAGCCGACCAGGAAGGCGTCGCGGGCTTCGCTGCGATAGCGCATGGCGACCTTGCGCCGGGCGCTGTCGGCCTGTTCCGAGCTATCGGTGCTCTGCGCGTTGCGCAGGACCATCGCCGCCGCGTAGTCGAACGAGCGCAGCATGCCGCCGACGTCCTTCATCGGACTGTGGCGCTGGCGGCGCTCTTCCAGGCTGCGCGCCGGCTCGCCCTCGAAGTCGATGAAGCGTGCGTCGCCCTGGACCATCAGCACCTGGCCCAGGTGCAGGTCGCCGTGAACCCTGATCAGCAGCCCGCCGGCTGCCTGCCGGGCCAGCAGCGGCAGGCGTTCGAGCAGCGCCGGCAGGCGTTCCAGCAGGCGCCGCGCCTGTTCCGCCGCCTCGCCCTGCAACGGCCGTGGCGGCTCGCTCAGGCGTTTGCCGGCTTCGCGCAACTGTTCGGCGATGCGCAGCGCCCAGGCCTGGACGCTGGCTTCGTCGCTCTCGCGGCTGCCGAAGGCCGGATCGTCCGACTCGCCGGCCAGTACGCTGTGCATCTCGCCGAGCCGGGCGCCGAGGTTGGCGGCGAAGCCGCGCAGTTCGGCGAGGCTGTCGTATTGCCCTTCGAGCGCCTCGCTGGCCGCGGATATCTCGTCGCGCACGGCTCGCTCCAGGTTGTCCAGGGTCCAGTTCCAGGCGTCGCCCTGGTTGTTCAGGTAGCCCTGCAGGATCATCAGCGTGTGCGGCTCGCCATCCGCGCCGACCCGCCGTACCTCGCCGAGCAACGGGGCGATGCCGGGGTAGCCGTGGCGGGTCAGGTAGCCGCCGACCTCGATTTCCGGGTGCAGCCCCGGAAGGATCTTGCGCAGCACCTTGAGGACCATGCGCTCGCCGAAGCGGATCGAGCTGTTGGACTGCTCCACCGAGAACGGCAGGACGTCTTCGTCGGCGATGTCGTCCATTTCCGCCAGTCCCGCCGCCGGGATGAACTGGAACTCGCCGTCGCCGTGGGCGATCACCGCCTCGGCGCGGAGTTGCGCGAGGACCTTGCGGGCGAACAGCGGCAGGCTGGCGGCGTCGGTCAGCAGGCCGACCTTGCGCCCGCGCCGCAGGCGCGCCAGGGCCAGCAACTGAGGCAGGCTGTCGCCGCGCTGGTCGGCGTCGAGGAAGCCCAACGGCAACTGGTAGCGCAGCCCGTCGATCTCCACTTCGCACAACGCACAGCGCGGCTCCGCCTCGTCCAGCGGAACGATGTAGCAGAGCCGTGGCTGGCCTTTCTCGCCGGCGAACCAGCGGCGCTTCGGCAGGTAGGCCGGCAGTGTCTCGCCTTCCAGGATGTTCCGCGATGCGCCCTGCAGCAGCTCGCCGAGGCGCTGCTTGACCACCAGGGTCGGCAGTTCCGGCAGGCGCTCGTCGGCGGCCACGTGCCAGCTCGGCATCTGCGTCGCGTCGGCCAGGTAGAACCAGTAGAAGCCGTAGGGCGGCAGGGTCAGCAGGTAGGTCAGCTCGCCGATCGGCGGGAACGACATGCCGCCGATCATCTCCACCGGCACCTTGCCGGCATGGCTGGCGAGGTCCAGTTCCACCGCCTGGGCCGCGCGCGACAGGTTGGCCACGCAGAGGATGCTGTCCTGCCGTTCGCCCTCGGCGTATTCGCGCAGGTAGGCGAGGATCCGTCGGTTGCTCGGCGCGAGCATCTTCAGGCTGCCGCGGCCGAAGGCCTTCTGCTGGCTGCGCACGGCGAGCAGGCGGCGCATCCAGTTGAGCAGCGAATGCGGGTCGCGCGCCTGCGCCTCGACGTTGATCGTCTGGTAGCCGTACAGCGGGTCGAGGATCGGCGGCAGCACCAGCTTCGCCGGGTCGGCGCGGGAGAAGCCGCCGTTGCGGTCCACCGACCACTGCATCGGCGTGCGCACGCCGTCGCGGTCGCCGAGGTAGATGTTGTCGCCCATGCCGATCTCGTCGCCGTAGTACAGGGTCGGCGTGCCCGGCATCGACAACAGCAGGCTGTGCAGCAGCTCGATGCGCCGCCGGTCACGCTCCACCAGCGGCGCCAGGCGCCGGCGGATGCCCAGGTTGAGGCGCGCGCGGCGGTCGGCGGCATAGTGGTTCCAGAGATAGTCGCGCTCGTCGTCGGTGACCATCTCCAGGGTCAGCTCGTCGTGGTTGCGCAGGAAGATCGCCCATTGGCAATTGGCCGGGATGTCCGGGGTCTGGCGCAGGATGTCGGTGATCGGATAGCGATCCTCCTGGGCGATGGCCATGTACATGCGCGGCATCAGCGGGAAGTGGAAGGCCATGTGGCATTCGTCGCCCTCGCCGCCATCCTCGCCGCCGAAGTACGGCCGGGTGTCTTCCGGCCACTGGTTGGCCTCGGCCAGCAGCATGCGGTCGGGATAGTGCGCGTCCAGCTCGGCGCGGATGCGCTTGAGCACCTGGTGGGTCTCCGGCAGGTTCTCGCTGCTGGTGCCGTCGCGTTCGATCAGGTAGGGAATCGCGTCCAGGCGCAGGCCGTCGACGCCCATGTCCAGCCAGTAGCGCATCACCCCGAGCACCTCGCGCAGGACCTGCGGGTTGTCGAAGTTCAGGTCCGGCTGGTGGGAATAGAAGCGGTGCCAGTAGTACTGTTGGGCGACCGGGTCCCAGGTCCAGTTGGACTGCTCGGTGTCGATGAAGATGATCCGCGTACCCTGGTATTTCTCGTCGCTGTCCGACCAGACGTAGTAGTCGCGGGCGCGCGACCCCTTCTTCGCGTGGCGGGCGCGGATGAACCAGGGATGCTGGTCGGAGGTGTGGTTGATCACCAGCTCGGTGATCACCCGCAGGCCGCGTCGATGGGCCTCGGCGATGAACCGGCGGGCGTCGGCGAGGCTGCCGTAGTCGCTGTGCACGCCACGGTACTGGGCGATGTCGTAGCCGTCGTCGCGGCGTGGCGACGGGTAGAACGGCAGCAGCCAGAGAGTGTTCACGCCGAGGTCGGCGATGTAGTCGAGCTTCTCGATCAGCCCGGCGAAGTCGCCGATGCCATCGTTGTTGGCGTCGTAGAAGGATTTCACGTGGACCTGGTAGATCACCGCGTCCTTGTACCATTGCGGGTCGTTGAGAAAGACCGGTTTCTCGCGTCTGGCCATGGGTTTCTCCTTATGCGTCGACGCGCCGCACGCGCCAGATGCCGAACGGCAGGTGCCAGGGTTCGATGCGCATCCACTGGACCTTGCCGTGCCAGACCCAGCGATGCCCGTTCATCAGGTCCTCGCCCTGGAGGCTGGCGTCGTCGGGCAGGCCGAACTCCCACAGCGGCAGTTCGAAATGCGCCTCCTGGGCTTCGTGCGGATCCAGGCAGACCGCCACCAGGACGAAGTTGGCGAGGTCCGCGGTGCGCTTGCCGAAATACAGGATGCGGTCGTTCCAGGCGTTGTAGGCCTGGAACCCGAGGTGCGTCTGCAATGCCGGGTTTTCCCGGCGGATGCGGTTGAGCCGGGCGATCTCGGCGACGATGTTGCCCGGCGCCTGGTAGTCGCGCGGACGCAACTGGTATTTCTCCGAGTCGAGGTACTCCTCCTTGCCCGGCAAGGCCGCCGCCTCGCACAGCTCGAAGCCGGAGTACATGCCCCACAGCCCCGAACCCATGGTCGCCAGGGCGGCACGGATGAGGAAGCCGGGGCGGCCGGAGCTTTGCAGGAACCAGGGATCGATGTCCGGGGTGTTGACGAAGAAGTTCGGCCGGTAGCAGTCGCGCCAGGGTGGCTGGTTGAGTTCGGCGAAGTACTCCGCCAGTTCCTGCTTGTCGTTGCGCCAGGTGAAATAGGTGTAGCTCTGGCTGAAGCCGACCTTGCCCAGGCGCGCCATCATCGCCGGACGGGTGAACGCCTCGGAAAGGAAGATCACCTGCGGATGGCGGCCGCGCACTTCGGCGATCAGCCACTCCCAGAACGGCAGTGGCTTGGTGTGCGGGTTGTCGACGCGAAACAGCGTCACGCCCTGCTCGACCCAGCCCAGCACCACGTCGCGCAAGGCTTCCCACAGGCTCGGCAGGGCCTGTTCGGCGTAGAAGTCGACGTTGACGATGTCCTCGTACTTCTTCGGCGGGTTCTCCGCGTAGCGCAAGCTACCGTCCGGACGCCAGGCGAACCAGCCGGGATGCTCGCGCAGCCAGGGGTGGTCGGGGGAGCACTGGATGGCGAAGTCCAGCGCCAGTTCCATGCCGTGCTCGCGCACCGCAACGAGCAGCCGGCGGAAATCCTCGCGGTCGCCCAGTTCGGGATGGATCGCCTCGTGGCCGCCCTCCTCGCTGCCGATCGCATACGGGCTGCCGGGGTCGCCGGCCTCGGCACGCAAGGAATTGTTGCGGCCCTTGCGATGGGTGCGGCCGATGGGGTGGATCGGCGGGAAATAGAGAACGTCGAAGCCCATCGCGGCGATCTGCGGCAGGCGCCGGATCACGTCGTCGAAGGTACCGTGGCGTGTCGGGTCGCCGCTTTCCGAGCGAGGGAACAGCTCGTACCAACTGGCGAAGCGCGCCAGCGGTCGCTCCACCTCCAGCGGGTATTCGCGGCTGCGCACCAGGTGCTCGCGCGGGCCGACCAGACGCAACAGTTCGCCGGTCTGCGCCGCCAGCCATAGCGCCACCCGCTCCTCGACGCTCTGGCAGGCCTGCAGGCGTTCGGTCAGCGGCGCACAGGCGGCGGCGATCTCCGGACCGCCGCGCTCGGCGCAGCGCTGCAGCAGTTCGTCGCCCTCGCGCAGCTCCAGGTCCAGCGGCAGGCGCGCGCCATGCTTGGCGCGCAGTTCGCGGCGGTAGCCGGCAAAACGGTCGATCCAGGCTTCGATACGGAAGTACAGGCGGCCGCAGGGCGGCGTGCGCAGCTGCGCGCTCCAGAAATCGTTGCCTTCGGGCAGTAGCGGCAGGCGCCGCTCCGCGGTTTCCCCGACACGCCGCCAGACCACCTCGGCACCGAGTACCTCATGGCCATCGGTGAAGATTCGCGCGGCCAGGCGCAGGTCGCGGTCGCTCTCGGTCTTCGCGGGATAGGCGCCCTCTTCCACCACCGGGCTGACCGACTCGATGGCGATACGGGGCTGCTGGATGGCGATGACCAGCGGATCATCGTCGCTGTTGCGGACAATCGAACTCATCGAGGCGCGCTCCTCCGGGACGTGGGTTCGGCGATGGGTCGCGAGGCTTCCGCCGGCCTCGAATGGCCGGCGGCGCGGACGATCATTGATTCCGAGCCCGCCGGCGACCGATTGGTTCAGGTTGATTTACCCAGCGGTTCGCCTCAGGCCTTGCGCCGCGAACGCGAGGCACCGGACTTGGCGCGACCCTTCGCGTCGGCCCCGGCCTTTTCGCTACCCTTGTCCTTGCCGCCGCCGGCGCGGGAACGCAGGCTGCGCTTGAGCAGGTCGGTGAGATCGATGATGTCGGCGCCCTTGCCGGCCACCTCCTCCTCTTCCTCCACCGCGTGCAGTTGGCCCTTGGCGGCCTTTTCCTCGACCAGCTTCATGATCTTGTCGCTGAAGCTGTCCTTGTATTCGTCCGGCGCCCAGTGGGAGGCCATGTCCTCCACCAGGCGCTTGGCCATCTCCAGCTCGCGCTTGTCGAGTTTCGCCTCGGTGACGCTTTCGTCCAGCTCCAGGCCATCCAGGCTGCGCACCTGCGACGGCCAGCGCAGAGTGATCAGCACCAGGGCGTCCTCTAGAGGCCGCAGGAGCGCCAGGTGCTGGCGGGTGTGCAGGACGACGTTGGCCAGGGCGACCTTGCCGGTGCGCTCCAGGGTCTCCCGGAGCAGCGCGTAGACCTTGCCTCCGCGCCGGTCGGGGGCCAGGTAGTACGGGGTATCGAAGTGCTGCAGGGGAATTTCCTGGCTATCGACGAAAGCGAAGATCTCGATGGTCTGGGTCGACTTGGGATGCGCCGCGCGGATTTCTTCCTCGCTCAGCACCACGTAGCGACCCTTTTCGTACTCCACGCCCTTCACGATGTTCTCGCGCTCGATCTCCTTGCCGGTGACCTTGTTCACCCGTTTGTAGCCGACCGGCTCCATGCTGCGCTGGTCGAGCCAGTCGAAATCGATGCCCTGCGACGAGGTCGCCGCCGACAGGCTCACCGGTATATGCACCAGGCCGAAGCTGATCGCGCCTTTCCAGATCGCACGCGCCATGCCGGTTTCCTCCTCTTGGTGGTTACAGCGTGCCGCCGTCCGCGTAGCGCACGCGGCCGTCGGCGGCGATGTCGGTGATGCGCTGGAGCAGGTTGTCGGCGGCGGTCTCGGCGTCGCTCAGGCAACTGCAACCCGGGGTCACTACCCACAGCATGCGTACCGCCGCGCCACGCCGCTTGGGCTGATAGAGGATCAGGCCGACCGGCTGGCAGCGCTCCTGCATCGCGTCGGTCCAGGCGGTACAGGCGTCGAAGTCCTTGAACATGACGGAACTCTCCTCAATGGCTATCGGAAGATGGCGGCGAACGGTTCAGGCAGGCCAGGACATGCAGCACCAGTAGCGCCAGGACCGTCCCGAGTACCGCGGTACCCTGGTGACCGAGTCCGACCGCGACGCCTATGGCGGTGCTGGCCCAGAGTCCCGCCGCGGTGGTCAGGCCCCTGACCCGGCTTTCCCGACCTGCCTTGAGGATGGTGCCGGCGCAGAGGAAGCCGATGCCGGCGACGGTGCCCTGGATCACCCGGCTCAGCGCGTCCGCCCCGCCACCCTGCAATTGCAGCGGCATGACGAACAGCGCCGCGCCGAGGGTTACCAGCATGTGCGTGCGCAGGCCGGCGGCCTTGCCGCTCTGCTCGCGCTCGTAGCCGAGTACCGCGCCGAGCGCCGCCGCCAGCAGCAGGCGCAACGCGGCGCGGGCGGTCTGCTCGAAGTCGGCGAGATCGGCGAACTCCTCGCCGAGGATCTTCCACAGCGTCTCCCAGGCGCTCATCGGCGTTGTATCCCGCTGTAGCGCAGGGCACCGCAACGCAGGCAGCGCTCGCAGTCGAAGGTTTCCTCACCCAGTCGCAACGCCGGTTGCCGGCACCAGTCGCAACCGCCGATCAGGCAACGCAAGGTCATCCGGGTCCTCCCGCCGAATCGCTCGGCCAGCCGCCCTTTCCAGCTGTGACCGACGAGACGACGGGAAGGTGCGATCGGATTCGCCAGCGGCGCTCCTCAGGCGGGGATCGCCTTGGTCGCCGCCTCGCGCTGCCAGATCCGGTGCTGCATCAATGCCTGGCGCAGACCGGGGAAGACATCGGTGGCCGTGGCGCCGAGCACCACGCCGGGGTCGCCAGGCAACGAAAGCTGGCTGGCCAGCGCCTGGGCATCGCCGGCGAAGGCCACTGGCTTCAGGTGCTTGTAGGCTTCCAGCAGGTAGTGCAGACCGCGTCCGTCCGCGCCGATGGCCTGGCTGCTGGCCGCGCCACCAGGCACGAAGACCGCGTCGAAGGCTACCGACGGCAGGCCGTCCCAGGTTCCCTCCGGGATCAGTTCGGCACCGTTTTCGGCCTGCACCGGCGAAGCGCTGGGGGCGATCAGCTTGGCGTCCGCGCCCTCCTGTCGGAGCGCGTCGCGTAGGTCGCTGACGTCGCTCTCGGCGACGCCGTCGGCGATCAGGATCGCCACCTTGCGCGAACGGATGTCGCCGGACAGCAGGTTCATCTGGCTCAGCGCCGGCGACGGCTTCGGCTGCGGTGCCGGGTTGGCCGGCGCGGCGAGCTGCACACCGACGTTCGCCGCGACCCTGGCGGCCAGTTGCGGATCGATGTTGAGGAGTATCTGGTTGACTTCGCGCTCACGGATCGATTGCCGCTCGACCTTGGACAGTTCGAAGCTGTAGGCGGCGACGATATGCGCCTGCTCGGCCTCGCTCATGCTGTGCCAGAACAAAGCGGCCTGGCTGAAATGATCGGCGAAGGAGTCGGCGCGCTTGCGCAGCTTGCTGCCGCTGACCGGCTCGTGGTAGCTGGAGAAGCCGCCGTTGCGCGCCGCCGGCGGGGTTTCCTTCGGCCAGCCGCCGTCGATCGAGTTCGGTTCATAGGAAGCCCGGCCGCGGTTGATGGTCTGCCGGTGCGGCGCGTCGCGCTGGTTGTTGTGGAACGGACACAGCGGGCGGTTGATCGGGATTTCGTTGAAGTTCGGCCCGCTCAGGCGCAGCAGTTGGGTGTCGGTATAGGAGAACAGCCGACCCTGCAACAGCGGGTCGTTGGTGAAGTCGATTCCGGGGACCACGTGGCCGACGTGGAACGCCACCTGTTCGGTCTCGGCGAAGAAATTGTCGGGGTTGCGGTTGAGTACCATCCGTCCCACCACCCTTACCGGCACCAACTCCTCGGGCACCAGCTTGGTGGGGTCGAGCAGGTCGAAGTCGAAGCTGTCCTGCTGGTTCTCCGGGATCACCTGCAGGCCCAGTTCCCATTCGGGATAGTCGCCCTTCTCGATGTCCTCCCAGAGGGTCCGCCGGTTGAAGTCGGGGTCCTTGCCGGCGAGCTTCTGCGCCTCGTCCCAGACCAGCGAGCAGGTCCCGGACTTCGGTCGCCAGTGGAACTTGACCAGCACGCTCTCGCCGGCCGCGTTGACCAGGCGGAAGGTGTGCACGCCGAAGCCCTGCATGTTGCGGTAGGCGATCGGAATGGCGCGATCGGACATCAGCCACATGACCATGTGCGCCGACTCCGGGGTCAGCGAAACGAAGTCCCAGAAGGTGTCGTGGGCAGACGCTCCGGTGGGAATCTCGTTGTGCGGTTCGGGTTTCACCGCATGGACGAAGTCCGGGAACTTGATCGCATCCTGGATGAAGAACACCGGCATGTTGTTGCCGACCAGGTCGAAGTTGCCTTCGTCGGTATAGAACTTCACGGCGAAGCCGCGTACGTCACGCACCGTATCCGCGGACCCGCGCGGCCCCTGCACGGTGGAGAAACGCACGAAGACCGGGGTACGCTTGCCCGCCTCGGCGAGGAAGCCGGCCTTGGTCAGGTCGCTGAGGTCCTCGTAGGCCTCGAAGTAGCCATGCGCCGCCGAGCCACGAGCGTGGACCACGCGCTCGGGAATGCGCTCGTGGTCGAAGTGGGTGATCTTCTCGCGCATGATGAAGTCTTCGAGCAACGACGGTCCGCGCTCGCCGGCCTTCAGGGTGTTCTGGTTATCGGCGATGCGGGTGCCGGTATTGGTGCTCAGGGCCTCTCCGGTGGCGTCCTCGCGATAGGCCTCCAGCTGTTCCAGCTTGGCGTTGCTGTTGCCACGGTCGACGGTGTCGGTGCCGGCCGCCTGGCTGCGCTGCTCGTTGTTCTGCTCGCTCATCGGTTTCCTCTCCTCATCCTGGGCATGAAAATGGGGCGGATGCCTCCCTGCTCCGCCCCATTCACTTCACTGCGCGGTTATCAGTTCCCGCCGTGGCTGCGCTGGCCACCTTTCTTGCCAGCCTCGGAGGCCCGCTGCGGATCGTTCTTGAAGTTGCCGCCGCTGGCCTGGCCGCCCTTCTTGCCGGCCTCCGAAGCACGTTTCGGGTCTTCCGCGAAGTTGCCTTTACCACCTTGATGCTGTGCCATTTCTATTTCCTCCGAATAATCTCTTCAGAACAGATTTCATGGACGCATGCGTTGCGCATGCCCTAACTCTGAGAGGGTGTTTCGCCAGGGGTTCAGATTATTTTCAGCGAATGAAAGCGAAGCGTTTTGCCAGCATGTTTCGAGCGCAATCCATAGGGTTCAAAGATCCTTGCCTTATTCCATTGCCAGCATTGACAGAAATCCCCGGATTGCGTCAGATGAAAGCCCGCACATCTCGGAGGAGCACCATGAAACCCTACGAGCATCCGGCCTACAGCGATCCCGTGGTAAGCAACGAAGAACCCGATCGCGATTGCCATGAATGGAATTTCGAACCGGGAGACAGCGATCAGGAACCCTACCCCGAATATCATGGAGCGAATACCGAAGAAGCCCCAGGCGGAGGCACTTAATTATTCTTTTCTATTGCAACCCCTGACATTCCGATAGACCCATTCAATAATTAATCGTCGAACTTTAAAACAAATGGAACTCGCCATGGAAAACAGTGACGAAGTGCGATTCCAGCACTATTTCATTTCTCTCGTCGAACAGGTGGCGAAACCGCTTTTCGTCGACTCCTGCGAAGAGGCGCGCAGCTACGGCCTGGACTGCAACGTGGACCTCGACCTCGACGAGGACGGCCATCCTCGCCTGCGCCTGGAAGTCGGCGAGCCGGGAGGCGAGAAAAGCCACTACAGCCTGCTGGCGATTCCCGGCGAGCGGGTCATCCATCGCCAGTACCTGGCCGGGGCCCAGGAATGGCACAGCCTGCCGGCCGAGCTGGCGTCGATCAACCCGATGGTGCTGGACAGCGAGCTGGCGGTATTCTTCCGCCGCGCCTTCGACCTTCGCCTGGAGGGCCCCGAACGCCGTCACCCGGCCGGCTTCTGGTAAGGCCCTTCATAGCTTCCAGATATCCCGGGCGTATTCGCTGATCGTCCGGTCGGCGCTGAACCAGCCGATCCGCGCTACGTTGAGCAACGCCGAGCGCCACCAGCGATCGGGCTCGCGCCAGACTTCCTCGACCCGGCACTGCGCATGCCAGTAGGCTTCGAAGTCGGCGCAGAGCATGAAGCGGTCGTCGTGCACCAGGCCGTCCACCAGCCCTTCGTAGCGGCTGCGGTCGTCGGCCGAGAACAGCCCGCTGCGGATCGCCTCCAGGGCTTCCTCCAGCCGCGGCGAGGCCGCGATCACCCCGCCCATCTCCAGCTCCCCGGCTTGCCGGCGCTGCTCCACCTGCTGGGCGCTGAGGCCGAAGATGAACATGTGTTCCAGGCCGATCCGCTGGCTCATCTCGACGTTGGCGCCGTCCAGGGTGCCGATGGTCAGCGCGCCGTTGAGGGCGAACTTCATGTTGCTGGTCCCGGAGGCCTCGAGCCCGGCGGTGGAAATCTGCTCGGAGAGGTCCGCCGCGGGAATGATAGCCTCGGCCAGGCTGACGTTGTAGTTGGGCAGGAACACCAGCTTGAGCAGGCCGCGCACGGTGGGGTCGTCGTTGATGGTGCGGGCGATGTCGTTGGCCAGCTTGATGATCAGCTTGGCCTGGTGGTAGCTGGCGGCAGCCTTGCCGGCGAAGATCTTCACCCGCGGCACGCGGTCGGCGGTCGGGTCGTTGCGGATCTCCTGGTACAGCGCCACGGTGTGCAGCAGGTTGAGCAACTGCCGCTTGTATTCGTGGATACGCTTGATATGCACATCGAACAGCGCTTCCGGTTCGATCGCCACGCCGAGGCTGTCCAGCACCAGGCGCGCCAGGGCGGTCTTGTTCTGCCGGCGCTGCTCGGCGAAGCGCGCCCGCAGCCTGGCGTCCTCGACGTGCTCCTCGAGGTCCGGCAGGCGCCGTTCCGGGGTGTCCAGCAGGTCGGCGCCGAGGGTCTCCACCAGCAGCTCGGTCAACCCCGGGTTGGCCTGGAACAGCCAGCGGCGGAACGACACGCCGTTGGTCTTGTTGCTGATGCGCTGCGGGTAGAGGCGATGCAGGTCATGGAACACGGTTTCGCGCATCAGCTCGGTGTGCAAGGCCGATACCCCGTTGATCTGGTGCGAACCGAGGAACGCCAGGTTGCCCATGCGCACCCGCCGGCCGTGGCCCTCCTCGATCAGGCTGACCGAACGCAACAGGTCGAAGTCGTGGATGTCCTGGGCGCGCAGCGCGTCTATATGGAAGGCGTTGATCAGGTAGATGATCTGCATGTGGCGCGGCAGCAGGCGCTCCATCAGCGCCACCGGCCAGGATTCCAGGGCTTCCGGGAGCAGCGTGTGGTTGGTGTAGGACAGGGTCGCCACGCTCAGCGCCCAGGCGTCCGGCCAGGCCAGTTGGTGCACGTCCACCAGTTGCCGCATCAGCTCGGCGACGGCGATCGCCGGGTGGGTGTCGTTGAGCTGGATCGCCACCTGTTCCGGCAGGCTACGCAGGTCGTGATGATGGCGCAGGTGGCGGTCGAGCAGGTCCTGCAGCGAGGCTGAGACGAAGAAGTACTCCTGGCGCAGGCGCAGTTCCTGACCGGCCTCGGTGCTGTCGGCCGGATACAGCACCCGCGAGATGCTCTCCGCCTTGACCACGTCGACCACCGCGCCGATATGGTCGCCGGCGTTGAAACGGTCCAGTTGCAGGTCTTCCTCGGCGCGGGCGCGCCACAGGCGCAGGGTGTTGACGCTGGCACGCCGCCAGCCGACGATCGGCGTGTCGTAGGCGATCGCCCGGATCCGCTCGTCCGGCCGCCAGATGGCGCGGCCACTGTGCTCGCTGTCGACCTGCACGCTGCCGCCGAAGTCGATGTAGTAGCTGACCTCGGGTCGTTCGAACTCCCAGGGATTGCCGAAATCCAGCCAGGTCTCGGTCTGCTCCTGCTGCCAGCCGTCGGTCAGCACCTGGCGGAACAGGCCATGCTCGTAGCGGATGCCATAGCCATGCGCGGGAATGTCGAGGCTGGCCATGCTTTCCATGAAGCATGCCGCCAGGCGTCCGAGGCCGCCGTTGCCGAGCGCCGCGTCCGGCTCCAGGGCCACGATCCGCTGCAGGTCGACGCCCAGCTCGGCAAGGGCCTGGCGGGTTTCCTCGAGCAGCCCGAGGTTGCCGAGGTTGTCCAGCAGCAGGCGACCGATGAGGAACTCCAGGGACAGGTAGTAGACCCGCTTGCGCGCGGGCGCTTCGCCTTGCGGGGTGGCCTCCTCCCAGTGGTCGATGATGTGGTCGCGCACCGCCAGGGCCACCGCTTCGAACCAGTCGTGCGGGCAGGCGGTGGATGGGTCGCGGCCGACGCTGTAGCGCAGCTTGGCGAGGATGCTGGCTTTCAGGGTCTGGACCGCGTTCGGGGTCTGGTCTTGGCTGTCGGGCATCGCCGGGCTTCCTTCCGGCCCGCCGCTGCAGGCCGGTGCTTGCGGGGTTTTCTCAGGCGCTCTTGCGTACCGGCACGGCGGCCGCCGCGCTTTCCTGGCGCAGGCGGTCGAGCAGGTCGTGGCCGGCCAGGGTCAGGTGGTGGACCACCCAGTGCTCCTGGCCGGTCCAGGAATGCTGGACGCTGCCGCAGAGCAGTTGTGCCTGGTTGAGCAACTGCAAGTGGTAGGCCACCGCCTCGCGGCAATGACCGGGTAGCTCGCGTGCTTCCCAGTGCTGGCCGAAGCCAAGGCTTTCCAGATGCTCCAGCAGATCCCTGATCAACCCCCAGTCGCGTTTCATCGCCGTGCTCCTTGTCTGCGTCGCGGCCGGCCGTTCCGGCTACCTAGAAGCGGAGTCGCGGCGGCCGCGATGGTTCATTCTTTTTCGCCGGCGGCCCGCCTGTCCGCACGACGGAACCGCCGGGCGCCGGCGTCAGTCGGGAGGAATGCCGTTGCCAACGGTCGGTGCGCGAACTGGCGCGAGAGCTGGAGCGCAGCTTCACTGAGCAGTGACCTTTCCCGTATTCCGGCAGGAGCGCTCCGATGCAGGCTTTCATGGTTCATTTCTCAGACGCCGGACAACCCGGCCGGACCGTGCTCACCACTTTCGCGCCAACCCTCAGCACCAGCGAGGCGCACGTTCGCCTGCAACTCTGCTATCCCCTGCTGTTCCCGCAGCGTCTGAGCGCGGTGCGGGTCTACCCCCTGCTGCCGGCGGCGGCACGCGAGTGAACGCGGCCGCCGGGGCGCCTCAGCCGTTGACCACCGTACCGCCGTTGACGTGCAGCACCTGGCCGCTGACGTAGGACGAGTCGTTACAGGCCAGGTAGACGTAGCTGGCGGCCAGCTCTTCCGGCTGGCCGGGCCGGCCCATCGGCGTATCCGCGCCGAAGTGGGCGACCTTCTCGGCGCTGAAGGTGGACGGGATCAGCGGCGTCCAGATCGGGCCCGGGGCCACGGCGTTGACGCGGATGCCGCGGTTGACCAGGTTCATCGACAGCGACCGGGTGAACGAGGTGATCGCGCCCTTGGTCGAGGAATAGTCGATCAGTTGGGGGTTGCCCTTGTAGGCGGTGATCGAGGTGGTGTTGATGATCGCCCCGCCCTTGCCCATCAGCGGCAGCGCCGCCTTGGTCAACTGGAACATGCCGAAGATGTTGGTGCGGAAGGTCTTCTCCCACTGCTCTTCGCTGATGTCCTCCAGGCGCGCCTGCGGATGCTGCTCGCCGGCGTTGTTGACCAGCACGTCGAGGCGCCCCCATTTCTGCCTTAGCGTGTCCACCACCTGGCGGCAGAAGCCGGCGTCGGCGACGTCGCCGGCGAACGCCAGGCACTGGCGGCCGAGCGACTCGATGATCTCGCGGGTCTTCGCCGCGTCTTCGTTCTCATCCAGGTAGACCAGCAGCACATCCGCCTTCTCGCGGGCGAAAGCCACCGCCACCGCGCGGCCGATACCACTGTCGCCGCCGGTGACCAGGGCCACCTTACCCTCCAGCTTGGCCGCCGGACGGTAATCGGCGGAAACGAACTCCGGCTTCGGCTGCATCTCGCTTTCGTGGCCGGGACGTTGATCCTGGTGCTGCGCCGGCAGGGTCTGTCGCTGTTCGCTCATGGTGGTTTCCTCTCTGTCGGACGCCTCAGGCGCGTTCGCCGCGCAAGGCGCGTTGATGGAATTCGGGCAGGCGCCGCAGCGCCCAGCGGGTGGCTTCCCGGCGCATCCGCGCGGGGTCGC
This sequence comes from Pseudomonas sp. FDAARGOS_761, assembly GCF_013343155.1. Classification (NCBI taxonomy): domain Bacteria; kingdom Pseudomonadati; phylum Pseudomonadota; class Gammaproteobacteria; order Pseudomonadales; family Pseudomonadaceae; genus Pseudomonas; species Pseudomonas sp. FDAARGOS_761. The sequence goes on along the minus strand of NZ_CP054572.1, from coordinate 2,400,934 downwards.
CGTGGAAGCGCTCGCGGCGCGAGAACAGGGCGAGGCCGGCGGGCAACCGGAAGGCCCAGGCGAAGCACACGGTACCGGGCGGGATGCCGTCCTTCGCTTCACTGCCGAGCAACCCCGTGACCGCCAGCGCGGCGCTCGCCGGACTGCGTTGCAGGGCCGCCCTGGCCATGGCCTCGGCGACCTCCACGCTGGTCAGGTTGAAACGCTCCAGCCAGTTCGGGTCGAGCCCCAGCAGGGCAAGCTTGGCCGCCGGCGAATAGACGACGAAGCCGCCTTCCATCACCTTGCCGCTACCGGCCACCGCCGACAGTTCGGCGCTGATCTGCCCGGCAGTACAGGATTCCGCGGTGATCAGGCTGAGGTCGGCGCTACGCAGGTAGGCCACCAGGCGAGAGGCCTCGTCCGCGAGTTGCAGGTCGGGCATGGCACGCTCCTCAGGGCGAGATCGGGTCGCTGGCGGGAAAGGTCTCCTTCAACGCATCGTCCAGCTGGCGATCTTCCGCCACCTGGGGCCGGGTGGTGCCGCCACAGGGGCAATCGGCGTCGCGACACGGCTCGCCCTGGGGGTGGCCGCTGGCGCAGGCCGCGCAGCAATAGTGCTGGCCGTCGCGTTCGACGGCATCGGCACCGGGCTGGCAGGTGCATTTGGGACAGGCACAGGTTTCGCTGTTCATGGGCAGTCTCCAGTGGGGTTCACTTGCTGTGTTCCGGTGAGGTCACCGGGCGCAAGCCACGGGGGCCGGTCCAGCCCCAGAGGACCAGGCCGAGCACGGGCAGGAGCAGGATCAGCAGCGACCAGCCGAGCTTGCGACTGGCGGAGCTGTCGCTGCGGAGCACGCTGTTGATGGCCCAGGCATCCACCAGGAGCAACAGGACCAGCAGCGCGAGGATCAGGTAGGCGGTATCCATCGGGGGCCTCCTCGGCATCTCGTTGCACGGTGGAGGCCCTGTGCGCCGGGGGAGTTCCGCCTTTTTCGCGGACGGTCAGCCGCGCCCGAGCTGGCGCCGCATGGCCGCGCTGATGCGCTGGCGGGTGCCGGCGTAGTCGGCCCAGGGATCGTCGCCGGCGAGTTCGTCGAGGCGCTGCGGCAGACTGCGCAGGTTCCATTGGTTGGCGCCCTGCAGCGAGTCGAGTTCCTCGCGGAACACCGGTACCGACACCGGCAACCCTTCGCGGGCGCGCACCGAGTAGGCGGCCACGGTGCTGGCGCCGCGGCTGTTGCGCAGGTAGTCGACGAAGATCTTGCCGACCCGGTTGCGCGGCCCGGAAACCGCCGAGAAACGCTCCGGCATCAGGCGCGCCAAGTGCTGGGAGATGGCCTGGGCGAAATCCTTGACCTCGTCCCAGCCATGCCGGCGCTCCAGCGGCACCAGCAGGTGCATGCCCTTGCCGCCGCTGGTCTTGAGGAAGGCGCGCAGGCCCAGCTCGTCGAGCAACGTCAGGCTCAGCTGGGTCGCTTCGAGCATGCGCTTCCACGGCAGCGCCGGGTCCGGGTCGAGGTCGAGGACGAAACGGTCGGGCCGTTCCAGGTTGGCCAGGCTGGCGTTCCAGGTATGGAATTCGATGCTGCCCATCTGCACCGCGCCGACCAGCGCCTCGGCGCTGCGGATCTGCAACAGCGGCGGATGACCGGGATCGAGCGCCGGGTCGAGCTGGACGATGCCGGGGATCTTCAGGCGCGCCGCGTGCTTCTGGAAGAACAGTTCGCCGCCGATTCCGTCGGGGCCGCGCACCAGCGACACCGGGCGCTCGCGCAGGTCGCGCAGGAGCAGGTCGGCGTAGCGCGCATGGAACTCGGCGAGTTCCAGCTTGCTGGCCTGGATCGACGGGTCGATCAGCCGCTGCGGATGGCTGATGCGCACGCCGGCGGTGGCCGCCCGCGACGCACCGGCGCCGGCCTTGCGCGCGCCGCGCAGCGGCGGCGGGCCGGCGGGACGCTCGCCGGTCACCTCGCGCGCCGGCTTGTCTTCGCGCAAGCCGTGGAACACTGCCTGGCGGATGATCCCGCCACGGGTCATCTGCGCATAGGAAACCTCGCACAGCTGTTGCGGGCGCACCCACTGCACCGACCCGGTCTCGCGCGCCGGCGGCACCTTCGCCAATGGGCTGGAACGGACCGCGAGGGGTTCCAGGCGCTCACGGACCTTCTTCAGGCTGGCCGCGGTGAAGCCGCTGCCGACCTTGCCGGCATAGCGCAGCCGGCGCTCCTCGTCAGGGCTGTAGAGGCCGAGCAGCAAGGCGCCGATATGCCGGCGAGAGCCCTTCGGCTCGGTATAGCCGACGATCACGAACTCCTGGCGCAACTGGCACTTCAGCTTGATCCAGTCGTTGCTGCGGCGCGAACGGTAGGCGCTGCCCAGACGCTTGCCGATCACGCCTTCGAGACCGAGCTTGCAGGCGCTGGCCAGCAGGTCGCGGGGGTCTTCCGCGAGCGTCGCGGAGAACCGCAGCGGGTCTTCGTCGCGCCCTTCCAGCAGCGCCTCCAGGCGCGCGCGGCGCTCCTCCAGGGCGACATCGCGCAGATCCTCGCCTTCGTGGTACGGCAGATCGAAGAGGACGTACAGGATGTTCTCGCCGCGACCTTCCTCGAAGGCGTTCTGCAAGGCCTGGAAGTCCGGTCGACCCTCCTCGTCGAGGACCACCAGTTCGCCGTCCAGCCAACTGCGCTGCAGACCGAGCCCGGCCAAGGCCTTCTCCAGGTGCGGCAGGCGTTCGGTCCAGTCATGGCCGTTGCGGGTCAGCAGGCGCACGCGGCCGTCTTCGATGCGGCTCATCAGCCGATAGCCGTCCAGCTTGAGTTCGTAGGCCCACTCCCCTCGCGGAGGCTGCTCGACCAGGCTGGCCAGCTCGGGGGCGATCCATTCGGGCATCGGCGTCTTCCCCCCGCTCTTGCCGCGTCGCGCCGGCCTGGCCGCGGGCGTGGCGGCTTCGCCATGGCGGGGCAGCAGCGTACGCTCGCTGAGCACGCTGTCGGGACGCTCCTTCAGCACGTCGAAGCGATCCAGGCTGCGCGCCTCGCCGTCCTTGGCCTTGACCAGGAACCACTGGGGCTGCTTGCCGCGCAGGTTGGTGCGGATCAGGTGCCAACGCCCGGAGAGTTTCTCGCCATCCAGGGCGAAGCTGAGATGGCCCTTTTCCAGGCCCTCGCGCGGATCGTCCAGAGGCGTCCAGGCGCCTCGGTCCCAGACGATGACATCGCCGGCGCCGTAGTGCCCCTGGGGGATGCTGCCTTCGAAATCGGCATAGTCCAGCGGATGGTCCTCAACCTGCACCGCGAGCCGCTTCACCGCCGGGTCGAGGCACGGCCCCTTGGGCACCGCCCAGCTCTTCAAGGTGCCATCCAGCTCCAGGCGGAAGTCGTAGTGCAGGCGGCTGGCGTCGTGCTTCTGGACGCAATAGCGGAGCAGACCGGTGCTGTCCTTGCGAGGCTTGCGGCCGCTGGGCTCCGGGGTCTGGCGGAAATCGCGCTTGCGGGCGTACTCGGCGAGCGGCTTGCTGCTGGGCATGGCGGGCTCCTCGGTGGTCAGACGCCGGGGCAGACCGGCGCGCTGTGCAGGACCAGGTCGATGGCTTTCCCCAGTTCTTCCAGGGTCACCGGTTTGAGCAGCACCGGATAGGGTGCCGCCGGGTCGATGCCGACGCGAGCGCTGTCGCTGAGCAGGATCACCCGCATCCGCGGGCGCACCGGCAGGCTGGTTTCGATGAGCATGCTGCCGCTCAGAGGACCTTCGAGCTGCTCGCTGAGCAGGAACAAGTCGATCACCGCGTCCGAGGCCAGGTGGTCGAGGGCTTCGTCGCGACTCGCCGCGCTGAGCACCGCGTAGCCTCGATCGAGGAGGAATTCCTCGATCCGCCAGAGCTGCTCGGCGTGTTCTTCGAGGACCAGGACGATCTTGTTTTCTCCGTTCACCATGGTTCTCCCTGTCGGATTGTCAGGAAGGCTTCGCTGCAAGGTTCGCGCCGTCCGCCCCGCTTGCGCCGGAGCAGCGTGACCACGGCGATTGGGCGCGGGCTGATCGCAAAGTGCGATCAGCAGAGTGCCCGGAAGGCGCCTGTTCATCGTGCAGATTGCCCGACCCGCGCGGACCGCTGGTAAGCCCGCCGGCACCAACCGCGTCGACCGGGGTCCAGCCTGAGAGACCGCGAGCGAAGGAGCCAGCCATGCGCCCTGCCCCAGAAGACGCCGCAGACGATGCGTTCGACCAGCGCGAGTATCCGATCCCGGAGCGCCTGGAAAGCCAGCGCCGCGCCTGGCGTTTCGAACGGGCGGGCCTGTGGGTCCTGCTCGGGGTGATCCTCCTGGCGCTGACCGGAGTGTTCGCCGGCGGGCCTCTGAGTTCGCGGACGCTGGTCAGCGACAGCGGCAGGCTGACCCTGGCCTACGAGCGTTTCGAACGCAGCGGCGCCGCCAGCCGCCTGCGCATCGATCTGCGCGGCGCGCCGGGCACCGAGGTTGGCGTGCGCCTGGGCGGCGGACTGCTACAGGCGCACAGCATCCAGAGCCTGCAACCGCAACCGCTGCGCAGTCACAGCTGGCGGGGTGGCCTGGAACTGGAGGGAAGGCTCGACGAAGACGGTCGCCTGAGCCTGTTCCTGACGTTGTTGCCGAACCAGCTCGGCGAAGTCGCCAGTCGACTGGAGTTCGCCGGCGAGAGCCTGGCCTTCGACCAGTTCATCTACCCCTGAGTCATCCGTTCCGAGGAGGCGCACGATGGATTCCGTACTGCGAGCCGCCGCGCTCTACCTGGTCCTGCTGGTACTCTTCCGCATCGCCGGGCGGCGTTCACTGACTGACATCACCACCTTCGACCTGCTGCTGCTGATGATCATCGGCGAAGCCACCCAGCAGGCGCTGCTGGGCGACGACTTCTCGCTGGTCAACGCGGTACTGGTGATCATCACCCTGATCGTCATCGACGTCGGTCTGTCCCTGCTCAAGCTGCGCCATCCGAAGCTCGACACCCTGATCGAGGGCTCGCCGACGCTCATCGTCGAGTACGGCAGGCCATTGCACGCACGCCTGGCCGAGGCCCGCCTGCGCGAGGAAGACATTCTCCTGGCCGCCCGCGAGACCCAGGGCCTGGAACGCATGGAGCAGATCCGCTTCGCCATCCTCGAGAAGAACGGCAAGATCTCGATCATTCCCGATCGCGGCGACTGACGCTGCGCGCGTGGCGCATCAGCAGCGGCTGGATGCTCAGGCCGTGCACGCAGATGCTCAGGGCGACGAGGCTCAGCACCAGGTCGCTGGCGGTATGCGCGAGCGCCGTAGGCAGCCCCTGGTTCAGCGCGTAGCTGAGGTAGTACAGGCTGCCGATGCCGCGGATGCCGAACCAGCCGAGCAGGCGCCGCTGCGCCGGGTGCATCAGCCGCCGGCCGACCAGCAGCCAGACCATCGCCGGCCGGCACACGCAGAACAGCAGCAGCGCCAGCGGCAGCGCGCGCCAGTCCCAGTGCTGGTAGAGCATGGCGCCGAGCAGGGTCACCAGCAGCACTTCCAGCGAGCGCTCCAGCAGGTTGCCGAAGGAGAGCACGTCGAGCATCACCGCGCCGGCTGCCACCTTCGGGTGTTCGCTGCGGTCGGCGCCATACTCGATGGCGCCGCTGGCCTGCCCGGCCTCGCGCACGTCGGCGGCGGCCGCCTGCGCCTCGGCCGGTGCCGAGGCGTGTCCCAGCGTCGCCACCTCGGCGTGGCGCAGGCCGATCCCGGCGGCGAAGCTGGCGAGGAAGCCCCAGCCGCCCAGCGCGTCGGCGCCGACATAGGACAGCGCGATCAGCGCCAGGGCGAGGAAGTCGTTGGCCGACACCGAGGTGTCGGTGTGCCGCGCCCGCAGGTGGATGGCCAGGCGGCCGAGGCCATGGCCCAGGCAATAGCCCACCAGCAATCCGGCGGGGATGGCCCAGAGGACGTCGCGCAGCAGCCAGTCCAGGCCGCTGCGGTCGAACTCGCCAGGCAGGCCGCCGCCCTGACCGATCAGCAGCAGGGCGGCGATGACGAAGGGAAAGGCGATGCCGTCGTTGAGTCCCGCCTCGCCGGATACGGCGTAGCGCAGGCGATCGTCGTCGCCGGCGTGGTTGACCTGGATGTCGCTGGCCAGCACCGGGTCGGTGGGCGCGAGGATCGCCGCGACCAGCAAGGCCAGCCCCCAGTCCAGGCCGAACAGGAAATGCGCGCCCAGGGTAAGGCCGAGGATACAGCCGAGCAGGACCGGTCCGGCCAGCAGCCAGGCGGCGGTCCAGGCCGGCGAGCGCAGCGGCAGGCGCAGCTTGAGGCCGCCGATGAACAGCGAGATCAGCAGGGCCGCCTCGGCGAGGTGTTCGAACCAGCCGCTGATGTCCGCCAGGCCACTGCGCCAGGCATGCAGCCCGGCCGGGCCGATGGCCAGGCCGAACAGCAGGTAGAGGAACGAGGTGCTGACCGGCAGCAGGCGCAGGTAGGCCGAGGCCAGGCCGAGCGTCAGCAGGATGCAGCCCAGTACCAGCAACCACAGGCTGAAGCTCATGCCTGGCCAGGCTCCGCCCGCGGGGGCGTTACTTGGATGGGTGCGCCTTGGCCAGCGCGCGGGCCATTTCCAGGTGGTGCTTCAGGGCCGGCAGGTGGGTCTTGGCGAAGGCCTGCAGTTCCGGGTCGGTGAGGTTGTCTGCGGCCTGGGTGAAGAGTTCCACGGCTTTCTCGTGGGCCGCCACCTGGTTGTTGGCGTAGGCCGGGTCGAAGGAGGCGTCGCGCAGGTCGAGCAGGGTCGCCTTGGCCTTGTCGGTCAGGCTGGCGTCGTCTTCGACCTCCAGTTTCTTGCGCTCGGCCAGGCTGCGCAGTTCGGCGTTGACCTTGCCGTGGTCGTCGATCATCTGCTTGGCGAATACCTTCACATCGGCGGCGGTGCTCTTTTCCAGCGCCATCTTGCCGGCTTCGATTTCCGCCACGCCGGCCGCCGAGGCCTCGCTGACGAAGGTCTGTGGCGCGGTCTTGTTCATGTCCTGGGCGTTGGCGAAAGGCAGGGCCAGGACCAGCAGGAGCCAGGCGGCTCCCTTGAGGGGAAGGCTGATTGCTCTGTTCATGGTCGACTCCGTTGGCGTGACAGGGAAAAAATGCCGGGACTTCGGCACAACGCACCTCGGCATCGTCGCTGCTGTGACGGCGCCGCTGGCCGACCGTTCAGATTTTTCGCCGACCGTGCCAGGCCGGGGGCCCCTCCCCGGTCACCCCTGGCGGCTCGCCAGCGCCTCGATCCGCGCCCGGCTCTTCGGCCGGCGTACGGACAGCGGCGGTTCGACCCGCATCGGCGGCGCGATCGCGTTGCCCTGGAGATAGACGTCCCCGGTCGGCAGCCGGGCGAACGCATCGTCCTCCTCGAGACCTTCCAGGACCACGCAGGGCGCCAGTTCGCGGCACAGGGCCAGCAGATGGCGCAGCACTTCGGCACCCTTCGCCGAGCGACGTGCTTCGCGGGTATACCGGCAATCGATCTTGATCACATCGGGACGGGCATCGAGAACGAAGTCCAGGTTGTTGTGCGCCGCGCCGAAGTCGTCTATAGCGATGCGCACGCCATGTTCGCGCAGGCGTCGGATGAACTCCCGGGTCGCGACTCTCTCGCCCACGGCGGTCTCGGTCAGCTCCAGCGTCAGCCGCCGTGCCACCTGCGGACGGGCGGCCAGCCATCGGCAGACGGCTTCCCACCAGGCATCCATCGCCGCGCTCTGGCGCGACAGGTTGCAGGCCAGGCGCAAGGTAGGCTCGGCGTTCAGCCGGTCGAGGACCGTGCCCAGCACGCAGCGATCGAGCAGGCGTATCAGGCCGAGCCGCTCCAGCGCCAGGATCAGTTCCTGGGTCGGCAACGGCGGCTCGCCGCTGGCGGCCGTGACCCTGAGCAGGGTTTCCCGGTAGAGCGGCTCCCATTCCGGATGCCCGGCATGCCGTACGGCCTGCCAGTCCAAGCGCACCCGACCGCGCGCCAGGGCGGCCTGGAAACGCCGGGCCAGGCGCAGGTCGCCGGCCAGGGAGGCGGCAACGGCCGGCGGGTGCTCGTGCTGGCGAGCCTGTGGGGAACTGTTCACTGTAGAGCTTTCCTTTCCTGGCGGCTGACGCCGTTGTCGTCGATCCAGTCGAACGCCACCTCGCCGCGCGTCCCGCCGTCCACCCGCCGCGGCAGGCCGAGGCGTCGTTGCGAGCGCGGAGCCAGCAGCGTTCCGGGCAGATCCAGGCGCGTCTCCCCTATCTCCAGCGCCAGCCCCGCCAGGGACACGAAGTACGGCGTCGGGTTTTCCACCCGCAGGGTCTCGTCGCGCAGCGCGAAGCCCAGTTCGGCGGCCGCGTCCTCGGCGTGCGGATGCAGGCCGTGCGGGCGGTACAGCACCTTCATCTGGGTTCGCAGGGTGACCGTGAGCCGGGGCCGGCCAGCGGCCTCGGCGGTGGCTTGCGGGGGGATCTCGTAGATGTTCAGCCAGTACAGCGATTCGCGATCCCGTGCCTGGGCCTGGCCGGTAGCCAGCAGGCGCAGGCTGCGCTGGCGTCCCGGCTCCAGGCGGAATACGGGCGGCAGCGGCAGGAACGGAGCCAGCGCGGTATCCGGTTCGCCGTCGAGGGCGCCGTCATCGACCCACGCCTGCACCAGCACCGGGTAGGGATTCTGGTTGACCAGCAGCAACGAGGCCTCGCGCTGGCCCTCCACGAACACCAGGCGGGTGCGCTCCGCGGTCACTCCGGCCTCGCTCGTCGGCGCGAGGCAAAGCATGGCCAGCAGCGCGAGCGCGCGCCTACTGGACACGGATCACCACCTGCGCCGTGGCCTCGACTCGCCCCGCCGTGACGCCGGGCTGGCTGCCGAGCGCGAGTTTCTCTAGGCGCGCGCGGAAGGTTTCGCGGTACAGGTCGATGCCGCCGCTACCGCCGTTGGCCTGGGTCGCGCCACCGATGGCGGGGTACCAGCCGGTGGCCTCGGCGTTGCTGCCGCCGGCGGAGTTCTCGTTGGCCAGGAGCGTCATCGGCGTGCCGTCGCGGTAGATGCGGATGCCGACCCCACGGGCAATGCCCGGCTCCCCGTAACGGTCGGAGAGCAGGTAGGACAGTCCGCCACTGGCGTTGACCAGGCCCAGCACCGGGCTGGCCGCCAGGGCCCCGCTGGACACGCGGATGCCCAGCGCCGTGGCGCCGGCCCCGGTGCCGTTGGTCATGCCGCTCTGGCACTTGAAGGTGAGTTCGAAGGGCGCCTCGCGCACGCCGCCGCTATCGATCTCGGCCAGGGTGATGGGCGGGAACTGCACGTGCGGGGTGACCGTCATCACCGCGCAGGTGGGATAGCGTTTCAGGGTCACGTAGCGGTACAGCCCGATGGCACCCGGCCAGTTGCTGTACCAGCCGCCCCAGTTGCCGCCCACGTGCGCCTGGCCGACGGTCGGCGCGGTCAGGCCCGGCCCCTTGATGGCGATGTAGGCCGCCGGCTGGGTGTAGGAATAGGGCTGCGAGAGGATCGTCGGCGAGTAGTAGCGGATCGCCTCCAGCGGCGCGCTGTACAGCTCGGCGCGTACCGCTGCGAGGTTCTTCGCCTTGACCAGCTGGAAGCCGCGCGAGTCGATGTCCAGCCCGGAGAGCTGGCGCTCCTTCCAGATCGGCGTGATGGTTTCCCCCGTCTCGACGTTGGTCAGGCGCAGCAGCACGTTGGGCCAGGCGGTCCGGTAGGCATCCTGCAGGCCGATGTCGTTGCCCACCGTGTCGGCGCCGGTGTAGTAGCCGCTATAGAGATCGTCGCCGTTGGTAGAAAACATCTCGTAGACGGCGTCCCCGGCGCTACAGCGGAAGAACACCCGCTCGGGGTCGTAGCCGCCGGTGGCGCCGTACTGGGTCAGCGGCGCCACCGCGCTGGCGATGAGCGTCGGATAGGGCTGGAAACTCTCGTCGCTGACGTTGACCACGCTGGGCAGGCCGAGCGAGCCATTGCAGGTGTCGCAGGCGCCGGTCCAGCTGCCGGCGGTACCTTCGCCTGGGCGGATCTGGGTGGTCGAGGTGGTCGTCTCGCTGCCTACCGAGGTGACCCGGTAGCAAGTCGCCTGGCCACTGACGGGAAGCCCCAGCGACACGCCGAGGGCCAGCGCGGGCAGCAGAGGAAGCGTGCGGTTCATCTTGCGTTCTCCAGGTTGGAGTCGGTGGTGGCTGCCCGGCAGGTACCGCGCAGGCGGATCAGCGCCTGGTCGCGAGGCACACCGGCCAGGTCGTAGGGCAACTCGCAACGCTCCTTGCGCGCCGTTCCCCATTGCACCAGCAACCTGCCCCGCTGGTTTTCCGCGCGCGCATAGACCTGGCCGCCCTGCCCGACCATGCCGATGGCCGCCCCGCCGTCGTCGACCACCACGGCGCCGAGCGGCAGCACACTGCCGTCCTCGCGCCGCGCCTGGATCAGCAGCGGATGGCCGGTCAGCGTCCTGAACGTCACGCGCACGCTGGCACCGGCGTAGGGCGCGACCTTGCGCTCGGTTTCCAGCAGTTCGGCGTCGGGATCGATGCCAACGGGATCGAGGGAGATCGGGTTGTAGCGATAGGGCGACAGCGAGGGGGCCAGCGCATAGCCGTTGCCGTCGATGCGCGCGCCCTGCCCGCCGCGTATCGCGGCACCGCTGGCGCCCTTGGCCTCGACCAGGGCGAAGGTATCGCCGACGCTGGGGCCAAGGGTCAGCCCGTCGCGGTGGGCGACCAGCGCGCCACGGATGCCGCCGCTGTATTGCCGGTAGCGATCGCCCTGGGCATAGCCGGCATTCACGGTGGCCAGCGCCGCCTGCTTCTGCAAGGTGCCGTTCCAGGTGGTGTCGGCGACTTCGCTGTCGCGGTTGGCGGACAGCGCGTAGCTCCAGGTACGCTCGTCGCCCAGCGTACCGTTCAGCCCGGTTTGCAGGCTGCCGCCACGGCTGTCGCCGGAACGCCGGGTAGCCATGGCGCTGAGCGTCGGCGCCCGACTGGAAGAACCCAGCGGCATGGAGACGCTGAGGGTCAGGGTGTCGTTGCGCTGGCCGCTGCGCCGGTCGCGCCGGAGCAGCTCGACGCCAGGGTCCTGGTCGCCCTGCTCCTGGTAGTAGGTGGTGGTCTGCCGCGACCAGGCGAGGTTGTAGCTCAACTGCCCCCAGGTATTGGAGTAGCCGAACTGCAACTGGCTATCGCGGCTCTTGCCGTCGTAGAAATCGCTGGAGGAACCGGACAGGTAGAGGTTGCCGTAGCCGCCCAGGGCCTGGCTCACCAGCAGGTTGAACTGGTTGCGCTGCTTGTAGCTGCCGGAATCCCAGGTGTCCCCGTGGCGCAGTGCGTCGCGCGAGCCGAGCACGTCGCCGAGTTCGCGGTAGCCTTCGGTGGAATAGCGGTAGCCGGCCAGGGTCAGGGTAGTGCCGGTGGGCTGGAAGGTCCGGCTGTAGTCGAGCCCGATGCGCCAGCCCTGCTTGCGCGCGCCATCCTCGACGCGTGCGCTGGAATAGGTGCTGTTCAGGCCGAAGGCGCCGAAGCGGGTGGCGAGGACGCCGCCGCCCAGCATGGCCAGGTAGTCGTCGGCGACACGCAGTCCCAGGTTGGCGGTCAGGGCGTTGCTCATGCCGCGCTGGTAGGTGAAGTCGGCGAACAGGTCGTCGCCGTCACCGTACTGGCGCGCCTGGCCCAGGGTGAAGCTGTAGCGCGACAGGCCGGGACGCATGGACTCCGGGACCGAGGCGAACGGCACGCTGAAGCTCGATACGCTGCCATCGGCTTCGAACACCTGGACATCCAGATCGCCGGCATAGGCGCTGTCGTAGAGATCGTCGATGACGAACGGACCGGGGGCGACATTCACCTCGCGGATCTTCCTGCCGTTCTGGCTGATCACCACCCGCGCCGCGGTGGCCGCGGTGCCCCGCACCTGCGGCGCATAGCGGCGCAGGGACTCGGGCAGCATGCGGTCGTCGGTGGCCAGGCTCAGGCCGCGGTAGCCGATGCTGCCGAGCAGGTTGCCGGCGGTGTAGCTCTCCCCCGCCGTCAGTTCGCTGCGCCAAGCCGGCAAGGCGCGCTGGGCATAGGTGCGGATGCCGTTCCACTTGCGCCTGGCCTGCCCGTTGTAGCGGGAATAGGTGTAGTTGGACTGGTGGCGCAAACGCCACAGGCCGAGGTTGATGCCGCTGTTCAGGCCGACATAGGCGTAGTCCGATCGTCCCGATTCGCCGCCGCGGTAGTCGGAGCGATAGAGGTTGGTGTCGTAGTTGACGAAGCCCATGCTGTCGCCGGCGTCCCACTCCTCGGGGCTGACGTAGCCGCGCGGCTTGAGGTCGAGCAAGGCCTGCGGCACCGAGAGGTCCAGGCGCAGGCGGGCGACGTCCAGGCTGAACCGCGAGCCGGGCAGGCGCGTGTCGAGAAAGGCGCAGTGGGCACCTTCGTCGCTCTTGCGCGGCTTTTCGCCAGGCTTGGCGCCGAGGCGCTGGCGCAGGAAGTCTTCCTCGAGGCAGGGCTCCACCGCGCCGCTGGCGGGGTTGGCGCGGAAACTCACTTCGCTGCGGCTGGCGAAGCGCTCGTTGAGGTAGACATCGACGTGATAGCGACCCGGATCGATCCGACCGTCCTGGTTGAAGCGCGACAGGTCGCCGCCGCCCAGGGAAGAGCCGAGCAACAGGCGATCATCGAATTCGTAGCCGGGCTGGGCATGACCGAAGGCGCTCGCCGCCAGCGCCATGCCGCCCGCCATCAGGGCCGTGCCGGTGCGGCAGCGGCGTTCATGGCGATAGATCATGACGGATATCCATATGGGCGCCGTAGTCGTTGATCAGCAGCGCGTGCAGGCGCACGCGTCCCGGCGGCAGGGCTTCTCGGGTTTCGGCCTGCCATTCGGCATGGCTGCGCGGCTCCAGCATGCCGCTGCGCAAGCGCCAGCGGCGCTGGCCGACGCTGAGCGTGGCGCTGGCGAACGAGGCGTAGTAGCCGCTCGGGTTGTCCACCCGCACCGCCCAGCCGGCGCTGCGCCGGACCAGTGCGAAACGCAGTTGCCCGGGCAGGTCCTCGGGACGGCCCTGGATGCCCGCCGGGCGGTAGAACAGCTTCAGGCGATTGCGCAGCATCAGCAGCATCTGGTTCCGATCCGCATGGCTGCTGTTGCGTGGCGGGATCTGCAGGACGTTGAGATGGAACAGCGATTCGCGATCGCCCGGCAGGCCCTGCCCGGTGTAGACGATGCGCAGCGTCTGGCCGCTGTCCGGGGCCATGCGGAATACCGCCGGGTTGACCAGGAACGGCGCGTCCGCCTGGTCCGGCGGCGCGTCCGGGGCGTCGATGTCGACCCAGGCCTGGACGACGTTGGGAAACGCATCGCGATTGCTCAGTTGCACGGTCTTCTCCCGTGCCTCGCCGGGATAGATCACCCGGGTCCCGGTCACCACCACGCTTGCCCGCGCCTGGGCGATGCTCGCCAGCAGGACGAGCAGAAGCGCCGATGTCCTGCCGGATCGGTACGAATGTCTGGGCATGCGGCTTACCTGGCCGGGCACGGTCCAGCGACCGGGCCCGGCTTTAGTGCTGGGAAAAGGAAGGGGCGGCGCATGCGCCGCCGGCATTCACTCGTAACGCAGCGTGTAGGTCACGGCGCCGAGTACCGGACCGGGCGTCACGGTCGCCGCTTCGGAGACGTACTGCACCGCGTAGTCGTAGCTGGTGCTGGTGGCTCCGTTGGCGAGCACGATGTCGCCGGCGGGCACCGCCGCGCCGCCGGCCAGGTCGACCGGGTTGCCGCCGACGCTATCGAGCAATTGCAGCGCCACGCCCGTCGCGCCGCTGGCGGCGGTGTTCACCAGGTTCCCGGCGGCGCTGGGGTTGGTGGCCTGGAACAGGGTGGTGAAATGCTCGTCGGCCGTCGGCGCGACGCAATCGGTGAGTTGCAGGGTGAAGGCGGTTTCGCCGGCGCTGCGGCCCACTGCGCCATCGAGGGCGCTCACCGGTACGCTGTCGAGGATCACCGTGGGGTCGGTGAAGCCGTTGACCGCGACCTGGCAGGTCTGGTCGGTCACTTCGCCGCTGAATGTGATAGTGTTTGCCGCCATCGCGGTTCCCGAAGCGGCAATTGCCGCAAAGGCCAATACCACTGCGCATGGGTTCGAAGTTCTGGTCATGCCTATGTTCCTTGTGTGAGGCAATAATCGTCCACCCGCCTTTTATTTCGGCCGGGAACGCGGTAAAGACTCGAACGAGTTCAAATCGATAATCAGTGGTGCGAACCACCGATATAAGTATCCCGTGCACAGGCGTCGAGGTGAACGCCGAACGGCGGACTTATAAATCCGTTCGAGTGCCCGCCATTCGGGGAATTGCCTCGTTTCGCAGGGTACCGCCGCCTCTTCGCGCTATCCGTCGACATTGCAACGCTTGTATTTCCGACTATGGAACTCTGGCATCCCGGCCTCTCTTGCTTGTCTTCGCCAGTTTGGACTTATAATAAAAACCGTCATCCGTGTAATGCATGGATGGTGCCATGCAGTTAACTTCCAAGTTGGAAGTATGCACTTCCCTGTTATTCAACGAATAATTACCTTCGACTTTTCCCGGGCAATTTCCATGTTCACCCGCAGGCGCTTCTCCTTGCGCAGCAAGCTTTTTCCGCCGCCGCTCAGAAGTCCGGTGCGCAGACGAGTGCCAACGGCGGCGTGCGCACTCTCGTTGCAAGTGGGCGCTGCGCCGATGCTGTTCGGAGAATCCGTCTTGCGACAAGTCAACAACTCGAACCACGGCTTCGCCTAGCATTGAAAAAGTTCCTGCACGACAGTTGTCGGGCCTGTTGGTCGTCGCTCTGCCAAGTGCCTGGACATATTTCCGTTATCCACTGATTCGGAGTCCAACGTCGCCGAACGTGCCGGCTGCCGCGACTCTCGAAAAAATAGCCTGGAGAAACTCCGAAACAAACATTGCACATGGACCGTCGTCGCAACGGTCTCCCTCAATAGTTATTAAAAGAAGAGGTTCGCACCCATGGCAGGCAAGCATTACCAGGATGCCGATGTGCATGCCGCAACCCTATCCCGCCTCCGACTGGTATTCCGGAACTTCGAGCGCGTCTGTGTCGCCTTCTCCGGTGGCAAGGACAGCTCGGTCACCCTGCAATTGGCGCTGGACGTGGCACGCGAGTTGGGACGCAGCCCGGTGGACGTACTGTTCATCGACCTGGAGGGGCAGTACCAGGCCACCATCGATCACGTCAGCGAGATGCTCGGGCATCCCGACGTACGCCCCTGGTGGGTCTGCCTGCCACTCAACCTGCGCAACGCCTCCAGCCTGGAGGAACCCTACTGGTGCTGCTGGGAGCCCGGCGCCGAGGCCGACTGGGTGCGCCCGCTGCCGAAGCACCCGGGGGTGATCAGCGACCCGGGGTTCTTCCCCTTCTACCGCTACCGCATGGAGTTCGAGGAGTTCGTCGCCGGCTTCAACGCCTGGCTGTCCAGGGAAGAGCCTACCGCGTTCCTGGTCGGCATCCGTTCGGACGAATCGCTCAATCGCTACCTGGCGGTCAAGCGCAGGAGCCGGGCGAAACAATGCGCCTGGACGCCGCCGGGCGGCTCCGCGCCGCTGGCCTGGAGCGCGCGCGACCGGGCCAACCCGCAGGCGGTGAGCTTCTTCCCGATCTACGACTGGCGTTTCGAGGACCTCTGGCGCTGCGTCGCCGACCATGGCTACGCCTACAACCGCCTCTACGACCAGATGTACCGCGCCGGCGTGCCGTTCTCGCAGATGCGCATCTGCCAGCCCTATGGCGACGACCAGCGCAAGGGCCTCGACCTGTTCCACCGGATCGAGCCGCGCACCTGGTTCCGCGTGGTCCGGCGCGTCGCCGGCGCCAACTACGGGGCGCGCTATTGTCGCCAGCGCTTCCTCGGCTACCGTGGCGGCCTTGGCCTGCCGCCCTCCTTCGGCACCTGGCGCGAGTACAGCCAGTTCCTCCTGCGCAGCATGCCGCCGCCCCTGCGCGGCATCTACCAGCGGCGCATCGAGCGTTTCATCCTCTGGTGGAAGCAGCACGACTATCCCCTTGCCATCTGGCCGGACGCGGGGATCCCGGCCCTGGAGAATCGTCGCAAGCAGCCGTCCTGGCGGCGTATTGCGCTATCCCTGCTGAAGCAGGACATGGCCCGCTCGCTGTCCTTCGGCTTCTCCCAGGCCGATATCGACAGACTGGTCCCCGGTCGGGAGAAGCGCTCGTGATCCGCCCGCAAGACTGCGAGATCCTGCAGTGGCGCTCGTTCGACGACGAGGCCGCCTTCTTCGCCAGCATGGGCCGCTTCTTCGCCAGCGCCCGGGTGCGCCGCGAATGCGGCGGCTACCCGCTGAGCGACGGTCCCTACCACCGCTGGTTCGTGCTCCGCCGCCAGGGGGACACGCGGATACTGGGGTTCGTCAGCCTGGAGCAACATCCCGACGTGGTTCGCCTGCGCGATGCCTACCTGCGTGCGGAAGCGCGCGGTCGCGGGCTGTTCCGCACCCTGCGCGAGCGGGTTCTCGGACATGTCGACCAACTCGGGCTGGCCTGTACCACCCGCGCGCCCCAGGCCTGCGCGCGCCTTCTCGAACCGCACGGCTTCGCCGTGCATTCCACCCGGGGTAGCTGGGTGACGCTCATGAGGAAAGCCCATGGCACAGACAAAGACACTGACGGAGCGGGCCGAGGCGCTGTTCGGCGAACTGCACGGGTTGCCGCTTGCCGAGCGGATTGAAGCCATCAACCGGATCCGCCGGCTGCTCCACGCGCACAGTCCGTTCGCCGAAGAGCCGGTCGATTGCGTGCAGTGGGTGCGTGCCGAGCGCGTCGCCGGCAACGACTACAACCCCAATACCGTCGCGCCGCCGGAGATGCGACTGCTGAGGCTGTCCATCGAGTCCGACGGATTCACCCAGCCCATCGTCGCCTATCCGCAGGCCGACGGGCGCTACGAGGTGGTCGACGGCTTTCACCGCCTGCGCGTGGGCAGCGCCAAGGGCGCGCTGCGCCAGCGTTTGCACGGCTACCTGCCGATCGCCGCGATACGCGCCGGGCGTGAAGGCGACAGCGAGCGCATCGCCGCCACCATCCGCCACAACCGAGCACGCGGCGTGCACGGCGTATTGCCGATGACGGCGATCGTGGTGACCCTGCTCAAGGCCGGCTGGAGCGAGGCCGACGTGGCCCGCGAACTGGGCATGGACAATGACGAGGTGCTGCGTTTCAAGCAGGTTTCCGGATTGCCCGAGCTGTTCCGCGAACACGTGTATTCCCGCTCCTGGGAGTAGCGGGCGGCGCCGTCGGCCGCACCGCTCGCCCAGGCTCAGGCCGCGCCGGTGGTCAGGCTGATGTGCTTGTACTCGACGAAGTCGTCCAGGGCGGCGACCCCGTTCAGCCGGCCGAGGCCGGACTGGCGGTAGCCGCCCTCCTCGAATTCGTCGTAGACCTTGGCCCAGTCGTTGATCCACACGGTGCCGGCGCGGATCTTCCGCGCCACCCGGAACGCACGCGCGACCTCGCGGGTCCAGACCCCGGCCGCCAGCCCGTACTCGCTGCGGTTGGCCAGGGCGACGCCCTCCTCCTCGCGGTCGAATACCTGCAGGGTCAGCACCGGTCCGAAGGTTTCCTGTTGCACGATGTCCAGGTCCGGATCATCGACCTCCAGCAGGGTCGGACGGTAGAAGGCGCCGGCCGCCAGCTCGCCCTCGGTTACCGGGCCGCCGCGGACCACCACCCGCGCGCCGGCGGCGATGGCCTGGCGTACGGCTCGCTCGACGCGCTCGACGTTGGCCTTGTCGATCAGCGGCCCCATGTCGCTGCGCGGGTCCGCCGCCGGCCCCACGCGCAGGTTTTCCAGGCGCTGCGCCAGGCGTTCGCGTAGCCGTTCGGCAACGCCGCGCTGCACCAGCAGGCGCGAACCGGTCATGCAGAACTGCCCGGCGAACACCGTCAGCGACTTCTCCAGCACGGGCAAGGCGGCGTCCAGGTCGGCGTCGTCGAACACCAGGTGCGGTGTCTTGCCGCCCAGTTCCAGGCCGAAGCGCTTCAGGTGCCGCGCGCCGGCGGCGGAAATCGCTCGTCCGGTGGCGCTCGAGCCGGTGAAGCTGATCACCGGCACCTCGGCCGCGTCGATCAATCGCCGGGCGCCTTCGGAACCCGATTCGCTGAAGATGTTCACCGCCCCGGCAGGCAGCGACGGCGCTTCGGCGATGATCCGCGCGACCAGGGCGTTGGTCTGCGCGGTCTGCCCCGGCATCTTCACCACCGTGGTGGTACCGGCGGCCAGCGCCGGCGCCAGGGAGCGGATCATCAGCACCACCGGTGAATTCCACGGCACGATGATGCCGGCGACGCCCATCGGCTCGCGCAGCACCAGCGACACCACGTCGGGGCGCGGCGTGCCGCTGGCGCCCCGTTCGCTGCGCGCCAGGCCGGCGTAGTAGCGCAGCTTGCCCGGCACCATGCCGACCTCGAAGGCAGCCTCGGGCTTGATCTTGCCGTTCTCCAGGGCAAGCAGGTCGATGAGCGCATCGGCATGCCGCTCGAAGGCCGCGGCGATTTCCTCCAGGGCTGTCGCGCGCAGCGCGTGGTCGTCCTTCCAGGGACCATCTTCGAAGGCGCGCACAGCTGCGGCGATCGCCGCATCGGCCTCGGCCCGCCCGCCGTCGGCGTAGGTGCCGATCGACTGGCCGCTGGCCGGGTCGAAAGATTGTCCCCGCTGCGCGGAATCGAGCCATGCGCCATCGATCCAGTGTCTGGCGTGTCCGTTCATCTGCAAGTTCTCCTGGGTCGGTCAGGCGATGCGCTGCGCGAGGTGCTCGGCAACGGCGATGGTGGTGATGTTGGTGGCCACCGAAATGGCATCGGGGAAGATCGAGGCGTCGATCACCCGCAATCCTTGCAGGCCATGCACCCTGCCCTCCAGGTCGACCACCGCCCAGCGCTCGCCGGCACGGCCCATCGGCGCGCTGGAGGTCGGGTGGTGGTAGGTATCGAGGGTGGCGCGGATCGCCGCTTCGATCTGCGCATCGCTGCGTGCCTCGGGCCCCGGTCCGAGTTCGGCGTGGATCAGCCCGGCGAGCGGTTCGCTGCGGCCTATCCGGCGCGCCAGCTTGACCCCTTCCAGCAACCGCGCGCGGTCTTCGGCCTCGGCGAGGAAGTTCAGGTCGATCAGCGGCGCGACGGCCGGGTCGCGGCTGGCCAGACGCACGCTGCCCAGCGATTGCGGCCGGGTCAGGGCCACGGCGAGGACGAAGCCGACCCCGGTCGGGCTCATCTCGGCGGGGAACAGGTGGGTGGCGGTGATGTGCAGGTCCAGCTCGCCGTTCTGCGCCCGCGAGCTATGGGTCCAGAGCTTGGCGCCGATCACCGGCGACTGCGCGCCGATGCGCTCCGGCCGGGCGGCATAGGCGTTGTAGTAGAACGGATGGTCCTTGAGCCGGCGGCCCACCGGCAAGTCGGCAAGCAACGGGATCGACAGCGCCTTCAGCTCGTCGGCCGGGCCGACACCGGAGCGCAGCAGGATCGCCGGGCTGCCGTAGGCGCCGGCGCTGAGGATCACTTCGCCGGCGTGGATTTCCTCGCCGGAGGCCAGGCGCACGCCCACCGCGCGCTTGCCTTCGAAGAGCACCCGGTCGACCAGCGCGTCGCCGCGGATCGACAGGTTGGCGCGAGCGCGCACGGCGTTGTCGAGATAGGCCATGCCGGTGTTGACGCGCACACCGTTGACGACATTCATCGGGTACGGCCCGACGCCGTTGGCGTCGGCGCCGTCGAAATCGGCGATGGCCTTGAAACCGTTGGCCAGGGTGGCGTCGACGAAGGCCCTCTGCATCGGCGAGAGATCGGCGCGGCTCAGTTGCCGCACCGGCAGCGGTCCGTCCCCGCCGTGCAGGGCCGGGTCGCCGCCCTGGCGGGTCTCCAGGCGGCGGAACGCCGGCAGCAGGTCGTCGTAGGACCAGCCCGGCAGGTTCCAGCGGGCGAAGTCTTCGCGCCGCGCGCGGATCGCCACCGCGCCGTTGATCGCCGAGCTGCCGCCGAGGACCTTGCCGCGGATCGCATGGATCGGATGCCCGATCGCCCCCGGTTGGGACTGGTAGCCCCAGTCGCTGGCGGGGTCGCCGCCGACGCTGTCGCTGCTGGCGATGATCCTGGGGTAGTCCCAGGCCGGATAGGCCTGGCCGGCTTCCAGCAACAGTACCCGGCGGTCGCCGCGCTCGCTCAGGCGCCGGGCGAGGGCCGCGCCGGCGGAGCCGCCGCCGACGATCAGCACATCGATCCTGCCGCCATCGAAGGCCTTGCGGGGCGTTTCCGCCGTGGCGCTGGCCACGCCGGGCGCGCCGCCGAGCAGCGAGCCCAGGGCGAGCGCGGCGGAGCCGGCGACGGTCTGCGCCAGCAAGGTGCGGCGCGCCGGGTTTTCGGGTTGGTGCATGGGGTTCTCCCGTATCCAGATCGATTGACGGGAGCAACGCTATGCCCGGCGCGCCCTCGGCGACAGACAGCGGAAGGCGAACCGCTGGTTCGGTTTTTCCGAACTCAGCCCGGCGGCAACAGGCCACGCTCGATGAGCGCGCGGTCCCAGGGCGCCGGATCGCCGATTTCCTCTTCGAGGAACTGGCCGAGGACGAGGATCTTCCGGGGCGTCCGTTGGGTCTTGCGGTAGACCACGGAAACCTGCCCGCCGTCCGGCGAGTAGCCAGGCAGGACCGGCAGCAGCTCGCCGGCCAGCAAGGCTTCGGCGGCCAGGAAGCTCGGCAGGATCGCCAGGCCGAGCCCGGCGCGCGCACCTTCGAGCAACTGGTGCCCGGAGTCGGTGCGCATCCTCACCCGGATGCGGAACGAGGCCGGTTCGCCGTCCACCGGCAGACAGAGCATGCCGCCGGGCTCGCGGTTGTAGTAGACCAGCCCGTCGTGCGCCTGTAATTCCTCGGGATGCTGCGGCACGCCATGCCGCGCCAGGTAGTCGGGACTGGCGCAGAGCAGGTGGCGGTTGGCGGTGATCGGCCGCGCCACCAGGCAGGAGTCGTCCAGCCGGCCCATGCGCAGGGCCATGTCGAAGCGCGGTTCCTGGAGGTTGACGAAACGATCGTCGGCCTGCACGTCCACCCGCAATTGCGGATGGCGCTCGGCGAAGCGCGCCAGCAGCGGCGCCAGGTAGCGCGGAGTGAAGGCCAGCGGCGCGGAGAGGCGCAACTGGCCGCGCAGGTCGTCGTCGGCGTCGAGCACCGATGCTTCCGCCTGCTCCAGCTCCTGTAGCAGGCGGCAGGCATGTTCGTAGTAGGTGCGACCGGGGTCGGTGAGACTCAGCGGCCGGGTGCGGTTCAGCAGCACCCGGCCCAGGCGCCTCTCCAGTTGCTGGATACGCTGGCTGACTTGCGACTTGGTGGTGCCCAGGCGGCGGGCGGCTTCGGAGAAGCTACGGGCGTCGACCACGCTGACGAAGGTGGTCATTTCGGCAAACTTGTTCATCGGTGTCCTTCTGCGATCCGCCCCCGCGGACCCCGATCATACGCTTTCCGCCGCCGCTATCCGCGCCTCGGCGACCCGGCGCAGGCGCTGCATGGACTCCTCCGACTCGCGCTCGATGCGCCGGCGCAGCAGGAACAGGTTGGCCAGGCGCATCGACCAGCCGTCGAAGCGGTATTCCAGGGTGCGCACGAAGCGGGTGCCGGCCGCGCTCGGCTGGCATTCGTAGCTCAGGCGCAGGTGCAGGCCGTGGTCGCCACGGGCGTTGGCGCGCCAGAGGCGGCCCGGCTGGTACTCGACCACCGTCCAGGACAGGTGCCCGGCGCGGCCGCCGGCGTGGATGTCCTCCTCGAAGCGCGCGCCGGCCGGCAGCGGGCCAGCGGCGCCGTCGACCCGCAACGACGAGGGATGCCATTCCGGCCAGAGCCCCGGGCTGGCGGCGTAGGCGAGGGTCGCCTCGGGCCCGCGGGCGATCTCGATTCGGTGCTGCATGCGGGTCATGGCGTGCTCCTCGGCGGTTTCCGCTTCCCAGTGGAGGGTACCGTAGCACCAGTCCATCAACGGGAAGACCAGGTTGAAGTTGTGCGTCTGCATCAGCTCGCGACGGTGATGCAGTTCGTGCAGGCGGCGCATGTGGCGGATCCACGGCAGACGGCTGAGCGGATGCTCCGGCGGCAGGTGTTCGCAGGCGTGGAAGATCTCGTAGCTGAGGTAGCCCAGCAGCAGGGTCGCGGCGAACAGCGCGGCGAGGTTGTCGTTCAGCAGGCCGAGCAGGCTCCAGGCGAGCAGCGCGCCGAGGCTGAAGACCACCACCAGCCAGGCCGGGAACAGGATCACCCGCCAGTCGCGTGCCTGTTCGTAGCGCATCTGGCCGGCGACGAAGAAGCTGTGGTGGTCGCCGGTATGGCGCTTGTAGAACATCCGCCCCAGCGGGTGCTTGTGGTGGCCGAGGGACTTGTGGATGCGGTACTCGCCCCAGTTGAAGAACACCAGCGCGGCCGGCACCGTCAGCCATTCCAGCAGGCTCGGCTGCTCGAGCCGGGAGAGGAAGAAGACGATCCAGGCGCCGCCGTAGGCGAGGACGAAGCCGGCGTGCAGCCAGGGGTTGTAGCCGGGCCGGATGGCCGCGCGGTACTGCTGGCGAAAGGGTTGGGGATCGAAGGACATGGTCGGCATCTCGCGTGTGATTGTTATTGGCTGGGCCGCGAACCGGGCCGATCCGCCGGGGCGGAAGGGCTTGCATTCGAGTGTAGCGATGCCAGTCTTATCAGGGTAATGGATAAATAGAATGAGGATTATTCATGAAGCTGAACTTGCAGCAGCTCGACCTCAACCTGCTGCTGGTCTTCGATGCCCTGATGCGCGAACGCAACCTGTCGCGCGCGGCGATCCGCCTGCATCGCAGCCAGCCGGCGGTGAGCAACGCCCTCGCCCGCCTGCGCGAACAGCTCGACCAGCCGCTGTTCCGGCGCACCGCCAAGGGCCTGGAACCCACCGCCGCCGCCCTCGCCCTGTACGTGCCGGTGCGCCAGGCCCTGCATCTGCTGCAGGCCGGGCTGGGCTCCCAGGAAGCCTTCGATCCGCACACCGCGCGGACCTTTCGCCTGACGATGAACGACTATGCCCAGTTGCGCCTGCTGCCGGGCCTGGTGACCCGCTTGAAGACCCTGGCCCCGCGGGTGACGCTGGAGGTGCGGCCCGACGAAGGCGCCTCGATCCCGGCGCAACTGGCCAGCGGCGAACTGGACCTGGCGATCGACTACCTGTACTTCGACGAGCCCGAGCTGGCCTACCGGCCGGTCGGCGAGGAACGCCTGGTGGTGATCGGCCGCCAGGGCCATCCGGCCTTCCGCGGCGGCCTCGACCGCGCCGCCTACGAGGCCGCGCAGCACGTCTCGATCCTGCCGCGGGTCGGGCGCGGCAGCCCGCTGGAGATCGTCCTCGGCTCGGCCAGGGTGCAGCGCCGGGTGCAATTGCTGGTGCCGCACTACCTGACCATCCCGGCCATCGTCGCCAGCACCGAGCTGCTCGGCACCGTGCCGCGCCGCCTGGCCGAGCGTTTCGCCGGCAGCCATGGTCTGCAACTGGCGGACGTCCCCTTCGAGATGGCTCCGGTGCAGGTCAACCTGATCTGGCATCGCCAGCAGGAAGCGACGCCCGGCCTGCAATGGCTGCGCGAGCAGATCGTGCAGATCGAACAGGGCTGAGTCGCAGGTTGCGCGCCAGGATCAGTCTTCCGTCACTTTCGATCATTGAGCGAGGCCTTTCCCGCGCCCTATGGTGAGGCTGCGCCCCGCTGCCGGTCCCCGGCCGCCCCGGGGATACAGTCCAGCACCCGCCAGAGGAGCCACCGTATGACCAGCCTGCCGCTCGAAGCCAACGCCGCCGCCACCCTCGCCGAATGGCACGGGCTGATCGCCCGCCGCGACCTCTCCGGGTTGCCGCGCCTGCTGCACCCCGACGCCGTGTTCCGCTCGCCGATGGCGCACAAGCCGTATGCCGGCGCACCGGTGGTCTCGATGATCCTGAATACCGTGCTCACGGTCTTCGAGGATTTCGCCTATCACCGCCAGTTGGCCAGCGCCGACGGCCGCAGCGTGGTGCTGGAATTCAGCGCACGGGTCGGCGAACGCGAACTGAAAGGCATCGACATGATTCGCTTCGACGACGACGGCCGGATCGTCGACTTCGAAGTGATGGTCCGTCCCATGAGCGGCCTCCAGGCCCTCGGCGAGGAAATGGGCCGGCGCCTGGCGCCCTATCTGGCCGCGAGCAAGGCCTGAGGCGGAGGAACCTGCCATGACCCGCATCACCGAAGTCGTGGTCGAGCGTCGCCAGCTCGCCACCGCCGCCCTGCGTACGCGCAACCTGCCCGCCCCGGAGGCGCTGGCGGAAGGCCAGGCGCTGCTGGCGGTCGGCGAGTTCGCCCTGACCGCCAACAACGTCACCTATGCCGCCCTCGGCGATGCCCTGCGCTACTGGGAGTTCTTCCCGGCCGGCGAGGGGCTGGGCATCGTCCCGGTCTGGGGCTTCGCCGAGGTGCTTGCCTCGCGCTGCCCGGGGGTCGAACCGGGCGAGCGCTTCTATGGCTACTATCCGATGGCCAGCCACCTGCTGGTCGCGCCGGCGCAGGTCCGCGGCAGCGGCTTCGTCGACGCCAGCGAGCACCGCCGGAACCTCCCGTCGGTCTACAACCAGTACCTGCGCTGCAGCAGCGACCCGCTCTACCGGGCCTCCGACGAGGCCCTGCAGATGCTCCTGCGGCCGCTGTTCACCACCTCGTTCCTGCTCGACGACTTCCTCGCCGAGCATGCCTTCTTCGGCGCCACCGACCTGCTGCTGAGCAGTGCCTCGAGCAAGACCGCCATCGGCCTGGCCTTCCTCCTCCAGCGCAATCGTGCGCAACGCGGCCAGGACTACCGCATCGTCGGCCTGACCTCCGCGGGCAACCGCGCCTTCGTCGAAGGCCTGGGCTGCTATGACGAGGTCCTGGCCTACGACCGCCTGGACGCACTGGACGCCAGCGGAGACGCGCTGAGCGTGGATTTCGCCGGCAACGGCGCCCTGCTCGGCCAGTTGCACCAGCGCCTGGGCGACCGCCTGCGCTACAGTTGCCTGGTCGGCGCCGCCCACTGGGACCAGCGCGGCGGCCTGCCGAAGGCGCTGCCGGGTCCGACGCCGAAGCTGTTCTTCGCCCCGGCGCAGGCGGAAAAACGCCTCAAGGACTGGGGCGGCGCGGCGTTCCAGGCGCGCCTGGCGGAAGTCTGGGGCGAGTTCTCGGCCTTCGTCGGCGGCTGGATCCAGGTCCGCCGCGGTGTCGGCGGCAGCGAGGTGCTGGAGGTCTACCAGGACCTGCTGGCCGGGCGCTCGGCACCGCAACTGGGCTACATCCTTTCCCTCGACGGCGGCTGAGGCCGCCGTTCTATACTGCTGGACGGAGGTGGCGAACCCGTCGCGAACGACGAAGCGGGTTCCACCCATGGCGTCGGCGGCGCCCTTGCGCCGTCGCTTCGCGGGGGGATGGAGAGATACCGTCCATGAACCGAGCCAAGCTCTACCTCTGCTGCGTCGCACTACTGCTGGTGCCGGCCATCGCCGGTGCGGCGACTGCCGACTACGTCTACGGCATGCCGCTGGACGTGGCCAGGGTGCTGAGCGTCGACGAGGCGCCCAGCGATACCTGCCAGGTGGTGCGCGCCACCCTGGTGTACCTGGACTCCCACGGCGAGCGCCAGGTGTTGCACTACCTGAAGCAGGCGCGTGCGTGCAGCGACGAATGAAACGACGGAGGAAAGGACGAACGGTCAGGGTTGTCGTTTCATTTCACGAAATTTTCACCGCTGACATGGATACTGGAACCAGCTGAAGGACCAGCGCCCCATTGCATAGAGCCCACCATCGAGTGGGCTTTTTGCATTCCGGGCCGCGTATCGCCTGGCCTTGGGCTCAATCCCGCTCTTCCCTGCGCAGCAGTTCGCGCTTGCGCTCCACACCCCAGCGGTAGCCGGAAATGTCGCCGTCGCGACGTACCACCCGGTGGCAGGGAATCGCCACTGCGATCCGGTTCGCCGCGCAGGCCTGCGCCACCGCGCGCACCGCTCGCGGCGCGC
This sequence comes from Pseudomonas sp. FDAARGOS_761, assembly GCF_013343155.1. Lineage (NCBI taxonomy): Bacteria > Pseudomonadati > Pseudomonadota > Gammaproteobacteria > Pseudomonadales > Pseudomonadaceae > Pseudomonas > Pseudomonas sp. FDAARGOS_761. The sequence continues at coordinate 2,374,904 of NZ_CP054572.1, read as the reverse complement.
CGATCCGTTCGGCGACCTGCGCATAGCTCGCCGTGCTGCCCGGCGGTATTTCCCGCAGTGCCTGCCAGACCCGTTCCTGGAACGCCGTACCGCGTACGTCCAGCGGCAGGTCCAGTCCCAGTTGAGGCGACTCGACGAAGCCCACCACCTGCGCCACCAGCCGTTCGAAGTCGGCGTCGCCGCCGAGCAGCTGGGCGCGCGGGAACTGGTCCTGCAACTCGCGCAGCAACGGCTCCGGCTCCTCGCCGAGGAGGATCGCGCAGATGCCGCGCTGGCTCTGCGCCACCAGGATCGCGCCCAGCGAGCACTGGCCGATGGCGAAGCGGATCGCCGCGCCGGCGCCGCCATCGCGGTAATCGCGCGGGCGCATGCCGAGGCGTTGCGACGAGGACTCGTAGAAACGGCTGTTGGAGTTGAAACCGGACTCGTAGATCGCCTCGGTCACCGAGGCGGATGCCTGGCCCAGGCGCTCGCGCAGGCGCCGGGCACGATAGGCCGAGGCGTAGGCCTTGGGCGTCAGGCCGGTTTCGGCCTTGAACAGGCGATGGAAGTGGAACGGACTCATGCCCAGTCGGGCGGCCAGCGCCTCCAGTGCCAGCGGCGTCTCCGCCGTCTCGATCATCCGGCAGGCCTGCGCCACCCGCTCGGCGCGCTGCTCCGCCGCCAGGCTGCGGTCGCCGGCGGCGCGCCGGCTGGGCCGATAGCCGGCGGCCTCGGCGGCCTCGGCAGTGGCGAAGAACTCGACGTTCTCGCGCCTGGGCCGACGCGCCGAGGAACTCGGACGGCAATAGACCCCGGTGGTCTTCACCGCATAGACGAACGCCCCGTCCGCCGCCGCGTCGCGCGCCAGCACGGCGGCCCAGCGCTGTTCGTCGGTGTGGTAGGCGTTGCAAGGATCGGGCTGCTGGCTCATGGCGTTTCCCCTGTGGGAGCGGATGATGCCCGCAGACTAATTCGCCGTTCAAGCGCAAGAACTCCGGTTCTTGCGCTTGAATTCGAGCGAGGCCGTGCGCCCGGCTTCGGCAGGCGCGGGAGGCCGCCGGCTTGCCTACCCATCGCCAGGCGCCATAATGGCCCGCTCGAACCGGCGGAAGGACTGGGAACATGGCGTTCAAACGGATAGCACTGGCCTACTGCGTGCAACTGGAGCGAGTGATCTCCATCGCCAGTGCCCGCCGCGAATACTTCTCCCAGGCCGAGCCGCGCAAACGCTTCGACTTCCTCTGCTCCAGCGAAGCGTGCAGGGCACAGGGGATCAAGGTATCGGCGAGCAACTACGACAAGCTGCCGCAGGACACCCGCAAGGCCGCGCACTTCAGCAAGTTCCCGCATTCCACCCACCTGCCGGACTGCGAGTGGTTCGTCGAGGACGACGAGGACGCTCTGCGCCCGGGCGAATCCGCCGAGGAGGCCGGCCAGCGGCGCATCCGCGACAAGCTGGACGCCTACGTCGAGGAATTCGATCCGGCCATCGCCGAGGAAGCCGCGCCGCCACCAGCGGACCCGGACGCCGAGGAACAGCCGCCGGCCTCCGCCGCAGTGCGCGCCGACGCTCCCGCCGCGCCTCGGCAGAGAACGCAACGGCGGCGGCGCACCCGCGATTTCGAACAGCTCGTCGACACCTTCCGCCAGGCCCGCGCCGAACTGCCGGCGGACGAATTCAAGCAGTTGGACATCCACATCAGCGGCCTCGGCCGGATAGCGCTGCGCGCCTATTTCCAGCACATCGGCTATGCCACCCCGGGCAGCGCCGGCAAGGTGTTCTACGGCGGCGCCGACCTGCTGCCCAAGCGCTACGGCTCGCCGAACCGGCCGCAAGGCTTCCGCTTCAAGTTCCGCGACCGCATCGACGGCAAGCCGGTATTCCTCTACGTCGCCCCGGAAACCTTGCAGGCCTATCCGCATCGGCGCTACCTCGAAGACATCCTCGGCTGCGCCGAAACGGTGCGCTACTTCACCCTCTACGCCCTCGGCCGGCTCGTCGAGGCGCCGAGCGGCAAGAGCTACAGCCTGGAGCCGGACACCCTGCGCCACCTGGCGATCATCCCCGGTCCGGCGAAGGACGACGCCTCTCAGAGTTCGTCGTAGAGTCGGTCGCTGACCAGCATGTGCCCCGGCGCGTGGCTGATGTACAGCTCCGGCTGGGCTTCGGCGAGTACCGCCTGGGGCGTGACCCCGCAGGCCCAGAACAGCGGGATCTCGTCCGCCGCGAGCGGCACCGGGTCGCCGTAGTCGGGTCGCGCCAGATCGCGGATGCCGATCAGCGCCGGATCGCCCAGGTGCAGCGGTGCGCCATGGGTCATCGGGAAACGGCTGGTGACCTGGATCGCCCGGATCGCCTCGGCGGCCTTCAACGGCCGCATCGATACCACCGTGGGGCCAGCCAGGCGACCGCTCGGCCGGGTGGCCATGGCAGTGCGGTACATCGCCACGTTGCGGCCCAGCTCGAGGTGGCGCAGGCCGATGCCGGCGTCGAGCAACGCCTGTTCGAAGGAGAACGAGCAGCCGATGGCGAAGGCGACGAAATCCGCCTCCCAGAACGCGCCGATGTCGTTCACCTCGACGGGCTCCTGGCCGCGCCGATGCACCCTGTAGCGCGGCAGGTCGCTGCGCACGTCGATATCCGCGCCGAGCCGGGCGAAGTGCGGCGAGCCGGGTTCGCTGACGTCGAGCAGCGGGCAGGCCCGGGGGTTCAGGGCACAGAAGCGAAGGAACTCGTCGGCCCAGGATTTCTGCAGGATCACCAGGTTGGCCTGCAAGTGGCGCTGGCCGAGGCCGCTGGTATGGCCGGCGTAGTCGCCGCGGCGGATCAGTTGGCGCAGGACCGGCGGCGGCAGTTGCGCGAGTTCGTGGAAGGTCGGTTCGGGCATGGCGGCTCCGTGCGCTGGCGGACGTGGTTGTTGGCGGGTTTGTAGAAGCGGACGGCGGTCAGCGTCCAACGAGATTTTTCCGCCGGGGGCGATCGGAAAATCCGAATCAGCGCGAACGCAGCCGCCCCACTCCTTTCTTCAGCGGCGCCAGGAGCATGCACTCCGGGCCGACGTTGGCCGCGTAGTCGGCCAGCACCGTCTTGCTCAGCTCCACCACTTCGTCCACCAGCTCCAGGCCGGTGCCGCCGCGCCAGGACACCACCACCGGCAGGTTCGGCGGCGGCGGGCCGAGGCGCAGCAGGGTCAGTTCGCCGCGTTCCAGTTCCTGGCTGACCAGCGCCGGCGGCAAGGCGCCGACGCCGAAGCCGTCGCGCAGCAGGCGGGTCATCGCCGCCACCGAGTTCACGCAGTTCAGGCGCGGTGCCGCGACGCCGTTGGCGTGCAGCAGGCCGAGCACGTCCTGGTGCGGCCGCGAGTGCTTGGAGAAGGTCACCACCCGCTCCCGCGCCAGGTCCGCCAGCGAGGCGTAGTCGCGGTGGTAGATCGAGCCGGTGGAGACGATCCAGCGCAGCGGGTAGCTGCCCAGTTCCAGGTTGAGCACCGACTCGTGGCGCAGCGAGTCGGTCTGGAAGATCAGGTCCAGGTAGCCCTTCTGCAACTGCTCGGAGAGGTTGCGCGCGGTGTCCGCCATCAGCTCGATCTCCACCGCCGGGAAGGTTTCCGTGACCCTGGCCACCAACGGGCTCAGCCAGGTGTGGATGACCGTGTCCATGGCGCCGATGCGAATCCGTCCCTGGGTGCTGGCGCCGGTGTCGAGCGACTGCTTCAGCGCGTGCATGGTGTCCATCATGCGCTCGGCGTAGGCCAGTACCTTGTCGCCTTCCGGGGTCAGGGTCACGCCGCGAGAGTCGCGGACGAACAGTTTCACGCCGAGTTCGTCCTCCAGCACGGCGATCCGGCTGGAAATGGAAGCCTGGGTGCTGAACAGCTTCTCCGCGGTGAGGCGGAAGCTCTTCAGGCGCGCGACCCAGACGAAGGTCTCGAGGAATTTCAGGTTCATGTGGCGGGCACCGACGGGCAAGGGACACAAGGTGACAGGAGCGAGCAGCTTCCATGCCAGCGCCCGCCTTCCGGCGGCACATGATCGACGCATGACGGCCTGCTCCGCCATCGAAATTTCTTATCCCCGGCGGCCGCATAAATTAGTTGGACGCTCGCTGGCCAGCCTCGAAGAATGCGACCACCGGGTGCGACGGCGCCCACCGAATCCTCATAACACCAATAACGACGATCGGTGCCCCCATGGAAAAACACATGACCCTCGACGCCGGCCCGGACGCTTCCCGGGACGGTCATTTCGGCTGGTATCGCGCCCTCGACAAGCAGGAACGCCGGGCCTTCTGGAGCTGCAAGATCGGCTACGGCCTGGACGGCATGGACACCCAGATGCTGAGCTTCGTGATCCCCACCCTGATCGCCCTGTGGGGGATCAGCACCGGCGAAGCCGGCTTCATCCACACCATGACCCTGCTCGCCTCCGCCGCCGGCGGCTGGATCGCCGGGATCCTCTCCGACCGCATCGGCCGGGTGCTGACCCTGCAACTGACGGTGCTCTGGTTCGCCTTCTTCACCTTCCTCTGCGGCCTCGCGCAGAACTACGAGCAGTTGCTGGTCGCGCGGACCCTGATGGGCTTCGGCTTCGGTGGCGAATGGACCGCCGGCGCGGTACTCATCGGCGAAGTGATCAAGGCCCGCGACCGCGGCAAGGCGGTCGGCCTGGTGCAGTCCGGCTGGGCCATCGGCTGGGGCCTCACCGCCATCCTCTACTCGCTGATGTTCAGCCTGCTGCCGCCGGAAGAGGCCTGGCGCGCGCTGTTCATGCTCGGCCTGTTGCCGGCGCTGTTCGTCCTGGTGGTACGCCGGCTGGTCAAGGAACCGGCGATCTACCGCGAGGCCAGGCAGCGCAACCAGGGCGCCGACAAGGTCAGCTTCTACGAGATCTTCGCCCCCGGGATGCTCAGCATCACCCTGCGCGCCTCGCTGCTGACCACCGGCGCGCTCGGCGGCTACTACGCCATCACCGCCTGGCTGCCGACCTTCCTCAAGACCGAGCGCGGGCTGACCGTGCTCGGCACCAGCGGCTACCTGGCGATGGTGATCCTCGGCTCCTACGTCGGCTACGTGGTCAGTGCCTTCCTCACCGACCTGATCGGGCGCAAGAAGAACTTCGTCCTGTTCGCCGTCGGCTCCTTCACCGTGGTCCTGCTCTACACCCAGTTGCCGGTAAGCAACGGCGCCATGCTCTGGCTCGGCTTCCCGCTCGGCTTCTTCGCCTCGGGCATCTTCAGCGGCATGGGCTCGTTCCTCACCGAACTGTTCCCGACCCGCATCCGCGGCTCCGGCCAGGGCTTCTGCTACAACGCCGGGCGCGCCATCGCCGCGCTGTTCCCGATGCTGATCGGCATGCTCGGCCAGAAGCTCTCGCTGGGCCTGGGGATCGGCGCCTTCGCCGCGGTCTCCTACGGCGTGGTGATCCTCGCCGCCCTCAGCCTGCCGGAAACCCGCGGCAAACAACTGGAACTCTGAGCCGTCGACCGAGGAAACCCCAGCATGCATCCCACTCCCCGCCTGGCTGCCGCGCTGCTCGTCGGCAGCGGGCTGGGCTGGCCGCTGCTCGCCCAGGCCGACCTGGTCGAGGACAGCCACGCCAGCCTCGAACTGCGCAACTTCTACTTCAACCGCGACTTCCGCCAGAGCGGCGCGCGCGACAACGCCGACGAATGGGCGCAGGGCTTCCTCCTGCGCCTGGAGTCCGGCTTCAGCGAAGGCACCGTCGGCTTCGGCGTCGACGCCATCGGCCTGCTCGGCCTCAAGCTCGACTCCGGCGGCGGCAGCGGCGGAACCGGGCTGCTGCCGGCCGACGGCTCCGCCGGGGGTTCCCAGGACGACTACGCCAAGCTCGGCCTGACCGCCAAGGCGCGGGTCTCCAACAGCCTGCTCAAGGTCGGCGCGCTGCACTTCAAGAGCCCGCTGGTCTCGGCCAACGACACCCGCCTGCTGCCGGAACTGTTCCGCGGCGCGCTGCTCGACGTGCAGGAGATCGACGGCCTGACCCTGCGCGGCGCGCACCTGGACCGCAACAAGCTGAACAGCTCCAGCGACTACCAGGTGTTCAGCGCCAACCGCATCGGCGGGCGCAGCGATGCCTTCGACTTCGCCGGCGGCGACTATCGCCTGACCCCGGCGCTGACCGCCAGCCTGCACCAGGGTCGGCTCAAGGACATCTACCGACAGACCTTCGCCGGCCTGGTACACACCCTCGACCTCGGCGGACAGCGTTCGCTCAAGAGCGACCTGCGCTTCGCCCGGGCCAGCGAGGACGGCGGCTTCCGCGAACTGGACAACCGCGCCTTCGGCGCCCTCTTCAGCCTGCGCCTGGGCGCCCACGCGGTGGCCGCCGGCTACCAGCGGATCAGCGGCGACGATCCCTATCCCTACATCGCCGGCAGCGACCCGTACCTGGTCAACTTCATCCAGATCGGCGACTTCGGCAACGTCGACGAGCGTTCCTGGCAACTGCGCTACGACTACGATTTCGGCGCGCTCGGCCTGCCCGGCCTGAGCTTCATGAGCCGCTACGTCTCCGGCGACAACGTCGCCCGCGGCGCGGCCAACGACGGCAAGGAATGGGAACGCAACACCGACCTCGGCTACGTGGTGCAGAGCGGGCCGCTGAAGAACCTCGGAGTGAAATGGCGCAACGCCACGGTGCGTTCGAATTTCGCCAACGACCTCGACGAAAACCGCCTGATCCTCAGCTACAGCCTGGCGCTGTGGTGAGGTCCGGCGAGCAATGACCTGAAGGAACCAGCATGAACAGCCTGTTGTTGAACTGCGATATCGGCGAGAGCTTCGGTGCCTGGAGCATGGGCCTGGACGCCGAGGTGATGCCGCTGATCGATTGCGCCAACATCGCCTGCGGCTTCCACGCCGGCGATCCCGGCACCATGCGCCGCACCGTGGCCCTGGCGGTGGAGCATGGCGTGCGCATCGGCGCGCACCCCGGCTACCCCGACCTGGTCGGCTTCGGCCGGCGCTCGCTGGCCTGCTCGGCGCAGGAAGTGGAAGACCTGCTGCTCTACCAGATCGGTGCCCTCGACGGACTCTGCCGCGCCCAGGGCACGCGGGTACGCTACGTCAAGCCGCACGGCGCGCTGTACCAGGACATGATGCGCGACCCGGCGATCCTCGCCGCCGTGCTGCGCGCACTGGCGGCCTACGACCGCACCCTGCCGCTGATGCTGATGAGCACCCGCGACAACACCGCGGCGCGCGCGCTGGGCGCGGCCCACGGCATCGAGCTGTGGTTCGAGGCGTTCGCCGACCGCGCCTACGACGGCGCCGGCTACCTGGTCTCGCGCAGCCAGCCCGGCGCGGTACACCACGACGCCGAGACGGTGCTCGCCCAGGCCCTCCTGCTGGCCCGTGGCGCGCCGCTGAGAGCCAGCGACGGCAGCGCCCTGGCGCTGGAGGCGCAGACCCTCTGCGTACACGGTGACAACCCCGCCTCGCTGGCCGCGGTGCGGCGCATCCGCGACGCCCTGGAGGCGGCATGAGCCAACCGCAACCGCGCATCGAGGTGGCCGCCATCGACAGCTTCGTCCTGCGCCTGTTCGAGCGCATCGACGAAGCCAACATGCCCTGGCTGCTGGCGGCGGAGGAAAACCTGCGGGCGGCGTTCGGCGCCGCCCTGCTCGACCTGGTGCCGTCCTACACCACCCTGCTCCTGCAATACGACCTGCTCCAGCTCGACCCCGGCGAAGCCCGCGCGCGGATCGCCGCGGCGCTGTCCGACTTGAGCCCGAGACGCCAGGACGGCGGCCGCCTGCACGTCCTGCCGACCTGGTACGACCCGCGGGTCGGCCCCGACCTGGAACCCCTGGCGCGGCGCAAGCAGCTCGGCGTCGCCGAGCTGATCCGCCGCCACAGCCAGCACGAGTACCGGGTCTTCGCCCTCGGTTTCAGCCCCGGCTTCGCCTTCATGGGGCTGGTCGAGGAAGCCCTGGCGGCGCCACGCCTGGCGACTCCCCGGCAACGCATCGCCGCCGGCAGCGTCGGCATCGCCGAGCGCCAGACGGCGGTCTATCCGCAGGCCTCGCCAGGCGGCTGGAACCTGCTCGGGCGCTGCCCGGTGCGCTTGTTCGACCTCACCCTGGACGGCTACAGCCTGCTGCGCGCCGGCGACCGGGTGCGTTTCGAACCCATCGGACACGCCGAATTCGTCCGCCTCGGCGGCGACGACACGCCCCTGGAGGTCCAGGCATGAACGACTCCATCCACGGCGGACTGCGGGTGTGCCAGAGCACCCCGCTGGTCCAGTTGCAGGATCGCGGCCGCTTCGGCTGCCGCCATCTCGGCGTGACCCAGGGCGGCGCCCTCGACTGGCTGTCCATGGGCTGGGCCAACTGGCTGCTGGGCAATCCCCTGGACGCCGCGGTGATCGAGATCGCCCTCGGCGGTTTCGTCGCCGAATGCCGTGCCGACGGCTGGTTGGCCCTGGCCGGCGGCGATCTCGGCGCGACCCTCGATGGCCAGCCGCTGCCGGCCTGGGGCGCGTTCGCCGTGCGCGACGGCCAGCGCCTGGCCTTCGCCCACCCGCGCCAGGGCGCCCGCGCCTACCTGGCGGCGCCCGGCGGCTTCGCCGGCGAGCGCCAGTTGGGCAGCCTGGCCACGGTGGCCCGCGAAGGCCTGGGCGGCCCCCGCGCCGACGGCAAGGCCCTGGCCGCAGGCGACAGCCTCGGCTGGCTGGCCGATGGCGCACGGCCACGCACGCTGCCGATGCCCAGCGAACGGATCATGGACTGCACCGGCGAAGCGCGCCTGGAGCTGATCCTCGGCGCGCAGATCGGCGACTTCCCGGCCATGAGCCTGTTCGATGCGTTCAACGGCGACTGGCAGGTGGATACCCGCGCCGACCGCATGGGCGTACGTCTGCTCGGCCCGCGCCTGGAATGCCGGCAGCAGTCGATGATTTCCGAAGGCATCGCCCTCGGCGCGGTGCAGGTGCCGCCGGACGGTCAGCCGATCGTCCTGCTCAACGACCGGCAGACCATCGGCGGCTATCCCCGTCTCGGCGCCCTCGCCCCGCTGGCGCTGGCGCGCCTGGCGCAATGCCTGCCAGGCCAGCGGGTACGGCTGCTGCCGACGGTGCAGGAGGCGGCGCACCGCGAGCATCGACGCCTGCTGGCGGCCTGGGACGCGTAGGCGGTTTTTTTGAACGGCGCCGTATGGCGAGCGTCCACCGCACACTCGTCCCGTCCGGAGGTTCGCCATGCCCAGTCGCCTGTCACTGATCGCCGCCCTGCTGTTGCCCCTGGCCGTCCAGGCCGAACCCGCTGATACCCGCGCCCTGCTCGCCGACAGCCTGGCCGACAGCCAGGCCCAGGTGGAGGCAGCCGAGCAAGCCATGCGCCGTTCCGAAAACAAGGCGGTGCAGCTCTATGCCAAGCGCGTACTCACCGAACAGCAGGAGTTCGACCATCAGTTGCGCGCCCTGGCCGGGGAAAAGGCCTTGGCGCTGCCCTCGCCGCGCCAGACCGAACGGCAGGCCGCCGCTCCCGGCGGCTTCGACGAGCGCGGTTTCCTCGACGCGCAGATTCGCCAGCAGGACCGTCTGGTCGCACGCTTCGAGGGAATCGCCCGAAACTCCGCCGATCCCGACCTGCGCCGCTTCGCCGACGAATGGCTGGCGCGCTTCTACCACCACCGCGAACTGGCCGACCAGTTGCGTAGCGGCCGCGCCGACTGAGCGCCGCGACCGCCTTGCTCAGTGCCGCGCGAGGACCTGCCGGGCGCTCTGGCGAATCACCCCCCAGCGCTTGGGATCGTCCTGCAGCATGGCGCCAAGCAGGTGCTTGGCCTGCTCGAAACTGATGTGCGGCGGCAGCGGCGGCACGTTCGGGTCGGTGACCACCTCCAGCAACACCGGGCGGTCGGCGGCGAAGGCCTCGGCCCAGGCGGCGTCGATATCCTCCGGGCGATCCACGCGGATGCCCTTGAAGCCGAGCATGTCCGCATAACGCGCGTAGGGGAAATCGATCACTTCCTGCGCCGGGCTGAACTCCGGGTCGCCGGCCAGGGCACGCTGCTCCCAGGTCACCTGGTTGAGATCGCCGTTGTTCAGCACCAGCACGATGAAGGTCGGCGAGTCCCAGCGCTGCCAGTACTGCTGCACGGTGACCAGTTCGGCGTTGCCGTTCATCTGCATGGCGCCGTCGCCGACCATCGCCACCACCGGCCGCTGCGGATAGGCGAGCTTGGCGGCGATGGCGTAGGGCACGCCGCTGCCCATGGTCGCCAGCTTGCCCGACAGCGAGCCGAGCATGCCCGGGCGCATGCGGATGTCGCGGGCGTACCAGTTGGTATGCGAGCCGCTGTCGCCGCAGAGAATCGCATCGTCCGGCAGTTGCTCCGACAAGGAACGGAATACCCGCTGCGGGTTGATCGGGTCGGCTGGCTCTTCGGCCTGGCGCCGGGCTTCCTCGCGACTGGCCGTCACCGCCCGCTCGACCCGGCGGCGCCAGGCGCCGTGCTTTTTCTGCTCGAGCAGCGGCAGCAGGCGCTCCAGGGTTTCCCCTGCATCGCCGAGCAAGGCCTGATCGATCGGATAGCGGATACCGATGTTGCGCGGATACAGGTCGATCTGCACCGCCCGCGCCTGGCCGGCCTTGGGTAGGAACTCGCTGTAGGGGAAAGTGCTGCCGACGATCAGCAGGGTGTCGCAATGCTCCATCAGCATGCTGCTGGCGCGGGTGCCGAGCAGACCGATGGAGCCGGTCACGTACGGCAGGTCGTCGGAAACCGCCGCCTTGCCCAGGAGCGCCTTGGCCACTCCGGCGGCCAGGCGCTCGGCGACCGCTTCCAGTTGCCGGTGCGCGCCCAGGGCCCCGGCACCGGCGAGGATCGCCACGCGCCGGCCGCGATTGAGGATCGCCGCGGCGGCTTCCAGGTCGGCGTCGCGCGCGTAGGGTCGCGGCTGGACGAAGCCCACCGCCGACATCACGTGGCCGTGCTCGTGGGGCTGGCGCTTCGGGGCCGCCATCTGTTGCACGTCGTTGGGCACGATCACCGTCGCCACCTGCCGCTCGCCGACCGCCACGCGCAGGGCTCGGTCCAGCACATGGAGCAGTTGTGCCGGGCTGACCACGGTCTCGACATAGGCGGAAACGTCCTTGAACAAGCTCTGCAGATCGACTTCCTGCTGGTAGTCGCTGCCCAACGCGGTAGCCGCCTGCTGGCCGACGATGGCCAGCACCGGCTGATGATCCATGCGCGCGTCGTAGAGCCCGTTCAGCAGGTGGATCGCGCCCGGCCCCGAGGTGGCGAGGCACACCCCGACCTCTCCGGTGAACTTGGCGTGGGCGCCGGCCATGAAGGCCGCCATCTCCTCGTGGCGCACGCGGATATAGTCGAATGCCTCGGCGCGCCGGCCCATGGCGCCCATGATCCCGTTGATGCCATCGCCGGGGTAGCCGAAGACGCGCTTCACCCCCCACTGGCTCAAGCGTTCGAGCAATTGATCGGCAACCGTGCTGGACATTCTCGCCTCCTGGTCGTGTCTGGGGTCGTACCAGTGAGGACTGGCGCCGCAGGCGAGGGTTCAAGGCAATCGAGCGGCGGTGCCGACGGCGAAATCGACTGAACTGTCGGCGCGGGCGACCGGCCCAAGGGACAGGGCCCGCATGGGCGCAATCGCCAGGAGGTGCCGCCATGACCCGCGCCATCAACGATCCCGGAAACGAAGACCCCGGTTCCCTGCTGGAAACCGACGCCGACGCCCTGCTCGGCGGTGCCGCCGCCCAGGCGCCGGAAGAGCGCTGCCGGCTCGCAGCCCAGGCCTGCATCCGCGCGTGCGAGCGCTACCTGGCGCTCTGCATCGAGTCCAGCAGGGAACAACGCCAGCACGCCGGCGACTGCGCCGACCTCTGCCGCCTCGCTGCCCTGCTGCTGGAGCGCCGCAGCCCATGGGCGCCGGCCGCCTGCGAGCTGGCGGCGCGCTATGCCCTGGCATGCGCGGAGCGTTGCGATGGCGACGAGCCGCTGGAGCGCGAATGTGCGGGTGCCTGCCGGCGCTTCGTCGAGGCCTGCCGGCCATTGTTGCCGGCCTGAGGCTGGCCATTTCTGCCGTCGTGGTCTTGAGTCTGAATGTGCTGGGCAAGCTGATTTCCTTGCCTGCCCCGGCTTCTCGTTTCGCCTTCCCAGGCGAGCCCCTTTTGCAAGCGTCTGTACGGACCGGAGACATAGCGGACAGGTGTGCGGAGTTGCCGGAGAAAGACCACGACGCCATGAGCCTGAGAGATGAGTTCATTTCGAAGTCCTGATCCGTAGGGCGAATAACGCCACGGGCGTTATCCGCCGATGTCGCGGATAAGCGGCGGATAACCGCGAGCGGTTATTCGCCCTACGGAGCTGGAGCGGCAGTCGGCGTTTCCGGGGCCTGTAGGGCGAATACCGCCACAGGCGGTATCCGCCAATACCCCGGATAAGCGGCGGATAAACGCAAGTGCCTATTCGTCCCGCGACAACCACGCCATCACCGCTCGGTTCACCCACGGCGGAGACAACTGCCCAGCCCAGTACAGCGCCGTGAACAACCCGCCCACCGGCCGGTGTACCCGCCGGCTGTGCGCCTGCCGCCAGGCCGCCTCGGCGATATCCTCGGCGTCCAGTCTCAGCCCCAGGCGACGCAACACCGGCGGTCGGTAGGTCTGCCCGGCGACCATCGGCGTGCGGACGAACGGCGGCATCAGGTCGGCGACGCGAATCCCGTGGCGGCGCCATTCCAGCTCCAGCGCCTCGGTGAGCCCGCGCACGGCGAACTTCGAAGCCGAGTAGACGGCCATCTCCGGTACGCCATAAAGCCCCGATGCCGAGCCCATGTTGAGTACCTGCGCCTGCGGCGTCGCGCGCAGGAACGGAAAGGCCGCGTGACAGCAGTTGAGGACGCCTTGCAGGTTGATCGCCAGCAACCGCGCGTGGTCCTCCAGGGCGACCTCTTCGAAGCGGCCGAAACGCAGGATGCCGGCGCAGTTGAACAGCAGGCGCAGGCGGCCGTCGGCACAGAACTGCGCAAGCGCCTCGCCGACCGCGTCGGGCTCGCTGACGTCCACGGCACGCTGCCAGGCGCCCGGCAGTTGCGCGGCCAAGCCGCGCAACGCCTCGGCATCGATGTCCAGCAAACCGACCCGCCAGCCCCGGCGGTGGAACAGTCGCGCGCTGGCGGCGCCGATCCCGGAGGCGGCACCGCTGATCAGGATGTTCTGCACTGGTCGCCCTCCGCGCTGCATTCGACGACGAACGCCGCCGCCTCGTCCAACGCCCGGTCGGCGCTGGCCAGCACGCCGGCATGGGCCTGGAACACGTGCCAGCAACCGGCGTAGCGCTGCAATCGCACCGCGACGCCCTGCTCGCCGGCCCGTTGCGCCAGGCGCAGGCTGTCGTCGCGCAGCAATTCGTCCTCGCCGACCTGTACCAGCAGCGGCGGCAGCCCCGCCAGGTCGGCATGCAGTGGCGACAGGGCGGCCGAGCCTGGCTCCGCGTCGGCCGGCAGCAGCAGGCGCACCGCGCTTTCCAGCCAGGCCCTCGACAGCAGCGGGTCGCCGGCCTCCGGCGTGTGCAGGCGCTGGCAGCTGAGGTCGGTCCAGGGCGAGAACAGCAGCAACCCGGCCGGCAACGGCAAGCCGCGCGCCTTCAGCTCCAGGGCCAGGGACAGCGCCAGGTGGCCGCCCGCCGAGTCACCGGCGAGCAGCAGTCGGCGCGGCGAATGGCCGGCCTCCAGCAATGCCAGGTAGACCGCCAGGGCGTCGTCGCGGGCGGCGGGAAACGGATGTTCCGGGGCACGCCGGTAGTCCACCGCGCAAACCTCGGCGGCGCAGCGCCGGGCCAGGTGCGTGGTGATCGCCCGGTGGGTCGCCGGCGAGCCGATCAGGTAGGCGCCGCCGTGCAGGTAGAGCACCCGGCGCCGTGCCTCCACCCCGCGCGGCCGCAACCACTCGCAGGGCACGCCGGCGAGGCTGCGGCGCTCGCGAACGACGCCGCCGGCGCCCAGCGTCGCCAGGCTCAGCCCGCGCAGCACGCCGCGTTGCAGCGCCACTGGCATGGGCGGACGGACCAGCCCGCGGAACAACAGGCGCAGGCAGCCGCGCAGGAGACCGGCGCGCAGGCGTTGCGGCGGCGACATCAGGGGCGCTTCAGCGGGCCAGGTCATAGTCGGCAAGCTCCGGCCGGCGCGTACGCCAGCGATAGACGAAGGTGTAGCCCGGCCAGTTGTTGGTGTTCTTGCCGGCGGCAGTCTTGTACCAGCTGTCGCAGCCACGCTCCCAGACGGTATGGCGCAACCCCTGTTGCACCTCCAGGTTGAAGCGCCGCTGGACCTCGGGCTTCACGTCGAGGTAGCGCAAGCCCTGCGCCTGGAGCTGGCGCAGGCAGCCGAGCACGTAGGGGAACTGGCTTTCCAGCATGTAGACGATGGAGTTGTGACCGAGGTTGGTGTTCGGCCCGTAAAGGATGAACAGGTTAGGGAAGCCGCTGACGCTAATGCCCTTGTAGGCTTCCGCGCCATCCGCCCAGGCCTGCCGCAGGTCGCGTCCGTCGAGGCCGAGGATGCGCATCGGGGCGAGGAATTCGGTGGCGGCGAAGCCGGTGCCGAAGATGATCGCGTCGACCTCGTGCCGGCGGCCGTCACGGCCGACCACGGCGTCTTCGGTGACTTCGCGGATGCCCGTATCGACCAGTTCGACATTGCTCCTGGCCAGCGCCGGGTAATAGTCGTTGCTGATCAGGATGCGCTTGCAGCCCAGTGGGTAGTCGGGGACCAGCCGCGCGCGCAGTTGCGGATCGGCGATCTGCCGGTGCAGGTGGCGACGGAAGCTCAGCCGCATCACCTTCATCAGCGCCGGGAAGGTCGCGAAGGCGAGCATCCGCGATTCGTGGTGCAGGTACTTGAGCCCCCGGTCCAGGCGTTGCAGCCACGGCCAGCGCGCCTTCAGGCGGCGTTCCCAGTCAGCGTAGGCGCGGTCCGGCTTGGCGATCACGTAAGGCGCGCTGCGCTGGAACAGCGACAGGCGTTGCACCTGCGGGGCGATCCGCGGGACGAACTGGATGGCGCTGGCTCCGGTGCCGATCACCGCGACCCGCTTGCCGGCCAGCTCGACCTCGGCGTCCCAGTTCGCCGAGTGGAACGCCGGACCCTGGAAGCGCTCCAGGCCGGGCAGGCGCGGCAGCAGCGGCCGGCTCAACTGGCCGGTGGCGCAGACCAGGGCCCGTGCGCGCAGCGTCTGGCCATCGGCGCAGCGCACCTGCCATTCGCCGCTGCCGGCGTCGAAACGGGCCTCCTCCACCTCGCAGTGGAAACGGATCTTCTCGCGCAGACGGTACTTGTCCGCGCAATGCCGCAGGTAGTCGAGGATTTCCGCCTGCGGGGCGAACTTGCGCGACCAGTCGGCCTTCGGCTCGAAGGAAAACGAATAGAGATGCGAGGGGACGTCGCAGGCGGCGCCCGGGTAGCGGTTTTCCCGCCAGCAACCGCCGACATCGGCGGCCTTTTCCAGCACCAGATAATCGTCGATGCCTGCCTGTCGCAGGCGGATCGCCAGGCCGAGACCGGCGAAGCCGGCGCCGACCACCAGCACCCGCAAGGGGGCTTCAGGGCGGGACTCGTTGTGCATTGTTGTGCTCCCGTTTGTTGCTTGCCACGCCGTCCGGCGCGATTCCGCCCAGCGGCGGATGGCAGCATCCTAGTTCGCCGGGGCGACTGGCGTTATGGCCGGGCCGGACATAAAGTTGTGATTTTCGGTCAACCTCGGACGCCACCATGCCCACTCCGCCCTGGTCTCCCCGCCGCAGCGCCATCAGCGCGCACCTGCTGATCCAGTTCGGCATCGACCGCGGCCTCGGCCTGGAGCAGTGCCTGGCAGGTAGCGGCCTGGATATCCGCCTGCTCGGCGATCCCTCCGGGGAAATCGACGCGGCCCAGGAACTGAGCGTCGTGCGCAACCTGGTCCGGCACCTGGGCGACGCCTGCGCACCGGGCCTGGCGGCAGGCCTGCGCTATCACCTCAACGCCTACGGCATCTGGGGCTTCGCCCTGCTCAGCAGCCCGACCTTCCTCAGCGCCGCGCAACTGGGCCTGCGCTACCTCGACCTGACCTTCGCCTTCCATGGCATCCGCCTGGAGGTACACGACGACGAAGCGCACCTGGTGCTCGACGACGCCGGCATTCCCGAGGACCTGCGGATTTTCCTCCTCGAACGCGACGCCGGTGGCGTGCTGCGCATCCAGCGCGACCTCACCGGGCAGCGCCTGCCGATCCTCCGCGCCGGCTTCCGCCGCCCACCGCCCGCCGATCCCGCGCCCTACGTGCGCGAGCTGGGCCTGTGCCCGGCGTTCGGCCAGGCGGACAACCGGGTGGTCTTCGAACGGCGCTTCCTCGACCTCCCGCTGCCCGGCGCCAATCCAGAGGTGGCGCGAGCCTGCGAGGAACAGTGCCGCGCCCTGCTCGCCCGCCGCCAGGTGCGCGGCGGTCTGGCCGGACGCATCCGCGACCGCTTGCTGAGGACGCCCGGCCACTTGCCGGACATGCAGACCCTGGCCATGGAACTGCACCTCACCGTGCGTACCCTGCGTCGCCGCCTGGACGACGAGGGCAGCAGCTACCGCCTGTTGCTCGACGAGGTGCGCCAGGCCCTCGCCGAAGAGCTGCTGGCCACCGGCGCGATTCGCCTGGAGGAGATCGCCGAGCGCCTCGGCTACGGCGAGGTGTCCAACTTCATCCACGCCTTCAGGCGCTGGAAAGGCATGACGCCGCGCCAGTATCGCCAGCGGCGACGACTCGGCGCGATGCCCTGAGCCGCTCCGGGCTTATTCCACGAAGGCAGGACGCCAGCGCTCGATGTTCGTTTCGCCGCCGCCTGCCAGCGGCTAGATTGGCCGTTCACGCGCGGCATCCGGCGGCGCGGCAGCGGAGGCATCTCCGCTGGCAACGGGAGAACGACACATGGGTTGCCAGCAACACGCATGGCCGGCGCACGCGCCGGAGCAGGTCGAGGCCGAGGTCAACTATATCCGCGACAACGGCCAACGGCCGGTCGCCTACACCTATCCGGCCCCCGCCGGGACGCCGCAGCGCAGCGCGCTGTTGCAGCCGACCCGGGTGGCGATCCGCAATGCGCGTCTGCTGGCGCAACCGGCCAGCCTGGAGCGCGAGGGTTTCCAACTGGTGCGCGAGGCGAGCGCGGTGGGCGATTTCGAGGATGAAGCCCAGGTTCGTGAACGCTACTACCCGGAAAGCATCGCCCTGCTCCGCCGCCTGACCGGCGCCGCCGAGGCGGTGATCTTCGACCACACGCTGCGCGTCGACCAGGCCGGGCGCGAAGAACGCGGCCTGCGCGAACCGGTGCGCTACGTGCACAACGACCAGACCCTGCGCTCGGCGCCGCGCCGGGTCCGCGATCACCTGCCGGCGGAACGCGCCGAACGGCGCCTGGCCGGACGCTTCCAGATCGTCAACCTGTGGCGTCCGTTCGGCCACCCGGCGCAGCGCGCGCCGCTGGCGTTGCTGGACGCCCGCAGCCTGGCGTTCGACGACCTGGTAGCCAGTGACCTGGTGTACCGCGACAAGGTGGGCGAAACCTACTCGGTCAAGCCCAACCCGGAGCACCGCTGGTACTACTACCCGCACCTGCTGCCGGAGGAAGCGCTGCTGCTGAAGATCTACGATTCGCGGGAGGACGCGCAGGCCCGCCTCGGCGCGCACACCGCCTTCGACGATCCCTGCACCCCGGCCGATGCGCCGCCGCGGCAGAGCATCGAACTGCGTTGCCTGCTGTTCTTCGACGAATGAGTCAGGCGGGGCGCAGGCTGATCCAGTAGTCGCTGTAGCGCAGCACGCGGATCGGCAGGCTGCGCCCGAGCATGTCCAGGGACGTGTGCATGTCGTCCAGCGGGAACAGACCGCTGACGCGGTTGCCGGCGATCTCCGCGTCGAGCTGGAGGATGCCTGGCAGATAGGGCCGGAAGGCCTCCGCGACCCAGGCCAGGGAGCGGTCGTGGACCTCCAGCCAGCCGCTGGCCCAGGCATCCTCTCCGGCCTGCATCGGGCCCTGTTCGAGCAGGCCGCCGGCATCGAACAGCAGGCTACGTCGTGCCGCCACCGCCAGCTGGCGTCCCTCACCGGTGGTCAGCCGCGCGCTGCCGCGCAGGGTCACCAGGCGGATCGCCCCGCGCTCCTCGGCCAGCAGCAGGCTGCCGCTGGCGCAGTCCACCCGTCCGGCGGCGCAGTCGAGGGCGAAGGCGCCGCGCGGGTCCTCCTTCACTTCCAGGCGCAACGCGCCGCGCCGCAGTTCCAGGCGTCGCTGGGCGCCGTCGAACAGCGGCCGCGCCTTGCTCCGCGCGTTCAGGCGCAGGCGGCTGCCGTCGGCCAGCAACCAGTCGCGGCGCTCGCCGGTGCCGGTCGCCAGTTCGCCGGGCAGGCCCATGCCGGCCTGGACCCAGCGCTCCAGGCCGGCGCCGCCGGCGAGCAGGACGAACAGCCCGAGGGCGCCGCCGACGAAGCGCCGGCGGCTCGACGGCTGCTCCAGGGCGCGCAGCACGGTAGCGCTCGGCTGGCCGCGCCAGGGCGAGTCCTGTAGCGGCGCGAGGCTGCCAAGCAGTTGCCGGAACACCTCGGCATGCTCGCTCGACAGCGCCTTCCAGCGTTCCAGGGCATCGCCCTCGGCGGCGCTGAAGTCGCCGGATTGCAGGCGCACCATCCATTCGATGGCCTCCTCGACGATGCGTTGCCGTTCCGGCTTCTCGCTCATTCCTGGAATCCCCGGTAGCAGCAGTGCAAGGCATCCTTCATCAACTGGTGGATGCGCCCCAGGGACAATCCGAGGCGCTCGCCGATCTGCACGTAGGTCAGGCCTTCCAGCTGGCTCATCAGGAACACTGCCCTGGCCTGCCCGGACAGGCCGTCGAGCAGGCGGTCGATGGCTTGCAGGCTCTCGATCAGCATCCACTGCTCGTGAGGCGACGGCTGCACCGCCTCCGGCGCCTCGGCGAGGATCTGCAGGTAGGCGCGCTCCAGGTCCTTGCGCCGCCAGCTCTCGTACATCAGGCGTTGCGCGATGGTCGCGAGGAACGCCCGCGGCGAGCGGATCGACGCCGGGTCGGGGAGCATCCAGACCTGCAGGAAGGCCTCGGCGGCGAGGTCTTCGGCGCTGTGGCTACAGCCGGTCTGGTAGGACAGCTTCTTGCACAGCCAGTCGTAGTTCTGCTGGAACAACTGGGCGATCAGGGTGTTCTTGATGGAGCCTTGGCTATCCATGGTAAGCGTTCGCTGCTGGCAGGCCACGCCACGGATAGCGGTAGTGAGCCTGGAGGTTGAGGAACGGCGCCCGGGGCTGTTCCCGTGGCGCGCGGTAGGGAATCAATCGAGGCGCTCCCGGCAGTCCGCCGTGCCCGCCGCCGGCCGCTGCGCGGACAGCCAGCCGCAGGCGGCGGCGCCGAGGATCAGCGCGGCGCCCCACCAGGGGAGCGCGCGCACCGCCACCTGGTCCACCAGGATCGCGCCGATGAAGGCGCCCAGGGCCACGCCGAGCTGGATCGCGCTGGTGTTGAGGCTGATCTGGATCGCCGCGGTGTCCGGGCTGAGTTCCACCAGGTATTTCTGGATCGCCGGCCCCGGCGCCATGTTGAACACGCACCAGAACACCACCGCGCCCAGCAGCAGCGGCAGGCCGCCAGTGGCGAACGGCAGCAGGACCAGGGCCAGTGCGTGCAGGAGCAGGAAGGCGACGAAGGTGGCCGGCCCCGGCCAGCGGTCGGCGGCGCGTCCGCCGAGCAGCGCGCCAAGGATGCCGCCGCCCCCGTAGACCAGCAGGACCAGGCTGATGGTCGGTTTGTCGAGGGCCATGCTGCCGACCAGGAACGGCACGATGTAGGTGTAGACGGTGAACTGGCCGGTCATCTGCAACAGCGATGCCAGGTGGGCGAACGGCACCCGGCCCCGGGCCAGCGCCCGCAGTTGCTCCGCCGGGGCGATGCCGGGCGCGCCGGGTATGGCCGGCAGCAGGCGCAGGAGCAGCGGCAGGCCGAGCAACGCGACCCCGGCGAGCAGCAGGAACAGGCTACGCCAGCCCCAGAACTCGCCGATCAGGGTGCCCAGCGGTACGCCCAGCACCAGTGAGGCGACGATGCCGGCAAACACCAGGCCGATCGCCCGGCCGCGCCGTTCCGGTGCGACGATGGCCACCGCCAGGGTGATCGCCACCACCACAATGACCGAGGCACTGGCCGCCACCAGCAGCCGGCTCGCCAGCAACAGGGCGAAGCTCGGCGCGGCGGCGCTGGCCAGGTTGGCGCCGACGAACGCCAGCAGCGCGCCGGCCAGCAGGCGGCGGCGCTCGATGCCGGCGCTGAGGTAGACCAGCAGCGGGCCGAGCAGCGCATAGACCAGCGCGTACAGGCTCATCAGCAACCCGGCCCGGCCCTGGCTGACGGCGAAACTGGCGGCCAGTTCGTCGAGCACCCCGGCCACCACCAGTTCCACCGTGCCGACCACGAAGGCCAGCCCGGCCAGCAGCCAGACGCCCACCTCCGCCCTGCTCCGTTCAGTCTCGCCCATGGCTGCGTGCCTCCCCGTCGATGGCATAGCGATAGCGCCCGAGCATGACCAGCAGCCCTGCCGCCACGCCGAACGCGCCGAGCAGGACCAGCGTCGAGCCCGCGTAGGAGCCCGCGCGGTCGTAGAAGTAACCCAGCAGCCAGGACCCCAGGCTGATGGCGATGGCGAAGGTGAAGGGCTGGATCGAGCCATAGATCACGCTGAAATGGCGCAGGCCGAAGTAGCGGCTGACGAAGTACTGGGTGGTGCCGGTCTCGCCGCCGGCGCCCAGGCCGATCAGGAACACCGCGCCCCAGAGCAGCGCCGGCGGTCCGCCAAGGAGCAGGAGCAGCAGCCCGAGCGCCGCCAGCACGGCGAACGGCAAGGCGATGCGCGGGGTGTCGTAGCGGTCCAGCAGGTAGCCCAGCGCCGGTTGCGAAACGATCATGCCGACCCACAGCGCCGCCAGCACGTCGGTGGCGACTTCCCGCGACAGGCCGCGCTCCTGCAACAGCGGCACGCCATGCACCATCACGCCGGTGACGGCGAACACGCCGAGGATCAGGTTGCCGACGATCAGCCAGAAGTCCGCCGAGCGCCAGGCCTGGCCTGGCGTCGCTCCGGGCAGCGCGCCGGCTGGCGGGCGCCGCGCCTGCGGCAGGTCGCCGGGCCGCTCGCGGAACAACGCGTAGAGCAGCGGCAGCGCCAGCAGGCCTTCGAGCAGGCCATAGACGAGGAAGGTGGCACGCCAGCCGAAGGCGTCGATGCAGGCGCTGCCCAGGTACAGCGCCAGCGGCCCGCCGACGCCGAAGCCGAGTCCGAGGATGCCGTAGGCTGCGCCGCGACGACGCTCGAACCAGCCGCCGAGAATCCGCGCATAGGGAATGTTGCCCGGCGTCAGCAGGCCGAGCAGCGCGAACAGCAGGTATAGCTGCCAGCCGCTGCGCGCCAGCGCCAGGCTGGCCAGGCACAGGGCCAGCGCGGCGGTCAGCGGCAGGACCAGGGCGCGCGCGCCCCAGCGATCCACCAGCCAGCCCTTCAGCGGGCTGCTCAGGGCTACCGCCAGGCCCAGCAGGGTCACCGGCAGCGCCGACTGGCCACGGTCCCAGTCCAGGTCGGCGGCGATCGGCTCGATGAACAGCGAGAAGCTGCTGATCACCAGCCCGGTGGGGCCGAAGATCACCCCCACTACCGAGGCCAGCAGCACCCCACAACTGGCCACGCCGAACTCGCCGACGGCAGGCGCCGGCGCGACGTCCTCCATGGCCTCGCGGGCGACGCCGCTCATGCGTCGCGCCTCAGGCGCTCGATCAGTTGGCGGCGCAAGCGGATGTCCTCGGCGTTCTCGGTGGTGGCCTCGAGCTGGACGATCTCGATGCCGGCGCGATGAAAGGCCAGGATCTGTTCCGCCACCTCGCCGACGCTGCCCACCAGCACCCCGGCGAAGCTGCGCTGCACGGTATTCGCCACCCATTCGCGCAAGGCCTCCGGCTCCAGCCGGGCGAGCCGGTCGCGCTCGCCGTCGCGGGCGACCTGCGGCGATGCCGCCAGTTCGTCGAGGGGCCGTGCCAGAAGCAGTTCGAAAGCGGCCTGGCGGTAGTGCTCGGCGATGTCCAGGGCCGCCGCCGGACTGTCGCCGAGGATCACCTGGAAGTGCTTCCAGAACTTCAGCCGCCGGCCCTGCTCCGCCGCCTCCTCGTTCAGCCTGCGCTTGAGCTCCGCGGTCTGCGTGGGGCTGGCGAAGTGGCCGGCGTAGACGTCGGCGAAGCGCACCGCCAGGCGTTGTGCCTGCGCCGAGGAGCCGCCAACGGATAGCTGCGGGCGCGGCCGCTGGATCGGCAGGAAGCCGCTGCCGGCGTCCTCCAGCCGGTAGAACTCGCCGTGGTAGTCGAAGGGGTCGCGGCTTTCCAGGGCGCGGGTGAAGACCTCCAGGTACTCCACGGCGCGCCGGTAGCGTTCGTCCTTGTCGGCGAAGTCGCCGTCGCGGCGCACGTCGGCGTCGCTGGAGCCGATCACCAGGTGTACGCCGGCGCGCCCGTTGGACAGGCCGTCGAGAGTGGCCAGGGCGCGCGCGGCAACGGTCGGCTGGGCGCTCCCCGGTCGGTGCGCGACGGTGGCGCGCAGGCGCGGCGCCGCGGCCAAAGCCCAGCCGGCGACCAGCCAGGGGTCGGGCCAGGCAGCGGAAACGGTGAACAGCGCGCCGTCGAGGCCGTCCGCCTCTTCCAGGCGGGCCTTCTGCTGGATGTCGAAGGCACTCACCGCGCGACTGCGGGTGTCCGGCAGGAAACGCGCGGCCTGGCGGGCGAAGGCACTGTCGCCGATGACCGCGGAAGCGCGCACGCCGCCGCGCAGTTCGATGCTCATGGTTCGTCCTCCTTAGAAGGTGTAGGCCGCGCCGAGGTAGTAGAAGGCGCCGTTGAAGCTGATCTGCGAGGCATAGGTGTCGTACTGGTTGAAGCCGAGGTAGGCGCTCTCGGCCGGCAGCTTGTCGGGCTTCACGTCGAACAGATTGTTGGCCCCGGCGCTCAGGGTCAGGTTGCGGCTCGCCGCATAGCGCAGGGCGACGTCGGTGATGTACTTGGGCGAGTTCTCGAAGCGGTTGAAGACCGTGGTCGAATAGGCATGCTCGCCGGTGTAGTAGTCCAGTTCGGAAACCGTCTTGCTGTAGCGCGTTTCGCGCAGGGTCAGGCCCCAGCGCCGGTAGCTCCAGTCGGCCTGCAGGCTGACCTGGCTGCGCGGCGTGGAACTGGTGATCCAGGCCTGCTGCTGGTCGTTGAGCAGCGGCTGGCCGTTACGCCCGCGATGGTTCCTGACCAGCTTCGTGCGATTGACGTTGGCGCCCAGGCGCCAGTCGATCCGGCCCCACTCGCCGAGCCGGGTGAGGTAGCTGGCGGTGAGGTCGAGGCCGTGGGTACGGGTGTCGGCGCCGTTGGTCATGTAGTGGGTGCTGACCTGGGTCAGTCCGGCCGGGATGCTGATCCCGCCGGCGCGCAGCGCATCGATCGCCGGCTGTCCGGAATAGGTGGCACCGTCGACGATGCGGTCGCGGATCTCGATGCGATAGGCGTCGATGGCCAGGTTCAGGTCCGGCAAGGGATCGAGCACCAGGCCGAGGTTGTAGCTGATCGACTTTTCCGGCTCCAGGTCTTCGGCGCCGAGCAGCCTGGCCGCCGGCGAGTTGACCGCCAGCAGGCCGCTGGCGATGGTCGGCGAGACGCCCAGGCTGGTGTAGTTCTCCTGGGCCAGCGACGGCGCGCGGAAGCCGCTGCTGAGACTGGCCCGCGCCGATACCTCGGGGCTGAAGCGGTAGCGGCTGGCGAGCTTGCCGTTGGTGGTGCTGCCGAAGTCGCTGTAGTGCTCGTAGCGCGCCGCCGTCTCCAGTTGCCAACCCTCGCCGAGGGCGGTGGACAGGTCGAGATAGGCGCCGAGCACGTCGCGGCTCCACTGTCCGGCGCTGGCCGGCGCCTGCCCGGGGAGCGCCTTGGAACCGCCGTTGTAGTAGGACCAGGGATCGCCGGCCTCGACCTCGTAGAGTTCGCGGCGCTGCTCCAGGCCCCAGGAGAAATTCAGCGGCGCCGGCAGCCAGGCGAGGTCGAAGTCGCGGCGCAGGTCGAGATTATTGGTCCACTGGGTGGCCTTGTAGCGCGCCAGGTCGAAGGAGCGCGGCGAATCGCCGGTCTCGCCGTAGAGGGCGAGGTTGATCGAGTGGTCCATGCCGATCTCCGGGCGGTCGGCGCCGTAGGTCGAGCTGAGGTCCCAGTCCCAGGCGCCGAACAGCTCGCCGCCACGGGCGCCGAGGGTCAGCGAATAGTCGTCCTCGTCGCTGGTGATGCGCGGGGTGAAGCCGTTCGGATAGAGCCGCGGCGCCAAGGACGGCAACTGGTAGATCTGCGCCGAGGACACCGAGCGATGGGTATAGGTGGCGAAGCTGTACAGCTCGACGTTGTCGTCCAGCGCCACGCCGGCGTTGTAGGCCAGCGCCTGGCGGTGCAGCGAAGGGTCGCCGATGGACGGGTTGCCGTAGCGCCCGGTGCGCTGGTCGATGCCGGCGCGGATGGTCCGCGCCTGCTCGCGGAACTGCGCGCTGAGGTTGAGGAAACCGCTCTCGCCGAAACGCAGGCCGCCATTCACCCCGCCGTTCTGGGTCAGGCCGTCGCCATCGCCGTAGCGACCGTTGTCGTAGGCGAGCCGGCCGCCGTGGTCGGCCGACTTGAGGATGACGTTGATCACCCCGGCGATGGCGTCCGAGCCGTACTGCGCCGAGGCGCCGTCGCGCAGCACCTCGATGCGCTCGATGGCGGCGAGCGGGATGGTGTCCAGGTCGACCCCGGTGGAGCCGCTCTGCAGCCCGCCGCTGACATTGATATTGGCGGTCTCGTGGCGGCGCTTGCCGTTCACCAGCACCAGCACGTGGTTGGGACTCAGGCCGCGCAGCGACTGCGCGTTGGTCAGCGCCGAAGCGTTGTAGGCCTGGGCCTGGCGCGACAGCGAGGGCAGCAGGCGCACCAGGGCGTCGCGCAGGTCGCCGCTGCCACTGTCGCGCAATTGCTCGGCGCTGACCACATCGATCGGTGCCAGGCTCTCGCCGGCCTTGACATCGGCCTTGCGGGTGCCGGTGACCACCACCGTGGCCAGGGTCCCGGCGGGCTTCGCCGCCGGCAGCGCGGCATCCGGCGCCGTGGCGCGTTGCAGGCTGAGCACGCCGGCGGCGCTGCGGCTGTATTCCAGGCCGCTGCCCTGCAAGGCCCGCTGCAGCGCCTGCTCGACGCTGTAGGAGCCCTGGATCGCCGGTGCCGGCAGGCCCTCCACCAGGTGCTGGTCGAAGGCGATCGGGGTGCGACTCTGGCGGACGATGCTCAGCAGCACCTGGGCCAGTTCGCCGGCCGGGATGTCGAAGCGCTGGATCTCGGCGCGGCTGGTGGCGCGGACCTCCTCTGCCGCCGACTCGCCGGGCTGGCCGAGGCAGGCCAGGCCGACCGCGCAGAGCACGGGGACGAGTCGAAGACGTGGCGAACGCGGGTTGGGCATGGTCGGTTCATCCTTGAGCGGTTGCGGATGCCACCGAGTGCAATTGCCCGTACCGATTTTCAGCCGCGCGGCAGACCGATTGCGCATAAGGTTATGCCTCGCCCTCCCGCCCCCGGCAGCGCCAGACGCTGACCGGGATTTCGCTGACCTGTCCGTCGGCCTGCATGCGCCGCTCGGCGATCCGCCCGAGGCGGACGAAGAATTCCTCCAGGCGCGTCGCCGGCACCAGCGGTGCGAAATAGGTGCCGAAGGTGGCGGCGTGGAAACGCTGGTACTCGGCGGAGTCGGCGACACGCAGGACCGCCGGGCGGGAGACGATGGAGTCGACCCGGAAGTGTCGTTCGACGCGTTCGCGCAACGCCTCCCGGCCACGGGTGCGGGTGCCCATCGGCAGCAGCCCGGCTTCCGCGTAGAGCGCCGCCACCCGTTCCGGCGCGGCCAGGCCCATCTCGACCAGGGCCTGGGCGACCAGGTCGTCCTCGCCGCCGAGGCCATCCTCGGCGAACGGATGGTGCGAGGTGAACAGGAATACCCCCTGCGCCTCAAGGTGCCGCGCGACCCACCGGAACAGCCGCTCTTCATCGGGATACAGCCAGTGCAGCACGGCGGTCATGCTGATCAGCTCGAAGCGTTCCGCCAGCGGCGGCAGGTCGAGCAGGTCGCCCTCCAGCAGACGCGCCTCGACGCCAGCCCCGCGCAACTGCGCGCGCGCCTGCTCCAGGCGCAGAGGCGAACGCTCGATGCCCCACAACCGTTGCAGGCCGGGCCAGCGCCGGGAGGCGCCGAGCAGCAGCGAGCCGATGCCGCAGCCGAGATCGAGCAGGCTGCGCGGCTCGATGCCGGCGCGGTCGAGCACCCAGTCCTGGTCGCGACGTTGCAGCAGTTCGCTGGAATCCTGGTAGCCGTCCAGGCTGCGCGCCTGTTCAATGATCGCGTTCATGTACGCCTGCTCCTTGGTTGAGGCTGTCCGCCGTGATGGTCCATACGCAGCCGTGGCCTTGCGGCTCTTCGTAGAGCCGCCAGTCGGCGTGGCAATCGCTGGCGGCGACGAACGCCGACAGCAGCTTGGTGCAATAGGTGCAGGCCGACTCCAGGGTGATCGGCACGCCTCGGGCGCGGG
This sequence comes from Pseudomonas sp. FDAARGOS_761, assembly GCF_013343155.1. Lineage (NCBI taxonomy): Bacteria > Pseudomonadati > Pseudomonadota > Gammaproteobacteria > Pseudomonadales > Pseudomonadaceae > Pseudomonas > Pseudomonas sp. FDAARGOS_761. The sequence goes on along the minus strand of NZ_CP054572.1, from coordinate 2,348,244 downwards.
CGCGCTCGCGGTAGTCCCAGATCGCGCAGTGACGGTTGTGGAATACCGCGCGCCCGCCAGCCTCGGCCTGCACCTCGAAACGCGAACCGTAGAGCGCGGCCTGGCGTGCCAGACGGTCGGCGGCGCTGGCCGGATCGCCCCGCCCCGCCGGTTCCAGCGCGCGATAGATGCGCGCGGTGGCGCGCGCCCAGTCGTCGAGCCGGTAATCCGCCGGGCGCGCGACGATGAACTGTTCGATCAGCGCCTGGGCGCGGAAGAACACCGCCTGCCAGGCTTCGGCGCGCAGGTCGTCGGTCGCCGGCAGATCGGCGAATATCCGTGCGCTGGTCGCCACCCAGTCCCCCAGGTCTTCACGCCGATGGCGCTCGGCGAGGTAGGCGGACATCGCCGCGTGCACCTCGAACACCCGCTGTCGCCAGAGCGTCGCCTGCGCCGCCGGATCGCGTTCGACGGCGCTCATCGGAGCGCCTCCCGGTGGCTGGCGAGAAACCCCAGCAGGTGCTCCAGCACCGCGTCCGGCGCGTCTTCGGGGAGCATGTGGCTGGCGCCGATGGCGGCGCCCTCGACCTGCCCGGCCCAGGTCTTCCAGATTTCCAGCGGATGCTGCCCGGCGGCGTAGGGGCGCTCCTGCCAGAGCACCTGGACCGGGCATTGCAGGCGCCGGCCGGCGTCGCGATCGGCCTGATCGGCGTCGGCATCGACGCCCACCGCGGCCCGGTAGTCCTCGCACATCGCATGGCGCACGGCGGGGTCGCGGAACGCCCGGCGGTAGCTTGCCAGCGCCTGCGGGTGGTAGATGTCGCGGCCCTGGGCCATGCGTCGCAGGGTGTAGTCGAGGAAGTGCTCCGGATCGGCGCCGATCAGGCGCTCCGGCAGGTCGTACGGCTGGGCGAGGAGGAACCAGTGGTAGGCGTTGAGGGCGAAGGCCTTGTTCACCGCCGCCCAGTTGTCGAGGATCGGCACCACGGTCAGCGAGACGAAGGCCGCGACCGCCTGCGGATGGTCCAGCGCCAGGCGATAGCCGACCCGCGCGCCGCGATCGTGGCCGATCACCGTGAAGCGTTCGAAGCCGAGCTGGCCCATCGTTTCCAGTTGGTCGCGGGCCAGCGCGGCCTTGGAATAGTCGGCGCCCTCCTCGTCCAGCGCCCGCGATTCGCCGTAGCCACGCAGGTCGGCGAGGACCACGCTGTAGTCCTCGGCCAGGCGCGGAGCGATGCGATGCCAGGCCAGGTGGGTCTGCGGATAGCCATGCAACAGCAGCAGCGGCGGGCCGCTGCCCTTCACGGCGACGCGGAGGCGCGCGGCGGAGGTGTGCAGGGTCAGGTAGTCGAAGCCGGGCAGCAACGGATCGGTGCTCATGGGCGGCGCCTCACAGGATGATGCTGATGCGCCGCTGGGCGCTGATGGTCTCGTGGTCCAGGCGGATCTCCCGCGAGACGATGCGCAAGCCCTCGGGACCGTCGCGCAGGACATGGCTGGCTTCGCCGACGAAGTTCCAGGCCTCGCGGTTGCGGAACTGATGGACGACGAAGTTGCTGCGGCTGCTGACCAGTTCGCCCTCGACCCGCTTCAGCCGCACGTTGCCCACCAGGCGGCGGGTGCGCGAGCGCGGCTGCTCCATCCAGGTATGCCCGCCGAGGATGCTGTCGACCCGCTCGCGCAGGCGCACGTGGTCGTCGTCGATGATGTACAGGCTGTCCTCCGGCGCCTGGCCGGCCAGTTGCTCCTGCAAGGGCAGCACCCGGTAGCGTGCGGCGCGCTCGAACAGCGCGAACCAGGTATCCAGCAGGCGGTCGTCGAGCAGTTCGGCTTCGGCGACGAGGAAATCGCTGACCCGCGCCAGCAGGTCGCTGTCGGGACGGGACAAGGCAAGGCTCATGAATATCCTCCGGGAAGAAAGTGCCGCTCAGAGGCTGATATCGACCCCATGGCGGGTCAGCCAGCGGTCCAAGTTCAGCAGGTAGGCCAGGCCGGCGGTCGGGCTCGCCGAGGCACGCGGGCTGGGCAGCGGCGTGCCCTGTTCGAGAGCTTGGCGGACCCGCCCGGCGTCCACCAGTTCGAACAGCGGCGAGCGGCCGTCGTCGAGCAGGCGGCCGACCCGCTCGCGCAGCAGCGCCAGGTAACGTGGGTCGGGGTTGGCCGGGAAACCGCTCTTGCGCCGCTCCAGGATCGCCTGCGGCAGGTGCCCGCGCAGGGCCCGGCGCAGCAGGCTCTTGCTTTCCCCGGCGACGCTCTTCAGCGCCCAGGGCAGGTTCCATACGTACTCCACCAGGCGGTGGTCGCAGAACGGCACGCGCACTTCCAGGCCGACCGCCATGCTCATCCGGTCCTTGCGTTCGAGCATCGCCGGCAGCCAGCGGCTCAGCGCCAGGTAGGCGACCTCGCGCTGGCGCCGCTGGGCGGCATCCTCGCCATCCAGTCGCGGCACTTCGGCGAGGGCCTCGCGGTAGCGCGCCCGGATGTATTCCGGCGCCGCCACCCGTTCGGCGACCTCCCGCCGCAGCAGTTGCCAGGGCCCGCTCTTGCCGGCCAGCCAGGGGAAGCCGTCGTATGCGAGGGCGCTCGGGTCGTGGAAGAACGGGTAGCCGCCGAACACCTCGTCGGCCGACTCGCCCGACAGTGCCACCGTGGTGTGCTCGCGGACCTGGCGGAACAGCAGGTAGAGCGAGGCGTCCAGCTCGCCCCAGCCGGGCAGGTCGCGGGCCTGGAGCACCGCCTCGTCCTGTTCCAGCACCTCTTCCGGGGCGACCAGCACGGTGCGGTGCGGCGTACCGAGGAAGTTCGCCGCCAGTTGCGCATAGGGTTCGTCCCAGCTGCTTTGCCAGGGCGTCGGGACGAAGCCGCGGCCTTCGCCGGGGAAGTCCACGGAGAAGGTCGGCAGGCGCCGCGCGTCGCCATCCAGCGCGGCCACCGCGAAGGCGCTGATGGCGCTGGAGTCGAGCCCGCCGGAAAGCAGGCTGCCCAGCGGGACGTCGGCCACCAGTTGCTCGGCCACTGCCTCGCGGAGCAACTGGCCGGCGCGTTCGGCGCTGTCCTCGGCGCCCTCTTCGTGACGTTCCGCGCGCAGCGCCCAGTAGACCAGCTCGCGCACACCATTGCGGTCGAAGCGCAGCGCCTGGCCCGGCCGGACCTGGCGCAGGCCCTTGTACAGGCCGTGGCCGGGAGTCGGCGCGGTGGTCAGGGCGAACAGCTCGGCGATGCCGCTGGCGTCGAGCACCGGGTTGGCCTCGGGGTTGGCGAAGATCGCCTTGGGTTCCGAGGCGAACAGCACGCCTCCGGCGGTCGGGTAGTAGTACAGCGGCTTGACCCCGAAGCGATCGCGCACCAGCCACAGGCTCTGCTCGCGCTCGTCCCACAGGGCGAAGCCGTAGATGCCGCGGAGCCGGGCGAAGGAAGCCTCGCCCCATTGCAGATAGGCGCGCAGCACCACCTCGGTGTCCGAGCGGGTACGGAAGACCTGGCCCAGCGTCTCCAGCTCGGCGCGCAGCTCGCGGAAGTTGTAGACCTCGCCGCTGTAGGTCAGCGCCACCCGCCCGCCAGCCTCGGCAAGCATCGGCTGGGCGCCGTTCTCCAGGTCGATGATCGCCAGGCGCCGATGGCCGAGCAGCGCGTGCCGCGACAGCCACAGGCCTTCGGCGTCCGGCCCGCGCGGGGCCAGGGTACGGGTCATGCGTTCGAGGATGCTGCGCTGCTCGCCGAGGTCGCGGCTCCAGTCGGTCCAGCCGGTGATTCCACACATGGATGACGTTCCTTGCAGTGACCCTTTATTCCCCGCGTAGCCAGGGCGGCGCGCAGGGATCTGCAGGGAGCGATGGTTGAAGACGGCTCAGACGGCCACGGCGAGACGCCGCAGGGCGGCGGGCTGCTGCCCGAGCCGGCGGCTCCACTCGCGCCAGAAGCCGCGGTTCTGTTCCTCGTCGACGTGGCGGCGGGTTGCCGGCCCCATGCCGCGGGAAAAATCGCTGTAGCCGAGGGCGGCGTGGGCGTAGGCGCGCTGACAGGATTCGAGGATCTCGACGTCGTCGGGGGTGCCGAAACCGCCCGGGCCGATGAACGAGATCAACCCATTGATCCGCGCCGCCCGCTCCTCGCGGGTCTCATCGGCGAAGCCGGCGCCCCATACGGTGACGCTGACCTCATCGGCGGCGGTCGGGAAGAACGAGCGGATGTTCAGGCCGAGGATGTCGTTGATCACCAGGTTGGGAAAGATGAACAGGCTTTTGTTGGTGTGGGCGATGTCCTCTGCCCGCGCCTGCCCGAAGCGTTCCACCAGGCGTTCGAACTTGGCGGCGATGGACGGCTTGAGCGCTTCCGGGAACAACGGGCTCCAGTAGGCGATCGGCCGTCCGGTGGACGGCGGGCCGCTGATGATCAGCGCGTGGCCGTTGCCCAGCGCCTCGCCGCGACCGTGGCGCTTGTGCGACTCCGGATCGGTGCCGAGGGTATTCAGGTATTCCAGGTAGCGCTTGTGGGCGAACGGCAGGTGGTAGGCGTCCACGCCGTTTTCCGCGAGCAGCTTCCAGTTGGCCTTGATCGAATGCTCGAAGCCGCCGGGGATGATCTCCAGTTCCGCCTCGGACTGGTCGCAGATCAGGTCGATATAGTCCTTCGCCTGGCCCAGGTAGGTTTCCAGGGACGCTTGCCGGGCGCCGTAGTGGATGAACAGGAAGTTGCGGTAGACCGCGTGTTTCACCCGTGTCAGGGACAGCTCCGGATGGCATTGCCCGGCGTGCTGGTAGGCGGCCTTGTCCGGCAGGCCGATCAGGCTGCCGTGGCTGTCGTAGGTCCAGCCATGGTAGGGACAGGTGAAACGCTGGCTGTTGCCCTGGCGCTCGGCGCAGACCTTGGCCCCACGGTGCGCGCAGGCGTTCAGGTAGACCGCCGGCTCGCCATCGGCGCGACGCTGGATGATCAGGTTGCGCCCGCCGACGTCGCGGGTGATGAAGTCGCCGGGCTCGCGCAGCTCGCTGAGGTGGGCGGCATACAGCCAGCTGTCGTCGAATATCTCGTGCAGTTCGCGCCGGTGCAGTTCCGCGGAAACATAGGCCTGGCGCCTGACCCGGAAGTAACTTGCGTCGTCGGTCTCGATATATTCACTCACCGCCTAACCTCCGTGTAACGTTGACAACCCGGCAACGGGGACGGAGGAAACCTAGCACGGGGAAAATCAATTCCGGCAGACTATTTATTCATTAGCTAATAACTCGTAACCCCATGAAAAAAGACAAAATAATTATTTCCCTCGGCGACTGAAAATTCGTCCCTCTCATTGCACTCATGCTTTTATGAGGGGTCGCCCCGTTCAACTCTTCAGGTTCACCAGGTCGAGCAGGTCGGCACCGGCCTTGATCTCCTGCAGGACGATTTCCGAGCGGATGTCGGTGACGCCGGCGGCGCGGTTCAGCTTGTTCACGATGAAGTCCGAATAGTGCTTGAGGTTGCGCGCCCGGACCCGTAGCACATAGTTGGTGGCGCCGGTCACCACATAGGCGGTGACTACCTCCGGCCAGTCCCGGACCCTGGCGATGAACGCCTCGTGCCAACCCTCGACGTCCTGGCGCAGCGACACATGGACGATGGCTTCCAGCTCCACGCCCAGTCGCTCGGCATCCAGTTCCACCGAGTAGCCGCGGATGATCCCCTCGCTTTCCAGCAGGCGCAGCCGGCGCAGGCAGGCGGATGGCGAGAGGGAGACCTTCTCCGCCAGGTCCTGGTTGCTCATCCGCCCGTCCTGCTGCAGGTGACGGAGAATGCGCAGATCGATGGCGTCCAGGGACATGTGCAGTTCCTATCAGAATGAATAGCTATCTTCGAATTTTGTGCGAATAGATTGCCATGCGACCTTGCATTTCGCACGAAAATTCTCCGAAATCTCGTTCATTATCATTCGCTGGATTTCCGGAGAAAAACAATGACTTCGCTCCGCTACTGGGACATCAGTCCCGCCCTCGACCCGAACACGCCGACCTGGCCCGGCGACACGCCGTTCCAGCAGGAATGGGCGGCGCGGCTGGACGAGCAGTGCCCGGTCAACGTCGGCCGGATCACCCTTTCGCCGCATACCGGCGCCCACGTCGACGGCCCCCTGCACTACCGCGCCGACGGCCTGCCCATCGGCCAGGTGCCGCTGGACGTCTACATGGGACCGTGCCGGGTGATCCACTGTATCGGCGCTAACCCGCTGGTGACCCCCGAACACCTCGCCGGCCAGCTCGACGACCTGCCCTCGCGGGTGCTGCTGCGGACCTTCGAACGGGTCCCGGCGAACTGGCCGGAAGGCTTCTGCGCTATCGCTCCGGCCACCATCGAGTGCCTCGCCGAGCGCGGCGTCAGGCTGGTCGGCATCGACACCCCGTCGCTCGACCCCCAGCACTCCAAGACCCTCGACGCCCACCACGCGGTGGGCCGCCACGGCATGGCGATCCTCGAAGGCGTGGTTCTCGACGACGTGCCCGCCGGCGACTACGAACTGCTCGCCCTGCCGCTGAAATTCACCCACCTCGATGCCAGCCCGGTGCGTGCCGTGCTGCGCGCCCTGCCTACCGCGGAGTAACCGATGACCACTCGTGACGACTGCCTGGCGCTCGACGCCGGCGATCCCCTGGCCGACCTGCGCCAACTGTTCGCCCTGCCCGACGGCGTGATCTACCTCGACGGCAACTCCCTCGGCGCCCGCCCCCGGGCCGCCGTGGAGCGCGCCGCCGAAGTGGTCGCCGCGGAATGGGGCGAGGGGCTCATCCGCAGCTGGAACAGCGCCGACTGGCGCGGCCTGCCGGAACGCCTCGGCGACAAGCTGGCGCCCCTGATCGGCGCGCGCGCCGGCGAAGTGGTGATCACCGACACCACCTCGATCAACCTGTTCAAGGTGCTCAGCGCCGCCCTGCGGATCCAGGAGGAAGAAGCGCCAGGGCGCAAGGTGATCGTTTCCGAATCGAGCAACTTCCCCACCGACCTGTACATCGCCGAGGGCCTTACCGACATGCTCCAGCGCGGCTACCGGTTGCGCCTGGTGGATGGCCCGGAGCAACTGCCGGCGGCGATCGACGCGGATACCGCGGTGGTGATGCTCAGCCATGTCAACTATAAGACCGGCTACCTGCACGACATGCGCGAGGTCACCCGCCTGGTCCACGAAAACGGCGCCCTGGCGATCTGGGACCTGGCCCACTCGGCCGGCGCGCTGCCGCTGGACCTGCACGCGGCCGAGGCCGACTACGCCATCGGCTGCACCTACAAGTACCTCAACGGCGGCCCCGGCTCGCCGGCCTACGTGTGGGTCGCGCCGCGCCTGCGCGAGCGTGTCTGGCAACCGCTGTCCGGCTGGTTCGGTCATTCCCGCCAGTTCGCCATGGAGCCGCGCTACCAGCCCGGCGAAGGCATCACCCGGTTCCTCTGCGGCACCCAGCCGATCACCTCGCTGGCCCTGGTCGAATGCGGCCTGGATATCTTCGCCCGGACCGACATGCAGCGCCTGCGCGACAAGTCGCTGGCCCTCGCCGATCTGTTCATCGAATTGGTGGAAAGCCGTTGCGAACGCTTCGGCCTGACCCTGGTGACCCCGCGCGAGCATGCCCGGCGCGGCAGCCATGTCAGCTTCGAGCATGCCCAGGGCTACGCCATCGTCCAGGCCCTGATCGACCGCGGGGTAATAGGCGACTACCGCGAGCCGGGCATCCTGCGCTTCGGCTTCACCCCGCTGTACACCCGCTTCGTCGAGGTCTGGGATGCGGTGCAGGCGTTGCTGGAAATCCTCCAGAGCGAAGCCTGGAAAGAGCCGCGCTACCAGGTCCGGCACAAGGTGACCTGAGCCCCGCTCGCGCGGGCCGCGCCGGTATTCCCGGGGCGGCCCACGAACACCCACCGCTCTCGCGCACAGGAGCCCGCGACCGGCACCCGCACATCGCCACCGACGTTCCCTCGGCAATTCATAAGAACCCCAATAAGATTCCAGAGGACATCCAGATGAACGACCCCCAGGGCTTCGAGGCCATCTCGCGCCGCGAACAGGGCCTGCAACGGCGGCTCTCGGCCGCGCAGATGAGCATGATCGCCATCGGTGGCGCCATCGGCACCGGCCTGTTCATGGGCAGCGCCTTCGCCATCGGTTTCGCCGGCCCCAGCGTCCTGCTCAGCTATGCCATCGGCGCGCTGATCACCCTGCTGCTGATGGGCTGCCTGGCGGAAATGACCGTGGCCCATGCCACCCCCGGCTCGTTCGGCGCCTTCGCCGAGCACTACGTCGGCCCGCTGGCCGGGTTCCTGGTACGCTACGCCTATTGGGCGGCCATCGTCCTGGCGGTGGGCACCGAGGTCACGGCGGTGGCCATGTACATGAAGTACTGGTTCGCCGGTATCCCGGAATGGGTCTGGATCATCTCCTTCTCGACCCTGCTGATCGGCCTGAACGCCAGCAGCGTGAAAGCCTTCGGCAACTTCGAATACTGCTTCTCGACACTGAAGATCGCCGCCATCGTCGCCTTCATCCTGCTCGGCGCCTACCTGGTGTTCGGCTCCGCCAACCCGGCCTACGGCGTGCACAACTACAGCGCCCACGGCGGCTTCTTCCCGCACGGCCTGAAAGGCATGTGGATCGCCGTGGTGGTGTCGATCTTCAGCTATCTCAGCGTGGAGATGATCGCGGTCGCCGCCGCCGAGGCCGAGCATCCGGAACAGGCGGTGAAGTCGGCGTTCCGCTCGACCATCGTGCGCCTGGTGGTGTTCTACCTGCTGACCCTGGCGCTGATGCTCGCCATCGTCCCCTGGGACCAGGCCGGGCAGAGCCAGAGCCCGTTCGTCACGGTGATGCAGGCGATCGGCCTGCCCGGCGCGACCGGCGTGATGAACTTCGTGGTGCTGGTGGCCGCGTTGTCGGCGATGAACAGCCAGCTCTACATCACCACCCGGATGATGTTCAGCCTGTCGCGCGCGGGGCACGCGCCGAAGGGCCTCGGCGAACTGAGCCGCCAGGGCGTGCCGCTGAACGCGCTGCTGCTGTCGAGCGTCGGTATCGCCCTGGCGACCCTGCTCAACCTGGTCTACCCCGAGCAGTCCTTCACCCTGATGATGGCGGTGTCGATGTTCGGCGCCCTCTTCACCTGGCTGATGATCTTCTTCACCCACCTCTGCTTCCGCCGCCACCGCGCCCGCCACGGCGGCGCGCCGCTGGCCTTCCGCATGCGCCTGGCGCCCTGGTCGACATTGCTCGGCCTGGCGCTGATGGCGGCGATCCTGGTCACCACCTTCTTCACCGAGGCGTTCCGCATGACCCTGGTCTTCGGCGTGCCGTTCCTCGCGCTGCTCAGCGCACTCTACCTGGTCTTCGTCCGCAAGCCCGGCAGGGATTGTCCGATAGAGCGGGCAACGCCCTAGGCGCTCTCCGCCCTGCGAACCTGGCGCGCAGGGCGAAGCCCGACCGGCGCGCCCTTTCCGGACCGGGCGGTTCCGTTTCCCATACCTTTTCCGTCGCACAAAAAGCATTACCCGCCGGCCGCCGCGACTCCGTAGCGTAGTGCCCAACCGGACGTTCCGGCCCGCGGCGCGCCGCGGCCGGCGCGCTCCCGTCAGGGACGAAGTGGCGGCACGCCCAGCCATCGAGCGCACTGCATCGCTCTGCCCTGTGGGGACGCAGACGTCGTCAGCCATGAGGGGAACACGATGCATCCGACCTTTTCGCGGGTCCTGCTGGCCGCCGCGCTGGCCAGCGCCGGCAGCCCTGCCGTCGCCACCGAAATCCAGCTCGAGCAAGGCTGGAACGCCGAGCAACGCGCCTCCTGGTACGACGCCTCGCTCGGTTCGCGGCTGCTGCCGCTGGCCTGGGCCCAGGCGCTGGAGCGTCCGGACAGCGAGGAGCGCCTGTTCTCCGAAGACAACGCCCGGCGCCTCGGCTTTCCCCTGCGCAACTGGCAAGGCGGCGAACTGCGCCTGCCGCGCGGCTTCGCCCTCGACCAGCAGGACGACAGCCAGTTCTCCGACACCCGCCTGCGCTGGAAAGCCCGCCAGTCGTCCAGCGAACCCTGGGTCGGGCTGAATTGCGCCGGCTGCCACTCCACCGACATCAGTTACCGCGGCAGCGAACTGACCGTCGACGCCGGCGCCACCCTGGCCAACGTCCAGGCGATCTTCGACGAAGTGCTCGCCGCGCTGCGCCGCACCAGCGACGACGGCGACAAGTTCGCGCGCTTCGCCGGCAACGTCCTCGGCAGCGAGGACAGCCCGGCCAACCGCGACCTGCTGAAGGCCGCCCTGGCCAAGCGCGCGGCGCTGATCGACACCCTGCTGAGCATGTCCGCCACCGACCTGCAACCCGGCCCGGGGCGCCTCGACGCCACCGGCCAGTCACTCAACCGCGCGGCGATCAACTCCGGCGCCCGCCATCTGCAAGCGAACCCGACCGACGCGCCGACCAGCTTCCCGGCACTGTGGCACACGTTGCAGATGGACAAGCTGCAATCCAGCGGATTCGTGCCCAACGTCAAGGTCCTCGATCTCAACGGCCAGGTCTTCGACCTCGGCTACCTGGCCGGTGACATCGGCGTGGTCCAGGGCGACTACGGCGACGTGGTCAGCCATCCGCTGTCCGGCCTGGAGGGCTACATCTCGAGCATCCGCGTGGACAACCTGACCCGTGTCGAGGGCCTGATCCACAAGCTCAAGGCGCCGGCCTGGCCAAGCCAACTGTTCGGCGCCCCGGACAGCGCCAGGCTGGCCCAGGGCAAGCGCCTCTACGAGGAAAACTGCGCGGCCTGCCATGCGAGCATCGGCCGCGACGACCTGCAAACCCCGATCAAGGTCCGCCAGGTGCGCCTGAAGGCCCATGGCGACGACGCGCCGATCGGCACCGACCCGTGGATGGCCTGCAACACCTTCACCTTCAGCAGCCCCAGCGGCAACTACTTCGGCCTGTTCCGACCGTCCCTCGGCACCCCCAGCGGCGTCGGCATCGTCGGGCGGACTTCGAAGATCGCCGACATGCAGGTCCCCGAGGTGTTCCAGATCATGCTCGGCAAGAAAGGCCAGCTGGCCGACGGCATCGCCGAGATCATCCACGCCATCGTCACCGGGCAGCAGACCCTGCCCGGCTCCGACAGCCTGCAAGCGCTTCCCACCGGGCCACTGCTGCTGGCCGGCGGCGACCCGGCCGGCAGCCAGGCGCCGAGCCTCGCCGCCGGCGAAGTCCCCGCCGACAAGAGTGCGCGCAAGGACTACTGCCTGAACACCGAGCATCCGTTCCTCGGCTACATCGCTCGCCCGCTGAACGGCATCTGGGCCACTGCGCCCTACCTGCACAACGGTTCGGTGCCGTCGCTGTACGACCTGCTGCTGCCCCAGGAGCAACGGCCGACCACCTTCTACACCGGCAGCCACGAGTTCGATCCGAGCCGGGTCGGCTACCTCACCGGGCCTGGCCCGGAAAACGCCTTCCTCTTCGACACCCACCTGGAAGGCAACTCCAACGCCGGCCACGACTTCGCCCGCGAGTACGACGAAAGCCAGCGCCTGGCGCTGCTCGAATACCTCAAGACCCTGTGAGCCGGCCCCGCCCACATGCCCAATAGAGAGAACCGCCCGATGACCCTATCGCGACTCAGCCTTGCCATCCTTTCCGTCCTCGCCGGTGCCCCGGCATTCGCCGACGACAGCGGCGTCGACCTCGACCAGGGCTGGAACCAGACCCAGAAGACCGCCTGGCTGGAAGCCGGCCAGGGCTCGCGGATGCTGCCGCTGGCCTGGCTGGTGGCGCTGGAGCAGCGCGCCAGCGAAGAACCGCTGATGTCCGACGCGCTGATCCGCCAGTACGGCTATGTCCCGCACACCCTCGGCGGTTCCAGCGTGAAGGTGGTGCAGGGCTACGCGGTCGACCGCAGCGACGACAGCGACCTGACCTTCACCAAGCTGCGCTGGAAAGCCCTGCAGGGCTCCAGGGAACCCTGGGTCGGACCGACCTGCAGCATGTGCCACACCTCGCACATCAGCTACCAGGGCACCCAGTTGACCGTCTACGGCGGGCAGACCATGGGCGACCTCGCCGGCTTCCAGCTGGAGATCCTCGGCGCCCTGCAGAGCACCCGCGCCGACACCGCCAAGTTCGAGCGCTTCGCCCGCAAGGTGCTCGGCGCCGACGGCCTGGTCAGCGGCTACAACGACGCCAACAAGGCGCGCCTGCAGGCAGCCCTGGACGCCACCATCGTGCGCCTGCGCGACGGCTCGCACTTCAACCTGCCGCACGATCCCGAGTTCGGCCCGGGGCGCCTGGACGCCATCGGTTCGATCTTCAACTCAGTGGGCTACGAACTGCACGCCGACGAGCAGATCTACGGCGCCGAGGACGCCCCCGTGAGCTATCCGTTCCTGTGGAACGTACCGCAGCTGGACCGCGTGCAGTGGACCGGCTTCAACCCGAACCACATCAACGTGGTCGACATCGACAACCGCAAGTTCGACGTCGGCGCCCTGGCGCGCAACGCCGGCGAGGCGGTCGGGGTATTCGCCGACGTCAAGGTGCTCAGCCCGATCCAGTCGGCGCTGCACATCGGCTACCCGTCGAGCATCAACGTCGACAACCTGATCCGCATCGAAGACCAGCTCGGCCAACTGAAGCCGCCGGCCTGGCCGAACCAGCTGTTCGGCGCCCCGGAGCCGGCCAGGGTCGCCGAGGGCCGCGAGCTGTACCGGCAACATTGCTCCAGCTGCCACACGCCGCTGGACCGCAACGACCTGCGGACCCCGGTGAAGACCGTGCTCACCCACCTGCAGGCGCGCGGCGAGGTCGCGCCGATCGGTACCGACCCGTGGACCGCCTGCAACAGCATCGCCCAACTGAAGACCGGCTATGTGCGCGGCAAGCCCTACCTGTCCTTCGTCGGCACCGGCCAGCGCGGTTTCTACGGCAAGCAGGCCTATGCGGTGGACGTGCTCCAGGAAGTGGTGGTCCAGGCCCTGGCCGCGCGCGGCCTGAGCGTCGCCCTGGGTGCCTTCCAGACCGCCGCCCTGGGCATCTTCGACGGGCAGTTGCCGCCGCTGATCAGTCCGGTGCCGGACAGCCCCGACGCCGACAGCGTCGAAGCGACCGCCGCGGACGCGCCAGGCGCCCTGCTCCTGGCCGAAAACGTCGCGGCCGACAGCGACAAGGCCCGGCGCCTGGAGCAGTGCCTGGCGATGACCAGCGACCTGATGGCCTACAAGGCGCGCCCGCTGAACGGTATCTGGGCCAGCCCGCCCTACCTGCACAACGGCTCGGTGGCGACCCTCTACGACCTGCTGCTGCCGCCGGACCTGCGGCCGCGGACCTTCTATACCGGCAGCGTCGAGTTCGACCCGGTCAACGTCGGCTACATCACCGATGCCGGCGGCGCCAACCGCTTCCTCTTCGACAGCGGCAAGCCGGGCAACGCCAATGGCGGCCACGACTACGGCAACGCGCAGTTCAACGAGCAGCAGCGCCGCGCCCTGGTCGAGTACATGAAGACCCTCTGAAGCCCCTTGCGCGGCCGGCGCTCCCGGCCGCCTCCCTCAACCGGCGGCGACCCGCCGCGCGGTCTCGACGAAGCATTCGAACTGGGTGTCGCTGGCGCGAAGCCGCGAAGTCGGCGACACCGCCAGCCCCACCGGCAGGCGGAAGCCTTCGTTGACCGCCGCCGGCAGAGCGGTGAAGGCCACCCCCGGATAGGCGAACTTGGTCAGCGACAACGGCAGGAAGGCGAAGCCGTCGCCGCTGGCGACCTGGGCCAGGAGAATGCTCAGGTCGTTCGGCCGCACGCTGCGCCGGGGCGCGAAGGCGGCGGCATCCATCGCATCGTTCATGAACTGGCTGTAGGCGGGAAACAGCGAGTCCTTCGGTACCAGCAGCGGCTCGCCAATCAGGTCGTTCAGCGACCAGTCGGGCGCCAGTCGCCGGTGCAGGGTTTCCGACAGGGCGATGACGTGCTCGTAGCTGCCGATCTCCATCAGCTCGTATTCGCGCACCACCTTCGGCGGCGCGCCGATGATCGCCGCGTCCAGGGACGACTCGCGGACCAGGCTGAGCAGGTCCAGCGATGGCGCCCAGGATGGCGAAACGGCGCTGCACACCCGCGCTTCCTTCAGTTGCCGGGCCAGCTCGCCGGACCAGCCGGGATCGAGGTAGCGGCTGAAACCGATGTGCAACTGGCGGTCGTCGCCGTCGCCGATGTCGCGGGTCAGCGCCTTGGCCTCGGCGATGATCTTCACCGCGCGGCAATGCACCACCCTGCCCACTTCGGTCAGGCTCACCCCGGCCGGACCGCGGACGAACAGCGCCTCGCCGATGTGCACTTCGAGCGCCTGGATCTGCCGCGACAGCGACGGCTGCGAAACGTGCAGCACCTCGGCGGCCTGGCCGATGCTGCCGTACTCGGCGACACAGGCGAAATACATCAGCTGGCGCAACGAAGGCATCGCCTTCGACCAGTTGATGATCGGGAAACTGGCATCGGTCACGGACATTGCGTACATACCCCTCGCTGGCAACACGGGTCGGATCGGCACGGACAGGGAAACCCCGGGACGGCGCGACGAGCGACCGCCGGCCGCCTTCATCCGAAAGCCGTTTCGCGGCAGAAGAACGAAAGATAGGTAGCGGAGATGACAGGAAGCGCGACGTTCGGGTCCGGGACGCTCTTCATGGACGGCGTCTTGTTCCCGCGCCGCCAGTATAGCCAGGCGGCATGGGAAACTGGCCATGCGGCGCGCCACCACCGCGGGCCACCCTCGCCGTTCGGATAGGTCCCCTTGCCAGGTCGGTCCGAAGCTGCCGGGGGCTATCGAAAGCGCTGCGCCGTGGGCACCGGCCACGAACGCAGGCCACCCCGTCGGCAGCGGCTGAACCGCTTCGTCTTTTCGTGAACCGCTTCCGTGTCGGCGGAGCGCCAGGGGGGCTACGCTGAGTTTTTCAGGATCAGGAGTACCGCCATGCTGGATCACGACCTGACTGTCGCCCTGCTCTGCCGTCTCAACCAGAACCAGAGTGCCCTCGGCATGGCCCTGGAGGAGCTGGCGATCTGGGCGAAGCGCCATGAAGGCGGCGAAACCTACGATGTCGTCATGAACCACCTGCAGACCCTGGAGCGCAACGCCGACTTCGTCGCCGAGGCCATCGTCGTCCTGATGGCGGATCGCTGAAGCGCGCCGGACCCGTACGAGCGGACGAGCCTGCGCGGTGCGCTGGGCACGGTGCGCAGTAAAATCTTCAAGATTTTTCTTACAAGGCAATAGGACTCGTCCAAGTTACCTCGCCCATAGCTCCCGGTACCCTCGCCCGTTACACCTTCCAAGCACCAACGGGATCTCCAGGGCTTATGCTTCTTCGAACCATCAGTGTGGAAACTGCCGAGCAGACGGAACTGAATGCGGCCTTGTTGTGTGGTTTCGCCATTCCCGCCAGCGACCGCAACTTCATCGCCTACAGCCTCAACGAACAGGTCGACGAAAACGACTCGCGCGTCTACATCGCCTCCCTGTTCAAGACCGACGACGGCTTCCGCCTGGGCCGCCTCGACACCGACGAGGCCTGCGAGGCGGCCATCCAGGTGTTCCGCCAGCTGGTCCGCGAAGCCACCACCGGCAACCGCCGGACCAGCGACCTGGCCTACCACCTCATCGACCTGCAGGACGCGGCCATCGCCCCCTCGCGCCGGGAAGAACACCGCTCCCTGGTGCTCGAACGCGAGTGGGTGATGAAGCTCGTCACCTTCGAGTCCCCCCATGGCTACGGCCCCGCCCTGGATGGCGAGGAACCCTGCGCGGACGTCCCGCCGCTCGTCCATGAGGCCCTTTTCGAAGACGCCGCTCCCGATGTCTTCGCCGCGGACGATGCGGACGAGGCCTCGGACGGGCCGGCGGAGCCCATCGACGAGCCCGAGGCGGCGGAAGACGAAACCGTCACCGAGGCCGGCTGCGTCGAGCCCGAGCCGCGGCCGGAGGCGGAAACGGCAGCGCCCGAGGGTGGGGCGCCAGCCGAGTTCGCGACGAAAGCGGAGCAGTCCGCCAAGGTAGCGGATGCCGAGGCCATCGGCGCCTTCGTCGACAACGCCAGTCATCTTCGCGAGGAGCTTGCCGACCTGGCGCAGCTGCTCCACCCCGCGCTGCACGCCGCCGACGCCACGGGCAGCGCCAACCTTCCGTCTCCAGACGCCGCCGAGGAATCCTCCATGCCCCCGAGCCCCTCCCCCCTCGCCGCTTCCGCACCCGCGCCGGAACCGGTATCGGCCAGGGTCCCCAGCCTGTCGCTGCGCCTCCGGGTGCCGCCCGCACGCCTGGCGGGCGCCGAGGGCGAGGCCGACGCCAGAGAGGCGCCCACCCAGGCCGCCGCCGTCATTCGCCAACCCGAGGATGAAGCCCACGTGGATACGGATACCGCGCTCGATATCGGCAACGATACCGAGCATCTGCTACAGGACGTGCAGGGCACCCTGGCCGACCTCGCCGGCATGGCCCAGCAACTGAGCCTGCAGAAGCAGGAAGCGCTCAAGCAGCAGGAGTCGCTGGAGTCGCTCCAGACGCAATTGCACGAGAAGGAGCGGCAATTGCAGGAAAAGGAAAAGCAGCTCCGGCAGTGGCACAAGCGCCTGCAGGACGACCGCCAGGCGCTGGAGCGGGAAACCGAGCAAAGCAACCGTCTCCTGGCCGAGCGCAGCGCGGCCCTGCAACAACTCGCGGAAAGCGTCGAAGCCCGCGAGCGCAGCAGCACGCGGCGAGCCGAAGTACTGCAGATCGAACAGGAACGCCTCGAAGAGTTGCGCAGCCAGCAGAACCTGCGCCAGGCCGAACTGGAAAAGCGCGAAGCCAGCGTCCAGCAGCGCAGCCTGGAACTCGGCGAGCGCTTCAAGAAGCTGGAAAGCGCCCGCGAGAAGCTGGCGCAGATCGTCAAGGGTTTCAACGAGACCGTACAGTTCAATACCGCTCTGCACGCCATCAGTCATACCGGGTTGAAGCGCCAGGAAGAGAGCGCAGCCGAACTGGAATAAGGTTCTCCTCCGGCAAAAGGGCGCGGCGCCGATACTGGCCCGCGCCCTTTTTCATTCGCCCGGCCGCGCCCGGCCGCTCGCCCTCGGGACGCGGTGCCGCCGGCCAGTTCACCGGTGCGCAGAGCAGTTGTGCGCCGGACAGCGCCGGCAGGCGCACCCATTCGGGAAACTCCAGGTCGTAGCAGACCATCACCGCGATTCGCCCGAAGCGGGTGGCGACCACCGGCGCTGGCCCTGGCACAAGGCCATGGGAAGGACGGAGTGTCGGCAAGCGAAGACGGGAAGGGAATCAGTCAGGTCAAATAATCAGTTGAGCATTCTCTGAACCATACGCAGGGCGTTCGCTGAACCGAGGGCCGCTGAGGCTCCGCGTGGTCTCTTCTGCCCCCGCTCAAGGGCGGCGCGCAGCATGGCCCTCGGCGGAAACCTGTGGCGCCTGGGTCTGCCCCGCCTCGCGCGCCAGCAGGTCGCGCAGGCCGTGCGCATCCAGCGGCCGGCTGAGCAGGAATCCTTGCAGTTCGTGGCATTGCTCGTCGCGCAGGATATGCATCTGCCCTTCGGTCTCCACCCCCTCGGCGGTGACCCGCAGGTTCAGGGCGTTGCCGAGATTGATGATGGCCTGCACGATCGAACGGTCGCGCCCGGTCTTCTCCATGCTGGCGACGAAGCGCTTGTCGATCTTGATGCTGTCGAAGGGATAGGTGCGCAGGTAGCCGAGCGAGGAATAGCCGGTACCGAAGTCGTCCATGTTGAGGCGGACGCCCAGTTCCTTGAGGGCCGTCATGGTCCGCAGCGCGCCGTCGACATCGTTGAGCATGACGTTCTCGGTCACCTCCAGCTCCAGCCGGCGGGCATCCAGGTGGGCCAGGCGCAGCGCCTCGCGCACCTGCCAGACGATATCGCCGGTCATGAACTGCGCCGGCGACACGTTCACCGAGACCATCACCTCGCCCGGCCAGGAGGCGGCGGTGGCGCAGGCCTCGCGCAGCACCCAGTTGCCGATCTGCACGATCAGGTCGCTTTCTTCCGCCAGGCCGATGAACTCGTCCGGGCCGATCAGCCCGCGGTGCGGATGGTTCCAGCGGATCAACGCCTCCGCCGAGGCGATCGTCTGTTCCTGCGCCAGGAAGCGCGGCTGGTAGTACAACTCGAACTCGCCGTTCTGCAAGGCGGCGCGCAACTCGGTCTCGCGCAGCTTCTTCTCGGCGAGATGGGAGTCCATCGCTTCCAAGTAGAAACGCCAGGTATTGCGCCCCGCGGCCTTGGCCTCGTACATCGCCACGTCGGCGCAACGCAGCAGGCCGCGCGGATCGCCGCCGTGCTCCGGCGCCAGGGCCACGCCGATGCTGGCGCCGACATGGAAGCTGTGCCCTTCGTAGGCGATCTCGCGGTTGATCACGTCGATCAGCCGGCTACAGAACTTCTCGATTTCCAGCTTCGACGACACGTGGGTACTGACCACCACGAACTCGTCGCCGCCGAGCCGGGCAACCATGTCCTGGTCGCGGGTCGAGGCGCGCAGCCGTTCGGCGATGGCGTAGAGCACCGCATCGCCGGCGGGATGGCCATGCTGGTCGTTGATCGGCTTGAAGCGGTCGAGGTCGAGCATCAGTACCGCTACCGGCGACTTGCCAGCCTTTTCCGCCAGCAGGCGTTCGAGGAACTGGAACAGCTTGTTGCGGTTCGGCAGGCCGGTCAGGGCATCGTGCAGGGACAGATGCTGGATCTTCGCATGGGCTTCGACCTCGTCGGTGATGTCGGCCGCCGTGCCGCGATAGCCGCTGGCGACGCCGTTGCGGATCGCGCTGGCGCTCAGCTTGCCGACCCGCGCCTGGCCCTGGCTGTCGCGGAAAGCGCAGACCAGGCTGGACGGCGCACCGGCATCGGGCAGCCCTTCCAGCCACTTGACGATGTTCACCGTATCGCTATCCAGCAACTCGTCCAGCCGCCGCCCGATCCAGGCCTCCGGCTGGTAGCCGGTGACGTCGCGGAAGCGCACGGAGAGATAGGTGAAGACGAAATGCCCGTCGACTTCCCAGATCCAGTCCGAGGCCGCCTCGGCTATCGACTTGAAACGTTCCTCGCTGGCCAGCAGGGCCTGGTTGCTGCGTTTCAGGACCTTCTGCTGGCGATCCACCGCGCGAGCGTTGAGCACGGCGCTGCGGCTCAGCCAGAACAGCAGCCCGGCGGCGAGCACGAAGATTCCCAGCAGCGGCAACGCGGTCTCCCGCAGCATGGCGCTACCCGGACGCGACGACACCCAGGCCAGGCGATGGGGAGTGCCCTCCAGGGCCAGGCTTTCCTTGTCGCCCGCCGCGCCGCCGGCCAGCAGGTGCAGGTTGGCGATGCCGTAGTCGCCGCCGAGCTTGGCCAGCTTCGCCGGGGTCAGCCGGTCGACGAAGACCATCACCGAGGCCTTGTCCAGGTCGATGGGCGCATGATCGCTGGTGGGCTTGATCGCCGAGGCGACCAGGATCGCCGGTGCGCCGTCGAAGTCGACGTAGCGGCTGATCGCCGCCTCGTCCACCGCGGCGCGGCGGGCGGCGCTGAGGATGTCTCCGGCATCGGCGCCCAGCGAGTCGGCCAGCGAGCGCTCGGACAGCTCGCCCTCGAGCATGGCGTAGCGAGTGCCACGGTCGTCGATGACGAAGACGCCGTCGTAGCCGTTGGTGGTGTAGAGCACCGAGCCGAGGTTGTTCTTGGTAAAGGCCCAGTCCACGTCGACCCGGTTTCCCAGATAGACGTAGGCGTCGGTCCAGAACGAATAGGTGGTGGAGAACTGCTCGGAATTTTCCCGGCGATTCTGCAGCGCCTTTTCCACGTAGAAATGGCTCTGCTCGATGGCGATGTCGTCCTGCTGCCTGGCGATGTGCAGGATCGCCCAGCCGCATGCACCGAGGGCGAGGAAAAGGGCGGCCAGGAACATTAGGAGATGCTTGGAGACCTGGGAGACTGCGGTACCGCTGGCAATCGCTGAAGCAAGCATCGATTCGCCATCCTTGTGACCGTATAGGTGCGGGCCTTGGTCACTGTCTTATAGTTAAGCATCCAGGGGGCGTCAAAAAAACCGCTTGGCAAGCGCATCGGCGCCGGAGATGCGGCTGCCGCTCCCGGAAAGGCGCGCGCCGCCGCTGGCCTCGGCGGCGCGCGGCGGCTCTCAGCGGCCCTGCCTGGCGACGATCGCCTCGGCCACGCTGGCCGGTACCTCGGCATAGCGGACGAACTCCATCGAGTAGCTCGCGCGCCCCTGGGACATCGAGCGCACGTCGGTGGCATAGCCGAACATTTCGCCCAGCGGGACCTCGGCACGGATCACCTTGCCCGCCGGGGTATCCTCCATGCCCTGGATCAGGCCACGCCGGCGGTTGAGGTCGCCCATCACGTCGCCCATGTAGTCCTCCGGGGTCACCACCTCGACCTTCATCACCGGCTCCAGGAGCACCGCTCCGCCCTTCTGCGAGAGTTGCTTGGTGGCCATCGAGGCGGCGATCTTGAACGCCATCTCGCTGGAGTCGACGTCATGGTAGGAGCCGTCGTACACCGTCGCCTTCAGGCCAATCAGCGGGTAGCCGGCGAGCACGCCGTTCTGCATCTGGTCCTCGATGCCCTTCTGGATCGCCGGGATGAACTCTCGGGGAATCACCCCGCCGACCACCTCGTTGTGGAACTCCAAGCCTTCCTGCCCCTCGTCGGCCGGAGCGAAGCGGATCCAGCAATGGCCGAACTGGCCGCGGCCGCCGGACTGGCGGACGAACTTGCCCTCGATCTCGCAGGTGTTGCGGATGGTCTCGCGATAGGCCACCTGCGGCTTGCCGATATTGGCTTCGACGCCGAACTCGCGGCGCATGCGGTCGACGATGATGTCCAGGTGCAACTCGCCCATCCCGGAAATGATGGTTTGCGCGGTCTCCTCGTCGGTCTTCACGCGGAACGACGGGTCTTCCTGGGCCAGCTTGCTCAGGGCGATGCCCATCTTCTCCTGGTCGGCCTTGGTCTTCGGTTCCACCGCCACCGAGATCACCGGATCGGGGAAGTCCATGCGTTCGAGGATGATCGGCTTGTCGATGGCGCACAGGGTGTCGCCGGTGGTCACGTCCTTCATGCCGATCAGCGCGGCGATGTCGCCGGCGCGCACTTCCTTGATCTCGTCGCGCTGGTTGGCGTGCATCTGCACCATCCGCCCGACCCGCTCCTTCTTGCCTTTCACCGAGTTGAGCACCGCATCGCCGGAAGTCAGCACCCCGGAATACACACGGGCGAAGGTCAGGGTGCCGACGAAGGGGTCGGTGGCGATCTTGAACGCCAGCGCCGAGAACGGCTCGTCGTCGTCCGCATGGCGCTCGTCGTGCTTCTCTTCGTCGTCCGGGTCGGTGCCCCTGATCGCCGGGATTTCCGATGGAGCCGGGAGATAGTCGATCACCGCGTCGAGCACCAGAGGCACGCCCTTGTTCTTGAACGAGGAGCCGAGCACCGCCGGTACGATCTGGTTGGCCAGGGTCCGCTGGCGCAGCCCGGCCTTGATCTCCTCGATGCTCAGTTCCTCGCCTTCCAGATACTTGTTCATCAGTTCGTCGTTGGCCTCGGCGGCGGCCTCGACCATGTGCGCCCGCCACTCCTCGGCCAGCGCCCGCAACTCCGCCGGGATCTCCTCCTCGCGGTAGCTGGTGCCCTGGTCGTCATCGTTCCAGTAGATGGCCTTCATCTTCACCAGGTCGATCTGCCCGCTGAAGTTTTCCTCCGCGCCGATCGCCAGCTGGATCGGCACCGGGACATGGCCCAGGCGTTGCTTGATCTGCGCGACCACGCGGAGGAAATCGGCGCCCTGGCGGTCCATCTTGTTCACGTAGGCCAGGCGCGGCACATGGTACTTGTTGGCCTGGCGCCAGACCGTCTCGGACTGCGGCTCGACCCCGTCGGCGCCGCTGAACACCACCACCGCGCCATCGAGCACGCGCAGCGAGCGCTCCACCTCGATGGTGAAGTCGACGTGGCCGGGGGTGTCGATGATGTTGAAGCGATAGCGGTGCGGGAACTGCTTGGTCGAGCCCTGCCAGAAGGCCGTGGTCGCCGCCGAGGTGATGGTGATGCCGCGCTCCTGCTCCTGGACCATCCAGTCCATGGTCGCCGCGCCGTCATGGACCTCGCCCATCTTGTGGTTGACGCCGGTGTAGAAGAGGATCCGCTCGGTCGTCGTGGTCTTGCCGGCGTCGACGTGGGCGACGATGCCGATGTTGCGATAAAGCTCGATGGGAGTGGTGCGAGCCATGATCTGCCCCTTGGGTGCTGCCCTGGATGATGGGAACGACTGCTGAAAGAAAAATGTAGCTGAAGAAAGGACGCCACAGCACCGCCGCGACGCCTGCTTTTCGACCTCGGCAGAGGGGACTGGTTCTGCCGCTCCGGCCCGCCGATGAAAGGCGCAACGGCAGGGCTTGTTCCCAGCGGACATAAACTCATGGCGCAAAGGTCTAAGCCGTCCCTGGAAAATCCCCCGGCTCGACGGACATCCCTGGACACACCGGAACAAGGGATGCCCCGACCATGCACCGATCGCTCCACACCGACCCGCCGCTGGGCGCCGCCCTGCTGCTGGCCCTGCAGCTCGCTCCCGGCAGCGCCGCCGCGGCGGAGGGACAGGCGCCTGTCGACCCGCCCACGGTCCAGTTGCAACGAATCGAAGTGACCGGTAGCGCGATCCGCCGGGTCGATGCGGAAACCGCGGTGCCGATCAGCGTCCTGCGCGCCGAGGAGTTGCGCCAACAGGGCGTGACCAGCACCGAGGAACTGATCGGCCGGCTTTCCGGCAACCAGGGCGTATACAACTCCAGTCGCTCGGTCGGCAGCGCCACCGGCGGCGCCTCGTTCGCCGACCTGCGCGGGATCGGCGCGAACAAGACCCTGGTGCTGCTCAACGGCCGGCGTCTGGCGAACAATGCCATCGACGGCTCCGCCGTGGATCTCAACACCATTCCCTTCGCCGCCATCGACCGGGTCGAGGTGCTGCGCGACGGCGCCTCCGCACTGTACGGCACCGATGCCATCGGCGGGGTGATCAACTTCATCACCCGCAAGAGCCTGAACGAAGGCCGCGTCGACAGCGGCTACGCCTCCCCCACCCACGACGGCGGCGGCAACCAGCGCAACGTCAGCGCTAGCTGGGGCTTCGGCGAGCTGGAGGAGGATCGCTTCAATGTCTTCGCGGTGGCCAACTACGACAAGCAGGAACGCCTCGGCGCCAAGGACCGCGGCTACACCTACAACTACCAGCCGGGACGCGGCCTCGACTACAGCTCCGGCACCGCCTTCCCCGGCAACTGGAGCCAGGGCGCCAACGCCAGCAATCCGCTGGCCGCCGGCGGTTGCAAGGGCGCCGACCTGATCCCGCGCAACGGCATCTGCCGGCAGAGCCTGTGGCGCTACCTCGACCTGGTGCCGGAAACCGAGAAGACCTCGGTGTTCAGCCGCGCCACCGGCAAGCTGGCCGACGAGCACAACGTCAGCCTGGAGTACTTCTGGTCGCGCAACGACAACGCTACCCAGGTCGGCCCAGGGACCCTCACCGGCCTGCAGATCGATCCCGGCACCGCCTTCTATCCCGGCAACGGCATCACTCCCGGTCCCGGCGGCTTCGTCCTCGACCCGAGCCGGCCGGTGGAGGTCAACTGGCGGCAGAGCGTGCTCGGGCCACGCCTGCAATCCTCGCAGAACACCGGCCAGCGCCTGCTGCTCGGCTTCGACGGCCGGTTCGCCGGCTGGGACTACGATATCGGCGCCTCGTACAACCAGAACAAGGTGGTCGACCATATCCACAGCGGCTACGTCGATGATCGCGCCGCCGCCCTCGGCATCGCCAACGGGACGCTGAACCCGTTCGGGCCGCAGACCGACGCCGGCCTCGCCTACCTCGGCAGCCATGCCCTGAGCGGCGACTTCCGTACCTCGGTCGGCCGCGTCAAGGGCCTGGACGCCCGCGCCAGCCGGGAGATCGGCGACTGGTTCGGCGCCGGGCCGGCGGCCCTGGCGCTGGGCGGCGAATTCCGCAAGGAGGCGTTCCACCAGGACATCCAGGACTTCGCCGGCAACGTGCAGAGCCTCGGCGTCGATCCCGCCGCCACGGTCAGCGGCGAGCGCAACCTGAAGGCGCAGTACGCCGAACTCAACGTGCCGGTGCTGGACAGCCTGGAACTCAGCGCGGCGATCCGCCACGACAAGTACAGCGACTTCGGCAGCACTACCAACCCGAAATATTCGTTCCGCTTCCAGCCGTTCCGCCAGTTGGTCCTGCGCGGCGCCTACAGCGAAGGTTTCCGCGCGCCGTCGCTGTACGAACTGTACAACCCGACCTTCACCACCTATACCAGCGCCAACTACGACGACCCACGCCTGTGCGCCGGCGGCCAGCCGAGCCAGGGCGGCATCGCCAACCGCGACTGCGCCCAGCAGTTCT
Source organism: Pseudomonas sp. FDAARGOS_761 (assembly GCF_013343155.1). Taxonomy (NCBI): domain Bacteria; kingdom Pseudomonadati; phylum Pseudomonadota; class Gammaproteobacteria; order Pseudomonadales; family Pseudomonadaceae; genus Pseudomonas; species Pseudomonas sp. FDAARGOS_761. The sequence continues at coordinate 2,323,818 of NZ_CP054572.1, read as the reverse complement.
ACAACGCCACCGGCGGCAACACCGACCTGCGACCGGAAACCGCGCGCAACGTTACCCTGGGCCTGGTCTACCAGCCGCTGCGCGACCTTTCCGTCGGCCTGGACTTCTGGTGGATCAGGATCGCCAACCAGATCGCCGAGTTTCCCGAAGCGGCGATCTTCGCCGACCCGCAGGCCTACGCCGGACGCATCGTGCGCAAGGCCGACGGCTCGATCGATCACGTCGTCACCGGACTGGCCAACCTCGGCAAGGTGAAGACCAGCGGCGTCGACCTGAGCCTCGACTATCGTTTCCCGGCCAGCCGCTACGGGCAGTTCGGGCTCGACCTGCAAGGCACCTACGTGTCCCGCTACGACTTCCAGCAGCAGATCGGCGGCCAGTACCTGGACAACGTCGGCGACTTCCAGGGCGTCGGCGTGATCGCCCGCTGGAAGCACGTCGCCAACGCCACCTGGAGCCGCGACGCCTGGCAGGCCACCCTGAGCAACCGCTACACCAGCGGCTACAACGACTACGACCGCGCCAGCCACGGCAAGGTCGGCTCGTGGAACCTCTGGGACCTGGCCGGCAGCTACCGCCTCAGCCACGCGCTGGGGCTGACCCTCGGGGTGAAGAACCTGTTCGACCGCGAACCGCCGTTCAGCAACCAGACCTACACCTTCCAGAGCGGCTACGACCCGCGCTACACCGATCCCTACGGGCGCATCCTGTTCGGCCGCCTCAGCTACAGCTTCTGATGCCGGCGCGGGCGCCCGGCCGGTATGGCCGGCAAGCCCGTCGACGGCTGTCCAGCTACCAGATCCGGTAGCCCTGCCAGATTTCGCAGGCGACCAGATCTGGCAGGTTGTTGGGCCCCCGGCGCCATGCAACCTATTACGCCTCTCGCCCCCCACCCGTTCGCGCAAGAGGACACCGCATGATCATTCTCGGGATCACCAACAACGACCTGGCCGGCGCCTGCCTGGTGCGCGACGGCACGATCGTCGCCGCCGCCAGCGAGGAGCGCTTCACCCGCCAGAAGGACCACAAGGCCTGGCCGAGCCGCTCCATCGACTATGTGCTCGGCGAGGCCGGCATCGACCTGGCCGACATCGACCGCATCGCCTACGGCTGGAACGCCGGGTTCGACGCCGGGCGGCACCTCGACCTCTACCTGGACCGGGTCCTCGAGGAAGCCCGCGAGCGTCCCGAGGGCCTGCCGCACCTGCGCAAGCGGATCGCCGACGAGATGGCCAACGACAAGGCCAAGCGCGGCGAATTCGATGCCTTCGTCCGCGCCAACGGCCTGCGCGGCAAGGTCGAGTACATCGACCATCACGAATGCCACGCCCTCGGCGCGTTCGTCTGCTCGCCGTTCGACGAGGCGCTGACCCTCACCTGCGACGGCCGCGGCGACTTCCAGTCGCTCACCGTCACCCACTACCGCGCCGACGGCGGCGAGACGGTCCTGCAACGCGAGACCAGCGTCGACAGCCTGGGCTACTTCTACGGGCGCATCACCCGCCTGCTCGGCTTCAAGCCGAACCGCCACGAAGGCAAGATCACCGGCCTGGCGGCGTTCGGCGACGCGGAAAAGCTGCTGCCGCTGATGAACGACATGATCCGCCTGGAGAACGGCCGCCTGCGCGCCCGCTGCGGCGAACTGTACCTGCCCTCCTACGACGGCTACAGCGATCCGCTGCTGCAACGCTGCGCGGCGGAACGCCCGGCGGATGTCGCCGCCGCCGCGCAACGGCACTCCGAAGACCTGCTGGTGGCCATCGCCCGGCAGCACGTGGCGCGCACCGGTTGCGCCAACCTGTGCCTGGCCGGCGGGGTGTTCGGCAACGTCAAGCTGAACCAGCGCCTGCGCGAGATCCCCGGGGTCCGCGATGTCTACGTGCTGCCCTGCATGGGCGACGGCGGCCTGGCCCTGGCCGCGGCGGTGGCGGTGGCCTATCGCGAGAACGGTACGCGCTTCCCGGCGCCGAGCATGGCCCTCGGGCCGGACGCGCGCAGCGCCGCGCAGAATGCCGAGCTGATCGCCAGCCAGTACCCGCAGCTGGCCTACAGCCGGCCAGCCAACCTGATCGAGACGCTGGTCGAAGCGCTGCGGGAAAACCAGGTGCTGGGCATGTTCAAGGGCCGCATGGAGTTCGGTCCGCGCGCCTTGTGCAACCGCAGCATCGTCTACCATCCCGGCGATGCCAGCGCCAACGACTGGCTCAACCAGCGCATGGAACGCACCGAGTTCATGCCATTCGCCCCGGTCACCGCGGTAGAACACGCCGAGGCTTGCTACGTTGGCTGGCGTGAAGACCAGGTGGCGGCCGACTACATGACCATGACCTACGACTGCCATGCGGATTTCCGCGCGCGCTGCCCGGCGGTGGTGCATGTCGACGGCACCGCCCGGCCGCAGATCATCCGGCCGCAGGCCGATCCGTTCATGCACGCCCTGCTGCATGCCTGGCATGCCCGCAGCGGCCAGCCGGCGCTGATCAACACCTCCTTCAACCGCCACGAGGAACCGATCGTCTGCGCCCCGCAGGACGCCCTCGGCGCGCTGGAGGACGGCATGGTCGACCTGGTGGTGCTGGGCGAGTCCCTGCTGGTCTGGCGCAAGGGCGAGAACGCCTTCGCCAGGGCGCGCTTCGAGTGAGGCGCAAACCGCAGCGAACCGGCACGGCGACGCGGGAACCGGCATGTACCTGATCTTTTCCGGCTACTTCGCCGCCGAGGGGCTGATCTATCCGTTCTGGCCGACCTGGCTGGCCAGCCTGGGCTTCGGCGCCAGCCAGATCGGCCTGTTGATCGCCGCGGCCTACTGGCCGCAGGTGATCGCCGGGGTGGCGCTGACCTACGTGGCCGACTGGCGCATCGACCAGTTGCGCCTGGCGACCCTGCTGGCGGCCCTGGCCGGCGCCTGCGCCCTGCTGTTCCAGCTGGCCGAGGGCCTGCCGCTGTTCATCGCCCTGAGCGTGCTCTACGGCGCGTTCTGGACCAGCGTGCTGCCGCTCACCGAGTCCTACCTGCTCAAGCGCGACAAGGCCGCCCTGCAGAACTACGGGCGGGTACGCGCGGTCGGTTCGCTGGCCTTCATCCTCACCGCGACCCTGGGCGGCCTGCTGCTCGGTCGTTTCGGCCAGCAACTGGTGCCCGCCCTGGTCGGCCTGACGATGCTGCTCACCGCCCTCGCCTGCCTGTTCCTCCGTCGCCGCAGCCTGCGCCGTCCGGACTCGCCGCTGCCGGGCGCCAGGCGCCGTCCCGACCTGCGCGGGATCCTCCGGCAACGCCCCCTGCTGCTGGCCATCGCCGCGGCGGGAATGATCCAGCTGAGCCACTCGCTGTACTTCACCACCGCCTCGCTGGGCTGGCAGGCGCTGGGCTACTCGTCGTTCTCGGTCGGCGCCTTCTGGGGCCTGGCGGTGATCGCCGAGATCAGCTTCTTCGCCGTCTCCAACCGCATCCTGGACCGCCACCCGGCGCTCCAGGTGATGCTCTTCTCCAGCCTTTGCGCAGCGCTGCGCTGGGGCCTGCTGGCCGGCAGCGAACATCTCGCCGCGATCCTCCTCGGCCAGTGCCTGCACGCCCTCAGCTTTGCCGCCTACCACGCCGCGGTGATGCGCTACATCCGCGACCACGCGCCGGAAAGCGCGCGGGTACTGACCCAGGGAATCTACTACTCTCTGGCGGTAGCGCTGCCCATGGGCCTCGCCAGTCCGGCCGCCGGCTGGCTGTACGAAGGCCTGCCGCAGTGGTCCTATCTGATCATGGCGCTGTTCGCCCTCGGCGGCGCGGTCCTGGTCTGGCTTGCCCTACAGAGTGCCCGAGATGCATCGACTAGCGTTTTCAGCCGTTCTGTTTGACATGGACGGCGTCCTGATCAGCTCCCGCGAAGCCATCGCCGCGGCCTGGAGCCGGGTTGCCGGCGAACAGGGCGTGGCGCTCGGCCCGGACTGCCTGCGCGACCACGTGCACGGTCGCCCGGGCGGCTACACCCTGGACTATCTGTTCGGCCACCTGCCGATGGAGCGCCGGCGGATCCTCAAGCAACGGGTCGATGCTCTGGAGGAAGGCGCCGACTGTCCCCTGCTGCCCGGCGTCGCCGCGGTGATCCGCCAGTTGCGTTGGCTGGACGTGCCCTTGGCGCTGGTCACCAGCAGTTGGCCGGCACGCATCGACCACGTGCTGCGCCAGCACGACCTGCAGGCGGCGTTCCGCACCCTGGTCAGCCGCGACGACGTGGTCCACGGCAAGCCGGCTCCGGATGGCTACCGCCTGGCCGCGGCCAGGCTCGGCGTGGCACCGTCGCGCTGCCTGGTGTTCGAAGACTCCCTCAGCGGCGTGCAGGCCGCCTGCGCCGCCGGCGCGACCTGCGTGGCGATCGGCGAGGAGAGCGGCCTGCTCGCCGCCGGCGCGCGCTGGTCGGTCCGGGATTTCCGCGAGCTGCGGATCGTCCGCGAAGACGACCGGCTGTACTGCCAGCATCGGCACCCCGCCACGACCGGCAGCGAGAGGAGCGTTGGCGTCCCATGAGCCCGACCCTGCAAGATGCCCGGCTGCTCTGGGACTTCCTCGGCCAGGGCCGCTGCCATGTGCCCTGCGAACTGCTGGTGGTATGCGGCTCCTACGACCTGCGGGTCTGCGACCACGCCTGCGAACTGCTCGAACGCGGCCTCGCCGAACGCCTGCTGTTCACCGGCAACACCGGGCACTGGACGCGCCATCTCTGGGTCGAGCCGGAAGCCGAGCTGTTCGCCCGCCACGCCAGGGCACGCGGGGTAAGCGACAGCCTCATCGTGATCGAGCCGCGGGCGACCAACTTCGCCGAGAACATCGCCTTCGCCCGCGAGCTGTTCCCCGACCTGCGCCGCGCGACCTTCGTCACCAAGCCCAACTCGATCCGCCGCGTGGCGCTGACCCTGCCGGTCCGCTGGCCGGGGCTGGAGGGACACGTGGATGCGCCCGACTACGCATTTCCCGACGGCATCTCGAACCTGGTCGGCGTACTCGGGGTGATCGACGAGATGGTTGGCGACCTCGACCGCATCATGCGTTACCCGGCGCTGGGCTTCCAGGTCGCCTGCCCGATCCCGGCGCAGGTCATGGACGCCTGGGAACGCTTGGTGGCGCGGGGTTTCGACCGCCACCTGGTGAACCCGCCGCGCTGAGCTGACAGCTCTGTAATCTTCCCCACAGCTTGCCGACAGGCGCGCGCCGCTAGGGTGTCCGCATCGCCGCACCGCCCTGGCGGGGCCGCGACCTCCCGGCTGCGCAGGCTCGCGCAGTCCGTCCTGCCACCTGCGTGGAAACCAGCGGATGCACAGAACTTCGCGACGCACCTTCGTCAAAGGCCTCGCCGCCACCGGTCTGCTCGGCGGACTGGGTCTCTGGCGCGCCCCGGCCTGGGCCCTGGCCGGGCCGGGCCAGCAGAACCTGCTCGCCGGCGACAGTTTCGACCTGTTCATCGGCGAGACCCCGGTGAACCTCAGCGGCTCGCCGGCCACCGCCATGACCATCAACGGTTCGCTGCCCGGCCCGACCCTGCGCTGGCGCGAAGGCGACAACGTGACCCTGCGGGTGCGCAACCGCCTCGCTGAGGACACCTCGATCCACTGGCACGGCATCATCCTGCCGGCCAACATGGATGGCGTGCCGGGCCTCAGCTTCGAGGGCATCGCTCCCGGCGGTCTCTACGAATACCGCTTCAAGGTCCGGCAGAACGGCACCTACTGGTACCACAGCCACTCGGGGCTACAGGAGCAGGCCGGGGTCTACGGCGCCCTGGTGATCGACGCCCGCGAGCCGGAACCGTTCAGCTACGACCGCGACTACGTGGTGCTGCTCAGCGACTGGTCGGACGAGAAGCCGCAGCGCATCCTCGCCAAGCTGAAGAAGCAGTCCGACTACTACAACTTCCACAAGCGCACCGTCGGCGACTTCATCGACGACGTCAGCGCCAACGGCTGGGCCGCGACCCTGGCCGACCGCAAGATGTGGGCCGAGATGAAGATGAGTCCCACCGATCTCGCCGACGTCAGCGGCTACACCTATACCTACCTGCTCAACGGACAGCCGCCGGACGGCAACTGGACCGGCCTGTTCCACCCCGGCGAAAAGCTCCGCCTGCGCTTCGTCAACGCCTCGGCAATGAGCTATTTCGACGTCCGCATTCCCGGCCTGAAGATGACCGTGGTGGCCGCCGACGGACAGCACGTCGAGCCGGTCAGCGTCGACGAGTTGCGCATCGCCGTGGCCGAGACCTACGACGTGATCGTCGAGCCGGGCGGCGAGCGCGCCTATACCCTCTTCGCCCAGTCCATGGACCGCAGCGGCTACGCCCGCGGCACCCTGGCGCTGGCCGAAGGGCTTAGCGCGCCGGTGCCGACGCCCGATCCGCGCCCGCTGATCGGCATGGACGACATGGGCATGGGCGGCATGGACCACGGCGCCATGGGGCATGGCGCGGCGACGAGGCCCGCCAGCGAGATGGACCATTCGAAGATGTCGGGCATGGACATGAACGGCATGGACCACTCGAAGATGGCCGGCATGGACATGAGCGGCATGGACCATTCCAGGATGGGCATGGGCGCCATGCCGATGCAGTCCCATCCGGCTTCGGAGGACGGCAACCCGCTGGTCGACATGCAGACCATGACGCCGACACCGAAGCTCGCCGACCCCGGCCTCGGCCTGCGCGACAACGGGCGGCGGGTGCTGACCTACGCCGACCTGCGCAGCCGCTTCGCCGACCCGGACGGCCGCGAGCCGGGGCGCACCATCGAGCTGCACCTGACCGGGCACATGGAGAAGTTCGCCTGGTCCTTCGACGGCATCAAGTTCTCCGACGCCGAGCCGCTGCGCCTGACCTACGGCGAGCGCCTGCGGATCGTCCTGGTCAACGACACCATGATGACCCACCCGATCCACCTGCACGGCATGTGGAGCGACCTGGAGGACGAGCAAGGCAACTTCCTGGTGCGCAAGCACACCATCGACATGCCGCCGGGCACCCGCCGCAGCTACCGGGTCACCGCCGACGCCCTGGGGCGCTGGGCCTACCACTGCCACCTGCTGTTCCACATGGAGATGGGCATGTTCCGCGAAGTGCGGGTAGACGAAGGAGACAACGCATGAGCCGCCAGCCGAAACCCGCCCGCCTGGCCGGCGGTGCCCTCGCCCTGGGTCTGCTGCTGGGCCTGCCGAATCCCGTCGAGGCCGCGCAGGACAATGGCATGGAGCACTCGGCCATGGACCACGGCGCGATGCCTGGCATGGACCACGGCCAGAGGACCTCCGCCCCGGCGAAACCCATGGACCACCAGGGGATGGGGCATGGCCGGATGCCGGGGATGGACCACGGCGCCGCATCGCCCGCCCCGGCACAGCCCATGGAGCACCAGGGAATGGACCATGGCCGGATGCCGGGGATGAGCCACGCTGCGCGGCAACCTCCGGGGCAGGCCGCGCCCAGCCAGAGCCGTACGCCGATCCCGGTGCCGACCGAGGCCGACCGCCGTGCCGCCTTTCCGCTGCTGGAGGGGCACAAGGTGCACGACAGCGCGCTGAACAGCTTCTTCCTGCTCGACCAGTTGGAATACCAGGACGCCGACGACGGCAGCGCGCTGGCCTGGGACGCCAGCGGCTGGATCGGCGGCGACATCAACCGCCTGTGGCTGCGCAGCGAAGGCGAACGGCTCGACGGCAAGACCGAGGACGCCGAGGTCCAGGCGCTGTTCGGGCACGCCATCGGTCCCTGGTGGGACCTGGTCGCCGGCGTGCGCCAGGATTTCAAGCCCGGCTCGCCGCAGACCTGGGCGGCGTTCGGCGTGCAGGGCCTGGCGCTCTACGACTTCGAGGCGGAAGTCACCGCCTTCCTCGGCGAGAACGGCCAGAGCGCGCTGCGCCTGGAGGGCGAGTACGACATCCTGTTGACCAACCGGCTGATCCTCCAGCCCAGCGCCGAGGTCAACCTGTACGGCAGGAGCGATCCCGCCCGCGGCATCGGTTCGGGCCTTGCCGATAGCGAGCTGGGCCTGCGCCTGCGCTACGAGATCCGTCGCGAGTTCGCGCCCTACATCGGGGTGACCTGGAACCGCTCCTACGGCAACAGCGCCGACCTGGCCCGCGCCGAGGGCGAGGACGACGACGAGGCGCGCTTCGTCGCCGGTATCCGCATGTGGTTCTGAACGCGATCGCGGCCAACCGCTAGCGGTAGCCGTCAAGCAACGGCGAATCGTCGATGAGGTCGCAGCGTTCCAGCGCTGGCAGGTTGCACGGCCGGTAGTCGGGGCATTCGTCCAGCCGCCGCTGCACCGAACGGTGCAGCTTGACCCGGGTTTCCTGCCCGACCGGTTCCAGCGGCCGCGAGCGCGGCCGGCCACGCGACCAGCGCCAGGCGCGGTTGCCGCTGCGGCGGTCCCAGACCAGCAGCGGCAGCCACTCGGCCAGGCGCCAGGGCCGGGTCATCACCGGCAGGATCGGCGCGGTCGGGTCCGGGCCCTGCTTCGAACGTGCGCGCAACTGGTCGCGGCTGCGCGCCGGGTCGACATGCAGGCCGGCCTCCAGCGCCTCGCCGAGCATCCAGGTAAAGGCCACCAGAGCCAGCCGCGAGTCCTTCGGCGCATAGCCACCGCCGACATCGGAGTGCATGCCGGGGAACCACACCTGCAACACGTCGGACTTGCGGTCCTTCTCGCCGAACCAGAGGTTCTGCCGGAAGAAGCAGCGGCATTCGTCGATGGCCAGGGCCTGGCGGACCACGTCGACCATTTCGTTGTTCGAGGAATACGGCACGGTCAGCGGGTCGTAGACCCAGCCCACCGAGGTCACGGTGTCGAACAGGCCGAGGAAGTGCACCTTCACCTGCCGGCCGAAGACCTTGCGGAAGCGTCCCAGCAGACCGAAGTCCGGCCCGCGGCGACGCGTGCCGGCCCGCTTGTCTTCGTCGCGGGGCGGCATGCGGGTGGTGAGCAGGGTCCAGGCGTAGTCGAAGAGATGCGGCTGGTGCGCATCGATCAGGCCCACCGCACGCAGCATAGCGGCCAGCACGCGCACCGCGTAGGCGCCACGGGAAAAGCCGAAGAGGAATATCTGGTCGCCGGGCCGGTAGTGCTCGGCGAGGAAGCGATAGGCGCCCTCGACGTTGCGCTTGAGCCCCCAGCCGAAGGCCAGGCCGGCGACCCGCGAGGGAAACTTCTGCCACTCGAACAGGGTTTCCTTCAGGCCGAAGGTGCCGACGCCCTGGTCGTAGTAGGCCAGCACCCTGCGCGGATCGCGCGACAGCGAACGGTACAGGCGCACCACGTTGGTCGGCTGGTCGCCGAAGCGGTTCGAGGTTCCGTCGATGCAGACCACCAACTGGCGCGGCGCGTCGTTGTCCTGGGCGCTGCCGGCAGGCGGCAAGGCGGAATCGGGGGAAAGATCGTCCATTGGGCTCACGCAGGCAAAGCCTGACTTCCGTCGGCGGTGGATGGGAATGGCGACGCATGATACCCAACCTGGATGATCCGCCAAGCGCGCATTGCCGGGAAACGGCGGCAAAGACGAAAAGCCCCTGGAGCCGCAGGGCGAATAACCGCTTCGCGGTTATCCGCAGCCCCTGGCTTCGGCGAGGGCGGGTCGAGCCGGCCGCTCAGCCTGCCCAGGACACCCCGAGGAACGGCTGCCACGCCGGCGCGCCACTATCCGCCGCGGCCTTGAGGGCGGCTACCGCCGCGTCGACGTCGGCCTCGCGGGTGTAGCGACCGAGGCTCAGGCGCACGCTGCGGCCAGCGCTGGCGGCATCGTGGCCGAGGGCGAGAAGCACGTGGGACGGCGCCGGCCGCGCCGAGTTGCAGGCCGAGGTGCTGGACACCGCCAGGCTGGACTCCAGCGCCTGGGGGACGAAGGCGGGGTTGTCGAAGGTCAGGTTCAGGGTATGCGCGATGCGTGCGTCGGCGCTGCCGTTCAGGCGCCAGCCGTCGATCTGCGCCAGCCCCTCCAGCAGACGCCGCTGGAGTCCGGCGATGCGCTTGCCCTCCTCCTCGAAAAGCTCGCCGGCGAGGGCGAAGGCCTCGCCCATGCCGACGATCTGGTGGGTCGCCAGGGTCCCGGAACGCAGGCCCTGCTCGTGTCCGCCGCCGTGGATCTGCGCCTTCAGCCGGCGCTCGGCGCGCGGCCCGACGTACAACGCGCCGATGCCCTTGGGCCCGTAGGTCTTGTGTGCGGAGAACGACATCAGGTCCACCGCCAGGCGGCCCAGGTCGATCGCCACCTTGCCGCTGGCCTGCGCCGCGTCGACGTGGAACAGCGCACCGCGCTCGCGCACCCGTTCGCCGATGGCGGCGATGTCGGTCAGGGTGCCGAGTTCGTTGTTGACCCGCATCAGCGACACCAGGCGGGTATCGGCGCGCCAGGCCGCCTCCACCTGTTCCGGCCGGATCAGGCCATCGGCGCCGGGCGCCAGCCAGGTCACGCTCCAGCCGTCATCGGCGAGTTGCTGCACGGTGTCCAGCACCGCCTTGTGCTCCAGGCGACTGGTGATCAGGTGGCCGGGCGTGTCCAGCGCCTGGGCCACGCCCTTGAGGGCCAGGTTGTTGGATTCGGTGGCGCCGGAAGTCCAGACGATCTGCCCGGCGCTGGCGCCGACCAGCGCGGCCACCTGCTCCCTGGCCCGCTCCACCGCCCGCCGCGCCTGGCGGCCGTAGGCATGGGAGTTCGACGCGGGATTGCCAAAACACGCCTGGTAGCCGAGACACTCCACCATGGCCCGGATCACGCGCTCGTCCACGGGCGTGGTGGCGGCGTAATCGAAGTACAACGGTAACGAACTCATCGCATTCCCCCAATCGATCGAACGGCCCCGGAAGCCGACATGGCTCCTTGTCCCTGACGGGCCCGCAGGCCGATCTTAAGAAAAGCGCCGGGGCGTCTGGAAAGAACCTTTCGGAACATCCTTAGAGTCTGCATGGTTTCCCGCCTCAGATTCCCAGCCCGGCCACCCGCAGGTGCTCTTCCAGGCGCAGCGCGGGTATCGCTCCGAGCAACTCGCGGGTATAGGGGTGGCGCGGCTGGCTGAACAGCGCCGCGGCGCTGCCCTGCTCCACCACCCGGCCGTCCTTGAGTACCAGGATGTCGTGGGCCAGGGCGCGTACCACGGCCAGGTCGTGGCTGATGAACAGGTAGCTCAGCCCGTGGCGACGCTGCAACCGACGCAGCAGCTCGACCACCTGGCACTGCACGCTGCGGTCGAGCGCCGAGGTCGGTTCGTCGAGCAGGATCAGCGCCGGCTTCAGCACCAGCGCGCGGGCGATGGCGATGCGCTGGCGCTGGCCGCCGGAAAACTCGTGGGGATAGCGTTCCAGGCAAGGCTCGTCGAGACCGACCTCGCGCAGTGCCTCCAGCACCCGCGCGCGGCGTTCGCCGGCATCGCCGATGCCATGGATACGCAGGCCTTCGCCGACGATCTGTTCCACGCTAAGGCGCGGGTTGAGGCTGCCGTAGGGGTCCTGGAACACCGCCTGGAACTGCCGGCGCAATGGCAACAGGCGCTTGCCGTGCAGCCGGTCGAAGCGCTCGCCCTGGAGCAGGATCTGCCCTTCGGCCGGCAACAGGCGCAGCAGCGCCTGGCCGAGGGAGGACTTGCCCGAACCGCTTTCGCCGACGATCCCCAGGGTGCTGCCACGGCGCAGCCGCAGGCTGACCTCGTGCACCGCGCGCAGTCCCGCGCGCCGGCGCAGCCAGCCGCCGGGCGCGGGGTAGTCGAGGCTCAGCGCGCGCACCTCCAGGCAGGTCTCGCGGCACGCCACCGGCTCCGCCAGGCCACCCGGCTCGGCCTCGATCAGCAGCCGCGTGTAGGGATGCCGGGGCGAACGGAACAGCGTCTCGCAGGCGTTCTCCTCGACGATCCGGCCATCGTGCATCACGCAGACCCGGTCGGCGACCCGACGCACCAGGTTGAGGTCGTGGCTGATCAGCAGGATCGCCATGCCCAGCCGTCGCTGCAAGCTTTGCAGCAGCTCCAGGAGGCGTTTCTGCACGGTGACGTCGAGAGCCGTGGTCGGTTCGTCGGCGATCAGCAGTTGCGGCTCGCAAGCCAGCGCCATGGCCAGCATCACTCGCTGTCGCTGGCCGCCGGAGAGCTGGTGCGGATAGGCCTCGAGCAGGCGTCGCGGCTGCTCGAGGCCGGCCAGTTCGAGCAGTTCCAGTACCCGCCCGCGCAGCGCGGCGCCACGCAGGCGGCGATGCAGGCGCAGGCCCTCGCCGACCTGGCGGCCGATGCGCTGCAACGGATTGAGCGAGGTCATCGGCTCCTGGAACACCATGCCGATGCGCTGCCCACGAATCGCCAGCAATGCCTGCGGCGACAGGGCGAGCAGTTCCTCGCCGTCCAGACGCACGCTGCCGCCCAGGCGCGCCGCGCCCGGCAGCAGGCGCAGCAGGGCGTGGGCGGTCTGCGACTTGCCGGAGCCGGACTCGCCGACCAGGGCCAGGGTCTCGCCGGCGCGCAGGCTGAAGTCGATCCCCTTCACGACCTGCGTGTCGCCATAGGCGACGCTCAGGTTTTCCACTCGCAACAGTTCCCGGTTCATCTCATTTCCTCGGATCGAAGGCGTCGCGCACCGCTTCGCCGATGAACACCAGCAGGCTGAGCAAGGTCGCCAGGACCACGAACACGGTCAGCCCGAGCCAGGGCGCCTGGAGGTTGTCACGGCCCTGCCCGACCAGTTCGCCAAGGCTCGGCGAGCCGGGCGGCAGGCCGAAACCGAGAAAGTCCAGGGCGGTCAGGGTGGTCACCGCGCCGCAGAGCAGGAACGGCAGGAAGGTCAGGGTCGCAACCATGGCGTTGGGCAGGATGTGCCGGAACATCACCCCGGCGTCGCCGAGGCCGAGGGTCCGCGCCGCCTTGACGTACTCCAGGTGACGACCGCGCAGGAACTCGGCGCGAACCACGTCGACCAGGCTGGTCCAGGAGAACAGCAGCATGATCGCCAGCAGCCAGCCGACCCCGGGCTGCACCAGGCTGGCGAGGATGATCAGCAGGTAAAGCATCGGCAGACCCGACCAGACCTCGATGAAGCGCTGGCCGAACAGGTCGATCCAGCCGCCGTAGTAGCCCTGCACCGCGCCGGCGCAGATTCCCAGCAACGACGAGGCCAGGGTCAGGCCGAGGGCGAAGAGAATCGACAGGCGCAAGCCGTAGATCACCCGCGCGAGCACGTCGCGGCCCTGGTCGTCGGTACCCAGCCAGTTCTCCGCCGAGGGCGGCGCCGGCGCCGGGCGCGCGTAGTTGATGCTGCGGGCGTCGAAGCGGATCGGCGGCCACAGCGCCCAGCCGTCGCGGGCGATGCGTTCGCTCATGAAGCGGCCGCGGTAGTCCGGCGGGAACGGCAGCTCGCCGCCGAAGGCGGTTTCCGGATAGTCCCGCAGCACCGGCAGGAACCACTGGCCACGGTATTCCAGCAGCAGCGGGCGGTCGTTGGCGATCAGCTCGGCGAACAGGCAGGCGACGAACAGCGCGAGGAACAGCCGCAGCGCCAGGCGCCCGCGGCGGTTGGCGCGGAACGCGCCGAGGCGGCGGCGGTTCAGCGGGGAAAGGACGATGGCCATCTCACTGTTTCCTCGCGGCGAAGTCGATGCGCGGGTCGACCAGGCTGTAGGCCAGGTCGCCGGCCAGCTTCACCAGCAACCCGAGCAGGGTGAAGATGAACAGGCTGCCGAACACCACCGGGTAGTCGCGGCCGAGCGCCGCTTCGTAGCCCATCAGGCCGAGGCCGTCGAGGGAGAACAGCACCTCGATCAGCAGCGACCCGGTGAAGAACACCGAGACCAGCGCCGCCGGCAGCCCGGCCACCACCAGCAACATGGCGTTGCGGAACACGTGGCCGTAGAGCACCCGGCGCTCGCCGAGGCCCTTGGCGCGGGCGGTGGCGACGTACTGCCTGGATATCTCGTCGAGGAAGCTGTTCTTGGTCAGCAGGGTCAGGCTGGCGAAACCGCCGACCACCAGCGAACCCACCGGCAGCGCCAGGTGCCAGAGGTAATCGGCGAAGCGCGCCAGCGGGCCGAGGCGCTCGGCGCCCTCGGAAGCCAGGCCGCGCAGGGGGAACCAGTCCAGGTAGCTGCCGCCGGCGAACAGCACGATCAGGACGATGGCGAAGAGGAAGCCGGGCACCGCATAGCCGACCACCACCAACGCGCTGCTCCACAGGTCGAAGGCGCTGCCGTGGCGCACCGCCTTGGCCACCCCCAGGGGAATCGACACCAGGTAGGTGATCAGCGTCGCCCACAAGCCCAGGGACAGCGAGACCGGCAGCTTCTCGGCGATCAGGTCGACGACCCGTGCGTCGCGGTAGAAGCTCTCGCCGAAATCCAGCCGGGCGTAGCTCGACAGCATCAGCCAGAGCCGTTGCAGCGGCGGCTTGTCGAAGCCGTACTGGCGCTCCAGGGCGGCCACCAGCTGCGGGTCGATGCCGGTCTCGCCGTGGCGCTGCGGTTCCAGAGCGCCATGCCCACCCTCCCCGCCACGCCCCAGCGGGCCACCGCCGTCGACGCCCTGCAGGCGCGCGATGGCCTGATCCACCGGCCCGCCGGGTGCGGCCTGGACGATGGCGAAGTTGATCAGCAGGATGCCCAGCAGGGTCGGCAGGATCAGCGCCAGGCGGCGCAACAGGTAGCCGCCCATGTCACTGCGCCTCCCGGCTCGGCACGGCCCGCTCGCGGACTTCCCACCAGGTGTTCAGCCCGAGGCTGTAGCGCGGCGCCTGCGGCGGTCGGCCGAAGCGATTCCAGCTGGCGATCCAGACCTCGTCGGAATACCAGGTCGGGATCAGGTAGTAGCCCCATTGCAGCACCCGGTCGAGGGCACGCACGGCGGTTTCCAGGGCGGCCCGCGAGTCGGCCTCGACCACCGCCTGCACCAGCCGGTCGATGGCCGGGTCCTTCAGGCCGATGCGGTTGTAGCCGCCGGGATCGGCGTAGCTGGAGGAATGCCAGAAGCTGTACTGCTCGTTGCCCGGCGAATTGGACTGGGAGAAGCTCGAAACGATCATGTCGTAGTCCCGCGCACGTATGCGCTCGATGTATTGCGAAGCGTCCACCTGGCGCAGGCGCATATCGATGCCGATCCGCGCCAGGTTGCGCTGGAACGGCAGCAGCGCGCGCTCCAGGCCCTTGCCCTGGAGCAGGAGTTCGAAGCGCAGCGGCCGTCCGGCGGTATCCAGCAGGCGTCCGTCGATGGCATGCCAGCCGGCCTCGCCGAGCAGGCTGTAGGCCTGCACCAGGCGCTCGTGGATATCGCCGCTGCCGTCGTTCACCGGCGGAGCGTAGGCCTGGCCGAAGACTTCCTCGGGGATCTGCCCGCGCAGCGGCTCCAGCAAGGCCAGTTCGTCGGCGCCGGGCAGGCCGCGAGCGGCCATCTCCGAGTTGTCGAAATAGCTGCGCAGGCGCTTGTAGCGACCGCCGAAAAGCTGTCGGTTGGTCCATTCGAAGTCGAACAGCAGGCTCAGCGCCTGGCGTACCCGGCGGTCCTCGAACAGCGGCCGGCGCAGGTTGAACACCAGGCCCTGGAGGCTGGCCGGGTACGGGTAGGGAAAGCTCTCCTGGCGCAACCGGCCATCGCGCAGGGCCGGCGAGTCGTAGCCGCTGCTCCAGGCCTTGACGCTGGTCTCGACATTGATGTCGGCCTGCCCGGCCTTGAACGCCTGCAAGGCCACGCCGCTGTCGCGGTAGTAGTCGAAACGGATCCGCTCGAAGTTGTACAGGCCACGCCCGACCGGCAGGTCGCGAGCCCACCAGTCGGGGTTGCGCCGGTAGCTCACCGAACGCCCCGCCTCGGCCTTCTCCAGCCGGTAAGGTCCGCTGCCCAGCGGCGGCTGCATGCTGCTGCGGTTGAAGTCGCGTCCCTGCCACCAATGCCTGGGCAGCACGTAGAGCTGGGCCAGCACCAGCGGCAGTTCGCGGTTGCCGGCATGACGGAAGTCGAAGCGGATGCGCAGGCGATCCTCCACCACCGGCTCGCGGACCTCCTTGTAGTAGGCGCGCCAGAACGGGCTGCCCTGCTCGACCAGGCTATCGAAGGAAAACTTCACGTCCTCGGCGGTGACCGCCACGCCGTCGCTGAAGCGCGCCCGCGGATCGATATGGAAACGCACCCAGCTGTTGTCCGGGGCTTTCTCGATGTAGCGCGCCAGGTAGCCGTATTCGGTGAACGGCTCGTCCAGCGACTGGAAGCCGAGGGTTTCGTAGATCAGCGCGGCCTGGGTCATGCTGATCGGCGTGCCGCGGTTGGCGAAGGGGTTCAGCGTGTCGAAGCTGCCGCTTTCCATCCGCCGCAGGCTGCCGCCCTTGGGCGCCTGCGGGTCGACGAAGTCGAAGTGCTGGAAACCCGGCGGGTATTTCGCCGGCTCGTCGTAGAGCGTGATGGCATGGCGCGGCTCGCTGCAGGCCAGGCTGGCGAGCAGGCAGCAGGCGAAGACCAGGATGCGTCCGGGCATGGCTCAACCACCGAAGTGATAGCTGAAGTCCAGCCACCATTGGCGGCCCATGGCGTCGTAGTTGCCGGTGGGATAGTACGGCCAGCCATCGGAGTCGTCCTCCTTGATCTGGTCGAGCAGGTTGTTCACCGTCAGGCCGACGCTGGCGCGTTCGTTGAGCCGGTAGCGGGCGCTGGCGTTGAACACCGTCCACGGGCTCAGGCGCCCGCTGCCAGCGGCGTTGGTGACGCTGCCGTAGCGCACCGCGAAGAGCGTCGAGGTGAACTGTGCGTAGTCCCAGGTCAGGCTGGCGTTGAGTTTGCTGCGCCAGTCGTGGGAGTCGAGGCTGTCGCGCTGGTTCTCGCTGGGGTAGTCGTCGGACTGCTGGTAGTCGTGGGACAACACCAGGGTGTAGCCGAGGGTCGAGGAGAAGGCGCCGTAGTCGCCGGCGCCCCAGCGGATGTTGCTGCGCAGGTCGATGCCGCTGGTGCGCTCCTTGGCCGCGTTGATGGCATTGACGTAGACCTTGTTCAGGCGATTCGGATCGACGCTGGCGTCGCCGGCGTTGCGTTCGACCCGCGCCAGGGTGTCGCGGCACTGCGCCGAGTCCGGATCGAGCCCGCCGCTGCGGCAGGCCGCCTCGTCGCGCAGCAGTTTGTCCGGGTCGAGGGTGGTCAGCAGGTCATCGATCTGGATGTGGTAGTAGTCGGCGGAAAAGTCGAACCTGCTCGACGGCGACCAGACGAAGCCGTAGCTCCAGTAGCGCCCGCGCTCGGACTTCAGGTCGGGCGTGCCGCTCTGCACGTAGTCGACCCGGCCGTTCTTGCAAGCGCCGTCGACGCCTTTCTCGCAACCGTAGTAGTCCTTCTGCGCCGGGTAGTAGCCGTTGGCGTCGGCCTGGTAGATGTAGTTCAGGTCCGGCGCGCGGAAGCTGGTGCCGTAGCTGCCGCGGAGCAGCAGGCTGGTCAGCGGGCGCCACTCCAGCCCCAGGTTGTAGGTAGTCTGCTCCTCGGTGCGACCGCTGAACCTGTACTGGTCCCAGCGGCCGGCGGCGGACGCCAGCAGCGTGTCGTGCAGCGGGATGCTGAATTCGCCGCCGGCGGCGTAACGGTCGCGCGAGCCGCCGGAGCTACTGGCCTTGGAGACGTTGTAGAGGGAGCCGTCGTTGTATTGCGAGTCGGGACGGATCCTGTAGCCCTGCTTGCCCACCTCCAGCACGCCGGCGAAGGCCACCGGGCCGGCCGGCAGGTCGAACAGCTCGCCGTTGCCGGTGAAGCTGTAGGTCTGCGAGTAGGACTCGCTGTGCTGGGTCACGTTGCGCCGCAGGCTGCGCCACTCTTCCTCGCTCAGCGGACGTCCGAGGCGCGCCGGATCGGGATCGTAGACCGGGTAGCCATCGCGTTCGCCGAGCTTGCGGCCCAGGTACAGGTCGAGGATCCCGGCCGCCGGGGTGTAGCGGGTAGTGCGGTCGCTGCGGTACTCGGAGCGGGTCGCGGCCAGTTCGTATTCCCAGGAAGTATTGGCGACGCGGTCGCTGTAGCCGAGGGTGCCGGTCCAGGACACCTCGCGCCACTTGCTGTTGTTGCTGCTCTTACCGCCGATCTCCTCGGGCGAGAACAGCCGGTACCAGCGCTCCAAGTCGCCGCTGGAGGCATTGATGAAGTCCGGCGAGGTGAAGGACGGCCCGCGGGTATTGTTCTGCAGGTGGTCGAAGCCGAACAGCAGGTCGGCGAACAGCTTGCCGCTGTCGCTCAGGTGCCAGGTGCCGCCGGCGTAGCCGTCGTAGTTTTCCTTCTTGGTCTGCAGGGTCCAGTAGTTGTTGTAGTACTGGTCAGTCATGCAGCGATAGCCACCCCTGGCGCCCGGCACCGGCGCCACGTTGCCGCCGAACAGGCCGCCGAGGCCGGCGCAGGAGGCGTCGCCGAGGTAGCGTCCGCTCTGCGGGTTCAGCCGGTAACCGACGTTGTTGCCGTCCGGGTAGCTGTCCATGAAACCGCGCTGGTTGGCCCAGACCGGCTGGCGCTGCTCGACCTGCATGCCGAACAGGCCTTCGAAGTCGCCCGTCGCACCGCCGCCGACCAGTTGCAGGCGCTGGTTGTCGCCGCCGCCGCGCTCGGTGGTGCCGGCGCGCAGGTTGACGTCGACGCCATCGAATTTCTTCTTCAGGACGATATTGACCACCCCGGCGATGGCATCCGAGCCATAGATCGCCGAGGCGCCGCCGCTGAGGATCTCGATGCGGTCGATCATGACCGCCGGGATGTTCGCCAGGTTGGTGAAGTTCACCGAGCCGCCATAGGCGGTCGGGTAGTCGGCGACGCGCCGGCCGTTGATCAGCACCAGCGTGTGGTTGGGGCCGAGATCGCGCAGGTTGAGGGCGTTGGCCGCCGGTTGCCAGGTGTTGCCGTAGTCCTCGCCCTGGGTCATGCCGGTGTTCTGGGTCTGCGTCTGCAAGGCCTCGAAGACGTTGCGGTAGCCACGGTTCTGGATTTCCTCGCTGCTGATCACCGTGACCGGCGACGGCCCTTCCTGCTGGGCGCGGGGAATCCGCGAGCCGGTCACCACCACCCGCTCCAGGGTCTGCTCCGCGTTCGCCGCCAGCGGCTGCACCTTCGCCGCCGGTACGACCGCGCGCAGCGGCGCGGCGGAAATCACCGCGCCGCGCTCGGAACGGCGGAACTGCAGGCCGCTACCGCGCAGGGCCTGTTCCAGGGCCTGGTCGACACTCAGCGGACCGCGCACCGCCGGCGCCTGCCGGCCGCGCACCAACGCCTGCTCGAAGGAGATCAGCAAGCCGCTCTGCCGCGAGATGCCTAGCAGCACCTGGTCCAGCGGGCCGGCGGCGACGTCGAAGGTGAGCGCCTTGGCGGCGAGCGCGGGCGTCTCCGCACGAGCCTCCGGCGGCGCGGCGTAGGCCGCCGCGAGCAGCGCGGCCAGGGCCAGGCTGGAAGGCAGGCGTGTGGATGGAGCATGGTGCGGCATCGTTCGGTTCCCCCCGAAAACATGGTTTCCAGGGGATGAGCGATGAGCGCGGGAGATTTGCAGGGCCAGCTTGGAACGCTTTGTTCTGAGCTTATAAGCGCGGGCGAATAGGCATAGCGGCGGATAACGCCTCCGGCGTCATTCGCCCCAACCGACAATCTTCCCCAGCTCCGCTACCGGCCTTGCCCCGCGTAGGGCGAATAGTCGCTTGCGGCTATCCGCCGGTTCAGGCACGGCGTATCGGCGGATAACGCCTCCGGCGTTATTCGCCCTACCCGACAATCTTCCCCAGCTCCGCTACCGGCCTTGCCACGCGTAGGGCGAATAGCCGCTTGCGGCTATCCGCCGGTCCGAACACGGCGTTATCCGCCCTGCCGCCCTCGGGTCAGTACGTCAGCGCCCCGCACCAGTGCGCGCTCTTCAGTTCCTCGTAGAGCGCGCCGATCTTCAGCGAGCACTGCCGCGACGGCGGGTAGATCAGCGACACCGGGCACAGCGGCGGTTCGAAGGGCTGGAGGATGCGTACCAGTCGACGCCGGCGGATCGCCTCCTCGGCCATGAAGCCCATCACCTGGACGATGCCCTGGCCGACCAGCGCCGCGTCGACCAGCGCGTCGGCCACGTCCAGCACCAGGTCGCCGCGCACCGCCAGGCTCAGCGGCTGGCCGTCGCGCTGGAACTGCCATTCCAGCAGCTTGCCGGTGTGCAGGTCGCGCACCGTCGGGCAGTTATGCCCGGCGAGTTGCTCCAGGCGCTCCGGCGTGCCGTGACTGCGCAGGTATTCCGGCGACGCCACCGTGACCCAACGCAAGGCCGCCAATGGCCGGGCGATCAGGCGCACGTCGCCGACCCGGCCGAGACGCACGGCGGCGTCGAAGCCTTCCTCGGTGAGGTCGACCAGGCGATCGGTCATCGCCGCCTCGATCTGCAATTGCGGGTAGCGCCGGGTCAGTTCGCGCAGCACCGGCATGATCACGATCCGCCCGAGCGCCTGCGGGGTGGTGATCTTCAGCGGACCGCTCGGCGCGCACTGGCGGTCTACCAGCAACTTCTCGACTTCCTCCAGCTCCGCCAGCAAGGGTGCGCAGCGCTCGTAGAACAGCTGGCCGTCCGGGGTCAGGCTGACGCTGCGGGTGGTGCGGTGCAGCAGACGCACGCCGAGTTCGGCTTCCAGCCGGCCGATGGCGCGCGACAGGCCGGACTGGGTCAGACCGAGGGAAACGGCGGCCTGGGTGAAGCTACGGGTCTCGGCCACGCGGGCGAGCAACTTGACGGCATTCAGGTCCATGGCGATCTCATCGATGATTATTTTCATCAGTGAAAGGACGGAGAGGCTATTTATCACGATTCCAGCATGAGAAACACTGGCCGCGCCCAACCCAGACCAGGAGTCCCGCCGTGACGGACCGTGCCGCCCCTTCCAACTGGATGCTCGCCCTGCTCGCCTGCGCGCAACTGATCATCGCCCTCGACGCCACCATCGTGTTCGTCGCCCTGCCGGAAATCAGCCGGGCGCTGGATTTTTCGGCGCAACGCCTGCAATGGGTGGTGAGCGCCTATACGGTGGCCTTCGGCGGCTTCCTCCTGCTCGGCGGGCGCGCCACCGACCTGCTCGGCCGGCGCCGCATGTACGTCCTCGGGCAAAGCCTGTACGCCCTCGCCTCCCTCGCGGGCGGCCTGGCCCAGAGCGAGTTGCCGTTGATCCTCGCCCGCGCCGTGCAGGGCCTGGGTGGCGCGCTGCTGTTCCCGGCGACCCTGGCGCTGATCGGCAATCACTTCGCCGAGGGCCCGGCGCGCAATCGCGCCCTGGCGATCTGGAGCATCGCCTCGGCGTTCGGCCTGGCCCTCGGCTCGGCGCTCGGCGGCGCGCTCACCGAGCTGTTCGGCTGGGCCTCGATCTTCCTGGTCAACGTGCCGCTGGCCGGCGCCGCGGCGCTGCTCGCCCTGCGCCTGATCCCGGCCGACGCCCGGCGCCAGCGCGGCCGGCGCTTCGACCTGGCCGGCGCGCTGACGGTCACCGCCGGCGCCACCCTACTGGTCTTCGCCCTGGTCCAGGGCCCGGAGTCGGGCTGGGATGCGCCCTCGGTACGTTTCGGACTTTACCTTTCCGTCCCGCTGCTGCTGGCGTTCCTCGCCATCGAACACTACAGCCGCGACCCGCTGATGCCGCTGCGCCTGCTGGGCAACCGCAACCTGCAGGTGGCGATGCTGCTGACCGCGATCTTCATGAGCAGCTACGGCGTGCAGTACTACTTCCTGGCCATCTACTTCCAGTCTGTGTACGGCTACAGCGTGTTGCAGACCGGCCTGGCGTTCCTCCCGGCGACTCTGCTCTGCACCCTCGGTATCCGCGTCGCCGAGCGCCTGCTGGCCCGCCACGGGGCACGCGCGACGCTGGTCGCCGGCCTGCTGCTGGGCGCACTCGGGCTCGGCCTGCTGGCAGCGTGCCTGCCGCTGGGGCGCAGCTTCCTGGCGCTGCTGCCGGCCATCGTGATCCTCAGCGTCGGCCAGGGCATGACCTGGACCGCCATGTGGGTCAGCGCCGCCAGCGGCGTCGACCCCGCCGAACAGGGCGTCGCCTCGGGGATGGCCTCGATGACCCAGCAGATCGGCGGCGCGCTCGGCCTGGCCCTGCTGGTAGCGCTGGCCAACGCCCAGGTGCGCGGCGCCGATGCCGCCAGCCTGCTAGCCAGCCAGGCGCGCGGCATCGAATGGGTGACCGCGCTCAGCGCCCTGCTCGCCCTGTTCGGCGCCGCCCTGGCCTTGCGTCTGCGCCGCGAGGAACCCGCGGCGTTGCAGCCGAGTCGCGGCTGATCCCGCTCAGGCGTCGCCCAGCTCGGCGCCGAGTTCCAGCGCCAGGGCCTGGAAGGCCAGGCGCGCGGCGCCGGGATGGCTGCCCTGGCGCCAGAACAGCGCTACCTGGCGGGTCGGCAACGCCGGCCGCAGCGCCATGCAGCGCAACCCGGCCTGCTGGCGCGCCACCGCCTCCGGCAGGATGCTGGCCAGCCGTCCGCGGCGAACCACGTCGACGATGGCGCTGATCGAGTTCGCCTCCAGCGCCACCCGCGCCGTCACCCCTTGCTGGCGCAGGTAAGCGTCAATGTGCCGGCGCGTGGCGAAGTCGTCGCGCAACAACGCCAACGGCAACTCCGCCAGCGCTGCGGCGGCCAGCGGTGCGTCCGCCGCCGGGTGTTCCGCCCCCAGCACCAGGCCCAGGCGCTCCAGGTAGAGCGGCTGGCTGTCGATCTCCAGCGAACCCGGTTCGCTGAAGGCCACGCCAAGGTCCAGGCGATCGTCGATCAGCGCCGCCTCCAGGGCGTCCTGGGGCAACTCCTCGAGGCTCAACTCGATGCCTGGATAGCGCTGATTGAACGGATCCACCAGGGCGCCCACCAGATAGCAGGTGAAGGTCGGCGTCATGCCCAGGCGCAGGCGGCCGCGACTGAGGTCGCGCACCTCGTGGATCGCCCGTTGCGCCGCTTCCAACTCGCGCAAGGCACGCCGCGCATGAAGCAGGTACAGCTCGCCGACATCGGTGGGACGCACGCTCCTGCCGGAGCGGTCGAGCAATTGCACGCGCAGTTGCTCTTCCAGTTGCCGCACCTGCTGCGACAGGGTCGGCTGCGAAACGTGCAGCGCCTCGGCGGCGCGGGTGAAGTTGCGATGCTCGGCGACAGCGAGCAGGTAGCGCAGGTGGCGAAGCAGCATGGAAACATCCAACTATAGGCCAGACCAATGATTGGAATAATAAACCGGTCTTGGACCCTATGGCTCAATCCGCGCATCCTGGCCCCACCATTCGACGGCCAGGAGCCCAGCGCCATGCGTGACATCATCGACGGCTTTCTCCGCTTCCAGCGCGACGCCTACCCGGCGCGCTCGCAACTGTTCAAGTCCCTGGCCACCCGGCAAGCCCCCAAGGCGCTGTTCATCGCCTGCTCGGACAGCCGGGTGGTCCCCGAGCTGCTGACCCAGCGCGAGCCCGGCGAACTCTTCGTGATCCGTAATGCCGGCAACATCGTCCCCGGCTACGGGCCGCAGCCCGGCGGGGTCAGCGCCTCGGTGGAATACGCGGTGGCGGTGCTCGGGGTCGGCGACATCGTGGTCTGCGGCCACTCGGACTGCGGCGCGATGGGCGCCATCGCGTCCTGCGCCTGTCTCGACCAGTTGCCGGCGGTGGCCGGCTGGTTGCACAACGCCGAGGCCGCACGGGCGATGAACAGCGCCCACGAACACGCCTCCGAGGCGGCGCGGCTGGACGCCCTGGTGCGGCACAACGTGATCGCCCAACTGGCCAACCTGCGCACCCACCCCTGCGTCGCCCGCGCCCTGGAACAGGGTCGGCTGAACCTGCACGGCTGGGTCTACGACATCGAAAGCGGCCGCATCGACGCCCTCGACGGCGCCAGCCGGCGCTTCGTCTCCCTCGCCGAGCATCCCGAAGTGCGCGCGGTAGGCGGCGCACCCGGGCAGGCGGTCGCCTGAATCCCTTCCCTCACAACCACCCGCAAGGAGAGTCATCCCATGCAACACAGCCAAGTGTCCCCCAACGCGCGCCAGCAACTGGCCGAGACCGTGGTCCTGAACAAGGCCCGCCTGGGCCTGTCCTGGCAGGATCTGGCCGACGGCACCGGTCTCGCCCTGACCTTCGTCACCGCCGCCCTGCTCGGCCAGCATGCCCTGCCAGAGGCGGCGGCGCGCAAGATCGCCGCCCAACTCGGCCTGGACGACGACGCGGTGCTCCTGCTGCAAAGCATCCCGCTGCGCGGCAGCATTCCCGGCGGCATCCCCAGCGACCCGACCATCTACCGCTTCTACGAGATGCTGCAAGTCTACGGCAGCACCCTGAAGGCACTGGTCCACGAACAGTTCGGCGACGGCATCATCAGCGCGATCAACTTCAAGCTGGACATCAAGAAGGTCGAGGACCCGGAAGGCGGCTCGCGGGCAGTGATCACCCTCGACGGCAAGTACCTGCCGACCAAGCCGTTCTGAAGCGTCGCGCCGCCCGGCTCGCCGCCGGGCGCGCGCCTCAGCGGCTGGCGATGCTGACCCAGTAGGGCCCGTGGTAGTCGATCCGGATCGGCAGGCTCTGCTCCAGCAATGCCAGCGCCACGCCGCTGTCGTCCAGCGGGTAGATACCACTGACGCGCAGCGCCGCCGCGTCGTCGGCGACGCTGACGATGCCGCGGCGATAGGCGCGCAACGCCTCCAGTACCTCCCCCAGCGGACGGTCGCGGACCTCCAGCCGGCCATCCAGCCAGGCGCTCTCGCCGCCTTCGGCAGGACCTCGGGCGAGAATCGCCGAGGCGTCGAAACGCGCGCTCTGGCCGCGCTCCAGCAGGCATTGCCGTCCGTCGGCCGTGGTGATCCGCACCCGCGACTCGAGCACCACCACCCGCGAGCTGGCACCGTCATCGCTGACCTGGAAGCGGGTTCCCTGCGCCTCGACCTGGCCGCGCCCGGTGTCGACGACGAACGGCCGCGCCGGATCCCGTGCCACGTCAACCAGCAGGCGCCCCTCGCGTAAGCGCAGGCGACGCCGGTAGCCATCGAATTCGGGGCGTACCCGGCTGCGCGCGTCCAGCACCAGTTGGCTGCCATCCTCCAGGCGGAAACTCTGGCGTTGTCCGGTGCCGGTATACAGGTCGCCGGGCCAGGGGAAGCCGACGATGCCGATCCGCCCCAGCGCCAGCGTCGCCACGCCGAACGCCGCCAGGCCGAGGCTGCGCTGGAGAAACCGGCGACGGGCGGACGGCGCCTCGAGGGCTCCGATCAATTGCTCGGCGCGCAAGCCGTGCAAGGGCTCGTCGCGAAACGACTGCAAGCCCAGGCTGAGCCGGTCGAACACCGCACCGTGCTCGGCGTCGGCCTGGCGCCACTGCTGGAACGCCAGGCGCTCCTCGGCGCCGGCATGGCCGGATTGCAGCAGCGCCATCCACTGCGCCGCTTCGTCGAGGATGCGTTCGCGCCTTCCCTGGCTCATTCGGCAAGCACCTGGTAGCACTGCTTGAAGCCCTCGACCATGTACTGGTGGATGCGGCTGACGGAAACCTCCAGCAAGCCGGCGATCTCCACGTAGGTCAGTCCGCCGATCTGGCTATGGATGAAGGCGGCGCGGGCCTTCGGCGACAGCCCGGCGAGCATGCGCTCCAGGCGCAGCAGGGTTTCCACCACCTGGGCCTGCTCCTCGGCGGACGGCGCGAGGGCATCCGGAAGCCCGGCCAGGCTTTCCAGGTAGGCGCGTTCCAGGTCCTGGCGCCGCCAGCCGTCGTACATCAACCGGCGGGCGATGGTGGTGAGCAGCGCGCGCGGCTCGCGGATGCTTGCCGGGTCCGGCAGGGCGAGGACCTTGAGGAAGGTTTCCGAGGCGATGTCCTCGGCGCTGTGGGGGCAGCCGAGGTAGCGCCGCAGGCGCCCGCTCAGCCAGGAATAATCGTTCTGGAACATCAGGCCGACGAGGCGATTGCGTGTCTGATCCATGCCCATTCCGCACTCTCGTGCTACGGGCCTGCGCCACCGGGCGTCGGGGTGGCAGGCGAAACCTTGATCGGCGGGAGGCGGCGCCGACGTCGGATTGCACGTGTCCCTCCCGCAAACAGCGATGGCAGACCGCCGGGGCCTGCGCGGAAGGCAATATGCCGCAGAAGCCAGAACGCAAAAAAGAATATTAATTAAGGTGTACTTAACTTTTTGGCATTAGAAGATCGCCATCCCGCGACGACTGTCGTCATTCCTTACGAAATGGCAACGCCGCGAGCCGCGGAAAGCGGCATACTCGTCAGCTTGTTTCGCCGCGTCGACAGCGCCCGCACCAATGTCCGCCTCGCTCCCCAACGACACCCCGCCCAACGACACCCTGCCCCTGGTCCTGGCCGGCCCCCTGCTGCGCCGCGCAGAGCCCGAGCGCCTGGTGTTCTGGCTGGCCACGTCATGCCCGACGACCATCGAGCTGGTCCTCGCCAGCGAAGGCGAGGCGGAGCGTCGGATCCGCCTCGCGGAAGGAACCCACTCGGCCATCCGCATCGGCACCCATGCCTGGCTGCACCTGCTGGATGTCGCGCTCGACCCGCCGTTGCCCTGCGCCCGGCTGGTCGACTACGACCTGCGTCTGGCCGCCGACGGCCGGGAGCCCGCGGGAATCGCCGAATGGGCGCCGCATCTGCTCTACCCCGGTCGCCAGCGCGCCAGCCTGGTGCTCAAGCCACGTCTCGACCAGTTGCTCCACGGCTCCTGCCGCAAGCCGCATCACCCGGCGGCCGATGGCCTGCTGCAGGTCGACCGGCTGCTGGAGGAAAACCTGCTGCAGGCCGAAAGCCGCCCGGCGTTGCTGATGATGAGCGGCGACCAGGTCTACGCCGACGACGTCGCCGGGCCGATGCTGGTGGCCATCCATGGGCTGATCCGCCGCCTCGGCCTGTACGGCGAACACCTGGAAGGCGCGCTGGTGGACGACAGCGAGGCGCTCTACGCACACCCGGCCACCTACTACCGGCGCGAGGACCTGCTGCCCGCCTTCAAGTCCAACGAAGCCCTGCGCGAGCGCTTCTTCGGCGGGGTGAAGAAGCCGATCTTCACCTCGGCCAACGCCCACAACCATCTGGTCGGCCTGGCCGAGGTGCTGGCGATGTACCTGCTGGTCTGGTCGCCGGCGCCCTGGCGCCTGGTCAGGCTGGAACCGCCGCCGGGGCTGGATGCGCGGCACGCGCAGCGCTTCGCCGACGAGCGCCGGCACATCGAAGCCTTCCGCGATGGCCTGCCCGGCGTGGCGCGGGCACTGGCGCATATCTCGTCGCTGATGATCTTCGACGACCACGACATCACCGACGACTGGAACCTTTCCGCGCGCTGGGAGCTGACCGCCTACGGCCATCCGTTCTCCCGGCGGATCATCGGCAACGCCCTGCTCGCCTACCTGCTCTGCCAGGGCTGGGGCAACGACCCGCAGCATTGCGGCGAATGGCTGGCGCCGGTCGCGGCCCTGATGGAGGGCGCCGCGGCAGACGGCCGGCTGCCCTGCGCCGAGCAGGACCGCCTGCTCGATGCCCTGCTCGACTTCCAGCACTGGCACTACCGGTTGCCTGGCAGCCCGACCCTGATCGTCCTCGACACGCGCACCCGCCGCTGGCGCAGCGAGCGCAACCTGGGCCGGCCCTCCGGGCTGATGGACTGGGAGGCACTGAGTGAACTCCAGCAGGATCTGCTCGGCGAAAAGGCGGCGATCATCGTGTCGCCGGCGCCGATGTTCGGGGTCAAGCTGATCGAGGGCGTGCAGAAGCTCTTCAGCTGGATCGGCCAGCCGCTGCTGGTCGATGCGGAAAACTGGATGGCCCATCGCGGCGCGGCCTCGGTGATGATGAACATCTTCCGCCACTCGCGCACGCCGGGTAACTACCTGATCCTTTCCGGCGACGTGCATTACTCCTTCGTCTACGACATCCGGATTCGCCACCGCGAGCACGGGCCCCGGCTCTGGCAGATCACCAGCAGCGGGATCAAGAACGAATTCCCGCGACGCCTGCTGGACTGGTTCGACCGCCTCAACCGCTGGCTCTATGCGCCCTGGTCGCCGCTGAACTGGCTGACCCAGCGGCGCAGCCTGGAAATCCGCCCGCGCGTTCCGCAGCACAGCCAGGCCGGCGAGCGCCTGTGGAACAGCGCCGGGATCGGCCAGGTATTCATTGGCGAGGACGGCCGTCCGCGCGCGGTGTTGCAGGTCAATGCCGATGGCTCGCCGGCGACCGCCTTCGAGCGACATCGCGACGTCGAAGACGAACGAGCGGACCAGTCGCCGGTCGCGCCGGGTCGCTGAGACGCCAGAACAAGGGGGACGGGCGGACGCCGCGCCGCGTCATCCGCCCGCCCGGTTTCAGAACGGCCGCTCCTGCACGTCCAGGGTCGCCGCCAGCGCTTGCCAGAGCACCTCGGCGAAGACCCGCTGGGCGTCGCCGGACAGGTACGCCTGCATGGCAGCTTCATCGCTCCACTCGCTGTGCAACAGCCACAGGTCGGCGTCCCCGTCCGCCTGGCGCAGTTCGTAGCGCAGACAACCGGGCGCGGCCTGGCCCGCCTGCGCCAGCTCTTGCAGGCGCAGGCCGAGGCGGTGCGACTGGCCGCTGCGGGCGCGAATGCTGACCAGGTGACTGGCCCGATTGAACGCTGGCATGCTCTCTGCCTCCTCGACATGGATTCGCCGCTGCGCAAGCGGCACCAGGAGTGGAAGGGCCGGCGGCGCCGAGACGCCGGCCGGCCGCTGTGGGGTGTAAGGGTGACGCATGTGCCCTGCCTCCGATTACCAGTTGCCGGGATGGGTCCGCGCCAGCGTGCCGCCCGCGGCGGGGCCGGCAGGCGAACGGGAAGGCGTGTCGGGGACCAGAGCGCCGTCGCGCGACCGCGAACGGGAGGCGCCCGGCGCGCGCTCCGGCGGCACGCCGCCCGATGACAGTCTGGCCTGTTGATTTGACATAGGTGTGTCCCCCTGCAGGTATTTCCCATCGGCATGACGGAGATTCCGCCATGCCAGCCAGATTAGGGGGACGGCGCGGGGAATCGGTAGACGGATACTGTCGGGTTCTTGCCTGAAACTGCCGCGTTCCGGTTTTTTCTCATCCGCTTGCGCCCGGTGAAACGAGCTGGCTTGCCTGTTCCTGGCGAATGCTTGCCTGATCCTGCCATCGCGCAGCGCGATGGATGCCTGTCGCCGCGACGCGCGCTAGTCTTGGGAAGGTTTCCCCCGCGAGTCCCCGCATGAGCGAAAACACCCCGCTTCTTTCCGTCGATCTCCCCGCCGAATTGCGCCAGCGCCAGAGCGAACTGGCGCAGTCGCTGCTCAGGCATTGTCCCCGCGACGGTATCTACGGCACCGCCGTCGAACCCCTCGCCCTGATCCGCGCCGACGGCCCCACCCTGCCGGCGCGCGGCATGCACAAACCTGCCCTGTGCATCATCGCCCAGGGCCGCAAGGAGGTGCAGTTGGCCGAGGAGCGCTATATCTACGATCCGTTGCACTACCTGGTGGTCTCGGTCACCCTGCCGCTGGCCGGCCAGGTGATCGACGCCTCGCCGGACGCGCCCTACCTCTGCGTCCGGCTGGATATCGACCCGGCGGAAATCACCCAGTTGATCTCCGACGCCGGGCCCATGGAAGTGGCCAGCCGGCGCGGCGACCGCGGCCTCTACGTCGACCGTATCGACGCCAGCCTGCTGGATGCGGTGCTGCGCCTGATCCATCTGCTGGACAGCCCGCGCGACATCCCGATGCTGGCGCCGCTGATCCTCCGCGAGATTTTCTACCGGCTGCTGCGCAGCGGCCAGGGCCAGCGCCTGCACGAGATCGCCATCGCCGACAGCCAGGCCCACCGCATCACCCGCGCCATCGACTGGATCAACCAGAACTACGGCAAGCCGCTGCGCATCGAGCAACTGGCCCAGGTGGTCAACCTCAGCCCCTCGACCCTGCACCACCGCTTCAAGGCCGTGACCGCGATGAGCCCGTTGCAGTACCAGAAGCAGCTGCGCTTGCAGGAAGCACGCCGGCTGATCTTCAGCGAGGGCCTGGAAGTGGCCGCCGCCGGCTACCGGGTCGGCTACGAAAGCCCGTCGCAGTTCAGCCGCGAGTACAGCCGGCTGTTCGGCGCCCCGCCGCTGCGCGACCTGGCGCGGGCGCGCAACACCGCCTAGGGGAACGCGGCAGCGGCCGCGACGGTCAATCGGGAAGCGGCGGCATACCTTCGTCGCCCCGACCGACCTTGCGCAACCGTACCCGCCATGACCCGAGCCCTGCCCCTGCTCCTGCTTGCCCTGTCCCTTCCCGCCGCGGCGACGGACAGCGAGTCGTTCGCCCGCCGCTACCTGGCCTATGTCCATGCCATCGGCCAGCACAGCGAACGACTCTGGCCCGGCTGGCGGATGGCCGACAAGGCCTTCCTCTACAGCGATGGCCGCAGTACCTGGGTCGCCGATGCCGAAGGCCGCGCGCAGCGCACCACCGCGGCTGGCGACAGCGACCCGGCTCTCGACCTGAGCTATGCCTTTCCGCATTACCGGGGCCGTCCGGCGGTGCTGCTGCAGATCAGCGCCGCGCACCTGCGGAGCAATACCGGCAATAGCGAGACGCTGGCCGCCATCGGCCCGCACGAAGCCTTCCATCGCTACGCCCAGGAAGACTGGCCGGGCCTGCGCAAGCCCGGCGGCTATCGCGGCGACCTGGCCACGCTCGACCCGCGCCCGCGGGAATACCGCTATGCCCTGTTCCAGTCGCTGCTCCAGGCCCTGCGCACGCCCGGGCAGCGCGACAGCTACCTGAGCGACGCCCAGGGCTGGCTGCGCCGCTGGCGCGAAGCGGCTCCCGAGGAAAGCCGGCTGGCGGCGCAGGTCGATCTCAGCGAAGGCACCGCGCGCTACATCGAGATGGCCGCCGCCGCGCGCTACCGCAGCGATTTCGCCGAGGATCCGCAACGCTATCGGCAGGCGCTGCGGGAGTACGCGCTGGCCTTCTACGATGCCAACGAGATCGGCGTCGGCGTCGACAGCGAAGCCTACGAGATCGGCGCGCTGGCCGGAGTGCTGCTGGACCTGCGCGACGACGACGCGGACTGGAAGGAAGCCGCGATGGCCGGCACCTGGCCGCTGGACTACCTGCTGCGCGACCAGCCTCCGGCCTGGAGCGAACTCCCCGAAGACGCGCGGGCGCGCGGCGAGCGCTACCGGCGCGAGATGGGCGCCACCCGCCAGCGCCTGGTCGAGTTGCAGGAGGCCTTCGCCGACCCACGGCGACCGCTGCTGGTGATCCCGCAACCGCGCCGCACCATCGGCTTCGCCACGGCGGCCAGCAAGGTGCGCGGGGGCTTCTACGTTCTTGCCGACGGGCCGTTCCGCCAGGCCTACCTCGGCGCGCGCTGGAATGTCGGCGAGCTGACCCTGGACGGCGTCGACTACCTGGAGGGCGACGCCGAGGCGTACTGCCCGGGCTACGGCCGTTCGGCACTGATTCCATTGCGCGGAGGCGCTTGGCGCGAGGGCACGCTGGCGCCGGAAGAACCCGGCCTGCGCGGCCGCCTGGCGACTGCTCGCAGCCTCGTCGACGGGCGGACCCTCTATTGCGCGGTGGAGAATGCTCCTTGAGGACCGACAACGGCGCTACAATGCCCGCTCGCCGCCGCAACCCCGCCGAGGGCTCGCCATGAAGTTCCTGCTGATCGGGCTGATCCGCTTCTACCAGTACGCAATCAGCCCGCTGATCGGTCCCCGCTGCCGCTTCTACCCCAGTTGCTCGCACTACACCCTGGAAGCCATCCGCGTACATGGCGCGCTGCGAGGCGGCTACCTCGGCGCGCGCCGGCTGCTGCGCTGCCACCCCTGGCACCCGGGCGGTTACGACCCGGTTCCGGAGCGCCAGGAACAGGTGTGCGCCTGCCACAGAACGGCGAAGCCCGGCGAATGAAGCCGGCGAAAAGATCGCAACGGCGACATCCCGCACATAACCGGACCCGCCGGTCGACATGCGGAATTGATAAAATCTATCATTCAGGGTCCATCTCCCCGGCTATCGCCCGGCGCCCCCTTGCGCCCGGCTACGCCGGGGAGTTCCGCTCAAACGTTTCATCCTGAGGCTCCGATGCCCCGTCATCCCTTCTCCCCTTCCTTTCTCGCCGCCAGCGTCTTCTGCGCCGCCACCCCGGCCCTCGCCGCGCTGCAACCGATCGCCGAGGCGCCGCTGGCCGGCGAAACCGAGTTCCGCTGCCAGTTCAACGCCGACAACAGCACCGATTGCGTGAGCACCTACAGCTTCACCATCCTCAAGCCGAGCGGCCGCGAGATGCTCTCGCGCATCGATCGCAGCTACGCGGAGACCGATAGCCTGATCGTGGAGAAGGCCGAGCTGACCCAGCCCGGCGGCAAGCCGGTGCCACTGGACCAGTCGCAGATCGATACGCGCACCGCGCCGAACCCGGACCAGGGCTTCCTGCGCGAACGCCAGACCTCCCTGGCGTTCCCCAACCTGCGCGTCGGCACCCGCATCAGCTACACCCTGCGCGAGCACTTCACCGCCAAGCCGCTGAGCACCCAGTTCCACTACATCCTCAGCCGCCCGCCGATGCCGGTGCGCGACGACCGCTTCGTCGCCGAGTTCAAGGCCGAGCGGCCGATCTTCGTGCGCAGCGAGCTGATGGACGCCTATCGCATCGAACAGAGCGCCGACAAGAAGACCCTCAAGGTCAGCCTGAAAAAGCCGCAATACACCAACTACATCAACGAAGCCGGCAACGCCTACCTGCGCCATACCCCGCGCCTGGAGCTGGGCAGTTCGCTGGACCTGCAGGACAACTTCGGCCCGTTCGCCGCGCGCTACAACGAGATCCTCGCCGCGGAGCTGCCCAAGGGCGCCGCGGCGGCCGTCGCCGCGGTGAAGGGCAAGCCGGCCCGCGAGCAGGTCGCCGGCCTGATGCAGTACATCAACGACACCTACCGCTACCTGGGCGACTGGCGCGCCAGCGAGCGCGGCTACGTGCCTTTCTCCCTGGCGGAGATCGAGCGCAATGGCTACGGCGACTGCAAGGACCTGGCGATCCTCCTCGCCGCCATGCTCAAGGCCGCCGGGATCAAGGCCGAACCGACCCTGGTCAGCCGCGGCGACGTGGTCTGGGACCTGCTGGTGCCCGGCATGTACGCGCCGAACCATGCCATCGTCCGCGCCGAGGTGGACGGCAAAACCTGGTGGCTGGACCCGACCAACCCGGTGTTCGCCCCCGGCCGCACCATGCCCGACATCCAGCAGCGCTGGGCGCTGGTGCTGGGCGCCGACGGCAAGGTGCGGCGCGACGAGATTCCCCTGGAAGCGCCCGGCGACACCCTGCGCGTGACCCGCAGCGAGCATTACACCCATGACGGCGAAGCCCGGGTCGAGTCGCGCGTGGAGCTGTCCAATGCGCCGCTGATGCAGCTCAGCGTCGCCGATCGCCAGCGCGGCCGCACCAGCACCGACCAGGACCTGTGCCGCAACTTCGCCAAGGAAGGCAGCGACTGCGTGCTGGAGCGCGACGACAGCCAGTTCGTGCTGCCGCCCAGCTATACGATCAGTGCCAGGCTTACCGACCGCCGCGCCCTCGACCGGCTCGGCGGAGAGTATTTCTACAACCGCCAGGACCTGGCCAGCCAGTGGGATGCCTTCGCCAAGTACCGCAGCGAAGGCCAGTTGGCCGAGCTGTACCTGGGCGAACCGCAGATCACCTCCTACGACATCAGCCTGTCCGGCGGCAAGACCGACGAGCCGGCGCACAGTTGCGAGATCCGCAGCCCCTGGTTCGACATCGACCTGCAGGCCGAACCGGCCAAGGACGGCGGCTACCACTATCGCTACCGGGAAGTGCAGAAGACCAGTTGGCTCAACCACGACGAGATCAACAGCGCCGAGTTCGGCAAGCTGATCGAGCAGAGCCGCGGTTGCGTCGAGCAACTGCGCCTGGTGGTCAAGCTGGACAAGCGTCCCTGAGCGACGCGCGCCCGCTCCGGCGGGCGCGTCCAGCCGCACAGCGGGCGATTCTTCTACTCGCCCGCGCAGCCCTCCAGGCCGAGCGCCTGCTCATAGAAACGCGCCATGCGCTCCGGGTCGGCGACGTACGCCAGCATTCCGCTGGCGAGCCTGTCGCCTACACCTGCCAATCGAGCCGCAGCCCGGATTCGAACGTACGCCTCTCCCCGCTCAGCGGGTCGTCGAAGCGCAGCCCCCTGGCCAGCAGCTTGAGCGGCCGCCGGTAATCGTCGGGGCTGTCCTCGGCGTCCAGCAGCTCGGGATAGAACCCGTCGTTCTGGATACCCGCGCCGAGTGCCGCGAGGTGCACGCGCAGCTGGTGCTTCTTGCCGGTCACCGGATACAGCCGGTAGCGCCACCAGCGGCCGTTGCGCTCGGCGACCTCGATGCGCGTCTCGCTGTTCGGCTCGCCCTCGCCTTCGCGCATGCGGAAGAACGGCTCGCCGGGCACCAGGCGGGTCCTGCGCAGCAACGGGAAGTCCAGTCGCGACAAGGCCGGAGCGATCGCTTCGTAGTACTTGTCGATGCGCCGCTCGCGGAACAGCGCCTGGTAGCGCCCGCGGCTGCCGGGATTGGTCGAGAACAGCACCAGCCCGGCGGTATGCCGGTCGATCCGATGCAGCGGCACCAGGTCACGATTGCCGGTGCTGCGGGCCAGCCGCGCCAGGAGCGTCTGCTCGACATAGCCGCCGGCCGGCATCACCGGCAGGAAGTGCGGCTTGTCCGCCACCAGCAGATGCTCGTCGCGGTACAGGATGCGCGCCTCGAAAGGGATCGGCGCCTCCGCCGGCAACTCGCGGAAGTAGTGCACACGCAGGCCTTCGCGATACGCCGCCTGCGGGCCCAGCGCACGCCCCTCGGCGTCCAGCACCCGGCCCCGCTGCATGCGCGCCAGCCAGGTGTCGCGGTCGATGGCCGGGAAACGCGCGCAGAGACAATCGAGCACGGTGCTCCAGGGGCCGGCCGGCAGATGCAGGGTGCTGGCGCGGAGACTGGCGTCGGGCAAGGAAGGAGACGACATGCGGCAACTCGGGAAGGACGGGCGACCATTAGGCCGCAGCGCGGCGCACAGGTCAAAGCGCGCCGGAGCGAAACGAAGAAACCGCCCGAGGGCGGTTTCTTCCGTGATCCAGGGATCGAATCAGGCGGCGCTCGCCTTGCGCTCCTCCGCCAGGCAGGCGGCGGCGGTGAACAGCACGTCGGTCGAGGAGTTCAGCGCCGTCTCCGCAGAGTCCTGGAGAATCGCGATGATGAAGCCTACCGCTACCACCTGCATCGCCACCTCGCTGGGAATCCCGAACAGGCTGCAGGCCAGCGGGATCAACAGCAGCGAGCCGCCGGCCACGCCGGATGCGCCGCAGGCGCAGACCGACGCCACCACGCTGAGCAGGATCGCGGTCGGTACGTCCACGGCGATGCCCAGGGTATGCACCGCTGCCAGGGTCAGCACGGTGATGGTGATCGCTGCGCCGGCCATGTTGATGGTCGCGCCCAGCGGGATCGATACCGAATAGGTGTCTTCGTGCAGGCCCAGGCGCTCGCAGAGCTGCAGGTTGACCGGGATATTGGCTGCCGAGCTGCGGGTGAAGAACGCGGTCATGCCGCTTTCGCGCAGGCAGGTCAGCACCAGCGGATAGGGATTGCGGCGGATCTTCAGGAACACGATCAGCGGGTTGACCACGAAGGCCACGAACAGCATGCAGCCGAGCAGCACCACCAGCAGGTGGGCGTAGCCTTTCAGGGCCTCGACGCCGGACTCGGCGAAGGTCGAGGCGACCAGGCCGAAGATGCCCAGCGGGGCGAAGCGGATCACCACCTTGACGATCAGCGAGACGCCGTTGGACAGCTCGGAGAGCAGGTTGCGGGTGGTATCGCTGGCGTGGCGGAAGGCGATGCCGAGGCCGATGGCCCAGGCCAGGATGCCGATGAAGTTGGCCGAGATCAGGGCGTTGACCGGGTTGTCCACCACGCTCAGCAGCAGGGACTGGAGCACCTCGGCGATGCCGCCCGGAGGCGACATCTCGCCCGGATGGCTGGCCAGCACCAGGCTCGAGGGGAAGGCGAAGCTGGCGATCACCGCCACCACCGCGGCGCTGAAGGTGCCGACCAGGTACAGCAGCAGGATCGGCCGGATATGGGTCTGCTGGCCTTGCCTGTGGTTGGCGATGGATGCCATCACCAGGACGAACACCAGTACCGGCGCGACGGCCTTCAGCGCGGAAACGAAGACCTTGCCGATGAAGCCGACCTTGAGCGCGGCGGCCGGGAAGAAGCTGGCGAGCAGCAGGCCGGCGATCAGGCCGACGATGATCTGGCCCACCAGGCTGGTACGCGTCAGCAGATGAAGCAGGGGACGTTCAGGGTATGTCATGCAGATTTCTACTCTTATAGGTGTGTCGAAGGCCGGCCCAGGCAGCTTCCATGCCGAACGACCCTGTGCCGTTCCGCCCCCGCGAAGGGATGGTTCGAGCGAGCCGGGTAGTCTAGGGAAGGACGCGCAGCACCACAGGAAACACCGACCAGCGGATACCAGGCTCCCCCGCCACGGCCATCGAACCGGATCGGGACGGCGTGGATTCTAGCCGTGTCTGCGCTTTTTGGGGGCGTCCAATTCTGTCTGGATTCGGACATGTCGTCGCAGGTGCATTGCCAGCCGGGAGGCCGGAAACCCCTGTGAAAAGGAGGGAAAACGCGGAATTCGCTGTCTGCAGATAGCCAAAGCCCGCCGTGAGGCGGGCTTCAGATGGGGGGCTAGTCCGTTAGCCATGGGTCCATGATTGACCCGTCACCGTGAAAATTTCGTGAAGATTACCAATCTTTTTCCTTCACTTTTTCGCTGAATCCATTCACCGCCCGCCTCACTGGGTCGGACTCAGTTCGCTCTCCTGGAAGCGCGGCGGCGGACGGCTGAAGCTGCGGGTCAGGTAGAACAGGTAGCCGAAGCCCAGCCCGGCCCAGATCAGTCCCATCACCAGCGAGGTGCTTTCCAGGTTGAGCCAGAGCACCGCGACGATGGCCGCGCCGAGCAGCGGCAGGACCAGGTAGTGGAAATGCTCCTTGAGGCTGCGGTTGCGCCCGCCGCGCACATAGAAATGCACGATCACCGAGAGATTGACGAAGGTGAAGGCCACCAGGGCGCCGAAATTGATCAGCGCGGTCGCGGTCACCAGGTCGAAGGAGATCGCCGAGAGCGCCACCATGCCCACGATCAGCACGTTGATCGACGGCGTGCGCCATTTCGGATGGACGAAGCCGAAGATCCGCTCCGGCAGCACATTGTCCCGCCCCATCACGTACAGCAGGCGCGACACGCTGGCCTGGGAGGCCAGGCCAGACGCCAGGGTATTGATGAAGGTGGCGCAGAGGAAGATCGACTGGAACAGCTTGCCGCCGACGTACAGGGCGATTTCCGGCAGCGCCGCGTCGGGTTCCTTGAAGCGTACGTTGGTCGGGAAATAGGACTGCAGGAAATACGACACGGTGATGAAGATCACCCCGCCGTACAGCGCGGTGAGGAAGATCGCCCGCGGGATCACCTTGGCGGCGTCGCGGGTTTCCTCGGACAGCGTGGTCACCGCGTCGAAACCGAGGAAGGAAAAGCAGAGGATCGTCGCCCCCGCCACCATCGCCGAGAGATGCGCGTGCTCGGAGAAGAACGGCTGGGTGCTGAGCACCGTGGCGGTCCCCTCCCCGTTGTTCAGGCCATGGATCACCAGGCCGATGAAGACCACGATGATCGCCAGCTGGACCAGCACGAAGACGGTGTTGAAATTGGCGACCAGGTTCACGCTCTTGATGTTGATGAGGGTCATGATCAGCACGAACATCACCACCCAGATCCACGGGGCGACCTCAGGGAACAGTGCGGTCAGGTAGATCTTCGCCAGCAGCGCGTTGATCATCGGCAGGAACAGGTAGTCCAGCAGCGACGACCAGCCGACCATGAAGCCGACATGGGGATTGATCGCCCGTTGCGCGTAGGTATAGGCCGAGCCTGCGGTGGGGAACTGGCGGACCAGCTTGCCGTAGCTGATCGCGGTGAACAGCACGCCGGCGAGGGCCAGCAGGTAGGCGGTGGGCACGTGTCCCTGGGAAATCCCGGAAACGATGCCGAAGGTGTCGAAGACGGTCATCGGGGTCAGGTAGGCCAACCCGATCATGACGATCTGCCACAGCTTGAGGGACTTGCGAAGCTGGGTTCGTTCTGCGGTAGGGGGAGGATTCGACATGGGTATGCTTGCCTCGATTTCTTCTTTTTCTAATGCATAGCAAAGGAAGGCGGACGGGCGGAAACCGCAGGCTTGCCGCCGTCTACCATCAGCAAGGGTGGGAACCTCGACGGAAGAACGGGCGGGCGGCGCCGGACCGGAGCCGCCCGCCCATGCTCACACGGTGTGCAGGTACCAGTTGTACTCGAGGTCGGAGATCGAGTACTCGAACTCCTCCAGCTCGCTTTCCTTGCAGGCGACGAAGATGTCGATGTACTTCGGATCGATGTACTTCGCCAGGATCTCGCTGTCGTCCAGTTCGCGCAGGGCGTCGCGCAGGTTGTTCGGCAGGCTCGGCTCCAGCTGCTCG
This sequence comes from Pseudomonas sp. FDAARGOS_761, assembly GCF_013343155.1. Lineage (NCBI taxonomy): Bacteria > Pseudomonadati > Pseudomonadota > Gammaproteobacteria > Pseudomonadales > Pseudomonadaceae > Pseudomonas > Pseudomonas sp. FDAARGOS_761. The sequence goes on along the minus strand of NZ_CP054572.1, from coordinate 2,285,289 downwards.
TAGGAGTTGCCTTCGATCGGGGCACCCGGCTCGACCTTGTTGGTCAGCCCGTGGTGCACCCCGGCAAGCACCGAGGCCAGCAGCAGGTAGGGGTTGGCGTCGGCGCCGGCGACGCGATGTTCCAGGCGTACCGCGTCCGGGCTGCCGGTGGGCACGCGCAGGGCCACGGTGCGGTTGTCCAGGCCCCAGCTCGGCGCGTTCGGCACGTAGAACTGCGAACCGAAGCGGCGGTAGGAGTTGACGTTCGGGCAGAGGAAGGCCATGGAGGCCGGCAGGGTCTCGAGCACGCCGCCGATCGCATGGCGCAATGCGGCGTTCTGCTCGGGATCCTCGCTGGTGAAGATGTTGTTGCCGTGCTTGTCGAGCAGCGAGATGTGTACGTGCAGTCCGTTCCCGGCCTGGCCCGGATAGGGCTTGGCCATGAAGGTGGTGTCCATCTCATGGTCGTAGGCGATGTTCTTGATCAGGCGCTTGAGCAGAACCGCATAGTCGCAGGCCTTCATCGGGTCGGCGACGTGATGCAGGTTGACCTCGAACTGCGCCGGTGCGGATTCGGCGACGATGGCGTCGGCCGGGATGCCCTGGGCGCGGGCGCCGTCGATGATGTCCTGGAGGCACTCGACGTATTCGTCGAGGTCGTCGATGGAGTACACCTGCACCGACTGCGGACGCTTGCCGGAGATCGGCGAGCGCGGCGGCTGCGGCCGGCCGTTCACGTTCTCCTGGTCGATCAGGTAGAACTCCAGCTCGAAGGCGGCGACGATGGTCAGTTCCATCTCGGTGAACCTGGCCACCACCTGGCGCAGGACTTCGCGGGGGTCGGCGAAGAAGGGATCACCTTCCAGCTCATGCATGGTCATCAGCAGTTGCGCGGTCGGCCGCTTCTGCCAGGGTTCCATGGAGAGGGTGCCGGGGATCGGGTAGCAGATCCGGTCGGCGTCGCCGATGTCGAGACCCAGGCCGGTACTCTCTACGGTGGAGCCGGTGATATCGAGGGCGAACAGGGAAGCGGGAAGGTTGATACCTTTTTCGAAGACTTTGGGCAGACTGTTGCGTTCGATTCGCTTGCCGCGAACCACGCCATTCATGTCTGAAATCAGAAGGTCGACGAACTGGACCTCGGGATGTTCCTGAAGGAACAGGCTCGGCTCAGTGAGCTGAACGGCACGCAGGGGTACCGACATGATGCAACACCTTTTTTGTTAAAAATTTCAATCATGCGGGGGCTGGAGCCAGAGTCAATCGGAAAGCCAATTTGTTGTCAATAGCCCTCTCGTCGCCCTCGCGGACGGCGAAATGGCCGTAGACAGGGCCTTCCAGAGCATCGCGAAAGCGGCCAAAGCCAGGCCAGGCAAGGTGTTCAACCTGGTGCAGCAGATATTTTACAGGCTCCGTTGTACGAAAAATTGAACAAGGCTAAGCTGTGCCAACCCTACAACAGCAATAAACCGGGTGTTCCATGTCCTACCAGCCGTCCCTCGGCGCCAAGTTCCGCGGCCACAAGATCGGTCAGCATCCGCGTTAGCTCCGCTCCGGTTCTTTTCTCCCTCGATTCTTCGCAGCGCCCTCGAGCGGCCCTCGCTCGTCCGCCGCCTGCCCTGCCCGTCCTCCTTATATAAGGAAGGACACCGGCCGCTTTCGCCTGCGTGGATAACGGATACGAAGAGCAAGATCGTTCAAGCCAGCCCGATGCGCCTGCTGGCATGCTGGACCGACGTTCACCACCGCCATGCCCCATGACTGCCCACGACCTGCCCCGCCAAGCCTTTCTCCGCGGCGCCGTCGCCATCCTCCCATTGTCCCTGGCCGTCGCGCCCTGGGGGCTGCTGGCGGGATCGATGGCCATCGAAGCCAACCTCACCCCGGCCGAGGGCCAGGGCCTGTCCGCCATCGTCTTCGCCGGCGCCGCCCAGTTGGTGGCGATCGGCATGCTCAAGGGCGGTGCCGGGTTCTTTTCGATCATCTTCACCACCCTCCTCCTGACCTCGCAGCACCTGCTCTACGGCATGAGCTTGCGGCCGGTCCTGTCGCCTCTGCCGGGACGCTGGCGGATCGGCCTGGGCTTCCTGCTCACCGACGAGTTCTTCGCCCTCGCCAGCCAGCACGACCGGCGCAACTTCAACCGCTGGTACGCCCTCGGCGTCGGCCTGACCTTCTATATCGCCTGGAACCTGTTCACCCTCGCCGGCATCCTGCTTGGCCGCAGCATTCCCGGTCTCGAACACCTGGGCCTGGATTTCTCCATCGCCGCCACCTTCATCGCGCTGGTCGCGCCGCTGGTGCGCAACGTACCGACGCTGGTCTGCGTGGCCACCTCGCTGTTCTGCTCGGTGCTGTTCAGCCACTGGCAATGGAGTTCGGCGCTGGTCCTCGCCGGCCTCGCCGGGATGGCCGCCGGTTTCGTCTGCAACAAGCTGTATCGGGAGGCGCCATGGTCTGGGCAGTGATCTTCGGCATGGGCGCGATCGTCTTCCTCAACCGCTACCTGTTCCTCGAACCGCGCCTGCCGATCCGCCTCGGCAGCAACCTGCGGCAGTTCCTCGGTTTCGCCGTGCCCGGCATGCTCACGGCGATCTGCGGCCCGATCGTGTTCATGCCAGAGGGCCGCATCGACCTCGGCTACGACAATCCCTACCTGGTCAGCGGCGCAGTCACCGTGGCGCTGGTGCTCTATACCCGCAATACCCTGGCGAGCATGCTGCTGGGCATGGCGTTCTTCTTCCTGTTCAAGTGGTGGCTGATTTGATCGATGTCAGTCGCTGACGGCATGACCTCTGCATGCAGCCCCTTGCAGGGTTCATACAAACTCGCGGCGGGCGGCTATATGGCCCACCAGATGCTCCGGAGCAGCCGCTATCCGGCTGACAGCCAGGCTACTATCGATGCAGTACCTGATAGCAACCAGCTCCCTTCTATCTAGCCTGGATAAACACGCGTAAACCTGGCGCCCGCCCAGGCAAAGCAATTGACGGGGAGCACTTTAGAAAATCACCCGAAAATAATGACGATAGTCACAGTGAACGCCATCCTCCCGCTCGACGGCTTTCACCTTGAACTGCTTTGCCCCCAGCAACTCCAAGACACGAACCAGTTGATCATGGCTGAATATCTGTGTATGCCCGATTGCTGGAACTCCGCGAGAGTCAGTCACCAACAGTAGCTCACCGCCCGTCCTCAACCTGCCCACACAGTCAATCAGGAACTGGATCCAGTCGGCCGTATGGTCAAGCACATTTGAGCAAACGACGAAATCGAAAGCACTCTCTATATCGGCAACACCATCCCTTATATAACAAGAAGAACCTCTTTCCCCGAGAATCGAGAATGGAAGGTTCTCTGCATACAGCCCCATCAATGAGTCCTGGGCAGTCACTGTCACGCCTTCGACCTTCTCGAAAAAGCCGATCGGCCCACTACCTACTTCCAAAACCTTACCTTCAAAACCTTCGTAGCGATAATGCGAGGAGCCGTACGTGAACCCCATCTTCCCAAGAAACCACATTGCATCCTTATGCCGGACCTCTTGTAGTTCCTCGACAGACAGATGGCGATAGGGCCATTTATCCTTCCAGAAAGAAAGCTCGTACTCCTGGGAATGTATCCACTGCTCCGGATCTGCAGACGCAACGCTACGTACGTCAGGAGCAGTTTCAACCCTACGGGACACCGACGAGAATTCGCCTGCACCACTGCCACGCTCTTCGATACACACTAGAGGAGTGCCACTCGAACGACGGCGTTCCCAGAAACCGGATAAAAATTTCACCCTAAAAACCTCCCTGCTCATTGATACCCTTGCCCATCGGACTAAAAGATAAAAAGCCGAAACTTGCCGACAACCAAACAACAACTCGCCCTCTATCTCAGCGCCCCAGCAAAGATCTTCCCCTCAGGAAGCAGCCAAACAGCACGGCGCGAGGAAAAACTAACAAAGAAAATTTATAAATAATGTAAGAACAATCCTTTTTGCTAGAGGAAATAGTTACATAGACATAGTTGAGGAGAAGATGGAGAAACGAACGGAAAACCGCGCTCTCCGATCCGCCTAGGGGAGATCCGTTGCGATGACGCTCCAGGCCCATCCCTTCCAGATGAAGTGCTGAAAGGGGCCTCCCCCGGAACGAAGAACGAGGGTTCATGCGCCACGGGAATGAACTCGCGAAGAAAGGTCGCTTGGCGCTGGCGCGCTTTGGGCCGAAGATCGGGGCAACCACAACGTGCGCAGCGAGGCCCTCATGTCCGACTCCCTTCCCCAGCGCAACGGCGGGCAGATCCTGGTAGAGGCATTGCGGCGCAATGCCGTCGATACCGTCTACTGCATCCCCGGGGAAAGCTACCTGCCGGTGCTCGACGCGCTGTACGACGCCGACGGCATCCGCACCGTCGTCACCCGCCACGAGGGTGCCGCCTCGAACATGGCCGATGCCTACGGCAAGCTGACCGGCCGACCAGGCATCTGCTTCGTCACCCGCGGCCCCGGTGCCACCCATGCGGCGAATGGCGTGCACACGGCGCAGCAGGACTCGACGCCGATGATCCTGTTCGTCGGCCAGGTGGAAAGCGCCTTCAAGGGCCGCGAGGCGTTCCAGGAAGTCGACTACGTGCAGATGTTCTCGGGCCTGGCGAAGTGGGCCGTGGAAATCGACCGTATCGAACGCATCCCGGAGATCGTCGGCCGCGCCTTCAGCGTCGCCACCTCGGGCCGACCGGGCCCGGTCGTGGTCGCCCTGCCCGAGGAAATCCTCTTCGGTTCCGCGCAGGTCGCCGATGCGCCGGTGCCAAGGGTGCTTCCGGGGCGGCCGGGCGCCACGGCGATGGCAGAACTGCGCGAACTGCTGGCGAACGCCAGGCGGCCCCTGCTGGTACTTGGCGGCAGCGGCTGGGACGGCGCCGCCAGGAAACGGCTAGGCGCCTTCGTCGAGGCCAATGGCCTACCGGTGGCCACCTCATTCCGTCGCCAGGACCTGTTCGACAACCGTGACCCGCACTACGCCGGGCAACTGGGCTTCGGCGCGGCGCCGGCACTATTGGAGCGGCTGCGCCAGGCCGACCTGCTGCTGGTGGTCGGGGCGCGCCTGGGCGAAACGCCGAGCGCCGGCTACAGCCTGGTGCGTAGTCCGGCCCCCGCGCAGACGCTGGTCCACGTGCATCCGGACAGCGCGGAACTGAACCGCGTCTACCTGGCGCGACTGCCGATCCAGGCCACCCCGTGTACCTTCGCCGAGGCCCTGGCCGACCTCGCGCCGTTGCCCTCGAGCACCTGGCAGGACTGGCGCGAAGCCGCCCATGCCGACTACCTGGCCTACTCGACCCCGGCCGCGAGCGACCCCGCCATCCAGGGCGTCGACCTGGCGTCCGTGGTCGCGTACCTCAGCGAAAACCTGCCGGACGACGCGGTGATCGCCAACGGTGCCGGCAACTATGCCGTCTGGGTGCATCGCTTCTACCGCTATCGCCAGGCCCGCACGCAGTTGGCGCCGACCAACGGCGCCATGGGCTACGGCCTGCCCGCCGCGATCGCCGCCAGCCTGCGCGATCCGCAGCGCAGCGTGGTGTGCTTCGCCGGCGACGGCTGTTTCATGATGTATCCGCAGGAGCTGGCGACCGCCGCGCAGTTCGGCGCGACGCCGGTGGTGATCGTGGTCAACAACGGCATGCTCGGCACCATCCGCATGCATCAGGAACGCGAATATCCCGGGCGGGTATCCGCCACCCGCCTGGACAACCCCGACTTCGTCGCCCTGGCGCGAGCCTTCGGCGCCCACGCCGAACGAGTGGAATGCAGCGCCGACTTCCCCGCCGCGTTCCGCCGCGCCCGCGAAAGCGGACGCCCGGCGCTGCTGGAGCTGCTGACCGACCCACGCCAGATCACGCCGCAGGCGCGCCTCGCCTGAGGCATCCTCAGCCGGCGCGGAAGGCGATCCAGGCCTGGTAGCCCACGGCCTGGAAATAGCGGCTGGGCAGGACGAAGCCGGTGTCTTCCAGCAGTTCGCCGAGGCGCTGCTCGGACAACGGATCGAAATCCTCGCGCAAGCGTTGCAGCATGCCGTCGCTGTCCTCCGGGGAAAGCCCGGCCAAACGGCAGGCCTCGGCCTGCACCGGGCGTTCGAAGGCGTCCCGGGCTTCCATCAGGTTGGCCAGCAGCAACGGCGCCGCTGGCGCCAGACGCTCGGCGACCGCCTCGAGGAAGCGCCGCTTGGCCTGGTCGCCGCGCAGGAAATGCAGCACCAGCAGGACCAGCGCCGCATCGCAAGGCGGCGCAGGCGGTAGCCCGGCGACGTCGCCGCAGTGCAGCTCGATCCGCTCCAGCAGGCCGAGCCTGGCGCAGCGCTGGCGGGCCAGGGCGAGCATGTCGGCCGACAGGTCCGCCCCGACGAAACGCCAGCCTGGACGCAACCCGGCCAGCTCCGCCAGTTCGCCGCCGGCGCCGCAGCCGACGCTGAGCAGGCGCGCCCGTTCCGGCATACGGGCCAGCAACTGCGCGCGACTGAGCAGGTGCAGCAACTCGTAGCCCGGCAACAGGCGGCCGATCCGCGTCTCGTAGCCGTCCGCCTGTTTCCCGACGAAGCGGCCCATCAGTCGAACACCTTGCCCAGGCGCCAATAGCCCATCAGGGTCAGATGACGCTTGTCGATACCGCGCTCCTGCACCAGGTAGCGCCGGATCGCCATCACCGCCGCCGACTCGCCGGCGACCCAGGCGTAGAAACTGCCGCTCTCGGGGCTCGCCAGTTCCCAGAGGATCTCCTCGTCGATATCGATGTCCTCCAGCTCCTGGGCCGCACCACCCGCCACCTCGCGCTCCGGCAGCCGCGCCTGGCGCGCCGCCTCGATCATCCGCTCGCCGTTGCGCGAATGGATGCCGGCCTGGTGGCGCGGCAGCCAGTGCAGGCGCGCACCGGGAATCGCCGGCAGGTCGAGGATATCGGCTTCTCCCGGCACTTCGAGAAAGGCCTCGACCACCGGCGGCTCGGCTTCGCCGGCCAGCTCCTCGAGAATTCCCGCCACCGCGGGCAAGGCGGTTTCGTCGGCGATCAGCAGGATATGGCGGACGCCAGCCGGCGGCTTCCATTCGTAGCCGCCGGGGTCATCGCCGTATTGCCGGTTGGGCGCGGCCAGTTGCAGGCGGTCGCCGATCCGCGCGTGGGTCGCCCAGGCCGAGGCCGGGCCGTTCTCGCCGTGGAGGACGAACTCCACGTCGACCTCCTCCTGCTCGGCGCGCAGCGCACGGATGGTGTAGGTACGCATCGGCGGCCGGCGAGCCGGCTCGACGCTGCGATAGGCCTGGTACCACTCGCTGCCACCGGGCAGGCTGGGCGGCTGGCCGCTGGCATCGGGGAAGAAGATCTTGATCCGCTGGTCGGCGGCCAGGGTCTTCATCTCGGCGACCTCCGGGCCGCCGAAGACGAAGCGGGTCAGCGCCGGGCTGAGTTGCTCGCGGCGCTTGAGTTCGACATTGAACAGACGATAGGCGGGTTGCGACATGACGATGGTCTCCTGGTGACCGGCGCCCAGCGGCGCCGGCGGATGCATGCATCAGGCAACTCTAGCAAACAATGCGAATGATTAGCATTTGCTATTTGTGCAATCGTCGACTGCGTCGAAAGCACGACTGCCGCTCAGGCCTCGCAAGGCTCCAGCAGCTCGCAAGCGCTCTCCCCTACTCGCCTGACCGCCTGCTCGATGGCCGGGGTCGGCAACGCCGCGTAGTTCATCCGCAGGCAGTTCCGGTACTTGCCGGAAGCGGAGAAGATGCAGCCCACCGCGACTTGTACGCCGCGGTTGCGCAAGGCCTTGTCCAGGCGCAGGGTGTCGAACGCCTCGTCCAGTTCGACCCAGAGCAGGAAACCGCCCTGGGGCCGGCTGGCGCGGGTGCCCTCCGGGAAATAGCGCGCCACCCAGTCGATCATCAGATCGCGTCCGCGCTGGTACTGGGCGCGCATGCGCCGCAAGTGCGGCTCGTAGTGGCCGTTGCCGATGAATTCGGCGATCGCCAGTTGCGGTTGCAGGGCGCTGGCGCCGGTACTGATGTACTTCATGTGCAGCACGCGGTCGGCGTAGCGCCCGGGTACCATCCAGCCGATCCGCAGGCCCGGCGCCAGGACCTTGGAGAACGACCCGCAGAGCAGCACCCGGCCATCGTCGTCGTACGACTTGATGGTGCGCGGGCGCGGATAGGTGTAGGCCAGGTCGCCGTAGACATCGTCCTCGATGATCGCCACGTCGTAGCGCTGGGCCAGGGCCAGCAGCGCCCGCTTGCGCGACTCGGGCATGATGTAGCCGAGCGGGTTGTTGCAGTTCGGGGTCACCTGGATGGCCTTGATCGGCCACTGTTCCAGCGCCAGTTCGAGGGCTTCCAGGCTGATGCCGTTGACCGGATCGGTGGGGATCTCCAGGGCCTTCATGCCGAGGCCTTTCAGCGATTGCATGGCGCCATGGAAGCTCGGCGACTCCACCGCGACGATGTCGCCCGGTTCGCACACCGCGCGGATGCTCACCGACAGGGCCTCGTGGCAGCCGGTGGTGATCACCACGTCGCTGGCGGTGGCCCGACAGCCAGAGTCCACCAACAGGCGGGCGACTTCCTCGCGCAGCAACGGCGAGCCGTGGATCCCGTCGTAGGCCAGCGCACGGGCGTCGGCGTGGCGGTTGAGCCGGGCCAGGCTGCGGGTCAGCGGTTTCAGCGAAGGGCTGGAGATGTCCGGCATGCCGCGGCCGAGCTGGACCACGTCCGGCCGCGGTACCGTGCTGACCAGGGCCAGCACCTGCTCCCATTGCGAGATTTCCACCGGCCGCTGGGCCAGGCGGGCGATCGCCGGCAGCGGCGGCATCTGTCGCGCGACCGGTACGAAATAGCCGGACTTCGGCCGCGGCTCGGCCAGCCCGCGATCTTCCAGCAGCCTGTATGCCTGTTGCACGGTGCTCAGGCTGACGCCGTGCTCGATGCTCATGGCCCGCACCGAGGGCAGCCGGTCGCCCGGACGGTAGAGGCCCTGTTCGATGCGCGAACCGAGGGTCTCGGCGAGTTGCAGATAAAGGGTCATGAGCGGGACTCCAGGGTGAGCGAAAGCGGGACCGGTACAGATGGTGGCGAAATCCACCATTCAGGCCGGGGAGCGCTTGATCTGTATGCAGTCAACCCACCTTTTCTGGACCTGTACGGAACAGCGCGCGATGGCCATTCTATCTCCGTCGTCCAGCCGATCAATATGGAGTACGCAGCATGACGCGACTCAGTGCGAAATCCGAGCGCCGCCAACGCCTCGATGGCCCCTTCCCACTCACCGCGATGGACAACCTGGCGCAGGCCCTGCGTCGCGGCTATCGCCTGGCCCGGCAACGCCAGTTGACCCGGCGCGCGCTGCTGGACCTGGAAGCGGCGGAACTGAAGGATATCGGCCTGAGCGCCGAGCAGGCCCGCGAGGAAGCCTCGCTGGCGTTCTGGCAGGCGGGAAAATCCGGCGGGAGGAAGGGATGATCCGCTGTCGCAACTGTGGCGAACGCCCAGCCAGCGAAGGGCATATCTGTATGGTCTGCAAGCGCCGATCCGACATCGACCCATACAAGGCGCTGATCGCCATGGCCCTGCTGGTCTACTGCGGCGTCAGCCTGGCGGCCTACCTCAAGCCGCATATGCCGTCACCGCCGCCTACCGCCGGCAGCAGCGTCCAGCCCGCCGAGGAGCTGGCCCAGCGCGCTCGCCAGGCCACCCTGGAACAGCGCGGCATCTGAAGAACGCATGCTCGGGAGGGGAGGCAGTTTGAGCCCCTCCTTCTTTTATATGCATATGGCCGCCAGCGCGTGGCTCATTGCGCCGGATACTCCAGCGCCGCCGCGATTCGCCGATGCTGCTCGACCACCCACTCCCGCCGTACCGCCCCCCAGTCGCGGATGACATAGCCGCCCTGGTGGTTGCGCGCACCCTCCCGCTGCTCGAACTCGCAGACGATGTCCAGTTCCTCCAGCGCGGCGATGGTGTCCTGGGCGGTACGCCGGGGCATGCCGGTGGCGGCCATGATCTCCGGCACGCTGGCGATGCCGCTGTCGATCAGGTAGGCGACGTAGAGGCGGCGGTAGAAGCTGGACTTGGTCTTGCTGATGGTCATGGGCAGGCGTTCTCCGGGAAGGCTCAGGGAGCGAGCAGGGGCAAGGTAGTGGTGGATTTGATTTCCGACAAGGCGACGATGGAGTTCACTTCCTGGATGCCCGGCACCGCCGACAGCTTCTCGAAGAAAAAGCGTTCGTAGGATTCGATATCGCGGGTGACGATACGCAGCATGAAGTCCACCGCGCCCATCAGTACGTGGCACTCCAGCACCTCGGGAAACTGGTGCATCGCCTCGGCGAAGTCGGTGAGGTTCTTGCGCCCATGGGCGTTGAGCTTGATCTGGGCGAATACCTGGGTATTCAGGCCGATCTTCTTGCGGTCGAGCAGGGTCACCTGCTTGCGGATCACCCCCTCCTCCTTCAGGCGTTGGATGCGCCGCCAGCAGGGCGACTGGGAAAGTCCGATGCGCTCGGCGATCTCGGCGGTGGAAAGCGAGGATTCCTCCTGCAGCAAAGCGAGAATACGCTGATCGTACATATCCAGCGGAATGGACATAAATATTCCCTACAAAGAAAAATATAGGGATCAAGTATGCACAGATAGCGCAAAATCACGCAAAAACAGGAGAAAAAATCCGGCACGCCTCTGGGAGAATTTCTCTCGTCGAAACACTGCCTGGAGCGTCACATGTCAACCCTCGCCCCCCTTTTCCTGGCCAAACACCCTGACGGCGAAGAACGCCAGGTGATCCGCCCGAACGTCTGGGAAACCTCCTGCGCAGATACCGAGACCCTGTCGATCTTCCATATCGAGGGCATGGCCGACCCGGACCTGCTGTGCCGGGTGCTCAACCTGTTCGCCGTGCAGTCCTTCACCCCGGAGCGGGTTCGTGCCGACCGCGAGGACCACAAGATCCGCCTGCTGCTGACCTTCCCCGGCCTCAGCCAGCACCGCGCCAGCGTGATCGCGGAGAAACTGCGCTCGCTGGTCACCGTGCTCGCCGTCCGCCTGGAGTTCTCTCCCCATGCCGGCAAGGTCCGTCCCAGCGTCAGCGAGCCGCTGCTGGCCAGCGTCGTCTGAGCCCCTCGGGGCGGCGCGGCGGCCGCCCTGTCCACTCAGCGTCATCGGCTGGCCTTCTGGCGTTAGCCGGTCGCCCAGCCCATGGCTACAGTGCAGGTTCGCCAGGCAGCCAGAAGACTGCCGTGTGTTCCCCGATCCTGCAGAGCGTGCCCATGTCCCGACCGCGTTTCCTTCCGGATAACTTCACCCTGGCGCTGATCGCCACCGTCCTTCTCGCCACTTTCCTGCCCTGCAGCGGCCAGACCGCCGTGGTCTTCGAATGGGTGACCAACATCGGCATCGGCCTGCTGTTCTTCCTCCACGGCGCCAAGCTGTCGCGCCAGGCGATCGTCGCCGGCATGACCCACTGGCGCCTGCACCTGCTGGTGTTCGCCTGCACCTTCGTGATGTTCCCGCTGCTCGGCCTGGCGCTGAAACCGGCGCTGTCGCCGATGGTCACCCCGGAGCTGTACCTCGGCATCCTGTTCCTCTGCGCCCTGCCGGCCACGGTGCAATCCTCCATCGCCTTCACCTCGCTGGCGCGCGGCAACGTGCCGGCAGCGGTATGCAGCGCTTCCGTGTCGAGCCTGCTCGGCGTATTCCTCACCCCGCTGCTGGTCAAGCTGCTGCTCGGCGCCGAAGGCGAGACCGGCAACGCGCTGGACGCCATCGGCAAGATCACCCTGCAACTGCTGGTACCCTTCATCGCCGGCCAGGTCCTGCGGCGCTGGATCGGCGCCTGGGTGGAGCGCAACAAGCCGGTGCTACGCTATGTCGACCAGGGCTCGATCCTGCTGGTGGTCTACACCGCCTTCAGCGCCGCGGTGATCCAGGGTCTGTGGCACGAAGTACCCTGGCTGGCGCTGCTCGGCCTGACCGTCGCCTGCTGCGTGATCCTCGCCCTGGCCCTGGTGCTGACCACGGTGCTGGCGCGACGCCTGGGCTTCAGCAAGGAAGACGAGATCACCATCGTCTTCTGCGGTTCGAAGAAGAGCCTGGCCACCGGCGTGCCCATGGCCAAGGTGCTGTTCGCCACCAGTGCGGTGGGGCCGATGGTGTTGCCGCTGATGCTGTTCCACCAGATCCAGCTGATGGTCTGCGCGGTGCTCGCGCAACGCTACGCCAGGCGCCGCGACGACGCAGCGGCGGCGCTGGCCGAGGCCCCCTCGCGCTGAGCGCGAAAATGAAAGAAGCCGGCCCTGGGGCCGGCTTCTTCGTTCAGACGCGGCTCAGCGCGTCGGCGTGCGCAGGGTGACGAACTCTTCCGCCGCGGTCGGGTGGATGCCGATGGTCTCGTCGAACGCCTGCTTGGTCGCCCCGGCCTTCATCGCCACCGCGATACCCTGGAGGATCTCGCCGGCCTCGGCGCCGACCATGTGGCAGCCCAGCACCCTGTCGTCGTGGGCATCCACGACCAGCTTCATCAGGGTCTTTTCCTGGTCGTCGGTAAGGGTCAGCTTCATCGGCCGGAAGCGGCTCTCGAAGATCTTCACCTTGTGCCCGGCGCTCAGCGCCTCCTCCTCGGTCAGGCCGACGGTGCCGATGTTGGGCAGGCTGAACACCGCGGTGGGAATCAACTTGTAGTCCACCGGACGGTACTCCTCCGGCTTGAACAGCCGCCGCGCCACCGCCATGCCCTCGGCCAGCGCCACGGGGGTCAACTGGACGCGACCGATCACGTCGCCCAGGGCGAGGATCGACGGCTCGCTGGTCTGGTAATGCTCGTCGACCGCGATGAAGCCCTTGTCGGTCAGCTTCACTCCGGTGTTTTCCAGGCCAAGGTCATCCAGCATCGGCCGCCGCCCGGTGGCATAGAACACGCAGTCCGCCTCCAGCACCCGGCCGTCCTTGAGGGTCGCGGCCAGGCTGCCATCGGCCTGTTTGTCGATACGGGCGATGTCGCTGTTGAACTGCAGGTCCAGGCCCTTCTTGCCCAATTCGTCGCGCAGGTGTTCGCGGACGCTGCGGTCGAAGCCGCGCAGGAACAGGTCGCGACGGTAGAGCAAGGTGGTCTCGGCGCCGAGCCCGTTGAAGATCGAGGCGAACTCGACGGCGATGTAGCCGCCGCCGACCACCAGCACGCGGCGCGGCAGGCGCTCGAGGAAGAACGCTTCGTTGGAGGTGATCGCGTGTTCCTTGCCGGGAATGTCCGGCACCTGCGGCCAGCCACCGGTGGCGACGAGAATGTGCTTGGCGCTGAAGCGCTGGCCGTCCACCTCGACGTTGTGCGCATCGAGCAGACGGGCGTGACCTTCGAGCAAGGTCACCCCGCTGTTCACCAGCAGGTTGCGGTAGATCCCGTTGAGCCGCTGGATCTCGCGGTTCTTGTTGCCGATCAGGGTCGCCCAATCAAACTGCGCCTCGCCGGCGCTCCAGCCATAGGCCCGGGCCTGCTCGAAGTCCTCGCTGAAATGCGCGCCATAGACCAGCAGCTTCTTCGGCACGCAGCCGACGTTGACGCAGGTGCCACCCAGGTAGCGACTCTCCGCCACCGCGACACGGGCACCGAAGCCGGCGGCGAAGCGGGCGGCGCGTACGCCCCCGGAGCCGGCGCCGATGACGAACAGATCGAAATCGAAAGACATGTTCCTACTCCTGGATCAGATGCGTTCCAGCATAACCCATTCACCAGCGTCGGCTCCCGCCGGATCGACGCAGAAACCTGTCGAAACGGCTCAGCGCAGGGCCTGGCAGGCGATGGGCTATGCTTGTCCGTGGAGGTAAGCGCGATGTCCCCCACCCTCACCCACCTGGCGCTGCACGTCCCCGACCTCGACGCCTGCATCGCCTTCTACGAAACCTTCTGCGGCATGCGGGTGATCCACCGGCGCCCCGGCAAAGGCTCGCAGATCGTCTGGATGGCCGAACCCGGCCAGGAACAACGCTTCATCTTCGTCATCATGCCCGGCGGCCAGCCGCGCAACCTGGCCAGCGACGATTACAGTCATTTCGGCTTCGCCCTCTCCAGCCGCGCCGCGGTAGACGATCTGGCGCGCCGCGCCGAGGCCGCCGGCTGCCTGGTCTGGGCGCCGCGCGACGAGCCCTATCCGGTCGGCTACTACTGCGGCCTGCGCGATCCCGCGGGCAACTACGTGGAGTTCAGCTACGGCCAGCCGCTGGGCCCGGGTTCCGAGGCGCTGCCGATTCCCTGACCGGGCGCGGAGGCGCCGCGTGGCCCAGGCCAGGCTGGCGGGGTTATTCGCCCAACGCCAACAACGCCACGCCCGCCGACAGCTCAGGTAGGGCGGATACCCCATGGCCGTTCGCCCCATACGAAAAACGCCGCGCCCCCATCGGGGACGCGGCGTTCTTCATCGGGAACGGCGAGGCTCAGTGAGCCTTGCCGGTCTTGTAGAGGTTTTCGTAGCAGAAGTTGGTCGCCTCGATGTAACCCTCGGCGCTGCCGCAGTCGAAACGCTTGCCCTTGAACTTGTAGGCCAGCACGCAGCCGTCCTGGGCCTGCTTCATCAGGGCATCGGTGATCTGGATCTCGCCGCCCTTGCCCGGTTCGGTCTGCTCGATCAGGTCGAAGATGTCCGGGGTCAGGATGTAACGGCCGATGATCGCCAGGTTCGACGGCGCCTCTTCCGGCTTCGGCTTCTCGACCATGGTGTTCACCCGGAAGATATCGTCGCGGATCATCTCGCCGGCGATCACGCCGTACTTGTTGGTCTCTTCCGGCGGCACTTCCTGGATCGCCACGATGGAGCAGCGGAACTGGTTGTACAGCTTGACCATCTGCTTCAGCACGCTGTCGCCTTCGAGGTTCAGGCACAGGTCGTCGGCCAGGACCACGGCGAACGGCTCGTCGCCGATCAGCGGACGACCGGTGAGGATGGCGTGGCCGAGGCCCTTCATCTCCACCTGGCGGGTGTAGGCGAAGGTGCACTCGTCGATCAGCCGACGGATGCCGACCAGGTACTTTTCCTTGTCGGTGTTGCGGATCTGGTGTTCCAGCTCGTAGCTGATGTCGAAGTGGTCTTCCAGCGAACGCTTGCCGCGGCCGGTGACGATGCCGATCTCGGAAAGGCCGGCTTCCAGCGCCTCCTCCACCGCGTACTGGATCAGCGGCTTGTTCACCACCGGCAGCATTTCCTTGGGCATGGCCTTGGTGGCCGGGAGGAAACGAGTGCCGTAACCGGCGGCCGGGAAAAGACATTTCTTGATCATGAGAATCCTTCGACATGGACGAAGTATGCGGATGGCGCGCAGTCTAATCAGGCTGCGCTCGCCTTACAATGCCCGGCCCTTGGACGTCCTATGCCCTGGTAGATGAAGCCCAGTTCCGCCATCCGCGCCGGTGCGTAGAGATTCCGACCGTCGACCAACAGGGGAGTTCGCATGGATCCACGGATTTTCTGGAAGTCCGGCTGGCGGAACTGTTTCCACTCGGTCACCAGCACCAGGGCATCGGCGCCCTCGACGGCGGCGTAGGGCGAGTCGTGGAGCGTCAACTGGGCGCACGCCAGCGCGTCCGGATAGCGTGCCGCGACCCCGGCGTTGGCCACCGGGTCATGGGCCCTGACCCGCACCCCGTGGCGCAGCAGTGCCTCCAGCAGGACCAGGCTCGGCGCCTCGCGCAGGTCGTCGGTACCCGGCTTGAAGGCCAGCCCCCAGAGCGCCACCGTGCGCCCTTGCCAGCGTCCCTGGAACAGTTCGCCGAGGGTCTCGAAGAGCAGTTCCTTCTGCCGCGCGTTGCGCGCTTCCACCGCACGCAGTATCTGGCTATCGAAGCCCTGTTGCTCGGCGCTGCGGATCAGCGCGCGGACGTCCTTGGGAAAGCACGAGCCGCCGTAGCCGCAGCCGGCGTAGATGAAATGGGTGCCGATGCGCTTGTCGCTGCCCATGCCGCGGCGCACGTCCTCGATGTCGACGCCGGTGAGGGCGCACAGCCCGGCCATCTCGTTCATGAAGGAAATCTTGGTGGCGAGGAAGGCATTGGCCGCGTACTTGCTGAACTCGGCCTCGCGACGCCCCATCAGCAGGACCCGCTCGTGATTGCGCAGGAACGGCGCGTAGAGCTGGCGCAGGGTTTCCCCGGCCTGCGCCTCGGCGCTGCCGATGATGACCCGGTCTGGGCGCCTGAAGTCGTCCACCGCCGAGCCTTCCTTGAGGAACTCCGGATTGCTCGCCACCGCCACCCGGAAGCGCTTGCGCCGGCGCGCCAGGCCCAGGCGGATGATCTCTTCGACCCGTTCGGCGGTGCCCACCGGCACGGTCGATTTGTTGACCACGATGCAGGCCTGGCGCAGTTGCGCGCCAAGTTGCTCGGCGACCGCCATCACGTGGCTGAGGTCGGCCGAGCCGTCCTCGCCGCACGGCGTGCCGACGGCGATGAACACCACTTCGGCGTCGGCCAGGCCTTCCGCCAGGCTGGCGGTGAAGGTCAGGCGGGCGGCGTCCAGCTGATCGCGCAGGATGCTTTCCAGGCCCGGTTCGTAGATCGGCATCTCGCCGCGTCTCAGCCGCGCGACCCGCTCGCGGTCACGCTCCACGCAACGCACCTGGTTGCCCATCTCGGCGAAACAGGCCGCCGTCACCAGTCCCACATAGCCCGCACCAATCACGCATAGCCGCATGGCGTCGTCCTCCGCTGGCCTCGCCCTCTCTCTGCGGACGATTGCAGCCAAGCGCGGTGGCAGGCGCGTGACGCTGGCGTGAAGCTACCGTGACAGAACCCGCGCGGATGCCCGGGGTCCACCCAAGGTAGGCGGAGAAAACGGGAGGTTCCCATGTCCATCGAAATCGATTCGGAACAAGGCATCTGCAGCGTGGAGATCGAAGGCAGCCGGCATCGCGCGCCGGTCGACAGCCTGCGCATCGGTACCGACGCCGAGGCGCGCCTGTCGGTGCTCTACATCGACGGCAAGCGCCTGCACATCAGCGAGGAAGACGCCCAGCGGCTGGTGGTCGCCGGCGCCGAGGACCAGCGCAGGCACCTGATGGCGGACGATTGACGCCCTCAGGCGTCCGCCAGCAACAGGTAGGGAGAACTGCGCAGGCTGTCGAGGCCGGCGCGGAACATGCGTTCGGCGCGGTTCCAGGGATCGTCGCGCAGGCGCTCGGTCCAGGCCAGGGTGCCGCAGATGCCGTCCCAGAGCGATTGCAGATAGATGCTGGCCAGCTCGACGTCCAGCCGCGCCGGCAGTTCGCCGCGCTCCACCGCCCGGCGGATCTGCCGGAGGCCGAAGCGTTGCCCCTGCTTCTCGAGCAGCTCGCGGCGGCGCAGCAGCGGCTCGTTCTCGTCGCTGCGTTCGCACTTGAGGTAGAGGATCTCCAGCACCCGCTGCACCGAACCGGGCTCGCAGCACTGGCGGAGAAAGCCCATGCCGGCGCGCAGGAGGATATCCAGCGCCGGCACCCTGGCGTTTTCGTCGGGTACCTCAATCTGGCCGAAGGCGCGGTCGCACATCGCCAGGCAGACCTCGATCTTGTTCTTGTAGTGGCCGTAGACCGCACCGCGAGAAACCCCGGCGGCGTCCGCCAGGTCGGCCATGGCAGTAGTGCCCACGCCCTTTTCCAGGAAAACCCGCTCGGCGGCATCGAGTATGCCGTCGCGGGTTTTCTGGGATTCCTCTTTGGTTTTCCTGGCCACTGAACGTCCTCACAAGGGAAAGGCGCCGCAGATCATAAGGATATGTTACAGAAACGCCAATTAATTAATCACTCATGATTGATTATATGCTACTGTCGCGCCGCTCGTGAGTTGCGGTGCCCTTTCCCGGGCAAGCTCGCGAGTTCACGAATCGAGGGACACCCATGCACATCCAATGGACCGGCTCGCTGCGCGGGCTGCTGGCGGCCCTGGTCGCCCTATTCCTGCTGGGCTGCGAAGAAGCAGCGGACACCGGGAAGACTGCGGAGGCCCCCGCCGAGGTCGGCGTGATCGTCGCCAGGCCGGCGCCCATCGGCATCACCAGCGAGCTGCCCGGACGCCTGGAAGCGTACCGCCAGGCTGAAGTGCGGGCGCGCGTCGCCGGCATCGTCACCCGTCGCCTGTACGAGGAAGGCCAGGACGTCCGCGCCGGCACCGTGCTGTTCCAGATCGACCCTGCGCCCTTGAAGGCGGCCCTGGACATCAGCCGCGGCGCCCTGGCCCGGGCCGAGGCCAGCCACGCGGCGGCGGCCGACAAGCTCAAGCGCTACGCCGACCTGATCAAGGACCGCGCCATCAGCGAACGCGAGTACACCGAAGCGCAGACCGACGCGCGCCAGGCCCTGGCGCAGATTGCCTCGGCCAAGGCCGAACTGGAGCAGGCCCGCCTGCGCCTGGGCTACGCCACGGTCACCGCGCCGATCGACGGCCGCGCGCGGCGTGCGCTGGTCACCGAAGGCGCGCTGGTCGGCGAGGACTCGCCGACACCGCTGACCCGCGTCGAGCAGATCGATCCGCTCTACGTGAACTTCTCCCAGCCGGCCGGCGAAGTCGCCGCCATGCAGCGGGCGATCCGCGAAGGCCAGGTGAAGGGTGTCGCCGACAAGGACATCGCCGTGCGCCTGGTCCTGGCCGACGGCAGCGAGTACCCGCTGGCCGGCGAGCTGCTGTTCTCCGACCTGGCGGTCGACCCCGGCACCGACACCATCGCCATGCGTGCCCTGTTCCGCAATCCGCATCGCGAATTGCTGCCCGGCGGCTACGTGCAGGTGCGCCTGCAGCGCGCGGTGAACCCGCAGGCGATCACCGTCCCGCGCGACGCGCTGATCCGTACCGCCCAGTCCGCCGTGGTCAAGGTGGTCAACCCACAGGGCGTGGTGGAAGACGTGGAGGTCCGCGCCGACACCCTGCAGGGCCGCGACTGGATCATCAGCCGCGGGCTCAAGGGCGGCGAGCGGGTGATCGTCGAGAACGCCGCCCAGCATGCCGCCGGCTCCAGCGTCCAGGCGGTGGTCCGCCAGCCGGCCAGCGCCGACGCCCCCTCACCGCTGGCCGCGTCGCCGGCGGGCCAGTGACGGAGAACGCTACGAATGGCTCGTTTCTTCATTGACCGGCCGGTCTTCGCCTGGGTGATCTCCCTGCTGATCGTGCTCGCCGGGGTCCTGGCGATCCGCTTCCTGCCGGTCGCCCAGTACCCGGACATCGCGCCGCCGGTGGTCAACGTCAGCGCCAGCTATCCCGGCGCCTCGGCCAAGGTGGTCGAGGAAGCGGTGACCGCGATCATCGAGCGCGAGATGAACGGCGCGCCCGGCCTGCTCTACACCAAGGCCACCAGCAGCACCGGCCAGGCTTCGCTGACCCTGACCTTCCGCCAGGGCGTGAACGCCGACCTCGCCGCGGTGGAAGTGCAGAACCGCCTGAAGATCGTCGAGTCGCGCCTGCCCGAGTCGGTGCGGCGCGACGGCATCTATGTGGAGAAGGCGGCGGACAGCATCCAGCTGATCGTCACCCTCACCTCCTCCAGCGGCCGCTACGACGCCATGGAACTGGGCGAGATCGCCTCGTCCAACGTGTTGCAGGCGCTGCGCCGGGTGGAGGGCGTGGGCAAGGTCGAGACCTGGGGCGCCGAGTACGCCATGCGCATCTGGCCCGACCCGGCCAAGCTGACCTCGATGAACCTCAGCGCCAGCGACCTGGTCAACGCCGTGCGCCGGCACAACGCCCGCCTCACCGTGGGCGACATCGGCAACCTCGGGGTCCCCGACTCGGCGCCGATCAGCGCCACGGTGAAGGTCGACGACACCCTGGTGACGCCCGAGCAGTTCGGCGAGATTCCGCTGCGCATCCGCGCCGACGGCGGCGCGATCCGCCTGCGCGACGTGGCCCGCGTCGAGTTCGGCCAGAGCGAGTACGGCTTCGTCTCGCGGGTCAACCAGATGACCGCCACCGGCCTGGCGGTGAAGATGGCGCCCGGCTCCAACGCGGTGGCCACCGCCAAGCGCATCCGCGCCACCCTCGACGAGCTGTCGCGCTACTTCCCGGAGGGCGTGAGCTACAACATCCCCTATGACACCTCGGCGTTCGTCGAGATCTCGATCAGGAAGGTGGTCAGCACCCTGCTCGAGGCGATGCTGCTGGTGTTCGCCGTGATGTACCTGTTCATGCAGAACTTCCGCGCCACCCTGATCCCGACGCTGGTGGTGCCGGTGGCCCTGCTCGGCACCTTCACGGTGATGCTCGGCCTGGGCTTCTCGATCAACGTGCTGACCATGTTCGGCATGGTCCTGGCGATCGGCATCCTGGTGGACGACGCGATCATCGTGGTGGAGAACGTCGAGCGGCTGATGGCCGAGGAAGGCCTGTCGCCGCACGACGCCACGGTCAAGGCGATGCGCCAGATCAGCGGTGCCATCGTCGGCATCACCGTGGTGCTGGTCTCGGTATTCGTGCCGATGGCGTTCTTCAGCGGCGCGGTGGGCAACATCTACCGCCAGTTCGCGGTGACCCTGGCGGTCTCCATCGGCTTCTCGGCGTTCCTCGCGCTGTCGCTGACCCCGGCCCTGTGCGCCACCCTGCTGCGCCCGATCGACGCCGACCACCATGAGAAGCGCGGCTTCTTCGGCTGGTTCAACCGCGCCTTCCTGCGCCTGACCGGACGCTACCGCAACGCGGTGGCCGGCATCCTCGCCCGGCCGATCCGCTGGATGCTGGTCTACGCCCTGGTCATCGGCGTGGTCGCCCTGCTCTTCGTGCGCCTGCCGCAGGCGTTCCTGCCGGAAGAGGACCAGGGCGACTTCATGATCATGGTGATGCAGCCCGAAGGTACGCCGATGGCGGAGACCATGGCCAACGTCGGCGACGTCGAGCGCTACCTGGCGGAGCACGAACCGGTGGCCTACGCCTATGCGGTCGGCGGCTTCAGCCTGTACGGCGACGGCACCAGCTCGGCGATGATCTTCGCCACCCTGAAGGACTGGTCGGAACGCCGGGAGGCCAGCCAGCACGTCGGCGCCATCGTCGAGCGCATCAACCAGCGCTTCGCCGGCCTGCCCAACCGTACGGTGTATGCGATGAACTCGCCGCCGCTGCCGGACCTGGGTTCCACCAGCGGCTTCGACTTCCGCCTGCAGGACCGTGGCGGGGTTGGCTACGAGGCCCTGGTCAAGGCCCGCGACCAGTTGCTGGCGCGCGCCGCCGAGGACCCGCGCCTGGCCAACGTGATGTTCGCCGGCCAGGGCGAGGCGCCGCAGATCCGCCTGGACATCGACCGACGCAAGGCGGAGACCCTCGGCGTGAGCATGGACGAGATCAACACCACCCTGGCGGTGATGTTCGGCTCGGACTACATCGGCGACTTCATGCACGGCAGCCAGGTGCGCAAGGTGGTGGTCCAGGCCGACGGCGCCAAGCGCCTGGGCATCGACGACATCGGCCGGCTTCACGTGCGCAACGAGCAGGGCGAGATGGTCCCGCTGGCGACGTTCGCCAAGGCCGCCTGGACCCTCGGCCCGCCGCAACTGACCCGCTACAACGGCTATCCCTCGTTCAACCTCGAGGGCCAGGCCGCGCCGGGCTACAGCAGCGGCGAAGCCATGCAGGCGATGGAGCAATTGATGCAGGGCCTGCCCGAGGGCATCGCCCACGAGTGGTCCGGCCAGTCCTTCGAAGAACGCCTGTCCGGCGCCCAGGCGCCGGCGCTGTTCGCCCTCTCGGTGCTGATCGTGTTCCTCGCCCTAGCCGCCCTCTACGAAAGCTGGTCGATCCCGCTGGCGGTGATCCTGGTGGTGCCGCTGGGCGTGCTCGGCGCACTGCTCGGGGTGAGCCTGCGCGGTCTGCCCAACGACATCTACTTCAAGGTCGGCCTGATCACCATCATCGGCCTCTCGGCGAAGAACGCCATCCTCATCATCGAGGTGGCCAAGGACCATTACCAGGAAGGCATGAGCCTGCTGCAGGCGACCCTGGAGGCCGCGCGCCTGCGCCTGCGACCGATCGTCATGACCTCGCTGGCGTTCGGTTTCGGCGTGGTCCCGCTGGCGCTCTCCAGCGGCGCCGGTTCCGGCGCCCAGGTCGCCATCGGCACCGGGGTGCTCGGCGGGATCGTCACCGCCACGGTACTCGCGGTGTTCCTGGTACCGCTGTTCTTCCTGGTGGTCGGGCGCCTGTTCCGGTTGCGCAAGGCGCCGCGCACCGGCAACTCGCCCCAGATCCCCACGGAGCAAGCCTGATGCCCCTAGCGAAACTCTCGCTCCCCACCCTGGCACTGTGCGTCGGGCTGCTCGGCGCCTGCCCGCCGACGTCTCGCCAGCCGCGCGCGGCCCCCATCGTTCCGGCCAACGGCCCCGACCTTCGGGGCAAGCTGGACGACTGGCAACAGCAGTTCACCGACCCGCTGCTGCGACAGATGATCGGCTACGCGCCGGCGCTATCCGGCGCGCAAGCCTGAATTCCGCCGTCCTTTTCCCACCCTAGTCGGCCGCCGGCAGCGCTCGGCTGAAGCGGTAGAACAGGTTCGGCTCGCTGACCACGTACAGGCTGCCCCGGTCGTCCATCGCCAACCCTTCGGCCTGCGGCACGTCGTCCGTCAGGCCATGGTTGCCACCACGCAGGGTCAGGCTGCCGAGCGGATCCCCGGCGCGATCCAGTTCGATGACCACCCGCGACTCGTCGGAAAGCACCAGCAGGTGATCGCTGGCCTTGTCGTAGTAGAGGCTCGACAGATCGGTGAGGAACAACCCGCGATCGCGCTGCGGGTCGCCGCCGACGCTCAGGTCGAGCGCCTCGCCGCGGTCGTTGAAGAAGCCGTTTACCTCGATGATGCCCACCGGCGCCTTTTCCCGGGCCACGAACAGGCGCTCGCGCAGCGGGTCGTAGGCCAACCCCTCGAAGCCCTTGTTGCGCTTGTTTGCACTGCCCAGGGAGAACTTCCGGGCGTTGCGCGGATCGTCGATGTCGATCACCCGGGTGTCGGCGTCGACATGGATCTCTACCAGGCGTTGGCGACGCTCCTCGGCGACCACGTAGACGCCGGGCCGGATGTACTCGATAGCCTCCGGATCCTGGAAACCGCGCAGGGGGATGCGTCGCAGCAATTCGCCGTCCAGCGACAGCTCGAGGAAATGCGGGTCCTGGTTGGTCACGCTGACCAGGCTGCGCCGGCTGGGGTCGAAGGACAGCGCCGAGACGTTGGACTCCGCGCCCAGCACGCGGGCTTCGATATCGACCCGATAGTCGGCCAGGCGCAGGGCGTTCTCGCGCGCAACATCGCCGCCGTAGCGCTGCTCCAGCTTGAACCAGATGCGCTCGAACGCGCGCTGCTGCTGACCCGCCACCAGCAGCGCAAGCAACGCGGCGAGCAGGCAAGCCAGCAGCGTCCTGTAGGTCATCAGCCGACTCATCGTTACGACTCCTCCGAGAAACACAGTGTTCGGCGAAGCAGAACAGAGCCATCCGTGCCCTTTCATGAGGCGCCGATTAAATCTTTCTGACAAGTATCTTTCACGGCTGTCATTTTTCCCCCGTTCCAGGCGTTGACAGGATTTCGGTGCAGCTTTACGTTAACGTAAAGGTAAACAAGCAGGTGCCTGCGCATGTCCACCACCTACACCATCTCCGATCTCGCCCGCGAACTGGACATCACCACCCGCGCCATCCGCTTCTACGAGGAGCAAGGCCTGCTCTCCCCCGAGCGACGCGGCCAGGAACGCATCTATTCGCCGCGCGACAAGGTCAGCCTGAAGCTGATCCTGCGCGGCAAGCGCATCGGTTTTTCCCTCGCCGAATGCCGCGAACTGATCGAGCTCTACGACCCGGACCCGAGCAGCGGCAACCAGAAGCAGTTGAACACCATGCTGGAGAAGATCGCCGAGCGCCGCGCCCAGCTGGAACAACAGTTGCTGGACATCGAACAGATGCAGCTGGAACTGGATACTGCCGAGGAGCGCTGTCGAGCGGCGCTGATCAAAAGCTATAACAAACAAACAGTTGCAACATAAACCTCATTCGAAGCTTTAAACCGGACAAGCACAATTACAGGTGAAAGCATGACCTATCCCAGCCTCAACTTCGCCCTCGGCGAAACCATCGACATGCTCCGCGACCAGGTCCGCGGCTTCGTCACCGCCGAACTGCAGCCGCGCGCCGCGCAGATCGACCAGGACAACCAGTTCCCCATGGACATGTGGCGCAAGTTCGGCGAGATGGGCCTGCTCGGCATCACCGTCGACGAGGAGTACGGCGGTTCGGCGCTGGGCTACCTGGCACACGCCGTGGTCATGGAAGAGATCAGCCGGGCCTCGGCCTCGGTGGCGCTCTCCTATGGCGCGCATTCCAACCTCTGCGTCAACCAAATCAAGCGCAACGGCAACGCCGAACAGAAGGCCCGCTACCTGCCGGCCCTGGTGTCCGGCGAACACATCGGTGCGCTGGCGATGAGCGAACCCAACGCCGGCTCCGACGTGGTCTCGATGAAGCTGCGCGCGGACCGGGTCGGCGACCGCTTCGTTCTCAACGGCAGCAAGATGTGGATCACCAACGGTCCCGATGCTCATACCTATGTGATCTACGCCAAGACCGACGCGGACAAGGGCGCGCACGGGATCACCGCGTTCATCGTCGAGCGCGACTGGAAAGGCTTCAGCCGCGGGCCGAAGCTGGACAAGCTGGGCATGCGCGGCTCGAACACCTGCGAACTGATCTTCCAGGACGTCGAGGTGCCCGAGGAGAACGTCCTCGGCGCGGTCAACGGTGGGGTCAAGGTACTGATGAGCGGCCTCGACTACGAGCGCGTGGTGCTTTCCGGCGGCCCGGTGGGAATCATGCAGGCGTGCATGGACGTGGTGGTGCCGTACATTCATGACCGCCGCCAGTTCGGCCAGAGCATCGGCGAATTCCAGCTGGTCCAAGGCAAGGTGGCCGACATGTACACCGCCCTCAACGCCAGCCGCGCCTACCTGTACGCCGTGGCCGCCGCCTGCGACCGCGGCGAGACGACCCGCAAGGACGCCGCCGGGGTGATCCTCTACAGCGCCGAGCGCGCCACCCAGATGGCCCTGGACGCGATCCAGATCCTCGGCGGCAACGGCTACATCAACGAGTTTCCCACCGGCCGCCTGTTGCGCGACGCCAAGCTCTACGAGATCGGCGCCGGCACCAGCGAGATCCGCCGCATGCTGATCGGCCGCGAGCTGTTCAACGAAACCCGCTGAAGCCTCGCTCTTCCCGGCCCTTTTCCGCCAGGGAGAGGGCATTCCATTGCATCGACAGGCGCATCGCCAGGTCGGGAGCGGGCGCCAACCGCTTCCGCCCGCCTCGACACGGAGCCACCGCCATGGCCATCCTGCACACCCAGATCAATCCACGCTCCGCCGAGTTCGCGGCCAACGCCGCGACCATGCTGGAACAGGTCAACGCCCTGCGCACCCTCCTCGGCCGCATCCACGAAGGCGGCGGTAGCGCCGCCCAGGCCCGGCACAGCGCGCGCGGCAAGCTGCTGGTGCGCGAACGCATCAACCGCCTGCTCGACCCCGGCTCGCCGTTCCTCGAGCTTTCCGCCCTCGCCGCCCACGAAGTCTACGGCGAAGAGGTCGCCGCCGCCGGCATCGTCGCCGGGATCGGCCGGGTCGAAGGGGTGGAATGCATGATCGTCGGCAACGATGCCACGGTGAAGGGCGGCACCTACTATCCGCTGACCGTGAAGAAACACCTGCGAGCCCAGGCCATCGCCCTGGAGAACCGCCTGCCATGCATCTACCTGGTGGACTCCGGCGGCGCCAACCTGCCGCGCCAGGACGAGGTGTTCCCCGACCGCGAGCACTTCGGCCGGATCTTCTTCAACCAGGCCAACATGAGTGCCCGCGGCATCCCGCAGATCGCCGTGGTGATGGGCTCCTGCACCGCCGGCGGGGCCTATGTGCCGGCGATGTCCGACGAGACCGTGATGGTGCGCGAACAGGCCACCATCTTCCTCGCCGGGCCGCCGCTGGTGAAGGCCGCCACCGGCGAGGTGGTCAGCGCCGAGGAGCTTGGCGGCGCCGACGTGCACTGCAAGGTCTCCGGGGTCGCCGACCACTATGCCGAGGACGACGACCACGCCCTGGCCATCGCTCGCCGCTGCGTCGCCAACCTCAACTGGCGCAAGCAGGGCCAGCTGCAATGCCGTGCGCCGCGCGCACCGCTGTACCCCGCCGAGGAGCTGTACGGGGTGATTCCCGCCGACAGCAAGCAGCCCTACGACGTGCGCGAAGTGATCGCACGGCTGGTGGACGGCTCCGAGTTCGACGAGTTCAAGGCGCTGTTCGGCACCACCCTGGTCTGCGGCTTCGCCCACCTGCACGGCTATCCGATCGCCATCCTGGCCAACAACGGGATCCTCTTCGCCGAGGCCGCGCAGAAAGGCGCGCACTTCATCGAACTGGCCTGCCAGCGCGGCATCCCGCTGCTGTTCCTGCAGAACATCACCGGTTTCATGGTCGGCCAGAAGTACGAGGCCGGCGGCATCGCCAAGCACGGCGCCAAGCTGGTGACCGCGGTGGCCTGCGCGCGGGTGCCGAAGTTCACCGTGCTGATCGGCGGCAGCTTCGGCGCCGGCAACTACGGCATGTGCGGACGCGCCTACGACCCGCGCTTCCTGTGGATGTGGCCGAACGCGAGGATCGGCGTGATGGGCGGCGAACAGGCCGCCGGGGTGCTCGCCCAGGTCAAGCGCGAGCAGGCCGAGCGCGCCGGCCAGCAGCTCGGCGTCGAAGAAGAGGCGAAGATCAAGGCGCCGATCCTCGAGCAGTACGAGCACCAGGGCCATCCCTACTACTCCAGCGCGCGACTGTGGGACGACGGCGTGATCGATCCGGCGCAGACCCGCGAGGTGCTCGCCCTGGCGCTTTCCGCCGCCCTCAACGCCCCCATCGAGCCGACCGCCTTCGGCGTGTTCCGCATGTGACGAGCAGACCAGCATGAGCGAATTCCAGACCATCCAGCTTGAGATCGACCCGCGCGGCGTAGCCACCCTGTGGCTGGACCGGGCGGAAAAGAACAACGCCTTCAATGCCGTCGTGATCGACGAACTGTTGCAGGCCATCGACCGCGTCGGCAGCGACCCGCAGGTCCGCCTGCTGGTGCTGCGCGGCCGTGGCCGGCACTTCTGCGGCGGTGCCGACCTGGCCTGGATGCAGCAGTCGGTGGACCTCGACTACCAGGGCAACCTGGCCGACGCCCAGCGCATCGCCAAACTCATGACCCATCTCTACAACCTGCCCAAGCCGACCCTGGCGGTGGTCCAGGGCGCGGTGTTCGGCGGCGGGGTCGGCCTGGTCAGTTGCTGCGACATGGCCATCGGCAGCGACGAGGCGACCTTCTGCCTGTCCGAGGTGCGCATCGGCCTGATCCCGGCGACCATCGCCCCGTTCGTGGTCAAGGCCATCGGCCAGCGCGCCGCGCGACGCTATTCGCTGACCGCCGAGCGCTTCGACGGACGCCGCGCCAGCGAACTGGGCCTGCTCAGCGAAAGCTGTCCCGCCGCCGAACTGGAAAGCCAGGCCGAGGCCTGGATCGCCAACCTGCTGCAAAACAGCCCGCGCGCCCTGGTCGCCTGCAAGGCGCTCTACCATGAGGTCGAGGCCGCCGAGCTGAGCCCGGCGCTGCGCCGCTACACCGAGGCGGCCATCGCCCGCATCCGCATCAGCCCGGAAGGCCAGGAAGGCCTGCGCGCCTTCCTGGAGAAACGCACGCCCGCCTGGAGAAACGACGCATGAACCCGGACTACCGCAGCATCCAGCGCATCCTGGTCGCCAACCGCGGCGAGATCGCCTGCCGGGTGATGCGCAGCGCGCGCGCCCTCGGCATCGGCAGCGTCGCCGTGCACAGCGACATCGACCGCCACGCCCGCCACGTCGCCGAAGCCGACATCGCCGTCGACCTGGGCGGCGCCAAGCCCGCCGACAGCTACCTGCGCGGCGACAGGATCATCGCCGCCGCCCTCGCCAGCGGCGCCCAGGCGATCCATCCCGGCTACGGCTTCCTCTCGGAGAACGCCGACTTCGCCCGCGCCTGCGAGGAAGCCGGCCTGCTCTTCCTCGGACCGCCGGCGGCGGCCATCGACGCCATGGGCAGCAAGTCGGCGGCCAAGGCGCTGATGGAAGAAGCCGGCGTGCCGCTGGTGCCCGGCTACCACGGCGAAGCCCAGGACGCCGAGACCTTCCGCCGGGAAGCCGGAAGGATCGGCTACCCGGTGCTGCTCAAGGCCGCCGCTGGCGGCGGCGGCAAGGGCATGAAGGTGGTGGAGCACGAGGCCGAGCTGGCCGAGGCCCTTTCCTCCGCCCAGCGCGAGGCCAAGGCCGCCTTCGGCGACGCGCGGATGCTGGTGGAGAAATACCTGCTGAAGCCGCGCCACGTGGAGATCCAGGTATTCGCCGACAGCCATGGCCACTGCCTGTACCTCAACGAACGCGACTGTTCGATCCAGCGCCGCCACCAGAAGGTCGTCGAGGAAGCCCCCGCCCCCGGTCTCGGCGCGGAACTGCGCCGGGCCATGGGCGAGGCCGCGGTACGTGCGGCGCAGGCGATCGGCTACGTCGGCGCCGGCACCGTCGAATTCCTCCTCGACGAACGCGGCCAGTTCTTCTTCATGGAAATGAACACCCGCCTGCAGGTGGAACACCCGGTCACCGAGGCCATCACCGGCCTCGACCTGGTCGCCTGGCAGATCCGCGTCGCTCGCGGCGAGGCGCTGCCGCTGACACAGGAACAGGTGCCGCTGAACGGCCACGCCATCGAAGTGCGGCTCTACGCGGAAGACCCCGAGGGCGGTTTCCTCCCCGCCAGCGGCCGCCTGGCGCTGTACCGCGAAGCGGCCGCCGGCCCCGGCCGGCGGGTCGACAGCGGGGTACGCGAAGGCGACGAGGTCTCGCCGTTCTACGACCCGATGCTGGCCAAGCTGATCGCCTGGGGCGAAACCCGCGAGGAAGCCCGCCAGCGCCTGCTGGCGATGCTGGCGGAAACCTCGGTCGGCGGCCTGCGCACCAACCTGGCATTCCTCCGCCGCATCCTCGGCCATCCGGCGTTCGCCGCCGCCGAACTGGACACCGGTTTCATCGCGCGCCACCAAGACGACCTGCTGCCGGCGCCGCAAGCGCTGCCGGAACACTTCTGGCAAGCCGCCGCCGATGCCTGGCTGCAGAGCGAAGCGGGCTACCGTCGCGACGACGACCCGTATTCGCCGTGGAGTCGCAACGACGGCTGGCGCAGCGCCCTGGCGCGGGAGTCCGACCTGATGCTGCGCTGCCGCGACGAACGCCGCTGCGTCCGCCTGCGCCACGCCAGCCCCAGCCAGTATCGCCTCGACGGCGACGACCTGGTCAGTCGGGTGGACGGTGTCACCCGTCGCTCGGCGGCGTTGCGCCGCGGACGCCAGTTGTTCCTCGAATGGGAGGGCGAACTGCTGGCCATCGAAGCCGTCGACCCGATCGCCGAGGCCGAGGCCGCCCATGCCCACCAGGGCGGTTTGAGCGCGCCGATGAACGGCAGTATCGTGCGGGTCCTGGTCGAGCCCGGCCAGACGGTCGAAGCCGGCGCCACCCTGGTGGTGCTGGAGGCGATGAAGATGGAACACAGCATCCGCGCGCCCCACGCCGGGGTAGTGAAGGCGCTGTATTGCAGCGAGGGCGAACTGGTCGAGGAAGGCACGCCGCTGGTGGAGCTGGACGAGAACCAGGCCTGACAGCCAAGACGAGGAACAGCATGAACCTGCCGAAGAAGGTCCGCCTGGTGGAGGTCGGTCCGCGCGACGGACTGCAGAACGAGAAACAGCCGATCGAGGTGGCCGACAAGATCCGCCTGGTCGATGACCTGAGCGCCGCCGGCCTGGACTACATCGAAGTGGGCAGCTTCGTCTCGCCCAAGTGGGTGCCGCAGATGGCCGGCTCGGCCGAGGTGTTCGCCGGCATCCGCCAGCGTCCCGGCGTGACCTACGCGGCGCTGGCGCCGAACCTGAAAGGCTTCGAGGCGGCGCTGGAGTCGGGGGTGAAGGAAGTGGCGGTGTTCGCCGCCGCGTCGGAAGCCTTCTCCCAGCGCAACATCAACTGCTCGATCAAGGACAGCCTGGAGCGCTTCGTACCGGTGCTGGAGGCGGCGCGCCAGCACCAGGTGCGGGTGCGCGGCTACATTTCCTGCGTGCTCGGCTGTCCCTACGACGGCGATGTCGATCCGCGCCAGGTCGCCTGGGTCGCCCGCGAACTCCAGCAGATGGGCTGCTACGAGGTGTCCCTGGGCGACACCATCGGCGTCGGCACCGCCGGCGCCACCCGCCGGCTGATCGAGGCGGTGGCCAGCGAGGTTCCCCGCGAGCGCCTCGCCGGGCACTTCCACGACACCTACGGGCAAGCCCTGGCGAACATCTACGCCAGCCTGCTGGAAGGCATCGCGGTATTCGACAGCTCGGTGGCCGGCCTCGGCGGTTGTCCCTACGCCAAGGGCGCCACCGGCAACGTCGCCAGCGAAGACGTCCTCTACCTGCTGAACGGCCTGGAGATCCATACCGGGGTCGACATGCACGCCCTGGTCGACGCCGGCCAGCGCATCTGCGCGGTGCTCGGCAAGAGCAACGGGTCGCGAGCGGCGAAGGCGTTGCTGGCCAAGGCCTGAGAAGCGGCGGATAACCGCGAGCGGTTATCCGCCCTACCCGACGTCGCGCCCAGGCTCGGAGACTGCGTCATCCACCCTGGGTGCCGTCATACCCCATCCGCCAACTGATAGCCCGAGTCGTCGCAAGCAGCCGTTCCGCCGCTGGCCCCTGCTCCTCGGCCTGGAAGATGCTCGCCGGGCCGACCACCGTGAGCACCGCCGCCACCCGCCCGCGGGCATCGAACACCGGCGCCGAGAGCGCTTCCACCCCAGGCATCAGCAGCCCATGGATCGCATGCAGGCCGCGCGCGCGGATGCCCTCCAGCAGCACCGCATAGGCCGCCGGGTCGGCCAGCGGATGGTCGGCGCGCCCGGCCAACTCTTCCTCGCGCAGCTCGGCCACCTCGCGTTCCGGCAGGAACGCGGCGAACACCAGGCCGGTGGACGAACCGAGCAGCGGCAGCACCGAGCCGACCTGGGTGACCACCGTCACCGCGCGCACCGCCTGTTCCACCTGTACCACGGTGGCGCCACGGTTGCCCCAGACGGCGAGGAAGCAGGTCTCGTTGAGCACGTCGCGCAGCTCGGCCAGCGGCGCGGCGGCGCTCTTCAGCACGTGCATGCTGTCCAGCGCCGCCAGGCCCACGCGCAGCGCCTCGCGCCCCAGCGAGTAATGATTGGTGGAGGCGTCCTGGACCGCGAAGCCGCTGGCGATCAATGCCTGCAGATAGCGATGGACCTTGCTCGCCGGCATCCCCACATGCTCCGCCAGGCGCGACAGCGAGGTCGCCGGGGAGAGTTCGGCGAGGGCCTTGAGGATATCGGTACCGACTTCGGCGGAGCGGACCTTCTGCTTGCCGGAGGTTCCGGCGGGACTGCTGTTCTTTTCCATGGACGCGGGTTCCTGCGGGCGGGGCCGACGTTATAGCTTGACGCTGCCTTCCACTCAAATTACGTTATGCGTAATTGAATTACGATAAAAATAACGCAGCCAGCGTGCCAGGTCCCCGGCGGATCGGCGGCAAGCTGCCCCCACTCCCCGGAGGCCTCAGATGAACCTCGACTCCACTGCCCTCGCCTATCAATCGGGCTTCGGCAACGAATTCAGCAGCGAAGCGCTCCCCGGCGCCCTGCCGGTCGGCCAGAACTCCCCGCAGAAAGCGCCCTACGGCCTGTACGCCGAACTGCTCTCCGGCACCGCCTTCACCATGGCTCGCAGCGAGGCCCGGCGCACCTGGCTATACCGCATCACGCCGTCGGCCAAGCATCCGCCGTTCCGCCGCCTGGAACGACAGATCGCCGGTGCCGAACTGGATGCGCCGACCCCCAACCGCCTGCGCTGGGACCCGCTGGCACTGCCCGAGCAGCCCACCGACTTCCTCGACGGCCTGCTGCGCATGGCCGCCAACGCGCCCGGCGACAAGCCCGCCGGCGTGAGCATCTACCAGTACCTGGCCAACCGCTCGATGGAGCGTTGCTTCTACGACGCCGACGGCGAACTGCTGCTGGTCCCGCAGTTGGGCCGTCTGCGCCTGTGCACCGAACTCGGCGCGCTGCAGGTCGAACCGCTGGAGATCGCGGTGATCCCGCGCGGGATGAAGTTCCGCGTCGAGCTGCTCGACGGCGAGGCACGCGGCTATATCGCCGAGAACCACGGCGCGCCGTTGCGCCTGCCCGACCTCGGCCCGATCGGCAGCAATGGCCTGGCCAATCCGCGCGACTTCCTGGCCCCGGTGGCGCGCTACGAAGACAGCCGCCAGCCGCTGCAACTGGTGCAGAAATACCTCGGCGAGCTGTGGGCCTGCGAGCTTGACCACTCGCCGCTGGACGTGGTCGCCTGGCACGGCAACAACGTGCCCTACAAGTACGACCTGCGCCGCTTCAACACCATCGGCACGGTCAGCTTCGACCACCCGGACCCGTCGATCTTCACCGTGCTGACCTCCCCCACCAGCGTCCATGGCCTGGCCAACATCGACTTCGTGATCTTCCCGCCGCGCTGGATGGTGGCCGAGAACACCTTCCGTCCGCCATGGTTCCACCGCAACCTGATGAACGAGTTCATGGGCCTGATCCAGGGCGCCTATGACGCCAAGGCCGGCGGCTTCGTGCCCGGCGGCGCCTCGCTGCACAGTTGCATGAGCGCCCACGGCCCGGACGCGGAAAGCTGCGACAAGGCCATCGCCGCCGACCTCAAGCCGCACAGGATCGACCAGACCATGGCCTTCATGTTCGAGACCAGCCAGGTCCTCCGGCCGAGCCGTGCCGCCCTCGAGACGCCGGCCCTGCAGAATGACTACGATGCCTGCTGGGCGTCGCTCGTATCCACCTTCAACCCGCAACGGAGATAACCCCATGAACCAGCCAACCCCCACTCGTAGCTGGGTCGCCTCCGCCAATGGGCATGCCGACTTTCCCCTGCAAAACCTGCCGCTGGGCATCTTCAGCCGTGCCGGCCTGAGCCCGCGTTGCGGCGTGGCCATCGGCGACTCGATCCTCGACCTGGACGCGGCGCTGGCCGCCGGCCTGTTCGAGGGGGCCGCCGGCGAAGCCGCCGAAGCCACCCGCGGCGGCGCGCTGAACGCCTTCTTCGCCCTCGGCAAACCGGCCCGCGTGGCGCTGCGCCAGCGCCTGCTGGAGCTGCTCGGCGAAGGCGCAGCGGAGCGCCCGGAGCTGCTCCATGCGGCCGCCGAGTGCCAAATGCACCTACCGGCCAGGATCGGCGACTACACCGACTTCTACGTCGGCATCCGCCATGCCGAGAACGTCGGCAAGCTGTTCCGCCCGGACAACCCGCTGCTGCCCAACTACAAGCACGTGCCCATCGGCTACCACGGCCGCGCCTCGACCGTGCGCGTCTCCGGCAGCGAAGTGCGCCGGCCCAACGGCCAGACCCTGCCGGCCGGCGCCAGCGAGCCGGTGTTCGGTCCCTGTGCGCGTCTGGACTACGAACTGGAGCTAGGCATCTGGATCGGCCAAGGCAACGCCCTCGGCGAAGCCATCCCGGTTTCCCGCGCCGCCGAGCACATCGCCGGCTTCTGTCTGCTCAACGACTGGTCGGCGCGCGACATCCAGGCCTGGGAATACCAGCCGCTCGGCCCGTTCCTGTCGAAGAGCTTCATCACCAGCGTTTCGCCCTGGGTGGTCACCGCCGAAGCCCTGGAGCCGTTCCGCCGCGCCCAGCCAGCGCGCCCCGAAGGCGACCCGCGGCCGCTGCCGTATCTTTACGACGACAACGACCAGGCCCACGGCGCCTTCGACATCGAGCTGGAGGTCCTGCTGCTCACCGAGGGCCTGCGCGAGAAAGGCCTGCCGCCGCAGCGCCTGACCCTGAGCAACAGCTTGAGCATGTACTGGACGGTGGCGCAGATGGTCGCCCACCACAGCGTCAATGGCTGCCAGTTGCAGCCCGGCGACCTGTTCGGCTCCGGCACCCTGTCCGGCGCCGAGCCCGGCCAGTTCGGCTCGCTGCTGGAGATCACCGCTGGCGGCAAGCAGCCGGTGCAACTGGCCTCCGGCGAGACCCGGCGCTTCCTCGAGGACGGCGACGAGGTCATCCTCCGCGCCCGCTGCAAGCGCGAGGGACACGTCTCGATCGGTTTCGGCGAATGTCGCGGCAAAGTGCTCGCGGCCCATCCGGGGGCGCGCGGATGAAGCTCTATACCTACTACCGTTCCACCTCCTCCTACCGGGTGCGCATCGCCCTGGCGCTGAAGGGGCTGGACTACCAGTCGCTGCCGGTCAACCTGGTCCGCGACGGCGGCGAACACCGCCAACCCGCCTACCTGGCGCTCAACCCGCAGGGCCGCGTACCGGCCCTGCAGGTCGACGAGGGCGAGCTGCTGATCCAGTCGCCGGCGATCATCGAGTACCTCGAGGAGCGCTACCCGCACCCCGCCCTGCTCTCCAGCGATCCGCTGCGCCGCGCCCACGAGCGCGGAGTCGCGGCGCTGGTCGGCTGCGACATCCACCCGTTGCACAACGCCAGCGTGCTCAACCTGCTGCGCCAGTGGGGACACGACGAAGAGCAGGTCCGGCAGTGGATCGGCCACTGGGTCGGCCAGGGTCTCGCCGCCGTCGAGCAACTGATCGGCGACCAGGGCTGGTGCTTCGGCGACCGGCCGGGCCTGGCCGACGTCTACCTGATCCCGCAGCTCTACGCCGCCGAACGCTTCGGCGTAGCGCTGGACGCCTGGCCACGGATCCGCCGGGTCGCCGACCTGGCCGCCGCCCATCCGGCGTTCCGCCAGGCCCATCCGGCCAACCAGCCGGACACCCCGGCCGCCTGAGGGACCGCAGAGTCCCGCTCCTGAAGATAAAGGGGGGCGTCCGCCGGACGCCCCATCACCAATAAGAACCTCAGGTACCTTGCGATGCACAACCAGATCGCCAGCTTTCGCGCGGCGCTCGACGCGCGCCCCGTGTCCCGCTACCAGTGGCTGTTGCTGCTGCTCCTCGCCCTGTTGTTGGTCACCGATGGCTACGATGCCCAGGTGCTCGGCTACGTGGTGCCGACCCTGGCCCAGGAATGGGGCCTGGACAAGGCCGCGTTCGGCCCGGTGTTCAGCGCCAACCTGTTCGGCCTGACCGTCGGTTCGCTGCTGGTGACGCCGCTGGCGGACCGCTTCGGCATCCGCCGGGTGCTGCTCTGCTGCGTGCTGATCTACGCCAGCCTGACCGTCCTGATGGTCTTCGCCGGTTCCCTGGAAAGCCTGATGCTGGCGCGCTTCGTCTGCGGCATCGGAATGGGCGGGGCGATGCCCAGCGCCATGGCGCTGATGGCCGAGTATTCGCCACCGCGCCTGCGTACCCTGATGGTCACCCTGGCGGCCTGCGGTTTCTCCTTCGGCGGCGCCGCCGGCGGTTTCGTCGCCGCCGCCTTCATGGACGGCTTCGGCTGGCAGGCGGTGTTCCTCGCCGGCGGCGTCACCCCGTTGCTGCTGTTCCCCTTCCTCCTCCTGTTCCTCCCGGAGTCGCTGCCGCGCCTGCTCCGCGACGCACCGCCCTATGCCCGCCTGCGCCAGCTCAGCGAGCGTATGGCGCCGGGCTGGCAGCCGCCGCCGGCACAGGCCGACGCCGAGCCGGCGGCGAGCCTGACCGTGCTGGAGCTGTTCCGCCACGGTTACGCGCGGCCGACCCTGCTGCTCTGGGCGACCTTCTTCGTCAGCCTGATCCTGCTCTACTTCATGGTCAGCTGGCTGCCCTCGCTGCTCCAGGAAAGCGGCCTGACACGCAATGCGGCGAACCTGGCGACCTCGATGTTCCTCTTCGCCGGCACCCTCGGCGCGATGCTCCTGGCCTGGCTCGCCGACCGCCTGCGCAGCAAGGTCCGCCTGCTGGCGGCGATTCTCGCCGGCGCCGCGCTGTTCACCCTGCTCCTCGGCCTCAACCACGACCAGCCGCGCTGGCTGCTGGCGTTCGTCTTCGCCGCCGGCTTCTGCATCATCGGCGGGCAGTTGACCCTGAACGCCTTCGCCAGCAACTTCTACCCGGCCCAGGTACGCGCCACCGGCACCGGCTGGGCGCTGGGCGTGGGCCGCTTCGGTTCGATCCTCGGCCCACTGTTCGGCAGCCTGCTGCTGGGCATGCACATATCCGTGGAGAACATCTTCATGCTTGCGGCGATTCCCGCCGGGCTCGCCGCGCTACTGATCCTCCAGGTCCGCTCGCCCGCCGCCCAGGCGCAGCGGGAAAGCGCCGCCGCGCTGGCCGTCGAGGAATCCTGAGCCTTCACCGCGAGCGGCTTCCCGGCTACAGTGGCGGGCCGTTTCGCCGTCCGCCGCAGGAGCCGCCGATGAACGACGCCGACAGCCTCCAGGATTACCAACGCGTACGCCAGCAGGCGATCCGTTCGCTGTTCGAGATCGTCGAAGGCTCCAGCGAAGGCACGGTGATCGTCGACCGCGAGGCCCGCATCGTCTGGATCAACCAGCGCTACGCCCAGCGTTTCGGCCTCGCCGACCCGGCGCAGGCCATCGGCCGGCCCTGCGAAAGCGTGATCCCCGGTAGCCTGCTGCGCGAGGTGGTAGGCAGCGGCAAGCCGATCCTGCTGGACATGATGGACAGCGCGAAGGACCCGCTGGTGGTGATGCGCCTGCCGATCCACGACGACGCCGGCGAGGTGATCGGCGCCATCGGCTTCGCCCTGCTCGACGAACTGCGTTCGCTGTCGCCGC
The DNA here is from genome assembly GCF_013343155.1 of Pseudomonas sp. FDAARGOS_761. Taxonomy (NCBI): domain Bacteria; kingdom Pseudomonadati; phylum Pseudomonadota; class Gammaproteobacteria; order Pseudomonadales; family Pseudomonadaceae; genus Pseudomonas; species Pseudomonas sp. FDAARGOS_761. The sequence goes on along the minus strand of NZ_CP054572.1, from coordinate 2,248,518 downwards.
TGGTGACCCGCTACCTGAGCATGCAGCGCGAACTGGCCTCGACCCGCTCGCAATTGCAGGCGCGCCAGGCCAAGTACAGCTTCAGCCACTTCGTCGGCACCAGTCCGGCCAGCCTGGAAGTCAAGCGCCGCGCCCGTCGTGGCGCGGCCAGCGAAGCGCCGGTGCTGTTGCTCGGCGAGACCGGCACCGGCAAGGAACTGCTCGCCCACGCCATCCACAGCGCTTCGCCGCGGGCGCACAAGGCCTTCGTCAGCGTGAACGCCGCGGCGATCCCGGAAAGCCTGCTGGAGGCCGAATTCTTCGGTACCGCCCCGGGGGCCTTCACCGGTGCCGAGCGCAAGGGCCGGCCAGGCAAGTTGCAGGTGGCCCAGGGCGGCACGTTGTTCCTCGACGAGATCGGCGACATGCCGCTGGCCTTGCAAGGCAAGCTGTTGCGCGTGCTACAGGAGAAAGAGTTCGAAGCGGTGGGTTCCAACGAAGTGATCCGCAGCGACATCCGCCTGGTCGCCGCCACTTCCATCGACCTGCAGCAGGCGATGCGCGAAGGCCGTTTCCGCGCTGACCTCTACTACCGGCTGAACGTCCTGCCGATCGAGATCCCACCGTTGCGCCAGCGCCTGGACGACCTCCCGGCGCTCTGCGAGTCGATCCTCGACAGCCTCGACCACGGCCGTCTCCACGAACTCGGCGGCGACGCCCTGGCGCTGCTCGCCCGGCATGCCTGGCCGGGCAACGTCCGCGAACTGCGCAACGTGCTGGAACGCGCGCTGCTGCTGGCCGACCAACCGTTGCTGGACGCCGCCGCCCTCGGCGCGGCGCTGGGCCCCCTGCAACCGCTGCCGGAGCTGCCTCGAGCGGCGGACGACAGGCCGGTCGGGGATTTCCAACAGGCCCGCGAAGCCTTCGAGCGCGACCTGATCGGACGGGCCCTGGCGCAGAGTGCCGGCAATGTGGTGGAAGCGGCGAAACGCCTGGGCCTGGGTCGCTCGACCCTGTACAAGAAGATCGTGGCGCTGGGCATGCGTCTCGATAACGGGACCCATCTCTAAATAGAGACGAACTGAGACCTGCATAGCCACGGAACTTTCGCTCGATTACGTCTCCATTTTGAGACAACGCTATTCCCCACGCTCCCCTTCGTCTCGCCGCAGCCCGCGAAAACCGCGACTCTGGAGCCTGGCACGGTTATCGCAACGTGCCTTTCCGACGGCCCTGCCCCGTTCCAGGCCGTCACGCCGGTGCCCGCACCGTTCGACAACAAGAAACAGGCCCGGAGCGCCTTCCCCATGCGAAGCGCGCCCCGCAGCGCCGTGGAGATATGCCCGATGAGCGTGATCATCGCCCTTGCCGCCCTGGGCCTGCTGATGCTGGCCGCCTACCGCGGCTACAGCGTCATCCTGTTCGCCCCCCTCGCCGCCCTCGGCGCCGTCCTGCTCACCGATCCCAGCGCGGTCGCGCCGACCTTCACCGGGGTGTTCATGGAGAAGATGGTCGGTTTCATCAAGCTTTACTTCCCGGTTTTCCTGCTTGGCGCGGTGTTCGGCAAGCTGATCGAGCTGGCCGGCTTCTCCCGCTCCATCGTCGCGGCGGCGATCCGCCTGCTCGGCACCCGCCAGGCGATGCTGGTGATCGTACTGGTCTGCGCGCTGCTCACCTACGGCGGCGTCTCGCTGTTCGTGGTGGTGTTCGCGGTCTACCCGTTCGCCGCGGAGATGTTCCGCCAGAGCGACATCCCCAAGCGGTTGATTCCGGCGACCATCGCCCTCGGCGCGTTTTCCTTCACCATGGACGCGCTGCCCGGCACCCCGCAGATCCAGAACATCATCCCCTCGACCTTCTTCGGCACCCACGCCTGGGCCGCGCCCTGGCTCGGCACCCTCGGCGCGCTGTTCGTCTTCGCCGTGGGCATGCTCTACCTGCGACGCCAGGCGAACAAGGCGCGGCGCAACGGCGAAGGCTACGGCAGCGACCTGCGCAACGAGCCGGAGACCGCCGATGACCTGCGCCTGCCGAACCCCTGGCTGGCGCTCTCGCCGCTGGTGCTGGTCGGGGTCGCCAACCTGCTGTTCACCCACTGGATCCCGCAATGGTACGGCCAGGTCCATACCCTGCAACTGGCCGGCATGGCCACGCCGTTGCAGACCGAGGTCGGCAAGCTCACCGCGATCTGGGCAGTGCAGGCGGCCCTGCTGCTGGGCATCCTGCTGGTGCTGGCGAGCGGCTTCGCGGCGATCCGCAGCCGCCTCGCCGAAGGCACCCGCAGCGCGGTGGCCGGCTCGCTGCTGGCGGCGATGAACACCGCCTCGGAATACGGCTTCGGTGCGGTGATCGCCTCGCTGCCGGGCTTCCTGGTGCTGGCCGACGCGCTCAAGAGCATTCCCAATCCGCTGGTCAACGAAGCGATCACCGTCACCCTGCTGGCCGGCATCACCGGTTCCGCGTCGGGCGGCATGAGCATCGCCCTGGCGGCGATGTCCGATACCTTCATCGCCGCCGCCAACGCCGCGCAGATCCCCCTGGAAGTCCTCCACCGGGTCGCCGCCATGGCCAGCGGCGGGATGGATACCCTGCCGCACAACGGCGCGGTGATCACCCTCCTGGCGGTCACCGGCCTGACCCATCGGGAGGCGTACAAGGACATTTTCGGCATTACCCTGATCAAGACCCTGGCGGTGTTCTTCGTCATCGGACTGTTCTACGCCACCGGCCTGGTCTGATCCGCCCTTTTTTCATCCAGCGGGAGAAACAGCATGACCCTGAAAGGCAAGACCGCCCTGGTCACCGGTTCCACCAGCGGCATCGGCCTGGGCATCGCCCTGAGCCTGGCCGAGGCCGGCGCCGACCTGCTCCTCAACGGCTTCGGCGAGGTCGACGCGGCGCTGGCGCAGGTCCGCGCCCACGGCGTGCGCGCAGAGCACCATCCGGCCGACCTCTCCAGCCCGGAGCAGATCGGCGAACTGATGGCCTTCGCCGAGCGGACCTTCGGCGGCGTCGACATCCTCGTCAACAACGCCGGCATCCAGTACGTGGCGCCGGTGCAGGAATTCCCCATGGAACGCTGGGACGCGATCATCGCGATCAACCTGTCCTCGGTGTTCCATACCACCCGCCTGGCCCTGCCGGGCATGCTCGCGCGCGGCTGGGGGCGGATCGTCAACGTCGCCTCGACCCACGGCCTGGTCGCCTCGGCCGGGAAGAGCGCCTACGTCGCCGCCAAGCATGGCGTGCTCGGCCTGACCAAGAGCGTGGCGCTGGAAACGGCGCGCACGCCGGTGACCTGCAACGCCATCTGCCCCGGCTGGGTGCTGACCCCGCTGGTGCAGAAGCAGATCGACGCGCGCATCGCCGAGGGCGTCTCGCCCGAACAGGCGGAACACGACCTGCTGGCGGAAAAGCAACCCTCGCTGGCCTTCGTCACCCCCGAGCAACTCGGCGGGCTGACGCTGTTCCTCTGCAGCGAAGCCGCCGACCAGGTGCGCGGCGCGGCCTGGAACATGGATGGCGGCTGGGTGGCGCAGTAGCCGGGGCGGCCTGCCTCTCCCCAGACCCTCTCCCTGAAGGGAGAGGGAACCATCCGGAGTTCGCCCGCCCCATTGCGTAGGGCGGATAACGCCACAGGCGTTATCCGCCGATACCTCGTTTCCCGGCGCGGCTACCCTCTACCCACCCTTCTCCCTTCAGGGAGAGGAAGTTATCGGGGCCAGGTCGGTCCGCCGATGCGCTACGGCATCACCGGCGGGATGTACGCCAGGGTGCTGCCCAGGGCCCAGAGCAGCACCAGCACCAGCGGGATATGCACCAGCAACTGGACGAACGAGAAGCCGATCAGGTCGCGCGCCTTCAGCCCCAGCACGCCGAGCAACGGCAGCATGTAGAACGGATTGATCAGGTTCGGCAGCGCCTCGGCGGCGTTGTAGATCTGCACCGCCCAGCCGAGGTGGTATTGCAGCTCGTTGGCCACCTGCATCACGTACGGCGCCTCGATGATCCACTTGCCGCCGCCGGAGGGAATGAAGAAGCCCAGCACCGCCGAGTACACGCCCATCAGCAGCGCGTAGGTGTCGTGGGAGGCGATCTGTACGAAGAAGGTCGAGATATGGTGGGCCAGGGTCTCGCCGTCGCTGCCGTTGACCGTGGTCATGATCGCCGCGATCGAGCCGTACAGCGGGAACTGGATCAGCACCCCGGTGGTGGTCGGCACCGCGCGCGCCACCGCGTCGAGGAAGCTGCGCGGGCGCCAGTGCAGCAACGCGCCGAGCATCAGGAACAGCAGGTTATAGGTGTTCAACCCGGAGATCGCCAGGATCGCCGGTTTGGTCGAGAACTCGTGGACCAGCCAGCCGCCGGCCAGCAGTACCAGCAGGATGATCAGCAACGGGCTGTGCTCCAGCCACTCGCCGGGCCGGGTCGGCGCCAGCCTGGCCGGAGCGGTGAAGCTCACGTCGACCCCGCAATCCTTGGCGTCGCGGGCGCTGGCGGCGCTCGGCGCGGTCATGTAGGCGATCACCAGCGAGACCAGGATCAGCGCCAGCAGCATGACCCCGGACTGCCAGAGGAAGATGGTCTCGGTGAACGGGATCACCCCGGTGATCGCCAGGATCGACGGTGGCAGGCTGGCCGGGTTGGCCTGCAACTGCGCGGCCGACGACGACAGGCCCAGCGCCCACACCGCGCCCAGCCCGAGGTAGGCCGCGGCGCCGGCGGCGCGGTAGTCCATGCGCAGGTCGCTGCGGCGCGCCAGGGCGCGTACCAGCAGGCCGCCGAAGACCAGGCTGAGGCCCCAGTTGAGCAGCGAGGCGAGCATCGACACCAGCGCCACCCAGCAGACCGCCGAGCGGCCATTCTTCGGCACCCGCGCGAGCAGGTCGATGAGACGCGAGGCGGGGCCTGAACTGGCCACCACATAGCCGCCGATGACCACGAAGGCCATCTGCATGGTGAACGGGATCAGGCTCCAGAAACCGTCGCCGAAGGCTTTCGCCGTGGCGGTCGGTCCGGCGCCCATGGCCAGCGCGGCCAGGCTGACGATGAGGATGGCCAGGGCGGCGAACACCCAGGAGTCGGGAAACCAGCGCTCGGCCCAGTTCGAGCAACGCATGGCAAAGCGCGCGGAGCGGCTTTCTTGGATGGGAAGGATAGCGGTCATCGCGGATTCTCTCGGTTTTATTGTTATTCGGCGACTACGGGGCCGCCTGTGTGTGCTACGGCTCCCTGGGCACCCGGCCGTCCCGAGGGGCGGAACGGTACGGGGCCGGTCGGACGGTCAAGGCCGTCCGCCGCTCGTTCCCTGGACACGAGCGCGCCATGCCCCCGCGAAAGGACATGGCGCGATCACGCCGCGAGCGGCAGGTCGATGGATCAGTCGCGGGCCAGGGTCAGGGCGACGCCCTGCCCGCCGCCGATGCACAGGGTGGCGAGGCCCTTCTTCGCGTCGCGACGGATCATCTCGTACAGCAGGGTCACCAGCACCCGGCAGCCGGACGCGCCGATCGGGTGGCCAAGGGCGATGGCGCCGCCGTTGACGTTGACCCTGGCGGCATCCCAGCCCAGTTCCCGGCCCACCGCCAGGGACTGCGCGGCGAAGGCCTCGTTGGCCTCGATCAGGTCCAGTTGCTCCAGGCTCCAGCCGGCCTTGTCGAGCGCGCGACGGGTGGCGGAGACCGGGCCGATGCCCATGATCGCCGGGTCGACCCCGGCGCTGGCGTAGCTGGCGATCCGCGCCAGCACCGGCAGGCCCAGGGCCTTGGCCTTGGCCGCGCTCATCAGCAATACCGCGGCGGCGCCGTCGTTGAGGCTGGAGGCGTTGCCGGCGGTGACGCTGCCGTCCTTCCTGAAGGCCGGCTTGAGCTTGGCCAGGGCCTCGACGGTGGTGCCGGCGCGCGGCTGCTCGTCGGTATCGAAGCTCAGCGGCTCGCCCTTGCGCTGCGGGACCTGGATCGGCGTGATCTCGTCGCGGAAGCGCCCGCCCTCGATGGCGGCGATGGCCTTCTGCTGCGAAGCGGCGGCGAAGGCGTCCTGCTCCTCGCGGGTCAGGCCGTACTTCTCCGCCAGGTTCTCGGCGGTGATGCCCATGTGGTAGTCGTTGAAGGCGTCCCACAGGCCGTCCTCGATCATGCTGTCGACCAGCTTCGCATGGCCCATGCGCAGGCCGGTGCGGGCGCCGGGCATGACGTAGGGCGCCAGGCTCATGTTCTCCTGGCCGCCGGCGACGATCACCTCGGCGTCGCCGCAGCGAATCGCCTGGGCGCCCAGGTGCAGGGCCTTGAGGCCGGAGCCGCAGACCTTGTTCAGGGTCATGGCCGGCACGCCGACCGGCAGGCCGGCCTTGATCGCCGCCTGGCGCGCCGGATTCTGCCCGGAACCGGCGGTGAGCACCTGGCCGAGGATCACTTCGTCGACCTGGCCGGCATCGAGACCGGTCTGTTCGAGCAGGCGGCGGATCACCGCGGCGCCCAGCTCGGGGGCGGGAATGCCGGCCAGCGAGCCCTGGAAGCTGCCGACGGCGGTACGGGTAGCGGCGACGATGACGACGTCTTGCATGGATGGTTCTCCTGGATTCGCCCGTGGCCGGGCCGAATCGCTGCGGGTGGACGTAGGCGGTGCGACAGGCTCCTATCCTACGCCCTCTGGAAAGGACGGTCCGCGCGGCCGGCGCCTTGCGTGGAGGCGCCGGCCGCGCGGGCCGCGATTCAGAAACTCATTTCCGGCACGTGCTCGGGGACGATCAGCTTGCCGGCGGTCTTCGCCACGATCTCCTCGACGCTGACGCCGGGGGCGCGCTCGCGGAGGATGAAGGCGCCGTCCTCGATCTCCAGGTAGGCCAGGTCGGTGAGCACCTTGCGAATGCAGCCGCAACCGGTCAGCGGCAGGGTGCAGTACGGCAGCAGCTTGGACTCGCCGTCCTTGGAGGCGTGGGTCATGGTGACGATGATGTTCTCGGCGCCGGCCACCAGGTCCATGGCGCCGCCCATGCCCTTGACCAGCTTGCCGGGGATCATCCAGGAGGCGATGTTGCCGCGCACGTCCACCTCGAAGGCACCGAGCACGGTGAGGTCGACGTGGCCGCCACGGATCATGGCGAAGGACTGCGCCGAGTCGAAGATCGACGCGCCGACGCGGGCGGTCACGGTCTGCTTGCCGGCGTTGATCATGTCGGCGTCGACTTCCGCCTCGCTGGGAAACGCGCCCATGCCGAGCAGGCCGTTCTCCGACTGGAGCATGACGTCGATGCCCTCCGGCACGTAGTTGGCCACCAGGGTCGGGATGCCGATGCCGAGGTTGACGTAGTAGCCGTCCTTCAATTCGCGCGCCACGCGCTGCGCCATCTGTTCGCGGGTAAGTGCCATCTGGGGAAACCTCTTGTCGTTGTAGCGGCCGCCGTCAGGCGCGCAGCGTGCGTTTCTCGATGCGTTTCTCGAAGCGACCCTGGATGATCCGGTCGACGTAGATGCCGGGGGTGTGGATCTGCGTCGGGTCCAGTTCGCCGGGCTCGACGATCTCCTCCACCTCGACCACCGTGATGCGCCCGGCGGTGGCGACCAGCGGATTGAAGTTCTGCGCGGTGTGGCGATAGACGACGTTGCCGAAATGGTCGGCCTTCCAGCCCTTGACGATGGCGAAGTCGCCGGTGATGGCCGGCTCGAGGATGTAGTGGCGGCCATTGAACTCGCGCGCCTCCTTGCCCTCGGCGACCGGGGTGCCGTAGCCGGTGGCGGTGAAGAAGGCCGGGATGCCGGCGCCGCCGGCGCGGATCTTCTCGGCCAGCGAGCCTTGCGGGGTCAGTTCGACTTCCAGCTCGCCACTGAGCAGTTGTTGCTCGAACAGGGCATTCTCGCCGACGTAGGAGGCGATCATCTTGCGGATCTGCCGGTCTTCCAGCAGCACGCCGAGGCCGAAACCGTCGACGCCGCAGTTGTTCGAGACCACCGTGAGGTCCCTGACCCCGCGCCGGCGGATTTCCGCGATCAGGTTCTCGGGAATCCCGCAGAGGCCGAAGCCCCCGGCGAGGACGGTCATGCCGTCGGTCAGGCCTTCGAGGGCCTCTTCGTAACTGCCTACTCGCTTGTCGAGTCCGCTCATGCTGCTGTGCCTCTTCCGGCTCTTGTGATTGTGCGTGCGGCAGTCTGACTGCCGGGTCGCACAGAGCTTCTCCGCTGCGGACTGATTTGTTAAGTTTGTTTTTCCAATCCATTGATGAGAAAAACAAATAAATGACCGTCAAGCAGTTGCGCGCCTTCCTCGCCGTGGCGCAGAGCCTCAGCTTCGCCCAGGCCGGCGAACGCCTGCACCTCTCCCAGCCGGCCCTGAGCCTGGCGATCAAGAGCCTGGAGGAAAGCCTCGGCGGTCCGCTGCTGGAACGTACCACCCGCAGCGTCAGCCTCACCCCCGAGGGCGAGACCCTGCTGCCGCTGGCGCTGCGCCTGCTGGCCGACTGGGACAATACCGAGGAATTGCTGCGCCAGCACTTCACCCTGCAACTGGGCAAGGTCTCCATCGCCGCCATGCCCTCCTTCGCCGGCAACCTGCTGCCGCTGGTCTTGAAGACCTTTCGCGAACGCCACCCGCGGGTCAACGTGGCGGTGCACGACGTGATCAACGAGCAGGTGCTGGAGATGGTCCGCAACCGACGCGTCGAGCTGGGCATCGCCTTCGAGCCGGAGTCCCTGGAAAACCTCGAGTTCACCCCGTTCTACAGCGACCGCTTCGTCGCCGTGGTGCCGACCGGCTCGCCGCTGTCCGGGCAGGAGCGGATCAGTTGGCGCGAACTGCTCGGCGAGCCCTTCATTACCCTGCAACGCCCCTCGGCGGTGCGCCTGCTCCTGGAAGAAAGCGTGGCCGCCGAGCACGGCCGCTTGCCGGTGGCGTTCGAGAGCCACCAACTGGTCACGGTCGGGCGGATGGTCGCCCAGGGACTCGGTGTCAGCGCCGTGCCGACCCTGTGCATCCAGCAGATGCAGGAACTCGGCGCGCGCTGCCTGCCGCTCTACGCGCCGCAGGTGCAGCGACGGGTCGGCCTGCTGCGGCTGAGCGAGCACAAGCTGTCCACCGCCGCCCAGGCCCTCAGCGACGTGCTGCTGCATGGCACCGACTGGCGCTCGCTGGCGCTGCCGCAGGACCAGTCCACGGAGTGAGGCAGGCAGCGGCGGGTCCGGTTATGCTTCCTGCATGTCCCGGAACAACAACAAGGACGGACACGCCATGCCCGCACCGCTCTGGAGCCCTTCCGCCGAACGCATCGCCGCCAGTCGCATGGAGGCCTTCCGGCGCTTCGTCAACCAGCGCCATGCCCTCGGTCTGGCCGACTACCCGGCGCTGCATGCCTGGAGCGTGCAGCGGCGCGAGGCGTTCTGGCAGGCCATCGTCGACTTCTTCGAGGTGCGCTTCCAGCAACCGCCGCGTGCGGTCCTCGAGGAAGGCACGCAGATGCCCTCGGCGCGCTGGTTCCCCGGCGCCACGCTGAATTTCGCCGAACACCTGCTGCGCCGCCGCGATGATGCCCCGGCGCTGATCGCGGTGAGCGAAGACGGTCGCCGCGAGGTGCTCAGCCACGCCGAACTGGCCCGTCACGTGGCGGGCCTGCAGAAGCGCCTCGCCGCCCTGGGCATAGGCCCCGGCGACCGGGTCGCCGCGCTGATGCCGAACACCTGGCAGACCGTGGTCGGCATGCTCGCCACCGCCAGCCTCGGCGCCACCTGGTCGAGCTGCTCGCCGGACTTCGGCACCCAGGGCGTGATCGACCGCTTCGGCCAGATCGAACCGCGGGTGCTGATCGCCTGCGCCGGCTACCGCTACGCCGGCAAGTCGCTGGACCTGACCGCCAAGCTCAACGAGGTGCTCGCCGGCCTGCCCGGCCTGGAGCAACTGCTGGTGGTGCCCTACGACCGTCCGCAGGCGCAGCCGCAGGACTACCGCTGCCAGGCGCGTGTCGCGCTGTGGGACGGGTTCTACCAGGCCGAGGGCGAGCCGGTCTTCACCCCGGTGCCCTTCGAGCAGCCGCTGTACATCCTCTATTCGTCGGGCACCACCGGGGTACCCAAGTGCATCGTCCATGCCACCGGCGGCGTGCTCCTGCAACATCTCAAGGAGCACGGCCTGCACACCGACCTGGGCGACGGCGACCGGCTGTTCTACTACACCACCTGCGGCTGGATGATGTGGAACTGGCTGGCCTCCGGCCTGGCGGTGGGCGCCAGCCTGGTGCTCTACGACGGCTCGCCGTTCCACCCCGGCCCCGAGCGCCTGCTGGACCTCGTCGACGCCGAGGACATCGCCGTGTTCGGCGCCAGCGCCAAGTACCTGGCGGCGCTCGAGAAGGCCGGCGTGCGCCCGCGCCACAGCCACCGCCTGGACAGCCTGAGGACACTGCTCTCCACCGGTTCGCCGCTGGCCCACGAAAGCTTTGATTACGTCTATCGCGAGCTGAAGAGCGACCTCTGCCTGTCGTCGATCTCCGGCGGCACCGACATCGTTTCCTGCTTCGCCATCGGCAACCCGGTGCTGCCGGTGTGGCGCGGCGAACTGCAATGCAAGGCGCTGGGCATGGCCGTGGAAATCTGGGACGACGACGGCCGCCGCCTCGCCAGCGGCAAGGGCGAGCTGGTCTGCACCCGGCATTTCCCGTCGATCCCGCTGGGCTTCTGGAACGACCCGGATGGCACCAGGTTCCACGACGCCTACTTCGCCAGTTTTCCCGGCGTCTGGGCCCATGGCGACTACGCCGAGGAAACCGCCCACGGCGGGCTGGTCATCCACGGCCGCTCCGACGCGGTGCTCAATCCCGGCGGCGTGCGCATCGGCACCGCGGAAATCTACCGCCAGGTGGAAAAGGTCGAGGAAGTCCTCGAGTCCATCGCCATCGGCCAGGACTGGCAGGGCGATGTGCGTGTGCTGCTGTTCGTCCGCCTGCGCGACGGCGTGCGACTCGACGAGCCGCTGCGTGAACGCATCCGCCAGACCATCCGCGCCAACGCCACGCCGCGCCACGTACCGGCGAAGATCATCCAGGTCGCCGATATCCCGCGCACCCTGAGCGGCAAGATCGTCGAGCTTGCGGTGCGCAACGTGATCCACGGCCGCCCGGTGAAGAACACCGACGCCCTGGCCAACCCGCAGGCGCTGGAGCTTTATCGCGACCTCGCCGAACTGCGCGACTGAAGCCGCGGCGAGCCTGGGCTAGAATGCGCGTTCCGTGCTACCGCAAAAGGTAATCCCATGCCCGTCGCCATGGCCCGCCACATCCTGGTCAAGACCGAAGCCGAGGCCGCGCAACTGAAGCAGCGCCTGGCCAAGGGCGAGGACTTCGCCACACTGGCGAAGAAGCATTCGACCTGCCCGTCCGGCAAGCGCGGCGGCGACCTCGGCGAGGTGCGTCCGGGGCAGATGGTCAGGTCCATCGACAATGCCATCTTCAGGAAACCCGTGGGCGTGCTCCAGGGTCCGCTGAAGAGCCAGTTCGGCTACCATCTCCTGGAAGTGTATTTCCGCGACTGAACCGCCACCGGAGCGTCCATGACCGCCGACCAGATCGCCGCCTTCTGCCTGCAACTGCCCGGCGCCCGGGAAGACCTCAAGTGGGGTTCGAACCGGGTGTTCTCGGTGGCCGGCAACAAGATGTTCGCCATCCTCGACTTCGTCGACAAGGACGGCGGCCTGGCCTTCAAGGTCGGCAGCGAGCTGTTCCTCGGCTATGTCGACCGCCCCGGCATCCGTCCGGCGCCCTACCTGGCGCGCGCGCACTGGATCGTCATGGCCCGCCCCTACCCGATGAAGGCGGCGGAGTTGCGCGAGGCCCTGGTCCGTTCCCATCAGCTGGTGGTGGCGCGCCTGCCCAAGCGCCAGCGCCTCGGCCTGGTACTCGACGCATGAGTCGCGACCGTCTGTACACCTGGGCCGGCCTGTGGCGCTCGCCGTCGTCCAGCTGGGAGGCCCTGCGCCTGGAGGACGACCAGGCGGAAAGCCAGTTGCGCGCGCCGGACGAACGCAGCGGCCTGCCCTACCAATTGGACTACCGGCTGCGCTGGGACGCCGACTGGCATCTGCGTGAGGCGGTGTTCCACGTCGAAAGCGAAACCGGGGTGCGCAAGCTGCACCTGCTCGCCGATGGCCGCGGCCACTGGCAGGACGGCGACGGCGAAGCGCTACCGGCATTCGACGGTTGCCTGGACATCGATATTTGGCCAAGCCCCTTCACCAACACCTTCCCGATCCGCCGCCTGGGCCTGGCCGATGGCCAGCGCGCGGAAATCCGCGCGCTCTACATCGAGGCCCCGGCCCTGGAGCCGCGTAGCATGCGCCAGGCATACACCCGCCTGGACGCCAGCCACTACCTCTACGAGAACCTCGAAGGCAGCGCGTTCAAAGCGGTACTGCTGGTGGACGAACAGGGCCTGGTGATCGATTACCCGGGTCTCTTCCAGCGTCTCTGAACGCGCTAGCGCCGGGCACCGCGCGTCGCCGATAGCCCGGCGAATCCGTTAGCCTGCTTTCATTCGTCATCCGCAACGGTCATCATGGCGGACCGCGACAACCCACTGCGACCGCGTTTCCCACATGTCCGTCGATATCCGCCCCACCCCGCCGGCGCAGGACAGCGCCCGGCAAAACGTCACCCTGCAGATCGTCTCGGTGGTGATGTTCACCTTCATCGGCTACCTGACCATCGGCATCCCGCTGGCGGTGCTGCCCGGCTACGTGCACGACGACCTCGGCTACGGCTCGGTGCTGGCCGGCCTGGTGATCAGCCTGCAGTACCTCGCCACCCTGCTCGCCCGGCCCTACGCCGGGCGCGTCATCGACGGCCTCGGGCCGAAGCGCGCGGTGCTCTACGGCATGGCCGGCAGCGCCGCGAGCGGGCTGTTCATGCTGCTCTCGGTGGCGATCCAGGGCTGGCCGGCGCTGAGCCTGGCCAGCCTGCTGGTCGGCCGCCTGGTACTCGGCGCGGCGGAAAGCCTGGTCGGCTCGGCGGCGATCGGCTGGGGCATCGGCCGGGTCGGCGCGCCGCACACCGCCAAGGTGATTTCCTGGAACGGCATCGCCAGCTACGGCGCCATCGCCCTCGGGGCGCCGCTAGGGGTGCTGCTGGTGCAGTGGCTGGGGCTGTGGAGCATGGGCGTGTCCATCGTCCTGCTCGGGGCGCTCGGCTTCGCCCTGGCCTGGCCGAAGTTGCCGGCGCCGCTGGTGCACGGCGAGCGACTGCCGTTCCACCATGTGCTCGGCCGGGTCACCCCGCACGGTATGGGCCTGGCGCTGGGGGCGATCGGCTTCGGCACCATCGCCACCTTCATCACCCTCTACTACGCCAGCCGTGGCTGGGCCAACGCAGTGCTCTGCCTGAGTGCCTTCGGCGGTTGCTTCATCGGCGCCCGGCTGTTGTTCGCCAATAGCATCAACCGGCTCGGCGGCTTCCGCGTGGCGATCATCTGCCTCGGCGTCGAAAGCCTCGGCCTGCTGTTGCTGTGGAGCGCGCCGAATCCCTGGGTCGGCCTGGCCGGCGCGGCGCTCACCGGCTTCGGCTTCTCCCTGGTGTTCCCGGCGTTCGGCGTGGAAGCGGTGAACCTGGTACCGGCTTCCAACCGTGGCGCGGCGCTGGGCGCCTACTCGCTGTTCGTCGACCTGTCGCTGGGCATCACCGGGCCGCTGGTGGGCTTCGTCGCCAACCTGTTCGGCTTCCGCTCGATGTTCCTCTTCGCCTGCCTGGCCTCGCTCGGCGGGCTGGCCCTGGCCGTCGCACTGCACCGGCGCAGCCGCCGGCCCGGCTAGGGCGTGCACCGTCCCAGGCGGCGGTACGCGTTCTAGAGCTCGCCGAGCAAGGCGCTCAGGGCCGCGCGCAACTTGCCGGGCTTCAGCGGCTTGTTGAGCAGCGGCACGCCCAGGCGGGCCAGCGCGCGGCGGCAATCGTCGCTGCGGTCGGCGGTGATCATCACCGCGGCGATCTCCGCGCCGTAGTCCTCGCGCAAGGCGCCCAGCAACTGGCAACCGGTAGCGCCGTGGTCCAGGTGGTAGTCGACCAGGATCGCATCCGGCGCGCGGCCATCGAGCGCCTTGCGCGCGCCTTCCAGGTCGGTGGCGGTAAGCACCTCGCAGCCCCACTGGCCGAGCAGCGCGGACATGCTGAAGAGAATCTCGGTCTCGTTGTCCACCACCAGCAGCCGCCGTCCCGGCAGCGGATCACCAGCCGAAACCCGCGCAATCGCCTCGCCGGGTGCTGGCCGCGCCGGCTTGCGGACCAGCGGCACCTCGATGGCGAACAGCGAGCCTCGGCCGGGAGTCGAATGCACCTCGATGCGGTAGCCGAGGATGCCGGCGATACGGTCGACGATGGCCAGCCCGAGTCCGACGCCACGGCGCTCGGAAGCGCGCCCGGCGTCCAGTTGGTTGAACTCGAGGAAGATCGCCTGCAACTGGTCGGCGGGGATGCCCCGGCCAGTGTCCCACACCTCCAGGCGTACCTTGCCGCCACGCCGGCGCGCCCCCAGCAGCACGCTGCCGCGCTCGGTGTAGCGGCAGGCGTTGCTGAGCAAGTTGCGCAGGATCCGCGACAGCAGGCGCGCGTCGGTGCGCACTGCCAGTCGCGGGATCCGCGCACGCAGGGCCAGGCCGGCGGCACGCGCGACTTCCTCGAACTCCGAGGCCAGCGGAGCGAGCAGTTCGTCGAGGGAATAGTCGTCCAGGTCCGGACGGATCGCACTCTGGTCGAGCCGGGCGATTTCCAGCAGGTCGGTGAGCAAGGTCTCGGCGCCTTCCAGGGCCAGGTGGGTGCGCTCCACCAGTTGCAGTTCGGCGGCCGGCAGGCCCCGCTCACGCAGGGTATCGACCAGCAGCCGCGCCGCGTTGAGCGGTTGCAGCAGGTCGTGGCTGGCGGCGGCGAGGTACTTGTCCTTGCTGTGGTTGGCGGCTTCGGCGGCGTCGCGCGCCTGGCGCAACTGGCGGTTGAGTTCTTCCAGCTCGTGGGTGCGCTCGGCTACCCGCCGCTCCAGTTCCTCGTTCATGGTCTGCAGGCGCTGCTGGGCCTGGACCCGTTCGGTGATGTCGGCGACGAAACCTTCGACCAATTCTTCCTCGTCGTGCCTGAGCAGCAGGTTCATCAATACCTCGATGTGACTGCCGTCCCTGCGCCAGAGGCGCGTCTCGTAGCCGAACAGGCCGCCGCGCTCGCGCAGCAGCGCGCGGATCCGTCGCATCTCGGCCTCGCCGCCGACGAACAGTTGCCCGGCCATGTCCTCCAGCGACCAGAGCACCTGTTGCGGATCGTCGTAGCCGAGCATCTGCGCCAGCGCCGGATTGGCGGCGCGCAGCCCCTGGCCGAGGCTGGCCTGGAAGATGCCGTGCACCGCGTGCTCGAACAGCCATTTGTAGCGGTTGCGCTCGGCCTCCAGCTCCTCCAGGCGCGCCAGCAGCTCCGGGTAGTGGCTCTTGCGCGCGGAGTGGCTGCCCAGGCCGAGCAACCCGGCCAGGGCCTCCTGCTGCTGCTCAGAGGGCCTCGCCATAGACCACCTCGACATCGCGCTGGCTCGACTCGCGCGGGTTGGTAAGGATGCACGGGTCCTGCATCGCGTGGCGCGAGAGGAAAGGAATGTCGGAGCTGCCGACCCCGTGCAGGGCGAGGCTCTCGTGGAAACCCACGGCGTGCTTGAAGGCGATCAGGTGGTCCACCAGGCGCTGGCGGACCTGCCCCTGGGTCAGACCGCGGCAATCGATGCCGAAGGTCTCGGCGATCACCTTGAAGCGTTCCGGCGCGGCGCTGTAGTTGAACGCCACCACGTGTTCGACCAGCGCCGCGTTGCACAGGCCGTGGGGCAGGTCGAGATAGCCGCCGAGGCTGTGCGACATGGCATGCACCGCGCCGAGGATGGCGTTGGAGAAGGCCAGCCCGGCCTGCATGCTCCCGAGCATGATCTTCTCGCGCAGGGCGATGTCGCCGGGATTGGCGATCATCTGTACCAGATTGCCATCGATCAGGCGCATCGCTTCCAGAGCGTGGGGATCGGTCAGCGGCCCGTGGCCGGTGGAGACGAACGCCTCGATGGCGTGTACCAGTGCATCGATGCCGGTACAGGCCGAAAGGAAGGGATCCATGGTCAACGTGGTTTCCGGGTCGATCAGCGAGACGTCAGGCACCACCGCCTTGCTCACCACGGAGAACTTCATGCGCTCGTCCTGGTTGGAAATGATCACGAACTGCGAGACGTCCGCCGAAGTCCCGGCGGTGGTCGGGATCAGGATCAGCGGCGGACTCGGCACCCGCAGCCGGTCGACGCCTTCGAACTCGAGGATGCTGCGGCCATGGGCGGCGACGATGCCGATGCCCTTGGCGCAATCCATCGGGCTGCCGCCGCCCACCGCGACGATCACGTTGCAGCCCTCGCTGCGATAGAACTCGGCGCCGAGCATCACCTCGTCGACCCGGGGGTTGGGCGAAACGTCGGTATACAGACAATAGTCGATGCCCTGCCCCTCCAGGCTTGCCTGGATATCGGCGACCCAGCCGGCGGCGAGCACGCCGGGGTCGGAGACCAGCAGGACCTTGCGCGCACCGAAGGTCTTCACGTAGTTGGCGACGCTGTGCCGGCAGCCGGCGCCGAAGATGATCTCGGGCGAGACGAATTTACGCAGTTGGCTGAGGTCGTGGCTCATCTGACAGACCATTCTTATTGTTATCGGACATTGCCGGCAGCCTACTGCATTCGTCGGTTATTGCAATGCGACCTTGGCGGGTCCTTTCAATCCTCCAGCAAGCCCAGGTAGAAGCGCCATTCCGCCAGCAGCGCATGGGCGCGATTGGCCGGCTGGCGGAAACCGTGGCGCTCCTGCGGATAGCGGTGGCACTCCACGCGCACGCCGCTGCGCCGCAGGCCGGCGACCATCGCCTCGGTCTGCTCCGGCACCACCACCGCGTCGAGCCCGCCCTGGAAGAACACCACCGGCGCGCGGATGCGCCCGGCCTGCAGCACCGGGCTACGCGCCAGGTAGCGACGGCGCTGGCGCTGCGGGTCGCCGATCAGCCAGTCGAGGTAGTCGCCTTCGAACTTGTGGGTGCAACGCGCCAGCGCCAACGGATCGCTGACCCCATAGAGACTGGCGCCGCCGCGCAGGCCATCGAGGCAAGCCAGGGCGCGCAGCGCGCTGTAGCCTCCGGCGCTGGCGCCACGGACGAAGACCCGGGCGCGGTCGATCCGTCCCTCCGCGTCCAGCCGCGCCAGCGCGGCCTCGATATCGCGCAACTCCAGGCGCCCCCACTGGCCGCGCAAGCGCTGCCGATAGGCGCGGCCGTAGCCGCTGCTGCCCCGGTAGTTCAGCGCCGCCACGGCGAAACCGCGCTGGGTCCAGAATTGCAGGCCGGCATCGAACGCCGGCGAATGCATCGAGGTCGGTCCGCCATGCAGCCACACCAGCAGCGGCGCTGGTCGTCGGGGATCGACGCGGCGGCGGGCATTGCGCGGCGGATAGAAGAAACCGTGGCCGTTTTCGCCGTTGCCCAGGTCATAGACGAAGGCCTGCGGATGCGACAGGTCGTCCTCCGCCAGCGGTCGCTCGCCGCCACGCAGCACCTCGACGCGCAGGTCGTCGCGGTGGATCGCCAGCAGCGCCGGCAGGCGTCCGGCCGCCGCCGCGATGCAGTAGAACGCCCGGGCGTCCGCGGCCAGTCCGGCGAACCGGTTCCAGTCCGCGGCCAGGCGCCGCTCGCTGCCGTCCGCTTCGCGCAGGAACAGTTGCCCGCCGCCGGCCTCGACGCGACTGAGCAGCAGCCTTCCCTCTCCCAGCGGCAGGTAGCTGCAAGCGCCCAATTGCCAGGGCGCGCCAGCGTGGTCGGCATCGGCGAAGCGGCCGGCCAACGCGACCTCGGCGCAGGGACGCCACCAGCCGTCGCGGTCGCTCAGCCAGTGAAGGCGGCCGGCGGGATCGAAGCGTGGTTGCTGGATCGACTCGCCGCCTCCGGCTCCGGCCAGGCAGCGCGTACGCCCATTCTCCGCCAGGCCCAGGCGGGTCTCGGTCCAGGGCTGGTGCGGACGGTCCCATTCGATCCAGGCCAGCCGCCGCCCCTGGCCGGCGGCACGCGGCGCGGCGTAGAAATCGGCGCCCTCGACCAGCACCCGGCGCGCGCCATCGGCGTCCAGGCGCACGATGCGATGCACGACCCCGGTCGGCCCATGGCTCTCTTCCACCGCCAGCAGGGCATCCCAGGCATCGACGTAGGCCAGGTCGCCGTAGCGACACTGCGCCCCGCCGCCCAGCACTTGGGCTGCGCGGCCCGCTCGCCAGCGGCGTACCTGCTGGTCGGTTTCGTCGACCCAGGCCAGCCCGTCGAGCGTCACGCAGCAGGCGCCGCCGCCGTACTCGTAGACCCGGCTGCGCACCGAGCCGTCCGGCGCGGTGGGCTCCTCCAGCACGCCGTCGCGCCACAGGTACAGGCGCGAGCGCGCGCTGGCCGGATCGAATTCCACCCAGGCCAGCCCGCCATGGGCCGCCTTCAGCTCGCTGAAATCGCGCCCGGCGGCTACCGCGCGCTCGGCGCTCCAGTCGCTCGGCCAGTCGCCGTAGTCGACCATTGCCTCAGGCCTTGCAGATCAGGCGTGACGCGCGCTGGTTGCGCCAGGTCAGCGCGTCCAGGCCAAGCGGCGCCTCCTCGGCCTGGCGACGGGCCGCGAGGATCAGGTCGTGCCGTGCCGACTTGGCGCAGACCGGGTCGGTGGCGTCGGCATCGCCGGTGAGGAGGAACGCCTGGCAGCGGCAGCCGCCGTGGTCCCTCTCCTTCTCCTCGCAGGAACGGCACGGCTCGGGCATCCAGGCGTCGCCGCGGTAGCGGTTGAAGCCGAACGATTCGTACCAGATGTGGCGCAGGCTGTGCTCGCGCACGTTGGGAAACTGCACCGGCAATTGCCGCGCGCTGTGACACGGCAGCGCGGTGCCGTCGGGGGTGATGTCGAGGAATACGCTGGCCCAGCCGCCCATGCAGGCCTTCGGCCGTTCCTCGTAGTAGTCGGGGGTGACGAAGATCAGCTTGCACGGATTGCCTTCGGCGGCCAGCCGTTGGCGGTATTCGGCGGTGATCCGCTCGGCGCGCTCCAGTTGGGCGCGGGTCGGCAGCAGCCCGGCACGATTCAGCGCGGCCCAGCCGTAGAACTGGCAAGTGGCGAGTTCGACGTAATCGGCTTCCAGCTCGATGCACAGCTGGATGATCCGCTCGATGTTGTCGATGTTGTGCCGGTGGGTGACGAAGTTGAGCACCATCGGATAGCCGTGCGCCTTCACCGCGCGGGCCATCGCCAGTTTCTGGGCGAAGGCCTTGCGTGAGCCGGCGAGCAGGTTGTTCACTTCTTCGTCGGCGGCCTGGAAGCTGATCTGCACGTGGTCCAGCCCGGCCTCGGCGAAGCGCGCCAGGCGTGCCTCGTCGAGGCCGATGCCGGAGGTGATCAGGTTGGTGTAGAAGCCCAGGCCGCGCCCTGCCTCGATCAGTTCGGCGAGGTCCTGGCGCAGCAGCGGCTCGCCGCCGGAGAAACCGAGCTGTGCGGCGCCCAGCTCGCGAGCCTGGCGGAACACCTCGATCCATTCCGCGGTACTCAGCTCGGCGCCCTCGCGGGCGAATTCCAGCGGGTTCGAGCAGTACGGGCACTGCAACGGACAGCGATAGGTCAGCTCGGCCAGCAGCCAGAGCGGCGGCCCCACGCTTTCACTGCAGCTCGATCCAGAATTGCGCATGGGCCACCTCGAGGAACGCCAGGATGTCTTCGTCTATGCCGGGGACTTCGGGGAAACGCTCGCGCAGCGCCGCGACGATGGCCGCCACGTCGCGGCGGCCATCGACCAGCTTGAGGATTTCCCCGGCGCTGTCGTTGAGCTTGACCATGCCTTCGGGGTAGAGCAGCACATGGCAGTCCTGGGCCGGTTCGAACTGGAAGCGGAAGCCCCGGCGCAGCATCGGCACGCTGTCGAGCGACGGCAGGCTCATGATGCCAGCCCCCGATGCCAGACCCGCTCGCGGGTCACCGTGTGGTACGGCGGGCGTTCGAGTTCGTAGGCCATGCTCATCGCGTCGAGCATGCTCCACAACACGTCCAGCTTGAATTGCAGGATATCCAGCATGCGTTCCTGTGCCTCGCGGGTCCGATAGTGCTCCAGGGTGATCCGCAGGCCGTGCTCGACGTCGCGCCGGGCCTGGGCCAGGCGACTGCGGAAATACTCGTAGCCGGCCGCCTCGATCCACGGATAGTGGCGCGGCCAGCTGTCCAGCCGCGACTGGTGGATCTGCGGGGCGAAGAGTTCGGTCAGCGAACTGCTCGCCGCCTCCTGCCAACTGGCGCGACGGGCGAAGTTGACGTAGGCGTCGACGGCGAAGCGCACGCCGGGCAGCACCCGCTCCTCGGACAGCACCTGCTCGCGCTCCAGGCCCACCGCTTCCGCCAGACGCAGCCAGGCCTCGATGCCGCCCGCCTCGCCGGGGGCGCCGTCGTGGTCGAGGATACGCTGGATCCACTCGCGGCGGACCTCGCGGTCGGGACAGTTGGCCAGGATCGCCGCGTCCTTCAGCGGGATGTTGACCTGGTAGTAAAAACGGTTCGCCACCCAGCCCTGGATCTGTTCGCGACTGGCACGGCCCTCGTACATCGCGACATGGAACGGATGGTGGATATGGTAGTAGCGTCCCTTGTCGCGCAGCGCCCGTTCGAATTCGGCGCGATCCATGGCGGCACGGCTCATGTTGGCCCCCTACAGCTGGATGTGCATGCCATCCCAGGCCACTTCGATGCCACTGGCATCCAGTTCGGCGCGTTCGGCCGAAGCGGTGTCGAGGATGGGATTGGTGTTGTTGATGTGGATAAGCACCTTGCGCGCGGCCGGCACCTTCGCCAGCACCTCGAGCATGCCGCCCGGCCCGCTCTGCGCCAGGTGCCCCATCTGCCGGCCGAGCTTGTCGCCGACCTCGCAGACCAGCATCTCGTCATCGCGCCAGAGCGTACCGTCCACCAACAGGCAGTCGGCGCGGCGCATCCATTCGAGCAGCGCCTCGTCCACCTCGCCGAGGCCCGGCGCATAGAACAGCGTACCGGCGCTATCGAGGTCCTCGACGAACAGGCCGATGTTGTCGCCCGGATGGGGGTCGCCGCGATTCGGGGAATACGGCGGCGCGCTGCTGCGCAGGGGTATCGCGGTGAAGCGCAGGCGCGGACAGGCCGGAATGGCGAAAGGCGCGCCATCGAGGGCGATCGGCCGGTGGCGCAGGCCGCCGTTCCAGTGGGAAAGCATGGGGAACAGCGGGAAGCCTTCGCTGAGGTCCTGGTGGACCATCTGCGTGCACCAGACTTCGTGCGGGCAGCCTTCGCGCAGGCTGAGCAGGCCGGTGGTGTGGTCGATCTGGCTGTCGAGCAGGACGATCGCGCCGATCGCCGTATCGCGCGGCCGACGCGCCGGCTGGAGGGCCGGGAAGGCGGCGATCTGGGCACGGATGTCGGGCGAGGCGTTGCAGAGGATCCAGCGCTCGCCGTCGTCGGACAGGGCGATGGAGGATTGCGTGCGTGGCTGGGCCGCTACGCTGCCGTCGCGGACCCCGCGACAGTTGCGGCAGTTGCAGTTCCACTGGGGGAAGCCGCCGCCGGCGGCCGAACCGAGAATACGGATGTGCATGGGTCTGCCCCGCGGGCTGGAGGGAGGCCCCGGAAGACCGGGGCCGAACGGATCAGCGGTTGGCGAAGTAGAGGGTCACTTCGAAACCGAGACGCAGGTCGGTGAAGCTGGGCTTGGTCCACATGGGGTCGATCCTCTCTGGTGGGGCCGGGCGATTCCGGCAGGTCGAGTTAAACATCAGCGGGGCTCGCTCCGAATGAGACTTTCGAAGGAGTTTTCCCCCTGATTTGGTAGGGACTGCCTGTTCCGCCCAAGGTTCGCCGGGAGATCGCCGTTGCGCCCCCCTGGTTCGCCCTGGTGCAGGGCAGAAGCCTAGTCCATGCCGGGGCGGCGGCGAGGCGAAAAAAAAGACGCGGCCAGGGCCGCGTCGCGCCAGAACCCGCCATGGGGAAAGCCGCGTCGGGACGCGGGACGAGCGCACCCGCAGGTGCCTTGGCGGAAAGGCCGCGGGTCGGAGCGATCCGCGGCGGCTGAGGACCGCTCAGAAGAAGCCCAGCGGGTCGATGTCGTAGCTCACCAGCAGGTTCTTGGTCTGCTGGTAGTGGTCGAGCATCATCTTGTGCGTCTCGCGACCGACGCCGGACTTCTTGTAGCCGCCGAACGCGGCGTGGGCCGGGTACAGGTGGTAGCAGTTGGTCCACACGCGACCGGCCTTGATCCCGCGGCCCATGCGGTAGGCGCGGTTGATGTCGCGGGTCCAGAGGCCGGCGCCGAGGCCGTACTCGGTGTCGTTGGCGATGGCCAGGGCCTCGGCTTCGTCCTTGAAGGTGGTGACGCCGACCACCGGGCCGAAGATTTCCTCCTGGAACACGCGCATGCCGTTGTGCCCCTTGAGCAGGGTCGGCTGGATGTAGTAGCCGCTGGCCAGGTTGCCTTCGAGCTTCTCGACGCTGCCGCCGGCGAGCAGCTCGGCGCCTTCCTGCTGGGCGATGTCGAGGTAGGAGAGGATCTTCTCGTACTGCTGCTGGGAGGCCTGGGCGCCGACCATGGTCTCGGTGTCCAGCGGGTCGCCGCGCTTGATCGCCCTGACCTTTTTCAGCACCTCTTCCATGAACGCCGGGTAGATCGACTCCTGGACCAGCGCGCGGGACGGGCAGGTGCACACCTCGCCCTGGTTGAAGAAAGCCAGCACCAGGCCCTCGGCGGCCTTCTCGATGAACGCCGGCTCGGCCTGCATGATGTCTTCGAAATAGATGTTCGGGCTCTTGCCGCCCAGCTCGACGGTGGAGGGAATGATGTTCTCCGCCGCGCACTTGAGGATGTGCGAGCCGACCGGGGTGGAACCGGTGAAGGCGATCTTGGCGATGCGCTTGCTGGTGGCCAGGGCCTCGCCGGCCTCCCTGCCGAAGCCCTGGACGACGTTGAGCACGCCCGGCGGCAGCAGGTCGCCGATGAGTTCCAGCAGCACGCAGATGCCCAGCGGGGTCTGCTCGGCCGGCTTGAGCACCACGCAGTTGCCGGCGGCCAGCGCCGGGGCCAGCTTCCAGGCGGCCATCAGCAGCGGGAAGTTCCACGGGATAATCTGCCCGACCACGCCCAAGGGCTCGTGGATGTGGTAGGCCACGGTGCTGTCGTTGATCTCGGCGGCGGAGCCTTCCTGGGCGCGGATGCAGCCGGCGAAGTAGCGGAAGTGGTCGGCGGCCAGGGGGATGTCGGCGTTGAGGGTCTCGCGCACGGCCTTGCCGTTGTCCCAGGTCTCGGTGACGGCGAGCAGTTCCAGGTTCTGCTCGATGCGCTCGGCGATCTTCAGCAGGATGTTCGAACGCTCCTGCACCGAGGTACGGCCCCAGGCGTCGGCGGCGGCGTGGGCGGCGTCGAGGGCCTTGTCGATGTCCTCGGCGGTGGAACGGGGGAACTCGGCGATCGGCTGGCCGTTCACCGGCGAGGTGTTGGTGAAGTACTGGCCCTTGACCGGAGGCACGAACTCGCCGCCGATGTAGTTGCCGTAGCGAGGCTTGAAGGTGACGACGGCACCGGGGGTTCCGGGCGCTGCGTAGATCATGGCGAAGCTCTCCTGTGTGGTCGTTCCGCCGTGGCGCGGCGGACTCGTGCAAGGGCGCCGCGGTCGGCGGCGAAGGGTCGGGCGCGTCACTCGTCGACGTGCACGCTTTCCAGATAGCTGCGGATCGCCCAGAGGCCTTCCTGGCTGATGAAGTCGGCCATCTTCGGCATGTACACCGCGCCATCGCGCACCGCGCCGTTGATGACCCGCTCCTTGAACCATTCGTCGCCCTCGGCGCCGGTCTCCAGCAGGCGCAGGTCCGGGGCGATGCCGCCGGACTTGGCTTCCAGGCCGTGGCAGCGCGCGCAGTTCTGGTTGTAGGCGGAGGCGCCGATCTCGACGGCGAGGTCGTGCTTGGCGTAGGGCTCGCGGTAGGGGTTGATGTCGCGCCATTCCTTGCCCAGCGGCTCGAGTCCCTTGGTGTCCACTGCCTGGGGGGTCACATCGCCGTGGGCCAGCGCCAGGCTCGAGAGGCTGAGACCGGCCAGCACCAGCAGGCCGCGCAAGGCGTTGTTCTTGTTCATCACTTCATTCCTCCGGGGAGACAGGACAAGGCACGGGCGCCAAACGGCGCTCATCGCCATCCTAGGAAGCTCCGCCGCGCGCCCGAATCCTGCTTTGGGCGTCCTCGCCTACTCCCTTCGGAGTAGAGCCTCGGAAGGCCTTACGCGGGGCTTTGGCAGCAAGTCCAAGTCATGCCCCGTCCGGGAAGTCTTCCCGGACGAATCGGGCGATCTTCCGTTCCCGTCGGCGCGCCCCGCTTCCACCATGAAGCCGCCGCGGCCCGAGCAGCGGCCTGCCGTTTCTCGACCCTCACTCCAAACGGGAACCCGATCATGACAACAAGAACCTCACCCGCCCCTGCCGGCCTCCTGCGCCCGAGCCTGCACTGCCTCGCCTTCGCCGTCGCCCTGGGCAGCGCTGGCGCCGCGCTGGCCAAGGATGTGACCTGGGAGGACATCGCCAACGACGACAAGACCACCGGCGACGTGCTGCAGTACGGCATGGGCACCCACGCCCAGCGCTGGAGCCCGCTCAAGCAGGTCAACGCCGACAACGTGTTCAAGCTGACCCCGGCCTGGTCGTACTCCTTCGGCGACGAGAAACAGCGCGGCCAGGAGTCCCAGGCCATCGTCAGCGACGGCGTGATCTACGTGACCGCCTCCTACTCGCGGCTGTTCGCCCTCGACGCGAAGACCGGCAAGCGCCTGTGGACCTACAACCACCGCCTGCCCGACGACATCCGCCCGTGCTGCGACGTGGTCAACCGCGGCGCCGCGATCTATGGCGACAAGGTGTTCTTCGGCACCCTCGACGCCTCGGTGGTGGCGCTGAACAAGAACACCGGCAAGGTGGTGTGGAAGAAGAAGTTCGCCGATCACGGCGCCGGCTACACCATGACTGGCGCGCCGACCATCGTGAAGGACGGCAAGACCGGCAAGGTCCTGCTGATCCACGGCAGTTCGGGCGACGAGTTCGGCGTGGTCGGCCGCCTGTTCGCCCGCGATCCGGATACCGGCGAGGAAATCTGGATGCGTCCCTTCGTCGAAGGCCACATGGGCCGCCTGAACGGCAAGGACAGCACGGTGACCGGCGACGTCAAGGCGCCCTCCTGGCCGGACGATCGCAACTCGCCGACCGGCAAGGTCGAGTCGTGGAGCCACGGCGGCGGCGCTCCCTGGCAGAGCGCCAGCTTCGACGCCGAGACCAACACCATCATCGTCGGCGCCGGCAACCCCGGCCCGTGGAACACCTGGGCGCGCACCGCCAAGGGCGGCAACCCGCACGACTACGACAGCCTCTACACCTCCGGCCAGGTCGGGGTGGACCCGAGCAGCGGCGAGGTGAAGTGGTTCTACCAGCACACCCCCAACGACGCCTGGGACTTCTCCGGCAACAACGAACTGGTGCTGTTCGACTACAAGGCCAAGGACGGCAAGATCGTCAAGGCCACCGCCCACGCCGACCGCAACGGCTTCTTCTATGTGGTCGACCGCAGCAACGGCAAGTTGCAGAACGCCTTCCCCTTCGTCGACAACATCACCTGGGCCAGCCACATCGACCTGAAGACCGGCCGCCCGGTGGAGCGCGAGGGCCAGCGCCCGCCGCTGCCGGAACCGGGGCAGAAGCATGGCAAGGCGGTGGAAGTATCGCCGCCGTTCCTCGGCGGCAAGAACTGGAACCCGATGGCCTACAGCCAGGACACCGGCCTGTTCTACGTGCCGGCCAACCACTGGAAGGAAGACTACTGGACCGAGGAGGTCAGCTATACGAAGGGCAGCGCCTACCTGGGCATGGGCTTCCGGATCAAGCGCATGTACGACGACCACGTCGGCAGCCTGCGCGCCATGGACCCGCTCAGCGGCAAGCTGGTCTGGGAACACAAGGAACACCTGCCGCTCTGGGCCGGGGTGCTGGCCACCGCCGGCAACCTGGTGTTCACCGGCACCGGCGACGGCTACTTCAAGGCCTTCGACGCGAAGAGCGGCAAGGAGCTGTGGAAATTCCAGACCGGCAGCGGCATCGTCTCGCCACCGATCACCTGGGAACAGGACGGCGAGCAGTACCTCGGCGTGACCGTCGGCTACGGCGGCGCCGTGCCGCTGTGGGGCGGCGACATGGCCGACCTGACCCGGCCGGTGGCCCAGGGCGGTTCCTTCTGGGTATTCAAGCTGCCCAGCTGGGACAACCGCACCGCCAGCCGCTGATCCCCGCGCCGCGCCCTGCAAGGCGCGGCTTTCCCCGCCTGCGGAGTATCCCGATGAAGACCTTCCTCCTCTGCGCCGCCTTGCTCGGCGCCGGCCTGGCCCAGGCCGCCGACGACATCGACGACGTCCGCGTCATCGCCGGCTGCCGCCTGGAGCCCGGCGCGCGCTGCGCCAAGGCCGACCTGCGCGGCGCCGACCTGCGCAACCTCGACCTCGGCCGCATCGACCTGGCCGGCGCCGATCTCTCCGGCGCCGACCTGCGTCACGCCAGGCTCGACCTGGCCAACCTGGAAAAAGCCAACCTGCGTGGTGCCGACCTCACCCGCGCCAGCCTGCAGCAAGCCAACCTGCGCGGCGCCGACCTCTCCGGCGCCAGGGCGGTGGCGATCCAGGCCTGGGGCCTGTTCGCCCAGGGCGCCCAGTGGCAAGGCGCCGACCTCACCGCCGCCTACCTGGAGTTCGCCCGTCTCAGCGGCGGCCGCCTGCACCAGGCCACGCTGCGCGCCGCCGACCTGGAGATGACCTGGCTGTCCCGCGCCGATCTCAAGGGCGCCGACCTGCGCGACGCCAACCTGCAGGAAGTCAAGCTGGCCGAGGCCAACCTGGAGGATGCCGACCTGCGCGGCAGCAAGGTGCGCTTCGGCAACTTCCAGGGCAGCAACATGCAGGGTTGCAAGGACTGCCCCGCGGGCTGGCAGTGAAGCGCCGGACAGCAGCGACGGCGCCCCTAGCCGAGGCTGCCGCGAGCCTCCTCGGCGAGCGGCAGCGGCAGGCCCAGCCGCAGCACGCCGCTGTCGATGGCCCGGTGCACCAGTTCCGCCTGGGTACTCACCTGCAACTTCTGCTTGAGCAGGCTGACATGGTTGGACACGGTCTTGGCGCTTACCCCCAGGTGCTCGGCCACCTCGCGCAGGGCCAGGCCACGCGCGAGCAGGCGGAAGATCTCGAACTCGCGACGGGTCAGTCCGCGCAACGCTGCCCCGCCCTGCTCCTCCCGCGACTGGCAGGCCAGGCGCGTGGCCAGCGGCTGCTCCAGATAGAGCTGGCCGGCGAGCACTCGCCGTATCGCCTCCAGCAGCACCGTCGGCGCCGCACGCTTGGTCACGTAGCCGCGGGCACCGGCATCCAGCGCCTGGCGCACCAGGGCCAGTTCGTCGTGGAGGCTGAAGAACAGCACACGCAACTGCGGCAGGCGCTGGCGCAGCCGGCGAGTCAGTTCCAGGCCGCTGATGCCCGGCAGGCCGAGATCGACGATGACCAGCGAAGGAATGTCCCGCTGCACCGCCTGCAAGGCTTCTTCGCCATCGCCGGCCTCGCTCACCTCCACGTCGGGGAGCAGCCCGCGCAACAGCGCGGCCAGCCCTTCGCGGACCACGAAATGATCGTCCACCAGCAGGATCTTCATCGTCCTCTCCTCTCAGTCGCCGCGTTCCAGCGGCATCCGCAGGCGCAACGCCAGGCCCTGTCCGGGACGGCTGCGCAGGCTCAGTTCAGCGCCCAGGCAGTGCGCGCGCTGGCGCATCGAGTCCAGGCCGAAGCCGGGCGCCGGGTCCGCCGCGCAGCCGCGACCGTCGTCGCGTACGCTCAGGTAGAGAAAGCCGCCACGGCGTTGCAGGCGGATCCGCACGCGGCTGGCGCCGGCATGCCGGGCGACGTTGTTCAGCGCCTCCTGCAACAGGCGGTAGAGATGGGTCCCGGCCGCCGCATCCAGGGGCGGCAGCGGACCGCCCAGGCGCAGCTCGCAGGCGATGCCCTGGCCTTCCTGCCAGTCCGCCACGCAGGCGCGCAGCGCCTCGTCCAGCGACTGGCGTTGCAGGGCCGGCGGCGGTAGACCGCGCAGCAGCGCGCGGAAGCTGTCGTCCAGCCCCTGGCAGTAGCGCTCCAGGCGCGCCAGCGCCGGCTGCCCGTCGCCTGCCGTGCAGCGCAGCAACAACAGTTGGGTGCGGATACCCGTCAGGTACTGGCCGATATCGTCATGCACCGCCTGGGCCAGCAAGCGCCGCTCGCGCTCCTGCACGGCGAGCAGCCAGCGGTACTCCGCCGGGCCGGCGGGTCGCAGGTCATCCATGGCGTGGCTCAGGGGGCGATCCGACAGGCCTGTCCGACGGCGCAGGCGGCAGGTCTTTCCTGGCCGAGGTGGCGGGAATAGAGGAAATCGAACCCGAGCAGGCTGAGGATCAGCAGGATGGGCAACACCAGGGTGACGGCGATGCGCATGGCGGCGACTCCTGTCCATTGTCGTTGTCGAGACATGCTAGGACGCGCGGAGCCACGGCGTGCTACTACCTTGGTACTGCCGGGCCGCTACTTTTGCGGGGCCACCCGCCTCCAGCCGCCCTTGCGGGCGCCGCCGATGCAGCAGGAGCGCTGCGCAAGCGCCTGGTCCTGCTACTTTGGTACTGGTTCACCCCTCCGGACGTCGAATTTCCAAAGCAGCGCGCCTGCCCTGTAATGACGCATACAAGAAGAAACGACGAGAAGCCGCCATGCCCCGCCTTGCCTTGCCCCGCGTAGCGCCCGACTACCCTGCGGCGGTCCCGCCGCAGTACCGAGTTCGCCTTCTCCGCCTACCCGGCTGCCGACCGTCCGCGACGCGTCCCCGGCAGCGCGCGGCGGAACGCCCGCCCGCTGGGCTATCGCGCCCACGACTGCTACCGTGAGCGCATTCGCATCCGCCCGCGTGCCCCGAGCCGCCACCAGCCGCCCATAACGACAATAACGAGGTGCAGGCCATGTACAAGATCCTGATCGCCGACGACCACCCGCTGTTCCGCGAGGCCATCCACAATGTCATCGCCGACGGATTCCCCGGCAGCGAAGTGATGGAAACCGCCGACCTCGACAGCGCCCTGGACCTGACCCAGGAACACGACGACCTCGACCTGATCCTGCTCGACCTGAACATGCCCGGCATGCACGGCCTCAACGGCCTGATGAACCTGCGCAACGAGGCCCCGACCATTCCCGTGGTTATCGTCTCCGCCGAGCAGGACAAGCAGGTGGTGCTACAGGCCATCACCTACGGCGCGGTGGGCTTCATCACCAAGTCCTCGCCACGCGCGCAGATGACCGAAGCCATCGAGCAGATCCTCAACGGCAACGTCTACCTGCCCTCGGACGTGATCCGCACCCAGAAGAGTTCGCCGCGACGCAGCGGCCACGAAGAACACGGCATCTCCCCGGAACTGCTCCAGGCCCTGACCCGCAAGCAGCTGCTGGTGCTGGAGCGGATGACCAAGGGCGAGTCGAACAAGCAGATCGCCTACAACCTGGACATCGCCGAGACCACGGTGAAGGCGCACGTCTCGGCGATCCTGCGCAAGCTCAAGGTACACAACCGGGTCCAGGCGATCCTCAGCGCCGGCGACATCGACTTCGCCGCCTACCTGCGCCGCTGAGACCCGCCGATGCCCGACCGCCGTACCCTGCTGCTCACTGTCCTGGCGATGCTG
Organism: Pseudomonas sp. FDAARGOS_761; assembly: GCF_013343155.1. Classification (NCBI taxonomy): domain Bacteria; kingdom Pseudomonadati; phylum Pseudomonadota; class Gammaproteobacteria; order Pseudomonadales; family Pseudomonadaceae; genus Pseudomonas; species Pseudomonas sp. FDAARGOS_761. The sequence goes on along the minus strand of NZ_CP054572.1, from coordinate 2,218,738 downwards.
GCCTTCGCCGGCAATTCGCTGCTCTGCCGCGCGGCGCTGAAGGACACCGCCATCGACGCGGTCAGCTTCACCGCCCTGCGTCTCTTCTCCGGCGCCCTCATGCTCGCCGTCCTGCTGCATCTGCGCCGGCGCCCGGCCACGCCCGCGCGCGGCGGCTGGCGCGGGGCGGCGGCGCTGTTCGTCTACGCGGCCGCGTTCTCCTACGCCTACGTGCAGCTGGACGCCGGCACCGGCGCGCTGCTGCTGTTCGGCGCGGTACAGGTCACCCTGCTGCTGGCCGGCCTGCTGCGCGGCGAACGGCTGGGCGGACAGGCGCTGCTCGGTTTCCTGCTGGCCCTGGGCGGCCTGCTGTTCCTGTTGCTCCCCGGAGCCAGCGCGCCGCCGCTGGGCGGTGCCCTGCTGATGCTCCTGTCCGGCCTCGCCTGGGGCCTCTATACCCTGCTCGGCCGCGGCGGCGGCGATCCGCTGGCGGTCAGCGCCGGCAACTTCCTCCGAGCCCTTGCCTTCACCGCCCTGCTGCTCCTGGCATTCCACGGGCAGTTGCGGCTGGACGGCGCCGGGCTGGCCTACGCCCTGCTTTCCGGCGCCCTCGCCTCCGGCCTCGGCTACGCCGTCTGGTACAGCGCGCTGCCGGGGCTGACGGCGATCCAGGGCGCCTCGGTGCAGCTCAGCGTGCCGGTGCTCGCCGCCCTCAGCGGCGCCCTGCTGCTCGGCGAGCCGCTCGCCCCGCGACTGCCGCCGGCGACCCTGGCGGTGCTCGGCGGGATCGCCCTGATCCTCGCCCCGCGCCTGGGCCGCGCGGCGCGCGAGGGCGCCTGAATCAGACCGAGGCTTCGCGCTCCAGCAAGTGGCAGAGCGCGGTCTTCAGCTTCATCGGCCGCACCGGCTTGTGCATCAGGGTATGGCCAAGCTCGCGAACCTGCTGCTTGAGTTCGTTGCTGTAGTTGGCTGTGATCATCAGCGCCGGCAGCGGCGAGCCGCGCCGGGCGTTGATCGCGGCGACCGCGTCGACGCCGTTGCGCTGGTCGTCGAGGTGATAGTCGACGATCAGCAGGTCGGCCTCGGCATGGTAGTTGTCGACCTGTCGCGCCAGGTCTTCCTCCGACAGCGCCGTCACTACCCGGCAGCCCCAGGCTTCGAGCAACGTGCGCATGCCGGCGCAGATCGCCGCATCGTTGTCCAGCACCCACACCCGCGAACCACGCAGGCGCTCGCGCAGGTCGTCCGCGCTGGCCAGCGGCTCGGCGCGACTGCGCGGGGCATGGCGGGCCAGCGGTACCTCGATGGCGAAGCACGAGCCCTTGCCCGGCAGCGAGCCGACCCGGACCCGGTGGCCGAGCATGCGGGCGATCTTGTCGACGATCGCCAATCCCAGGCCGAGCCCGCGGTCCTGGTGGCAACGCTGTGACTCGCCGCGCTTGAATTCCTGGAAAATCTCGCCGAGCTTGTCGGCGGCGATGCCCACCCCGGTGTCCCAGACCTCGATCGACAGGCGCTGCCGATGCCGGCGGCAACCCAGCAGCACGCGCCCTCGCGGGGTATAGCGGATGGCGTTGGAAAGCAGGTTGCGGAGGATTCGCGCGAGCAGTTGCTGGTCGCTGCGGACCAGCGCCCCGCAGGCCACGAAGTCCAGGCGTAGCCCTTCGCTGGCGGCTACCTGGCGGTACTCCGCGGCCAGGTTGCCGAGCAGTTCGCCAAGCTCGAACGGGGCGATGTCCGGGGTGATCACGCCGGCGTCCAGCTTGGAAATGTCCACCAGGGTGCCGAGCAGGTTCTCCACGTCCTCCAGCGAATGGCTGATGTTGTTCACCAGCGCCTCGTTGTCCGGCGCCGCGCTGCCGCGCTCCTGCAAGGCGCTGGTGAATAGCCGCGCGGCGTTCAGCGGTTGCAGCAGGTCGTGGCTGACCGCCGCGAGGAACTTGGTCTTCGACAGGTTGGCCTGTTCCGCCTCGCGCTTGGCCTCGCGCAGGCGCGCCTCGACCTGGCTGCGCTCGTGGATCTCGCGCTTGAACTGGTCGTTGAGGGTGGTCAGCTCGGCGGTCCGCTCGCGCACCCGCTGTTCGAGGTTCTGGTAGGCCTGGTGCAGCGCCTCGGCGGTCCGCCGGCGCTCGGTGATATCCCGAATCAGCACGAACAGCCCGGCGACCCGGCCGTCGGCCTGGCGGTTCGGCACGTAGGAGCGCTGCATGTAGCGCTCCTCGCCGGACAACGCGGTCTCGGCGATCTCGAAGGTCACGCTTTCGCCGGCCAGGGCCCGCTCGAAGTACGGCTCCAGGCGCCGGCAGTGCTCGGCGCCATGCACGTCGCGCAGGCAGCGGCCGAGCATCGAGCCGCTGGGCCAGCGGTACCACTCCTCGTAGACCTTGTTGGTGAATTCGTAGACCAGTTCGTCGCTGAGATAGGCGATCAGCGCCGGCACCTGGTCGGTGATCAGGCGGATCCAGCGCTCGCTGGCGCGCAACGCCTCGGCGTGGCGATAGCGTTCGGTGATGTCGGTGAAGGTGTTGACGAAGCCGCCGGTGGGCAGCGCATGGGTACGGATCTCCAGCACCCGGCCATCGAACAGGCGCTGCTCGCGGGCGCTCAGCGGACTCCCCTGGGAGTCCTGGCTGCGCGGCGTGAGCAACGGCAATTCGCTCTCCGCCATGACTTCGGCGAAGGCCCGGTGCCCGGCGATCGGCGCCAGCCCGCAGAGTTCCAGGAAGCGCCGGTTCCACAACTCCAGCACGCCGTCGGCGCCGACCATCGCCACGCCCTGGGAGAGGTTGTCCACCGCCCGCTGCAACAGGTGCGACTTCTGCGCCAGCGCCTGCTCGCGGCGCGCGGTCTCGCTGAGCTTGATCTCGGTGACGTCGCTGTAGAGCACCGCCAGCCCGCCGTCGCGGGTCGGCCGTTCGCTCATCCGCAGCCAGCGCTCGTCGCGCAGGCGATACAGGGTCTGCTGGTCGCCGCCGCGCTGTTCCTCGACGATCAGCCCGCCGCTGCGCGCCAGCCGGTGCAGTTCGGCGCGGCGCATGCCAGGACCGATCCGCGCCCGGCTGTCGACCCACAGCGCGCGGAAGCGCTCGTTGAACAGCACGATGCGCTGCTGCGGATCGAACAGGACGAAGGCGTCGGAGATGCTTTCGATGGCGTCGAGCAGATGCTGGTGGGCGGTCTCGGCACGCAGGCGAGCGTCGCTGAGCAACTGGTTGCTGGCCTTCAGTTCGAGCATCGTCTGGCTCAGCGCGTCGGTGCGCTCGCGGACCTGCTCGGCCAGCACCACGGAATACTGGAAGGCGCCGTAGGCCTCGTCGCTCTGCGCGGCGCTCGACTCGATGCGTCCGATCAGCGCCTGGTTGATCCGCTGCAACTTGTGCCGCTCTTCTTCGAGGGCGACGACCCGCGCCTGCAGCTCAGCGACGGACACCTCCACGGGGTCGGCCAATGGCGACCCCGGTGAAGGTCTGGTTGATATGCATGCCATTGAATTGCTCTCCGTAGGTGTTGAAGCCGATCACCTGCTGGCTGCGGAGAAACGCGGCGGTAGCTTGCGTGTCACCGCCGACCTCCAGCTCCAGGCGCCGCAGGAAGCAGTCGCAACCGATGGTCAGCAACGGCGGTCCGAGGCGCTCGTGGAGGCGGCGGAACTGCGCCTCCAGGTTGGGCAACAGCGGGCCGGTGCTCATCGCGGTGAGAACGATGCCGTTCTCCACCGCACAGTAGAACGTCAGGCTCAGGTCCTCGTTGGCCTGCTGGATCGAGCGCACGTAATAGCGTTCGTCGACCCGCACCGCCAGCGGATGCGCGGAGAACAGGGCGAAATCCAGCGCCTGCGGCGCCACCCCGACCAGCCGGGCGTATTCCAGCGCCGCCGGCTCGGCGTTGAGTTCGTGGACCCGCCGGCTGCCGCTGTCGGCGCGGGTCACCACCAACTTTTCGGCGCGCGGCACCACGTGATGGGTGGTGAAGACCTCGAAGTCCAGCCAGGTGTTGACCAGCACCACCACTGCCGCCCCGGTATGGAACTGGCCCTGGTGGTAGACATGGGTGTGGGTCAGGTGCCGGTCGTCGCCGGCCGAGCCACCGAAATGCGGGATCGCGCCGAGCGCCGCGCCAAGCGCGGCGAGCACCACCTCTTCGCGGCTGGACAGGCCGTCGAGCAGGGTCAGGGCGAAACTGTGGTCCTTGATCGGCGCCAGGCCGCCGCGGCGACAGCCGGCCACCAGGGTCTCGACCATCTGCTGCGCGTCCAGCAGGCTGAAGCGCTCCATTTCGTCGATCAGCGCGCTGCTGATGGCGAAGCTGCGCACGTCGAAGCCCACCGCGCTGACGCAGCCGCGCCCGTAGCCCGCCGGAGTGATCTCGCCGGCGGTGGTGCAGCCGACCAGGTCGATGCCGCCGAAGTAGCGTTCGAGCATCTCGCCGAGGGCCGGCAGGTCGTATTCCGCGGAACAGAAGAACAGCACGAAGCCCAGGTGCGGATGGATAAGCTGGCGCGCCAGGTCCTGGGCCACCACTTCGACGTCGCGCGCGCTGGACATGCCCCTGCAGACCCCTTCCCCCTGCCCTTCGTACATGCCCGCTCCCCCGTCGTTCCGCCTCGCCAGCATTCTACGAAGGGCGCCGCCGCGGCCCCTATCCTACTTGGGTCGCGGCGGGGTCCTTCGAAAGTAGCGGTATCACCAGTTCAGTACGGCGCCGAGGGCCACGGTGTCGGTGTCCTCGTCGAGCGCGGCACCGTCGCGCCCGTCGATCCGGTAGCGGTTCAGCTCGGCGACCAGCTTGAGGTTGTCGTTGATCGTGCGGAAATAGGCGATGCCGCGACTCTCGTAGTCGGCCGCGGAACCCAGGCCGTTGCCGTCGTCGACGGTCTTGCCGTAGGACAGCGCCAGGCGGTTCTTGCCCCATGAATACGAGCCCTGCAGCAATGCGCCGCGGCTGTCCACCTCGCGCAGCGCGGCTTCGCCGGCATTGTTGGTGAAGAAGGGATTGATGCCCTTGGCGGTGAACCCCGAACCGGTCACGGAGAAACCGCCCATCTTCACCTGCAAGCCATAGCCGACCCCCTTGGAAGTCACGCTGTCGACGCTGTCGCTGGTGTTCTTCGAAGTCTGGTAGCCGCCGTTGATCCAGCTGTAGACCTGCGCCCCGGCCAGGTCGAACTGGTAGCTGACCTCGCTCTCGTAGCGCGGGTTGTCCTGGTAGGCCTTGTCGTCGAGGCCGTCGCTGGCGTCTTTGTCGATCTGGTTGGAGTCGATCGGGTCGAGGATGCCCACGGCGATGCGCAGGCCGGGCAGCAGGTCGTTGTTGCGGTAGGTGATCTGCGAGGTGGGGAACGGGTACGGATAGCCGGTGCCGATGTTGCCGAAGGAGACGCCCTTGCCGTCCACCAGGCCGAGGGTGTCGCTGGGGTTGCCGAAACCGGCCAGCAGTTCGTCGAGGAAGATGTTCGAGCGCGAGAACAGGCCGAAGTCCTTGCCGATCAGCACCTCGCCCCAGTCGCCGGCGACCGTGCCGTAGAACTGACGGACGTCGATGGCGGTATCGGTGCCGTCGGTCTCGCTGTCGTTGATGGTCACCCAGAAGGAGGCGCGACCGCCGAGGCTCAGCTCGTCGATCTTCCTGCCGAAGTTGAAGCCGATGTAGTTCGGCAGGAATCCCATCTTCACCCGCGACTGGCGGCGATCGTAGGTCTCGCCCTGGCGGTCGACGTCGCTGTTGACGTAGAAGGCATTGAAGTAGCCGTCGGAGGAAAAGGTGGTCTCGTCCTTGTCGTACAGCAGGATATCGGCGGCGGCCGGTTGCAGGCCGCCCAGGGCACCCAGCGAGGCCAGGGTCAGCGGCAGGATTCGGCGAACGGCGGTGTTGTTCTTGTTCATGGCGCACTCCGCGAGGTGAAACGACCGGGCCGGTCGTGGCGGAGCCGATTATCGAAACCGGGAAAGCCCGGCCATACGCTTCCTTGGGCCTGCTTCGACGCTTCTTCATGGTGGGCGTGGGTGCCGCTGCGCAAGGCGCGGGCAGCGCTCCTCCGGCGGTAGCGCAACCTTGGTCGCGGCGGGAGCGCCACCGAAGCAGCGCGGCTTTCGACCTAACGCCGCAGTGACGCCGGCAAGGCTGTCGTCGAGTTACCGCGTGGCTCGCTTCAGCGCCGGCTGGAAAGCACCCACCAGCCGCCGCGCGCCTCCAGCAACCGGGCCTGGGCCGCGAGCAGGTCGTCGCCGCTCAGGCCGAGGGCGGCCTCGGCGAGCAGCCGGGAGCGACCGGCGCCACCGCCAAGGTGCTCCGCCCAGGCGCGCCGGGCTCGCTCGGCGAAGCTACCCGGCGCTCGGCGCAGGTCGTCGGCGAGGGCTTCGCGCAGGCCGGCCAGGCGTTGCGCCGGCAGTTGCGCGAGCGCCTCGACGGAGCGCTGGAGGAAGGTCTCCATATGCTCCAGCAGGCGTTCCGGGCAGGCACGCGGGGATTGCGCGGCGAACAGCAGGCCGCGCCGGGCGCCGACCTCGCGGAAGCCGCAGAACAACGCGTAGCCCAGTTGCAGCTCGTCGCGCAGGCGCCGCTGGAAGGCCGGTTCGTGCAGGCGCGCCAGCAAGCGCCAGGCCGCCTCCATCGGCACCTCCGGCGAGGGCAGCGGGCAGAACAGCAGCAACGCCGACTCGCCGTCCATGGCCAGTTCGCGGCGATGCCGTCCGGGCCTCGGCGGCATAGGCTCCAGGCGCTCGCCGGCAGCCTGGCCGGGCATCCATCGGGGATCTGGCATCGCGGCCTGCATGACCAAGGCGTCCCAGCGCGTCCGCCGCCAGTCGTCGACCTCCGCCAGCGGCTCGCCGAGTAGGCCGGGCAAGGCGTCCAGCAACTGCCGGATCGGCAGGCCAGTGGCGCTGCGGCGCCGCTCGGCGGAGGACAGACGCTCGCCGCTCGCGCGCCAGTCGGGCGGCGCCGCGAGGAGCCGGGCCAGGGCCGGGCGCACGGCGGCCTCGAGGCGATCGCGCGGACCGAGCAGGCTCAGCGACCAGTCTTCGCCGAGCGCCTCCAGGCCCATCTCCACTCCCCCCAGGCGCGCCTGGCCGCACAGCGGACGCAACGCCTGGCGCAGCGCCAGGAAGCGTGACCGTGCGGGCACACCGGGAAAGCGCCAGCGCAGGAACAGCGCGCCCTCGGCGGCGGCACTGGGCGGCAACGGCAGTTCGAAGCGCCAGGCATGCCGCTGCGCGGTCAGCGGCGGCGCTGCGGCAACCGGCGCCACGCTCAGGCGGAAGCCCGCCGACCAGCGCGCTTCGGCGCCGTCGAGTTCGCCGTCCAGGTGCAGCCGCAGGCAGCGGTCGGCGCGCAGCGCGTCCAGGCAGGCAGGGCGAATCTCCGCCGGCAGGCCGAGAACGCGCTGGCGTAGTCGCTCCAGCGGCGCAGTGGGCTCCGCCAGCAACGGCCGGCGCGCCGCCAGCAAGCTGGCGGCATCGTCGCGCAGGGCGCCCAGCCAGTCGAAAAAGGCCGCCTCCAGCGCCGCCGCCGCGCTGCCGTCGAACAGTTCGAAGGTCAACGCCAGGAGCGCCTGCCGCGCGTCCCGATGAACCACCCGCAGCGCCGCCGATTCGCCCAGGCTCTGTTCGCCGAGTGCCGCCAGCAACCCACCCGGCGAGCGATCGCCGAGCAATTCGGCGAACGCCAGCAGGGTCTGTTCGTCGGTCCCCCGCAAAGCGTCGAGGGCAAAGCCCAGCACCAGCCGCGGAGGTCCCGGCAGGCGCAGCGCCAGCGCTTCGCCGGCGAAGGGCAGCAACGGCGGCGGCGGCGGACTCGCGCCTGGCGCGCGCCCCGGCAGGTCGGCGCAGGCACGCTGCGCCAGCCTCTCCAGCTCGTCCAGTGCCTGCGGCCCTTGCAGCCATAGCTGGCAATTGCCGGCGTGATAGTGGGCGGCATGGAATTCGCGCAGGGCCCGCTGGAACGCATCGCTCTCCAGGGCCAGGCTGTCGTGGCGCCCGGCAGCGAAACGCCGCAGGGGGTGTCCGGCGGGCAGGCCGAGGGCCAGCGCCGCGTCGATCAGGGTCTGCTCGTCGGCCGAGCGCGCCAGGTATTCGGCCTCGAGCACTTCGCGCTCGCGCCGTTGCGCATCGATGTCCAGCAAGGGGCGGGCGAGCATGTCGATCAGCCGTGCCAGACCGGCGCCAAGGTGCTCCGCCGTCACCTCGAAGAAATAGTCGGTGGTCCTGCCCCGGGTGCTGGCGTTGACCTGGCCGCCGCGCACCTGCAACCACGGCATCAGGCGCTCGTCGCCGGGAAACGCCGCGCCACCGAGAAACGACAGGTGCTCGAGGAAGTGGGCCAGGCCGGGATGCGCGCTCGGCTCGTCGTGGCTGCCCGCCGCCACCCGCAGCCAGGCAGCGGCGCGCGATGCCGCCGGATCATGCGCCAGGTGCAGGCGCAGGCCGTTGGGCAGCACGCAGGCGCGGCTCCTGGGGTGGTGTTGGGCGTGGCGATCCATGGGCGTCCTCGCGGGTTCCTAGGCTGAACCTTACCCTTCCGCGAGGCGAAGGAAATAGTCCTTTCGCCGGGTCGTATCAGGAAGCCGGCGGCTCCTGGCCAGACGCTTCCTCGGAGTACAGCGCCCGTCCGCCGTCGGCCTTGAGCGCCTGCAGGACCTCGGGCGCACGGCACGGGGCGAACAGGTCGAGGCCGGGATCGTAGGCGCCGGTGCGCACTTCCAGCAGGCCGAGCATCGAGTGGAACAGGTTGTCCTGGGACAGCTCCTCGTCGCTGCGCTGGCGCAGGCAGCCACTGTCGAGGCCGAAGGCGCTCTGGTAGCCGGGCGAGAACCAGGCCAGCATGCCGACGTGCTTCTGCTGGTCCGGCGCCAGCAGGTAAGGCGTGCCATGCAGGTAGAGGTTGTACTCGCCGAGCGACTCGCCATGGTCGGAGAGGTAGAGCATGCCGGTATCGATGCGCTCTTCGTTCTTGCGCAGCAGGTCGATCAGGCTGGCCAGCACGTGGTCGGTGTACAGCAGGGTGTTGTCGTAGCCGTTGATGATGCTGTCCCGCGAGCAGGCGCTGAAGTCGTTGCTGGCGCAGACCGGGGTGAACTTCTCGTACTCCCTGGGATAGCGCTTGAAGTAGGCCGGGCCGTGGCTGCCCATCTGGTGCAGGACCAGCACGGTGTCCTGTTGCAGCCCGTCGATGAAGGCCTGCAAGTCGCGCAGGAGGATCTCGTCATGACACTCGCCGCCGGCGCACAGGGCCGGATCCTTGCTCTCGCTCAGGTCCTGGAAGGCGACGCGGTCGCAGGTGCCCTTGCAGCCGGACTGGTTGTCCCGCCACAGGACCCGCAGGCCTGCGCGCTGCAACACATCGAGAAGGCCTTCCTGGGTGCGCGCGCGAGCGTCGCTGTAGTCCGCGCGGCCCAGGTTGGAGAACATGCAGGGCACCGACACCGCGGTCTCGGTACCGCAGGAGTGCACATTGGAGAAGTTGATCAGGCCCTCCTCGGCCTTCAGCCGCGGGTTGGTCTCGCGAGCGTAGCCGTTGAGGCCGAAGTTCTGTGCCCGCGCGCTCTCGCCCACCACCAGCACGGTCAGCGACTTGCGCGCATGGCCCTGCCACAGGTCGGCGCGCCGGGCATCGACGGCGATCGGCCGCAGCGGCTGGCTGGCGGCCTGGGCCTGGCCCTTGGCGTAGCCGATGGCGGCGCCGACCAGGTTGCTCGGGGTGACCTGCAGGCGCAGTTCCTTGTTGTTGCGGAACAGCGAGGACAGCCCCTGGTAATTGGCCAGCGCCACCCCGGCGAGCAGCGCCAGGCAGGCGAGCGCCACCAGCAGCTTGCTCAGCAGCTCGCGTGGCCACGGCCGGTAGCGCACCGGCGTGCGCCACAGCAGCCAGACCGGCAGCGCGCCAAGCAACGCCAGGTAGACGGCGAGCTTCGGCGAAAGCAGGTCGGCGACCTCGGCCGGGTTGGTCTGCATGACGTTGCGCAGCATGCCGACGTCCATCAGCACGCCGTACTGGGTCATGAAGTAGGTGGTACCGGCGGCCGCCAGGATCAGCAGGGTCAGCGCCGGCTTGAGCAGCCAGCGGAACGCCAGCAGGGTCAGCGCCAGGTTGAAGATCGCGGCGATCATCAGGCCGACCGCCAGCATCATGCCGAGGCCCTGCCAGCCCGCCGGGGTGATCGCCAGCAGGCGTTGCCACAGCGGCAGGTTGTAGAACAGCAGGAAGGCGAGGCTGACCAGCAGGGTCAGCAGTTCGGGACGGACGGCGCGGGCTTTCGACATGGGCACGGATCTTCACTGACTTCCGGGTTGCCGTGCGCAGCGTTGCCCCTGGCAGCACTCGACGACGGCGGCAGTCTGCTCGGCGATCCGTCAATCTTTCGTGAAGAATACCTACAGAAAACGTAACCCTTCGGAAGTGCCGCAGCCCTTGTATTCCGGGGCTTTCAGCCGGATTGCAAAAAGTTCGCGGGAAGCTTTCCGGGCGTTTTCCGGGTTCGCCGGCATACCCCCCGCATGACGCCGCCGACGCAGGCGGAAGACAGCAAGCGGCAAGGAACGCGGAGCGCTCCGGCGCCGGTGCCTACGGACTGTTCTGATTGCGACGTCGTTTTTCAACAAAAGGACAGCCAGACCAATGTCTATCCCGCGACCCCGGCATTTTCGTTAGCATGCCAAGTTTCCGGCCCGGTTCCCACAAGGACGGCGGCCGCCTCCCCTGCTCGTCCCATCCAGATGAGTGCCGTTTCCCTTACCCCCCGGGAAACCCTTCTGTGAATTTCCTCGAGCAGCGCGGTACCTCTCCAGCATGAACGCTTTGAAAGGCCGGGACATCCTGGCGCTTGGTTTTATGACCTTTGCCCTGTTCGTCGGGGCCGGCAACATCATCTTCCCGCCCATCGTCGGCTTGCAGTCCGGCCCCCATGTGTGGCTGGCGGCGCTGGGCTTCCTGATCACCGCGGTGGGGCTGCCGGTGATCACCGTGATCGCCCTGGCCAAGGTCGGCGGTTCGGTCGACGCCCTCAGCCATCCGATCGGCAGGTATGCCGGCGGCCTGCTGGCGGCGGTCTGCTACCTGGCGGTCGGCCCGCTGTTCGCCATTCCGCGCACCGCCACGGTGTCCTTCGAGGTCGGCGTGGTGCCGCTGCTCGGCGAGAGCGGCACGGCGCTGTTCGTCTACAGCCTGGCGTACTTCCTTCTGGCCCTGGCCATCTCCCTCTACCCCGGTCGCCTGCTGGACACCGTCGGACGCTTCCTCGCCCCGCTGAAGATCCTTGCCCTGGCGATTCTCGGCGTCGCCGCCTTCCTCTGGCCCGCCGGCCCGATCGGCACGGCCCAGCCGGAGTACACCCAGGCCGCGTTCTCCCAGGGTTTCGTCAACGGCTACCTGACCATGGACACCCTCGCCGCGCTGGTCTTCGGCATCGTCATCGTCAACGCCATCCGTTCCCGCGGCGTGCAGTCGCCGCGGCTGATCACCCGCTACGCCATCGTCGCCGGGCTGATCGCCGGCGTCGGCCTGGTGCTGGTCTACGTCAGCCTGTTCCGGCTCGGCGCCGGCAGCCATGCCATCGCCGCCGACGCCAACAACGGCGCGGCGGTCCTGCATGCCTACGTGCAACATACCTTCGGCAGCCTCGGCAGCTCGTTCCTGGCGGGACTTATCGCGCTGGCCTGCCTGGTCACCGCGGTCGGCCTGACCTGCGCCTGCGCCGAGTACTTCTGCCAGCGCCTGCCGCTGTCCTACCGCAGCCTGGTGATCATCCTGGCAGGGTTCTCCTTCATCGTTTCCAACCTCGGCCTGACCAAGCTGATCCAGGTCTCGATCCCGGTGCTCACCGCGATCTATCCGCCGTGCATCGTGCTGGTGGCGCTGAGCTTCTGCATCGGCCTCTGGCATTCGGCGACGCGCATCCTCGCCCCGGTGATGCTGGTTTCCCTGGCGTTCGGCGTGCTCGATGCCCTGAAGGCGGCGGGCCTGGGCCAGGACTTCCCGCAATGGCTGCTGCACCTGCCGCTGGCCGAACAGGGCCTGGCCTGGTTGATCCCCTCGGTCGCCACTCTCGCCGCCTGTAGCCTGGTCGACCGCCTGCTGGGCAAGCCTGCGCAAGTCGCCGCCTGAGCAGGCCCCAGCGGCCTGCCGCCTGTTCTCCCGGCCGAGCGCGGGACATGCCGGCGGGCGGCGCCAATCGCGGCGTCCGCCCCACGGCCCGGCTGGCGCCTGCCGCCGCCGGCAGCGCTTCTTCCCGCGTTCAGCCGAACGAATAAGCACTATCGAGCGGGATGATTTCTAGCGCAGCGGCGCGGTTGTTAGCCTTTCGACCATTCCCCCAGGAAAGCGAATCCAGGAGCCGGTCATGGCCAAGGCACTCATCAGCGTACTGTTGTTCTCCCTCGCCCTCGCCGGCTGCGCCAGCGACTACAACCCCTCTCGCCCGTACAGCAGCGACGAGGTCAGGCAACTGGCGCTGGAAGACCTGGCCCGGCGCAGCCTGTCGTTCGAGGAATACCAGGCCAAGCGTCAGGCAATTCTCGAGGAAAAACCGCAAACCGCCGTCAGCCAGTCCAACGCCGCCCTACGCAGTACCGCCATCTGAGGCCTCTTCGAACGGCCAAGAGAAAGCCCCGCGATGCGGGGCTTCTTCGTATTCGGGGCTGGGCGGTCAGCCGCAGGACAGGCGCTTGATCACCAGCGTGTCGTCGACATCGATGTTCAGCCGGCGCGGGTTGTAGTCCATGGTCACCGCATCGTGCGGGCGCAGCGCCCGGGCGACTTCCGCTCCGGCGGCGCGGCGGGCCTCCTCGACGATGGCCGCGGAAGCCTGCTTGCCGACATAGGCCTGCACCGCATTGGCATCGCAACGGCCGTCCGCTGCCGGGGTGGCCGCGGGCGCGCTGGCGCTGCCGGTGGCTACGCTGGCGCCTTCGGTGGACGGGCTGTCGCCGTTGCTGCTGCAACCGGCGAGCAGGGCCGCGAGAACGAGTGCACTGGAAAACTGCTTCAAAGGCATACCGCCTCCTCTGATCTTCTGGGATCGCCACCTTACCAGTGGCATGGGTTTCCTGGCGAAACTGCAATCCGCGCTGACAAATTCGCCAGCTTCAGTCGCCGCTCAGGCGCTGCAGTTCGCGACGCACCATGGCCGCGTATTCCGGCGGACGCAGGAGGTAGAGCTGGCCCGCGACCCAGTCCAGCCAGCGGCCGCCCTGTTCAGCGCGGGCGTCGAGCAGGCGCCGCGCCTCTTCCTCCGCCCGTTGCCGGTGCTGCCGATGGAATGCCTGGCGCTTCGACAGGCCGGAGGCCTCTCCGGTTCGATCGTCGGGAGTGTCGGTCATGGCTCTCTTCGCAACCTGCTGCACAAGCCGGACATTCTAACCGCGGAACGCCGTTGCCGTTCGCGGCAAGCGCTTGCCTCCGCCCCGCCCTGCGCCATGCGCCGAGCCCTCTGGCGCGGGGTTCGGCGACCTGGCACGGCCCTTGCGACGGAGCGGCGGTCATTCATTTCCATGGAGGCAGGTCATGAACAGCATCGGTCCCGCCAGCCTTTCCGGCTGGTCTGCGCGTTACCCGAACAACCCGCGGCAAGCCAGCACCGAGATCGGCAACGGCGATCTGCTGAAACCGCGCCCCGCCCTTGGCACGCCATTGCGCAACGAGGCCGCCGATCCCGCCACGGAGTCCGCCCGCCAGGCCCTGGACGAGGGTTTCGCGAAGCTGAACCTGACGCTGAAGCAGAACCAGGCGAATGCCACTGCCGGCGCCGGCGAAGGCAAGTCGGCCTATGACGAGTTCAAGGAGTACATGCAGAAATCGCCCGCCGAGCGGATGCGCGAGCAGGTCCTGAAGAGCCTCGGCCTGACCGAGGAGGAACTGGACGCGATGCCGCCGGAGAAACGCGAACAGGTGGAGAAAGGCATCGGCGAACGCATGCGCGAGATGATCGCCATGCAGAACGGCCAGGCGCCGGGACGGCAAGAGGACCCGACGCAGGCCGGCGCGACGCTGAACGCCTGGATCTGAGCCAGGCGCGCGCCAGTCTCTCAGCGCTGCCGGGCGACGACGCGCTTGGCGTAGCTGGCGCGCTCCATCTCGCGCACTTCGACGCTGACCTGCACGCCCTCCTCGCCGCCGCCCGCCACCGCTCCGGCGAGCACCTCGCAGAGCGACTCGCCCAGCGCCTGGCGGGTCGCCGCGTCGCGCCCGTCGAGGATCGACAGGCAGGCATGCAGGTAGGCGCGCTCGACCGCCGCGGTTCCCTGCCGGTAGGCCTCCAGGGTGACGAAGCGCGACTTGATGTCCGCCTCGCCGAATTGCCCGGAAGCGAACAGCGCGGCATTGGCCTGCTCCAGCAGTTCGCCGGGGGACGTTTCGAGGCGGAGGTTGGCAGTGGCTTCGATAACGAGATGCGGCATGCTGGCGGGCCTTGCGGGGAATGGAGAGCGGGATTCTAGCGGCTCGACGAGCGATGCGACAGCCGGCCTGCGCCTGCGTGGCTCAGATCAACCCGGCGGCCGCGAAAGCCCGCGCGTAGATGGCGCGGATCAGCGCGTCTCGCAGGCCTGCCGCTGGCCCTTGGCCGGCGTGTACAGGTAGCCGGGCGTGTCGCCCGCCTGGCGGTACAGGACCGAACCGTCGCTATAGGAAATCGCGCTCAGCGCCTGGCCATCGGCGAGGCTGCGGACATCGCCGCCCAGCGACTGGACGCTGCTGCCGTCGGGCAGCTTTAGACTGGCGAAACCGTCGATCACCTCGAGTTTGCCGAAGTCTCCGCAGTGCAACGCCAGCGGCCCGGAAGCGGCCTTTCCGTCCGACGATGAATCCCCGCAACCGCCCAGCAGCGACAGAACCAACAACGCGGGGAGAACAGCGGGCTTCATCGGGGAGTCCTTTGCGGATGAGCGGAAGACGGGACTCTACCACCTGCCGGGCAGCGGGAAAAACCGCTTCGGCGTACGCTGTCATGCAACGGCAGGCGCACCTGTGAGACAATTCGCCGAATGCCAGGCATCACACCCCGCCTTCATCGCGCTACAGCCACGTCATGACGCTGGCTGCGGCACTCCACGAATGCCCGCAGGATCGACCCATGCTCCAGATGGAGCGCAGCGGAAAGCCGAGAACCGGTAGCAGACCGGTATCGCCACGGTCCAGGCGTGCGTAAGTCCTCTATAGGTAAAGAAGTTGATCTCCACCGCGAATATCACCATGCAGTTCGGCGCCAAGCCGCTGTTCGAGAACGTTTCCGTCAAGTTCGGCAACGGCAACCGCTACGGCCTGATCGGCGCCAACGGTTGCGGCAAGTCGACCTTCATGAAGATCCTCGGCAACGACCTGGAGCCGAGCGCCGGCCAGGTCATGCTGGAACCCAACGTGCGCCTGGGCAAGCTGCGCCAGGACCAGTTCGCCTACGAGGACTTCAGCGTCATCGATACGGTGATCATGGGCCACGAGGAACTCTGGGCGGTGAAGGCCGAGCGCGACCGCATCTACTCGCTGCCGGAAATGAGCGAGGCAGATGGCATGGCGGTGGCCGAGCTGGAAGTCCAGTTCGCCGAGTTCGACGGCTACACCGCCGAGTCCCGCGCCGGCGAGCTGCTGCTCGGCCTGGGCATCCCGCTGGAGCAGCACTTCGGCCCGATGAGCGCCGTCGCCCCCGGCTGGAAGCTGCGCGTGCTGCTGGCCCAGGCGCTGTTCTCGGACCCGGACGTGCTGCTGCTCGACGAACCGACCAACCACCTGGACATCAACACCATCCGCTGGCTGGAAGGCGTGCTCACCGCGCGCAACAGCACCATGATCATCATTTCCCACGATCGGCACTTCCTGAACAGCGTCTGCACCCACATGGCCGACCTGGACTACGGCGAGCTGCGCCTGTTCCCGGGCAACTACGACGAGTACATGACCGCCGCCGAACAGGCCCGCGAGCGCCTGCTGTCGGACAACGCCAAGAAGAAGGCGCAGATCGCCGAGCTGCAATCCTTCGTCAGCCGCTTCTCGGCCAACGCCTCCAAGGCCAAGCAGGCCACCAGCCGCGCCCGGCAGATCGACAAGATCCAGCTGGAAGAGGTCAAGCCGTCCAGCCGGGTCAGCCCGTTCATCCGCTTCGAGCAATACAAGAAGCTGCACCGCCAGGCGGTGACCGTGGAAAACATCAGCAAGGGCTATGACGGCAAGCCGCTGTTCAAGGGCCTGAGCCTGCAGGTCGAGGCCGGCGAGCGCGTCGCCATCATCGGCCCCAACGGCATCGGCAAGACCACCCTGTTGCGCTGCCTGGTCGGCGACCTGCCGGTGGATGGCGGCGAGGTGAAATGGACCGACAGCGCCGACGTCGGCTATTTCGCCCAGGACCATGCCGACGACTTCGCCGACGACATGAGCCTGTTCGACTGGATGGCCCAGTGGACCCAGGGCGGCGAACAACTGGTGCGCGGCACCCTCGGCCGCATGCTGTTCTCCAACGACGAGATCAAGAAGTCGGTGAAAGTGATCTCCGGCGGCGAGCAGGGCCGCATGCTGTTCGGCCGGCTGATCCTCAAGCGTCCCAACGTGCTGGTGATGGACGAGCCGACCAACCACCTGGACATGGAGTCCATCGAGGCGCTGAACCTGGCGCTGGACAACTATCCGGGCACGCTGATCTTCGTCAGCCACGACCGCGAATTCGTTTCCTCGCTGGCTACCCGCATCATCGAGCTGGGCGAGAACGGCGTGACCGACTTCAGCGGCAGCTATGACGACTACCTGCGCAGCCAGGGCGTGATCGTCTGAGTCCCCGTCGCGCAACGCAAAAGCCCCGCATCCGCGGGGCTTTTTCATTCCGGCATGGACGCGCAGGGCCTATGGGGAGCGCGACTCAGTCGACGTAGCCGGCCATCATCGCCGCGCGGGTCGCCAGGCGCTGGCCCTCGGCGATCTTCTCGCGCTGTTCGGCGGTCAGCTCGCGGGGCGGGTGGTCCTTGATGTAGGCAGCCACGTTCACCCCGATGTAGACGATCAGGGCGGCGGCGATCAGGACGTTCTTCGGATTGATGTCCGAGCGCCGCTTGCAGGCTTCGCAGATGCCGTTCTCGACGAGACGGGTCGCTCGGGCGCCGCAGTTGCGGCAGTAACACGCGCTCACAGGCCGGTTCCTTGTGCTTGTAATTGTCCGGTCAATCTACACGCAGCGCGCCGCTGCGCACAACGCGAAAACCCCGCCGAAGCGGGGTTTTCCGATGACGCGGGGATCAGGCCGCGGCGAACTGCCCGGCGATCTGCCGGCGGGCGGCGGCGATGGCCTGGGCGCGGGGCTCCTCGCCATAGGCCAGGCCTTCGGCGCGAACCACTTCGATATCGGTGATGCCGAAGAAGCCCAGCACGGTGCGCAGGTAGCCTTCGTGGGCCGCGCCGGTCGGCTGGCCGGCATGCACGCCACCGGCGGTGGAGACGATCACCACCTTCTTGTCGCCGGCCAGGCCAACCGGGCCGTTCTCGGTGTAGCGGAAGGTCTTGCCGGCGACCGCGATGCGATCGATCCAGGCCTTGAGCTGGCTGGAGATGGTGAAGTTGTACATCGGCGCGCCGATGACCACGACGTCGGCGGCGAGGAACTCTTCCAGCACTTCTTCACCCACCGCGACTTCATGCTTCAGCGCGGCATCGCGCAGCTCCGCCGGGGTGCTGCCGGCGGCCAGGGTCAGGGCGGAGAAATGCGCCACCGCGTCGGCGGCCAGGTCGCGGTAGGTGACGTCAAGCCCGTCTTCGTTCTGCCGCCAGGCCTGGACCAGCTCGGCGCTCAGTTGGCGGGAAGCGGAGGCGTCGCCGAGGATGCTGGAATCGATATGCAAAAGTTTCATGTCTCGCTCCTGAAAGTGGGGGATCGCAGTGTGGCGATCGAGTGGTTTGCATCCTACCGGCAAGGCCAATCGACGATTAGTCGGCAGAAACATGACTATTCGTCCCACACATAGGACAATCTGTTTTTCCCCCAGCGGAGCGCCTGCATGCCCCACGACCTCAACGACCTCTACTACTTCGCCAAGGTGGTGGAATGCGGCGGCTTCGCCGCGGCCGGACGCGAGACGGGGATTCCCAAGTCGCGCCTGTCGCGGCGCATCGCCGAGCTGGAGGAACGCCTCCAGGTACGCCTGCTGCACCGCACGACACGCAAGCTGGTGCTCACGGAGGTCGGCGAACGCTACCT
This sequence comes from Pseudomonas sp. FDAARGOS_761, assembly GCF_013343155.1. Taxonomy (NCBI): domain Bacteria; kingdom Pseudomonadati; phylum Pseudomonadota; class Gammaproteobacteria; order Pseudomonadales; family Pseudomonadaceae; genus Pseudomonas; species Pseudomonas sp. FDAARGOS_761. Next base: position 2,200,599 of record NZ_CP054572.1, on the reverse strand, counting down.
GCAGCACTGCCGCAACCTGCTGCTGGAAGCGGAGATGGCCGAACAGGTGATCGCCGAGCTGAGCGTCGAGCCACGTGGCCGGCTGCGCCTTTCCGCACCGGTGGCCATGGCTTCGAGCAACCTGGCCGACCTGTTGCCGCGGTTTCTCGAACGACACCCGCAGGTCCAGCTGGAAATCCTCCTGACCAACCGCCGGGTCGACCTGCTCAACGAGGGGGTGGACGTGGCACTGCGCGTGCGCGAACTCGGCGACGAGGACCCTGCGCTGGTCTGCCGGCGCCTGGCTCCGGCGACCACGCAGATCCTCGCCGCCCCGTCGCTGATCGCCGGGCGTCGTCTGGAACATCCGGAAGACCTCGAAGACCTGCCCTTCCTCGGCGCTATCCATAACGACCGCAAGGTCCACGCGACCCTGATCGGGCCGGATGGCAGCCGCTACCAGTTGGAACGCGAACCGCGCCTGGGCGTCGACGACTTCGTCCTGCGCAAGAAAGCCGCCGTGGCCGGCCTCGGCGTCACCCTGCTGCCCGAAGGCTACTGCGACAGGGAACTGGCCGATGGCAGCCTGGTGCGCATCCTGCCGCAGTGGACCTTGCCGAAAAGCACCATGCAGGCCGCCTACCTGCCGCGCAGCAGCCAGATTCCGGCGATCCGTGCTTTGATCGACTTTCTCGTGGAAGCCCTGCAACGCCCCTCGGGCGAGACCGGCCCGGCCTACCGCCGCGCCCGCGAGTGAGCCGCGCCGTTCAGCCGATCCACTGCAACAGCGCGGCGGACAGGCGCCCGCCGAGCAGGCTGTCGAGCCAGAACAGCTGGTGCAGCAGGACGATGCCCCAGAACACCAGTTGGAACGAGAGCTTGCGGGTCTTGTGGCGGAACGCCTGCTGCGCGACCAGCGCGCCAGGCCAGCCGCCAAGCAGCTCGAACAGGTGCAGGCGGACCTCCGGGGTACGCCAGTCGCCGCGTGCGGCGCTGCGCTTGTCCTGCCAGTAGAGGGCGAATGCGAGCAGGCTGGCCAGCGGATAGGCCAGCAGCGGCCAGAGGGCCTGTCCGTCCAGGTACATCCGCCAGGCGCCGGCGGCCGGCAGCACGCAGAGGATCAGCAGGACCAGCAGCTTCGCCAACGGGCGCTGCAACGCGCTCGGCGGAGTCGGCGCCGGCCGCGCCTGGGCCCGCGTCACCGGCGCCTGGGCGCCACGGCGGACAGTCGGCGGATCGAGGGTCAGCGCGTCCAGCCGCGCCCTCTCGGCGCGCAGGCGGCCCTGGGCATCCTGGCTGGCGAGAAACCACACCTGGTCGCCCTGGCGGGGACGGCGGTCACCACGGAACGCGGAGATATGCAGGAAGACTTCTTCCCCGCCGGTCTTCGGCAGGATGAAGCCGAAGCCCTTGTCGTCGTACCAGCGGCTGATCATGCCCGGCTTTTCCATATCCACTCGCTCGCTACCCGTTTCGCGCTGCATTCTAGCCACCCGCGGCGGCCAGGCGAAAAAAACGCGGCTCGCGCCGCGCCTTTTACCTGGTTCCCGGGCCTCACATTTCGCCGGCGGTGCTCCAGTCGATCAGGTGGAATTGCCAGGTCGCCAGGATCAGCAGCCCGAAGGCGATCCGATACCAGGCGAAAGCCGCGTAGCTGTGGTTGCCGATGAACTTCAGCAAGGCACGCACCGCCACCATGGCGAAGACGAACGAGGTGACGAAGCCGACGGCGAACACCGGCAGGTCTTCGGGGCGGAACAGGTCGCGGTACTTGTAGCCGGAATAGACCGCGGCGCCGACCATGGTCGGCATCGCCAGGAAGAACGAGAACTCGGTGGCCGCCTTGCGCGAAAGGCCGAACAGCAGGCCGCCGATGATGGTCGCGCCGGACCGCGAGGTGCCGGGGACCATCGCCAGGCACTGGGCACAGCCGATCTTCAGGGCGTCCTTCCAGGTCATGTCGTCGACGTGTTCGGCGTGGATCACATGCTTCCGGCGCTCGGCCCAGAGCATGACCACCCCGCCCACCACCAGCGCCAGGGCGACGGTGATCGGATTGAACAGCCACTCGTGGATCAGGTCGGCGAACAGGACGCCGAGGACTACCGCCGGGAAGAACGCGATCAGCAGGTTGGCGGTGAAACGCTGGGCCTGGCGCTGGCTCGGCAGGTCACGGACGACTTGAAAGATCTTTCCACGAAACTCCCAGACGACAGCGAGGATCGCCGCCAGCTGGATGATGATGTTGAACGCCTTGGCGCGTTCGCCGCCGAAGCCGATGAGGTCGGCGACGATGATCTGGTGCCCGGTGCTGGAAATCGGCAGGAACTCGGTCAGCCCTTCCACGACGCCCAGGATGAACGCCTGGAAAGCAGTCCACCACTCCATGTTTCTCCCCCTTCTACTACTGTCCCGAACGAGCTTTCGTTGTTCTCGGCGATACACTTGCCGTCTTTTATGAAGGCCTTACGACTCCGAAGAACCCGACCAGTTCCCCCACTGCCGAAGTCGAAACCGGCGGGCATGCTACCAGAGCGGCCGGCAAAGAATCTTGGAATTGTTGCCGGCCGGCGTCCGAACGAATCCGTCCGCGCCCCCCTTTTTCCCAGGCCTTCGCGAAGCGCCGGATACATTCGCTACAATGCGTCCTCGTCGCATGAGGGCCTTCCGTGTCACCCCTTGAACTCTTCGCCGCTTCGCTCGGCGCCATCGCCGTCTACCTGACCGTCCGCCAGAATCCCTGGTGCTGGCCCATCGGACTGGTGATGGTGGCGCTCTACGCCTGGATATTCTTCGAGGTGAAGCTTTATTCGGACATGCTCCTGCAAATGGTCTACGCGGCGCTACAGCTCTATGGCTGGTGGCAGTGGACCCGCGGCGGGCAGGACCACGACGGCCGCTCGGTGAGCCGCCTGAACGCCGCGCAGCGCCTCTACGGGCTCGGTGCGGGCCTGGTCGGCAGCGTCGCGCTCGGTTACCTGATGGCCAACCACACCGATGCCGCCAGTCCCTGGTGGGACGCCGGATTGACCGCCTTCAGCCTGGTGGCGCAATGCTGGATGGCGCAGAAGCGCCTGGAATGCTGGGCCCTGTGGATCGCCGTGGACGTGCTGTTCGTGGCGCTCTTCGCCAGCAAGGCGCTGTACCTGACCGCCGCCCTCTACGCCCTCTTCACCCTGCTGGCGATCCACGGCTGGCGGACCTGGCGCCGCGACCCGGCATTACGCGAGGGCGTCGCCGCATGAAGGTGCTGGTACTCACCGGGCCCGAATCCAGCGGCAAGAGCTGGCTTGCGGAGCAGCTCCAGGCCCGCTTCGGCGGCCGGGTGGTCGGCGAGTACGTCCGCCACTTCATCGACGAACAGCGCCGCGACACCTGCTACGCCGACATCCCCGCCATCGCCCGCGGGCAACTGGCCTGGGAGGATGCCGCCCGCGCGGAGCGGCCGGCGCTGCTGATCCTCGATACCCACCTGCTGAGCAACATCCTCTGGAGCCGGATTCTCTTCGGCGCCTGCCCGGACTGGCTCGAACCCGCCCTGCTGCGGCGGCGCTACGACCTGCACCTGCTGCTCTCGCCGGAGGGCGTAGCCTGGAGCGCCGACGGCCAGCGCTGCCAGCCGGAACTGGCGCAGCGCCAGGCCTTCCACCGCGAATGCCAAGCCTGGCTGGAGCGGCATCGGCAGCCCTACCGCGCCATCGCCGGCGACTGGGCCGAGCGCCGGCGCCAGGCTTTCGCCGCAGTGCAAGGGCTGCTCCGGGACGGCTGAAGGGCCGGCCCTGTCACGCCGCCGATACACCGCCAGCGCGGTCCGGGCCTTGGCGCAGAGCGTTTCGCGACGGCACCGCGGAAAGCTGTCTCGGCGCTGAAACAGCTCCAGGCGCGTCCCCGGCAGGCTTCGCCCCCTGGTTGGCGGGCCTGCTGTTGCACGGATGCAACACTGTCCGCCAGGTTCCCCCGGCACTCACGGCCAAGTCCTTGATGGACAAGGAAAGCGCAAAACCGGCACGCCCCATGCTCGCTCCCTGCCAACGCTGATTAGGGCTCAGCGCCAACGAAGGAAGCGCCATCATGTCGGGGAGTTCGCTACGCATCGTCGTTCCAGCGCTGCTGGTCATCGTCGGCTCCGTGCCGGCGAACCTCCCGCCCGCGCATGCGGCGGACGGCACGATCGTCGTCCAGCGCCAGGTCCAGCCACGGGTCGCCTACCGTCCGAGCATGGTGCCCGACCCACATCCCACCGTCGTCGACACCAACGTCTCCGCCGAGGTCAACGCCCTCGCCAACGGGGCGGCCAGCGGCAATACCGTGAGCCGCGAACTGGGCGATGCCGACTTCGCCATCGTGACCAGCGGTTCCGGGATTCGCAGCATGATTCTCCCCGGCGGCGCCCTGCCGGGTTTCGCCAACCAGCCGGCGAACCCGGCGACGGTCCAGGCCGTCGGCAACCTCGGCACCACCCACGGCGCGGGAGGCGGCGCCGGCGCCGGCCTCGCCGGGCAGATCAACGGCAGCCTCAAGCAGGGCCTGGCGCCGCTGCAGATGCTCGGGGGTGGTCAATGAAGCGCCTGTCCGCCCTCCTCCTCGCCTTCGCCTGTATCGCGTCGCTCCAGGCCGACCCGCTGGCCTCACGCAATCGCGCCAGCATCGATGCCAGCGGCACCTACCGCGGCAACTTCGCCCTCAACCAGGCCGCCGGCGACGCCCAGCAACAGAGCAACGTTCGTGTCGTCGCGGTCGGCTCCGCGGCCCTCGTCGGCAACGACCAGCGCCAGCATCTACAACTCGACGCCAGCCAGCCGATCGCGGCCAGCGCCAGCATCTCGGGGGCGGCGCTGCGCGGCAGCGGCATCCTCGGCGTCAACCAGGGCGCCGGCCTCGGCAACCAACAGATCAACGCCTTCCGGCTGAGCGTCAGCAACGGCCCGGAAAGCCTGGATGACAGCGTTCTCGCGCAAAGCGTGGCGCTGACCAAAGTCTCCGGTTCGGCCACTCCGGTCCCGGGAGGACGCAGCGTCTCGACGGACGATCGCGCCTTCGCCAGGAGCAGCGGCGTGGTGCAGGTGAACCAGAGCGCTGGGGTGGGCAATCAGTCGATGAACACCCTCAGCGTCAGGGTCATGGAATGACTCTGCCAAGCCAACACAAGCCCAACACTAAGCACAGAAATGCAAGGAGAAACGCCATGAAAGCGACTATGGTCCTGACCCCGCTGGCCCTGGCAATGGCTGCAGTGCTGTCGGTATCGGCCTACGCCGGAAACGAAGGTGGCTGGCACCCGCCGAAACCCAACCCGCAGTCGAACAACAAGGGCGGAGCCACGGCCCTGGTGGTGGATACGCAGCAGAACTACAACAACAAGGTCAGCAACTTCGGCACGGTGAACAATGCCTCGGTGAGCGGCTCGATCAAGGATGCCTCGGGCAACGTCGGGGTCAACGTCGCCGCCGGCGACAACAACCAGCAGGCCAACGCCGCCGCGCTGGCCAGCGCCGACGCCAGCTTCGTGTTCGGCACCGCGACCGCCAGCACCAGCGTGCTGCAGAGCGGCTACGGCAATACGCTGAACAACTACTCCAACCCCAACACCGCATCGCTGAGCAACTCGGCCAACAACGTCTCGGGCAACCTGGGCGTGAACGTCGCCGCCGGCAACTTCAACCAGCAGAAGAACGACCTGGCCGCCGCCGTCTCCAACGGCCAGTACAGCACTGCCGGTAGCGCCGCGTCGCAGACCTCCACCGGCAACACCACCGTCAACAGCGCCAACTACGCCTATGGCGGCACCTACGTGTCGCTGAAGCTGAACGCCGACGGCAGCTACAAGGGCACCTCCGACCAGATCGGCAACGTCTACCTCGACACCTGGGAAGGCCAGACCCATCCGGGCGGCAGCAATACCGGCCACATCGACGTGGACAGCCAGGCCCAGGGCGCCAAGGACCTGAACCACGACGGCGGCGCGTTCGCCTTCAAGGAAAAGGGCGACGTCGACCTGAAAGGCACGGTGTCCGGCTTCATCCCGGCGATCGTCGGCTTCAAGACCCCGGTCACCAACAACGCCAGCCTGAGCAACTCGTTGCAGAACGTCTCGGGCAACGTCGGGGTGAACATCGCCGCCGGTGGCGGCAACCAGCAGAGCAACTCCCTGTCCATCGCCGCCGGTTGCAGCAGCTGCCCGGCCGGTGGCGAGAGCCTTGGCTTCTGATCCTGGCCCAGGGGTTCCGGCGCCAGCCGGAACCCTTTTCCATCCGACACAGGAACCGGCCATGCGCACGCTCATCCTTTCCCTGCTGCTGCTCGTCGACCTCACCGCCCAGGCGGCGACCCTCGGCTTTCCCGCCCTGCCCGGCGGCGGCCTGGTCTACAAGCAGGTGCAGAGCATCCGCGAGCGGCGCTTCGCCGACCTGGTCGAGCAGAAGACCGATTTCAGCTGCGGCGCCGCGGCCCTCGCGACCATCCTGGAGAAGGCCTACGGCGCCCCGCTCGACGAGCAGGCGGTGATCCAGGGCATGCTCGCCCACGCCGACCCGGAGATCGTCCGCACCCAGGGCTTCTCCATGCTCGACATGAAGCGCTACGTCGAATCCATGGGCATGCGCGCGCGCGGCTACCGGATCGAGGCGGCGCAACTGGAACAACTGAAGATCCCCGCCATCGTGCTGATGGAAATCCGCGGCTACAAGCACTTCGTCGTCCTGCAACGCACCCAGGGCGAGTACGTGTACGTGGGTGACCCGGCGCTGGGGCACAAACGCTACGCGCTGACAGAGTTCGCCAAGGGCTGGAACGGCATCGTCTTCGCCGTGATCGGCCAGGGATACGACCGCGGCAATCCGCTGCTGACGCCGCCCGAACCGCTGACCGCGCGCAATCGCCTGGACCGCTTCAAACCGGTCAGGGACGCCGAACTGATGGAGTTCGGCTTCATCCAGAGCGATTTCTTCTGATCGCAGGAGCCGGATGCTCCGGGAGCACGCCATGTACACGCACCACTGCTTCGTCCTCGCCTGCTGCCTGGGCGCTGCGCTGCCCGCCCCCGCCAGCGACCTCTTCGCCCCCGCCGAACTGAGCGACCAGGAGCTTTCCCAGTTGCGCGGGCGCTACGTGCTGCCGGGGCGGATCGTCAGCTTCGGGGTGACCATGAGCAGCACCTGGCAGAACGCCAGCGGCCAGGTCCTCGGCGCACGCGTCGACCTGCAGGTGCGGCAGAACCTGGCGCGCCCGGTCCTCAACGTCACCCTGGTCGATCGGCCAGGCGACACCCCGCCACCCGTCGCCGGCAACGGCCAGGTCCTCGGCGGCGCCGGACTGGCGCAGACCCAGGGGGTCAGCCAGAGCATCCGCACCGCCGGCGACCACAACAGCGCCAGCAATGGCGTCAGCATCGAGGTCCGCCACGGCGAGGCGCCGCCGCCACTGCCGGGCGGCACGCCGCTGGAAGGTGCGCTCGCCCTCAGCGGCGAGGCCGGGACGGTGAAGGTCACGCCGAACGGCGGCGCCCTGCAACTGGCGATCCAGGCCAGCGGCCAGGGCGCCAGCCTGCAAAGCCTCGGCGCCGGCGGCCTGGTGCAGAGCGTGGCGCTCAGCGGAAACCGCAACCTGGTGCAGAACCTGGCGGCGCTCGAGGTGATGCTCAAGGACCGGCCGGGCGCCGATCCGGCACTGAATTGCGCCTGGGAGCAATTGCGCGCGCTGCGCCCCAGCGGCTACTGAAAGTTGATCTAGTCTGAAATCACTGTGCTATCGGAAGGCCATAAAAACGGAACGGCAAACATGACCCAGACACTCTCGCTGCGAGCTGTCCTCTGCGCCACCACCCTGGTTTCCCCGTTCCTGGCGCAGGCCGCGACGGAGTCCGAGGTCGAGGCGCTGAAGAAGGAACTCCTGGAGCTGCGCCAACGCTACGAGGCCCAGCAGAACGCCCTGATGGTCCTCGAACAGCGCGTGCGCCAGGTCGAGGCGCAACCCCAGGCGCCGCAGCCGCAACGCCTGGTCAAGTCGATCCAGCCGCCGGCGCAGGCGCGCAACGACGCCAACGCGGTCGCCGGCACCTACGGCGCCAGCCTCAAGGACGATGGCGCGCCCGCGCCCAGCGTGGAAAACATCTACCAGGACGCCAGCGGCTTCTTCGGCGGCGGCACCTTCAGCCTGGAGACCGGCCTCACCTACAGCCACTACGACACCCGCCAGTTGTTCCTCAACGGCTTCCTGGCGCTGGACTCGATCTTCCTCGGCAACATCGGCGTGGACCAGATCGATGCCGACATCTGGACCCTCGACCTGACCGGCCGCTACAACTGGAACCAGCGCTGGCAGGTGGATATCAACGCCCCGGTGGTCTATCGCGAATCGACCTACCAGTCCGCCGGCGCCGGCGGCTCGACCTCGCAGATCACCGAGAAATCGGTGACCGGCGACCCACGCCTGGGCGACGTCAGCTTCGGCGTCGCCTACAAGTTCCTCGACGAAAGCGAGAGCACCCCGGACGCGGTGGTCAGCCTGCGGGTCAAGGCGCCCACCGGCAAGGATCCCTACGGCATCAAGCTGAAGCAGGTACCGGGCAACAACAACCTCAACGTGCCCGACGACCTGCCCACCGGCAACGGCGTCTGGTCGATCACCCCGGGCATCTCGCTGGTGAAGACGGTGGACCCGGCGGTGCTGTTCGGCAGCCTGTCGTATACCTACAACTTCGAAGAGTCGTTCGACGACATCAACCCGCAGCAAGGCGTGAAGACCGGCGGCAAGGTCAAGCTCGGCAACTGGTTCCAACTCGGCGTCGGCGTGGCCTTCGCGCTGAACGAGAAGATGAGCATGTCGTTCTCCTTCTCCGAACTGATCAGCCAGAAGAGCAAGGTCAAGCAGGACGGCCAAAGCTGGCAGACCGTCAGCGGCAGCGACGCCAACGCCGGCTACTTCGGCCTGGGCATGACCTATGCGGTGAGCAACAGGTTCAGCATCGTGCCCAGCCTGTCCATCGGCATCACTCCGGACGCGCCGGACTTCACCTTCGGCGTGAAATTCCCCTACTACTTCTGAGGGGCCACCGTTCGAGCCTGGGCATGCCTTACCCCTCGAAGGGATGCGTGAGCCTGGGAGCGATCCTCGCCTAGCTGCGCAGGGCGGATAACGCCGCAGGCGTTATCCGCCGGTAGCAACGGCACCGTCCCTCTCAAGCCTCGCCAGCGAGCGCCCGCTCGACTTCCTCGCGCGAGGGGATCGAGGTCTGCGCGCCGAGGCGGGTCACCGAGATCGCCGCGGCGGCCTGGCCGAAGCGGATCGCCGCCGCCTCGTCGAGGCCGCGCGCAAGGGCCGCGGCGAAGCCACCGACGAAGGTGTCGCCGGCCGCCGTGGTATCCAGCGCCTTGACCCGCGCCACCGGGAAATGCTCGACCCGCCCCTCGCCCACCAGCAGGGCGCCCTGGGCGCCGAGGGTGACGATCACCCTGCCGGCGCCCATTTCGCGCAGGCGCTCGGCGGCACGCCCGGCGCTCTCCAGGGAGTCCACCGGCAGGCGGCAGAGCAGTTCGCTTTCGGTCTCGTTGGGGACCAGGTAGTCCACCAGCGGCAGCCAGTCCGCCGGCACGTCGCGGGTGGCCGGCGCCGGGTTGAGGATCACCGTCTTGCCCAGCGCATGGGCCCGGCGCAGCACATGGCCAACCGTCTCCAGCGGGCTTTCCAGCTGGCAGACCACCACCTGCGCCTGCTCCAGCAAGTGTTCGTGGCGCGCCAGCACGGCCGGCGACAGGTGGCCGTTGCCGCCGGCGACGATGACGATGGCGTTCTGGCTGCTGTCGTCGACCACGATCAGCGCCACCCCGCTGGACTCCCCGGCCACCCGCTCGACGCCCTGGCAGTCGATGCCCTCGGCCTGCAGCGCGCGGTACAGCTGGTCGCCGTAGGCATCGTCGCCAAGGCAGCCGATCATCGCCACCCCAGCGCCGAGACGCGCCGCGGCGACCGCCTGGTTGGCGCCCTTGCCGCCGGGAATGGTGGTGAAGGACTGCCCGGCGAGGGTCTCGCCGCCCCGTGGCAGGCGCGGCGCGCGCACTACCAGGTCCATGTTCAGGCTGCCCACCACCAGTACTTTCGCTTGCATCGTTGCGTCCTTGTTCCAGCCTCTCTCTAGCGAGGGCGCCCCCGGCGCCCGGTTCAGACCCGCACCAGCGGCGGCGCGGTGGATTCGCGCAGGACCAGCGCCGGCGCCACCACCCGCCGCTGCATCGGCTCCTCGCGCTCGGCGATGCGTTGCAGCAGCAGTTGCGCGGCGATCTCGCCGAGCAGGCGGATCGACTGGCCCACGGTGGTCAAGGCGGGAAACACGAAGCGGCTCAGCTCGATATCGTCGAAGCCGATCACCGACAGTTCGTGCGGCACCCTGATATTCAGCTCGGCCGCGGCGCGCAGCACGCCGATGCCGATCATGTCGTTGCCGGCGACGATCGCCGTCGGTCGCTCGCCCTCGCCGCCCAGCAGGCCGAGCGCCGCGTGGTAGCCGCCGGGGCTGCTGAACTCGCTTTCCAGCAGCCACTGCGGGCGCACCTCCAGGCCGGCCTTGGCCATCGCCCGCCGGTAGCCCTCGACCCGCAGCGTCGAAACCTTGGTCGACAGCGGCCCGCCGATGCAGGCGATGTCGCGATGGCCCAGTTCGAGCAGGTGGCGGGTCGCCAGGTAGGCGCCCATCTCATGGTCGATCTGCACCCGGTCAGCTTCCACGCCTTCCACCTCGCGGTCGACGATCACGGTCGGCGTGCGCATGTTCGCCAGTCCCTTGGCCAGCGCGCCGTCGCCGCCGGCGGACGCCAGGACCAGGCCGTCGATGCGTTTCTCCTGGAGCACGCGCAGGTAGTTGGCCTGCTTCTGCGGGTTGTCGTCGGAGTTGCAGAGGATCACGCAGTAGCCGTTGCGCTCGCAGCAATCCTCGATGCCCCGCGACAGCTCGGCGAAATACGGGTTGGTACTGTTCGGCACCAGCAAGCCGATGATCGAGGTGGTGCGCACCTTCAGCGAGCGCGCCACCGCGCTGGGCACGTAGTGCAGCTGCGCGATGGCGTCCTCGACCTTCTTGCGCACCGCGTCGCTGACCGGCCGCGTCCTGTTCACCACATGCGATACGGTGGTGAAGGAAACCCCCGCCATCGCCGCCACGTCCTTCATTGTCGCCATCGTTCAGCCCTGTCTGCGGGCGCGATGGCTGCGGTAGGTATCCAGCACCACCGCTACCACGATCACCGCCCCGGTAATGATTCGTTTGGTCGGCTCCGACGCACCGATCTGCGCCAGCCCCGCCGCCAATACGGAAATGATCAGCACGCCGAAGAAGGTGCTGACCACCGAACCTCGCCCGCCCATCAGGCTGGTGCCGCCGATCACCACCGCGGCGATGACCTGGAGTTCCAGGCCGACCCCGGCGTTGGGATCGGCCGCTTCCAGACGCGAGATCTGGAACAGCGCGGCCAACCCGGCGAGCAGCCCCATCAGGGCGAATACTGCAATCTTATAGGGTTTCGGGTTCACACCGGCCAATCGCACCGCTTCTTCGTTGGTGCCGATGCCGATCAGGTAGCGGCCGAACACCGTGCGGGTGAGCACCGCCTGGGCGGCGAACATCACCAGCAGGGCGATCACGAAGGCCGGCGAGATGCCGAACGCCAGCGGATTGGACAGCCAGGCATAGGCGTCGCCGATATAGGCCGTGCGCGAGTCGGTCATCTGGTAGGCCAGCCCACGGGCCATCTCCAGCACCCCGAGGGACACGATGAACGAGGGAATCCGCCAGGCCACCGTGATCGAACCGGTGACGCAGCCGGCCAGGGTCGCGCAGGCCATCCCGAGCATCGCCGCCGGCAGCACGCCCCAGCCCCAGCCGAGCGTCGCCAGGCTTACCGCCGAGGCCGCCAGGGCCAGCACCGAACCTACCGAGAGATCGATGCCGCCGACGATCAGGATGAAGGTCATGCCCACCGCCAGCACCACTAGGTCGGGGATCTGGTTGGCGATGGCGAGGAAGGTGCCATAGCTGAGGAAGTGGCTGCTCAGCGCCGAGAACAGCGCGATCATCGCCAGCAGCGCGCCGGCCAGGCCGAGGTAGGTGCCCAGGCCGAAATAGTTGCCGCGTCGCAGGGTTGGCGCTGCGGCGGCGGTAGCGGAAGACGTCGGGTCGCTCATTTCTGGTTCCTTGCGTTGCATGTTCACGACGTCGCCAGCAGCGCGTCGCGTTTCTTGTAACCGGCGAAGGCCGCCGCCAGCAGCGCGTCCTGGGTCCAGGCATCGCGCTCGAAGGTGTCCACCATACGTCCCGCCGAGAGCACGCCGATGCGATCGCAGATCAGCATCAGCTCGCGCAGGTCGCTGGACACCACCACCAGCGCCTTGCCCCGGCGGGTCAGTTCGGCGAGCAAGGCATAGATGTCGAACTTGGCGCCGACGTCGATGCCCCGGGTCGGCTCGTCGAACAGCAGCACCTGGCAGTCGCGTTCCAGCCAGCGGCCGATCACCACCTTCTGCTGGTTGCCGCCGGACAGTTCGCCCACCGCCTGCGCGGTGTCCGCGCAGCGCACCCGCAGCGCCTCCACCTGGCGCCGCGCCAGGGCTTCCTCGCGGCGCCGGTCGATCACCCCGTGGCGCGCCAGCGCCGGCAGGTTGCCCAGGGCGAGGTTGGCGCTGATCGACTGGTCCAGCAGCAGGCCCTCGCCCTTGCGGTCCTCGGTGATCAGCGCCACCCCCTGGCGCACCGAGTCGGCCGGCGAACGCAGGCTCAGGCGCTGCGGCGGATCGCCGAGCAGGACCTGCCCACCGTCGGCGCGGTCGGCGCCGTAGATCAGGCGCAACAATTCGGTGCGCCCGGAGCCGATCAGTCCGGAAATGCCGAAGATCTCCCCCGCGCGCACCTCGAACGACACCTCATGCACCTTGCCGCGCCGGCTCAGCCGCTCCACCCGCAGCAGCGGCGCACCGGTCTGCCGTGGGCCCAGGTCGAAGCGCTCGCCCAGGTCGCGGCCGACCATCAGGGTCACCAGTTGGTCGGCGTCGTAGCGCTCGATCGGCTCGACGCAGACCAGGCGGCCATCGCGCAACACCGCGATGCGCTGCGAAATCCGCGCCAGCTCTTCCAGGCGATGGGAGATGTAGACGATCGCCACGCCGCGTTCGCGCAGCCGCTCGACCTGCTCGAAGAGCATGTCCACTTCGCGCGCGGTAAGCATCGCCGTGGGTTCGTCGAGGATCAGCAAGCGGCAGTCGCCGATCAGGTTGCGGGCGATCTCGACCATCTGCTGGTGGCCGATGCCGAGGTCGCCGACCAGCGTGTCGGGATCGATCGCCTCCAGGCCGACCTGGGCCATCGCCTCGCGGGCCGCCGCGCGCAGGCGCCGACGGTCGATCCAGCCGGCGCGCCGGGGCAGGTCGTGGAGGAACAGGTTCTCCGCCACCGACAGGGTCGGCAGCAGGTTCAGTTCCTGCATCACCATGCGCACGCCCAGCGCCTCGGCCTCGCGGCGGCTAGCGGGGGCGTAGGGCCGGCCGAGGAGTTCCAGGCTGCCGGCGCCGGGACGCTCCAGGCCGCCGACGATCTTCGACAGGGTGCTCTTGCCGGCGCCGTTCTCGCCGGTCAGGGCCAGCACCTCGCCGCCGAACAGTTGCAGGTCGATCTCCGCCAGCACCGGCTGCGCGTAGGTCTTGCCGACCCCGCGGATGCTCAGCAGCGGTAATGCGTCGCTAGACATGGGAAGGCTCCATCGGACGGCTCAGGGCGCGGTCACCAACTCGACAGGCGTCTCGACCACGCCGTCCTTCTCATGTTCCGGGGCTTGCCCAGCAAGCAGCTTGAGCGCGGTCTGGATACCGAACACCGCCTGCTTCGCGGCGAACTGGTCGGCAGTAGCCAGCACCCGGCCATCCTTGAGCATCGGCTTGATCGCCTGGATATTGTCGTAGCCGACCACCTTCACCTGCCCGGCGCGGCCCGCCGCGCGCACCGCCGATACCGCGCCGAGGGCCATGCTGTCGTTGCCGGCGAGCAGCGCCTTGAGGTCCGGATGCTCGTTGAGCATCGCCGAAGCCACCGCGTTGCCCTTCTCGATTTCCCAGTTGCCCGACTGCAAGGAGACGATCTTCATCCCCGCCGCGTCCATCGCATCCCTGAAGCCGGCGGTGCGCTGCTGGGCATTGGTGGTCGTAGAAACCCCTTCGATGATGCCGACCTCGTCGCCGGCCTTCAGCCGCTTCGCCAGGTACTCGCCGACCAGCCGCGCGCCCTTGCGGTTGTCGGGACCGACGAAGGGCACGCCGATCTTCTTCGCCTGCAGCACCTGCGGGTCGAAGCGGTTGTCGATGTTGACCACCACGATGCCGGCGTCCAGCGCTTTCTTCACCACCGGCACCAGCGCCTTGGAATCGGCCGGCGCGATCACCAGTGCGTCGACCCCGGAAACGATCATCTGCTCGACGATGCGGATCTGGCTGGAGGTATCGGTCTCGTCCTTGATGCCGTTGGAAACCAGTTCGAACCGGTCGGCATGCTCCTTCTGGTAGGCCTTGGCGCCGTCCTCCATGGTCAGGAAGAACTCGTTCGCCAGCGACTTCATCACCAGCGCGATCCTGGGCTTCTCGGGAGTTTCCGCGTGGACGGCGGACAGGGGCAGGAACGAGGAACAGGCAGTCAGCACAACGGCAGCCAACAGGCGCCGGGAAGCGACCCGCTTCATGGTGTATCCTCCAGCTTTTCTTATCGTTGTATTGAGGCTTTTCTAGGAGATTATCCAGACGCAAACGTTTGCGTTAGGTGAATATGCGTCGATCTGACAGATTCTGTCAATCGCCACGAGCAACTGTCGCGAACCGGTCGGGATCGGTTGGATTCTAGTTCGCTACGGCTGGGAAACGCAGGATATTTTGCCTGGCTGGCATATCTCCCGCCGCCCACTCAGCGCAACCGGTGCTTGTGCAACAGGCGGTAGAAGGTCGGCCGCGACACCCCGAGCATCCGCGCGGCCACGCTGAGGTTGTCGCCGTAGCGGGCCAGCGCGTCGCACATCGCCTGGCGCTCGGCGCAGAGCTTGTAGACCTCCAGGCTGGACAACGGCGGGCCGTCACCGCGCGCGCATTCCAGGCCGAGGTCCTGGGCCTCGATCTGCCGCCCCTCCGCCAGGACCAACCCGCGACGTACCCGGTTGGCCAGTTCGCGGACGTTGCCCGGCCAGGCGTGCATCGCCATCGCCGCCAGCGCGTCCTCGCTGAAGCGGCGCGGGCGGCGGCCGGTCTCCAGGCTGTAGAGCCGGGAGAAATGATTGGCCAGCAGCGGCAGGTCCTCGCTCCGTTCGCGCAACGGCGCGGTGCCGACCTGCAGGACGTTGAGCCGGTAGTAGAGGTCCTCGCGGAAGGTCCCGGCATCGATCGCCGCCTCCAGGTCGACATGGGTCGCCGCCAGCACCCGCACGTCCACCTCGACCGGCCGGTTACCGCCGACCCGCTCGATCTGCTGTTCCTGGAGAAAGCGCAACAGGTTGGCCTGCAACTCCAGCGGCAGGTCGCCGATCTCGTCGAGGAACAGAGTGCCGCCGTCGGCCGCCTCGATCCGTCCGACCTTGCGCTGGTGCGCGCCGGTGAAGGCGCCCTTCTCGTGGCCGAACAGCTCGGACTGGATCAGGTGCTCGGGAATCGCCCCGCAGTTGATCGCGACGAACGGCTTGTCCGCGCGCCGCGACTGCCGGTGCAGGGTACGCGCGACCAGTTCCTTGCCGGTGCCGCTCTCGCCACGGATCAGTACCGGCGAGTCGGTCGGCGCCAGCTTCGCCAGCAGCCGGCGCAGGTCGCGTACGGCCAGGCTCTCGCCGAGCAGTTCGTGCTCGCCCTCGGCATCGCCGGGCACCGTGCCGCGCCCGCGCAGGCGGGCCATGCCAAAGGCGCGGCCGAGGGTCACCTGCACCCGCGCCATGTCGAACGGCAAGGTATGGAAGTCGAAGAACCATTCGCAGACGAAATCGCCGACGCCATTCAGCGGCAAGGTGTCCGGGCTGAGCACGGCGATCCACTCGGTGCCGCTGCGGCTGATCAGGTCCTTCACCGTCTCCGGCCGCTCCAGGTGGAACGGCCGCAGGCGCAGCAGGCCGACGTCGCAAGCGCGTTCGCGCGCCGTTTCCAGCGCGCAGCTGTCCACTGCCCAACCCGCCTCGCGAAGGCCCGGCAACAGGCGCCGGCAATCGTCGCACGGGTCCACCACCAGCAGACGGCGGAGGTTCGATGCATCTAACATGTGTGCTCCTTTGCGGCGCCAATTCTTTGAACCGTCATAAAAACGGCATGTTGGCGCTCTGAAAGGAAAATCTAGCAATTTTTTGACGCACGAAAGTGAATCTTTGTTTATATCGCCAATGCCGAAATCGTCTTATCAGTCGTAGCCGCGACGCTTGACTTCCAGGCGCCGGACGAACTCCTCCAGGACCAGCTTGTAGAGGTCGTCGCCGAGGTAGACATCTTCCACCCCGCAGTCGATGTTCGGGTTGTCGTTCACCTCGATCACCACCACCTTGTCGCCGGCCTGCTTCAGGTCCACCCCGTAAAGGCCGTCGCCGATCAGGTTGGCGGTCTTCACCGCCAGCTCCACCACCTTGCGCGGCGCCTCGTGCACGGGCATGGTGCGGAAATCGCCGCTGACCTCCTCGGCGTCCGGGCTGTGGTCGTAGATCTGCCAGTGGCCCTTGGACATGAAGTACTGGCAGGCGAAGATCGGCTTGCGGTTGAGCACGCCGATACGCCAGTCGTACTCGGTATAGAAGAACTCCTGGGCAAGGATCAGCACCGAGCGCTCGAACAGCTCGGCGCTGGCCGCCAGCAACTGCTCCTGGTCCTCCACCTTGATCACCCCGCGCGAGAAGCTGCCGTCGGGAATCTTCAGCACCAGCGGGAAGCCCAGGCGCTCGCCGACCTTCTCCAGTTCCTGCGGGTTCTCCTTGTAGAGAATCTCCGTGGCCGGCATGCCCAGCTTGTGGCTGCGCAGCAGGTCGGCCAGGTACACCTTGTTGGTGCAGCGCAGGATCGACACCGGGTCGTCCATCACCACCAACCCTTCGCTCTCGGCCTTCTTGGCGAAACGGTAGGTGTGGTCGGCGACATTGGTGGTCTCGCGGATGAACAGCGCGTCGTACTCGGCGATCCGCGAATAGTCCTTGCGCTCGATCAGGTCGACGTCGATGCCGAGGCTGCGGCCGACCCGCACGAAGTTCTTCAGCGCCTTGGCATCGGAAGGCGGGAACGCCTCGCCGGGGTCGTGGAGGATCGCCAGGTCGTAGCGGAACGGCTTGCGCGAACGCGGCTTGCGCCAGATCTGCCGGCTGAAGTTGTCCAGGGCGTTGGCGAAGAGGTCCTCCTGATCCTCGCGCAGCTTGTGGATGGCGCCGGGCTTGATGCCCTCGATGTGCCAGGTGCGGTTGCGCTTGAACTCCACCAGCAGCAACGGGCAGGGAAACGCCTCGAACAACTGTCGCGCCAGGTCCTGCAACGGCTCGATGTCGGTACGGCCGAAATACAGGGTCAGGGTGAAACCATCGGTGCTGCCGTAGGGGTGCGCGGCCAGGGCCTTGTCCAGGGTGCGGTCGAGGTCCTCCAGGACCAGGCTGTACAGCGACTTCCTGGCCAGCTCGCTGATGGTCCGCACCGAGGGGATCACCTTGTGCCCGCGCGCCTCGGCGAGCAGCGAGCAGTAGTAGCCATGGCGCAGGTACTTGTAGTGCCGGCACAGGTTGATCACCTGGACCCGCTTGCCAGTGTCGTCGTCGATGGGCAGTTCCAGGTATTCCTGGGCGGTGACCACATCCTCGCTGGGGTAATAGGACGTCCAGTCTTCCTTGCGTTCCACGATGATGAACAGCTTGCTCACGACACCTCCCGGGGGGACAGCGAAACCACGGCGCATTCGGAACCGGCTTGCCGGCGCACGCATCCCGGCCAATACTCGGCGGGAATCCCTTGCGAAACCGCTCTATGGCGCCTGCCAGCAAACCGAAGCGTACAGCACCCATTACAGCACGCCCGCGCGGAAGTTCCCGCCCGCGGCCGTGGAGACCGCTATGAACCTGACCCTCCGCCCGGCCGGCGCGGACGACCTGTCCGCCCTGGTCGAGCTGGAAAACCGCTGCTTCGACTACGATCGCCTGTCCCGCCGCAACTTCCAGTGGATGCTCACCCGCGCCCACGCCAGCCTGACGGTAGCCGAGGGCGACGGCGGCGTGCTCGGCTACGCCCTGGTGCTGTTCCACGAAGGCACCTCGCTGGCCCGCCTCTACTCCATCGCCATCGACCCGCGCGCCCGCGGCATCGGCCTCGGCCAGAAGCTGCTGGAAGCCGCCGAGCAGGCCGCGCGGGACAACGACCGCGCCTACATGCGCCTGGAAGTGCGCCCGGACAACCGTGGCGCCATCGCCCTCTACGAGCGCAACGGCTACCGTCCCTTCGCCACCGTGCGCGACTACTACGAGGACCACAGCGAAGCGCTGCGCTTCGAGAAACGCATCCGCAACCCCGGCCACGACCAGCGCCGCCACGTGCCCTTCTACCGGCAGACCACCGATTTCACCTGCGGCCCGGCCTGCCTGCTGATGGCCATGGGCGCGCTGCAACCGGAGCGCCAGTTGACCCGCCGCGAGGAACTGCGCCTGTGGCGCGAGGCGACCACCATCTACATGACCGCCGGGCACGGCGGCTGTAGCCCCCAGGGCCTGGCGCTGGCCGCCTGGCGGCGCGGCTTCCGGGTCAAGCTGGTGCTGTCCGCCAGCGGCCCGCTGTTCCTCGACGGCGTACGCAACGAAGACAAGAAGGCGGTGATGCGCCTGGTCCACGAGGACTTCTGCGAGGAACTGGACGCCTCGGGCGTCGAGCAGAAGCGCTCGGCCAGGCTCGACATCCCGCGCCAGCTGGCCAGGGGCGGCCAGCCGCTGGTGCTGATCAGCAGCTACCGCCTGACCCGCTCCAAGGCCCCGCACTGGGTGCTGGTCACCCACTACGACGAGGACTTCGTCTACCTCCACGATCCCGACGTCGACCACAGCCAGCACCGCCAGCCGCTGGACTGCCAGCACATCCCGGTAAGCCACGCCGAGTTCGACAAGATGAGCCGCTTCGGCCGCAGCAAGCTGCGCGCGGCGGTGATCCTGTTCAACCCGGAATGATCCGCATCGCCCCGCCCTGCGGCGGGGAGATGTTCTCGCCTATCAATCAATTCCATCGATAGTGGCTAGTGAGACTATCCATTTTTCATTCGCCAACGCCGATGTTTACATAGTCGCCAGATCCCCGAATAACCAGAACGGAACTGGAGACGACACCATGAGCTACTCCGCCAAATCCTTCTCGGCCCTGATCAATGCCATGCGCGCCGACGGCATCACCCGCCTGGAACAACTGGCCCGCCAGCCCTTCCGCAACGCCCAGGGCTTCTGGAGCGCGGAGGCGAAGAAATGAAAGCCCTGCTCGACCGCCGTACCGATCCCACCTGGATGCTCTACGCCGCAATCATCGCCTGGCTGGCCTTCTCCGGTCTCTGACCGGCAGGCCACCGGCGCCTCGCCCTGCCGTTCCACGACGCTCCGGCGTCCGCCTTTCTCCGGTGAAATACCGAGCTTTCGTCGCCAACATCGCCAGGCGAGGCCTGCGCAAACGTTTTACCCGTTCGCTGTCAAGAAAACCTTGTCAAAAAAGCTGATAGCAGCTTGCCAATATGCCGACGCCTTGGCATAACGGTGCCAAAAAAAGGCCTACAAGGACGTTCCTGATGCGCACCGTGAAAAAGGCTCTGCTGGTTGTCGGCGTGATCGTGCTGGCGGTCGTCGGGGTGGTGGTCTACTACGTCGCCAATCCCAACCTGCCCCACTACCAGGCGCCGAGCGAGGTACGCTACCTGCCGCAATGGAAGGACGAGGCCCGCCAGCGCTTCTACTACACGCCCCAGGGCACCCTGGTGAAGGGCCTGCACTACGACTGGTTCACCGCCCTCGAACTGCCCTTCTCCGAAGAACCCTTCGCCGCCCCCGAATACCTCGCCCGCTTCGGCTTCCTCGTCGATCCGCAGCAGAAGGCCAGCGACCTCAACCCCGGCAACCTGCCGGTGGGCTTCAGCCAGCACCGCGACGAGAAGACCGGCACCCGCTACCTGGACATCACCTGCGCCGCCTGCCACACCGGCGAACTGCGCTACCAGGGCAAGTCGCTGCGCATCGACGGCGGCGCCGCCATGCACTCCATCGCCGCCACCGTGCCGACCCTGCGCGGCGGCGCCTTCGGCCAGGCGCTCGGCGCGAGCATGGCCGCCACCTACTACAACCCGTTCAAGTTCAACCGCTTCGCCAGGAAAGTCCTCGGCGAACGCTACGAACAGGACAAGTCGCAACTGCGCGCCGACTTCAAGGCCGTCCTCGACACCCTCCTGCGCACCGCCTGGAACGACACCCGCCGCCACCTCTACCCCACCGAGGAAGGCCCCGGCCGCACCGACGCCTTCGGGCGCATCGCCAACAGCGTCTTCGGCGATGCCATCGACCCGAGCAACTACCGCGTCGCCAACGCCCCGGTGAGCTATCCGCAGGTCTGGGACATCTGGAAATTCGACTGGGTGCAATGGAACGGCTCGGCCATGCAGCCGATGGCGCGCAATATCGGCGAGGCCCTCGGCGTCGGCGCGCGCCTGCAGATCTTCGACGAGCACGGCCAGCCGCTGCGGGGCGAGCAGCGCTACGCCTCCAGCGTACGCCTGCACGACCTGCACGCCCTGGAAGAAACCCTGCAACAACTGAAACCGCCGACTTGGCCGGAAGACCTCTTCGGCCGCATCGACCTGCAACGCGCCTCCCAGGGCCGCGCCCTGTTCGAAGCCAACTGCGCCTTCTGCCATGCACCCAAGGTGCAACCGGCGGAATACGCCGCCCCCGGACGCAATCCCGAGTGGCGCATGCACATGGTGCCGACCGAGGTGATCGGCACCGATCCGACCACCGCCGACAACATCGCCGACCACCGCTACGACCTGCGCAAGCTCGGCTGGAGCGTCGACGAACTGGCGCGGATGAACGTCCAGCTGATCGGCGCCGATCCGCAGCAACTCGACCTCTCGCAACTGTCCTCGGCCAAGGGCCTGGCCTACATCACCGCCTTCGTCGAGCAGCGCGCCTACCGGGACGCCGGCATCCCGCCGGAACAGCAGAAGACCATGAACGGCTTTGACCTGCCGATCGGCGTACAGGAACTGCGCGCCTACAAGGCCCGCCCGCTGGACGGCGTCTGGGCGACCCCGCCGTTCCTGCACAACGGCTCGGTGCCCAACCTGTTCCAGCTGCTCTCCCCGGCCGCCGAACGCTCGCCGCAGTTCTACGTCGGCACCTTCGAATTCGATCCGAAATTCGTTGGATTCCGCACCGAGAAATTCCCCGGCGGCTTCCTCCTCGACACCCGTCTCACCGGCAACCGCAACAGCGGCCACGAATTCCGCGACGGCTGCCGGCAGAACGGCGTGATCGGCCGCGCCCTCAGCCCGGAAGAACGCTGGGCGCTGGTGGAATACCTGAAGGTGCTCGGCAACCCCGAATTCGAGCGCCGCCTGGTCCCGGCCCAGACCCCACCCTGGACGCCCGGCCCGAAATGCCCGGCGCCGGAGCAACGGACCGCGCAACGCTGAACCTGGGAAATGGAGAAGCGCGAGGCATGGCGCCGCCGCCCCTCTCCACCCCGAGCAGCCCCTCTCCCTTCAGGGGGGACGCCTGGCCAGAGGACGGGGAGAAGCAATCGTGGCGCACTCCCCGCCCAAGAAGAATAAAAGCCCACAGCCTACGCACACCACCAAGGACACACACTCCATGCGCGCACTCCTCACCCACGCCTGGCTGTTCCTCGGCAAATGGCTCGGCCGCCTGCTCCTCCTGCTGCTGGCCGTCGGCCTCGGCGGCTGGGCCATCGGCAGCCTCTACTACGCCTGGAAATTCTCCGGCCCGGTGTCCGCGGAAGAGCAGATCGCCCCGGACGAAGCCCGCATCACCCAGGCGATCATCCAGGACGCCATCCGCGTGGTCGAACAGCACCGCGACAACACCCGCGTCCTGCGCGATGCCCACGCCAAGGCCCACGGCTGCGTGAAGGCCGAGTTCAAGGTACGCGCCGACCTCGACCCGACCCTGCGTCGCGGCGTGTTCGCCGAAGCGGGCAAGAGCTGGAACGCCTGGGTGCGCTTCTCCAACGGCAACGCCTACCCGCAGTTCGACAGCAAGAACGACGCGCGCGGCATGGCCATAAAACTGCTCGACGTGCCCGGCGAAAAACTCCTGCCCGGCCGCGGCCATGACGGCGAGCAGGACTTCGTCATGTTCAACCAGCCGGTGTTCTTCATCCGCGACATCGCCGAATACCGGCAGAACTTCGCCGCCCAGGCCGACGGCAAGAAAGCCCTGGCCTTCTTCCCCAACTGGAACCCCACCAGTTGGGAACTCCGCCACCTGCTGATCGCCCTGCGCACCCTCGCCCCCGCCCCGGACAGCCCGCTGCACGCCGGCTACAACGGCATCTCGCCGTACAAGCTGGGCGAACACAACATCAAGTTCCGCGTCGTTCCCGCCCCGGAGAAATGCCCGGTCTACCAGCTACCGAAGCAGAACCAGGACCTGCCCAACTTCCTCCGCGCCGCCCTGTACCAGCAACTGTCCATCGACCGCACCCCCGCCTGCTACGCCTTCCAGGTGCAGCGCCAGGACCCGGGCAAGTACATGCCCATCGAAGACACCAGCGTCGAATGGAAGGAGTCGGACGCGCCCTTCGCTACCATAGCTGACATCATTGTGCCAGCTCAGGATTTTGATAGCCGGGAACAGAACCTGTTCTGTGACAACCTCTCGTTCAACCCCTGGCACGCGCTGCCGGAGCATCGGCCGATCGGCGGGATCAACCGGTTGCGGAAGGCGGTTTACGAGGCGGTCAGTGGGTATAGGTTGGGGAGGAATGGGTGAGGGTTTAGGGGGAGGAGTGCTTGGTGTTACGTTGATCGGGAATGGCCAGAAGCAGCCCATTAACATTAATACTGTGGTCTGCCCCCGTTCAGGTATTGACTGCGCAGAGGCCGCGCGTGCTACTGAATACCCGCGATCATCGCTCGGAGGGCATGGAGCCGCAACTGGATGGAAAAACACCTACCGACCCCCATCATATAGATCGCTAGCTTCAAGCTGCGGGCCCTGTAGTCCGGCAGGATACCAGACGTAGACTTTAAGACTGGCACAAATAACAAGGATAGAAATTTGTCTGACCTGAATTACCAAAAACAAGCTCAGGACTATTACGGGAAGGCCCCTGTCATTATTTTGGGCAGCGGTGCTTCGGCTGCACACGGCATGTCTGGGATGGGAGCGCTTGCAAAGCATCTCGTCGCGCACACCGACGTTTCTGGTCTATCTGCTGCTGAACTGGAGGTCTGGAAGAAGTTCTGCCAGATTTTGAGTAATGGCGTAGACTTAGAATCCGCCCTGCACCAAGTAACAGCTACTGAAGAACTGACGTCGAGAGTCGTTAAGGCCACTTGGGCACTAATTGAATATGAAGATATAGAAATCTTTCAGAAGAGCCTTCAAGATAATGAAATATTTCCATTGAGCCGTCTTCTTGAGCACATGTTCAAAAGCAGCCTCAAAATGCTGAACATTGTCACTACAAACTATGATCGCCTGGCGGAGTACGCTTGCGACCAGGGGCGCATCCATCATTACACCGGGTTCACACACGGATTCTTTCGACAGCTCGCGCCCCCTACAGAAATCACCTCTGCGCGCAGAGCTAATATTTGGAAGGTCCATGGATCTCTGGATTGGTTCCAGTCCCCTCTGGAAGATACTGTCGCCCTCTCAAATAACCAAGGAATACCGGATAACTACCAACCACAGATCGTGACTCCTGGCACCCAGAAATACCAAAAAACACATCTGGAGCCGTTCCGCTCCATTATCAATAACGCTGATCAGGCTATTAATGAAGCTGGCTCGTACCTTTGTATTGGTTACGGCTTTAATGACGAGCACATACAGCCGAAGCTGATGGTGAAGTGCGTTCGGCAGAAAACACCTATAACCATTATCACTTATACGCTTTCCGAATCTGCCAAGAATCTTATTCTTGATGGCAAGGCACAGAACTATCTAGCAATAGAGCGAGGCGAAACAGACGGTCAGTCCATCGTTTATTCCTCCTTGGATAAAAGTCCTTTGACGGTAGAAAAGAACATCTGGAGCCTTGAAGGCTACCTGTCACTCATCATGTAGGAAAGTAGAGATGCCGATTTTCAACTTTAAGGACGAAGAAGCGCTTGGGAAGGTTGCCTCCGTCGACACTACAAATGTGATCGTAGAGGTAGAGAACGTCGACCAGCTCAAAAGGTTGCAGGTTAACCATCTCGCTGTACTGCAAAGCAGTAGACCTGGGCAGCACCTCATCGGACTTATTACGCAGGTGACCCGCAAACGTGGCACCGAAGACATTATCAATGACGGTATAAACGACCACGTGTCAGAGTCAAATCTGTGCCGTATCGCCCTGATTGGCACGATGCTGGATCGTGACGGTGAAAAGGAAAACGTATTCCGTCGTACTCTCGAAAGCGTTCCTGAAATCGACGCGAATTGTTTCTCGCTCGAAGGCGAGAATCTCACAGGTTTCATGCGCACGCTTTCCAGTGTATCAGCCGATGGAAATGCCCTGACTCTCGGTAGATACACGCTGGATGAACATGCTGTCGCCTACCTCAACGGCAACAAATTTTTCCAGCGCCACGCCTTCATTGGCGGCAGCACCGGTTCGGGTAAATCTTGGACGACTGCCAAAATCATCGAGCAGATGTCGGGGCTCTCCACCGCTAACGCTATCGTCTTTGACCTTCATGGTGAATACGCGCCTTTGGTCGGCAATGGCATCCAGCATTTCAAGGTGGCCGGCCCCGCAGACGTTGAAGCTAAACGCACCCTCGACGACGGTGTGATCTACCTTCCGTACTGGCTGCTTTCTTATGAAGCGCTCGTTTCCATGTTTGTAGATCGCAGCGACCAGAACGCGCCCAACCAGGCCATGATTATGGCGCGTGAAATCAACCACGCGAAGCTCAAATATCTAGAAGATAACGGCCAGCACGACGTGCTGAAGCACTTCACTGTTGACAGTCCGGTTCCGTTTGACCTCGATTTCCTCATGAGCAAGCTGAACGAGATCAACGTTGAGATGGTCGCTGGAGCACGTGGTGAGAAGCAGGGCGATTTCTTCGGGAAGCTCGCTCGCATGATTTCCCGACTTGAGAACAAAATCTCCGATAGACGCCTCGGATTTATGTTCAACGGTGGTGGAGACGTACTGAATTTCGCTTGGCTTGAGAAATTTACCACTGCCGTACTGGGTAGCACTAATGAGAATGGTAGGGCCGGTATCAAAATCATTAACTTCTCAGAAGTCCCATCAGACGTTCTGCCGCTGATCGTATCCCTGGTCGCACGGGTCACGTTCTCCGTTCAGCAATGGACGCCTTCTGAACTACGCCACCCCATTGCTCTTCTGTGTGACGAAGCGCATCTCTACATGCCTCAGCGCAACATCGCCGACTCTGCCGATGATATCTCGCTCGATATTTTCGAGCGTATCGCGAAGGAGGGCCGTAAATACGGTGTCAGTCTGGTGGTGATAAGTCAGCGTCCGTCCGAAGTAAATAAGACGATGCTCAGCCAGTGCAGCAACTTCGTATCCATGAGGCTGACCAACGCCGAGGATCAGGGCGTAATCAAGCGTCTGCTTCCCGATAGTCTTGGCGGATTTAGTGACATCCTGCCGACCCTCGATACAGGCGAAGCTCTGGTTGTCGGTGATGCCAGCTTGCTGCCAAGCCGGATCAGAATCGAAGAGCCCAAAAACAAACCGAATAGCGGTACGGTCAATTTTTGGGATGATTGGCAGAAGCCAATCAAGGATAAGCGCTTGCTGATTGCCGTCGATAACTGGCGCAAGCAGAATATCCAATAACCGCATTACTTAGAGACCTCAAGGGGGCAATACCCTTGAGGTCTTCCGCCAACTCATCATGTTCCTGCTTTACGGCATAGGGGCCTCGACACGATGACCGCTATTGGCCGTATACAGCCGTTCCCTCCCTAAGCCATAGCCTCTCCCATACCTGGTCGGCACATCTATTGCCACCCGCAGAACCACAACCTCCCCCACTGCTAATCGCAATAGCTGCGGCTTGAGTAGTGCGGATTCGTTTTTTGGAATCTGGTGTTGGCGGGTATTGTGCTGCAGGCCCTCGCCCCAACCCTCTCCCGCACGCGGGAGAGGGCGCCGGGCGTGCCTTGTGGGTCGAGCGCCTCGCTCGGGCGCAGCCTGGAACGATGTCTCCCCTCCCCTAGGCCCCGGGTATCTGGAATTCGGCCCCCAGCCCAGGCAACCAGAAGCGCCGGAAACGCGCCCTGAATGATTTCAGATTCGCGCCGAAACCTTCGAAAGCCGTTTCCTCGCACCCGAAAGCCGCCGAGGCTGCCCTGCGGCTTTCGCTGCGCAACGGCTAGTCGCCTACTTGCACCGGTCGCTCAGCCTGACCAGCGATGCGCCGTACACCGCGTCGTCTTCGGAGGCGAAGATCGCGTCGCCTTCGACGGTGGCCCCCGGCTTGAGGGTCTCGGTGGTGAGTTCCTCGTCCACGGTATCCAGCCTGAAGGACTGGCCGGCGGCGGACTGCGCCACCAGGCAGCTGTTCTTCAGGCTGATCTCGCTCTTCGCCGCATTCACCAGGCGGACCTTGAAGGCCTGGGTGCGGAAGTGCTTGTCGCCGACGGACACGCTGCCCTTGTCGCCCTGGCGGGCGAAGACCATCACTGCGTCCGGCGCGGCGGCGAAGCCGAGGGAAGGAGCGGCCAGCAGGCCGGCCAGGGTCAGGGCCATTGCGTTCTTCATACTGATTTCCTTTGGCAAAGACTGAACGACCCGGTGATTTTCCGTGGGTCTTTTCGCCGCGATCAAGCGCAGTGCCAAGGAATGCGGGGCGCCTCGTGTTCTGCAAGTCGGAGGGTTTCCAGCGGAACTTTTCCCGCAACCGTGCTTCCAGGCGAAAACCGCTCGCTACGCGGAACGCCGGTCTTCGAACCCACACGGTCCTCGCGCCCGCCAGGCTGCCCTCGAACGCTTGCAACCACAGGCCGGACGCTCGGCCCAGGCGATGGCCCAATGGGCGCCGGGCAGGTTCGCTTCGGCGTGGCCGCGATGCAACAAGTGCGCCTGGACCGGCATCGCGGTAGCGCTCGGCGAGGGCGTCACCGAGGCTGTCGGCGGCATGTCGTGTTCGACTCCGTTGCGGGTGGCGAGCGGGGCCTGCGATCTTCCCCTTGTGGGAGTCAAGCCCGGCGACCCGGCGGGTGGCCGCCAAGCTGCTTGCGCAGGCTGCCGGGCTCAGCCGAGCAACTTGTCGACGGTCAGCGGGAAGTCGCGCAGGCGGCGGCCGGTGGCGTGGTACACGGCATTCGCCACTGCGGCGGCGACGCCGACGATGCCTATTTCGCCGACGCCCTTGGAGCCCAGTTCGTTAACGATATCGTCGGGTTCGTCGACGAAGATCACCTCGATATCGCCAATATCGGCGTTAACCGGGATGTGGTACTCGGCGAGGTTGTGGTTCATGCAGCGGCCCAGCGCATGGTCGACCTGGGTTTCCTCCTGCAAGGCCATGCCCAGGCCCCAGACCACCCCGCCGAGTATCTGGCTGCGAGCGGTCTTCGGGTTGATCACCCGCCCCGCCGCGACCGCGCTGACCACCCGGCTCACACGCAGGGTACCGAGGGCTTCATCGATCCGCACCTCGACGAATACCGCCGAATGGGTCGCGGTGGCGTAGCCTTTGCGCCGCGCCGAGGGTTCAGCTTCCACCTCCACCTGCAACGCGTCTTCCGGCAGCCCTTGCAGCAGGTCGGCCAGGGCGTATCGCGTATCGCCCGCTTCCAGATGGCCACGGCATATGCGGAAACGTTCTTCGGCGGCGCCGGCCAGCTCCGGATGGCGGGCCCTGGCATGGGCGACCAGGGCCTGGCGCAGGCGCAGGCAGGCCAGGCGGACGGCGGAACCGACCGACGAGACGGTGAACGAGCCGCCCTGCAATGGAGCCTTGGGCAACGCACTGTCGCCAAGCTGGAAGCGCACCTCTTCCGGCGCCATGCCAGCGGCGTCGGCGGCGATCTGGGTCATCACCGTGTAGGTGCCGGTGCCGATATCCGTGGTCGCGCTGGCCACCCGCAGCAGGCCGTCCGCCTCCAGCCGCGCCCTCGCGCTGGCCTTGCTCTGCATGGCCTCCCAGACGCCGCCGGCCATGCCCCAGCCGAGCAACTGGCGCCCTTCGCTCATGCTCCGTGGCCGTGGGTCGCGGGCCTGCCAACCGAAGCGCCGTGCGCCCTCCTCGTAGCAGGCCAGCAGCGCCTTGCTGGAGTACGGCTTGTCCTCGTTGCCGTTGCGCTCGGCGAAGTTGAACCGGCGCAGCGCGATGGGGTCCATGCCGAGCCGCACCGCCAGTTCGTCCATCGCGCATTCCAGCCCGATCAGCCCCAGCGCCGCGCCGGGGGCGCGCATGTCCAGCGGGGTATAGACGTCCAGCGGCACCAGACGGTAGGCCAGGGAAAGGTTCTCGCAGCGATAGAGCATGCCGCTCCACTCCACCACGTGCTCGGTGAAGTCTTCGAAGCGCGAGGTCTGCGCTGTCGCCTGGTGGCCCAGCGCAAGCAGGCGCCCCTCGGCATCGGCGCCCAGTTGCAGGCGCTGCAGGGTGCGCGGCCGGTAGCCGAAGGTGAACATCTGCTGGCGGGTCAGCACTACGCGCACCGACCGCCGCAGTTGCAGCGCCGCCATCACCGCCAGGGCCAACTGGTATTGCGGACGCAGGCCGGAGCCGAAGGCGCCGCCGACGTAGGCGGCACAGACCCTTACCTTGTCGGCGGGCAGGCCGAAGACCTTTTGCAGGTAGGCCTGGCTGTTCTGCGTCCCCTGGGTCTTGTCGTGCACCAGCAGGCTGCCGTCGGGCTGGACGATGACCGTGGACGCGTGCGGTTCCATGGGATTGTGGTGCTCGATCGGCGTGCTGTAGCTGGCCTCGACCCGAATCGGCGCGGCGCGGTAGGCGGTGTAGAAATCGCCGCGCTCGGCGGGCAGTTCGGCGGGAGCCTCATGGGCCTGGTCGAGGGCGGCCAGGAGGTCGGTCTGGTGCGGCTCGGGCTCGATATCGATGCGCAGCAGCGAGCCCGCGTAGCGGGCCAGTTCCAGGCTCCGTGCCAGGACCAGGGCAAGGGGCTGGCCGCTGTACAGGACGCGGTCGTCGAACAGCGGGCGGAAGGGTTCGCCTTCGGCGGCATCGGCGTCCTTGTAGGGCTCGTCGTCGTCCGCCATCGGCGGCCGGTTCAGGTGATGCAGTACCGCGACCACCCCGGGTACCGCCAGGGCCGCCGCACAGTCGATGCCGCGCACCCGGCCGCGGGCGACGTCGCTGCTGACCACGCTGCCGTGGAGCAGGTCGGCGGCAGGATATTCGGCGGCGTAGCGAGCCTGGCCGGTGACCTTGGCTGGCCCGTCGACGCGATCCAGGGCTTGCCCGGTGCTGTGTGGCAGGCTGCTCATTGGCCGATCCCTCCCGAGTGGGCTTCTTCCAGTGCGCGAACGATGGCGTTGCGCGCCAATCCGATCTTGAAGGCGTTGTGGGCCAGCGGCCTGGCGTCACGCAGCAGCGCTTCGGCGAAGCGGACATAGCTGTCCCGGTTCGCCGGGTGGCCCCTGAAACGTTCCTCCAGCTCTGCGACGCGCCATGGCTTGTGGGCCACGCCGCCGAGCGCCAGGCGCAGTTCGCCAATGCGCTCGCCGTCCGGTTCCAGGGCCGCCGCTACCGAGACCAGGGCGAAGGCGTAGGAGGCCCGGTCGCGCACCTTCAGGTAGTGGCAATGCCGGGCGAAGCGCGGCGCTGGCAGCTCGATGGCGGTGACCAGTTCGTCGACGGCCAGGCAGTTGTCGCGCTCGGGCGTGTCCGCCGGCAGGCGATGGAAGTCGGCGAAAGCGACCCGCCGCTCGCCAGCGCGGCCGCGCACCAGTACCTGAGCCTCCAGCGCCGCCAGCGCCACGCACAGGTCGGATGGATGTACCGCCACGCAGTGTTCGCTGGCGCCGAGGATCGCATGGTTGCGGTTCAGCCCGCTGCGCGCGGGGCATCCGCTGCCCGGCTCGCGCTTGTTGCATGGCGTGCCGGTGTCGTAGAAATACTGGCAGCGGGTACGCTGCAACAGGTTGCCGCCGGTGCTGGCCATGTTGCGCAACTGCGGCGAGGCGCCGGCGAGGATCGCCTGGGCTAGCAAGGGATAGTCCGCCTCCACGGCGGGATTCCAGGCCAGTTCGGCGTTGCTGACCAGGGCTCCGACCAGCAGGCCGCCGGTGGGCGTCCGGCGGATGTCGCGCAGCGGGAGGCCGGTGATGTCGATGAGTCGCCGGGGCCTGGCAACGTTTTCCTTCATCAGGTCGAGCAGGTTGGTGCCGCCGGCGATGTAGCGCGACTCCGGGCCGGCGAGGCCCAGCGCCTGCTCGATGTCGGCCGGCTTGGCATAGGCGAAGGGCGTCATGCGCGCTGCCCTCCCTGTCCGTCGCGATCGAGCAGCGGCAAGGCGTCTTCCACGGCGTCGAGGATATTGCCGTAGGCGCCGCAGCGGCACAGGTTGCCGCTCATACCCTCGCGGATCTCCGCCCGCGAGCGCGCCCGCCCCTCGCTCGCCAGGCCAAGGGCCGAACAGATCTGTCCGGGCGTGCAGTAGCCGCACTGGAAGGCATCATGGCGGATGAACGCCTGTTGCAGGGGATGCAGGCGATCACCCTCGGCCAGACCTTCGATGGTAGTCAGTGCATCGCCGTCGCACATCACCGCCAGCGTCAGGCAGGCGTTGATCCGGCGACCGTTGCGCAACACCGTGCAAGCGCCGCATTGGCCGTGGTCGCAGCCCTTCTTGCTGCCCACCAGGTCGAGCCGCTCGCGCAGCAGGTCGAGCAGCGTCAGCCACGGGGGTACTCTCAGCTCTCGGCGCTGGCCATTGATCAGCAGGCTGATCGGCAGGTCCGCCGGCTCCGGATTGGTCATGGTACAAGCCTCACGGTCGGTGCATCGGCGCGGCGGATGCCGCTTTTTCAGGTCCGACCGAACGGCTCGAAGATACGTTCAAAGTAAATGACGGCCATGGCCATGCCACAAAGGCGGGCGGATGCTCGACGCCTGCGCCGCTATCGGCCGCCGTAGGCCTGCGCCGAGGTCACTTGAACAGGCTCGACACCACCCGCGCCACGTGCTCGGCGCCCTTGCTGATCTCCTGCATGATGCCGGCCACGGTGGTGATCTGGTTGTTGTTCTCCTGGGCGCTGGACTCGATGGTCTGCATGTTGTGGTTGATCTGCTGGGTCAGCTTGACGTTCTCGGTGACCACGTTCTTGATCTCCACCGTGGCGCCGCTGGTGCGCGCCGCCAGTTGCCGCACCTCGTCGGCGACCACCGCGAAGCCGCGCCCCATGTCACCGGCGCGAGCCGCCTCGATGGCGGCGTTGAGGGCCAGCAGGTTGGTCTGTTCGGCGACGCTCTGGATGGTGGTGACGATGTTCTCGATGTCCTTGGTCTGGTGGGTGAGCTGGGAAATCAGGCCGACGGCGGTGTTGACCATCGACAGGGTCTTGGCCGACAGGGCGACGGACTGGTCGAGGGAGTCGATGCCGCGGGTGGAAATCTGCGCGGTCTCTTCCGCGGTGGAGAACGACAGCTCGGCGGCGCGCCGTACTTCCTCGTTGCGATTGACCTGTTCGGTAACGTCGATGGCGAACTTGATGACCTTGATTATCCGCCCCGAACCGTCCTTGACCGGGTTGTAGGTGGCTTCGATATGTACACGCTCGCCGGCGGCGGTGCGGCGCTCGAAATGCCCGCGGGAGAATTCGCCGTGCCGCAACCGGGCCCAGAAATCCGGGTTCTCCCGATAGAACTCGTCGAAGCAGAGCATGCGGTGGTGCTGGCCCTTGAGCGACTTGAGGCTGTAGCCGAAGAGACGCAGGAAGTTTTCGTTGGCATCGAGTATCTCGCCGTCCGGGGTGAACTCGATGACGGCCATGGACTGGCGTATGGAGTCGTTGATCGCGTTGAGCAGGAGCAGTTCGGAATGGTTGCGGGTCACGTCGGCGGCGATCTTCAGCACTTCGACGACCGCCCCTTCGGCATTCTTCACCGGGAAATAGGTGGCCTCCAGCCAGATCGGCGACCCGTCGCGTCGCAGGCGCTTGAACACGCCGCGCTGGGGCGTGCCGCTGGCCAGTTCCTTCCAGAAGCGCACGTAGGCGGCAGAGGCCTGGTAGTCCTCGTCGCAGAAGATCCGGTGGTGCTTGCCGACCAGTTCGTCCGCCGAATAGCCGACCGCCGCGAGGAACAGCGGGTTGGCGGACAGTATCTGGCCATCGGGAGTGAATCGGATGGTGGCGACGTTCTGCCCGATGGCCTCGAGTCGCCACGCTACATCTTCATCCTTGGCGGCGCTTTCGACCGCCCTGCTTTTTCTGCCGAAGAGCATCGCGCACGACTCCTTGATGGCACCTGTCCATCGCGAGGGAGTGGAGAACCGGAGATAGTCGTCCTGCCGCTACACGCCAGTGTAGATCGGGGTCCGGCAATTTTCCTCGGCGCCCGCGGCACCGTCCGTCCCCTGCCGGGCGTGGCCCCGCGCCCGCGCCATCAGCCACGCAAGCGCCGGCCCGCGCTATGATCGCTACGCCCTGCCGATCGCGGTGGCCAAGGCCGGCATTGGCCAGAGGCGCCCGGCCTGACCGCGCTCCGACCTCGCGCCGTCGTCCCCCGAACCCCACCTCCAGGAGGAAGCACATGGCAACCGATCTCTACGCGCTGGCCGAACAGGTCGAGGACGAAGCGGGCTACCTGCGCTTCCTCGCCGCGCTGGCGGCGGACTGGGAGGAAGACCGCCGCCTCGCCGCCGCCAACCCGCCGAAGCCGTTCGGCCCCAGCCCGCTGGGTTGGGAGAACGGCAGCATCGGTGGCTTCCTCGATGCCGCCGCGACCTGGGGCGAGGACTCCCGCGACGGCCTGCCGGGCTATTCCAGGCCGGAGAATGCCTGGCGGCGCGCGGCGCAACTGATGCTGGCGGGCAAGTTCTATGAATGACTTCAAGTCCGCCCTGGCGCCCTTCCCGCCCGGCTACCCGAGGGGCTTGCCGGGCAACCGGCGGCAGGTGCCGATACTGCATCGCGACGCGGACTTCCTCCTGCGCGCGCTGCAACCCGACGATTTCGTCCGGACCAGCCGCTACGAGAACGCCAACCGCGAGTACCTGGCGCCATGGGAGCCGCTGCGCGACCCGGCGTATTTTTCCTTGGACAATGCCCGCGCCCGCACCCTGCTACAGGTGGCGAGCATGGACGAAGGCGAGGCGCTTCTCCTGCTGTTGCTCGATCCCGACGACGGCGAGGTGCTGGGGCGCTGCAGCTACACCAACATCGTCCGCGGGGTATTCCAGGCCTGCCACCTGGGCTTTTCCCTGGCCGCTGCGGCTCAGGGCCGCGGCCTGATGGCGCGTGCCCTGCGGGTAGCCAACCGGTATTGCTTCGAGCAGCTCGGCCTGCACCGGATCATGGCCAGCCACCTGCCGCGCAACGCACGCAGCGAGCGCCTGCTGGAAAGCCTCGGCTTCGAGAGGGAGGGCTACGCCCGCGCCTACCTGAAGATCGCCGGGGTCTGGGAAGACCATGTGCTACGGGCGCTGGTGGACGCTCCGCGCTGAACCGACGTGCAAATGCGCAACGGGACGCCAGGCGTCCCGTTCCGCTCACCAGGCCTACCGGTCAGCCGCGGGCGAGGTCGCCACGCAGTTCGCGGGCGGCGGCGACCATGTTCACCAGCGCTGCCTCGGTTTCCGGCCAGGCGCGGGTCTTCAGGCCACAGTCCGGGTTGACCCAGAGCCGCTCGGCGGGTATCCGCCGGGCCGCCTTGCGCAGCAACGCGACGATCTCTTCCCGGCTCGGCACGCGCGGCGAATGGATGTCGTAGACGCCCGGACCGATCTCGTTCGGGTAGTCGAACTGCTCGAAGGCCTCCAGCAGCTCCATGTCCGAACGCGAGGTCTCGATGGTGATCACGTCGGCGTCCATGGCGGCGATGGACTCGATCACATCGTTGAACTCGCTGTAGCACATGTGCGTATGGATCTGGGTTTCGTCGCGGACTCCGGAGGCGCACAGGCGGAAGGCCTCGGTGGCCCATTCCAGGTAGTGCGGCCAGGCGTTGCGGCGCAGCGGCAGGCCTTCGCGGAAAGCCGCCTCGTCGATCTGCACGATCCTGATGCCGGCCGCCTCCAGGTCGACCACTTCGTCGCGGATCGCCAGGGCCAACTGGCGCGCCTGCACCTCGCGAGACACGTCCTCGCGCGGGAAGGACCACATCAGCATGGTCACCGGGCCGGTCAGCATGCCCTTCATCACCTTGTCGGTAAGGCTCTGGGCGTACCTGATCCACTCCACGGTCATGGCCCGCGGACGGCTCAGGTCGCCATAGATCACCGCCGGCTTCACGCAGCGCGAGCCGTAGCTCTGCACCCAGCCGAAGCGGGTGAAGACGTAGCCGTCCAGTTGCTCGGCGAAGTACTCGACCATGTCGTTGCGCTCGGCTTCGCCATGTACCAGCACGTCCAGCCCCAGTTGTTCCTGGATCTGCACCGCATGGCGGATCTCGCTGTGCATCGCCTCGATGTACTCGGCCTCGCTCAGCTTGCCCTGCTTGAACGACTGGCGGGCCAGGCGGATCGACGAGGTCTGCGGGAAAGAGCCGATGGTAGTGGTCGGGAACGCCGGCAGGTCGAGCCCGGCACGCTGCCTGGCGATGCGTTCGGCGAACGGCGAGCGACGCTGGGCGTCGCTGGCCTTGATCGCGGCCAGGCGCGCCTGCACGGCCGGCTTGTGGATTCGCGGCGAGGAAGCGCGGCTGGCCTGGACCGCACGGCTCTCTTCCAGGGCGGCAAGCACCTCGGCGGCTTCCGGCTCAGTGGCGGCACGGGCCAGCACCGCGACTTCGCGGCACTTCTGCACGGCGAAGGCCAGCCAGCTCTTCAGCTCGGCGTCCAGCCCGTCTTCGCGTTCCAGGTCCACCGGGCTGTGCAGCAGCGAGCAGGACGGCGCGACCCACAGCCGCTCGCCCAGGCGCTCCCGGGCATGGCGCACCACCTCCAGGGCTTTCTCCAGGTCGCAGCGCCAGACGTTGCGCCCGTTGACCAGGCCCAGCGAGACGACCTTGTAGGCCGGCAGGCGGTCGAGGATGCTCGGATACTGTTCCGGCGCTCGCACCAGGTCGATGTGCAGGCCGTCCACCGGGAGGTTGGCGGCCAGGCCCAGGTTGTCTTCCAGGCCGCCGAAGTAGGTGGCGACCAGCTTCTTCAGCGGCTCGCTCTGTAGCAGGTTGTAGGCGCGTTCGAAGGCATTCTTCCATGCCTGCGGCAGGTCGAGGACCAGGATCGGCTCGTCGATCTGCACCCACTCCACACCCTGGCCGGCGAGACGACGCAAGATCTGGCCGTAGAGCGGCAGCAGGCGGTCCAGCAGGTCGAGCCTGTCGAACTCGGCGCCCTTGGCCTTGCCCAGCCACAGGTAGGTCAGCGGACCGATCAGCACCGGCTTCACCTGGTGGCCGAGGGCCCTGGCCTCGTCGACCTCCTCGAACAGTTGTTCCCAGCTCAGCTGGAACTGCTGGTCGGCGCTGAACTCGGGGACCAGGTAGTGATAGTTGGTGTCGAACCACTTGGTCATTTCCTGGGCATGGGCACCGCCGCAACAACTGTCGTCGCTGACGCCACGGGCCATGCCGAACAGGGTATGCAGGGTCGGCCCGGCCTCGCCGTGCGCCCGGAAGCGCTCGGGGATCACGCCGAAGGTCAGCGAATGGGTCAGCACCTGGTCATACCAGGCGAAATCGCCGACCGGCAGCAACTGGATGCCGGCGTCCTTCTGTACCTGCCAATGGGTGGCGCGCAGCTGCCGGCCGACGGCCCGCAGGCCGGCCTCGTCCAGCTCGCCCTTCCAGAACGCTTCCTGGGCTTTTTTCAGTTCGCGATCGCGTCCGATGCGTGGGAAGCCGAGAGTGTGGGCCAGGGCCATGGGTGTTCCTCCAGTCGAAAGGTCGATGGAGGGATTCTCGGGAGACTCATGCCATGAGACAAACTCAATTTCTTCGTGATGAAATCAAGTTTCCCTCATGATCATCCTCGCGCCCTGACCTCGGCGCCCTCCTCACTTGCGCTTGCGGATCGCCATGCGCCGAGGCTTGAGACCGCCAGCCGCGGCAGCGCCGGCCTCGCCGCCCACCACGGGCTGCATCCTGGCTCGCGCCGCGTGCAGCTTCTTGTAGCTGTCGATCAGCCGCAGGTGCCGGTCGAGCCCTTCCAGCTTCATGCTGGTCGGGGTCAGGCCGAAGAAGCGCACGCTGCCGTCCACCGAGCCCAGCGCGGCGTCCATCCGCGCGTCGCCGAACATGCGGCGGAAATTGGCCTCGTAGTCGGCGATCTCCAGCTCGTCGTCGAGGACGACCTCCAGCACCACGTTCAGCGCCTGGTAGAACAGGCCGCGCTCGACGCTGTTGTCGTTGTACTGGAGGAACGCCTCCACGCCTTCCTTGGCGTCTTCGAAGCGCTTCAGGGCGAGGCCGATGAGCACTTTCAGCTCGAGGATGGTCAGTTGGCCCCAGACCGTGTTGTCGTCGAACTCGACGCCGATCAGCGTGGTGATGTCGGTGTAGTCGTCCACCTCGCAGTCTTCCAGGCGCTCCAGCAACGCCCCGAGCGCAGCATCGTCGAGGCGGTGCAGGTTGAGGATGTCCTCGCGGAACGCCAGGGCCTTGTTGGTGTTGTCCCAGATCAGGTCTTCCACCGGATAGATTTCCGAGTAGCCCGGCACCAGGATCCGGCAGGCCGTAGCGCCGAGGTGCTCGTACACCGCCATGTAGACCTGCTTGCCCATGGCTTCGAGGATGCCGAACAGGGTCGCGGCTTCCTCGGCGTTGGCAGCCTCGCCCTGCCGGGTGAAGTCCCACTCGACGAACGGGAAATCGGCCTTGGCGCTGAAGAAGCGCCAGGACACCACGCCGCTGGAATCGATGAAATGCTCGACGAAGTTGTTCGGCTCGGTCAGCGCATGGCTTTCGAAGGTCGGCTGGGGCAGGTCGTTCAGGCCTTCGAAGCTGCGCCCCTGGAGCAGTTCGGTCAGGCTGCGCTCCAGGGCCACCTCGAAGCTCGGGTGGGCGCCGAAGGAAGCGAACACGCCGCCGGTGCGCGGATTCATCAGGGTCACGCACATCACCGGGAATTCGCCGCCCAGCGAGGCGTCCTTGACCAGTACCGGGAAGCCCTGCTCTTCCAGGCCGCGGATCCCGGCGAGGATGCCCGGGTACTTGGCCAGCACCTCCGGCGGCACGTCCGGCAGCGCCAGCTCGCCTTCGAGGATTTGCCGCTTGACCGCACGCTCGAAGATCTCCGACAGGCACTGCACCTGCGCTTCGGCCAGGGTATTGCCGGCGCTCATGCCGTTGCTGAGGTAGAGGTTCTCGATCAGGTTGGAGGGGAAATACACCACCTGGCCGTCGGACTGGCGCACGAAGGGCAAGGCGCAGATACCGCGCTGCACGTTGCCCGAGTTGGTGTCGTACAGGTGCGAGCCGCGCAGCTCGCCGTCGGGGTCGTAGATCGCCAGGCAATGGCCGTCGAGCAGTCCCAGCGGCAGCGCATCGTCGCGGCCGGGCTTGAACCAGCGTTCGTCCGGGTAATGGACGAACGCCGCATTGGCGATCTCTTCTCCCCAGTACTGGTCGTTGTAGAAGAAGTTGCAGTTCAGCCGCTCGATGAATTCGCCCAGCGCCGAGGCCAGCGCGCTTTCCTTGCTCGCGCCCTTGCCGTTGGTGAAGCACATCGGCGACTGCGCATCGCGGATGTGCAGCGACCAGACGTTGGGCACGATGTTGCGCCAGGAGGCGATCTCGATCTTCATGCCGAGGCCGGCGAGGATGGCCGACAGGTTGGCGATGGTCTGCTCCAGCGGCAGGTCCTTGCCCGGGATGCGCGTGCAGCCGGCGGCATCGGTGCCGGGCATCAGCAGCGCCTGGGCGTCGGCATCGAGGTTGTCGACCTCCTCGATGACGAACTCGGGCCCGGTCTGCACCACCTTCTTCACCGTGCAGCGGTCGATGGAGCGGAGGATGCCCTGGCGGTCCTTCTCCGAGATGTCGGCCGGCAGTTCCACCTGGATCTTGAAGATCTGCCGGTAGCGGTTCTCCGGGTCGACGATGTTGTTCTGCGACAGGCGTATGTTGTCGGTGGGAATGTTGCGCGTCTGGCAGTACAGCTTGACGAAGTAGGCGGCACACAGCGCCGACGACGCCAGGAAGTAGTCGAACGGCCCCGGCGCGGAGCCGTCGCCCTTGTAGCGGATCGGCTGGTCGGCGATCACCGTGAAATCATCGAACCTGGCTTCCAGTCGAAGGTTATCGAGAAAATTGACCTTTACTTCCACGGCGAGCACCAAGAGAAACGGAAACCGGCCATTATCCGGGAACTCCGGGCAAAAGTCCCAGCTCTCCGCCGTACGCGTCGCTACTTGCCGGCCTCCCCGCCGCTCTCCGGCACGTAGATCATCCGTCCGTCGGCCAAACGGTAGGTCACCCCGGCGCGGCTGCCCTGCCCTTCGCCGATCTCGCCGCTGGCCTGGTAGCGCTTCAGCTCCTTGCCGTCCTTGACCAGCATGCGCATGTCCGCCTCGCCGGGATTCTCGACCACCACCACCTTGTCCTGGCTGAACGGGTTGAGCGGGTTCTGCACGATGACGATCAGGAGGATGCCGATCACCACCAGGAACAGGTCGATCAGGTTGACCATCGAGAGGATCGGGTCGTCCGCCTCGTCGTGTTCGAGGAAGCGCATCAGCCGGCCTCCCGCGCGCGTTCGACGGCGCGCAGTTCCTGGAGCAGCCAGCGGCGACGCACGGTAAGGATGAAGAAGGTGATGCTGGCGGCGACCAGGGCCAGGATCACCGCGGAAAACGCCACCACCAGGTTCTCGCCGATCCCCTGGGCGTCGTTGCGGGTCAGCGCCAGCAGTGCCGGTCCCATGGGGATCATGGTCGCCACCAGGCCGAGCATCGGCGCGCTGCGCGAGGTGATCCGCAGCCATTCCAGGCGCTGCATGATCCACAGTTCGAGATCGTCGCTGTTGCCGCCATGCAGCGCCTGCCAGGCCGCCAGGCGCGAGCGGTAGCGCCCGCGACGGCGCTGCCAGGCTTCCATGGCGAAGCCGCCGAGGGCGACGAAGGCGTAGGCCAGCGCGGCGAGGATCAACAGCAGCACCGGCAGCAGGAACAGGCGGGTGAGTTCGTAGAGGCTGGTTTCCAGACCATTCATGAGCGATTTTCCATCGGACGACGATTGACTACGGATTGCCGGACGGCGCCGGCGGCGAACAGCGCGAGCAGCACGGCGGCGGCCAGCCGGAGCCACGGCTGCGGCTCGCCGGACGGCGGCGGCGCGACTTCTTCGAGGACGCGGCCGCTGACCGTTTCGCCGGCACCGGACGCGGCCGCGCCCTCTGCCTGCGCCGCGGCCTCGCCGAAACCGCCGGCCATCCGTTCGATGAATTCACGGGTGGTCGCCGCGCCGACCTCGCCGGCGCCGGCGGCCGCCAGTTGCCGCCAGCGCTCGGCCAGTTCGCGGCGGGTCTGCTCGCTGGCGTCCCAGTAGCCCTTGCGGATGGCCTCGGCCATGCGCGCGATGATCTGCGCCTGGGCGGTCGGATTGTGCGTTTCGAACCACTCGGCGAGACCCAGCTCGCGGCGGTCCATGACGAAGGTGTCGTGCAACGCCTGCCACTGGTCGGCGCGGACCATGGTGCGATCCGCCGCCTGCCAGCCCCACAGGTTGTTGGCCAGGTCGAGCATTTCCAGGCTGCCGGCGTAGCCCTCGCGCTGCATCGCGGCGATCCACTGCGGGCTGAGGTAGCGCCCGCGCAGCTCGCTGGCGAGGAACTGCGCGGCGGCCGTGGTGCGCGGCTGGCGCTGGCGCAGGTCGGCGATGTACAGCGCCGGGCTGGCGCCGTCGAGGTGGCGTACCGCCAGTGACAGGCCGCCGAGGTACTCGAACGGGTGGTCGGTGGAGAGCACGCCGTTGAGCGTCGAGGAGCGCGAGAGGATCGCCGCCTGTACGCCCTTCAACTGTTCGGCGAACAGGTTGCCGCCATCCAGCTTCACGCCCCAGTCGCGACTGCCATAGGCGTATTGCAAGCGCCCGAGGAACTGCTCGGCGAGCGCCGAGTCGTCGTCCCAGCGGGTGGAGTCGAGGGTCAGTTGCGTGACCCCGGTGCCGTAGTCGCCCGGCGCATTGCCGAACAGCCGCAGGCGCGACAGGCGCTGCGCCAGTGGCGCTTCGACGCCGCGTTCGCGCAGGCGCCGCTCCAGCGCCTGGCTGTTGCGCGCCAGCGGGTTGCCCGGCTCGTCCAGCGCGGCGAGGCGCTCGATGGCCTCGGCGAGCAGGCGCATGAAGCCGTCGAACTGGTCGCGGTAGACACTGGTCACCTGTAGCACCACGTCCACCCGTGGACGCCCCAGTTCCGCCGCCGGCACGATGTCCAGCGCCAGCAGGCGGCCACCGGCGTCCCAGCGCGGGCGCAGGCCGAGGGCGTGCAGCGCCTGGCTTTCGACGATGCCCAGGTGGCGCATGGTTTCCGACGACCAGAGGCTGAAGGCGAGCTTTTCCGGCGCCCTGCCCTGGTGCTCGGCGCGGTAGCTTTCCAGCAGTTGGCCGAAGGCCTCGGCGCCGGCTTCGTAGGCGGCGCGGGTCGGTACCTTGTCGGCCTCGAAGGCGAACAGGTTGCGCCCGCTGGGTACCTGCGGATTGCGGATCGGATCGCCGCCCGGCCCGGGCGCGACGAAGCGCCCGGCGAGGCCGGCGAGCAGCGCTTCCAGTTCGCCGGTGTCGGCGAGCTGGCGGTCCAGTTCGCGGGCGCGCAGCAACTGCTCGCGCAGGCGCGGATCGGCCACCTTGGCGATCTCGCCGCCGTCGCGCAGGTAGCGTTGCAGCGTGCGGTAGGCACGACCTTCCCGCAGCGCCCTGAAATCGGCGGCGAACAGTTCGTCGGGGTCGAGACCGAGCGCGCGGTAGTAGGGCTCGCCGAGCTGCTGCATGACGGTGCCCAGGCGCAGCTCCGGCGAGGCGGCGACACCGAAGGTGTGCAGCCCCAGCGGCATCGCCGAGCCGGCCAGTCGGTGCAGGTGGTCGTGGAGCACGCCGAGGAACGCCGGGAAATCCTCGCGCATCGCTGCCTCGCTCCAGCCCAGGTCGTCGTTCATGTGCGCCGCCCGCACCGCCGCGCGGATCTGCTCGGCGCTGCGTTCGCGCACCGCGCCCTCGTCCAGTTGCTGGTATTCGTGGATCAGCTGGTGCAGGTCGCGCAGTTCGTCGTACAGCCCGGCCGGGGCGAACGACGGCGTCTGGTGGCTGACGGTGACCGCGCGCCCGCGCCGGCGCGCCTGGATCGCCTCGCCAACGTTGTCCTGGATGTACGGGTAGAACACCGGCAGGTCGCCGAGCGCCCGCAGCGGGTAGTCGCCCACCGCCAGCCCGCGGTCCTTGCCGGGTAGCCATTCCTGGGTGCCATGGGTGCCGAAATGGATCAGCGCGTCGGCGCCGAAACCCTCGCGGACGAACTGGTAGACCGCCAGGTAGAGATGGTCCGGCGGCACCGCGCTGTCGTGGTAGGCCTCGCCCGGACGGCCGGCGCGCGGCGGCTGCGGCAACAGCAGCAGATTACCCAGGCGCGCCGCCGGGAACACGAAGCGTCGCTGGCCGTCGATATCGCGCAAGGCCCAATGTCGACGCGGGTCGCCCCAGCGCGCGCGGATCTGCTCGCGCAGGTCCGCCGGCAGCGCCTCGAACCAGTGCAGGTAGGCGTCCAGCGGCAGGCTCGCGGCGAGGCCGTCGCGATACAGCGCGTCCAGGGTCTGCGGCCGGTAGTAGCCGCCGAGCAGGCGCTGGGCGGTATCGATCAGCGCGCTTTCGTCGCTCGTCGCAACCCGGTAGCCGGCCGCCCGCAGCGCCTCGCCGAGACGGGCCAGGCTGGCCGGTACATTGAGATGCGAGGCGGCGACGTTCTTCTCGCCTTCCGGGTGGTTCCAGAACATCAGCGCCAGGTGCTTGTCCGCCGCCGGCAGGCGACGCAGGCGCAGCAGTCGGTCGAGCTTGTCCAGCAGGGCCTCGGCCTGCCCGGCCATCAGCTTCGGCTCGCCGTTCTCCAGGGCGCTGATCACCAGCGGATCGCTCATTCCCCAGGTTTCCGGCATGCCGAGGAAGGCCGCCGCGGTACGCGGCGCCACCCCGCTGGCGGCGGCCAGCCAGTCGGCCTCGTTGCCGTCGCGGTAGCCGAGGGTCTGCAATACCGGCACGTCCAGCGCGAGGAACTCGGCACGGCGCGCCGGGCCGTTCTGCAGGTGCTGCAGGTTGACCAGCGCCTGGACATCGGCGCCAGCGAAGGACTTCCTCAACGCTTCCGGATCGCTGTCGTCGAACCACACCGCCAGCGGCGCCTGGCCGTGCCGCTCGCTACGCCGCAACAGTTCGTCGATGGCGCCGGTCTGGGCGTCGGCGATGGCGCCGCGCGGGATCAGGAAGGCGATGCGCGGGGCGTCGCTGGCCCAGCGCGAGGCGCCCCAGGCGAGGTAGTCGGCGAGGCCGGCGAACGGCGCCGGTGCGTCGGGATGATAGAAGCCGGCCTGCGCCAGGGGCTGCGGCGCCGGCAACGCGTCGACGGGCAGGCCGGCATGCCAGCGTCGGACCGCCTCGAACAGCCGGCGCAGGTTGGCTTCGCCGCCGTTCGCGTAGTAGCCGACCAGGCGCCCGCCCAGCGCCGCCGGCAGGTTGCCGAAACCCGGCGGACCGCCGCCGACGCGGATCCAGGGTTGCGTCCCGCCTTGCAAGCGCTCGCCCAGCGCCCGCTCGACCTGGGCGCGATCGGTCGGCCGCGGCGTGTCGAGGATCAGCAGGTCGCCGCCGTCCAGCCAGTCGCCGGGCGGCGCATCGCCGATGCCGAGGCGCAGGCCGCGCAACTCGACACCGGCCTCGCGCGCCCAACCGGCTAGGCGCTGGTGCTTGCCCGGAAGGACGAAGTCGCTGCTGAGCAGACGCACCTGGGCCGGCTCCGCCCAGGCACAGAGACTGGCCAGCAGCGCGCCGCAGAAGAGTAGCGAACGGCGCATCAGAAGCTCGCCACCAGACCGAGATGGAAGGTCCGCCCAGGTTCGGCATAGGTGAAGTGCGTGTCGTCGTCGGCCAGGCGCTGGTCGCCAAGGTTCTCGATGCCGCCGCGCAGCGTCAGGTTCTCGTTGAGTTTCTGGCTCAGCTCCAGGTGCCACAGGCTGTAGGCCGGCAAGGCGTAGCCGACGTTGCTGCTGTAGGCCACCTGGCTGCCGACGTATTCGGTGCGCAACTGGGCGCTGAAGCGCGCATTGGGGCTCCAGCGCAATTGGCTGTTGGCGAGGTGCCGGGAGCGGTCGCCGAGGCGCTGGCCGGCGGTGCGGTTGCGCGCGTCGAGGTAGGTGTAATTGAGTTCCCAGCGCAGGTCCGCCGGCAGGTCCACGCCGCCGCCCAGCTCGAGGCCGCGGATCCGCGCCCTGTCGACGTTCTCGTAGTTGCGTATCTCGCCG
Source organism: Pseudomonas sp. FDAARGOS_761 (assembly GCF_013343155.1). Taxonomy (NCBI): domain Bacteria; kingdom Pseudomonadati; phylum Pseudomonadota; class Gammaproteobacteria; order Pseudomonadales; family Pseudomonadaceae; genus Pseudomonas; species Pseudomonas sp. FDAARGOS_761. The sequence goes on along the minus strand of NZ_CP054572.1, from coordinate 2,156,856 downwards.
CCGCGCACCCCGCAGCGCGCTACGCAGACGGTCTGGATCAGGTCGCGGACATCGTTCTCGAACACCGTGCCCTTCAGCGACCAGCCGTCGCCCTGGTAGTCGGCGCCCAGTTCGTAGGACGTATTGGTCTCCGGCTTCAGGTCGGGATTGCCGTAGATAGTGAAGCGCCCGCCGCCGCCGACCGCCGCATACTCCGGCGATAGCTGCTTCAGGCTCGGCGCCTTGTAGCCGCGACCGACGCCGGCGCGCAGGGTCAGCGCATCGGAAAGGTGGTGCAGCAGGTACAGGCGCGGACTGCTTTCCCAGCCGAACGCCTCGTGCTTGTCGAAGCGGCTGCCGAGGGTCAGCGACCAGTCCGGGCCGAAGGCGATCTCGTCCTGCAGGAACAACGCCTTGTGTCGCGCGCTGGCGTCGCCGGCGGTATTCACCGAGCGATCCTCCAGTTCTTCCTTGCGCCATTCGCCGCCGAGGGTGAAGAGATGCCGCTCGAAGGCCGGCATGCTGAGGTGGCCGTCGACCACGCTGTCGGTAAGGCGCTGCGGGTTGCTCGGCGGTTGTCCGTCGGAACGCGCGTTGTGCCGCTCCAGGCGGTTGCGGTAGGTGCGCAGCTGGCTGCTGCCCCAGTCCCACTGGCCATTGTGGGCGAGCGACCAGCGCTCGCGTTCGATCACGTCGCGCGACTCGTAGTAGCGCGAGCGCGGCCCCCCGGTCTCGCTGTTGCGCCAGCGTCGTTCGCGCCCGCGCTGGTGGCCGAGGTCGATGCGCTGGGCGTCGTCCGGGGTCCAACTGAGGTTCAGCCCGCCGCTGTCGGCGTTGCCGCCTTCCAGCTCGGAGAGCCGGCGCTCGTCGGCGTCCGGGGTTTCCTGCTGGCGGCGGCTCTCGCCGTTCAGGGCGAGGCCCAGCTTGCCGGGGACCAGCGGCCCGGCGAGATAGGCGCCGAGCTGGTGGCTCTGCCCGCCGAGGCCGTCCTCGCGCACGCCGCCATCGAGCAGGCCGCTGCCCGTCCAGGTATCGGTGGCGCGCCGGGTGATCACGTTCACCACTCCGCCGAGGGCTTCCGAACCGTAGAGCGAGGACATCGGTCCGCGTACCACCTCGATGCGCTCGATGCTCTCCACCGGCACCCAGCCGAGGTCGAAGTCGGAATGGGCGATGGCCCCGGACGAGGTGGAGATCCGCTGGCCGTCCACCAGCACCAGGGTGTGCTCGCTGGACATGCCGCGAACGCTGATGCCCCGCCGGGACATGCCGACGCCGTTGAACTGCAGGCTTTCCGAACCGCGCAGGGCTTCCTGCAGGTCGCGCACCGGGCGCCGCCGCAGGTCCTCGGCGGCGATCAGCGAAACGCTGGCCGGGGCGTCGCGCAGCTTGCGCTCGGTAGTGGTGGCGCTGACCACCGTCGGCTCCAGGTCGACCGGCGCGGCCAGCGCCAGGCAGGGAAGCAGGTAGAGGAACGGCACGGCGCGGGCCAGCCGCAGCGGAGGAAGACGGTGCGGGGAGGAATGGGGGGTCATGGTCGGCAGGTATGAATTATGAATATTTATAAGTTATAACATAACATTTAATCGAATGAAGAATGCCCGCCGTTTCTTCTTCATCGAGGCCAGGGAACGTCTCGCTCGCCGTATCCCTCGAAGCACAGGACCCCACTCTCAACCGGGCATGCCCCCCAGGAGGAAAGATGACCGCAACCGAGCAGATCATGGCGCTCCTCGAACGCTGGGACCGCCAGCAGGAGGGCTACATCCGCCAGCGCGAGGAGCGCTACGAGGCGATGTTCCAGTTGCTCGAAGACCTCTTCGGCCGCGACGGGCGCTTCACCGCCATCGACGCCGCCTGCGGCCCGGGCTCCCTCGGCCGGCGCCTGCTCGAACGCTTCCCGGCAGCGCGGGTGGTGGCGCTGGACGCCGACGTCATGCTGCTGGAGATCGCGCGTACGGCGCTGGCCGGTTTCGCCGAGCGGGTCCGCGTGGTGGAGTGCGACCTCACCGATCCAGGCTGGACCGAACGGGTCGCCGAAGCGCGCGAGTCCCTCGCCGGCGAACGGCCCGCGGCGCTGCTCTCTTCCACCGCGTTGCACTGGCTGTCGCCCGCCGAACTCGCCGGGTTCTACGCCCAGGCCGGCGAGCTGCTCGCCCCCGGCGGCGTGCTGCTGAACGCCGACCACATGCGCTACGACCGACGCTGGCCGGGACTCGCGGAATTGTCCCGGAAGCACCGCGAGCGGGTCCTCCAGGCTTCCGTGGCCAGCGGCGCGGACAGTTGGGAAGACTGGTGGCAACGCGCCGCGCAGATCCCCCGGCTGGCCCCGCTGAAGGCGCAGCGCGACGCCCATTTCGCGCGGCGCCCGCTCAGGCGCGCCAGCGAAGACGAAGACTGCTCGCTCGATTTCCATCTCGCCGCCCTGCGCCAGGCGGGCTTCGCCGAGGCCGCCACGGTCTGGCAGCAGTTGGACAACTACGTGGTCTTCGCCCGCCTCGCCCAGGCCTGATACGCCGTCACCCGGGCGCGGGGAATACCTCCAATGGAACCCGGGCAATCCGCCGGACGTTGACGCAGATCAACGCCGGCTCGGCGTCGCTCGCCAGAATCCACAACATCTTGTTGTTTTGCAAAATCAAAACACATCATGTTGTGGAGAGACTGAAATGACCCAGCCCCGGAAGGCTACCTGGCCGGCCACCCTGCTCAAGCGCAACGGACGTGAAGTCCCCTTCGATCCCGGCAAGATCGAACGCGCCATCGCCGCCGCCGGCCAGGCCACCGGCGAGTTCGACCCGCAGCAGGCGCAGGCGCTCGCCGAACGCGTGGTGGAACGCCTGCCGGAACGCGCCTGCCTGGATATCGAACGGGTCCAGGACCTGGTCGAACGGGTGCTGATGGAGGCCGGCCACTACCCCACGGCGCGCGCCTACGTGGTCTACCGCGAACGCCACGGCCGGCTGCGCCGCGAGCGCAAGACCCTGGTGGACGTCGCCGCGTCGATGAACGAATACCTTTCCCGCGAGGATTGGCGGGTGCGCGCCAACGCCAACCAGGGCTATTCCCTCGGCGGGCTGATCCTCAACGTATCCGGCAAGGTCACCGCGAACTACTGGCTGGACGAGGTCTACGATGCCGACATCGCCGCCGCCCACCGCGACGCCGACCTGCATATCCACGACCTCGACATGCTCGCCGGCTATTGCGCCGGCTGGTCGCTGCGCACCTTGCTGAACGAAGGCCTGAACGGCGTGCCGGGGCGGGTCGAGGCCGGTCCGCCGAAGCACCTGGGCAGCGCCCTGGGGCAGATGGTCAACTTCCTCGGCACCCTGCAGAACGAGTGGGCCGGGGCCCAGGCCTTCAGTTCCTTCGATACCTACCTGGCGCCCTACGTGCGCAAGGACCGCCTCGACTACGCCAGCGTGCGCCAGGCCCTCCAGGAGTTCATCTACAACCTCAACGTGCCGTCGCGCTGGGGCACCCAGACGCCCTTCACCAACCTGACCTTCGACTGGGTCTGCCCGGACGACCTGCGCGACCAGGTGCCGCGCATCGGCGGCGAGGAGATGCCCTTCGCCTACGGCGAGCTGCAGGCCGAGATGGACCTGATCAACCGCGCCTACATCGAGGTGATGCAGGCCGGCGACGCCCATGGCCGGGTGTTCACCTTCCCGATCCCGACCTACAACATCACCCACGACTTCCCCTGGGACAGCGACAACGCCACGCGCCTGTTCGAGATGACCGCGCGCTACGGCCTGCCCTACTTCCAGAACTTCCTCAACTCGGACATGCAGCCCAACCAGGTGCGCTCGATGTGCTGCCGCCTGCAACTGGACGTGCGCGAACTGCTCAAGCGCGGCAACGGCCTGTTCGGCTCGGCGGAGCAGACCGGCTCGCTGGGCGTGGTGACGATCAACTGCGCGCGCCTGGGCTATCGCCACCGTGGCGACGCCGCCGGCCTCTACCGCCAGCTCGACCACCTGCTCGAACTCGCCTTCGCCAGCCTGGAGCTGAAGCGCAAGGTGATCCAGCAGCACATGGATGCCGGCCTCTATCCCTACACCCGACGCTACCTGGGTACCCTGCGCAACCATTTCTCCACCATCGGCGTGAACGGCCTGCACGAGATGGTGCGCAACTTCAGCGACGACCGCGAGGGACTGCACAGCGAAGCCGGGCGCGAGATGGCCCTGGCCCTGCTCGATCACGTGCGCGCGCGGCTGGTGGCTTTCCAGGAGGACAGCGGGCACCTCTACAACCTGGAAGCCACGCCCGCCGAGGGCACCACCTATCGCTTCGCCCGCGAGGACCGCAAGCGCTATCCGCGCATCCTCCAGGCCGGCACGCCGGAGGCGCCCTACTACACCAACTCCTCGCAACTGCCGGTGGGCTTCACCGACGACCCGTTCGAGGCGCTGGAGCTGCAGGACGCCCTGCAATGCAAGTACACCGGCGGCACCGTGCTGCATCTCTACATGGCCGAGCGGATTTCCTCCGCCGAAGCCTGCAAGACCCTGGTGCGCACCGCCCTCGGTCGCTTCCGCCTGCCGTACCTGACCGTCACCCCCACCTTCTCGATCTGCCCGCGGCACGGCTACCTGGCCGGCGAGCACGAGTTCTGCCCGAAGTGCGACGAGGAGCTGCTGCAACGCTCCACGCCCAAGAGCTGTTGCGGCGGCTGCGGCGGTTGAGTCGCCTGTCGTTCCTTTCATCCACCAGCAAGGAGTACCACCGATGAACCCCAACCAGTTGCCCGAAGGCCAGCGCCAGCGCTGCGAAGTCTGGACCCGCGTGATGGGCTACCACCGTCCCGTGGCAGCGTTCAATGCCGGCAAGCAGTCCGAGCATCGCGAACGCCGCCATTTCCGCGAGACGCGATGAGCGCCACGCTCAGGGTCGGGGGCCTGGTGCCCCTGACCACCCTCGACTACCCCGGCCTGCTCGCCTGCGTGCTGTTCTGCCAGGGCTGCGCCTGGCGCTGCCGCTACTGCCACAACCCGGAACTGATCGCGCCGCGCGGCGCGGAGGAAATCCCCTGGCCACGCCTGCTCGACTTCCTCCGCCGACGCCAGGGCCTGTTGCAGGCTGTGGTCTTCAGCGGCGGCGAGGCGACCCTGCAGGCGGCCCTCGGCGACGCCATGCGCACGGTCCGCGAACTGGGCTTCCGCGTCGGCCTGCACAGCGCCGGCATCAACCCCCGCGCCTTCGCCCGGGTGCTGGCGCAGAGCGACTGGGTGGGCTTCGACGTCAAGGCGCCGGCCGAGGACGTCGCCGCCATTACCGGCGTGGACGGCAGCGGCGCGGCCAACTGGCGCAGCCTGGAATGCCTGCTGGACAGCGGCGTGGCCTACGAATGCCGGACCACGGTGCACTGGCGCTTGTTCGATAGCGAACGCCTCTGGCGCCTGGCGACGCGCCTGCGCGCGATGGGCGTGGAGCGCTTCGCCGTACAACTGGCGCGCCCGGCCCGCCAGCTCGATCCGCAGCTTCTCGCGAAGCCCGCGCCGCAGGGCGCTGCGCAGCTATGGCGAGAACTGGAAGAGCTGTTTCCCGCCTTCGAACTGCGCGACGCCTGAGCCTCCGGTTCAGCGGCGTCGCTCGGGCCTGCCAGCTCGCTCGGACAGGGCGGGCAGTCCCGACCAGACCTGCCCTTCACAAGACTCATACGATCGTACGAGAGCACCTTCTCGATTCCTAGTTGCGTCCAATTGTCGCGGACGGCGCCGCTCGCCACCCTTGCTCCAGATTCAGCGACCCCGGACCCGCGCCATGAAACTCACGCTCACCCCTCCCCTGACCCCCAGCCACTGGATGCGCTCGACCGACCTGGCCGACGCCGCCAGCGCCCCCCTCGTCGGCACCCACTCGGCGGACGTGGCGATAGTCGGCGGCGGTTTCGTCGGGCTCTGGACCGCCATCACCCTCAAGCAACTGGAGCCGGACGCACGGGTCCTGCTGCTGGAGCAGGACGTCTGCGGCGGCGGCGCTTCCGGCAGGAACGGTGGTTTCGTGATGTCCTGGTGGCCGAAGATCGGCACCTTGCTGGGTTTCTGCAGCGAGGCGCAGGCGCGCTTCCTTGGCGAAAGCGCGGAGCGGGCGATCCAGGAACTCGGGGAGTTCTGCGCACGGCATGACATCGATGCGCACTTCCAGCAGAAGGGCTGGCTGTGGACCGCCACCACGGCGCACCACCTCGACGCCTGGAACGATACCCTCGCCGCCTGCGAACGGCTCGGCGTCAGTCCCTTCGAACGCCTCGACGCCAGCGAAGTGGCACGCCGGACCGGTTCGCCGGTGCATCTCGCCGGGGTCTTCGAGCGCAGCAATGCCACCGTGCAACCAGCCTTGCTGGTGCAAGGCATGCGCCGCGTGGCGCTGGCCCTCGGCGTGGAAATCCACGAGCGCTGTGGCGTCAGCCAGATCGTTCCCGGCCAGCCGGCACAGCTGCTGAGCGCCGGGGCCCGGGTCCAGGCCAAGGCGGTGGTTCTCGCGACCAACGCCTGGTCGGCCGCCCTGCCCAGGCTCTCCAGGCTGATCGTGCCGGTGAACAGTTCCATCGCGGTTACCGAGGCGATACCGCAACGGCTGGAGCGAATCGGCTGGACCGGCGGGGAAGCCATCACCGATTCCCAACTGATGGTGGACTACTACCGCACCACCCGCGACGGGCGCATCGCCTTCGGCAAGGGCACCGGCGCCATCAGCTACGGCTCGCGCATCGGCCGGGTATTCGACGTCGACCGGGAGAGCCTGGCCCTGACCGAGGCCGACTTCCGCCGCACCTATCCCTCGCTAGGCGACGTCCCGCTGGTCGACGGCTGGTCCGGCCCCATCGACCGTACCTACGACAGCCTGCCGGTCTTCGGCCACCTGCACGAGAACATCCACTACGGCATCGGCTGGAGCGGCAACGGCGTGGGACCGAGCCGCCTGGGCGGGCGGATCCTCGCCAGCCTCGCCCTCGGCCGCGACGACCCGTGGAGCCGTTGTCCGCTGGTAGAACGCCGCTGCCGGAGCTTCCCCCCCGAGCCGCTGCGCTACCTGGGTGGCTCCCTGGTGCGCAACGCCGTCCTGCGCAAGGAACGCGCGGAACTCGCCGGTACCGCGCCCTCGGCCACCGACCGCTTTCTCGCGCGCTTCGCCCCCGCCGGCCTTGAAGACAAATCCTGAGGAGCCCATGGCATGAACCCTTCGCTCATCCGTCTCGACGACGAAAGTCCTTTCACCTCGCCCACGCCCGTCGGCCAGCCCCTGGGCGAACCGGTAGCCCTGACCCGTACCGCGGCCCACCGCCCGCTCGCCGACGGCAACGGCGTGACCGGCATCTGGGAATGCACCCCGGGGCGCTTCCGCCGACAGGTCGAGCAGGCCGAGTACAGCTACATCGTCAGCGGTGAAGGTCGCTTCACCCCGGACGAAGGCCAGGCCGTGGAGTTTCGCGCCGGCGACGCGCTCTATTTCGCCGCTGCCACCCAGGGCACCTGGGACATCCGCCAGACCGTGCGCAAGACCTACCTGATCTTCGACTGACCCCGAAGAACCGAACTCCACCGCCCTGACAGAGGAAACAAGAAATGGGTATGCGAGAAGCGAACGACAACGCATCGGGCCTCAAGGCCCATCCCCTGGGCTCGCTCGAGACGATCGCGATCATCATCGGCACCAACATCGGCGCCGGCGTGCTGAGCATGGCCTACGCCGCCCGCAAGGTCGGCTACGTGCCGTTGCTGGTATGCCTGGCCCTGACCTGCCTCTTCTGCATCGTCACCATGCTCTACGTGACCGAAGCCTGCCTGAGAACCCGCGGCAACAACCAGCTCAGCGGCCTCTCCCGGCGTTACCTGGGCCCGCTCGGCGGCTGGCTGATCTTCATCGCGGTGGCGGCCAACAGCTACGGGGCCCTGGTCGCCTACATGACCGGCAGCGGCAACATCATGCTCGAGTTCTTCGGCCAGTACGGACTCACGCGCGAGGTCGGCAGCCTGATCTTCTTCGTCCCCTCGGCGCTGGTGCTCTACCTGGGCCTGAAGGCGCTCGGCGTGGGCGAGAAGCTGATCAGCGCCGGCATGGTGGCCATCGTCTGCATCCTCATCGGCGCGACCCTGATGCACGACGACGCCCGTCTCGCCCACCTTTGGCAGAGCCAGTGGCAATACGTGGTTCCAGTGTTCAACCTGGCGGTCTTCGTGTTCGGCGCGCAGTTCCTGGTTCCGGAGCTGGTGCGCGGCAACCTGGCAACCCCCGCGCGCGTGCCGCGCCTGATCGTGGTCGGCATGCTGCTGACCTTCCTGCTGGTGGCGGCCATTCCTGCCTCGGTCATCGCCCTGGTCGGCCCCGACAACCTCAGCGAGGTGGCGACCTTGAGCTGGGGACGCTCCCTCGGCCAATGGGCCTACTACGTGGCGAACACCTTCGCCTTGCTGGCGATGCTGACCTCCTACTGGGGACTCGGCGGGTGCCTGTTCACCAATATCTTCGACCACTTCCGCCTGGGCAGCGAAACCAACCGGCGCAAACGCCTGGCGGTGCTCGCCGCGGTCTCGGTCCCGCCGTTCCTGCTGGCCTATGCGGGGCTCGGCGGCTTCGTGAACGCGCTGTACTTCGCCGGTACCTTCGGCGGCGTACTGATGGGCATCATCCCCATCCTCCTGCTCAACGCGGCGCGGCGCCACGGCGACCAACTGCCGGCATTCAGCTGCGGCTGGTATGCCCATCCGCTGATACAGGGGCTGATCGTCCTGGTGTTCGCCTCCAGCGGGGTCTATGCGATCGCCTCGGCACTGGGGATGCTGCCCGCCAGTTGGTGACAGGGCGCGCTGCCTGCGCCCGGGGCGATTACACTGAAAGCCCATGCCTGGAGTTTCCTGGACATGCCGCAGAGCATCCGCCACCTGATCGCCCTCCCCGAACTCCGTTCACGCCTGCTGAGCGGAGCCGGCGGCCTCGACCGCCCGGTTCGCTGGGCGCATGTCTGCGAACTCGACGACCCCACCGAATGGCTCGGCGAGGGTGACCTGCTGATGACCACCGGGCTGGGCATACCGAGCGAGGCCGAGCGGCAACGGCGTTACGTCCGAAGACTGGCCGAGGCCGGCCTGGCAGGCATGATGATCGGCGAGAACATGGAAGCCCCGAGCGACCTCGATGCCCTGCGCGAGACGGCCGAGGCCCTGGGCTTCCCGTTGATTCTCACCCACTACGGCGTCCCTTTCGCCGCCGTGACCCGGGCCATCGTCGATGCGGGGCAGAAAGACGAATACGAGCGCCGCAACGCCCTGGCCCGGATATACGAAAGCGCCCGATTGAGCATGCAGGGACTGGGCCTGCCGGCGCTGCTGCAACGCCTCGGCAAGGACGTGCGGAGCAGCCTCTACCTCATCGTTCCCGACACCCTGGCGGCCTGGCAGCCAGGCCTGCCAGGGCTGCCCGCGGAGTTGGCCGACGCGCTGCGCAACCGCCGTCGCGAGCAGGCGGAGCCGCAGCCAATGGTCCTTCGCCATCCGCTCGCGGAAGGCGAAGCGCTCAGCATCGGCATTCCTTCCGACCGGAACTGCCTGCTGATAGCCCTGGGCGAGCGGCTGCCGGACTACAGTCTCCTGCACCACCTGACGGCAGTGCTCGGCATAGAGATCGAACGGCTGCGCGTCGAAAGCGAACGCCACCTGCGCCTGGGTTCGGAATTGCTCGACGACCTGCTGCAACGACGGCTATACCGGGAACAAGCCGAGGAGCGGCTGGAGGAACTGCTGCCCGGGCTCGATCTCGACGATGCAGTCGTTTCCGTGGCAAGTTCCGAGGGGCTCGCGACCGACCCTATCGGTCTTTTCCGGGGCCACGACTCACGCCTGCTGGTTCGCGCGCAAGGCCAGGAAATCATTCTGCTGCACCAGGCCGGCCTCGCCTCGACACTGCAGGAAGCCCTGGACAGCTCGCTGGGAGTGAGCGCTCCGCTCCGTCGTGCCGAACGTTGCGCCGAGGCCTTGCGCGAAGCGCGCCTGGCCCTGGCCCACAGCCATTCCCGGCGGCCGTTGTGTCGCTACGCGGAACTGGACGACGAGGCGCCCTGGCTACCCAGAAGCCTCGCCGAGGCCGAGCGGGCGTTCCGCCTGGTCCTCGGCGCCCTCCACGACTATGACGCGGCCAATGGCTCCGCACTGCTATACACGCTGCAGGTCTTTCTCGAGGAAAACAGGTCCTGGTTGAACGCCGCGCAGCGGCTACACATACACAAGCAGAGCCTGGTCTACCGGATACGCCGCATCGAGGAAATCAGCGGTCGCTCGCTGGACAGCACCGCCGATGTGGCGACCCTCTGGTTCGCCTTGCAGGCAACCCGGCTGTCGCCGGAAGCGAGGGGCAGGACGGCGAAGAGCAGCCTCCTGGAGCAGTCCGCGCACCATGGCGGCGACATGGACTGACGGCGGAACCCGACACCTGGCGCTTGCAGGGCGACGCCGCCGCCAACAGGCGCGGCCAGGAACGGTTGCCCGACAGCGGCGTGGCCTGTGGATGCCGGACCACGGTGCATCGCAGCGAGCGCCGTTGCGAATGCATTAATCCCCCTTGCTAGCTAGCCACCCCGCCGCTGGAGCGGCGCGGCCCGCGCTTCTAGGCTCGAACGGTAAGACGGAAGCCCATCGGCGCGGCGCAAAGGAGGCCTGCGATGCGTAACGGAATCGACGCTGTATCCGCCCCGCTACCCACCCTGTTCGTATCTCCGCCGGCGGTCTTCACCGCCTCCCTCGAGCGACTTCCCCCACGCGCTCGGCAGGCCCCCGCCGCCCAGCGCCCGCCGGGGTCGCCCGGCATTCCCGGCAGCGCCCGGTTGCAGACTGGCGCCGCCACGTCCCGCTGACGTCCCAACGCCGACGGCCATGCCGTCGCAAGCGCTTCATCCCTCGCGATCCGCCCGTCGCGCTCGTCCCCATCGGGACCAACCGGGCCGCCCCCGGCCCGCTCCTTCGAACCTGCGTGGAGTCCATCCCATGAACGGAAGCAGATCCACCTTTCTCTACCTTCTCGCCGCCGCCGGCCTGGCGCTGACACCCGCGGCCCAGGCCGACCGGGGCAACGACGTGGTCGCCCGGCTCAACCAGTTGTACAACGACACCCGCCAGGATTGCGGTGGACCGTCGAAGCCGGCATTCCTCTGTTCCGGCGTGCTGTTCCGCGCCACCTGGCCTTCGACCGACTACATGTTCTACAGCATCAGTCCGAAGAGCCAGAAAAGCGGCGGCGTCTCCGCCTCCTACCTGCGCAAGGACGCCAAGTACCGCAAGCTCGCCTATGGCCTGAAGAGTGGCTTCATCTTCGACACCATCTTCGGTAATCCGAAGGACCACCAGGACTATGCGGTGCTCTGTTCCTTCCCCATCGACGCCGCCACCGACGACCGCGCCCAGCAGGGTTGCACCGATTCGCGGCGCACGCCGAACAGCGTCGAGAAGTCCTGCCAGGACATCAACGTCAGCACCGCCGAGCAGTGGGCGGCGAACTACCGGCAGAACCGCGGCGACCATTCGCGGCAGTGCTCCTTCGACGTCCGCGACGAGCGCAATACCGCCGCCGGCCCGGCCTTCTACCAGAGCATCCGGGCGATGGCGCAGATCGCCGACGAATCCTTCACCACCCAGAACGAACTGCGCCTGGCCAAGTGGGAGGAAAACCCGCCGAAGTCGCCGTCGATCCTCGCCGCGTTCTACACCGAGGACGCCGGCCTGGAGGGCGCTCGGCTCAACCAGATCCAGTGGTACCAGTCGGTCCAGGCATTCCTCCCGATCATCAACATGCGACTGCCGCAGACCCGCCAGCAGGACGCGCAGTTCGCCTACGACGGGCGTAAGCAGGCGATCTACCCGACCAGCGAGAAGAATGCCTGCGAGCGCTATGTGGAAAGCGCCACCTGGGTGGAGCGCGACGATCCGGGCTTCAGGAAGAAGATCATGACCCTGGAAGTGGTACCGACCGATTGCGGGCGCAAGATCCAGGACAACCAGACCAACAATTTCTTCAACGAGCTGGTGGTCGACCACTACCTGGACAGCGAATGGAAGGACAACCCGGACAACCGCGACAGCAATATCGGCAGCATGCGCCGACAACTGGTCTGCCACTTCAACGTCGCCCGCAACAAGCCCGAGTGGAACCTGGAACCCTCGCGGCCGTACACCTCCAACGAGGACTCCATCGCCAAGGGCTGCAATAACACCTGAGGCCGCTCCGCGGGGGCGCTACGGCGTCCCCTGCGAACAGCGATATGGCCTTTTGATATCACACGCTCTACCATGCCGTCTTTCCAAGCCGCCAGGGAACGAACGCATGGCTTTCGATGCCGCCCGCTATGTCCACCGCTACTACGCCAGCCTGGCGCCCGCCCCGGGCAACGAATACCCGCGCCTGAGGGCCTGGGAGTACCTCTGGGAGTATGTCTGGGACCCCAGTCGCAGCTGGGACGACCTGACCGCCCCCGAACAGCTCGACACCACCGCCCTGCACCTGGGTTTCTACCTGGCCAACTGGGGCATGTTCCGTGGCTCCTCGGGACTGCTGCAGAACAGCAACCTGGACCTGATGAAAGCGCTGGCCCGGCAGCTCTTCAGCGGTGCCGGAGCGGAACTCTTCGAGCTGTCCCTGGTGGATTTCGCCGGCAACGGCGCGCGCCTGGCGCACAACCGCAAGCTGCTGGAAACGGTACTCGGGTCGATGGACGCCCTCAGCAGCCGGGTGAGCTGGACCGACACCCTGAAGAGCAAGATCCTGCTCGGCGTCTGGGGCGAGTTTCCCGCCCTCGACCGCCACTACGTGGCCGCCTGTCGCGCGCTGTATCCACGCCGGGGCCTGACGAGCGTCAACGGCGGCACCCTCACCGCGCTGCACCGCCTGATCGGCGAAGAAAGGCTGTCGTTCCCGCGCCTGGAGACCGCCCGCAAGGGGCTCCTCTATCCCACCGGACGCCTGGCCGACATGGCTTTCTTCCAGTACGGCCTGGAAAACGCCTGAGACGCTGCGCCGCCGATCCGGGGGACTTGTAGGCATGCCCTCGCTGTAAGTAGTATGAGACTCATTCTCAATTACAACAGCGATCCCCTCCATGCCGCCGGCCGACGCCTCCCTGCACGACGCTGTGAGCCATCTCTACCAGGACCACCATGGCTGGCTGCAAGGCTGGTTGCGGCGACGCCTGGGCTGCGCGGAAAACGCCGCCGACCTGGCCCAGGACACCTTCGCCCGCCTGCTCGCCTCGCGCCGGGTACTGGATGCGCGCGAACCGCGCGCCTACCTGACCACCGTCGCCAAGGGGCTGATGATCAACTGGTTCCAGCGCCAGTCGCTGGAGCGCGCCTACCTCGATGCCCTGGCCAACCTCCCGGAAGACCTCGCGCCGCCGCCGGAACAGCGGTTGATGGTGCTGGAAACCCTGCATGAAGTAGACGCCCTGCTCGGCAGCCTGCCGGACAGGGTCCGCCAGGCGTTTCTCCTGGCGCAGATCGAAGGCCTGAAGTACGAAGCCATCGCCGAGCGCCTGGGCGTGTCCCTGGGCTCGGTCAAGCGCTACATGCAGCAGGCCTTCCGCCAGTGCCTGGAGCTGATGGAATGAATTCCGCGGGCGAAGGCCGGATTCCCTCGCCGATCCTCGACGAGGCCGCCGAGTGGCTGGTGCGCCTGCAGGACAGCGGCTGCACCGACGACACGCGCCAGGCGTGCGCCCAGTGGCGGCAGCGCAGCCCACAGCACGCCCATGCCTGGGAGCGCGCCGAGCGCCTGCTGCAATGCCTCGGCCGACTGCCGCCGGCGCTGGCCCTGCCGACCCTCGGCCGCGAGCGCGGGCTGGACCGGCGGCGCGCGATCAAGCACCTCGCCCTGGTCCTCGGCGGAGCCTCGCTGGGGCTCGCCACCTGGCAGGCCGAGCCGTTGCGCGACTGGCTGGCCGACCAGCGCACCGGCGTCGGCGAACAGCGCCGCCTGACCCTGCCCGACGGCAGCCTGCTGACCCTGAACACCGACAGCGCCGTGGACCTCGCCTTCGACGCCAGCCAGCGGCTGGTACGCCTGCTGCGCGGCGAGATCTTCGTCGATAGCCGCGCCGACCCGCGTCCGTTCCGCGTCGCCACCGCCGAAGCGCGGCTGCATGCCGGTGCCGCCCGCTTCAACGTACGCCAGGAGATGGCCGCGACCCGGGTCGCGGTACTCGCCGGGCGGGTCGAACTGAGCCCGCTCCACGGACGCGGGCGCTGGCTGGAAAGCGGCGAGTCGGTGCGCCTGGGCGCCGACGGCGAAGCGCGCCGGCTGGCCTTCGACGGCCTGCCGGACGCCTGGACCCGCGGCATGCTGATGGCCGACCGGATGCCGCTGGCCGAGGTGCTCGCCGAACTCGCCCGCTATCGTCGCGGCTTACTGCGCTGCGACCCGCAACTGGCCAGGCTGGCGGTGTCGGGCGCCTATCCGCTGCTGGACCTGCGGCGCACGCTGGGCATGCTGCAGGCCACCTATCCGCTGAAGGTGCGCGGGGTGACCGACTACTGGATCAGCCTGGTACCGGCGTGACGGCGCGGCCGCCATCCCCGTGGCAAGCGCCCCTCGCGTCCACCCCGGCAGGCCGTCCGCCGTTGCGCCGGAACAGGCGTTGCCATCGACATACCGTGCTCCGCAGAAAAATAACCGCCTCGACCTGAGACCTTTTTCCTTCTCGGCTGGCAAGTAGAGGAATCCGCCCCGACCCAAGGTCCGCAGAGACCACGAGGAACCCTGTACATGCCCGTACGCACGCTTCGCCCCCGTTCGCTGTCCCTGGCCATCCACGCCGCCGCCATGACCCTCGCCCTCGCCGGCGCGGCCCCCGACCTGCTTGCCGCCGAGGCGCCCGCCGCCAGCTCGGCGCGCAGCTATGACATCGCCCCCGGCCCGCTCGGTCGCACCCTGTCGGCCTTCGCCAGCGACAACGGGGTATCCCTGGCGTTCGACCCGGTCCTCGCCGAGGGTCGCCGCAGCGCCGCCCTGCGCGGCCGCTACGCGCCGGTCGAGGCGCTGCACCGCCTGCTGCTGGGCAGCGGCCTGGAGTTGCAGCAGCGCAGCGATGGCAGCTACACCCTGGTGCCGGCAGCCACCGATGGCGCGCTGGAACTGCAATCCTCGCTGATCACCGCCCAGGCCGCCGGTGCCGAGACCCTGCCCGCCGAGTACGCCGGCGGCCAGGTGGCCCGTGGCGCGCGCCTGGGCATGCTGGGCAACGCCGACGTGATGGATGCGCCATTCAGCATCACCAGCTACACCGCCAGGACCATCGAGCAGCAGCAGGCGCGCAGCGTCGCCGACCTGCTACAGGCCAACGATCCGTCGGTGCGGGTGGTCGGCGGGCGCGGCGACCTGGTGGACAGCTACACGATTCGCGGCTTCAGCGTGCAGAACGCCGACGTCGCCTTCAACGGCCTCTATGGCCTGCTGCCGTTCTGGCGGGTACCGATCGAATTCGCCGAGCGCGTGGAAGTGCTCAAGGGACCGAACGCCCTGCTCGGCGGGATTTCCCCCGGCGGCAGCGTCGGCGGCACCATCAACCTGGTGCCCAAGCGCGCCGACGACCAGCCGCTGACCCGCGTCAGCGTCGATTGGACCCAGCGCGGCCAGCTCGGCACTCACCTCGACATCGGCCGACGCTTCGGCGAGAACAACGCCTTCGGCGTGCGCTTCAACGGCGTCTACCGCAACGGCGATACCGCCGTCGACCATCAGAGCCGCGAGTTTCCCATGCTCTCCCTGGGCCTGGACTTCCGTGGCGAGCGCCTGCGCCTGTCCAGCGACCTGCTGTACCAGAAGGAAAGCCTGGAAGGCGTGGTGCGCCCGCTGCTGACCGGCCCGGGAACCACTCACATCCCCCACGCCCCGGACTCGAAGACACGCTTCGGCCTGCGCGATTCCTACCTGGACCAGGAGGATTACTCCATGGTCAACCGCGGCGAGTACGACCTCGCCGACAACCTGACGGCGTTCGCCAGCATCGGCGGTCGCCAGAGCAACTACGAAACCATCGCCGCCAACAGCATCCTCATCGGCAACCAGGGCGATATCGTCAACAGCCTGGCACGCCAGCGCGGCGACCGCCGCACCTATTCCGCCGAGGTCGGCCTGCGCGGCAACTTCGACACCGGCCCGCTCCGCCACGACTGGACGCTCAGCGCCAACCGCCTGCACGAACGGCTGGGCATGGTCTACGCCTTCACCGGGATGCAGCCGGGCAACCTCTACCAGACCTCGCCGCACACGCCGCTGCCGGACTTCTCCAGCCTCGACGGGAGCATTCCGAAGACCAATGAAACCGACCTCGGCGGCGTGGCGCTGGCCGACAGGCTGTCGTTCCTCGAGGATCGCGTGCAGGTCACCCTGGGCGTGCGCCGCCAGCAGATCGAGTCGCGCAACTACGACCAGACCAGCGGCGCGCGCACCAGCCACGACAAGCGGCACGTGTGGACGCCGATGGCCAGCGTGCTGGTCAAGCCGCTGCAGGACCTGTCGCTGTACGCCAACTACATCCAGGGCCTCAGCCAGGGCGAGGCGGCGCCGATGACCGCGGCCAACGCCGGCCAGGTGCTGGCGCCATACAAGGCCGAGCAATACGAGATCGGCGCCAAGTACGACCTGGGCGGCTTCACCACCACCCTGGCGCTGTTCGAGATCAGGAAACCGAACGCCTATACCGACGCCAGCAACGTCTTCCGCGCCGACGGCGAGCAACGCAACCGCGGCGTGGAGCTGAGCCTCTATGGCGAACCCCTGGACGGCGTGCGGGTGATGGCCGGCGCCACCTACATCAAGCCCGAGCAGAACAAGACCGGCGACCCTGCCAGCGAAGGCAAGGACGCGCCCGGCGTGGCCCGTCGCCAGGCCAACCTGGGGGTCAGCTGGGACACCCCGTTCGTCGACGGACTGACCCTCGACAGCCGCTGGATCTACACCGGCTCGGCCTACGTGGACAGCGCCAACGCCCTCGCCGTGCCGCACTGGAACCGCGTCGACCTCGGCGCCGCCTACGCCTTCCAGGTCGCCGGCAAGCCGCTGGTGGCGCGCGCCAACCTGGAGAACGCGCTGGGCAAGGACTACTGGACCGCAGCCAACGGCTACCTGTCGATCAGCTCGCCGCGCACCCTTTCCCTTTCCCTCACGGCGGACTTCTGAGTCCGCCCCACCATAACCAGAAACCGCCGATGACCAGCCTATGACCGCGAAAACCCTGCGCACCTGGTACCTGGTGCACAAATGGACCAGCCTGATCTCCACGATCTTCCTGCTGATGCTTTGCCTCACCGGGTTGCCGCTGATCTTCCACGAGGAGATCGAGCACTACTTCGAGCCGCATCCGCAGCTCGAGCCGCTCACTGCCGAGTCGCCGCGCATCGACTACGACGACGTGATCGCCCGCGCCCTGGCCGCCCGGCCGGGCGAAGTGGTGCGCTTCCTGGTATTCGAAAAGGACGACCCGCTGGGCCTGGTGATCAGCGCGCCGAGCCTGGTACCGCCGCCGGAGAACGGCCACATGCAGCCGTTCGACGCGCGTACCGGGGAATTCTTCGACGCGCTGCCGCCGCCGGGCGGCTTCATGTACCTGATGCTGAAGCTGCACACCGACCTGTTCCTCGGCCTGCCCGGCTACCTGTTCCTCGGCCTGATGGGCCTGCTGCTGGTGGCCTCGCTGGTGTCCGGGGTGGTGGTATACACGCCGTTCATGCGCAAGCTGGACTTCGCCACGGTACGCGCCGAACGCAGCCGTCGCCTGAAGTGGCTGGACCTGCACAACCTGCTGGGCATCGTCACCCTGTCCTGGGTACTGGTGGTCGGCGTGACCGGGGTGATCAACACCCTGGCCCTGCCGATCCTGATGCTCTGGCAAGGCGGGCAGTTGGCGGAAATGACCGCGCCCTACAAGGACGCGCCGCCGCTACAGCGCCTCGGCTCGCTCGACGCGGCCCTGGCCACGGCACGCCGGGCGGCGCCGGACATGGAGGTCAGCTTCGTCGGCTTCCCCGGCACCCAGTTCAGCAGCCAGCATCACTATGCGGTGTTCATGCGCGGCAACACGCCGCTCACCGAGCGCCTGCTGAAGCCGGCACTGATCGACGCGCAGAGCGGCGAACTCACCGACATGCGCGAGATGCCGCTGTACGTGAAGACGCTCCTGCTGTCGCAGCCGCTGCACTTCGGCGACTACGGCGGCATGCCGCTGAAGATCGTCTGGGCGCTGCTCGACCTCGTCAGCATCGTCATCCTCGCCAGCGGTCTCTACCTCTGGCTCGGCCGACGCAAGACGCCATTGGAGAAGCGCCTGGCGGAACTGCCGGACGGCAGCCTGGCGACGGAGGGCAAGGCATGAGGCGCGGTCTCTGGATGATCTTCCGCTGGCCCCTGCTGCTGGCCCTGCTCGGCCTCTTCGGGCTGCTCTCGGCGCTGCTCGGCGACGGCCTCTACGACCTGCTCTCCTGGCTCGCCCTGGGCACTCCGCTGGTGCTGGTCGGCTGGGTCTGGCTGCGCCTGCCGCGAACCCGAAGGAATCCCTGAGATGACCACCCCGCCGCCCTCCGCCAACACCCTGGACCTGCGTCCGCTGATGTTCGAGACCTTCGTCTGCACCCTCGCGGTGATGTCCTTCGTCGCCCTGGTCGGCCCGCTCGCCCGCAAGCTCGGCCTGGCGCCCTGGCAGGCCGGCGCCGCGGTGACCGTCGGCGGCATCGCCTGGATGCTCGCGGCGCGGCCCTGGGGCATCGCCAGCGACCGGCATGGGCGACGGCGGATACTGCTCGGCGGGCTGGCCGGCTTCGCCCTCTCCTACGCCTCGCTCTGCCTGTTCATCGTGCTCGCCTTGCACTGGACGTTGCCGACCCTGCTCGCCTTCGCCGGTATCGTTCTCCTGCGCGGCCTCGCCGGCGGTTTCTACGCCGCGGTGCCAGCCTGCACGGCGGCACTGGTGGCCGATCACGTCGAGGCGCAACGACGCGCCGCGGCGCTGGCCGGACTCGGCGCGGCCAGCGCGATAGGCATGGTGATCGGGCCGGGGCTGGCCGGACTGCTGGCGACTCACGGGTTGGTCCTGCCGTTGCTGGTCACCGGCGCGCTGCCCCTGGTCGCCCTGCTGGCGCTCTGGCGCTGGCTGCCGCGCGAGGAGCGTCGCCAGCCGAACCGCGGCGCCGCCCTGGCGATCGGCGACCGCCGCCTGCGGCGGCCGCTGGCGGTGGGCTTCGTGGCGATGTTCAGCGTCACCGTGGCGCAGATCACCGTGGGCTTCTTCGCCCTCGACCGGCTGCGCCTGGATTCCGCCGACGCCGCGCGGGTGGCCGGCATCGCCCTGACCGCCGTGGGCGTCGCGCTGATCCTGGCCCAGCTCCTGGTGCGCCGCCTGGACTGGCCACCGCCGCGACTGATCCGGGTCGGCGGGCTGGTCGCCGCCATCGGTTTCGCCGCCGTGTGCTTCGCCGACTCGCCGCCGCTGCTCTGGCTGGCCTTCTTCGTCGCCGCGGCGGGCATGGGTTGGGTGTTCCCGGCAGTCTCGGCGCTCAACGCCAATGCCGTGCGCGCCGAGGAACAGGGTGCCGCCGCCGGCACCCTGGTGGCCGTACATGGCTTCGGCCTGATCAGCGGGCCGCTGCTCGGCGCGCTGCTCCACCAATTGGACAGCCGCGCCCCCTACGCGCTGGTCGGTCTGCTGCTGGCGCTGGCGGCGTTCTGGCCGAGCCAACCGACGCGCCCCGTGGAAACGAGGAGCGAAGCACCATGACCGCTGTCGACCTGCTGCTGGTCGCGACCCTGCTGGCGGCCCTGCTCGCCTGGTGGATACCCGCCCTGCCCGGCCGCCGTGGCCTGCTGGCGCTCGCCTCGACGCTGGCGCTCGGCGCCGGCCTGTACGCTGCATGGGACGACCGCTGGCAAGCCGGCGTCGGCGCCTTCGCCGGTTTCTCCCTGCTGCTCGGCGCCTGCCTGCGCCGGAAGCCCGTGCGCGGCCTGCCGTTCCGGACCGGTTCGCTATACGGCCTGCTGGTGCTGCTGGCAATCGCCGCGCTGTACCTGTTCCCGGTCGCGCCGCTGCCGGCGCCGAGCGGCCCCTATGCGGTCGGCGTGCGCGATTTCGAACTGGACGACCCCAGCCGACCCGGCCTGCTCGGCGCCCCGGCCGGACAACCGCGGCGCCTGCTGGTACGCGCCTGGTACCCGGCACGCCCGATCGCCGGCGCCGCGCCGCGTCACTATTTCGACCCAGGCGAGGCACGCAGCACCGCGCGAGGCTTCGGTGAAATACTCGGCTTTCCGCCGTTGCTCACCTACCTCAAGCACCTGCGCACCAATTCCTATCCGGACGCCCCGCTGCGCGACGATTCCGCTCGCCTGCCGGTGGTGTTCTACAGCCATGGCTACAGCGCCTTCGCCGGCGGCAACTGGACCCTGATGGAAGAACTGGCCAGCCACGGCTACGCGGTCTACGCCATCCAGCACAGCGGCGACGCGTCGCCGACCCGCCTGCCCGACGGCACGCTGCTGCCCATGGACCCCGGGCTGGTCGAACACCTGCGCCGGGCCGCCCACGACGGCTTGCCGCAGGCCATGCGCCAGGGCTATGTCAGCGACGATCTCGACCAGCGCCTCGACGGCCAGTTGCACACCGCCCTCGACCTGCCCGCCCCGGCCAACCGCGCCGTCAACCTCAGCGCGCCGGTATGGCTGGCCGACCGCCTGTTCGTCCATGACCGCCTGCAGGCCGGCGAGGTCCCGGACAGGGTCGCCGACCTGGTGGCCGCCAGCGACTTCGCGCACACCGGCGAGATGGGCATGTCCTTCGGCGGCTCGACCACCGGCGCGGTCTGCATGGTCGACCGACGCTGCGCGGCGGCCGTCAACCTCGACGGCGGCGACTTCGACTTCGCGCCCTTCGATAGCGATTTCCCGGCGCCGCTGCTGATGCTGCACGCCGACCTTGGCAACTTCTACCGGCTGTTCGGCATCGAACCGCCGGCCCGCCCGAGAAGCTTCAACGACTTTTCCTACGAACGCTTCGAGCACGCCGGCCAGCGCCAGGACATTCATCGCCTGGTACTGCGCGATTCGGCCCATGCCGGGCTTACCGACAATCCGCTGTTCATCCGCCGGCCGCTGCGCGACGGGCTGCTCGGCTCGGCACCGACGGAAGTCCTCATCCAGGCTCCCAATGCCCTGGTGCTGGGTTTCTTCGATCACTACCTGCGCGGCCGCGCCAACGACTTTCCGCAAGCGCAGATGGCGCGCTTCCCCGCCTGGCTGACGCGCTACGACAACTCGGCGGTGCGCGACTGGTGGCTGGCCAAGCCGGAAGCCCAGCGCCTGGCGCTGCGACAACGCATCGACGAAATGAAACGGCGCAAGACCGGGCTGGATCTTCCCTGACGACGGGTTACAGTGGGCGCCCCATCTGCGGAGCGCCGCCCCATGCATATCCCGCCCGAGCTGATCATCCACCAGACCCGCCACTGGACGCTGAACCAGCGGATCGACTCGGCCCTGCCCGGCTACTGCATGCTCGGCTCGCGGCAACCGGCGACGGCCTTCCACCAATTGCCGGAACAAGCCCTCGCCGAATTCGGGCCGCTGCTGGCCAGGGTCGAGCGCGAAATGGACGCGCTGCTGCGGCCGCGACGCATCTATGTCGGCCGCTACGGCCACATGCCCGGCCTGCCGGTGCATTTCCACCTGATTCCACTGTACGACTGGGTCGAGGAACTGTTCTGGGAGGACACGCGCTACCGGACGCTCCAGCAGTTCGGCGTGCCGACCGCCGAACCCCTTACCGATGGCGCCGAGCTGACCCTGTTCGTCTGGCGCGAGTTCTGCGAACGCGCCGATCCGCCGGCCGTGCGCGGCATGGATCGGCAACAGGCGATCGCCGGATTGCGCCGGGCCTTCGGCTACGGCGTCCAACCCCGAACATCGCCTGGGCCGGACTCCGAGCCCGCGCAGGGCGCATGACCGCATGCGGCTATCCACCGTGAAACGGATGGGTTCCAAGGCCGTGAGGGATGAATACCCGCCATGAAACGGGTGGGCTTCGAGGCCGCGTAGGGCGAATAACCGCGTGCGGTTATCCGCCATGAAACGCCGGCGCAGCGGTGTCGTCACGGTTGCAGGTAGCGGTGCTTCCAGCCTCCTTCGTCGCGGTCGTAGCGCAGGCGCTCGTGCAGCCGCTCGGTGCCGTTGCCCCAGAACTCCACCGACTCCAGGCACAGTTCGAACAGGCAGTAGCCCGGCGGGCGCGGCAGCGGGCCATCGGTTTCCGCCAGGCGCCGGGCTTCGGCGCGCAGGGCGTGGATGTCGGCGAGGGTTTCGCTCTGCCGCGAGGCGATCGACATCGGGTGGGTCTGGTACGGGCGGCTCAGCCACTGGGCGTCGGCACGCTCGTCGGGCAGGCGTTCGGCGCGGCCGTTGAGGATGATCTGCTGGCTGCTCTCGCGCCAGTACAGCACCCCCGAGGCCCAGGGGTTCTGCGCCAGTTCGCGGCCCTTCTGGCTATCGGCGTGGGTGGCGAACACCACCCCGCGCTCGCCGAGTTCGGCGATCACCACGATCCGCGTCGACGGCCGGCCCTGCCCGTCGACCGTGGCCAGGGCCAGTGCCCGCGGCTCGCGCACGCCATAGCGGCGGGCGCGTTCCAGCCAGTTGCGCAGCACCTCCATGGGGTTCGCCGGCGGCGCCTCGAACTCCGGGAAAGGGGCTTCGATGGTCCCGGTGAGGGACTCGGAAATGTTCGCGTTGACGCCCATCATGGCGTTCCTCCGTTCTGCCCGTTCACAGGTAGGCCCGGCCTTCGGCGAAGGCCGCGCCGTTGCCCGACACTTCCACCGCCGAGACCCGCTCGCCGGCGCCCTCGGCGCGGGCGTACATGCGCGACGGCCGGCCGATCTCGACGCCCTGGAGGATCTCGATCTGCTGCCCGTAGGGGATCTGCCGGTGGCGCGCCAGGTGGATCGCCAGCGGCCCGGCGGCGGAGCCGGTGGCGGCGTCCTCGACCACGCCGTAGGCCGGCGAGAACATGCGGCTGCGCCAGTGCCGCCCGGCGCCGGCGAAGCAGTTCACCGCCAGGTCCGGGAAGTCGCACAGCGCGCGGTGGTCGGGGTGCAGCGCGGACAGCGCGGCGACGCTCTCCAGACCGACGAAGACGTGGCGCGGGCCGTTGCGGTAGACCTCGATGGGAAAGGTCGAGCCCTTCAGGCCGAGGGCGGCGAGCAGCTCGGCCGGGCGGCTGAAGTGCTCCCAGGTGGGGATCGGCTGCTGCATGCTGCAGGCCACCACCTTGCCGTCCTGGCGCTCCAGGGCGAAGGGCACGGTGCCCATCCTGGTCTCCAGGAACAGCCTGTCCTTGTCGGTCTCGGCGCCCAGGGCGATGGCGGTGCCCAGCAGCGGGTGGCCGGCGAACGGCAGTTCGTTGACCGGGGTGAAGATGCGGATGCGCGCGTCGCCGTCCTGTTGCGGGCGGAGCACGAAGGTGCTCTCCGACAGGTTCATCTCCCGCGCCATGCGCTGCATGCGCTCGCCGCTGAGGTCGTCGCAGTCGAAGAACACCGCCACCGGGTTGCCTTGCAGCGGTTCGCTGGCGAAGGCGTCTATCACGACATATCTGTGCATGGGCTCTCCTGGCTCAGGGCCGCCGCTCGACCAGCGCGTGGCGCAGCAGGTCGGCGATGATGCGCGGACCCTCGCGGGTCAGCACCGATTCGGGGTGGAATTGCATGGAGGCGAAGCGCGGCCCGCGCAGGGCGTGGACCTCGCCGGTCTCGCGGTCGCGGCTGATCTCGATCGGGCCGACCTCGGGGATCTCGATGCGGTCCTGCAGGGCGCGCGCGGCGAAGGTGTTGTAGAAGCCGACGCGCTCGGCGGCGCCGAACAGGTCGATCTGTTTCTGCACGCCCTGGTTGGGCTCCTGCCGGCGTTGCAGGTCCAGGCCCAGGCACAGGCTCAGCACCTGGTGGCTCAGGCACACGGCGAGGAACGGCCGGCGCTCGCTGAGCAGCGAACGGATGGCCAGGTGCAGGTGGCCGATCTTCGGCTGGCCGATCTCGGTGGGGTTGCCCGGGCCGGGGCCCATGATCACCAGGTCGTAGCCGTCGAACGAGTATGGCTCCTGGAAGCCGCGCACGGTCACCGTCAGGCCCAGCGACTTGAGCTGCTTGGCGATCATCGAGGTGAAGGTGTCCTCGGCATCGACGATCAGCACCTCGCGTCCGGACAGGTCGGCCTGCAACTGCTGGCGCTCGCTGGCGCCGCGCAGCCAGAAGTCGGCGATCGGCGCGTTGCGGCTGGCCAGCGCCGCCACTACGTGCGGGTGCGAGCCCAGGCGCTGCGGCGCCTGGCTCTTCAGCGCGGCGATCAGCCCGGAAGCCTTGGCCCGGCTTTCCGCCGCCTCGCCCAGGGGATCGGAGTGACGCACGATGGTCGAGCCGACGCCGATGCGCAGGCGGCCGTCGCCCTCGATCTCGGCAGTGCGGATCAGGATCGCCGAGTCCAGCGTGCGCCCGCCCTGGCCATCGCCGCCGATCAGCGCCGCCACCCCGCTGTAGTAGCCGCGACCCTGCGGCTCGTAGCGGCGGATCACCCGGCAGGCGCTTTCCAGCGGGCTGCCGGTGACGGTCGGGGCGAACAGCGTCTCGCGCAGCACCTCGCGCACGTCGCGGCTGGTCTGGCCCTCGATGAAGTACTCGGTGTGCGCCAGGTGCGCCATCTCCTTGAGGTAGGGACCGAGCACCCGGCCGCCGTCCTCGCAGATCCGCGCCATCATCTTCAGCTCCTCGTCCACCACCATGTACAGCTCGTCGGCTTCCTTGCGGTTGTCGAGGAATTCCATGACCTCGGCCAGGTTCGGCCCGGCCGGCGGGTAGCGGTAGGTGCCGCTGATCGGGTTCATCACCGCCAGGCCGTCGCGCACGCTGATGTGTCGCTCGGGCGAGGCGCCGACCAGGGTGCGTTCGCCGGTGTGGACGATGAAGGTCCAGTAGGCGCCCTTCTCGCGCAGCAGCAACTGGCGGAAGAAACTCAGCGCGCTGGCCGTGGCGTAGCCGTCGATGCGCGCCTGGAAGCGCCGCTTGATCACGAAGTTGGCGCCTTCGCCGCGACCGATCTCGTCGGCGATGACCCGCCCGACCACTTCGGCGTAGGCCTCGTCGTCGAGGTCGAAACCTTCCTCGCTCAGTTCCAGCGCCTGGTTCGGCAGCAGCGCCAGGGCCTGCTCCAACGGCAGCAGTTCCTGCTCCAGAACCTTCAGCGCCAGCAGCGGCGTGCCGTCGTCGAGCGCCTCGAAGCCGCGCTCGGCGATCTGCCGGTAGGGAATCAGCGCCAGCAGGTCATGGCGCGGCAGGCCCGGGCCGGGCTCGTCCAGCGGCAGGTCGGCCAGGCCGTGCAGTTCGAGCGTCTCGCCGCGAATCACGTCGAGCAGGCCCGGGCCATTGCTTTCCGGGCGGTAGAGCAAGGCGAACGGCGCCGGCCGTTCGAGCAGGCGCTGCAACAGCGATGTGGGCAGGGCGTTCATTCCAGCACCTCGTCGGTGGTGACCACCATCGCGCAGCGGCTGGCGGCGTATTCCAGGGCCATGCGGTGGTGCGCCTCGCTGAAGTCGGCGATGGCGTCGGCCACCAGGAACGGCTGGATGTCGTTGGAGTAGGCGTCGACCGTGGAGATCAGCACCCCGACGTGGGCGTATACGCCGCACAGCACCAACTGGTCGCGGCCGGCGGCGCGCATCCGCTGGAGCAGGTCGGAGTGGAAGAAGGCGCTGTAGCGCCACTTGGTCAGCAGCCAGTCGTCCGGCCCCGGCGCCAGCTCCTCGACCACCTCGCGGTCGGCCGGACTGGCGCGCATGCCCGGCCCCCAGAAGTCCTTGAGCAGGCCGCGCTGCTCCTCGGTCATGCTGCCCGGCTGGGCGGTGTAGGCGATCTGCACGCCCTGCTCGACGCACCAGCGGCGCAGCCGCGCGGCGTTGGCCACCAGCCCGGCGCGCAGGCTCTCGGGCAGCGGGCGCAGGAAGTAGCGCTGCATGTCATGCACCAGCAGCACCGCGCGCCGCGGCTCCAGGCTCCAGCGCGCCAGGTTGGCCGGCAGTTGCT
This sequence comes from Pseudomonas sp. FDAARGOS_761, assembly GCF_013343155.1. Lineage (NCBI taxonomy): Bacteria > Pseudomonadati > Pseudomonadota > Gammaproteobacteria > Pseudomonadales > Pseudomonadaceae > Pseudomonas > Pseudomonas sp. FDAARGOS_761. The sequence goes on along the minus strand of NZ_CP054572.1, from coordinate 2,130,775 downwards.
GGGCGGTCGGCAAGGGATAGGCGGTGATTTCGGGAATGCCGCTCATGCCACGGTCTCCAGGGGGAAGGTTGCGCTCGGGGACGCTTCTGCGCCGGCCCAGGCCATCACCGCGCTGAGCGCCTGCCAGGGGTTCAGCCGCGGATCGCAGAGGCTGGTGTAGTGCCGGCTGACCTGGTGCAGGCCGCTGGAATCGGCGACGCACTCGGTGACGTCGTCCGGGGTGGTCTCCAGGTGCAGCCCGGCGGCCACGCCGCCGGAGCCGGACACCGCCAGGCGGAACGCCGCCACCTCCTCGGCGATGCTGCGCACCAGGCGGGTCTTGTTGCCGCAGGGCGCGACGATGGTGTTGCCGTGCATCGGGTCGCTCAGCCAGATCACCGGGTGCCCGGCCGCGCGCACCGCCTCCACCAGCGGCGGCAGGCGCTCGCCAACCTTCTGCGCGCCCATCCGCGCGATCAGCGTCAGGCGCCCCGGCTCGCGGCGCGGGTCGAGGCGCTCGCAGAGCGCCAGCAACTGGTCGCGGCCGATCTCCGGACCGACCTTGCAGGCCACCGGGTTGAGCACCTCGGCCAGCAGCGCCACATGGGCGCCGTCGACCTGGCGGGTGCGCTCGCCGATCCACGGCCAGTGGGTCGAACCGAGATAGACCCGGCGCTGCTCGTCCTCGCGCAGCATCGACAGCTCGTAGTCGAGCAGCAGCATCTCGTGGCTGGTCCAGACCGGCGAGGCATTCGCCTCCTGCCCGGACGCGGCGTCCCAGCCCAGGTGGCGCATGATGTTGCGCGCCGCCGCGTAGCCCTTGAGGATCCGCTGCGGATCGGCCCGGCGCTGCTCGGCATGGGCCTCGCGGCCGTTGACCATGTCGCCGCGATAGACCGGCAGGGTCTGCTCGCCAACCTGCTCGTGCGGCTTGGAACGCGGCTTGGCGTACTGCCCGGCGATGCGCCCGACGCGGATCACCGGCCGCCGGCCGGCCAGGCGCAGGGCGCCGGCCAGCAGTTCCAGCACGGCGGCCTTGCGCGCCACGTTCTCGGCATGGTGGTCGTCCATGTCCTCGGCGCAGTCGCCGCACTGCACCACCAGCGCCTCGCCGCGGGCGACCCGCGCCAGGGTCGCGCGCAGGGCCAGGATGTCGCCGGCGCGGATCAGCGCCGGACTGCCGCGCAGGTACGCCTGCACGTCGCGCAGGCGCGACGGATCGCCCCATTCGGGTTGCTGCAGCGCTTCGCAGCGCCGTACGCGTTGCAATAGATCGTCCATAGTTCACCCCTTCCAGGATGGCCTCAGGTGGGAATGCCTTCGCGTTTGATCTGCGGGACCGGAATGCTCAGGGCGCGCAATTGCTGGAAGACGTTCATGAATTCGCGGTTGCGCTTGATCTTGCCGTCGTCTAGCTCGAAGGAATGCAGGAAGTGGTTCTCGTAGTAACCCTCGGGATACCCGGGGAAGAGGATCTTGCCGTGGCCGTCGCACTCGACCCAGAAATGATTGGGGTCGTCGGTTCCGAATATATTTATGTTGTACCACTCCCAATCGGGAAAGCACTTCAATGACCAGACGGCATGTTCCGCAAGTTTGTCTTTGCCACGAATGACGATGGGCGAGCCGGTATCGGTGGTCCATAAACCGCCACAGCCGTCCTCGACGAAAAGTTCATGGCGGCGCAGGCGATCCTGGCCTTTGGTATTCATGTACTTCTCGACGGTGGCGCGATTCTTTTCGCGAAGTTCGTTGGCATCGGTGAAACCGATTGGATTTGTCGTGTCAGGCATCGTCAATGCTCCTTGGCGATAGATGTCATTCAAGTGGGAATACCGTCACGTTTTATTTGCGGAACGGCTATTCCCAATGCACGCAATTTCTGCATCGGGTTCATGAACTCGCGATTGCGTTTTATCCGGCCGTTCTCGAGTTCGAAGGAATGGATGTAGTGGTTCTCGCAATAGCCCTGCGGATACCCCGGGACCAGCGCCTTGCCGCGCCCGTCGCACTCGACCCAGAAGTGGTTCGGATCCTCGGTCTCGAAGATCCGCACGTTGTGCCACTCCCAGTCGGGGAAGCAGCGCTCGAGCCACTCGGCGAGCCGCCTGAGGCTCTCATGGCCCCGGAAAACCAGGGGTTCGCCGCTTTCCGTGGTCCAGTTGCCGGCGCAGCCGTCCTCGACGAACAGGCTGTGCCGCTGCAACCGTTCGGCCCCCTTCATGCGCATGTAGTGCTCGACCGTGGCACGGTTGCGCCGCCGTAATTCCAGGTTGTCGGTAAACCCTTTCAACCGTTGGTACTCTCGCATGGTGCGAATCTCCGCCAGTTCGAATCGACTGGCATCCATACCGGAAAGAAGACATCGGGATGACAGGCCGGAGAAATTGCCGTGAAACTTTTTCCGGGCAAAAGTTGCCCGCTTCGGAGCGTCTCCAAAGTTTCAACTAATGCCGAATTGCCATGACCGAATGTTTCGCCTGAAACCCAGTTGTAACCAGATTTGACAGGGGACAAACTTATAAACGCTTTTTTGCAATAGCCATAACCCCTTAAAAATTACAGGTGTGGGGCATCGATTCCGTTCTATTCTTTGGCCGGTTTGCCAAGCGTCCGGAAAGTTGCACTAGCGTGCCGGACAACAGGAGGACGGGCGCAATGGCGAAGGGGGCAGCGGGGAAACGCTGCCGGTGGGAAGGCTGCGCTCAGGCGACCGGCGCAAACGCTATCCGGCCATTCGGTGAATGGCCGGACGCTTGCGCGGCGGCCTCGCTAGGCGACGAGGCGTCGATTCAGTTGAGCAGGCCGATGGCGTAGGCCTTCATGGTGGCCTCCGCCTTGTTGTTGGAGTTGAGCTTGCGCATCGCATTGACGATATGGAATTTCACCGTGCGCTGGTCGATCGACAGGATCAGGCCGATCTCGCCGTAGGTCTTGCCCACCGCGGTCCACTTGAGCATCTCGGTTTCCCTGGCGGTCAGGCGCACATTGCTTTCCGGGACGATGCGCGGCGCCAGCAGGTCGCCGAAGGTAGCCTGCAGCATGCTGGTGATCCAGAGCAGGAAGGATTCCTTCTCCAGGATTTCCGTGGCGGCGATGCTCTCGCTGGAACGCACCAGGGACAGCATGCTGATCAGCCCGTACTTGCCGCGGACCGGGATCGACCAGCCGTGACGGATGCCGTGATGCAGCGCTTCCTCCCAGAAGAAACGGTTCTCCTGGAAGTCTTCGCCATTCCAGATCAGCGGGGTGTATTCCAGGAGACCATGGCGCACGATCGGGTCGATGGATGTGTAGTCTTCGGAGATATATCTGCTTTTCCATTCCCCTGGGTAATTGGACAAGAAATGATATTTAGGCGCGGTCAGCGGGAAAGGCGCCCGCGCACCGAATGAAAAGAATTCGAATCCATAATTACCGCATATCTCGAGAACCAGGGAGAAGAACTCTTCCTCGGTTGTTATTCTTGACAAAATCTCGAGATATCCCTCTCTCTCATCATGCATGCCAGCTTCACCAGTCAACAATCGATCCCGGCAGGATTCGGTTCTTCAGCGTTTTTATTCTTTTTTGTTTCCGTCTTATCCACTCATGACAACTCCCTTTATCAAGCCGGACCTGGAAGTACATATCGCCGCCGGCCCTGTGCGGGTGTTCCGGACGAGGTCGAGCCCATTCGCCGCCCGCCGGGCGACGACGAAACGAGGCTGAAGAGAATTTCTCGATGAGCACGGACACGAGGCGCCGCGCAGGAACTGCGCTGTGCTGGAGGGGACGGCGCCCCGGATCTTTGCGGAAACCGTAGAACGGCTCTCCGATGGGCCTCACGGCGGTCTTTCTCATTGTTCTTCTCGCACGCTCCATCGTCGTCGGGAGGGCCTCCCGACAACAAACCTTGGCCCATGGCGGGCCTCGTCGACGAGGCTCCCCGGGGACCAGAAATGGCAACTACATACTTCCCCCCCTATCTCTCCGCAGATACCTGCCCGGAAGGGCAGGTTGTCCCTGCCGGGCTGTGACAATTTAATTCGACCAGGCATTTCATTGTCCGTGCCGATTTTCACGAAGCGCATTCTGAGGCAATTAAAAAGAGCGCTCCATTCGACCATGGACAAGCTATCCACGCCTGACCGAGATCGCCTTCCGAATATAGCGAAGCGATAACCGCAGCCTGCCGAGAAGTGCTTCAGACAATAAACAGGACGCTGGCCTTTCGTATCGATGAAAGTTCCGCATGGCGTCCGCCCCTAAGGAAGAGGAGATAAATATGATTTATTACTTGATCGGAGTGGCGCTATTCATCTTCATGCTGGAACAGTTGGTTCCCGGCTGGAAATTGCCCAAGGTGAGCACCTGGGTGGCCCGGGTGATCTTCCTCAACATCGTCCAGGTGTCGATCGCCCTGCTCGCCGGCATCACCTGGAACAAATGGATGATGGGGCACAGCCTGCTGCACACCTCGGATGCCCTGCCACCACTGCTGGCCGGCTTCGCCGCCTACTTCGTCAACACCTTCGTCACCTACTGGTGGCATCGCGCGCGCCACGCCAACGACACGCTCTGGCGGCTGTTCCACCAGTTGCACCACGCGCCGCAACGCATCGAGGTATTCACCTCCTTCTACAAGCATCCGACCGAGATGGTCTTCAACTCGCTGCTGGGCAGCTTCGTCGCCTACGTGGTGATGGGCATCAGCATCGAGGCCGGCGCCTACTACATCATGTTCGCCGCGCTCGGCGAGATGTTCTACCACTCGAACCTGCGCACCCCGCACGTCCTCGGCTACCTGTTCCAGCGCCCGGAGATGCACCGCATCCACCACCAGCGCGACCGCCACGAGTGCAACTACAGCGATTTCCCGATCTGGGACATGTTGTTCGGCACCTACGAGAACCCCCGCCGCATCGACGAGCCGCAGGGCTTCGCCGGCGACAAGGAGCAGCAGTTCGTCGACATGCTGCTGTTCCGCGACGTGCACAGCCTCCCCGGAAAAACCCAGCCCGCTCCCGTCCTGGTCAAGCCCGACGTCAGGTGAACGCCATGATTCCAGACATCGATTCCCGTCTCAGCCGGAACATATTGAAATCCATCTCGTATGGCCTCCCCCTCGCCGAAGTGGTCCCCGACCATACCTATGCGCAACTGGAAACGCGCCTCGGCGAACTGAAACGCAGGTATCTGGAGCTGCGCATCTCCCACGGCGCGCGCGAGCTGCCGTTCAGCAACTACCTGTTCTACCTGATCCTCCAGTCGCGCCACCAGGAATTCGACTTCAAGCTGCGCCAGGGCAACTCGGTGGTCACCAACATCCACCGCTTCAAGAGCAAGGGACGCATCCCGTCCCTGACCACCCTGCTCCTGGCCGATGCGGTCAACGCCAAGAGCGAGCTGGAACTCAAGCATCCGGACATCCCGCAGCTCGACCGCCACGCCCGCGACATCGAGCGCTGGCTGGCCGCCGGCAACGTCATGCCGCCCAGCGAGCGGGCCCTGCGCGGCCTGGTTGAGGCGCTGGAGCGCGCCGCTGGCGAAGGCCGTCCGTTGCACCTGGTGAGCGCGGTATGCCCGGACTACTCGCACTCCAGCGATGCCGAGGGCAAGCCGCGCTACACCTTCGAGCGAGTCGGCGACCAGCCCGGCCTGGCCGGCGCCAAGCTGGTCAGCGCCGGGCAGGCGGTGGCGGAGCTGGCCAGGGCGCGCCAGGTGGAGATCCGCCACGCGATCCTCGGCGGCGAGTTCGAATACCTGTCGTTCAACCGCAACCCCGCCACCGGCGAGACCCGCGAGGGTTTCCTCGGCAAGGTCGAGCGCCAGCTCGAGCGGATCGCCGGGGCCCTGCCCTGCCCGGCCGCGACCTGCTCGTTCTTCGAGATGTGCGGCGGCGAGGACGGCTGGCACCGGGCCCACGGCGAGATCGTCCAGCGCCTGGAACAGGGCGACTACGGCCAGACCGGGCTGGACTACCCGGCCCTGGAATCGATCTTCCTGTCGCGCCTGCCGCTCTACGAGAAATGGTTCGCCAGCCAGTCGCGCGAGCAGATCTGGGCCAGCTTCGTCTCCCAGGCCGCCGAGTACGCATTGATGGGAAAACTCTTCGGCGAGCGCTTCGACAACTTCGTCGTGCTGGCCGTCGATCACTACCGGATGGAGCCGTTCTACTCGTTCTTCGCGACCGTCCCGACGCTCTACATCCGAACCGACTACCTGTAACCAGGGAGCGCCTGCGCCATGCAAGATGAACTGTTCAAGACCCGATACTCCAAGTACGGATACGGCATCGACGTGCGCCGTACCTACAAGGACCTGCCCTGCCAGCCGTTCTGGACCTGGGTCACCGGCAAGTCGCTGAACGACCGCCCGCCGCGACGGCCGAAAGACACCCTGCTCAAGCCCTGGCAGCTCTACCTGCACATCAGCTGGGGCTACGCGGTGTTCTTCCTCGCGGTGATCTACGGCCAGCAACTGCTCACCTCGCAGCAGCCACTGTGGCTGAAGTGCCTGCTGGGCGCGTTGATCATGTGCCTGGTGGTCAACCGCCAGCGCGGCTTCCTCCATACCTTCCACTACACCACCCATGGCGCCAGCCTGGAGAACAAGGCGCTGGCCCGCTTCACCTGCAAGTGGATCCTGTCGATCCCGATCCTGCACACCCCGCGCGACGAGTACGTGAAGCTGCACGTGAACGAACACCACAGCGTGCGCACCTTCAATACCGAGCACGACGTCGACCTGGTCTTCATGAAGCAGCACGGCTTCTACAAGGGCATGTCCGAAAGCGCCTTCTGGACCCGCCTGGTGCTCGCGCCCTTCCATCCGGCGCGGATCCTCGAGCACCTGAAGTTCCGCTTCGACGTCAGCTTCGTCTCCGCCCCGCGCCACGAGCGCGTCAGCCGGGCGCTCTACTGGGCCGCGCTGCTCGGCCTGGTGTACGCCAGCGGCTACCTGGAGGCGTTCGCGCTGTTCTACCTGTTCCCGATCTTCATCCTCACCCAGTACTCGTCGTGGATCCAGCACGTCTCCGAGCACCTCTGGTTCGCCCGCAACGAGCACGGCCTGCCGCGCTTCCTGCACTACGGCTCGCTGAGCTGGGGACGCTTCCTCGGCCGCCCCTACCCGGCCGACAAGCAGGGCCTGGCCTTCGCCCTGGCGTTCGTTCGCTGGAGCCTGGGCGTGCTGCTGATCGACATCCCGCTGCGGGTGTTCTCCTTCATGCAGGACCTGCCCAGCCACGACTTCCACCACCGCAAGCCGGGGGTGAACTTCTGGCGCATCGCGCCGGAGCGCGCGGCCAACGAGGCGCGCCCCTCGAAGTTCGGCCCGATGACCGAGACCTGGGGCATGTGGGAGAACTTCCTGATCCTGCGCGACCACCTCTGCCGCGGCCAGTCGGACCCGTTCGGAATCGTCGACTGGTACCGCGAGAACCATGCCCGGCTCGCTCCGGAGACCGATGCCGCCAACCAGCCCCACACCAACCAACCCGCATCCCAGGCTACCGCCTGATCACACAGGAAACCCCATGAATACTCAGATTGCCCAGATCACCCAGAGCCTGGCAGCCAACGGCTGCGCCTATATCACCCCCAGCGACGCGCTCTACGACGAGCAGGACTGGGAACTGATGAACCAGGTCCTGGCCAACTCGACCCTGCCGTGGGAGAAGATCCTGATCGGCGACGCCGACGAGGAGAACGACCTCTACGTAGCCCGTTTCATGACCGACCGCGACCGTCCCACGGTGGTCAACCATGCGCTGTCGGAGCTGATCATCCCGCGCGTCTGCAACGACAACGTGATGAGCCTGTTCCGCAAGCTGATGGGCGACGACGCCTTCTACGTGCGGCGCATGCAGGTGAACCGGATGAAGGCCGGCTCGTTCATCGGCCGGCACCTGGATACCGACAGCAACCCGGACTACCAGTACTCCATCGTCCTGCAGCTCGGCACCTACTTCGCCGGCGGCCAGTTCGTGGTCTACGACCGCGATGGCAATCTGCGCAACGACATCAAGCCGGAGCCGCGCTCGGTGATCATCAGCGATTGCAGCTATCCCCACGAGGTCCAGCGGGTGACCGCCGGCGAGCGCGTCTCGCTGGTGTTCTTCGTCAGTCGCCATGCGGACCGGAACCGGCGGGTCTATTGACCCGTCGGCGTGGAGACTCGAAGCGATGTCGAAGAACGCACGTTACGCCTGGCGCCTGTCCCTCGGCGGCCTGCTGCTGGGGCTACTGGCCTGCGCGGTCTACCTGCTGGCCGTCCCGCTGGGCTTCAAGTACGGCGAGATCCAGGTCGGCCATGGCCTGGAACACGAGGGGCGGATCGCCTGGGACGCCGCCGGCGTCCCGCATATCCGCGCGCAGAGCCTGGAGGACGGCTATTTCCTGCTCGGCTACAGCCACGCCAGAGATCGCCTGTGGCAGATGGAGTTCGCCCGCCGCTATGCCGGCGGGACGCTCTCCGAAGTGTTCGGCGCCAAGACCCTGCCGATGGACAGGTTCGCCCGCACCCTGGGCTTCCGACGCACCGCCGAAGGCATCTACGCCAACCTGGACGCGCCCACGCGCGTCCTGCTGCAACGCTACAGCGACGGGATCAACGCCTACCTGGAGCTGGCCCCGGCGGCGCTGCCGCTGGAATTCAGCCTGGTGCGCCACGAGCGGCCGGGGCCCTGGGGGCCGGTGGACAGCCTGTCCCTGCACCTGCTCTATTCCTGGACCCTGAGCGCCAACCTGGGCATGCAGTTGCAGCGCCTGGCGCTGGCCGAGCACCTGGACCTGGCGCGGATCAACGAGGTGTTCGCCCCCTATCCGGGCGAGCGGCCGCCGGCCACCCGCGACTACGCCAGCCTGTACCGCTCCCTGCGCGGCACGCCGGACGCCGGCAAGCTGCTGGGGCAACTGCCCGGTTCCAACGTCGAAGGCATCGGTTCGAACAACTGGGTGGTCTCCGCCAGCCGCAGCGCCACCGGCAAGCCGCTGCTGGCCAACGATCCGCACCTGCGCCTGACCAACCCGGCGGCCTTCTACCTGGCCAGCCTGAAGATCCCCGGCCTGAGCCTCACCGGCGCCAACTTCGCCGGCGCCCCGCTGTTCGTCATCGGCCATAACCAGCGCATCGCCTGGGGCTACACCAATACCGGCTCGCACATCCAGGACGCCTACCTGGAGCGCGTCGATCCCCAGGACCCGCGGCGCTACCTGACCCCGGACGGCTACCGGCCCTTCGAGACGCGCCTGGAACGCATCGCCGTGCGCGACGGCGAGCCGGTCTCGCTGGAGGTCCGCAGCACCCGCCACGGCCCGGTGATCAGCGACATCTACGAACCGGCGCGGCTGCCGCAGGCGCAGCGCGACCGGCTGGTGATCGCCCTCGCCTGGACCGGCCTCGACCGTCACGACAAGACCTTCCCGAGCCTGCTGGCGATCAACCGGGCCGAAGGCTGGGAACAGTTCCTCGACGCCGCCGCCGACTTCGGCGTACCGCCGCAGAACATGGTCTATGCCGACGTCGAGGGCAACATCGGCTACGTCTCCGCCGGTCGCGTACCGCTCCGCGGCGCCGACGACGACCTCCATGGCCTGGCCCCCTCGCCCGGCTGGGAGAGCCGCTACGACTGGGTCGGCTACGTACCGGAAAGCGCCAAGCCACGCAGCCTCAACCCGCGCGAAGGGTTCATCGCCACGGCGAACCAGCGCATCGTGCCGCCCGACAATGCCTTCGACTTCGGCCACGACTGGGTCCTGCCCTACCGCTATGACCGCATCCGCGAGTGGCTCGGCGGCCCCGGCCAGCGCACCCTGGAAGACAACCTGGAGTTGCAGAACGACGAGTTCTCCAGCGTGATGGCGAGCCTGTTGCCGAAGATGCTGGAGCAGGTCAGCGACCCCGAACTGCGCGCCAGCGAGGCCTTCGTCCTGCTCCAGGGCTGGAACCACCAGGCCGCCGCCGACCTGGCCGCGCCACTGATCGCCGGCTACTGGGTACGCGCCTTCACCCGCGAGCTGCTGCAACCGAGGATCGGCACGCAGTTGCTGGCCAGCGGCTGGAACCAGCGCAACTACGACGGATTCCTCCGGCTGATCCTCGACGGCCAGGCCGACCTGCGCTTCTGGTGCGGCCAGGAACAAGGCTGCGACCTCAAGCTGAACCAGTCGCTGCGCCGCGCCCTCGACGAACTGCGAGCCGCCCACGGAAGCGCGCCGGACGGCTGGAAGTGGGGCGAGGCGCACGCCGCCCTCGCCGAGCACGTGCCCTTCCACAAGACCCCGTTGCGCACGCTGTTCGACCTGAAGAACAACAAGGGCGGCGACAACTTCAGCGTCAACGTCGGGCGCTTCGACTACAGCGACCCGGCCAACCCGTTCAACACCCGGATCGCCGCGACCCTGCGGATGGTCATCGACCTGGCGGACTTCGACAACTCGCGCTACGCGCTGTCCACCCGCAACTCCGGCCTGCCGTTCGACGGCGCCACCGACCTCAACGAACTCTGGGCCCGCGGCGCGTACATCCGTATCGCCGACGACGCCCCCGACGCGACGGACCGCCAGTTGGTCCTGCGCCCTTCAGCCCCTTCCTCCGGCGAGCCACGACCATGACCAGCGATCCGCAGAAAAACGCCTTCGACCTCGACTACTCCAGCCGCGAACGGCAATTCCCCGAGGGCTTCAAACGCAAGATAGTCGCCGACCTGCAAGAGGGAATGCCGCAGTTCGACGTGCTGCAATACTTCGGCAATCAGCCGGATATCTTCGAGACCTACGACCACCTGGTATTGGCGACCGACCCGGAGGGCGAACGGATCATTGGCATCCTGGGCGCGAAGGACTTCGTCCGCGGCTCGACGCGCTTCCTCTACCTGTGGACGGCGATGGTGGTCGACCGCTACCACCGCACCAGCCTGTTCAAGCGGATCAACCAGTTCTTCCTGCGCCAGGTCAGCGAGCGCAACGGCGGGCTGCCGCCGCTGATCGTGGCGAAGACCTACAACCCGGTGGTCTACAACATGTTCCGCGCCCTCAGCGCGCGGATCCCGGGAGCGACGCTGTACCCGGACCTGGAAGCGCCGCGCCAGAGCCCGGACATGGTCGACCTGGCCCTCGACGTGGTCGGCACGCTGTCCGCCAACCTGCGCCTGGATGCGGAAACCGGCCTGATACCCGGCGGGCAACGCAGCGTCGCCCCGGATTTCTTCCCGCGCATGGCGATGTCCAGCCACGCCAGGACCAACGACCACTTCGTCGCCCACGTCGGCAGCAGCGACCAGATCCTCTGCATGGTCCGCCTCGCGCCCGGTGCCGAACCCTACGTGCAGCAGAGGATCATCCGGTGAGCGGACTCGCGCAGCGCTCCGACGACCCGTGGCTGGCGGCGCTGCCGGCCGCGGTGCTCTACGGCGCCTGGGCGGCCTATGCCAACCAGGACGGCGGCCTGGCCGGGATGGGCGTCGCCGCCCTGCTCCAGGGCGCCGCGAGTCTCCTGGCGACGCGCTTCGGCCTGTACCTGTTGCAATGTCTCGGCCGCCGCCACGGCCTTGCGCAACGCCAGACGCCCCTGCTGGTGGTGCTCCTGCTGACCGCGCCGATGGCCGCGCTGCACTGGCTCTCGGGCACGCCGCATCCATTGGCGAGCGTGGCGCCATCGTTCGTCATCGGCTGGCTCTACTTCGCCCTCTGGGCGCGCCGCCGCCCGGGTCGCCGGCAAGTCAGCGGCGCCTAGCCGGCGCCCCCGCTCGAGCCGTTCCCCGTCGGCGGGATCGGCCCGTATACTCGGAGCCTTCCTATCCGCCCAAGGACGCGCCATCGCCATGCTGGAGATTCTCGGAAAGGCCTCTTCGATCAACGTGCGCAAGGTGCTCTGGACCTGCGCCGAACTGGACCTGCCCTACCGCCGCGAAGACTGGGGCAGCGGCTTCCGCGACACCCACGCGGCGGAATTCCTCGCCCTCAACCCGAACGCCATGGTGCCGGTGCTGCGCGACGGCGAACTGGTGCTCTGGGAATCCAACAGCATCATCCGCTACCTGGCCAACCGCTATGCCGGCGAACGCCTCTATCCGCAGCAGGCGGCGCCGCGCGCGCGGGTCGACCAGTGGCTGGACTGGCAGGCCTCCGACCTCAACCGCTCGTGGAGCTATGCCTTCATGAGCCTGGTCCGGCAGTCGCCGGCGCACCGCGACGCGGCCCAGGTGGAGGCTTCGTTGCGCGGCTGGACGGGCTTCATGGAAATCCTCGAGGGACAACTGCTACGCACCGGCGCCTATGTCGCCGGCGAGACCTTCAGCCTGGCCGACATCGCCATCGGCCTGTCGGTCAACCGCTGGTACGAGACGCCGTTCGAGCATCCGTCGCTGCCAGCGGTGCGCGCCTATTACGAGCGCCTCGGCGCCCGTCCCGGCTTCCTCGCCCACGGCCGCAACGGCGTACCCTGAGCGAGGCGCGCGATCACTGGCCGAGCGCCTTGTTCAGGCGCTGCGCCAGGGCGGTGGTGTTGGCGCCGGCGGTATCCAGCAGCAGGTAGTCGTAGTCGGACTTGGCCACCGGGGCGATGCGATATTGCAGGACGCCCTCGACCACCTGCTGGCCGGCCGGCACGCTGAGGGTGCCGACGCAGGACAGCACGCCGCTGTCGGGATCCTTCTCGACGATCGCCACGTCGCGCAGCGCGCTGTCCTTGAACTCCGGCGAGCGCTCGGTGATCGCGCCCTGGAGGAAGATCCGCATCAGTTGGTCCTTCACGTCCGGCGAGGCACAGGCCTCGGCCTCCTTCTTCGCGCAGGCGCTCAACAGCAGCGCGGCGCCCAATACAGCGAGCACGGGTAGCTTCATCATCCCCTCGGGGGTCGGTTGGTGATGCGCAGTTGGACTGCGCCGCCGGCGAATGATTCCCAGGCCCCGCGCGGCGCCTGCCGCAGCCAGCACTGGCCAGCCGGCGCGTCTGCCAGTAGTCTGTCCGCCGCGCTGGCGACGCCGGCCCCACGCCAACTGGAGCAAGACATGTACCGAGACACCGTGACCCTCACCGTCAGCGCCGAGCAACGCGGCCGCGAAAGCGAGGCCGTGGACAACCCGAACGTCGCCATCGGCCTGGAAAGCGTCGAGCCGGGCGTGCTCAAGCTGCACTTCGAAGGCCAGCTGGACGCCCCGGAGAACGCTACCCACATCTGCTTCAGCCTGACCATCGGCCTCACCTACTACGGCCCGATCCTCGACGGCGCGGCCAGCGAGAACGGCGGCTGGATGACCTTCGAGAGCGACATGCTCGACCCGGCGCAACTGGCCTGATCGACTCTCCTTCGCAGCCATCCACCATGCGGAAGGCTGCGAAGTGGCACTTTGACACCCATCCCCCGGCGGTCTATAGACAGTTGCAGAACAGACACGGAAGTGGTGGTTCAGCATGTCAACGTCTTCGACAGTTCGCCCCACGGCGAGCCTTTCCGGGATATCCCAGGCCCGCTTCCAGGGGACCCTGACACACGCCTCCCCAGCCTTTCGCGGGACGACTTCTCCGCCTGCGCTCTCCCATCCCCCATGACAGCACCCGGCCGGCGACACGGGCACCGACAGCGCCAGAGCGTACCGACCGGCCTGCGTAACGGGTAGCGACCGGTCGAGTTCTGGCGCGCCGGAAAAGAATCTCCATGCGGGAATCGTCATGAAAATACTCGCCCTTCTCGCAGCCTGCCTGCTGGCAGGCTGCGCCGCCAACGCCCCGCTGCGCGATGACAGCGAATCGACCTGCGCCGACATGCGGCCTTGCAGCGACAGCTACTACGAACGCCATCCGAACTACGAGATCGGCTTCGTCGAATACAGCGAGCGCGGCAACGACTTCGCGCCTGCCAGAACGCAACGCCTGATCGACCAGCTAAAGCGCTACTCCGCCCGGGGGGACATCGCCATGGTGGTGTTCATTCACGGTTGGAAGCACAACGCGGGACGGGACGACGGCAACGTCGCCAGCTTCAACAAGGCACTCGCCAATCTCGCCTCCTCCGGGGTGCTGGGCAAACGCAGGCTGGTCGGCCTCTATGTTGGCTGGCGGGGCAAGTCGATGCATGGCCTGTATAGCGAGAACCTGACCTACTGGGACAGGAAGGCCGTCGCCGAGGAAGTCGGCCGGGGTGGCGTCGCCGAGTTGCTCGCCCAGTTGGAACGGATCGATCGCAAGGACAGGAACTATCTGGTGATCGTCGGCCACAGCTTCGGCGGCGCAATCACCCTAGGCGCACTTCACGACCCGTTGCTCGAACGCCTGCTGGCTCTCCAGGACGGTCAGCGGATACGCGCCTTCGGCGACGCGGTAATCATGCTGAATCCGGCGATAGAGGCCAATCAGGGCCTGCTGCTCAAGGAGAACAGCCTCAAGGTCGGCGCCCTGGGAACCCAGCCGCCGCCGCTGCTGTACGTCATCAGTTCGCACGGCGACAGCGCCACCCACTTCGCCTTCCCGCTCGGCCAATGGGTCGGCGTCAACCTCACCTGGAGCCAGGTGGACCTGGACAGGACCTACAACGGAACCCGCTATCGCCTCCGGGAAGAAGACCTGGATACCACCGCCCTCGGCAACTACAGCCTGTATCGGACCGCCCTGCTGATCGACCGCGAGTGCCCGCTGCCGGATGGCAGCGACAACTGCGCGCCAAGACCGCCCGAACCACGGGTGATCGACGACACCGATATCGGCAAATGGCGCTTCAGGAGCTTCTGCAGCGCGGACGGCGGCAACGCCGATCCGGCGCTGCCGCGCATGCCCTGCTACAGCAACGAGCCGGTCAACTTCATCTACACCTCGCAGTCCTTCATCGCCGACCACAACGATATCTTCAACGACCAGGTGATCGCCTTCATGGCCACCGCCGTCAGCAAGGCCATCTACGAACGTACGGCTGGCGCCTCCTACTACCGGGAGTGCCACGACCCGGTGCGGAAGAACTTCTCGTTCGGCAAGTGCTTCGACTTCCATTACCTCAAAGCCACGGCCATGCACCGGCGGCTGCAACGGCAGCTCTCGGAACCCGGCACCCGCAGCGAACAGGACGTCCTCTATGAAAACCCTCTCTAGCCTGCTCCTGATCGGCTTCGCCGTCGTTCTGCTCGCCCCGCGGATGGCGCCCGCCGCCAGCGCCGCCGAAGACAAGGCCACCTATTGCGGCTCCGGCTTCACCCAGTATCTGGTTCCGGACGACGTCGCGGGCTGCTCGCTCAGCGAGGCCTGCCGCCTGCACGATATCTGCTACGGCCGCTGCGACAAGGACGGCGACCTCTACGGCAGCGCCTACTGCGCGCAAAGCGAAAAGTCCGAAGCCCGCAACATGAGCAAGCAGCAGTGCGACGCCAGGCTGCAGGCCGACATCGCCGCACAGAACGGCAACAGCCGCCTGTGCCGCGCGGTGGGAGGCGTCTACCGGGTATTCGTGAAGCACCTGGGGCAAGGTCCGTTCAATGGCCGGGAGGCACTGGACATCTACCTGAAGGTCATGCAATCGGCGCCCAGCGCAGCCGATGCCGACGCCCGCCTCGAAGCCATCCATCAACTACAGAAGCAGGGCCTGACCGACGCCAAGGAAATCCGTTACGACGCCGAGCGTATCGTCATCCCACTCAACAGGCCCGTGGAGTCGCCGTTGACCAACGGCTCGGACACTCTCGTCCTGCCGCGCAACCTCGACCGGGAACGGCTGCGCCAGCTGGACCAGCGGCTCATCCGCCAATGAGCCTCAGAACAGTGCCATCTGCCGGTCGACCAAAGTGGCGAAATCGTCGCCGACGAACGGCAGGATGGCGTCGGCCACCGGCTGCAACTGCTTGCCCACATAGTGCTCGTAGTCGATGGCCGCACGCCGCGCCTCGAGCGGCTCGGGACCGGCGACGCTGATCACGTAGCTGATCCAGCCGCCGCTCTGGTATTGCCGCGGGCGCCCGCGCTCGAGGTTGTAGTCGTCGGCGATGCGCGCCGCGCGCACATGCGGCGGCACGTTGCGCTGGTAATCGTCGAGGCGCCGGCGCAGGCGCTTGCGGTAGACCAGCAGGTCGTCCAGCTCGCCGGCCAGGGTCCGTCGTACGTAATCGCGCACGTAGTCCTGGTAGGGCTGGCGGTTGAAGATGCGCAGGTAGAGTTCCTGCTGGAAGCGCTGGGCCAGCGGCGACCAGTCGGTGCGCACGGTCTCCAGGCCCTTGAAGACCATCTCCTCGCCACCGTCGGCGCGGCGCACCAGGCCGGCGTAGCGTTTCTTGCTGCCCTCCTCGGCGCCGCGCACGGTGGGCATGAGAAAACGCCGGTAATGGGTCTCGAATTGCAGCTCGAGGGCGCTGTCGAGGCCGAATTCTTCTTTCAGGTGCTCGCGCCACCAGTCGTTGACCCGCGCCACCAGCGCCCGGCCGATGGCCGAGGCCTCCTCCTCGGCGCGGGGGCTGCCGAGCCAGACGAAGGTGGAGTCGGTATCGCCATAGATCACCGTATAGCCCTCGGCCTCGATCAGCTCGCGGGTACGGCGCATGATCCGATGCCCGCGCAGGGTGATGGACGAGGCCAGGCGCGGGTCGAAGAAGCGGCAGCCGCTGGAGCCCAGCACCCCGTAGAAGGCGTTCATGATGATCTTCAACGCCTGCGAGAGCGGCTGGTTGCGTTCGCGCTTGGCCGCCTCGCGGCCCTCCCAGACCCGTGCGACGATGGCCGGCAGGCAATGCCGGGTACGCGAGAAACGGGCGCCGCGAAAACCTTCCACCGAGTGCTCGTCGTCCGGCTGGCGCAGGCCTTCCACCAGGCCGACCGGGTCGATCAGGAAGGTACGGATGATCGACGGATACAGGCTCTTGTAGTCGAGCACCAGCACCGATTCGTAGAGGCCCGGCCGCGAGTCCATGACGAAGCCGCCGGGACTGGCTTCCGGACGCTTCTCGCCGAGATTCGGGGCGACGAAGCCGGCACGGTGCATCAACGGCATGTACAGGTGGGTGAAGGCCGCCACCGAGCCGCCGCTGCGGTCCGCCGGCAGGCCGGTGACGGTGGCCCGTTCGAGGAGGAAGTCGAGCAGTTCGGTACGGGCGAAGATCCGCGTCACCAGTTCGCAGTCCTTCAGGTTGTAATGCGCGAGGGCCGGCTTGTCCTCGGCGAACATGCGATCGATCTCGTCCATCCGCTGGTACGGATTGTCGATCGCCTTGCCTTCGCCGAGCAGGGTCCGGGCGACGTTCTCCAGGCTGAACGAGGGGAAACTCCAGGTCGCCGAGCGCAGCGCCTCGATGCCATCGATGATCAGGCGGCCGGCCGCCGCGGCGAAAAAGTGGTTGTTGCGGCTGCCGTGCTCGCGCCAGCCCATTTCGTCGCCGCCACGCCCCAGGCGCAGCGGCACCTTCAGGCGCTGGGCATGCTCATGCAGGACGCGCAGGTCGAACTGCACCAGGTTCCAGCCGATGATGGCGTCGGGATCGTGCTCGGCCAGCCACTGGTTGAGACGTTCCAGCAGCCCGGCACGGCTGTCGCAATAGTCGAGGCAGAAATCCACGGCCGCGGCATCGCCGTTGGCCGGGCCGAGCATGTATACCTGGCGCTGGCCGCAGCCTTCCAGGGCGATGGAGTAGAGATCGCCGCGGGCGTTGGTCTCGATGTCCAGCGACACCAGGCGCAGGCGCGGGCGATAGTCCGGAGCCGGCTTCAGGCGCCGGGCGAGCAGGCTGCCGTCAGCCTCGACACTCGCCTCCAGGCTGACCGGCGCGGTGATGAAGCGCTCCATCAGGTAGCGCTCCGGCGGCCGGATATCGGCCTCGAACACCTCGACGCCGGCCTGGCGCAAGCGTTTCTCCAGATTCATCAGTTGGCGATGCTGCTGGCAGTACAGGCCGAGCACCGGCCGCTGCTGGAAGTCGCGCAGCGCCAGCGGCCGCAGCTCGGCGCCAGTCTCCCCGGCGAGCAGGGACTCGACGCGCCCCCGCTGCTCGGCGAGGACGAACGCCACCGACGGCTGCGGCGGCAGCCGCACCTGTCGCGGGCCCTGCTCGGTCGCCAGCCAGAACGCGACTTCCGTGCCGGCCGGCGTATCGCGCCAGTGCCGGGTCAGGACGAACCCTTGCAGTAACTCCACCATCGACCCCGAATCTCTCGCATCCGCCGATTCTACCCGGCCTGCCTTGGGAACGCTGGCATCTTCGGTCAGCCGGCAGCAGCCAGGCGCTTGTAGAAATAGGTGGTGGGACAGGGCGTGCCGTCCGGCATCAGGGCGTAGTCCGGGATTTCCCCGACCCGTGTCCAGCCGGTCTTCAGGTACAGCCGTTCGGCGGCGCTGCCGCTGACCGTGTCCAGCACCAGCAGGGACTTGCCGCAGGCCCGGGCGAGCCGGTCCAGCTCGCCCATCAGCGCCTCGCCGATGCCGCACCGACGCGCACGCCGGTGCACCAGCATCTTCGCCACGTCGGCGCGGTGCGGCTGGTTCGGCGGTTGGTCGAGGAGCAGTTGCACGGTACCGACGATCCGCCCCTCCGCTTCCGCCACCAGCAGCAGGCGTTCGTCGCCCGCCACGCTCTCGCCGACGCCGCGCCAGAAGGCCAGCGCCCGCTCCCGCGGCAACGGCCACATGAAGCTGACCGAAGCCCCGCCTTCCACGCAGTCCAGCAGTACCTCGGCCAGTTCGTCCAGGCGCGCCAGGATCTCCTCGCCAGCCAGGCGGCGAATCGTCGGTTCGGTCATCGCGGGCAAGCTCCAATGCAAGGTCGAATTTCCAATATATTGGACAGTGACTATCATGGACGAGAAAAATCCGCCAGGGCCACCCATGGATATCGACGAACTGATTGCCCGACGCCTAGCCGCCCTGCGCAAGGAGCGCGAGCTGACCCTCGCCCAACTGGCCGAACGCTGCGCGGTGAGCAAGGCGATGATCTCGCGCATCGAGCGCAACCAAAGCAGCCCCACCGCCAGCGTCCTCGGCCGTCTCGCCGGCGGCCTGGGGGTCGCCCTCTCCGAGCTGCTCGGCGACGCGCAGGCGCCGGCCGAACCGCTCTGCCGGCGCGCGCAGCAGGAAGTGTGGGAAGACCCGGCCAGCGGCTACCGCCGCCGCCAGGTCGGCGCTCGCGATCCGCGCAGCGGCTGCGAGATGGTGGAAGTGGAGATCCCGGCGAACGCCCGCCTCGACTATCCCCGCTGGGGCGGCCGGCCCTACCGGCAGCGCCTGTGGCTGGTCGAGGGTGCGCTGCGGGTGGACTACGGCGAGCAAACGTTCCACCTGCAACGCGGCGACCGCCTGGACTTCGGCGTCGACCGCGCGGTGACCTTCGCCACCGCCGGGCAAGCCTGCCGCTACCTGCTGGTGATCCTCCACGACTAGTCGTGCGGCTTTTTCCGCCGGCGCTCCGGCGACCAGTCGAGGGCGCCGACCCGGTGCAGGTAGAACAGTCCGACCAGCAGCAGGGAGACGAACAGCGTCGCCTCGACGAAACCCGCCCAGCCATTCTCCCGCAGCGACACCGCCCAGAGGTAGAGGAACGGCATCTCGATGCCGAAGATCACGAACAGCATGGCGACCAACGCGTACTTGACCGAGAAGCGCAAGCGCGACGAGCCGGTGGAATCAACCCCCGACTCGAACGGCAGGTTCTTCGCCCGGCCATGCGACCGGCCGCCCAGCACCCGGCCCAACCCCAGCATGAGCAGGCAAAGGGCGAGCGCGCCGAAGAGGTAGGCGAGCAAGGCCCAGGTCGCGGGAGCGAAGGATGCGTACATGGTGGTCACCCCTCAGCCCTGGCGGGTCGCCAGCTTGAGAATGACGATGCCGGCCACGATCAGCCCCACCGCCAGCAGCCGCAACGGGCTCGGGCTTTCGCCGAAGAGCAGGATGCCCAGGGCGAAGGCGCCGACCGCACCGATGCCGACCCAGATGGTGTAGGCCGTGCCGAGGGGCAGGGTTTTCATGGAAACGGCCAGCAGGCCGAAGCTGAGGATCATGAACAGCAGGGTGACCAGGCTTGGCCACAGGCGGGTGAAGCCGGCCGACTCCTTCATGGCCGTGGCCCAGACGATTTCGAAGACACCGGCGAGCAAGAGATAGATCCACGCCATTTTCAGCCTCTCTGCAGGGTCGTCCCCGCGCAATGAAAGAGGGAAAACGGGTCGTCCCGCTTCCGGCTGAAAGTGCGTGCCGCCCGGGCGGGCGTCAGTCACCGACGGCAGCGATCCTAGCGCGTTGCCGATGGCGGGTGAACGCCTGCGCCGACGGAGTTGTTTCGCCGCGTTTCCGCGCCGCGCCCGCCGGGACGCTCGGCAGGATTGATCTAGACTTTCGCAGGATCGTGCAAGGCGTCCGTTTCGTCCTTCGCGCACACTTCGCCCGATGCATCCCTGCCTGATAAGAGATAACGCCCTGCCCGGGCCTTTCCGTGGAGAATCAGCATGCCCACCTCGCTCGTCCTGAACGGCAAGAACGTCACCCTCGACGTCGATCCCAACATGCCCCTGCTCTGGGCCATCCGGGAAAGCGCCGGCCTGCACGGCACCAAGTTCGGCTGCGGCATGGCCCAGTGCGGCGCCTGCACCGTGCAGCTGGACGGCACCGCGGTACGTTCCTGCGTGCTGCCGGTCTCCGCGGTCGCCGGCAAGCGCGTCACCACCATCGAGGGTATCCAGAGCAAGCCCGGCAAGGCCGTGCAGGACGCCTGGGTCAAGCTCCAGGTACCGCAGTGCGGCTACTGCCAGTCCGGCCAGATCATGTCCGCCACCGCGCTGCTGGAGCAGAACGCCAGCCCCAGCGACGCCGACATCGATGCCGCGATGAACGGCAACATCTGCCGCTGCGCCGCCTATGTGCGGATCCGCGCCGCCATCCACGAAGCCGCCGACACCCTGAAGGCCTGACGCCATGAACAGCAAGATCGATCTGAGCAACGCCCTGCCCGGCTCGCGCCGCGGCTTCCTCAAAGGCGCCGCGGTGGTCGGCCTGACCATCGGCTTCCAGTGGAGCGGAGCCCGGCGCGCCCTCGCCGCGGCCCTGCCGGACGCCGGCTTCGCGCCCAACGCCTTCCTGCGGATCGCCCCGGACGACAGTGTCACGGTGATCGCCAAGCACGTGGAGATGGGCCAGGGCGCCTATACCGGTATCGCCACCATCGTCGCCGAGGAACTCGACGCGGACTGGAGCAAGGTCCGCGTGGAAAGCGCGCCCGCCGACGCCAAGCGCTACGCCAACCTGGCCTTCGGCACCATGCAGGGCACCGGCGGCAGTTCGGCGATGGCCAACTCCTGGATGCAATTGCGCGAGGCCGGGGCCAAGGCGCGCGCGATGCTGGTCGAGGCCGCCGCCCGACAGTGGCAGATACCAGCCGCCGAACTGCGTACCCGCGACGGCTTCGTCGAACATCCGGCCAGCCAGCGCAAGGCCAGCTACGGTTCGCTGGCCGCTGCGGCGGCGGAACTGCCGGTGCCGGAAAAAGTGCAATTGAAGGATCCCAAGGACTTCCGCCTGATCGGTCACCAGGCGCCGCGCGTCGACGTTCCCGGCAAGACCGACGGCAGTGCGCAATTCACCCTCGACGTCAGCCTGCCCGGCATGTTGGTCGCCCTGCTCCAGCGCCCGCCGCTGTTCGGCGCCACGGTGAAATCGTTCGACGCCACGGCGACCAGGGCGATTCCGGGGGTGGTCGAGGTGGTCCAGGTGCCGCACGGCGTGGCGGTGGTCGCCAAGGGCTTCTGGGCGGCGAAGCAAGGCCGCGACGCGCTCAAGGTCGAGTGGGACGAGAGCAAGGCCGAGAAGCGTGGTTCCGAGGCGCTGATGGCGGAGTACCGCAAGCTCGCCGAGCAACCCGGCAAGCCCGCGCGCAGGGACGGCGACGCCGCCAAGGCGGTGGCCGGGGCGACCCGCAGGATCGCCGCCAGCTACGAGTTCCCGTTCCTTGCCCATGCGCCGATGGAGCCGCTGGACGCGGTGGTCAGGCTGACCGCCGACAGCTGCGAGATCTGGGCCGGCGACCAGTTCCAGACCGTCGACCAGGGCAACGCGGCGCGCACCGCCGGGCTGAAGCCGGAGCAGGTGAAGATCAATACGCTCTACGCCGGCGGCAGCTTCGGCCGGCGCGCCAACGCCTGGTCGGACTATATCGTCGAGGCGGTATCGATCGCCAAGGCGCTGGGCGCCAACGGCGTGCCGGTGAAGTTGCAATGGACCCGCGAGGACGACATCCACGGCGGCTTCTACCGGCCGATGTACTACCACCGGCTCGAAGCCGGGCTCGACGCCGACGGCAAACTGGTCGGCTGGCAACATCGCATCGTCGGCCAGTCGATCCTGGAAGGCACGCCGTTCGCCGCGGTGATGGTCAAGGACGGCGTCGACGCCACCTCGGTGGAAGGCGCCGCCAACCTGCCCTATGCGGTGCCCAATGTCTCGGTCGAGCTGAGCACCACCCAGGTCGGCGTGCCGGTCCTGTGGTGGCGGGTGGTCGGCAGCTCGCACACGGTCTACGCGGTGGAGGCGTTCATCGACGAGGCGGCGCAGGCCGCCGGCAAGGACCCCTATCTGTTCCGCCGCGACCTGCTGGCAGAGCAGCCGCGCCTGCGCGGCGTGCTCGAACTGGCCGCGGAAAAGGCCGGCTGGGACCCGTCCAGGCCGCTGCCCGCCGGGCGCGGGCGCGGGATCGCGGTGACCGAGGCATTCAAGACCTTCGTCGCCCAGGTGGTCGAGGTCTCGGTGGACAAGGACGGCAAGCTGAAGGTCGAGCGGGTGGTCTGTGCGGTGGACTGTGGCATCCCGATCAACCCGGACGTGATCGCCGCGCAGATGGAGGGCGGCATCGGCTTCGGCCTCGGCGCGATCCTGCACAGCGCGATCACCCTGAAGGACGGCAAGGTCGAGCAGAACAACTTCGACGGCTACCAGGTGCTGCGGATCGCCGAGATGCCCAAGGTCGAAGTGCACATCGTGCCCTCCGGCGAAGCGCCCACCGGGGTCGGCGAACCCGGCGTGGCGCCCATCGGCCCTGCGCTGGCCAATGCGATCTTCGCCGCCACCGGGCAACGCCTGTACAACCTGCCCTTCCCCACCTCCTTCGCCAAGGCCTGAGCGAGACGCACGCCGGCAGCTCCACGGCTGCCGGCGCGGCGCGGGCGGCCCTCCGAGGATCGCCGCCGACCATACGGGTCCCCCCGGTGTCGCGCCGATTTGCCTCCGCCCGGCGTCGGGCGCAGACTTCAGCGTCCATTCGCCCGCGTAGCCAAGCATGACCGAGCCTCTCCCTTCTTCGTCCCTGGGCCCCGCCCTGCGTCGCTGGCGCCTGCTGCATCGGGTCAAGCAAACGCATGCCGCCGAATTGCTCGGCGTGGCGCAATCGACCATCTCGCGCTGGGAGTCCGGTACCCAGGCGCTGCTGGTGGAGGAACGGGCACGCCTGGAGCGTCTGCTCGGCGCCCGCCTGGAAGCCGCCGCCGACCAGGCACTGGCCCGCCTGGTCGAGGCCAACCCGCAACCCGTGCACCTGATCTGCGACCTCACCCATCGCCTGTTGGCCTGTTCGCCGGCACGCGCCGCGCAATTCGGCGTGCCTCTCGGCGAACTGCTCGACCGTTCGCTGTGGCCCTATTGCAGCGAGGAAATCCTCCGCCAGGAAGCCACCCTCGAGGAACTCGGCTGGCGCGAACTGCTGGCACCGCCGGCGCTGGAGTTCGCCAGCGGAGCGAACGCCTCGGCCATCGTGCCGATCCGGCGCAGCCGTTGCCGCTGGACCCGCATGACCCTCTCGGACGGACGCGCGGTGCGCCTGGTGGAAACCCTCTGAACGTCGCCACGGATATTTTATCCATGGACCTTCAGCACCGCCGCGCCTAGGCTTGCAGGCTCGTTTCACCGGTAGCGGAGCCCGCGCCATGTCCCTCGAACTGCTGAGCAACCGCCTCGAATTCCTCCGCGAAGCCGAACGCCTGAAAGACGTCCTGCGCTCCGCGCACACCTCCTCCGGCCGCCCGGAAAGCACCGCCGAACATAGCTGGCGGCTTTGCCTGATGGCACTGGCCTTCGAGGACCAACTGGCCGGCCTGGACCTCGGCAAGGTTCTGCGCATGTGCGTGGTCCACGACCTCGGCGAAGCGATCCACGGCGACATCCCCGCCGTCGAGCAAGCGGCGCACCCGGACAAGGGCGAACAGGAACGCGCCGACCTGTTGCAGCTGACCCGTCATCTGGACACGCCACTGCGCGATCGCCTGCTCGCCCTGTGGGACGAATACGAGCGCGGCGAGACCGCCGAAGCCCTGGCAGTGAAAGCGCTGGACAAGCTGGAAACCCTGCTCCAGCACACCCAGGGCGATAATCCGGCGGACTTCGACTATGCCTTCAACCTCGACTACGGCCGTCGCTATACCGACCGCGCACCGCTGTTCAAGACCCTGCGCGAGCTACTCGACGCCAGGACCCGACAGCGCCTCGCAGCTCGGCGCGACGCCTAGCGTGCGCCCACCCGGGCAGCGTTACCAGCGCCACCGCCTACGTAGCTCGCCATGGCTACAGGGAAGCGGCTGGCACGTTTCCCACCGACCGGGGCCTGTCCTGCACGCCTCAGTAAAGGCGCGCCTTGATCAGCGGCCGCAGCAGGTAGTTGAGCACGCTGCGCTTGCCGCTGAGGATGTCCACCTCGGCGACCATCCCCGGAATGATCGGCAATACCTCCTCGCCGCGCTTCAACTGGCTGCCATCGGTCTTGATCAGCACCTGGTAGTAGGACTCCTTGCCATGCGGGGTGTCCTCCTCGATGGTGTCGGCGCTGATCTGCTCCAGGGTGCCCTTGAGGTCGCCGTAGATGGTGTAGTCGTAGGCGGTGATCTTCACCTTGGCCGGCATGCCGGGAACCAGGAAGGCCACGTCGCGCGGCTTGATCTTCGCCTCCACCAGCAGACGCTCCTCCACCGGGATCACTTCCATGATCGGCTCGCCGGGCTGGATCACCCCGCCGCGGGTGTTGATCAGCACGGTGTTCACCCGCCCGCGCACCGGCGACAGGATCTCGGTGCGGCGCAACTGGTCCTGGCGCTGCTGGACGATCGGTTCCAGGGCGCTGAGATCGGCCTTGCGCTGGGCGCGCTCGGTATAGGCATCCTGGAAATAGGTGCTTTTCAGCTCGGTCAGCTTGCCGCTGAGGGTGGCGATGTCCTGGCTCAGCTTGAGCGCCTCCATCTGGCTCACCGCACGCTTGGCCACCAGCGGGCGAACCAGGTCGAGCTGGCTCTGCGCCAGGTGGATCTGCCGCTGGATCGCCTGGGTGCCCTCCACCAGTTTGTCGCGGCGCGACTTGAACAGCTCGCGTTCGGAACGCGCCAGCGGCCCCTCGGGATCGACGTCCGGCGGGAACTCGATGCTCTTCTTGCCTAGCACCTCGGCGTCGAGCCGGGCAATGGCCGCGCGCAGCACGCTGGCCTGGTTCGCCGACTCCTGGAAGTTGGTGAGGAAGCGCGTCTCGTCGAGGCGCACCAGCGGCTGGCCGACTTCCACCAGGTCGCCCTCCTTCACCAGCAGGCGGTCGAGGATGCCGCCCTCCAGGCTCTGGATCTTCTGGATGCGACTGAACGGCACGACCCGGCCGTCGCCGCGGGTCACCTCGTCCAGTTGCGCCCAGGCCGCCCAGCCGATGAACAGCAGCACGCAACCGAGCAGGGTCCAGAGCAGCGGCCGGTAGACCGGGTGGGTAGCCGCCAGCAACGGGTCGGCCAGTTGCCGGCGCAGGGCGGCGGCGTCGCGTTCAGAGTCCATGGTTGCCTCCTTCGGCGGCCTGCGGTGCCTGTACCTGGTTGCCCTGCACCACCTGCTCCAGCGGGCCGTCCATGATCACCCTGCCCTGGCGCAGGACCACCGCACGCTCGACCAGGGCGAGCATGCTTTTCTTGTGGGTGGTGATGACCAGGGTGCGCTTGCCCAACCATTGCTGCAGGTAGTCGATGACCTGTTTCTCGCTGCCCTGGTCGAAGGCCGCGGTCGGCTCGTCGAGCAGCAGGATCGGAGGGTCCTGTAGCAGCACCCGGGCCAGCCCGACGGCCTGGCGCTGGCCGCCGGACAGGCTGGCATTGCCCTGGATCGGCATGTCCAGCCCCAGCGGGTGGCCGCGGACGAAGGCGCCCAGGCCGACCCCGTCGAGGGTCTCCAGCAGTTCCTCGTCGCCCAGCGCGGCGTTCTCCAGGTTGAGGTTGTCGCGCAGGCTGCCATGGAACAGCGCCACGTCCTGCGGCAGGTAGCCGATACCGCGCTGGCGGTCGGCCGGGTCGATCTGGGTCAGGCTGACGTCGTCCAGCAGCAGGCGTCCCGCCTGCGCGTCGAGCAGGCCGCTGAGCAGGCGCAGCAGGGTCGACTTGCCGGCGCCGTTGCCGCCGAGCAGCGCCACCCGCTCGCCGGCGCGGATGTTCAGGGCCTGCACGTCGACCACCGGCGGGCTGTCGCCGTGGGCCAGGCGCACGCCCTCCAGGCGGTAATGTCCCTGCAGGCGCTCCTTGTGCACGAAGCGCTTGCCCTGGGGGCGCTCCTGCTCGGCGCTCATCAGTTGGTCGAGGCCTTCCATCGCCACCTTGGTGTGCTGCCAGCGACCGAGGATGCCGGCCGCCTGCGACAGCGGTGCGATGGCCCGCGAGGCGAGGATCGAGCAGGCCACCAGGCCGCCGACGGTCATCGCGCCCTCGCTGATCCGATAGACGCCGAAGACCACCACGCCGACGTAGCAGAGCTGCTGGACGATGCTCGCCGAGTAGCTCAGGGTCGAGGCCAGGGTATGGGTCTTCATCGCCGTGCCGGCCAGTTCGCCGGTCAGGGTTTCCCATTGGTGCAGGCAGCGGCCTTCGGCGCGGGTCGCCTTGACCGTCTCCAGGTGCTCGAAGGCTTCCAGCAGCACGCCGTTCTTCATCGCCCCTTCGCGCAGGTTCTGCCGCGACAGGTGGCCGAGCAGGCGCTGGGTCAGCAGCCCCGGCAGGATCATCAGCACGCAGGCCACCAGCGGCACCCAGACCACATGGCCGCCGATCACGGCGATGATCAGCAGGAAGATCGCCACGAACGGCAGGTCGCTGATCAGCGCCGCGCTGGACGAGGTGAAGAACTCGCGCACCGACTCGAACTCCCGCACCTGGGTACTGAAGGCGCCCATCGACGCCGGCTTGGCGGCGACCCGGGTGCTCAGCACGCGGGAGAACAGCAGGGTCGAGAGTTGCAGGTCGAGGCGCTTGCCGAGCACGTTGAGCAGGTGGCCGCGCATGATCCGCAGGACCCCGTCGAGGACGATCGCCAGGGCCACGCCGCTGGCGAGGATCCACAGGGTGTCGAACGCCGCGTTGGGCACCACGCGGTCGTAGACCTGCATGGCGAACAGTGCCGAGGCGACCGCCAGGACGTTGGCCACCAGCGCCGCGGCGGTGACCTCGGCGTAGGAACGCCAGAGCCGCTTGAGCGGGCCGAAGAACCAGTGCTCGGGCAAGGCGCTGGCGTAGTCGCCGACCCGCCCGTCCGGCCGGTAGCGACACTTGGCGAAGATCGCCGTGCCACTGTACAGCGCTTCCAGCTCGGCCAGCGGCATCCTCTGGCTTCCGCCGTCGCTCTGCGGCACCAGCACCTCGGCGTGCTCGCCGTCGTTGCCCACCAGCACCAGGGCGCGGCCGTCGTCGAGCAGCAGCAGGGCCGGCAGCAGGTAGCGGTCGATCCGGCGCAACGGCTGGCGGGTGACCTGGGCGGTGATGTCGGCGCGGCGCAACGCGCGGGCCACCAGGTGCAACGGCAGGCGACCGTGCTCCAGCGGCATGCCGTCCACCAGTTCGGCGTCGCCGAGTGGCCGGCCGAGCTGCCGGCAGAGCAGCAGCAGGCCCTGGCGCAACGGGTCGACGATGGGGTCGTGGTTGAGGATCACGACGTTATCCGGGGTTTTCTCAGCTTCCATGATTCAGCCGGTTCTCCAATAGCGGACCCAACAGGCCGACTTGCGCGGCCGCCCGATACTCGATGCGCTTGCGTTCGATCCGCAGGTTGATCAGTTGCCGCTCTGCCTCGAACCGCTCGCGCTGCACGTTGAGCAGGTCGATCACGTCGCGCCGGCCAACCTCGAACTGTTCGCGATACAACTCGCCGACCTGCTCCGACTCGGTCACCTGCTGGGTCAGCGACTGTTCCCGCCAGCGCAGCGTGTCGCCGTTGTCGAAGAGGTTCTGCAGTTGCCGGCGGATGTCGCGCTGCATCGCGTCGGCGCTCCATTTCGCCGATTCCAGGCGCTGCTGCGCGGCGGTCGGCCGGCGGAAGTTGGAAAGCCCCTGGAAGGTGTCCATGCGGAAGCGCAGGGATACCACCGAGTCGCTTTCCGGATGCCCGCCGATCTCCCGGCGCAGCGCGCTGGCCTCCAGGTTCAGTTGCGGCAGCAGCGACGCCTTGGCCTCGCGGACCTCGGCCTCGGCGACATTGGCGTCCTCCAGGGCCTTGCGCTGCAAAGGCGATTCGCGGATCACCCGCGCCATATCGCTGGCCGCCAGGTAGCGTTGCAGCGACATCGGCTCGGGCTCCACCAGGTCGGCGGGCTCCTGGCCGACCAGGATCGCGTACTGGTTGCGCGCGTCCTGCAGGTTGCCCTTCTCCAGCGACAACTGCTCCTGGGCCCGCGACAGTTCCAGATTGGCGCGATCCAGCTCGCTGCGGTCGGCGTAGCCGTCGCCGCCGCGCGCCTGGGTCATCTCGCGGATACCGTCGAGGCGCTGGATGTGTTCGCGTACCGCCTCCACCCGGCGCTCCGAGGCGAGCACGTCGAGGTAGGTCTCGACGATATCCAGCGCCGCGTCGTCGCGCGCCACCAGCACCGCCTCGGACAGCTTGCGCTGGGTCGCGCTGGCGCTGTCGACCTTGCTCGTCACCCGACCCCAGTCGTACAGCATCTGCGACGCGGTGAGATCGTAGACGATCTCGCCGAAGTCGAACTCCTGCGGCCCCCCGGACATCGTCACGGAGGGGTAGTACCCCCCTTTGGCCATCTCCACCTCGGTGCCTGCGCGGTCCGCTTCGGCCATCGCGGATCGTACTTCCGGGTGGATCGCCAGCCCTGCCCTGACCGCCTGGTCGAGGGGCATGGCCGACGCGAACATCGGCAGGCCCAGGGAAAGGAGCCAGATGGCTCCCTTCCCATGCCGCCGTCCCTTGCGCGCGTACTGCCTGCGCCCGCGCATCAGACCACGACCTGTACCGTGTTGTCCTCGATCAGCAGGGTGGTACTGCCGAAGGTGTAGACGTCGTAGGTAATGCCGTTGATCAGTTGCGTGGTACCGGTATTCACCGCGCCCACCACGTTCAGGGTGTCGTTGTTCTCACCAGTGATCTGCAACGTGTTGTTGGCATCGGTGATGGCATCCACCTCCGCCGCGGTCAGGGTCAGCACGCTACCCGAGTCGCCCTTGCCGAGGTCGATGCGCTCGAGGTTGCTGAGCGTGCCGACGCCGACGGCGTTGTAGTCGAGGTCGATGCCGTTGGCCAGGACCAGGGTGTCGAACCCGGCGCCGCCATCGATGCTGACGAAATCGGTCGCGGTGATCTGGATGGTGTCGTTGCCGTTGCCGGCCACCACGTGATCGCCGGTGCCCACGTTGAAGATCAGGTCGCTGCCGTCGCCGCCGTTGATGTGCTCCGAACTGCCGTTGGCGCCGGACAGCACGTCGTCGCCGGAAGTACCGTTGACATCGATCTGGCCGATGTTGAGCGACAGTCCGTTGGGGGTCAGGGTGATCCCGTAGGCGGCGCTGTCGTTGCCGTTGCTGTCGGTGGACACCAGGTTGAACGAGATCTGCGAGCCGAGGTTGAGGATGTCGGTGATGTTCAGCCCCAACTGGGTGAGGATGGTCGGGCTCAGCAGGTTCAGCGAGAAGTTGCCGGACGAGTCCGCCTGGATCGGCAGCAATTCGACGTTCAACGCCGGGGTGATGACCCGGATCACCACGCTGGAGTTGGGCTCGGTGGTGCCGCTGAAACCAAAACGCGGGTTCAGCGGGTTGAGGCTGACGTCGAGGCCGAAGTTACCGATGGTCACCGGTTGCTCGATGCTGGTGCCGATGCCGATGCTCGCCGTGTTGCTCGGGTTGCCGGCCGGGTCGCGACCGACCACCGACACCTGGGCATTGAGCAACTGGTCCCAACTGAAGTCGATATCCAGGTCGGTGAGCAGGTTCAGCGACGCCAGCCCGCTGTTGTCGGCGGTCACCGTGGCGGTGGCGGTCACCCCGCCGACGTCGACGGTGACCGTCAGCTCGGTGCCCGGCTCCGCCGAGATGGTCAGGATGTTGCCGACCAGGGACAGCACCGGGGTCGCCGGCGGAATGGTGTCGATGGTGAACGGCACCGGGGTCGACGCGGTGCCGCCGTTGATGTCGGCGGTGACGGTCGAGGCGCCCTCCGGGAACGGGCCCATGCCGCCGGGAGGCGTCAGGGTCAGGGTCAGGTTGCCGGCGGCGATGTCGCCGGCGGTGAGGGTATGGCTGACCTCGGCCTCGTAGCCGTTCTGCCCGGCGAACTTGACCGTGACCACCTGGCCGACCTGCATGGTCGGACGGACCGTCACATCGACCTGGATGCCGTCGCCGATCTCCGCGGCGTTGATCCAAGTATCGGCGGCTTCCGGCACGCTGATGGTCGGCGGCGCCAGGTCCGGCGCGTTGATGGTGGCCGGCCCGCTGACGTTGCCGGCGGCGTCCACGGCAACCCCAGCGATCAGTTCGCCGGTGATCAGCGGCGGCGCGAACGGCAGGCTGAAGTTGCCGGCGCCGTCGACGGTGACCGTGATCGGGTTGGCGGTGTCGCCGTTGACCACGATGCGCACCTGGCTGTTCGGCTCGGCGGTGCCGGTCAGCAGCGCGCCGTCGGCGCTGATGCTCAGCAGCGGAGCGGACGGCGCCACCGAGTCCACCGTGGTGCTGGCCGGACCGCTGGCGTTGCCCGCGGCGTCCTCGGCGACGGCGTTGATCACCGTACCGTTGGCCAGCGGCGTGCCGGGGGTGAAGGTCCAGTTGCCGCTGCCGTCGGCGGTGGTCTCGCCGATCGGGTTGCCGTTGCCATCGGTGAGGATCACCTTGGCGCCGACCTCGGCGGTCCCGGTGATCACGCTGCCGTTGCTGGCATTGATCACCGGCGTGGCCGGTGCCACCGTGTCCACCGTGGTGCTGGCCGGGCCGCTGGTATTGCCGGCCGGGTCCTGGGCCACGGCGTTGACCACCGTGCCGTTGGCCAGCGGCGTGCCCGGCGTGAAGCTCCAGTTGCCGCTACCGTCGGCAAGGGTCTGGCCGATCGGGTTGCCATTGCCATCGGTGAGGATCACCCGGACGCCGGGTTCGGCGGTGCCGCTGAGTTCGACACCATTGCTCGGGTCGATCACCGGAGTGGCCGGAGCCACCGCGTCCACCGTGGTGCTGACCGGACCGCTGGTGTTGCCGGCGGCGTCCTGGGCCACCGCGTTGATCACCGTGCCGTTGGTCAGCGGTGTGCCCGGAGTGAAGCTCCAGTTGCCGCTGCCATCGGCGGTGGCCTGCCCTATCGGGTTGCCGCCGCCATCGGTGAGGATCACCGTGGCGCCGGCTTCGGCGGTACCGCTGATCACCGTACCGTTGCTCGGATCGAGCACCGGGGTGGCCGGGGCTACCGAGTCCACCGTGGTGCTGGCCGGGCCGCTGGTGTTGCCGGCGGCGTCCTGGGCCACCGCATTGACCACCGAGCCGTTGGCCAGCGGTGTGCCCGGGGTGAAGCTCCAGTTGCCGCTGCCATCGGCAGTGGCCTGGCCGATCGGGTTGCCGCCGCCGTCGGTGAGGATCACCGTGGCGCCGGCTTCCGCGGTACCGGCGATCACGCTGCCGTTGCTCGGGTTGACCACCGGGGTGGCCGGGGCCACCGCGTCCACCGTGGTGCTGGTCGGGCCGCTGGTATTGCCGGCCGGATCCTGGGCCACCGCATTGATCACCGTGCCGTTGGCCAGCGGCGTGCCCGGGGTGAAGCTCCAGTTGCCGCTGCCGTCGGCGGTGGCCTGGCCGATCGGGTTGCCGCCGCCGTCGGTGAGGATCACCGTCGCACCGGCTTCCGCGGTACCGGCGATCACGCTGCCGTTGCTCGGGTCGATCACCGGCGCGGCCGGCGCCACCGAGTCCACCGTGGTGCTGGCCGGGCCGCTGGTGTTGCC
The DNA here is from genome assembly GCF_013343155.1 of Pseudomonas sp. FDAARGOS_761. NCBI lineage: Bacteria > Pseudomonadati > Pseudomonadota > Gammaproteobacteria > Pseudomonadales > Pseudomonadaceae > Pseudomonas > Pseudomonas sp. FDAARGOS_761. The sequence goes on along the minus strand of NZ_CP054572.1, from coordinate 2,098,658 downwards.
GGCAGCGTCCTGGGCCACCGCATTGACAACCGTGCCATTGGACAGCGGCGTGCCGGGCGTGAAGCTCCAGTTGCCGCTGCCATCGGCGGTGACCTGGCCGATCGGGTTGCCGTTGCCGTCGGTGAGGATCACCGTGGCACCAGCCTCGGCGGTACCGGCGATCACGCTACCGTTGCTCGGATCGATCACCGGGGCTGCTGGCGCCAGCGAGTCGACGGTGACGCTGGTGGGACTGCTGTTGTTGCCGGCGGCGTCCTGGGCTAGCGCATTGATCACCGTGCCATTGGCCAACGGCGTAGCGGGCGTGAAGGCCCAGTTGCCGCTGCCGTCGGCGGTGACCTGGCCGATCGGGTTGCCGTTGCCGTCGGTGAGGATCACCGTGGCCCCGGCTTCCGCCGTACCGCTGATGACGACTCCGTTGCTCGGATCGATCACCGGCGCCGCCGGGGCGATGGCATCGACGGTGACGCTGGCCGGACCGCTGGTGTTTCCGGCTGGGTCCTGGGCCACCGCATTGATCACGGTGCCGTTGGCCAGCGGGGTGCCCGGGGTGAACGTCCAGTTGCCGCTGCCGTCGGCGGTGGCCTGGCCGATCGGGTTGCCGCCGCCATCGGTGAGGATCACCGTCGCGCCGGCTTCCGCGGTACCGCTTATCTCGGTGCCGTTGCTCGGATCGATCACCGGCGCCGCCGGGGCCACGCCATCCACCGTGATCACCGCCGGCGCACTGTCGACATTGCTTGGGCTGCGCGCCACCACGTTGACCACCGTGCCATCCGGCAGCGGGATGCCTGGAGTGAAGGACCAGTTGCCGCTGCCGTCGGCGGTGACCTGGCCAATCGGGTTGCCGTTGCCATCGGTGATGATGATGGTGTTGCCGGCGTCCGCGGTGCCGCTGATCACCGAGCCGTTGCTCGGATCCACCTGCGGGATCGACGGCAGTGAGGAATCCACCGTCGTGGTAGCGGGAGGGCTGGTATTGCCGGCGGCGTCGCTCGCGGTCACGTTGACCACGGTGCCGTTGGGCAGTTGCGAGCCGGGCGTGAAGCTCCAGTTGCCGCTGCCATCGGCGGTGGTCTGGCCGATCGGGTTGCCGTTGCCGTCGGTCAAGGTCACGGTGCTGCCCGGCTCGGCGGTACCGTTGAGCAGGTTGCCGTTGCTCGGATTGACCACAGGCGTGTTCGGCGCCACCGCGTCCACGGTAGTGCTGCCCTGCGGGCCGGTATTGCCCGCAGGGTCCTGGGCCACGGCGTTGACCACCGTGCCGTTGGCCAGCGGCGTGGCGGGCGTGAAGGTCCAGTTGCCGCTGCCGTCGGCGGTGGTTTCGCCGATCGGGTTGCCGTTGCCGTCGGTGAGGATCACCTTGGCCCCGGCCTCCGCGGTGCCGCTGATGGTCGTGCCGTTGCTCGGATCGATCACCGGCGCCGGCGGCGCCACCGCGTCCACCGTGGTGGCGGCCTGCGGGCCGGTATTGCCGGTCGGGTCGGTGGCCGTGGCGACGATCACAGTGCCGTTGGCCAGCGGCGTGCCCGGCGTGAAGCTCCAGTTGCCGCTGCCGTCGGCGGTGACCTGCCCTATCGGGTTGCCGCCGGCATCGGTGAGGGTCACGGTGGCACCGGCCTCGGCGGTGCCGCTGATGACGACGCCGTTGCTCGGGTTGATCACCGGCGCCGGCGGCGCGCTGGAATCGACGGTCACCGTCGCCGGCGGGCTGCTGTTACCGGCGGCGTCCTGGGCCACCACGTTGACCACAGTACCGTTGGCGATCGGCGTGGACGGGGTGTAGGTCCAGTTGCCGCTGCCGTCGGCGGTGACCTCGGCGATCGGATTGCCGTTGCCGTCGGTGAGAATCACCGTGCTGCCCGGTTCCGCAGTGCCGCTGAGGTTGCTGCCATTGCTCAGGTTGACGGTCGGCGTGGCCGGCGCGATGGCGTCCACGGTAGTGCTGCCCTGGCCGCCAGTATTGCCGGCCGGGTCGGTAGCGGTGGCGTTGACCACGGCTCCATCCGCCAGCGGCGTGGACGGCGTGAAGCTCCAGTTGCCGCTGCCGTCGGCGGTGACCTGCCCGATCGGATTGCCGCTGCCATCGGTCAGGGTCACCGTGGCGCCCGGTTCGGCGGTGCCGCTGATCTCCGCGCCGTTGCTCGGATTGACCACCGGCGCGGCCGGCGCCACCGAGTCCACGGTGGTGCTGGCCGGAGCGCTGGTATTGCCGGTCGGGTCGCTGGCCGTGGCGTTGACCACGGTGCCGTTGGCCAGCGGCGTGCCCGGTGTGAAGCTCCAGTTGCCGCTGCCGTCGGCGGTGACCTGCCCTATCGGGTTGCCGTTGCCGTCGGTCAGGGTCACGGTAGCGCCTGGCTCGGCGGTGCCGCTGAGCGTGGTGCCGTTGCTCGGGTTGAGCACCGGCGCCGCCGGGGCCTGCGAGTCCACGGTGACGCTGGCGCCCGGGCTGCTATTGCCGGCGGCGTCCTGGGCCACCACGTTGACCACAGTGCCGTTGGCGATCGGCGTGGACGGGGTGTAGGTCCAGTTGCCGCTGCCGTCGGCGGTGACCTCGGCGATCGGATTGCCGTTGCCGTCGGTGAGGATCACCGTGCTGCCCGGTTCCGCAGTGCCGCTGAGGCTGCTGCCGTTGCTCAGGTTGACGGTCGGCGTGGCCGGCGCCACGCCATCGACGGTGGTGCTGCCCTGGCCGCTGGTGTTGCCCGCCGGGTCGGTGGCCGTGGCGTTGACCACGGTTCCATCCGCCAGCGGCGTGGACGGGGTGAAGCTCCAGTTGCCGCTGCCGTCGGCGGTGACCTGCCCGATCGGGTTGCCGCTGCCATCGGTCAGGGTCACGCTGCTGCCCGGCTCGGCGGTACCGCTGAGCGTGGTGCCGTTGCTGGGGTTGACCACTGGCGTGGCCGGGGCTACCGAGTCCACGGTGACACTGCTGCCCGCACTGGTGTTGCCGGAGGCGTCGGTGGCCGTGGCGTTGACCACGGTGCCGTTGGGCAACGGCGTGCCCGGTGTGAAGCTCCAGTTGCCGCTGCCGTCGGCGGTGACCTGGCCGATCGGGTTGCCGCTGCCATCGGTCAGGGTCACGGTGGCGCCCGGCTCAGCGGTGCCGCTGAGCGTGCTGCCGTTGCTCGGGTTGACCACTGGCGTGGCCGGTGCCACGGCGTCCACGGTGACGCTGGCCGGCGAGCTGGCGTTGCCGGACGGGTCGGTAGCCGTGGCGTTGACCACCGTACCGTTGGGCAACGGCGTGCTCGGGGTGAAGGTCCAGTTGCCGCTGCCGTCGGCGGTGACCTGCCCTATCGGGTTACCGTTGCCGTCGGTCAGGGTCACGCTACTGCCCGGCTCGGCGGTGCCGCTGAGGGTCGTACCGTTGCTCGGATCGACGGTGGGCGTGGCCGGCGCGACGGCATCCACGGTAACGCTGGCCGGCGGACTGCTGTTGCCGGCGGCATCCCTGGCCACCACGTTGACCACGGTACCGTCCGGCAACGGGGTGGACGGCGTGAAAGACCAGTTGCCGTTGGCATCGGCGGTGGTCTGGCCGATCGGATTGCCATTGCCGTCGGTCAGGGTCACGCTGCTGCCCGGTTCGGCAGTCCCGCTGAGTTCGCTGCCGTTGCTCGGCTCGACCACCGGCGCGCTCGGCGCCACGCCGTCGACGGTGATGGAGGTCGCCGGGCTGCTGTTGCCGGCGGCGTCCCTGGCCACCACATTGACCACGGTGCCATCCGGCAGTTGGCTACCGGGGGTGAAGCTCCAGTTGCCGTTGGCATCGGCGCTGGTCTGGCCGATCGGATTGCCGTTGCCGTCGGTGATCACGATGGTCACGCCCGCTTCCGCCGTACCGCTGAGGACGCTGCCGTTGCTGGCATTGACCTGGGGCGCGTCGGGGAAGTCGGGGGCTTCGGCGGTGACCGGGGTGCTGTTGTTGCCGGCCGGGTCGGTAACGATCACCGTCACCGTCTCGCCATTGGTCAGCGGCGGGTTCAGCGGAACCTCGAAGCTGCCGCCGGGACCGACCACCACGGTGGTGTCCGGCTGGCCGTCGCCATCGGTGTCGACACCGACGGTGGCGCCCGGCTCTGCGTTGCCGGTGACGCTGCTGCCGTCCGGCGCCACCTGCACGTCGGTGGCCGGCGCCGGGGCGGTGGTGTCCGGCGCCTCGACGGTCACCGGGGTGCTGTTGTTGCCGGCCGGGTCGGTAACGATCACCGTCACCGTCTCGCCATTGGTCAGCGGCGGGTTCAGCGGGACCTCGAAGTTGCCGTCGGGACCGACCACCACGGTGGTGTCCGGCTGGCCGTCGCCGTCGGTATCGACGCCCACCGTCGAGCCGGGTTCGGCCTTGCCGATGACGCTGCTGCCGCCTGGCGTCACCTGCACGTCGGTGGCCGGCGCCGGGGCGGTGGTGTCCGGAGCGGTGACCTGGGCCGGCGGGCTGGCGTTGCCAGCCGGGTCGGTGACCACCACGGTGACCGTCTGGCCATTGGTCAGCGGCGGGTTCAGCGGAGCGGTGAAATTGCCGTTGGCATCGGCGATCACGGTGAGGTCCGGCTTGCCGTCGCCATTGGTATCGATGCCGACGCTCGCGCCGGCCTCGGCCTGGCCGCTGATGCTGCTGCCGTCAGGCGCTATCTTCAGGCCGCTGGCCGCCTTCGGCGGAGTGGTGTCCGGGGGCACCGAAGAACCGCCGCCGCCACCGCCGCCGCTGCTGTTGGAAATCGCCACCCCGGCGCCGATGGCCGCCGCACCGACCAGCAGCGCAGTCCCTGCGCTCATGCCACCGAGCACACCGGCGCCGGTCAGCGACTCGAAACCGGCCAGGCTTTCCTGCGGGATGTAGCCGGCCATCAGCGGCCCGTCGGCGGCGACCGGCGGCAGATCTACCGCCACCAGCTTGTCCTTGTCGGCCAGGAACAGTTGGCTGGAAGGCTGGCCTTCCGCATAGAAGTTGGCGATCCGGACGCTTTCCCCGGTCTTCAGCTGGACGATCAGGTCCGAACCGCTCTTCGAGTATCCCGCCACCGACTCCGGTGCGACATCGAGCGCGATATTACTGCTCTGGGAGAGTTTGAGTATCCCGTTTTCCGGAACCTCGACGGCAGCCGCAGAAGAAATACTCTGATCGATAGGGGTAACTTTCGCCTGGATCGACATTTCCGACATTCCTCTTGTCAAGCAGCGACCGAACGGCCGCACCATGTAATCCAGAAATAGCAGCTTTTAAATAAAAGGCGAGTCTGACTTTATATATAACGACTAAGAAAACCCCCATGAAAAATTCAATTTAGATAACCCCTGGAAAACATGCAGCCATTTAGCCATCACACGCCTATCTAATTGATAAACAATATATAATCAAAAAGTTATAATACTTTATAAACAACCCCCATCACCTGGCACGGCAAATCGACTAAATAACCCAGCGGGCAAATATCAGAACTCTACGATGCGTATTTCATAAAAAACCGGGAGAAATGAAATAGCACTTCCCGGCACCTCGTAGTTCGTCGGCGCGAGGCGACGGCAAGACGACCCCGACAGTTCCAACGGGAAGCATCGCCGGGCATCCCGCGAAGCGGCCTTCATCGTCCTGCAATCAAAGCGTCATCGTCACGATGCCAAGTTATCCAACCGATCCTCTCCCGCGAGCGACCATGCATCACGGTATCTCCCCGCCCCAGGACGCCGACCTGTTCGGCCTGATCTACGGTTTCCGTTTCCGCCCCGGCGAAGCGGGGCGGGAAATCGACTCGGCTACCGCCCTCGCCTGCCTGCGGCAGGCTCGCGAGGAGGCGCCGGACGAGTTCCTCTGGCTGCACCTGAACCTCGCCCATGCCGCCTGCGAGCGCTGGATGAAGAAGCATCTGGAACTGCCGGATTATTTCTTCGAAAGCCTGCGCGAGGGGTCGCGCTCGACGCGCATCGAACACGTCGACTCGGCGCTGCTGGCAGTGGTCAACGACGTGGTCTTCAACTTCGGCCTGGTCTCTTCGGACGTCGCCACCCTGTGGGTCTGCGCCCGTGGCCGGCTGCTGGTCAGTGCACGAGCGCAACCGCTGCGCTCGGTGGACAAGCTGCGCTCTTCGGTGAAGCACGGCGAACCTTTCCGTTCGCCCCTGCAGTTGCTGATCCACCTGTTGCGCGACCAGGGCGACGTGCTGACCCAGATCGTCCGCGAAACCAGCGTCGCAGTGGACCGCATCGAGGACCAGCTACTGGCCCTGCGCCTCTCCGCCAACCGCGCCGACCTCGGCGCCATGCGGCGCGTGCTGGTACGCCTGCAACGCCTGCTGGCGCTGGAGCCCGGTTCGCTGCTGCGCCTGCTCAACCGACCGCCGGAATGGCTACAGGATGCCGACCTGCGTGAGCTGCGCGAAGCCACCGAGGAGTTCTCCCTGGTGATCAGCGACCTGACCGCCCTGGGCGAACGGATCAAGCTGCTGCAGGAAGAGATCGCGGCCAAGCTCAACGAACAGAACAACCGCATCCTCTTCACCCTGACCATGGTCACGGTGCTGGCCCTGCCGATCAACATCGTCGCCGGCTTCTTCGGCATGAACGTCGGCGGGATTCCCTTCGCCGACGATCCTGAAGGCTTCTGGATCATGCTCGTGCTGGTCGCCAGCTTCACCTTCCTCGCCGGCCGCTGGGCCTTCCGCAAGCGCGGCGACTATTGAGCGTGGACAACGCCGGCGGACAGTGGTTAGGTTGACCGACCACCGTCAGCCGGACCTTCCATGAGCCTTTCCCCCGCCGATCTCAAGCAACTCCAGGCCGCCAAGAACCTGCTGGAGAACCCTGGACTCACCGCGCAACTCACCAGCCTGCTGGGCACGCCGATCGAATACGGCCTGAAGAAGCTGCCGCGGAAGGTCAACGAGAAGCTCGGTTCGGTGATCGAGGGAGCGCTGCTGAAAGTCGCCCGCTCGGCCACCGCCACTCTCCAGGAAAACGCTAGCGGTCAACCGGCGAACCGCCTGCATACCCTCGGCGCCGCCGTTTCCGGTGGCGTCGGCGGCTTCTTCGGGCCGCTGGCGATGCTGGTCGAGGTGCCGGTCACCACCGGCATCATCTTCCGTTCCATCGCCGACATCGCGCGCAGCGAGGGCGAGTCGATCAGGGACATGGACACCCTGATGGCCTGTATCGAAGTCTTCGCCCTCGGCGGCAAATCCGCCTCGGACGACGCGTCGGAGTCCGGCTACTACGCGGTGCGTACGGCGCTGGCCCAGCAGGTCAAGGCGGCCGCCGACTTCCTCGGCAAGGACGCCGGCAGCAAGAAGGCCGCGCCCATGCTCCTGGCCCTGGTGCGCAAGGTCGCCGAGCGCCTGGGCGTGCAGTATTCGGAAAAGCTCGCGGCGCAGATCGTGCCCATCGTCGGCGCCCTCGGCGGCGCGGCGATCAACACGGTGTTCATGAACCATTTCCAGGCCATGGCGCGCGGTCACTTCGTCGTCCGCCGCCTGGAGCGCCACTACGGCAAGGATGTGGTTCGCGACGCCTACGCCCTGCTGCCACGGCGCGGCTGAGCATGCCGGCCCACGCGGTCAGCTTGGCGCCGGGCGCGGCGGCAGCGACGCGCCAGGTGTTCAGCGCCGTTTCGCTCGCGGCGGAGCCTCGCGCGGAGCCCGGCTGGAGCCGGGCCCCGCGCCGACTCAGAGCGCCAGGCCGGGGTTGTACAACGGGCGGAAAGCGCAATGGGTGGTGCCGGCGCTCTGGTTGTAGAAATAGTAGCGGCGACAGTCGTTGTCGTAGTTGCTGGTGCCGACGTTGATCCGGTACGGACCGAAGCTGGCTCCCTGCAGGGAAACGAAGGCGCCGTTGTAGAGCAGCGAGAAATGCAGGTGCGGTCCGGTGGAGCTGCCACCCTCGCAGAGCGCGGTGTTGATGTTGCTGGCATAGACGCCGAGCTTGGTGTCGGCGCTGACCTGCTGGCCGTTGCTCACCTGGATCTGGTCCATGTGGTAGTAGTTGGTCGCCCAGCCGCTGGGGTGGGTCACCCGTACCTGGCAGCGCGACAACACCCGTACCGTGCCGGCGTGGGCGGCGACCACGCTGTAGGTCGCACTGCCCCAGCGCGGCCAGTCGTAGGACGCATCGAAGGACGAGTACGGATAGCCCGAGCCGGTGTTCGAATGCGCTCCGTTGGGCTGCCAGGAATAGCCCTGGCGCCAGGGCAATTGCATCAGGTTGGATGGCGGCGCCAGCGCGGCCTTCGCCTGGAGTTGCCGAGCCACGCGGTTGCGCGGCTGCAGGAGTTCCGCGGCCGGGGTGCCGAACAGGCGCTGGAAGGTCTGCGCGTAGGCGCCGAGCGGATTGCCGCCTTGCACGGCGGAGGCCTTCGCCCCCTCTCGCAACAGACCGAGCAGCGCGGCCGATGCCGCGTTCAGGCCGTCCTCGCCGACGGCCTTGCGCGCAGCCGCCTGGCGCAACTGGTATTCCTCGAAACCGTAGTAGCGCCGCGACAACTGCTGCAACACGTCGCGTACCTGGGCATCGAAGCCGCGTTTCGCCGACAGCCGCCCCAGCGGCGCCGCCAAGGCGCGCTCGTCCGGCGCACCCAACGGCCCGGACTGCATGGCCATCAGGGTCAACAACACTTTCGGGTTGATGCTGTAGTAGCCGCTCCAGTGCTCCAGGTATTCGCTCTTGTCGCGCAGCGCCGGCGCGTTCAAGGCCAGGTAGGCCTCGAGGTCGAACGCCTCGGCGTCGCGACCGTAGAGGAACAGTTCGTCATTCAGCGGCAGGGCCACGCTGGGCAATTGCAACTGGCCGAGTAGCTCCGCCGAATAGCGGAAGGCCGGCAGGCCATCGTCATGGGCGTTGGCCGTGCCGCCCACGGCGAGCGCCAGCAGGGCGAAGAGGAACGGCGAGCGCGGGCTCGCCAGGGCGCGGGATCTTTTGTGCTGCATGGGTAGCTCCTGGTCATCGAAGGGAAACCTTGAAAGCCAGCAGCCCGGCGACATCGCCTCCGACGGGATAGCCTGGTCCGCTCCGCCGGTATTTCGCCCAGGCCGGGTTGCACGCCGCAGGACCGTGCAACGCCGTCACCCGGGAAGACAACTATCAGCTTTTGCAGTAAATCCGGTGCCCCGCTCCATCCGGCGGTAAAGCGTGCGGCAGCGCACCACAACCGAGCCGAATCGATCACAGAACGCCAGGCGCCGGAAATACTTCGATACAGTCTGCGGGCGCTCAGCGTTCCTCGGTGGAGGAGCCGTCGAGCGGATCGCGACGTGCCAGCTCGGCTTCGTCGAGGCCGTGGCCAGCGCCGATCTCGTTGCCATGCACGACCCTCAGGCGCTTGTCCGCGGGCGATTCGCCACCGCGCTCGGCCGGCGAGCGGGCACCGCTTTCATCGATCAGGGTCTCCGGCGCCAGATCGTCCATGCCGACGTTATCCTGGTAACCGTCGTCCTCGTCCGGCTGCCCGCCGGCGTGGCCCGCCTCGCGTACCCGCTGCGGGGAAAACTCGGCTTCCACCTCGGCCTCGGGCCGCTCGTCGCCGATCCGTGCCTTGCGCGCCTGGCGGCGCTCGTCGAAATCGAGTTCGCGTATCGAACCCATGCGGTCCTGAATGTCGTCGATTTCCTGGGGTGTGGTTTTCCGTCGTGTAGCCATGGCGACCTCCGTTACGAATGGCGAGCGCGCACCGCGAATGGCGCAACGCCCCTGTCCGGTCGACCGGCGAGGCGCCGGAAGATTCAGGAAATCCAACCGACGGCGGCTGCCTCGCTACCACGGTGGCGGGCAAAAAAAAGCCGGATCGGCCCGGGGCGGGCTGGACGATCCGGCGTAATCGAAGCGCGGGACGTCGCGCACCTTGCCGCCGGCACGGGCGGGAGGTGGCGCACAGCGTTTCGCAGGGAATGACCACGGCATCGGCCGGTGGTCCAGGGGGAGTCAGGTCGGCACGGCTTCCTCGAGATAGTCGATGGCCTGGCGCACGGTCTCGATCCGTTCCGCATCGTCATCGGCGATCTCGACGCCGAACTCCGCTTCCAGGGCCATGACCAGTTCGACCACCTCGAGCGACTCGGCACCGAAGTCGTTACGGAAATCGCTGTCCAGCCGGATGTCGCATTCCTCCACGCCGAGCCGGGCGGCTACCAGCTTCCTCACTCTGGTCTCGATGTCGTCCATGCATTGCGGTCCCACTGCCCGGCCCTGGAAAAAAGTGCGGCTACTAAAGCCTCCGTCCCCGCCAGCGACAACTGCCAGATCTGGCAGTGGCGCTGCGCCGGAGCGCGGCCGCCGCAGCGCGCCGGTCAATCCGGTGGACGGACCGCGACGCGAGGATTCGAAGTCCGTCACAGGGCGCTTCCCGGCGTATGCGCAATCACCCGCGCCTTCCCTCGCGGCAGGCTTTCGGGCAGTTCCGCCAGGGCCCGGCGTGCCTGCTCCGGGTCGAGGTAGTCGCCCCGCTCCACCGCGAACAGCTCCTGGCCATCGCGCAGTTCGCGGCGCAAACGCAACGACAGGCCCGGATGCCGCTCGATCAGCGCGCGCATGAAGGCTTCGCTGCTGCCCTCGACCAATCGCACGGCGTAGCGCTGGGGTGACGGCGGCTGCGGCGCGTGCGTGCCCTGGCGAACCTCCAGCACCTCGCCGCCGCGACCGTCGCCCAGGGACGCCGGGTCCGCCAGGCGCGGCTTCTCCATCAGCACCGGGGCTGGAGCCGGATAGCTGCGCGGCGAGCCAATAGGTGCCGGTGCGACCTGGGCGGCGGGACGCAGGTCGATGGCGCCGGCATCCTCGAACAGCGGGCGTACCGGTTCGCCGGCAGCACCGCGCAGCAACTGGATGGAACGGTAACGGCCATGGCTGATGCGCTCCAGGCCGGCGGCATCGCGGACGATGCTCGGTCGCAGGAAGACCATCAGGTTGCGCTTCACCCGGGTCTCGCGGGACGAGCGGAACAGCCGGCCGACGCCGGGGATGTCGCCCAGCAGCGGTACCCGCGAATCGCTGCGCAGCAGGTCGTCCTGGATCAGTCCGCCGAGGACGATGACCTGGCCGTCGTCGGCCAGTACGGTGCTCTTGATCGAGCGCTTGTTGGTCACCAAGTCCACCGCCTTCGCCGCCAGGGTGGCGGTTGGCGCGATGGAGGATATTTCCTGCTCGATCTCCAGGCGCAGCATGCGGTCCTCGCCGATGTGCGGCGTGACCTTGAGGGTCACCCCGATATCCTTGCGCTCGACAGTGGTGAACGGATTGCTCGAACCGCTGGCGCTGGTGGTGTAGCTGCCGGTCTGGAACGGCACGTTCTGGCCGACCAGGATTTCCGCCTTCTGGTTGTCCAGGGTCAGCAGGCTCGGCGTCGACAGCAGGTTGCTGCGGCTATTGCGGCTCAGCGCGGTGACCAGTGCGCCGAAATCGCGACTGCCGAGGCCGACTATCGCACCGTCGGGCAGCTCTGCCGGCGGCTTGCCGGCCTGCAACGCGCCTAGCAGGGTGCCGATGGACAACCCGCTGTCGGCGAAGCCAGCGCCGCCGGCGACATGCTCGCTACGCAGCGCCCATTGCACCCCGAGGGCGTCGCCGATCTCGCCGGACAGCTCGACGATCGCCGCCTCCACCAACAGTTGCGCACGCGGCACGTCGAGCTGGCGGACGATGTCCTCGAGCAGACCGACATCCTCCGGGTCGGCGAGGATCACCAGGGCATTCAGCGATTCGTCGGCGCGCACCAGCAGGCCGCGCTTGCCGCTTCCCCGTCCATCCTGGCCCCGCTCGCCGCGCAGCGATTCGCCGATCTCCCCGAGGGTGGCGGCGAGGGTCTTGGCGTCGCCATGGCGCAGGCGGATCACCCGGCTGTTCGCCGACCGCGACGAGGGGACGTCGAGCGACTGCGCCAGCCGCAGCAAGCGCGCTCGCGCCTGCGGCGGCCCGAGCAGGACCAGGCGGTTGCTGCGGCTGTCGGCGAGGACCTGGACGGTGGCGGCGCTCTTCCCGGCGGCCGGGGTGACGCTGCGATCGAGCACCTCGGCGATTTCCGCGACCCAGGCATGGCGCATGTCGTAGATGCTGTAGTCATGTTCGCCGGCCCGGTCGAGGCTGCGCACGATCGCCTCGATGCGCTCGATGTTGGCGCGGCGGTCGCTGACGATCAGCGCGTTGGCCGACGGCACGGCGGCCAGATGGCCATGGGCCGGGACCAGCGGCCGGATCATCGGGATCAGTTCCGCCACCGAGGTCTGCTGCGCCTGGACCACCCGCGTCTCCAGGCTGCCCGGCCCATCGCGGACGGTCTTCTGCGCGGCGTCCTGGCGTGCCTCCATGTTCGGCACGATACGCGCCTGGTCGCCCTGCGGCAGCACCGCGTAGCCATGGGTGGCGAGCACCGAAAGGAACAGTTGGTAGACCTCCGCCAGGCTGAGCCGCGCCTGGGATACCACCGTGACCCGTCCCTTCACCCGCGGATCGACGACGAAGGTCTGGCCGCTGATGCTCGATACCTGCTCGATGAAGTCGCCGATCTCGGCATCCTTCATGTTGATCGTCCACTGCTCTTCCTCTTGCGCGGCGGCAGTCGCGGCAGGTGCCGGATGGACCGGCGGCGCCAGGCCGAGGACGGCCAGCGACAGGACCAGGAACAGCGGAGACAGGCGCTGGGCGGAACGGGTACTACAACGTGGCATGGGTGGTTTCTGCCCCTTCGGCTTTGGGGAAATACAGACGTTCTTCATAACCCTGGTCGCGCAGCACCACATGGTCGCGATGAACCGCCAGCAGCACGGTGCCGGGGCGCACTTCGGCGCCCGGCAGGAAGCGCTGCGAGCGCCCGGCCACCGCGATCAGCGCCGCCGAGCGGTCCTCGCGACGCGCCAGGAAGCAGGCCAGCAGGCGTAATTGCAGACGCTCGCCCGCCGTCGCGCCGCGCGGCGACGGAGCGCCACCGAACAAGCCGGCTAACGCCGCGTGCGGGGCCGCTGAAGGGTTGGCTGGCGGCGCCGGGGCCGCTGCGGCGGGCAATTCCGCCAGCTCGCGGCGCAGCGAGCGCGTCTGGCTGGCCAGGCTGGCGCTGAGCAACGCCAGCAGCAGCACGCAAAGCACAGCGGGCGCATGCCCGGCCAGGCTGCGCAGGGAAACGAAAGACGATGGAAGGTGACGCGACATGCAGCAGGCGGATTCCGGCAAACGGGCGCGCTGCATCGACGCGGCTCGCCCAGGGGCGGCGAGCATAAGGGATGGGGCTGCGGCCTACGGCCGCGAAAGGGCAAAACTGTTAAGGCTGCCCGCTTTGATCCTTCGTGGCGGGAACTGGCCCACAAAACGCCAGGCGCGGGAAAGGCCTCAGCGCTTGCCCATCGAACGACGGGTACCGCGCGGCGCCATGCCGGGACGCTGGCCCTTGTCGTGGATCTTCCGCTGCGGATAGAGCTGGGCCTGGTTCTTCTTCGCCAGGGCTGCCTTCAGCAACGCGCTGGCGTCGCTCGGCGCGGCCTGGGCCGGAGCGTCGTCGGAGGAAAGGGCCTGGGGAAGAGCGTCGGGAGCGGAAGCCATGGCGTATCCGGATCGGGGGAAATCGTGGGGACGCGATTATACATGGCTGCCCGGCTGTCCGGCAGCACCTGCCGGCGTATCGCCACCGGTCAACGCAGTTGCCACCAGCCCGGTAGCAACCGGCGCACCCTGGCCTGAGCGAAACGGTCGTCGATCAGGTGCACCACGCCGCGATCGCTGCGGCTGCGGATCACCCTCCCGGCGGCCTGGACCACCTTCTGCAGTCCCGGATACAGGTAGGTGTAGTCGTAGCCGTCACCGAACAGGCGCTGCATGCGCAGGCGGATCTGCTCGTTCACCGGATTCACCTGGGGCAACCCGAGGGTGGCGATGAAGGCGCCGATCAGGCGCTCTCCAGGCAGGTCGATGCCTTCGCCGAAGGCACCGCCGAGCACGGCGAAGCCGATGCCCTCGCCGCCCGCGACGAAGCGTTCGAGGAAGGCCCGGCGCTCCGCCTCGTCCATCCGTCGCGTCTGGCTCCAGCACGGCACCCACGGGTATGCCTGGCGGAAGACGTCCAGCGTCTGCTGCAAGTAATCGAAGCTGCTGAAGAAGGCCAGGTAGTTGCCCGGCCGCTGGCGAAACTGCTCGCCGAGAATCGCCGCGATGGGCGCCAGGGAGGCCTGACGCTGCGCATAGCGCGTGGAAACCCGACGCTGTATGTGCACCTCCAGTTGCTCGGCGCTGAATGGCGAGTCCACTTCCAGCCAGGGCGTGCCCGCCGGCAGGCCAAGCAGGTCGGCGTAATAGTCGCGCGGCCCGAGGGTAGCGGAGAACAGCACGGTGGAGCGGCTGGCGGCGAAGCGCTCGGCGAGAAACGCCGCCGGCACCACGTTGCGCAGGCACAGCCGGGCCAGGCTGCGGCCGTTGCGGCCTGGGCGCTTCTCGATGTCGAACAGCGAATGCTCGCCGAACAGCTCGGCGAGACGGCCGAACTGCAGGATCGCGAAGTAGAACTCCTGCAACGCCGGCTCCAGCGCCTGCGGTTGCTCGGCGAGCAGGTCGTTGATCGCCGCCACCGCGTTCTGCAAGGCCAGGAGCAGCTTCTGCGGAGGCTCGTCGTAGGCCTGGTAGTCGTCCGCCTGGGTCTTGCCCAGTTCGTTCCAGGCACGCTGGATGCGCTCCAGCGGTTTCCTCAGGGCCTCCGGGGCGGTCTTGCGCACACCGAGGAAATCGCCCTGGTCGAGTTCGGCGGAATACATCCGCCGGCCGCGCTCCACCAGGTTGTGCGCCTCGTCCACCAGTACCGCCACCCGCCACTGGTTGACCTGGGCCAGGCCATGGAGCATGGCGCCGAGGTCGAAGTAGTAGTTGTAGTCGCCCACCGCCAGGTCGCACCAGCGCGCCAGTTCCTGGCCCAGGTAGTAGGGACAGACCCGGTGCGCCAGCGCCACCTCGCGCAACCGCGCCTGGTCCAGCCAGCGCGCCTCCACGGCGGCGGCGCGGGCCGCCGGCAGGCGTTCGTAGAAGCCCTGGGCCAGGGGACAGGACTCGCCGTGGCAGGCCTTGTCCGGATGCTCGCAGGCCTTGTCCCGCGCCACCAGTTCCAGCACCCGCACCGGCAGTCCGCCGGTTTCCCCTTCCAGGCTACGCAGGGCATGCAGCGCGAGGGCCCGGCCCGGGGTCTTGGCGGCCAGGAAGAACAGCCGGTCCAGGCGCTGCCCAGGCATCGCCTTGAGTTGCGGGAACAGCGTGCCGATAGTCTTGCCGATCCCGGTTGGCGCCTGGGCCATCAGGCAACAACCGGCGGAGGCGGCCTTGTACACCGCCTCCGCCAGTTGCCGCTGGCCGTGGCGGAATTCGGCGTGGGGAAAGCGTAACGCGGCCAGTTCGCGGTCGCGCCGCTGGCGGTGCGCCAGTTCCTGCTCGGCCCAGGCGAGAAACGCCTGGCACTGGCTCTCGAAGAACAGCCGCAGCTCGTCGGCCCGCACTCGCTCGACGAAGCGGGTCTCCTTCTGGCTGCCGACCTCCAGGTAGACCAGCGCCAGTTCGACTTCCTCCAGCTTCCGTTCGGCGCAGAGCAGCCAGCCGTAGACCCTGGCCTGGGCCCAGTGTAGGTGCCGGTGGTTGGCCGGTTGCAGGGCGAGGTCGCCGCGGTGGGTCTTGATTTCCTCCAGGCAGTTCGCCTGCGGGTCGTAGCCATCCGCCCGGCCGCGCACCTGCAAGTGACGGTAGCGTCCGTCCAGCGCCACCTCGCGCTGGTAGTGAGCGGGGCGCCGGGAGGTCACCAGGGTATGTCCGGCGATGCCTTCCAGGGCGCTGGGCGACGGGGTGAAGCGCAGGTCGAGGTCGCCGCGCTTGGCGCTGA
Organism: Pseudomonas sp. FDAARGOS_761; assembly: GCF_013343155.1. NCBI lineage: Bacteria > Pseudomonadati > Pseudomonadota > Gammaproteobacteria > Pseudomonadales > Pseudomonadaceae > Pseudomonas > Pseudomonas sp. FDAARGOS_761. Next base: position 2,082,841 of record NZ_CP054572.1, on the reverse strand, counting down.
ACTCGCAAAGCGCGCGCACCGCCACCTGGTACAGCGCCTCGCCGCCCTGCTCAGTCATCGACATGCCAGCGCACGTAGCAGACCGCCACCGGCATCTCTCGCTCGCGGCAGAATTGCAGCCAGCGCAACTGGTTGTCCTGCAGGCGGTCGCCCGGTCCCTTGACCTCGACCATCCGGTAGCGACGCTGCGCCGGCCAGAACTGGATCAGGTCCGGCAGGCCGGCGCGGTTGCCCGGGATATCCTCCAGCAGGCGTTCGAACCAGGCGCGCAGGTGGGCCGCCGGCAGGCAATCGAGCGCCTGTTCGAGCAGTTCCTCGCCAAGCAGCTCCCAGTAGACGAAGGGCGACTGCAGGCCGAACTTGTCGCGGTAGCGACAGCGGATCGCGTCGCGGTAGCTGCCGTCCTCCAGCCGTCCCAGGCAGGCCTCGAACAGGGCGGCGCGGCGCTGGCGGAAGTCGGCGCTGTGCAGGTCCGCCGGCGCGCTGTGGAAGGGATGGAAGAACGCCCCGGGAATGGCGGCGAAGATCGCCTCCCAGCAGAGCAGCCCGAACAGCGAATTGATCAGGCCGTTCTCGACGTAGTGCACCGCGCAACCGGGCTCTTCCAGGTGCTCGCGGACCGCCCCCTCGACGCTACAGGGTTCGCTCGGGAGCGCCAGGCACAGGTCCAGGCGGTCGATTTCCGGAGCCGCCGCCCGCGCCTGTCGCGGCAGGCCGAGCTTGCCTTGCAGGCGCGGCAGCAATCGGGCCAGGCCCTGGCGTTCGGCGTCGCTTTCCGGCGCACAGCTGGCCTCCCGCGCCAATGCATGGGCTTCGGCGAAGCGCTCGCCGCGTTCCAGGCTGCGAATCGCCCGCAGGCGCGCGCCGGGGTGGCTGGATTGGCGATAGAGCCGCTGGGCCAGGTCGAAATCCCGCTGCTTTTCGCAGTGCTGGGCGAACTGGAACAGCAGCTTGACCCGCCGCCCTTCCAGCCAGGGATTGGCGTAGGGTTCGCCCGGCAGGCCGGCGAGCAGTTCTTCCAGCGGCTCGCCGAGGTCGAAGCGCTGGCGGCAGTCGAACAGGTGGAGATAGGCGTCGACGTCGGCGCGCAGGCGAAAGCCGCGGGAATCGGCGGAAAACTCGACGCTTTCGTAACGATAGATACCCAGGTCGGCAAGGACGAACTCCGACCAGTCCTGCCACAGGTTGCCGAAATACATCAACCGCAAGCGGTCGCAGAGCGCCATGCAGCGCAACTCGTAGACCGGTTCGGCGAAGTCGGCCTGCCACTCGGCGAGCCGCCGCGCCTCGGGGAACAACGGCTGGAGCCGTTCCAGCAGCGCATCCTTGCGCAGGTTCGCGCGCCCGAGATGGTCCCTGAACAGCTGCGACAACTCATCCTTCTTCAGCAAGCCGAACAGTTGCGCCAGTTCCAGGGCCGGCTGCGCGTCCACCCAGCCCAGTGCCAACAGCGGTTGCACGGCGGCGCGCGTGTCGCCGATCTCGGCATAGGCCAGCTTGCCTTCGCGGAACAGCGTGCCCTTGCGCATCACCATGCGCACCAGCAGGGCCTGGCTGGCCTCGGGCAATTCGGCGAACGCGGCGATGAAGGCACGTTCCTGATCGTCGAGCAGATCGGCATAGCGTTCGCCGATCCAGGCGAGTACCGCGCGGAAGTTGTGCAGGTAGTAGAAGGGTTCGGGAAGCGCTGGGAAATTCACGGGAAGCGGAGCCTGGTACTGTTCATGCATACAGATACCAGCGCCCCCACGGCTTGGCAATGCGCATCCGATCAAGCGTCGCCGGCCTGGCGACGACTATCCAGGCACAAGGCATTCGTTATATAAAAATATTAACAACGAAACCTGCCCCGTATCAGTCCCGATGAAGAAGATCCGCCAACGCAACCTGCAACTGATCCTCGACGCCGCCTGCGAAGTCTTCGCCGACTGCGGCTTCAGCGCCGCCCGGCTCAGCGACGTCGCCGAGCGCGCCGGCGTGGCGAAGGCCAACGTGCTCTATTACTACCGCTCCAAGGCGCAACTCTACGAGGCGGTGCTGGACAGCATCGTCGAGCCTCTGCTGGAAGCCTCCCGGCCATTCGCCGGTGACCAGCCGCCCGCCGAGGCGCTACGCGCCTACGTCGACAACAAGATGCGCATCGGCGCCGAGCGGCCGCACGCGGCCAGGGTCTTCTCCTGCGAGATCATGCGCGGCGCGCCGCGCATGCCGGCGGCGCTGCTGGAACGCCTCGACGCCCAGGCGGAACGCAACGCCGAGCGCATCCGCCAGTGGATCGACGAAGGCCTGCTGGCGCCGCTGGATCCGTACCACCTGCTGCTCAACCTGTGGGCGATGACCGAGTCCTATGCCCTTGGCGGCTGGCAACTGGCGCGCCTCACCGGCCAGGCCGGGCTGGACGCGAGCGACTACCGGCAGGCGGCGGAAAACATCGTCCGCCTGGTCTGCGCCGGCTGCCTGGCACTCCCCGGCGAGGCCGCGCCGCGTCGGCGTTTCCGCGCGCTGGCCGGCTGAGCAACTTGCGCCAGATCAATTTCCGCGTAGCGCTATATTCCAAAAGCCATAGCGAACCCCTAAGCTTGCGCCAGCCCCGTCCGCCAACTTCGTTCGCCCCCCACAGGAGCACTCCATGACCACCCGCCTGCCCCAGCTGTTGCTCGCCCTCCTCGCCAGCGCCGTATCCCTGGCCGCCAGCGCCGACGAGGTGCAGGTCGCCGTCGCGGCCAACTTCACCGCGCCGATCCAGGCCATCGCCAAGGAATTCGAGAAAGACACCGGGCACAGGCTGGTCGCCGCCTACGGCGCCACCGGCCAGTTCTATACGCAGATCAAGAACGGCGCGCCGTTCCAGGTGTTCCTCTCCGCCGACGACAGCACTCCGGCGAAACTGGAGCAGGAAGGCGAGGTCGTGCCCGGCTCGCGCTTCACCTATGCCATCGGCACCCTGGCACTCTGGTCGCCCAAGGCCGGCTACGTCGACGCCAAGGGCGAGGTGCTGAAGAGCGGTAGCTTCAGGCACCTGTCCATCGCCAACCCGAAGACCGCGCCCTACGGCCTCGCCGCCACCCAGGCGATGGACAAGCTCGGCCTCGCCGCCACGCTCGGGCCGAAGCTGGTGGAAGGCCAGAACATCAGCCAGGCCTACCAGTTCGTTTCCAGCGGCAACGCCGAACTGGGCTTCGTCGCCCTGTCGCAGATCTACAAGGATGGTAAAGTCGCAACCGGCTCGGCCTGGATCGTTCCCGCCGAGCTGCACGACCCGATCCGCCAGGACGCGGTCATCCTCAACAAAGGCAAGGACAACGCCGCCGCCAAGGCCCTGGTCGACTACCTGAAGGGCGCCAAGGCCGCCGCGCTGATCAAGTCCTACGGCTACGAACTCTAAGGCGGGACCTGCATGGCGTTGCCACTCGACAGTACGGACCTGGCGGCCATCTGGCTGACCATCGAGCTGGCTTCGCTCACCACCCTCCTCCTGCTGCTGATCGGCACGCCCTTCGCCTGGTGGCTGGCGCGCACCCGCTCCTGGCTGAAGGGGCCGATCGGCGCGGTGGTGGCCCTGCCGCTGGTGCTGCCGCCGACGGTGATCGGCTTCTACCTGCTGGTCAGCATGGGTCCCAACGGTTTCATCGGCCAGCTCACCCAGAGCCTCGGTCTCGGCACCCTGCCCTTCACCTTCGCCGGCCTGGTGGTCGGCTCGGTGTTCTACTCGCTGCCCTTCGTCGTGCAACCGTTGCAGAACGCCTTCGAGGCGATCGGCGAAAAACCGCTGGAGGCTGCCGCGACCCTGCGCGCGAGCCCCGTCGACCGTTTCTTCAGCGTGGTCCTGCCGCTGGCCCGGCCGGGTTTCGTCACCGCCGCGATCCTCGGCTTCGCCCATACCGTCGGCGAGTTCGGCGTGGTGCTGATGATCGGCGGCAACATCCCGGAGAAAACCCGCGTGGTCTCGGTGCAGATATTCGATCACGTCGAAGCCATGGAATACGCCCAGGCCCACTGGCTGGCCGGCGGCATGGTGGCGTTCTCCTTCGTCGTCCTCCTCGCCCTCTATTCGGGCCGGCGCCGCCGGCCGGGCTGGGCCTGAGATGGACGGCCTGCGCCTGCGCTTCCGCCGCGCCTACCCCGGCTTCGAACTGGACATCGACCTGGCTCTTCCCGGTCGTGGCGTGACCGCTCTGTTCGGCCATTCAGGCTCCGGCAAGAGCACTTGCCTGCGCTGTATCGCCGGCCTGGAAAAGGCCGCCGAGGGCGAGGTGACGATCAACGGCGAGACCTGGCAGGACAGCCGCCGCAACCTCTTCGTCGCGCCCCACCGACGTGCCCTCGGCTACGTGTTCCAGGATGCCAACCTGTTCCGCCACCTGACGGTGCGGCGCAACCTGGCCTTCGGTCTCAAGCGCATCGCCGCCGCCGAACGCCGCGTCGAGCTGGAACAGGCCTGCGCCCTGCTGGGCATCGAGCACTTGCTGGAACGCATGCCGGAACGCCTCTCCGGCGGCGAGCAGCAACGCGTCGGCATCGCCCGGGCCCTGCTCACCAGCCCGCGCCTGCTGCTGATGGACGAGCCGCTGGCATCCCTCGACCTGAAGCGCAAGGGCGAGATCCTGCCCTATCTCGAACGCCTGCATGAGGAACTGGACATCCCGGTGCTCTATGTCAGCCACTCGCCGGACGAAGTGGCGCGCCTGGCCGATCACCTGGTGCTGCTGGAGAACGGCAAGGTCCGCGCCAGCGGGCCGATCGGCGAAACCCTGGCGCGAGTCGACCTGCCGCTGGCGCTGGACGACGACGCCGGTGTGGTGATCGAGGGCACGGTCAGCGACCACGACCCGGCCTACGGCCTGCTGACCCTGGTCCTGCCCGGCAGCGCGCTGCAAATGCGCGTCGCCCACGCCCCGCTGGCCCCCGGCAAGCGCCTGCGCTTCAAGGTACAGGCGCGCGACGTCAGCCTGAACCTGCGCGACGACGCCCAGAGCAGCATCCTCAACCGCCTGCCGGTACGGGTCCTGGAATTGGTCGATACCGACACCGCGGCCCACGTACTGGTGCGCCTGGATGCCGGCGGCAATCCGCTGCTGGCGCGGATCACCCGTTACTCGCGGGACCAGTTGCAACTACGACCCGGCCAGCTGTTGTGGGCGCAGATCAAGTCGGTGGCGGTGCTCGCCTGACCCCGGCCTCGCCTGCGGCGCCTAGACCCTGGGCCAACGGTAGCGGATCAGCCGCCCCATCCGCCGCAGGAAGGCGAAGCCGTTGTAGATCGGCAGCATCAGCCGCGACGACTGCGGCAGCTTGGCAACGTCCTGCGGGTCATAGTCGGTGACCTCCTCGATGAAGCGCAGGGCCGGATGCCACCGCTCGAGTTCGCGCGGGTCGTCGATGCTCCAGTGCACCTGCGCCCCGGTCTCGCGCAGCGGCGGATACAGGCGCAGCAGCATGATGCCGAGGCGGCCGTAGCCGTCGAACAGCAGCTCGCCGCTACCCAGGTGGTCGACCAGGCGTTCCACCAGGCGTCGCACCTGGGACTCCCGCAGATAAGGCATCAGCCCCTCGGCCAGGACCAGGGCGGGCCGCTCGCGCGGCACCCCTTGCAGCCAGCCGTCGTCGTCCACCGAGTGGCGCAGCGCCCGATAGGCGCCGGCGCGCGGCGGGTAGAGTCGCTCGCGCAGGTCCATGACTTCCGGATAGTCAAGGTCGAACCAGGGCAGCTCGGCCGGCGGATCGACCCGGTAGATACGGCTGTCCAGGCCGCAACCGAGGTTGAGCACCTGCCCCTCGGGATGGCGGCCGAGGAAGTCGCGGCAGGCCTGGTCGAAGTAATGCGAGCGCATGGCCAGGGCCCGTTCGTTGCCCTTGCCGAGGGCGACCCTGGAGAAGTCGAAGTCGATCTGCCGCACCGCCTCCTCGGCGAAACGGTCATGGAGGATGGAATCGTCCAGGCGGCTATCCAGCGCCTTGGCGTAGAGGGTGATCAGGAGCGTCTGCTTTTCTCCGGTGAGGGTGATGCGGTGGCCGGGCATGAAAACCTCCTGCGGGCACGCGTGCCTCTTCAGTCCTTGCCGAAAACATCGCTATGCTTCGGCAATGATTGCCCTGGAGTCACGAATGAAAGCCAACTCCGATGAACTGCAAAGCTTCGTCAGTGTAGTCGACAGCGGTTCCATCAGCGCCGCCGCGGAACAGATGGGACTGACCGCCTCGGCCGTCAGCCGGACCCTCTCGCGCCTCGAGCACAAGCTCGGCACCACCCTGCTCAACCGCACCACCCGGCGCATGGAGCTGACCGAGGAAGGCCGCTACTTCCTCGACCAGGCACGGCAGATCCTGCAGCAGATGGAGGCGCTCGAGGAACGCCTGGCCCTGCGCCGGCAGAGCCCCGCCGGGCGCCTGCGGATCAACGCCGCCTCGCCCTTCATGCTGCACGCGGTGGTGCCGCACATCGGCGAGTTCCGCCGGCTGTACCCGAACATCCAGCTCGAACTCAACACCAACGACCTGATCATCGACCTGTTGGAGCAACGCACCGACGTGGCGATCCGCATCGGCGCACTCAGCGACTCCACCCTGCACGCGCGGCCGCTGGGCGCCAGCCGCCTGCACATCCTCGCCAGCCCGGAGTACCTGGCCCGCCACGGCATGCCGACGAGCATCGAGGGGCTGCGAGGGCACACCCTGCTCGGCTTCACCCAGCCCGAGCACCTCAACCGCTGGCCGGTGGTGCACGCCGACGGCGATCGCCTGGAGATCCAGCCGGATATCTCTGCCTCCAGCGGCGAGACCCTCCGCCAACTGGCCCTGAGCCACCAGGGGATCGCCTGCCTGGCCAGCTTCATGACCGACCGCGATATCCAGGACGGGCGCCTGGTGCCGCTGTTCGCCGAACAGATGAGCGAATACCGGCAACCGATCCACGCCGTCTACTACCGCAACTCGCAACTGGCGCTGCGCATCCAGTGCTTCCTCGACTTCATCCAGCAGCGCCTGGGCGCCTGAGACCGACCGTGAACGAATCCCTCGATTTCTCGCCCTACCTCGAGCGCTGGGCATTGCAACCCGACGGCGAGCCCTTCGCCACCCACAGCAGCCGCCTGCTGCCGGTGCGCCATCGCGGCGCAGCGGCGATGCTGAAGATATCCAGTGCCGAGGAAGAGCGTTTCGGCCACGTACTGCTCAACTGGTGGGACGGCCAGGGCGCGGCCAGGGTGCTGGCCTACGACCACCAGGCGCTGCTGATGGAGCGTGCCACCGGCGGGCGCTCGCTGCTGGAGATGGTCAAGCGCGGCGACGACGACGAGGCTACGCGTATCCTCTGCCAGGCCATCGAACGCATCCATGCCCCGCGCCCGGGTCCGTTGCCGGAACTGACCCCGCTGGAGCGCTGGTTCGACTCGCTGTATGCCGCCGAGCGCCGCTACGGCGGGCTCTACGTCGACTGCGCGAACGCCGCCCGCTACCTGCTGGAGACCGCTCGCGAACAGCGCCCGCTGCATGGCGACATCCACCACGGCAATGTGCTCGACTTCGGCGAGCGCGGCTGGCAAGTCATCGACCCCAAGCGGCTCTACGGCGAGCGCGGCTACGACTACGCCAACCTGTTCACCAATCCCGACGCGAAGACCGCCCAGGCGCCCGGCCGTTTCGAGCGCCAGCTGGAGATCGTCGTCGCCGCCAGCGGCCTGCAACGCCGCCGCCTGCTGCTGTGGATCCTGGCCTGGACCGGACTCTCGGCGGCCTGGTTCGACGAGGACGGCAGCCGCGAGGAGACCGACGCCGAGCTGGCCATCGCCCGCCTGGCCCTCGCCAGCCTGTCTCGCGAAGGCTGATCAGAAGCGCCAGAACGCGCGGGTGCACAGCACCAGTACGGTGAGAATCTCCAGCCGACCAAGCAGCATGCCGAGGGTCAGCAGCCACTTGGCCATGTCCGGCAGGCTGGAAAAGTTTCCCGCCGGTCCGATAATCGGCCCGAGCCCGGGCCCGACGTTGCACACGGCGGTCGCGGCACCGGTGAACGCGGAGACCCAGTCGAGGCCGAGCATGGTCAACCCCAGTGCGATCACGCCGATGGTGATGGTGAAGAAGAAGGAAAAGGTGATCAGCGAGCGGACGATTTCCTCGTCCAGCGGATGGCCGTTGTAGCTTTGCCGGATGGTCGCCCGCGGATGCACGAGGTTCTGCAGGTTGGCCCTGAGCAACACGAAGGCCACCTGGAAGCGGAAGATCTTCAACCCGCCGGCGGTGGAGCCCGAGCAACCGCCGACGAAGGTGAGGTAGAAGAACAGCATGACCGCGAAGGTTCCCCAGGTGGTGTAGTCGGTCAGGGCGAAACCGGTGGTGGTCACCACCGACGTCACGTTGACCGCCACCAGGCGCAGCGCATCCCACCAGCCGTAATCGGAATTCAGCCAGAGCCAGAAGGCGAAAACCAGCCAGGTCACCGCCAGGAAGCCGATGAAGCCATGCACCTGGTGGTCCTTGAGCAAGGCCAGGCGATGGCCGCGCAGGGTCGCGACATAGAGGGTGAACGGCAGGCTGCCGAGGATCATGAACAACACGGCGACCCAGTGCACCGCCGGTTGCGGCCAGTGCGCGAGGGAAGCGTCGGAGGTGGAGAAGCCGCCCGTGGAGATGGCGGCCATCGAATGGTTGAACGCCTCGAAGGGGGTCATGCCCGCCCACCAGAAGCACAGCACGCCCAGCAGCGTAAGCGCGACGTAGACGCCGAGGATGTACTTGGCCGCCATGTGCGAGCGTGGCATCACCTTCTCGCCCCAGTCGGAGGATTCGGTCTGGAACAGGCGCATGCCGCCGACACGCAGCAGCGGCAGGATCGCCACCGCCATGCCGATGAAACCGATGCCGCCGAGCCAGTGCAACAACGAGCGCCAGATGAGGATGCCCGGCGACATCTGGTCCAGCCCGCTGAACACGGTGGAGCCGGTGGTGGTGATGCCCGACATGGTCTCGAAGAACGCATCGGTGTAACTGATGTGCCGAGCCATCACCATCGGCAGCGCGGCGAAGGCGCAGACCACCACCCAACTGGCGGTGGTCAGGAAATACATGTGCCGGGCACGAAAATGCACGTGAGCCGGCCGTCCCGGCAAGACCAGCGCGAGGCCGGCAGCCGCGGTGAGCAGGCTCGACCAGAGGAAGGCGTCGAAATCGTCGTAGCGCTGGAAGAGCGCCAGCGTCAGCATCGGGATCAGCATGCTGGCCGCCAGGGTGACCAGGAAAAGCCCGAGGATGAATCCCACCAGGCGGAGCAGGGAAAAGCTCATTCCGTAACGACCTGTTTCAGCAGAGGCGGACAGCCGCGTATTCTAGCCGCCCACGGGGCGGCTTCGGAACCATCTCAGGGGATCGCCTATCCCAGGAATCGAAGGTTCTCTGTTCGCTGACACCGTTCCATTGTCAAATAGGCGTCTCGCGCCCCCTACCAGTAAGGAAACCCAAACATGGCCGGAGCCAGCCTCCTCACCCTCCTCGACGATATCGCCGCGGTGCTCGACGACGTCTCGCTGATGACCAAGGTCGCCGCGAAGAAGACCGCCGGCGTTCTCGGCGACGACCTGGCGCTGAACGCCCAGCAGGTCACCGGGGTCAACGCCGACCGCGAACTGCCGGTGGTCTGGGCGGTAGCCAAGGGCTCGCTGCGGAACAAGGCGATCCTCGTCCCCGCCGCCCTGCTGATCAGCGCCTTCGCGCCCTGGGCGGTGATCCCGCTGCTGATGCTCGGCGGCGCCTACCTGTGCTTCGAGGGCTTCGAGAAGATCGCCCACAAGTACCTGCCCCATGACGACGAGCACGCCGACGAGGCAGCGCTGGCGGCCAATGTCGACGTGGCCGCCCTGGAAAAGCAGAAGATCGGCGGCGCGATCCGTACCGACTTCATCCTCTCCGCGGAAATCATCGCCATCACCCTCGGTACCGTCGCCGAGTCCAGCTTCACCACCCAGGTGCTGGTGCTGGTCGGCATCGCCCTGGTGATGACCATCGGCGTCTACGGCCTGGTCGCCGGCATCGTCAAGCTGGACGACGCCGGCCTCTATCTGTCCAAGCGCGACAGCGGCTTCGCCCAAGGGCTCGGCGGCGCCATCCTGCGCACCGCGCCGTACCTGATGAAAGGCCTGTCGGTGGTCGGCATGGCGGCGATGTTCATGGTCGGCGGCGGCATCCTCACCCACGGTATCCCGGTGGTCCACCACGCCATCGAACAGGCCGCGCAGAGCGTCGCCGGCATCGCCACGCTGGGCCCGTTGCTGGCGGCGATCACCCCGACCCTGCTGAACTTCCTGTTCGGCATCGTCGCCGGCGCCGTGGTGCTGGCGGGGGTGCTGCTGGTCAAGCGCCTGCTGCCGAAGAAGAAAAAGACTGGCTGAGCCTGCCATCGCCGGCAGCACCATCGCGGAGGGCGGATAGCCGCCCTGGCGCACATCCCACGAAGCGGTTGTGCGCCCTGCCCCGGAAGTCCCCTCCGTTTCAATTCAATAATTTTGCACTGTAATAGCAACATTATTCGTTGGAGACGAATAAAGCTCCCCTCCTAGAATGTCCACCAGTGCCATGAGCCGTCTGTTCCGAGCCTTCCAGACGAAGATCCGACCTCCGCACTCCATCGACCCGGCAACGGGATACCCAGAAAAATACCGATAACCCAACGAGGACCCGAGGGTCGCGCCTGCTCGCCAGCCGGCCGGACCCGGGGCCCGGCGTGCCAGCGACCATGAACGATACGGATAGCAGAAAAGATCCGGACGGCTACAACTACGACGTCGTCCGCCAGTTCACCCTGATGACCCTGGTCTGGGGCATCCTCGGCATGGGCCTGGGGGTGTTCATCGCCGCCCAGCTGGTCTGGCCGGCGCTCAACCTCGACCTGCCCTGGACCAGCTTCGGCCGCATCCGCCCGATCCACACCAGCCTGGTGATCTTCGCCTTCGGCGGCAGCGCGTTGTTCGCCACCTCCTTCTACGTGGTGCAGCGCACCAGCGGCGTGCGGCTGATTTCCGACGCCCTGGCGCGCTTCGTGTTCTGGGGCTGGCAGGCGGCGATCGTGGGGATGATCGTCAGCTACCCGCTGGGCTACACCACCTCCAAGGAATACGCCGAGATGGAATGGCCACTGGCGCTGTGGATGGCCATCGTCTGGGTGGTCTATGCTTACCTGTTCTTCGGCACCATCGCTCGCCGCAAGGTGAAGCACATCTACGTCGGCAACTGGTTCTACGGCGCCTTCATCATCGTCACCGCGATGGTCCATATCGTGAACCACGCATTGCTGCCGGTGAGCCTGGGCAAGTCCTATTCTGCCTATTCCGGCGCCACCGACGCGATGATCCAGTGGTGGTACGGGCACAGCGTGGTCGGCTTCATCCTCTCGGTCGGCTTCCTCGGCATGATGTACTACTTCGTGCCCAAGCAGGCCGGGCGACCGATCTACTCCTATCGCCTGTCCATCGTGCATTTCTGGGCGATCATCTCGATCTACATCTGGGCCGGTCCGCACCACCTGCACTACACCGCGCTGCCGGACTGGGCGCAGTCGCTGGGCATGGTGATGTCGCTGATCCTCCTGGCACCGAGCTGGGGCGGCATGATCAACGGCATGATGACCCTCTCCGGGGCCTGGCATAAGTTGCGCGACGACCCGATCCTGCGCTTCCTGGTGGTGTCCCTGGCGTTCTACGGCATGTCCACCTTCGAAGGCCCGATGATGGCGATCAAGACGGTCAACTCGCTGTCCCACTACACCGACTGGACCATCGGCCATGTCCACGCCGGCGCCCTCGGCTGGGTGGCGATGATCTCCATCGGCACGCTCTACCACATGATCCCGAAACTCTGGGGCCGCGAGCGGATGCACAGCATAGGCCTGATCAACGCGCACTTCTGGCTGGCCACCATCGGCACCGTGCTGTACATCGCCTCGATGTGGGTCAACGGCATCACCCAGGGCCTGATGTGGCGGGCGATCAACGAGGACGGCACGCTCACCTACTCGTTCGTCGAGGCGCTGGTGGCCAGCCATCCGGGCTACGTGGTGCGCCTGCTCGGCGGCGCCACCTTCGCCAGCGGCATGCTGCTGATGGCCTACAACACCTGGCGGACCCTGCGCAGCGCGCAGGAGCAGCGGCAGCCGGTCCTGGCGGCCGGCCAGGGGGCCTGAACATGCTGTGGTCCCTGCTGTGCCTCCCCACCCTGGTGCTCGGCCTCGCGCTCAGCCTCGCCGGCAGTACCCGCGAGGAACGCGAGCAGGCCGCCCTGCTGCCGTTCGCCGACGATCCCGAGGCCGCCCGCCGGGTCGCCCGGGATACCGGCAAGATCTGCCGGCAGGTGGTCCGCCCCCTCGAGGAATCCCGCGAGGCCGCCGGCCCGCCGTTCCTCGCCTGAACCGACTCCATCATCCAGGGATGGATGCCTCCAGCACGAAAGTGCCTTGCGGGGCCGGCAACGGCCCCTTTCTTTCGCTTCGAAGAGTTCCATGAACGACTCCCCCAGCACCGCCGTACGCACCTGGCTGAAAGGCTTCCGCCCCCTGACCCTGAACGCTCGACCGCGCGACTGCCTGCGCGCCGGACTCGGTGCCTGCATCGGCGCGCTCGCCGCGGTATTCGCCTGCCAGGCGTTGTTCGGCAGCGAACTGGCGCTGCGCCTGGCAGCGCCGCTCGGCGCATCCGCCGTACTACTGTTCGCCCTCGCCTCCAGCCCCCTGGCGCAACCCTGGTCGATGCTCGGCGGCAACCTGGTCGCCGCCCTGGCCGGCGGCCTCAGCGCCTACTGGTTCGGGCACGAACTGGCCCCGGCCCTGGTCGGCATGGCCCTCGGCATGCTGCTGATGTTCGCCCTGCGCTGCCTGCATCCGCCGAGCTGCGCGCTGGCCCTGAGCGTGGCCCTCAACCCGTCCCTGAGCGAACTCGGCATCGACGTGGTCTGGCCGATCCTGCTCTCCACCCTGGTGCTGATCGGCTGCGCGCTGCTCTACAACAACCTGATGCGCTCTCCCTACCCGCGGCCCTACCAGCCGCCGCGGGCCAATCTCCATGGCACCCGCGACCTGGCGCCGAGCGCGCGGACGGACTTCTCCGCCCGGGACCTGGACCAGGCGCTGCAGGACTTCGGCGAATACGTCGACATCACCCGCGACGACCTCGAGCGACTGATCCACCACACCGAGCGCTACGCCTTACGCCGGCGCATGGGCGAGCTGACCGCGGCACGGATCATGTCCCGCGACGTGCAGACCGCCAGCACCGAGACCTTCATCGACGACGCCTGGAAGCAGTTGCAGGACCACCGTCTGAAGGCCCTGCCGGTGCTCGACGAGCATCGGCGGCTGGCCGGCATCGTCACCCAGAGCGACCTGCTCAAGCACTTCCGCCCCGACGGCAGCCCGTTCAAGCGCCTGCGCTTCCTGCGCGGGACCAAGCTGAAGACGATCATGACCACCCCAGTGGTCTGCGTACAGGCCGACACCCACGCCGTCGAGCTGGTCTCGCTGCTATCCGACGAAGGCCTGCACTGCCTGCCGGTGCTCAACGAAGCCGGCTACCTGGTCGGCATCGTCAGCCAGACCGACCTGATCGCCGCGCTCTACCGCAACTGGCTGCAGCACCTGGGCCAGGCCGATCAGATCACGTAGTCCCAGCGCTGCGACCAGTCGCTGTCCTCGCGGACCACTTCGCGCAACAACTGGAACGCATGGCGCAGGGTCGGCGACAGGCGCTCGCGGGAGTACACCAGGTAGGTCGGGTAGGCGAACTCCGGCGCCTGCTCGACCCGTTGCAGGGTGCCGCCATCCAGGTAGCTGCTCACCACCCGGGTACGGAAATAGCCGCTACCGCCGTTCTGCATGATGTACTGCAGGGCCAGCGGCCCGAGGTTGCAGGCCAGCGCGGCCTTGGCCCGGTCCGGCAGCGCGGCATCGTGCTGGCTGCGGAAATCCGGGCCCCAGTCGACATAGAGATAAGGCTCCGCGGATACCACGGAACGCACCATCACCAGCTTCTCCTCCAGCAACTGCTCGACCTGCAGCCCTGGCCAGTATTCCGGCTGGTAGACCAGCGCGGCGTCCAGCGCGCCCTGCTCCAGTTGCTTGAGCAGGTCGGCGCCCTGGCCGATCTCGACCCGCACGGCGTGGCCGGGAATCGCCTCGCGCAGGCGCCGCATCCAGTTCAGCAGCAACGGATTGCACAGGCTGACCTCGCCACCGAGGTTGAGCAGGTTGCGGAAGCCGTCCGGCAGCGGCAGGTCGCGTCGCGCCGCATCCCAGGTCTGCACCAGTTGGCTGGCGTAGCCGAGGAAGTGTTCGCCGTCGGCGGTCAGGCGCGCGCCCGCGCGGTTGCGCACGAACAGCCGGCAGCCGAGTTGCCCTTCGAGGTTCTGGATGCGCGCGGTGACGGCCGTCTGGGTCAGGTGCAGGCGTTCCGCGGCAGCGACGAAACTACCGCTGCGGGCGATCTCCAGGAAGGTACGGGCGAGGTCGATATCCATGCGAAGCGGTCCGCTGCCACAGGTGGGCCGCCATTCTAGGCTGTGCAGGCGCGGGCGGCGAGCGCAAGGCGGCCTGGCCGCGCTCCTGGAAATCTGCGACAAAACACCGCGCCTAACCGCTTCGGCACGCCTAAACCCTTCGAAAAAGCGACAACCTGTTGCACAAACGCGCCACGCCGTGACTTTTTCGCTTTCGAAAGCATCAGTTAGCGTGACCGAACACGGTGGAGCCGGGAAGCGCCACCCATGTTCCACACAGACATGAACGAGAGAGACCGACTCCCATGAACGCTACGCTCCGTTTCAACGAGGCTTTGCTGATCACCGGGCGCGCCTTCCAGCCATACCAGTGCGTTGCCTGGTCCGAGCTAGGCAGTGACGGCGGCCTGAGCCTGTCCGTAGTCGATCGCACCGGCACCCGCCTGCTGGGCCGTGCACGCATTCCGAGCTCCGCCTACTCCGATCCGGAGCAGCTTGCCGGCCTGCTGCAACAGGCACGCGAAGAACTCAGCCACAACGGCTACAACCTGCAGGACTGGAGTATGCCCAGCCAAGGCTGAGCCGCTCCATACGACGAAAGGCGCCCACGGGCGCCTTTTTCGTTTCCTCTATTCGAGGCGGTCGTGCTGACGGAACGCCACGCGCACCGCGTTGCGCCCTGCATCCTTGGCCTCGTAGAGCGCACGATCGGCCTCACGATAGAGCGCGTCCAGGCCCATGCCGGAGGTCGAATAGGCCACCCCCAGGCTGATGGTCAGGCAGGGGCCGGCGCTGGAGCCCAGGTGCTCGATGCCCAGCGCCTCCACCGCCTGCCGCAGGCGCTCGGCGATGGCCAGGGTGTTGCCCTCCTCGCTGTCGTAGAGCAACACGGCGAACTCCTCCCCGCCCAGGCGCGCGGCGATATCCAGCGGCCGCCGCGCGCCCTGCCGGAGCACGACGCCAAGCTGGCGCAGGGCGGCATCGCCGGCCGGATGCCCGTAGTGGTCGTTGTAGGCCTTGAAGTCGTCGACATCCACCAGGATCAGCGCCACCCCCTTTTCCTCGCGGGCGCCCTGCTCCAGGGCCCGCTGGGCGAGCAGCTCGTAGTAGCGTCGGTTGACCAGGCCGGTGAGGCTGTCCTGTTCGGCCATCATGCCCAGCAGCCGCCGGCCGAGGAACTGCTCGCGCTGGGCGTAGTCCTGCAGGTACAGGGCGAACGAACAGATCAGCACCACCAGGCCGTTGTAGAGCGTATTCAGCAGGTTGGTGCGCAGGTTCTCTTCGCCGCCGAAGAGCAGGAATACCGCCAGGTTCAGGGCCAGGCACAGCAACGCCAGGCGCACGCAGGCCCAGAACGCCAGGCCGAGTGGGAAGAACACCGCGAGGATGCCCAGGGTCGCGCCCAGTTGGGTGAAGCGCGGCACCCCATGCCACTCGAACAGCACGTCGCAGGCCAGCACCGCCAGGTTGATCAGCAGCAGGCAGTAGGGGGCGATGGCATCGCCGACCTTGCGCAGGCTGGGCAGGAAGGCCGCCGGCCAGACCACCAGCAGCAGGCCGATCATTCCCAGGCGCACGCCCAGCAGTTGCTCGAACAGGCTGGGGTGCAGGCGGATGTCCACCATCATCCAGTCGGCCACGATGAACAGCGCCCAGATCAGGAACGCCACCCCGATGGCAGCACGCCGCTGCATCAGCGAGTTCCAACTGAGAAACTCGCGAAACTCGTTTTCCAGCTCCTTTTCGAACCGCAACCAACGAAAACCGTTGCGCAACTGGCGCGCATACGGATTATCCGGCAGACCAGCCTGTACCAGGCCGTCGCGTGCAAGCATGCTGACTCCCCTACCTCGGACCGAACGCTGGAACAGGCCTGGACGACAATACCCTGGCGCCTCTACAGCGATGAGTCAAAAAGCCATCACCCGTTACCAGACAATAGGGCATGCGGCGTGCCGAGGCGATACCAGCCATCGGCGCAGCGGGACGCCCCGGCGAGCGAATGGCAAGATCCGTGGGCCAACTGGCATTGCGGCCAGGTCCGAAGGAGGCCAGACTGCCGCCATCGCCATGAGGTCATGCCATGCCCGAACCACGCCTGATTGCCTGCCTGATCTATCCCGACGTGATGAGCCTGGACGTGACCGGACCGCTGCAGGTATTCGCCTCGGCCAACGTCGAACGCCAGCGCCAGGGTCTGCCGCCTTTCTACCGGATACAGGTGCTCGGCGAGCGTAGCGAAGCGGTGCCCAGTTCCGCGGGCATCCGCATCTGCGCCGACCTCGCCTGGCGCGACTGTCCGCCGGAAAGCCTGGACACCCTGTTGGTGCCCGGCGGCCTCGGTGTCGAGGCGCAGACCCGCAACGCCGACCTGCTCGCCTGGCTGAAAGCCGCCGAACCGCGCATACGGCGGCTCGGCTCGGTGTGTTCGGGAGCGCTGATCCTGGCCGCCGCCGGGGTTCTCGACGGGCACCCGGCGACCACCCACTGGGCCGACGTGGCGACGCTGCGCCAGGGGTTTCCCGGCGTCCATGTGCAAGGCGACCGCCTGCACACCTACGACCCGCAGTGCCGCGACGGCGACGCCCACATCTTCACCTCGGCCGGCGTCACGGCGGGCATCGACCTGGCCCTGGCGCTGGTCGAGGCCGACCTCGGCCGCAGCCTGGCGCTCAGCGTCGCGCGACGCCTGGTGATGTTCCTCAAGCGTCCAGGCGGCCAGGCCCAGTTCAGCGCCTGGCTGACCCCGGAACCGAGCCGCACCCCGCGCCTGGCCGCGCTGCTGGAGTGGATTCCCGCCAACCTCGCCGGCGACCTGTCCCTGGAAGCCCTCGCCGACCGGGCCTGCATGAGCCCGCGTACGCTGTCCCGGGTATTTCTCCAGGAATTGGGCGTGGCGCCCGGTCGCTACGTCGAGCGGGTTCGCCTGGAGGCCGCGCGCGCCCTGCTGCAGGACGCCCAGGCATCGATCGCCACGGTGTCCCGGCTGTGCGGCTTCGGCCATCCGGAAAACCTCCGGCGGACGTTCCACAAGCATCTTTCGGTCAGCCCCCAGGAATACGCCGAACGCTTCGGCATGCTGGCCTGACGCTCCCACCGAGGACCTTCCCATGCTGGAACTGCGCCCCAACTGCGAGTGCTGCGACCGCGACCTGCCCGGCGACAGCGGCGACGCGCTGATCTGCACCTTCGAGTGCACCTTCTGCCGCGATTGCGCGACGACCCGCCTGGGCGGCCAATGCCCGAACTGCGGCGGCGAACTGCTGGCCCGGCCAAGGCGTCCGCGGGATGCGCTGGTCCGTCAGCCCGCCTCCAGCCGGCGCGTCGTCAGGCCCGGCGGTTGTCCGGAGTGACGCCATGCTGCTACGCAACCCGACCCTGCTCCTGCTGTTCTGCGGCCAGGCCCTGTACTGGTCCTGTTCGCTGATCGGCATAACCCTGACCTCGCTGGTCGGCGTCCAGCTGGCGCCGTTGAACAGCCTGGCCACCCTGCCCCTGGCCCTGCTGGTGCTGGGCAACCTGCTGGCGGTGCAGCCGTTGTCGCACTTCATGCAGCGCCACGGCCGACGTCCCGGGCTGATGCTCGGCGCCGGCGGCGGCGTGCTCGGCGGTCTGGTCTGCGCCGCCGGTGTCTGGACTGGCGATTTCCTCTGGTTCTGTCTCGGCGCGCTGGGCATCGGGGTCTACCAGGCCTCGGCCATGTACTACCGGTTCGCCGCGCTGGAGGCGGTGGATGCCGGGCGGAAAGGCCGCGCCAGCGCTTACGTGCTCGCCGGCGGGGTACTCGCCGCGCTGCTGGCGCCGAGCCTGGCGCTGTGGTCGCGCAACGCGCTGGCCCAGCCCTTCGTCGGCGCCTATCTGCTGATCGCCGCGCTGGCCCTCGCCGGCCTGCTGCTGATGGCCCTGCTCCGCGAAGGCCAGGCGCCGCGCCCGGCACGACTCGCCTGGCGCGACATAGGCGGCCTGTTGCGGCGGCCGGTGGTCCGCGCGGCCATCGCCTGCACCGCGGCCGGACACGGGTTGATGATCCTGATCATGAACGCCACGCCGCTGGCCATGAGCTTCTGCGGCCTGCCGCTGGAACAGTCGAGTCGGGTCATCCAGTGGCACGTGCTGGGAATGTTCCTTCCGGCGTTCTTCGCCGGAGCGCTGGTCGACCGCATCGGCAACCGTCGCGTCGCCCTGCTCGGCGCGTTCCTGCTCGCCGCAAGTGCCGGCATCGCCCTGGGTGGACAGTCGGTCATGCATTTTCTGCTCAGTTCGCTGGCCCTGGGCAGCGGCTGGAACCTGATGCTCATCGCCGGCACCACCCTGCTCGGCGAGGGCCACGCCGAAAGCGAGCGCGGCGCCGCGCAAGGATTGATGGAGCAAGGCAACAGCCTGGTGGCGGCGCTGATGTCGTTCGGCTCCGGCGCCCTGATCACCAGCCTTGGCTGGAACGCGGTGAACCTGCTGGTCTGGCCGGCGCTGCTGGTGGCGCTGGCACTGCTCTGGCCGGTACGGCGAACGCGGACGCTGTCGCGCTGAAACGCCGGCAACGAAAAAGGCGACCTTGCGGTCGCCTCTTCTGCTTTACGGAAACGCCTCAGTAGTAGGCGTTCTCCTTGTTGCTGTGGTCGGTCACGTCGCGCACGCCCTTCAGTTCGGGAATACGCTCGATCAGGGTCTTCTCGACGCCATCCTTGAGGGTCATGTCGACCATCCCGCAGCCCTGGCAACCACCGCCGAAACGCAACACGGCGATGTTGTCCTCGACCACGTCGACCAGGCTCACCTGTCCGCCGTGGCTGGCCAGGCCGGGATTGATCTCGGTCTGCAGGTAGTAGTTGATGCGTTCGGTGATCGGGCTGTCCTCGTTGACCATCGGCACCTTGGCGTTCGGCGCCTTGATGGTCAACTGGCCGCCCATGCGGTCGGTGGCGTAGTCCACCACCGCGTCTTCGAGGAAGGGCTCGCTGACCGCATCGATCCAGGCAGTGAAGTCCTTCAGGGCGATGGCGGTGTCCTCGACCTTTTCCTCGCCCGGCTTGCAGTAGGCGATGCAGGTTTCCGCGTACTGGGTACCCGGCTGGGTGATGAAGATACGAATGCCGATACCCGGGGTGCTCTGCTTCTCCAGCAACTCGGCCAGATACGCTTGGGCAGCTTCGGTAATGGTGATGGCGCTCATGGCAACTCCTCGCAAATATGCCGACAGTTTACGCCAATCGGTACTTGCGGATAAAGCCCTAGTAAATTAGTAGGAATAATTCGCGATAACCGACCCGCCCCTTGCGGAGCGGGTCGCGAGACTCAGAGGTTCTCGTAGCGATTCATGTCCAGCGCGCCCGCCTCGACCGGCTCGGTTTCGCGGATGTACGCCTCGAGATCGTGGAAGTAGCTCCAGAACCGCGGATTGCTGCGGCGCACGCCCCAGCGTTCGACCACCTTGTCGAAGTCCTCGCTACTCTTCGCCGCCTCCAGGGCGCCGACGAAGGCCTCGGCATCCGTCGCCGGCAGATCGAACATGAAGTTCGGGTAGCTGGACAGCACGCCCGGGTAGATCGTCAGGGTGTCCAGGCCCGGCTGGTAGCGCAGCGACTCGCCGAGCATGAAGGCGACATTGCTGTGCGCGCGGTTGCGCAGCACGGTATAGATCTCGCGCTTGCCGCTGGACGTACGTATCCGCAGCATGGTCGCCTCGGGGAAGCGCTCTATGACCTTGAGGCCGGCCGCCGGCCGGCTGACCAGGCGACTGAAGGCCTGCTCGGCGTCCTGCAGTTCGCGGTCGATGCCCGGTCGATAGCAGTTGCCGTCCAGGCAGCGGTTGATCGGGTCGGGGCGCGCATTGAGGTCGCCGTAGCGACGCAGCAGTTCTTCGGCGAAGGCCTTCTTCGGCTGCTTCTCCGGCAATCCCAGCGCGCTCGGCGTGTCATCGTCGAAGGCCTGGTAGTCCATCCACATCTTCAGCTTGCCGCTGTTCTGGTACCAGTCGTCAAGCAACGGCTGGCGCGCGTCGACCGGCATCAGGCGGAGGAAGTTCTGCTCGGCGCCGTTGCGGATCAGGTCGAAGTACAGACGCGTCTGCGCCTGGTGCGAGACGTTGCCGAAGACATCGAAGTTCACCACCAACCCGTAGTAGGTTCGCTCGAACAGCGGGTAGTCCATCAGCCACAGGGTCTGCGGTACCTCGCCAAGCAGGCCCTTGCGCACCGAGGCGCTGTCGAACTGGCGGAAGATGCTCAGCAGGGCGTTGTCGTTGCCGTGCCAGATCGTGTTCCAGGTCGGCGGCGGCGCGTCGGCGTAGACGTCCTGGCGCAGGTCTTCGTACTCGTTGCGCTTGTCCCGGTAGGCGCTCCACAGGCCGAGCAGGTTCTTCAGCTCGTCGATCTGCCCCGGCAAGGCCAGCAGCGGCTCGCTCTGCGCGCGGAAGTTGGCGTCGGTGACGAACAGGTCCTGCTCGGGGTCCTGGAATACCACCCAGAAGTTGTCGCGGATCACGTCGGTGGCGATCTGTCCACGGCACACCGGCCCGCGGATGAAGGTACGGGTGAAGTACTCGGCGTTGTCCAGCATGAACTGGTAGCGCGCCCGTGGCGGGATCGCGGCGAAGGTGACGAACGGGTTGGCGCGGCTCTGCACGCCGTAGCCGGGAACCTTGTCGGTGTTCCACTGGGTGCCGAAGAACAGCTCCTGGACGCGTTCCAGCTTCTTCGCCGTCAGCGGATAGGTGATGTGCGTCTTGTGGACGATCACGCCCTGGATCGGCCAGAGGCGGTAATAGAAGCTGTTGCCCGGATCGTCGTTGGGACGCCGGGTCGGGATCGGGTCGATCGGCTGGCCGCTGGGCGTGCGTGAACGCACCAGCTGGAAGAAGTGGCCGGGCGCGCCCTGTTCCGGGAAATACAGGTGCGCCAGGAACAGGTGCTCGTAGAGCCAGCGCGAGACCAGGCTCTGCTTGGCCCCAGGCTGGTTGAGGAAACGCTCCCAGCTGGCCACCTGGCGCGCCTCGGCGGCGGTCGGCCGCAACGGCTGCTGGTCGACCGGGGCGCCCGCGGCCAGCCACTTCTGCAAAGTGGCGTATTCGTCGTCGCTCAGCCCGGCCACCGCGAAAGGCATGCCGGAACCTGGGTTCTTGCGGATGAACGCATCGATGCTGGCCGGCGTCGGGCACTGGTTGGCGCGGTTGATCGAAATGTCCAGGCCTTCGGGGATCTTCGCATTCGGCTGCAACGGCTGGCTGTGGCCAAGCTCGAGCATCCGCGCCATCAGTGCGGCCTGGCCGTCCTGCGGTTCGAGCACCGACCAGAAGTCCTTGCGCCGCCAGGCGTCGGCACCGTGCGCATCGAGGTACAGGCGGGTGGTTTCCTGCGCCTTGGTCCGCGTGCCGTCGTAGACCGGCAGTTGGTTGGCGCCGCGCTGCGCGCCCTCGGCGCTGCTCAGGTTGAGCTGGCAGGGCGAGTCGTAGCAGGCGTGGCAGGCGACGCACTTGGCGGTAAAGATCGGCTGGACGTCACGGCTATAGGAAATTTCAGCAGCGGAAACAGACTGGATAAAAGACGACAAAACGAAGGCCAACCCAACCAACGGTCTTGGCAACATGAACCACTCCTCACTCGGCGACGGGCGATTCTAGCAAACCCGCCTCTCTGCGCCGCACTTTCACAACGGCGGGCGAACTCGCCCCGGGCCTGAGCCGCCATTTCGCCAGCATTCCACCGGCTTCGGCCGCCACGTATGCTAGCCGGGCTCCCAGGCCCGCCCTGGCGATCAAGGACGATGACTTCGAGGAAACAGGGATATGTTTCGACTCGCCGCGCCCCATCCGCGCCCGTTCGCGTGCGCCCCACGTCCCCTCTTCGCCGCTTTCCGCCTGCTGTCGCCAGGCGGCGCTTCCGTTCGCGCCCGGCGCGGCCTGGTCCATCCTTTCGCCGCCCTGGCGGCCCAACGGAGAACCCGCCCCATGAAACTGCTCGCCGGCAGCTTCGCCGCTCTCTTCCTGAGCCTTTCGGCCCAGGCGGCGGACTGTACTTTCACCCAGCTGGAAATCGTGCCCCGGTTCGGCTCGCCGAACATGTTCGGCGGCGAGGACGAGCACGTCCGCGTGATGTTCAGCAACGAGGATCCCAACGACGACAACCCCGATGCCTTTCCCGAACCGCCGGTCTACCTGGCCGACCGCGACAGCGGCAACGATTGCCGCATAGAGGACGGCGGCATCTGGTCGCGCGGCGGCGTGTTCCTGAGCCAGGACGGTCGGCGCGTGCTGATGCATGAATTCAGCGGCTCCAGCGCCGAGCTGGTGTCCTACGACAGCGCCACCTGCAAGGTGGTGCACCGCGAGGACATCTCCGGCCAGCGCTGGGCGGTGGACAAGGACGGGCTGCGCCTGGGAGAGAAATGCTCGGGCGAATCCGTCGACAGCTGCGCGAAGATCGTGAAGCGTTCGCTCGCGCCGTTCTGCCAGACCGCAAAGAAATGATCCGGGCCGGAGCGCCCCTTATCGACACGCATAGGTGATACATGGACAGTCTCGATCAATGCATCGTCAACGCCTGCAAGAACAGCTGGGACAAGAGCTACCTGGCCGGCACCCCGAACAAGGACAACTGTTCCGGCTTCGTCCAGTCGGTGGCCACCGAGCTGGGCGTACCGATGCCCCGCGGCAACGCCAACGCCATGGTCGACGGCCTGGAGCAGAGCTGGACCAAGCTCGCCTCCGGCGCCGAGGCCGCGCAGAAGGCGGCCCAGGGCTTCCTGGTGATCGCCGGCCTGAAGGGCCGCACCTACGGGCACGTCGCGGTGGTCATCAGCGGTCCGCTGTATCGGCAGAAGTACCCGATGTGCTGGTGCGGCAGCATCGCCGGCGCGGTCGGCCAGAGCCAGGGCCTGAAGTCGGTCGGCCAGGTATGGAATCGCACCGACCGCGACCGCCTCAACTACTACGTCTACTCCCTGGCCAGTTGCAGCCTGCCCAGGGCCAGTTGATTCAGGCCGTGCTGCGAATGAGCCAGACTCATTCGCAGCACGATTCCCCACGAGCATCCCGACTCCACTCGCCCGCCCCTTCGCCGCCCGCCTGCGCACTCCGACCTCCGCATTCCGCCCGTATGCTGCGACAAAACGGCGCCAGGGGCTTTTCCGGCCCGCGGATGAACATCTTTCAACTTGAATGAAATTCATGGTCCAGCCACCCCCGGTCGGAAAGCCCCTGCCTTTGTTATGCTTTTCACCTTTCCGCCCACTGACGCCAGGTCCATCCATGTCCAGCCCGCTCACCGATCGCAGCGCCCGCCTGCAAGCCCTCCAGCACGCCCTCAGGGAACGTATCCTGATCCTCGATGGCGGCATGGGCACCATGATCCAGAGCTACAAGCTGGAAGAGGCCGACTACCGCGGCGAGCGCTTCGCCGACTGGCCGAGCGACGTGAAAGGCAACAACGACCTCTTGCTGCTGAGCCGCCCGGACGTGATCCAGGCCATCGAGAAGGCCTACCTCGACGCCGGCGCCGACATCCTCGAGACCAATACCTTCAACGCCACCCAGGTGTCCCAGGCCGACTACGGCATGCAGTCGCTGGCCTACGAACTCAACGTCGAAGGGGCGCGCCTGGCTCGCCAGGTGGCGGACGCGAAGACCGCCGAGACCCCGGACAAGCCGCGCTTCGTCGCCGGCGTGCTCGGCCCGACCAGCCGCACCTGCTCGATTTCCCCGGACGTGAACAACCCCGGCTACCGCAACGTCACCTTCGACGAGCTGGTGGAGAACTACGTCGAGGCGACCCGCGGCCTGATCGAGGGCGGCGCCGACCTGATCCTGATCGAGACCATCTTCGACACCCTCAATGCCAAGGCGGCGATATTCGCCGTCCAGGGCGTGTTCGAGGAACTCGGCGTGGAGCTGCCGATCATGATCTCCGGGACCATCACCGACGCCTCCGGCCGCACCCTGTCGGGCCAGACCACCGAGGCCTTCTGGAACTCGGTGCGGCATGCCCGGCCGATCTCGGTAGGCCTGAACTGCGCCCTCGGCGCCAAGGAATTGCGGCCGTACATCGAGGAACTGTCGACCAAGGCCGACACCCATGTCTCGGCCCACCCCAACGCCGGCCTGCCGAACGCCTTCGGCGAATACGACGAATCGCCGGCGGAAATGGCCGTGGTGGTCGAGGAATTCGCCGCCGCCGGCTTCCTCAATATCGTCGGCGGCTGCTGCGGCACCACCCCGGCGCACATCGAGGCGATCGCCAAGGCGGTGGCCAAGTACCCGCCGCGGGCCATCCCGGAGATTCCCCGGGCCTGCCGCCTGTCCGGCCTGGAGCCGTTCACCATCGACCGCAGCTCGCTGTTCGTCAACGTCGGCGAGCGCACCAACATCACCGGCTCGGCCAAGTTCGCCCGGCTGATCCGCGAGGAAAACTACGCGGAAGCTCTCGAGGTCGCCCAGCAGCAGGTGGAAGCCGGCGCCCAGGTGATCGACATCAACATGGACGAAGGCATGCTGGACTCGAAGGCGGCCATGGTCACCTTCCTCAACCTGATCGCCTCCGAGCCCGACATCTCGCGCGTGCCGATCATGATCGACTCCTCCAAGTGGGAAGTGATCGAGGCCGGCCTGAAGTGCATCCAGGGCAAGGGCATCGTCAACTCGATCTCGATGAAGGAAGGCGTCGAGGCCTTCAAGCACCATGCCCGCCTGTGCAAGCGCTACGGCGCCGCGGTGGTGGTGATGGCCTTCGACGAGGACGGCCAGGCCGACACCCAGGCGCGCAAGGAAGAAATCTGCAAGCGCTCCTACGACATCCTGGTCGACGAAGTCGGCTTCCCACCGGAAGACATCATCTTCGATGCGAACATCTTCGCCATCGCCACCGGCATCGAGGAACACAACAACTACGCGGTCGATTTCATCAACGCCTGCGCCTACATCCGCGACAACCTCCCCTACGCCCTCAGCTCGGGCGGGGTGTCCAACGTGTCCTTCTCGTTCCGCGGCAACAACCCGGTACGCGAGGCGATCCACTCGGTGTTCCTCTACTACGCGATCCGCAACGGCCTGACCATGGGCATCGTCAACGCCGGCCAGCTGGAAATCTACGACGAGATTCCGAAAGCGCTGCGCGACCGGGTCGAGGACGTGGTGCTCAACCGCACGCCCGAGGCCACCGAGGCCCTGCTGGCGATCGCCGACGACTACAAGGGCGGCGGCGCGGTCAAGGAGGCCGAGGACGAGGAATGGCGCAGCTACAGCGTCGAGAAGCGCCTCGAGCATGCGCTGGTCAAGGGCATCACCACCTGGATCGTCGAGGACACCGAGGAATGCCGCCAGCAGTGCGCGCGCCCCATCGAGGTCATCGAAGGTCCGCTGATGTCCGGGATGAACGTGGTCGGCGACCTGTTCGGCGCCGGCAAGATGTTCCTCCCGCAGGTGGTCAAGTCCGCGCGAGTGATGAAGCAGGCGGTGGCCCACCTGATTCCCTTCATCGAGGCGGAGAAAGGCGACAAGCCGGAAGCCAAGGGCAAGATCCTGATGGCCACGGTGAAGGGCGACGTGCACGACATCGGCAAGAACATCGTCGGCGTGGTGCTCGGCTGCAACGGCTATGACGTGGTCGACCTCGGCGTGATGGTGCCGGCGGAGAAGATCCTGCAGACCGCCATCGCCGAGAAATGCGACATCATCGGCCTGTCCGGCCTGATCACGCCGTCGCTGGACGAGATGGTCCACGTCGCCAAGGAAATGCAGCGGCAGAATTTCCAGTTGCCGCTGATGATCGGCGGCGCCACCACCTCGAAGGCGCATACCGCGGTGAAGATCGATCCGCAGTACAGCAACGACGCGGTGGTCTACGTCACCGACGCCTCGCGCGCGGTAGGCGTGGCCACCAGCCTGCTGTCCAAGGAGCTGAAGGCCGACTACGTGGCCCGCACCCGCGCCGACTACGCGGTGGTCCGCGAACGCACGGCCAACCGCAGCGCCCGCACCGAGCGGCTGAGCTACGAACAGGCGATCGCCAACAAGCCAGCGTTCGACTGGGCCGGCTACCAGGCGCCGACGCCTTCCTTCACGGGCGTCAGGGTGCTCGACGAGATCGACCTCGCGGTGCTCGCCGAGTACATCGACTGGACGCCGTTCTTCATTTCCTGGGACCTGGCCGGCAAGTACCCGCGCATCCTCACCGACGAGGTGGTCGGCGAGGCCGCCACCTCGTTGTTCAACGACGCCCAGGCGATGCTGAAGAAGCTGATCGACGAGAAGCTGATCAAGGCCCGCGCGGTGTTCGGCTTCTGGCCGGCCAACCAGGTCGAGCACGACGACCTGGAGGTCTACGACGCCGACGGCGACACCCTCGCCACCCTGCACCACCTGCGGCAGCAGACGATCAAGCCGGACGGCAAGCCGAACCTGTCGCTGGCCGATTTCGTCGCGCCGAAGGAAAGCGGCGTGCGCGACTACATCGGCGGCTTCATCACCACCGCCGGGATCGGCGCCGAGGAAGTGGCCAAGGCGTACGAAGCCAAGGGCGACGACTACAACAGCATCATGGTCAAGGCGCTCGCCGACCGCCTCGCCGAAGCCTGCGCCGAGTGGCTGCACGAGCGGGTGCGCAAGGAGTACTGGGGCTACGCCCGCGACGAGCACCTCGACAACGAGGCCTTGATCAAGGAGCAATACGTCGGCATCCGCCCGGCACCGGGCTACCCGGCCTGCCCCGACCATACCGAGAAAGGCACCCTGTTCGAACTGCTCGATCCGCAGGGCCTGTCCGGCGTCAGCCTGACCGAGCACTACGCGATGTTCCCGGCCGCGGCGGTCAGCGGTTGGTATTTCGCCCACCCGCAGGCGCAGTACTTCGCGGTCGGCAAGATCGACAAGGACCAGGTGGAACGCTACAGCCAGCGCAAGGGCCAGGAAGCCAGCGTCAGCGAGCGCTGGCTGGCGCCGAACCTTGGCTACGATGACTGACCAGGAAGGCGACGATGAAATTCCTCACTCCCGAGCAGATGGAAAAGCCGCGCAAGCGCCGCCTGCGCAAGAAACTGCGCCTGGGCGAGTTCCAGGAGTTCGGCTTCAGCTTCGAACTGACCTACGACCGTAGCGCCCTCTCCCACGACGATGCGCTGGACCATCTGATCGACTTCGTCGAGGCCCAGGGCTGGGTGTTCGGTGGCGGAGGCTCGCCGGAACAGGCGGAGATCAGCGGCTACCTGTGCCTGGCGCGGGTCGGCAGCCTGGACGAGGCGGACCGGGAAAGCGCCCGCCTGTGGCTGGAAGCCCAACCCTGGTGCAAGACCTTCGAGGTCGGCCCGTTGAGCGACTGCTGGCACAACTTCTTCGAGTGAAACCGGCGCCAGCAGGCGCGAAGCTGCGACCTACACCCGGATCAGGCGCGGTTCATGCCCCGTGTGGGCGAGAAAGGCCAGCAGGTCTGCGTAGCGAATGCACTCGGTGGCGGTATTCACCAACGGGTGGAAACCGAGCAACTGGTCCTGGCGAATGGCATCGTCGAGCAACACCTCGACCCTGTGCTGCGGATCGTTGACCAGCGCGAAAGGCGTCACGCAGCCCAGTTCGACGCCGAGGTATTCGCGCAGGCGCTCGACCGAGGCGAACGACAGGCGGCTTTCGCCGATCTGTTCGGCGATGCCCGGCAGGTCGGCCTCCTTGCGCTCGTCGAGCAGCACCAGGTAGTGGCGAGTACCCTTGCGGTTGCGCAGGAACAGGTTCTTGATGCCCTGGTCGGGCAATTCGATGCCCTGCGCGTAATATTCCTCGATGGAGGCGATGGCCGGATGCTCGACCCGCTGGCTGTCGATGGCCAGCTCGCGGAGCAACGCCAGAAGCGCCTGCTCGTCCATTTTCGCACTCATGGGACGCGCGCCCTCAGGTGAACTGCGAACCGGAACGGCGCACGAACTTGATCGACCACTTGAAGTTCGGCTTGCGCGTCACGCTGATCGGGCGCCGGGTCACGGTATCGATGGTGATGTTCCAGAACCCGGTGCTGGGCACCTTGATCTTCGCCGGGAAGCGGTCGAAGGCGCCGCCATGGTAGCTATGCCGCCCGCCATTCTTGAAACTGCGGAAATTGGCGTCGTTCATCAGGCGGATATTGCATTGCTGCGAACACTCGATGACCACGATGTCGTCTTCGTTGAGGTGTTCGCGCTGGTGGACGAATTTCATGGAACGGTTCCGTTGCTGCGGTGGAGCGGAGCGCAACGATAGCACGTCGGCGCCGGCCATACCGCCTCAAGACGGGCAATGGTAGGATGCGCGCCCCATGCGTAGCCAAGACCTCCACCAGCGCCTCGCCGATCTCGGCGCCAAGCCCCTGCATCGCGGGAGGATCGTCCGCGCCTGGCTGCAGGGCCGCGCCCTCGATGCCTGCACCGCCCGCCAGCGGGCCGAGGACTTCCTGCCGCTGGGCGTACGCCATGGTCTGCCCCAGGTAGCCGCGGAACTGGAAGGCATCGCCCGCCTGCACAGCGAGCATCCGGCGAGCGACGGCTCGTCGCGCCTGCTGGTGGAACTGGCCGACCGGCAGATGGTGGAAAGCGTGCTGCTGCCGCGCGGTGGGCTGTGCGTCTCGACCCAGGTCGGCTGCGCGGTCGGCTGCGTGTTCTGCATGACCGGCCGCAGCGGCCTGCTGCGCCAGGTCGGCAGCCTGGAGATGGTCGCCCAGGTGGTCCTGGCGCGGCGTCGGCGAGCGGTGAAGAAAGTGGTGTTCATGGGCATGGGCGAGCCGGCGCACAACCTCGACAACGTCCTCGAAGCCATCGACCTGCTCGGCACCGATGGCGGCATCGGCCACAAGAACCTAGTGTTCTCCACCGTCGGCGATCCCCGCGTGTTCGAGCGCCTGCCCCGGCAACGGGTGAAGCCCGCCCTCGCCTTGTCCCTGCACAGCACCCGCGCCGAACTGCGCCGGCAACTGTTGCCCAAGGCGCCGCCGCTGAGCCCGGAAGAACTGGTGGAAGCCGGCGAGGCCTACGCCCGCCGGGTCGACTATCCGATCCAGTACCAATGGACCCTGCTCGAAGGGATCAACGACAGCCTGGAGGAAATGGACGGCATCCTGCGCCTGCTCAAAGGCCGCTTCGCGGTAATGAACCTGATCCCCTACAACAGCATGGACGGCGACGCCTACCGGCGCCCGAGCGGGGAGCGGATCGTCGAGCTGGTGCGCTACCTGCACAGCCGCGGCGTGCTGACCAAGGTGCGCAACTCGGCCGGCCAGGACATCGACGGCGGCTGCGGGCAACTGCGCGCCAGGGCCACGCAGGGCACGGCGGAACGGCGCATCCCCGCCCGCCAGGCCTGAAGCCACCCTCCTCCCGCCAAGGGTCTAGACTCTCAGGGCAGGTATGGAAAAGGGAGGACCACCGATGGGTATCGAGACGGAAGAACCGAACCAGAAGCCGCCGACCTTCTGGCAGATGCTGCACAGCGTGATGGCTGCCGCCTTCGGCGTACAGAGCGGGCGAAACCGCGCCCGCGACTTCAGCCACGGCAAGCCCGTGCACTTCATCATGCTGGGCCTGCTCTTCACCCTGGTGTTCGTGCTGTTGCTGGCCGGGATCGTGAAACTGGTGCTGAGCCTCAGCGGCCTGTGACCTCTGCGCCGCCGAGGCGGGCTTTCACTGGTGGCTGACCCAGAACACCGCGGTAGCCACCACCAGCAGGATCAGGACGAAGGCCGCGCGGGCGTCGACCACGCTGTCGCGGTTTTCCTGGGTTTTGCTCGGCTCGCTCATGACTCCCCCTGTTTCTTGTGGGTATCGGGACGAAGACATCGAAAGGCACCCTCCAGTTAAGACCAGCGCCGCCCATCGCTCAAGAAAGGCGCCGTTGCGAAGCGGTTATGCTTGCCTGGCGACTTAGTCTTTTCGGTTCTTACCATATACTCAAACATCACTTTTACGCATAAATATGAACTGGTATCGTGCGCCCACTCCGCGTGGAGCGCGTAGCCGTGCGCGCTGGTTAACGCAGTAAGCCGCATAGCCTGACAGCAGGAATATTCATGTACGTATACGACGAGTACGACCAACGGATCGTCGAGGACCGCGTCAAGCAGTTCCGCGACCAGACCCGCCGTTACCTGGCGGGTGAATTGACCGGTGAGGAGTTCCGCCCGCTGCGCCTGCAGAACGGTCTCTATATCCAGCGCTATGCCCCGATGCTGCGCATCGCCGTTCCCTATGGCCTGCTCTCCTCGCGCCAACTGCGCAAGCTGGCGCAGATCGCCCGCGACTACGACAAGGGCTACGCCCACATCAGCACCCGGCAGAACGTGCAGTTCAACTGGCCGGAGCTGGAAGACGTGCCGGAAATCCTCGCCGAACTGGCCACCGTGCAGATGCACGCGATCCAGACCAGCGGCAACTGCATCCGCAACACCACCACCGACCAGTTCGCCGGCGTCGCCCGCGACGAACTGGTGGACCCGCGCCCCTGGTGCGAGATCATCCGCCAATGGTCGACCTTCCACCCCGAGTTCGCCCACCTGCCGCGCAAGTTCAAGATCGCGGTGAACGGCGCGGTGAGCGACCGTGCCGCCATCGAGGTGCACGACATCGGCCTGGAGGCGGTGAAGAACGAGGCCGGCCAGCTCGGCTTCCGCGTCTCGGTCGGCGGCGGCCTGGGCCGGACCCCGATCGTCGGCAGCTTCATCAACGAATTCCTGCCCTGGCAGCACCTGCTCGGCTACCTGGATGCCATCCTGCGCGTCTACAACCGCTATGGCCGGCGCGACAACAAGTACAAGGCGCGGATCAAGATCCTGGTCAAGGCGCTGACCCCGGAAGTCTTCGCCGAGCGCGTCGAGGCCGAATGGGCCAACCTCAAGGACGGACCGAGCACCCTCACCGAGGCGGAAGTCCAGCGCGTCGCCGCGCATTTCGTCGATCCGGCCTACAAGGCCCTCGACGACCTCGATGAATCCCTCGCCCGGCTCGACGCGGAGTACCCCGGCTTCGCCCGCTGGCGCGCACGCAACACCTTCGCCCACAAGAAGCCCGGCTACGTCGCCGTGACGCTCTCGCTGAAGCCCACCGGCACCGCGCCGGGAGACGTCACCGACAAGCAACTGGACGCCATCGCCGATCTCGCCGACCGCTACAGCTTCGGCGAGGTACGCAACAGCCATAACCAGAACATCATCCTCGCCGACGTCGAGCAGGGCGAACTCTTCGCCCTCTGGGGCGAACTCCGTGAACTGGGCTTCGCCACCCCCAACGTCGGCCTGCTGACCGACATCATCTGCTGCCCGGGCGGTGACTTCTGCTCCCTGGCCAACGCCAAGTCGATCCCGATCGCCGAGGCCATCCAGCGCCGCTTCGACAACCTCGACTACCTGTTCGACATCGGCGACATCGACCTGAACATCTCCGGTTGCATGAACGCCTGCGGCCATCACCATGTCGGCCACATCGGCATCCTCGGGGTCGACAAGAAAGGCGCGGAGTTCTACCAGGTCTCCCTCGGCGGCAGCTCGGCGCGCGACGCCAGCCTCGGGCAGATCCTCGGCCCGTCCTTCGCCCAGGAGCAGATGGCCGACGTGATCGACAAGATCATCCAGGTCTACGTGGAACGCCGGACCGAGGAAGAACCCTTCATCGACACCTTCCGCCGTATCGGTATCGACCCGTTCAAGGAGCGCGTATATGCAGCGAATCATTAAGGACCGCCAGGTGGTCGACGACCGCTGGCACTTGCTGCCCAAGGACGCGACCCTGGAAAGCGTGCCCAACAGCGACGACGTGATCATCCCGCTGGCCCTGTGGCTCGAGCACGGCCCGGCCCTGCGCGGCCGCGACGGCGGCCTGGGGGTCTGGCTGGACGCGGACGAGGAGCCGGAAAGCATCGCCGGTGACCTCGACAGGTTCCAGGTGATCGCGCTGAACTTCCCCGCCTTTACCGATGGCCGCGGCTTCAGCAGCGCGCGCCTGCTGCGCGAGCGCTACGGCTACAAGGGCGAGATCCGCGCGATCGGCGACGTGCTGCGCGACCAGCTGTTCTTCATGCGCCGCTGCGGCTTCGACGCCTACGCCATCCGTGCCGACCGCAGCCCGGAAGACGCCCTGGCCAGCCTGGACGACTTCAGCGAGGTCTACCAGACCTCGGTGGAGCAGCCGCTGCCGCTGTTCCGCCGCCGCGGCTGAACCCGGCCCTGACGAAAAAGCCCCGCAGCCGCGGGGCTTTTTCGTTCCCGAGGCCACGGACGCCTCAGGCCGCGCGCACGCTGTCCCAGGCCACCTGCGCCAGCAGTTCGCGACAGTCGGCCAACGCCACCCGGGTTCGCCCGGCCAGCCACTGGCGGGCAAGGTCGTGGGCCGGGCCGATCACCACCGAAGCAAAGCAGTCGTCCGGCATCTCGCGGAACAGGCCCTCGGCCCGATATCCCGCCAGCGCCGCATGGATCCGCGCGAAGTGGGCCTGGTTGTCGGCCCGCAGGCGCTCGCCCAACTCCCCCGCCTCTACCCGCCCGCGGCTGTGCAGGATGAAGCGTGCCCAGTCAGGATTCGCCACGACCCAGTCGATATAGCTGGTGACCAGCAACCTGACCGTTTCCTCGGCGCTGCGCGCCCTGGCGAAGCCGGCTTCGAGCAACGCCGCGTACTGGCCGATCCCGGCCAGGTACAGTTCGCCATGGATGCGTTCCTTGTTGCCGAAATGGTGGTAGAGGCTACCGATGCTCGCTCCGGAACGGTCGCGGATCATCTCGATGGTGGTGGCGTCTACGCCATGCTCGCTGAAGCAGGCCAGGGCGGCCTGGAGAATCTCGTCTTTGCGGGAAGAACGGCCCATGTCGGTCCTTGTCGATAATCGTCGAAACGCTGACTAGAATATTTTTCTAGAATAAATTTCTAACCTTCGTATACTGCCCCGGTGCGCACACATCTTCAATCCTGAAACGCCCGGAGTTTTCCATGAGTCAGATGATGCAGATGTACCAGCAGGTCGGCCCGGCTCAGTTCAGCGCCATGATCGGCCAGTTCGCACCCTATTTCGCCAGCATCGCCCCGCAGTTCGTCGAACTGCGTCCCGGCTATGCCGAAGTCACCTTCCCCAAGCGCCGCGAGGTGCTGAACCATATCGGCACGGTGCATGCCATCGCCCTGTGCAATGCCGCCGAACTGGCCGCCGGGACCATGACCGACGCCTCGATTCCCGCCGGCCATCGCTGGATTCCGCGCGGCATGACCGTCGAGTACCTGGCCAAGGCCACTGGCGACGTGCGCGCGGTGGCCGACGGCAGCCAGATCGACTGGCAAGCCACCGGCAACCTGGTGGTGCCGGTGGTCGCCTATGTCGACGACAAGCCGGTATTCCGCGCCGAGATCACCATGTACGTCAGCCAGGCCTGACCGCCAGGGCGCCCCGGCCGTGCTTTCGGCCGGCTGGAGGCGCCCTGGCGGCCAGCCCTATTCTCGAAGCCGCGAACAGACCACGGAGACCGGCATGAACCCTCCGCAACCACGCCTCATCGATAACGGCAACGGCCATCCGCTGGCCAGCCATTGGTACCGGCCTGCCGGGGAGCCGCGCGGCTATCTCCTGATCGTCCCGGCGATGGGCGTGGAACAGCGCTTCTACGCGCCCTTCGCCGCCTGGCTGGCAGAGCGCGGCTACCTGGCCATCACCTTCGACTACCTGGGCATGGGGCAATCGCGCAACGGCTCGCTGCGCGGTCTCGAGGTCGATGTGCTGGGTTGGGCCCGTCATGACTGCAGCGCCATGCTCGCCGCCGCGCTCGCCGAGAGCGGGAGCAAGCCCCTGTACTGGATCGGCCATAGCCTGGGCGGCCAGATCCTGCCCTTCGTCGAAGGGCGCGAGCGTATCGAGAGGGTCTTCAGCATCGCCAGCGGCAGTGGCTACTGGAAGGAAAACAGCCCGCGGTTGCGCAACAAGGTCTGGTTGTTCTGGTACCTCGTCGCGCCCCTGCTGACGCCGCTACTCGGCTATTTTCCCGGGCGCCGCCTGGGCATGGTCGGCGACCTGCCGCGCGGGGTGATCGAACAATGGCGACGCTGGTGCCTGCATCCGCAGTACGCCCTCGCGGATGGCGAGGCTATCCGCCGCGCCTTCTCCGCCGTACGCACGCCCATCGTGTCGCTGTCGTTCACCGACGATGAAATGATGTCCCGACGCAGCATCGAGTCGCTGCTGGGCTTCTACCGCGAAGCGCCGAAAACCGCCTGGCGCATCGCTCCCGAGGAAATCGGCGCCCGCCACATCGGCCATTTCGGCTTCTTCCGGCCGCAGTTCGCCGAATCGCTATGGGCGGGCTACCTGTTGCCGGAGCTGGGCTCCGGCAACGCCCTCAGCCGAGGTTGACCAGCACCCGGCCGACCAGCTTGCCGGCGAGGATCTGGTTGATCGCCCCCGGCAGCTCTTCGAGGGCGATCTCGCGCGCCACCTCTTCGAGGTTGTCGAGCTTCCATTGCAGCGACAGCTTGTCCCACATGGATGCCTTGACCACCAGCGGCAGCTCCACCGAGTCCACCCCGAGCAGGTTGACCCCGCGCAGGATGAACGGCAGCACCGAGGCCTTGAAGCCGGCGCCGGCGGTCAGGCCGCAGCAGGCGACGCTGCCGCCGTACTGCAACGACTTGACCACGTTGAAGAGGATGTCGCCGCCGACGGTGTCCACCGCGCCGGCCCACTGTTCCTTGAGCAACGGCTTGTCGACGCCATCGGCCACGGTGGCGCGATCGAGGATCTGCTTGGCCCCCAGGCGGTTGAGGAACTCGGCCTGCTCCAGCTTGCCGGTGGCGGCCGCCACGGTGTAGCCGAGCTTGGCCAGCAGTTCCACGGCGATACTGCCGACCCCGCCGCTGGCGCCGGTGACCAGCACCGAGCCATGGTCGGGGCGCAGGCCGCTGCGCTCCAGCTTTTCGACGCAGAGCGCCGCGGTCAGGCCGGCGGTGCCGAGGATCATCGCCTCGCGCAGGCTCAGGCCTTGCGGGCGCTTGATCACCCAGGCCGCGGGCACGCGGATGTACTGGCCGAAACCGCCGGCGGTGTTCATGCCCAGGTCGTAGCCGGTGACGATCACCTCGTCACCGGCCGCGAACTCGGCCACCGAGGACTCGGCGACCACACCGGCGGCATCGATGCCGGGGGTATGCGGGTACTTGCGGGTCACCCCGCGGTTGCCGCTGGCGGACAGCGCATCCTTGTAGTTCAGCGAGGAATACTGCACGCGGATCAGTACGTCGCCCGCCGGCAGGTCGCCGGTATCGCGCTCGACCACCTGCGTTTCGTAAACGCCGTGGGGCGCTTCCGTCACCCACAACGCCTTGAATACAGCCATTTCGACCTCCTCTCGTGAAAACCCTGAAGACAGCGTGTTCGTCCCTGTCGGCGCCGGCCTATTGCCAGAACTTCTGCTGGTTGAGCCGCCCCCACCAGGTCACCAGCACGCGGTCGATAACCACGCTGGCGGCCAGGCCGACGCGTTCCTGCAGGCTCTTGCGCTCGACGAATTGCACCTGGTAGACATCGCGCTCCCTGGCCTGCTCGGCCAGGTACTCGTCGCTGGTCTTGAGTTCGTCCACCAGCAGCTTGCCCAGTGCGGCCTGGCCCAGCCAGACCTCGCCGGTGGCGATCTCGTCCATGTTCAGTTGCGGCCGGTAGTGGGCCACGAAGTTCTTGAACAGTTCGTGGGTCACCTCCAGGTCCTCCTGGAACTTTTCCCGGCCCTTCTCGGTGTTCTCGCCGAATACCGTCAGCGTACGCTTGTATTCGCCGGCGGTAAGCACCTCGAAGTCAATATCGTGCTTCTTCAACAGCCGGTGGACGTTGGGCAACTGCGCCACCACGCCGATCGAGCCGAGGATGGCGAAGGGCGCGGAAAGGATCCGATCGCCGATGCAGGCCATCATGTAGCCGCCGCTGGCCGCCACCTTGTCGACGCACACGGTCAGCGGCACGCCGGCCTGGCGGATGCGCGCCAGTTGCGAGGCCGCCAGGCCGTAGCCATGGACCATGCCACCGCCGCTTTCCAGGCGCAGCACCACCTCGTCGTCCTTGCCCGCCATGCTCAGCACCGCAGTCACTTCGTGGCGCAGTTGCTCGGTAGCCGAGGCCTTGATGTCGCCGTCGAAATCGAGCACGTAGACCCGCGACTTCTGTTCAGGATGTTTCTTCGCCTGCTTCGCCGCCTTGCTCTCCTCCTTGCGCAAGGCCTTGAGGCTGGCCTTGTCGAGGACGCTGTGACGGACCCGCTCGCGCAGGTCCTTGTAGAAATCGTTGAGTTTCTGCACGTCGAGGTGCCCGCCTGCGCCGCGCCGGCCGCGGCCGCGCAGGGCGACGATCACCACCAGCACCACGATGATCGCCGCCAGCACGGTCACGGTCCTGGCCAGAAAGCCCGCATATTCGGCAATGAACTCCACACAACCCCCTCTCTACTGTTGACGCACCCGTCTACGGGCGACACGATTGCGCAAGCATACCCAGGCCACCGACGGGCGGCCAGCGATGCCACTGCCTGGAGAGCCTTTGCAGGGCACGCCCGGAGCAGCCGATAAAGGCAGCGAATGACATTCAAACAAGCGTATGTTTTTTCGTTGACAGCCCTGGGTGATCCTCATACCCTCGCGGAACTTTCACCCGCCGAGGTCCGCCCGTGGGCAGCATCTACCTGATTCGACATGGCCAGGCGTCGTTCGGTGCCGACGACTACGACGTGCTGTCGCCGACCGGCATCCGCCAGGCGGAAATCCTCGGCGACCACCTGCTGAACCTCGGCGTCCGTTTCGACCGCGTCCTCAGCGGCGGCTTGCGCCGCCAGCAGCACACCGCCCGCGCCGCCCTCGAACGCCTGGAGTCCTCCGGGCTGGCCACGCCGGAGCTGGAAGTCGATCCGGCGTTCAACGAATTCGAAGCCGACGCGGTGATCCGCGCGCACCTGCCGGACCTGCTCGAGGAGCAGCCGGAAGCCTTGCACATCCTTCGCCATGCGGCCGAGCATCGGGCCGAGTTCCAGCGCCTGTTCTCCACCATCATCGCGCGCTGGGTTTCCGGCAACCATGAGAAAGATGGGCTGGAAAGCTGGCAGGAATTCCTCGATAAGGTCCATGACGGTCTTCGTCGTCTGCTGGCGCAGGCCAGCGGCAAGGACAGGGTCGCCGTGTTCACCTCCGGCGGTACCATTACCGCCCTGCTCCAACTGATCGTCGGCGTTCCGCCGCTCAAGGCCTTCGAGCTGAACTGGCAGATCGTCAATACCTCGCTGACTCGCCTGAGATTCCGCGGCGAGGAAGTGTCCCTGGCTTCCTTCAACAGTCACGTGCACCTGGAACTGTTGAAGGCGCCGGAACTCATCACCTATCGATGAGCCGGCCTACCGCGACCGTTCCGGTCGCCGAAAAAACCCTAGAAGAAAGGAATAGAACCCATGACCACCGTTGCTGACATCGTCTCCACCATGAAAAGCAAGTTCAACGCCAGCGCGGCCGCCGGCCTGGATCTGGTGTTCCAGTTCAACATCGAAGACGGCGACAACCACTACCTGGTCGTCAAGGACGGTACCTGCGAAGTGGTACAGGGCGACGCCGAGAACCCCAACGTCACCCTGATCATGGACAGCGAAACCCTGAAGGGCATCACCAGCGGCGAGACCGACGGCATGCAGGCCTTCATGGCCGGCAAGCTGCGCGCCGAAGGCGACATGATGCTGGCGATGAAGCTGGGCGAACTGTTCCCGGTCTGACCGTTTCCGGCGCCATGCCAGAAGGAAAACCGGAGTCCCTCGCGGCTCCGGTTTTTTTTCGTCCGGCATTCCTCCAGGCCGACGATCAGGGACCGTGATGGAGCGGCAACACGCTTGCCCATAACGCCCGGCGGCGGCTTGTGAGGGCCGGGACAGGGCATTAGATTAGCCAATTATCGCCGGCCACCATCATTGCGCAGCCTGATGCGCGCACCGGCTCCCGCGGCTCCGCCGTGGCACCACGAGAAGGGAACCCCATGTCGCTGACCGACCAATCCACTCGCATCCGCGCCGGCGAAGAACTTGACGCCGCCGTCATCGACCCGTACCTGAAAGCCCATATCCCCGGCCTCGAAGGCACCCCGAAGATCAGCCAGTTCCCCGGTGGCGCGTCCAACCTGACCTACCTGATCGAGTATCCGCGCCAGGAGTTCGTCCTGCGTCGCCCGCCATTCGGCCACAAGGCCAAGTCGGCCCACGACATGGGCCGCGAATACCGCATCCTGAACCAGTTGAACGCAGGCTTCCCCTACTGCCCGAAAGCCTACCTCTACTGCACCGACGAGTCGGTGATCGGCGCCGAGTTCTACGTCATGGAACGGGTCAAGGGCATCATCCTGCGCGCCGAACTGCCGCCTGAGCTGAATCTCGACGAACAACAGACCCGCAGCCTGTGCAAGAGCTTCATCGACAAGTTCGTCGAACTGCACAACGTCGACTACGCCGCCTGCGGACTGGCCGACCTGGGCCGCCCGGACGGCTACGTGCAGCGCCAGATCGCCGGCTGGACCGACCGCTACGAGAAGGCCCTGACCCCCGACGCGCCGCTCTGGGAACCGGTCAAGGCCTGGCTCAAGGACAAGCAGCCGGCCGATCACCACAAGCCGGGCATCGTGCACAACGACTACCGCTTCGACAACGTGATCCTCGACCCGGACAACCCGATGCAGATCATCGGCGTGCTGGACTGGGAACTGGCCACCCTCGGCGATCCGCTGATGGACCTCGGCAATACCCTCGCCTACTGGGTGGAAGCCGGCGACCCGGCTCCGGTGCAGCTGACCCGCCGCCAGCCCAGCCACCTGCCGGGCATGCTGACCCGCCGGGAGTTCGCCGACTACTACGCCGAGCGAG
This sequence comes from Pseudomonas sp. FDAARGOS_761, assembly GCF_013343155.1. Classification (NCBI taxonomy): domain Bacteria; kingdom Pseudomonadati; phylum Pseudomonadota; class Gammaproteobacteria; order Pseudomonadales; family Pseudomonadaceae; genus Pseudomonas; species Pseudomonas sp. FDAARGOS_761. Next base: position 2,043,533 of record NZ_CP054572.1, on the reverse strand, counting down.
CCGGGATCCCACCGATCGACAACCTGGACTTCTACTACACCTATGGCCTGTTCCGTCTTGCCGGCATCGTCCAGCAGATCTACTACCGCTACTACCACGGGCAGACCCAGGATAAGCGTTTCGCCCAGTTCGTGCAGATGAACAAGCTGCTGGAGCAGATGAGCCTGCAGGCCATCGAGCGCTCCCGCCTGTAACCGACCACTACAAGGGGATAGCCCATGTCCAAGACCCACCTGTTCGACCTCGACGGCAAGATCGCCTTCGTTTCCGGCGCCAGCCGCGGCATCGGCGAGGCGATAGCCAAGCTGCTGGCCCAGCAAGGCGCCCACGTGATCGTCTCGAGCCGCAAGATCGATGGCTGCCAGGCGGTCGCCGACGCGATCACCGCGGAGGGCGGCAAGGCCACCGCGATCGCCTGCCACATCGGCGAGATGGAGCAGATCCAGAACGTCTTCGCACAGATCCGCGAGCAGTTCGGCCGCCTCGACATCCTGGTCAACAACGCCGCCACCAACCCGCAGTTCTGCAACGTACTGGAAACCGACCTCGGCGCCTTCCAGAAGACCGTCGACGTCAACATCCGCGGCTACTACTTCATGTCCATCGAGGGCGGCAAGCTGATGAAGGAACACGGCGGCGGCAGCATCATCAACGTGGCCTCGATCAACGGCGTATCGCCCGGCGAGTTCCAGGGCATCTACTCGGTGACCAAGGCCGCCGTGATCAGCATGACCAAGGTCTTCGCCAAGGAATGCGCGCAGTTCGGCATCCGCTGCAACGCCCTCCTGCCAGGGTTGACCGACACCAAGTTCGCTTCGGCGCTGGTGAAGAACGACGCGATCCGCAACCTCGCCCTGCAGCGCATCCCGCTCAAGCGCGTGGCCGAGCCGAGCGAAATGGCAGGCGCCGTGCTCTACCTGGCTAGCGAAGCGTCCAGCTACACCACCGGCGTGGCGCTGAACGTCGACGGCGGCTTCCTTTCCTGACGGAACGGCGAACGCGCGAAGAGGGAGCCAGGGCTCCCTCTTTTCATTTCAGGATTGCCAATGCCTCGCACCAGCGCGGGACAGGCGCCCCACGGCTATTCACCTGCGTTCTCGGGTAGCCGGACGAGTACCCCCATAGGTGTTACCCGCCGCCTCCACTTCAGTTGCCGACCCGCCAGCCACCGTTCACCGACACCACCGTTCCGGTGACGAACCCCGCCTCGGGCGAGGCCAGCCAGGCCACCGCCGCGGCGATGTCCTCGACCCGGCCGGTCCTGCCCAGCGGGGTCTCGCCGACGATGGCGGCGACCCGTTGCGGATCGAGGCCGCCGGGAAAGAACCGGGTGTCAGCGATGTAACCCGGCGCCACGCTGTTCACCGTGATCCCGCGCGAACCGAGTTCCCGCGCCAGGGCCACGCCGAAGCCATGCAGGCCGGCCTTGGCCGCCGCATAGCCCAGCGCACCGGGACTGCCGCTACCGGTCTGCGCGGCGATCGATCCGATATGGATGATCCGCCCGCCCTCTTCCGCGAAATGCGGCAACACCGCCAGCGACATGAGGAACGCGCTTTTCAGGTTGCCGTCCAGCAGCGCATCCCATTCCCGCTCGGCCTCAGCCAGCGGAGTGGTGGCGGCGATCTTTCGGGTGAACCCGGCGTTGTTCACCAGCACGTCGAGCCCCTGGAAGGTGTCGCCAACCCAGGCGGCCACCGCCTCGACAGCTTCGCGGCGGGAAAGATCGGCGGCCATCCAGGGCACACCGCCCAACTCGGCGGCAGCGCGTTGCAGGCGCTGGGAATCACGGGCCACCAGGGCGATCCGATAACCCTGTTGCCGAAGGCGCCGGGCGATGGCCAGGCCGATGCCCGACGAGCCGCCGGTGACCAGGGCGGTACGGGGGATTGGAGAATGAGTGTGCATGACGGGCTTCCTCTGTAATGGATGGAACGCCTCGTCTGGCCAGAGCGAGCGTACGGATGGATTCTCGACGGATTCGCCGCGATATATCCAATACTGTCTTTCTTAACTCACCATATCCGGGAGATATCGCAATGGCCGACTTGCGCCAGTTCCGCCAGTTCGTCGCGGTTGCCGAGGAGCTGAGCTTCCGCCGCGCCGCTGAGCGCCTGCACATGGCCCAGCCACCGCTGACCACCGCGATCCGGCGGCTGGAAGAAGAAGTCGGCGCCAGCCTGCTGGAGCGTGACAACCGTATCCACCGCCTGACGCCGGCGGGCCGCGCGTTCCTCGACGAAGCCCGGCGCACCCTGGCCCAGGCCGAACGCACCCTGGCGGCCGCGCGCAGCGCCGTCAGCGGACGCAGAACGTTGCGCCTGGCGTTCGTCGACAGCACCATCAATATTCTGCTACCGCGCATACTCCAGGCGTTCCGCCACCAGCATGGCGCGCTGGACTTCCAGCTCCAGGAAGACACCACCGCGGGGCAACTGGAGGCGTTGCGCGAAGACCGCATCGATGCCGGCCTGATCGTTCTGCCGGTCGACCGCCAGCCCGGCCTGTACACGCATCTACTGGTGGACGGCGACATGCGCGTGGCATTGCCCGAAGGGCATCGGCTGGCACGCCATGCGCGCCTGCGCCTGGAACAACTGGCCGGAGAACCCTGGCTGCTGTTCCCAAGGCACTATGGGCCGGGCATGCACGACCTGATCGTCGCCGCCTGCGCGGCAGCCGGCTTCGTCCCGGAGGTGGTGCAGGAGGCGCGGCAGATGCAGACCATCGCCGGGCTGGTGGCCGGCGGCATCGGCGTCGCGCTAGTGCCTTCGCTGCTACAACCGTTGCGCCCGCCGGGGGTTACCTTTCGTCCCCTGCAAGGGCGGCGGGCGCGAATTCCCTATCGGCTGGCGCTGGCCTACCGCACGCCGTCGGAACTCATCGAACGCTTTCGCGAAACCGCCCAGGCGATCGCCGCCGCCCCGGCTTTTCGCATGGCCTAGCGCCAGTCCCTGAGCGCCTCCTCGGCCGCCAGGTTCATCGGCTCGGCAAGCAGCCCGGCGACGCCGTAGTTCACCGCGAACACCGCCTTGTCCGCCATCGGCAGGAAAGTCACCCGCCCCGCCAGCGGCTCGAACAGGAACAGGTCGTGCTCGCCGGCCCGCAGCCAGCGCCAGAGATCGACCCCCAGCGGACTCTGCGACAAGCCCAGGCGGCGGCCCCGGGACTGCTGCTCGAGGGCCAGGAAGCGGCCGCTGAGCGCGTCGAGGCGATAGCCCGGCGCCAGACCGATCAACGCGGCCAGCCCCTTCCAGCGGAAAATCCGCGCGTCCAGTTGCCAGAGTTCGCCGTCCAGCACCACGCTGCGCTCGTTGGCGCCCTCCTGGATCAGCACCCGGTAGCGCTGCGGCCCTTCGGCCTGGAAGCTCAGGGTGGCCATCGGCTGCTCGGGCTTGAGCAGCGAATAGCTGCGCAGGTCCCAGGCGAGCACCAGCAACAGCGCCGCCACGGCGACGAAGGCCAAGCCGCAGGTGCCGCGCAGCCAGCCGAGGAACCAGGTGCGTTCGAAGAGGATGCGCACCGCGACCAGGGCGGCCAGCAAGGCCAGTAACGCGAATGCCCAGGCCAGACCGTCGTACTGCATGCAAGCGATTCCTTCTGCGTGAAATTGCGGGCATTATGCGCACCCCTCCTCCCGACGGCCAGCGAGGCCGTTTCCCGATTGGAAGCAGGTCCGGTTTTTCATGCCCTTCGAACTCGCGATAGACCCCAGCACCCTGATCATCCTGGCCGTGGTGGCCTTTCTCGCCGGCTTCATCGACGCCATCGCCGGCGGCGGCGGCCTGTTGACCATCCCTGCGCTGCTCACCGCCGGGGTCCCGCCGCACCTGGCGCTGGGTACCAACAAGCTGAGCTCGACCTTCGGTGCGGCGACCGCCAGCTACACCTTCTACCGGCGCAAGCTGTTCCATCCCGGGAAGTGGCGCAACGCTCTGCTCGCCACCGCGATCGGCGCCGCCATAGGCGCCTGGGCGGCTCACCTGCTGCCCGCCGAGTGGCTGAACCGGATGCTCCCGGTGGTGGTATTCACCTGCGGCCTCTACATGCTCTTCGGCGGCACGCCGAAGGCGCCGCTGGACGCCGATGCGCCGGTCGGACGCAAGCGCCAGTGGCCGCAGGGCCTCGCCCTGGGCTTCTACGACGGCGTGGCGGGACCGGGCACCGGAGCGTTCTGGACCGTCAGCTCGCTGCTCATGTACCCGCTGGACCTGGTCCGCGCCAGCGGTGTGGCGCGGAGCATGAACTTCGTCAGCAACATAGTGGCGCTGGCGGTGTTCGTCGCCTCCGGCCAGGTGATCTGGTTGCTCGGCCTGTGCATGGGTGCGTCGCTGATGGTCGGCGCCTATTTCGGCGCGCGCACCGCCATCGGCGGCGGGGCGAAGTTCATTCGCCCGGTGTTCATCCTGGTGGTCCTGGCGCTGACCGCGCGGCTAGCCTGGCAGCACTGGTTCAGCGGCGCCTGAGCGGCGCGCCAGGTACAGGTCGATCAGGTGCCGGGCGATCGAGCGCTGCGCCGGTAGCGGCGGCAAGGCATCGAGGGAGAACCACTGGGCGTCCTCGATCTCGTCCTCCTGCGGGACGATCTCGCCGGACACGTACTCGGCGTGGAAACCGAGCATCAGCGAATGCGGGAACGGCCAGTTCTGGCTGCCGATGTATTCGAGATTGGCGACCTCCACCCCGACCTCTTCGCGCACCTCGCGGACCACGCACTGCTCCACCGACTCGCCGGCCTCGACGAAGCCGGCCAGGGTACTGTAGACCCCCGGCACGAAGCGCGGCGAACGCGCCAGCAACACCTCGTCGCCCCGGGTCACCAGGACGATCATGCTCGGCGACAGGCGCGGGTACTGGTGCAGCCCGCACTGCGGACACTGCATCACCCGCTCGTGGTCCTGCGCCTGCATGCGTGTGCCGCAGTTGCCGCAGAACCGGTTGTGACGTGCCCAGATGCCGATCTGGCTGGCATAGCCGAGCATGCAGAACTGATCGAAATCGCCGTGCAGCATGAACTGCCGCAACGGCGCCCAGGCCATGCCCGGCAGCTCGATCGGCTCGTCCAGTTCCAGCACGTAGACCGGCTCGCCCTGCCAATGGCCGACCCCATGTTCGGCGAGCAGCGGGAGTTCCTGGCGCTTCAGCCATTCGCGGGGGAACAGCAGGCCGTTGTCGTCCTGGAGGAAGCGCTGCTGACAGTGCGCGAGCACCCAGCCGCCGACCTGGGCGGTAGTCGGCCGACCTGCCTGCCAGCGGGACTCGCCGGCCATCAGGCGGCCACCGGCAGCCCGAGCGCCTTGACGCTGGCGCTGGCCAGGTCGAGGACATCCGGCTGGCCCTGCGGACGCAGCACGGCACCGCCCTCGAGATAGTATTCGAGACTGGTCAGGGCGTCGGCGAGGGTTTCCAGCATCTGTTCCGAAGGCATCTGCGCGGTCTCGATCATGCGCTGCTGGATGTAGTCGGCGCAGCCGCCGACCAGCAGCGCGGCGCGCTCCTGACCGAGGAACCAGAGGCCGCCCCGGACCGCCTGCAGGCTGGCCGGGACGTTGGCCAGGTTGAGCTTGTCGCCATTGGATTCCAGGTACGCGGTGATCGCACGCTTGGCTAGGGCCAGGCCGGCCTTGGCCTCCTCGATCACCACGATGCGCGCCTCGGCCAACTGGTGCACGGCGAACGCATCGGCTTCCTGCCCGGGCTCCGCCGGAGTCGGCCGGGTGATGCGGCGCTCGCCGCGCTCGAGGTTGCCGACCATGCTTTCCACGTAGAGCACCGCATCGGCCAGGCGCAGCAACGCCGGCGGCGAATCGGCGACGCCGCTGGCAGCCCAGGCGGCCACGGTGGGTAGCTGGGTCTGCAGGGCGGTGCCGGCCGAGTTCAGGCCGACCATGCCGAGGGTCTTGCTCAGCTTGCCCAGTTGCGCATGCAGGTTGGTCAGGCTGTCCGGCTGGGCCACGCCGCGCTCGATCAGGTCGAGCATGTCCTTGACCCCGGCGAGTTCCTCGCGGATCGCCGTGGACAGCGAACGCATCACCGACTGGCCGGGGCCGGACAGGCGCTGCGATTCCTCTTCCAGCAGGTGGTCGGTGAACGGCAGCGGCGCCAGCCCATGCAGTTCGCGGACCTCGCGCGAACGCGGGCCCTGGCCGTCGGACAGCGCCACCAGGTAGAGCAGTTCCTTGAGCAGATGGCGCGGCGCCTCGTAGGCCGGGCCGATCAGCAATTGCTTGAGCTCGCGGTCGATGCGCGAGAACAGTTGCTTGCGCGACTTGCGCGGCAACAGTTGGCCATCGACGATCGACTCGATCGCCGCGGCGCCGATCCAGCACAGCCGCGAACGGGCCACCCCGCCGTGCAGGCTGTCGAGGCGCGCCAGCGCGCGGCCCATCAGCTTGAGGCTGGGATAGAGGTTCTGTTCGCGGATCAGGCCGAGCAGGCCGATCTGGTACATGTGGCGCATCCGCCGGCTTTCCTCGCCCAGTTCGGCTTCGGAAGGCAGGTGGTCGATGGCGGTGCTCGGCGGCCGCGGGATATCCAGGCGGGCGCTGAAGAAGAAGCTTTCCGGCAGCGCCGGCTGCCCTGCGGCACAGCGCACTTCGTTGATCGCCGGCAAGAGCAGCTCGGGGATCTCCTGGCGATTGGCCTCGACGTTCTCCAGGTAGCGGCGCAGCACGTACAGGGCGTTGCCCAGGGCTGCCAGCTGGCCGTCGCGCTCCTCGCTGACGCCGGTGGGAATGTCGGTCGCCAGCTGCAGGGCTTCCTGGGCCAGCAGCTCGGCGCCGGCCAGCTCGATCAGGTTGAGGGTGCCGCGGATCTGTTGCAGGCATTCGACGGCGTGCTGCAGCAGGCTGCCGTTCTGCCGCTCGGCAATGAACTGCTCAAGACCCTGTTCGGCCTGTTCCATGGTGGCGAACAACTCGTCGCGCACCAGACTGAGGGACGTGGCTCCTGTGACCATCGGTCTAGTGCGCCTCCCGCGCAAGAATATACAACGGCATCAATCAGCGAATTCCGGCTTCTGCTTGGCCATATGCGCGGCCATCGCCACCCGCAGGTCGGCGGACTGGAGCATGGCGGCGTTCCAGGTAGCGACGTACTCGAGGCCGTCGTCGACCCGGTGGTCGCGCATATAGCGGATCATTTCCTTGGTACCACGGATGGCGATCGGCGACTTCGCGGCGATCTGCCGCGCCAGTTCGAAGACCCCATCCATCAATGCGGCCTGGTCCGCGTAGGTACGATTGACCAGGCCGATGCTCCGTGCCTCTTCGCCGTCGACCATGCGCCCGGTGTAGGCCAGCTCGCGCATCATGCCATCGCCGATGATCCGCGGCAGGCGCTGCAGGGTGCCGACGTCGGCGGCCATGCCGATGTCGATCTCCTTGATCGAGAACTGCGCGTCGGCGGTCGAGTAGCGCATGTCGCAGGCCGAGACCAGGTCGATGGCGCCGCCCAGGCAGTAGCCCTGGATCGCCGCGAGCACCGGCTTGCGGCAGTTGTCGACCGCGTTGAACGAGGCCTGCAGCTCGAGGATCTTGCGACGCAGGGCGTCGGCGTTGCGGCCGACGTCCTTGCCCAGTTGGCTGCCGACCTGGGCCAGCAGCATCAGGTCGATCCCCGAGGAAAAATGCTTGCCCGCCCCGGACAGCACGACCACCCGCACTTCGTCGGTATCGTCGACCCAGCGGAAGATCTCGATGATCTCGCGCCAGAAGTCCTGGTTCATGGCATTGATCTTGTCCGGACGGTTGATCTGGACGTGGGCGATCTTGTCTGCCAGCTCCACACGGAATGCGTTGTACTCGGTCACGACGATAGTCCTCGGCAGAGCAACTGCGCTGTCAGAACGCAGAGATTTTTGTTGTGCGGAAAATCCCGCAACTATAACAAGGGCGAGCCAAATGTCGATGCTGCACTATGTGATGCACGGCACGCCCATTGATACCGCAATCTCTTCGATGATTGCGCTAAACGCTTGATCCAACGAAAGTCCTGCTGGCATTTTCAGTCTTTTCCTTGCCGTGGAGTCCATCGTGAGCAGTCCCTTGAGCCAGGCTTTCGCACAGAACTTCCTCGGGCATTCGCCGCGCTGGTACAAGCTGACGGTGCTCGCCTTCCTCTTGCTCAACCCCCTGCTGCTATGGCTGGCCGGGCCGGTGACAAGCGCCTGGGTGCTGGTCGGCGAGTTCATCTTCACCCTGGCCATGGCGCTGAAATGCTATCCGCTGCAGCCGGGCGGCCTGCTGGTGCTGGAGGCGCTGTTGCTCGGCCTGGCTACCCCCGAGGCGCTCTATGCGGAGTTGCAGCACAACTTCCCGGTGCTCCTGCTGCTGATGTTCATGGTCGCCGGCATCTACTTCATGAAGGACCTGCTGCTCCTGCTGTTTTCCCGCCTGCTGCTCGGCGTGCGCTCGAAGGCCCTGCTATCGCTCCTGTTCTGCCTGCTGGCCGCCCTCCTCTCGGCCTTCCTCGACGCCCTCACCGTGACCGCCGTGGTGATCAGCGTGGCGGTGGCATTCTTCGCCGTGTACCACCGGGTCGCTTCGGGGCAGCGCGCCAGCGAGGACTACGATCCCGCCACCGACCGCCAGGTCCCGGAGCTGCACCGGGCCCATCTCGAAGAATTCCGCGCCTTCCTCCGCAGCCTGCTCATGCACGCGGCGGTCGGCACCGCGCTGGGCGGCGTCTGCACCCTGGTGGGAGAACCGCAGAACCTGCTGATCGGCCACGAGGCCGGCTGGCATTTCGTCGAGTTCTTCCGCCAGGTCGCGCCGGTATCCATGCCGGTACTGGCGGCCGGCCTGCTGACCTGCGTGCTGCTGGAGAAGAGCCGCCGCTTCGGCTATGGCGCCCAGTTGCCGGCGGCGGTGCGCCAGGTGCTCGCCGAGTACGCCGCCAGCGAAAGCCGCAAACGCGGAGCGCAGCAGAAGGCCGCGCTGCTGGTGCAGGCCCTGGCGGCGCTGGTACTGATCGTCGGGCTGGCCCTGCATGTCGCCGAGGTCGGCCTGATCGGCCTGTTGGTGATCGTGCTGATCACTGCCTTCACCGGCGTCACCGACGAACACCAGATCGGCCGCGCCTTCCAGGAAGCCCTGCCGTTCACTGCGCTGCTGGTGGTGTTCTTCGCGGTGGTCGCGGTGATCCACCAGCAGCACCTGTTCACCCCGATCATCCAGGCGGTGCTGGCGCTGCCGGCGGAACGCCAGCCGGGCATGCTCTTCATCGCCAACGGCCTGCTCTCGGCGATCAGCGACAACGTATTCGTCGCCACCATCTACATCACCGAGGTGAAACAGGCGCTGGATGCCGGCCACATGAGCCGCGAGCATTTCGATACCCTGGCGGTGGCGATCAATACCGGCACCAACCTGCCCAGCGTAGCGACGCCCAACGGCCAGGCGGCGTTCCTCTTCCTGCTGACCTCCTCCATCGCCCCGCTGGTGCGCCTGTCGTACGGCCGCATGGTCTGGATGGCGCTACCCTACACCCTGGTGATGGGCGGCCTGGGCTGGTGGGCGGTCAGTCATTGGCTTTGAGCGTCGGCACTCCGTTGACCTGGTTGCGCCATTGCCGCCAGGTGTACATCGGGATACCGGCCATCAGCACCAGGAAGCCCCAGAAGATCGCCTGCTGGCCGGTGCCATACAGCGCCCATAGCGAGTAGGCGAAGCCCAGCGAGCCGATCACCAGCAATTGCCGGCGTGAACGCGGCGAGAACTCGTCCGGTCGCACCGCCAGCAGTTGCAACAGCGCGGCGGTGCAGAACGCGTAGGGGACCACCCCGGTCATGGTGCCGAGCAGGATGATCACGTTGAACACATCGACCAGGTCGCCATGCCCGTCGACCATCACCAGCGCCGTCACCAGCAGCCCCGAGGCCAGCAGGCCGTGGGCCGGCGCGCCGTTCTTGTTGAGCTGGCCGAGCGACTCCGGGAACAGCCCGTCGCGCGCCGGAGCCACCGGGATCTGGCCCTGCAACAGGACCCAGCCATTGAGCGCGCCCAGGCAGGCGATCACCGCCCCGGCAGCCACCAGGTAGTAGCCCCAGTCGCCCATCAGGATCCGTGCCGCGTCGGCGAACGGCGAGGTGGAGCGGGCCAGCACCTCCGGCGGCATCAGGCCCTGCACCGCAGTGATCGAGAGGATGTAGAGGGCCGCCGCGGCCAGCGTGCCGAACAGGGTCGCGCGGGGAATGGTGCGGCGCGGGTCCTCGACGTCGTCGGCCGGCACGGTGGCCGACTCCAGGCCGATGAACGACCAAAGGGTCAGCGCCGCGGTGGTGGCGATCGCCTGGGCATAGCCCATGTTCGGCAGCTCGCTGCGCGCCGGGATCGCCAGGTGCTCGGGATTGAAGTGGAACCAGCCGAGGATACCGACCAGCAACAACGGCAGCAGCTTGAGGATGGTCAGCAGGTTCTGCACCACGCTGAAGGTGCCGATGCCTCGCAGGTTGATCAGGGTGCACAGCCAGATCGCGGCGATGGCCACGCAGACCATCAGCAGCGGATCCGCCAGCGCCGGGATGAACACCCGCAGGTAGCCGACCAGGGTCACGGCGATCGCCGCGTTGCCGATCCAGGCGGCTTTCCAGTAGGTCCAGGCGCACAGGTAGCCGGCGAAGCTGCCGAAACCGTCGCGGGTATAGGCGTAGGGGCCGCCGGCGCCGGGGTTGACCCGCGCCAGGCGGGCGAAGGTCAGCGCCAGCAGCACCGCGCCGGTGCTCGACACCAGCCAGCCGAACAGGCTGAGCCCGCCGAACGCCGCCAGGCTGGAGGGAAGCAGGAAGACTCCCGAACCGACCATGTTGCCGATCACCAGCGCGCTGCAGGTCCAGAACCCCATGCCGCGCTTGCCGGCCTTCTCTCCCCCCGCCATCGACACCCCTTAGCCTGTCGGCCTCATTCTTTTATGCATTCAACGGTATAGCAGCGCCCGGACGGTCCGTCCTGATGCTGCAGGCCGTGCACATCGGAGTCGAAACCAGGGAAGGCGCGCTCGAAGGTCCGCGCGAACTCGAGATAGTCGAGGATCGAGCGGGTCGCCTCGGTGAAGCGCTCACCCGGCATGATCAGCGGGATACCCGGCGGATAGGGTACCAGCATGACGGCAGCGATGCGCCCTTCCAACCGAGCGATCGGTACCGCCTCGACCTCGCCGCGCACCAGCTTGTCGTAGGCCTCGGACGGCCGCATCGCGACCTCCGGCAGCACCGTGTACATGCGCTTCATGGCCTTCGCCGTGGCGTTGTCGCGGTAGCTGGCGTGCATGGCGTCGCTGAGGTCGCGCAGGCCCACGCCGTTGTAGCGCTTGCCGCCGGCCTGGGCCACGGAGGGCAAGACGTCGAGCAGCGGCAGGTTGGCGTCGTAACAGCGCTTGAATTCGAGCAGTTCGGTGACCAGGGTGCTCCACTTGCCCTTGGTGATGCCCATCGAGAACAGCACCAGGAAGGAGTAGAGACCGGTTTTCTCCACCACCAGCCCGCGCTCCCAGAGGAAGCGGCTGACGATGGCGGCCGGAATCCCCTGCTCGCTGAGCTTGCCGCCGGCGCTCAGGCCCGGGGTGGTCAGGGTGACCTTGATCGGATCGAGCAGCACGTAGTCTTCGGCGATATCGCCGAAGCCGTGCCAGTCGGCGCTCGGCTCCAGCACCCAGTCATGGGTGCCGACCTGATCGGTGCCCTCCACCTGCTCCGGCTGCCAGACGCCGAACCACCAGTCGTTCCGGTCCAGGTTCTGCCGTACGTTGGCCAGGGCCCGGCGGAAGCTGAGGGCCTCGTCGAAGGTTTCCTGGATCAGCGAACGCCCGGCGGGCCCTTCCATCATCGCCGAAGCCACGTCCAGCGAAGCGATGATGCCGTACTGCGGCGAGGTCGAGATGTGCATCATGAAGGCTTCGTTGAAGCGCGCCACGTCCAGCTTCCGGGTCCCGCCATCCTGCACGTGGATCATCGAGGCCTGGCTGAAGGCGGCGAGCATCTTGTGCGTGGAGTGGGTGGCGAACACCAGGGGTCCCTCCTCGCTGCGCGAGGTGCCCATGCCATAGCGTCCGTCGTAGAACTCGTGGAACGCGGCATAGGCGTACCAGGCCTCGTCGAAGTGCAACACTTCGACGCTGTCGCCGAGGGTCTGCTTGATCAGCTCGGCGTTGTAGCACAGGCCGTCGTAGGTGGAGTTGGTCACCACCGCCAGCTTCACCTTCGGCTCGCGACCGCGCGCCAGCGGACTGGCGGCGATCTTCGCGGCAATCGACTCCTTGCTGAATTCGCTCAGCGGGATCGGCCCGATGATTCCCAGTTCGTTGCGTTCCGGAGTGAGGTAGAGCGGTATCGCCCCGGTCATGATGATCGAGTGGAGGATCGACTTGTGGCAGTTGCGGTCCACCAGCACCAGGTCTTCGCGACCGACCATGGAATGCCAGACGATCTTGTTCGCGGTGGAAGTGCCATTGATCACGAAGAAGGTATGGTCGGCGCCGAAATTGCGCGCGGCACGGTCCTCGGCCTCGGCCAGGGGGCCGGTATGGTCGAGCAGCGAGCCCAGCTCGGGGACCGAGACCGACAGGTCGGAACGCAGCGTGTTCTCCCCGAAGAACTGGTGGAACGCCTGTCCCACCGGACTCTTGCGATAGGCGACACCGCCGCCGTGGCCCGGCGTATGCCAGGAATAGTTGGACTGCGCGGTGTGCTCGACCAGCGCACGGAAGAATGGCGGCAGCAGCCCGGCCAGGTAGTTGCGCGCCGCCCGGGCGACCTGGCGGGCGAGGAACGGCACGGTGTCTTCGAACAGGTAGAGGATGCCGCGCAACTGGTGCAGGTCGGCCATGGACTCGGCCGGCGCGTTCTCGATGGTCACCTGCTCGCCGAGGGCGAAGATCGGCAATTGCGGCGCCCGCACGCGGGCCACGCGGATCAGTTCGACCACATCCTGCAGCAGGCGCTGGTTTTCCCCGGCACCTTCGGCGGCGACCAGGATGCAGGCCAGGCCGTGGTGGGTGGAAGCGACGATGCGCCCCTCGGCGGAGCTGGCGGTGGAGAGAATGCTGAAGCCGTCCTGCTCCAGTTCGTGGGCGATGCCCCGCACGCGTTCGCCGGCAACGGTGTCGGCCTTGATGTCGCGATGGACGATGAGGACGGGAAATTTGAGGTCTTTATACATTGTTGATCCCGAGCAGCAGGCGGGCGAACCCCGCCGGTCGGCTCAGGGTAGAGACTTGCCGGCACGCGCGTAACCCCCGGCGGCTTGCCCTTGTAAGAAAAGGTCGCGGCAACACAAGTCGGCGCGCCGCGCTTGCCTCCGCTCCCGCCAGCGAGGAGCATGGACCTCTCTGCCCTGCTACGGAGCGACAACGATGCGCAGCGCTTATCGGATCGTCAGCGATCACTATGCGGCCTCTAGCCGTGGGGACCTCGCCGGAATGCTGGCGGACATGGACGAACGCACCGAATGGACGGAAATGGCCGGTTTCCCGCTGGCCGGCACCTATGTCGGCGCGGCCGCCATCGGCGCCGGTGTGTTCCAGGCCTTGCAGCGGGACTGGGAGGGCTTCAGGGTCGAGATCGAGCGCCTGATCGACGGCGGCGACAGCGTGGTCGCCGTCGGTCGATATGCAGCGACCCACCGTCGCAGCGGCAAGTCGTTCGAAGCGCGCGTGGCACACGTATGGACGGTGGAGGACGGCAGGATCCGCCGTTTCGAGCAGTTCTGCGACACCTTGCTGGTGGAGCGGGCGACGCGCTGAACGCGGCGCCCGTGGTGCATGGGCAGGCTATTCGCCGACCGGCGCTTCCAGTTGCGCCCAGAGCGACGGACCACCTGCCGACTTCTCGATCACCGCCAGCCGCGCCGCATGCGCAGCCAGCTCTTCGGCGTTGGCGCGCAGCACCGGGGTGGCGACCCGCGCCGGATCGAGCCGACGGATCGGGCTGACCATCGGCCGGCCGCTGCCGTCGCCTTCCGCGCCGCTGCCGGCCAGCGACAGGCTGGTCTGGCCGCCGGTCATCGCCAGGTAGACGTCGGCGAGGATCTCGGCGTCGAGCAACGCGCCGTGCAGGTCGCGGCCGGAGTTGTCCACGCCGTAGCGCTTGCACAACGCATCGAGGTTGTTGCGCTGGCCCGGATGGCGCTCGCGGGCCATCAGCAGGGTATCCAGCACCGAGCAGTACTCGGTCACGTCCGAGCGGTCCTGCTGGCCCAGCAGGGCGAACTCGTTGTTGATGAAGCCGATATCGAACGCCGCGTTGTGGATGATCAGCTGGGCGCCGCGGATGAATTCGAAGAAATCGTTGGCGACCTCGCGGAAGCGCGGCTTGTCCTTCAGGTATTCGTTGGTGATGCCGTGGACGGCGATCGCCCCTTCGTCGACCTCGCGATCGGGTTGCAGGTAGACGTGGAAGTGGCGACCGGTCAGGCGGCGCCCCTCCAGCTCGACACAGCCGATCTCGATGATCCGGTGACCATCGGTCACCGGCATGCCGGTGGTTTCGGTATCCAGTACGACGCTACGCATCTATAGAGCCTTTCTCTGTTTCGCTGCAGCCGTGGCTGCTGAACGCTTGTTTCGGTGTGGCCGCTCAGCGCGGCAATTCGGCGACACCACGGTTGGCCAACTGGTCGGCCCGCTCGTTGCCGGGGTCGCCGGTATGCCCGCGGACCCACTGCCACTCCACCTGGTGCCGGGCGACCTGTTCATCCAGGGCCTGCCAGAGGTCGGCATTCTTGACAGGCTGCTTGCTGGCGGTCTTCCAGCCGCGCTTCTTCCAGTTCGGCAACCATTCGGTGATGCCGCGCATCACGTATTCCGAGTCGGTGATCAGACGGATCGGACAGGAACGCTTGAGTGCCGCCAGCGCCTGGATCGCCGCCATCAGCTCCATGCGGTTGTTGGTGGTGTCCGGCTCGCCGCCCCAAAGCTCTCGCTCGGCGCCCTTGTAGAGGAGCAACGCCCCCCAGCCGCCGCGCCCAGGGTTGCCCTTGCAGGCGCCGTCGGTATAGATCACTACCTGTTCTTTATCTGTCATGCCTAAATTTCGGAATCTCGCCGGCTGACTTTCGCCACCGGCATGGGCACCAGCTGACCGCGCGGTTCGCGCTTGCTCTGGCGCAACGGGCGCAACCCCACGACCAGCTTGCGTGCCACCAATAGATAGAAGCCGGCGCCCGAAGACTGCCAGGCGTCGCCCCAGCGCTCCAGGCGAGCCAGGCGCGATTGCCAGGCTGCCGACGCAAGCGGCGGACGATAGCACCCGAAGCGCCGTTTCTCCAGCGCGAAGCCCAGCAGGTTGAGCCAATCGCAGGCCCGCGACGGAGGAATGCAGCGGGCCTGGCGCAAGGCATCCCCGGCGAAATAATGACGGATGCCCCACAGGCTCCATGGGTTGATGCCGATCAGCAGCAGGTGGCCGCCCGGACGAACGGTACGCGCGGCTTCGCGCAGGAGACGGTGAGGCGACAGGCAGAAATCCAGGCCGTGTTGCAGCAGGACCACGTCCGCGGCATGTTCGCTGAGCGGCCAGGCGCCCTCTTCGCAGGCGATGTCCACGCCCGGCAGCGGCGGCCCCAGGCGCACGCCGCGCTGAATCTGCCCGGTGCTCGGCGGCAGTTCGGCATGCGGCCCGTAGTGCACCAGGTAGCCACCGAAGTAACGGGTCAGCTCGTCGCACAACAGGCGTCGCTCCTCGGCCAGCATCAGGCTGCCCAGCGGGCCCTGGAACCAGTCGCGCGCCCGGTTGATCGATGCCAGCCACTCGGCATCGGTCTGGGCGAAGGCTTGCGGTTCGTTCATGCGTACCTCCAGCGTCTTCCCCTTCGCGGCGACGGACGCCGGCACCACGGGAAAATAAGCAATACTATGCGCCAATGACTTCTGCTTAGCGACATCGACCCATGATACAGATCGACGCCCTGCCCGCCTTCAACGACAACTACATCTGGCTGTTGCAAGATGCGACAAGCCGTCGCTGCGCGGTGGTCGACCCCGGCGATGCCAAGCCGGTGGAAGCCTGGCTGGCCGCCCATCCCGACTGGCGGTTGAGCGATATCCTGGTGACCCACCACCATCACGACCACGTCGGCGGCGTCGCGGCCCTGAAGGAACTGACCGGCGCGCGGGTTCTCGGCCCGGCCAACGAGAAGATCCCGGCCCGCGACCTGGCGCTGGAAGACGGCGAACGGGTCGAGGTGCTCGGCCTGGTCTTCGAGATCTTCCACGTGCCCGGCCATACCCTCGGCCATATCGCCTACTACCACCCGGCGGAGACGCCGCTGCTGTTCTGCGGCGACACCCTGTTCGCCGCCGGCTGCGGCCGTCTCTTCGAAGGCACCCCGGCGCAGATGCACCATTCCCTGGCGCGACTGGCCGCGCTGCCGGCCAACACCCGGGTCTACTGCACCCACGAGTACACGCTGAGCAACCTGCGCTTCGCGCTGGCGGTGGAGCCCGACAACGCGGCGCTGCGGGAACGCTTCGAGGAAGCGACCCGGTTGCGCGAACGGGATCGCATCACCCTGCCGTCGGAAATCTCGCTGGAATTGTCGACCAATCCATTTCTTCGCGTTTCGGAAAATTCTGTTAAGAAAAAAGCCGACCAGCGGAGCGGCCAGCAAAACCGCACCCCGGAGGAGGTTTTCGCCGTCCTGAGGGCCTGGAAGGACCAGTTCTGAAGGTTGGCGAAATCTTGACCACTCTTGAGGTCATTTCTAGAATCGGCTGAATTTTTGCCCGGAACAGCACTCAGCCGATGCCGCCACAGACACGTAAAACCCCCGATCTAGACGCCCTGGCTCGCGCCGTTCGGGTGTCCATCCTGCTCATCGCCGGTGCGCTCGCCGGCTGCCAGGGCAGCGGCCAGATCAAGGGGGAGGCCCAGGCCAAAGCAGCACGTCCCGGCGCCCGAGCCGTCGACGTCCAGTTCAACCCCTCCTGGCTGCATGCCCAGCCCGGCCAGAACGCCGCCTACAACGACATCTGGGACCGCATGCGCGACGGTTTCCAGCTCCAGGATGCGATCAGCACCAACCCGCGCATCGAACGCCAGCGCCTCTGGTTCCTCAGCAACCAGTCGTTCCTCGAACAATCGAGCGCGCGCGGCAGCCTCTACATGCACTACGTGGTCGAGCGCCTGGAAGAACGCAACATGCCGCTCGAACTGGCGCTGCTGCCGGTCATCGAAAGCGCCTATAACCCCTTCGCCCTGTCGCGCAGCAACGCCGCCGGCCTCTGGCAGTTCATTCCCGCCACCGGCCAGCATTTCAACCTGCGCCAGACCAATTTCTACGACGGTCGCCGCGACATCACCGCCTCGACCAATGCCGCCCTGACCTATCTCGAGCGCCTGCACGACATGTTCAACGGCGACTGGATGCTCGCCCTGGCGGCCTACAACGCCGGCGAAGGCACTGTCAGCCGCGCCATCGAACGCAACGAGAAACTGGGCCTGCCGACCGACTACTGGAACCTGCCGCTGCCGCAGGAAACCCAGGACTACGTACCCAAGCTGCTCGCCCTCTCACAGATCGTCATGGCGCCGGATTCCTACGGCATCAGCCTGAACCCGATCAACAACGAGCCCTACTTCCAGGCCGTCCGGGTCAAGCGCGGGATCGACCTGTCCAGCGTCGCCGCGCTGGCGAACCTGGACGAGGACGAGCTGTACCAGCTGAACCCGGCCTACAAGCGCCGCGTGACCATGGACGGCCCCCAGCAACTGTTGGTGCCGATGGAGAAAGCGGCGTTCCTGACCGCCTCGCTGGACACCCTCAAGCCGAAGGAAGTCACCGCCTGGCAGCAATACCGGGTGCGTAGCGGCGACAGCCTGCACAGCATCGCCAACCGCTATCGGATCACCGTAGCGGAGCTCAAGAGCGCCAACCGCCTGTCCAGCAACCACCTGCGCAAGGGCCAGCAACTGAGCATCCCCGGGCAGATCGCCGGCGGCGCCGTCAAGCCGGTCTACCAGCAACTCGCCCGACAGGCTTCCACCCCGGCCAGGACCCGCTCCTACAAGGTCAAGAACGGCGACAGCCTGTGGCAGATCGCCCGCAACAACGGCGTCGACGTCAACGACCTGAAGCGCTGGAACGGCCTGGACAAGCACGCCCTGAAGGTCGGCCAGACCCTCAAGCTGCAAGGCGGCACCCAGGCCCTGGCGGCCCGCAAGGGAAACGCCGCCGGCAAGCGCGACAGCGCCACCTACTACAAGGTCAAGCAAGGCGACTCGATGTACCTGATCGCCAAGCGCTTCAATGTCGAGATGAAGCACCTGCAGCGCTGGAACCCGCGCAGCAAGCAGGCGCTCAAGCCCGGCCAGACCCTGACCCTGTACCTGGACACCGCGAGCCGCTGACAGCCCATTGCAGGGCGTCCCGAAACGCCACGCCCGCTCCTGCCGGCGTGGCGTTTTCGCAAGCGCGGCCAGAACCCCGGACCCTAGGCCGGCCAGGCCCGCGCTCCCTCTTTTTTCCTGTGCGGGCAAGGTGTTACTGTTGCCTGACGATTCGTTGTCAAAAATAGCCAAGGACCCGGACACACGCCTGATGCGTCGCCTCTCCTTCCTGATCCTCGGCCTGGCCGTGAGCCTGCCCAGCTTCGCCGCGATTACCCAGAGCCATGGTTATGCCCAATTCGGCACGCTCAAGTATCCGGCCAATTTCCAGCACTTCGACTGGACCAATCCCGACGCCCCCAAAGGCGGCACCTTGCGCCTGATGGCCTCGGGCAGCTTCGACACGCTCAACCCCTACACCCTGAAAGGCACCAGCCCGATCGGCACCGGCGATTTCCTCCAGTACGGCGTCAACGAGCTGAACGAACCATTGATGGTGGGCACCGGCCTGTACGACCCGTCCGGCGACGAACCAGCCTCCAGCTATGGCCTGATCGCGAAGAGCGTGGAATACGCGGAAAACCGCAGCTGGGTGGTATTCAACCTGCGGCCGGAAGCGCGCTTCCACGACGGCAGGCCGATCACCGCCAGCGACGTGGCCTTTTCCTATCGCACCCTGGTCAAGCAGGGGCACCCGATGTACCGCACCTACCTGCAGGAGGTGAAGCGGGTCGATATCCTCACCCCCCACCGGGTGCGTTTCGTCCTGCGGCGCTCCGGCAACCCGCTGCTGATCCTGCGCCTGGGCGAGCTTCCGGTGCTGCCGCAGCATTACTGGAAGGATCGCGACTTCCGCGCCACCACCTTCACCGCGCCGCTGGGCAGCGGTCCCTATCGCATCGTCGAGGTCGATCCCGGGCGCCGCCTGGTGTTCGAACGCGTGAAGGGCTGGTGGGGCGAAAAACTGCCGGTGAACCGCGGCAAATACAATTTCGACCGGGTCGTGGTGGACTTCTACCGGGACAACGGCGTCGCCTTCGAAGCCTTCAAGGCCGGCGAGTTCGACTTCTACATCGAGCACCAGGCGAAGAACTGGCTGAACAACTATCGCTTCCCCGCGGTTCTGCGCGGCGATGTGATCCGCACGGAAATCCCGCACCAGATCCCCAGCCAGACCCAGGCGTTGTTCATGAACACCCGTCGCGCCGTGTTCAAGGAGCGCGCGCTACGCCAGGCGCTGGGCGAGATGTTCGACTTCGAATGGACCAATCGCGCCCTCTTCAGCAATTCCTACCTGCGCTCGCGCAGCTACTACCCGAACAGCGAATTCGCCGCCAGCGGCGTCCCGGAGGGCCAGGAATGGCTGTACCTGTCGCCGTACCGCAAGCAATTGCCGGCGCAGTTGTTCAAACAGCCGTTCAGCCTGCCGACCACCGAGGGGCGCGGCATTCCCCGTGAAACCCTCAGGCATGCACTCGGTCTACTGGCCGATGCCGGCTGGAAGCTGTCCGGCGACCGACTGCTGAATAAAAAGGGCGAACCGCTGCGCTTCGAAATCCTGCTGGTCAATCCGAGCCTGGAGCGTATTCTCCAGCCCTATCGCGAAAACCTCGCCAGCATCGGCATCGACGCGCGCCTGCGCACCGTCGACCGCGCCCAATACAAGCAGCGCCTGGACCAGTTCGACTACGACATGATCCTCATGACCCTGCCGCAGACCCTCAGTCCCGGCCTGGAACAGTGGCAGTACTTCCACTCCAGCCAGGTGAAGGTCAAGGGCAGCAAGAATTACGCGGGCATCGCCAACCCGGTGGTCGACGCCATGCTCAACCGCCTGCTCGGCGCCCACAGCCGCGACGAACAGGTCGCCGCCGCGCGCGCCCTGGACCGGACCTTGCTCTGGCAGTACTACAGCATTCCCAACTGGTACCTCAATTCGCACCGTCTGGCGTACCGCAACCGCTTCGCCTTCGTCGCCACCCCGCCCTACACCCTGGGCCTGCGCGCGTGGTGGCAGAAAAACCTGGAGACGTCCCGATGATCCGTCCCCGCTTCACCCCTCTGCTGGCAGCCCTGCTGCTCGGCTGCTGCGGCCCGCTCCTCGCCGCCCCGAAACATGCACTGACGCTCTACGATGAGCCTCCGAAGTATCCCGCCGATTTCAAGCATTTCGACTACGTGAATCCGGATGCGCCGAAAGGCGGCATCCTCCGCCAAGCCGACTTCGGCGGCTTCGACAGCCTCAACCCGTTCATCGGCAAGGGCGTCTCGGCCCCTTCGCTGGGCCTGATCTACGACACCCTGGCCTTCCAGTCGCAGGACGAGCCGTTCACCGAATACGGCCTGCTCGCGGAGAAGATCGAGAAGGCACCGGACAACAGCTACGTGCGCTTCTACCTGCGTCCCCAGGCCCGTTTCAGCGATGGCACGCCGGTCACCGCCGAAGACGTGGTGTTCACCTTCGAGACGCTGGTGAGCAAGGGCGACCCGATGTACCGCAACTACTATGCGGACGTCGACAAGGTGGTCGCCGAGGACAAGCTTCGCGTGCGCTTCGACTTCAAGCACGCCGGCAACCGCGAACTGCCGCTGATCCTCGGCCAGATCGCGATCCTGCCGAAACACTGGTGGGCCGACCGCGACTTTTCCAAGACCGGCATGGAAATCCCGGTAGGCAGTGGCCCCTACCGCATCGCCAAGGTCGATCCGGGACGCTCCATCAGCTACGAGCGAGTCAAGGACTGGTGGGCCAAGGACCTTCCGGTCTCCCGCGGACTCTATAACTTCGACACCATCACCATCGACTCCTATCGCGACATGTCGGTCGCCCTGGAAGCCTTCAAGGCCGGCCAGTACGACGTCAACCTCGAATATTCGGCGAAGGACTGGGCCACCGGCTACGAGTCGCCGGCATTGCGCGACGGGCGCTTCATCAAGGCCAGCATCCACAACCACAACCCGGTGGGGATGCAGGGCTTCGCCTTCAATATCCGCCGCCCGGTGTTCCAGGACCGCCGGGTACGCCAGGCGATCAGCCTGCTGTTCGACTTCGAATGGTCGAACAAGCAGCTGTTCTTCAGCTCCTACAAGCGCACCAACAGCTATTTCGAGAACTCGGAGATGGCCGCCCACCAGTTGCCCAGCGAAGCCGAGCTGAAGATCCTCGAACCGCTGCGCGGCAAGATTCCCGACGAGGCCTTCGACCAGGTCTTCCAGAATCCGGTCAATGACGGCAGCGGGGTGATCCGCGAGCAGCGGCGCAAGGCCTACCAGTTGCTCACCGAGGCCGGCTACAGGATCGAGAACAACCGCATGGTAGGTCCCGACGGCCAGCCACTGAGCTTCGAGTTCATGCTGTTCCAGGCCAACATGGAACGGGTCATCCTGCCGTTCAAGCGCAACCTGGCCGAACTTGGCATCGACATGCAGATCCGTCGCGTCGACGTCTCGCAGTTCGTCAACCGCCTGCGCTCGCGGGATTTCGACATGACCTCGGCGACCTGGCCGCAATCCAACTCGCCAGGCAACGAACAGCGAGAGTTCTGGCATTCCAGCAGCGCCGACAAGGCCGGCAGCCGCAACTTCATCGGCCTCAAGGACCCGGCCATCGACAGCCTGGTGGAAAGCCTGATCCAGTCCGACTCGCGGCAAAGCCTGATCGACCATACCCGCGCCCTCGACCGAGTACTGTCGTGGGGCTACTACGTGGTTCCCAACTACTACGTCGATACCTGGCGGGTCGCCTACTGGAACCGTTTCGGCCGGCCGAAGGTGACGCCGCTCTACGACTGGGGCCTGATGACCTGGTGGCAGACCAGCGACAAGGCGCTGCCGAGCAAGGCGCAAGCCGAAGCCGCGCAAGACGCCGAGCCGGAACGGGAGTAACGCCGCATGCTCTCCTATATCCTGCGGCGCCTGCTGCTGATCGTCCCTACCCTGTTCGGCATCCTGCTGATCAACTTCATCATCATCCAGGCCGCTCCCGGCGGTCCGGTGGAGCAGATGATCGCCAAGCTGGAAGGCTTCGACGCCGCTTCCGGCGGCGCCACCGGTCGCATCTCCGGCGGCGGCGGCGAAGTCGCCGTGGCCGGCTCGCAATACCGCGGCGCGCAAGGCCTGGACCCGGAGCTGGTGAAAGAGATCGAGCGCATGTACGGCTTCGACAAGTCGGCCCCCGAGCGCTTCATGATCATGCTGAAGAACTACCTGCACCTGGACTTCGGGCAGAGTTTCTTCCGCGACGCCAAGGTCACCGACCTGATCATCGAGAAATTGCCGGTGTCGATCTCGCTCGGACTCTGGAGCACGCTGATCATGTACCTGGTGTCGATCCCGCTGGGGATCGCCAAGGCGGTCCGCCACGGCAGCGTCTTCGACATCTGGACCAGCTCGGCGATCATCGTCGGCTACGCCATTCCCGCCTTCCTCTTCGCCATCCTGCTGGTGGTGCTGTTCGCCGGCGGCAGCTACTGGGACTGGTTCCCCCTGCGCGGCCTGACCTCGAACAACTTCGACCAGCTCAGCCTCGGCGGCAAGGTACTCGACTATTTCTGGCACCTGGCCTTGCCGGTAACCGCCCTGGTGATCGGCAACTTCGCCACCATCACGCTGCTGACCAAGAACAGCTTCCTCGACGAGATCGGCAAGCAATACGTGGTCACCGCCCGCGCCAAGGGCCTGACCGAACGCCGCGTGCTCTACGGGCACGTATTCCGCAACGCCATGCTGCTGGTGATTGCCGGCCTGCCGGCTGCGCTGCTGGGGATCTTCTTCACCGGTTCGCTGTTGATCGAGGTGATCTTCTCCCTCGACGGCCTCGGCCTGCTCAGCTTCGAAGCGGCGATGAACCGCGACTACCCGGTGGTCTTCGGCACGCTGTTCATCTTCACCCTGTTCGGGCTGGTCATGAAGCTGATCAGCGATATCGTCTACACCCTGGTCGATCCGCGCATCGACTTCGAGAACCGGGAGTAATCCGATGCGCCTGTCTCCCATCAACCAGCGCCGCTGGGCCCGCTTCAAGAGCAACAAGCGTGGCTGGTGGTCGCTCTGGCTGTTCCTCATCCTGTTCGTCGGCAGCCTCGGCGCCGAACTGATCGCCAACGACAAACCGCTGGTCGTGCATTACGACGGCGGCTGGTATTTCCCGGTCTTCAAACGCTACCCGGAAACCACCTTCGGCGGCGAATTCCCCCTGGAAGCCAACTACAAGAGCCCCTACATCAGCCAACTGATCGCCGAGAAGGACGGCTGGGTGCTTTGGCCGCCGATCCCCTACAGCTACGACACCATCAACTACGAGCTGAAGGTTCCCGCCCCCGCCCCGCCGTCGGCGGAAAACTGGCTGGGCACCGACGACCAGGCCCGCGACGTGCTCGCCCGGGTGATCTACGGCTTCCGCGTGTCGATCCTCTTCGCCCTGACCCTGACCGTGCTCAGTTCTCTGATCGGCGTCACCGTCGGCGCCCTGCAAGGCTACTACGGCGGCTGGGTCGACCTGCTCGGCCAGCGTTTCCTGGAAGTCTGGTCGGGGCTGCCGGTGCTCTACCTGCTGATCATCCTGGCCAGCTTCGTCCAGCCGAACTTCTGGTGGCTGCTGGGCATCATGCTGCTGTTTTCCTGGATGAGCCTGGTGGACGTGGTCCGCGCCGAGTTCCTCCGCGGGCGCAACCTGGAATACGTCCGCGCCGCCCGGGCCCTCGGCATGCGCAACAGCGCCATCATGTTCCGTCACATCCTGCCGAACGCGATGATCTCGACCCTGACCTTCATGCCGTTCATCCTCACCGGCGCCATCGGCACCCTCACCTCCCTGGACTTCCTCGGCTTCGGCCTGCCGCCCGGCGCGCCGTCGCTGGGCGAGTTGGTCGCCCAGGGCAAGTCCAACCTCCAGGCACCCTGGCTGGGCATTTCCGCCTTCGTGGTGCTGGCGGTCATGCTGAGCCTGCTGGTGTTCATCGGCGAAGCCGCCCGCGACGCTTTCGACCCGAGGAAATGAGATGAGCGAGAACATTCTGGAAATCCGCGACCTCGCCGTCGAATTCCTCTCCGGCGAGCAACGCCAGCGGGTGGTCGAAGGCGTCAGCTTCGACATCCGCCAGGGCGAGACCCTGGCCCTGGTCGGCGAAAGCGGCTCGGGCAAGTCGGTGACCGCCCACTCGATCCTGCGCCTGCTGCCCTACTCCGTCGCCAGCCACCCAGCAGGCAGCATCCACTACCAGGGCGAGGATCTGCTCAAGCTCCCGGAACGGCGCCTGCGCGGGATCCGCGGCAACCGCATCGCCATGGTCTTCCAGGAACCCATGACCTCGCTCAATCCGCTGCATACCATCGAGAAGCAGCTCGCCGAGGTCCTCGCCCTGCACAAGGGCCTGGGTGGCGCCAAGGCCAGCGCGAGAATTCTCGAACTGCTCGAGCTGGTCGGCATCCCCGAGCCAGCCAAGCGCCTGAAAGCCTATCCACACGAACTCTCCGGCGGCCAGCGGCAGCGGGTGATGATCGCCATGGCCCTGGCCTGCGAGCCGCAACTGCTGATCGCCGACGAACCGACCACCGCGCTCGACGTCACCGTCCAGTTGAAGATCCTCGATCTGCTCAAGGACCTGCAGGCACGCCTGGGCATGTCCCTGCTGCTGATCACCCACGACCTCAACCTGGTCCGGCGCATCGCCCACCGCGTCTGCGTCATGCAACAAGGGCGGATCGTCGAGCAGGCTTCCTGCCAGGAACTCTTCGCAGCCCCGCGACACCCCTATACCCGCGAGCTGCTCAACGCCGAGCCCAGCGGTGCGCCGGCAAGCAACCCGCCCGGTGAAACCCTGTTGGCGGTGGACGACCTGCGGGTCTGGTTCCCGATCCGCAAAGGCGTGTTCCGCCGCACCGTGGACCACGTCAAGGCGGTCGACGGGGTCAATTTCGAACTACCCCGCGGGCAGACGCTGGGCATCGTTGGCGAAAGCGGCTCGGGCAAGTCGACCCTTGGCCTGGCAATCCTGCGGCTGCTGGAAAGCCAGGGCGGCATCCGCTTCGAAGGCACCCGGCTGGACGGTCTCGCGCAACATGACGTGCGCCCGCTGCGCCGCGAGATGCAGGTGGTGTTCCAGGACCCGTATGGCAGCCTCAGCCCACGTATGTGTGTCGGCGAGATCGTCGGCGAAGGCCTGCGCATCCATAGGATCGGCAGCGAGGCCGAACAGGAGCAGGCGATCATCGACGCGCTGGTGGAGGTCGGGCTCGATCCGCAGACCCGCTACCGTTACCCCCACGAATTCTCCGGCGGCCAGCGCCAGCGCATCGCCATCGCCCGGGCACTGGTGCTGAAACCGGCACTGATCCTGCTCGACGAACCGACCTCGGCGCTCGACCGCACCGTGCAGCGCCAGGTCGTGGAATTGCTGCGGCAACTGCAGGGCAAGTACAACCTCACCTACCTGTTCATCAGCCACGACCTGGCGGTAGTCAAGGCGCTCAGCCACCAGCTGATGGTGGTTCGACATGGCAAGGTAGTGGAACAGGGCAGCGCCGAAGCGGTTTTCGCCTCGCCGCAACATCCCTATACGCAGCAATTGCTGGAGGCCGCCTTCATGGCCCCGGCAAGCGCGGAAAACTGAGTAGCAGACAAGGAACGGACCATGGGATTTCTCACAGGAAAACGCGCCCTGATCGTCGGAGTCGCCAGCAAGCTCTCCATCGCTTCCGGCATCGCCGCCGCCATGCACCGGGAAGGCGCCGAACTGGCCTTCACCTACCAGAACGACAAGCTCAGGGGCCGGGTGGAGGAGTTCGCCAGTGGCTGGGGCTCGCGGCCGGAGCTGTGCTTCCCCTGTGACGTGGCCGACGACAGCCAGATCGAAGCGGTGTTCGCCGCCCTGGGCAAGCACTGGGACGGCCTGGACATCATCGTCCACTCCGTCGGATTCGCTCCAGGCGATCAGCTCGACGGCGACTTCACCGCGGTGACCACCCGCGAGGGCTTCCGCATCGCCCACGACATCAGCGCCTACAGCTTCATCGCCCTGGCCAAGGCCGGACGGGAAATGATGAAGGGCCGCAACGGCAGCCTGCTGACCCTCTCCTACCTGGGCGCCGAACGGACCATGCCGAACTACAACGTAATGGGCATGGCCAAGGCCAGCCTGGAGGCCGGGGTCCGCTACCTGGCCGGCAGCCTGGGCGCGGAAGGCACCCGGGTCAATGCGGTTTCCGCCGGGCCGATCCGAACGCTCGCCGCCTCCGGAATCAAGAGCTTCCGCAAGATGCTGGCCGCCAACGAGCGGCAGACGCCGCTGCGGCGCAACGTCACCATCGAGGAAGTCGGCAATGCCGGCGCCTTCCTCTGTTCGGACCTGGCCAGCGGTATCAGCGGCGAGATCCTCTACGTCGATGGCGGCTTCAACACTACCGCCATGGGCCCGCTGGACGACGACTGATCACCCCGCCCATGAAAAATGGCCGCTTCGAGCGGCCTTTTTCATGGGCGGAATAAAGAAAAGGCCGCGTAAGCGGCCTTTTCTCTGCATCTCGGTCTCAGTATTTCTCGACTTCCGCCTTGTCCTGCAACTGACGGCGGAAGGCGGCGAAGTCTGCCTGTCCGCTGCGCGAAGCCAGGAAGCGGCGGTACATGGCCTTCTCGTCGTCGGAGATAGCCTCCTCCGGCTCGCTGACGCCATTCAGGCGGATCACCACGTAATCGCCATTGGCCAGGGTCACGCCAGAGAGCGAAGGCTTGTCCTTGGCCTCCGGACGCTGCATGCGGAACACCGCCTGGAGCAGTTTCGGATCGACGCCTTCCTGGCCGCGGGAGGCCGCCTCGACCACTTTCCACGACTCACCCGCTGCGGAAGAGGTACGGCCTTCACGCAGCTCTGCAATCAGGGCCTCGCCACGCTTCTGCGCCTCCTCGGCGGCCTTTTCGGCGGCCAGGCGCTCGCGGATGTTCGCCGCGACCTGCTCCAGCGGTTGCTCCTTCGGCTTGTTGTGTTCCTTGACCCGCAGCACCACCACGGTGTCCGGATCCAGCTCGATGGCGCCACTGTTGGCCGCTTCTTCCAGCACCTCGGGGCTGAACGCGGTCTGCACGATCTGGCGGTTGGCAGCGATGCCGTCGCCCCCCGAACGTCCGAACGGCTGGCTGGTCTGGACCTTCAGGCCCATTTCCTGCGCCGGCTGGCTCAGGTCGGCGGCTTCGTAGGCGGAGCTTTCCAAGTCCTTGGTAGCCTCGACGAAGCGCTGCTCGACCATCTGTTTCTTCAGTTCGTCCTCGAGCTTCGGCTTGAGGCTTTCCAGGCTCGGTACTTCCGGTGCCTGCACGCCCAGCAGCTTGATCAGGTGGTAGCCGTACGGAGTCTTCACCGGGGCGGATACCTCACCTTGCTTCAGCGCATACAGCGCCTCCTCGAACGCGGGGTCGTACACGCCGCGGCCGGCGTAGCCCAGGTCGCCGCCGGTGGCGGCCGAGCCGATATCCTGGGAGAACTCCTTGGCCAGCGCGGCGAAATCCTCGCCCTTGGCCAGGCGAGCCTTGATCTCGTCGATCTTCGCCTTGGCCTGCTCGTCGCCGACCTTGTCGTTCACCTCGATCAGGATGTGGGCGGCATCGCGCTGCTCGGAGAGGTTGGCGATTTCCTTCTGGTACAACGCCTCGAGGTCTTCCTGCTTCACCTTGACCTGGTCGAAGAAGGAGGACTTCTTCAGTTCCACGTATTCGACGACCACCTGCTCGGGAGTCATGAACTCGCTCTTGTGGCCTTCGTAGAAGGCCTTCACCTCGTCCTCGCTCACGCTGCTCTTGGACGCGTCGGCCTTGATCGCCAGGGTGGCGAAGTCGCGGGTCTGCTTCTCGAGGCGAGCGAAGGACTGCAATTCGTTGTCGGTGACGAAACCGGTGCCCGCCAGGCCGGCGCGAAGCTGGCCGATGAGCATTTCCTGGCCGAGCATCTGGCGGAACTGCATGCGGTTGTAGTTCATCTGGCGGATGACCTGGTCGAAGCGATCCGCGTTGAACTTGCCGTCGACCTGGAACTCGGGAGTTTGCAGGATCAACTGGTCCAGCGCCTGGTCGGAGAAGGCGAACTTGTCGTCCTTGGCGGCCTGGAGCAGCAGGGTACGCTCGATCAGCCCCTTCAGGGCCGCTTCCTTGAGCAGCTTGTCATCCAGCATGGATGGATCGAAATCCTTGCCCAGGCGTTGCAGCAGCTGGCGACGCTGCATGTCCACGGCCTGTTGGACTTCATTGAGACTGATATCGTCGCCGTTGACCTTGGCGGCCACGTTGGAGTGGTCGGTGGCCCGGATGATCGCGTCGAAGCCGGTCAGCGACAGGAGAACGATGATCACGCCAATGATGGTCTTGGCGATCCAGCCCTGGGAATTATCCCTGATGTTCTGCAGCATGCAGCCCCCAAAAACTGCCACGACCAGCCGTCTTGGGCGGCGCGGCGTGGGTAAGAGATGCGGATATAAGAAAGGCGCATCCGAGGATGCGCCTTCTCGTAACTGGCGGAGCGGACGGGACTCGAACCCGCGACCCCCGGCGTGACAGGCCGGTATTCTAACCGACTGAACTACCGCTCCGCAGCCAGGCCAGCCTTGGCCGACCTGGGTAGAACGAGTCCCAAAAGACGCTTAGTTGACAGCATCCTTCAGGGCTTTACCGGCTTTGAAACCCGGGATCTTGGCAGCGGCGATCTTGATCGGCTTGCCAGTTTGCGGGTTGCGACCGGTGCGAGCAGCGCGCTCTTTGACAGCGAAGGTGCCGAAACCAACCAGCACGACGGAGTCACCAGCCTTCAGGGCGCCAGTGACGGACTCGATCACTGCGTCCAGTGCGCGACCGGCAACAGCTTTCGGGATATCAGCAGATGCGGCAATTGCATCGATCAGTTCCGACTTGTTCACTCTAAGTCCCCTTATTTCTGTTGAGTATGTTTCTATGTGTTAGGTGTAAGGAAATTCTGCGCTGGTAGGCCAACTGACTCAGCAAGTGCCGCTTTATAACAAGGGCCCAAAAACAGTGTCAAGAATACCTACCGACTAATGCGTGCTAATTCGCTCCTTGGAATCAGGCTCGCGTTTTTCATCCTTTGCAACCATCTCCGGAGCCGCATCGGGCAAGGGCTCCGGGGCGTATTGCAGCGCAATTTGCAGGACTTCGTCAATCCATTTAACCGGTTTAATAACCAGATCACTCTTAATATTGTCCGGAATTTCCTTCAGGTCGCGAACATTTTCCTCGGGAATGATCACCGTCTTGATCCCGCCGCGGTGCGCCGCCAAAAGTTTTTCTTTCAGCCCGCCGATCGCCAGCACCTGCCCACGCAGGGTGATCTCCCCGGTCATTGCCACGTCGGCGCGCACCGGGATCTGCGTGATCGCCGAAACCAGCGCCGTGCACATGCCGATGCCTGCGCTCGGGCCATCCTTCGGCGTAGCGCCTTCCGGAACGTGGATATGGATGTCGCGCTTCTCGTGGAAGTCCGCCGCGATTCCTAGGCTCTGGGCGCGGCTGCGCACCACGGTCAACGCCGCGGTGATCGATTCCGCCATCACGTCGCCCAGCGATCCGGTCTTGGTCAACTGGCCCTTGCCGGGTACCACGGCCGCCTCGATGGTGAGCAGCTCGCCGCCGACCTGGGTCCAGGCCAGCCCGGTCACCTGGCCGATCTGGTCCTGCTGTTCGGCGAGGCCATAACGGAACTTGCGCACGCCGAGGTAGTTCTCCAGCGTCTCGCTGGACACCACCGCCTGGATACGCTTGAGCTTGGCATGCTCCTTCACCGCCTTGCGGCAGACCTTGGCGATCTGCCGCTCGAGGCTGCGCACCCCGGCTTCGCGGGTGTAGTAGCGAATGATGTCGCGCAGGGCGCCTTCCTCGAAGGTCAGCTCGCCCTTCTTCAGGCCGTTGGCCTGGACCTGCTTCGGAATCAGGTACTTGGAGGCGATGTTGACCTTCTCGTCCTCGGTGTAGCCCGGCAGGCGGATGACTTCCATCCGATCCAGCAGGGGCGCCGGGATGTTCATCGAGTTCGCGGTGCAGAGGAACATCACGTCGGACAGGTCGTAGTCGACCTCCAGGTAGTGATCGTTGAAGTTGTGGTTCTGCTCCGGGTCGAGCACCTCGAGCAGCGCCGAGGCGGGATCCCCGCGCATGTCGCTGCCCATCTTGTCGATTTCGTCGAGGAGGAACAGCGGGTTGCGCACGCCGACCTTGGTCATCTTCTGGATCAGGCGGCCCGGCATAGAGCCGATATAGGTACGACGGTGACCGCGGATCTCGGCCTCGTCACGCACGCCGCCGAGCGCCATGCGCACGAACTTGCGATTGGTGGCGCGAGCGATGGATTCGGCCAGGGAGGTCTTGCCCACGCCGGGCGGCCCCACCAGGCAAAGGACCGGGCCCTTGAGCTTCTTCACCCGCTTTTGCACGGCGAGATACTCGAGAATGCGCTCCTTGACCTCTTCCAGGCCGTAATGGTCGGCATCGAGGATGTCTTCCGCCTTGGCGAGATCATGGCGCACCTTGCTCTCGGCCTTCCACGGCACGTTCAGCAGCCAGTCTATGTAGGAACGCACCACGGTGGCTTCCGCCGACATCGGCGACATCTGCTTGAGCTTGTTCAGCTCGGCAGTGGCCTTGGTGTGCGCCTCCTTGGTCAGGCCGGCGGCGTCGATGCGCTTCTTCAGCTCCTCGACTTCGTTGTGCCCTTCGTCGATATCACCGAGTTCCTTCTGAATGGCCTTCATCTGCTCATTCAGGTAGTACTCGCGCTGGCTGCGCTCCATCTGCTTCTTGACCCGGCCGCGGATACGCTTTTCCACCTGCAGCAGGTCGATCTCGGCATCCAGCAGCGCCAGGACATGCTCGACCCGCGACGACAGGTCGGTGATCTCCAGGATGTCCTGCTTCTGCTCGATCTTCAGCGCCATGTGCGCGGCCATGGTATCGACCAGCCTGCTCGGCTCGTCGATGCTGTTCAGCGAAGAAAGCACCTCGGCGGGGACTTTCTTGCCCAACTGGACGTATTGCTCGAACTGGCTCAGCAGGCTGCGAGTGAAGACCTCGGCCTCGCGCTCGCCGACATTGGCGTCATCGATGGCCTGGACCGCGGCACGAATGTGCCCTTCTTCCTCGATGAAGCGCTCGACCTGGCCGCGCTGCTCGCCTTCGACCAGCACCTTGACGGTGCCATCCGGCAGCTTGAGCAACTGCAGCACGGTGGCGACCGTACCCATGCGGTACAGGCCATCTTCGCCCGGATCGTCGTCCGCGGGGTTTTTCTGCGCCAGCAGGAGGATTTGCTTGTCGCCGGTCATCGCTGCCTCCAGGGCCTCGATGGACTTTTCCCGACCGACGAACAACGGGATGACCATGTGCGGGTACACCACCACGTCACGTAGCGGCAGCAAGGGCAATTCGACGAGTGTTTTCATAATGTCGGCTCTACAGCGGCACTTGGCCACGAAACAGATAGGAAGACCTTTCAGCCTAAGATGGGGTTAGGCCCGGGAAAAAACAAGCGTGCCAGTCGGAAAAGAAAAGGGGCCCGAAGGCCCCTGCTCTTTCATGCCTCAGGCGCAGCCTTGGCTGGCTTTTCGCTGTTCTCGTAGATCATCAGGGGTTGCGACGAGCCATCGATGACACTCTCATCGATGACCACCTTGCTGACATCCTGCTGGGAGGGAATCTCGTACATGGTATCGAGAAGGATACCTTCGAGAATTGAACGCAAGCCACGTGCACCGGTCTTGCGTTCGAGCGCCTTGCGGGCAACCGCCTTGAGTGCGTCCGGACGGAATTCGAGGTCGACGCCTTCCATCTCGAACAGCTTGGCGTACTGCTTGGTGAGAGCGTTCTTCGGCTCGGTCAGGATCTGCATGAGCGCAGCCTCATCGAGTTCATCAAGAGTCGCGATCACCGGCAAACGCCCTACAAACTCGGGAATAAGACCGAACTTGACGAGATCTTCCGGCTCGACTTCCTTGAACGCCTCGCCGACCTTCTTGCCCATCTCCTGACTGCGCACTTCGGCATTGAAACCGATGCCGCCGCGCGCGGAACGGTTCTGGATGACCCGCTCCAGACCGGCGAAAGCGCCGCCGCAGATGAACAGGATGTTGCGCGTATCGACCTGCAGGAACTCCTGCTGCGGATGCTTGCGACCGCCCTGCGGCGGTACCGAGGCAACGGTACCCTCGATGAGCTTCAGCAGGGCCTGCTGCACACCCTCGCCGGAGACGTCGCGAGTGATGGAGGGGTTGTCAGATTTCCGGGAAATCTTGTCGATCTCGTCGATGTAGACGATGCCCATCTGGGCCTTCTCCACATCGTAATCGCACTTCTGCAAGAGTTTCTGGATGATGTTCTCGACATCCTCGCCCACGTAGCCCGCTTCCGTCAGCGTGGTCGCATCGGCGATGGTGAACGGCACGTTCAGCAGACGTGCGAGGGTCTCGGCCAGCAGGGTCTTGCCCGAGCCGGTTGGGCCGATCATCAGAATGTTGCTCTTGCCGAGCTCGATATCGTCCTTCTTGTCACGCTGGTTGAGGCGCTTGTAGTGGTTGTATACCGCTACCGCCAGAACCTTCTTGGCCCGCTCCTGCCCGATCACGTACTGATCGAGGATGGTGCGGATCTCTTTCGGCGCCGGAAGTTTGTGCCCACTACTTTCCGCCTGCGCTTCCTGCACCTCCTCGCGGATGATGTCATTGCACAGGTCGACACACTCGTCGCAGATAAAGACCGAGGGGCCGGCAATCAACTTGCGCACTTCGTGCTGGCTCTTGCCGCAGAAGGAGCAATACAGCAGCTTGCCGTTGTCCTCGCCGTTGCGGGTATCAGTCATTCGATCGATCCAATGGGTAGCTTCAAACACAAGATGAAGGCAATTGTGGGCATTTTCAAGCCCACGAGGCGGCCGAATGTCTCGACCGCCAGTATTGCGGAGCCTTAGACGGCCAGGTCGCGCTGGGTCATGACCTTGTCGATCAGGCCATACTTGACGGCTTCGTCACCGCTCATGAAGCGGTCACGATCGGTATCGCGGGCAATGACGTCCAGGGGCTGGCCGGTGTGGTGCGCCAGGATCTGGTTCAGACGCTCCTTGATGAAGAGGATTTCCTTGGCATGGATCTCGATATCCGAGGCCTGGCCCTGGAAACCGCCCAGCGGCTGGTGGATCATCATCCGCGAATGCGGCAGGCAGTAGCGCTTGCCGGCGGCACCGCCCGCAAGCAGCAGGGCACCCATGCTGCACGCCTGACCGATACAGGTGGTCGAGACGTTGGGCTTGATGAACTGCATGGTGTCGTAGATGGACATCCCGGCAGTCACCGAGCCACCCGGCGAGTTGATGTAGAGATGAATGTCCTTCTCGGGATTTTCAGCCTCCAGGAACAGCAACTGGGCAACCACCAGGTTGGCCATGTAGTCCTCGACCTGGCCGACCAGGAAGATGATCCGCTCCTTCAGCAGGCGCGAATAGATGTCGTAGGCGCGCTCGCCGCGGGCGGACTGCTCCACCACCATGGGCACCAGGCCACCGGCGGCCTGGATATCGGGAACGTGCGGAATAAAAGAGTTGCGAGACATGTCTTGCGATCACTCCCTAACAGATAGTGAAGCCTCAAAGACGCACAAGCCAGCACTAAGGCTGGCTTGTGGGATTCGAACGAGAGGAACGAATCAGGCCGCTTGCGGAGCTTCGGCCGGCTTGACCGCTTCTTCGTAGGATACCTGCTTATCGGTCACAGTGGCCTTTTGCAGGACAGTATCTACGACTTGTTCTTCCAGTACAACAGAACGGACTTCGTTCAGCTGGGGCTCGTTCTTGAAGTACCAGGCGACGACCTGCTCGGGCTCCTGGTAGGCCGAGGCCATTTCCTCGATCATTTCGCGAACGCGACCTTCGTCGGCCTTCAGCTCGTGCTGCTTGACCACTTCGGCGACGATCAGGCCCAGCACCACACGGCGCTTGGCCTGCTCTTCGAACAGCTCGGCCGGCAGTTGGTCAGGCTTGATGTTGCCACCGAACTGCTGGACGGCCTGCACGCGCAGACGGTTCACTTCGTTGCCGATCAGGGCCTTGGGCACTTCGATCGGGTTGGCCTGCAGCAGACCTTCCATGACCTGGTTCTTGACCTTGGACTTGATCGCCTGGCGCAACTCGCGCTCCATGTTCTTCTGCACTTCGGCGCGGAAGCCATCGAGACCGGTTTCCTTCACGCCGAACAGAGCGAAGAACTCTTCGTTCAGTTCCGGCAGCTTGGGCTCGGCAACGCTATTTACGGTAACGGTGAACTCGGCAGCCTTGTTGGCCAGGTCCAGGTTCTGGTAGTCCTCGGGGAAGGTCAGGTTGAGCACGCGCTCTTCACCGGCCTTCGCCCCCACCAGCCCTTCTTCGAAGCCGGCGATCATGCGACCGGAGCCCAGCACCAGCAGGGTGCCCTTGGCGGAACCGCCGGCGAAGGCTTCGCCGTCGATCTTGCCGACGAAGTCGATGTTCAACTGGTCATCGTTCTGGGCGGCACGCTCGACCACTTCGAAACGGGTGTTCTGCTTGCGCAGGACATCGAGCATGTTGTCGACATCAGCATCGGAAACTTCGGCCTGCAGGCGCTCGACCTTGATGTCTTCCAGGCCGGAAACGGTAAATTCCGGGAAGACTTCGAAGGTTGCGATGTATTCCAGGTCCTTGCCTTTCTCGAAGGATTTGGGCTCTACCGACGGCGAACCGGCCGGATTCAGCTTCTGCTCGACCACGGCTTCGTAGAAGGTTTCCTGGATCAGATCGCCCATGGCTTCCTGGCGCGCGGAAGCTTCGTAGCGCTGACGAATGACACTCATCGGCACCTTGCCGGGGCGGAAACCTGGAATCTTGGCACGACGGGCGGTCTGCTGCAGACGCTTGTTGACTTCGGTCTCGATACGCTCGGCAGGCACACCAACGGTCATGCGGCGCTCAAGAGCGGAAGTGCTTTCAACAGAAACTTGCATGGATATTCCTCGTTGCACAGACGTAAGCCGGTCCTTCCGGCTCCCAGAATCAAGGGCATGCATTCTAGTAGAGGGAAAAGCAGAAGTCACCCCGCCAGGGTGCAGGCGGATCCCCGGGGTGTTTCCGGCCGCTTCCGCCGATCGCAGCCCGGTCTCGAACGAGTCGCTGGAGCTTCGCCGGAAGCGGGTGCATATAATGCCAGCCTATTCCGCTCCGACCGATGAAACCCTATGGACTGCCCTACCCTCAGCAAGGTATTGCTCGTCGAAGACGACCAGAAGCTCGCCCGCCTGATTGCCAGCTTCCTTTCCCAGCATGGTTTCGAAGTGCGCCAGGTGCATCGCGGTGATGCCGCGTTCGCCGCTTTCCTCGACTTCAAGCCGCAAGTGGTGGTTCTCGACCTCATGCTCCCCGGACAGAATGGTCTGCAGGTGTGCCGGGAGATCCGCCGGGTCGCGAACCTGCCGATCCTCATACTCACCGCCCAGGAGGACGATCTTGATCACATCCTCGGCCTGGAGTCCGGCGCCGACGACTACGTGATCAAGCCGATCGAGCCACCGGTGCTGCTCGCCCGCCTGCGCGCCCTGATGCGCCGGCACGCGCCCCTTCCCGCCTCCCCGGAAAGCCTGACATTCGGCAAGCTGAACATCGACCGACGGCGGCGCGAAGCGGAACTCGAAGGCCGCGGCATAGAACTGACCACGATGGAGTTCGAGCTGCTCTGGCTGCTGGCCAACCAGGCAGGGGAAATACTTTCCCGCGACGAGATCCTCAACCAGATCCGCGGCATCGGCTTCGACGGCCTGAACCGCAGCGTCGACGTCTGCATCAGCAAGCTGCGCAATAAACTGAAGGACAATCCGCGCGAGCCGGTCCGGATCAAGACCGTCTGGGGCAAGGGCTACCTGTTCAACCCGCTGGGCTGGGAACTCTGAATGCTGCGCCTGTTCCTGCGCCTCTACCTGCTGCTGGCCCTGGGGTTCGCTGCCGCGATCTTCGTGGTCGACCATGTCATCGACGCGTTCTACGACAGCATCGTCGAGAACTATCACCGCGACGCCGTTCGCGGCCAGGCCTATTCGCTGGTGGAAAAGCTGGCCCCGCTGGACCAGGCCGGACGCCAGCGACAGCTCGAAGACTGGCGTCCCCACTACGGGCTCGAGCTGAGCCTGACGGATGCCAGGCAGGCGAAGCTGACGCAGGAAGAGCAGGCCCTCCTCGACAAGAACCTGCTGGTGGTACGCGAGGACTTTACGGAATTCATCAGCCGCATCGACGCGGGTCCGCAGCTGCTCGACATCAAGCTGCCGCCGGAACCCTCGCTGACCCCACTGTTCACCGTGCTGGCCTACATCCTGCTCGGCGTGCTGGTCGGCATCGCCCTGCTGGTATGGGTCCGCCCGCACTGGCGCGACCTCGAGACCCTGCGCCTGGCCGCGCAACGCTTCGGCGATGGCGACCTGTCATCGCGCACGCGCATTTTCCGACGCTCCGATATCCGCACCCTGGCCCAGCACTTCAACCAGATGGCCGACCGCATCGAAAGCCTGATCAGCAACCAGCGCGAACTGACCAACGCGGTATCCCACGAATTGCGCACGCCGATCTCCCGCCTGTCCTTCGAACTCGAGCAATTGAACAAGCAGGTCGACGCCGAAGTACGCCACGACCTGATAGAGGACATGCGCGCCGACCTCGGCGAACTGGAGGAAATGGTCTCCGAACTGCTGACCTACGCCCGCCTGGAGCACGGCAACGTCGGGAGCCACCGGGAAATCGTCGACGCCGCGAGCTGGCTGGATAGCGTCGTCGCCGACGTCGCCCTGGAAGCCGAAGCCGCCGGAGTCACCTGCGAGATCAGCGCCTGCCAGGTCGAACAGATCCGCATCGAGCCTCGCTTCATGGCGCGCGCCGTGATCAACCTGCTGCGCAACGCCATCCGCCACGCACACTCGCGCGTCGAAATCGCCCTCCTCGATCAAGGCGACATCTGTCAGATACGGGTCAACGACGACGGCCCCGGGATACCGGCGGACGCCCGGCAGAAGATCTTCGAACCCTTTTCGCGCCTGGACGACAGCCGCGATCGCAGCACCGGCGGCTTCGGCCTGGGCCTGGCGATCGTCCGCCGGGTCGCGCAATGGCATGGCGGCTATGCGGAAGCGCTGGAAACGCCGCAGGGAGGCGCCTCCTTCCGCCTGACCTGGGAGCGACCCCGTTGACAGCGGAGGCTTAACAATCTTTCACAGATTGCTGACAAAGCCGTAAGGATTGCCAGCCAGGCCCGCCCTAGCATGGGACACCTCGCCTTTCCGCCAGGTATTCCATGTTTCGCGCCATGCACCTTCCCCTTCTCGGCTGCCTGCTCGGCACCAGCGGCTGCCACGGCCTGCCACCCGCCCCGCCAGCGCCGAGCGCCGCCGTGGGCAACTACGGCGAGGTCATCGACTATCTGCAACGCCACATCCGCCGGGAAATGGAAAGGCAGGACGTGCCCGGCCTGGCCCTGGCATTGGTCGACGACCAGCAACTGGTCTGGGCCCGCGGTTTCGGCTATGCCGACCGACAGCACAGGATCAACGCCAGCGAGCACACCGCATTCCACGCCGGCGACCTGTCCAAGCTACTGATCGCCAGCGCGACCCTGCAACTGGCCGAACGCGGCCAACTCTCTCTCGACGCTCCGCTCCAGGACACCTTGCGCGAGTTCTACGTACGCTCACGCTTCCATGCCGACCAGAGCGAGGCGGATCGCGCGATCACTTTCCGCCGGCTGCTCAGCCATCAGTCCGGCCTTCCTGGCGAACACCTGCCGCCCCTGTTCGGCGAACGCCCGAACTCACTCGGCCAACTGCCGGCGAAAGTATCCGGTGTCTGGCTGAGCAATCCGCCGGGAACCCAGGTCGCCTATTCCAACCTTGGCTACGAACTGGTCGGCGCGGCCATCGAGCGCAACACCGGAAAGCACTTCGAGCAGCACATGCGCGAGCACCTGCTGGAGCCTTTGCAGATGACCCGCTCCAGCTTCGCCAGGAACGCCCTGCCCCAGGCGCAACGCGCCCACGGCTACAGCGGCGGCGGTCGCCCCGGCTCCGCCAGCGACCTCCCGGTCAACGATCTGTGGAGCAGCCCGGTCGACCTCAGCCGCTTCGTCCGCATGCTGTTCGCCAACGGGCGCCACAAGGAGCGCCAGCTTCTCAGGAAACACTCCGTCGAGGAGATGTTCCGCCAGCAGAACGCCGGCAATGCCCTGGACTTCGACTGCCAGGTGGGCCTGGCCTGGTTCCTCAGCCCGTGCGGCTCCGCGCCGCTGGAAGGGGGCATCCGTCACTATGAGTACGCCAGCGCCACCCCAGGATTCAGCGCCCACCTGGTTCTGCTGCCGGAACAGCGCCTCGCCGCCATTGTCATGAGCAACGCCGATGACAGCGGTTCGCTCACCGCCTCCCTGGCCCGGCAAGCGGCATCGCTCATGCTGCAGGTCAGGCAGGGCGCTCGTCGCCCCGCCGTACAGCCCACCCCCGCGCGCGCGCCCGCACTGAAGGTGCCGAGCCGGGAGGACCGGCGACAGCTATACGGTCGCTACGCAACCCGCCAAGGCCAGGTTCGCCTGTACGAGCGCAGGGGTCGCCTGTACGCAGATTTCGGCGAACAACGCGTGGAACTGTTGCGCGACACCTCGGGCTGGCTGCAGATGAGAAAAAGACTGCTGGGATTCTGGCCCGTCGGCGTGGACAGCGCCGGACAGTTGCAACTGGACGTGGTCAGCTACGGCCAACGCCGAATCCTGGTGTCCCGCCGCCACGGCCAGGCCGCCTACCTCGGCGAGCGC
The DNA here is from genome assembly GCF_013343155.1 of Pseudomonas sp. FDAARGOS_761. Lineage (NCBI taxonomy): Bacteria > Pseudomonadati > Pseudomonadota > Gammaproteobacteria > Pseudomonadales > Pseudomonadaceae > Pseudomonas > Pseudomonas sp. FDAARGOS_761. Next base: position 2,004,388 of record NZ_CP054572.1, on the reverse strand, counting down.
ATCGAGCCGACACCCCTGCCCCAGGCCTGGACCGAAGCCGTCGGCACCTACCGCGTCGCCAGCACGGGCCGGCACAGCTACCTGAACGGCCTGAGCATCAGGATCGAAGACGGCTTCCTGCTGGTGCGCGGGCAAGCCGGAGGAACCCGCTCCGGCGAGTTCATCCTGCAACCCATCGACAGCGCACACGCCGTCCTGGCCGGCAGCGGCCAGGGCCTGGGAGACACCTTCAGTCGCGACTTCGACGGTCTGAACACGCTCGGCTACCGCTTCGCCCAGCAAGACACCAAGGCACGTCCCTGGCCGCAACGGAAGGAGTCCCCATGAGAAACCCCTCCCTGTGCCTCGCCGGCACGCTCGCCAGCCTCTGCTCCGCCGCTGTCGCCGAAGAGTGGCATGACAGCATCGGCCTGGGCGCCCAGGTGAAACACCGTTTCTGAAACGCACCGAGAGAGAATACGAACATGTTCACCGCCTTCGCCTTCCGCGGCCGCCAACCTTATACCGTTCGCCGGAACACAGCCCAGGGCGCGACCTTGCGCCCGAAACTGGCGAACCGGCCGGATGCGCCGACTTCCGCCGGGAAGTCCTGAACTGCGGAGCGTCTACGGCCTCATTGGCAACGGATCACGCCGCTGGCGATTTCGTCGTCGATGGAGCGCAGCGCATCGGCATCCTGGTGCATCTGCTCGATCACCTCGAGCAGGCGCTGCGCCAGCTTCGGATCGTTCGCCCGCTCGACGGCGCGCATGACCTCGACCGCAGCCGATTCATGATTGTTCGCCATCTGCTTGAGAGCCTTGCGCAAGCGCTGCTCGGTCCATTTCATCGACATGTCGCTTCACCCAGACTGCATATACGGACCCGCCAGGAACGACGGGCTCGCTTAAGAGCGCCGGAGCTGGAACAAGTTCAACCTGCCGTCGCCCCATGAGGGCGGGCTGGGTGCCGGAAAGACAAGCGGAGAAGAGATCGTGAAGCGCAAACGAAAACGCCAGGCACAAGGCCTGGCGCTTCGAAATATGGGGTGGACGATGGGAATCGAACCCACGACACCAGGAGCCACAATCCTGTGCTCTACCAACTGAGCTACGCCCACCATATCGTGAATCGTGCCGGACGTTCCGGCTTCAACCGCAGCGGCCGGACAAGCCGAGCCTGAAGGTGGTGCGGACGGAGAGACTCGAACTCTCACGCCTTGCGGCGCTGGAACCTAAATCCAGTGTGTCTACCAATTCCACCACGTCCGCGGGACACTGCTTGGAAATGAAAACGCCAGGCCTCGGGCCTGGCGCTTCGGAATATGGGGTGGACGATGGGAATCGAACCCACGACACCAGGAGCCACAATCCTGTGCTCTACCAACTGAGCTACGCCCACCATATTACGACTTGCGGTAAAACATCGCCTGCTTCTTGCCGATTCGCCGAATGGCGCACCCGGCAGGACTCGAACCTGCGACCATCCGCTTAGAAGGCGGATGCTCTATCCAGCTGAGCTACGGGCGCTTTATTCATCTGCATTCAATGCTGAGCGCAAACTTTAAGCTCTGGCAATCACAAAGTCAGCAACCGACTTGCATTACCTCTTACCCTGCGTCCGGCTGTGCTCGGCAAGCGGGGCGCATGTTATACAGGGGGCGAAAGGCCGTCAACGGGTTTTTTAAAAAAATTCAGCTATATAAAGGAGTTACGGCAAATCCGCGGGTCGCCTCCTTTGCCCCGGGCGGCGTCCATGCGAAAATGCGCGTCCTTTTTCCACCCGATTCGATGGTTACCCTTCCGACATGACCGCACAACTGATCGACGGCAAAGCGATCGCCGCCAACCTTCGCCAGCAGATAGCCCAACGCGTGACCGAGCGCCGCCAGCAAGGCCTGCGCGTTCCCGGCCTGGCGGTGATCCTGGTCGGCACCGATCCGGCCTCTCAGGTCTATGTGGCGCACAAGCGCAAGGACTGCGAGGAAGTCGGCTTTCTCTCCCAGGCCTACGATCTTCCCGCCGAAACCAGCCAGGACGACCTGCTGGCCCTGATCGACCGCCTGAACGACGATCCCGCCATCGACGGCATCCTGGTCCAGCTACCCCTGCCCGCCCACCTGGACGCCTCCCTGCTGCTGGAGCGTATCCACCCGGACAAGGACGTGGACGGTTTCCATCCCTACAACATCGGCCGTCTGGCCCAGCGCATGCCCCTGCTGCGCCCCTGCACCCCGAAAGGCATCATGACCCTGCTCGCCAGCACCGGCGCCGACCTGTACGGCATGGACGCGGTCGTGGTCGGCGCCTCGAACATCGTCGGCCGGCCCATGGCTCTGGAGTTGCTGCTGGGTGGCTGCACCGTCACCGTGACCCACCGCTTCACCCGCGACCTGGCCGACCATGTGTCGCGCGCCGACCTGGTGGTGGTCGCTGCCGGCAAGCCGGGACTGGTCAAGGGCGAGTGGATCAAGGAAGGCGCCATCGTCATCGACGTCGGCATCAACCGCCAGGCCGACGGCCGCCTGGTCGGCGACGTGGAATACGAGGTGGCGGCGCAACGCGCCAGCTGGATCACCCCGGTGCCGGGCGGCGTCGGGCCGATGACCCGCGCCTGCCTGCTGGAAAATACCCTGCACGCCGCCGAACACCTGCACGACTGAGGTCGCCGGTAATGAAAAGCCCCGCGAACGCGGGGCTTTTCATTTATCGCTGCGGGTTCAGTCGGCCAGGCGCCAGGTAGTGCCGCCCTTGCCATCCTCCAGCACCACGCCCATGGCGGTGAGCTGGTCGCGAATCCGGTCGGACTCCGCCCAGTTCTTCGCCGCCCGCGCCTCCAGGCGCGCCTGGATCAACGCCTCGACCTCGGCCGCATCGACCTTGCCCTCGGCGCCCGCCTGCAGGAAGACTTCCGGCTCCAGCTGCAGCACCCCCAGCAGGCCAGCCAACTGCTTCAGGCGCGCGGCCAGCGCGGCCGCCGCCGACAGGTCGCTTTCGCGCAGACGATTGACCTCCCGCGCCAGCTCGAACAGCACCGAGCAGGCACCCGCGGTATTGAAGTCGTCGTCCATCGCCGCGGCGAAGCGCTCGACATACTCCGCCGCTTCCGCCGGCGCCGCCTCGGGCAGCCCCTTGAGCGCGTTGTAGAAACGGTCCAGGGCCGCCTTGGCCTCGCGCAGGTTCTCCTCCGAGTAGTTGATCGGACTGCGGTAATGGCTGGCGATCAGCAGGTAACGCACCACTTCGGGGTGATATTTCTCCAGCACTTCGCGGATGGTGAAGAAATTGCCCAGCGACTTGGACATCTTCTCGCCGTTGATGGTAATCATCCCGCAGTGCAGCCAGGACTTGGCGTAGGGCTTGCCGGTCGCGGCCTCGCTCTGGGCGATCTCGTTCTCGTGGTGAGGGAACTCCAGGTCGTTGCCACCGCCATGGATGTCGAAGGAATCGCCCAGGCAGCAGGTGGACATCACCGAGCATTCGATGTGCCAGCCCGGGCGCCCCTCGCCCCAGGGCGACGACCAGCTCGGCTCGCCCGGCTTGGCGCCCTTCCAGAGCACGAAATCGAGCGGATCCTCCTTCGCTTCGCCCGGCTCGATCCGCGCACCGATGCGCAGGTCCTCGACCCGCCGCCGCGACAACTTGCCGTAGCCAGCGAACTTGCCGACCCGGTAGTACACGTCACCGTTGCCCGGCGCGTAGGCATAGCCCTTGTCGATCAGGGTCTGGATCATCGCGTGCATGCCGGCGATGTGATCGGTGGCGCGCGGCTCCTGGTCCGGCTTGAGGATGTTCAGCCGGGCCTCGTCCTCGTGCATCGCCGCGATCATGCGCTCGGTCAGCACATCGAACGGCTCGCCGTTCTCGTTGGCGCGATTGATGATCTTGTCATCGATATCGGTGATGTTGCGCACGTACGTCAGGTCGTAGCCACGGTGGCGCAACCAGCGGGTGATCACGTCGAACGCCACCATGCTGCGGCCGTGGCCCAGATGGCAGTAGTCGTACACGGTCATGCCGCACACGTACATGCGCACCTGGTTGCCGACCAGCGGCGTGAAGACTTCTTTGGTCTTGCTCAGCGTGTTGTAGATCTGCAGCACGGTCTTTCCTCAGCCCTGTCCCCAGGAGTCACGCAGGGTGACGGTACGGTTGAACACCGGCTTGCCCGGCCTGGAGTCCTTCAGGTCGGCGACGAAATAGCCTTCGCGCTCGAACTGGAAGCGATCCTCCGGGTTCGCCTGGCCCAGCGACGGCTCGGCGCGACAGCCGGTCAGTACCTGCAGGGAGTCGGCGTTGATGTTGTCGAGGAAGCTGCCGCCCTCTTCCGCCTTCTCCGGATTGGCCGAGCGGAACAGCCGATCGTACAGGCGCACTTCGCACTCGACGCTGCCCTCGGCCGGCACCCAGTGGATCACACCCTTGACCTTACGGCCTTCCGGGTTCTTGCCCAGGGTGTCCGGATCGTAGCTGCAGCGCAGTTCGACGATATTGCCGTCAGCATCCTTGATCGCTTCGTCGGCACGGATCACGTAGCTGCCGCGCAGACGCACCTCGCCACCGGGGATCAGGCGCTTGTAGCCGGCCGGCGGGACTTCCTCGAAGTCACCGGCATCGATGAACAGCTCGCGACCGAACGGCAGTACGCGCACTCCCATGTCTTCCTTCGGATGACGCGGCAACTCGAGGTTCTCCACCTGCCCTTCGGGGTAGTTGGTGATCACCACCTTGAGCGGTTTCAGCACGCACATGGCACGCGGCGCGGTGGCGTCCAGGTGGTCGCGGATGCTGAACTCGAGCATGCCGATGTCGACCACGCCGCTGGCGCGGTTCACCCCGATCATCTCGCAGAAGTTGCGGATCGACTCCGGGGTATAGCCGCGGCGGCGATAGCCGGACAGGGTCGACATCCGCGGATCGTCCCAGCCGCTGACATGGCCTTCGTCGACCAGTTGCTTGAGCTTGCGCTTGCTGGTCACGGTGTAGTTCAGGTTGAGCCGGGAGAATTCGTACTGGCGCGGTTGCGCAGGCACCGGCAGGTTGGCCAGGAACCACTCGTAGAGCGGACGATGGTCTTCGAATTCCAAGGTGCAGATCGAATGGGTGATGCCCTCGATGGCGTCCGACTGACCGTGGGTGAAGTCGTAGCTCGGGTAGATGCACCACTTGTCGCCGGTCTGGTGGTGATGCGCATGGCGGATGCGGTACAGGATCGGGTCGCGCAGGTTCATGTTCGGCGAACCCATGTCGATCTTCGCCCGCAGCGAACGGGCGCCGTCGGGGAACTCACCGGCCTTCATGCGGGCGAACAGGTCGAGGTTCTCCTCCACCGAACGGTCACGGTAAGGGCTGTTGCGGCCCGGCTCGGTGAGGGTGCCGCGGTATTCGCGCATTTCCTCGGGACCGAGGTCGCAGACGAACGCCTTGCCGGCCTTGATCAGCTCGACGGCCCAGGCATGCAGCTGGTCGAAATAGTTGGAGGCATAGCAGACCTCGCCGGACCACTGGAAGCCCAGCCACTTGATGTCGGCCTCGATGGCATCGATGTACTCCTGGTCTTCCTTGGCCGGGTTGGTGTCATCGAAGCGCAGATGGCAATCGCCAGCGAATTCCTGGGCCAGGCCGAAGTTCAGGCAGATCGACTTGGCGTGGCCGATGTGCAGGTAACCGTTGGGCTCCGGGGGGAAACGGGTGACGATCTTCGCGTGCTTGCCGGCATCCAGGTCGGCTTGAACGATCTGGCGCAGGAAGTTCGGGGCGGCGGTGGTCTCTGGCTTGCTCATGGGATCCTTGGTCATGCTCTCGCCCGACCAGGGTAGGCCGGGCAAATCAAAGCGCTTATCATAGCCGAAGCTGTCAACCCCCTGACAGGCCTTCGATTTTCACGACAAAGCGGATTACCCACATGATCAAGCTGCATACCAACCATGGCGTCATCACCCTGAAGCTCGATGAAGAGAAAGCCCCGGAAACCGCGGCGAACTTCAAGGAGTACGTGAAAAGCGGCCACTACGACAACACCGTTTTCCACCGCGTGATCAACAACTTCATGATCCAGGGCGGCGGTTTCGAGCCGGGCATGAAGCAGAAGCCCACTCGCGCACCGATCAAGAACGAAGCCAACAACGGCCTGACCAACAAGGTCGGCAGCATCGCCATGGCTCGTACCATGGACCCGCATTCGGCCAGCGCGCAGTTCTTCATCAACGTCGCCGACAACGATTTCCTCAACCACACCGCCCCCACCACCCAGGGCTGGGGCTATGCCGTATTCGGCGAAGTGGTCGAGGGCATGGACGTGGTCAACAAGATCAAGGGCGTGGCCACCACCATGCGCAGCGGCCACCAGGACGTGCCGGCCGAGGACGTGATCATCGAGAAGGCCGAAATCGTCGAAGAATGAAGCGATGAGCGTCCTGTTCATCTCGGACCTGCATCTCGAAGCGGAACGCCCGGACATCACCCGGGCGTTTCTGTCTTTCCTCGATGAGCGCGCCCGCCGGGCCGAGGCCCTGTACATCCTCGGCGACTTCTTCGAAGCCTGGATCGGCGACGACGGCATGGACGCCTTCCAGCGTTCCATCGCCCAGTCCCTGCGCCAGGTGGCCGACGGCGGTACGCGCATCTACCTGATGCACGGCAATCGCGACTTCCTCATCGGCAAGGCGTTCTGCCGCGAGGCCGGATGCACGCTGCTGCCCGACCCGAGCGTGATCGACCTGTACGGCGAGCCGGTATTGCTGATGCACGGGGACAGCCTGTGCACCCGCGACGAGGCCTACATGCGCCTGCGCCGCTGGCTGCGCAACCCGCTCACGCTCTGGGTACTGCGCCACCTGCCGCTGGCCACCCGGCACAAGCTGGCACGCAAGCTGCGCAAGGAAAGCCGCGCGCAGACCCGCATGAAAGCCGTCGACATCATCGATGTCACACCCGAAGAGGTGCCCCGGGTCATGCGCAGGCATGGCGTGCGTACCCTGATCCACGGCCACACTCATCGGCCGGCCGAACACCCGCTGGACATCGACGGCCAGCCCGCCCGGCGCATCGTGCTCGGCGACTGGGACCGCCAGGGCTGGGCCCTGGAGGTCGACGCCAACGGCCATCGCCAGGCGCCCTTCCCGCTCTGACCCACCCCAGGCCCGCCATGCGGGCCTTTCAGCGAAACATTATGCGATTCGCATTTTTTCCGCCGTCCATCTTGACGTTGCGGGCCACCTTTCAGCAGGATCGCGCTCCCCCACCCCGCATCAAGGAATGATCGTGATCATCTCGAAGGGAAACCTGATCAAGTTCGTCGCCGCCCCCCTCGGCGTGCTCGCCCTCGGCTTCGGCCTGTTCAACGGCGTGTTCTTCTATAACGAAGCCGGCTTCATGACCCACGTAAGGACCATCTTCGGCGACGAGAAGATCGTCGATGACGTCGGCTACGCGACCAAGTGGTTCGGTCGCGCCACCACCTGGAAGAAGGCCATCAGTGTGCAGTCCGTGCTGGTCATGGACGATAACGACACCAATCCGGACAACGACGGCCTCGGCGCCACCATCGAGGCTTTCCCGATCGTGTTCCTCGGCAACGTCGATGCCAAGGTCGAATCTTCCGCGCGCTTTCGCCTGCCCGGCGGCGAGCCGTTCCTGAAGATGGCCCAGGAATACCGCAACCCGGACAACTTCATCCGCACCGCACTGGTGCCGGCGATCAAGGAAACCCTCCAGGCCACCGCTTCGCTGATGAGCGCAGACGACTACTACGCCGGAGCCCGCAGCGAATTCGCCGCCGAGTTCGAGAACCAGCTCAACGACGGCCTGTACCTGATCAAGCGCAAGGAAGTCCGCGGGCCGCGCGGCGCCATTCCGCACCAGACCGCGATCCTCCAGGCCGGCACCGAGCAGGGAGCGTTCGGCGACAACAACGCCAGCCAGTTCGTCACCGAGAAGGTCACCGATGCCAAGGGCATCCCGGTACGCAAGCAACAGCAGTTCCGCAAGTTCGGCGTCGAGGTGGTGGAAGCGCGGATCACCAACGTCGATCCCAACCCGCAGTACAAGCAGCGCATGGTCAAGGTCCAGCAGGCCCTCGCCGAGCTGGCGGTGGCGCGGCAGAACCGTCTGAAGGAAGAAGAGGAAAAGCTGCTGGTCACCGCCCGCGGCGAGAAGGAAGTCGAGGCCAAGCGCCAGGAAACCCTGCGCGACCAGATCGAACGCACCACCCAGGCGGAAACCGACAAGCAATTGGCGGTGATCAACGCCGAGCGCGAGAAGCAGCGCGCCGAGATCGAGAAGCAGACCGCCGAACTGCTGCGCGACAAGGCCACGGTGACCGCCCAGGCCACCAAGATCACCGCCGACGCCGAGGCCTACGCCCGCGAAGCGGTGATCAAGGCGGACGGCGCGTTGCAGCCGAAGCTCGACGCGCTGATCGCGATCAACAAGGTCTGGGCCGAAGCCGCCGCCCAGGCCCCCGTCCCCAGCGTAATGATGGGCGCCGGCGCCAACGGCGCGGCGAGCCGCCAGGACGAGATCGGCCAGCTGATGGGCGTTTTGGCGACCAAGGCCGCCCGCGACCTGGCTCTCGACCTCAAGGTCAAGGACTGATCCAGGCAGCAAAAAAAGCGCCCCGCGGGGCGCTTTCTGGTTTCCGGCTCAGGCCACCAGGTCCACCGGGAGGCCGCTGTGGAAGCGGAATTCGTTGTCCGGACTGCTGATCAGCTCGGCCTCCTTGGCCCGCACCACCTCGATCGTCCGCTCCACGTCGGCCTCGTCGCCGTACTGGTAGGCCAGCTTCAGGTAGTCCTGGAAATGCCGCGACTCGGACTTCAGCAAACCGCCGTAGAATTTCGCCAGCTCCGCGTCCAGGTGCGGCACCAGGGCGGCGAAGCGCTCGCAGGAACGCGCCTCGATGAAGGCGCCGACCACCAGCGTATCGGTCAGCCGCTGCGGCTCCTGCTTGCGCACCAGGTCGCGCAGCGCCGAGGCGTAGCGGGAGGCGCTGACATTGACCACCGGGATGCCGCGTTTCTTCAGGATCGCCAGCACCTGCTCGAAGTGGCGCAGCTCCTCGCGCGCCAGGCGGCTCATCTTGTTCACCAGGTCCAGGCGGCCGGAGTACTTGCCGATCAGTTGCATCGCCGTCGCCGCGGCCTTCATCTCGCAGGCCTTGTGGTCCAGCAGCATGACGTCCTGGCGCTCCAGGGCCGCCTCGACCCAGGCGGCGGGAGTGGAACAGGCGAGGAATTGGTCGATCTCGGGCAACATGGTGCAGGTCACTCATTCTGGAAAGGGTCTGCCACGACGCTGGTCGGGGCAGGAAAGGCGGAGCATTATACGGAAGCTGCGGTGGTCGGGCAGGCCGACCCGTTTGATATGCATCAAGAGCAGCGGCTGGATTGCGTCTAGAGTTGTTTCAGCGATAACCACAAGCACTCAGGGAGACGATCATGCAAGCCATTCGCAGCATCCTCGTGGTGATTGAACCGGACCAGCTGGAAGGTCTCGCCCTGAAACGGGCACAACTGATCGCCGGCGTGACCCAGTCGCACCTGCACCTGCTGGTCTGCGAGAAGCGCCGCGACCACAGCGCCGCCCTCAACGACCTGGCCCAGGAACTGCGCGAGGAAGGCTACAGCGTCTCGACCAACCAGGCCTGGAAGGACTCCCTGCACCAGACCATCATCGCCGAGCAACAGGCCGAAGGCTGCGGGCTGATCATCAAGCAGCACTTTCCCGACAACCCGCTGAAAAAGGCCATCCTCACCCCGGACGACTGGAAACTGCTGCGCTTCGCGCCCTGCCCGGTACTGATGACCAAGACCGCCCGGCCCTGGACGGGCGGAAAGATCCTCGCCGCGGTCGACGTCGGCAACAACGACGGCGAGCACCGCTCCCTGCACGCCGGGATCATCAGCCATGCCTACGACATCGCCGGCCTGGCCAAGGCCACGCTGCACGTGATCAGCGCCCACCCCTCGCCGATGCTCTCCTCCGCCGACCCGACCTTCCAGCTCAGCGAAACCATCGAGGCCCGCTATCGCGAGGCCTGCCGCACCTTCCAGGCCGAGTACGGTTTCAGCGACGAACAATTGCACATCGAGGAAGGTCCGGCCGACGTGCTGATCCCGCGCACCGCGCAGAAGCTCGACGCGGTGGTCACCGTGATCGGCACCGTGGCGCGCACCGGGTTGTCCGGCGCGCTGATCGGCAATACCGCGGAAGTGGTGCTGGATACCCTGGAAAGCGACGTGCTGGTGTTGAAGCCGGACGACATCATCGCCCACCTGGAGGAACTGGCCAGCAAGGAGTGACCGCTGGTCGGACGAAAAAGCCGCCCAAGGGCGGCTTTTTCGCTGGAGACACCGCCTATCTGTCGATCGCCTGCAGGAACGAGGGCGCGATGTAGCGCTGGTAATGCGCTTCCGACAGCAGGAAGAATTCCCGGTCGATGGCATCGCGCAGGTCCGGCAGGCTCCAGTCGCGGAATTCCGGCAGCAGTGCCACGCCGTAGGCTTCGATCTGGTTGATCAGCCGGGAACCGCGGGCGATCAACTGGTAGGCCCAGCAATAGGGAGACTGCTCGGGGACGAAGCGGATCTGCCGCTGCTCCAGTTGCAGGCGCAGGCGCGCGGCGTCGAAGACTTCCAGCTTGGCGGCCATCACCTGGGCCAGCAACTGCTCAAGGCGACTCCAGACAGCCCGCTTTTCCTCGGCGTCGTAGAGGTTCCAGTTGACCACCTCATGGTGGAAACGCTTGCAGCCACGGCATACCAGGTCGCCGTATACCGTGGAGCAAAGCCCTACGCAGGGGGTTTTGATTCTTTGCGAAGACATGGCCGGGACAACGAAAACAAAGCGGCATCTTAGCCCTTTGTCTAATCAAGTTCACCCCGTGGTTCCTAGGGTTTCCGACTTAACTTTGCGTCGAGTTTCCAGTAACATTGGCCCGCCTTTTTAGGCGCCAATGTCCGTTAGAAGCTGTTTTCAAAGCGTCACGAGCACAGTTTCCGGCAGGTACGCTGGCGACGGCGCCTCCCTCAAGCGTCTCGCCAGCCCCACCCCAGCCCGCCGGCGTAAAACTTTGAAAACAGCTTCTGTCTGGAACCTGCCGATGCCCTCGTAGGTTGGTGGATTACCGTCCACCTGGGCCTGACGAGCGGATCTGCGTCGGTTCCTGGATACGTGTCCCCCGGGACCACTGATGAGGGAAATACTGTGCTTGAAGCCTACCGCAAACACGTAGAAGAGCGTGCCGCCCAGGGTGTCGTGCCCCAACCGCTGAACGCCGAACAGACCGCAGGCCTGGTCGAGCTGCTGAAGAACCCGCCGGCCGGCGAAGAAGAATTCCTCCTTGACCTGATCACCAACCGCGTACCGCCGGGCGTCGACGAAGCCGCCTACGTCAAGGCCGGATTCCTTTCCGCCATCGTCAAGGGCGAAGCCACCTCCCCCCTTATCGACAAGCAACGTGCCGCCGAGCTGCTGGGCACCATGCAGGGCGGCTACAACATCGCCACCCTGGTCGAACTGCTGGACGACGCCGAACTGGCCAACACCGCCGCCGAACAGCTGAAGCACACCCTGCTGATGTTCGACGCCTTCCACGACGTCGCCGAGCGCGCCAAGAAGGGCAATGCCGCGGCCAAGTCCGTGCTGCAATCCTGGGCCGATGGCGAGTGGTTCAAGGCCAAGCCGGAAGTCCCGGAAAAGCTGACTCTCACCGTATTCAAGGTCCCCGGCGAAACCAACACCGACGACCTCTCCCCGGCCCCCGACGCCTGGTCGCGCCCGGACATCCCGCTGCACGCCCTGGCCATGCTGAAGATGGCCCGCGACGGCATCGAGCCGGTCCAGCCGGGTTCGGTCGGTCCGCTGAAGCAGATCGAAGCGGTCAAGGCCAAGGGCTTCCCGGTCGCCTACGTCGGCGACGTGGTCGGCACCGGTTCCTCGCGCAAATCCGCCACCAACTCGGTGCTGTGGTTCTTCGGCGACGACATTCCGTTCGTGCCGAACAAGCGTGCCGGCGGCTTCTGCTTCGGCACCAAGATCGCGCCGATCTTCTACAACACCATGGAAGATGCCGGCGCCCTGCCGATCGAGTTCGACTGCACCAACCTGGCCATGGGCGACGTCATCGACGTATACCCCTATGAAGGCAAGGTCGTTCGCCACGACAGCGGCGAAGTGGTCACCACCTTCGAGCTGAAGACCCCGGTCCTGCTCGACGAAGTCCGCGCCGGCGGCCGTATCCCGCTGATCGTCGGCCGTGGCCTGACCGAGAAGGCCCGCGCCGAGCTGGGCCTGGGCGCCTCCGACCTGTTCCGCAAGCCGGAAGCACCGGCCGATAGCGGCAAGGGCTTCACCCTGGCGCAGAAAATGGTCGGCCGCGCCTGCGGTCTGCCGGAAGGCCAGGGCGTGCGACCGGGCACCTACTGCGAACCGAAGATGACCACCGTCGGTTCCCAGGACACCACCGGCCCGATGACCCGCGACGAACTGAAGGACCTCGCCTGCCTCGGCTTCTCCGCCGACCTGGTGATGCAGTCCTTCTGCCACACCGCGGCCTATCCGAAGCCGATCGACGTCAAGACCCACCACACCCTGCCCGACTTCATCATGACCCGTGGCGGCGTGTCGCTGCGCCCGGGCGACGGCATCATCCACAGCTGGCTGAACCGCATGCTGCTGCCCGATACCGTTGGTACCGGCGGCGACTCGCACACCCGCTTCCCGATCGGCATCTCGTTCCCGGCCGGCTCCGGCCTGGTGGCCTTCGCCGCCGCCACCGGCGTGATGCCGCTGGACATGCCGGAGTCGGTGCTGGTGCGCTTCAAGGGCAAGCTGCAACCGGGCATCACCCTGCGTGACCTGGTCCATGCGATCCCTTACTACGCGATCCAGCAGGGCCTGCTGACCGTCGAGAAGAAAGGCAAGAAGAACATCTTCTCCGGCCGCATCCTCGAGATCGAAGGCCTCAACGACCTGACCGTGGAACAGGCCTTCGAGCTGTCCGACGCCTCGGCCGAGCGTTCCGCCGCCGGCTGCACCATCAAGCTGCCGGAACAGGCGATCGCCGAGTACCTGAAGTCCAACATCACCCTGCTGCGCTGGATGATCGGCGAAGGCTACGGCGACCCGCGCACCCTGGAGCGTCGCGCCCAGGCGATGGAAGCCTGGCTGGCCAAGCCGGAGCTGCTGGAAGCCGACAAGGACGCCGAGTACGCCGCGGTGATCGAGATCGACCTGGCCGACGTCAAGGAGCCGGTGCTCTGCGCGCCGAACGATCCGGACGACGCGCGCCTGCTGTCGAGCGTACAGGGCCGCAAGATCGATGAAGTGTTCATCGGCTCCTGCATGACCAACATCGGTCACTTCCGCGCCGCCGGCAAGCTGCTGGACAAGGTCAAGGGCGGTATCCCGACCCGTCTGTGGCTGGCTCCGCCGACCAAGATGGACGCCCACCAGCTGACCGAGGAAGGCTACTACGGCATCTACGGCAAGGCTGGCGCGCGCATGGAAATGCCGGGCTGCTCGCTGTGCATGGGCAACCAGGCTCGCGTCCAGACCGGTTCCACCGTGGTCTCCACTTCGACCCGTAACTTCCCGAACCGTCTGGGCGATGCCACCGATGTGTTCCTGGCATCGGCCGAGCTGGCGGCGGTCTCCTCGATCCTCGGCAAACTGCCGACCGTGGAGGAGTACATGGCCTACGCGAAGGACATCGACAGCATGGCTGCCGACGTCTACCGCTACCTGAGCTTCGACCAGATCGCCGAGTTCCGCGAAGCGGCTGCGAACGCCAAGATCCCGGTCGTTCAGGCCTGATCCAGCGACGCGTCGAACAAGCCCCGCCCCGTGCGGGGCTTTTTCTTGCCCGGCGAAAACCCCCGCGCCGCCTGGCATAGCGCTTGCTGTGGCAGCTATGGAAAAGCGCGCCGACGACGGCGCCGGCGCACTGGAAAACGGGACGGCCCGCGCCGCCCTCCCGCACTCGAGGTGGTGATGACAGACAGAGCGATACGCAGCCAGGCCTGGGCCGGCGGTTCCGACGCACCGGAAAAGAGCGCCCTGGACATCGGTTTCATGGCGCTGACCGATTCGGCCTCGCTGATCGTGGCCGCCACCCAGGGCTTCGCCCAGCCCTACGGCCTCACGCTCAATCTCAGGCGCCAACCGTCCTGGGCCACCTTGCGCGACAAGCTGCTCAGCGGCGAGCTGGATGCCGCGCAGTGCCTGTACGGGCTGGTCTACGGCGTCCAGCTCGGCCTCGGCGGCAGCGTGGCAAGCGAGATGGCGGTGCTCATGGGACTGTGCCAGAACGGCCAGGCGATCAATCTTTCCGAACCGCTGAAGCAGGCTGGCGTGACCAGTGCGGAGGCACTGCTCCGGCATCGGCGCCAGAATGGTGCACGCCTGACCCTGGCGCAGACCTTTCCCACCGGTACCCACGCGCTCTGGCTGAACTACTGGCTGGCGAGCATCGGTCTGCATCCGCTGCACGACGTGCACAGCGTGGTGGTTCCACCGGCGCAGATGGTCGGCCATCTCCAGGCCGGGCGCATCGACGGGTTCTGCGCCGGCGGTCCCTGGGGCGCCCTGGCCGTGGACCAGGGCCAGGGCTTCACCATCGCCACCAGCCAGGCGATCTGGCCGGACCACCCGGAAAAGGTCCTCGGCACTACCCGCGCCTTCGTCGACGCCTACCCGAACACCGCCCGCGCGCTGGTCATGGCGGTCCTCGACGCCAGCCGCTTCATCGAACAGAACGCCGAGAACCGCCTGGGCACCGCGCAACTGATCAGCGGCCGCGACTATGTCGACGCTCCGCTCGGCGCGATCCAGCCGCGCTTCTTCGGCCGCTACCAGGATGGCCTCGGCAACGCCTGGCAGGACCCGCATCCGCTGCGTTTCTACGCCGACGGCGAAGTCAACCGGCCCTGGCTCTCGGATGGCATGTGGTTCATGACCCAGTTCCGCCGCTGGGGCCTGCTGCGCGAAGACCCGGACTACCTGGGCATCGCCCGCAGGGTCCAGCAGACCGCGCTGTACCGCGATGCCGCGACGGCCCTTGGCCTATGCCTGGACGGCGCCGACATGCGCCGCTCGACGCTGATCGACGGGCGCACCTGGGACGGCAGCGACCCCGCCGGCTACGCCCGCAGCTTCCCGATCCACGCCCTGGCCGAAACCGGCCAGGGCATCGACCTCTGACCCTGGTGCGCCCGCCATGCTGCGTATCCTGCTGATCGACGACACGCCGAAGAAAGTCGGACGCCTCAGGGCCGCCCTGCTCGAAAGCGGTTTCGAAGTGGTGGACGAGTCGGGGCTGACCATCGACCTGCCGGCTCGCGTCGAAGCGCTGCGTCCCGACGTGATCCTGATCGACACGGAGTCTCCCGGCCGCGACGTGATGGAGCAGGTCTGCCTGGTCAGCCGCGACCAGCCGCGCCCGATCGTGATGTTCACCGACGAGCACGATCCGGGAGTGATGCGCCGCGCCATCCAGTCCGGGGTCAGCGCCTACATCGTCGAAGGCATCCAGGCCAGCCGCCTGCAACCGATCCTCGACGTGGCCATGGCGCGCTTCGAGAGCGACCAGGCGCTGCGCGCTCAACTGCAGGCGCGCGAGGCGCAGCTGGCCGAGCGCAAGCGCATCGAGCTGGCCAAGGGCCTGCTGATGAAGATGAAGCATTGCGGCGAGGAGGAGGCCTACACGCTGATGCGGCGCCAGGCCATGAGCCGCCAGCAGAAGCTGATCCAGGTCGCCGAGCAGATCATCGCCATGCACGACATGCTCGGCGGCTGAATCCGGCTGGGCAGCTGGCGATCATATCGCCAGCCACCCTGCTGGCCCCCGGCGCAGAGCGGCGCGGCTATGCTCGTGCGCCCGGAACGGCCCTATCCGTTCTGGGAGCTACCCTCTCGCCACCCTCGACTAGCATGACCAGGGAGGCCCGCAGTGGACGCCCAGGGCTAGGAGCCGCAGGCGTCCGCCCGAACCGCACCGCCGACTCAGCGGTCAGGAGATGCTCAGCATGATCGATCTCAGCACCTGGAACCTTACCATTCCCACCGAACCCACCCCGCAGGTGATCACCACCCAGCAACTCAACAACGGCTACCAGAGCCGGTACTTCCAGCAAGGCAACGATGGCGGCCTGGTCTTCTGGGTGCCCATCGACGGCTCGCACACCGAGGACAGCACCTATCCTCGCACCGAACTGCGCGAAACCCAGGCCGACGGCAGCCTCGACAACTGGTACTACTGGCAGGCCGACAACGAACTGCGGGTGACCATGAGCGTCGAGAAGGTCCCCTCGAAGAACAAGGTGATCATCGGCCAGATCCACAGCAAGTCGCCACAGACCGACGACGGCGAACCTCTGGTGAAGCTGCAGTACTACTACAAGCCCGAGGAAGGCCTCGGCCGGGTCGAGGCGCTGGTACGCAACCACCCGGACGATTCCTATAGCCGCAACGTGTCGATCCTCGAGCAGGTACGCCTGGGCGAGCGCTTCAACTACAGCCTGCGCGTCACCTCCAGCGGCGAGTTGGCGGTGCGCGCGCGCAGCCAGGACGGCGAAGAGGACGCCTACTACCAGACCCTCGGCAGCGCCTGGAACGATCAGTTGCTCTATTTCAAGGCCGGCGCCTACGTGAACGACAACGCCGGCGACAGCGGCGAAGGCAGCCGCGTGACCATCTACCACCTGAACACCGCCCATCGCTGAACCGCCGACGGCGCACGGACGCGCCGCCCCAGCCCTGTGCAAGCCCCCGACGCCTGCCACCGCGGCGTGCACGCCCGACGCCATGGTTGTCCCTGCAACCGCTCTACGCCGCGCTTTCGACAACTTGGCAAAGAGCTTGCTACGTCCTGCCTGACGGTAGCCAACGGCGGTTACCCATCCCCGACAAAGACGTCGCGCGGCCTCTCCTTCCCGGCAGAGGCCCGTGGCGTCTTCGTCGTTTCGCCCCAGCGTCGGGGCGGGTGGGTGGTCCGCTGTCGGACGCTCACCTTGTAGCGATGCAACTTCCGCCGGGCGGCCGTTCCGCCCCGATTCCGCTGGATACGAGGTGTTCGATGAACAACAGCTTCTGGAAGTCCGGCCATGCGCCGACCCTGTTCGCGGCGTTTCTCTATTTCGACCTGAGCTTCATGGTCTGGTACGTGCTCGGCCCGCTGGGGGTGCAGATTGCCGGCGACCTGCAACTGAGCACCCAGCAGCGCGCGATGATGGTCGCCACGCCGATCCTCGCCGGCGCCGTACTGCGCTTCCTGCTCGGCCTGCTGGCCGATCGCTGGTCGCCGAAGAGCGCCGGCATCCTCGCCCAGGTCATCGTCATCGCCGCCCTGGCGGCCGCCTGGCTGCTGGGCGTGAACAGCTATGCGCAGGCACTGCTGCTGGGGTTGTTCCTCGGCTTCGCCGGGGCATCCTTCGCCGTGGCCCTGCCGCTCGCATCGCAATGGTACCCGCCGCAACACCAGGGCAAGGCCATGGGCATCGCCGGCGCGGGCAACTCCGGCACCGTGCTCGCCGCCCTCTTCGCCCCCGGCCTGGCCGCCGCGTTCGGCTGGAACAATGTGTTCGGCTTCGCCCTGCTGCCGCTCTTCCTGACCCTCCTGGTGTTCGCCATGGTCGCGCGCAACGCCCCGCAGCGGCCGGCGCCCAAGGCCATGGGCGATTACCTGAAAGCCCTCGGCGACCGCGACAGCTGGTGGTTCATGTTCTTCTACAGTGTCACCTTCGGCGGCTTCCTCGGCCTGGCCAGCACCCTGCCCGGCTATTTCCACGACCAGTACGGCCTGAACCCGGTGACCGCCGGCTACTACACCGCCGCCTGCGTCTTCGCCGGCAGCCTGATGCGCCCGCTCGGCGGCGCCCTCGCCGATCGCATCGGCGGCATCCGCAGCCTGCTGATGGTGTACACCCTGGCCGCCATCTGCATCGCCGCGGTCGGTTTCCACTTGCCCAGCGCGATGGCCGCCCTCGGCCTGTTCGTGGTCGCCATGCTCAGTCTCGGTGCCGGCAATGGCGCGGTGTTCCAGTTGGTACCGCAGCGCTTCCACAAGGAAATCGGCGTGATGACCGGGCTGATCGGCATGGCCGGCGGCATCGGCGGCTTCTGCCTGACTGCCGGCCTCGGCGCGATCAAGCAAAGCACCGGCGACTACCAGCTCGGCCTGTGGCTGTTCGCCAGTCTCGGCGTGCTGGCCTGGTTCGGCCTCCACGGGGTGAAGCGGCGCTGGCGCACCACCTGGGGCTCGGCCGCGGTCACCGCCGCGCGGGTCTGAGCGTGGGGCTGCGACTGAGCATCGGCGAGGCCAGCGCCTGCGGGCCTCGCACGGAAAACCAGGACGCGCTGCGGGTGGTCACCCCGGCGCCGGCCCTGGCCGCCAGCAAGGGACACCTGCTGGCCATCGCCGACGGTGTCAGCCAGTGCGCCGATGGCGGCCTGGCGGCGCGCAGCAGCCTGCAAGCGCTGGCCCTGGATTACTATGCGACTCCGGAAACCTGGGCCATCGTGCAGTCCCTGGACCGCCTGCTGCTGGCGCAGAACCGCTGGCTACAGGCCAACGGCGGCGGCCAGCCGCTGCTCACCACCCTCACCGCCCTGGTGCTGCGCGGCACCCGCTACACCCTGGCCCATGTCGGCGATTGCCGGGCCTACCTGTGGCGCGACGGCGAGTTGCTCCGGCAGACCAGCGACCACGTCTGGGAACAGCCGCACATGCAACACGTGCTGACCCGCGCCCTGGGACTGGACCAGCATCTGGTGGTCGACTATCTGGAAGGCGATCTGGAGCCCGGCAGCCAGTGGCTACTGGTCAGCGACGGCGTCTGGGCGACGCTGGGCGACAGCGGCATCCGCAGCATCCTGCGCAACGCCGAAGAGCCGCAGCGCAGCGCCGAGGCTCTGGTTCGCGCCGCCCACCTGGCAGGCAGCCAGGACAACGCCAGTGCCTTGCTGGTGCGCGTGGAAGCCGTGCCCGCAGGCAGCCTCGGCGACGCCCTCGCGCAACTGGGCCACTGGCCACTGCCGCCACCGCTGAAGCCCGACCAGCTCTTCGAAGGCTGGCGGGTCCGGCAGTTGCTCGGCGAATCCCGCCAGTCCCTGCTCTACCGGGTCGAGGATGGCCAGGGCCAACCCTGGCTGCTGAAGACCCTTCCCGCCGCACGTGCCGACGATCCGCTGGCAACCCAGGCTCTGCTGCTCGAGGAATGGTTCCTGCGCCGCGTCCAGGGCCGGCATTTCCCCGAGCTGCACGGATTGGCGCAACGCCAGCATCTGTATTACCTGATGCGCGAGCACCCCGGAGAGACTCTCGCCGAGCGCTTGCGCAACCATGGCCCGCTGTCGCTGCCGGAGTGGCTGGGGCTGGCCAACCAGCTGCTGCGCGGGCTTGGCCAGTTGCATCGACGCAACCTGCTGCACCGCGACCTCAAGCCGGAAAATCTCCACCTCGGCCGCGACGGCGAGCTGCGCCTGCTGGATTTCGGCCTGGCCTGGTGTCCGGGATTGTCGCGCGAAGACCCCCATCTGCTACCGGGTACGCCCAGTTACCTGGCGCCGGAGTGCTTCTCCGGCACCTCGCCCTCGGTGCGCCAGGATCTCTACGCCACCGGCGTCTGCCTCTACCAGGCGCTGACCGGGCGCTATCCCTATGGCGAGATCGAGGCCTTCCAGCACCCGCGCTTCGGTCGCCCCGCCCCGCCCAGCCGCTATCGCCCCGACCTGCCGGCCTGGATCGACGACCTGCTGCTGCGCGCCGTCGCCTGCGACCCCGCACAGCGCTTCGAGACCGCCGAGGAATGGCTGCTCTCGCTGCAACAGGGAGAAGCGTTGCCGGTCGCGGCGCCCCGCCCATTGCTGGAGCGCGAACCGCTGCAGACCTGGCGCGCCATCGCCCTGCTGTCCCTGGCCGCCAACCTGGCGCTACTCCTGGTCTGGCTGAAGGGCTGAGTGGCACCAGCCCGGTGCGATACGCCCCGGCACGGAGCAGAAAGACCGCGGTGAGGCCCCGCGTTATCCCTGCAAGGCCATGGAGATAGGCAATAGCGCAAGTTGGCACGGCGCCTGCTTGGGTTCTCCCGACAATCGACAACAAAGCGCCTGCCTCAACGACGAGGCGGCGTTTCCCGACCGAACGGGACCTGGACAAAGGCGTCCTGCTGGCAACAGCGGGACGCCTTTTTTGTTTGCGCCAACCTTATGCAGGAGCTACTCCGCATGAAGAAGATCAAGCTGGTGATGGTCGGCAACGGCATGGCCGGGGTCCGTACCCTGGAAGAACTGCTCAAGCTCAACTCGGACTTCTACGACATCACGGTGTTCGGCGCCGAGCCCCATCCCAACTACAACCGCATCCTGCTGTCCCCGGTACTGGCCGGCGAGCAGACCTTCGAGGAAATCGTCCTCAACGACCTCAACTGGTATGCGGAAAACGGCATCAAGCTCCTCCTCGACCGCAAGGTGGTGCAGATCGACCGGGTCCGCCGCAGGGTGGTCGCCGCGGACGGCAGCGAGGCCGAGTACGACCGCCTGCTGCTGGCCACCGGCTCGGTCCCCTTCATCCTGCCGATACCCGGCAATCGCCTGCAGGGCGTGATCGGCTACCGCGACATCGCCGACACCCAGGCCATGATCGACTGCGCCCGGACCCACAGCCACGCGGTGGTGATCGGCGGCGGCCTGCTCGGCCTGGAGGCGGCCAACGGCCTCAAGCAACGCGGCATGGACGTGACCGTCGTGCACCTCTCCGACTGGCTGCTGGAACGCCAACTGGACCGCACCGCCGGCAAACTCCTGCAAGGCGCGCTGGAAGCCCGCGGCATCCGCTTCCGCCTGAACACCCAGACCCAGGAACTGATGGACAACGGCAGCGGCCGGGTCTGTGCCGTGCAGTTCAACGACGGCGACGTGATTCCCGCCGACCTGGTGGTAATGGCCGCCGGCATCCGCCCCAATACCGAGCTGGCCGAAAGCGCGGGCATCCCCTGCAACCGCGGCATCCTGGTCAATGACACCCTGCAGACCTACGACCCACGCATCTATGCGGTCGGCGAATGCGCCAACCACCGTGGCATCGCCTACGGCCTGGTTGCGCCGCTGTTCGAGCAGGCCAAGGTCTGCGCCAACCACCTGGCTCATCTCGGTTACGCCCGCTACCAGGGCTCGGTGACCTCGACCAAGCTCAAGGTGACCGGTATCGACCTGTTCTCCGCCGGCGACTTCATCGGCGGCGAAGGCAGCGAGACCATCACCCTTTCCGACCCCATCGGCGGCGTCTACAAGAAGCTGGTGATCAAGGACGATGTACTGGTCGGCGCCTGTCTCTACGGCGACACCGCCGACGGCGGCTGGTACTTCCGGCAGATCCGCGAGAACCACAACGTCGCGCAGATCCGCGACCACCTGATGTTCGGCGAGAACGCCCTCGGCGATGTCGGCCACCAGGGCCAGAACAGCGCCGCGAGCATGCCCGACACGGCCGAAGTATGCGGCTGCAACGGCGTCTGCAAGGGCACCATCGTCAAGGCCATACAAGAACACGGCCTGTTCAGCGTCGACGAAGTCAAGAAACACACCAAGGCCGCCAGCTCCTGTGGCTCCTGCGCGGGATTGGTGGAACAGATCCTGATCAGCACCGTCGGCGGCGCCGCCGACGTCAAGCCGAAGAGCGAGAAGGCCATCTGCGGCTGCAGCGACCTCAACCACGGGCAGATCCGCAAGGCCATTCGCGAACACCGGCTGACCAGTCTCGACGCCGCCATGCGCTTCATGGACTGGAAGACCCCGAACGGCTGTGCCACCTGCCGCCCGGCCCTGAACTACTACCTGATCTCAACCTGGCCGGGAGAAGCCAAGGACGATCCGCAGTCGCGCCTGATCAACGAACGCGCCCACGCCAACATCCAGAAGGACGGCACCTACTCGGTGGTACCGCGGATGTGGGGCGGCGTGACCAACGCCGCCGAGTTGCGGCGCATCGCCGACGTCGCCGACAAGTACCAGGTGCCGATGGTCAAGGTCACCGGCGGCCAGCGCATCGACCTACTGGGGGTGAAGAAGGACGATCTGCCGGCCATCTGGAAAGACCTCGACATGCCCTCCGGACATGCCTACGGCAAATCCATCCGCACCGTGAAGACCTGCGTCGGCAGCGAGTTCTGCCGCTTCGGCACGCAAAACTCGACGCAGCTGGGCATCGATCTGGAACACGACCTGTTCAACATGTGGTCGCCGCACAAGGTCAAGCTGGCGGTCTCCGGCTGCCCGCGCAATTGCGCCGAGGCCGGGATCAAGGACGTCGGCATCATCGGCGTGGACTCCGGTTGGGAGATGTACATCGGCGGCAACGGCGGGATCAAGACCGAGGTCGCGGAGTTCTTCGTCAAGCTCAAGACCGCCGAAGAAGTGCGCGAATACAACGGCGCCTTCCTCCAGCTCTACCGCGAGGAAGCCTTCTACCTGGAGCGCACGGTGCATTACCTGCAGCGGGTCGGCATGGAGCACATCCGCAAGGCGGTGGTCGAGGACGCGGAAAACCGCAAGGCGCTCAACGACCGCCTGCAATTCGCCCTCTCCTTCGAGCAGGACCCATGGAAGCAGCGCATCGAACAGCCGCAATTGAAGAAGGAGTTCGAACGGATTCCGCTCAAGCAACTGGAAAACGTCTGAATCCCTTGTCCGGGCCGTCCCACGGCGGCCCTCCCCCTACCGGAGTGAACCGATGAACTGGCTGGATATCTGCGCCCTCGATGAAATCAACCCGCTGGGCTCGCGCGTGGTCGCCGGCCCGAAAGGCGACATCGCCATCTTCCGCGCCGCCGACGACCAGGTCTTCGCCCTCGATGACCGCTGCCCGCACAAGGGCGGCCCGCTGTCCCAGGGCCTGATCTACGGCAAGCGAGTGGCCTGTCCGTTGCACAACTGGCAGATCGAACTGGAGAGCGGCGAAGCCGTGGCCCCGGACCAGGGCTGCGCCCATCGCCACCCGGTGCGGGTGGAGAACGGACGGGTGCTGCTCGGCCTGGACAGCGTGGCGCTGTGCGCCTGATCTCTCGCCGATAACAGGAGCCGAGCATGTCGACAGATTCCCCGCTGCGCACCACCGCTTCGACCTGCTGCTACTGCGGCGTGGGTTGTGGCGTCCTGATCGAACACGACGGCGAACGCATCCTCGGCGTGCAAGGCGACCCGCGGCACCCGGCCAACTTCGGCAGACTCTGCAGCAAAGGCGCCAGCCTGCACCTGACCGGCGACCTCCAGGCCCGCGCGCTGTACCCCCAACTGCGCCTCGGCAAGCAAATGGCGCGGGCTCGCAGCGACTGGGAGAGTGCCCTGGAACATGCCGCCGGGCGTTTCGCCGAGACCATTCGCGAACACGGGCCGGACAGCGTGGCCTTCTATATCTCCGGCCAGTTGCTGACCGAGGACTACTACGCCTTCAACAAGCTGGCGCGGGCCCTGGTCGGCACCAACAACATCGACAGCAATTCGCGCCTGTGCATGTCCTCGGCGGTGGTCGGCTACAAGCGCAGCCTGGGCGCCGACGCCCCGCCCTGCAGCTACGAAGACCTCGACTGCGCCGATTGCGTGCTGATCGCCGGCAGCAACATGGCCTTCGCCCACCCGGTCCTGTTCCGTCGCCTGGAAGCCGCCAAGGCCGCTCGGCCGGAGATGCGCATCGTGGTGATCGACCCGCGGCGCACCGACACCTGCGAGCTGGCCGACCTGCACCTGGCGCTGCTGCCCGGCACCGACGTCGCACTGTTCCACGGCATCCTGCATATCCTGCTCTGGGAGGACTGGATCGACCGTTCGTTCATCGCCGAGCATACCGAGGGTTTCGCCGACCTGAAGGAACTGGTGCGCGACTACACCCCGGCCGCCGTCGCCGACATCTGCGGCATCGACCGCGCCGACCTGCAGCGCTGCGCCGAATGGATCGGCCGTTCGCCGCGCTTCCTTTCGCTCTGGTGCATGGGGCTCAACCAGTCCAGCACCGGCAGCGCCAAGAACAGCGCGCTGATCAACCTGCACCTGGCCACCGGCAAGATCGGCCGCGCCGGATGCGGGCCGTTTTCCCTCACCGGCCAGCCGAACGCCATGGGCGGTCGCGAGACCGGCAGCCTGGCCAACCTGCTGCCCGGCCACCGCGAAGCCGCCGATCCCGGCCATCGCGCCGAGGTGGCGCACTACTGGGGCGTGGAACAGTTGCCCACGTCCCCCGGTCTCAGCGCCATCGAGCTGTTCGATGCGGTCCACGACGGCCGGATCAAGGCGCTCTGGATCGCCTGTACCAACCCCGCGCAATCGCTGCCGGACCAGCGCAAGATCCACGAGGCCCTTGCCCGCTGTCCCTTCGTGGTGGTCCAGGAAGCCTTCGCCGGCACGGAAACCTGCCAATACGCCGACCTTTTGCTTCCAGCCGCATCCTGGGGAGAAAAGGAAGGCTCCGTGACCAATTCGGAACGGCGGGTCAGTCATGTCCGTCGGGCCGTTCCGCCCCCCGGGGAAGCACGCCAGGACTGGAACATCGTCTGCGACTTCGCGCGCCGCCTGGAAGGGCACCTGCGACCCGCTAAACCCGGCCTGTTCGCCTTTGCCGACAGCCGCAGCCTGTTCGACGAATACAAGCTGCTTACCGCCGGCCGCGACCTCGATCTTTCCGGCCTCAGCTACGCACTGCTCGACCGCCTGGGGCCGCAGCAATGGCCATTTCCCAGTGGCGCGGAGCACGGCACCGCACGGCTCTATGCAGACGGCCGCTTCCCTACCGCCTCGGGACGCGCGCAACTGGTCGCCGAACCCTACCGCGCCGCCCAGGAAAAACGTGACGCGCGCTACCCGCTGACCCTCAATACCGGCCGCTTGCGCGACCAGTGGCACGGCATGAGCCGGACCGGCACCTGCGCACGCCTGTTCGGCCATGAAGAGGAGGCCCTGGTGCACCTGCATCCCGAGGAACTGCGCCGCCGCCAACTGCGGGACGGGCAGCTCGTGCGCCTGAAGAGCCGGCGTGGCGCCCTGATCCTGCCAGTGAGTGCAGACGACTCGGTGCGCCCCGGCCAGGCCTTCCTGCCGATGCACTGGGGCGATCGCTTCCTCAAGGGTCTGGGCTGCAATGTCCTGACCCTGCCGGCGTTCGACCCCCTGTCGAAACAACCCGAACTCAAGCACGCCGGGGTTCAGGTCGAATCCGTCGAACTGCCCTGGCGCCTGTTCGCGCTGGTGGAAACCGATATCCAGGCGCGTTTCGAGGCCCTCCGTGCGCTGTGCGAAGTCTTCGACCACGCCAGCTTCAGTCTCGCCGGACGCGAGCGCCCCGCCCTGCTGGTCAGCGCCGCACACCATGAGGCACCTGGCGCAGACCTGCTGGAGCGGATAGATCGCCAACTCGAATTGCTCGACGGGCCGGTCCTCGCCTACGACGACCCACGGCGCGCCATCGGCAAGCGCGTGCGCCTCGAAGACGAGCGCATCGTCGCCGTCCGGCTCGCCGGCGAAACCCTCGCCCGCGACTGGTTGAAAGAGCTCTGGCTTAACGGCCGGGCCGATAGCGAGCTACGCCGCTGGCTGCTCGCGCCACTCGGCGCGGCACCGGGACGACCCAGCCAGGGTGCGGGCGGCAAGACCCTGTGCAGTTGCCAGAACGTCAGCCAGCAAACGGTGCTCGGCGGCATCGCCCGCGGATTGGACCTGGACGGATTGAAGCGCGAGTTCGGCTGCGGCACCGGCTGCGGCTCCTGCGTACCGGAAATCAAGAGACTGCTGGCGGCCCCCCGGCCCATGGCGGCGAATGCCTGAGGAGAACGACGATGAGCGGTAAGGTCTGGCTGGTGGGTGCGGGTCCCGGCGATCCGGAACTGTTGACCCTGAAGGCAGTTCGCGCCCTGCAGGACGCGGATGTGGTGATGGTCGACGATCTGGTCAACCCGAGCATACTGGAGCACTGTCCGTCCGCCCGGCTGGTCCGGGTCGGCAAACGCGGCGGCTGCCGCTCCACACCGCAGGACTTCATCCAGCGCCTGATGCTGCGGCATGCCCGCCAGGGACGCAGCGTGGTGCGCCTGAAAGGCGGCGATCCATGCATCTTCGGCCGCGCCGGCGAAGAAGCCGAATGGCTGGCCCGGCACGGGATAGACAGCGAGATAGTGAACGGCATCACCGCCGGGCTGGCTGGCGCCACTGCCTGCGGCATACCGCTGACCTACCGCGGCATCAGCCGCGGCGTGACCCTGGTGACCGCGCATACCCAGGACGACAGCCCGCTGGCCTGGGAAGCCCTGGCACGCAGCGGTACCACGCTGGTGGTCTACATGGGCGTCGCCCGACTCGCGGAGATCCAGGCCGGGCTGCTGGCTGGAGGCATGGCCGAGGATACGCCGCTGGCGATGATCGAGAACGCCACCCTGGGCAACCAGCGCGAATACCGCAGCAACCTCGGCGAGCTATTGCGGGACGCCGGACGTTTCGCCCTGAAGAGCCCGGCGATCCTGGTGATCGGCGAAGTAACCCGCGACATCGTGTCGCAACCGATTTCCCTGAGCGCCTGACGAGCGGTCTTTTTCCAGGCAAAGAAAAACCCGGCCTGAGCCGGGTTTTTCCTTAGAGGCTCAGCCGATTACTTGGCTTCAGCTTCTACTTCGGCTTCAACGCGACGGTTGATAGCGCGGCCTTCAGCGGTGGCGTTGTCGGCAACCGGGCGGGACTCGCCGTAACCAACAGCGTTCACGCGACCACCTTCTACACCGTACTCGTTGACCAGTACGTCACGAACGGCGTTGGCACGACGCTCGGACAGCTTCTGGTTGTAAGCGTCGGTGCCGACGGAGTCGGTGTGACCTTCAACGGTGGTGGAAGTGGACGGGTACTGCTTCATGAAGTCAGCCAGGTTCTTGATGTCAGCGTAGCTGTTCTCTTTGACCTTGGACTTGTCGAAGTCGAACTTCACGTCCAGCTGTACGCGTACGACTTCGGCGACAGCCGGGCAGCCGTTGGCGTCAACGGTGACGTTGGCCGGGGTATCCGGGCACTTGTCGACGTTGTCGCAAACGCCGTCGTTGTCGGAGTCGGAGCAAACGTCGGCAACCGGTTCCGGAGCCGGAGCGGCTTTCGAACCACCGAAGTTGAAGCCGACGCCCAGGCCAGCCATCCACTCGCCCTGGTGACCGTTGTCACGCTTCTCCAGACCGTACTGGCCGTCGAGGCTGGCCTTGGCGAAGAAGTTCTCGGTGAAGTAGTACTTCAGACCAGCGCCGATGTTGGCCATGGTCATCTGCTGACGGCCTTGGCTGTCGCTGTTGATGTTGGTGATGTTCTGGTGAGCCAGACCAGCCGACACGTACGGACGCAGACCTACGCCCGGGGTACCGAAGTGGTAGATGGCGTCCAGAGAGGTCAGGTTGCCGTGGACCTTCTTGTTGCCGGTTTCGTAGGTGCCACGAACGTCATGGTACTCACCGTAGGACAGCGCCAGCTCGACGTCGTCGGTCAGGAAGTAACCGATCGAGCCGCCGTACAGGTCCGCGTTCTTCATGTTGCGAACGCTGTCGGTGAAGTAGCGCTTGCCGAAGGCTTCGATCTCTACCGAGTTCTGGCCCTGGGCAAAGGCGTTCATTGCCGAAGCGGCAACCAGCGAGCCGATGACAACGCCTAAGGTGTTCTTCAGTTTCATCCGTTAAATCCCCATCTTGATGGTCAGTTAGTTGTCCAACAATCAGCCGCACAACTTGGGTGGCAAGTTTATCAGAACTTCCCGCATAGAGAGACAATATTTACCCAACTATGTTTCGGTCGCATCTGAAAACTTTTCGCGCAGGCGGTCCAGTGCCCGCTTGTAGCGCATTTTCGTCGCACTCAGACCCATGTGCATGATATCCGCTATCTCCTGAAACTCCAGTTCCGCTACGAAGCGAAGAACCAGAATCTCCCGATCTATCGGATTGACATGGACGAGCCAACGATCCAATCCGCCCCGCTCCTCAACCTTCGGCGACTTCTCCTCGGAAGCCTCCTCCAGCGGGTCGAGGCTGAGCGCATCCATCAATCGGCGCTTGCGGCGCTCCTTGCGGTACTGCGTGATGCACTCGTTGTACGTGATGCTATATAGCCATGTTTTGAACTTCGACTTGCCCTCAAAGTTCTTCAACCCGTACAAAACTTTCAGCATCACCTCCTGGCACACGTCGTCCGCGTCGCGGTCGTTGCCCAGGTAGCGGGCACAGACGTTGAACAGCGTGCGCTGGTAACGCCGCATCAATTCTTCATAGGCGCGCGTCACGTGGAACAGCTCCGAGTGCGCACGCTCGACCAGCTCTTCATCGGAAAGCTGGCGTGGGTCATACCGCTGTGACAGGGGGTGAGGCTTATTCAAGTGAGATCAGGCCAGTCATATCGTAAGCCGGGCCGCCCTGCAGAGCAGCCACGTCCATTATCTCTCCCGGATCAGCGGCTGGTAACTCGCTGATCGAGCAGTAGACGGTTGGCCAGCGACACAAGCTCTCCCTCTTCCGTCAGCAGGATGGTCTTGACCGTACCTATCTCTTCAATAGTGCCTTCAACGTCACCCACTTTCACCTGTTGTCCGACCTGATACAGCTCGCGGACGTAGATTCCTGCAATGATCTGCCCGGCGACCTCGCGGCTGCCCAGGCCCAGGGCCAGCGCAGCGGCCAGGCCGACGGTGATCAGGACGATGGCGATGATGTAGTTGAGCAGGTCGGTCTTGACCTCGAGCTGCCCCACCGCCACCGAGATGCTGATGATGATGACCAGCCACTGGGCGATCCGCCCCAGGCCGTTCGCGTATTCGAGGCCGACGCCGTCCGCCGCGCCGCGCACGACGCTGTTCACCAGTTGCGCCAGGAGCACGCCGACGATCAGCACCAGGGCCGCGCCGAACACCTTGGGCAGGTACAGGGCGAGGACGTCCAGCGTGGCGGATACCCGCTGCAGGCCGAGCGACTCGGCGGCGGATACGAGGAAGACGAGCAGCACGAACCAGTAGACGATCTTGCCGACCAGCGTCGAGACCGGAACCTGGATGCCGACCCGGGCCAGCAGCTTGGTCAGGCCGGTGCCACCCATCAGCCGGTCCAGGCCCAGCTTGGCCAGCAGCTTGGAAAGCAGCGCATCGAGCAGCTTGGCGATGACGAAGCCGAGCAGAACGACCACCAGGGCGCCGAGCAGGTTGGGAATGAAGCCTGCCAGCTTGCCCCACAGGGTGTTCATCGCGGTCAGCAAGCTCTGGGTCCAGATATCGAATTGCATGTTCACTCAGCCTTGTCAGCAGAAGATGCGTTTTTCGCGGAAATACGGGAAACCGGCGCCAGATGCGGCGAACCGTTGTTGATGCCGATCATCAGCGCCTGCAGCCAGTGCCCCATGAGGCTGAACAGGTCACCGGCGCCAACCTGGCGATTGGCGGTCTTCAGCACCCGTCCCAGACGCGCGTCGTCGTCCGGCTGGGGAGCCGAAGCCTTGAGCAGGTCCCGCAGGGACTCTTCGAACGGATCGTGCATGCACACCTCATGTCTGTACGAGGGAGTGACGCCCTCTCCTCACCCCAGGTCACGTCAGAGCCAGCGCAGCCGACGAAATACCCACCACTGGAAGGTGGCGACCCCGCCGATCAGCAGGCAGGCCAGCCAGAACCCATGCGGTGCATCCGCCCCCGGAATGCCGCCGACATTGATTCCCAGCAGGCCGGTGACGAAGCTCATCGGCAGGAAAAAGCCGGTGATTATACCAAGGAGATACATGGTGCGGTTCATCCGTTCGGTGATTCGCCGCGACTCGGCTTCCTGCAGGACGCTGATGCGCTCCCGTATCAACTCGAGCTCTTCGAGATTCCGCGTCAGCCGGTTGTTCAGCTCGTTCCAGTAATCGGCGTCGTCCTCGACGAACCAGGACAGCTTGTAGCGCGCCAGTTGCGAGTAGATGTCCCGCTGCGGCGCCAGGTAGCGCCGCAACCCCGCCGACCGGCGGCGCAGGGTACGCAACTGGTGCTGGTCGGGACTGGCGCGCTCGTCCGCCTCGACCAGTTCCTCGACAGCATCGAGCTGGTCGGCTATCCCGCTGATCAGCGTGTCGACGCGATCGGTCAGGTAGTGCGCGAGGTAGTACACGACCTCGGATGCCGTCTTCGGCCCTTTCCCCGCCTCCAGGTCCTCGAGCAGATCGGCCACCGCCTTCAGCGGCCGCAGGCGCAGCGAGATCACCCGGCGCGCGTCGGCGAATACCCGCAGCGAAACCATGTCTTCCGGCTCCGCGCCCGGATTCAGGTTCACTCCACGGAGGAACACCAGCAGGCTTTCGGCCCCGAGATCGAGCAAACGGGGGCGAGTCGCCTCCTCCAGCAGCAGATCGCAGGCGAACTCGCTGAGCCCCGCGGAATCCCGCAGCCAGGCCTGCGCTTCCGGTACGCCGCGGTCCCAGTGCAGCCAAAGGCTCTCCTCCGGCAGCAGGTCGAGCACCGCTATCTGGTTGCGTCCGACACGGCGTCCGCCGCCGCGCCCGTTGAGGACGTAGCCATAGATCAAGCCGCGCTCGTCACCCGACTCGTACGCTTGCATTGCGCTTCCCTTGGTAAAACGACCATTTCGACAGTAAAAACACAAGTCCGGTACCAGTCAATTCATGGACTTGCGGCATAACCTTAAAGCCAGTCCTGAGACCCATATGCGCGCCTCGGGTTCATTCCAGCAAAAAGCCCCGGGACGCTGCCTGCGTCACCGGGGCCGGAACGGCTGTTAAAAAGCCCTATTCGGGCATCTTCAAGGCCTGCGGAGAAACGATGATGCCGTTGTTGTCGGCATACACGAACTCGCCGGGGCGGAAGGTGACGCCGCCGAAGGTCACGGCGACGTTCAGATCGCCGATGCCGCGCTTGTCGGTCTTCAGCGGATGACTGGCCAGGGCCTGGACGCCGAGGTCGGTCTGGGCGATCACGTCGACGTCACGGATGCAGCCATATACGACGATCCCTTCCCAGCCGTTCTTCGCCGCTTTCTCGGCCAGCATGTCGCCCAGCAGGGCGCGGCGCAGCGAACCACCGCCATCGACGACCAGGACCTTGCCCTTGCCGTCCTTGTCGACCTGCTCCTTGACCAGCGAATTGTCTTCGAAGCACTTGATGGTGACGATCTCGCCGCCGAAGGAGTCGCGGCCGCCGAAGTTGCTGAACATGGGTTCGACGACCTGGACCAGCTCAGGATAGGCATCGCACAGATCGGGAGTGACGTAATGCATGGGAAGCTCCTGTGGGTGAAGGGATCGGCTCGGGCAGCTCCGGAGGATCATCGGCCGCCCGCCCCGGCGGCGCCGGCGTGACCGGAGCCGCCATTTGCGTCACATGTTAGCCGCTGATTCCGGCTTCCGATACGTCTAGCGCCTCGCTCCACGCGGATTCGTCGCGCACCGGCGATCGCTGGCGCAGCCAGCGCTCCACCAAGGGCCAGACCTCTAGCTGGGCCGCCTTGCCGATCAGCATCTCGATATGCCCGTAGTCCTCGGCGTAGCCGGCCTCGCGTCCGAGCAACAAGTATTCGCGCTCGGACGAGGCGAACTGCTCGAACAACTTGCGACAGGCCCAGGACGGGTCCTGCCGGTCCCCAGCCCCGGCGACCGCCAATAGCGGCACGTCGACCGCGGCGAGCCCCTTCCACCAGTCGTTGCCCGGCTCGCCGAAGCGGCCGAACAGCCCATGCCAACGCAGGACCTCCAGCGCCAGGCCGACCGGCTCGTCTTCCGGGCCCTGCCGCCAACGGCTTCCGGATAGCGCGTCGACGCGGCGCAGCAGCAGGCGCGCGAGGATGCCTGCCATGGGCAACCTGAACAGCCAGTGCGCGGTGCTGACCTGGCTCCCGAACAACGCCACGGAAGCGATCCGTGCCTGGTCCAGGTAGCCCCCGCCCAGTCCCGCCGCCAGCACCACCCCACCGAGGGAGTGGCCAATCCAGTGCGCCGGCTGCCCGCACTGCTCGTGGATGAAGGAGGCCAGCGCCGGCAGGTCGTAGCGCGCGTAGTCGGCGACTCGGTTGTCCCGGTAACCATCGTTGCGAATCGACAGGCCATGGCCGCGCATTTCCGGCAGCCAGACATCGAACCCCGCCCGCGCCAGGTAAGGACCTAGTCCGAGCGCACGCGGCGAGTACCAGAAGCGGCGGTTGGAAAAACTCCCGTGCAGGAGGATCACAGGCGGTCCGCGCCGCTCGCCGGCGGCCTGCTGTCCGAGCCGGGTTACGACCAGCTCGACGCTGGCATCGGGGCTGTTGCCGGGCTTCAGGCGGTAGATGTCTTCGGTAAGGTCGGCGCGCAATTCGGCGCTGACCAGGGCGACAGGAAAGAGGCGACTACTGCTTTGCATGCTTGTCTTGTACAGGAGGCACGAAAAAGGGCGGTGTTACCCGCCCTTTCCGGATACAGCGAGGACCGATCAGGCCTGGTCTTGACCCTCGGCGAGGAAGAACCAGGTATCCAGCACCGAGTCGGGGTTCAACGAGACGCTCTCGATGCCCTGCTCCATCAGCCAGCGGGCCAGGTCCGGGTGGTCCGACGGACCCTGGCCGCAGATGCCGATGTACTTGCCGGCCTTGTTGCAGGCAGCGATGGCGTTGGCCAGCAGCTTCTTCACCGCCGGATTGCGCTCGTCGAACAGGTGGGCAACGATGCCGGAATCGCGATCCAGGCCCAGGGTCAGCTGGGTCAGGTCGTTGGAACCGATGGAGAAGCCATCGAAGAACTCGAGGAACTCGTCGGCCAGCAGGGCGTTCGACGGCAGTTCGCACATCATGATGACCTTCAGTCCGTTCTCGCCGCGCTTCAGGCCGTTCCCGGCCAGCAGCTCGACCACCTGGCTCGCCTCGCCCAGGGTGCGCACGAAGGGCACCATGATCTCGACGTTGGTCAGGCCCATTTCGTTGCGGACCTTCTTCAGCGCACGACACTCCAGCTCGAAGCAGTCGCGGAACGACTCGCTGATGTAGCGCGAGGCGCCACGGAAGCCGAGCATCGGGTTCTCTTCTTCCGGCTCGTAGAGCTTGCCGCCGATCAGGTTGGCGTACTCATTGGACTTGAAGTCGGACAGGCGCACGATGACCTTCTTCGGCCAGAACGCCGCGGCCAGGGTGCTGATGCCCTCCACCAGCTTCTCGACGTAGAAGCCGACCGGATCGGGATAGCCGGCGATGCGCTTCTCCACGCTTTCCTTGATGTCCGCCGGCAGGCCGGCGAAGTTCAGCAACGCCTTGGGGTGCACGCCGATCATGCGGTTGATGATGAATTCGAGGCGGGCCAGGCCCACGCCTTCGTTCGGCAACTGGGCGAAATCGAAAGCGCGATCGGGATTGCCGACGTTCATCATGATCTTGAACGGAAGGTCGGGCATGGCGTCGACCGAGTTCTTGCGCACATCGAAACCGAGTTCGCCTTCGAAGATGAAGCCGGTATCGCCTTCGGCACAGGAAACGGTCACCCCCTGCCCATCCTGCAGGATCTGGGTGGCGTTGCCGCAACCGACCACCGCCGGGATGCCCAGTTCGCGAGCGATGATCGCAGCGTGGCAGGTACGCCCGCCGCGGTTGGTGACGATGGCGCTGGCGCGCTTCATCACCGGCTCCCAGTCCGGGTCGGTCATGTCGGAGACCAGGACGTCACCCGGTTGGACCTTGTCCATTTCCGACACGTCGTTGATCACCTTGACCGGACCGGCACCGATGCGCTGGCCGATGGCACGTCCTTCCACCAGGACGGTCCCCTTCTCTTTCAGCAGGTAGCGCTCCATGACCGTGGCGCTGGCGCGGCTCTTCACGGTTTCCGGGCGTGCCTGGACGATGTACAGCTTGCCGTCGTCACCGTCCTTGGCCCATTCGATGTCCATCGGGCGGCCATAGTGCTTCTCGATGATCATGGCCTGCTTGGCCAGCTCGGTGACCTCGGCGTCGCTCAGGGCGAAGCGGGCGCGATCGGCGCGATCGACGTCCACTACCTTGACCGAGCGACCGGCCTTGGCTTCGTCGCCGTAGATCATCTTGATCGCCTTGCTACCCAGGTTGCGGCGCAGGATGGCCGGACGCCCGGCTTCCAAGGTCGGCTTGTGGACGTAGAACTCGTCGGGGTTCACCGCGCCCTGAACCACGGTCTCGCCCAGGCCGTAGGCACCGGTGATGAAGACCACGTCGCGGAAGCCGGATTCGGTGTCCAGGGTGAACATCACCCCGGCGGTGCCGGTTTCCGAGCGGACCATGCGCTGCACGCCGGCGGACAAGGCGACCAGCTTGTGATCGAAGCCCTGGTGCACGCGGTAGGCGATGGCGCGGTCGTTGAACAGGGAGGCAAAGACCTCTTTTGCTGCGCGGATCACATTGTCCACGCCGCGGATATTGAGGAAGGTTTCCTGCTGGCCGGCGAACGAGGCGTCCGGAAGGTCTTCGGCGGTAGCGGAGGAACGCACTGCCACGGCGAGGTTGTCGTTGCCGTTGGCCAGGGCGGCGAAGGCCTGGCGGATCTCGCTGTCGAGACGGGCCGGGAACTCGGCTTCCATCACCCACTGGCGGATCTGCGCGCCGGTCTTGGCCAGGGCGTTGACGTCGTCGACGTCCAGGGCGTCCAGGGCCGCGTGGATACGGTCGTTGAGGCCACTCTGCTCGAGGAAGTCACGGTAGGCCTGGGCGGTGGTGGCAAATCCGCCGGGTACGGAAACGCCGGCACCGGCCAGGTTGCTGATCATCTCGCCGAGGGATGCGTTCTTGCCCCCCACATGCTCTACATCATGGACGCCGAGCTTATCGAGGGAAACTACGTACTCTACCAAGGTGATCTCTCCACTATTGAATTGGAAAAGCTCAAGCGGGGCCAGGAGCAGCTCCGCTGGATTCTGGCCTGGCCCTTAGAAATAAGTGACAATGCTGCGACAGAAAGGCCTCTGACAACGCGCGGCCTATCATAGCCAAGAATCGTTCCTACCTTAAGGCTTTCGGTGCAAATGAAACGAACCGCATTCTTCATCTCGGACGGCACCGGTATCACCGCCGAAACCCTGGGCCAAAGCCTTCTGGCACAGTTCGAGAACATCAGCTTCGTCAAACTGACGAGACCGTACATCGATACCGAAGAAAAAGCGCGCGCCATGGTACAGCAAATCAATAATGCTGCCGAGTCGGACGGGGCCCGTCCGATCATCTTCGATACCATCGTGAACCGCGACATCCGGGCGGTCCTGGCGCAATCCAACGGTTTCATGATCGATATCTTCGCCACCTTTCTTTCGCCTCTGGAACAGGAGCTTTCGGCCGACTCGTCCTATTCGGTCGGCAAGTCCCACTCCATCGGCCACAACTCCAACTACATGGATCGCATCGAGGCGGTGAACTTCGCCCTCGACAACGACGACGGCGCCCGCACCCACTACTACGACAAGGCCGACCTGATCCTGGTCGGCGTCTCGCGCTGCGGCAAGACGCCCACCTGCCTGTACATGGCCCTGCAGTATGGCATCCGCGCCGCCAACTACCCGTTGACGGAAGAGGACATGGAGCGCCTGCAACTGCCGAACGCCCTCAAGCAGTACAAGCACAAGCTGTTCGGCCTGACCATCGACCCCGACCGCCTCACCGCGATCCGCAACGAACGCAAGCCCAACAGTCGCTACGCCAGCTTCGCCCAGTGCGAATTCGAGGTACGCGAGGTCGAAAGCCTGTTCCGCCGCGAAAACATCGCCTACATCAACTCCACGCATTTCTCGGTGGAGGAGATTTCCGCAAAGATCCTCGTCGAAAAAGGCGTGGAACGGCGCTTCAAATAACCGCTCCGGGGCCAGCGGCTCGGCACCGCCAAGGTCCCTTGCCCGCTTCCGGTAACGCTTCGAGCCCCTGGATGGAATTTCGTTTCATCCCAGGGGCAAAACCCCGACCAAGTGGTATAAGCGGCTGTCGCTGCCGAAAAACCGCGTGATAGAATGCGGCCCGCATGCGCCTGGCGGGGCGCCCGGCATGCCCGGCCTGCCGAGCGCAGGTCGATGACGCAGGGTTTTCCGTCACGGACTGGACAGCGATCGCAAGATCGACCCGCCGAACGCGACACCAACCAGGACTTATGAAACTCAAGCCCTTAGCTCCCCTGCTCTGCCTATTCATCGCCGTACCAGGCCTGAGCGTAGCCGCCGAAAAGACGGTCTACGGCCTAAACGAATACGCGCGCATCAACGACCCGGACATCCAGCTGGCCGCCAAGCTCGACACCGGCGCCAAGACCGCCTCCCTCAGCGCCCGCGACATCAAGCGTTTCAAGCGCGACGGCGAAACCTGGGTGCGCTTCTACCTGGCCACCGACAACGCCGACGACACCCCGATCGAGAAGCCCCTGGCGCGGATCAGCAAGATCAAGCGCCGCCACGGCGACTTCAACCCCGACGAGGGCAAGGCCTATACCGCCCGTCCGGTGATCGAGCTGCAGGTCTGCATGGGCAAGGCGATTCGCACCATCGAAGTGAACCTGACCGACCGAAGTGCATTCCAATACCCGCTTTTGATCGGCTCGGAGGCCTTGAAGAAATTCGACGCACTGGTCGATCCGAGCTTGAAATACTCGGCCGGGAAACCCGGCTGCAAACCTGATGCAAAACCTGCTGAGTAAACGACATGCGCTCTCTCAACCTGCATCTGAAAGTCCTGATCGCCATCCTGCTGACCCTGGGTGTGGCGATCACCGCCTATCAGATTTTCGTCCAGGGAATTCCCGTTACCGAAGCCGAAACCGATGACCTCTGGAACATCGATGCCAAGGTCGACTTCGTCGCCACGCCGAAAACCCCGGTCAAGGTGCAGATGTTCGTTCCGCCGTTGAGCCAGGACTACGTCAGCCTCAACGAAAGCTTCGTCTCCAACAATTACGGCGTCAGCATCAATCGCGCCGACGGCAATCGCAAGGTGACCTGGTCCGCCCGCCGCGCCAACGGCAAGCAGACCCTGTACTACCGCCTGGTGCTGACCAAGCGCTACACCGGCGAGAAGACCAAGGAGAAAGGCCCGATCTTCCGCGACAGCCTGCCCCTGGAAGGCCCGGAGAAGATCGCCGCAGAAGCCCTGCTGGCCCCCATTCGCCAGCACTCGGCCGACGTCGAGACCTTCGTCAGCGAAGCCATCAAGCGCGCCAACAACGGCAACGACGACAACGTCAAGCTGCTGATGGCCGGCGATACCAGCCTGGAAAAGAAAGCGCATATCGTCGAGACCCTGCTGTCCATCGCCCACGTGCCGATGGAGCGGGTCCACACCATCCGTCTGGTCGCCGACCTGCAACAGAGCCCGGAACTGTGGCTGCGCAGCTTCAACGGCGAGAACTGGCTGTATTTCAACGTGGTCACCGGCGAACAGGGCCTGCCCTCCGATCGCCTGATCTGGTGGCTTGGCGATGAGCCGCTGATGACCATCGACGGCGGCAAGAAGGCCCAGGTCAGCTTCAGCCTGAACAGCAGCGAGATGAACGCCATCCGCCTGGCCAAGCTGTCCGACGAGAACACCGAGGCGGCCTTCCTCGAGTACTCCCTGTACGGCCTGCCGCTGTCCACCCAGCAGACCTTCCAGATCATGATCATGATCCCGATCGGTGTGCTGGTGATCCTGATCCTGCGCAACCTGATCGGCCTGCAGACCCTCGGCACCTTCACCCCGGTGCTGATCGCCCTGGCCTTCCGCGAGACCGGCCTGCAATGGGGTATCGCCCTGTTCACCGTGATCACCGCCCTGGGCCTGTCGCTGCGCTCCTATCTCGAGCACCTGAAGCTGCAGATGCTGCCGCGCCTCTCGGTGGTGCTGACCTTCGTGGTGGTGATGATCGCGGTGATCAGCCTGTTCAGCCACAAGCTCGGCTTCGAGAGCGGCCTGTCGATCGCCCTGTTCCCGATGGTGATCCTGACCATGACCATCGAACGCCTGTCGATCACCTGGGAAGAGCGCGGCGGCGGCCATGCGATGAAGGTGGCCATCGGCACCCTGTTCGCGGCATCGCTGGCGCACATCCTCATGCGCATCCCGGAACTGGTGTACTTCATCTTCACCTTCCCGGCCGTGCTGCTGATCCTGGTCGCCTTCATGCTCGCCATGGGCCGCTACCGCGGCTACCGCCTGACCGAGCTGTTCCGCTTCAAGGCCCTGCTCAAGGACTGAACCATGTCGATCTGGAAGACCTGGAAAGACCTGACCGCGAAAGGCGTGATGGGCATCAACCGACGCAATGCCGATTACGTCCTGAAGTACAACAAGCGGCACCTGTATCCGGTGGTGGACGACAAGATCATCACCAAGGAACGCGCGCTCGAGGCCGGCATCCACGTGCCGGAGATGTACGGCATCATCGAGACCGAGAAAGGCATCGACAAGCTCAACGAGATCATCGGCGAGCACAACGATTTCGTCATCAAGCCGGCGCAGGGCGCCGGCGGCGACGGCATCATGGTGATCGCCGACCGCTTCGAGGGCCGCTACAAGACCGTGTCGGGGAAGATCGTCAGCCACGAGGAGATCGAGCACCACATCTCGAGCATCCTCTCCGGCCTCTACTCCCTCGGCGGCCATCGCGACCGCGTACTGATCGAGTACCGGGTGACCCCCGACCAGATCTTCAAGAGCATCAGCTACGAAGGTGTGCCGGACATCCGCATCATCGTACTGATGGGCTACCCGGTGATGGCCATGCTGCGCCTGCCGACCCGGCAGTCGGGCGGCAAGGCCAACCTGCACCAGGGCGCCATCGGCGTGGGCGTCGACCTGGCCACCGGTGTCACCCTGCGCGGCACCTGGCTGAACAACAAGATCGCCAAGCACCCGGACACCACCAACGCGGTGGACGGCGTGCAACTGCCGAACTGGGACGGCTTCATGAAGCTGGCGGCCGGTTGCTACGAGTTGTCGGGCCTCGGCTACATCGGCGTGGACATGGTTCTCGACCAGGAGAAAGGCCCGCTGATCCTCGAACTCAACGCCCGCCCGGGCCTGAACATCCAGATCGCCAACGACAGCGGCCTGGTGCACCGCTGCCACGCCGTCGAGGCGCGACTGGAAGAACTCAAGGCGAAAGGCATCGAAGAGTCCGCGGAAGAGCGCGTACGCTTCTCCCAGCAGCTGTTCGGCCACGTCCAGCAGCACCAGGGCTGACGTGCTTCCGGTATGAAGAAGCCCGGCTCCGGCCGGGCTTTTTCATGTCTCGGATTTCAACGCACCACGGCCAGCTCGAAGCCGCCCTGCCGGGCGTGCTCATGCACCTGCATACCCGCCTCGTTCACCGCCAGATCCTGCAGCGGACGCTTGAACGGCTTGTTGTCGAGGGTTTGCAGCGAGCGGTCCTCGTCGGTGGTCAGCAGCAGCACGTAGCGCTCGCCGCGATTGGCTCGCACCGGCACCGTACCCTCGATGAAAGCGTAGCGATACCAGGTTTCCGGGTTCAGCTTGTACACCGCGTCGCTGACCAGCCGGGTCGGCCGCTTGTGCTCGTCGAGGAACAGCAGCGACGGGTAGACCACCTGGCGGTTGGCGAAACTGCGGATGCGCAGGCCGTAGACACCCTGGGAGCGCGGCAGCCGGATCGCCGCGTAGAAGCTCCTGCCCATGGGAAAGTCGAAGCTCGGCGAGAAGCGGTTCAACTCCTCGTAGCGCGGTTCGTCGGCATCCAGTTCGGTGAAGTCGCTCTCGGCGATCTGCTCGCAGCAGCGCCGTTGCAGGTCCTGGTAGAGATCGTCGATGGTCATCTCGGTGCCCTTGAGCAAAGCCTTCAGCGCATCGCTCTGCTGGCCGGCGCCATCCAGCCCGGGCAACGCCGTCGGACGTTGCTTGAACTCGATCTGCCGGCCCTCGGTGAAGGCGATCTGCGACGAAGGCGCGGCCTCCCGCTTGAAGCGCGCCGCGCGCTCCTCGGGCGGGATCTGCGAGTTGTGCATGCGGCCCTTCTCGTCCACCCAGGTGTAGTAGGGACTGCCGTTCTCGCTGCGAACGAAACCCTTGCCCTCGAAGGCCTCGGCATCGATGTATTCGGCGGAGTGCTCGCCGTTGGGCAGGACGTAGTCGGCGCGCTGGCCGGCGACCTGGGCGCCGGCATAGAAGCTGTTCTGCACGTTGCCGTTGGCATCGATCCAGGTGTAGTAGCGACGCTTGCTCTCCCCTCCGCTGCTGTTCCCCGGCCAC
Source organism: Pseudomonas sp. FDAARGOS_761 (assembly GCF_013343155.1). Classification (NCBI taxonomy): domain Bacteria; kingdom Pseudomonadati; phylum Pseudomonadota; class Gammaproteobacteria; order Pseudomonadales; family Pseudomonadaceae; genus Pseudomonas; species Pseudomonas sp. FDAARGOS_761. The sequence goes on along the minus strand of NZ_CP054572.1, from coordinate 1,964,235 downwards.
TGCGTGGCGTTGTCCGCCTTGTTCAGCACCCGCGCCTGGTCGCTCTGGCCGATGCGCTGCCGCGCCTGGCGCTGCTGGCGGTCGAACTGGCCGTCGACGAAGGTGTTGTGCACCCCGCCATTGTCGTCCACCCAGGTCAGGTAGCGCCCGCCGGAGGCCCAGCCCGGCGAAGATGCCGGCAGCGCCAGGGAGAAGACGCAAAGTACGATGGATGCGCGCATCATGCTCCAGCCCTCAGAAGGTCGTACGGTAGGTCATGGCGAAAATATAGGCCTTCACCGTGGTGTCCACGTCCAGTCCCGCGTAGGGGTTGTACACCAGGTTGTCGAGCCCGGTGCAGTTCAGGTTGCAGCTGGTATCGGCCTTGACGCTCTGCTTGGTGACGAAGTAGTTGAAACCGACATCGATCACCGTGTCCTTGTCCCACTGGTAGCCCAGCCCCAGGCCGTAGAGATTGGCATCGCCGATCGGCACCAGGATGTCCGCCTGGCCCTTGGGGATCGCCGAAGGCCGGTATTCGTAGCCGGCGCGTAGCTGCAAACGGTCGTTGACGTCGTACTGCACGCCCATGGCCCAGCTCCAGGTATCGCGGTAGCCGCGGTCGAGGGTGATGCTGTGGCTGGTGGCGTCCTTCGAGTCGAGGTACTTGGCGATGCGCAGCAGGTCGAGCTCGCGGTCGAACTCGATCTTGAACTCGTTCCAGTCGCTGTAGCCGTTCCATTTCAGGTCGAAGTTGAATTGCCACTTCTTGAACGGGCGCAGCTTCACGCCGGTGGAGAAGGCATCCGGATAGACCATGTTCATCGTGGCATTGCCATGCTCTTCATCGACGTTCCCGTAGGGGAACATCTGGCCGAGGATCGCACCACCGAGCGACTTGTGCACCCCGGTCCAGAAACCCTGCCAGCCTTGGCCGTAGTCGACCCGGTACTTGCCCTTGAGCCTCATCCGCGACTCGCTCTGGTAGGTCGCGCCCCAGGCGAACCAGTCGGTGGGCTCCCAGAGCACGCCGAGGTTGAAGCTGGGCGACAGCGACTGCTGCATGTCCAGGTCGATATTGGCCAGGTTCTGGAACGGACCGATGTTGCCGCCGCAGACGTTGAAGAACACCTCGAGGATCTCCTGCATTCCCGGCAGGCAACCGATCTCCTTGGTCTGCTGCAACAGCCCGAGCAACTGGTTCGGCGCCCGGAAATCCTCGTTCAACGCTACTGCCTGGTGGGAAAAACCCACCGACAGGCCGACCGACAGCTCGTCGTTGACCTGGTAGGCCAGGGTCGGCGAGAAGTAGGTGAGCCGCTGCAACGACACCTCGCGTCCCTGGTAGCGCGCCGGATCGCTATCGGAATCGCGGCTGTAGCCCAGCGCTTGCGGGGTGTAGACGTTGGTGGCGAAGGTGAACTTGGAACCCGGCGGGTTGATCGAGATCCCGGCCAGCGGCGCCACCAGCAACGGCACGTCGGTCATGCCGCCGAGGCCGGGCAGGTACATGGTCGGGGTCAGGGTCCGGCTGTGGCTGTTGGCGACCGGGTCGTCGCGCAGGCCGAAGGTGCCTTCGCCATAGTTCGGCGGCGCCTTGAAGCCGGCGCGGATGTCCATCACCCCGGTGAGCAGCTTAACGGTCGCCTGGCGGCCCTTCATCCTGGTCAGCGCCGCCGGGTTGTAGTGCACCGAATCGATGCCGGTCTCGTCGGCGGTCACGGCGTTGCCGAGGGCCATGGCTTTCGGGTTGCCGATGGTCAGGTCGTTGGCCATCTGCGCGCCGGCCGGCGGAATCCAGGCCAGGCACACCCCTGCCAGCGCCAGCCAGAGCGGCGCAATGCGCATCTTCATAACAGGCCTCGCTCGCGGGTTACTGGGCCTTCAGCCCTTTGATATCGAGGGGTACGGATAACCCCAGCAGTACATCCGGCGAGTCTTCCGTGAGGCCGAAACCGGCGTTGACGTTGACGATGTAGTCCGGTGACGTCCGCAAGCCGAGCGAGAAGTTCATGATGCTACTGGTCTGTTCGGACGACTCGAACGTACCGGCAGTGGTGTGGTAGCGGTTCTTCAGCGTGTAGGCCATCTGGTACGAGGTCGCCAGCGAGACGTCGTAGGACAGCGCGTAGGCCATGCCCATGTTGAAGTTGATCGTGTTGCCGGGCGAGACCTTCTCCAGCTGGGAGTTGTCGGCCAGGGTCTGGTGCACGTCGTCCACCGGCAGGTTCCAGGTGTAGCCGAGCGAGCCGTAGAGGACCACCGGGTCGATCACATAGGACATGTTCGCGCCGAAGCCCAGGCTGTAGTAGCCGTTGCCGGTGGAGATGTCCTTGTCCAGGTTGGTCTTGTAGGGACTGTCGCCGGTCGGCAGGCCGATGGTGGTATACAGCGTGGTGACCGGCCGCCCGCGCACCGCCGCCCAGGGCTGCCAGCGCAAGGTCGCGGAAACGTCGCCGAGGCTGTAGGCGTGGGTATCCATCTCGGTGTCGTACTTGGCTACCAGCGGCAGGCGGAAACTGAAGGTGAGGTTGTCCCAGATCCCGTAGTCGAAGGTGAAGGAGTTGGTGAAGGTGTGCTGGGACTGGCTCTGCCGGCCGGCGAGGCCGTAGATCTGCGTGCCGCCGCTGGTCTTGGTCAGCGGCACCAGGGTCAGCCGCTGGTCGCGCACCAGCGCGTAGTCGAAACCGTAGGTCAGGGTCCGCTCGCCCTTCTTCAGCAAGGTGTAGCTCTTCTCGGCGGCCTGGAAGACTTCCTCCAGCGCCTTGGCGCTGTCGGCATCGTCATTCTTCTTGGCCAGCGCGTCACGGGCCTGGTCGACCGAGGCTTCCTCGGCAACGGACAAACCGCTGATAGACAGCATCAGCGCCGCCGCGCATGTGTACCCCCTGATTCTCATGGCGCTATCCCCAGAGATTGTTCTTGTTTTTGGGTATCTGCTACTTGGTGCGCAGGTGTATGACGTCGCCACCAGTGCCCAGCTCACGGACCTGGTTTTCAGTGATCTTGTTGATCTGCGGAAACTCGCGGAACGCCAGCAGGCTGACGGTGCGGTCGTCCACCAGGCGCATGTCGCGATCGTTCAGCGCCAGCGCGTTGCGGGGCTCCTGCCCACTCGGGAAGATCACGAACAGGACGTTCTGGTCCCAGATTTCCTCGAAGCGCGTCCGGGTGAAGCTGATGTTGCCCAAGGCCGGATCGGCGACGAAGACGTGATCGTTGTAGACATCGCGCACCACCACGAAATGCTTGAAGCCGGCATAGTGGATGGGGACCAGCGCCGGATGCTCGAGAGCGTCCAGGTCGCTGAACTCGGCGCGAAAACCACCGCTCTTGTAGCCCAGCGCAGCGGCGTAGCGCTTCATGTCGAGCAGCGAGAAACCGCGGCGCTGCACGATCTTATCGGCCTCGCCATAGCGCAGCAGCCCTTCCATGACCTGGCGTTCCTCGAGGTTGCGCCCGAGGTAGTAGTCCAGCAGCGTGGTAAGCGCCGCCGAGCCGCAGCTGTAGTCATAGGCCTGGCGGATGACGTTGCGGAACTGCAACTGGCTCATCGGCTCCAGCTGCACCGATTCGCGGTAGGGTCCATTGGGGGTCAGAGGCTGGCTGAGGTTGACCGTGCCCTGCGGTTGCGGCTTGGTATCGACCGTCTGGGTGAACCCGAACAGCCCGATCAGACTTCCCAGCAAAATCTCGAACATCGCCCCGTCGTACCTCTTTCGGAGAAAGACCCCGCCGATGCCTCGGCGAGGTCTTCGCGTCTCGACTCGGTTCCTGGATCAGTGACCCCAGACCTTGATGGTGGAACCGGCCATGTTCAGCCCGGAGACGGTCAGCGAGCCGATGCTGGCGGCGCTGGTGTCGCCCACCTTGATGGCGCCAACGGTCACGTCGCCGGTGATGGCCGGCAGGCCGATGGCCAATTGCTGGGTCGACTTGCCGCCGATATCGGTGGTGACGACGTCGATGGTCAGCGGCTTGGTATCGTCGATGGTCAGCGCCGGCAGGCTGATGTTCTCCAGCCGCAGGGAGCCGCCGTTGGTGTCGGTATCGGTGTAGGTCACGGCCCCGACGGAGCCCTGGAAAGTACCGGAAATGCTGATGCCTGCCTGGCCGGTCACGTCGGACAGCGCGCCATCGTCCATGGCTTTCAGGTCGGCATGCGCCAGCAAGGGAGCAGCCAGAACAGCAGTTGCAAGGAACAGGTGCTTTTTCATTGTTATTTCTCCAGTGTTCAGGTGTGGTTTGCCCCAGGGCACTGCCGTTTGCATCCTGTCCCCGGCAGATCGACCGGCATCTCGCCGGTCTCCAGGTCCGGTACTGCTTCCCTAGGTGTCCCGGACATGGATTCGGTAGAGCCTCATGCTCTCTCGTCCTGGATTCCAAGCTACTGGGCCACCCCTTCCGCCGCCAGCCCATCCAAGGGATGGAGCGATGGCGGCTGCCGCTCACGCCTCGCTCAGCAGTCCCAGGCTTTTACCCTTTAGTACGGCTTGCGTTCTGCTCTTCACACCCAGCTTGGCGAACAGGTTGTGCAGGTGCCACTTGATGGTGGCTTCCGACAGGTGCACCGCCTGCGCGATATCGCGGTTCGACAAGCCCGCCGCCACCAGCCGCAGGATTTCCCGTTCGCGATGGCTAACATCCTGATTTTCATCGAAACTTTCCGGGTCCACGGAGAGCTTCCGGCACTGCTCGCGGAGCAGGTCGGCCAGCCCCTGCCAGGCCGCGGCACGCTTGGGCTCCGCTTCCCTCCAGCTTTCCCACATCGGCAACAGCCACAACGCGTCGTCCTGGAACAGCCGGCGATAGCCGAGATTCCAGGCTTCCTCGAGCGTGGCGAGGAACAGGCCGATGGCTTTTTCGCTGTTACCTTTCTGCCAATACGCCACAGAAAGTAACAAGGACAAACGCAGCCGCCGATCCCTCTGGTAAGCGGAAGAGTAGCCGGCCAGACAGCTTTCCAGCTTGCTCTGCGCGCGTTCCGCGTGACGCTCGGACAATGCCAGCCGAGCCTCCGCCAGGACCAGGGCGGTCTGTGCGTCGGCATGCCGCTCGCCGGAGAGCCCGGCAAGATGCCGCTCCAGTTGCAGGCAGACCCGTTCGGCCTCGTTCGGACGGCGCAGCCACAGCAGGAACTGCACCTTGCAGCTCATGGCGTGAGCATAGACACGCTCGTAGCCGGGCGAGAGCAGACCGCTCAGCCATTCGTCGAGTTGCGCCAGCCCCTGCTCGGCGGCGCCGGAGAAGAAGCGCGCCTTGGCCATGACCAACTGGCCGCGACTGAGCAGTTCCACCGGCGTCGCGACATCCCGCCAGACCGTCGCCAGCGGTAGTTCGGCGAGCACGCCGGCATGCCGGTCCTGCTCGTAGAGCAGGTCGGCATAGGCCAGCGACAAGGGCCCGCCGACCCGGCTGCGCCGGCCGAACACCTGCTCGACCCGGTTGCGCGCCGACTCGGCGATCGCCCTGCCCCGCTCCAGGTCGCCACTCTCCTTGCAGATCAGGGATTCGATCAGGCTGGTCACCACCTGCAGGTACTCACTGTCGGCGACTTTCAGGTCTTCCCGCGCGGAACCGATGGCGCCGGCGGCCTCGGCGTAGTCGCCGAGCAGCGCATGCGCCGAAGCCTGCACGCAGAGCAGGCTGGCGCGGAACACCGGCTGGTTGCTCGGGACCATGGACAGCCAGTGGCGGGCGACCTTCAGGCAGGCTTCGAGCTTGTCCTGGTAGAGCAACACCAGGGCCTTGAGCACCTGGGCGGCGGCGAGCAACTCGCCGAGCCCGAAGTGCATGACCTTGCCGCGCCCCTGCAAGAGGCGGTGGCTGACCTCCTCGATCAACGCCTCGGCCTCGGCGAAGCGTTGCTCGAACGCCAGTTGCCAGGCGTAGAAGATCTGGAACACCGGATGCTCGCGGATCACCTCGGCGGGAATGCCGTTGAGCATGCCGAGGATGCCGTACACCCGGTTACCGGCGATCAGGCGCGCGCCCTGGCGCTCCAGCAACTCGGCGGCGAACAGGTAGTCGCGGGCGCGAAGGGCGTACTTGATCGCCCGGTCGGCCAGGTCGCGCCCCTCGCACCAGCGCGCCGCCGCATGCAGCAGCGGGGTCGGATCGGCATGCCGGGACAGCCGCCCCTGGAGGAACTCGGCGAACAGATGGTGGTAGCGGAACCATTCGCGCTGGTCGTCCAGGGCGATGACGAACAACTGCTCGTTCTGCAGGCGCATGAGCATGTCCAGGCCGTCGCGACGTCCGGTCAGCGCATTGCACAGTTCCGCATTGAACTCGTCGAGCACCGAGGTCTGGTCGAGGAACAGCTGCAGGTCGGCGGGCAGGCTGGCCAGCACGTCTTCCGCCAAGTAGTCGGCGATGTTCCGTTCGGTCCCGGAGAGCCCGCGGAGGAAACCTTCCCGGTCGGTATTGCGACTGAGGGCCAGGGCCGCCAGGTGCAACGCCGTGATCCAGCCTTCGGTGCGCTTGAACAGAAGCTTCAGCTCGCGCTCGCCCAGTTCCAGTCCCTTGAGGTCGAGGAGAAACGCATCGCTCTCCTCGCGCGATAGCCGCAGGTCTTCCGCGCTCAGGCAGAAGGTCCAGGGCTTGAGGGTCGGCTCGTCGACCAGGAAGCGCGGGCGGAAGCGGGTCGAGGCCACCACCCGCACGTGATCGGGCAGGTTCTCGATCAGGTAGCGAACCCCATGCGGCAAGGCGGCGTGGCGGATGCGGTGGAAATCGTCGAGGAACAGGTACAAGGGACCTTCCAGGCGACGCAGGTCGGCGAGGAAGGCATCCAGGATACCCTCCAGCGGCACCGCGACGTCGGTGCCGAGCAGATTGGCGGTATTGCCGCCGAATGCCGGGACCACTCGCTGGATGCTCGCCAGCAGGTACTGGATCAGACGCTGCGGTTCGCTGTCGGTCTCGTCGCAGGACAACCATGCCACCGCCGCGCCCTGCTCCAGCAGGCGCAGGCGCAACTGGCAGAGGATGGTGCTCTTGCCGAAGCCGGCCGGCGCGCTGAGCACCATCGCGCGTCGCGCGCGGGCCTCGTACAGGCGGTCGATCAGCGCCTGGCGGGGCAGCAGCGGCAGCCCTCCGGCGCCTGGCGGGAACAGCTTGGTCTGCAACAGCGGGATGGTGCTGGCGGGAACCCCGTCGCGATGGCCCATGGTCAGAGCAGGCTCAGCTCGCGGGCTCGCCGGATCGCCTGGGTGCGATTGCGCACCTTGAGCTTTTCGTAGATGTTGTGCAGATGCCATTTGACGGTCCCCAGGGCCAGCGACAGGCGCTGGCCGATTTCTTCGTTGGATAGGCCCTGTGCGGCCAGGCAGACCACTTCGCGCTCGCGCTCCGTCAGGCCTTCCTCGAGCGCATCCTGGGGCTTGCGCACGCCCTGCCCGGGCCAGATGCCGAGCAGGCCGCGAATGAAGGTCTGTAGCGCCGGCTGGCGCTCGGTGGATTCGAGTTGCTGGAGCAACTGGCGAATGCCGTCGCCTTCCTCGATGAAGAGGCTGCGCACCCCTTCCCGTTCGGCATTGATCAGGCATTCGCCGAGCAGGCTGTTGGCCCGTTCCTGGTAGCCCAGGCGCTGATAGCTGAGCGCCGCCAGGATATCCAGGCGCAGGCGCTGCAGGCCGTGCCAGCCGGGCTGCAAGGTGCCGCGCAACTGAGTGATCTCGTGCAGCGCCTCGCTGAAATGTCCTCGCCCCTGCAACAGGCGCACGCGGCTCACGCCCAGCGACCAGTTGACCGGGTTGAAGGCCATGTTGCGGTAGTGTGCCGCCATCTTGTTCCAGTCCACGCTCTTCAACCGCTGCTCGGCGCGCTTCAGGCGGTCGGGGCCGCTGTCCTGGAGGATCAGGTTGATCTCTTCGGCCATGGCCTGGGCGAAGAAGCGCCACGACTGATTGCGCGAGGCCAGGGCCTGCATCGCCGCCAGGCTGGCCAGCGCCTCCTTCGGCCGTCCCAGCAGGCGCTGGGTGCGCGCCAGGCAGATCTGTCCCTGGGCATAGAAATCGATCGGATTGATCACATCCACATGCCCGAGCGCCCAGCCCAGGCGCTCTTCCAGCCCGTCCAGCTCGATCCTGTAGTAGGCGGTCAGGGCCTCGGTGATGGTCGGCAGCGCCAGCGCGCTCCTGGACTTCTCGAACAGCGGCCGGGCGCGCTGGCGGAGCCGCTCGATGAGCAGTTGCGCCTGTTTCACCTGGCCCTGCTCGAGTGCGAGGATCACCTCGACGTTGGCCAGTTGCATGTCCAGGTAGCGCCCTTCGAGGAAATGATTGCGCTGCTGCGCCAGCCCCAGCAGGCGCCGCGCCTGGTCGCCCTGGCCACGGACCACCTGGGCCAGCGCGGCGGTGATCAACACCGCCACTTCGAGGAAGGCAGCGTTCTGCCCGAGTTGGACCTCGACCCGGCGAGCCAGGGCGATGCACAGTTCCAGATCGTCCTTCTGCAACGCCACCACCGCCTTCACCGCCAGCGCGGAGAGGTACTGGTCGCCCATCGGCCCATCGCCGCGGCTCTCCCCCCAGCGCGCCAGCAGTTCGTCGATGATCCGGTTGGCCTCGCCCAGGCTGAGGTCGCTGGCCCGCGACCAGACATCGGTAAGGACCAGGATCGGATAGCGCTCGGCGATTTCGTCCGGCACATGCTTGCGCCAACGGTAGATCAGGCTGAGCTGGCCGCGGTTGATCAGCTCCAGTCCGCATCCGTCGACCAGCGCGGCGATCATCTCCGGGTCTTCCGCCGCACAGGCATGCTCGATGGCGAACGTCGGCATGTGGTGGTTGGTGAACCACAGGCTGGCGTTGAAATGCAGTTGCTTGAAACGGTCCGGATCGGAGTCACGCAGGCGGTTGCGGAGGAAGTCGGCGAACAGCAGGTGGAAGCGATACCACTGGCGTTCGCGATCCAGCGGCAGGAGGAACAATTGCATGGACTCCAGGCGCTCCAGCAGCGCCTGGCCGTCCTGGCGCCCGGTCAGGGCGTTGGCCAGGTCGCCGCTCAATTGGCTGGCAACGCCAAGGGCCAGCAGCGCTTCCTGCAGGTCGCCAGGCAAGCGTTCGAAGACCGCCGCCAGCAGATAGGCGCTGACCGCCTGCTTGTCGCCGTCGAGCAGGGCCATTTCCTGCACCTGCGGTTGCTGGCGCAGCCACAGGCTGACGAGATGCACGCCCACCACCCAGCCTTCGGTCTGGCCATAGAGCGCCTTCAGGCAAGGCTCGTCCAGATAAAGACCGCTGCGCTCGAGGTATTCGCGGGTTTCCTCGAAGCCGAGGCGCAGCTCCTCGAGGCCGATTTCCAGCAACAGCCCCTTGGCCCGCCAGGTAGCCAGGCTCAGCGCCGGCTGCGAACGCGTGCCCAGGGCCAGGACCAGCCCGGGCGGTGCGTACTGCACCAGGCGGTTGAGGCCGGTGAAGATGTCCGGGTTGCTAACCAGGTGCAGGTCGTCCAGCACCAGCAGCAACGGCCGCGCATAGCGATCGAGATCGCCGAGCAGGCTTTCGATCACCGCCACCACCGGGACCCGCATGGTGTTCTGCAGGTAGGTCTGGGCGTCGTCGCCAAGCTGCGGCACGGCTTCGCCCAGCGCCTCGATCAGCTGCCGGCAGAAACGGGCGGGGTCGTCGTCTTCTTCGGCCAGCGACAGCCAGGCCACCGCCTGGTCTGCTACAGTGCGCTCCCTGGCCAGGGCGGCGAGCGCGCAGGTCTTGCCGAAGCCGGCAGGTGCGGAAAACATCAGAACGCGTGAATGGGGATTGCGATCCAGCAGGTTGCGGATCGCGGGGCGAAGAGAATATTCGGCTGGCACCTGAGGCGGCACTATTCTGGAGCGCGAAAGGCTGCCGGCTGCTGGATCCTGTACTGCATCCACGGCCTGTATCCCTGTGTCATTATCATTGTGGTACGGAGCCAAATCTCCGTGGGATATTTCCATAATTAGCAGATCACCCTTCTTACGTAAACTGAAGAAATGGCTCTAGGATCGACGATTCCGGCGAACTAGAATTCCTGACTGTCCCACTACCCCCACTTTCCATGCCCAGTTGTCATGTTCACCCCCTGCCCTACCATAGCGACCCAAGCTGTCTCTTTGCCATCATCCATGAGGCGCCCGGTGCGGTGATGCTCGACTCGGGTCGCCCCATCGCTACCCGTGGACGCTATGACCTTATGAGCGCCTGGCCATTGGCAGAACTGGCGCCGCTGCCCGACGAATCGGCCAACCGCTTCTTCGCCCGCCTACGCGAAGCGGCCGGAAGCCTGGGCCCCGCGCAGCTGCCAGCGCCGTACGAACTGCCCTTCGCCGGTGGTCTGCTGGGCTATTTATCCTACGACCTGGGTCGGCGCATCGAGCGCATCGGCGAACACGCCCGCGATGACCTGGGCCTGCCGCTGGCCTCCGTCGGCCTGTATGCCTGGGCGCTGATCAGCGACCACCAGGCCGGCACCAGCCAACTGGTATTCCACCCGCGATTGGACGAGCGCGAACGCCAGCGCCTGATCGCCCTGTTCAGCGAGGAAGCGCAAGGCACGGCCGGCAACTTCAAGCTTCTGGGAAAATTCCGACGGAGCATCAGCGCATCCGACTATCGGCAGGCGATCCGCCGCATCCAGGACTACATCCAGGCAGGCGACTGCTACCAGGTGAACTATAGCCAGCGCTTCCAGGCCGCTTGCAGCGGCTCGCCGTGGCCGGCCTATCGCGCCCTGCGCGAGGCCTGCCCGACGCCGTTCTCCGGCTACCTGCGACTGGCCGACGGCGCGATCCTCAGCCTGTCGCCGGAGCGCTTCCTCAAGCTCGGCAAGGGCAAGGTGGAAACCCGGCCGATCAAGGGCACCCGCCCGCGCGGCAAGACGCCCGAGGAGGACATGGCGCTGGCGGCGTCGCTGCTGGCCAGCCCCAAGGACCGCGCGGAAAACCTGATGATCGTCGACCTGCTGCGCAACGACATCGGACGCAGTTGCCAACCTGGCAGCGTACGGGTACCGGAGCTGTTCGCCCTGGAAAGCTATCCCAACGTGCATCACCTGGTGAGCAGCGTCACCGGCGAACTGGCGCCGGGCAAGGACGCCCTCGACCTGCTGGAAGGCAGCTTCCCCGGCGGCTCGATCACCGGCGCGCCGAAGATTCGCGCCATGCAGATCATCGACGAGCTGGAACCGAGCCGACGCGGCATCTACTGCGGCAGCCTGTTCTACCTCGACGTGCGCGGCGAGATGGACAGCTCGATCGCCATCCGCACCCTGCTGGTCAGGGACGGCCAGGTCAGTTGCTGGGGCGGCGGCGGCATCGTCGCCGACTCGCACTGGGAGGACGAGTACCAGGAAACCCTGGACAAGGTCCGGGTGCTGCTGGAAACCCTGGAAGGAATGGCCGGGACAGCGTCCCCGGAATAGAAAAGAGCCCGCGTTCCGCGGGCTCTTTCATCGGCGGCGCGGCTACAGGCTCAGCGAACGGCTGGAAGCCTTGAGGAACTCGCGCTTGAGGTCTTCGTAGGTATGCACCGCGGGGAACTGGGGAAACTCGCGGATCACGTTTTCCGGGGCATGGAACAGGATGCCGGCGTGGGCCTCGGAAAGCATGGTGGTGTCGTTGTAGGAATCGCCGGCGGCGATCACCCGATAGTAGAGGCTCTTGAAGGCGATCACCGACTGCCGCTTGGGATCCTTCTGGCGCAATTGATAGCCGACCACGCGGTCGCTGTCGTCGATCTCCAGCTTGTGGCACAACAGGGTCGGGAAGCCCAGCTGGCGCATCAGCGGCTGGGAGAACTCGTAGAAGGTGTCGGAGAGAATCACCACCTGGAAGCGCTCGCGCAGCCAGTCGACGAATTCCACCGCCCCCTCCAGCGGCTTCAGGGTAGCGATCACCTCCTGGATGTCGCCCAGCTTCAGACCATGTTCGTCGAGGATGCGCAGGCGCTGCTTCATCAGCACGTCGTAGTCCGGAATGTCCCGGGTGGTCGCCTTCAAGGCGTCGATACCGGTTTTTTCCGCGAACGCGATCCAGATTTCCGGAACCAGCACGCCTTCCAGGTCAAGACAGGCAATTTCCACAGGACTCTCCTCGAAATTCTCTGAACGATGGGGTGACGACGGACGCGGCACTCTAGCCCCTCGCCGAGGGCAAGGCAACGCCGGCTTATTCCTGGAATCAAGGTCGGCAGGGGTAAATGGTTATTTAGGGCCATATGCCGCCCTTTGCTACCATTCCCGCCACAGAGCGCAACAGCGCCGCCCAGCACCAGGACCCCAGCCCGATGAGCCAGCCTTTCGACCTTCCCGCCCTCGCTTCCAGCCTTGCCGACAAATCCCCCCAGGACATCCTGAAAGCCGCCTTCGAGCACTTCGGCGACGAGCTGTGGATCTCCTTCAGCGGCGCCGAGGACGTCGTCCTGGTAGACATGGCCTGGAAGCTCAACCGCAACGTGAAGGTGTTCAGCCTCGACACCGGTCGCCTGCACCCGGAAACCTATCGTTTCATCGACCAGGTCCGCGAACACTACGGCATCGCCATCGACGTGCTTTCCCCCGACCCGCGCCTGCTCGAACCCCTGGTGAAGGAAAAGGGCCTGTTCAGCTTCTACCGGGACGGCCACGGCGAGTGCTGCGGCATCCGCAAGATCGAACCGCTCAAGCGCAAGCTCGCCGGTGTGCGCGCCTGGGCCACCGGCCAACGCCGCGACCAGAGCCCCGGCACGCGCAGCCAGGTGGCAGTGCTGGAAATCGACGGTGCCTTTTCCACGCCGGAAAAGCCGCTGTACAAGTTCAACCCGCTGTCGTCCATGACCAGCGAGGAAGTCTGGGGCTATATCCGCATGCTCGAACTGCCCTACAACAGCCTTCACGAACGCGGCTATATCAGCATCGGCTGCGAACCCTGCACCCGTCCGGTGCTGCCCAACCAGCACGAGCGCGAGGGCCGCTGGTGGTGGGAGGAAGCCACCCACAAGGAGTGCGGGCTGCACGCCGGCAACCTGATCAGCAAGGCCTGAAACCGTCGATAGAGCGTATGCAATCGGGGTAAAGTGCGGGTCGAACCCCGAGCGGAGACCCAGCATGCGCATCACCATGGTCAAGAAAGTCCTCGCCACCGGCGAGGACTGCCGCAAGTGCAAGGAAGTCCGGCAACGCCTGGAACAAGGCGGCTACCTGCCGCGCATCCATCGCACCCTGGTGGCCGACGAACGCGACCCGAACAGCGCAGGCTGGATGGTCGCCGCCCAGTATGGCGTAGAGACCGCGCCGTTCTTCGTGGTTCGCCACGACGACGGGCGCGAACAGGTATACACCGTGTTCATGAGCTTCCTCCATGAAGTCCTCGAACCGCGAGCCGAGCAGGCCGCGGACGCCGATCGCGAAGCGCTGACCAGGCTGGCCGGTCGCGACAATCTCGACATGCTCTGAGGGCCAGCCATGAAAAAGCCCGGCACCAGGCCGGGCTTTTTCATGGGCCGAGGCGATCAGTAGACCGGCAGTTCGATGCCGTCGAACAACTCGTCCAGCTCGGCCTTGTTGTGGCATTGCACGGCCTTGGCCAGCAGCTCGCGGGTCAGGTGCGGAGCGAATTTCTCGATGAAGTCGCACATGAAGCCGCGCAGGAAGGTGCCGCGGCGGAAGCCGATCTTGGTCACGCTGGACTCGAACAGGTGGCTGGCGTCGAGGATCACCAGGTCGTTGTCGAGCTTCGGATCGACCGCCATGTGCGCCACGATGCCGACCCCCAGGCCCAACCGCACGTAGGTCTTGATCACGTCGGCATCGGCCGCGGTGAATACCACCTTGGGCACCAGTCCGCGCTGGCTGAAGGCTTCGTCGAGCTTGGAACGGCCGGTGAAGCCGAACACGTAGGTGACGATCGGCTGCTCGGCCAGGGCTTCCAGGGTCAGTTTCGGCAGCTTGGTCAGCGGATGCCCGTGGGGCACGATGACGCAGCGATTCCAGCGGTAGCAGGGCATCATGATCAGGTCGCCGAACAACTCCAGCGCCTCGGTGGCGATGGCGAAGTCGACGGTGCCGTCGGCCGCCATTTCGGCGATCTGCATCGGCGTGCCCTGGTGCATGTGCAGGGAGACGTCCGGGTACTGCTTGATGAAGCCGCTGATCACGTTGGGCAGCGCATAGCGCGCCTGGGTGTGGGTAGTGGCGATGGACAGCGTGCCCTTCTTCTCGTTGGAGAATTCCTGGGCGATCTGCTTGATGCTCTCGACCTTGCGCAGGATCTCGCCGGCGGTATGGATGATCCGCTCCCCCGCCGGCGTCACCCGGGTCAGGTGCTTGCCGCTGCGAGCGAACACCTCGACGCCCAGTTCGTCCTCCAGCAGGCGGATCTGCTTGCTGATGCCCGGCTGCGAAGTATAGAGGCTCTGCGCCGTGGCGGAGACGTTGAGGTCGTGGTGCGCAACCTCCCAGATATAGCGCAATTGCTGAAGCTTCATGGAGATTCCTCGAAAAGGTTGTCGCGACCGGCGATCAAGAACCGAAGGTATATAACCATATTAATGGTTTGAGGAATAAAATTAGACGTTTTTTTTGATTTTGCACGCTTTTTCACCAGCCGACCGCTGGCCTACAGGTCGCGACTACGGTGCTGCAACATCGGCACCAGGTACACCGGTACCTCCGCCAGTTGCACCAGACGCGCGGCAGTCCGGCCCAGCGGCGTATCGAGCTGGGTGCCGTGGCTATGGCTGCCGGCGACGATCAGGTCCACGGCCAGCTTTTCCGCCTCATCGAGGATCATCTGCGGCGGGTCGCCCTGCACCACTCGCACGCTCTTGACCAGCGCCGCATCCTGGGGCAACTCGCCGAGTTCATCGCGAAACCCTTCCAGGACCCGCTTCTCGATGCTTTCCATGACGTTGTCCAGCCCTTGCGCCCGCAGGTCCTGGAGACGCTCGGTGTCAAGGTAGGTCTGCAGGACCGACTCGGCGAACAGCCCGAGGGGCTCCACCACATGGACGACATAGAGCTCGGCGTTGTAGGCGCGGGTCAGCGACAGGGCGTGTTGCAGGACATAGGGAGCATAGAGCCCCAGATCGGTGGCGTAGAGAATCGAACGAATCATGCGGCCTCCTCGACAGCCTGCGCGGCGGGCCTCATTAGCAGATTAGCAGCAAGCATCCATTCTCCTAGCGTTCCCTGCTGTTTCGGGCTTTTTCCGGCCCGTTGGGGTAAATCCCTTTTCTCCCTGCGAGCGCGGCGCCGGCTGGTCGCCGCGCTCGGCCCTTCAGCGCGGTTGCGCTTCGAGGAAGCGCAACGTCTGGTGCAGCGCCTCGACCCTGGGCATCCGGTAGCCCGCAGCAGCAGCGCGGGCCAGGGGCGCGGCATAGATCGCCGCCAGCTCCAGTGGCCGCCCATGGGCGAAGTCGTGGTACATGCTCGGCCGATAGTCGGGCATCCGCTCGGTCGCCGCCAACAGTTGGTCCGCATAGCCCTCAGGCAGGATGAAGCCGCAGGCGCCGGCAGCACCGATGACTTCCTCCATGATCGCCTCGATCAGCGACCGACTGTCCGCGTTGGCCATCAGCGGCGCGGTGCTGCTCTTCAGCAATACCGACAGCCCGTTGTAGGGGATGTTCCAGACCAGCTTCTGCCAGCGCGCCTGCTCCAGGTCGGGCATCGCCGTGGACTCCAGCCCGGACTCGCGGAACAGCGCGGCACCCTCCTCGACGATCTCGCGCCGGCGTCGCTCGTCGGCCGGTCCGGAATGATAGCCGAGATTCACTCCGCCGTAGGCCTGGTGCTCGATCACGCCCGGTTCGCCGCGATGCACACAGATGAAGCAGAGGCCGCCCAGCAGATGCAGGCTTTCCGGCAGCAGCGGCCGCAGCCGCTCCTCCACGCCCAGACCGTTCTGCAGCAGCAGAACCTTGGCACCCGGCGCCGCCGCTGCGCGGATCAGGGGTGCCAGTTCGTGATTGCCGGTGGTCTTGGCGCCCACCAGCAACCAGTCGCAGGGCGGCATGTCCTGCGCCGAATGGTAGGCCTGGACCGGCGCCAGGCGCCGGAAGCCATGCACCGCACTATTCAGGCTGAGTCCGGCGCGATTGACCGCCTCGAACTCGCTGCGCAGGAGAAAATGCACGTCGTGACCGGCATGCGCCAGCATCAATCCATAGAAGCCGCCGATGGCTCCCGTACCGATGACGCCGATCCGTTGCTGCTTTGAATCCATCAGGGCAACTCCTCAGGTAAAGCGGTCGACCCCGCCAGCACCGCACCCCGCAAGGCTTCCTGGTGCAGCGGAACGTTCAGTGCGCCATGGAAGCGGCCGTCGCGGACCATGAACAGGGCCGGCAGGTGAAAGACGCCGTAGCGTTCCACCAGGCCGCCATTGCGGCCGGCGTCCACCCAGCACAGGCGCTCGATGGGCAGGTCCATCGCGGGGAGATGGCGCCGGGCCCAGCGGCACGACGCGCAGCCTTCGCTGGTGAATACCAACAGCGAAACCCCTTCCAGGGCAAGCAACTGCCGGTCGGCGTCCAGATCGGTGAGTTCCAGGGACGGCACGCTGCTGACCTCGATAGAAAGGAAGAAATGGGGCCCGACCATCATCCGTATGCTTCGGCTCCTGCGATAGCGCTGGCGCCCTCCTCGGCCAGCGGATACGCGCAAGGCGCGCCCCTCCGCAGCACCTGCACAATATCGTCCGCGGCGGCCTCGCCTGCAACTCCGCTGGCAGCCTTGGCCCGGAGCAACGAAGAAAACGTGCGCAGAGCGGGGAAAACACCGGCGAACCGCGTCCCGCCCATTGTCTAGGCCCGGCCCGACACGTTAAGGTTCGTCTCCCCGTTTGCGAACTTCATGCCTGCGCCCTTTCGCAGGGGGCCTCCCGGCGGCCGGCGCCCGTGACCTGATTGAGTACCACGATGGCTGATTTACAGATCGACGACCTTAACGTTGCCTCCAACGAGACCCTGATCACGCCGGAGCAGCTCAAGCGTGAAATTCCCCTGACCGACAAGGCGCTGCAGACCGTGGCCCATGGTCGCCAGGTGGTGCGCGACATTCTGGATGGCAAGGACCACCGTCTGTTCGTGGTGATCGGCCCCTGCTCCATCCACGACATCAAGGCCGCCCACGAATACGCCGACCGCCTCAAGGCGCTCGCGGCCGAAGTGGCGGATACGCTGTTCCTGGTGATGCGCGTGTACTTCGAGAAGCCGCGTACCACGGTGGGCTGGAAAGGCCTGATCAACGATCCGTACCTGGACGACTCGTTCAAGATCCAGGATGGCCTGCACATCGGCCGCCAACTGCTCCGCGACCTCGCCGAGAAAGGCTTGCCCACCGCCACCGAAGCGCTCGACCCGATTTCCCCGCAGTACCTGCAGGACCTGATCAGTTGGTCGGCGATCGGCGCCCGTACCACCGAATCGCAGACCCACCGCGAGATGGCCTCCGGCCTGTCTTCCGCGGTCGGCTTCAAGAACGGCACCGATGGCAGCCTGACCGTGGCGATCAATGCCCTGCAGTCGGTCTCCAGCCCGCATCGCTTCCTCGGCATCAACCAGCAGGGCGGAGTGTCCATCGTGACCACCAAGGGCAACCGCTACGGTCACGTGGTGTTGCGCGGCGGCAACGGCAAGCCGAACTACGATTCGGTCAGCGTCGCGCTCTGCGAGCAGGACCTGAACAAGGCGAAAATCCCGCTGAACATCATGGTCGACTGCAGCCACGCCAACTCCAACAAGGACCCGGCCCTGCAACCGCTGGTGATGGACAACGTCAGCAACCAGATCGTCGAAGGCAACAACTCGATCGTCGGCCTGATGGTGGAAAGCCACCTGGGCTGGGGCAGCCAGCCGATTCCGAAGGATCTCGACCAACTTCAGTACGGCGTCTCCATCACCGACGCCTGCATCGACTGGGCGACCACCGAGAAGAGCATCCGCAGCATGCACGCCAAGCTCAAGGACGTGCTGCCGAAACGCCAGCGCGGCTGAGCGAGGCGGAAACGAAAACGCCGGGCTGATGCCCGGCGTTTTTCATTGCGCGCCTGCTCAGGCGGCCGGATCGGCCTGACGCTGACGACGCTCGATGTAACGCTCCACGTAGGAGCAGGACGGGATCACGCTGTAGCCCATGCGGTCGGCGTACTGCAGGGCGTGCTCGGTCAACGCAGCGGCGATACCGCGACCACGCAGCGAATCCGGTACGAAGGTCCGGTAGATATCCAGCGTCTGCTTGCCCAGGTCCATATAGGCCAGATAGGCACGATGGCCATCCACCGTCGTCTCGAATTGATGGCCGCCCACGTCATGATGGATGGACAGGGACTCGCTCACTTTGGATCTCCTCAACGGGTTCGTAACCCGACCCGCGCCTGATTGATAGGTTCCTCGCGAGGACGCCCCCGCGTACCGGCCTCCAGCGGACCGCCGGAGACCTTCGTCCGTTCTCGTCCCGGTGGCGGATCGCGCCTGGCGGACATCCTCGAAACGGCTGGCCTGCACCGCATGCAAGGCCGGACTAACGATAGGGCCCATATTGCTGTCTTCCCCGGTCAGACTCAACCGTTTCTTCTGGCAGGAACGCGCAGGCGTCGCTGGAGCCCTGGCCGGGAGGCCGCGCAAGCGCAATCGCGCATGACCCGCGGGTCAGCCAAAGCGCTTTACGCCGACGGCGGCCATCAGTAAGGTCTGCGCCACTCCACCAAAAGGAATCCTGCCATGAGCGAGTTGATCAGCTACCAGTTCGAAGACGGCATCGCCACCCTGACCCTCAACAACGGCAAGGTGAACGCCATCTCCCCGGCGGTGATCGACGCCTTCAACCAGGCTCTCGACCAGGCCTTGCAGGACAAGGCCGTGGTCATCGTCACTGGCCAGCCGGGCATCCTCTCCGGTGGCTACGACCTGAAGGTCATGACCTCCGGCCCGGAGAATGCCGTCAACCTGGTCGCCGCCGGCTCGACCCTAGCTCGCCGCTTGCTCTCCCATCCCTACCCGGTGATCGTCGCCTGCCCCGGGCACGCGGTAGCCAAGGGCGCCTTCCTGCTGCTCTCGGCCGACTACCGGATCGGCGTCGACGGGCCGTTCCAGATCGGCCTGAACGAAGTCGCCATCGGCATGACCATGCACCATGTCGGCATCGAGCTGGCCCGCGATCGCCTGCGCAAGTCGGCGTTCACCCGCTCGGTCATCAATGCCGAGATGTTCAGTCCGGCCGCTGCGGTGGATGCCGGCTTCCTCGACACCCTGGTCAGCGCCGACCAGTTGCAGGAAAGCGCGCGTGCGGCGGCCCAGCAGTTGAAGAAACTCAACATGACCGCGCACCGCAATACCAAGCTCAAGGTGCGCAAGGCACTGCTGGAAACCCTCGACCAGGCGATCGAGCTGGACAAGAAGCACCTGGGCTAAGGCCCGCTCCAGCGAAAGCCCGGTTGATACCGGGCTTTTTTGCGCCCAATAATTACTTATTACGCAAAGGTAACTCTCCAGAACTGCTATTTTTAAAAAATTATTACGGATTATCCTGATGACATTCCCAAGGAAAACCGGAGGTCATCATGAAACGCAACGTCTTCGCCGCCATTCTCCTCGGCATGGCTACCACCCTCGCAGTGCAAGCCAGCTTCGCCGACGAATCCAGCCTGATGGAAAACCGCATGGTCCAACTGAACCAGCACGCCATCGAGCAGGCCCAGCAGCAACAGGCCACGGCGCCAACCGCGAGCGACACCGATGCGCAGGGTTGAACGCCGCCTGCCAGGAACGTTTTTCTTTTCCCCGCAACCCTGAAAAGCCCGGCTCACGCCGGGCTTTTCGTTCAGGCCAGTTTTTCCTCGGCCGCCACGCCCTTGCGATAGACCTCGTAGAGAATCACCGGGATCTCCAGGTCGCCCAGGTGGCGAACCACCAGCGGCTTGACCTCGGACCAGTCCAGCCCGCCCACTCCCGTCGCCACGCAGGGCAGAGCCAGGCTGCTCACCCCTTCGCTGCGCACATAGCGGGCCAGCTCGCGCAGGGCATGGCCGACATCCTCCAGGCTCGCCTTGCCCGGCTTGGCGCTACGACCGCTGTGCAGCATTCCCTGGGTGATCAGGTTGACGATGCACTGGGTCTTGCCCTGCTCGTCGACCCCGGCCCAGACCCAGATGCCGCCCGGCTCGGGCGCCCTGGCATGGGCGGCATGCCGGTAGTCGCGAACCATCGACGGCCAGCGTTCGCGCAAGGCGAGGGCCAGGCCGCTGTCGAAATGGTCCTGGGGCGCGATGCCGTGGGCGATCACCTGGGCCCCGGAAAGCAGAATGTCACCTTCAACTTCACGAATCATGAGCGTTTCCTTCTTGGCTTCGGGACAGGCGCTTCGTGCGCCGCCCTGCATCTTTCACCGTACGCCTTGCCCGCCGGCGCCAGTTGATGCGTATCAAGAACGGCCGGTCCCATCCGCTACGGGCCGACTAGACTGCATGCGAGGGAACCTTGGAGGCGCCTCGCCTCTCCATTGGATTCCAGCCTCGTGCCGTCTCATCCATGACAAGGAAACAACCGCCATGCCGAAATGGATTGCACTTTGCCTGATCCCGCTGTTGGCAAGCTGCGCCACCTGCCGCCAGGACAGCGACAGGGAAAAACTGCTGTACGAGAACGACATGCTGCAGGCGAAACTGATCATCGTCGCCAACGACCGCGATCGCCTGCCGCTGGCCCAGGCCCTGCTGGAGCGCGCAGCGCGCGACGACCGCAGCGGCGAGGCGGACTTCTACCAGGCCGTGCTGATCGCTCGCCGCGACGGCCAGGCCAGCGATTGCGAGCGCATCACCCGCCTCCTCGAACGTTCCGCCGAGCGACGCTACCCGCTGGCCAACGCGATGCTCTACAAGATCTACGCCGAGCCCTTCCTGTTGCCGCGCGCCGACATTCCCAAGGCCGAGACCTATCGCCAGGCCTACGCCGAGCTGCCGGTCGCGCGCAGCGGCTACCCCTCCTTCGAGCGAGCCCGGCAGGTGGTCGATCGCCTGCTCGCGCCGACTTCGTCCTGATCCATCGGGCCCGAACCCGGGCCCCGCAACCCGTACCGGTCGTTCGGCCAAAGCATCATTTCTGTCGATAGTTAATAGCGCGACAATTCGTTATCCAATCGAATTCTTCTCCGCGATCCTATGCCCATCCGAGGTATCGATCACGGAAGCCGCCATGAAACGTCGCAGCCCACGCCATTACGCCCGCAACACCGCCCTGGCCACCCTGGGTCTATACGCCATCCTCATGCTGGTCGTGCTGAGCCTCGTCGCCGGCGCCGAAAGCGCCAGGAACGCCACACCGGACAACGACACCGCCACGACCTTCTCCAACCAGATCGGCCAGGCCCTGCCAGGCCTGCTCTCGGGGTTGAACAGTCGACGCGCCGGTTGAACGCCGGCTTCTTTCCCGGGAAACAGCATGAGAAGGCAAACACGGAAATTCTGGATCGTCGCCGCCCTGGCGATATTGACCAATGGCTACTCGCTACTCGGCCTCGCCCAAGGCTCGGCAGGCGCACTGGCGCGCACCATCGAATGCAACCAGGCGATGGTCCGCGCGCTGGCGGCCAACCTGGCGCTGAAGCTGCAGAGCGGCACCCCGCCGGCACGCCCGCAGCGCTGGATCCCGGAGCGCTTCATCCTCGACTGCCCGGCCTGAAACGAAAACGCCGCCAACCCCGGGAGGCTGGCGGCGCTCGCATGGCGCGGGGCCGGCTCAGGCGCCGGTCGGCTGGCGCGCGACGAAACGCATCATCCATTCGGCGACGACGGTGCCCTGGTGATCCCTCGCCAGGCTATCGACCCCCTTGCGATAGAGTTCCTCGCCCAGGTGCTGCTGGCGCAGTTCGAGCAGTTCGCGGGAATAGTCGTGGACGAACTCGGGATGCCCCTGGAAGCACAGCACCTGGTCGCCGATGGCGTAGGCGGCATAGGGACAGAAGTCGCTGGAAGCGATCACCCGCGCGTTTTCCGGCAGCCGGGTGACCTGGTCCTGGTGGCTGATCAACAGGGTCAGGTCCGGCAGCGCCGGGCTCATCCAGTCGGCCCGTTCGTTCAACTGGTACTGGTGGATGCCCATGCCCCAGCCCTGGCTGGCGCGCTCGGCCTTGCCACCGAGCAGCAGGGCCAGCAACTGGTGGCCGAAACACACGCCGAGGAGCTTGTCGCCGCGCTCGTAGCGGTCCAGGAGGAAGGTCTTCAGGGTCTGGATCCACGGGTCGGGACCGAAGGAGTCGGCCTTGCTGCCGGTCACCAGGTAGGCGTCGAAGCGCTCGTCGTCCGCCGGATAGCGCCCCTCCACCACGTTGTAGATGACGAATTCGGCGGCGATCGGTTGCTTGGCGAACAGTTGCTGGAACATCCGGCCGTAGCCTTCGTAGCGCTCGATCAGCTCGGGACGAAGGATATCGGTTTCCAGGATACAGATGCGGAGCGACATAAAGACTCTCTGAAGAAGTGGGGTTATTGTCGTTTTCGTTTGATTTAATTAACACAGGAGCGCGGGCAAGGGAACCGTCGCCCTGGCCTCGAAAGGAATATCCGGACGATTCGCCAAAAAACAAGCAGGCGGCAGAAAGATTCCCGAGACGCCCAGCCGTAAAGAAATCTGCACAGGAGACGGAAGGACTCCCCATGCCCGGAACCGCCACGTAAACTGGCGGTTTTCCCGCGAGGCACACGCCATGTTGCTCAAGGCAGTACGTAACGGACTGGGTCAGGCGATTATCCTCGCCGACTTCGTCAGCCGCCCCCGCAAGCTGCAGCGCAGCGCCGAGGCTCAGGCCGAGGTCAAGCGGGCGCTGCGGAACCTGTCGCTCTACCAGTTCCGCGCCTGTCCGTTCTGCGTGAAGACACGCCGCGCCATGCACCGGCTGAACCTGCCGATGCAACTCAAGGACGCCATGAACGATCCGCAGGCCCGCCAGGCTTTGCTGGAAGGCGGCGGCAAGGTCAAGGTGCCGTGCCTGCGCATCGAGGAAAACGGCCAGGTGCGCTGGATGTACGAATCCAGCGAGATCATCGCCTATCTGGAAGGCCGTTTCGCCAACGCCTGAGCGGCCGATCAACGGCCCCCGGCCGCATCCAGGGGCAGCCGATGGATCAGGAAATGCGCCGGCACCTCGCCCTCGCGCCCCGGCAACAGGCGGTGGCGAATGCGTGACTCGCTGACATAGGCGCAGCCCTGTCCGGTGACGGTCAGGTTGACCGGCGACTCCAGGCCCTCGCGTATCACTTCGATGCCGCGCCGCCCGGCGGCGAGCGGCTCGGCGATCCGCAGCACCTTGCCGGCGCCGCTGCGGATGGCGTTCTCCAGCACGATCAGCGAGCCGTCCGGAGCCAGCGCCATGCCGTCCGGATTCTCCAGCGTTCGGGGCAGCTCCATCTCGCGCAGCCGCGGACGCGTGGCGACCCCTTCGACGACATGGATCGCCCCGCTACCGAAGTTGCCGACCAGCAGGGTGTCGTCGTCCACCCGGACGATGCCCGCCGCGCCCAGCCCGCCGGGGCCGGCCAGGCGGCTGTCGCGCAGCAACACCTGGAACGCCGGTTCCCCGGGCCGCAGCCGCATCAGGCTGCCATCCCGGGTTTCGCTCAGGTAGACCGTTCCGTCCGGCGCCACCGCGAGATCGTTGCCCATCCCGTCGCCGGGCAGGGTCAGATATCGGCGCACGGCACCGTTCGCGAGATCCAGGGCGAACACCCCATGCGGCCGGCGCCGGCCAGCGGGTAGGAAGTCCGGCGAATTGCCCCAGAGCAGGCCACGCGACTCGTCCAGCCGCAGCGCGGTGGCAGCGAAGATCGCCGGGCTGCCGGCGAAGAAGGTTTCCCACTCGCCCCCGGGAGGCTTGCGCAGGATGCACCCGCTGGTGACCAGGCCGACGTACAGCGTTCCATCGGCGGCATGGGCGATGCCGTTGGGATACCGGGCCCCCGCTGGCAGGACGATGCTCGTCGCGGCGCAGGACGGCTCGCGCTCGCCCGGCGCACGGGCGAAAACCGGCAAGACGGTCGCCGATACCATGGATACCAGCAGCAACACGGAAGCCTGTCGTCTCATCATGCTTTCTCCGTCGATGTGCGCCCTACCAGCGCGGGGTCCGGGCGCGCGCCGTGAGCGGCGCCTCCAGCGTGGCGCACTCCTCTTCGGCGAGGTCCAGCGTCAGCGCCGCGAGGGCATCCTCGAGGTGATGCGGCCTGGACAGGCCGACGATCGGCGCCGCGACACCGTTCCGGCCAAGCAGCCAGGCCAGGGCGAGTTGCGCCGGTGGAAGCCCGCGGGCTGCGGCGATTTTCTCCAACGCGCCGAGGGTCGACTCGACCTCCTCCCTGCCGCCGTACCAGCGCGGGGCCTGTTCGTCCGTCCGGGTCCGCAGCGTGCCGGCGCTTCGCGCTCCGGCCAGCAGCCCACGCGCCAGCGGCGACCAGGGCGTCAACGCGATCCCCTCTTCCCGGCACAGCGGCACGAGGTCCTCCTCGTCCTCGCGAACGATCAGGTTGTACTGGCTCTGCATCGAGATGAATTGCGCCAGGCCGTGGTGGCGCTGGAAGGCGAGCATCTTCATGAAGCGCCAGGCCGGCATCGACGAGGCGCCGAGGTAACGGACCTTGCCGACACGCACCAGGCTGTCGAGGGTTTCGCAGGTTTCCTCGATCGGGGTGTCCGGATCGAAGCGATGGATCACGAAGAGATCCAGGTAGTCCGTACCCAACCGCCGCAGCGAGGCATCCACGCTGGCAAGCAGGTGCTTGCGCGACAAGCCGCAGGCGTTGGGCCTGTCGCTCATGGGAAAGAACGCCTTGGTGGCGATTACCAGGTCCTCGCGCTGCGCGAAGTCCCTGAGCGCGCGCCCGAGGATCCGCTCGCTCTCGCCGGTGGAATAGATATCGGCACTGTCGAAGAAGTCGATCCCGGCTTCCAGCGCCTCGCGAATGAACGGACGCGCCCGTTCCTCGTCCAGCACCCACGGACGCCACGCCGGATCGCCATAGGTCATGCACCCCAGGCAGAGTCGGGAGACTTTCAGGCCGCTGTTGCCAAGACGGACATGCTGCATCGTACGACCTCGTCGGAAGGCTCTGAAAAGAGCGGTTTCCCCGGCCCCACCCTGTTCATGAGCCAGGTTTCCCGACGATGCTATATTGCTGCCGAATAGCTAACTATCCTGGAAAAATTTCTTTCATTGATCGAGTTATTTTAATAATCCAATGAAGAAGCCCGATCTCGCCGGTCTCGCCGCCTTCGTCGCCATCGCTCGCGAACGCAGTTTCCGCCGCGCCGCCGCCACCCTCGGCGTAACCCCGCCGACGCTCAGCCACACCCTGCGCGAACTGGAAACCCAGCTCGGCATCCGCCTGCTCAACCGCACCACTCGCAACGTCTCGCCGACCGAGGCCGGTGAGCACCTGCTGGCGCACCTGGACCCGGCGTTCGAAGACATCGCCGCCGCGCTGGACAGCCTTAACCGCTTTCGCGAAACGCCTCACGGCCTGGTACGAATCAACGCACCGCGAAACGCCATCGGTCTCGTCCTCGCACCACGTTTCGGCGAACTGGCCCGCGACTATCCCGGCATCACCCTGGAAGTGGTGGCGGACGAAGGTTTCGCCAATATCGTCGAAGCCGGTTTCGACGCCGGCATCCGCCTCGGCGAAGACCTCCAGCACGGCATGCGCGCCGTGCGGGTCGGCCCGGACCTGCGCTTGGCCATCGTCGCGACCCCGGCCTACTTCCGACGGCAAGGCAGGCCGGGTAGCCCGGAGGAACTGCTCGGCCACCGTTGCATCGGCTGGCGCAAGGTGTCTTC
Organism: Pseudomonas sp. FDAARGOS_761; assembly: GCF_013343155.1. Taxonomy (NCBI): domain Bacteria; kingdom Pseudomonadati; phylum Pseudomonadota; class Gammaproteobacteria; order Pseudomonadales; family Pseudomonadaceae; genus Pseudomonas; species Pseudomonas sp. FDAARGOS_761. The sequence continues at coordinate 1,938,471 of NZ_CP054572.1, read as the reverse complement.
CGGAGAGCTGTACAAATGGCAATTCAGCAAGGGCACGAAAGCGCTTTCGGTGGCCGTGAGCGGACCGCTGGTCCTCGACGACCCGCGCCTGATGCTACAGGCGGCGCTGGCCGATGTCGGGATTGCCTTCGCCATCGAGGAGGAAGTCGCCGAGCACCTCGCCGCCGGCCGCCTGGAACGGGTCCTGGCGGATTGGTGCGCCCCCTTTCCCGGTTTCCATCTCTATTATCCAAACCGCCGCAACCACCCGGCGGCGTTGAGCGCCGTGATCGACCTGCTGCGCTACCCCGGCGAGGAACACCCAGGTCCCGCGTAGGCACATCGGCGGAAGCGCCCGTGGCAGCCTGGAGGCAAGCATGGAGGCTGGCCCGTACCGACGCACGGCGTAGGGCGTAGGGCGCATAACCGCATCGCGGTTATCCGCCGAATCTCGGCATATCGGCGGATAGCGCCTGTGGCGCTATTCGCCCTACCAATGGCGGCTGGAGGCAAGGGCCTGTACCGACGCGCGGCGTAGGGCGCATAACCGCATCGCGGTTATCCGCCAAACCTCGGCATATCGGCGGATAGCGCCCATGGCGCTATTCGCCCTACCCGTGGCGGCCTGGCTGGCAAGAACCAGGGGATACCGGGGTGGCGTCATCCGCCGCGGTACGCGACCACGAGAAAGCCGGCCCGAAGCCCGGCTCTCCATGCGACGTCAGGACTCAGAACAGCTCGCCCTTCGCCGCCTTCTCCAGCAACAGCGCCGGCGGCTCGAAGCGCTCGCCGTACTGTTCGACCAGGTATTGGGCGCGGGCGATGAAGTCCTTCAGGCCGTACTGGTTGATGAACTGCAAGGCGCCCCCGCTCCAGGCGGCGAAACCGATACCGAAGATCGAGCCGATGTTCGCGTCGGCGGTGGAGTGCAATACCCCCTCCTCCACGCAACGCACGGTCTCGATGGCCTGGATGAACAGCAGGCGGTCGCGTACGTCCTCGGCGGATATTTGCGCATCGGGCTTCTCGAAGCGGCTCTTGAGTTCCGCCCAGAGATGTTTCCTGCCGTTCGCCGGGTAGTCGTAGAAGCCGGCGCCGGCCGCCTTGCCCGGGCGCTTGTACTCATTGACCATCAGGTCGATCACGGCGAACGCGGGGTGCGTCGGCAGAGCCTTGCCCTCGGCCTCGAGGTCGCGGGCGGTCTGGTTGCGGATGTGGGTCATCAGGCTCAGCGAGACTTCGTCGGAAATCGCCAGCGGCCCCACCGGCATACCGGCCTGGCGCGCCTGGTTGTCGATCATCGCGGCGCTCACGCCTTCGCCGAGCATGGCGATGCCTTCGTTGGTGAAGGTGCCGAATACCCGCGAGGTGAAGAAGCCGCGGCTGTCGTTGACCACGATCGGCGTTTTCTTGATCTGCAGCACGTAGTCGAAACCGCGTGCCAGGGTTTCGTCGCTGGTCTTTTCGCCACGGATGATCTCCACCAGCGGCATCTTGTCCACCGGGCTGAAGAAGTGCAGGCCGATGAACTTCTCCGGCCGCGCCACCGCCTGGGCCAGACCGGTGATCGGCAGGGTCGAGGTATTGGACGCCACCACCGCATCGGCCAGGGCATGTTTCTCGGCCTCGGCGGTGACCTTGCCTTTCAGCGCGCGGTCCTCGAAGACCGCCTCGATGATCAGGTCGCAGCCTTCGAAGTCGGCTTCGCTGACGCTCGGCACGATCCGCGCGAGGAAGGCGTCGCGCTTCTCGGCGGACAGGTGCCCGCGCGCAACTTTCTTGTCCAGCAGCCTGGCCGAATAAGCCTTGCCCTTCTCCGCCGCTTCCAGCGAGACGTCCTTGAGCACCACCTCGATGCCGGCCGCCGCCGATACGTAGGCGATGCCCGCGCCCATCATCCCGGCGCCGATCACGCCGACCTTTTTCGTCGCCCGCACCGGATACCCCTGCGGCCGCGACTTGCCGGCGTTGATCTCGTTGAGCTGGAACCAGAAGGTGCCGATCATGTTCTTCGCCACCTGGCCGGTGGTCAGCTCGGTGAAATAGCGCGCCTCGATCAGTTGCGCGGTGTCGAAATCGACCTGGGCGCCCTCCACCGCCGCGCACATGATCTTCTCGGGCGCCGGGAAGCAACCCTTGGTCTTGTCGCGCAGCACCGACGGTGCAATGGCCAGCATCTGCGCCACGTTGGGACTGGCAGGCGTACCGCCGGGAATCTTGTAGCCGGCGCTGTCCCAGGGCTGCTTCGCCGCCGGGTTGGCGAGGATCCAGGCGCGGGCCTTCTCCAGCATTTCCTCGGGGCTGTCGGCCAGTTCGTGGATCAGCCCGGCCTTGAGCGCTTCCGCCGGACGCACCTTCTTGCCTTCGGCGAGGTACGGCAGGGCTTTCTCCAGGCCAAGCAGGCGCACCATACGTACCACCCCGCCGCCGCCCGGCAACAGGCCGAGAGTCACCTCCGGCAGGCCGAGCTGCACGCCGGGATTGTCCAGGGCGATGCGGTGGTGGCAGGCCAGGCAGATCTCCCAGCCGCCGCCCAGCGCAGCGCCGTTGATCGCGGCGACCACCGGCTTGCCGAGGGTCTCCAGGCGCCGCAGTTGGCCCTTGAGTTCGAGGATGCCCTGATAGAAGACCGGGGCGTCGGCCTTGGTGACCTTGATCAGCTCGTTGAGATCGCCGCCGGCGAAGAAGGTCTTCTTCGCCGAGGTCAGCACCACGCCGGCGATCCCCTCTTTCTCCGCCTCCAGCCGCGCGATGGTCTTCGCCATCGCCTCGCGGTAGACACCGTTCATGGTGTTGGCGCTCTGCCCGGGCATGTCCATGGTCAGGACGACGACGTTGTCCTGACCTTTTTCGTAACGGATAGCGTCAGTCATTCCGGTTCTCCCTTCACACGCGCTCGATGATGGTGGCGATGCCCATGCCGCCACCTACGCAGAGGGTGGCCAGGCCGTAGCGCAGGTTGCGCCGCTCCAGTTCGTCGAGCAGCGTGCCGAGGATGATGCAGCCGGTGGCGCCGAGCGGGTGGCCCATGGCGATGGCGCCGCCGTTGACGTTGACCTTGCTTTCCGCCACGCCCATGTCCTTCATGAATTTCATCACCACCGAAGCGAACGCCTCGTTGACTTCGAACAGGTCGATGTCTTCCACCTTCAGGCCGGCCTTGGCCAGGGCCTTGCGGGTCGCCGGCGCGGGGCCGGTAAGCATGATGGTGGGGTCGGTGGAGGTCACCGCGGTAGCGACGATCCGCGCCCGCGCCTTCAGGCCCAGTTCGCGGCCCTTGGCCTCGGAGCCGATGAGCATGGCGCTGGCGCCGTCGACGATCCCCGAGCTGTTGCCCGGCGTATGCACGTGCTCGATGCGCTCGACCTGGCTGTACTTGCGCAGCGCGGTGGCGTCGAAGCCCATCTGCCCCATCATCTCGAAACTCGGCTTGAGCGCGGCGAGCCCTTCCAGGGTGGAGTCGGCGCGAATGAACTCATCGTGGTCGAGCAGGACGATGCCGTTCTGGTCGGCGACCGGCACCAGCGACTTGCCGAACAGCCCTTCGGCGCGGGCCTTGGCGGCCTTCTGCTGGGAGCGCAGGGCGAAGGCATCGACATCGGCGCGACTGAAGCCTTCCAGGGTGGCGATCAGGTCGGCGCCGATCCCTTGCGGGACGAAGCTGGTGTGCAGGTTGGTTTCCGGATCCAGTGCCCAGGCGCCGCCGTCGGAGCCCATCGGCACGCGTGACATGGACTCGACGCCGCCGACCAGGACTAGGTCCTCGAAACCGGAGCGTACCTTCATCGCCCCCAGGTTCACCGCCTCCAGGCCGGAGGCGCAGAAACGGTTGATCTGCACGCCGGCAACCTGTTCGTCCCAATCGGCCACCAGCGCCGCGGTCTTGGCGATATCGGCGCCCTGGTCGCCCACCGGCGTCACGCAGCCGAGCACGATATCGTCGACCTGGGCGGTATCCAGGTCGTTGCGCCGCTGGACCGCGCGCAACAGCCCGGCCATCAGGTTCACCGGCTTGACGCTGTGCAGCGCGCCATCCTTCTTGCCCTTGCCGCGGGGAGTACGCACGGCGTCGTAAATGAATGCGTCGGTCATGGCGGTCTCTCTTATCCTGTTCTCGTCCGGCCGAGCGGGCCTCCGCCTACCTTAAACAGGCTCGCCGGCGGGACAATGACCGAACCGCTCAGGCTGATTGACCGCCCAGCTCAGCCTGCAACGCCGGGAAGATAGCACCATGCCATCTTTCGACCGGAAACCCGGACACCGGACGAACGGTCGAGACGCACGCCAGAGCCGTCACCACGCTGTCATATAGAGGGAATATGTCTAGACCGGAGCAGCTTGTATCCAAGTGGTCTAAGCCCGCGCAGGCCGGGGCTTAGACTGATTCATGCAAGCGTTCGAAAGGGAGGTCGACGCCGGGGATGCCGGGCCGACCGAAGAGTACGCCACTGCGTGGCAAGCCGTTCCGCCGGGCCGTAGCGCGGAGCAGGCAGCCACCCGACAACAAGAAAGGCAGACAGGCCATGTTGAACGAGCAGCCAAAAAGATGGCGGCAAGCGAGCCTCATCGTCTTCGCCACCACAGTCATCCTGATCCTTCCCAACCTTAACAGTCTGATCCGCTAGGGCACCCTGCTGCCTGCACGCTGCGCACCGCCTCGCGGTCAGCGCAGCGCAGGCAGCCACCAGGTCAGCAGCAGCGGAATGAAGGCGAACGACAGCAAGGTCGAACACAGCACCAGGCTGGCGACCTGATCCGGCGAACGATTGCCGCGCAAGGCGTAGAGATAGTTGAACACCGCCACCGGCATCGACGATTGCACCACCAGCACCCCCTGCGCCAGCGGCGGCAATTGCAACGCCAGCGCCACCGACCAGCCCACCAGCGCCCCCAGCAGAAGACGCAGGCCGCCATAGAAGAAGCCATTGCCCAGTTGCCGCGGACGGATGCTGGCCAGGGACACGCCGAGGGTGATCAGCATCAGCGGAATGGTCAGCCCGGCCATCAGGTCGACGGTATTCGCCATCCAGCGCGGCAGTTGCAGGTCGAGCCCCATCAACAACAAGGCCAGCAACACGCTGAGCAGGATCGGATTGCCCAGCAGCGAGCGCCAGGAGCGCTCGCCGCTCATCCAGAACACGCCGAGGCTGAAGTTGCCGATCGACATGATCAGGTAGAACGCCACCGCCAGGGTCATCCCCGCCTCGCCGAACGCATACAGGCACACCGGCAGGCCCATGTTGCCGACATTCGGGAAGCTGTAGGCCGGCACCAGCACCTGCCACTCCTGGCGCCCGAGGCGCGCCGCCGCCCAGCCCAGCGCAGCCATGCAGACGCAGATCAGCGCGCTGGCCAGGGCCATCCGGCCGAAGCTGTGCAGGTCCACCCGGGTATGCGCCAGGGTGGCGAGGATCAGGCATGGCGAACCGATGTTGAACACGATGCGCGAAACGAACTCGGTCGGATAGGCGTGTCCGAGACGGACCCAGACATAACCGACACCGGCGCCGAACAGCACGGGCGCCATCACGGCGAACAACTCGGCGAGCACGGGAACCCCTTGGTTAGCCAGCTATGCAATGGCCCGCATGCTACCGCGAGGCCCCCGTTCCGTGCCAATCTCTCGCTCCATGTCATAACCGGCGGATGCACGAGGAACCCGCATGCCTGTCACTTTCCCGCGCCTGGCGTTGCTAGGTGCCCTGCTCTTCCCTGTGGCTGCCGCCTGGGCCGCCGAGCTCCGCCTGGAACTGCCGGGGGGCACGCAGACCTGGAGCAGCGAAGAACTGCTCAGGCATCCGCAGGCCCGCGACCTGGACATCCCGGCCGACGTCGCCTACCGCCGGAACATGCGCTACCGCGCCGTGCCACTGGCGGCCTTGTTGAAAGGCGTGCATCCCGAAGACCATTTGCAGGCCGTGGCCAGCGATGGCTTCGCCGCCGAGTTGCCGGCCGCCCCGCTGCTCGCCGAACAGGGCTCGCAAGCCTGGCTGGCGATAGAGGATCCGCAGCGCCCCTGGCCGCTGTTGGGCGCCGGCAAGCCGTCCGCCGGGCCGTTCTATCTGGTCTGGAGCAAACCCGAGGAAAAACGCATCGGTCCGGAGCAATGGCCCTTCCAGGTCGTCCGCATCCGCTATCAGCCCCCTCTGGCCGAACGCTTCCCGGCCCTGCTGCCGGCCGCCGACGCCAGCGCGGAAGTGCGCGCCGGCTTCGCCGTGTTCCAGAAGAACTGCCTGGCCTGCCACCGTCTCAACGGTGCCGGCGACGCCCAGTTCGGCCCGGACCTGAACCTGCCGTACAACCCCACCGAGTACTTCCAGCCGCAATTCCTCGCCCGCTACATCCGCGACCCGCAGGCGCTGCGGCAATGGCCACAGGCGAAGATGCCGGCGTTCCCGGAACGGGTGATCGACGACCAGGAGTTGCGCCAGCTGATCGGCTACCTGCGCCACATGGCCGGCCGCAAAGCGGGCGCGGCCGGCTGAAGCGGCGTCAGATGTTGTACGCCGAGGGCGGCGACGGCAGGCGCTCCAGCAAGTCGTGCAGGCCGGCGCTCCACTGGCGGCGGATGGCGCTGAAATAGGCGTCGTCCTCGGTGACCCGGTAGCCCTCCGGCAGGATCAGGCTGTCGCGGTGGTAGACCAGCAGGTCCAGCGGCATGCCCACCGAGAGGTTGCTGCGGATGGTCGAGTCGAACGACACCAGCGCGCAGCGCAGGGCCTGCTCCAGCGGCGTGTCGAAAGTCAGATTGCGGTCGAGGATCGGCTTGCCGTACTTGCTTTCGCCCAGTTGCAGGAAAGGCGTGTCCGGCGTGGCCTGGATGAAGTTGCCCTGGGGGTAGATGCTGTACAGCGCCGGCGGTCCGCCGGCGATCTGCCCGCCGACCAGGAAGGAACAGCTCAGGTCGGTATTGCCGGCCAGATTGCCGCCGTCGCGGGCCATCACCTCGCGGGTGGTCTCGGCGATCAGCGCCGTGGCGTCGTAGACCGAGGGCACGTTGAGCAGGCTGGCGCCGTCCCGGCGGATGCGCTGCTGCAGCAGGTTGATCACCGATTGCGAGGTCGCCAGGTTGCCGGCCGTCTGCACCACCAGCAGGCGCTCGCCGGGCGTGCCGAAGGTGAACAGCTTGCGGAAGGTGGCGATATGGTCGATCCCGGCGTTGGTCCGCGAATCGGAGGCGAACACCAAGCCGTCGGCCAGGTGCATCGCGACACAGTAGGTCATCTCGAATCTTCCTTATTCCGTCCGTCCCCGCCCCTCAAGCGTAAAGGCAATCGCCGATAACGCCAGGCGCGCAATGGATCGTCACTGTTGCTGCACCTGCAGCAGCGGCGCGCTGACCAGCACCCGCGCATGCATCTGCTCGCAACCGCCGCCACGGCGCAAGCCGCGCACCGGGCAGGCATCCAGGTAGTCGAGGCCGACGGCCAGCTTGAGATGGCGCTCCGGACGGCCGAGCCGGTTGGTCACGTCGAAGCTGTACCAGCCGTCGCCGAGCCAGGCCTCGGCCCAGGCATGGCTGGCCAGGTGCGTGTCGTCCTCGGTGTAGAGGTAGCCGGAGACATAGCGCCCCGGCACACCCTGGCTGCGGATGCAGGCGAGGAAGGCATGGGCATGGTCCTGGCAGACCCCGGCGCGTGCGCCGAAGGCCTCGATGGCGGTGCTGTCGACGCGGGTCGCCCCCGGCTGGTAGAGGATATGCTCGTGCAGCGCATGCATCAGGTCGAGCAGGCCGCCGCGATCCTTGCGGCCGCCCATGGCGCGTTCGGCGAAGGCGCGCATCTCGGCATCGGCGCCGGTCAGGCGGGTGCTGCGCAGGAACGGCAACGGCGACTGGCGATCGTGCTCCACCTCGCGCTCCTCGTCGATCTCGACCAGGCCGTGGGCGGCGATCAGGACCGACTCATGCGGTTCGTCCAGGGTCAGGACGTGCAGGATGTTGCCGTACGGATCGCGCAGCGGCCGCGCCGGGCGCGGCAGGTCCAGGCGCCAATCGACCACGTGCTGGCGCTCGCTGTCCTGCGGGGTCAGGCGCAGGTACTGGATGCTGGCGCGCACCCGGTCTTCGTAGCGATAGGTGGTGTCGTGGGTGATCGAGAGTCTCATGCGGCCTCCAGGTAGGAGCTGTGAATGGCGTTGGCCAACTGGCGAACCAGCAGGATGTAGTCGGTGATCCAGGTATGCAGGCCCTGTTCCAGCACCTCGTCGATGCCGGTGTAGCGCACCCGCGCCTCCAGCTCGGCGGCCAGGCGCTGCGCCGGCCGGCCGTTGACGCCGGGCAGGCCGGAAAGGATCTCGCTCAGTTCCTCGATGCAGGACAGCAGCGAGCGCGGCACGTCCTCGCGCAACAGCAGCAATTCGGCGATGTTGCGCGCGTTGGGCGAGGCGCGGTACAGCTCGGTGTAGCCCTCGAAGGCGGATAGCGCCCGCAGCAGCGCGCTCCACTGGTAGTAGCCGCGCGCGGTGCCCTCGTCCGCCCCGGCGAGCGCCGCTTCGCCCTGGGTCTGGTAGCGCGCATCGAGCAGGCGCAAGGTATTGTCGGCGCGTTCGATGAAGGTTCCGAGACGGATGAAGCGGAACGCATCGTTGCGCATGCTGGTGGCGAAGGTCGCGCCGCGGAACAGGTGCGAGCGGTCCTTCACCCATTCGCAGAAACGACTGATGCCATAGCGCAGGATGCCCTCGGCGGCGATGCCGCGCATTTCCAGCCAGGTGGCGTTGATGTTCTCCCACATGTCCAGGGTGATCCGCCCGCGTACCGCATGGGCACTGGCGCGCGCTGCAGCCAGGCAGCTGTAGATGCTCGCCGGGTTGTCCGGGTCGAGGGCGAAGAAACTCAGCAGGCGCTCGGCGGCCAGTTCGCCGTGGCGCTCCAGGTAGGCGTCGAGGGTGCCGGTGATCAGCAGCGGCATGGCCAGTTCGTCCAGGCCGCCGCCGTTGCGGTCCTGCGGCAACAGCGACAGCGAGTAGCTGACGTCGAGCATGCGGGCGAGGTTCTCCGCGCGTTCCAGGTAGCGCGACATCCAGTACAGGTCGGAAGCGGTCCGGCTGAGCATGCTTATTCCTCCACCACCCAGGTGTCCTTGGTGCCGCCGCCCTGGGACGAATTGACCACCAGCGAGCCTTCGCGCAACGCCACCCGGGTCAGCCCGCCAGGCACCAGGCGAACCCGATCCGGCGCCGACAGGACGAACGGCCGCAGGTCGATATGGCGTGGCGCGACGCCGCTCTCGACGAAAGTCGGACAGGTCGACAGGGACAGCGTCGGTTGCGCGATATAGGCCTCCGGGCGAGCCTTCAGGCGCTCGCGGAACAGCTCGATTTCCTCCCGGCTGGCCGCCGGTCCGACCAGCATGCCGTAGCCGCCGGAACCCTGGGTCTCCTTCACCACCAGCTCCGGCAGGTGCGCCAGGACGTGCGCCAGTTCCTTCGGCTTGCGACATTGCCAGGTCGGCACGTTGTGCAGCAGCGGGTCTTCGCCGAGGTAGAAGCGGATCATGTCCGGCACGTAGGGGTAGATCGACTTGTCGTCGGCCACCCCGGTACCGATCGCGTTGGCCAGCACCAGGTTGCCGGCCCGGTAGGCGGCCAGCAGGCCGGGCACGCCGAGCAGCGAATCCGGGTTGAACGCCAGCGGGTCGAGGAAGGCGTCGTCGATCCTTCGGTAGATCACGTCCACCGGTTGCGGTCCGGCCGTCGTGCGCATGTAGACCCGCTCGTCGCGGACGAACAGATCGGCGCCTTCGACCAGTTCCACGCCCATCTCGCGGGCGAGGAAGGCGTGTTCGAAGTAGGCGCTGTTGAAACGTCCCGGCGTCAATACCACCACGCTCGGCGATTCGACGTCACTGGCCCGCTTGAGGGTGTCGAGCAGCAGGTCCGGGTAGTGGTCGATCGGCGCCACGCGCTGGCGGACGAACAGCTCGGGGAACAGGCGCATCATCATCTTGCGGTTTTCCAGCATGTAGGAAACACCGCTGGGCGTGCGCAGGTTGTCCTCCAGCACGTAGTAGTTGCCGCTGCCGTCGCGGACCAGGTCGACCCCGGCAATGTGCGCGTAGACGTTGCCCGGCAGGTCCAGTCCCTGCATCGCCAGTTGGTACTGGTCGTTGGCCAGGACCTGCTCGGCAGGAATCACGCCGGCCTTGAGGATGCGCTGTTCGTGGTAGAGATCGGCGAGGAACAGGTTCAGCGCCTGGACGCGCTGGATGCAGCCGGCCTCGATGTGCGCCCACTCCGCCGCGGGAATGCTGCGCGGGATGGTGTCGAAGGGGATCAGGCGCTCGGTGCCCTGCTCGTCGCCGTACAGGGTGAAGGTGATGCCGGCGCGGTGGAACAGCAGGTCGGCTTCGCGCCGGCGTTGCAGCAATTGCTCTTCAGGGGTGTCGGCCAGCCAGCGAGCGAATTCCCGATAATGCGAGCGGCATTCGCCGCCAGCATCGTGCATCTCGTCGTAAAACATGCGTGCCATGCCGGACTCCTTGTCGTCACGAACGATGGGGAACTCGCAAAGCCCGTGCCAGCGCGCGGATCACGGCTCGTCGGCGATTCGCAGGGTCGGCGCGGCGGGTTCGCCCCAGTCTGGTGCATCCTGCCCACAGGGAGAGGAAGGGCGCCCCGTTCGACGGCATGCGCGCCCCGCGGCCACGGACCGGCATCGACCTGCCGATCGCGAAGCGACCTGTGGGACCGATAAGTCTAGAACAGACCCGGAAGGGAGACGGCTTCTCCCCTCCCTTCCATGCAGACAGCCGTCTCGCTCGAACGAGCGATAAAGCGGACCGGCGGTAGTGCCAGGGAGGCGCCCGCGGCCGGGAAGGTCAATCGATCAGCGACAGCCAATGACGGTAGAAACCCTCGGCCACCCGATTCAGCCCGGCAACCTTGGCAGGCAACCCGGCCAGCATGTCCTCGGCGGATTGCTGGCTGGGCTGGGAGGGATCGAGCAGGTGCGGCCAGCCGGCGATCCAGCGCCGCACCAGTTCCTCGGTCATTTCCGGATGGCCTTGCAGGCCGAGTACGTGATCGCCCCAGGAAAACCCCTGGTTCTCGCACCACGGGCTGGACAGCAGGCGCTCGGCGCCCTGCGGCAGGTCGAAGGCATCGCCGTGCCACTGGAAGATCGAGAAGCGCTCCGGCAGCCCGGCCAGCCATGGACTGTCGCGGCTTTCCCGCTGCATGGGCTGCCAGCCCATTTCGGTGTAGGGCTGGTGCCGCACCGTCGCGCCCAGGGCGCGGGCCAGCAACTGGCCGCCGAGGCAATGGCCGATCAGCGGGATGCGCCGCTCGATGAAGCGACGCAGCAGCGCCAGTTCGTCGCGCAACCAGGGCAGGTCGTCGTTGACGCTCATCGGCCCACCCATGATCGCCACCGCTCGCGGGCGTTCGGCGTCGAGACCGGCGAGTTCGCCGAGGTCGGCGCGGATCACGCGGAAGTCCAGGCCGCGCGCCGCCAGCACGGCACCCAGATGGCCTGGCGGACAGAACTCGGCATGGGTCAGGATCAGAATATCGCTCATGGCTTACCTCCTTCCCCAGTCTGAAGGAAAGCCTTCGAGGAAGGAAAGCCCGACGCAGGAGCCCCGGCCCAGGATCGCGGCCGGGGTCCCGCCGCCGTCACGGACGCAGCGAAGTGACCTCCTGGGTCACGCCCCACCCGTCCAGCACGCCGCCCAGCGGCACCACGACTTCCTCCAGGTCGTGTTCGAAGGCACCGATGGCGGCATGGGTGGCGTACATCACCTTGCTGACCTGCAGGTTCCAGGAGCCATCGTCGCGAGCGACGACCTGGGCCCTGAGGGATTCGCCGCGAAACTGGCCCGCTGCCTGGCGGGCCTCCCGCTCACTGGGAAAGATGGCGAAGAAGTCGATGGGATGGATGCGCGCGAAGTCGAAGCCGCCTTCTTTCATGCGACGCAGGACATTCACGCTGACATCATCCGAGAAGGGCTTTTCCATGAGACGCACCTCCTGTCGAGACATTCAGAAAGTTCACCGATTCCCCATTCAGCTGAAGCCATCGTCGGCGATCATGAGAGTTTTTTGATCAAGCCAGAGGAAGATCGGACGACCATGGCTTCTTTCAGGGTAGCGTCAACCTGCCAGCGCTGCCGAGCTTTCCGCCGCCTGCCCCGGCGGGCGGCGACCGGCGGCAGACAAAGCGCTGTACAAAAGGCCCGGCCGTTGAGCAAGATTCCGCCTGCGCCGGCGACCGTTGGTCCTGCCCGATGGCATTGGCGAAAGCGACTCATGCAATAATATCAGGTTGATATCAACCACTTCTCTCCCGCTATCCCGTTCGGACGCTTTCATGCTTATCAGCAGCTACAACCAGGTTCTTGTCGCCTTTTCCCTGATTGTGGCCATCCTGGCGTCCTACACCGCTCTCGACATGGCCGGCCGGGTGACCCTGGCGAAAGGCCGCGAGGCGCTCTCCTGGCTGATCGGCGGCGCTTTCGCCATGGGCTTCGGCATCTGGTCGATGCATTTCGTCGGCATGCTCGCCTTCAGCCTGCCGATCCCGCTCGGCTACGACCTGGGCCTGACCCTGCTGTCGCTGCTGCTGGCCGTCGGCAGTTCGGCCTTCGCCCTCTGGCTGGTGTGCCAGGCGGAACTCCCCTGGCAACGCCTGGCGCTGGGCGCCCTGCTGATGGGCAGCGGCATCGCCGCCATGCACTACACCGGGATGGCCGCCCTGCTGATGATGCCGGGGATCGTCTACGACCCGCTGTGGCTCGGCCTCTCCATCCTGATCGCGGTGATCGCCTCCGGCGCCGCGCTGTGGATCGCCTTCCGCCTGCGCCATGGCAGCCGGCGCATCGTCCTGGTCCGGGCCGGCGCCGCCCTGGTGATGGGCTGCGCCATCGTCGGCATGCACTACACCGGGATGGCCGCCGCGCAGTTCCCCCTGGGCAGCTTCTGCGGCGCCGCCGGCCGAGGCATCGACAACGGCTGGCTGGCGGTGCTGGTCATCGTGATCACCCTGGCGGTGATCGCCATCGCCCTGATCGTCTCGGTGCTGGACTCGCGCCTGGAGGCGCGTACCTCGGTGCTCGCCACCTCCCTCGCACGAGCCAACCGCGAGCTGATCCAGTTGGCCCTGCACGACAACCTGACCAAGCTGCCCAACCGCATGCTCCTCGACGACCGCCTGGAGCAGGCGATCCAGCAGGCGATCCGCGACGATCGCCGGTTCGCCGTGCTGTTCATGGACCTGGACGGCTTCAAGGCGGTCAACGATGCCTACGGCCATCACCTCGGCGACCTGTTGCTGATCGAAGTCGCCGAGCGTATCCGCGCCAACGTCCGCGCCCAGGACACCATCGCCCGCCTCGGCGGCGACGAGTTCGTCCTGCTGATCGAGGCCCGCGAGCCCGCCGACGCCGCGACCCTGGCCGAGAAGCTGGTGAAGCGGATCAGCCAGCCGTACCAGATATCCCGCCACGAGGTGCGGATCTCGGCGAGCATCGGCATCGCGCTCTACCCCGGCGACGGGCAGACCCGCCACGAACTGATGATCAATGCCGACGCGGCGATGTATCACGCCAAGGACCAGGGACGGAACGGCTACTGCTTCTTCGAGAGTTCGATGAACGCCAACGCCCAGGAACAGTTGCAACTGCTCCATGACCTGCGCCAGGCCCTGGAGCGCCGGCAGTTGGTCTTGCACTACCAACCCAAGGTACTGGCGCCGAACGGACCGATGGTCGGCGTGGAAGCGCTGCTGCGCTGGGAGCATCCGCAACACGGACTGATCCCCCCCGACCAGTTCCTGCCGCTGGCGGAAAAAACCGGCCTGATCGTGCAGATCGGCGAGTGGGTGCTCGACGAAGCCTGCCGGCAGATGCGCCTCTGGCTGGACGGCGGGCATGCGGAGTGGAACATCGCGGTGAACCTTTCGGCCCTGCAGTTCGCCCATGCCGGCCTGGTCGACTCGGTGCGCAACGCACTCCTGCGCCACAGCCTGGAGCCCAGCCACCTGATCCTCGAGGTGACCGAATCGACCGCCATGCGCGATGCCGATGCCAGCCTGGTGATCCTCGAGCAGTTGTCGGCGATGGGCGTCGGCATCTCCATCGACGACTTCGGCACCGGCTACTCCAGCCTGCTCTATCTCAAGCGCCTGCCGGCGAGCGAACTGAAGATCGACCGTGGCTTCATCAACGAGCTGGCCCACGACAGCGACGACGCCGCGATCGTCTCGGCGATCGTCGCCCTCGGCCGCACGCTGAACCTGAAGATCGTCGCCGAGGGCGTGGAAACCGAGGCCCAGCAGGAGTTCCTGACCCGCCTCGGCTGCAATTCGCTGCAAGGCTTCCTGCTCGGCAGGCCGATGCCGGCCGAGCAGTTGCTCGCCAGCGTCGCCTGAGCGCCGCCAGCGGCGCGCCACGTGACCTGTCAGAAGCGGCAGATTCGCCCATCGCCGTCTCGTTGACTTCCGCCCGCGCTGCGAACACCTTATGTCGCGCCCGCCGGGCGGCATGCCGCGACATGTCACGCCGCCACGACGAGCGTCTATCCAATAACGAGAAAACATGCATGAACAGGCTGTGTGTACTGGGGCTTCTCATCGGGCTGAGCGGGAGCCCGGCACTGGCGGCTGGCCAGGGCGAATCCGGCAATCCACCGGCTACCGACAAGGAGCGTTTCATCGCCAGCCTGATGGCTCGCATGAGCAACGCGGAAAAGATCGGCCAGCTACGCCTGGTCAGCGTCGGCGCCGACCATCCCAAGGAAGCGCTGATGGCGGATATCCGCGCCGGCAAGGTCGGCGCCATCTTCAATACCGTGACCCGCCCGGACATTCGCGCCATGCAGGACCAGGTCCGCCATAGCCGCCTGAAGATCCCGCTGTTCCATGCCTACGATGTGGCCCACGGCCACCGCACCATCTTCCCCATCAGCCTCGGCCTCGCCGCCAGCTGGGACCCCGAGGTGGTCGCCCGCAGCGCGCGGATCTCCGCCCTCGAAGCCAGCGCCGACGGGCTCGACATGAGCTTCTCGCCGATGGTCGACATCACCCGCGACGCGCGCTGGGGGCGGGTCTCGGAAGGCTTCGGCGAAGATACCTACCTGACCTCGCTGCTGTCCGGCGTGATGGTCCGTGCCTACCAGGGCTCCAACCTGGCCGCCCCGGACAGCATCATGGCGGCGGTCAAGCACTTCGCCCTGTACGGCGCGGCCGAAGGCGGCCGCGACTACAACACCGTGGACATGAGCCTGCCGCGCATGTTCCAGGACTACCTGCCGCCCTACAAGGCCGCGGTGGACGCCGGCGCCGGCGCGGTGATGGTCTCGCTGAACACCATCAACGGCGTGCCCGCCACCGCCAACCGCTGGCTGCTGACCGACCTGCTGCGCCAGCAGTGGGGCTTCAAGGGGCTGACCATCAGCGACCATGGCTCGGTGAAGGAACTGATCAAGCACGGCCTCGCCGGCAACGAGCGGGACGCCACGCGCCTGGCGATCCAGGCCGGTGTCGACATGAACATGAACGACGATCTCTACTCGACCTGGCTGCCGAAGCTGCTGGCGGCCGGCGAGATCGACCAGGCCGACATCGATCGCGCCTGCCGCGACGTGCTGGCGGCGAAGTACGACCTCGGCCTGTTCGCCGATCCCTACCGGCGCCTGGGCAAGCCGGACGACCCGCCGTTCGACACCAACGCCGAGAGCCGCCTGCACCGCCAGGCCGCCCGCGAGGTGGCTCGCGAAGGACTGGTCCTGCTGAAGAACCGCGACGGTCTGCTGCCGCTGAAGAAACAGGGGCGGATCGCGGTGATCGGCCCCCTGGCCAAGAGCCAGCGCGACGTCATCGGCAGTTGGTCGGCAGCCGGCGTGCCACGCCAGGCGGTAACCGTCTACCAGGGCCTGGCCAATGCCGTCGGCGAGCGTGCCACCCTGCTCTACGCCAAGGGTGCCAACGTCAGTGGCGACCAGGCGATCCTCGACTACCTGAACAGCTACAACCCGGAAGTCGAGGTCGATCCGCGCTCCGCCGAGGCGATGCTCGAGGAGGCCTTGCGCACCGCGCGCGACGCCGACCTGGTGGTCGCCGTGGTCGGCGAATCGCAGGGCATGGCCCACGAGGCCTCCAGTCGCACCGACCTGCGCATCCCGGCCAGCCAGCGGCGGCTGCTGAAGGCACTGAAGGCCACCGGCAAGCCGCTGGTGCTGGTGCTGATGAACGGCCGACCGCTGTCGCTGGGCTGGGAGCAGGAAAACGCCGACGCGATCCTGGAAACCTGGTTCAGTGGCACCGAAGGCGGCAATGCCATCGCCGACGTGCTGTTCGGCGAGCACAACCCCAGCGGCAAGCTGACCATGTCCTTCCCGCGCTCGGTGGGCCAGGTACCGGTCTACTACAACCACCTGAACACCGGCCGGCCGATGGACCACGACAACCCCGGCAAATACACCTCGCGCTATTTCGACGAAGCCAACGGCCCGCTCTACCCGTTCGGCTACGGCCTCAGCTACACCGAGTTCAGTCTCTCGCCCCTGCGCCTGTCCAGCGAACGGCTGGCCCGCGGCGACACCCTGGAAGCGCGGGTCACGCTCAGCAACAGCGGCAAGCGCGCCGGCGCCACGGTGGTCCAGCTTTACCTGCAGGACCCGGTCGCCAGCCTCAGCCGTCCAGTGAAGGAACTGCGCGGGTTCCGCAAGGTGATGCTGGAGCCCGGCGAATCGCGGGAGATCGTCTTCCGCCTCGGCGAGGCGGACCTGAAGTTCTACGACAGCCAGCTCAGGCACACGGCCGAGCCAGGCGAGTTCAAGGTCTTCGTCGGCCTGGACTCGGCGCAAACCGAAAGCCGCAGCTTCACCCTGCTCTGAAGGCGCCGACCGCACCGCCAGCGTCGCCGCCGCGGGCGAACGGCAGCGCCTCAGCCCTCGGCCCGGAGCCAACACCCGGGCCGGGGGCGGCGCCTGGTTCCCTCAACCGGCGTCCCCTTCCTCCTCGCCGCTCCGCGCCACGCCCTCCGTCAATGCGGCCTGCAACGCCGCCAACTGGCTGTCGAGCGATGCGTCGATGATCCCGATCTCGGTTTCCAGGATGCAACCGCCCTGGTCCAGCCGGGCATCGCCGACCACTTCCAGGTAGCCCACCTCGGGGAAATCCTTGAGCACCCGGGCGACCTGCTCGCGCACCGCGACCAGCTGTTCCGGCTGGACGTGCAGGATCACCTGCTTCTGGTTGCTCACCAATGCCAGTGCCTCGCGCGTGGCCGCCAGGGTCAGCTCGACAGCGTCGTAGTGGCGCAACACCTTGCGCACCGCCTGCAGCACCACCTCGCCAAGCTGGCGATCGACCTGCCGGTAGTAGCGATTGCAGCGCAGTAGCGTTTCCTGGATCAGCCCGGCCTGGCGCAGACGCGCCTCCTCCAATCCGGCCTCCCAGCCCAGGCGCTTCTGCTCCTGGTAAACCTCGTGGGCCTCGCGCTCGATTTCGGCGGCACGCTCGCGTGCCGCTTCCACCAGGCGGTTGGCGCTGAGGTAGTCCTGGTAGTCGCGGGCGCGCAACAGGGCCTGCCCGGGGGCCAGCCGTACGCGACTGGCGTCTAGTTCAACAAATGGAAGCATTCATCGCTCGCTTGTCGGGCGACCTTCAGGCACAGGGTCCGCGCCAGGGATCGCCGTTGTTCGTCGAAGGTCCAGTCCGCCGGGGCCGGCATGGCCTCCAGACGCAGGCGCAGGCGCCGCGAGAAACCGCAGTCGGCATCGCTACAGGCGGCCAGCCAGAAAGCCAGGCCGCAGCGCCGGAAATAGCCGTCTTCCGGGTTTTCCGGCAAGGCCCGCTGCCAGCCGGGCGGCCAGCGACCGATGAGCAGGTCGAGCTGTTCCAGGCAGAAACGCTGGCCCTGTTCGCCGATCTGCGCGCGGATGCGCCGTACCCGCGCACCGTCCAGCACCTGCCGCAAGGCCTGGCCGTGCAGCAGCGCGCCGAGCCAGCCCAGGGTCCGTTCCAGCGCCGCCTGCGGGTAAAGGGCCAGCCCGCCCAGTTGCGCGGGCATGCGGAACGCGCAGTCCAGTTCCAGCTGCTCCAGCAGCCAGGCGTTGAGAACGCTCTGTCGCCGCCAGTCCGGCAGCGCCGGCAGCAACCGCAGCAATACCGCGGGCAGGTGCGACTCGTGGATGTAGCGGGCCGGGCAGAAGCGCAGCTGGTAGGCCGTCAATGGCATCGCGCCGCTCAGCCCCGTTGCCGGTGCCAGAAGAACTGCGCCAGGTTGCTCGCCAGCAGCAACGCCAGCAGCAGGCCGAACAGACCGAGC
Organism: Pseudomonas sp. FDAARGOS_761; assembly: GCF_013343155.1. NCBI lineage: Bacteria > Pseudomonadati > Pseudomonadota > Gammaproteobacteria > Pseudomonadales > Pseudomonadaceae > Pseudomonas > Pseudomonas sp. FDAARGOS_761. The sequence continues at coordinate 1,920,223 of NZ_CP054572.1, read as the reverse complement.
AGGCGTCCGCGCGAGTGCTCCGCCACCTGGATCGAGAAGACACTCTCGAAGCGTGGCGCCAGCGGGACCTGGCGGACCCCGGCCGACGGCACCAGCACCACGCTGATGCGGTCGTAGCTGAGGCCTTCGATGCCGTTGTTCACCAGTTGCTTGATCTGCGGTACGTAGGCATCCAGTTGCACGTCGGCGGCGTGCTTGATGAACACCGAGGCCGATGCCGGCGAGGACTTCCTGCCCAGTCCGTCGCGCTCCTCGGGCAGCACCACATGGACCCGCGCCACCAGCACGCCATCGATCTCGGAAAGGGTATGGGAAATCTCCTGGGCCTTGGCGTAGTTGAGCCGCGCGCGCTCTTCGATGGGCGAGGAAATCAGCCCGTCCTTGGGAAACACATCCTTCAGCGTGGAGAAGTTCTCCCGCGGATAGCCCTTGCGCTTGAGCACCTCCACCGCCTCGGCGATATCCGACTCCTCCACCAGCAGGCGCACGGTGCCATCCTTGTCCGCCTGCTTGTCCGCGGAAACGCCCTCCGAACGCAACAGCGCCAGCATCTCGTTGCCTTCCTTCTGGCTGATCCCGGTATAGAGTTCGACCTTGCACCCGCCCAACGCCAGGACCAGCGCCAGGAGCGCCATGCGCGACAGACCTTTCACCGTTCGCCTCATTGGGTCTTCATCAGGGTTTCGACGTTCTGGCTCATGCGCCCGACGGTCTTGGCGATCAGCTCTTCCTGCATGGTGATGCGCATCAGCGACCACTGCATCTGCATCAGGCTGTTGGGATCGTCGCCGGGCGTCGACAGCTCCACCTGCAACTCCTGCTTGGCCTGGCTGAAACGCTCCCTGATCTGCCCCAGTTCGCTGAGCAGGTCGCCGCCCAGGCTGCCGGCACCGCCCATCGCCCGTTCGAACTCGGCGACGTGGGCCGCGCCGGCCGGGCCGCCGGAGAGTTCTTCGAGACTGGTGATCTGCGCCTGGGCGCCCATCCGAGAGATATCCATCATGACTCCAGGTCGAGTTTGTGGCTGTTGCGCACGAGGTTGTCGAGCATGCCGTTGAGCGGGATCAGCACCTGCAATTCGCGACGCACCAGTTGCGCCAGGTATTCGCCGCCCGGCGCATGCTCGACTGCACCGAGCAACTGGAGGAGAAAGGTTTGCTGCTGGCGCCCCAGCGGCAGTTCCGCGCGGAGCATCGCCTTCAGCTCCAGGCGGTCCGCCTCCAACCCTTGCAGCGGCTGGGCAAAGCGCTGCAGCAGGCGCTCGCCGAGAGCGCCGTTCTCCAACCCGGCCAGGCGGCGTCCGGCCGCCGGCGGCTCGCCGCCGAGGGCCTGCTCGAAAGCCAGCACCTGATCGACAGCCGGCAGGTTCGCCGCCTTTGGACTGGCCGACGGATAGACGGCGAATCCCGGCGGCGTGTCGATGCGGCTCATGTCCGCACCTGGGCGCGCATGCCGGCGGCGAAGTCGGCCAGGGCAGGATCGCTGCTGCCGCCCAGCCCGGCCAGCCTGCGGTCCAGCGCGGCGCCCAGCCCCAGGTGCCACTCGCACAAGGCGAACCAGGGCTCCAGCGCCGGCCAGGGATTGCCATGGGCGAAGACCAGGGCCTCCTGATAGCGCCCCTGGTTGGCCAGGCTGGAAATCCGGATCAGCCGTGCCGCTTCGTCCTGTCCGAGGCGCTCCAGCCACTCGGCGATGCACAGCGCCTCTTCGTGGCAGTGCTGCCCGCTGCCGGCCAGCGCCAGTTCCGCCAATTCGCGTATCAGTGAAGTGTCCATGTTCAGATCTTCTGCAGGATGCCTTGCATCAGGTCGCGCAGCGCCCGGGTCACCGTCGAGTTGATGTTGTAGATGACCGACCACTTGTTGATCTTGTGTTGCAGCTCGGCCAGCAGCGCCGGGTTGTCGGCATTGTCGGTCCCCTGCAAGGCCTTGATCGCGTCGTTGACGTCCTTGTTCGCTGCGTTGGCCTGCTCCTTCAGGGCATTGGCCACGGTATCGAGGGTATTCCCCGGGTTGGGGTTGAATATCTGCGCCATGCTTAGTCCTCTGTGAGCTGCGAAAGAATGCCGAGACCGCCTTCGAGGGCCCGGGCCTGCTGTTGCAGGAATTGAAAGCGCTCCGGGCCGGCGCCTCTGGCCAGTTCCCGGCGACACTCCGCCAGCGCCGCCTGCAGACGCTGCCGGAGCGCTGCGGCATGCGTGCCGTCAGCGACCGACAGTCGCGTTTCCAAGGCTGTCATCATGGAGCACCTCCCCTTTGAGATTGATGATGAAACGCTGCTTGCCGCGGGCCACCAGGATCGACTCCGGCTCGATGGCGAGGATTCGCACACCGCGGGATGTCGAGGCGCCCACCGGGTATTTCTGGCCGTCGCCGAGCACTACATAGGGCACCCGCCCCAGCGACACCGAGCGCACCGTGAACTCCAGTTCGTCGCCGCTGGCGCGCTTGCCGCGACTGAGCAGCTCCAGGCTCGGGCGGTTGCCGAACTCCTGCTGGAACTCGCGCTGCAGGCGGTAGAAGGCGCTGAGCTGGACCTCGTCGAGCGTGCCGCTCAACTCGATGCGCTCGCCGCGCTCGCGGAAACTCAGTTGCCGGTCGAGGCCGGCGTCCGCCAGCAGGCGCTCGAGGCGGCGCAGGTGCGAGCCGGCCACCCGGACCTGGTTTTCCACCCCGAGCAGGCCCGGCACCTCGGACTCCAGCAATGCGTCGATCCGCGCCCAGCGTTCGTCCTGTTCCGCCAGTTCGCCGTTGAGCCGGACCCAGCCAGGCTTGTCCGCGTTGCTGCTGAGGATCTGCCGATAGCCGAATTTCTGCAGGATGAAATCCACGCCCTGGCGAATGTCTTCCATGCTCCGTGCTTCCAGTCGGTAGTCCACGCCGCTGCCATCGAGGTAGCGCTGCAGCGCCAGGCGCCGAGCGTTGTCCTCCAGGTAGCCGCCGAGCAGGAGACTGTCGCCCTGGCGCTGCACATCCACCTCGCTCATGCCCTGCTCGCGCAGGTAGGCGCGCACCCTCGCCAGGGGCTCCTCGCCGGCCATGCCGTGCTGGCGGGCCGACCAGGGTTCGACGAGCATGCCCAGCAGGCACAGGGCCAGCGCCAGGCTGATGCCGAGCAGCCAGGCCCCGCCGGCACGGGCGGACGGCTTGCGGCGCACTGGCGCGGTCTGCGCCTCGACTTCGGGGAAACGCTCGGGAAAACTCCGCTGCGGGTCGCAGAATGCCCAGCGCAGCGGGCCGCAGGTCTGCCCGGCAAGCGCCTGCAGGATCGCTCCGGCGACTTGCGCCTGGCCGTCCTGGCGAGGCTCGCAGCCCTCCGCCCACTCCAGCAGGCGCACGCCCTGGGCATCGACCTCGAGCACCAGGTGGACTGCCGCGATGCCCTCGTCGAGCAACACCAAGTCGGCCTGCAACGGATCGCTGCCAAGCGCCACCCGGCCCTCTCCGAGCGAGACTTCGGCGCCCTGGTTCAGCCCGCTGTAGAAGCGGATCTTCCAGGCCATGCTAATTCCCGCGCTCCGCGCCGACGCACCAGGCGCCGTCCTTGGGACAGGCGCCGTCGGTCACCCGCCAGCCCTCCTGCGCCCCCATCCGGCAGGGCGTGAGGAACGAACCCTGGCCGGCCTGGCGCAAGCGCTCCTGTTCGGCCCTGGCCGGCGCCAGCGCCTGGCAGCGGGCGCTACCGAGCAGCTTGCGCAACGACAGGCTCTGGTTCGACAACTCGTCGATTTCAAGCAGGCCGCCGCGCAGGTCGCGACGGTTGTTCAGCGCCAGGTAATGGCCGACGCCATCGTCGATCAGCCGAGGCTCGATGAGGAACAGCCGCACCGAGCGGCGCACGGTGTCCGCGGTAGTGCGGAACAGCGCGCCGAGATAGGGAATGTCGCCGAGCCAGGGTACCTTGCGCTGGCTCTGGCTCAGTTCGTCGCGGTAGATGCCGCCGATCAGCAGGCTCTGGCCATGGCCCACGCGGGCGATGGTATCGATCACCGTGCGGTTGATCGTGGGGATCTTGTCCAGGCCGGCGCTGTTGGGTTTCTGGCTGCCGTCCTCGATGTGCAGGCTGAGGCTGATCTCCGGCGTATCGCCGAGAGTCACCACTCGCGGCGTCATTTTCAGCATGGTGCCGTAGGTGATCGCCTTCAGCTCGGCCACCCGCTCGCCCGTGACCCGCACATAGTAGGTTTCGCTCTGGTCGAGCACCGCCTGGGTATTCTCCTGGGTCAGCAGGGTCGGCCGGGATCCGATCTGCGCCTGCCCCTGGCTCTGCAACAGGGTGACCTTGGCCAGCAGGAAATCCAGCCCGCGACTGTCCACCAGACTGCCGACCGCCCCGTTACCGGCGCCGCCGCCCTCCTCGCTATCCTGGCCGGTGGTACGGATCTGGATCGACTTGTTGTTGCCCAGGCGAATCCCGGCGCTCCAGTCGACGCCCAGCTGGGCGAGGTTCTCGGCATTGATGTCGATGATCGACAAGCCGACCTCGATCCGCGCCGAGGGCCGGTCGAGGGCTTCGATCAGGCGGCGATACATGGGCAACCGGTCCTTGTGGTCGCGCACCACCACCGCGTTCAGCGACGGTTCCGCCTGGACCACCGCATGGCTCGATTGCGGTCCCGGGCGCAGCTTGCCCGGCTCGTCGCCCACCGCAACCACGTTGGCATCGCTGAGCACCCGCGAGAGGATGCTGGCGATGCCCGGCGCCTCGATCTCGTCGTCGCGGTACTCGATCTTGCGGTCCTCGGCGACCGCATAGCGCAGCGGGAAGATCTCCACGCTGAGGTCGCCGGTCTTTTCGCTGCGCAGGGTGTATTGCTGCTCCAGCACCTGGGCGGTCTGCTCGACCAGTTCGAGATAGCGCCCCGGACCGGACACGTGCACCAGCCGCCCGGAAGGGTCGGCACGCCAGCCGAAGCGCGGTTCCCAGATGCCGGCGGCGGTCAGCGCGCGCTTCAGCTCGGCCTCGCCGACCTGCTCCAGCCTCACCAGCCGCGATTGCATCTCGGTGGTCTTGAATACGTACAGCACGGTGCCGTCGTAGTACCAGCCGAGGTTGTAGAGGGAGGCCATCAACTGCAGGAAGGCCTGCGGGCTTTCCAGGTCGAAGCGACCGCTGACCTGGTCGTTGACCTTGTCGCTGACGATCACCGAGGCATCGTAGTTGGCGCCGAAGTTGGCCAGCACGTCGCGCAGGCTTTCGCCCTGCGCCACATAGTCGTAAGGCAGGCTGGGCCAGTCCAGCGGCTGCGCGCGCAAGACCGCGCCAGGCAGCAGCGCCAGCAGTCCGCCGATCAGCAGGCGGCGCATCAGGGACGCCACACCGGAACCTGCGGCGGCAACCCGCGGGGCAGCGGCTCCAGCTCCGGCGCCAGCGCCTCGAGCAGCCCCACCTGGGCGGCCAGGGCCCGTTCGAGTCGCTCGGGATCGAGGCCATCGAGGCCCAGCCGCGCCTGCAACAGCAGGCGCCCGTCCGCATCCAGGACGATGGCCTGGGGATAGCGCCGGCTCCAACTGGCGACCCGCGACAACAGCGCCCGCAGCAACCCCTGCTGGTCGCGCTGCGGGTCCAGGGGGGCGTGCTCCAGCGGGCTTTCCAGCAGCAGGTCGTCGCCCTGGCGCAGCAACAGGACGCTCTGTCCGTCGATGCGCAGGTGGTACGAACCCGTCCGATCGGCAACAAAGGGCCCTTGGCCCAGGCGAGTGGCCAATCCGCTCAACAGATGATCCATGATTCCTCGGTAGGGCCGGCTTTCGCCGGCCGCTCAGCTCTGCCAGTAGAAGTGATCCTGTGCCTGGCACAGGTTGCGTTCGTGCAGCCAGGCCTGGACGGCGTCCGCCGCGCCGACGTCGTCGTCCAGCCGGCAGAGAGGTTGCCAGAGGCATTCGAGGACCTCGGGGATCGGCTCGAAGCCGGCCAGCCCGCCGCTGGCGAGCAGCGTCGCCATGCCCCGCTGCCAGTTCGGCCAGGCGCTCTTCGCCAATGCCGAAGCCGTCTCCAGCTTGCCGGCCAGTTCGGCCACCTGTTCCTGGGTGCGCGCCTGGCACTTGGCGACCCTGGCCAGTTCCTCGCGGGCCTGCTCCGGCTCCAGCTCGGCCACGCGGGACCAGAATTCGGACTTGATTCGCAGTTGCCGAGACTGGGTTTCCAGCTCCACCAGCGACAGGCGCCAGCCGGGGATCGCCTGGTCGAGCAGGCTTTCCCACCAGCCATAGACCGGCAGCAGGACCCAATCGATCATCGACTGCGGCACGGCGAGGTTGACCCGATCGCCCAGTTCGGCGCACCAGCCGTCGTCGTCCTGCGCCGCGCAGAGGAGAATCTGCCGCACCTCTTCGCGCCCCAGTGCCAGGCCGCGCGCCAGGCGCTGCTGCAACCATTCGCAGCGGAACAGTTGCTCCAGCCGCAGGCGCGGCAGCATCCGCTGCAGCAACGCCAGTTGCCGCGCACTGATGATTCCGGACTCACGATACAAACTGCTCGATGCGTAACCCGGCACCCGACCCCGCGAGCGGGCGTCCGAGCCCACCACGGATACCCGCCTGCCGGCGAACACCGCTTCTCGGGAGTACTGCTTATCGTCTTCCTGCTCCATTCTCTGCCTTGGCTTCCTCACTACATTGCGCGCTCGTCAGAGCCTGCAATTTGGGCCGATTCTACTCATGCAGCCGCTACCGGGCTTTCAAAAAACGTCAGTTATTTTTAGCCCGGCATTCGTCCTTCCCCTGCCGCGAGCGGCTCGGTGTGCAGCCGAAACGGCGGCGATAGCTCTGGGTGAAATAGGACTGACTGGAAAAGCCCGCCTCCATGGCGATGTCGACGATGCTCATGTCGCTGTTGAGCAGCAACTGATGGGCATAGAGGATTCTCCGCTCGCTGATCCAGGCGCGCGGCGAAACCCCGTAGACACTGCCGAACAGCTCCTTGAAGGTGGTCAGCCCCATGCCGAACTCGCGGGAGAAGTCGGACAGCTTCCACTCGTTGAGGTAGTGCTTCTCCATGAATAGCTGCAGACGCTCGACATGCCGGTTGCTCAGTTGCCGCAGGACCGACATCAGCAGCGGCCCCTGCGGACTGAACGCGAAGAGCATCAGCAACTCCTCGATCTTCAGGCAGGCGAGCATCGGCGGATGCTCATGCACAAGCAATTCCTTCAACCCCTTGACGCAACCGGCCAGCAGAGGCGTGGCAGCGAACGCGATGATGCCCGGCACGGGCTCGTCGCAACGCTCGACTTCGCTCAACAGCGCGCCGAAGCGCTGGACGAAGCCTTGTAGAAACTGGGCAGATAATGGAATCCAGAGTATTCGGCTGTCCTTTCCCTTGGTACTTACGACATAGCTTCCGCGGCGGACGAAAAGCAACTCGCCAGGCGCCAGGCAAAAAGTGGAATCGATGTCCTGGACGGTCAGTTCGCCCTCGAGCAGAACATATACGCCCTCTTCCTTGTTTACCCTGTATTCGAAAGTTGGAATGTTCCAATGACAAGACGTTATCTGCTTTCGGCCAAGAGATTTGGCTCCTTGCATATTATAAGAACCCCAACACTTCCCGTCGTACCTTGAATGCCCCGCCTAGCGGAGAGGCATGAATACGCTCCGTTTTATTGATTTTCAAAGCCATGAGCACGGAGTCGATTTTATAATAATCAGGATTATCCGACGTGCGCTGATTCGCAGAGCGAGTCGGCTTCCGCCAATTAATCCAGCCTTCTTTAGAAGCGGAACAAAAGTACCAGTTTTATTATTCGAGGCCTTCCCTGACAACGAACGAGACTTGCACTTCTTTAATCTCCATACGCACTTTCCGAAACAGCAGGCAATGTATCAATCGTTGCCAGATCTTTCTTCCGGGCGAGCGGCCGTACAATTCGGAAAACAGTCGCGCCGAACCAGCCGGACCCGCTCATCGACGCCCGCCGCCACCCGCTGCCAGGCGCTCGCCTGGACCGCCGCGACGCCCACCCAGGAAAGCTCGGTGCGTAGGTACAATGCCTCGCCCTCCAACCTGTCGACCTCCAGATCGAACGCATAGCGCAACGGCAACCCGGACACCCGGTAGCGCCGCTCGGCAATCGTTTGCATCCCTCCCTGAACGACGGCATACAGGCGCAGCCTGAGTTGCGCCTGGCGCGCCTGCAGGGAAACGCCGCCCACCGAACCGCCCACCGTCACCTTCGGCGACATCGGCGCGGGCTGGCTGACGCAACCGCCGAGCAGCAACGCCAGCGGCAACAGCATCCAGCACCTCACCTGCGCCGGACCGTGCGCGCCTCCAGCGGCGTGCCGTCGCCGTCGGCGAGGCGCTGCAAGGCCTGCTCGCTGCGCGGATCGCCAGCCACGTTGCGCGCCAGCCAGCGCGCCAGCCCGGCCACGCTGGAACGGTCGTCGCCGCGAACGGCCGCGCGGGTCACCGAACGCCCCTCGAAATGCCCCACCGTCTCGGCTCCTGCGTCTTGGGACGGCTGCACCGGCGAAATCGATTCGATTTTCATGGGGCCACTCAAACCCTCATGCCGACCGCAGCGACCGCCTCGCGATCGCTGTCGCACGGCAGCAGGCGTTGCCAGAACTCGGCGTGGTCGAGCAGGTTGGCCAGGGTCGCCTCGAAGCATTCGAGGGTCAGTTGCGCTGCGAGAATCTGCGCATACAACTGGACCTTGCCGGTCAGCTCGTCGAAGCCGAAATGCAGATCGAAACGGTGCCAATGGCGGTTGAAGCTGGCGAGCTGGCGAAAGATCCCCTCGCCCAGCACATCGATGCCCGCCACATCGGCCTCCAGCAACAGACGCTCGCGCTCGGCGAGCAGCAACAGGGTGACGCCCACCTGTTCGTCGAACAGCAGGCTCGCCATGCCCTCTTCGTCGAGGGACAGGGAAGGCAAACCGATACGGCCTGCGAACTCGGCAAGCAGTCGGTTGACCTTGCTCGTTAAATCCATGGGGGCGCCTCCTAAAGCTCAGCGCATGCTAGCACCGGGCTATGCATCGCTTTTGTCACTGAGAGACTTTTCTTTTAAGAAAAAAGCCACATCGCTGTGGCCTTTTTCCTCCCGCGCGGAGACGGCTCAGACCACTCCGGCCGCCGCACGCCAGGCCTGGTTATGGCTCTGGGTGTACTGCTGGATGAGCTGCAGGACGTCCTTCATGAAGCCGGCATCGAAGCTCATCTGGTCCTCGACCTTCTGCTTCTGGCTCTGCCCGATGGTGGCGTTGACCTCCTCTTCCCGGGCGCTCGCCTGCGACTCGCCCTGGCGCACCTGGACCGAGGCGTTGGCCATCTGGACGAAGGACTGGATCACCGTGTTGGCCACCTGCAGGGCGCCGTTGCGGCTCTCGAAGGCACGGCCCGCCGCGCGCAACGCCACACTGTCCTGCGCCTGGTCCGCCGCCCAGACCTTGCCGACGATCTTGCGATCCTCATCGGAGGTCTTGCCCAGCGCCTGCATCTTCGCGTCGATCAGTTCGTTGCGCCCATCGATGTTCTTCTGCAGGGTCTTCTCCTGGCTGATGGCCTTGCCGTTCTTCAACGCGCCGAGACTGCCGACCACTGCCGAGGCCAACGCGCCGACGCCGGCGATCACCGCCATGGCGATCATCAGCGTGGCGCCGCTGCGCATCTCGTCCACCTGCGCCTTCTGCGCGTGGATGATCGCCTGGTTCTCGTTGTCGCGCTGGAGCACGCCCAGCTCGCGCGCCTTCTGCGCGATGCGGAAGAGAATCAGCAGAAGCTCGACGCTGCTGTCCAGCTCGCTGCCGGCCGCTTCCATACGCACCGGGTCGAGCGCCTGGCGCGGAGCGTTCAGTTCGACCCGGTCGGCCCGCGCGGCCGGCACCTGCGGCAGCTCCGCAGCCGCTTGCGGCGTGCCGACGGAACGCCCGGCGGCGCCGGGAGCGATCGGCTCGGAGGGGATCGCGGCCTGGGTAGCCGCCAGGGAATATTGCGTATCGATCATGTGACGCCTCCTCAGATCGCTGCCGGTCGGCTGGACAGGTTGTGCAGGGTTTCACCCTTGGCCTGGAGCATGGCGAAGATCCGCTCCATGATTTCCTGGAATGCTTCCAGCATGCGGCTCAGCTCTTCCTTCAGGCGCTCGATCACGCCCTGCAGGGTGGTCAGGTCGGCACGCGATTCCTGCACGTCGGCCTGGCGGTTCGCGGCCTTCGCCTGGAATCCCGAATGAGTGGCCTGGGCCGCGCCGTTGGCGACGTCCAGGGTCAGGTCGGAAACCTGCACGCCGAGTTTCAGCGAGTGCGACAGCGATTGGCCGGCCAAACTGCCGAACTTGCCGCCCAGGTCGGCGACCTTGCTCGCCAGGCTGGCGGTCATCTCGGCCGCCTTGCCGCCGATCTTCGCGCCCAGCTTGGCCAGCCCGCCGACCGCTGAGCCGCCGAAGCTGACCACCGCCGCCAGCAGCGCGACGGCGATCTCGATACCCATCAGTGCCGGGCCGAGCTTTTCCATCACTTCCTTGCTGATCAATCCGTCCGCGGCTGCCTGCTGTACCGACTGGGAGACCACTCCCATGACACCGCCCGCGATCATCAGTGCACCCGCGGCCGCGCCGACGCCGGTTGCCACCATGATTGCGCCGACGATGATCGAAGCTATTGCACTGATCCAACCAAAGATTTTGGCTGCCAGACCGGACTTCTGGGCTTCTTTCGCGGCTTCTTCCGATTCCCTGATCTTCTGCTGGTTGTCTTCCATCTTCTGCAGGTTCTGCTTTCGCGCCTGCTCGATTTCGGTCAGCTTGAGTTTCTTCTGCTGGTTCTCGACTTCGCCGGTGATTTTCGCCAGCTCGATCTCGAACGCCTGCGGCGACATCAGGCCGACGGACAACAGCGTCGAAGCGCCGGCCAGCACAACCTGCCGCGCCAGTCCGGCATCCTCGCCCACTGCTTGCACCAGGCTGGCGATCTCCGCACGATTGGCGACCTCCAGGCGCTGCTGGCTGGCTGCGGACGGCGGCGTCAGCGCCACCCCCGTGCCGCTCGCGGAAGCCGCGGCCGGCGCCGCCAGGCGCTCCACCCGCAGACTCTCGACATCCCTCGCGACCGGCCTGCCGAGCGCCGGGATATCCCCGGCGTCGGCCACCCCGTAGGGCAGTCCGGCGCGTTCAAGCGTTATCGGATTCATATGTTCGATCCTTTCTCGCGGTTACGGCTTCCAACATGGCGCCGGCACGCGCGGCCAGGGCCTCGTGCGCCGGCTGTGCCGCGGCCAGGGCCCGGGCCGAGTAGAAGCCACTCTCGGCTCCGTCGAGATCACCCAGTTGCAGGTGGCACTCGGCGGCATGGAAGGGAAAGCGCGGCTCGTTGATGTCCATCAGCGCGCCGTAGCTGTAGCTCTGCAGGGCCTGTTCATAGAGACCGAGGGACTGGCGGCAGGCGCCCAGGCCGAGAAAGTAGCGGGCGTCGTAGTGGTCGAGCATGCACAGTGCCTGGAAGATCTTCTGCGCGTCGTCCCACTTGCCCGCCTGGTACTGGTTGAAGCCCAGCGCATAGAGCTGCTCCAGGGTGTCCTCGCTGAGTCCGCGAAGCATCGCCAGGGTGCCGCCGTCGCGCAGGAAGGCCTCCAGCGCCTGTTGCTGGTCGGTGTCGGAAGGGGTCGCTTGCTGGTTCATGGATACCTCTAGATCGCGCTGAGAATGTCGCGCAGGACGCTGTCGTATTTCTGGATGAAGCGGTTGAGCGCCTCGACCGCCGAGTTGTAGCGGGAGCTGGTGTCGTTGAGCAGGGTGGTCTTCTCGTTGACCTTGTCGTTCAGCGGACGCGAGCGGTCGCTCACCGTGGTGGCGAAATTGCCGACCGGGTTGTTGTCCTTCTCGAAGGGGTACTCATCCTTGAGGCCCTTGAGTTCCCCGCTCTGCTTCGGCGAGCCGCTGAGAAAATCCTTGATCGACAGCTTGCCGCTGAAGGTATCCAGATTGCTCAGCAACGCATACTCGGGGCTGTCCTTCCACCTGGGATCGCCGACGGCATAGCCATAGAGCGTGGGGTCGACCAGATCGATACCGCCAGCGTCGATCCTGATGCCCTGCTTGGCCGACAGCGCGGCGTTGATCTGCGACTGGATCACGCTGTAGACCTTCAACTCCGCGGTCAGCGCCTTGAGCTCGTCGAGCAGCGCCTTGCGCTTGCCGTCCTGGGTCTGCAGGACATCCTTGTAGACACCGATGACATCCTCGTCGAGACGGCCGTGCAGGCTGAAATAGGCCGACACCAGGAACTCGCGCAAATCCCACTGCGCACCGGGCTGCCGACGTGCCTGCAGGACTTCGCGGAGTACCTCGAGGCCCTGCCCCGGAGGCGCGGACGGATTGGCCGCGAGCAACCAGGCGAGCGCCTTGAGCACTTGCGCCTCGCTCAGCGGCTGGCCGGCGTGGGCCAGCACGATCCGCTCGCTGCGCAACAAGGCCAGCAGTTCCTCCTGCTCGGCACTGGCAGGCGCCGCCGGCGCGGCCAGGAGTTCGTCCAGGAACAGCTCGCGAGCGGCATTAAAGTTTCTGACTTCCATCGTGATTCCTCAGATCAACAAGCCACGCATCGGCGTCGGACGCCGCGGCCGGGTACCCTGCTCGCCCTGCGTCGGCTGGGAACTGCGCATGCGCCGCAGTTCGGCCAGCAGCTCCTCTTCGGCGGCTCGCGCCAGCTCTCGCTCCGGCGCCAGGAACAGCAGCTCGCCGGCGTCCGCGGCAAGCCCCAGGCCTTGCCACATTTCCGCCAGCAGGCGGCCGCGTTCCTCGCTGTCGCGAATCGCCAGTTCGGCGGCCTGGACGGTCGCCCGCAGGGTGTCTTCGGTGTATTCGTTCATGTCGCCCATGGTAGGGATCGACGTCGCCGGAGCCTGTCAGGCACGGTCGGGTTTTTGTCGTTTTCGCAGGCTTCGCTGCGTCACCACCCGCCCGGCCTCCAGCTCGAACCAGCCGTCGGCGGGCTCGGCGGCGCCGGTCCAGCGGCGATAGAAGCGCGCCATGCGCTCGCCAGGCAGCGGGCTGCCGGCCAGCGCCAGGACCTTGCCGTAGAGACGCTGGCGCGGCCCCAGCGTATCGAGCGTGGCCTCCGCCAGCAGGTACAGCGCGGCGAATGGATTGGCCAATCCGCTGCGCGCCTGCCGCCGACGCAACATCACGATCCAGACCCGCTCGCCGTCGCAGCGCCAGGCCAGTTCGCAGCCATGGGCCAGGACCTGCCAACCGAGCGCGATCGAGGTGTCGCGCAGGCAATGCGGACGCACCGCCAGGCCGCGGGCGAGAAACCAGGGAATCAGCGGATCGGCGCTCACAACACGATCCTGCCAAGCGGCTGGATGTTGATCTGCTGGGTCAGCTCCTGGTAGGACAGCACCGGCAGCCCGGCATAGTCGCTCTCCACCAGCTTGCGCACGTAGCGGCGGATATCCATGGAAACGATCAGCACCGGCCGGTTCTGCATCTGCGCGAGATCGCCGACGGTCTGCCGCACGCGCTCGAGGAAGGCCTGGGTTATCGCCGGGTCGAGGGCCAGGTAGCTGCCGGCGCTGGTCTGGCGGATGCCACCGCGGATCTGCTCCTCCACCGCCTGGTCCAGCAGGTAGGCGGGAAGGATGTTGTTGCCGCTGGAGTACTTGTAGCAGATGTAGCGCTTGAGGCTGCTGCGGATGTACTCGGTGAGCTGCACCACGTCCTTCTCCTTCTGCCCCCACTCCACCATCGCCTCGAGGATCGCCCGCATGTTGCGGATCGAGATGTCCTCGCCGACCAGGCGCTGGAGAATCTCGGTCATCCGCTGCAGGGGAACGATCCGCTGCGCCTCCTTCACCAGCTCGCCGTAACCCTGCTCCATCTGCTCCAGCAGGTAGCGCGTCTCCTGGATGCCGATGAAATCCTCGGCGTACTCCCGCAGCACATGGGACAGGTGCCAGGTGAGCACCTGCTCCAGGCCCAGGCAGGCACAGCCGGAACGCTCCAGGCGATCCTGGTGCGCCTGCTCCACCCAGCTCGCCTCTTCTCCCGGCACCTGCAGCTCTGCCGGCTCGTGGGGGACCGCGAGCAGTTCCAGCTGCGCGGCGCGTTCGCGCACCAGCAACCAGCCCGGCCGCAGGCATCCGCGCGCGACCGGGACCTCCTGTAGCTGCACCAGGTATTCGCCATCGCCCATCGCTTCGTTGAAGCGCAAGTGGATACCCGGGAACGGCACGCCGAAATCCAGGTACAGCGCGCGTCGTACCCGCACCAGCTCCTCGTTCAGCGACATCGCCTCGAGACGTTCCTGGAGGCTGGCATCGACGTCGATCAGCAACGGCACGGTGAGGGCGAATTCTTCCTGCTCGGCGAGACGCCCGGCCTTCGGCTTGCCGCCGCCAGCCTTGCCACGCGCCTTGGCCGATGGCGCTCCGGCGCCCTGCGCGAGCAACGCCGGCAGGTCGCGGGAACCGGCGCTGGCCTGGGCCCGCTGGCGCCAGAGCATGAAGTAGCCGCCGCCACCAACCAGCAGCGCGAGAGCCAGGAAGGTCAGGGTCGGGAAACCGGGAATCAGGCCGAACAGTACCAGCAACAGGCCGCCGATCAGCAGCGCCTTGGGCTGCGCCACCACCTGTTCGCCGATGTCGCTGCCGAGGTCCGCCGACTCGTCGGAAGACACCCGCGTGACGATGATCCCGGCGGTGATGGCGATCAGCAACGCCGGCACCTGCGAGACCATGCCATCGCCGACGGTCAGCACCGCGTACAGTTGCAGCGCGTCGGCAGTGCTCAGGCCCTTCTGCGTGACGCCGATGGCGATGCCGCCGAGGATGTTGACGACGATGATGATCAGCCCGGCGATGGCGTCGCCCTTGACGAACTTCATCGCGCCGTCCATGGAGCCGAACATCTGGCTTTCCTTTTCGATCACCGCGCGCCGCGCCCGCGCCTCGTTGACATCGATCACGCCGGCACGCATGTCGCCGTCGATGCTCATCTGCTTGCCCGGCATGGCATCCAGGGAAAAGCGCGCGCTGACCTCGGCGACCCGCTCGGCACCCTTGGTGATCACCAGGAACTGCACGATGGTGATGATCAGGAAGATGATGATGCCCACCACCAGGTTGCCGCCGACCACGAAGCTGCCGAAGGTGTTGACGATCTGCCCCGCGTCGGCCTGCAGCAGGATCATCCGCGTGGTGCTCACCGACAGCGCCAGGCGGAACAGCGTGGTGATCAGCAGCACTGCCGGGAACACCGAGAACTGCAACGGCGAGCCGATGTACACCGACATCATCAACAGGACCACGGAGATGGTGATGTTGACGGCGATGAGGATGTCCAGCAGCAGCGGTGGCAACGGCAGCACCATCATGAACACCACCGCCAGCAGCAACACCACCAGCAGGATGTCCTTGCGCTCGCCGACCCGGCCGAGAAGCCCGCTCAGGTCGTTCATTCCCGCGCCTCCAGCTCCAGCGCCCGGGCGTGCGCGGCACGCGCCGCGTCGAGACGCCCGGCGAGCTGTTCGGCACGGCTCAGGCAACGCCACAGACCGGGCTCCTCCTCGCCATCCTCCTGCAACTGCCGGCACAGGCGCACGGCGGGCTCGCCGAGGCCTTGCTGGAGCAACGCCAGGAGCAAGGCGCGGCGCCCGTCGCGGCGCTCCGGCGCAACGCTCAGCAAGGCCTCCAGCAACACCTGGGCGCGTCGCGGCTGGCCGCATTGCAGGTGCAGCCAGCCCAGCATCAGCAACAGGCGCTGTTGCGTCGGTTTCAACGTCATCGATTCATACCTTGTGCAACAGGTTCAGGGCCATTTGCAGCAGTCGCTCGTCTTCGTCGCGCTCGCCGAGCAGGCAGGCCGCAGCCTGCAGGGCTGGCTGGCCGGGCAGCGTGAGGGCCAGGCGGAGATCGCGCAGCGCCTGGCGGAAGTCGCCGGGGCGCAGCAGGCCGTGGAACTCCAGCTGGGGCCGGGCGTAGTCGAACAGGCGCTGTTGCGCCTGCTGCGCGGGATACAGGCTGGCGACGTGGGTCTCGACCGGCCGGCCGTCGGGCGCCAGTAGATGGCGCTCCGGCAGGGGCGGCGCGAACGGCTCGGCATGCGCCAGGTCGAGTCGTTCGATGCCGATGTGCCAGGCACCGACCCGGCTCATGCGGCGAGCACTTCGCTGCGCGCCGAGCGCAGCGCCTGCAAGGCCTGGTGCAGCGTCGGGATGCCGACCTGCCGGGCTTCCAGGGTGATGCACAGCAGCAGGCGCGATTCGCCGCTCCAGGCGCAACGCAGCGGCAGGCTCCCGGCCGCGCGCGCATGGCACAGGCGCAACGCCCGCAGCGTTCCGCGATAGGCCTGGTGCCAGGCCAGGTCACAGGCCAGCCAGAGCGACAACTGTTCGCCATGGCGTTCCAGCTGCAAGGTGCCGCTGTCCTCGAAATCCAGTTGCACCACGCGCGCCAGCGGCGCCGGTACGCTCACCCGCAGGTCCTGGCAGAACTGCGCGACGGCCAGCTCAACCCAGTCCATGCTGCTGCTCCTCTTCGCGCTCGATCGCCAGGTCGAGTGCCATCTGGCAGGCATTCAAAAGATTCTGGCGCTGCTCGTCGTCGCCGAACACTTCGACCGGCAACAGGCGGTAGAGACGCTTCAGTTCGCGGAAGAAATGGATCTGCCGGGCGACGTCGGCCAGCGGCAACGGCTCGAGCAACGCCTGCACCTCGGCGACGCCGACCCAGCGCTTCTCGAGCAAGGCGATGACTGCGCCGGTCAATTCAGAAGGCCCGTATGCCATGGCCCCGCTCCCCTGTCACCAGCACCTGCCAGAGCGCCCCCACCTGCTCCGCCAGGCCGCCGAGCACGCGCAGCTTGTGCATGTCGCTCATGACCCGCTCCAGCTTCACCGGATCGAGCCGGCTCGACTGACTGTCCAGGTCGGCGCTCAGGGCTTTCTGCAGGAAGGCCACGACCCGCTCCAGCGGCGTCGCGGCGAAGCGCGCCTGGATGTCCTGCCAGGCCGCCGACAGGCCCCGGTAGTCGAGTACCGCGTCACGGTAGGTATCGCGCAGCGCCTGGATATCGCCGACACCGGCGGCGGAAGCCTCGGCGGCCAGCGGCTCGATGCGCAGGCCGAGTTCGATCTCCAGGCCCTGCTCGTCGGCCATCCGCAGCAACGCCTGGTCGACCAGCGCCAGCATCGCCCGCGCCTCCGGCCGCCCGGCCAGGACGTCGCGCGCCCGCGACAGCGCCAGGAAGCGCTGGCTGATCTCGCTGGAGAAGCCCTCCAGGTAAGCACTGAGCTGCGCCAGGCTGCTCAGTTGGCCGCTGCCCAGGTGGGCGATCAGCGCCTCGAGCTTCTGCTGGCTTTCCAGGTCCGGAATGCGCTTCCAGTACTCCTGCAGCATGGCCTGGACTTCGCTCAGGCGCGCATGGGCGTCGCTCAGGCGGCGCTTGGCCAGGGATTTCTCGGCGCGCTCGGAAAAGGCGAAGGTCAGCTCTTCCGCGGCATCGGCCAGCGACTGCGAAACGGAAACGTAGTGGACGCGCTCGCCCTGGAAGCTGCCGCCGGCCTGCTGCGCGGGGGCGTTGGCCGCTTCCCGCGGCGCGAGGGGCGCGGCGGAGGAACTCTGGAGGATGTCCATCGTGGCTGTGGTTCCTGGTCTGCAAAGGCGGCGCAGTATAGGAACCGGCCCGGCGCCGCCGATGCCAATATCGGCCGGTTTTTTTTAGCCGCGGCGGCAACCGATTTCTAAAAACTCCCGGCTGGCACTGAAATTCGTCGCGCGAGGCTTTCTCTATAGTGCGCGCCGACTCCAGCCGAACCGACCCGCCATGCCCGCGCCTCTCTCTCCTCTCATCGTCCGGATGCGCCACGCCATCGAAGGCTGCCGGCCGATCCAGATCCGCGGGCGGGTCACCCAGGTCACCGGAACCCTGCTCAAGGCCGTGGTGCCCGGCGTGCGCATCGGCGAACTCTGCCAGTTGCGCAATCCCGACCAGAGCCTGGCGCTGCTCGCCGAGGTCATCGGCTTCCAGCAGCACCAGGCGCTGCTCACCCCGCTCGGCGAGATGCTCGGGGTTTCCTCCAACACCGAGGTCAGCCCTACCGGCGGCATGCATCGCGTGGCGGTTGGCGAGCACCTGCTCGGGCAGGTGCTCGACGGCCTCGGCCGCCCCTTCGACGGCAGCCCGCCGGCCGAGCCGGCGGCCTGGTATCCGGTCTACCGGGATGCCCCGCCGCCGATGAGCCGGCGCCTGATAGAGCGGCCGCTATCGCTGGGTGTGCGCGCCATCGACGGCCTGCTGACCTGCGGCGAAGGCCAGCGCATGGGCATCTTCGCTGCCGCCGGCGGCGGCAAGAGCACCCTGCTGGCCAGCCTGGTGCGCAATGCCGAGGTGGATGTGACGGTACTCGCCCTGGTCGGCGAGCGCGGTCGCGAAGTCCGCGAGTTCATCGAAAGCGACCTCGGCGAACAGGGGCTGCGCCGCTCGGTGCTGGTGGTCGCCACTTCCGACCGACCGGCGATGGAGCGCGCCAAGGCCGGCTTCGTCGCCACCAGCATCGCCGAGTATTTCCGCGACCAGGGACGCCGCGTCCTGCTGCTGATGGACTCGCTGACCCGCTTCGCCAGGGCCCAGCGCGAAATCGGCCTGGCGGCCGGTGAACCGCCCACACGCCGCGGCTATCCGCCATCGGTGTTCGCCGCGCTGCCACGCCTGATGGAGCGTGCCGGGCAATCCGAGCGGGGCTCGATCACCGCGCTCTACACCGTGCTGGTGGAAGGCGACGACATGAGCGAGCCAGTGGCCGACGAGACCCGCTCGATTCTCGACGGGCACATCGTGCTGTCGCGCAAGCTGGCCGCCGCCAACCACTATCCGGCCATCGACGTGCTGCACTCGGTGAGCCGGGTCATGAACCAGATCGTCGACGACGATCAGCGCCATGCGGCCGGACGCTTGCGCGAATGGCTGGCGAAGTACGAGGAAGTCGAGTTGCTGCTGAAGATCGGCGAATACCAGAAAGGCCAGGACAGCGAAGCCGACCAGGCCATCGAGAAGATCGGGGCGATCCGCCAGTGGCTGCGCCAGGGTACCCACGAAACCAGCGATTACGCACAGGCCTGCGCGCAGTTGCGGAGCCTCTGCGCATGAGCCTGGCGCTGCTGTTGCGCGTCCGACGCCTGCGCCTGGACCGGGCCGAGCGCGCCCAGGGCCGCCAATTGCTACGGGTTCGCGCCGCGGCGCAGGAACACACCGAGCGCCAGGCGGCGCAACGGGACTACCGCGACTGGCGACTGGCCGAAGAGCAACGGCTGTTTCTCGCCTGCCAGGCGGCCATGCTCGACCGCCGACGCCTGGAAGCCTGGCAGCAGCAGGTAGGGCTGCTGCGGGAAAAGGAAGCCGGCCTGGAACAGGACTGCGCCGAGACCGCGCAGCGCCTCGAAGGGGAGCGCGAGCGCCTGCGGCAGTGCCGGCGAGAACTGCTGGAACGCCAGCGGCAACTGGAGAAGTTCGCCGAACTGGAGCGCCACGTCGACGCCGAGCGCCAGGGGCTGCGCGAACGCAGCGAGGAAGGCGAACTGGAAGAATTCACCCGCCACGAGACCTGGCCATGCTCAAGCTGAACGCCGTGGATACGGCTCCGCTCGTGTCGTCCGACACCCCTGCCCCCCTTCCGCCGCTGCGCGCGCAGCAGATCGCCTTCGAACAGGCCCTGCCCGCGCACCGACCGCCGGCGCCCAGGCCACCGTTCGACAAGGGCGACGAAACGACAGAGGCCGAAGAGCCCGCCGCGACAGCCGACGCGCCGACCTCGACGCCTCTCGCCGACCAGCCCGCGGCGCCTGCCGCCGACCGGCCGCCGACCACTCGGCAAGCCCCCGTGCCAGTTGCCGCGGACGCAACGCCAACGCCAACGCCAACGCCAACGCCAACGCCAACGCCAACGCCAACAGTGTCGCCGTCCGGATCGGTAGCACGGCAAGCGCCGGCGGTCTCCGCGCGCGTCGCGGCGTCCACGCAAGCCCGGGAGCCGGCCAGCGTTTCGGCGCCTCCGGTCGACGAACCGCCGCTGGTGCCGGTGTCCTCCCACCCGCAAATCGCAGGTCGGACGCATGAGCGGCCGCAGCCCGGCCCCGGCTTCCCGGCGAAAGCCGCAGCCGAGGTCGCGCCCACGGCGCAGGCCAGTGCCCAGGCTTCGCCGCCCGCGCCGACAGCGGGCGGCGAAGGCCGCGGAGAGGAGCGTCGGCAACCCGGAGAAACCGATCCATCCGCACTGCCCCCCGACGACCAAGCGCCTGTGCCACTGCCTGCCATGCAAACCCCCGGCGACCGCCTGCTGGCACGCCTGCTGGCATCGAGCGGGAGCCGGCCACTGCCGCTGGCCGATCTCGCGCGCCTGCTCGATGCCGTGCAGGGGCGCATCCAGGTCGCCAGCGCAGCCGAAAGCCATGCGGCACGCCTGCAGGTGCAACTGCCCCAGCTCGGCGCCGTGGAGGTGCAGGTCCTGCATGGCCATGGCCAGTTGCAGATCGAGATCAGTGCCAGCCCCGGCAGCCTGGCGTTGCTCCAGCAAGCCCGTGGCGAGTTGCTCGAACGCCTGCAACGGCTGCATCCGGAACAACCGGTGCAACTCACCTTCAATCAGCAGCAGGACAGCGGTCAGCGCTCGCGGCAACGTCGCTACCTGCATGAAGAGTGGCAAGCCGAATGAACGGTGCGGACCTCGACCTGCCGCTCGCCAGCCGCGCCGAACTGGATCTCCAGCGACGTCTCGCACGTTGCCGTCGCCACTATGTCGGCAACGCTTTGCAAGCGCGCCTGGACATCGCCCAGGCCGCCCCCGACGTCGATCTCGAACTGAGCCTGGCGTGGGACGGCCTGCCCCTGCGCTTTCTCTGCCAGGCCCCGGCGCTGGCCCGCTGGCTCGCGCCGAACCTGCAGGAGGCAGCCTTCGCCAGCCTGCCGGCGGCCCTGCAACTGGCCTTGCTGGAGCGCGAAGGCAACGTCTTTCCCGGCCTGGTCTGGTACGGCCTGAGCCCGGCGCAACCACGCGCTGCGATGGGCCTGCGCCTGAGCCTGGAACGCGACGACCAGCGCCTGGCGCTCTGGCTCGACGGCGATCCGGCGACGCTGCTGGCACGCCTGCCGCCGCGCCCCTCGGCGCAACGCTTGGCCATACCGCTGCGCCTGTCGCTGCAATGGCCCGGCCTGCCGCTGGAGGCCGGCGAGCTGCGCACCCTGGAGCCCGGCGACCTGTTGCTGCTGCCTGCCGGCCATCGCCCCGACGCAGCGCTGCTGGGGGTTCTCGAAGGACGCCCCTGGGCGCGCTGCCAACTCCACTCCACGCAACTGGAACTGCTCGACATGCACGACACCCCCTCCCTCGCCGACAGCGAGGACCTGCACGAACTCGACCAACTGCCGATCCCGGTCAGCTTCGAGGTCGGCCGCCGCACCCTGGACCTGCATACCCTCTCGACTCTGCAGCCAGGCTCGCTGCTCGATCTCGACTGTGCCCTGGACGGCGAAGTGCGCATCCTCGCCAACCGGCGCTGCCTCGGTATCGGCGAACTGGTCAGGCTCCAGGACCGGCTCGGGGTGCGCGTAACCCGCCTGTTCGGATACGACGAAGCATGATCCAGTTGCCCGACGAGCTCGGCCTGATCCTCGGCCTGGCCCTGCTCGCGCTGGTCCCGTTCATCGCGGTGATGGCGACCTCCTTCATCAAGATGACCGTGGTCTTCTCGCTGCTGCGCAACGCCCTGGGCGTCCAGCAGATTCCGCCGAACATGGCGATGTACGGGCTGGCGATCATCCTCAGCCTGTACGTGATGGCACCGGTCGGCTTCGCCACCCGCGACTACCTGCGCAACCACGACGTCAGCCTGAGCGACTCGGCATCGGTGGAACGCTTTCTCGACGAGGGCATGGCGCCCTACCGGAACTTCCTCAAGCGGCAGATCCAGGAGCGCGAACACACCTTCTTCATGGAAAGCACCCGCCAGGTCTGGCCCAGCGAATACGCCGAGCGGCTCGACCCGGACAGCCTGCTGATCCTGCTGCCGGCCTTCACCGTCAGCGAACTGACCCGTGCGTTCGAGATCGGCTTCCTGATCTACCTGCCCTTCATCGCCATCGACCTGATCATCTCCAACATCCTCCTGGCGATGGGCATGATGATGGTGTCGCCGATGACCATTTCCCTGCCGTTCAAGCTGCTCCTGTTCGTCCTCCTCGACGGCTGGGCGCGGCTGACCCACGGCCTGGTCATCAGCTACGGAGGCTGACCATGAGCAGCGCCGACATCCTCCACTTCACCAACCAGACCCTGTGGCTGGTGCTGGTCCTGTCGCTGCCGCCGGTACTGGTCGCGGCCCTGATCGGCACCCTGGTATCGCTGGTCCAGGCACTCACCCAGATCCAGGAGCAGACCCTCGGCTTCGTCGCCAAGCTGGTGGCCGTGGTGGTGGTACTGTTCGCCACCAGCGGCTGGCTGGGCGGCGAGCTGTACCGTTTCGCCGAAATGACCCTGCTGAAGGTGCCGCTGGTGCGATGAGCGTCCAGGACCTGCAGCAACTGCTGCTGACCTACAGCCTGCTGCTGCCGCGGATCATCAGTTGCTTCGTGGTCCTGCCGGTGCTGGCCAAGCAGACCCTGGGCGGCGGCCTGGTGCGCAACGGCGTGGCCTGCTCGCTGGCGCTGTTCGCCTACCCGATCGTCGCCGGCAGCCTGCCGCCGGCCCTCGGCGCGCTGGACATCGCCCTGCTGATCGGCAAGGAAGTGCTGCTCGGCCTGCTCATCGGCTTCGTCGCCACCATTCCCTTCTGGGCCATGGAAGCGACCGGCTTCATCATCGACAACCAGCGTGGCGCGGCACTCGCCTCGACCCTCAACCCCAGCCTGGGCAGCCAGACCAGCCCCACCGGGCTGTTGCTGACGCAGACGCTGATCACCCTGTTCTTCTCCGGCGGCGCCTTCCTCGCGCTGGTCGGCTCGCTGTTCAGGAGCTATGCCAGTTGGCCGGTGAGCAGTTTCTTCCCGCAGTTCGGCAGCCAATGGGTGGCATTCTTCTACGCGCAGTTCTCGCAGATGCTGATGCTCTGCGCGCTGTTCGCCGCGCCGCTGCTGATCGCCATGTTCCTCGCCGAGTTCGGCCTGGCGCTGGTCAGCCGCTTCGCCCCGTCGCTGAACGTGTTCATCCTCGCCATGCCGATCAAGAGCCTGGTCGCCAGCCTGCTGCTGGTGCTCTACCTGGGCATCCTCATGGAGCACGCCTACGATGCCCTGCTGCTCGCCGTCGACCCGCTGCGCCTGCTGCGTCCCGTGCTGGAGACGCCATGAGCGCCGAGAAGACCGAGCAGCCCACGGCGAAGAAGCTGCGCGACGCCCGCCGGCAGGGCCAGGTGGTGAAGAGCAAGGAAATTGTCTCCAGCGCGTTGATCCTGTCGCTGGTGGCGCTGCTGATGGGCTTTTCCGACTACTACCTGGAGCATCTCGGCAAGCTGCTCCTGCTGCCCGCCGAGTACATCGACCTGCCGTTTCGCCAGGCGCTGGAGACCATCCTGGAGAACCTTCTCCAGGAACTCCTCTACCTGCTGGCGCCGGTCCTGCTGGTCGCGGCGCTGGTGGTGGTGCTCAGCCATGTCGGCCAGTACGGCTTCCTGCTCAGCCTCGACAGCGTCAAGCCGGACCTGAAGAAGATCAACCCGGTGGAGGGCGCGAAGAAGATCTTCTCGATCCGGAGCCTGGTGGAGTTCCTCAAGTCGACCCTGAAGGTCGCCCTGCTCTCCCTGCTGGTCTGGCTGACCTTGCAGGGCAACCTGGCCAGCCTCCTGCGGATTCCCGCCTGCGGGCTGGACTGCGTGGCACCGGTGAGCGGGCTGATGCTCAGGCAACTGATGCTGGTCTGCGCGGTCGGCTTCCTGGCGATTGCCGTCGCCGACTACGCCTTCGAACGCCACCAGCACTACAAGCAGTTGCGCATGAGCAAGGACGAAGTGAAGCGCGAGTACAAGGAGATGGAGGGCAGCCCGGAGATCAAGAGCAAGCGCCGGCAATTCCATCAGGAACTGCAATCGAGCAACCTGCGCGCGGATGTCCGGCGTTCCTCGGTGATCGTCGCCAACCCGACCCACGTCGCCATCGGCATACGCTATCGACGCGGCGAAACACCCCTGCCGCTGATCACCCTGAAGCACACCGACGCCCTGGCCCTGCGGGTCCGGCGCATCGCCGAGGAAGAAGGAATCCCGGTGCTGCAACGAGTTCCGCTGGCACGGGCGCTGCTGCGCGACGGCAATGTCGACCAGTACATACCGGCGGACCTGATCCAGGCCACCGCCGAAGTCCTGCGCTGGCTGGAAAGCCAGCAGACGGATACACCCTGAACGCTATCGGGCAGGGCGGCCGCCTCGGCACCGGCAACGCAAGACGCTGCGACCTGGCGCCGAAAAAAAGGGGCCCGAAGGCCCCTTTCTCATGCTTGCTACGGGTCAGTCCTTGTCCGGGATCCCGTGTACCACGCCCGCGGTATTCTCCAGCAGGCTCTTGGTCGCGGTCTGGATGAACGACTCCAGCTTCTTCTGTAGCTCGGCCTGGTCCGGCACGTCCTTGGTGATCACCGCCTTGGCATCGCCGCCCAGCTGGTAATCGTAGACGCGCACGTCACCGTCCTTCGGCCGCACCAGGATGCGGTTGCCGGAGACGATGGCGACGTTCTGCTCGCTGCCCGACGGCTTGATCACGCCGAAGCCCTTGTCGCCTTCCGGCAGGTTCAGCAGGTCGCGGCCCCAGCACTGGTGGACGGTCTCGCCGCCGAGCAGGCCCATGATGGTCGGCACGATGTCGACCTGGGTACCGACGGTCGGCAGGTGGGTACCGAACTTCTCCTGGATGCCGGGGGCGATCAGCAGCAGCGGCACGTTGAAGCGGTGCAGGTCCATCTCGGTGAGCTGCTCGGGGCTGCCGAAGCCATGGTCGCCGACCACCACGAAAAGGGTGTCCTTGTAGTACGGCGACTTCTTCGCCTTCTCGAAGAACTGGCCCAGCGCCCAGTCGGAATAGCGCATGGCGGTCAGGTGCTCGTCGAGCGAACCGTAGCCGGTCACGCGCTCCACCGGCAGGTCCTTCGGCAACGCGTAGGGCACGTGGTTGGAGAGGCTCTGCAACAGCGCATAGAACGGCTTGCCGGTGCTCGCCAGCTTGTCCAGCTCCTCGTTGCCACGGGCGAACATGTCCTGGTCGGAGACGCCCCAGGTCGGATCGGAGAACACCGGGTCGACATAGTCGTTGCGGCCGATGAAGGTGGTCATGCCCTGGTTGCTGAAGAAGCCGGACTGGTTGTCCCAGGCGAAATCGCCGTTGTAGACGTAGACGTCCTCGTACTGGCGGGCGCTGAGCAACTGCGGCAGGCCGGAGAACTTGTGGCCGCCCTCCGGGGTTTGCATCAGGTATTCGAAGCCCGGCAGGTTGGGGAAGCAGGCCATGGTGGCGAACATGCCCTGGTGGGTATGGGTGCCGTTGGAGAAGAACTGGGTGAACAGCAGGCCTTCCTTCGACAGCTTGTCGAAATACGGCGTGATGTTGCCCGGCGCGCCCAGGGCGCCGACATAGTGGCCGGCGAAGCTTTCCAGCAGGACCACCACCACGTTGCGGATCGGCAGGGTATTCGCCGCCGGCGGGGTGAACTCGCGGCGCACCGCGGCCTCGTCGGCGTCCACCAGCTTGTCGTTGGGGGTCAGCAACATCTGCCGGGTGGTCTCCAGGGCGACCTTGTCGTCCAGGGTGGCCTTCCAGATGTTCGCGCGGTCTTCGGAGAAGCGCTCCTTGGCCGCCTTGACCAGGGTCAGGGTGCCGTTCAGGCCCAGTTGGTTGGCGAACATGGATTCGGTGGTGAAGGCATCGCCCCAGCGCAGCGGCGGGCCCTGGCGCAGGGTGCCGCGGGCGGCGAGGACGCAGACCAGCACGCAGAGGAACAGCACCACGCCGCGCACGTACCAGGGCGCGGCAGCGCCCGGGCGGGCGATCACGCTGTCTTCGCGGGGCTTGCGCTGGCTCGGGCGGGTCGCCAGGTCGATGGCCTTGAACACCCGGTACAGCACCCAGGTGGCGAAGGCCCAGGCCAGCAGGTAGCGGACCACCGGGAAGCCGTACCAGAGCATGCTCATGACGGTCTTCGGGTCTTCCGACATGTACTGGAAGACCAGGCTGTTCAGGCGCTGGTGGAACTCGCGGTAGAAGTCCAGTTCGAGTACGCCGAGGAACAGGGTGATGCTGGCGAACAGCGTCAACCATGTACGGAACAGGCCGCGAGCGGCCATCGCGCGTACCGCGAACAGCGACAGCACCAGCGGCGCCACGGCATAGACGACGACCCGCAGGTCGAAACGCACGCCGTTGCCGAACGCCTCGAGGAAGGTGCTCGCCGGGGTCGCGCCGATCAGTTCGCGGTTGTAGATCAGCAAGGCCAGGCGCAGCAGGCTGAACATGACCAGCAGCACCAGCGCGCTGAGCGCGGTGAACGCCAGGTGGCTGCGGATGGTGGGCTGGAACAGCCGTGGGGGCGATTGGGTGGTTCGGACTTCCGTTTGGTCCATGTTTACAATTCGCTCTTCTGTCGTTCGATTTCGAGAATGCGGTCCCGCCCCTGCTCGGCCAGCAGGTAGC
Organism: Pseudomonas sp. FDAARGOS_761; assembly: GCF_013343155.1. Taxonomy (NCBI): domain Bacteria; kingdom Pseudomonadati; phylum Pseudomonadota; class Gammaproteobacteria; order Pseudomonadales; family Pseudomonadaceae; genus Pseudomonas; species Pseudomonas sp. FDAARGOS_761. Next base: position 1,893,619 of record NZ_CP054572.1, on the reverse strand, counting down.
GGCCGGGCCCGATGGGCAGTAGGGACTGTGCGGAACGCAGGCGCCGTACGATCACCTGCAGCGGCCCGTCGGGCGGCAGCAGCAAGGCTCGCGCGTTATGCGTCGAGTCCTCGGTGATCCACAGGCCTTCGCTGTCGCACAGCAAAAAGCTCGGTGCATTCAGTCCGTTCAGCACCACCTCGTCCTCGGCCCCCTCATGCAGACGCATGACGTGGCCACGTTTCTTTTCCGTGTAGAAGACGCTTCCGTCCGGGCAGGCGGCCACCCCTTCGGAGCGCTGCAATCCCTCGCGCAGTACCGTCAGTCCGCCGGTCTCCGGGTCGTAGCGGAGAATCCGCCCGTCCAGGTCGCGATCCTCGGCGGCGTACAGGTAGCGGCCGTCGCTGGCGACGCCCTCCACCTGGATGCCGTCGAACAGCGGCCGGGCCTGCTGGGCATGCCACCAGAACACCGGCGAGGCGCCCTGCTCCTGGCTGATCGCGATGCCGTCGCGGAAGCTGGCCATGCCGTCGGGCTTGGACAGCCCGTCGAGCACCGTATCGCGGCTGCCATCGGCGGCGATGCGGAACACCAGGCCCTTGCCGTCCTGCAACTCCTGGCTCACGTAGAGCAGGCCGTCCGGGTCGCGGGCCAGGGCACTGACGTGGGGAATGTCCTCGAGCACCACCCGGTAGGTCCAGCCGGACACGGTGGCTGCCGGGGCGAAACGCTGCCAGCCGAGGAAGGCCAGGGCGATGAAGAGGACGCTACCGAGCAGGCAGGAGACTACTACGCCGCTCTGGCGCAATCGTTTGGTCAGCATTCGATGCACTCAAGGACAAAACTGCCATTTATAGCCATGGCAACGGAAAAAAGCGCGCAGATTTTCCCGGATCGATTGTGAAAAAAATGTTAGCTGGCAGTAACAGGGGATGTCGGAGCGACGCATGAAAAAGGGCCTTGCGGCCCTTCCCGGTGAAGCGTCAGTCGTTGTCCTGCTTGCCGATGGCCTGCAGCACGTACTGCGGCAGAGCAAACGCGCCCAGGTGGATATCGGCGTTGTAGTAGCGGGTGGCGATGCCGCTGTCGCGGAAGCGCTGGCGCAGCGTTTCCAGCGGAAGGCGACGCAGGCCTTCGCGAGTCGAGCCCCAGGCGAAGGTCATGGCGCCGCCGATATAGGTCGGCACCGCCGCCTGGTAGAAATGCCAGTCGGCGAACAGCCCGTCGGTACGTGCGGCGGTGGTGCGCACTTCCTCCAGTTGCATGAACGGCGTGCCGTTCTGGGTGACCAGGATGCCGCCCTCGTTCAGGCAGCGCCGGCAGGCCTGGTAGAAGTTCTCGGAGAACAGCACCTCGCCAGGGCCGATCGGGTCGGTGGAGTCGGAGATGATCACGTCGAAGCGTTCTTCCGTGGTAGCCACGAAGCGCATGCCGTCGTCGATCACCAGGTTCAGCCGCGGGTCGTCGAAGGCGCCCTGGGAGTGGTTGGGCAGGAACTCCTTGCACATGTCGACCACGGTGCCGTCGATCTCGACCATGGTGATCCGCTCGACGCTCTTGTGCTTGGCCACCTCGCGCAGCATGCCGCCGTCGCCGCCGCCGATGATCAGGACGCGCCGGGCCGCGCCGTGGGCGAGGATCGGCACGTGGGTGAGCATCTCGTGGTAGATGAACTCGTCGGCCTCGGTGGTCTGGATCACTCCATCGAGCGCCATCACCCGGCCCATCCGGGCGTTTTCGAAAATCACCAGGTGCTGGTGCTCGGTGCGCACCTCATGCAGCATGTTGTCGATGCTGAAGCGCTGGCCGTAGCCCTGGTACAGAGTTTCCTGATAATCGCTCATGGGCCGGGATCTCCCTGGTAAGGCTGCAATCTGGCAGCGGGACTTGCCCGCGCCGCGAAGAAAGGCGCGCATTCTACGCTGGCGGCAATGACAGGTCGAACCCCGCCGGCGGATGGCGCCGGCTGCGCCGGACAGGTATCGTCTGCCCATGAGCCAGCCTACCTCTCCCCTCGTCCTGCACCTGCCCTACCAGTCGCCCTGGGAATGGCGCCAGTTCCACCAGCATTTCGCCCTGCGCCTGCTCGCCGGTGTCGAAAGCCTGGGCGACGACCACTATGCCCGCAGCTTCCGGGCCAACGGCCGCCCGGCCTGGTTCGAGGTGCGACCGCTGGCGGAACGCCAGGTCCTGGCGCTGAGCCTCAGCCCGTCCGCCCATGCCCTGGCCGCCGAACTCGAGGCACGGGTCCGCCGGATGTTCGACCTGGACAGCGACCCGGCCGCCATCGCCCGGCATTTCGCCGGGGATCCCCTGCTCGGCCCGCTGGTAGCCGCCAATCCGGGGCTGCGCCTGCCGGTGGCCTTCGACCCCTTCGAACAGGCGGTGCGCGCCATCGTCGGCCAGCAGGTCACGGTGAAGGCCGCGGTGACCATCACCGGGCGCCTGATCCAGCGCCTCGGCGAGCCGCTGGAAAATCTCGGCTACGACGGCATCAGCCACCTGTTCCCGACACCCGCCGCGCTGGCGCAAGCCAACCTCGACGGCATCGGCATGCCCGGCAAGCGGGTACAGACGCTGCAACGCTTCGCCGCGGCGATCGCCTCGGGAGAGCTGAGCCTGGACCTGGCGGACGGCCCCGAGGCGCTGGTGGAGCGCCTCTGCGCGTTGCCCGGCATCGGCCCCTGGACCGCCGAATACATAGCCCTGCGTGCCATGGGCGAAGCCGACGCCTTCCCCGCCGCCGACCTCGGCCTGCTGAAATCCACGGTCTGGGGGCCGCAAGGCATCGATGCGCGCAGCCTCAAGGCCCGCGCCGAGGCCTGGCGGCCTTGGCGCGCCTACGCCGCCATCCACCTGTGGCACCACTACGCCGCAGGCGGCTAGCGCCGCGGCGGGAGGCTACAGCCTGACGTTGCCGCGCGGGCCGGCGATGGCCCAGATGATCAGGCCGAGCACCGGCAGGACGATGATCACCAGGACCCAGATGATCTTCATCCCGGTTTCCGCAGTGCTTTTCAGGATGTTGACGATGGCCCAGATATCCAGGGCCAGGATGACCAGGCTGATCAGCCCGCTGAGGGTGGAACCCATGGCGCGATGCTCCCGAGCAAGAGTGTTCCCTCAGGATAGCCGGCGCGCTCACTCCACGACGATGTCGGCGAAGCTGGCCACCGTCGGATGGCCGTCCAGGCTGCCGCCTTCGCGGGCCAGGCCGAGCGTGCGCATGCCCGCGTCGCGCGCGGCATCCAGCTCCTGCAGCACGTCGGAAAGGAAAAGGATTTCCGCGGCCGGCAGGCCGATGGCCCCGGCGATCCGCGCATAGGAGGCGCTTTCCCGCTTCGGCCCGCTGGTAGTGTCGAAGTAGCCGGAAAACAGCGGGCCCAGGTCGCCGGCCTCGGAACAGCCGAAGATCAGCTTCTGCGCCTGGATCGAGCCGGAGGAATAGACGTACAGGTCCAGCCCACGGGCCTTCCACTCGCGCAGCGCCTGCACCGCGTCCGGGTAGACGTGGCCCTTCAATTGACCGTCGCGGTAGCCCTGGGCCCAGACCATGCCTTGCAGGGCCTTCAGCGGCGTCGCCTTGCGGTCCTCGGCGATCCATTGCAGGAGGATCGCGATCGCCCGCTCGACATCGGCGTCCGCCTCACCGCTCTCGGCACGCACCGCCGCCAGTTGCGCGGCTACCTCGGGCTCCCCGGCGTGTTCGCGGACGAAGTCCGGCAGGTGCCGGGCGGCATAGGGAAACAGCACGTCGAAAACGAAGCTGACCGCGCTGGTGGTGCCTTCGATGTCGGTGAGGATGGCTTTGATGGTCATGCGGACTCCGGATGAAACCGCCCCCGGCAGGACCGGGGGCGCGGATGGTGACGGATGGGACGGCGCCTCGCTCAGTCTTCCAGCAGGGGGAAGCGGCTGGCGATGTCGTCGCCGGTGAACTGGGCGACCCAGCCCTCCGGGTTGTTGAACAGGCGCACGGCGACGAAATGCGGGTGCTCGCCCATGTCGAACCAGTGGCGCGTGCCGGCCGGCACCGAGATCAGGTCGTTGCGCTCGCAGAGCACGGCGTAGACATGCTCCTCGATATGCAGGACGAACAGGCCGCGCCCGGCGACGAAGAAGCGCACCTCGTCTTCGCCATGGCGGTGCTCGTCGAGGAACTTGGCGCGCAATTCGGCCTTCTGCGGGTGGTCGCTGTTCAGGCTGACCACGTCCACGGTGATGTAGCCGCGCTCGCGCTTGAGCCGCTCGATCTCGTGGGCGTAGGCGGCGATCACCTCGTCCTGGCTGGCGCCGGCGGCGATCGGCGCGGCGGCTTCCCAGCGTTCGAAACGGACGCCGACCTCGGCCAGGGTCGAAGCGATGTCCTCGGCATGGGTCAGCAGCTTCAGCGGCTGCTCCGGCTGGTTCTCGTGATAGACGGTAAGGCTGCTCATCGGCTCAGACTCAGTACTTTCAGTTCACACTCGAACAGAAACTCGAAAGCTTCCACCTGACGCAGGGCATCGCTCATGCGCGCGCCCCAAGTGTACAGCCCGTGGCCGCGGATCAAATACCCCGGGCAGTGCGGATGCGCCTCCAGCCAGGGCTGCACGCGGCTGGCCAGGCGGGCGATGTCCTGGTCGTTGTCGAAGATCGGCACCTCGACCTGGCCTTCGTGGGTGGTGACCCCGGCGAAGGCCTTCTGCAGTTCGTAGTCCTGCAGCACCAGGCGGTCGCCGCGAACCAGGCGGGAAAGCACGGTGGCATTCACCGAGTGGGTATGCAGCACCGCGCCGATCGCCGGGTTCCAGGCATACAGCTGGGTGTGCAGGAGGGTCTCCGCCGAGGGTTTCTTGCCCGGTTCCAGGCTGTTGCCGGCCAGGTCGGTGACCAGCACGTCGTCGAAGCCCAACTGGCCCTTGTGCTTGCCCGAGACGGTGAGCAGCGCGCGCTGTTCGTCCAGGCGCGCGGAGTAGTTGCTGCTGGTTGCCGGCGACCAGCCGCGGCCGTAGAGGAACCGGCCGGCGTCGATGATCTGCTGGGTCAGCTGTTCACGGTTGTCGTTCATGCCCGCACCTCTTGCAAACGGGTACTGATGATAGCGGCTGCCAGCAAGGCTGCCAGGCTGGCGATGGCGAAGGTCCAGGCAGGGCCCAGGCTGTTCCAGCTATAGCCGGAATACAGCGCGCCCAGGGCTCCGCCGGTACCGGCCAGCGCAGCATACAGGGCCTGGCCCTGGCCCTGCTGGCGCGGGCCGAAGCTACGCTGCACGAAATGGATGGCAGCCGCATGAAAACTGCCGAAGGTAGCGGCATGCAGCGTCTGGGCAAAGACCAGCAGCGCCAGGCTGTCGGCCAGGTTGCCGAGAAGCAGCCAGCGCAACGACGCCAGCAGGAAGCTCGCGGCCAGCACCTGGCGCAGGCTGAAACGTTGCAGCAGGCGTGGCATGGCGAGGAACAGGATGACCTCGGCGACCACCCCTAGCGCCCAGAGCAGACCGATCAGCGCCCGGCTGTAGCCCAGCGATTCCAGGTGCAGGGTCAGGAAGGTGTAGTACGGCCCATGGGACAGCTGCATCAGGCACACGCACAGGTAGAACGCCAGCACGCCCGGCTGGCGCAACTGGGCGAGGAAGCCGCCCTCGCCTTCGCGCGGTTCGCGATGGGCCGGCTGGGCATTGGGCACCCACCAGCTGCACAGCACGATGCCGAGCATGATACCCAGCAGCGTCGCCGGGTAGACATCCAGGCTCAGGCGCTCGAACAGCGCGCCGAGACCGACCACGGTGCAGATGAAACCGATCGAGCCCCACAGGCGAATCCGGCTGTAGCTGGCGCTGCGCTCGCGCAGGTGGGCCAGGGTGATGACCTCGAACTGCGGTAGCACGGCATGCCAGAAGAACGCATGCAACGCCATCACCAAGGCCAGCCAGGCGTAGCTGTGGCTGACGAAGATCAGCGAGAAGCCCAGCGCCGTGCATACCGCGCCGAAGCGCACGATGGCCAGGCGCTGGCCGCTGCGGTCGCCCAGCCAGCCCCACAGGTTGGGCGCGACGCAACGCATCAGCATGGGAATCGCCACCAGCTCGCCGATGCGCGGGCTGGGGAAGCCCAGGTGATGGAAATACAGGGCGAGGAACGGCGCCGTGGCGCCGAGCAGGCTGAAATAGAAGAAATAGAAGCTGGACAGGCGCCAGTAGGGAACCGCGCTGGTCACGATCCGCCGTTCACCCGTCCCGCACCGCGGCCTGCCACAGCCCTCACAGCTGCGGCAGGACCGGCGTGTCGACGCGCACGTCGGCGTTCTGCCCACGCTGGCGCAGCAACTGGTCGAGCAGGACGATGGCCATCATCGCCTCGGCGATCGGCGTGGCGCGGATGCCGACGCACGGGTCGTGACGGCCCTTGGTGATCATGTCCACCGGCTCGCCGGCGGTATCGATCGAGCGCCCGGGAGTGGTGATGCTGGAGGTCGGCTTCAGCGCCAGGTGGGCGACGATCGGCTGGCCGGAGGAGATCCCGCCGAGGATGCCGCCGGCATTGTTCGACAGGAAGCCTTGCGGGGTCAGTTCGTCGCGGTGCTCGGTACCGCGCTGGGCGATGCTGGCGAAGCCGGCGCCGATCTCCACGCCCTTCACCGCGTTGATGCTCATCAGCGCATGCGCCAGTTCGGCGTCCAGGCGGTCGAAGATCGGCTCGCCCAGGCCCGGCGGCACGCCTTCGGCAACCACGGTGATCTTCGCCCCGACCGAATCCTGGTCGCGGCGCAATTGGTCCATGTAGGCCTCCAGCTCCGGCACCTTGTCCGGGTCGGGGCTGAAGAAGGCATTCTGCTCGACGCTGTCCCAGCTCCTGAACGGAATCTCGATCGGCCCGAGCTGGCTCATGTAGCCGCGCACCTGGATGCCCAGGCCCGCCAGGTATTTCTTGGCAATAGCCCCGGCGGCCACGCGCATGGCGGTCTCGCGCGCCGAAGAACGGCCGCCGCCGCGGTAGTCGCGCACGCCGTACTTGTGGTGGTAGGTGTAGTCGGCGTGGGCCGGGCGGAACAGGTCCTTGATCGCCGAGTAGTCCTTGGACTTCTGGTCGGTGTTGCGGATCAGCAGGCCAATCGGCGTGCCGGTGGTCTTGCCCTCGAACACCCCGGAAAGAATCTCCACCTCGTCGGCTTCCTGGCGCTGGGTGGTGTGCCGGCTGGTGCCGGGCTTGCGCCGGTCGAGGTCGCGTTGCAGGTCCCGGGCGGACAGTTCCAGCCCCGGGGGGCACCCATCGACGATGGCGACCAGCGCCGGGCCGTGGCTTTCGCCTGCGGTGGTGACGGTGAAGAGCTTGCCGTAGGTGTTGCCGGACATGCGAGGCTCCGCGTGAGGACGAGAGGGAAAGACATGGGAGTATACCCGTCAAGGACGGGCCTGCGAACCTTCCCCGGAGGACGCGATCAAAGCGCTATCATCGGCCCATGAAGACCTCCATGCCGCGCGCCCTCCTCGCCCTGTTCTGCCTGCTCGCCAGCCTGGCCCACGCCGCTCCCAACAGCATCCTGCACCGCCCCTACGACCTGGACACCGGGCACGGCGTGCTGCGCGGCTCCTTGCTGCTGCCGCGCAGCGCCGTGCCGCCGCCGGTGGTCCTGCTGGTCGCCGGCTCCGGTCCCACCGACCGCGACGGCAACAACCCCTTCGGCGGCAACAACCGCTACCTGCTGCGTCTCGCCGAGGCCCTGGCCGAACGCGGAATCGCCAGCGTGCGCTACGACAAGCGGGGAGTCGCCCGCAGCCTGGCGGCGGCGCCGCGCGAGGAAGACCTCAGCGTCGGCGCCTATGTCGACGACGTGGTCGCCTGGAGCGAGCGGCTGGCCCGCGACCCGCGCTTCTCCCGGCTGATCCTGGTCGGCCATAGCGAAGGCGCGCTGATCGCCAGCCTGGCGGCGCCTCGCACGCCGGCCGAGGAATTGATCGCCATCGCCGGCAGCGGCCAACCCATCGACCGGGTGTTGCGCGAGCAACTGCGCGGTCGCCTGCCGCCGGCGCAACTGCGCCAGGCCGACTCGGTGCTGGCTTCGCTGAAGGCCGGCGAGACCCGCAGCGATATCCCGCCGGCGCTCTCCAGCCTGCTCCGACCCAGCGTGCAGCCGTACCTGATCTCGCTGTTCCGCGAAGACCCGGCCCGCGCGTTCGGCCGCCTGCGCATCCCGACCCTGATCGTCCAGGGCCGCAATGACATCCAGGTCGGCGTCGCCGACGCCAAGGCGCTCCAGCGGGCCAAGCCCGACTCGCAACTGGTGCTCATCGACGGCATGAACCACATCCTGCGGATCGCCCCGAGCACCGGTCTGCAGCAGCTTTCCGCCTACAACGACCCGAACCTGCCGCTGGCCCGGCAACTGGTCGAGGCGGTCAGCCGCTTCATCCTGCGCGGCGCAGACGCGGAAAAAGGCCGCTGAGCCGCTACAGAAATCGCTTCCCGCGCCGACAAGTTCTGAAAGCCGGCCCGTGAAGGCGGCCGGCCAGAGGATGTCCGATGATCGATAGCGATACCCAACCGGCCGCAGAAGAAGCCGAGAAGAAACCGCCGCACCCCTGGGCCGAACTGGCGCCGGAGCATTTCCGCCTGCTCCGCCTGGCGCCGCTGCCCACCGACCGCGCGACCGGCGCCCGCCCCCTGCGCTTCGTCCAGCTCGGCAGGGTCGAACGGCATAGCGCGGACCAGAGCCTGCTGCGCCTGAGCATCCAGGTGCCAGGCCTGATGCTGCGCAAGGAGCAGAACCTGCTGGAGGTCTGGGCCGATCATCGCAACAAGGAAGTGCGTTTCGGCTCGGACGCCGGGCTCAGCCTTGAACCCTTGAACCGCGGGCTGGGCCGTTTCCTGCTGGCCCAGGCGATCGCCTGGGCGCAACGACGCTGGGCCCACTACAAGGTGGAAGGCGGCGCACTGGCGCTGAAGGATGGCCTGACCGAAGACGCACGCCTGCGCCGCGACCATTTCATCCGCGCCCAGGGCTTCGACGTCAGCTATGAGGACCAGCGGTTGCTCAAGGCCCGCTACAGCGCCGGCCGGGTCAGCGAGCTGCACAGCGATTGGCACAAGGACAAGGTGCAGATCGTGCCGCTGCTGGACGCCGCGGCGATGCTGGAACAGGCCGAGCAGACCCTGCAGGCCCAGGATGCGGAGATCCGCCAACTGGAACAGCGCATCAACCACTACCGCCGCGACGACACCAGCTTGCGCTTCACCATCGCCTGCCTGACCGCCTTCGCGGTGTTCCAGGCCGGCCTGCTGATCTGGATCGCCACTCACTGAACCGGCGGCACCAGCCGCCTCCGATCACTTTTCCAAGCGCGAACGGAACAGTTCCCGGTGCTCGCGGCACTGCGCGGCGGACAGCATGAACACCCCGTGGCCGCCGTGCTCGAACTCCAGCCAGGTGAAGTCCACTTCCGGATACAGCGCCTGCACATGGACCTCGCTGTTGCCCACCTCGACGATCAGCAGGCCTTTCTCGCTGAGGTGGTCGGCCGCCTCGGCGAGCATCCGTCGCACCAGGTCCAGGCCGTCGTCGCCGCAGGCCAGGCCGAGTTCAGGCTCATGATGGAACTCCGCCGGCATGTCGGCGAAATCCTCGGCATCCACGTAGGGCGGATTGGACACGATCAGGTCGAAGCGCTGGCCGGGAAGCCCGGCGAAACCGTCGCCCTGGACGGTGTAGACCCGCTCGCCGAGGTCGTGGCGCTCGATATTGACGTTGGCCACCTCCAGCGCATCGAAGGACAGGTCGGCGAGCACCACCTCCGCCTGCTCGAACGCATAGGCGCAGGCGATGCCGATGCAGCCGGAACCGGTGCAGAGGTCGAGGATTCGCGCCGGCTCGGCCGGCAGCCAGGGCGCGAAGCGCTGTTCGATAAGTTCGGCGATAGGCGAGCGCGGCACCAGCACGCGTTCGTCGACGCTGAAGGGAATCCCGCAGAACCAGGCTTCGCCCAGCAGGTAGGCCGCCGGAATCCGTTCCTCGATGCGCCGCCGGAGGATCTCCGCCAACTCGGCGCGTTCATCGTCTTCCAGGCGGCAATCCAGGTAGCTGTCAGAAATTTCCCAGGGAAGGTGCAGGGAGCCCAGAACCAGGTGGCGCGCCTCGTCCCAGGCATTGTCGGTGCCGTGACCGAAGAACAGGCCGGCGGCGTGGAAACGGCTGACAGCCCAGCGGATGTAGTCGCGCAGGGTGAGCAGACGGGACTCGGACATGACGGAATTGCTCCTCGCAACGCACAAAAGGGCGACATTCTAGCCGATCGCGCCGGAGCTGGCCTCCAGCGCGGGAAGTCCATACCACTTTAGTGCGCATGCGGCAAAGGTTCACAGGCTCGCCGATAGGGGCCAGAATGAAAGGCATGTGCCTTCTCAGGAGTAGTGACATGCCTCATCCGCTCACCCTTTTGCAGATCAGCGGACGCGGCTACCCGCCAGCCCCCCTTCGGCAGAGCACCTTGCTGATCATCGATGCCCAGGAAGAGTACCGCAGCGGCGCCCTGAGCCTGCCAGGCCTGGACGCTGCCGCCGCGGAAATCGGCGTGCTGGTGCAGGCAGCCCGCGCCAACGGTACGCCCATCGTGCATGTGCGCCACCTGGGTATCCAGGGTGGCCTGTTCGATCCGCAGGGTCCGCGCGGCCAGTTCCTCCCGGAACTGCAACCGGAAGCCGGGGAAAAGGTCGTGGAGAAACGCCTGCCCAATGCCTTCTCCGGCACCGAGCTGCACGACCTGCTGCAGAACCACGGCCGTCTCGACCTGATCGTCTGCGGTTTCATGACCCATTCCAGCGTCAGCACCACCGTGCGCGCGGCCAAGGACTACGGCTACCGCTGCACCCTCGCCGACAGCGCCTGCGCCACCCGCGACATACCCACCCTGAACGGCGGGGTCCTGAGCGCCGCGGACCTGCAACGCGCCGAGATCGCCGCCCTCGGCGACAACTTCGCGGCGATCGTCGCCCAGGCCCGGGACCTGCTCTGACCGCCCATCCAGCCGCCCTCCCGCCCCGCCCTGCGGAGGACTAGTCTGCCTGCAGGGCCATGGCTTGCGGCGAGAAGACGAGCGGCGCACGGTTTGCCCACGGCTCCCGGGAATCCGGGAACCCGGCCGGAAGGTTCCGGTCCTAGCCCCGATGACACACGAGGAAGTCGGGATGAAGCTGTCCGATAGTTTCGATGCGCGCCGGCTGCGCCCGCGCCGGCCGAGAGTCTGGCGCTGGCGCCTGGCGGCGGCGTTCGCGGCCCTGGTGGCGAGCCTGGGCGTGCTGCTGTCGCTGGCCGGCACCTCGGCCTTGATCGGCCGCCAGCCGGCTGTCGGCATGCTGCATATCGAACCCGCCGCCGGCGGCGTATTGCTGGCCCTTGGCCTGCTGTCGCTCTGCCTCGGCGTGTTCTTCTGGCGTTTCAGCCGCCGTCGCAGCCGCCGCAACAGCGACCTGAGCCTGTCGCCGAACCTGATGAAAAAGCGCGACTGAGCGGGCTGCCGGCGTGCGGCCGATCCGGTAAACTGCGCCGCTTCGCGGAGGCTCCCATGCAAGACGACGACTTTTCCCTGTTCAAGAGCGAGATGCGCGGCGTCAAGCGCATCTCGGTCGATCGAGCCGATACCGGCAAACCTCGCAACGACCGCCAGCAACTCAAGCAGCGCCAGCTCAATGCCAGCGTGCGCAACGACGAAATCCGCGTCGACGGCCTGTCCGACCAGTTCGTCATCGACGTCGGCCCCGAGGACGAGCTGTCCTGGGCCCGCGACGGCGTCCAGGAAAGCCAGTTGCGCAAGCTCAAGCAGGGCCTGGTGCCCTTCGACGGTAGCCTCGACCTGCACGGCATGAGCGTGGAGAAGGCCCGGCAGACGCTATGGGACTTCCTTGCCGAGGCCACCCGCCTGGAAATCCGCTGCGTGCGCGTGACCCATGGCAAGGCCGCGCGCAAGGACGGACGCAGCCCGCTGGTGAAAAGCCACGTCAATACCTGGTTGCGCCAACACCCGCAGGTGCTCGGTTTCACCTCCTGCCTGCCACGCCACGGCGGCACCGGCTCGGTCTACGTGATGCTGCGCAGGACCATGCTCGAAGGCCGCGACGAGTAGCCGGCAAGCGCCGAGTCTTGCCAGCGGCCCGGCGACGTCCTACCCTCCGCGCTGGTAATCGTCTGACTGGAACGCCCATGTCCCTGGAACAACACTACTCCTCGATCCTCACCCAGCTCGGCGAGGACGTTAACCGCGAAGGTCTGCTGGACACGCCCAAGCGTGCCGCCAAGGCCATGAAGTACCTGTGCCGCGGCTACCAACAGAGCCTGGAAGAAGTCGTCAACGGTGCCCTGTTCAGCTCCGACAACAGCGAAATGGTATTGGTCAAGGACATCGAGCTGTACTCGCTCTGCGAGCACCACCTGCTGCCCTTCATCGGCAAGGCCCACGTGGCCTATATTCCGAACGGCAAGGTGCTCGGCCTGTCGAAGGTCGCGCGGATCGTCGACATGTACGCCCGCCGCCTGCAGATCCAGGAGAACATGAGCCGGCAGATCGCCGAGGCGGTCCAGCAGGTCACCGGCGCCCTCGGCGTCGCGGTGGTGATCCAGGCCCAGCACATGTGCATGATGATGCGCGGCGTGGAGAAGCAGAACTCGTCCATGGTCACTTCGGTGATGCTCGGCGAATTCCGCGACAACGCAGCCACCCGCAGCGAATTCCTCAGCCTGATCCGCTGAGGCCAGGTCCGCTGGCGAAAGAACCGGCCCCACTGGGCCGGTTTTGCGTTTCCTTCCCCGGCGATCAGCCGAAGAAGCGCTTCATCGAGCGCGACAACCAACCGCCCTCGCTCTTGTCCTTGACCAGTTCGGACATGCTGTGGCGTACCGCATCCACATATCCGGCGTCGTCGTTGCGGATGTGGTTGAACAGCCAGCGCGAGAGCAAGCCCTTGAGTTCATCGCCGACATCCTCGCCGGCCTGGAAGCGCACCCGGTATTCGGAGACCCGGCGGATGAACAGCTCGTGGATCTTCTTGTGCGCCCGGGAAAACTGGTAGCCGGCATCCTCCATCAGGGTTTCCTCGAAGGCGAAGTGCGACAGCGTGTAGTCCACCAGCTCCTCGATCACCTCGGCGATCGCCGCGTGTTCCTTGCCTTGCTGGGCGTCGTGCAGGTGATTGATCATCTCGACGATGCGTTTGTGTTGATTGTCGATGACCTGAATACCGGTATTCAGGTCATCCTGCCAGACCAGATGCGCCATGATGACTTCCCCCAAGCGAACAGCGAACGGCCTTTCCGAACGGCCTGGGGCCAGGGTATTTTTGTGACGCAGTACGGGTATTGACGCCGGTCAAGCGGGACAAGATGTTAATGAATTTCGCATGAATTCATTCGCCCCCCTCGCGGCGGCATGCCCGCCCGATCCGCTCGGTTTCGCGCGGCTGAACATCCGCCATCGTCGCCGGAAAGCGGCGTCACCAGTGGTCCCGACAGGACAGGAAGGAAATGAACCTGATCGCGCACGTGGAAATACCGGTGTCCGACCTGGAGAGGGCGATGCGTTTCTACGCCTCGGTGTTCGGAGTGGCGTTCGGCGAGGTAGCCACCCTGCACGGAAGCAGAATGGCGCATTTCCCCTTCGAGGAAGGCCGTGACGGTGCCAGCGGCGCACTCGCCGAGGGCGACGTCTACGTGCCTACGCTACATGGGGCGATCATCTACCTGAATGTCGCGGACCTGGATGTCGTCCTTGCCCGGGCCCTCGGCGAAGGCAGCGAAATCCTCTTCCCGAAGACGCCGCTTGGCGACGGCGTGTTCATCGCCGAGATCAGGGACAGCGAAGGCAATCGTATCGCCCTGCAGAGCGCTTGCGGAGAGCGGCCGTAGAGGTCCTGCAAACCGAGCGCCGCCGGCTCAACGGGCAAGAACGCCGGCCAGCCAGGAACGCCGCGCGCCCAGCGCTTCCTGCAATTCGCGGACGCCGATGCAGCGCCGTTCGGGGTCGAGGCTCAGGGCGGTACGCAGCGCCGGCCAGCAGCGCCGAGGCAGGTGTCCGGGCGCGCGCAGCTGGCGCTCCAGCCCCTGCTCCCGGGCCTGGTTCGAGGGCAGGCGGCGGAACGGATGGCGACCGTCGGCCAGTTCGTAGAGGACGCAGGCCAGCGCATACAGGTCGGCTGCCGGCGACAACGGCGCACCCTCGAGCAGTTCGGGAGCGGCGTAGCCCGGGGTCCAGGCGTCGATGCGGCCCCGGCTGAGCTGCGGCAGGCCGTCCAGGATGCCTGCCTGCGCCTGGCCGAGGCCGAAGTCGAAGAGCCGCACGCCCTCCTCGCCGAGCATCACGTTGCTCGGCTTCAGGTCGCCATGCAGCACCCCTTGTTCGTGGACATAGGCCAGGGCGTCCAGCAACGGCCGGGCGATCGCGCTCAACTCGGACCAGGGCAGGCCTTCGGGACGTTCGCAGAGCAGGCGATCGAGCGGCAGGCCAGGCATGAGTTCCATGACGATGTAGGCGCGCTGGCAGGCGGTGTCGACGTCGAAGGTGAACAGACGCACGACGTTCGGATGGCGCAAGCGCCGGGTCAGGGCGAACTCGCTATAGAGCAAGGCGCTGGCGTCGGGTGACTCGGCGACCGATTCGTTGAGCAGCTTCAACGCTACCAGCGGCGCCGGGTCGCCGAACTGCTCATGGAGCAGGTCCCGGGCACGGTATACCGTGCCCATGCCGCCGGCGCCGAGCATCCGCTCCAGACGGTAGCGCCCGGAAAGAACGTCCGGCAGCGGACCGGGCAACACCGCCGGCAGGTCCGGCGCCGAGGCGGTCGGGGCGGCGAAGGCGAAATAGGTCAGGTTCGCGCCGCCCTCCTCCTCCGGCAGCAGCTCCAGCGACGACAGCGGTTCGTTCATTGGCGGATCACCACGGCCGTCAGGTTGTCCCGCGCGGCGCCGCTCAAGGCGCCGTCGAACAGCCGCTCCACCGCCACCTGCGGCGATGCCAGGCTCAACGCGCGGCCCAGTGCATCGGCGCTCAGCTCTTCGTAGAGTCCGTCGCTGCAGAGCAGGAAGACGTCACCGGGATGCACCTCCAGTTCCAGCACGTCCAGCACCAGTTGTTCGCTGGCGCCGACGGCACGGGTCAGCGCGCGCGCCGAGGGATAGGCGCGGGCCTGCTCGATATCCATCCGCCGTTCGTCGACCAGTCGCTGCAACAGCGAGTGGTCGCGGGACAGCTGGTACAGCCGCTGGCCGCGCCACAGATAGCAGCGGCTGTCGCCGACCCACACGCAGGCCGCCCGCGCCCCCTCCACGACCAGCGCCACCACCGTACTGCCGATGATCCTGTCGCCGCGTTCGGCGCTGAGGGTGAGTTCCTCGCCCAGGCGCCGGTTGAGCCAGTGCAGGCACTGGCGCATCGCGTTCAGGCGCTCGTCGAATCCCGTCCGGGCCGGCAGTTCCGCCAGGCTGGTGACGATCATCCGGCTGGCCAGGTCGCCGGCCTGGTGCCCGCCCATGCCATCGGCGACCGCCCAGAGCCCGCGATCCGGGCAGTCCAGGAAGGCATCCTCGTTGCGCGCGCGGACCTTGCCGCGATCCGTGCGCGCCGCGCTGCGCCAGGGCTCGGTGCGTTGCATCAGAGCTGCACCGGCATGCGGAAGCTGCGCAGGACCGCGAGATCGAACGGATTCGGCGTGCGCTGGGCGAGCAGCAGGTAGTTGGCGCGCAGGCCGCCCAGGTCGGCCTTGAGCACCATCACGTCACGCCCGCTGAGGTACTCGGTCTGCATCAGGTCGAACAGCCTGAACAGAGACCAGGGCCCGGTATTGCGTTCGATTCCCACCGGTCGTCCGGCCATCTTCTCCAGCACCAGGCTGGTGCGGCCGCCGTCGGCGTCGCTGGGCCACTTGAACGACATCGGCACGATCGGGCCGTGGCGGTACTCCATGGACTGACCGTCGAAACGGAACTCGGCGCGGCTGACGCCAGGATCGAGGGTATAGGGCTCCAGGCGGAAGCGCACCTGTGGCTCGGCCGGGTTCTCGGCGAAGAAGCTCTGGCGGATCACCTGGGCCGTGCCCATCTGGTCGAGATAGACCTTGGACATCGGCAGGCTGTAGCCGTCCACGCTGCGCAGGCGGTAGCTGCCCGGGTCGCCGCTGACGAAGGGCCGCATGTAGGTTTCGAAGAAGCGTTCGGCGACGCCCTGCGCCTTGAAGAACTCGCGGAAATCGCTGACCGCGACATCGCTGGCGCTGTGCGCGTTGAACGGGTAGCGCTTGTTGATCGCCTTGCTGTAGAAACCGTACAGCTCGCTCTGGTAGCGCTGGTTGAGGTACAGGTAGGCATCGCCGAGGACCAGCCGCCAGGCGTCTTCGGCCAGCACGCTGAACCATCCGCCGAGCGGTCGCGGCAGTCGCGCGGAGGCGTTGCGCAGGTTGCTCAGGGCATCGCGCTGGCCGCCCATGCGGCTCTTCGCCATGTCGAAAGCCGCCTGCTCCGGCTGGCTGGCGCGCGCCAGTCCGGCGAGTTGCAACTGCAACTCGTTGAGCGCCTGCAACAGCGGAGTGAGGTCGGCCGCCGGGCCGTTGTTATCGTCGAGCAGGCGATGCAGGGGCTCGAAGCGGCGTTGCAGGGACTTCTTCGCGGTATCCGGCAGGTTCTTCGCCAACGCGTCCCTGGCCTTGCCGGCCGCCGCGGCGGCCGCCTTGCCCAGCTTGCCGCCCTTTTCCGCGGCCTTGTCGCTGGCCTCTGCCAGCGCCTCGGCGCTCTCCGCCAGGACCGGGAAACGGGTGTTCTCACGGACCTCCAGCAACAACTGGAGGATCGGCGAGTTGGCGGCGAGCAGCCCGGAAACCTGGTCGGCGCCCTCGCCGGCATCGTTGAACGGCAGCAGGCCCAGGCGTCCGACCGCCTCGCTCCAGAAGTTCGCGTAGTCGCGGAAATACAGCTGCTCGAGTTCGACCATCAGGCGCCGCAGGTCCATGTCACTGATCCCGCTGCCCTCGCCCAGGACCCAGTTGTCGCGAAGGATGTCGTTGACCAGGCTGGCGCCCTGGACCACGAAGTACTGCTGGTAGCCCTGCTGGGTGTAGAACCCCGGGATCACGTAGTCGGTGCCGACGAACAGACCGGCCTGCGGCCCCAGGTGCTGGCCGAAGCGATACTCGGGCAGGCTTCGCGCCTGTTCGCGCAGCACCCGGTAGACCACGTTGGCCAGGGACTCGCTGCGCAGCACCTGGCGTGCCTGGGCCACCAGGGTGTCGTTCAGCGGATAGCTGAACGGTTGCTCGAGCAGACGGGCGAAATGCGTGTTCAGGCCATTCTGCACGGTGCCGTTGCCGGCATAGCGCTGCGACCAGTCGGTAGCCACCCAGTCCTTGAGCCATCCGTTCTCGCGGCGCTCGCGCAGATTCAGCATCAGGTAGGCCCGCAGGCTGTTGAGCAGGCGTTCGCGATTCTGCATGTTGCCGCGGATCTGCGCTTCGAGCATCCGCGCCACGCGCGGCAGCAGTTGCGTCTCCAGCTCGCGGCGATAGGCAGCGGCCAGCGGCGGGTTGACCTCGTTGCCCTGGTACAGCCCGGCGCGCTCGTGCAGCGAGACTTCCCCTTTGGGCGGAAACACGGTGGTCGCCGCATAGCTGCTATCCAGCGTCTTCAGCGCCGCCATGGCGTCATCGCGCTCGCCAAGCGCCTGGCGCTGCTGGGTCCATTGCTGCGCCAGCTCGCGGACCCGCTCCAGGCGCTCGTGGTTGGCCGAGAAACCGCCAGCCCAGAGCAGGCCGAATAGCAGAAGGAGCGCCAGCGAACCGACGTACAGGGCGCGCTGGCCCCAGTGGATGCGCGTGCGTTCGCGGCGATCGAGACCTGCCAGGTTGGCCTCGGGGAAGATCACCTGGCTCAGCAGGTGATGGATGAAGCGCGAGCGCCCGTTGCGCAGGGTCGGCAGCAGGCCGCTGGCGATCCCCAGGTTGGCGCCGATGCCGGCGGTGTCCTCGTCCAGCTGCTGGGCCAGGTGCGGCGCGCTGGTCAGGTAGAAGCCGCGCAGGCGGCTGGCGCGCTGGTAGCGATTGCCGGTGAAGGCGAGTTCGACGAACAGGCACAACCGCTCGCCGATCTGGCCAAGCTGGTGCGGGAAGTCGAGGATGCGACCGCGACGCAGGGTATCGCGCTCCTGGTGGATGCGCATGATCACCTGGCTGTTCAGGCGTCGCAGAAGGTCCTCGAACGCCTGGCGCAGGACCGTCACATCGGTGCCGTTCTGCTCCTTGCCGAAGCTGGTGCCCAGAACCTGGTCGCTCTCCTCGTGGCTCAACTGGTCGAAGAACTCGTCGAAGCCGAGCAACTGGTCGGCCTTGCTCAGCACCAGGTAGACCGGCAGATCGAGGTGCAGGGTCTGCTGGATTTCCTGCAGGCGCGCGCGCACCTGGCGAGCCAGCGTATCCAGCGCCATCTCGTCGTCGCTGAGCAACGTCTCCACCGGAATCGACACCATCACGCCATTCAACGGCCGTGCGCGGCGGCGCTTGCGCAACAGGCCGAGCAGGGTCGCCCAGGCGCCCCCATCGACCTCGCCGTCGGCTTGGGTCAGGTAGCGCCCGGCGGTGTCGATCAGGACGCCGTGATCGGCGAAGTACCAGTCGCAGTAGCGCGTGCCGGCGGTATCGCGGGTCAGCTTGCGGTCGATCCGGTTGATCGGGAATTCCAGTCCGGAAAAGTCCAGCAGGCTGGTCTTGCCGCTTCCCTGCGGGCCGATCAGCAGGTACCAGGGCAGCTCGTTGCGCCAGCGCTCGCTACGACCGCGGTACAGGCTGGAGGTCTTCAGGGTGCGCAAGGCGTCCTTGAAGCGGCTGCGCAATTCCTTCTGTTCGTCTTCGATCAGACCGTCGCGGCGCAGGCGCTCCTGGCCCTCGTCGCTGTCCTCGACGGCCTTGCGCCGCACTCCGGCGCGCCAGCTGACGAAGACCATCGCCAGCCCCCAGACCAGGAACATCAGGCTGATGCTCAGCAACCGCGAAGTCGGGCTTTCCCAGAACTTGTAGTCGGCGACCGCCAGCAGCGGCCCGACGAACCACACCAGCAATGCCGCCAGGAGTACCAGCAGCAGCGTCCAGACCCACGTCTTGCGCAGGAAGGCGCCGACTTTCTTGAAGAAGTTTTTCATTTCGCGTCCCTGTGTTTACGAACCGGGCTGTCCTGCCGCCGCATCGAGCGACTGGTAAGGCTGCAGCACCGTGTCGCGTTGCTCGCCGAGAACCCAGGCGAATCCCGAATACATCACCACCAGGCAGACCAGGGTGAACAGCGCCACCATCCACCAGGGCACGATCCGCACCAGGCCGCGACGCTGGTCGCTGAGCCCCTGCCAGTGCGGCGACAGTTCGCGCGGCACGTCGCCGCGCAACTGGCGGATCTGCCGGTAGAGCGCATCGGAAATACCGTCCAGGTCGAGCACGCCGCGAGCCATCACCCGGTACTTGCCCTCGAAGCCGAGGGCCAGGCAGAGGTACATCAGCTCCAGCATCGGCAGGTGCTTGACCGGGTTCTTCGACAGCCGGTCGAGCAACTGGAAGAACTTCTCGCCGCCGAAGGTCTCGTTATGGAAGCTGCTCAGCAGGCTGATCTTCGACCATTCGCTTTCGTTGCCCCACGGGGTAGTCACCACCGCCTCGTCGACCACCGTGCACAGCACGTAGCGCGCCGCCATGACCTGGCTGTTTTCCACGCCATCCTGCACGGCGCGGAATTCGAAGAGCTTCATGGCGGAGGTCAACCGCTCCTTGAGCGCCGCAAGGTTCTCCAGCACGGTGCTGTGCTTGAGCCGGACCACTTCCGAAAGCAGTTCGGAAGCCGCCGCCACCAGCGGGTTCAGGCTGACGTTGAAGGCCTCGCCCGGACGCAGGCGCGCCGCGTAGATCATCCGCTCCTCGAGCTGCTCGAAGCGCGGCGGTTCGGCGAAATCGGTCAGCGGCCCCTGGGCCGGTACCTGTCCCTGGTGATCGAGGAGGACGGTCTTCTCGTCCTCGTGGTATTCCCTTTCCTTGATCATGTTCAGTTCCTGATGGCCCAGAATTTCAGTTCAAGCTCGGAGAACTCGCCGGATACGTGGAACGCGAAACCGCCGGAGCGCTCCAGCTGGGTCATATCCTCGGCGTTGGGTTCGAGAATGAAATAGGTCTTGTTGGAGTGGAACGGGATCTGCCGCGGCGCCACCGGCAGCGGCTTGACCCGGATCCCCGGCAGGTGCAGGTTGACCAACTGGCGAATGTGCTCGACCGCACCCACCTTGAGATGCGCGGGCAGGCGCTGGCGCAGTTCCTCCGACTCGCAATTGGCACTGGCGGCGAGCACGAACGAGGCGCTGCCGAGCAGCTTGTGGTCGTGCAGGGGCGAGACCAGGATGCCGTACTGGCGGGCCTGGAGAGGCAGTTCGATGGCATGCTGCTCGAGCACCATCGACAGGACCTGGCGGATCGCCTCCATCAGCCTGCGGAAGCTGGCGCCCTGGTCGCTGTGCTGGTAACGGCTGTCCAGGCGCGGACGCTTGCTCTCGCTGCCGAAGGTGGCGAGGTCGCCGAGCATGGTCAGCAGCACCCGGTACAACTGCTCCGGATGCACCTGCTCCAATCCCAGGTAGTGGCGCAGCAGCAACTCGGTGCGATTGATCAGTTGCAGCATCATGAAATCGCCGACCTCCGCGCCGCCGACCTTGCCATTGGACCGGATACGCTCGGCGATGGTGTCGCCGCGATGGCCGAGCATGCTGATCACTTCCTTCAGGCAGGACAGCAGGTAGGCGGATGCGTGGGCATGGAGGTAGCTCGGCACGAAGTCGGGATCGAGGCTGATCACCCCGTCCGGCGTGGTATCCAGCACCACCGCCACCTTCAGTTTGACGTAGGCCTGGTCACTCTGCTGCTCGCCGAGCAGCAGGCGAAAATCCGGCCGCGCGCAGCTGACCTGCACCATGGAATCCTCGCCGGCGTTGGAGTCCGCCACCTCCAGGTCGTAGGCGGTATAGCGCGCCAGGACCTCGGCCTGCTCCGGCCGGCGCGCCTCGATGTGGTTGCCGGTGACCAGCGGCAGGGCCAGGTAGATCGGCACGTTCGAGGTATTGGGCGGCACGTCGAGGGCGAGCGGCTCGGTGTTGCCGCCGAGTTCGAACAGGCTGCCGTCGGGCAATACGCCGGAGGCCTGGCTGATCACCAGCTTGCCCATGTTGAGGAACTGGCGGTCCAGCTCCAGGGCGAGGAAGCCCCAGTTGTAGCTGCCCAGCAACTGGGTCCGGGCCTTCATCTGGTTGTCGTAGTAGCGGTCGTTGTGTTGCAGGTGCTGCGGGCGCAGCAGCATGCCTTCCTGCCAGACGATCTTGTGCACGTTCATCGCGCGTCACCCGCCTTGCCGAGCAGTTCGCCGGCATTCAGGATGCCCTTCTGGCCCAGCTTCAGCTCTACCCGGGTCAGCTCTTTCGCCGTGACCGGCACCACGTAGCGCCACCTTGCCTCGCCGAGATCGCGGTAGGCGGCGAGCACGCCCACGTAGCGGCTCCCCTCCTCCACGCTGAGCTTGAGTTCGACCCGCTCGCCGGGACGCAGCTCCAGCTCCTCGCTGGTCACCAGGTCGGGGTCCAGGGTCTCCTTGGGACGTTCGTAGAGGCTGAAGAAGTCGGCGTTCTCGAACGCCACCGGGTGCTTCAGCTCGAACAGCCGCACTACCACCGGCGACGGCCGGCCATTGAGGTCGGGATTGACCCGCTCGCCGGCGCTCAGGGCGAGGTCGAGCTTGGTCAGTCTGGAATACGGCGATAGCGTGGAACAGCCGGCCAGCAGCGCCAGGACGGCGAGCATGGCCAGCGCCCTGGCTGGCGGAATCGGGCGACGAGACATGGCGATCATCCTTGGTGCTCGGTGTAGAGGGTGGAAATCAGGCGAACCTGCTCTTCGTAGGCCTGGGCGAAATCACGTGCCAGCAGGCGCTCGCTCCAGTCGTCGTCCTGGCATAGCGACTGGTGGTAGCGACCATAGGCACGCCAGCGGCTGCCCGAGGTGGCCAGCAACGGCCGGCGGCCGTCGCGCTCGAAACGCAGGGTCAGCTGCTGCGGCGAGAAATGCTCGAGGGTCGCGCGCACCGCCGCCCGGCTGGCGCCGAGCAGCGCCACCTGGTGCGCCTGGAGGTCGCGGAAACTGCGTGCGACGGCCTGTTCGCCACTCAACTGGCCAGGCTTGCCATCCCGTAGCAGATGACCCAGCGCCTCGCCGGCATCGGCGCTGAAGCGCAAGGGATTCTTGCCGGTATCGCGCAACGTGCTCAGCGACAGGCGCAGTTCGTTCTTCAGTTCGCTGCGGGTCCGCAGGCTCTGCTGCAAGCCGCCGATGCACTGCCGCAGCAAACCGGCGGCGTTGATCGCCAGCGCTTCGCGCGCAGCGCCGTCGAGGCCTTCGAGGTCCATTCCCAGGGCCTGGCCGAAACGCTGCCAGAAGGCTTCGTCGTGACCCGGACGCGGACTTTCCACGGGTTCCTGCGGAGCCGCCGGGGCGGGCACCAGCTCCGGTACGACCAGGCTTTCCATGTCGATCCGCGCGTAGTCCGCACGCGCCCCGGCCTCCTGGCTGGGCAGGGCGATCGCGCTCAGGTCGTCGAGTTCGTAGGCATCTGCACCGTCCTGGTCGAGCGCCTGCAACGGATCGAGGGCCAGGAAGGCATCGTCCGGAATGATGCTGCCCGCCGGCTGCGGCCGCCCGACGTCCATGGCGAGCTCGTCGGGCTCGCGCAGCAACCGCGCGCGGATCTCGAAGTCGCCGAGCAGGAAGACGCTGTCCTGCTCGATGCGCTGCGGCTCGCCATGCGGCAGGCGGCTGCCGTTGCCGGCGCGGATGCCGTTGCTGCTGGTGTCGGTCAGGTAGAACGCGCCGTTGCGATAGCTGACCCGCGCATGCTGCTTGGACAGGTGCCGCTTGCGATCGGGAATCGCCCAGTCGCACTCACCGCCGCGGCCGATGAGGCCTCCGTTCCTGCCGAAGGTCTTGCTGCACAGCTCCGTCGGTACGAATTGCTTGGCGCTGAGCATTTCCAATACCAGTTCCATGAGATCGCTCCTTGCGGTCACTTGCCGCGATTGACCGCCTGCGGATCGCCAAGCGGGCGATAGTCGCCGTCGTTGAATTTGTAGTTGCCGCTGCAACCGGCGAGGCCGCAGAGGACGGCCAGGGCCAGAAGCACGGCGGGCCAGTGACGAACAGGCATCAGGGAGTCTCCATGGAAGGGCCGCGGACGCCGCGCTCCAGGCGCGCGCCCGGCAGGGCTGGATGGAAGGAAATCTCGATCATGGGCTTCAGGTCCGGGGATCGCCGAAATGAATGTTCAGGCGTCCCATGCGATAGATCAGGGTTCGGCGCGGCAGACCCAGTTCGCGCGCAGCGAGGGTCTGGTTGCCAGCGTTCCTGCGCAGGCAGGCGAGCAGCAGGTCGCGCTCGATCTGCTCCAGGTGCTCGCGCAGCTTGAGCGGCGCCTCCGCTTCCGGGGGCGCGCGCAGGGAAAAGTGTTCGGCCAGCAGCACATCGCCTTCGCAGAGCAGTACCGCGCATTCCACCAGTCCCTTCAGCTCCCGAACGTTGCCGGGAAAGCCATAGCCGTCGAGCAGTTCCAGCGCTTCCGCGGACCAGCCCAGCGGCGCGCGGCGCAGGAACACGCAGGCGCGTTCGGCGAAATGCCGGGCCAGTTCGAGGGCGTCGCCCTCGCGCTGGCGCAACGGCGGCAACTCGATGGGAAACTGCGCCAGCCGGTAGTAGAGGTCTTCGCGGAACTTGCCATCGCGTACCAGCAGGGCGAGGTCACGGTGGGTAGCGGCGATGATGCGTACATCGACCTTGTGCGTGTCGTTGCCGCCGAGCGGGCGAATCTCGCCTTCCTGCAACACGCGCAACAGCTTGGCCTGGAGCGACAGGGGCATGTCGCCGATTTCGTCGAGCAGCAGGGTTCCGCCATCCGCGGCATCGAACAACCCGGGACGATCGCGCTCGGCACCGGTAAAGGCGCCCTTGCGGTAGCCGAACAGCTCGCTTTCCAGCAGGTTTTCCGGAAACGCCGCGCAGTTCTGCACCACGAACGCCTGTGCTCGCCGCGGGCCGTACTCGTGGATCGCCCGTGCGACCACCTCCTTGCCGGTGCCGGTCTCGCCCTGCAGCAACACGGTATAGGGGTTGTGCAGGACCTTGCTGATCAGGCGGCAGGTCTCACGCATCGCCGCGCTCCTGCCGATCAGCCCGTAGCCGCTGACCACCGGCGCGCTGGACGGTCCCTGCGGCTCGCCGGAGGGTTGCGAGAGGCGTTGCAGCAGATGCAGCTGGGCCAGCACGAACGAGCCCAACTGGCCCAGTGGATGGGCGAATCCCTGCAGGTCCAGTGGGCGCCGGGTGGCGCAGACCACCATGCCCTCGACCGTTTTCTCCGGGCTCACCAGCGGAACGCAGAGCAGGGACAGCCAGGGCTGCTCCCCTGCCGGCAGGAAGCCGGTCTCGTGCAGCCGCGACGGCAGGTCGACGAGACTGACCACGCGGTTCTGGCACAGGGCGAACTGCAGCAACTGCTCGCCGGTGTAGTCCGCCGGCAGGCTCGACGGCTCCAGCGCCTGCAACAGGCCGTCCCGGCATTCGGCGTTGAGGGTGAGCGCGGTATGGGTCTGGTCGAGCAGATACAGCTGGCTCAGCTCGCAGCCGCTGAGTTCGCCGACTGCGCGTGCGAAACCGCCCAGCAGGGCCGCGATGTCGGTTTCCCGCGACAGCGCGCCGAACTGAGCGAGCAGGGCTTCGGCGAAGGCCAGGGGTTGCGGTACGCGGCTGAACATCGCACCCACCTCAGGCGAACTCGCAGAGCACGCGGCCGTGCTCGCCCAGCGTCGCATGGACCCGCTCGAGACGCTCGTCGCGCGCCATCGCTTCCAGCAAACGGTCGGCCACCAGCGGCAGCAGGTGCGTGTCCAGCAGGTGGTCGATCAACCGTGCGCCGCTGTCGCTCTGGGTGCAACGCTCGGCCAGGTGGTCCACCAGCGCCTGGCTGTAGTCGAAAGCCAGTTGACGGCGCGCCAGACGCTCGCCGAGGCGTTCCAGCTTGATCTCGATCAGCTCGCGCAGTACCGGGCCGCCCACCGGGTAGTAAGGCACCACGCGCATGCGCGCCAGCAGCGCCGGCTTGAAATGCCGGCTGAGCGCCGGCCGGATGGTTTCCTCCAGGAGTTCGGCGGAAGGCCGCGCGCCGTCCTGGCAAAGCGCGGCGATGTGCTCGCTGGCGAGGTTGGAGGTCATCAGGATCAAGGTATTGCGGAAATCGATCTCGCGCCCTTCACCATCGTTGGCCACGCCCTTGTCGAAGATCTGGTAGAACAGGTTGAGCACGTCCGGATCGGCCTTCTCCACCTCGTCCAGCAATATCACCGAATAGGGCTTCTGGCGTACCGCCTCGGTGAGCATGCCACCCTCGCCATAGCCGACATAGCCGGGCGGCGCGCCGATCAGGCGCGAGACGGTGTGCTTCTCCTGGAACTCGGACATGTTGATGGTGGTGATGAAACGCTCGCCGCCATACAGCAGGTCGGCCAGCGCCAGCGCGGTCTCGGTCTTGCCCACCCCGCTCGGGCCCACCAGCAGGAACACGCCGACCGGCGCATCGGGCTTGTTCAGCCCGGCCGCGGTGGCGCGCATCGCGCGGTCCAGGGCGCTGACCGCCTGTTCCTGGCCACGGATCCGCGTCCGCAGGTCGTCGGCGAACCCCATCACCTTGGCGTTGTGTTCCCGCGCCAGTTGTTCCACCGGTACGCCGGTCCAGGCGCCGATCACCTCGGCAACCAGGCGCGGGCAGACCTCGAAGCTGACCAGCCGCCCCTGGGCCTGGGCATCGGCGAGCGCCTGGCGGGTTTCGTGAAGGGCCTTTTCCAGGGCTTCGACACCGCCATGCTCGTCGGCCGGGAAAGCCTCCGCGTCCGCCTCGCTGCCCTGCTCTTCCCGGTTCGCCTCGCGGGCCCTGGCCAATTGCTGGCGCAGGGCGAGCAGGCGCTCGGCGAGTTCGCGCTGGCGGCTCCACTGGTCCTCCTGTACGTGCCGCTCGCTTTCCGCCTGGGCCAGACGCTCCTCCAGCGCCTGCAGGGCATCGTGGTCGATCGGCAGGCCTGCCTCGGCATCGCGGCGCAGGGCCTGGCGCTGGCGCTCACCTTCGGCCAGCTCGCCGCGCAGGCGCTCGAGACTCTCCGGCGCCGCCGCCAGGCTGATGCGCACCCGCGCACAGGCGGTGTCGAGGACGTCGACGGCCTTGTCCGGCAACTGGCGACCCGCCAGGTAGCGGGCGGACAGTTCGGCGGCGGCCACCACCGCGTCGTCGCGCAGGTAGATACCGTGGCTTTCCTCGTAAACCCGGGCCAGGCCACGCAGGATCGTCACCGCCTCGGCAACGCTCGGCTCATGCAACTGCACGGGCTGGAAGCGCCGGGCCAGCGCCGGGTCCTTCTCGAAATACTTCTTGTATTCGGCCCAGGTCGTCGCCGCGATGGTGCGCAACTCGCCACGTGCCAGGGCCGGCTTGAGCAGGTTGGCGGCATCCGAGCCGCCGGCCTGACCGCCCGCGCCGATCAGCGTATGGGCCTCGTCGATGAACAGGATGGTCGGCCTGGGCGCTGCCTTCACTTCGTCGATGACGCCTTTCAGGCGCCGCTCGAACTCGCCCTTCACGCTGGCACCGGCCTGCAACAGGCCCATGTCGAGGGACAACAGCTCGACGTCCCTCAGCGCCGGCGGCACTTCCCCTGCGGCGATCCGCGAGGCCAGGCCTTCGACGATGGCGGTCTTGCCGACGCCAGCCTCGCCGACCACGATGGGGTTGTTTTTCCGCCGACGGGCCAGGATGTCGACCATCTGGCGAATAGCCCCGTCGCGACAGAGCACCGGATCGAGCTTGCCGTCGCGCGCCTGCTGGGTAAGGTTGTGGGTGAAACGCTGCAACAGGGACTCGCCGCCGCCCGGCTTGCCGCTGGGCGCGCCCTCCAGCGGCTGCGAGAGCGCGAAATCCTTCAACCGCTCGATGTCGAGCCGCGCCAGCAGCGGCTGGTAGCGGCTGCCGGCATAGCGCAACGGGTTGCGTAGCAGGGCCAGGATCAATGCCGCCTGGTCGATCTGGCTACGGCCCAGTTCGAGGTTGGCCAGCAACAGCGCATCCTGCAGCCACTGCACCAGCTCGGGCGCGAACACCGGATTGCGCGAGGCGCTGTGCTCGCCCCGCGCTTGCAACGCGGCGTTGAGTTCGCCGGCGTCCACCGCGGCATCCTGCAGGGCGCGCGCCAGCAGTCCCTGGGGACGCTCCAGCAGGCCCAGCAACAGGTCCTCCACCAGTACCTTGCTGCCGCCACGGGCTACGCAGCGCTCGGCCGAGCCTTCGAGGTCGCGCCGGGTGTCGGCATCCAGCGCCTGAATCAGTTGTTGCAGGTCTACGTTGATCATGCTCATCCATCCTTAATGAATCTTGCTGCCCAGCGTCACCACGCCATCGGCGCGCTCCCGGCCTAGCCAGCTGGTCCAGCCAAGGCGGCAGGCGTTCTGCGCGCCGATGCGGAACTCGCGGATTTCCTCGTGGCGCAAGACCAGCCGGATGTCGTAGTCGAGCGGGTCGCGCAGGGTGAAGCGGACCAGCGCGCAAAGCGGCTGGTAGCCGGGACCGATCGGCAGGAACTCGTGGAAGCGCTGCCAGTCGAGCTGGCGGATATGAATGCGGAACTTGCCGCTGCGGTCGCGGACCCGTTCGCCCAGCACCGCGTCTTCGCCAAGCTGGCTGTTGAACAGGCCGAGTCGGTTGCGCTGCTCTTCGAGGATCGCGACGCGCCGTTCGATACACTGCTCGGCGACCAGTTCGGCATGCTTGAAGTAGTAGCGCAGCACCGACTCGATCAAGGCCGCCGAGTGCGCCCGCAGGCTGAGCAGGCCCAGGTAGGGCAGCAGGCGTTTCCAGTTCAGTTCCCTGGCCTTGCGGATCTCTTCCCCGCCCAATCCGACGAGGGCGAACAACTGAGCGGAGAACGCATCGCTCGCGCCGCTCTGGAAGCTCACCCGGTAGCGGTACTTGCGCCAGATCGGCAACAGCAGCCGATGCAGGCGGTGATGGAAGAGATCGAGGAAGTTCCGCGTAGGATTGCCCTCCTCGCTGTCGCCCAGGGCCTGTTCGCTGTAGAACGCCGGCAACGGCGAACTGGCACCGAACAAGCCGATCAGGTTGAAACGCAGCCGCGCCCGCAGCATGCCGCGCTCTTCGAAGAACTCCACCCGATCGACATCGCTGCCCGGGAAGCCGAGGCTAGGATTGGCCTGGAATTCCAACTGATCGTAGAGCGCCTCGTCTCCCAGGCCGGGATGTTCCTCGCGCAGGCGATCCATGACCAGCAGGACCGCCTGGAACAGCGAGTACTCGCGAATGCCCCGGGCCAGCGCGCTTACAGCAGGGGCTGCAAACCCATGCGCGGTTTCCATTGGTACACGTCTCCCTGTGTGCTCCTCACCCGCAACTCGTGGTAGGAGTTGATGCTGGCGTAAAGCGCGAAAAATTCGTTCAGAACCGAAGCGAACACGAACAGGTCGCCCTCGCCGATGTAGCCTTCCGGATCGATCGTCAGCTCGGTACGCAAGCCGCGCAGCGGCAGGCCCCGATGCAGGCGGTCGACATGCTCGTGGCGGACCGCCTTGAGCCCGCCCAGCAGGCGCTTGCTGACCTTCGCCGCATGCTGGTCGTAGTAGCGCGGCAGGTCGTAGGTTTCGAGGATCACCTTGAGCGCGTCGACGTTGGCCAGCGACAGGTAGTTGAGCGACATGTTGCTGATCAGTTTCCAGAGGAAATCGCGGTTCAGCGGCGGCGCGTAGCTCGGCGTCGCCGGGGTGATATTGCGGAAACTGAGGAACTCCGGCGTGCCTTCGCAGGCGACGCAGATATCGCCCAGGCGCAGCCGTTGGGGCAGGTTCTGGTTGGTGCAGGTCAGTTCCACCGACAGCGTCTCGATCTGCTCGGGATGGCGGATGCCGAAGCTCAGGTAGGTGTCCAGGCCATCGTGCAGCAACGAGGTCCGTTGCCGGACGCTGTAGTGGGGCCGTGCTTCGGGAACGTCGAAGCTGGGATCGTGCTCGAAGGACTCGAACGGCACGTAGGCCTGGTAGCCGAGCCCGCCCGGCCGCCAGCCAGTGACGCCTTCTACCGAGAACACCCCGCAGTCCTCCAGGCTGTATTCGGCCGGCATCAGCAGGTACTCGTCCTGCTTGCCGTCGAGGCGGATCGGCAGCGCATCGTGGCGGAACAGGTTGGCCACCGGCGTACAGTACAGCTTGACGTTCTCCAGCGTCGGGTGCAGGCGCTGGATGCCGCTCTTGCGGATATCGAAGCGCAACTCGAGGCCGCGGACCTGCTTGAGGGTTTCCTCGGGCAGCGCGCCGAGCAGGTCAAGGCCATCCACGTCGACGAACAGGAACTTGTCCTGGAACGCGAAGTACTCCTGCAGGTAGCGATAGCCACGGAAGGTATTCAGCGGATAGGGAATCAACGCCTCGTCTTCGGCGAAACCCACCGGCTGCACCCGCTCGCCCGTCAGGCGGAACGACATCGGCTTGCCGGCCACGCCATCCAGCGGCCGCCCATGGGCGTCCAGCGGAATCAGCTGGATGCTCTCCAGGTTGCGCAGCAGGCACAGGTAGAGCATCTGGCTGATGTAGCGCTCGCCGGCCAGGTGCAGGCGCAGCCGACTCAGGCCCAGCTCGCCGAGGTGCCCGTCGCAGTTCATCGCCAGGCGCAGGCCGAGCAGCGCTCCCTCGCCGGTCACCGAATAGTTGAGCGCCTCCAGCACCAGCGGCAGGACCTCGGTGGCGTAGCAGGTACGGAAGCGACAGGCGACCTCGCCCACCGGCCGGCTCTCGACCGGCGTATCGCGCTCCACGCGCAGCGCCCCGCCCGGGCGGGTCAGGGGGTCGAACTGGAGAATGCTGAAAGCCGGCAGCGGGCGCATATAGTTCGGCCACAGCAGGTGCATCATCGAGTGGCTGAGTTCCGGCAACTCGTCGTCCAGCTTCTGCCGCAACCGCCCGGTCAGGAAGGCAAAGCCCTCGAGCAGGCGCTCGACATCCGGATCGCGTCCGACCTGCCCGAGAAACGGGGCCAGGGCCGGGCTACGCTCGGCGAAACGGCGCCCCAGCTGGCGCAGTGCGGTGAGTTCGCTCTGGTAGTAATGATTGAAGGACACGGCTTACCTGCTGGATATCGTTTCACTGATGGCAGTCGTCTGACCGCTGCCGCCAAAACCGCAATGACATTTCTGGCCTGAAGATCGGAAACCCACGGTGTCCGTTGTCTTTCCGTAATCGACCCGATTCGCGCCCATCTCAGAAGACCTCATGGACGAACCAGGCATCGAAGCGGTACAGCGCCAGGCCGAGGCGTCACCCTGGCGGGCCGCCGCGAGGCCGTCGAAGAACACGTCGGCGGAACCGACGACGATGGGATTGCTGCCATGCCCGGGGAGCGGACAAGCGGTAGGATCGGAAACGCGGGCTGCGGGTTTGCCGGACATCGAAACCTCCTTAGCTGACCTTCACCTGGCCGCTGCCATCCAGGCATGCGGAAAAACTCACCTGGCGCTTGAAACCTTCCACCTCCAGCAACCCTTCGATGCTGAAGGCCAGGCGGAGCTGGTCGTTGTCGCGCGGCAGGGAAACGACACGCACGTTGCTCAAGCGCGGTTCGTAAGCCTCGATGAAACCTTCGATGGCCGAGCGGGCCTGGCTCAGGGAGTCGTGCAGGCTCAGGCGCATGTCGTTGAGATCGGGCAACCCGTAGTCGGACAGCGTCTGCACGCTGCCCGCCCGGGTGCTGAGCATCTTGCCCAGATGGGCAGCCACCGACGCCATGGCGGAAACCTCGCGGCTCCAGCCGACGCGCTTATCCGCGTCGCCGTTCAGGCGCTCGAACAGGCTGCCGTATCCGGTCATGGAAAGCTCCGCTTACTCTTTGTCCAGCTTGCCGACCAGCGACAGGGTGAAGTCCGCCCCCATGTACTTGAAGTGCGGGCGCACGTTCAGGCTGACGCGGTACCAGCCCGGCTCGCCCTCGACGTCACTGACGATGATCTGTGCAGCGCGCAGCGGGCGACGGCCGCGCACTTCGGCGCTGGGGTTTTCCTGGTCGGCGACGTACTGGCGGATCCACTTGTTCAGCTCCAGCTCGAGGTCGGTACGCTCCTTCCACGACCCCAGCTGTTCGCGTTGCAGGACCTTCAGGTAATGGGCCAGGCGGTTGACGATCATCATGTACGGCAACTGGGTGCCGAGCTTGTAGTTCAGCTCCGCGGCCTTGCCTTCGGCGCTGATGCCGAAGAACTTCGGCTTCTGCACCGAGCTGGCGGAGAAGAACGCGGCGTTGTCGCTGCCCTTGCGCATGGTCAGGGAAATGAAGCCTTCCTCGGCCAGTTCGTACTCGCGGCGATCGGACACCAGCACCTCGGTGGGGATCTTGGTCTCGATCTCGCCCATGCTCTCGAAGTGGTGCAAAGGCAGGTCCTCCACCGCACCGCCGCTCTGCGGCCCGATGATGTTCGGGCACCAGCGATACTTGGCGAAGCTGTCGGTCAGCTTGGTGCCGAAGGCATAGGCGGTGTTGCCCCACAGGTAATGCTCGTGGCTGTTGGCCACGGTCTCCTTGTAGGCGAACGACTTGACCGGATTCTCTTCCGGATCGTAGGGCGTGCGCAGCAGGAAGCGCGGTACGGTCAGCGCCACGTAGCGGGAATCCTCGGACTGGCGGAAGCTCTGCCACTTGGCGAACTGCGGGCCTTCGAAATGATCCTTCAGGTCCTTCAGGTCCGGCAGGCCGGTGAAGCTTTCCAGGCCGAAGAACTTCGGACCGGCGGCCGCCACGAACGGCGCATGGGCCATGCAGGCCACGCTGGAGACGTATTGCATCAGCTTGACGTCGGGCGAACTGGGCGACATGTAGTAGTTGGCGATGATGGCGCCGACCGGCTGGCCACCGAACTGGCCGTATTCGGCGGTGTAGATGTGCTTGTACAGGCCGGACTGCATCACCTCGGGCGAGTCCTCGAAATCGTCCAGCAGGTCCTGCTTGGAAACGCTGAGAATCTCGATCTTGATGTTCTCGCGGAAGTTGGTGCGGTCGACCAGCAGTTGCAGGCCGCGCCAGGCCGACTCCAGCGCCTGGAAATCGGGATGATGGAGGATCTCGTCCATCTGCGTGCTGAGCTTGGCATCGATCTCGGCGATCATCCGGTCGACCATCGCCTTCTTCACCGGCTCGCCGTCGTTCTGCGGCTTGAGCAATTCCTCGATGAAGGCGGAGACGCCGCGCTTGGCGATGTCGTAGGCCTCGTCGTCCGGGCTCAGGCGGGTCTCGGCGATGATGCTGTCGAGAATGTTGTATTCGCCGTTCTGGTTCCGGCCTTGCTGTGCGGCACTGGTGCTCATGTATCTGCTTCCTTGGCTAGGGGTGGCTCAGGCGTCCTGGGAGGGGGCGGCGCTCAGCCCCAGCTCGCCCAGCACACGGCTACGGGACTCGTCGTCGGCGAGTACGCTTTCGATGGCCTTGCGGAACGCCGGGGCGTTGCCCAGCGGGCCCTTGAGGGCCACCAGCGCATCGCGCAACTCCATCAGCTTCTTCAGCTCGGGCACCTGCTCGACGATGCTGGCCGGGTTGAAGTCCTTCATCGAGTTGATCTGCAGCCCCACCGCCAGCTCGTCGCTGCCGCCCTCCTCCTGGAGACGATTGGGTACGCTCAGCGTCAGCCCCAGCTCCTGCTTGGCCAGGACCTCGTCGAAGGTCATCTTGTCGATGCCGATCGGCTTGCGGTCCTCCACCTTGCGCTCATCCGCGCGCTGGGTGTAATCGCCGATCGCCAGTAGCTTCAACGGCAGTTCGATTTCTTCCTGGGCACCGCCGGTGGCGGGCTTGAAGGTGACGTTGATGCGTTCCTTTGGGGCTACCGAGCCTTCTTTGGCCATGGCTTTTTCTCCTTGAGAATTGAGGGCGCGAAGCCCTATTCGAGCACCACCTCGAGATCGAGGTGGCACAGCCTGCGATAAATGTCTTCCTTGCGTTCTCGCACGGCGTGGTTCTGCGGCAACAGCTCGCAGCAGCTATGCAGCAGGTGCAGTACATCCAGCGCCAGATCGGGCTCCCAGGCGTGCAATCCCGATTCGTGCAACTGATGGTCGAGGCTCTCCAGCTGGGTCTTGGCCAGCTCGTACTTCTTCGCCAGGAAGCACAGTCGCGCGAGGCTCAGTTGCCAGAAGAACCGGGCGCGCCCGCCGTGGGCGCGCTTCATGCCCTGCTTCAACACCTGTACCGCCGCCTTCAAGCCGTCCTTGCGCAACACCGGCTGGACCTCGTCCAGGGCGACGTCCCATTCGGCCTGCAGGGCCACGGTCTCGACCTTGCGCGGCGCACTGTCGTTCTGGAGATGGGGCATGACATGGGCGCTGATCCAGCCGCGGGTGGCCGCATCGGCGAATGCGCTGCCGTCGTGGAAACGCAGCTCCACCAGCCCCGGCAGACGCTGCAGGAGCAAGGCGAAATGCATTTCGACTTCCCGCATCGCCTGCTCGGCGTTGAGCCCTTGCAGGCACTCCCAGACCAGGCGCTGGCCGTCGAACCAGAACGGCGCCCGTGCCAGGCTCGCCTCCAGCTCCACCAGGAGATCGGCGTACAGGCCCTGGGCGAAACGCTCCTGGTAGCTTTTCAGCTTGTCCGCCGGCACTCCCCTTAGCGCGGTGACCTGTTCGGCATTGCGCTCGGGCATGGACTCGATGGGCAGCCAGAGCATCGTCCGGTTGAGGCGCAGCGCGCGCAGATCGGTGGCTTTCTGCTTCAGCCACCAGGCGCACAGGGGGCGTGCGGCCTCCTGCTGGGCGCGCATGGCCTTGTGGGCGTCGCGCTCGTTGTCGATGGGCGCACCCGGCGCCAGCAACTGGCTGGCCGCCTGCTTGACCTGGGCCACCACGGCGCCGACCACGCCAGGTTCGGGCTGGTTGTCGGCGGCGCGCTGGAGCATGCCCGAAAGGCGTCGGCTGATCGGCAGCAACAA
Source organism: Pseudomonas sp. FDAARGOS_761 (assembly GCF_013343155.1). Taxonomy (NCBI): domain Bacteria; kingdom Pseudomonadati; phylum Pseudomonadota; class Gammaproteobacteria; order Pseudomonadales; family Pseudomonadaceae; genus Pseudomonas; species Pseudomonas sp. FDAARGOS_761. The sequence continues at coordinate 1,859,565 of NZ_CP054572.1, read as the reverse complement.
GGGCGCGTCGTCGCCCAGTTGCGCGGTCAGCGCGGTATCGAGTTTTTCCAGGTGCTCGGCGAGACGCCGGAACAGGGGGAGTTGCTCCTTGATCGGTACGTTCTCGTTCAGCGCCTGCTCCAGCCGGGGCACCAGCCAGGCAATGGCCGCGGCGCGAGTGCGCGCCTTGAGCGGATGGATCTCGACCCAATGCCGGCTGCACAGACGTTCCAGCAATCCCAGTCCGGCCAGCAAACCGGGAAAGGATTCCCGTTGGTAGAGGGCCCAGGTCAACCAGGCTGCAACACGCAGGTCCTTGGATTGGGCACGAAGCAGCGCTTCGCTGTTTTCCAGGATTTTCAACCAGTCGGTCTGGCCGTTCTCATGGAGCGAGAGCGCCTTGCCCAGCTCATTTTCCAGCGCCTCGTATTCGCTGGAAAAACGCACATCCTCACCCGCAAAGACATCCTTTGAAATCGGCTGTTCCGCGAGTTCCAGATAATGCGAGGAGAGCTTGCTCGAATAGGTCATCCTAACCCTTCAATGCACACCATGTGCGCCAATGAATATCTTAACAATTCAACTAGTTGGCATAAAAACCGAACGAGAATCCCAATAGTCTGAAAAGCTCTTTGCCTTTTCCATGAAAACAACATAAAAACTGGCAAGCAACAGGACATTCCCTCTTTGGGAATTTTCCTATTCATTGATACGAATCAATGAAAGATTTTCAGCCAAACGTCAGGCGTCTGCGTCCATGCCCTTTACGGCTTGGCTATAGCCATCATAACGACATTGATGGCCATTTGGAAAACCCTACCAAAACAGGTAGTTAACAATTTATAAAAAATAAGGCAGGCAGTATGGATTTATCCGGAGAGCCTCGAAACATAGGCCTTCCAAGCGGACCAACAGCTGATTTAGAGCGTAACAGCGATTGTGCAAGAAGTTGCACAATGAAAACCAAGAAACATCCCCAATAACAGTCCACAGCCCTTGAAAATACTGGCCTGGACACTACTGCGCAAAAAGTTGCACAGCACTGCGCAACTTCTTGCTCAATTCACTTGTTATATTTCTTTTCAGAATGAGACATGGATAACAATCAGCCATTGTATGAGATTGATTAAAAGAGCCATGAAAAGACTGGCACGGGAATTGTTCGAGAAATTAATCGAGATGGGCGGTCCCATGGCCACCGGCGAGGAAGTTGCGCCGTGACCGACTGCAGGCGGGACGCACCGCTGCGTTTACCCTGGACACGCCCGTACCGCACCGGCTGGGCGGAAATCGATAGCGACCCGAGCAGTCAGGAAAGCAGGATTCGATGACCGCCGCAGCGCCTATCGCCAAGCCCTCGATGACCAACTTATGCGGTAGGCCGCGTACGGCGACGACAGAGAATTGCGCACCGCTTACCCGCTCGACAGTGCTGTGCGCCTACTGGCGAGAAAGCTGCCCGACAGTAGTCGGGTCGGCTAGCGCGGCCAGTCGGTCGATGCCCTCCTGGGCATCGACCTCAACGGCCAGTAACTGACCCGCCACCAGCGCAGCGCCGGGTACCAACAGCAGCGCCAGGAAAGCGAGCTACGAATAATCAGGAAAAACGCGCATCCAGCCCGATGCATAAAAATTTCGCTCTACCCGAAATTCCCGCTCATGACAGAAATCACTGCCTCGCCAACCGCTGATCGAAGCTCCCCTCAATCCAGCATCCCCACATACCCCGGCACCTCCCCCACTCGCTTGATCCACGCGCGGATCGCCGGGTAGGCCGTCAGGTCGAAGCCGCCTTCATGGGCGACATGGGTGTAGGCGTAGAGGGTGATATCGGCGATGGAGAACTGTTCGCCGACCAGGAATGGCGTGCGCGACAGCTGTTTCTCCATGACGTCGAGGGCCTTGTAGCCGCCGATCTTCTTCTCTTCGAACTCGGCGCGGCGGGCTTCCGGGAGGCCGAGGTAGAGCTTGATGAAGCGCGCCACGGCCACATAGGGCTCATGGCTGTATTGCTCGAAGAATTGCCATTGCAGCACCTGGGTGCGCAGGCGCGGTTCGCTGGGCAACAGGGTGCTGCCGTCGGCGAGGAAGTTGAGGATGGCGTTGGACTCCCACAGGCAACTGCCGTCCTCCAGCTCCAGCACCGGTATCTTGCCGTTGGGGTTCTTCGCCAGGAACTCCGGGGTCTGGGTCTCGCCCTTGAGAATGTCCACCGGAACCCACTGGTAGTCGATGCCGAGCAGCGACATGGCCAGCTTGATCTTGTAGCAGTTGCCCGAACGGTAATCACCGTAGACCTTGTACATCGTGTCGCTCCTCGGATCGAATGGCCGGCGCCCTCGGAGGAGCGCCGATGAGGGTTCAGGCCGCTTCGGCGGCCTGGGCGTCGCGGACGACCTTGGCCAGGCGCCGCAGGCCTTCGTGCAGGCGCTCCGGGGCGACGTGGCTGAAGTTCAGCCGCAGACGCCCGAGGTTCTGCTCCGGCTCGGCGAAGAAAGGTTCGCCGGGCATGAATGCGACATCGGCGGCCAGCGCCGGCTGGAGCAGGGTGCGGGTATCCAGCGGCTGCCTGAGGGTCAGCCAGAAGAACAGCCCGCCCTCCGGGATATTCCATTCGGCCAGCTCACCGAAGTGCTCCAGCAGCGCCTCCTGCATGGCGTCGCGGCGGACCCGGTAGAACTCGCGCAGTTCGGCCAGGTGCTGGCGGTAGGCCTCGCTGCCGAACCATTGCAGCGCCTGCCACTGCCCTACCCGGTTGGTATGCAGGTCGGCCGACTGTTTCAGCCGCAGCAGGTGCGGGAACAGGTCCGGGGTGGCGATCAGGAAACCGACGCGCAGGCCCGGCAGCAGGGTCTTCGACACCGTGCCGGTATAGATCCAGCTGGACTTGCGCAGGCGGCTGACCAGCGGGGTTGCGCGGCCCTCGTCGAACACCAGTTCGCGATAGGGTTCGTCTTCGATCAGGGTCACGCCGAATTCGTCGAGCAGCGCCGCCACCGCGTCGCGGCGTTCCTCGCTGTAGCGCACGCCGGACGGATTCTGGAAAGTCGGGATCAGGTAGGCGAAGGCCGGCTTGTGTCGCTCCAGGCGCTGCCGCAGGGCAACCAGGTCGGGGCCCTCGGCACCCAGCGGCACGGTCACGCAATCGGCGCCGAACAATTGGAAGGCCTGTAGCGCGGCGAGGTAGGTCGGCGCCTCGAGCAGCACCTCGGTGCCCGGATCGATGAACAGCTTGCTGGCCAGGTCGAGGGTCTGCTGCGAACCGCTGACGATCAGCACCTGGCTCGCCTCGCAGGGGACGCCGAGGGCACGCGCTTCGGCGGCGATGGCTTCGCGCAGGGCAGGCTCGCCTTCGCTCATGCCGTACTGGCCCATGGAGGCCGGCATCTGCTCCCACTGCACCTTCGGCAGCATCGGCTCGGCCGGCAGCCCGCCGGCGAACGACATCACCTCCGGACGCTGCGCCGCGGCAAGGATTTCGCGGATCAAGGAGCTTTTCAGGCGGGAGATGCGTTCAGAGAAGGCCATGGGATCACCGGTAGCGTAGGCGGGGAAAAATGAGTCAAACTGCTTGACCGAAACTACGATGCCGCACCCGGAAGCGTCAATATGCCTGACCTGAAAAACCACGCCGTCCAGCAGCAGGCCATGATGGAAGCCTTCTTCTTCGCGTACCAGGCCTTCACCACCAAGCCTGACGAGATGCTCGCCCGCCGCGGCCTGGGTCGCGTGCACCACCGCGTGCTGTTCTTCATCGCCCGCTATCCGGGACTCAGCGTGAAGGAACTGCTGGCCCTGCTCGGCGTGACCAAGCAGGCGCTGAACATCCCGCTGCGCCAGTTGCTGGAGATGAACCTGATCGGCAGCGCCACCGCCGACGACGACAAGCGCAAACGCCTCCTCGGCCTCACCGCCGAGGGCGTGCGGTTGGAAAAGGCGCTGCGTCGCGAGCAGTCGCGGCTGCTCCAACGCTGCTTCGAGGAAGCCGGCGGCGAAGCGGTCTCCGGCTGGCTGGCGGTCAATCGCACCCTGGCTCGGGCGCATGCAGGCAGCCGCGGCGAAGCGGCGACGGAGGCCGCCGACTGACGCCCATGGGCCTGGCGCCTGGACGCTCGGCAAGCCGACCGGCTGCCCGCTAGCCCCGCTCCAGCTCCCGCGCCGCGCGCCAGCAGGCCAGCGCCATGGCCAGGGTGGCGGCCAGCAGCGGCAGTACCGCCAGCACCAGCAACAGCACCGAAGCCAGCATCGCGCCGCCGGCGATGTCCAGCCAGGCCATGATCCGCAGCGACGGATAGAGGTTTTCCTGCTTGAGCAGACGCAGGCCCAGCCAGAGGGTGGTAGCGCCGATCAGCGCAAGCAGCGCGAAGTACACCAGCGCCTGCCAGTTCCAGCCCTGCAGCGCATCGTCGGTAACCGCCAGCAGGCTCCAGCCCTCGCCCAGCAGGGTCAGGAGAATCGACAACCATACCGGCCAGGCCAGCGAGGGGCCGCGAAAGCGCGACTCGACCAGGTGCTTGAGCCGCAGCAGCAGGTAGGCGCCGAGCAGGCTGAGGAGCAGGCCCAGCCAGTCGGCGTAGACCCCGAACGCGGCGCCATCGCCGAATGCCTCCAGCAGGCTGAGCACCATCAGCACCACGCCGCCGGCTATCGAGGCCAGGCAGAGCCAGGCGAGGATGCGCAGTTGCGCGGGCGTCCAGCGCCGGCGGAAAGCATCCGGTATGCCCTGCTCGACCAATTCGACACGCGGCGTGGCGTAGGGGTTTGCATCCATGGCGAAGCTCCTCGGCAAATGCCGGGAAGTTACCAGCTCCGCCAGCTTCCGGCAGCTGCGACTGTATGGCCAACTATGTCCGCGGCTGTACCGGGACAGCCCCTGGCCGGCTGTTTAGGCTGCGCAAAACAGAAAAAGATGATCGGCACTCCGCGCCTCGCGCAACCTGCCCCGTGGCTCCGCCCACCGCCGTGCCCGGTCGTCCCGCACACTCCATGGAAGTACCCGGCATGACCGAAACCACCCAGCCCCAGCCTCGTCTGCGTCCGTTCGCCGACTCCTCTCCCGCCGCCGTGGTGGCCGGCTTCGTCGCCATGCTCACCGGCTACACCAGCTCGCTGGTACTGATGTTCCAGGCCGGGCAGAACGCCGGTCTCAGCAGCGCGCAGATTTCCTCGTGGATCTGGGCCCTGTCGATCGGCATGGGCCTGGCGACCATCGGCCTGACCCTGCGCTACCGGGTGCCGATCGTGATCGCCTGGTCCACCCCCGGCGCGGCGCTGCTGATCAGCAGCCTGCCCGGAGTGCCGTACAGCGAGGCGATCGGCGCCTTCATCGTCTGCGCCCTCCTGATCACCCTGTGCGGCGTCACCGGCAGCTTCGAACGCCTGATGCGCCAGGTTCCCTCCTCGCTGGCCTCGGCGCTGCTGGCCGGGGTGCTGTTCCGCATCGGCATCGAGATCTGCAACGCCGCCGAGCAACAGACCCTGCTGGTGCTGGCGATGTTCTTCAGCTATCTGCTGTGCAAACGCTTCTCGCCGCGCTATGCGGTGTTCGCTGCGCTACTGGTGGGGGTGCTGCTGGCCGGGATACTGGGCCAGCTGGACTTCAGCAGGTTCCGCCTGGAACTGGCGGTACCGGAGTGGACCACGCCGAGCTTCTCCCTGGCCGCCACCATCAGCATCGGCATCCCGTTGTTCATCGTCGCCATGGCGTCGCAGAACATGCCCGGCATCGCCGTGCTGCGCGCCGACGGCTACCAGGTGCCGGCCTCGCCGCTGATCTCGAGCACCGGCATCGCCTCGATCCTGCTGGCGCCGTTCGGCTCCCACGGGATCAACCTGGCGGCGATCAGCGCGGCGATCTGCACCGGTCCCTCGGCCCACGAGGACCCGCACAAGCGCTATACCGCGGCGCTCTGGTGCGGCTTCTTCAACTGCGTCGCGGGAACCTTCGGCGCCACCCTGGCAGCGTTGTTCGCGGCGTTCCCCAAGGCACTGGTACTGTCCATCGCCGCCATCGCCCTGCTCGGCTCGATCATGAACGGCCTGGCCAACTCGATGGCCGACGAGCGCCAGCGCGAGGCCGCGCTGGTGACCTTCATGGTCACCGCCTCCGGCTTCACCCTGCTGTCCATCGGCTCGGCGTTCTGGGGCCTGGTGGCCGGCCTGCTGACTCAGTTCGTGCTCAACTGGCGGCGCGGCTGACCGACCTCAGTCCGGCGCCGTCACGGGCGCCGGCGCGGCCTGGTGGCCACGGCTGACCCACCAGCCGAAGGCCGCCGCGGTGAAGAACATCAACACCCCGTAGATCGCCGGCGGAATCGCCATGGTGCTGTTGTTCAGCAGGCTCGGACTCAGCGCCAGGGCGATCGCCAGGGTGCCGTTGTGGATGCCGATCTCCATGCCGATGGCCACCGCCTGGGCCTTCGGCAGGCGCAGCAGGCGCGGTACCCAGTAGCCCACCGCCAGGCTCAGCAGGTTGAAGGCCAGCGCGGCCAGCCCGACCACCGGCGCGTAGGTGACAAAGGTCTGCCAGTCCTTGGCCAGCGCCAGCAGGATGATCACCAGCAACAGCAGCGCGGAAAGGATCTTCACCGGCTTCTGCAGCCGATCCGCCACGGCCGGCAGGCGGTTGCGCACCAGCATGCCGATGGCCACCGGGCCGAGGACGATGACGAACACCTGCATGACCTTGCCGAACTGCAGGGGAATCGCCTGCCCGTCGCCCATGAAGTATTGCAGCGACAGATTGACGATCAGCGGCATGGTGAGGATGGCGATCACCGAGTTCACCGCGGTCAGGGTGATGTTCAGTGCCACGTCGCCATGCGCCAGGTGGCTGTAGAGGTTGGCGGTGGTGCCGCCGGGCGAGGCCGCCAGCAACATCATGCCGACCGCCAGGGCCGCCTCGAGGGCGAAGCCCTGGACGATCAGGAAACAGGCCATGGGCAGCAGGACGATCTGGCACACCAGGCCGACCAGCACCGGCTTCGGGTAGCGCACCACGCGGAGGAAGTCGGCCGGGGTCAGGGACAGTCCGAGACCGAGCATGATGATGCCCAGGGCGATGGGGAGGAACAGGGTCAGGATGGGATCGGCGGTCATTATTGTTATTGCTCCGATGCGATGGAGACGGGCTCAGGCCCCGGATTCTCGACCCAGGTTAGTCCCCCGGCAGTGGCCTGGCGCGCCAAACCGCGTGCCGACCTGTAACAGAATGCGAATGCCCCGCGCCGGGGCATCCCGGTTGTATCGCCGCCCGCTCAGATCGCCGTCGCCCCGCCGTCCACCGGCAAGGCGATACCGGTGGTGAAGCCTGCGTTGTCGCTGCACAGATAAAGCACCGCGGCGGCGATTTCCTCGACCCGCCCGACCCGACCCAGCGGATGCATCGCGGCGGCGAACTCGGCCTTGCGCGGATCGGCCTCGTAGGCGCGGCGGAACATGTCGGTGTCGATCACCGCCGGACACACGGCGTTGACGCGGATGCCCTTCTTCGCGTACTCGATCGCCGCCGATTTGGTCAGGCCGATCACCGCGTGCTTGGAAGCAGCGTAGATGCTCATCTTCGGCGCCGCGCCGAGCCCGGCGACCGAGGCGGTGTTGACGATCGCGCCGCCGCCCTGGGCCAGCATCAGCGGGATCTGGTGCTTCATGCACAACCAGACGCCCTTCACGTTGACAGCCATGATGGCGTCGAACTCGGCTTCGTTGCCGTCGGCCAGCTTGCCCTGCTCGATCTCGATGCCGGCGTTGTTGAAGGCGTAGTCGAGACGGCCGTAGGCCGCCGCGCAACCCTCTACCAGCGCCTTGACCTCGGCGTCGCGGGTGACGTCGCAGCGAATGAAGAGGGCTTCGCCACCTGCCTGGCGGATCGCTTCGACCGTGCCCTCGCCGCCGGCGCTGTCCAGGTCGGCGACCACCACCTTGACCCCGGCGGCGGCGAAGGCCAGCGCGGTAGCGCGGCCGATGCCCGCCGCACCGCCAGTGACCAGTGCGACCTGGCCGGAAAGAAGTTTGCTCATCTGCTGCTCCTCGGAAAATCGCCTTCCGCCAACCGCGACGGAACCGGGCCGCGCCAGTCTAGCCAGGGCCGGCGCAAGGCATAGCACTATCAGGGGACTGGAGGATGGGCCATCCAGCCCGCTGATAAGACTGATGGCGGCGAATCATCGGCATAGATGACCGGTCATTTCCGCACTCGCCTTCGCTTGCCGCCGGCGCCGGCGCCGGCTATCCCTAGGGGCCTGTTTCCCGACATTCGAGTGCCCTGCCATGACCTCCCAGATCAATCGGCAATACCAGTTGGCCCAGCGTCCCAGCGGGCTGCCCGGCCGCGACACCTTCAGTTTCGTCGAGACCCCGCTCGGCGAGCCGGCCGAGGGCCAGATCCTGGTGAAGAACGAGTACCTGTCGCTGGACCCGGCGATGCGCGGCTGGATGAACGACGCCCGCTCCTACATCCCGCCGGTGGGGATCGGCGAGGTGATGCGCGCGCTCGGCGTCGGCAAGGTGCTGGTTTCGAAGCACCCCGGCTTCCAGACCGGCGACTACGTCAACGGCGCCCTCGGCGTGCAGGACTATTTCGTCGGCGAGCCCAAGGGTTTCTACAAGGTCGACCCGTCCCGCGCGCCGCTGCCGCGCTATCTCTCGGCGCTGGGCATGACCGGCATGACCGCCTACTTCGCGTTGCTCGACGTCGGCCAGCCGAAGAGCGGCGAGACCGTGGTGATCTCCGGCGCCGCCGGTGCGGTGGGCAGCGTTGCCGGGCAGATCGCCAGGCTCAAGGGCTGCCGGGTGGTGGGCATCGCCGGCGGCGCCGAGAAATGTCGCTTCCTGGTCGAGGAGCTGGGCTTCGACGGCGCCATCGACTACAAGAACGAAGACCTCGCCGCCGGACTCAAGCGCGAATGCCCGAAGGGCATCGATGTGTTCTTCGACAACGTCGGCGGCGAAATCCTCGACACGGTGCTCACCCGTATCGCCTTCAAGGCACGCATCGTCCTCTGCGGGGCGATCAGCCAGTACAACAACAAGGAAGCGGTGCGCGGCCCGGCCAACTACCTGTCGCTGCTGGTCAATCGGGCGCGCATGGAAGGCATGGTGGTGATGGACTATGCCCAGCGCTTCCCAGAAGGCCTGAAGGAGATGGCCACCTGGCTGGCGGAAGGCAAGCTGCAATCGCGCGAGGACATCGTCGAAGGCCTGGAGACCTTCCCCGAGACCCTGCTCAAGCTGTTCAGCGGGGAAAACTTCGGCAAGTTGGTGTTGAAGGTCTGAGGTCCGCCGCCGGCGCGAAGAAGCGGCGGATAGTGCCTGGCGCTATCCGCCCTGCGCCTCGCCTCGAAGAGCGTGTGCACTGAAGAAATAATGATTCCCGGCAATCCTGCCGCCTGTCCTTCGGGCTAAGCTGCGGCATCCGCGCCTGCAAGGAATCAGCCGCATGCCACTCGCCCGCTGGGTACCCGGACTCGATAGCCTGCTCCACTACCGCCGCGCCTGGTTCCGTCCGGATGTCCAGGCCGGGCTGTCGGTGGCGGCGATCCAGATCCCCACTGCCATCGCCTACGCCCAGATCGCCGGCTTCCCGCCCCAGGTAGGCCTCTATGCGTGCATCCTGCCGATGCTGATCTACGCCCTGATCGGCAGCTCGCGACAGTTGATGGTCGGCCCCGACGCGGCGACCGCGGCGATGGTCGCCGCCGCCATCACCCCGCTGGCGGCGGGCGACCCGCAGCGCCTGGTGGACCTGTCGATGATCGTCGCGATCATGGTCGGGCTGTTCTCCATCGTCGCCGGCCTGGCCCGCGCCGGATTCATCGCCAGCTTCCTCTCGCGACCGATCCTGGTCGGCTACCTCAACGGCATCGGCCTGAGCCTGCTGGTCGGGCAACTGGGCAAGCTGTTCGGCTACGAGGCGGCGACCAGCGGCTTCGTCGCCGGCATCCTCGCGCTGCTGGAGAACCTGCTGCACATCCATTGGCCGACGCTGATCCTCGGCAGCCTCTCGCTCTTGCTGATGGTGCTGCTGCCGCGGCGCTTCCCGCAGTTGCCCGGGGCGCTCTGCGGCGTCCTCCTGGCCAGTCTCGCCGCGGCGCTGCTGGGCCTGGATCGCTACGGCGTGGAACTGCTTGGCGAGGTACCGGCCGGGCTGCCGCAACTGAGCTGGCCGCAGACCAGCCTGGAGGAACTGAAAAGCCTGCTGCGCGACGCCACCGGCATTACCGTGGTCAGCTTCTGCAGCGCCATGCTCACCGCGCGCAGCTTCGCCGCCCGTCACGGCTACAGCATCAACGCCAACCACGAATTCGTCGCCCTCGGCCTGGCCAACATCGGCGCCGGGGTCTCCCAGGGCTTCGCCATCAGCGGCGCCGACTCACGCACCGCGGTGAACGACATGGTCGGCGGCAAGACCCAACTGGTCGGCGTGGTCGCCGCGCTGGTGATCGCCGCCACCCTGTTGCTGCTGAACAAGCCCCTGGGCTGGGTGCCGATGCCGGCGCTCGGCGCGGTCCTGTTGCTGGCCGGCTGGGGCCTGATCGACGTGCAGGCGCTGAAAGGCTTCTGGAAGCTCAGCCGCTTCGAGTTCAGCCTCTGCCTGCTGACCACCGTCGGCGTGCTCAGCGTCGGCGTGCTGCCGGGAATCTTCGTCGCCGTCAGCATCGCCGTACTGCGCCTGCTCTACTACACCTATCGCCCGAGCGACGCGGTGCTCGGCTGGATGCACGGCATCGACGGCCAGGTCGAGCTGGCCAAGTACCCGCAGGCCACCACTCTTCCCGGCCTGGTGATCTACCGCTTCGACGCCCCCCTGCTGTTCTTCAACGCCGACTACTTCAAGCAGCGGGTGCTTGCCGTGGTGGACGGCAGCGAGCGGCCGAATGCGGTGCTGCTCAACGCCGAAGCCATGACCAACCTCGACATCAGCGGCCTGGCCACCCTCCACGAGGTGCAACAGATCCTCAAGGCCCAGGGCGTGCACCTGTCGCTGGCGCGGGTGACCGGGCAGACGCTGGACCTGCTGCAACGCTCGAGCATGCTCGGCGAGATCAAGCCGCCGCTGGTGTTCAGCTCGGTGCGCTCCGGGGTCAGTGCCTATCGCTACTGGCTGCGCCAGCAGGAAAGACTCGCCGCCCAGGCCGCGGCTACAAGCGGAAATGCCTGACCATGCCCTGTAGTTCGCGCCCCAGCTCCGCCAGTTGTTCGCTGGACGAAGCCGTCGACTGCATGGCCTGGGCCGACTGATCGGCCACCTCGCGGATCGCCGTGACGCTGCGGTTGATCTCCTCGGCGACCGCGCTCTGCTGCTCGGAGGCCGCGGCGATCTGCTGGTTCATCTGCTGGATCAGCGCCACCGCCGTGGCGATGTTGCCCAGCGCCGCCTCGGTCTGCAGCGCGTCGTCGACGCTCTGGTCCACCAACTGGTGGCTGCGCTGCATACGCTGCACCGCCTGCTGCGTGCCATTCTGCAGGGCACCGATCAGGGTCTCGATCTCGGCCGTGGACTGTTGGGTGCGCCGCGCCAGCGCCCGCACCTCGTCGGCGACCACGGCGAAGCCTCGACCCTGGTCGCCGGCCCGCGCCGCCTCGATGGCGGCGTTCAGCGCCAGCAGGTTGGTCTGCTCGGCCACGCTCTTGATCACGTCCAGCACGCTGCCGATGCGCTGGCTGTCGGCGCTCAGCGCCTCGACGCTGGCGGTGGCCGCGCGCACCGCCTCGGCCAGTCGCTCGATCCGATCCAGGGTCTGGCGTACCACCTCCTGGCCGACGCTGACCTTGCCGTCGGCGCTTTCCGCCGACCCCGCGGCTTCCTCGGCGTTGTGCGCCACTTCGTGAACGGTGGCGGCCATCTGGTTCATCGCCGTGGCCACCTGTTCGGTTTCCGCCCGCTGGCTGTCGATTCCCAGGCGGGTGCGCGTGGTAACGCCGGACAGCGCCTCGGAGGCGCCGGCAATCCGCCCGACGCCGTCCTGCAACTGGCTGACGATACCGCGCAGGCTACCGGTCATGGCGCGCATCGCGGCCATCAGTTGGCCAACCTCGTCGCGCCGCTCGCTGTCGACCCGTACCGCCAGGTCGCCTTCGGCGATCCGCTGCGCCACGCCCATCGCCTGGCGCAACGGACGGACGATCAGCAGGCTGATGCCGAAGGCCGCGCCCAGGCCCACCAGCAGCGCCAGCACGGCGGCGCCGACGATCAGCAGGGAGTTTGTCCGCAGGCTGTGGAGCATGGCCTGCTGCTGCGCCTCCCAGCTACGGTCGACACGCGCCATCACCTGCCCGGCACGCTCGCCCATGGCGGCGTACATCTGCCGCTCCTGGCGCTGGCTGGCGCGGTACTCGGCGAGCTTGTCGGCGAAACCGCGGATATTGGTCAGCACGTCCTTGACCACCGACACGTAGGCATCGTCGGTGATCGCCTGCTCCAGCCGGGCGGCCAGCTCCAGCGCCTCGCGCAGCGATTTCGGCGGCCCCTCCTGCGCATCCGCGGCGCGCGCTTCGAGACGCGAGCGGGCCTCGTCCAGCCCCTGCAGGACCAGGCGATTGACCTGGGCGACCTGGGCCGCCTGCTGCAACAGCGGTTCGCCGTCGCGTCCCTGGCTTTCCTTCAGCGCATAGGCGCCATCCTCGGCCAGGCTGGACTGGAGGATATCGAGGCTGTTGGCGGCGCCGTTCAGCGACCAGCTGGCGCTTTCCCAAGCCAACTGGCGTCCCTGGATGGACTGCTCGAAGCGGCCGAACGCTTCGAGGTATGCCGCCAGCACCTGCTCCACCTCGGCCATGCCAAGCGCCTGATCGGCGTCGCCGTCGGCCTTGAGCCGGCCCACCCGTTCGAGGGTCGCGGCCAGGCGCTGGCGCAAGCGCTCGGCGTCGCTCTTTTCCCCGTGCAGGGCAAAGTCCTTCTCGGCCTGGCGAACCTCCAGCACGTCGCGATTGATCGCGCTCATCTCCTGCAGGCGCGCGAAGCGCTGCCCCAGCGCATGCAGCGAGAGCACCGCGAGCGCGGCCACCAGCGCGGTCAATAGCAGGACCAGGGTAAAACCGATGGCCAGTTTCTTCGCCGTGCCGAGATCGGCCAGACGCCTGCGCAGCAACCCCAGCATGACTCCCCTCCCCCGTGACGCGCCGTCTGCGTGCGCATTTCCCGCTGTGTCGCGCGTTTTTCGCCGAACCTGAGCGGCCGGGCAAGGTAGTGGCACGATAATGGCCAGGAGAGATATGCGCAGGTCGTTTCCAGGATATCCGGGCTGACGTCGGGCGGGCGCGGAGCCATACTGGGCGCCCCATGGAAAAAGGAGCTTGCCATGCGTCCCGTATTGCCGCTGTTGCTGTCGCTGAGTCTGTGCGCCCCCGCCCTGGCCGACTGGAGCGGCCCGATCGAGCAGCCGCTCTGGTCGTTGCCGGCGGCGCCGGGCCTGTCGCGCTGGCTGATCGTGCACAACCTGTCGAGCGCGGCGGCCGACGGCCTGTACCACGTCGAGGTCCTGGAGCGCCGCCAGGGCCAGCAGCCCTGGCAGTTCCAGCGCCTGGCCGCGCACCTGGCGCTGACCGAACAGGCGCTGCGCGCGAGTATCGTGGCGCCGCTGAAACGCGGCGGGGTGTATCCGGAAAGCTACCAGTTCGCCTATCGCCAGTGGCAGGAACGGCAGGCCGCGGGCCAGGCGCCGGTGTGCCGGCGCACGGTCGACGAGTGCCTGCGGGCGCCGGACTGAGCCCGGCTACCTGGGCCGGATCATGCTGAACGTGTCGCGGGTATAGCTGTAGTGGCTGCCGCCCAGGCGACCGACCAGGTCGAGCCTGTCGCTATCCACATGGCGCTCGTCGGCCAGCACGGCATCGTCGACATGGGCCAGCAGCACGCGGGCGAAGATCAGGTGGCAATTGGGGTTCTCCGCCGGATACGGCTTGATCTCCGCCACCTCGCACTCGAAGGCCACCGCCGCCGCGGCGATCCGCGGCGGCGCCACGCGTACGCTGGACACGGTAGGGATGCCGACCGTCTCGATCTCGCTCACGCCATGGGGCAGCCAGGCGGAGGTGGCGTTCATGGTCTCTGCCTGGGCGGCGCCGACCAGGTGGATCACCAACTGCCCGGTGGCCTGGACGTTGCGCAGGGTGTCCTTGAGGCTGCCGTCGTCGCGCAGGCTGACGTTGACCATCAGGGTCGGCGGCTCGTCGCTGATCACCTGGAAGAAGCTGAACGGGGCCAGGTTGCTGGCGCCCTCGGCGGACAGGGTCGAGACCCAGGCAATCGGTCGCGGGGTGACGGTGGAAGCCAACCAGCGATAGGCCTCGGCGGGAGCGATGGTGGTGAAGTCCAGTTGCATGGCGGTCTCGCGGAAATCGACGGAGGGGACGCCGATTATGCCGCAGCCCCGCAGCTCTCGCGACCGTCTGCGCCGCGGCCCTGCGCCACCTGGAGGCAGCGGCTAGACTTGCCCTACCCTCACCCAGGAGCCTTGCCATGAACTATCGAGGAAGCTGCCACTGCGGAACCATCGCCTACGAAGTCGAAGGCGACCTCGACCAGGTGATCCAGTGCAACTGTTCACTGTGCAGCCGGCGCGGCTGGCTGCTGTGGTTCGTCCCGCGCGACCGTCTGGCGCTGAAGACGCCGGCCAGCGCGATGCACACCTATACCTTCAACACCCATCGCCTGCAGCATCACTTCTGCCCCACCTGCGGCTGCGCGCCGTTCAGCGAAGGCATAGGCCCGGACGGCCAGGCGATGGCCGCGGTCAACGCGCGCTGCCTGGAGGACATCGACGCCAGCGCGCTCCCGGTACAGCACTACGATGGCCGCAACGCCTGACGCTGGCGCAGGTAGCCGATCACCTCGGCCTGGTTGCCGCGGAACTCGACGCGGTCTTCCTTGCTCTGCCGCTGGAAGGCGTACATCGGGTCGTAGTACTCCTTGAGCAGCCCCTCGATCCAGCCGCGATGGGTATCCACCGAGCCGTCGCGGCCCTGCTCTTCCAGCGCCTGCACGAGGATCGCCGCCAGCCGCTGGTAGCGCTCGCCGCCGAGGCGCTTGACGATGCCGGCGAGGCTCTTCTGCAGGTAGGCGGAGAAGGCGGCGAAGCCCTCCTCCACGCCCACCACGCGCTCGAACTCGCTGCGCAGGTCGATCACGTAGTCCCTGAGGATACGCTCGACACGCTGCTCGAAGGCATCCTCCAGCCAGACCAGCGGGTAGCCCTGCATGCCCTGGTACAGCTCCAGCGGCAAGGAGCAGCTGCCGACGATCCGCCCCTCGTCCTCGAGGACGAACTGGCCGACGCCACGATGACGCTTCTTCAGGATGTCGATGGCCAGGCGGTTCTCGAAGTCGATCTGCGCCGGCTGCGGCGTGGCTCGCCGGCCAAAGCTGGAGCCGCGGTGGTTGGCGTGGCCTTCGAGATCGAGGCTGTTGTCCAGCGCCGCGATCACCTCGGTCTTGCCGCAACCGGTGAGGCCGCCGACCAGCACGAAATCGCACTCGTCGACCGCCGCTCGGGTGGTTTCGAAAAGGAAGTTGCGCAACGCCTTGTAGCCGCCGATCACCCGTGGGTAGTCGATGCCGGCGTCCTGCTTCAGCCACTGCTGGACGATCTGCGAGCGCAGGCCGCCGCGGAAGCAATACAGGTAGCCGTTCGGGTTGGCTTCGGCGAAGGCTTTCCAGGCCGCCAGCCGTTCGGCCTTGAGCGCCCCGCAGACCAGTTCGTGACCAAGGGCGATGGCGGCCTGCTGGCCGTGCTGCTTATAGCTGGTGCCGACCTTCTGCCGCTCGATGTCGTTCATCAGCGGCCGGTTGACCGTGTTGGGAAAGGCGCCCTTGTGGTACTCCACCGGGGCGCGCACATCCATCAGGGGGATATCGTCGAGAAACAGTTCGCGGTAGTGCTGGGTGTTGTCGCGCATTACAGCACCTGTACCGCGAGACTCTGTCGCTCGACCAGTTCGCCGATCGGCGCCAGTTGCAGGCCGAGTTCCGCCGCCACGGCGAGGAACTCCGCCTCGCCTTCCGGAGCCACCGCCACCAGCAGGCCGCCGCTGGTCTGCGGATCGCAAAGCAACAGCTTCTGCACCTCCGGCAGTGGCGCGATGCGCTCGCCATAGCTGTCGAAGTTGCGCAGGGTGCCGCCGGGCACGCAGCCCTGCTCCAGGTAATATTCGGCACTGGCCAGGCGCGGCACCGCGGCGTACTCAACGCGCGCGGTGAGCTTGCTGCCGTCGGCCATTTCCACCAGGTGGCCGAGCAGGCCGAAACCGGTGACGTCGGTCATCGCCTTGACCCCGGCCAACCGACCGAAGCGCGCGCCAGGCCTGTTCAGGGTGCACATCCAATCGCGCGCCACGCCGACGTCCTCGGCGCGCAGCCTGGCCTTCTTCTCGGCAGTGGTGAGGATGCCGATGCCCAGCGGCTTGGTCAGGTACAGCCTGCAGCCGGCCTCGGCGGTGTCGTTGCGTTTCATGAAACGCTTCTCCACCACGCCGGTCACGGCCAGGCCGAAGATCGGCTCGGGGGCGTCGATGGAGTGCCCGCCGGCCAGCGGGATGCCGGCTTCCTCGCAGACCTTGCGGCCGCCGGCGATCACCTCGCGGGCGACTTCCGCGGCCAGCACGTTGACCGGCCAGCCGAGGATGGCGATGGCCATCAGCGGGTCGCCACCCATGGCGTAGATGTCGCTGATGGCGTTGGTCGCGGCGATACGGCCGAAATCGAAGGGGTCGTCGACGATCGGCATGAAGAAATCGGTGGTGGAGACCACCCCGCGCTCCTCGTCGAGGGCGTAGACAGCCGCGTCGTCGCGCGAGGCGTTGCCGACCCAGAGCTTCGGATCGAGGTTCTGCGCGCCGCTGCCGGCGAGGATCACCTCCAGTACCTTGGGCGAAATCTTGCAGCCGCAGCCGGCGCCGTGGCTGTACTGGGTCAGGCGGATCGCCTCGCTCATCGGTGTACTCCCGTGGATGTCGGAAAAGTGCCCATTCTAGCAAAGCCGGCGCCGCCGCCAGAGGTCCGATCGCCGCGCCCGGCTCAGCGCCCGGCGCGCGACTCGCGGATATAGAAGCGCGCCTTCTCGGCCTTGCTGGTGCAGCCCTCGTAGGCTTCGAACTGCTGCTGGGTCTTGGCCCCGGTGAGCAGGGTCAGGGCCTTCGAGTAGCTGACGGTGCCGGCGAAGCCTTCGGCCTTGGCCAGGTCGAGTTCCTTCCAGGCCGCGTCCAACTGGTCGGCGCAGTTCTCCCGGTAGGCGGTCTTGCCGGCGCAGCCGGCCAGGGTCAGGGCAAGGACGGGCAGAACGATCCAGGTTTTCATCGAACGATCTCCGGACAGGGAAAGGGCCGCGCATCGCCGCGACGCACTTGGCGGCGGCCGGGCGACACGCGTATCGTTTTCGCTTCGTCACGCAGTATTGGCAAGGGGTTGCAGATGAGCAAACAGGTCGCCCTGGTATTGGGCTCCGGCGGTGCGCGCGGCTACGCGCACATCGGCGTGATCGAGGAACTCGAGGCGCGCGGCTATGAGATCACCTGCATCGCCGGTTGTTCCATGGGCTCGGTGATCGGCGGCATCTACGCCGCCGGCAAGCTGCGCGAGTACCGCGAGTGGGTGGAAAGCCTGGATTACCTCGACGTGCTGCGCCTGCTCGACGTCAGCTTCCGCCTCGGCGCAATCCGCGGCGAGCGGGTGTTCGGCAAGATCCACGAGATCCTCGGCGAGGTGAACATCGAGGACCTGTCGATCCCCTACACGGCGGTTGCCACCGACCTCACCAACCAGCAGGAAATCTGGTTCCAGGAAGGCTGCCTGCACCAGGCCATGCGCGCCTCGGCGGCGATCCCCAGCCTGTTCACCCCGGTCATGCAGGGCAGCCGCATGCTGGTCGACGGCGGCCTGCTCAACCCGTTGCCGATCGTGCCGGTGGTGTCGGCCCACAGCGACCTGATCATCGCGGTCAACCTCAACGCCACCAACCAGAAGCAATACCACCTGCCGGTGATCGAGCGTCCGGCCGCGCTCAAGGGGCGCTTCGACAGCATGATCGAGAGCCTCGGCCACAAACTCTCGTTCTTCCGCCGCCACGGCGACGACAATACCCCGCCGGAGCTGAGCGCCGACGCCCTGCTCCATCCGGTTCCGGCGGAATCCGAGGAGCCCGCCGAGCCGCAACTGCAACAGCCGGCCGCGGCGCCGCAAGGCAAGGACTCGCCGAAGTCGGCCAGCGGCACCACGGTGGTGGAAAGCAGCGGTCCGGCATCGCTGCTGGAACTGGTCAACCAGAGCTTCGAGGTGATGCAGACCTCGCTGGCGCAGTACAAGATCGCCGGCTACCCGCCGGACATCCTGATCAACGTGCCGAAGCGGGTCTGCCGCTTCTTCGAGTTCTACAAGGCGCCGGAGTTGATCGCCCTCGGCCGGCAGATCGCCAGCGACACCCTGGACCGCTACGAGGAAGACAACGCCTGAGCCTCAGCGGCTGAACTCGAGGACCTCGTAGCCGCCGCGCCGTTCCGGGAACAGCAGGAGGAAGCCGCCGGCGTGCGGGCGCAGCAGCGCGACCACGTCGGACTCAGCCGGCGCGCCGTGGGCCAGGCCACTGAAGGCCACCTGGGGCTCGTCGTTGACCGTGGCGCCGCCGAGGAACACGTAGCGCTGCGTGCCTTCGCGGAACAGGTAGCCGCTGACCCGCTGCGAACCGCTGGTCTTCTCCAGGAACAGGCCGCGGTCGGTACGCCGGATGCGGCACTGGAAGTTCGGATAGCGATAGATGCCGTACTGGTCGGCCTGGGTCGAGCGGCACTTCCAGTCGCCCAGCAGGCCTTTCTCGTCGACGGCGACGACGGGCTGCGCCAGGCTGAGTTCCAGTTGCTCCAGTTCCGGCAGGAATTCCTCGAAGGCACTGTCGTAGTAGCGCTTGTTGATGGCCTCGGCGTCCTGCTCGACGGCCAGCACGCTGCGCTGCTGCTGGTCGCTGGTATAGCCACGCCAGTCCGGCTCGGCGGCGCCGGCGTGCGCGCAGGCGGCGAGAACGGTGAGGCAGGCGAAGACACGGGAAACGGGAATCGGGCGGGACATGGCGACCATCCTGGCGAGTGGACCGGCGCATCCGGCGCCGGCAAGCGGTAGCCGCAGAACATAGCGCAGCGGCGCCGGGAATTCGAGCGCCACCACGACGGGCGGCGGTTTCAGAAGATCGACCAGCCGATCCGCTCGCTGAGTTTCTCCAGCGCGGCGATGCCCGCCAGCGAATTGCCCGCGGCGTTCAGCTCCGGCGACCAGACGCAGACCGTGAAGCGCCCCGGCACTACCGCGATGATGCCGCCGCCGACACCGCTCTTGCCCGGCAGGCCGACCCGGTAGGCAAAGTTGCCGGCCTCGTCGTAGAGCCCGCTGGTGGCCATGATCGCGTTGACCTGCTTGGTCTGTCGCTCGTTGAGCACCTGCTCGCCGCTGTGCTTGCAGAAGCCCTTGTCGGCGAGGAAGCAGAACGCCCGCGCCAGGTCGACGCAGCTCATGCGCAACGCGCAATGATGGAAATAGCTGAGCAGCACCGCCTCGACGTCGTTGTGGAAGTTGCCGAACGATTTCATCAGGTAGGCCGCCGCCGCGTTGCGCGAGCGGTGCTGGTACTCCGAGCGCGCCACCACCGAGTCCGACACCACTTCCGGGTTGCCGCACAGGCGCCGGACGAAATCGCGCATCGATTGCGCCGGCGCGGCGAAACGCGACTGGTTGATGTCGCAGATCACCAGGGCGCCGGCATTGATGAACGGATTGCGCGGCTTGCCGCGCTCGAACTCCAGCTGCACCAGGGAGTTGAAAGGCTGGCCGGAGGGCTCGTGGCCGAGGCGTTGCCAGATGTCCTCGCCGGAATGCTGGATCGCCTGGACCAGGCTGAACACCTTGGAAATGCTCTGGATGGAAAACGGCCGCAGGGCGTCGCCGGCATGGAACAGCTCGCCGTCGCGGCTGTACACGGCGATCCCCAGCTGGTTCGGCTCGACGCCGGCGAGCGCGGGGATGTAGTCGGCGACCTTGCCGCGCCCGATCAGCGGGCGGACTTCATCGAGAATCTCGTTCAACAGTTGCTGCATGATGACCTTCGTCGTGACACCGGGGCGCCGACCCGGCGCATCCGGGCCAGCGCGAATGCGCGGCATCATAGGCGATGAACGCGCGGGAGGCATGCCCCTCGCGCAGAATTGCGCTGCGCGTCAGCTGTCGCGCAGGCGATAGCCGACGCCCGCCTCGGTCACCAGGAAGCGCGGGCTGGCCGGATCGTCGCCGAGTTTCTGCCGCAGGTGGCCGACCACGACCCGCAGGTAATGGGTGTCTTCGACATGGGTCGGGCCCCAGATATCCTTGAGCAGTTGCTGCTGGGTCACTACCCGTCCGAGATGGCGTGCCAGCGCGGCGAGCACCGCGTACTCCTTGCGCGTCAGCGCCACTTCCACACCCTCCAGGGTGACCCGGCGATAGGCGAAGTCCACCTGCAACGGGCCGACCGCCACCGCCGCCTCCGGGCTTTCGCCCTGCGCCGCCTGGCGCAGCAGGACGCGCACGCGGGCGAGGAACTCCTGGATGCCGAACGGCTTGGTCACGTAGTCGTTGGCGCCGCCGTCCAGGGCCAGTACCTTCTCGCCCTCGCTGGCGCGCACCGACAGCACCAGCACCGGCACCTGCGACCATTCGCGCAGGTCGCGGAGGATGTCCTGGCCGTCGCGGTCCGGCAGGCCGAGGTCGAGCACCACCAGGTCCGGCCGGTTCAGCGCGGCCTGGGCCAGCCCCTCTTCGCCGGTGCCGGCCTCGAGTACCCGGTAGCCCTGGGCATTGAGGCTGATACGGAGGAACTTGCGGATCTGCGGTTCGTCGTCGATCAGCAGGATGCTGTTCTGCAATTGGGTCATGGCACTCGGCACGGCAGGTGAACACGGCGACGAGCCAGCGGCGGCGTCGCGGAAACGGCAGGAATAGCGCGAGCGCGGGCGCCAGGCAAGTGCGCCGGGCTCATTCGTCGCCCTCCAGTTGCCCGAGGTCCGGCTGCGGATGCAGCGGCAGGTGCAGGACCAGCGTGGTGCCGCGACCGTCCAGGCCTTCGCCGACGCTGATGCGCCCGCCGTGGGCGCCGATCATGCCCTGGCAGATCGCCAGGCCCAGGCCGGTGCCCTGGCCACCGCGGTCGCCACGGGCAGCGGTGTAGAACATGTCGAAGATCTTCTCCCGCTCGGCCTCGGGAATCCCCGGCCCCTCGTCGCTCACCGCGAAACGCAGCTCGGCGGCATCCTGGCTGACCTCGATGCGCAACCGGCCGTGGCTCGGCGAGAAGCGCGCGGCATTTTCCAGCACGTTGATCAGCGCCTGTTCGATCAGCGCCGCATGCACGTAGAGCAACGGCAGGTCGTTGGCCACGATCGCCTGCACCCGGTACGGCGCCAGCACCGCACGCAGGCGGTTCAGCGCGCTGCCGACGATGTCGCCCGGCGCCACCCAGTCGCGCGCCAGCTTCAGGCCACCGTGGCCGAGACGGGTCATGTCGAGCAGGTTCTGGATATAGCGGTCCAGTCGCTCGGCCTCGTCGCGGGTGCTTTCCAGCAGTTCGCGACGATCCGCCGGCGGGATCGCCTCGCCCAGCGCCAGCAGGCTGTCGATGGAACCGCGCATGGCCGTCAGCGGCGTGCGCAGGTCGTGGGACACCGAGGCGAGCAAGGCGCTGCGCAGTTGCTCGGTTTCGCCGTGCAGGCGCGCGGCCTCCAGGTCCTCGGCCAGGCGAGCCCGCGCCAGGGCCTGGGCCAGGGGCTGGCCGAGGGCGGCGAGCAGGCGCCGGCGCTGCGGGCTCAGCGGCTGGCCGTCCAGCGGCGCGACGCCGAGCAGTGCCAGCGGCCCCTCTTCCGCCGACAGCGGCCACCACCACCAGCGTCCTCCGGGCAGCGTGCCAGTACCGAGGCCGGCCGGCTGGTCGTGGGCCCAGGCCCAGTCGGCGGCGACCCGTTCCTGGTCGGCGAGTTGCCGCTGCACGCCGGCCTCGGTCTTCCACTCGCCATTGACCTGACCGAGCAGGCAGACCTCGACGTCCTTCCAGTCGTCGAACTGCTGGGCGGCGGCGGCCAGCACCGCCTGGCGGTCGGTGGCGGCGGTGAGCTTGCGCGACAGCTCCAGCAGCAGGCTGGTTTCCTCCTGGGTATCACGCAGCGCCTCCAGCTGGCGCCGCTGGCGTGCCGCCAGGTTGCCGGTGAGGCCGGCCATGAACAGGAAGAACGCCAGGCTCAGCAGGTCTTCATGGCGATGGATGGCGAAGGAAAAATGCGGTGGGATGAACAGGAAGTCATAGGCCAGGAACGACGCCACCGCGCACAGCAGTGCCGGCATCAGGCTGCTGCGCACTGCCACCAGCAGCACCGCCATCAGGAACACCAGGGAGATGTTCGGCAGTTCCAGCAGGTGCGCCACGACCCAGGCCAGGCCGCTGGCCAGGGCGGTCGCCAGCAGCGCCAGCAGATAGTCGTTCCACACCACCGGATAGCGTGGCCGCGGTTCCGCCGGGCGCAGGTCGGCCTCGCTGTCCAGGGCACTGATCTCCAGGCCCTGGCCGTCGCGCAGCAGGCGCCCGGCGAGACCACCGCCGAAGGCCCGGCGGTACCAGCGGCGCCGCGACTGGCCAACCAGGACCAGGCTGGCGCGGCGCTCGCGGGCATGTTGCAGGAGGGTCCGCGCCACCTCGCCGGCGCGCAGCACGACGATCTCGCCGCCGAGCCGCTCGGCCAGTTGCTGCGCACCCTGCAGGCGCATCCGCGCCTGCTCGCCGCGCAAGCCGCCGGTATCGACGTGTACCACGCTCCAGGGCAGGTGCCGACGTTCGGCGACCCGGCAGGCGTGGCGCACCAGGCGTTCGGCCTGTTCGTCACCGTCGATGCCCACCAGCAGCCGCCCGCGCAACGCCGGCGCCTCCTCGCCGCGCTGGCGGTAGCGGTGGTTGAGGTCGGCGTCGACCCGCGCGGCGGCGGTCTGCATCGCCAGTTCACGCAGCGCGGTGAGGTTGGTCTGCGAGAAGAACGCGTCGATCGCCGCCCGCGCCTGTTCCGGCACGTAGACCTTGCCCTCGCGCAGGCGCTCCAGCAGCTCGCGCGGCGGCAGGTCGATGAGGACGATCTCGTAGGCCTCCTGCAACACCCAGTCCGGCACCGTCTCGCGGACCTGCACGCCGGTGATGTCGCGGACCTGGTCGTTGAGGCTCTCCAGGTGCTGGACGTTGACCGTTGTGTAGACGTCGATTCCCGCCGCCAGCAACTCCTGGATGTCCTGCCAGCGCTTGGCGTGGCGGCTGCCGGGAACGTTGCTGTGGGCCAGTTCGTCGACCAGGGCCAGCGCCGGCGGGTCGGCGAGGAGACCGTCGAGGTCCATTTCCTGCAGTTTCATCCCTCGATACTCGAGGCTGCGCAGCGGCTGCTGCGGCACGCCTGCGAGGAGGGACTCGGTTTCCGCCCGCGAGTGGGTCTCGACCACCCCGGCACGCAGTTTCACGCCCTGGCGCAACTGGGCCTGGGCGGCCTGCAGCATGGCGAAGGTCTTGCCCACCCCCGGCGCCGCGCCGAGAAAGACTTTCAGGCGGCCGCGCCCGTCAGCGGGCAGGTCGGCCAGCAGCGCGTCGGCGCGTGCGGTGTCGGTCATGGATCGGTCGTACTCCGTTGCTCTGCGCCGCGCGGGGCGGACGATCGCCGGCGATCATCCGCCGATGCGGCGATATTGCAAGCCCTTGCGTGGGTCTCTGGGGAAACCTAGCGCTTCAACCCCGTCAGCGCCATGTTCAGCGCCAGCACGTTGACCACCGCCGGCCCCACCAGCGGCCGCTCGGTGTGGCTTTCCACCAGGTCTTCCACCAGCCGCAGCGGCAGCCCGCGCGCCGTGGCCACCCGCAGCGCCTGGTAACGCGCGGCCTGCGGCGGCAGCTGCGGATCGAGTCCGCTACCGGAGGTAGTGACCAGCGCCAGCGGCACCGGCCCCTGGTCGGCGATACGCTCCTGCGCGGCGTCCCTGGCGATGCGCTCGGCCAGTGCCGGGTTGCTCGGCGCCAGGTTGCTCGCGGCACTGGAAACGGTGGCGTAGTCGCCCGCCGAAGGCCGCGAATGGAACCACTCCTCGCCGTCGAACTTCTGCGCGATCAGCCGCGAGCCGAGCACCTTGCCCTCGGCGTCGCGCAGCAGGCTGCCATTGGCCTGCTCGGGGAACGCCAGTTGGGCGATACCGGTGACCAGCAGCGGATAGGCCACGCCGGTGACCAGGCTCAGCACCAGCAGTGACGCCAGTGCCGGACGGAGTTGCTTGAACATGTGCAGATCCTCTCTTCAGTCCCAGGCCCTCGCCCGACGGCGAGGGCCGTTGTTCATGCCAGGCCGACGGCGGTCAGCAGCAGGTCGATCGCCTTGATCCCGAGGAACGGCGCCACCAGGCCGCCGACGCCATAGATCAGCAGGTTGCGCTGCAGCAGTTGCGAAGCGTCCGCCGCCTGCACCCGCACGCCGCGCAAGGCCAGTGGGATCAACGCGACGATGATCAGCGCGTTGAACACGATGGCCGACAGGATCGCGCTCTGCGGGCTTTGCAGGCGCATCACGTTGAGCACGTCGAGCTGCGGGTAGATGCCAACGAACAGCGCCGGCAGGATGGCGAAGTACTTGGCCACGTCGTTGGCGATGGAGAAGGTGGTCAGCGCGCCGCGGGTGACCAGCAACTCCTTGCCCACCTGGACCACGTCGAGCAGCTTGGTCGGGTCGCTGTCCAGGTCGACCAGGTTGGCCGCCTCGCGGGCGGCCTGGGTGCCGTCGTTCATGGCCATGCCGACGTCGGCCTGAGCCAGCGCCGGGGCGTCGTTGGCACCGTCGCCGCACATCGCCACCAGGCGACCTTCGCCCTGCTCCTGGCGAATCCGCGCCAGTTTCTTCTCCGGGGTAGCCTCGGCGATCACGTCGTCGACCCCAGCCTCGGCGGCGATGGCAGCGGCGGTCAGCGGGTTGTCGCCGGTCACCATCACAGTGCGGATGCCCAGCCGGCGCAGTTCGGCGAAGCGCTCGCGAATGCCCGGCTTGACCACGTCCTTCAGGTGAATGGCGCCGAGCAGCCGGCCGTTGGCTACCACCAGCAGCGGGGTGCCGCCGCTCTGGGCGATCTTGTCCACCTCCCGCGAAAGCACCTCGGGCATCTTCTCCCGCGGCAGGTCGATGAAGCGCAGCGCCGCATCCACCGCCCCCTTGCGGTACACCTGGCCGTTCCAGTCGACCCCGGACAGGCGGGTTTCCGCGCTGAAGGCGATCGGCGTCAGCTCCTCGCGGCGCGGCTCCTCGATCGGATGCAGGATGCGCAGGTATTCGACGATCGACTTGCCTTCCGGGGTGTCGTCGGCCAGCGAGGCCAGCAACGCGCCCTCGGCCAGTTCCTTGCCGCTCACCCCCGGCGCGGCGTACAGCGCGCTGCAGCGGCGGTTGCCGAAGGTGATGGTGCCGGTCTTGTCGAGCAGCAGCACGTGGACGTCGCCGGCCGCCTCCACCGCGCGACCGGACTTGGCGATCACGTTCAGGCGCACCAGGCGGTCCATGCCGGCGATGCCGATGGCCGAGAGCAGGCCGCCGATGGTGGTCGGGATCAGTGTCACCAGCAGCGCCACCAGGAACACCAGCGGCAGGTTGCCGCCAGCGAACAGGGCGAACGGCTTGAGGGTCACCACCACCAGCAGGAAGATCAGGGTCAGGCCGATCAGCAGGATGTCCAGCGCTACTTCGTTGGGGGTCTTCTGCCGCTTGGCGCCTTCCACCAGGGCGATCATCCG
The DNA here is from genome assembly GCF_013343155.1 of Pseudomonas sp. FDAARGOS_761. Classification (NCBI taxonomy): domain Bacteria; kingdom Pseudomonadati; phylum Pseudomonadota; class Gammaproteobacteria; order Pseudomonadales; family Pseudomonadaceae; genus Pseudomonas; species Pseudomonas sp. FDAARGOS_761. The sequence continues at coordinate 1,833,793 of NZ_CP054572.1, read as the reverse complement.
GTCCAGGGTCGACTCGCCCGGGTTGGCGCCGATCCGCACCAGCAGCCAGTCGGACACCACCTGGGTGTTGCCGGTCACCGCCGAGCGATCGCCGCCGGACTCGCGGATCACCGGCGCCGATTCGCCGGTGATGGCGGCCTCGTTGACCGCCGCCACGCCTTCGATGACTTCACCGTCGCCGGGAATCATCTCGCCGGCCTGGACCCGTACCACGTCGCCCTTGCGCAGGCTGCTGGCAGCGACGCTCTCGAAACTGCCGTCGGCGCGCCGCTTATTGGCGGAGAGGCCCTGGCTGCCGGCCTTGAGACTGTCCGCGCGGGCCTTGCCACGCCCCTCGGCTAGCGCTTCGGCGAAGTTGGCGAAGAGCACGGTGAACCACAGCCAGAGGGCGATCTGCAGCGCCACCGAGGTCGGCACCGCCTGGTCGGGGACGAAGCACAGCAAGGTGGTGAGCACGGCGGTCAGTTCGACCACCAGCATCACCGGCGAGCGCAGCAACTGGCGCGGGTCGAGCTTGACGAAGGCTTGCAGCAGCGCCGGCCGCCACAAGGCGGCGAGGCTGGTGGACGCGTTGTGGCGACGTTCGAGCGATTTGTGCAAGGCGTTCTTGGACGCCTGGGTCTGAGCGTTCATGTGCGATTCCTTCAGAAGCCGAGGCTCAGTTGTTCAGCGATCGGGCCGAGGGCCAGGGTCGGCAGGAAGGTCAGGCCGCCGACCAGCAGGATGGTCACGGTGAGCAGGCTGACGAACAGCGGACCATGGGTCGGGAAACTGTTCGGCCCCACCGGGCTGGCCTTCTTCGCCGCCAGGCTGCCGGCGATGGCGAGGATCGGCAGGATGTAGCCGAAGCGGCCGATGAGCATGGCCAGGCCGATCATCAGGTTGTGGAACGGCGTGTTGGCACCGAAACCGGCAAACGCCGAGCCGTTGTTGGCGCTCCCCGAGGTGTAGGCGTAGAGCAGTTGGCTGAAACCGTGCGGGCCGGGGTTGGTCACCGCCGAGGCCGGTCCCGGCAGGCTGGCGGCAATGGCGCCGAGCACCAGCACGCCGACAGGCATCACCAGGAGGGTGAAGACCAGCAGGCGGACCTCCTTCGCCTCGAGCTTCTTGCCCAGGTACTCCGGCGTCCGCCCGACCATCAGGCCGGCGAGGAACACCGCGATCAGGACGAACAGCAGCATGCCGTAGAGGCCGGCGCCGACGCCGCCGAAGATCACCTCGCCGAGCATCATGTTCAGCAGCGGCAGCATGCCGCCCAGGGGGCTCAGGCTGTCGTGCATGGCGTTCACCGAGCCGTTCGAGGCGGCGGTGGTGGTGATCGCCCAGAGCATGCTGGCGGCGGTGCCGAAGCGACTCTCCTTGCCCTCCATCGGTGCGCCCTGCTCGACCGGCAACTGCGCCAGCGCCGGGTTCGGCTGGTATTCGGCCCACAGCGACAAGCCCAGGCCGAGGCAGAACAGCAGCAGCATGCAGCCGAGGATCGCGCGGCTCTGGCGCAGGTCCTTCACGTAATGGCCGAAGGTGAATACCAGCGCCGCCGGGATCAGGATGATCGAGGCCACTTCGAACAGGTTGCTCCAGGCACTCGGGTTCTCGAACGGATGAGTCGAGTTGACGCCGAAGAAGCCGCCGCCGTTGGTGCCCAGTTGCTTGATGGCGATCTGGCTGGCCGCCGGACCGAGCGGGATGGTCTGCTCGGCGCCTTGCAAGGTGGTGGCATGGACGTAGTCGAAGAAGGTCTGCGGCACGCCCTGCCAGACCAGCAGCAACGCCAGCAGCAGGCACAGCGGCAGCAGCACGTAGAGGGTGCCGCGGGTCAGGTCGACCCAGAAGTTGCCCAGCTGTCGTGTGGAGCGGCGGCTGATGCCGCGCGCCAGGGCCACCAGCACGCAGAGGCCGACCGCCGCGCTGACGAAGTTCTGCACCGTAAGGCCGACCATCTGGCTGAAGTAGCTCAGCGAGGCCTCGCCGCTGTAGGCCTGCCAGTTGGTGTTGGTGACGAAACTGACCGCGGTGTTGAACGCCAGGGTCCATTCCAGGCCCGGCAGGTGCTGCGGGTTCAGCGGCAGGCTGCCCTGCAGCATGAGGATCGAGAACAGCAGGACCAGGCCGGCCAGGTTGAATGCCAGCAGCGCCAGGGTGTAGGTCTTCCAGTCCTGCTCGCTCGCCAGATCGACGCCGAACAGGCGATAGCAGACGCGCTCCAGTGGCGCCAGCGGCGCGCTGAGGAGATTGCGTTGGCCTTCCATCACCTTGAAGCAGTAGCGCCCGAGGAACGGTGCAGGCACCAGGACCAGGGCGAAAAAGGCCAGGATCAAGAGAATCTCGTGGCTGTTCATGTGCCCTCCCCTAGGCACGGTCGGCGCGTAGCAGCGCCACCAGCAAATAGACGAACAGTCCCGTGGCCAGGGCCAGGGACAACCAATCCAGAACGGTCATGTGTGCGATCTCTCCTTCGAACGGCCTCTGCCGCTTGAGGGAAAGTCTCCGCAAAGGGGGCGTAAAGAAGCGATTCCGGGCCGCGCCGGACGGCATAAAGAAAGCGTAAAGAGTGGCGCGGACAGCGCCTGGGAGAGCAACCGGCCGGGGACTGCGCCACGGCCGGTGACAAGGCGAAGGATCGACGCTAGCCCTGGGCGGCGCGGATCATGTTGCGGGCGATCAGCAGTTGCTGGATCTGCGTGGTGCCCTCGTAGATGCGGAACAGTCGCACGTCGCGATAGAAGCGCTCGATCCCATAGTCGCCGATATAGCCGGCGCCGCCGAAGATCTGCACCGCGCGGTCGGCGACGCGGCCGCACATTTCCGAGGCGAACAGCTTGGCGCAGGACGCCTCGGTACCGACATCGCGGCCTTCGTCGCGCTGCCGCGCGGCGTCGATGACCATGCAGCGCGCCGCGTAGGCTTCGGCCTTGCTGTCGGCGAGCATTGCCTGGATCAACTGGAACTCGGCGATCGGCTGGCCGAACTGCTTGCGTTCCAGGGCATAGCGCAACGCATCCTCGAGCATCCGCTCGGCGACCCCCACGCAGACCGCGGCGATGTGCAGGCGGCCCTTGTCGAGCACCTTCATCGCGGTCTTGAAGCCGACGCCCTCGACCCCGCCGATCAACTGGCTGGCAGGCACCCGGCAGTCGTCGAAGATCACGTCACAGGTATGCGCGCCCTTCTGTCCCATCTTGCGATCCGGCTTGCCCAGGGACAGCCCGGGCGTACCGCGCTCGACGACGAAAGCGGAGATTCCGCCGGCGCCACGGATCGCCGGGTTGGTGCGTGCCATCACGGTGTAGATGCCGGCCTGCGGGGCGTTGGTGATGAAGCGCTTGGTACCGTTGAGCACGTAGTGCTGGCCGTCACGCACCGCCGTGGTCTTCAGCGAGGCGGCGTCGGAACCGGAGTCCGGTTCGGTGAGGCAGAACGAACTGAGCAGTTCGCCCGACGCCAGGCGCGGCAGGTAGCGCCGCTTCTGTTCTTCGGTGCCGTCGATGACGATGCCCTGGGAGCCGATGCCATTGTTGGTGCCCAGCAGCGAACGGAACGCCGGCGAGGTCCGCCCCAGTTCGAAGGCGATGCTCACCTCTTCCTCCATGGTCACTCCGAGGCCGCCGTAGGCCTCCGGGATCGACAGGCCGAACAGGCCCATCTCGCGCATGCGGGCGATGATCGCCTCGGGGATGCGGTCGGTTTCCGCCACCTCCTGCTCATGAGGCACCAGGCTTTCGCGGACGAACTGGCGGATGCTGTCCAGCAGCAGGTTCAGGGTTTCCGGATCACGAATCATGCTCACTCCAATAGGCCCTTAGGCCGGTTGCCATGATTCCGTCACCGGCCTCGGTCAGCGGGTGGCGGCCTCGATGTTGTGGACCATGTGCAGCAGGCGCGGGCCGATGTCGTCCTCCAGTTTCTCGCGCTTGAGGTGGAAACTCGGCCCGCCGCAGTTGAACGCCAGCAGCCCATGGCTCTCGTGGTGCAAGGCCACGCCCACCGCGTTGACGTCGCGTTGCCACTCGCCGAGCGACAGGCAGAAGCCGTAGTCGGCATAGTCGCGGAAGGCCCGCTCCAGCCCCTTGCGCACTTCCGGCCAGTCTTCCGGGTGGCGCTTGCGGATGTGCCCGAGGATGAACTCCCGCTCGTCCTCCGGCATCGCCGCCAGGCAGGCCCGACCGATCGCGCTGCGGTGCAGCGAGAGGTGGCTGCCGACCTGGCGACGCATGGTCAGGTTGGCCTCGCCATGCACCACGTCGAGGTAGACCATGCTCAGCCGGTCGCGGGCCGCCATGGCCACCGCGGCCTTGGCGTAGCCGGCCATCTCTTCCATCAACGGGCGGGCGAGCGCGCGAATCGACAGGTTCGAGAGCATCGCGTAGCCGAACGACATCACGCCCACTTCCAACTGGTACTTGCCGCTATGCGGCAGGTGACGCAGATAGCCCAGCCGGGTCAGGGTGTGGGTCAGACGCGACACCGTCGGCTTCGGCAGGCCGGTCTTCTTCGCCAGTTCCTGGTTGCCCAGCAGGCTTTCCCGTGGTGTGAAACAGCGCAGCAATTCCAACCCGCGGGCCAGCGCGGTGACGAACTGGCGGTCCTTGAGTTCCTCGTCTTTCTCCTGCATCGGGTCGATCAGCACAGCTTCGAAGGCGAACACTTCCGCTTCCGTACTGGCACCTTCCGCCGGACTCCGGCGCTCGTCGTTGCCGCGCATAGTAGGGACCTCTTTTTCAAAAAATCAATAAAACAAAATCATATTTCGCATAGCGAAACTAATAGAAGAACCCATGAACTTTCAACAACGAAAATAAAATCCTTTTAAAACAGTAAATTGTATAAGTAGATCGTCCGAAATCCGACGCGAGTATTTACAACGCCACGGCTGGCGCTGATTATTTTCGATAAATCATGAAACTATATTTCGCATAGCGAAATATCAATTCATCGGAGCTTCCATGTCCGCCGATCCTTCGCCCGTGGTTCTGCTCGAATTTCCCGCAGCCGATATCGCCCTGCTTCGCCTCAATCGTCCGCAAGCCAGGAACGCGCTGAACGACGAAGTGCGCCAGCGCCTCGCCAGCCACTTCCAGACGCTCGGCGCGGATCCGGCGATCCGCGTCATCGTGCTCACCGGCGACTCGCGCTGCTTTGCAGCTGGCGCCGATCTCCGCGATCTCTCGACGAGCACGGCGATCGGCCTGTACGGCCGCCACAGCGAGCGCTACTGGGAAGCCATCGCGCGCTGCCCGAAGCCGGTGATCGCCGCGGTCAACGGCTTCGCCCTGGGCGGCGGCTGCGAACTGGCGATGCATTGCGACCTGATCGTCGCCGGCGAGTCGGCACAGTTCGCCCAGCCGGAGATCAAGGTCGGGGTGATGCCGGGTGCCGGCGGCACCCAGCGCCTGGTACGGGCGGTGGGCAAGTTCCAGGCGCTGCGCATGCTGTTCACCGGCTGCCTGGTGAAGGCTCCGCAAGCGCTGGCCATGGGCCTGGTCAGCGAAGTGGTGGCGGACGAGTCGACGCGGGCGCGCGCCCTGGAACTGGCCACGGAGATCGCCCGCCTGCCCCCTCTGGCGCTGGCGCAGATCAAGGAGGTGGTCCTGGCCGGTGCCGACCTGCCGCTGGACAGTGCCCTGGCCCTGGAACGCAAGGCGTTCCAGTTGCTGTTCGACTCGCAGGACCAGAAGGAAGGCATGCACGCCTTCCTGGAGAAACGCCCGCCGAACTACCAGGGGAAATAGACGATGCCCGATATTCGTTGTATCGCCGTGGTCGGTACCGGTGCGATGGGCACCGGGATCGCCCAGATCGCCGCCCAGGCCGGCCTGACCGTGTGGCTGTTCGACAGCCGCGCCGAGGCCGCCGCCGAGGCACGCCAGCGCCTGCGGCAGACCTTCGAGGGCCTGTGCGGCAAAGGCAAGCTGAGCGCCGCCGACGCCGAGGCCGCGCAAAACCGGCTGCGGGTGGCGGAACGCCTGGAACAACTGGGCGACTGCGAACTGGTGGTGGAGGCCATCGTCGAGCGCCTGGAGGCCAAGCAGGAATTGCTGCGCCGGCTGGAAGCCATAGTCGCGCCGGAGACCATCCTCGCCAGCAATACCTCGTCGCTGTCGATCACCGCCATCGCCGCCGCCTGCGAGCGGCCGCAGCGGGTCGCCGGCTTTCACTTCTTCAACCCGGTGCCGCTGATGCGCGTGGTCGAGGTGGTCGACGGCCTGGCCAGCGCTCCGGAAGTCGGCGACGCCCTGCTCGCCCTCGCCGCGCGCCTGGGCCACCGCGGCGTACGGACCAAGGACAGCCCCGGCTTCATCGTCAACCATGCCGGCCGCGCCTATGGCACCGAGGCCCTGCGCATCCTCGGCGAAGGCGTCGCCGAATGCGCCGAGATCGACCGTGTGCTGCGCGAGTGCGCCGGCTTCCGCATGGGGCCGTTCGAACTGCTCGATCTTACCGGCCTCGACGTGTCGCACCCGGTGATGGAATCGATCTACCAGCAGTACTACCAGGAACCGCGCTACCGCCCGCACCCGCTGACCCGCCAGTTGCTCGCCGCCGGCCGTCTCGGGCGCAAGAGCGGCCAGGGCTTCTATCGCTACGTCGACGGCCAGCCGCAGGACAAGCCCGGTCCGCAACCGGTGCCGCAGGCCGCCGCCCGACCACCGGTGTGGCTGGGCTGCGAAAACGAGGACGACCGCCGCACGCTCGCCGAACTGCTGCATCGCCTCGGCGTCGAGCCGGAAACCGGCGAACGCCCTTCCGCCGCAGCGCTCTGCCTGCTGGCCGCCTGGGGCGAGGACCTGAGCAGCGCCGTGCAGCGCTTCGCCTGTCCCGCCGAGCGCAGCGTCGGCATCGACCTGCTCTGCGACCTCGAGCGCCGGCGCTGCCTGATGCTCTCGCCGCTGACCGCCCCGGCCATGCGCGACGCGGCACACGCGCTACTGGCTGGCGACGGCGTCGGGGTCACGGTGCTGCGCGACAGTCCCGGCTTCGTCGTCCAGCGGGTACTGGCGATGATCGTCAACCTCGCCTGCGACATCGCCCAGCAGGGCATTGCCAGCGTCGAGGATATCGACCAGGCGGTGCACCTCGGCCTCGGCTATCCCCACGGCCCGCTGGAATGGGGCGACCGCCTCGGCCCGCGGCGCCTGCTGAGCATTCTCCAGCGCCTGCAGGCGCTTACCGGTGACCCGCGCTACCGGCCCAGTCCCTGGCTGCGCCGACGAGCGCAACTGGGCATGTCCCTGCGCGCCGGCGAAACCACCGCCGTAGACTGACGCATCGGCGACCTGGCGGCGCAGCGTCATGCGTCTCGCCGCCAGGCCAACGCGTTTTCCCCGAGCGACGCTTTCCGGGCTTGCAGCTGCCGAGGTATCCTGCGCGCCAATTCATCCGATGATTGGATGTTTCTTCCGTGACCATTCCCCTCAAGCGCTCCCTGGTGGACATCGCCCTGGAGCAGATCCGCCAGCGCATCGACGCCGGCCATTGGCCGCTCGGCCAGCGCCTGCCGCCGGAGCCGGAACTCGCCGAGCTGCTCGGCATGAGCCGCAACACCGTGCGCGAAGCGGTGCGCGTGCTGACCTTCTCCGGCGTGCTGGAAGTCCGCCAGGGCGACGGCACCTACGTGCGCGCCTGCGCCGATCCACTGGAAACCATGCTGGTGCTGGCGCGCAGCGCGGTGCAGCACTCCCTGGAGGCACGCGGGATGATCGAGATCGAGGCGGCGCGCCTGGCTGCCGTTCGCCGCGACGACAGCGACCTGAGCGCATTGCGCGAGTATCTCGACGCATCGCGCCAGCGCTACGGCAGCGACGACCTGCAGGACTACATCGAGCACGACGTCCGCTTCCACCAACGGATGGTCGATGCCGCCCACAATCCGGTGCTCAGCGAACTCTACCGCTACTTCTCGCAGGTCATCCGGACCTCGCTGGAACGCACCATGGCCGACCCACAAAGGGCCCAGCCCTGCTTCGAGCTGCACCAGCAACTGCTCGACGCCATAGAACGCGGAGACCCGGACGCTGCCGCCGCGGCCAACCGCGCACTGCTGATCTGAACCCGGGACAGACCCATGACTCACGCCTTGAATGCCCGGCCGGGAGCGCACCCCGGCCATCCTCCGGAAGAACTGCTGATCGATGCCGAAGTCGACGACGAACCAGCCCCGCCGGCGCCGCCGCTACGCCCCTGGCTGCTCCTGCTGGGCCTGGTGCTGGTGGCGCTGAACCTGCGCCCGGCGCTGTCCAGCCTCGCCCCCCTGCTCAACCAGGTACGCGACGATACCGGCCTCTCGGCCGCCGCCGCCGGCCTGCTGACCACCGCGCCGGTACTCTGCCTGGGGTTGTTCGCGCCGCTCGCGCCGCGCCTGGCCCGGCGTATCGGCGCCGAACGCAGCGTGCTGCTGATCCTCTTCTGCCTGGCCGGCGGCATCGTCCTGCGCAGCCTGTTCCCGGTGTTCGGCCTGTTCGCCGGCAGCGTTCTGGCCGGCGCCAGCATCGGCATCATCGGCGTGCTCCTGCCGGGCATCGTCAAACGCGACTTCCCGCGCCAGGCCGGGGTGATGACCGGGGTCTACACCATGGCCCTGTGCCTGGGGGCCGCGCTCGCCGCCGGCGCCACTGCGCCGCTGGAGAAGCTCTTCGGCAACTGGGAACTGGCGCTGGCGTTCTGGTCGCTGCCGGCGATCCTCGCCGCCGCCTTCTGGCTGCCGCAGACCCGCCAGGGCCAGCACGCCCATCGCCAGGCCTTCCGTGTCGTCGGCCTGTGGCGCGACCCGCTGGCCTGGCAGGTCACGCTGTACATGGGCCTGCAATCGTCCCTGGCCTACATCGTCTTCGGTTGGCTGCCGTCGATCCTGATCGACCGCGGCATGACTGCGGTGGAAGCCGGCCTGGTGCTGTCCGGCTCGGTGATGCTGCAACTGATCACCGCCCTGCTCGCGCCCTGGCTCGCCGCTCGCGCCAGGGACCAGCGCCTGGCGGTGGTGCTGGTGATGGCTACCACCCTCGCCGGCCTGCTCGGCTTCCTCTATGCGCCGCTGCCGACCATCTGGGGCTGGGCGGTCCTGCTCGGCCTCGGCCAGGGCGGCACCTTCAGCATCGCCCTGGCGCTGATCGTCCTGCGCTCGCGCGACGCCCACGTCGCCTCGCATCTGTCGGGCATGGCCCAGGGCGTCGGCTACACCCTGGCGGCCATGGGACCGTTCATGGTCGGCGTGGTCCACGACCTGACCGGCGGCTGGAACGCGGTCGGCTATATCTTCATCGGCGTCGCCATCGCCGCTACCCTGTTCGGCCTCGGCGCCGGGCGCAGCCAGTACGTGGGGGCCCGCAGCGAACACCTGTAGCCCCGCAGACGCAAAAAGCCCCGCATCGCGGGGCTTTTTCTCCTTCGTCACTCAGGCATCCGGGCCGCGCCCTTCGCCGGGCGGCGTCCGCGGCGTGCTGGCGATCCAGTCGCTGAGCAGGTTGTAGGCCACTGCCAGCAGGATCGGGCCGAGGAACAGGCCCATGAAGCCGAACGCCAGCAGGCCGCCGAACACCCCGAGCAGCACCACCACCAGCGGCAGGTTGCCGCCACGGCTGATCAGGTAGGGTTTGAGGATGTTGTCCACCCCGCTGATGATGAAGAAGCCCCACAGGCCGAGGAACACCCCGTGGCCATAGTCGCCCTTGAAGAACAGCCAGGCGGTGGCCGGGCCCCAGACCAGCGGCGGGACCATCAGCAGGCTGCAGGCGAAGGTCAGCAGGCCGAGCAGCATGGCTCCCGGTACGCCGGCGATCGTGAAGCCGATCCAGGCCAGCAGGGCTTGCGCCGCGGCGGTGCCGATCACCCCGTTGACCACCCGCTGTACGGTGCCGGCGACAAGGTCGCGATAGTGCTCCGCGCGGTTGCCGATCAGGCGTTCCAGGGCACGGTGGACGATGGACTCCAGGCGCGGCCCGTCGCGGTAGAAGAAGAAGATCAGGATCAGACTGAGGACCAGTTCCAGGATCCCTCCACCGATCTTCGCGCTGCGCGCCAGCAGCCAGTTGCCGACCTCGCCGACATAGGGCTTGAGCACGTAGAAGAACGCCACGCCCTGTTGGTCGATGGAGTTCCACCAGCCGATCAGGCGGTCGCCGATCAGCGGGACGCCGGCCATCCACGAAGGCGGCGGCGGCAGGCCCTCGACCTGGAGATTCTTCAATAGCTCCATCAGCGAACGAACGTTGTCCGCCAGGCCGAAGCCGAGCCAGATCAGCGGCAACGCCACCAGGACGATCCAGCCCAGGGTCAGCAGGCCCGCCGCCAGCGACTCGCGGCCACCGAGCAGGCGCGTGAGCATACGCATCAGCGGCCAACTGGCGAAAGCCAGCACCGCGGCCCAGAACAGCGCCGACCAGAATGGCGCCAGCACCCAGAGACTGGCACCGAGCAGGCCGAACAACAGCACGCGAAGCAACAGCCGATCGTTATCGAACATCAAGGCAGGCCTTCCTCAAAGGGGGATACACCGATAGACAGCGCTCGGCGTGCGCCGTTTCCAGCCGGAGCGTGGGGCGCGGGGGAAAGGCAGTCTACTCTGGCGGGCGGCCTTGCCGAAGGCATTTTCGCCATCGCCCGGGCCCGCAGGCCCGGGCGAACGCGTTCAACGCAGCCAGTTGAGGTGCAGGCCCTCGACCTCCGACTGGCCCAGCTCCATGCGGCTGTTCAGCACGCCCTGCCCGCGCAGGGCGTCGCGCCACTCCTGGGCGTGCTTGCCGGACAGCTCGACCCGCACCCCGGTATCCAGGCGCAGGGTCCGTACCAGCAGCTCCAGCCAGGAGCCGGCCGGCTCCGCCGGCACATGGCTGAGGGTCAGTTCGCCGTTGGCCTTGAGCAGGCGCAGCAGGGTCGCCGGGCTCGGCAGCAGTTCCGCCAGCGGCGCATCGGCCTTGAGTTCCTCGGCCTGCAGGTAGGCGCGGCGATTGCCGCGGGTGATCGAGTAGACCGCCACCAGGCTGTTCTCCTGTGGCGCCGCCAGGCGCACCAGCAGGTAGGCCTGCTGCTCGTCCGGGCCGTACAGCTTGGCATTGCCGAACACGGCGTTGGCCAGCAGGCTGCTGGAGCCGCAGTCGCGCCGCTCGCACCAGAACAACGGCGTGGCGTCGGCCTTGAGCAGCGCGGTGCGCGCCGCGGCGAACGCCTCCTGGCTGCTGTGCTCGGGCGGCAAGCGGTAGGTTAGTGCGGTCAGCTTGCCTTCGGCGCGCACCTCGCCCTCCATGCGCAGGCGACCGCTGATGCGGCTGATCGCCCCTAGCGGGTAGATACGCTCCTCGCTCGGCGCCTGGCGGAAGTCGACGATCTCGGCGCGCGGGAAGCGCGGCAGGACGTCCAGGTCATGGCTGCCGGGAAGGTCGGCGGCCAGCGCCGAAAAGCTGAAAACGCCCAGGGATAGCAACAGGAACCCTCGCATACCGGCCCTCAACGGGTCAGCATCGACTGGGCGGTACGGATGGCGTCGTCGCCCTCCTTCTCCCGCCGCGGCACCAGCAGTCCGCGCTGCACCGCGGGACGCGCCTCGATGGCGGCGATCCAGCGCTGCAGGTTGTCCAGCCCGTCGACGGCGACACCGGACCAGTCGTGGATGCGCACCCAGGGATAGGTGGCGATGTCGGCAATGCTGTAGTCGCCGGCGAGGTACTCGGCCTCGCCCAGGCGACCGTCGAGAACTTCGTAGAGGCGCCGGGTCTCATGCTGGTAGCGGTCGATGGCGCCCTGCAACTTCTCCGGGAAATAACGGAAGAACACGTTGGCCTGCCCCTGCATCGGGCCGACCCCGCCCATCTGGAACATCAGCCACTGGATCACCCGCGAGCGACCCTTGACGTCGGCGGGCATCAGTTGCCCGGTCTTCTCGGCGAGGTAGATGAGGATCGCGCCCGACTCGAAGACGGCGAAGTCGTCGTTGTCGCGGTCGACGATGGCCGGGATGCGGCCGTTGGGATTGATCCTGAGGAATTCCGGAGCCTTCTGCTCCTTCTTGTCGAACGACAGCGCGTGCACCCTGTAGGGCAGGCCCATTTCCTCGAGGGCGATGGAAACCTTGTGGCCGTTCGGCGTGGCGGCGGTGTAGAGATCGATCATGCGGTGACTCTCCGTAACGATCCGTCCAGCCTTACGGCTGGACCCGGAATAGTCAAGGAAACAACGGCAAGCCGGTGTTTCAGCGCGCGAAGAAGGCCGCGAAGACCCTGGCCACCGCCTGCGCCCCGGCCTCGTCGTCCAGATGCAGGTGATGCCCGCCCGGCAGGTGGTGCCGCTCGAACGGCAGGGTCTCCAGCAGCGCCCGCATGCGCGGCTCCACCGCCAGCATGCCCTGTTCGGCCAGTACCAGGCTGACCGGGCATTCCACGCTGCGCACGAAGTTCAGCGCGTGGGCCTGGGTCAGGCGCAGCGGCGACGGTAGGGTCAGGCGCGCGTCGGTGCGCCAGGTATAGCCGCCGGGCACCGGTTCCAGGCCGCGCTGGGCGAGCAGTTCGGCGGCCTCCCGGGAGATCTCGCCGACCCCGCGCATCCGCGCTTCCACGGCTTTTTCCAGCTCGGCATAGACCGGCTTGCGCTTGTGGCGTAGCGCCAGTTGCGCCTTCAGCGCTTCGCCGAGCTTCTGCGGCGCCTTGTCGGCTTCGCCAGTGTAGGGAATCAGGCCATCGATCAACGCCAGCCGCTCGATGCGCTCGGGCAAGGCCCCGGCGAGCAGCACCGAGACGATGGCGCCCATCGAGTGTCCCAACAGGGAAAACCGCTCCCAGCCCAGTTGCTCGGCCACCATCAGCACGTCCAGCGCGTAGTCCCAGAGCAGGTAGCTGGCACCCTCGGCACGATGCGCGGAATGCCCGTGGCCGGCGAAGTCAAGGGCGACGATACGCAGCCCGGCGAGCTTCGGCGCCAGGCGCGAGAAGCTCATGGCGTTGTCCAGCCAGCCATGCAGGGCGATCACCGGCTTGCCGTCCGGCGGACCGAACAGATGCGCGGCCAGTTCGATGTGCGGCAGGCTGATGCGTACTTCCTCGACCTGCAGGCTCATGCCGAACGCTCCTCGGTCGCCCGCGACCAGCGATCGAACACGCCTTTCAGCAGTTCGGCGGTTTCCCGCGGGCGCTCCAGCGGGAACATGTGGCCGCCGGGCAGCGACATGAACTCGCCGCGCGGCATCGCCCGGATCAGCCGGGTGTGGTGCGGCAACACCACCTTGCTGTGCCGCCCGCGCACCATCGCCAGCGGCACCTGCAACTGCCGCGCACGCCCCGGACTGCTGTGCGGCACGCTGCGGTAGATGCTGATCTCGGTGGCCGGATCGAAGCGCAGGCGCAGGCCGGAACCGCCGCCGCTGTCGGCCAGCCCATGGCGTACGTAGGCCTCCAGGCAGTCGGGGTCGAAACGGCGGAACAGCGCCTTGCCGGAGAAGTAGGCCCGCGCCTCTTCCAGGTCGGGGAACGCCTCGCGACGCCCCAGGGTGCGCCCGGCCGGAGTGATCCGGTCGATGAAGCCGAAGCGCTTGGCGGCACGGATCACCAGGCGGTCGGCGAGGGTCAGCACCGGCGAATCGAGCATCACCACGCCGCGGTAGAGTTCCGGCCGGCGCAGCGCCGCGTGGTAGTGCAGCACGCCACCGAGGGAATGGCCGACGCCCCAGACCGGCTGTTCCAGGCTGGCGAGATGGTGCAGCAGTTCGTCCACCAGGTTGTCCCAGTTGTCGTTCACCGGGAAACGCGGGTCGTGCCCGTGCATTTCCAGGTGATCCACCCGGTACTCCGGCGCCAACGCCTCGAACAGCTTGGCGTAGGTAGCCGACGGGAAGCCGTTGGCGTGGGCGAAGAAAACCGATTGCGACATGCGCGACGTCTCGACAGGGCTGATGCCAGGGATTCTCCGGCAGCCTCGCCGAGGCGGCAATGGCTTTGCCGGCTGCCTTGCACGGCGAAGCGGCCAAAACCTCAGGCAGAGCGGACGAGATGCTCGAGGATCGCCGCCGCAACCAGCAGGAACACCACCCCGCAGGCCGCGTCCAGCCAGGGCACCGCGCGCAACAGGCGGGCCTGCAGGGCCGGGCGGGTAAGGGTCAGGCTGAGCAGGCCGAACCAGCAGGCGCCCATACCGAACAGCAGCGCCGCCACCGCCAGCTTGCCGCCGAGCGACATCTGCGCAGGAATCAGGCTGCCGAGCAAGGCGATGAAGAACACCAGCGCCTTGGGATTGAACAGATTGGTCGCCACCCCGCGCAGCCAGGGCCCCAGGGGCGACGGCGGCAGCGCCCCGTCGAGCCGGCCCGGCTGGCCGTCGCCGCGCCGCAGCCAGGCGCGCAGCGCGCCGACGCCGAGCCAGGCCAGGTACAGCGCGCCGAGCGCCTGCAGGATGGCGAACAGCACAGGCGTACGGCTGAGCAGCAGCGACACGCCGGTCAGCACCAGGGTGGTATGCAGGAGAATCCCGCAGGCCAGCCCCAGCGCGCTGGCCAGGCCGGCCCGCCGCCCCTGGTGCAGGGACGTGCGCACCACCAGGGCGACATCGGGACCGGGGCTGACCAGGGCGACGGCGAACACCGCCGCCAGGGTCAGCAAGACAGACAATTCCTGCATGGCTACTCCACGAAAAAGGGATCGGAAAGGAAAACGCGATTCAGCGCTGGCGCAGGCGCGCCGGCGGTAACCCGTAGGTGCGACGGAACAGACGGCTGAAGTGCGCCTGGTCGTAGAAACCGAACTGCTGGGCCACCTGGCTCAACGGCTGCTCGCCGCGCAGTACCAGCGGCAAGGCGCGCTCCAGGCGCAGTTGGGTCAGCCACTGGTGGGGCGGCAGGCCGCAGTGACGGCGGAAGCGCCGCAGCACCTGCCAGGGGCTCAGGCCGCAGAAGGCGGCCAGTTCCTCCAGGTTCGGCGGGTACTCCAGGCGCGACTCCAGCCAGTCGCGCAGCCGCGTCCAGTCGCGCTGGCCGAAGCCTTGCCGGTCGCCCTCCTCCAGGCGCAGGCTGCTGCCCAGGCTGAGCAGGCAGGCCAGCGCCTGCCAGAGGTGCTCTTCCAGGGCCAGACGGTTCTCCAGCGCCGCCGCGCCGCCGAGCATGCCCAGGTGCAACTGACGCAGGCGCTGTTGCAGACGCTCGTCGCGGACCAGGCTGCTGGTCAGGCGCGGCGCCCCCCGGCGGCCGTCGCTGAAGTCGCGGCTGGCGCGCTCCAGCCAGTCGGCATCGAGCGCCAGGACGCGGATACGGTAGCCCTCCTCGCCGGCGCTGCTGCCGTCGTGGATGCTTTCCGGCGCCATCAGCAACGCGTCGCCGGCCCCGGCCAGGCGCCGTTCGCCGCCGGCGGCATAGCGATGCCGGCCCTGCAGCAGCAAGCCGATGTGGTACTCCAGGTGGAAGTGCCGGGGAAAGGAAAAGCGGTTGTGCTCGGCGTCGATCAGGCGTACGCCGGGAATCCCGCTGCTGAGATGGGTGATCTGCTCCATCCCGCTACTCTACCGCCAGCGGGACGGAACGATCTTGGACAAAATTGCGGACCGCGCTCAGCCCGCCCTGCCCGCCAGCGGCACCACCGCCATGGTCAGGCGGGCGATGCAACTCGGCTTGCCGTCGTCGCCACTGAGGCGGATGTCCCAGACATGGGTGGTACGCCCCAGGTGGATCGCCCTGGCCACCGCAGTGACCCGGCCGCTGCGCAGGCCGCGCAGGTGGTTGGCGTTCACTTCCAGGCCGACGCAGTAGTACTGGCTGGTGTCGACGCACAGGTAGCTGGCCATCGAGCCCAGGCTTTCCGCGAGGACCACCGAGGCGCCGCCATGCAGCAGGCCGAACGGCTGGTGGGTACGCGAGTCGACCGGCATGCTGGCGGTCAGCGACTCGTCGTCGAAGGCTTCGAAGCGGATGCCAAGCAGGTCGCCGATGCTGTTCTTCTGCGAGGCGTTCAGTTGCTCCAGGTCGGGCGTTTGTCGCCAGAGGCTCATGGGAATTCCTTGCGCAAGGGGGAAGCCCGGAAGGGCTTCCCGTCGGTGGGAGTCATTCGTGCCAGAGCACGGCCTCGCGGCGTTCCACCCATTCGTGGAAGCGCGAGCCATAGGCACCTTCCACCATATTGCGCTTGATCTTCAAGGTCGGCGTGAGGAAACCGTTGTCCACCGCCCAGGTTTCCTGCACCAGGACCAGGCCGACCAGGCGCTCGTGCTTGTCGAGCGCACCGTTGACCTGTTCCAGGTGCGCCCGCAGGCTGCTTTCCAGCGCCCCGCGGGTACCGTTGAGGGCCTCCCGGCGACCGACCTCGGAGAGCACGCAGAGCCCCAGCGGCGCGCTGAGGCCCTCGCCGACCACGCAGACCTGCTCGATGCGATCGTGCACCGCCAGGCGATTCTCGATCGGCGCTGGCGCCACGTACTTGCCCTTGCTGGTCTTGAAGATTTCCTTCATCCGCCCGGTCAGGCGCAGGTTGCCGTCGGCGTCCTGCTCGCCCTTGTCGCCGGTGCGCAGGAAACCGTCGGCGGTGAGCACCTCGGCGGTCTTCTCCGGCTCCTTGTAGTAGCCGACCATGGTTGCGCCGCTACGCACCTGCACCTCGCCCTCGTCGCTGATGCGTACCTCGACGCCGGGGCTGTTCTGGCCGATCCAGCCGGTCTTCTGCCTTCCGGGCCGGCAGACGTGGGAGTAGCCGCTGTTTTCGGTCATCCCGTAGACCTCGAGCACGTCCAGGCCCAGGCGGCGATACCAGAGCAGCAGCGCCTCGGGTACCGGCGCCGCGCCGCAGAGCGCGTAGCGCACCGCGTCCAGGCCTAGCCCGGCGAGCACCTTGCGACCGACGATGCGGCCGAGGATCGGCAGCTTCAGCAGGCGGTCGAGCTTCTGCGCCGGCATCTTCGAATACACCCCCATCTGGAACTTGGTCCAGATGCGCGGCACGCCGAACAGCAGGGTCGGCCGCGCACGCTTCATGTCCTCGACGAAGGTGTCCAGGCTTTCGGCGAAGAACACCGTGGTTCCCCCGTAGAGCGACCCCATCTCGACGAACATCCGCTCCGCCACATGGCACAGCGGCAGGTAGGAGAGCATCCGGTCGTCTTCGCGAGTGCCGAACAGTTCCACGCCGCGGCTGGCGGCGAAGGCGAAACTGCTGAAGTTGTGCATCACCCCCTTGGGCACGCCGGTGGTTCCAGAGGTGTAGATCAGGGTGGCGAGTTGCTCGGCGGCGGTCGGCGTGTCGCCTTCGAGCGGCGCGCAGGCCTGCAGGTCGCTCCACTGGCGGTCGAAACGCCCTTCCGGGTGCAACGGCATGGCCACGGTCGGTATGCCCTCGGGGACTCCGGGCGCCATCGCCGGCCAATCGTCGAGCTTGCCGACGAAGACCACCGCCGACTCGGAATGCTCCAGCACCTGGCGCGCCGACTCGGCGGTGAGATTGGGATAGAGGGGGACGGAAACGTGCCCGGCCATCCAGATCGCCAGGTCAGTGACGATCCAGTGCGCACAGTTCTTCGAGATGATCGCGATACGGCTGCCGGCGGGGAGATCCAGGCTGCGCAACCAGGCGGCTGCACGCCGCGCCTGGTCGCCCACCTCGCCCCAGCTCAGCTCCTCGACCCGGCCGCCACCGATGGGCTGCACCAGGTAACGCCGTTGCGGATGACGCTTTTCGCGCTCGAAGAAGACTTCGAGCGGCAGACGATTTGCAGTGACCACGTACCGCCTCCGTTGTTGTTGTTCTGGGAGATCGACCAAGCACTTGCTTGGTCGAATATTTCATCACAGCCAACCGCAGGCAAGCCGGGAAATGTTTCGGTTTGTAGTCGTTGCGCCAGGCGCTTCCTAGCCGTGCCGCGGGTGATGCAGCGAGACCAGGGTCATCAGCCCGGCGGCGGCGAAGTCGCCTTCCAGCTCGGCCAGCGAGGCAGTGCTCATCGGCAACGGATCACGCCGGTTGCCATGCACCAGCAGACCGCCCAGCGCTCCGACCAGGGGCTGGTGGCTGACCAGCAGGAGATTGCGCTCGCTGCGCTCGTCGAGGAAGCCGAGCACCTCGCGCGGATCGTCGTCGGGGGTCAACCAGGGGGCGGTGCCGACCGGCTCGACCAGGCCCAGTGCCTCGCGCACCAGTTCGGCGGTCTGCTGGGCGCGCACGTAGGGGCTGGCGAGAATCCCGTCCAGCGGCAACCCGGCCAGCCGCGCGGCGCTCTGCAGCACCTCCTTGCGTCCATGGGCGGTCAGGCGCCGCTCGGAGTCCCGGCTGGCGTGCGGTTCGGCCTCGCCGTGGCGCAACAGCCAGAGCTTCACAGCTTCGGCTCTTCGTCGCGCGCCGGGTGCGCGGCGGGCGGCACGCTGTGGGCGGCCTCGCCCTCGGCGGCGCGGGCGCTCGGCCAGTCGGCGAACGGCCAGGGTTTCTCGTCGCTGTGGAAGGTACCGAAACGGCCGATCTGCGCCAGGTACTGGCTGAGGCTGTCGCCGAAAGCCATCAGGCTGCCGTTCGGCGCGCCGTAGATCAGTCGGTAGACCAGCTGGATCACCACCACCGCCCCGAGGAGCAGTTCGGCGACCTGCCAGACCAGGACGAACAGCAGCATCCAGAGGATGCGGATGGCGATCGATTCGCGTGCTTGCGGGTCTGCGGACATGGCGGTCTCCTCGTCAGAAGCCGGTGGTGGGAATGAAATCGACGTCGGTCTTCGGCTCGCCGCGCATCAGCAGCTGGATGACCTGCGCCAGGGTGCGGCCTTCGAAGAGGATCGCATGGAGACCGGCGACCAGCGGCATGTACACCTGCATCTCGTCGGACTTTTCCTTGAGTACCTTGAGAGTGTTCACACCCTCCGCGGTCTCGCCCATGCGCGATACCGCCTCCTCCAGGCTGAGCCCCTCGCCGAGGGCGTGGCCGACCTGGTAGTTGCGGCTCTTCGGCGAGGAACAGGTGACGATCAGGTCGCCGACGCCGGCGAGGCCGAGAAAGGTCATCGGGTTGGCACCGAGCTTGACGGCGAACCGGGTCATTTCCGCCAGCGCCCGGGTAATCAGCATGCTGCGGGTGTTCTCGCCCATGTCCATCGCCGCGGCCAGGCCGGCCATGATCGCGTAGACGTTCTTCAGCGCACCGCCGAGTTCCACGCCGAAGCGGTCGCGGCTGGCGTAGACGCGGAAGGTGCGGCCGTGCAGGGCCGCCTGGACGCGGGCGCACAGCTCGTCGTCCTCGCTGGCGACCACCGTGGCGGTCAGCTCGTGCTCTGCGATCTCGCGCGCCAGGTTCGGGCCGGAAATCACCCCGATACGGGCTTGCGGGGCGATTTCCTCGAGAATCTCACTCATCAGCTTGAAGGTGTGCGCCTCGATGCCCTTGGTCAGGCTCACCAGCAGCTTGTCCGTCAATGCCGCCTGGTGTGGTTGCAGAACCTTGCGCAGGGCGCTGGAGGGCAAGGCGACGAAGATCAGTTGGCAATCGGCCAGGGTGCGCTCCAGGTCGGTGACCGGGTCGACTCCGGGATGCACCTTGACCCCTTTCAGGTAGCGCGGGTTCTCGCGTCGTGTGCGGATCGCCTCGGCCTGTTCCGGGTCGCGCATCCACTGGCGGACCGCCTGGCCGTTCTCGGCCAGCAGGTTGGCGATGGCGGTGCCGAAACTGCCGCCGCCGAGCACGGCAATCGGTTGCTGCTCTGTCATGATTCATCCATTTCTGGCCGCCACGCGGCAATCACGCCATTATACGGTCGGCCAGCCGGCCGACCAGTCTTGACGCCGGCGCTGGCAAAAGCCCGCGCCTCGTTTACCATGCCCGGGCCAGACAATACCTATCGAGAACAAGGTCGTTCCGTGCCCATCGCTTCGCGTGCTCCCGTCTCCCTGACCCTGCTGGCCCTGCTGTTCGGCAGCAAGCTCGCGGCCGCCGACCTGTTCAACGATCCCAGCGGCGTTCCCGAAGTATTGACCGCGACACGCCTGAAACAATCCCCGGCGGAAGTTCCCGGCAGCATCAGCGTGCTCGACCGCGAGCTGATCGTCGCCAGCGGCGCCCGCGACATTCCCGAACTGATGCGCCTGGTCCCGGGCATGATGGTCGGCTACCTGTCCGGCAACCAGCCCACGGTCAACTACCACGGCACCAGCATGTCGGGGGCGCGGCGCCTGCAAGTACTGATCGACGGTCGCTCGGTGTACCGCCCGGGCCTCGCCAGCGTCGACTGGAGCGACCTGCCGCTGGCCCTCGAGGATGTCGAGCGGATCGAAGTGTTCCGCGGTCCGAATACCGTCAGCTACGGCGCCAACGCATTGATGGGGGTGATCAACATCATCACCCGGGCCCCCGGCGAGTCGCCCGGCACGCGCCTGAAATACACCGCAGGCCAGCGCGGCATCCGCGACTGGTACGCCAGCCAGAGCATCGCCCTGGAAGACAGCGACTTCCGCCTGTCGCTGTCCGGCCAGGAAGACGACGGCTTCGACCACGACCACGACGGTCACGCCCTGCGCGACGGCCGCCGGCTCAGCCGCTTCAACCTCAACGCCAGCCACAGCCTGGCGCCGAACCAGAGCCTGGAGTGGCAACTGGCGGCCAAGGAAGGCTCGAACCAGCACCCCTACGCCTACCGCTCGCCGTTTCCCCAGGTTCCCGACGACGTCGACAACTCCGATACGCTCGCCCACGACTATGCCGGTTCGCTGCGCTGGAACGTCGACCTCGACCCACGCCACAGCTTCTATATACAAGGCTACGCGCAGCACTGGGAGCGCCGGCAGGAGTGGAACGCCTGCGAGGCGGGCATCGCCTTCAGCCCGCAACTGGCGCAACTCTGGGAACTGAACCCGGACTACCTGCGCAGCTTCGCCGACGATCCGACCCGGCTGCCGCCCGGCAGCGCCCAGGAGTTGCAACTGGCGACCCAGGTCCTCGACCAGCTACGCAACGGCGGACTGCGTCCGGTCTGCGGCCGGGTCGACCGCAACATCCGGGAAAGCCGCTACGACCTGGAGATGCAGGACACCCTCAGCCTGGGCGACAACCTGCGCCTGCTGAACGGCCTGAGCTACCGCTACGACCAGGCAAACTCCGAGACCTTCTACGGCGGCAGGGTCAGCAGCCAGATCTGGCGGCTGTTCAGCCAACTGGAGTGGCATGCCGGCGAACACTGGCTGCTGCAGGGCGGCGGGATGCTCGAAGACGTCGAGGGCTCCGGCAGCTCGTTCAGCCCGCGGCTGGCGGTGAACTACCTGTTCAACCCCCAGCACAGCCTGCGCGCGGTCTATTCGGAGGCGGTGCGGTCGCCGGGCATGTACGAAAACGACGTCGACTGGCGCTACCGGGTCCGCCACCTGACACCGGCGCCCTACGGGCAGAGCGAAGCCTACTACTTCGCCAGCGCCCACGGCCCCGGCGACCTGGGCAAGGAACACACCCGTTCGCGCGAGATCGGCTACAACGGTTTTTTCCGCGAGACCGGGCTGGCCGTGGATGTACGCCTGTTCCACGAGGAAATCACCGGACTGATCAGCGATCCGCTCAGCGTCGTCGACTTCAGTCCGGACAATGGCGATCGCATCCGCTTCTCCGGCGCGGAAGGCCAGCTCGACTGGCGCCTGGGCCTGCGCGACCGCCTGCGCGCCACCTACGCCTATCTCGACTACGACGCCACCAGTCGCTACGACCGGCGCCTGACCGCCCGCCACGGCGGCTCGGCCGGCTGGATGCGCGACTGGGGCCAAGGCTGGTCCAGCGCCCTCTTCTATTACGGCGACGATTCGCTCAATGGACATCGTTTCGAACGCGTCGACCTGCGCCTGGCCAAGCGCATTCCCCTGGGCAAGGCCGCCCTGGAATTGGCCGGCGTGCTCCAACAGCGTCTCGACGACCAACCGCTGACTTTTCCCGACAACCGCTACGACAGCCGCCACCTGCTCTACTTCAGCGCCGAGGTGACGTTCTAGATGCGTCGCTTGCGCCCCGCCCGTCGGGCTTTCCAGGCGCTGCTCGCGCTCGTCGTCTGCTGTCTCCCGCATGTCGGCGAGGCCGCGCAACTGGTCCTGGTCAGCGCCAACCAGGGGGCCGCGGTGAACGCCTTTCGCGACGCCCTGTCGCAGCGACGGCCGCAGGACCAGGTGGAACTGCGCACGCCCGCGGCCCTGGCGGAGGGGATGGTCTTCACCGACGACACCCGCCTGCTCCTGCTCGGCCCCGAGGCCCTGGCCTGGCGCCTGCGCCAGCATCGGGCGCCGCCGACCCTGGCGCTGCTGCTCAACCGGGTCGATGGCCAGCGCCTGCTGCCAGGCGCCAACGGGCATGGCGGACACGGCGTCGGAGGGCTCTGCGTACTCTGGAGCGACCCGCCGGCGGCCCGCCAGCTCCGCCTGGCGCGCCTGATCCTGCCGGGCATCCAGCGCATTGGCGTGCTCTACGGCAAGGACAGCGAATTCCTCCTCGACGAGCTTCGTCGCGAGGCCCGCAGCCAGGGGCTCGAGCTGTTCGTCGCCAGCAGCAGCGGCAACGACGACCCGCGCCCGCTGCAGTTCCTGCTCGGCAATAGTGACCTGCTGCTCGGCATCGACGACAAACAGCTGTACAACTCGCAGAGCATCAAGAGCCTGCTGCTCGGCAGCTACGCCAAGAACCGCGCGCTGCTCGGACCCACCGCAGCCTTCGTCAAGGCCGGCAGCCTGGCGAGCAGCTACAGCGACCAGGAGGACTGGCTGGACACCCTCGACGAACTGCTCGGCCAGGCGCCCAGGCACTGGCCCCTCAGCCTCTATCCAGGGCATTTCAAGGTGCTCGGCAATCGGCAGGTAGCCCGCTCCCTGGGTATCGACCTGGCCAGCGACGCCGACCTCGGCCGGCGCCTCGCCGAAGGAGAAGAACCATGAGCCAGCGCCACGGCTGGGACATCCGTACCCGCATGCTGGCGATCAGCCTGGGCCCGGCGCTGTTGCTGACCCTGCTGCTCACCGCCTACTTCACCTACTCCCGCTTGCAGGACCTGCGCCAGGAACTGACCCATACCGGCCAGTTGATCGCCGACCAGTTGGCGCCGGCCGCCGAATACGGCGTGATCGCCGGCAACACGCCCGTGCTGCAGAAGCTGCTGCAGGCCACCCTCGACACCCCGCATGTGCGCTTCATCGAGGTACGCGACCGCAACGACAATATCCTGGTGTACGTCGAACAGTTGTCCGGCGCGTTGCAGAACGCCGCGCCGATCGACATCTTCCACTCCACCATCCAGCGCCAGCGCATCGCCCTGGCCAGCGACCCGCTGCTGGACGGCGCCAGCGAAGGCGACGGCCAGTCCGGCGAGGACTACCTCGGCCGGGTGGTGGTCGGCATGTCCAACGACGCCTTCAGCCAGCGGCAACAGGAAATCCTCCTGAAGGCCGCCCTGCTGGCCGCCTTCGCCCTGATCCTCACCTTCCTCGTCGCACGCCGCCTGGCGCAGCGCCTGTCGGCGCCGATCAGCACCATGGGCCAGGCGGTCGAGGCGATCCAGAGCGGCGACTACAAGACCAGCCTGCCGATCCTCGACGACGGCGAGATCGGCGACCTGGCCCGTCACATCAACAATCTCGCCAGCGGGCTGGACCGCGCGAGCCGGGAACAGGAACAGGCGATCGGCCAATTGATCAGCGCCCGCGAGGAAGCGGAGCAGGCGAACCGGGCGAAGTCCGACTTCCTGGCGATGATGAGCCACGAGCTTCGCACCCCGATGAACGGCGTGCTGGGCATGCTGCAACTGCTGGAAACCACCGAGCAGACCCGCGAACAGGCCGAGTACACGGCGCTGGCCACCGAGTCCACCGAACACCTGCTGAAGGTCATCAACGACATTCTCGATTTCTCAAGGATCGAACGCGGCGCGCTGGAACTGGAGTGCATTCCCTTCAACCTGCTGGAACTGGTGCAAGGCTCCGCCCTGGTGTTCCAGCACAGCGCCCAGCAACGCGGCCTGGCGCTGGAATTGCAGATCCAGGCCGGCCTGGAGAATATCGAGGTCTGCGGCGATCCGACGCGGATCCGACAGATTCTGGTGAATCTGCTGGGTAATGCGCTGAAATTCACCGAGGAAGGCGCCATCCATCTCAGCCTGGAGTGGCAGGCGCTCGATCACGACGTACTGTGGCTGACCTGCGCGGTGCACGACAGCGGCATCGGCATCTCGCCGGAACGCCTGGAACATATGTTCGACGCCTTCCAGCAAGCGGATTCGTCGATTTCCCGGCGCTACGGCGGCACCGGGCTCGGCCTGGCGATCGCCAGGACCCTGGCGGAACGGATGGGCGGCACCCTGCAGGCAGAGAGCAAGGAAGGCTCGGGATCGACCTTCACCCTGGAGATTCCGCTGCCCTTCCAGCAGTCGCCGGCGCACCGGCAGCAGGCCGCTGGCGACGCCGCCCCGATTGCCGCCGGTCAGGAAATCCTCCTGGTCGAGGACAATCCGGTGAACCAGACAGTCATAGAAGCCATGTTGCGCAGCCTCGGCTATCGCGTCACCCTGGTCGCCGACGGTATCCAGGCGGTACGCAGCGCCGAGCGCCAGCGCTACGACGCGATCCTGATGGACTGCCGCCTGCCGGTGCTCGACGGCTACTCGGCGACACGGGAAATCAGGGCCCAGGAGAACGGCCGGCGGGTACCGATCATCGCCCTGACCGCCAACGCCCTGCAGGGCGATCGGGAGAACTGCCTGCAGGCGGGAATGAACGATTACCTGGCCAAGCCATTCAAACGGGCGGAATTGCAACGCATACTGCAACGCTGGATCGGCTCGCAGCCGGAACTCCCCGTGACGTCGAACGAAACCGGACGAGGGGAGCCGGAATGATCTACGACAAGGGCGGCAAGCGGACGCGGGAATAAAGTGAACATCTGTTCGCCGGACACTGTGACTTTCACCGCAACGCAACAGTCTATGACTAGGCTGCCGCTGCGACGCCGATACAATAACCCGGCGCGACGGCCGCTGGACGAACCGCCACAACCCTGCAGTTCAGGGATTTTTGAGGAGCTCGCATGACCAAACAACACGCCTTCACCCGAGAAGACCTGCTGCGCTGCAGTCGCGGCGAGCTGTTCGGCCCGGGTAACGCGCAACTTCCCGCCCCCAACATGCTGATGATCGATCGCATCGTTCACATCAGCGATGTCGGCGGCAAGTATGGCAAGGGCGAGCTGGTCGCCGAGCTGGATATCAACCCGGACCTGTGGTTCTTCGCCTGTCACTTCGAAGGCGATCCGGTCATGCCCGGTTGCCTGGGCCTGGATGCCATGTGGCAGTTGGTCGGTTTCTACCTCGGCTGGCAGGGCAACCCCGGCCGCGGCCGCGCCCTGGGTTCGGGCGAAGTGAAGTTCTTCGGTCAGGTTCTGCCGACAGCGAAGAAGGTCACGTATAACATTCATATCAAGCGCACGATCAATCGTTCGCTGGTCCTGGCCATCGCCGACGGCACCGTCAGCGTCGATGGCCGCGAAATCTACAGTGCCGAAGGCCTCCGCGTCGGCCTGTTCACCTCCACTGACAGCTTCTAAGGGTTATCCGCATGCGTCGCGTCGTTATCACCGGTCTGGGCATCGTTTCCTGCCTCGGCAATGACAAAGACACCGTTTCCGCCAACCTCCGTGCGGGTCGGCCCGGCATTCGCTTCAATCCGTCCTACGCCGAGATGGGCCTGCGCAGCCACGTTTCCGGTTCGGTCGACCTGAACCTCGAAGAGCTGATCGATCGCAAGGTCTTCCGCTTCATGGGCGATGCCGCCGCCTACGCCTACCTGGCGATGGAGCAGGCGATCAAGGACTCCGGCCTGACTCCGGAACAGATTTCCAACCCCCGCACCGGCCTGATCGCCGGCTCCGGCGGCGCTTCCACCCTGAACCAGATGGAAGCCATCGATACCCTGCGCGAGAAAGGCGTCAAGCGCATCGGCCCATACCGCGTGACCCGCACCATGGGCAGCACCGTATCGGCCTGCCTGGCCACGCCGTTCCAGATCAAGGGCGTCAACTACTCGATCTCCTCCGCCTGCGCCACCAGCGCGCATTGCATCGGCCAGGCCATGGAACAAATCCAGCTGGGCAAGCAGGACGTGGTCTTCGCCGGCGGCGGCGAAGAGGAACACTGGAGCCAGAGCTGCCTGTTCGACGCCATGGGCGCCCTCTCCACCCAGTACAACGAGACGCCGGAAAAGGCCTCCCGCGCCTACGACGCCAAGCGTGACGGCTTCGTCATCGCCGGCGGCGGCGGCATGGTGGTGGTCGAGGAGCTGGAGCATGCGCTCAAGCGCGGCGCCAAGATCTACGCCGAGATCGTCGGCTACGGCGCCACCTCCGACGGCTACGACATGGTCGCCCCGAGCGGCGAAGGCGCGATCCGCTGCATGCAGCAGGCGCTGGCCACCGTCGACGCGCCGATCGACTACCTGAACACCCACGGCACCTCCACCCCGGTCGGCGACGTCGCCGAGATCCGAGGCGTGCGCGAAGTGTTCGGCGACAAGGCGCCGGCCATCAGCTCGACGAAGAGCCTGTCCGGCCACTCGCTGGGCGCCGCCGGCGTACACGAGGCGATCTATTGCCTGCTGATGATGGAAGGCGGCTTCATCGCCGGCTCCGCCAACATCGACGAACTCGACCCGGAAGTGGCCGACCTGCCGATTCTCCGCGAGACCCGCGAGAACGCCAAGCTCGATACCGTCATGAGCAACAGCTTCGGCTTCGGCGGCACCAACGCCACCCTGGTCCTCAAGCGCTGGCAGGGTTGATTCCCTCCATCGCCGCATGAAGCGCCCTTCGGGGCGCTTTTTTGTACCCAGCGTTTCTTTACCCGAACTGCATGAACGGGCTAAACCTGGCGCCCCGCCTGCCGATAGAACTGATCAGCCCCGTCTCTCTCCTGCCCCCTGGAATCCGCCATCATGTCTTTGCGCAGTATGCCCATCGCGACCCGTGCCGCCCTGAGTTTCGCCCTGATCACCGCTCTGCTGGTCATCACCGGCATCTTTTCCCTGAACCGAATGGGTTCGCTCAACGAAGCCTCTTCGGACATCAGCGACAACTGGCTGCCTAGCGTCCGCGAAAGCGCCGAGTTGAACGTTCTGCTCGCCGAACTGCGGCAGGTGCAACTGGCCCATGTGCTGGCGGCGGACGACAGCAGCAAACGCTTCCTGGAAAGCCGCATGACGGAAATCGGCAAGGAACTGACCGATCGCGAGGGCGCCTACCAACGGCTGATCAGTGGTGCCGACGAGCGCTCGATCTACGAGCGCTACCTGGCTACCCGGCAGACGCTCCTGCAAAGCCAGCAGACCCTGGTGCAGATGTCGCGCAGCAAGCCGCTGGAAGAGACCCGCCAGTACACCGAAAGCACCTTGCTCGACCAGTACCGCGCCACCCAGCAGCAACTGCAGGCGCTGATCGACTTCAACGTCAAGGGCGCCAGCCAGGCCAGCCACACGGCCGATGAGGTCTATCACAGCGCCTTCGCCGCGGTGATCGGCGTACTGCTGGTCGCCGGCCTCGCTACCGTGGTACTGGCCTGGCTGTTCACCCGCAGCATCACCCAACCGCTCGGCGAGGCGCTGCGAGTGGCCGAGGTGATCGCTTCCGGCGACCTCACCAGCCGCATCGACACCTCTGGCCGCGACGAACCGGCCAAGCTGCTGGTCGCCCTCCAGGACATGCAGGCACAACTGCGCCAGACCATCCAGCAGATCGGCAGCTCGGCGACCCAACTGGCCTCCGCCGCGGAGGAACTCAGCGCCGTCACCGAGCAGGGCAACCGCTCGCTGACCCAGCAGAACGACGAAATCCAGATGGCCGCCACCGCGGTCAACGAGATGACCGCCGCCGTCGAGGAAGTGGCGCGCAACGCCAGCTCCACCTCGGACGCCTCGTCCGCCTCCGAGCAATCGGCGCAGAACGGACGCCAGCGGGTACTGGAGACGGTCCAGGCGATCCGCCTGATGAGCGAAGAAGTGGACAATACCTCGGCGCTGGTCGGCGGCCTGGCGGAAAAGGCCCAGGACATTTCCAAGGTCCTCGACGTGATCCGCGGTATCGCCGAACAGACCAATCTCCTGGCGCTCAACGCGGCCATCGAGGCGGCTCGCGCCGGCGAGCAGGGCCGCGGTTTCGCCGTGGTCGCCGACGAGGTTCGCGCCCTCGCCCATCGCACCCAGGAATCCACCCGCGAGATCGAGCAGATGATCGCCAACATCCAGGAAGGCACCGGCGCCGCGGTCGGCGCCATGGACAGCAGCAGCGTACGCGCCCGCAACATGCTGGAGATCGCCGAAGCCGCCGGCCTGGCGCTGAACGAGATCGCGGAGCGGGTCGGCCAGATCAACGAGCGTACCCTGGTGATCGCCAGCGCCTCCGAGCAGCAGGCCCAGGTGGCCCGCGAGGTCGACCGCAACCTGGTGAACATCCGCGACATCTCGCTGCAGACGTCCGCCGGCTCCAACCAGACCGCCGCCGCCAGCCAGGAACTGTCGCAACTGGCCATCGACCTGAACAACATGGTCACCCGCTTCGTCGTCTGACCATGCCGTGCGCCGTCTCACGGCGGCGCACTTGCTGCGGTTGCCCAGCGTGGAGCCCGGGTTTTACCATGAAACCCGATCCTCTCCCCTCCGGAGCCGCCCTGATGGTCAAGCGCACCAGCCACAAGCAAGCCAGTTGTCCAGTCGCCCGCCCGCTGGACGTGATCGGCGACGGCTGGTCGATGCTCATCGTGCGCGATGCCTTCGAAGGACTGACGCGCTTCGGCGAATTCCAGAAGAGCCTCGGCCTGGCCAAGAACATCCTGGCGGCGCGCCTGCGCAACCTGGTGGAGCACGGCGTGATGGTGGCGGTCCCGGCCGAAAGCGGCAGTCACCAGGAATACCGCCTGACTGACAAGGGACGCGCGCTCTTCCCCCTGCTGGTGGCGATTCGGCAGTGGGGCGAGGACTATTTCTTCGCCCCGGACGAATCCCATGTCCGCCTGGTCGAGCGCGACAGCGGCCAGCCGGTGCCGCGCCTGCAGGTACGCGCCGGCGACGGCAGTCCGCTCGCCGCGGAAGATACCCGGGTCAGCAGGGACTGATCGAAGGACGAACAAGCTACCATCGGCATCCGCGCGTACGCCGCCAAAACGGCGGATAACCGCAGGCGGTTATTCGCCCTGCCGCACGCAGGCAACCCTTGCCCGGTAGAGCGAATGGCGCCCCCGCGTTATCCACGCGACACAAGAAAACCAGCGCTTTGCATGGCTCGCGCTCAGCGCACGTCGAAGGATTTCGACGCCAGCAGGCGATCGCCCTGGAACACCATCAACCGCCATTCGCCCTTCACCACTTCGTGCGGCTCGGTGAATTCGTAGGCCATGACATCGGTCGGCGCGCCCGGCACCAGCTTCTGCACCACTTCGAACTTGTCATGCCGCTGGCCATCCGGAGTGACCACGCCCGGGGTGAGGTAGAGCAGCGTCAAAGGCGTATCGCCTTCCTGCTTGCCGCTGAGTTGATAACGCATGCCGAACTTGGTGCCGAGCTTGGCCGGGACTTCGGTGGTCTGCTGGATGTTCTGCTCGCTACGGGTCAATACCCGTTCGCCGGGCTGGAAATCCTGGTAGCGGCTTTCGAACACGCCATATTCGATGGGGCCGTCGATACGCACCTCGGCCTGCGCCGCCACGGCGACGCCGGCGCCGAGCAGGAAGACGGAACGACTGATGCAAGAACGGATGAAGGACATGACTCACTCCTGGATGGGACTGGCGCGAGCCTATGACGCCGGCATGACAGACTGATGACGAATCCGGGTTATTCGCCTCGCGGATCGGCGGGCTGGCGCGGCAGCACCGCCAGGAAGTTGTCCCGCGCCACCTGGCGAGCGACCTGCTCGGGCAAGGCGTCGAGGAACGGATCGAAGCTCGCCATCAACTCGGGCAGGCTGTCGAACTGGCCGACCACATCGGAACCGAGCATGAAGCGTTGCGGAAACCGCTCGACCAGTGCCAGCCACTGCGGGTCGGGCTTGCCCTGCTCGTCCAGCAGGTACGGGCGCAACACCGACCAGGACAGGTCGATGTAGAGGTTCGGGTAACGCTGCAGCAGACGCCCAAGGGTCGGCAGGAGGAAGTCCAGTTTCTTCTGGTGGCGATGGATCTCCATGCTGGTCCCGGCATGGGCCCAGATGAACCGCACATGCGGGTGATTGCGCAGGGGCTCCTCGATTTCCGCCAGGTACAGCGGGTTACGTTCGCGCTTGGAAGTGACGTTGGCGTGCAGCAACACCGGCAGGTCGAATTCGGCGGCCAGGTGATAGACCCGCGCCAGCGCCTCATTGTTGGCCCTCGGCACGTCGCCGTAGGTCAGCGCGGTGAGGTCGTCGTGCCGGGTAAAGATCTCGCCGATGCCCTGCCAGAGTCCCGGGTCCAGCTCCAGCATGCGACGGATGTGCGCGTCGGCGTTCTTGTCGGTCGGGTTGAAACCGGTCAGGAACGGATGCACGCGCCGCCGCTGCTCGGCTGGCAGGGATTTCACCGCCGCCGCCACGATCACGTCGGTGGCGCTGTACCAATAGGCTCCGGCATCGTCGCCAGCGTAGTAGCGCGGCCGCTTCGGCTCGTCCTCGTGCCATTTCTTGGCGACCGCGACGCCGCTGAGCATCACATGGTCGACCCGGCCTTTGTCCATCGCCTCCAGCAGGCGCGGCATGCCTTCGCTTTCCTGGAAGAAATCCACGTAGTGCACGTGAGCGTCGCTGTAGCGATAATCCCTGGCATGGGTCAAGGATGTCACCAGGGACAGGGCGAACAATGTCGAAAACAGGGCACGCGTACGGGGGCCAGCCATGGCATTCCTCCTGATAGGCCTGAGTGAACATAGACCGCAGCCGCTCGGCCAGGGTTCGCCGCTCCGCTGGCTGGCCCTGCTGTTCGGCCTGCTGGCCTGGCATGCCGGGGCTGGCGAACGGCTGATCTATCCGCGCCATTCCGAAGGGCGCAACCCCGAACCCTACGTCGTCGAGCTGCTGCAACTGGCGCTGGCCAGGAGCGGCGGCGACTACCGCCTGGAGCCCAGCGCGCAGCCCATGCCGCAGTCCCGTGCGCAACTGCGCCTGGAGCAGGACGATCCGGGCCTGCAGGTGATGTGGGCGCAGTCCCGCGACGACCTGGAAGAGACCCTGCTGCCGATCCGCATTCCGATCTATCGCGGCCTGATCGGCTGGCGCATTCCTCTGGTCAGCGCCGCCAACAAGGACCTCCTGGCCTCGGTGCGGACCCTCGACGATCTCCGCCGCCTGCGCTTCGGCCAGCGCCAGGACTGGGCCGACACACCGATCCTGCGCGCCAACGGCCTGGAGGTGAAGACCAGCCAGAGCTACGAGAGCCTGTTCCGCATGCTCGATGCCGGCCGCTTCGAGGTCTTCCCCCGCGAGGTCGTAGTGATCGACGGAGAACTGGAGGACGCCTCCCGCGCCGGGCTGCACCTGGCGATCGACCAGCACCTGGCCCTGCACTACCCCGCGGCCTTCTATTTCTTCGTTTCGCGTCAACGCCCGGAACTGGCCGAGGCCATTCGCCAGGGCCTGGAGAAGGCGATTGCCGACGGTAGCTTCGAACGGCTGTTCGAGCGACATTTCAAGACGCGGCTGGAAAAGCTTGCCCTTCGGCAGCGGAGAATAATCGAGCTGAAAAACCCCTATCTTCCAGGAAAAACTCCTTTTCAGCGCGAGGCACTCTGGTACCGGCCGTGAGCTAGAATGAGGCCCTCACGCCACCACCGATGCCCAGCATGTCCCGTACCACCCCGTACCGCCTCGACGACCAGATCGGCTTCATCCTGCGCCAGGCCAACCAGCGCTATGCAGCGTTGTTCGCCAATGGCATCGGCAACGGCCTGACCCCCACCCAGTGGGCCGCCCTGGTCCGCCTCGGCGAGACCGGACCCTGCCCGCAGAACCAGCTCGGCCGGCTCACCGCCATGGACGCCGCGACCATCAAGGGCGTCGTCGAGCGCCTGGACAAACGGGGACTGATCCAGCGCAGCGCCGATCCGGACGACGGCCGGCGCCTGCTGGTCAGCCTCAGTCCTGCCGGACGCGCCGAACTCGAGGCCGGCCTGGCGGCCGCCCGCGAGATCAACCGGCAGGCCTTGGCTCCCCTCTCCCCGCAAGAACAGGAAACCCTGCGCGGGTTGCTCACTCGCCTGATCTGAGGCCATTGCGGTCTATCTTTTTTTCCGCGTTACGTCGTCCGGAGCTGCGCCTTTCGTCGTAGCGGCCTGCCATTGACAGTTCGCCGCAGGCATCCATAACATGTTTGTATACAAACAAATTCCCGCAGAGCCGCACGCTACCAGGCACGGCCGACGGGACATCCGCCTGATGAACAGCCATGCCCCCGGCATGGGGAGAAACCGCCATGAGCGATGCCCTTGCCCTGACCGTCAACGGTCAGTCCCTGCGCCTCGATGTCGCCCCCGATACCCCCCTGCTCTATGTCCTGCGCAACGACCCGCAACTGAACGGTCCCAAGTTCGGCTGCGGCCTCGGCGAGTGCGGGGCCTGCACCGTGCTGATGGATGGCGTCGCCACCCGCTCCTGCATCACCCCGGTGGAGGCCGCCGTGGGCCGCCGGGTAGTTACCCTCGAAGGACTCGGCGATGCCGCCCATCCGCATCCGCTGCAACAGGCCTTCATCGACGAACAGGCCGCCCAATGCGGCTACTGCATCAACGGCATGGTGATGACCGCCAAGGCGTTGCTGGATCGCAACCCGAACCCCAGCGACGGCGAGATCCGCCAGGAATTGGCCTACAACCTGTGTCGCTGCGGCACCCATGTGGAGATTCTCAAGGCCGTGCGGCGTGCCGCCGAGAGCCTGAAGGAGCGTCAGGAGGAGCACCCGGCATGAGCCTGGCCAATCCCTCGCGACGCGGCTTCCTCAAGGCCGGCGGCCTGCTGCTGGTCACCGTCAACCTGCCCGCCCCGCTGCTCGCCCTCGCCGAGCAGGGCGCCACCGACCTGCCGCTGGACCAGGTCGACTCGTTCATCGCCATCGCCGCGAACGGCAAGGTCACCGCCTTCTGCGGCCACGTCGACCTTGGTACCGGCATCCGCACGGCACTGGCGCAGATCGTCGCCGAAGAGTTGGACGTCGCGTTCGAGCAGGTCGAGATGATCCTCGGCGACACCCGTCGCACACCGGACCAGGGGCCGACCATCGCCAGCGCCAGCATCCAGGTCAGCGCCGTGCCGCTGCGCCAGGCCGCCGCCGAAGCCCGGCGCTTCCTCCTGCGCCAGGCCGGAAGCCATTTCCCGGTGCATCCGGACAGCCTGCGCAGCGAAAACGGCCAGGTCTTCGCCGCCGCCAATCCGCAGCGACGGATCGGCTACGGCGAGTTGCTGCGAGGCCAGCGCTTCAACCTGAACATCGACGGCAAGGCGCCGCTCAAGCCGCGCAGCGAGTACCGCCTGGTCGGCAAGCCGGTGCGTCGGGTGGACATCCCGGCGAAGCTGACCGGCCAACTGACCTATGTCCACGACATGCGCCTGCCCGGCATGCTGCATGGGCGAGTGGTACGCCCGCCCTATACCGGCGCGGATGTCAGCGCCCCGCTCGGCAGCGGCCTGCTGGCGGTGGACGAAAGCTCGGTCGCCGGGCTGCCGGGGCTGGTCAAGGTGGTCGTGATAGGCGACTTCGTCGGCGTGGTCTGCGAACGCGAGGAGCAGGCGATCCGCGCCGCGCGCCAGCTCAAGGTGCGCTGGAAGGACTGGCAGGGCCTGCCGCCGCTGGAACCCGACCGGCTCGAGGACACGCTTCGCCGGCATCCGAAGAAGCCACGCACGCTGCACGACTCGCCCGGTCTCGAGCAGCACCTCGCGGGCATCGCCCGGCCGCTGTCGGCCACCTATGTCTGGCCCTACCAGTTGCACGCCTCCATCGGCCCTTCCTGCGCCCTCGCCGAGGTCGATGCGCAGCGCGCTCGCGTCTGGTCCGGCACGCAGAACCCGCACGACCTGCGCAACGACCTGGCCAGGCTGCTGCAGCGCGAGACCGGGGACATCGAGGTGATCCGCATGGAAGCCGCCGGCTGCTACGGACGCAACGGCGCCGACGACGTCAGCGCCGACGCCGTGCTTCTGGCGCAGGCGGTGGGCCGGCCGGTGCGGGTACAACTGATGCGCGAACAGGAACATGGCTGGGAACCGAAAGGCACCGCGCAACTGATCGAGGTCCGCGGCGGTCTCGACGAGCAAGGCCGGGTGGCGGCCTACGACTTCGCCACCTGCTACCCCTCCAACGGTGCGCCGACCCTGGCCCTGCTCCTCACCGGGCGGATCCCGGCCACCCCGCAGGTGGCCGACATGGGCGACCGCACCGCGATCCCGCAATACCGCTACCCGCGGATGCGGGTGGTGGCCAACGACGCCGCCCCCATCGTCCGCGCGTCCTGGATGCGCGGCGTCTCGGCGCTGCCGAACGTGTTCGCCCATGAGTCCTACGCCGACGAACTGGCGCACCTGGCCGGCATCGACCCCATCGCCTTCCGCCGCCGCTACCTGGACGACCAGCGCGCCCTGGCGCTGATCGACGCCCTGGTCGCCCGCGCCGGCTGGCAGCCACGCACCTCCCCCAACCCAGAGGCGCGCCGGGACGGCGTGCTGAAGGGACGCGGCTTCGCCTATGCGCGCTACTTCCACAGCAAGTTTCCCGGTTTCGGCGCCGCCTGGGCCGCCTGGATCGTCGACGTCGAGGTGAACCCGGAGAACGGCGCGGTGCGCGTCGCCAAGGTCTGGGTCGCCCATGACTGCGGGCAGATGGTCAATCCCGATGGGGTCAGGCACCAGGTCCACGGCAACGTCATCCAGTCCACCAGCCGGGTACTCAAGGAGTTCGCCACCTTCGACCGCCGTGGCGTCACCAGCCTGGAATGGGGCGGCTACCCGATCCTCGGCTTCCCCGAACTGCCGGAGATCGACGTGCTGCTGCTCGACCGCCCCGAGCAGCCACCGATGGGCGCTGGCGAGTCAGCCTCGGTGCCCAGCGCCGCGGCCATCGCCAATGCGATCTTCGACGCTACCGGAGCGCGCCTGCGACAGGTGCCGTTCACTCCGGAACGCGTACTCGCGGCGCTGCGCAGCGCGCAGGCCTGATCCTTTTCCCCGGGGCGCCGCGGCGCCCCGCGCAGTGGATGACTGACAGATGAAGAAGGCAACACGCATCGGCCTCTGGGCCTCCGGCAGCCTCGTCGCGCTCGCCGCCATCGCCCTCGGCTACGCCTGGCAACCGGCCATCGCGCCACTGGAAGGCACACCCGGTCCCTTCAGCGCCGAGCAGATCGCCCGCGGCGAACGCCTCGCCGCCCTCGGCGACTGCGCGGTCTGCCACACTCGCGAAGACGGCCCGCGCAACGCCGGCGGACGGGCCTTGCCGACGCCGTTCGGGACGATCTACAGCAGCAACCTCACGCCGGATCGCGCGAGCGGCATCGGTGGCTGGTCCTACCCCGCCTTCGAGCGGGCCATGCGGCATGGCGTGGCCCGCGACGGCAGCTATCTGTATCCGGCGTTCCCTTACACCGCCTTCACCAGGACTCGCGACGAAGACCTGAAGGCCCTGTACGCCTACCTGATGAGCCAGCCGGCGGTGCACAGCGAAACGCCTGCCAACCAGTTGCCGTTCCCCTTCGACCAACGCCAGCTGATGGCCGGCTGGAACCTGCTGTTCCTGGAGCCCGGCGCCTACCGCGACGAGCCGACGCGCAACCAGCAATGGAACCGCGGCGCCTATCTCGCCGAAGGCCTCGGCCATTGCAGCGCCTGCCACTCGCCGCGCAACGCGCTCGGCGCGGAAAAGTCCGGCAGCGCGCACTTCGCCGGCGGCGAAGCGGAGGGCTGGACCGCGCCAGCCTTGAACGCCAGTTCGCCGGCGCCCATCGCCTGGAGCGAGGAGGCCCTCTACGCCTACCTCCGCCACGGCTATTCGGCCTACCACGGGGTCGCCAGCGGGCCGATGGCGCCAGTGGTCGGCGAAGGCCTGGCCAAGCAGTCGGACGAGGACCTGCGGGCCCTGGCCCATTACCTTGCGTCCTACGCCGCTGCCCCGGCCGGGGAAACCGATCAGCAACAGGCGCAACGCCTCGACCGGCAGGGCTACGGCCGCGTGCAACCGCCCAGCGGCAGCGGCGCGCGCCTGTTCGCCGGGGCCTGCCTGGCCTGCCATCATGACGGCGACGGGCCGCGCTTCTTCGGCGTGCGTCCATCCCTGGCGCTGAACAGCAATGTGCATGCGGACAGCCCGGACAACCTGCTGCGGATCATCCTCGACGGCATCCACAGCCCGGCCACCGGCGACCTCGGCTATATGCCCGGCTTCCGCCATAGCCTCGACGACCGGCAAGTCGCCGCCCTGGCCAACTACCTGCGCGAGCGTTTCGCCGGCAAGCCCGCCTGGCCGGACCTCGCGGCCAAGGCGGCAAGCCTGCGCCGACAGGCGGCGCCCTGAAGCATGCGGCTCAGTTGGGCAAGCGCAGGGAGCGGGCGAAGCAACCGGGGGTCTGGCCGAAATGACGCTGGAACAGGCTGATGAACGCCGAGGTGGAGTCGTAGCCAAGGTCGCTGGCCACCCGCGTCACGCTGGCGCCCTCCTCCAGCGCGGCGACCGCGTTGAGCAGACGCAGGCGCTGGCGCCACTCGCGAAACGACAACTGGGTCTGCTCGCGGAACAGCCGCGCCAGGGTCCGTCGGGAAGCCCCCACCAGTCCCGCCCAATCCGAGATGCCGCGCGGATCGGCGGGATCCGCCTGTAGCGCGTCGGTGATCCGGCGCAAGCGCGGGTCGCCAGGCAACGGCAGGTTCAGCGGCGCCTCGCGAAGGCGCCCGACCTCATCGGCGACCACCTGCATGAGACGCTCGGCCTCGCCACCCGGCGGATATTCACGGGGAAACTCCGCCGCCCGCAGCAACAGTTCGCGCAGCAGGCCGGACACCTCCAGTACCCGGCAACCGCCGGGCAGCGAACGATCCAGGTAGAGACTGCGGAACAGCACAGGGTTGCAAGCCTCCGCGGCGTGCCGGACGCCCGGCGGAATCCACAGCGCCCGCTGCGCCGGCACCAGATAGCTGTGCCGCTCGGTGCTGGCGCGCAAGGTGCCGCTGGCGGCGTACATCAGTTGGCCCCAGGGGTGGTCGTGCATCTCCACCCGGTGCCCGGCGGGCATCTCGAAGGCGCGCAGATACACCGCGCAGGGCAGGCTGCGGAATCGCGGCAGGTCGCGTTCTTGTCCCGTTTGCGGCATCGGTTGTCCCCATCCGTCGAGTGAGCGGTGCGTGGCCGATGGTAGCGTGTGGCTCCCCATAGACAAACCGGAGCCACGCCATGAGCAGTCATCGCCCGCAACATCGCCTGTCCGTTCCCGATATCCAGCGCCGCAAGGGTGCCGGCAGCCTAGTGGCGCTGACCGCCTACAGCACGCCCATGGCCCGCCTCCTCGATCCGCACGCCGACCTGCTGCTGGTCGGCGATTCGCTGGGCATGGTGCTCTATGGCATGCCCAGTACCCTGGGAGTGAGCCTGGAGATGATGGTCGCCCACACCCTGGCGGTGATGCGCGGCAGCCGGCGCGCCTGCGTGGTGGCCGACTTGCCGTTCGCCAGCTACCAGGAATCGCCCCGACAGGCGTTCCGCAACGCCGCACGCCTGCTGGCAGACAGCGGCGCCCAGGCGGTGAAGCTGGAAGGCGGTGAGGAAATGGAAGAAACCGTGGACTTCCTGGTACGCCGTGGCATACCGGTGCTCGCCCATATCGGCCTGATGCCGCAGCAGGTCAACGCCATGGGCGGCTTCAAGGCCCAGGGGCGTGACCCGGAAAGCGCCGAACGGGTACGCCGCGACGGCCTCGCCATGCAGCGCGGCGGCGCCTTCGCGGTGGTCATCGAAGGCGTAGGCGAGCCGCTGGCCCGTCGCCTTAGCGAAGAACTGGCGATCCCCTGCATCGGTATCGGCGCCTCGCCGGCCTGCGACGGCCAGGTACTGGTCAGCGAGGACCTGCTCGGGCTAAGCGGCGAACAGGTACCGCGCTTCGTCGAACGCTACGCGCGCCTCGACCGGGAAATCGACGAGGCGGCCCGGCGCTTCGCCGAGGACGTGCGTGAAAGGCGCTTCCCCAAGGCCAGGCATTGCTTCGCCATGCGCGAGTGAGCCGGCGGTCTCAGGCGAAGACTTCCGCCAGCAGGTCGTCCATCGCCTGGAAGGCACGCCGGGAGGTCCTGGCGTCATAGTGCATCTTGCCCGGCACCTTGGCGTTCGGATCGGTGAAGGAATGCACCGCGCCGCCGTAGCTGGTGAGCTGCCAGTCGACGCCGGCATCGGTCATCTCCCTGGCGAAGGCCGGCAACTGCTCGCGCGGCACCAGCGGATCGGAGGCGCCGTCGAGGACCAGTACCGCGCCCTTGATATTCCTGGCATGCGCCGGGTCCGGCGTATCCAGGGTGCCATGGAAGGACACGAAGGCCTTCAGCTCGGCGCCGTCGCGAGCCAGCTCCAGCGCGCAGCAACCGCCGAAGCAGAAACCGAAGGCGGCCTGGCGGGTCGTATCGACAGCCGCGAGCGCCTGTCCGCGCAAGGCCGCCAGCGCTGCCTGCATGCGCTTGCGCAGCAGGGCCCGGTCGTTCTTCAGCGGCATCATCGCCGCGCCCGCCTCGTCGCCGTTCTGCGGACGCACGTCCCTGCCGTAGAGGTCCGCCACCAGCACCACGTGCCCACGACCGGCGACCTGCCGGGCGATGTCCAGCGCGGCGGCGCTCACGCCCATCCAGTTCGGCGCCATCAGCAGGCCCGGGCGCGGCCCCGCGTAGCTGGCGTCGTACACCAGTTGACCTTCGTACGGCTGCCCATCGATGTCGTAGGCGACCGGCTCTACACGAATCTCACTCATGGGTACTGCTCCTGCGAGAGTTGGAAAAGACAAAGCCCGCCGAAGCGGGCTTTGTCGGGGCTACTGCTTAAGCGGACAGCTCCACCAGCAGCTTGTTCAGTCGGCGTACGTAGGCGCCCGGATCCTTGAGGCTGTCCCCCGCGGCCAGGGCGGCCTGGTCGAAGAGAATATGCGACAGCTCGCCAAAGCGGTCCTCGTCCGGCTCCGCATCCAGCTTCTCGATCAGCGGATGCTGCGGGTTGATCTCGAAGATCGGCTTCGAGTCCGGCACTTTCTGCCCACTGGCCTCGAGGATCTGGCGCATCTGCAGACCAAGGTCCTGTTCGCCGATGGCGAGGATCGCCGGCGAATCGGTCAGGCGGTGGGAGACGCGGACTTCGCTGACCTGCTCGTCGAGCACCTTCTTCAGGCGCTCGATCAGGCCTTCCTTGCTCTTGGCGACTTCTTCCTGGGCCTTCTTGTCCTCTTCCGAGTCCAGGCTGCCCAGGTCCAGGTCGCCGCGGGCGACATCGACGAACTGCTTGCCGTCGAACTCCGGCAGGTAGCTCATCAGCCACTCGTCGATGCGATCGGTGAGCAGCAGCACCTCGATGCCCTTCTTGCGGAAGACTTCCAGGTGCGGGCTGTTCTTCACCTGCGAGTAGCTCTCGCCGGTGAGGTAGTAGATCTTGTCCTGGCCTTCCTTCATCCGACCGATGTAGTCGGCCAGCGCTACGCTCTGCTCGCCCGAATCGTCGCCGGTGGAGGCGAAGCGCAGCAGGCCGGCGATCTTCTCCTTGTTGCCGAAGTCTTCCGCCGGGCCTTCCTTGAGGACCTGGCCGAAGTTCTTCCAGAAGGTCTTGTACTGCTCCGGCTCGTTCTTCGCCAGCTTCTCCAGCATGTCCAGCACGCGCTTGGTCAACGCCGACTTCATCGAGTCGATCACCGGATCCTTCTGCAGGATTTCCCGGGAGACGTTCAGCGACAGGTCGTTGGAGTCGACCACACCCTTGATGAAGCGCAGGTACAGCGGCAGGAACTCGTCGGCCTGGTCCATGATGAACACGCGCTGTACGTACAGCTTCAGGCCTCGCGGCGCTTCGCGATGGTACAGGTCGAACGGCGCGCGGCCCGGCACGTAGAGCAGCGAGGTGTATTCCAGCTTGCCTTCGACCTTGTTGTGGCTCCAGCTCAGCGGGTTCTCGAAGTCATGGGCGACGTGCTTGTAGAACTCCTGGTATTCCTCGTCCTTCACCTCGGCGCGCGGACGGGTCCACAGCGCGCTGGCGCGGTTGACCGTTTCCCATTCCGGCTCGGCGGGCTTGTCGGCCTCTTCGCCGTGGAATTCCTTGGGTAGCTCGATCGGCAAAGCGATGTGATCGGAGTATTTCTTGATCACGTTGCGCAGGCGCCAGCCATCGGCGAACTCCTCCTCGCCCTTTTTCAGGTGGAGGACGATGCGGGTGCCGCGCTCGGGCTTGTCGATGGTGGCGACGTCGAACTCGCCCTCGCCCTTCGACGACCAGTGCACGCCTTCGCTGGCCGGCTGGCCGGCGCGACGGGAGTAGACGTCGACCTTGTCGGCGACGATGAAGGCACTGTAGAAACCGACGCCGAACTGGCCGATCAGGTGCGAATCCTTCTTCTGGTCGCCAGACAAGTTCTTCAGGAAGTCGGCGGTCCCGGACTTGGCGATGGTGCCCAGGTGAGTCACCACATCCTCGCGGCTCATGCCGATGCCGTTGTCTTCCAGGGTGACGGTGTTGGCTTCCTTGTCGAAGCTGACGCGGATCTTCAGCTCGGCGCCGCCCTCGAGCAGCTCGGGATTGGCCAGGGCTTCGAAACGCAGCTTGTCGGCGGCGTCCGAGGCGTTGGAAATCAGTTCGCGGAGGAAGATTTCCTTGTTCGAATAGAGAGAATGAATCATCAGGTGAAGCAGTTGCTTCACTTCAGTCTGAAAGCCCAGTGTCTCTTTTTGGGTTTCCACGCTCATCGCTCCAAGCTCCATCAATGACATAAGCCGCGTACCACGGCGGATGTCCCCTAGGTGGGGCCTTCTTCCGGCTTTTCAAGCGCTTATGCGAAAAAACCGCGCACCGTCGTGCGACGACTAGCGTTCGAGCAGTTCGAGACGGGCGATCTCCGCCGGGCGCAACAGGTAGCTCGCCTCCCCCGCACCGGGCATTTCCCGGCGGATCACCAGGCGCCCCTCGCTGTCGAGGCCGGTGAAACGGCCCTCGGCGATACGCCCGCGTACCGTAGTGGCCTTGACCAGGCGCTGGCTGTAGCTCTGCGGTTCGACCTGGACCAGCTCCAGGTCGAGGGTGGCGTTGCCCGGCGCCGGCAGCGCCTGCGGCTCGGGCGGCGCCGCCGCGGCCACGGTCGCAGGCTCCGCCGGCAAGGCGGGGAACGCGTCGCCGCGCACCGTCCACTCCCGCCGGGCGTTCTTCTCCAACGTCAGCTCCAGCACCTGAGTCTGGCCGGCCACCAGGGCCTCGATACGCAGCGGCCGCGCATGGCTGGCCGCGCGCCAGGACGGCGCCCGCACGAGGCTGACGTCGCGGCTGGCGAAGCGTCGCTGCAGATAGTCGCGCAAGACCAGGGCCAGGGTATCGTCGGAGTCGTAGCCCAGGTCGACCTTGCCGTGCCGATAGCGCAGCCGGTCGGTATACAGCTCGACGTGGCCGCTGAGGGTGGTCCGGTAGTCGCTCGGCAGGCTCAGGTGGAACTCGCCCTCCAGGCGGTTCGGCGCCTTGGGCCGCAGGTCCAGGTGCAAGGTATAGCCACGCAGGAGACGACGCGCCTCGGGCAGGTCCTGCTCCGGTTGCAGCCAGCTCAGCTCGACTTCTGGCAACGCGCCGCCGTCCTCGGGCAGCACGTCCAGGCGCAGCGCCCCGAGCGGCTGTGCCGGAAGGCGGATCTGCAGCTCGCGCTGGGCGTAGAAATCGTGCCCCTGGCGCAGGCTCAGCACGCCGCCGATCAACTCGCCGCTCTGCGGCGCGAAAGGCTTGCCGTTGAACTCCCCGCTGAGCGCGATGGCCAGTTCCGCCGGCGGCCTGGCCTCCGGCTTCAGCCAGCGCAGGCTGAGGATCGCCTCCAGTCGCGCAGCGTCGTGACTGGCCAGCAGCGCCAGGCCGACCACCAGCGGGATGCAACCCAGCGCGGCCAGCCCGACGCCCTTGCGCGCCGTACGCCAGTGCACGCCGATATAGGCCAGTGCCACCGGCGGGAAAAGGCTGCCGTAACCCCACAGCAGACCGGTACCGAAGGCCAGGACGATGACCCAGATATAGCCGGCGACCATCAGCAGCAGGCCGCCCAGAATCAGCAAGGCATCCATCGCGATATCCTCAGCCCACTTTCCGCAGCGTACGGCTCACGGCTCGTCCACCTTGAAATGCGCCCGCGCGGTGGCGATGGGCTCGCCCTGGGTGGTCTGCCAGGCGTTGATCGCGACGTTCGCCACCCGTCGCCCCTGGCGCCAGACCTGGCATTGCGCGTAGGTATCGCGGAAGTGCCCGGCACGCAGGTAATCGATGGAGAAATCGATGATCTTCGGCAGGTGCGGAATGCTCATGAAAGTCAGCAGGTGCAACATCGCCGCATGCTCCATGAAGCCGGCGATCACACCGCCATGGATGGCCGGCAGGGTCGGGTTGCCGATGTTGTCCTTGTTCGCCGGCAGGCGGAAGACCATGTCGTCGCCCAGGCGCAGGCATTCGATGCCGAGCAGCTTGGCGTACGGGATCAGCTCCACCAGCGGGCTGTAGTCGTTGTTCCGGCGCGCGTCGCGGACCAGTTGCTCGAGGCTGGTCGGGCTCATGCCGCACCTCCCTGCGCGGCCGGCCTGGCCGCCCCGGAGCGAGCCGAACCGCCCATGCGCATGAAGGCGCCGACGACATGGGCGATGGGCTGGCCCGGATCGTCCTGGTAGGCGAAGCCGCGGGTGAAGATCACGTTCGGCGTGACCCGGTAGCACTCGGCGAAGCCATAGACATCCTTGTGCGGTTCGGCGGGATGCATATAGTCGATGCGCAGGTCGAGCGTCGGGCAGATCTCGAAGTCCGGCAGCACGCAGACCGTGGAAATACCGCAGGTGGTGTCCATCAGGGTGGTGATCGCACCGCCGTGGACG
Organism: Pseudomonas sp. FDAARGOS_761; assembly: GCF_013343155.1. Taxonomy (NCBI): domain Bacteria; kingdom Pseudomonadati; phylum Pseudomonadota; class Gammaproteobacteria; order Pseudomonadales; family Pseudomonadaceae; genus Pseudomonas; species Pseudomonas sp. FDAARGOS_761. Next base: position 1,790,804 of record NZ_CP054572.1, on the reverse strand, counting down.
ACCCCGCTTTCCGGGTTGCCGATGATCGCCTGGCTGTAGGGCAGGCGCAGGGTCAGTCCTTTCTCGTCGGCGGCCTCGACCGTCAACCCCAGCACCTGGCAATGACGCAAGGCCGAGAGAAAGCGCCGGGCGCGCTCGAGGAGAGGATTTTCCGACATGACGGCGACCTTGCTGGGAGTTTTCTGGAGGGCGAATCATACCCTGCCGCCAAAGCCCCGGCAGCCGGGGTTTTGGACATAACGATCGAAATAGTCGAAGTGTGTGGAACTTCACGCCAGCGCAAATGTTCAAAGGGCTACAACGAGGAAAGCCGCACATGGAGGCTAAACGATGAAAAAGACCGTAACTCTTGCCCTGCTGCTCGCTGCCAGCCTTGGCCTGGCCGCTTGCGACAAGAAAGAGGAAGACAAGGCAGCGGCCCCGGCAGCTCCGGCTACCGAGACCCAGCCGAGCGCTCCGGCTACTCCCCCTGCCGAGCCCAGCGCCCCGGCGCCGTCGAGCGACACTCCGGCAACCCCGCAGACTCCGGCACCGACTCCGGAGCAACCGCAACAGAACCAGCAATAAGTTCTCGTTGACGTACCCTGAAAGAGCCCGCGCAAGCGGGCTTTTTCATGCCAGGGATTCAGCCTCTGGGCACCTCGCCCTCGCCTTCCCGCGGGCTTTCGGCGATTGCGGTCTCGGTGTAGACCATCACCTCCAGCACGTCCGAATGGAACTCGCGGCGATACAGGACCAGCACCACGCCGGCCGTCACCAGCATGAAGAACCAGGAGTTGATGAACCAGGCGAGCATGGCCAGGCCGAAATAATACGAGCGCAAGCCGAAGTTGAACTGGTTGGCCGCCAGCGAGATGACCCGGGCGGCACGCTCGGCAAAGGATTTGCGCTCCAGCTCGCCGACGTTGCGCTCGCCGATCATCGGTGCCGAGCCGACCAGGATCGCCGCGAAGTTGTACTGGCGCATGCACCAGCTGAAGGTGAAGAAGGCATAGACGAAGACCACTGCCAGGCACAGCAGCTTCAGTTCCGACAGTCCCCGGCTGGCCTCCTCCACGAACGGCAGGTCGGCCAGTACCGAGACGGCGCGGTCGGTGGAGCCCAGCAGGGTGAGGATGCCGGCGAGGATGATCAGCGTGCTGGAAGCGAAGAACGACGCGTTGCGCTCCAGGTTGCCGATCACGCTGGCGTCGGCGATACGGTTGTCACGCAGCAGCAGCCGGCGCATCCAGTCCTCCCGGTAGAGGTGCAGGACGCTGGCCAGGCAGGCGGTGTCGCGGCCCTTCCAGGTGGCGTAGCGGGTGTAGCCCACCCAGCAGAACAGGAACCAGAGCGCCGCCAGCAGGTGTTGCGGCAGGTGCCCGTTGAAAATGCCGAGTTCGGCGGTCATGAAAACTCCCTCTTGAGCCGGCCGGGAATCGCCCCGCCGTTGTTTCGCGCCGTTGGGACGCCGCTCGCCGCGGCCAGGACACGACTTTCGTCGGCTCATGAAAAAGGCCGCCCGGAGGCGGCCTTCCTGGGGTTCGCCTGACGTCTCAGGCGACCGCTTCGCGCGGCTTGCCCAGCAGCCGATCGCAAACGACTGCCAGGACCAGCGCAATGGATACCGGCAGCAGCCAGCCAAGGCTCTGATCGGCGAGCGGGAGCTTGGCGAAGACGTCCGGCACCCACCCGTTCAGCTTGGCCGCCCCCAGCCCGTCGACGATGCCGAAGAGCAGCGCGACGATCATCACCGGCACGAACACCCGCGGGGCCGACACCCAGAGCCGGTCGAACAGGCTCAGGGCGATCAGCACGATGGCGAGCGGATAGAGTCCCACCAGAACCGGTACCGAAAGGCTGATCAACTGGGTCAGTCCCTGGTTGGCGACCAGCAGGCTGAACAGCGAGAACACGATCACCACCGTCTTGTACGAAACCGGCAGCAGGTCGCTGAAGAACTCGCCGCACGCCGTGATCAGCCCTACCGCCGTGGTCAGGCAGGCCAGGGTGATGACCACCGCCAGCAACAGGCTGCCGGAAACGCCAAAGGTCTGCTGCACATAGGCGGTGAGGATCTGTACGCCATTCTGGGCGTCGCCGGCGATGCCCTGGCTGGTGGCGCCAAGATAGAACAGCGCCAGGTAGACCAGGGACAGGCCGGTGGCGGCGATGACCCCGGCGATCATGGAATAGCGCGTGACCAGCCGGCTGTCGCTGATGCCGCGGTCGCGAATGGCGGTGGCGATGACGATACCGAAGACCAGGGCACCGAGGGTATCCATGGTCAGGTAGCCCTGCAGGAAACCCTGCACCAGGGGCGCGCTCTGGTACTCGCCGGAACTGCTGCCGATCTCTCCCGCCGGCGCGAAGATCGCCGCGCCGCCAAGGACCAGCAGGGCCGACAGCAGCACCGGCGTGATGACCTTTCCGACCCGGTCGACAAGGCGACCCGGGTTCAGCACCAGGAACAGAACCACGGAGAAGTAAGCGACGGTATAGACGAGCAATGGCGCGCCGCCGTCCCCGGTGAAGGGCGCGACGCCCATCTCGAAGGACACCACGGCTGTACGCGGGGTGGCGAACAGCGGGCCGATGGCAAGATAGACGGCGATGGCGAACGCCACTCCCGCGCGCCGCCCGATCGGCTGGGTCAGGCGGCCAATACCGCCTCCGACCCGGGCCAGGGCGACCACCGTCAGCAACGGCAGGCCGACACCGGTAAGGAGGAAGCCGAAAGCCGCGCTCCATACGTGTTCGCCCGCCGCCATGCCGGCACTGGGAGGAAAGATGATGTTACCCGCGCCGAGAAAAAGCGCGAACGTCATGAAGCCAAGGGCGAGCAGGTCGAACCCTTTCAAATGAGTCATAGGAGGATGTACCACTGGCAGAAGTCTCGGTTGTTCGGGGTTTCCCTTTGGGGGTGTTAGGAAACATCGTCCTTCCGGATGAGGAGGACCGGTCAAGCCGCCCGACCCCTTTTGAGGGCCATGTGGCGCTATAGCTGCAGGCGCGCTGGCCTGCGGGATGATGCGTGGCGCGCCCGGGGTTTTGTCGGACACGAACCGTTGGCAATGATAGCGCATCGCGGCAACATTCGTTTGACGGATGCGATAGAACGACGAAGGCCACCGCTGTGAGGCGGTGGCCTTCGTCCTGGAACTCAGAAAACCCGGGAAATCAGGCCTTCTTCACTTCCCAACCGGTCAGCTCGGCCAGGGCCTTGCCGATGTCGGCCAGGGAACGCACGGTCTTCACACCGGCGTCCTGCAGGGCGGCGAACTTCTCGTCCGCGGTGCCCTTGCCGCCGGAGATGATGGCGCCGGCGTGGCCCATGCGCTTGCCCGGAGGGGCAGTCACGCCAGCGATGTAGGACACCACCGGCTTGGTCACGTTGGCCTTGATGAAGGCCGCGGCTTCTTCTTCGGCGGAACCACCGATCTCGCCGATCATGACGATGGCTTCGGTCTGCGGATCTTCCTGGAACAGCTTCAGGATGTCGATGAAGTTGGAGCCCGGGATCGGGTCGCCGCCGATGCCCACGCAGGTGGACTGGCCGAAGCCGGCGTCGGTGGTCTGCTTCACGGCTTCGTAGGTCAGGGTGCCGGAACGCGACACGATGCCTACCTTGCCCGGCAGGTGGATGTGACCCGGCATGATGCCGATCTTGCACTCGCCGGGAGTGATCACGCCCGGGCAGTTCGGGCCGATCAGGCGTACGCCCAGCTCGTCGCACTTGACCTTGGCGTCCAGCATGTCGAGGGTCGGGATGCCTTCGGTGATGCAGACGATCAGCTTGATGCCGCCGAATGCCGCTTCCAGGATCGAGTCCTTGCAGAACGGAGCCGGAACGTAGATGACCGAGGCTTCGGCGCCGGTGGCTTCCACGGCTTCCTTGACAGTGTTGAACACCGGCAGGCCGAGGTGGGTGGTGCCGCCCTTGCCGGGGGTCACGCCGCCGACCATCTTGGTGCCGTAGGCGATGGCCTGTTCGGAGTGGAAGGTGCCCTGGCTACCGGTGAAGCCTTGGCAGATGACTTTGGTGTCTTTGTTGATCAGGACGCTCATTACTTACCCTCCGCGGCCTTGACGACTTGCTGGGCAGCGTCGGTCAGGCTGGTTGCCGCGATGATGTTCAGGCCGCTTTCGGCCAGGACCTTGGCACCCAGTTCAGCGTTGTTGCCTTCCAGGCGGACGACAACCGGAACCTTCACGCCGACTTCTTTGACGGCGCCGATGATGCCTTCGGCGATCATGTCGCAACGCACGATGCCGCCGAAGATGTTCACCAGGACAGCCTTCACGTTGCTGTCGGACAGGATGATCTTGAACGCTTCGGTCACGCGCTCCTTGGTCGCACCGCCGCCAACGTCGAGGAAGTTGGCCGGCTTGCCGCCGTGCAGGTTGACGATGTCCATGGTACCCATGGCCAGGCCGGCGCCGTTGACCATGCAGCCGATGTTGCCTTCCAGCGCGACGTAGTTCAGCTCCCACTTCTGCGCATGGGCTTCACGGGCGTCGTCCTGGGACGGGTCGTGCATGGCGCGCAGCTTCGGCTGACGGTACAGGGCGTTACTGTCGATGTTGATCTTGGCATCCAGGCAGTGCAGGTTGCCGTCTTTCTTGATCACCAGCGGGTTCACTTCCAGCAGGGCCAGGTCGTAGTCCTGGAACAGCTTCGCCAGGCCGACGAAGATATGGGTGAACTGCTTGATCTGGTCGCCCTTCAGGCCCAGCTGGAAGGCCAGCTCGCGGCCCTGGTACGGCTGCGCGCCGACCAGCGGGTCGATGGTGGCCTTGAGGATCTTCTCGGGAGTGTCGTGGGCGACCTTCTCGATGTCCACGCCACCTTCGGTGGAAGCCATGAACACGATGCGGCGGCTGGAACGATCGACGACGGCGCCGAGGTACAGCTCCTTGTCGATGTCGGTGCAGGACTCCACCAGGATCTTGCTGACCGGCTGGCCGTTGGCGTCGGTCTGGTAGGTCACCAGGTTCTTGCCCAGCCACTGCTGGGCGAACGCCTTGGCGTCCTCTTTGCTCTTCACCAGCTTCACACCGCCCGCTTTACCGCGGCCGCCGGCGTGCACCTGAGCTTTGACGACCCACTCGCTGCCGCCGATCTTGTCGCAGGCTTCTGCGGCCTCTTCGGGGGTGTCTACGGCAAAGCCCTTGGATACAGGCAGGCCGTATTCAGCGAACAGCTGCTTACCCTGATATTCGTGGAGATTCATGCTTGTCTACCGTTATTCGTCTAGGTATTGCGCATTTCGGCGGAGCGCTCGTGGCACCCCACCACCTGTGACCGTCGCTTCGCGAACCACCCGGCTCGCGAAAAAACAGTCCGGCGGCATACGCCCGCGGCCACCTCGCAACGGTCGCCGGCGCTCACCCGCCGTGGTTCTTCTGAAAGTCTGCCGCCTGCGTCATCCCGACGCAGGCGGCAAACCGTGGATTCTACAGAACCCGGACCCGACAAGGCCAGGAACCTGTCCTGGCCTGACGGACGACGCGTCCCGCGTCGCTGTGACGCCCCTGGCGTGAACCGGGGCGTCGGATCACTCAGCGCTTCTTGCGGTTGGCGATGTGGATGGCATGGCCATTCACCGCCAGGGCAGCTTCGTGCAGGGCTTCGGACAGCGTCGGGTGGGAGAAGACCATCATGCCCAGATCTTCGGCGCTGGTGCCGAATTCCATGCCGATCGCGCCTTGCTGTACCAGCTCGGCGGCGCTCGGGCCGATCACGTGGACGCCCAGGACGCGGTCGGTCTTCGCATCGGCGATGACCTTGACCAGGCCGGTGGTGTCGTTGGCAGCCATCGCGCGACCGCTGGCGGCGAACGGGAAGGTGCCGACGTTGACTTCGACGCCCTCGGCCTTGAGGGTCTGCTCGGTCTTGCCGACCCAAGCGATTTCCGGGTGGGTGTAGATGACCGACGGGATCAGGTCGTAGTTCATCTGCGCCTTGTGGCCGGCGATGCGCTCGGCGACCATCACGCCCTCTTCCGAGGCCTTGTGCGCGAGCATCGCGCCGCGAACCACGTCACCGATGGCGAAGACGCCCGGAACGCTGGTCTTGCAGTGGTCGTCGACGTAGATGAAGCCACGCTCGTCCAGGGTCACGCCGCTGTCGGCGGCCAGCAGGTCGGTGGTCACCGGGCGACGGCCGACCGCGACGATCAGCTTGTCGAAGGTTTCCTTCTGCTCGCCGTTGGCATCGGTGAAGGTCACGGTTACCTGCTTCTTCTTCACTTCCGAAGCGGTCACGCGGGCGCCCAGGCGAATGTTCAGGCCTTGCTTGGTCAGGACCTTCAGGGCTTCCTTGGCGATCTGCTCGTCGGCAGCCGGGAGGAACTTGTCCAGGGCTTCCAGCACGGTCACCTCGGCACCCAGGCGGGCCCATACCGAACCCAGCTCCAGGCCAATGACGCCGGCGCCGATCACACCCAGCTTCTTCGGCACGGCCTGGAATTCCAGGGCGCCGGTGGAGTCGACGATGATGTCGTCGGTCAGCGGGGCCGGCGGGATCTCCACCGGGCGGGAGCCGGAAGCGATGATCACGTTCTCGGCTTCCAGGACCTGGGTCTTGCCGTCCAGACCGGTCACTTCCACCTGCTTGTTGGCCAGCAGCTTGCCGTGGCCTTCGAAGGAGGTCACGCCGTTGGCCTTGAACAGGGTAGCGATGCCGCCGGTCAGGTTCTTGACGATGTTGGCCTTGCGCGCAACCATCGCCGGAACGTCGATGGTGACGCCCTTGGCTTCGATACCATGGACTTTGAAGGCCTCTTTGGCCTCATGGTACTTGTAGGAGCTGTCCAGCAGCGCCTTGGACGGGATGCAGCCAACGTTCAGGCAGGTACCGCCGAGCGCCACCTTGCCTTCCTTGCCGATGTACTTCTCGATGCAGGCGGTCTTCAGGCCCAGCTGGGCAGCGCGGATGGCGGCAACGTAACCGCCGGGGCCGGCACCAATCACTACCACGTCGAATTTCTGGCTCATATCTCAATCCTTATTCGGGTGAAACCGGACGGCCCCACGAGGGGGCCGCCGTGAAGAGAAACGCTAAATCAGACGTCCAGCAGCAGGCGAGCCGGATCTTCCAGCAGGTCCTTGATCGCCACCAGGAAGCTCACCGCTTCCTTGCCGTCGATCAGACGGTGGTCGTAGGACAGCGCCAGATACATCATCGGCAGGATCACCACCTGGCCGTTCACGGCCATCGGGCGCTCCTGGATCTTGTGCATGCCGAGGATGGCGGTCTGCGGCGGGTTGACGATCGGGGTCGACAGCAGGGAACCGAACACGCCACCGTTGGAGATGGTGAAGGTGCCGCCGGTCATGTCTTCGATGGTCAGCTTGCCTTCCTTCGCCTTCTTGCCGAAGTTGGCGATGCCGCCCTCGATCTCGGCCAGGCTCATGAACTCGGCGTTACGCAGTACCGGAACCACCAGGCCGCGGTCGCTGGAAACGGCAACGCCGATGTCCTGGTAGCCGTGGTAGACGATGTCGTTGCCGTCGATGGAAGCGTTGACCCCCGGGAAGCGCTTCAGCGCCTCGGTGGCGGCCTTGACGAAGAAGGACATGAAGCCCAGGCGCACGCCGTTGTGCTTCTTCTCGAACAGGTCCTTGTACTTCGAACGCAGGTCCATGATCGGCTTCATGTTGACCTCGTTGAAGGTGGTCAGCATGGCCATGGCGGACTGCGCCTCGACCAAGCGCTCGGCGACCTTGGCCCGCAGGCGGGTCATCGGCACGCGCTTCTCGACACGGTCGCCGGCGGCGAAGATCGGCGCCTCGGCAGCCGGGGCGGCAGGCTTGGCCGGGGCGGCCGGGGCGTTCTTCTTCGCTTCGACCGCAGCGACCACGTCTTCCTTGGTCACGCGACCGCCCTTGCCGGTGCCGGCGATGCTGTTCGGATCGATACCGGCCTCCTCGGCCAGCTTGCGCGCGGCCGGGGACAGGATGGCGTCGTCGCCGCCAGCGGCGGCCGGAGCGGCGGCCTGGGCAGCCGGAGCGGCGGCGGGCGCAGCGGCAGCCGGAGCGGCCGGAGCGGCGGCGCCGCCTTCGTTCAGCTTGCCGAGCAGCTCGTTGCTCAGAACGGTGTCGCCTTCGTTCTTGATGATCTCGGCCAGCACGCCGTCAGCCTCGGCGAGAACCTCGATGACCACCTTGTCGGTCTCGATGTCGACGATCAGTTCGTCGCGCTTGACCGCTTCGCCCGGCTTCTTGTGCCAGGTGGCGACGGTGCCGTCGGCGACCGATTCCGGGAAGGTTGGGGCTTTGATTTCGATAGCCATTGTGTGCGTTTCCTTAAATTCGGTTTCTTCAGCGCGTAGGCGTTAAACAGTAAAGGCGTCTTGCAGCAGTTTTTCCTGCTGCTCGGCGTGCATCGAGGCGTAGCCGCAAGCCGGAGCAGCGGAGCCTTCGCGGCCGGCGTACTCGAGATTGAGGCCCTTCTTGTGCGCGGCGATGACACGACGCATGTGATGCTGGCTGCAGAACCAGGCGCCCTGGTTCATCGGCTCTTCCTGGCACCAGACGATGTGCTTGAGGTTCTTGTAGGGAGCCAGAACTTCCGCCAGGTCGTCTTCCGGGAACGGATACAGCTGCTCGATACGGACGATCGCGGTATCTTCGCGGCCTTCCGCGCGACGCTTCTCCAGCAGGTCGTAGTACACCTTGCCGCTGCACAGCACGACGCGGTCGACCTTCTTCGGATCCAGGCTGTCGATTTCCGGGATCACGGTCTGGAAGGAACCGTTGGCCAGATCTTCCAGGGTCGAGATGGCGAGCTTGTGACGCAGCAGGGACTTCGGCGTCATCACCACCAGCGGCTTGCGCAGCGGGCGGATCACCTGACGGCGGAGCATGTGGTAGACCTGAGCCGGGGTGGTCGGCACGCAGACCTGGATGTTCTGCTCGGCGCAGAGCTGCAGGTAGCGCTCCAGGCGCGCGGAGGAGTGCTCCGGACCCTGCCCCTCATAGCCGTGCGGCAGCAGCATGGTCAGGCCGCAGAGTCGGCCCCATTTGCTTTCGCCACTGGTGATGAACTGGTCGATGACCACCTGGGCGCCGTTGGCGAAGTCGCCGAACTGAGCTTCCCAGATCACCAGCGAATTCGGCGTGGTGGTGGCGAAACCGTATTCGAACGCCAGCACGGCCTCTTCCGAAAGGAAGGAATCGTAGATATCCAGGCGCGGCTGGCCGTCGAACAGATTGGCCAGCGGTACGTAGACCGAGTCGTCCTTCTGGTTGTGCAGCACCGCGTGACGGTGCGAGAAGGTGCCACGGCCGACATCCTGGCCGGTCATCCGTACCGGATGGCCTTCGAACAGCAGGGTCGCGTAGGCCAGGGTCTCGGCGAAGCCCCAGTTGATCGGCAGGCCACCGGCCGCCATCTTCTGGCGATCTTCGTAGATCTTCGAAACCTGGCGCTGAACCACGAAGCCTTCCGGCACTTCCAGCATCTTGCTGGACAGTTCCTGCAGGGTCTTCAGGTCGAAGCGGGTGTCGTGACGCGCGGTCCAGGCATGGCCCAGGTACGGACGCCAGTCGACGAACAGTTCCTTGTTGGGTTCCTTGACCAGGCTCTTCACCACGTGCAGGCCGTTGTCCAGGGCGTCGCGGTAGTCGTCGATCTTCGACTGAACCTGCTCGGCGCTGAGCACGCCGGCGTTCACCAGCGCGTCGGCGTACAGCTCGCGGGTAGTACGCTGCTTGGCGATCTGCTGGTACATCAGCGGCTGGGTGCCGCTCGGCTCGTCCGCCTCGTTGTGGCCGCGGCGACGGTAGCAGACCAGGTCGATGACCACGTCACGCTTGAACTGCATGCGATAGTCGACGGCCAGCTGGGTGACGAACAGCACGGCTTCGGGATCGTCGCCGTTGACGTGGAAGATCGGCGCCTGAATCATCTTCGCCACGTCGGTGGCGTACTCGGTGGAACGCGCATCGTCCTGGCGGCTGGTGGTGAAACCGACCTGGTTGTTGATCACCAGGTGGATGGTGCCACCGGTCTTGTAGGCGCGGGTCTGCGACATCTGGAAGGTTTCCATGACCACGCCCTGCCCCGCGAAGGCGGCATCGCCGTGGATGGAAATCGGTACCACCTTGTCGCCGGAGCTGTCCTTGCGGCGGTCCTGGCGGGCACGAACGGAACCCTCGACCACCGGGGAAACGATTTCCAGGTGGGACGGGTTGAACGCCAGCGCCAGGTGGACTTCGCCGCCGCTGGTCATCACGTTCGAGGAGAAGCCCTGGTGGTACTTCACGTCACCGGAGCCCAGCTCGACGATCTTCTTGCCTTCGAACTCGTCGAACAGGTCGCGCGGGTTCTTGCCCAAGGTGTTGACCAGGACGTTCAGGCGACCGCGGTGGGCCATGCCGATGACGATTTCCTTGGCGCCGTAGGAACCGCAGCGCTGGATGATCTCGTCGACCATCGGGATCAGGCTTTCGCCGCCTTCCAGGCCGAAACGCTTGGTGCCCGGGTACTTGGTGCCCAGGTACTTCTCCAGGCCTTCGGCCGCGGTCAGGCGCTCGAGCAGGTGCGCACGCGCCTCGGCGGAGAAGCCGGGACGGCCACGCACGCTTTCCAGGCGCTGGAGGAACCACTTGCGCTGCTCGGAATCGACGATGTGCATGAACTCGGCGCCGAAGGTACCGCAATAGGTGCTCTTCAGGCTGTCGACGATTTCACGCAGGGTCGCCTCTTCCTTGCCGATGTAAAGCTCACCGGTGCGGAAAGTGGTGTCCAGGTCGGCACCCGTCAGACCGTAGTGGTCGATCGACAGGTCGGCAGGCGCGGGACGCTGCCACAGGCCGAGCGGGTCGAGGGTGGAAGCCTGGTGGCCGCGGAGACGGTAAGCGTGAATGAGACGAAGGACTTCGACCTGTTTCTTCTCGTGCTCGCTGCTCACGCTACCGGCGGAAACCGGCTGGGCACGGCGCTGGTTCTTGGCCAGCAGGACGAAATGATCGCGCACTGTGGAGTGCGAGACGTCGGGGGCGGGATTGCCATCGGCGGGAAGCTTCTGGAAATACGTGCGCCACTCTTCTGGCACAGCGTTAGGGTCGTGCAGGTAGAGCTCGTAGAGCTCTTCGACGTAGGCAGCGTTACCACCGGATAGATGGGCACTGTTCCACATCCGCTGCATTACGCTTTCGTGCATGCTAGGTCACCCTCGGTAAGGGGACAACCACCTGGCGAAACCTTGAAGGCTCCGAAGTCCTCAGGCAGCGACATCGGTATGGCCACTACAGATCCCGCAGATAGTCCGGGTACCAGCCCGGATGCCCCTGCTGGTCATATTTTTCAAATCTGGGCCATGGCTTTGTGAGCTTGGCCCGCTTAGTTGCTGCGACGCCGGAAGAACTCCGGCGCCACAGGTGTTGCTAGGTACAACTCATATAACAACTGCGAGAGGATCAGGTTCCGCTCTGCAGCAGCATATTACGCACGTGGCCGATCGCCTTGGTCGGGTTCAGACCCTTCGGGCAAACGTTCACGCAGTTCATGATTCCGCGGCAGCGGAACACACTGAACGGGTCGTCCAGCGAAGCCAGGCGCTCTTCGGTCTTGGTGTCACGGCTGTCGGCCAGGAAACGATAGGCTTGCAGCAGTGCGGCCGGACCGAGGAACTTGTCGGGGTTCCACCAGAAGGACGGGCAGGAGGTCGAGCAGCAGGCGCACAGGATGCACTCGTACAGACCGTCCAGCTTCTCGCGCTCTTCCGGGGTCTGCAGACGCTCGATGGCCGGGGCCGGCGTATCGTTCTGCAGGAACGGCTTCACCTTCTCGTATTGCTTGTAGAAGATGCTCATGTCCACGACCAGGTCACGAATGACCGGCAGGCCGGGCAGCGGACGGATCACCAGCTTGCCGCCCTTCAGGCCGGCGGCCGACAGCGGGGTGATGCAGGCCAGGCCGTTCTTGCCGTTGATGTTCATGCCATCGGAGCCGCAGACGCCTTCACGGCAGGAACGACGGTAGGAGAAGCCCTCGTCCTGTTCCTTGATCAGCGCCAGCACGTCGAGGACCATCACGTCCTTGCCGTTGGTGTCGACCTGGAAATCCTGCATGTACGGCGCAGCATCTTTGTCGGGGTTGTAACGATAAACACTCACTTGCAACATGGCGGGCACCCTTAGTAAGTCCGAACCTTGGGTTCGAATGCCGGAACGGTCTTCGGCGCGAAGTTGACGGAACGCTTGGATACGCGCTTCTCACCCGGGAAGTACAGGGTGTGGCACAGCCAGTTCTCGTCGTCGCGCTCCTCGAAGTCTTCACGGGCGTGGGCGCCACGGGACTCCTTGCGGTGCTCGGCCGCGATCGCGGTGGCCTCGGCCACCTCGAGGAGGTTTTGCAGTTCCAGCGCTTCGATGCGCGCGGTGTTGAATGCCTGGCTCTTGTCGTTGATCTTGACGTTGGCGATACGCTCGCGCAGGTCGGCCAGCTGGGCGATGCCCTTCTGCATGTACTCGCCGGTGCGGAATACACCGAAGTAGTTCTGCATGCAGCTTTGCAGCTCGCGCTTGAGCGGAGCGACTTCTTCGCCGCTGGTGCGCTCGTTCACGCCGTTCAGGCGCTTGAAGGAGGCTTCCAGGTCGCTCTCGGAAGCGCCGCGGGCGTCGATGCCCTCTTTCAGCGCTTTTTCCAGGTGCAGACCGGCGGCACGGCCGAATACCACCAGGTCGAGCAGCGAGTTGCCGCCCAGGCGGTTGGCGCCGTGTACCGATACGCAGGCCACTTCGCCCACGGCGAACAGGCCTTCGACGATCTGGTCGTTGCCGTTGGCGTCCTGGGTGATGGCCTGGCCATGGATGTTGGTGGCAACGCCGCCCATCATGTAGTGGCAGGTCGGGATCACCGGGATCGGCGCAACGACCGGGTCGACGTGGGCGAAGGTCTTGGACAGTTCGCAGATGCCGGGCAGGCGGCTGTGCAGGACTTCCTCGCCGAGGTGGTCGAGCTTCAGCAGCACGTGGTCCTTGTTCGGACCCACGCCGTTGCCGGCCAGGACTTCCTTGACCATGGAACGGGCGACCACGTCGCGGCCGGCCAGGTCCTTCGCGTTCGGCGCATAACGCTCCATGAAGCGCTCGCCGTGGGCGTTGATCAGGTAACCGCCTTCGCCGCGGCAACCTTCGGTGACCAGTACACCGGCGCCGGCGATGCCGGTCGGGTGGAACTGCCACATCTCGATGTCCTGCACCGGCACGCCGGCACGCAGGGCCATGCCCACGCCGTCACCGGTGTTGATCAGCGCGTTGGTGGTGGAGGCGTAGATACGGCCGGCACCGCCAGTGGCCAGGACCACGGCCTTGGAACGGATGTAGACGGTCTCGCCGGTCTCGATGCAGATGGCGATGATGCCGACCACCGCGCCGTCCTGGTTCTTCACCAGGTCGACCGCGTACCACTCGTTGAGGAACGAGGTGCCATTCTTCAGGTTGGCCTGGTACAGGGTGTGCAGCAGCGCGTGGCCGGTACGGTCGGCGGCGGCGCAGGTACGGGCGGCCTGGCCACCCTTGCCGAAGTCCTTGGACTGGCCGCCGAACGGACGCTGGTAGATGCGGCCGGTTTCGGTACGGGAGAACGGCAGGCCCATGTGCTCGAGCTCGAACACGGCCTCGGGGCCGACGGAACACATGTATTCGATCGCGTCCTGGTCACCGATGTAGTCGGAGCCCTTGACGGTATCGTACATGTGCCAACGCCAATCGTCGTTCGGGTCGGCCGAAGCGATGGCGCAGGTGATGCCACCCTGTGCGGATACGGTGTGGGAACGGGTCGGGAAGACCTTGGTCACCACGGCGGTCTTGTGGCCGCCCTGGGCCAGTTGCAGCGCGGCACGCATGCCGGCGCCACCGCCACCGACGATGATGGCGTCAAAGGAAAGTGTACGAATGCTAGCCATGGATCACATACCCCAAAGAATCTGCACACCCCAGACGAAGAATGCGAACATCGCCATGCCGCAAACCGCCTGGAAGAGGAAACGCACGACTGTCGCCGCCTTGCCGAGAGCCATCGAAGTCAGGTAGTCGGTGGAGATGGTCCACATACCGACCCACGCATGGACGCTCAGGGCAACCAGGGTCAACAGGCTGAAGATGCGCATCCAACCCTGCGAGAACAGGCCGTGCCAGTCCGCGTAGGAAATGTTGGGGTGAGCAATGAGGTAGCCCAGCAGGAAAATGACATAAGCCGCGAGAACGACCGCGGAAACGCGCTGGGCCATCCAGTCGTAGAGGCCGGAGCGCGAGAAGTTTGTGACGTTAGTTACCATACCCATACCCCCGCCAGAACGATCAGCACCACCGCGATGGCGATGACGATTTTGGAGCCACGCTTACCGCCTTCCAGCGTCTCGCCGACGCCAGCGTCCATGACCAGGTGGCGAACACCGGCCACCAGGTGGTACAGCAGCGCAGACAGCAGGCCCCAGATCACCAGCTTGGCCAGGGGACTGGTCAGGCACGCCTTCACCTGCTCGAAGCCTTCTTCCGAACTCAGCGACTTGTCGAGCGCGAACAGCAGCACGGCAATACCGAGGAACAGGATGACGCCAGAGATACGGTGGAGAATGGACGTGTAAGCGGTGACAGGGAGTTTGATGGTCCTTAGGTCTAGGTTTACAGGTCGTTTGCTATTCACGGCTTTTTTCACACTGAGAGCCCTAACGAACAGGGCTAGTTGTCGGGAAGTGCACTTGTCAGGTACCCATCACCAGGGAGTGGCGACCGTCTATGAAAGCGGGCCAGGAATACCCCTTGCGGTCGGACGCCGAGTATAGACAGTTAGGCTACTAATGACAACGAAAACACCCATCGCCAAATGGTTGATTGCGGGCCTTTTATAAAAGGCGTAAATAGCCCCCTTTTTCTGCGAAAACCCCGCAACGAAAGGCTCTACGGCATGGATTCGCGCAAATTGACTTTCGAATTTATCCCTCTATAGTGGTGCGGGCCCTGCGTGGGGGGTACTGATGATTTCAAGCATAAATAGGAGGCCATCATGGCTGACAAAAAAGCGCAGTTGATCATCGAGGGCTCAGCCCCCGTCGAACTGCCCGTCCTATCCGGTACCATGGGTCCCGATGTAGTGGATGTACGGGGCCTCACCGCCACGGGCCACTTCACCTTCGATCCTGGCTTCATGTCGACCGCCTCCTGCGAGTCGAAGATCACCTATATCGACGGCGACAAAGGCGTCCTCCTCCATCGCGGCTACCCCATCGAGCAACTGGCAGAGAAATCCGACTACCTGGAAACCTGCTACCTGCTGCTGAACGGCGAGCTGCCCACCGCCGCGCAGAAGGAACAGTTCGTCGGCACCATCAAGAACCACACCATGGTTCATGAGCAGTTGAAGACCTTCTTCAACGGCTTCCGCCGCGACGCCCATCCGATGGCCGTGATGTGCGGCGTGATCGGCGCCCTCTCGGCCTTCTACCACGACTCCCTGGACATCAATAACCCGAAGCATCGCGAAGTCTCCGCGCATCGCCTGATCGCCAAGATGCCGACCATCGCCGCCATGGTGTACAAGTACTCCAAGGGCGAGCCGATGATGTATCCGCGTAACGACCTGAACTACGCGGAAAACTTCCTGCACATGATGTTCAACACCCCCTGCGAGACCAAGCCGATCAGCCCCGTGCTGGCCAAGGCCATGGACCGCATCTTCATTCTCCACGCCGACCACGAGCAGAACGCCTCCACCTCCACGGTGCGTCTGGCCGGCTCCTCCGGCGCCAATCCGTTCGCCTGCATCGCCTCCGGCATCGCCGCCCTGTGGGGACCGGCCCATGGCGGCGCGAACGAAGCGGTGCTGCGCATGCTCGACGAGATCGGCGACGTGTCCAACATCGACAAGTTCGTCGAGAAGGCCAAGGACAAGAACGATCCGTTCAAGCTGATGGGCTTCGGCCATCGTGTCTACAAGAACTTCGACCCGCGCGCCAAGGTCATGAAGCAGACCTGCGACGAGGTCCTCCAGGAGCTGGGCATCAACGACCCGCAACTGGAACTGGCGATGAAGCTGGAAGAAATCGCCCGCCACGACCCCTACTTCGTGGAACGCAACCTGTACCCGAACGTCGACTTCTACTCGGGGATCATCCTCAAGGCGATCGGCATTCCGACCAGCATGTTCACCGTGATCTTCGCCCTGGCGCGTACTGTCGGCTGGATCTCGCACTGGCAGGAAATGCTCTCCGGCCCCTACAAGATCGGCCGCCCGCGCCAGCTCTATACCGGCCACACCCAGCGCGACTTCACCGCCCTCAAGGATCGCGGCTGAAACCCGTCACGCCCGGCGAGAAAGGCTGCTTCGGCAGCCTTTTTTGTGCCCGCCCCCTTTCCGCCGGACACAAAAAAACCGCCCCGGAGGCGGTCTTTTTGCAAGGAAGGCGCGCTCAGCGCTTCTCGGCGGCGCTACGCAGGCCCTTGAGGGTGTTCAGCGGCGCGTCGACCACGAAGCTGTTGGCCAACCAGGAAGGAATGCTGCCACCCGGCTCGGTTTCCACCTGGTAGGTCACTTCCGTCACGCCCTGCCCCTTCGGCTGCAACTTCCACTCGCCGACCAGCTTGGGCACGCGGATCTGGCCCTTTTCCTCGGGGATATAGGTCGGATCGGCCTTAAGGTGACGGATCACGGTGCCATCCGCAGTCTTCTCGGTGGTGACATGGATGACCACGTCGCGACCGGTGACCGGCCAGGGCATGTCGATCTTCGAGTAGGTCCAGGCGTCGGCGCCTTCCTGCTTCAGGAGTTTCATCTCGGCGCAGGCATGGATCCACTTGCAGGAACCCTTGACGTCCTCCTGCAGCGCCTCGATGGTCGCCACGTCGGCCTTGATGTCGGTAACGCCGCGATAAGCCTTGTACTTGGAGCCCTGGACACTGCTGAGGTAGACCTTCACGCCATCCTCGTCCTTGGCCAGCTTCCAGTCTTCGGCCAGCGCATTGCCGGCCACCCCGAACACTGCGGCAGCCAGCACGGTCATACGCAAAATGCCACGCATCGTTCCTGTTCCTCTCTTTATGGTTATTTTCGGTTCGCCGGCCGGGCGGTCGACGCCCTGCAAGCCGCGATCCTGAGCCTTCGGCGCAGGATGCGCAGCAGTATGGCGTGAGACAGCCAGACTTCCAACCCGTTCACGCGGCAGTGATGACTTCCCACTCCGCGATCAGGGCCAGCGCCTGCTCACGGCTGTCGCCGCAGATTTCCGGATCGGCGCCGAACTGGCCGCACACAGCCGGTCGCTCCGGTCGGCCGAACAGCCCGCAGAGATGGTTTTCGTCCAGGTGCAGGCAGCGTACGCCCGCGGGCTTGCCGGCCGGCATGCCCGGCAGCGGAGAGGAAATCGACGGTGCTATGCAGCAGGCGCCGCAGCCGGCTCTACATTGCATGGGAAGGATCTCGCCCGAAAGTTGGCAGAGGAGCGGCCAGGACAGCCGTCCGGAACGGGCGCAAAGAATACGGACCGGCCAGGCCGCCGCCAAGCCCGGCGGATCAGCGGCGCGTTTCCGCCTCGAGACGCGCGCTACGAAGCTGCCACTGCTCGCGGTTGCCGGCAGCGAACAGCCAGGCCCTGGCCGACTCGGTCGCAGCCCGCCATTGCACCCGGCCCGGCTCGCGCAGGTCGAGGGATTGCGCCGCCGTCGAGTGGCCGAGGAAGGCGTTGCCAGCGGAACTCCAGTAGCCGGCGACCCCGGCCGGCAAGACCCAGGAGCGACCTTCCGCCTCGTCATCGACGATACCGGACAAGCGCTCCCCCGCTCTACGCCGCCAGGACAGGGCGACCCGGTTCAGCTCGCTGTCCGCCAGCGCGACGCGCACCTCCACGCCGCCCTGGCGCGGCTCGAACGACAGCTCGTAGGCGCTGAGCCGGCCATCGGCGCAGCGCAGGTGCCCCTTCAGGGACAAGCGTCGACCGACCAGCTCGAAGCTCTCCAGGCTCTGCTCCTGGCAGCGCAACTGCAGGCGACCGGCGCTTTCCCGCCCGGCCCCGAGAAAACCGCCCTCGCTCTCCCACAACGGCGGCCGGGCGCTACCCGCCACTGACAGGGCGAGGCTCTTGCCGCCCCAGCTCAAGCGGTATTCGCCCAGGTTGAAATCGCGCGGGATGGCAAACGCCGGCGGCACCCGCAGCTCGCTCCACAGAGCCGGCTCCCGCGACGCCTGGCTCGCCCACCAGGCGGCCGCCAGCACGACGGCCAGCCCGCTCAGCGCGAGCCCCCAGACCAGCGAGCGCTTGTGCAACCGCATACCTTTCATCCTTTTCCGAGCACCAACCCCTACCGACCGATGCCTGCCCACTTGGTTTTATCGCCGCAGCCAATTAGGCTGCGCCGTCCCAGCCCTCCGGAGCCCATCCATCATGCCTGTCTGGCTGCAAACCGCCTTGTTGCTAGCCTGCTCCAACCTGTTCATGACCTTCGCCTGGTATGGCCACCTGAAGACCCTCAACAGCAAGCCCTGGATCATCGCCGCCCTGATCAGCTGGGGTATCGCGCTGTTCGAATACCTGCTGCAGGTGCCGGCCAACCGCATCGGCTACACCGAACTCTCGGTCGGCCAACTGAAGATCATGCAGGAAGTCATCACCCTGGCGGTCTTCGTCCCGTTCAGCGTCTACTTCATGCAGCAGCCGCTGAAACTGGACTACCTCTGGGCCGGCCTGTGCCTGCTCGGCGCGGTGTACTTCATCTTCCGCGCCTGAGCCGCGTCACGAACGTAGCCGGGCGATCAGGCTGGAGGTATCCCAACGACCGCCGCCCATCGCCTGCACTTCGGCGTAGAACTGGTCGACCAGCGCCGTGACCGGCAACTGCGCGCCGTTGCGTCGCGCCTCGGCGAGCAGGATCGACAGGTCCTTGCGCATCCAGTCCACGGCGAAGCCGAAGTCGAACTCTCCGGCCAGCATGCTCTGGTGGCGGTTTTCCAGTTGCCAGGACTGGGCCGCGCCCTTGCCGATCACCTGCATCGCCGCCTCGCCGTCGAGACCGGCGCACTGGGCGAAGTGCAGCGCCTCGGCCAAGCCCTGGAGCAGCCCCGCGACGCAGATCTGGTTGACCATCTTGGTCAATTGCCCGCTACCCACGTCGCCCATTCGCCGGACCATCCGCGCATAGCTGCGCAGCAGCGGTTCGGCGCGTCGATAGAAGGCCTCCTCGCCACCGACCATCACCGTCAGGGCGCCGTTGACCGCGCCCGCCTGGCCGCCGGAGACCGGCGCGTCGAGAAAGCCCAGCTCACGCTCGGCAGCCAGCAGCGACAGCTCGCGGGCGACTTCCGCCGAAGCGGTAGTGTGGTCGACGAACAGGCTGCCCGGCGCCATTCCGGCGAAGGCGCCCTGCTCGCCCAGCGCCACGGCACGCAGGTCGTCGTCGTTACCGACGCAGCAGAACACCAGTTCGGCGCCGGCACAGGCCTCGCGCGGCGTATCGGCGTATCGTCCGGCGTACTCCTCGACCCAGCGCAGCGCCTTGGCCGACGAGCGATTGTAGACGCAGACGTGATAGCCCTCGCGCTGCAGGTGCCCGGCCATCGGGTAGCCCATCGTGCCCAGGCCGAGAAATGCGACCGCAGTCATTCCGTCATCTCCTCGAAATCCGATCCCGCAGCCTAGCACAGCGGTTTGCCGAGGTCCGGAAGCCCCGCCATACTCAGCGCGGACCCTGGTATGGATAGCTCCGATGCCTCACTGGCTGGTAATCGATCTGGAGGCCACTACCGCGGAAGGCGGCTGGCCCCTGGAGGAAATGGAAATCATCGAGATCGGCGCCACCCTGGTCGCCGCCGCGGACGCCCGCGAACTGGACCACTTCCAGCGTTTCGTACGACCGGTCAGGCGGCCGCTACTGACCCACTTCTGCCGCGACCTCACGCATATCAGCCAGGCCAACGTCGATGGCGCCGCCCATCTCGACACGGTCTGGGAAGCCTTCGAGCGCTGGCTCGCCCAGCATCGTCCGCGACTGGCCGGCTGGGCCAGCTGGGGCGACTACGACCGCCGCCAGTTGGAGCAGGAGTGGCGCCAGCACGGGCTGACCAGCCAGCTCAGCGAAGTGCCGCACGTCAATCTCAAGCAACGCTTCGGCGAAGTCCGCCAGTTGCCCCGCCCGGTCGGCCTGAACGCGGCCCTGCAACTGGCCGGGATGAGTTTCCAGGGCCAGCAGCACCGCGCCCTGGAGGATGCCCGCAATACCGCACGGCTGCTGCCGCTGGTATTGCCGGTGGAGCATTGAACGAGGCCCGCGCCGCCTAGTGACGCCTTTCCGAGGCTTGGGCATACTGGCGGGCCTTTTCAAACCCGCCTGTTCACCCCTTCAGGAGAAGCCCATGTTCAAGGTCAACGAATACTTCGACGGCACCGTCAAATCCATCGCCTTCGACATGACCGCCGGCCCGGCCACCATCGGCGTGATGGCGGCAGGCGAATACGAATTCGGCACCAGCCAGCTGGAGATCATGCATGTGGTCGCCGGCGCGCTGACGGTCAAGCTGCCGGGCAGTGACGAGTGGCAGGAATACGCCAGCGGCAGCCAGTTCACCGTCCCGGCGAACAGCAAGTTCCAGCTCAAGGTCGCCCAGGACACCGCCTACCTCTGCGAATACCGCTGAGCCCCGGCAGACAGGAAAACCGGCCGCAGGCCGGTTTTTTCTTGCCCGCCGTCCAGCGGCGGCGGAGGGATCAAGGTACGCTCATCCGCCGCTGGAGCGGCTCGCCTAGCCCATTCAGCCCTGCGGGAAGCGGTAGTGGCCGATGACCTGGTAGCGGAACAGCAGGTCCTCTTCCCGCACGCCGGCACCGATGTTGTGCAACACCAGCGGCCTGCCCTCCAGCCTGCGATCGGAAAGCACGCCGATATGCAGCAGGCCGTTGTCCAGGCGCCAGGCGACGATGTCTCCGGCCCGGTAGGCGGAGGCGTCGCGGCTCGGCGCCAGGGCCAGGCCCTGGCGGCTGAACCAGGTCATCAGGTTCGGTACGCGGCGGTGATCGATGTTGCGGTCGGTGCCTTTCATCCCCCATTGCTGCGGGTAGGCCGCGAAGTGGCGACGCATGTCCTCGTGCACCGCCTTCTGCAGGTCCAGCCCCTGTCCACGCAGCGCACGGACCACCACGTCGGTGCAGACCCCGGTCTGCAGCGGCACGTCGCCGCCCGGATAGTCCAGTTGCCGGTAGGCCGGGTCGTAGCCCAGGGTTACGCCCACCTGGGCACGCGCCGCATCCACCAGTCGCTGCGGTTCGACCGCAGCGGCCGCCACCAGCGGCAGTCCGAGCATGGCGAGCAGCAACAGGCAGCGCAGCGCGCCGGATACGTCCTTGTCCATCCTTTTCCTCCTAAGCGCCCGCGGGCGCGTCCTGGTCCTTCCCGTATCCCAGCGGATACAGCAGTTCTTCCTTGTAGCCGGCCCAGACCCGGATGGCGTCCGGGAAGCTGTCGTCCAGCACCGGGTCGCCGCTGTCGACCAGCAACGGGCGGCCCCCGAGGGTCCCCAGCTTGCGCTTGGTGGCGACCACCCGCATGCGCTCCAGGCCGATGGCGCGCAACACCCGGGGACTGATCTGCTGGTTGCCGCGACCGATCACGTGGCCCTGGCCGCCGATGGCGGTGACCAGCAGGAACGCCGGATGACCGTCCACCAGTTCGAACAGCCGCGCCTCGTCGACGTCGCGGGCGAGCACCGCGCCATACTCCAGCACGTCGACGCCCAGCAGGGTGGTTTCCAGGCCGAGATTGCGCGCCAGGCCATGCAGGGTCGAGCCCGGCCCGAGCACATAGCGCACGCCGTCTTCCCAGCTTTCCGCCAGCCAGTCGGCGAGGTCCACCAGCACCAGCTCCTCGGACTCCATCCCTGCCTGCTTCACGTGCTGCATGAAGTGGCCCTCCTCCGGCACCGTCATCTCGCCGTACCAACGCGCGGCGACGCGGCCGGCGCGCAGCGCCTCTTCGTCGAGGTCGCGCACCTCGCCGCTGGCCAGGCGCACCAGGCCGCCCTCGACCAGGCGCCTGGCCAATTCGCCGGCCGCGCGCGGACTGATGGCATAGACCCCGGAGTGGATCTTCACCCCGGCCGGAATGCCGAGCACCGGCTGTTGCTCGCGCACCACCCCGGCAACATCCCGTGCTGTGCCATCACCACCGGCGAACAGGATCAGGGCGACGCCGGCCTCCTGCAAACGCTCGACCGCCAACCGGGTATCCGCCGCGCTGCTGACCGCTCCCTGCCACTCGCCGAGCAGGCGATGGCGGAAGCCCATGCGCTCGAGCAACTCGCCGCCCATGGCCCCGGGAAAGGTCAGGAACTCGATCTTCTCGACCAGTGGCAACAGGCACTCCAGGGCTATCCGGGTGCGCTCCAGCGCACGTGGTTCGGCGCCTCTGGCCAGGGCCTCGGCGGCCACCCCGTCGCTGCCCTTCAAGGCGACCGGGCCACCCAGCCCGGCCAGGGGATTGACCACCAATCCCAGGCGAAACATGTCCATACTCATCCTCGGGCGAACTCCAGGGCGCCCACACCGGTCGGACCACTATAACCAGAAAAACCCAGCGGTAGCCGGCAAGCTGGCACGCCGACTGCAAGATTGCTATGGTCCATGGCTTTCGCGTTGGAGCGGCACGACATCCGCCGTTTGTCACGGCGGTTTCATCTGCGCTCCCTAGACTGCCGATAAACCTGATGAGGAGACGGGCAATGAATTCGCAACACACCGATACCGCCAAGCGCCGCGTGATCCCCTTCAATACGCAGCAGCACAGCGGTGGCGCCATCATCGACGCCCAGGGCCGGGAGATCCCGATCACCGAGGTGATGATCCAGCGCGCCTGCCGCGAACTGGACAGGTCCCTGGAGCAGGAACAGAAGCAGGCCTGAGTGCCCGCCAGCACGACTTCGAAGCCCGGCATCCGCCGGGCTTTTTTTCGCTTGCGCGAAGCCACGCCCTAGCTCGGCGCCGACAGGTCCTCGCCGACCAGGTCGAGGAAGGTCTCGACGATCCGCCGCGAGCGCTGTTCGCGCAGGCACACCAGGGTCTCGGTCAGGCGTCGCTGGCAATCGACGATGGGCAGCGCATGGACCCGCGTGTCGGCGCCGAACTCCGCGGCCGACACCACCCCCACGCCGATCCCCGCCACCACCGCCTCGCGCGAGGCCTCGCGGCCTTCGACCTGGATCGCCGGGCGGATCCGCAGGCCGGCGCGGCTCATCTCCTCCTCCAGGGTCTGGCGGGTCACCGAGCCCTGCTCGCGCAGCACCAGCGGCATGTCGTCGAGATCGGCGAGGCGGATCGACTCGCGCCCGGCCCACGGATGGCTGAGCGAAACGAAGGCGACGATCGGGTCGTTGCGCAGGGTCAGCGAAAGCAACCGCTCGTCGCTGACGTCCCGGCCCAACAGAGCCAGGTCGGCCTGGTAGCTGAACAGTCGCTGCAGAGACTCGTCGGTATTGCCGGTCTCCACCCGCACCGCGATGCCCGGATAGCGCTCGCAGAAACGCGCGATCTGCGGCAATACGTGCACCGGCGCATCCACCGCCAGGGTCAGGGTGCCGGTCCGCAGGGCGCTGGAGGCGGACAACAGCTCCTCCGCCTCGGCCTCGATCGCGAACAGCCGCTGGGTCACCGCGAGCAGGCGCTCGCCCAGTTCGCTCAGGCGCACCGAGCGCTTGTTACGGTGGAACAGCAGCACGCCGTAACGCTCCTCCAGCTTGCGCACCTGGTCGGAAACCGCCGGCTGGGTGAGAAACAGGCGCTCGGCGGCGCGCGTGAAGCTGCCGTACACGGCGACTGCATGGAAAGCCTTCAACTGCGCATGGGATACCGACATGGACCTTCACCACTCCAGGCAGGACAAGGGGTTCCGCGCCATGGGCGGCGCACACGGGGATGACCGTTCGGTCAACTTCTTCGAGCCACGCGGCGTCAGGCCTACGGACAAACAAGTAAAACTTATATTTAAAATTTGATAAATCGATTTCATTTATTTATCCGGAATTGTTTCCATCGCTTCACCACAGCGCGCCAGCGCCTCGGCAGCCAGCCCCTGCCTGGGCATGCGCAACCCTTACCCAGGAGGTGAAGCCGACTCCAGATCCCTCTGACCAGGCACCGCGACATGGCGGTGCGGAAGTGCTCATCAGAACAACAACAAGGCGTGTTCCCCTCACACCTGCCGGCACCGATAACAAGATCGAGGTCAGAACCATGAATCAACGTCCCGGGACGGCGCTGCCGTCCTCTCCCGTGTCCAGCTTCCAGCGCTGGCGCCTGCAGATATTCGCGATCACCTGGCTGGCCTACGCCGCCTTCTATTTCACCCGCAAGGCCTTTTCCGTCGCCAAGCTCGGCATCGCCGAAGATCCGGGCTTCCAGTTGGACAAGATGGCGATGGCCGATCTCGACGCCATCTATCTCGCCGCCTATGCCGTCGGCCAGTTCACCTGGGGCGTGCTGGCCGACCGCTTCGGCCCGCGCATCGTGGTGTTCGGCGGCCTGCTGATCTCCGCACTGGCCGCGCTGGTCATGGGCACCTTCGCCACCCTGCCGATCTTCGCCACTTGCATGGTGGTCCAGGGACTGGCGCAGTCCACCGGCTGGTCGGGGCTGTGCAAGAACATCGGCAGTTTCTTCGCCACTCACGAACGCGGTCGGGTGCTCGGCCTGTGGAGCACCTGCTACGCCTTCGGCGGCCTGGTCGCCTCGCCGTTCGCCGGCTGGTGGGCGTACAGCGTGTTCGGTACCTGGCACGCGGCGTTCTACTCCAGCGCCGCGGTGGTCGGCGGCTTGGCCCTGCTGTTCCTGTTGTTACAGCGCAACCGCCCGGAGGACGTCGGCCATCCACCCGTCGAACCGCAGGTCGCGAGCGAGGCCGTGCGCTATGCCGGCTTCAGGCCGGAAGGCGGCAACGGCGGCAGCCTGCAGGTACTCGCCAAGGTGGTGCGCAACCGCACGGTGCTCTGCCTCGGCCTGGCCTACTTCCTGCTCAAGCCGGCGCGCTACGCGATCCTCCTGTGGGGACCGGTGATCGTCTACGAACGCATGCCGGCGCTCGGCAAGGTCGGCGCGGCGATCGTTCCCACCGCCTTCGAGGTAGCCGGCCTGCTCGGCCCGATCCTGATCGGCTTCGCCTCGGACAAGCTGTTCGGCGCACGGCGCATGCCGGCCTGCGTGATCAGCCTGCTGGCGCTGACCGTCTGCCTGGCGCTGTTCGTCCCGGCGATGACCACCGGCAGCATTCCGATAGTGGTCGGCCTGCTGTTCATGATGGGACTGACCCTGTACGGCCCGGACTCGATGATCTGTGGCTCCGCCGCCATCGACTTCGGCACCGGCGAGGCCGCCGGCACCGCCTCCGGCTTCGTCAATGGCTGCGGTTCGGTGGGCGCGATCCTCGGTGGCCTGCTGCCCGGCTATTTCGACACCTACACGGTGTTCATCGGCTTCACCGTCGCCGCCCTGATCGCCACCGCGGTGCTCCTCCCGCACTGGAACAGCCGACCCGACGGTGTTGTGAAAGGCCACAGGAACATCCCCAGCCTGGGGGACTTCCGCCCGATCCGCTCCTGACTCCGGCGCGCCCGCCGCGCCACCAGCGTCTTTTCAAGCCAGGGAAACCCTCATGCATATCGAACGCTTCGAAGTCGTCAAACGCCGGGCCGAAATGGCCCTGCACGGCAACACCCTCTACATCGGCGGCCAGGTCGCCGACGATCCCAGCGGTGACATCCAGGACCAGACCCGCCAGGTCCTGGAGAACATCGACCGGCTGCTCCAGAGCGTCGGCAGCGACCGCGGCCAGGTGCTCTCGGTACGCATCCTGCTCGCCCACCGCGAGGACTACGCCGGTCTCAACCAGGTCTGGGACCAGTGGTTTCCCGAAGGCCGGGCGCCGACCCGCGCCTGTAGCCTGGCCGAGTTGATCGACCCGCGCTGGCGGGTGGAAATGATCGTCGTCGCCGCCCGTCCGCAGTGAGAGCACAGCCATGACCTTCCGACCCTTCTGGCTGGACCAGGCCCTACGCTCCGAACATGCGGCCCCCTGCCCGCCGCTGGCCGGCGATACCCGCGCCGACCTGTGCATCGTCGGCGGCGGCTACACCGGCCTGTGGACCGCCATCATGCTCAAGGAGCACGATCCCGGACTCGACGTGGTGCTGGTCGAGGCCGACCTCTGCGGCGCCGGCGCCAGCGGCCGCAACGGCGGCTGCGCGCTGTCCTGGTCGGCCAAATTCTTCACCCTGGAACGGCTGTTCGGGCTCACCGAGGCGATCCGCCTGGTCAAGGCCTCCGAGGACAGCATCCGGGCCATCGGCGCCTTCTGCCAGCGCTACGACGTCGAGGCCGACTACCGGCTGGACGGCACCCTCTATACCGCCACCAACCCGGCCCAGGTCGGCAGCACCGACAGCGTGATCGCCGCCCTGGAACGCCATGGCATCAACTCCTTCGTCAAGCGCCCGCTGGCCGACGTGCAACGCCTGGCCGGCTCGCGCCGGCACCTGGAAGGCTGGTTCTCGCCGGCTGCCGCGACGGTGCAGCCAGGCAAGCTGGTTCGCGGCCTGCGCCGGGTCGCCCTGCAACTGGGGGTACGCCTGTACGAAGGTACGCCGATGCGAGGACTGGAGCACGGCCGCCCGGCGGAAGTGGTCACCCCCCACGGGCGGGTCGTCGCCGACCGCGTGGTGCTGGCGCTGAACGCCTGGATGGCGAGGGCCTTCCCGCAGTTCGAACGCAGCGTGGCGATCGTCTCCAGCGACATGCTCATCACCGAGCCACGACCGGACCTGCTGCAGGAGATCGGCCTGACCAGCGGGGTCAGCGTGCTCGACTCGCGGATCTTCGTGCATTACTACCACAACACCCCGGACGGCCGGCTGATGCTCGGCAAGGGCGGCAACACCTTCGCCTACGGCGGACGCATGCTGCCGGTGTTCGACCGCCCCTCACCGTATCTCGGGCAACTACGCGGCAGTTTGCGGGAGTTCTTCCCCGAGTTCGCCGAGGTCGCCATCGAAGCCAGCTGGAACGGTCCATCGGATCGCTCGGTGACCGGCCTGCCGTTCTTCGGCCGGCTCGACGGCCGCGACAATGTGTTCTACGGCTTCGGCTACTCCGGCAGCGGCGTCGGCCCATGCCACATGGGCGGGCAGATCCTTTCTTCGCTGGCGCTCGGCCTGGACAATCCCTGGACCCGTTCGCCGCTGACCCAGGGACCGCTCGGTCGCTTCCCGCCGGAGCCGATCCGCTATGTCGGTTCGCTGATGGTGCGCAACGCGATCCGCCGCAAGGAGCGCGCCGAAGACGTCGGCCGGCGCCCGCGTCATCTCGACGTACGCCTGGCCAGGTTCGCCGCCGCCGCGGGCAAGGCCGACAAGGGGTGAGCCGCTTTCCGGGCGCCTCTTCAGCCCATTCGGGGGCGCCCTTCTTTTTCCTTCGGTTTCGATTTCGCTCAAGCAAAGGTCGTAAAAAGCGCATTTAATTCACCCGTCAGCCTGTGCGAGTCTGTTCCAACCCCTGGCCCAGTTTTCCTTCATGCACCTACCGACGACGCGCACCCTGCCCTACCAGCCTTCCGCCAACCCGGCCGGAACGCCCGCGCGTCTACCCCGCAAGCACAGCCGGTGGCTGGAACTGGAGCCGCTCGCCCTCCCTCTCGAACTGGCCTTCTGGGCGCTCTGGCATTGCCGCCACGCGCGTCCGCCGGACGCTCGTCACGCCTGATTTCCCTCCGGCCCCGCGCAACGGCGGGGCCGGCCTGCCGCTTGCATGCCGTTCCGCGACGCTGCCGTCGCCGGAGCGCCGCTGCGAGCATCGCGACGCTACCGGACAAGACCGACAAGAGAGCCCCATGAACTTCGCCTGCGAACAAGAAGCCCAGGATTTCCTGGCCGCCAACCCCGATATCGAACTCTTCGAACTGTTCATTCTCGACGCCAACGGCGTGCCGCGCGGCAAGCTGCTGCACCGCGACGAACTGCTGGCCGTCTACCGCAGCGGCCGGCCGCTGCCGAGCACCATCCTGGGGCTGACGATGAACGGCGAGGACGTCGAGGACTCCGGCCTGGTCTGGGACGTCGGCGACATCGACTGCCGCGCCTACCCCCTGTCCGGCAGCCTGGTGCGCCTGCCCTGGCGGCAGATCCCGACGGCGGCGGTGCAGGTCAGCATGCACCCGAGCGAGGGCCTGCCCGCCAGCGTCGCCGATCCGCGCCACCTCCTGGTGCGCACCATCGACGCGCTGAAGAGCGAGGGCTATCACCCGGTGATGGCCGCCGAGCTGGAGTTCTACCTGCTCGACCGTGAGCGCGACGCCAACGGCCGCCCGCAACCGGCTCGCGACGCCGATGGCGGCCGCCCGCGGGCGACCCAGGTCTACGGCCTGCGCGAACTGGAGCAGATCGAGCCGTTCCTCGCCGACCTCTATGCCGCATGCAAGGCGCAGGGCCTGCCGGCACGCACGGCGATCTCGGAATACGCCCCGGGCCAGGTGGAAATCACCCTCGACCACGGCGACGCCCTAGTCGCCATGGACCAGGCGATCCGCTACAAGCGCCTGGTCAAGGGCGTCGCGCACAAGCACGGAATGCTCGCCTGTTTCATGGCCAAGCCGTTCGACGACCTGGCCGGCACCGGCATGCACCTGCACGTCAGCCTGGCCGACGAACAAGGCCACAACCTGTTCGCCAGCGACGACCCCGCCGGCACGCCGTTGCTGCGCCAGGCGGTCGGCGGCATGCTCGCCAGCCTGCTCGACTCGCTCCTGCTGTTCTGTCCCAACGCCAACTCCTACCGGCGCTTCCAGGCCAACAGCTACGCGCCGCTGGCGCAGACCTGGGGCGTCGACAACCGCACCGTGAGCCTGCGCGTGCCGGGCGGCCCGGCCTCCAGTCGGCATATCGAGCACCGCATCTGCGGCGCCGACGCCAACCCCTACCTGGCCGCCGCGGCGCTTCTCGCCGGGGTCCACCGCGGCATCCGCGAAGGCATCGATCCGGGCGCGCCGGTGGAGGGCAATGGCTACGCCCAGGCCGGCAAGCGCCTGCCCACCGACTGGCTGACCGCCCTCGACGCCCTGCAAGGCTCCGAGTGGGCGCGGGAAGCCTTCGGCGAGCCGTTCCTCGGCGTCTACCTGGCGGTGAAGCGCGCGGAATACCGGCAATTCATGGGCGAGGTCGGCGAGCAGGACTGGCGCTGGTACCTGACCCAGGCCTGAGCCACCCCGGACCCGCCCGCATACGGCGGCGCGCCGGCAGGACGCGCCGCACTGGAACAAGGAATACCCGATGAACGCAGCAATCCATCCCCGTCCGGCCGCGGAACGCGCGCCATCCTACTACGCCGCCACGCTCAACGAGGAAACCGACTATCCGACCCTGCTGGGCGCGGTGACGGTCGACATCGCCATCATCGGCGGCGGCTTCACCGGCGTCGCCACGGCGGTCGAACTGGCCGAGCGTGGCTACAAGGTGGCCCTGGTCGAGACCCATCGCATCGGCTGGGGTGCCAGCGGGCGCAACGGCGGCCAGGTCACCGGCAGCCTGTCCGGCGACGCGGCGATGCACAAGCAGATGCGCCAGTGGCTGGGCGCCGAGGTCGAGGACTTCATCTGGCACCTGCGCTGGCGCGGCCACGAGATCATCCGCCAGCGGGTGGAGAAGTACGGCATCGCCTGCGACCTTCGCCATGGCCACCTGCACGCGGCGATGAAGGCCAGCCACATGGGCAAGCTGCAGGCCTCCTACGAGGAGGCGGTGCGCCGCGGCATGGGCGACCAGGTGCTCCTGCTGGACAAGGCCGGCGTCCAGGCCCACCTGGAGACCGAGCTGTACTGCGGCGCGCTGAAGAACACCCGCAACATGCACCTGCACCCGCTCAACCTGTGCATCGGCGAGGCCAGGGCGGCGGCCGGCCTCGGCGCGCTGATCTTCGAACATTCCGAGGTCCTGGATATCGTCCACGGCCCGCGGCCGGCGGTGATTACCCGCGAGGGAAGGATCGAGGCGCAGCAGATCCTGCTTGCCGGCGATGTCTACCACAAGCTCGAACGCAGGCAGCTCAAGGGCATGATCTTCCCGGCCATGGGCGGAATCGTCACCACCCGGCCGCTGGGCGAGCTGGCACGGGAGATCAACCCGCAGGGGCTGGCGGTCTACGATTGCCGCTTCGTCCTCGATTACTACCGCCCCACCGCCGACGGCCGCCTGCTGTTCGGTGGCGGCGCCAACTACTCGGGCCGCGACTCGCGGGACATCGCCGCCGAGCTGCGGCCATGCATCGAGCGCACCTTCCCGCGCCTGAAGGGCGTGGAGATCGAGTTCCAGTGGAGTTGCGCCATGGGCATCGTGATGAACCGCATCCCCCAGCTCGGCAAGCTCTCCGACAACGTCTGGTACTGCCAGGGCTACTCGGGGCATGGCGTGGCCACCAGCCACATCATGGGCGAAATCATGGCCAAGGCGATGAGCGGGAGCCTGGAGCAGTTCGACACCTTCGCCCGTTGCAAGCACCTCAAGGTGCCGCTGGGCGACCTCTTCGGCAATCCGATGCTGGCCGCCGGGATGTGGTACTACCAGCTCATGGAGAAGCTGCGCTGAAGCGCGTGGGATGGCGGGGTCCGCGGAAGGCCTAGTCGGCCTTCTTGCGGATCCAGTAGAGATAGGTGCCCGCCTCTTCCTGCTGCTCGACCAGCTCGTGACCGAGGAACACGCAGAACTTGGGGATGTCGCGGCGGGTCGAGGGATCGGTGGCGATCACCTTGAGCAGGCCGCCGGGCGCCAGGTCGCGGACCTTGTTGTGCAGCATCATCACCGGCTCGGGACAGTTCAGGCCGGTGGCGTCGAGAATGGCGTCGACAGAATGGGTCATCGGGAAACTCCGCAACAGAATCCGCGCATTGTCGCGCATGCGGCGCGGCCGGTCACCTGTCCCCGGCCGGAATGCCGCCGCCCCTCAGCGTTCAAGGCGGCGTAGATGGCAGGTCACTTCCTCGCGGTCGTGATACAGCTGCTTGCAGCCGATCGCTACCTTCAGGCCGCGCGCGTCGAAGCTCTCGCGCAGGCGCTGGAGGATCTTGCGCACCTCGGCGTAGCGCTGCTTCATCGGCAGCTTGAGGTTGACCACCGCCTCGCGGCAAAGCCCTTCGCCGATCCAGGTCTCGATCAACGCACCGGTGCGTGCCGGCTTCTCGACGATGTCGCAGACCATCCAGTCGACCCGCTGGCGCGGGCGGTACTGGTAGCCGTCGACCTTCTGGTGGTCGACCAGCCCGGAATACATCAGGTTCTCCGCCATCGGCCCGTTGTCCACGGCGGTCACCCGCATCTCCCGGTTAACCAGTTGCCAGGTCCAGCCGCCCGGCGCCGCGCCGAGGTCCACGGCGAGCATATCCGGCGCCAGGCGCTTGTCCCATTCGCTGCGCGGGATGAACTGGTGCCAGGCTTCCTCCAGCTTCAGCGTCGAACGGCTCGGCGCCTCGCGGGGAAACTTCAGGCGCGGGATGCCCATCGGCCAGAGCGCGCTGTTGCGCGGCTCGGCGAGGCCGACGAAGACCTCCCGGCCGGAGCGGAAGGTCAGCAGCAGGCGCGGCAGCGCCGGGTCCTCCTGCAACCGCCCGGCCTTCACCAGCGCGGCGCGCAGCGGTTTCTCGAACTTGCGGCAGAAGGTCGAGACCTCCTTGCCGGCATTGGTGTCCAGCACCTCCAGCCAGAGGCTGCCGCAGACCGGATAACTCGCCAGTTCCGCCAGCAGCACCTCGATGCGCTGGCTTTCCGGCAATTCGATGAAGCCGGGTCCGCGCGCCCACTGGCGCGGGAAGATCAAGTCGGCGAAACGCAGGCGGCGCATCAGGCGCTCGGCGCCGTCGGCGTCCTGGCAGACGAACTCGACGTGGGCGCTGGCCGGCTTGCTCTTGGCGTAGCCGGGAATCTCGAGAGTGGCTGCATGCTCGGCGATTTCGGCGCAGACTTCACCTTCGAAGCCTGGCCGGCAGTGCATCAACAGGGTATTCATGGGGTTGTCTCCTTGGCCGCGCACTATAGTGCCGGGCATGCCTCAAGGGAACTGCAGCGACCGTTCGTCGGTCCAGTGTATATGGCAGGAGCCCTCGAGCCGGTCTAGCTTGAAGGTTTCGAACAACGCTATCCCAAAGTCTGACTCTCGCCAGCGGCCGGTACCGATGGGATCGGGCCACCGCGCATTACCGAGGTAACGGCACCCTGGCGTCCGCGGACGCCGCGGGTCCCGGGCGAAGCCAGGCACTATCGGCTCGACGACGGGCCTGGCGTCAGGACGAGGCCAGGCCCGCCGCCCCCGGGCCCGCCGTGAGGAAATCAGAAATGCCTGCTTTGGACAGCCTGAAAACCCTTCGCAGTCTCGCTGTGGACGGCAAGACCTACCACTACTACAGCCTCCCGGAAGCCGCCCGGACCCTGGGCGATCTCGGCAAGTTGCCGATGTCGCTGAAGGTCCTGCTGGAAAACCTCCTGCGCTGGGAGGACGGCAGCACCGTCACCGGCGACGACCTCAAGGCCCTCGCCGGCTGGCTCAGGGAGCGCCGCTCCGACCGCGAGATCCAGTACCGCCCGGCGCGGGTCCTGATGCAGGACTTCACCGGGGTGCCCGCGGTGGTCGACCTGGCCGCCATGCGCGCGGCCATGGCCAAGGCCGGCGGCGACCCGCAGAAGATCAACCCGCTGTCGCCGGTGGACCTGGTCATCGACCACTCGGTGATGGTCGACAAGTTCGCCAGCGAATCGGCCTTCGAACAGAACGTCGAGATCGAGATGCAGCGCAACGGCGAACGCTACGCCTTCCTGCGCTGGGGCCAGAACGCCTTCGACAATTTCAGCGTGGTACCGCCGGGCACCGGCATCTGCCACCAGGTCAACCTGGAGTACCTGGGCCGCACGGTCTGGACCAAGGAAGAGGATGGCAGGACCTACGCCTTCCCCGACACCCTGGTCGGCACCGACTCCCACACCACCATGATCAACGGCCTCGGCGTGCTCGGCTGGGGCGTCGGCGGCATCGAGGCGGAAGCCGCCATGCTCGGCCAGCCGGTATCGATGCTGATCCCCGAGGTCATCGGCTTCAAGCTCACCGGCAAGCTGCGCGAGGGCATCACCGCCACCGACCTGGTGCTGACCGTCACGCAGATGCTGCGCAAGAAGGGCGTGGTGGGGAAATTCGTCGAGTTCTATGGCGACGGCCTGGCCGACCTGCCCCTGGCGGACCGCGCCACCATCGCCAACATGGCCCCGGAATACGGCGCCACCTGCGGCTTCTTCCCGGTGGACGAGATCACCCTCGGCTACCTGCGCCTGTCCGGACGCCCGGAAAGCACGGTCAAGCTGGTCGAGGCCTACAGCAAGGAACAGGGCCTGTGGCGCGAGAAGGGCCACGAGCCGGTGTTCACCGACACCCTGCACCTGGACATGGGCGAAGTCGAGGCCAGTCTGGCCGGACCGAAGCGCCCGCAGGACCGCGTGGCCCTGCAGAACGTCGCCAGCGCCTTCAACGAGTTCCTCGGCCTGCAACTGCATCCCTCCAGCACCGAAGAAGGCCGCCTGCTCAGCGAGGGCGGCGGCGGCACCGCGGTCGGCGCCAACGCCGCCTTCGGCGAGATCGACTACCAGCACGACGGCCAGACCCACCGCCTGAAGAACGGCGCGGTGGTGATCGCCGCCATCACCTCCTGCACCAACACCTCCAACCCCAGCGTGATGATGGCCGCCGGCCTGCTGGCGAAGAAGGCGGTGGAGAAAGGCCTGCAACGCAAGCCCTGGGTGAAGAGTTCGCTGGCGCCGGGCTCCAAGGTGGTCACCGACTACTTCAAGGCCGCCGGCCTGACCCGCTACCTCGACGAACTCGGCTTCGACCTGGTCGGCTACGGCTGCACCACCTGCATCGGCAACTCCGGGCCGCTGCTGGAGCCGATCGAGAAAGCCATCCAGCAGGCCGACCTGACCGTCGCCTCGGTACTCTCCGGCAACCGTAACTTCGAAGGCCGCGTGCACCCGTTGGTGAAGACCAACTGGCTGGCCTCGCCGCCGCTGGTGGTGGCCTACGCCCTGGCCGGCAGCGTGCGGATCAACCTCAGCGAGGAACCGCTGGGCACCGGCAAGGACGGCCAGCCGGTCTACCTGAAGGACATCTGGCCGAGCCAGAAGGAAATCGCCGAGGCGATCCAGAAGGTCGACACCGAGATGTTCCACAAGGAGTACGCCGAGGTCTTCGCCGGCGACGAGAAATGGCAGGCGATCCAGGTGCCGCAGTCGGACACCTACGAGTGGCAGGCCGACTCCACCTACATCCAGCATCCACCCTTCTTCGAACACATCGCCGAGGCGCCGCCGGCCATCGCCGACGTCGAGCAGGCGCGGGTGCTGGCGGTGCTGGGCGACTCGGTGACCACCGACCACATCTCCCCCGCCGGCAACATCAAGGCCGACAGCCCGGCCGGCCGCTACCTGCGCGAGCACGGCGTGGAACCGAAGGACTTCAACTCCTACGGCTCCCGTCGCGGCAACCATGAGGTGATGATGCGCGGCACCTTCGCCAACATCCGCATCAAGAACGAGATGCTCGGCGGCGAGGAAGGCGGCAATACCCTGTACGTGCCCAGCGGCGAGAAACTGGCGATCTACGACGCGGCCATGCGCTACCAGCAGGACGGCACCCCGCTGGTGATCGTCGCCGGCAAGGAATACGGCACCGGCTCGTCGCGCGACTGGGCGGCCAAGGGTACCAACCTGCTGGGCGTGAAGGCGGTGATCGCGGAGAGCTTCGAGCGCATCCACCGCTCCAACCTGGTCGGCATGGGCGTGCTGCCGTTGCAGTTCGAGAACGGCCAGGACCGCAAGAGCCTGAAGCTGAC
The DNA here is from genome assembly GCF_013343155.1 of Pseudomonas sp. FDAARGOS_761. NCBI lineage: Bacteria > Pseudomonadati > Pseudomonadota > Gammaproteobacteria > Pseudomonadales > Pseudomonadaceae > Pseudomonas > Pseudomonas sp. FDAARGOS_761. The sequence continues at coordinate 1,755,938 of NZ_CP054572.1, read as the reverse complement.
CGGCAAGGAGGTGCTGAACATCCGCGGCCTCGGCGGCGAACTCAAGCCGCACATGCCGCTCAGCGTGGAAGTGACCCGCGAGGACGGCAGCCAGGACAGCTTCAAGGTCCTTTGCCGCATCGACACCCTCAACGAGGTCGAGTACTTCAAGGCCGGCGGCATCCTCCACTACGTGCTGCGCAGCATGCTCTGAGGCAGCGGCGGTACGCGCGGAGGGGTGGCTTCGGCCACCCCTTTTTCATTCCGGCGCCCGGGGCGGCGGGCGCTTCGCAGGGAGAACAACGCCCCGGCGTCATCCGCCGATACCCCGCAGTACCGGCGAATGGCCGCCTCGCGCTTATCCGCCAGGCCCCTCCCCAGCCCATGCGCGCCGCCGGGAATGACACGAAACCGTAACGTATTGACCTCCATCAGCGAATCCGCCATCTATCCGACCACGTGGTCGGTTCTCATGCTTTGGGTCAATAGCTATCTGTTTTTCCTCGTGAAAGCATTCACAAATCCCTCATGTGAAAGGCGTTTTCGCCGATGCAGAGGTAAATGCTTCACTTGTTTTGGAAGGCCCATGCGCAACAATCAACCGATCACCCAGCACGAGCGCGTCTATCCGGCGGAGCAACGCCTGATCACCACCACCAATCTCAAAGGCATCATTACCTACTGCAATGAAGCCTTCATCGACATCAGCGGCTTCAGTCGCGAGGAGCTGATGTCCGCGCCGCACAATCTGATCCGTCACCCCGACGTCCCGCCGGCGGTGTTCGCCCACATGTGGACCACCCTCAAAGCCGGCCGCCCGTGGATGGGGATCGTCAAGAACCGCTGCAAGAACGGCGACCACTACTGGGTCAGCGCCTATGTCACGCCGATCTACGACCAGGGCGCGGTGGTCGGCTACGAGTCGGTGCGGGTCAAGCCGACCGCCGAACAGATCCAGCGCGCCGAGGCCCTCTACCGTCGCCTCGGCGCCGGCAAGCCGGCGATCCCCCGGCGCGACCGCTGGCTGCCGGTACTGCTCGACTGGCTGCCGTTCATCCTGATCAGCCAGATCGGCTTCCTCATCGGTATCTGGCTGAACTCCTGGTGGGGCTTCATCCTCGCCGGCCTGCTCGCCGTTCCGCTCGGCCTGGCCGGACTGCGCTGGCAGAAGCGCGGGCTGAAGCGCCTGATGCGGCTCGCCGAACAGACCACCTCCGACCCGCTGATCGCGCAGATGTACACCGACAGCCGCGGCGAGCAGGCGCGCCTGGAAATGGCCATCCTCAGCCAGGACGCGCGCCTGAAGACCTGCCTGACGCGCCTGCAGGACACCGCCGAATACCTCACCGAACAGGCGCGCCAGGCCGACACCCTGGCCCACCACAGCTCCGCCGGTCTGGAACAGCAGCGCGCAGAGACCGAACAGGTGGCCACCGCGGTCAACGAGATGGCCGCCACCACCCAGGAAGTGGCGAACAATGTCCAGTTGACCGCCGACGCCACACAGAAGGCCAACGAACTGACTTCGCGCGGCCGCGACATCGCCGCGGAGACGCGCAACGCCATCCAGCGCCTGTCGGAGTCGGTGGGCGAGACCGGGGCCGCGGTGAGTCGCCTGGCCCAGGACAGCAACGAGATCGGCGGCGTGGTCGATGTGATCAAGGGCATCGCCGACCAGACCAACCTGCTCGCCCTCAACGCCGCCATCGAGGCGGCGCGGGCCGGCGACCAGGGACGCGGCTTCGCCGTGGTGGCCGACGAAGTGCGCTCGCTGGCGCAACGCACCGCAGCCTCCACCGAGCAGATCCACCATCTGATCGCCAAGTTGCAGAACACCGCCAACGATGCGGTACATACCATGGAGAGCGGCCTGCAGCAGGCCGAAGCCGGGGTCCAGCGGGTGCTGGAAGCCGACAGCGCGCTGGTCGGCATCAGCGAGGCGGTCAGCAACATCACCGAGATGACCACCCAGATCGCCGCCGCCGCGGAAGAACAGAGCGCGGTGGCCGAGGAAATCAACCGCAACATCAGCACCATCGCCGCCCTGGCCGAGCAGACCTCCGACGAGGCGCTGCGCACGGCGAAACTGAGCGAGGAACTGACCACCACCGCGCAGAGCCAGTATTCCCTGGTCGAGCGCTTCAACCGCTGAGATCAGGCCGCGGGGAGGAAACTCCCCGCGCCTGCCGTCACTTGAAGTCCCATTGCATCTGCGCCGGGATGCTCACCGCGCTGGACGACTGCACGCAGACGTCGAGGTAGTCGGTGAAGCGCGGTGGCGCGGAGATCCCCTCCTCAAGCAGACGGCTGTTGTCGAACAGGTAGTTGAGGTCGGCAAAGCCGCTGTACAAGCGCAACGCGCGCAGGACCAGACGCGGATTGGCCGGGCCGATGCGCGACTCGAAGCTCTTCGCCAGTTCCTTGAGGTCGTCCACCTCCACCTTGCGGTAGCGCTCGCCTACCGGCGCCGCCCCGTTGGCGCGGGCGAAGGCCTCGTCGATCTCACCGAAGGTGCAGGCCGCGCGATGGCCGGCGGAGATATGGTAGAGGCTGTGCCCCAGGCACGGCTTCAGCGCCAGGCCGATCAGCGCCTCGGCGCAGTAGTCGACCGGGATCACGTCGATCTGCTCGTCCAGGCCGCAGGTGAAGCTTTCCAGGGCGAAGCCCATGCGGAAGACCCAGAAGATGCTACCGGAGGCCTGGCAGCCAAGGGTACGGTGGCCCACCACGATGGATGGCCGCGCCACCACCAGGGGCAGGCCCGGCAGTTCCTCGCGCATACGCCGCTCGATTTCCGCCTTGGACGCGGTGTAGTCCACCAGTTGCTGCTCCGCCGCCGGGAATTCCCAGGACTCGCTGATCGGCGACTCTCGCTGCGGTCCGCAGCACATCGCGGTACCGACGTGGAGGAAACGCTTCAGTCGCTTCGAACGGCTCAGCACGTCGGCGAAGGCGAAAGTGCCGTCGACGTTGACCGGCCAGATGGTCGGGTTCTTCGAGAACGACGCTACGGCGGCGCAATTGATCACCCGCTCCACCTGCATCAGGCGCGGCGTCTCGCGGGCCAGCCAGGAGGTGTCGAGGAAATCGCCGCAGAGGATCTGCTCCGCCCGCAGTGCCAGGCAGTCGGCTTCGTCGACGCCATGCATCAGCAGGTTGCCGCGCAGGCGCTCGAGCCCCTCCTGGCGGGATTCGGCGCGGACCAGGAAGGACAGGTTGGCGCCGTGTCCGGCGGCGATCAGCTGGGCGGCGACCGAACCGCCGAGAAAGCCGGTGGCCCCCGTCAGCAGGATGCGTTCGCGGGTATCGATAGCGGTGATCTGCTCACCGTCGGCATGCATGTTCATGTCTTCCCCCCTCAGAGAAGTCAGTCGCCCACGCCTCGATGCGAGGGTGGTTGCGCCGCAGCTTATGAGGGGATGCCTTAAGGAACCGTTAATGGCCCTGGAGCCCGCGAAGGAAGCCGGCCACCTCCCGCGCCGTTGCCGCCAGGTGCTGCTCGTGGGTCAGGCCGGAGGCCTTCAGCGGCTTGAGGTCGTGGTCCGCCGCGGCCAGCCAGTGCAGGCGGATCGTCGGCGCCAGCGCATAGCCCGCCACCGCCTCGCGGTTGCCCAGGGCGTCGCGCTCGCCCTGGACGATCAGGGTCGGCGTGCGCAGCCCGGCGAGGTGCGCGACTCGCGGCTTCTCCGGCTTGCCGGCGGCGTAGAACGGGTAGCCGAGGCAGACCAGGGCATCCGCGCCCAGCTCGTCGGCCAGCAGGCTGGCCATGCGCCCGCCCATCGACTTGCCGCCCAGGGCCAAGGGCCCGTCCAGGGTCTCGCGGACCTGCGCATGGACCCGCCGCCAGCAGTCGAGCAACTGCGCCTGCGGATTCGGCGGACGCTTGCGGCCGTCCTCGCGGCGCTGGGCCATGTAGGGAAACTCGAAGCGCGCGACGGCGATGCCCTGGGCGGCGAGCAGTTCGGCGATGCGCTCCATGAACGGGCTGTCCATCGGCGCCCCGGCGCCATGGGCGAGAATCAGGGTGGCCGACAGCGAGCCGGCCGGGCGGTTCCATTTCAGCGACAACTTGCCACACCTCGTATGCAGTGGGGGTCGGGAAGCCAATTGATCCCGATCAATATTTCATAACGCCCCATTATCCATGCTTCCTCTCGCTAATTACGCCAATTAGACCAGCCCCAATGGGGGGACGCCCGGCATCCCAACTGCCGGAAAAAGCCATAGCGTATAACCGTGGATGGAAGCCCATAGCATGAGCACCACTAACCCAGAGTCCGCCTATAACTACAAGGTGGTCCGCCAATTCGCCATCATGACCGTGGTCTGGGGCATCGTCGGCATGACCGTCGGTGTCCTGATCGCCGCCCAGCTGGTATGGCCCGACCTGAACTTCGGCTTGCCGTGGACGAGCTTCGGCCGCCTGCGCCCGCTGCACACCAACGCGGTGATCTTCGCCTTCGGCGGTTGCGCACTGTTCGCCACCAGCTACTACGCGGTGCAGCGCACCTGCCAGGTGCGACTGTTCTCCGACACCCTCGCCTCCTTCACCTTCTGGGGCTGGCAACTGGTGATCCTGCTGGCCGCCATCAGCCTGCCGCTGGGCTACACCTCGTCCAAGGAGTACGCCGAGCTGGAGTGGCCGATCGACATCCTGATCACGGTGGTCTGGGTCGCCTACGCGGTGGTGTTCTTCGGCACCCTGGTCAAGCGCAAGGTCAAGCACATCTATGTGGGCAACTGGTTCTTCGGCGGGTTCATCCTCACCGTCGCCATGCTCCACGTGGTGAACAACCTCGAGCTGCCGGTGACCTTCACCAAGTCCTACTCGCTGTACGCCGGCGCCACCGACGCCATGGTCCAGTGGTGGTACGGGCACAACGCCGTGGGCTTCTTCCTCACCGCCGGCTTCCTCGGCATGATGTACTACTTCGTGCCCAAGCAGGCCGAGCGTCCGGTCTATTCCTACCGCCTGTCCATCGTCCACTTCTGGGCGCTGATCGCGGTGTACATCTGGGCCGGCCCGCACCACCTGCACTACACCGCGCTGCCGGACTGGGCGCAGTCGCTGGGCATGGTGATGTCGCTGATCCTCCTGGCGCCGAGCTGGGGCGGCATGATCAACGGCATGATGACCCTCTCGGGCGCCTGGCATAAGCTGCGCAGCGACCCGATCCTGCGCTTCCTGGTGGTGTCCCTGGCCTTCTACGGCATGTCCACCTTCGAAGGCCCGATGATGGCGATCAAGACCGTCAACGCCCTCTCCCACTATACCGACTGGACCATCGGCCACGTACACGCCGGCGCCCTCGGCTGGGTCGCGATGGTTTCCATCGGCTCGCTCTACCACCTGATCCCGAAGGTCTTCGGCCGCGAGAAGATGTACAGCCTGGGCCTGATCAACGCGCACTTCTGGCTGGCCACCATCGGTACCGTGCTTTACATCGCCTCGATGTGGGTCAACGGCATCACCCAGGGCCTGATGTGGCGCGCGGTCAACGAGGACGGCACCCTGACCTACTCCTTCGTCGAAGCGCTGGCCGCCGGCCACCCCGGCTTCATCGTGCGCATGCTCGGCGGTTTCATCTTCCTGCTCGGCATGTTCCTGATGGCCTACAACACCTGGCGCACCGTCAGTGCCGCCAAGCCGGCCGAATACGAAGCCGCCGCACAGATCGCCTGAGGAGCCGAGCATGAAACACGAAATACTCGAGAAGAACGTCGGCCTGCTGGCGCTATGCATGGCCGTGGCCGTGAGCATCGGCGGCCTGACCCAGATCGTGCCGCTGTTCTTCCAGGACGTGACCAACACCCCGGTCGAAGGCATGAAGCCCTACACCGCGCTGCAACTGGAAGGCCGCGACATCTATATCCGCGAAGGCTGCGTCGGCTGCCACTCGCAGATGATCCGTCCGTTCCGCGCCGAAACCGAACGCTACGGCCACTACTCGGTGGCCGGCGAGAGCGTCTGGGACCACCCGTTCCTGTGGGGTTCCAAGCGTACCGGTCCGGACCTGGCCCGCGTCGGTAGCCGCTACTCCGACGACTGGCACCGCGCGCACCTGTTCAACCCGCGCAACGTGGTGCCCGAGTCGAAGATGCCGGCCTACCCGTGGCTGGTGGAGAACAAGCTCGACGGCAAGGACATCGAGAAGAAGCTCGAAGTGATGCGCACCCTCGGCGTGCCCTATACCGACGAAGACATCAAGGGCGCCAAGGACTCGCTGAAAGGCAAGACCGAAATGGACGCCGTGGTCGCCTACCTGCAGGTGCTCGGCACCTCGATCAAGAACAAACGGTGACGGCAATGGATATCGGGACGCTGCGAGGACTCGGCACGCTGCTGATCATGGTCGCCTTCATCGGTCTGGTGATCTGGGCCTACAGCGGCAAACGCAAGAAGAGCTTCGACGAAGCGACGATGCTGCCCTTCGCAGACGATCCCGAAGCCAAAAAGCACGTCGAGCAAGCTTCTAGGAGTAACAAAGAATGACCACCTTCTGGAGTCTGTACATCACAGCTCTTACCGTCGGTACCTTGATCGCCCTGCTCTGGCTGGTCTTCGCCACCCGCAAGGGCGAGGCCAAGGGTACTACCGAAAAGACCATGGGCCACTCCTACGACGGCATCGAGGAGTATGACAACCCGCTGCCGAAGTGGTGGTTCATGCTGTACATCGGCACCATCGTCTTCTCCGTCGGCTACCTGGTCCTGTACCCGGGCCTGGGTAACTGGAAAGGCGTGCTGCCGGGCTACGAGGGCGGCTGGACCCAGGACAAGCAGTGGGAACGCGAGATGAACATCGCCCAGGAGAAGTACGGGCCGATCTTCGCCAAGTACGCCGCCATGCCCATCGAGGAAGTGGCCAAGGACGAGCACGCCATGAAGATGGGCAGCCGCATGTTCGCCACCTACTGCTCGATCTGCCACGGTTCCGACGCCAAGGGCGCCCTCGGCTTCCCCAACCTGGCCGACAACGAGTGGCGCTGGGGCGGTGACCCGCAGAGCATCGAGACCACCATCCTCGGCGGTCGCCACGCGATCATGGCGGCCTGGGGCGACATCCTCGGCGAAGACGGGGTGAAGAACGTCGCCGCCTACGTCCGCACCGAACTCGCCGGGCTGAAGCTGCCGGAAGGCACCAAGGCCGACGTCGAGGCCGGCAAGCAGATCTTCTCGGTCAACTGCGTCGCCTGCCACGGCCCGGAAGGCAAGGGTACCGCCCTGGTCGGCGCGCCGAACCTGACCAACCCCGGCGCGTTCATCTACGGCTCCAGCTACGCCCAGCTCCAACAAACCATCCGCCATGGCCGCCAGGGCCAGATGCCGGCCCAGGAGCCCTACCTGGGCAAGGAAAAGGTGCACATCCTGGCCGCCTACATCTACAACCTGTCGCACAACCAGGGCAGCAACTGACCCCTCCCCCCACCCGCGCCCTCCCGGGCGCGGGTCCTCCCCCCGGTCTCAGACCTTAGTCCCAGGCGGCGCGACGAAGTGTCGCACCAGCGGACGCCTTTCCTACCCATCCTTTTCAATCGCGTCTAAGCTGCTCTGCATTCGTCCCTCTCCGGCAGAGCGACGGGACACCTAACTTCACCGGCCGAACCCACTCGCCCGGATAGCGCCAGAAAGCCATACGGCCGCCTTGGAAAGCGCTCTGAAGCAGGCATCAAACTGGCGTCGCCCCTGGCCTGGCGCGTTGCAATGCCCACCCGCTTTCTCCATACTTGCCGCCGATTTTTTGTCCCTAAAAAAGTCCATTAACCGTGGAACCCCTAGCATGAGCACAGCAATCAGTCAGACTGCTTATAACTATAAGGTGGTCCGCCAGTTCGCCGTTATGACGGTGGTCTGGGGGGTCATTGGAATGGGTCTCGGTGTCCTGATCGCCGCCCAACTGGTATGGCCCGAATTGAACTTCGACCTGCCGTGGACGAGCTTCGGCCGCCTTCGCCCCCTGCACACCAACGCGGTGATCTTCGCCTTCGGTGGGTGCGCCCTCTTCGCCACCTCGTACTACGTGGTGCAACGTACCTCGCAAGCCCGACTGATTTCAGACACGCTGGCGGCCTTCACCTTCTGGGGTTGGCAGGCCGTGATCGTGGGCGCCGTGCTGACCCTGCCGCAGGGTTTCACCACCTCCAAGGAATACGCCGAACTGGAATGGCCGCTGGCCATCCTCCTGGCGATCGTCTGGATCACCTACGCGATCGTGTTCTTCGGCACCATCGTCAAGCGCAAGGTCAAGCACATCTATGTGGGCAACTGGTTCTACGGTGCCTTCATCCTGGTGACGGCGATGCTGCATATCGTCAACCACATGTCGCTGCCGGTGAGCTGGTTCAAGTCCTACTCCGCCTACTCCGGCGCCACCGATGCGATGGTCCAGTGGTGGTACGGCCACAACGCCGTGGGCTTCTTCCTGACCACCGGCTTCCTCGGCATGATGTACTACTTCGTGCCCAAGCAGGCCGAGCGTCCGGTCTATTCCTATCGCCTGTCCATCGTCCACTTCTGGGCGCTGATCTCCCTGTACATCTGGGCCGGCCCGCACCACCTGCACTACACCGCGCTGCCGGACTGGGCGCAGTCGCTGGGCATGGTGATGTCGCTGATCCTCCTGGCACCGAGCTGGGGCGGCATGATCAACGGCATGATGACCCTCTCCGGCGCCTGGCATAAGCTGCGCACCGACCCGATCCTGCGCTTCCTGGTGGTATCCCTGGCCTTCTACGGCATGTCCACCTTCGAAGGCCCGATGATGGCGATCAAGACCGTCAACGCCCTCTCCCACTACACCGACTGGACCATCGGCCACGTGCACGCCGGTGCCCTCGGCTGGGTGGCGATGATCTCCATCGGCTCGCTCTACCACCTGATCCCGAAAGTCTTCGGTCGCCCGCAGATGCACAGCATCGGCCTGATCAACGCGCACTTCTGGCTGGCCACCATCGGCACCGTGCTGTACATCGCCTCGATGTGGGTCAACGGCATCACCCAGGGCCTGATGTGGCGGGCGGTCAACGAGGACGGCACCCTGACCTACTCCTTCGTTGAAGCACTGGTCGCAAGCCACCCGGGCTTCATCGTGCGCATGATCGGCGGTGGTTTCTTCCTCACCGGCATGCTGCTGATGGCCTACAACACCTGGCGCACCGTGCGTGCTGCCAAGCCGGCCGAATACGAAGCCGCCGCGCAGATCGCCTGAGGAGCCCGACGTAAATGAAGAACCACGAAATACTCGAGAAGAACGTCGGCCTGCTGGCCATCTTCATGGTGATCGCCGTCAGCATCGGCGGCCTGACCCAGATCGTTCCGCTGTTCTTCCAGGACGTGACCAATACCCCGGTCGAAGGCATGAAGCCGCGTACCGCCCTGGAACTGGAAGGTCGCGACATCTACATCCGCGAAGGCTGCGTCGGCTGCCACTCGCAGATGGTCCGTCCGTTCCGTGCCGAGACCGAACGCTACGGCCATTACTCGGTCGCCGGTGAAAGCGTCTGGGACCACCCGTTCCTGTGGGGTTCCAAGCGTACCGGCCCGGACCTGGCCCGCGTCGGCGGCCGTTACTCCGACGACTGGCACCGCGCGCACCTGTACAACCCGCGCAACGTGGTGCCCGAGTCGAAGATGCCTGCCTACCCGTGGCTGGTAGAGAACAAGCTTGATGGCAAGGACACCGCCACCAAGATGGAAGTCCTGCGCAAGCTGGGCGTGCCTTACACCGACGAGGACATCGCCGGTGCACGTGAAGCCGTGAAGGGCAAGACCGAGATGGACGCCCTGGTGGCGTTCCTTCAAGGCCTGGGAACCTCTATCAAGAGCAAACGGTGAGTGTGATGGATATCGGGACTCTGCGTGGACTGGGCACCGTGGTGATCATGGTCGCCTTCATCGGCCTGGTGATCTGGGCCTACAGCGGCAAGCGCAAGAAGAGCTTCGACGAAGCGACGATGCTGCCCTTCGCAGACGATCCCGAAGCCAAAAAGCACGTCGAGCAAGCTTCTAGGAGTAACAAAGAATGACGACCTTCTGGAGTCTGTACATTACAGCTCTCACCCTCGGCACCCTGCTGGCGCTGACCTGGCTGATCTTCGCCACCCGCAAGGGCCAGCGCAGCAGCACCACCGACGAGACCGTGGGCCACTCCTACGACGGCATCGAGGAGTACGACAACCCGCTGCCGAAGTGGTGGTTCATGCTGTTCGTCGGCACCCTGGTGTTCGCCGTGGGCTACCTGGCCCTGTACCCGGGCCTGGGCACCTGGAAAGGCCTGATGCCGGGCTACCAGTCCGCCGACGAATTCGCCGACAAGGAAAAAGGCTGGACCGGCGTCCACCAGTGGGAAAAGGAAATGGCCAAGGCCGACGAGAAGTACGGCCCGATCTTCGCCAAGTTCGCCGCGATGCCCATCGAGGAAGTCGCCAAGGATCCGCAGGCGGTGAAAATGGGCGGTCGCCTGTTCGCCTCCAACTGCTCGATCTGCCACGGCTCCGACGCCAAGGGCGCCTACGGCTTCCCCAACCTGACCGACGCCGACTGGCGCTGGGGCGGCGAGCCGGAAACCATCAAGACCACCATCATGGCTGGCCGCCACGCCGCCATGCCGGCCTGGGGTGAAGTGATCGGCGAGGAAGGCGTGAAGAACGTCGCCGCTTTCGTCCTCACCCAGATGGATGGCCGCAAGCTGCCGGAAGGCGCCAAGGCAGACATCGAGGCCGGCAAGCAGGTCTTCGCCACCACCTGCGTCGCCTGCCACGGTCCGGAAGGCAAGGGCACCCCAGCGATGGGCGCTCCCGATCTGACCCACCCCGGCGCGTTCATCTACGGCTCCAGCTTCGCGCAACTGCAGCAGACCATCCGCTACGGTCGCCAGGGCGTGATGCCGGCGCAACAGGAACACCTGGGCAACGACAAGGTGCACCTGCTGGCCGCCTACGTATACAGCCTGTCGCACGGCGAGAAGAGCGCCGAATAAGCGCTCCCCTCCCCCACGACCCAGACGGCGCCGGCAACCCCGGCGCCGTTTTATTTTGTGCAAAAGAAAAGCGCGAATGGGACAATACGCGACCAAAAGTCGCACAGTTACCGCAAAAAGCCTGATAGATCAGGCGTATAATCAGTAGGCGTGCAACTATTTTCTGACCCTGTCGGCATGTACCGGCCGGGCGCCCCCCACTGCCGTGGTACGCACTGATGAGCAAACAGATTCCCGTTCAAGACGTCACCCCGCCTGCCAAGGGCGACACCAATAACAACGATCTCTACGCCAAGCGCGAGAAGATCTACACCCGGGCCTTCACCGGTATCTTCCGCCGACTGCGCATGGTGGGCGGTGCGGCGCTCTTCCTCCTCTACTTCGGAACCGTCTGGCTCAACTGGAGCGGTCGCCAGGCCGTCTGGTGGGACCTGCCCGAGCGCAAGTTCTACATCTTCGGCGCCACCTTCTGGCCGCAGGACTTCATGCTGCTGTCCTGGCTGCTGATCGTCTGCGCCTTCGGCCTGTTCTTCATCACCGTGTTCGCCGGTCGCGTCTGGTGCGGCTATACCTGCCCGCAGAGCGTGTGGACCTGGATCTACATGTGGTGCGAGAAGGTCACCGAAGGCGACCGCAACCAGCGCATCAAGCTGGACAAGGCCCCGATGAGCGGCAACAAGCTGCTGCGCAAGACCGCCAAGCACAGCCTGTGGCTGCTGATCGGCCTGGTCACCGGCCTGACCTTCGTCGGCTACTTCTCGCCGATCCGCGAGCTGATTCCCGAGCTGCTCACCGGCCAGGCCGACGGCTGGGCCTACTTCTGGGTCGGCTTCTTCACCCTGGCCACCTACGGCAACGCCGGCTGGCTGCGCGAGCAGGTGTGCATCTACATGTGCCCCTACGCGCGCTTCCAGAGCGTGATGTTCGACAAGGACACCCTGATCGTCTCCTACGATCCGCGTCGTGGCGAGAAGCGCGGCCCGCGCAAGAAGTCCCTCGACTACAAGGCCCAGGGCCTGGGCGACTGCATCGACTGCACGATGTGCGTGCAGGTCTGCCCGACCGGCATCGACATCCGCGACGGCCTGCAGATCGAGTGCATCGGCTGCGCGGCGTGCATCGACGCCTGCGACAGCATCATGGAGAAGATGAACTACCCGAAAGGGCTGATCAGCTACACCACCGAGCACAACCTCAACGGCCAGAAGACCCACCTGGCCCGGCCGCGCCTGATCGGCTACGCCATCGCCCTGGTGCTGATGATCTCCGCCCTGATCACCGCGGTGGTCCTGCGTCCGCTGGTCGGCTTCGACGTTAGCAAGGACCGCGTGCTCTACCGCGAGAACGAACTCGGCCGCATCGAGAACGTGTACAGCCTGAAGATCATGAACAAGGATCAGCAGGACCACACCTACATCCTCGGCGCCAAGGGCCTCGAAGGCCTGACCCTGGAAGGCCGGCGCGAGCTGAAGGTGGCGGCGGGCGACATCCTCAACCTGCCGATGGAACTGTCCATCGAGCCGGAGAAGCTGCCTTCGACCACCAACGAGATCGTCTTCACCATCGAGTCGGCCGACGACCCGAGCATCCATAAAGAAGCGAAGAGTCGCTTCATTGGCCCACGCACCCGTTGAGTAACTTGAGCATGCAGTCCGAGACCCACCCTCAACCCTGGTACAAACACTTCTGGGCCTGGTTCATCGTGGCCCTCCTGGCGACCTCGGTGGTGCTCGGGCTGAGCCTGGTCACCATCGCGGTGCGCAACCAGGACACCCTGGTCACCGACAACTACTACGAGGCCGGCAAGGGCATCAACCGCTCCCTGGAACGCGAGAACCTGGCCGTACGCCTGCAAGTCCACGCCAAGGTCAAGGTCGACGACCTGACCGGCGAAGTCGAAGTGCGCCTGACCGGCAACAGCCGTCCGGATCAGCTCACCCTCAACCTGATCTCGCCGACCCAGCCGGAGAAGGACCGCCGCGTGGAGCTGCTGCGCAGCAACTCCGACCGCGAGCGCTACGTCGGGCAACTGACCGACGCCGTCGAGGGCCGTCGCTTCGTCGAACTGCTCGGCCAGGAAGGCAGCGGCCAGTGGCGCCTGTTCGAGGAAGAGGTGGTATCGCCGACCGTGGTCATGGAGCTGGGTGACGAACCGCTCCAGGGAGCAGAAGCGAAGCGCCCATGAGCGCCCCCCTGCCCTGCTACCACTGCGGCTTGCCGGTCCCCGCCGGCAGCCGCTTCGAGGCCCGCGTGCTCGGCGAGACGCGGGCCATGTGCTGTCCCGGCTGCCAGGCGGTGGCCGAGGCCATCGTCGCCGGCGGCCTGGAAAGCTACTACCGGCACCGCAGCGAAAACGCCGCCAATCCCGAGGCATTGCCCAAGGCGCTCAGCGAGGAGTTGCAGCTCTACGACCGCCCGGACGTACAGGGTGGCTTCGTCCGCCATGAGGGCGAGCTGGCGGAAACCAGCCTGATGATCGAAGGCATCAGTTGCGCTGCCTGCGGCTGGCTGATCGAGAAGCACCTGCGCCAGTTGCCTGGCGTGGCCGAGGCGCGGCTCAACCTGTCCAACCATCGCCTGCACGTGCGCTGGCAGGACAGCCAGCTGCCGCTCAGCCAGTTGCTCGGCGAACTGCGCCAGATCGGCTATGCCGGCCATCCCTACCAACCCGACCGTGCCACCGAGCGCCTGGCCATGGAGAACCGCCGCGCCCTGCGCCAGCTCGGTGTCGCCGGGCTGCTGTGGATCCAGGTGATGATGGCGGTGATGGCGACCTGGCCGGAATTCAACCTCGACCTTTCCGCCGGCATGGACCGCATCCTGCGCTGGGTCAGCCTGATCCTCACCACGCCGATCGTCTTCTACTGCTGCGGCCAGTTCTTCCGTGGCGCCCTGCGCGACCTGCGCACCCGCCACCTGACCATGGACGTCTCGGTGTCGCTGGCGATCGGCGGCGCCTACGTCGCCGGCATCTGGTCGACGATCACCGGCCAGGGCGAGCTGTATTTCGACGCGGTCGGCATGTTCGCCCTGTTCCTCCTCGCCGGCCGCTACCTCGAACGCCGCGCGCGGGAGCGCACCGCCGCCTCCACCGCGCAACTGGTCAACCTGCTGCCGGCGTCCTGCCTGCGCCTGGACGCCGCCAACCAGGGCGAGCGCATCCTGCTCAGCGAACTGCGCGTCGGCGACCGCGTACTGGTACCGCCAGGCGCCGTGCTGCCGGCCGACGGAGTGATCCTCGACGGCCAGTCCAGCGTCGACGAGTCGCTGCTCACCGGCGAGTACCTGCCCCATCCACGCCAGGCCGGCGACACCGTCACCGGCGGTACCCTGAACGTCGAGGGGCCGCTGACCGTCGAGGTCGGCGCCCTTGGCGACGACAGCCGCCTGTCGGCCATCGTCCGCCTGCTGGAACGCGCCCAGGCGGACAAGCCGCGCCTGGCGGAACTGGCCGACAAGGTGGCGCAGTGGTTCCTGCTCATCGTCCTGCTGGTCGCCGCAGCGGTCGGCGCGCTGTGGTGGCAGGTCGACCACCAGCGCGCCTTCTGGGTGGTGCTGTCGCTGCTGGTCGCCACCTGCCCCTGCGCCCTGTCGCTGGCCACGCCCACCGCGCTCACCGCGGCCACCGGCAGCCTGCACAAGCTCGGCCTGCTGATCACGCGCGGGCACGTGCTGGAAGGGCTGAACCACATCGACACGGTAATCTTCGACAAGACCGGCACCCTCACCGAAGGCCGCCTGACGCTCAAGCAGGTGCTACCCCTGCGCGATCTCGACGCGGATCGCTGCCTGGCCCTCGCCGCCGCCCTCGAGAACCGTTCCGAACACCCCATCGCCCGCGCCTTCGGCCGTGCGCCGGAGGCCGCCGACAGCGTCGCAAGCCATCCGGGACTGGGCCTCGAAGGCCTGGTGGAAGGCCGCCGCCTGCGCATCGGCCAGGCCGCCTTCGTCAGCGACCTGGGCGGCAGCGCCACGCCCGCGATGCCCGGCGACTCCGGACAGTGGCTGCTGCTCGGCGACGAGCAGGGACCGCTGGCCTGGTTCGGTCTCGACGACCGCCTGCGCAGCGACGCCCCCGCCCTGCTCGCCGCCTGCAAGGCGCGCGGCTGGCGCACCCTCCTGCTATCCGGTGACGCCTCGCCGATGGTCGCCAGCGTCGCTGCCGAACTGGGCATCGACGAAGCCCGCGGCGGCCTGACCCCGGACGACAAGCTGGCCATGCTCGAACGCCTGCACGGCGAGGGCCGCCGGGTGCTGATGCTCGGCGACGGAGTCAACGACGTACCGGTGCTCGCCGGTGCCGACATCAGCGTCGCCATGGGCAGCGCCACCGACCTGGCCAAGACCAGCGCCGACGCGGTGCTCCTGTCCAACCGCCTGGACAGCCTGGTGCAGGCTTTCCGGCTGGCGCGCCGCACCCGCCATATCATCATCGAGAACCTGGCCTGGGCCAGCCTGTACAATGGCCTGGTCCTGCCCTTCGCCGCGCTCGGCTGGATCACCCCGGGCTGGGCGGCGATCGGCATGTCGGTCAGTTCGCTGCTGGTGGTGGTCAACGCCCTGCGGCTGACCCGAATCCCTTCGCCGAGGTCCGTATGGCCGCGCTCTACATCCTGATCCCCGTCGCGATCGTCATCGTCGCCATCGCCATCTACGTGTTCTTCTGGGCGGTGGACAGCGGCCAGTACGACGATCTCGACGGCCCCGCCCACAGCATTCTCTTCGACGACGAAGACCCGAAGCACCAGGCCGGCGTCGACGAAGCGGAGAAGCCGTCGAAACCCGAGGACCGACCGCGTGGCTGAACTGGCGCCGCTGCTGGTTTCCGCGCTGATCCTCGGCCTGCTCGGGGGAGGCCACTGCCTGGGCATGTGCGGCGGCCTGATGGGCGCCCTGACCCTGGCCATTCCCGCCGAACAGCGCGGCCGTCGCCTGCGCCTGCTGCTGGCCTACAACCTCGGCCGCATCCTCAGCTACGCCTGCGCCGGCCTGCTGCTCGGCCTGGCCGGCTGGGCGGTGGCGCGCACCCCGTTGGCCGGCGCGCTGCGGGTGGTCGCCGGGCTGCTGCTGATCGCCATGGGACTCTACCTGGCCGGCTGGTGGAGCGGCCTGACCCGCGTCGAGGCGCTCGGTCGCGGCCTCTGGCGCCACCTGGAACCCTTCGCCCGGCGCCTGCTGCCGGTCTCCAGCCTGCCACGGGCCCTGCTGCTCGGAGCGATCTGGGGCTGGCTGCCCTGCGGGCTGGTCTACAGCACCCTGCTCTGGGCCACCAGCCAGGGATCGGCACTGGACAGCGCGCTGCTGATGCTGGCGTTCGGCCTCGGCACCTGGCCGGTTCTGCTGGCCACCGGCATGGCCGCCGAACGGGTGACCGCCCTGCTGCGCCGTCGCGGCGTACGCATCGTGGGCGGCCTGATGGTCATCCTCTTCGGCCTCTGGACCCTCCCAGGACCGCACCAGGCCTGGCTGATGGGGCATTGACGGACGCCCGTCCCAACATCGGGCGACACATCCTGTATACATTCACCCGCTTGATACAAATCAACAGGCCTTCCCGGCGCAATCCCTAGACTTCCCGACTAAAGCTCGCCAACTGGGGATCTCTGGCATGCTCGACACCATTCGCTGGGACGCTGACCTGATTCGGCGCTACGACCTTTCCGGCCCGCGTTACACCTCCTATCCGACCGCCGTGCAGTTCCACGAAGGCATCGGCCCGTTCGACCAGTTGCACGCCCTGCGCGACAGCCGGAAGGCCGGACACCCCCTGTCGCTCTACGTGCACATCCCGTTCTGCGCCAACATCTGCTACTACTGCGCCTGCAACAAGGTGATCACCAAGGATCGCGGGCGCAGCGCGCCGTACCTTGCGCGCCTGGTCCGCGAGATCGAGATCGTCAGCCGCCACCTCTCCCGCGAGCAGGTGGTCGAGCAACTGCACTTCGGTGGCGGAACCCCGACCTTCCTCAGTCCCGGCCAGTTGCGCGAACTCATGTCGCAATTGCGCACCCACCTCAACCTGCTGGACGACGATTCGGGCGACTACGGCATCGAGATCGACCCGCGCGAGGCCGACTGGTCGACCATGGGCCTGCTCCGCGAACTCGGTTTCAACCGCGTCAGCCTCGGCGTACAGGACTTCGACATGGAGGTGCAGAAGGCGGTCAACCGCATGCAAACCCCGGAGGAGACCCGTACCATCGTCGAGGCCGCGCGCACCCTGCAGTACCGCTCGATCAACCTCGACCTGATCTACGGACTGCCGAAACAGACGCCGGACAGCTTCGCCCGCACGGTCGACGAAGTGATCGCGCTACAGCCGGATCGCCTCTCGGTGTTCAACTATGCCCACCTGCCCGAGCGTTTCATGCCGCAGCGGCGGATCAACGCCGACGACCTGCCGAGCCCGGGCCAGAAGCTGGAAATGCTCCAGCGCACCACCGAGCAACTCGCCGCGGCGGGCTACCGCTATATCGGCATGGATCACTTCGCCCTGCCCGACGACGAGCTGGCCAGCGCCCAGGAAGACGGCACCCTGCAACGCAATTTCCAGGGCTACACCACCCACGGGCACTGTGACCTGGTAGGTCTCGGGGTCTCGGCGATCAGCCAGATCGGCGACCTCTACAGCCAGAACAGCAGCGACATCAACGACTACCAGACCAGCCTCGACAACGGCCAGTTGGCGATCCGTCGCGGCCTGCACTGCAACAGCGACGACCGGGTGCGGCGCGCGGTGATCCAGCAACTGATCTGCCACTTCGAACTGGCCTTCGAGGATATCGAGACGGAGTTCGGCATCGACTTCCGCAGCTACTTCGCCGAGCTGTGGCCCGACCTCGAACGCTTCGCCGCCGACGGCCTGATCCGCCTGGACGCCAAGGGCATCGACATCACGTCTTCCGGACGTCTGCTGGTGCGTTCGATCTGCATGCTGTTCGACCGCTACCTGCCCAGCCTCAACCGGCAGCGCTTCTCCCGGGTGATCTGAAAGCGCACCGCCCTGCCCGCACGACAGGGCGGTGAATCCCCGCCCCTTCTACCGGCTGCCCATGACCTTCATGATCAGCGCCGGGTCGCTGATACCCATCTCCTTGATGGCCGATGCCATCGCTGCCGTCGCCGTCTGCAGGGCGGAGTTGAGTTGTTGCAACTCCTTCTGCAACTCAGACACGCGAGCCTCCTTCGCCCCCGGATCGGACGACCTCATGGCCTCCTGCAGCTCCCTGAGCTTCTCCTCGATCTTCTTCTTCAACTCGCGGATCATCTTCACCATCGGCCGCAACTCCTGCGGGATATCCTCGTCCTCCTCCTCCACCGGCACCCCCATGGTGGCGGCCAGCTCGCGCCCTGCCTGGGAAAGCTGTACATGCTGATCGGCGGCGTCGGTACCGGCGGCCGGGTCTTCCGCCTGCTCGGCGGTGCCGGTCCGCGCGGCCTTGGCGTCCGCGGCGGCGCGCGATGAGGGCGGCACCTGGGTGGTGATCCAGCCACTGAGGGTCAACATTCCAGTCACTCCGGGAAAAATGGAATTCTTCCATTGGATCGGCCCACGCGTCGCGAACTTGAGCCCCCTTTTCGTCGCCCCTTGACAGGGTGCGACAGGTAGTCGCAGCTGTTTGACGCAAGTCACTGATTGGAAACGCCATCGGCCTGTCAGAAATGGTCGTTGCCAGACCTATGGCTGGCACCCGCATCGCGGCTGCGTTACCCTTACTCCTGTTGTGCCTTTAACCTAGCAAGGACCCCTCAATGGCCGAAACCATCAAGGTGCGCGCACTGCCCCAAGCACACTGCAAGGATTGCAGTCTGGCCCCGCTGTGCCTCCCCCTGTCGCTGACCGTGGAAGACATGGATTCGCTGGACGAGATCGTCAAGCGCGGTCGTCCCCTGAAGAAAGGCGAATTCCTGTTCCGCCAGGGCGATCCTTTCGGCTCGGTCTTTGCCGTGCGCTCCGGCGCCCTGAAAACCTTCAGCATCACCGATGCCGGCGAAGAGCAGATCACCGGCTTCCACCTGCCCAGCGAGCTGGTCGGCCTGTCCGGGATGGATACCGAGACCTATCCGGTATCCGCCCAGGCCCTGGAAACCACCTCGGTCTGCGAGATTCCCTTCGAGCGCCTGGACGAACTGTCCGAGCAGCTGCCGCAACTGCGCCGTCAACTGATGCGTCTGATGAGTCGGGAAATCCGCGATGACCAGCAGATGATGCTGCTGCTGTCGAAGAAGACTGCCGACGAGCGCATCGCCACCTTCCTGGTCAACCTGTCGGCGCGCTTCCGTGCCCGTGGCTTCTCCGCCCAGCAGTTCCGCCTGGCCATGTCGCGCAACGAGATCGGCAACTATCTCGGCCTGGCCGTGGAAACCGTGTCGCGGGTCTTCACCCGCTTCCAGCAGAACGGCCTGATCAGCGCGGAAGGCAAGGAAGTGCACATCCTCGACTCCATCGAGCTGTGCGCCCTCGCCGGCGGCCAGTTGGAAGGCTGAAGCGCCTGCGAACCGCCGACGGGCCCGCCTCAGCGCGGGCCCGTTGTATGATGGGCCCCGAAAAACGCCCAGCCCAGGATCTTCCATGATTTTCGACGAGTTCACCCTCAAGTCGCAGATCCGCGCCGTGCCGGACTTTCCCAAGCCCGGCGTGGTGTTCCGCGACATCACCCCGCTGTTCCAGTCGCCGCGCGCGCTACGCATGACCGTGGACAGCTTCGTCCAGCGCTACATCGAGGCCGATTTCAGCCACATCGGCGCCATGGATGCCCGTGGCTTCCTCATCGGCTCGGCGGTGGCCTATGCGCTGAACAAGCCGCTGGTCCTGTTCCGCAAGCAGGGCAAGCTGCCCGCCGACGTACTCGCCGAGGGCTACCAGACCGAATACGGCGAGGCCTTCCTCGAAGTACATGCCGACAGCCTCTGCGAAGGCGACAGCGTACTGATCTTCGACGACCTCATCGCCACTGGCGGGACCCTGCTGGCGGCCGCAAGCCTGGTACGACGCCTCGGGGCCAGGGTCTTCGAGGCCGCGGCGATCATCGACCTGCCGGAACTCGGCGGCTCCACTCGCCTGCAGGACGCCGGCATCTCCACCTTCAGTCTCACCGCGTTCGCTCTCGACGAGCGTTGATACGCCGGGGCGCGCCCTGGCGCCCCGCGTTCGCTTCTTGCGCCCCATCTTCCGTCTGGTCGAGCCGACCTGGCCATTAATGACTTCGAAATGGCCAGAAATGACCTCCCGCTGTTGGACAATCCTGCAATAATTACATCAGCTAATGACACATTCAGAGGTGTTATAGCGAACTCGCCATAGGGAACCCGAGGAAACCTGTGCGTTTCCCCTCCCCAGAACAACAAAAGGAGTTAGCCATGACTGCCACTGGCACCGCCTCCCCGGTTCGCGCCAATTTCCCCGTGCGGCGGATGGATTTCAGCTTCAGCGAAACCCCGAAGTACTGGTGGGACGGCCAACCCTTCATGACCCAGTTCATGAACAACCTGTCCTCGCTCTTCCCCTACGGCGAAAAATTCTTCGTCGATAGCGTGCGCGCGGTGCGCGACCGCCTGGAGGATCCGCAACTGAAGAAGGACGTCAGCGCCTTCATCGGCCAGGAGGCGATGCACTCCAAGGAGCATGCCGCCTACAACGAATATGCCGAGGAGCACGGGGTCGACCTGGAGTGCCTCGAACTGCGGATCAAGGTCCTGCTGGAAAACGTCAGCAAGGTCACCACCAGGAAACACCAGTTGGCGATCACCTGCGCCCTCGAGCATTTCACCGCGACCATGGCCGCGCAGCTGCTCAAGCGCGAAGACCTGACCATCCAGATGCAGTCGCCGAAGATGTACAAGCTGTGGATGTGGCATGCCATCGAGGAGAACGAACACAAGAATGTCGCCTACGATGTGTACCAGAAAGTCTACGGCGGCTACTTCACCCGGGTTCTGGTGATGATGCTGACCACCCTGATGTTCTTCGGCGTCATCGGCTGGTTCCAGCTCGACCTGCTACGCAAGGACGGCCAATTGTTCAACTGGCGCTCCTGGAAGCATGGCCTGGGCACCCTGTTCGGCCTGCGCAAGGGCTTCTTCACCCGCCTGCTGCTGCCCTACCTGGACTACTACCGGCCGGGCTTCCACCCCAGCGACCACGACACCGCGAAACTGGAGAAATACTGGAAGGACAAACTGGCCTTCGCCGATTGAAGCCCGCCTCCGCCAGTGCCGCTCCGCCCCCGACGCCAGGCCCCGCCTGGCGTTTCTTATTCGAGAGAAGAACAGGATATTGCACACGGAAAAGCCTCCGTTTCGACTACCGTTCCTGAATCCGCCATTTTACGGAGGAAATAATTAGTCAATTCCTATCGATTGGCTTTTTATGATGCCCTGAGGTAATATCATGTTCATTATGTTGAACACTAAGGCATTACCTCTCCCCACTTCCCGTCTGGTCTCCCGCGAGCGTCACTGGACCGGCGACCTCTAGCTCCCTCCCTCGACACCTGCTGTCGGTGGCGACCGCCCCTGCGCTTCGGGGTCTTTCCCGCCCCTCGCCACCGCTCTTCGTCATCTTTGGCCGCGGCCTCCATTCCGCGGTGCCCATGGGAGGGCAACATGCGTTCCTGGATCTATCTGTTACTGGCTATCGGCGCCGAAGTGATCGGCACCACCTCGATGAAACTGGCCGCCACCCACGCCCCTGTCGCAGGCATGCTGCTGATGTACGGGATGATCGGCCTGTCCTATTTCTTCCTCGCCCTGGCGGTCAAGCGTGTCCCCGTCGGAGTCGCCTACGCCCTTTGGGAAGGCATTGGCATCGTCCTGATCACGGCGGTCAGCGTCGCCTGGCTGGGCGAAAGCATCGGCCTGTACAAGGCCGTCGGCCTCGGCGTGATGATCGCCGGCATCCTGCTGATCAAGTCCGGCACCCGCAACGCCAGCGGCACGCCGGCGCAGCCCCGTGGGGAGGCCGTCACATGCTGACCCTGAACTGGATTCCCTTCGCCTGGCTCGGCCTGGCGATCGCCCTCGAGGTCGTCGCCAACCTGCTGTTGAAATACTCCGACGGTTTCCGCAGGCGCGGCCTCGGGATCGCCTCGATCCTCTGCGTGATGGCCGCCTTCACCGCGCTGGCGCAGGCGGTGAAGGACATCGAGCTGTCACTCGCCTATGCGATCTGGGGCGGCTTCGGCATCCTCGCCACCGTCGCCATGGGCTGGGCGCTGTTCGGCCAGCGCCTGGCCTGGCGCGGCTGGCTCGGCCTGTTGCTGCTGCTGGCCGGCATGAGCCTGCTCAAGCTGGCCTGACGCCTCGGCGTCCAACGAAACGCCCATCATCTGCAGGACCGCGGCGCCGGTGAACAACAGCAGTATCTGTTCCTCACCCAGGGCGCAGATTTCCCGACGCCGCTCCGGCTGGCCGATATAGTCCAGCGACAACTGAAACAGCTGGCGGCCGATCAGGCTGGAGAGGCGGCGGATGGTCGCCTCGCTCACCGCCGGCAACAACCTGAATTCGATGATGTCCTCCGACATGTCCTCGGCGAACTCATCCATGATCTGACGCAGGGCACCACGCAGCACCGGCGAAGCCCCATGCAGTTCGCGCACGCCGACGATGAACGCGGCGGGATTGCTCTCCACGAAGTCGAAGAACAGCCGCACCGTCTCCCGGCAGACCCGCCGCCCCCTTTCCAGGTCCAGCCCGAACGGCGTCGTCTGCGCTCGGGCGCTGGGCGCCGCACGAGTCGCGGCCTCGCGGCGAAGCTGGCGCAGCGGCTGGCGCAGCTGGGTAGAGATGTCGCGGATCATGGTCAGGCCAAGATCGTCGATATCGCGGAAATGCCGATAGAAGGTGTTCGGATTCAGGCCCGCCTCGCGCGCCAGCTCGCGCAAGCCGATGGCCCCCAGGCTGCGGCTGCTGCTGCCCAGGCGCAAGGCCGCCTCCAGCAAGGCGCGTTTGCCGGGAGCGTCGGCAACCCTGTCCTTCGTTTCGTTCATATCGCTCATGTTCCACCTGGTTGTTTCCATGCGCCACAAGTTCGGCCGTTGCGTCGCGCCGACCCTACCTAAGGTTGGCTTGACCCTGAAGTATACAGATGTCTACATTCGCAGGTAGACGAGTGTATACGCCAGCAAACAATCATAACAGGAGCTTGGCCATGAGTACCCAACCCACCCCTGCCGCCGCCCGGCACTGCAAGGTCGCCATCATCGGCACCGGTTTCTCCGGGCTGGGGATGGCGATCCGTCTCCGCCAGGAAGGCGAGGACGACTTCCTGATCTTCGAAAAGGACGCCGGCGTCGGCGGCACCTGGAGAGTCAACAACTACCCTGGCTGCGCCTGCGACGTGCAATCCCACGTCTATTCCTTCTCCTTCGAAGCGAACCCGGAGTGGACGCGGATGTTCGCCCGCCAGCCGGAAATCCGCGCCTATCTGGAGAAGTGCTGGGAAAAATACCGCTTGCAGGAAAAGACCCTGCTGAACACCGAGATCGGCAAGCTGGCCTGGGACGAGCGGCAAAGCCTCTGGCACCTGCATGACGCCCAGGGCAACCATTACACCGCGAACGCCGTGGTTTCCGGCATGGGCGGCCTGTCCACCCCGGCCTATCCACGCCTCGATGGCCTGGAGAACTTCCAGGGCAAGGTCTTCCATTCCCAGCAGTGGGACCATGACTACGACCTCAAGGGCAAGCGCGTGGCGGTGATCGGCACCGGCGCCTCGGCGATCCAGTTCGTCCCGGAGATCCAGCCGCTGGTGGCCGCGCTCGATCTCTACCAGCGCACTCCGCCATGGATCCTGCCCAAACCCGACCGGGCAATCAGCGAAACCGAGCGCCGCCGCTTCCGGCGCTTCCCGCTGGTGCAGAAGCTCTGGCGCGGCGGCCTCTACAGCCTGCTCGAAGGGCGGGTGCTGGGCTTCACCTTCGCCCCGCAGGTGATGAAGCTGGTGCAGCGCCTGGCGATCCGCCACATCCACAAGCAGATCAAGGATCCGGAACTGCGCCGCAAGGTCACGCCGGACTACACCATCGGCTGCAAGCGCATCCTCATGTCGCACAACTACTACCCGGCCCTGGCGGCCGCCAACTCCACGGTGATCACCGAAGGCATCCGCGCCGTCACCGCCAACGGAATCGTCGACGGCAACGGCCGGGAGCGCGAGGTCGACGCGATCATCTTCGGTACCGGCTTCACCGCCAACGATCCGATCCCCCGCGGAGTGGTCTTCGGTCGCGACGGCCGCGACCTGCTGGACAGCTGGACCAAGGGCCCGGAAGCCTACAAGGGCACTACCACCGCCGGCTTCCCCAACCTGTTCTTCCTGATGGGACCGAACACCGGCCTCGGCCACAACTCGATGGTCTACATGATCGAGTCGCAGATCGCCTACGTCCTCGATGCGCTGAAGCTGATGAAGCGCCGCGAACTGCTCAGTCTCGAGGTCAAGGCCCCGGTGCAGGAACGCTACAACGAATACCTCCAGCGCAAGCTGGACCGCAGCGTCTGGAGCGTGGGCGGTTGCAAGAGCTGGTACCTGCATCCGGTCAGCGGCCGCAACTGCACCCTGTGGCCGGGATTCACCTGGCGCTTCCGTGCCCTGACCCGGCAGTTCGACGCCTCCGCCTACCACCTCACCACGACACCGCTCGCCGCCCTGAGCAACGAAGCCCGCCAACAGGCCGAAGGGGTACCCGCATGAAGTCGTTCGAAAACAAAGTCGCCGCCATCACCGGCGCAGGCTCGGGCATCGGTCGCGCCCTGGCCGTGGAGCTGGGCAGGCAGGGTTGTCACCTGGCCCTGGCCGACGTCAATGCCGCAGCTCTCGAGGAGACCCGCCAATTGCTCGCCAGCAGCGGGGTACGCGTCTCCACCGCGGTCGTCGACGTGGCCGACCGCGAGCAGGTGCAGGCCTGGGCCGACAAGGCGGCCAGCGAACATGGCCGGGTGAACCTGATCTTCAACAACGCGGGCGTCGCCCACGCCGGTACCGTGGAAGGCAGCGACTACTCGGAATACGAGTGGATCATGAACATCAACTTCTGGGGCGTGGTGAACGGCACCAAGGCGTTCCTTCCGCACCTGAAGGCCTCCGGCAACGGCCACGTGGTCAATGTCTCCAGCGTCTTCGGGCTGTTCGCCCAGCCCGGCATGAGCGCCTACAACGCCACCAAGTACGCGGTGCGTGGCTTCACCGAGTCGTTGCGCCAGGAACTGGACATGGAGGACTCCGGCGTCTCCGCCAGTTGCGTGCATCCCGGCGGGATCAGGACCAACATCGCCAAGACCGCGCGAATGAACGAGAGCATGGCCAAGGTCACCGGCCAGGCTGCCGACAAGGCTCGCCAGCAATTCAACGACCAGTTGCTGCGGACCACCCCGGAGAAGGCCGCCCAGGTCATCTTGCGCGGCGTGCAGCGCGACAGCCGGCGCATCCTGATCGGCGCCGACGCCCACGCGATCGACGTGATGCTGCGCCTGGCGCCAGTGCTCTACCAGCGCGTGGTCACCGCCAGCATGCGCCTGGCAGCGCGCTTCGCGCCGCGCCCGAAGAGCCCCCAGGGCGCCCGCGAAGCCAGCGAGTGAACAGGCCCGCCGGGTAGCCGCTAGGCTGCCCGGCACGTCATACTCGACGGCCAGTCTCCAGGGTACGGCCGTCATGAACCCTCCCCTTCCTCACTTCCGCTACCATCCCGAACCGCTCGCCAGCGGCAGCATCGAGGCTTCCGCCACCACCTGCCAGTGCTGTGGCAAGGCTCGTGGCTACGTCTACACCGGTTCGCCCTATTCCCGCCACGAGTTGCCGCCCGGCAGCCTTTGCCCCTGGTGCATAGCCGACGGCAGCGCGGCCGCGCGCTACGAAGCGAGCTTTTCCGACGACTATCCGCTGCTCGACGCCGGCGTCGCCGCGGATATCGTCACCGAAGTCTGCGAGCGCACGCCCGGCTACACCTCCTGGCAGCAGCAGGAGCGCTGGCTGGTTTGCTGCGAGGATGCCTGCGCCTTTCGCGGCGACGCGGGGCGTGAGGAAATCGGGCAACTGGGAGCCGAGGGCCTGGCGCAGCGCTTCGCCGATTTCGCCTGGCCGGCTAGCACCTGGCAACGCCTCGTCGACGCCTATACGCCCGGCGGCAATCCGGCCATCTACCGCTTCGACTGCCTGCACTGTGGCCAGGCGCATTACGACCTGGACTTCACCTGATAGAACGCGGCCCTACAACCCCATCTGCTTGCCGATGATCTCGTTCATGATTTCCCGCGAACCGCCGCCGATGGAGAGAATCCGGTTGTCGCGATACAGCCGCTCCACCAGGCTTTCGCGCATGTAGCCCATGCCGCCGAGCACCTGCACGGCATCATAGGTCAGGCGATCGGCGACATCGGTAGCGAAGTTCTTGGCCATCGAGATCTCCTTGATCACGCTCTTGCCGGCAGCCATCTTCGCTGCCTGGCGATAGGTGAACTCGCGGGAAACCTCCAGTTGCGTGGCCATTTCCGCGAGACGATGGCGCAGCACCTGGAACTTGCCGATCGGCTTGCCGAACGCTTCTCGCTCGCGCGCCCAGCGCAGCGACTCCTCCAGAGCCAGTTGCGCGGTCATGTTGGCCATCACCGCCAGGGCCAGGCGCTCGCTCTGGAAATTGGCCATGATGCAGGCGAAGCCAGCGTTCTCCACGCCGATCAGGTTTTCCGCAGGCACCCGGCAGTCGTCGAAGAACAGTTCGGCGGTATCCGACGCCCACCAGCCCATCTTCTTCAGCTTGCGTCCGACACTGAACCCGGCAGTGCCCTTCTCCACCAGCAGCAGGCTGATGCCGGCGAAACCCTCGCCGCCGGTACGCACCGCCACCGTGTAGTAGTCCGCGCGCACGCCGCTGGTGATGAAGGTCTTGCTGCCGCTGACGCGATAGTGATCGCCATCGCGCACCGCACGGGTCTTCAGGTTGGCCACGTCGGAGCCGCCGGAGGGCTCGGTGACCGCCAGGGCCATGATCTTCTCGCCGCGCAGCACCGCCGGCACCACCCGCTCGCGCACCTCGGGACGGGCCCACTTGACCACCGGGGGCAATCCGATATCCAGCGATCCCAACCCGGCGACCAGGCCGCCGGAACCGCAGCGCATGAGTTCTTCGCTGGCCGCCACCTTGGCGAACAGATCGCCTTCGCAACTGCCGCCGTAGGCTTCCGGGTAGCCGATGCCGAGGATCCCGGCCGCGCCGGCCTTGAGATAGAGTTCACGGGGAAATTCCTCGGCCTCCTCCCATTCATCGATGTGCGGCAACACCTCGCGCTCGACGAAACGGCGCACCGAATCCCGGATCAGTTGATGGGACTCGTCGAAGTACTGCTGGAAGTCAGTCATGGCCGGGCTCCTGATGGGAGCCTCAGAACTTACCTAGCGCTTGCTTGGTTTTCAATACGGGAAACTGGCCATCGGCGAGGGCGTATAGGCCGCTCTTCCTACGGACACGGGAGGCACAGAACTCAGGAGATCGGCCGCCGTCCGGCCAGGGCGTGGGCCAAGGTGCCGCCATCGACCAGCTCCAGCTCGCCACCCAGCGGCACGCCATGGGCGATACGCGACAAGGTCAGGCCGCGGCCGGCCAGTAGCTGGGCGATATAGTGGGCGGTGGCCTCGCCTTCCACGGTGGGGTTGGTGGCGAGGATCACCTCGCTGAAGGCTCCGTCCCTGATCCGCGCTTCCAGTTCGGGAATGCCGATCGCCTCCGGCCCCAGGCCGTCGAGCGGCGACAGGTGTCCCTTGAGCACGAAATAGCGGCCGCGGTAGCCGGTCTGCTCCACCGCGAATACGTCCAGCGGGCCTTCCACCACACAGAGCAGCGAGTCGTCGCGTCGCGGGTCGGCGCACTGCGGGCACAGCTCCTCCTCGCTGAGGGTACGGCACTGCCGGCAATGACCGACCCCTTCCATCGCGGCGGTCAACGCCTGGGCCAGCTTCAGGCCGCCGCTGCGATCGCGCTCCAGCAGCATCAGCGCCATGCGCTGGGCCGACTTCTGCCCGACACCGGGAAGAATGCGCAGGGACTCGATCAGTTGGCGGATCAGCGGGCTGAAACTCATGCAGGACTCGTCGGATAGAGGGAGGGGAATGGCTGCCGGGCGCCGTCCTAAGAAGGCGGACCCGGCACGAACGCAGAATCAGAAGGGCATCTTGAAGCCGGGCGGCAGTTGCATGCCCGAGGTGAAGCCGGACATCTTTTCCTGGTTGTTCTGCTCGATCTTGCGCACCGCATCGTTGACCGCGGCGGCGATCAGGTCTTCGAGGATTTCCTTGTCTTCCTGCATCAGGCTGTCGTCCAGGCTGACGCGCTTGACGTCGTGGCGCCCGGTCATCACCACGCTGACCAGACCGGCGCCGGATTGCCCGGTCACTTCGGCGTTGGCCAGCTCTTCCTGCATCTTCTGCATCTTTTCCTGCATCTGCTGCGCCTGCTTCATCAGGCCGGCCATGCCACCTTTCATCATGTTCTTCACCTCGAATGTCGTCTTGTTGCGTGCGCCAAGCGCCGGTCAGGCCTTGGCTTCCAAAGGTTCGATGGTACCGTCACGGACCACCGCGGCGAACTGCTCGCGCAACTGCCGGACCAACGGGTCGGCATCGATCGATGCCTCGGCCGCCCGCTGGCGCTCGGCACGCCGGCGTGCCGCTGCCTGGGCCGGGGTCTCCTGCTCAGGCTTCTGCAGGGTCACCTCCAGTTTGAGGGTGCGCCCCAGGTGCTGGTTCAGCGCATCGTTCAGCCGCCGCTGCTGGGTGGCGTTGAACAGCGCGCTCTGGCCCGGATCGAGATGCAGATGCCAGTGGTCGCCGTCGGCAGCTACCAGCGTACAGTTGGCAGCGATGCTCGCGGTCAGGCCGCCGAGGCCGAGCCGCGGGAACAGCTCCAGCCACTCCGCGGCCAGGCCGGTGGCCGGCTTCGCCGCCGGCAGCGGCTCCTCCACCACGACCACGTCAGGCTCGGGCGCGGCATCCAGGTAGGCCAGGGTATCCATGTCGACTTCGTAGTAGTCGTCCGCGGGCGGTGGCTCATCGTCCTGCTCGTCCTGCTCGTCAGGTGCTACCGGCAACGCAGCCGGCAGGGCTTCCAGAACGGTTTCCACCACCGCCTCGACCGCCACTGCCGGAGGGACCGAGGGAGCCTCCACGGCTAGCGGCTCGGGCTCGGGCTCGGGCTCGGGCTCGGGCTCGGGCTCGGGCTCGGGCTCGGGCTCGGCAGCGAGGCTCGGAGCCGGCTCTTCCCAGGGCAAGTCGACGACCTCTGCCGCGGCGGCGGGCTCTTCGACAACCGCTTCCGCGACGCGCACCTCGACCGCCGCCGGCGGCGCGGATGGCGCTGCCGGCGGGGCAGCCGGGGCTTCGACGGGCGCAGCCACGACAGGCGCGGCAGCAACGGCAGCGACCGGCGCAGGCGAGGCCGCGCCGGCCACGGGGGAGTTGGCGGGATCAGTCGTGGCCTTGCTGATCCCCAGGTCCTTTAGCGGCGTCCTCGGCGCGCCGTCGGCGTCCGCCGGGCGGAACGCGAGCATCCGCAGCAACACCATCTCGAAGCCGCTACGCGGATCGGGCGCCAGCGGCAGGTCGCGACGGCCGATCAGGCCCATCTGGTAATAGAACTGTACGTCTTCCGCCGGCAACGCCTGGGCCAGGGCCAGCACCCGCTCGCGGTCGCCCTGGCCATTGTCGATCGCTTCCGGCAGGGCCTGGGCGATCGCGACGCGGTGCAGCACGTTGAGTATTTCGGCAAGCACGCCGCCCCAGTCCGGCCCCTGCTCGGCCAGGTGGCGCACCGCTTCGAGCAGGGCGCGCGCATCGCCCTCCAGCAAGGCCTGGAGCACGCCATAGACCTGGCCGTGATCGAGGGTACCGAGCATCGCCCGCACGTCTGCGGCCAGCACCTTGCCCTCGCCGAAGGCGATGGCCTGGTCGGTCAGGCTCATGGCGTCACGCATCGAGCCGTCGGCGGCGCGCCCGAGCAACCACAGGGCGTCATCCTCGAAGGGCACGTTCTCGGCTCCGAGCACGTGGGTCAGGTGCTCGACCACCCGCTCCGGCGGCATGTTCTTCAGGGAGAACTGCAGACAGCGCGAGAGGATGGTCACCGGCAACTTCTGCGGGTCGGTGGTGGCCAGCAGGAACTTGACGTGCGGCGGCGGCTCCTCGAGGGTCTTGAGCAGCGCATTGAAACTGTGCGACGAAAGCATGTGCACTTCGTCGATCAGGTAGACCTTGTAGCGTCCGCGGGTCGGCGAGTACTGCACGTTGTCGAGCAGCTCGCGGGTATCCTCGACCTTGGTCCGGCTCGCGGCGTCCACTTCGATCAGGTCGACGAAGCGGCCTTCGTCGATTTCGCGACAGACCGAGCATTCGCCGCACGGCGTGGAGCTGACCCCGGTCTCGCAGTTCAGGCACTTGGCCAGGATCCGCGCGATGGTGGTCTTGCCGACCCCGCGGGTACCGGTGAACAGGTAGGCATGGTGCAGCCGCTGGTTGTCCAGGGCGTTGATCAGAGCCTTGAGCACATGGGTCTGGCCGACCATTTCACGGAAGGAACGGGGACGCCATTTACGCGCAAGAACTTGATAACTCATCGAAAACCGTCGCAGAAGGGAAGCACAAGTCGGCCAATGCTAGCGCAATTTACCCCTTCTGCGCTCGCCGACTTGGCAAACTGCGTGCTAAGAATTCCCCTGGCCCTTCAGCAGCCCTCGTCGGTGGCAATGACTCTACCCTCCCTGACTTCGTTCATGCCTCATTTCGGCGCACCGGCGCTGCTCCTGCTGCAGTTGCTCGCGGCCCTGCCAGCGACGGCCGCGGAGGCCGACGCGACGCCATTGCGCTTCTCGGTGATGGAAAGCTGGAGCATGCCGTTGGTCCGCCTGCAACGGGGCCAGCCGATCGACGGCATCGTCTACGACATCACCCGCTCCCTTGCCCGGCAGGTCGGCCGCAAGGCGCTCTACCACCCCTACCCGCGCGGGCGCATCGAGCAGGCGATGAACGCTGGCGAAATCGATGTCCGCTGCTACATCAGCCCCGCCTGGCTCAGCCACGACTTCCCCGGCTATCGCTGGAGCGTCGCGCTGCTGGTGCAACGCGACATCCTGGTCGCCCGCGAAGGCTTCGCGCCGATTCCCGAGGCGCTGCCGGCCCAGCGTATCGGTACCGTCCTCGGCTACAGCTATCCGCGCTTGCAAGCGCTGTTCGACATCGGCCGACTGCGCCGCGACGATGCGCGCACCCAGGACCTGGTGCTGGAAAAGCTGCGCGCCGGCCGCTACCGCTACGCGGTCAGCCATCAACTGTCGCTGCACTGGAGCAACCGCCAGGCGCCGGGGCAGCCGCCACTCCAGGAAGCCGCGCAGCTCGAAGAGACGGCGGTGAGCTGCCTGGTGCGGGACTCCGCGGAGGTTCCGGTGGAAGCGATACTGAAGACGTTCGAGGAAATGAAGCGCAGCGGAGAGATCGAGGAGATACTGCAGCGCTACCGATAAGAGCGTCGACGGCCTGCGAAAAATGGCGGGCCTGAAATGGAGGCGGCCCCGCCAGTAGCATCCTAACGCCGGCAAGGCATCACCCGACGCCAACTGGTATCGCCTCAGGAACGGGGCGAAGTAATACAGGAAATGAAAAAGCCCGCTAGTCAGCGGGCTCCTATTAGCAGCACGCAGCTCATTCGTAGTAAGCAATGGAGCCCTTGAGCTGATCTGCGAATGTGTAGATGTCATCCAGGGAGGAGATAGGATGACGAGTTTCGTTCTTCTCTTGGTCGAACAGGCCAATGTACTTCTGACTACGATTAAAGTGAAGCCTGCAAATCGGCTTCCGGTTGTTATCGTCCAGCAACACGCCGAAGTAGCTCTGCGTATCGCGATGCACAATCCGCTTCGCATCAACGACAGCCCGAACAATAGCCTTAACGATATGAAACCCCTCCAGCTCCTCCAGCGTGGTGTGGACTCGGTCATCGTCAGTATTGCTTTCAGCCTGAGATGCCATGGAAGGCTCTGCGGGCGCCATCGTGATCGCCGGCTGAATTGCACCGCTCATGGCCGACTTCAAGCGGTCGTTGACCTGATCTCCTAGAAATTGAGACGCAGCCTTTCGGGTTAGAACACCAAACTGCTCTCGCACCTTCTGCGTGATGATTCCGTCGTATACGCGCGCAGCGAAAAACCTCACGAAATCGTCGTCAGGCTGATTGAACTGATTGGCCATTTCCCGCTTGATCTGACTCACGTACTTCAGCTCCCCAGCCGCATTGATGATCGAATCAACATCGAATGCAGCCTTGGTTAGCTTCTGGAGCTCGGGCAATACGTGCTCATCAACATCCAGCAGATCAAGCTCCAGGAACGGCTTTTCGTCCATCTTGTTGGGAGCGTCTAGGTCCGTGAAGAACTTGTAGACCTGCCCGTTAGTGAGGATGGAGATTCGGGCACTCGTGACGTGGAAGTAGCGGAAAAGCTGGCTGGCATGATTGATGTGCAAAGGCTCACCGATCTTCTTGCACTCAATCAGAATCTGAATCTGGCCATCCTTCAGAATGGCGTAGTCGATCTTCTCGCCTTTCTTGGTACCGATGTCGCAGATGTATTCAGGCGTCACCTCGGACGGGTCGAACACATCGTAGCCGAGCACAGAGTTTATGAAGGGCATCACCAAGGCAGTCTTGGTGCCTTCCTCCGTCTGGATCGCCCCGCCTTGCTGTCGAACCTTGGCTGAGAGTGCATTCAGTCGCTCTACGAATTCCATGTCACGCTCCTTGTTGAGAACACATTCATCGTAGTAACAGGCGTCGATACTGGCAATTGGCAAGCACAGCCCGCCAGTTGACCCAGCTCAAAGGCAGCAGCGAAGGCTTCGGTACGGACAGCAGAGCACCAGCTCTACAGCGATTCAGCGGTATGACGGCCTACATCAGAGAAAAGCGGACGGCTAGAATCGCCCTTACGGCGCACCACACAGGTGTACCAGGGCGCTGTCACACTCAGAGTTTTTCAGGAGAGGAAGTCCTTTAGAATTAAGGACCTACGAAATGGAGGCGGCCCCGCCAGCCACACCCCGGCACACGATGTTCCCGCTGTGGCTGCTTCCTTCCGGACCTGACCAGGTTGACGGGTAATCGTTGCGGGGGGACCGACAGGGCCACCATTGCAGCCTACCCTCGGGTAGGCCGCGCCATTCTACCGGCTTGCGCGTAAGTTACAACCACTTCAAGCACTTACGTTTGCAATCCATTTCGCGAAAGCGGTTCATTGCTGCTGGATCAGACCCTCCGGCGGCGGCTGGGTCGATACGCTCAGCTCGGTATCGACATACAGGTCCAGGGTGCCCCAGCCCGGCTTGGTGCTGAACGACGCATACTTCTCCTCACCGCGATGGAAGGAGAAGGCGATCCGGTAATCGCTGCCGCCGAACAGCTTCACCGGAAACTCGCGGACCTGGCCGGGCCGGATCTCCCCGGAGAAGGTTTCCACGCCCTGCTCCTTGTAGCTGTAGGCGATCGGCGCCGAAGCCTGGCCACTGTAATGCAGCAGGATGCGCGGCCGCTCGCTCCAACCCACGTAGGCGCCGAACAGCACCACCAATGCGAGCACGCCCAGCAACCGCTGCTTTCTTGCCTTGTCCATCGTTCACTCCAGTCTTCGGAAATCTTTCGCAGCAGCGCCGCCGCTTCAGCGGGCGACGCCGTGCTCGTCGAACAGTTTCAGCAGGCCGTCTTCGTCGAGCACCTTCACGCCCAGCTCGTTGGCCTTGGTCAGCTTCGAGCCGGCGCCGGGCCCGGCGACCACGCAGTGGGTCTTGGCCGACACCGAGCCGGCCACCTTGGCGCCGAGCCCTTCCAGCTTGTCCTTGGCCACGTCCCGGCTCATCGCCTCCAAGGTGCCGGTCAGCACCCAGGTCTGCCCGGCCAGAGGCAGGCCTTCGACCGCCTTGCGCTCGCTCTGCCAATGCATACCGAACTCACGCAACTGCGCCTCGATGGCCAGGGCACGCTGCACGTTGGCCGGCTCGTCGAAGAAATCGCGCAGGCTTTTCGCCGCTCGCTCGGGCAGACGCTCCACCTGGCGCAGATCGAGCCAGTCGGCACGGATGATGCCGTCGAGCGAACCGAAGCGGCTGGCCAGCTTTTCCGCGCCGGTGGCGGCGATGAAGGGAATGTTCAGCTTGTCGATGAAACCGGCCAGCGAGGCACAGGCGGCGAACTCCGCGGCGACCTCGCCCTCTTCCTGCAACTGCACGCCATGTTCGGCATCGCGCAACTGGGCGATCACCTGGCGGTTGTGCTCGTCGGCGAAGAAGTTGTGGATCTCGTAGGCCACCTCGGCGCCGACGTCCGGCAGGTAGGTCAAGACTTCCGGGAGCGCCTTGCCGATCCGCTCGAGCGAACCCAGCGAACGCGCCAGCAGCTTGGCGGTTTCCTCGCCGACGTCGGGAATCCCCAGGGCGAAGATGAAGCGCGCCAGCGAAGGCTTGCGGCTGTCGGCGATGGCCGCCAGCAGGTTGTTGGTGGACAGCTCGGCGAACCCTTCCAGCTCGAACACCTGTTCATAGGTCAGGGTATAGAGATCCGCCGGCGAGGCGACCAGCCCGCGATCCACCAGTTGCTCGACGATCTTGTCGCCAAGACCGTCGATGTCCATTGCCCGGCGCGATACGAAATGGATGATCGCCTGCTTCAACTGCGCCTGACAGGAGAGGCGGCCGACGCAGCGATAGATGGCGCCCTCGCTGATCGACTCCCTGCCCTTGCTACGCTTGACCAACTGGGTCCGCTCCACGGCCGAGCCGCAGACCGGGCAATGCTCGGGCACCTCGATCGCCTGCGCATCCGCCGGGCGGCGCTCGAGCACCACCTGCATGACCTGCGGAATCACATCGCCAGCACGGCGGATCACCACCGTATCGCCGATGCGCAGGCCCAGGCGGGCGACTTCATCCATGTTGTGCAGGGTCGCATTGGACACCGTGACGCCGGCCACCTGCACCGGCTTGAGGCGTGCCACCGGGGTCACGGCGCCGGTGCGGCCGACCTGGAACTCGACACCCAGCAGCTCGGTCAGCTCCTCGCGCGCGGGGAACTTGTGGGCGATCGCCCAACGCGGCTCGCGCGCGCGGAAGCCCAGTTCGCGCTGGAAGGCGATGCGGTTGACCTTGAACACCACGCCGTCGATCTCGTAGGCCAGCGCATCGCGTCGGCGACCGATGTCGTCGTAGTAGTCGCGGCAGGCCTGGGCGCCCTTGACCAGGCGCAGCTCGCGACTGATGGGGATACCCCAGCCGCGGAACGCCTCGAGGATGCCCACCTGGGTGTCCGGCAGCGTCCCGCTAACCTGGCCGAAGCCGTAGGCACAGAACTCCAGCGGGCGACTGGCGGTGATCTTCGAATCCAGCTGGCGCAGGCTGCCGGCCGCCGCGTTGCGCGGGTTGGCGAAGGTCTTGCCGCCGGTTTCCACGGCCTTGGCGTTGAGCGCCTCGAAACCGGCCTTGGACATGAACACCTCGCCGCGCACTTCGAGGATCTCCGGCCAGCCTTCGCCGTGCAGCTTCAGCGGTACGTTGCGAATGGTGCGTACGTTGCTGGTGATGTCCTCGCCGGTGCTGCCGTCGCCGCGGGTGGCGCCGCGCACCAGTTGGCCGCGCTCGTAGAGCAGGCTGACGGCCAGGCCGTCCAGCTTCGGCTCGCAACTGTACTCGACCTCCGCGCCACCGCCGAGCAGGTCGCCGCCAGGCAACAGGTCGGCCAGTCCTTCGCGTACGCGGCGGTCGAAGTCCAGCAGGTCCTGCTCCTCGAAGGCGTTGCCGAGGCTGAGCATGGGGATCTCATGGCGCACTTCGCCGAACGCCGAGGCCGGCGTGCCGCTGACCCGCTGGGTCGGCGAGTCGGGCGTCAGCAGTTGCGGGTACTCGGTCTCCAGCGCCTGCAACTCGCGGAACAGGCGATCGTATTCGGCGTCGGGAATGCTCGGTTCGTCGAGCACGTAGTAACGGTAGTTGTGGGTGTCCAGTTCGGTTCGCAGTTGCGCGATGCGTTCGGCGGCAGCCTGGGTGTCGGTCATGGTGGGAGTCCGTGAAACGAAAAGAGCAGCCTCGGCTGCTCTATAGAGTAGTTCGCCCCCTCTCCCGCACGAAGAAAGGGGCTGTGGCCGGATCAGCGCTTCTGCATCAAGCTGCGGCGCTCATGGTCGATGATGCGCTGGCGGTAGTGCTCGATGGTCTGGGCGGTCAGCACGCTGCGCTGCTCGTCCTTCAGCTCGCCGTTCAGCTCGTGGGCCAGCTTGCGCGCGGCGGCGACCATCACGTCGAAGGCCTGCTTCGGATGGCGCGGCCCCGGCAGGCCGAGGAAGAAGCTCACGGCGCGGGTGCTGAAGTTGTCGATGTCGTCCAGGTCGAAAGTGCCCGGTTTCACCGCATTGGCCATGGAGAACAGGATCTCGCCATTGCCGGCCATGCTTTCGTGGCGATGGAAGATGTCCATGTCGCCGAAGCGCAGGCCGCTCTCGAGGATGTTCTGCAGCAAGGCCGGCCCCTTGAAGCCGCTTTCGTCGCGGGCGATGACGTTGATGATCAGCACCTCGTCGACCGGAGCAGGTTCGGCAGCGACCGCAGGGGCTTTCTCCCGCTCTTTCTCCTTGCGTCCCTTCGACTTGCCCTTGCGTGGCTCCACCGGCTCGGCGGCATCGCTCGGGTCCGCCTCAAGGGCCAGCCCCTCGTCGAGGTCCAGATCGCCCTGGCGCGGCTCTTCCTGGCGCTTGCCGCCCTTGCGCTCCTTGGTTTCGCGGGCACTGACGCTGGGCAGGTCCTGTTCGTCGAAGGACGGCTCGCGATGCTCGACCACCCGCGCCGGCCCCAGCAGTTCAGCCGAGTCGCCGTCGTCGTCCGGCAGATTGGCGAAACTGCGGTCGAGCTTGAACTTCAACTTGCCCTTGCCGCCCCGCATCCGCCGCCAACCGTCGAAGAGAATGCCGGCGATCACGATAAGCCCGATAACGATAAGCCATTCGCGCAGACCGATATCCATGTAATTCCGTAGCCCCTAGTGAAAATGGTGAATAAAAAAATGAAAAAAGGACGTCCCGTCCCTTGAAACGTGGAGCCAACCTTGTTCTGACAGAACTTTCCCACGCGATACAAAAAGTGGCCATTAAACTAACATGCCCATGCACAAGTTTACACTGCCTGACACTCAGGCTTCAGCCAATGCGACCGCCTCTTCCACGTCAACTGCAACAAGCCGTGAACAGCCCGGCTCATGCATGGTCACGCCCATCAACTGATCGGCCATTTCCATGGCGATCTTGTTGTGGGTGATATAGATGAACTGCACCTTTTCCGACATCTCCTTCACCAATCGCGCATAACGTCCGACGTTGGCATCGTCCAATGGCGCATCGACTTCGTCGAGCATGCAGAACGGCGCCGGGTTCAACTGGAAGATGGCGAATACCAGCGCCAGCGCGGTCAGCGCCTTTTCCCCGCCGGACAACAAGTGGATGGTGCTGTTCTTCTTGCCCGGCGGGCGCGCCATGATCGCCACACCGGTATCGAGTAGATCTTCGCCGGTAAGTTCCAGATATGCCGTACCGCCGCCGAATACCTTCGGGAACAATGCCTGAAGGCCAGCATTGATCTGGTCGAAGGTTTCCTTGAAGCGATTGCGGGTTTCCCGGTCGATCTTGCGGATGACGTTTTCCAGCGTCTCCAGCGCTTCGGCCAGGTCGTCGTTCTGCGAGTCCAGGTAGCGCTTGCGCTCGGACTGCTGCTGGTACTCCTCGATCGCCGCCAGGTTGATCGGCCCCAGACGCTGGATGCGCGCCGCGAGACTCTCGAGACGCTCCTCCCA
This sequence comes from Pseudomonas sp. FDAARGOS_761, assembly GCF_013343155.1. Lineage (NCBI taxonomy): Bacteria > Pseudomonadati > Pseudomonadota > Gammaproteobacteria > Pseudomonadales > Pseudomonadaceae > Pseudomonas > Pseudomonas sp. FDAARGOS_761. Next base: position 1,718,123 of record NZ_CP054572.1, on the reverse strand, counting down.
TTCGCGTTCACTGGCATCCAGGGGCAGGTTGGCCAGTACCGTGTGCAGGTCGTAGCCGTCTTCGGCGAGTTGCTCCTGCAAGGCCTTGCGCCGCACCACCAGCCCCTGCCACTCCAGGCGCTGCTGCTCCAGCTGGCCACGCAGCAGTTGCGATTGCTGCTCGGCCTGGCCGCGGCGCTTCTCCACCTCGCGCAGTTCGCGATCGGCGTCTTCCAGGGCCAGCCGCGCCTGCTTGAGTTCGTCCTCAACGGCCATCCGTCGCTCCAGCAACTCCTCGAGCTTCATGCGCAGCTCTTCCAGCGGCGCCGCACCCTCCTCCAGATTGAGGTTGAGCTGTTCGCAACGCTCGTTGAGGCGCGCCGACTGCTGGTCGAGGCGCTCCAGAGCCTGCTGGGTGGAATTGTGCTGCACCCTCAGCGAGCCGACCCGCACCGCCAGTTGGTGCGCATGGTCCTTGTGGGTACGGGCATCCTGGCGAATCCGGTCGAGCCGTTCGCGCAGGGCGTCACGCTCCGCCAGCAGGGTTTCCCGGCGCTCGGTGTCCAGCGCCATGCTATCCAGCGCTTCCTGCAGGGTCAGGCGCGCCTCGCTCAGTTGCTCCTGTTCCAGCGCGCGCTGCTCGACCAGTTCCGCCACTTCTTCGTCGAGACGGCGGCGACGCAGTACCAGTTGCTCGACCTTGGCCTGCTGCGCGGACAACTGCGCCTTCAGCTCGCCGTGCCGGCGGCCCTCCTCCTGGATCTGGCGCCGCACCTGCTCGCGCGCGCCTTCCAGCTCGCGCTGCTCGTCGCGGGCCGCAGCCAGACGCTCCTCGCCCTCGGCGACGCGGGTTTCCAGGGCCTCGCGCCGTTCCTGCAACGCCTCCAGTTCCTGGGCGCGGGCGAGCATGCCGCCTTGGGCCTCGTCGCTGCGCCGGACCCGCAGGAAGTGCCGGCCGACCCAGTAGCCATCGCGACTGATCAGGCTCTCGCCGTCGTCCAGGGCGCCGCGCTGGGCGAGCGCCTGTTCCAGGGTCTCCACCGGTTTCACCCGGGCCAACCAGGGACTCAGGTCGGCGTCGGCGCGGACCTTGTCCAGCAGCGAACCGGCCGCCGTCGCGGCTCCGCGAGCGGGGCTGAGCAGGCGCAGCTCGCCCTTGCCGAAGCCGGCCAGGGCGAGCCCGTCGAAGCCGTCCAGCAAGACCGCCTGCAGATCCGCGCCGAGCACGGTCTCCACCGCCAGCTCCCAACCCGGCTCGACACGCAAGCCTTCGGCGAGGCGCGGACGTTGTTCCAGGCCCTGCTCGCGCAACCACTCCAAGGCGCCCTGTCCGGGGTCGAGAGCGGCCTGCTGCAGGGCCTCCAGCGAAGCGATGCGCCCGTTCAGGCGCTGCAACTCGCCCTGCGCCTGGTGCTGTTCGGCGGCCAGCTGCTGCAATTCCTGGCGCAATTGTTCGAGTCGCTCGGCTTGGCCCTGCTCCTGCAATTGCAGTTCTTCCAGGGCCAGTTCGGCGATCGCCACCTGTTCGTTGAGTTCGAGGATCGCCGCGTCCTCGGGGTCGGCCGCCAACTGGCCACGCTCCTCCTGCAGGCGCCGCTCGCGATCCTGCAGGCGCTCCAGGCTCTGCTCCAGGTGCTGGATGCGCGACTGCTGCACCTCGGCCTGGCGGCGGGGTTCGGCGCTCTGCTGGTTGAAGGCATCCCACTGCTGCTGCCAGGCCTGCATGCCCTGCTCGGCCTGTTCCAGGGCGATGCCCGCTTCTTCCGCGGCGGCCGCGCTGAGTTCCTGTTCCGGTGCGAGCATGGCCATTTCCTCGGCCAGGGTCGCGAGCAAGGTACGGTCGTGCCCGAGGTGCGATTCGGTTTCCTGGCGGGTCCGTTCGGCTTCGCGCAAGTCGTCCTGCAACTGGCGCTGGCGCTGCTGGCCATGCTGGATGCTCTGCTCGACCCGGGCGATGTCGCCGCCGACCGAATAGAAGCGCGCCTGCACCTGGTTGAAGCGTTCGGACAACTCGTGATGGCCGTCGCGCAGCCGTTCGATGCCGGCATCGGCACCACGCTGCTCGGCCACCAGGGCCTCGAAGGCGATCTCCTGGTCGCCGATGACCCGCTCGCGCTGACCGACCTGCTCGTTCAGGTCGCGCCAGCGCACGGCACCCAGCTGGGCCTTGAGCTGGCGCTCCTCGGCCTTGTGTTCCTGGTATTTTTCCGCCGACTGGGCCTGCCGGTGCAGGCGTTCCAGTTGCCGCCCCAGCTCTTCGCGCAGGTCGGTGAGGCGTGCCAGGTTTTCCTGGGTCCGACGGATGCGGCTTTCGGTTTCGCGGCGGCGCTCCTTGTACTTGGAAATACCCGCGGCTTCCTCGATGAAGTTGCGCAGGTCTTCCGGACGCGCCTCGATCAGCTTGGAGATCATGCCCTGTTCGATGATCGAGTAGCTGCGCGGCCCCAGGCCGGTGCCGAGGAAGATGTCGGTGATGTCGCGCCGCCGGCACTTGGTGCCGTTGAGGAAATAGGTGTTCTGCCCATCCCGCGAGACCCGTCGGCGAATGGATATCTCGGCGTACTGGGCGTATTCGCCCACCAGGGTGGTCTCGGCGTTGTCGAAGATCAGCTCGATGCTCGCCTGGCTCACCGGCTTGCGGGTATTCGAGCCGTTGAAGATGACATCGGTCATCGACTCGCCGCGCAGGTTCTTCGCCGAGCTTTCGCCCATCACCCAGCGCACCGCGTCGATGATGTTCGACTTGCCGCAGCCGTTCGGCCCTACCACTGCCGCCATGTTGCTGGGGAAGTTCACCGTGGTCGGATCGACGAAGGACTTGAACCCCGCCAGCTTGATGCTCTTCAGGCGCATGCGTGCGCTCCCGCCAGGGTCGCCATCAGCGTTCGGCGAGCGCGGCCAGCACCAGCTGGCAGTTGTGGCGGCCGTATTCCAGCAGGACCTCGCGGATCCTCGCCTCGTCACGGGCGATCACCGCTTGCAGGAGCTGGGCGAAACTGCCGAGGAACTGGTTCATTTCCGCCTTGCGCCGCTCCAGCGCCAGGTGGTAGGCGCGACTCACCGCTGGCAGCAGGTTTTCGACGGTCTCCTGCAGGTAGGGATTGTTCGCGAAAGGAAAGGCCGCGCGCATGATGTCGAAACTGGCCTCGACGAAGCCGTCGATATCGCTTTGCGCCAGGTTGTTCAGCAGGCGCTGCTGGATGGCCAGGAACGGTGCCAGCTCGGCTTCGCTGCGCCAGCGCCGGGCGACGCTTTCCGCCAGCAGGATGTAGAGCTGCACGATCAGGGCGTAGAGGCTTTCCACATGTTGCGGGGACAGTTCGGACACCTGGGCGCCGCGGCGCGGCAGGATGTTCACCAGGTGGCGGCGTTCGAGAATCAGCAGCGCCTCGCGGACCGAGCCGCGACTGACGTTGAGGGTCTGGGTGACCTTCTGCTCCTGGATACGTTCCCGTTCCTTGAGTTCTCCCCGGATGATGCGTTCCGCGAGGTGGTGGGCGATCTGCTCTGCCAGGCTGTCCGGGGCCTTGAACGTCATGGTGATCCTTTTATCCAGGGGCGCGTTTTCCGGGGGTATATGGATGGGAAGTGTAACACAGGGCGTTACCCCGCCGGCTTCCCGGCGAAGCGGCGGACAGAACGAAGGTTGGGATGGGGCAGGCCGGCCAAGGGAGGACAATTGTCAGACAATCTAACAAGATAAATACGAGGACTTCCCATGTTTGCCTCGCTTTCCTCTGCCTGGATGCTGCGTCTGAAAAAGTACGGCTACTGGATCTGGCTGATCGCGGTGCTCGGCATTCCGCTCAGCTACTGGTGGTCGCTCGGTAGTGACTATCCCAACGCCTGGCCCTGGCTGGTGATCAGCGTGGTGTTCGGGCTGATCCCGATCCTCGATGCCATCGTCGGCCGCGATCCGGCCAACCCCGAGGAAGCCAGCGAAGTGCCGGAGATGGAAGCACAGGGCTACTACCGCGTACTGTCCCTGGCCACCGTCCCGCTGTTGCTGGGCATGCTCGTCTGGTCCGGCTGGATCCTCGCCCACGAGACCCGCTGGGACTGGGTCGGCCAACTGGGCTGGATCCTGTCGGTGGGCACCGTGATGGGCGCCATCGGCATCACCGTCTCCCACGAACTGATCCACAAGGACCCGCAACTGGAACAGAACGCCGGCGGCCTGCTGCTGGCAGCGGTGTGCTATGCCGGCTTCAAGGTCGAACACGTGCGCGGCCACCATGTACACGTCTCGACCCCGGAAGATGCCTCGTCCTCGCGCTACGGCCAGAGCCTCTACTCGTTCCTCCCGCACGCCTACAAGCACAACTTCCTCAACGCCTGGCGCCTGGAGGCCGAGCGCCTGAAGCGCAAGGGCCTGCCGGCCCTGCACTGGCGCAACGAGCTGATCTGGTGGTACGCCATCAGTGCCCTCTTCCTGCTCGGCTTCAGCCTGGCCTTCGGCTGGCTGGGAGCGATCTTCTTCCTCGGCCAGTCGGTGATGGCCTTCACCCTGCTGGAGATCGTCAACTACGTCGAGCACTACGGCCTGCATCGGCGGCGTCTGGACAACGGCCGCTACGAACGCACCACGCCGGAACACTCGTGGAACAGCAATTTCCTCCTGACCAACCTGTTCCTTTTCCACCTGCAGCGCCATTCCGACCACCATGCCTACGCCAAGCGCCGCTACCAGGTGCTGCGCCACTACGACAGCAGCCCGCAACTGCCCAACGGCTACGCCGGGATGATCGTCCTCGCCCTGTTCCCGCCGCTCTGGCGCGCGGTGATGGACCCGAAGGTGCGCGCCTACTATGCCGGCGAGGAATACCAGCTTACCGACACCCAGCGCATCTGAGCGTCCCGCCCCTGGGAAACGGCACCTTCGGGTGCCGTTTTCGTTTATGGGGAAACTGACTGACCTACAGGTCAAAAAATTATTTGACTCAAAAGTCAGTTTTTTCTAGATTCGCCTCCATAGCTCCTACCGTGGAGCCCTGTGCGGAAACCGCCCCACTCCGGCCGGTTCTCCTGCAAGGCCTAGAATTCAATAACAAGAACCCGCCTGGAGGCACGCCTTGATCAGGTTCCTGCTCAATCGGGAGATCCGCGTCGAAGAACGCCTGGACCCCAACCTCACCGTCCTCGACTACCTGCGCCGGCACCTCGGCAAGACCGGCACCAAGGAAGGCTGCGCCTCCGGCGATTGCGGCGCCTGCACCGTGGTGGTCGGCGAATTGGTCACCGGCGAGGATGGTGCCGAACGCATCCGCTATCGCAGCCTGAACTCCTGCCTGACCTTCGTTTCCGCCCTTCACGGCAAGCAATTGATCACCGTCGAGGACCTCAAGCACCAGGACCGTCTGCACGACGTGCAGCAGGCGATGGTCGACTGCCATGGCTCGCAGTGCGGGTTCTGCACGCCGGGCTTCGTCATGTCGCTGTTCGCCCTGCAGAAGAACAGCGCCGGCGCCGATCCGGCCAAGGCCCACGAGGCGCTCGCCGGCAACCTCTGCCGCTGCACCGGCTACCGGCCGATCCTCGACGCCGCCGAGCAGGCCTGCTGCCACAAGCGCGCAGACCAGTTCGACGCCCGGGAAGCCGCCACCATCGAGCAATTGCGCGCCATCGCTCCGCGCGAAACCGCCGAGCTGAACAGCGGTGACCGGCGCTGCCTGCTGCCACTCACCGTCGCCGACCTGGCCGACCTCTACGGCGCCAATCCGCAGGCACGCCTGCTGGCCGGCGGCACCGACCTGGCGCTGGAGGTCACCCAGTTCCATCGCGAACTGCCGGTGATGATCTATGTCGGCCACATCCGCGAAATGAAACGCATCGAAGTGGGCGTCAACTGCCTGGAAATCGGCGCCGCCACCCCGCTGACCGACTGCTACCAGGCGCTGGCCGCGGACTACCCGGACTTCGGCGAATTGCTGCAGCGTTTCGCGTCCCTGCAGATCCGCAACCAGGGCACCCTCGGCGGCAATATCGGCAACGCCTCGCCGATCGGCGACGCCCCGCCGCTGCTGATCGCCCTCGGCGCGAAGATCGTCCTGCGCCGCGGCGAACGGCGCCGCGAGCTGCCGCTGGAGGAGTACTTCCTCGACTACAAGGTCACCGCCCGCGAAGAAGGCGAGTTCATCGAGAAGATCCTCGTCCCGCGTGCCCGGCCCAGCCAGGCGTTCAAGGCCTACAAGGTCTCCAAGCGCATCGACGACGATATTTCCGCGGTCTGCGCCGCCATCAGCCTCGACCTGGAAGATGGCCGGATCGCCCGCGCCAGGGTCGCCTTCGGCGGCATGGCGGCGATTCCCAAGCGCGCCGCCGCCTGCGAAGCGGCGCTGCAAGGCGCGCGCCTGGAAGCCGCCAGCTTCGAACGCGCCGCCGCCGCCCTGGCGAACGACTTCACCCCGCTCAGCGACTTCCGCGCGAGCAAGGAATATCGCCTGCTGACCGCGCAGAACCTGCTGCGCAAATGCTTCCTGGAGCTGCACGCTCCCGCCGTCGAAACCCGGGTGACCGCCTATGTCTAACCATCGCAAGCCGCACAAGAGCCAGGAAGAGCTGGCCGACCTGTTCCGCGCCGAGCTGACCACCGGAGTCGGCCGCAGCGTCAAGCACGAAAGCGCCCCCAAGCACGTCAGCGGCGAGGCGATCTACATCGACGATCGCCTGGAGTTTCCCAACCAGTTGCACGTCTATGCGCGCCTGAGCGAGCGCGCCCACGCCCGCATCACCCGCCTCGACGTGACGCCCTGCTACCAGTTCCCCGGCGTCGCCATCGCCCTCACCGCCGCCGACGTTCCCGGCCAGCTGGACATCGGCCCGGTGGTGGCCGGCGACCCGCTGCTGGCCGATGGCAAGGTGGAGTATGTCGGACAGATGGTCCTGGCGGTCGCCGCCGACAGCCTGGAAACCGCGCGCAAGGCGGCCATGGCGGCGATCGTCGAGTACGAAGACCTGGAACCGGTGCTCGACGTGGTCGAGGCCCTGCGCAAGCGCCATTTCGTCCTCGACAGCCACCAGCACCGCATCGGCGATTCCGCCGCCGCGCTGGCCGGCGCGCCGCATCGCCTGCAAGGCACGCTGCACATCGGCGGCCAGGAGCATTTCTACCTGGAGACGCAGATTTCCTCGGTAATGCCCAGCGAAGACGGCGGCATGATCGTCTATTGCTCGACGCAGAACCCCACCGAAGTGCAGAAGCTGGTGGCCGAGGTCCTCGGGGTTTCCTTCAACCGCATCGTCATCGACATGCGCCGCATGGGCGGCGGCTTCGGCGGCAAGGAAACCCAGGCCGCGGCGCCGGCCTGCCTGTGCGCGGTGGTCGCCTACCACACCGGGCGTCCGGCGAAGATGCGCCTGCCGCGCATGGAGGACATGCAGATCACCGGCAAGCGTCACCCGTTCTACGTCGAATACGACGTCGGCTTCGACGACGATGGCCGCCTGCACGGCATCCAGATCGACCTGGCCGGCAATTGCGGCTATTCGCCGGACCTCTCCGGCTCGATCGTCGACCGCGCCATGTTCCACTCGGACAACGCCTACTTCCTCGGCAACGCCACCATCAACGGCCATCGTTGCAAGACCAACACCGCCTCGAACACCGCCTACCGCGGTTTCGGCGGGCCCCAGGGAATGGTCGCCATCGAGGAGATCATGGACGCCGTGGCCCGCAGCCTGGGTAAGGATCCGCTGGAGGTGCGCAAGCTCAACTACTACGGCAAGGACGAACGCAACGTCACCCATTACCACCAGACCGTCGAGCACAACCTGCTGGCGGAGATGACTGCCGAGCTGGAAGCGAGCAGCGAGTACGCCCGCCGCCGCGAGGAAATCCGTGCGTTCAATGCCGCCAGCCCGGTCCTGAAGAAAGGCCTGGCGCTGACCCCGGTGAAGTTCGGCATTTCGTTCACCGCGACCTTCCTCAACCAGGCAGGTGCGCTGATCCACATCTATACCGACGGCAGCATCCACCTGAACCATGGCGGCACCGAGATGGGCCAGGGCCTCAACACCAAGGTCGCCCAGGTGGTCGCCGAGGTCTTCCAGGTCGACGTGGAGCGCATCCAGATCACCGCCACCAATACCGACAAGGTGCCCAACACCTCGCCCACCGCCGCCTCCTCGGGCACCGACCTGAACGGCAAGGCCGCGCAGAATGCCGCCGAAACCATCAAGCGGCGCCTGGTGGAGTTCGCCGCGCGGCACTGGAAGGTCAGCGAGGAAGACGTCGAGTTCCGCAACAACCAGGTGCGTATCCGCGAGCTGATCCTGCCGTTCGAGGAACTGGTCCAGCAGGCCTACTTCGGCCAGGTCTCGTTGTCCAGCACCGGCTTCTACCGCACGCCGAAGATCTTCTACGACCGCGAGCAGGCCCGTGGCCGGCCCTTCTATTATTTCGCCTACGGCGCTGCCTGCTCGGAGGTGATAGTCGATACCCTCACCGGCGAATACCGCATGCTGCGCACCGACATCCTGCATGACGTCGGCGACTCGCTGAACCCGGCCATCGACATCGGCCAGGTCGAAGGCGGCTTCGTCCAGGGCATGGGCTGGCTGACCATGGAGGAACTGGTCTGGAACGCCAAGGGCAAGCTGATGACCAGCGGCCCGGCCAGCTACAAGATTCCCGCCGTCGCCGACATGCCGCTGGACCTGCGGGTGAAACTGCTGGAGAACCGCAAGAATCCGGAGCAGACCGTGTTCCACTCCAAGGCCGTGGGCGAGCCGCCGTTCATGCTCGGCATCTCGGTCTGGTGCGCGATCAAGGACGCCGTGGCCAGCCTCGCCGACTACCGCGCGCAACCCGCCATCGACGCGCCGGCGACGCCCGAGCGGGTGCTCTGGGGCGTGGAACAGATGCGCCGGTTGAAGACCGCCCAGGCGCAAGCGGCGGACGCCGCGGTCGAGCCGGCCTGAACCGCCGCGATCGGGAGGATGACGAGATGAACTGGATCAGCGCCCTGGCCGAGTTGCAGCATAGCGGCGAACCTTGCGTTCTGGTGACCATCATCGAGGAGCGCGGCTCGACCCCGCGCAACGCCGGCTCGAAGATGGTGGTCAGCGCCGAGCGGCTCTACGACACCATCGGCGGCGGCCACCTGGAATACAGGGCCCAGGCCATTGCCCGGGAAATGCTCGCCGCGCGGACCCAGGACACCCGCCTGGAGCGCTTCAGCCTGGGCGCCAGTCTCGGCCAATGCTGCGGCGGCGCCACGGTGCTGCTGTTCGAGCCGATGGGCCAGCCGCAGGCACACATCGCCGTGTTCGGCGCGGGCCACGTCGGTCGCGCCCTGGTACCCTTGCTCGCCAGCCTGCCCTGCCGGGTGCGCTGGATCGATTCGCGGGAACACGAATTTCCCGCGCTCCTGCCCGACGGCGTGGAGAAAGTGGTGAACGACGAAGTGCTCGACGAGGTCGAGCGGATGCCGCCCGGCAGCCACTTCATCGTCATGACCCACAACCACCCGCTGGACCTGGAGCTTACCGCGGCGATCCTGGCGCGCAACGACTTCGCCTACTTCGGCCTGATCGGCTCGAAGACCAAGCGCGTCAAGTTCGAGCACCGCCTACGCGAACGTGGCGTCGACGCCGAACGCCTGCAACGGATGCGCTGCCCGATGGGCCTGGATCAGGTGAAAGGCAAGCTGCCGGCGGAGATCGCCATCTCCATCGCCGGCGAGGTGATCGCCACCTACAACGCCGCCTTCGGCCTGGAACGCAAGCAGGGGCCGTCGAGCGTCACCCGGCTGACCCCGGAGTCGCGCCGCGCCCACGAATCCTGAGCGGCCCCCCGCTCCCCCGCGTCCGCCGCCAGGCGGCGGACCTCCCACGAACCTTTTTTCGAGACTGCCATGACCCGCAACGCCAAAGCCTACCGCGCCGCCATCCTGCACAGCATCGCCGACCCCGCGGAGGTCGGCGTCGAACGCTCCTACGAATACTTCGAGGACGGCCTGTTGCTGGTGGAGGACGGCAAGGTCGCTCGCCTCGGTGACGCCGAAGCCCTGCTCGGCGAGATCGGCGACGTCGAGGTCTTCGAGTACCGCGACGCGCTGATCACCCCCGGCTTCATCGATACCCACATCCATTTCCCGCAGACCGGGATGATCGCCTCCTACGGCGAACAACTGCTGGACTGGCTGAACACCTATACCTTCCCCACCGAGCGCCAATTCGGTGACCAGGCCCATGCCGATCAGGTCGCCGAGATCTTCCTGCAGGAACTGCTGCGCAACGGCACTACCACCGCGCTGGTCTTCGGCAGCGTGCACCGGCAGTCGGTGGAATCGCTGTTCGAGGCCGCCCGGCGCCTGGACCTGCGCCTGATCGCCGGCAAGGTGATGATGGACCGCAACGCGCCGGACTACCTGACCGACACCGCCGAGAGCAGCTACCGCGACAGCAAGGCGCTGATCGAGCGCTGGCACGGCCAGGGCCGTCTGCTCTACGCAGTGACCCCGCGCTTCGCCCCGACCAGCACCGCGGAACAGCTGGACATGGCGGCGCGGCTGCTGCGCGAGCATCCCGGCGTATACCTGCACACCCACCTGTCGGAGAACCTCAAGGAAATCGAGTGGGTGAAGGAGCTGTTCCCCGAGCGCAGCGGCTACCTGGACGTCTACGACCACCACGGCCTGCTCGGGCCGCGCTCGGTGTTCGCCCATGGCGTGCACCTGTGCGACGGCGAATGCCAGCGCCTGGCGGAGACTGGCTCGGCAGTGGCGTTCTGCCCGACCTCCAACCTGTTCCTCGGCAGCGGTCTGTTCGACCTGCCGAAGCTGGAGCGCTACAAGGTCAAGGTCGGCCTCGGCACCGATGTCGGCGCCGGCACCAGCTTCTCCCAGTTGCAGTCCCTGAACGAGGCGTACAAGGTCATGCAGTTGCAGGGCGCCCGCCTCGATCCGTTCAAGTCGCTCTACCTCGCCACCCTCGGCGGTGCCCGCGCGCTGGAGCTGGACGACCGGATCGGCAGCTTCGCCACCGGCAACGAGGCGGACTTCGTGGTCCTCGACTACCACGCCACCCCGCTGCTCTCCTACCGCCTGAGCCAGGCCGGCAGCCTGGCCGAACGGCTGTTCGCGCTGACCATGCTCGGCGACGACCGCACGGTGAAGGAAACCTTCGCCGCCGGTCGCTCGGTGCATCGCCGCGACTGACTCCCGGCGGAAACGAAAAAGCCCCGCATCGCGGGGCTTTTTCATGCTTCGGATCAGGCCGCCGAGTCGCTGTCGGCCTTGGCCCGGCGAGGCTTCTTCTTGCCGCCGAGGAGGTGCGAGAACACCGCGTGCAGGTCGCCGGAAGCGTTGTCGCTCTCCAGGTTGAGCTTGCTGTCGATATGCTCCATGTGGTGCATCATCAGGGTCACCGCGCGCTCCTTGTCGCCCTTCTCGATGGCGTCGAGGATCTCGTTGTGCTCGTCGAACGAGCAGTGCGAGCGACCGCCGCTTTCGTACTGGGCGATGATCAGCGAGGTCTGCGACACCAGGCTGCGCTGGAAACTCACCAGAGGAGCGTTGCGCGCCATCTCGGCGAGCTTCAGGTGGAACTCGCCGGACAGGCGGATGCCGGCGCCCCGGTCGCCACGGGCGAAGCTGGATTGTTCCTGCACCACCATCTCGCGCAACTCGGCCAGGCGCTCGGCGGTGGCGTTGTCGGTGGCCAGTTCGGTGATGGCGCGCTCGACGGTGCGGCGGGCGAAAAGGATCTGCCGGGCCTCGTCGATGCTCGGGCTGGCGACCACCGCGCCGCGGTTCGGCCGTAACAGCACCACCTGCTCGTGGGCCAGGCGCGAGAGGGCGCGGCGAATGATGGTGCGGCTGACGCCGAATATCTCGCCGAGCGCTTCCTCGCTCAGCTTGGTGCCGGGGGCCAGGCGTTGTTCGAGGATGGCGTCGAAGATGTGGGCGTAGACGATCTCGTCCTGGGTACCGCTGCGGGCAGCCTTGCCGGTGCGCGGCGGCTTCCTGATGTGTTGCAACTGATCGGTCATCGGTCTCGAACCTTGTGCGTCCGGCTTGTGGCCTGGGCTGATCCTCGCTCACGGGCGTGGGTGAGGCACGCCGGCGGCTGATAGCGAAATAGTGTACACAAGCAGCGGCATCCGGCGCACCACCCCTTTCCGCCCATCGTTCCGAGCGCGCGGCACCGCCCGGAAGGACGCGTGACGGAAAGCTGATAAAAATGTGGCGAAACACCCTCAAACATTCTTTGACCTTTTTGTATACAAAGGCATAATCGCTCGCACGAGTTCTTGACCCAAAGGTCAGAAAATCGTGCCCTCACATCACCTTCGAGCCGCGTCAGGGATCTGGTAACCAACCGGCCCGCAGGACCTAACAACAAGAGCGATGAGGAGTACCTGCTGTGGAAAGCACCAAACAAGAAGAACAAGGGATCTACGCTGCGACACCGCCCGCCACCGGCCTGCTCGAACGCCTGTTCAAGCTCCGCCAGCATGGTACGACGGTCAGGACCGAGCTGGCGGCCGGGCTGACCACCTTCATCACCATGGCCTACATCATCTTCGTCAATCCCAACATCATGGCCGACGCCGGCATCGACCACGGCGCGGCGTTCGTCGCCACGTGCCTGGCGGCCGCCCTCGGCTGCTTCCTGATGGGCTTGTACGCCAACTGGCCGGTGGGCCTGGCGCCGGGAATGGGGCTGAACGCCTTCTTCACCTACACCGTGGTCGGCACCATGGGCTACAGCTGGCAGATCGCCCTCGGCGCGGTGTTCATCTCCGGGGTGATGTTCATGCTGCTGACCTTCTCCCGGGTCCGCGAATGGCTGCTCAACAGCATCCCCCGCAGCCTCAGGTTCGCCATGGGCGCGGGTGTCGGCCTGTTCCTCGGCCTGATCGGCCTGAAGACCGCCGGCATCGTGGTGGCCAGCCCGGCGACCCTGATCAAGCTCGGCCACCTCACCTCGCCCGGCCCGCTGCTGGCGGCACTGTGCTTCCTGATGATCGCCGTGCTCGAGTACCGCCGGGTGTTCGGCGGCATCCTCATCAGCATCCTCAGCGTCACCCTGGTCGGCTGGGCCCTCGGCCTGGTGCAGTACGGCGGGGTGTTCTCGGCGCCGCCGAGCCTGGCGCCGACCTTCCTGGCGATGGACATCGCCGGCGCGTTCAACGTCACCATGATCAGCGTGATCCTGGCCTTCCTCTTCGTGCACATGTTCGATACCGCCGGCACTCTCATGGGCGTCGCCCAGCGCGCGCACCTGGTGAAGGAGGACGGGCGCATCGAGAACCTGTCGAAGGCGATGAAGGCCGACAGCGCCTCCAGCGTGTTCGGCGGCATGCTCGGTGTCCCGCCGGTGACCAGTTACGTGGAGAGCGCCGCGGGCGTGGCCGCCGGCGGACGTACCGGGCTCACCGCGGTGGTGGTCGGCGTGCTGTTCGTCGCCGCGATGTTCTTTGCCCCGCTGGCCGGGATGATCCCCGCCTTCGCCACCGCCGGCGCGCTGATCTACGTGGCCATGCTGATGATGGGCGGGATGGCGCACATCGACTGGGACGAGCACACCGAAACCATCCCGGCGATCGTCACGGTGATCATGATGCCGCTGACCTTCTCGGTGGCCGACGGTATCGCCCTGGGCTTCATCACCTACGTCGCGATGAAGGTCCTCACCGGCAAGCACCGCGAAGTCTCGGCCAGCCTCTATGCCTTGTTCGTGATCTTCGTCGCCAAGTTCATCTTCCTCTGACCCGCCCGGATGGCGGATGGCCGCACGCGGCTATCCGCCTCGAACCTGTCGTTGCCCCGCAGGGCTCGCGACGCACAGCCTCATCCGTCGCCCATTCACACCTTGCGCCGCATCGTCCTGCCCCCCCGCAGATGGCGGATAACCGGCAACCCTCGGCGCCTTCCCCGCGAACGAAAAAAGGCCCGCTCGACGGCGGGCCAGGGAAAAGGACTCAGGGAGTCAATGTTTCGTGGCACGCACCTAGCTGCCGCGATAGGTCGAATAGCTGTAGGGCGAGATCAGCAGCGGCACATGGTAGTGATCGTCGGCGGAGGCGATGCCGAAACGCAGCACCACCTGGTCGAGGAATGCCGGCTCCGGCAATTGCACGCCGCGGGCGCGATAGTAGTCGCCGGCGTTGAACACCAGTTGATAGACCCCGGGACGGAAGTCCTCGCCTTGCAGCACCGGCTGGTCGCAGCGGCCGTCGTGGTTGGTCAGGGTGGTGGCGATCAGTTCCAGTTGCTGGCCTTCTACCCGGTACAGCTCGATCTTGATGCCATGGCCGGGGCAGCCGTGTGCGGAATCCAGTACATGCGTGGTCAAACGTCCCATGGGTTGCGGGCGCCCGCTGGCGGACACCACTCCTCCTCTTGCCTTCGTTCGATGGGGATCGCTCCGGGACCTGCCCGGCGCCGCTCGCTTGCAGCCCGCCAGGGAGCCGCTTGCGAAGCAATATAAGTTATCTTTCGATGAATTGTATACAAAAAACACCGCCACAACCGAAAATGCGGCAGCCGCCCCGAAATCGGGCATTCCTTCCACAAGCCCCACCCCGCAGGGCCTCATTCTTCGCTAACTGACCAGTCGGGCAGGTTTTTTGCTGGATGAATGGCAGGGATCGGCAAGCAGGATTGTATTTACAGACCGCAGGCAAACTTGTATACAATAAATCCATCACGGCATCCCCGGCCCGTCCGGCCCGCCGCCCCATCCACAATAAGGAACACTGCTGTGAGCGCTGACTACCCACGCGACCTGATCGGATACGGCAACAACCCTCCCCACCCTCACTGGCCCGGCGATGCGCGCATCGCCCTGTCCTTCGTGCTCAATTACGAAGAAGGTGGCGAGCGCTGCGTCCTGCATGGCGACAAGGAGTCCGAGGCGTTCCTTTCCGAGATGGTGGCTGCCCAGCCCTTGCAGGGCGTGCGCCACATGAGCATGGAATCGCTCTACGAATACGGCAGCCGCACCGGGGTCTGGCGCCTGCTCAAGCTGTTCAAGCGACGCAACGTGCCGCTCACCGTGTTCGCCGTGGCCATGGCGGCGCAGCGCAACCCTGAGGTGATCAGGGCGATGGTCGCCGACGGCCACGAAATCTGCAGCCACGGCTACCGCTGGATCGACTACCAGTACATGGACGAGGCCCAGGAGCGCGAGCACATGCTCGAAGCCATCCGCATCCTCACCGAACTCACCGGCCAGCGCCCGGTGGGCTGGTACACCGGACGCACCGGCCCGAACACCCGGCGCCTGGTGATGGAGGAAGGCGGCTTCCTCTACGACTCCGACACCTACGACGACGACCTGCCCTACTGGGACCCGGCCAGCACCGCGGAGAAACCGCACCTGGTGATTCCCTATACCCTGGACACCAACGACATGCGCTTCACCCAGGTGCAGGGCTTCAACAATGGCGAGCAGTTCTTCCAGTACCTGAAGGACGCCTTCGACGTGCTCTACGAAGAAGGCGCGACGGCGCCGAAGATGCTCTCCATCGGCCTGCATTGCCGGTTGATCGGTCGCCCGGCGCGGATGGCCGCCCTGGAGCGCTTCATCCAGTACGCGCAGAGCCACGACAAGGTCTGGTTCGCCCGCCGCGAAGACATCGCCCGCCATTGGCACCGTGAGCATCCTTTCCAGGAGACCGAGGCATGAGCCGTTTCCAGACCCTGACCCCCGCCTCGCTGTCCCGCGAGGCCTTCATCGAAGCCTTCGCCGACATCTACGAACACTCCCCCTGGGTCGCCGAGAAGGCCTATGACCTGGGTATCGACGACAGCCTCAACGATATCGAGGGCCTGCACCAGCGCATGGCCGACATTCTCCTGTCGGCAAGCCGCGAGGCCCAGCTGGCGCTGATCAACGCCCACCCGGACCTCGCCGGCAAGGCGGCGATCCGTGGCGAACTGACCGCCTCCAGCACCTCCGAGCAGGCCGGCGCCGGGATTCACGAATGCAGCGCCGAGGAGTTCGCCCGCTTCACCGAACTCAACGACACCTACAAGGCCAGGTTCGGCTTCCCCTTCATCAAGGCGGTGAAGGGCAGCAACCGCCATCAGATCCTGGCGGCCTTCGAGGAACGCATCCAGCACTCCGCCGACGAGGAGTTCGCTACCGCGCTGGCCGAGATCAACAAGATCGCCCTGTTCCGCCTGCAGCAGCTCTGAGGCCTGCGGAGACGAGCATGAACGCCGAACACTCGCCCTTCCGCCACTACCTCGACCTCGCCGACGCACGCCTGGGCAGCCAGGTGGTCGCCGTCAGCGACGAATGGTTCGCCCCGGCCAGCCGCATGCTGCAGGCCGGCGAACCGGTGTGGAAGGAAGGCGTGTTCGACGACAGCGGCAAGTGGATGGACGGCTGGGAAACCCGCCGCAAGCGCTTCGAGGGCCATGACCAGGCGGTGATCCGCCTGGGTGTGCCGGGCGTGCTGAAGGGCGTCGACATCGACACCCGCTTCTTCACCGGTAACCACCCGCCGGCGGCTTCCCTGGATGGCTGCTTCTGCGCCGAAGGCGACCCGGACGACAGCACGTCCTGGAGCGAAGTGCTGGCGGCGGTGGGGCTGCAGGGCGATAGCCATCACTACCACCCGATAGACGACGAACGTCCCTGGACCCACCTGCGCCTGAACATCTACCCGGACGGCGGTATCGCCCGCCTGCGCCTCTATGGCGTGCCCTACCGCGACTGGAGCAGCCAGCCGCCGGGAACGGCGCTCGACCTGGCCGCAGCGGTCAACGGCGGCCGGGCGCTGGCCTGTTCCGACCAGCATTTCGGACGCATGGGCAACCTGCTCAACCCCGGACGCGCCATCAACATGGGCGACGGCTGGGAAACCGGCCGCCGCCGCACGCCGGGCCACGATTGGGTGATCGTCGCCCTCGGCCATCCCGGCAGCATCGAGGCCGCGGTCGTCGATACCTTGCACTTCAAGGGCAACTATCCGGAAAGCTGCAGCATCCAGGCCGCCTTCGTGGAAGGCGGAAACGAGGCCCGGATCGAGGCGCAGAGCCTCTTCTGGCGCGAGCTGCTGCCAGCGCAGAAGCTGGAAATGCACCAGGAACACCGGTTCGAGCGGCACCTCAACACCCTCGGCCCGATCACCCATGTACGCCTGAACATCTTTCCCGACGGCGGCGTCAGCCGCCTGCGCCTGTTCGGCAGGCCACAATTACCGTGAGACCCGGGCCCCGCGTGCGTCCGGAATACAACAAACAGAATCGACAGGATCAGTATGCGCACTCTCAAGATCGAGCCGTTGACCAAGGAAGCCTTCGCCCCGTTCGGTGACGTGATCGAAACCGCCGGTAGCGACTATTTCATGATCAACAACGGCTCCACCCGCCGTTATCACAAGCTGGCCACGGTCGAGACC
The DNA here is from genome assembly GCF_013343155.1 of Pseudomonas sp. FDAARGOS_761. Lineage (NCBI taxonomy): Bacteria > Pseudomonadati > Pseudomonadota > Gammaproteobacteria > Pseudomonadales > Pseudomonadaceae > Pseudomonas > Pseudomonas sp. FDAARGOS_761. The sequence continues at coordinate 1,700,785 of NZ_CP054572.1, read as the reverse complement.
GCGCAGCAGGAAGATAACGCGATCATCAGCATCTTCAGCGCCGAGAAGCTGGAAATGCCGTTGCGCATCCGCATGCTGGAACGCCATCCGCTGGGCAGCCAGGCCTTCATCCCGCTGCTCGGCAACCCCTTTCTGGTCGTGGTCGCGCCACTTGGCGATGTACCTGTACCGGGCCTCGTCCGCGCCTTCCTGACCAACGGAAGGCAGGGCGTCAATTACCACCGCGGCGTCTGGCACCATCCGGTGCTGACGATCGAAAAGCGGGATGACTTCCTGGTGGTCGATCGCAGCGGTTCCGGGAACAACTGCGACGAGCATTTCTTCACCGAGGACGAACAGCTCCTCCTCGACCCCCAATCAAACCAATAAGAGAGGTCCTGCCGCCGGTCCGCCGGCCAGGGCAAGAGGTACAAGACTGTGGAAGCACATCTCATCGAATGGCTGAACCTGCTGGTGCGCTGGATTCACATGATCGTCGGGATCGCGTGGATCGGCGCTTCGTTCTATTTCGTCTGGCTGGAGAACAACCTCAACCGCAGCAACCCGCGTGAAGGCCTGTCCGGAGACCTCTGGGCAATCCACGGTGGCGGCATCTACCACCTGGAGAAATACAAGCTGGCTCCGCCGAAAATGCCGGAGAACCTGCACTGGTTCAAATGGGAGGCCTACTCCACCTGGATGTCCGGGGTGGTGTTGCTGACCATCGTGTTCTACCTGAACCCGACCCTCTACCTGATCGCCCCCGGCAGCGACCTGGCGCCGGCGGCGGCCATCGCCATCGGTATCGGTTCGCTGGTCTGCGGCTGGTTCGTCTACACCATCCTCTGCGATTCGGCGCTGGGCAAGACCCCTGCCCTGCTCGGCCTGGTCCTGTTCGTCCTGCTGGTCGCCGCCGCCTACGGCCTGACCCAGGTGTTCAGCGGCCGCGGCGCCTACCTGCACGTCGGCGCGATCATCGGCACCATCATGGTCGGCAACGTGTTCAGGGTGATCATGCCGGCCCAGCGCGCGCTGGTGAAAGCCATCGAAGAAAACCGCGAGCCCGATCCGGTGCTGCCGGCCAAGGGCCTGCTGCGCTCCCGGCACAACAACTACTTCACCCTGCCGGTGCTGTTCATCATGATCAGCAACCACTTCCCGAGCACCTACGGCAGCCAGTACAACTGGCTGATCCTGGCCGCCATCGCGGTGCTCGCGGTACTGGTACGCCACTACTTCAACACCCGCCACGAAAGCAACCGCTTCGCCTGGGCACTGCCCGCCGGCGCGCTGGGCATGATCGCCCTGGCCTTCGTCACCACGCCGAACTACCAGCAGGCTTCCGCACCGCTGGCCAGCACCCCGGCGGCGGCACCGGCACAACCGGCGACCGGCGGCGACGCACCAGCCGCGCCCGCCGCGCCCCAGGCCTCCAATGCCGGGACCGCGAGCGGAGCCGACTTCGACAAGGTCCATCACGTGATCCAGGAGCGCTGCACCGTCTGCCACTCGGCGAAACCGACCAGCCAGCTGTTCAGCACCGCGCCAGGCGGGATCATGCTCGACACCCCGCAGCAGATCCAGCAACTGGCACCGAAGATCCAGGCCCAGGCCGTGGCCTCGCAGATCATGCCGCTGGGCAACATCACGCAGATGACCCAGGAAGAACGCAACCTGATCGGCAGCTGGATCGCCAAGGGCGCACAGATCAACTGAGCCTTGGCCGAAAGGCGAAGAACCGCACCTCCGGTTCCCCGCAGCAGAACAACCCTGCTGGCCCTACCCCAAAAGCCCTCTCCATAGAGGGCTTTTGGCCATAACTCGCCATATCTTTCAGCCCCCAACCTCTCCGATAACTCACTTTCCTTCACCCTGGGCCGATGGAACGAAACCGTGCGGCGCTATCTTCGCCTACCTTGCCAATGAAGAACTGTGCAACTTTTTGGTTGATAACGTTGTGGATAGAACGCTAGGGAACAAATACCCAAAGGGCTCCGAGAGAGTGCGCAACTTTTTGCAAGCGGTGCGCAAAAAGTTGCGCAATTTTCAGTGTTCTTCCCATGAGAATCGCCAGCGAATTTTTGGTTTCCCCCAATAACGCCTTGATGGAAAAGAGTTTCAAGACCAGTGGCACGGTTCTTGTCTAGCACCGGTGACCCCGGCATATCGCCTGGGCACTTTCAACGACAAGGAACGTATCCATGGCAACCCCCGCCTATATGTCCATCACCGGCACCAAGCAGGGCCTGATCACCGCCGGCGCCTTCACCGAGGACTCGGTCGGCAACACCTATCAGGAAGGCCACGAGGACCAGGTGATGGTCCAGGGCTTCAACCACGAAGTGATCATCCCGCGCGACCCGCAGTCCGGCCAGCCGACCGGCCAGCGCGTGCACAAGCCGGTGGTCATCACCAAGGTCTTCGACAAGGCCTCGCCGCTGCTGCTGGCCGCCCTGACCTCCGGCGAGCGCCTGACCAAGGTCGAGATCCAGTGGTACCGCACCTCCGCCGCCGGCACCCAGGAGCACTACTACACCACCGTCCTGGAAGACGCGATCATCGTCGACATCAAGGACTACATGCACAACTGCCAGGACCCGGGCAACGCCCACTTCACCCACCTGGAAGACGTGCACTTCACCTACCGCAAGATCACCTGGACCCACGAAGTCTCCGGCACCTCCGGCTCCGACGACTGGCGCTCGCCGGTCGCAGGGTGAGTTGACAGGCACACCGGTCGTACACCTGTGCGATCGGTTCTCCGTCGAGCCGAAAATGTCCGCTACTTCGCGAAATCGACACAGAGCCAAGACTTTCGGCAGCGGCTGAGCAAGAGTAACGTGGGGCTCGCTTCTCCAACGGATGGGGGAGGAACCGCCCGCCAGGAACAAGGAACGATCCATGCGTCAAAGGGACCTGAAATTCACCTTCGTCGTCGGCGAAGGGAAACTCGCGTTCGATGTCGTCGAGTTCGAACTGGAAGAAGCGCTCTGCGAGCCTTTCCGCCTGAACCTGAAGCTGGCCAGCGACAAGAACGCCATCGATTTCAAGCAGGTACTCGACCAGCCGGGCACCTTCACCCTCTGGCAGGACGGCCGTCCGGCCCGCTACGTCCATGGCATCGTCAGCCACTTCACCCAGGGCAGCTCGGGTTTTCGCCGGACCCGCTACGAACTGCTGCTGGAACCGCAGTTGGCGCGCCTGGAGCTGTGCTGCAACTGGCGGATATTCCAGGAGAAGAGTGTTCCGGAGATTCTCCAGGCGCTGCTCAAGGAGCACCAGGTGCTCGACTACGAACAGCGTATCTACCACGAGCACCTGCCACGCGAATACTGCGTGCAGGCCGGCGACAGCGATCACTACCTGCACGACCGGCTGGCCTTCGAGGAAGGCCTGGTCTACTACTTCCGCTTCGACGAACACCGCCACACCCTGGTCTGCAGCGACCGGCTCTACGTCCAGGAGCGTATCACCGGCGGCCCGGTACTGTTCAGCGCCCAGCCGGAGGGCGACAACCCACAGCCGGTGCTTCATTCTTTCCGCTACAGCGAAAATGTTCGTACGGCTCGACAGACCCAGCGGGACTACAGCTTCAAGCGCCCGACCTACGACCAGGAGCATCATCTCGCTGGCGAGGCGCTCGAGCATCAGGGCTCGTCCTACGAGCGCTACGACTACCCCGGTCGCTACAAGCAGAGCGGCGCCGGCCGGCCTTTCAGCGAAAGCCGCCTCAGAGGGCACCGGCGCGATGCGCGGGTGGCATCGGTCAGCGGCGACGACCCGCGGCTGATCCCGGGCCACGCCTTTGCCCTGGAAGGTCATCCGCGTGCCGACTTCAACGCCTGGTGGCGGCCGGTACGGGTGGTCCATCGCGGCACCCAGTATGCCGGCCAGGAGGAAGAGTCCGCCGACGCCCCTCTGGGGGTGAGCTACGACCTGCGCGCCGAACTGGTGCCCGAGGACGTCGAATGGCGTCCCGCACCGCTGCCTCGGCCGCGTATCGATGGTCCGCAGATCGCGACGGTAGTCGGCCCGGTAGGGGAAGAGATCCATTGCGACGAGTGGGGGCGGGTGAAAGTCCAGTTCCCCTGGGATCGCGAGGGACGTCACGATGAATTCAGTACCTGCTGGATACGGGTCGCGCAGAACTGGGCAGGTGCCGACTGGGGGCACATGGCGATCCCGCGGATTGGCCAGGAGGTGATCGTCGATTACCTGGACGGCGACTGCGACCAGCCGATCATCACCGGGCGTACCTACCGGGCGACCAACCGGCCGCCCTACGCGCTGCCCGACCACAAGATCCTCAGCACCATCAAGAGCAAGGAGTACAAGGGCAGCCGGGCCAACGAGCTGCGCATCGACGACACCACGGCGCAGATCAGTGCGGCGCTGATGAGCGACCACGGTGCCAGCGCGCTGCACCTGGGCTACCTGACCCATCCTCGGCCCGAAGGCGGCAAGCCACGCGGCGAGGGCTTCGAACTGCGCACCGACGAACATGGCGCGGTGCGTGCGGCCAAGGGGCTGCTGCTGAGCACCGAGGAGCAGCTCAGGGCCGGCGCCGGCCATCTCGACCGAGGCGTCGTGGTGCAGGTGCTGGAGGCGGCGCTGGAGCTGGCCCGCGAGCTGGGCGACTACGCCGGGGAGCACCAGGGCGTGGGGCACGACGCGGCGCCGCAGCAAACCCTCCAGGAAGCCGTGCGCGACCTCGGCCACGGTGCCAACGACGAGTCCGGCAAGAGCAACGGAGGCAAGCCGGCGATCGCCTTGAGCGGTCCGGCAGGGATCGCCGCGGCGACGCCGGCGAGCCTGACCCTGGCCGCCGGCGAGCACGTCGACAGCGTGGCCCGGCAGAACCAGCAGGTGACCGCCGGGCAGAAGGTGGTGATCAACGCCGGCAGCGACATCGGCCTGTTCGCCCAGGGCGGCGAGCTGCGCCAGATCACCCACCAGGGGCCGATGCTGCTGCAGGCGCAGAAGAACGACATCCGCCTGGAAGCCGAGCAGAGCGTGGAGGTCAGCGCCAGCCAGCAGCACGTGCTGGTCACCGCGAAGGAGCACATCACCCTGATGTGCGGCGGCGCCTACCTGACCCTCAAGGGCGGCAACATCGAGCTGGGCATGCCCGGCAACTTCGTGGTCAAGGCGGCGAAGCACAGTCATGTCGGTCCCGCTCATGCATCGACCAGCTTCAACGCCTGGGATTCGACACCGTTCGATGACCGGTATGTCCTGCGCGACGAAGCCACGCTGGAGCCGTTACCCAATATCGCCGTTGAAGTGATACGAGGCGATGGTGGTGTGGTGAAACTGATGACCGACAGCCAGGGCCGTTTACCCAAGCAACAACACCTGGCCATGGACCCGGTGCAGATACGCATCCTGGGCAAGGGCAGTCACAACAGCGACACGGAGTCCAACACATGAGCAGCGAACCGCTCGAGCCGAATCAGGATGTGATCATCCCTCGCTCTCGCGACAGGCTGGGACGGCCTGTCTACAAGGCGCAGTTGACCCGTACCGACAACCAGAGCGAAAAGGTGGCGCTGGTTCGGCAGACCGCTCCCCTGCCGGTGATCTTCATTCCGGGGATCATGGGAACCAACCTGCGCAACAAGGCAGATAAAAGCGAGGTCTGGAGGCCGCCGAATGGTCTGTGGCCTCTGGGAGACTTCGCTGCCTCGTTTGGTGCGTTGTGGACTTGGGCCTGGAGGGGCCCAAAGGTCCGTCAAAAACTTCTGAGATCCGAGAGAGTGGAAGTCGATGACCAAGGCACGATCGATGTCGGCCAGTCTGGCCTGGATGAAGAGGCTGCCCGCCTGCGCGGCTGGGGCAAGGTCATGCGCAGTGCGTACAACCCCGTCATGGGATTAATGGAGAGGCGACTGGATAACATCGTCAGCCGTAGGGAACTCCAGGCATGGTGGAATGACGAAGCCCTCTCTCCTCCTGGAGATCAGGGTGAGGAGCAGGGAAAGGTGGGGCCGATCGATGAAGAGGAATTGCTCAAGGCCAGCCGATACCAGTTCGACGTCTGGTGCGCCGGTTATAACTGGCTACAGTCCAACCGGCAGTCGGCGCTGGATGTACGCGACTACATCGAGAACACGGTGTGGCCCTTCTACCAGAAGGAGTATGGTCTCGATCCCGAGCAAATGAGTCGTATGAAAGTCATTCTGGTCACCCACTCGATGGGAGGGCTGGTGGCGCGTGCCTTGACGCAGTTGCACGGCTATGAGCGCGTATTGGGGGTGGTGCATGGCGTGCAACCTGCGACGGGTTCCTCGACCATCTACCATCATATGCGTTGTGGCTATGAAGGTATCGCACAGGTCGTGCTGGGACGAAATGCCGGTGAAGTGACAGCCGTTGTCGCCAACTCGGCCGGCGCGCTGGAGTTGGCCCCTAGCGCCGAATACCGGGAAGGACGTCCCTGGCTGTTTCTGTGCGACGCGCAAGGCCAGGTACTCAAGGATATTGATGGAAAGCCTCGGGCTTATCCGCAGAACCAGGATCCTTATGAAGAGATATACAAGAGCTCTACGTGGTATGGATTGGTTCCTGAACAAAATGCACAATATCTAGACTTATCAAACACTGAAAATAAAAAGAAAAATCCCAGGGTAATTTTTGAGAAGAAAATTGATGCTATTGCTGACTTTCATAATGAATTGGCTACGGCGGGCTACCACGTCGAAACCTATGTTCATTACGGTGCTGACGATAGCCGCCATAGTTGGCGTGATTTGATCTGGAAAGGTGACCCGACCCCTCTGGAAACCCCTGGCGCCACACTCAACGACGATGAGAACGGCACTTACAACAGTTGGTTCCGCCGGGGCTTGCCCACCATAGTGCAGGGTCCGCTGGAGGCGGGAAATCCACTGGACGCTTCCGGCAGCGGAGGTGACGAAACGGTACCGACCGACTCCGGCCAGGCGCCTGCCCTGGCAGGTGTCAAGGCCAGCTTTCGGCATGGCAGCAAGGGCAAGGGACAGGCCAATACCAAACGGGGCTATGAGCACCAGGAGAGTTACAACGATGCTCGTGCCCAATGGGCAGCGCTATATGGTGTGATCAAAATCACCCAGTTGGCGGATTGGCATCCTAATGACAAAGGAGGGACATGATGCATCCCCGTCGGTTGTTTGCTGTACTTGGGTTGGTGGTCTTGACCAGCATGACCAGTTGTACTTCGTTTTCTTCTTCTCGGAGCCCTTCCATGGACAAGACCGGATGGATCACTCACTGCTTTGGTCGCTTTCTGATTGATCTGCCGCCTGACGCGGTAATTAACGCCGGATACTATCTATGGGGCGACAACATCCAACGGCTAGATGGCACACCTGCTGAGCTAGCAGCCAGGATTGCCCATCGCGAGCAAGAGTTACGGAATGGCATTCATAAAAAAACAAAGGAGAGCATGTTTGTTCGGAGGGCGGAAGACAAGGCTGGAGCCATTAGCCTGTGGTCTTGGGATTCGAATGCTAGTTTGCTTTCTTATAGGGTTGACTCATATTTTGTGGCTCATCCCAAGGGAGAGGTTTTTCTATACTCAGGAGAAGTTACTCACGACAAAGAGAAGGAAGGGGAGGAAGCTATCAATGATATATCCCGAAGCCTTCGCTCTCGCGAGCCCAAAGAAGCTCCAACTGAGCCGGGCTTTTGCATTGATCATGCCTATATTGCAGGGGATAGTTTTCAAGATGAAGAGTTTGGCGTAGGTGTTACCTTTCCCAATCACCCTGGTGCGCGCTTTGAATTCCGCTCCTCCACGGGATCTGAGCTAAACAGCCTTCTTGAGCGAGTCGACGGCTTCGTGCAGAACATGCTCGCTACGGTTGCTGGAGTCGAGAGATTGAGAAAGGGGAAGCACCCTGTGGGGAGCCTTCCGGGAGAGGAGTACTTGGTTGCGGGAAGCAACAAGGGACAGCGCGCCTACACATTCATGTGGGAGGTTCAAGGCAAGGAGGAATCGCTAACCGAGCCCAATCTTACTGCGGGACTGGCGGTACTGGAACGCAGCAATGAAAACGGTAAACCACCGCCCCCTGCCTTCAAATCGGACAAAGAGGCTTTGGAACTGTGGGACGCCATTGTCGATTCGATCCGCGTGCGCCCGACGTCTTCATCGCCGCGTGGCGGAAATGCCGGTCCTTCCCCTGCTCCGAAACCCGCTACGCCTGGCGGCCAAACGCTCGGTGATGACTATGTCTATGAGGAATTCCTCTCTAGCCTGAAGCCGAAAGACAGCTGGCTGGACGACCTATAGGAGCAACCCGCGATGGACATCATTCGCCTTGGCGACACCACCAGCCATGGAGGCACGGTGATTGAGGCGTTCGGCCAGACCGACCTCAACGGCAAGCCGATGGCCGGTGTAGGCCACCAAGTGGTTTGCCCCTTGTGCAAGGGAACCTTCCCCATTACCGAAGGTAGCGCCCTGCTGGATGTGAATGGGGTCCCGGTCGCGCTACATGGGATGAAAACAGCTTGTGGTGCCAGCCTGATTGCCAGTGGCCCGTTGGGCGCTGCCGAAAACTGAAAAAGGGGGGACGTTCGATATGCCGAACGACTTCGGCGACCTCCTTCGTGCCTCTCCTGTAGAACGCTCAGGAAAACTCCGCCGGCTTCTTGTCCAGCCTGACCTGCCCCGAGCCTTGGCACGTTGGCCAGTCTGCCGTTGTGCACTCCAGCAAACGCTGGCGGCATTCTCTTTGCTCGTTGAGCGTCTCCATTGCCGCCAGGATCTACTGGCGCTCAGATAGCCGGTTGCTCTCGCGCACGTCGCTGCTTGTAGTCGCCAATGCAAGCAGGCGTTCCGCAAAGCCCCATGGCTGATCCCGGGCGACAGGGTTCAAGGCCTTGCTGCACCAGGCTTGCGCTCACTGAGGTAGGGGTCGCTGAAAACTCCCAGCGGCTAGAGCACGTCGGCTATCCGACCAATGTCGTACACCGCCGGGCGTCCCGGGGGTAGCCGGCGCCAGTTCTATGGATACAGTGGAAGCAGCTCTGGAAAGCCTGTAGTAGACCGATTGGTCAACTACAAAAATTTCTTTGTATACAAAAAATCGATTGAATCGAGCACACAACGGGGATATAAAACACCCCACCGCATCGCCCTGAAGCCTGGGGTGGATGTTCGGCCAGAAATACCCGGCCGCCGGAACCTGTCTTTTCCGGTGTCCGCCTGCGACTGACAACAATAAAAACGCCTGAGGTGTTGCATGTCCGTGGTAACTGATCGCCGCATCCCCGACTCGCCCGTAGACCAGCGCCTGCCTCTGACGCAGCTGCTGCTGGTGGGCTTCCAGCATGTGTTGCTGATGTACGGTGGCGCCGTCGCCGTGCCTCTGATCGTCGGCCAGGCGGCCGGCCTCTCGCGCGAGGAAATCGCCTTCCTGATCAACGCCGACCTGCTGGTCGCCGGCATCGCCACCCTGGTCCAGTCGCTGGGCATCGGCCCGATGGGCATCCGCATGCCGGTTATGATGGGCGCCAGCTTCGCCGCCGTCGGCAGCATGGTGGCGATGGCCGGGATGCCCGGCGTGGGCATCACCGGGATCTTCGGCGCGACCATCGCCGCCGGCTTCTTCGGCATGCTCATCGCCCCCTTCATGTCGCGCATCGTGCGTTTCTTCCCGCCGCTGGTGACCGGCACGGTGATCACCTCGATCGGCATGTGCCTGTTCCCGGTGGCGATCAACTGGGCCGGCGGCGGCAAGGGCGCGGAAGACTTCGGCTCCCTGCACTTCCTGTTCCTCTCCAGCCTGGTGCTCTGCACCATCCTCCTGATCAACCGCTTCATGCGCGGTTTCTGGGTCAACATCTCGGTGCTGATGGGCATGGGCCTGGGCTACGCGATCGCCGGCGGCATGGGCATGGTCGACCTCGGCGGCCTGGCCGAGCGCCCCTGGTTCGACATCGTCACCCCGCTGCACTTCGGCGCGCCAACCTTCGACCTGGCGCCGATCCTGTCGATGTGCCTGGTGGTAGTGATCATCTTCGTCGAGTCCACCGGCATGTTCCTCGCCCTGGGCAAGATCACCGGCCGCGAGATCACCCCGACCGAACTGCGCCGCGGCCTGCTCTGCGACGCCGGCGCCTCGTTCTTCGCCGGTTTCCTGAACACCTTCACCCATTCCTCGTTCGCCCAGAACATCGGCCTGGTGCAGATGACCGGGGTGCGCAGCCGCTACGTCACGGTGGCCGCCGCCGGTTTCCTGATCCTCCTCAGCATGCTGCCCAAGGCCGCCTTCCTGGTCGCCTCGATCCCGCCGGCGGTACTCGGCGGCGCCGGCATCGCCATGTTCGGCATGGTCGCCGCCAGCGGCATCCAGATCCTCCACGAGGCCAACATCACCGACCGCCGCAACCAGTTGCTGGTGGCGGTAAGCATCGGCATGGGCATGGTGCCGGTGGTGCGCCCGGACTTCTTCGCCCGCCTGCCGGTCTGGATGGAGCCGATCACCCATAGCGGCATCGCCATGACCGCGATCTGGGCGGTGGTGCTAAACCTGCTGTTCAACATCCTCAGCCGCAACGACCGCAGCCACTTGTGCGGCAGCCACGCGCCGGCGCCCAAGCACTCCTGACTCCCTGGCGGACCGGCGACACTCCCGGTCCGCCCTTCCCTCGGGCCGGACTTCGTCCGGCTTCTTTTTTTCCGCTCGCGGTCCGCACCACTCAGTCCCGCCGAAGGAAAGGCCCCGCCTTGCGCTCCAGCAGATGCAGCAATTCCGCCTGCATGTAGGCGTAGTCGTCCGGGATATCCAGGCAGACCAGGCGCTTGCCTTTCATCGCCGCGGCGTGCCGGCGCAGCAGAGCCTGCCGGTGGCGGCGCTCCATGACGACGACCAGCGTCGCCCACTCCAGTTGCTCGCGCTCCAGGGGCGTCTCGGCGTCCGCCGCCAGCCCGGCGGAATCGGTCTCGACGCCCGGCCAGTCGGCGAACAGCCGTTCGGCGCTGGGACTACGCAGGCGGTTGCGGCTGCAGATGAACAGGACCCGGTGCATGGGAGGCTTTCCTTTGCTGGCGCGGCAGGCAGCATGACGTCTTCGCCGCGTTTCGGCGTTGCGCCGCGTCGCTTTTCCCGGGACGGGGCAGCGAGCGGTGCGTGCCGGAACACGGTCGCCCGGGTGGCATGGGAGAGGAAGCGGCGGATGGCGCCGTTGGTGCCATCGCCCCAGGAGGATACCGTCAGCCGCCGGTCATGCTCATGAAACGCAGCACCTGGACCTGCTCCTGGGCGTCGAAGTGATGCCGCTCCGGCTTCAGGTTCAGCGCCGCCACCAGTGCCGCGCTCAGGCGCTCGCGGTCGCCGGGATGGCTGCGCAGCAGTTCGCGCAGGTCGAGCGCCCCCTCGTGGCCGAGGCAGAGCACCAGCTTGCCCTCGGCGGTGACGCGCACGCGGTTGCAGTCGCCGCAGAAATTATTGCTGTGAGGTGAGATGAAGCCGATCCGGCTGGGCTCGTCGCCGATCTGGTAATACCGCGACGGCCCGCCGCTGCGCGCCAGGCTCGGGGTCAGCGGCCAGCGGCGCTCGATGATCGCCCGGACTTCGTCGCTGGTGCAGAGAGTCAGTTCGCGACGGTGGCTGGTGATGCTGCCCAGCGGCATTTCCTCGATGAAACTGATGTCCAACTGGTTGGCCAGGGCGTACTCGACCAGGTCGAGGATCTCGTCGTCGTTGCGGCCCTTCTGTACCACGCAGTTCAGCTTGATCCGCTCGAAACCGGCTTCGCGCGCCGCCTGGATGCCGTCCAGCACCTGCTCCAGGCGATCGCTACGGGTGAAGGCGGCGAAGCGTTCGCGCTGCAGCGAGTCGAGGCTGACGTTGAGGCGGCGGACGCCGGCGGCCTTCAGCTCGGCGGCGCGCTCGCGCAGTTGCGAACCGTTGGTGGTGATCGCCAGGTCTTCCAGTTCCGCACGCTGCCCCAGGCGTGCCAGCAGGCCGGTGATGCCCTTGCGCACCAGCGGCTCGCCGCCGGTGATACGAATGCGCCGCACGCCGAGGCCGATGAAGGCGTCGGCCACCGCGTACAGTTCTTCCAGGCTGAGGACCTGGTCGCGGGGAAGGAACTGCATGTCTTCGCTCATGCAGTAGGTGCAGCGGAAGTCGCAGCGATCCGTCACCGACAGGCGCAGGTAGGTGATGCGACGGCCGAAGGGATCGACCAGGCGGGAATCGGACATAGTGACTCGTTCTGTTCCGGGGGGGCTCGCCCGGCGCTCGGTGGGTGAGTGCGAGCGGGCGACTCGATACCCCTAACGAATACTCCAAATACCGGGAAATGTATAGGGCAAATGAACCGGCGGGTCAGGATTTCCCGGGCCTCCGCCTCGCTCGCACCTTGCTTGAGGGGCGCTCCGGGCGGGTGCTACCATCCTCGGCTTCCTGCCGCCGTTGCAGCAATGAAGAACAAGGACTGATGACCAGCATCCGCGAGCGCAACAAGCGCCTGATCCTCCGCGCCGCCAGCGAGGAATTCGCCGACAAGGGCTTCGCGGCGACCAAGACCAGCGACATCGCCGCCCGCGCCGGCCTGCCCAAGCCCAACGTCTACTACTACTTCCAGTCCAAGGAAAACCTCTATCGCTGCGTGCTGGAAAGCATCGTCGAGCCGCTGCTGCAAGCGTCGGCGCCGTTCCGCGTGGAAGACGACCCGCTGCTCGCCCTGCCCGCCTACATCCGCTCGAAGATCCGCATCTCCCGCGAGCTGCCGCATGCCTCCAAGGTCTTCGCCAGCGAGATCATGCACGGCGCGCCGCACCTGCCGAAGGAATACCTCGACGAACTGAACGCCCAGGCCCAGCGCAACGTCACCTGCCTGCAGACCTGGATCGACCGTGGCCAGCTCGCCCCGGTGGACCCGCATCACCTGCTCTTTGCCATCTGGGCGGCGACCCAGACCTATGCCGACTTCGATTGGCAGATTTCCATCGTCACCGGCAAGGAACAGCTCAGCGACGCCGACTACGACGCTGCGGTGGAAACCATCACCCGCCTGGTCCTGAAAGGCTGCACGCCCGACGGGCAATCCGGCAAGAGCGCCGGCCGGCTTCGGCCGCTGCCGCTCTGACCCGCCGCGGCACGCTCAATCGCGTGCCGCCCCCGCCCCTGCGCCGGCCTCGCACCGAGCGGCGTGACGCGGTATTCGACCCGCGGCGGCAGCTCCGCATACACCTCGCCTGGACGCTATCGGCGGAGTTGCTCGAGCACGGTATCCGGGTCAACGCCCTGAGCCCGGGGCCGACCCGGACGCCAGCGCTGGACAAGGCCGCTACCGATCTCGAGGCCGCCCAGGCGCTGAGGGAGAAGATTGGCCGGGACGCCTGGGGGAGCCGCTGGAGATCGCCAGTGCCGCGCTATTCCTGACCTCGAACGAGCCCCGCTGCAGGTATGGCACGGAAATCCTGGTGGATGGCGGCGTACGCCATCTGAAGAAGGGAGCGAAGGCCCGGTCCTGGTGAACGGGCCGCAAGCTCAACCGGCGTCGGGTACCAGCCCGACCGCCAGCACGCCCTGGATCGCGCATTGCTCGTCGATATCCGAGGTATCGCCGCTGATACCGACCGCGCCGACCACCTCTGCCTTGTCGTTGCGAATCAACACCCCGCCCGGCGCCGGAACCAGATTGCCATGGGCCAGGGTGTTCACCGCGGAAATGAACGAAGGCCGCTGCTGTGCATCCGCCGCCAGCAGCCGCGACGACTTGCCCAGGGCCACGGCGCCCCAGGCCTTGCCGATGGCGATCTGCGGTCGCAGCATGCTGGCGCCGTCCTCGCGCTGCAGCGCCACCAGGTGGCCGCCAGCATCGAGCACCGCGATGGTCAGGGGCGCGGTGGACAGCTCGCGCCCCACCGCCAGCGCCTGGCGGGTAATGCCCAGCGCGGTTTCCAGACTGATGGTGGTCATGGTCGTTCCTCTCGAGTTGTTAAGGCTAGAAATCGGGAAACCACCCGCGATGCGGGCGCGTTCGAAAATTTGTACCCAATCTAGTAGCCGACCGGCCCTACGAAAGCAACATTTCAGAACAATATGAACATAATTTTGTATACATTTTTTCAAACGCTGGTTTTATAAGCCTGCTAACAAAAATGGTAATTCATTGTTTTTATTATGAAAAAATTGATTTCAGCGGCTTTTTCCAGCGTATACAACCCATCTTGACCTTGCGCTGCCCCTCTGCCTAGAATCGTTCCAACTTTTGTACACAATTAGTATAAGAACGAGGAACAAAACGATGGCCAGAATGAGAGCAATCGAAGCCGCCGTACTGGTGATGCGCCGCGAAGGCGTGGATACCGCGTTCGGCGTCCCCGGTGCCGCGATCAACCCCATGTACGCCGCGCTGAAGAAGATCGGCGGCATCGACCATGTCCTGGCCCGTCACGTCGAAGGCGCCTCGCACATGGCCGAGGGCTACACCCGTACCAAGGCCGGCAACATCGGCGTCTGCATCGGCACCTCCGGCCCTGCCGGCACCGACATGATCACCGGCCTCTACTCCGCCTCCGCCGACTCCATCCCGATTCTCTGCATCACCGGCCAGGCACCGCGCGCCCGCCTGCACAAGGAAGACTTCCAGGCGGTCGACATCTCCAGCATCGCCGCGCCGGTGGCCAAGTGGGCGACCACCGTGCTGGAACCGGCCCAGGTCCCCTATGTATTCCAGAAGGCCTTCCAGCTGATGCGCAGCGACCGGCCCGGCCCGGTACTGATCGACCTGCCGTTCGACGTACAGATGGCCGAGATCGAGTTCGACATCGACGCCTACGAGCCCCTCCCGGTGAGCAAGCCGAAGGCCACCCGGGTCCAGGCCGAGAAGGTCCTGGCCATGCTCGACGAAGCCGAGCGCCCGCTGCTGGTGGCCGGCGGCGGCATCTTCAACGCCGACGCCGCCGAGCGCTTCCGCGAATTCGCCGAGCTGACCGGCATCCCGGTGATCCCGACCCTGATGGGCTGGGGCGTAATCCCCGACGACCACCCACAGATGGCCGGCATGGTCGGCCTGCAGACCTCGCACCGCTACGGCAACGCCACCCTGCTGGAATCCGACCTGGTGCTCGGCATCGGCAACCGCTGGGCCAACCGCCACACCGGCAGCGTCGAGGTCTATACCGAAGGTCGCCGCTTCATCCATGTCGACATCGAACCGACCCAGATCGGCCGGGTGTTCATGCCCGACCTGGGCATCGTCTCCGACGCCGGCGCCGCCCTCGACGCATTCCTCGAAGTGGCCCGCGAGTGGAAGGCCGCCGGCAAGCTGAAATCGCGCGCCGCCTGGCTGGAAAGCTGCCAGCAGCGCAAACGCACGCTGCAGCGCAAGACCCACTTCGACAACGTGCCGGTGAAACCGCAGCGCGTCTACGAAGAGATGAACGAGTTCTTCGGCAAGGATGCCTGCTACGTCAGCACCATCGGCCTGTCGCAGATCGCCGGCGCACAGTTCCTCCACGTCTACCAACCGCGCCACTGGATCAACTGCGGCCAGGCCGGCCCGCTGGGCTGGACCATTCCCGCCGCGCTGGGAGTGGTCAAGGCCGACCCGAGCCGCCAGGTGGTGGCGCTCTCCGGCGACTACGACTTCCAGTTCATGATCGAGGAACTGGCGGTCGGCGCGCAGTTCAAGCTGCCCTATATCCACGTACTGGTGAACAACTCCTACCTGGGCCTGATCCGCCAGGCGCAGCGCGGCTTCGACATGGACTATTGCGTGCAGCTGGCCTTCGACAACATCAACGCCCCCGAGCTGGAAGGCTACGGCGTCGACCACGTCGCGGTGGTCGAGGGCCTGGGCTGCAAGGCGATCCGGGTGTTCGACCCGAACGAGATCGGCGCCGCCCTGGCCAAGGCCCGCGAACTGATGCAGCAGCACCAGGTGCCGGTGGTGGTCGAGGTGATCCTGGAGCGCGTCACCAACATCTCCATGGGTACCGAGATCAACGCCATCAACGAGTTCGAGGAACTGGCCGAGAAAGGCGCCGACGCGCCGACCGCCATCTCGCTGCTCGACTGATCGCCGGCCTTTCCCGGAGGCGCGGACGGTGCGTGCGGCACCCCGCCCCCGGCGAAAGGCCTCCCGAACGTTTGACCGAACGATAGGAGCAAGACATGCCCCGTTTCTGCGCCAACCTGTCCATGCTGTTCACCGAGGTGGATTTCCTCGAACGCTTCGACGCCGCCGCCAAGGCCGGCTTCGCCGGCGTCGAGTACCTCTTCCCCTATGACGTCGAGGCCGAGGCGATCAAGGCCCGCCTGGAAGCCAACGGCCTGGAACAGGTGCTCTTCAACCTGCCGGCCGGCGACTGGGCCAAGGGCGAGCGCGGCATCGCCTGCCACCCGGATCGGGTCCAGGAGTTCCGCGAGGGGGTCGACAAGGCCATCGCCTACGCCAGGGTGCTGGGCAACCGCCAGGTGAACTGCCTCGCCGGGATCCGGCCGCAGGGGCACGACTGCGCCAGCGTCGAGAAGACCTTCGTCGACAACCTGCGCTACGCCGCCGACAAGCTGGAAGCCGCAGGCATCCGCCTGGTCATGGAGATGATCAACACCCTCGACATCCCCGGCTTCTACCTGCAGAACACCCGCCAGGCCCTGGAGATCCGCGACAAGGTCGGCAGCGCCAACCTGTTCCTGCAATACGACATCTATCACATGCAGATCATGGAAGGCGACCTGGCCCGCACCCTGGAAAACCAGTTGGCGGCGATCAACCACGTGCAACTCGCCGACAACCCCGGCCGCCACGAACCGGGCACCGGCGAGATCAACTACCGCTTCCTCTTCGAGCACCTGGACCGCATCGGCTACCAGGGCTGGATCGGCTGCGAGTACAAGCCGGCCACCACCACCGAAGCCGGCCTCGGCTGGATGAAGACGCACAACGTCGTCTGATCCGCACCCACGAACAAGACGCTCCCGCCTCCCTGCGCGGAGCCACTCGACAGACAGAACCAGGAGACACTCTCATGGCCAAGATCGGATTCATCGGCACCGGAATCATGGGCAAGCCCATGGCGCAGAACCTGCAGAAGGCCGGCCACAGCCTGTTCCTTTCCACCCACCACGACGCCGCTCCGGCCGACCTGCTGGAGGCCGGCGCCATTGCCCTGGCCAACCCGAAGGAAGTGGCCCAGGAAGCCGAGTTCATCATCGTCATGGTGCCGGACACCCCGCAGGTCGAGGATGTGCTGTTCCGCAAGGACGGTATCGCCGAGGGCGTCGGCCCGAACAAGGTGGTGATCGACATGAGTTCGATCTCCCCCACCGCCACCAAGGGCTTCGCCGAGAAGATCAAGGCTACCGGCGCGCAGTACCTGGACGCCCCGGTCTCCGGCGGCGAGGTCGGCGCCAAGGCGGCGACCCTGAGCATCATGGTCGGCGGCTGCCCGAACACCTTCGAACGCGCCTTGCCGCTGTTCCAGGCGATGGGCAAGAACATCACCCGCGTCGGCGGCAACGGCGACGGCCAGACCGCCAAGGTGGCCAACCAGATCATCGTCGCGCTGAACATCCAGGCGGTCGCCGAGGCCCTGCTGTTCGCCGCCCGCAACGGCGCCGATCCGGCCAAGGTGCGCGAGGCGCTGATGGGTGGCTTCGCCTCCTCGCGGATCCTCGAGGTGCACGGCGAACGCATGGTCAAGGGCACCTTCGACCCGGGCTTCCGCATCAGCCTGCACCAGAAGGACCTCAACCTGGCCCTGGCCGGCGCCCGCGAGCTGAACCTGAACCTGCCCAACACCGCCAACGCCCAGCAGGTGTTCAGCACCTGCGCGGCCATCGGCGGCAGTAACTGGGACCACTCGGCGCTGATCAAGGGCCTGGAGCACATGGCCAACTTCTCGATCCGCGACGAGTGATCCGCAGTCCGCGCGGGCCGTCACCCCGCGCGGAGCGACGAACCCCTTTTCGAAGGGCTCGGGGAGAGGAACGGTCGGCGAACTCCGGTGTTCGCCGCCGCCCTCTTCCTTCCCCGCCCACAAGGCGGGGTAAAGGAAGCGAACGCCCGGCCGGGAGATTCACGGCCTCTGCGTCCGGGCGCCTCGCTTCCATTCCCCAGTTCCCGCCGGCGCGGGTGCTGCGGAATGGAAGCGTCGACGACGCTGCGACCGCCGGTCCGACCGGCGGCACGACAACAAGAAATTCGGAGCCTGTCATGAGTACCGATCCACGCGCCTTTCTCACCGAGCTGTTCAATACCGCGGTGGCAGCCGGCCATCCCTACCAGGTGCTGGCCGACCACCTGCCGGAAGATCGCAGCGGGCGCGCCATCGTCATCGGTGCCGGCAAGGCCGCCGGAGCCATGGCCGAAGTGGTGGAGAAGCACTGGCAGGGCGAGATCCAGGGCCTGGTAGTGGCGCCTTACCGCTACGGCGCGCAATGCAGTCGCATCGAGGTGGTGGAAGCCTCCCATCCGGTGCCCGACGACGCCGGCGAGCGCGTCGCCCGTCGCGTGCTGGAACTGATCAGCGGCCTGAACGAGAGCGACCGGGTGATCTTCCTTCTCTCCGGCGGCGGCTCCGCACTGCTTTCGCTGCCTGCCGAAGGCATTGGCCTGGCGGACAAGCAGGCGGTGAACAAGGCGCTGCTCAAGTCCGGCGCCGCCATCGGCGAGATGAACTGCGTGCGCAAGCACCTCTCGGCGATCAAGGGCGGTCGCCTGGCCAAGGCCTGCTGGCCGGCCAGCGTCTATACCTACGCGATTTCCGACGTTCCCGGCGACGAGGCCACGGTGATCGCCTCCGGCCCCAGCGTCGGCGACCCGACCACCTCCGCCGACGCCCTGGCGATCCTCAGGCGCTACGCCATCGACGTACCGCAGAACGTCCTCGACTGGCTCGCCGACCCGCGTTCGGAAACCGTCAAGCCCGACGACCCGCGCCTGGCGCGCAGCCACTTCCAGTTGATCGCCACGCCACAGAACGCCCTCGACGCAGCAGCGGTGAAGTGCCGCGCGGCCGGCTTCTCGACGCTGATCCTCGGCGACCTGGAGGGCGAGGCGCGGGAAGTCGCCAAGGTCCACGCCGGCATCGCCCGGCAGATCCGCAAGCACGGCCAGCCGCTGGCGGCGCCCTGCGTGATCCTCTCCGGCGGCGAGACCACCGTCACCGTGCGCGGCAACGGTCGCGGCGGACGCAACGCCGAGTTCCTCCTCAGCCTCACCGCCGAGCTAAAGGGCGAACCGAACATCTGGGCCCTGGCCGGCGACACCGACGGCATCGACGGCTCGGAAGACAACGCCGGCGCGCTGATGACGCCCTGCTCCCATGCGCGCGGCGAAAAGGCCGGGCTGAAGATCCGCGACGAGCTCGACGACAACAACGGCTACGGCTATTTCCAGACCCTCGGCGACCTGCTGGTGACCGGACCGACCCGCACCAACGTGAACGACTTCCGCGCCATTCTCATCCTCGAGTCCTGACATGACAGCCGACAAGAAAGCCAAGATCCTCGCCACCCTCGGCCCGGCCACCCGCAGCCGCGACGATATCCGTGCCCTGGTGGAGGCCGGCGCCAACCTGTTCCGCCTGAACTTCAGCCACGGCGACTACGCCGATCACGCGCAGCGCTTCGCCTGGGTGCGCGAGGTGGAAGCGGAACTGAACTACCCGATCGGCGTGCTCATGGACCTGCAGGGTCCGAAGCTGCGAGTCGGCCGCTTCGCCGCCGGTGCCGTGCAATTGCAGCGTGGGCAGACCTTCACCCTCGACCTCAGCGACGCCCCCGGCGACGAGCGGCGGGTCAACCTGCCGCATCCGGAGATCATCCATGCCCTGGAACCGGGCATGAGCCTGCTACTGGACGACGGCAAGATCCGCCTGGAAGTGGTCAACTGCCACAGCGACGCCATCGAGACCCGCGTGGCGGTGGGTGGCGAGCTGTCCGATCGCAAGGGCGTCAACGTGCCGGAAGCGGTGCTGCAACTCAGCCCGCTGACCGACAAGGACCGCCGCGACCTGGCCTTCGGCCTGGAACTGGGGGTCGACTGGGTGGCGCTGTCCTTCGTGCAACGCCCGGAGGACATCGACGAGGCCCGTGGGCTGATCGGCGACAAGGCCTTCCTCATGGCCAAGATCGAGAAGCCCAGCGCGGTGAGCGCCATCGAGGCGATCGCCGAGCGCGCCGACGCGATCATGGTGGCGCGCGGCGACCTCGGCGTAGAGGTGCCGGCGGAGAGCGTGCCGGGCATCCAGAAACGCATCGTCCAGGTCTGCCGCCAGCTCGGCAAGCCGGTGGTGGTGGCCACCCAGATGCTCGAGTCGATGCGCTTCTCCCCCGCCCCCACCCGCGCCGAGGTGACCGACGTAGCCACCGCGGTGGGCGCCGGCGCCGACGCGGTGATGCTCTCGGCGGAAACCGCTTCCGGACAATACCCTCGCGAGGCGGTAGAGATAATGGCGAAGATCGTCCGCCAGGTGGAGGCCGAGCCGGACTACCACGTCCAGCTCGAGGTCAACCGTCCGCAGCCCGACGCTACCGTCTCCGATGCGATCAGCTGCGCGATCCGCCGGGTCAGCCGGATCCTCCCGGTGGCGGTGCTGGTGAACTACACCGAGTCGGGCAACTCGACCCTGCGCGCCGCCCGCGAGCGGCCCAAGGCGCCGATCCTCAGCCTGACCCCGAACCTGCGTACCGCGCGGCGACTGACCGTGGCCTGGGGCGTGTATTCGGTGGTCAACGAGCAACTGGCGCACGTCGACGAGATCTGCTCGACCGCCCTCGACATCGCCCTGGCCCAGCGCATGGCGCGCCGCGGCGACACCGTGGTGGTCACCGCCGGCGTGCCGTTCGGTCGCCCCGGCTCGACCAACATGCTGCGCATCGAGACCGTGGCGCCGCCGCTGGGAGATCTCTGAAGCAACGAGTTCGGTCCGGCTCGCGCCGTCCCCCCGGGCATGCGGGTCGGGCCACCCTTGTCTCTCTCGGATGGATGGGGCCGGAAATACGGGGCCGCGTCTCCATCCATCCGGGAAAGACCTTCTTGTCGGACCATGGCCTCCCTCGCGCACTCCCATGCAGGCCATGGACATTCAAGGCCTCCGGTTCAACTCCTGCCGGAGGTCTTTTTTTCTTCTTGGAACGCCCTGCATGCATGACCCTCGCCTGGCCTTCTCGTCCGGGGTGCGTCGCCTCCGCGCCAGACCCTACAATGACCGCCCCCGCCCCTCGCGCAGGCCTGGCATCTCCGTGCCTGCCGAGCGGCCCTTGCCGCACTGACCGCCATGCCCCTGCAACCTCTCCTCAATGCATCCCGAATCCTCCTGCGCGGCATCAGCCAGGTGTTCCTCCAGGGCGACCCACGCCTGGGCCTGGCCTGTCTGCTGGCGATCGCCGTCGGCGCACCGCCGCTGCTCGCCGGCGCCCTCCTTGGCGGCGCCCTCGGCCCGTTGCTGGCTCACCTGTTGCGTTGCGCCGACAGCGACATCGAGGCCGGGCTGTACGGTTACAACGCCGTGCTGATCGGCATGCTGCTGGCATTCCGCTTCGCCTGGTCGCCGGGACTGGTGTCGCTGGTAGCGCTCGGCTGCCTGGCCAGCGTGGCGTTGCAGCGCCTGTTCCTGCATGGGCTGCGCCGACGCCGCTGGCTACCGCCCTATACCCTTGGCTTCGTCCTCAACGGCTGGTGGCTGGTGCCCCTCGGCGCCTGGCTAGGCCTGGCCCCGGCGGCCCATGGCGGCTGCTTCAGCTGCGCCTGGAGCGGCACGGCGGAGCTGGCGGCGCTAACGCTGGGGATCGGCGAGATCATCTTCCTCGGTGAACCGCTGGCAGGGCTGCTGGTCTGGCTCGGCCTGCTGCTGGTCTCGCGTCCCTCGGCCGCCTGGGCCCTCGCCGGCGCCGCGGCCAGCCTGCCGCTGGCCTGGCTGCTGGGCTACGACTGGGCGAGCGCGCTCGCCGGGCTCTACGGCCTGAACGCCGCTCTTGCCGGGCTGGCCCTGGCCTTGCGCTACCGCAGCGTCTGGCCGCCACTGCTCGGCATGGGCCTGGCGGTGGCGCTGCAACCGCTGTTCGGCCTGCTCGGCCTGCCGGCGCTGACCGCACCGTTCATCCTCGCCTGCCTGCTCTGCATCGGCGGCGAGCGCCTTTACCTGCGCCTGGCCGGCAGCCTCGGCGCGCGCCTCGGCCGGCGGCGCTCCTGAGCGGGGAACGCTGGCGCCGGCGGGCTAGTCTGGTAAGGTGCCGCATCCATCATCAGGAGCCACGATGAGCGCACCCGACAGCTGGCGCGAACGCCTCTACATCGTCATCTTCCAGACCGACACCCGCGACGGCCGGCGCTTCGACAGCGCGCTGCTGCTGGTGATCCTGGCCAGCCTGCTGGTAGTGATGATCGACAGCATCGACGAGATCCACCAGGACTACGGCGACCTGCTGGCCTACATCGAATGGGGCTTCACCGGCATCTTCCTGGTGGAATACCTGCTGCGCCTGTACTGCTCGCCCAAGCCGCTGCGCTATGCCTTCAGCTTCTACGGCCTGGTCGACCTGCTGGCGATCCTCCCCGGCTTCCTCGCCCTGCTCTACCCCGACGCCCAGTACCTGCTGATCGTCCGGGTGATACGCATGCTGCGGATCTTCCGCGTGCTCAAGCTGCGCCAGTACCTGAGCCAGGCCAATTTCCTGCTCACCGCCCTGCGCGGCAGCAAGCAGAAGATCATCGTGTTCTTCCTCACCGTGATGACCCTGGTCACCGTGTTCGGCGCGCTGATGTACGTGGTCGAAGGCCCGGAGCACGGTTTCACCAGCATCCCCCGCGGCATCTACTGGGCGATCGTCACCCTGACCACGGTCGGCTTCGGCGACATCACCCCGAAGACCCCGCTCGGCCAGGCCATCGCCAGCCTGGTGATGCTCACCGGCTACTCGATCATCGCGGTGCCCACCGGGATCTTCACCGCCGAACTCGCCACCGCGATGCGCCAGGACCCGGCCAACCTGTTGCAGCGGGATTGCCCGGTGTGCCGCAAGGCGACCCACGAAGTGCAGGCGGCATTCTGCTGCCGCTGCGGCAACCCGTTGTTCCCTCGCGAGGAAGGCAGCCATGGGAAGTCTTGACCGGCAGCGCTGGGACGCCCTCTGGCAGCGACTCGGCGGCAACCCGCCGGCGGATGCCTTCGACGCGCTGCTGGCGGCCTATGGCGGGGCCGACCGGCACTACCACAGCGATCGCCACATCCTCGCCTGCCTGGAGCACTTCGACCGCTGGCGCCAACTGGCGCGGCGGCCGGACCTGGTGGAGCTGGCGTTGTGGACCCACGACCTGGTCTACGACACCCAGCGCCAGGACAACGAGGCCGCCAGCGCCGCCAGCACCGAGCGCTGGCTCGACCAGGCCGGGCTGGCGGCGCTGCGGCCGGCCCTGCGCGAACTGATCATGGCCACCTGTCACCAGGCGCCGCCGGGAGACGCCGACGCAGCCCTGGTGGTGGATCTCGACCTCGCCATCCTCGCCGCGCCGGCGCCGGTCTACGCACGCTACGAGGCGGACGTCCGCGCCGAATACGCCTGGGTGCCGGAACCGCTGTTCCGCGCCGGGCGCGGCAAGTTGCTGCGCCAGTTGCTGGAGCAACCGGCGCTGTACCACTGCGAACCGCTGCGGCAGCGCTGGGAGGCCGCCGCCCGCGCCAACCTGCGCGGTGCCCTGGAGCGCCTGGAACAGCCGGCCTGAGCCGCACGGGAAAATTTCTTCGCGCCGCTTAACCCGTCTTTCACCGCGCTTGCGTCTCAGGCAGCAGGAAGGGACCGCACGCACGGGTTCCTCGCCCCTCCATCCGCCCAAGGAAGAGATATCGTGAATCGACTCGCCGCCTCTCCGCTCCTGTTCGCCGGCCTGTTCGCCAGCGCTCCGTTGCTGGCCGCGCCACAAGCGGTCGACAGCCGCATCAGCGCGGTCACCGTCTACGCCGACCGTGCCGTGGTCACCCGCACCGCCCGCCTGCAATTGCCCAAGGGCCAGCATGAGATCGCCCTGGAGCAACTGCCCTTCCAGCTCGACGACGCCAGCCTGCGCGCGTCCCTCGGCGCCAGCGCCGCCGCCACCCTGCTCGACGTCAGCAGCGCCGCGCAACGGGTCGAGCGCCCGGACGACAACCGTGTGCAGCAGCTCGACCAGCAACTGCGCGAGATAGACCGGCAACTGCGGGAAATCCATGACCGCGGCAGCGTGCTCGAAGCGCAGAAGAAGTTCCTCGCCGACATCCAGAGCGGCAGCACCCAGCCCGGCAAGGATCGCCCCATGCCCGGCATCGACGAGCTGAAGAGCCTGCTGCAACTGACCGAAGGCAACCTCGAACGCCTGCTCGCCGAGCAGCGCCAGCTGGACGACCGCGCCGCCGAACTGGAACAGCGCAAGCAGCAGTTGCAGGAGCAGCGCGGCACCCTCAACGGCGACGGCAAGCGCTTCAAGCGCGCGGTCCTGCGGGTCGCCCTGGAGCAACCGGCACAGGTCGAGGTGAAGCTCGACTACACCCTGCGCGACGCCTCCTGGCAGCCGACCTACGACGCGCGCCTGCGCGACGGCGCGAAGACCATCGAACTGACCTACCAGGGCCTGGTCCGGCAGAGCAGCGGCGAAGACTGGACCGACATCGACCTGACCCTCTCCACCGCCCGTCCGGCCCTGGGCGGCAACGTACCGCGGCTGAATCCCTGGATCGTCGACATCGACGCGCCCAACGCCTACTACGGTGCCGAGATGGCCATGCAGGACGCTCCGGCGCCCATGCCGCAAGCCGCGCCCATCGCCAGGACCTCGGCGAAGATGGCCATGCCGGCCTCGGCGCCGAAGCTGGCCGAGGCGCGGCTCGCCACCGCGGAGGTCAGCAGCGGAGCCGCCAGCGCCTCTTTCCACATCCCCGTGCCGGCGACCCTGAACAGCGACGGCAGCGCGCAGAAGGTCACCATCGCCCGCCTGGAAATGCCGGCCAAGCTGCGCTACCTGGCGGCCCCGGCCCTGCGCGAAACCGCCTACCTGGAGGCGGAAACCCGCAACGACAGCGACTACCCGCTGCTCCCCGGCACCCTGAATACCTTTCTCGGCAACAGCTTCGTCGCCAGCGGCCATCTGCGCGGGGTGATGCCCGGGGAAAGCTTCGAACTGGCACTGGGCGCCGACGAGGGCATCGGCATCGAACGCAAGCTGGTCAAGCGCTACACCGACAGCAGCGGCCTGATCGGCAACCGCACGCGGGTCAACTACGAATTCCGCATCGACGTGCGCAACAACCACAAGAACGCCGAACGCGTGCAGTTCGAGGACCAGTTGCCGGTCTCGCGCAACGAGCAGATCCAGGTCACCTTGCTGGAACCCAAGGCGCAGGAAATCAAGCGCGAGGACGACGGCAAGCTGAAGTGGGACTGGACCCTGCAACCCGGCGAGAAACGCAGCGCCACCCTGAAGTTCAGCGTGGAGTATCCCAAGGACCTGGCGGTCAGCGGCCTCGACTAGCGCTGGCCAAAGCGCCGGCCGCGGCATAGGCTCGAGCGGGTAATAAGCAAAGCAGTTTTTGATATTTACCCTGCATATAACCCGACGTTATAGTCGAGCCACTACAACATGCCCAAAGGAACTGCCCTGTGAAACGACTGTTCAGCGCCTCCCTGCTGGCCGCCGGCCTGGCGCTCGGCGGCGCCGCTCACGCCGCCCAGCCCCTGCTCAACGTCTCCTACGACGTGATGCGCGACTTCTACAAGGAATACAACCCGGCCTTCCAGAAATACTGGAAAGCGGAGAAAGGCGAGAACATCACCATCCAGATGTCCCATGGCGGTTCCAGCAAGCAGGCGCGCTCGGTGATCGACGGTCTGCCCGCCGACGTCATCACCATGAACCAGGCCACCGACATCGACGCCCTCGCCGACAACGGCGGCCTGGTGCCGAAGGACTGGGCGACCCGCCTGCCGAACAACAGCGCGCCGTTCACCTCGGCCACCGTGTTCATCGTTCGCAAGGGCAACCCCAAGGCCCTGAAGGACTGGCCGGACCTGCTCAAGGACGGCGTCCAGGTAGTGGTGCCGAACCCCAAGACCTCCGGCAACGGCCGCTATACCTATCTCTCCGCCTGGGGCTACGTGCTGAAGAACGGCGGTGACGAGAACAAGGCCAAGGAATTCGTCGGCAAGCTGTTCAAGCAGGTACCGGTGCTCGACACCGGCGGCCGCGCCGCCACCACTACCTTCATGCAGAACCAGATCGGCGACGTACTGGTGACCTTCGAGAACGAAGCCGAGATGATCGCCCGCGAATTCGGCCGAGGCGGCTTCGAGGTGGTCTACCCGAGCGTGTCCGCCGAGGCCGAGCCCCCCGTGGCGGTGGTCGACAAGGTGGTCGAGAAGAAAGGCAGCCGCGCCCAGGCCGAGGCCTACCTGAAGTACCTGTGGTCGGACGAGGGCCAGACCATCGCCGCCAACAACTACCTGCGCCCGCGCAACCCGGAGATCCTCGCCAAGTTCGCCGACCGCTTCCCGAAAGTCGACTTCTTCTCGGTGGAGAAGACCTTCGGCGACTGGCGCAGCGTGCAGAAGACCCACTTCATCGACGGCGGCGTATTCGACCAGATCTACAGCCCCAACTGATCCCTCGCCGCTCGACGAAAAAGCCGGAAGCGCTCGCGCTTCCGGCTTTTTCATTCGGCTTGCAGTTCAGCCACTGCCGCCTCAGCGAAACTCGTGCTCCACCTCGGACCAGAGGCTCACCCGCTGTCCGCCGGCCTCGAAGAACTCCATCTCGCGGCGGATGCCGGCGCTGTCTCGCCAGCCCGGCAGGTCGAGGACGATCAGCTCTTCCAGGTGATCCATGTAGAAGGCGTCCACCGGCGCCCACAACCTGCCGATCGCCGCGCGGTCGAGATCGGCCAGGCACAGGTTGATCGGGTGGGACATGGAGACCTGGCTGAATACCACGTGGCCGGCGCGGACGATGGTCGCCGCGACCTCGTTGCAGGCACGGAAGCGCTGCTCGACCACCTCGGCGTCGGCATGGCTGTAAGGACAGGCTAGGAATATCTTGCGCATGGTTACCTCGTTGCGGAAAAGCGACGCCGCGATGGCTCGCGGCGCTCGTCGGGGGATGTTTCAGGCTGCGTGCAGGGCGCTTTTTTCCGCCTCGTCATGCTCCTGCCGGGCATAGCGCTCGGCGGCAGGCACCGAGATGCGGATGGCGATGAATACCGCCAGCAGGCCACCGAACAATTTGCCGAGCAGGATCGGCAGGATCAGCGTCGGCTGGAAGTTGGCGGTGAATGCCAGGTGATCGCCGATGGTGGCCTGGGCGCAGACGCCCAGGGCCACGCAAAGCACCTTGTCGCGAGCATTCATGTATTTGAACAGGTGGTAGGTGGCGATGATGTTCGCCAGCACCATGACAAAGGCGGTGGCGCCCGGCTGGGACAGCCCCAGGTAACGGCCGAGGACCGCCATCGGGCGCTTGCAGTAGCGCTGGAACAGGTAGCAGATGGGGAAGGTCCCGGCCAGCATGATGCCGATGTAGCCAGCGATCTCGATGGCGCGGAACAACTCTTTCTCGTCGGCGAACATCGGGTCGAAGTCCCAGCCGCCGAAGACCTTGGTGAAGACTCCGGTGAAGTGCTGGACGATGGAAAGCGCCAGGGCCATCTTGATGAACGCGTCCATCACCTTGCCGAATACCAGGAACCCGGTGACCATCGCCGTCGCCCGGTACTTCAGGCCGGCGGCCAGCAGGAAGCAGAAGACGAACAGTGGCGCCAGCAGCCGAAGCATGCCGAGGAAGTCCAGCGACAGGTAGTGCAGGGCCGGCGAACCGGTCGATACCAGTTCGCGCACCGGGATGTGGTTGAGGGTAATCAGCAGCAACGCCGCCAGCACCGCGAACGGAATGCTGATCAACCCGGCCATCGCCCCCAGCGCCAGGTACTTGTGGTCCTTGCGCTCGAGCATGGTCAGGCCGACCGGGATCAGGTAGACGATGGTCGCGCCGGAGGTGTAGCCCACCAGCATGGCGGTAATCCACATGTCGCGGTTGGCGGTCAGGGCATCGGCCAACTGGTAGCCGCCCATGTCCACCGCGATGATCGACAGCGCGGCGATGGATACGTCGGAACCGAGGGTCTGGAAGAACGGGCCGAGGGCATGGGAAATCGCCTTCGACAGATAGGGAATGGCTACCATGATGCCGGCCTGGGCGAGGAACACCGGACCGATGGCGTGGATGCCGTTGACGAACTCGCGGCCCAGACCGCTTTCCGGGCGCAGGATGGAAGCCAGCGCGCCAAGTACCGCACCCAGCATGATCAGGTAAATCACATAGTTTCCGAACTCGGCCATCTGCGTCGTTCTCCCCTCGGCAGGCTCCCGTAGCGGGATGCGTTCTTCTGGTTGTCTGGTCGGGAGGCCGGCCACGCCGGTCGCTCCGCCGAAGCGAACACTCGCATTTCGCGTGCCACAATTTGGTTTTCGTGTTGATTTGAAGGTTCGTTTTACCTAAATTGGTCACCCATACGGTCAAGTAGGCGGCCAATCCAAGAGCATACCTGCCTTACGGACCTGTGGGATTTTCCGCCGGGCCTGCGCAAAGCCTCGCCCCGCCCCCTTCCGCCCAGCGCCGCCAGGCGCTACCGGGCGATTCACGGTAACAATCGCCGCACCAGGATGCGGCCCATGGGAGAACACGATGCGCCCCGAGGAACGCCGCCGCCACATTCTCGAATTGCTGCGCCAGCGCGAGCGGATCTCGGTGGACGAACTGGCGCGGACCCTTTCCACCTCCCAGGAAACCATTCGCCGCGACCTCGCCGCGCTGGCCGAACAAGGCCTGGTCAGCAAATTCCACGGAGGGGCCGCCCTGCCGCCCAGCGGCGAGCACGAGAACGCCTTCCAGACCCGAATGAACGAGCACGCCCAGGAAAAACGCGCAGTCGCCCGCTACGCCGCCGGCCTGTTCGGGCCCGGTGACAGCATCTTCATCGACACCGGCACCACCACCCTGCTGTTCGCCCGCGAACTGGCGCGCCAGAGCCATCTGACGGTGATCACCAACTCGCTGTTGATCGCCGGCAGCGTCGGCGCCTCCGGCAACCGTGCATTCATGATCGGCGGCGAGTACCGCCCGGAATCCGAACAGAACGTCGGCGCCCTGGCCATTGAGCAGATCGCCCGGTTCAACGCCGAGCATGCGGTGATCACCGTCGGCGCGCTGAACGGCGATGGCGCCATGGATTTTTCCATCGAGGAAGCCGAGATCGCCCGTGCCATGATCGCCCAGGCCCGCCAACTGACGGTTATCGCCGACTCCTCGAAGCTCGGCCGGCGCGCCCTGTTCCAGGTCTTCCCGCTGAGCCGGATCAACCGCCTGGTGGTCGACCGCAAGCCTACCGGGGAACTCTGGGAAGCCCTGCAACAGGCGCGGGTGGAAGTCCACGAAGCCCCCCTGCGCACCCCGCAGGCCTGACTCCCCTCGCGGGCAGCCCCGGAGACAGGCCGGGGCTGTGCCGGTGGCTGCCCGTCGATTAATCGATTGACTGTTTCTTTTTCAGTTGCCACATTAAAACAACAAATTTCACATAAAATTCTGTGTGAAAATTCAGTGTTACGGTCAAAAAGCAAACTGATACCAAAAGAAACAGGCAGAAACGATGACTGAGCCGCTTGCGACAAAGACCGCGATCTTCGACGTTGCAGTGATCGGCGCTGGCGTGGTGGGTTGCGCCATGGCCCGCCGCTTCGCCCTGGAAGGTGCGCGGGTGGTCCTGCTGGAAAAAAGCACCGACATCCTCTCCGGTGCCAGCAAGGGCAACAGCGCGATCCTCCATACCGGTTTCGACGCGCCGCCCGGCAGCATCGAACTGGCCTGCATGCAGGAGGGCTATCGCGAATACCGCGACATCCATGCGCGCCTCAACCTGCCGCTGCTGGAAACCGGCGCCCTGGTGGCGGCATGGAGCGACGAGGATCTGGCGCGCCTGCCGGCCATCGTCGAGCAGGCCCACGGCAACGGTGTCGATGACGTCCGCCAGATCGGTCGCGACGAGGTCCTGGCGCTGGAGCCGCAGTTGGCCGGCAATGTGCTCGGTGCGGTGCGGGTCCCCGGTGAGCATCTGATCGACCCCTGGTCCGCGCCGCTCGCCTATCTGCAACAGGCGCAGGCCCATGGCGCCGAGGCCTGTTTCAACGTCGAGGTGCTGGACGGCGCCTTCGACGGCGGCGAATGGCTGTTGCATACCCGCCGCGGCGATCTGCGCGCGCGCCAGGTAATCAACTGCGCCGGACTCTTCGGTGACCAACTGGAACAGCGCCTGCTCGGCGCGGCGAGCTTCGCCATCCATCCGCGCAAGGGCCAGTTCGTGGTCTTCGACAAGGCCGCCGCGGCGCTGCTGCGGCACATCCTGCTGCCGGTACCCAACGAGCGGACCAAAGGCGTGGTATTCACCCGTACTGTCTTCGGCAACCTGCTTGCCGGCCCCACCGCCGAGGAACAGGACGACCGCGAACAGGCACGGGTCGACAGCGACACCCTGCAGCGACTGATAGACGCCGCCGTCGAGCGGCTCCCCGGCCTGCGCGGCATGCCGGTCACCGCCACCTACGCCGGGTTGCGGCCGGCCAGCGAAAAGAAGGAATACCGCATCCGCCAGGTCGACGGACGCAACTGGATCAGTGTCGGCGGCATCCGTTCCACCGGTCTCACCGCGGCGCTGGGCATCGCACGCCACGTCTATCGTCTCTACCAGGGTGGGCGCTTCCACGAAGCGGTTCGCGAGCCGCTCTGGCCGCAGGTACCGAACCTCGCCGAACACCTGCCGCGCGACTGGCAGCGTCCCGGCTACGACGAGATCGTCTGCCACTGCGAGATGGTCACCCGCCGGGAAATCCTCGCCGCCCTGGAAGGCCCGCTGCCAGCCGGCGACTTCGGCGGCCTGAAGCGTCGCACCCGCGCCTGCATGGGACGCTGCCAGGGTTTCTACTGCAACGCGCGGGTCGCCGAGCTGAGCGCCGGCCGCCTCGCCCAGCCCCTCGCCACCGGGAGTTGCCATGAGCATCACTGAACAGGTCGACGTCGCCATCGTCGGCAGCGGTCCCGCCGGATTGGCGGCCGCCATCGAACTACGCCGCCAAGGCGTCGCCCGGGTCTGCGTGCTGGAGCGCGACGGCGAGGCCGGCGGTATACCCCGGCATTGCGCGCATCCGCCGTTCGGCCTGCGCGAGCACGGCCGCCTGTTGACCGGCCCGGCCTACGCGCTGCGTAACGTCGAACAGGCTGAACGGGCCGGGGTGGATATCCGCCTGCGCCATAGCGTGGTCGCTCTCGCCGCCGCCGGTCTGCTGCAACTGGCCACCCCCGAAGGCCCGCGCAGTCTGCGCGCGACACGCGTGCTGCTGGCCACCGGCGCACGCGAGACGCCACGCTCGGCGCGCCTGCTGGGCGGCGACCGGCCACTGGGCGTGATCAATACCGGCGCGCTGCAAGCCTATCTCTATCTGCAAGGCCTGAAGCCGTTCGAACGGCCGCTGATCGTCGGCACCGAGCTGGTCAGCCTGTCCGCCGTGATGAGTTGCCGGCGTGCCGGCATCCGCCCGGTGGCCATGCTCGAACGCAACGCACGGGCCACCGCGCGTTGGCCGCTATCGTTGTTTCCCAGGCTGTGCGGAGTACCGATGCACTTCTCCAGCGAGCTGCTGGAGATCGAAGGCCGCGGCCGGGTCGAGGCGGCGCGGGTACGCCTGGGCGACGGGCGGGTCGAACGGATCGCCTGCGACGGCATCCTCCTCAGCGGACGCTTCGTTCCCGAATCGAGCCTGGTCCGCCTCAGCCACCTGGAACTGGACCCGGCCAGCGGCGGCCCGCGCATCGATCAGTTCGGCCGCTGCTCCGACCCCGCCTATTTCGCCGCCGGCAACCTGCTCCGGCCGATCGAGACCGCCGGCTGGTCGTTCCGCGAGGGACGAAGGATAGCCGGCCTGCTGGCCGCCGACCTGCGGGCCGAACTGCCGATCGCCGCGCCCGGTATCGCCATCGATTGCAGCGGTCCGCTCAAGCTGTGCGTGCCGCAGCGGCTGCTGGACGATCCGACACCCGGCCTGGCGCATCTACAGCTACGCGTAAGCGAGGCCGCCAGCGGACGCCTGCGGATACTGGCCGATGGTCGCCCGGTGTGGGAACGCGCCCTGTCCTGCCTGCCGGAGCGCCGCCTGCTGGTGCCGCTGGCCGCCCTGCGCCTACCGCCGGACACCCGGCGCCTGGAAGTCGCCTTCCTCACCTCCGGCCACTGAACCCGCGAAGAGAACCGACCATGCGAATCGCCGCCCTCGACCAGGGAACCACCAGTACCCGCGTGCTGGTCGCCAGCCAGGACGGCAGCGCCGATATTCAGTTGGCGCTGCGTCACCAGCAACATCATCCGCAGTCCGGCTGGGTCGAGCACGATCCGCTGGAACTGCTGGCCAACCTGCAACGCTGCCTGGAGGCCAGCGGCCGGGTCGACGCCATCGGCCTCGCCAACCAGGGCGAAAGCTGCATGGCCTGGGACGCCCGCAGCGGCGAGCCGTTGTCGCCGCTGATCGTCTGGCAGGACAACCGCACCACCCCGCACATCGAGCGTCTACGCGCCAGCGGCGCCGAGGCGCTGGTCCTGGAACGCAGCGGCCTGCCGCTCGATGCCTATTTCTCGGCCAGCAAGCTGGGCTGGATCGTCGAGCACCTTCCTGCCGCTCGCCGGGCTCTCGAGGCCGGCCGCCTGCGCCTGGGAACCAGCGACGCCTGGTTTCTCGACCGCTTGTGCGGAACCTTCGCCACCGACGTCACCACCGCCTCGCGCACCGCATTGATGAACCTCGCCGAGGGCCGCTGGGACCCCGAACTGTGCGCCCTGTTCGGCGTGCCGATCGAGTGCCTGCCGGAAATCCGCGATACCGTCGGCCATTTCGGGGTGATCGGCAACACTCCGCTGACGGCCTCGGTGGTCGACCAGCAGGCCTCGCTCTACGGTCACGGCTGCCGCCAGCCCGGTGATGCGAAGATCACCTTCGGCACCGGCGCCTTCGCCCTGACCCTTAGCG
Organism: Pseudomonas sp. FDAARGOS_761; assembly: GCF_013343155.1. Lineage (NCBI taxonomy): Bacteria > Pseudomonadati > Pseudomonadota > Gammaproteobacteria > Pseudomonadales > Pseudomonadaceae > Pseudomonas > Pseudomonas sp. FDAARGOS_761. The sequence continues at coordinate 1,667,768 of NZ_CP054572.1, read as the reverse complement.
GCGAGCGGATCATCCGCTCGCCGGAGACAGGCCTGCTCGCCACCATCGCCTGGCAGATCGATGGCAAGCCGGTGTACGCCATGGACGGCGGGGTCTACGATGCCAGCGCCGCAGTCGAGTGGGCCGGGCGTCTTGGCCTGTTCAGCGACTTCTCGGAACTGGCCGGCTTCGACCGGCCGCCGGCCATCGACCGCGGGCTGGCCTTCGTCCCGGCCTTGTCGGGACTCGCATGCCCGCACTGGGACCGCAGCGCCGGCGCGATGTGGCTGGGAATGGACGCCGGCACCCGCCGCGAGGACCTCTGCCAGGCCCTGCTCGAAGGCGTGGTGCTGCGCAGCGCCGAGGTGATCCAGGCGATGGACGGCTACCTGAAGGTCACCGACCGCCTGTCCATCGACGGCGGCCTGGCGCGCAGCCCCTACTTCGCCCAGTTCCTCGCCGACAGCCTGCAACGGCGCATCGTCACCCAGCGCTTCGACGAACTCACCGCCTTCGGTTGCGCCGCCCTTGCCGCGCGTGGCCTCGGCTACGAGCTGGCGGAGCCGCGCAACACCCGCACGGAGTTCCAGCCGCGGGTCGACGCCGGCACCGCCCGGCGCTGGCAGGTGCGTTTCAGCGAAGCGGTGGCGCGCACCCGCGGCTGGCGCTGAGCCGCTTTCAGCGTCCCGGCCAGCCGGTCTCGCGCAGCGCCGCCAGGAGCGTCTCCCCCTTCAGCGCGGGCACCAGCCGGCCGTCCTCGGTGCGCATGTCCTCGCCGGCCAGCAGCACGTTGACGATGGCTTCTTCCACCGCCTCCGCCGCCGCGGCGAACAACGGCGAGATGTGGTCGTTGTTGAGCATCCGCAGCGGCGTGCTCTGCGGCAGGTCCTTGCGCGCATAGTCGGCTGGCGGCAGGTCCTGGTTGCCGGTGGCGAAGGCGAGGAACACGTCGCCGCTGGAGTCCTCGGTGCCACCGCCGGTGCGAGCGATGCCGATCGAGGCGCGCTGCGCCAGGCGCTGGCACTGGTGCGGCAGCAGCGGCGCGTCGGTGGCCAGGATCACCACGATGGAGCCCATGCCCGGGGTGCCTTCCTCGCTGAACGGCGAGGGGATGTCGCCCAGCCGGCGGCCGACCGGATAGCCATCGACCCGCAGCTCGCGACGCTGGCCGTGGTTGGCCTGGACCAGCGCGCCCACCGTCCAGCCGCCCTGCTCCGCCGGCAGCCGCCGCGATGCGCTACCGATGCCACCCTTGAACTCGTGGCAGATCATCCCGGTGCCGCCGCCCACCGAACCTTCGCGGACCGGTCCGGACTCGGCGCAGGCCAGCGCCTCGCCGACCTGGCGGGCGCCGACGTGCTGGCCCCAGATATCGTTGAGCAGGCCGTCGAAGGTCTCCATCACCACCGGCATGCACCAGTACAGCCCGCTGTCGCCGAGTTCGGCGCGCTCCTCGGCGATCAGCGCGTCGCGCACCGCGCCGACGCTGTGGGTATTGGTGATGGCGATCGGGGTGGTCAGCAGGCCGGCTTCGCGGATCCACTCCAGGCCCGTGGCGTCGCCGTTGCCGTTGAGCACGTGGCAGCCGGCGAAGCAGGGTTGCAGGCGCGCCGCACCGGCGCGCGGCTGGACCAGGGTGACGCCGGTGCGAACCTGCCTGCCGTTGATCCGCTGGTTCAGGGTGCTGTGGCCGACGCGCACGCCGGGAACGTCGGTGATCGCGTTGAACGGGCCGGGAGTGCCCAGGCCGAGGGTGATGCCAAGTTGTCGAGCGCGCATGCGGACTCCTGTTTCAAAGCTTCTGGAACGCCGGACTGAGCTTGCCGTAGGTGCAGTAGAGAATCACCGACACCGCCAGCAGTCCGACAATGATCATCACGTCCCTGGCCGAGGCCGCCAGGAACAGGTTGAGCAGCAGGTATCCCGCCCCGCTCACCGCCAGCAGCGCCGGCAGCGGCCACAGCGGCATCCGGTAGGGATGCTCGCGGTCGCGCCGCAGCACCCGGCTGAACAGCGCGCAGAGGGCGACGATCAGGTAGACCATGACGATCAGCAACACGGTGAACGAGGTCAGTTCGGCCAGGTTGGAGCTGAAGCTCAGCGCCGCCGAGGGAATGGCGAGGAACAGCGTGGCCAGCCAAGGCGATTCCCAGCGCGGATGGATACGGGTGAAGGCACGGTTCAACGCCGGCATCCAGAGCGCGTCGCGACCGCTGCTGAAGATCACCCGGGCGCTCTGGATGACGATGGCGACGATGGCGTTGAACACCGAGAGGAAGATTCCCGCGCTGACCAGGCGCGACAGCGTCTCGTTGCCATGGCTGTTCAACAGATAGCCGATCGGGTCGGGGCTGGCGAGCATCGCCGGGAGCGACGGCGCGCCGATCAGCAGCGCGGCGAGCGGGACGATCTCGATCAGCACCACCAGCGCCAGCGACCAGAGCACCGCGCGATGCACGCTGTGGCCGCCGTCCTTCATGTCCTCGGCGAGCAGCACCGCGCCGCCGAAACCGTTGTAGGAGAACAGCGCGGTACCGACCGCTCCGATCACCAATGCCCAGGGTGCGATCGCCAGCAGCCCGCCGTCGCCGACTACCTGCGGCTGCAGCAGGACGCTCGCCGGTTGCTGTGCATGGCCGAAACCGAGGCCGACGATCACCAGCAGCGCCGCCACTTCCAGCAGCAGGCAGGTACCCGTGACCCAGGCGTTGACGCGGATGTTGAGGATGCCCAGCAGGTAGCTGAAGGCAACGATCGCCAGGGCCACGGTCTGCGCATCGAAGTGGGTGCCGAGGGCGGCGTTCAGGTAAGTCGCCGCGCCGGTGGCGAGCACCGGCGGGATGAACAGCAGCATCGCCAGCACCGTGAGGAAGGTGGCGTAGCCGGCCAAGCCGCCGAACACCCGCTTGGCGTAGACATACTCGCCGCCGGCGGTGCTGTGCGCCCTGCCCAGCTCGGCATAGCACCAGGCGAACATCAGCGCCAGCACCCCGGCCAGGGCGAAGGCCCAGAAAGCGCCGGTGCCGGCCTGCTGGATGGCGAAAGGGGCGATGACGAAGACGGAACTGGCGGGAGTGACCGCGGAAACGGTGATGGCGACCACGTCGAACACGCCCAGGGTGGGTTTCAGCGCACTTTCGGGCGCGGGGGAAGAGCTCATGTCGTTGTCCTCTGATTGTTATTGAAGTTGAGGCAGTAACGGAGACTCGCGGCGGCCCCTTGCCGGGGCGCTGGTTATGCGCCGACTCTAGGAGCGCGGAACCGGCGGGCCAATCACCCTTTGGGGTTACGCCCCTTGACGCGGCGGGTGGAAAAGCCGCAAACCGGAGCCTGCGAAAACCCACCGTGGAGCGAATACGGATGCACACCCTGTTCCGGGACATCGGCATGCACGCCAGCCTGGGCCGCGCCATCGAACAGATCGGCGGCAACCGCTTCTGGAAGCAATTGATCCTGCTGCTGCGCCAGCACCTGCCGTTCGACAACGCCCTGGCGATCTTCTACCCCGCCAACGGCGTGCCGGTGGCCCTGGAGGAATACGACGCCGAACCGCACGCCGGGCCGGCCTCGATGCTCGCCTACCTGAACGGGCTGTACCTGCTCGACCCCTTCTACCAGGCTTGCCGGGAAGGCCTGGCCAGCGGCCTGTACCGCCTCGAGGAGATCGCCCCGGACCATTTCCGGCAGAGCGAGTACTACCTTAGCTACTTCCACGACAACGTTCTGGAGGACGAGGTGCAGTTCATCCTACAGGTGCCCGGCCAGGGCGCGCTGTCGCTGTCGTTGGGCATGCAGAGGATGTTCGCCGACGAGGAATGCGGGATGCTCGGCTTGCTCTCGAGCTGGGTCCTGGCGCTGATGCAGCAGCACTGGCAGCAGCGCAGCCAGCGCCTGTTGCCGGCCGCACCGCAGGAAGAGATGGCCACGCAGATACGCGACGCCCTCAGCCACTTCGGCGCCAGCGTGCTATCGGAACGGGAACTGGAGATCGCCCGCCTGATCCTTCGCGGCTACTCGTCGAAGGCCATGGCCGAGCGCCTGGCGATCTCGCCGGAGACGATCAAGGTCCATCGGCGCCACCTGTACGCCAAGCTGGACATTTCCTCGCAACCGGAACTGTTCTCGCTGTTCATCCAGTCGCTCGGGCACGACCCGGAGAACCCCTAGGGGTCATGGATTGGCGTAGCGCCGGCTGAGACCGGGCGGGATGCCGCGGGCGTCGGTCTCGGTCCAGGGACCCTGCGGGCTGGTGGACCAGAACCAGCCGCCGTCCCAGCGGTAGTAGGTACGCTGGCGGTAGTAGAGATCGCGCTCGCCGCGGATCACATAGACCCCCAGGCTGCCGTCCCAGACGCCCTTGCCGCCTGGCGGCGGGGCGAACTGCGGACGCGAGCGGCTGGGCTGCGCCGGAGTCTGCGGTTGCGGGGTGATGGGCGGCGGGGTGGCGCCGGGCGCGCTGGACGGACCGGGCTGCGGCTGGCTTTGCGGCGGCAGCGAGGCCGGCGGTTCGCTGGTCTGCGGCGGATGCACCACGCACCCGCCGAGACCGCCCAGGAGAATCGCCAGACCCAGATACTTCGCCTTCACCGCCGCACCTCCCGCCAACCCGTTGTCGTTATGGCCGGGCCGCCTGGGGCTGGTCCGGGCCGTCGATGGTCAGCGCTTGCGCCGACGACTGGGCGGTAGACAACGGTTTGCCGCGTCCGATCCATTCGCCGGAGATGGCGTTGCCGGCGCGGGATACCCGCGCGACCAGCTCGACCTGCGGGAATCCGCTGAGCTTGAGCTGCGGCATCATGGCGTCGGCATCGCTCAGGCTGACCTCGGCCGGCAGGTCGGCGACGGTCAGGCGCTTCACTGCCAACGGCATCGGCGGGCCGCCGACGGCGCGGGCGAAGATGAACACGCTGTCGTCGGCCTTGACCTGGCCCTTCACCGCGTCGCTGATATCCACCTTCACCGTCAGGGTCACCCCGGCGGCAGCGGGCGCGGCCGGCGCCGGCGGGGTCTGCCCGGCCTCGGTCATGCGCTCGCGGGCGCGCTGGATGCCGCCCTGGATCGCCGAGCGTGCCGGGTCCTCGTTCGGCAACACCGACACCAGGCGCTCCCAGAAGCCGATGGCGTCGGCGTAGCGCTGCTCTTCGAAGGCGGCGATGCCGAGCAGGCCAAGGGTGGTCACTTCGGCCGGGTCGCCCTTCAGCGCCTCGTCAGCCAGGGCCTTGATCTGCGCGGTCATTTTCTTGCCACCGGAGAAATACAGTGCCTGCGCCCACTGGCCGAGCACTTCCGGCTGCCGCCCGCTGAGTTCGGCGGCGCGTTCGAAGGCCCGCGCCGCATCGGCGCCGCGTTCCTGGGTCATGTAGGTGCGACCGAGGAAGTACCAGCCCTGGGCGGAATCCGGCTGAGCCTGTACCGCGCGCTCCAGGCGCGCGGTCATCTCTTCCATGGAGTGCGGCGCCTGGGCGAATTCGCGGGCCAGCTCGACCTTGTCGCTGGCGCCCCAATGCAGGTACAGGCCGAGCGCGACCAACGGCACCAGCAGCGCCGCGACCAGCGGGACCGCCCGGCCCAGGCGCGAGCTACGCTCTTCGCCGCTGCCCTCGGTGTCGGCGAGCAGTTCGCGGGCAGCCTCGGCGCGGCCATTCTCCAGTTGCTCGGCGGTCAGCGTGCCGGCGGCCTGCTGGCCGGCCAGCTCGGCGATCCGCTCCTGATAAAGCGCGACGTTCAGGGCGGTACGGTCTTCCTCGGCCTGGGCGCGACGGCCACGCAGCAGCGGAATCAGCAGGAATGCCAGGGCCGCCAGCAGCAGCAGGCCGGCAGCGAGCCAGAAATCGATCATTTGTCGTTCTTCAACAGGTTGGCGAGGCGCGCTTGCTCCTCGGCGGACAGGGTGGTTTGCACCTTGGCGGCGGTGCGCCGGCGGCGCAGGACGATCACGCCGATCACCAGCACGCCGAACAGCAGCAAGGCGCCCGGACCGAACCAGAGCAGCCAGGTACGCTCGTTGACCGGCGGCTTGTAGCGAACGAAGTCACCGTAGCGGGCAACCATGTAGTCGACGATCTCGCCGTCGCTCTTGCCCTGCTGCAACTGGCCGTAGATCTGCTTGCGCAGGTCGGCGGCGATCGGTGCGTTGGAGTCGGCGATGTCCTGGTTCTGGCACTTCGGGCAGCGCAGTTCCTGGGTCAGGTTGCGGAAGCGCTCGCGCTCGGCGTCGCTGGCGAACTCGTAGGTGTCGATGGCGGCCCGGGCCACGCCGCAGAGGGCGAGACCGAGCAGCGCGGTGGCGAGGAAACGCTTCATCGGGCCTCCGGCTCGTCCAGCAGTTGCTGGTACAGCGGCGCCAGTTGCTCGCGCCAGACTTTCTGGTCGACCACCCCGACGATCTTGTGGCGGATGATGCCCTGCTTGTCGATCAGGTAGGTTTCCGGCGCACCGTACACGCCCAGGTCCAGGCCCAGGGTGCCGTCGGCGTCGCTGATGCTCAGCAGGTAGGGATTGTGCAGCTCGTTCAGCCACTTGATGGCGGCGGCGTTGTCGTCCTTGTAGTTGATCCCGTAGATCACCACGCCCTGCTCGGCCAGTCGGGTCAGTTCCGGGTGCTCGACCCGGCACGACGGGCACCAGGTGCCCCAGACGTTGACCAGCGCCGGCTTGCCCTTGAGGTCGGCCTCGGTCAGGCGCCGGGCCGGGTCCTGCACGCTGGGCAGGTCGAAGGCCGGGAACGGCTTGCCGATCAGCGCCGAGGGCAGCTCGCTGGGGTCCAGCCAGAGGCCGCGGAAGAGGAACACCGCGACGATCAGGAAGATCCCCAGCGGCAGCAGCAGAATCGCTCGTTTCAAGACTCAGGCTCCCTGACCGGCGAGGCCCAGGGCCTCGCGCACACGTGTTTTCACCTTCACCCGGTAGCGCCGGTCGAGCGCCGCCAGGGCGCCGCCGAGGCCCATCAGCAGGCCACCGAACCAGATCCAGCGGACGAACGGCTTGACGTGCACGCGCACCGCCCAGGCACCGTTCTCCAGCGGCTCGCCGAGCGCCACGTAGAGGTCGCGAGTAAAGCCGGCATCGATCCCGGCCTCGGTCATCATCGAACTCTGCACGGTGTACAGGCGCTTCTCCGGATGCAGGGTGGCGATCTCCTTGCCGTCGCGGCTGACGTGGATGCTGCCCTTGTCCGAGGTGTAGTTCGGCCCTTCGTGATGCTTCGCGCCGTCGAAGAGGAAGTGGTAGCCGCCCAGTTCGACGGTGTCGCCGGGCGACATGCGCAGGTCACGCTGGGCGCTGTACTGGCTGCTGAGGACGATGCCGATGGCGCACACGGCGATGCCCAGGTGCGCCAGTTGCATGCCCCAGTAGCTGCGGGTCAGGCTGCGGGCGCCGGCCAGCACGCCCTTGTGCCGGGTCTTGTCGAGGAAGTCGCGGAAACCGGCCAGGACCACCCAGGCGGACAGCAGGAACACCGCCAGCACCGCCCAGTTGAAATCGCCGAAGTACATCGAACCGGCCGCCGCCAGGACCGCGCTGGCCACCAGCACCGGGGTCAGCATGCCGAGCAGCCAGCGGCTCGGGGTGTCCTTCCAGCGCACCAGCACGCCGACCGCCAGGGCCGCCATCAGCGCCGCCATCAGCGGCAGGAACATGGCGTTGAAGTACGGCGGGCCGACCGACAGCTTGGCGCCGCTGAGGGCATCGAGCAGCAGCGGGTAGAGGGTCCCGAGGAGGATCATCGAGGCCGCCACCACCAGCACCAGGTTGTTCAGCAGCAGCAGGGTCTCGCGCGACCACAGGGCGAAGCCGACCTGGCTCTTGACCACCGGCGCGCGCAGGGCGAACAGGGTCAGCGAGCCGCCGACCACCAGCAGCAGGAAGGCGAGGATGAACACCCCGCGCTCCGGGTCGGAGGCGAAGGCGTGCACCGAGGTGAGCACGCCGGAGCGAACCAGGAAGGTGCCCAGCAGGCTCAGGGAGAAAGCGGCGATCGCCAGCAGCACGGTCCAGCTCTTGAACACGCCGCGCTTCTCGGTCACCGCCAGCGAGTGGATCAGTGCAGTGCCGACCAGCCAGGGCATGAAGGAGGCGTTTTCCACCGGGTCCCAGAACCACCAGCCACCCCAGCCCAGCTCGTAGTAGGCCCACCAGGAGCCGAGCACGATGCCGATACCGAGGAAGGCCCAGGCCACCAGGGTCCAGGGCCGCGACCAGCGCGCCCAGGCGGCGTCCAGGCGGCCGCCGAGCAGTGCGGCGATGGCGAAGGCGAAGGCCACCGAGAATCCGACGTAACCCATGTAGAGCATCGGCGGGTGGACGATCAGGCCGACGTCCTGCAGCAGCGGGTTGAGGTCGTTGCCGTCCATCGGGGTCTGCGGCAGCAGGCGGCTGAACGGGTTGGAGGTGATGATCAAGAACAGCAGGAAGCCGGTGCTGATCATGCCCATCACCGCCAGCACGCGGGCCAGCATGACCTCCGGCAGTTGCCGGGAGAAGATCGACACGGCGAAGGTCCAGCCGCCGAGGATCAACGCCCAGAGCAGCAGCGAACCTTCGTGGGCGCCCCAGACGGCGCTGAACTTGTAGTACCAGGGCAGCGCGCTGTTGGAGTTGCCGGCCACGTAGGCCACCGAGAAGTCGTCGCGCAGGAAGGCCCAGGTCAGGCAGCCGAAGGCGAAGGCGAGGAAGGCGAACTGCCCCCAGGCCGCCGGGCGCGCCAGGCTCATCCACTGGCGGTCGCCGCGCCAGGCGCCGACCAGCGGCAGGCTCGATTGCACCAGGGCCAGGCAGAGGGCGAGGATCAGGGCCAGGTGGCCGAGTTCGGGGATCATCTACTCGCCCTCCTGGTTGTACGAGGTCTCGCCGGCGGCCTTGCCGTTCTCGTAGTGCTTCAGTTGGCCGCTGTCCTTGAGCGCCTTGGTGACTTCCGGCGGCATGTAGTTCTCGTCGTGCTTGGCCAGCACTTCATCGGCCACCAGCACGCCGTCGCCGCCCAGCTTGCCGAGGGCGACGATGCCCTGCCCCTCGCGGAACAGGTCGGGAAGGATGCCATGGTAGGCGATGGTCACTTCCTTGGCGCCGTCGGTGACCACGAAACGCACGTTCAGCGAATCCTCGCTGCGTTGCAGAGAACCCTTTTCCACCAGGCCGCCGGCGCGTATGCGGGTGTCGGTCGGCGCTTCGCCGTTGGCGATCTGGGTCGGGGTGTAGAACAGGTTGATGTTCTGTTGCAGGGCCGATAGCGCCAGGCCCACCGCGGCGCCGACGCCCACCACGATGGCGAGGACGATGATCAGACGTTTCTTGCGGACCGGATTCACTGCTGGGCCTCCCGGCGCAGACGACGCGCCTCTTCTTGCAGGTAGCGGCGCCGGGCCAGCAGCGGCTCGGCGACATTGATCGCCAGCACCAGCAGGCTGATGCCGTAGGCCGACCAGACGTAGGGGCCGTGATGGCCCATGGCGAGGAAGTCGCCGAACGATTCGAAGCTCATCGTGCCTTCTCCACCAGGGCCTTCACCTCGGCCTTCGCCCAGGCGGTGCGGGACTCGCGCTTGAGCACTTCCAGGCGCATGCGCACCAGCAGCATGGCCGCGAAGAAGCAATAGAAACCGAGGACCATGATCAGCAACGGCAACCACATCTCCACCGGCATCGCCGGTTTCTCGGTGATGGTGAAGGTGGCCGGCTGGTGCAGGGTGTTCCACCACTCCACCGAGTACTTGATGATCGGGATGTTCACCACGCCGACGATGGCCAGTACGGCACAGGCCTTGGCCGCGCTGTCGCGGTTACTGATCGCCTGACCGAGGGCGATGATGCCGAAATAGAGGAAAAGCAGGATCAGCATCGCCGTCAGGCGCGCGTCCCAGACCCACCAGGCGCCCCAGGTCGGCTTGCCCCAGACGGCCCCGGTAAGCAGCGCGACGAAGGTCATCCAGGCACCGATGGGGGCGGCGCACTGCACCGCCACGTCGGCGATCTTCATCTTCCAGATCAGCCCGACGGCACCGGCCACGGCCAGCATGACGTAGCAGGACTGGGCGAGGAAGGCCGCCGGCACATGGATATAGATGATGCGGAAGCTATTGCCCTGCTGGTAGTCCGGCGGCGCGAAGGCCAGCCCCCAGACGCAGCCGGTGACGATCAGCAGCGCCGCCGCCACGGCGAACCAGGGCAGCCAGCGGCCGCTGATCTCGTAGAACCACTTGGGCGACCCAAGCTTGTGAAACCATGTCCAATTCATCATCAGGCTCTGTTTACAGGGCTCTTTGGAAATACCGGGCAGGCCTTCCGCTGCCAGCCCGGGTCAAGCGTGGGTGGCGCAGCCGCCCGGTACCGCACGCCCGCCGATGCCTTCGGCGGGCGGACTCACTCGCCTACGCTGATCTTCAGGCCGGCAGCGATGGCGAATGGCGTGAGTGTCAATGCTAGCGCCGTCAGGCTCGCCAGCCACAATAAATGTCCGCTGCTGGGCAGTCCCTGCAACGAAGCCTGCAGCGCCCCGCTACCGAGAATCAGCACCGGGATGTACAGCGGCAGGATCAGCAGCGCCAGCAACAGGCCGCCGCGCTTGAGGCCCACGGTCAAGGCCGCGCCGACGGCGCCGAGCAGGCTCAGCACCGGCGTACCGAGCAACAGGGAAAGCAGCAGCACCGGTATGCAACGGGCCGGCAGGCCCAGCATCAGCGCGAACAGCGGCGACATCAGGACCAGGGCCAGCCCGGAAAACAGCCAGTGTGCCAGCACCTTGGCCAGCACCAGAAGAGCCAGGGGGTGCGGCGAAAGGACCCACTGCTCCAGAGAACCGTCCTCGAAATCGCTGCGGAACAGCCCTTCCAGCGAGAGCAGCACGGCCAATAGCGCCGCCACCCAGACCAGGCCGGGCGACAAGGTTTGTAGCAATTGGCTTTCCGGCCCGACCGCCAGGGGGAACAGGGCGATGACGATGGCGAAGAACACCAGCGGGTTGGCCAGCTCCGCCGGTCGGCGGAACAGCAGGCGCGCCTCGCGCGCCAGAAGCAGGCTGAAGACGTTGCTCATGCCGGATCGCCCAGCGCCGGCTCGACCGTCGCGCCGCTGGCCGCCTTGAGCGCACCGAGGTCCAGCTCGCGGTAGCCGGCGGGCACCTGCTGCAGGCTGTGGTGGGTGGTCAGCACTACCATCCCGCCGCGCTGGCAATGCCCGGCCAGGTGCGCTTCCAGTTGCGCCACCCCCTGCTTGTCGAGGGCGGTGAAGGGTTCATCGAGGATCCACAAGGGCGGTGCGTCCAGGTACAGGCGGGCCAGCGCCACGCGGCGTTGCTGGCCGGCGGAAAGGGTGTGGCAGGGAACGTCCTCGAAGCCACGCAGGCCGACGTCGGCCAGGGCCTGCCAGATCGCCTCGCGGCTGGCCGGCTGGTGCAGCGCGCAGAGCCAGGTGAGGTTCTCCTCGGCGCTGAGCAGGCCCTTGATTCCCGCGGCGTGGCCGATCCACAGCAGGCTGCGGGCCAGTTCGCCGCGCTGTTCGGCGAGCGGCCGGCCGTTCAGGCGGACTTCCCCGGCGGTCGGCTGCATCAGTCCGGACAGCAGGCGCAGCAGGCTGGTCTTGCCGCTGCCGTTGGGACCCACCACCTGCAACATCTCGCCGGCGGCCAGGCGCAGGTCGAGGCGCTCGAACAGCATGCGCCAGTCGCGCTCGCAGGCGAGCCCGACGGTTTCCAGCAAGGGGCTGGCTGTGGGGACTTCAGCAGGATCGGACATCGAACAACATCGCCAAGCGTCTCTCCTCGTCGCGGCGCCGGAGGCCTTCACGGAACAGACCCTAAAGTCGGGATAAACACGGCCGCTATACTGGTGACGACGCGGCCAGCCTGTTTGACAGGCGCGGCATTATACACGCCCTTCCCCAGCCTCCGCAGGGTCGTTTAAGACAGGTTGTTACCCATGCCAGCCGAGATAGGCGCTTCCCCATCACTACCCCCGGTTTCCGCCCCGCGCCCGCTGCCGCCGGCGCAATCGCAGGGCAACGCCCAGGCCGACGCCGAGATGACCCTGAAGCTGGTGCAGACCCTGGCCGGCCTGCTGGGCGAAGGCGAGTCGGGCAAGGCCGAGGTGCTGGCGGTCAAGGAAGGCCTGGCGAACAATTTCCAGGTCCTGCTCAAGCTGACCCTGGCGAACAGCGGGCAGAGCCTGGTGGAAGTGCAGAGCAACCGGCCGCTGGTGCCGGGCAACCTGCTCAACGTCAGCGCCACCAGCAACACCAGCGTGGTTGCCACCCTGCTCGACAGCATGGCCGGCGCTGGCCCGCTGAGCAGCCTCGACCTGGAGCAACTGCCGCCCGGCACCCTGCTCCAGGGCAAGGTCCTGTCCAGCACCGCGCTGCCGGCGGACAAGGCCCAGCAGGTGGTCTACCGGGTCCTGCTGAACCTGCTCAACACGCCGCTCGCCGGCAGCAAGCTGAGCCTCGACTCGCCCCAGGCGCTGCCGGTCGGCAGCCTGCTCACGGCGCTGGTGAAAAACAGCCAGCAGATCGACTTCCTGCCGCTCAGCGGACGCCTCGACCAGCTTGCGCTGGGCCAGCAACTGGCCGGGCAGAGCGCCCGCCAGGCTTCCCTGGAAGGCCTGTTCGCCGCCCTGCAGGGGCTGAACGGCCGCAACGACCTGCCGGACAGCCTGCGCCAGGCCGTGGAGCGCCTCTTCGCCGGCCTGCCGGAGGCGCAGAAGATGGGCGATTCCAAGCTGCTCGGCCAGGCCCTGCAGCAGAGCGGCCTGTTCCTCGAGGCGCGCCTGATGCAGGGCGCCACCGATCATCTCGGCCAGGACCTGAAGGCCAACCTGTTGCGCCTGTTCGCCCAGCTGTCGCCGCTGCCGCCGACCGGCGCCCAGGCGCCGGGCATGTTCGCCGGCAACACGGCGAACCTGGCCCAGGCGCTGCCGGCCTTTGTCCGCAACGCCCTGGGCAACCTGGGACAGAGCGCCAACAAGACCCAGGCACTGAACTTTCCCCTGCCGAGCAAGGTTCTCCAGCTGTTCGACGAGGACATGGAACTGGAGTCGCTGCTGCGCCTTGCCGCCGCGGCGATCTCCCGCCTGCAGACCCATCAGCTATCGAGCCTGGCGCAGACCAGCATCCTGCCGGATGGCACCCAACTGGCGACCTGGCAGATGGAGGTGCCCATGCGCCATCAGCACTCGGTGGTGCCGTTGCAGGTGAAGTTCCAGGAAGAACAGCGCAAGACCGGCGAAGAGGCCCGCGAAAGCCTCTGGCGCGTCGAACTGGCCTTCGACCTGGAGCCGCTGGGACCGCTGCACGCCCAGGCGACCCTGCTGCGCGGCAGCCTGTCCAGCCAGCTTTGGGCCGAGCGCGACGCGACCGCGCGGCTGGTCGAGCATGAACTCGGCCACCTGCGCCAACGCCTGCGCGACGCCGGCCTGACCGTTGGCGAGATCACCTGCCAGCGCGGCCGCCCGCCCCAGGGTCCGCGAGCGACCATCGAACAACGCTGGGTAGACGAAACCGCATGAACAGAAAGCAGTCACCCGCCCCGCGCCAGGCCATCGCCCTGAGCTACGACGGCCAGGCCGCGCCGACCCTTTCCGCCAAGGGCGACGCCGAACTGGCCGAGGCGATCCTGGCCATCGCCCGCGACTACGAGGTACCGATCTACGAGAACGCCGAGCTGGTCCGCCTGCTCGCCCGCCTGGAACTCGGCGACGCCATTCCGGAAGCGCTGTATCGCACCATCGCCGAGATCATCGCCTTCGCCTGGCACCTGAAAGGCAAGTGTCCCGAGGGATTCGCGCCGGACGCCGCGGATGGCAACGAGATGCTGCTGCTCGGCGGTCCCGGCGACTGAGCGGACCCGCCAGGCGTCGAAACCGAAGCGCCGGAACCGGAATCCGCGAGAGCAGTCCCAGCACAGTCCACCTGCCACTTCCCAGGCCGCCCATGCCCTCGCCAAGCCCCCTCCTCCTCGCCGCCCTGCTGCTTATCGCCAGCCATGTCCAGGCCGCCCCGGCCATCCTCGGCGACGAGGAAAAGGATGCAATCATCGATCGGCACCGGCTGACTCCGGAGTTCCGCATCAATCGGCAAGCCAAGGTACGCCATCACGAAGGAACCATCGACCGCGTGGTCCTGCTTCAGGATAGGGACCGCTTCACCTACCGAAGCTACCTTCGCGACGACCAGAAGGAGCCTGCCACCTTCTGGATCCTGGAGTTCGACGCACGCAGCGGGAAACGGCTGAGCGAACGCCAGACCGATGAGGACGACTATTGGCGTAGACGCGACGCCGACTCGCAACGAGCCGACAGCGGCGAAAGGAACCGATAGATAGCGCAGCCGAAACCTTCGACGCGTCGTCCCGGTACAGCGGCTCAGGCGAAACCGCCGTTGACCCGCAGCACTTGGGTATTGACCCAGGCCCCATCCGGCCCGGCGAGGAAGGACACCGCCGCGGCGATCTCGTCCGGCTCGCCGAGACGCTCCAGCGGCGCCAGCCTGGCGATCTGGTCGATCTGCTCGGCGCTCTTGCCGTTGAAGAACAGCTCGGTGGCCACCGGGCCGGGCGCCACCGCGTTGACCCTGATGTCCTGGCCGCGCAACTCGTTGGCCAGCACGTGCACCAGCCCCTCGACCCCGGACTTGGACGCGATGTACGGACCGTAGCTGGGCAGCGCCCGGGCGATCACGCTGGTGGACAGGGCGATGATCCGTCCGCCGCGCTCGACATGCCGGGCAGCCAGGCCGAGCACGATGAAGGCGCCGCGCAGGTTGGTGCGGATCACCCGGTCGAAGCTCTCCAGGTCGCCATCGGCGATCTTCAGGTAAGGCATCGTGCCGGCGCTGTTGACCACCACGTCGATGCGGCCGAAGGCGCCCCTGGTGGCTTCGAACAGCTTGTCCATGTCCTCCGCGCTGGCCACGTCGCCCTGCACGGCGATAGCCGCGCCGCCGGCGGCGACGATTTCGGCCACGACCTCGTCGGCCATGGCCTGGTTGCCGGCATAGTTGACCGCGACCGCGAAACCGTCGGCGGCCAGCCGCCGGGCAATGGCGCGACCGATGCCGCGGGAGGCGCCGGTGACGATGGCGGCTTGGGTGATGTCAGGCATGCTGGGACTCTCCTGGAATGAGCGTGGCGACAGCCACGCATCGACAAGAAAAGTCTAGAAGCCGGCTATTGGCGGATAAACAGCAGACAACCGTCATGACTATCCAGGATTTCCGGACAATACCGATACGCGGTCACGGCTTGCGCGCGATCCAGGCGTACTGCTGGCGCTTCTCCTCGCCCAGGCGCTGGCGTCGGCGATGACTGGCGAACGCATCGCCGGAACAGTAGGTGCAGACGGCGCTGGCTTCGATCTGCGCCGGCCCGACGCCGGCGGCCTGGAACAACTGGCGACAGAAGGCCACCAGGTCCAGCCAGGCGCCCTGCTCCGCCTGCCTTGGCTCGGGCGGAGCGAACCGGGGCGGCCGCTCGGGGAGCGGACGACGCTGGCTCCAGGGAGGCGCCGTGCCTTCCCAGAGGCGGCCGTGGCCGACCTGCAACGCCTCGATGAACCCGGCACTCACCTCGTAGCAGCAGGCTTTGATCCCGGGACCGATGGCGACCCGGATGTCCGCGCTGGCGACGCCGCGCGCATTGAAGCGCGCCACCGCCGCGCCGACGATACCGGCGACGAGCCCCTGCCAGCCGCCATGCAGGGCGGCCACCACCCGACCGTCGCGGCTGCTCATGAGAATCGGCAGGCAGTCCGCGGTGACCACCGCGACCGCCAACGGCCCTTCGCTGAAGACGCCGTCGGCGGCATGCCGTCCCGATTCCGACAGCGAGCGCGCGTCGACGATCTCGGCGCCATGCACCTGCCGGCAATGGAATATCTGCTCGGAGAGTGCCTGGCCGGCTTGCTGGAAGCCATGCTCGATGCCTTCGATCGCCTTGAGGATGTCGGCCTGGACGGTCATGCGCTGTCTCGCCATGGAAGGTTGGAAAACGACCTTACCTCATCTTCCCGGGAGCCGCCTCAGGCGATGCCGCGCAGGAGGTCGGGGCAGCCGCGATCACGCTTGATCAACGCGGCCAGGGCGACCTGGCCCAAAGGCCGGTCGGACACCGCGCCGATGCTCAGGCCATGGCCTCTGCTCCACTCGAACAACAGGCGCTTCTCGCGGCAATCGAGTTCGCCCACCAGCAGGAAGCGCCGGATGCTGCCGCTGCGCCCCAGCATCGCCAGCGTGCCCTTGCAGCCCTGGTCCAGGCGGAATCCGTCGTAGAGGAAATAGTCGTACGGGTAACCCTGGTCCAGGGAGCGCCGCAGCTCCCGTCGGTCCAGGCACAGGCTCAGGTGGAAGTAGCCGCAGCGGTTGAACAGCGCTCCGTACCTGAGCAGACGGCCGGGGTTGGCGCACAGCACCATGGCGCGCAGGGGTATTGCAGGCATCCTTGTGGCCTCCTGGAAACGTGCTGGTTGACCAGGACCGATTCTAGAAAGCGGCAGCCGCGCGATTAATAGGACTTTTCCTCTAAATGCCTACCTGTGATCCGAAGCTTCCTCCTGGCCCAGGTTACGCAGGACACGCTCGGCCTGGCGCCTCAACGGCTCGCGCAACTCCAGCGGCTGCCTGACCTCGAAGTCGAACGGCAGGCCGCACAGGCGCCGGGCGAACCAGTCCAGGTCGTCGGTGCTGGCGCGCAACAGCGTACCGCCATCGACCTCGGCGAGCAGACCGAGGGGCTCGCCGAGCACCGCGACCACCTGCTCCCTCGCCGCCCGCATCAGGATTTCCACCGGGTAGGCGCGCGGCATCCGGGCGAAGCTCTCCCGCAGGTGGCGGAGGGTATCGAAATCCGCCGGTCGCTCGAAGCGCTCCGCCAGCATGCGCGGCGCGTCCAGGCGATCGAGACGGAACGAGCGCAACGCCTGGCGCAGGTGGCAGAAACCGCTGACGTACCAGCAGCCGTTGCGATAGACCAGGCCGTAGGGATCGAGTTGGCGGAGGGTTTCGGCGCCCTGCGGGTCGCGATAGCGGAACTCGACCCGCGCACGGACCTGGGCGGCTTCGGCGAGGGTCGCCAGCGCCGCCACACTGGTTCCCGCCCGGGCGCGGGCCAGGTCCAGGCTGGCGGTCTCGCGGAGCGCCACGAGGCGCCGCCGCAGCGCATCGGGCATCACCCTGCTCAGCTTGGCCTGCGCGCTTTCCAGGGCCAGCTCGCTTTCGCCCAGGCCGAGACTGCGCACCGCCAGCAGGCCGAGGGACACGGCCAGGGTTTCCTCCGCGCTGAACATCAGCGGCGGGAGCTTGAAACCGGCCACCAGGCGGTAGCCGCCATGGCGTCCGCGCTCCGCCGAGATGGGAATGCCCAGCTCCTCGAGGGCGACGATATAGCGACGCAGCGTCCGTCCATCCACCTCCAGGCGCCTGGCCAGCTCGCTACCGCTGAGCTGGCCGTGGCTCTGCAGCAGTTCGAGCAGGGCGAGCACGCGCACCGTGGGCTTGGACATTTTTCGATCCACCGGAAAAATCAGGACCGAATATAGCCTATATCCCCCCTACCCTGCGTTCAGCCCGGTTGCGATGCGCAACACGCGTTACCTGAACGGAGATGGAAAATGGAACCTGTACTGTTTTATGGCGTACCCCACGGCTGTTCCTTCGGCTCGATCGTGGCCCTCGAGTGGCTCGGCCGCCCCTATCGCCTGTGTCGGATCGAGATGCCGCTGGAGACCGGCGAGCGCACCTACGTACGCCTGAACCCGGCTCGCCAGACGCCTACCCTGCTCCTGGAGGACGGCCGCGCGCTCAGCGAAAGTCTGGCCATTCTCCAGCACCTGGCGGCGCGCGACCTGTGCAGGAAGCTCGGCTATCCGCAGGGCAGCGCCGAGTTCGACGAACTGAACTTCGCCCTCGCTCTCCTGCATACCGAATGCCATTCGGCCTGGGGGGCCCTGTTCTATCTGGAGGACGCCGACGCAACCACGACGGCAAGGGCGCTGGCGCGCGCGGCGCGAGCCTATGGCCGGATCGACAAGCTGCTCGGCGACCGCAAGTGGCTGGCCGGCGAAGGGCCGAGCGTGGCCGACGCCTACCTCGCGGGTACCGCTCGTTGGGGACGGGAGCTGGGCTACTTCGACCTGCAACACGACTTTCCGCGCCTACATCGACACCTGGAGAAGCTGGAGCAGGACCCGGCGGTGCGCTTCGCCCATGCCATCGAGGATCGCCTGCCGGCGCAGAGCTGCGGGGAGTTCAGGGGAGAGGTGACACTGGCAGAAGTGGCGAGCCGCCTGCTCGCCTGAAAAGCGCCAGCGCCGGGTCGGTGGCCGTCACTTGCCCTTGGCTTCGTGCAGGCGCGCCACCAGCTCGGCCTCGGCCTGCGACAGCCCGCAGGCCTGGGTCAGGTCTTCGGCGCTGGCGCCTAGCCCGACCAGGCGTGCGGCCTGGCTGAACGACAGCGTGGTCGGATCGCGCTGCTCCAGGCGCGCGACCCGGTCGGGAAGCGGCGCGAGTTGCTTGCCCAGGTCCTGCAAGGCCTCGCCCATGCGCACGTTGACCTGCTGGTAGGACTCGATGCGCTTGCTCAGCTCCTTGAGCCGGCGCTCGCGCGCCGCGCCCTCCTCCGCCTGCTGCGCCAGCGTAGCTTGCAGGCGGCGCAATTCACGGCGCAGCCACAGGCACGCCGCCGCCAGGCCGAGGCAGGCGGCGAGCGCCAGTGCCAGCGCGACGACCTCCATCTCAGCAGGCCCTCGTTTCGGTCGAACGCATCAGATGCTGCCCAGCTCCGACCATTCTTCCTCGGTCATCATCTTGTCCAGCTCGACCAGGATCAGCAGCTCGCCGTTCTTGTTGCAGACGCCCTGGATGAACTTGGCCGATTCTTCGTTACCGACGTTCGGCGCGGTCTCGATTTCCGACTGCTTCAGGTAGACCACCTCGGCGACGCTGTCGACCAGGATGCCGACCACCTGCTTGTCCGCCTCGATGATGACGATCCGCGTGTTGTCGCTGACCGGCGCAGGGTCCAGGCCGAAGCGCTGCCGGGTGTCGATCACCGTGACCACGTTGCCGCGCAGGTTGATGATGCCCAGCACGTAGCTCGGCGCGCCCGGCACCGGGGCGATCTCGGTGTAGCGCAGCACCTCCTGGACCTGCATCACGTTGATGCCATAGCTCTCGTTGTCCAGGCGGAAGGTGACCCACTGCAGGATCGGATCTTCGGCGCTTTGCGCGGTGGCTTTGCTCATTCCCCTAACCTCTCGAAAACCGCCGCAAGCGGCGGAAGCTGTCTATCAATGGTCGCCGTGCAGGCGCTTGACGGCGCCGCTGGCGATCAGTTCGGCGAGCGCCGCCACATCCAGCAGCGCACACATGTGTTCGATGACCGTGCCGGCCAGCCAGGGCCGCTGGCTACGCTGGCTGCGCCATTTCACCTCGGCCGGGTCGAGGCGGATCGAGCGGCTCACCTGGTGCACCGCCAGCCCCCACTCGTAGCCCTGGACCGAGATCACGTACTTGAGGCCGTCGCGATAGTCGTCGCGGTAGCGTTCGGGCATCACCCAGCGTGCGGTGTCCAGCACCTTCAGGTTGCCCGCCTGCGACGGCAGGATGCCGAGGAACCAGTCGGGCTGGCCGAACAACGGGGTCAGTTCCTGGTTCTCCAGCGGATAGATCGAGCCGAGGCACACCAGCGGCACCGCCAGGGTCAGCCCGGCGACGTCGAACAGCAGGCACTCGAAGGGCTCCGCCGCCCAGGCCGGACGACCGTCGTCGAGCAGCGGCAGGTCGAGCAGCGCCGGCTCGCTGGCGCTCGCCGGGGCGCTCGGCACGCGCAGTTCGATGACTTCGTGGGGCCGTGGCTCGACCGGCAGCTCGCGCAACGTCGTCGGTTCGTCGAGCAGGGCCGCCGGCGCCGGCGGAACCAGGCGCGCATCGCGGACCTGCTCCTCGAGCACCGCGGCCTCGAACTCGTCGAACCCGTGGTCGACCGGCAGCGTTTCCAGCGCCGGGGCCGGTGTCGCCACTTCGGCGACCGCCAGCGCGACAGGCTTCAACGGCGCGGGCGCAGGCGCTGGCGGCGTCTCGACGGGAGGTTCCAGGTCCTCGAAAGTGGCCTCCTGGAGCAACGCATCCAGGTAGGACTGCAAGGCCAGTTGCGAACGGGTGGCGGTGGCGGCGCTCATGTGGGTATTCCGCGACAGGGGTCTACAACGGTTATCGGCCGCACTCCGGTGCGGCTTGAATGCGCCTGTCGGCGCGGCGACCGGCGCGCCATCAGGCCACCCGGGTGGCCGGCTGCTGCGCCAGCAGATGCTTGAGCAAGGCGCGGTAGGCGATCACCCCGCGACTCTTGCCGTCGTGTTGCGACGGCGTGACCCCGGCCCGGCTGGCATCGCGCAGGCGGGTATCGACGGGAATGAACGCCTGCCACAGGTTGTCCGGGTAGTTCTCGTTGAGAATCCGCAGCGTGCTCAGCGAAGCCTGGGTCCGCCGATCGAACAGCGTAGGTACGATGGTATAGGGCAACGCCTGTTTGCGCGACCGGTTGATCATCGCCAGGGTGTTGACCATCCGCTCCAGCCCTTTCACCGCGAGGAACTCGGTCTGCACCGGAATCACCAGGTGCTGGCTGGCGGCCAGGGCATTGACCATCAGCACGCCGAGCAGCGGCGGGCTGTCGATGATCGCATGGTCGAAATCCTGCCAGAGCTGCGCCAGGCTTTTCGAGACCACCAGGCCGAGACCGCTCTTGCCAGGCGACTGGCGCTCCAGGGTGGCCAGCGCGGTACTCGACGGCAGCAGGGAGATGCGTTCGTTGCTGGTGCTGCGCAGCAGCGAGGCCGGCAGCCCCTCGGGGACGTTGCCCTGGTGCAGGAACAGGTCGAAGGCGCTGTGCTCGAGGGTGTCCGGGTCATAGCCGAAATAGCTGGTCATCGAGCCGTGGGGGTCCAGGTCGACCACGACCACGCGCTTGCCGGCATCCGCCAGCAGGCCGGCCAGGGCGATGGACGAGGTGGTCTTGCCGACCCCTCCTTTCTGATTGGCGACTGCCCAGACTTTCATTGCTCTACTCTTCCTGGCATGGGTCCAACCGGTTGGGGCCGCACTACTGGCCAGTTCGGCCCCAGCGCCCGTATGC
The DNA here is from genome assembly GCF_013343155.1 of Pseudomonas sp. FDAARGOS_761. NCBI lineage: Bacteria > Pseudomonadati > Pseudomonadota > Gammaproteobacteria > Pseudomonadales > Pseudomonadaceae > Pseudomonas > Pseudomonas sp. FDAARGOS_761. The sequence goes on along the minus strand of NZ_CP054572.1, from coordinate 1,646,678 downwards.
AAACCATGGTTCGCACGCTCATGGCGAAGGCGACGGGGAATTGACGGTTGCCGGCGCGGGCGCCGGCGTACCGCCAGTATCTGCAGCTTGCGTGCCAGCTGCCGAGCCTGCGTGGCGGAGTGCCGAATCCGGCTGCGCCTTGCCGCTGCCGACCCCGCTGACACTGCGCCGTACCTCCAGGTTGCGCGAGATCACCAGCACCACCCGGCGATTCTTCGCCCGCCCCTCGGCGCTGGCATTGTCCGCCACCGGCTGAAATTCACCATAGCCCACCGCAGCCATCCGCGACGGCTCGACCCCATCGTTGCCGAGCAGGCGGACGATGCTCGCCGCCCGCGCCGCCGACAGTTCCCAGTTGGTGGGATAGCGCGGGCTATGGATCGGCACGTCGTCGGTGAAGCCCTCGACATGGATCGGGTTCTTGTAGGGCGCCAGGATCTTGGCGACCTTCTCGACGATATCGAAGGCGGCATCGTTGGGCAGCGCATCGCCGCTGGGAAACAGCAGGCTGGAATTGAGAGTGATCTCGATCCACAGCTCGTTGCCGCGCACGCTCAACTGGTCGGAGGCGATCAAGTCGCCGAAGGCATCGCGCACGCTGTCGGCGATCCGCTCCAGCGAGTCGGCGCTGGCCGCGTTGTCGCTGGGCTGCTCCTCGACGCTGGTGCGCTCCGGCTCGGTGGTGCGCGGCCGCTCGTCGCCGATGGGAATCGGCTTCAACGAGCGGTCGGGCTGGTTGAACACGCCGGTGAGGGTCTCCGAGAGGATCTTGTACTTGCCCTCGTTGATCGAGGAAATCGAATACATCACCACGAAGAAGGCGAACAACAGGGTGATGAAATCGGCATAGGAAACCAGCCAGCGTTCGTGGTTCTCGTGTTCCTCCTGGTGGCGACGGCGACGCTGCATGCTCGGCTCCGGTCAGTCCATGAAGCCTTGCAGCTTCAACTCGATGGAACGCGGGTTCTCGCCCTCGGCGATGGACAGCAGGCCCTCCAGGAGCATCTCGCGGTAGCGCGACTGGCGCAGTACCAGGGTTTTCAGCTTGTTGCCGATCGGCAGCAGGAGCAGGTTGGCAAAGCCGACGCCATAGATGGTGGCGACGAACGCCACGGCGATGCCGCTGCCGAGCTGCGCCGGGTTGGCCAGGTTGCCCATCACATGGATCAGGCCCATTACCGCGCCGATGATGCCGATGGTCGGCGCATAGCCGCCCATGCTCTCGAACACCTTGGCGGCCTGCAGGTCGCGACTTTCCTGGGTGAACAGGTCGACCTCGAGGATGCTGCGGATGACTTCCGGCTCGGCGCCGTCCACCAGCAGTTGCAGGCCCTTGCGCGCATAGGGATCGGGCTCCGCGTCGGCGATGCTCTCCAGGCCGAGCAGGCCTTCCTTGCGCGCGGTCATGCTCCAGGAGACGATCCGGTCGATTCCCCCGGAAAGATCCTCGCGCGGCGGGAAGAACACCCAGCCGAGCATGCCCAGGCCGCGCTTGAGCACGTTCACCGGGGTCTGCAACAGCGCCGCGGCCAGGGTGCCGCCGATCACGATCAGCGCCGCCGGACCGTTGAGCAGGGCTCCGGCGTGGCCGCCCTCGAGGAAGTTGCCGCCGACGATGGCGACGAACGCCAGGATGATCCCGACCAGGCTGAGCACATCCATCAGTGCGTCCCCTCGGCTCGGCGAAGGCGCGCGCAGGTCGTCACGTGGGTGGCCATCGAAGGCAGTCTCCTCATTCCTGCACGCACGCTTACTGGCACGCCTCGACCAGGTGCCGGCCGATGTCGTCGAGCCCGTACACCGCGTCCGCCAGGTTGGCCTTGACCACGGCCATCGGCATCCCGTAGATCACGCAACTGGCCTCGTCCTGCGCCCACACCTGGCTGCCGCCCTGCTTGAGCAGGCGCGCGCCCTCGCGTCCGTCGGCGCCCATGCCGGTGAGGACCACCGCCAGGACCTTGTCGTTGTAGGCCTTGGCCGCCGAGCCGAAGGTCACGTCGACGCAGGGCTTGTAGTTCAGGCGTTCGTCGCCGGGGAGGATGCGCACCGTGCCGCGGCCGTCGACCATCATCTGCTTGCCGCCCGGCGCCAGCAGCGCCAGGCCGGGACGCAGGATGTCGCCGTCCTCTGCTTCCTTGACGCTGATCCGGCACAGCTTGTCGAGGCGCTCGGCGAAAGCCTTGGTGAAGGCCGCCGGCATGTGCTGGATCAGCACCAGCGGCGCCGGGAAGTTGGCCGGCAACTGGGTCAGCACCCGCTGCAAGGCAACCGGTCCACCGGTGGAGGTACCGATCGCGACCAGCCGGTAGGCCTTGCGCTTCGGCGCCGCCGAGGTCGACGCCGGGGCCGGCGACGCGCCGGCACTGGCACGCGCGCTCGCGCCGAGGCTGGAGGACGACGCCGGCGCATGGCTGGACGAGGTGGCCGAAGGCAGCGGCGGCAGGCTGATCGAGCGACGATTGCTACGGGCGATGGTCAGGACCTTCTCGCAAAGCAACTGGCGGACCTTGTCCGGGTTGCGCGAGATGTCCTCGAAATTCTTCGGCAGGTAGTCGACCGCTCCGGCGTCCAGCGCATCCAGGGTCACCCGCGCGCCCTCGTGGGTCAGCGAGGAGAACATCAGGACCGGGGTCGGGCAACGCTGCATGATGTTGCGTACCGCGGTAATGCCGTCCATCAGCGGCATCTCGTAATCCATGGTGATCACATCGGGTCTCAGGGCCAGCGCCTGCTCGATGGCCTCGCGGCCATTGGTGGCGGTGCCGACCACCTGGATCTGTCCATCGGCGGAGAGAATCTCCGAGACACGGCGGCGGAAGAACCCCGAATCGTCCACCACCAGGACTTTGACTGCCATAGCTACTCCTCAGAGGGCGACGCTCCTGCGCCGCCGGAAACCCATACGCGGCGTCAGATGCGCCGTGCGTAACGCTTGAGCATGCTCGGCACATCGAGGATCAGGGCGATGCGCCCGTCCCCGGTGATGGTGGCGCCCGCCATGCCGGGGGTGCCCTGCAACATCTTGCCGAGTGGCTTGATCACCACTTCTTCTTGTCCCACCAACTGGTCGACGACGAAACCGATGCGCTGGGTGCCGACCGACAGGATCACCACGTGCCCCTCGCCCTGCTCCTCGTGGGCCGCGCTCGGCACCAGCCAGCGCTTGAGGTAGAACAGCGGCAAGGCCTTGTCGCGGACGATCACCACTTCCTGGCCATCCACGACATTGGTGCGCGACAGGTCAAGATGGAAGATTTCGTTGACGTTGACCAGCGGGAAGGCGAACGCCTGGCTACCCAGCATCACCATAAGGGTAGGCATGATCGCCAGGGTCAGCGGCACCTTGATGACGATCTTCGAGCCGGACCCCTTCTGCGAGAACACGTTGACCGTGCCGTTGAGCTGGGAAATCTTGGTCTTCACCACGTCCATGCCGACGCCGCGGCCGGACACGTCGGAAATCTCGGTCTTGGTCGAGAAACCCGGGGCGAAGATCAGGTTGTAGCACTCCAGGTCGGTCAGGCGGTCCGCCGCGTCGCGCTCCAGCAGGCCTTTCTCCACCGCCTTGTTGCGCAGCACCTCGGCGTCCATGCCCTTGCCGTCGTCGGTGATCATCAGGAGGATGTGGTCGCCCTCCTGCTCCGCCGACAGCACCACCTGGCCGACCCGCGGCTTGCCGGCGGCCTCGCGCTCCTCCGGACTCTCGATGCCGTGGTCGACGGCGTTGCGCACCAGGTGCACCAGCGGATCGGCGAGGGCCTCGACCAGGTTCTTGTCGAGGTCGGTCTCTTCGCCCACCAGCTCCAGGTTGATCTCTTTCTTCATGTTCCGCGCCAGGTCGCGGACCAGACGCGGGAAGCGGCCGAAGACCTTCTTGATCGGCTGCATGCGGGTCTTCATCACCGACATCTGCAGGTCGCCGGTGACCACGTCGAGGTTGGCCACGGCCTTGGCCATGGCCTCGTCGCCGCTGTTCAGGCCCAGGCGCACCAGGCGGTTACGCACCAGCACCAGCTCGCCGACCATGTTCATGATCTCGTCGAGACGCGCCGTATCCACCCGCACGGTGGTCTCCGCCTCGCTCGCCGCCGGCCTGTCGGGCGCCGCCGGACGCGCGGCGGCGGCCTTGGCCGGAGCGACCGGTTTCGCCGCGGGACTCTTCGCCGCGATGTTCTTGGCTACCGCCGCAGCGGCCGCCACGGCTTCGGAGGCGCCGTTGAACTTGCCCTTGCCGTGCAGTTCGTCGAGCAGCGACTCGAACTCGTCGTCGCTGATCTCATCGCCGCCCGCGGCGGCCGGCGCCTTGCCCTGCTCCGCCGGCGCAGCCGCTGGAGCCGCGGCAGCCGGTGCGGCGGGTGTGCCGGCGGCTTCCGGGACATCGCCGAACTTGCCCTTGCCGTGCAGTTCGTCGAGCAGCGCCTCGAACTCGTCGTCGCTGATATCGTCACCAGCGGCAGCCGCGGCCGGCTCGACCGCCTCGGCGGGGACTTGCGCAGGCTCGGCCGAGACCGCCGGCGGGACGAACTTGCCCTTGCCGTGCAACTGGTCGAGCAACGCCTCGAACTCGGCGTCGCTGATCTCGTCGCCAGCGGGAGCCGCGGACGCTTCTGCAACGGCGGAGGCCGGCGCTTCGTCGCCCTGGAGAGCATCCAGCAACTGCTCGAACTCGTCGTCGGTGATATCGCTGGAGCCACTCTGCGCGGGCGCTTCCGGCGGCGCCGCAGGCTCGGCTGGCGGAACGGCCGCTGGCGGCGCTTGCACAGGTTCCGCGGGCGCGGCGCCCTCGGGCTCGGCCAGGCGGGCAAGGGCCGCCAGCAGTTCGGGCGTCGCCGGGGTCGGTTCGGACTGCTCGCGCACCTGGTCGAACATCGCGTTGACCGTATCCAGCGCCTGCAGCACCACATCCATCAGTTCGGAGCTGACGCGCCGCTCGCCCTTGCGCAGGATATCGAAGACGTTTTCCGCAATGTGGCAGCATTCCACCAGCGCGTTCAGCTGGAGGAAGCCGGCACCGCCCTTGACCGTATGGAACCCACGGAAAATGGCATTGAGCAGGTCCATGTCGTCCGGCCGGCTCTCCAGCTCGACCAGTTGCTCGGACAATTGCTCGAGAATCTCGCCGGCCTCAACCAGGAAGTCCTGGAGGATTTCTTCATCGGCGTCGAAGCTCATTCGGCTGCTCCCAGAGACGTGTTACTCGAAAGGATCGGCAGGACCGCTGTCCTGCCGGAAATACCGGTCCGGCTTTCCGGACCGACTTCAGCCCGCCCGCCGGGATCACCGGCATGACGAAGGCTGTGCCGGCAGCCCGCGGATGCCAGCGTTCAATGCTTACTTAACGGCAGCGATGCCGCAGTCTTGAGCCGGGCGGGTCAGAAACCCAGGCTGGACAGCAGATCGTCCACGTCATCCTGCCCGGACACCACATCCTCTCGTTTTTCCGCGGCGACCTGCGGCCCCTCGCCCTTGGCCGAACGCTCCAGCGCGGCCTGGTGGCGCATGCTCACGTGGTCGTGCTCGATTCCGGCGTAACGGTCCACCTGGCCGGCCATCCAGACCAGCTTCACGAGGTTGCTCTCGACCTCGGTGACCAGCTTGGTGACACGCTTGATCACCTGGCCGGTCAGGTCCTGGTAATCCTGCGCCAGCAGGATGTCATTGAGCTGCGAGGACAACTGGCCGGCGTTCTCGCCGCTGCGCACGAGGAACTGTTCGATGCGCTTGGCCAGCTCGCGGAAGCCGTCGGCGTCGATTTCCCGGCGCATGAAGCGTTGCCACTCCTGGTGCAGCTCCCGCGAATCGTCGCCCAGTTGGTTGACCAGCGGGGCGCTCTGCTCCACCAGGTCCATGGTCCGGTTGGCGGCCTTCTCGGTCATTTCCACCACGTAGGAAAGACGATCGGTGGCATCGGCGATCTGCGACATTTCCTGCGCGTGGGGGGAATGCGGGTCGATCTGGAAATCGACGATGGCGTTGTGCAGTTCGCGGGTCAGCTTGCCCACTTCCTGGTAGAGGCCACGGTCCCTGGCCTGGCTGAGCTCCTGGATCAATTGCACCGCCTGCTGGAAGTGCCCCCGTTCGAGACAGTCCACCAGTTCGCGCGCGTGTTTTTTCAGGGTCGATTCGAATTCGTCGCCCGTGGAATCGTTACCAAGCACCATGACACCCTCTTGGCCGGCTTCAGCCGTTGACCCGCTCGAAAATCTTCTCGATCTTTTCCTTCAGGACCTGAGCGGTGAAGGGTTTGACCACATAGCCGTTGACCCCGGCCTGGGCCGCTTCGATGATCTGGTCGCGCTTGGCCTCGGCGGTGACCATCAGCACCGGCAGGTGCTTGAGGCGCTCGTCGGCGCGAACCGCGCGCAGCAGATCGATGCCGGTCATGCCCGGCATGTTCCAGTCGGTGACGAGAAAGTCGAAATTGCCGCTGTGCAGCATCGGCAGCGCCGTGGTGCCGTCGTCGGCCTCGGCGGTATTGGTGAAGCCCAAGTCCCGCAAGAGGTTCTTGATGATGCGTCTCATCGTGGAAAAGTCGTCCACGATGAGAATTTTCATGTTCTTGTCCAAGTAAACCTCCGTACAGACCAGAGCGCGCCCCAGGGGACGCGCCACACATTCTTTTGCGTTAACGGTTACAAGCTGCGGTCGAGGCCGGTTCAGGCCGACCGCCAATCGGCCAGGCGCGCACGCAAACGCGCGGCGCACTGGCTGTGCAACTGGCTGACCCGCGATTCGCTGACGCCCAGTACCTCGCCGATCTCCTTGAGGTTGAGTTCCTCGTCGTAATACAACGCCAGCACCAGGCGCTCGCGCTCCGGCAACTTGGCGATGGCATCCGCCAGGGCCGCCTGGAAACGTTCGTCGAGCAGGCCGTGGATCGGTTCGTTGTGACTGAGGCTGGTGTCTTCCGGCAATCCATGTTCGCCGTCCTGCAACAGGTCGTCGAAGCTGTACAGGCGGCTGCCCTGCGTGTCGCTGAGGATGCCGTAGTAATCTTCGAGGCTCAATTGGAGTTCGGCAGCAACTTCGTGATCTTTAGCGTCGCGTCCGGTTCTCGCCTCGATCGCGCGGATCGCGTCGGTCACCATGCGCGTGTTGCGGTGCACCGAACGCGGCGCCCAGTCGCCCTTGCGGACCTCGTCGAGCATGGCCCCGCGGATGCGGATGCCGGCATAGGTCTCGAAGCTGGCGCCCTTGCCGGCGTCGTATTTCTTCGCGGCCTCGAGCAGGCCGATCATGCCGGCCTGCATCAGGTCCTCCACCTGCACGCTGGCCGGCAGGCGGCCGAGCAGGTGATAGGCGATGCGCTTGACCAGTGGTGCGTAACGCTGGATCAGTTGCTCCTGGGAGTTCTGCGCTTGCGCCTTGCTATACATACGCACTCCAGAGGCCGCTGTCATACGGCCGAACCTGTCGCGGGGTGTTGGACCAGTCGTTCGACGAAGAACTCCAGGTGCCCGCGCGGGTTGGCCGGCAGCGGCCAGCTGTCGACCTTCTGCGCGACCGCCTTGAAGGCCAGGGACGCCTTCGAGCGGGGGAATGCCTCGTATACGGCTCGCTGTTTCTGCACGGCCTTGCGTACCGACTCGTCGTAAGGGATGACACCTACATACTGTAGTGCGACGTCGAGGAAACGGTCAGTGACCTTGGTCAGTTTGGCGAACAGGTTGCGTCCTTCCTGCGGGCTGTGGGCCATGTTGGCCAGGACCCGGAAGCGGGTCATGCCGTGGTCGCGGTTGAGCAGCTTGATCAGGGCGTAGGCATCGGTGATCGAGGTCGGTTCGTCGCAGACGACCAACAGCACCTCCTGCGCGGCGCGGACGAAACTGACCACCGAATCGCCGATTCCGGCGGCGGTGTCGACGACCAGGACATCGAGGTTGTCGCTGATATCGCTGAACGCCTGGATCAGCCCCGCATGCTGCATGGGCGAGAGGTGCACCATGCTCTGCGTGCCGGAGGCCGCGGGAACGATGCGCACGCCACCGGGACCGAGGAGGAGGACATCGCGCAGTTCGCAGCGTCCCTCGATCACGTCGGCCAGGGTGCGCTTGGGCGTGAGTCCCAGCAGGACGTCGACGTTGGCCAGGCCGAGGTCGGCATCCAGCAGCATGACGCGACGGCCAAGATCGGCCAGAGCCAGTGCCAGGTTCACCGACACATTGGTCTTGCCGACGCCGCCCTTGCCGCCAGTTACTGCGATCACCTGTACGGGATGCATGCTACCCATCTGCTTCATACCTTGTGTTGTCGTCTTCCCGGAACGCCCCTTCCAGCGCTCTCCGGTATTGGCGGGAACGATGCGCCATCGTTCCCGGCCCGGCGGAAGCCACCTTCGCTTCCGTCACCCGCGCCACGCGCGGTTCTTCCCACGTCCTCAGCCGGCACGCCGCGCCGGTTGCTGGTAGAGCCCGGCGAACAGCTCGGCCATGGCGTCCTCGCTGGGCTCTTCCGGTGCCTGCAGGCTCACCGCCCGGCTGACCAGTTGGTGACTGCGCGCCACCTGCAGGTCGTCCGGAATCCGCGGCCCATCCGCCAGATAGGCTACCGGGAGACGCTGGGCGATAGCCAGCGCCATCGATTCACCGAGGCTGCCCGCCTCGTCCAGCTTAGTCAGGATGCAACCCGCCAGCCCGCAGTGCCGATAGGTCTGGTAGGCCGACTTGAGCACCTGGCTCTGGCTGGTGGTGGCCATCACCAGGTAATTCTTCACGTTCAGGCTCGGCGACGCCAGTGCCTCGAGCTGCATGCGCAACGCCGGGTCGCTGGCCGGCAGGCCGGCGGTATCGATCAGCACCATGCGCTTGCGCGCCAGCGGCGCCAGGGCCTGGATCAGCGACTGGCCGGGATCGACCAGGGTCACCGGTACGTTGAGGATCCGACCGAGGGTCTTGATCTGCTCCTGGGCGCCGATCCGGTAGCTGTCCATGCTCACCAGCGCCAGGCTCTGGGCGCCGTACTTGAGGACGTAGCGCGCGGCCATCTTCGCCAGGGTGGTGGTCTTGCCGGCGCCTGCCGGGCCGACCAGGGCCAGTACGCCGCCCGCGTCGAGCGGGTCCTGCTCGGGGGTCTGCACGGCACGCGACAGGTGCGCCAACAGCATGCGCCAGGCCTGGCGCGTATCGCCCACCGCGGCGACCCGCTCCAGCAACGGCTTGCTCAGCTCCGCCGGCAAGCCCATGCGCTGCAGGCGCCGCCAGAGATTGGCCTGCTGCGGACGCTGGTGCTGCAACTGGCCCCAGGCGATGGAACCCAGTTGTACCTCGATCAGCTCGCGCAGGCCGTTCAGTTCGAAACGCATTGCCTCGAGGGTCTGGCCGCCCGCCTGGGGCTTGGCCTGCGCCGCCGTCATGGACTCGGCCAGGGACGGACGCGCCGGCTTCTCCTCGGCGAACAATTGACGGTCCTTGCGCTGGTTTTCCGCCGGACGCGCCGTCAATTCGGCGCGCGCCTCGGCGATCCGCGCCTGGGTCTTGCGCAGCTCCACTTCCAGCGCCGGGTTGGGCTTGCTCGGCGCCGGCGGGGCCTGGTAATCCAGCGCCGCGGTCAGCTCGATGCCGCCGGCGACCCGGCGGTTGCCGAGAATCGCGGCGTCCGGACCCAGTTCGTCGCGGACCAGTTTCATGGCCTGACGCATATCGGCGGCGAAGAAGCGTTTGACTTGCATTGCCCGAACCCCTCAGTTCAGTAGTCTTGCCGGCAACCTCAGGTTGCCCGGTGTGCCGGCCCTGGAGCCGGCGCAGCCCTCGTTCAGTTCTGCCCCACCGTCGCGACGATGGTGACTTGCTTGTTGTCCGGGATTTCCTGGTAGGCCAGCACATGCATGCTGGGCACCGCCATCCGCGCGAAGCGCGACATCATCGAGCGGATCGGTCCGGCAACCAGCAGGATCGCCGGCTTACCGAGCATCTCCTGGCGTTGCGCGCTCTCGATCAGCGAGCGTTGCAGCTTCTCGGCCATCCCCGGCTCCAGCAACATGCCGTCCTCGGAGCCTTGTCCGGCCTTCTGCATGCTGTTCAGCAAAATCTGTTCCAACCTCGGCTCGAGCGTGATCACAGGCAGCTCCGGCTCAAGCCCGACAATGCTTTGCACGATTGCGCGGGACAACGCGACGCGAACCGCGGCGACCATCGCGCCGGGATCTTGACTCCGTGGAGCGACGTTGGCGATGGCCTCGGCGATGGTACGGATGTCGCGCACCGGCACCTGCTCCTGGAGCAGCGCCTGCAGGACCTTGAGCAGGGTGGACAGGGAAATCAGCCCCGGCACCAGCTCTTCCGCCAGCTTCGGCGAGCTGCGCGCGAGCAATTGCAGGAGCTGCTGCACTTCTTCATGGCCCAGCAGCTCGTGGGCGTGCTTGTGCAGCACCTGGTTCAGGTGAGTGGCGACCACGGTGCTCGCATCCACCACGGTGTAGCCCAGCGACTGCGCCTGGTCGCGCTGGCCGGGCTCGATCCATACCGCCTCCAGGCCGAAGGCCGGGTCCTTGCCGGCGATGCCGTTGAGGCTGCCGAATACCTGGCCGGGGTTGATCGCCAGCTCGCGATCGGGATAGATCTCCGCTTCGGCCACGCTGACCCCCATCAGGGTCAGGCGGTAGGCGTTGGGCAGCAGGTCGAGGTTGTCGCGGATGTGCACCGAGGGCATCAGGAAGCCCAGCTCCTGGGACAGCTTCTTGCGTACGCCCTTGATCCGCGCCAGCAGTTGCCCGCCCTGGTTGCGGTCGACCAGCGGGATCAGCCGGTAGCCGACTTCCAGGCCGACCATGTCCACCGGGGTGACGTCGTCCCAGCCCAGTTCCTTGACCTCCTGGGCGCGCTGCGCCGGCAGCAGCTCCTGCTGGCGCTGCACCTCCTGCTCGGCGACCTGCTTGGCCTTGTTCTGCCGGTGCCAGATCCAGTAGGCGGCAGCACCGGCCAGGGCGCCGAGGCCGATGAAGGAAACGTGCGGCATGCCCGGCACGGCGCCCATGGCGATCAGGATCGCCGCGGAAATCGCCAGCGCCTTGGGCGAGGCGAACATCTGCCGGTTGACCTGCTGGCCCATGTCCTCGGAACTGGAGACCCGCGTCACCATGATCGCCGCCGCGGTCGACAGCAGCAGCGACGGCAGTTGTGCCACCAGGCCGTCACCGATGGTCAGCAGGGCGTAGACCTTGCCGGCGTCGCCGAAGGACATCGAATGCTGGATCATGCCGATGGCGACGCCGCCGATCAGGTTGATGAAGAGAATCAGCAGGCCGGCGATGGCGTCGCCGCGGACGAACTTGCTGGCACCGTCCATCGAACCGTAGAAGTCGGCCTCCTGGGCCACCTCGCTGCGGCGCTTCTTGGCTTCCTCCTGCTCGATCAGGCCGGCGTTGAGGTCGGCGTCGATGGCCATCTGCTTGCCGGGCATGGCATCCAGGGTGAAGCGCGCGCTGACTTCGGAAATCCGCCCGGCGCCCTTGGTCACCACCACGAAGTTGATGATCATGAGGATCGCGAACACCACCACCCCGACCACGTAGTTGCCGCCGATCACCACTTCGCCGAAGGCCTGGATCACCTTGCCCGCGGCGCCATGGCCGTCGTGGCCGTGGAGCAGCACCACGCGGGTCGAGGCAACGTTCAGCGCCAGGCGCAACAGGGTCGCCACCAGCAGGATGGTCGGGAACACGGCGAAGTCCAGCGGCCGCAGGGCGTACACGCAGACCAGCAGGACGACGATGGACAGGGCGATGTTGAAGGTGAACAGCACGTCCAGCAGGAATGGCGGGATCGGCAGGGTCATCATCGCCAGCATGGCCAGCAGCAGGATCGGCACGCCGAGGCTGCCGCGCCCCAGCCCCGCCAGGTTGCTGCGCACATTGCTGATCAGTTGCGTGCGATCCACTCTCGACTCCCCTGCCCTGCGTATGGCGCCCGTAGGTGAGCGCCGAACAAACTTTTGACGCCGGAATGCGCGTCGGGCGGGTCACTGCAGGAACCGTTCCAACTTTTCAATTCATTGATTGAAAAAGGGTTTTCGCCAATCACCAACTGCCGGAGGCGCCACCACCGCCACTCGAGCCTCCGCCGCCGGAGAACGAGTCCGAAGACGAACTGGACGAACTCGACGACGAGGAAGACGAGGAACCCGATGAGCTAGCGTAATCGCCGCCGCGCCGACGCCCTCCCCCCGAGCCGCCGGCGCTGAAATTGCAACCGATGAGCAGCGGCAGGCAAGCGGCGGGCAGGATGATCAGCGCCTCGATGCTGTTCAGCGGGTCGTCCACCAGCAACAGCAGACACTCCAGGGCCAGGGTCAGCAGCAGGCCGAGCAGGCCCGGCAGGTAGGCCCAGCGCCGTCCTCTGCGCAGCCCCTGCCAGGCACCGGCCAGCATCAGCAGGGTCAGCCCCAGCGAAAGCGGCACGGCCAATCCGTAATGGAGCACCGGCAGGCCATAACGGCCGTAGGCCCAGAACAGCCCCAGCGCATAGAGCACAAGAATGGCGAAGAACCAGCGGGCACCGCGCGAATACTTGAGCAAGGCGCCGAAGCCGACGCCCAGGACCGCCACCATCTCCGCCAGCGCCACCATCGCCCATGCCGGCCAGTGCCGCCCCAGCGCCAACGCCGCAGCGAGCGCCACTACCGTACCCAGGGTCCAGTACCAGGCGCGCGGGCGTACCAGCAGCGCCACCCCGCCGAGAGCGCCGAGCAGGAATGCGATAGCCAGGGTCTGCCGTACCGCGCCGGGCTCCAGCGGGTCGCGCGGCGGCGGCGGCAACGCCTCGCCGTCGATCAGTCGTACCAGGCGCTGCGCCGCCGCTTCCAGGCCGCCGGCGTAGTCTTGCTGACGGAACGCAGGGGTCATGTATTCGCGGATGACCCGCCCGGCATCGATGTCGGTGATCGTTCCTTCCAGGCCATAGCCGACTTCGATGCGCATGCGCCGGTCGTCCTTCGCCACCAGCACCAGGACGCCGTCATCGATCCCCTTGCGCCCCAGCTTCCATGCCTCGAAGACCCGCGTCGCATAGGCCTCGATGCTGTCCGGATAGGTGCTGGGCACCATCAGGATCGCTACCTGGGCACCCTTCCGGGCCTCCAGCGCGGCCAGCGAAGCTTCCAGGCGGGCACGCTCGGCGGAGTCGAGGGTCGCGGTAAGGTCGGTCACCCGCCGCGCCAGCGCCGGAACCTCCGCGGACTCGTAGCCCGCATCGCGCGCTGCCTCGGCCTCGGCGCCGACCGCCGATGCCTCCACGGCCTCCTCCTCGACATCGGACGCTGCCACCGCGACGGTGACCGGCACCGTCGCGGTGGCAACGGAGGGAATCGCGGCGGCGCAGAGCAGCATGCCGGACAGGCGAAGCATGGCGAGATAACGCGTGATTGCAGACATCCTTGTCTCCGAATGAAATGAACGGGAACCCATTACCAACTGCCCGAGGCACCGCCCCCGCCGCTGGAACCACCGCCCCCGGAAAAGCCGCCGGACGACGAGGAGGAAGAGGAGGAGGAACCGCCGCCGGAGCTTCCCGACGAGCCTCCACCACCCCCACCCAGGCGTACCTGGCCGAACACCAGCAGCCCGAGCATGAGCTGGAACGGTAGCAGGGCCAGCCAGACCAGCGGTGCGTCCAGGCCACCGGACAGCAATCCGAGCAGCAGGTAGGCCGCCAGCAACGCCCACAGTCGGCGGTGGAAACTTTTCCGCCGCTCGCGCCACAGCGAGCGCATCAGGCGGTAGTTCGACCAGCAGAGAACCGCCAGCATCAGCACCCCGGCCGGCCACAGCAGGCCGTAGATGAAGGACACCGCGCTGAACCAATGCGCCGCCAGCCCGAGCAGGGCTACATAGACCAGTACGCCGATCACCAGGTAGAAAGCCGGGCGCACCGTCCACAGCGCGCCGAAGGTCGCGCCGCCGACCAGCATGCACAGCGGAGCCACCAGCAGCACGCTCATCCATTCGCCGGAAGCGCCGGCCAGCGTGCCCAGCAGCCAGCAGAGCAGCGCCCCGCCGAGCAGCCAGGGCCAGCGCAGCGCCCGGGCACTCAACAGCACTCCGGCCAACGATCCGTAGATGAAAGCGACCAGCAACGCCCAAGCTTCCGCCGGCAATGGCCCCAGCGAGACCTCCGGCGTACCCGACGACGACGCAGCCGCCGGCAGCGTTTCGCCGTCGACCAGGCGGATCAGCTCGTCCACCGCGGCCTCGATCCCGCCGGCGTAGTCGCCCTCGCGAAATGCCGGGGCCATCCGCTCGCGAATGATCCGTCCGGCGACCACATCGGGCACCGCACCCTCCAGGCCGTAGCCGACCTCGATGCGCATGCGCCGGTCATCCTTGGCCACCACCAGCAGCAGACCGTCGTCGACCGCCTTGCGGCCGAGCTTCCAGGCCTGGAACAGCTTGTCGGAGAAGGCTTCGATATCGAGGGTACCGGTAGTCGGCAGCATCACCACCGCGATCTGCGCGCCGCGTCGCCGCTCCAGCACCTCGAGCTTCTCCACCAGGCGTTGGCGCGTCGCCTCGTCCAGCGTGTGGGTGGCATCCACCACCCGCTCCGACAGGGGCAAGGCGACCCATTCCGCCGGCGCTTCGGCGTGCGCAGGCATCCAGGGCAGCAGCCAGGCCAGGGCGAGCAACAGGAGGACAGACGGGAAAATACGATCAGACAGGGTTCGATCCATGAACGGCAAAGCTCTCATCCCGAGCGGGTATCGGCCAAGGCTGCCACAGCGCGGCGCGCAGCTCCAGCCCGGTCACTCGTCGCGACGCAGGTCCGGCGGGATCGGCAGGTCCTTCAACGGGCTCGGCCGCTTGCCCTTGCCGGCCTGGTACTGCTTGAGCTGGTAGACATAGGCCAGCACCTGGGCCACGGCGAGATAGAGCCCGGCGGGAATCTCCTGGTCCAGCTCGGTGGAGTAGTACACCGCTCGCGCCAGCGCCGGCGACTCCATGACCATCACCTTGTGCTCCTGGGCCACCTCGCGGATCTTCAGGGCCAGGAAATCGTTGCCCTTGGCCAGCAGCAGCGGCGCCCCGCCGCCCGCCGGGTCGTACTTCAGGGCCACGGCGAAGTGGGTCGGGTTGGTGATCACCACGTCGGCCTCCGGCACCGCCGCCATCATCCGTCTCTGCGCCATCTCGCGCTGCATCTGGCGGATCTTCGACTTGACCTCGGGCTTGCCCTCGGAGTCCTTGTATTCGTCGCGGACTTCCTGCTTGGTCATCAGCAGCTTCTGGCGGTTGTCCCAGATCTGGTAGGGCACGTCCACCGCGGCGATCAGCAGCAGGCTGCAGGCCATCCAGAAGGCGCTCCAGCCGACCACCCGCACGCTGTGCAGGATCGCCTGCTCGAGCGGCTGGTGCGCCAGCGCCAGAAGGGCGTCGCGGTCGGCGGAGAGCACCAGCAGGGCCACCGCCAGCACCACCAGGAACTTGATCAGCGCCTTGCTCAGTTCGAGCAGCGACTTGGCGGAAAACATCCGTTTCAGCCCCGACAGCGGGTTGAGCCGGCTGAACTTGGGTTGCAGGGCGTCCATCGAGAACAGCCAGCCGCCGAGGGCGATCGGCCCGACGATCGCCGCCACCAGCAGCATCAGCAGGATCGGCCAGAGCCCCTGGGCCGCCAGGTAGGCCGAAGCGCCGAGCAATTGCAGCATGCTCTCGGTATTCATCGCGGTTTCCCGGGACAGCTCGAAATTGCTGCGCATCAGGCGCAACAGGGCGCCCGCCAGGTCGGCGCCGTAGATCAGCAGGCCGCCGGCGCCGGCCATGAGGATGGCCAGGGTGTTCAGCTCCCGCGAACGCGGCAACTGCCCTTTCTCGCGCGCCTCGCGGCGGCGTTTCTCCGTGGGTTCCTCTGTCTTGTCCTGCCCGCTCTCGCTCTCGGCCATGGCTACCTCGCCCGCACCAGTTCACGGAGGAATTGCAGGGCCTCGCCGGCCAGCACCTGGTACTGGCTGAGCAGGTCGGCGGTGCCGATCCAGAGGATCACCAGGCCCAGCACCAGGGTCAATGGAAAGCCGATGGAGAAGATGTTCAGTTGCGGCGCCGCGCGGGTCATGGCGCCGAAGGCGAGGTTCACCACCAGCAGCGCGGTGATCGCCGGCAGCGCCAGCAGCAGCGCCGCGCCCATCACCCAGCCGAGCTTGCCGGCGATAATCCAGAAATGGTTGCCGCTCAGGCCCTCGCCCACCGGCAGGGTGACGAAGCTCTCGGCGATCACCTCGAACACCACCAGGTGGCCGTTCATCGCCAGGAACAGCAGCGTCACCAGCATGGTGAAGAACTGGCCGAGCACCGGCACCGAGACGCCGTTGGCCGGATCGACCATGGAAGCGAAGCCCAGGCCCATCTGCATCGAGATGATCTGCCCGGCGATCACGAAGGCGTGGAACAGCAACTGCAGGGAAAAGCCGAGCAAGGCGCCGACCAGGATCTGCTCGCCGATCAGCAGCATGGCCTTCATGCTCAGCGCGTCCACCTGCGGCATCGGCGGCAGGTTCGGCACCAGCACCACGCAGACGCCCAGCGCCAGGTACAGGCGCACCCGCACCGGCACCAGCTGGGTGCCGATCACCGGCATGGTCATCAGCAGCGCCGCGACCCGGAACAGCGGCAGCACGAAGCTGGCGATCCAGCCGCCGATCTGCGCGTTGGTCAGCTCCAGCATCAGCCGATCAGCAGCGGGATGTTGCCGATCAGCGTCTGGGTGTACTCCATCAGCTGCCGCAGCAGCCAGGGACCCAGCACGATCAGGGTGAGCAGGATCACCATCAGGCGCGGCAGGAAGCTCAGGGTCTGTTCGTTGATCTGGGTGGCGGCCTGGAACATCGCCACCACGAGACCGACCAGCAGGCTCGGAACCACCAGCACGCCGACGATCATCGCCGTCAGCCACAACGCCTCGCGGAACAGGTCGAGTGCCACCTCAGGGGTCATGTCTCTCTCCAGCGCGCCAGCGGCGCGTCAAGCCGGCGGCACCGCTAGACGGTGCCGAAACTGCCCGCCAGCGTCCCGATGATCAGCGCCCAGCCATCCACCAGGACGAACAGCATGATCTTGAACGGCAGGGAAATGATCAGCGGCGACAGCATCATCATGCCCATCGCCATCAGCACGCTGGACACCACCAGGTCGATGATCAGGAACGGGATGAAGATCATGAAGCCGATCTGGAACGCGGTCTTCAGCTCGGACGTGACGAAGGCCGGGACCAGGATGGTCAGCGGCGTCGCCTCCGGGCTGCCGATGTCGGTGCGCTTGGACAGGCGCACGAACAGCTCCAGGTCGGAGGTGCGAGTCTGCGCCAGCATGAACGCCTTCAGCGGTACCTCGGCCTTTTGCAGGGCTTCCTGGGCGGGAATCTGCTCGTTCAGGTAGGGCTGCAGGGCCTGGCTGTTGATCTTGTCGAATACCGGGGCCATGACGAACATGGTCAGGAACAGCGCCAGCCCCACCAGCACCTGGTTCGACGGCGTCGATTGCAGGCCCAGCGCCTGGCGCAGGATGGAGAAGACGATGATGATCCGGGTGAAGCTGGTCATCAGCATGACGAACGCCGGGATGAAGCTCAGCGCGGTCATGATCAGCAGGATCTGCAGGCTGACCGAATACTCCTGCTGGCCCTGGCCGTTGGTGGTCACGGTGATCGCCGAGATCGATGTCGGGTCGGCGGCCAGCGCCGGCCACGGCGCCAGCAGCAGGAGGCAGAGCGCGGTGAGCGCGCCGGCCAGGGAGATGCGCGGAGTCATGGCTTACCCTTGGGGTCCTTGTTCAGCAGCTCCAGCAGGCGCTGGGCGAATTCCGGCGTGGCCGGCTCGCCGTCCGGCAGGTGTACCGGCTCCTTGAGCACGTGCAACGGCGTGATCCGGCCGGGCGTCAGGCCAAGCAGGATCTGCTCCTCGCCGACCTGCACCAGCACCAGCCGGTCGCGCGGACCCAGCGGCTGGCTGGCGAGGGTGCGGATCAAGCGGTTGCCGCGCGGACCGGCCTGTTGCACCCGGCGCACCAGCCAGGCGAGCAGGAAGATCAGGCCGATCACCAGGCCCAGGCCGAGCACCAGTTGGGCCAGTTGCGCGGCGGCGCCGGAAGCGGCGCCCACCGTCGGCGCGGCGGCACCCGTCGTCCCCTCGGCGGCGCACAGCGGCGCGCTCAGCGAGGCGAGTGCCGGCAGGAAGCCGGCGAACAGGTAGCGACGCATGTCAGCGCAGCTTCTTGATGCGTTCGCTGGGACTGATCACGTCGGTCAGGCGGATGCCGAACTTCTCGTTCACCACCACCACCTCGCCGTGGGCGATCAGGGTGCCGTTGACCAGTACGTCCAGCGGCTCGCCGGCCAGGCGATCGAGTTCGATCACCGACCCCTGGTTCAGCTGCAGCAGGTTGCGGATGCTGATGTCGGTATGCCCGACTTCCATGGAGATGGTCACCGGGATGTCCAGGATCACATCCAGGTTGGGCCCCTCCAGGCCGGAAATGGTCGGCGCCTTCGGCGAAGCGCCGAACTCTTCCATCGGCGCCCGCGGGGTGCTCGGCTCCGCCACGGGGGTCGCGCCGCCCTGGGCCATCAGCGCATCGATGTCGTCCTGGCTGGCGTCGCCCGCCTCGGCCAGCGCCGCCGCCCATTCGTCGGCCAGTGCCTGTTCCTCGGTGGTCACTTTTTCTTCGTCTGCCATGGTTCGTCTTTCCTCCGGGGGAAGCGGTCAGCGCGAGCGCTCGACCGCTTCGAGAATCTGTAGCGCCAGGTTGCCCTTGTGGGCGCCCAGCTTGACCTTGAAGGCGGGCACGCCGTTGGCGCGC
This sequence comes from Pseudomonas sp. FDAARGOS_761, assembly GCF_013343155.1. NCBI lineage: Bacteria > Pseudomonadati > Pseudomonadota > Gammaproteobacteria > Pseudomonadales > Pseudomonadaceae > Pseudomonas > Pseudomonas sp. FDAARGOS_761. The sequence continues at coordinate 1,627,900 of NZ_CP054572.1, read as the reverse complement.
ATCACCATGTGTTCCGGCATCTCCACCGGGATCACGTCGCCCGGCTGCATGTGCAGGATGTCGCGCAGCTTGAGCTGGCGGCGGACCACGGTGGCGCCGAGCGGTACCTGGACGTCCAGCACGTCCTCGCGCAGGGCCTTGATCCAGCGCTCGTCCTGGTCGTCGTGGTCGGACTGGAAACCGGCGTCGAGCATCTCGCGGATCGGCTCGATCATCGAATAGGGCATGGTGATGTGCAGGTCGCCGCCACCGCCGTCCAGTTCGATGTGGAAGGTGGAGACCACCACCACCTCGCTGGGACTGACGATGTTGGCCATGGCCGGGTTGACCTCCGAGTTGACGTACTCGAAGTTCATCTCCAGCACCGCCTGCCAGGCTTCCTTCAGATCGACGAAGGCCTGCTCCAGCACCATCCGCACCACCCGCAGTTCGGTCGGGGTGAACTCGCGGCCCTCGATCTTGGCGTGGCGGCCGTCGCCGCCGAAGAAGTTGTCCACCAGCTTGAACACCAGCTTGGCGTCGAGGATGAACAGCGCGGTGCCGCGCAGCGGCTTCATCTTCACCAGGTTGAGGCTGGTGGGAACGTACAGCGAGTGCACGTACTCGCCGAACTTCATCACCTGCACGCCGCCGACCGCGACGTCGGCCGAACGGCGCAGCAGGTTGAACATGCTGATGCGGGTGTAGCGGGCGAAACGCTCGTTGATCATCTCCAGGGTCGGCATGCGGCCCCGGACGATGCGGTCCTGGCTGGTCAGGTCATAGGACTTGACCGATCCCGGCGTCGCCTCGACTTCGGTTTCCACCAGGCCATCGTCGACGCCGTGCAACAGCGCGTCGATTTCATCCTGGGAAAGCAGATCTTGCACGGCCATGGGATACCTACTGCAGCACGAAATTGGTGAACAACACTTGTTCGATAGCCAGTTGGCCGGTTTCCTTCTTGGCCAGTTCCTGCAATCCGGCGGTCGCCTGCTGGCGGAGCATTTCCTTGCCCACCGGCGTCACCAGCGAGTCGAAACTCTGACTCGAGAACAGCATCACCAGTTTATTGCGAACCAGCGGCATGTGCTCGCGCAATGCGTCCATCTGCGCCTTGTCGCGCCCCATCAACGCGACGCCGACCTGCATGTAGCGCTGCCGGCCGTTCTGGTTGAAGTTGACGACGAAGGCCGGCGCCAGGATCTCGTAGAGCGCCGGCTGCTTGCCCGGCTTCGCCGCCTCGCTGGCGACTTCCTCGGTCTTCTCGGCCTTCAGCGACTTGCTGAGGAAGAACCAGGTGCCGCCCACCGACAGGCCGATCGCCAGCAGCAGGCCGACCACGATCAGCAGGATCAGCTTCAGCTTGCTCTTGCCGCCGCTCGGAGCCCCCGCGTCGGCGGGTGTCGCCTCTTTCTTAGCCATGCCAAAAATCCGTCGCTATAGCGTCAAATGAAGGGTTTCACAGGGGCAGAGCAAGGGTTGTGCCATTTCTGCAACGCCGCCCCGCCCCCTGGGGCCAGCCCCGGAATGCTGTCCGAGATGATAGACGGCGCGGATATTACAGCCTGGCCACAGGAAATCATCCCCGTCTTTTGCGAAATCGCCCGCTCCGGAAAAAGAAAGGCCTCCCGCAGGAGGCCCAAAGGGGAAATGCAGTCGTTCGCCTCAGGCGTAGTAGTCGACCAGACCGCGCGCCGCCGAGGAACCCGGCCGGCTGCGGATCTCGCTGACTCCGGCAAGGGTTTCCTCATCGCCCGAGGCCTCGCCGGCAAAGCCTCGTCCGCGCGCCGATCCGCCCTCGCCCTGCTGCTGGCCCTGCCAGCCCCGCGCCAGCGACTGGTCGGAGACGTTCACGTCGAGCTGGTTCATGCCCTGCTGGCTGAACATGTCACGCAGCCGGTGCATCTGGCTTTCCAGGGCGTCGCGAACGCCGGCGTTGGGACTGGCGAAGGTCACCTGGGTCTGGTCGGCGGTCATGTGGATGCGCACGTCCAGGCGTCCCAGCTCGGCCGGGTCGAGCTGGATCTCCGCCGACTTCAGGTTCTGGCTGGACATCCACATCACCCGGTCCACTACCGCCTCGCTCCAGCCGTTCTGCTGTATCGCCACCGGCTGGCCGGGCACCGTACCGTTCACCGGACGGTTGGTCAGGGCCTGTTGCGCCATGGCCTGGGTCAGCCCGTTGAGCTTGGCCGCGAAAGGCTCGCCGCGCGGCTCCGCCTTGCTCTCCAGCAGGCTCTCGGAGGCGGCGCTGGCGACGGCCGGCTCGGCGGTCTGCTGCAACTGGGCCTCGAGCGCCTTGCCGTCGACGGCCTTGGTCAAGGAATCCGAGGTCAGGCCGGCAAGGGCATCGCCGAGGTTCGCCTGGCGCGGATCGGCGCTCTTCGCCGGCCCGCCTTTCGCCGTCTGCGCGGCGTCCTGGGCGCCCTGCTCCAGGGCCATGTTCACCGCCGGCACGCCGTTGAGCTTGACCAGGGTCGGGTCGCTGCTGGCTTCGGTAAGGCTGGCCGGAGCACTGCTGGCCGTCGGCACGGCCGGTGGCAGCAAAGTCGCCTGGGTATTCTCGTCGAGCAACGGTACGGCACCGCCGAGACCGAGCAATTGCAGCGGATCGACCGGCGTTTCGACTTTATCTTCGCCGTCGGCCTTGGCCTGGCCGTCGGCCGGCAAAGGCTTGCCGTCTTCGGCAACGGCCGGCTGCCTGACGGCATCCGTCGGCTGCGCTTCGGCGGCGTCCTTGCCGGCGTCCCGTGGCTTGTCCCGCGAACCCTTCGCGGGACCGTCGGCGCGCTCGGCGGGCTTCTTCGCGGTCTCCTTGGCATACATGTCGGAGAAGCTGGAAGTCTTGTCGTTACTGGGCTCAGGCGTTTTCTGCTGGCTCTTCGGCGCAGCGGCCTTGGGCTTTACATCAGGCGTCGGCGGCAACAACACACCAGGGGCGACGGCCATGGGAATTCTCCATTTGCGAAGGGATTGCGTCGTGGCTTGCGCAAGGGATGGAGCAAGGTCCGGGCCAACTTCGCCGAGAGCCTCCGTGAAACGCTCGCCAGGGCGCCGCAGCAGGCACGCTCGCTTTGCCCGCAGGTCCCGTCTGGACTACAATCCAGAGCCGCATCCCTCCCGAGGTAGTACCCTGATGTCCTTCGCCGAAAAACTGTCCCGTCTGCAAGCCTTCCTCGATGCCGATGACCTGCACGAAGAAGCGCTGGACTACGTGGCGACCCACGGCTACCTGACCGCCCTCTCCATCTGCCCGGAGCAGGTGCCGGAGCGGGAGTGGATCGACGCCCTGTTCGCCGAACCGCCGCACTACCGCAGCGATGAGGAGCGCCAGGAGATCGAGACTTCCCTCGAGCAGCTCAAGGCGCACATCACCCGCGTGCTGGCCAGCGACGAAGACCTCGAGCTGCCCTGCGACCTCGACCTCGGCGACGAGCCGGACGACTCCGACCTGCGCGGCTGGTGCATCGGCTTCATGGAAGGCGTGTTCCTTCGCGAGGAAGTCTGGTTCGAGCAGGCCGAGGAGGAAGTCAGCGAGTTGCTGCTGCCGATCATGGTCGGCTCCGGCCTGTTCGACGAGCAGCCCGAGTTCGACGAGATCGCCCGCGACCGCCACCTGGTGGACGACATGGTCGCGCAGATTCCCGACCTGCTGACCAACCTGTTCCTGCTCTGCCAGGCGCCGGAAGAAAAGCCCGCCCTGCTCAAGCCGCGCACGCACTAAGGAGCGCCGCGGTGGCGCAGCGGGAAATTCGCCCGAGCGCTCGTGCCTGGGTGCGCTATAGCCTCCAGGCCGTGGGTTTCCTAAGCGTAGCCCTGGGCGTGATCGGCATCTTCCTGCCGGTGCTGCCGACCACGCCTTTCCTGCTCCTCGCGGCGGCCTGCTTCATGCGCAGCTCGCCGCGCTTCTACCACTGGCTGGTCGGCCATCCACGGCTCGGCCCGTGGATCCGCGACTATCTCGACGGCGAAGGCATCCCGCTCAAGGGCAAGGTCTACGCCATCGGCCTGATGTGGGCCAGCATCGCCCTTTCCTGCTACCTGGTCCGACGCCCCTGGGCCCAGGGCTTCATGCTGACCAGCGCGGTACTGGTCAGCATCTATATCCTCCGCCAGAAGACCCGCCCGCCGCACGACGCCTGAGGGCCCGCTCAGGACAGTGCCGGATCGCCCTCGCCCAGCGGCAAGCGGTCGCCGGACCCGCGTCGCTCGGGGCTCAGCACGGTGAAGCCGAAGGTGTTCCAGCCGTCCGCGCTGTCGACGAACACCGAACCGCCGTGCATGCTCGCCACCGCCTTGACGATGGACAGGCCGAGGCCATGGTTGGCCTCGCTGTTGCTGCGCGCCGCGTCGACCCGATAGAAGCGCTCGAACAGGTGCCTGCGGTGCTCGTCGGCGATCGGCACGCCGGGGTTGCTCACCGCCACCCGCACTTCGTCGCCACGCCGCTCGACGCCGACCCGCAGCGTGCCGCCGGCGGCGGTGTGCTGGGCGGCGTTGTACAGCAGGTTGGTCACCGCCCGCTGGAACAGGGCGCGCTCGACCAGCGCGCGGGCCTCGCCGCGCACCTCGATACCGACCCCGGCCTCGTCGAAGATCACCTCGAGGAAATCCACCGTGGTGGCGATCTCGCCGGCCAGCGAGGTTTCCTCACGCTCGCAGGCCAGGCGTCCCTGGTCGGCGCGGGCGAGGAACAACATATCGTTGACGATCGCCCGCAGCCGCTCCAGCTCCTCCAGGTTGGATTGCAGGACCTCTTCGTAATGTTCGCCGCTGCGTTCGCGGGACAACGCCACCTGGGTCTGGCCGATCAGGTTGGTCAATGGCGTGCGCAGCTCGTGGGCGACGTCGGCATTGAACGACTCCAGGCGCACGTAGGCCTGCTCCAGGCGGTCCAGGGCGCCGTTGAACGCTCCCACCAGTTCGCGCAGCTCGGCCGGCAGCGGCGAGAGCTGCAAGCGCTGCGACAACTGCCGCGGGCTGATCCGCCGGGCCTCCTCGGAGAGCCGATGCACCGGCCACAGGCCCAGGCGGGCGATCCAGTGGCCAAGCAACGAGGCCAGCAGCACACCGAGGGCGGACAGGCCGAGCAGCCATTTCAGGGTGGAGGTCCGCGCCTCATGGAACGCCGCGCTGTCGATGGCGGTGACGTAGGTCAGCCGCGGCCGCCCCTCGCGCGCCGGCAACACGCCGACCCGCGCGGTCAGCGCGTACCGGTGCTCCGGCAACTCCAGTTCGTAGCGGCCGGCGCCATCGGCGATCAGCCGCTGCACCGGTTCGCTGAAGCGCCCGTAGTGATAGCGCGGGTCGTCGCTGTCGATCCAGAAACGAATCAGCTCGTACTCCTGGCTCAGGTTGTCCAGCTTGCCCTGCAGGTGCGGCCAGCGCTCGGCCAGGTCGGGATGGTCGAGCATCCGCGAGACCATGTTGAAGCGCACGTCCACCTCGCCCTGCTGCAGGCGCTCGGTCTGGCGGTCGAGGATGCAATAGAGCATGGTGCCGATGAGGGCGAAGATCACCACCGCGGCGCCGGCGAACATTCCCGCCAGGCGGGTCGACAAGGACATGCCCACCTCAGCCCGACTCCGCCAGCGCACGGTTCTCCAGGACGTAGCCCATGCCCCGGATGGTATGCAGCAGCTTGTTCTCGAACGGACCGTCGAGCTTGGCGCGCAGGCGCTTGATCGCCACCTCCACGACATTGGTGTCGGTATCGAAGTTGATGTCCCAGACCAGTTCGGCGATCGCCGTCTTCGATAGGATCTCGCCGCTGCGCTGGGCCAGCACGCAGAGCAGCGCGTACTCCTTGGCAGTCAGCTCCAGGCGAGTGTTGCCGCGGAAGACCTTGCGGCTGAGCAGGTCGATGGACAGGTCGGCGATGCGCATCTGCGAATGGCTTTCATGGTTGCCGCCGCGCCGGGTCAGGGCCTGCAGGCGGGCGACCAGTTCGAGGAAGGAGAACGGCTTGATCAGGTAGTCGTCGGCGCCCTCGCGCAGCCCGCGCACCCGGTCTTCCACGCGCTCGCGCGCGGTGAGCATGATCACCGGGGTCTGCCGCCGCTCGCGCAACGCCCGCAGAACGCCGTAGCCGTCGACGCCCGGCAGCATCACGTCGAGCACGATCACGTCGTACTCGCCATGGAGCGCCAGGTGGCGACCGTCGATGCCGTTGTCCGCCAGGTCCACGGTGAACCCCTGTTCACTGAGGCCACGGTTCAGGTAGTCCGCCGTCTTCGCCTCGTCCTCGACAATCAGTACCCGCATCTATCGCCCGATCCTCTGTTCGCCTTCGCATCCCGGGCGGGACGCATGCCTGCCTGCATCCTAGCCACGCGCCGCCGTCCAGGAAAGCCGTGTCCGTTACGCCTCATGTCGCCGTCGCCCCAGCGGTTCCGCCGTCCGAGGTCGTCGCCCCGCGCCGGTGGAACAGTCGCTCCAGGGCCAGGTATACCACCGGCGTGCTGAACAGGGTCAGCACCTGGCTCACCAGCAGCCCGCCGACCACCGCGATGCCCAGAGGCTGGCGCAGCTCGGAACCGGTGCCGAAGCCGATCATCAGGGGTATCGCGCCCAGCAGCGCGGCCAGGGTGGTCATCATGATCGGCCGGAAACGGGTCAGGCAGGCCTGGTAGATCGCCTGCTCCGCGCTCATGCCCTGCTCGCGCTGGGCGACGATGGCGAAGTCGACCATGAGGATGCCGTTCTTCTTGACGATACCGATCAGCAGCACGATGCCGATCAGCGCCATGATCGAGAAGTCCTGGCCCCAGGCCCAGAGCAGGAACACCGCGCCGATCCCCGCCGAGGGCAGGGTCGAAAGGATCGTCAGCGGATGCACGAAACTCTCGTAGAGCACCCCGAGGATGATGTACACCGCGATCAGCGCGGCGAGGATCAGCAGCGGTTGCGAGGCCAGCGAGCTCTGGAAGGCCTGCGCCGCGCCCTGGAACACGCCGATAATGGTCGAGGGCATGCCGATCTCCTCCTGGGCGCGCTGCACCGCCTGCACCGCCTCGCCGAGGGACACCCCGGCAGCCAGGTTGAAGGACAGGTTGACCGCCGGGAACATGCCGTTGTGGTTGATCTGCAGCGGCCCGGAGCGCGGCGCCGCGACCTTGGCGATGGCCGACAGCGGGACCATCTCGCCGCTCAGCGGCGAGCGCAGGTAGAACCAGTCCAGGCTTTCCGCGCGGCCGCGCTGGCGCGCATCGAGTTCGAGGACCACCTTGTACTGGTTGACCTCGGTCTGGTACTCGCCGACCTGGCGCTGGCCGAAGGCGTCGTAGAGGGTCTGGCTGACATCCTCGGCGCTGAGGCCGAAACGCGCCGCGGCCACCCGGTCGATGTCCAGCGCGGTGACGCTGGCGCCGACCTGCAGGTCGTTGGACACATCCATCAGCCCCGGCACCTGCTTCAGGCGCTCGGTGAGGCGTTGCGCCCAGAGCGCCAGCTGGGTGCTGTCGCTGCTGCGCAGGGCGTACTGGTACTGGGTCCGCGAGGGTCCGGAACTGAGGTTGATGTCCTGCGCCGCGCGCAGGTAGAGCATGATTCCCGGCACCTTGGCCAGTTGCGGGCGCAGCCGGTCGATGAACTCGCCGACCGAGACATCGCGCTCGCCACGGTCCTTGAGGACGATCCAGAAACGCCCGTTGGCCAGGCTCTGGCTACCGCCGGTGACGCCCACCGCATGGTTGTAGCTCTGCACCGCCGGGTCGCTGGCGATGATCTCGGCCAGTTGCCGGTGCTTGGCGGCCATGTCGTCGTAGGAGATATCCTCGGCAGCCTGGCTCGTGCCGAAGACGAAGGCGGTGTCCTGCAAGGGGAAGAAACCCTTGGGAATCCCGACGTAGCCGGCCACCGCCACCAGCACGGTAAAGGCGAAGCCGACCAGCATCAGCCGCTGGTGCCCGAGCGCCCAGCGCAGGCCGCGTTCGTAGCCGCCGGTCAGCCATTCGGCGAAGCCCTTTCTCGGCGCTTCGGCATGCCGCAATGCCGGCATGAAGCGCGAAGCCAGCATCGGCGCCAGGGTCAGCGAAGCGACCACCGAGATCAGGATCGCCACCGTCACGCTGACCGCGAATTCGCGAAACAGCCGGCCGACGATCCCGCCCATGAACAGCAGGGGAATGAACGCGGCGATCAGCGAGAAGCTGATGGAAATCACGGTAAAGCCGATCTCCGCCGCGCCCTTGAGCGCCGCCTCGACCTTCGAGGCGCCCGCTTCCAGGTGTCGGTGGATGTTCTCCACGACCACGATGGCGTCGTCGACGATGAAGCCGACGGCGATGATCAGCGCCACCAGGGTCAGGTTGTTGAGGGTGAAGCCGAGCACGTACATCGCCGCGAAGCTGGCGCTCAGGGACACCGCCAGCACCGTGGCGACGATCAGGGTCGCCGACAGCTGGCGGAGGAACAGGCCCATCACCAGCACCACCAGGCCAATGGTCAGCAGCAGGGTCAGTTCGACCTCGTGCAACGACGAGCGGATGGTCCGGGTGCGGTCGTTGAGCACGTCTACCTCGATGGTCGCCGGGAGCATCTCGCGCAGGCGTGGCAGCGCGGCCTGGATCGCGTCGGCGGTATCGACGATGTTCGCCCCAGGCTGGCGGAGGATCACCAGCGCCACCCCGGGCACGCCGTTCGGCCAGGCCTGCACGTAGTCGTCCTCGGGCGCCGAGACGATCCGCGCCACGTCCTTGAGGAACACCGGCGCGCCCTGGCGGTAGGCGACCACCAGGTCGTCATAGTCGCTGGCGTTGAACAACTGGTCGTTGGCCGCGAGGGTCGACACCCGCCCCTCGCCGTAGAGCGCACCCTTGGCCAGGTTGACGCTGGCCGACTGCAACGACTGGCGCAGGTCGGCCAGGGTCAGCTGGTAGGCGGCGAGCTTCTCCGGCTGGGCCTGGATGCGGATCGCCGGGCGCTGCTGGCCGACCACGAAGATCTGCCCCACGCCGTTCACCTGGCTGAGCTGGCGGGCGAGGATGGTCTCGGCGTAATCGCTGAGTTCGATCAGCGGCATCATCTCCGAGTTGACCCGCAGGATCATGATCGGGCTGTCCGCCGGGTTGACCTTGCGCCAGGTCGGCAGGTTCGGCATGTCCACCGGCAGCCGCCCGGCCGCGGCGTTGATCGCCGCCTGGACCTCCTGGGCGGCGACGTCGATGCTCTTGTCGAGGCTGAACTGCAGGGTCAGGGTGGTGGTGCCCAGGGCGCTGCTGGAGGTCATCTCGGTGATCCCGGGAATCGCGCTGAACTGCACTTCCAAGGGGGTGGCCACCGACGAGGCCATGGTTTCCGGGCTACCGCCGGGCAGCAAGGCGTTGATCTGGATGGTCGGGAAGTCCGCCTCCGGCAACGGCGCCACGCCGAGCCGGAGGAACGCCAGCAGCCCCAGCAGCAGCGAGGCCAGGGTCAGCAGCGCGGTGGCGATCGGGTGCCGTACGCACCAGCCGGAAATCCCGGCGCGCGGCGTCACGGCTGCCGCTCCGTGGCCTGAGCCAGGCTCGGGCGCGGCTCCTGGATATCGACCAGGGCTCCGGGCATCAGCCGCGAGTGGCCGTCCACCACCACCTGGTCACCGCTGGCCAGGCCTTCCACCACACTGAGGCCGTCGATGTCCTGGAGCACCCGCACTGGCACCGCCTCGACCCGGTCGGCGGCGACCCGGTAGACGAAATTGCCCTCCAGGCCGCGGCGCACCGCCTTGCTCGACAGCACCAACTGGTCGCGCCGGACCCCGGTGTGCAGGCTCACCGCGACGAACTGCCCGGGCCAGAGCCGGGCCTGGCGGTTATCGAAGGAGGCGCGCACGCGGATGGTGCCGGTGGAAATGTCGATCTGGTTGTCGATGGTCAGCAACCGGCCCTCGCCCAGCGCGCTCCCGCCGTCGCGGCTGTAGGCGCGCACCGCCGCCTCGCCGCCGAGCAGCGCCTGCAACTGGGGCAACTGTTCCTGTTGCAGGGAGAAGACTACGGAGATCGGTGCGATCTGGGTCACGCTGAACAGGCCGAGACTGTCGCCGACCCGCACCAGGTTGCCGACATCGACGTTGCGGATACCAACCTTGCCGGATACCGGCGAGGTGATCCGGGTGTAGGACAGGCGCACCCGCTCGGCGTTGATGGTGGCATCGTTGGCCTTCAGGGTCGCGCGCAACTGGTCGACCGTCGCCTGCTGCTGGTCCAGCAGTTGGCGTGACACCGCACGCTCGGCATACAGGCTGCGGTAGCGTTGCAGGTCCTGCTCGGCGGATTTCAGCTGGGCCTGGTTGCTCGCCCTGGAGGCCTGCGCCTGCTCCAGCGCGGCGACGACGGCGCGGTCATCGATGGTCGCCAGCAACTCGCCCGCCTCGACCATCTGCCCTTCGCTCACCAGCAGGCGGGTCAACTGGCCGTCGATCTGGGTGCGGATCACCACGTTGTGCAACGAAGTCACCGTACCGATGCCGCTGACCTGTTGCTCGACGTCGCGCCGCTCCACCCGCGCCACGTTCACCGGGACCCTGGCCGGCGCGGGCGCCGCCTTCGCCCCGGCGTCGCCGCCGAGCCATGCCCAACCGCCGAAGGCGACCAGGCCCGCCGCCAGCACGCCCACCAGGACCCGCCCCCCACCACTGCGCAACGCCTGCATCTGTCCACCTTTCCCAGTCGCCGGCCTCGCGCGGCCGACTTCGTTCTTCTTTATAAGCAGCGCAGCGGGACCCCACCCTGACCCCTGAATGACAATCCTGTCAGTTTCGCCGGACACCCCGCGCTGGCAGGCCGCCCGGCGCTCTCGTAGACTTCGCTGAGTCCTTCCGGAGCCCGCTCGATGTCACCAACCCCCGGCGCCCGCCGGCCCTGCCCCAGGGCCTACGCCCCCTGGCTGCTGTCGCTGGCGGCGACATTGCTGCTGGCAGTCGGCGCGGCGCTGGCGCAGTGGGACCTGGAGTCGATACTGAGCCGTGCCGAGCAGCGCTACGGCGAGCTGGGCGCGGCGAAATCGCGCCTGGGCGACTGGGGCCGCCTGCTCGAACAGGGCGGCACGCTCGACGAAGCGGCCAAGCTGCGCGCGGTCAACGACTTCTTCAACCAATCGCTACGCTTCACCGACGACATCGAGATCTGGCGACAGGAAGACTACTGGGCGACTCCGGTCGAAGCGCTGGTCAAGGGCGCCGCCGACTGCGAGGACTACGCCATCGCCAAGTACGTGACCCTGCGTCGCCTCGGCGTCGCCAGCGACAAGCTGCGCATCACCTACGTCAAGGCCCTGCGCCTGAACCAGGCGCACATGGTGCTGACCTGGTACGCCAGCCCGGGCGCCGACCCACTGGTGCTGGACAACCTGATCGGCGAGATCCGCCCCGCTTCGCAACGCGACGACCTGTTGCCAGTGTACGCCTTCAATGCCGAGGGCCTCTGGCTGCCCGGACCCGACGGCGGACGCCGGACCGGCGACAGCAAGAAGCTGTCGCGCTGGCAGGACCTGCTGACCAAGATGCGCGCCGAAGGCCTCGACCTCGACGCACCCAAGGAGGATTGAATGTCACTGCTCAAGCAATTGTTCCTCGCCATCTGCCTGTTCCTCGTCGTCGCCTTCAGCGGCAGCTTCGTCAGCAGCGTGGAGAACTCCCGCGAGCAGTTGCGCGGCCAGTTGCGCTCCCACGCCCAGGACGCCGCCACCGCCCTCGGCCTGTCCCTGACGCCGCACGTGGACGACCCGGCGATGGTGCAACTGATGGTCAGCTCGATCTTCGACAGCGGCTACTTCGCCAGCATCCGGGTGATCGACATCAAGAGCGGCAAGCCGCTGGTCGAGCGCGTGCAGGCGCATGCCGAGCGCACGGTGCCAGGCTGGTTCGCGCGCCTGGTGGATCTTCAGCCCCAGGGTGGCGATGCGCTGATCATGCGCGGCTGGGAACAGGCGGCGCGGGTCGAGGTGATCAGCCATCCGCAATTCGCCCTGGCGCGCCTGTGGGACAGCGCCCTGGGCAGCCTCTACTGGTTGCTGGCCTGCGGCGCGGTGAGCCTGCTGCTTGGCGGCTGGCTGCTGCGCCGCCAACTGCGCCCGCTCGACCAGATGGTGCGCCAGGCCCATGCCATCAGCCGGCGGGAATTCCTCAGCCTGCCCAGGCTGCCGCGCACGCCGGAGCTGCGCCGCGTGGTGCAGGCGATGAACCAGATGGTGGAGAAACTTCGCACGCTGTTCGCCGAGGAGGCCGCGCGTAGCGACAAGCTACGCGCCCAGGCCTACCAGGACAGTCTCACCGGCCTACCCAACCGGCGCCTGTTCGACGCCCGCCTCAACGAACAGCTGGGTGCCGGCGAGCACGAGCATGCCGGGCAGCTCCTGCTGCTGCGCCTGAACGACCTGAACGGGCTGAACCAGCGTCTCGGCGGGCAGCGCACGGATGAACTGATCCAGGCGGTCGCCCGCTTGCTGGTCGACTCCTGCGGCCAGCAAGGGCGCGCCGACTGGCTGCTGGCCCGCAGCCGCGGCGGCGAGTTCGCCGTGCTGGCTCCCGGTTGCTCCCGCGAGCAGGCCGAACGCCTGGCCGAGGAACTCTGCGAAGGCCTGGAGAATCTTGCCCGCACCGGTGCCAGCGATCTCACGCCGGTCGCCTATCTCGGTATCAGCGCGTTCGCCGAAGGCGACTCGCCCGCGGATCTCCTGGCCCGTGCCGACCAGGCCCTGGCCCAGGCCGAAAGCCAGCCCGCCCAGCCCTGGGCGAGCCAGGACGGCACCGCGCTCGCGGCGCTCAACGACAGCCAGGACTGGCACGACTGGATCGACCAGGCCCTGACGGAGCGCCGCCTGCTGCTCTATTTCCAGCCGGTGGTGGACTGCCTGGACACCCAGCGCGTCCTCCACCACAAGGTCCTCGCGCGCCTGCTCGACCCGCAGGCCACGGCCATCGCCGCCGGGCGCTTCCTGCCCTGGATAGAACGTTTCGGCTGGGCCGCGCGTCTCGACCTGGCGATGCTCGAACAGAGCCTGGAGCACCTGCGGCGCCATCCACGGCCGCTGGCGCTGAGCCTGTCGGCCGCCAGCGTCCGCAATGCGCAGGCGTTCGCCCCGCTACTGGCCCTGCTCAAGGCGCATCCGCAGGAGGCGCGCCAGCTGACCCTGGAACTGGACGAGCGGCACCTGCCAGCCGCGGCCGAACTGGAGCGCCTCAGCCAGGTCCTGCGCGAACTGGGCTGCGGTCTCGGCCTGCAGCATTTCGGCGGCCGCTTCAGCCTGATCGGCAACCTTACCCATCTGGGGCTGGCCTACCTCAAGCTGGACGGCTGCTACCTGCACGCCGTCGACCGGGAAGGCGACAAGCGGTTGTTCATCGAAGCGGTCTATCGCACCACCCACAGCATCGATCTACCGTTGATCGCGGAACAGGTGGAAACCCTCGGTGAACTCGAAGTACTGCGGGAAATGGGCTTGCGTGGCGCCATGGGACGCCTGTTCGGCAGCCCGGCGCCCTGGTCCGGGGATGCCTGATAGCGAGTCCGGAGCGGGTCGGACTCGCTTTACAGCGGATTCGGCATCGACGCCAGGCGCTCCCTCTCCGACAGAGAACGCGCCGGCGCGAGCCGACAGGTCCCCGTCATGAAACCGCCAGTCGCTGTTCCACCAGCACTCCCCCGTAAAGCGCGATCTGGGTCTTGGCATTGAGTTCGATGCGCAAGGCCACCGCGCGCTCGATGCCGATCTTCAGGTGCGGACCGAAGCGCGATACGTCCAGGCCGGCACGGATCATCATCTTCTCCACCCCTACGGTGGTTACCGTCACCAGCGTCTGGATGTCGTTCTGCAGGCTGTAGCGGGCCAGCGCGCGCATCGCCTCCAGCGTACAGTCGGAAAAGCCCAGCGAGCCTTTCTGTCCAGAGTTGATGGCGAAACGGCTGAGTTCCCAGATGTGCGGCGAGCAAGGCGCTTCCTTGCCGTGCAGAAGCTCCGGGAAGGTGTTCTTCAGCATGTAGGGGCCAGTGGTATCGAGAATTCGCCAGCAACCGAAAACCTGGGCTTCAGGAGTATCTTCCTGGATCAACATGTAATAAGGACTGAGTGCGTCATAACCATCGATTTCCATCTCGTCGATGACACTAACGTCCCAGCCTTTGCGCTCCTTGAACACTTGAGCACGCAACTTGTGCATCTCGCCCAGCAGTTTTTTATCGAACTCTTCGCGCCGACCAATTTGTACGATCATCTTCACTTCCTCCAAATAGGAAGCTGAAGAATTTATGCAAATTTCATAATTTTATAACTAGCAAATGAGATAGATTTCGGTGAACCCGGACCCTTGCTAGGCTCGAAGAAACGTCCGAAAAGATCAGAGCAATGGCTTCACACGAGAGAACACAGCCCCAAAACATGGCCTTCCGGGCAAAGGCCACCCGCACCGCCCGACGGGAAAGCCAGGAAACTTTCTGGAGCCGCTTCGGGATAAGCCAATCCTGCGGCAGTCGTTTCGAGAATGGCGAGAACCTGCCCTTCCCCATATACCTGCTTTTGCATTTCTATATAGAAGGGCAAATTACCGATCGCCAGCTCGCCGACCTGAGAGGCAAGATCAGAGAGTAATAAGACCCAAATTAACGGCCATAATGGCCGCTACGCGGCGGGAGGTCACACCGAACTTCCGCCGAATGTTTCCCATATGGAAGTTCACATTGGCTTCCGAGCAGTTGCAGATAACCGATATCTCCCAACTGGTCTTGCCGATGGCGCACCACTGCAACACTTCCTTCTCCCGGCTGGTCAGAACCACCGGTTTGCTGACCGGATGTTCGAAGGCCAGTCCGGCACCGCTCTGCAGTGCGTAGTCCTTGAGCATCCACAGGGTCGGCAGGACCGACTCCATGAAACGGTTGGCCTCGGCCCGGTTTTCCGCTTCCACGCTGAGGCTCAGCGCGCCGAGTTCGCCGCGCGCACCATGCAGCGGCATGGTCAGCCCATACACCAGGCCGGCCGCCGAGGCTTCCTCGAAGAACTCGTGCTGCTTTCGCGTCTGGTAGATGGACGGTTCCCAGAAAATCGGCAGTACGCTCTGGGTACAGTGACTGACCGTTGGGTCGACCCGCGCGTAGCCAGCCCGGTCGTAATGCTCGCGCCAGGCGGCCGGGTAGTTGCCGACGATGAAGGCGTTCTCGTAGTCCTGGCTGTCCTTAGGCAACAGGCCGAAGAGGATCTTCGAGAATCCAAGGTCGCTCGCCATCTTCTGCAGGATGGCGCTCCACTCCAATTTCCCACTTGAGCGTTCCAGCTCAAGAAAACCGTCAACCAAGGCCATAGCGCTACGTTCTTCTTAAACTATTAACCAATCAGCCAAATATGGATTCGGCACCCGATATCCGGCACGTTGTACGGCAGTCCGAGAATCCCGGCTTCCTGCCGAGGCGCATGCGCCCGTGCCCGACGACCCCTGAAGATGTCCAGTCAGCCCACTCTATAGAGTTGGCGTTGTGCCGGAAAGGCACATTTCAGTCCCACTTAACAATAGACCGCGGCGTTTGATGCACCTAGTACGATACCCGTCCTAGAGGGTAAGCAAACGTTTAAATGTGATCTAGATCACATTTTATGCGAACTGAATACCCAGTCACGCCTGGTCCCCGGGTTCACTGTCGGCCCATCGCCACGCGTGCGACCGCTCTCGGCCGGGCGATCCGAGGCGCAGTCGTCGGTGCGCGGCGCACGGGCAAAGGCACAGCGCCGTGGCCAAAGGGGCGACCTCGCGGCATCAGGCCTGCCGGGCACGAACCCGGCGACATAGCCACTTTTCCAGTTCGGCGACGCAGAACAGGCCAAGCCCGGCCAGCAGCACCCGCGCCCACTCGCCCGGGGCCAGGCCGACCGAGCCGAACAGCGCCTGCAACGGCGGCGCGTAGGTATAGAGCAGTTGCAGCACCACGCAGGCGGCGATCGCCAGCAAGACCTGGCGGTTGCCGAACAGGCCCTCGCGGCTGAGCACCGAATCGTAGATATGCCGGCTGTTGAGCAGGTAGAACATCTCGCACACCACCACGCTGTTCACCGCCATGGTCCGCGCGCGCTCCAGCCCGGTGCCATGCTCCAGCTCCCAGAGGAACAGGCCCAGGGCGCCCGCCATCATCAGCAGCGAGACCAGCAGCACCCGCCAGACGAAGAACAGCGACAACAGGGGCTCCGCCGGCGGGCGCGGCGGACGCTGCATCAGGCCGCGCTCGGCCGGATCGAAGGCCAGCGCCAGGCCCAGGGTGCTGGAGGTGACCATGTTGATCCAGAGGATCTGCGCCGGCGTCATCGGCAGGATCAACTGGAACAGGATCGCGGCGATCACGATCAGCGCCTCGCCACCGTTGGTCGGCAGCATGAAGAGGATGAATTTCTTCAGGTTGTCGTAGACCGCCCTTCCCTCGCGCACGGCATTGGCGATGGTGGCGAAATTGTCGTCGGCGAGGACCACCTCGGCCGCCTCCTTGGCCGCCTCGGTGCCCTTGTTGCCCATCGCTACGCCGACGTCGGCGCGCTTCAGCGCCGGCGCATCGTTGACCCCGTCGCCGGTCATCGCCACCACCTCGCCGCTGGCCTGCAGGGCCTGCACCAGGCGCAGCTTGTGCTCGGGGCTGGCGCGGGCGAACACATCGACGCCCGGCAGCACTTCGCGCAGGCGCTGGTCGTCGAGCAGTTCGATCTCCGCGCCGGTCAGCGCCGGCCGGTCGATGCCGATCCCGAGCATGGCTCCGATCGCCCGCGCGGTGTCGACGTGGTCACCAGTGATCATCTTCACCGCGATACCCGCCGCCTGGCATTCGGCGACCGCGGCCACGGCCTCCTCGCGCGGCGGATCGATGATGCCCACCAGGGCCAGCAGGGTGAAGCCATGTTCCACGTCGGCGAAATCCAGCGTGCGCTGCTCCGCCGGCATCGCCCGTCGGGCGATGGCCAGCAGGCGCAGGCCGCGAGCGGCGGTGTCGGTGGCCAGGCGCCGCCAGTAATCCGGGTCCAGCGGCCGCACCGAGTCGCCCACCCGTTCAGCCTCGCACATGTCGAGGATGCGCTCCGGCGCGCCCTTCAGGTAGACCATCGCCTGGCCCGCGTGGTCGTGGTGCAGGGTGGCCATGAAGCGATGCTCGGACTCGAACGGAATCGCATCGCTGCGTGGCCGTTCCGCCGCCAGCGCCTGCGGATCGAGGCCCAGCTTGAGGCCGAGGCTGAGCAGCGCGCCTTCGGTGGGGTCGCCCTCCAGTTGCCATGCCTCGCCCTCCTGGTGCAGGCGCGCCTCGTTGCACAACAGCGCCGCACGACCGATCTCCTGCAGATCGTCGCGTCCGGCGGGATCGAGGCCTTCGCCGTTGTGGCTGAAACCACCCAGCGGAGCGTAGCCGGCGCCGCTGACCTCGATCACCTGGTCGGCGGTGACGATACGCTGCACGGTCATCTCGTTGCGGGTCAGGGTGCCGGTCTTGTCCGAGCAGATCACCGTCACCGAACCCAGCGTCTCCACCGCCGGCAGGCGGCTGACGATGGCGTTGCGCCGGGCCATGCGCTGTACGCCGAGGGCGAGGATCACCGTCATGATCGCCGGCAGCCCCTCGGGAATCGCCGAGGCGGTCAGCGCCACCACCAGCATGAACATGTCCACCATCGGCTGGCCCTGCCAGAGGGTGCCGAGGACGAAGGTGGCGCCGGCCAGCAGCAGGATCGCCAGGGCCAGCCAGCGACTGAAGCTGGCGATCTGTCGCAGCAGCGGAGTGGCCAGGGTGCGGACTTCGCGCAACAGCGTACCGATCCGGCCCAGTTCGGTATCCCCGGCGGTGGCGACCACCACTCCGCGCGCCTGGCCGCTGGTCACCAGGGTGCCGGAATAGGCCATGCAACGGCGGTCGCCGAGCAGCGCGTCGATGGCCACCGCGACGCAGCCCTTCTCCACCGGCACCGACTCACCGGTCAGGGCCGACTCGTCGACATGGAAGTTCTTCGTTTCGAACAGCCGCAGGTCGGCCGGCACCCGGTCGCCGGAGGCCAGCAGCACCACGTCGCCCGGTACCAGGCGTTCGGCGTCCAGCGCCTGGCGCTGGCCGTCGCGCAGGACCAGGGCATGCAGCGAAAGCATGTCGCGGATGGCGTCCAGCGCGTTGGCCGCCTTGCCCTCCTGGACGAAACCGATCAGCGCGTTGACCACCACCGCCAGGAGGATTACCGCACTGTCCACCCAGAAGCCGAGCAGCGCGGTGACCAGCGAGGCGAACAGCATCATGTACAGCAGGACGTTGTGGAACTGCCGCAGCAAGCGCAGCAGCGGCCCCTGGCGTTTCGGCGCGGGCAACCGGTTGTAGCCGTGCGCCGCCAGGCGGCGGGCGGCCTCGTCCGCGTCCAGGCCGGCGGCGGAGCTGTGCAATCGTTCCAGCACCCGTTGCGGCGGGCTGGCATGGGCGTCGCGGGAAGACAGGGGTGGGATGCCGTTCATGGGATTCCTGCGCCTCGTTCTGATGAACAGAACTATCGGGCAGGCCTGCGCCGCAACGTTTGACCTGTCTCAAACGGATGCTTGCAGTTGAAAGCATCTGGCCGGGGAAAACTTTTCCGGATGTTGCGCGGCACCTCGCCCCACGTGGCGAGGTGCCGCGCCCTCCTAGAGGCTCATGTGCAGCAGCGGGAACGGCCGCCCCGCCGAGTCGGTCGCGGAGCGGCCGGTCTGGCGGAACCCATAGTGTCGATAGAAACCGCAGGCCTGCGGGTTCTGCTCGTTGACATCGACGCTCAGGCGCGGCCAGGTCGCCCGCGCATGATCGAGCAGGCGTCGGCCGATACCCCGGCCGCGCAGCCCGGGTTCGACGAAGAGCATCTCGACATGCGCCTGGTTCAGGCCAATGAAGCCCTGGGCCACGCCGTCGTCGTCGACCAGCACCCAGACCTCGACGGCCGGCAGGTACAGGTCGCGGACCTGTGGGTAAAGCTCGACGATGTTCGCTTCACTGAGAAAGTCGTGGGTCGCGCGGACGGAACGTTCCCACAGGTCGACCAATGCCGTGTTGTCGGCGTCGACGCGCTTGCGAATGTGCATGCTGGATTCCTTTATCCGAAAGATTCCAGGTAGAACGAAAGGCAGCCGCGACCGCCAGGCCGGGCGCCACGCTGAGGTTCGTCGCCTGGATGCCCGTGGCGCGAATCAACGCATGGACGGTGCACAGCGGCGGCGACGAGGGAGGAAGGGAGCGCCATCCTAGAAGAAAACGACCGGTCGGAACAGCCGCGCTTCTCATGCTTTTCCCGAAACGACGAATGAACGACACTGCGCCCGACTCTATTATCCCGGTATCGCCCATGCCCAGCTCCCCGCTTCCTTCCGGCCGCAGGCTGCCCGCTTGCGCCTTCGCCGACATCGGCGAGCCCTGCGCCGTGTTCCAGGCTCCCGGCGGCGCGCTCCTCGCGGTGGCCAGCGCCTTTCATGGGCAACACCCGGGCCGACAGCTCGACGTCTACGAACAGAGCCTGCGCCTGTACCGCGGCGGCGACCTCGAATGCATCGCCGTCCTGCCGGACCTGGGCTTTCCGCTCAACGCCATCGCCTGGCACCCGAGCCGGCCCGTACTGGTGATCGGCGGCGGACGCTACGACGGCGGCGCCTTCTTCGAAGGCGGTCTGCTGGCCTGGGACTACGCGAGCGGCAAGACCCAATCGCTGCTCGCCGACAACCGCGAAGTGCTCGCCTGCGACTTCGAGGACGACGGCCGGCGCCTGACCTTCACCGTCGCCCCCAGCGACGACCTGGAGGACCGACCGTTGTTCCGCCAGCGCCATTCGCTAGCCTTTCCGGTCGACGCCCCACTGGTGCTGGACGACCTGCCCGGCACCCGCCTGCCCTTCGACTGGGCCCTCTACCCTGCCTCGACACAACGCGAAGCAGCGCTGCCGATCCTGGAAAACCTAGCCCTGGGCAAAGATCGGCGGTTCCTGCATCGTCCACCGGTGTGGGACCTGTGCTTTCTCGACGGACAACGCCTGGCCATCGCCCGCGCCAGCCCCCGGCTCGAGCTCTGGAATCTGGCCGACGACAGCCTGCGCAGCTTCGAACTGGCCGAACGGGGCCAGTGCCTGCAGGTCTTCCATAACGCCACGGACGACAGCCTGCTGGTCAATCTGCAACTCGGGTATGCCGCCCAGCGACTGTTCAAGGTGCCGCTAACGCCGGGACAACCGCTGCTCCTGAGCGACTGCCGCCATCTGCTGGCGCAATCCGCCCAAGGCGGTTTTCTCGCCCGCCAGATCGCCCTCGAGGGCAAAGACCTGGAAGACCTCGTGCTCGACCCGGCCGGCCGGATCGTCCACAGGCGCCGTCTCGGACACTACGACCTGTTCAACCACCATCTGCGCATCGACCGTGGCGAAGCCTTCTTCTACCTGGCCGGCAATCCGCCGGAGCAGCACCAGGACAAAGGCCTGTTCCGCCTCGACCCGCAGACCTTCAAGACCCGCGAAGTGCTACGCCTGGAGCGCCACCCGGAGCACTTCAACAACCTGCACGGCTGCCTGCTGGGCAATCGCCTGCTGCTCAACGCCAAGGTCTACAACTCGCCGCATCACGCCTACGGTACCCAGCGCCTGACCTGCTACGACCTGGAGAGCCGCGGCACGCTCTGGGGCGCCACCCTGTCCGCCCAGGTCAGCGCCTTCGCGCCGTTGCCCGGCGGACAATGGATCGCACTGGCGCTGGTCGATGGTCAGGTCGAGGTACGCGACCTCGCCAGCGGCGAATGTCGCTGGCGCTACCGCACGGCAGACGCCATACCGCTGTGCCTGGCAGTCAGCGACAAACTCCTCGCCATCGGTTTCAGCCACGGCGGAGTCAGCCTCCTGCAGGTCGCGGCGGATGGCCAGCTCATCGGTCCTCCAGGCGCCAACCCGTGGCAGTAGCCCGCAGTTCGCCGTCCAGCGCCAGGTGGCGGAGAAACACCGGGTCGTGGGACACCACCAGCAAGGCCCCACGGTACTGCCCGAGCATGCTTTCCAGGGCCTGCCGCGCAGCCAGGTCGAGGTGGTTGTCCGGTTCGTCGAGCAGTAGCAACTGCGCCGGCCGGTCGGCGTAGAGCACCAGGGCCAGGGCCGCCTTCAGGCGTTCGCCGCCGCTCAGCGTCGCGCACGGCTGGGCGAGCCGTTCAGCCGGCAAGCCGAGTTGCGCCAGGCGCGTGCGCAGCCAGCTTTCGCCGCGACTGCGATTGACCTCCAGCAACTGCTCCAGCACGCCTCGCCCGTGGTCCAGCACGCTCAGCCGCTGGTCGAGATAGGCGGCGCCCACCGTCACCGCGCAGGTTCCCGCCAGCGGCGCCCGTTGCCCGGCCAGCAGCCGCAGCAGGGTCGACTTGCCGCTGCCGTTCGGGCCGACCAGCGCCAGCCGTCGCGGACCGCTCAGGAGCAGGTCGATTTCGCGCAACGGCCCGCGCAGATGCGGCAGGACCACGCCCTTCAACTCGACGATCCGGCGCTGCGCCGCCAGTTCGGCATCGGGCGAATCGAGCAGCAGCGGCGACGCCTCCTCGACCTCCCGGGCAGCCTCGCGCACCTCGCGGTCGAGGCGCTCGCGCTCCGCCTGGTGGGCATTGCGCAGCTTGCCGGCGCTGACCTCGCTACGTTCCCTGAACCCACCGAGCAGGATCTTCGCCTGGTTCGCCGTCTTGCCTTCGCGCCGGCCGCTGGCCTGGCGCCGCTCCTGGCGCTGCTGCTGTTCGCGCATGGCCAGGGTCTGCCGCTTGCGCTCCAGACGACGCTGGTCCAGGCGGCGCTCGGCGGCCTCGCGCGCCTCCTCCCGGCTCTGCGCGTAGAAGGAATAGCCGCCGCCATAGCTGCGCAGGCCGAGGGTCGACAGCTCGACGATCCGCTGCATGCCCTCGAGCAGTTCGCGGTCATGGCTGACCAGCAGCAGGCCGCCGTCCCAGGCCGCCAGCCGCGCCCGCAACAAGGCGCGCGCCGGCCCGTCGAGAGGGTTGCTCGGTTCGTCGAGGATGAGGAAGTCGGCGTCGTCGAGGAATGCGCCGAGCAGCGCTACGCGCATGCAT
Source organism: Pseudomonas sp. FDAARGOS_761 (assembly GCF_013343155.1). Taxonomy (NCBI): domain Bacteria; kingdom Pseudomonadati; phylum Pseudomonadota; class Gammaproteobacteria; order Pseudomonadales; family Pseudomonadaceae; genus Pseudomonas; species Pseudomonas sp. FDAARGOS_761. The sequence continues at coordinate 1,605,899 of NZ_CP054572.1, read as the reverse complement.
TCGCCGCCGCTCAGGCGTTCGCTCGGGGTATCCGCGCGGAGATGGCCGAGCCCCTCGGCGGCCAGGGCGTCGGCCAGGCGTTGGCGGATGTCCCAGCGCTCGCCCAGGCATTCGTAGTCGGCGGCGTCGAGGCTACCCGCCTCGATCCGCGCCAGCGCCTCCAGCCATGGGCGGACGCCAGCCAGGTCGGCGACGGTCGGATACTCGGCCGGATCGAGCTGCTGCGCCAGGTAGCGCACGCGCCCCTGGCGCCGGACGCTGCCGCTGGACGGCTGCAAGTGTCCGGCGAGCAGGCGCGCGAGCAGCGACTTGCCGACGCCGTTGCGTCCCACCAGCCCGGTGTGCCGGGTGTCGAAGGTTTCGTCGAGATCGGAAAACAGAAGGCTGCCGTCCGGCAGCTGGAAAGAGACGCCATCGAGCGTCAGGGTCGACGTATTCGTCATGGATACCCCCTTGATGCCATGCATTCCCCCGGGCCCTCGGGCCAGGGACGGAAAACCGGCCGTGCGGACACGGCAGCATCAAGTGCGCATCGGACGAACACCTCGTAAGGAAGGAAAGACCGCGGCAGTCTACTCCGCCCATGCGGTCCCGCCAATCGGGCATACTTTTCGCTTTCGACAGACACGACCGACCGACATGGCCAGACTGCGCATCGCCGAACTCTTCGAACGGGAACCCTCGCGCTGGGGCGGCCGTGGCGACCCCTACCTCTGGCAGGAAATGGCCGGGCAACTGGCGGACGCGCCCTGGCCGGCCTCCGCCGCGGCCCTGGAACGCCTGCTCGGCGAGACCTTCGAGCGCCTCAGCGGCCATCCGCTGGAATACGATGCCCTGATCTACCTCGCGCGCCACGCCCACGGCGGCATGTCCAGCGGCATGGTCAGCCCGGAGTTCTGGCGCGAAACGGCGATCCCGGAACTGCTCGACCGCTATCGGCGGCGGCGCTCCTGGTTGAGATGGTTGCGCCGGTAGGTATCCTCCCCCATCGCCGCGATCTGCCCCTCGATCAGGGCATCGAATGGCTTCAGCAGGGCTTCGTGGGTACGCGGCGCCTCCAGTTCGTCGAGCGCCGCGGCGATTGCCTCGATGGTCGACAGCGCGCCCTCTCCCGGCGCCTTGCGCAGGCGATAACGCGACGCCGTGCCTTCGGCCAGGCTCACCCGCGGCAGGGCCGCCAGGGCCGGGTTCAGGTGCAGCAGCTTGCGCGCCTTGCGCCAGGTGCCGTCCGGCACCACCAGCAGGAGGGGCTCGCCGGCGGCCTCGGCGGCCATCCCCGCCAGCGCTCGCGCCTGCTCGCCGGGAAACAGCAGGCAGGCCCGGTAGCCCGGCACTCGCCAGGTCTCCTCGGCGAAACGCTCGCCGACCCGCAATTCCGCATTGCGCAAGCCGAGCACGGCCAACCCTGCGGTATTCAGCGCGTGCCCGACCTCGCTGGGGTGCTGCAGGACCAGCACCCGCGTACGCGACGGCAAGGAGGGAATCAATGCGCAGAGGCAGTGGCTGGCGGGGCGAGCGCAACGCTCGCAGCGGATACGTGACATGGGACGACTCCTGGAAGGGGCCCAGTGTGCCACAGGCGGAGAGGCATTCTCTCGCTCGCAAAAACGTCATATTTCCGACGAACGGCAGCAACTTTCTTCACCCATTAAGAATAACGACGAATTTTTGTCGTTCGATGAAAAAATACAATCGTCCCGCCCTCTCAACTCCCGTCCGTCCGCGCCGAAGACTGGGATGAGCCCCTCTCTATCCAAGGATGTTTCTCATGTTCACTCGCAAGTACCGACAGATGAACGCCGACTTGCAACAGCAACTCGCCGCCGAGCGCCTGCACATGGCAGCGCTGGACCGCTCCATGGCGCGCGTGGAGTTCGACCCCGACGGCAACATCATCGATGCCAATGAGAATTTCCTGACCCTGCTGGGCTACCGCCGCGACGAGATCCTCGGCAAACCGCATCGCCAGCTTTGCGACGGCGCCTACGCGCAATCGGAAGACTACCGGCGCTTCTGGGAACGCCTGCGGCGCGGCGAACACTTTTCCGGCCGCTGCAAGCGCATTACCCGCGAGGGCCGGCCACTCTGGCTGGAAGCCACCTACAACCCCGTACGCGACGGGCAGGGTCGACTGCTCAAGGTGGTCAAGTACGCCAGCGACATCGATGCCATCGTCCACCAGGAACACGAGATGCAGAGCAAGCTGGATGCCCTGTCCCGCTCGATGGCGATGATCGAGTTCGACCTCGACGGCAATGTCCTCGCGGCCAACGACAACTTCCTCGCCACCATGGGCTATGGCCGAGCCGAGCTGGCCAGCGCCAACCACCGCCAGTTCTGCGAACCGGGCTACCGCGACGGCCCGCAGTACGCCGACCTCTGGCGCCGCCTGAACCGCGGCGAGTACGTTACCGGGCAGTTCCGCCGGGTCCACCGCAACGGCCAGCCGGTCTGGCTGGAAGCCAGCTACAACCCGGTCTACGACGCCGACGGCAAGCTGTTCAAGGTGGTCAAGTTCGCCAGCGACGTCAGCGACCGCATGCGCCGCTACCAGGCCGAGGCGGACAACGCCCACCAGGCCCACACCCTGTCCACCGAGACCCGCACCGTCGCCGAACACGGCGCGCTGATCATCCAGAGCGCGGTGGAGGAAATGCTCAAGATCGCGAATACCCTGGATGCTTCCTCGCTGAACATCGGCGAACTGTCACAGCACTCGCAACAGATCACCTCGATCGTCAACACCATCCGCGAGATCGCCGAGCAGACCAACCTGCTCGCCCTCAATGCCGCCATCGAGGCCGCCCGCGCCGGCGACCAGGGTCGCGGCTTCGCCGTGGTGGCCGACGAGGTGCGGCAACTGGCGGAACGCACCAGCAAGTCGACCAAGGAGATCGCCGACATGATCGGTCGCATCCAGACCGGCACCCGCAGCGTCATCGACGACATGCAGCACAGCCAGGAACAGGCGCGGCGCGGCGTGGAGCTGGCCAACGAGGCCGGCACGGCGATCCTCGGCATCCGCGAGAGCACGCACAAGGTGGTAGAGGCGGTGCAGCAGTTCTCGCGCACCCTCAACGCCGATCTCTAGGGCTCAGGCCAGGCTCATCTGCGTCCGCAACTGGTCGCGGAAGGCCTGGATCAGCGGCTCGCGCGAGCGGCCGCGGCGGAGGATCAGGGAGAATGGCGCCTGGTAGCCGAAGGTCGCCGGCAGCAGGGCGCGCAGACGGCCCTGCTCGACCCACGGGTGGGCGTAGTGCTCCGGCAGGTAGCCGATGTAGCCGCCGGACAGGATCAGGATCAGTTGCGCCTCCATGCTCTCCACCGTCCCCGCGCTGTGCTTGAAGCCGTGCCGGGCCAGCTCGGCCTGGCTCCAGTAGCCGCGGCCGACCATGCGTTGCTGGGTGATCAGGTCGGCGGGAATCCTCCGCCCGTCGAACAGCGGATGCCGGTCGCTGCAGTACAGCCAGTGCTGTTCGCGGTACAGCGGCTGGTAGACCAGTCCGTTCATGCGACTGGAAAAGGCGCCGATGGCCAGGTCCTGGCGGTTCTCCAGCACGCTCAGTTGCAGTTCGTAGGGGCTCTGCACCAGCAGGTGCAGGTGCACCGCCGGGTGTTCGCGGCTGAAGGCGCCGATCACCTCGGCCAGCGGCAGCGCCGGGTCGCTCACCGTGGAATCGAGCACACCGAGGTTCAGGGTGCCGCGCAGCTCGCCCTTCAACGCCAGCGCGTAGCGTCCGAAGCCTTCCAGTTCGCCGAGGATGCGCAGGGTCTCCTGGTGGAACAGCTCGCCCTTGCTGGTCAGGCTGAAGCCGCCGCGGCCACGGTGGCAGAGCACGATGCCGAGCTGGTTCTCCAGTTGGCTCATGTAGGTGCTGATCGCCGAGGTCGACAGGTTCAACTCCTGCTGGGCGGCGGCGAAGCCCTGGTGGCGCACCACCGCGGCGAAGATGCGCAACAGGCGCAGGTCGGGCAAGGCGTTGGACACGGCGACTCCGGTTTGCGGGGCGAGGATTTCGGACTGCGGGCCGAGGCAAAGGCCGCCGTCCGGGCTCGGCGGCGAAGTCTAGCCGCTTCGCCATTAGTTTAGAAATCTCTGAACTGATTATTTGTAGCCAGCGATTTGACTCGCTACCGGCTGTGAAGAGAATCCGTCCGACCCCTAAAACAACCACAACGACCGTGAGGCCACCCCGTGGACAAGAATCTCCACCAGCCCCTGGGCGGCAATGAAATGCCCCGCTTCGGCGGCATCGCCACCATGATGCGCCTGCCCCATGTCCAGTCCCCCGCCGAACTCGACGCCCTCGATGCCGCCTTCGTCGGCGTGCCCCTCGACATCGGCACCTCGCTGCGCTCCGGTACCCGCTTCGGCCCCCGCGAGATCCGTGCCGAATCGGTGATGATCCGTCCCTACAACATGGCCACCGGCGCCGCCCCCTTCGACTCGCTGAACGTGGCGGACATCGGCGACGTTGCGATCAACACCTTCAACCTGCTGGAAGCCGTGCGCATCATCGAGCAGGAATACGACCGCATCCTCGGTCACGGCATCCTCCCGCTGACCCTCGGCGGCGACCACACCATCACCCTGCCGATCCTCCGCGCGATCAAGAAGAAGCACGGCAAGGTCGGCCTGGTCCACATCGACGCCCACGCCGACGTCAACGACCACATGTTCGGCGAGAAGATCGCCCACGGCACCACCTTCCGCCGCGCGGTGGAAGAAGACCTGCTGGATTGCGACCGCGTGGTGCAGATCGGCCTGCGCGCCCAGGGCTACACCGCCGAGGACTTCAACTGGAGCCGCAAGCAGGGCTTCCGCGTGGTGCAGGCCGAGGAGTGCTGGCACAAGTCGCTGGAGCCGCTGATGGCCGAGGTCCGCGAGAAGGTCGGCGGCGGCCCCGTCTACCTGAGCTTCGACATCGACGGCATCGACCCGGCCTGGGCGCCCGGCACCGGCACCCCGGAAATCGGCGGCCTGACCACCATCCAGGCGATGGAAATCATCCGCGGCTGCCAGGGCCTGGACCTGGTCGGCTGCGACCTGGTCGAAGTCTCACCGCCCTACGACACCACCGGCAACACTTCGTTGCTGGGCGCCAACCTGCTCTATGAAATGCTCTGCGTCCTCCCGGGCGTGGTGCGTCGCTGAGCCGTAGCGCGACCATGACCGACGACCGCGTCGAACAGGTGCTGGAGGCCGCCCGCCGACTGGTGGCGGCCTTCGCCCGCAACGATGCCGAGGCCTATTTCGCCGCCTTCAGCGAGGACGCCAGCTTCATCTTCCACAACTGGCCTCAGCCGCTGCGCTCGCGCGCGGCCTACCGCGAGTTGTGGGAGCGCTGGCGACGCGAGGACGGCTTCGAAGTGCTGGCGTGCGAATCCAGCAATACCTGCGTCAGCCTGCAAGGCGACCTGGCGATCTTCAGCCACGACGTCGCCACCCGGCTGCGCCTCCAGGGAACGGAAAGCCTGAACCGGGAACGGGAAACCATCCTGTTCCGCCTAGAACAACAAGAAGGCCGTTGGCTGGCCTGCCATGAGCACTTGTCGGCGATGCCGGAGTACCTGCCATCGACTAGCTAGCTCTCCCGGGAGAACGTCATGGATAACAACAATAACCAACACGCAATCACACGCATCGAAACCTTCGGGGTCGAACAGATTCCCGACCACGAACGCAACGCCACGCCGGTCGATCTGTTCCGCATGATCTTCGGCGGCGCCAATACCTTCGCCACCGCCGTGCTCGGCAGCTTTCCGGTGCTCTTCGGGCTGTCCTTCCAGGCCGGGCTGTGGGCGATCCTGCTGGGCGTCACGCTGGGCGCGCTGATCCTCGCCCCGATGGGCCTGTTCGGCCCGCTCAACGGCACCAACAACGCGGTCTCCTCCGGCGCGCACTTCGGCGTGCACGGGCGCATCGTCGGCTCCTTCCTCTCGCTGCTGACCGCCATCGCCTTCTTCTCGCTCTCGGTATGGAGTTCCGGCGACGCCCTGGTCGGCGGCGCCCGGCGCCTGGTCGGCCTGGAAGAGAGCGAACTGAACCTGGGCCTGGCCTACGGCCTGTTCGCCGTGCTGGTGCTGACCGTATGCATCTACGGCTTCCGCTTCATGCTGCTGGTCAACAGGATCGCCGTGTGGGCCGCCAGCCTGCTGTTCCTGCTCGGCCTGTTCGCCTTCGCCGGCCCCTTCGACGCCGCCTACGCCGGCAGCGTGCAGCTCGGCCAGCCGGGCTTCTGGGCCGCCTTCATCGGCGCCACCCTGCTGGCCATGAGCAACCCGATCTCCTTCGGCGCCTTCCTGGGCGACTGGGCCCGCTACATCCCCCGCCAGACCTCGCAGGCACGGATCATGCTGGCGGTGATCGGCGCGCAGCTGGCGACCCTGGTTCCCTTCCTGTTCGGCCTCGCCACCGCGACCATCGTCGCCGTCCGCGCGCCGGACTACATCGCCGCCAACAACTACGTCGGCGGCCTGCTGGCCATCGCTCCCGGCTGGTTCTTCCTGCCGGTATGCCTGATCGCGGTGATCGGCGGCATGTCCACCGGCACCACTTCGCTGTACGGCACCGGGCTGGACATGTCCAGCGTGTTCCCGCGCCTGCTCTCGCGGGTGCAGGCCACGGTGCTGATCGGGGTCGCCTCGATCGGCTTCATCTTCGTCGGCCGCTTCGCCTTCAACCTGGTGCAGAGCGTCTCCACCTTCGCCGTGCTGATCGTCACCTGCACCACCCCGTGGATGGTGATCATGCTGATCGGCCTGCTGACCCGTCGCGGCTTCTACCGCCCGGACGACCTGCAGGTGTTCACCCGCGGCCAGCGCGGCGGCGCCTACTGGTTCGAGCACGGCTGGAACTGGCGCGGAATGGGCGCCTGGATTCCCAGCGCGGCAGCCGGCCTGGCCTTCGTCAACCTGCCGGGGCAATTCGTCGGTCCGCTCGGCGAACTGGCCGGCGGCATCGACCTCAGCCTGCCGGTCGCCCTCGGCCTGGCCGCCCTGCTCTACCTGGCACTGCTGCGCCTGTTCCCGGAGCCGCCTTGCGTCTATGGCCCACAAGGACCGCGCTGGGTGCGCGCGCACGGCACGCGGAGGGCCCCTGCGATAGCCACCGCCTGAGGCGGGGTACACACACGGCGGGACGCCAGCGTCCCGCGCTTCCGGCGCCTCGCCGGATACAACAATGACAATGAGAAACTTGGGAGACCTGATATGGCCCTCGACATATTCGTCGTTCTGATCTACGCCGCGGGCATGATCGCGCTGGGCTGGTACGGCATGCGCCGCGCCAAGACCCGCGACGACTACCTGGTGGCCGGCCGCAACCTCGGCCCCGGCTTCTACCTGGGAACCATGGCCGCCACCGTCCTCGGCGGCGCCTCCACCATCGGCACCGTGCGCCTGGGCTACGTCCATGGCATCTCCGGCTTCTGGCTGTGCGGCGCGATCGGCCTCGGCATCGTCGGCCTCAGCCTGTTCCTGGCCAAGCCGCTGCTGAAGCTGAAGATCTACACCGTCACCCAGGTCCTGGAGCGTCGCTACAACCCCGCCGCGCGCCACGCCAGCGCCCTGATCATGCTGGTCTACGCACTGATGATCGGCGCCACCTCGACCATCGCCATCGGCACCGTCATGCAGGTCCTGTTCGGCCTGCCGTTCTGGGTCTCGATCCTGATCGGCGGCGGCGTCGTGGTGCTCTACTCCACCATCGGCGGCATGTGGTCGCTGACCCTGACCGACATCGTGCAGTTCCTGATCATGACCGTCGGCCTGGTGTTCCTGCTGATGCCGCTGTCGATCAACGACGCCGGCGGCTGGGACGCCCTGGTGGCCAAGCTGCCGGCCAGCTACTTCGACTTCACCGCGATCGGCTGGGACACCATCGTCACCTACTTCCTGATCTACTTCTTCGGCATCTTCATCGGCCAGGACATCTGGCAGCGGGTGTTCACCGCCCGCAGCGAGACCGTGGCCAAGGTCGCCGGCTCCGCCGCCGGTATCTACTGCGTGCTCTACGGCATGGCCGGGGCGCTGATCGGGATGGCCGCCAAGGTCCTGCTGCCGGACCTGGAGAACGTCAACAACGCCTTCGCCAGCGTGGTCGAGCACAGCCTGCCGAACGGCATCCGCGGCCTGGTCATCGCCGCCGCCCTGGCGGCGCTGATGTCCACCGCCAGCGCCGGCCTGCTGGCGGCGTCCACCACCGTCACCCAGGACCTGCTGCCGCGCCTGCGCCGCGGCCGCGGCCAGTCCGACAACGGCGACGTGCACGAGAACCGCATCGCCACCCTGCTGCTGGGCCTGGTAGTGCTCGGCATCGCCCTGGTGGTCAGCGACGTGATCAGCGCCCTGACCGTGGCCTACAACCTGCTGGTAGGCGGCATGCTGATCCCGCTGATCGGCGCGATCTACTGGAAGCGCGCCAGCACCGCCGGCGCCATCACCAGCATGACCCTGGGCTTCCTTACCGTGCTGGTGTTCATGATCAAGGACGGCCTCGACGCGAATACGCCGATCTACTACAGCCTGGCGGTCGGCCTGCTCAGCTTCGTCCTGGTCAGCCTGTTCTCGCGGCGCCCGACGGGTGTCGCCAGCGCCGCCTGAACCAGGCACAACCCCGACAGGCGAGGGACTTTCCCTCGCCTTTTCCATTCCCGAGAACATGAAAAAGGAACGGCCATGACCACCTGCGGCGAATTCCTCGTCAAGCAACTCGAAGCCTGGGGCGTCGAGACCGTCTTCGGCATCCCCGGCGTACATACCGTAGAACTCTACCGCGGCCTGCCCGGCAGCCGTATCCGCCATGTCACCCCGCGCCACGAGCAGGGCGCCGGCTTCATGGCGGACGGCTACGCACGGGTCACCGGCAAGCCCGGCGTGTGCTTCATCATCACCGGCCCGGGGATGACCAACATCCTCACCGCCATGGCCCAGGCCTACGCCGACTCGATTCCGATGCTGGTGATCTCCAGCGTCAACGAACGCGCGCGCCTGGCCCACGGCAACGGCTACCTGCACGAGCTGCCGAACCAGCGCAACCTGGTAGGCAACGTCTGCGCCTTCAGCCATACCCTGATGAGCGCCGAGGAGCTGCCGGCGGTGCTCGCCCGCGCCTTCGCCGTGTTCGACAGCGAGCGGCCGCGGCCGGTGCACATCGAGCTGCCGCTCGACGTCATCACCGCGCCCGCCGAACACCTGGCCCTGCGCCCGCGCACCGTCGCCAGCCGCCCGGCGCCGGCACTCGCGCCCTTGCGCGAGGCCGCGGCGCGCCTGCGCAACGCGAAGAAGCCACTGCTGCTGCTCGGCGGCGGCTGCGTCGAGGCCGCCGCCGAAGCGCGTGCCCTGGCCGCCGCGCTGGACGCGCCGACCGCCCTGACGATCAACGCCAAGGGCCTGCTACCGGCCGACCACCCGCTGCTGCTGGGCAGCAACCAGTCCTGCGTGCCGGTACGCGAGCTGGCCGCCGAGGCCGACGTGGTGCTGGCCATCGGCACCGAGCTGGGCGAAACCGACTACGACGTGGTGTTCGACGGCGGCTTCGCCCTCGATGGCGAGTTGATCCGCATCGACATCGACCCGCAGCAACTGATGCGCAACTACACGCCTAGCCTGGCCATCCACAGCGACGCCCGGCTGGCCATGCGCGTGCTGCTGGCCGAACTGCCGGGCGGCGAGGCCTCGCCGGACAGCCCCGGGGCCCGGCGCGCCGCCGCCGTGCGCCAGCGCCTGGCCGAAGACTTCGCCGGCTGGTCGCACTATCGCCAGCTGTTCGCCGCGATCCTCGCCGAGTGGCCGGACGCCCGCTTCGTCGGCGACTCGACCCAGACCGTCTACAGCGGCAACCACCTGGTCGATCTCGACGAGCCGCGCCGCTGGTTCAACGCCTCCACCGGCTACGGCACCCTCGGCTATGGCCTGCCCGCCGCCATCGGCGCCAAGCTCGGCGAGCCGGGACGCCCGGTGGTCAGCCTGATGGGCGACGGCGGCCTGCAGTTCACCCTGCCGGAACTGGCCAGCGCGGTGGAAGCCAAGGTCGGCATCGTCGTGCTGCTGTGGAACAACCACGGCTATGGCGAGATCAAGCGCTACATGGAGCGGCGCGAGATCACTCCGCTCGGGGTCGATATCTACACCCCGGACTTCCTCGCCATCGCCCGCGGCTTCGGCTGCGCCGCCGAACGCGCGCGCGATCTCGAGCACCTGCGCGAACTGCTGCGCGGCGCCCCGGCGGACCGTCCGCTGATCGTCGAGGTGCTGCAAGCCGCGCCCTTCCATCCCTGACCCGGAGCCCGCCATGGACGATTCCGAACTCTACCGCTCCCTCTGCGAGATCCTCGGCGCCCGTGGCGTGCGCGACAGTGCCGCGCTCGCCGGGCAGGACCCCGGCTACCATCCGCAGAACCTCGCCGGAAGCTTCCTGGTCCTGCCGGAAAGCACCGACCAGGTCGCTGCCGTGGTGCGTCTGTGCCGCCAGGCGGGACGCGCCCTGGTGCCCCAGGGCGGACTCACCGGCCTGGTCGGCGGCGGCGCCGCGCAAGCCGGCGACGTGCTGCTCTCGCTGCGCAGGCTGAACCGCATACATCGGCTGGATGCGGCCAGCCAGACCCTCGACCTCGACGCCGGCGTCACCCTCGAACAGGCCCAGGCGCTAGCCGCCGATGCCGGACTCGACCCCGGCATCGATCTCGCCGCGCGCGGCAGCGCCAGCATCGGCGGGCTGGTCGCGACCAACGCCGGCGGCATCCGCGCCTTCCGCTTCGGCACCATGCGCCAGCGCGTGCTCGGCCTGGAAGCGGTACTCGCCGACGGCAGCGTCTACAGCGACCTGCGCGGGCTGCTGAAGAACACCACCGGCTACGACCTCAAGCAGTTGTTCGTCGGCGCCGAAGGCACCCTGGGCATCGTCACCCGTGCGGTACTGCGCCTGGAGCCGTTGCAGCGTCCCGGCGCCACCGCCCTGCTCGGCCTGCCCGACGTCGACGCGGCGATCAGCATCGCCGTGCGCCTGCGCCGCGAGCACGCCGAACGCCTGTTCGCCTGCGAGATCCTCTGGCACGACTACCTGCAATGCACCGCCACACCCATGGGCGACAGCGCGCCGAGCCTGGCGCCCTGCCCTCTCTACCTGCTGGTGGAACTGGCCGAGGACCGCCACCTGGATGCCGGCGAGGCGCTCACCGCCCTGCTGGAAGACTGCTTCGAGGACGGGCTGGTGGAAGACGCCCTGCTCGCCGCCAACGAAACCCAGCGCCTGGCCATCTGGCGCCTGCGCGAAGACTCCGACGCGGCCATCCACGCCGGCGTCGACAGCCTGTCCTTCGACGTATCGCTGCCGGTGCCGGCCCTGGCCGGCTACGTCGAGCGCATCCGGCGGCGCCTGGACGACCTGGTGAAGGGCATGCAGGTCTTCCTCTTCGGCCATTTCCTCGACGGCAACCTGCACGTCATGCTCGCCGCCGACGTCCCGCTGCTGCCGCTGCACCAGGCGGTGGAGGAAATCCTCTACGGCGAGTTGGGCGAATGCGCTGGCGTGATCTCCGCCGAGCACGGCATCGGCCTGGAGAAGAAGGAAGCCCTGGGTCGCTACGCCGATCCGCTGAAGCTCGCGCTGATGGCGCAGATCAAGGAACTGCTCGACCCCAGCGGGCTGTTCAACCCGGGCAAGGTCATACCCTGAACGCCTATCCTCCTGGGATAGCCTTTCCACCGACAGAGACCGCGATGAGAATCGTCAGCCGCGACCGCTGGTTCGAAACCCGGCACTTCTACAACGGCATCAGCCTGATCCACGAGCCCTACGTGCGCCCCTTCTATCGCTGCAACATGTGGCATGTCCAGGGCCGCGAGCGCGACGTGCTGGTGGACAGCGGCTCCGGTCTGGTCAGCCTGCGCGAGCAACTGCCCTGGCTCACCGCACGACCGCTGCTGGCGGTGGCCAGCCACACCCACTTCGACCATATCGCCGGCCACCACGAATTCGCCGAGCGCCTGGCGCATCCGGCCGAGGCGGAGATCCTCGCCGCGCCGGACGGCGACAACACCCTGGCGCGCGCCTATGTCGGCGACGAGATGTTCGAGGCGCATCCGGAGTGCCCGCTGTGCTATGCCGAGTACCGGGTGCGGGCGGCGCCGGCGACCCGCCTGATCGACGAAGGCGACGTGCTCGATCTCGGCGACCGCGTGCTGCAGGTGCTGCACACGCCCGGGCACTCGCCGGGCGGCATCAGCCTGTGGGAAGCGGCGACACAGACGCTGTTTTCTGGCGACATCGTCTACGACGGTCCGCTGGTCGAGGACGCCTATCATTCCAACCTCGACGACTATGCCGCCAGCCTCGCGCGCCTGCGCGAGCTACCGGTGCGCACCGTGCATGGTGGGCATTTCGCGAGCTTTTCCGGGGAGCGTTTGCGGGAAATGATCGTCGCCTGGTTCAGGAACCACGATCGATAGGCCAAAACCGGGACTCTGGCCAGCGCCACAGGCGGAGGCCAGAGCGTCGGGGAACCGGCTCAGCGACGTTGCCGCGCGGCGAGGCGCCGGCGTTGCTCGTCGTTTTCCACCGGGATGGGTTGCATGCGCGGGGGCTCGATCAGGCCAAGGGCGACACCGAGTTGCCACGCCAGGTTTTGCAGCCAGAGTTTCATGACAGGCCCCTTGTCCAAGGGAAGGAGAATCGGGCGACCTGACAAGTCAGGTCGCCCTAGGAAAGAGTAGACCGGCGTCCCACTCTCCGCACGTTCCACTCCGTCCTTGGAAACAACTTTACTGCGGGAAACCGGCCCCGGACCCTGACCTGAATCAAGCCAACGCCGATTCCCGCCCTTGCAGAAGACCGATCCAGGCCTTCAGGTTGGCGCCGACCATGCCCTTGCGCCAGACCAGCCAGGTACTCGCCCGGGCGAACGGTTCGGCCAGCGCATGCACCGCCACCGACTCCCGCCCCGGCAGGCTTTGCAGCATCGACACCGGCATCAGCGCCACCCCGCCGCCGGCCACCACGCAGGCCAGCATGCTGTGGTAGGACTCGATCTCCATCACCCGGCCCATGCTCACCCGCGCGCTGGCGAACCAGGACTCCAGCAGCAGGCGATAGGAGCAGCGCGGGCGGAAGGCGATCACCGCGCTGCCGGCCACGTCCTCGGGACCGCGCACCGGCGGGTGGCCATTCTCGGTGACCAGCACCATGCGCTCCTCGAACATCGGCAGGCCCTCCAGGCCGTCGAAGTCCAGCGGGCCGTCCACCAGCACGGCATCCAGGCGCCCGCCCAGCAGCGACTCGACCAGCTCGCCGCTGGGCGCGGTCTGCAATTGCAGGTTCACCGCCGGATAGCGCCGGTGGTATTCCGCCAGGCGCGGCGGCAGATGGATCGCCGCGGTGCTGTACATCGAGCCGAGGGCGAAATCGCCCACCGGTTCGCCCCCCTGCACCGCCGCGCGCGCCTCCTCCTGCAGGGCGAACAGCCGCGCGGCGTAGTCCAGCAGGACCTTGCCGGCCGGCGACAGTTGCAGGCGCTGGCGTTCGCGGAGGAACAGGTCGACGCCAAGCTGTTCCTCCAGTTGCCGCAGGCGCGTCGACAGGTTCGACGGCACCCGGTGCAGGCGCTCGGCGGCGCGGGCGATGGAGCCTTCCTCGGCGACCGCCTGGAAGATCCTCAACTGGCCGAACTCCACGGTTAATTCTCCAAAACAGAACAAGTAATTCACGATTATTCATTTTTACAGAATTGCCGCAAGGCCTAACCTGCTGCCATTCATCCCCCGGCAGGAATCCGCACATGTCCCGTGATTTTCTTCGTTCGCCGCTGGTCGGCCTGCTCGCCTGCCTGCTGGCGCTGGTGGTCGCCATGGGGGTCGGGCGCTTCTCCCTGACCCCGCAACTGCCGCACCTGATCCGCGAAGGCCAGCTCGACCTGACCGGCGCCGGCCTGCTGGCCGCCGCCAACTACCTCGGCTACCTGGTCGGCGCGCTGGACGCGCTGTTCGCCCGCGAAGCGCGGCAGGCGCGCTTGCGCCTGCTGGTCGGGCTATGGGCCTGCTTCGGCCTGACCCTGGCCTCGGTCTGGGCCGAGGGCTTCTGGCCGCACGCGCTGCTGCGCTTCGGTCTTGGCGTAGCCAGCGCCTGGGTCCTGATCATGGTCACCGCCCTCAGCCAGCGCCTCGCCGCGGAAAGCGGCCGGGCCCGGCTGGGCGCGCTGGTGTTCGCCGGCCCCGGCATCGGGGTGATGGTCACCGGCCTGCTGGCGGCATTGGGCAACGCCCTGGGCCAGGACTCGGTGTTCATCTGGAAGCTCTTCGCCGACCTCGCGCTGGTCCTGATCCTCATGCTCCTGCCGCTGCTGCCGCGCCCGGCCGCACGCAGCGCCGGCCACGACGCGCCTGCAACGGCAAGCGAGAACGCCGGCCTCGGCCGCCTGACCTGGGCCTACGGACTGGTCGGCCTCGGCTACATCATCCCGGCCACCTTTCTCTCGCAGATGGCCGCGGCGCGTTTCCACGGGCAATGGCAGGCCGATCTGTTCTGGCCCTGCTTCGGCCTGGCCTCGGCCACCGGGGTAGTGCTGATCAGCCTGCGCCGGCAGCGCCCGGACGGCACCCGCCGCTGGCTGGTCGGCGCGCTCTGGCTACAGGCCCTCGGCGTGCTCGCCTGCCTGCTGCCGGGGATCGGCGGACTGGCCCTGGGGGTAGTGCTGACCGGCCTGCCGTTCCTCGCCGGCATGCAACTGGTGATGCAATACGCCCGCGAACTGGCGCCACATACGCCGCAGCGCAACGCCGGCCAACTGACCACCGGTTTCGCCCTCGGCCAGTTGCTCGGCCCGCTGCTGGCGGCGCTCAGCACGCATTTCGCCGGCGGCCTGCAACCGGCGCTGGCGCTCGCCGGGCTCGGCCTGGTCTTCGCCGGCCTGCTGTTGCGCCGGTCGCACTCGCTCAGCGTCGCAGCAGGCGTCGCAGCCACTGCTCGCCGCTGACCAGGGTGATGCCGGCGAGGACCAGCGCCGCGCCGGCGACGAAGTTCAGGCTGAGCGGCTCGCCCAGCAGCAATACGCCGAAGGTGACGCCGAACAGGGGGGTCATGAAGGAGAAGATCGCCAGGTTGTTCGCCAGGTAGCGACGCAGCAGCCAGAACCAGCAGAAGTAGCTGGCGAACGACACCACCACGCCCTGGAACAGCACGCTGGCGGTGCTCACCGGGGTCCAGCGGACCTCGCCGAACTGGCCGCTGAAAAGAGCGATCAGCAATAGCCCGGCGCATGCCACGAACAATTGGTAGAACAGCGTCAGGCTTGGCGGTGCCTCGGACAGCCGGGTGCCGCGCACTGCCACCGTGGTCGCGCCCCAGGACATCCCGGCGAGCAGGCCGAAAGCGTCGCCGAGCAGCATCCGCCCATCCATTTCCGCCCACGACAGGCCTCCGCCGAAGGCCACCGCTATGCCGCCGAAGCACACCGCCACGCCCAGCCACTGCAAGGGCCGCAGGCGTTCGCTGGGAAGCAGGAAGTGCAGCCCGAGGGCAGAGAAGATCGGCGCGGTATAGAGGAACACCGACATGTGCGAAGCCGTGGTGTATTGCAGGCCGAGGGCGATGAACAGGAACTCCAGGGCGAACAGCGTGCCGGTCAGCAGGCCGGCGCCCAGGGTGCCCTGGCGCAAGCCCTCCCAGCCGCCGCGCCAGCACATCAGCAGGCCGACCAGGGCGGCGGCGATGCCGGAACGGATGGCCGCCTGCATCACCGGCGCGATGTCCGTCGCCGCCCACTTGATGGTCACCTGCTGGATGCCCCAGATCACGCAGAGCAACAGCATCGTCTGGAAGGCGAAGGCATCGGCGGACTTACGCATGGCGGACTCACAGGCAGGCATGGAAGGAAGCGGCCGCCAGCGGCGACCGTCGGGCAGCGCCATTATGGACAAGCCGGCGCGCCCGGTCGAAGCCTGGAAGCGACCTCCAGCGGGTCGTGGGCGGCGGTTCCGGCCTGCTTGCCTGGCCTGGGGGACGCTATCCGTCCTGCGAACCCGCCATCTGGCCGCGGCCGCTCACTTGCCGGTCTTGATCCTGCTCCAGGTCCGCGTGCGCAGCCGCTCCAGCTTCGGCGGCAGCATCTCCACCGAATACAGCCTGGCCTGCACTTCTTCCGGCGGGTAGACGTTCGGATTGTCGCGCAACTCCGCCGAGATCAAACCGTCCGCCGCCTTGTTCGGGTTGGCGTAGGCCACGTAGTCGGAGATCGGCGCCACCACCTCCGGGCGCAGCAGGTAATTGAGGAAGGCGTGCGCCTGCTCGACGTTCTTCGCGTCGCGCGGAATCGCCAGCACGTCGAACCAGGCCGCGGCGCCCTCCTTCGGAATGCGGTACTCGATGCGTATGCCGTTCTTCGCTTCCCTGGCCCGGTTGGCCGCCTGCATCGCTCCGCCGGACCAGGCGATGGCCACGCAGACGTTGCCGTTGGCCAGGTCGCTGACGAACTTCGAGGAACTGAAGTAGGTGATGTACGGGCGCAGCTTCGCCAGGTGCTCCTCGGCTCGGCGGTAGTCTTCCGGCTGGTGGCTGTTGGGCGACAGGCCGAGATAGTGCAGCACCTCGGGGATCACCTCGGTGGGCGAGTCGAGGAAGGCCACGCCGCACTGTTGCAGCTTCGCCAGGTTCTCCGGCTTGAACACCAGGTCCCAGGAGTCCAGCGGCGCATCGTCGCCGAGCACCGCGCGGACCTTGTCGAGGTTGTAGGCGATGCCGTTGGTGCCCCACATGTAGGGCATCACGTAGCGGTTGCCGGGGTCCTTGCCGGCAAGCACCTTGAGCAGGGCCGGGTTGAGGTTCTTCCAGTTCGGCAGCTTGCTCTTGTCCAGCGGCTGGAACACCTCGGCCTTCAGGTAGTTGGGCAGGAAGCTGTCGCTGGGCACCACCAGGTCGTAGCCGGAATGCCCGGACAGCAGCTTGGCCTCGAGCACCTCGTTGCTGTCGTAGACGTCGTACTTCGGCGCGATGCCGGTCTGCGCCTGGAAGTTCTTCAGGGTGTCCGGGGCGATGTAGTCGAACCAGTTGTAGATCCGTACTTCCGGCGCGGCCTGGACCAGCCCGGCGGAAACGGCCAGCGCGAGGCCGGCCAGCAGCTTGCGAGTCGATTGCATGCTTCGCTCCTCAGCGGGCCGCGCCTTCGTAGCCCTGCAGCACGTTGACCGCGTTGATGCCGATGGCTTCCACCGCATAGCCGCCTTCCATGATGAACAGGGTCGGCAGGCCCAGCCGGGCGATGCGCTCGCCCATCCGCAGGTAGTCCGGCGAATCCAGCTTGAACTGGGAGATCGGGTCTTCCTTGTAGGTGTCCACGCCAAGGGAAATCACCAGAGCATCCGGGGCGTAGCCGGCGATCCGCACGCAGGCGTCGTCGAGCGCCGCCGACCAGAGGTCCCAGCCGCTGCCATGGGCCAGCGGATAGTTGTGGTTGCAGCCCTCGCCGGCGCCTTCGCCGCGCTCGTCGGCGTAGCCGAGGAAGTACGGGTATTCGACCCGCGGATCGCCATGGATCGAGGCGAACAGCACGTCGTCGCGGCGGTAGAAGATATCCTGGGTGCCGTTGCCATGGTGATAGTCGACATCGAGGATCGCCACGCGCCGGGCGCCCTGGTCGAGGAACGCCTGGGTGGCGATGGCGGCATTGTTGAGGAAGCAGTAGCCGCCCATGAAGTCGCCACCGGCGTGATGGCCCGGCGGACGGCAGAGAGCGAAGGCGCTGCGGGCGCCCTGGCGCATATGCTCCTGGGCGGTCAGCGCGACCTGGGCGGAGCTGTAGATGGCCTGCCAGGTGCCGGCGGTGATCGGCGCCTCGGTGTCGAAGCTGTAGTAGCCCAGCTCGCCCATCAGCGCCGTGGGGATCGGCCCGTCGCGGCGCAGGCGGCGGCCGGGGAAGGTGGTGGACACCAGGTCGCCGCTGTGGCCTTCGGCGGTCCAGCGGGCCCAGGCGCCCTGGAGGAAGTCCAGGTAGGCGGCGTCGTGGATGCGCAGCAGCGGCTCGCGGCCGAAATCCTTCGGCGCGATCACCTCGCCAAGGTTCTGCGACTTCACCCGGGCCAGCACGGTGTCGGCCCGGCTGGGCATTTCGAAACAGGGTTGCAGCTTGCCGTCGACCAGTTCCGACTGGCCGAAGTGCAGACGATGATCGTCGCTGTAGACGCTCAGCATGGAGAGACCTCGCAGGTTTCTTGTTCTTGGTGGAGGGATTCTGCCCAGCGCGCGGTCGCGGCAAAACGGCGGCGGCGGCCAAAAAGGGATCGATATGGCCAGAATACATGTCCCTTTAGCGCCGCCTGGCGATTATCGACGCGGGGAATTACTCGGCGCCCGCACCGGTCCATACTGCTTGAGCCAGTCAGGATCGAAAGGGGGATTCGATGAGGCGCGCCAGCCTGCATATGTTGCTCTGCCAGTTCGCCATGGCCCTGGGCCTGCTCCTGAGCCTGGGCAGCGAGGCCTGGGCCGCCAGGCCGGCTCCGCAGGCGGCCGTCGACCTGGAAGCGCCGGCCGCCCTGGCCGAGGACGCCAGCCTCGACCAGCTCAACGCGCAACTCGACCTGATCCGCCAGCGCGTCACCGCCGACGCCAGCGACGACCTCCTCGCCGAGTTGCGCCAGAGCGCGCTGCAAGTCCAGCGCCAGGCCGACGCCCTGCTCGCGCTGCGGGTGGCCGACATCGAGCGGCTCGACGATCAGTTGAAAGTGATCGGCCCGCCGCAGCCCGACGAGGCGGAAAGCCTCGCCGCCCAGCGCCAGGCCCTGACCCGGCAGAAGAACGCCCTGCTCGACGACGAACGCCAGGCCACCCAGCTCGGCCAGTCGTCCCGCGACCTGGCGGCACAGATCGTCAACCTGCGCCGCAGCCTGTTCAACTCGCAGATCAGCAGCCGCGCGGCGACACCGTTCAGCCCGAGCTTCTGGTCGACCCTGATCCGTCCCACCGACGACGACCTGCGCCGGCTGGACAAGCTGAAGGCGGAGGCCCTGGTCGCCTTCGACAGCGCCATCGCGCCCGGACACCGCTGGGCCTTCGCCGGAACCCTGCTGGCCACCGTGCTGGTCTGGAGCTTCGGCCGCCGCCTGCTGGAGCGCATGCTTACCTGGGCGATGATCCGCTGGCTGCCGGAAGGCCGCCTGCGGCGCAGCGCCCTGGCCCTGGCGGTCGGGCTGGCGACCATCCTGACCATCGTCGGCGCGGTGTCGCTGATGCGCTGGGGCCTGGAAAGCAACGCCAGCCTGAGCCCCGACATGGCCAGCCTGACCGATCAACTGGTGAGCCTGGCGACCTTCTGCGCCTTCATCGCCGGCCTCGGCCGCGCCCTGCTGATGCTGCCGCGACCATCCTGGCGGCTGCCGGCGATCCCGGACAGGATCGCCAGCGCCCTCGGCCCGTTCCCGGCGATCCTCGCAGTGGCGCTGATGCTGGTGGCCACCGAGGAACGGATCAACAGCGTCACCGGCACCAGCCTGGCCCTGACCGTCGCCCTCAACGGCCTGACCGCGCTGGTCACCGCGCTGATCTTCGCCGCCGCCCTGCTGCGCTACCACCATGTGCGGCGCAAGCACGACCTGGAGCGGCCAGGCGGGATCGCCGGGCTGATCCCCTTCGTCGCCTCGGTATGGATCGCGGCGATCCTCCTCGCCCTGTTCACCGGCTACCTGTCGCTGGCCTACTTCCTCACCGGCAAGCTGCTGTGGATCAGCGTGATCGCGGCCACCACCTACCTGCTGATCGCTTTCTTCGGCGACATCTGCGAAACCCTGCTCTCGCCCAAGCACCCCAGCGGCCTGGCGCTGGCCAATGCGCTCGGCCTGTCGCCGCGCCACCAGGCCCAGGCCAGCACGGTGCTGGCCGGGGTCGGCCGCACCCTGCTGCTGCTCACCGCGCTGCTGCTGGCCTTCCTTCCGGTCGGCTCGAGCCCCAGCGAACTGCTGCAGGGCTTCGCCCAACTGGGCGAAAGCAGCAAGACCCTGGGCAACCTGAACATCGTCCCGCAGGACATCCTGGTCGCCCTGCTGCTGTTCGTCGGCGGCCTGTTCGCCCTGCGCATCGTCAAGCGCTGGCTGAGCGAGCGGTTGCTGCCGGAAACCAACATGGACGCCGGCATGCGCGCCTCGCTGGTGACCCTGGTCGGCTACCTCGGCTTCGTGCTCCTGGCGATGCTGGTGATGTCCACCCTGCGCATCAACCTGACCAGCCTGACCTGGGTGGTCAGCGCCCTCTCGGTAGGCATCGGCTTCGGCCTGCAGGCCATCGTGCAGAACTTCATTTCCGGCCTGATCCTGCTGACCGAGCGGCCGGTGAAGGTCGGCGACTGGGTCAGCCTGGGCGGGGTCGAGGGCGATATCCGGCGGATCAACGTGCGCGCCACCGAGATCCAGATGGGCGACCGCTCCACGGTGATCGTGCCGAACTCGCAGTTCATCTCCCAGACCGTGCGCAACGTGACCATGGGCAATGCCCTCGGGGTGGTCGGGGTGAACCTGACCCTGCCGCTGGACACCGACGCGATGAAGGTCCGCGAACTGCTCTTGCAGGCCTTCGCCGA
This sequence comes from Pseudomonas sp. FDAARGOS_761, assembly GCF_013343155.1. Classification (NCBI taxonomy): domain Bacteria; kingdom Pseudomonadati; phylum Pseudomonadota; class Gammaproteobacteria; order Pseudomonadales; family Pseudomonadaceae; genus Pseudomonas; species Pseudomonas sp. FDAARGOS_761. The sequence goes on along the minus strand of NZ_CP054572.1, from coordinate 1,585,341 downwards.
GCACCCGGCGATCCTCGACGCACCGGCGCCCTCGGTGACGTTCAAGGATCTCGCCAGCAACGGCCTGGTGCTCAACGCCAGCGGCTTCGTCAACAGCCCGCGTTCGGTGGCCGGCGCGCGCAGCGACCTGCTCTTCACCATCCTCGACCGCTTGCGCAGCGAAGGCATCGCGCTGTCCTCGCCACAGAGCCTGCTGATGATCCAGGATGGCGGCCCGGCCAGCGCCGCGCCTGCGCCCGCGACGCCCGATTGAAGCGAAGGGGCGGACTGTCCGTCACGCAACGGGTAGAATCCGCCCCTTTTTCAACGCCGAACCGTCATGAATCGCGAAGCCCTCGATACCCTCCTCCAGCACCTGCTCGCCGCGCTGTCCCCGGCGCCGGCGGAGACCCGCCGTCTGTTCCATGGTCGCGGCCGCTGCTGGCCGGGCCTGGAACAATTGACCGCGGACTGGCTGCAGGGCGTCCTGCTGGTGACTCTGTTCAAGGAGCCGCAGCCGGAGGAACTGGAGGCCTTGCGTCGGACCCTGGGGCAACTGACCACGGCGCCGGCCTGGGCTGCGAGCCAGGGCCGGCACCTGGTCCTGCAGCACCGCTACCGCCCAGACAGCGCCTGCGAATGGCTGTCGGGCGAGCCGCTGGAAACCTGGGACATCGTGGAAAACGGACTGCGCTTCCGCCTCGACCTGGGACGCAACCAGAACACCGGGCTATTCCTCGACATGCGCCTGGGCCGCCGCTGGGTGCAGGAGCAGGCCGCCGGCCGCCGCGTGCTCAACCTGTTCGCCTACACCTGCGGCTTCTCGGTGGCGGCCATTGCCGGCGGCGCCAGCCAGGTGGTCAACCTGGACATGGCCCGCGGCCCGCTCAACCGCGGCCGCGACAATCACCGCCTGAACGGCCACGACCTCGGCCGGGTGAGCTTCCTCGGCCACGAACTGTTCAAGTCCTGGGGCAAGCTGCGCAAGCTCGGCCCGTACGACCTGGTGATCGTCGATCCGCCGAGCTTCCAGAAGGGCAGCTTCGTCCTGACCCAGGACTACCGCAGGATCCTCCGCCGCCTGCCGGAACTGCTGGTGCCCGGCGGCACCCTGCTGGCCTGTATCAACGACCCGGCCATCGGCCCCGACTTCCTCCTCGAGGAAACCGCCCGCGAGGCGCCGTCGCTGCACTTCGTCGAACGCCTGGAGAATCCGCCGGAGTTCCCCGATGTCGACCCCGCGGCGGGCCTCAAGGCGCTGCTGTTCCGCAACGCAGGCTGATCGACGCGCGGGCGGCGTGTCGCTAGGCTGTCGCCATGGACATGCCCGAGGGCTTCATCCCCCTGCCGCCACGCGTCGAACCGCAGGCGGCCTTTCGCCCCCTGCTCGACGACCTACGCCGGACCCTGGCCCGGCCTCCGTTCGAGCGGGCCTTGCACAGCGTCTACCTGTACGGCAGCGTCGCCCGCGACGAGGCCAACGCGGGGCGCTCCGACCTCGACCTGACCCTGGTCCTGCGCGACCCGCCCAGCCCCGAACTGGCCGCGCAACTGGAAACCGCGCGCCTGGCATTGCAGGCGCGCCACCCGGAAGTCAGCAAGATCGATTTCGATATCGGCCACCTGGACCAGGCCCGCGATCCGGCCAACCGCGATAGCTGGGGCTATTGGCTCAAGCACCGCTGCCGCTGCCTGTGGGGCGAAGACCTGGCCAGCGCCCTGCCGCCCTTGCGTCCGGCGAAAGCCATCGCCCTGGCCCTCAACGGCGACTATGCGCAGGTGCTGGAAGACTATGCGCGACGCCTGGAAAGCGCGTCCTCGGAGGAGGAGCGCCGCCGCCTGCAACGGGAAGCGGCGAAGAAGCTGATCCGCTCCAGCGACATCCTTCGCGGGGAGACGGAAAGCGCCTGGCCGGAAACCCTGGAGCATTACCTGGCGCTGTTTCGCGCGCGGCACCCCGGACAGGCGCCGGCCCTGGAATATTTCAAGGCCGTGCTGGACGGCCAGGTCACCGACCCGGCGGTGTTCATCGAGCGCCTGCGCGCATTCAGCGCCTGGATGCAGCGCCAGGCGTAGCCCGCCGAGACGGTCGTCCTCAGCGTCGGGCCAACAGGGCCGTGGCGCCCTGCGCCTTGCGCGTGTACCAGAGCACCCGGCTGACGCCACGGGTGATCGCCACGTAGGCCAGGCGCAGGCTTTCGTCCTCCATGGCCTGGTCGTAACTGTTGCGGAAGAAGCCCGATGCCGCGTACAGCGCGTTGCGCAACGGATGCTTCTCGCCCGGCAGGCAGTCGTCGACGACGATCGCCACTTCGGCCTGGAGGCCCTTGGCGCGATGGATGGTCATGCCCTTCACCGGCAGCGCGCGATCCAACTCCGCCTGGATCGCCTGCAACGGCTCGTTGCGCCGGCTCAACAACAGCACCGCGGTGCGCTCGCTGCTCTCGCGAGCGGCGGCGTGCTCGCACTGGGCGCGGATTTCCGCCAGTAGCTTCGGCAGTTGCGCACGCAGGTCGAAACGCTGCACCAGCTTCACGCCATGGTCGCCCGGCTGGATCGGGCGGAACACGCGGCAGGTCTTGTCCTGCTTGAAACGCACCCCGGCCAGCACCTTCTCGCCGTCGCGAATGATCGGTTCGACGGAGCGGTAGTTGGTTTCCAGCACCAGCAGCGCGCTCTTGCGTCCCCGCCCACGCGAGGGGAAGTGCCGGTCGAAGTCGATGAACAGCTCCGGCGAACTGCCGCGCCAGCCGTAGATTGACTGCCAGTCGTCGCCGATGGCCATCAGGCTCGGCGCGGTGCCCTGGGTCGCCAGGCGACGGTGCAACGCCTGTAGCCAGAGGACGATCTGCGGCGAGACATCCTGGAACTCGTCGATCAGCAGATGGGTGAACGGCGCCAATGCCGTTTCCGCCAGGGCCCCGCCGGCCATCCGCTCGCCGAGCTGCTGGAACGCGGCGTCGAAGGTCATCAGGCCCTCCTCGCGCAACAGTGCCTGGAACCTCGCCCAGAACAGTGCCATGGCTTCGACGAAAATCTTCTCGCGCAGCCCGCATTCCAGCTTGCCGCTGTCCAGGCGTTCGACGCACAGGCCCAGGCTCTCGGCGAACCCGGCCTGGGCATGGAAGGCTTCGTACAGCGGCAGCGCCTGGAACTCGCCGGCCAGCTTGAACGGCTCCAGCGGCGCCTTCGGCTGCCGCCGCGCGCCCTCTTCCGGCTCCGCCGGAGGCGGCAGTTCCAGCAGCTTGTGGGTCTTGGCGCGGAACGCCAGGCTTTCCGCGTAGCACTGCTGGTAGGCCTGCTTCAGCAGGCGCTGCTGGGCCGGACGCAGGCGTCCGGCGGCAAGGGGGTTGTCCGGCTCGGCGGCGGGGTCGCGGTCGTCCAGTTGTTCGAACCAGCGCGGATTGCCGAGCACCTCGCGGGCCAGGCTGCCGAGCGCCGAATGGAAAGTGCGCACGCACTGCCGCGCCTGGGCCGCGTCGAACGGGTATTGCCAATGGGCGAGCACGCGCAGCAATTGTTCGCGCAACTGCGCGCAGGAGGCGTTGGTGAAGGAAATCACCGTCAGCCGCTGCGGCTCGACGCCCAGGTGGCAGAGCATGAACACCACCCGCAGGACCAGGGTGGTCGACTTGCCCGAGCCGGCACCGGCAAAGATCCGCGCCAGCGGCTGGCGGCAGAGGATCATCGCCCACTGTTCCTCGGACGGCGGGCTGACCACGCCGAGCGTCGCGGCCTGCGCCACCTGCTCGCGCATGGCGCGCTCCTGGGATTCGTCGACCTTCAGTGCGGCAGCCGGATAGATTCCCTGCGGCGCGCGCCGCGAGGCGGCAGCGGGCTTGCGCGGGGTCCCCCGAACGGCGCCTTTCGCAGGCTTGCCGGCGGCCTTGGCCGGAGCCTTCGCGGCGTTCTTCCTGGAGCGGGCCTTGGCCGGCTGCAACAAGGCTTCGCGGGCCTCGCGCTCGGCCTGCAGGTAGGCGGTGGTACGCGGGAAACAACGCGCCAGGGCGCTGGAGAGCATCGACTTGTAGCGCCGTACGGCAGACAGCATCGGGGACCGGTCCAGACAAAGCATGTGGCTGAATCATAAGTGTTTTCCGCCCTCGGCCGACAGTCGGACGGGGACCGCCCATCGCGCCAGGGCAACCCTTGCGCGACCGCGCCGGTCTACCCTTCGGGCCCTGCCGGCCTGCCAACTCAGCGAAAACAAGGAGCCTACCCATGAGCGATTGGGCAATCACCTACAGCAAGGACGAAGCCACCGAGCGTCAAGTCCTGCCGTTCCCCCACAAGCCGAGCCCCGAAGAGGTCGCCGAGCACCTGCTGGAATGGGCCGAGGCCAACCTCAAGCCGGGCCACTACAGCACCGGCAAGCTGGAAAGCGACGAGCCGGCGGAACTGCTGCTGCGCCGCTTCGGCATCGTCGTTACCGGCATCGCCGAAGCCTGATCCCTCCCGCGACCGGCAGGCGCCGGTCGCTTCCGCCGATACGCGCCTGCCCCGCCAAGCCTACGAACGCGCCAGCCGCATACCTGGGACCGCTGGGCCAAGCGACGGTTTTGCTCCGGCCACACGGCACCTCAGCGCTCGCCAAGGGCGGCGAGATAGGCGCAGAGCATATCGGCCAGGGCCTCGGCGTAACGCTCGATCTCCGCCTCGCTGCGTGGCTGTTCGGAGAACTGCTTGCCGACCGCGCCGAGGGTGGTGGTGAGCAAGTCGCCGGCCAGGCCGCGCTCGGCCTCGGCGACCTCCGGCAAGGCCTCCCGGAGAAACGCCTGGAACACCCGCGCGCCCTCCGCCTTCACCTCCCGCGCCTCGTCGGCGTCGCGATACAGCGGCGCCGCGTCGCTCAGCGCCACGCGTATCGCCGCCTCTTCGCACTCCGAGCGCACGAATGCCAGCACCAGCCGGCGCAAGCGCTCCAGCGGCGGCCGGGCGGTGTCCTCGAGGATCTCGCCGAGCAGACGCGTGGTGCGCCGCCACTCGTCGCTTTGCAGGCGGAAGAGGATCGCCGCCTTGTTCGGGAAATACTGGTACAGCGAACCGATGCTCACCCCGGCGCGCTCCGCCACCCGCGCGGTGGTGAAACGTTGCGCGCCTTCGCTGGCCAGAACCTGAACAGCCGCCTCCAGGATGCTCGCCACCAGTTCGCTGGAACGGGCCTGCTGCGGCTGCTTGCGCGAGGAAATACGCGGGTTTCGCTTGTCGCTCATGGAAGGCTCCGGAATGCGAATGGCGGAATGCGATGAATCCGTCGCATTCTAGGTCCACGCACTTACGCGCTCAAACATTCCCGGAGCCATCCATGAATACCCTCACCAACGCCCCGCTCGCCGATCTCCTGCAACGCCTGTTCGCCGAAGCCGAGGCCAGCGCACCGGGCGACAGTCCCGCCCTCGCCGACCTCTCGGAGGCCGAGCTGAAACGCCTCATGGGCAGCAAGACCGAATACCGCGAGCTCTACGGTCGCCTGAAGGACCTGGCCCTGCCCGTCTCCCGCGAAACCGGCAGCCTGCTCTACATGCTGGCGCGCAGCAGCTCGGCGCGCAGCATCGTCGAGTTCGGCACGTCCTTCGGTCTGTCCACCCTGCACCTCGCCGCAGCGCTGCGGGACAACGGCGGTGGCCGCCTGATCGGCAGCGAGTTCGAACCCTCCAAGGCCGAGCGGGCACGGCGCAACCTGGCCGCCGGGGGGCTGCTCGACCTGGTGGAACTGCGCGAGGGCGACGCCCTGCAAACCCTCGCCAAGGACCTGCCGGACAGCATCGACCTGGTCCTGCTGGACGGCGCCAAGGCGCTCTACCCGGAGGTCCTCGCCCTGCTGGAAAGCCGCCTGCGCCCCGGCGCGCTGGTGATCGCCGACAACGCCGAGCATAGTCCCGAGTATCTGGCCCATGTCCGCTCGCCGGCCAACGGCTACCTGTCGACGCCCTTCGCCGAGGATGTCGAGCTGTCCATGCGCCTGGGCTGAAGCCTAGCGACTGACGGCGTCTCGCGGGTTTGCTAGGGTCTGGCTCATGCCGCCCGGACAGCTCGAAGGAGACCCGCATGACCCGTGACCGACTCGCCGAGCGCTATCGCGCCTACATCGACTGCCTGAACCGCCAGGACTGGGCGCGCCTGGGCGACTTCGTCCATGACCGGGTGCGCTACAACGACGTGCAGATCGGACTCGACGGCTACCTGCGGATGCTCGAAGGCGACTTCCTGGCAATCCCCGACCTGCGCTTCGAGATCGAACGCCTGCTCGTCGATCCGCCGGGCGTCGCCTGCCGTCTGCACTTCGACTGCACACCCAGCGGCCGGCTGTTCGGCATCCCGGTCAACGGCCAACGGGTACGCTTCGCCGAGAACGTCTTCTACGAATTCGAAGACGAGCGCATCGCCGGCGTCTGGTCGGTGATCGACAAGGCGGCGGTCGCCGCGCAGGTTCAGGCGACGCCGTCGTCCTGAGGCGCCAGGGCACTGCGGGCCGACCATCTACCAGGTATCCACGAACGGCCGCTTGCGCCCCGCCCTCGGCGCCGGTTCTCCAGCGACGGCCAGGCCGCGCAGGAGCCAGGCGCGGGTCTCCGCCGGGTCGATCACCGCGTCGATCTCCAGGTAGCTGGCCATGTTCAGCGCCTTGCCGTTGCGGTAGGCCTTGTCCACCATGCCGCGGAACAGCGCCTCGCGCCGCTGGGGGTCTTCCTCGGCCGCCAGCTCCTTGGCGAAGCCCAGCCGCACCGCGCCTTCCAGGCCCATGGCGCCGAACTCGCCGCTGGGCCAGGCGACGGTGAACAGCGGCGAATGGAAGCTGCCCGCCGCCATGGCCTGGGCACCCAGTCCGTAGCCCTTGCGCAGGACCACGGTGAAGAACGGCACCGTCAGGCTGGCGGCGCTGACGAACATCCGCGAGACGTGGCGCACCGTGGCCTGTTTTTCCGCCTCCGGGCCGACCATGAAGCCAGGGGTGTCGCAGAGCGAGACGATCGGGATGTCGAAGGCGTCGCACAACTGCATGAAGCGCGCGGCCTTGTCGCCGGCCGCGGCATCGATGGCGCCGCCGAGATGGCCAGGGTTGTTGGCGATCAGGCCGAACGCCCGGCCCTCGATGCGCAGCAGCGCGGTGACCAGGCCGGGAGCGAACTGGCGCCGCAGTTCCAGCACGCTGCCCCGGTCGGCCAGGACCTCGATCGCCTGGCGGATGTCGTAGGCACGCAGGCGGTTCTCCGGTACCAGGTGGCGCAACTCGCGCTGGTCGGCGCAACTCCAGTCGGGCAGCGGGCCCTGGAAATAGCCGAGGTAGCGCCTGGCCACCGCGACCGCTTCGGCCTCGTCCGCCACCAGTACGTCGATCACTCCGTTGGGCCCCTGCACGCCCGTCGGACCGACCTCCTCGGCGGCGAAACGGCCCAGGCCGCCGCCCTCGATCATCGCCGGGCCGGCCATGCCGATGGTGGCGTCGCGGGTGGCGATGATCACATCGCAGCAGCCCAGCAACGCGGCATTGCCGGCGAAGCAGCGACCGGAGACCACTCCCACCAGCGGCACCAGCCCGGAGAGCCGGGCCATGCCGACGAAGGTATGGCAATCGAGGCCGGCGACGCCGACGAAATCGGTATCGCCCGGGCGCCCGCCGCCGCCCTCGGCGAACAGCACCAGCGGCAAGCGCCACTGTTCGGCCAGGCCGAGCAGGCGGTCGGTCTTCTTGTGGTTCATCACCCCCTGGGTGCCGGCGAACACCGTGTAGTCGTAGGCCAGTACCAGGCAACGCGCGGCCTGCACGCCGAAGCTGGCGGCCCCCACCGTACCGGTGCCGGCGACCAGGCCATCGGCGGGGCTCAGCTCCAGCAACTCCTCGGCGGAGCGCCGGCGACGCTGGGCGGCCAGGGCGAAACCGCCATATTCGCTGAAGCTGCCCTCGCCCAGCAGGTCGAGCACGTTCTCCCGCGCGGTACGCTGTCCGGTCTTGCGCCGCCTGGCCAGCGCCTGCGGACGACGCTCGTCGCCCAGCGCTGCCTGGCGCTCGAGTACCTCGGCGAGATCGGCGCGGATATGCGCCAGGTCCAGCGCCTGTTCGGTCGGTGCCTGCTCGTCGTCATCCTCCGTCGGTTCGAGGAACAGCAGCGTCGCGCCCTCCTCCAGAGGCTCCCCGAGGCTCGCCGCGAGCCGCCGGACGATACCGCCGCCGGGTGCCTTGACCTCGAACTCCATCTTCATCGCTTCCAGGATCGCGACCCGCTGGCCGGCACGCACCCGTTCGCCCTCGGCCACTTCCAGGGCCACCAGCACCCCGCTGCTCGGCGCAGGCAGCGGCAGGCTGCCGAGTGGCGCCTCGACCCGCGCAGGCGCTGCGTCCTCGGCGAGCGGGCACTCGGCGCGGAGCCGCGGATGGCTCGCCGGGATAGGCGCCAGCAGTGTCTCCAGGTGGCTTTCGACGAAGCGGGTGTCGACCCGGTTGGCCTGTACCGCCGGATGCAGCAGAAGGTTGCGCAGCAGATCCAGGTTGCTCGCCACGCCCTCCAGGCAGAATTCGCAGAGCGCCCGGTAGGCCCGGCGCAACGCGGCGGGATAATCCGCACCGCGCACGACCAGCTTGGCCAGCAGCGAATCGTAGCTGGGGCTGACCCGATAGCCGGCATAGCCGTAGCCGTCCACCCGCAGGCCGGGACCGCTGGGCGGTTCGTAGGCGCCGATAGTGCCCACCGCCGGACGGGCGCTGCCGTCGGCCGCCAGGGTCTCCAGGTTGATCCGCAGTTGCACCGCGCAGCCGCCGATCGCCGGCGGTCGCTCCAGGCCGAGGGCGGCAAGCTCCATACCGGCGGCGAGACGCAACTGGGCGTGCAGCAGGTCGACCCCGGTGACTTCCTCGGTGACGGTATGCTCCACCTGGATGCGCGGATTGGCTTCCATGAAATAGAAGCGCCCGGGGCGCTCCTCGTCGACCAGGAACTCGAAGGTACCGATCCCCCGATAGCGCACCGCGCCGGCCATGCGCAGGGCGCAATCGATCAGCGCCTCGCGGGTGGCCTCCGGCAGGTCCGGGCTGGGCGCGATCTCCAGCAGTTTCTGCTGGCGCCGTTGCAGGCTGCAATCGCGCTCCCAGAGGTGGCTGACCGCACCGCTGCCGTCGCCGAGCACCTGTACCTCGATGTGCCGGGCCCGCGCCACCCGTTGCTCGACGTATAACTCGTCCCGGCCGAACGCCGCCTGCGCCTCGGCACGGCAGCGGCGGTAGGCATCGGCCAGTTGCGCGACCTCCTCCACTGCACGCATGCCACGTCCGCCGCCGCCGGCAAGAGCCTTGAGCATCACCGCGGCGCCATCGCCCAGCCCTTCCAGGAACGCTTCGGCCTCTTCGACGCTGACCGCGCGGTTGATCCCGGCCACCAGCGGCACCTCCAGGCGCTCGGCCAGGGCACGCGCGGCAGCCTTGTCGCCGAACAGGTCGAGCACTTCCGCTTGCGGCCCGACGAAGTGGATGCCCGCGCGCTGGCAGCGCCGGGCGAATTCGCCGTTCTCGGCGAGGAAACCGTAGCCCGGATGGATCGCCTCGCAGCCCTGCTCCAGGGCCAGCGCGACCAGCCGATCCATGTCGAGATAGGCCGCCACGCCACGGCCGGCCAGCGGCAGCGCGACATCGGCCTTGCGCACGTGCAGGGAAGCGGCATCGTCCTCGGCGAACACCGCCACCGAGCGGATACCCAGGTCGGCGCAGGCGCGAGCGATGCGAATGGCGATCTCGCCGCGGTTGGCGATCAGCAAGGCGTTGAAGGGAGCGGTCACGGCAGGTTCTCCGGGGAGCGGGTCAGGCGGCCGGCGAAAGGAGCTGGCCCGGCGGCGCGTTGGTCATCGTCGCAGGCATCTTAGGCAGCCGAAGGAAGCGGCAGAACTGAGGCTTATTCATCGCCATCCATGAAGCCTATGCATGGTTCTATCGGCGAGCATGCCTGCTAGGCTGGCGCCTTCCCCAGACAGGCGCGCGCAAACATGAATCAGCCACATGAATGGTCGCCCCTCAGCCGTTTCGATCTGAACCTGTTCCGGGTCTTCGAAGTGGTCTATCGAGAACGCAACCTGACCCGCGCGGCGGGCCTCCTGCATCTCAGCCAGTCGGCCGTCAGCCACGCCCTGGCGCGCCTGCGCGACCAGCTCGGCGACCCGCTGTTCGTCCGCCAGGGGCGCGGGGTTGCGCCGACGCCGCTGGCCGAGCGACTGGCGCCGGGCATCCATGACGCCCTCGCCGGCCTGCACCGCAGCATGAATCGCTGCCAGACATTCGACCCTCGGCGCGACGCGCGGACCTTCCAGTTGAACATGCCGGAGCAACTGGAGCCGCTGGTGCTCCCGGCGATCCTCGACCACCTGCGCCAGGCCGCGCCGCGCATCGAGATACGCTGCAACAGCCTGCACTGGGCGGACCTGAAGGCGGAACTGGGCGCCGGACGCATCGACCTCGCCATCGAGATCGCCCGGCCCACCGACGCCGCCCTGCGCCGCCAGCACCTGCTCGACGATAGCCTGTGCGTGATGGCCGGGCCGGGCTTCGCCGGCGAACTGAGTGCGGAGGAGTACCTGGCGGCGGACCATGTCGCGGTGACCTCGCGGCGACGCGGCATCTGCATCGAAGACCTGGCCCTCGGCCACCTCGGCCTGACCCGCCAGGTGCGCCAGCGCTGCCAGCACTATCTGTCGGCGGCGTTGCTGGTGGCCCAGGGCGGCTACCTGCTGACCCTGACCCGAGGCTACGCCGAACTGATCAACCGCGGCCTGGGCAACCGCCTGCTACCGATGCCGCTGGCCCTGCCAGCGGTGACTCTGAATCTCTACTGGTCGCGCCAGGCCGACGACGAAGCCGGCAGCCTCTGGCTGCGCGGCGAACTGGCGGAGCTGGCGACGCGCCTGCGCTGAGCGCGGGCGCTGCGACTAGGGCTTCGCCGCCTTGGCGCGGGCCTTCTGCAGCCACTGCCCGGCCTTCGCCGAACACTCCGTGACATAGGTCGTATCGATCGCGCAGCGCTCCCCGGTGGCCTTGAGCAGGTAGGCGGCATCGGCTACCTCGTAGTCGGTGTGCCGGCGCGGCGTACCCTTCGCCTGGGATTCGCGTTCGTCCTCGCGGATGTCGCAGTACAGCGCATTGCTGCGGGCGAACAGTTCAAGGCACTCGGCATCCTTGCCCAGCAACGGGTTGGCGCTGTCCTCGGCGGACTTGGAGCAGCCGCCGAGCAGCAGGCAGGCGCAGGCGATCGTGGCAAGCGGGCTACGCATGTGTCCGTTTCCTTGGCCATGGAGAGAGCGCCATTAAAACAGCCCCGGCGCCTCGGCGCATCCGCCATCGCCTCAGAGCCGCTCCCGCGCGGCAAGCCGTGCCCAGCCAGCCATTTCTCCCAGCGGCAGATGGCGGCCGAGCGGCTAGCCTGTCCGATGGTCCTCGGCCTGGAGATGCCCCACAAGCCACGCCTGCTGCGCTTCTTCACCGCGCTTCAAACCGATGCCCTGAAAGACGGGCGTCGCCAGCACGTGTCGGTATTGCGCGAACGTCGCTACAACGCGCGCCTGCCCATGTGGCTTGGAACAGGTCCCAGGCAAAAAGCCGAGGGGAGGCGGATATGGATAGAGCTCTCGATAGGGTTTGTTTGACTCCGCTCTATCCAAGCGTATCGATATCCAGATCGAACACCGCTCCAGGGGCATGGCCGCCTACCAGGGTAGCGATCGCGCGCTCATTGCTGTCGGCATCCGGCGGGGCCATCGCGAGTTGTTCATGCGAGCGATTGAACGAGTGCGCCAGCCAGCGCTCCAGGCTCACCGCCAGCGCCTCGGGCCGCTCGGCAACCCGGCCGTAGACCTTGGCCTCGCTGACACGCTCGACGCTCAATGCTTTCAGTCGCACAGCGGTCTGTTGCAACCTGCCGATTTCAGCGCGCAATGGCCCCATTATCTGTTGTTCCCTGGCAGAACCGTAGGCCGCAGCCTCCTTTTCCCGCAACTGCGCCTTGAAGTCCTGCAGCGCTTCCCCGACCCGCTCATACTCGGTCGGAGTCACCACGGTGCGGCCTTCCTCCAAGGCCTCTTGCGCACGGCGCAAGGAAGCCCAGCAATGCGGAATGTAGCTGGCGACCATCTTGTGATCGGCATTATCCAGCATCTGCCGCAGCAGCCCGCCTCGCTCCGGCAAGCCATTCCTTGCAGCCAGTGCCTTGGCGCAAACCGCCGCGCCGCCGCGCTCGGTAATGCTTTCGCAGCCGGGCGTCCACAGGATCGCGGACTTGTGGCCATCGGCAAACGACACGGGCATGAAATGACGCAGTTTGCCGTGGTGCGTGTAAGGCTCGCCGACGATGTTGACGGGACTCAGGAGCACCACCGCCCCTCCGATGGCGGGGTTGAAGAGCATCAGCAGGACGCCCGCCCCCGACATGCGCCAGGACGTTTTCATCCAAGCCGCCGGGACACTGGGCACCGGATCGTTCTGGTTGACCATGCGGTGATGCACCAGAGGCCTGGCGTTTTCCACGAAGGTCTTGTCGCCTACGCGCGGGCTGCCGTAGGTGTAGAGCACGATTTGATATTTCTCCGGTCTTTGCCGCAACATCTCGGCGATCAGCAGCGCAACTGCGCCACCAAGGCTGTGACCGGTGATCAACAGCTTCTGCCCGCTGTAGAACTTATCCAGGTAGGTTGTAAAAAAATTGAAGGCCACCTTGGCCGACTCGTAAAAGCCGTTGTGTACCTTGCCGCTGGTTTCCTCGAACGGCGTCTGCGCAGCATCCACATCGCGCAGAACGTCAGCCATACTCGCGGTGCCGCGTACCACCAGCAGGATCAGCTCATCATTGTGGGTGATATAGGCTTGCGTATCGGTACCACCCCTTGTATCCGAGTCATCCAAGTAGTGGAGCCTGGCCGGATGTTCCTGATCCACCCCAAGCTCGGGGCTGTTCACTTCGGGGTAAAGTTCGGGGTCGAACGGTACGACCTCCAGGCGCCTGGAGTAGGCCACATCTTCATACAGGGGGTAATAAGCCTTCCCGCCGGCCTGAGTTGCGTCCACTTGCCACAGCTCATCGGACCTGGCCAGGGCATCGCCGAACCAGTTGCCGACGCTGGGTTGCGCCGGAAAGCTCACGCTGTCAGTTTCCACCGGTTGCGTATCGGGTTCCTGGCCAAACGGGCTATAGCTCAGGGTCGACATCAGCGCCAACTGGTACAGGTTGAGGTAGCAGAACGCTTCGCCCGTGGACAGGAGCGGACTCAGCGCCCGCAAGGGGCGCACCTCCAGCACATGGTGCCGGTTCGGCAACAGCGCGATACCGCGAACCCGGGGAGGCCTGGGAGCAAATCCCAACTCCGCCATGGCGGCCGAGGGACGGCGCATCAGCGCATGCACCTGGTGCCGAGGCGGAAAGAACCGGGGCGCCAGGGGCGGAAGATGGGCCCGGTGCTCCACCAGTTCGCTCACTTCGACCTGGCAGAAAGAATCGGCCTGGCCTTGGGCGGGGTTGGACCGGGTGCGGTCGCCGTCAGGGTTGACAAAGCGGGTCTTCTCGGCACGCACTTGCAGTTCAGTGATGGGGAGCGGGTAATGTGGCCTCTTTTGTAAAAACGTGTAGCTCTTCTCACTCCCTTGATAGGCTTGAGCGAGCTTAAGAACGACCGGCCCGCAATAGTGACGATTGATTCGGCCTGTCCCTGTTTCGTCCAGAACACCAAGGTAGACAACTTCCTCAGAATCGCTGACTTCATAGGCCAGACCGGCATAGGGGCTGCCATCCCCCCGCTCATCCACCAATTGAAAGCTGGTCGAGTGAGTGCGACGCGGGCAGGCATGGATACGTTCACTGAAGAACGGCTTTTCCCACTCCTCCATCGGCCCAGGGGTCATGGGGTCACCGCCTTGTTTTCCGTACAGCCGGGATAGAGGGTGCAGTTGCGTCCATCCGGCATTCTGAAGGAGCTGAAGTCCTTATAGTTTCCATAGCAAAATGCGTATTGATCTTCAAAATTATCACCCAAGCAGCGTTTCCACCCTCCAGGTACCTTGACCCACGTGTCGCCGATAGCTGGCAGCTCTTCGTCAGCCAGCTTGATCCTCAACCTCACCGTCTTGCCGGGCAGTTGGTCCAGGGTGTAAGCCACGAAAGGTTTCGCTTTGCGCCGTACACCCGTCTCATCCATCCTTTTGCAATCGAGGAGCTTTCTCAGAACACGGGTCTTCCCGGCTGTACGAAACAGCCACTGGCATTGCCCGGCAAACTCGCTTTCCCCGGCCGCATTGAAAGTGCCCTTTTTCACCTCGACCAGCTTGTCTCGTACGACGATCAGGGCCGAGTCACGCCCGAAGTCCCCCCTAGCCTTGCCGTACCAGCCATAGATATAGAAATCGATGCTCTGCAGTACCAGAGGGCAGCCGCTGACCGTGCGACGTAACAAAATCTTCGAATCACGTTTGTACTTTTCCCGGCCCGAGTTGTAGCCAATTTTGGTATCCCGCCTACCCGGCACTGTGCAAGTCTCACCTTTGGCCGGGACATAGGCCGCCGTGGCTTCGTAAGTAAACTCAGGTGGCAGGTCCGCCGTAACGGTAAAACTGTTGGACTTGCCCAAGGCAGTGCAGCCCTGGGCCAGCGCAAGGCAACTGGCAAGGGTCATGTTTTTAAGGGTGCGGTTCATCTGGAGGCGTCTCCTTGCCAATAACTGCAGTCTTGGACGTTATTCGTCCACGGGTTGAAAGTTGCTGGAGCGCGAGCGCAGTGGGCAGGTATGGATACGCTCAGCGAAGAACGGCTTTTCCCATTCCTCCATCAGACCAAGAGTCATGGGGTCACCGCCTTGTTTTCCGTACAACCGGGATAGAGGGTGCAACTGCGTCCATCCGGCATTCTGAAGGTGCTGAAGTCCTTGTAGTTTCCGTAGCAGAATGCATATTGATCTTCAAACCCTTTCCCCATACAGCGCTTCCACCCACCAGGGACCTTGACCCAGGTATCCTTCATATAGGGGCGCTCTTCATCAGCCAACTTGATCCTCAACTTCACCGTCTTGCCGGGCAGTTGATCCAGGGTGTAAGCCACGAAAGGTTTCGCTTTGCGCCGTACGCCCGTCTCATCCATCCTTTTGCAATCGAGGATTTTTACGATACGGCGCAATTTTCCTACCGTGCGGAATAGAAACTGGCACTGCCCGGAGAACTCACTTTCCCCGGCGGCATTAAAAGTACCCTTTTTCACTTCGACCAGCTTTTCGCGCACGGCAATCATTGCTGAGTCTCGCCCGAAATCCCCCCAGTCCTTGCCATACCAACCGTATACATAAAAATAGATGTTCTGCAGTACCAAGGGGCAGCCACTGACCGTACGGCGTAACAATATCTTCGAATCCCGTTCATATTTTTCCCGCCCCGAGTTGTAGCCAATTTGGGTATCCTTCCCCCCCGGCACCGTGCAGGTTTCACCGTTGGCCGGCACATAAGTTGCCGTGGCTTCGTAAGTGAACTCAGGTGGCAGGTCCGCCGTAACGGTAAAACTGTTGGACGTGCCCAGGGCAGTACAGCCCTGGGCCAGCGCAAGGCAACTGGCAAGGGTCATGTTTTTAAGGGTGCGGTTCATATGGAGGCGTCTCCTTGCCAATAACTGCAGTCTTGGACGTTATTCGTCCACGGGTTGAAAGTTGCTGGAGTGCGAGCGCAGCGGGCAGGTATGGATACGCTCAGCGAAGAGCGGCTTATCCCACTCCTCCATCGGCCCAAGAGTCATGGGGTCACCGCCTTGTTTTCCGTACAGCCTGGGTAGATGGTGCAGTTGCGCCCATCCGGCATTCTGAAGGTGCTGAAATCCTTGTAGTTGCCGTTGCAATAGGCTCTTTGATCGTCAAAACTCTCGCCCATGCAGCGCTTCCAACCACCGGGCACTTTGATCCAAGTGTCGCCCCACCCCGGCCTCTCTTCGTCAGCCAGCTTGATCCTCAACTTCACCGTCTTGCCGAGCAGTTGGTCCAGGGTGTAGGCCACGAAAGGTTTCGCTTTGCGCCGTACACCCGTCTCATCCATCCTTTTGCAATCGAGGAGCTTTCTCAGAACACGGGTCTTCCCGGCTGTACGAAACAGCCACTGGCACTGCCCGGCAAACTCGCTTTCCCCGGCCGCATTGAAAGTGCCTTTTTTCACCTCGACCAGCTTGTCTCGTACGACGATCAGGGCCGAGTCACGCCCGAAATCCCTCCAACTCTTGCCATACCAGCCATAGATATAGAAATCGATGTTTTGCAGTACCAAAGGGCAGCCACTGACCGTACGACGTAACAATATCTTCGAATCCCGTTCATATTTTTCCCGCCCCGAGTTGTAGCCAATTTGCGTATCCTTTCCCCCCGGCACCGTGCAGGTTTCACCGTTGGCCGGCACATAAGTCGCCGTGGCTTCGTAAGTGAACTCAGGTGGCAGGTCCGCCGTAACGGTAAAACTGTTGGACGTGCCCAGGGCAGTGCAGCCCTGGGCCAGCGCAAGGCAACTGGCAAGGGTCATGTTTTTAAGGGTGCGGATCATACGGGGGCGTCTCCTTGCCAGAACCGCACCTCCTGATACACACGCTCGAAATGCGTCGTGGGGGTTTCGTCAGGCAG
The DNA here is from genome assembly GCF_013343155.1 of Pseudomonas sp. FDAARGOS_761. Taxonomy (NCBI): domain Bacteria; kingdom Pseudomonadati; phylum Pseudomonadota; class Gammaproteobacteria; order Pseudomonadales; family Pseudomonadaceae; genus Pseudomonas; species Pseudomonas sp. FDAARGOS_761. Next base: position 1,568,760 of record NZ_CP054572.1, on the reverse strand, counting down.
GGGTGACCAGGACCTGGGCAGGGCGTCATCCGATGCGAACAGGCGTTGAAGCAGTAGAAAGCGGATCTGTTCAGGCGCCCGCCAGCCCCATGTGCGGGCCAGTTCCAACTGCGCCCGAAGCCAGGCGTCGGCATCCCGCTGCCCGGCCAATTCCGCAAACGGCTCCGTCCACTCGGCAATCAGGTAGCGCCAGGCGTTGTCGAACTGAATACCTGCCGCCGTCTCCGAAGCCGTGGGGACAACGAGCCACGCCGGTTCGGCCGGCACGGGATGGTCGCCAGGGGCGGGGTTGTCGGCATGGAGCCATCGCCCGGCCAGCCAGTAGCACGCGCTGGAGATCGGTCCCAGGAACGCCGGGCGCTGCTCCGGCTGCAGGTGTGCCAGGGCGCGACCCAGCACGCGACTGTCGTGAAAGCGATAAAGCGCCTGGTTCGGCCGCTCGCCCGTTACCAGGCGAGTGCGCCAATGCCGGGCCAGCGACTCCAGATCACTGCTCACGCTGCTGGCCAGCCAGCCCCAATGACGTTCGGGCGACTTGAGCAACGCCTGAATGACCGGATGGTCCAGCGCATCGAGCCGGAACAGGTAGGGACCTATCGCCGCCAGCGAACTGGCGGGCGTACCGCTATACAGATTGCCGTACTGATGGGGTTCGCGCCCTTCGAGCAAGGCATCGCGCTCGTCGAGCTGGCCATCGGAGTCCAGTACCAGGTACAGGTATCGGCCCAGCTCGCCTTGTTTCTGCAGCCATTGTTCGGCCGTGGTCATGCGGCACCTCCAACACGGCACAGTCCATCGCGACAGATTTCGCAGAGCGGGCAGAAGTCCGCGGCGCGTTGCCTGGCGGCAGCCACGAGAGGCAGCGAATTGGCGACGACGGTCTGTGCTGCTTCGGCCAGAGCCTGGAGTGCCTGCTGCGGTGCGATGCCGGCCATCGGGGCTCCGCCCTGCACGATCGGCACGCTGCTGAAAATCCCTGCGGAGTTGATGACGATATGCTGTCCACCGGCCTTGAGTGTCAGGTTCACGCCGGCATCGACTAGCACATTGGTGGCGGTGACGCGGGCCTGTGATCCGGCTTGCACGACCCAGGTGCCGTCCACGGCGATGCTGCCGGCGCCGCTGATGGAAAGCAGTTCGTTGCCGCCGATCCGGGTGTGGCGCTCACCCTGGGTGGTATGCAGCTCATCGCCCTTGATCAGGCTGGAACTGTTCATGTTCACCTGCTCAAAGCGGTCGTTTTCGACCAGGCTGCGGCTGTCCCGGCTTATCCGTTCGTGACGGTCATTGCCGATGCTGGTGTGACTGTCGTTGAGGATCAGTTGCTCGATATCGCGCTGCGCGCGCAGGAAGATCTTTTCCTGGCCTGCCCGGTCTTCGATCGAAAGTTCGTTGTAACCGCCGCTGTTCGGCGTACTTCGGCTACGCAATACGGTTCTGCTTTTGTTCGCCGGCAGCGCGTAGGGCACAGGCGTGGTCTTGTTCGGCACGACACCGGTAATCAACGGGCGGTCCGGGTTGCCTTCAAGGAAGCTCACCACCACTTCCATGCCAACGCGCGGGATGGTCACCGCGCCGAAACGCTCGCCTGCCCAACTGGAAGCAACCCGCAGCCAGCAACTGCTTTTGTCGCTTCCCAGTTCCCGTCTGTCCCAATGCAGTTCGACCTTCACCCGCCCGTATTCATCACAGAAGATTTCCTCGTCGGCCGGACCGGTGACCCGAGCGGTCTGGCACCCCGGCAGGGGCCGGCGCGTCAGCAGCGGCGGCCGGAAAAACACATCCCATGGAATGGCGGTGAAGGTATTGCGATAACCCTGGGTGAAGCGGTCTTCTGCCTGGCTATCCCCGGTCACGGACTCTTCGAGTGACTGGGGTTGCCGACCAGAGTGCGTGACGCTCAGCAACAACCACAGTTCGTTGCATGTCTTGCGCGGATGTTCGGTCAGCTTGAAGAAGTGACCGCTGCGCAACGTCGGCTGATCGCTCTGGCCTTCGGCCAACTGGTAATCGACACGATGCCGTTCCAGAGCCTGTCTGGCCAACACCTGTCCACGCTCCAGCGTGGTGATCGGCGAAGGATAACGATAGTCCTCGAGGGCCGGCTCGAACTCCGCGGTGAACTGGCTTTCCAGCAACAGGCTTGGCCGCTTCAGGTCGTAGTCGCGGCGAGTCACCTTGCTGGTGCGGGAACTGAAACGCTGGGAAAACCGATTGACCACCGGATGATCGGCGACCGTCCCAGTATCCTGGCGGTATGGCGTACATCCCAGCAAGGGGAACCAGGCCTGGTCCTCGGTGAACACCAGCAGGTGATTCTCCGCTGAATGCTGGTGGTGCCAAGCGATGCCGTCCTCGGCACACAGCCGCTGGATGAAATCGAAATCACTTTCACCGTACTGGGTGCAGTATTCGCGTTCCGGGCTGGTGTGGACATTGAAGACGTAGACATCAGGCTGGATACCATGGCCTGCCAGCACCTGTGCGATGATCTGCGGTACTGTCAGGTGCTGGAAAATGCGCTGGTTGAAGCTGAACTGCAGGTAGTGCAATACCGGCACCAGGGTCAGGTGATAGCGCGCCAGGCGCCTACCGGCTTCGCCCACGTACACGTCTTCGATATGCCCATGGATCCCTTCGCCGCTCAGGCCGAACTGGAGAAACGCCGGTTGACCGAGCAAACCCTCTAGGTCGAAATCGGGGTTCTCGCTAACCAGTTCGATACGGAGGGCATACAGGGTGCTGATGGCTTCGGTGCCATCGAAAGCCAGTACCTTGAAGTCATTGCGTACGGAGGGGATCGATAGCGCAAAGTGCGCACTATTGGCTGGCGCGAACATTTTGCTTTTCCTTAAGCTGGACAGCGCACTTGTAAAAATGCAGCTGCGCGGGCATGGAGCGAGGACTCTAGCAAGTCGCCCTTCGAACGTATGCGCAGAAAATTCTGAAAACGCTGTCTGACCAGAAGTGGTTCTGTCGGGACCTGCTGCCGTCTCACTCAGGCAGTCAAGCGACTGTCAAGCCATACTCGCAACGCTACTGAACGTGCCGAGCCGCATGGTCTTGGCCTGTTAGGACCAAGGCCCCATGCCGGCGGAAGGACAAGGCGCACGACGTCTGATCGGCGCCGGGCCCATCGCCGCCGCTACTCCCCGTCGCCATGCCCCAGAGCCGCCCGATACTTCACCGCCGCCGCGGTCCGCGACGGCACGTCCAGCGCCCGCAGCAGCGACGACACATGGATGCGCACCGTGTAGTGGGAGATGTCCAGGGCGCGGCCGATCTCCTTGTTGCTCTTGCCCTGGGCCAGCAGGCGCAGGACATCCAGCTGGCGCTCGGTGAGCCCCTCCAGGCGCGGGCTGGGCTGCAGCGGCAGGAGGCCGGAGGGTTCGTAGCGCACCAGCACTTCCCCGGCGCGGATGGCCAGAATCGCCTGGCCGAGTTCCTCGGGCGCGATGCTCTTGCCGAGGAAGCCGTCGGCCCCTGCGTTCATCACTTCGCCGATGAGTTGCGGGTCGTCGACCATCGAGACGACGATCAGGGTGGTGCGCGGGAACCGGCGGCGCAAGTCGGCGAGCATCTCGATGCGGGTCAGGCCGGGGAAACGCAGGTCGAGGATCAGCGAATCGGGCTGCTCGCCTTCGCCAGCCAGGCGCAGGACCCCGGCGAGATCGCCGGCCTCCTCGATCCTGGCCTCGGGCAGCAGGCGCTGGAGGATACTCAGCATGCCCTCGCGAAACAGCGGATGATCATCGGCGACGATGATGCGGCCAGTCATTCTTGTAGTCTCCAGGAGTCGCAGTTTCCGCCGCGCATGCTACCTTAGCCCGCTACCGCCGCGCCCACCCTTCGTCCGTCTTCGTGACGAAGGGGGCGAAACAGAGGAAAAGGCGCGCGGCGCTCCCATGCACACGGAGGTGCACATGAAGTTCGAGAAGAATACCGAGCTGGACCAGGCCAACCTGCGACTGATCGTGGCCACCTGCGCGATTCTCTACGTGGTGCTGATCGGCCTGCTGCCCGGCCTGAAGGTCGAGACCTACCTGCCGATCGTTGCCTACTACGGCCTGTTCCTGATCGCCTCCATACTGCTGCGCCAGGCCATCGTGCGCTGGCCGGGGCACTACCCGGCGCGGCGGATCTTCTGCATGCTGCACGACTACGCCGGCACCTCGTTCGGCCTGATCGTGGGCGGCGAGGCGGCGCTGCCGCTGTACGCGGTGATGGTCTGGATCAACCTGGGCAACGGCATGCGCTACGGCTCGCGCTACCTGGCCATCGCCACCGCCCTGGCGCTGCTCGCGCTACTGGTCATCTATCGCCTGACCCCGGCCTGGCAGGCTCAGCCGTTCATGGTGCTGATGCTGATGACCACCAGCACCGTCATTCCCTTCTACGCGCACCTCCTGCTGGAGCGCACGCGCAAGGCCACCGAGGAAGCGTTGCAGGCGAACCAGGAGAAATCGCGCCTGCTGGCCCAGGCCAGCCACGACCTGCGCCAGCCGATCCACTCCATCGGCCTGTTCACCGCCTGCCTGCGCGACGCCCGCCTGGGCGACGAGGAACGGCGCCTGGTGGACAACATCGACCGCTCGCTGCTCAACGTCTCGCAACTGTTCCGCTCCATCCTCGATCTCTACACCCTCGACAACGGCCGGCTCCAGCCCAAGCAGGAGAACGTCCACCTGGGCGAGTTGCTGCGCGACCTGGTCCGGCGCAACGCCGAGGCGGCGCGCTGGGCCGGGGTGGAGTTGCGCCTGCGCCCTTGCCGCCTGTGGACGCGAACCGATCCGGGGCTGCTGTCGACCATGCTGCAGAACCTGCTCTCCAATAGCCTCAAGTACGCCGCCGAGCGCCCGCTGCTGATCGGCGTGCGGCGGCGAGGCGACGGCCTGGCCGTAGCCATCTACGACCAGGGCCGGGGGATCGCGGAGGAACACCTGCCGCGGGTGTTCGAGGAGTTCTACCGGGTACGCGAGACGCGCGACCGCGACGTCGAGGGAATCGGCCTGGGGCTGTCCATCGTCCGCCGCCTGGGGCAGTTGACCGGGATCGAGGTGACGCTGCGCTCGCGGGTCGGACGCGGCACCGCGGTGACCCTGCACGGCCTGCCGGCAGTCGCCGCGCAAGCCCTGCCCCGCCGCGACGATCCCCTGCAGGCCGGCCTGCTCACCGGCTTGCGGGTGTGCCTGGTGGAAGATGATCGCAACGTCCTGCGCGCCACCTCGGCGTTGCTCGAACGCTGGGGCTGCACGGTCCAGGCGGAAACCGAGGCGGACGGCTGGCGAACCGATTGCGACATACTCGTCGTCGACTACGACCTCGGCCCCCACGCCTCCGGCGTCGAGTGCATCGAGCGGGTACGGCGGCAACGCGGAGAGGCGATACCGGCGCTGGTGATCAGCGGCCACGACATCGAGCGTATCCAGGCCAGCGTCGAAGACACCGACATCGCCCTGCTCTCCAAGCCCGTGCGCCCCACGGAATTGCGCGCCACCCTGCGCGCCCTGCGCGAGCGCCCGGAGGCCGCCAGCCACGCTTCCTGAGGCAAGGCAGGTCGAGGAGCGCAGGCCTACGGCGGGCCGTACTTCATGCCGGCGCAGCCGTGGGACAGCAGCAACTCGCCGTCGTCGGCCTCGAACTGGGTGATCCGCTTGCTCTTGTCGACGGTGACGGAAATGATGCAGCGATTGGGGTGGTTGACGGTATCCCAGTAGTTGGTGTTCACCATCACGTTGCCCTGCATCTCCGAGCTGGAGCCCACCACTTCATAGCGGGAATAGCTGGTGTCGGTGTACCACTGCATCACCACCTGCGAGCCGTCGGCGGTGCGCTCCATGTTCTGCGGCGTACCGAAGAAGGCTATCGCTTCCTCGGCGGAACGGCCCTTCCACTGGCTGCGGGCGTAGACCTCGGGCAGCGTGTCCATCTGGATGCAGCCGCCCAGGGAAAGCGACGCCAGTAACGGCGCGATGAATATCCGGCGCATGGGTTGACTCCGTGTCTAGGGGTTCTTCGGCGGGTTGCCAGGCAGCAGGTCGAAGGCTCGCAGGCCCGGCGCGGCGTCCTGCCCGGACGCTTGCGCGCGGTTCGCCTGCTCGGCCACGGCCATTCCGCTCTGTGCGCCGACGGGTTTCCTCGACGCCGCAAGCGAACGCCCACCGGCAGAGAACGACTCGCGCGCCGGCTCGTCGCCGCTGCCGAAGCACCACCAATCGCTGGCCTCCGGGCCGGTGGCGAGTACGGATTGCCGAGTCATGGTTCCTTCCAAGTCGCGTGCGTCCTGCACAACCGGTTTCCGCGAAACGCGGGGATCAAGGGCGGGACTATAGCGTCGCGGCGAAGAAGCTCGAATAGCACAGAGGTACTATTTTCGGTTCGGGCCCTTGACCACGCAGCCACTTCAAAGCAGCCCCTGTTGAAGCTTGTGGCGGGCCTTGCAACGCGACGGGGTCGTGTCGTCCGAGCTCAATCTGCCTGTAGTGGAACTGAAAAGTGTTGCATGACCGGTTGGATCCGTTCCTTTTTCCTCGTCCGAACCCATCCGGGCGCCACTAGGCCGATTTTCTATGGCAAGGGCCCACCTCAGCGTCCGCTCCCCACTAATGCGACGACACGTACTCCTCTCCCCCCTGCGCCGGCGGCAGCGAGAACCCCGCGCGCAGGCGCCGGGCTTCTGCCAGCGGCGAGCGGCCGAACAGACGCTTGAACTCGCGGTTGAACTGCGAAGCGCTGGCGTAGCCGACCGCATGGCAGGCGGCCTGGGCGCTCATGCCCTGGCGCACCATCAGCAGACGCGCCTGATGCAGGCGTGTGCACTTCAGGTACTGCATCGGCGAGGTCTGGGTGATCGCCTTGAAGTGGCTGTGGAACGACGGCACGCTCATCCCCGCCTCGCCCGCCAGTTGCGCCAGCTCGAGCGGCTCGGCGTATTGCGCGTGGATGCGGCGCAGCGCCCGGGCAATGTTGCCGAAGCGCCCGCGCATGGCCAGTGCCGCGCGCATGGCGCCGCCCTGAGGGCCGGTGAGCACGCGGAAGTACAGCTCGCGCAGTAGCGCAGGCGCGAGGATCGCTGTCTCCAGCGGATCGCCCAGCGCCTCCAGGAAGCGCAACACCGATGCCCGCAGCGGCGCGTCCATAGGGCTGGACATCAGACTGCGTGGCGCTTCGACCTGCGCAAGCGCGCGCTGACGGTCGATCTCCACCGCCAGCCCGGCCGCCAGCGGGAAATCCAGGTGCAGGTAGATCGCCAGCAGCGGTCGCTCTGGCGTGGCATCGGTCTCCATGGTGAACGGCACCGGCACCGCCACGGCCAGGTAGTGCTGCTCGTCGTACAGGTAGATCTGCTCGCCGAAATAGCCGCGCTTTCGCCCCTGGCAAACGATGACGATCCCCGGATCGTAGAGCACCGGCGTCCGCGCCAGCGGACGATCCGAACGCAGCAGGCGGACGCTGTCGAGCCCGGTGAGGTTGTAGCCCTCCTGGGGCGCCAGGTTTTCAAGCAACGCGACCATGCGCTGTCGGTCGGCGGAGCGGATGGCTTCTGAATCAGGCGGTGATGCGCTCATAGAATCAGGCAATGAAACGAGAGATTCCGGTCTCTGAGATAGGGACATTTCTGCGTATTGTGCACTCATTCCCCCATAACGGAGTCACACCATGTCGTTTCGCAAGACCCTGTTGATCACCGGCGCCAGCAGCGGCTTCGGCCAGGCCCTGGCCCGCGAGGCCCTGGATGCCGGTCACCGCGTGGTGGGCACGGTGCGCAGCGAGGAGGCCAGGAGCGCACTGGAAGCCGTGGCGCCGGGCCAGGCCTTCGGCCGGCTGCTGGATGTCACCGACCTCGCCGCCATCGAGCCGACGGTCGCAGCCATCGAGCGCGACATCGGTCCGCTGGACGTGCTGGTGAACAGTGCCGGCTATGGTCATGAAGGCATCCTCGAGGAGTCGCCGCTGGCCGAGATGCGCCGGCAGTTCGAGGTCAACCTGTTCGGCGCGGTCGCGATGATCCAGGCCGTGCTGCCCTACATGCGTCGGCGCCGCCGCGGTCATATCCTCAACATCACTTCCATGGGCGGCTACATCACCATGCCCGGCATCGCCTACTACTGCGGCAGCAAGTTCGCCCTGGAAGGGGTTTCCGAAGCCTTGGGCAAGGAGGTGGCCGGCCTCGGCATCGCCGTCACCGCCGTGGCCCCCGGCTCCTTCCGCACCGACTGGGCGGGCCGCTCGATGGTCCGCAGCCCGCGCACCATCGCCGACTACGACGCGCTCTTCGACCCGGTCCGCCAGGCGCGCCAGGAAAAGAGCGGCAAGCAACCGGGCGACCCGCGCAAGGCCGCGCGCGCCATGCTCCAGGCCATCGACGCGGAAAACCCGCCGGCGCACCTGCTGCTGGGCAGCGATGCACTGGGGCTGGTGCGGCAGAAGCTGAAGGCGCTGGAGGAGGAAATCGCGGCGTGGGAAGAGGTCACGCGGTCGACGGATGGATGAGATTTGGAAAGTCGTAGACGGATAATTCCACGGCATTATCCGCCGATACCGCGCCGAACCGGCGGATAACCGCACTGCGGTTATCCGCCCTACGCCATGGCCAGGTTGCTGGCCCGCTCCGACAACGGACAGCCCTTTTCCTGCAAGTACCGAATCGCCTGCCGTGCCGTGGCGGGATTCATCGTATTGCCGATGAAGGTCGTCAGCGAGTCGGTGAACTCCAGCACGATGTTCTCGGTGTAGTGCCATTTCCGATAGTCCACCCGGGAAATGCTGGAATACGGCTTCGAGCGCGTGCGGATGACGCGGAACTCGACACGGTCCGCATGCAGGACCAGCCGCGGGGACAGGTCGCTGTGGGCCCAGCATAGCCAGGGAATGCCTTTCCAGCCGGCGAACGCGGCGACCAGGCGCACGTTCAGGCCGCTGTCCGTCGCAGGATCCTTCGTCACGCGCCCTCGCCTCCCAGATAACAGCCGCGCTGCTTGTCCACTGTCACCGGATGCGCGTTTTCCGCAAAGACCGGCATCAATCCATCGATTCCCTGTTCGCGCTTGAGCCGGTATTCCCGTTCGGAAAGCGGCACGACCCACAACAGGTCGACGGGATGGGCTGCCGCGTGGAAATCGTCGAACAGCCGCGCATCGATCTTCACCAGGGTATTCAGCAGCAGGAAATGGCACAGGTGCCCACCCTCGAAGATCGGCATGCCGAAGTGCACCGTATGCCCGAAGCCCAGGACGAACCTGTCGTAGAACGGAAGCCCGGCCAGCCATTGGGTGGTCTGGAGGTCGCGCCGGTCCGCCTCGTCGAAATACCAGATCAGTTCGCTCGCCCAGCGCTCTCCTTCATAGGTGGGCAGGAAGTCCATGGGCTGGCGGCTCATCCCGGCGGTGATCAGCACATCGTGCGGCCTGCCCGTGTCCTCTTTGCGGTAGACGAATACGTCGATCGCCGGCACGCCAGCGCTATCGTCCCAGTATTCGTGGCCTGGAAAGACCGTGCTCGGTTCGCTGCCGAAGTGGGCATCGTATTTCGAGCGCAGGGTCTCGATGTAATCACTCATGTTCCGACTCCACCTTCATTCCTTGTCGGGCCCGGTTTCGCGACGGCCCGAAGCCGATTCTGGCCAGCGTCGATCCCAGGTTGTCTTTCAGCCAAAGCAGCCGCTTGGGGGCAGCTATTCTTCGGGGGGCGACAGGCCATCCACTTGGCCCTGCGCCCAATACTTTTTCTCTTTTTGAAGCGTCAGGCGCCTGCCTGATTGCGGTTGCACGCCTTCAGTGGCCGTTCCTCGAACAGGACGCACTTCGAATATCCGGCTCGGCCAATCGAAGCTGGTCGTGAAAGCCGCGAATAAGCAAGGAGCATGGTATGGCTATCACTCTCATTTTGGGTTGCAAGCAAGGTGACTTCAACGCACGGCATGATGGCTCCTGCGAAGGCATTTCCTTTTATTTCTGCATGCGCGCGCTCGACCTGGGTCCGGTGCCAGGACTTGCCGACCTGATGCAACAGCGGAATATCGGTGGGAAGGTTGAGCGAATCATGGATCTGCAGGACCAGATCTGTGGGGGTCTCATGAGTTCCGGCACCTATGAAACCGGTATCGACGGCGTGCCGATCAGCAACCCCAGCGGGGGCAACCTTCCCGGTATTCGCAATCAGGGCAAGGCGATCCAGGCGTTTCATAACCTCTACTCACAGGAGGCACAGACCCTGGGATGCAAATCGATTGGAACCTTGTCTTCCTTCTTCGAGGGAGGCTTCGTCCAGTTGCTGACGCACACCATCCAACTGTTGATTCGCAGCCGGCGCGGCGCGGCCCTGGTCGCCATGCAAAGCCCTACGCCCCACTCGGTGGCGCTTGTCTATGACGGTAGCGATCTCTATTTCTTCGATCCCAACTCCGGCGTTCACGAATTGACGAACCTCGCCTCGGCAGCTACGGAACTGGAGAACCACCTGACGACCCGCTATGCAGTCCCCTATTGCGTTCACGCCAATATGTTCAAGTTGAACCACTGAGCGGGTCACGCGCACATCCTGCTATCGACGAACTTCCGAGTGAAAGGTTGGGGACGGATTCATTTGCCGGGCAAACTGGCCGCTGCTGGCCGGAGGCAGCCTCCCGGCCACCCTCACTCCCCCACCCGCCCCTCGACCCTCCTCAAGCGCGCCATGCTGTACACGTCCACGAAGCGCCCATCCCGCACCGCATAGTCACGCATCTCCCCTTCGGTCGCGAAGCCGAACTTGCGATACAGCGCCAGCGCCGGGGCGTTGTCGGTGTAGACGGTGAGTTCGACGCGGCGCAGGTTCATCCAGTTGTCGGCGATGTCCAGCAGTTCGCCGAGCAGACGGCTGCCGACGCCCTTGCCCTGCCAGGCGACGGCGACGCCCAGGCCGATGCTGCCGCTGTGGCTGCGGCGGATGCGCGGGTGCTGTTCGAGGCTGGCGCTGCCGATGACGTCCCCCTGGTGCAGGGCGACGAGGATCAGCAGGCGGTCGTCATCCGCGCTGTCGTGCAGGCGCTTGCGGCGCTGCTCCACCGACTGGTAGGGCATCTGCAGGACCTGGCGGGCCACGGCGGGGTCGTTGTACAGGGCGGTGAGGCCTTCCACGTGGCGTTCGCTGTAGCGTTCGAGGCGGATCGTCGGCGATTCGGCGGTCATTGCGGTCATCCCTGGGCTGTCTGGCCACCCAGCATAAGCGTCTGCGCCGGGCTCGACCAGCCGGTCGGAGATCGCGCTTTCCCTGCCGCGCGGCTCTGGCTAAGCTCGACCTTCGAACAACGAAAGGACGCCAGCATGGTCCAGAGCGCCCCAGCCAGCGAAATCGCCGCCCTCATCCTGCGCGGTTTCGACGATTACCGAGAGCAGTTCCGCGAGATCACCGACGGCGCCCGTGCCCGCTTCGAGCAGGCGCAGTGGCAGGAAGCGCAGCGCGCCTCGGCGCAGCGGATCAACCTCTACGAGGAAAAGGTCGCCGAGACGGTGGCCGGGCTGCGCGCGGGGCTGGCCGACAGCGAGCTGCTGGACGTGGAGCGCTGGCCGATCATCAAGAGCGCCTACATCGCGCAGATCGACCTGCGGCTGGACGACGAGCTGGCCGAGACCTGGTTCAACTCGATCTTCTGCGGGCTGTTCAGCCACGACAACATCAGCGACGGCACGATGTTCGTGCACACCACCCGGCCCTCGCTGCGCGCCCACGCCCGCGCGCCCTACACCCGCACCTACCGGCCGGGCGGCGACCTGCGCCAGGCGCTGGAGAAGATCTTCGACGACTACCGCTTCGACGTGCCCTACGACGACCGCGAGCGCGACCTCGAACGGATCGACGCACTGCTGCACAGCAACCTGCCGGACTGGGTGTGCAAGGACCCGGACCTGGCCATCGAGCTGATCGGCTCGGTGTTCTATCGCAACAAGGGCGCCTACCTGGTGGGCCGCCTGTTCACCCCGGACGAGCAGTGGCCGCTGGTGTTCCCGCTGCTGCACCGCGAGGGCCACGGCATCCAGTTCGACACGGTGATCACCGACGAGGCGGAAGTCTCGATCATCTTCTCCTTCACCCGCTCCTACTTCATGGTCGACGTGCCGGTGCCGGCCGAGCTGGTGGCCTTCCTCAAGCGTCTGCTGCCGGGCAAGCACCTGGCCGAGCTGTACACCTCGATCGGCTTCTACAAGCAGGGCAAGAGCGAGTTCTACCGCGCCCTGATCAACCACCTGGCGACCACCGACGACCGCTTCGTCATGGCCCCCGGCGTGCGCGGCATGGTGATGAGCGTGTTCACCCTGCCCGGCTTCAACACGGTGTTCAAGATCATCAAGGACCGCTTCAACCCGTCGAAGAGCGTCGACCACGCCACGGTGATCCAGAAGTACCAGTTGGTGAAGAACCACGACCGGGTCGGACGCCTGGCCGACACCCAGCAGTTCGCCGACTTCCGCTTCCCGGTGAGCAAGTTCGAGCCGGAGTGCCTGGCCGAACTGCTGGAAGTGGCGCCGTCGACGGTGGTGATGGAAGGCGACGTGGTGCTGATCCGCCACTGCTGGACGGAGCGGCGCATGACCCCACTGAACATCTACCTGGAGAACGCCAGCGAGGCGCAGACCCGCGAGGCGCTGAACGACTACGGGCTGGCGATCAAGCAACTGGCGGCGGCGAACATCTTCCCCGGCGACATGCTGCTGAAGAACTTCGGCGTGACCCGCCATGGCCGGGTGGTGTTCTACGACTACGACGAGATCTGCTACCTCACCGAGGTGAACTTCCGCTACATCCCCGAGCCGCGCTTCCCCGAGGACGAGATGTCGTCCGAGCCCTGGTATTCGGTGGGGCCCAACGACGTGTTCCCGGAAGAATTCCCGCGCTTCCTGTTCGTCGACCTCAACCAGCGCCGGCTATTCGCCAAGCTGCACGGCAACCTCTACGACGCCAAATACTGGCAGGGCCTCCAGGAGCAGATCCGCGAGGGCAAGGTGATCGACGTGTTTCCCTATCGGCGGCAGGAGACGCCTGAGCAGTTGCTCGGGTAGGTGCGGAGACAGGAATCGAACCAGTCGCACGTTCCTACACCAACTGCGCCCCCAGCGCCCGCACCACCCGCTGCAACCCCGCCTGTCCACCGGTGGCGACGCGCAGGCCGGTGATCTCGCGGCGCGGCGGGTAGTGTTTGCGCAGGGCGTCGAAGGCGGCGCGGCGGTTGGCGCTGTCGCCGGTCAGGCTGCGGCGGAAGGCGGCGTCGTCGCTGCGCGGGTCGTATACCGCGCGGCACAGCGTGGCCAGCGCCCAGGCCGGGTCGCAGCCGGGGTTGAGTTGCAGGCCGGCGAGCCAGGTTTCCGGCAGCACGTCTTGCAGGCTCACGCGTTCGGCGATGCCGCGCCAGGCGCAGTAGGCCTGGTAGATCTGCGCGGTGCCGCGCAGCTTGCCTTCCAGGCTGTAGCCGGCGATGTGCGGCGTGGCGATCAGGCAGCGCGCGGCCAGCTCGGGGTCGGCCTGCGGTTCGCCTTCCCAGACGTCCAGCGCCACTTCCAGGTCGGCGCCGCCTTCGAGCAGGCGGCGCAGGGCCTGGTTGTCGACCACCGCGCCACGGCTGGCGTTGACCAGCCAGGTGCCGGGACGCAGGGCGGCCAGGCGGGGCTCATCCAGCAGGTGGCGGGTCGGGTGTTCGCCGTCGCGGTTCAGCGGAGTGTGCAGGCTGATCACGTCGGCCTCGGCCAGCAGCCGTTCCAGCGAGACGAATTCGCCGTCCGGCTCGCGTGCCTGGCGCGGCGGATCGCAGACCAGCACTTTCCAGCCCAGCCCGCGCAGCACCTCCACCAGCCGCCCGCCGACCTGCCCGGCGCCGACCACGCCATAGGTGCGTTCGGCCAGGTCGGCGCCGCGCAACTCGGCCATCGCCAGCAGGCAGCCGAGCACGTAGTCCACCACCCCGCGGGCGTTGCAACCGGGTGCGCTGGACCAGGCGATGCCGGCCTCGGCGAAGTAGTCGAGGTCGAGGTGGTCGGTGCCGATGGTGCAGGTGCCGACGAAGCGCACCGGCGAGCCGGCCAGCGCGGCGCGGCTGACCTCGGTGACCGAGCGCACCAGCAGCACGTCGACCTCGGCCAGCGCCGCGCGGTCGATGGCGCGCCCGGGCAAGCGGCGAATGGAGCCCTGGTCGGCGAAGAAGGCGTCGACCACGGGAATGTTTTCATCGGCGAGAATACGCATGCAGACCTCCGCGAACGAGGCTGCACACTCTAGCAGGCCGAGGGCTCGCGGTGTTGCCGAACGGCTCGCGAGGCGGACCTGCCAGCGCCATGCGCAAGCCTCGACGATCGCGTTTTTCCCAACCACGACCGCGAACGATGGCCAGCTACAAGGAACAGAACCACGAACGCCTCGTCCGTCTCCTCGACCAGGCGGCGGACGCCAGGGAGCCCGTTCATCGAGCCGGTAGCTCGCTCCGCTCCGGCATGGCCGCCAGGCGCTGGCGCATTTCCTCGCTGGCGGCAGGCCCGGCCTGCACGGTGCATTGCTCCAGCGGTACCGTTCGGCCATCGGCGAGAGCCGCCATGAACGAGCGCACCGGCCGCCCGCTTGTTCGCTCGACGAGCTGCACGCTCTGCCCTTCCTCTGCGTAGTGGCGATTGCCCCAGGCGACGAAAGCCATGAGCACGACGCGAAAATCCTCGCCCTTGGCCGTGGGCACGTACTGATAGCGCAGCGGGCGCTGGCTGTAGGGCTGGCGTTCGAGCAGGCCCGCCTCCACCAGCGCGTTCAGGCGCCGGGTGAGCATGTTCGGCGCGATATCCAGGCTGCGGGAAAATTCGTCGAAGCGGCGCAGGCCCTGTAGCGCATCGCGCATGATCAGGATGCTCCACCATTCGCCGACCCGTTCCAGGCTGCGGGCGATGGGGCATTCGGCATCGGCGAAGGTCTTGCGTTGCATGGTTCTTCCTTGGCGAGGCTCACAAAGTGCTGGTCCGCATGTTACTTTCATGATGATAGTTACGTCCACTGACTGCTATTCCAACGGAACAGAAGGACTCGGACCCTCATGAGCAAACGTATCGTCGTCACCGGCATGGGCGCGGTCAGCCCGCTGGGCTGCGGAGTCGAACCCATATGGCAACGCCTGCTGGCCGGGCAATCGGGCATCGCCACGCTCCCGGCGGAGCTGATCGGCGACCTGCCCATCAGCATCGGCGGCCAGGTCCCCGACCGTGTCCAGGACCCGCAGGCCGGCTTCGATCCCGACCTGCTGCTGGCCGCCAAGGAACAACGCAAGATGGACCGCTTCATCCTCTTCGCCCTGGCCGCCGCGCAAGAGGCCCTGGCCCAGGCCGGCTGGGCGCCGCAGAGCGCCGAGGCGCAGGAGCGCACGGCGACCGTCATCGCCTCCGGGGTGGGCGGCTTCCATGCCATCGCCGAAGCGGTGCGGACCACCGACGGCAAGGGACCGCGCCGCCTGTCGCCCTTCACCATCCCGTCCTTTCTCTGCAACATGGCGGCCGCCCATGTGTCGATCCGCCATGGCTTCAAGGGACCGCTGGGCGCCCCGGTGACCGCCTGCGCGGCGGGCGTGCAGGCCATCGGCGACGCGGCGCGGATGATCCGCGCGGGAGAGGTCGACGTGGCGCTCTGCGGCGGCGCGGAAGCGACCATCCACCGGGTGAGCCTGGCCGGCTTCGCCGCCGCGCGCGCCCTGTCCAGCGATTTCAACGACAGCCCCGAACGCGCCTCGCGCCCCTTCGACCAGGCCCGCGACGGCTTCGTCATGGGCGAAGGCGCCGGCCTACTGGTCATCGAGGAACTGGAGCACGCCCTGGCGCGCGGCGCCAGGCCCATCGCCGAGCTGGTGGGCTACGGCACCAGCTCCGACGCCTACCACATGACCGCCGGGCCGGAAGATGGCAGCGGTGCCCGCCGGGCCATGCAGCAGGCGCTGCGCCAGGCCGGCGTGGAAGCGGCCGCGGTGCAACACCTGAATGCCCACGCCACCTCCACCCAAGTAGGCGACAAGGGCGAACTGGCCGCCATCAAGGCCGTGTTCGGCGCCGGCAGCGGGCTCGCCATCAGCGCGACCAAATCCGCCACCGGCCACCTCCTGGGCGCCGCCGGCGGCATCGAGGCGATCTTCACGGTCCTGGCACTGCGCGACCAGCTCGCCCCCGCCACACTCAACCTGGAAACGCCCGACACCGACGCCGAGGGCCTCGACCTGGTTCGCGGCGAAGCCCGGCGCTGGCCGATGGAACACGCGCTGTCCAATGGCTTCGGCTTCGGCGGGGTGAATGCCAGCCTGTTGTTCCGGCGCTGGGTGTAGCGCGTCCTACTCTGGAAGCGATCGTGCCAGATGCCTGCCCTCTGCCAGCAGCCCAAGCTCCCGCTGGTGGAGGGACATCAGTTCGCCGCCAGGCCATGTCGAGCATGAGCTCAGACACATGAGGTCTTTTCCGATGCGGCAGTTACATCATGACGGCTTTTACGAGCGATCTGGAGCAAGTATCAGGAGGGTAATGTTTAGGTAACGCACCCAATTAGCGTTTTCGCTCCAAGCTAGCCATGAATATCTACCAAGGTTATTTACAATCTCAAATATCAGGGGCTCTGGTATTCTTCATGGGAAAAAAGTTTCAGGTTTAACTCGCAGGCTTTCAGATTCAAGAAACCTCCACCACAGGGAGGACTCGCAGAAAAAACCAGCCTTCCAACCCAACCAGACCAACGCCATGCTTATCGACTTGAAATTTCGCCGACCTGAACTAGCATGCCTATTAAACTCTTGGCTCATTTACTACAACCAGAAAACAGGGAGACTTGCATGAGAGTTAAAAATGTATTTATATTCACGGTTGGACTTAAGGGCTGCAGCCCAATACCTAGCGTACTTGGCATTTACCACAAGTATGCATCAAGAAGCGAAGTCAAATTCATTGGCTGGTACCACCTTTCTGCGAAGCGCTCGCAGAGCGATATCCAGGAAATCTTCTCGAATAATAGCGATGAGCCTTTGAAAGGTTTCGAAGTGTTGGAGGCCGAAGCCGTTACAAGGCATGCCACTGAAGACATTCACACTCCAGACTTGTCAACACTTCAAGGAGATGCGGGCGCAATAATTCTTGCTCACGGTGGAGGAGCTCAGGCGGGAAGCAGCAGTGCCGAGGCCGTGGCGAAAGCGGTCGCTGACTTCAGAAAGAAAACAAAACTGCCTATGCAATTTAGAAAAATAGTATTTGACGTATGCAACATGGCCTCCCCCATCAAGACGGTCACTGCCGACCAGGGCAAGTTCTCCGGAATAGGTTTTTACGACAGCGAAGGAAATGCAATCGCCAAGTCAAAAGAATTTCAGTTAAACTTCCTACAGGCATTCACCGCCATCTATGGAGCACTGACACACGATGCCGGATCAGTAAAAGTTGCGGGATGGGACTCTGGAATTTCGGTCTTTCATCCAGCCAACGAATATGTCATGGGCACACCTGCGCCAGCTAATGGCTGGACTGCAACCGTCAGCAATCGCGAGCTCGTCGCGACACTCAAGCATGGGCAGAAATTCCTCAGCAATAGAATCAGTGATGAGGAGAATTCAAAAACCACCTACACGCTCAAATTGATTGACAATGGCGTCAGGGCCTCGCTTAAAAAAACCTACCAGTATGTATCAGTTCAGAATGAAGGCGAAAAGGGCAAAGTAATCCAGACAAAACTGGAAGGCTGGTCGGACAAAGAACTGTAGAGAAACGAGCCTAATCATTAGGCTACTCTAACCAGCCAGCTCTTATGATTTTCCAGCCCGCACGCCACCATCATGCCGCTCCCCGCAAGCCGGCCAACTAACGCTCAAATCCGAAGATACTTCGAATACGGAATCCGTAGAAGAAGAGAGCACACTGGCCCCTTTTTACCGCACGCTGTCCCTAACGAAAACAACTACCGTCCCGCGGCAGCCCCTCGAAAGTTCCCCCTCCGGTTTCGGACGGCAGCTCTCTAGCCTATCCTCCCCCGCCACAACAACAGGAGGTTCCATGCCGGTTTCGTTACCCTTCGAGCAAGTCGATGTCTTCTCCGAACAGCCCTTCAAAGGCAACGCCGTTGCCGTGGTGATTGGCGCCGACCGCCTGAGCAGCCAGCAGATGCTCGAGTTCGCCGCCTGGACCCAGTTGAGCGAGACGACCTTCCTGCTGCGGCCGACCGTTGCCGAAGCCGACTATCGCGTGAGGATCTTCACCCCGTTGCGGGAGTTGCCCTTTGCCGGGCATCCGACGCTGGGGAGCTGCCAGGTCTGGCTGAACCAGGGGGGCGGCAATGCTGCTGACGAGATCGTCCAGGAGTGTCTGGCGGGCCTGATCCGCATCCGCCGCAAGGGCGCCTTGCTGTCGTTCGCGGCGCCTCCCCTGCTTCGTGGCGGAGCGGTCGAAGACGAGGTGTTGCGACGGATCGAGAGCGGGCTTGGCCTGTCCCCGGGGCAGGTACTCGGCAGCCAATGGGTGGACAACGGACCCGGCTGGGTCGCCGTTCGGCTGGCCACGCGTGACGAGGTCCTGGCCATTCGCCCGGACTACGCGAAGCTCGACGGGCTCAACGTGGGCGTGGTCGCGCCCTGGCAAGGTCCCCAGGCGGAGGCGGATGTGGAAGTGCGCGCCTTCATGGGCGAGGAACTCAATGAAGACCCCGTTACCGGCAGCCTCAACGCGAGCCTGGCGCAATGGCTGATCGGCACGGGAGTCATGCCCGGGCGCTACACGGCGAGCCAGGGCACGGCCTTGGGTCGCCGGGGGCGGATAAGCGTCGAGCAGATCGGCGGCGATATCTGGATCGGCGGTGAGGTGCAGCCGGGCATGTCGGGGCAGGTCGTGTTCTGAGCGGGACGGCGTACCCTGTCCTTCCCCATTACCTGGCCGACCTGGATCGGCGTCCGGCATTGGACGGAAATGCCTGCCCATGACAACGGGGCCGCCGTCCCTCTGGAAGCACCCTCCCTGCCCACCGGGCCGCCCAGGCCCGGTGGCTCCGCCCTCCCCTCACCAGTTGTGCGTATAGCTCGCCGTCAGCACCGTGCCCGGCGCCGGCAGGTGGCTGGTGTTGTTGTTGTTGCGCAGCAACTGGCTGTAGAGCGGGTAGTAGTCGCGGTTGAACAGGTTCTGGATGCCCAGGCTCAACTGGTCGTCGGGGGTGATGCGGTACTGGCTGACCAGGTCGACCGTGGTGTAGGTGCTGACCTGGCGCCGGCCGAAGCTTTCCACGCCGTCGAGACGGTAGTCCTTGGAGTCGAAGAAGGTGGCCTGCAGGCGGTTGTTCCAGTCGGCATCCGGCTTGTATTGCAGGTAGGCGGTCAGCTTCAGCGGCGGCACGCGGTAGCCGGTCATGTCCTGCCAGTCCTTGCCGTCCGGCTTCTCGCGTCCGCGCATCCAGGTGGCGCTGCCGCCCGCGCCCCAGACTTCGTCGTCGCTGAGCCAGTCGGCGCTGGCCTCGACGCCGTAGATGCGCTCCTTGGTGCGGGTGAGGATCAGGCCGTTGTTGAAGCTCTGCACGTCGCCCAGCTTGGAGGTGGTGTAGAACAGCGCCAGGCTGCCCAGGGTGTTGCCGCCGATGGCGCCGCGCCAGCCGAGTTCGTAGTTGTTGGTCTTCACCGGTTCGAGGTTCGAGGAGCCGATATCGAAGCCACGGCGGGCGTTGCGCAGCTGGATGCCGACGTCGGGCAACTGGAAGCCCTGGCTGAAGGAGGCATAGATTTCCTGGCCAGCCACCGGCGAATAGACGATGCCGAGGTTCGACAGCACCGCGTCGTAGTCGAGGTCGCCGCCCTTGACGGTCACCGGCGAGGCTGCCTTGGACTCGGAGAGCGGGATGAAGTCGTCGAATTCGGCGGTGGAGTATTCGTAGCGCAGGCCGCCGTCGATCGACCAGTGTTCGTCGAAGCGATGCTGCAACTGGGCGAACGCGCCGGCGCTGCGGGTGCGTAGCGGCGGCATGTAGGTGAGCTTGCCGATCTTGTCGAAGACCAGCCCGCCGCTGGCGTCGTAGGCCGCCGGGTCGAACACGTCGAGCGGCATGTCGCTGCGTTCCTGGTTGTAGTCGCCGCCCCAGACCAGTTCGGTATTGCCGCTTTCGCCCAGCGGCGTGCGCAGGGTCAGGCGGCTGCCGAACACTTCGCTGTTCTGCATGATCTGGTCGACGTTGCCGCCGCGGGTGGAAACGGCGCGGGCGTCGAACGGGGTGAAGCGGGTGAAGTAGTCGCGGTAGTAGAGCTGCGCGGAGAGCCGGCTGCCGAGGATGTCGAGGTTCTCGTACTCGAGGTTCGCCAGGGTGTTGCGGATGCGGTTCTGCTCGTCCAGCTCCAGGCCCTTGATCGCGTTGGCCGGGACCGAGCCCGCCGGCAGCCTGGCGACCCTCGGGTCGGTGGCGTAGTCGGTGTCCTGGCGGGCGTCGTAGTGGCTGAGGGCGAGCTGCACGCGCTGGTTCTCGTCGATGCGCAGGCCGAGCTTGCCGCCGATGTTGTAGACGTTCGAGTCGAACAGGTCGCCCTGGCTGGGTTCCGGGGCGATGCGGTCGCCATGGGCGTCGTAGGAAGCGCCGACGTGGCGGGTGCCGAAGTCGAACGAATAGTCGAGCGCCCCCAGGGAGCCGGCGAAGTATTGCTGGAACTGGCCGCCGAGGCCATCGCTGCCCAGCCGGGTCAGCGGCGAGGTGGCGCTGAGGCGGGTTTCCGCGCGGTTCTCGCCGCCGGCCGGACGGGTGGTGATGGAGATGATCCCGCCGGTGGCGCCGCTGCCGTAGATGGCGCTGCTGCCACGGATCACCTCGATCCGCTCGATCAGCGCCGGGTCGATGTTGGCCAGGTTGCGCGAGGAGTCGCGGTTGGTGTTCAGCGGCACGCCGTCGACCATCACCAGCATGCTGCGCCCGCGCAGGGTCTGGCCGTATTCGGTGATGGTGCGGCTGGAATCGGACATCCCCGGCACCGCCTTGGCCAGCACGGTGGCCAGGCTGTCGGAGCCCTGGCGCAGCTCCTCCAGTTGGGCATGCTCGATGACGGTGGACTGGCGCGTGGCGGAGACCAGGTCGCTGCTGGTGCGCGAGGCGGTGATTTCCATCTGCTCCATGTCCAGCGGTTCGCTGCGGGCATGCGTAGCGGGCACGGCGGCTTCGCTGGCCGGAACGACGATGAAGGTATGTTCGTCCCTGGCCTGCGCCTTCAGGCCGCTGTCCCTGAGCAACTGGCGCAATGCCTCTTCGGGGGTGAAACGCCCCTTCAGCGCGGGCGCCTGGCGGCCGGCGCCGAGATCGCCGGCGAAGAGGATCTGTACCGAGGATTGTTGCGCGAGGGCGTTGATCGCCTGGCCGAGCGGCGCGGCGGGCAGATCCACGTCGAGCTTTTCCTGGCCCTGGGCCGACACCGCCAGGAGCAGGCTGCTGGCGAGCAATGAAGGACGCAGGTGGCGACTGCGGAGGGAAAAATGCACGTCTCGATTTCCTATGCAGGTTGGCTTTTCCTGGATAGCCGCCACGGCGCGCGGGAAACCCTACCTGCGTCCGAGAATTATTTTCGCGTCGATTTGCGTTGGATCTCGACGCTGCCGTCCTCCTGCCGCGACACGGCCACGGGAAGGATGCTCGGCAGCAGGTCGAGCAGCCGGTCGGCGTTGTGCGCGGCGAAGACGCCGGTCAGCCGGAGGGAGGCCAGGCTGGGGTCGTCCAGGAGAATGGGCGCCTTGCGATAATGGCGCAGCAGCGCGACGGCTTCGCCCAGGGGCGTGCGCTCGAAGACCAGGCGGTCGTCTTTCCAGGCCATCGCCGTGGCGGCATCGACCTTGGCCAGCGGCATCAGTTGCCCGCCAATGGCATCGACCTGCTGGCCCGGCAGGAGCACGACTGGCGCTTGCGCCGTAGCCGAGGTGCCGACCTCCACCCGGCCACGCTCCAGGGTCACGCGGACATCGTCGTCCAGGCGGCGCACGTTGAACCGGGTGCCGAGCACGCGGATGTCGGTCGAACCCGCGGACACCACGAAGGGCCGATAGCGCGCCGGGGATACCTCGAAAAGCACCTGCCCCGCGCGCAACGCGACCCGGCGGCTGAGCGGGTGCCAACTGACCTCGATCTGGCTGCCGCTGTCGAGCAGGAGCTGGCTGCCGTCGGCCAGGGTCACGTCGCGCCGCTCACCGATGGCGGTGGCGAAGCGCTCGCGCTTGTAGGCCGGGTCCAGCCAGGCCAGGGCGCCGATGGCCAGCGCCAGCAATAGCGCGACGCCGGCCGCCTTGCTTGCCTTGCGCGATTTCGGCCGGGAGGGCGGCAGCGGGAACAGGTCCTTCAGCGCGTCGCGATGGCGCTCCAGGGCGTCGTCCAGCGGAACCTGCCCATTCCGTTTCGAGGGCTGGGTCATGGCCGTGCCTCGCCGCGGCCGAGCCGTTCCCGGCAGGCCGCCAGTCCGAGGCGCAGGTGCTTTTCCACGGTCTTGACGGAGATGCCGAGGCGGTCGGCGACTTGCGCCTGGGGAACTTCGTGGATCTTGTGCATGACGAAAACGGCCTGGCAGCGAGGAGGAAGCGTGGCGATGGCGTCGACCAGTGCCTGGAACTCGCGCTCGGCCTCATGGCGACCCATGGGCGTCGCCGCCATGCAGGCGACTTCCGGAAGCTCGGCGACGGCTTCCACCCAGGCGGTTCGACGACGGTCGCTACGATAGCGGCTCACGGCGGTGTCGTGGGAGATTTTCCGCAGCAGGGCCAGGGGCGTGTGCACGTCCTCCTTCTCGTCGCGTTCGAGCAACTGCACGCACACGTCGTGCACCACTTCGCGCGCCATGCCCCGGTCGCCGAAGCGCCGGCGAACATGGTCGACCAGTTCCTCGTAGTGACGAACCAGTGTGGACAACAGCGTCGGCTTGGCGGGATCGAACGGCACGATGCACCCAGGAAAGGAGCCTGGCTCCGAAGAATGGGGGTCGAGTGTAAATGAGAAACAGTCGCAGATGAAAGACCGGTCATCGTCAGGGATTGCCTGGGTTGGCGTGCGTAGCGGGCAGGTGGCTTTCGCCCGACCGCGCAACTGCCGAGCCAGGGCGGAGAGGGATCCCCTTTTCGCCCCGCTACTCAACCCCCCGGCCTTGCCGGGGGGCACCGCCTCCGTCGGTTATCGGTGTCTGCGTGCGTATTCCGCCTCGAACAGCGACAGGGCGTCGCTGAGCAACGACAGCAGGGAACCGGTGATGCGGCAGATGCTTTCGCCGGGCTCTTCGGTTTCGTCGAGCAGGTCGAGGACGCTCAGCGTTCCGATCGCCGACTCCAGCCGGCGGCGGGCGGTGTCGAACAGATCTTCGCTGGCTGCGCTGCTGTCCAGGTAGAGGGTGGCGCAACCGGGGTGCTGGTTGCATTGCGAGGTGCGTCGCAGGGGGATGAAGGTGGAAGGGGACTGTGCGGTTATTGCGGGATTCGACGTATCATCGGCCTTAGCCATGGGTCAGCTCCTTGATTAGCTGGTCTCTGGTTAGCGGGTCGTAGGTGTTCCTGCACCTGCGGCCCGCGTCTTTTCTGCCCCCAAGAAAACAGATGGACTTGGCGACCCCTCCATCTTCCTCCTACTGGTTTTTTATCCAATTCCTGGGCGTCTGAGAGAGGCTGCGGAAAAGTCTGGGGGAGATGTCCGGCGTTTCCAGGGCATGTCATCCGCCGCTGTCACGGGTATGTGGCGGATAACCGCCAGGCGGTTATTCGCCCTACGGGGTCGGGCCTCAAGCGGGCAGCGCGGGGTCGTTTGTCTGCGCGTAGCGCGGTGGGGGGCTGGGTAACCGGCACGACCCTGCTGACCCTTCCTGACCACCCCGTCAACCCGTAAACTACGCGGTTCCCCTGCCCAGACAAGGACTGCCGTGAACAGCCCCGCCCTGCCCCTTTCCCGTGGCTTGCGCATCCGCGCCGAACTCAAGGAACTGCTGACCCTCGCCGCGCCGATCATGATCGCGCAACTGGCGACCACCGCCATGGGCTTCGTCGATGCGGTGATGGCCGGGCGCGCCAGTCCGCACGACCTGGCAGCGGTGGCGCTGGGCAACTCGATCTGGATCCCGATGTTCCTGCTGATGACCGGCACCCTGCTCGCCACCACGGCCAAGGTCGCCCAGCGCCATGGCGCCGGCGACCAGCCCGGCACCGGGCCGCTGGTGCGCCAGGCGCTGTGGCTGGCGCTGCTGATCGGACCGCTGTCGGGGGCGGTGCTGTGGTGGTTGTCGGAGCCGATCCTCGGCTTGATGAAAGTGCGCCCGGAACTGATCGGGCCGAGCCTGCTGTACCTCAAGGGCATCGCCCTGGGCTTCCCGGCGGCGGCGCTGTATCACGTACTGCGCTGCTACACCAACGGCCTGGGACGGACCCGGCCGAGCATGGTGCTGGGGATCGGCGGGCTGCTGCTGAACATCCCGATCAACTACGCGCTGATCTACGGCCACTTCGGCATGCCGAAGATGGGCGGCCCCGGCTGCGGCTGGGCCACCGGCTCGGTGATGTGGTTCATGTTCCTCGGCATGCTGTTCTGGGTGAACAAGGCCTCGATCTACCGCGCCAGCCAACTGTTCTCGCGCTGGGAGTGGCCGGATCGCGCGACCATCGGCCCGCTGGTGGCGGTCGGCCTGCCGATCGGCATCGCGGTGTTCGCCGAGTCGAGCATCTTCTCGGTGATCGCCCTGCTGATCGGCGGGCTCGACGAGAACGTGGTGGCCGGACACCAGATCGCCCTGAACTTCAGCGCGCTGGTGTTCATGATTCCCTATTCGCTGGGGATGGCGGTGACCGTGCGGGTCGGCCACAACCTCGGCGCCGGCCTGCCGCGCGACGCGCGCTTCGCCGCCGGCGTGGGGATGGCCGCGGCGCTGGGCTACGCCTGCGTCTCGGCGAGCCTGATGTTGTTGCTGCGCGAGCAGATCGCCGCGATGTATTCGCCGGACCCGGCGGTGATCGCCATCGCCGCCTCGCTGATCGTGTTCTCCGCGCTGTTCCAGTTCTCCGACGCCCTGCAGGTCACCGCCGCCGGGGCCCTGCGCGGCTACCAGGACACCCGGGTGACGATGATCATGACCCTGTTCGCCTACTGGGGCATCGGCCTGCCGGTGGGCTACAGCCTCGGCCTCACCGACTGGATCCAGGAACCCACCGGACCGCGCGGCCTGTGGCAGGGCCTGGTGGTGGGCCTGACCGGCGCGGCGATCATGCTCTGCATCCGCCTGGCGCGCAGCGCGCGGCGCTTCATCCGCCAGCACGAGCGCCTGCAGCGGGAGGACGCGGCGGCCGCCTCAGTCCTTGGCCGGTAGCGCCGGGGCGGCGCCACGCGACTTGACGCTGAGGGTAGTGCCGACCGAGGCGAGGATGATCGCGCCGATGGCCAGCCATTGGGTCGGGCTCAGCCGCTCGCCGAGGAACAGCAGCCCGGAGAGCGCGCCGAAGGCCGGCTCGATGCTCATCAGGGTGCCGAAGGTGCGCGCCGGCAGGCGGGTCAGCGCGACCATTTCCAGGGTGTAGGGCAAGGCCGTGGAGAGCACCGCGACGCCCAGCGCCAACGGGATCAGCGCCGGGTCGAGGAGGTCGGCGCCGGCGTGGGCGACGCCGATCGGCACCACCAGGATCGCCGCCACCAGCACCCCCAGCGCGGCGCCCTGGGCGCCATGGTCGGCGCCGGCGCGCTGGCCGAAGAGGATGTACAGCGCCCAGCACACGCCGGCGCCGAGGGCATAGGCGGCGCCGACCAGGTCGAGCGGCTCGGCGCTGTTGCCCAGCGGCAGCAACAGCCAGATGCCGAACACCGCCAGGCCGATCCAGAGGAAGTCCAGCAGGCGCCGCGAGGAGAGGATCGCCACCAGCAGCGGCCCGGTGAACTCCAGAGCCACCGCGATGCCCAGCGGCACGGTGCGCACCGAGAGATAGAACAGCAGGTTCATGCCGCCCAGGGCGATGCCGTAGACCACCACCGAGCGCAGCGATTGCAGGCTCAGGCGCTTGCGCCAGGGACGCAGGAGCAGCAGCAGGATCAGCGCGGCGAAGAACAGCCGCAGGGCCGTGGTGCCCTGGGCGCCGACCAGGGGGAACATGCTTTTCGCCAGGGAGGCGCCGCTCTGGATCGAGGCCATGGCGATCAATAGCAGGCCGACCGGCAACAGCGTTCCGGCGAGGCCGCGGGAGGTGGAGGTCATGGAAGAGGTCCGGCAGTGGGAAGCAGCCCGATGGACTGCGGGAAACGGGATGTGCACTATAATGCGCAAAACCGCGACAGTGAGCAATATATTGCCCAACCCTACCGAACGCCCCAGCGTCCTCGAACATGTCTCCGGCAACGTCCGCCGCCTGCGCCTGCAAGCCGGCCTCAGCCAGGAAGCGCTGGCCCGCGCGGCCAGTGTCAGCCGGCGGATGCTGGTGGGCATCGAGAGCGGCGACGTCAATGTCAGCCTGTCGACCCTCGACCGTATCGCCGCCGCCCTCGGCGTGCTGTTCCCCGACCTGGTCCAGGCACCGGCCACCGACCGCTCGCGGATCAATGCGGTGGCCTGGGTCGGCCACCACCCCGAGAGCCGCGCCACCCTCCTCGCCAGCGCGCCGGCGCGGCGCGAGGTGGAACTCTGGGCCTGGTCGCTGGGACCGGGCGAGCGCTACGTATCGGAACCCGACGCCGCCGGCTGGCGGGAGATGGTTCTGGTCATCGAAGGTCGCCTGCGCCTGGAACTGGCCGACGGCGAACGGCGCATCGAGGCCGGCGACTTCCATGCCTTCGCCAGCGACCAGCCGTACGCCTACGTCAACGACGGCGACGAGGTGGTGCGTTTCACCCGCAACGTGGTGAGCTAGGCTCTAGCCTCGAGCCAGCCTTCCAGAGGAGACCGCGATGAGCGCACGCGTACGCCCCTTCCTGATGTTCCAGGGGGTCCAGGCCGAGGCGGCCATGAACTTCTACCTGTCGCTGTTCGACGACGCCGAGATCCTCCAGATCCAGCGCTACGGCGCCGAGGGGCCGGGCCCGGAGGGCTCGGTGCTGAAGGCGCTGTTCCGCCTCGGCGACCAGAGCGTGCATTGCATCGACAGCCATGTGCGGCACGCCTTCGATTTCACCCCGGCGTTCTCCTTCTTCGTCGAGTGCGAGAGCAACGCGCAGATCGAGCGCCTGGCCGAAGCCCTGGGCGACGGCGGCAAGGCCCTGATGCCGCTCGGCGACTACGGCTTCAGCCAGCGTTTCGCCTGGCTGGCCGACCGCTTCGGGGTGTCCTGGCAGCTCAACCTGGCCTGAGCCCGGCAGTTGCCGTCAGGCTTCCTGGAGGACTTCCTGGCACACATCGACCCACTGCGCATCCACCAGCTCGGCCATCCGTTGCGGGGCGATGCGGACCGCGCTGTGCACCGCGCCGGCGGCCGGCAGCACTTCGTCGAAGGCTTGCAGCGAGACGTCGCAGTACACCGCCAGCGGCGTCGCCAGGCCGAACGGGCAGACTCCGCCGACCGGGTGCCCGGTCAGCTCGACCACGTCCTCGGCGCCGAGCATCTTCGCCTTGCCGCCGAAGGCGGCCTTGATCTTGCGGTTGTCCAGCCGCGCGTCGCCGCGCGCCACTACCAGTACGGTGCGCTCGCCGACCCGCAGCGACAGGGTCTTGGCGATCCGCCCCGGCTCCACGCCATGGGCCTCGGCGGCCAGGGCGACGGTGGCGGTGCTGGTTTCCAGCTCGATGATGCGCAGGTCCGGGGCTTTCTCGGCGAAGAACCGCCGGACGGATTCGAGGCTCATGGGGTGGGCTCCTTGGCGAAAACCCACGAACTTATGCAAGCGCGCCGAGGCTGTCCAGCGCCGCGCGCTCAGGCGAAGCGCACGCAGTAGATCGGCGGCAGGTTGGCGGAGAGCTGCTGCCAGTCCTCCCCGCCGTTCTCGCTGAGCCACAGGCCGCCGGTGGTCGAGCCCATGGCCAGGCGCTCGCCGCTGGGGTCGATGTCCAGGCCGTGGCGGTAGACCAGGTCGTAGGCCGGGCCGTCGGGCAGGCCGCGCTCGAGGGTCTCGAAGCTGCGGCCGCCGTCGCGGGTGCGGGTGACCACGAAACGGGCGTCCCTGGGAATGCGGCATTCGTCCTTGGTCGCCGGGACGAACCAGGCCGTGTCCGGCTGCCGCGGATGCACGGCGACGGCGAAACCGAAGCTGGACGGCTCGGCGACCACGCCCTGCCAATGCAGGCCGCCGTCGCGGGAACGGAAGATGCCGTTGTGGTGCTGCACCCAGAGGAACTCCGGGCGCGCCTGGCACTGCACCAGGCGGTGCGGGTCCTGGATCGCCGCCTCCTCGCTCTGCTCCGGCGGCATGTAGTCGGCGCGCATGCCTTTGGTGGTGCAGGTCCAGCTGCGGCCGTCGTCGTGGCTCTGCCAGACGCCGCCGCAGGACACCGCGACGGTGAGGTGGCGACTGTCGCGTGGGTCGACGCAGATGGAATGGATGCCGGGATGGTCGTAGCCGCCGCCGAACCACTGGGCGCGCTCGGGTCGTTCCCAGAGTTCGCGGTTGAGGCGCCAGCTGGCGCCACGGTCGTCGGAGCGGAACAGGCCGCCGGGGATGGTCCCGGCCCACAGCGTGCCGGGCCGGTCGGCGCCGCCTGGCTCGAGGATCCACAACTGCTGTAGCGACCAGGGTGGCTCCGCCGCCTGGCCTTCCAGCGGTTCGGCCGCTGGCGGCTGCGGCGGATAGACCGGCACCGCGCATTCCATCCAGTCCGTCGCGCCGGCGTCGCGACGCCACAGCTTGACGCCGAAATGGCCGAGGTTCAGCACCGCGTAGAGCGCGCCGTCGCGCGGGTCGGCGAGGAGCATGCTCAGCGGCTCGCCGAGGAAGTGGCTGGCCATCGGCAGCCACTGGCCCGCCGCGTTGCGCCGCAGCTCGAACAGGCCCTTGCGGGTGCCGACATAGAGTCGCTCGCTCACCGGATGTCCTCCTCTGTTGGTCAACCGCCGCTCAGCGCCTGCACCACGTAGATCTCGCTATCGTCTTGGAGCGGATCGCCCAATCCCCGGCGATCGCGGACCTGCACGCCATCGACGAACAGCGCCACATGCCGGCGCAGACTGCCCTGGTCGTCGAGCAGGTAGCCGCGCAAGCGCGGCTCGCGGGCGAAGGCCGCCTGCAAGGCGGCGGCGACGGTGGCGGCGCCGACGTCCAGCGCGGGCATGGCGACATGCCGCTGGATGGCCGGGGCGAAGACGATACGGGGCATGCCGAGGCTCGCGGAAATGGTTCTGCTGGAACAGTGTAGAAGCCCTGCAGGCCACGGCTGGCGCGGCCCGCCCAGCGGTCGGCACACTCCGCAGCGACGCTCGTCGGCCATCCCGGCCGCTCGGCGCGGGCCTCCTATACTGCCCCGGCCAGCGAAAAAACCGCCGTCGCCTGTCGATCCGCCGGCCCGCCGTTCGACCAGTTCGGGAGGCGGGCCAGAACGGGCCGTCATTGCGCAGAACAACAAGGAGAACGCAGATGAGATTCATGGTGATCGTCAAGGCCACCCAGGCTTCCGAAGCCGGCGAGATGCCCAGCGAGGAACTGCTCGCGGCGATGGGCCGCTACAACGAGGAACTGGTCAAGGCCGGGGTGATGCTCGCCGGCGAAGGGCTACAGCCCAGCGCCAAGGGCGCCCGGGTGCGTTTCTCCGGCAACGCGCGGACGGTGATCGACGGCCCCTTCGCCGAGACCCGCGAGCTGATCGCCGGTTTCTGGATGTTCCAGGTGGCCTCCCTGGAAGAGGCCATCGAGTGGGTCAAGCGATGCCCGAACCCATTCGACGGCGAATCCGAGATCGAGATCCGCCAGGTCTTCGAGGCCGAGGACTTCGGCGAGGAGTTCACCCCGGAACTGCGCGAGCGCGAGGAGCGCCTGCGCGCCGAGCTGGAAAAACGCAACTGAACCGCCCCGCACTCCGCCAAGAACGAGGAAAGCGCCATGCAAATCGTCCCCTACCTGATCTTCAACGGTAATTGCCGGGAGGCCTTCAGCTGCTACCACCAGCACCTGGGCGGCACCCTGGAGGCCATGCTGCCGTTCGGCGACAGCCCCGAGTGCGGCGACATCCCGGCCGACTGGAAAGACAAGATCATGCACGCACGGCTGGTGGTCGGCAGCTTCGCCCTGATGGCCTCGGACAATCACCCGGCCTATCCCTACGAAGGCATCAAGGGCTGTTCCATCAGCCTCAACGTCGACAGCAAGGCCGAGGCCGAGCGCCTGTTCAACGCCCTCGCCGAGGGCGGCTCGGTCCAGATGCCGCTGGGCCCGACCTTCTGGGCGGCGAGCTTCGGCATGTTCACCGACCGCTTCGGCGTGGCCTGGATGGTCAACTGCGAGCAGGACCGGTAGCGTCCGCTACGCGGGCCCGCCGCCAGGTGTGAATCGGCGGCGGGCCCGCGTTCCGCTGTGCGCGAGTCGCGATCGATAGACGCACTGCCGCGATAATTTAAGTTGCATTTTAAAACCAAAATTCCTAGCCTCCGCATAGTTTCATATTGAAACCTTACGGAGCGCTTCGCATGCCATCCTCGCCATCCTCCCTCCCCTCCGCGCTGGTGCTGCTGTTCGCCGTCGCCTGCGGTCTCAGCGTGGCCAACGTCTATTACGCCCAGCCGCTGCTGGACGTCCTCGGTGCCGAGTTCGCCATCGGCCAGGCCGGGGTCGGCCTGCTGTTCGGCGCGACCCAAGCCGGTTGCGCCCTGGCGCTGCTGCTGGTGGTGCCGCTGGGCGACCTGCTGGAGCGGCGCCGGCTGATGTTCGTCCAGCTCCTGCTGCTGGTGCTGTCGCTGCTGCTGGTGGGCTTCGCCGGCGATACCCTCGGCCTGGCGCTGGGGCTGCTCGGACTGGGCCTGCTCGGCACCGCCATGACCCAGGGACTGCTGGCCTACGCCGCGGCGCTGGCGGCGCCTGGCGAGCGCGGGCGGGTGGTCGGCGCGGCGCAGGGCGGCGTGGTGATCGGCCTGCTGCTGGCGCGCAGCCTGGCCGGGCTGCTCGCCGACCTCGGCGGCTGGCGCAGCGTCTACCTGGTCTCGGCAGCGAGCATGGGCGGGCTTGGCCTGCTGCTCTGGCGGGTACTGCCGGCGGCGCCGAGCAACGAACTGGGGCTGTCCTACCGGCAGCTGCTCGGCTCGATGTTCGGCCTGCTGGCGAGCCAGCGCGTGCTGCAGGTGCGCGGCCTGCTCGGGCTGTTGATGTTCGCCGCCTTCGGGGTGTTCTGGAGCAGCCTGGTATTGCTGCTCGGCGCGCCGCCGTATTCGCTGTCGCACAGCGCCATCGGCGCCTTCGGCCTGGTCGGCGCGCTCGGCGCGCTGGGCGCGGCGCGGGCCGGCAGCCTGGCCGATCGCGGCCACGCCCAGGCGCTCAGCGGCGGCGCCCTGCTGCTGTTGCTGCTGTCCTGGCTGCCGCTCGCCCTCGGCGCGCATTCGCTGGCGGCGCTGATTCTCGGCGTGCTGCTGCTCGATCTCGCCGGCCAGGCGATCCATGTGCTCAACCAGAGCCTGGTCTTCGCCATCGACCCGCGCGCCCACAGCCGCCTGGTGGGTTGCTACATGCTGTTCTACGCCGCCGGCAGCGGCCTCGGCGCCAGCGCCGGCACCGCCATGTACGCCTGGGCCGGCTGGGACGCGGTGAGCCTGCTCGGCGCGGCGATCAGCCTGGCGGCCCTGGCGTTCTGGTGGTTCACCCGTGGCGTTGGCGGCGAAGCGCGTACGGCCTGCGCCAACGGCGCCTGAGCCGGCTTCAATCGAGTTCGCGCAGGCGCTGCTCGATGAAGCGCCGCTCCGGCTCCTGGCGCGCCAGGGCCAGTGCCGCGCGGTAGGCCTCGCGGGCCTCGCGGCGGCGACCGAGACGGCGGCAGAAGTCGGCGCGCGCCGAGTGCGCCAGGTGGTAATCGGCCAGTTCACCCCGCGCCAGCAACGCATCGACCGCGGCCAGCCCGACCTCGACGCCATCGCGCATGGCCAAGGCCACGGCGCGGTTGAGTTCGATCACCGGCGATGGCGCCAGGCGCAGTAGCGCGTCGTAGAGGGCGACGATCCGTGCCCAGTCGGTGTCCTCGGCGCGCGGCGCCTGGGCGTGCACCGCGACGATGGCCGCCTGCAGGGTGTAGGGCCCGAAACGGCGGCTGGCCAGGGCTCGCTCGACCAGGCCGAGCCCCTCGACGATCAGTCCGCGATCCCATAGCGTGCGGTCCTGCTCGTCGAGCCGCACCAGTTCGCCGCTGGCCGAGGTCCGCGCCTGGCGCCGCGAGTCGTGCAGCAACATCAGGGCGAGCAGGCCGAGGGCCTCGGGGTCGGGCAGCAGTTCGACCAGCAGGCGGCCGACGCGGATCGCCTCGCCGCTGAGATCGGCGCGGGTCAGGCTGGTGCCGGTGGAGGCCGAGTAGCCCTCGTTGAACACCAGGTAGATCACTTGCAGGACGTTGCCCAGCCGCTCGGGGAGTTCCTCCAGGGTCGGTACCTGGTAGGGAATCCGGGCCTCGCGGATCTTGTTCTTGGCCCGCACGATGCGTTGGGCGATGGCGCTGGGCGCGGCGAGGAAGGCGCGGGCGATCTCCTCGGTGCGCAGGTCGCAGACCTCGCGCAGGGTCAGCGCCACCTGTGCCTCGGGGGTCAGCGCCGGGTGGCAGCAGGTGAAGATCAGGCGTAGCCGGTCGTCTTCCACCGCATCGCCCTCCTCCGGCGGCGCCTCGGCCTGCTCTTCCAGTTGCTCGGCGAGCAGCCGCTGCGAGGCGTCGAAGCGCGCTCGCCGGCGCAGGTTGTCGATGGCCTTGAAGCGCCCGGCGGAAACCAGCCAGGCGCGCGGGTTGCGCGGGATACCGTCGCGCGGCCACTGCTCGACGGCGGCGATGAAGGCGTCGTGCAAGGCTTCCTCGGCCAGCTCGAAATCGCCGAGCAGGCGGATCAGGGTCGCCAGCACGCGCCGCGACTCCTCGCGGTACAGCGCCTCGATGCGGCTGCGCAACGGCTCGCCGTGCTCCCTCAATGGCTGGCCTGCGCGTGGCAGCAGGCGCTTTTCGGCGCCTCGTCGTAGCGGTCGTGGTGACGCAGCCAGTCCATGATCGCGTCCTCGTTGCGCCCCTTGGGCGTCAGGTCGAGGAAGGTGTAGGTGGTGAGCAGGATGTCGAGGCCGCGCGCATAGGCCGAATAGGTGTGGAACACCTCGCCCGCCGGATTGCGCAGGAACACGCTGGCACCCGGCATTTCCTCGCCGGCGTCGGGGGTCGGCTGGTAGTTGTAGTCGACGCTGCCGGCGGCCAGTTGCGCCTTGTCGAAGGACACCCCGAAGTCACGGTTGAAATCGCTGCCGTACGAGGAGTACCAGTCGAAACGCCAGCCCATGCGCCGGCGGAACGCCTGGAACTCCTCCAGGGGCGCGCGCGATACCGCCACCAGGCTGACGTCGTGGTGCGCCAGGTGCCGGTTGGCGCCGTCGATGTGGTCGGCGAGGAACGAACAGCCGACGCAGCCTTCGCTCCAGCCCGGCGCGAACATGAAGTGGTAGACGATTAGCTGGCTATTGCCGCCGAACAACTCGGCCAGCGAACGCTCGCCGCGCTCGCCCTGGAAGCGGTAGTCCTTGTCCACCCTGACCCAGGGCAGTTCGCGTCGTTCGGCGGCGACCTGGTCGCGCAGGCGGGTGAGTTGCTTTTCCCGCGCCAGCAGACGGCGACGGGCGTCCAGCCATTGTTCCCGGTTGCTCACCGGGTGGTCCTGCAAAGAAGGATTCATTGCCGATTCTCCACGGAAATTCTCGGTATTCCAGCCTGCCCGGGGTCGTTCCGCCAGCGGCGCCGGCGCCCGGTCGCCAGGGCGAAGCCGGCCAGCGAAGCGCCGCCGGCGCACAGCAGGGACAGGGATGCGATGCAAAGGGGGCACATGCTTCACCTCCGGCGCCGGGCGCCCTCACTCCCATTCCTTGACCGGTCGCACCTCGACGCAGCCGAGCCGTCCCGGCGGAATCTTCGCGGCGATCTGCAGGGCCTGGTTGAGGTCGCGCGCCTCGATCAGGTAGAAACCGCCGAGTTGCTCCTTGGTCTCGGCGAACGGCCCGTCGGTCATCGCCAGCCGCCCGCCCTGGTGGCGCAGGGTGGTGGCGGTCTGCACCGACTGCAGGGCGTGCGAGGCGATGTAGTGGCCGGCCTTGCCCAACTGGTCGGAGTAGGTCATGCACTCGTCGACGATGGCGGCAAGCTCCTCGGCCGGCACGGCGGCCAGCTTCGCTTCGTCGAAATAGATCAGGCAGAGGTATTTCATGGCGGTGGGCTCCTGGTGCGGATCGACGATCCGTTCGTTCGGTAGTCGCCCGGCGAGGGCGCCTTTCGACAGCGGCGGGGAAAAAAGCCCACGGCGCGGACGAACGGTCGGCGCTCGCCGTGGAACGCCGCCGACCGCAGCACAAGCCTAGACCCGCCCGGCCACCGGGCGCGGGCCGTCGGTCAGGGCTGGCGCGGTGCGTAGGAATTCAGGCGGGGATCGCGCAGCGGGCTTTCCCGGGTCGGCCCGGGATCGTCCTGGCGCAGGCGGAGACTGCCGTTGCCGATCTTCAAGCCGTCCTTGGTCGTCGCCTCCCCGTCGGCGCTGGCCGCGTCGCTGCCCGGCAGGTCCGGCTCGGCGGCCTCCGGTTGCGGCTGTGGCGCGCTGCCCATGGGCAACGGCGCGACCGGCGGCGCGGCGGGCAAGGCTGCCGGCAGCTCGTCCGGCAGGGGCGCGGCGAGGGTCGGTTGGCCCAGGCCGGCGAGCACCATGGCCAGGAGCAGGAAAAGCACACGCGACATGACAAAGCCTCGATAGGCCTCGGGACTTCCACCATAGCCGCGCAACGGCCCCGGCGAGCAAAGTACGGACCAGCGGCATCGCGCATTGGAAAAAGGGAATTCCTGGAATTGTTCCATAGAACCCTGGCCACCTCCGTCAACTGTCAATCGACTTTTCGAACAACGCGCCCGCCCCCTATTAGAACAGCGCAAAAAAACTCGATCAAAAGTACAGCCTGGGCATGAGGTCGCGGATATAACCTGAAATCGAATTGCGCCCCGGCGTAGTTGCTCCGGTAACACTTCACAGACGCAGGAGTCGAACGCCACCGAAAAGAAGATAGCACTTGCCAGAGAAACTTCCGCAGGACCCAACGAACATCCCGGCACGCACTCGCCTCGCCATCTTTCTTCCATTCAAAGACCCGCCCACATGTAAATGAGTGGAGTAGCCAATGACGCTATTGGATATCGAAAAGCTGCTGGACATGACTCACCACATGTCGGTGCACATTCCCATCGAACTGATCATTTCCTGGGAGCAGAGCGAAGAGGCCTGGAGTGTGAAAGACAACTGTCTCAACTTCGTCTATGTCAATCGTCGCTATACCGAACTGATCACCCCGCGGTTCGGCCAGAAGAACTCCCTGCTATCCCCCTTCAGTGCCAGCATCGAAGAGCACGACAAGCTGGTCATCCAGACCGGCAAGCGCATCGAGGCCCTGGCGCTGCTCAGGCCGGACGATCATCCGGCACCCTGCTGCCTGTATTTCGAACGCATGCCGCTGTATGACCGGCGCGGCAACCGCACCGGGGTGATCGCCCATGCCAAGACCCTGACCTCGGTCGCCCCGCGCGGCTTCATCGCCACCGACGGCATCGGTACCTTCACCTTCACGCCCCCCTCGGAGTTGTTCACCTCGCGCGAATGGGACGTGATCTACCTGCTGCTTTCCGGCCTCTCGGAAAAAGAAATAGCCGAACAGATCAGCCGCTCCTTGAGTACCGTCAAGTTCCACAAGAGCAACATCTTCCAGAAGGTCGGTTGCAGTTGCATCGGCGCCTTCAAGGCACTCGCCCGGCAAAAGAAGTGGAACTTCTATATCCCGCCGACCTTCGCCAGCGCCAAGTACATCATCAATCACTAGTCGCGCCTCGCGAGAGCCTTCGGCGTGCCGGGCGACGCTTTTGCCGGCGAAACCGAGCGGTTCGAATGGACAAGGACAACAGCATGTCTCGAAACAATCCTTCGCGTCATTCAATACTCGTCACTTCCAACATAAACGCGGTCAATGACGCGAATCGTCTTTCCGAGCTTTGTCGACAACTGGAAATACGCGGCTATCGACTCTTCCAGGCGCCAAGCCGCAAGGTCGCCCTGGATTTTCTCGGCAACGCCGCGCACCCCGCCGGCATCCTCCTGCTCGTCGCGGAGCCGACAGGCGAGAACGAGGCCGCACAATTGGCGGCGCTCGATGAACTCCGCCAGGTCGCGCCGTCCATCCCGCTGTTCCTGTTGTTTCGTCAACTGCGCATCGAGCAGTTGTCCAGCCAGCTACTGGACGAGGTCCAGGGATGCTTCAACCTGGCCGCCGGCCCCGCACGCTTCATCGCCGAGCGCATCGACAGCGACCTGCGCGAATGGCGCGACCCGGCGGGCCCCAGGCGGCTGCGCGACTAT
The DNA here is from genome assembly GCF_013343155.1 of Pseudomonas sp. FDAARGOS_761. NCBI lineage: Bacteria > Pseudomonadati > Pseudomonadota > Gammaproteobacteria > Pseudomonadales > Pseudomonadaceae > Pseudomonas > Pseudomonas sp. FDAARGOS_761. The sequence continues at coordinate 1,532,329 of NZ_CP054572.1, read as the reverse complement.
GCCCCGCCGGTCCCGCGCACGCCGGTGAGTGCCCGCTACAACGGCCGCGCACGTCTCGACCTGGCGCCGGCCAAGCAGTGGCGGATCGGCTCGGGGAGCACCGCGGAGCGCCTGGCGACGCCGCTGAACGACCTCTCCACGGCCTACCGCGAGACGTCCGCAGGAGCCCCGGCGGCGCATGCCGGCGACATCGCCGAGGCCTTTCGCCGGGCGCTCTGCGAAGCCGCCGCGCGGCTCGCCAGGGAGGATGGCGATACGTGGTTCTTCGAGATACTGCGGGGCAACCCGGGGCCCGGCATCGAGGCCGGCCGGGAGACGCCGGCGAAGCGCTGGCACGGGCTCGCCGAGACGCTCGACAGCAGTCCTCGGCTGGACCCGCTGCGCGTCGCCCTGAGCGCCCCCGGCCTCGATTCGCGCGGTCGCCCGGCCAGCTTCGGAGTACCCGCCGCGGTGGTCTGCCGCTACCTGCGCCGGCACGGCATCGCCCCGTTGCGCACCGGCGACTATCGCTTCCTGCTGCTGTTTCCCCAGGGCGCCAGGGCGGAACACGCGCAGCCGCTGGTGGACAGGCTGTGCGAATTCAAGCGCCGGCACGACGACGATGCGCCGCTGAAGCAGGTGTTGCCGGAGTTGCTCGACAGCTCGCCGCTGTACCGCTACATCGGCCTGCGCGAACTCTGCGCGATGATCCACGAGGCCAGCCTGCGGCTGCACCTGACCGCTCTCGCCGACGCTGCCGCCAGGGCTGCCGGCCACGCCGCGCTGGCGCCGGCCACGGTCTATGGGCACCTGGTCAGGGACGAAACCGAAGCGGTGGCGATCGACAGGCTCGGCGGCCGTGTGGTCGCCAGCCTGGTCGGCGTCCATCCGGCGGCCACGCCGCTGCTATTGCCCGGCGAACGGGTGGCCGAGGAATCGCCGGCGCTGATCGACTACCTGCTGGCCTTGCAGGCCTTCGGCGAGCACTTTCCCGGTTTCGCTCCCGAGTTGCAGGGCATCGAGATCGATGAGTGCGGCCGCTACCGGGTCCGTTGCGTCAGGCCGGCAGCCCTCGCCCGCGGCTCCGGCCTGCGCCTGGCCACGCGCCGGCCGGACTGAAGCGCGCCGCTCAGCGCAGCGCCTTGCTCAACTGGCCACGGTGCTTGAGTTCCAGGCGCTGGACGAAGGCCTGGAGGATGCGCCGGTAGAGTTCGTCGCCGAGCTGGCCGTCCTCGATGCCGGCATCGATATTCGGGTTGTCGTTGACCTCGATGACCAGCACCTTGTCGCCGGCCTGCTTCAGGTCCACCCCGTAGAGGCCGTCGCCGATCCGCCCGGCGGCCTCCAGGGCCAGCTCCAGCACCGCCGGCGGCACCTGCTCCAGCGGCACGGCGCGGCACTCGCCGTTGACGTCCTGGCCGTCGGCCTTGTGGTTGTAGATCTGCCAATGGCCGCGCGACATGAAGTACTGGCAGGTGTACAGCGGTTGGCGGTCGAGCACGCCGATGCGCCAGTCGTACTCGGTGTAGAAGAACTCCTGGGCCAGCAACAGGACCGAGCGCTCGAACAGCTCGCTCGCCGCCGCCAGCAGTTCGCTGTCGTCGTTGACCTTGACCACGCCACGGGAGAAGCAGCCATCGGGAATCTTCAGCACCAGCGGGAAGCCCAGGCGCCGGGCCACCCGCTGCCAGTCCTGCGGGCGTTCCTTGTAGAGGATCTCGGTGAGCGGCATGCCCAGTTGCCGGCAACCAAGCAGGTCGGCCAGGTAGACCTTGTTGGTGCAGCGCAGGATCGATGCCGGGTCGTCCATCACCACCAGGCCTTCGCGCTCGGCCTTCTCGGCGAAGCGATAGGTATGGTGGTCGACCCGGGTGGTCTCGCGGATCAGCAGGGCGTCGAACTCGGCCAGGCGCGCGTAGTCCTTGCGTCCGATCAGTTCGACGTCGATGCCGAGGCTGGCGCCGACCCGTACGAAGTTGGCCAGCGCCTGCGGGTTGGACGGCGGCAGCGCTTCGTCGGGATCGTGCAGGATCGCCATGTCGTAGCGTGCCACCCGCCGCGAACGCGGCATGCGCCAGGCGCGCCGGCTGAAACCGTCGAGGGCATCGGCGAAGACATCCTCCTGGTCGCTGCGCAAGCGGTTCAGCACGCCAGGGCGCACGCCCTCGATATGCCAGCCCTGCTGGCGACGGAACTCCACCAGCAGGATCGGACAGGGAAAGGCTTCGAACAACTGGCGCGCGAGGTCGGCCAGCGGCTCGAACTCGGTATGGCCGAAATACAGGGTCAGGGTGAAGCCGTCGGTGGCGCCATAGGGCGTACGGCACAGCGCCTTGTCCAGGGCCTTGTCGAGGCCACCCAGGGCCAGCCCGTACACCGACTTGCGAGCCAGTTCGCTGATGCAGCGCAGCGACGGGATCACCCGGTGGCCACGGGCCTCGGCCAGCAGCGAACAGTAGTAGCCGAGGCCGAGGTACTTGTAGCCGCGGCACAGGTTGATCACCTGCACGCGGCGGCCGCCGTGGTCGCGCGCCGATTGCTCGAGGTATTCCTGGGCGGTGAGTACTTCCTCGCTGGGCAGGTAGGAGGCCCAGTCCTCGCGTCGCTCGACGACGATCATCAGGCGGCTGCCGAGGTCGGCGAGAGCCGGCGGTCGGGGTTGCTCGACGGGGGTCATGCGGAGCGACCCGTCGAGGGTGGCTAACGAGGCTGCTGACATGAGTGGCGGTATCCTCTGAATGACGGTACCTGCCGTTCTAGACCTGCCGGCGCCTCCTGTCGCGCCTCGTTACGCAAGCTTTACGAGCGCCGCCGCCAGACGCCGGCGCGGCAACCGGCCAGGGCCGCCGGGTACCGCGCCGCGAGTGCCGAGGAGCATTTTTACGCTGGCGTTGCGCGCTCGTCAGGCCAGGCTGTCGAGCACCCCGCCGTCGACCCGCAGGGCCGCGCCGGTGGTCGCCGAGGCCTGGGTCGAGCAGGTGTAGACCACCAGGTTGGCGACTTCCTCGGGCGTCGCCAGGCGCTGGATGATCGAACTGGAACGGTGCTGCCGGACAAAGGCGGTGCCGGCCTCTTCTATGCTCTGCCCGGCCTTCTGCGCATCCTCGCGAAGCATCTCGGCGACGCCTTCGGTGAGGGTCGGTCCGGGCAGCACCGCATTCACCGTCACCCCGGTGCCGGCCAGGCGCTTGGCCAGGCCGCGCGACACCGAGAGGTTGGCGGTCTTGCTGAAGCCGTAGTGGATCATGTCCGCCGGGATGTTCAACGCCGATTCCGAAGACAGGAACACCACTCGCCCCCAACCCCGCTCGACCATTCCCGGGACGTAGGCGCGGGCCAGGCGTACCCCGGACATCACGTTGACCTCGAAGAAGCGGCTCCACTCGGCGTCCTCGATGTCGAAGAAGTCCTTCAGCTCGAAGATGCCCAGGTTGTTGACCAGGATGTCCGCCTTCGGCTCGGCCGCGACGAAAGCCGCGCAGCCTTCCGCCGTGCCCAGGTCGCCGGCGACGCCGCGTACCCTGGCATCCGGCTGGCCGTTCCGGATCGCCGCGATCGCACGGTCCACCGCCGCCTGGCTGCGTCCGTTGACCACCACGGTGGCGCCGGCGGCGGCGAGGCCGCTGGCGATGGCGAAGCCGATGCCGGCGGTGGAACCGCTGACGATTGCCAGTTTGTCGCTCAGATCGATCTGCATGGGAGTCTCCTGTCGAGTGACGAACCGCTCAGGAGCGCGGCTCGGGGAACAGACGACAGCCTAGACCAGCCAGCGTTCCGTGCCCGCCCTGGGCCTCAGAGACGCAGGCCGAGGTTGATCATCGCCGCCGAATTGCCGAGCAGCACCAGCTCGCTGCCCAGCGGGCCGAAGCGAACGCCCACCGAGGGGATGATCGCCGGCGCGACGCCGAAGCGGTTCAGCGGGATCTTGTCGCGGTATTCGCCGCGATAGCCCTGCAACAGGCCGCCGGTGAGCTTCAGGTAGACCGGGTAGCTGTCACTGTCGAAGCGCTTGCCCAGGTAGGCGTAGTTGGAGCGCTGGCTGAACGAGTTGCGGAAGGTCGCGCCGCCGGCCAGCACGCCATCGGCGCGGTTGTATTCGAGGCCGAGCAGGTCCTGGTGGTTGTTGTGTTCCGGGTCCGGGTTGAAATGCCGGGTGTAGACGCTGGTCTGCAGGTACCAGAAGTCGCCGTCGTCGGCAGCCCAGGCAGGTGCGGCGAGCACGGCCAGCAGGCTCAGGATGAGATAGCGCATGGGGACTCCAGGCGGCCGTCGCCAGGTAAGGAAGGCAAGACGTGACGGCTTGCGCCTCGCAGCGTGAATTCTGCTGAACCCGGCCTGAATCGGGCCTGAACGAAGCCTGAACAATTTCTGAACGAACCGTCAGAAAACCCCGGAATGGCTCAAGAACGGACCTCGGCGAAACGTTCGGAAAACCGAACGCCATGCCCCGAAAATATTCGGAAGAGCGGACGAAAGGCCATTTCGGGGCATTTTCATCCAAATTTAATTTCTTTTACTTTCAAATAGTTAGGCTAAAAAAAGCCGGATTTCATAAGCTGGCATGCATCCTGCCACTACACTGTTCGGCAAGCACGATACTCTCGTGGCTTCCCCCGCCGGGGAAAACCGCGAAACACCCTGTCCCGGAGAGGCCAGGCGCTCGCGGCTCAATAAAAATCAAAACAAGTCGAGGAAGAAATTCATGCGTATCGCTCCCAGTCTGCTGAGCACCGCCATCGTGGCCGCTCTGTTGTCCGCTCCGGTCGTCGCTGACGAGCTCACCGGCACGCTGAAGAAGATCAAGGACACCGGCACCATCACCCTCGGTCACCGTGACGCTTCGATTCCCTTCTCCTACCTCGGCACCGAGCCGGGCAAGCCGATCGGCTACTCCCACGACCTGCAACTGAAAGTGGTCGAGGCGGTGAAGAAGGAACTCAACCTCCCCGACCTGAAGGTCCGCTATAACCTGGTCACCTCGCAGACCCGCATCCCGCTGGTGCAGAACGGCACCGTGGACATCGAGTGCGGCTCCACCACCAACAACGAAGAGCGCCAGAAGCAGGTCGACTTCTCCGTCGGCATCTTCGAGGTCGGCACCCGCCTGCTGTCGAAGAAGACCGCCAACATCAAGGACTTCGACGACCTCAAGGGCAAGAACGTGGTGACCACCGCCGGCACCACCTCCGAGCGCCTGCTCAAGGCCATGAACGCGGACAAGAAGATGGGCATGAACATCATCTCCGCCAAGGACCACGGCGAGTCCTTCATGATGCTCGAATCCGGCCGCGCGGTGGCCTTCATGATGGACGACGCGCTGCTCTACGGCGAAATGGCCAAGGCCAAGAAGCCGGACGACTGGGTCGTCGGCGGCACCCCGCAGTCCTTCGAGATCTACGGCTGCATGGTGCGCAAGGGCGACGCGGCGTTCAAGAAAGTGGTCGACAAGGCCATCACCGATACCTACGCCTCCGGCGAGGTCAACAAGATCTACGACAAGTGGTTCACCCAGCCGATCCCGCCGAAGGGCCTGAACCTCAACTTCCCCATGAGCGAAGAGCTGAAGAAGCTGATCGCCAGCCCGACCGACAAGGCCGCCGAGCAGATGTAACGAGCGCCAGGCGTTCCTCCCGGAGCGCCAGCGCTTCGCGCGTCGCCCCCGCCTCGCGGCGGGGCCTCGGGGACGCGGGAGGGGCCTGCCCCTCCCCAGCCGTCTCCCCCGGAAGAGCAGCGCCGCCAGCCCGTACGGCCGCGCCGGCGCCTGCCTTCCCCGCCAGTGTCTGCAACCGATTGAACCGAGGGGAAACCCCAACATGAATTACAACTGGGACTGGGGCGTGTTCTTCAAGTCCACCGGGATCGGCAGCGAAACCTACCTCGACTGGTACATCGCCGGTCTGGGCTGGACCATCGCCATCGCCCTGGTCGGCTGGATCATCGCCCTGGCGCTGGGCTCGCTGCTCGGCGTCATGCGCACCGTGCCGAACCGCCTGGTATCGGGGATCGCCACCGCCTACGTGGAAATCTTCCGCAACGTGCCGCTGCTGGTGCAGCTGTTCATCTGGTACTTCCTGGTACCCGACCTGCTGCCCGAGGGCCTGCAGACCTGGTTCAAGCAGGACCTCAACCCGACCACCTCGGCCTACCTCAGCGTGGTCGTCTGCCTCGGCCTGTTCACCGCCGCGCGGGTCTGCGAGCAGGTGCGCACCGGCATCCAGGCGCTGCCCTACGGGCAGACCTCGGCGGCCCGTGCGATGGGCTTCCGCCTGCCGCAGATCTACCGCCACGTGCTGCTGCCGCAGGCCTTCCGGATCATCATCCCGCCGCTGACCTCGGAGTTCCTCAACATCTTCAAGAACTCCTCGGTGGCGTCGCTGATCGGCCTGATGGAGCTGCTGGCGCAGACCAAGCAGACCGCCGAGTTCTCCGCCAACCTGTTCGAGGCCTTCACCCTGGCCACGCTGATCTACTTCACGCTGAACATGAGCCTGATGCTGATCATGCGCCTGGTGGAGAGAAAGGTCGCCGTACCGGGCCTGATCTCCGTAGGAGGTAAATGATGGACTTCAGTGGAATCGTTCCCGCCCTGCCGAGCCTCTGGGAAGGCATGCTGATGACCCTCAAGCTGATGGTCCTCGGCGTCCTCGGCGGCGTCGCGCTGGGTACCGTGCTGGCGCTGATGCGGCTGTCGCACAGCAAGTTGCTGTCGAACATCGCCGGCTTCTACGTCAACTACTTCCGCTCGATCCCGCTGCTGCTGGTGATCACCTGGTTCTACTTCGCGGTGCCCTTCATCCTGCGCTGGATCACCGGCGAGGACACCCCGGTGGGGGCGTTCACCTCCTGCCTGGTGGCCTTCATGATGTTCGAGGCGGCCTACTACTGCGAGATCGTCCGCGCCGGCATCCAGGCCATCCCGAAAGGCCAGATGGGCGCCGCCCAGGCACTGGGCATGACCTACGGGCAGACCATGCGCCTGGTGATCCTGCCGCAGGCGTTCCGCAAGATGACCCCGCTGCTGCTGCAACAGAGCATCATCCTGTTCCAGGACACCTCGCTGGTCTATACCGTCGGCCTGATGGACTTCCTCAATTCGGCCCGTTCGCGCGGCGACATCATCGGCCAGGCCAACGAGTTCCTGATTTTCGCCGGCCTGGTCTACTTCGTCGTAAGCTTCACCGCCTCGTTCGCCGTCAAACGTCTGCAGAAAAGGTTAACCGTATGATTTCCATCAAGAATGTCAGCAAGTGGTATGGCGACTTCCAGGTCCTGACCGACTGCTCCACCGAGGTTGCGAAAGGCGAAGTGGTGGTGGTCTGCGGGCCGTCCGGCTCGGGCAAGTCGACCCTGATCAAGTGCGTCAACGCACTGGAACCCTTCCAGAAGGGCGACATCGTCGTCGACGGCACCTCCATCGCCGATCCGAAGACCAACCTGCCCAAGCTGCGCTCGCGGGTCGGCATGGTGTTCCAGCATTTCGAGCTGTTCCCCCACCTGAGCATCACCGAGAACCTGACCATCGCGCAGATCAAGGTGCTCGGCCGCAGCAAGGAAGAAGCCACCAAGAAGGGCCTGGCCCTGCTCGAGCGCGTCGGTCTCAAGGAGCACGCGCACAAGCACCCCGGCCAGCTCTCCGGCGGCCAGCAGCAGCGCGTGGCGATCGCCCGCGCGCTGGCGATGGACCCGGTGGTGATGCTGTTCGACGAGCCGACCTCGGCGCTCGACCCGGAAATGGTCAACGAAGTGCTCGACGTGATGGTCCAGCTGGCCCACGAAGGCATGACCATGATGTGCGTGACCCACGAGATGGGCTTCGCGCGCAAGGTCGCCAACCGGGTGATCTTCATGGACCGCGGGCAGATCGTGGAAGACTGCGAGAAGGAGGAGTTCTTCGGCGACGTCAGCGCCCGCTCCGAACGCGCCCAGCAGTTCCTCGCCAAGATCCTCCCGCACTGATGTACCCGCCCTCGCCGGCCCGCCCGGCGGGGGCCTGCTCCACCCTCGCCTGCGATAACAATAAATAGGGAAAGCCCATGCAACCTGTGCTCTTCAGAACCCTGTCCCTCGGCGTCGCCATTGCCGCCGCATCCTCCTCGGCCTTCGCCGCCACGCTCGACGGCGGCGCCGTCGCCGCGCCCGACGAGTACGGCGCCAAGGTCGCCGCGCAGATCCTCAAGGCCGGCGGCAACGCGGTGGACGCCGCGGTGGCCACCGCCTTCACCCTGGCGGTCACCTACCCCGAGGCCGGCAACATCGGCGGCGGCGGCTTCATGACCCTGTACATGGACGGCAAGCCGTACTTCCTCGACTACCGCGAGGTGGCGCCGAAGGCCGCGAGCAAGACCATGTACCTGGACGACAAGGGCGAGGTGATCGAGAACCTCAGCCTGGTCGGCGCCAAGGCCGCCGGCGTGCCGGGCACCGTGATGGGCCTCTGGGAAGCCCACAAGCGTTTCGGCAAGCTGCCCTGGAGCGAGCTGCTGACCCCGGCCATCGGCTACGCGCAAAAGGGCTTCAAGGTCGCAGACAAGCAGTTCCAGTACCGCCAGGACGCCGTCGCGCTGTTCAACGGCAAGACCAACTTCGGCGACTACTTCGGCCACATGAAGGCCGGCGAGGCGTTCCTCCAGCCGGACCTGGCGAAGACCCTGGAGCGTATCGCCGACAAGGGCCCGGACGAGTTCTACAAAGGCCATACCGCCGACCTGCTGGTGGCACAGATGCAGCAGGACAAGGGACTGATCACCCACCAGGACCTCGCCGACTACAAGGTCAGGTGGCGCGAACCGATGCGCGTCGACTGGCAGGGCAACACGCTCTATACCGCGCCGCTGCCAAGCTCCGGCGGGATCGCCCTGGCCCAGTTGCTGGGCATCAAGGAAAACCGTGCCGCCGACTTCAAGGGCGTCGAGCTGAATTCCGCGCGCTACATCCACCTGCTGGCGGAGATCGAGAAACGCGTGTTCGCCGACCGCGCCGACTACCTCGGCGACCCGGACTTCTCCAAGGTCCCGGTGGCGCGCCTGACCGATCCGGCATACCTGAAGCAGCGTGCCGCCGAGGTCAACCCGACGGCGATCTCGCCGACCGAGAAGGTCCGTCCCGGCCTGGAACCGCACCAGACCACGCACTTCTCCATCGTCGACGCCGACGGCAACGCGGTGAGCAACACCTACACCCTCAACTGGGACTTCGGCAGCGGCGTGGTGGTCAAGGGCGCCGGCTTCCTGCTCAACGACGAGATGGACGACTTCAGCGCCAAACCGGGCGTGGCCAACGCCTTCGGCGTGGTCGGCAGCGACGCCAACGCCATCGAGCCGGGCAAGCGCATGCTCTCCTCGATGAGCCCGAGCATCGTCACCCGCGACGGCAAGGTCAGCCTGGTGGTCGGCACGCCCGGCGGCTCGCGGATCTTCACCTCGATCTTCCAGGTGCTGAACAACATCTACGACTTCCACCTGCCGCTGGAGAAGGCCGTGGCCGCGCAGCGCGTGCACCACCAGTTGCTGCCCAAGGACACGATCTACTACGACGCCTACGCGCCGCTCGCCGGCAAGGTCGCCGAGGAGCTGAAGGCGATGGGCTACACCCTGGAGGACCAGGGCTGGAACATGGGCGATATCCAGGCCATCCGCGTCGACGGCAAGGCCCTGGAGACCGCCTCCGATCCCCGTGGCCGCGGCGTCGGCCTGGTGGTGAAACCCTGACAGGACGGCGGGCGGCCGACGCCGCCCGCGCCTGATTGCGTGCAACGACGATAACCCTACCAACCTACCGACACGAGATATCGCCATGAAGCCATTGCTCCACGCGTTCGCCCCCGGTGTTATGGCCCTGATGCTCCTGCTGCCGCAGGCCGCCCAGGCCAAGGAAGTCGCACCGCAACAGAAACTGTCCAACGTGGTCATCCTGGCCACCGGCGGTACCATCGCCGGCGCCGGCGCCAGCGCCGCCAACAGCGCCACCTACACCGCCGCCAAGGTGCCGGTCGACCAGTTGCTGGCCAGCGTGCCGCAGCTCAAGGACATCGCCAACGTCCGCGGCCAACAGGTGTTCCAGATCGCCTCGGAAAGCTTCACCAACGAGAACCTGCTGGAACTGGGCAAGACCGTCGCCAAGCTGGCCGATAGCGACGACGTCGACGGCATCGTGATCACCCACGGTACCGACACCCTGGAAGAGACCGCCTACTTCCTGACCCTGGTCGAGCACACCGAGAAGCCCATCGTGGTGGTCGGCTCGATGCGCCCGGGCACCGCGATGTCCGCCGACGGCATGCTCAACCTGTACAACGCCGTGGCGGTGGCCGGCGACAAGTCGGCGCGCGGCAAGGGCGTGCTGATCACCATGAACGACGAGATCCTCTCCGGCCGCGACGCGAGCAAGATGGTCAACATCAAGACCGAAGCGTTCAAGAGCCCGTGGGGCCCGCTGGGCATGGTGGTCGAAGGCAAGAGCTACTGGTTCCGCGCACCGGTGAAGCGGCACACGATGAACTCCGAGTTCGACATCAAGCAGATCTCCGCGCTGGCTCCGGTGGAAATCGCCTACAGCTACGGCAACGTCAGCGACACCGCCTACAAGGCCCTGGCCCAGGCCGGCGCCAAGGCGATCATCCATGCCGGCACCGGCAACGGCTCGGTGCCCGCGCGCGTGGTGCCGACCCTGCAGGAACTGCGCAAGCAGGGCGTGCAGATCATCCGCTCCTCGCACGTCAATGCCGGCGGCTTCGTCCTGCGCAACGCCGAGCAGCCGGACGACAAGAACGACTGGATCGTCGCCCACGACCTGAACCCGCAGAAGGCGCGCATCCTGGCCGCGGTCGCGATGACCAAGACCCAGGACAGCAAGGAGCTGCAACGGATCTTCTGGGAATACTGAGTGAACCCTTCCGGCGCCGCCTGCCGGCCGTGCCGGAAAACCGCCCGCTCCGCCGCCCATCGTGGCGGCGGGCTGGCCTAGCCGCGACGACTGTGATGGAATCCCCCGACCCGCCCTGCAGCGTACCTCCGTCACTGACCGTGAAGCCCCGCCTCGTCCGCCAGTTGCTGCTCCCCATTCCCCTGCTCCTGCTGATGCTCGGCTTCGGCTACGGCGGCTACCGGGTCAGCGAGAGCGCCGGCATCCGTGCCCTCGCCGAGAATGGCGAACGCCAGCTGGAGCTGCATGCGCGGACGGTCGAGAGCGAGATCAGCAAGTACACCTACCTGCCCAGCCTGCTGGAGCTGGAGCGCAGCGTCAGCCACCTGCTCACCGACCCGACGCCATACCGGCGCAACCAGGTCAACGCCTACCTCGAAGGCCTCAACCGCCGCGCCGGCAGCCGCGCGGTGTACCTGCTGGACACCAACGGCCGGGTCCTGGCCACCAGCAACTGGAGCGACCCGGACAGCTACCTCGGCGAGGACCTGTCGTTCCGCGCCTACTGGCAGGACGCGATGAAGGGCAAGCCGGGCCGCTTCTACGGCATCGGCAGCACCCGCGGCGAGCCGGGCTACTACCTGGCCCACGGCCTGGTCCACGGCGGCCGGATCATCGGCGTGGCGGTGGTCAAGGTGAAGATGGACGCCCTCGAGGAGCGCTGGGAGAAGGCGCGCCTGGAAGCCTTCGTCAGCGACGAGAACGGCATCATCATCCTCTCCAGCAACCCTGCCCTGCGCCTGAAGGCGGTGCGCTCCCTGAGCGCCGACGACAAGGAGCGCCTGGCGCGCAGCATGCAGTACTACTGGTGGGCGCTGAACGAGTGGCAGCCGCTGCTGCGCGAGCCGCTGGCCGCCGGAGTAGAGAAGCTCAGTTTCCCCGCTGATGAGCAGCACCCGCGCGGCGAAGCGGTCACCTACCTGGCGCAGACCCGCGCGCTGAATGACACGCCGTGGAACCTGACCCTGCTCAGCCCGCTGGAAGACCTGCGCCGCGACGCGGTGCGCAATGGCATGCTGGCCGCCATCGGTTTCGCCCTCCTGGCCTTCCTGCTGATCGCCTGGAACGAGCGGCGCAAGGTACTCGCCACCCGCCTCGCCGCGCGCGAGGCGCTGCAACGGGCCAACGGCGAGCTGGAAGTGAAGATCGCCGAACGCACCGCCGACCTGCAGGCCAGCAACGCACGCCTGACCGCCGAGATCCACGAGCGCCAGCAGGCCGAGGACACCCTGCGCAAGGCCCAGGACGAACTGGTCCAGGCCGGCAAGCTGGCGGTGATCGGGCAGATGTCCACCAGCATCGCCCACGAACTCAACCAACCGCTGGCGGCGCTGCGTACGCTGTCCGGCAACACCGTGCGCTTCCTCCAGCGCGGCAAACTGGAGACCGCCAGCACCAACCTCGCCACCATCAATGAACTGGTCGACCGCATGGGCCGCATCACCGCCAGCCTGCGTGCCTTCGCCCGGCGCAGCGACGACGCCGGCCAGGCCAGCCTGGCCAAGGCGGTGGACGCGGCGCTGCTGATCCTGCACGGGCGCCTGGAGCAGGACCCACCGACCCTGCACCGGCATTTCGACGACGTGCGCCTGGGCATCGACCAGACCCGCCTGGAGCAGATCCTGGTCAACCTGCTGGCCAACGCCCTCGACGCCATGAGCGGGCAGGCCGACCGCCAGCTCTGGCTGGAAGGCCGGCGCGAGGAGGAGCGCTACGTCCTGCGCGTGCGCGACAACGGCCCCGGTATCCCGCCGGCGGCGCGCGTCCACCTGTTCGAACCCTTCTTCACCACCAAGCCCGGCGAACATGGCCTGGGCCTCGGCCTGACCCTCTCGGCCAGCCTGGCCACCGCCGCCGGCGGCAGCCTCAGCGTGCAGCACCCCGAAAGCGGCGGAACCGCCTTCGAGCTGAGCCTGTCCCTGGTTCCCGATTCCCCGACTGCGAGTCCCGCCCGATGAACGAGCCGCTTTCCGTCCTGATCGTCGAAGACGATCCGCATGTCTTGCTCGGCTGCCAGCAGGCGCTGGAGCTGGAGGACATCCCCTGCATCGGCGTCGGCAGCGCCGAGGAGGCGCTGCAACGGGTCGACCGCGACTTCGCCGGCATCGTCGTCAGCGACATCCGCCTGCCCGGCATCGACGGCCTGACCCTGCTGGAGCGTCTCAAGGCCCTCGACCCGAGCCTGCCGGTGGTGCTGATCACCGGTCACGGCGACATCTCCATGGCGGTACAGGCGATGCACGCCGGCGCCTACGACTTCATGGAGAAGCCCTTCTCTCCGGAACGCCTGGTCGAGGTCGCCCGCCGCGCCCTGGAGCAGCGCGGGCTGGCCCGCGAGGTCAGCGCGCTGCGTCGCCAGTTGGCCGGCCGCCAGGACCTGGCGCAACGGATCATCGGCCGCTCGCCGGCGATCCAGGCGTTGCGCGAGCTGATCGCCAACGTCGGCGACACCTCGGCCAACGTGCTGATCCTCGGCGAGACCGGCACCGGCAAGGAGCTGGTGGCGCGTTGCCTCCACGACTATAGCCGGCGCCACCAGCATGCCTTCGTCGCGCTGAACTGCGGCGGCCTGCCGGAGAACCTGTTCGACAGCGAGATATTCGGCCACGAGGCGCACGCCTTCACCGGTGCCAACAAGCGGCGGATCGGCAAGATCGAGCATGCCAACGGCGGCACGCTGTTCCTCGACGAGATCGAGAGCATGCCGGTCAACCTGCAGATCAAGCTGCTGCGGGTGTTGCAGGAACACACCCTGGAACGCCTCGGCTCGAACCAGTCGATCCCGGTGGACTGCCGGGTGATCGCGGCGACCAAGGCGGACCTCGCCGCCATGGGCAAGAGCGGCCAGTTCCGCAGCGACCTCTACTACCGGCTCAACGTGGTGAGCCTGGAACTGCCGGCACTGCGCGACCGCCGCGAGGACATCCTGCTGCTCTTCGAACACTTCCTCCAGCAATCCTCGCTGCGCTTCGACCGCCCCGCGCCGGAACTCGACCGTGCCACCGTGGCCAGCCTGATGGCCCACGACTGGCCGGGCAACGTACGCGAACTGCGCAACGTCGCCGAACGCTTCGCCCTCGGCCTGCCGGTGTTCAACAAGGGCGGCCAGGCCGTACAGACCGGCGGCCCGCGCTTCGCCGAAGCGGTGGAGGCATTCGAGAAGGCCCTGCTCGGCGACGCCCTGGCCCGCCACCACGGCAACCTGACCCAGGCCAGCCAGGACCTGGGCATGGCCAAGACCACGCTGTTCGACAAGGTGAAGAAGTACGGCCTGCAATAGGCCGGAGCGCCCTCTTCGCCCTGCCCGCCTGGCGTGGGGCGCAGGACGCGATGCTTCATCCGGCATTTCTCACCCGCCTGCGATTCCGCTCGGCGGATAACGCCAGGGGCGTTATTCGCCCTACCCGCCGGTGTGGGGAATGCGCTATCCGGGCATTCGTGAATTGAACTCAAGTGTCATTTTCCCTGGCAGCGGTTTTTCGCACGAATCGTTCCGCCAATAATGCGCTCACCTTCTTCCAGCGCGCCGCGCCACGGCCGGCCTCACGAGCGAGATCGCCATCATGCTGTTCAGCCCCTATGCCCTTGGCCACCTGACCCTCCCCAATCGCATCGTCATGCCGCCGATGACCCGTTCCCGAGCCGCCAGTGGCGAAGTCGCCACCGCGCTGATGGCCGAGTACTACAGCCAGCGCGCCGGCGCCGGCCTGATCGTTTCCGAAGGCACCCAGATCAGCCGGCAGGGCCAGGGCTACGCCTGGACGCCGGGCATCCACAGCGCCGAGCAGGTCGCCGGCTGGCGCCAGGTCACCGACGCGGTGCACGCCGCCGGCGGGCGCATCTTCGCCCAGCTCTGGCACGTCGGCAGGGTCTCGCACACCTCGCTGCAACCGGGCAACGCCGCCCCGGTGTCCTCCTCGGCGCTGGTGGCCGAAGGCGTGAAGGTCTTCGTCGATCCCCAAGGCCGCGGAGCGCAGGCCGGCGGCGGCGAGATGGTCCAGCACTCGGCGCCGCGCGCGCTGGCCGTGGAGGAAATCCGGGAGATCGTCGCCGACTATGCCCAGGCCGCACGCAACGCCCTCGACGCCGGCTTCGACGGGGTCGAGCTGCACGGCGCCAACGGCTACCTGATCAACCAGTTCATCGACTCCCAGGCCAATGCGCGCAACGACCAATACGGCGGCTCGCTGGAGAACCGCCTGCGCTTCCTCCGCGAGGTCGCCGAGGCGGTCACCGCGGTGGTCGGCAGGGAGCGCATCGGCGTGCGCCTGGCGCCGCTGACCACCCTGCAGGGCGCGGTCGACGACACCCCGCAAGCCACCTACCTGGCCGCGGCGCGGCTACTGGACGAGATCGGCGTAGCCTACATCCACATCGCCGAGGCCGACTGGGAAGACGCCCCGGCCATGCCGGCGGCGTTCAAGGAAGCGTTGCGCATCGTCTACCGTGGCAGCCTGATCTACTCCGGCATGTACACCAAGGCGCGCGCCGAGGAAGCCCTGGCCAGGGGCTGGGCCGACCTGGTCGGCTTCGGCCGGCCGTTCATCGCCAACCCTGACCTGCCCTACCGCCTGGAGCACGACCTGGCGCTGGCCGACGGCGACCGCTCGACCTACTTCGGTGGCGGCGCCGCCGGCTACACCGACTACCCGAGCCTGCCGCAGGCGGCCGGTTGAAACCCCTAGCCGACCGGACCGCGAGCGCGCGGCCGGTTGGCGAAACATGCCGCCACAACCTCGCCTTTGGTCGACTAGAACCCACGGCTGGCGGGACCTAGACTCAATTCGCCAGATATTCATTATTAATAGGCCTGATTTCCTGGACAGGGGGGACCACCGATAGCATCGAGGAACATTTCGAGGAATCCGCCATGAGCAAGTCCCTGATCGTCTCCCTGGCCGCCAGCCTGGTCGTCCTGGCCGGTTGCGCCAACCCGCCGCGCAGCGTCGAACGCCCCTACAGCGACGCCGAAATCAAGTCCTACGCCCTCGACAGCCTGGAACGCAGCAACCTCTCGCCGAAGCGCCTCGACCAGTACCGCAGCGTGCTCGGCACGCCGCACCGGCAGACCCTGTAGCGCCTTCAGACGGGGCGCCGCCAGACGCTCGCCAGCCAGGGCTGCTGCTCGCGCGGCAGGCCCGGCGGCCGGTAGTAGTGCTCCAGCTCGACGAAACCGGCTTCCTCCAGCAGGCGTTTCCAGGCCGGGTAATCGTGGTAGGCACCGTAGCGTTGGCCATTCCAGCCCTCGCGGTTGTCGCCGCGCGGATTGGAGCTGAACAGCACGCCGCCCGGTCGCAGCGCTTCGAAGAGTTCGCCGAGCACCCGCGGCAAGGCGCTGCCGGGCACATGGAACAGGCTGGCGTTGGCGAAGGTGCCGTCGAAGTGCCCGGCCGGCAGTCGCAGCGCCAGGAAGTTCTGTTGCCACACCTCGCAACCGCTGTCGGCCCTGGCCATCTCGACGAAGCGCGGCGTGCCTTCGAGCCCGACCGGCTGGTGGCCGAGGCGACGGAAGGTGGCCAGGTCGCGCCCGGGACCGCAGCCGAAATCGAGGATCCGGTACGGCGGCGGCCCGTCGATGTGGCGCAGCAGCGCCTCGACGTTCTGGCTCACGTCGTGGCCGCGGGTGCCCTCGCGGAAGCCTTCGGCGTTGCGCTGGTAGTCGGCCAGGGTGGTGGCGGTGATCGCGTCGAAATCCTCGGTGCTCATGTCTGCTCGCAGTGGCGGGGTTCCGCCCAGTCTAGCGCCGGCACGGGTTTCGCCTAAGGTTTTGTAATAGTTTCCCGCTGTGGCGAGGGCCCGCGACACAGTAGGATCGACTTCCCTTTGACTCTCAATGGCCATCATGACCACCCTTTCGGAGCCCCCCAGTCGTCCTTCCGGACAACCCTCCCCGCTTCGCCTTCGCCACCTGCGTCCGCCCCTCGACGCCGAATCCCTCGCCTCGTCCCCCGCCGTCACCGCCGGCTGCCGCAGCCGCGCCGTGCAGCGTCGCGCCAGCGCGACGGCCAGCCGGACCGGGAGGTAAGCGCACATGGAATGGATAGCTGACCCGACTGCCTGGCTCGGCCTGGCGACCCTGATCGTGCTGGAGATCGTCCTCGGCATCGACAACCTGGTGTTCATCGCGATCCTCGCCGACAAGCTGCCGCCGCACCTGCGCGACCGCGCCCGGGTCCTCGGCCTGTCGCTGGCGCTGCTGATGCGCCTGGGCCTGCTGGCGAGCATCTCGTGGATGGTGACCCTCACCGAGCCGCTGTTCGAGGTATTCGGCAAGAGCTTCTCCGGCCGCGACCTGATCATGCTGTTCGGTGGCGTGTTCCTGCTGTTCAAGGCCACCATGGAGCTGCACGAACGCCTCGAAGGCCATGTCGCCCAGCACGCCGGCAACAAGACCTACGCGCTGTTCTGGCCGATCGTCGCGCAGATCGTGGTGCTCGACGCGGTGTTCTCGCTCGACGCGGTGATCACCGCGGTGGGCATGGTCGAGCACCTGGAAGTGATGATGATCGCGGTGATCGTCTCCATCGGCCTGATGATCGTCGCCAGCAAGCCGCTGACCCGCTTCGTCAATCGTCACCCGACGGTGATCATGCTGTGCCTGGGCTTCCTGATGATGATCGGCTTCAGCCTGACCGCCGAGGGCCTGGGCTTCCATATCCCGAAAGGCTACCTGTACGCGGCCATCGGCTTCTCGATCCTCATCGAGGTGTTCAACCAGGTCGCCCGCAAGCGCCGCAAGAAGAGCCTGCAGGGCCACCGCCCGCTGCGCGCGCGTACCGCCCATGCGGTGCTGCGCCTGCTCGGCGGCCAGCGCCTGGAGGCCGACGAGGTCGGCGAGGAAGTCGCCGACCTGTTCGAGGAGGGCGACGACCAGGTGGTCTTCGACCGCCGCGAGCGGGTGATGATCAGCGGCGTGCTGCAATTGGCCGAGAAGCCCATCCGCAGCCTGATGACGGTACGCGCCGAGGTCGACTGCATCGACCTCGACAGCGGCCGCGAGGCGATCCGCGCGGCGCTGCTCGAATCGTCCTACTCGCGCCTGCCGCTGGTGCGCGACGGGCGCGTCGAGGAGCCGCTGGGCTACGTGCACAAGAAGGAACTGCTCAAGGAGCTGCTCGCCGGCGCCCAGCCGGACCTGGAAAGCCTGGCCCGCCAGCCGCTCAACCTGTTGCAGGACTGCTCGATCCTCAACGCCCTGGAGCAGATGCGCGAGGCCTCGACCCACGTGGCCTTCGTGGTCAACGAGTTCGGCGAATTCATCGGCCTGCTGACCCTGACCGACATTCTCGAATCCATCGCCGGCGAGCTGCCCGACGCCAGCGAGATCGACGGTCCGGACGTGGTCGAGGAGAACGACGGCTATCTGGTCAGCGGTGCCATGAACCTCAGCCAGGTGCGTCGACGCGTGGGGTTCGACGCGCGCGCCACGGAGGACTACCAGACCCTCGCCGGGCTGGTGATGAGCCTGCTCGACCGCCTGCCGGTGATCGGCGACCGCCTGCAGTGGCAGGACTGGGAACTGCGGGTGGTGGAAGTGGAAGAACGCCGGGTGACCCGGGTCCTGCTACGCAGGGGCTGAGTGAAGCGGCGGCCGCCGATCCGGCCGCCGCCCTCCCCGGCGCAGCGGCAGACCGCTACAGGCGGCGCTGCCAGGCCTGCACCTGCTCGTCCTTGACCACCTCGACGAAAGCTTCCGGCAACAGGGTGCGGAACGGTCCTTCGTCGGCCTCGGCCAGCTCGACCATCCGCGCGATCATTTCCTCCGGATCGTACTGCTCGAAGGGAAAGCGCACGCCGCTGTGGTCGGTGAAGTGACGCTGCGGGTCGTACCAGCGTTTCCAGGTTTCCATCATGCGATCGTTGAAACCGGTCTGGTACGGGCCGGGATTGATGGTGCCGACCTGGATGCCGAACGGCTTCAGCTCGGCATGCAGGGCCTCGGCGAAGGCCTCCAGGGCATGCTTGGAGGCGCAGTAGGGGCCGGTATAGGGACCGGTGATCAGGCCGGCGATGGACGACACGAAGAGCACCTTGCCGCCACGCTTCTGCTCGACCATGCGCCGGACGAAACCCTGGGTCAGTTCCAGGTTGGCGAACACGTTGGTCTCGAACAGCGCGCGCACCAGTTCCAGCGGGATCTCCGCGCTGGCCCCGGCCTCGGCGCTGCCGGCATTGTTCAGCAGCACGTCGATATCCCATTCCCAGGCGCGTTCGCGATCGGCGGCGACGGTGATGTCGAGGGTTTCCACCCGCAGCGGGACGCCACGCCGCCCGGCCTCTTCGCGCAGGTCGGCGGCCTGCCCGGCGCCGCGCACGCCGGCGATCGTCCGATGGCCGCGGGCGGCCAGGCGCAACGCCACTTCCCGACCGAAGCCGCTGCCGGCCCCGGTCACCAGGATTCGCTTCTGTTTCATCTCGATTACCTCTGGATTGTTGCCATGGCCACGGCGGCCTCGGCGATGGATTGGTCCTGGGCCGCGCTGGCGCCGGAGACGCCGACGCCACCCAGGCAGGAACCGCCGGCATCGCCCAGCGGCATGCCGCCGGCGAAGCAGGCCAGCCCGCCGTTGCTCTGCTCGATGCTCCACAACGGCTGGCCCGGCCCGGCGAGTCGGCCCAGCTCGCCGCTGGGCAGGCGGAACAGCGCGGCGCTGCGCGCCTTGCGCTGGGCCAGGTCGATGGCACCGGGAACGCTGTCGTCCATCCGTACGAACGCCAGCAGGTTGGCATGGGCGTCGACCACCGCGACGCAGACCGCCAGGCGCTGCCGCTGCGCTTCGGCAATGGCCGCCGCGATGCAGCGTTGGGCATGTTGCAGAGACAGGTGGGTAGACATGGCCGGCGTCCTCATCGAGTGCTTGCGGGCCAGTCTAGAAAGGTCGAAGCTTTAACAGAACCGACCTTCTCCTACGTAGACTTTCAAGTTTTTCTAACAATGAATCGACGCGATCCCCTCGCCGGCCTGCACGTCTTCAGGCAGGTCGCCGACACCGGCAGCTTCACCCGCGCCGCCGCCCTGCTCGGGGTGACGCCGGCGGCGGTGAGCCAGGCGATCAACCAACTGGAAGCCGAGCTGCGTCTCAAGCTGTTCCACCGCACCACCCGCGGGGTCAGCCTGAGCGAGGCCGGGCAGCGCTACCACGAACAGACCGAACAGCCCTACCGCGATCTGGTGCGCGCCCGCGAAGCGCTCGGCGAAAGCCTCGCGGAACCCTCCGGGCAGTTGCGCATCAGCGCCCTGCACCTGGCGAAGAACCTGGTGATCGCACCGATGCTCAACGAGTTCGTGCGACGCTACCCGAAGGTGCAACTGGAGATCCGCTACGAGGACCAGTTGGTGGATATCGTCAGGGAACGGCTGGATGCCGGCATCCGCCTGGCCGACGCCCTGCAGCCGGGCATGGTCGGGGTGCAACTGACAGCGCCGCTGGCGTGCCTGCTGGTGGCCACTCCGGCCTACCTCGCCGAGTACGGTACGCCGGCCAGCGTCGCCGACCTCGATGGGCATGCCGCCGTGCGCTTCCGTTTCCCGCGCAGCGGCCGCCTGCACAAGTGGCGCTTGCGGGAAGACGGGCGGGAACTGGAAGTGGACCTGCCGGCACGCTTCGTCAGCACCGACACCGAGACGATCATCGAGGCGGCCCGCGCCGGCGCCGGGATCGCCCAGGCATTCATCCGCGAGCGGGTCGCCGCGGACCTCGCCGCCGGGCGCCTGGTGGAAGTGCTGCCTGGCAGTTGCCTGCCGCTGCCGCCGATGTGGCTGTATTACCTGAACCGCCGCCACGTACCGGCCAAGCTGCGCGCCTTCATCGAACTGCTACGCGAGTGGCGGCAGCCGGCCTGAACCTCAGCGGCCCTTGCCGGCCGGCCCCGGCCGGCTCAGCAGAAGGTCGTCCGGTCCGTCGATCTCGATGAAGCGTCCGCTTTCCAGCGCCTCCTCCAGCGGCGTGCCGGCGAGCACGTCGGCCTTGCGCAGGGCGCTGGAGAAACGCAGGTCGGCGCTGGCCTCGACCTTCGCCAACGGCACCTGGTAGGTCTTGAACGCACCGTAGCGGAAGCCTTCGCTGGGCATCATCCCTTCCTGCCCCAGCAGGTAGGCGGACACTCCCAGTTCGCCGCTGTCGGCGTCGATCATCGCCACCACCTTCCAGAACTCCAGCGGCACCTGCACGCCCTGGTAGAGCGGATCGTCGTCGCGGAACACCGGGCCGGTGAACACCGAGATGCGGAAGCCCTCGCTCCTGGCGTTCTGCAGCACGTAGTCCTCCAGCGACAGCCAGCTGCGCTGGTTGAGCTGCGCCACCTGGGGCACCGCGTTGGTGTAGACGAAGGTGTCGTCCTCGGCCTGCCGGGCGATGGCATCGCTGTCGCCCCAGCCGGGATCCTCGCGACGCACCATGTGGCCCTTGTCGAACGAAGCCGGACCGTAGAAGTCCTTGTGTCCGACCTGCGCGGCCGCCTCGATGCGCGGGTCGAAGCCCCAGGAATCCTTGCGCTTGAGCGAACGCTTGAGCGCGCCGTCGATATTCACCGCGGTGAGGATCGGCAAGCGCCGGCTGGCGCTCATCACCACCGAGAAATGCAGATAGTCCAGGCGCGTGCCCTTGCCCACCGGCAGCACCTGGTGGCTCTTGCCCGGCTTGGGCAAGGTCGCCTTCGGCCCGAGGAAGGCCTCGTCGAAGCCCTTGCGCTCGGCCAGGTCGGCGACGCTGCGCTGCTTTTCCTGGAAGCGCGGCGCGCCGCGCTTCAGCTCCGCCCCGGCCACCGGCACCCAGGCGCGACGCGCCAGCAGGCTGCGGATCACGCTGGCCTTCACCGCATAGTTGGTCTTGCGGAACTGGCCGCCGAAGTGCAGGCCGACCACCTCGCCGCCGTCGATCGAAAGCACCGCCGAGCCAGAATTGCCGCCCAGGGTCGAGCAGTCGTGGGTGAGGTACCAGGCGTCATGGGGCAATCCCACGACTTCGCCGGGAGCGAAACGCTTGACGTCGTAGATGTTGCCGAAGATATCTTCCATCGCCCCGGCGTCGTTGCGGCTGTCGCGCGCCGGATAGCCGACCACCGCCACCGCCTGGCGCGGCTCGGCATCCTGGCGCGCGAGGACCAGCGGCGGCGGCAGCAGGTCGCCCTTCACTACCTGGAGGATCGCCATGTCCGGCGCCTCGGAGACGTCCGGGGCGATCCACAGGACCCGCGCGATCACATGCTCGTCGCTTTCCGGCTGGCGGTATTCCTCGCGGAAGTCCACGCGGGTGCGTACCTGCTTGCCAGCCTGGTTGAGACGGAAGCGGAACAGGCTGCCCTGGCGTTCGGCGAACAGGCTGGCGACATGCCGGTTGGTGACGATCAGGTCGTCCTCGATGCGCCAGCCGGTACCGCACCAGTCCATGCTGTCGTGGTCGATCAATTCCAGCCGACCGACCGAGCGGATCGGCGTGGCCAGCGCGGCGCGATGCTTCTTCAGGCGCTGCTCCAGGCCGGCCAGCGGCGCTTCGTCGAAGATACCGTTCTTCACCAGCAGCACCGGCCGGCTCTTGAGCAGGACGATCGCCTCGCTGAAGCGCCGCGAGTCGAAGAACGAGGCGTCGGATTCCGGCGACACGCTCTTGCCCAGGTGGTCGGCGATCTGCTCGCGGCTGGCGTTGTACGCCGGCACGTTGCTCCACTCACCGCGGGCGGCGAGGTGGGCGAGTTCCTCGCGGGTGCCCTTTTCCTTCAGTACCGAGCAGACCCGCAGTTCTTCCGGCGTGGCCCGCCGGGGGTTGCGCTTGCGCATGGCCATGTCCCTCGCTGGGCGGATATCCCTGGCAGGAGTCTAGCCGAGGGACATGACAGGGCCATGTCCCGCTGGCGGAGCGCCGCTCAACCGGCGAATAGCCGGTAGGCCGGGTTGTGGGTTTCCTCCCAGTACGGATAGCCGATGGCTTGCAACGCCGCCTCCAGCTCGCCGCGCTCCTCGTCCGGCACCTGCAATCCGGCCAGCACCCGACCGTCGGCGGCGCCGTGGTTGCGGTAGTGGAACAGGCTGATGTTCCAGCGCGAGCCGAGCTTGTCGAGAAAGTTCAGCAAGGCCCCGGGGCGTTCGGGAAACTCGAAGCGGAACAGCCGCTCGCGGCGCACCTCGGTACCGTGGCCGCCGACCATGTGGCGGATGTGCAGCTTGGCCATCTCGTTGTCGGTCAGGTCGAGTACCGGGAAGCCCTGCTCGCGCAGGCCGGCGAGCAGGTCGGCGCGACTGTCGGTGAGCGGATGGGTCTGCACGCCGACGAACAGGTGGGCCTGGCGGTCGCTGTGGTAGCGGTAGTTGAACTCGGTGATCTGGCGCCGGCCCAGCGCCGCGCAGAAGGCCTTGAAGCTGCCCGGCCGCTCGGCCACGGTGACAGCGATGATCGCTTCGCGCTGTTCGCCCAGTTCGGCGCGCTCGGCAACGTGGCGCAGGCGGTCGAAGTTGATGTTGGCACCGGAGTCGATGGCCACCAGGGTCTGCCCCTCGGTGCGTTCGCGGGCCACGTACTTCTTGATTCCCGCTACGGCCAGGGCGCCGGCCGGCTCGGTGATCGAACGGGTGTCGTCGTAGATGTCCTTGATCGCCGCGCAGATTTCGTCGCTGCCGACGGTGATCACCTCGTCGACGTGGTCCTTGCAGACCTCGAAGTTGCAAGCGCCGATCTGCGCCACCGCCACCCCGTCGGCAAACAGCCCGACCTGGCCCAGCACCACCCGCTCGCCGGCGGCCAGCGCTGCCTGCAGGCAGTTGGAATCCTCCGGCTCGACGCCGATCACGCGGATATCCGGACGCAGGTGCTTGACGTAGGCGGCGATCCCGGCGATCAGGCTGCCGCCGCCGACCGGCACGAAGATCGCGTCGAGGCGGCCGCTGTGCTGGCGGAGGATCTCCATCGCCACCGTGCCCTGTCCGGCGATCACGTCCGGATCGTCGTAGGGTGGGACGAAGGTCATGCCTTCGCGCTCGGCCAGTTGCAGGGCATGGGCCAGCGCATCGGGGAAGGCGTCGCCGTGCAGCAACGCCTCGCCGCCGCGCGCCAGCACGCCCTTGACCTTGAGTTCGGGAGTGGTGCGCGGCATCACGATCACCGCCCGCACGCCCAGGCGCTGCGCCGCCAGGGCCAGGCCCTGGGCATGGTTGCCGGCGGAGGCGGTGATCACCCCGCGGGCCTTCTGCTCGTCGCTCAGGCGCGCGACACGGGTATAGGCGCCGCGGATCTTGAAAGAGAACACCGGCTGCAGGTCCTCGCGCTTGAGCAGCACCCGGTTGCCCAGGCGCTGGGACAACTGCGGCGCGACCTGCAAGGGGGTTTCCACGGCGACGTCGTACACCGGCGCGGCCAGGATGCTTTCCACGTAGCCGGCCAGCAGGGGTTTGCTTGCGCTGAGGGTCGAGGCGCTCATCGGCTGGCCTCCGCGCTCGCCGCCACCGAGGCCAGCAGGTCGGTGCCGTAGGAGTTGTCCACCGCGCAGCGCCACTGGCCATCGGCCTCCTGGCGGAACACGTAGGTGGCCCGACGTTGCAGGCGTCCGGCCTTCGACTCGATCACCGCCTCGGCCATGACCAGCGCCGTATCTCCCGCCTCGATCACCCGCAGGTCGTGCTGGCGCACTCGCAGGCTGTGCTCGAAGTGCCGGGCGATGGCGTCGAACGCCTGGCGGATCTGCGCCTTGCCGCAGGCGTTGAGGCCCGGCTTGACCACCAGGGTGGCGTCGTCGCAATAGAAATCCATCAGGGCATCGAACTGCCCGGCATTGATCAGGGCGTCGGCCCGGCCAACGAGGTTCTGGAGGGTCTGGTGCTGCATGCTGTTCTCCCGGTTCGGTGGTTTTGGCCCAGGAGACAGAACGAAGAACCCGCCTCGAGGGCGGGTTCGGAGTGGACGCTGGCTAACCCGCCATAGCTGGAATGGCGGTAATAATGCTGCGGCGGGTAAGCAGGGTCGCGAAGGTCATGGGTATCGAAACTACGGCGCCGCCCTGTTGGCTGTCAAGCGGTCCGGCCGCGCCGGCAGGAAAAAGCCCCTGCCGCGATGGCAGGGGCTTGCCGTTTTGGCCGAGCGCCGCCGGAGATCAGCGGGTCAGCAGCACCTTCTGCGGCTGCGAGCCGCTCACGGTGACCAGCTTGGTGACGGTGCCGCCCTCGGTGATGGTCTTGCCATCGCTCTGGGCGCTCCAGGTCAGTTCGCTGGAAATGTAGTAGGTGCCGTTGGGGATGTGGTCGAAGTCGAAGCGACCGTTCTGGTCGGTGGTCGCCTCGCGCACGTAGGTGGCGCGTCGCGGGTCGAGCACCGGCGGTTGCACGTCGGGATCGCGCTTGGCGGCATCGAGGTTGCCGAACTTCGCGTAGTAGGCCTTCATGTAGCTGGTCGCAGGCTCCAGGGTGACCTTGGTGTTGGTCCCCTTCTGGATCGCACCCGACGCGCTGGTCAGGTACAGGTCGCCGTTGATCACGCCCTCGCCCACCTGCTGGGTCGCCGCGTATTCATGCTCCGGGAAATCCGGCAGGTCGTTGGGGTTGGAGGCGCAGGCCGCCAGGGCCACGGTCATGGCCAGGAGGCCGAGGTTCTTCTTGATCGAAAGCATGGGCAATTCCTTTTTTCAAGCGAAGGTAACGAGTCCGTTGTGCGGCACCGACCGCGTGCTCAGGAGCGGCGCCCGAGCAGGAAGCCGGCGAGCAGGCCCACCGCGGTGGTGATGGCCACGGTCTGCCAGGGATTGGCGCCGATATAGCTTTCCGTCGCATCCACCGCGTGGCGGCTGCGTTCGGCCACGGCGCTACCGCCCTTGCCGAGGGCATCGTTGGCCTTCTCCAGCAGCGCGCCGATCCGCGCACGGGCGCTGTCGGCCTTGTCGCCGGCGAAGGCGGCGCTGTCGGCGAGCATGCTGTTGGCTTCGGAGAGCAGTTCCTGCAGCTCGCTGTAGCTCTGGTGCTGGATCTGCTCGAGGTTGTCTTTCACTGCGTTTTTGCGTGCCATCGAAGAGGCTCCCTGAAAAATGACTTGCAAAGGAGTTGATAGGCGCCGCAGTGAAAAAGTTCAGAGGAAATCGCCGGGAAGAACCGGCGCCCAGGCAGTGGGCGCCGGCTTCCATGGCCTGCCTGCCGTCAGAACGCGTAGATCGCCGAAAGAATCGCCGTGCGACCGTCGCCATACTCGATGGCCGAGGAGCGCGACTGGTTGCCGTACACCTGGCGCACCCGCTCGACGTAGGCCTTGTCGAACAGGTTGTCGAGGTTGAGTTGCAGTTTCAGGTCGCGCGTCGCCTGGTAGCCGAGCATCATGTTGTGCACCCAGTAGGCATCCAGCTTGCCGTTGTCCACCGAGGTGACGTTGCGCTGGCTGACGTAGCGTGCGCCATAGCCCAGGGTCACGCCCTCGGGCAGTTCGTAGGTGCTCCAGAGGCTCAACGAGCGCGGCGGGGTATTGCCCAGTGCCTGTCCCTCGCGCTGCGGGTTGCTGGATTTCAGGGTTTCGCTGTCGAGGTAGGTGTAGGTGGCGAAGAGGTCCCAGTGCTCGTTCAGCTTGCCGCTGGCGCTCAGCTCCAGGCCACGCACGCGCTGTTCGCCGGCAAGCACGTAGCTGCCGTCGGCCAGGCGTTCGCGGGCGTCTTCCTTCTTCACCTGGAACAGCGCCGCGTCCAGCTCCAGGCGCCGTCCGAGGAACTCCCACTTGGTGCCCAGCTCGTAGGTGCTGTTCTTCTCCGGCGCCAGGCCTCCGGTCGCCTCGGTCACGCCCGAGCCGGTGGTGACCAGGTGTTCCGCCGAGGGGTTGAAGGAGGTGCCGTAGGAGACGTACACCCGCCCGTTCTCCAGCGGCTTGAATACCAGCCCCGCCCGTGTGCTCAGCTTGCCGTCGGAACTGTCGGCGCGCACCGTCGGCTTGCCTGAGGGCGTGCTCCGCGAGGTGCCGTCGATCCAGTCGTAGCGCAGGCCCAGGCTGAGGTCCCAGCGCTCGTCCAGGGCGATGGTGTCGAAGGCGTACAGCGCCTTGACCTCCAGTTCGGTCCGGTTGCGCGCGCTGTCGCGCTTGTCGGTGGGGCCGTTCCAGTAGCCCGGCGGGTTGTGCAGGTCGAAGCCGTTGGCCGGGTAGAACTTGCCCAGGTTGTAGGAGTAGGTGGTGCGGTCGTAGGTCTCGCGGGACAGCTCGAAGCCGCCGATCAGCGTATGCGCCAGGCCGAAGGTGTCGAAGCGGCCGGTGAGGTTGGTCTGGTTGATCCACATCCGCGTCTTCGAATCGCGCCCGTAGGCTTGCGGTCCCGCCGGCAGGTAGCGCCCCGGCGGCAGGCCCTTCTGGTTGACGTGGGAGGCGGAGATCACCGTGTCCCGATGCAGGTGGGAATAGCGGATGAGGTTCTGCAACTGGAAGTCGTCGCTGAAATCGTGTTCGAGCTTGAGGGTGGCGACGTCGTTGTCGTTCCGCTCCTCGTCCAGGTTGCGCCAGCCGAAATAATCGTGGCGGCTGACGCCGTCCAGCTTGCGCCCGTTCAGCGCCGGCACGCCATAGTCGGGAAGGTTGTCGTCGCGTTGGTGGAAGTAGCTCAGGGTCAGGCGGGTCGGGGTGTCCAGGCCGAAGGTCAGGGATGGCGCGATGCCCCAGCGCTGCTTGTCGATCTGTTCGCGCCCGGCGACATCGTTGTGGTGGGCCATGAGGTTGAGGCGGAAGGCGGTCGACTCGCCGAGCCCTTCCAGCGGCTGGTTGGTGTCCAGGGTCAGGCGCCGGTAGCGGTCCGTGCCCAGCCCGGCGCCCAGGTGGGTGAAGGCTTCGGCCTTGGGCTGCTTGCTGACCATGTTGATGCTGCCGCCGCTGGTGCCGGCGCCGCCGAACACCGAGTTCGGTCCCTTGATCACTTCCACCGCCTCCAGGTTGAACAGGTCGCTGCGGCTGGTCTGGGCGCTGTCGCGCAGCCCGTCCACCTGCATGTTGGCGTTGGCGCTGAAGCCGCGGATGTTGATGCTGTCGCCGGAACCGCCGCCGCCTTCGCCGGCGTTGAAGGTGATGCCGGAGACGTTGGACAGCACCTGGCGCAGGCTCAGGGCGTTCTGCTCCTGGATCACCTTTTGCGGCACCACCGTGACGGTCTGCGGGGTATCCAGCAGCGGCACGGCGTACTTGGCCGAGGCCGAGCGTTCGACCCTGGACGAGGCCTGCTCGCCGGTGACCGTGTCGGCTCCCAGTTCCAGGGGATCGTCCTTGCGCGCCGCGTCCTCGGCCAGGGCCGGCGAGGAGCAGGCGGCCATCAGCAGCATCAGCGGCGCCAGCGGGCGTTTGGTGGGCAAGGGGGACGGCTCGTTGCGACGATCCATGAAGTACTCCATCTTGGTTATTGAGAATCATTGGCATTTGATTGATGGAGGGTTTTTTCCACAAGCCGGACAGCTCCGAAAAAGCTCCCGGAAAAATCTGATAACCAACGGCAGAGTCCCGGAACAGAGGGCTCGCCGCGCGGCCCTTCTGCCAGGCGGCGACCGCATCCCTGCCATCGCGCAGACAAAAAAAAGCCCCGCCAATCGACCGGCGGGGCTTTCCCTAAAGCGTGTCGCCTCAGAACAGCGAGGCGACCAGATGAGTGGCGGGCGCCACCTGGAAGTCGATGGACATCATCACGCTCAGCGCGGTGATGGCGACGATGGAGAAGGCGAACAGCTTGCGCGCCCAGACCCGGTCGTCGGCGGTCCAGTAGCCGGTCAGGGCGATGGCCAGCCACCACAGGCTCACCGCCACCGCCACCAGCAGGTAGCCGTAGCCGGCGTAGCCGCCCAGGCACAAGGCGAGGGTCGCCGCCATGAAAGCGAGGATGTAGAGCACGATGTGGATCTTGGTCACCGCGATGCCGCGCGCCACCGGCAGCACCGGGATGCCGGCCGCCTCGTAGTCCTTCAGGCGGAAGATGGCGATGGCATAGGAGTGCGGCATCTGCCACAGGCAGAAGATCGCCAGCAGCGAGGCGGCGCCGGCGTCGAACTGGCCGCTCACCGCGCAGTAGCCGACCACCGGCGGCATCGCCCCGGAGAGGCTGCCGACCAGCGTGCCGTACTGCGAACGACGCTTGAACCACAGGCTGTACAGGCCGACGTAGACGAAGTAGCCGAAGCCGGCCAGCGCGGTGGTCAGCGGGTTGGTCCGCCACCACAGCAGGCCGAAGCCGGCGACCCCGAGGACCAGGCCGTGGGCCAGGGCAGCCTTCAGCGAGATCTGCCCGGTCACGGTGACCCGCCCGCGGGTCCGCTCCATGTGCCGGTCGATGTCGCGGTCGATGCAGTTGTTCAGCACGCACCCACTGGCGACCACCAGCGACAGGCCGATGACCGTGGCCAGCAACAGCATCGGCTCGACGCTGCCGCGGGCGGCGAGGAAGTATCCCCCCGCCACCGCGATCAGGTTGCCGAAGATGATTCCCGGCTTGGCCACCAGGAGATAGCGTTTCAGCTTCACGTCATGGCCCTCAGGGCATCGGCATCATCAGCATGTCGGCGCTGAAGATGATCCACAGCGAGAGACCGACCACCAGCAGGATGACGATCACCGTGAAGATGAACGCCATCACGTTCCAGCGCCCTTCCGACGACATGTTCATGTGCAGGAAGCAGATCAGGTGCACCACCACCTGCACCAGGCCGAGGACGACCATGGTGAGGATGGTGGCGTGGCGCGAGAAGCCGCCGTCCATGACCATGTAGAACGGGATCGCGGTGAGGATCACCGAGAGCACGAAGCCGATCGCGTAGGAACCCAGGCTGCCGTGGCCGGCGCCGTGGTTGTCGTGTGCAGCGCTGCTCATTACAGGGCCCCCATCAGGTAGACGACGGTGAAGACGCAGATCCAGACGATGTCGAGGAAGTGCCAGAACAGGCTCAGGCACATCATCCGGGTGTTGTTCTGCGCGGTGAGGCCGCGGGTCCAGATCTGCGCCATCAGCACCAGCATCCACAGCAGGCCGGCGCTGACGTGCAGGCCGTGCATGCCGACCAGGGTGAAGAAGGACGACAGGAAGGCGCTGCGGCTCGGGCCGAAACCTTCGGCGATCAGGTGGTGGAACTCGTTGATCTCCATGCCGATGAACGCGGCGCCGAGCAGGAAGGTGACCCCGAGCCAGGCGATCGCCTGGCCCTTGGCGCCCTTGTGCGCGGAGAGCATGGCCAGGCCGTAGGTGCAGCTGGAAACCAGCAGGATGGCGGTTTCCACCAGCACGTAGGGCAGCTCGAAGATGTCCTTGCCGCTGGGGCCGCCGGCGGTGTGGTGAACCAGCACCGCGTAGGTGGCGAAGACGCTGGCGAACAGCACGCAGTCGGTCATCAGGTAGAGCCAGAAACCGAAT
The DNA here is from genome assembly GCF_013343155.1 of Pseudomonas sp. FDAARGOS_761. Taxonomy (NCBI): domain Bacteria; kingdom Pseudomonadati; phylum Pseudomonadota; class Gammaproteobacteria; order Pseudomonadales; family Pseudomonadaceae; genus Pseudomonas; species Pseudomonas sp. FDAARGOS_761. The sequence goes on along the minus strand of NZ_CP054572.1, from coordinate 1,502,107 downwards.
ACGGTGTTGCCGCCGCTATCGTGTGCATGATCCTGGTCGTGGCCCACTTCGTGGGCGTCGGCCAGATGCTTGTTCAATACTGCCGTCGACATGGTTCAGACCTGCTTGGCGAGTTGCTGGAAACGGGCGCTTTCGATCTTCTCGATCTCTTCGGGCTGGACGTAGTAGTCGACGTCCTGGTTGTAGCTGCGCACGATGAAGGAGCCGATCATGCCGACGAAGCCGACCGCCATGAGCCACCAGATATGCCAGATGGCGGCGAAGCCGAAGACGAAGGCGAACACGGCGATGGAGAAGCCCGCGGCGGTGTTCTTCGGCATGTGGATCGGCTGGTAGGCCGGCAGCTTGCGGTAGGCGGTGCCGGCCTTCTTCATGTCGTGGAAGGCATCCACGTCCTGTACCTTCGGCAGCTCGGCGAAGTTGTAGAACGGCGGCGGCGAGGAAGTGGCCCATTCCAGGGTGCGGCCTTCCCACGGGTCGCCATTGACGTCGGCCAGTTGCTTGCGGTTGCGGACCGAGACGAACAGCTGGATCAACTGGCAGGCAATGCCGCAGAAGATCAGCACGGCGCCGAAGAACGCGACCACCAGGTACGGCTTCCACAGCGGGTTGTCGTAGTGGTTCAGGCGACGGGTCATGCCCATGAAGCCGAGGATGTAGAGCGGCATGAAGGCCATGTAGAAGCCCACCAGCCAGCACCAGAAGGAGCGCTTGCCCCACTTCTCGTCGAGGGTGAAGCCGAACGCTTTCGGGAACCAGAAGGCGAAGCCGGCCAGGTAGCCGAACACCGCGCCGCCGATGATGGTGTTGTGGAAGTGGGCGATCAGGAACAGGCTGTTGTGCAGCAGGAAGTCCGCGCCCGGGATGGCCAGCAGGACGCCGGTCATGCCGCCGATGGTGAAGGTCACCATGAAGCCCAGGGTCCACAGGATCGGCGTGCTGAAGCGCAGGCGACCCTTGTAGATGGTGAACAGCCAGTTGAACAGCTTCACCCCGGTGGGGATCGAGATCAGCATGGTGGCCACGCCGAAGAAGCCGTTGACGTCACCGCCCGAACCCATGGTGAAGAAGTGGTGCAGCCACACGGTGAAGCCGAGGAAGGTGATCGCGGCGCTGGCCCAGACCATCGACTTGTAGCCGAACATGCGCTTGCCGGCGAAGGTCGCGGTGACCTCGGAGAAGATACCGAAGGCCGGCAGGATCAGGATGTACACCTCGGGATGGCCCCAGGCCCAGAAGAGGTTGATGTACATCATGGCGTTGCCGCCAAGCTCGTTGGTGAAGAAGTGCATGTCCAGGTAGCGGTCGAGCGACAGCAGGCCCAGCGCAGCGGTGAGGATCGGGAACGAGGCGACGATCAGGATGTTGGCGAAGGTGCAGGTCCAGGTGAAGATCGGCATCTGCATCAGCTTCATGCCCGGGGCACGCATCTTGAACACGGTGACCAGGAAGTTGATCCCCGTGAGCAACGTGCCCATCCCGGATATCTGTAGCGCCCAGATGTAGTAATCCACCCCTACCCCGGGGCTATAGGCCAGCTCCGACAGCGGCGGATAGGCCACCCAGCCGGTACGGGCGAATTCGCCCAGGCCCAGCGACACGTTGACCAGCATGGCGCTGACCACGAGCAGCCAGAAGCTCAGCGAGTTGAGGAAGGGGAACGCCACGTCGCGCGCGCCGATCTGCAGCGGCACGGCCAGGTTCATCAGGCCGGTCATGAACGGCATGGCCATGAAGATGATCATGATCACGCCATGCGCGGTGAAGATCTGGTCGTAGTGCTCCGGCGGCAGGTAGCCGTGGTTGGCGCCTTCGGCCAGGGCCAGCTGGCCGCGCATCATGATCGCGTCGGCGAAGCCGCGGACCAGCATGACCAGGGCGACGACGATGTACATCACGCCGATCTTCTTGTGGTCGACCGAGGTCAGCCACTCGGTCCACAGGTAGGTCCACTTGCGGTAGTAGGTGATCGCACCGACCACGCCGAGGCCCAGCAGGGCGACGACGGCCAGTGTGACCATGACGATGGGCTCGTGGTAAGGCACGGCCGAGAGTGTCAGTTTCCCGAACATCTGCGCTTACTCCTGGGTACTCGGTTGCATGTGCATGTCCTTCATGTCTTTCATGCCCTGCATGGCTTGCATGTCCATGTCCTGCATGTCGTGACCGGTCATGGCGGCTTCGTGCTCAGCCCCGGCGTGCTCGCCGTGCGCGGCACCCTTGGCGTCGCCGTGGTGCTCGTACTTGGTGAGGATGTGGCCGAACAGTTCCGGGCTGACCGAAGAGAAGTAGGTCGGCGGAACGTTCTCGCTCGGCTTGACCAGCTCCGGATAGGTGCCGATCGACAGGCTGGCCGGTGCCGCCTTGACCTTGGCGACCCAGTCCTGGAAGCCCTGCTCGGAGGTGGCGATGGCCTTGAAGCGCATGCCGGAGAAACCGCCGCCGCTGTAGTTCGCGGAGATACCGTCGAACACGCCTTCTTCGTTGGCGATCAGGTGCAGCTTGGTCATCATCCCGGCCATCGAGTAGATCTGGCTGCCCAGCTGCGGGATGAAGAACGAGTTCATCACCGAATCCGAGGTGATCTGGAAATTCACCGGGGTGTCTTTCGGGAAGGCGATCTCGTTGACCGTGGCGATACCCTGCTCCGGGTAGATGAACAACCACTTCCAGTCCAGCGAAACGGCCTGGATGGTGACCGGCTTGACCTCGGAGTCCAGCGGACGGTACGGGTCGAGCTTGTGGGTGCTTTCCCAGGTGATCCAGCCGAGGATCGCGATGATCACGCAGGGCACCAGCCAGACCACCGCCTCGATGCGGTTGGAGTGGTGCCAGTCCGGCTTGTACTCGGCCTGGGTGTTCGAGGCGCGGTACTTCCAGGCGAACGCCAGGGTCATCACGATCACCGGGATGACCACGATCAGCATCAGCAGGGTCGCGGTAATGATCAGGGTGCGCTCGTCCATGCCCACCTGCCCTTTCGGGTTGAACAGGGTCATGTCGCAGCCGCCGAGCAGCAGCGCGGGCGCCAGGGAAAGCCATTTCAATGCGGCAAACGGGTTTGCTTTGGTCATCTTCCGGCCTTAATCGATGGAAGGAGCGAGTGGTCGCTCATGGATGTCTCCTTGCAAGGCTTGTGGCGGAGACCGCTGGCTTCAGCCAGTTCCAGACATGCAGTCGCCACCGGGGTACGGAACGGCCATTGCCCGGCCACGGGAGAAGGCAAACGGATACCTTTCCCGATTCCGGTGACGGACTCGTTCCACGCGCTGAGTCGTTCCTTGATGAACAGCGTTTTCGAAGCTGTGCCGGAAGAGGCCAAGGGCGGCCAAGGCACGTGCATGCCTGGGCGAGAAGGATTGCCCTTCCCGCCGGGTGATCAGGTCGCAGTTATCGGTCGGCTATTTGTTGTGCAACAGGCAAGGCAGGAACCCATTTATCGCGATGCGGAGCAGAGACTCGCGCGACGCTCGTTGGACCGAAACTGAGCGTCAGTTATTACAATTCATTTCAGCTGAGGAGCCTATGACACATCTTGCAATAGACTTTCTCAAACATAGATAAAGTAGGGCTTTTACCTGCCTGCGACAGGTTGTCGCAGGTCATACCCTAGCACAATAGTTGGAATACGCGAATATTCTTCGCTTCGAGCAGCATAGCGCAAGGAAATCGCCCCCACGCCAGCATCGTGACCCGAGAGTCAGCGTCTATCGGCCTGCAACTGTACCCCTGCCGTTCGTCCAGATGCGCCAACTGTATCCGCCGCCGGGCCGGCGCTAACGCGCAGCCGCCAGATCAGCGCGGCCGGCAGCTCGGCGTCGAGTCCCGCCAGGGAACCAGGCAAGCGATGGGCCGTGACCGCCTGGGTGGCGAGGCGCGCCTGGCGCACCCGACGCCGGCTAGAAAACCGAGGCCGCCGCGATTGCCCGCGGCGGCCTCGGCACAGACGTGGCTCAGTTACCCTGCGGCATCTCGCCGCGCGCCAGGCGCGCATTGATGTCGCGGACCACCGCTGGCAGCTCGGCGATGGTCTCGATCAGGTAGTGCGGACGCGAACCTTCGAACATCTGTTCGATACGCGTCCGCTCGCGCTCCAGTTCGGCCGCCGGCAGCGCCTTGTACTGCTCGTAGGTGAGGCCCAGGGCATTGCCCGAGCAGGTCAGCGCCACCGTCCACATCCCGGCGCGGCGCCCTTCGAGGATACCCGGCCAGGTGTCGTCGACCTTCACGCAGGCCGCCACATCGTCGATCCCCAGGGCGATCACGTTGGCCAGCGCCTGGGCCGGCCATGGCCGGCCGTTGGGCACTTCGTCGGTGGCCACCACGTGGTCGGCGACGTAGCCGTTGGTCTCGGCCAGGGCTACCACCTTCTCCATCACCACCGCCGGGTAGCCGGAACAGGAACCGATCTTCAGGCCCATCCCGCGGAGTTCGGCGATCGCCTGCAGGGCGCCGGGGATCAGCGCCGAATGTTCGGCGATCTTTTCGATCTGCAGCGGCATGAAGCGCTCGTAGATGGCGGTGACATCGTCGTCGCTGGGCAGGCGGCCGAAGACGGCGCGGTAGCGCTCGGCGATCGCCGGGATGTCGCAGAGGGTGCGGATGTGGTCCCACTTGCCCATTCCCATCGGACCGCGCGCTTCCTCCAGGCTGACCTGGACGCCGAATTCGGCGAAGGCCTCGACGAAGATCTGGGTCGGCGCGAAGGAGCCGAAATCGACCACGGTTCCCGCCCAGTCGAGGATGGCGGCCTGGAGGGTGGCTGGCTGGTTGTAATTCATTGTCGTGAACCCTTTTCTGCTCGTTGTCGTTCAGTTCAGATCTCGAGGACTTCCAGTTCGCGCAGCGCCTCGCCGATGGCGGCGACCGCCTGCCGCATCTCCGCGGCGTCGACGTGGCCGATGCAGCCGACGCGGAAGGTTTCCACCTGGGTCAACTTGCCCGGATAGAGGATGAAGCCCTTCTCCCGCACGCGTTGGTAGAAGTCGGCGAAGCGGTAGCGCGGATCGCGCGGCGCGTGGAAGGTAACGATGATCGGCGCCTGGATTTCCGCCGGCAGGAAGCTGCGGAAACCGAGCCGGGCCATCTCGCCGAGCAGCGTTTCGCAATTGCTCGCGTAGCGCCGCTGGCGCGCCGGCAGGCCGCCCTCCTCTTCGTACTGGCTGAGCGCTTCGTGCAGGGCGGCGACCACATGGGTCGGCGGGGTGAAGCGCCACTGCCCGGTCTTGCGCATGTAGGCGTGCTGGTCCTGCAGGTCCATGGCCAGGGAGTGGCAGTTGCCGGCGCTGGCTTCCAGGGCGGCGCTGCGGGCGAAGACGAAGCCCATCCCGGGGACGCCCTCCAGGCACTTGCCGGAGGCGGCGATCAAGGCATCGAACGGAACTTTCCGGGCATCGATCCCGATCGCCCCGAAGGAGCTCATGGCATCGACGATCAGGCGCTTGCCGTGACGCTCGACGGCCTTGGCGATGGCCTCGAGCGGATTGAGGATGCCGGTGCTGGTCTCGCAGTGGATCAGCGCCACATGGCTGATCGCCGGATCGGCGGCCAGCAGGCGCTCGACGTCAGCGGCGGTGGTCGGCACGTTCTCTTCGGTCTCGAAGGTGCTGAAGGGCCGTTGCAGGACCTCGCAGATCTTCGCCAGGCGCTTGCCGTAGGCACCGTTGATCAACACCAGGACCTTGCCGTCGCGCGGCACCAGAGTGCCGATCGCCGCTTCCACGGCGAAGGTGCCGCTGCCCTGCAACGGTACGCAGGTGTGGCTGCCTTCGCCGCCGACGATCTTCAGCAGGCGCTGGCAGACGCTGGCGGTGAGTTCGTTGAAATCGCTGTCCCAGGAGCCCCAGTCGACCATCATCGCCCGACGGGTACGGTAGGAGGTGGTCAGCGGACCGGGGGTCAGCAGGATGGGTGCGCGTTCGGCAGTGCTCATGCTCATTTCCTCTGCGGGAATCGGCGAAAGAAACCGGATCGGGCTTCGCGGCCCGGGCAGACGTTCCGCGCCGGCGTTCCGGGGAAGCCTGGAGACATAAGGTGAGCGCCGCGCTACTATCGTTCAAATTGTTTGTTCCGATGCCAGCCATAAGCCAGGCCGATACTATGAATCTCTTCCAGCTCCGCGCCTTCGACGCCGTCGCCCGCGAAGGCAGTTTCACCCGCGCCGCCGAGCGCCTGTGCATCAGCCAGCCGGCGGTGACCGGACACGTCAAGGCACTCGAGGAGCACTACCAGGTCACCCTGTTCCGGCGCACCGCCCGGCGCATCGAACTGACCGAGGAAGGCTCGCGCCTGGTGGCGATCACACGCACCCTGTTCGCCCTGGAGGAAGAAGCCGAGGCCCTGCTCGACGCCAATCGACAATTGGTCTCCGGCCGCCTCGAGGTCGCCGCCGACGGCCCGCACCTGGTGATGCCGATGCTCGCCCGGCTGCGCGCGAGCTATCCGGGAATCACCGTCAACCTGCGTCTGGGCAACGCCCAGGAGACCCTCGCGGCGCTGCTCAGCGAACACGTCGACGTCGCCGTGCTGACCGAGGTCGAGGCACGTCCCGGGCTGTTCCTGGAGGAGTTGGTGAATTCACGCATCTGCGCCCTGTTGCCTCGCCAGCATCCCTGGTGCGAACGCAGCGAAGGCGTACCGCTGGAAGAACTCGACCAGCAGATCATGGTGCTGCGCGAACCCGGCTCGATCACCCGCCGCACCTTCGACCGCGCCTGCGCCAGCCAGGGCGTGCAGCCGCGGGTGCTGCTGGAGCTGGACAGCCGGGAAGCGGTGACCGAAGCGGTGGCCGCCGAACTGGGCGTCGGCGTGGTGTCTTCCCTGGAGGTCGGCAACGATCCGCGGGTTCGCGCGGTGCCGCTGGTCGGTCCCGAGCTGACCAACTGCCACCTGATCGGCTGCCTGGAGAAGCGCCGCGGCCTGCGGGTGATCAGGGCGTTCCTGGAACTGGCGGCGGCCTGAGTCGCGCCGTCAGCTCCAGTGACGCTCGCGGGTGCGGCGGTCTTCGCCGAAGCCGAACAGCGAGGCCAGCGAATACACGATCAGCTCGGCGATCCAGGCGACCAGCAAGGCGCAGCCCAGGCCCCAGGCGATCACCTCGGGCTTGAGCAGGATCTGGTAGCTGTAGCTGGCATAGGTTTCCATCAGCAACTCATGGTTCGGTGCGCGCAGCATGTGCCAGGCGCGGGCGTACCAGGGCCCCTGCATGGCCTGCCACTCGGCGTCGAGCATGCGCGCGCGGCGCATCAGGCGGTCGAGGTTCTCGCCGTCGCGCTGGAACACCGGATCGCTGTTGCTGCGGTAATGCCTGACCAGTTCCTCCAGGCTGCCGTTGAAGAACTGCCCGGCGGTCTGCTGGAAGCCCTGGATGTTCTGCGCGGCCTCCAGGCGATGGGCGTCGACGCGTTTGGCGTAGTCGTCGATGAAGCCGGGCACCTGCACCCCGAGCAGCAGGCCCAGGGTGAACAGCACCAGTCTCAGGTAACTGCGGAACATGCGCTCTCCTCGTCCACGGCGGCGATTCAGACCCGCCCCTTGGCCAACACCTCGCCGCCCCACCAGAGGACCCACTCGCCGCTCTGCTGCAAGGTCCAGTTCTCGTTGTCGGTGAGCGGCTCGGTGGCGATCACCGTGACCACGTCGTCCGGCGTGGTTTCCGCATGGAAGTCCACGGTCAGGTCGGCATCCTTCAACCGCGCCGGGCCGAACGGCGCGCGGCGGGTAATGTAGGCGAGTTTGCTGGAGCAGAAGGTGAACAGCCAGTCGCCGTCGCTGATCAGGGCATTGAACACGCCTTTCTTGCGATATTCGTCACAGGCCGAGATCAGCACCGGCAACAGCACCTCCACCGGCACCGGCTCGGGGAAAGCCCGGCGCACGCGGTTCAGCAGGTCGCAGAAGGCCGCCTCGCTGTCGGTCTCGCCGACCGGGCGGTAGAAGCCGGGCTTGGGCTGGAAGTCGGCCAGTTGGCCATTGTGCGCGAAGGTCCAGTAGCGCCCGCCGAGTTCGCGGATGAAGGGGTGGGTGTTGCTCAGCCCGACCTTGCCGACGTTGGCCTGGCGGATGTGCCCGATGACCGTCTCGCTCTTGATCGGGAAGCGCTGCACCAGCCGCGCCACCTCCGAATCGACGCTCGCCAGCGGGTCCTGGAACAGCCGCACGCCGCGTCCTTCGTAGAAGGCGATGCCCCAACCGTCGCGGTGCGGGCCGGTGCCGCCGCCGCGCTGCATCAGTCCGGTGAAGCTGAAGACGATGTCCGTCGGGACGTTGGCGCTCATGCCCAATAGTTCACACATGGCTCAAACCTCCCTGAGCAAGGCTGTACGTAGTAGTTCTCCTTCCCGCTGCAGACGCGCCTGCAGGCTCGCGCGACCGATCGGCAGGAAACGGGTCAGGGCGCGCCAGAGCAGTCGCGGCAGGTCGCCGCGACGCCGGGGAATCAGGTGCAGATGCAGGTGCGCCACGTGCTGGTTGGCCGCCACGCCATCGTTGAGCAACAGGTTGATGCCTTCCACGCCGAAACCGGCCCGGCGCAACGCGCGACCGGTACGCTCGGCGAGCGCCGGGAGGGCGTCGCGGGCGGCGGCGGAAAGATCGCTCAGGTGCGGGGCGTGCTCGCGGGCTACGATCAGCACGTGCGCCGGTCGCAGCGGAAAGATGTCCAGCAGGACGATGAAATGCTCGTCCTCGAAGAGTCTGTGCGCCGGCTCGCGGCCACCCGCTATGGCGCAGAACACGCAATCCATGGGAAATCCCGACATAGGCCTCGCCTCATGCTGAACGCCTGCCGGGCGTAGTGCAAGAATGGATTTCGTCGCGAAAGGCTACAGGCGCGGCTCGATGCGCATGCGCCGGTCGCCGTGCTCGTCGGTGCGGGTGTCGACGTCCGGCATCAACTCGGGCTGCATCATCTGCCGCAGGGTCGGCTCGTCCTCGGCGTCCTGCGACGGATGCCGGCGATTCTTCCAGGCCCGCTCCAGCGGCCAGCGGATGGCGGCGATCAGCAGGTACAGGCCGAAACCCAGCAGCGCCACCAGGGCCAGGTCGGAGACCGCGCGCCAGGCGTTGTTGCCGACCTTGAACACGACGTCCAGCGCGGTGATCGCGATGGCCGGGGCGTAGAGGTCGTTCTGCGGGTCCACCGGAGTCGGCGTGAACAGCAGGATGAAGACGATCAGCCGCAGGGGTTCGCGCAGCCAGCGCCACATCCAGCCGGTCATCAGCCAGAACACCAGCATCAGGCCGAGTCCGGCGATGGCGTAGGCGCCCCAGGCGATCAGATAGTCTTGTTCATTCATGCGGCGTGCGTGGCGATAGCGGTGATGGGGGGCTTATGATAGCCGCTTTTGCATGCCGACGCGCCTACCCACCGATGACGGGCGCCGCGCCGCCAGTTTTATTCAGATTTCCCGGCCTCGCGCATGGCCGGACCGACGAGGATTCCCGATGCCCCATCCGCAGCCCCCCATCGCCCGCCGCGACGCCGGACGCGACCCCTACGCCTGGCTGGAGGAGCGCGACGCCCCGGAGGTGCTCGACTACCTGAAGGCCGAGAACGCCTACCTGGATAGCGAACTGGCCGACCAGGCCGGGTTGCGCGAGACCCTGTTCGAGGAGATCAGGGGACGCATCCGCGAGACCGACCTGTCGTTGCCCAGTCCCTGGGGTCCGTGGCTGTACTACCAGCGCACCACCGCCGGCGATGAATACCCGCGCCACTACCGCTGCCCACGTCCGGCGGACGGCAGCCTGGCGGTCGACGAAGGCGCCGAGCAACTGTTGCTCGATCCCAACCAGTTGGCCGACGGCGGCTTCCTCTCCCTCGGCGCCTTCAGCATCAGCCCCGACCAGAGCCTGCTGGCCTACAGCCTGGACACCAGCGGCGACGAGATCTACCGCCTGTTCGTCAAGGACCTCGCCAGCGGCTCGGTGCAGGCCCTGCCCTTCGACGACTGCGACGGCAGCCTGACCTGGGCCAACGACAACCGCACACTGTTCTTCGGCGAACTGGACGACACCCACCGCCCGCACAAGCTCTATCGCCACCGCCTGGGCGAGGCCGGCGCCGAGCTGGTGTTCGAGGAAGGCGACGGGCGCTTCTTCCTGCACTGCTACCGCTCCAGCTCGGAACGCCAGTTGATCCTCCTGCTCAACAGCAAGACCACCAGCGAGGCCTGGGTGCTCGACGCCGACCAGCCGCAGGGAACGTTCCGTTGCCTGGCGCCGCGCGAGGAAGGCCACGAGTACTACCCCGACCACGGTCGCCTCGACGGCCGGGGCCTGTGGTTGATCCGCAGCAACCAGGCGGGGATCAACTTCGCCCTCTACCAGGCCGAGGAGTCGCGGCCGACTCGCGAGCACTGGCAACTGCGCGTGGCCCACGACCCGCAGCGGACCCTGGAAGATGTCAGCCTGAACGCCGAGGCGGTGATCCTCGGCCTGCGCGACGGCGGCCTGCCGGTGATCGAGGTGCAACCGCAGGGCCTGCCGGCCTACCGCGTGCAGTTGCCGGACGCCGCCTACAGCCTCTACGTGCAGGACAGCCTGGAATTCGACAGCCCCTGCGTGCGACTGCGCTACGAGGCCCTGAACCGTCCGGCGCAGGTCCGCCAGCTGAACCTCGCCGATGGCACGCAGACCGTCCTCAAGCAGACCCCGGTGGAAGGCCCCTTCGACGCCGACGTCTACGCCAGTCGGCGCATCTGGGCCAGCAGCGGCGACGGCACGCAGGTGCCGGTCAGCCTGGTGGCGCGCAAGGAAGTCCTCGACGGCATCGCCGCCGGGCGCCCCGCGCCGCTCTATCTCTATGGCTACGGCGCCTACGGGCATAGCCTCGATCCCTGGTTCTCCCACGCCCGCCTGAGCCTGCTCGAACGCGGCTTCGTCTTCGCCATCGCCCATGTCCGTGGCGGCGGCGAACTGGGCGAAGCCTGGTACCGGGCCGGCAAGCTGGAACACAAGCAGAACAGCTTCGACGACTTCATCGCCTGCGCCGAGCACCTGCTCGCCGAGGGCTACTGCCGTCCCGAGGGACTCGCCATCAGCGGCGGCAGCGCCGGCGGGCTGTTGATCGGCGCGGTGCTCAACCAGCGCCCGCAACTGTTCGGCGCGGCGATCGCCGAGGTGCCGTTCGTCGACGTGCTGAACAGCATGCTCAATCCGGACCTGCCGCTGACCGTCACCGAATACGATGAGTGGGGCAACCCGCAGGAGCCCGAGGTGCATGCGCGGATCGCCGCCTACGCGCCCTACGAGAACGTCAGGGCCCAGGACTACCCGCACCTGCTGGTGGTCGCCGGCTACAACGACAGCCGCGTGCAGTACTGGGAAGCCGCCAAGTGGGTGGCGAAACTGCGGGCGACCAGGACCGACGCCAACCTGCTGCTGCTCAAGACCGACCTCGGCGCCGGCCACGGCGGCATGAGCGGCCGCTACCAGGGGCTGAAGGACGTGGCGCTGGAATACGCCTTCCTGCTCAAGGTCCTCGGCCTGGTATGACGACCGCGGGGCCGGCGACGCCGGCCTTCCGCCACGAAAAAGGGAACCTTCGTGAAACGACGCTTCTGGCCCGCCATGGGCCTGCTCGCCGCGATCATGCTGGCCGTCTACCTGGCGAATCCGTTCGGCACCGCCAGTCTCGACCCGCGCGCGCGGCTCCTCGGCGTGGCGCTGTACAAGATCCCTTCGCGCTCGATGGAACCGACCTTGCAACAGGGCGACTTCATCCTCGCCAACGCCGCGCGCTACGCCTTCGCCGACCCGCAGGTCGGCGACCTGGTGGTGTTCCGCTTCCCGCCGCAGCGCAGCATCGCCTATGTGAAGCGCATCGCCGGGATACCCGGCGATCGCGTGCGGATCGATGGCGGCCGGCTCTACGTCAATGACCACCAGGTGACCGAGCCCTACCTGGCGCAGCAGGCGCTGCGCCAGCCGGACTCCCTGCGCATGGCCGAGCGGACCGTCCCCGCCGGCCACTACTTCATGCTCGGCGACAACCGCGACAACTCCAACGACAGCCGCTACTGGGGCTACGTACCGCGCGCCGACCTGGTCGGCCGGGTGTTCGTCGTCTGGTATGCCGAGGACACCCGGCGCATCGGTTCGGTGCGCTGACGCCCCTCAGAAGAACTGGGTGACGCTGATCTTGGCGTTGCGTCCCTGGCTGTAGACCAGGTCGCCGCCCAGCGGCTGGCGATAGGAGCGGTTGAACAGGTTGTCCACGGTGAAGTCGATGCGGGTGTCCTTCAGGCCCAGCTTGGCCGGGACCCACTCGGCGAACAGCCGATGGGTGTCGTAGCTGTCGTTGGCCGCGTGATCCCAGTAGATATCGCCGGAACCGGTACCCATCCCGCCGCTGTAGCGATCGCTGGGCAGGCGGTCGGTCTTGCGCACGAACTCGCCCTGCCAGCCGAGCTTGGCGTCCCATTCCGGAACCTTCAGGCCGAGCATGGCCACCCACTTCGGCGGCGGGATGTCGCGCGCCCACACGTTCGGTCCCCAGGGATTGCTGTAGGCACCATCGTGCTTGCCGGTCATCCACGAGTAGGACAGGCTGCCGAACAGCCGCTGGCTGTCGTAGAAGCTCTCGATCTCGAAGCCCTTGATGGTCAGGCCCGGCAGGTTGCGGTAGTTGCTCAGCGGCAGCATGTCGCCGCAGCTACCGCCGATACTGCCGTTGTCGATCGACTGCTGGCGGCAGCCGACGCTGCGGGTGCGGAATATCTCGTCCTTGATGCGGTTCTGGAACAACGTGGTGCGGATCTGCAGGCTGTCGCCGGCGACCAGCAGGTCCGGCAGGTTGATCACGCTGCCGCCACGGATCGCATGGATGCGCTCGGCGTCCAGGTCGCGGCTGCTGCCGCCGATGGTCGAACTGTTCTGCACTTCGTACTGTTCGTCGATCACCGGCGCTCGCCAGGTCTCGGTGTAGTCGGCGAAGAACGCCAGGTTCGGCGTCGCGGTCCAGAACACCGACAGCCGCGGCGACCAGCCGGAGTAGGTCTGGGCGCGATAGTCATGGCCGAGCTTGGGATTGTCGTAGATCGGCGCCAGGTTGGCCTGGCCGTCGTTGCGCACGCTGTCGAAGCGCATCGATGGAGTGACGGTCAGGCTGCCGTAGGTGATCGCGTCCTGGATGTAGAAGCTCTGCGTGTCCTGCTTGCCGGCCGGCATGAATGCCGGTTGCAGCCAGCCGTAGTTGTAGCGCGGGGTCTCATAGGTCTTGCCCGGCATGTGCATGAGGATGTCGCGCTTGTGCTTGTGCAGCGCCGCGCCCAGGGTCAGCTCGTGCTGTAGCGCTCCGGTATCGAAACGGCTGGTGTTGCGCAGTTCCAGGACCTTGTCCTGGTACTCGGTACGCATCCGCTTGCCGCCGGTGGCGAGCTGGTAGAAGGCGGTGTCCTCGCGACGGTCGAGCTGCTCGGTGCGGGCGTCGGAATAGCTCAGTTGCAGGTCGATCCAGGGATTGTCCAGCGGATGGTAGTTGTACTTGCCGGTCCAAGTGGTGTCGGTGGTATCGCGGTGGGCCAGCAGGCGGGTCAGGCCCAGCTCGTAGCCGTAGCGGTCGATGGTCCACTGGCTCGGCGGGGTCGGGTAGCTGCTGGCGGAGAACGGCGTCCAGCGCGAGCTTTTCGAGCGCAGGTAGGTGAAACCCAGGTCGTGCTCCTCGGTGGGGTGCAGGTTGAGCTTGAACAGGCCGGTCTTCTCGTCCTGGGCGCTGTTGGGCAGGCGCTTGGGGTTGATCGGATAGTCGGTGGGCGACAGCGGCAGGTTGTCGGCCAGCTTCATGTCGCGGCCGTCGCGGCCGTTGAGGTAGAGCAGGGCATCGACGCGGCGGTCTTCGCTGCGGCCGAACACGGCGCCGGAGTAGATCTTCTGCTGGTCGTTGGAGTGATAGCCGTACTTGAGCATGGCGCCGACGTCGCGGCCTTCGCGCAGCAGGTCCGGGGCGTCCTTGGTCTCCATGTGCACGGTGCCGCCGAAGCCGCCATTGCCGGTGAACACCGAGTGCGGCCCCTTCTCCACCTCGATGCGCTTGATCATTTCCGGTTCGATGAACACGGTGCCCTGCTGGTAGCGCTCGAAGCCGCTCTTCTGCGCGCCGTCCAGGGTATAGGGCACGTCCTCGGCGTCGCCCAGGCCCCAGATGTTGGTGGTCTGTCCGCCCGGCTTGGGCGAGCCGCCCATGGTCACTCCGGGCAGGGTCTGCAGCAGGCTGGGGATGTTGTCCGCCTGCTGGCGTTCGATATCCCGCCGGGTCAGGGTCGAACGGCCGACGTTGCTGGCGTCCACTTCGCGACCGTTGCCGACGATGGTCTGCGCGTCCAGTTGCAGCGCGTTGTCGCTGTAGGCGTCGACCTGGCGCCGGCGCACCACGTAGCCGCCGCCCGCCTCCACCAGCTCCAGCTCGGAACCGACCAGCAACCGCTCCAGCGCCTCGCGCACCCCGTAGCTGCCGCTCAGCGCCGGAGCGCGCAGGCCCCGCAGGAGCGACTCGTCGAACAGCACCTGGACCTGCGCCTGCTGCGCCAGGCGCGACAGCGAGGCGGCCAGCGGCTGCGCCGGCAGGTCGAAGCGTCGTTCGGCAGCGCTGGCGCCGGCGGCCCACAACGCGGCGCCGAGCACGGCGGCGGAACACAGCGGGCGCCAGGCGGCGCGGGTGAAAGGCAAGGTCATGCTGGAACTCTCCCCAAGTGACTGCTGGATGTCGCCGGCAGCGGCGACGGACAGCAGAGAAGACGCAGCAGGGAGAAAAACCCACATATGCGAATGAAAAATATTTTCATTAATGCTGCCGACGCGCCTCAGCGCGCCAGGATCAGCACCTCACCGCCAGCCTGCGGCTGTACCCGCACCGGCAATAGCGCCGGCAGAGCGAGGAGAAAATCGTCGGGGCGGGCGATCCGCACCGTACCGGAGACCCGCTTGCCGGCAAGCCGGGGATCTCCCAGGCGGATCGGCGCGGCACGATAGCGCGACAGTTCCTCCACCAGTTCGCCCAGCGGCTTGTCGCGGAACACCAGTTGCCCATCGCGCCAACTGGCGACCTGCTCCGGCGCCACATGGCCGAGTTCCAGGCGCTGGTCGGCGAGGTCCAGGCGCGCGCTGTCGCCAGCCAGCAGCACATGTTCGGCATCCTTCTCCAGGGACGGCTGCAACGCCACGCGCCCCTGTTTCACCGCCACGGCGAGGGCCTGCGCGTTGCGCCGGACGCTGAACTGGGTACCGAGTACGGTGACCCGGCTGTCGCCGCTGCCGACCCGGAACGGCCGGGCCGGATCGTGGCTGACCACGAAGAACACCTCGCCTTTCTTCAACAGCACGTCGCGGGTGCGCTCGGCGTAACGCACCTGCACCTGGGTATCGACGTCGAGGAACAGCTTCGAGCCGTCCGCCAGGACCACCTCGCGCTGCTCGCCAGGCGCCGTGCCGTAGGCGAGGTTCGGCCCGAGCGACTGGTCGCGCCAGAACAGGGTGGCGACGAGCAGCGCGCAGAACACGAAGAACGCCGCCGCCAGCGCCCGGGGCAGGCGCCAGGCCGGCACCGGTTCGGGAATATCGTCCAGCGCCGGGCGCGGCAGGCCGTCGAATTCGCGCCAGAGCCGCTCCATGCCCTCGAGCGCTTCGCGATGGCGCGGATCGGCGCATAGCCACTCCTCCAGCTCGGCCCGGCAGGCAGCGCTGAAATGCCCGGAACGACGCCGGCTGAACCAGTAGGCGGCGCGGTGATCGATGTCCTCTTCGGTTTCGTCGGCGAACAGCGGTTCCAGTCGTTCCAGCGGCTTCATCCTTCGCCTCCCTGGCCAAGCCGCCGCTTGCAGTGCAGCAAGGCGCTGGCGATGTGCTTTTCCACCATGCTCAGGGAGATTCCCATGCGCTCGGCCACTTCGACCTGGGACAGGCCGTCGAACTTGTGCAGGACGAACGCTTCGCGCCGCCGCGGCGGCAGCTCGGCCAGCGCGGCCGCCAGGTGGCTGAGGCGCTGCTGCTGTTCGAAACGCTCGCCCGGCCCGGCCGCCTCGCCTTCCAGCGCGGCGGGTTCGTCGTTCGCCGCCGGCCGGTCGAGATCCTGGCCGCGGCTCTGCTGCCGGCGCCAATGGTCGCGCAACAGGTTGCGGGCGATCTGAAAAAGAAATGCGCGCGGCTGCTCGACCGATTGCCGGCCCGGCCATTTCAGCCACTGGGCGAAAGTATCCTGGGCGAGGTCGGCGGCGTCCGCCGAACTGCCCAGGTGCTTGCGCAGGAAGCGCAGCAACTCGCCATGGAACGCCTGATAGGCATGCGAGACAGAACCACGGAAGCGCTCATCCATCCGTGCATCCTCCGGCGGCGCCCCCCGCGCCGTTGACCCGCTGCAACACCTCGCCTCCCCGCTTCCGTCGGATACGGAAGTCCCTTCGCAAATATGCGAATGATAATACATATCATTTCACAAGGTAAGGAAGTGCGACGGACGCGAGCTCAGCCGGCGCGGAAGATCAGGTAGTCCTCCCAGTCGTCCTCGGCCACCTGGGTCTCGCTGAGCATGCGCCCGGACTGGGAAATGCGTTCCTTGTGGACCCGCTCCGGGTCGCCGCAGACCAGGTGGTGCCAGAGCGGCAGGTCCTTGCCTTCGGCAACCAGGCGATAGCCGCAGGTCGGCGGCAACCACTGGAACTCGTCGGCCTGCGCCGGGGTGAGCTGGATGCAGTCGGGGACGAAACGGATGCGCTCGGCGTAGTTGGTGCAGCGGCAGCTTTGCAGGTCGAGCAGCTTGCAGGCGATACGCGTGTAGTAGACGCTGCCGTCGTCCTCGTCCTCGAGCTTCTGCAGGCAGCACAAGCCGCAACCGTCGCACAGCGACTCCCACTCGTCCTGGTCGAGTTGGGCGAGGGTCTTGCGTTTCCAGAAGGGTTCGACTTTGGCGGCCATGGCATCGGGGGCTGGTGAAAAGGCGCGATAGTCTAGTCCCCCGCCCCTTCCAGGCCAAGCACCGGCCGGCACATGGCTACTTCAGGTAGGAGCGCAGCGCGGTCACCACCAGCTCCAGGTCTTCGCGACGCTGCTCCGCGCTCGCCTGCTCGGCGCCGAGGTGTTCGCGGATGTGCCCCTCCAGCACTTCGTTCATCAGGCCGTTCACCGCACCGCGGATCGCCGCGATCTGCTGCAGCACCGCCGCGCATTCGCTGCCCTCTTCCAGCGCCTGCTCCAGCGCCCGGGTCTGCCCGGCGATGCGGCGCACCCGCGCCAGGAGCTTCTTCTTCCCATGGATGGTATGGGCCACCGCTCTCTCCTCCAGGTAATATACTGGGGTATAGTATATTTTCGACGTCTCGACAGGACAGTAGCAAATGCCCGGCACCCCGACTACCCAGCCCCTGCGCCATTCCCATCGGTTCGACCAGGGCAACCCGCTGGCCGAGCGCAACACGCGCTGGGCGGTATTGCTCACCGCCTGCATGATGGTCGCGGAAATCGCCGGCGGCTGGCTGTTCAACTCCATGGCCCTGCTCGCCGACGGCTGGCACATGAGCTCCCATGCCCTGGCCCTGGGTCTTGCGGTACTCGCCTACGGCGCCGCGCGGCGCTATGCCAACGACCCGCGCTTCAGCTTCGGTACCTGGAAGATCGAGGTGCTCGGCAGCTACACCAGCGCCCTGCTGCTTCTGCTGGTAGCCGGGCTGATGCTCTACCAATCGGTCGAACGCCTGCTCGACCCCAGCCCGATCCACTACCAGCAGGCGATGCTGGTCGCCGCGCTCGGCCTGCTGGTCAATCTCGCCTGCGCCTGGCTGCTGCGCGACGGCCATGCCCACCACGGGCACGACCACTCGCACCATCACCACGACCACGACCATCATGCCCACCGGCACGATCTGAATCTGCGCGCCGCCTACCTGCACGTGCTGGCGGATGCCGCCACCTCGCTGCTGGCGATCGTCGCGCTGGCCGGCGGCCTGCTGTGGAACGCGGCCTGGCTGGACCCGCTGATGGGTATCGTCGGCGCGGTACTGGTCAGTGTCTGGGCATGCGGCCTGATCCGGCAGAGCAGTCGGGTATTGCTGGATGCGCAGATGGACGCGCCGGTGGCTGCGGAAATCCGCGCAGCGATCGCCAGCAGCCCGCTGCCGGCGGAACTGCTCGACCTGCACCTGTGGCAGGTCGGCCAGGGCAAGTACGCCTGCCTACTGAGTCTGCTGACCACCGAGGAAGGCAGCGCCGACTATTTCAAGCGCCGCCTGGCCGAGCATGAGGAACTGGTGCACATCACCGTCGAGGTGAATCCGCTGCTCCCGCTCGCTGCCTGAGGGAACGCGGCTCAGTAGCCGCGAGCGAAGTCCACCTCGCCACGCATGGCGGTGCCCGCCCAGAAGCGCGCGAGGTTGTCGCGGAACAGTTCGACCATCGCCCCCGGCAGGGTCGGCGCGGCGGTGTGGCCGGTCAGCAAGAGGCGCGGGGTATGCCAGAACAGGTGGTTGGCCGGCAGCGGCTCTTCGCGGCAGACGTCGATCACCGCGCCGGCCAACTGGTTGTTCTCCAGCGCCGCCACCAGGTCGGCGTCCACCACCGCGACGCCACGCCCGGCGTTGATGAACAGCGCCGTGGATTTGAGCCGGGCGAACAGCGCACGGTCGTAGATGTCGTGGGTATCGGGGGTGTCGGGCAGCAGGTTGATCAGGTAGTCGGCCGTCTCCACCAGGCGGCCGAGGTCGTCGAGCGAGCCCATGCGGTTGAACGGCACCAGCGAACGCGGATTCTTCGCCACCCCGGTCAGGTCCATGCCGAAGCCGGACAGGGTATGCGCCACCGCCTGGCCGATCTCCCCGGTACCCACGATCACCGCCTGCCGGCCACGCAACCCGCCAGGCGTGCGGCTATCCCATTGCGAACCGACCTGGCTGGCCAGGCGACCGAGGAACTGGCGCTCGTGGGCGAGCATGTAGGTCAGCAGGTATTCGCTCATCACCTGGCCGAAGATGCCTACCGCGCGTGTCAGGCTGTAGTCCTTCGGCAGGTCGGCGGCCAGCAGCGGCGTGATGCCCGCCCAGGTCGACTGCACCCAGACCGGATGCACGCCCTGGCGCAGCATCTGCGCCACCAGGTCGGGCTGGCCGAGCCAGATCGAGCACTCGCTGGCGGCGTCGATGAGTTGCAGGGGGTCGTCCCCCGCCACCACCTTCAGGCTGGGGTCGGCCGCCATCAGCAGCGCGGCATAGAGAGCGTGGTCACGTTCGAGAATCAGCAAGCGCATGGGTCACACTGCCAAGCCGGACAAGGGCTGGCGATCAGGCCGGAGAATATTGTTCTTTCATGCATCACGGCTCCTGGAGGGAAGCCCTCGAGAGCAGCAGGATTGGCGCTGGTAGACCACGGTCGCTGCCAGGGGTTCCGCTATCGTGCGACATCTTGCGGACATCATGCACCGAAGGCGCAGCCTTGCACAGAGCGGGTTTCACGTCGTTAAAGTGGCGCCGGGAAGCCGGCGCCAGCGGGGTACGGCTCGCGTCAGAGCGGGTCGTTCATGCGCAGCAACTCTTCCGGGAGATGCTCGATGTACTCTTCTTCGCCCGGCGGCATCTGCAGGTGGAAGCCCTGCTTCTCGATGTTCTCCAGGACCTTGGCGACATCCTCACGGGCCAGTTGGCGCTCGGGGGTGAGCAGCAGGTCGAAGACATGTTGCGGCGCGCCGAACGGCACCAGCAGGGCCTCGGGCACGCGGCTCAACGCCTCGCGCTTGTCGACGTAGAGGTACATCTCGTTCTTGCGCGGGCTCTTGTAGACGGAACAGATTCGTTTCATGCGCTCTCCAGGGCGTCCAGCAGGGCCTGGCCCATGCGTTCGCGGCGCCAGCCGCGGAGGGAATCGGGCAGTTCGTAGGGACCGTCGGGATAGCCGCTCTTGAGCAGTGCCTCGAGGATCTTCTTGCGCAGCATCAGCTCGGGCGCCATGCCCAGGGTCTCCGCTTCGCGCTGGCCGATGGCGCGCAGGCTCTTGAGCAGCGGGGTGACCTCCGGCGGCAGCGGCTCGGGCAGCGCCTCGGGCCATTCGCTCTGCGGCAGGCGCGCAGCCTGGGCGATCAGTTCGATGAGGAAGTCGCCGTCCTGGCGTACGGTGCGCGGATGCATGTCCTCGATCGCCGCCAGGTCGGTCTTGTTCTTCGGCAGCAGGCGCGCCAGCGGCCACAGGGTGCGTTCGCGCAGCACGTGGTTGCGCGGCCGGTTGCGCAGGCGTGCCTGCTCCTCGCGCCAGGCGCAGAGTTCGCGGAGCACCGCCAGTTGCTGCGGACGCAGCCGCCACCCCAGCTTGACCTCGCGGTAGGCCTCGCGCGGATCGCTCTCGCGGCAGAGGTTGGCGACCAGTTCGGCGCCGTCCTCCAGCAGCCAGGCGCGTTTCTCCTCGCTCAGCCGCGCATCCAGGGCCAGGTAGACCTGGGCGAGGTGCTGGACGTCGTCGGCGGCGTAGCGCATCTGCATCTCGGTGAGCGGCCGTTGCAACCAGTCGGAACGGGTCTCGTCCTTGGGCAGGTCGATGTCCAGCACCTCCTTCACCAGCTTCGAATAGCCCATCGAATGGGCCATGCCGAGATAGGCGGCGGCCAACTGCGTATCGAACAGCGGCACCGGCAGGCTGCCGGTGAGGCGCAGGAACACCTCGAGGTCTTCGCTACAGGCGTGCAGCACCTTCACCACCCGCTCGTCTTCGAGCAGTTCGGCGAAGGGACTCCAGTCCTGGATCAGCAGCGGATCGATCAGCCACTCCTGCCGGCCATCGCCCACCTGCACCAGACCGGCCGCGGGATAGAAGGTATCGACGCGCATGAACTCGGTATCGAGCGCGAGGTACGGCTGTGTGCGCCATTCCCGGCATTGCTGCGCCAGGCTGGCATCATCGCGGATCCACTGGATTTCGGGCGCGGTCACGAACATCTCCTTGGTCAAGTGCGGCGCATTATATAGAGCCTCGCGCCCTGCGAGCATTCCGCTCGGCACCGCGCTTGCCGATGAACGTAGCGAATGTCCATACTCCGCCCCTTGTCCGACAATCCGAACAAGGGAACTGCATGAAGAAGCTCAGCGGAATAATCGTCCTCCTGCTGGCTGGCGCGGCTCTTTACCTGGCCCTGAAGACCAGCCCGATCGACCCGCTCGCCTGGGATGCCCCGGCCGCTCCGCAGATGACCGGGGTCCTCGAACCCAACGACACCCTGATGAAGGCCGAGCTGCTTGGCCAGGGCCAACTGCACGGCCCCGAGGACACCGCCGTGGACAGCCAGGGCCGCGTCTATGCCGGTCTCGCCGACGGCCGCGTGGTACGCCTGGACGCCAGCGGCAAGGTCGAGACCTTCGTCGACACCGGCGGCCGCCCGCTGGGCATGGACTTCGATGCCGCCGGCAACCTGATCCTCGCCGACGCCTGGAAAGGCCTGCTTCGCATCGATCCGCAGGGCAAGGTGGAAACCCTCGCCACCGAGGCCGACGGCGTCCCCTTCGCCTTCACCGACGACCTCGACATCGCCAGCGACGGCCGCATCTACTTCAGCGACGCTTCCAGCAAGTTCCACCAGCCCGACTACATCCTCGACCTGCTCGAGGCCCGACCGCACGGCCGCCTGCTGCGCTACGACCCGTCCACCGGCAAGACCGAGGTGCTGCTCAAGGACCTGTACTTCGCCAATGGCGTGGCACTCTCGGCAAACGAGGACTTCGTACTGGTCAACGAGACCTACCGCTATCGCATCACCCGCTACTGGCTGAAAGGCGAGAAGGCTGGCCAGCACGAGGTGTTCATCGACAACCTGCCGGGCTTGCCGGACAACCTCCAGGGCGACCGCAAGGGTACCTTCTGGGTGGCCCTGCCGACCCCGCGCAAGGCCGACGCCGACTTCCTCCACCGACATCCCTGGCTGAAGGCGCAGCTGGCCAAGCTGCCGCGCATGTTCCTGCCGAAGCCCACTGCCTACGGGCTGGTCATCGCCATCGACGAACAGGGCAGGATCGTCCGCAGCCTGCACGACACCAGCGGCCACCACCTGCGCATGATCACCTCGGCGAAGCCGGTGGGCGACCAGCTCTACTTCGGCAGCCTGGAAAACGACCGGATCGGCCGCCTGGCGATCCCCTGAGAGAAACGAGACGAAAAAAAGCCCGGCGCAAGCGCCGGGCCAAGCCAATCGGACAAGCGTTCCGAGGGATAGAACACAGGAGCGGATACCTCGGAACGTGCCGATTCTGCATGTCTGGACAAATACCTCGCTGCCGGGCGAGGCTGATGACCGAGTAAGAATCTTCCCCGCCTGGAGCCGGCCCTTTCCTTTCGCCATTTCTCCGCCTCGCCGCGCGACGCCGGGATGACGCGACGCGGTCCAAGGGGCATGATCCACCCATCCGCCACCGGCTTTGCTTCCCGACCCAAGGAGTCCGCGATGTCGTCCGCCCAACTGCTGACCGCGCAACAACTGGCCGCCCGCCTCAGCGAACCCGACCTGCTGGTCCTCGACTGCCGTTTCGCCCTCGAAGACCCGTCCTACGGTGCCCGCGTCTATCAGGAGAACCACATTCCCGGCGCGCATTTCGCCGACCTCGAACGGGATCTTTCCGCTCCCGTGCGCAAGGGCGTGACCGGTCGCCATCCGCTGCCGGATCCCGCCGAGCTAGCGCTCAAGCTACAAGCCTGGGGCCTGCGCCAGGATAGCCAGGTGGTGCTCTACGACGACGGCCCCGGCGCATTCGCCGCCCGCGCCTGGTGGCTGTTGCATTGGCTGGGCAAGCGCGATGGGGTCTACCTCCTCGATGGCGGCCTGGCGGCCTGGAAGGCTGCGGGGCTGGCACTGACCAATGGCGAAAGCAGTCTTCGACCCGGCGATTTCCAGGGCCAGCCCGATGCCTCGCTGTTGATCGACGCCGCCACCCTCCAGGCCCAACTGGGCCAACCCGGACTGGCGCTGCTCGATGCTCGCGCGCAGCCGCGCTTCCGTGGCGAAGTCGAGCCCATAGATCCGGTCGCCGGACACATTCCCGGTGCCCAGTGCGCCGCCTTCACCGACAACCTTGGCAGCGACGGCCGCTTCCTTCCGCCGGAACAATTGCACCAGCGGTTCTCCGCCCTGTTGCGCGGTCGCCCGGTGGACGAGCTGGTCGCCTACTGCGGCTCCGGCGTCACCGCCTGCCACAACCTGTTCGCCCTGAGCCTCGCCGGCTTCCCGCTTCCGCGCCTCTACGCCGGCTCGTGGAGTGAGTGGATCACCGACCCGCGCCGCCCGGTCGCCACCGGCGACTGACGCCATACGCTCGGACGCGGCTTACGCCGCGTCGGGCAGCTTCCTGAAGTAGTCGAGCAACTCCTTCTGCAACGCCTCGTTGCGGAACAGCCCGAAATGCCCGACCGCCCCCTCGGCCCGTCCCTTGCGACGCAACTCCAGGTGCGCCGCGGCATAGACCTGGTGAAGCTTTTCCGCCGCAGCCCACGGCACGTAGTCGTCGTCCTCGAACAGGAAGCTGGCGACGGGGATGTCCAGCGCCTCGTAACCCTGCCGCTGCAATCCGAAGCGCGGTGCCAGGAGGTAGTCCGGCTGCCGCACCCAGCGCGCCCAGTCGCGCATGAAATGACTCGGCATATCCAGGCTGCCGAGGCCGAAGAAACGACTGGGAAAGCGTCGGAGCAGTCCGGTCAGTAGCGGCACCGCCACGCAGAACAGGCCGAACATCTGCCAGCGTTGCCTGCCTCGCCAGCGCCTCCAGTACGGAAACGAACCGGCGACGAACGCGGCGCCGCTCAATCCGCTGGCCTGACCAGCCAGACCGAGCAACTGCGCGCCGATGCTGTGGCCGACGAAATAGCGCGGTAGCTCCGGCGCGCGCGCTCGGCACCAGGCCAGCGCCGCATCGATGTCCTCGCGTCCCCAGTCGGCCAGGCGATAGCTAGCCACGGCAGGGTCGTCGCCTTCGCTGCCGCGGTAGCTGAACAACAGCACCTCGTAGCCGGAAGCCGCGGCCAGGACGGCGAAGCGCTGGTAGAAGGCGCGCCTGACGCCGAGCGCGCAGGCCACCACGATGCTCCCCTGCGCATCGCCGACGGCCGGGAAGTGGTCGCCGGCCAGGCGCACACCGTCACGGCAGGCGATCTCCACTGCGGTACTCATTCGCGCTCTCCTTTTCCGTGCGGGTTCGAGCAGCCGGGACGGACGCAATGCTCGACGGATCGCCAGGCGTGCTAGCATGAACATACCGACGGTATGTAAGAAGGCAACAGTATGAATGTCAAGAGCAGGCAGCAGGAAAATGCCGAGGCGACCCGCGAGGCACTGCTGGAAAGCGCCCTCTCCGCCTTCATCGAACATGGCTATGGCGGCGTCTCCATCGACGCCATCGCGCGCGAGGCGCGCGTGACCAAGGGCGCGTTCTACCACCACTTCGACAGCAAGCAGGAACTGCTCGCCGAATGCTACGAACGCCAGGTACGGACGATCGCCGAGGACCTGGACAGGGTGCCGGCGCAGGTCGACAAGTGGGCGGAGGCCGCCGCGCTGGCCGAGGCCTTCATCGACAGCGTGATGGCGCGCGGCAAGCGGCAACTGTCGCTGCAGGAGGTGATCACGGTCGTCGGCTGGGAGCGATGGAAACGCATCGACTCGCGCCATACGCTGCGCTACGTCGGGCGCCTGGTGGACGAACTGGCGGCCAGTGGCGAACTCAAGGACTACCGCCGGGAAACCCTGGTCGGCCAGCTCTACGGCTTCCTTACCCAGGCCGCGATGAGTCTTCGCGATGCACGCAACAAGCGGCAAGCGGCCAATGAAGTGAAAGCCATCATCCGCGACTTCCTCTACAGCCTGCGCAGGGGCTGAGAATGCCGCCCAGCACAAGCGAAGCAAGGACGCGCCGGTTTAATTTCCAGCGGGCATATCAGCCGTTCTCTAAAGCTGGAAACAATTTAAAAACAGTCCTTTACAGCTGACTTGTTTCACTACACTTCAAATCAAGCGGCTAAGTCCGCTATCGGCGGGGCCATCGGAATAGAAGCTGCCAAACTGCCCGGCCCCGCCGATCCACCTTGCGCGAGGCCGTCATGGGTATTTCCGCCAACGATCTTTGCCAGCACGTGATACGCCCGACCCTGGACTACCTGTCCTGCCACAGCCCCGCCGCCGAAGCGCTGCTGCTGGGCGCGGCGGCCTGCCAGTCGGCGCTGGGGAGCGCCCTCGACGACCGCCGTGGCCACGGCCTGTACCGGATCGCCAGCGAACG
The DNA here is from genome assembly GCF_013343155.1 of Pseudomonas sp. FDAARGOS_761. Lineage (NCBI taxonomy): Bacteria > Pseudomonadati > Pseudomonadota > Gammaproteobacteria > Pseudomonadales > Pseudomonadaceae > Pseudomonas > Pseudomonas sp. FDAARGOS_761. The sequence continues at coordinate 1,476,887 of NZ_CP054572.1, read as the reverse complement.
CCACCAGCAGCTCTGGGACCAGTACCTGGCGCTGGACCCGGAGCGCGCCAGCCGGGTCCGCGGCCTGGCCAGCCAGCATGCCTTCCTCGCCGCGCCGCACCTGGAACTGACGGTGAACCTGCGCTACAGCACGGCCATCGCCTGGTCGCTGGTGGAAGCCGCGCGACTGCCGCTGCCCGACCAGCACGACCACCTCGCCCAGGCTCGCGTGTGGCGCCAGGTATTCCAGCCGCACGGTCGCCTGCGCGAGTTCATCGACGCCTGGCAACGCTGCATCGGCAGCCTCAGCCAGGTCGCCTGACGGCGAATGGAAAAATCCCGCGTCCGAAACAGACCAACCGGTCAGAAAATTTTTTACATACAGACACGAACGGTTGCGCTACCTTCGCTTCACTGGCACCGGAGCCAACCGCTCTGTTCCGCACCCTGCGGAACTTCGGAACACTGGCGCCGGTCTGGGAATCTTGGTAGTTTGCGCGCCGTTATACACAGGAGTTGCTCCAACAATGAAAACAATATGGTTTAAAACCTCTCTCGCACTGACCATTAGCGCTGTCTCCACCTACACCCTCGCCAACGGCATCGCCATCAACGAACAGAGCGCCAGCGGCGCCGGCACCGCGTACGCCGGCCGCGCCTCGTCCGCGCTCGATGCCAGCACCATCTACGGCAACCCGGCCGGCCTGTCCAAGCTGAAACGCACCGAAGTCAGCGGCGGTCTGGCCATCGTCAAGGCCAAGGACGACATCAGCCAGGCCCACAGCACCGCCCAGGGCAGCAACAAGGGCGACTCGGTACCGCTGGCCGCCGTACCGTTCGGCTACTTCTCCACGCCGATCAACGAAGATTTCACTTTCGGCCTGGGCATCTACGTGCCCTACGGCATCATCAACGATTACGAAAACGGCTTCATGGGCAGCTCCCACGGCTCCTATAGCAAGGTGCAGGTGATCACCGTGCAGCCGACCATCGCCTGGAAGATCAACGACAAGGTTTCCGTCGGCTTCGGTCCGACCTTCAACCGCATCGACGGCCAGTTGAAGAACACCCTGGCCACCAATGGCCTGCTCGGCAGCAACGGCGATACCAAGATCAACATCAAGGGCGACGACACCGCCATCGGCTACAACGTCGGCGTGATGGTCGACCTGACCGACGACACCACCTGGGGCCTGACCTACCACTCCAAGGTCAAGTACCACCTGGGCGGCAACACCGAAGTGAAGAACGCTCCGGGTGCCCTGGGCCTGAACGGCAAGTACGACGCCAAGCTGGACATCACCCTGCCGGAATCGGTGGATACCTCCATCACCCACAAGTTCGACGACAAGTGGACGGGCTACCTGGGCGCCGTCTGGACCCGCTGGAGCCGCCTGGAGAAGATCGAAGTGCGCAACAGCGGCGTACCGGCGCTCGGCCAGGCCCTGGGCTTCAACACCATCGGCGAAGACCTGAACTGGCGCGACACCTGGTCCTTCTCGGTAGGTACCTCCTACCAGGCCACCCCGGAGTGGGTGCTGCGCACCGGCTTTGCCTACGAGCCCTCGCCGACCACCAACGAGGACCGCAACGTGCGCATCCCGGTGGGCGACCGCAAGGTCTTCACCGTCGGTGCCGGCTGGTCGCCGAACCAGGACCTGACCGTCGACGTGGCCTACGCCTACCTGTGGGAAACCACTGCCGGCGTCAACCAGGAAGGCAGCGCCCTGCAGCCGGCCTACAGCGCCAAGTACGACAACAGCGCGCATGGCCTGACCGCCCAGGTCACCTATCGCTTCTGATCGCACGCGCCAACGAAGAAGCCGGGCATTGCCCGGCTTTTTCATGCCTGCTCCTCAGGGCTGGCTGGCGATGGCTTTCTCGATGGCGGCCTGGAGCTGCGGATCGTCCGGGGTGGTCTTGCTGGAGAACTGCGCGACCACCCTGCCCTGGCGATCCACCACGTACTTGTAGAAATTCCAGCGCGGCGCCTGGCCGCTCTGCTCGGCCAACTGGCGGAACAGCGGGATCGCCTCGTCGCCGCGCACGTGCTGCGGCTGGGTCATGGCGAAGGTCACGCCGTAGTTGCCATAGCAGATCTTCGCGGTCTCGGCGGTATCCGCGGCTTCCTGCTTGAAGTCGTCGGAGGGTACCCCGAGCACTTCCAGGCCCTGCCCCTTGTAGCGCTGGTAGAGCGCCTCGAGCCCCTTGAACTGCGGGGTGAAGCCACAGTGGCTGGCAGTGTTGACCACCACCAGCGGCTTGCCGGCGTAACGCTGGCAAAGATCGATGCTTTCCTTGGAACGCAGCTTGGTCAACTGGCCCTGCAACAGTTCCGGGCAATCGGCGGCCCAGCCGCTCAGCGGCAGCCCGGCGAGCGCCAGGGCGGACAACAGCACGCGAGGTTTCATGGAATGGCTCCTTGGCGACGAATGTCCCAGCTTACCCTTCCCCGCGCCTATCGCCACCTATCAGCATGCGCCCATGCCCAGTTCCAGCAGCGCCAGTCCGCCACGCTGCCAGCCCCACCAGGCGAGTCCCAGCAGCGCCCCGGCGGCGAGCAGCCAGGCCAGCTTCACGCCGCGCCTCCGGCCACCTGCAGGCGCGCCACCGGACGCTCGCGCACCGGCCAGTTGAGCAGCGCCGCGAGCAGGCTTAGCAGGATCGACAACTGCCAGACCAGGTCGTAGCTGCCGGTGCGGTCGTAGACCACCCCGCCCAACCAGCCGCCGAGGAAGGCGCCCAACTGGTGGAAGAGGAACACGATGCCGCCGAGCATCGACAGGTTGCGCACGCCGAACAGGGTCGCCACGGTGCCGTTGGTCAGGGGCACCGTGGACAGCCACAGCAGCCCCATGGCCACGCCGAAGGCGTAGGCGCTGTAGACGCTCAGCGGCAGCCAGAGAAACAGCACGATCACTACCCCGCGCACCAGGTACAGCGCGGTCAGCAGGCGCGGCTTCGACCAGCGCCCGCCGAGCCAGCCGGCGATGTAGGTGCCGAACACGTTGAACAGCCCGACCAGCGCCAGCACCGTGGTGCCGACCTGCGCCGGCAGGTGCTGGTCGACCAGGTAGGCCGGCAGGTGTACGCCGATGAACACCACCTGGAAGCCGCAGACGAAGAAGCCCAGCGCCAGCAGCCAGAACCCGGAATGCGCGCAGGCCTCGCGCAGCGCTTCGCCGAGGCTCTGTTCGTGGCCCTGCGGCGGCAACGGGCGATCCTTCATCAGCCCGGCCAGCGGCACGATCAGCGCCACCAGCAGGCCCAGGGCGAGCAGGGCCGAGGACCAGCCCAGCCAGCCGATCAGGCCGAGGGTACCGGGCAGCATGGCGAACTGGCCGAAGGAGCCGGCCGCGCTGGAGATACCCATCGCCATGCTGCGCTGCTCCGCCGGCACTGCGCGGCCGACGGCGCCGAGGATCACCGAGAACGAGGTGCCGGAAAGGCCCAGGCCGATCAGCAGGCCGGCGCTCAGCGACAGCCCACTGGCCGACTGCGAGAGTCCCATCAGGACCAGGCCGAGGGCGTACAGCAGGCCCCCCACCAGCACCGCCCGCGCCGCGCCGTAGCGGTCGGCGAGCGCCCCGGTGAACGGCTGGGCCAGGCCCCAGACCAGGTTCTGCAAGGCGATGGCGAAGGCGAAGACTTCGCGGCCCCAGCCGAAGTCGGCGCTCATCGGCGCGAGGAACAGGCCGAAGCCATGTCGCACGCCGAGGGACAGGGCGAGGATCATGGCTCCGGACAGCAGGATCCAGAAGGCGGCACGCGGCATGGGTCGCTCCATCTACGGGTATATACCCGCTTTGTCGTGAACGAAGCGCCTCGGCGAGAGGCTTCGTCGGTTGTCAGTCCAGTCGCTCCAGCTCCACCAGCAACGCCGCCAAGGCGCCGCTGCGCTCCTCGCCAAGGCGCCCGGCGAGACGCCGCTGCGCGTCTTCCCAGGCCGGCGTTCCGCGTTCCAGGGCATCCAGCCCGGCAGGCGTCAGCTCGACCAGGCGGTTGCGCTGGTCCTCGCCGCCGGTCAGGCGCAGCAGGCCGTCGCCTTCCAGCACCCGCAGGTTGCGACCGAGGGTGCTGCGGTCGAGTCCCATGGCTTCGGCGAGTTCGGAAATGCTCGGCCGGTCCAGGCGCTGCAGGTGCCGCAGCAGGGAAAACTGCGCCACCTTGAGGCCGGTATCGGCCAGCGCCTCGTCGTAGAAGCGGGAAACGCTGCGGGCGGCGCGACGCAGTTTGGTACAGAGGCATTGGGTCGGTAGCATGGATGCGTGTATATACCCGTACCTCTCGTCGGTCAAGCGGATTGTCCGAACTGCCAACGCCGTCTGTTGCCCCTGCCAAGGCCGGACGCCGGGCGCTGGCCTATAACTCGCGCTGTCAGCGGCGACCGGGAGCACCCGGCGCCCTCCATCCATCGCCGAGGTAGCCATGCCCGTTTACAAAGCCCCGCTGCGCGACACGCGCTTCCTGCTCAACGAAGTCTTCGATTTCCCCGAGCATTACCGCAACCTGGTCAACGGAGCCGAAGCCACGCCGGACATGGTCGATGCGATCCTCGGCGAATGCGCGAAGCTCTGCGAGGAAGTGATCGCCCCGCTCTACCACAGCGGCGACGAGGAAGGCTGCCACCTGGAGAACGGCGAAGTACGGACGCCGAAGGGCTACAAGGAAGCCTACGAGGCCTACGTCGCCGGCGGCTGGCAGGGCCTCTCGCACCCGGTGGAGTACGGTGGCCAGGGCCTGCCGATGAGCCTCGGCGCGCTCAAGCAGGAGATGATGGGCACCGCCAACTGGCCGTTCTCCATGTATCCCGGCCTCTCCCTCGGCGCGATGAACACCCTGATGCAGCACGGCACCGAGGCACAGAAGCAGACCTACCTGGTTCCGCTCACCGAGGGCCGCTGGGGCGGCACCATGTGCCTCACCGAGCCGCAGTGCGGCACCGATCTCGGCCAGGTGAAGACCCGCGCCGAGGCCAACCCCGACGGTAGCTACGCCATCAGCGGGACGAAGATATTCATCTCTTCCGGCGAACACGACCTCACCGAGAACATCGTCCACATCGTCCTCGCCCGCCTGCCGGACGCACCGAAGGGCACCCGCGGCATTTCCCTGTTCATCGTGCCCAAGTTCCTTCCCGGCGAAGGCGGCGCGCTCGGCCCGCGCAACGGCGTGAGTTGCGGCGCGCTGGAGAAGAAGATGGGGATCAAGGCCTCGGCCACCTGCGTGATGAACTTCGACGGCGCCACCGGCTTCCTCATCGGACCGCCGAACAAGGGCCTGGAATGCATGTTCACCTTCATGAACAGCGCCCGCATCGGCACCGCCATCCAGGGCGTGGCCACCGCCGAGCTGGCCTACCAGGGCGCCCTCGCCTACGCCCGCGAACGCCGCTCCATGCGCGCGCTCTCCGGGACCAAGGAACCCGACCAGGTCGCCGACAGCCTGATGCACCACGGTGACGTGCGGCGCATGCTGCTGACCCAGAAAGCCATCGCCGAAGGCGGCCGGGCGCTGGTCTACCTGGCCACCCAGTACGCCGACCGGATGATCCAGGGCATCCTCAGCAACGACGACGCCGAATACGAACGCTGGGACGACAAGCTCGGCTTCCTCACGCCGATCCTCAAGGGCTGCCTGACCGAACTCGGCCTGGAAAGCGCCAACCTCGGCATGCAGGTGTTCGGCGGCCACGGCTATATCCGCGAACACGGCATGGAGCAGATCGTCCGCGATGCGCGGATCGCCACCCTCTACGAAGGCACCACCGGCATCCAGGCCCTCGACCTGCTCGGCCGCAAGGTCCTGCTGATGACCCAGGGCAAGGCCGTGCGCGACTTCACCAGGGGCGTGGCCCGGTTCGCCGTCGACCTGCTGAAGAACGAGCCGCGCATGCGCGGCCGCGCCCTGGTGCTGCTCAAGCTCTGCGCCCAATGGAACCTGCTGACCCTGCGCATCGCCCTCACCGCGCGCAAGCAACGCGATCTGGTGAGCACCGCCAGCCACGACTACCTGATGTTCTCCGGCTACGCCACGCTGGCCTATTCCTGGGCCCTCCAGGAAGCCGCTGCGCGCCGGCGGCTGCGCCAGGGCGGCAGCGAGTCGGCGGACTTCTACAAGGCCAAGATCGCCACCAGCGAGTTCTACTTCGCCCGCCTGCTTCCGCGCGCCAAGGGCCACGCGGCGGCGATGGCGAAGCCGACCGGTTCGATCATGGACCTGAAGAGCGAGCACTTCGCCTTCGACTGAGGCGACCACCCGCAGCGCGCCAGCGGAGCCTCAGTCTCCGCTGGCGCCAGCCGCCGTCAGCAACAACGCACGGACGTCGTCGAGCATCGAGTCCCACTCGTCCTGGCCAATGTCCATCAGGCGGAAGTAGCGCAACATGAAGGCGCCCTCCACCGCCAGGAACGCCAGGCGCGCACGGCGCCCCTCGGGTGCGGACAGGTCCAGGCCTTCCAACCGGCTGCGATACCACTGGTTGCTGCCCTCCAGGTGCTCGGGCGTCTGGATCAGCGCCGCCATCAGCGCCGCCGCCTTGCTGCTGGACAACTCGTCCGAACGCTGGGTCGCCTCGGCATGCGCGCGAACCCGCGTCAGCGGCGTCGGCTGCTTCCCCGCCACCGCTTCGAACAGGCTGTCGTAGGCCTTGCCCCAGCGCTCGAAGATCGCGTCGATCAGCGCGTCCTTGGTACCGAAGCAGTACTGCACGCCGCCCTTGGTGATGCCCATTTCCTTCGCCACCGCATCGATGGTCAGGCCGGCCGCGCCCTCGCGGGCGATCACCGCCTCGGCGGCATCGAGCAACTGGTTGCGGTCGATCGTTCGTCGGCGTCCCATGGCTACCTCTTGAGTTTAAATCCATACGTATGTATTTATATTTTCACGCGTCCGCCCGTGGCGCGCAATTCCCGTTATCCACGGCGAGCGAAGAACCGTTCGCCACAGAGGTTATCCCATGTTCCGGCAGAACCGCTGGCTGGTCCTGGCCATCGTCTCCAGCGCCCTGTTCCTCATCATCATCGACATGACCGTGCTCTACACGGCCCTGCCGCGCCTGACCCACGACCTCGGTGCGACGGCCGCGGAGAAGCTCTGGATCGTCAACGCCTATCCGCTGGTGGTCGCCGGCCTGCTGCCCGGCGCCGGCTTGCTCAGCGACCGCCTTGGCCACAAGCGGCTGTTCCTCGCCGGCCTGCCGCTGTTCGGCCTGGCCTCGCTGTGCGCCGCCTTCGCCCCCAGCGCCGCGGCGCTGATCGCCGCCCGCGCCGGGTTGGCGGTGGGCGCGGCGCTGATGATGCCGGCGACCCTGTCGATCGTCCGCCATGTCTTCCAGGACGAACGCGAACGCGCTCTGGCCATCGGCATCTGGGCCTCCGTCGCCTCTGCCGGCGCGGCGCTGGGGCCGGTGGTCGGTGGCGTGCTGCTGGAGTTCTTCTGGTGGGGCTCGGTGTTCCTCATCAACGTCCCGGTGGTGGCCATCGCCCTGTTGCTGGCGCTGCCGGCCATCCCCGCCTGCGGCGGCCAGTCACGGCGACCATGGGACGCCCTCGGCTCGCTGCAGGTGATGTTCGGCCTGGTCGGGGTGGTCTATGCGATCAAGGAACTCAGCGCGCGCGCCCCGGACTTCCGACTGGCCGTCCTCGCCGCGCTCGGCGGCATGCTCTGCCTGTACCTGTTCGTCCGCCGCCAGCGCCGCGCCCGCGAGCCGATGATCGACTTCGCGCTGTTCCGCAACCGGCGCTTCGCCCGCGGCGTCGCGGTGGCCCTGGTGGCGACCATGGCGCTGGTCGGCATGGAGCTGGTGTTCAGCCAGCACCTGCAACTGGTGCAGGGCCTGACGCCGCTGAAGGCCGGCCTGTTCGTCCTGCCGATCCCGCTGGCCTCGCTGGTGGTCGGGCCGCTGGCCGGCTGGCTGGTGCCGCGCTGGGGCGAGAACCGGGTGATGTGCGCCTCCCTGCTGCTCGGCAGCGCCGGATTGCTCGGCCTGGCCCTGTCCTACCAGGCCACCACCGGAGCGCAACTGGCCAGCCTGGTGCTGCTCGGCGTCGGCTTCGGCGGCGCGATGACCGCCGCCTCCACCGCGGTGATGCTCAACGTGGACGAACAGAGTTCCGGAATGGCGGCCGCCATCGAGGACGTATCCTACGAACTGGGCGGGGTGATCGGCGTGACCCTGCTCGGCAGCCTGATGAGTTTCGTCTACGGGATGTCGCTGAGGCTGCCCTCGGTCGAGCTTCCGGCGCGGGTCCGCGACAGCCTCGACGACGCCCTGTTGGTCGCCGAGGGCCTGGCGCCGGAGGTCGCGTCGCGACTCGTCGAGCTTGCCCGGCAGGCTTTCGACCAGGCCTTCGTCGCCGTGCTACTGGCCGCCGCCGCGCTGCTCTTCCTCAGCGCCATGGCGGTCCTGCGCCAGCCGCGTCCGGCTACAGAGCCAGGGCTACCAGCACCGCGCACTCGGTAAGTTCGACCAGCGCGCCGGCGGTGTCCCCGGTGGTGCCGCCGAGGCGCGCGAGGAAACGGCTGCGCAGCCAGGCGAAGAGCATCAGCGTCACCAGCAACGCCAGCAGGCCGGCCAGGCCGAACGCCAGGGCCAGGCCGAAACTCACCCCCAGCACCCACGGCAGGCTGCGCGCCGGCAGGTGCTCGGCGATGGCCTGGCCGAGGCCGCCGGGGCGCGCGTAGGGCGTGGTCAGGAACAGCAGCGGCAGGCTGCTGCGCGCCAGCCACGGGGCCAGCGGCAACAGCCCGGCCTCGCCCTGGCCGAGCAGCGCCGCCAGGGCGGAGAACTTCAACAACAGGATCAGTACCAGGACCACCACCGCCACCGGGCCGCTGCGCGGGTCCTTCATGATCGCCAAGGTCCGCTCGCGGTCGCCCAACCCGCCGACCCAGGCGTCCGCCATGTCGGCCAGGCCGTCCAGGTGCAGCGCGCCGCTCAGCGCTACCCACAGGCTCAGCAGCAAGGCTGCCTGCAACAGCGGCGGCGTACCGTCGAGCGACCGCGCCGCGGCGTACAGCACGACGCCGATCAGCACGCCGACCAGTGGATAGCAGAGCACCGCGCGGCCGAACTGTTCCGGCGTCGGCATCGCCGACAGGCGCACCGGCAGGCGGGTGAGGAACTGCAAGGCGACCAGCAGTGAGCGCAAGGCTTCGCGCATGGCTATTCCCCTTCCCGGCATTCGTGCCAGCGATCGTCGCCCTCTCCGGCGCGCAGGCCGAACAGTGCGCCATGACCGACGTCCACCTGCAGCAAGCGCTCGCGCGGCAAGCCACGGGCGCGAGCGAGCAACAGGCGCATGACGCCGCCATGGGTCACCAGCAGCACACGACGGCCGGCGTGACGCTGGCGCAGGCGTCGCTGGGCGGCCAGCACCCGCGCCTCGAACTCGGACAGCGGCTCGCCGCCCGGCGGGGTAAAGGCGTAGGGATCGGCCCAGAAGCGGCCGAGCGCCTCGCTGTGGCCGTCCATCAGGGCGGCCGCCGAGCGCCCCTCCCAAGCGCCGAAATGCAGTTCGCGCAGATCGTTTTCCAGTTCCAGCTCGATCCCCTGGCGCTGCGCCAGTTCCTCGGCGAAGGCGCGGCAACGTTGCAATGGCGAGCTGACCAGCAGGTCCCAGCGTCCGCCTTCCACCGCCGTGCGCATCTGCGCCCAGCCACGCGCGGTCAAGGCGTCGTCGAGGCTGCCGCGGAAACCGCCGCCGGACTCGGTTTCGCCATGCCGCAGGAGGTCCAGGCGCAGGCTCATGCCGGGCGGTCCGAGACCGCCGCTTCGGCGAAGGTCGCCATCCCCGCGTGCAGTGCGCAGGCCTGGCGCAGCAGCGGCACCGCCAGCGCCGCGCCGCTGCCCTCGCCCAGGCGCAGGCCGAGGTCGAGCAGCGGTTGCGCCGCCAGGGCTTCGAGCACATGCCGATGGCCCGGCTCGGCACCACTGTGGGCGAACAGCAGCCAGTCGCGGCAGGCCGGGTTCAGGCGCACCGCGCAGAGCGCCGCGACGCTGCAGATGTAGCCGTCGACCAGGGCGACCATGCCTTTCTGCGCGCAGGCCAGGTAGGCGCCGGCCAGCGCGGCGATCTCCAGCCCACCGAGACGGCGGAGGGTTTCGAAGGGGTCGGCGCGATGGGCGCCGTGCAGGGCCAGGGCGCGCTCGATCACCGCGGTCTTGTGCGCCACGCCGCTGGCGTCCAGCCCGGTTCCCGGCCCGACCAGCGCGCTCGCCGGCGCATCCAGCAGCGCGCAGGCCATGGCCGCCGCCGCGGTGGTATTGCCGATGCCCATCTCGCCGCCGATGAACAGCTGGCTGCCGGCCTGCTCGGCGCGGCGCACGCTTTCGCGCCCGGCCTCGAGCGCCAGCAGGCACTGTTCGGCGCCCATCGCCGGGGCCTCGACGAAGTTCGCGGTGCCCGCCGCCAGGCGCAGGTGGCGCACGCCGGGCAAGGCTTCCAGGGGGACGGCGGTGCCCAGGTCGACCACCTCCAGGCCGGCGCCGAGTTCGCGCGCCAGCACGCTGATCGCCGCGCCGCCGCGGACGAAGTTGCGCAGCATCTCGCCGGTGACCGCCTGCGGATAGGCCGAGACGCCCTCGGCGACCACCCCGTGGTCGCCGGCGAAGACCGTCACCCAGAGCCTCTCCAGGCTCGGTCGTTCGCGCCCCTGCAACGCCGCCAGGTCGATCGCCACCTGCTCCAGGCGGCCCAGCGAGCCGCGCGGCTTGGTCAACAGGTCCTGGCGTTCGGCCGCGCGCCGGCGCATCTGCGGATCCGCCTCGCGGCAGGTGTCGCGCCACCATTGCAGACTCATAGCGGTTCTCCTTTCAACGGCATGGGCAGGCCGGCGACGGTGAAGGTCACCCGCTCGCAGCGTTCGGCGATGGCCTGGTGCAGCCAGCCGGCCTCGTCGACGTAGCGCCGGCTGAGTTCGCCCAGCGGCACCACGCCGAGCCCGGTTTCGTTGCTGACCAGGATGATCCGTCCCGGCAGCGCGCCGAGACATTCCAGCAGCGCCTCGCGCTCGCCGTCGAGACGCTGGGGATCGTCGCAGAGCAGCAGGTTGGTCAGCCACAGGGTCAGGCAGTCGACCAACAGACAGCGCCCGGCCTCGGCCTCGCTGCGCAGCGTCGCCGCCAGCGCCAGGGGCTCTTCCAGGGTTCGCCAGTGGGCCGGGCGGCGCGCGCGGTGCTCGGCGATGCGCCGGCCCATTTCGCCGTCGCCGGCCTGGGCGGTGGCGATGTAGCTCACCGCCAGCCCGCTCTCGGCGGCCAGGCGCTCGGCCAGGCGGCTCTTGCCGGAACGGGCGCCGCCAAGGATCAGGTCACGCATGGGGTTCTCCGCAGAGGGCGAGCAATCGCCCGGTATCCAGGTGGCGCTCGACCAGGTCGGCGAGCCGCTCGATGTCGCGTTCGCGCAAGGCCTGGTAGTCCACCGCCTGGACCTCGCGCAGGCCGGCCCAGCGCAGCAACGCCGAACAGGCCGCGGTGGATTCGAACAGGCCATGCAGGTAGGTGCCCATGACGTTCCCGTCGACGCTGCGGGCACCATCCGCGCGGCCATCGTCGAGCACCACCGCCGGCCGCGCCAGGGCTTCGCCACGGGTGACTCCGGCATGGATCTCGTAGCCCGACAGCGGCGCGTCCTCCAGGCTCAGGCGGCCCTGTACGTTGCGCAATTGCTTGTCCGCCTCCAGGGTCGTTTCCAACGCCAGCAGGCCGAGGCCAGCGCTGCTGCCGGCCGCGCCTTCCAGGCCGAGCGGATCGTGCAGGCGCTCGCCGAGCATCTGCAGGCCGCCGCAGATCCCCAGCAGGCGACCGCCGTAGCGCAGGTGACGGAGGATCGCCTCGTCCCAGCCACGCTCGCGCAGCGCCGCGAGGTCGGCGCGCACGCTCTTCGAGCCGGGCAGGACGATCAGGTCCGCCGACGGCAGCGCCTGGCCGGGGCCGACGAAGCTCAACTCGACCTGGGGGTGCAGGCGCAGCGGATCGAAATCGGTGTGGTTGCTGATCCTCGGCAGCACCGGCACCACCACCTTCAGGCGCGGCCCGACCTTGGCCGCCTGGCGCGTGTCGATGGCGTCCTCCGCCTCCAGGTGCAGGTCGCTGACATAGGGCAGCACGCCGAGCACCGGCTTGCCGGTGCGCGCCTCCAGCCAGTCGAGGCCGGGTTGCAGCAGGGCGATGTCGCCGCGGAAGCGATTGATGACGAAGCCCTTGACCCGCTCCCGCTCCGAGTCGGAGAGCAGTTCCAGGGTGCCGACCAGGTGGGCGAAGACCCCGCCGCGGTCGATATCGGCGACCAGGATCACCGGGCAATCCACCGCTTCGGCGAAGCCCATGTTGGCGATGTCGTTGGCGCGCAGGTTGATCTCCGCCGGCGAGCCGGCGCCCTCCACCATCACCACCCGGTAGGCGGCGGCGAGCCGCCCATGGGAAGCCAGCACCGCTTCCATCGCCACGCGCTTGTAGTCGTGGTAGGCGGCGGCGTCCATGCTGGTCACCGCGCGGCCATGGATGATCACCTGGGCGCCGATGTCGGTGTTCGGCTTGAGCAGCACCGGGTTCATGTCGGTGTGCGGCGCCAGCCGACAGGCCTGGGCCTGGACCGCCTGGGCGCGGCCGATCTCGCCGCCGTCGGCGGTGACCGCGCTGTTCAGCGCCATGTTCTGCGGCTTGAACGGCACCACCGCGACGCCGCGCCGGGCCAGCCAGCGGCACAGCGCGGTCACCAGGGTGCTCTTGCCGGCGTCCGAGGTGGTGCCCTGGACCATCAGGGTCCGCCCGCGATCACGCATGAGCAGGCTCCTTGAAGCCGAGCAGCGCGGCATCGAGCCGGGCCCAGGCGGCCTCGTCGGCGGGCAGGCCGAGGCGCAGGCTGGCCGGCTGCTCGAACTGGCGGGTGAGGATGCCGCGCCGTGCCAGGTAGTCGTGCAACGCCGCGCAGCGTGGATCGACCAGGCGCTGGAACAGCGCGCTGCCGCCCGCCGGCGGCCAGCCGTGGCGGCGCAGCAGTTCCTCCAGGCGCTGGCTGGCGGCCAGCAGGCGCTCGCGCTGCTGGCGCTGTTGCTGGCGGTCGCGCAAGGCGCTCTGGGCCACATGGCGCACCGGGCCATTGACCGTCCACGGACCGAGCTGCTCGGCTAGCGCCTGCAACAGCGGCCGTTCGCCGAGGGCGAAGCCGAGCCGCGCACCGGCCAGGCCGAAGAACTTGCCGAACGAGCGCAGCACGATCAATCCGGGCCGGTTGCTACAGGCCGCCAGGCTCGACTGCGGGGTACAGTCCATGAACGCCTCGTCGACCAGCAGCCAGCCGCCGCGACGTTGCAGGCGGGCATGCCAGGCCAGCAGCTCGGCGGGCTCGAAGACCCGCCCGGTGGGGTTGTTCGGGTTGACCACCAGCAGCACGTCGAGGCTGTCGAGATAGGGCTCGACCTCGGCCTCGCCGATCTCCCGCACCAGGTGCCCGGCCTGGCGCCAGGCGTGGGCGTGCTCGGCATAGCACGGCGACAGGACGCCGACCCGCCCGCCCCGCCGCAACCTTGGCAGGGCCTGGATCGCCGCCTGGCTGCCGGCCAGCGGCAATACCCGTTCGGCGCCGTAGTAGAGGCAGGCGGCGGCTTCCAGGCCGTCGTCGCTCTCCGGCAGGCGGGTCCAGGCCTGCTCGGGGATCGCCGGCAGCGGAAACGGCCAGGGCGCGATGCCGGTGGACAGGTCCAGCCAGTCCGCCAGCGGAATGTCGTAGCGGCGCGCCGCCTCGCGCAACCGCCCTCCGTGTTCAAGCATGCAGCCACCCCATGGCCCAGAGTCCGGCCAGCACCAGCAGCCAGAGCAGCACGCCCTGGCGTACCAGCGCCAGGGCCCGATAGATGTCGCGGCCCTGCGGCTGCGGGCCGCTGCCGAGGAGCGGCCGCTGGTGCAGCTCGCCGTGGTAGATCGCCGCGCCGCCCAGGGAAACCCCCAGCGCACCGGCGCCGGCGGCCATCACCGGGCCGGCGTTGGGGCTGTCCCATTGCGGCGCCTGCTCGCGCCAGCAGCGCAGGGCCTGGCGGGTGCCGCCGAGCAGCGCGTAGGTCAGCGCCACCAGCCGCGCCGGCAGGTAGTTGAGGATGTCGTCGATCTTCGCCGCGGCCCAGCCGAAGCGCTCGAAGCGCGCGTTGCGGTAGCCCCACATCGCGTCCAGGGTATTGCTCAGGCGATACAGCACCACCCCCGGCGCGCCGGCCACGGCGAACCAGAACAGCGCGGCGTAAACCGCGTCGCTGCCGTTCTCCAGTACCGATTCGGTGGCCGCGCGGGCGACCCCGGCCTGGTCCAGTTCGCGGGTATCGCGGCTGACCAGGTAGCCGACACGTCGCCGCGCCTCGTCCAGGTCGCCGGCGCGCAAGGCCAGCGCCACCGGTTCGGCGTGCTCGCCGAGGCTGCGCAGGCCGAGCGCGGCGTACAGCGCCAGGGCCTGGACCAGCCAGCCGAGGTAGGGAAGTTCAGCGAGCGCCCAGGCCAGCAGGGTCAGCGGCAGTACCGCGAGGACCCAGGCGGTCACCCCGTGGCTGCGCCAGCCGACCCCGGGATCGCCCTCGCCGGCCAGGCGCGAGCGGTTGAAACGGCGCTCCAGGCGGTCGGCCAGGCGGCCGAAGGCGACCAGCGGGTGCCAGCCCTGCGGCTCGCCGAAGCGCGCATCCAGCGCCACGCCGAGGATACCCAGCAGTGCGCTCATGCTCGCTCGCCCCAACGGTTCTGGTAGACCAGCTCGGCCAGCGGACGCGGTTCGCTCCAACCCTCCAGCGCCAGCATCGGCGCCGGGTAGAACTCCGCCACCGGGCCCAGGCAGAGCACCGCCACCGCCTCGCTGCCGGGCGGCAGGCCGAGCAACTCGCCCAGCGCGGCCGGATCGAACAACGATACCCAGCCCATCCCCAGGCCCTCGGCGCGACTGGCCAGCCAGAGGTTCTGGATCGCGCAGGCGAGCGACGCCAGGTCCATCTGCGGCAGGGTCCGGCGACCGAACACATGGCGCTCGCGGTCGTCCATCAGGGCGGCGACCAGCAGTTCGGCGCAATCCAGCACGCCCTCTACCTTGAGCCGCATGAACTCGTCGGAGCGCTCGCCGAGGGCTTCGGCGGTGCGTCCGCGTTCGTCCTCGACCAGCCCGTGGATGGCCCGGCGTAACGCCGGCTCGGTGATACGGATGAAGCGCCAGGGTTGCATCAGGCCGACGCTGGGCGCCTGGTGCGCGGCCTCCAGCAGCCGCGCGAGCAGCTCCGGCGCCACGCTGCCGCCGCTGAAGTGGCGCATGTCGCGGCGCTCGGCGATGGCCCGGTAGACGGCGGCGCGTTCCGTGGCGCTGAAGGCGTGGGAAGAATCGGACATGTCAGTCGGCGTCTCGCGCGGGCGCCAGCAACGCGGCGGCGGCCTGCGGGTTGGAAGGCAGGTAGAAATGGATATAGGAAGCCGTCAGCCGGCCAAGACGGAACACCGCCTCCGCCGTGTTCCGGCCGTTCGGGCAGACACCACGGGCCAGAGGCTCGACGGCGCAGTCGAGGGTCGAGTGATGGAAGGTATGCCCGCGCAGCCGCCCTTCCGGCAGCTCGACCTCCTGCAAGGCCAGGGCGGTCAAGCGCTTCTGCAGGCGCGCCCGGCCCGGCAGCAGGCCGAGCAGTTCGCCGCGCTCGCCGTCGGCGTCTTCCAGGCAGTCGAGCAGGTAGAGCATGCCGCCGCACTCGGCCAGCAGCGGCTTGCCGGCGGCATGGTGGGCTCGGATCGCCTCGGCCATGGCGCGATTGCCCTGCAGGCGCCCCAGGTGCAGTTCGGGATAGCCGCCCGGCAGGTACAGGCTGTCCACGGCGGGCAACGCCTGGTCCTGCAGCGGCGAGAAGAACGCCAGTTCGGCGCCGAGTTCGCGCAGCAGGTCGAGATTGGCCTGGTAGAGGAAGGCGAACGAGGCATCGCGAGCCACGCCGATGCGCACGCCTTCCAGGCTGCGTTGCAGCGGCGCCGGAGCGGGCACCTCGAAGGTCACCGGCTCCGGCAGGTCGGTCTCGGCGCTGGCCCGCAAGGCGTCGGCGGCGGCGTCCAGGCGCACATCGAGATCGGCCAGTTCCTCGGCCTGGACCAGGCCCAGGTGGCGGCTCGGCAGTTCGAACTCGGCCGAGCGCGGCAGGCCGCCGAACCAGCGCATGCCAGGCGGCAGGCAATCGCGCAGGATGTCGCTGTGGCGTTGGCTGCCGACGCGGTTGCCGAGCACTCCGGAAAACGGCAGGTCCGGCTGGAAATGCGCCAGGCCGTAGGCCAGGGCGCCGAAGGTCTGGGCCATCGCCGCGCCGTTGATCACCCCCAGCACCGGCACGCCGAAACGCCGCGCCAGGTCTGCCGCCGAGGGGTTGCCATCGAACAGGCCCATCACCCCTTCGATGAGGATCAGGTCGGCCTCGCCGGCGGCCCGCGCCAGCAGGCGTCGCGCTTCGGCCTCGCCGACCATCCACAGGTCGAGCTGGTAGACCGGCGCGCCGGAGGCGCGGGCGAGAATCATCGGGTCGAGGAAGTCCGGCCCGCACTTGAACACCCGCACCCGTCGCCCCTGGCGCGCATGCAGGCGGGCCAGGGCGGCGGTGACGGTGGTCTTGCCCTGGCCGGAGGCCGGGGCGGCGATCAGCAGGGCCGGACAGCGTGCCTGGGTCATGGGCGAAGCGTCTCCGCGCATGGCGCCGGCATCAGAACTCCACTCCTTTCTGCGCCTTGATCCCGGCCTTGAACGCGTGCTTGACCAGGCTCATCTCGGTCACCGTGTCGGCGGCCTCGATCATCCCCGGCTGCGCGCCGCGACCGGTCACCACCACATGCTGCATGGCCGGGCGCGCCTGGATGTCGGCGAGGACCCTGTCCAGTTCCAGGTAGCCGTGCTTGAGGGCGATGTTCAGTTCGTCCAGCACCACCAGGCCAACGTCCGGGTCGGCCAGCAATTGCGCGGCGACCTTCCAGGCCGCCTCGGCCTTGGCGATGTCGCGCTGGCGGTCCTGGGTCTCCCAGGTGAAGCCCTCGCCCATCACGTGATAGCTGACTTCCTCGGGGAAGCGCCGGAAGAAGGCTTCCTCGCCGGTGCTGGCGGCGCCCTTGATGAACTGCACGACACCGACCTTCATGCCATGGCCCAGGGCCCGCGCGACCATGCCGAAGGCCGAGCTGCTCTTGCCCTTGCCGTTGCCGCTATGCACCAGGAGCACGCCGCGTTCGTCGCGGGCCTGGGCGATCTTCTCGTCGACCACGGCCTTCTTGCGCTCCATCCGCTCGCGGTGGCGCTGGTCCTTCTCGGGGGATTCGTTCATCGTCGATCACTCCTTGCGGCGACGCGGCCGCGCCGTCGCCTCGTTCATTCGAAATACCCGGCCTCACAGGGCCTGGTAGCGCACGCTGAGGTAGACCGCCTGGCCAGGCTGGTTGTAGCCATACGCGGTTTCGTAGTCGGCACCGAACAGGTTGGCGATCCGGCCCTGCAGGCGCCATTCGTCGTTCAGCCGGTACTCGCTGCGCAGGTCGAGGGTGGCGTAGCCGCCCAGGCGCACCTTGTTGGCCGGGTCATCATAGCGTCGGCCTTCGGCGTGCACGCTGGCGCCCAGCGAAAGACGCTCGAAGCGCCGGTCCAGTTCCAGGTTGAACATCCGCCGCGCCCGGCGCGGCAGCTCGTTGCCGTCGTTGACGCCGCCGGAACGGTTTTGCGGGTCGAGGAAGGTTGCGTTGGCGTTCCAGTCCCAGCCCAGCCACTGGCTGCCGAGGACCAGTTCGACGCCACGGATGCGCGCTTCGTCGATGTTGTTCGGCTGCCCCCAGGGGCGCCCCGGCGCCGGACGCGGATCGTTGCCGATCAGGTCGTCGACGTTGGTACGGAAGGCATTCACCGCCCAGTGCCCCCAGCCATGCGTACCGCTCAGCCCGACTTCCAGGCTGCGCGAAGTCTCGGCGTCCAGGTCGGGATTGCCGTAGTCGGGGTAGTAGAGTTCGTTGAAGGTCGGCGCCTTGAACGCCGTGCCGTAGCTGACGGTGAAGCGCAGCGCGTCGCTCAGCGCGTAGCCCCAGGCGGCGCTGCCGGTATCGTGCACGCCGAACTGCTGGTTGTCGTCGCGGCGCAGGCTCAGTTGCCAATCCTGGCGACCGTACCGGCCGAGGTACTGGGCGAACCAGCCTTTGTTCAGCCGCGAGTCGACGCTGAAGGCTTCGCTGCTGCTGATCTCGTCCTTCTGCCAGTCGTAGCCGAGGGTCAGCACATGGCCTTCGGCCAGGGTCAGGTCGTTCTGCCAGGACAGGCTGTCGCGACGGGTATCGAAGCGCGAGTAGAAACGGCCATCCTGATAGGCATCGGCCTTGTCCTCGCTGCGCCCGGCCTGGAGGGTCACCAGCCAGGGATCGAACGGAGTGAAGCGGGCACGGCCGCCGACCAGGTTCTGCTCGCCGTCGGCGTTGGCATTGAAACCGGAGTTGCCGAAGACCTGGTCATAGTCATTGTGCGACTTGGCCCTGAGCAGGGTGCCGTCGAGTTCCAGGCCATTGTCGAAGCGATAGCCGCCGCGCAGGTTGCCGGACAGGTTGCGGTAGCCGTCTCGGTCTGGCTCATAGCCCGCAGTACCGGCGCGCTTGGTGTTGATCCCCGCCGTATCGAAACTGCTCACCCCGAGGCTGTACCAGCCGTTGCCAGCGCCGCCGCTGACCCCGGCGCTGCCCTCCAGGGTCTGATGGGTGCCGTAACCGGCGGAGAAGAACGGCTTGGCGCCCTGGCCGTCGCCGCGCCGGGTGAAGATCTGGATCACCCCGCCGATGGCCTCCGAGCCGTACAGGCTGGAACGCGGCCCGCGGACCACCTCGATGCGCTCGATCAGCTCCACCGGCAAGTCCTGGAACGCGGTGAGGCCGGCGCTGGCCGAGCCGACCTTGATGCCGTCGATCAGCACCAGCACATGGTCGGACTCGGTGCCGCGCAGGAACAGCGTGGTGTTCTTGCCGAAACCGCCGTTGTTCGCCAGCGACACGCCGGGTACCTGGCGCAACAGCTCCGGCACGCTGCGCGCCTGGCTGCGCTCGATATCCTCGCGGTCGATGACGCTCACCGCCGCCAGGCTCTGGGAAGCGGTCTGGGCGGTACGGGTGGCGGTCACCACCTGGTCGGCAAGGCTGACCGGTTCGGCCAGGCTCAGGGAAGACGCGCCGCACAGCGCCACGGCTGCCGGGGTCAGGAAAACTCTGTTCATGCTCTGCGCTGCTCCGTCGCTCTCACCCGCGCGACCTGGGTTGAGGCAGACGGAGGACGAAGCGACGGCAGGAGACGTCCGACAGCGCCCTCCGCGATGCCGTGGGTGCGTCAGGCCGGTCTCCGGGCTCGCGAGCGAAGCGCTGGACGCTTCCAGCCGCGCCTTCCCATGCCGGAGCACAGTGGTCATCGAGCGGCTGTCTGATTCGCCTACCGTTGCGGGGGCAGCGCTGGCCTGGTTCCGACGGAACGCACCAGCTTCCCTGTTTCACCCCTTGCGGGGCACCTGTCGCAAGGCGCGCAGCTTAGTGGTTCGGGGCTTGCGCGGTCAATGTGGCCGGCCACCGCAGAACTAGCGCCCGGCTCCGGGGAGCGGGTCCGCGCGCAGCGCCGTCCCGGCCGGAGCATGGCTGCGGCACCACTGCCGCCAGGTGGCCTGCAACTGCACCAGCGCGGCGCCGGCCAGCTCGCCGCGTTCGCTGCCGGCCAGCGGGCTGGCGGCCAGGGCCTTGAGCAGGCGCGCGGTCGGCGGGTCGAGGGCGTGTTCACGCTCGGCCCGCGGGCCATCGCCCAGCAGCGCCAGGCGCAGGCGCCGCAGGTAGCGGTCGCGGGCCTGCGCCAGGGACGCCGGGACCTCCTCCAGGCACTGCCGCAGGTAGAGCAGCTCGTCGCCGAAGTCGAGTCCCATCAGGCCGTCCGACCAGGGCTGGCGGCGCCCCTCCGGTAAACGGTCGTAGCGCTGCGCCAGGCGGATCAGGCGATCCGCGGTGCGCCCGCCGAACCAGGCCTCGGCCTGCGCCGGCGAGCGCAGGGTGAGCCGCGCCAGGTCGCCGAGGGTGGCCTGCAGCATGCGCCGGTAATGGCGTTCGCCCGGCCGCAGGCTGACCAGGTTGAACACCAGCACGGCGAAGGCCACCCCAAGCACCGTCGACAGGGCGTTGTTGAGGAAGTGCGCGAGGTCGTAGCTCATGCTGTTGCTCGGCGCGACGTTCTTCACGAAGAAGATGCAGAACGGCGAGGCGATCCCGGCCAGGCTCGCCCGGTTCACGCACAGCGCGGCGAAGAACAGCGGTACGCCCAGGCCCAGGCAGAGCAGCGGGAAGCCGTCCACGCCGGGCAGGTAGAACAGTGCGACGAAGCCGGCCAGCGGGATCGACAGGAGGATCCCGCGAAGGAAGTTCAGGCCGGCCTGGGCCGGGTTGTCGCGGCTGGCGAAGAGACTCAGCACCACGCCGGTGATCGACACCGCGCCCAACCCACTCGGCCAGGCGCTGGCCAGCCAGAACGCGGCCACGCAGAGGAACGCCAGGGCGCTGCGCAGGCCGAACAGCACGCCGCGCTCGATGTCCCGGTGCCAGGCGACGGCGCCCGGCGCCTGGCGGGTGGGCGCGCCATAGACCAGCGCCTCGACGCTGCGCCCGGCCGCCCTCGCCTCGCCGAGCAGGCGTTCGAGGCAGACCAGGCACAGGTGCAACTGTCCGTGCGCCGCGTCCAGCGCCAGGCGCAAGCGCTGCCGGCAGGCCTCGAACTCGGCCTGGCGGCCCTCGCGCAACAGTGCCTCGAGTTCTTCCAGCCAGGGCTGCAAGGCGTGCGCGCTGGCCGGATCGAGCAGCCTCCGCTCGCGAGCCACCTTGCGCGCCGCGCGCAGCAGGCCGAGCAGGTCGAGGCCTAGCACGCGCAAGGCCTGGGAGCGGGCGCGGCCGAGCGCACCCTCGAACCAGGCGTGGTCGCGCTGGGCGTCCGCCGCGGCGATCCGCCCCAGCGCCGCGAGCAGCTCGCCGCGTTCGTCGGCGCCGCGCAGCTCCGCCGCGGCCGCCTGCAAGCCGGCCTCCCAGGCCGCCTTGCCCTGGTTCGCCAACTGGCGTTCCAGGCGCCGCGGCCAGAGCAGTACATTCACCAGCGCCGCGCAGAGGATGCCCAGGCCGATCTCCGAGCAGCGGGCCACCGCCTGGTCGAACACCGTCGCCGGATCGGCGCTGGCCGGCAGGGCGACGATCGCCGCGGTGTAGCCGGCCAGGACGAAACCGTAGGACGCATGGTTGTGCAGCAGCGACGCGCCGGCGGTGCAGAACGCCAGCCAGAGCGCCATCAGCAGGAGGAAGGGCAGCGATGCCTGGCCATAGAGCGCGACCATGCCGATGGACACCAGCGCACCGGCGCAGGTGCCGATCAGGCGGAACATGCCCTTGGCCAGGACCATGCCGCTATAGGGCTGGCTGACCACGAACACCGTCATCAATGCCCATTGCGGCTGCTCCAGCTCCAGGCTGAAGGCCAGGTACAGGGCCAACCCGCCGGCCAGCAGGGCCTTCACCGCGAACTGCAGTTCGTGCAGGCGCGGGCACAGCAGCACCTGCACCAGGTCGGAGGAAAAGAAGGAAGGCTTGGCCATCGCGGACGCCCCGAAATACATGAGCGAGCGAATTATTAGCAAGCTAATTTTCTATTGTCCAGCCTCTCCCCGAACTTTCCGGAAGAGCGTTTCGCCCTGCGAAACATGCGCCACGGAGGCCCACTGAAGCCGACCAACACGCCTGCGCAGAAGGCGCCAACCGGCAGCGGCAGCCGCCGAACGTTCGTATACAATATCCCGCACGTTCCCAACGCCACGCAGGTTGCCCCGCTTGCCTCTCTCCATGCTCAACGCCCCTAACCTGGGCATCGCCCCTTCGGCCTCCGAGATCATCGCCAAGCACCTGCGCGAAGCGATCATCGCCGGGCATTTCGCCGAGGACGAACCGATCCGCCAGGACGACATCGCGCAACTCTTCAATGTCAGCAAGATTCCCGTCCGCGAGGCCCTCAAGCGCCTGGAAGCGGAAGGCCTGGTGCTGTTCCAGCGCAACAAGGGCGCGGTGGTGACGCGTATTTCCGAACCGGAACTGGCGCAGATGTTCGAAGTGCGGGTGCTGCTCGAGGCGCAGGCGATCCGCCTGGCGGTGCCGAACATGGACGAGACCACCTTCGCCCGCGCCGAGGCGATCTGCGCCGACTTCGTCGGCGAAGACAACGTCGGACGCTGGGCCGAACTCAACTGGCAACTGCACGCCTGTCTCTACGAACCGGCACAGCGGCCGTTCCTGGTCAACCTGATCCGCTCCATCCACGACAAGCTGGAACGTTACCTGCGCATGCAGATGAGCCTGTCCGAAGGCAAGCAGCGCGCCGACCAGGAACACCGCGAGATCGTCGCCGCCTGTCGCGCCGGCGATGCTGAACGGGCCGCGGCACTGATCGAGGCACATATCGTCGGGGTCTGCCGGACCCTCTACGAACACCTGCCGAACCGCCCGGCCAGCACCTGAGCCGGGCCATCCCGGCTATGCCGCTTTCGTCACTCGCCTGAGCGAAAACCCTCAAGCGCCCCGCCCCGCCGAAACGCCACCCTGTGGCGCATACCCCGGCACAGGCGAGGGCCACCATGCAACGCATCCGCATCATCGATTCGCATACCGGCGGCGAGCCCACCCGCCTGGTCATCGGCGGCTTTCCCGATCTCGGCCACGGCGACATGGCCGAGCGCCGGCGCCTGCTCGGCGAGCGCCACGACGCCTGGCGCGCCGCCTGCATCCTCGAGCCGCGCGGCAGCGACGTACTGGTCGGCGCCCTGCTCTGCGCACCGGTCGATCCCGAAGCCTGTGCCGGAGTGATCTTCTTCAACAACAGTGGCTACCTCGGCATGTGCGGCCACGGCACCATCGGCCTGGTCGCCTCGCTGGCACACCTCGGGCGGATCGGTCCCGGCGTGCACCGCATCGAGACGCCGGTCGGCGAGGTCGAGGCGACCCTCCACGAGGACGGCTCGGTCAGCGTGCGCAACGTGCCGGCCTACCGCTACCGTCGCCAGGTCAGCGTCGAAGTGCCCGGCATCGGCCGGGTCAGCGGCGACATCGCCTGGGGCGGCAACTGGTTCTTCCTGGTCGCCGGACACGGCCAGCGCCTCGCCGGCGACAACCTCGACGCCCTCACCGCCTACACCGTCGCCGTCCAGCAGGCGCTGGACGACCAGGACATCCGCGGCGAGGACGGCGGCGCCATCGATCACATCGAACTGTTCGCCGACGACCCCCACGCCGACAGCCGCAACTTCGTGCTCTGCCCCGGCAAGGCCTACGACCGCTCGCCCTGCGGCACCGGCACCAGTGCCAAGCTGGCCTGCCTGGCCGCCGACGGCAAGCTGCTGCCCGGCCAGCCCTGGCGCCAGGCGAGCGTGATCGGCAGCCAGTTCGAGGGGCGTTACGAATGGCTCGACGGCCAGCCCGGCGGGCGTATCGTGCCGACCATCCGCGGCCGCGCCCACGTCAGCGCGGAAGCCACCCTGCTGCTGGCGGACGACGATCCGTTCGCCTGGGGCATCCGCCGGTGAACGCCGAGGTCATCGTGGTCGGCGCCGGCATCGTCGGCAGCGCCTGCGCCCATGAACTGGCGCGTCGCGGCCTCGACGTACTGGTGCTGGACAGCCGCCGCGGCGGTGCCACCGCGGTGGGCATGGGGCACCTGGTGGCGATGGACGACAACCCGGCCGAACTGGCCCTCAGCGACTACTCGATCCAGGCCTGGCGCACCTGGGCGGCGGATCTGCCGGAAGACTGCGCGTACCGCAATTGCGGTACCCTCTGGCTGGCCGCCGACGCCGCCGAACTCGCCGAAGCCGAGCGCAAGCGCCAGGCCCTGCTGGCCGCCGGCGTCGCCTGCGAGATGCTCGACGCCGCGCGCCTGCGTGACCTGGAACCGGTCTTGCGGCCAGGCCTCGCCGGCGCCCTGAAGGTGCCGGGCGACGGCATCCTCTACGCGCCCAACGCGGCGCGCTGGCTGCTCGAACGAGCCGGCCCGCGCCTGCGTCGATTGCACGCCGAAGTCAGCGAAGTGGACGGCAGCCGCCTGCGCCTGGCCGACGGCCGCTGGCTGAGCGCCGAGGCGCTGGTGCTGGCCAACGGCATCCATGCCGGCGAGCTGTGCGCGGAGCTGCCGATCCGCCCGAAGAAAGGCCACCTGCTGATCACCGACCGCTATCCCGGCACCCTCCGCCATCAACTGGTGGAACTCGGCTATGTCAGCAGCGCCCACGCCAGCAGCGGTACCTCGGTAGCCTTCAACGCCCAGCCGCGCCCCACCGGGCAGGTCTTCCTCGGCTCCTCGCGGCAGTTCGACACGCTCGACCCGCAGGTGGAAGGCCCGGTGCTGGCGCGCATGCTGCGGCGTGCCCTGGACTACCTGCCGGGGCTCGCCGGCCTCAATGCGATCCGTGCCTGGACCGGCTTCCGCGCCGCCACTCCGGACGGCCTGCCGCTGCTCGGCGAGCACCCGGCGCAGCCGGGCCTGTGGCTGGCGGTCGGCCACGAGGGCCTGGGTGTGACCACCGCGCCGGGCAGCGCGCGCCTGCTCGCCGCCCAGTTGTTCGGCGAAACGCCGCCGCTGGATCCCACGCCTTATCTGCCGCGACGCTTCCTCTTCAGCTCCGGGAGTGCCCGGCCATGATCGAACTGTTCATCGACCGGCGTCCGCTGCGGGTCGCCGTCGGTACCAGCGTGGCGGCCGCCCTCGCCCTCGGCGGCGACGGCTGCTCCCGCAGCGCGGTCGGCGGCGGGCGGCGCGCGCCGTTCTGCGGCATGGGCGCGTGCCAGGAATGCCGGGTATTGATCGACGGTCGGCGACGCCTGGCCTGCCAGACCGTCTGCCAAGCCGGCATGCGCGTGGAGACCCAGGCATGAGCGCCGACTACGACCTGCTGATCGTCGGCGCCGGCCCCGCCGGCCTGGCCGCAGCGCTGGCCGCCGCGCCGAGCGGCGCGCGCATCGCCCTGGTCGACGACAACCCGGCCGCCGGCGGACAGATCTGGCGCGACGGCCCGCATGCCAACCTGCCGCCGCGTGCCCATCAGATGCGTCAACGCCTGGCCGGGCACGCCAATGTCGAGCACTTCCCGGCGACCCGGGTGGTCGCCTGCGGTCCCGGCAGGCGCCTGTTGCTGGAAGACCCGCAACGTGGCTGGCAGGTCGGCTACCGACGCCTGGTCCTCTGCACCGGCGCCCGCGAACTGCTGCTGCCGTTTCCCGGCTGGACCCTCCCCGGCGTCACCGGCGCCGGCGGCCTGCAGGCGTTGGCCAAGGGCGGCCTGCCACTGGCCGGCCAGCGCCTGGTGGTGGCTGGCTCCGGCCCGCTGCTGCTGGCCAGCGCCGCCAGCGCCAGCCAGTGCGGGGCGCGCCTGCTGCGCGTCGCCGAACAGGCGCCGGCGAGAACCCTGGCCGCCTTCGCCGTACGCCTCCCGCGCTGGCCCGGTAAGCTGTGGCAGGCCGCCGGCCTGTTCGCCCGTAGCTACCGCGCCGACAGCTACGTGCTCGCCGCCCTCGGCGAGGAGCGCCTGGAAGCCGTGCGCCTGCGCGAAGGCGGTCGGGTCCGCGAGATCGCCTGCGAACGCCTGGCCTGCGGCTTCGGCCTGGTGCCCAACGTGCAACTCGGCCAGGCCCTCGGCTATCGCCTCGACGGCCAGGCGCTCGCCGTCGACGAATGGCAGGCCGGCAGCCTGCCCGACCACTACGCCGCCGGCGAATGCACCGGCTTCGGCGGCAGCGAACTGGCCCTGGTGGAAGGCGCCATCGCCGGCCATGCCGCCGTCGACGAGCGCGACGCGGCTCGCCGCCTGTGGCCACGACGGCGACGCTGGCAGGGCTTCGCCGACACCCTGGCGCGACACTTCGCCCTGCGTGCCGAACTGCGTGAACTGGCGGAGGCGGATACCCTGGTCTGCCGTTGCGAAGACGTCCCCTTGGCCGCGCTGGCCGGGCATGCCGGCTGGACCGAGGCCAAGCTGCACAGCCGTTGCGGCATGGGCGCCTGCCAGGGGCGGATATGCGGCAGCGCCGCGCAATTCCTGTTCGGCTGGACGCCTCCGGCGCCGCGTCCGCCGTTCAGCCCGGCGCGCCTGGAGACCCTGGCCCGCTGGCAGGGCGACGCCGGCTAGCGACGCTCGGCGCGATACAGCCAGCCGAGGCCGGCCAGCGACAGCAGCAGACCACCCAGCAGCATGGGTGTCAGCGGCTCGGCGAACATCCAGTGCGCCCATAGCAGGGTCAGCGCCGGGCTCAGGTACAGCGCCGCGCTGCCGCCCTGTGCGGAAAGATGGCGCAGGCCCAGCCAGTACAGGCCGTAGCCGCCGAAGGTGGGCAGCAGCACCAGCCAGGCGAGCCCGAACAGGAATCCGCCGGACAGCGGCGGCCGCAGGCTACCCTCCGCCACCGCCAGGCCGGCGAACGCCGGCAGCGCGGCGCCGATCTGCACGAACAGCACCACGGCCAGCGATCCCGGCGCGTCGTCCCAGCGCTTCTGCAACAGGGTGGCCAGGGCCAGCGCCAGCATGCCCAGCAGCGGCAGGCCGTAGGCCCAGCCCGGCGCCCACCCCAGCGCCAGCGCCGCATGCCCGGCCCAGAGCACCCCGGCGACGCCCAGGGCGATCCCCGGCCACTGCCCCGGCCGCGTTCGCTGCCCCGGCAGGACCAGCGCCAGCAAGGCCACCAGCAGCGGCAACAGGTCGGCCATCAGCGCCGCCACGCCCGGCGAGACGCCGAGTTCGATGGCCTTGGCGATCGGCGCGATGTAGCCCGCGTAGGCCAACGCCCCGATCAGCGCCTGGCGCCGCCACTGGCGCGCCGACAACCGGCGCAGCCCGGCCCAGGCGAAGGGCAGCAGCAGCGCCAGGCAGACGGCGAAGCGCCAGAAGCTGGTGAGGAACACCGGCGCCTGTTCCATGGCATAGCGGTAGCCGACGAAGCCGGAACTCCAGGCCAGTACCATGCCCAGTTGCACGGCCAGCAGGCGGGTCGCCCCGGGCATCGCTCGCGGGGTGCAGGTGGTCGCGCGCATCGCTCGCCTCCGTCGGTCAGGTTCGAGTCGAGGCTAGGCGGCCTCCGCCGCTACTATCAAACGAAACTATCTGCACCAGTCATGCAGGAAATCGGAACCATGAGCGCCAACCTGGATATCGAGCTGCTGCGTACCTTCCATGCCATCCTGCGCTTCGGCCGCTTTCTCGCCGCGGCCAGCCACCTCAACCGCAGCCCCTCGGCGGTGAGCACCCACGTCCGGCGCCTGGAGGAACTGGCCGGCGGCCGGCTGTTCGAGCGCGACAACCAGTCGGTGCGGCTGACCCCGCTGGGGCAGCGGTTCCAGCGCCAGACCGCCGAGCTGCTGGAGACCCACGACCGCGTGCTCGCCGGGTTGCGCAGACGGGAAGAGCCGCTGCGGGTGCGCTTCGGCATTTCCGAGGAATACGCCGGCAAGCTGCTCGGCCGCCTCCTGCCACGCCTCGGCGCGGAACTGCCGGCGCTGGAGCTGGAGGTGCTCACCGACGCCAGCGGCAGGCTGGCCGGACGCCTGCGGCGCGGCCAGCTGGACCTCGCCCTGCTGGTGCAAGCGCAAGACGAAACCCCGTACGACGGGCACTCCCGCGAGATCGGCGGCACCCAGCCGGTGTGGGTCGCCGGCCACGGCCTGCGGATCGATCCGCAACGCCCGCTGCCGCTGGCCCTGCACGGCCAGGGTTGTCCCTATCGGCAGGCGCTGCTGGAAGCCCTCGGCGCGACGGGCCGGCGCTGGCGCACGGTGGTCAGCAGTCCCGGCGCGGCGGCGCTGGAAGCGGCCATCGAAGGCGGCCTGGCGATCGGCGTGATCGACCGTGCGCGGGTCGGCCCGACGATGCGCGTGCTGGGGCCGGCGGAGGGCTTCGCCGAACTGCCCGCCCACCGCATTCGCCTGGCCTTCGCCCCGGGAGAGCGGCCGCCGGCGCTGGAGCGCCTCGGCGAACTGATCGCCGAGGAGTTCCGGCTCTGAGCCGCTACAGCGCCGGGCGCTAGACCCGCAGGCGGTGGCCGTCTGTCAGTTTCCGGCAGCAGTCGCTCACTGCGCGGCGATGCTTTCCCGTTCACGCCACTCGCGCAGCAACGCCTGGCGCCGGCGCCGCCCTCGATGTGCGCGCCCTGCTGTCGCAGGGTGGCGATATCGCGGTAGAGCGTGCGCAGGCTGATCCCCAGTTCGCCGGCAAGCACATGCCCGGCCACCGGGTAACGATGCCGGCGCAGAATCTGCAGCAGGTCGAGCAGGCGCTGGCTACGGGACAGGGCGCCGACTCACAGTTGCTCCAGGCAGTCGCGAGCGTGGTCGTCGAGGGGGACGAAGACCAGCAGGCGATCGCCGTTCTTCGGCGCCGACCACCAGTTGGTCTGCTGCAGTTCGAATTCGCCGCAGCGCGCATGACGGAAGCGCTTGAGCTGGTTTTCGATACCCATCACCTCATTGCGCCGCCAGATCTCGCGGAACTCCGCCGAAACCTCCAGGCAGCGCTGCAACTGCCGCTCCCACAGCGGATCGCCCATGCGCTCGACCATTGCCGCGCGGAAGAAGCCGACCATCCGCGGCAACGCCTCCTCGCGGTTGGCCATGCAGTAGCGCCAGCGCTCGTGGGTCAGCGCCAGGTAGATGCAGTTGCGGTCTTCCTCGGGGATCTCCGCCAGGTCGATGCCCACCAGCCGGCAATAGGCGCGGTTGTAGCCGCGGATGTCGAAACGGGCGTTCTGCACCATGGCCGGCAACGGGTCGAGGGCATCGAGGATGGCCTGGGTGGCGGCCGAGGGCTTCTCGCAGACCGCCCGCCGCGCCGAGGTCGGCGCGGCCAGCCCGGCGAGGTTGAACAGGTGGTGGGTTTCCGTCTCGTTGCACAGCAGGGCCCGGGCGATGGCTCCGATCACCTGCTCCGAGGCGCGTACCGCGCGGCCCTGCTCCAGCCAGGTGTACCAGGTCACGCCGACCCCGGCGAGCTGCGCCACCTCCTCGCGACGCAGGCCCGGCGTGCGTCGGCGGCCGAGGCGGGAAATGCCGACCCGCTGCGGCTCGATGCTTTCCCGCCGGCGGCGCAGGAAGGCCCCCAGCTGTTCGGCGCGGGACGGCTGCGCGGGGCTTTCCGCAGAGTGGCTGGCAGGGGCGTCGAGGGGCATGGCGAAGTCCTCCGGAGGGCAGACGGGTAGCGCCAATACCAGGATAAGCAAGAACTGGTACCGGGTTAGCCAGAAGCGCATGCTGCCAGCCCACTCCCTTCCGCACAAGGACTCCGCCCATGCCCAGCGCCGTCTCGTCGTCGCGGCTCGGCCTCGCCGGGCTCTGCATCCTGCTGGCGGGGCAACTGTTGCCGATGATCGATTTCTCCATCGTCAACGTCGCCCTCGACGCCCTCGCCCATTCCCTCGGCGCCAGCGAAACCGAACTGGAACTGATCGTCGCCGTCTACGGCGTGGCCTTCGCCGTGTGCCTGGCGATGGGCGGCCGGCTTGGCGACAACTACGGCCGTCGCCGCCTGTTCGATCTCGGCGTCGCCCTGTTCGCCGTCGCCTCGTTGCTTTGCGGGCTGGCCGGTTCGGTCTGGCTGCTGTTGGTGGCGCGCGCCCTACAGGGCGTCGGCGCGGCGCTGGTCGTGCCGCAGATCCTCGCCACCCTGCATGTCAGCCTCAGCGGCCACGCGCATTCCCGCGCGCTGGCCGCCTACGGCGCCATCGGCGGCCTGGCCTTCGTCGTCGGCCAGGTGCTCGGCGGCTTCCTGGTCTCCGCCGACATCGGCGGCCTCGGCTGGCGCAGCGTGTTCCTGATCAACCTGCCGATCTGCCTCGGCATTCTCCTTTGCAGCCGCCGCTGGGTACCGGAGACCCGCGCCGAGCATGCCGCCCGCGTCGACGCGCCGGGCACCCTGCTGCTCGCCGCGCTGATCCTCTGCCTGCTGCTGCCGTTGGCTCTCGGCCCATCGCTGCACTGGTCCTGGCCCTGCGCCCTGCTGCTGGCGGCGGCGGTGCCGCTGCTGGCCTGGCTGTGGCGCACCGAGCTGCGCCAGGAACGCCGCCAGGCCTGGCCGTTGCTGCCGCCGTCGCTGCTGCGCCTGCCGAGCATCCGCTTCGGCCTGTTGCTGGCGATCCTGTTCTTCGCCTGCTGGAGCGGCTTCATGTTCGCCCTTGCCCTGGCCCTGCAGGCCGGCGCCGGTCTCTCGCCGGTGCAGGCCGGCAATGCCTTCATCGCCCTCGGCGCTTCCTACTTCGTCTCGGCGCTGCTCACCGCCCGGGTGGCGGCGCGGATCGGCCCGGTACGCCTGCTGCTGCTCGGCTGCGTCATCCAGATGTGCGGCCTGCTCGGCCTGATGCTGACCCTGCAACGGGTCTGGCCGCAGCCGGGCATCCTCAACCTGGCGCCGGCGACCCTGGTGATCGGCTTCGGCCAGGCGTTCATCGTCAGCAGCTTCTTCCGCATCGGCCTCTCGGAGGTGCCGACCGCCCAGGCCGGCGCCGGCAGCGCCATGCTCGCCACCGTCCAGCAGGCCTCCCTCGGCCTCGGCTCGGCGCTGCTCGGCGCGGTGTTCGCGCACAGGCTGGAGCGCCATGGCGACTACCTGGAAGCGACGCAGACGACCCTGGCCGTCGAGTTCGTCCTGATGACGCTGCTGCTCGGCGCCACCTGCCTCTTCTACCTGCGCCGCGTGCGCACGGTGCCATTGCGCTGCGACTCGCCGGGCAACTGAGGCGCGCGGCCGGGCCCTGTTCCCGGCCGCCGGCGCCCCGTATGCTGGCGCGGTCCCCCAGCCAGGCCTTCGCCCCGATGCACGACCTGCTCGCCGCCCCGCCCCCCGCCGACCTCGCCAGCCTGCTGGCCAGCCTGCGCCAGGTCGAGGCGCTGCTCGACGCCATGCCCGGCGTGGTGTTCTTCGTCAAGGACGAGCGCGCCCGCTACGTCCTGGTCAACCGCACCCTGGCACGCCGCTGCGGCGTGAAGGACAAGGCCGAACTGCTCGGCCGCAGCGCCGACGAGGTCTTCCCTTCCAGCCTAGGTCCGCTCTATGCCGAGCAGGATCGGCGCGTGCTGCGCGGCGGCGCGACGCTGGAGAACCAGTTGGAGCTGCACCTCTATCCCGGTCGCCAGCCGGGCTGGTGCCTGACCCACAAGCAGGCGCTGCGCGATGCCGACGGGGCGATCATCGGCATGGCCGGCATCTCCCACGACCTGCCGGCGGCGCAGTCGGCGCACCCGGCCTACGGCCGGCTGGCGGCGGTGGACGCGCATATCCGCGAGCACTACGACCAGCCGCTCAGCCTCGCCGATCTCACCGCCATCGCCGGGCTCTCGGTGGCGCAACTGGAGCGTCACTGCAAGCGCATCTTCCAGCTCACCCCACGGCAGATGATCCACAAGGCGCGGCTCGGCGCCGCCTCGCAACTGCTCGCCGGCGACGCGCCGATCACCGAGATCGCCCTGCGCTGCGGCTACACCGACCACAGCGCCTTCAGCCGCCAGTTCAAGGCGCTCACCGGACTCTCGCCGAGCCAATACCGCGAGACCCATCGCCAGCCCCGAAAAGCGTAACGCCTCGCCCCGCCAGGGGGCGGCGGTAGCAATCCTGCTCCCTTTTGTAACACCGCCGGCCGCGTCCGAGCGGGGCGCAGTCCGGCGCGGCATGGCACAGCGACGCGCCAGCCAAAGCGGTCGCGCTCCAGCGAAAGATTTTTTATCGGCGTCGGACGAGGTTCTGGCACAGCCATTGCTCGCTTAAAATATCGTATACGAAATCACAAATACGAGATGTGCCGCCCTTCCGCTCAACCGCATCGCCAGAGGCCCCCATGAATACCAAGAAGACCCTTGCCCTAGCCCTCACCGCTGCCCTGGGCTGTTCCCTCGCCGGTCTCGCCCAGGCCGACAAGCTCGACGACATCATCGAGTCCGGCAAGCTGCGCTGCGCCGTCACCCTGGACTTTCCGCCGATGGGCTCGCGCGATGCGCAGAACAACCCGGTGGGCTTCGACGTCGATTACTGCAACGACCTGGCGAAGGCCCTGGACGTCAAGGCGGAGATCGTCGAGACGCCCTTTCCCGACCGCATCCCGGCACTGGTATCGGGTCGCGCCGACGTGATCGTCGCGTCCACCTCGGACACCCTGGAGCGGGCCAAGACCATCGGCATGAGCATCCCCTACTTCGCCTTCGTCAAGGTGGTACTGACCCGCGAGGACACCGGCATCGCCAGCTACGAGGACCTCAAGGGCCGCCCGGTCGGCGGCACCGCCGGCACCTTCGAGGCGCTGGCCCTGGAGAAGGACAGCAAGGCCTGGGGCGACGCCAAGGGCAGCTTCCGCGCCTACCAGTCCGAGGCCGACACCGCCCTGGCGATCAGCCAGGGGCATATCGACGCCACGGTCGTCTCTTCCACCGTCGCCGCCTCGTGGATCAAGTCGGGCAAGTACAAGGGCCTGAAGATCGCCGGTGACGCGCCCTATGACATCGACTACGTGGCCCTCGGCGCCAAGCGCAACGAATACGGCCTGCTCAACTACCTGAACCTGTTCATCAACCAGCAGGTGCGCACCGGCCGCTACGCCGAGCTGGCGCAGAAATGGGTCGGCGGCACGGCGCCGGAGCTGACCACCAGCGCGGTCTACCGCTGAAGCCGAGGGCGCGGTCCGCCGCCGGGCCGCGCCGTTTCCCCCCGTCCTGGATGCGCCGATGAAGCACGCACACCTCATCGTTCCCCGTACCCTGGTCGCCGGCAGCGCGTCCGGCGAACTGCTGTACGCACCGACCGGCCTGAGCTTCTGGGGCGGCGTCGACCCGCGCAGCGCGGAAGTGATCGACCGTCACCACCCGCTCAGCGGCCGCCATCTGCACGGCAGGCTGCTGGCGATTCCCGGTGGGCGCGGCTCCTGCACCGGCAGCAGCGTACTGCTGGAACTGATCCTCGGCGGACGTGCGCCGGCGGCGATCCTCCTGCGCGAACCGGACGAAATCCTCGCCCTCGGCGCGATCGTCGCCGAGGAACTGTTCGGCCGCTCGCTACCCATCGCCTGTCTCGGCGAGCGCTTCGACGAACTCGCCGCCTATCCCTGGGCGCGCCTGGCCGACGGTCGCCTGGAACTCCACCGCGATGCCCCGCCGCCGCTGGAGGCCCGGCCCGCCGAAGCGCTGGCGACCGATGCCGGCCCGCGACTGGACGCCTTCGACCAGGCCCTGCTCGCCGGCGAACACGGCGAAGCCGCGCGCCTGGCGATGCGCATCGTCCTGCGCATGGCGGCGTTGCAGGGCGCGCAACGGCTGGTCGAGATCCAGCGCGCGCACATCGACGCTTGCATCTACACCGGCCCGGCCGGCCTGCGCTTCGCCGAGACCCTGCGCGACCTCGGTGCCCGGGTGCGGGTACCGACCACCCTCAACGCCATCTCCGTGGACCAGCGCCGCTGGCGCGAACAGGGCGTACCCGCCGCCCTCGGCGAGCCAGCCGCGGCCCTGGCCCAGGCCTATCTCGACATGGGCGCGCAGCCCAGCTTCACCTGCGCGCCCTACCTGCTCGACGACAGCGCGCGTGCCGGCGAACAGATCGTCTGGGCCGAGTCCAACGCGGTGCTCTTCGCCAACAGCGTGCTCGGCGCACGCACCAACAAGTACGCCGACTTCATGGATATCTGCTGCGCCCTCACCGGTCGCGCGCCGCTGGCCGGCTGCCACCTCGACGAGCAGCGCCAGGCGCGGGTACTGATCGAAGTGGAAGACCTCGGCAGCGTCGACGATGCCTTCTACCCTACCCTCGGCTACCTCTGCGGCCTGCTCTGCGACGGACAGATCCCGGCGATCGACGGCCTGCGGCAGCGGCAGCCGGACCGCGACGCGCTCAAGGCCTTCGGCGCGGCGCTGGGCACCAGTTCCTCGGTGCCGATGTTCCACGTCATCGGCGTCACCCCGGAAGCCCCTGACCTGGCCAGCGCCTTCGGCGGCCGCGCGCCGCGGCGGACCCTGCGGGTCGGTCGCGAGCGCCTGCGCGACGCCTGGCGCGAGCTGGACAGCGCCGACGAGACGCGGATCGACCTGGTGGCGCTGGGCAACCCGCACTTCTCCGCCAGCGAATTCGCCCAGCTCGCCGCGCTCTGCCACGGCCGCCGCAGACACCCGGAGGTAGCGCTGGTGATCACCAGCAGCCGGCAGGTCGTCGCCCAGGCCGAAGCGGCCGGGCACCTGGCGACGCTGCGGGCGTTCGGCGCGCGGCTGGTCACCGACACCTGCTGGTGCATGCTCGACGAACCGCTGGTGCCGCCGGGCGCGCGCACCCTGATGACCAACTCCGCCAAGTATGCCCACTACGCCCCCGGACTGGTCGGCCGCCAGGTGCGCTTCGCCGGCCTCGCCGGCTGCGTCGAGGCCGCCGTCGGCGGACGGGCCCCCGCCGGGCTGCCCGCCTGGCTGAGCGAGGACTGCTGATGTTCGACTACACCTTCCACTGGCGCTCGGCGTTCAACGCCCTGCCGGAGATGCTCGCCGGCAGCCTGGTGACGCTCCAGGTCACCGCGCTGTCGATGCTCTTCGGCATCCTCATCGCCCTGCTCCTGGCCTTCGCCCGGCTCGGCGGCAACCGCCCGCTGCGCGCCGCCGCCGGGGCCTGGATCTCCATCGCGCGGAATACCCCGGCGCTGTTCCAGATCTACATCCTCTACTTCGGCCTGGGCTCCTTCGGCCTGCACGTCAGTTCCTGGTTCGCCCTGCTCGCCGGGGTCACCTTCAACAACGCCGGCTACCTCGCCGAGACCTTCCGCGGCGGCCTCCAGGCGGTGCCCGAGACCCAGTTGCGGGCGGCCCGCTCGCTGGGCATGAGCGCGCCGCAGGCCTATCGCCTGGTGGTGATCCCGCAGCTGCTGCGGGTGGTGTTCTACCCGCTGACCAACCAGTTGGTCTGGGCCATGCTGATGACCTCCCTCGGCGTGGTGGTGGGCCTGACCGACGACCTCACCGGCGTCACCCAGGCGCTCAACGTCAAGACCTTCCGCACCTTCGAATACTTCGCCCTGGCCGCCGTCCTCTACTTCGCCATGGCCAAGTTGCTGGTGCTGGCCGCCCGCCTGCTGGGCTGGCGCCTGTTCCGTTACTGAGGGGAATGCCGTGTTCACCACCAGCCTCACCGCCAACGACCTGCTGTTCCTCCTGCAAGGCGCCTGGACCACCCTCGCCATCACCGCCATGGCGATGCTGATCGGCACCCTGCTGGGCGTCGTCTTCGGCCTGCTCCGCGCCCTGCTGCCACGCGCCAGCCTGCCGCTGGCGGCGCTGCTCGACGTATTCCGCAGCGTGCCGCTGCTGATCCAGTTCGTCCTGCTCAATTCCTTCAAGAGCATCCTCGGCCTCGACTGGAGCGCCTTCGCCGTGGCCTGCCTGGTGCTCGGCGTGTACGCCGCCGCCTACTGCACCGAGGTGGTCCGCGGCGGCGTCCTCTCGGTACCGCCGAGCGTGCGCCGGGCCGCGCGTTCGCTGGGCCTGAGCTATCGCCAGGACCTGTTCCACATCGTCCTGCCGACGGCCGCCCGGGTGGCCTTCCCCGGTTGGGTCAACCTGACCCTGTCGGTGATGAAGGACACCTCGCTGGTGCTCTGGATCGGCATCGTCGAACTGCTGCGCGCCTCGCAGACCATCGTCACGCGCATCCAGGAACCGCTCTTCGTGCTCTGCATCGCGGGGCTCGTCTATTACCTCATGAGCTGGGTGGTCGCGCGACTCGGCGCCCGGCTGGAACGGAGATGGCAGCAATGATCGAGATCAGCGGCGTGCACAAGGCCTACGGCCAGTTCGAGGTGGTCAAGGGCGTCGACCTGAGGGTGGACAAGGGCGAGGTGCTGTCGATCATCGGCGGCTCCGGTTCCGGCAAGTCGACCCTGCTGATGTGCATCAACGGCCTGGAGCCGATCCAGCGCGGCAGCATCCGCGTCGACGGCATCGACGTGCATGCCCGCGGCACCGACCTCAACCGCCTGCGGCGGAAGATCGGCATCGTCTTCCAGCAGTGGAACGCCTTCCCCCACCTGACCGTGCTGGAAAACGTCATGCTCGCGCCGCGCAAGGTGCTCGGCAAGAGCCGCGCCGAAGCCGAGGCGATGGCGCTGAAGCAACTTACCCACGTCGGTCTCGGCGACAAGCTCAAGGTCTTCCCCCAGCGCCTTTCCGGCGGCCAGCAACAGCGCATGGCGATCGCCCGGGCGCTGGCGATGTCGCCGGACTACATGCTGTTCGACGAAGCCACCTCGGCGCTCGACCCGCAGTTGGTCGGCGAGGTGCTGGACACCATGCGCCTGCTCGCCGAAGAAGGCATGACCATGGTCCTGGTCACCCACGAGATCCGCTTCGCCCGCGACGTGTCCGACCGGGTGGCGTTCTTCCGCAATGGCCTGGTCCACGAGATCGGCACCCCCGACCAGGTGATCGGCGACCCGCAGCGGCCGGAGACGGTGGAATTCCTCCGCTCGGTGCTCTGAGCCCGCCCCCGCACAGGAGATAGCCATGCGTTCGCAGCGGATCGTCCACATCGTCAGTTGCCATGCCGAAGGCGAGGTCGGCGACGTGATCGTCGGCGGCGTCGCCGCGCCGCCCGGCGCCACCCTCTGGGAACAGTCGCGCTGGATCGCCAGAGACCAGGACCTGCGCAACTTCGTCCTCAACGAACCGCGCGGCGGAGTGTTCCGCCACGCCAATCTGCTGGTGCCGGCCAAGGACCCGCGCGCGCAGATGGGCTGGATCATCATGGAGCCGGCCGACACCCCGCCGATGTCCGGTTCCAATTCGCTGTGCGTGGCCACCGTGCTGCTCGACAGCGGCATCCTGCCGATGCGCGAACCGCTGACCCGGCTGCTGCTGGAAGCGCCGGGCGGGCTGATCGAGGCCCGCGCGGAATGCCGCGACGGCAAGGCCGAGCGGGTGGAAATCCGCAACGTGCCGTCGTTCGCCGACCGCCTCGACGCCTGGATCGAAGTCGAGGGCCTCGGCTCGCTACAGGTCGACACCGCCTACGGCGGCGACAGCTTCGTCATCGCCGACGCCCGGCGCCTGGGCTTCGCCCTGCGCGCCGACGAGGCCGCCGAGCTGGTCGCCACCGGCTTGAAGATCACCCACGCGGCCAACGAACAACTGGGCTTCCGCCACCCGACCAACCCGGACTGGGACCATCTGTCCTTCTGCCAGCTGGCCGCGCCGCCGGAGCGCCGCGACGGTGTCCTCGGCGCGAGCAACGCGGTGGTCATCCGCCCCGGCAAGATCGACCGCTCGCCCTGCGGCACCGGCTGCTCGGCGCGGATGGCGGTGCTCCAGGCGAAAGGCCAGCTGCGGGTCGGCGAACGCTTCGTCGGGCGCTCCATCATCGGTTCGGAATTCCACTGCCACATCGAGTCGCTGACCGAACTCGGCGGCCGTCCGGCGATCCTCCCGTGCCTGTCCGGGCGGGCCTGGATCACCGGCATCCACCAGTACCTGCTCGACCCGGACGATCCCTGGCCGCAAGGCTATCGGCTGTCCGACACCTGGCCCGGCGGCCACTGCTGACCACCCCGCCCGACCGCAGACAGCGGCCGGGCGGAAACCGATCCGGCGCGTACCGGATCGCCCACGACGGCGAACGCTGCCGTCGCCCTGTGACTCGGACCGCAGCGGTCCGACTGAATTCGTATACGAAATACGAAAAAAGGAGAAACCATGAGCAAGCACGTCAACTGGAGCGGCGTATTCCCCGCGGTCACCACCCAATTCAACGCCGATTTCTCGGTGAACCTGGAGGAAACCCACACGGTCATTTCCAACCTGGTGCGCGACGGCGTGTCCGGGCTGGTGGTATGCGGCAGCGTCGGCGAGAACACCTCGCTGACCATCGAGGAGAAGATGGCCGTCACCGAGGTCGCCAAGGATGCCTCCGGCGGCCGCGTGCCGGTGATCTGCGGGATCGCCGAGTTCACCAGCGCCGGCGCGGCGAAGGTGGCCAAGGCGGTGGAGCGGGTCGGCGTCGACGGCATCATGGTGATGCCGGCACTGGTCTATTCCTCCAAGCCGCACGAGACCGCCGAGCATTTCCGCAGCGTGGCCAGCGGCACCGACCTGCCGGTGATGGTCTACAACAACCCGCCGATCTACCGGAACGACGTCACCCCGGACATCCTGGTTTCCCTGGCCGACTGCGAGAACATCGTCTGCTTCAAGGACAGCTCCGGCGACACCCGCCGCTTCATCGACGTACGCAACCAGGTGGGCGAGCGCTTCATCCTCTTCGCCGGCCTCGACGACGTGGTCCTGGAAAGCGTGGCGGTGGGCGCCCAGGGCTGGATCTCGGGAATGTCCAACGTGTTCCCGAAGGAAGGCGAGACCATCTTCCGCCTGGCCAGGGCCGGGCGCTTCGCCGAGGCGATGCCGATCTACGAGTGGCTGATGCCGATCCTCCATCTCGACGCCCGTCCCGACCTGGTGCAGTGCATCAAGCTCTGCGAGCAACTCGCCGGTCGCGGCAGCGCCCTCACCCGTCCACCGCGCCTGGCCCTGCGCGGCGCCGATCGCGAGCACGTCGAGCGGATCATGGCCAAGGCCCTGGCCAGCCGGCCGGCGCTGCCGGACGTCGGCTTGTAGCCGGCGCCGCGCCCTCGCCGCCTCGCTCCCCAGGGAGCGGCCGGCGAGAGCCAGCGGCAGAGCATTCCGTCCACCGTCCCCAGGGAGGCCCCATGCCCAGTATCCTCGGTCACAACTACGTCGGCGGCGCTCGCAGCGCCGCCGGCAACCTCATCCTGCGCAGCCTCGACGCCGACAGCGGCGAAGCGCTGCCCTACGCCTTCGTCCAGGCCACCGAGGCGGAGGTCGACGCCGCCGCCCGCGCCGCCGAACGCGCCTATCCACACTACCGGCAACTGTCCGCCACGCGCCGCGCCGGATTCCTCGAGGCGATCGCCTCGCGCCTCGACGCCCTGGGCGACGACTTCGTCGCCCTGGTCCGTCGCGAGACCGCGCTGCCCGCCGTACGCATCCAGGGCGAACGGACACGTACCGCCAACCAGTTGCGGCTGTTCGCCGAAGTCCTGCGGCGTGGCGACTTCCACGGCGCGCGCATCGATCGAGGACAACCCGGGCGTACCCCGCCGCGCCCCGACCTGCGCCAGTGGCGAATCGGTCTCGGCCCGGTGGCGGTGTTCGGTGCCAGCAACTTCCCGCTGGCCTTTTCCACCGCCGGCGGCGACAGCGCCGCCGCCCTGGCCGCCGGCTGCCCGGTGGTGGTCAAGGCCCACGGCGGACACATGGCCACCGCCGAATGCGTGGCCGACGCGATCCTCCAGGCGGCGGCCGACAGCGGCATGCCGGACGGGGTATTCAACATGGTCTACGGCAGCGGCGTCGGCGAGGCGCTGGTGCGCCATCCGGCCATCCGCGCGGTCGGCTTCACCGGTTCGCTCAAGGGCGGGCGCGCACTTTGCGACCTGGCAGCGGCGCGGCCGCAGCCGATCCCGGTGTTCGCCGAGATGAGCAGCATCAATCCGCTGGTGGTGCTCCCCGAAGCCCTGCGCCGGCGCGGCCGCCAGGTGGCGGAGGAGCTGGCCGCCTCGGTGACGCTCGGCTGCGGCCAGTTCTGCACCAAGCCGGGCCTGGTGCTTGGCCTGCGCTCCCCCGGCTTCGACGCCTTCGTCGCGGCCCTGGGCGAGGCACTGGCCGCCAGGCCGGCACAGAGCATGCTCAACGCCGGCACCTTGCGCAGCTATGTCGAAGGACTGCAACGCCTGGAGCGCCATCCCGGCATCCGGCGCCTGGCCGGCGCGCCACAGGAAGGACGGCAGGCCCATCCGCAGTTGTTCAAGGCCGACGTGGGCCTGTTGCTGGAAGGCGACGAACTGCTCCAGGAAGAGGTGTTCGGCCCGGCCACCGTGGTCGTCGAGGCGGCCGACGAGGAACAGCTTGCCCGCGCGCTGGACAACCTGCACGGCCAGTTGACGGCGACCCTGATCGGCGAAGCGGACGATCTCGCGGCGTTCGCCGGGCTGGTCCCGCAGCTCGAACGCAAGGCCGGGCGCCTGCTATTCAACGGCTATCCGACCGGCGTCGAGGTGTGCGACGCCATGGTCCACGGCGGCCCCTACCCGGCCACCTCCGACGCTCGCGGCACCTCGGTGGGAACTCTGGCCATCGAACGCTTCCTGCGCCCGCTGTGCTACCAGGACTACCCCGACAGCCTGCTCCCGGACGCCCTGAAGAACGCCAACCCGCTGGGCCTGCTGCGCCTGGTCGATGGCCGGAGCACGCGCGAGGCCCTGGATTGAGCACGCCTGGAAGCCTGGATGGCGGATAACGCCGTTGGCGCTATCCGCCCTACGCAGTCGTCCTCGTTGCGCCACGCTGTCCGGTCGGCCCCTCGCCTTGCGCTCACTCCAGCAACGCCAGTAGCTCCCGGTGCAACGCCTCGGGAATCGTCACGCCGTCCCTGGCGCTGCGTTCGCGCGCTTCGAAGCGTCGCTGCGAGGGCAAGCGCGCGCCCTGTTCGACGATGCCTTCGAACAGCGTCTCGGCGCGCGCCAGGTGCTCCTCCGCCGAGGCGCCGAGCATGCGCCGCGGATCGATGGCGATCAGCAGTTCGCCACCGTAGGGAGAAGAACGGCTGCCCTCGTCGTAGGCCAGCGACTCGGCACTGGTCAGGTCGCCGATCAGCGGACCGGCGAGCAGTTCGACCATCGCCGCCAGGGCCGAGCCCTTGTGCCCGCCGAAAGTAAGCATGGCGCCTCGCAACGCGGCGCTGGCATCGGTGGTCGGCTCGCCCTGCTCGTCCACCCCCCAGCCCAGCGGGATCGGCTTGCCGGCGCGTTCGTGCAACTGGATCTCGCCACGCGCCACGGCGCTGGTGGCGAAGTCGAAGACGAACGGCGGGCCGTCCGGACGCGGCCAGCCAAAGGCGATCGGGTTGGTGCCGAAGATCGGCTTGCGTCCGCCCGCCGGCGCCACCCAGGCATGACTCGGCGTGGTCGCCAGGGCCACCAGGCCCGCCTCGGTGAGTGCCTCGACCTCAACCCATAGCGCGGAGAAATGCACACAGCGGTTCACCGCCATCGCCGCGATACCCTGGCTGCGGGCCTTCTCCAGCAGATGCGGCAGCCCCAGCCGGAATGCGCACTGGGAGAACCCGCCATGGGCGTCGACCCGCAGCAGGCCGGGAGCGATGTCGTGCAGTTCCGGCTCGGCGTCGGCGGATACCTTGCCGGCCTTCAGGGTGGCGATGCAGCCGAGCAACCGCCAGATACCGTGGGACGCGCATTCGTCACGCTCCCCCGCCACCAGGGTATCGGCCACCGCCTGTACATGGGCTTCGCTGAAAGCGTGCCGGCGCAGGATGCGCACGGCCAGCTCGCGGACCTCGTCCAGCGTCATTCGGATCACGGGCTTCTCCTTGTTCGACCAATCCCTAGGGTGGCCTGCCGCGACAGCCTTCTCTTGACCTCAATCGACCCGGAGCATGCCGAAAACGGCACAACCGGCTCGAGCACATCGAAAACTTACAGAAAATTCCTAGCAATCATGTAGGGCAATTCCAAATAGCCCCGCAGCCCCTCAAGAAACCCCTCCGCGCCCCGCTACAGGGCCAAGCACCTTCCCACAGCCCGGTCGGAGACCACCCCATGCTTCTTCGTCGTATCGCCATCACCCCACGCGCCGTCATCGGCTTCGCCATCCTCGCCTCGCTGCTGGTGGCGCTCGGCCTCTTCGCGCACAACCGCATGGGTTCGCTGAACCGCGCCGCCAAGGATATCGGCGAGGTCTGGCTGCCCAGCGTCGAAGCCTCGGCCCAGCTCAGCGGCCTGATGAGCGAACTGCGCCTCGGCGAGATGAACCACGTGCTGCTGCACGACGCCACGCGCATGCGCCAGCAGGAACAACGGATGGACGAGGTCATCGCTACCCTCGCCAGGGTGGAAAGGGAATACCGCCCCTTGCTGGTCCTGGACGAGGAGCGCGCGTTGCTCGACCAGTTCGTCCAGCGCCAGCAGGAATACCTCGAAGGACACGCCGCCCTGCTCGCGCTGTCCCGTGACAACCGTACCGACGAAGCCAGCGTGCTGATGGGCGGGGCCCAGTTGCAGCGCTACGAGCAGGTGCAGCGGACCCTGAAGCAACTCATCGCCCTCGACCGCGAGGCCGCCCGCGCCTCCACCGCCGAAGCCGCCGATGTCTACTCCCGGGCCTCCACCGCGATCCTCGCGGTGCTGCTGGTGGCCCTGGCGGCCAGCGTGACGATCGCCTGGCTGCTGACCCGCAGCATCGTCGTGCCGATCCGCCAGGCGGTGTCCTGCGCCGACCGCATCGCGGCCCGCGACCTGACTGGCGAGATCGCCAGCGACGGCGACGACGAGCCGGCGCAACTGATGAAGGCCATGCGCAGCATGCAGGC
The DNA here is from genome assembly GCF_013343155.1 of Pseudomonas sp. FDAARGOS_761. Classification (NCBI taxonomy): domain Bacteria; kingdom Pseudomonadati; phylum Pseudomonadota; class Gammaproteobacteria; order Pseudomonadales; family Pseudomonadaceae; genus Pseudomonas; species Pseudomonas sp. FDAARGOS_761. The sequence goes on along the minus strand of NZ_CP054572.1, from coordinate 1,434,461 downwards.
CAGCCTGCACGACACCATCGAGCAGATCGGCGATTCCGCCGCGCTGCTGGCCGCCGCTGCCGAGCAACTGAACGCGGTGACCGAGGAAGGCAACCGGTCGCTGGCCCGGCAGAACGATGAGATCGAGATGGCCGCCACCGCGGTCAACGAAATGAGCGCGGCGGTCGAGGAGGTCGCGCGCAACGCCAGCTCCACCGCCGAGGCCTCCAGTCTCTCGGAACGGGCCGCCGGCAACGGCCGCGCACGGGTCGGACAGACCGTCCGCTCGATCCGCCAGTTGAACACCGAGATCGGCCAGACTGCGCGCCTGGTGGAGGGCCTGGCCAGCCAGGCGCAGGACATCGGCAAGGTGCTCGACGTGATCCGCGCCATCGCCGAGCAGACCAACCTCCTCGCCCTCAATGCCGCCATCGAGGCCGCCCGCGCCGGCGAGCAGGGCCGCGGATTCGCGGTGGTCGCCGACGAAGTGCGCGCCCTCGCCCACCGCACCCAGCAATCGACCCATGAGATCGAAGGCATGATCGCCAGCGTCCGCGAGGGCACCGACACCGCGGTGTCCGCGATGCGCGAGAACGACCAGCGCGCCCGGCAGATGCTCGACGAGGCCGAGGCCGCCGACCACGCTCTGGGCGAGATCGCCGAGCACGCCACGCGGATCAACGAGCGCACCCTGGTGATCGCCAGCGCTGCCGAGGAGCAGGCCCACGTCGCCCGCGAGGTCGATCGCAACCTGGTGAACATCCGCGACGTTGCCGTGCAGACCACCCAGGGCGCCGAGCAGACCCGCGGCGCCAGCCACGAGCTGTCGCGCCTGGCCAACGACCTCAAGGGCATGATCGGTCGCTTCGTGGTCTGACCCGCAGGCGAGCTAGGGCGTCGCGCGGCGCAGCACCAACTGCCCGCCGTCGCCCTTCTGCACCCGGTAGTCGCCCTCGCCCTGGCGACCGAGGAGCATCAGGGTCAGGCCGCCGCGTTCGAGCAGCGCGATCCCGGCCGGGGTAGGCCTCCAGGCGCGCGGCTCGCTGGGCAGCCAGCGCGTGAGGCAGGCGGTATCGCCGCCCAGGTCGTAGCCACTGGCTTCCGCCACTTCGCTGTCGCGCAGCTCCAGATGGCAGATCGCGGGCGCCTCGTCCTGCTGCAGGGTCCATTGCCCGGCGAGATCGGAAGCGCTGAGAAGAATCAGACTGCTGGCCATACTGATACCTGTGCTGAAAAAACCGCAGAGCAAGCAAACCATCCTGGAGAGCTTCGCGCTTGCCGACATCGAGAGATCTCCTTCAAGCCTGGAACATCGGATAACACGGCGAACGCCGCCCGCCATCCTCGCTTCGAACGCCAGCGCGCGCCAGGCGCCGCGGGCCTCCGTTCGTCCGCCGGGTCGCCGGCCCACGGGCGCACCACAGTTCACAACTTCGCTCCTGTGGAAGACACCTATCAATTCGAACAGTGCCCGGCCGGCCGAAGGGCCGCGGTTCGTACCGCCGCACCGAACCGCGCCCGTGTCAGCGCGTCAGACGACGATGTCGGCCTGGGTCGCCTGGCCGATCAGATTGATCGCGAAATCGGCATGGGCATCCCCGCTGAAGTCGATCGCCAGGCTGCCGGCCTTGCTCGCCGCGTCGTAGGACAGGATCGCCTGGCCGGCCTGGCCGGCGAAGGCGTCGACGTATTGCAGCACCAGCCCGCCGTTGACGAAGGCGTCCAGCCCGGACAGGTCGATCTTGTCCTGGCCGCTGACGAAGTCGCGCAGGGTATCCGGCGCCGCCGCGGAGGACTCGGCGATATCGCCGTAGACGAAGGTGTCGGCTCCCGCGCCACCCCACAGCTGGTCCGCGCCGAGGCCGCCGTAGAGGATGTCGTTGCCGGCGCCGCCCTTGAGCACGTTGGCCACGTCGTTGCCGATCAACAGGTCGCTACCCGAGCCGCCGATGGCGTTTTCCACGGTGACCCCGGCAGCGATCGACACATTGCCCTTCAACCCGCCGACATCGGACAGCGCCTTCTCGTTGAGGTTGATCTTCTGGTTCTGGCTGAAGCCGGAGAAGTCCAGGGTGTCGTTGCCGCCGGCGTCCCACACCGAGAACACCAGCTTGGAACTGGACGAGGTGGCGCTGTAGAAGTCGCGCTCGGTGTTGGAGTTGAAGCCGTACACCGTGTCGCCGGTGCGAGTGGTCAGGTTGGCCCCGTAGAGCTTCTGGATCGCCGCGATGTCGTCCAGCAGCGGTGCCGAGGAATAGGCGCCCTTGAAGTCCTGGCCGGTGTTCTGCTCTTCCCAGTAGCTCATCACCGAATAGGCGCGGGTGTCCTCGGCGTAGGTAGCGTCGGCGTAGGTGGGATCGCCCTCGCCGGCGTTGTAGTCGCCGGGGTGGCTCAGGCCCAGGGTATGGCCGATCTCGTGGGTCAGGGTCTGGCGTCCGTAGTTGCCGTTGGCCGGATTGACGTTGGCGCTGTAGCTGCTGTTGATCAGGTACCAGGATTGCCCCTTGAGCGCATCCGGTACATCCGGCAGGAAGGCGAACGCCGCACCGCCGACACTACTGCTGAAGTTGCCGAAGGTCAGGTCGCCCTGATCGCCCTGGCCGGCGTCGACGAAGTGGATATTGGTGACGTCTGCCCAGGATTGCAGCGACAACTTGGCCTGGGCCTGCTGCTGCGCGGAGAAGGCGCTGAACTTGCCCAGCGAGTAGATATCGCTGACATACTTCCACGGCGTATTGAAGAAGTCGTTCGGCTTGGTCAGGAACGAATAGGACAGGGTCAGCACCGAGTCGCCCGGTGCTTTCTGCCAAGACGCCTGTTCGCGGAGGATCTGCTCCGCCGCCTGGTCGACGGTATAGGACGGATGGCCATTGACCAATTCGTCCCCGCCCCGCGCATAGGCATGCAGGAAGTTGTCTACCTGGGTATACGCATCGCTACGACCTTTCAATGCAAGAGAATTGCTGGACATTGTCATATCCCTTTAAGTTGTAAAGGAAATAACTCGGATACAATTATCGGATGGATAATTGCAGTTATCGGCCAGATCAGGCCGAAGTCCAAACTGACACAGCTTATTTTCCAATGTCCACAGGTTTCACGAAAAAAATTAAGCTGCACTTAAAGCATATGCACGAACGAATTCCGCATATATGAAATCATGCAGGAAAGATAAAACCACCGAAGACACTGGAATATTATAAAAACCGTTTCATATAAATAGAGCCTTATTGGAAAAACAATTCCGTGCGTATTGTTCGACCTCTGTCGACCCGCCCGGGACATCGACTTCACGCCAGGCGAACAATTGCCCGCACGTCCTTCGCGGTCTCAATTGAGCGCGCTCCGGTTTTCCTCCGTATCGGTCTTCGACAGGGTGTGCAGCGGCGCCGGGCAATCCGTCGTCGCGCAGTCGCGGCGGCGCGCCGGCGTCTCGCCGGAAACGAAGTTCGCCGCCACCAGTTCCAGGTCGGCTTCGTCCAGCACCCCGGCGTAGAAACGCAGGCGTGCCCAGGCCGTGAGGTAGTCGTACTTGGCCTTGGACAGCTCGTTCATCGCGCTGTACAGCGCCTGCTCGGCGTTCAGCAGGTCGAGGTTGACCCGCACCCCGGCGGCGATGCTCTTGCGCGTGGCCATCACCAGCGTCCGCGCCGACTCCACGGTCATCTCGTAGGCGCGGATCTTCGCCGCGCTGCTGCTGCTCTGGTTGTACATCTTGCGCACCTGGTTGAGGGTCTCGCGGACCTTGTCGTCCAGGTCGTAATGGCTCTTCTCCATGCGATGCGTGGCCTGGCGCGTCGCCGCCAGGGTCTCGCCGCCGGAGAACAGCGGAACGCTCAACTGGATGCCGACGCTGTCGGTCTCGTAGCGCTGGTTGTAGGTGTTCTCCGAACCGGACTTGGACTTGCCGGTGCTGGCGTACAGGCCCAGGCGCGGCAGGAAGTCGGCGCGGTTCTGCTCGACCTCGTAGCGGGCCACGTCCACCGCGTGGCGCAGCGAGGCCAGCTCGGGATTCTCGGCCAGCGCCAGGTCGCGCCAGGCGGTGTAGCTGGCGGGGCTCAGCGGGCGCACCTGGAAGCGTTCGCCGAGCGGCGCCAGGTCGGCGATCTCCAGCGGCGCCCCGACCAGTCGCTCCAGCTCGCGCAGGGCGGCATCCTGGCTGTCCCGCGCCTCGATTTCCTGGGCCTGGGCCAGGTTGAAGCGGGCCTGGGTCTCCAGGGTGTCGGTGCGGGTGCCGTTGCCGCGCTCGAACTGGCGCTGGTTGAGCTGGAACTGCTCGCGGTAGGAGCGTTTCTGCGCCCGCGCCAGTTCGATCTGGTCCTGGGCCAGCAGCGCGCCGGTATAGGCTTCCAGGACCCGGACCAGCAGTTCCTGGCTCTGGCTGCGGAAGCGCTCGTCGGACAGCAGCGCCTGGGCCACGCCCTTGCGGTAGCGGCTGAAGGCCTCGTAGTCGAACAACGGCTGTTGCAGGCTGAGGGTGGAGACGTAGCTGTCGTAGTCGCGGTCTTCCTTGAAATCGCCGCGGGTGGTGGCCTGGGTCACATCGGACCAACTGCGCCCACGGTTGTAGCTGTACACCAGGCGCGGCAGCAGCGCCGCGCGGCCGAGCGCACGGTATTGCCTGCCGGCCTCGTGCTCCTGGATCGCGGCCTGGAACTGCGGGTCGTTCTCCAGGGCCAGGTGATAGCCGTCCAGCAGGCCGAGGGCGAAGGCATCCTCGCGCAGCAGCAACAGGAAGGCGCCGAACAGCCAGGTCATCAGGCGGCGCGTGGTCATCGGTCAGTTCTCCGCCAGCGCCACGTGGGCGCGGTCGAACAGGGGCTTGAACAGGTAGTTGAGCAGCGAGCGCTCGCCGGTGCGGACGAACACCTGCACCGCCATTCCCGGGCGGATCTGCAGGCCCTTCAGCTTGCCCATCGCGGCCGCGTCGACCTGGGCGCGCAGCGCGTAGTAGGGCTGCTTGTTCTGCTCGTCGAGCAGGCGGTCGGCGCTGACCATGGTCACCTCGCCGGTGACCCGCGGGGTCTTGCTCTGGTTGAAGGCGGTGAACAGCATCTCCACCGGCAACCCGCTGTGGATCCGGTCGACCAGGTTCACCGCGAGCTGGCCCTCCACTTCCAGGCTGTCGCTGTTGGGCACGATGTACATCAGCAATTCGCCGGGGCCGATCACCCCGCCATCGGTGAACACCTTCAAGCCGGCCACGTAGCCGCTGACCGGCGCGCGGATCTCGGCGTGCCGCAGTTCGTAGCGCGCCGAGGACAGCTCCTCCCAGAGTGTCCGCGCATTGACCTGGGTTTCCGCCAGTTGCCCGTTGACTTCCTTGCGGTACTCCTCCTCGCGTTGGGCGATGCGCATCTGCGCCTCGGCGATGCTCTGGCGGATCTGCCCGAAGCGACCGCTGCTCTCCGATAGCCGGGCGTTCACCTCGGCCAGTTGGCGCTCCTGTTCGAGCAACTGGTTGCGCGGCATGTAGCCTTCCTCGGCGAGGTCGCGCGCACCGCTCAACTGGCTGTTCAACAGGCGTTGTTGCAGGCGCTGGTTGCCCTCGGTCTGGCGCAACCCTTCGAGCTGGGCGCGCAGCCCCTCGATGTTCGCCCGCAATGCGGAGAGTTCGTTGGCCAGCGCGGTCTGGCGGCTGTGCAGCAACTGCCGTTGCAACTCCAGGCGCTCGCCGAGGGTCGGCAGCGGGGCCTGCTCGGCCAGCCCCGCGGGCATCTCCAGGGTCCGCCGGCCGTCGTATTCGGCCTGCAGGCGCGCCTGGTTGAGCCGCGCGTTGGCGTACCGGTTGAGCAGCGAATCGACGTTGGCCCGGGCCTGGGTCGGTTCCATGCGGATCAGCGGCTCGCCCGCCTCCACATGCTGGCCGTCGCGCACCAGGATGTGCTTGACCACCCCGCCCAGCGGATGCTGCACCGACTTGCGCTGGCCGGAGATGATCACCGTGGCCGGCACCGCCACGCCCTGGTCGAGCGGCGCGAAGGCGGCCCAGAGCAGCGCGCCGCCGAAGCCGAACAGGACCAGCAGCCAGCCCAGTCGCGCATAGGCGTTCTCGTCGCGTTTCACCGTGCGGGTCATTCCACACCTCCCTGGCGCGGCGCGGCCACCACCTGCGGCGCGCCGTAGCCGGCCACCCGGTAGTCCGCGCGCTGCCGCGACGCCGACGCGGCGCGCTGGTTGTTCAAGGCGGCGAGCACCTGGTCACGCTCGCCGTACAGGTGCAACTGGCCGGCGTTCAGCGCCAGCAGGCGGTCGGCGCAACCCAGCACGCCGGCCCGGTGGGTGATCAGCAGCACCGTGCAGCCACGCGCCTTGAGCGCCTGGATCGCCGCCAGCAGCGCCTGCTCGCCGCTGTCGTCGAGGTTCGAGTTGGGTTCGTCGAGCACCACCAGGGTCGGCGCGCCGTACAGCGCCCGGGCCAGGGCGATGCGCTGGCGCTGGCCGCCGGAAAGCCCGGCGCCGCCGACGCCGAGCACGGTGTCGTAGCCCTGCGGCAGGCGCAGGACCAGTTCATGGACCCCGGCCAGGCGCGCCGCCTCCACCACCTTGTCGGCCTGCACCTCGCCGAAGCGGGCAATGTTTTCCGCCACCGTGCCGGCGAACAGTTCGATGTCCTGCGGCAGGTAGCCGATGCGCGGGCCGAGGGTCTCGCGCTCGTACTGGCGGATCTCGGCGCCGTCCAGGCGCACGCTGCCGTGCAGGGTCGGCCAGATGCCCAGCACTACCCGCGCCAGGCTCGACTTGCCGGAGCCGGACGGACCGATCACGCCGACCACCGAGCCGGCCGGGATCGCCAGAGTCAGGCCACGCAGGGTGCGCGCCTCGCTGCCGGGCGGCGCCGCGTCCAGCGATTCCAGCAGCAGGTGGCCACGCGGCTCGGGCAATTCCATGCGCCGCTCGCGGGCGGGGAATTCGTCGAGCAGGCCGCTCAGCCGGCGATAGGCATCGCGCGCCGCGCCCCACTGCTTCCACACGCCGATCAGTTGGTCGATGGGCCCCAGCGCACGGCCCATCAGGATCGAGCCGGCGATCATCATCCCCGGGGTGATGCGTCCCTCCACCGCCAGCCAGGCGCCGAGGCCGAGCACCAGGGATTGCAGGGCGATGCGCAGGTACTTGCTCAGCGCGTTGATCCGCGCCGCGCGCTCGCTGGCCAGGCTCTGCTGATCGAGGAACGCCTGGTGCAGCCGTTCCCAGCGCCCGCGCATGCTACCGAGCATGCCCATCGCCTCGATCACCTCGGCGTTGCGCAGGTTGTTGCTGGCCAGTTGGCCGGACTTGATCGACAACTCGCCGGCCTTGGCCAGCGGCGCACGGGTGGCGCGTTCGTTGAACCAGGCGAGGGCCATCAGGGCCAGCGCGCCGACCAGCGAGAGCAGGCCGAGCCAGGGGTCGAAGAGGAAGATCACCAGCAGGTAGACCGGGAACCAGGGTGCGTCGAAGAAGGCGAACAGCGCCTGGCCGGTGAGGAACTGGCGCAGGGTGGTCAGGTCGTGCAGCGCCTGGCTGGCCTCCTGGCCGCCGGCGCGCAGGTTGCGTTCGAAGGCGGCGGCGTAGATCCGCCCGTGCAACTGGCCGTCGAAGCGTTCGCTGACCCGCACCAGGACGAAGCTGCGCAGCGCCTCCAGCGCGCCCATGAAGACGAACACGCCGAGCGCCATCAGGGTCAGCATCAACAGGGTGACTTCGTTGGCCGAGGACAGCACGCGGTCGTACACCTGCAGCATGTACAGCGAGGGCACCAGCATCAGCAGGTTGATCACCCCAGAGAACGCCGCCACGCTGCGCAACGCGCCGCGGCTGGCCGCCAGGGCCTGTTTGATTTCGTTGGTAACGCTGGAACCGAGCCTTGCCATCGAGCGCGCTCACTTCTGCCACGACTGCCGCTGGAATCCCGAATGAGCCCGGATGGCACCTCCCTGTGCCGGGCGTTCCCTCGCCGTCAGGCGGCCAGGGCCTGATGCTCCGGCGCCGGGTCGGCGCCGATCAGCTGGATTGTCGGCGGCGCCGCTTCGCCGCCGTGGCCGAGCAGCGCCGCGAGCACCTTGCCGGCACCGTCCAGGGCGCTGTGCGCGGTATCCCCGGCGATACCGGCGACGATCGACAGGTCATTGTCGAGGTCATGCACCAGCTCGATCTGGCCCTTCGGCCCGACCCCGGCGACATCGACACCGGCAATCGTTTGCGCATACAGCTTGCTGTCGAAGTGCAGGTCCAGCGTCGGCAGCGAGACACCGATGTCCTTGACCACCGGCACGTAGCCGAGGATGCCGCCGACGATGGGCAGGTCCTTGAGGGTCACCTCGTTCCAGCTCAGCAGCTTGACCTCGTTGTAGCTACCCAGCTCCAGGGTGCCGCCGAGATTGGCCACGCCGAGGTTGTAGCTGGGTCCGGCGATACCGTAGAACTTGGCGCTGAAGCCTTCCTTGTCGACCGAGCCGACCACTCCCAGGCCGCCGAGGTTGAGCGGCGCCAGCACCGGCACCAGCGGCGCGGTGATCGGATTCAGCGCCAGGGCTGCGGTGACCAGCGGAGTCAGCGGCGTCTCGCCGCCGAAGGTCAGGCCTTGCTCGGTGAAGGAGACGTTGATCGGCAGCGGGCCGAGGATGCCGCGGCTATCGGGAATCACGCCCTGGTCGTGATTGCCGCCGAGCAGCGAGCCGATCACATTGACCCCGAGCAGGCCGTCGCTATTGCCGAGGCTTAGCGAGCCACCCTGGTAGGCGGCGTGGTAGAGATCGTTGGCGGCCTTCAGGCTGTCGCTGCCGAATTCCCAGGCATGGCCGACGGTGGCACCGACGCCCTGCCCCAGGTCACCGACCAGCTTCAGGTAATCCTCCGGCTCGACGCGCCCGTGCAACAAGTCGTCGGCGATCGCCAGCGAGTTGCCGGCCAGCCCGCCCAGCGTGCCGACCGCGGAGCCTACGGTGTCGAGGGCGTCGCCGGCGATCTCGCCGAGCGTGCCGGCCACCGCGCCGACCGTACCCTCCAGCGCCTGCTCCACGCTGGCAACGGCGTCATGCACCGATGTCAGCGCTTCGTGCACCTGCTGCTCCACAGCGTCGACGGTGGAGCCCACCAATGTCCTGGCCACGTCCGCCACCGCCGTGACGGCGGTGGCGGCCACCTGCGTCGCGCGCTCGTAGACCTGGCCGAACAGGTTCGCGGCTGCATTGAATAATCCCATCTTCTGTTCCTCGATTGAGTTGTCTCGGTTATCGCGTTTCCGGCGCAGGTCGCTGTTTACCGACCGAACCGGTCACGCGGTTAAGCGCAGTCAGTGAGTTCCGCGAGAAAACGGAACGCGGGTACCTGAAAGTTCATCAGGCCTGGCGACAACTTGTTTTTATTGGAAGACAGGAGCCCCCCGAGGGCGAAACCCATTTAATCCCGAGCAGCCCGCAACAGAGCGCTCTCCACCGCTTCGCCTGTTAAGTAGGACTAACATGGGAAAGGCAAATTTGTACCACCACTTAAATCAGTTCAATACTTTGGTTGGGCATACCGACCTGTCAGTTCTGCCAGGTGGATTTCCAAGCCCCTGATTCCTAAACGGATTATTGACGCTTTTAATTAATATCGAATGACGGACGGTCGCCCCGGCACGAACTCTGACGAAAATCAGAAATGAAGAAAGGGTTATATCCTTATGCACCAAAGTGCCGAGCCGCCCTCGCGGCGTGCCCAACTAGCGTGCAACTTCGGCAGCGCCCTCTTCGAAGAAGCGAATGACACTTTTGCGTGGCTCATAAGGAATACTCTTATTGCGTGAAGCGCATCACAAAATATTGAATCGAACAGTCCAGGCGGATTGTTTTCTCCTGGTAAACGATGATTAACGGCGCGCTCCCAACGCCGGGTTATTTCCATGAATCGCTTCAGCCAACGCCTTGCCTGCCGATAGCCTCTGCCGTCACCCGTTCCCGCCCTTGCTCCCCGCCTTGCCTGCCCCTATCCTGCGCCCGTCACGGCCAAATCCGTGACCGGGTTTGACAGCCCGAAGAGACGGCGCGATGCGCCGAGCGGTGCATGCGAAAGCAGCGAATGCTTTTGCAGGCATCGGCTCGACCGCAGTTTTCCAACTGCGGGCCTTCATGGCGGATCGCGTGGGGAGACCCTCGTGGTCTGCCGGTTCCGTTTCCCGGTCTGTCAACCCTGCGCGATCCTGCCTCCATCGATTGACAGCGAAGGCGGCAGGTCATGTGACTCTCAGAAACGGAGCACCCAGCATGACGAAGGATGAAAAGGAAAAGACCCACGTCGACGCAATCATCGAACGCTACAAGGACCTGATGGTCGAGATTCCCCCCGCCGACCGGCAACCCGGTCTCTCCCTGCTCTGGCCGGTTCCCGCCCAGCCCGCCATCGACAAGGGCGTCCGCCAGGCCGAGAACTGGCTTGCCGACCAGATCGAAGGCCAGCTCTGGACCGCCTTCGCCTTCGGCCGCGACAGCCTGCCCACACCGATGCAGAAGACCGCCTTCGAAGTGGCCTTCCTGACGCGCCTGCAGCAGCGCCTGGTAGCCGCTCGACGTTCCGGTTGACCCGGCCATGGCGAATGACGCCGGTGGCGTCGTTCGCCCCTACGCCAAGTCTCCATCGCGGTCTCGGGCACCGCGTACGAAATCATCGCCAGACTCCGCCTGGCAACGCGCCGAGCGTCTGGAGCGCCCCGGTGCGCCATCCCGCCCAGCCGGATTGAACGCAAGCGCACCCACCGCCCTCCTATATTCCATACGACCCACCACCTCAACCGGAACCGAGCAAGACTCCGCAGACATGGCACAGCCTTTCACCATCGAACCGGACCCGAACCCCCTCGACCATCCACCGGCCTTCCTGGCCAACGGAGGAACGGTCGGGAAACTGTTGCTCAGCCTCGACGCGGCCAGTTCGCCCCTCGGCCCGCCGGACGCCTGGTCGGCGAGCCTGAAGACGACGATGGCCACGCTGCTGCCGGCCAAGGCGCAGATCGTGCTGTTCTGGGGCGCGGAATTCGTCGCCCTGTACAACGATGCCTACGCGCCGAGCATCGGCGACAAGCATCCGCGCGCCCTCGGTCGGCCGGCGATAGAGAACTGGCGGGAGCTGTGGGATGACCTCGAACCGCTGCTGCGCGGTGTGTACGAGACCGGCGAGACCTTCGCGGCAAAGGATCGGCCCTTCTACATCGAACGCCACGGGCGCGGCGAGACGGTCTATTTCGACGTGTCCTATTCGGCGGTGCGGGAAACCGACGGTTCCGTCGGCGGCGTGCTGTGCATCGTCACCGAGACCACCGAGCGGGTGCGTTTCGAACGCCGCCAGGCGTTCCTCCTGGAACTGGGCCAGACCCTGCCGTCCCTGGCCGATCCCCTGGAAATCGAAGCCACCGCCCTGCGCCGGCTCGGCGAGGAGCTGGGCGCGTCGCGGATATTCTTCGGCGAGGACAACGGCGACGGCATGACCTTCCAGGTCCATCGCGACTATCTCCACGACGGCCGCTCGGCGGTCGGTCGGCATCGCTACCTGGCGTTCGGCGCCACCCTGTCCGGCGAACTGCATGCCGGACGCAGCGTGGCGCGGGAAGACCTCGCCGGGGAGCGCGGCATGAGTCTCGACGAGGCGGCGAGCCGCGCGCGCCTGGGGCTGGGCGCCACGCTGCATGTCCCGGTGCTGCGCCACGGCCGGCTGGAGGCGCTGCTGGCGATCCACTTCGCCCATCCGCAGGCGCTCGGCGAAGATCCGCGCCGCCTGGCGGAGGAAGCCGCCAAGCTGGCCTGGACCTCGCTCACCCATGCCCGCGCGGAGCTGGCGCTGCGCACCAGTTCCGCGCAACTGGCGGCGATGTTCGACCAGGCCAGCGCGGGCATCGCGGTATGCGACCGGAACTGGCGCTTCACCCGGGTCAACGATCGCTACTGCGAGATCGCCGGCCGTTCGCGCGAGACCCTGCTCGGCCTGCGCATGCAGGACATCCTCGACCCCGCCGACTTCGCCCTCCCTGCGGCGCCAGGCGGAGCGACCGGCGCGGCGTTCGAGATGAGCGGCCGCTACGTTCGCCCCGACGGCGATACGGTGTGGGTGCAGAACCAGGTCACGCCGCTGGTGGACGAGCAGCATGCCGCCAGCGGCCTGCTCTGCGTGTGCATGGACATCAGCGCGCGGGTACGCGCCGAGAACGAGCTGCGCGAACTCAACGAAAGCCTGGAAGAACGTGTCGCGACCATGCTCGCCCAGCGCGAAAGCGCCCTGGCGCAGCTTCACGAGGCGCGCAAGATGGAGATGGTCGGCCAGTTGACCGGCGGCATCGCCCATGACTTCAACAACCTGCTGACGCCGATCATGGCCTCGCTGGAACTGATCCGCCGGCGGCTCGACGACGCCCGCTCCACCGACCTCATCGACGGCGCGCTACAGTCCGCCGAACGGGCGCGGAACCTCGTCGGTCGCCTGCTCACCTTCGCCCGCCGGCAAACCCTCAAGCCGCAGGCGGTGGCCCTGCGCGAGCTGGTCGAAGGCATGCACGACCTGATCGAGCGCTCGCTCGGCCCGACCATCGAGGTCCGCATCGAGATCCCGGAACGCCTGCCTGCGGTGGTGGTGGATCCGCACCAGTTCGAACTGGCCATCCTCAACCTCGCGGTGAACGCCCGCGACGCCATGGGCGAAGGCGGCCGCCTGGAAATAGGCGCGCGGACCGACCTGGTGATCGACGGCGCGGTGGACGGTCTCGGCGCCGGCCGCTACGTGTGCCTGGAAGTCGCCGACAACGGCGGAGGCATGCCCGCCGAGGTGCTGGCCCGCTGCATGGAGCCGTTCTTTTCCACCAAGGGCGTGGGCAAGGGCACCGGCCTCGGCCTGTCGATGGTCCAGGGCCTGGTCGCCCAGTCCGGCGGCGGCCTGGGGATCCACTCGGAGATCGGCAAGGGGACCCGGGTGAGCATCTGGCTGCCGATCACCGCGGAGCAGACGCAATCCACCGCAGAAAGCTGCCCGGACGCACCGGAAGCGTTGCGGCCGACCCACGTGCTGCTGGTCGACGACGACAGGATGGTGCGCTACACCACCGCGCTGCTGCTCGGCGATCTCGGCTACCAGGTCAGCGAGGCGGCGTCGGCGGAGGAAGCCCTGGGCGAGGTCGAGCGCGGCCTGGCGCCCGACCTGCTGGTCACCGACCATCTCATGGCCGACAAGACCGGCGTGCAGCTTGCCGAGGAACTGCGCCAGCGCTTCCCGCAATTGCCGGTGCTGGTCATCACCGGCTACGCCAACCTCACGCCCGAGCAACTCAACGGCTTCGAGGTGTTGACCAAGCCGTTCCGCCACAACGAACTCGCCGAACGCCTCGCCCGGCTGCTGGAAGCCTCGCCGTGAGGCCCAGGGCCGGCGGAACGCCTCAGCGCACGCGCTCGCGGCTCTTCACCGCCAGGTCCAGGGCTTTCTGCATGTCCAGCCGCGCCGAGCGGCCGACGTCACGGTGGTCCAGGCGGTAGCCGCGCTCCGAGGGCAGGATCGGTGCGGTGAGGTCCTCGGCATCGGCCGGCTCGAAATCGTAGTCGCCGCCGATGGTCATGGCGCTGCGCCGGAGCAGCATGCGGATCTCCTCGGGTCGCAGCCGCGGGTTGAGGGAAAGCATGGCGGCGACCGTGCCGGCGACCATCGGCGTGGCATAGGAGGTGCCGCAGTGCACCTCGCCCCACGCGTCCCGCTCCAGGGTCGAGGCATGGGTACAGGCGGCGGCGGTGACATCCACCCGCATGTCGACGTTCGAGGTGCTGCGCTTGACCGCGTAGGCCGGGTCGTCCACCGCCAGGCCTTGGCGCTCGCTGCGCTGGTGGCCGCCCACCACCAGCAACTGCTCGGTGACGAAGGAGGACGGCAGGCGGTATTCGTCGGTACCGGAGTAGGACGAGCCGTTACCGGCGGAGTTGACCACCAGCACGTCCGGATGCTCCTTGCGCAGCCAGAGGAAGAACTCCTCGAGCAACTCCTCGTAGCCGCTCATGGCGATCCCCGAGCGCACCAGCGAATCCACCTCGTCGCCGTCGACGTCGCGAGCGCCGACGCGGTGGATGCCCCAGCTCCAGTTGAGCACCCGCACGCCATCCTCCACCAGGTTCACCGAAGCGGCGACGTTGGCCGTGATGCCAGCGTCGGAATTGCGCTCGACGATCACTTCGAAACCCTGGCTGGCGCGGTCCAGCCCACGCAGGAAGCCACTGTTGCCGCCCTGGTCCCAGCGCGCGGCGAGGATGCCGGCGACCGTCGAACCGTGGTTGTCGGGACGTTCGGCATCGCGCGCGTAGAGGCAGGTACGCGGCGCGGGCGCCTTGCAGGGGCCGAGGTAGTCGGCGAAGTCGGGGGCGTCGAAGTCGACGTCGCGCTCGATCACCCCGATGCGCACCGGGCGGGTCTCCAGCGGGGCCTGGCGGGCGCGGACCCGACGCTGGTAATAGTTCACCGCGTCCATGAAACGATTGGCCGCCCACTCGTCGGAGTCGCTGTCCGGCTTGTCCACGGGCCGGCGCGCCGCCTCGGTTTCCTCGCCCTTCTCCGGCGCGGACTCCTCCACCACCACGGCGTCCACGCTGGTCTCGCTGCCGATGCGGAGGACCAGCGCGTCGCGCTGGACGAGGTCGCGCGCCGGCAGGCGCAACTGGTAGAGGTTCAACGGCGGGATCGCGCCGACCACCCGCGCGCCATATTTATCGGCCAGGCGTTCGGCCTCCCGGCGACCGTCGTGGTTCTCCTCGATCAACAGGCTGACCAGGTCGACGTAGGTGGTCAGGCCATCCATGTTCTTCGCCACCTCGTCGGGACCGGCGGCGAGCACATGGCTGCCGTTCAGGGTCAGCCATACCGGATTGCTGCTGCGCCCGCCCTGCTCCAGCCAAAGCGGACCGCTGGCGTGGCCACGGCGGTCCAGGCGGAGCCGCAGGCCGTCGCCCTCGCGCCGCAGGGCGGTGGCCGGCAGTTCGCGGCCGTCCAGCAACAGGCGCGGCAGGCCGGCACCCAGGCCGCGCACGCGCAGGCACCACTCCTGCCGCTCGCTGGCCAGGAGATCGCCGCAGCGCTCCAGGCGCTCCAGGCGCAGGGGTGTTTCGGCGGCGACCAAAGGACTGCCCAGGGACGCGAAAAGGATGGCGAAAACGGCACGGCGCAGCGGCATGGACTCAGCTTCCGGAACGGGGACCTGTTGTTCCGACCGCCTGGCGAAACGCTTCGTTCAGGTTGAAGGCGGGCGCAGGCTAGCCCGCCAGTTGCTCCAGCGCTCGCCGGGTGACGCCATCGATATAGCCCGGCTCGCCATAGATGCGCGCCAGCAGGATGGCGCCTTCGAAATCGGCCACCAGTTGCCGGCCGCGCTCCAGCGCCTGCGCCTCGTCGAAGGCCGGGCGGTAGAGCTGGGCGAAGGCTTGCGCCCAGTCGTCGAGGAAACTGCGGATCGGCGCCATCAGCTCGCTGCGACCATAGCTGGCGTCGACCGCGACCACGCCCATCAGGCAGCCGATGCTGTCGTCCTGGAACAACCGGGCGGCCTTGCGGCCGAGTTTTTCCAGGCGCTCGCGGGGCGTCAGCAGCGGGTCGTAGGCGATGCTGAAGAGCGTCTCGGCGAGCCGCTGGTGGGTCCATTCGAGAACGTCGCGGAGCAAGGCTTCCTTGTTCGGGTAGTGGTGGTAGAACGAGGCCTTGGTCAAGCCGCAGGCGCTGGACAGCATTTCCATGGTGGTGCCGTGGTAGCCGTAGCGACGGAAGGTGCCGGCGCAGCGCTGGAGAAGCTCGTCGCGGGAGATTTTCAACGGACGCACGGAAGGTTCCTGCTCTCGATCAAAGGCGTTGATTCTATGCCATAAGCCTTGGCGCCTCAATTTGACGGTTACCGAATGTTTGTTTAGTTTTTACAAACCGAATGTTCGGTAGGTAACTAGAAGAAGTTTCCGCTCCACCAACCCAAGCACAGGAGAGAGGCATCATGAGCGAAGCCAACAGCGGCCCGGGCCGCGTCACCCGAGAGCAGCGCGGTCATCTGTTTCTCATCGGCCTGGACCGCGCGGGCAAGCGCAACGCCTTCGACAGCGCAATGCTGGCGGACCTGGCGCTGGCCATGGGTGAATACGAGCGCAGCGAGGAATCCCGCTGTGCCGTGCTCTTCGCCCATGGCGAGCACTTCACCGCCGGGCTCGACCTGATGGAACTGGCACCGAAGCTCGCCGCCAGCGGTTTCCGCTATCCGGACGGCGGCGTCGATCCCTGGGGCGTGGTCCAGCCGCGTCGGAGCAAGCCGCTGGTAGTCGCGGTGCAAGGCACCTGCTGGACCGCCGGGATAGAGCTAATGCTCAATGCCGACATCGCGGTGGCCGCGCGCGGCACGCGCTTCGCCCATCTGGAGGTGCTACGCGGCATCCCGCCGCTGGGCGGATCCACCGTGCGCTTCCCGCGTGCGGCGGGCTGGACCGACGCCATGCGCTACATCCTCACCGGCGATGAGTTCGATGCCGACGAAGCCCTGCGCATGCGCCTGCTCACCGAGGTTGTGGAACCCGGCGAGGAACTGGCACGGGCCCTCGAATACGCCGAGCGGATCGCCCGGGCCGCGCCGCTGGCGGTGCGCGCCGCGCTGCAATCGGCGTTCCAGGGGCGCGACGAGGGGGACGATGCGGCGCTGTCGCGGGTCAACGAGTCGCTGGCCGCGTTGATCGGCAGCGAGGACGTCCGCGAGGGCGTGCTGGCGATGGTGCAAAAGCGCGCGCCGGCGTTCAAAGGCCGCTAGCTCCCCTGCGGGTCGACCCCCGGTCGCTCCGCTCCATCTCTCCTGCGGAAACCGACATGACTTCGTTGACTCAACATTCCGCAGCGCCGGTGCGGATGGAACGCCTGGCCCTGCCCGCGACCGACGGCTATCCGCTGTCCGCCTACCGCTACCACGCGCCGGGCCACGCCCATGGCAACCTGCTGGTGGCCGGCGCGACGGGCGTCGCCCAGCGCTTCTACCGGCGTTTCGCCGAACACGCCGCGCGCCAGGGCTTCGACGTACTCACTCTGGACTATCGCGGCATCGGCGAATCCGCGCCGGCAAGCCTAAAGGGCTTCGCCATGTCCTACCTGGACTGGGCCTACCGGGACCTCGCCGCCGCCGTCGAGCTGCTCGGCCGGGAGGAGCGGCCGCTGTACTGGATCGGCCACTCCTTCGGCGGCCACGCCATCGGCCTGCTGCCCGACCATGGGCGGCTCGCCGCCTGCTACAGCTTCGGCAGCGGCGCCGGCTGGAGCGGCTGGATGTCGCGCCGCGAAGCGCTCAAGGTGCGCCTGCTGTGGACCCTGGTGCTGCCGCCGCTGGTGGCCTGGAAAGGCTACATGGCCTGGAGCCTGCTGGGCATGGGCGACGACCTGCCGCTGGGGGTCTACCGCGACTGGAAGCGCTGGTGCCGCCATCCCCGCTACTATTTCGACGACCCGGCGATGCGCCACCTCCACCAGCGCTACGCCGCAGTGCGCACGCCCTGTCTGTTCGCCACCGCCCTGGACGATCCCTGGGCACCGCCGCGCTCGCGGGACGCCTTCGTCGAGGCCTACCGCAACGCACCGCTGGAAACCCTCGACCTGCGACCCGACGGTGGACCGCTCGGACACATGGGCTACTTCCGCGCCGGTGCAGAGGCGCTGTGGGACGACGCCCTGCGCTGGCTGAGACGGCATCCGGAGAACGCCTGAAAGACCAGCGAGAGCGCGCCATGCACCCGTTGCCGTTGTCCCTTCGCCTGTTCGCCGTCGCATTCTGGCTGGGCGTGGTCGCCGTGGAGTTCCTTCTCGAACGCAGCCGCGCCGAAAGCCGCGACCGGGGTTTCGCCGGGAGACCGCCACCAAGGCCGACAGCTTTGCCGGGATGAACCGCTGCTCCCGGCAGATCCACCGCATCTCCCTGCTGGCCATCCCGGCCGGGCTGCTGGCCCTGGGCTGCGGCCCGTACCTGATGCGACAACGCTGAAAAATCCGCCGACTGTCCATTTCGCGACGATGACTGGCGCTTTTGCCGGCGCAGGCCGCCCGCGCCTGCCTTACCGTTCCCCGCTCTTTCAGACACGGGAGCAGGGCAATGCCGCTTGCCAGTCATCTGCGTTGCGTGGCGCTGGCGCTGGGGATCTCCACCGCGCTGGGCTGCGCGAACCGCAACCAACCCGCGCCACGCGCGGAAAGCCTCGACCCTGGCCTGTCGAGGGTGGCGGGAACCCGCGGCGACGCGCTGCCCGCCCAGTGGTGGACGCTCTACCAGGACCCTGGGCTGAACCACCTGGTGGCCGCCGCGCTGCGCCACAACCGCGACCTGGCCGCAGCCGATGCCCATGCCCGCGCGCTCCTCGGCCATCTGCGCGGCGCACAGGGCGAACGCTGGCCACGGACCGAGGTCGGCTATGGCTACCAGTATGGGCGCGACGGCGACGACCAGACCCTCGCCGAAGCCACCGACGAGGAGCTGCGCAGCCAGTGGAAACACACCGCCCGCCTCGACCTGTCCTACCAGTTGGACCTGTGGGGCGAAGTCCGCGCCCGCATCGCCGCGGCGAAGGCGGATGCCGAAGCGGCGCAAGCGGCGCGCGACCTGCTCAGGGTCAGCGTGGCCAGCCAGACCACCCTCGCCTACGTCCGCGCCTGCGCCCTGGCGCGACGGGCAGAGGTACAACGCCGATCGGTCGGCCTGCTCGACGCGAGCCTGGCGCTGAGCGAACGCCAGCTCGCCGCCGGCCTTTCCAGCGAGCTGCAGCGACGCCGGCTGCTGGCCTTGCGCGAGCGGACCCGCGCCGCGCTGCCGATGCTCGAGGCGCGGCGGCGCGCGGCACTCTACGAACTGGCGCTGCTCAGCGGGCGCTCGCCGCGCCAGTTGGACGCTCCTGCCGCGACCTGCGCCGGCATACCGCAACTGCGCCGTGCCCTGCCCACCGGCGACGGCTGGAGCCTGCTGGCGCGCCGCCCGGACGTCCGCGCGGCCGAGCGCCGGCTCGCCGCCGCCGACGCCCGGCGCGCGCTGGCCGAAGCCGAGCTGTACCCGCGCATCAGCTTCGCCGTCGGCGCCGAAACCTCCGCAGCGACCCTCGCCGGCCTCGGCGGCAGCGGCGCGCTAGCCTACGCGGCCGGTCCTCTGCTGAGCTGGCGCTTCCCCAACCGGGAAAGCGCGCGAGGCCGCCTGGACAGCGCAGCGGCAGAGCGCGACGCCGCTCTGGCGCGCTTCGACGGAGCGGTGCTCGGCGCCCTGCGCGAGGTCGAGCGTGCCTTGGCGCTGTATGCCGGCGAGCGCCAGCGGCGTGCCGACCTCCAGCGTGCCCTCGACGAGCAGCGCCACGCCTACCGGTTGGCGCGCAGCAACTATCGCGCCGGCGCCCTCGATGCCCTCGAGCTGCTCGACAGTCAACGCAGCCTGGTCGCCGACCGGGCGCGCCTGGTCGACGCCGAGATGCGCGTCGCCGAGCGCCAGGTCGAACTGTTCCGGGCTCTCGGCGGCGGCTGGCAAGCCGCTCCCAGCCCCTCCCACCAGGATAACGGACAATGAACCAGGCAATCAGGGAACCCATCGAACACACCACTGGCGAAACCATGCCAGCAGCCACGCACCGGCGCCGAACCTGGCTGCTGGGCGGCCTCGCCGGCGCCATCGCGCTCGCCGCCCTGCTGGCCTGGTGGTGGAGCAGCGGACGCTTCCTGGAGGGCACCGACGATGCCTATGTACGCGCCGACTGGGTGGCGGTCAGCGCGCAGGTCTCCGGCTACGTCGCCGAGGTGCTGGTGGCCGACGACGCCGACGTCCAGGCCGGCGACCTGCTGCTGCGCCTGGACCCGCGCGACTTCCGCCAGCGCCTACGCGCCGCCGAGGCCCGCGAAGCGGCGGCGCAGGCGGCGCTGGAAGCCCAGCGCGCGAAGCTGGAGACCCTCGATCGGCAACTGCTGGAGCAGGTGCAGACGATCAGCCGCGCCCGCGCCGATGGCGAAGCGGCGCGAGCCGAATGGCGCCGCGCCGAGACCGACTGGCGACGCTACCGGCAATTGGCCGACGAGCATGCCACCAGTCGCCAGCGCCTGGAGAATGCCGACGCGGCGCACCAGCGAGCGCGGGCGGCGGCGCGGCGGGCAAGCGCCGAGGAAGGCCGCCAGCGCGCCGCCAGGGACGTACTGAAGAGCCGGCGACGCGAGGCGGAGGCGGCGCTCGCCCAGCGCCAGGCGGAGCTGCAGGAAGCCGCGGCGGCGCGCGAACTGGCGCGCCACGCCCTGGACGATACCGAAATCCGCGCCCCATTCGCCGGCCGCGTCGGCCAGCGCAAGGTGCGCCTGCGCCAGTACGTCACGCCGGGGCTGCCGCTGCTGGCGGTGGTGCCGCTGGAGCAGGCCTACGTGGTGGCCAACTACAAGGAGACCCAGCTCGAACGCATCCGCCCCGGGCAACCGGTAGAGCTGGAGGTGGACACGTTCGGCCGCCGCTGGCGCGGCCGCGTCGACAGCGTGGCGCCGGCCTCCGGCGCGGTATTCGCGCTGCTGCCGCCGGACAACGCCACCGGCAACTTCACCAAGATCGTCCAGCGCTTCCCGGTGCGTATCCGCCTGGACGCCGACGCCGCCGAGCGGGGCCGGCTGCTGCCGGGGATGTCGGTGATCGCCACCGTGGACACTCGCGAACCGGACGGAGCCTCCGCCGATGAGCGCTGACGACAAGGTATCGCTGCGTGCCTGGGTCGCCGTCACCGGCGGCCTGTTCGGCTGCTTCATGGCCGGCATGAACGTGCACGTCACCAGCGCGGCGCTGCCGGAGATAGAAGGCGCGCTGGGAGCCACCTTCGAGGAGGGCTCGTGGATCTCCACCGCCTATCTGGTCGCGGAAATCAGCATGATCCCGCTTACCGCCTGGCTGGTGGAAGTGTTCTCCTTGCGCCGGGTGATGCTCCTCGGCTCGCTGGTGTTCCTGCTCAGTTCGCTGAGCTGCGCGCTGGCGCCGAACCTGTCGACGCTGATCCTGATCCGGGTGATCCAGGGGGCTTCGGGGGCGGTGCTGATCCCGCTGTCGATGCAACTGATCCTCACCGAGCTGCCGTCCAGCCGGATACCCCTCGGCATGGCGCTGTTCAGCCTTTCCAACAGCGTGGCCCAGGCCGCCGGCCCGTCGATCGGCGGCTGGCTGGCGGATGCCTATTCCTGGCGCTGGATCTTTCTCCTGCAACTGTTGCCGGGGATCGCCCTGCTGGCCGCGGTGGCCTGGTCGATCCGCCCCCGCGACGGCGACCGCGAACGCCTGCGCCAGGCCGACTGGCTCGGCATCGGCGCGATGGTCGCCGGCCTCGGCGCGTTGCAGATCGTGCTGGAGGAAGGTGGCCGCCGCGACTGGTTCGAGTCCGGCTTCATCCGCACCTTCGCCGTCCTCGCCGTGCTCGCCCTGCTGCTCTTCGTACAGCGCCAACTGTGGGGCGCGCGGCCGTTCATCAACCTGCGCCTGCTGGGCAGCTACAACTTCGGCGTGTCCAGCCTGGCGATGGCGGTGTTCGGCGCGGCGACCTTCGGCCTGGTGTTCCTGGTGCCCAACTACCTGTCCCAGTTGCAGGGTTTCAACGCCCGGCAGATCGGCGACAGCCTGATCCTCTACGGCCTCGTGCAACTGCTCCTGGCGCCGCTGCTGCCGCGCCTGATGCGCTGGCTGAACCCCAAGCTGCTGGTGGCCGGCGGCTTCGCGATCATGGCCCTGGGCTGCTGGATGGGCGCGCACCTGAACGCCGACGCGGGACGCAACGTGATCATCCCCTCCATCGTCGTGCGCGGCATCGGCCAGCCGCTGATCATGGTCGCGCTCTCGGTACTGGCGGTGAAGGGCCTGGACAAGGCCCAGGCCGGCTCGGCCTCGGCGCTGATCTCGATGCTGCGCAACCTCGGCGGCGCGATCGGCACCGCGCTGCTGACGCAACTGGTCTCGCTGCGCGAGCGCTTCCACTCCGAGCGGATCGGCGAGACCCTGACGATCTTCGACGGCGCCCTGCAACAGCGCCTGGGCGGTGGCCAGGTGCGGATACAACTGCCGGAGCAGCAGCAGGCGCTGGCCCTGCTCGACCACGGGGTGCGCCAGCAGGCCTACCTGATGGCCTACTCCGACGCCTTCTACCTTTCCTGCGTGGCGCTCCTGGCCTGCGCCCTGGCCTCGCTGATGCTGCGCCAGAAGGACTGAACTCAGTCGCCCTCGGCCACCCCGTAGGCGGCGCCGCGGCCGAAATAGAGGCTCGGCGAAACGCCCAGGGTCCGGCGAAACATGGCGCTGAAGGCGCTCTGGCTGTCGTAGCCGAGGTCCAGTGCGACCTCGAGGATCGAATGCCCTGCCGCCAGCGCATCGAGGCTGGCGAGCAGGCGCATGCGCCGCAGCCACTGGACGAAGCTGAGACCGGTTTCGCGCTGGAAGGCGCGGGTCAGGGTCCGCGGGCTGACGCCCAGGCGACGCGCAGCATCGCCCAGGCTCCAGTCGGCGGCCGGCTCGGCGCGCAGGCTGCGGCACAGCGCCGCCAGTCGCGGATCGACCGGCTGTGGCACGTGCAGGGCGAGGATCGGCAGCACCCGCAGTTCATCGAGGATCAGCTCCATCACCCGCTCGTCGCGGCCACCCGGCGGGTAGTCCGGGGCGATCCGCATCGCCGCGACGATCAATTGCCGCAGCAACGGCGGCACGTCCACCACCCGGCAGTCCTGCGGTAGGTCGTGGCGCGCTTGCGGGGCGATGAACAAGGTGCGCATGCGCACCTGGCCGGCGAAACGCAGGGCATGCTCGATACCGGCCGGCAACCAGACACCGCGTCCCGGCGGCACCACCCAGGTGCCCTCGGCGGTGCCGACCGTGACCACCCCGCTGAGCGCATGGATCAATTGCGCGCGCGAATGCCGGTGCAGCTCGACGCGCTCGCCGTGGAGATAATCCTGGGCATAGGCGAAGACCGGACGGGTGGAAGGCAGGTCGATCAGCATCGGGCGGGCCTTGGCGGGCAGTGGTGGCGCTGTCTTTTTACCAGCCGCGCCATGCTAACGACCAGACCCGGCGGAGCACGCCGGCGCTCGCCGCGACGCGGCGAGCGCGCTACCCTGGCCGCCCCGGCGTGGCGCGACTGCCTGGCATATCCGCCGCGCCATCCCTCCCCAAGCACAGGAGCGAAACCAGCATGGCCTCTTACGCGGAACTGTTCGATATCGGAGAAGACTTCGCCGCCTTCGTCGGCCATGGCCTGGCCACGGAACAGGGCGCGGTCGCGCGGTTCCGGCAGAAGCTGGAAAGCAACGGGCTGCCGAGCGCGCTGACGGAACGCCTGCAACGCATCGAACGGCGCTATCGCCTGCTGGTCGCCGGGGAAATGTGGTGCCCGGACTGCCAGATCAACCTGGCCGCGCTGGACTTCGCGCAGCGCCTGCAACCGAATATCGAGCTGGCAATCATTTCCAAGGGCCGCGCCGAGGACGACCTGCGCCAGCGCCTGGCGCTGGAGCGAATCCCGATTCCGCTGGTACTGGTGCTGGACGAGGAGTTCAACCTGCTCGGACGCTTCGTCGAACGGCCGCAGGCGGTGCTCGACGGCGGTCCGCAGGCGCTTGCGGCGTACAAGGCGGGCGACTACCTGGAGCACGCCATCGGCGACGTCCTGGCGATCATCGAAGGCGCGGCGCGCTGAGACAGCGCCTGCGCCCGCTTCTCAGTGCCGCGAACAGCCCGCGCCAAGGCCTCGGTACTGCAAGCGATGTAGGCGTCCGGCGCTGTCGCGGTAGAGCATCACCAGCGGCACCACGCCACAGGTGGCCGGCACCGGCGTGACGGAAAGCACCCGCTCGATGTCCAGCGGCATGCCGTAGTCGTAGCGCTCGATCGGCGGCAACTCTTTCCCGTCGTCGTCCGCCGCCTGGACCTGGGACCAGCAGGACAGCAGCAAGGCCAGCAAGGCCAGCAAGGCCAGCAAGAACGAGGTTTTCATGAGGTCTTTTCTCCATGCTGCGCCCCGTCGGACGAGACGCTTTGCGAATAGGCCCGGAGCAACCAGGCGAGGTCGGTGAGGATCGCGGCCAGGCGCCATTCGCCGGCGGCCGCCAGGCGGGCGCCGGCACGGCGTGCGTGCCGCGCGGCGAGCGGCGGATCGCGATGGCGGACGGCGATGGCTCGCAGTGCGCGCTCGATCCACCGCGCCTCCGCGGCGGCCGGGTCGAGCCCGGCCAGGGCGCGCCACAGGCGCCGCGACTCGCGGCCGAGTTGCAGGGATACGAAGCCCAGGCGCAGGGCCAGCGCGCTGCGCGGATGTTCCATGCCATGCAACGCGCCCAGCTGGGCGATGCGATGCTGCTGGCGGGCCTGCCAGGCATGCGCGTCGAAACCGGCGCGACGACGCAGCAAGGCGAGGGTCTCGCGGCGCAGATGGTCGAGCAGCGACGCCGAATGCCGTTCCATGTCCTTCGGCAGCAGGCGGTAGACCAGCAGGCTGATGCAGAGCGCCAGCACCCAGGCGCAGGACTGGTTGGCGAAGTCGCCGAAATCGAAGCGGGCGAGATTGCCGGTGGCGACCAGGGTGTTGAAGGCGATCAGGTAGGCGATTCCCTGCAACGCCCGCCTGGGCACTGTGGTGGCCTGGATACCGAACGACCAGAAGAAGGCGAGGCACAGCAGCAGCAATGGAAAGCCGTTGATCAGCGGTAGCAGAAGGAATTTGCAGAGCAATGCGGCAGGTATCGCGCAGAGCGTGCCGCGAATGAAATTGCGCGTGCCCTCGGCGGGAAAGGGCGAGGCTGCCAGCAGCGTGCAGTAGGGGCCGAGCACCGCCAGCAGGGTCGGCCCCTGGTCCCACCCGCTGAGGAACCACAGGGCGCCGCCGACCAGCATCGCCAGCCAGGCTCGCGCGCCGTTGCGCAAGGCCTCGCGGTAAGGTCGATGGAAGGCCGCTGGGCGGACGTCGGCGCGGGCCCGGCCGTCGAGCCGGGCGAACCCCCGCAGGGCGGCCTGCAGGTCATCCAGTTGCTCGTCGAGACGCTCCATGAACAGCCCTTCGCGACAGGCATCCGCTTGGTCTGTCGGAAGTCCGCGCCGAATCGCCGCCAGGCGACCACGCAAGCTCGCGAGCCGTCGCGCGGCGCCGGCGAAGTCGAGCTCGCCGCGCTCCAGTTGGCCGCCCAGCAGGCACAGGTCGTCGGCCATCGGCAGCGCCAGTCCACGCTCCGCCAAGCGCCGGGCCCAATGCGTCTCGCCGGCGAAGCGGAACTCCATCAGCGTGGAAAACAGCGCCGCCAGGCCACCGCGGATCGCCGGGAGCGCAGCGCTCAGCGCCCGCGACTCGGCGCGACCGACGCCCAGCAGGTCGTCTACCGCGTAGACCTCGCCGGCCAGCGTCCGGCGACGGCGCTCCAGTTCCCCGTCAGCCGCACCGGCATGCCGCGCAGCGACCAGCGCCAGCGTCGCCGCGCAGAGCGAGACGAGACGCTGGCGCACCCGCCCGGACACGGTCCTGCGGCTGAAGAGCACGGTCACCAAGCTCAGGCAGCAGACCCCGACGATTACCGCCGAGGCGCGGGTGACGATGTGCTCGAAGGCCGCCTCGGGCTCGACCATGGCCGGTCCCAGCGCCAGGCACACGGTGTAGCCGGCGACCACCGCGGCAGTGGCGTAGAAGTGCCGGACCAGGCTCATGACGCCGACGCAGAGACCCAGCCAGAAACCCAGGGCGACGACGAACAGCAGCATCTTCTGGGCGAACAGCGCGGTCAGGACGAAGGCAGCGAGCGTGCCGACCAGGGTACCCACGGCGCGCCACCAGCCCTTGCCGACCACCGCTCCCTGCACCGGATTGATCAGCAACAGCACAGTGGACGCCGCGGAAAACGGCGAATCCAGTTGCAGGTAGAGCCCCAGGCCGAGCGCCAGAGCGGCAGCGCCGATGCTGCGCAGCACGTAGCCCAGGCTGTCGGTCCGCCAGGGCAACGGCAACGCCGCGTACCAATCGCGCCCGCCGGACGCCGACGCCGCCATCAAAGGTACTCCTGCAACCAGCGGGTCAGCCGCCAGTGCCGCGCGGTCCCCGCCTGCAGCACCTCGACACTGCCGGTCATGCCGGCGGCAAGCACCACGCCCGCCGGTACCCGGTCGAGTTCGATGCGCACCGGCACGCGCTGCGCCAGGCGTATCCAGCTGAAGTTCGGGCTGACCTGCGGCAGGCCGCTGTCGGCACGGCTTTCGTTGAGGTCGGCGACACCGCGACCGATGCTCGCGACATGGCCGTCGAGCAGCGGATCGAACCCCATCAGCTTGATCGTCGCCGGCGCGCCGACCTGTACATTGCGCAGCTTGGTTTCCTCGAAATAGCCGGTGACCCAGAAGCTTCGCCGATCGACGATGAAGATGTTGGTCCGGCCCGCCGCCGCGTAATCGCCGGGCTGCACGCGCAACTGCGTCACATAGCCGTCCACCGGCGAGCGCAACTCGCTGCGCCGCAGGTCCAGCCGCGCCTGGTCGAGCGCCGCCCCAGCGGCCTCGGCGCGGGCGCGGGCGATACGCAGGGCGCGACCGGCGTTGGCGACCTCCTCGCGCGAAACCGCGCCGGCCAACTGCATGCGTCGGCGCCATTGCTCGTCACGTTGGCGCAGGGTTTCCCGCGCCTGCTCCAGCTCCGCCTCGCGCTGGCGCACGGCCAGGCGATAGCTGCGCGGATCGATGCGGTACAGCGGATCGCCGCGGGCCACCCGCTGGTTATCTGCGACGAACACCGCCTCGACGCTGCCGGAAACTTCCGGCGCGATGCGAATCACCTGCGCGCTGACCCGCCCGTCGCGGGTCCAGGGCGCCAGCACGTAGGCTTGCCACAACTGCAACGCCAGGCACAGGGCGAGCAGGCCGCAGGCGAAGGTCGCAGCCACCTTGGAAAGACGAACGATGGACATGGGGACCTCGGCTCAGAACTTCAGCACCAGCACGGACAGCACGATGAACGACAGGAAGAAACGCAGCAGGCCGGGATGCCAGGCGCATTCCAGCCAGCGCCAGGCGAGGCGCTCCAGCAGCAGGTAGAGCGGCATCGCCAGGCACAGGTAGAGGAACAATGGCGGCACGTAGAGGCCGGAAACGGAGACTTCGCTCAGCATGCAGGGCACCAGGGTATCGAGGGCGCGGAGCGGTCGGCCGCTCCTGTCGGGTTGAGGAGCACAGGCTACGGGTCGTGGCGATTTGCAAATATCGACTACTCAGCCAGAAAATAATCGAATTCGGACAACCAAAGGACCTGCCGTGAGCCGTGAACCGCAGACCTACCTCGCCCAACGCTTCGATCCCGACGCGCTCGGCCAGCCGGCCCTGGCCCTGCAGCTGGAGGCCCGGCACAACGACACCGAAGTGCCGGTGCACCGGCATCGCAAGGGCCAGCTGGTGGTGGCCTGCCGCGGCGGCATCACCTGCACGGTGCCCGATGGCCTGTGGATGGTGCCGGCCGGGTTCGGTGTGTGGATTCCCGGCGGCATCGCCCATAGCAACCGGGTCACCGCCAACGGCAAGGTCTGCTTCCTCTTCGTCGAGCCGGGGGCGGCACGCCTGCCGAGCGACTGCTGCACCCTGGCCCTGTCGCCGCTGGTCCTCGAACTGATCCTGCACCTGAGCGCGCAACCGCAGGACTATCCGCACGACGGCCCGCTCGCACGTCTGGCCGGGGTGCTGCTGGAACTCCTGGAACAGGCGCCGACCGAACAGCTCTACCTGCCGCTGCCGGACAACCGCGGCCTGCGCCGCATCGCCGACGAACTGACCCGCGCCCCCGGCGACCGCGCCAGCATGGCCGAATGGGCCAGGCGAGTGGCGATGAGCGAGCGGTCCCTGGCGCGGATGGTGCGCCGGGAGACCGGCATGACCTTCGGCCAGTGGCGCCAGCAATTGCAGATCATCATCGCCCTGCAGCAACTGTCCGCCGGCGTTTCGGTGCAACGCACCGCCGAGATCCTCGGCTACGAGTCGGTCAGCTCGTTCATCGGCATGTTCCGCAAGGCGCTCGGCAGCCCCCCGGCCCGCTACGTGCGCGACAGCATGCGGCGGCCAGCCGACTGAACGGAGGTCGACGGAACGGCCTTGCAGTTCGTCAGCTGTTCTCCCCCGAGACTGGCACTCGAAGGCACTTCTGGGAATAATGCCGCCCTTTTTTCTCCAGGAGGATCAGATGGTTACGCACTTCTTGAGCGAATCCGGCCAGGCAGCCTGCGGGCGCGGCGACAGCAACGTGAACGGCTCGAGCGATGTCGGCCAGGTCAGTTGCAAGACCTGCCGGCGCACCAACGCCTTCGCCCAGGCCCAGGAAAACGCCGCTCCGGCCAGTGCCCCTGTCACCCCCACCGCCGCTGCGCCAGTGACCGACAAGGCCGCGCCGCGGCCGAAAGCCGAGGCCAGGCCCGCCGCCGCGCAGCGCCAGGACCGCGATGCCGCCCGCAAGGCCTGGCAGGCGCGTCTCAACGAATTGTCCGGGAAGAACCGCATGCCGCGCTCGCGGCGCCGCGCGCAAGCCTATCTCTGAGCGGTAGCGGTACTTCGCGGCGAATGTCCGCACGCGGTCATATCCGTCCTGCCCAGCACGACCGCGCGTCCCCTCATCAGGCCAGGCCCTGCGCCTCCGCCAGGGCCAGGCCGTCGAGAGCGCCGGCGAGCATGTCCGGCAGATGGCGCGGCTCGTCGGCCAGCTCGGCCAGCTCCGACAACCGATGCGCCGCCGTCAGCAAGGCGATCCGCCGACGCTCCAGGCGCCGACCGCTGAAGCGCTCGTAGGCGGCGACGATGCGCTCGGTGAGGTCGGCATCGATGAACGCGGAATAGATGAATTCCTGGTGCAGCGGACCGATGCCCGCGTCGGCGAAGTCGTACACACCGTTCAGCCGCCCGGCCTCGCTATCGAATGCCATGTTCCAGCCATGGCCGTCGAAGAAGCCGAAGATCGAACCCAGCGGATCGGCAGGCAGCTTGGCGTATTCCCGCACCAAGCGTTCCGCGCGTTCGCGCCAGGCCGCAGGCAGCAGCGGCAAGGCGCGCCTGCGCATCGCCGTGGGCGACTCCCAGGGACGCACCGGCAAGGCTCCAACCGCCCGCATGCGCGCCGGTGGCAGTCGATGCAGCTCGGCGTAGAAGCGCCCCAACGCATCGCCGACCGCCTGCCGTGCGGGTTCGTCCAGGCGCCGGTAGTCCTCGCCCAGGAGGTAACCGCCAGGCAGTTTCTCGTGGCGGGAAAACAGCGGCGGTCCCGCAAACACCTGCGGCGCCGGCACCGCCAGGCTCACCGCCGGACGCACCAGGCGTAGCACGGCGGCCTCGCGCAGCAGCGCCGCCTCGGCCTCCGCGCCGCGCGGAAACTTGAACACCCAGCGCCCTCCGACCTCCACCGCCGTGGAATGCCAGCCCGAGGCCAGGATGGCGAACGTGGCGTCCGCCAGTTCCGGACAGGCCGCCACTATCGCCCGGCGATATTCCTCCAGGGCACGCGGTTCCTTCACCGACGACTCCGCGCGACCATCGCCACGATCGCCTCGTACAGTTCCCGCCGCGCCTCTTCCGGGGCGATCTCTTCGGTGGCGGCCGCGTGCGACAGCGCTTCGGCGGCACCGATCATTGCGCGCAGAGCGGCGACGGTCAGCCGTCCGCCGCCGGCGAAGGGCTCCAGCACGGCGCGGCACTTGTCCATGAAGAGAACCTCGTAGTCGCGCTTGATCCGCTCCAGCTCCGGCGAGCTGGCGAGGGCCGCGACCACCCCGGGAATCTCCCGTCCTTGTTGCATCACGCAGTCGACATAGGCGCGGGCGATGACGTCAGCGCGCCCCTCCAGGGTCGCCTCGCTCGCTTCCAGGGCAGCCTCCATCAGCGCCGTCTGGCGCAGGTCGTAATCCTGGTAGAGCGCCGCCAGCAGGCCGGCGCGGGTGCCGAAGTGGTCATAGACCACCGGCTTGGTCACCCCGGCCTGCTCGGCCAGGCGACCGAGGGTCAGCGCCTCGGTGCCTTCTTCGCGGACCAGCCGCCAGGCCACCTCGAGCAACTGGCGCTGGCGCTCGTCGCGGGACAGGCGGCGGCGTGGCGACGGGTCGTCTGGGGAGTGCGTTGACATAGATAACCTACTAAAAGTAACTTACTAAAGGTAACCTACAAAAGGTAGGTTTTACCCAGACTATCGACTTGCCCCCCTTCCCGCAATTCCCGGAGGAATTCGCCCATGCATGCCCTGATCGTCGTAGCCCATCACCATCCTCGTTCTCTCACACATGCCCTCGCCGCCCACATCGCCGAAGGCGTAGTCCGCGCCGGCCATTCCGCGGAAACCGCCGATCTGGCTTCGGAAGGCTTCGAGCCGCGCTTCAGCCTGGCCGACCACGCCGTGCATCGCGGCCAGGCGTCGCCTCCCGCCGACGTCCTCGCCGAGCAGGCGCGCATCGATCGCGCCGATACCCTGGTGCTGGTCTACCCGATCTACTGGTGGTCGATGCCGGCCCTGCTCAAGGGCTGGATCGATCGCGTGTTCTCCAATGGCTGGGCCTTCGACTACAGCATCGGCGGCGACCTGCGGAAAAAGCTGCAGCGCCTGCGCGTGGTGCTGGTTGGTGTCGGCGGCGCCGATGCCGGCACCTTCGAGCGGCACGGCTACGCCGGGGCGATGCGCACCCAG
This sequence comes from Pseudomonas sp. FDAARGOS_761, assembly GCF_013343155.1. NCBI lineage: Bacteria > Pseudomonadati > Pseudomonadota > Gammaproteobacteria > Pseudomonadales > Pseudomonadaceae > Pseudomonas > Pseudomonas sp. FDAARGOS_761. The sequence continues at coordinate 1,403,850 of NZ_CP054572.1, read as the reverse complement.
ATCGACCATGGCATCTTCGATTACTGCGGCGCACGGGTGGTCCGTTCCGAACTGTTGCTGGAGTCGGAGAGCGCCGATCCAGCCGCGCACCTGGAGCAGGCTCGGCGAATCGGCGCCGAGCTGTTCGCCAGCGCCCGGCGGCCGACGCCGGCCTGAGCCCGCCGCAGGCGACTCAGGCACGTGACATGTGCTTGGTCACGCAATGGATGCCGCCGCCTCCGGCGGCGATGGGATCGATGTTCAGCTGGACGATGTCCCGCCCCGGATACAGGCGGCCCAGCAATTCCCCGCAGTGGCGATCGGCGCTGGCGTCGCCGAACTGCGGGGCAATCACCGCACCGTTGATCGGCAGGTAGTTGATGTAGCCGGCGGCGAAGTCCGGGTTGTTTCGCGAGTAGTCGCGGCGCGGCTTCAGGGGCGGCGACAGGGTATGCACCTGCAGAGCGCGACCGTCGGCGTCGGTGGCTGTGCGCAGGATCTCCAGGTGTTCGCGGGTCACGGCGTAGTCGTAGGAGTCCGGGTCGTTGTCGAGATTGGCGATGACCACGCCCGGCCTGACGAAGCGCGCATAGAAGTCGACATGCGCATCGGTGATGTCCCTGCCGCGGATACCCGGCAGCCAGACGATCTTGCGCAGGCCGAGCAGGGCTTTCAATTCGGCCTCGACCTGGCCCTTGTCCATGCCGGGGTTGCGATTGTCGTTGAGCCAGCAACTTTCGGTGAGGATCGCCGTGCCACGCCCGTCCACTTCGATGCCGCCGCCCTCGCCGGTCAGTTGGCTGGCGATGTAGCGGACCTCCAGTCGCTCGCTTAGCACGCCGGCGACGCGGCTATCGTTGCCGGCCTGCTGCTTGCCGCCCCAGCCATTGAAGTTGAAATCCACCAGGCCCGCTTCGCCCTCCCCGTTCAGCACGAAGCAACCGCCGTAGTCGCGGACCCAGATATCGTCCAGCGGCAACGCCAGGTAGTCGATGTTGGCGCCGCCGCATGCGCGGCGCGCCGCGGCCTCCTGCGCGGGCCGGCAGAGCAGCGTGACCGGCTGGTAGCGGGCGATGGTCCTGGCCAGCAGGGCGACGCTGCGGTTCACGTCCTCGGCCAGGTCCTTCCAGATCGACGGGGACGCGGCATAGGCAAGGAACACCCGTTCCTGCGGCAGGTGCTCGTCGGGCATGTGCCAGTGATCGGCTGCCGCCGCCTGTCCACGCGGCGAGCCGAACTCCAGGCCGAGCGTGAGGGCGGCACCGAGGCCGGCGCTGGCGCCGAGTCGCTGGAGGAAATGTCTGCGGGTCATCATTTCGGGTCCTCGGGAACGGGATCGGAACGGGTGGTCTTGAAGGTAGTCCAGGCGCGCATCCGCGCCCGCATGTCGCGCTGCGGGATGTCCTGGCCGGGAAACAGCCGGGCGTAGGTCGCCGCGTCCGGATAGATGTCCGGGTTGTCGCGCATGTCGGCGGATACCAGGGCCCGCGCCCCGGCGCTGGAGGTCGGGTAGCCGGTAGCGCTGCTGATCGCGGCCATGTTCTGCGGGCGCATGATGAAGTTGATCAACGCATAGGCATATTCCGGGTGCTGCGCGTCGACCGGAATCGCCATGCTGTCCATCCACAGAGACGTGCCTTCGCGCGGCACCCGGTAGACGAAGCGCAGTGCCTTGCCGGCTTCGTCGGCGGCGCGCTGGGCCTGGATCGCATCGCCGCTGTAGCCCAGCGACAGGCAGATCTCCTCGTTCACCAGTTGCGCCACCGGCTGCGACTGGAACTTGCGAATGTAGGGCTTGATGCGCTGCAGCAAGGCCAGCGCGGCGGCCAGGTCCTGCGGCTTGCCGCTGCGCGGATCGCGCCCCAGGTAATGCAGGGCCAGCGCCAGCACTTCGTCCGGCGAGTCGATCAGGGAAATCCCGCAGTCGGCGAATCTCGCCGCCAATTCCGGCTTGAACAGCAGGTCGAGGCTGTCCAGCGGAGCGTCGGCCAGGCGCCGTTCGATCTGCTCGCGGTTGAAGGTCAGGCCGATGGTGCCCCAGGTGTAGGGCACGGCGGCGTCGCGCGAACGCGCGTAGCGGGCTTGCAGTTCGCGCAGGCCCGGCTCGATCTCGTCGAGATGCTCCAGGCGCCGGGGGTCGAGCTTCTGCAGGGCGCCGGCGCGCATCAGCCGCTCGGCCACGGTATCGCCGGGAAAGATAAGGTCGTAGCCGCTGTTCCCCGACATCAACTTGGCCTCGAGGGTCTCGCTGCTGTCCATCACGTCATAGACCACGCGGATGCCGGTTTCCCGGGTGAACGCGGCGAGGGTATCGGGCGCGAAGTAGTCGGCCCAGTTATACAGACGCAGCACTTTCTCTTCCGCCTGGGCCACGCCCAGGCTAAGGAGCAGCGCGGCGAGCAGCGGTCGCGCGGAACGTTTCATGGGGACACCTCCCAGGCGTGTCGGCTGGCCGGGTCACGCCCGTCCAGGCTCATCAGCGGGCCATACAGCTCTGGCCGCCGGTCACGATAGACACCCCAGGCCAGGCGTTCTTCGCCTATCGCCTCGAGGTCGAGGCCACAGACCAGCACCGCCTCCTCGTCGCGGCCGGCCGCGGCGAGCAAGGCACCCTTGTGGTCGGCGATGAAGGACGAACCGTAGAACCGCATGGCCAGCGCCGGGTCGCCGCAAGCGACCTCGCGGCCGATCCGGTTGGCAGCCACCAGCGGTACCAGGTTGGCGGCGGCCTGGCCGCGCTGGGCGATCTGCCAGTGATCGCGGGAATCCAGCTGCGCGGCGCCAGGCTCGGAGCCGATGGCGGTAGGAAACAGCAGCACCTCGGCGCCCAGCAGCGCCAGGCAGCGCGCGGTCTCGGGAAACCACTGGTCCCAGCAGATGCCGACGCCGATACGGCCGACCGCGGTGTCCCAGACGCGAAAGCCGCTATCCCCCGGACTGAAATATTCCTTTTCCTGGTAGCCGATGGCGTTGGGGACGTGGGCTTGCGGTAGACGCCGAGCAACCGGCCATCGGCGTCGGCCACCGCCAGCGAGTTGAAGCGCGCGTTGCCGGCGCGCTCGTACCAGCTGAGCGGCAGGACTACGCCAAGCTCCCGCGCCAGGCTGGAAAAGCGCGCCAGCACCCGGCTGCCACGGAAGGTTTCGGCGAGGCGCAGATGGCGATGGTCCTGCTCGATGCAGAAGTACGGGGTGGCGAACAGCTCCTGCAACAGGACCAGTTGCGCGCCCCGGGCAGCCGCTTCGCGGACCAGGCGCTCGGCGCGGTCGAGATTGTCGTCGAGATTCCAGCTACAGGCGAACTGGGTAGTGGCCAGGGTCAGGTGGCGCATCGCTCACCTCCGCGCCGGCCAGGCCGGCTGCTGCTGGGTGATGCAATGCACGCCGCCGCCGCCGTGGGCCAGGTGGTCGATGCGCACCGGCACCACCTCGCGAGCGGGGAAGGCCCGGGCCAGGGTCGCGGCGGCCGCGTCGTCGGCGGCGACACCGTAGGCCGGCATGATGATCGCGCCATTGGCGATATAGAAATTGGTGTAGGAGGCACAGAACACCCCCTCCTCCGGAGCCACTTCTCCGGCATCGAACAGTTCGATCAGCTCGAAACGCCGACCGCGGGCGTCGAGCGCCAGCTCCAGGGCGCGACGGTTCTCTCGCACCACCTCGGCGTAGGCGGAGGTGGTGTCGCTGGTGGCGTCCAGCAACAACGCGCCGGGCCGGGCGAAGGCACAGACGCCGTCGACATGGCCATCGGTCATGTCGCCTGTGACCCGGTCGGGATCGCCGGGCAGCCAGATGGTCCTGGTCACGCCGAGCAGGCGGGCGAACAATGCCTCGATCTCGGCCTTGCTCAGGCCAGGGTTGCGATTGGCATTGAGCAGCACGGACTCGGTGGTGATCAGCGTGCCCTCGCCGTCCACGTGGATGGCCCCGCCCTCGTTGGCCAGCGGCACACCGAAACACTCCAGGCCGAGGCCATCGAGAATCCGCCGCGCCAGGCTGGCGTCCTGCGCGTAGGCGGACTTTCCACCCCAGGCGTTGAAACGCCAGCTGACACCGGCCAACCCGAGTTGCGGATGGCAGACGAAACTCGGTCCGGAATCGCGGCACCAACTGTCATCGATGGCCAGCTCGATGAGTTCGACATTGCCCGCGCACAGCTCCCCGGCCCTGTCCAGCGCGGCGGGGTCGACCACCAGTTTCACCGGTTCGAAACGCGCGATGGCGTTGGCCACTGCGGCGAAGTCCTGTTGTACGTCCGCCAGGCTCACGCCCCATTCGGACTCCCAGAGCATCCGATTGTGCGGAAAAGCCATCCAGGTGGCGGCATGGGGAGTCCATTCGGCGGGCATGCGCCAGCCTGTGTCGAGCGTATTCATGGGTCGGCTTCCAGTAAGTATTTTTTATCTGGCGGAATAGGCGTGGATTGCCTGAAGAGATGCTATGGCTAGGCATCAGGCTCAACAAACGATAAATTCTGCGCAAACCTAATTAGCCTGGCTTATCAGCAATGCTCAAACACTGGCCCCCACTGAATGCCCTTCGTGGCTTCGAAGCCGCCGCCCGCCTCGGCAGCTTCCACAAGGCCGCCGAGGAGCTGCACCTCACCCAGTCGGCGATCAGCCAGCAGATCCGCAGCCTGGAAGGCTATCTCGAGCAACCGCTGTTCTTTCGCAACGGACGCAAGGTGAGCCTGACCGACGCTGGCTTCGATCTGCTCAGCACCACCCAGTCCCTGCTCCAGCAACTGGCCGCGGGGGTCCGTCGCCTCGACCAGTACCGCAAGCCCAACCAACTGGTGGTCAATACCACCCCGGCCTTCGCCCGCCACTGGCTGGTGCCGCACCTGGGCGATTTCCATCGCCGTCACCCACAGGTGGACCTCTGGCTATTGACCACCGACGAGGTACCCGAGATGGCCAGCCAGACCATCGACGTAGCCATCCGCGACGACCTTTGCGCCCAGGCCGAATGCAGCTTTCGCTCGCTCCTCGAAGACCGCCTCTACCCCGCCTGCCATCCCGACCTGCTGGCGCTGCCGGCGGAACGGCGCGGCACCCTGCACGGCGAGCGCGAAATGGACTGGAGCCACTGGCAGGTACAGGGCGGCGCGGACGTTGGCCAACGCAGTGCCGGCCTGAACTTCTCCGACCCCGGACTGCTGCTGGAGGCCGCCACCCAGGGCCTCGGCATCGCGCTGGTCAGCCAGTTGCTGGCCGCACCCGCGCGAGCCGCCGGACAGTTGGTCGCGCTCTGCGAACAGAATGTCCGCGGGCCCGAATGGGCCTGGCTGGTGCACCGCGACAGCGAACGCAACAGCCTGACCCGGGCATTCTGCCAATGGCTGGAAGAAACCATTGGCGGAGCATCGCGCACAGCCCCCGGACGGCGCGGATAACGCTCACTCCAGGTGCATGGCGAAACCGACCCGCTGCGGGGTGAGTTCGTCGCGCAGGTCAGCGCCGGGATCAGGTGGTCGCCGCCGTTCTGCCGGCGGAACGGGATCGGCGCGCAGCGCTGCAGGTCATCGAGGCGCCGGCCGCGCCGTTCGATCCGACGCAGTCGCGGCATACCTGGCGCGTCGCCGCCACCGACTACGCCGAGTCGGCGATCCTCCTGCCGATCCTCGCCAGTCTTCGCCGCCAGGCGCCGGGCAGTCGCCTGGCGGTGCTGGACCTGGCGCCGGCGCGAATCGTCAGGCAGGCGGAACGCGGCGATACGCTTCGGTCGTCGCCGCGGTTTGACGCACCGTCGCGCTTTGCCCAAGCTAGCGGGCTTCGATCCACCATCAGGAAGTCCTTGGCGTGAAGTTTCCGTTCCATCCCTGGCGCCGCCTGCTGCTCTGCGCGCTCCCTTTCGCCGCCCTGCTGACCGCATGCGACGACGGCAAGAAAGAGCCCCCGCCCAAACCCGCCGAAGTCACCACCTACAACAGCGTGCCCTGGGACGCCCTGCCGGCCACCAGCGACGCCGACCTGCTCGCCGGCTTCAATGCCTGGCGCTCGGCCTGCGCGCGGCTGGCCAAGGACCCGGTATGGGGCGAGCCCTGTGCGAGCGCCACGACGGTCGCCGCCGATCCGACGGCGGTGCGCGCGTTCCTCCAGGAGCGGATGCAGGTCTATAGCCTGCGTTCCTCCAGCAACGGCGACCAGGGCCTGATCACCGGCTACTACGAACCGGTCTACCACGGCAGCCTGAGCCAGGGCGAAAAAACCCCGGTGCCGGTCTACGGCGTACCGGACGACCTGGTGGTCGTCGCGCTGGAAAGCGTCTACCCGGAACTCAAGGGCAAGCGCCTGCGCGGACGCCTGGAAGGCCGGGTGCTGAAACCCTACGACGACGCCGCGACGATCCGCGACAACGGCTCCAGCGCGCCGGTGCTCGCCTGGCTGGGCGACCCGATGGACCTGCAGTTCCTGCAGATCCAGGGTTCCGGGCGCATCCAGCTGGAAGACGGCCGGCAACTGCGCATCGGCTACGGCGACCAGAATGGCCACCCGTACAAGCCGGTCGGCCGCTGGCTGGTCGAGCAGGGCCTGGTGCCGAAGGAAGAGATCAGCATGAAGCGCATCCGCGACTGGGCCGAGGCCAATCCGCAGCGGGTCTCCGAACTGCTGGCGAGCAATCCCAGCTTCGTGTTCTTCAGCCTGCGCCCGGACAGCGACGAAGGTCCGCGCGGCTCGCTGAACGTACCGCTGACCGACGGCTACAGCGTAGCCATCGACCGCAAGGTGATTCCGCTGGGCAGCCTGATGTGGCTGTCCACCACCCGCCCTGACGACGGCAGCGCGGTGGTCCGTCCGGTGGCGGCCCAGGATACCGGCGGGGCCATCGTCGGCGAGGTCCGCGCCGATCTGTTCTGGGGCACCGGCGACGCCGCCGGCGAACTCGCCGGACACATGAAGCAGCCGGGCCGGCTCTGGCTGCTATGGCCCAAGGGTGCGCCGCTGCCCGCCTCCTGAAAACCTCCGGCCGGTGCCTACGCACCCGGCCGGGACGGCTGGCCAACGCAACGCCAGCGAGCGCCCGACACCGCCGACCAGCATCGACGGCGCCGGGCGCGCTTGCGGCAGCAACCATTCAAACGATGAATGACGCCGCAGAATCTTCTGTGATGATCGCCGCGCCAGCCGGACCTCCGCGCCTCGCCGCAGCGGCCAGGCCCCCCGACACCACTTGTCCGTGCTACCCCCGGCAGGCGTAGCCGCGGCAGCCTGCCTCGGCAAAAAGCCATCAGCCGGCGCGCTTCGACACCCCTCATACCGCCCTTTCGCCAACTACCAATTCTCATAGTTGTGAGGGGAAATTTGTATCTTATTTTAAATACCCACGAAACATATAAAAACACACACAGCGAAACACTTCGGAAACCCAACGCAAGGTGGAAGTGCAATGCGTGACCGTGAATCCATTCTCATCGCTTTTCTCTCTTTCCTGACGATAAGTCTGCATGGCAGCAGTTGACTGCCCTTGAGTCGACGGCACTCCGTATTTCCATAACGTTTTTCCGGGCAAGGCGCCTCGACGCTTGCCGCTCGCGTGAGCGAGCCGGTGGGCGGCGGACGACTGGCAGTTCCCGGGAAGACTCGGCCGCCGTCCTCACGAAAAACCAAAAACCCTTCATTTAGCCGAAGAAGCCGGCAGATGGACTCATTTTTTCGAAAAAAGGCGATCGCCAGAATGTCCCAGAACTCCCTGCTCGACCTGTACGCGCACCCAACGGTGGTGGCCCGCTTCAGCGAAATGGCAGCGCTTCATCCCCATCGCGAAGCCATCAGGGACCGTTTCGGAAGTGTCGACTATCGGCAACTCCTGCATAGCGCCGAACAACTTTCAGACTATCTTCTCGAGCATTATCCGCAGCCGGGAGTTTGTCTTGGAGTGTACGGCGAATATTCTCGGGAAAGCATTGTCTGCCTGCTCGCCATACTATTATCCGGCCATCACTACTTATATATAGACCTGAAACAACCGGCGGCCTGGAATGCAGAGTTGTGCCGGCAGGTCGACTGCCGCCTGATCCTCGACTGCTCGACCACGCCGACGCCCGCCAACGGTCTTCCCTGCGTCCCGGTCAGGCACCTGCCTGCCGCTCCAGCCTCGGTCGCCCGGCCATGCTTCGCGGCGGACCAGATCGCCTACATCAACTTCTCCTCGGGCACCACCGGCCGCCCGAAAGCCATCGCCTGCATCCACGCCGGCATTACCCGTCTGTGCCTGGGCCAGTCGTTCCTCGCGTTCGCTCCGCAGATGCGCTTCCTGGTGAACTCGCCGCTGTCCTTCGATGCGGCGACCCTGGAGATCTGGGGCGCGCTGCTCAACGGCGGCTGCTGCGTGCTGAACGACCTCGGCCCCCTCGACCCGGGCGTGCTGCGCCGGCTGATCGACGAGCGCGGAGCCGACAGCGCCTGGCTCACCGCCTCGCTGTTCAACACCCTGGTGGACCTCGACCCGGACTGCCTCGGCGGCCTTCGCCAGTTGCTCACCGGCGGCGACATCCTCTCGGTGCCGCACGTGCGCCGGGCGCTGCTGCGGCATCCGCGACTGCACCTGGTGAATGGCTACGGACCGACGGAGAACACCACCTTCACCTGCTGCCATGTCGTCACCAACGACGACCTCGAGGAAGACGACATCCCCATCGGCAAGGCCATCGCCGGCACCGCGGTGCTCCTACTCGACGAGCACGGACAGGAGATCGCCGAGCCCGACCGGGCCGGGGAGATCGTCGCCTTCGGCGCCGGCCTGGCGCAGGGTTATCGGAACGATGCGACGCGCACCCGCGCCAGCTTCGTCGAGTTGCCCTATCGCGGCCGCCTGCTGCGTGCCTACCGTACCGGCGACCGCGCTCGCTACGACGAGCAGGGTCGGCTGCGCTTCATCGGCCGCGGCGATGGCCAGGTCAAGCTGAACGGCTATCGCCTCGACCTCCCCGCCCTGGAACAGCGCTTCCGCCGCCAGCCGGGCATCCTCGACTGCGCCCTGCTGGTCCGCGAGCGCAACGGCGTCAAGCAACTGCTCTGCGCCTGGACGGGAAAAGCCGACGCCAGCCCACAGGCCCTGCTCCGCCAACTGCCCACCTGGCAGCGCCCGCATGCCTGCGTCCGGGTCGAGGCCTTGCCCTTGACGGCGCACGGCAAGCTGGACCGCGCCGCCCTGCTGCGCCGCCTGGAAGAACCGCTGGAGCGCTGCGCCAGCGCGCTCGATCCCGACCAACGCGGCTGCGCGCAGCTGTGGAGCGAATTGCTGGGTTGCGAGGTCGGCGCCGCCGACCAGGATTTCTTCCTCTGCGGCGGCAACTCGTTGCTCGCCCTGCAACTGGTCGCCCTCTGTCAATCGGCGGGTGCGGGAGCAAACCTGGGACTCGCCGACTTGCAGGCAAACTCGCGCCTCGACCAGTTCAGCCGTCTCCTGCGCAGCCACGGCCTGGCGCCGGAGCGTCTGCTGGAACGGGCGGCGACGCCGGAGCAGCCGCTGGTGCTGTCGAGGAGCGCGGCATGAACGTCGGTCTCTCCGCGGAGGTGCGCTACCACTGGTTCCGCGAGCACCTGGTGGTGGTCGGCGATTGGCACCGCCTGTCCCCCTCCGAGCGCGACCGCCTGCGGCACCAACCGATGCCGGATGAGGCCGCGCAGTCCTTGCGCGTCGACCTGTCGCCCTGGTCCTGCGGGATGGTCTTCAGCGAGCTGCTCGGCGCCGACCTGACCCGCTTCGGCCTCTGCTACCTGGCTCCGGCCGAGGTGCCGGCATCCGACCTGACGCGCCTGGGTCGGCGCCTGCGCGAAGAGTTCCCGTTGCTCGACAGCCAGGTGGACAGCGGCGCGGAAGGTTTCGAACTGGTCGTCCACGGGCGGCCCGAGGAGAGCCCGGCGCTGGAAGTCGGCCCCTTCGCCGACGAAGACGCGCTCATCGCAGCGCTGCTGCAACGCCCGCATTCCCTGTTCGAGCGCGGCCTGCTGCGGTTGTTCCACGGGCGCTGCGGAGGACGTGCGCGCTGGGGCGTCTGGCTGCATCACCTGGTCGCCGACGCCGACTTCGCCAGCGTGCTGCTGGCCCGCCTGGCCGTGCTCAACGCCGACCCCACGACCGAAGCGGCGGCCCCCGAGTTCGGCTTCCTCCAGCAGCAATGGCGCCTGGAGCGCCAGCTGCGCGAGCGCAGGACCAGGCTGGAAGACTACTGGAGCGAGCGCGGCGAGGCGTTCCGTGAACTGGCGAGCCTGCCATGGGCGGAGCGCGCCAGCCATTGCGAGGATTTCCGCTTGGCCGCCACGCCAGGAGACGGCGAAGCCGCCCTGCTGACCCGGCTCGCCTGCGCCCTGGCTCTCGCCCTGGCCAGCCAGGGCGCCACCGGCAAGGTCCTGGCGCTGACCCCGGTCAGCCTGCGCAGTCGCCGAGGCACGGCGGTTTCCGGTTGCTGGCTGAACCTGGTGCCGCTGCTGCTGGACGCCGCGACCGCCGAGGACACCTTCGAACGACACAGGCTCGAGGCCTTCGAGCACAGCCTGCTGCCGGCAGAGGCCATCGCCGAACGGGCCGGGCTGCGCTATGCCGACGCCCAGGTGATGATCAATGTCATCGACCAGCCATTCCGCAGCGCCGGGTTCATCCACCGGCCGACACTGAAGAGCCGCCTGCCGCTGACCCTGACCCTGGTCCGGCGCGACGACGGCGGCTGGGACGCCAGCCTGGCCAGCCGCTTCGGCCGCGAACGGACCCTGTCGCTGGCGGCGGCCATGGCCGAGGCGCTACGCCCATGCTGATCCTGCTGCCTGACTTCATCGGCCACCCGAGCTGCTTCCGCGGGCTGCTGGCACGCCTCGGCGCAACGGACTGCCGGCTGGTCGACTACCACCGGCTGGATGCCTACGCCAGCATCGAAGCCCTCGCCAGCCAGGTACTCGACGGCCTGGCGGAAGAACCGGACTGGCTGATCGGCTATTCCTTCGGCGGCCTGGTCGGCTACGAGATGGCCCGCCAGTTGCCGGCCAGCCGCCTGCTGATGATCGACAGCCACCTGCCCTGGCCGGCCCTGCGGCGAATGCCGCCAAGCGAGCAATACCAGCGCTGGCTGAGCGCCGAGATGCGCGAGTGGATCGCCCTGATGAGCGAGCTTGGCGAACTGCGCGAAGAGGTCCTGCTGCGCAATGTCGAGCTGTTCGGCCGCTGGCAGCCCCGCCATCGCCTCGCCCGCGCCAGCTGGGTGCGCTGCCGGGACGACGCCGGCCGCGACCCGGCCGCCGAACGCTGGTGCGACCTGATCGAGCGGCTCGACACCTTCCCCTGCGAGCGTCCGCACCACCTGGCCCTGCAGGACCCGGCGGTGATCGATTTCATCGTCCACACCGTCAGCAAGGAGTCCGTCCAATGAAACACTATCGGCAGGTGGTATCCCCGCAATTGCGCCAACAGGCGCTGGACTGGATCCTCGCCGCGGCGCAGCGGCCGGACCCGGCGCTGGAACCGGAATTCGACATCGCCGACGACGAGCGCCGCGAGGCGAAGAAGGTGCGCAACCTGCACCGCCACGACCCGCTCTTCTGGGACGACTGGTTCGCCCGCTCCGGGCTCGACGCGCTGGTCCGCGACCATCTGCGCAAGCCGCGCCTGCTGCGCCACGCGGCGTTCATCAAGCGCCACGCCGACGAGTCCTACATCCCGCTGCACCAGGACATCGCGCTGTGGGAGAAGCGCTACGAAAGCGCGCAGACCTTCTGGGTCGCCCTGACCCCGTCGCGGAACGACAACGGTGGGATGTTCTATTACCCCGACGACCGCACGATCTTCCCTCACGAATTCGACCTCGCCTACCCGATGTTCAAGTGCATCGACCTCCAGGCCAACGGCATTTCCCGCGAGCAACTGGTGGATGCCGAGCTGGACGCCGGCGACGTCCTGGTCTGGCCCGCCCGCACCGCACATGGCAGCCACAACAACCGCAGCGGCCAGCTGCGCATCGGCATGCCGATCGTCTTCGTCGACGACGACGAATTCCACCAACTGAATCGAGAGGACAGCATGAAAACCTGGATCGCTTCCAACCTGAAAAGCGTGTTCCCGGACGAGGCAATCACCGAGGACAACCTCGACCACTATCTTCCGCAGCTGTGCGACTACTCGCTGAAGATGGTCACCTTCCTCGCCCGTTTCTCCCGCCAGTTCGGCCATGCGCCGAAGATCCACGACTTCATCAGGGAGCCGCGGCTGGCGACGCTGTCGGCCTCGGACGCGGGAGCGAGACGATGATCCGGGTCATCGACTGCACCCTGCGCGAGGGGTGCCAGGCCCGCCAGTGCAGCTTCGACAGCGCGCGGTCGGTCCAGCTGGCGAGGGAAATCGCGGCGCTGGGGGTGGATATGATCGAGTGCGGCCACCCGCGGATTTCCGCGGACGAACGCGAGCGGGTACGCGCCGTGGTGGCGGCGGTTTCCACGCCGGTGCTGGCCCACGCCCGGGCGCGCCGGGAGGATATCGACGCGGTGCTGGAAACCGGTGCCCAGTGGGTCGGGCTGTTCGCCTCGATCAACGCGATCTCGCTGGAAACCAAGTTCAAGGGCATGAACCGCGAGGAGGTGCTCGAACTGTTCCACGACGCGATCCGCTACGCCCGCGAACGCGGCCTGCGGGTCCGGGCCACGGTGGAAGACGCCGCGCGCACCTCGGTCAGCGACCTGGTCAGCATGATCGCCACCGCGCGCGACGCCGGCGCCGATCGCATCTGCTTCGCCGACAGCGTGGGCATCCTGCTGCCGGACGAGACCTTCGACGTGCTCTCTCTGCTGCGCCACGAGTTCCCCGACGTGGTCTTCGAGTACCACGTGCACAACGACCGCGGCCTGGCCCTGGGCAACACCCTGGCGGCGATCCAGGCCGGGGTCCAGTGGCACTCGGCGAGCTGCAACGGGATCGGCGAACGCGCCGGGATCACCGATACCTTCCAGTTGCTGACCCTGCTGCACACCAAGTTCGCCGCCGACCGCTTCAACCTGAAGAACGTCCTCGCGGTCTCCGAACTGGTCGAGGCGCACAGCCGGATCAAGCGTTCGCCGATGCACCCGGTGGTCGGCGAGAACGCCTTCGTCCATGTCGCCCGCCTGCACCAGCTGGCCATGCAGGAAAACCAGGACGCCTACAGCGCCTTCGATCCGGAACTGATCAACGGCCGCGTCTCGCTGCAACGCTACACGCCGATGCACCGCCAATCCCTGTTCCTCACGCCTTTCGAGAAATCCGCCAGCGAACTGAAGTACCACCGCCACGGCCCCGGCAAGCGCTTCGTCATGCTCGACCGGCGCCTGCTCGACGGCTCGCCGTTCTACTTCATCGCCCGCCAGTTCCACGACGTCGGCGACGGCGGGCCGGGCCACGTCGACAGCCACGTGCACAACTGCGACTCGGTGTTCCTGTTCCTCGGCAGCGACGAGGACTACCGCGGCCTGGAGGTGGAAGTCCTGCTAGGCGGCCAACTGCGCCGTTTGCAGAGCCCGGCCAGCGTGTTCATCCCCGCCGGCGTCGAGCACAGCTACCGCTACCTCGGCGGCAGCGGCACCTACATCAATTTCGTCCACAAGGGCGATTACCACGAGAGCCTACTGGAGATTACCCAATGAAGCAGTTCGACAAGCACGCAGACGCCTACAACGTGGTCCGCGGCAAGATCGCCTATCCGGATTCGCTCTACCGCAACCTCGCCGAACGCGCCCCGGCACGCGAAGCGGCGCTGGACATCGGCTGCGGTAACGGCGTCTCGACCGTCCGCCTGCAACCCTGGTTCCGCTACGTGGAAGGCAGCGACCTGGGCGAGGCGCTGATCGCCAAGGCCCGCGAGAACTACCCGGAGATCCGCTTCAGCGTGTCGCCGGCGGAAACCTTCGCGCCGCAACGCCGCTTCGACCTGGTCACCAGCGCCACCTCCTTCTACTGGATGGACCGCAAGCAGGTGCTGACGCGCATGGCCGACTGGCTGACCCCCGGCGGGCTGTTCTGCGCCTACAAGTACGACTTCCCGATCGCCTACGGGCCGCTGCGCGACTTCATCGAGCACGAACTGGTGAACAAGTGGGCCAAACACCGCGACCCGCGCCTGACCCGCTATGACGACACCCTGGAGATCATGGGCAGTTGCCCGCACCTGCGCGACTGCCGCCGCGAAGTGTTCGCCAACATCATCTTCCTCAGCCCGGAGGAGGTCGCGCTGTTCTTCCTCTCCACCAGCTACGTGACCCGCTACATCGAGCAGGAAGGCGGCGAAGACTACGCCGACCGCTTCATCGCCGCGGTGCGCGAGATCGAGAGCGCGCCGCAGGTGGCGGTGAACTTCGACATCCACGCCTTCACCGCGCTGAATCGCTGAGGAGCCGGCATGAGCAGCCTCCCCGTACCCGTATCGCTCGACAGCACCCTCCGCCATCTCGGCAGCGCCGACCCGCGGCGGCCGTTCCTGATCGACGCCCGCGAGCCGGAGCGACCGCTGGAATACACCTGGGGCGACGCCGACCGCCAGGTCGACGCCCTCGCCGAGCAGATCGCCGCGCATGCCTGCCGCAGTGTCGGCGTGCTGCTGGACAACAGCTACCGCAACCTCTGCCTGATCTATGCGGTCATGCGCGCGGGCAAGCATCTGGTGCTGATCGATCCCGAGTGGGGGGAGGCCGCGAAGCAGGCCATCGTCGACGAGATGCGCCTGGACGCGCTGGTCAGCGAACATCCGCTCGAGGGCGCGCTGGCCGGGCTGCGCCTGGCGCTGGATTTCGAGCGCAGCGCGACGCGCCGGCTCGACCGCGCCGCGCACAGCCACATGATCCTGTTCACCTCGGGCACCACCGGCCAGCCGAAAGGCATCGAACTCAGCCAGCAGGCCATGCTCCATGCCTATCGCATCGGCCGCGACTGCCTGGGCATCGGCGAGCACACGCGCTCCGGTTGCTTCTACCGGATCAGCGGCCTGGGCATCCTCGGCATCAATTTCCTCTTCCCGCTGCTGTACGGCGGCAGCGCGGTGCTCCTGCCGCTGCACTGCTGGGCCGACAGCGAAGGCTTCTGGGAATACGTGGAACGCTTCGGCATCAGTTTCCTCTACCTGGTGCCGCCGGTGGTCAACCACATGGTCAAGGAAGGCTCCCCGCCGCCGCGCCGCTTGCCGTTGCAGCGCCTGCTCTGCGTCGCCGGCTCGGCGCGCCTGGACGCCGACCTGCAGGCGGCCTTCCAGCGCGACTACGCGGCGCTGGCGAACATCTACGGCCTCAGCGAGTGCGGCTTCGCCTTCCTCTTCGGCAAGCGTCGCGGCGACGCGTTCGACAACTCGGTGGGACCGGCCGTCGGCCTGGAACTCAAGCTGACCGACCCCGACGGCCGCCCGCTGGAGGGCAGCGGCGAACGCGGGCGCCTGTGGGTGCGCACGCCGAGCCTGTTCTCCGGCTACGTCAACCGCCCCGACCTGACCGCCCAGGTGCTCGAGGACGGCTGGCTGAACACCCAGGACCTCGCCTACTTCGACGAGGACCGCTGCGTGCACGTCCTCGGCCGTTGCGACGGCACCATCAACAAGGGCGGCAACCTGTTCCACCTGAATGAATGCGAACGGGCGCTCAACGGCCTGGACGAGGTGATCGACGTCTGCTGCCTGAAGGTCGACTGCCCGCTCTATGGCGAAGACTATGTCGCCGTGATCCACACCGCGCCGCAGGTCGAGTTCGCCTTCCTGCCCTGGCTCCAGCAGCAGCTCGGCACCCTCCGCGCGCCGCAGCGCGTGGTGCTGTCGCACCAGGCCCTGCCGCTGAACGGCGCCGGCAAGCACGACCGCCGTGCGCTCGCCGCCCTGCTGCAACGGGAAGCCTCGTGATGTGCGGCATCCTCGGTTACATCGGCACCGGTTTCAGTGTCTCGCGCTTCGCCGGAGCGCTACGCCTGCTGGCCCATCGGGGTCCGTTCGGCGAGGGCATCGCGGCCCTGCCGAACGGCGCCATCGGCATGACCCGCCTGCCGATGTCCGGCGCCGCGGCGGTGCCGCTGCCGCCGCAGGAGGGTCAGCGGCGGGTCGCCTACAACGGCGAGGTCTACCAGGCCGGCTGCGAAATCCATGGCGAGATCCGCCTGCTGCTCGACGGCTTGCAGCGCGGGGTACTGCCGGACGGCATGTACGCCCTCGCCAGCTGGGACCCGCAGACCCGGCAATTGACCCTGCTGCGCGACGAGTTCGGCATCAAGCCGCTGTACTACAGCTACCAGCCCGAGCGCGGCCTGCTGGCCTTCGCCTCCGAGCCGCGGGCGCTGCTGCACCTGCTCGGCGGCGCCCGTGCCGACGCCGAGGCGATCGCCCAGGTGGTCGCCGCCGGCGTGCCGCTGGAAGGCCAGACCCTGTTCCAGCAGGTCCGTCTGCTGCTGCCCGGCGAGGTGTTGCGCTTCGATCTCTCCCAGGAGCGTCCGCGCCTCTGCCAGCGCCAGCGGCTGGCCACCGCCCCGGCCAGCGAGGCGGACAGCCTCGACGAGCAGCTCGGCGAAACCCTCGAACGCTGCCGCCAGACCTTCCGCCCCTGCGCCCTGCTGGTCAGCGGCGGGGTCGATTCCAACCTGCTCGGCAGCTACCTGGACCCGCAGTTGCAACGCTTCCACCTGTGCCTGGAAGGCGACGAGGAAAGCCTGCTGCCACACCCTCGGCTGCAACGCTTCGAGCTGCGCCAGGAAGCCTTCATGCCGCTGCTGCGTCGCGCGGTCGGCAACTTCGGCGGGGCGACACGGATGTCCAGCCTGCTGATGTACCAGCGCCTGGCCGACGGTATCGGCGAGCAGGGCTATCACTGCGTGCTTCTCGGCGAAGGCGCCGACGAACTGTTCTGGGGCTACCCGCGCCATCTCGAACTCTGGCGCCGGCGCGACGCACCGGAACCGCGGCGCTTCGCCACCGCCTGGTTCGGCGAGTACCGGCGCAAGGCTACGCTGCTGGCGGAACCGGCGGGCCGACGGGTCGCCGAGCGGATCGAGGAACTCGCCCACGAGGCCCTCGGCCAGGGCCTCGAGGCGGCGATCGGCCAGTTCGACCTGCACTACTCGCTGGAGCCGCTGCTGCGACGCGCCGACCATCTGCTGATGTCGCGCACCATCGAAGCGCGCACCCCCTACCTGCATGGCGCCCTGGCGCAGCGCGCCGGGCGCCTCCAGCGGATCGTCGGCGACACCGCCAAGGCTCCGCTGGTGGCGCTCCTGGAGCAGCGCGAGAAACGCTGGCAGGCACAGCCGAAACGGCATTTCCGCCTGCCGTTCGAACGGTGGCCGCAGGCCCTCGGGGAAATGCGCCGGCACCTCGCCGAACGTCTGCCGGCGCTCCACGACCTCGGCCTGGAAGGCCTGGACGCACCGAGCGTCGCGGCGCTGCCCGGCGACCAGTTGTTCACCCTCACCACCCTGTCGCTCTGGCAGCAGGAATACGGAGCCTCGCTATGACAACCATCCATCGTCGCCCCGCGCCCTGGCGGGGCAACGCGGTGTTCTGCGCTTCGGCCGCTTTCGCCGCCGGCCTGGAAACGCTGTTCGCGCGCCTGCTGGAGCGGCGTCCCGCGGATAGCGCGGAGGCTCTCCTGCGCCAGCGCCTGCATCACGAACTGGAGCACGGCAGCGGCGTGCTGCTGCACGATTCCGCGCTGCTGCGCGGACTCGCCGAGGACGAATTCCAGCGGGTGTTCCGCGCATTCTGCCAATGGCTGGGACGCACCGTGGCGATCAACCGCAACGGCGAGTACCTCAAGGAAGTGCGCGACCTCGGTCTGCGCGACGCCCGCGACGCGCCGCAGCGCGGCCACCTGACCAGCCAGGAACTGGCCTTCCACTCCGATCGCGCCGACCTCACGGTGCTCGCCTGCTGGTCGCCGGCACGCCGGGGCGGCGCCTTCCGCATCCGCTCCTCGGCCGACGTCCTCGCCACCCTGGAAGCCGCCAATCCGGCCTGGCTGCCCCTGCTCGGCCAACCGATCCCCCACGACCTGCGCGACGAAGGTGACGCCGACTACGCGCTGGTGCCGCTGCTCACGGAAACCCCACGGACCTTCGTCTTGCGCTATATCCGCAAGTTCAACGAATCGGTGACGCGCCACGGGCTAAGCCTCGCCCCGCAGGTGCGAAGCATGCTCGACGGCCTGGACGAGGCGATCGAACGCGCCGACGGCTATGCCGAACTGGACTTCAGCAAGGGCATGCTGGTGCTGGTGAACAACCACACCACCCTGCACGCGCGCACCGAGTTCAGCGACGACGAGCGGCAGCGCCGCTGCCTGCTGCGCTGCTGGCTGAGCAGCGAATTCACCCGCGAACTGCCGGAAAGCTTCCTGCCGCTGTTCCACCAGGTAGCCGCCGGCAGCCTGCGCGGCGGCATCCGTCCCCTCGCCCAGGAGCCCCGCCCGTGAGCGACAACACCTTCAGCGTGCAACGCTTCCGCGCCCTGCCGACGGAAATCCACGTGATGCTCGTCGGTACGCTGCTGACCCGCGGCGCCTACTTCATGGTCTGGCCGTTCCTGGCATTGCTGCTGTGGCGCGAGTTCCGGCTGTCCGCCAGCGCCATCGGCCTGCTGCTGGCGCTGGCGACCGTCTGCGGCGCGCTCAGCGGCATCTACACCGGCTGGCTGTCGGATCGTTTCGGGCGCAAGCGCCTGATCTTCTTCGGCACCAGCCTCAGCGGGCTTTCCTTCGTGTTGCTGGGCTTCAGCGGCCAGCCGCTGTCCTACGGACTGGCGATCTCCGGGGTGAGCATCGGCTGCGCCCTGCTCGAATCGAGCTGCAAGGCGCTGATCGGCGACCGCGTCGAGGATCGCCGCTCGCGGGAACTGGCGCTCTACTGCCGGTACTTCCTGATCAACCTGGGCGCCGCCCTCGGCCCGCTGATCGGCCTGACCCTCGGCGTCGCCGCCCAGGCCGGCACCTTCCTGGTCACCGCGCTGGTCTACTTCTGCTACGGCCTGCTGCTCTGGCGCCTGCTGCACCACCTCGAACTTAAGCGGCGCAGCCTTGCCCCGCGATCCTCGACGGGGTTCCTCGAAGCCTGCCTGAGCATGGCCCGGCATCGCGCCTTCACCCTGCTGTTGCTGTGCAACATGCTGGCCGCGCTGATCTACGCCACCTTCGATTCGACCCTCGTGCAGTACCTCACCCGCAGCGGTCTGCCCGACGTGGTCAACAGCATCGCCCTGCTGGTGACCATCAACGCGCTGACCATAGTGGTCGCCCAGTTTCCCCTCCTCCGCCTGCTGGAAAACACCGGCACCGGCGGCCGCCTGATGCTCGGCATGCTGCTCATGCTCCTGGCCCAGCTAGGCTTCGCCTGGACCCCGGTGACCCTGTTCGCCGGCCTGGCGCTGGCCACGGTGGTGCTCAGCCTCGGCGAACTGATCGTGTTCCCGACCTTCAGCGTGGAGGTCGACCAACTGACCCCCGACGACTTGCGCGGCAGCTATTTCGGCGCGGCCAATCTCTACAGCCTCGGCACCGCGCTGGCACCGCTGTACGGCGGGATCATGCTCGACCATGCCGGCAGCCAGGCGCTGTACCTCGGCCTGGCCGCGCTGTGCGGGGTGATCATGCTGCTGCAGGTCGGCGCGGTCGGCCTGCGCCAGGCCGAGCGGGCCGGCGGATGAGCGGCGTGCTGCTGGTCTCGGGATTTTTCCTGCGCCGCTCCGCCTGGTCCGTGGAAGGCGCCGGCTGGCGAAGCTGCGACCATCTGCGCGACGCGCCCGGATGCGACCTGGCGCATTGGCTGGACCAGGCCGCCGCCACGCTGGCCGGCGAGGAGCGGGTGATACTCTGCGGCCACAGCTTCGGCGGCTACCTGGCGCAATGCCTGGCGGCCCGCCTGGGCGAGCGCGCCGCGCACCTGTACCTGTTCAGCGCGCTGGTCAGCGAGGGCGGCGGCGCGCTGGAAAGCTACCAGGACAGCGGCCAGGACAATCTCCTCGGGCTATGCCGCCTCGACCCGCTCGGAGGGCGGGTCCGCCTGGAAGACCGCGCCGGCTTCCTCGAACTGCTCGGCGCCGAGGTGCCGACCAGCGCCAGCGAACCCGCGCAATTGCTGATCGACTCGCCACGGCAGACTCGTCCAGCCTGCCCGGTCACCTACGTGGTGGCGGCCGCCGACCGGCTCAGCCCGCCGTCGCTGCAACGTTCCTTCGCCCGTCGCCTGGACGCTCGGGTGCGGGAATACCCGGGCGGGCACCTCGCCGCACTGGCGGACCCGCGCTTCCTTCGCGCCCTGATCGAATCTAATAATTAGATAGATAAAGCCGAAAATACGCGCTTTTTTATCGCAATGATCTGACGGATGATGACCCCATCAACCGCCCGCACCCTCGCGCAAACGAGCGGCGACGGGCCCAATGGAGATCCGATCATGATCGAACGTCGTCCCTTCGACCGTCTGGGCCATGCCAACCACGGCTGGCTGAACGCGCGTCATCATTTTTCCTTCGCCGACTACTATGACCCGGAGCGCGAGGACTGGGGCCGCCTGCGGGTCTGGAACGATGACGAGATCGCCGCCGGCAGCGGCTTCCCGCCGCACCCGCACCGCGACATGGAGATCATCACCTATGTCCGCGAAGGCGCGATCACCCACCAGGACAGCCTGGGCAACAAGGGCCGCACCGAGGCCGGCGACGTGCAGGTGATGAGCGCCGGCACCGGCATCGTCCATTCGGAGTACAACCTGGAAGCCGAGACCACCCGGATCTTCCAGATCTGGATCATCCCGGACCGCCGCGGCGACCAACCGCGCTGGGGCTCCAAACCGTTCCCGAAGGCCGAGCGCGACGGTCGTTTCGTCACTCTCGCCAGCGGCGACGAGCAGGACAGCGAAGCGCTGCACATCCGCGCCGACGCCGAGGTCGCCGCGGTGACCCTGAAGGCCGGCCAGAGCGCCGAGTACGCCCTGGAAAACGGTCGCCGCGCCTACCTGGTGCCGGCCACCGGCAGCATCGAGGTCAACGGCGTGCGCGCCGAGGCCCGCGATGGCCTGGCGGTACGCGACGAACCGACCCTGAAGGTCACGGCCCTGGAAGACAGCGAAGTGCTGCTGGTGGAAGTGGCCTGACCCGACAGCCCCTCGCCCCCACGGGCGAGGAGCTGCTTTCGTTTCGCCCCAGCCCAGGGCCGCCTCTCTCGACGCAGCGGCGTTATCCGCCGCAACGCCTCCGGCCCTGCCGACTTGGTTCTTCCCAGCTTCACGCTTCGCGCTCACACTACCCGCAGAAGCATTCGAGAGGCTCCGCCATGCGTGAACTGCAACCCCTGCTGGAGAACCACGGGCTGCTCCTGCTGTTCCTCAACGTGCTCTGCGAACAGGCCGGGCTGCCGATCCCCGCCTACCCGGCGCTGATCGTCGCCGGCGCGCTGGCCATGCAGGGCGTCGGCGCGCCGCTGGGCGTGGTCCTGCTGGTGGTGGTGCTCGCCTGCCTGCTGGCGGACGTCGCCTGGTACCTGGCCGGGCGCCGCTACGGCGGCTTCCTCCTGCGCAGCATCTGCAAGGTCTCGCTGTCCCAGGACAGTTGCATCCGCCAGAGCCAGAACATGTACCTGCGAGTCGGTCCGAGGGCGCTGCTGATGTCGAAGTTCCTGCCCGGCGCCAGTGCGTTGTCCACCACCCTGGCCGGCATGACCCGCACCCGCCTGCGCCGCTTCCTCGCCTACGACGCCGCCGGCTCGGCACTCTGGGCCGGTTCCGCGCTGCTGCTGGGGGTGATCTTCAGCGATGCGGTGGACCACCTGCTGGCCCTGCTCAGCGACTACGCGGCCATCGGCGCGCTGCTGATCGCCGGCGCCTTCGCCGCCTTCATCGCCTGGAAGCTCTGGCAGCGCCAGCGCCTGCTGTCGCGCAGCCGGCGGATTCCGCGAATCAGCGTGGAGGAACTGGAAAGCCTTCGCGAACAGGGGCAATTGCCGGTGATCCTCGATGTCCGCGCCCATCACGAAGACGAGCCGAGCGGCATTCCGGGAGCCATCCCGGTGGAACTGAACGTGTCGCTGAAGGACCTGCCCGGCGACCTCAGGGACGCCAGCATCGTCATCTATTGCGCCTGTCCCCACGAACTTTCCGCCGCGATGCTCGCCCAGCGCCTCAACGCCTCCGGCTTCACCCGCACCTGGGCGCTGGCCGGCGGCCTGGACGCCTGGCGCAAGGCCTACGGGCAGGTCGCGGCGAACGCCTGAGCGGTGCCCGCCGGGTTCAGCCCAGGGCCTGCACCGCTGCGCCGCCGGCTTGCCGCTGCGACGCCGGCGAGGAGAACACCAGGTAGCCGTCCTCGACCTTGCCGTAGCGCAGCAGCGCCAGATCGAGGACGTAGTTCTGGTAAAGCTTCCAGGGCATCCGGTCGCCCTGCTTGGGCATGCGCTCGGCGGCGCGCTGGATGTAGCCGGAGTCGAGGTTGAGGAAGGGCTCCTCGCGCACGTCGCCGGTGCTGTCGCGGGCGGTCACCTGGCGCATGCCGGTGGCGTCCATGTGATTGATCAGGCGGCAGAAGTATTCGCTGGAGAGGTCCGCCTTGAGCGTCCAACTGGCGTTGGTATAGCCGACCACCGCCGCCAGGTTCGGCAGGTCGCGCAGCATGATGCCGCGATAGCCCATGCTCTGGTTGACCTGGAACGGCTTGCCGTCGACCGCCAGCTCGGCGCCGCCGAACATCACCAGGTCGAGGCCGGTGGCGGTGACGATGATGTCCGCCTCCAGCACCTCGCCGGTCTTCAGGCGAATGCCCCGCTCGACGAAGCGGTCGATGTGCTCGGTGACCACCGACGCCTTGCCCTTGCGCAGCACCTTGAACAGGTCGCCGTCCGGCACCGCGCAGACCCGCTCGTCCCACGGCTTGTAGCGCGGGCTGAAGTGACGCATGTCGAAGCGTTTGCCCAGTTGCAGGCTGGCCAGCTTGAGCAGGACCTTGCGGACCAGGCCGGGGAAGGTCCTGGCGAGCATGAAGAAGACCATCTGCATGGCCACGTTGCGCGCCCGCGCCTGGCGGTAGATCCAGGTTTCCGGAAGGAAGCGGCGGAGGAAATTGGAGATCGCGTCCTTCTGCGGCAGGGTGATCACGTAGGACGGCGAGCGCTGCAACATGGTGACGTGGGCGGCCTTGTCGGTCAGCGACGGCACCAGGGTCACGGCGGTCGCGCCGCTACCGATCACCACCACCTTCTTGCCGCTGTAGTCGAGGTCCTCGGGCCACAGCTGCGGATGGACGACCTGCCCGGCGAAGTCCTCGCGACCGACGAATTCCGGGGTATAGCCGGCCTCGTAGCGGTAGTAGCCGGTGCACATCAGCAGGAACTGCGCGGTCATGCGCAGCGGCTCGGGCTCGTCACCGCGCTGCACGTCGAGGTTCCAGCGCGCATTGGCGGAATCCCAGTCGGCCCTGAGCACCCGGTGGCGGTAGCGGATCTTCCGGTCGATGCCGTTCTCCCGCGCGGTCTCCTCGATGTAGCGGCGGATCGACGGACCGTCGGCGATGGCCTTGGGATCGCTCCATGGCTTGAAGTTGTAGCCGAGGGTGAACATGTCCGAGTCGGAACGGATGCCGGGGTAGCGGAACAGGTCCCAGGTACCGCCCATCGCCGCGCGCCCTTCGAGCAGGGCGAAGCTCTTGCCGGGGCAATGCTTCATCAGGTGGTAGGCGGCGCCGACGCCGGACAATCCGGCGCCGACGATGAGTACGTCCAGGTGTTCGACAGGCATAAGGTTCCTCGTTCGGCGGAAGCGTCCAGCCGTCTGCTGGGCTGATGCCCTCCACCCTACAGAGGGGATGCCGCGCGGGTATCCCAACCTTCGTACTGCGATATCCGCAAAGTATGGACCCAGGCGTGGGAATCACCCATGCCGGCGTACCGGCATGGGTCGGGCGCTAGGAGGCGCGGGAAGGTTTCTCCGGGGTCTCCGCCGCTACCGCGCCACGGTCTTCCAACTGGTCGGTCTGGAACAGCGTCTCCAGCTCGACCCGCGCCTCGCGAGCGCTTTTGATCAGCGCGTCGCGGTCGTTGTAGAACAGGTGCTGGGAGGCCAGGACCTCTTCGTCGTGCCGACGGAAACGACGGATCCGCGCGTCCGCCTGTTCCTCGCTCAGACCCAGGCCGCAGAGCACCATGCGGCTCATCTCCAGGCTGGAGAAGAAGGTCTCGCGCACCGGCTCGACCCCGGCGTCGAGCAACAGGTGGACGTGCTGGCGGTTACGCGCGCGGGCGATGATCTTCAGGTGCGGATAGAGCTTGCGCACGCGCTTGGCCGTCTCGATGTTGGTCTCCGGGTCATCGGTGGCGATGACGAAGAACTCGGCCTTCTCTACCTGGGCCGCGCGAAGGATCTCCGGGCGCATCGGGTCGCCGTAGAAGATCGGGATCGCGCCGAGGGTACGGGTCAGCTCGATGGTCTCCACCGAGGTGTCCAGGGCGATGAACGGCACGCGCTGGGCGCGCAGCACGCGAGCGACGATCTGGCCCATGCGGCCGACCCCGGCGATCACCACGCGCGGGGTGTCGTCGTTGTCGATGCGTTCCATTTCCGGCGGCGGCTTCGTCGCCTCCGGCTCCTTCGCCAGCAGGCGCGCGAGGCCGAGTACCAGCAACGGGGTCAGGGCCATCGACAGGGTGATGGAAAGCACCAGCAGGTTGTGCAGGTCGTTCTGGAACAGGCCCTGGTCGCGGGCCATCTTGAACACGACGAAGGCGAACTCGCCGCCGGCCGCCAGGACCACGCCCAGGCGCAGCGCCGAGGCCTTGTCGAGGCCGCCGGAAATGCGTCCGACGAAGTACAGCACCGGCGCCTTCAGGGCGATCAGCAGCACGGTCAGGCCGAGCACCATCCACGGCGACTTGAGCAGCAGGCTGATGTCCGCGCTCATCCCCACGCTGATGAAGAACAGGCCGAGCAACAGGCCCTTGAACGGCTCGATCTGCGCCTCCAGTTCGTGGCGGTACTCCGAGTCGGCCAGCAGCAGGCCGGCGAGGAAGGCACCGAGGGCCATGGACACGCCGGCCAGCTCCATCAGCAGCGCGGTACCCATCACCACCAGCAGCGCAGTGGCGGTGGACATGTCCTGCAGCTTGGTCTGGGCGACGATGCGGAACACCGGGCGCAGCAGGTAGCGGCCACCGACCACCACCGCGGCGATGCTGCCGACTACCTTGAGGGTCTGGGTCAGTTCGCTACCGCCGGCGTCGCTGTGCGCACCGCTGAGCAGCGGGATCATGGCGATCAGCGGGATCGCCGCGATATCCTGGAACAGCAGGATGGCGAAGGCCAGGCGGCCATGGGGCTGGGTCAGTTCCTTGCGCTCGGCGAGGATCTGCAGGCCGAAAGCGGTGGACGACAGCGCCAGGCCCAGGCCGAGCACCACCGCGCTGTTCACCGGTTGGTCGAAGCCGACCAGG
Source organism: Pseudomonas sp. FDAARGOS_761 (assembly GCF_013343155.1). Classification (NCBI taxonomy): domain Bacteria; kingdom Pseudomonadati; phylum Pseudomonadota; class Gammaproteobacteria; order Pseudomonadales; family Pseudomonadaceae; genus Pseudomonas; species Pseudomonas sp. FDAARGOS_761. The sequence goes on along the minus strand of NZ_CP054572.1, from coordinate 1,378,490 downwards.
GCCACGGTGCCGATCACCACGCCGGTCAGCAGCACCTGCAGCAGGCCGACGCCGAACACCGACTTGCGCATCACCCACAGGCGCCGCGGCGACAGCTCCAGGCCGATGATGAACAGCAGCAATACCACGCCCATCTCGGAGATCTGCGCGACGCTTTCCGGGTTGTCCACCAGGCCCAGCACGCTGGGACCGATCAGCACGCCGGCCAGCAGGTAGCCGAGCACCGCGCCCAGTTGCAGGCGCTTGGCCAGCGGCACCATGAACACCGCCGCGATCAGGAAGACCACGCCGGACTGGAGAAAACTGCTTCCGTGTTCCACGCTCAACTCCCGCTGGCGGCGCTGGCGCCGAACCGGTCGCGGATGGTGGCGATGGTCTCCACATCCATGGCGATATAGGCCTGCTTGACGAAGGCGTCGTAGGGCAGTTCGTCGCCCAGCGGCTGCAGGTAGCGGGTGCAGTAGGCGAAACGCACGAACAGCGAGCCGGGCTCCGGCTCCTCGATGGTCATGTCGAGGCTGCCGCCGGCCACCTCGGCGCTCGGCTTGATGCTGTAGTGGGCACTGGCCGGCGCCTTCAGCACGACTTCGTCCTCGACCACCAGACCCGGCAGGTACAGGCGCCGGTGCAGGCGGTCGCCGTCATCGACGAGGATCTCGAAACGCTCCAGGCCGACGACGAAATACTGTGGCTCGCGCGCACGGCAGACCAGGCCTTCCCAGAGTTGCAGCCGGTCGAGGACCGGCAGGTCGACAAGCGTCCGGTCGTTGACCTGGACCAGGTGTTCGAATTGCATGTGGCTCACTTCCTGTTCGGTGCATGCGATAGGCGAGTTCTGACCGGCGATGGGTGCAGAAAGTTTTCCCGCTGCCGGCGAATCGCCAGACCGCAGGTCCGCAACGATCGCCGACAGGCATTCGAGGACGCCGCCGGGGCACCCGGCGGCACATCGACCTCACTCGGCGTCGATCTTCCAGGGAATCGGCGGAGCGCTCAAGCGCGGCCCTTCCAGGGCGTCGAGCCGGCCGAAGCGAGCATCCCCCTCCTCCCAGGCCTTCTGCGCCCGGGCGATCTCACCCTTGCTGTGGCCGACGAAGTTCCACCACATGAAGATCTCCGCGCCGAACGGTGCGCCACCCAGCAATAGCACCCGCGCGCCAGGGTCGAGTTGCAGTTGCAGGCCGTCGCGGCCGTCGCCCAGGTAGGCCAGTTCGTTCACCGCGAAATGCTCGCCGCCAACTTCCAACCCGCCTTCCAGCGGCAGCAGGCCGTACTCGAAGTGCGGGTCGAGCGTCAGTTGCAGGGTCGAGGCGTCGTGGCAGGCCAGGTCGGCACCGAGCAGCGGCGAGTAGAGCCGGCACGGCGCCTGCCGACCGTCCAGAGCGCCGGCCAGCAGGGTGAAGGTGACCCCCTGCTCCTGCCAGCGCGGCAGGTCGGGATGATGGTCGAAGGCCGGGGCGATGTCGCGCTGCTCGTAGGGCAGCGCGATCCACAACTGCGCGGCGTGGGCGTGGCGCTCGTCGGGCAGCGACTCCTCGGTGTGGGCGATGCCATGGCCGGCGGTCATCAGGTTGACCTGGCCCGGACGGATCACCTGGACGTTGCCCAGGCTGTCGCGGTGCAACGCCTCGCCCTGGATCATCCAGGTGAAGGTCTGCAGGCCGATGTGCGGGTGCGGGCCCACGGCCAGGCCGCCGCCGGGTTCGAATTCGGCGGGACCGGCATGGTCGAGGAAGCACCAGGCACCGATCATCCGCCGCTGGCGCGACGGCATCAGCCGACTGACGGTGATCCCGCCGCCGATTTCCGCGGCACGCGCGGTGACCCGTTGCAGCAGGTGTTCGTGGCGTTCCGGACAGTCCCGCGAGGAGGACAGGTCGCAACGCTCTTCGGTATTGCTCATGTTCAGGCTCTCCGGTGACGAGGCATTCAACCGCGCAGGCGGCGCACCCATAGCTGCAGGGCCTGCAACTGCTGCTGGATCAGCTCGCGCGCCTTGTCGTCGAGCAGCCGGCCCTGGGCATCGAAGGCGTTCTGCGCGCTGGAGATCATCACTTCCGGCTTGTTCAGCGGATGAACGTCGAGGAACACCAGCGTCTGGCGCAAGTGATACTGCGCCCGCGCGGTGCCGAAACGCCCGGCACTGGCGCCGAGGATCGCCGCCGGCTTGCCGGAGAACGGCTGCTCCGGCGGCCGCGAGGCCCAGTCGATGGCATTCTTCAGCACCCCGGCCATCGAATAGTTGTATTCCGGGGTGGCGAACAGCAGCGCGTCCGCCGCGCGAATCTGCTCGCGGAAGCGTTCCACCGCGGGCGGGAAGCCGAGGGCGTAGACGTCCTCGTTGTACAGCGGGATGCCGGAGATGTCCGCCAGCTCGATGCTCATGCCCGGCGGGACCAGACCGATCGCCTCCTGCAGCGCCGCGCTGTTGTAGGAGCCGCTGCGCAGGCTGCCGGAAATGCCCAATACCTTGATGTCGTCGCTCATGCCGTGCTCCTCGATGTGTGTGCGGGGTTCAGTCGCGCAGTTGGCTGCTGACGCTGACCTCTCCGGAGAGTACACGATGGATCGGGCAGGCATTGGCGATCTCCAGCAGACGCTGGCGTTGCTCGGCGTCGAGATCGCCGGCCAGGCGGATGTCGCGGCGGATATGGGTGAAAGGCTCCGGCTTGGTGCGTTCCTCGACGATGTCCAGTTGCACGTCGATGCCTTCCAGCGGCCACTCCTTGCGCTGCGCGTACATCGCCACGGTGATCGCCGTGCAGGCGCCCAGCGCCGAGAGCAGGATCTCGTGCGGCGAGGGACCGCTGTCGCCGCCGCCGAGGGCGGCCGGCACGTCGCTCAGCCACTGGTGGCTGTCGTCGCCGAGGGTCACGCGATAAGGGGTGGCGCCGAGGGAAGCGTTGACGACCTGGGTAGCCATGGGGTTTCTCCTGTGCATGGGGGGCGTGCCGGAACCTCGGGTTCCGGCGAAGCGGCGTTCCGATGAAAACACCTGGACGGAAAACGACACAAGGCACCCGATGGTCGGAGTGCCTTGTGTCCGGGACAGCGGCGAAGCCGGCTTACTTCTTCGTGCCGAAGCTCTGGATCAGGTTGGCGTACGCCGGCAGGTGGCCGCCGAGGATGGCACCGAAGCCTTCGATGTCGTTGCGCCAGTCGCGGTGCAGTTCGCAGCCGACGCTGAACCAGTTCATCAGTTGCGCGCCGGCGGCGGTCATGCGCGCCCAGGCGGCGTCGCGCACCACCGGGTTGAAGGTGCCGGAGGCGTCGGTGACGACGAATACGTCAAACCCCTCCTCCAGCGCCGAGAGGGTCGGGAAGGCTACGCAGACATCGGTCACCACGCCGGCGATGATCAGTTGCTTCTTGCCGGTGGCCTTGACCGCCTTGACGAAGTCCTCGTTGTCCCAGGCGTTGATGTTGCCGGGGCGGGCGATGTACGGGGCCTGCGGGAACATTTCCTTGAGTTCCGGCACCAGCGGGCCGTTGGGGCCGTCCTCGAAGCTGGTGGTGAGGATGGTCGGCAGGTTGAAGAACCTGGCGATGTCGGCCAATGCCAGGACGTTGTTCTTGAACTCGTCCGGGCTGAAATCGCGGACCAGGGAGAGCAGGCCTGCCTGGTGGTCGACGAACAGCACCGCCGCATCGTTCTTGTCGAGTCGCTTGTAGGTGAAGGACATGGTGTTTCTCCGGTCTCGGGCGGCGTCCGTCGCCGCGCGGTGTGAAACGAAGCGCCTCCTGGGAGGCATGCATGGGCGGTCTCGGGAGCGCACGCCGCCCATCAAGAGTAGTGACAGCGACAGCGATTTACCGCCCGGCAAAATGCGAAAACGGTGTTCTCGATACCAGAACAATGCCATTCCCCGGGCGCGCTACGCTTGCCCTGCCATTGCCGTTCCTGCACGTTCGACGCGCGCGTCCCCTTACCAGGAGTTCTCCCGCATGCGACAGTCTGCCTCCCGATTGTTTCGAGATTCGCCATGAGCCTGCGCCTTGAAGACATACAGGCCTTCCTCAACGTGGTCGAGCTGGGCAGCATCAGCGCCGCCGCCGAACGCATGAGCCTGTCCAAGTCCGTGATCAGCAAACGCGTCAGCGACCTGGAGCGCCACCTCGGCGTGCGCCTGCTCTACCGCTCGACGCGCAACGTCGAGCCGACCGAGGCCGGCGGCTTCTTCTACAAGTCGGCCAAGGCCTCGCTGCAGGACCTGAACAACGCCGCGGAAAGCGTGGCCCTGCGCGAGAACGACCTGTGCGGGGAATTGCGGGTGATGGCGCCGATGAGCTTCGGCACGCTCTGGCTGGGGCCGCTGGTGATGGAATTCATGGCGCGCAACCCGCGCCTGGAAGTGGTCCTGCAACTGGACGACCGGATCGTCGACTTCGAGAAGGAAGGCTACGACCTGGCGATCCGCATCACCCGCCTGCAGGACAGCTCGCTGATCGCCCGCCAACTGGGCACCAGCCGCCGGGTAGTGTGTTGCAGCCCGGAATACCTGGAACGGCACGGCCCGCTGCAACGTATCGAAGACATCCTCTGCCATCCCTGCATCGGCTACAGCCACAACACCCCGTCGCAGCTATGGAGCTTCGAGCCGCGGGTGGCCGGCGAGCCGGCGCGGATGATCACCCCGCGCGGACGCTTCAACACCAACAACGGCCAGACCATGCGCGACGCCGCGGTGCGTGGCCTGGGCCTGGCGATGCTGCCGCTGTTCATCGCCGCCGAAGACCTGGCCGCCGGCCGGCTGGTCGAGGCCCTGCCCCAGGAGCGGCCGCTGGACGACCTGATCTACGCCATGTATTCGCGAGCGGCGACCCTCTCGCCGAAGGTGAAGCTGTTCGTCCAGTTTCTCCAGCAGGCCCTGGGCAGCCCGCCGTGGGGCGTGCGCTGAGCCTCGCTCAGCGCTTGCGGCAGACGCTCAGCCCGTCGCCGATCGGCAGCAGCGAGTAGTCCACCCGCGCGTCGTTCTTCAGCGCCAGGTTGAGCTGCTGGATGCCGCGGGTATCCGCACTCTTCGGCTGCGCTTCGAGCACCCGGCCGCTCCACAGCACGTTGTCGAAAAGCACCAGCCCACCCTGGCGCACCAGCGCCAGCGCGGCTTCCAGGTATTCGGGGTAGTTGGCCTTGTCGGCGTCGATGAAGGCCAGGTCGAATTGCCGGCCAGGCCTTCGTCGAGCAACGCACGCAGGGTTTCCAGGGCGGGCCCGAGGCGCAGCTCGATGCGCTCCTCGACAGCGGCTTCGCGCCAGTAGCGGCGCGCGGTGAGATGGTAGTCGCCGGGCAGGTCGCAACAGGTAAGACGCCCCTGCTCGCCAAGGGCGGTAGCCATGCACAGGGCGCTGTAGCCGGTGAAGGTGCCGACCTCCAGCGCCCGCCGCGCACCGATCAGGGTCAGCAGCAAGGCGATGAACTGGCCCTGCTCGGGGGCGATCTGCCAGCGCGCGTTGGGCAGCTTCGCGGTTTCCTCGCGCAGGCGGGTCATCAGCGGGGTTTCCCGCAGCGAAACGTCCAGCAGGTAGCGGTAGAGGTTGTCGTCGAGGTTGAGGGTGCGGGTGGTCATCGGCCCTGACCTCCCCGCCTCAGGGCATCCGCGCCAAGGGCGACGGCGCGACCAGCACGCGCTTGGCGTCCAGGTACGCGCGTTGCCAGTAGCTGTTCTGCAGGCTGTCCAGGCGCACCGTGCCGCCGGTGCGCGGCGCATGCACGAAGCGACCCTCGCCGACGTAGATGCCGGCATGGCTCACGGTGCGTCCACCGGAGGTGGCGAAGAACACCAGGTCGCCGGTCTGCAGGGCCTGCACCGGCACGCTGGGCGCGCGCATGGAAATCATCTCGCGGGTCGAGCGCGGCAGCTTGATGCCGGTCATGTCGCGGTAGACGAAGTTGATCAGGCCGCTGCAATCGAAGCCCGAATCGGGCGTGTTGCCGCCCCAGCGGTAGGGCGTGCCGACCAGGCCGAGGGCACGGAACAGCACATCGTCGGCGGCGGGCGAGAAATTCGTCGCCGGACGGAATACGACCTGTTTGGCGGGCGCGGGGGGCGGCGCTTTGCTGGCGCAGGCGGTAAGCAGCGCAGCAAAGGCGAGGATCGAGAATCGGGCCAGTGCATGCATAGTGGAAGCCTTCCTGGTGAGGAATGCTTCCACTTTGCTACGACAAGGAGTTAAACGCAATACTTAAAGTAAAACTTTAAGTTTAGCGCTTGCTCGTCAGGGCGTCCTTGTAGCCGGGTTCGAGCACCCGCTTGGCTTCCATGTAGCTCAGGCTCCAGTAGCTGGAGTCCAGGCTGTCCACCCGCACCCCGCCGCCGCGACGGCTGGCGGAATGGATGAACTGGCCATCGCCGATGTAGATGCCGGCGTGGCTGACGCGGCCACGGCCACGGTTGTTGAAGAACAGCAGGTCGCCCGGCTGCAGCTCGTCCTTGGAGACCAGCGGCACGTCCATATCGATGAGTTCGCGGGTGGAGCGCGGCAGCTTGATGCCGGCCTCCTCGCGGAACAGGTAGCCGACGAAGCCGCTGCAATCGAAGCCTTTCGCCGTCGTACCGCCGAAACGGTACGGCGTACCGATCAGTTCGAAAGCGCGCTCGAGGATGCTGGACGCCAGCGCAGGCGTACCAGCCGATGAATTGTCCGCCCCTTCGTCCTCAACATCCTGCCAAGCGATCGCGTCGCGTTCGACGTCGATGCTGCTCTTGGCTGCGGTCGGCTCTTTGGCGACCTGCGGCTCCGGCGAATGGCTGGCGCAAGCGGCCAGCAGCAGAACGAAACTCATGGGCACGAGGGGTGCTAAGCGTTTAAGCATGGGCACGACCGTGTCTCATTAGTTTTACTAGCGGGCTAATTTGCCTTCTCGATCAATCCTATGCAAGTTTTTTATCGATAAATGTGACTTACCACCTGCGGCATGATGTCTAAGGCTCGTCCTGTCATTTTCACATCGACCCGCTCGCTGAGGTCGGTCACGCCAGGATTCACCTCCGCGGTGAAGCCTCCCGCCTGCCGCGTGCGCAGCACCGGTTCGACGATATAGGGGAAGCTCGCGGTGGTTCCCACCACCAGCACCGCATCGAAGCCTTTGCGCAATTCGCGGTACAGGGTATCGATCGCCTCTTCCGGCAACATTTCCTCGAACAGCACCACCGGCGGCCGCAGCACCCCACCGCAAGCGGCGCAGCGCGGCGGCAACTGGCCGTGCAGATGCTCCTCCAGGCCGCCGCTCTCGGCACCGCAGGACTGGCAGTAGAGCGGCGCCAGTTCGCCATGGATCTCGATCAGCCGCTCGGCCGGCGAGCCGGCCTGGCGATGGAAGCCGTCGATGTTCTGGGTCAGCACCCAGCATTCCGGTTTGTGCTTCTGCAACTCGGCGATGGCTTCGTGGCCGGCGTTGGGTCGGGCCGCCAGGCAAGCCTTGCCGAGTTCCGCGAGGTACTTCCAGCACAGCGCCGGATCGCGCCGCAGCATCGGTCCGGAAAGTGCCGCCTCGATCGGCAGGCCCTCTTCCGTGCGACCGTTGTAGAGACCGCCGAGGCCGCGATAGGTGGGCATACCGGAGTCCGCGGAGAGGCCGGCGCCGGTGATGACCAGGATGCGTTCGGCGCGCCGCAGGGCCTGGGCGACGGTGGCGATCGGGCTGTGGCTGTCCATGGTTGGCTCCTGTCAGGCTGGCGGATCGAGGGAAGCCGGCAAGCCGAGCCGGCGCATGCGCCCGAGCAGGGTCGTGCGCGGAATCCGCAACCGGGCGGCGGCCCGGGAGAGATTGCCGCGCGCCTGGCGCAAGGCGTCTTCTATCAGGTTGCGCTCCTGTTGCGCCAGCGCCTCGCGCAGGCCTCCGACCGCCGCGCTGTTCATCGAGCGCGCGGCCTCGCCGCCCACGGCCTCGGCGCCGTCGTCGGCGAACGCCACCTCATCCAGCAGTGCGCCGCCCTCCCCGTGCAGCAACAGGCTGCGCCGGATCACGTTTTCCAGTTGCCGGACGTTGCCCGGCCAGTCGCAGGCCAGCAACTGCGCCAGCGCCCGCTCGCCAAGAGCGGTGACACGCGGGTTGAGGCTGCGCGCATCGCGACGGACGAACGCCCGTGCCAGCAGTTCCACATCGCCGGGGCGCTCGCGCAGCGGCGGGATGCACAGGCTGCCCACGTCCAGACGGTAGTACAGGTCCTCGCGCAGGCGTCCCTCGGCGATCGCCTGGCGCGGCGGCTGGTTGCTCGCCGCGATCAGGCGTACATCGGCCCGCTGCGGGCTCAGACTGCCCAGAGGCAGGTAGCTGCCGTCCTGCAGGACCCGCAGCAGCTTGCTCTGCATGGCCATCGGCATGGAATTGATCTCGTCGAGGAACAAGCTGCCGCCCTGCGCCAGGGCGAACATGCCCTTGCGGTTCTCGGCGCCGGTGAAAGCGCCGCGGGTGGTGCCGAACAGGGTACTTTCCAGCAGCGTCTCGGGAATCGCCGCGCAGTTCAGGCTGATCATCGGACCGCTGCGTCGCGGGCTCAGGGCATGGGCGCGACGGGCGAACAGTTCCTTGCCGGTGCCGGTCTCGCCATGGATCAGCAGCGGCAGGTCGGTGGCCGCGAAGACGTCCAGGCGCTGCAACTGCCGCAGCAGGCTCGGCGCCACGCTCAGGATGTTCGGGCAATCCGCCGGGCCTGCGGCCTCTTCGGTCTCGGCGACGACTTCGCCGAGCTCCATCGCGCCGAGCAGGGAACCGTCGCGCCCGCGCAGCGGGATCGCCCGGTGGCGATACTGCAACAGCTCGCCGCCGGCCCCCACGTAGGCCTGCAGCGTATCGATCGACGGCCGCCCTTCGGCCAGGCAACGCAACAGCGTGCTTTGCTCGGCCGCCAGCCAGGGAGCGCTCTGCAACAGGTGCATGCCCAGCGCCCGCTGCGGGTCGAGACCATCGAGCAGGCCGCTGGCACGGTTGTAGTAGACGAAGCGACCGGAGGGGTCGACCACCGTGACCGGTTGCCGCAGGCCGTCGAAAATCGGCGCCAGGCAGTCCACCAACCAGGCCAGTTCACCGCTTCGCGCGGAAATCGTCGGCTCCTCGACAAGCGCCATGCTCTCCCCCTCGGTTTCCCGGATGTCGAAATCTCGTCAGTTGTCCCATCTTCGACGCAGCGCGACCGAGCATCCTTGGCGTGGATCAACCAAGTCCTCGGAAAACCAGGAAAATCCTCCGATTTATCAAGGATTTCCAAGGCAATTCCCGGGCGTTGGCTGGCGCGTGGCTTGCAACGACCTCGTCGTCCCCACACGAGGAAAATCGTCATGTTCAAGCACATCATCGCTCGCACGCCCGCCCGCAGCCTGGTCGACGGCCTGACCTCCAGCCACCTCGGCAAGCCGGACTACGCCAAGGCCCTGGAGCAGCACAACGCCTACATCCGCGCCTTGCAGACCTGCGACGTGGACATCACCCTGCTGCCGCCGGACGAACGCTTCCCCGACTCGGTGTTCGTCGAGGACCCGGTGCTCTGCACCTCGCGCTGCGCCATCATCACCCGCCCCGGCGCCGAATCGCGGCGCGGCGAGACCGAGATCATCGAGGAAACCGTGCAGCGCTTCTATCCGGGCAAGGTCGAGCGCATCGAGGCACCCGGCACGGTGGAAGCCGGCGACATCATGATGGTCGGCGACCACTTCTACATCGGCGAATCGGCCCGCACCAACGCCGAGGGCGCCCGGCAGATGATCGCGATCCTGGAGAAACATGGCCTCAGCGGCTCGGTGGTGCGCCTGGAAAAGGTCCTGCACCTGAAGACCGGGCTCGCCTACCTGGAACACAACAACCTGCTGGCCGCCGGCGAGTTCGTCAGCAAGCCGGAGTTCCAGGACTTCAACATCATCGAGATCCCCGAAGAGGAGTCCTACGCCGCCAACTGCATCTGGGTCAACGAAAGGGTGATCATGCCCGCCGGCTATCCCCGGACCCGCGAGAAGATCGCCCGCCTCGGCTACCGGGTGATCGAGGTGGACACCTCCGAATACCGCAAGATCGACGGCGGCGTCAGTTGCATGTCGCTGCGCTTCTGAATCATGCCGCGGCGGACCGACCCGCCGCCTCCCGCCGTCGCACCCCGGCGCAGGCTCCGCCTGCGCCTGGCGCGACATACCGGATGCAGTTTCGGAGGTGCCACATGGCCGATTCGGACAAGGGAAAACTGGGGCTGCCGGCGCTGACCGCGCTGGTGGTGGGCGGCATCATCGGCAGCGGCATCTTCAGCCTGCCGCAGAACATGGCCGAAGGCGCAGGCGCAGGCGCGATCCTGATCGCCTGGGCGATCACCTTCGTCGGCATGCTGACCCTGACGCGGATATTCCAGTGGCTGTCGACCACCCGCCCCGAACTGGACGACGGCGTCTACGGCTACGCCCGCGAAGGCTTCGGCGAATACCTGGGGTTCAATGCCGCCTGGGGCTACTGGATTTCCGCCTGGGTCGGCAACGCCGGCTACCTGGTGGTGCTGTTCAGCGCCCTCGGCTCGTTCGGCGCGCTGGCCTTCTTCGGCGACGGAACCACCTGGCCGGCGCTGCTCGGCGAATTGACGGTGCTCTGGCTGATGCATGCCTTCGTCCTCCACGGCGTGCACAACGCGGCGATCACCAACGCCATCGTAACCCTCGCCAAGGTGGTGCCGATCGCCCTGTTCATCCTCTGCGTAGCCCTGGCCTTCCGCATCGAGACCTTTCACCTGGACTTCTGGGGCAGCCCGGCACTGGGCAGCGTCACCCGCCAGGTGGAAACCACCATGCTCTACACCGTCTGGGTATTCCTCGGCATCGAGAGCGCCACGGTCTATGCCAGCCACGCGCGGCACGCGGCCGATGTCAGCCGCGCAACCCTGCTCGGCTTCGTGGTCACCCTGCTGTTGCTGGTCTGCGTCTCGGTGCTGTCGCTGGGCGTGGTGCCGCAGCACGAACTGGCGCAGATGAAGAACCCCTCGATGGCCCAGGTGATGGCCGCGGCGGTGGGCCCCTGGGGCGCCACGCTGATCAACGTCGGGCTGATCGTTTCGGTCGGCGGCGCGCTGCTGGCCTGGACCATGCTCGCGGTGGAAATGCTCTACCTGGCCAGCCGTGGCCCAACGCACACCGCGCCGGCACTGTTCGGCCGCACCAATGCGGTGGAAACCCCAGCGCCGGCACTGTGGCTGACCAGCACGCTGATCTCTGCGCTGCTGCTGGTGGCCTTCCTCAACGCCTCGGGCTACAACGCGCTGATCCAGTTGGCCACCTCGATGGCGCTGATCCCCTACCTGCTCTGCGCCGGCTTCTGCCTGAAGCTGGTGGCGCGCCGCCCGCACTCGGGCGCGATGCTGGCGCTGGCGCTGTTGGGGACGCTCTACGGGGTTTGGCTGATCTACGCCGCCGGGCTGAAATACCTGCTGCTGTCGATGATCCTCTACGCGCCGGGCCTCGGCTTCTTCCTGCATGCCCGTCGCCAGCGCGGCCTGCCGGCGTTCGGCAATCGCGCCGAAGGCAGCGTCGCGGCGCTGGTGCTGGTCCTCGCGCTGGCGGCGCTGTGGATGATCGGCAGCGGTCGGCTGAGCCTCTAGCTCAGTGATTGACCGTATGCGCCAGCATCACCGACAGCTGGCACAGCGGCCGACCGCTCTCCTCGCGCCACTGGTTGAAGGCTCCCTGGACGGCCGCCAGGTCCTTGAGGCTGGTGGGCGGTTTGTCGATGATCTCCTGGGCCTTCAGCGCGGCGACCATGTCGTCGCTGGGAATGAAGGTGTCCTTGCCGGCCATCCGCAGGAAACGCGGCGCCGACAAGCCGCCGAGCTGGTTGCCGCGCTTGCTCAGCAGCTTCCACAGGCCGACGATGTCGGTTTCCGGCCAATCCGCGAGGAAGTTGCCGAAGCTGCCATGCTCGCGGGCCAGGTCGAGCACCATCTGCGCATTGCGCGGCACGCTCTTGAGCTTGCCCAGGTGGCGGATCAGGCGGGCGTCCTGCATCAGCCGCTCGAGATGCTCGGCGCTCATGAGCACGACCTTCTGCGGATCGAAGCCGAAGAACACTTCCTCGAAGGCCGGCCACTTGGCGTCCACCAGGCTGTGCTTGAGGCCGGCGCGGAAGATCCGCAGGCTGATCAGCGACAGGTAGCGGTCGTCACCCACCGTGCGCAGCTCGGCGGCGCTCTTCGGCTGCGGCAGGCGCGCTTCCAGCGCCTCCCTGGAGCCGAAGCGGTTCAGGCAGTATTCGTACATCCAGGCGTAGTCGCGCATCGGGAATCCTTGCAGACCGTAGGGAAGAACTGACCGGCGGCGCGGCTCAGAGGTTCATCACGTCGAGGAAGCGCGGCGCGGCGTTCTCGTCGATGCGCAGGTTGGCGAAGTCGAACAGGTTGCGGTCGGCCAGTTGCGACGGCACCACGTTCTGCAGGGCGCGGAACATGATCTCGGTACGCCCCGGCGATTTGCGTTCCCATTCCAGCAGCATTTCCTTGACCACCTGGCGCTGCAGGTTCTCCTGCGAACCGCAGAGGTTGCAGGGGATGATCGGGAACTCCTTGAGCTGGGAATAGGCCTCGATGTCCTTCTCGCTGCAATAGGCCAGCGGCCGGATCACCACGTTGCGCCCGTCGTCGGCCAGCAGCTTCGGCGGCATGGCCTTCAGGGTGCCGCCGTAGAACATGTTGAGGAAGAAGGTCTCGAGGATGTCGTCGCGATGGTGACCGAGAGCCATCTTGGTCGCGCCGATCTCGTCGGCGAAGGTGTACAGCGTGCCGCGGCGCAGGCGCGAGCACAGCGAGCAGGTGGTCTTGCCTTCCGGGATCTTCTCCTTGACCACCGAGTAGGTGTCCTTCTCGACGATGTGGTACTCCACGCCGATCGACTTCAGGTACTCCGGCAGGACGTGCTCGGGAAAACCGGGCTGCTTCTGGTCCATGTTCACCGCGACGATCTCGAAGCGGATCGGCGCGACCTTCTGCAGGTAGAGCAGGATGTCGAGCATGGTGTAGCTGTCCTTGCCGCCGGACAGGCAGACCATGACCTTGTCGCCATCCTCGATCATGTTGAAGTCGGTGATGGCCTCGCCGGCCAGGCGGCGCAGGCGCTTCTGCAGTTTGTTCTGATTGACCGAAAGGGTGCCCATGGTGCTCTGGAATCCGGGTGTTCGAGGAGAAAAGCTGGCTATTTTACGCACAAAGCGACGCCGACCCCAGCCCCTCCCGACGCCCGATGCTAGTCTTGCCCCATGACTCCCGACCTCGACCACCGCCTCGACCTCGCCGGGCAGATCCTCTGCCTGCTGCGCGAGCATCCCGAGGGGCTTTCCGAATACCAGTTGATCCAGCTGCTGAAGGCCCGCCATTCGACGCATATCCCCCATCGCGAACTGGCCGACAAGCTGGTGCTGTTCCGCACCCATTTCCTCCTGTTCAACGCGCTCTACCACCTGCGCGACCACCTCTGGGCCGAGCGCGAGGCGCACCTGGAGATCAGCCCGCTGAGCCTGCGCCTGCATCCTTACGTGGATGGCACGCAGGCGCTGGAACAGGGCGATCCGCTGCGCGACTACTACCTCGACCTGCGCCACCTGGGAGAGACCAGCGAGGCCGACGTCGAGCGGCTGCTGCAGAGTTTCTGGACGCGCATGCAGGGCAGCGAGGAGAAGGCTGCCGCCCTCGCCCTGTTCGAGCTGGAGGGCGCGGTCGACTATCCCGCCATCAAGCTGCGCTACCGGCAACTGGTCAGCCAGCACCATCCCGACCGCGGCGGCAGCACCGCGCGCCTGCAATCGATCAACAAGGCGATGGAAATACTGCAACGCTATTACAGCCGGCCATGAAGCTTCGATTTGCTCTAACCCCGCGAGCGACGCGGGCTCGGGCCGTTCCTATACTGCGACATAAGGTCGCATAGGTCGGCCGAGCACCGGGTGGCGCTGTCCATGCGCGCCCGGCGCTTCGCTGGGGGGCGACCACATAAGAACGAGGAGGAAACGGCATGATCCATCATGTATGGGGGCTCTTCACCCATCCCGATCAGGAATGGCAGGAAATCCGTGGCGAAGAAGAAAGCATCAGCCACATGTACCTGACCCACATCCTGATCCTGGCTGCCATTCCGGCGATTTCCGCCTATATCGGCACGACCCAGGTCGGCTGGGTGGTCGGCGGCGGCGATCCGGTCAAGCTGACCCAGGCCAGCGCGTTGCAGATGACGGTCCTCACCTACCTGGCGATGCTCGCCGGGGTGGCGGTGATGGGCGCATTCATCCACTGGATGGCGCGGACCTACGACGCCAACCCGAGCCTGACCCAGTGCATCGTGTTCGCCGCCTACAACGCCACGCCGCTGTTCATCGCCGGGCTGGCGGCGCTGTATCCGCACCTCTGGCTGGGAATGATCGTCGGGGTGGCGGCGATCAGCTACACGGTCTACCTGCTCTACGTGGGGATTCCCACCTTCATGAACATCCACAAGGACGAAGGCTTCCTGTTCTCCAGCTCGGTGCTGGCGGTGGGCCTGGTGGTGCTGGTGGCGATGATCGCCCTGTCGGTGATCCTCTGGGGCAGCGGGGTCGGCCCGGAATACACCAGCTGACGTCCAGCGAACGCATCGTACGACCGGGCCGCGGGCAACCGCCGCCCGGTTTTTTCTTGCCCGCCGCCGCGCTTGCCTGATCCTGCACCCCGGACGAGCGGTCGTCCCGACGCCTGCGCCCGCCCTCCTGTCTCCGGCATAATCGCCCGCTGCTGGAGTCTTCCCGAATGCCCGAACACCTCAACGCCCGCGTCGAGGCCTGCTATCGGCAGGCCGAACACTTCTTCCAACGCAGCTTCCCCCGCCCGACCGTCAGCTTCCGCCTGCGCGGCCAGAAAGCCGGGGTCGCCCATCTCGACGAGAATCTGCTGCGCTTCAATCCCCAGCTGTACCGCGAGAACCGCGAGCACTTCCTGGAACAGACCGTGGCCCACGAAGTCGCGCACCTGATCGCGCACCAGTTGTTCGGCCCGCGCATCCGCCCCCACGGCGAGGAGTGGCAGTTGATCATGCGCGGCATCTACGGCCTGCCGCCGGACCGCTGCCACACCTACGCGGTCAAGCGCCGCGCCACCACCCGCTACCTGTACCGCTGCCATTGCCCGGAGCACAACGACTTCCCGTTCTCCCCGCAACGCCACACCCTGGTGGCCAAGGGGCGCCGCTACTACTGCCGGCGCTGCAAGGCGACCCTGGTGTTCACCGGCGAAGTGCTCCGCGAGTGATTCAGGCGATGGCCCCGGCCGCCTTCAGCTCGGCGATCCGTTCGGCGGAGTAGCCCAGGCCTTCGAGCACCGCCACGGTGTCGGCGCCGAGCGCCGCGCCGATGTGGCGAGGCGCCGGCAGGCCGGCGGAAAACTTGATCGGACAGGCCATCTGCGCCTGGCTGCCGCCGTCCGCCAGCGGCACCCGGGCAACCAGCCCGCGCGCCTGCAACTGCGGGTGCTCCAGCGCCTCGGAGAGCGGCAGCAGCGGCTCCACGCAAGCATCCAGGGCGGCGAACACCGCCTGCCATTCGGCGAAGTCGCGTTTCTCGAACTCCATCTCGATCTCGCGCTTCAGCGCCCGCTGCTCTTCCGGCTTCGGCGACAGGCCGCGGGCGGCCAGTTCCGGGCGGCCGATGGCGGCGCAGAACTGCTGCATGAACTGCGGTTCCAGGCTGCCCACCGAGAACCAGCGGCCATCGCGGGTGCGGTAGTAGTCGTAGAAGCTGCCGCCGTTCAGCGCCAGCGCCTCCATCTCCGGCTCGACCCCGGCCGCGAGATAGCCGGCGCCGGCCATGCCGTTCAGGCTGAAGGCGCAGTCGGTCATGCTGATGTCGACGAACTGCCCCTCGCCGGTCTGCTGCCGGTGGATGACCGCCGCCAGCAGGCCCATCACGCCATGCAACGAACCGCCGGCGAGGTCCGCCAGTTGCACCCCCAGCGGCAACGGGCCACGCTCGCGGCGCCCGGTGTAGCTGGCGACGCCGGCCAGCGCCAGGTAGTTGATGTCATGCCCGGCGCGCTCGCGGTACGGCCCGGTCTGGCCGTAGCCGGTGATGGCCACGTAGATCAGCCGCGGGTTCGCCGCCTTCAGCGCCTCGTAGCCGACGCCGAGCTTGTCCATCACCCCCGGACGGAACTGTTCGAGGACGATGTCGTATTCGCGTACCAGCTCCAGCACCACCTCGCGTGCGCCCTGCCGCTTCAGGTCGAGGCCGATGGAACGCTTGTTGCGGTTCAGGTAGGCATGGCTGGCCGAGGTGCCGTCGACGTGCGGCGGCAGCACCCGCACCAGGTCCATGCGCCCGGGCGACTCCACGCGCAGCACGTCCGCCCCCATGTCGGCCAGCAGCAGCGAGGCGAACGGCCCCGGCAACAGGGTCGAGAAATCCAGCACTTTCAACGATGACAACGGGCCTTTCATGCTCCCTCCTCTGGGTCGCCGGGCATTGGTCGGGATCGCCTGCCGAGCAGCCTATCCACCCGCCGCGCGGCGCGACATGGCCGTGGCGTCAGAGCTTCATTCCGCGGCTGATGATCTCTTTCATGATCTCCGAGGTACCGGCGAAGATCCGCTGGATGCGGGCGTTGGCGTACATCCTGCAAATCGGATACTCCCACATGTAGCCCCAGCCGCCATGCAGTTGCACGCCTTCGTCGACCACCTTGCCCAGCAGCTCGGTGGTGAACAGCTTGGCTTCGGCGGCGACCTCGGGGGTCAGCTTCTTCTGGTTGTGGTCCATCACGCAGCGGTCGGTGAAGACCTGCGCCACGTCGATCTGGGTACGCATTTCGGCGAGCTTGAAGCGGGTGTTCTGGAAGTGCGCCACCGACCGGCCGAAGGCCTGGCGCTCCTTCACGTAATCGATGGTCGCCTGCAACGCCGCCTCGGCCCCAGCCACCGCGCCGCAGGCGTTGGTCAGGCGTTCCTGGGCGAGCATGTTCATCAGGTAGAAGAAGCCGCCCTTGGCGTCGCCCAGCAGGTTTTCCTTCGGCACCCGCACATTGTTGAAGAACAGCTCGGCGGTGTCCTGGCTCTTCATGCCGAGCTTCTTCAGGTTGCGCCCGCGCTCGAAGCCTTGCATGCCGCGCTCCACCAGGAACAGGCCCATGGCGTGCTTGTTCGCCGGATCGGTCTTCGCCGCGACGATCACCAGGTCGGCCAGCAGGCCGTTGGAGATGAACACCTTGGAGCCGTTGAGCAGCC
This sequence comes from Pseudomonas sp. FDAARGOS_761, assembly GCF_013343155.1. Taxonomy (NCBI): domain Bacteria; kingdom Pseudomonadati; phylum Pseudomonadota; class Gammaproteobacteria; order Pseudomonadales; family Pseudomonadaceae; genus Pseudomonas; species Pseudomonas sp. FDAARGOS_761. The sequence goes on along the minus strand of NZ_CP054572.1, from coordinate 1,361,294 downwards.
AGTGGTCGCCCTTGTCCACCGCGGTGCTGCGCATGCCGGCCAGGTCGGAGCCGGCGGACGGCTCGGTCATGGCCACGGCGAGGATGGTCTCGCCACGGACGATCCCCGGCAACAGGCGGGCCTTCTGCTCGGCGCTACCGTATTCGGCGATGTACGGCCCGCACAACGCCGAGTGCAGCGGGATCATGAAGCCCGGCTCGTTGATCCGCGCCAGCTCCTCGCACATGATCTGCTCGTAGCGGAAGTCCTTGAGCCCGGCGCCACCGTACTCCTCGTCCGCCCAGGGCAGCAGGAAGCCCATCTCCCCCGCCTTCCTCCAGACAGCGCGGTCGACCACCCCGGCCTCTTCCCAGGCGTCCTGGTGCGGCACCACCTCTTTGTCGAGAAAGGCGCGGAAGGCATCGCGGAACAGGTTGTGTTCGGTCTCGAAGATCTGCCGTTGCATGTACGGGGACTCCCTGCGGTCAGTGGTTCCGCAGGGTAGGCGGCGCCGGCCGGCGCCCTCAATGACGCGAGCGCTCAGGCTCGGTTGACCGAATCGGTCAGCTACCAGTCCATGCTCGCCGGCTGCACGCCCGGGTGGGACGGGAACAGCGGCAGCACCTCCTCGGCCAGTTCCTGGATGACTTCCGCTGCCGGCCTGGCGGAGAACTGGATGCCCAGGGCGGCATGGTTGACGCCCGCCGCACGCCATTCGCCGAGCAGCTCGATCAGGCCGTTGCGCCCGGTGCGCAGGACGTAGCCGCCATGCAACGACGTACGCGGATACGCCGGGTCGTCCACCAGGTCCAGCCATTCGTTGGTCATGTGCGGGCGGAACCCGCCGTCCGCGATGGACATCCTCCAGGCGCGGATCCTCCCGGCCAGGCGACGTGGTCCGGACGCATCGACAGTCGACTCCGGATAGGTCAGCCAGCCATCCGCCTGGCGTGCCAGCCAGTCCGCCGGCTGCCGCGCGGAGCCGGTGACGACCAGCGGGATGGCGCCGGCCGGCGGACGCGGCAACAGTTCGGCGTCGTCCAGCGTACCGAGCGGCGAGGCGACGTGCCGGCAGCCGTGCAGCAGTTGGCGCAGGTAGTCCAGGCCCTGGGCGAACCGCTCGCCGCGCTGCGCATGCTCCAACCCGTAGGCGGGGAACTCCACCGGCCGGTCGCCGGAGGCGAGGCCCAGCACCAGGCGTCCGCCGGACAACCGGTCGACGCTCGCCGCGGCCTTGGCCAGGTCGACCGGTTGGCGCAGGGCAAGCACCGCGCTGCCGGTGGCCAGGGCGATACGGCGGGTCCGCGCGGCCAGATAGCCAAGGTAGGTGAACGGGTCGAACACTTGTCCGGCATCGCCGAAGCGTGGGTCGAACAGCGGTACGTCGCGTACCCAGACGGCGGCGAACCCCAGTCGATCGATTTCTTCGACCAGCCGCGCCTGGCCCAGCAGCACCCGCATGTCGCCCTGGTAGAAACGCAACGGCAGGAACAGGCCCAGGGTCAGCGCGTCTGCGGCGAACATGCGCCGATAGCCAGGGTGCCCGACGAAGGCCGGCGCCGAGGCGCCTTGCAGCAGGGCGCTCATGGACCCACCGCCGGTTCTGGCAGGACGATCCCGCGCTGCACCGCAGGCCGCAGGGCCATGCGCCGGTGCCAGTCGTCCAGGTGGCGATAATGGCTGAAGTCGAAGTCGACGATCCGCGCCGTATGGGTCCAGCCGAAGGTGGCGATATCAGCGATGGAGTATTGCTCACCGGCCAGCCAGGGCCGTCCGGCCAGGCGCTGGTCGAGGGTGGCGAAAACCTCCTCGGAGAGCCGCCGATAGCGTTCGATGGCCGGCGGGTACCGCTCTTCGGCGAAGATCTCGAAATGCACGCGCTGGCCGAGGATGGGGCCCATGCTGGAAGCATGGAAAGTCAGCCAGGTCAGGGCCTCCCAGCGTTCCCGGGGGGCGTCGGGAAGCAACCGCCCGCTGGTCTCCGCCAGGTACTGCAGGATCGCCGCCGACTCGAACAGGGTGATGCCGGCGGCCCGGTCTACCAGCACCGGTATCCGGCCATGTGGATTCAGGCGCAGGAATTCCGGGCGGCGTTGCTCGCCATGGTCGATGCGAACGTGGTGCAGTGCGTAGGGCAGCCCCAGTTCCTCGAGGGCGATGGTGATCTTGAATCCGTTGGGTGAACTGTCGCTGTAGAGCTGGAGGGAAGGCATGGCAAGTATCCTTGCAGCGCTGGACTATCCGGCGCCTGGGCGATGGGGGCGGCGCCGACCGGGGAAACCGCCTCGGCCGCTTCCCGCACACCGAAGAAAGCAGCTAGGCTAAAGTCTCTCGTTTCGCCACACATGCTGAAGCCCAGGTCGGCGGATGAAAAACGATCCTTTCTACAACCTGTTTATAGAAAAACTGAATTCATGGGTGCCGTCCTCCCGCTCCTCGCGCTACGCGCTTTCGTCGAAACCGCCCGCCACGGCAATCTCACCCGCGCGGCCGCGGCCATGGGCGTCACTCCCGGCGCGGTAAGCCAGCAGCTCAGGGCTCTGCAGGCGCGCACCGGCGTCGTCCTGTTCCAGCGCTTCAGCCATGGCATGCGCCTGACGCCGGAGGGCGAGCAGGTCTATCCCGGCCTCCGCCAGGCCTTCGAGCAGATCACCGCGAGCCTTGCCCAGCTGGAGGCGATCAATGCCCGCCAGACCCTCACGGTCAGCACCGAGCCCTCCTTCGCCGCCACCTGGCTGGTGCCGCGCCTCGGTCAATTCAGCGCGTCGCACCCGCAGGTGGAAGTCCGCGTGGAGGCTACGGCACTGCTCGCCGACCTGCGCCGGGAACGAATCGACGTCGCCATCCGCCACGGGCTCGGCGACTACCCCGGACTCGACGTGCAGGCGCTGATGGCCCCGCCGCTGATCCCGGTGGCCAGCCCGCGCCTGCTGGCGGAAGGCCCTGAGATCCGCGAAGCGATCGATTGCCTGGCCTACCCGCTGTTGCAGGAGTCGGAGCGCAATGACTGGCGCCTGTGGCTGCGGGCGATGGGGGTGGAGGACGACCCGCGCAGCGAGAGAGGTCCGGCTTTCGCCGACGACCTGCTGCTGGTTCGCGCCGCCGAGGCCGGCCAGGGTATCGCGCTGGTACGGGAGATCCATGCCCGCGCCGAGATCGCCAGCGGCCGCCTGGCGGTCGCCCTCGAGCGGCCCTGGCCGAGCCGCTTCGCCTATTACGCGGTGAGCCTGCCAGGAGCGGCGCAACGAGCACCCCTCTCGCTGTTCCTCGCCTGGCTGCGCGAGCAGGCCGCTGCCGAGGCATAAAAAAACCCGCCACGAGGGCGGGTTCGAAGGGCGGCAGGGAGCTCTTCACTTCCCCCTGCCGAACAGGTTTGAGCTTAGACCGCTTCGCGGCCGCCCACCGGAATATCGCTGGCAGGCGACGAAGCGTTGCCCTCGCCGGCCAGTTCGCGCTGCAAGGTGCCCTCGTCGAGCTGCTTGCACCACTTGGAAACCACTACCGTGGCCACGCCGTTGCCGACCAGGTTGGTCAGCGCGCGGGCTTCGGACATGAAGCGGTCGATGCCGAGGATCAGCGCCAGGCCGGCGACCGGCAGGTGGCCGACGGCGGAAAGGGTCGCGGCGAGCACGATGAAGCCGCTGCCGGTGACGCCGGCGGCGCCCTTGGAAGCGATCAGCAGCACCAGCAGCAGGGTGATCTGGTGGGTGATGTCCATCGGCGTATCGGTGGCCTGGGCGATGAACACCGCGGCCATGGTCAGGTAGATCGAGGTGCCGTCGAGGTTGAAGGAGTAACCGGTGGGAATCACCAGGCCGACCACCGACTTGTTGCAGCCGAGCTTCTCCATCTTGTCGATCATCCGCGGCAGAGCCGACTCGGAAGACGAGGTGCCCAGCACGATCAGCAGTTCCTCGCGGATGTACCTGATAAAGCGCAGGATGCTGAAGCCGTGGGCGCGGGCGATGCCGCCGAGGACGATGAGCACGAACAGGATGCAGGTGATGTAGAAGCACAGCATCAGCTGGCCGAGCTGCACCAGCGAACCCACGCCGTAGGCGCCGATGGTGAAGGCCATGGCGCCGAACGCGCCGATCGGGGCGACCTTCATGATCACGTTGATGATGTTGAACATCACGTGGGAGACACGCTCGATGAACTCGAACACCGGCTTGCCGTAGCTGCCCAGGCGATGCAGGGCGTAGCCGAAGAGCACGGAGAAGAACAGGACCTGGAGGATGTCGCCGTTGGCGAACGCGCCGACCACGGTGCCGGGGATCACGTTCATCAGGAAGTCGACGGTGCTCTGCTTCTCGCCGGCAGCGGCGTAGGCAGCGATCTTGCTGGTGTCGAGGGTGTTCGGGTCGACGTGCATGCCGGCGCCCGGCTGGACCACGTTGACCACTACCAGGCCGATGATCAGGGCCACGGTGGAGACGACCTCGAAGTACAGCAGCGCCATGCCGCCGGTCTTGCCGACCGACTTCATGCTCTGCATGCCGGCGATGCCGGTGACCACGGTGCAGAAGATGATCGGCGCGATGGCCATCTTGATCAGCTTGACGAAGCCGTCGCCGAACGGCTTCATCGCCACCGCCGTTTCCGGGTACCAGTGGCCGAGCGCGATACCGATGGCGATGGCGACCAGAACCTGCACGTACAGGCTCTTGTAGAAGGGTTGTTTGGTCATGGGCAGAGTCCTCACGGGGGCGCTTCGCCAGTTCCCTGGAACGCGCTCACCGGTAGCGTTACCCCCCTTGCTGGGGAGATTTTTTGTCGTGAACCGCCGCGGCGGAACCTTGCCCAGGCATTGCAGAGGCTGTGCCAGGATGCTCTTTCTCTAAATAAAATCCTTATATATCAACAAGTTAAATAAAAAATGAAAATTGCATAGCGGGCTAAGCGTGGCGGATTACCGCCCGGCGGGCCGGCTGTGCCGCGCGAGCATGGCGGGAGTCCGCCACCACCCTTGTCGTCTTCCGGGTGGCGCCCTACCATCGCCGTTCCAACAACAAGGACGCCGCCATGCGTGAGCGCACCATCGCCAGCCATTTCGTCCGCGCCGCGTTGCGCGGGGCCACGCGCCAAGGCCTGGACGGCCCCGCCCTGCTGCGTCGCGCCGGCATCCAGCCGGCCCTGCTGGACGAACCGCGGGCACGCATCGCGCCGGAGCAGTTCACCCGCCTGATGCAGTTGCTCTGGGAAGTGCTGGACGACGAATACATGGGCTTCGGCGAAGTCCGCAGCAAGCGCGGCACCTTCGCCATGATGTGCCACACCCTGATTCATTGCCGGACCCTGGAAAAGGCCCTGCAGCGCGGCGAACTGTTCTACGGCCTGTTCCCCCAGGCGCCGCTGATCCACCTGCGGCGCGACGGCGACCTGGTGCGCCTGAGCCTCGAGGAACGCCACCTGTCGGACCCGGATCACTTTCTCGCCGAAAGCCTGCTGGTGATCTGGCACCGCCTCGCCAGTTGGCTGATCGGCCAGCGCATCCGCCTGGAGGAAGCCACCTTCAGCTACCCGGCGCCGGACCACCAGGCCGAGTACGACCTGCTGTTTCCCTGCCCCCGGCGGTTTTCCGCCGGCTGCACCAGCCTGCTGTTCGCCGCCCGCTACCTGGGCATGCCGCTGCTGCAGGACGAACGCACCCTCAAGCAGTTCCTCCAGCACTCTCCCGCCGACCTGCTGGCGCGCCCGGACGGCGGCGACAGCCTGACCAGCCAGATCCGCCGCCTGCTCGGCCGCGACTGCCGGCGCTGGCCGGACCTCGACCAGGTCGCCCGCCAGCTGCACATGAGTTCGCAGACCCTGCGACGCCACCTGCGCGAGGAAGGTGGCAGCTTCCAGCAACTCAAGGACCACCTGCGCCGCGACCTGGCGATCTACCACCTGGGTCGGGACGAGCTATCGATCCAGGACATCGCCGAGCAGCTCGGCTTTTCCGAGCCCTCGGCCTTCCATCGCGCGTTCAAGAAGTGGACCGGCCTCACCCCCGGCGCGTACCGGCACCAGGCGGAAGCCTGAAGCTCAGCCCAACTCCTGGCGACGAAGCCCGCTGCGCAGTTGGTCGAGCACCGTGGCGAACGGCTGCGGCCGACCGACCGCGTAGCCCTGGGCGAAATCCACCCCGAGGCGCGCCAGGTGATCGAGGATTTCCCGGCTCTCGACGAACTCGGCCACAGTCACCGCGCCCAGGCGGTGGGCGATCTGGTTGATGGAGTCGACGATGGCCTGGTCCACCGGGCTCTTGTCCAGGTTGCGGACGAAGCTGCCGTCGATCTTGATCACGTCGACGACGAAATTCTTCAGGTAATTGAAGGAACTCAGGCCGGAGCCGAAGTCGTCCAGCGCCACCTTGCAGCCGAGGTCGCGCAGCTTGGCGACGATCCGCGAAGCCACCGACAACTGGTTCATCAACGCCGTCTCGGTCAGCTCGAAGTACAGGCGCTCCGGCCTCAGCGGCGAGTGTTCGATGCGATCCAGCAGGTAAGGCAGGAACAGCGGGTCGTTGAGCGAGTTGCCGGACAGGTTGATGCCGATGCTCAGGCCCTCCACCGCGGCGATCCGCGCGCCGAAGTTGATCAGCGCCTCGTTGATCACCCAGCGGTCGATGCTGGCCATCAGGTTGAAGCGCTCGGCGGCCGGGATGAAGGCGCCCGGCGGAGTCATCTGGCCATCCGGATCGTACAGTCGCAGCAGCAGCTCGTAGTGCCGGTCGCCGTCGCGGCGGGGGCCGACCGGGACGATCTCCTGCGCCTGCAACTGGAAGCGGTCGTTCTCCAGGGCCTCGCGCAGCCCGCTGGCGAGGAGTATGTCGCGGTGCTGGCGCTCCACTTCCTCATGGCCGAACTGGTACACCGAAACCCGGTTGCGCCCGGCATGTTTGGCCGCGTAGCAGGCCACGTCGGCCTGGCTCATCAGTTCGCTGGTGCTGCGCGAGGTGGCGGTAAGGGCGGTGATGCCGATGCTCGCGCCCACGTCGTAGAGCCGCCCTTCCCAGGGGAAGCGCACCGAGCAGATCTGCTCGATGAGCTTGCTCGCCACCTGCTCCGCCTCCGCCAGGTAGCAATCGAACAGCAGCAGGCCGAACTCATCGCCGCCCAGCCGCGCCAGGGTGTCGGAGGCGCGGGTGCGGTCGGCGAGAATCCGGCTCAGCTCGCGCAGCAGCATGTCGCCCGCCGCGTGCCCGGCGGAATCGTTGACCACCTTGAAGCGGTCGAGGTCGATGAAGCACAGCGCATGCTGGGTCGCCCGCTCCTGGGCGTTGGCCAGGGCGCGTTGCAGCTCCTCCTCGAACTTGGTGCGGTTGAACAGCCCGGTGAGGGCATCGTGGGAGGCGTGATAGCTCAGCTCGCGCTGCATCGCCCGGGCCTTGGTGACGTTCTGGAACACCAGCACGGTGCCGATGATCTCGCCATCGCGGGTGCGCACCGGCGCCGCGCAATTCTGGATATCGTGCTGCTCGCCCTTGCGGCTGATCAGCGTGGCGCCGTCCTCCAGGTAGAACACCCGGGTGTTCTGCAGGCAGCGTCGCACCGGGCTTTCCAGGGCCTCGCCGGTGTCGCTGTCGAGCACGTTGAAGACCAGTTCGTGGGGCGCGCCGATGGCGTCCTGCAAGGTCCAGCCGGTCATCGCCTCGGCCACCGGGTTCATGAAGGTCACGCGGCCGCCGGCGTCGGTGGTCAACACGGCATCGCCGATGGAATACAGGGTCACCTGCAGGCGTTCCTTTTCCTCGTGCAGGGTTTCCGCCAGGGTGCGGATCTCGGTGATGTCGCTGTTGATGCCGATCATCCGCACCGGACGGTTGTCCTCGTCGCGCGTCAGCGTGGCGATCGCCCGCAGGTGGCGAACCTCGCGGTTGGGGCGGACGATACGGAACTCGCAGTCGAATTTCTGCAACCCGCTGACGGCGCGCTCCAGCTCGCGCAGCACGCGGTCGTGATCCTCGGCATGCAGGCTCGCCTTCCACTGCTCCACCGTGGTCTCCCCGGGACCGCTGCGGATGCCGTACAGGTCGAACATGCGGAAATCCCAGTGCAGGCGGTTGCGCGCCAGGTCCCACTCCCAGATGCCGATCTGCCCGGCGTCGGTGGCCAGCTTGATCCGTTCGGCGAGGCGCTCGCGCTCCAGCTCGGCACGCTTGCGACTGTCGATATCCTCCACCTGGGTGACGAAGTACTGGGCGACTCCCTCCTCGTCGCGCACCAGCGACACGCTGATGCGCGCCCAGAAGGTTTCGCCGTCCTGGCGCAGGTAGCGCTTCTCCATCTGGTAGGAGTTGATACGCCCGGCGAGCAGGTCGCGCACCAGGTCGAGGTCCAGTTCCAGGTCGTCCACATAGGTGATCTCCTGGAACGACAGCTCGCCCAGGCGTTCGGCGGAATAGCCGAGCATCCGGCACAGCGCCTCGTTGACCTTGAACAGCCGCCCCTCCAGCGACACCAGGGCCATGCCGATCGCCGAGAATTCCATGGCGCCGCGGAACTGCGCCTCGCCGATGGCCACCTGATGCTGCTCGCGGCGGCTGCGCTCCATGATCACCGAGACCAGGAAGGCGGGAATGAGGGTCAAGGCCATCGGCAGGTACAGCAGCGGCTCGCCGAAACGCTGCTGGGACGACTCGGGGACGAACACGCCGAGGGCGATCAGCACGGCGATGAAACAGGTGTTCAGGCAGCCGATCAGCGCGGTGCCGAACACGCTGGTGCTGGCGGCGGCCACCAGCAGCGGCAGGAGCACGTAGATGAAGGCGTAGGGCAGGCGCGTCAGGGCCACGAAGCTGATCACCAGGGTCACCAGCAGGAGCATCGCGTTGTCCACTCCCGCCCGCCCCGACAGAGCGTGACGCCAGGCCGCCAGGTTGCTGGCCATGCACAACGGCAGCAGCGCGAGCATGCCCATCGCATCGCCCACGTACCAGCGCGCCCACATTTCCGGGAAACGCCCCATGCCGAAGACGCTGACCAGCACCGCGCCCACCGAGGCACCGAGCAAGGGCGGGATCAGCGCGCCGGCCCAGAGCACGCGAACCGCCGAATGCAGGTTGAACTCGAAGTCCTCGCGCACCCGGTTGATGCGTAACAGCATCGCGGCGAAGATCGCTTCGCTCAGGTTGGCCGGCAGGAACGCCGCGCTCATCCACAGGCTGTCGCCATACAGGCGGTTGGCCGCCAGGTTGGCCACGGCGGAGCAGAGCAGGATCGCCGGCCACTGGCGCAGCGGCGCGCGCAGCAGGGCGGCGGTGAGGATCGCGTTGGGCAGCCAGATCGCCGCGATGGTGGCAGGCTGGCGCGACAGGTAGATGCAGGCCAGGGCGGCGAGAAAGAACAGCACACCGGCCTGGATGCCCGCCCACAAGCCCCTGTCGTCGGTTTTGCCACTGAACATCCGCTCGAATCCCCGGTACCTGCGTCAAAGGAACTGCGCCAGCCGAACAGACTTCAGCGTAGCGCGGAAACACCTCAGACGTAGGTAACGGCCGCCAAGTCTCAGACTGTAGCGAAACGTATGCGGAAGCAGGCGCCGCCCAGCTCGGAATCGTCCAGGCTCAGTTCGCCGTCGTAGCTCTCGATGATGTCCAGCGCCACGGCCAGGCCGATGCCCTGCCCCGGGTGCTGGGTATCGGCGCGCTCGCCGCGGCGGATGATTCGTGCGCGCTGTTCGGCAGGCACTCCGGGACCATCGTCCTCGACCCACAGCTCCGAGTAACCCGGCCCCAGCCGGGCGCCCACGCGGACCCGGCCCAGGCACAGGCGATAGGCGTTCTCCAGCAGGTTGCCGAGCAGTTCCAGCAGCGCGCCGCGCTCCACCGGCACGCTGAAGGACGGCGAGAAGTCCCGCTGCAGGCTTACCCGCTTGTCGCGATAGACCTTGTCCAGCGCGTCGCACAGGGTCTCCACCAGCGGCGCCAGTTGCTCGCGATGGCGTACCAGGCCGCTCTTGCGCAGGCTGGCGCGCTGCAACTGATAGCCTATCTGCTGGCTCATGCGCTCGATCTGGCCCTGTAGCACCCGCACCTGCTCGCGGTTGCCGGGCTCCTCGGCGAGCTGGTCGCCGACCCCCTGCAAGACCGCCAGCGGCGTCTTCAGACTGTGCGCCAGGTCGCCGAGGGAGTGGCGGTAGCGCTCGCGCTGCTTGTGCTCGCTGCGCAACAGGCGGTTCAGCGAGTGGGTCAGGCGCAGCAGCTCGCGCGGATGCTCCTCGCTCAGACTCTCGCGCTCGCCGGATTCGATCTGGTCCAGCTCGGAACTCAACCCGCGCATCGCCCGGAAGCCCCAGGTCAGACCTAGCCAGAGCAGCCCGAGCAAGACCAGCAGGGCGCCGCCGAGCCACAGGTAGAGTTGCTCGCGGAACCCCTTGAGCAGGCTCTCGAACTCGCTGACCGATTGCATGGTGACGATGCTGTAGGCCGCCTGCTTGCCGCGCAGCAGGTCGATCTCGACGTCGAACACGAAGAACTCCTCGCCCTTCGCGTCGCGGGTGGTGTGGAATTCATTGCCGCGGCCGTCGTAGCGCGGCGTGTAGTTGATCGACTCGTCGGCCGCCGAGGTGGAGCGCCAGAGCAGATCGCCATTCTGGTCGTAGATATAGCCGAGGACCTTGGCCTCCGGCAGGTTGAACTCCTCCACCGGCAGGTGCTCGGGCATCACCAGGCGGCCCTTCTCTACCCGCGCCGCCGAGACCAGGGTCGCCACGTCGGCGGCCAGGCGCTGCTCGATGGTGTTCTCCAGGGCGATGCCGAAGGCCCGCTGCAGGGCCGGCAGCAGCGCCAGCATGAACAGCACCGCCAGGGCGGCGGCGCCGAGCATCAGGCGGATGCGCAGGGAACGGATCACCGGCAGCGCTCGGTGAACAGGTAGCCCTGGCCGCGCACCGTATCGATCGGCTTGAAGCCGCCGCAGGCCTCCAGCTTGCGCCGCAGGCGGCCGACCAGCACCTCGATGACGTTGGCGTCGCGCTCCTCGTCGTCGGGATAGAGCTGTTCCATCAGGCGTTCCTTGGCCACCACCTGCTGGTGATGCCGCATGAGGTATTCGAGGATGCGGTATTCGTAGGCGGTCAGCGCCACCGGTTGCTCCTCGACCAGCGCCTGCTTGCGGTTCAGGTCGAGGACCAGGGGGCCGGCCTCGATGGTCGACTGGACGAACCCCGAGGAGCGTCGCAGCAGCGCGTTCAGGCGCGCTTCCAGTTCCTCGAACTGGAACGGCTTGACCACGTAGTCGTCGGCCCCGGCGGCCAGGCCTTCGACCTTGTCCTGCCAGTTGCCGCGGGCGGTGAGGATCAGGATCGGGAAGGACTTGCCCTGCGAACGCAGCTCGCGGATCAGGTCCAGGCCGCTCATGCCCGGCAGGCCGAGGTCGATCACCGCCAGGTCGTGGTGGTATTCGCTGACCCGGTAGAGGGCTTCCTCGGCATCCGGTACCGCGTCCACCACGTGCCCCTGTTCACCCAGGCGGGTATAGAGGTGGTGGCGCAACAGCGCCTCGTCTTCCACTACCAGCAGTTTCATGAGGTTCCTCCGGATGAGATGCGGCCGGACCTTCCGGCCCGGCCATCGAAGCATGCCCTCGCGGGCGCTGCGCGGTCATTTAGAACTTGTAGTTGGCGCCCAGGTAGAATTGCGAGCTGCTGTGCAGGTCCAGGGAGCCCAGCTTGTTGCCGCCATGCGGGGTCATCTCGGTGCTGGCGTTGGTGCGCAGGTAACGATAGCCGCCTTCGATCGAGGCATTCTTGCTCAGCTCCTGCAGGATACCGGCCTGCAGCCCGGCAGCGTAGCCGACATCGCTGTCGCGCTTGAAGCCCTTGCCGTCCTGTTCCAGCTTGACCAGGCCGAGGGTGGCACCGCCGAACAGCTTGGTGTTGTTGTCGCCGATCGGTAGGAAGGCGTCGTAGCTGCCGAGCAGGTTCTGCTGGCGCAGCTTGTTGCCGCTGCTGGTGTCGGAGATGTTCTCGTAGGTCGCGTAGTAGCGGCCCTGCTCGAACTGCTGGCCGGCGCGGATGCCCCAGGTGCCGGTGTTGTCGATCACCTTGTCGAGGTTCGGGCTGTTCAGGTTGCGGTTCAGCGACTTGGATTTCTGGATGTTGTTGCTGGTCTCGCCCCAGGTCAGGCCGACGAAGTTGTCGGCGGCCTGGACGCCGGCGGCGGAACCCAGCAGGGCGGTGGCGATGAAGAGAGTCTTGAGTGCTTTCATGGTGTTTCTCCGTTCTGCGAGAGTCGTGTCGTTCACGGCTTGCAGAGTACGGACAGGGTACTGAACCGCCCCTGAACGCTTGCTGAACCCGGGCTGAACGACTCGCGTTTGCCGGCGAACGCTCTGTTTCCAGGCTGCCGCGCGCCGGCTCGGCGAGGTTTTTGCCCGTACTGCAAGTAGGGTCTAGGCTTTCTACAGTCGCCTGCATAGAGGCTGGGCCAATGAACGAACAACCCGACCAGGGACGCGTCAAGGGCATGGAAGCCAGGCTCTTCCTGTTCCTCGTGATCTGCCTGTTCCCGCTGCTGTCCGTCGCCCTGGTCGGCGGCTTCGGTTTCTGCGTCTGGATGTACCAGCTACTGGCCGGCCCGCCCGGGCCGCCGGCCTGAGGTCGGGTATGAGCAGTCGCCGAGAGCTGTTCCGCCGCCTCGGCGGGCACCCGCCGACGCGGCGCCCGCCGTGGACCGCCGCCGACTTCGCCGAAGGCTGCACAGGCTGCGCCGCCTGCGTCGAGGCCTGTCCGGAAGGCGTGCTGAAGCTCGGCGCCGGTCGGCTCGTCGAACTCGACCTCTCCAGCGCCGGCTGCACGCTGTGCGGGGAATGCGCCAGCCGCTGCGAGGCCGGCCTGTTCGATGGCGCGCGCCCGGCCTTCCCCTGGATCGCCACGATCGGCGAAGCCTGCCTGGCCCTGGCCGGGATCCACTGCCGCAGTTGCCAGGACGCCTGCGAACCCGCCGCGATCCGTTTCCGCCCGGCTCCCGGCGGCGTCGCCCTGGCCGAGCTGGACAGCCAACGCTGCAACGGCTGCGGCGCCTGCCTGGCGCCCTGTCCGAGCCAGGCCATCCAACTGCGCGCGCTATCCACCAAGGAGTCTCCACGACATGTCTGAAGCCCTGCAGATCGCCAGCCTCATCCTGCATTGCCGGCCCGAGCGACTGCCGGCGGTGAAGGCCAACCTGGCGCTGCTCGACGGCCTGGAGATCTACCAGGAAAGCCCGCAGGGCAAGCTGATTCTGGTGCTGGAAGCCGAACGCGAAGAACAGATTCTCGACACCCTGGGCCAGTTGCAGAACCTGCCAGGAGTGCTCAACGCCGTGCTGGTCTACCACGAGATCCTGCACGACGACGATAGCAACGACGCGGCGGCCATGACCGACCGCGCGATACCGTGCTCGCCCGAGGAGACAATCGATGAACCTCACCCGTCGTGAATTCGCCAAGGCCAACGCCGCCGCCATCGCCGCGGCGGCGGCCGGCCTGCCGATCCTGGTCCGCGCCAGCAACCTGGTGACCGAGGCGGACGTCACCAGCCTGGTCTGGAACAAGGCCCCCTGCCGCTTCTGCGGCACCGGTTGCAGCGTGATGGTCGCCACCCGCGACGGCCAGGTGGTGGCCACCCATGGCGACATCAAGGCCGAGGTCAACCGCGGGATCAACTGCGTGAAGGGCTACTTCCTGTCGAAGATCATGTACGGCAGCGACCGCCTGACCCGCCCGCTGCTGCGCATGAAGGACGGCAAGTTCGACAAGCAGGGCGAGTTCCAGCCGATCAGTTGGGAACAGGCCTTCGACATCATGGCCGAGAAGTTCAAGGCCGCGCTCAAGGCCAAGGGACCGGAGTCGGTCGGCATGTTCGGCTCCGGCCAGTGGACGGTCTGGGAAGGCTATGCGGCGAACAAGCTGTTCAAGGCCGGCCTGCGCAGCAACAACATCGACCCCAACGCCCGCCACTGCATGGCCTCGGCGGTGATGGGCTTCATGCGCAGCTTCGGCATGGACGAGCCGATGGGCTGCTACGACGACATCGAGGCCACCGACAGCTTCGTCCTCTGGGGCTCGAACATGGCCGAGATGCACCCGGTGCTCTGGTCGCGGGTCACCGACCGCCGGCTCAGCGCGCCGCAGGTCAAGGTCGCGGTGCTGTCCACCTTCGAGCACCGCAGCTTCGAGCTAGCCGACCTGCCCATGGTGTTCAAGCCGCAGACCGACCTGATCATCCTCAACTACATCGCCAACCACATCATCGAGAGCGGCGCGGTGAACCGCGACTTCGTCGAGCGCCACGTGCGCTTCGCCCATGGCGCCGAGGACATCGGCTACGGCCTGCGCCCGGACGACCCGCTGGAGAAGAAGGCGAAGAACGCCGACAAGGCCAACACCTGGAGCGACATCGACTTCAAGGCCTTCGCCGAGTTCGTCAAGCCCTATACCCTGGAGCGTACCGCGCGCGAAAGCGGCGTGCCGGCCGAGCGGCTGAAGGCCCTCGCCGAACTCTACGCCGACCCCAAGCGCAAGGTGGTGTCGTTCTGGACCATGGGCTTCAACCAGCACACCCGCGGGGTCTGGGCGAACAACCTGATCTACAACATCCACCTGCTCACCGGGAAGATCAGCGAACCGGGCAACAGCCCCTTCTCGCTCACCGGCCAGCCCTCGGCCTGCGGCACCGCGCGCGAGGTCGGCACCTTCTCCCACCGGCTCCCCGCCGACCTGGTGGTGACCAACCCGAAGCACCGGGAAACCGCGGAGAAGATCTGGAAGGTGCCGGCCGGGACCATCCAGGAGAAGGTCGGCTTCCACGCCGTGCAGCAGAGCCGGATGCTCAAGGACGGCGTGCTCAACGTCTACTGGACCCAGGTCAGCAACAACATGCAGGCCGGTCCCAACGTGATGCAGGAAGTGCTGCCCGGCTGGCGCAACCCGGACAACTTCGTGATCGTCTCCGACGTCTACCCCACCGTCTCGGCCCAGGCCGCCGACCTGATCCTGCCCAGCGCCATGTGGGTGGAGAAGGAAGGCGCCTTCGGCAATGCCGAGCGCCGCACGCAGTTCTGGCACCAGTTGGTGAAGGCACCGGGCGAGGCGAAGTCCGACCTCTGGCAACTGGTGGAATTCTCCAAGCGCTTCACCACCGACGAGGTCTGGCCCGCGGAACTGCTGGCGAAGGCCCCCGAGCTGAAGGGCAAGACCCTCTACGACGTGCTGTTCCGCAACGGCCAGGTCGACCGCTTCCCGGCCAGCGACCTGGCCAAGGGCTACGCCAACGACGAGGTCGACGCATTCGGCTTCTATATCCAGAAGGGTCTGTTCGAGGAATACGCCGCCTTCGGTCGCGGCCACGGCCACGACCTCGCCCCCTTCGACGCCTACCACGAGGCGCGCGGCCTGCGCTGGCCGGTGGTGGACGGCAAGGAGACCCGCTGGCGCTACCGCGAGGGCTACGACCCCTACGTGAGCAAGGGCAGCGGCGTGCAGTTCTATGGCTATCCGGACAAGAAGGCGATCGTCTTCGCCCTGCCCTACGAGCCGCCGGCCGAGGCGCCGGACCAGGACTACCCGTTCTGGCTCGCCACCGGCCGGGTGCTCGAACACTGGCACACCGGGAGCATGACCGCGCGGGTCCCGGAGCTGTACAAGGCGGTGCCCGACGCGCTGGTCTACATGCACCCGGAGGATGCGCGCCAGCTCAAGCTGCGCCGCGGCAGCGAGGTCAAGGTGGTGAGCCGGCGCGGCGAGATCCGCGCGCGGGTCGAGACCCGCGGGCGCAACAAGCCGCCCCAGGGGCTGGTGTTCGTGCCGTTCTTCGACGCCAACAAGCTGATCAACAAGGTCACCCTGGACGCCACCGACCCGATTTCCAAGCAGACCGACTACAAGAAGTGCGCCGTTCGCATCGAACTGCTCAACCTGGCCTGAGGAGCGCGCCATGAAACCTCTGCTGACTGCCCTGCTCCTCGTCCTGCTCGGCGCCCCCGCGGCCTTCGCCGCCGACCTCGGCTACCCGCTGGACGCGCCCGCCCCCGACGGCCGCCGCCCCGGCGGCACGCTGGCCGAAAGCCGCCCCGCGCCGCCGCTGGCGGCCGAGGAAAACAAGGACCTGAAACGCGAGCGCAACTACCCCGAGCAGCCGCCGACCATTCCCCACAGCATCGTCGGCTATCGCATCGACAAGGACAGCAACAAGTGCCTGTCCTGCCACAGCCGCGCCAACAGCGCGCGAACCCAGGCGGTGATGATCAGCATCACCCACTACATGGACCGCGACGGCCAGCCGCTGGCCGCCGTCTCGCCGCGCCGCTACTTCTGCGTGCAGTGCCATGTGCCGCAACAGGACGTAAAGCCGCTGGTCGACAACCGCTTCGAGAACATCGACCAGATCCTCGAGAAAGAAGCCGCCAATGCGGCGCGCAAACCCTGAGGGAGGCCGCATGAAAGCACTCATCGCCTGGCTGGCCGGTTACTGGCGGGTCCTGCGTCGTCCCAGCGTGCATTTCAGCCTGGGCTTCCTCACCCTCGGCGGCTTCATCGCCGGGATCGTCTTCTGGGGCGGCTTCAACACCGCCCTGGAGGCGACCAACACCGAGACCTTCTGCATTTCCTGCCACGAGATGCGCGACAACGTGTTCGTCGAACTCAAGGACACCATCCACTACAGCAACCGTTCCGGAGTCCGCGCCACCTGTCCCGACTGCCACGTGCCACACAAGTGGACCGACAAGATCGCGCGCAAGATGCAGGCCTCCAAGGAGGTCTGGGGCAAGATCTTCGGCACCATCAACACCCGCGAGAAATTCCTCGATCACCGCCGCGAGCTGGCCGAGCACGAATGGGCACGGCTCAAGGCCAACGATTCGCTGGAATGCCGCAACTGCCACAACTTCGAGTTCATGGACTTCACCCGGCAGAGCGTGCGCGCGCGGCAGATGCACTCCACCGCCCTGGCCAGCGGCGAAGCCACCTGCATCGACTGCCACAAGGGGATCGCCCACCACCTGCCGGACATGACCGGGGTGAAGGGCTGGTAGCGCCGCCCGCGGACCGGGCGGCGCGGCGCAATCAGGGCTGGGCGCCCTTCAGCGCCTCGAGGATCTTGCGCCCGGCGCGACCGTCGGCCGGGGTCAGGCCGAGGCGCTTCTGCTCGGCCTGGATCGCCTTGCGCGTGCTGGTGCCGATCAGCCCGTCGGCCTCGCCGATGTCGTAGCCGCGCGCCAGCAACGCCTTCTGCAATTGCTTGCGCTCGAGCCGGCTGATGCCCGGGTCGTCGGTCGGCCAGGACGCCACCAGGCCGCTGCCGCCGCGCAGGCGGTCGGAAAGCAGGGCGATGGCCAGCGCGTAGCTTTCCGCGGCGTTGTAGGAATAGATCGCATCGTAGTTGCGATAGACCAGGAAGGCCGGGCCCTGGGCCCCGGTCGGCAGGAGGATCGCGGCCTTCTCGTCGCCGCCCGGCAGCGGCTGGCCGTCGGCCCGCTTCACCCCGCGGGCGACCCAGGCCGACAGCGGCTGGCGCTTGCCGCGCCCGGCCAGGCTGGCGGGGAAGTCGGCCGGCACCTTCACTTCATAGCCCCACGGCTGTCCCGTGCGCCAGCCAGCCTTCTTCAGGTAGTTGGCGGTGGAACCGAGGGCATCCGGCACGCTGCCTACCAGGTCGCGACGACCGTCGCCGTCGAAGTCCACGGCGATCCGCGCGTAGGTCGATGGCATGAACTGGGTATGGCCGAAGGCCCCGGCCCAGGAGCCGGTGATGCCGGCGTCGCGGATGTCGCCGGCCTGCAACAGCTTCAGGGTGGCGAGGAACTCGCCCTGGAAGAACGACTGGCGGCGCCCGTAGCAGGACAGGGTCGACAGCGAGGTCAGCAGCGGACGCTTGCCGAAGATCCGCCCGTAGTCGCTTTCCACGCCCCACACCGCCACCACCGTGTACTTGTCCACGCCGTAGCGCGCGGCCACCTGGTCGAGCAGCTTGTCGTGCTGGGCGAGCATCGCCTTGCCATCGCTGACCCGCTGCTCGTCCACCAGGCCGGCCAGGTAGTCCCACAGCGGGGTGGTGAACTCCGGCTGCGCGTCGAGCAGGTCGAGCACGCTGAGGTCGGCCTGCAGGCCGCTGGTGAAGCGCTCATAACTGTCGGCGGAAATGCCCTGCGCCTGGGCCTTCTTCTGCAGGCCGGCGAGGCAGGAAGGGAAGCTCGAGGCGTCGGGTTGCGCCAGGGCCAGGGCGGGTAGCAGGGCCAGCGAGGAGAGAAGAAGGCTGCGCATGGGGTTTCCTTGTACGGTGAACGGTCATCCATGGCACCGGCGGGCTTCCCCCGGCGCCGAAGGCCTGGTGGCCTGTACGGTTGACTCGGTGATCGGCGTTCGACTGGTCGAGTCAGCCACACGGGCCACTAGCCTACCGTCCCGCCGGGTGCGGCGCCATCTCCGCCCTGAAAGGCGGGTGAAACCTTGCTCGGGCAGACTGGCGACGGAATACGCATGCCGGGTGTCTCGCGGCCGATCCGCCGCGTCACATCCGTGCCCGAACGCGCTGCGCCACCCGCGCGTCCGTTTTCCGGGCACTGGCCGGGCGTTCGCCTGTCCAAGCAGTGTTCCCCGCCTCCGTCCACAAGCCGGAGCCGGCCCCGACGGTCCCAGACCACCGCAGGAAAGCCGGGCGGCCGCCACCCGCCACCGCCCCGGGCTTTCCACCCTCACTACACGTTTCGGAGTACAACCTTGATCCACTGGTTGAGCGACCCGACGTTCTGGACAGCCCTGCTGCAGATCGTCGCCATCGATATCCTCCTGGGCGGCGACAATGCCGTAGTCATCGCCCTCGCCTGCCGGCACCTGCCGGCGCACCGGCGCAAGCAGGCGATCTTCGGCGGCGTCGCCGGCGCCATCCTGATCCGCATCCTGCTGCTGTTCTTCGCCCTGCACCTGCTCGACCTGCCCTACCTCAAGGCGATCGGCGCGCTCCTGCTGCTGTGGATCGGCATCAAGCTGCTGCTGCCGGAGGAGGAGGACGGCGACGACATCAAGGGCAGCACCCACCTGCTCGGCGCGATCAAGACCATCATCATCGCCGACGCGGTGATGAGCCTGGACAACGTCATCGCCCTGTCCGCCGCCTCGGCCGGGGATTTCTTCCTGGTCTCCCTGGGCGTGCTGATCAGCATCCCGATCATCGTCTGGGGCAGCCAGCTGATCCTGCGCCTGATCGACCGCTTCCCGCTGATCATCCTCTTCGGCGGCGGCCTGCTCGGCTGGATCGCCGGCGGCATGCTGCTCACCGACAGCGCGCTGAAACCCTGGCTGGCGCCCTACGCGCAATGGGATTCCTACCTGCACTACGGTGCGGCGGCCTTCGGCGCGCTGTTCGTGATCCTCCTCGGTAGCCTCCTGGCGCGCCGCCAGTTGAAGCAGCGGCATGCCGCGCCGACGGCCGCCGCCGAAAGCGAAGGCCGCTAAGAGCGACGGGGCGCCCAGGGGCGCCCCGTCCTCTTTCTCCGTCTCAGATATTGGTGCTCGCCGGGATCCGGCTCGGCAACAGGTACTCGTAGGGCCTGCGGCGCGCCTGGTTGCGCGTGCGAATGGTCGCCTCGATCTCTTTCAGACGTGCCTGGAAGCGCTCCAGCGGGCCGCCGCTGGCGGTCACCCGCCTGTCCGAGAACACCGGCGCGTAGGGGAACCCGGTCTGCCGGTAGTCGCCGAGGCGACCGTGGTAGACCGAACCGAGCAGGTGATAGATGTTCACCTTCTCCAGCGCCACCAGGGTCGGCGGCATCATCTTCAACCAGTCGGCCTCGCTCTTGCCGCTCGGCGAGTCCGGTGCCGGCGCCGCGCTCATGGCGCAGATCGCTGGCGCGTAGGTCATCATCGAAGGCTGGGGAAAATTGACCGCCGCATGCTGCGCAGAGGCGGTGAAGATCACCATGGTCAGCACCTCGACCAGTTGGCTGCGACCGGTGATCGGGCGGAACCCGGCCACCTTGCCGCTGCCGATCACTTCGCCGACCCAGGCCGCCAGTTCGACGTCAGCGGTGACGTCGCCGTCGCTGGCGTAGTACACCGCCACGTAGTCGGCCGCCCACTGGCGGATCGCATTCCACACCAGCAGGCCGTCGTCGCGGTAGGGGTAGTCCGGTAACGCGGCCGGGTCGTCGACGTTCCGCGCCTTCAGGCTCTCCGGCAACATGCCGCGGTAGAAGTCGAACCCCAGCCGGTTGCCGCCGGCGGTGGCCTGGGTGTCCTGGATCGGCGCGGCGAACATCACGTCGATGAAGCCCGCGCTGGGCAACAGGATCCGCGCCGCCCCCTCGTTGATGAACAGGGTGCCCTCGAAGTGCGGGGCGAGCAGGACGTGCAGCGGATGGCTGGGCGCCAGGGTGCGCTGGGTGGCCAGGCAGAACGCCTCGCTCACCAGGTGGGTCTGGGCCAGGTGGACGAACATCTCGTGGTAGTTCTCCTCGGCGACCTGGACCACCGTCTTGGCCATCTGCCAACCCCAGTACAGATCACTCTCCGACTCCGCGGGACGCACGAACATCGGATGGGTAGCGGGGTCCTGGCCGCACTGGATGGCCACCGGCAACAGCCTCGCCCGATCCTTGCCAAGGGCGAACAGGGCGATCGGCGCATAGGCGAAGCCCGTCCCGGTGAGCAGTTTGTCCACCGCTCCCGACGGCGCCAGCTTGCCCAGCTCGGAGTAGTCCAGCAGGTACAGGCGGCGGCTGGCGGCGGCCTCCAGCAAGCTGTCGTCGGCGCCCATCACCCGGCGGAACTGCTCTTCGCCCAGCGGAAAGTTGGCCGGCAGCGCATCGACGCGGCGGATCAGCAGCGGATTAGGCCCGGCCACCCGCCAGTAGGCGAACGCTTCGTCGTCACGGAAGCTGTCGGCGACCTCCGGCAGGCGTAGGGTGCCGAACACCGCGCGGAAGCGATTCAGGCCGTCGCCCTGTCCACCCTGGGTAACCAGGTTGCTGGCGCTCTTGAGGATGTCGTCGACCAGCAGGCCGACCCGCGTCAGCAAGGCGATCACCCGCGTCTGCAATTCCGTGAAGCGCAGCAGCAGGCTGCCGGCCGCGGCCGGATCGTTCTTCGCCTCCTCCAGCAACGCCTCGTGGACCTGGCGCGCCGCTTCCAGGTCACCGCTGAGCCCGGCGGCGATCCGCTCGAACTGCGCGGCGGCCGACGCCGGCAACGAGGCGACGAAATTGACGATCAGCTCGACGATCACCCCGGCGGTCTTCAACAGCCAGTCGACATTCGGCAACTCGCCCAGCGGCACCGAGCGGGCCATCGGCACGCCTTTGACATTGGCGAAGTTCTCGGTCCAGACATATACCAGTTTCTTGCTGGTCAATACCGCACGCCGCGCCAACTTTCCGGCCAGGTTGTCATATTGCGGCAAACTCGGCGGAATCAGGTTGTCCAGCAAACTTCGCGAGGCATCGATAGATCGCTGTTGTTCCGCCCCGAGGTATTTCAAGGGCGAAAAGAATATCGAGTCATTGGCCAGTGCGGTTCCACTCAGGGCGACACCCGACAAGAGCACACTCCTGCGTTTCATATCATCGACTCCATCAATGCATTAACCAGGAACGACTCGATGCCTGAGCATCGAATCGCTCTTTCAACAGGTTGCGATCAGCTGTAAAGCCCTTCGCCGCTTTCCTTGTTGTAATGCAACGGAACATTGTGGTTGTCGGTCCCGCCGAGAATCTTGCCGACGGTGATCGCCGCCACCGAAGGCACCTGGAAGGCCAGCAGGTCGACCAACTCGTGGGTACGGTTGAGGCCGATGGCGCTGGCCGCGTTGCCGATGCTGGAGAACAGCGGCGAGTTCAGGAAGGAGTTGGCCGCGTAGACGCCATTGATGATGGCATCGCCCAGGAAAGTCCCGGCGCCAGAAACTTGTTCGATTTCACCCACACTTAGAACCGCCAGGGCATTCACCTGATTTTTCATGTCTGAATCTCCACGTATTCAAATGATCGAAACGAATGGTTCTCGCTGAAAACAGCAAAGAAACCTGTACGTCCGAACTTCTTCGGAACGTGGAGAAAGCAATAGCGAGAGGGAAAATCGGCAATAAGCTGACGCTTCGCACAGTTGACAGGAAAAGCCTGAAACAATAGTTATCCACAATAATTATTGACGGCAAACTTTTGACTTGCAAAGAACTACGCCGGACAACGGCAATAGCCGATTTTATCCCGCCAGGCCTCGACCCATTGTGCAAACCCGGCAGGGCGTTGCGCAGAACGTGGCATTTATTCGGGGCGATCCGCCAAGGCGATTTCATGTACTGAAGTACCAGAATCAGCGGATCGTGAGACCTATTTCCCCTTGGAACGATACGGATATTTTTTCCCGCGCCCGGTTTCCTCTCTTCCGCGCCTGCCAGATCTGGCAGTTGCAAAACGCCACGGCAACGCGAAGTCCGCGGCGCAGACGCCTCGACCGCTCATTGATGGCTAACGCGCAGCTCGCTGAACGTCGCCCGCCCGCCCTCGCTGGACGGCCCGCGGTTGTCCTGTAGATAGAGTCCGGCCTTGAAATAGAGGCCCTGGTAGGCCCACTGCGGGTCCAGTTGCTGCTCCAGGGCGCTGCCATTCACCGACACGCTGAGCAATCCGCTACGAGACACGCCGATGCGGTAGCTGAACGACTGGCCGAGAGGAATCCCGTCCATCAGCGTGTAGGCCCTGGTCCCGCCATCGTCCGGTCGCTCGCGGACCAGCGCCTGGACCCGCCCCTGGTCGAGCCGCAACTGGTAGAGCAGCTTCACCAGAGGCGCGGCCTGGCCGCTATTGCTGCCATCGCTGTGGATCTGGCCGATGATCATGCGCCGGGTCGAGGGCACCGCCTCGATGCGCAGGGTCGCCTCCAGCCAGTTGTCGGCCCTGGCGTAACGCCAGTTGTAGGGCCTGCCGCTGGACAGGGTCTCGCGCAACTCGCTGCGCGGAAACTCGCTGTTGCGCGTGTGGCTGCCGTTGACCGGCACCCAGAAGCGAATGCCGTCGGCGGTGCGTTGGAAATAGTCGCTGCGGTAGTCGCGCTGCAATTGGCTGGTGGAGATGGTGATGGCCGGGCGGCCCTGGGGAATGGTCAGGTTCCAGGTACTCAGGTCAGGCATCCAGACGGTGTCCTAGCGAGGGGAAGGGACTCGCCCATAGGGTAGATGAGCGGCGCACCCTTTGCCTGGCCGAATGGCCCGCGTTTGAGCGGCGCAAGGCCGGCACCGAGGGTTTTCCCCGCGTCCCGCGCACAAGCGTCTATCTTGATCGGGGACCCTTTCACGGAGAGATGCCATGCGCCTGCTCTGCGCCCTGCTGCTCATCGCCTGCGCCGCCAGCGCCCAGGCCGCTATCCAGACCCGCGAGATGCCTTACCGGAGCGCAGACGGCACGCGCATGGTCGGCTATTTCGCCTACGACGACAGCAAGCCGGGGATCCGCCCTGGGGTCATCGTGGTCCACGAATGGTGGGGGCTCAACGACTATGCCAAGCGCCGCGCCCGCGACCTCGCCGAACTCGGCTACAGCGCCCTGGCCATCGACATGTACGGCGAAGGCAAGCACACCGAGCACCCGCAGGACGCGATGGCCTTCATGCAGGCCGCGACCCGGGATGCCGACGCCGCCAAGGCGCGCTTCCTCGCCGGCCTGGAACTGCTGAAGCGGCAACCGCAGACCGATCCCAGCCAGATCGCCGCGATCGGCTACTGCTTCGGCGGCAAGATCGTCCTCGACATGGCCCGCCAGGGCCTGCCGCTGGCCGGCGTGGCGAGCTTCCACGGCGCCCTCGGCACCGCCACCCCGGCCAGCAAGGGCAGCGTCAAGGCGAAGATCCTGGTGGAGCACGGCAGTGCCGACAGCCTGGTCCCGGCCAAGGACCTCGACGCCCTGAAACAGGAACTGAGCGCCGCCGGCGCCGACTACCGGGTGGTGATCCAGGACGGCGCCAAACACGGCTTCACCAACCCCGACGCCGACGCGCACAAGGGCCACGGCCTGGACATCGGCTACGACCGCCAGGCCGACCGACGCTCCTGGGCAGACCTGCAGGCGTTCCTCAAGGACATCTTCGGGCAGGGTTGAACCCTGCGCCGACGCATAAAAAAACGGGAGTCCCCGGAGGGACTCCCGTCTTGAAAGGTCGAGACAGGACAGTATCCCGTCATCAACAAACAACCTCACCTGCATTCCACTGGAATGCGCGGCGCAGTCTGTCAAAACCGGGCCTTGCGGTCCGTTTTCCTTTGTTGCGCTTTTGCAATCTTGTGTAAGCGTCGCGTGACTGGTGGGCCACGTCGGGAACCGGCACAATGCGCGCCATGAACGACCGTCTCCCCTCCTTCTGCACCCCGCTGGACGACCGCTGGCCGCTGCCCGTCGCGCTGCCCGGCGTGCAACTGCGCAGCACCCGCTTCGACCCGGCGCTGCTGCAACCCGGCGACTTCGCCCTGGCCGGCATCCAGCCGCCGGCGAACATCCTCCGCGCGGTGGCCAAGCGCCAGGCCGAGTTCCTCGCCGGGCGCCTCTGCGCACGCGCCGCCCTGTTCGCCCTCGATGGCCGCGCCCAGACGCCGGCCGTCGGCGAGGACCGCGCACCGGTCTGGCCGGCCGCGATCAGCGGCTCGATCACCCATGGCGACCGCTGGGCCGCCGCCCTGGTGGCGGCGCGCGGCGACTGGCGCGGGCTCGGCCTGGACGTGGAAACCCTGCTCGAAGCCGAGCGGGCGCGCTACCTGCATGGCGAGATCCTCACCGAAGGCGAGCGCCTGCGCTTCGCCGACGACCTGGAGCGACGCACCGGCCTGCTGGTGACCCTGGCGTTCTCGCTGAAGGAAAGCCTGTTCAAGGCGCTCTATCCGCTGGTGGGCAAGCGCTTCTACTTCGAACATGCGGAACTGCTGGAATGGCGCGCCGACGGCCAGGCCCGGCTGCGCCTGCTCACCGACCTGTCGCCGGAGTGGCGCCACGGCAGCGAGCTGGATGCCCAGTTCGCCGTGCTCGACGAACGCCTGCTCAGCCTGGTGGCGGTCGGCGCCTGATCAGGCGTTCCCCGGCGTGCGCCGCGACGGCCGCAGCGCGCGGCCTTCCGCCAGGCGCTCGACGGCGCGGGCGGCGGCGACCATGCCGAAGGTGGCGGTGACCATCATCACCGCGCCGAAGCCGCCGGCGCAGTCCAGCTTCACCCCTTCGCCGACGAAACTCTTCGACTGGCACACCGTGCCGTCCGGCTTCGGGTAGCGCAGCTGCTCGCTGGAGAACACGCAGGGCACGCTGTAGGTGCGCCCCGGCGTGCGCGAGAAGTTGTAGTCGCGGCGCAGGGTGGAACGCACCTTGGCCGCCAGCGGATCGTTGAAGGTCTTGTTCAGGTCGGCGACCTGGATCTGCGTCGGGTCGACCTGGCCACCGGCGCCGCCGGTGGTGATCACCGGGATCTTGCGCCGCTTGCACCAGGCGATCAGCGCGGCCTTGGCGGCCACGCTGTCGATGCAGTCGATCAGGTAGTCGAAGTCGACGATGTACTCGGCCATGGTCTCGCGGGTGACGAAATCGGCCACCGCGTGGACCCGGCAGGCCGGGTTGATGGCCCGGATGCGCGCCGCCATCACCTCGACCTTGGCCTTGCCCACCGAGCCTTCGATGGCATGCACCTGGCGGTTGGTGTTGGTCACGCAGACATCGTCGAGGTCGAACAGGGAAATCTCGCCGACGCCGCTGCGGGCCAGCGCTTCCGCCGCCCAGGAACCGACCCCGCCGATGCCGACCACCGCGACGTGGCTATCGGCCAGGCGTTGCAGCCCCTCGCGACCGTACAACCGGCCGATACCGCCGAAGCGCTGTTCATCCACCTGCATCACCAACCACCTCTGAAACCGAATCGCGGATTGCCGCGCGCATTATAAAAAGCCGCGGCCGCCGCGTCGCCTGCGTTCTTACGGCTCGTCGCGCAGGCCGGACTAGACTTGCAACAGACCCGCCGGCCCGGCGCCTGTACACCCCGGGGGGTGCGGGGTAGCATCCGCCGCCCCGTGTTCAGCGAAACATCCGGAACCTGGTTTCATCTCTATGTCTTCACGCAAGATCGGGCTCAACCTGGTGGTCATCGTCGCCCTGGCCGCCCTCTTCACCGGCATCTGGGCCCTGTACAACCGTCCGGTCAGCGTACCGGACTGGCCGGAACGCATCTCCGGCTTCTCCTTCTCGCCGTTCCGCCTCAACCAGAACCCGCAGAGCGGCCGCTACCCCAGCGCCGAACAGATGCGCGCCGACCTGGAACTGGTCGCCCGGCACACCCACAGCATCCGCACCTATTCGGTCCAGGGCGCGCTCGGCGACATCCCGGCGCTGGCCGAGGCGTTCGGCCTGCGCGTCAGCCTGGGCATCTGGCTCGGCCCGGACCTGGCCGGCAACGAGGCCGAGATCGCCCGCGCCATCCGCATCGCCAACGAGTCGCCGAGCGTGGTGCGGGTGATAGTCGGCAACGAGGCGCTGTTCCGCCGCGAGGTGACGGCGGAACAGTTGATCGCCTACCTCGACCGGGTCCGCGCGGCGGTCAAGGTTCCGGTGACCACCGCCGAACAGTGGCACGTCTACCGCGAACACCCGGAACTGGCGCAACACGTCGACCTGATCGCCGCCCACGTCCTGCCCTACTGGGAGGCCACGCCGGTGGCCGACGCGGTGGACTTCGTGCTCGAACGCGCGCGTGAACTCAAGGCCGCCTTCCCGAGGAAGCCGCTGCTGCTCGCCGAGGTCGGCTGGCCGAGCAACGGGCGCATGCGCGGCAGCGCCGAGGCGACGCCCGCGGACCAGGCCATCTACCTGCGGCGCCTGACCAACGCGCTCAACGGCGAAGGCTACAGCTACTTCATCATCGAAGCCTTCGACCAGCCCTGGAAGGTCAGCGCCGAAGGCTCGGTGGGCGCCTACTGGGGCGTCTACAACGCCGACCGCAAGGCCAAGTTCAACTTCACCGGGCCGGTGGTGCCGATTCCCAAGTGGCGCGCCCTGGCCATCGCCTCGGCGGTACTCGCGGTACTCGCCTTCACCCTGCTGCTGATCGACAGTTCCTCGCTGCGCCAGCGCGGGCGGACCTTCCTCGCAGTGGTCTCGTTCGCCTGTGCCTCGGTGCTGGTGTGGATCGCCTACGACTACAGCCAGCAGTACAGCACCTGGTTCAGCCTGACCGTCGGCGCGCTGCTGGGCATCGGCGCGCTGGGGGTGGTCATCGTGCTGTTCACCGAGGCCCACGAACTGGCCGAGGCGGTCTGGACGCACAAGCGGCGCCGGCCGTTCCTGCCGATCACTGCCGCGCAGGCCTATCGGCCCAAGGTGTCGATCCACGTGCCCTGCTACAACGAGCCGCCGGAACTGCTGAAACAGACCCTCGACGCCCTCGCCCGCCTCGACTACCCGGACTACGAAGTCCTGGTGATCGACAACAACACCCGCGACCCGGCCGTCTGGCAGCCAGTCGAGGCGCACTGCGCGCGCCTGGGCGAGCGCTTCCGCTTCTTCCACGTCGCCCCGCTGGAAGGCTTCAAGGCCGGCGCGCTGAACTTCGCCCTGGGCCACGTGGCGGCGGACGTCGAGGTGGTCGCGGTGATCGACGCCGACTACTGCGTCGACCCCGACTGGCTCAGGCACATGGTGCCGCACTTCGGCGACCCGCGGATCGCCGTGGTGCAGTCGCCGCAGGACTACCGCGACCAGCACGAGAGCGCTTTCAAGCGGCTCTGCTACGCCGAGTACAAGGGCTTCTTCCACATCGGCATGGTCACCCGCAACGACCGCGACGCGATCATCGAGCACGGCACCATGACCATGATCCGGCGCAGCGTGCTGGACGAGCTGAGATGGCCGGAATGGTGCATCACCGAGGACGCCGAGCTGGGCCTGCGGGTGTTCGAGAAGGGCCTGTCGGCCGCCTACTTCGAGCGCAGCTACGGCAAGGGGGTGATGCCCGATACCTTCATCGACTTCAAGAAGCAGCGCTTCCGCTGGGCCTACGGCGCGATCCAGATCATGAAGCGGCATACCGACGCCCTGCTGCGCGGCCGCGGTCCCGACGGCAGCCGCCTGACCCGCGGCCAGCGCTACCACTTCGTGGCCGGCTGGCTGCCGTGGATCGCCGACGGCCTGAACATCTTCTTCACCCTCGGCGCGCTGCTCTGGTCGGCGGCGATGATCATCGTGCCCAAGCGCGTCGACCCGCCGCTGCTGATCTTCGCGATCCTGCCGCTGGCCCTGTTCGCCTTCAAGGTCGGCAAGATCCTCTTCCTCTACCGGCGCACCGTCGGCGTCGACCTGCGCGACTCGTTCTTCGCCGCCCTCGCCGGCCTGTCGCTCTCGCACACCATCGCCAAGGCGGTGCTGTACGGCTTCGTCACCCGCGGCATCCCGTTCTTCCGCACGCCGAAGATGCGCTCCAGCCACGGCCTGCTGGTGGCCCTGGCGGAGGCCCGCGAGGAAGTCTTCGTGATGCTCCTGCTGTGGGGCGCGGCGGCCGGCATCGTGGCGGTTCAGGGCGTGCCGAGCCGCGACCTGCTGATCTGGGTCGCCATGCTTCTGGTGCAATCGCTGCCCTACCTGGCGGCGCTGGTCATGGCCCTGCTCTCGTCGCTGCCGAAACCGCGCGAGGAACTGGCCGGCGGCGCCGAGCAGATCGGCGGTTGAGGTCGGGCGAGGCGTCGGGACGGCCGGCTCCGCTCGCCTAAACGGCGTCCCTTCGCCCGCGTTTATGCTTTAAGATTCCCCCTTTCCGCTCGACCCGCTCAGGATGCCCTCCCCATGACCGCCTCTTCGCCGAGTCTCTCGCCGACCCTCGAACTCGCCTGCGAGTTGATCCGCCGCCCCTCCGTCACGCCCCTCGACGCCGACTGCCAGGCCCTGATGATGCGCCGCCTGGAAGCCGCCGGCTTCGCCCTGGAGCCGATGCGCATCGAGGAGGTGGACAACTTCTGGGCACGGCGCGGCGGCGACGGCCCGGTGCTGTGCTTCGCCGGGCACACCGACGTGGTCCCCACCGGCCCGCTGCAGGCCTGGCAGCACCAACCCTTCGACGCCCTGATCGACGACCAGGGCATGCTCTGCGGGCGCGGCGCGGCGGACATGAAAGGCAGCCTGGCGTCGATGATCGTCGCCGTCGAGCGCTTCGTCGCCGACCACCCGGAGCACAAGGGCGCCATCGCCTTCCTCATCACCAGCGACGAGGAAGGCCCGGCCCACCACGGCACCAAGGCGGTGGTCGAACGCCTCGCCGCACGCGGCGAGCGCCTGGACTGGTGCATCGTCGGCGAACCGTCGAGCACCAGCCTGGTCGGCGACGTGGTGAAGAACGGCCGCCGCGGCTCCCTCGGCGCCAAGCTGACCATCCGCGGCGTACAGGGCCATGTGGCCTACCCGCACCTGGCGAAGAACCCGATCCACCTGGCCGCCCCGGCGCTGGCCGAACTGGCGGCGGAACACTGGGACGACGGCAATGCCTTCTTCCCGCCGACCAGCTTCCAGGTTTCCAACCTGAACTCCGGCACCGGCGCCACCAACGTCATCCCCGGCGAACTGACCGCGCTGTTCAACTTCCGCTTCTCCACCGAATCCACCGTCGAAGGCCTGCAGAAACGCGTCGAGGCGATCCTCGACAAGCACGGCCTGGACTGGCACGTCGAATGGGCGCTGTCCGGCCTGCCGTTCCTCACCGAGCCGGGCGAACTGCTCGATGCGGTGGCCGCCAGCATCAGGGCGGTCACCGGCCGCGAGACCCAGCCCTCGACCAGCGGCGGCACCTCCGACGGACGCTTCATCGCCACCATGGGCACCCAGGTGGTCGAACTCGGCCCGGTCAACGCCACCATCCACCAGGTCAACGAGCGGGTCCTGGCCAGCGACCTGGAGCTGCTCACCGAAATCTACTACCAGACCCTGGTGAGGCTGCTCGCCTGATGCTGATCTGCCCGCTCTGCTCCGCCGCCCTGGGCGAGGTCGACAACGGCGTCGCCTGCCCCGCCGGGCACCGCTTCGACCGCGCCCGCCAGGGCTACCTGAACCTGCTGCCGGTGCAGCACAAGAAAAGCCTCGATCCGGGCGACAACGCCGCCATGGTCGAGGCCCGTCGCCAGTTCCTCGGCGCCGGCCACTACGCGCCGCTGGCCCGGCGCCTGGCCGAACTGGCCGTCGAACGCGCGCCGCGACGCTGGCTGGATATCGGCTGCGGCGAGGGCTACTACAGCGCCCGGCTCGGCGAAGCCCTGGCCGGCGCCGAGGGCTACGCCCTGGATATCTCCCGCGAGGCGGTGAAACGCGCCTGCCGCCGCGCGCCGCAGTTGTCCTGGCTGGTGGCGAGCATGGCCCGGCTGCCGCTGGCCGACGCCAGTTGCGAGCTGATCGCCAGCGTGTTCAGCCCGATCGACTGGAACGAAGCCGTGCGCGTCCTCGCCCCCGGCGGCGGCGTACTGCGCCTGGGCCCGGCCAGCGCGCACCTGCTGGAACTGCGCCAGCGGCTCTATGACGACGTGCGCGACTACGCCGACGACAAGCACCTCGCCGGCCTGCCCGCGCAACTGAGCCTGCGCCACACCGAGACCCTCGAGTTCCGCCTGGCGCTGGACAGCTACGACGCGCGGGAAAACCTCCTGGCCATGACCCCGCACGGCTGGCGGGTCAACCCCGAGCGCCGCGCGCGAATCCTGGCCGAACCCTTCGAAGTCAGCGTGGCGGTGCGCTACGATTGGCTGCAACGCGACTGACCGTCCCCGAGGACCCCATGCGCCAACCGGATATCGAGATCTACCTGAAAGACGCCGAGCACGCGGCCGTCGCCGCCTGGCTGGAACAGGCGCTGGGGCCCTGCGGCCCATGGCAGGAGCACGGCCAGACCCTCAAGTGCACCGCCCGCGGCGAGCACGGCGCGGTGCGCGTCACCTGGCTGCCGAAGGCGGTGGGCAAGTGGCACAGCCTGTTCTTGGAGAGCGACAGCACGCCCTGGGACGACGACCTCGCCTGCGCCAGGGCCGCGCATGCCGCGCTCGGCGTGGAGATCCGCTGCGCGCCGGGCGGCTGGGAGGAAAACCAGGGCGAAGAGGACGCCGACCGCTGGCTGCGGGTCGACGCCGGGGGCGTCGAGGAAATTACCTGGCGCACCGCCTGAACGACGAAAACCCCGCGCTGCGAGGGGCCACCCAACGGGGGCCTGGCGGGGTGGATGCATTGGATGACAAAAGCCCGTCTCGCGACGGGCTTTTGCTTGCGGGAATCAGACCTTGGAGACGTCTTCCGCTTGCAGGCCTTTCTGGCCCTGGATCACCGAGAATTCCACTTTCTGGCCTTCCACCAGGGAGCGGTGACCCTCGCCGCGGATGGCGCGGTAGTGAACGAACACGTCCGGACCGCTATCGCGTTGAATGAATCCATAACCTTTGGCGTCATTGAACCACTTGACGGTTCCGACCTCACGATCAGCCATTACCACACTCTCCAACTTGCAATTTTTTATAAGTGGCCTTCCCAATCCGGGAAGACTTCGACGGTTCGGCTGCGCAACGCTGTTCTTGTTATCCGACCCCGGCAAAATGCCGTTGGAGCGGGCATTTCGAATGGCGTTCCACTAGCCACCGCGTCCCGGAGTATAAACAAACGAGTCCAACTGAAAAGGACTTTTTTAGCCCCTGGCGGAATACCCGCCACGCCCGGCGGGACTGGCCTTTCGATATGTTTTCGCTACGCCTGGAATACGTCTGCGCAAGCACTTGCAGATAGCTAGCCGCCATATTTCCGTCAACTTTTCAGCGGTCGCGCAGACCTGCCTTGCGCGGCCAGGCCAGGGTGAAGCAGGCACCGCCCAGAGTCTCGCTGCGGCCGATGGAGGCCCGGCCGCCATGCCAGTAGACGATCCGCCGGACGATGGACAGTCCCAGGCCATGCCCGCCGGAAGCACGGGTCCGGCTGTCGTCCAGGCGTAGGAATGGCGTAAAGAGCCGCTCCCATTGCGCCTCCGGCACCCCCGGCCCGTCGTCCTCGACATCCACCCGGCAACGCTCCAGGCTGACCCGGTAGCTGATCCTGACCCGACGATCGGCATGCCGCAGCGCATTGGTCAGCAGGTTCTGCAAGGCCCGATGCAGGTAGCGCGGCTCGGCCTCGATCCAACTGCCCAGCTCCTCAGGCACCAGCGCGCCCTCCTCGCAACTGACCAGCACCTCGCGGCGCAGCGGAGCGATCTCCTCCACCACCTGGCGCACCAGCACGCCCAGCTCCAGGCGCTGGTAGGTCAGCGGCGGCGAGCCCTGTTCCAAGCGCGCGTAGGTGAGCATCTCGTCGACCAGCTTGTCGAGGTCCTGGATATCGTTGTCCATGCCCTCCAGGTACTTCAGGCGGGCGCCGTCGGTCTCGGCGGTCTCGATCATCTCCAGGCCGAAGCGCAACCGCGCCACCGGCGTGCGCAGCTCGTGGGACACCGCGCGAACCATCTCGCGCTGCACCGTCAGCAGCCGGTGGATGTGCTCGGCCATATGGTTGAAGGCCGCGCCCAGGCGTCCCACCGAGTCGCCTCCGCGCACCTCGACGCGAGTATCCAGGCTGCCGCGGGCGATCCGCGTGGCGGCCGCCTCCAGGCTGCGCAGGCGCTGCTCCAGACGACGCACCAGCAGGTAGGTGATCAGGCCGATGAAGCTCAGGCACAGCGCGCCGAGCAGCAACAGCAGCTGCGGCGGATAGAGGTTCATCTGGAACAGCGGGCCCAGCTCCAGCACCCAGGGCGTGTCGAGGATGCCGGCGAAGATGCGGATCGAGTCGCCGTCCTTGCCCAGCGCCATCACCGTGTCGCCCTCCACCACCCGCCGGCGCTGGTCGTCGTCGAGGTCCAGCTCCTTGACCTGGAGCAGGTGCACCGGGAAGCCGAAGCGCTTGTCGCGGACGATCCGCGCCAGGTGGTAAGGCTGTTCGCTGGCCGGGTAGCGCACCAGTTCGTCCATCAGCAGGTAAACCGTGGCCCGCGCCAGTTGCTCGCTGACCTGCTGCACCTCGCCGCTGAGCACCAGGTTCTCGGCGGCGCTGGCCTGTGTATAGACGGTGACGGCGTGCTCGGCGGTCTGCTTCACCAGCACCTGGCCGTTCATCAGGCGCGCGCGGCTGCGCCCATCCATCCGCAGCTCATCCAGCCCGCGCAGTTGCAGGGGAATCCCCAGCAAGCGGCTCCACTGCGCCAGGGCGCGCTTGCGCTCGGTGGCGGTCATCGGTTGCAGGTTGTCGGCCATCAGGCGGAAGGTGCCGCGCGCCAGCTCCTCGCGGTAGTGCTCGCCGCGCACCTCGTTGATCCAGTGCAGGCCGAGCAGGCCCAGGCCGCTGACCAGCAGCAGGGCCAGGAGCATGCCGCCATAGATGCGCAGGAAGATGGATTTCATCGGCGAGCCCCCGGCCGCTGTCCGCTGCTGTTGATTCTGGCCGACCGGGACGCCCGCGCCCCGGCCCGCAGGAAAAAAGCGCCTCAGCCCTCGCCGACGAACAGGTAGCCCTTGCTGCGCACGGTCTTGATCAGCCGCGGGTGCATCGGGTCGTCGCCGATCTTCGGGCGGATCCGCGAGATGCGCACGTCGATGGAGCGGTCCTGGCCGTCGTACTCGATGCCGCGCAGGGCGTTGAAGATCTCCTCGCGGGAGAGAATGCGCCCGGCGTTCGCCGCCAGCAGCCAGAGCAGGTCGAACTCAGCGCTGGTCAGCTCGATGGTGGTCCCGTCCAGCCAGGCCTCGCGCATCGCGTTGTCGATCACCAGGCGACCGAACGCCAGGCGCTTGCTGTCCGCCGCCGGGGCGCCCGCTTCCGGCGCCTCGCTGCGCCGCAACAGGGCACGGATGCGCGCCAGCAGCACACGCGGGCGCACCGGCTTGCACACGTAGTCGTCGGCGCCCATCTCCAGGCCGAGCACCTCGTCCATGTCGTCGGTGCGCGCGGTGAGCATCAGGATCGGACCGTCGAATTGCGGACGCACCTGGCGGCAGATGGACAGGCCGTCCTCGCCCGGCAGCATCAGGTCGAGCACCACCAGGTCCGGGCGTTCGGCGAGGATACGCGCCGCCGCCAGTGCGCCGTTGGCTTCGATGTCGACCTTCAGGCCGTTGCCTTCCAGGTATTCCCGGGTCAGCTCGGCCAGGCGTCGATCGTCCTCGACGATCAGGATGCGCCAGGCTTCTTGCTCCACACAGCCTCCTCGTATCGCGGTCCCGGAGCCGCCGCGCGGCCCCCTCAGAGCGGCCCGCATTGTAGCCAATACGGGGGCCGCGCGGCAGCACGCGAGGAACATCTTGCAAACACTACATATTGTGGGTAGGGTGCGCGCCCCGAAAGGTTGGGGAGTAGGTCTGCGCCGGTGCTTTCCGAGGGCGACGAATGGCATTCTCCAGCGCTGCCGCGGCCTACGGACGCTTCCTAGGACTCACGCACAGAAGACCCACACTTTATCCACAGGTTTCCCCCAGACTGTCACCTTGCAAACACCCCATTAGCGCATTATCTTGTATCCCCATCGTCGCCACCCCCTATATCTTGGGTTTCGAGCGCACGAACGGCTACAACGGAACCAACCGCGCACGGACCACTCTGATGGCTCCGGCGGCTCCGCAAAAAAGCATTTTCCAGACGTACTGAAAGCATCGACGGCGCTCACCGCAAGGAGCCCTTCATGACGATGGAAAAGCGGTACGGGTGTTGCAACGGACGCTGTAAACAGACAGTCAACACCACTAGGTATTGTGTTCGACGGCAAAACGCCACGAACCCGCCAGGGCCAGGGAGGCACGCACAGTCCCCACCCTCAGCATTCGAATGAAGCAGCCGCCGCGAGGCCGGCTGCCCGGCTCTTTATCGATTCAAGGGAATGGGCGCCCCGGCGCCCGCTAGCAAAACCATTACGAGAACGTGGAGATACCCACCCATGCATACCGACACCACACGCGAGAACCCGCAGGCCAGCGCGCCGCAGGCCGCCGATTCGTCGCAGGATCTGGCCGCCACCGCGCCGGGCCAGCTGCGCGTGATCAAGCGCAACGGCACCGTAGTCCCCTACACCGATGACAAGATCACCGTGGCCATCACCAAGGCGTTCCTCGCCGTGGAAGGCGGCACCGCCGCCGCCTCGTCGCGTATCCATGACACCGTGCGCCGCCTGACCGAGCAGGTCACCGCCACCTTCAAGCGCCGCATGCCGTCCGGCGGCACCATCCACATCGAAGAGATCCAGGACCAGGTCGAACTGGCCCTGATGCGCGCCGGCGAGCAGAAGGTCGCCCGCGACTACGTGATCTACCGCGAAGCCCGCGCCGCCGAGCGCAAGAACGCCGGCGCCGCCAGCGACGTCGCCCAGCCGCACCCGAGCATCCGCATCACCCGCGCCGACGGCAGCCTGTCGCCGCTGGACATGGGCCGCCTGAACACCGTCATCAGCGAAGCCTGCGAAGGCCTGGCCGAGGTGGACGGCGCGCTGATCGAGCGCGAGACCCTGAAGAACCTCTACGACGGCGTCGCCGAGAAGGACGTCAACACCGCCCTGGTGATGACCGCGCGCACCCTGGTCGAGCGCGAGCCGAACTACTCCTACGTCACCGCCCGCCTGCTGATGGACACCCTGCGCGCCGAAGCCCTGGGCTTCCTCGGCGTGGCCGAGAGCGCCACCCATCACGAAATGGCCGAGCTGTACGCCAAGGCCCTGCCGGCCTACATCGAGAAAGGCGCCGAGTTCGAGCTGGTCGATGCCAAGCTGAAGGAATTCGACCTGGAGAAACTGGGCAAGGCCATCGATCACGAGCGCGACCAGCAGTTCACCTACCTCGGCCTGCAGACCCTGTACGACCGCTACTTCATCCACAAGGACGGCATCCGCTTCGAACTGCCGCAGATCTTCTTCATGCGCGTGGCCATGGGCCTGGCCATCGAGGAGAAGGACCGCGAGGCACGCGCCATCGAGTTCTACAACCTGCTGTCGTCCTTCGACTACATGAGTTCCACCCCCACCCTGTTCAACGCCGGCACCCTGCGTCCGCAGCTCTCCAGCTGCTACCTGACCACCGTACCGGACGACCTGTCGGGCATCTACGGCGCCATCCACGACAACGCCATGCTGTCGAAATTCGCCGGCGGCCTGGGCAACGACTGGACCCCGGTGCGCGCGCTGGGCTCCTACATCAAGGGCACCAACGGCAAGTCCCAGGGCGTCGTGCCCTTCCTGAAAGTGGTCAACGACACCGCGGTCGCGGTCAACCAGGGCGGCAAGCGCAAGGGCGCGGTCTGCGCCTACCTGGAGACCTGGCACCTGGACATCGAGGAATTCCTCGAGCTGCGCAAGAACACCGGTGACGACCGTCGTCGTACCCACGACATGAACACCGCCAACTGGATCCCCGACCTGTTCATGAAGCGCGTCTTCGACGACGGCTCCTGGACCCTCTTCTCGCCGTCCGACGTCCCCGACCTGCACGACCTCTACGGCAAGGCCTTCGAGGAGCGCTACGAGTACTACGAGGCCCTGGCCAGCTACGGCAAGCTGAAGCTGCACAAGGTCGTCCAGGCCAAGGACCTGTGGCGCAAGATGCTCTCCATGCTGTTCGAGACCGGCCACCCGTGGCTGACCTTCAAGGACCCGTGCAACCTGCGCAGCCCGCAGCAGCACGTGGGCGTGGTGCACAGCTCGAACCTCTGCACCGAGATCACCCTGAACACCAACAAGGACGAGATCGCCGTCTGCAACCTGGGCTCGATCAACCTGGTCAACCACATCGTCGACGGCAAGCTGGACACCGCCAAGCTGGAGAAGACCGTCAAGACCGCGGTACGCATGCTCGATAACGTCATCGACATCAACTACTACTCGGTCCCGCAGGCGCAGAACTCCAACTTCAAGCACCGTCCGGTCGGCCTGGGCATCATGGGCTTCCAGGACGCCCTGTACCTGCAGCACATCCCCTACGGTTCGGACGCGGCCATCGCCTTCGCCGACCAGTCCATGGAAGCCATCAGCTACTACGCGATCCAGGCTTCCTGCGACCTGGCCGACGAGCGCGGCGCCTACCAGACCTTCCAGGGCTCGCTGTGGTCGCAAGGCATCCTGCCGATCGACTCGGAGAAGAAGCTGATCGAAGAGCGCGGCGCCAAGTACATCGAAGTCGACCTGTCGGAAACCCTCGACTGGGCGCCGCTGCGCGAGCGCGTACAGAAAGGCATCCGCAACTCGAACATCATGGCCATCGCGCCGACCGCGACCATCGCCAACATCACCGGCGTCTCGCAGTCGATCGAGCCGACCTACCAGAACCTGTACGTGAAGTCGAACCTCTCCGGCGAGTTCACCGTGATCAACCCCTACCTGGTGCGCGACCTCAAGGCCCGCGGCCTGTGGGACCCGGTCATGGTCAACGACCTGAAGTACTACGACGGTTCCGTGCAGCAGATCGAGCGCATCCCGCAGGACCTCAAGGACCTCTACGCCACCGCGTTCGAAGTCGAGACCCGCTGGATCGTCGAAGCCGCCAGCCGTCGCCAGAAGTGGATCGACCAGGCCCAGTCGCTGAACCTGTACATCGCCGGCGCCTCGGGCAAGAAGCTCGACGTGACCTACCGCATGGCCTGGTTCCGCGGCCTGAAGACCACCTACTACCTCCGTGCCCTGGCCGCCACCAGCACCGAGAAGTCCACCATCAACACCGGCAAGCTCAACGCCGTGTCGGCCGGTGGCAACGACGGCCTGCAAGCCGCCCCGGCCGCCGAGCCGAAGCCGGCGCCGGTGCCGCAGGCATGCAGCATCGACAACCCCGACTGCGAAGCCTGCCAGTGATCGCGCGTCGCTGAACGGCGTCCGTGTCGTGGCCGGGTAAGCCGGACTCCTCCCGTGAGTCCGGCCTGCCCGGCGCCTGACGGTCGCTCGTCCAGCGCCACGCTGGCAGCGCAAGGCCCCTCGCCAGGGCCAGGAACAATCCCCTTCTTCCCTCCGGGGGAGAAGAACGGCCCGGCCAGACCGTGCCGGACCACCGCTTTCGCGTGCACCTCACGCCCCATATCCAGGCCGCCGAGACGGCCGCCAGACCAGGAGAGAGCAAGATGCTGAGCTGGGACGAATTCGACAGAGAAGACCCGACCGAAGCCAAGGCCGCGCCCGCCGCCGCCCAGGCCGTTGCCCAGGGCCATGACAAGCTGGACGACGAAGCCGCCGGCTCGGTGGAAGAAGCGCGCGCCGTTTCCGCCGACGACTCCGACGCCGTCGCCCGCGCCAAGAAGGCCCTGAACGACCTCGACATCCAGGAAGGCCTGGACGATCTCGAAGGCTCCGCCGCGCGCGTGCAGGTCGGCGACAAGCAGATGATCAACGCCCGCGCCGACCTCAACCAGCTCGTCCCCTTCAAGTACGACTGGGCCTGGCAGAAGTATCTGGATGGTTGCGCCAACCACTGGATGCCGCAGGAAGTCAACATGAACGCCGACATCGCCCTGTGGAAGAGCAAGGACGGCCTCAGCGAGGACGAGCGGCGCATCGTCATGCGCAACCTCGGCTTCTTCTCCACCGCCGACTCCCTGGTCGCCAACAACCTGGTGCTGGCCGTATACCGCCTGATCACCAACCCCGAGTGCCGCCAGTACATCCTGCGCCAGGCCTTCGAAGAGGCGATCCACACCCACGCCTACCAGTACTGCATCGAGTCGCTGGGCATGGACGAGGGCGAGATCTTCAACATGTACCATGAGATCCCCAGCGTGGCGAAGAAGGCCTCGTGGGGCCTGAAGTACACCCGCTCGATCTCCGACCCGATGTTCCAGACCGGCACCCCGGAAACCGACCGCCAGTTCCTGCGCAACCTGATCGCCTACTACTGCGTGCTGGAAGGCATCTTCTTCTACTGCGGCTTCACCCAGATCCTCTCCATGGGCCGCCGCAACAAGATGACCGGCACCGCCGAGCAGTTCCAGTACATCCTCCGCGACGAGTCGATGCACCTGAACTTCGGTATCGACGTGATCAACCAGATCAAGATCGAGAACCCGCACCTGTGGGACGCCCAGATGAAGGACGAGGCGACCCAGATGATCCTCCAGGGCACTCAGCTGGAGATCGAATACGCGCGCGACACCATGCCGCGCGGGGTGCTGGGGATGAACGCGGCGATGATGGAGGACTACCTGAAGTTCATCGCCAACCGGCGCCTGACCCAGATCGGCCTGAAGGAAGAGTATCCGGGGACCACCAACCCGTTCCCGTGGATGTCGGAGATCATGGACCTGAAGAAGGAGAAGAACTTCTTCGAGACGCGGGTTATCGAGTACCAGACGGGCGGAGCACTGAGCTGGGATTGAGATTCTCGATTTAGGTCAAGACCGTTAGACGCTGTCGCCGGAAAGGGATT
Source organism: Pseudomonas sp. FDAARGOS_761 (assembly GCF_013343155.1). Taxonomy (NCBI): domain Bacteria; kingdom Pseudomonadati; phylum Pseudomonadota; class Gammaproteobacteria; order Pseudomonadales; family Pseudomonadaceae; genus Pseudomonas; species Pseudomonas sp. FDAARGOS_761. The sequence continues at coordinate 1,321,970 of NZ_CP054572.1, read as the reverse complement.
TCGGGACAGTGGTAGAGATGAAGAGCCCCGCCTTGTGCGGGGTTCTTCATTAAAGAGAAATAAAAACCCAAGGTGTTCAGCAAGTTAATCCACCAAATCAAATAGAAGATATGTGCCAAGCTCACTATCCCCAAGACACCATCGACAGACTATTTGAGGACTGTCAAACAGCCCTAGAAAACAAGAAATAAAAACATGCCCAACCATTCGCTCAATCTGAAATCTCCGTAGGGCGAGTAACGCGCAGCGTTATCCGCCGGCTGGCCACGGTACGCTCCGAAATCCTTCTGGATACACGGACGATCCCCAATGCCAAGCTACCGACGAACCTGGGTCCCCGGCGGCACCTATTTCTTCACAGTCACCCTGCATGACCGCCGCTCCAACCTGCTGACCCGCGAAATCGACCTGCTGCGCCGCGTGGTCGCCCAGACCAGGCGCCGGCACCCCTTCCGCATCGATGCCTGGGTCGTGCTGCCGGAGCACATGCATTGCCTCTGGACCCTGCCGCCCGACGACGCTGATTTCGCCACCCGCTGGAAGGTCATCAAGTCCGGCTTCGCCCGACGCATCCCCTGCCACGAATCACGTACCCTCGCGCAACGGCGGCGAGGACAACGCGCCATCTGGCAACAGCGCTACTGGGAACACCTGATTCGCAATGACACGGACTACCGGCGCCATTTCGACTACATCCATCTCAACCCTGTGAAACACGGGCTGGTTACGGCGGTCAAGGATTGGCCCTTCTCCACCTTCCACCGGGCCGTGGCTGAAGGGCTTTATCCCGAGGATTGGGCCGGTGATCCTTCCTTGGAGGTCCGAGCGGCGGAGCGGGTTTGAGTCTGCTGGCGGATAACGGCTGTGCCGTTACTCGCTCTACCCCGGCTACCAAGTCTTTTTCTCGGCCTCGCAGGATGGCCAGCCCCGAGAAAGTAACCAAAGCGCTTGCCCCTGCATTCGACCTCCTATACGACGATTCCGCTCGGCCTCCTGATGGGGCGGACCGGAGCGTCGGATGTTTCTCTGGAAGAGGTAGGGCGAATAACGCGAAGCGTTATCCGCAACTACACAGGATTTTCCTGTAACGCCCGAGCATCGGGGGATTGAAAGAACTTCGTCAAGTCGATGTACAAGCAATGGCTTCAGAGAATCAGCGGATAACTGCTTTGCAGTTATTCGCCCTACCGTTGACCGCTATCGGTGCGCTCCATAATCATTCTTCGGCGCTAAGAACGCATACCACCCAGCGGCAAACCGCTCCCGAAAGTAGCGGTGTATTCCATTGAGGAAATGCGTATGCCATTCGTTTTTCAACCCACCCCATTCATCCCCTCGCGGCACGACACCAACACCACCTCCCCGGAGGTGCGCCATGTCTGACACCCTCCTCCACCCCAGCCGTTTCACCCACCACCATCGGGTCCTGCGCGCCGTGCTGCTGGATGAGGAAGGCTGGTTCGTGCTCTCCGACCTGGTACGGCTGCTGGGCCGTTACCTGGGCGGTCGGGCGCCGGCGGCGTTGTGTGACGAGGCGCCGTGGCCGCTGGCGACGACGGAACAGCGCGAGCGCTTGTTCGCCCTCTGTCATGCGCTGGAGCGGCATCTGGACACCGATCAGTGGCGGCTCGCCTGGCTCCATGACGAACGCCACGGGCCACGCCAGGACTGCCTGGTCAGCGAGTCCGGGTTCTACGCTCTGCTCTGGCTCGCAGTGCCTGGCGCGGCGCGAGGCTTGCGCCGTTGGGTCAGCGGCTCGGTGCTGCCACGCCTGCGCAGCCAGTCCCACCCCAACGCCACGCCCCAGCGCGCCGTGCTGCACTGGAAAACCGCCGAGATCGACACCCTGCACTGGCAAGGTAAGACCTGGATCCCCCTCTGCGACTGCCCCCAACTCCTCGACAGCCCACGCCCGCTGATCCGGGCCTGACCCCGTCATACGCCCTGAAAGGAGTCAGGGCTTGAAGCAACAGAGTGATCTTTTCCCTCATGACCACTAAAAATCTAGGTTTTTCCAGTAACGCTCTCTTTCTTTACAACTATCAGGCCAAGGAAGAGCACTCTATTGCCATATAGAATATTTTTAACTTGAAAAAGAAGCCCCATACAGCAGGGCCTTCCTCTACAATCTATAGTTAGGCGTAAACCCCAATAAAATACTCCAATCCAACCGGAAGCTTTTCGCCTATAACCTCCTCAATCCTTACAACATCATCATTCTTAATAGGATATTCACCCTCAATATTCTCACCCTTCTTCCAACGCATCACCTCCATAACTTGCGAAATATATTCGAAAGGAACAATTTTTTCATATTTCAAGGACTCATCATTTCCCGATGGTAGGTACCCAGAAATCAATACAGTCATGCTTCTACACTCCTTTTTTGATCAGCAGACTTCGTGCGAGCACCAGTATTAGAATCAAACCCTCCCAAGTGCCGCCCTCTCTTGTCATACATCTCAAAACTGCCATGCTGAGAATCCCATTTATAGATATTCCCTTTTTATCCTTCCAGCGCTTCCGCAACCCACCACCACCTTGAATAGAAGTTTTTGGCTTAGCTCTCAAGGCGTCGGGGAAGGCAGGTAGTGTTGCCGGAGCAGGATAGTAATGCACAAAGCATTCAATTCAACATCGCAGACTCACGCACTTTGCGACTGACGCACTAACTGACAATCCGGCGAATTACATCTGCTCCCGAAGCATGAATTGGCTAAGAAGCAGGCGTAGCCCATAAATTGACTTCGCCTGATCTGTATACTGGAGTATAAAATACTATCAACTAGATATATTTATACTTCTTCAAGAGTTCTCTAACCTCCTGTTTTAGCTCCACTTCATTTATCTCACCATCATTATCCTTCGGTCCATCCGTGAAACAATCTGCCATTCCAAACATAAGCCTGAGGCAAGCGCCAAGATTATCATCATCCTTTTTCAGCAAGCCTGACGCACCTTCGCTACGCCACATTTCAAAGAATTTTTTTGTGAAACTCTTTCCGCTTAACGATCCATCCAAAAATTTTCTTGCAAGATCAATAAGTGCCATGCTCATTTAAATCACCTCATTCTCAAAATAGTTTTTTCCTGTCTGCTTCCTGGCTCAAGATACCACCCTGACAAAAACATTCCATCCTCTTTGAGAACAACCACAATACTAGTATCAGGACTGTAAAATAATTGGATCCTTGATACCTATGACAAACCCCTTGCAAATTATGTCGTGCTTTATCGAAGCGCTCCTGCCTTATCTGCATGACTTCTTCATAAATGTACGATTTGGCGTCGCCTTCAGCTTCCCGCTGGACTCCCTTGACCTTACGAGTCATCCGCTCGTAATCTTCCGGCCACAACGCTTGCTCCATGCGCAACGATGCCTGACCCAGCAAATGCAGCAGGCCGAACAGGCGCATATCGTTGGTGGCAACGATGTGTTCTCGAATCCACTCTTGGGTTACTCCGCAGGCCAGATGTGTTTCTGGCGTTGATGTGCTGTCATAGTCGGCTCGGAATCCCGCTTCTTTGGCGAGCTGTGCCCAGTGCTGGCCAATGCCTGGATGTTGGATGTACTCATTTGCTCATCCACTTGCGCAGCAGGCGCTTTTTCAGGGACGCGCGTTCTTGCGGGTTGTGTCCCTTGAGGTTAGCGACACGATCTGCCGTAGCAGCCTGGCGTATGAGGGGCCAGTAGGAACGCCCATCCTTACGTGGCACCAGTGTTATTGACCTGACTTTCCAGTAGGGAGAGGTGGGCTGCTGGCCAACGTGGAGAGCTCGCTACGGCAGCTCGTGCGCCCGACGATGGGTGTTTTGCGGTGGTTGCGGCTCATAATGTGATTGTCTTCAAGAATATTCAGGACAGACTGTCAAGATAGAGCAGCGTCAACATGGAACAAGCCCCGTCGAAACGGGGCTTGTTGATGGCCAACTAACCGGCCTTAAAGCCAGGAAGCCCCTTGGAAGCACGCCATTCTTTAACTTCCTTTACAACTCCAGCTGGGCTATCTTCTCTATTTTCGTTGGGGTAGTAAAGAAGGTCTGAGCCGCTTGGGTGTTCCGTTAGTTTTTTAAACTCAAGCACGGCTTGAATATGAGACTCCTCGGTAGGGAACTTTTTCTTATTGTTTGTGTATATGTCTTTAACAAACTCAAGAAACTCTTTTTCCGTATATTCGGAAATCTTGGACCTCATATCACTTCCCTCCCTTGTGGATTTCTATATGACGTTTTGGCGTTACTGCAACAAGGTTCCCCATATTGTAAACGCCGCCTCCATCTGCTATTCGAACCTTGTGGTGGATTTCGATCTTTATTCTCCCGCCAGCCTGTTCTGACTCTCTGACATAAGGAGCACCTCCATCTCTCATTACAGCTAAACTACCAGGATTAAACTGTTTACTTACTCAGGATCATTAGCCACAGCTATCCAGAATTGTTCCGGAAAGTCCCGCCAGTTTTTGAATGTCTTACCACGTAGTTTATCCGCAATCTGGCTTGGAATTGGAGCCGCCTCACCTTGAGAGGCGGCGCCGAGCCAATTACCGCTGACGGGCTGTCCCTTGCCAGTCGCAGCACCAGGTACATCCCGCGGATCCCTGAACATCACATAGATCGGCTTGATCCCCGAGTCGGCCGGGAAGCCGATGATCAGGTCTTCCGGTAGTGTAATCACCCCAGGATAGGTTTCCGGGGTAGCCTTCACCGGTGTAAGGGTCGCTCCCTCATATACCGGCACCGGCTTCGGTACGACCGGAGTGGTACTCGAAGGGTTCTGGTTTCCTGGAGGACTCGCCGGCGTCCAGGTCAGGATAAGCGGCGGTGCTTCTGCGACCGTAGAGGGAACCGTAACCTCGTACAGTCCTGTCGCGGTGTTATAGGCCGCCATCCGGACTGGAACGGCTTTCGGAACGCTCACACCATCGGTGCTGACCACCGAAAGGGTCGTCGTGCTGCCCCGTGCCTCGTTGGTCAGTCGCATCGGCAGATCGACGGTACCACCTGCTTTTGCAACCGCGTTCAGATTTACGCTTGAGGGAAGCCCCAGCTTGTTGGCATCCATGCCCAGGGCGTAACGAACGCTATCGGGCGTTTGGTCCTGCCATTGCTCGGCAGTCCGGGAGGAGTAGGTCAGACTGGCAAAGCCCACGGCCATCACCGATGGGTGCTGAAGCCAGGACCCGGCCCAGGACGGCAATCGCATCGGAGATCGCTTGAGCAAGGGATGCGGCGCCTTGTGCGACCTGGATCAGACCCCGGCCTGCGGCGGTGGCGACAACGCTGCCATCGGCTGGCATGGCATAAGTATTGGCAGCCCTGATCGCCGCTTGACGAGCGATTTCCTTGCGCCTTGCCGTTTCGGCGTTCAGCTTGTCCAGCCGGGCTTGCAGGCTGGCGATTTCATCCACCAGGAGATCGGCGTTGTAGGTTGCCTTTTGTTTCTCCAGTGCATTGGGTGCCTTGGCAATCAAGGCATTGTTTGCAGTCTGCAATTTCTTCTTATTGGCGATCGCCTGCGTAACCAGTTGAGTAGCGCGTTCAAGCCACTGCTCTGGCGTTGGATTGGTCAGTTGAGGCAAAGCATTCCCAGCCTGGTCAAGCTCGGACTGCACTTTTTTCTCGACATTTGCCTTCCTGGCCTTGTAGTCCGCCTCCACCTCAGCAGCGGCTCGCTGGGCTTCTGCTTCCAATGACCGGGCTTTATTCTCCAGCTCTTGAGACGTTTGTTTCAAGATAGCGATTTGCGCCTTATAGATATCGGCGCTGTACGCTTTGGCTAGCTCACTCATATGGCGATCCAGGAACTCTCCATAGAATTTTCGGCTGGCCAGCAACTGACTCTGGTACATCGACTCTGACTTCTGAGGAAAGTCTGAAGCCGTATAAAGATTGGCCGGGCGATCCTCAATGGCCTTTAGCGATTTTGCTTTGGCATCCATGAGTGCATCAACGATACTCTTTTCATCGCGGATGTCATTGGCACTGACCGCTTTACCTGGCAACCCCGCTTCACTCTTGAGTTCATCAACCTCCTTCAGGGTTTCATTTTTCAGGTTTTTCTTGAGTTCTGAATGGGACTTATCAAGCGTACTTCTTAGCTTCCTGTACTCCTGCATTCCAGTACCGACATACGGACTTGGTCCTGGTGGGACAAATGGTGGAGTACCGTAGCTTGATCGAGCAGGAATATACTGGATTATGTCACGCCCACCACCCTGCACATGTGTAATAACCATCGAACCAGGTTCGTAATCATTGACAGCCATAGATCGCCCCTACATTAATTTGAAAGTGTAATGTATTGAGCGACTCCCACCTAGAGAACCCTCTCCCAGTCAATAAGCCCCAATGCATCGGCAATACACTGCAATCAACTTTTAGATGATCCAGAAGGTGCGCTCTCTCGCCTCTTATAATCGCGCCTGCGTCAAACGGTCATTTCCTGAACGCACACCTCATCTACCCCGGCCAGTCACGGAAGCCGCATACCTTCAGTTCATTAACGAACTCCCACTTTCAAAATTCATCCATGCCGCCCCTTCGCGAGCTTCCGGACAAAACCACGCTGATTGCGAGCCCAGCGTTTTTGATTGCAAGCCGCTGCACTTGGTCAGGCCGTTTCCGCAGCGCATGAAGTCCTGGCCGATATACCGGCAGGGCCAGCCATCGTTCGACGAATAAAGCCACCTCAGCCATGATGCCCTTTCCATCCCCAGCGGAACCCCGACATGGACGCCAAAGCTCTGCTCCTCGGCAGCCTCTGCCTGGCCGCCCCATTCGCCGACGCGGCGACGCTCGACAATGCCCTCTCCGCCTGCCTCGCCGCCCGGCTCGGTGCACCGCACACGGCGGAGGGCCAGTTGCACCTGCCACTCACCCTTGAGGCCCGGCGCTCCACCGGCGAATGCGGCTGTACCTCAGCGCTGGTGCGATATCGGCTGCTGGCCATGCATGCCAATGCGAAGGCACAGGTCCTTCAGGAAGGTCTGCTCGACGGTCGCTACGAAGGCGCCCGTACCCTAACGCTGGCAGCGGATGCGCAACTGGCGGCCGACAGCACGCTCGTGGTACGTCTTGGTTGCGCCGTCGCCGAATGACCATCCACCGACCCAGCGAGGTTCGCGATGCACCTGCTTTACCCCTCCGCCCCCGACCGCAGCAACGCGGTCGATGAACTCTTCGCCGAGGAATATGACGCGGCCCGTTCGGCAGGCTTGGCCTGTTCGCTGTTCTGCGACGAGGAACTGGAGAGTGGACGCTTTCGCGCCCGCCCGGAGTTTCCGGCAAACACCCAGGTGCTGTATCGCGGCTGGATGCTCACACCGGAAAACTACGCTCGCCTGCACGGCGCGATCCTCGTCGCTGGCGGACGGCCCCTGACCAGTCCACAGCAATATCGGCACTGCCATTACTTGCCGGAGTGGTATCCGCTCTGTGAGGACCTCACGCCGGCGACCCTGTTCCTGTCCAGGAACGCCGACTTCGAGGCAGTGTTGGCGCAAAGCCCGTGGCGCGCCTGGTTCGTCAAGGACCATGTGAAATCCCTGACCACCCAGCGCGGCTCGAAGGCCACCAATGCTGCGGAAGTGCGGGAAGTCCTCGATTCGATCGAGCGTTATCGAGGCACCATCGAAGGCGGTGTATGCCTTCGGGAGTTCGAGGCGCTGCGTGCGGAAACCGAGGAACGCTACTTCGTTCTTCACGGCCGCGCTCACGGGCGTCTCGATACCGTCCCGCCGCTAGTGGAACAGGTGGCACAACGTATCGATTGCCCGTTCTTTTCCGTCGACGTGGTCGAGTCGACCAGTGGCGAGTTGCGCCTGATGGAACTCGGCGATGGCCAGGTTTCCGACCGCAAGCAATGGCCCGCCGCACGCTTCGCGGCGATGCTGGCACAGGCATAGTCGGAACCGCTGCAATCCCAACCCGACCAAGCTCCCCTTGATCGATCCCGAGGGGGCTCGTCACTCGCGCAGTGCCTCGACCACTTACTCTCATCCGAAGCCCAGGAACGGTTGTCCGTCCCCTCGCCCATGGATATTTCTTCCACTCTGCAATCCAGTTCATAAATCCCATAAAAGCCCTCTTCCGCTCCCCGCCAGCCTCCCCGCATCCCGCACCCTAGACGCCCCGCCGCTCTCCGCCGGCTCGCCCGACAAGAAAAACCAACCGCTCGATCAGCCTCATCCTTCACCCATCACAGGAGCCATCGCGATGCACCTGACACCCCATTGGATCCCCCTGGTCGCCAGCCTCGGCCTGCTCGCCGGCGGCTTGTCCGCGTCCGCCGCCGAGGAAGCCTTCGACCTCTGGAACGAATGCGCCAAGGCCTGCGTGCTCGACCTCAAGGACGGCGTGCGTTCCAGCCGCATGAGCGTCGACCCGGCCATCGCCGACACCAACGGCCAGGGCGTGCTGCACTACTCCATGGTCCTGGAGGGCGGCAACGACGCGCTCAAGCTGGCCATCGACAACGCCCTCAGCATCACCAGCGACGGCCTGACCATCCGCCTCGAAGGCGGCGTCGAGCCGAACAAGCCGGTGCGCTACAGCTACACGCGCCAGGCGCGCGGCAGTTGGTCGCTGAACTGGCTGGTACCGATCGGCCACGAGAAGCCCTCGAACATCAAGGTGTTCATCCACGAACTGAACGCCGGCAACCAGCTCAGCCACATGTCGCCGATCTACACCATCGAGATGGGCGACGAGTTGCTGGCGAAGCTGGCGCGCGATGCCACCTTCTTCGTCAGGGCGCACGAGAGCAACGAGATGCAGCCGACGCTCGCCATCAGCCATGCCGGGGTCAGCGTGGTCATGGCCCAGGCCCAGCCGCGCCGGGAAAAGCGCTGGAGCGAATGGGCCAGCGGCAAGGTGTTGTGCCTGCTCGACCCGCTGGACGGGGTCTACAACTACCTCGCCCAGCAGCGCTGCAACCTCGACGATACCTGGGAAGGCAAGATCTACCGGGTGCTCGCCGGCAACCCGGCGAAGCATGACCTGGACATCAAGCCCACGGTCATCAGTCATCGCCTGCATTTCCCCGAGGGCGGCAGCCTGGCCGCGCTGACCGCGCACCAGGCTTGCCACCTGCCGCTGGAGACTTTCACCCGTCATCGCCAGCCGCGCGGCTGGGAACAACTGGAGCAGTGCGGCTATCCGGTGCAGCGGCTGGTCGCCCTCTACCTGGCGGCGCGGCTGTCGTGGAACCAGGTCGACCAGGTGATCCGCAACGCCCTGGCCAGCCCCGGCAGCGGCGGCGACCTGGGCGAAGCGATCCGCGAGCAGCCGGAGCAGGCCCGTCTGGCCCTGACCCTGGCCGCCGCCGAGAGCGAGCGCTTCGTCCGGCAGGGCACCGGCAACGACGAGGCCGGCGCGGCCAGCACCGACGTGGTGAGCCTGACCTGCCCGGTCGCCGTCGGTGAATGCGCGGGCCCGGCGGACAGCGGCGACGCCCTGCTGGAGCGCAACTATCCCACTGGCGCGGAGTTCCTCGGCGACGGCGGCGACGTCAGCTTCAGCACCCGCGGCACGCAGAACTGGACGGTGGAGCGGCTGCTCCAGGCGCACCGCCAACTGGAGGAGCGCGGCTATGTGTTCGTCGGCTACCACGGCACCTTCCTCGAAGCGGCGCAAAGCATCGTCTTCGGCGGGGTGCGCGCGCGCAGCCAGGACCTCGACGCGATCTGGCGCGGTTTCTATATCGCCGGCGATCCGGCGCTGGCCTACGGCTACGCCCAGGACCAGGAACCCGACGCGCGCGGCCGGATCCGCAACGGTGCCCTGCTGCGGGTCTATGTGCCGCGCTCGAGCCTGCCGGGCTTCTACCGCACCGGCCTGACCCTGGCCGCGCCGGAGGCGGCGGGCGAGGTCGAACGGCTGATCGGCCATCCGCTGCCGCTGCGCCTGGACGCCATCACCGGCCCCGAGGAGGAAGGCGGGCGCCTGGAGACCATTCTCGGCTGGCCGCTGGCCGAGCGCACCGTGGTGATTCCCTCGGCGATCCCCACCGACCCGCGCAACGTCGGCGGCGACCTCGACCCGTCCAGCATCCCCGACAAGGAACAGGCGATCAGCGCCCTGCCGGACTACGCCAGCCAGCCCGGCAAACCGCCGCGCGAGGACCTGAAGTAACTGCCGCGACCGGCCGGCTCCCTTCGCAGGAGCCGGCCTTCTCGGGGCCTGGCCATACATCAGGTTTTCCTGATGCCAGCCCAATCGAATATGAATTCATCCTGATAGGTAATCCGCCTAACCTGCGTCTGCCACGCTTTCGCTCGTCCCGGAAGCGGCCATAACAATTCCAATAGCCGACGAGGACTCTCCATGCTCACCCATCGCATCGGTGGCATCCGCCTTTCCCCTTCCCCGCAGCGCTCGCCCGGAGACCGCCATGACTGATCTCCGCGATGCCTCCCGCGACGAACGCCTGCTGGCGGCCCACGGCTATCGCCAGGAACTGGAGCGCGGGCTGAGCCTGTGGTCGTCCTTTTCCGTCGGCTTCGCCACCATCTCGCCGGTGGTGGGCATCTACTCGGTGATGTCCCTCGGCACCATGAGCATGGGCCCCTCCTGGGTCTGGGTGGTGCCGCTGTGCCTGCTGCTGCAGTTCGGCGTGGCGCTGGTCTACGCCGAGCTGTCCTCGCAGTTTCCGCTGGCCGGCGGCTGCTACCAGTGGGTGCGGCGCCTGGTGGGCGACCGCCTGGCCTGGTTCACCGGCTTCCTCTACCTGGCTTCGGCGCTGGCCTCGCTGACTACCGTGGCCTACCTCGGTGGCTTCTGGCTCGGCCTGCTGGCGACCGGCGCGCCGCCGTCGGCCAACGGCCAGGTGCTCTGCGGCGCGCTGCTGCTGGCGCTGGGCCTGGCGGTGAACCTGCTGGGGATCAACCCGTTGAAGTACTTCGTCAATGCCGGGATCGTCGCCGAGGCCATCGCCTCCATCGGTATCGGCGTGCTGTTGCTGCTGTTCTTCCGCAACCATCCGCTCGACCTGCTGTTCAGCGGCCCGGGCGGCACAGGCGGTGCGGACGGTGCCTACCTGGACGGCGTGCTGACCGCGCTGGCGGTGGGCGGCTGGGCCTTCCTCGGCTTCGACGCCTGCTCGCAGATTTCCGAGGAAACCACCGATGCCCGCGTCTCCACACCCCGGGCGATCCTGCGCTCGATGCTGGTGGTGGGATTCACCGTGATGCTCACCGCCTTCGCCGTGACCCTGTCCTACCAGGACATCGGCGCGGTGGTCAGCGGCCAGGTGGTCGACCCGGTCACCCCGGCGGTGGTGGACGCCTTCGGCGCCTGGGCCGAGCGGCCCTTCGTCGCAGTGGTGCTGATCGCCTTCGTCGCCTGCGTGGTGTCGGTGCAGACCTACATCGGCCGGGCGATCTTCGGCATGGCGCGCGACGCCATCTTGCCCGGCTCCGCCCTGCTGCGCCGGGTCGACCGGCGCAAGGTGCCGATGGCGGCGATGGTCTGCAGCACGCTGCTGGCCAGCCTAGGCCTGGCCCTGGGGCTGAACGCCACGGCGGTCGGCACGCTGATCGCGTTCGGCAGCGGCGGTTTCTTCGTGGTCTTCCTGATCGTCACCGCCTGCGCCCTCTGGGCCCGCCTCGTCGGCCGCTGGGACCCGGACAAGGGCGCCTTGCGCCTGGGACGCGCGGGGCTGGCGGTGAACGTCCTGGCAGTCGCCTGGCTGTCGTTCGAGGCGCTCAACGTCGCCTGGCCGCGGGCCAGCCTCGCCCCGCCCGACGCGCCCTGGTTCCAGGTCTGGGCGGTGGTCGTGGTGTTCTCCGCGCTGGCCGCGTTCGGCCTGCTCTACATGGTCATCGCCAAGCCGCATCGGCGCATCGCCACCAGCCTCAGCTTCGCCGCTCCGCCGGCGGACTGACCCGCACGCGCCGGCCGTTCCGGCGTCTCCTCCGGTTGTTCCCGCACGCTGGCTTCGCGCCCGGCGGGGCCCGGCTCATCCTGCTTTCACGGAGCATCGCCATGAGCGACCTGCATTACTGGAACTACCCCACCGATATCCTCTGCGGCGTCGGCGCCCTGGAACAACTGCCGAGGCGTTGCGCGCTGGCGGGCGCACGCCGGCCCCTGCTGGTCACCGATCCCGGCATGCTCGCCCTGGAGCCCCTGCGCCTGGTGCGCGAGTGCCTGGAACGCGCCGGCATCGACCATGACCTGTTCCACGAACTGTCGAGCAACCCCAGCCTCGCTGAAGTCCAGGGCGGCGCCAGGCGCTTCGAGGCCGGCGGGCATGACGCGCTGATCGCCCTCGGCGGCGGCAGCGCCCTCGACGCGGCCAAGGGAATCGCCCTGCTCAGCCGCGATCCGCACGGACTCGAACGCTTCGAATGGACACAGACGCTGCGCAGCTATCCGACCCTCGCCGACTACCCGCCGCTCGGCCTGCCGCCGCTGCTGGCGCTGCCCACGACCGCCGGCACCGGCTCGGAACTGGGACGCGAGGCGGTGCTGACCGACACGCAACTGGGCATCAAGCGGGTCGTCGGCCACCGCGAGCTGCTGGCCGCCTGCGTATTCCTCGACCCGCGCCTGACCCGCGGGTTGCCGCCGGCGCTGAGCGCCGCCACCGGCATGGACGCCCTCACCCATCACCTGGAGGCGCTGTTCTCGCCGCTCTACCATCCGATGTCGGCGGGTATCGCCCTGGAAGGCGTGCGCCTGGTCAGGCAGCACCTGGAAAACGCCGTGCGCGACGGCAACGATCTCGCCGCCCGGGAAGGCATGCTGGTAGCCTCGGCCAGCGCCGCGGTGGCATTCCAGAAGGGGCTTGGCGGGGTCCACGCCCTGGCCCACCCGCTGGGCGCTCGCCATCACCTGCACCACGGCCTGCTGAACGCCGTGCTGCTGCCCTACGTTCTGCTGGCCAACCGCCCGGCGATAGAAGCCGACGCCGCGCGCCTGGCGCGCTACCTGGAACTCGACGAAGCGAGCTTCGACGGCCTGCTGGCGTGGATCCTCGAACTGCGCGCGCGCATCGGCATCCCGGCGAACCTCGCCGCCCTCGGCCTGGATGGCGAGGACGCGCAATGGGTGGGCGAGCAGGCGCTGGCCGACCTGTCCTCCTCGGCGACCAACGCCCTACCGCTCGATGCCCGGGATTATGCGCGCATCTACCGCCAGGCGGTGGCAGGGACTCTCGCCTGAGTGCTCAGGCCCCCAGGCCGTGGACCTGCAGCAGGTCGTCGATGAAGGCGCGGGCGGCTTCGCTGAGGGGGCGCCCGGCATAGACGATCATGCTGTGCTCCACCGGATAGCTCAGCCGCTCCGGCAACAGCGCGCGCATCCGCCCGCGCTCGATCCAGGCTTCGGCGTAATGGGTCGGCAGATAGCCCAGGTGGGTGCCGGCCAGCACGGCATGGGCGACCGCTTCCATGTGGTAGGCGGTGGCGCGGCTGCGCGACGGGCGTAGCGGCAGGACCAGGTTTTCCGGCAGGAAGCCGTGCATCACCCAGTCACAGGCGGCGATCCGCTCCAGAGTCGGCTGCGCCTCGGCGAACAGCGGATGGCGATCGCCACAGAACACGCCGATCTCTTCGCGATACAGCGGGCGGTATTCGAGGCTCGGCCGCGAACGGCTGAAATAGGAAATCGCCAGGTCCAGCTCGCCTTCGATCACCGCCAGTTCCAGCTCGGTGGGCGAATTCACGAAAAGGTTCAGCTGGACATCCTGGTCGCGCCGCTGGAAGCGCGCCAGCGCATCGCCGAAACGGGCCTGGGGCAAGGTCGCGAGATTGTCCGCCAGGCCCAGGTACAGCTCCCCGACCAAACGTCCGGACAACGCCTGCGCCTGGTCGCGAAACAGGCCGATGGCGTCGAACATCGTTCGCGAAGCCTCCAGCACCCGGCGGCCCTTGGCGGTCAGTCGGAAGCCGCCCTTGCCGCGCTCGCAGAGCCGGTAGCCGAGGCGCTTCTCCAGGCTGGCGATGTGCATGCTGATGTTCGACTGGCTCATGTTCAGCTCGGCCTGGGCCGCGGTGAAACCGCCGCACTTCACCACGCAGGCGAAGATGCGCAACAGACGCAGGTCTAGGTCGGTGACGTTTCTCAGCATGGCGGTCCGATCCGGCGCGAGGTCCCGCAGTCTAGCCGAGCGCCGCGACACACGGCCATCCAGCGGCGGCGCACGGCGCGCCAGAGGCGCTGGCACATCATCGAAAATCTGGTCTATTCCAATTTCTTGAAAATACGCGGGAAAGTCCCACCCAAAGGCGCAACCAGGACAAGAAAACGCACCAATACCGGGCAATCCCCCGAAAAAATCGAATGGTTTCGCTCTATTTTTGGTCTAGACCATAAAAATACCCGGTGCTAGATTGACCTTCGCCAGCCGGCCCAGCCTGACCGGATCGGCGCCACGCACCGCCGCCACACCTTCACAATCCATCTCAGCCTCGGCAGGACCGAGCAGGAGCGCGCCGACAGCCAACCTTGCGCACGAAAAAAGTCATGGAAAAGGCATCTGGCCTAGACCATGCATCCGGACAGCTTTGCAGCAGCACAACAAGAACAACCTCCCCGCACTGTCTAGACCCATAGGGACCCACATGAACAACCACAACGGTACCCTGCACCGTGGCTGGCAATCGCTCCAGCGCTGGCGCATCCAGATCTTCGTCATCACCTGGCTGGCCTACGCCGCCTTCTACTTCACCCGCAAGGCCTTCTCGGTGGCCAAGCTCGGCATCGCCGAAGACCCCTCCTTCGAACTCGACAAGAGCGCCATGGCCGATCTCGATGCCCTCTACCTGGCCGCCTACGCCGTGGGCCAGTTCATGTGGGGGGTGTTCGCCGACCGCTTCGGCACCCGCGTGGTGGTGCTCGGCGGTTTGCTCACCTCGGCGCTGGCGGCGCTGGCGATGGGTACCTTCGCCACCCTGCCGATCTTCGCCGCCTGCATGGTGGTCCAGGGCCTGGCGCAGTCCACCGGCTGGTCGGGGCTGTGCAAGAACATCGGCGCCTTCTTCGCCACCTACGAGCGAGGCCGCGTGCTCGGCCTGTGGAGTACCTGCTACGCCTTCGGCGGGCTGGTGGCGACGCCGTTCGCCGGCTGGTGCGCCTACCGGTTGACGCATGACTGGCGCATGGCCTTCCTGTCCTCGGCGGGAGTGGTGCTGGCGGTGGCCGTGCTGTTCTTCTTCCTCCAGCGCAACCGTCCGCAGGACGTCGGCCTGCCGCCCGTGGAGGCCGAGGCCGCGCCCCCCGCCAACGCGCCCCGGCCGAGCCATTCCGGCGCCCTGCTGAAGGCGCTCAGGAATCCCCACGTGCTGGTCCTCGGCATCGCCTACTTCCTGCTCAAGCCGGCGCGCTACGCGATCCTGCTCTGGGGCCCGGTGATCATCTACGAACGCATGCCGGAGATCGGCAAGGTCGCCTCGGCCATCGTGCCTTCGGCCTTCGAGGTCGCCGGGCTGGCCGGGCCGATCCTCATCGGCCTGGCCTCGGACAAGCTGTTCGGCGCCCGCCGCATGCCGGCCTGCGTGCTCAGCCTGGCGGCGCTGACCCTGAGCCTGGCGCTGTTCGTCCCGGCGATGCAGAGCGGCAGCCTGTACCTGGTGGTCGGCCTGCTGTTCATGATGGGCGTCACCCTCTACGGGCCGGACTCGATGATCAGCGGCGCCGCCGCCATCGACTTCGGCACCAGCGAGGCGGCCGGCACCGCCACCGGCTTCGTCAACGGCTGCGGCTCGGTCGGGGCGATCCTCGGCGGCCTGCTGCCGGGCTACTTCGACACCCTCACGGTGTTCTTCGTGTTCACCGCCACCGCGCTGCTCGCCAGCCTGCTGCTGGTGCCGTTCTGGAACAGCCGGCCGGGCGCGCGCCGCGTCGAACCGAAGGCGCATGCCGGCGGGCCGCTGCTGGCGGCCGGCAAGCCGCGTTGAAACCTCTCCGAACCACCGCCCGGCGCCAGGCGCGCCGGGCCAATCCCTAGCGAACAAGGAACCGCCTATGCCACTTGCCCTCTTCGACCTCGACGACACCCTGATCGACGGCGACTGCGCGACCCTCTGGGGGCGCTACATGACCGAACTGGGCTGGGTCGAGAAAACCGCCTTCCTGCACCAGGAACGCCGCCTCATGGAACTCTATGCCGAGGGCCGGCTGGCCATGGAGGACTACATGGACTTCAGCCTGGCGCCCATCGCCGGCCGCACCCCGGCGGAAATCGCCGGCGCCGTCGAGGATTTCGTCGCGCGGATCGTTGCGCCGCGCATCCACGCCGACGCCGTGCGCTGCCTGGAACGCCACCGCCAGGCCGGCGACCGCCTGCTGATCATCTCCGCCTCGGCGCACTTCCTGGTCAGCGCCATCGGCCGCCGGCTGGGGGTGGACGAGGTGCTGGCGATCGACATCGAGGAGCGCGACGGCCTCTACACCGGGCGCACCCGCGGCACCCTCACCTACCGCGAGGGCAAGGTCCGTCGCCTCGACGCCTGGCTGGCCCAGGAGGGCGAGACGCTGGCCGGCGCGACCTTCTATTCCGACTCGCGCAACGACCTGCCGCTGCTCTCGCGGGTCGACCGGCCGCACACGGTGAACCCCGACCCGGCGCTGCTCGGGCACGCCCGCGAGGCCGGCTGGCCGGTGCTGCAATGGCGCTGAGAAGGCGCGCCGCGCTATACCGCCGGCGGCCCGGAAGCATTACCCTGTAGCCCCCCGGAGCCCCAGCGGAGAAGCGTCGATATGCGCGACGAGCCGTCCCGACCCCTGACGGTGATCTACCAGTCCCTGCGCGAGCAGATCGAGCGCGGCCTGCTCGCGCGCGGCAGCAAGCTGCCCAGCGAACGGCAGTTGAGCGAGCTGTTCTCGACCACCCGCATCACCCTGCGCGAGGCGCTCGGCCAGTTGGAGGACCAGGGCCTGATCTACCGCGAGGAACGCCGCGGCTGGTTCGTCTCGCCGCAGCGGCTGCTGTACAACCCGCTGGTGCGCAGCCACTTCCACGCGATGGTCGCCGACCAGGGCCGGGTGCCGGAGACCGAGGTGCTCGGCGCGGCGATGATCCCGGCCAGCGTCGACATCTGCCAGCGCCTGGAGCTGCCGGCGCTGTCGCGGGTGTTCCAGATCCGCCGGGCGCGGCGGGTCGACGGGCGGCTGGTGCTGTACGTCGAGCACTACCTGAATCCCGCCTACTTTCCCGGCATCGAGCGCTTCGACCTGACTCGCTCGCTGACCGATCTCTACGCCAACCACTACGGCATCCGCTACGGCCGGGTGCGCTTCGAGATGGTCCCGACCATCCTCCCGGCGGAGGCCGCCGGGCCGCTGCGGGTCTCGGTGGGCAGCCCGGCGCTACAGATCGTGCGGGTCAACCGCGACCAGGCGGGCCGCCTGATCGACTGCGACCTGGAGTACTGGCGCCACGACGCGCTACAGGTCAACGTCGAGGTGCCCGAGTAGCGCTCCGCAGTCCTGTTCCTGGCGCATGCATGACCGCCTGGCGGGTTTCCCGCCGCTTCCAGCGCATTGGTCGACCGCTGGGCACGCTGCGTCGACGCTGAGCGGTTGCCGCTGACGGCACGGCCTGCTAAAAGCGGCGAAAACATTCGAAAATGCGATACGACCATGAGCGACAGTGAAAAATCGAATAGCCGCCTGTTCGACCTCGACCTGCTCCGCGCCATCGTCACGGTGGCCGACTGCGGCAGCTTCACCACTGCCGCCGCGCGCCTGCACTCGACCCAGTCGACCGTCAGCCAGAAGGTTCGCCGCCTGGAGGAAATGGCCGGACACCGCCTGCTGGAGCGCGGCAACCGCGACGTGTTGCCGACCGACGCCGGCGATACGCTGCTCGGCTACGCCCGTCGCCTGCTGGCGCTGAACGACGAACTGGCCGAGGCGCTGTCCGGCGCCACGGTGGCGCTGACGGTGCGCATCGGCGTGCCGGACGACTTCGCCGCCGGCCGCACCACCGAGCGACTGGCGGCCTTCAACCGGCGTTATCCACAGGTCAAGCTGGAAGTCACCAGCGGCATGAGCCGCGACCTCAGCGCCAGCTACGACCGCGGCGAACTGGACCTGGTGCTGCTCAAGCAGCGCCGCGCCAGCCGCGAGGCACTGGCCTGCTGGCCGGAAAAGACATGCTGGGTGGACAGCGCCAGGAACCCCTGCATCGACCTCGACCCGCTGCCCATCGTCACCTTCCCGCCGCGCGGGGTCTACCGCGACGAGATGATCGCCGCCCTGGAAGCGGTCGGCCGGCGCTGGCACATCAGCTTCACCAGTTCCAGCCTCAGCGGCCTGCAATCGGCCATCGCCGACGGCATGGGCATCGGCCTGCTGCCGCTGCGCGCGGTGAGCGCAGGCCATGCGGTGCTGCCGAAGAACGCCGGGCTGCCGGCGGTGGACGTGTTCGAAGTGGCGCTGCTGCACCGGCCGGCGGCGGATCCGATGGTGAAGGCGCTGGCGCGCGTGCTGTCGCGGGTGCTGGCGGAAGATACCCGGAGCCGGCCCGCATTCGAAAAATGAATATACTGGATTCCAACATTTAATTTGTGCATGCGCCAGGCGCTGGATATCGTTGCCGTCAGCAACGGCTCGCGCCCGCCCGTTTCGCTCCGGCGGCGCGTGAGCCGGCAGCAAGACAACAACGAGGAAACGCTCCATGTCCAAGTCCAGCTACTACGCGCCGCACGGCGGGCACCCGGCACAGACCGAGCTGCTCACCGACCGGGCGATGTTCACCGAAGCCTATGCCGTGATTCCCAAGGGGGTGATGCGCGATATCGTCACCAGCCACCTGCCGTTCTGGGACAACATGCGCATGTGGGTGATCGCCCGCCCGCTGTCCGGCTTCGCCGAGACCTTCTCGCAGTACATCGTCGAACTGGCGCCCAACGGTGGCAGCGACAAACCGGAGCAGGATCCCAACGCCGAGGCCGTGCTGTTCGTCGTCGAAGGCGAGCTGAGCCTGACCCTGCAGGGCCAGGTCCACGCCATGCAGCCGGGCGGCTACGCCTTCATTCCGCCGGGCGCCGACTACAAGGTGCGCAATACCACCGGCCAGCACACCCGCTTCCACTGGATCCGCAAGCACTACCAGAAGGTCGACGGCGTACCGCTGCCGGAAGCCTTCGTCACCAACGAGCAGGACATCCAGCCGCTGGTGATGCCGGACACCGAAGGCCGCTGGAGCACCACCCGCTTCGTCGACATGAGCGACATGCGCCACGACATGCACGTCAACATCGTCAACTTCGAGCCGGGCGGCGTGATCCCCTTCGCCGAGACCCACGTGATGGAGCACGGCCTGTACGTGCTGGAAGGCAAGGCGGTGTACCGCCTGAACCAGGACTGGGTCGAGGTGGAGGCCGGCGACTTCATGTGGCTGCGCGCCTTCTGCCCGCAGGCCTGCTATTCGGGCGGCCCGGGGCGCTTCCGCTACCTGCTGTACAAGGACGTCAACCGGCACATGCGCCTGACTCTCAATGCGCCGCATTGAGGGCGGGACAGGCTGAAAGGGAACCCGGCGCCATGGCGCCGGGTTTTTCGTTTGCGGAAGGCGCCCAGCCCTTCGTCAGCTCCGGGCGCGGAGGACTTCAGGGCGAACCGAACATGGCCGTCCAGTAGATTCCCGCGTCACTCTTCGGATCGGTGGCGTAGGCCGCGCCCAGCTCGCGGTAGCCGGGGTTCATCAGGTTGGCGCAGTGGCCCGGGCTGGCCAGCCAGCCGTCGACCACCTTGTCCACCCCGTCCTGGCCGGCGGCGATGTTTTCGCCGATCAGCCCGCCGCTGTAGCCGGCCAGCTCGGCGCGGTCGCCGGGGGTGCGGCCGTCGCGGTCGAGGTGGTCGAAGAAGTTGCCGTTGGCCATCGCCCGCGAATGCGCTTCGGCGGCGCCGCCAAGGGTGGCGTTCCAGGCCAGCGGCTGGGCCGCTGCGTAGGGCTTGCCACCGCACTGGCGGGCTTGCCCGCGGGCGGCGTTGATCCGTTCCAGGAGCTTCTGCCCTTCCGCCTGCCAATCGCCCATGCCGCCGCGCAGCAATGGCCGGGCGAGGACGATGCGCCAGTCGCGGTCCTGGCGGCTGACGCCGACGTCGACGAACTGCGGGTCGAGCACCACGCGGCAGAAGCTTTCCTGCAGCGCCTTCATCGCCGCGCCGGCATCGCGCGGCCCGGAAAGGCTGATCGACTGCACGTTGACCATCGGGTAGGCGGCCTGTGCCATCGCCTGCTGCAGGTCGCCGGCGGCATTCACCGGCAAGGCCAGGCGCGGGTCGGCGGCCAGCGGCGGCAGTTCACCGCTGGCCTGCCCGCCGCAGGACTGCACCTGGCCACGGTAGGCGTTGATCGCCTCGACCAGTTGCGCCTCGTCGGCGGCACTGGCGGCCGCTGCGAGCGCCAGCCCGACCGTCAGTACGGCCAAACGCGGGATGCTTGGGATTGCCATGGAAATCTCCTCGATCTGATGGCGCCTATGATGCGCGATTCCGCGGCGCGCCGCCGCATTCGACCGGAACCCGGCGCCGGCGTTGCAGGCTCAGGCCGGCGCTTCGGCGAACGCCTCCACCAACCGCTCGATCACCGCGCGGACCCGCGCGGTGTGGCGCAGGTCCTTGTGGGTAACCATCCACACCTCGTATGGCCGGCGTCGCTCGCGCTGCGGCCAGACCCGCACCAGTCCGTCGCGCTCGCCCATGTACAGCGGCAGCTCGCAGAGCCCCAGGCCGCGCGCCAGGGCCTGGCGCACCATCATGTTGGAATTCACCGCGATGACCACCCGGCCGTCGCGGATCGGCTCGCCGCCCAGGGTCAGTTCGCGCTGGCTGTGCCAATAGGGTTCGTACATCACCAGGTCGTGGCCGCGGAAACGCTCGCCGGGCACCGGCACGCCGTTGCGCCGCAGGTAGTCCGCGGAAGCGAACAGGCCCATGGGCCAACTGGCGAGTTTTCTCAGGATCAAATCGGGATTTTCCGGCCGCAGGGTGCGAATCGCGATGTCGGTCTCGCGCTTGGGCAGGTCGACCACGGCCGAAGCGCTGTCGAGCAGCACGCGGATATCCGGGTGTTCAAGGTGCAGGCGGCCCAGGGCGGGTAGCACGAAGTCGACGGCCAGGGAGTCGGTGGTGGACAACCGCACCTCGCCGGACAGTCGGTGGTCCATCCCGCGGGTCCGCCGTAGCAACTCCAGGGCCGAGCGCTCCATCTTCTCGGCCAGTTCGAAGGCCGCCTCGCCGGCCGGGGTCAGCAGGTAGCCGGACGAGGTGCGCAGGAACAGGGTCGAGCCCAGCGCCGCCTCCAGCGACGCCAGCCGCCGGCCCACCGTGGCCTGGTCGACGTGAAGCGCGCGGGCGGCGCCGCGCAGGGTGTGCTCGCGGCAGAGCGCGAGGAAGACGCGGGTGTCGTCCCAATTCATGGCGGTTTTCCTGATGCATTTTCGCATCAGTCTAATGAAAAAGCGCTGCGCGACCACGGCATCCGCGCTGCTTACCATGCGAACCAGGTCCGAACCATTTTCCCAGGAGCATGCAATGAGCAGTACGAACCGATTTCCCGAACGAATGACCGCCATCGAGATCGCCCGGCCCGGCGGCCCCGAGGTACTGGTGGCGACCAGCCGGCCGCTGCCGACGCCCGGCCCGCGCGAGGTCCTGGTCGAAGTCCGCGCCGCCGGCGTCAACGGTCCCGACGTGCTTCAGCGCAAGGGCGTGTACGACCCGCCACCCGGCGCCTCGGACATTCCCGGCCTGGAGATCGCCGGCACGGTGCGGGCGGTCGGCAGCGAGGTCAGCCGCTTCGCCGTCGGCGAGGCGGTGATGGCGTTGATTCCCGGCGGCGGCTACGCGCAGTTCGCGGTGGCCGACGAGCGCACCACCCTGCACCTGCCCGACGGCCTGGGCATGGAGGAAGCGGCGGCGCTGCCGGAAACCTTCATGACCGTCTGGGTCAACCTGTTCCAGCGCGGTGGCTTCAAGGCCGGCGAGACGCTGCTGGTCCACGGTGGCGCCTCCGGCATCGGCACCGCCGCGACCATGCTGGGCAAGGCCTTCGGCGCGGCGAAAATCTTTACCACGATCTCCAGCGAGGCCCAGCGCGAGGCCAGCCTGCGCCTCGGCGCTGACCTGGCGATCAACTACACCGAGCAGGATTTCGTCGAGGAAGTGCTGCGCGGCACCGAAGGTCGCGGGGTCGATGTGATCGTCGATATCGTTGCCGGCGACTATGTGACGCGGAACTACCAGGCGGCGGCGATGAACGGACGGATCGTGCAGATCGGCGTGATCAAGGGCAAGGCCGCCGAAGTCGACCTGTTCCCGATGCTGAGCAAGCGCCTGGTCCATCTTGGCTCGACCCTGCGCTCGCGGAGCCACGACGAGAAAGGCGCGATCATCGCCGAACTGGAGCGCCAGGTCTGGCCGCACGTGCGCGCCGGCACTGTCCGGCCGCAGGTGTTCCGCACCTTCCCCCTGGAACAGGCGCGCCAGGCCCACGAACTGATGGACTCCGGCCAGCACATCGGCAAGATCGTCCTCACGTCAGCTCCCTGAGGCCGCTCAGACCTCGATATCGCCCAGGCGCAGCGCCCGCGCCACCGCCTGGGCGGTGGACGCCGCGCCGAGACGGCGGCGGGCGGCACGCAGGTGATTCTCCACGGTGCGCTCGGAAATCATCAGGATCGCCGCCACCTCCGCCTGCTGCTTGCCCAGGGCGATCCATTGCAGGACTTCCCGCTCGCGCTCGCTGAGCGCTTGCGCATCGCCCGCCGACACAGGGCCGCGCAGGCGCTTCAGGGCGAAGAACAGGATCGGGCAGAAGGCCTGGGCGGCGAGCTTGCAACCGGCATTCAGGTCCAGCCGCTCGCCGGCAAAAGACACCGCGCCCTCCAGGCCATTGCGGCCGAACACCGGCACCTGCATGCCATTGACCTGGCCGAGGTCGCGGACCCCACGGACGATGCGGTAGGCCATGCGCGCCGGATCCTCCGAGGGGCTCTTCGACCAGAAGAACGGCTCGTCCAGTTCGAGGATGTGCCGGGTGACCGGGCAGTGCAGAAGATAGGCGTCGCGCTCCTGGGCGCTGCGCCCCTCGGCCCAGTCGCCATGGACGAAGAACAGCTCGTCGATCAGTTCGTCCTCGCCGGGGCGGGGGAACAGGCTGCAGACGATCACCCGGTCGAAGCCCAGGCGTACGGCGAACTCCACCATCTCGCGGCAGACCGCCTCGGTGGTAGCGGCCTTGCGCAGCCGGGCGACGCTGTCGAAGAGAAGGCTGGCGTAGTCGGTCATGGCGCGGGCATTCCTGGCTTTTCCCGCATGATCCCCGGCTTGCCGGCAAAAGCCCATAGGGGAAAACCCTCAGGCGACCGATCGTGGGTTAGGGGATTTCCCCTATTTCGCCGGCCGGCGACCCCGCCTATCGTCTTGGTGCGACCTCCATCACGCAGAAAGGAACGAGCCATGAGCAACGAGCGCGATACCAGCAGAACCCCGACGCCCGACCACGCCGAGCACAACGCGTTCTTTCCCTCGCCCTATTCCCTGAGCCAGTACACCTCGGCGAAGACCGACTTCGACGGCGCCGACTACCCGACCCCGTACAAGGGCGGCAAGAAGGTGCTGATGATCGGTACCGACGAACGCTACATCCTGATGCAGAACGGCAGCATGTTCTCCACCGGCAACCACCCGGTGGAAATGCTCCTGCCGATGTACCACCTGGACAAGGCCGGCTTCGAGTTCGATGTCGCCACGCTCTCCGGCAACCCGGTGAAGCTGGAGATGTGGGCGATGCCCGGCGAGGACGAGGCGGTGAAGAGCATCTACGCGAAGTACCTGCCCAAGCTGAAAGCGCCGCAGAAGCTCGCCGACCTCCTGGAGCAGGCCGTCGCCGACGACTCGCCGTACGCCGCGGTGTTCGTTCCCGGCGGCCACGGCGTGCTGGCGGGCATTCCGCACAGCCGGGAGGTGAAACGGCTGCTCAATGCCTTCCTCGCCAAGGACCGCTACATCATTACCCTTTGCCACGGTCCGGCCTGCCTGCTGGCACCGGCGGTCGACGAGAAGCCGGAGGACTACCCGTTCAAGGGCTACGAGATCTGCGTGTTCCCCGACGCCCTGGACACCGGCGCCAACCTGGAGATCGGCTACATGCCCGGTCCCCTGCCCTGGCTGGTGGGCGAGAACCTGCAGAAGCTCGGGGTGAAGATCCTCAACAAGGGCATCACCGGCCAGGTCCACCGCGACCGCAAGCTGCTCACCGGCGACAGCCCGCTGGCCTCCAACAACCTTGGCAAGCTGGCCGCCAAGACCCTTCTCGAAGCGTTCGCCCGCTGATTCCCCGCCGCGCCCCGTCCGTGCCCCACGGACGGGGACATCTCCCGTTCGTCCCGGCGTCATCGAACTTAAACCGGCCTGGCGCAGCATCGTCCTTCAGGAAGAGGAATGGCGCGTTGCCCGACGCCGTCCGGCGAAAGACGAATCGATGACCGCACAGAAAGAAAACTCTGACAGCACACCGACTAGTCGTCCTCCCTTCCCGCCGTTACGGTTCCGGGCTTGCGCACAAAGCCGAACCCAAGGGGGCCCCTCATGTCACTGCCGCCGTACCTCAAGCCCGGCGACAAGGTCGTGTTGTACGACCAGCACTGCCGCTTCTGCACGCTCTGGAGCGGTTTCCTGGCACGCCGCGCCGACCACCGGCTGAAGCTGCTTGCCGCGCAGTCCGCCGAAGGCCTGGCGATTCTCGATTGGTTCGGGCTGGCACCCGATCATTTCGACACCTGGCTGTTCGTCGACGGCGCCTACGCCTGCGACGACAACGATGCCCTGCTCGAGGTGCTGCGCCTGTTGCCGGGCCCCTGGCGTCACCTGCGCTGGCTGCGCCTGCTGCCAGCCTGGCTGCGCGACGAGTGCCACGAGGCGCTACGGCGCAACCGCTGGCGCTGGTTCGGCCGCCAGCGCCCACCCCTTCGTCGTCGCTCCTGGCGTCCCCGTCGAGCCTGACGCCTCTCCGCGCTGGCCGTGGCGGGTTATGCTGCCTGCGCACCAGCCTGCGGACCCATACTTGCCATGGCCCTTGACCCGAGCCAACGCCGACGACTGCGCCACGCGCTATCCGACGCCTTCGTCGACACTCTCCTGGAGCCCGAGGATATCGCCCGGCGGATAAAGGGCGTCGACCCGGCGTTGCTGGAGCGGTTGTTCTTCGAGGAAGTGGCGCCGGTCTGCCACGGCAACCTGCTCAGCCCCGCTCCGGCGGTCTGGACCGCCTTCGACGAGGCCTGGCTGGAAGAGGCCATCGAGCGACGCCTGGCGCGGCAAAGGAGCAGCGCCCTGCGACGCTGGCACGAGCGCTGCCTGGTCGCCTGGCTGCGATGGCGATACGCCGACACCTGGCGCGCGATCGCCGGCGCTCTTTGAACGAGCGCCTCAGCGAAATACCGAATGGATGAGCTTGCCGGCCTTCTTCGTGTCGACCGCCTGCTGGCGTACCGGCGGCAGCGGCTCGCGCTTGTCCTTGTCTGCCTCGTTCATCTGCGCCACCCAGGCGTCCACCCGATCGCGGCTGACGGCGCCGTAGTTGAGACGGCAGCTGTCGACGAGGGTCTTGCCCTTCTTCTCCTTGTAGCTGCACTGCACGCGGAAGTCGCCGATGTAGTTGGTGGCGAAGCTCTCGGCACGGAACGGCGCGGAGAACGGCTTGGAGGTATAGGTCTCGTAGTAGTAGTCGGTTTTGGTCAGCGGCGTAGAACGACAGTTGGACTCCACGTTTACCGACGTGTGGGTGACGCTGCGCTTCCTTTTCTGGACCGTCTTCTCCAGCGCCTCGCCGTTGGCCTCGCAGCGCTCCTCGTACGCACCGGTCTCGCGGGTGACGGTATAGGACAGGTACCTCACCTCGAACTCGTAAAGCTCGTAGTAGCGCGGCGTCAGTGCGAGGCTGAACAGCTCGGAGTACGACGAGGTGGTGACGTGGGCCGCATGGGTCTTGGAGGCGGGATCGCGGAAACGCAGGGTCAGGCGGGTGGACGGGTCGTTGCTGCCGGTGTTCTCGAAGCCGACCACGCCGGTGACGAAGCTGGGCGGATCGCCGGCGCGCATGGAGAACCAGGACGACACCGAGCCCTGGTTCGCCGGGTTGATGTTGCAGCCCGCCAGCGATGCCATGCAGGCGAGCACGGCAGGTAGCTTTCCTTTTCTGGGCGTCATTGAAATCCCTTTGCTCGCGACAGGAGGAAAATATCGTTAGGAAACAACGTTGGAGGCCGGCAAGGATACCCGACTGGCGCACGGGTCGCATCATTATGACATCACGCCGCCCGCCGGCGTTGCCGCGACCGTTCGTCGAACCTGTGAATTCCGGTAGTTTCCCTTGCCGTCGCTGGCGTCCCAGGATCGGGATTTCCTGTGTTCGCCGGGAGGATCCTGGCGTGTCCACGACCAGCCTCTGCCCCTCCGCCACGCGGGAACACGGTCCCGGCGCGAAACGCGTCCTGCCTCTGCTGTTCCTCACCTGCCTGCTGGATGCCGCTGGCGTCGGCCTGATCGTGCCCCTGCTGCCGACGCTGATCGGCGGCGTGGCGCCGCTGGCGGTCCGCGACGCGGCCACCTGGGGCGCCGCCCTGGTGATGACCTTCGCGCTGCTGCAATTGTTCTTTTCGCCGGTCCTCGGCAGCCTCAGCGACCGCTTCGGACGCCGCCCCGTCCTGGTCCTGGCGATGCTCGGCTTCGCCCTCAGCTATCTGCTGCTGGCGCTGGCCGACAGCCTCTGGATGCTGTTCCTCGGTCGCGCGCTGGCCGGGCTCACCGGCGCCAGCGTGGCCACCGCGATGGCCTGCGCGGCTGACCTCGGCACGCACGGGCAGCGCACCCGGCACTTCGGCTGGCTGTACGCCGGCCTCGCCCTGGGCATGATCCTCGGCCCCGCCCTCGGTGGGCTGCTGGCGGTGCACGGCACGACGCTGCCGCTGTTGCTGGCCGCCGGCCTGTGCCTGCTCAACGCCCTGCTCGCCGGCCTGTTCCTCGAGGAAACCCTGCCCCCCGCGCGACGCCGCCGGCTGGATCCGAGGCGGATGAACGCCTTGCGCTCGATCAGCGGCCTGGCTCGGCAACCGGGGGTCGGACGCCTGCTGGCGGTGCTTGCCCTGGTATTCCTCGGCTTGCAGGCGGTGATGGTGGTCTGGCCCTTCTTCGTGATCGAGAAGTTTCACTGGAGCAGCGCCTGGATCGGCTACTCGCTGGCCCTCTACGGCGTGCTCGCGGTGCTCGCCCAGACCCTCGGCGTGAACCTCTGCAAGCGGCGCCTGGACGACGCCCGCCTGCTGCGCCTGGGCCTCGCCCTGCAAGGCTGCGGCCTGCTGCTGTTCGCCCTGGTCGACTCGTCATTCTGGCTGGTCTGCGCGCTGCTGCCCTTCGCGCTCGGCAGCCTCGCCACCCCGGCCATGCAGGGGCTGCTCTCGGCCCGCGTGCCGGTCGATCGCCAGGGCGAGTTGCAGGGCGTGCTGAGCAGCCTGATGAGCCTCGCCGCGATCGTCGGTCCGCCGCTGATGAGCGGCCTGTTCCACTGGGGCAGCGGTCCGCTCGCGCCAGTGCCCCTGGCCGGCGCGCCATTCCTCGCCGGCGCCCTTCTCGTTCTGGCCGGGCTGGTCCTGGCCTGGCAACTTCGACCTACGGGAGAAGAACGATCATGGACCGGATAGACATGGGCGTGCTGGTGGTGCTGTTCAATCCTGGCGACGACGACCTGGAACACCTTGGCGAACTGGCGGCGGCGTTTCCGCAACTGCGCTTCCTCGCCGTCGACAACTCACCGCACAGCGATCCGCAGCGCAATGCCCGGCTGCGCGGGCAAGGCATCGCCGTGCTGCACCACGGCAACCGGCAGGGCATCGCCGGCGCCTTCAACCAGGGGCTCGACGCGCTGTTCCGGCGTGGCGTGCAGGGTGTGCTGCTGCTCGACCAGGACTCCCGTCCCGGCGGCGCCTTCCTCGCCGCCCAGTGGCGCAACCTGCAGGCGCGCAACGGTCAGGCCTGCCTGCTCGGCCCACGGATCTTCGACCGGGGTGACCGGCGCTTCCTGCCGGCCATCCATCTCGACGGACTGACGCTCAGGCAATTGTCTCTGGACGGCCTGACGACCCCACAGCGCACCTCGTTCCTGATCTCCTCCGGCTGCCTGCTGACCCGCGAGGCCTACCAGCGCCTCGGCCACTTCGACGAGGAACTGTTCATCGACCACGTGGACACCGAGTACAGCCTGCGCGCCCAGGCGCTGGACGTGCCCCTGTACGTCGACCCGCGGCTGGTCCTCGAGCACCGCATCGGCACGCGCAAGACCCGCCGCCTCGGCGGTCTCAGCCTCAGCGCGATGAACCACGCCCCGCTGCGCCGCTACTACCTGGCGCGCAACGGCCTGCTGGTCCTGCGCCGCTACGCCCGGTCCTCGCCGCTGGCCCTGCTGGCGAACCTGCCGACCCTGACCCAGGGCCTCGCGGTGCTCCTGCTCGAGCGCGACAAGCTGCTCAAGCTGCGCTGCCTGGGCTGGGGCCTGTGGGACGGCCTGCGGGGGCGCGGCGGCGCGCTGGAGCGCAACCGCCCGCGCCTGCTGAAGCGCCTCGCCGGTCCGGCCGTGGCGTCCGTAGCTTCCGGCAAGGCCAAGGCCTAGTCGGCGAAACGCATTCCCGCATAGGGCGCTTGCCGGCACGCCGCGAGCCGGCTGCGCAGGTCGCCGACGTGGGCCTCCAGGCGATGGCCGTCCGGGTCGAGGAAGTAGAACGAATCGCCCTCGCTGCGGTTCTGCTTCCATTCGCGCACGCCATGCGCGCGCAGCTGCGCGGCGAAGCGGGCGAAATCCGCGGCGGCGATGCCGAAGGCGTAGTGCGTGTAGTCCGCGGCCGGCCCGCCGTACTGCGGCTCCCGGGACAGGCACAGCCACAGCGAACCCAGTTCGAGATAGGCGCCCTGGTCCCAGCGCGCTTCCAGGCGAAAGCCGAGAAGATCGCGGTAGAAGGCGATGCTGGCCGGCAGATCGGCGACCGCCAGGGTCAGGTGATTGAGACCGGTGAGCATGGGGGCTCCTTGCAAGGTGTGGCGGGAGGTCGACTCAGGCACGTCCCAGCCAGTCGCCGCGGATCATTTCCATCAGTTGGCGCAAGCCGGGTTGCGGCTGGCGTCGGCTCGGATAGTAGAGGCAGAACGGCGCGCCCATCGAGGTCCAGTCCGGCAATACCAGTTGCAGCCGGCCGCTACGCAGCTCCTCGGCGATTCCCACCTCCAGGCAGTAGGCCAGGCCGACACCGTCCAGGGCCGCGGCAACCGCCGTATTGCTTTCGTTGACGCTGAAGGGGCCGGGCACGTCGACCTCGACCATCCGCTCGCCGTCGCCCAGTTCCCATTTGTAGAACGAGTTGTCGCCCAGGCGCATGCGGATGCAGGCGTGCCGCAACAGGTCGTCCGGCCGCTGGGGCACGCCGTGGCGCGCCAGGTAATCGGGCGACGCGGCCACCACCCAGCGCAGCTCCCCGGTCAATGGCACCGCGACCATGTCCTGGGGCACCGTGCCGCCGTAACGGATGCCGGCGTCGTAGCCGTCGGCGACGATGTCGACCATGCGGTCCTCCACCGAAAGTTCCAGTTGCAGGTCCGGATACGCCTCGGTGAAGCGCCTGAGGACCGGCCCCAGCAGCAGCCGCGAGGCATCGCGCGGCACGTTCAGGCGCAGCCGGCCCACCGGCGAGGTGCGATAGGCATCGAGCTCGCCGAGCGCCTCGCCGATCACCTGGAAACCATCCTCCAGCTTGGCCGCCAGCGCGCTGCCGGCATCGGTCGGCACCACCGAACGGCTGGTACGGTTGAGCAGCTTCACCCCGAGCCGCGCCTCGAGGTTGCGCATGCTGTGGCTCAGCGCCGAGGTACTGACACCCAGTTCCTGGGCCGAGTGACGGAAGCTGCGGCGCCGGACGATGGTCATGAAGACGTTCAGGTCGGCGAGTTCGGAACGGGTGAAAGCCGGCATTCCAGGGCTCCTGGCAGTTCTCGGAGGTCAATGCAGCATTGAGCCACATTCAATCTCGGGTGATCTAGAGTAATCGCTCCGTGCCGCCGAGCGCATTGCCGGCAAGCGTTTTCCCGATCTGCAGGAGTATTTCCATGAGCGTTGAAAGCATTCGCATCGAGGGTATCGACACGCCGGTCTCGCGCATCGGCCTCGGCACCTGGGCCATCGGCGGCTGGATGTGGGGCGGCGCTGACGACGCGACGTCGGTGGAAACCATCCGGCGTGCGGTGGAATCCGGGATCAACCTGATCGACACCGCGCCGGTCTATGGCTTCGGCCATTCCGAGGAGGTCGTCGGCAAGGCCTTGCAGGGCCTGCGCGACAAGGCGGTGATCGCCACCAAGGCGGCGCTGGAGTGGAGCGACGCGGGCATCCACCGCAACGCCTCCGCCGCACGCATCCGCCGGGAGGTCGAGGACTCGCTGCGGCGGCTGAAGACCGATCGCATCGACCTGTACCAGATCCACTGGCCGGACCCGCTGGTGGCGCACGAGGAAACCGCCGGCGAACTGGAGCGCCTGCGCCGCGACGGCAAGATCCTCGCCATCGGCGTGAGCAACTATTCACCGGAACAGATGGACGGGTTCCGCCAGTTCGCTCCGCTGGCCAGCGTGCAGCCGCCCTACAACCTGTTCGAGCGCGCCATCGACGCCGACGTGTTGCCCTACGCCGAGCGTAACGGCATCGTCGTGCTGGCCTACGGTGCGCTGTGCCGCGGCCTGCTTTCCGGACGGATGAACGCCGAGACCCGCTTCGATGGCGACGACCTGCGCAAGTCCGACCCGAAGTTCCAGCAGCCCCGCTTCGCCCAGTACCTGGCAGCGGTCGCGCAACTGGAGGAACTGGCTCGCGAGCGCTATGGCAAGTCGGTGCTGGCCCTGGCCATCCGCTGGATTCTCGATCGCGGCCCTACGGTGGCGCTGTGGGGGGCGCGCAAGCCGGAGCAGTTGAACGGCATCGCCGACGCCTTCGGCTGGCGCCTGGACGACGAGGCCATGGCCCGCATCGAGCGGATCCTCGCCGAGACCATCCAGGATCCGGTCGGTCCCGAGTTCATGGCGCCGCCCAGCCGCAACGCCTGATCGGACGGCCGGGGCGGCAACGCCCCTGGCCGCTGGCCTGACGGAGCGGCGGAAGGCAAAATGGCGGTTTTTCTCAAGGACTGCCGGATCAGTTATGGAAAACGTCTACAAGACCCCGGAAGCGCCCCTGGTGGAAACCCGCGGCGCGAAGCGGGCGCATTTCTTCGTCACTTCCCTGGGCAAGATGAGCGTGCTCTTCCTCGTCACCCTGGGGCTGTACGGCGTGTACTGGATGTACAAGCACTGGAAGGCCCAGCAACCGCAGATGGAGCGGCGGATCAGCCCGGTATGGCGGGCGATCTTCGGCATCTTCTTTTTCCACGCCCTCGCCCGGCGGATCCACCAGGCCCTGCCGGAAGAGCGCCAGGCACTATGGAGCCCGAGCAAGGATGCGACCTGGGCGGTGCTGCTGACGGTCGCGGCGAACCTGATCAGCCACCTCACCGATGTGGTCCCCGCGCTGGAGCCCTACTCGCTGCCCTCGCTCCTGCTGCTGCTCACGCCGCTGATCCCGATGCGCAACATCCAGCGCCAGGCCAACCTCGCCAGCGGCGACCCGCAGGGCACGGGCAACGCCGGCTATTCGGGCTACAACCTGCTGTTCATCGTGCTCGGCGCGCTCTACTGGCTGCTGATCCTGATCGGTTCCGCGGTGATCCTCTTCGGCTCGTCCCAGGGCTGAGCCGCCTCAGCCGGGAAACGCCCGGCGCAACAGTTCGGGCAGCATCTCGCCGGCCGGACCGACGAGACAGTGCTCGCGCGGATGGCGGGTGCGCACCGTTTGCGGGTTCACATGCACGACGCTGGCACCGTGTTCCAGCGCCAGTCCGGGTATCCGCGCCGCCGGCTGCACCACGCCGGAAGTGCCGACGCTGAGCAACAGGTCGCACTCGCAGGCCGCGGCGAAAGCCTCGCGCAGCGCCGCCTCGGGCAGCGCCTCGCCGAACCAGACCACGCCCGGCCGGACCTGTCCGCCGCAGGCCGGACAACGCGGCGGCTCGATCCGTCGTCCCTCTTCCGGCTCGACCGAATCGGGCAAGGCGTCCCGGTAGGCTGCCGCGCAGGTCGCGCAACGCGGCGCGTGCAGGCTGCCATGCAGGTGAAGGACGTCGCGGCTGCCGGCGCGTTCATGCAGGTCGTCGACGTTCTGGGTGACCAACCGGGTGTCGGCGATCCGTCCGCTCAATGCGGCAATCGCCCGGTGCGCGGGATTCGGCTGGACACCCAGCACCTTCAGGCGGCGCCACTCGTACCAGCCCCAGACCAGCGCGGGATCGTCGGCGAAGGCCGCGGGCGTAGCCAGGGCCGCCGGATCGTAGCGCGCCCAGAGACCGCCAAGGGCATCGCGGAAGGTGGGAATCCCGCTTTCCGCCGACACCCCGGCGCCCGTGAAGATCACCAGGCGGCGGGCGCCGGCGAGCAGTTCGACGACAGCGCGCATCTCGCTCCTCCGCTTACAGCGCGGACAACGCGCGGTATTCGTCCTGGGCATGCTGGTCGGTCATGCCGCTGACGAAATCCTGGAGCATGCGGCAGCGGTGGTAGAACTCCCACTGCCGCTGCAACGGGTCCTCCGCCACACTTTTCATGGCCTCCAGGTAAGCCTTGATCTGCTGGCTCGGCAGGCGCCGAACCAGCAGTTGCGGATGCGGCGCGGCGGCCTGGCGACCTTCGGCGAGGGCCTGGAACTCCTCGGCCGGCAGGCGCAGCAGCGGCGCGTAGAAATCCAGCAGGCCCTGGATGATGCGGTAGCCCTGCAATTCCAGGGTTTCCACCTCCGGATGGCAGAACACCCATTCCATGGCCACGTCCTTGAACGTCTGGACGATGGCGTGCGGCAGGCTGCCGTCCTCCATCAGCGCGCGGCCGAGGGTGCCGGCATGAACCGCTTCGAGGTTGTCGATGAACTGCTGGGCGGCGTGCTGGACCAGCGGGTGGATCATTTTCACCCGCAGGCGGATGAAGAATTCGCTGACCTTGTTGATCGGCTCCCGCTCGGCCTTTTCCAGCGAGTAGTCGACCATCCGCTGGAAGCTCATGTTGTCCGCGTCGCCGGGAATCGGCGCGTCCGGCGAATGGTGGACGGCAAACTTCTTCACCAGCAGATCCGCCAATTGACGGATGTCGAGGATGCCTTTTTCCACCGAGTCTTCGATATCGGCCAGGCAATAGGAGATATCGTCGGCCGCTTCCATGATGTAGGCCACAGGGTGGCGAGTGCCCGGGCGCATGCCGAGGACTCGGCGCAGTTCGTCGACGAAGGCTTCCTCGGAAAGATAGAAGCCCGGCTTCTTGTTCAGGTAGTGGTTCGCCGCCGCCTTGTCCGGCTTCGGCTCGTAGGCCGGGCGCACGTACTTGAGCAGGCCGGCGGTCTGCGTGTAGGTGAGGTTCAGGCGCAGCAGCTTCACCACCAGGCGGATGGCCTGGGCGTTGCCTTCGAAGTGCTTGAGGTCGGTGAGCATGCGCTGCTGCAACAGGCCGTCGCCCTGGCCCGGCGGTATGCGGCGCTCGAACAGGGCGTCGAGGTTGCGTTCGAACCAGTCGTTGATGGCGTACTCGCCGAAATGACCGAACGGCGGATTGCCGACGTCGTGCATCAGGCAGGCCATTTCCACCAGGCTTTCCAGCGCGCCTTCCAGCCCGTCCAGGCCGACCTCCGCGGCACGCGGGCCCAGTTGGCGGAACAGCGTGCGGACGATGAAACGCCCGGTCTGCTGCACTTCCAGGGAATGGGTCAGGCGGCTGCGCACCGCCGCGTTGCGCTCCAGCGGGAAGACCTGGGTCTTCTGCTGCAAGCGACGCACGGCGGCGGAATTGACGATGCGCCCGCGGTCGCTTTCCAACTGGTAGACGATGTCTTGCAGATCGGTATTCCCGGCATGTCCGTAGGTTTCCCTGTCATGCGGACGCTGGCGGGATATCCGCTCCTTGAAATCCACGGCCCCTGGCATCTGGCGCTGTTCTCCACTCGGTCGGCTGCGAACCCCGAGCCTAGCGCGTGGCGGCGGTTTAACCAAGGTCGCGACAATCCGTCCCACTACCGTTCGCGATCCGCCCTCTTCCCCGGGCGGCGACAACTGGCAGAATACCCCGCTCGGCACCAGCGACCCCCGCCGCAGAACGGGGGCGCCGCCGATCATGCGTGCGCCCAGAGAAACAGGAACGTTCAGGGAGGTTCCGCATGAGCATCACATCCACCGACATCTGCCAGGCCGCCGATGCCCTCAAGGGGTTCGTCGGTTTCAACCGCAAGACCGGCCGCTACATCGTGCGTTTCAGCGAAGACTCCTTCGGCATGGACGTAGCCGACGACAGCATCACGCCCACCAGCGAGTTCGTCTGGAGTTCGGTACGCGACGACGTCATGCGCCTGGGCCGCGAGCAGTTGCAGATCCTGCTGGAACAGAACATCAACGAACGACTGAACATCGGCGAGCCGCTACTGGTCTATCTGCGCCGCCAGGACCTGCCGGAAATCACCGCACAACGCCAGTTGCGCTGAGCGCCGTCGATCGCCACCCGCGCCGGGCGCTGCGCCACGCATTATGCTGGAAGCGTCCGCCGCCGTCCGGCGTCGCGGACGCCATCGGCCATCCGGCGCGCCACGCAGGTGCTGCGTGGGGAGGTGAACGCCATGAGCAAGGGACTGAACGCGAAGAAGGAAACTCGTAGGAAACCGCTGAAAACCGCCCAGGAGAAACGCCTGGCGAAACGAGCGAAAAAACACGCTCCGGCGGCGCCGCTCGGCACCCCATCGCGGAGCTGAGCCAGGCCGGAGCGGAGCCGCAGGCGCAATCGCTCAATCGTCCGCGGCGGGGTCCAGGTCGGGGAACAGCACCTCGGTGAAGCCGAACTTGCTGAAGTCGGTGATTCGCGAGGGATACAGGCGGCCGATCAGGTGGTCGCACTCGTGCTGCACCACCCGCGCATGGAACCCTTCGACGCTGCGGTCGATCGGCTGTCCCTGCGGGTCCAGGCCCTGGTAGCGGATGCGCCGATGGCGCGATACCGCGCCGCGCAACCCCGGCACCGACAGGCAGCCCTCCCAGCCCTCTTCCATCTCGTCGTCCAGCGGGGTGATCCGCGGGTTCAGCAGGATGGTCGGCGGCACGGCCGGGGCGTCCGGATAGCGCTCGCTGCGCTCGAAACCGAAGATCACCAGTTGCAGGTCGACGCCGATCTGCGGCGCGGCCAGCCCTACCCCGCCGACGTGATGCATGGTTTCGAACATGTCGTCGATCAGCCGTTGCAGCTCCTCGCTGCCGAGCAGTTCGGACGGCACCGGCTGCGCAATGCGCAACAGGCGCTCGTCACCCATCTTGAGGATTTCCCGGATCATGCCGCCCCCTGATTAAGGTCAGTAACGTCCTACATGCTCAGCCAGAAAACCAGACAGGACAAGACGCAAAGAGCTTCCATCTCCGGCAATTGCGTCATTGGTTTGACACCGAACGGCTTTCTTTCCCGGCACATCCGGTAATATTCGCCGCACACCGACTACACTGGCCAGTCGTACCACCCCGCTACGTTTTCCTGGAGGAAACCTTTTTGCCTTCGTTGCCCACCTTGCAGCCCCTCGACCTCTACAGGCGCACCCTGGCCTGCCTGGTCCTGGCGGTTTCCTGCCTGGGCGGCGGAGGCCTGTGGGCGGACGACGCACGGACGTCGGTCGAGCAACGCAGCAACGCGGTCAGCCAGGTTCTGCTGGGCATATTCAGCTACGTGCGCTGGCCGAAGGAACCGGCGGTTCTGCAACTCTGCGTGGTCGGCCCGACCGAGTACGCCGACGGCCTGCTCCGCGGCATGGTGCAGGCCAATGGCAGGCGCGTGCATGCGGAACGCCGCGCGGTGGACAACCCGGACCTCGGCACGCTCTGCAACGTGATCTACCTCGGAGTGGTCGACGAGCGCGAGCGCCAGCAGGTGTTCCACAGCCTGGCCGGGCATCCGGTCCTGTCCATCAGCGAGCGTGGCACCGAATGCAGCGTCGGCAGCATGTTCTGCCTCAACGTCGGCGGTCCGCGCATCACCTTCGAGGCCAATCTCGACTCCATCGCCCGCAGCGGCGTACGCGTGCACCCGAGCGTATTGAAACTGGCAAGGCGGCAGGCCACTCCGTGATGAACCGTCGTCGTCGCTATACGGGTTCCAATCCATCGCTGCGCCGGGTGCTCTATCGCGCGCACCTGGGCGTGGCGCTGGTCGCGGTATTCACCGCCGGGCTGGCAGTGACCCTGGTCGGCCTGCTGACCCTGCGCGCCTACGCGGACCCCAACCAGCAACTGATCGCCCGTTCCATCAGCTATACCGTCGAAGCCGCGGTGGTCTTCGGCGATGCCCAGGCCGCCGAGGAATCCCTGGCGCTGATCGCCTCCAGCGAAGAGGTCTCCAGCGCCATCGTCTACGACCGCCAGGGGCAGCCCCTGGCCAGCTGGCATCGGGAAAGCACCGGGCCGCTGCACCTGCTGGAACAGCAACTGGCGCACTGGCTGCTCAGCGCGCCGACCGAACAACCGATCCTGCACGACGGCCAGAAGATCGGTTCGGTGGAGGTGAAAGGCTCCGGCGGCAGCCTGCTGCGCTTCCTGCTCACCGGTTTCGCCGGCATGGTCCTGTGCCTGCTGCTTACCGCCCTGGGCGCCTTCTACCTGTCACGGCGGCTGGTACGCGGTATCGTCGGCCCGCTCGACCAACTGGCGAAGGTCGCGCATACCGTGCGCCGCGAACGGGATTTCGAGAAGCGCGTACCGGAAGCCGGCATCGCCGAGCTGAGCCAACTGGGCGAGGACTTCAACGCCCTGCTCGACGAACTCGAATCCTGGCAGGCGCGCTTGCAGGACGAGAACGCCTCGCTGGCGCACCAGGCCCACCACGACAGCCTGACCAGCCTGCCCAACCGCGCCTTCTTCGAAGGCCGCCTGAGCCGGGCGCTGCGAGATGCCAGCGAGCACCGCGAGCAATTGGCGGTACTGTTCATCGACAGCGACCGTTTCAAGGAGATCAACGACCGCCTCGGCCATGCCGCCGGCGACACCGTGCTGGTCAACATCGCCATGCGCATCCGTGGGCAGTTGCGCGAAAGCGACCTGGTGGCGCGCCTGGGTGGCGACGAATTCGCCGTGCTGCTCGCACCGCTGGCGTCCGGCGCCGACGCCCTGCGCATCGCCGACAACATCATCGCCAGCATGCAGGCGCCGATCCGGCTCAGCGACGGCAGCACGGTGAGTACCTCGCTGACCATCGGCATCGCCCTCTATCCCGAGCACGCGGATACCCCGGCGGCGCTGCTCCACGACGCCGACATGGCGATGTACATCGCCAAGCGCCAGGCCCGCGGCAGCCGGCGCCTGGCGGAACTCAACGACCCCCGCATCCTTCAGGAAGAAAAGGAGATAGACAGTGCTACCCCAGAGGCTCCACCCAAGTAGATTGCTCGCCCTCGCCCTGTTCAGCCTTGTGCTGGGCCTGGCCGGTTGCCAGACCAAACCGCCGCAGACCGGCCTGAGCGCCGAGCAGATCGCCGTGCTCCAGGAGCAGGGCTTCGAACTCCGCGACGAAGGCTGGGAGTTCGGCATGTCCAGCAAGGTGCTGTTCGGCAACAATCTCGACCGTCTCAATCCCGACAGCCGCAACACCCTGACGAAGATCGCCCACGCCTTGCTCGCGGTAGACATCGACAAGGTCCGCCTGGAAGGCCACACCGACAACTACGGCGACGAAGGCTACAACCAGAAGCTCTCCGAACGGCGCGCCGAATCGGTAGCCGCGGTGTTCCGCGAAGCCGGCATGCCGGCGGCCAACATCGAGGTCCGCGGCCTGGGCATGAGCAAGCCGGTGGCCGATAACAAGACCCGCGCCGGCCGCAGCGAGAACCGCCGCGTCGCCATCATCGTTCCCGCCGAGTAATCCTGCGCTCGCGGGCTGCGTACGGCCCACCCGTACCTGGCCCGTCCATCGCCCGGCCCCGCCGCCACCCCGCTTCCGGCCCATGTTGAAGGAAGAAGCCAGCAGACCGGCGTACCGGCCGCCGCTGCCGCGGATGCTAGACTGAATGCTGCGCAAGAAACCGACAATCCCGGCCGACCTGCCGTTTGCGGGTGCTCCGGGATTCACCGACAGGGGGTATCGACCTTTGCCTGTTCGCCCAAGGAACAGGCCGTCAGACGATGGGAGGCATGCCATGAACCGGCATTACTACATCAGCGACAACCTCGACGAGCTGGAACGGCTCGAAGCCGAACTGGAAGCCAGCGGCATCGCCACCGAGCAGATCCACGTCCTCAGCGAAAAGGACGCGGAGACCGGCCAGCGCCATCTGCACGAAGTCTCTCCGTTCATGAAGAAGGATGTGGTCCGCTCCGGCCGTGTCGGCCTGTTGGTCGGCCTCGTCCTGGCCATCGTCGCCGTGGCCTTCGCCTATGCCAGCGGCTGGACGGAAACCGCCGCCGGCTGGATTCCGGTGATCTTCCTCGGCGCCGTGCTCTGCGCGTTCTGCCTGTGGGAAGGCAGCTTCTTCGGCCTGCAGCGCACCAACCGCGCCTTCCGCCCCTTCGAAGAACGCCTGCACCAGGGGCAGCACCTGTTCTTCGTCGATGTGAAGAACGCCCAGGAGCCGATCCTGGTCAACGTGGTCAGCCACCACCCGCGCCTGCAGGACGCCGGCACCGGCCCCGCGGTCTCTCCGCTGCTGCTGGGCTGGCAGCAACGCTGGCGGCGGTTCCGGCGGATGGTCTGAGCGGCGGGGCCTGCGCACCGCGCAGGTCCTGCGGCGTCCCTCCGGCTGCTAGAATATCCGGCTACCCGCCCGCCATCCCGGCCGGCGCGGCCCGTCAGGAAACTCCATGAAACTCGATAAAGCGGCAGCCATCGCACAGCTCAACCAGGCCTTGGGCATGTCCGCGCTGGATGCCGGCAACACCCTGCTCGCCCGCTTCAACAAGAGCAAGAACGTCTGGTGGTTCGATATTCCGCTCAGCCAACTGAAGGCCGGCAAGTTCCTCAACCTGCTGCTGGCGAACCCGGCCGGCGATGCAGTGGAGCACCTGAAGGTGCCCACCGGTTTCCTTCGCCAGCAGCAGGACAGCCTGGAACTGCGCGACAAGAACGCCCGCCGGCCGACCCTCAGCCTGGAGCTGAGCGCGGACCCCGGCAAGCGCCTGCGCGACGTCCGCCCCGGCGGCGCTGGCCTGGACTTCGCCCCGTTCCTCCAGCCCTGAGCGGAAACCTCAGCGCGGCAGTTCGATGCGTTCCGGGTGGATCAGGATCAGGCCTTTCTTGTAGAGACCGCCGATGGCCTTCTTGAAGGTCCCCTTGCTGACCCCGAAGAGCCGGTGGATATCTTCCGGCGAACTCTTGTCGCTGAGCGGCAGGCTGCCGCCGGCCTCCAGCAGCCGGGCGAGAATCTGCTGGCTCAGCTCGACGGCGGCCTCGGCGCCGACCGGCTGCAGGCTCAGGGCGATCTTGCCGTCCGCGCGCAACTCCTTGATGTAGCCCTGTTCGCGCATGCCGCTGCGGAGGAACTTGAACGCCTCGTTCTTGTGGATCAGGCCCCAGTGCTTGCCCTCGATGATCGCCTTGAAGCCCATCTCGGTACGCTCCACCACCAGCAGGTCGACCGCCTGGCCGACGCTGTAGCGCGGCGGCAGGTTGTCCAGCTGCCGGTCCAGGCGCGCGGTGGCGGTGATGCGGTTGGTGCGCTTGTCCAGGTAGACGTAGACCACGCAGTAGTCGCCGACCTGCAACGGACGCTTCTCTTCCGAATGCGGCAGCAGCAGGTCCTTGGGCAGGCCCCAGTCGAGGAACAGGCCGATCCGGTTGATCTCCACGACCTTCAGGCTGGCGAAACCGCCGACCTGGACCTTGGGCGTCTGGGTGGTGGCGATCAGGCGGTCGTCGCTGTCCAGGTAGATGAACACGTTGAGCCAGTCACCCACTTCGCTGGGCTGGTCCTTCGGCACATAGCGCTTGGGCAGGAGGATCTCGCCGTGCTGGGTACCGTCGAGATAGAGCCCGAACTCCGTGTGTTTGACCACCTGCAGTGAATTGAAACGCCCGATGACCGCCATGTTGTCTCCCCCTGTCGAAGGGGCGGCATTCTACCGGGCGCCACGCAGGCGGGCGGAAGTTTTTGCCGGTACGCCGACGCCGCTCATCGCCTTGCCGGCCGTTCGCGCCGAAACATCCTGAACCACGCGGACATTTCCCAAATGCCGACTGTCTACTGGCAGTAAGCACAACGATGTTTCAAAATCGTGAACCCTAAAGACTTTTTTGGAACATCCTTATCAAGGATTCTCGCTGCCGCTCATCAGGAGTTCCTGTGCGTCCACTCAGCCGTTGGCTCTCATCTTGCGGCTCGCTTCTGGCGCTGGCCGCGCTGTTCCTGGTCGTTCCCCTCGCCGGCCGCTACTGGCTCGGCTGGTCGACGCCGTTCGGCTATCTCTCGGACCTGGCCCTCGGCAGCCTGCTGGTGCTGCTCCTGCATCGACGCTCCCTGTGGTTCGCGCTCCCGGTCATGCTGCTCTGGTGCCTGTTCCTGATCGGCAATGCCGAACTGGTCGGCGCGGTCGGGCGCATGCCGGAGCCTTCCGACCTCAAGTACCTGCTGGATCCGCAGTTCGTCAGCAGCTCCACCCAGGGCGGCGGCCTCGCCCACCTGCCACTGGCGCTCGGCCTCGGCGGCGCGACATTGCTTTGCGTGCTGCTCTGGCGTCGCCGCGGTCCGCGCCTGCCGCGCTATGCCTACGCGCTGCCGGCGGCGTTCCTGGCGGCGCATGTCGGCCTGCAATACCTGCGTCCGAGCGATGCCGACCAGTGGCAGCAGTACAACCTGCCGCACAAACTGCTGGCCAGCGCGCTCAGCAGTGGCCAACTGGCGGTCGAAGACTGGCTCGCCGGCGACCGTCCGGACACCCCGCCGGACGTCGCCGGGCTCAACCAGCTCGACCTTTCCGGAACGCCGCTGCTGGCCGGCGGAGGACGCGCGCGCAACGTCCTGATCGTGGCCATGGAGGGAATCCCTGGCGCGTATATCGCCGCCAACCGCGCCGCCATCAACAGCAGCTACCACGAAGCGCCGATGCCCCGGCTGAGTGGCTGGGCCGAACGGGCGATGACCACCCCGGACTACGTGCTGCACAGCCACCAGACCATCCGCGGCCTCTACGCCATGCTCTGCGGCGACTACAGCAAGCTCGACTCGGGCACGCCGAAGGGCGTCGAGCTGCTCAACAACCCGGCCCGGGCCAGGGAGTGCCTGCCCGCCCAGCTGCGCCAGCACGGTTTCAGCACGCACTTCCTGCAGGGTGCCGGCCTGCGCTTCATGGCCAAGGACAAGGTCATGCCGCAGATGGGCTTCGACAAGACCCTCGGGCGCGACTGGTTCCGCAACACGTCCTACCTGGAGTTTCCCTGGGGCATGGACGACAAGGCCTTCTTCGAGGGCGCCGCGACCTACGTGAAGCAGCTGCGCCAGCAGAAGAAACCCTGGATGCTGACCCTGCTCACCGTCGGCACCCACCAGCCCTACTCGGCGCCTGCCGACTACCTGGCCCGCTACCCGAACGCCAAGCAGGCCGCGGTGGCCTATCTCGACGACGCGATCGGCGCCTTCCTCGCCGACCTGGAGAAACAGGGCGTGTTGCGCGACACCCTGGTGGTGCTCACTTCCGACGAATCCCACGGTGTCGACCAGGTGCGCCTCGCCTCGGCCTGGGGCTTCAACCTGGTGCTGGCACCGGAACAGGCGGCGCTGCCGCCGATCAAGAGCGGCGTCTACGGCCACGTCGACCTCGCCGCGTCCGTCCTCGACTATTTCGGCTACCGCGTGCCGGCGGGGATTTCCGGGCGCTCGCTGTTCCGCGACTACGCCAGCGGTCGCGAAATGATGTCCTACACCAACGGCATGCTGCGCCACCACGACGGCAAGGCCACCTTCGTCGAGTGCGATTTCCAGCAGGTCTGCCGGCGCTACCGCAGCGAGGGCTTCATCGCCGACGAAGCCGAGTTCCTCGGTCGCTTCAGCGGACGCCAGGCACGCCTGGTCAGCCAGCGCGCCGCCGTCCTCGACCACTCCGTGCAACAGGCCGGCCAGTTGGGCCAGGAGTTCCAGTTCGCCACCCACGAACGCATCCGCCTGAAGCCGGAAACCCACAACGACTGGACCGACAACCTGATCGGC
This sequence comes from Pseudomonas sp. FDAARGOS_761, assembly GCF_013343155.1. Lineage (NCBI taxonomy): Bacteria > Pseudomonadati > Pseudomonadota > Gammaproteobacteria > Pseudomonadales > Pseudomonadaceae > Pseudomonas > Pseudomonas sp. FDAARGOS_761. The sequence goes on along the minus strand of NZ_CP054572.1, from coordinate 1,279,699 downwards.
GCGCAATACCTGGAGATGCCGAAGAACAGCAGGACCACGGTCACCCTGAAGATCCGCGCCTTGCAGATGGACCGCAACGGCGCCCGGGTGACGCTGAAGACCAAGGAGTTCGAACGCGACGTTCCCATACCGGTACCGGACATCCCGCGCCTGCTCAAAGGCAAGCCGCTGGACATGAGCTTCACCTTCGACAACCCGGAAGCGCGCAAGGCCTTCTCCTTCCACTTGCTCGCCGAGGGCCGCGGGATCATCGAGATCAGCGACTTCCACGTGGTCACGGCGGCCAACCCGGAACCCGTGGAAAGCCGCAGCCAGGTCGCCGAAGCGGCGAAGGAACAGCCGCTGCTGAGCACCCTGAAAAGCCTGTTCGCCAACCGCCCCGAAACCGAGGAAGCGGAACGCGCGGACGCCCCTCGGGAGCGCACCGTCATCCCCGAGCAGAAGGCCCTGATCCTTTCGCACTGACCGCGCCGGAGCGGCCCGCCCGGCCGCCGCGCGCTCCCCGCTGAACCCAGCGCCGTCGCTGGCGTCGAAGATTCGCAAGCAACCAGGCGAAACGGAGAACGGCATGAAGCACCTGGCATTCCTCGCCCTCGGCGGACTCCTGCTGGCGCCCCTGGCCGAAGCGGCCAGCTTCGATTGCGAAAAGGCTGAGCGAGCGGACGAAAAGGCCATCTGCGCGAACCGGGCGCTGAACGACAAGGACGTCGAGATGAGCGTCAAGTACCACTTCCTCCGCGGCCTGTTCGCCATGGGCGGCCGCGGCGCCATGCAGGACCGGCAGCAGGACTGGCTGCGTGAGCGCCGGCGCTGCGGTGGCGACACCGACTGCCTCTCCCGTGCCTACACGCAGCGTATCGACGAGCTGGACAAGCAGTACGCGGGTATCGACAAGCCGCTCTGAAGCTAGCGTCCGCCGACGGCGAACTGCAGTTCCGCCAGGCGCGCATAGAGCGGGTTCTCGGCGATCAGACGGGCGTGGCTACCAATCGCCACCAGCCGCCCCTGGTCGATCACCGCGATGCGGTCGGCGCTCTGCACCGTGGCCAGGCGATGGGCGATCACCAGGGTGGTACGTCCGCTCATCAGGCCTGGCAGGGCCTGCTGGATCAGGTGCTCGCTTTCCGCATCCAGGGCGCTGGTCGCCTCGTCGAGCAGCAGCACCGGCGCGTCTACCAGCAACGCCCGGGCGATCGCCAGGCGCTGGCGCTGGCCGCCGGACAGGCCGATGCCGCCCTCGCCCAGGTGGGTGGCGTAGCCCTGCGGCAGACCCAGGATGAACTCGTGGGCATGCGCGGCACGCGCTGCGGCCTCGACCTCGGCGGCGCTGGCATGCGGACGGCCGTAGCGGATGTTTTCCTCGACGCTGCCGAAGAACAGCGCGGGGTTCTGCGACACCAGGGCAAAGCTGCGGCGCAAGTCGGCCGGGTCCAGTTCGACGATCGGCTGTCCGTCCAGCAGCAGCCGTCCCTGCTGCGGATCGAAGAAACGCAGGAGCAGATCGAACAGGGTCGACTTGCCGGCACCGGAAGGTCCGACCAGGGCCAGGGTTTCCCCCGGTTCGACGGCCAGGCTGATGTCGTCGATGGCCCAGTGTTCGGGACGGGTCGGATAGGCGAAGCGCACCGCCTGCAATTCGATCCTCCCGCTCACCCGCGCCGCCAGCTTGCGTGGTTGCGCTGGCGGGCGGATCTCGCTGCGCGCCCTGAGCAGCTCGGCGATGCGCTCTGCGGCGCCGGCGGCGCGCTGCAATTCGCCGATCACCTCGCTGAGGGTGCCGAAGGCCATGCCGACGATCAGGCTGTAGAAGACGAACGCGGCCAGTTCGCCGGCCGAGATGCTGCCGGCGATCACGTCGCGGCCGCCGACCCAGAGCATGATGCCGACCGCGCCGAGCACCAGCACGATCACCACGGTGATCAGCCAGGCGCGCTGGGCGATGCGCTTGCGCGCGGTGTCGAAGGCGCGTTCGACGGTGCCGGCGAAGCGCTGGCGATCCTGCGCCTGGTGGTTGTAGGCCTGCACGGTCTTGATCTGGCCGAGGGTTTCGCCGACGTAGCTGCCGACGTCGGCCACCCGGTCCTGGCTTTCCCGCGACAGGCTGCGCACGCGGCGGCCGAACAGCAGGATCGGGGCGATCACCAGCGGCAACGCCAGCACCACGATGCTGGTCAGCTTGGCGTTGGTGACGAACATCAGCAGCACCCCGCCGACCAGCATCAGGGCATTGCGCAGGGCCATCGACAGCGAGGAACCGATCACCGTCTGCAGCAGCGTAGTGTCGGCGGTCAGGCGCGACTGGATCTCGGAGCTACGGTTGGTTTCGTAGAAACCGGGATGCAACTCGATCAGGTGGTCGAACACGCGCTTGCGGATATCGGCGACGAAGCGCTCGCCGATCCAGGACACCAGGTAGAAACGCACGAAGGTGCCCACGGCCAGGCCGAGCACCAGCACGAAGAACAGCAGGATGTAGCGATTGAGCAATTCGGGCGAGGCGGTGAGGAACCCCTGGTCCACCAGCAGGCGGATGCCCTGGCCCAGGGACAGGGTGATCGCCGCGGTGAACAGCAACGCCACCAGGGCCCCGAGCATGCGCCAGCGGTAAGGCGCCATGAAGCGCCAGGCCAGGCGCAGGGCGATACGTTGGCGGGAGGAGAGAATGGCTGGCATGCGGCGCTCGCTCGGCGGCTGGGGTTCCGCAGGTTAGCACCGGGAACGCAGCGAGGCGATGCATGCCCCGGCCGGCAGCGCGATGATATCGACGTATATATCCGGGCAACTTAGCCGATAACTAATCGTGAACTTTTCATTATTCTCGATATAGGCGAGTTAGAGCCCCGGAGAACTTTCTCGCTCAATTAGTGCAAACATTGGAATTCATGCCGGGATGCGCGAAGGAGTTATCCACCTGGCGGTATCCTGCGTCGCCCGGGGTCGCGGGACATCCAGCCGCGGAGACCTCGAGCAGTTCGCCGCCGGCTCGCCAATGCCGCAGCGCCTCGCTCGGGTATTGCCTAACGGACTTTATAGAAAACAGCAGGTTACGTCCGAAATCTGATCGACAATATTCAAGATGAAATAAAACGCCGCTTCGGTTATAATGAACGGCCATATTTAATGCAGAGACAGGTCCCCGGATATGGCCATCATGAAGAAAACCGTCGCGCCGAAAGCCGCCAAGCCGGCTCCCGCGGTCGAAACCCGCGAATCCATCGAAGCGCAGGTCGCCGCCTTCCTCCAGGCCGGCGGCGAGATCCAGAAGATCGCCAAGGGCGTCAGCGGCCAGGTCTACGGCCCGTCGCGGCAGATCACCATCAGCAAGAAGCGCTGATCGCCCGCCCCTCGCCGGGGACTACGAAGGGGATGGCAGGCCGGCACGCAGATGTGCCACGCTCCATCCCCTTTTTCATTGCCTGAATCCCGAGCCCTTCATGCCTGGCCATCCCGATCCACTGCACGGCGTCACCCTGGAAAAACTGCTCACCGAACTGGTCGCCCACCACGGCTGGGCGGAGCTTGGCAAACGGGTCGACATTCGTTGTTTCAGGAACGACCCGAGCATCAAGTCCAGCCTCGCCTTCCTGCGCAAGACGCCCTGGGCCCGGGAAAAGGTCGAGGCGCTCTACGTCCAGCTCAAACGCAACCAAGGCTAAAGGCTAGCGCGCCAACCCCAGGCGCAGCAATTGCCCGTCCTTCTGGTCGGTGAGCAGGTAGAGATAGCCGTCCGGGCCCTGCCGCACGTCGCGGATGCGCACCCCGAGATCGCCCAGCAGGCGCTCTTCGTGGACGACCCGGTCGCCATCCAGTTGCAGGCGGATCAGTTCCTGCGTCGCCAGCGCGCCGATGAACAGGTTGTGCTGCCAGGCCGGGAAGCGCTGCGCATCGTAGAACGCCATGCCGCTGATCGCCGGCGACTTCTCCCAGACATGGTGCGGCGCCTCGGTACCGTCGACGGCCTTGCCCCTGGCTTCGGGGATCGGCAGCAGGGTGTAGTTGATTCCATGGGTCGCCAGCGGCCAGCCGTAGTTCCCGCCGGCCTGGGGTATGTTGATCTCGTCGCCGCCGCGCGGGCCGTGCTCGTGGGTCCAGAGCCGGCCGGTCCAGGGATTCAGCGCGGCGCCCTGCTGGTTGCGGTGGCCATAGCTCCAGATCTCCGGCCGCGCGTCTGTACGGCCGACGAAGGGATTGTCCTTGGGAACGCCGCCGTCCGGATACAGGCGGACGATCTTGCCCTGCAACTTGTCCAGGTCCTGCGAGGTGCTGCGCTGGTTGTTCTCGCCGAGGGCGATGAACAGGTGGCCCTTGCCGTCGAAGACCAGGCGCGAGCCGAAGTGATGGCCGCTGGAAAGCTTCGGCAACTGCCGGAAGATCACGTGGAAGCCCTCCAGCCGTCGCTTGTCCGCCGATAACCGGCCGCGTCCCGCCGCCGTTCCGGCGCGGCCGTCCTCGCCGGCCTCGGCATAGGTCAGGTAGACCAGCCGGTCCTCGGCGAACCCCGGCGACAAGGCGACGTCGAGCAGGCCCCCCTGGCCGCTGGCGAAGACCCTGGGTACGCCTTCCAGCGGCGCCGACAACTGGCCCTCGGGACTGACGAAACGCAAGCTGCCGGGCCGCTCGGTGACCAACATGCCCTGGTTGTCCGGCAGGAAGGCGACGGCCCAGGGATAGGCCAGACCGCCAACCACCGGAGTGACCTCGACGGCGCCCAGCTCGCTGTCGTGGCGACCGGCGTCCACCGCCTCGGCCGACGGGGCGAGCAGTGCGACAGCGCTCAGCAGGATGGCATTCAAAGACAGGCCCGGCATGCGTTCTCTCCTTCCCCAAGCAAAAACACCACTCTAGTCGCAGATCCGCCGCGCCTGGCGGTCCGCACACGGGCTGTAACAAACCCGCCCCTCAAAGCAAGGCGACCATTTCCTTGAGGGTCACCGCCCAGGTGCCCTTGGCATTGATATAGCGATAGCCGAACCGGGAACCGTGCGCCTCGCTGGTGATCACCGCGTTCCAGGCCTGCCCGCGCGGCAGGTCGTGGGCCGGGTCGAGGAGCAGGAAGGCGCGCTCGCTCATGCCGATGGCCAGGCCCCAATGGCGGATATCGCTGCCCTTGCGGCCGTGGAAACCGAGCACTACCGGAAAGCCGGCCTCCAGGTATTCGCGGGTGTGCCGGACCAACCTGCGCCCCTCGCCCTTGAGGGCGAAATGCTCGGTATCGTTGATCTCGGCCAGCAGCTCCAGCAGGTCGACGCCGGTGGTGCCGACGCGCAGCAGCGGGCCGTGCTGGTCCAGCGCCTTCATCAGGCGCCCGTAGCGACTGCGACTGTCGACCCGCTCCAGGCCCTTGGCCTGGCGCCGGCGCAGTTGGCCGCGGACCAGCATCGCCATGACCAGGCAGTAGGGCCCGCAGGCGCCGTCCATGTCGCCCTGGCGCAGATGGACCTTGTCGCCATTGGCGTTGCACAGGCCGCCGCTGCCATCCTCGTCCAGGTCCCATTCCAGGCCATCGATCAGGCGTGACTGCATGAGGGTCTCCTCTCCGGTTCCTTAAGTTGGGACCGAGCGGGCGCCGAATCATTCCTCGGCGCCCATCGCCACAACGAGTAAACTGGCGGTCTTTCATTCCAGTAGCCTCGCCATGACCGACCCGATCCGCCTGTCCAAACGCCTCGCCGAACTCACTGCCTGCTCGCGCCGCGAAGCCGAGCTGTACATCGAGGGCGGCTGGGTCAGCGTCGACGGCGAAGTGATCGAGGAGCCACAGTTCAAGGTGCTCGACCAGCGCGTGGAGCTGCTGCCGGGCGCCCGCGCGGAAACGATCGAACCGGCCACCCTGCTGTTGCACAAGCCGGCCGGCTGGCGCCACGACGATTTCGAAGGTCTGCTCGCCGCGGGGCGGCGCTGGAGCGATGACCCCAGTCCCTTGCGAGCGCTGAAGAAACACTTCGCCCGCCAGCGTCCCACCCTCGCGCTGGACAGCGAGGCTTCCGGGCTGGTGGTGTTCAGCCAGCAACACGGCGTACTGCGCAAGCTGGTGGACGACGGTGCACGGCTGGAGCAGGAATACCTGGTCGAGGTCGCCGGCGACCTGGCCGCCGGCGGCCTCGAGCGCCTGCGCCACGGCCTCGCCTACCAGGGCCGCAGGCTATCGCCGTGCAAGGTCAGCTGGCAGAACGAAAGCCACCTGCGCTTCGCCCTCAAAGACGTGCTGCCCGGCCAGTTGCGCTTCATGTGCGAAAGCGAGGGGCTGGAAGTGCGGAGCATCCGCCGCCTGCGCATCGGCGCGCTGTCGCTGGCCAGGCTACCGCTCGGCGAATGGCGCTACCTCGGCCTCCACGAACGCTTCTGAGCGCTCATTCGAGACCACGCAGGGCGCGCCCCGGCGACTGCCCGCAGACCCGCCGGTACATGGCGATGAACGCGCTGTCGCTGGCGTAGCCCAGGGCGTGGGCGACCTCGGTCACCGAGCGGCCTTCGGCCAGGCGCCTCCGCGCTTCGAACAAGCGCGCCTGGGTTCGCCAGCGGGAGAAACCCAGGCCGGTCTGCTCGGTGAACAGACGCGCCAGGGTCCGCCCGCTGGCGCCGACCTCACGTCCCCACGCCTCGATGCTCCAGTCCAGCGCGGGTTGCGCCAGCAGCGCCTCGGCCACCTTCAGCGCCCGCGCATCGCGCGGCATCGGCAGGCTCGCGGCGTGTGCCGGCGCGCTCGCCAGTTCATCGAACAGTGCGCGCAACAGCGTCAGGTGCGGCCCTTCCAATTGCAAGTCGGCTGCCCAGCCGGTCATGCGCAGGATCAGTTCGCGCATTAGCGGCCCGACCTCGAGGACCTGGACGCTGTCCGGCAGCTCGGCGAACGCCGAGGGTTCGAAGTACAGGCTACGGTAGGCGAAGCGCCCGTGAAGGACCGTGCGATGCGGCACGCCGGCCGGCAGCCAGGCGGCCTGGAGCGGCGTCAATTGGCAAATGCGCTCGGCGAAATACAGCGTGACGCTACCGGCCGCCATGTACAGCAACTGCGCGCGCCGGTGGCAATGCCAGTCGCTGCGGTGGCCGGTGCTGTCGACCTCGAGGCCGACCACCGGGCAGCGGGCGAGATCGGGATCCTCGACCCGTTCGTAGGGATAGCGCGGCACCTTGTCCTCTTCGCGATGTTTTCCGTCCTGACCGCAGCATTCTGCCAGGCGCAGGCGGCCTAGGCTTGGCTCTTTTTTCCGGAGCCATCATGCCTGACCGTCCTTGCCCTCCCCTGCTGCTGGTGCTCGCCCTGCTAGCCCTGCCGCAAGTCGCCGAAACCATCCTTTCCCCCGCGCTGCCGGCCCTGGCCAGCCACTGGCGACTGGACGACGCTACCAGCCAGTGGACCATGGCGCTGTTCTTCGTCGGTTTCGCCCCCGGCATCTGGCTCTGGGGCTGGCTGGCCGACCGCCTCGGCCGGCGCCCGGCTCTGCTCGGCGGGCTCGGCCTGGCGACCCTGGCGACCTTCGGTGCCTGGGCCAGTACCGACTATTCCTACCTGCTTGCCTGTCGCCTGGTCCAGGGCCTCGGCCTGGCGACCTGCTCGGTGACGGTGCAGGCCAGCCTGCGCGATGTGCTGCAAGGCCCGGCGTTGATGAGCTATTTCGTCACGCTCGGCGCGGTGCTGGCCTGGTCGCCGGCAGTCGGCCCCCTCGGCGGCCAGTGGCTGGCCGACCTCGGCGGGCACCCGGCGGTGTTCGCCACCCTGGCGGTGCTGCTCGCCTCGCTGGCGGCGCTGGTCGTCCCGGCCTGGCCGGAAACCCGTCCGCTGCTGGCGGGCACGCCCGAGCCCGCGACCCTGGCGATCTTCCGACGGGTCCTGGCCGACCGCCCGCTACAGACGCGCGCACTGCTGGTGGCGGTGCTCAATGTACTGGTGTTCTCCTTCTACGCCGCCGGGCCGTTCATGGTCGGCGACCTGCCCGGCCTGGGCTTCGGCTGGATCGGCCTGGCCATCGCCCTTGCCGGGAGCCTCGGCGCCTTGCTCAACCGACGCCTGCCGCACACCTGGAACAGCGCTCGCCGGGTACGCCTGGGCCTGGCGCTGGCGGCCGCCGGCGCGACAGCGCAGACGCTGTTGGCCGCCGGCGGATACGCCGAAGGCCCGTACTGGGCCCTGCCGGCCCTGCCGATCTTCGTCGGCTTCGGCGTGGCGATTCCCAACCTGCTGGGTCCGGCGCTGCACGCCTACGACGATTGCCGGGGACGCGCCGGAGCCCTGTTCGGGCTCGCCTACTACCTGCTGATCGGCCTCGGACTGGGCGCGTCCACCCTGCTACCGTTCGACCGTCCCTGGCCGCTGGCGGCGTACTGGAGCCTGCTGGGCCTGGTCGCACTGCTGCTGGCCAGGCGGCTGCCGGAATGAAAGCGGCGCCAGGTACGCCCGTGCAAACCGGACGATCGGCCCGGAAAGCCGGATAGGGCGGCCGTCGCGACGCTGCTATGCTGTGATGGCACAGCGCCCACGCGGACCCGCAGAACGTGGCCAGAACGACGCTCGAATCGATCCAGCACGCCATCGAGGTGAATTCGTCCCTGGCCCTTCCCATCGCCCTGGAGAATCTCTCGCGTCTGACCCACCTCGCGCTGCTGACCGTCCCCTTCAACCTGATCCACATCCTGGTGTTTTCCCTGAAGGACTTCCGCCCGGACCTCGGCCATCAGCTCTGGCGCCAGGAAATCATGTACGCCCATGGCGCCATGGCCCTGCTCTTCGGCGGCATCGGCCTGCTCGCGCTATGGCTGCGCCGCCAGCCACCCAAGCTGTGGCGCATGCGCCTGCTGATCCTGCTGGGCGGCGCAGGGATCATAGGCTTCGGCGTCGCCATCGCCTGCATCGACCAGCGCATCACCAGCAACATCACGCCGCTGCTGCTGGCCTGTTTCGCCTGCGCCATGTTCATCCTGATCCGCCCGGCCTACGCCGTGCCTTTCTACGGCCTGGCCATGCTGGTCTTCGAGGTGGCGATGGACCACGCCCAGGCCGACCCGCAACTGCGCCTGTCGAACCAGGCCAACGGCCTCACCGCGTTCGGCCTCGGCCTGCTGCTGTCGCTGATCCTCTGGCACGGGCACGTGCGCAACCTGCGCCAGCAACGCAAGCTGGAGTTGCAGCGGCAGGAGCTGGAGGAGAAGAATCGCCAGTTGGAGTACCTGGCCGGTCACGACCCGCTGACCGGCCTGTTCAATCGTCGCGAATTCGACCAGCTGGTGCTCATGGAACTCGCACGCATCGCTCGCCAACCGCAGCCGCTGAGCCTGCTGATGGTCGACCTGGATCACTTCAAGTACATCAACGACCGCTATGGGCACCCCTTCGGCGACGAGGTCATTCGCCATGCCGCCAACCTGCTGCGCGGCAATACCCGTAGCAGCGACAGCGTGGCGCGCCTGGGCGGGGAAGAATTCCTCCTGCTCCTGCCCGACACCGCCGAGCAGCAGGCTCGCAGCCTTGCGGAAAAACTCCGCGAACGCCTCGAAGGTACCCCGCTGGCGACGCAGGACGGCGTGCTCTGCCTGACCGCCAGCTTCGGCGTGGCCAGCCTCGACGGAGGCGGCCAGGCCAGCTACGAGCAGCTCTACAGCGCCGCCGACCAGGCTCTCTACCGGGCCAAGAGCAGCGGTCGCAACCGGGTGGAAGTGATTCGCCTGGCCAGCCTCGCGGAAAGCCTGCGGTAACAATTGATCGGCCGGCCCTGACGAGCGGTCGGTCAGCCGCCCGAACCTTGGTTAAGATGGTCCGTGGCGCTCTAGCTCGCCGCTCTTCCTGCCCTTCCGACCTGCCCGACCTCGCCCGGCCCCATGCCGCGGCCTTGCCGTTGGCGTCGTGCGGGAAGACCGGCGCAGCGCCGTTGTCCGCATTACCAGGGGAGAACCATGCTCAAGCACCTGCTCGTGCTCACCTGTGCCCTGCTCGCCAGCTCCTCGGCCCTGGCCCAGGTGATGGCCCGCGACCTGGGCGATTTCGAACTCAAGCTGGCCACCAGTCCGACCCGCAGCATGGCCCAGGGCCTGGTCACCCCGGGCAGCTCCGGCAGTTTCCACGGCGGCCTCGACCTAAGCCACGAAAGTGGCTGGTACATCGGCAACTGGACCTCCAACCTCGACCCCGGCAAGCCCACCGAGATCGACTCCTACGCCGGCTTCAAGCGCCCGCTGAACAACCGCCTGGGCTACGAAATGGGCCTGATCCGCTACAGCCGCCCGGAGCAGCCGGCCAACGACGCAGCCGAACTCTACGGCGGCCTGTCGATCTTCGGCAGCCGGCTCGGCGCGGCCCTGAGCAGCGACCCGGGGCGCAACGACACCACCCTGTTCGCCGACCTCGGGGTCAACCCGCCGTTCGGTTTCGACGTCACCCTGAAGTACGGCAACCATCGCCTGGACAACCCGGCAAGCCTCAGCGGCGGGGGCTACGTGAGCGTCTTCAACGACTGGTCGGTGAACCTCTCGCGGCCCTGGCTGGGCATCGACCTGAACCTGTCCTACAGCGGCACCAGCCTGACCGGCAGCGATTGCAGCGCCTACTCGGGACACAACAGCTACTGCGACACCACGTTCATGCTGAAGGCGTCGCGTCCGTTCTTCTGAGTCGTCAGTCGTCCTGGCGGCGGGTACGCTGGGCGAGTTCGTCGAGCTGTTTCTGCTCGCGCTTGTCCTCGGCCTGGCGCGCCTCTTCCAGGTAGCGCTCGACCAGCTTGCGCAGCCCTTCCAGGCGGGCGTATCTCTCCTGCCAGTTGAGCCGCGCCTTGTCCACCGCCTCGCGGTGCCAGGTCACGCTGTTGGCCTGCTGGACAACGGCGGTCTCCAGTTGCGAGAGGAAGCGCTGGTAGTTCATCAGCCACTGGCCGCTGACGCCCTTCTGGCCTTGGCTGATCCATTGCTGCTGGTAGTCGTTGCGGTAGCGCTCCAGCTCCACCAGCTTCTGCTGTGCCGCGAGCAATTGCTGCTGGCACCTGCCCAGCTGGGTCGCGGCATCCCGCTCGGCCTTGCTGGCCATGTCCACCACCGGCGCCAGCCGCGCCGCGCGCTTCTCCATGCCTCAGGGCGCCTCAGGCCTGCCCGCCGGCGAGCAGGCTCGCCAGCCGCGCACGGCTTTCCGCCAGGCGTTCGCTTTCGTCGAGGCCCTGGCGCAGGAACTGGCGCATGACCGGGAAGCGTGCGATGGCCAGGTCGGTCTCGGGATCGCCGCCGGCCACGTAGGCACCGACGCTGATCAGGTCGCGACTCTGCTGGTAGCGCGACCAGAGCTGCTTGAAGCGCTGGGCGTCGCGCAGGTGCTCGGCCTCGACCACCTGCGGCATCACCCGGCTGATCGAAGCTTCGATATCGATGGCCGGATAGTGGCCTTCCTCGGCCAGCCGCCGGGACAATACGAAGTGCCCGTCGAGCACGCCGCGAGCGGCGTCGGCGATCGGGTCCTGCTGGTCGTCGCCCTCGGAGAGCACGGTGTAGAACGCGGTGATTGAGCCGCCACCGGCTTCGGCATTGCCGGCGCGTTCCACCAGCTTCGGCAGCTTGGCGAACACCGATGGCGGATACCCCTTGGTCGCCGGCGGCTCGCCGATGGCCAGGGCGATCTCGCGCTGGGCCTGGGCGTAGCGGGTCAGCGAGTCCATCAGCAGCAATACGTTCTTGCCCTTGTCGCGGAAGTACTCGGCGATCCGCGTGCAGTATTGCGCGGCGCGCAGGCGCATCAGCGGCGCGTCGTCGGCCGGCGAGGCGACCACCACGGAGCGCTTGAGGCCTTCCTCGCCGAGGATCTCGTCGATGAACTCCTTCACCTCGCGACCCCGCTCGCCGATCAGACCGACGACGATGATGTCGGCCCTGGTGAAACGGGTCATCATCCCCAGCAGCACCGACTTGCCCACCCCGGTACCGGCGAACAGGCCGAGGCGCTGGCCGCGGCCGACCGTGAGCAGGCCATTGATCGAGCGGATGCCGACGTCGAGAGGTTCGCTGATCGGGTGGCGCTTGAGCGGGTTGATCGTCGGGCCGTCCATCGGCACCCAGTCTTCGGCGCGCATCCCGCCCTTGCCGTCGAGGGCGCGGCCGGCGCCGTCGAGCACCCGGCCGAGCATCGACATGCCCATCGGCAGGCGCCCGGTGTCCGGCAGCGGCACGACCCGCGCGCCAGGCGCGATGCCGGCGAGGCTGCCGACCGGCATCAGGTACACCTTGCTACCGGAAAAGCCCATCACTTCGGCCTCCACCTGCACCGGGTGGTAGCCGCTTTCGTTGATCACGTTGCAGCGGCTGCCGACCGCGGCCTGCAGGCCTTCGGCTTCGAGGGTCAGGCCGACCATGCGCAGCAGGCGGCCCTCGACCACCGGCTGCGCCGGCAGCGAGACAGCCTCGGTGTAGCCCTCCAGGCGCCTGGCGAAACTGGTTCGCTCAAGGCGCATCGACGTCTCCGGGGGCGTCGAGGTCGATCCGGATGTCGCTGGCCAGCGGATGGGTCGCCTGTTCGCGCTGTTGCTCGAACAGTTGCTTCACTGCCTGCGCCAGGCGCGTCTCGATGGTCGCGTCGATGCGACTGTGCTCGGTCTCGATGCGGCAGCCGCCGGGCAGCAACGAATCGTCCTCGAGAATCCGCCAGCTCTCTTCGTGGCGCTCGCGCAGCGCCTTGACCCGCTCGAAGTCCTGCGGGTTGACATGGATACGGATGTTCGCCGCGCCCATCGGCAGCAGCTTCAGAGCCTCGCGCAGGACCTGGCGGACATGGCTGGAGTCCATGTGCAGTTCGCGCTGGATCACCTGGCGGGCAACGTGGTTGACCAGGTTGACCATGCCCTGCTCGATCAGGGCGTCCTGCTCGGCGATGGGTTCCAGGAGCTGCGTCATCAGGCGCTCGAGACTTTGCAGGCGCTCCTTCAGCGCCTCCTCGGCTTCCTGCCGCGCCTTCAACTGGCCGGCGTGGAAACCGTCGCGCTCGCCGGTGGCGAAGCCTTCGTTGTAGGCGTCCTGGCGGATCGCCTCGATTTCCTCCAGCGTCGGCGGCTTGACGGTCTCCAGCTCGACCTCTTCCACCGCCGGCGGCGCCGGCGCGGGTTCGGCGACCGCGGGCACCTGCGGCGCGGCAACGGCCGGCTCGTCGCGCGGCTCGTCGAAGCTCGGCAACGACCAGAGGCCGAAGGCCGCCACGTCCTTGCCGCGGATCAGTTCGCTGGGATTGTCTTTGTCCTTGTCGTGGGGGACCACCTCAGATCATCTCCTCGCCACCCTTGCCGCCCAGCACGATATCGCCGGACTCGGCCATGCGCCGGGCAATGGTGAGGATTTCCTTCTGCGCACCTTCCACTTCGCTGACCCGTACCGGCCCCTTGGCCTCCAGGTCGTCGCGCAGCAGCTCGGCGGCACGCTTGGACATGTTCTTGAAGACCTTCTCGCGGATCGCCTCGTCGGAGCCTTTGAGCGCCAGCACCAGTACGTCCGAGGAGACTTCCCGGAGCAGCGCCTGGATGCCGCGGTCGTCGACGTCGGCGAGGTTGTCGAAGACGAACATCAGGTCCTCGATCTGTCCGGACAGGTCTTCGTCGACCTCGCGGATCGAATCCATCAGCTGGCCTTCGATGGAGCTGTCGAGGTAGTTCATGATGTCCGCCGCGCGCTTGACCCCGCCCATGGTGGTGCGGGTGGCGTTGGAGTTGCCGGCGAACTGCTTCTCCAGGATCAGGTTGAGTTCCTTCAGCGCCGAGGGCTGCACGGTGTTCAGCGAGGAGACGCGCAGGACGATATCCAGGCGCACCTTGTGGTCGAAATGGCTGAGCACCTCGGCGGCCTGGTCGGGATCGAGGTAGGCGACCACGATGGCCTGGATCTGCGGGTGTTCGTAACGGATCACGTCGGCCACGGCACGCGGCTCCATCCACTTCAGGCTGTCCAGGCCGCTGGTGCTGCCGCCGAGGAGGATGCGGTCGATCAGGTTGTTGGCCTTGTCCTCGCCGAGGGCCTGGGTGAGCATCTTGCGGATGTAGCCGTCGGCACCGACGCCGAGGCTGGTCTGGTCGCCGACCACTTCGACGAACTCGCCCATCACCTGCTCGACCTGTTCGCGGTGCACGTTGCGCATCGACGCCATGGCCACGCCGACCCGCTGCACCTCTTTCGGCCCCATGTGCCGCAGCACCTGCGCCGCGTCGGTCTCGCCGAGCGACAGGAGCAGGATGGCGGCCTTGTCGACCTTGGTCAGTTTGGCGGCGAGACGATTCTCACTCATGGCACTTACTCATCGGCGTTGATCCACTCTTTCACGACCTGGGCGACGCGGCCCGGGTCCTGTGCGACCAGGTTCTTGATCGCGTTCAATTGCGCATCATACCCCTCCGTGGGGCTCGGCAGGAGGATGCTCGACGGCCCGCCGATGCTCACCCGGTCGTCGGCCAGCGAGCCTTCCAGGCCACTCTCGCCCAGCGCCAGGTCGCCGTCGCGACCGCCGCCGCCGGCCAGCGACTTGCCCTTGCCGCCGCCGGTGATGTTGCTCAACACCGGACGCAGCACGCCGAACACCAGGACCAGGATGAACAGCACGCCGAGCACCTGCTTGACGATGTCCCAGAACCACGGCTGCGAGTAGAACGGAATGCTGTCGATCTCTTCGGCCTGGGCCGGGGCGAACGGCGCGTTGATCACGCTGACGCTGTCGCCGCGGCTGGCGTCGTAGCCCACCGAATCCTGTACCAGGCGGGTGAAGCGCGCCAGTTCGTCGGCGCTCCAGGGCTGGTGGCTGACCTCGCCGGTCTTCGCGTCGACCTTCATCTGGTCGTCCAGCACCACCGCCACCGACAGTCGGCGCAAGCGCCCCTGCTGCTGCTTGGTGTAGCTGATCGAGCGGTCCAGTTCGTAGTTGCGGGTGGTCTGGTCGCGCTTGTCGGTCGGGTACGGCGCCAGCTCCGGCTTGCCGGTCTTCGGATCGATGATGGTCTGGCCGTTGGCGTCCTTCAGCGGCTGGCCCGGCGCGACGTAGTCGGCCGGCGCGCTGGCGGTGGCCTGCTGCGGAGCGCTGGCCGGGCCCGGCGGCTGGTTCGACAGCGCCCCCGGCACGCCCTGCGGCCCGGACGAATTCTGCCGTTCCTCGTTGTTGCGTTGCTCGCTGCGCAGGGCCGGCTGGTCCGGGTTGTACATCTCCGAGGTCGACTCGACCGCGCTGAAGTCGACGTCGGCGGACACCTCGGCCTTGTAGCGACCGTTGCCCAGCACCGGTTGCAGGATATTGTGCACGCGCTGGGTGAGCAGGCCTTCCATGCGCCGGGTGAAGTCGAACTGCTTGCCGGCCATGGTCAGCTCGGAGAGTTCCTGCTGGTCGGAGAGCAGGTTGCCCTTCTGGTCGACCACGGTGACTTGCGACTTGTCCAGCTCCGGCACACTGGTGGCGACCAGGTTGACGATCGCCATCACCTGGCTCGGCTCCAGGCTGCGACCCGGATACAGCTCGACCAGCACCGAGGCGCTGGGCTTGCGGTCGTCGCGGACGAACACCGAACTCTTCGGGATCGCCAGGTGCACGCGGGCGGCCTTGACGTTGTTCAGGCTCGACACGGTGCGCGCCAGCTCGCCTTCCAGGCCGCGGCGGTAGTTGGTGGCTTCCATGAACTGGCTGGTGCCCAGCGCCTGTTCCTTGTCGAGGATCTCGAAACCGACGTTGTTGTCGGTCGGCGCCACGCCGGCGGAGGCCACCTTCATGCGTGCCCGGCCGAGGTCGTCGGCCTTGACCAGCAGCGCGCCGGAGTTGGGTTCGACCTTGTAGGGAATGTCCGCCGCGGTCAGCGCTTCCACCACACGGTTCGCGTCGACCCCGTTGAGGCTGCCATAGAGCGGCTTGTAGTCCGGCTGCTGGGACCAGAGCACGACGGCGAAGCCGATCGCCACGCTGGCGGCGAGACCGACCAGCAGGCCGATCTGGCGCAGCATGGTCATCTCGGAAAGGTTGTCGAGGAACGACAGTCCCGGGAAGGATTTCTTCAGCATCCCGGCACCGCCGCTCTTGGCGGGAACCTGGCTGTCGATCAGTGCATCGGCCATGAACTAGTTATCCTCGCGCCGCTCAGACCGGCATCTGCATGATGTCTTGGTAGGCCTGGACCAGTTTGTTGCGCACCTGGGTCATGGCCTGGAACGACACGCTGGCCTTCTGGCTGGCGATCATCACGTCGGTCAGGTCGACGCCGCTCTGGCCGACCTCGAAGGCGTTGGCCATCGCGGTGGAGGCCTGCTGGGTCTCGTTCACCTTGTCCACGGCCTGGGAGAGCATTTCCGAAAAGCTCGGCGCCCCCACTTCGGCCGGCGCCTGAACCGGTTTGGCCTTGGCCATGGCTTCCATTTGCATGGAACGCATTTCCAGCATCAGACGATTGAACTCGACACCCTGACTCATGACTCTTCCTCCAACAGCCGCGGCTTTTTTGACGCCGCCCGGCACTTTGCAGAGGAGTTAGCAACAAGGGTGCCAAGTCGACCCCAAGGCCCGGCATCGGCGTTCGCCGCCAATGCCCGCGACCGCTGCAGGGTCCGTCCCTGCTCCGGTTATCGGCAGGCGCGCACGCTCGAACAGCCCCGGGCGACGACCGGCGGCGGACGCAAAAGGCCCGCACGAGGCGGGCCTGGGGAACATGGCGAGCCCTCAGATGGCGTAGAGATAGGCCTCCACGTCCATCCCCGCGTCGCGCATCTGGGCGAGCTTGTAGCGCAGGGTCCGTGGGCTGATGCCAAGGCGCTCGGCAGCCTCCTTGCGGCGGCCGCGCTCGGTGCGCAGGGTATCGATGATCACCTGGAATTCGCGGCGGCGCAGGTCGTCGCCCAGCGCGCCGCTAGCGTCCTGGCCTGCGGCCGGCGACGGAATCTCGACGCTCGGCGGGGTGGCCGGTGGCATTGCCGGCATGGGCACCGGCACCGGGGCCGCGAGCGGCATGCCGATCGGCGCGGTGAGGCACAGGTCGGCGGGCTGGATCAGGCCGCCCTGTTGCAGGATCAACGCACGCTGGATGGCGTTGTCGAGTTCCCGTACGTTGCCCGGCCAGGCATGCCGGACCAGGCACTGGGCGGCCTCGGGGCCGAGCGCCACCGCGCCGAGGTTCATCTTGCGGCTGTGCTTGCGCAGCAGACGCTCGGCCAGCGGCAGGATGTCCGCAGGGCGTTCGCGCAGCGGCCGCCAGGCCAGCGGGAAGACCGACAGGCGATAGTAGAGGTCCTCGCGGAAACGCCCCGCCGCGACTTCCGCCGCGAGGTCGCGGTTGGTCGTGGCAAGCACGCGGATATCCAGGTTGATCGGCTTGCGCGCACCGACCCGCTCCACCTCGCGCTCCTGCAATACGCGCAGCAACTTGGCCTGCAGGCCGAGGGGCATTTCCGATATCTCGTCGAGAAGAATGGTGCCGCCGTCGGCCAGCTCGAACTTGCCGGGCTGGGCGGCAATGGCGCCGGTGAAGGAACCTTTCTCGTGGCCGAACAGGGTGGCCTCGAGCATGTTGTCCGGGATCGCCGCGCAGTTGATCGCGATGAACGGCTTGCCGGCACGCGGCGATTGCTGGTGGATATAGTTGGCCAAGACTTCCTTGCCGGTCCCGGACTCGCCGGAGATCAGCACGGTGGAATCGCTGCGCGCGACCCGCGCGGCCAGTTCCAGTAACTGCCGGCTGGCCGGCTCCAGGGCCACCGGACCATCCTCCTCGCTGCCCGGCAACTGGCCCAGCGCATGGCGTGCCACCAGGTCGAGCAGCGCCCGCGCCTCGAACGGCTTGACCAGGTAGTCGGCGGCGCCCTGGCGCATCGCCTCGACGGCGCGATCGACCGCGCCGTAGGCGGTCATCAGCAACACCGGCAGGTGCGGGTAGCGTGTACGGATCAGGCCGAGCAACTGGTGTCCGTCCATGCCCGGCATGTTCACGTCGCTGATCACCAGGCTGAAGGCTTCGCGGGCCAGGACCGGCAGCGCCGCCTCCGCCGAGTCCACGGCGACGAACTCGTGACCGCCCAGCAGCAGGGTGTCGCTGAGGGCTTCGCGTAGTGCGCGGTCGTCTTCGACCAGCAGGACTTTGGCTGCCATGGGGTTACTCCTGAATCGCAGAAAGAGGCGCCGCCGGAATCAGCGGCAGGATCAAGGTGGCGCAGGTGCCGCGCCCGGGCCGAGAGCGCAACTGCAATTGCCCCTGGTGGGCGCGTGCCACGGCCTTGACCACCGCCAGGCCAAGCCCGGTACCGGTGGTCTTGGTGGTGAAGAAGGGTTCGCCCAGGCGCGCCAGGGTCGCCGGGTCCATGCCCGGTCCATTGTCGCTGACGCTGAGGCGCAGGCTGTCGGCGCGGGCATAGAGATGCACCTTCAGGCGCAGTTCGGGCCCGCAGGCCTGGATCGCGTTCTCCACCAGGTTGAGCACGGTGCCCACCAGGGTGTCGCGATTGCACAGCAGCTCGCCGCCGCGCGCCTCGCACTGCCAACGCACCTGGAGCCCCTGGACATGGACTTCGGCCGCCGCGCGCAGGCTGTCGAACAGCGCCTTCGGCGCCACCCGGTCGGTCAGTGGCAGCTCGCCGCGGGCGAACACCAGCATGTCGCGTACCTGATGCTCCAGTTCGTGCAGGCGCTCCTTCAGGCGCCCGGCGAAGCGTTGCTGCTGGTCGGTCGGCAGCGCCTGCTCGCTGAGGTGCCCGGCATAGAGCAACGCCGCCGACAACGGCGTGCGGATCTGGTGGGCCAGCGAGGCGACCATCCGCCCCAGCGCCGACAGGCGCTCGTGGCGCGCCAGTTGCTCCTGGAGACGGCGGGTATCGGTAAGGTCGTTGAGCAGGATCAGTTGACCCGGTTCGCCGTTCAGCGAGCGGGTGGCGATGGACAGGCGACGTCCGTCGCGCAGGGAAATCTCGTGGCCGTCATCCTCGCGCGGAGCGAAGCAGCGGGCGATCACCTCGCGCCAGAGCATGCCCACCAACGGCTCGCCAAGCAGGCCCAGGGCCGCCGGGTTGGCCTCGCGGACCACGCCATGGGCATCGATGACGATGACGCCGCCGGGAAGCAGGTCGAGCAGGCTCTGCAAGCGGTTGGCCAGGCGCTCCTTTTCCGCCAGCTCCTCCATGCGCTGCGCGCTGACCAGGGCCAGTTGCCCTTTCAGCTCGGTAACGCGCTCCTCCAGCAGGCTGTAGGACTCGCTGAGCTGGCTGGACATCTGGTTGAACAGCGCGAAGGCCTGCTCGAGGCCGGCGCGGCTGGTGGCCTCGGCCGTATCGGCTGGCTGCTCGGGGAAGGCGTTGAGGGCTGGTTGCATTGCGTTTCTCTCGGTCGGCGCGACGTCATGGTTCTGTCGGTCGACGGAGATATAGCAATACCCGTGCCTAAATTTTTTTCATTTGAAAATCAAAGCGTTGCGAAACGACCTGTCAATCATCCGACAGGTCGTCGTCGCGCCGGCTCATGCCGTACTTGCGCATCTTCTCCACCAGCGTGGTGCGGCGGATGCGCAGGCGTTCGGCGGCCCGCGCGACCACTCCGCCGGCATCGTCGAGGGCCTGCTGGATCAGGCCCTGCTCGAGGTTGGCCAGGTAGTCCTTGAGGTCCAGGCCTTCGGCCGGCAGCATCGCCGGCGCGTCCATTCCCGGCAGCCCGGCGTTGATCGCCGCGCGCTCTTCCAGCTCTTCGCGCAGGCTGCTGGCGAGTTGCTCGTCCTCGTCGTCGACATGGCGGAATTTCTTCGGCAGTTCGCCGACCCCGATCACCCCGTAGGGATGCATGATCGCCAGGCGCTCCACCAGGTTCGCCAGTTCGCGGACGTTGCCCGGCCAGTCGTGGCGGCAGAGCGACATGATGGCCGCCGAGTTGAAGCGGATCGACCCGCGCTTCTCGTGCTCCATCCGCGAGATCAGTTCGTTGAGCAGCAGGGCGATGTCTTCCACCCGCTCGCGCAGCGGCGCCATCTCGATGGGGAATACGTTGAGGCGGTAGTAGAGGTCTTCGCGGAAAGTGCCGTCCTCGATCATCTTCTCGAGGTTCTTGTGGGTCGCGGCGATGATCCGCACGTCGACGTTCTGCGTCTTGTTGCTGCCGACCCTTTCGAAGGTGCGCTCCTGCAGCACGCGCAGCAGCTTGACCTGCATCGGCAGCGGCATGTCGCCGATCTCGTCGAGGAACAGGGTGCCGCCGTTGGCCAGCTCGAAACGTCCGGCACGACTGGTGATGGCACCAGTGAAGGCGCCCTTCTCGTGGCCGAACAGTTCGCTTTCCAGCAGTTCCGCCGGGATCGCCCCGCAGTTCACCGGGACGAAGGGCCCCTCGCGGCGCTTGGAATGGTAATGCAGGTTGCGCGCCACCACTTCCTTGCCGGTGCCGGACTCGCCGAGGATCAGCACGCTGGCATCGGTATCGGCGACCTGCTGCATCATCTGCCGCACCTGCTGGATCGCCCGGCTGGTGCCGACCAGGCTGCGGAACAGGTTCGGCTCGCGGGAGCGGCCGCGCTCGCGGGCCTGGTCGTACATCTCGCGGTAGACCTGGGCGCGATGCAGGGAGTCGAGCAGCTTGTTGTAGCTGGGCGGCATCTCCAGGCTGGCGAGCACCCGGCGGCGCAGCTCTTCCGGCCAGTCGGCCGGGGCCGGCTCGCCGATCAGCAGGATCGGCAGGTACTCGTCCCAACTGGCCAGTTGCTTCAGCAACTCTACCGCCCCGCCCTTCGACTCGACGCTGCCGAGCAGCACGCACAGGGCTTCGCGACTGTTGCTCAGGCCCGCCGCTACCTCTCGCCAATCCTCGCTGTTGCAGGTCAGCTGATCTTCGCCGAGGAAGTTGAGAATGACTGCCAGGTCGCGACTGCGATCGAGATTGTCGTCAATCAGCAAGAGTTTGGTTTCGCGCCACATTTTGATCAGCTGCCTTGCATCGAATGGGTCTCGCTCGACCCGAAAGAGGGCTGGGACTAATGCCTATTTCTAATAAGCAGCCAGCATTTGGCCACTAGTTAAGTCAAATGTGAACGATTAGTCAATTTTATGGCGTGTTTTTTTTGCTGTTTCCGACAGGGAGAGGCAATAAAAAACCCCTACAGACCGCATGGAAAGCAGTACTGGCAGGGGTTTTGGGGGATATGTAAATTTTTCCGAAAAGCCTTGCGCCAAAGTAACGGCACAAAGCCATGAAAAACTTATCCGAACATCTGGTAGACCTTGGCGCCTTGCTTCGACTGGTTCAGCTGGATCAGATCGGTGGCCAGCTTGCGCTGCTCGCCCTGGCAGACATCGATCAGCTCGCGATACAGCGCCAGCAGCTCTTCCATCCGCGCCCGCAAGGTGGCTTCGTCCTGTACATCGAGCATCGCCTCGTCGACGGCCTGGCGGCAACGCTGGTCGAGTTCACCGATGGCCTCCCAGTTCTGGCTGGCCAGGGCAACGCGCAGGGCGCTACCGGTTTCTTCAAGGATCTGTACAGCTGCACTCATTGCTTGGTCCCTCTGGGGATGCCTCTCAGGGGGCAATCGCATCCCAACCGGATTTGATGTTGCGCAACAGCTCGGAAACTTCCTCGAGCTTGCCCGCGTCGTTCTTCAAGTTGGCTTCCGTCAGGCGCATCGACATGTAGGCGTAAAGGCGGTCGAGGTTGACTGCCAGCTCGCCGCCCGCCTCGAAGTCGAGCCCTTCGCGCAGGCCACCGACGATGGCGATGGCCTTGCCGATCAGCTCGCCCTTCAGCGCCACTTCGCCGCGCTCCAGGGCTCCGCGGGCCTGCGCCATCCGGGTCAGGCCGCCTTCCATCAGCATCTGGATCAGGCGATGCGGGCTGGCATCGATAGCCTGAGCCTGGGTACTGACATTCTGGTATTGCCGCATGGCTGCCATTGCGTTCATCGACGGTTGCCTTGTTCGGTGACTGATACGCTCTATATCGGTCGGCTACCGCGATTCTTTAGCGCCGTTCGCTGTCTTCGCCCTGCGCTTCGGCGCTGCCAATGGCATCCCAGGCGTGCTTGATCTGGCCCAGCAGCGCCTCGACCTCGTCCAGCGGACGCGGTGTGTCGTCCAGCGCGACACCAGCCAGGCGGCGGGTCATGTAGTCGTACAACGCATCCAGATTGCCGGCTATCTCGCCGCCCTGCTGGTGATCGAGGCCAGCCTGCAAGGCGCCGATGATCGACAACGTGGTGCCTACCGCTTCGCCGCGCAGCGCCGGGTTGCGCTCCAGCACCGCGCGCCGGGCCAGGGCGATGCGTTCGAGCGCGCCGTCCAGCAGCAGCTTGACCACCTGGTAGGGCGGGACGTCCTGTGCGCTGCCTACCTGCCGGTAGGTATCGATAGGACGCGACATCAGCTTTTCTTCACAAGGCCAGGCAGGCTGCTAAGAGCCTGGGCCATGCGTCCGCTGGTCTGGTTGAGCTGGCCGATCAACTGGTCCATGGCGGTGAACTGCTTGAGCAAACGATCCTGCAACTGCTCGACCCGGCGATCGAGCGCTTGGCGCTGGGTATCCACCGACTTGATGGTGTCCTGCAATCCATCCAGGCGCTGCTGGAGCACACCGCCGGTCTGGGTGTAAGGCGTGAGCTTGTCGTCGAGACGCTTCATCAGGCCGGTATCGCCGGTGAACAGAGCGGAAACCGACTCGAACTTGTCCTTCAGAACCTTGTCGAGTTTCTTGTCGTCGATCTCCAGGGTGCCGTCTTTCTTGGTGGTGATACCCATGTCGGCGAGCATGCGAACATCGGTACCTTGCCCCGGCTGGACCATCTCGTTGCGCATGGTGGTGAGCAGGTTGCGCACGCTGCTGTCACCGACCAAGGCACCGACCACGGGAGCCTTGTCGTCGCCCACCTTGGTCACGCCGGTCAGTTCCGAAGTCACGCCGACCAGCTTGTTGTAGGCCTCGACGAACTTCTTGATGTTGTCCTTGACGCCGCCACGGTCCTGCTCGACCGAGATGGTGATCGGCTTGTTGGTGTCGGTGACCGTCTTCAGCTCGAAGGTGACGCCGTTGATGACCTTGTCGACCGTATTGGTCGGACTTTCCAGGGTCAGGCCGTCGATGCTGAACTTGGCATTCTTCGCCTGGGTGATATAGCCGCTGCTGCTGGAGGACGTACCGTCCAACTGGGACAGGGTCAGCTTGCCATCGGCGCCGACGCTGCCGATGTTGAAGTTCTCCAGGCCGGAACTGCCCTGGACGAACACGTCCTTGCCGGCGCCGGAATCCTTGCCGGTGAAGACCAGTCGCGAGGTTCCGTCTCCAGGGTTGTTGACGATGTTGGCGGTGATGCCCTTGTCCTTCAGCTGCGCGTTGAGCGAGTCGCGCACTTCGGCGAGGGTCGCGCCCGCCGCGACGTTTACCGTGACACCGGCATCGTCGGCACCCTGCTTGATGGTCAGGGTTCCGCCGGAAGTGGTCTTGTAGCCATCGGCAAACGACGCGGTGGCCACCTTGCTGACGCTGGCCAGCTGGGTCACTTCGAGCTTGTAGATACCCGGCAGGGCGTCCTTGGTGGCGGTGGCGGTGGCGAACTTCTCGTCGCTGGTGCTCGCCGAGCGCTTCTGGAACAGCTCGGGCTTGTTCAGCTCCTTGAGGGTGGTCTGCAGGTCGGAGATCGCGCTCTTGAGCTGGCCGATGCCGGTGAACTTGGCGGTGGTGTCGCTTTCCAGGCGCTTGAGCTGCGCCTCCTTCGGCGCCTTCTCGGCCGCCACCAGGGTGGAAACGATGTTCTTGATATCAAGGCCCGAGTTGTAGCCGTTGATCGTCGTACTGTTCGCCATCTTGCTTCACCTCGTCAGCTCATTGACGCTTTGTCCTTCCAATTCCAACAGACAGTCAAAAGACGTGCCAATTCCGCTCAGGCTTCCGCCTTGAACAGCAGGCTGCGCGCTTCGTCCAGTCGCTCTGCCAGGCGCAGGGCCTCTTCGGAAGGGATTTGCCGGATGACTTCTCCGGAAGTCGAATCGGTCACCTTGACCACTACCCGCCCCGTGGAGTCGTCCAGGCTGAAACTCAGATCACGGCGGATGCTCTGGGTGAACTTCTCGATGGAGGAAACCGCCTCCTCGACCGCAGCGCGTTGCTCCTTGTCGCCCATCCTGACGTCGCCCGTCCGTTGCGCGCTTGCGCTGGCGGCCGCCTCGCCGGCCTGGCCGGCCGGGCGTGCGCCATCGGAAGAAGACGCCGAGCCGAACAGCCGGATTACCGGAGCAGCCGTCGAATTGTTGACATTGCTGACGTCCATCGTCGCTACCTCTCAATGAGATACGAGGGGAAGCGCGCCAGCGCTCCCCCTCGTGACTTCACCTTGACCTCGCCGAAGCTTAGCGCAGCAGGCTCAGAACCGACTGCGGCAGCTGGTTGGCCTGGGCCAGGATCGCGGTGCCGGCTTGTTGCAGCACTTGGTTCTTGGTCAGGTTGGCGGTTTCGGCTGCGAAGTCGGTGTCTTCGATCCGGCCGCGAGCAGCCGATACGTTCTCACCGATGTTCTTCAGGTTGTTGATGGTGTTGTCGAAGCGGTTCTGCACCGCACCGAGGTCGGCACGCTGGGCGTCGATCTGCTTGATCGCCTCGTCGATCACCAGCACGGCGGACTGAGCGCCCTTCGCGGTGGAGATGTCGATCTTGGCGACGGTGTCGTTAGCCTCGGTGAACGTCGTGGTGCCTGCCGCGGTGCCTGCGCCGGTGCTGCCGGTGTCGGTGATGGCTACGCCGGAAACCGCACTGGTAGTACCATCCGCACTAGCCTTGGACACGTAGCTGATCTGCGCGCCGTCGGTGAAGGCACCGATGCCGACGTTGGCGTCGTTGACCGCAGCGGCGATCTTGGCAGCCGCCTGCTCGGCGGTTTCGTTGCCCTTCATGTCGACCTTGACGTTCACGGCGCTGCCGCCAGTGATGCCGATCGCGATGTCGACGGTGCCCGAAGCGGTTGCAGCAGTGACCGCACCGCCGCCAGTAGCCGTGAAGTAGGTGCCGTTCAGCGACTCTGCACTCATCTCGTCGATGCCGACGCTGATGATTTCGTTGGCGGCCGAACCCACCTGGAAGCTGGCGACGCCGAAGGAACCGTCGAGCAGCTTGCGGCCACCGAAGGTGGTGGTGTTGCTGATACGATCCAGTTCTTTCTGCAGTTGCTTCACTTCGCCATTCAGAGCGGTACGCTCGGAGTCGCTGTTGGAGCCGTTGGCCGACTGCAGGGACAGGTCACGCATACGCTGCAGGATGTTGGTCGACTGCTGCAGGGCGCCTTCAGCGGTCTGCGCCAGGGAGATACCATCGTTGGCGTTCTTGGTAGCCACGTTCAGGCCGTTGACCTGGCTGGTCAGACGGTTGGCGATCTGCAAACCGGCGGCGTCGTCCTTGGCGCTGTTGATGCGCGAACCGGTGGACAGACGCTGCAGCGAAGTGTTCAGCGACGCGGAAGAGTTGTTCAGGTTCCGCTGAGTGTTCAGCGAAGCGATGTTGGTGTTGACGGTCAAGGCCATCTTGATGCCCTCCAAGGACGATATGTTTGCCTGAGCTTGCGACCTCGGGTGGGCATCGCCCAGGCACCCCTAAAGTTCGCATTCGTGATCTTTATCGGCGCTTCCCTGGGGAGCTTTAGGTTTTTTTTTGACCATCCTCGTTTTTCATGCATCGTCCCCGTCGGAGGGGTTCGCGCAAGGCCTCCCGAGCGCTGCGGACAGCGCGACGGAAAGCCCCGTCGGCCGCTCAGTCCGGCATCCAGGCGCGATACCAGGCGCGCAAACGCTCGCCGTCGAGCATCCAATCCGCCAGCACCCGTTCGCGCAGGTGATCCCCTGCCCTGGCCGCGGAATCCAGGTCGCGGGTATGCATGCGGATCGCGTCCACCCAGTCGCGGAAACGGTTCTTCACCCGCGTCACCGGCAGATCGTCCTGGTAGCAGCGCACGTCGCTGCAGACCACCGGGAAACCGCAGGCGCCGTATTCCAGCAGGCGCAGATTGCTCTTGCACTCGTTGAACAGGTTCTGCTCCACCGGCGCCAGCGCCAGGTCGAGATCGAGAGCCGCCAATGCCCGCGGATAGCGTTCGATAGGCACCCCCGCATGCACTTCCCTGACGAAGGGACGGATGGACGGCGGGCACATGCCGAAGAACACCCAGTCGACTTCGTCGGCCAGTTCCCGGACCACGTCGGCGATCAGTTCCAGATCGCCGGTATGGCTCGAGCCGCCCGCCCAACCGACACGTGGCCGCTCGCCGCGCCGCCGCTGCGCCCGCAGCCCCTGCCACCACCCCACCGGCAGGCGGTTCTCGATCACCCGGATATCCGGGTGGAGACCGGCGAAGGCCTCTGCCAGGGCCGGCGTCGACACCACGAAGCGGTCGACGTAACCCAGCCCGCGACGCAACGTGCGCAGGATGTCCTTCGGCAGGTGCTGGCGATGGGCGCTCTTGAGGGGCACGTTGGGCAGATAGTCGTCCAGCTCGTAGACCTTGAAGGCTCGCGAGAACGCCTGCATCCGCCGCATGGCCTCGAGACGCTCCTCGCCGACCTGGCGCTGCAGCACCAGTACGTCCGGGTCGTAGCGCTCCAGATCGGCCACGTGCATCAGGCCGATCGACAGCGCGCCATCGATGGATGCCGACTCGCGCAACGCGCTGAACGGCTGGATCACCCGGTAATGGCCGCAGCCGAACAGGTCGGCGGGGTGCGCCAGGACAGTGGGCAAGGGCCGCCACCCCTGCAACGGGCGCCAGGCCAGCTGCGGGTCGGCCAGCTTGAAACCGCCTTCGGCCTGCAACGAAAAGCCCGGGTTATAGGCGGGATCGCGTGCCAACAACGGTAGCCAGCGCGCGTACAGCGCATCTTCTTCCTCGACGCTCGCCGCCGTCGTGGCAGGCGCATCGAGCAACAGCCGCGCACGCGGCGTCCATACGTTCAGGTAGCCCGCCTGGACCGCCCGCAGGCAGATGTCGACATCGTCCCAGCGCGTCAGCGCCTCGTCGAAACCGCCCAATTCGAGGAACAACTCGCGGCGCATCAACAGGCATTCGCCAGCCACCGCCGAGTAGTTCTGGTCCACCTGCAGGCGCTGCAGGTAACCGGCGTCCTCGTGCGAACGCCCTTCGAAGGCCCGCCCGGCCGGTCCGCACAAACCGAGCAGCCAGCCGGCGTGGCAGACCCGTCCGTCCGCCGCCAGGAGCTTGGCGCCTACCGCGCCGACTTCCGGACGCTGGCCATGGTTGAGTAACTGCTGCAGCCAGTCCTTGTCGAGGATGCCGCTGCCGGCATCGAGCCAGAGCAGGAATTCGCCGCGCGCCCGGGACGCCGCCAGGTTGCGCAGAGCCCCACGGGACAACTGCCCATCGCCTCGCAGCACCCGCACCTGCTCGACGCCCATGCCCTCGACGGCGAGCAGCCATTCGCGAACGTCGGCCGCTTCGCCACCCTGTTCCAGCAGAAGGATCTCGTAGTTGGGATAGGCGGTATTCTCCAGCACGGTTTCTACGCAACGCTGGAGCTGCGCCAGGCGCTCCCCGGCCAGCACCAGGATGCTGACCGGCGGTTGCCCGGCGTGGCCGTAGTCCAGCTCGTAGCGCCCCGGCAGCCGGCTTCCGACTGTTGCCTGCGCGTAGCCACGGGCGCGCAGGTGGCCTTCGATCGCCGCACGCTCGGCGGCGCTGTCCTGCAGACGCAGCGCTTGGCCAGACAGCAGTGGCTCGCTGATGTGTCCGATACAGCCCAGGCCCCGCTGCTCGACGAGACGCAACTGGTAGGCCAGCTCGAAAGCCTCGCCGGCGGTCTCGTCGAATCCGCCCGTGGCAAGCAGCGGCTCGCGGCGGAACAACCAGTGCCGGGACAGGCCGGCGGGGAAACTGAGCAGAAGGTCGAGATTCAGGTCCGGGCGCAACGCCGCGCCCAGCTCGCCGTCATCCAGGCGCATGAGTTCGTCGGCATACACCGCCTGGCAGCTCTCCGGTGCCGCCAGCAGGTCCAGCGCCGCCACCAGCAGGCCGCTGACAGTGAATTCGACGCCCGCTTCGACCAGGAGCAACCAGTCGGTATCAAGCCGGGCAAGCGCCTGGTTGATCGTCGGCACCGGCCCCACCTCTGGATCGAAGAGCATCGCTCCGTTCCGCGGACTCGTGCCCAGCGGCGCGAACAGGTGGCTCTCGACACGTGGATACGAATTGACGTGCTCCAGGCTCTGCAGGGTACGCTCCACGGCCTCGGTATCGCCGTGGGCATCGAGCACCAGCACCGCGAAGCGCGGCCCACCACCCTGCTCCTGCAGGAATCGATCGATCAGCACCTTCTGCACCGCATCCGGCCGCCGCGCCTCCAGCCAGGTCGACAGCGTGACGCTA
This sequence comes from Pseudomonas sp. FDAARGOS_761, assembly GCF_013343155.1. Classification (NCBI taxonomy): domain Bacteria; kingdom Pseudomonadati; phylum Pseudomonadota; class Gammaproteobacteria; order Pseudomonadales; family Pseudomonadaceae; genus Pseudomonas; species Pseudomonas sp. FDAARGOS_761. The sequence continues at coordinate 1,251,416 of NZ_CP054572.1, read as the reverse complement.
CCGAAGCCCGCCGCCCGCCTCAGCGCGGCGAGCAGGTTGACCGGCTTGAAGACACGGGCGTCCAGGCGGGTGATCGGTGCCACCCGGACGAAGCGGTTGTCGCCGGCCTGGCGATACCAACCCAGTTCGCGGATAGCCAGGCGGAAGTCGGCATGGCCCTGCTCGCCGATACCGGGCTGGTCGCGCCCGATCTGGCTGAACTGCTGGCGGGAGACGCGGAAACGGGTCAGCGGCCGCGACAGGAACGCCAGGTCGCCACGCTGTAGCAACTGCGCACACATGGCCAGGTCGCCGATCCAGTCGATGGCCCGGCCGTTGAGCATCATCAGGCGCTCGCAGATCTGCAGCAGCGCATCGCGCCGGGCCATCAGGCAACTGGGTTCGCCGATGAAGTTGATGGTGTGGTCGGCGAGGAACGAGACCAGCTCGCGACCGTCGATCAGGACGTCGCCGGCGAACGGGAAGCAGGTCGCCAGGATGTCCGGCAGCGGCTGCCCTTCCTCGTCGATACGCAACCGCCGCGACGAGGCCAGGACCACGTTCGGCTCGCGCTCCATCGCTCCCACCAACGCCTCGACGCACTCGGGAAGCAACACGTCGTCGTCGTGGAGAAACTTGACGTACTCGCCCTCCGCCAGGCGGATGCCTTTCGCCGTGCTACCCAGCTCGCCGAGGCGCGTCTCGTTGCGGAAGTAGCGGATCGGGAATGCCGCGGAGGCGCGCTTCTGCTCGACCAGCGTGGCGATCCGCTCGTCGCTGCTGTCGTCGCAGATGATCAGCTCCAGGGCCGGATAGGTCTGCCCGAGCACGCTGTCGAGGGCGTCCTCGAAGTACTCCAGCTTGTAGGTCGGCATGACGATGCTGACACGAACGTTCGCGCTCATTGAGCCATTCCTGAGTAATTGGTGCAGCGCATGGTGATCGGAAGGGCCGGGCCATGGCCCTTCGTGTCGCCGCTCCCGGTCTCGACTCCCCGCGGCGGAGCATCTGCTCCGACGAGCGCGTCAGCGCCCTTCACGAAGAGCATCGGGCCAGTCGACATAGAGGATCGTGTCGTAGAAATACAGCGAGTAATGGCGCAGGCGCAGCCGGGCTCCCGCAGCGATCCCGTCGATCGCGGCGACGATGTCCAGCAGGTCCTGCACATGGTGGTAACAGGTGATGGCCATGCGCGGCCGGCACTCGTCGATCAGCCGCGCGGCCCCCCGCAGAACCCGTGCCTCATGGCCTTCCACATCCATTTTCAGCAAGGTCATGACATCGAGGACATCGTCGAGCCGCACGCACGGCACCTGCACGGTGCCGTCTATCTCGACCCTGCTTCCCATGGTGCCGTGGGCTGCGAATGCGAGATGGCCGCCGGTATCGGACACCGCCTGGTTATGCAGATGGAGACCGACACTTCCAGCAAGCGACGCATGCATGAGCCGGTAATTCGCCGGATCAGGCTCGAAGGCATGGATCGAAGCATATTCATGACGAGCCGCCAGCATGAACTTCTTCACCGTATCGCCATCGTAGGCACCGATATCCACGTAATGCTCGTCGCTTCGCAAGACGATCGGATGCTCGGGGCCCCGGTACAGGGAAAAGTATTCCTGCTCTCCCGGACACAACACGTCCAGCAACGCAGCGCGGTTGCCGTCCAAACGCAGGCGCATGATGGCTTCCAGGGTCTTCCGGCTTCGCTCGTCGGCCAGGCGCTCGCGCAGCGAGACGAACTCGGCGTGATGCTGCATCGCCAATTCGCGAGTCAGCGCGCCGGTCTGGTAGACCAAAGGAATATCCAGCAGGTAGAGAAGCTCGGGCAGATCGAGGGTGATGCATTGCGCAGTCTTCGCCAGGTGATCCAGCGTCAGCCAGGTAGGCAGCGAATAGGCACAATTCACTGCGGGTTTCCCTGCGTGGCATGGTTCCTTCAACTGGGCGGTAGGAATCACCTGGTCGAAACCATCGGGAACGCTATTGCTGGCGAAAAGCACATCGTCCACAGCAATCAGGCGAACCCCAGGCAGACGCTGCGACAAACCGGCAACCACCTGTGAGCGGAACACCCCTCCAAGATAGGAAGTAGGCACCAGCACCAATAGATATCCGCTCCGTTCGCATCGCGAAAGGAAGTCCGCCTGCGTCATATCGTTTCCCGCCATCATCGACAGCTCCCCGCTCATAGGATGCGTGCCCCATCGGGCATGAGTTCATCGTAAAAGGAGTAATTGGGTAGTTCCCGGGGAAGCCTGCCCGGCAACAACCATTCGCAGTGTCGCCCCACCCGGGTGTCGGCGAGCGCGACGCTGCCCGCACCCAGCGTGCTGCCCTGGCCGATCTCCACTCGCCGTCCCAACTGCACGCCAGCGAGCAGCGTGCTACAGGTTCCGACCCGGCAGTCCTCCTCCACCAGGACCTGCAGCTCCAGCCAACTGCCAGTGCCGATGCGGGCAGGACCGGCGAGCACGCAACCGGCGCCGACGAACACGTTGCCCAGCAGTCGCACGCCTTCGCCGACGATGGCCTGAGGCGAGACGATATCGAATAGCCGGTAGCCCGCCAGGCGGATATCCGCGATGAGCTTGTGGCGGGCGTAGTTCACCGCCCGCTCGTCCAGCGCCACGAATACTTCGCTTTCCGCAGCGGGGTAGCGTTCGAGCAGAGGCGCAATATCGAAGTTGTGTCGATCCGCAGCATTCAGCTCCAGGACCCGGTGTTCCAGTCCCCGTTCCCGCGCAGTACTGTCCGCCCGTTCGAGCGCGCGCCCTTCCCCGACGATGATCGCCTGCTTCATGCCCTCTCCCCCAGTACCTGCGCGCGATACCACAGGTGCTGGCGCACCAGCTGCACCTCGTAGTCGCCGTGCATGAACGGCGGCGAATGTGCGCCCAGCCCCTCCTGGAGGCGTTCCAGGACCAGGGTGTCCTCGCCGATCACGTTACGCTCGCCGCGAATCAGGGTGCTCAGCAAAGCGCTGAAATCGGTCTTCGGATCCTTGCGCCGAGCAGTCATCATCCACAGGTGGTAGTCGGTCTCGCCGGGTGCCACCGGATCGTACTGCTGGAGCAGGAAGTGCTCGCCACGGACGCTGCAGAAGTTCACGTTCGGGTAGATGAACCAGTTGTAGTAGGCGTGCTCGTCGCCGTAGCCCTCACAGAGGTCGGAGAACCAGCTCTTGTAGGGCTGGATCGGCGCCTTGGTGGGGAAGCTCAGCGAACGCAGCTCCGGCGTTTCGCCTTCCTGCAGCAGGCGCAGCACCTCGGATGGCACCGCAGCCTCGCGTGCCAGACCGCGCACCGGGGCGGTCATCACCGGGAGGAAGGTCTTCGGATGGACGAAAGGAACATGGTTGTAGTCCTTCACGTTCTCCATGTTCAGCTTCCAGTTGTAGCGCACCTTGTGGCAGCTGTAGATCAGCCGCGTATCCAGGTGCGAGGAGACCTCCCGCAAGGTTTCCAGGAATCCATCGTCGAACTGCTCGCGCAGCGACAGCGGGTCGTCCGCCAGGTTGACGAACAGCAGTTGCCCCACCTCTTCCAGGTGCAGCTTGCGCAAGCCGATCCGCGCCCGCTCCTCGGCGCTGAACTGGTACAGACTGGAGTTCGGAATGCCCTGTAGCTGCCCCTCGGCGCCGAACGACCAGGCATGGTACGGGCAGACCAGCGGTCGCTGGCCGGTGCATTCGGTCTGGATGGCCGACAGACGATGCGGACACTGGTTGAGAAAGGCCCGGATGCCGGACTCGGTACGCTGCACCACGACCGGCACGCCGGCGATCTTGCGGGTGAAGAACTGGTTGCGCTCGCGCACCATCGAACTGAAGCCGACGAAGATCCAGAGCCTGCCGAACAGCCTTTCGCGCTCCAGCGCGAGCGTCTGCGGCTCGGTGTAGTGCGCTGCGTCCAGCGCATGGCGAGTCATGTCCACATCCACAACCTTCACTTGCTGAAAATAACCCGGGCCGGATTGCCGACCACGGTCTGTCCGGCCGCCACGTCCTTGAACACCACCGCGCCCATGCCCACCACGGCGTCTTCGCCGATACTGACGTCGCGGGCGATCATCGCCCCGGAGTTGATCACCGCACGATCGCCCACCTTCACGTAGCCGGCCAGCAGGCAGCGCGGGCCGATGTGTACATAGTCGCCGATGACCACGTCGTGGCCGAGCATGGTTTGCTGGTCGATGAAACCGTAGGCGCCGATACGGCAGTCCACGCCGCTGCTCACGTCGTAGCCGAAGAAGGTCGGGCCGTAACTGGTCCGCACGCCAAGGGTGCAGCGGGTGCGGATAGCGACGAACTCGGCGCCCTTCGCCAGCAGGCATGCGACCTGCTTCTGGCGACTGAGCGGATCGCCGACCGCGGCGACGAACAGTTGGTCAGGCTCCGCGACGAAGCTCTCCGGATACCCGAGCCACGGGTAGTAGAGCGACTCCGCGACCGCGTCGGGGCCGCGCTCGTCGAGAAACCCGCCGATCACCCAGTCGATGCCGTGACCGTAGTCGACCTGCAGCTGGGCCAGCACCTGACGCCCCAACCCACCGGCGCCGAGGATGATGATCCTCTTCATTGCATCGTCCTCAACTGATGGTCAGGCCGCCGTCCATCACCAGGGTCGTGCCGGTCACCCAGCGGCTGGCATCGGAAAGCATGAAGATAGCGGCGTTGGCGATATCCTCGGGCTTGCCGAAGCCCATCGGGTGGTTGCTGCGTTGACCGTCCATCGAACCGACCGTCTGGGTGGCTGCATCCAGAAGCGGTGTTTCCACCAGTGATGGAGACAGGCAGTTAACCCGGATGTTGCGCTTCACCACTTCCATGGCCAGGCAGCGGGACATGGCGATCAGAGCGGCCTTGGTTCCCGAGTATGCCCCCACTCCGGCAACCCCGATGTGGGCGGCGATGGAAGCGATGAACAGGATCGAACCGCCGGGCGCTACCAGGTTGCGTTTGAGCAACGCCTGGGTAAGCAGCATCGGCGAGTCGACATTGATCGACTGGACTTCATGCAAGTGCGCTTCGGTCATCATCCGCACTGGACACAGACGGGAAATACCGGCGCTATGCACCAGTCCATGGATTTCGCTGTCGACAGCCGCTACCACCGCAGCGCGCTCCTCGGCTACCCGAAGATCGGCCTGGACAGCACGGTGCGGCAGCTCCGAGATCGACTGCAAGGTTGTCAGGCATCCATCCAGGCGGGTCTGGTCACGTCCGGTAACGATCAGCTCGGCGCCCATCCGCGCGCAGCTCTGCGCGATGGCCAGGCCCAGGCCGGAGCTGGCGCCGGTGACCAGGATGCGCCTGCCCGACAGGCTGAAGGGATTGAAGGAAGTCTCGTCGTTCACTTGGCTGATTCCGCGTTCAAGGCTCTCAGGATTCGATCAGGTCGGGGAACTTCGCCCCTTCGATATCCACCAGGCAGGTACCCCAGGACAGGCCGATACCGAAGCCGCAGAGCAACACGCGATTGCGGCCGGCCTCGAGCTCCCGGTTGATCCGCGCGGTCATGGTCACCGGCAGCGAGGCGCCGCTGGTGTTGCCGAAGTCGCGCAGGGTCGAAGGCACCTTCTCTACCGGCAGGCCGAGCTTCTTGCGGATGGTCTCGTTGATCATCCGGTTGGCCTGGTGGAAAACGAAGTAGTCCACTTCGTCCTTGCTCGCACCGGCATAGTCGAGCAGCTTTTCCACCGCCGGCGGTACGCGCTGGGTGGAGAAGCTGAGCACGGCGGTGCCGTCGAGCTGCAGGTCGATGGCACGGTGCCAATGGTCGTTCTCGTCCTCACGGAACGGCAACAGGTGCTGCACGCCGACCGGTTCGCGATGGCCGCCTACCGGCAGGATGATGGCCTTGTAGCCGCTGCCGTCGCTGTTCAGGTCGAAATGCATCGGCGGCGCGCCTTCGCAGAACTCCAGCGCCGTCGCGGTGCCCGCGTCGGAGAAGATCGGATCGTTGACACTGGCGCCGCGGTCGCCGACCAGCACAAGGCCCTTCTTCACCCCGCCGGCGGCAATCAGCGAACCCAGCAGGTTGAGGGCGAACGGATAGGCCGAGCAACCCAGGTTGACGTCGAAGGCCACGGTGGAATGCGGCAGCCCCAGGCGGTCCTGGAGGATGATCGCGGTAGCCGGCGCCAGGTAGTCGGGAGACTGGGTCACGACGATCAGCGCATCGACCTCCTCGCGCTTCCACTCCAGGCTTTCCAGCAGGCGCTCGGCGGCGTCGAAGGCCAGGTCGGAGAAGCACTGCCACTCCTGCGCCATGCGCCGCGTCTCGATGCCGATGTTGCGCACCAGGCGTTCGCGCTCGGCGCGCAACTGCGGCTTGCAGTCGGTCAGGTTGGAGATAACGCGCTTGGGGACGCAGGTCGCCATCCCGGCGAAACGGACGTTCTTCAGCGTGGAGGTGGCCATGGTCAGAGTCCGAGCATCTGGTAGAGGTCGCCCACCGTGCGAGCCTTGATCAGGTCTTCGCCGGTGATGGTCTTGCCGTATTCCATGTCGAACATGACGATGACCCCGAGCGCGGCCAGCGAGTCCCATTCCGGCAGGTCTTCGAGCTGGGTGTCCATGCTGACCTCGACGGGATTCTGGAAATCGGTGGCGGAAAGGAAGTCTTCGATGAATTTTGCTTGGCTCATTTCTTGTCTACCTGAGTGAGGCGGTTGTTCATTCTGTTATCGGTCGCGACGGGCTCAACTTGATGCTCGCCGCCGCGGCATGGCGGCGGAAGCGATCAGGCCGGCGACGAACTCGACGTCTGCGGCGGCCAGCCCGGGATAGATCGGCAGGCACAGCACCCGCGAGGAAATCGACCGCGCCACCGGAAGATTGGCGGGCGCCGCCGAGGGCAGCGAATGGTACATGGGGAAGTCGCTGATGAGTGGGTAGAAGTAGCGCCGCACCAGCACATCCCTGTCGCGCAGGCGCTGGTACAGCTCGTCGCGCGAAAGCGGAAAATCGTCTTCCACCAGGATCGGGAAATAGGCGTTGTTGGCGAAGGTCTGGGTACCAGGCCGGAGGCACTGGATGCCAGGGACGCCGGCCAGCAGGCGCCGATAGCGCTCGGCGATCTCCCTGCGCTGCTCCAGGGCCTGGTCGACGTGCTTGAGTTGCAGCAGCCCGAAGGCAGCGCCGACCTCGTTGAGCTTGCCGTTGATGCCGGGCATGACCACCGTGACCTCGTCGACGAAGCCGAAATTCTTAAGGTGGTTGAGGCGTTGCCGGGTGTTTTCGTCCGAGCAGATGATCGCACCGCCCTCGAAGGTGTTGAACACCTTGGTGGCATGGAAGCTGAGGATGCTCAGGTCGCCGTGGCGCAGTACGCTGCCGCCGGCGTCGCGCACGGCGAAGGCATGCGCGGCATCGTAGATGACCTTCAGGTGGTGGATATCGGCGATCCGCTGGATCGCCTCGACATCGCAGGGGTTGCCGTAGCAATGCACCGGCAGGATCGCGGTGGTCTGCGGGGTGATCGCCGCCTCGATCCGCGACGGGTCGAGATTCATGGAGTCCTGGTCGATGTCCACGAAGATCGGCTTGAGCCCGTTCCACAGCAGCGCGTGGCTGGTGGCGACGAAGGAGTACGGCGTGGTGATCACCTCGCCGGTCACCCGCAATGCCTGCAGCGCGGTGATGAGCGCCAGGGTGGCGTTGGCGAAGAGCACGATGTGCTTCACCCCCAGGTACTCGCACAGGGCCTCTTCCAACGCATGGTGCATGTCGCCCCCGTTGGTCAGGAAACGGCTCTCCCAGATCTTTTCCAGGTAGGGGATGAACTCTTCCAGGGGCGGCAGCAGCGGGCTGGTGACCGGGATCGTCTTGTTGTTCATGTAGGGCCCTGATGAATGGATACTCAGGCGAGTAAAGGGCGAAAAACCCGAGCACGCCACTCTATGCAAGGCCCGTACCCAAAGAGCTTGATGCAGGTCAAAGCCCCTGGTCGCGCGGCCCCTGGCTGTTCCACAGGCGCTGCGGCGCGAATCGGCAGTCAAACTTCTGACAAATTCTCCCGTGTTTCCGTAGACCTTGCGGAACATACCCTCCAGCGACACAGGTACAGTCCCTGCGAACGAAAAGGCCCATGACGGAGTCATGGGCCCTGTTCCACAGAGGGACTGTCACTTCAGGTAGTTGAACAGGCTCAACCCCTGGATCTTCACGTAGCTCTGCTGCGCGGCATCCATGATGGTGGACTGCAACGACAGCCGCGACAACGCCTCGGCGTAGTCCAGGTCCTGGATCTGCGACATCACCGACGCATTCACCAGCTTCACATCGTCGATGAAGGTCTCGGTGCTTTCCACGGTATTCAGGCGCGCGCCGATCTTGCCCTGGCCGCCATCCACGGCGGCAGCCACGGCGGAGAGGTTGGTCAGGGCCACCGCCGTCGCATCGCGGATGGCGTCGTTGCCGGCCTGGTTGTCGGTGGAGCTTTCCAGGGCCTTGCGCAGGTCCGACACCACGTTCAGCAGGCTGCGCTTCTCGCTGCCCGGCTTGTAGTTGACGTTGAACTCGTCGCCCGCCTTCGGCGTGCCGTCGATCGTCACGCTGACACCGGCGTAGAGCACCTTGTCGATGGTCTTCGGGTCGTCGTCGATGGCGCCCTTGGACAATTGCCAGGCCGGCGGCGAATTCGGATCGTAGGTGGTCCAGTCATAGCCCGGAGGCAGGCTCTTCGGATCGTAGACCACATACTCCTTGTCGCTGACGAAGTGGATGTTGAAGCCGTCGGTTGCCGCAGGCGGATTGCTCGCCGGGAACTGGCTGTCGAAGGCCAGCTCGTCCTCGACCAGGCCGACCGAGATGCGACCGTCGCCGGTATTGCCAGCCGCCGCCTTGGTATCGAGACGAGCGGCATTGACGATGTCCTCGAACAGCACCTTGCCGCTGTCGCTGACCGGAATCCGCGTGCTGCTGGCGATCTGCACCTCGCGCTGGCTCTCGTCGCCCATGTAGCTGTAGGTGCCGTCCTCGTTGCGCACGAACGGCTGCACCGAGCCCTGGGACCCGGAAAACAGGTATTTGCCACTCGCGTCGCGGCTGTTGAGCAGGTTCAGCAACTCGTCCTCGCGCTGGCGCAACTCGCTGGCCAGCGACTTCTTGTCGTTGGAGTCCAGTGCGCCGTCGCCGGCCTGGCCGGCGATCTCGCGGATGCGCTGGAGGACGTTGCCGACCGAACGGAGGATGGTTTCCTCCTGGCTCAGGCTGTTCTTCGCCTCGGTCATGCCGGTCTTGTACTGCTCGTTCAACCCCTGTTCCTGGTCCAGGCGCAACAGGCGTACCGAACCGACCGGGTCGTCCGCCGGGGTCAGGATGCGCTTGCCGGTGCTGATCTGCTCGAAGGTACGGTTCAGGTCCGCGTAGTTGCGGGAAATCCCGTTGACCGAGTTGTTGAAGGCCTGGATGGTGGAAATGCGCATGGTGGCGGTCTCGCTGGCTTAGGCCCCGTCGAGAGAACTCAACGGAACGCTCCAATCAGGGTATCGAACAAAGTGCGGGCAACTTGAATCACCTGGGCCGAGGCACCGTAATACTGCTGGAACTGGATCAGGTTGGCCGCCTCTTCGTCGAGGCTCACCCCGGACAACGAATCGCGGCTGTCCTGGGCCTGCTTCAGCACCGTGGCGCTGGCCTCGCTGCTGGCACGCACCTGGGCGGTCAGGGTGCCGACCCGCTCGACCAGGCCACCATAGGCCTCGTTGTAGGTGGAACCGGTGTTGTCGGTGCCGCCGACGGTCGGCTTGGTCTGCAGGGCCAGCAGGTTGAGAGCGTTGCGGTTGTCGGAAATGCCCTTGTCGTTGAAGCCCAGCTTGAAGCTGTCGGAGTTCTGCGGTACGCCGCTGAGCTCGAATTCGTAGCTGTATTTCTGCCCGCTCGGGTCGGTGAACGCCATGCGCACGGTATTGGTATTGCCGCTGGTCAGCGTCGGGCTGCCGGTCAGGGCGTTACCGTCCTTGTCGACGTAGTTCCAGCCGGCCGGCAACGGCGAGGACAGGGTATAGGTCTTGCCGTCGGCGCTGAGCGTCGCGCCCAGGCTGATCCCGTTGGGCCCGAACGCGCCCTGTAGCACCGCCGGGTCCACCGGCGACGGACCGCTGGTGAGGGTCGGCGCGCCGATCTTGCCGGTGCCGCGGTTTTCGGTGGTCGATTCGGTACGCGCGGTACCGGCGAACGCCAGTTGCGAGGCATTCTTCAGCGTCGCCTCGATATCCGCCGCGCCACGCCGGGTCGGCTGCAGGGTGAAGCGGTCGCCGGCAGCCGGGAGCTGGTCGAGGGTCAGGTTGAAGCCCTGGTCGACGCCGTTGGCATCCTTGAACGAGAGGGTGTAGGGACCGGTACCGCTGACCGTGACCTGCATGCTTGCGTCGTCGCCCAGGCGCCGCGCGGTGAAATTGGTGCCGTCGAAGTCCAGGCGGAAATCGCTGGAATTCAGCTTGCTGGTATCGGTGATGTTCAGGTTGGCGTGGACATTGCCGGTGTTGCCGTTCTTCGCCAGGACCCGCAGCGCGGTGATGTCCGGATCGTTGATGTCGCCGAACAGGTTGGCGCCGGCCTTGCCGGCCAGGTCGAGGCCCTGCCCCAACTGCTTGTTGATGGTATCGGCGAGGGTGATCGCCAACTGCCCGAGCTTGTTGTAGCTGCTGTCCAGGGCGCTGTTGCGGTAGGCCAGCAAGCCACCCATCTCGCCGCCGGACACCAGGCCGGTGACGTTCTGTATGGAGTTGCCGTTGCTCAGTTGCACCTGGTAGCGGGTCGGGTCATCCAGCCCGGGCACCACGCTCAGGGTCGACACGGTATTGCCCACCACCAGCGGCTGGCCGCTACCGATGAACAGGCTGACGCTGTTGTCGTCCTGGGTGACCGCGGTCACCCCGATCATCTCGGATAGCTTGCGCACGGCTTCGTCGCGCGCATCCATCAGGTCGTTGGGCACCGCGCCCGCCGACTTGGCCTTGGCGATGGCATCGTTGTAGCTGGCCACGCTCTGTGACAGATGGTTGACCTGCGAAGCCAGCGCGCCCAGTTGCTGGTTGATCAAGCTGTTCTGCTTGTCCAACTGGTCATAGAGGGTATTGAAGGTCTTGCCCAGCCCCTCGGCCTGGGCAAGCACTGCCTCGCGCGCTTCGGTCGAGGAGGGATTGTTGGCGGCGGCCTGCAGTGCGGCGAAGAAGCGCTGCATGGCCGGGCTGACGCCGGTGGTGGTGTTGGACAACAGGCCGTCGAGCTGCTCGATCTGGCTACGGAATGCGCTCAACTCGCTGTTCTGGCTGGTGGCGTTGCGCAACTGGCCGGTGAGGAAGTCACTGGCCAGGCGGCGCACGTCGACGATCTGGCTGCCCGAGCCCATGTAGCCGGCACCGCTGAACTGCGGGACCTGGGTCTGCTGGATGGCATCCTGGCGGCTGTAGCCCGGCGTCTTGACGTTGGTGATGTTGTGCCCGGTGATGGTCAGCCAGGTCTGGCTGGTGCCGAGGCCGGACAGGCCTATCGAGAGTAGGTCGGACATGGGTCAGTTCCTCCTTGCTCAACCCAGAGGCGGCGTGCCGGCGGCGGCGACGGCCTGGTAGGTCTGCATCTGTCTGGCGATCTGCGCCACCTTGCGGGCGTACTGCGGATCGGTGGCGTAGCCGGCGCGCTGCAGTTCCTGCATGAAGCGCTCGGGGTTGGCGGCGCTGTCCAGGGCGTTCTGGTAGCGGTCGTTGCCCTGGAGGAAGCTGACGTAGTCGTGGAAGCTCTGCTCGAACGACGAGTAGGAGCGGAACGCCGCGACCTCCTTGACCGCCTTGCCGCCTTCGTATTCGGTGGTGAGGGCGCGCGCCGAGGCACCATCCCAGCGGCTGCCGGTCTTGATGCCGAACAGGTTGTGGCTGCTGCCGCCATCCTGCTGGCGGATGATCGATTTACCCCAGCCGGTCTCCAGCGCGGCCTGGGCCACCAGGTAGCGGGCATCGACGCCGATCCGCTCGGCGGCCTTCTGGGCCATCGGCAGCATGGTGGCGATGAATTCGTCGGCGGAGGCGAACATCGACTTGCCCCTGGCCAGCGGCGGCTGGGCGATGCGCCGGCTGCCCTGGCTGTCGACGCCATCGGTGGAGAAACCGCGGCGGCTCGCCGCCGGGTAGCTCTGCGCCGGCAGGTAGCTGTCCTGGCCCAGGCTCTGCATCTGGCTGGCGGCCGGCGAGGCGGAGGGAACGATGCCGGCGAGCATGCGCTCGGCCAGCTTGCCCGGCAGCGCCAGGCGCCGCTGGTTGAGCAGCTTCGAGTCGTCGCGGCCGGCTTCCGGCATCGGCAGGGCCTTGCCGGCCTGCGCGCTGGGGTTGCTCGGCCAGCGACCGGCGCCGTTCTCGGCGACCCGGGCGAACGGGTTTTCGCCGTTGCCCCTGGAGCCTTGCTTCATCTTCGACAACTGGCGCACCAGCACGTCGGCCAGGCCGATGCCGCCGGCATTCTTCGACAGGCTCACCGACAGTTGCTGGTCGTACATGTCCTGGTACTGCTTGGTGGTCTGGCTGTTCATGAAATTGCCGTCGCCCAGCGCTTCGTTGGCCGAACGCATGGACTTGAGCATCTCGTTGAGGAACAGCGATTCGAATTCCTGGGCGACCTTGCGGATGTTCGCCTCGCCGTCGCGGTCCTTGCCGACCTTGAGCTGGTTGAGGCGGTTGAGATCGGTATAGGAGCCGCTGTCGGGGCCTGCGCCGATACCGCTGAGCAAACGGGAATCCATGGCGTCGTCCTCAGATCACGATCAGGTCGGCCTGCAACGCGCCGGCCTGCTTCAGGGCTTCGAGGATCGCCATCAGGTCGCTCGGCGCGGCGCCGACCTGGTTCACCGCGCGGACGATGTCGTCCAGGGTGGTGCCGGGACCGAACTTGAACATCGGCTTGGTCTCCTCCTCGGCGTTCACCCGCGAGCGTGGCACCACCGCGGTCTGGCCGTTGGAGAAGGCACCGGGCTGGCTGACGATCGGGTCTTCGGTGATGCTCACGGTCAGGCTGCCGTGGGTGACGGCGGCCGGCGATACCTTGACGTTCTGGCCGATGACGATGGTGCCGGTGCGCGAATTGATGATGACCTTGGCCACCGCCTCGCCCGGCTGCACGTCGAGGTTCTCCAGGATCGACAGGTAGTCGACCCGCTGGTTCGGGTCGAGCGGTGCGCTGACCCGCACCGAGCCGCCGTCCACCGCATGGGCGACGCCCGGACCGAGCAGTTCGTTGATGCGGTCGACGATGCGCTTGGCAGTGGTGAAGTCCGGGCGGTTGAGGTTCAGCGTCAGGCTGTTGCCCTGGTCGAAGCCGCTCGGCACCGCGCGTTCGACGGTGGCGCCGGCCGGGATACGTCCGGCGGACGGTACGTTGACGGTGATCTTCGAGCCGTCGCGGCCTTCGGCGTCGAAGCCGCCGACCACCAGGTTGCCCTGGGCGACCGCGTAGACCTGGCCGTCGATACCTTTCAGCGGAGTCATCAGCAGGCTGCCGCCGCGCAGGCTCTTGGCGTTGCCGATGGACGACACGGTGACGTCGATCGGCTGGCCCGGCTTGGCGAACGGCGGCAGGTCGGCATGCACCGATACCGCGGCGACGTTCTTCAACTGCACGTTGCCGACGTTGGCCGGCACCTTGATGCCGAACTGCGCCAGCATGTTGTTGAAGGTCTGCAGGGTGAACGGCGTCTGCGTGGTCTGGTCGCCGCTGCCGCTCAGGCCGACCACCAGGCCATAGCCGATCAACTGGTTGGTCCGCACGCCCTGGATGCTGGCGATATCCTTCAACCGCTCGGCCTGGGCCGCGCCGGCGGCCAGGAGCAGCGCGGCGAGGGCCAGCAGGTGCTTGAACTTGGTCATCGCGAGCGTCCTCAGAACGGCCACAGCGGGCTGAGGAAGAAGCGGTCCAGCCAGCCCGGCTGACTGGCATCGGCGAAGGCGCCGGTGCCGGAATAGGTGATCCGGGCGTCGGCCACGCGGGTCGAGGACACGGTGTTGTCGGTGGCGATATCGTCGGCGCGGACCAGGCCGGCGATGCGCACCAGCTCGTTGCCGGTGTTCAGGGTCATCCACTTCTCGCCGCGCACGGAGAGGATGCCGTTGGGCAGCACCTCGGCCACGGTCACGGTGATCGAGCCGGTCAGGCTGTTGCTCTGCCCCGCCTGGCTGTCGCCCTTGGCGTCGCGCGAGCCGCCGTATTCGGCGCTGAGGCTGAGGTCGCCGCCGCCGATCGGGTTGTTGGTGGTCATGCCGCTACCGAACAGCGAGGTCAGCCCCATCTTGGTCTTGCTGTCCTTCTGGATATCGGAGTTGGCTTTCTTGCTCGCCTGGGTCTTCTCGTTGAGGGTGATGGTAATGATGTCGCCCACGCGGAAGGCCTTGCGGTCGTCGTAGAGGTTCTGCTCGAAGCCGGCCTGGTAGATCGCGCCGTTGTTCTGCGCGGCGGGCAGCGGGGTGCGCGGCAGCACCGGCGCGTAGTACGGATCGTTCGGCTTCGGCGGTGGATTGACGCAACCGCCCAGGGCGGTGGCGATGCCAAGCAGGGAGACGATCATCAGCCGGTTCATATCAAGCTACCTCGCGGCGTACAGCCAGGGTCCGGTCAGGGCCCGTCAAAGATTCTGGGTGACGAAGGACAACATCTGGTCGGCGGTGGAGATGACCTTGGAGTTCATCTCGTAGGCGCGCTGGGTGGTGATCATGTTCACCAGCTCCTCGACCACGTTGACGTTGGAGTTTTCCAGGGTGTTCTGGGCAACCGTGCCGAGGCCGTTGAGACCCGGCGTACCGACCTGCGGCGCGCCGCTGGAGCCGGTTTCCAGGAACAGGTTGTTGCCGATGGCCTGCAGGCCGGCCGGGTTGATGAAGTCGGCGGTCTGGATGTTGCCGATCACCTGCGGCTGGGCGTTGCCGGTGGTGGTCACCGAAACGGTGCCGTCCTGGCCGACGGTGAAGGTCTGGGTCTCGTTGGGCACCACGATCGCCGGCTCCAGGGCGAAGCCGTTGGAGGTGACGATCTGCCCGTCGGAGTTCAGGTGGAAGCTGCCGTCGCGGGTGTAGGACACGGTGCCGTCCGGCAGCAGGACCTGGAAGAAGCCGCGCCCGTTGACCGCCATGTCCAGCGGCTGCTCGGTGGTCTGCAGGCTGCCCGGGGTGAAGATCTTCTGGGTGCCGACGACGCGCACACCGGTACCCAGTTGCAGGCCCGAAGGCAGCTCGCTGTCCTGGGTCGACTGGCCGCCCGGCTGGCGCCGGATCTGGTACAGCAGGTCCTGGAACTCCGCGCGGTCGCGCTTGAAGCCGGTGGTGGATACGTTGGCCAGGTTGTTGGAAATGGTGGTCAGGTTCATGTCCTGGGCGGACAGACCGGTCTTGCTGACCCACAGTGCCGATAACATCGTCGTGCTCCTCGGGTGCCGGTTTTATGGCACCACGCTCAAGTGATTAGCTGATTTGCAAAACCCGCGCCATGGCCGCCGAATCGTCCTCGGCGGTGCGCATCATCTTCACGTGCAGCTCGAATTGACGGGACAGCGAGAGGATCGCGGTCATCTCTTCCACCGCGTTCACGTTGCTGCTTTCCAGGAAACCGGAGACCACCTTCACGTTGGCGTCGGCCAGCGGCGCCTGCTCGCCCGGCTGCGGCTTGTAGTGCAGCAGGCCGTCGGTACCCTTCTCCATCTGCTTCAGGTTCGGGTTGACCAGCTTGATCCGGTCCACCACGGCGACCACGTTGGGGTTCTCGCCAAGGGCGCGGATGCTGATGGTGCCGTCCTGGCCGATCTCCACCTTTTCCTCCGGCGGCACGGCGATCGGCCCACCGTTGCCGAGCACCGGCAAGCCGTCGCCGGTGCGCAGCATGCCGAGGGCGTCGATGTGCATGCCGGCGGTACGCACGTAGGCCTCGCTGCCATCCGGCGCCTGGACCGCGACGAAGCCGTCGCCGTCGATGGCGATGTCCAGCTCGTTGCCGGTTTCCTGGAGGCTGCCATGGCTGAAATCGGTACCGGGCCGCTCGCTCATGGCGAATACCCGCGCCGGGAAGCTGTCGCCGAACACCTGCATCGAACGCGCCTGCTCGAAGTCGCGACGAAAGCCGCTGGTCGAGATGTTCGCCAGGTTGTTGGCATGAGCGCGCATCGCCAGGGTGTTCTGGCTGGCCCCGCTCATGGAGACGTACAGCATCTTGTCCATCGAATCCTCCAGGCACCGGCACAATCCGCCGGGCTTTCTTGCAGGTTATCCAGCAAGCGCCGTGCCAGAATTCGAAAAACAAATTAAGTTATTGATTTAGATGGATTTTACAAAAAAGAAAGCCTCCTTTCGGAGGCTTCGGGGGCAACCCCTGGCCAGGGGTTGCCGCTGGCGGCAAGGGCCTTGCCGGCGCCCGGACGGCACCGGCTCGCCGTCATCAGCGCAGGTTGATGATGGTCTGGGTCACCGCATCCTCGGTCTGGATGGTCTTGGCGTTGGCCTGGTAGTTGCGCTGGTGGACGATGAGGTTCACCAGTTCGTTGGAGATGTCCACGTTGGACGCTTCCAGCGCGCCGGATTGCAGCGCCCCCAGGGTGCCCGAGCGCGGCGCGCCGACCGCCGGCTCGCCGGACTCCGCGGACTGCACCCAGGAGGTCTTGCCGATCGGCGTCAGGCCCTGGATGTTGGCGAAGTTGGCCAGCACCACCTGGCCCTGCACCTTGGACTGGCCGTTGGTGTAGCGGGCGAAGATCACCCCGGTGTCGTCGATTTCCAGGCCTGCCAGCTGACCGGTGGTGTAGCCGTCCTGGATCGGGTTGCTCTGGGCGAACGCGGTGGAGTACTGGGTGGTCTTGCGCATGTCGAAGGAGATGCCGCTGGCGGCACCGGTCGCGCCATTCCAGGCGTAGGTCGGCGGGGTCTTGCCGTCCGAGGCCGCCGGAATCCAGCCGGTGCCGGGAGTCGGCGGATTGCCGGTGGCCGGGCTGAACTGGATCACGTTGGTGGTCGCGTCGATGCTGAAGCCCGGCCCGCTGGTGCTGCCGTCCGGCGCCCGTACCGAGGTCATCTGGCCGCTGGCGTCGAAGGTGACGTTGAAGCTCATCGGCGTCTTGTTCGAGGGGTCGAGCGGATTGACCCCGTCGATCAGCACTTTCATGGTCCAGCTGTTCTCCGGAATCGGCGGGGTCGCATTCGGGTCCGGCTCGTTCTTGATGAAGAACTGGCTCATGGTGTGGGAGTTGCCCTGGCTGTCATAGATGCCCAGCGAAGAGGACGAGTTGTAGGTAGCGGCGTCGGACGGATCGAACGGCGTCACGGTCGGCGGCTTCAGCGTCGAGTTGAGGTTGTACGACTGCTGGATGCTCGAGGTGGCCTGCGGCGCCTGATTGGCGCGCTCGACCTTGAGGTCGGTGACCACGCCGTTCTGCAACTGGCCGTTCGGCCCGACGGCATAGCCCTGCAGGCGGTAGCCGTTGTTGTCGACGATGAAATCCTGCTTGTCGGTATTGAAGTAGCCGGCGCGGGTGTAGCTGATCGCCCCGTTGTTGCTGGTGACGAAGAAGCCGTTGCCGTTGATGGCCAGGTCCAGCACGCTGTTGGTCGAGTCGATGTTGCCCTGCTTGAACATCTGCGAGACGTCCGAGAGCAGCACGCCGCTGCCCTGCGGGTTGCTGCCCGAACCCAGCACCGAGGCGGCGTAGACGTCGGCGAACTCCGCGCGGGATTGCTTGAAGCCTACGGTGCCGGCGTTGGCGATGTTGTTGCCGGTGACGTTCAGGCCGCTGGAGGCCGCCTGGATGCCGCTCAGGCCGATGTTGAAACTCATGGATAGCTCCTTGCCGGAAACGCCGGCTTACTGGCCGATGATCTGTACTTTGGACAGCGCGATGCTGCCCAGGCCTGCGAGGTTGAGCATCAGCTCGCCGCCGTTCTGCCCCAGGGTGACGCTGTCGACGTTGGCCGGCAGGTAGGTCTGGAGCCCGTAGGTCTTGCCGTCGATCGAGGTCTGCGCCTCGAACTTGTAGGTGCCCGGCGGCATGATGTTGCCGCTGCTGTCCTTGCCGTCCCACATGAAGCTGACGCTGCCGGCAGCCTGCTGGCCGAGGTTGATGCGATTGACCACGGTGCCCTTGTCGTCGTAGACGTTGACCCATACGTTGCTGCTGGAGACCGGCAGGTTGAGGGACGCCTTGAAGGTGTCCTTGGTGTCCACCACCGACTTGTCGGTCGCCACGATGACCTTCCGCCCCACCAGCGACGAGGCTTGCAGGGCCTGCGACGACTGGTAGTTGGAGAGAATGCTCTCCATGCTCTTGTTCAGCGACTGCACGCCTTCCACGGTGCTGAACTGGGCCAGTTGGGCGATGAACTCGCCGTTCTGCTGCGGCGACATCGGGTCCTGGTTCTTCAACTGGGCCACCAGCAGCTTGAGGAATTCGTCCTTGCCAAGGTTGCTGCTGCCCTTGACGCTCTGCCCGGTCTCGGTGGCGCCGCTGCCGGCGGCGCGCTTGCTGCCGTTGACGTTGCCGGTGTTGCTGCTGGTGCCGCTGACGTTATCGATGCTCATGCTCTACTCCGCTCACTGACCCAGGGTCAGGACCTTCTGCATCATCTGTTTGGCGGTATTCATCATTTCCGCGTTGGTCTGGAAGGCACGGCTGGCGGAAATCATGTCGGCCATTTCCTCGACCACGTTCACATTGGGGTAATACACGTAGCCGTTGGCATCCGCGGCCGGATGGTTCGGCTCGTAGCGCGGCATCAGCGAACTCTGGTCCTCGACGATGCCCAGCACCTGCACGCCGGCGCCGGAGCTGTCCTGGTCGGCGAACAGCGAGCCGCTGTCGCCCTGGGCCTGCTGGAACATGGTGGAGAACACCGGATGGCGGGCGCGGTAGGTCTTGTCGACGCTGGAGGAAACCGTCTCGGCGTTGGCGATGTTGCTGGCCACGGTGTTCAGGCGGGTGCTCTGGGCGCTCATGCCGCTACCGGCAATGTTGAAGACACTGGCGAGGGACATGGCGGTTACTCTCCACGCAGGGCGCTGACCAGCCCTTTGAATTTGCTGTTGAGGAAGGTGAAGGACGCCTGGAAGTGCATGGCGTTCTCGGCGTAGTTGGCCTGCTCGATCTGGGCGTCGACAGTGTTCTGGTCGATCGACGGCTGGACCGGGATGCGGTACTGCAGGCTGCCCTCGCCCATGCCGAAACCTTCGGCGGCGATATGCCGCTCGTTGGTGGTGCGGGTGGCGAAGGTACCCTTGGCGGCCTTGTCCTTCTGCTCGGCGAGAACCGCGGCGAAGTCCAGGTCGCGAGCCTTGTAGTTCGGGGTATCGGCGTTGGCCAGGTTGTTGGCCAGCACTTCGGCGCGCTGGGCGCGGAAGCTGAGGGCCTGCTGGTGGATACCGAGTGCTCTGTCGAAACTGATGCTCATGGCTGCGAACCTGTTTGCCGGTGTGGCTTTCGTCGCCAACACTTCAGCAAGGCCCGTGCCAGATTATTAAAAACCTTTATATTCAATAACTTGAGTTTATTTAAGGGCAACCCGGAAGCGGCAAGCGGCAAGCCGTTTCCGCTTGCCGGCAAGGGTGGCAAGCCCCTGGAACGGCTTCTCCGGCAAACGAAAAAAGGCCCGATATCGTCGATATCGGGCCTTTCCCATGCTTCCGGCCGCCGGGGACACGGCTCACTCGTGGCGAATGATCCGCTCGAGATCCACCGGTTCGCCGGGATGGGCATGCAGCTTGGCGCGAATATCCTCGAACATCGCATCGTATTCCTTGTGCACCCGGGTGATCGCGCCGAACTTCGGGTGCAGGCCGTGCTTCTGGGCGACCCGCGTGGCATCGCTGGCGAAGTTGAAGGCGGTATCGCGCGGCAGCTCGAAGGAGTCGCTGAACGGCTTGCCGTCGATCTCGCCGTCCATGTCGAAGTGCACATAGGCGCCGGATTCGGCGTTCTGCCGCACCTCGTAGCGGATATGGATATTGATGTCCTGCTGGTCGAGGCCGGGCAGGCTGACCAGATGGAGGTGGCCTGGTTCGAACATGACGAATCTCCTGGTGGGAATCGGAATCAGTCTAGCCAGGGTCGAGCGAAAGAAAACCGCCCTGGATCAGTGCAACGTCGCTTTTTCCGCGCGTTCCTGAATGACCACCCAGGGCGCCACCACCACCGCCCAGAGGGTCGGGTCGCGTTCGAGGAAGTCCTTGGCCGCATCCTCCCCGACCTTGCTCAGGCCGCCGCCGGAAAGCCAGGCGGCGACCTTCTCGCGGTCATCCCCGGCCAGGGCCTCGGCGACTTCCACCAGGTCCAGCGCGGCATCGACCTGGAGCAAGGCGCCACGGGCGAAGAACGGTTGCAGCTCGGCCCAGGAAATGACCGCGGTCTCGCCGAGCAGCTTGGCATAGAGGGTGCTAGTTTGTTCTGTCATGGGATCTACCTGGATTGCATGGGCGCCATGATAACGCCCGCCGGTAGCCCACGACAGCCGAAGGGAAACCGGGCCCAGGGAGGTGAGGCAGGTCCGCGCCGTTTTTCTATACGTTTATGTCAACCAGGCGACACGACTCACGGGAGCTCGCCGTGCCGTGCTTTTCAAGCGACGAAGCGCCGCTCTACACTGTACCGGTACAGTTCCCGGGGTCCGTCCATGACGATCACCCGGTCTCCTCCGGCCCCCGCGGCCGCGAGACTACAACAATGACAACACACAAGAAGAGTGGAGCACTATGAAGAAGGGTACTCAGCGTCTATCCCGCCTGTTCGCCGCGATGGCCATTGCCGGGTTCGCCAGCTACTCCATGGCCGCCGACACCATCAAGATCGCCCTGGCTGGCCCGGTCACCGGTCCGGTAGCCCAGTACGGCGACATGCAGCGCGCCGGTGCGCTGATGGCAATCGAACAGATCAACAAGGCAGGCGGCGTGAACGGCGCGCAACTCGAAGGCGTGATCTACGACGACGCCTGCGATCCCAAGCAGGCCGTGGCGGTCGCCAACAAGGTGGTCAACGACGGCGTCAAGTTCGTGGTCGGCCATGTCTGCTCCAGCTCCACCCAACCCGCCACCGACATCTACGAAGACGAAGGCGTGCTGATGATCACCCCGTCGGCCACCGCCCCGGAAATCACCTCGCGCGGCTACAAGCTGATCTTCCGCACCATCGGCCTGGACAACATGCAGGGCCCGGTGGCCGGCAAGTTCATCGCCGAACGCTACAAGGACAAGACCATCGCGGTACTGCACGACAAGCAGCAGTACGGCGAAGGCATCGCCACCGAGGTGAAGAAGACCGTGGAAGACGCCGGCATCAAGGTTGCCGTCTTCGAAGGCCTGAACGCCGGCGACAAGGACTTTAACGCGCTGATCAGCAAGCTGAAGAAAGCCGGCGTGCAGTTCGTCTACTTCGGCGGCTACCACCCGGAAATGGGCCTGCTGCTGCGCCAGGCCAAGCAGGCCGGGCTGGACGCGCGCTTCATGGGCCCGGAAGGGGTCGGCAACAGCGAAATCACCGCGATCGCCGGCGACGCCTCGGAAGGCATGCTGGCGACCCTGCCGCGCGCCTTCGAGCAGGATCCGAAGAACAAGGCCCTGATCGACGCCTTCAAGGCGAAGAACCAGGATCCGAGCGGCATCTTCGTCCTGCCCGCCTACTCCGCGGTCACCGTGATCGCCAAGGGCATCGAGAAAGCCGGCGAGGCCGATCCGGAGAAGGTCGCCGCGGCCCTGCGCGCCAACACCTTCGAGACTCCCACCGGGAACCTCGGGTTCGACGAGAAGGGCGACCTGAAGAACTTCGACTTCACCGTCTACGAGTGGCACAAGGACGCCACCCGGACCGAGGTCAAGTAAGCATCGTTGCAGTACGGAGCCCACGTCACCCACCGTGGGCTTTGTTTTAGTACCCGCATGATTCCGCGAGCGGCGGCCCGGCAAGGGCAGGCGAAGACCGGCAGCGTTCACTCCTGGTGGACGGGAGCGCGGCTTTCCCCTGCCTCCCGCCGGCCCGCCGCGCGCCGGATCGTGACGGGTCTCAGCAGCGTTCCGGCCCCACACCCGCGAGCCGAACGTCTACCTGCCGTACAACGGCGGGCGTTTAGCGAGAGAGTCCCATGCCCGAGATTTATCATTACCTACAACAATTGGTTAACGGCCTGACCGTCGGCAGCACCTATGCGCTGATCGCGATCGGCTACACCATGGTCTACGGCATCATCGGCATGATCAACTTCGCCCACGGCGAGGTGTACATGATCGGCTCGTACATCGCCTTCATCGCCATCACCCTGCTGGCGATGATGGGGCTGGACAGCGTTCCGCTGATGATGCTCGCCGCGTTCGCCGCCAGCATCATCGTCACCAGTGCCTTCGGCTACAGCATCGAGCGGGTCGCCTACCGCCCGTTGCGCGGCGGCAACCGCCTGATCCCGCTGATCTCCGCGATCGGCATGTCGATCTTCCTGCAGAACGCCGTGATGCTCTCGCAGGACTCCAAGGAAAAGGCCATCCCGACCCTGCTGCCCGGCAACTTCGTGTTCGGCGAAAGCAGCATGAACGGCGTGGTGATCTCCTATATGCAGATCCTGATCTTCGTCGTCACCTTCCTGGTGATGTTCGGCCTCACCCTGTTCATCTCCCGCTCTCGCCTGGGCCGCGCCTGCCGCGCCTGCGCCGAGGACCTGAAGATGACCAACCTGCTGGGTATCAACAGCAACAACATCATCGCCCTCACCTTCGTCATCGGCGCCGCCCTGGCCGCCGTCGCCGCGGTGCTGCTGGGCATGCAGTACGGCGTGATCAACCCCGGAATCGGCTTCCTCGCCGGGATCAAGGCGTTCACCGCCGCGGTGCTCGGCGGCATCGGCAGCATCCCCGGCGCCATGCTCGGCGGCCTGCTGCTGGGCGTCGCCGAAGCCTTCGGCGCCGACGTGTTCGGCGACCAGTACAAGGACGTGGTGGCCTTCGGCCTGCTGATCCTGGTGCTGCTGTTCCGACCTACCGGCATCCTCGGTCGTCCGGAGGTGGAAAAAGTATGAGCCAGTCCCTCAAGCGCGCGCTGTTCAGCGCCCTCCTCGTGATCCTGGTGTCCTATCCGATCCTCGGCCTGAAGCTGCGCACCGTCGGCATCAAGCTCGAGGTCCTCGGCGCCGATGCGCAGACCCTCTGGACCATCGCCGCGGCCGCCCTGGCCATGTTCGTCTGGCAGCTGTTCCGCGACCGCATCCCGCTCAAGCTGGGTCGCGGCGTCGGCTACAAGGTCAACGGCAGCGGCCTGAAGAACTTCCTCAGCCTGCCGTCGACCCAGCGCTGGGCGGTACTCGCCCTGGTCGTGGTGGCTTTCGTCTGGCCGTTCTTCGCCTCGCGCGGGGCGGTGGACATCGCCACCCTGATCCTGATCTACGTGATGCTCGGCATCGGCCTGAACATCGTGGTCGGCCTGGCCGGCCTGCTCGACCTCGGCTACGTCGGCTTCTACGCGGTGGGTGCCTACACCTACGCGCTGCTCGCCGAGTACGCCGGGTTCGGCTTCTGGACCGCCCTGCCGATCGCCGGGATGATGGCCGCGCTGTTCGGTTTCCTCCTCGGTTTCCCGGTGCTGCGCCTGCGCGGCGACTACCTGGCGATCGTGACCCTCGGCTTCGGCGAGATCATCCGCATCCTGCTGCGCAACATGACCGAGATCACCGGCGGCCCCAACGGCATCGGCTCGATCCCCAAGCCGACCCTGTTCGGCCTGACCTTCGAACGCCGCGCGCCGGAAGGCATGCAGACCTTCCACGAGTTCTTCGGCATCGCCTACAACACCAACTACAAGGTCATCCTGCTCTACGTGGTGGCCCTGCTGCTGGTGCTGCTGGCCCTGTTCGTGATCAACCGGCTGATGCGCATGCCGATCGGTCGCGCCTGGGAAGCGCTGCGCGAGGACGAAGTGGCCTGCCGCGCTCTCGGTCTCAACCCGACCATCGTCAAGCTCTCCGCCTTCACCATCGGCGCCAGCTTCGCCGGTTTCGCCGGCAGCTTCTTCGCCGCCCGCCAGGGCCTGGTGACGCCTGAGTCCTTCACCTTCATCGAGTCGGCGATGATCCTTGCGATCGTCGTGCTCGGCGGCATGGGTTCGCAGCTCGGCGTGATCCTCGCCGCGGTGGTGATGGTGCTGCTCCAGGAAATGCGCGGGTTCAACGAATACCGCATGCTGATCTTCGGCCTGACCATGATCGTGATGATGATCTGGCGTCCCCAGGGACTGCTGCCGATGCAACGCCCGCACCTGGAGCTGAAGCCATGAGCCGACCGATTCTCGAAGTGAGCGGCCTGACCATGCGCTTCGGCGGCCTGCTGGCCGTCAACGGCGTCAACCTGAAGGTCGAGGAAAAGCAGGTGGTCTCGATGATCGGCCCGAACGGCGCCGGCAAGACCACCGTGTTCAACTGCCTGACCGGCTTCTACCAGCCCACCGGCGGCCTGATCCGCCTCGACGGCGAGGAGATCCAGGGCCTGCCCGGCCACAAGATCGCTCGCAAGGGCGTGGTGCGGACCTTCCAGAACGTCCGCCTGTTCAAGGAAATGACCGCGGTGGAGAACCTGCTGGTCGCCCAGCACCGCCACCTCAACACCAACTTCCTCGCCGGCCTGTTCAAGACCCCGGCATTCCGCCGCAGCGAGCGCGAGGCCATGGAGTACGCCGCGCACTGGCTGGAGGAAGTCAACCTTACCGAGTTCGCCAACCGCAGCGCCGGCACCCTCGCCTACGGCCAGCAGCGACGCCTGGAGATCGCCCGCTGCATGATGACCCGCCCGCGGATCCTCATGCTCGACGAGCCGGCCGCCGGCCTCAACCCGAAGGAGACCGACGACCTCAAGGCGCTGATCGCCAAGCTGCGCAGCGAGCACAACGTGACGGTATTGCTGATCGAGCACGACATGAAGCTGGTGATGAGCATTTCCGACCATATCGTGGTGATCAACCAGGGCGCCCCCCTGGCCGACGGGACGCCGGAGCAGATCCGCGACAACCCGGACGTGATCAAGGCTTATCTGGGGGAAGCGTGAGCATGCTGAGTTTCGACAAGGTTTCCACCTACTACGGCAAGATCCAGGCGCTGCACGACGTCAGCGTGGAAGTGAAGAAGGGCGAGATCGTCACCCTGATCGGCGCCAACGGCGCCGGCAAGTCGACCCTGCTGATGACGCTCTGCGGCTCGCCGCAGGCGGCCAGCGGCAGCATCCGCTACGAAGGCGAGGAACTGGTCGGCCTGCCCTCCTCCACCATCATGCGCAAGAGCATCGCGGTGGTCCCGGAAGGCCGCCGGGTCTTCTCCCGCCTGACGGTGGAAGAAAACCTGGCGATGGGCGGCTTCTTCACCGACAAGGACGACTACCAGGTGCAGATGGACAAGGTGCTGGAACTCTTCCCGCGCCTGAAGGAACGCTACGAACAGCGCGCCGGGACCATGTCCGGCGGCGAACAGCAGATGCTCGCCATCGGCCGCGCGCTGATGAGCAAGCCAAAGCTGTTGCTGCTGGACGAACCTTCGCTCGGCCTGGCGCCGATCATCATCCAGCAGATCTTCGAGATCATCGAGCAGCTGCGTCGCGAAGGCGTCACCGTGTTCCTCGTCGAGCAGAACGCCAACCAGGCGTTGAAGCTCGCCGATCGCGCCTACGTGCTGGAGAACGGCCGGATCGTCATGCACGACACCGGCGCCGCCCTGCTGACCAACCCGAAGGTGCGCGACGCCTACCTCGGCGGCTGAGCACTGTCCCGCCGTAGACTTCAGCGCCTACGAAAACGGCCCTCACGGGCCGTTTTTTTATGCCGAGGCGTACCGGCTACAGGCCGTAGCGCTCGATAGCGTCCAGGTGCGGCTGGGTGTCGACCTCCGCCGCTTCCGCCAGGCGCAGCCAGCACATGCGGTGCGGCCATTGCCCGGTGGCCTCCTGCAACGCCTGGTGCAGGTCGCGCGGCGCCTGCTGCGCAGGTGTCGCGACGGTGAAGTAGATCGCCCGCAGTTCCTCGCCGCTGCTGGCATCGGTGACCTGGTAGTCGCGGTTGCTGTGCACCCAGACCTTCCAGCCGCGCGCGTCGAGCGTTTCGCGGAAGGCGTCGAAGGCCTCGTCGCCCGGATAGACGCCGTCCACCAGCCAGCTCGGCGAGTAACCACCGCTCTCGAGGACGTGCACCACCGCATAGGTGGGAACGAAACGCTTGCGCTCCTCCTCGTCTTCCGGAGCCGGATAGATCAGGCCGGCGTCGAACACCACCCAGTCACCGACCCGCTGGCTGCGATTGCCCGGCGCGTTCTCGAGGACCCGCGCGGTCACCGGGCCGGTGCGCCGGGCGTAGTAGTCGAGCGCTTCGCCATCCTCGATGTAACGGACGATCACCCAGCCCCAGTCTTCCTCGATCGGTCCGTCGCCGGCGGCGAACTCCATGCCCATGCCGGCAGCGACCTCGCGCAGCATCGTCCAGTCGCGCGCGGCGCTGGCGGCGGTCATCTGGTCCCACTGCACCGACTGCGGCTCCTCCAGCTTGCCGGCCAGACGCTGGTAGGCCAGCGCCGCCTCGGCGAAGCGATCCTGCTCCATCAGCGCCTTACCCAGCAGGCTATGGGCTCCCAGCGAGCCGGGAGAAATTTCCAGCACCGATTGGCAGGCGCGCTCCAGCTCCGGCCAGTCGTTGAGTTTCTCGGCCAGCTTGACTTCGCTCCACAGCGCGATCAGCGGCACGCTGTCGGCGTAGAGCCGGCCGAGGCGCTTGACCTGGTCGTACTCGCCGCGCGCCAGCAAGGCATTGAGCAGGTAGTAGGCCAGTTGCTGCTCCTCGTCGGTGTGGCGCTCGACGTACTCCCAGAGCAGGTCGATGGCCTCGTCGTCGGCGGAGCAGGCCTGTAGCGCCGAGGCGGCCACTTCGCGCAAGGCGGTGTCGTCGGGCCGCTCGGCCAGCGCCTGGAGCAGCCACTGCACTTCTTTCTCCGGGTTGCGCGGCGCGTCTTCGCTGCCCTGCGCAGCCAGCCAGTCGAGCAACTCCGCAGCCGGCACCGGCAGTTCCTGCTGCTGCGGCGCGGCATCGATCTCGGCCCTCAGGCCAGCGAGCAACTGGCTGGCGCCACGGTCGCGCTGCAACTGCTGCGCATGCTGTTCGGCCAGCGCCAGGTGGCGCCTGGCGCTCCACACCGAACCGCGTTGCAGCGCGAGGCGGATGGCCTGGCTGGCGACGTCGATGACCACCCGGTGTGCGCCCTTCTGCGAATAGTGTTCGAGCATCTGCTGCAAGCGCCCGCCGAAGTCCCAGGTGTTGCGCTCAGGGGTCCGTTGCAGCAGCAGGTAGACCGCGCGCAGCCAGATCGTACGGTAGCGCGGGGCAATCTCGGAGAACGGCAGCAGCGCCTCCAGGGCCTCCTCGTCGCGCCCCAGCAACGCCAGGCCGTGGGCCTTGTACAGACGCCGCGGCTGGCTGATGTTGTTCCACTCCGCGCCCTCGACCTTCTCCTCCATCTCGCCGATCAGGGCCAGCGCCTGTTCCGCGCGCCCCAGGTTCAGCAGGATCGCCACGCGCATCTCCAGGAGGCTGTCGAATACCTCCTCGCCGGCGGCGAGGATCTTCTTCTCCTGTTCGGCCAGGAAGGCCAGGGCATCTTCGCCGCGCCCGTCGTCGAGCAGCGCCTCGGCCTTCTCGTTGCTCAGGCAGTGGAAGCAGGCCCAGGTCGGGTCGATCCGCGCCAGGGTCTCGTCGCACACCTCGATGCGTTCCTCCACCCAGCCCGGGCCGTCGACGTTGGCGTAGCACGACGCCAGGTCCTGGGTCACGCAGACCGACTGCGGGCAGGCCTGGGTGTCGTCGCGGTTGGCCAGTTCGAACAAGGAAACGGCGTCGGCCAGGGCGGTCTCGCCCTCCAGCTGGTTGCCGACCCGGTTACGCATCTCCCAGTGGCGGACGAAGATTTCCAGCCACGGGTTGTTCAACGTCCGGCTCAGCGCCTTGACCTCCGGCAACAGCGCCTCGGCGCGCTCCACCTCGAGGTCGCAGACGTACGCGGTGAGTTCGTCGATCAGCCGCGCACTCTGCTCCTGGCCGGCCTCACGCAGGTCGGCGCGGAGCTTCTCCACCCAGTTCCAGATATCCATATGCTTCAGTCTCCATCAGGCGTGTTGCGAATTTTCTTATTGCCCCAGCAGGCGCTTCACCGAATCGGCGAGTCCGGCCAGGGCCTGGTTCAGCGAGGTCGCGGGCTGGCCGCGTCCCTGTCCGGCGATGATCACTTTGAACGAGCGCAGCAGCAGCGCCGCATGGGCCGCTTCGCCGCGTTCCTCGCCGACGGCCGCGAGCAGCGCCTGCACCGCCGGATTGTCGAGGTTGACGTAGAGCCGGCTCGGCTGGCGATTGTCGAGCCTGCGGGTGAACTGCCGGGCCAGGCGCAACGCCGCGGTGGAAATACGCTTGTCGGCCTCGTCGTCCTCCAGTCGCCGCTTGAGTTCGGCGTCGCGGTCGGGCACCACCACAAGCGGCAATTCCTCGGGGCTGAAGCGGGCGATCACCAGTTGCTCCTCGGCGCCGCCCAGGTGTTCGGCCAGCCAGCCGGTCTCGCGCTCGGGCAGTCGGTCGAGGCGGAACAACTGGCGGTTGCCCTGCTCGGTGCCCAGCTCCACCAGGCGCATCCCCTTGGCCTGCGCCCAGCGACGGAGGAAGGGTACCACCGCATAGCGATTGCCATGGGCCACCGGTACGCCCATGGCACGGAACAGCATTTCCTCGAAGCCGCTGTCGTTGTCCAGCAGCACATGCACCGCTCCGCGCGAAAGGAGTTCGGAAGCCGGGAGGTCGCCCTGGGAGGTGGGTACGCGCAGGCTGTCCATCATCAGCGCGAACAGACGCTCGTCGCACAACGCCGCTCCCAGCAGGGCCTCGTTGTGCCGCAGCAGGACCCGCCGCCAGGCCTCCGGCTGCTGCCGCGCCACCTCGCCGAGCCCGGCGATCAGCGCCTCGGCCAGCGCATGCTGGATCGCCGCGTAATGGTCGTCACGCTGCAGGTCCTCGCGGCTGGCGGTGGGCGTCAGGCGGTTCGACTCGATCACCCCGCCGACGAACCCGGCCCAGGACGGCAGCAGGTCGCGGGCGTCATCGTCGAGCAGCATGCCGCGGAGGAAAACCGAGAGATTGCGGTTGTCGCTGGTGCCATAGGTGCCGCCGTCCTGGATCCACAGCAGACCCTGCACGTCGACCCGCTCGTCCGGGCGCACCGGCAGGCAGCAGATCGGCTCGAAGTCGTGCTCGAAGCGTGCGGCGAACTCCAGGTCGCGGCGCTGCCGTTGCAGCGGGTGCAGCGCGGCGTCGGCGATCAGCCGCCACGGCGGCGGCTCCGGGTTGATCGGCTGGGCGTCGCCGCCGACGTGGATCGGCTCGCGCAACAGCACGCAGTAGCGTTCGAGGATCTCGCGCAGGCGCGCGGCCTGGGTCAGCGCACTGTATTCGTCCTGCAGTTCGAGGGTGATCTCGGTGCCTACCGGGCGTGCCGGCATCGGCGTCACGCTGTATTGCTCGGCGTTGCTGGAGACGTAGCAGAAGCCCAGCTCCGGCTGCTGGTAGGACGTGGTCCGCACGCTGACCCGGCGGGCCAGGACGAAAGCGGAGAGGAAGCCCAGGCCGAACATGCCGATCAGCCCGCTGTCCTCGTGGCCGGACTGGCGCAGTCCACGGGTGTAGCCGACGCCGACGGTGGCCAGGTAGGCGTGGATTTCGTGTTCGGTGAGCCCGGCGCCGGTGTCGACGATGCGCACGGTGTTGCTGGCGCTGTCGCCGATCACCTCGATTCGCGACGGCCCTTGCCAGTCGGGCTGCTCCAGGCGGCGACGGAGGATCGAGTCGTGGGCGTTCTGCACCAGCTCGCGCAACGCCACGGTGGGCGTGGAATAGAGGTGCTTGCTGAGCACCGACATCACGCCGTTGAGGTCGACTCCAGCGCGACGGATCTGGGGAGTGTTCGATTGCGGAAAGCTGCTTTGCATGTCCCTATCCAAGCGTTCGATGAATGGCGTCCGCTCGCACGCGAGCGGTCCGGTGCGGGATTCTGCCACGTTCCGTCACGTTCCTTGTGCAACGGCGTGCCCGCGATGAGCTTCAGGCCGCATGGAAGCGGCCCGGAGTGCAATAGAGCCGCGTCGCGGCGAAATGTTCAACCCTCCAGGCCGATCAATTGTCGCCGGCTGCGCTCGAACCAGTCGAGCAGGTAATCGGCGAGCACCTGGGTGCGCCGCGGCAGGCCGCCCTGGAACGGATGGACGAGGAACATCGGCGTGCTGCGCGTCTGGTAGTCGCGCAGCAACCAGGCCAGGCGGCCGTCGCCCAGTTCGTCGTGGACCATGTATGACGGCAGCCGGGCGATGCCGGTGCCGGCCAGCGCGGCTTTCTTCAACAGGCTGTAGTGGTTGCTGGCGAGAAAGCCGGCAACCCGTACCCGCTCCAGCCGATGGTGGCGGTGATAGAGCCACTCCTCGTGGCCGCTGTAGTGCGAGTTCAGCAGGCACTCGCGCTCGGCCAGCTCGGCCGGGCGTTGCGGCTCGCCATGTCGCGCCAGGTAGGCGGGACTGGCGCAGGTGATTTCCTGCAGGACGAACAGCGGCCGCGCCACCAGCCGGGCGTCCTGCTCGACCCCAGAGCGGATCGCCAGGTCGAAGCCCTCGCCAACCAGGTCGCGCAGGCCGTTGTACAGGTCCAGCTCGACGCGCAGCAGCGGATGGCGTTCCTGGAAGTCCTCCAGCAGCGCGTCGAACAGGGTCTCGCCCAGCGAGACCGGGAGGGTCACCCGCACCCGTCCTTCCGCTCGCTCCTGCAAGCGCGCCACCGCCTGCCGCGCGCGCTCGGCCTGCACCAGCAACGCCTGCGCCTCGGGCAGCAGCGCGGCGCCGGCGGCGGTCAGCGAAAGACGGCGGGTGGTGCGGTGCAAGAGGGTTACGCCGAGCTTCTGCTCGAGGACGCCAATGCGCTTCGACAGTTGGCCCTTGCTGCAACCGAGGCGCTCGGCGGCGCGGGTGAAACTGCCCAGGTCGTGGAGTACGGCGAAGGCGGCGAGATCGTCCAGGTCCTTCACGATTGTTTCCCTATGAAAACGGCAGGTTGTCGATTGACAGGATTATCCACAGCAAAGGCGACTCTACACTGGAAACCACTCACCTTCACGCAACGAGAGGCCTGTATGAAAATCATCCTGATCGGCGCCAGCGGCACCCTTGGCAAGGGCATCGACAAAGAACTCGGCGAGCGCCACGAGATCGTCCGGGTAGGCCACAGCAGCGGCGATTTCCAGGTCGACATCAGCGACGCGGACTCCATTCGCGCCCTGTTCGAGAAGACCGGTCGCTTCGACGCGCTGGTCGCCGCGGTCGGCAAGGTGCACTTCGGCGCCCTGGAGGAAATGGGCGAGGCGCAATACCAGCTCGGCCTGCGCGACAAGCTGATGGGCCAGGTCAACCTGGTACTGCTCGGCCGCGAGTACGCCAACGACGGGGGCTCCTTCACCCTCACCAGCGGCGTGCTCGCCGAGCAGCCGATCCGCTTCGGCAGTTCGGCGAGCATGGTCAACTGCGCCGTCGAGGGCTTCGTCCGCGGCGCAGCCCTGGAGTTGCCGCGCGGCCTGCGCATCAACGCCGTCAGCCCGACCGTGGTCAGCGAGGCGCTGCCCGGCTACGCGCCCTACTTCCGTGGCTTCAAGCCGGTTCCGACGGCGGACGCCGCGCTGGGCTACGCACGCAGCGTGGAAGGCGCGCAGACCGGCCAGGTGTACCGCATCTGGTAAGCGATATTTCTCAGGAGAGGCGGTCGGCGTAGCAGGTCGGCGAACTGCCCGGCTTCTGGCGGTCCAGCTCTTCCTCGAGGAACTCGGCCAGCACCACGGCATTGTTGTGCTGCTGGTCGTGGGCGCCGTAGAGCAGCGTCAGGGTGCCCTCGCGAGCGCAGTCGAGCAGGCCCCACCAATGTTCCGGGTGCGCCTGCAACTCGGCGCGGTAGTGTTCACGGAAGCTGTCGAAGAGTGCCGGATCGTGGCAGAACTGCTTGCGCACCTCGTTGGAGGGCGCGACCTCCTTCAGCCAGTCGTCCATGGCCAGGGCTTCCTTGCGGATGCCGCGCGGCCACAGCCGGTCCACCAGTACGCGCCGGCCATCGGCGGGCGACGCCGGTTCGTATACACGCTTGCATTGGATCATCGATCGACTCCCTGGTTGCGATGAAGTCCGATCCGGACTTGAGCTAGGCCCGGACGCTCGGTAACGTGGGCGCATTTTCGATGGAGTCTTCCCTATGCGCCCTGCCCGTCTGCTGGTCTACAGCCTGCTCCCCTTGTTCGCCGCCTGCCAGGTGTGGAAGCCCGAATCGCCGAGCACCAGTGTAGACACCCGCTTCCAGGGTGAACTGGTGAAGATCAACGGCGCGCTGCAATTCCGCCCCTGTACCGAGAAGCGCCTGTTCAGCATCGAGGACGTGGCCAATACCGGCCTGCGCCGCGAAGCCGATAGCCTGTTCGACGACGGCGCCCAGGGCCTGTTCGTCGACCTGCGCGGCACCATGGGACCGGCCAAGGTCCGCGGTACCGACGGCAAGCTGGAGGTCAGCCGACTGTACCGCGTGCAGAACGAGGGCCCCGGCTGCGACGACCCGAACTTCAAGCTGCTGACCTTCGCCGCCAACGGCAACGAACCCTTCTGGAGCGCCAGGGTGAACAACCAGGGCCTGCGCCTGGACCGCCCCGAACACGAGACCCTGGCCTTGCCTTACGTCGCCGAGGAACTGCCGAACGGCAGCACCAGCTATTCCAGCGAGGCGAACGGCAAGAAGGTCGAACTGTGGATCGCCCCGTCGTCCTGCACCGACAGCATGAGCGGTGCCTTCAGCAGCTACTCCGCCGAACTGCGCATCGATGGCGAGACGCTGCGCGGCTGCGCCTATCCGGGCGCACTGGGCAAGTGAAGCGAGGGGCCGCGCGACGGCCCTTTCCCTACAAGAGCAATCCGGCCTGCTCCAGGCGCCGCCGCAGCGCCGTCAGGCCGCTCTCGTACTCCCAGTAGGCGACGCGCCCGTGGGAGGCGCTGACCAGCAGGTATTTCTCGCTGATCGACTGGATCCGTTCGATGCGCAGCAGTTTCTCGACGAAGCGTTCCTCGCCGATCTGCTCGACGATTTCCCGGTTGTCCGCGTCGTAGCCGTGGACCATGAAGGCGGCGCGCACCTTGAGGCGGATGAAACTCATCGCACGGCTCTGCGCTGGAGGGAAAGATTGCGATGGCACACCGTCGAGCGCCCCGAGCCGTTCGGCCGCCGCGCCGGATCGGCGTAGGTCTCCAGCTCGACGAAGCCGGCCTTGCGCATCATTCCCGCCGACGCCAGGTTCTCTTCGTGACGATCGATATAGACATCCTCGATGCCTTCGTCGGCCAGTTGGGCCAGCACCGCCTCCAGCAACGCGCTGCCGAGCCCCTGGCCGGCCGCCGCCGGATGCACTACCGCCTCGCAGATGTAGGCCCGCGGCGCATCGGCACGCTGCGGCTGGTAATGGGCGAAATCCTCGGTGCGGCGGAAGCTGGCGAACCCCAGCAGCCGATCGTCGCGCTCGGCCAGGACGGCCCGTACCTCGCCGTCGGCGATGGCTCGCAGATGCGCACGCACCCCCTCCTCCGGCAAATGGTTCCAGGGATTCGGCCCGTGGCTCAGCAGCAGGTCGGTCATGGCCTCGATATCGCCGGTTTCGGCAGCTCGCAAACGGTGCATATCCACTCCTTCAAAGTCCAACCACCAGCAGCCCGTCGGGCAACGCCACGCCGCGCTCGACGCAGGCAGCCAGCGCCTCGACCAGGGGTTCCAGCGCATAGCCCTGTCTGGCCAGCCAGACAGGATCATAATAGGTGGTCGCATAGCGTTCGCCGCCATCGCAGAGAATCGCCACCAGCGACCCCTTCTCGCCGGCCGCGACCATTTGCCGTGCGGCCACCAGGGCGCCGATCAGGTTGGTTCCGCTGGAGCCGCCGACCCGCCGCCCCAGGCGCCGGGCCAGGTAATGCATGGCCGCCAGCGACCAGGCGTCCGGTACCTTGACCATCGCGTCGATCACTTCCGGCAGGAAGGACGCCTCGACCCGCGGCCGGCCGATGCCCTCGATCCGCGAACCGCAATCCAGGGTCAGGCCACGGTCGCCGCTGACATAGGCGTCGAAGAACACCGAACGCTCGGCGTCGGCGCAGAGCACCCGGGTGCAGTGCTGGCGATAGCGCACGTAGCGGCCGAGGGTCGCCAGGGTGCCGCCGGTACCGGGGCTGGAGATCAGCCAGGTCGGGGTCGGGTACGGCTCGTGGCGCATCTGCTGGAAGATCGACTCGGCGATGTTGTTGTTCGCCCGCCAGTCGGTGGCGCGCTCGGCATAGGTGAACTGGTCCATGAAATGGCCACCGCTCTCCCGCGCCAGGCGTTCGGACTCGGCGTAGATCTGGGTGGGGTCCTCCACCAGGTGGCTCTGGCCGCCGTAGAAGGCGATCTGGGCGATCTTTTCCTTCGAGGTGCTGGCCGGCATCACGGCGATGAAGGGCAGGCCCAGCAGGCGTGCGAAATAGGCTTCGGAAATCGCCGTGGAGCCGCTCGATGCCTCGATCACCGGCGCGGCCGGCCTGAGCCAGCCGTTGCACAGCGCATAGAGGAACAGCGAGCGCGCCAGGCGATGCTTGAGGCTGCCGGTGGGGTGACTGGACTCGTCCTTGAAGTACAGTTCGACGCCAGGCAGGCCGGGAGTCTCCAGGGGGATCAAATGGGTATCGGCGCTGCGCTGGAAATCCGCTTCGATGATGCGGATCGCCTCGCGGGCCCATTGGCGTTGGTCGACGGTCATGGAAACTCCTTCAGTTCAGGACGCCGGCAGGAGGCGGCGGCGGAGCGCTGCGCCACTGGCTGATGGCGACGCCGATGAAGACCAGGCCGGCAGCGAGCATCTGCGGGCCGTTGAGGGTTTCGCCGAGGAACAGCGCGGCGAATACCAGGGTGAAGACCGGGATCAGGTTGATGAATCCCGAGGCCTGGCTGGCCGGCAGTCGACCGACGCCGAAGTTGTACAGGCCGTAGGCGCCCACCGTGACCACCACGCCGAGATACACCACCGCCTGGATCCCCAGCGCGCTGGGCTGGCTCGGCAGGTCGGCGCTGGCCAGCGCCAGCGGCAGGAAGAACAACGTGCCGACGAAGGCCTGCATGGCGGTCAGGGCGAATGCCGAGTAGCGCGCCGACAGGTGCTTCAGCAACAGGGTATAGCCGGTGGCGCAGAGCATCGCGAGAAGTTCGAAGAAGTTGCCCAGCAGCGGCTGCGGCGCGTGCAGGTCGGGCTCGCCGGCGAGGCTCAGCCAGATCGAACCGAGCACCGCCAGGCCGAAGCCGATCCAGGTCATCCGACCGATCCGTTCGTGCAGCAGCAACCAGGCCCCCACCGCCACCAGCAACGGCAGCAGCGCGGTGATCATCCCGGCCTGGGCCGCGCTGGTGTATTGCAGGGCGAAGGATTCGCAGAGGAAGTACAGGCAGGGTTCGCAGACGGCCAGGCCGAGCAGGTACTTCCAGTCGCCCGAGCGGTAGTCGATGCGTCCCCGCCAGCGCCAGGCGACGAGGAACACCAGGCTGCCGAGGGCCATGCGACCGAAGATCACCCAGAGCGGCGGCAGTTCGCGGAAAGCGACCTTCAGCACCACGTACGAACTGCCCCACAGCGCCATCGCCAGGATCAGGCAGGCCAGGGCGAACCAGCGCGTCCGAGTCAAGGGAATCTCCACCACGGGCGCCGTCGCGGCGCCGGAAAAAGGACTCCCAGTATAGGCAGCCGACTAGCCGCGCCGACAGGCACAGAAAGCGGGCAAAACTGTTGCGCCGTGCCTCACTGCTCCCAGGGCTTGCCGCGAGTCTTCTTCTCCAGCGGCAACTGCTGCAGCACCGCGGCCTTGGCCAGCATGTAGGCGCTGACCGGAGCGCTGATGAAGAGGAACAGGCTGATCAGCAGCTCATGCAGGCTGATGCCCGCCTGGCGGTTGGAGAAATAGATCAGCGAGGCGACGATCACCCCGCCGACCCCGAGGGTGGTGGCCTTGGTCGGCCCGTGCAGGCGCATGAAGAAGTCCGGCAGGCGGTACAGGCCGATCGCGCCGATCAGGACGAAGGCGCTGCCCAGCAGGAGGAACGCCGAGACGAGGATTTCCACCCACAGGCTCAGGGGTTCGCCAGTCATTCGATGATGTCTCCGCGCAGCATGTATTTGGCCACCGCCACCGTACCGACGAAACCGAGCACCGCGATCAGCAGCGCCGCCTCGAAGAACAGGTCGCTGTCGCGCCAGATGCCGTACAGCACCAGCAGGGCGATGGCGTTCACGTAGAGGGTGTCCAGCGCCAGCGCCCGGTCCGGCAGGCACGGCCCCTTGACCAGGCGCGCCAGGGTCAGCAACAGGGCCAGGCCGAGCAGCGCCAGGCACAGCGGGATCACGTAAGCGAGCATGGGAAGATCTCCTTCAGCGGCGCTTCGTAGCGTTGCTTGATCTCGGCGATCAGCGCCGCCTTGTCCGGCACGTCGAGGCCGTGCACCAGCAGGGTCTTGCGGTCGTCGCTGAGGTCCGACGACACCGACCCCGGGGTCAGCGAGACGATGCTCACCAGCACGCTGATGGCGAGGTCGTTCTCCAGCTCGATCGGCACCTCGACGAAGGCCGGACGCAAGCGCTGGATCGGTCCGAGGGTCAGACGGGCGACCTGGACATTGGCGACGAGGATGTCCCACATCACCAGCACCAGCAGCTTCAACAGCAGCAACGGATGCCACTCCTGGCTGCGCCCGACCAGCAGGCGGTTGGTCAGCAGCGGAATGCACACGCCGAGGAAGGCGCCGAGCAGCCAGTGGCCGATGGCGAAGGAATCCACCAGCAGCAACCAGACCAGCAACAGCAGGACACTAAGCACGGGATGAGGCAATACGCGAAGAAGCGGACGCGGCAACGAACGGCTGATCATGCGGCACCTCCGCGGGTGATGATCTGGCGATACAGGTCGAGGTCGTGCAACTGCGCCGCGGTGGCCTGGACGTAGGCCAGCAGCGGCTTCGCAGCGAACACCAGCAACGGGCCGGCGGAGAGCAACAGGATGCAGGCGAACAAGCGGCCGTGGTCCAGTTCGGCGCTACCGAGCACGGTATGCCCGGTGCGCCAGAACAGTGTGCTGCCGGCCCGGCTCAACGCCACCAGCGCCACCAGGCCACTGCCCAGTACCACGCTCCACAGGGCCAGCGCCTGGCTGCCGGGAGCGACCGACTGCAAAAGCATGATCTTGCCGAAGAACCCCGACAATGGCGGCAGACCGGCGACGGCGATGGCACCGATGAAGAAGGCCCCGCCGAGCAACCGAGGGTTCTGCAACGCCGGGCCCTGGACCAGGTCGCCGGCCTTGTCGCCGCGCTGGCGGGCGACCAGGTCGGCGAGCAGGAACAGGCCACCGGCGATCCAGGTACTGTGCAGCAGGTAGTACAGCGACGCCGCCAGCGCCCGCTCGCTGCCCAACGCCACGCCAGCCAGGAGGGTTCCGGCGGAGACCACCACCAGGTAGGCCAGCAGGCCTTGCAGGGTCCGCGCCGCCAAGGCACCGATCGCGCCCAGGCCGAGGGTCGCCAGGGCCAGCGGCCAGAGCCAGGCCTGCGCCAGGTTGGCCAGCTCGCCGGCGGCCTCACCGAAGACCAGCGTGTAGACCCGCAGGATCGAGTAGATGCCGACCTTGGTCATGATCGCGAACAGCGCCGCCACCGGCGCGCTGGCCGCGGCATAGGCGCGCGGCAGCCAGAAGTACAGCGGCAACAGCGCCGCCTTCAGGGCGAACACCACCAGCAGCAGGAACCCGGCAGCCGCCAGCAGCGGCGCGCGCTCGGCATCGGCCATGGCGATCTTCTGCGCCATGTCGGCCATGTTCAGGGTGCCGGTGAGGCCATACAGGGTACCCACGGCGATCAGGAAGAACGCCGAGCCGACCAGGTTGAGGATCACGTAGTGCAGGCCCGAGCGGACCCGCTCCGCGCCGCCGCCATGCAGGAGCAGCGCGTAGGAGGCGATCAGGAGTATCTCGAAGAACACGAACAGGTTGAACAGGTCGCCGGTCAGGAAGGCGCCGTTGATACCGAGCAGCTGGAACTGGAACAACGCGTGGAAATGCTTGCCCAGGCGGTCGTCGCCACGCAGCGCGTAGATCAGCGCGGCGCTGCCGAGCACCGCGGTGGCCAGCAGCATCAGGGCGGCGAGACGATCGAGCATGAGCACGATGCCGAACGGCGCCGCCCAGTTGCCCAGGGCATAGACGCTCAGGTCGCCGCTGGCGGCCGTGCGCATCAGCAACAGACTCAATGGGATCAGCGCCAGCGCCGCGAGCAACGACAAGCCGCGCCGCCAGCGCTCGGCCAGCGGCAACAGCAACAGGCTGCCGGCAAACAGGGGGAGCAGGATCGGCAGGATCAGCCAATGGCTCATGGGCGCGGCTCCTCCTCGTCCGGGCGTCCATCTACGTGGTCGCTGCCGAGGTCGCCGAGGCCACGCAGGGCCAGGACCACGACGAAGGCGGTCATGGCGAAGCCGATGACGATGGCGGTCAGCACCAGCGCCTGCGGCAGCGGGTCGCCATACTCCCCGGGAGTGCCGATCACCGCGACGCTGCCGCCGAGCCGGCCCATGGCGAACAGGAACAGGTTGACCGCGTAGGAGATCAGCGTGAGACCGAGCACCACCGGGAAAGTCCTCGCCCGCAGCAGCAGGTAGACGCC
Source organism: Pseudomonas sp. FDAARGOS_761 (assembly GCF_013343155.1). Classification (NCBI taxonomy): domain Bacteria; kingdom Pseudomonadati; phylum Pseudomonadota; class Gammaproteobacteria; order Pseudomonadales; family Pseudomonadaceae; genus Pseudomonas; species Pseudomonas sp. FDAARGOS_761. Next base: position 1,212,660 of record NZ_CP054572.1, on the reverse strand, counting down.
GCTGGCGGTGAGCAGGCCGAGGGTGATGGCGAACAGGGCTTCCATCAGAGCGCCTCCTCTTGTGCGACGGGTTCAGGCATCAGGCTGAGCTTGCCGAGGTAGGACAGGATCAGCAGCGCGGCACCGACCACGGTGAGGTACACGCCGAGGTCGAACAGCATCGCCGTGGCCAGCTCGATCTCGCCGATCAGCGGCAACTCGAAGTGGCCGAACGCAGAAGTCAGGAACGGATAGCCGAACAGCCAGCTGCCGAGCCCGGTGAGCCCGGCGATCAGCACTCCGGCGCCAGCCATGGCCGCATAGTTCAGCGGCAGGCGCTGCTCGACCCACTGCGAGCCGCTGGCGATGTACTGCAGCACCAGGGCGATGGCAGTCACCAGGCCGGCGATGAAACCTCCGCCCGGCAGGTTGTGGCCGCGCAGGAAGATGAACACCGAGATCAGCAACGCCAGCGGCAGCAGCACCCGCGACAGGGTTTCCAGGATCAGCGGGTGCTTGGCGTGGGCCCAGTTGCGACCCTGCGGGTCGCAGGTCGGCTTGTGCAGGGCGAAACCGGCGAGCATCGCGTAGATGCCGACGCCGGCGATCGCCAGCACGCTGATCTCGCCGAGGGTATCGAAACCACGGAAGTCCACCAGGATGACGTTGACCACGTTGTAGCCGCCGCCCCCGGAGACGCTGTTCTCGACGAAGAATCCGGCGATGCTCTCGTAGGGCCGGGTCAGCACCGCGTAGGCCAGCAGCGCCACCAGCATGCCGACCCCGCCGGCCAGCGCCACGTCGCGCAAGCCGCGCAGGCTGGAGGACTCCGCCGGAGTGCGCGAGGGCAGGAAATACAGCGCCAGCATCAGCAGGACCATGGTCACCACTTCCACCGACAGTTGGGTCAGCGCCAGGTCCGGGGCCGAGAAGCGAGCGAAGGCCAGGGCCACCAGCAGGCCGGCGACGCTGAGGATCAATAGCGCGACCAGGCGCATGCGATGGAACAGCGCCGTGGCCAGGCCGCTGAAGGCCAGCACCAGCATGCCCAGGGCGGTGATACCGTCCAGCGGGGTCAGCCCGCGCGAGCCGGTCAGCCTCGCCAGCGGCGCCAGCTCGACCGCCACCACGACCAGCGCCGCGCCCAGCAGCCAGGCCAGGTAGCGCTGCAGCGACCCGTTCTCCAGCCAGGCGGTCAGGCGCGCGGCCAGGGCCACCACACGTTGCACCTGCTGCTCGAAGACCAGCTTGGCGTCCACCTCCGGCAACCCGGCGTACCAGTTGAACAGCGGCTTGCGCAGGACATAGACCAGCACACCGCCAACCAGCGCCACCACGCTCATCAGCAATGGCAGGTTGAAACCGTGCCAGATCGCCAGGCTGTATTCCGGCAGTTGCCCGCCAAGGCTGGCACTGGCGGCGGCGGCCAGCAGCGGCGCCACGGTGTAGGCCGGCAGCATGCCGACCAACAGGCAGAGGAACACCAGGATCTCCACCGGTACCTTCATGTAACGCGGCGGCTCGTGGGGCGGGAACTTCGGCAACCGGGCCGGCTCGCCGTTGAAGAACACGTCGTGGATGAAACGCAGCGAATAGGCCACCGAGAACACGCCGGCCAGGGTCGCCACCGCCGGCACCAGCCAGTTGAAGCTGCCCAGCAGGTTCTGGCTGAGGGTTTCGCCGAAGAACATCTCCTTGCTGAGGAAGCCGTTCAGCAGCGGCACCCCGGCCATCGCCAGGGAGGCGACGATGGCCAGCACCGCGGTATGCGGCAGGTACTTCCACATCCCGTTGATCAGGCGCATGTCGCGACTGCCGGTCTCGTGGTCGATGATCCCGGCGGCCATGAACAGCGAGGCCTTGAAGGTCGCGTGGTTGATGATGTGGAACACCGCGGCGACGTTCGACAGCGGGGAGTCGAGGCCGAACAGCAGGGTGATCAGGCCCAGGTGGCTGATCGTCGAGTAGGCCAGCAGCCCCTTCAGGTCATGCTGGAACAGTGCCATGCCGGCGCCCAGCAACAGCGTTACCAGGCCGCTCAGGCTGACCAGGTAGAAGAACCACTCGGTGCCGGCCAGCGCCGGATACAGCCGGGCCAGCAGGAACACGCCGGCCTTGACCATGGTCGCCGAGTGCAGGTACGCGGAAACCGGGGTCGGCGCCGCCATCGCGTGGGGCAGCCAGAAATGGAAGGGGAACTGCGCCGACTTGGTGAACACGCCGAGCAGGATCAGGATCAGTACCAGCGGATACAGGGCGTGGGCGCGGATCAGCTCGCCAGCCGCGAGGACCTCGGTGAGTTCGAAGCTGCCGGCGATGTGGCCGAGCAGCAGCACCCCGGCCAGCAGCGCCAGGCCGCCCCCTCCGGTAACGGTCAGGGCCATCCTCGCACCCTTGCGGGCGTCGGAACGGCTGCCCCAGAAGCCGATGAGCAGGAACGAGGACAGGCTGGTCAGCTCCCAGAAGAGCATCATCAGCAAGAGATTTTCCGCGAGCACCACGCCGAGCATGGAGCCCATGAACAGCAGCAGGAAAGCGAAGAAACGCCCCATCGGCTCCTGTTCGGAGAGGTAGTAGCGGGCGTAGAGGATCACCAGCAGGCCGATGCCGAGGATCAGCAGGGCGAAGAGGAAACCGAGGCCGTCCAGGCGCAGGCTGAGGTTGATGCCGATTTCCGGCAGCCAGGAATAGCTGGCGGTCAGGGTCTGCCCGGCGAACACCGTGCCGCGCTGCCCGAGCAACAGGACCAGGCCGATCAGCGGCGCCACGCCGGCGGACGCCGCGCACAAGGTGCGGCCGCCACGCTCGGCGAGCAGGGGCAACAACGCCCCCATGAACGGCAGCGCGATGATCAGCGCCAGAATCATGGGCTACTCCTCTTCGGTGGCGGAGCCCCCGGCATGCCTGGCCGGCGGTGCTTCCCCGCGGTTGTCGGTGCGCGGCCGGATCGCCAGCAGCTCGAAGCCCCGCCCGCCACCGGCAGGCGCGGCGCAACGGAGCTGCGATTATCGCAATCTATCGAACGAACGTCATGGATTGAATTATTACAAAATTCAGGCGTTCCGACTGCCGGAAAGCCGAAAAAAACTCTGCAACGGCAACGACTTGAAGCTTAGCAAGACAACCCCGGCAGTGGCTCGGCGACACAACGAAAACGGCCGGCGAAGTGCCGGCCGTGGGACAACGAGGGAAGAATCAGTGAGCGACGCGGCTGGTGCCGTTGACGGTCAGGATGCGCACGCGCTCGCCGACGCGGAAGATCTGGCCCTGATCGACCTGCTGGACGTAGGCGCGGGTGCTGCCGTCGTCTTCGCGCACGGTGATCTCGACGCCCTGGGTGCGCGTCAGGCCTTCTTCGGTAGCCGCGCCCAGCAGGCCGCCAGCGACCGCGCCGATGATGGCCGCGACGTAGCTGCCCTTGCCGCCGCCCACCGCGCTGCCGGCGACACCGCCGACGCCGGCACCGGCGATGGAACCGATCGGGGTCTTGGTGCCTTCGATCTTGACCGGGCGCAAGGCCTGGATGGTGCCCATGCGTACAGTCTGCACGGTACGGGCTTCCTCACGGCTGTAGGTATCGCCGGTGAGGCTGGATTGGCAGCCGCCAAGAGCCAGGGCCATGGCGGTGAAGGAAGCAACGATCAAGGCAGACTTGCGCATAACGGCATCTCCGAAAGGGATAACTGACGAATATTAGACTCTCCCGCAGCCGCTCCTGTCACCTGGCCGGCGCGAGATAATCGAATCGATTCAGCAATGGTACAGGTTCGTTCAGTTTCGACCGAACCCTCCCGCTTTCATCGGCGGGACCGATCGGCTAGGGTGAGCGCCCGCAGAAGGAACAGCCATGGACTATTTCATCATCGTCGTCACCACCGCCGCCGGCCTGTATTTCCACTGGTGGATCTACTGGCGCATCCGCCGCTGGATGGACCGCGACCTGGCGCTGTCATTCGCCGGCGACGACCCGCAAAAGCGTGACTATCTGTTACAGCGACTGGCCGAGGCCAAGGCCAGCAAGGTGAAGCGGCGCGACCTGCCGGCCTGGCTGGAGCGCGCCGCCGCCGACTACCCTTCTCGCGAAGCCTGAGCCAGGCGCCAGAGCCGGGCGATCTGCTCGGCGCGCGCCTCCAGTTCCGCCGCCGCTCCGGCACAGGCCTGCTCCAGGCTGATCGGTCCCGGCGCCAGGCTGAACGCCGCATCGATGCCGGCGTCGTGCAGGCGCTGGTAGCCGTCGCCCAGGCTGCCGGCCAGGGCTACCACGGGAACGCCGGCCTGGCGCGCGATCCGCGCCACGCCCACCGGGGTCTTGCCGTGCAGGCTCTGCGCATCCAGGCGGCCCTCGCCGGTCAGCACCAGGTCGGCACCGACCAGCGCATCGGCCAGCCCGGCCAGCTCCGCCACCAGTTCGATGCCTGGGCGGAAACGCGCACGGAGGAATGCCCTCGCGGCGAAACCCAGGCCGCCGGCGGCGCCGACGCCCGGCACCCGGCTGAAGTCCTCGCCCAGGGTCGCCGCGACCACCTTGGCGAAGTGCGCCAGGGCGGCATCCAGTTGCGCCACCTGTTCGGCGCTGGCGCCCTTCTGCGGACCGAACACCGCCGACGCGCCGCGCGGCCCGCATAGCGGGTTGTCGACGTCTGCGGCGACTTCCACCGCGACATCCACCAGGCGCGGATCCAGCCCGCCCAGGTCGAGACTGTGCAGGCCAGCCAGCGCGGCGCCGCCGGGCGCCAGTTCCTCGCCGTCGGCAGCCAGGAAACGCACGCCGAGCGCGCTCAGCAGGCCGGCGCCGGCATCGTTGGTAGCGCTGCCGCCGAGGCCGAGGATGATCTTCCGCGCCCCGGCGTCCAGCGCCGCACGGATCAGCTCGCCAGTGCCACGGCTGCTGCTGCGCGTGGCGTCGCGGCGGTCGCGCGGAACCAGGTGCAAGCCGCTGGCGGAAGCCATTTCGATCACTGCGGTGGCGTCGTCCAGCCAGCCCCAGTGCGCCAGGGTCGGCTCACCGAGCGGGCCTTCGACCCGGCATTCGCGACGTTCGCCGGCGGTGGCGGCGAGTACCGCATCGACCGTGCCTTCGCCGCCGTCCGCCAGTGGCCGCAGCAACACCTCGGCCTGCGGGAAGACTCGCCGCCAACCGCGGGCGATAGCCTCGGCGACGTCGGGCGCGGACAGGCTTTCCTTGAACGAATCAGGAGCAATCACGATTTTCATCAGTCACCTCACAGGGCCGGGAGTCCCCGGCCCCGCTTCAATCAGAGCAGCACAAGGCTGAGCAGCCATACCGCGAGCATACCGGCGAGACCCTGGACCAGGGTCGCCAGGGTCTGGGCGCGATAGGCAGTGGATACGGTCATGCGGCTGAACTGGGTGACCACCCAGAAGAAGCTGTCATTGGCGTGGGACACCGTCATCGCCCCGGCACCGATCGCCATGACCGTCAGCACCCGGCCCATCTCGCTGTCCAGGCCGAGCTGCGGCAGCAGCGGAGCGACCAGCGCCGAGGTGGTGACCAGCGCCACGGTGGTCGAGCCCTGCGCGGTCTTCAGCGCGGCCGCCACCACGAACGGCATGAACAGGCCGATGCCCAACGCGGACAGGGTGCTGCCCAGGTAGTCGCCGAGCGGAGTGATCTTCAGCATCGCACCGAAGGCGCCGCCGGCGCCGGTGATCAGCAGGATCGGCGCGGCCGACTGGATGCCTTCCACCACGCGCTCATGGAATTCCTCGCGCTTGCTCTGGCCCTTGAGCAGGGTGCAGGCCAGGGCCAGGCCGACCAGCAGGGCGATCACCGGTTGACCAAGGAAGTTCAGGCAGGCGAACAGTACGCCCTCGCCCAGCGGCTTGCTCGGGAATACCGCGACCGAGCCAAGGCAGATCAACAGGATCGGTACGAAGATCGGCGCGAACGCCTGGGTCGCGCTGGGCAGCTTGCCGTAGCGGGCACGCAGCTCGCTGAAATCCTCTTCGGTCTGGACGACCTGGCCGTCGTCGACCAGGGGAATGTCCTTGCCGACGAAGCGATTGGCCCACCACATGCCGGCCATCGCGGTGACGAAGGCGACCACCAGGCCGACCGCGATCACCAGGCCAAGGCTGGCGTCCAGGCCGAGGTTGCCGGCCGCGGCGATCGGTCCCGGGGTCGGCGGCACGAAGGTGTGGGTGGCGTAGAGACCGGTGGCCAGGGCCACGCTCATGGCGATGGTGGATATCTTCATCCGCGCCGCCAGGGCGTTCTTCAGCGAGTTGAGGATGACGAAGCCGGAATCGCAGAACACCGGGATCGACACCAGGTAGCCGATGATCGACATGGTCAGGGTCGGGAAGCGTTCGCCGAGCAGGCGGATCACGCTTTCCGCCATGGTGATCGCCGCACCGCTGCGCTCGAGGATCACCCCGATGATGGTGCCGAGCACGATGACGATGCCGATGTAGCCGAGGATGCTGCCGAAGCCGCCGGTAACGGTCTTGACGATTTCCGCCGTGGGTACCTGGTAGGCGAAGCCGGCGATCAGCGCGGCCGCCAGCAGGGCGAGGAACGGGTGCAGCTTGAGTCGCGTGGTGGACAGGACGATAAAGGCGATCAACGCCAGCAGGATCAGGACCAGGGTCATGAGCCGCCTCCTTGTTGTTATGGGTGTGGGATGGGCGCCCAGGGGCGGGTCATTTTCGCTCCGTCGGGACCGGCCACGCCTTGTGCAACGGCCAGAGGAAGACGGCGCTGGAAGGGGAACATTTTGTGCGACTGCACAGTGAATCGATTGATCCGCCCGTTACCCGCGGCGCGGAACGAGCAATTGCAGCCCCAGCAACAATTGCTGGCGGTGCTCCAGGCGAGCGAGATCGAGCCCGCTGATCGAAGCGATGCGCTCCAATCGGTAGCGCAGGCTGTTGCGATGGATTCCCAACGCCTGGGCACAGGCCTGGGCGTGCCCGTCATGGGCGCACCAGGACTCCAGGGTAGCGGCCAGCGAACCTTGCGGATCGTGGTCGAGCAACCGCTGCAAGGGCGCCAGCAGCTGCCGCACCTGCCAACTGTCGCGCTGGCTGAACAGCAGGCTGGCGAGGCGGTGTCCGTCCAGGGTCACGACCCGCCGACCGGGCAACCGGCTGCGCGCATAGTCCAGCAGGTCGCGTGCGGCGCAGGCCGAGGCGCGCAGCTCGGCCAGGTCGTGCGCCGGGTCGCCGGCACACAGGCGCGCCACGCCCCAGCCGCGCGCGTCGGCGCGCTCCAGCCAGTGCTCGAGCGTATCTGCGTGGGCTACCGGCCGGCACCAGAACACCAGGCGCTCGCCCAGCGCCGCGCTCCAGTGCTCCGCCCGGCCGCCGAGTGCCGCCAGTAGCCGAGCCTGGCAAGGCAGCGGATCGGCATGCTCGGGCAGCTCCAGGAAGACCGCCTGGCGCGGCCAGTGCATGGCCAGCCCCAGGTGTTCGGCATCGGCCGCCAGCGCCCCGAGGCCGTGGCCGGGATCGAGCAACTGGCGCAGCCAGGCTTCGTGACGCTGGCGTTGCCAGTGTCGCTCGTCCTGCATCTGGCGCTGTTCCATGAGCATTTCCGCTGCCATCCGCACCAGCTCGGCATAGGGCCGGACCACCTCCGGCGCGCCGGTGATGCCGAGCACGCCGACCAGCCGCTCGGCGTGCAGCAACGGCAGGTTCACCCCTGGCCGCACCCCGCGCAGGCAGGCGGCGGCCTGCTCGTCGATTTCCACTACCCGCCGGTTGGCCAGCACCAGTTGCGCCCCTTCGTGGCGAGTATGCAGGCGCGATGGATCGCCGCTGCCGATGATCATGCCCTGGGCATCCATCACATTGATGTTGTGCGGCAGGATCGCCATCGCCCGATCGACGATGTGCTGCGCCAGCGTCGAATCCAGTTCGAACATGGAGGACTCAGGGCGCCAGGCGTTCGCGCGACCAGCCGCCGTCCTGGCGTCGATAGTCGAGACGGTCGTGCAGGCGGCTCGGCCGCCCCTGCCAGAACTCGATGCGCTGCGGCAGGAGACGGTAGCCGCCCCAGTGCTCGGGACAGCTCGGCGGCTGGTCGGCGAAACGCCGCTCGGTGTCCGCGAGCAGCCGTTCCAGCTCGGCGCGATCGGCGATGACCCGGCTCTGCGGCGAGGCCCAGGCGCCCAGGCGACTGCCCAGCGGACGCACCTGGTAGTAGGCGTCGGATTCCTCGGGAGTGACCTTCTCGACGCTGCCTTCGATGCGCACCTGACGCTCCAGCGCCGGCCAGAAGAAGGTCATGGCCGCCCGCGGATTGGCCGCCAGTTGCCGGCCCTTGGCGCTTTCGTAGTTGGTGAAGAAGGTGAAGCCGCGCTCGTCGAGGCCCTTGAGCAGGAGGATACGGCAATGCGGATAGCCGTCGGCGTCGACGGTGGCCAGGGTCATGGCGTTGGGTTCGACCGGCAGGCGCTCGGTCTTCACCGCGTCGTCGAACCACTGGCGGAACAGGCTGAAGGGATCGCTAGGGGCGTTGGCCTCGCTGAGGCCATCGCGGGTGTACTCGCGGCGCATATCGGCCAGGGACTGGGTCATGGCGCATCTCCAGGGGGAAATGCGCCATAGCTTAACCGCAGACTCCGCCTCGCGCTTGATCCGGGACAATGGCGCCAAGCGCCCTGCCCCGGTTCGGCTCAGTTGCCCTGGGCCAGGGACAGCAGGCTGGCGCGCTGGGTATAGAGCACTTCGACGCGACGGTTCTGGGCACGGCCGGCGGCGCTGGCATTGTCCGCGCGCGGCATATCGGAACCGACCCCCTTCAGGCGCAGCTGGTCGCCTTTCAGGCCGCTGAGGCGGAAGATCGCCGCCACCGACTGGGCACGCTCGAAGCTCAGCTTGTCGTTGACCGCCTTGCTGCCGGTGCTGTCGGTATGGCCGAGTACCAGAATACCGCTCTGCGGATCGGCCTGGGCCATCTTGGCGACCTTGCCCAGCGGGTTGAGGGTGATCGGCATCAGCATGGTATGGCGCTTGGGATTGAACGAGTAGTCGGCGGGGGCGATGACGATCAATGCGTTGTCGCGGCGTTCGAGGGTGAACTCGCTACCGGCGATCGCTTCGCGCAGGGCTTTCTCATGGGCATCCAGCCACTCCTTGGTGACCTTCTGCTGGACCAGTGCCGGCTTGCCCGACGCCTTGCTCGCCGAGCTGGCGCCGAACGGCCACCACCAGGGGTTGGCGGCCTTCGGCTCGGCTGCGGCGGCGACTTCTTTCTTCGCCGCGTCGATCTCGGCCTTCTGCTCCGCAGCCTTGGCGGCTACGTCCCGACCGCCTTCGTCCTTGCCGAACGGCCACCACCAGTGGCTGGAGCCGACATGCTCGGCTTCGGCCTTCTGTTCCGTGGCCTGCTTGGCGACGGTCTGTCCGTCGTCCTTGCCGAACGGCCACCATGAATGGCTGGAAGCCTGCTCGGCCGGAGCCTTGGCTGGCTGCGAGGAAGCATCCTGGGTCTGGAAATAGCTGCAGCCGGAGGCGGTCATGCAGAGAAGAAGCGTCGAGGTCTTAAGCAGTTTCATACGTCGGGGTCCGTTGGAAGTGAAAGAAGGCGAGCCCGATGGAACATTCGGCTCAACCGCCGGTCACATCGCAGCGATGCCGGAGTCGATCCACTGCCCCGGCAACGCCCTATCTCATACGACGCTTTAGATTGTGTCGCTAAGCCATTATTTGGCAATGAAATTTAGCGTCGAGCCGACAAGCGGTTAAAAGTTAACCAACGGATTACAGACACTCCCCCGCGACACGCGCCAGCTGTTGCGCCCGCGGATCCATCAGCACGTACGGCCCCAAGGCGTTGCTGACAAAGGAAAAAGCCAGGTCGCGCTCGGGATCGGCGAAGCCGATCGAGCCACCCGCCCCAGGGTGGCCGAAGGCCTTGGGGCCGAGTCCGTAGGTCGCATTGGCCACGCCCGGTTGGTCGAGCATGGTGCCGAGGCCGAAGCGGGTCCGGGTCAGCAAGGTCCGATCCTCGCCTACCGCGTGTTCGTGGGCCAACTGGCCCAGCAGTTCATCTTCCAGCAAACGTCCCTGCAACAGGCCGCTATAGAAGCCGGCGAGCGCGCGCGCGTTGCCATGGCCATTGGCGGCCGGCTGCTGCATGCGTCGCCATTCCGGCTTGTTGGTGCTGGTGAGGATCGACGGCGGATTGGTGAAGGCGCGGGTGGTCAGCGCCAATGGCTCGCTCATCATGGTCTTCAGCATGCGCTGGGCGGCAGCGTCGCCGAGGCTGCCCTTGCTCCGCGCCATGTGGGCGACGCGGCCGAACTGGCTGTCGTCCAGGCCGATATGGAAATCCAGGCCCAGCGGTGTCGCGGTACGCGCCACGATGGCCTCGCCCGGCTCGCGGCCGTCGACCCGGCGGATCACCTCGCCGAGCAGCCAGCCGTAGGTAATCGGTGCATAGCCGTGCGCTTCGCCGGGCGTCCACCAGGGCTCCTCGGCGGCCAGTGCCGCGGTCATCGCCTGCCAGTCGTAGAGTGCCTCGGGCGGCATCTGCTTGCGCAGCGCCGGCAGGCCGGCGCGATGGCAGAGCAACTGGCGCACGCTGATCGCTGCCTTGCCGGCCGCGGCGAACTCGGGCCAGTAGCGTGCCACCGGCGCGTCCAGTTCGAGCTTGCCCTCGGCCACCAGTTGCAGCACGGCAACGGCGGTGAAGGTCTTGGTGCAGGAGAACAGATTGAGGATGGTGTCGCGCTGCCAGGGCTGCTCGCCGTCCTTGTCCGCGACGCCGCCCCAGAGGTCGACCACCGTCTCGCCACCGACCTCCAGGCACAACGCCGCGCCGCGCTCCTGCGGATTGTCGAAAAGCCGGGCGAAGGCCTCGGCAAGCGGGGCGAAACGGCTGTCACAGTGGCCTTCGGGCGTCATGGGCAAGTTCCGGTGGGAAAGTGGTCGGGGCATTCTTCCAGCCCTCGGCGGCCTTGTGAACCCTGACATAAGAGGGGTTCGCCGCAAGCGGGCGGCGGTGAATGCGCGCTCATGAACCGGCTGAATCCTCGCGCGTCGGCGGAGGCTCGACGGCAGGCATGGAACTGGCCATCGCCGACAGTCGCGACAGGGCGGCAAGGTTGCTTCGGCGCACCGTGTCGACGAAGCCGGCGAACGGCAAGCCCGTGATCCCGACCAGGCCGATATGGCCGTTCTCGCCGTCCAGCAGGCGCCCGCTGGCCGGTTGGTCGAGGTACTGGAACCAGTGGGCGCCGACGATATACGGACTCTTCAGCGCCGCCTCCAGGAACGTTCGGTAGGAGTCGCCGCGCGCCCGCTCATTGGCCGCCTCGCTGACGCCACCCCAGAACGGACCGCGATCCCGCGAGCCGAAGTGGAACTCGCTGATCAGCACCGGCTTGTCCAGCCGCGCCAGCAGGGAGTCGTCCAGGCCCTGCCCGGGCAACGGCGTATAGAGGTTGAAACTGAGCAGGTCGCAATACCGGGCGCAGGAGGTGATCGCCTCGGGAGTGCTGACGGCGAAGCGGCCGCCGAGCAGGAGGTGGTTCGGTGCGTGCCATTGCAGGGCGTCGCGCAGGGTCTTGAAGTAAGCGTCGGCATACAGCCGGAGGAAGGCGCTGTAGTCCTCGGCGATGGCCGGATGCCCCTCGCCCGGCAGCGGAGCCGCGTAGCCCGGCGCCTCCAGGGCCTCCCAGGCGGCCAGCTCGATGCCCCAGGCCTGTGCCAATGCCTCATGGCGCAGGTACTTGGCTTTCAATTGCTTGACGAAGGCGCGCTTCGCCGGACTGTCCATGGACAGCCTCAAGGCTCCGAAAGCGAGGCCGTAGCGCGCCTGGGCCGAGCCGTCGCGCCCGGCCCAGGCCAGTTCGTTGTCGGCGTAGTAGCCGAGCAGCCAGGGATCGTCGCGGTGGTCGCGAGCAGCGATGGCGATGACGCGCTCGGCGGCCATGGCGAAGCGCGGGTCGAAGGGATCGGGCATGGCTCCCCACCAGTCGAAACCGCTGCTGACCGTGGCGTAGTCGCCGGCGATCGACAGCGGCAGGCTGTAGGGCATCCGCGCCTGTGCGGCGAGCGCCGGATCGCTCCAGTTGCCGAGGCTGTTGAAACCCCATGCCGAGAGGCGCTCCAGGGTGTGCTGGCGCCATTCGCCGGCGAGCTGGTCGGCGCTCGCCTGGGGAGCGATGCGCTGGCGATTGGCACCGAGGAAATCGAACCAGCGGCCATGCCCGAAGCGCCGCCCGGCCTGCGCGGCGACGCCGCGGCGGTCGTCGCCCTCACCGAAGAATGCCGCCAGCGGCTCACCCTCCGCCGGCAGTTCGGCGAACATCGGCTCGCGTCCCTCGACGTAGGTCCGGCTGCCGTCGGCGGTCACCGCATTAACGCCCAGCGACCAGAACGGATGTCCTTCCGGAGTAACCAGCCACCAGCGCCCGCCACGTTTTTCCGTGCGGAAGAAACCGCTGGCTTCGAACACCGGCCCACCCAGCAGGCCGCCGAAACGGTCGCGCGCCGGTGTCTGCCGTTCCCAGTCGCGGAGCTGTGCGGCCTCGGCCGCATAGGCGCTGCGCAACTGTTCGTCGGAACGAATCTTTTCCGGCCAGTCGGCGCGGCTGTACTGGCCATAGCGATCGATCAGGCCGGTCAGGATGCTCCGCTCCACCGCTCTCCCTGCGCGTATGCCGAAACGTCCGAGCAGGATGCTCTGGGGAGCTTGCGGCGAGCGCAGGGACAGGCTCAGCGCCCCGACCCTGGCGCGGTCCAGCGAGCCCTCCACGCGTGGCGCCAGCAGCACCCGCTGGCCTTCGACCATCTGCGGCATCGGCGGCCCCGCACGCATGCCCAGAGCCTCTGGCGAAACCGCCCGCAACGGCACCAGCAGGGTCTGCGGCGGGCCTGCCGGAAGCTCGATGGATGCCTGCAACCCCGGCGCACCCTGCTCGCCCTCGATCGCGACCTCCAGGGTCATGTCCCAGCTCATGGCGTTCTGGATGCGCAGGCTCACGTAGTCCGCTGCGGACCAGTCCCAACGGCCCTGCGCCGGACTCATGCGCAAGGTGGGCCGTTGCGCCGGGCTGAAGGTGACGCGACGGAGAATGTCGCCCTCCGGGGTGGCCTCCGCCGTCACGCTGGGCAGGTCGGCATCCTCCAGGGTGATGCCGACCACGGCCATCGGCTTGACGAAGTTGAACAGCACCTGCTGGGTGTCGTTCGCCGCCAGCGGCGCGGCCACCGCGAGCAGGCCGAGAAGCAGGGGAAGATGCCAACGCGAACGGATCATGAAGCCTGTTTTCCTTAACTCCATCCCGGCATGGACAAATGCCGGGAATTTCCCGATGCGGCTCGGACGTGAAGGCTGGCGCCCTCCGCGCAGATCAGCGCGTCAGGCGATTTCCCGCCGGAACGGCGGCAATGCATTGAGGATAGCCTTGCCGTAGCGCTGGGTGACCACGCGGCGATCCAGCAGGGTGATGGTGCCGCGGTCCTGCTCGGTGCGCAGCAGCCGCCCGCAGGCCTGGACCAACCGCAGCGAGGCGTCTGGCACGGCGATCTCCATGAACGGATTGCCGCCGCGCGCCTCGATCCACTCGGCCAGCGCCGCCTCCACCGGGTCGTCGGGTACCGCGAAGGGAATCTTGGCGATCACCACGTGTTCGCAATAGGCCCCCGGCAGGTCCACGCCTTCGGCGAAGCTGGCGAGGCCGAAGAGCACGCTGTCCTCGCCGTCGTCGACTCGCGACTTGTGCTTGTTCAGGGTTTCCTGCTTGGACAGGTTGCCCTGGATGAACACCCGCTTGCGCCAGTCGCGGTCGAGACCGTCGAAGACTTCCTGCATCTGCTTGCGCGAGGAGAACAGCACCAGGCTGCCGCGCGCGCCCTTCACCAGTTCCGGCAGCTCGCGAATGATCGCCGCGGTGTGCTCGGCGGCGTTGCGCGGATCCGCCTTGAGGTCGGGAACCCGCAATACCCCGGCCTCGGCATGGTGGAAGGGGCTCGGCACCACCGCGGTGACCGCGTTGCGCGGCAGGCCGGCGCGCATGCGGTAGCGGTCGAAGGTGCCCAACGCGGTCAGGGTCGCCGAGGTCACCAGCACGCCATAGGCGACGTTCCACAGGTTGCGGCGCAGGGTCTCGGCGGCGAGGATCGGGCTGGCGTTGGCTTCGATGTCGTAGAAGCTGCCGCTCTCGGCGAGGGTCAGCCAGCGCGCCATCGGCGGGCTGTCCTGCGGGTCCTCGCAGGTGAAGGCGGTCCACAGTTCCCAGTTGCCCTGGGCGCGCGCCAACAGACTACCGAACAGTGGGTACCACTCCTCCGCCTGGTGGCTGGCGATGCCGCCGGCGCCTTCGCCGTCCATCGCCTCCTTGAGGATATCGGTGAGGCGGGTGAACAGGTCGGTCAGCTTGGAGAAGCCTTTCTTCAGCTCGATGCCCATCTCGCGGATATGCTCGGGGACCACCCCGCCGACGAAACGGTGACGCGGCCGCTCGCGACCTTCCATGTCCTCGCCGGCGCGGAAATCGCCGATCTCTTCGCAGGCGGTGAACATGAACTGCTGCTGGGTCTTGATCTCCCGGGCCAGCTCCGGCACCTGTTCGATCAGGCGGCCGAGGTCGCCCGGCAGCGGGTGCTGGGCGAGCAGCTTGGTGAGGTTCTTGGCGATCTGCTCCAGCCAGTCGGCGGTAGCGCGCAGGCGGGTGAAATGGGCGAAATGGCCAATCGCCTTGTCCGGCAGGTGATGGCCCTCGTCGAACACGTAGAGAGTCTCGCGCGGATCGGGCAGGATGGCGCCGCCGCCCAGGGCCAGGTCAGCCAGGACCAGGTCGTGGTTGGTGACGATCACATCGACCTTGGTCATCCCTTCGCGCGCCTTGTAGAAGGCGCACTGCTGGAAGTTCGGGCAATGTCGGTTGGTGCACTGGCTGTGATCGGTGGTGAGCTGCGCCCAATGCGCGTCGTCGATCGCCTCCGGCCAGCTGTCGCGGTCGCCGTCCCAGCGGTTGCCGGCCAGGCGTTCGATCATCTGGTTGAACAGCTTGCTGCTGGTCTCGTCGACGTCGATGTTGAAACCGTCGTCGGCGAACAGTTGCGCCGTCGCGCTTTGCGCCTGGCCTTCCTGCAGCAGCACGTCGAGCTTGGACAGGCACAGGTAGCGCCCGCGGCCCTTGGCCAGGGCGAAGCTGAAGGCCAGCCCGCTGTTGCGCAGCAGGTCGGGGAGATCCTTGTGGACGATCTGCTCCTGCAGGGCGACGGTCGCGGTGGCTATCACCAGGCGCTTGCCACTGGCCTTGGCGCAGGCGATCGCCGCCAGGCTGTAGGCCACGGTCTTGCCGGTACCGGTTCCGGCCTCCACCGCGACCACCGCCGGCTCGCCCTCGCGGTGCCCCTCCTCGTCCTCCTTGATCGCGCCGAGGGCCTTGGCCACTTCGGCGATCATCAGGCGCTGGCCATAGCGAGGCTTCAGCTCCTTGGCTTCGAGAAAGCGGGTGTAGGCACCCTGGATCTGGGACTTGAGTTCGGCGCTGAGCATGGAATTCCTGGGCCCGGCGCGCAGCGGAAGGCGAATCCGCCGGCGCGCCATAGCTGGATAAATTTTCAGTGGTTCGACAGGGCGGCTATGATAACGCGCTTCGTCACAACCGCCAGCGGAGATCGCCGAATGACCCCCTACGCCCTCGTCTACGCCCTGCATGTCCTGGCCGCCCTGGTCTGGGTCGGAGGCATGTTCTTCGCCTGGACGATTCTTCGTCCGGCGGCCGTCGCCGCGCTGGAGGCCCCAGCCCGCCTGGGCCTGTGGCTGGAGGTGTTCCGCCGTTTCTTCCATTGGGTCTGGGCGGCGGTGATCCTGCTGCCGATCAGCGGCGTCGGCATGCTGCACCTGAGTTTCAACGGTTTCGCCGGCGCTCCGCGCTACGTACAGGTAATGATGGGACTCTACGTCGCCATGCTGGCTCTCTTCCTGCGGGTGCAGGCGCTGCAAGTGCCGGAACTGCGCCGCGCGGTGCAGGCCCAGGACTGGCCGGCAGGCGGGCAGGCGCTGGGGAAGATCCGCCGCACCGTTGGCTTCAACCTGCTCCTCGGCCTGTTGCTGATAGCCCTGGTAGCGGCACGCCCGAGCCTCTGAACCGGCGATGCGCCGGCAGCTATGCTGCCGGCCGCTCCTCAGAAGCGCACGACGTCCAGGCGGCCATCGCTGCCGTTGGTGCCGTTCGCGCCGTCCTCTCCGCTGCGCCCCGCACGACCGGCATCCACCGAGTAGATCCAGCAACCGGTGGCGTTATCCGCCGCACCCGGTTTGCCGGCCTTGCCTCCAGCGCCGCCGACGCCGCCTTGCAGACGGGTTTGCAAGCGCTCCAGAGGAAAATCGCCCGGCACTTCCAGACGAATCCGACCGCCCGCCCCGCCCGGACCGCCGTCGCTTCCGGATTGGCCGTCGCCACCTTTCAGCGCGCTGCCCCAGAGGCAGCCGGAGGCCTTGCCGGAAGCCCCGTCCAGGCCATCGTAGCCTGGCGCGCCGACGCCACCGCGGGCGTCCAGCAGCAGGCTTTCCACCTCCACCGCCTGCAGGCGCAAGGTCAGGTCGCGGCCGTTACCGGCGCTTTGCCGGAAGGTGCCGGTCGCGCCGGGCGCGGAAATGATGCTGCCATCGGCCAGGTGGCCGCTGACGACTTCGATGCTGATTCGCTCCTCGCCCGGCGCCACGCCGATCCGGGCGTTCTTCGCCATGTGCAGTTCCTCGATGCGCAGGACGCTGACCTCCAGCGGAATCAGCAGGGCGGCATCCTCGCCGATCTCCACTCTGCGCAGGCGCAGCTCCTGGGCCCGCTTGGGCAGGCGCATCACCGAGTTCGCCTGAACCTTCACGGTTCCGCCGATACCCTGCTGGCGTGCCGTCGGCGCCTCGGCCGAAAACGCGGCGCCAGCCCAGGCCAGGGGAACGACCAGGAACAATCCGAGCATGGCCTTACGCATGATCGTCCTCCTTGTCCTGCGGCAACTCGCTGGCCGGGCTCAGCGCCGGCAACGCAAGCATGTGGAAGACCCCGAACAGCAAGACCTGGAGACGGTCCAGCCAGGGATGCGCACGCGCTTTCAGGCGTCGTCCGAGGACGAGAATCTCGATCAGGTGGATCAACAGGATCAGGCCGCCGGCTATCGACAACAGCCAGTTCAGCGGATAGGCGAACGGATGCAGCAGATTGACCAGCACCGCGCCCCAGAACACCAGGGTCACGAGCTTGCCCAGCCCGAGAAACGCTTTCATGGAACTCCCCCCAAGACATCGTGTGCGGGGGAACATACTCGCCAGCCCGCCGCGGCGCCAGCCATGAACGAAAACGGGGGCTTCGACGCCCCCGTTCTGCTCCGTGCCGCCAGCGTCATTCGCGCTTGATGAGGATTTCCACCCGGCGATTCTCGGCCCGCCCTTCGCGAGTCTTGTTGTCGGCGACCGGCTGGCTTTCGCCCAATCCCTGCACGCCGACGATGATGCTCGAAGGCACCCCGGCATCGATCAGATAGTTCGCCACGGCATTCGCGCGCCGTTCCGACAGCTTCTGGTTGTAGGCATCGGAACCGACGCTGTCGGTATGCCCGGTGATACTCAGGCGCGTACTGGCCGCCTCGCCTTTCAGGCGTTCGGCGATGCCGTTGAGCTTCTCGCTGTCGGCGGCGTCCACCTTCGACGAATCGAAGGCGAAGTGCAGGTCGCGCACGACAATGGTTTCTTCCTTGACGACAGGAGGCGGCGGCGCGACTTCCTCGACCGGCTGCGGAGGCGGCGGCGCGACCTGTTCGCCGGCACCGTGCACCCAGCAATAGGCGGCACCGACGCCACCGCCGATCAGGGCGCCCCAGCCGGCCCAGCTGCTGCTTTCGATCGCGCCCAGGCCGGCGCCGGTAACACCACCGACCGCCGCACAGGTCGGCCAGTCGCTTTTCTGCAACCCTGCGCAACCGGTCAGCAAGCCGCTGACCAGAATCAGGGGTAAAGCGGTCCTCGTGATGCTCATTGGAACTCTCCTCGTGGATCGGTTGTAACCGACAAATAGGGAGTAAAGACCCCAGCCGAAAAAAGCGCCAGCACTAGGCCATGCAGGCGCTTCAGGCTAGTCTTGGCGAATCCCAGGAGAGTGTTTTCCCATGAGCGAACCGATTTCTCCCCGCACCCCGCAGCAGGCCCTGGCCGCGTTGCTCGCCCGCTACGCGCCGAAGCGCTTGCTGCTGGTCGGCGCCAGCCGGCTGCCGGCGGTGGAGGCCTTCATCCACAACCATCCCCAGTGCCAACTGGCGCACAGCCCGGCGGCGGCATTGCCCGCCGAACTGGCCGGCCAGCGCTTCGACCTGGCGCTGTTCGTCGATTGCCTGGAACACCTGCCGCAGCGCACCGGTCTGCAGTTGCTCGCGGGCGTGCGCAACCTGAACGCCAGCCGGGTCGCCGTACTGGTCGACCTCGAGGCCAGCGACTGGCAGGAAACCGACTTCTTCGCCCTCGCCATGCAGAACAGCGAACGCTTCCAGCGCGAAGGCCAGACGCTGACCCTGTACACCTACGACCTGTACGAATACAAGCAGGTCCCCGATTGGCTGAACGCCAAGTTCTGGGCCAACCCGGAAAACTTCGGCAAGTACTGGTGGTAACCATGACCCAACCCTCCTGCCCCTGCGGCAGCGGCGACCCGCTCGACGATTGCTGCGGCCGCTATCACCAGGGACATCCCGCGCCCACCGCGGAAGCCCTGATGCGCTCGCGCTACAGCGCCTATGCTCTCGGACTGGTGGACTACCTGCGCGACACCACGCTGCCGGCGCAACAGGCCGGCCTCGATCTCGACGGCATCCGCGCCTGGAGCCACGGCAGCACCTGGCTCGGCCTGGAGGTGGAAAACCACGAGGTGCTCGGCGGCCAGCCGGAGCATGCGCGAGTCACCTTCGTCGCGCGCTGGCACGACGCCGAGGGGGAACATGCCCATCGCGAATGTTCCGGCTTCGTCCAGCGCAACGGTCGCTGGTACTTCCTCGATCCGACCGTGGCCCTGAAACTCGGCCGCAACGACCCCTGCCCCTGCGGCGCCGGCGGCAAGCTGAAGAAATGCTGCGGTCCATGGATCACCTGATGCATTCGCTCGCCAGCTATATCCGCGCCATCCATGCCCTGCCCTCGCCAGTCTCGATAAGCGATGCGCAGGTCGAAGAGCAACAGCGCTGCGAGGACGGCGTCGAGATCCACAGCTGCGAAGCGCTCTACCGTTTCGACAACGGCGTGCGCCTGCGCCAGCACTGCGAGCGCGACCTCCTGCCGAGCAGCGGGGCCTGCGAGGAATGCTGGATCGGCTACGAAGTGCTGGATTCCGCCGGGCAGGAAATCAGCCCACGCCACAAGCACTTCGTCAACGCCTGCCAGGAACGCTTCTGGTTGCGCATGCACGCCTGAGATGCAGCGCCAGGCGGCGCGGTTTGGGCGTTGACGAGCGCTCGGGTAGAATGCGCAGCCTTTTCATCCGGGCCCCATCCCCATGCTGCTGACCGTGCTCTACATCATCGCCATCACCGCCGAAGCCATGACCGGTGCGCTGTCGGCCGGCCGGCGCAGCATGGACCTGTTCGGCGTGGTGCTGATCGCCTGCGTCACCGCCCTGGGCGGCGGCTCGGTACGCGACATGCTGCTGGGCCATTACCCGCTGACCTGGGTCCGTCACCCGGAATACCTGGCGCTGACCGCAGTCGCCGCGCTGGTGACAGTGTTCATCGCGCCGCTGATGCGCCACCTGCGCTCGCTGTTCCTGGTACTCGACGCGGTCGGCCTGGTGGCCTTCACCCTGATCGGCTGCCAGGTCAGCCTGGAAATGGGCCACAGCCTGCTGATCGCGGCGATCAGCGGGGTGATCACCGGGGTGTTCGGCGGCATTCTCCGCGACATCCTGTGCAACGACGTACCCTTGATCTTCCGCCGCGAACTCTATGCCAGCGTGTCCTTCGCCAGCGCCTGGTGCTACCTGATCTGCGTGGAGCTGGAACTGCCCTCCGAACAGGCGATGCTGATCACCCTGTTCAGCGGCTTCCTGTTCCGCCTGCTGGCCATCCGCTTCCACTGGGAAATGCCCAAGTTCGTCTACCAGGACGATTTCGACCACTGAGGCAAGCGCCTGCCCCTGGTCGACGCGTTCCTCCAACCCCGCGCCTGTCCCCGATGCCACGGCCCGCGACGCGGTTATCCGCCCCACGCCCTGGCTTGTCGCAGGCCGCTGCCCGCCTCAGTCCTGCAGGCGCAGGTGGCTGGTGTCCGGAGCCGGAGCCGCTGGCTCGGAGCGTGCCTGGCCCATGTCGCTACCGACCGGGGCGACGCTGAAGCGGCTCAGGTCGAGTTTCGGCGCCTCGGCTTCGGCCTTGGCGTCCTGTAGGTCGGCGCCTACCGGAGCCAGGCCGAAATCCGGCGCATCGACCTCGGCGAACGCCGCCATGTAGCCGTCCCGCGGCGCTACCTGCAAACGCCCGGAGGGCGCGCTGTCCCGCGCAGCGACGCGGGCCTGTGGGGCTTCCACGGCGGCCTGCTGCGCAGGCGGCGGCGCCATGACCACCTCCTCGATCTCCATCTCGGCGACCACGGCGATCGCTCCCGCTCGCTCCAGCACGCTGCGGTATTTTTCCGCGGAGGCGGCATCAAGGTTGTTCTTGATCACCACCCGGCGGCCGGAGAACAGCAGCTCGATACGCTGCGCGTCGGCCTGGAACAGCTTGGCCAGGTTGGCCTTGACCACCTCGGGCCGGGCGCCGGCGACCAACTGGCCGGAAAAGGCGATTTCAAAGCGGCTCATTGGCATCTCTCCGAGTGAAGGGCCGCTCGGCATGGCGGCCCTGGCGTTTCGTCGAACGATTGTACCCATCGACAGCCACGCGTGGAGTGACTGGGTCCGGCAAATTGGCCGGCGGGTCCGTTCAGGTTAGCCGAGCCGGTCACGCCAGCCGACGGGAAGACTTGCACGGGCGTACGCGCTTCTCCATGCTCCCCCGACTGCGCTACGGGAAACATATGGACACAGGCCTGTACCTGAAACATCTTTCCTCTATACAACAATAAGTTGCAGCACAATCACTGCTTGTTAAACTGGGGCGTCTCGGGGGGAATAGCATGAATTACCAGGCGCAAATGATAAGAATTATCAGCCTAATAATGGCGTGGGGAGTTCTCTCCAATCTCTCGGGCTGCAGCTGGATGACCGGCAGCTTCGAAGACCCCGACGTCAAGCTGCTGAAGGTGGAAGTGGTCAAGGCACGCTTGCTGGAACAGGAGTTCGTGATGCGCTTCCGCATCGACAACCCCAACGATTTCAGCCTGCCGGTACGCGGCCTGCAGTACGCCGTGCAACTGAACGACATCCAGCTCGCAGAAGGCGAGTCCGGCCAGTGGTTCACGGTTCCCGCCCACGGCCACGAGGTATTCGACGTGCCGGTGCGAACCAATCTCTGGCGCCACATGAAATACATCGTCAAGCTCCTTGAACGTCCCGAGGAGCCGATCCGCTACCGCCTGCAGGGCGAAGTGAAGACCGGACTGATGTTCGGCCGCAGCGTGCACCTGAGACGAAATGGCGAGATAATTCCCGGCGATTTCATCCCAGAATAGGTCCACCATGAGTCAGGAACCCCACGTACACGGCCCGAACTGCAACCACGACCACGATCATCATCACGATCATGGCCATGGTCATGTCCATGGTCCGCACTGCAACCACAGCCACGAGCCGGTGCGCAATCCGCTCAAGGCCGTAGGCCGCAACGATCCCTGCCCCTGCGGCAGCGAGAAGAAATTCAAGAAGTGCCACGGCGCCTGACCCTTCGCACGCGCCGGCATCCGAAGGCCCGCTGAGCAGCGGGCCTTTTCGTTGGCGCGCCACCAGCCCCGCCGGGGCGTCATGCGCGACAGCGGTTTGCATCGAACCTAGGTTCCTGGCGTAGAGTCTTCCGTTCGTAGCCCATCGACGAGCCGGAGACGCACCGATGATCGACCTGTACTACTGGACCACCCCGAACGGCCACAAGATTACTCTTTTCCTGGAAGAAACCGGCCTGCCCTACGCCATCCATCCGATCAATATCAGCCAGGGCGACCAGTTCCAGGCGGATTTCCTGAAGGTGTCGCCGAACAACAAGATTCCCGCCATCGTCGATCGCCAACCAGCCGACGGCGGCGCTCCCCTGTCGCTGTTCGAGTCCGGCGCCATCCTGCTCTATCTCGCGGAAAAGACCGGACGCTTCCTCGCCAAGGACCTGCGCGCGCGCCAGGAAACCCTGCAGTGGCTGTTCTGGCAGATGGGCGGGCTGGGGCCGATGGCCGGGCAGAACCACCATTTCAACCGCTTCGCCCCGGAGAAGATTCCCTACGCCATCGACCGTTACGTCAAGGAAACCGCGCGCCTGTACGGCGTTCTCGACCAGCGCCTGGCGGACCGCGCCTTCGTCGCCGGCGACGACTACAGCATCGCCGACATGGCCATCTATCCGTGGATCGTCCCACACCAGTGGCAGGAGCAGGATCTCGCCGACTTCCCACACCTGCAGCGCTGGTTCGAGAGCATTCGCCAGCGTCCGGCGACGCAACGCGCCTATGCTTTGGTGGAGCGCATCAATCCGCCGCAGTAGCGGGTCCCGAGCCGGCCTGCGGACGTCCTCGCGGACGACCGCAGGCGGAGCTTGCGCAGCCCTGCGCTCCTCACTAACGTAGCGCCTCTCGACGCGACCACTCCCGCAGGAGCCCCCACCCCATGGCCTCGCCAGCCTTCATGCGTTTTCTTCCCCGTTGCGGCGCCGCCGCGGCCTTCGGCACCCTCCTGGGCCTGGCCGGTTGCCAGTCCTGGCTCGACGATCGCTACGCCGACAGCCTGCCGCCGACCTCCGGCGTACAACCGATCAAGGGCCTGGCGCAAAACGTATCGATCCGGCGCAACGCGCTGGGCATGCCACTGATCGAAACCGGCACCTTCCATGACGCGCTGTTCGCCCTGGGCTACGTACACGCCTCCGACCGCCTGAGCCAGATGGTCAGCCTGCGCCTGCTGGCCCAGGGACGGCTGGCCGAGATGGTCGGCCCCGGCGCGCTGGAGATCGACCGTTTCATGCGTACCGTGAACCTGCGCCAGGCCGCGGAGATCCAGTACAGGAACGCCTCGCCGCGCCTGCAACGCTTCTTCGAGGTCTACGCGCGCGGGGTCAACGCCTACCTGTATCGCTATCGCGACAAGCTGCCGATGGACCTGGCCCAGTCCGGCTACCGTCCGGAATACTGGAAGCCCGAGGACTCGGCCCTGGTCTTCGCCCTGCTCAACTTCGGCCTGGCGGTGAACCTGCAGGAAGAAATCGCCTCGCTGACGCTCGCGCAGAAGGTCGGCAGCGACAAGCTGGCCTGGCTGACGCCGACCTATCCCGACGAAAACCTGCCGTTCGACGAGGCGGAAAAGCTCAAGGGCCTGCGCCTGGACGGGCAGGTTCCCGGCCTCGCGGGCGTCGAGGACGCGGCGCGGCAGGTCGCAGCGCTGAGCATGCTCGGGGTCGCCGCCTCGAACAACTGGGCTATCGCGCCGCAACGCAGCCGCAGCGGCAAGAGCCTGATGGCCAACGACACCCACCTGCCGCTGAGCATGCCGTCGGTGTGGAACTACGTGCAGATCCGCTCGCCCAAGTACCAGGCCGCGGGCGTTTCCATCGCCGGTCTGCCGGGCGTGGTGGCGGGCTTCAACGGCAAGCTGGCCTGGGGCATGACCATGGTCCTGGGCGACAACCAGGATCTCTACCTGGAACAGTTGCGACGCCAGGGCAACCGGCTCTATTACCTGGCCGACGGCAAGTGGCAGCCAACCCGCGAACGCCAGGAAACCTTCTTCATCAAGGGCCAGCGGCCGATCCGCGAGGTCATCCACGAAACCCGCCATGGCCCGCTGCTCAACAGCGCCCTGGGCGAGCGCAAGAACATCCTCCAGCCGCTGCCGCTGAAGAGCGGCTACGGACTGGCCTACCGGAGCATCCAGCAGGAAGCCGACAAGACCCTGGACGGCTTCTTCGACCTGTCGCGGGCCAAGACCATCGAGCAGGCCTTCGACGCCACCCGCGAGATTCGCGCGATGCCGCTGAACATCGTGTTCGCCGACGAAAAGCACATCGGCTGGCAGGTCACCGGACGCTATCCGAACCGCAAGGAGGGTCGCGGCCTGCTGCCCTCCCCTGGCTGGGACGGCCGCTACGACTGGGATGGCTATGCCGACCCGATCCTCCACCCCTCCGACCAGGACCCGCAGCAGGGCTGGCTGGGTACCGCCAACCACCGCACCGTGCAGCCCGGCTACGGCGCCCAGTTGTCCAATTCCTGGTACTACCCGGAGCGCGCCGAGCGCATCGCCCAGCTCGCCGGTGCCAGCAAGAGCCACGACACCCAGAGCATGATCCGCATGCAGTACGACCAGACCTCGCTGTTCGTCGCCAAGCTGCAAGCCATGTTCGACAATCCCGGCATGGCGGCGCCGCTGCGCCAGGCCATCGACGCCTTGCCGGAGGCGCAACGCAGCCGGGCGCGGGAGGCCTACGACCGGCTGATGGCGTTCGACGGCAAGCTGACAGCCAGCTCCAGCGACGCCGCGCTGTACGGCGCCTTCCTCCACGAGAGCGCCAGGCAGATATTCCTCGACGAGCTAGGACCGGAAGACGGCCCTGCCTGGAAAGCCTTCGTCGAGACCGCCAACCTCTCCTACTCGGCGCAAGCCGACCACCTGCTCGGGCGCGACGACAGTCCGTTCTGGGACGATACCCGCACTCCGCAGAAGGAGGACAAGCCGGCAATCCTCGCGCGCAGCCTCGCCGCCGCCGTGGAGTTCTGCGAACAGCGACTGGGGAGCGAGCGCAAGGCCTGGCAATGGGGCAAGCTGCACACCTACGAATGGCGGAGCGACAGCTCGAAAATGGCCCCCTACCTGGGCGCCGGCGAGCGCGCCGGACTCGGCGCGATCAAGGGCTATCTCGATCGCGGGCCCTATCCGGCCGGCGGCGACCACACCACGCTGGACGTATCGGCCTACGGCTGGGGCCAGGACTTCGACACTTGGCTGATCCCGGCGATGCGGCTAATCGTCGACTTCGGCCAGAGCGAACCGATGATCGGCGTGAACAGCAGCGGCCAATCCGGCAATCCGGCCAGCCCGCACTACGCCGACGGTATCGACGCCTGGCTCAAGGGGCGCTACGTCAGCTTCCCGTTCCAGCCACAGAACCTCGATCGCGTTTACGGCAACAAGCGGCTGACGCTCACTCCCGCTCGCTGAACGGACGGCGCGGAACTTTCCTCCGCGCCGTGGCTCTGAACAGCCGACTTACTCCATGATCATCTTCAGGGCGTCCTTCCGGACGCCCTTCTTTTATCCCCCTCCCGGAAAGCCTCCGTTTTCTCGAAAGCCCGGGCACGGGATCGAACTGATCTCACTCCTCTCCGGCCTCTTCCACGGGCGCCACCAGCGCCCGGTCCAGCCAGTCCGTCGGCAGGCTCTTGCTGGCGCGGGCACCGAGCAGCTTGAGTTGCTCGCTGCGACTGATCAGGTTGCCACGTCCCTCGGTGAGCTTGTTGCGCGCCGCGGCATAGGCCTTGTCCAGTTGCTGCAGGCGCGAACCGACCTCATCGAGGTCCTGGACGAAGAGCACGAACTTGTCATACAGCGAACCGGCACGTTCGGCGATTTCCCGCGCATTCTGGTTCTGCCGCTCCTGGCGCCAGAGGCTGTCGATTACCCGCAGGGTGGCCAGCAGGGTGGTCGGGCTGACGATCACGATATTCTGCGCGAAGGCGTCCTGGAACAGGTTCGGCTCGGCCTGCAGGGCCGTCGAAAAAGCCGCCTCGATCGGCATGAACAGCAGGACGAAGTCGAGGCTGTGCAACCCTTCCAGGCGTCGATAGTCCTTGCCGGAGAGGCCTTTCACATGGTTGCGCAACGACGTTACGTGCTGCTTCAGCGCCTGCTGGCGCAGCAGATCGTCGTCAGCGGCGATGTACTGCTGGTAGGCCGTGAGACTGACCTTGGCATCCACCACCACCTGCTTGTCGCCGGGCAGGCGGATCAGCACGTCCGGCTGGAAGCGTTCGCCCTCGGCGCCCTTCAGGCTGACCTGGGTCTCGTATTCCCGGCCTTTTTCCAGGCCCGCATGCTCGAGCACCCGCTCCAGCACCAGTTCGCCCCAGTTGCCCTGGGTCTTCTGGCCCTTGAGCGCGCGGGTCAGGTTGGTCGCTTCCTCGCCCAGGCGCAGGTTGAGCTGCTGCAGACGCTCCAGTTCCTTGCTCAGGGAGAAACGCTCGCGCGCTTCCTGCTGGTAGCTTTCCTCCACCCGCTTCTCGAACGCCTGGATGCGCTCCTTGAGCGGATCGAGCATCTGCCCCAGGCGCTGCTGAGTGGTTTCGGCGAAACGCTGTTCGCGTTCGTCGAAGATCTTTCCCGCCAGTTCGGCGAACTGTGCCCGCAACTCGTCGCGGGCCGACTGCAGGTCGGTCAGGCGCTGCTGGTGGCTTTCCTGCTGCTCGCGCAGTTCCGCAGCCAGCGCAGCCCGTTCGGAAGCCAGGCGACGCAATTCCTCTTCCCGGCCCTGGCGCTCGCTGGCCCAACGTGCCTCCGCCTGGGACGCCCGTTGCCGCTCCTCCCCCATCAACTCGGCTTCCCGACGCAGCGCGGCGACCTCACCGGCGAGCCTGGCATGGCGCTCGCCGAGTTGCTGGTAAGCCTCCCTGCTGGTCTCCAACTGCGCATTCAGCCCGTCCTGGGCCAGTTGCGCGGTCGCCAGTCGCTCGCCGAGCAAGGCTATCTCGCGCTCCGCCAGGCTGGCCCTTCTCTGTAGCTGCCATGCCAGGCCGGCCAGGGGAATCGCGGCAGCCAGCAGGCCAAGCAACAGGTTCGGTAGATCGACGGGCATGGGGCACTCCAGCGGAAAACGACGCAACACCCGCCTGGCAGGCGCGCGTGCAGCGGATTCTAGGTTCTTGGGAAAAGACCGTCGAGCGAATAGCGCCGCGCCGAACGAGCACTCCGCTTCCGAGCTGTGCGTAACCCCATGCGCAGGACATTTTCAGATACTTCCGTAACGGAAGCCATCGTCCTGCGCCCTTCGCCGCCGGGACATTTCTGCTTCCACGGCATTTTTGTCGCGGCTACAGGGCTTGCCTTGGAGCGTGCGATGTGCTGTCGAGCAAGCGCTTGGGAAATCCACAGATCCTGTGGATAACCCAGTGGAAAAGCCCCTAAAAAACTGCCGAACCCCCGATGGAGTGGGGCTATGGGACAGATTGACGATTTTTTCACCAACTATTTTTATCGTTATTTTTCAATAAGTTACGTTTCAAACATGAAAAATCAAGCGTTTAGAGCCTAACGCTCTCAACCCTTGACAAGCTGCTTTCCATTTGTGCACAAATTTTCGCCGAAGCCTCTTGCCGCCCCATTGCAGGGCAATGCCGTTCGAAATCCCCAGCCACTCTTTCCCTCGGGGCATGCAGGCCAGCCCTGCCCACCCAGCAGGTTGCTGGCCTCCAGACGGCGACCCCGGATCGCTGGCAACCGTGCGACCCTCCACTCACGCCGGATGCGGCAACTTTCCGTCCACCAGGAACAGCTCCCAGGAGAAGATTTTCGGCGACCCCGGCACATGCGCCGGCTTGAAGGCCACGTAACCGGCCGTGGTTTCGCACAGCCAGGGCGTCAGGTTGCGAGGGCGCTTTTCGGTGAAGGCCGCGGGCGTGAACAGGGCGACATTGCAGCCGCGCTCCGGGCAACGCGCCGAACGGTATTCGAATGCCTGCACCCCGGCGCTGCGCATGGCACTCCCCAGTTCCTGGGAAGCGCGGTAGTCGGCGATGTCGGTCAGCGCAGCCTCGTGATCGGAGAAAGGCGGCGCCTGCAGACGGATTCCCCGCTCCACCTTCCAGCCCGCCTCGAACGAAGCGTGCTCGGACAGAATCCTCCCGCTCGGTGGCGGCACCGCCATGCCACTCCACAGGACACAACGGTAATACGCGCTTTCGGCCATGGCCGTTTCCAGCTTCAACGCGGCGTAGAACAGGCTTGGCTCGTGACGACGGCCAAACCGCGACCCCCAACGCAAGGGCGGATAACGGAACGGGGTCTTCAACAGGTAATGCAATGGCTCGGCATCCGCCGGCACCGGCGGCTTGCTCGACTCGAGCAGTTCCTCGAGCAACGCCTGTTCTTCCAGGGTGTCGACCAATTGCAGGGTCGCCACCTGCTCCTGGCTCTCCACCAACCGCACCAGCCGCCCCTGGAGCGGTCGGACATGCCGCTCACCCTTGCACTGTCGCCAGATCTCGCTCACCTTCCGCCCCTCGCTTCCTGTGGTGTCGGATGCCAGCGTAGCGGCACCGCAGTCTCCATTCAGCCAGGCGTGTCGCCTCTGGCTGCCAGCCTTTTCCGTGACAGGCGTAGGCCCCCGTACAGGCGCGCCGGGCATCAGACCTTGCCGCGGATCGCATCGAGGTATTCCAGCACATGAACCAGGCCCTGCACCTGTCCCATCAGTGCCAGCGGCTCGCCCGCCAGGTGATGGTTGGGAGTGCGCAGGAAGTGGCGCATGTCCTCCTGCTGCCCGCCGAACAGGGCATACAGTGCGCGATAGACCCGCACCAGCAGCAGAGCCAGCTCGCCGGTCTTGCTGTCCACCCGCAGGCCCTGGGTCTTCCAGCGGCTGATGGCGCTGCGATCGACGCCGACGATGCCGGCCAGTTCGAGCTGCGTCAGCCCCAATTGCTCGCGCGCGGCCAGGACGGCCTTGGCCAGGACAGCATCGGCGCTGGGACGTTCCTTGATGAGAGCGCTCATGACGACCTCCTCATGTGTGTTTACAACAAACTATCATTATTTTGCTGAAAACACACCTTGATTCGGTCGAACCTAGAGAACCACGCGCAAGCATTGACCGGCGTGATAGAGAGAAAAACCCATCTCGTAGGCGCAACTGCGCAGCCTGGCCGCGGGGACGGGCTTCATGTCACTGAACGGCAACGGCAATGTCGCTCGCTCGCCGCTCAGCAGGTAGTCGGCGAACGCCTTGCCCACTACCGTACCGGTGGTCACGCCGCGTCCGTTGTAGCCGGTCACCGCCAGCAAGCCTTGCGCAGGCTCGAACAGGCGCATCAGATGATCGGGGGTGAAGGCGATGCAACCCGTCCAGCTGTACTCCCAGTTGACCTGGCCCAGGTCGGGAAAGTAATGGCTCTGGATTCGATCGGCCCATTGCCGCAGGAACCAGGCGGGCTTGTTCGCGCCATTGCCGAGGCTTCCCAGCAACAGGCGGCCCTGGGCATCGCGACGGATGCTGCTGAGCACCGTCCTGGTGTCCCAGGAACCCTGGCCGTGAGGCAGGATGCGCTCGGCCGCGGCGCCGTGCAGCGGCGCCGAAGCCACCTGGTAGTAGTAGCCGGGAAAGAAGTGCCGCCTCAGGTTGGTCCACTCGCCCTCGGTATAGGCGTTGGAGGCGATCACCACCTGTTCCGCCAGTACCGCCCCCGCGGCGCTGCGCACCGCCCACAGCGCGCCCTGCCGCTCCAGGGCGAGCACCGGCGAGCGCTGGTACAGTTGCCCGCCCCGCTGTACGACGGCGGTGGCCAGTCCGCGCGAATAGGCCATGGGATTGAGAGTGCCGGCGCGTCGGTCGAGCAACGCCGCGCTGATTCGCCGGGTGCCGCAGGCCTCGTGGCAAGCCGCGCCGGTCAGCAACTCCAGCGGAGCACCGCGGCGCGTCCACTGCGCGTGACGGCGTTGCAGATCGGCCACGCCGCTGGCGTTGTGCGACATGTGCAGGGTGCCCTCGCGGCGCAACTGGCAATCGATGCCGAGGCGTTCGATGGTCTCCATCACCAGCGCCGGCGCCCGCCCCAGCACGGCGTTGAGCTTTTCTCCCTGCTCGGCGCCGAGGGTGGCGACCACCTCGTCCGGGGGAATCCAGGTGCCGGCGTTGATCAATCCGACATTACGTCCCGACCCGCCGTGGCCGACCTCGTACGCTTCCAGCACGCACACCGAACGGCCCGCCTCCAGCAGGTGGAGCGCCGCCGAAAGCCCGGTGAAACCGGCGCCGATCACACATACGTCGGCGCGCTGCTCGCCGTTCAGGCTCGCCGCTCCGGACAGGCGAGGCGTAACCACTTCCCACAAACACCGTTGCTGCAAACCGCCCATGCGCGACTCCGCTGCCAGCCTCATTGCCATGCGGCGGGAGCCCGCCGCGCCCCGTTCAATCGAAGGTGATGCCCTGTGCCAGCGGCAGCTCGCGGGAATAGTTGACGGTGTTGGTCTGCCGTCGCATGTAGGCCTTCCAGGCGTCCGAGCCGGACTCGCGACCGCCGCCGGTCTCTTTCTCGCCGCCGAACGCCCCGCCGATTTCCGCCCCGCTGGTGCCGATGTTGACGTTGGCGATCCCACAGTCACTGCCCGCCGCGCCCTGGAACAGTTCCGCCTCGCGCAGGTCGGTGGTGAAGATGCACGACGACAGTCCCTGGGGAACCTCGTTGTTCAGGCGCAGGGCCTCGTCGAAATCGCGGTAGCCGACTACGTACAGGATCGGTGCGAAGGTCTCCGTGCGCACCACTTCGGTCTGTCCCGGCATCTCGACGATGGCCGGCGACACGTAGTAGGCATCCGGATAACGCTCCTGCAATTGCCGCTCGCCGCCGAACACCCGTCCCCCCTGCTCGCGGGCTCGCGCCAGGGCGTCCTGCATGGCCAGGTAGCTGCGTTCGTCGATCAGCGGCCCGACCAGGTTGCCCTCCAGCGGATGACCGATACGGACCCTGGAATAGGCTGCCTTGAGGCGCTCGACTATCTCGTCCTTCACCGACTCATGGGCAATCAACCGGCGCAAGGTGGTGCAGCGCTGCCCGGCGGTGCCCACCGCGCCGAACAGGATGCCGCGCACCGCCAGGTCGAGGTCGGCGCTTGGCGCCAGGATCATCGCGTTGTTGCCGCCCAGTTCGAGGATGCAGCGAGCGAAACGCGCCGCCACCCGCGGCGCCACTTCGCGCCCCATGCGAGTGCTGCCGGTGGCGCTGACCAGGGCGACGCGACGGTCGTCCACCAGCGCTTCGCCGGCCTCGCGGTCGCCGATCAGCAATTGGCTCAGGTGCGCCGGCGCATCGCCGCCGAAGGCCCGCGCGGCACGCTCGAACAGTGCCTGGCAGGCCAGTGCGGTGAGGGGGGTCTTCTCCGAAGGCTTCCAGACCACGGAATTACCGCAGACCAGCGCCAGCGCGGTATTCCACGACCACACCGCGACTGGGAAGTTGAACGCGCTGATCACGCCTACCACGCCCAGCGGGTGCCAGGTCTCGCGCATGTGGTGGCCGGGACGCTCGGATGCGATGGTAAGACCGTACAACTGGCGCGAGAGGCCCACCGCGAAGTCGCAGATATCGATCATTTCCTGGACTTCGCCGAGGCCTTCCTGGGTGATCTTGCCCGCCTCCCAGGACACCAGTTCGCCGAGTTCGGCCTTGTGCCGACGCAATTCCTCGCCGAACAGCCGCACCAGTTCACCACGGCGCGGCGCCGGCACCTGGCGCCAGGCGCGGAACGCCTGTTCGGCGCGCTCGACCTTGGCGGCAACGGCGGCGCGCCCCTCCAGTCGCACCGCAGCCAGGCGACTGCCGTCGATGGGGGTATGCACGGCAAGCTCGCCATCGCGAAAAGCATTGGGGTCGAGGCCGAGACTGCGCA
This sequence comes from Pseudomonas sp. FDAARGOS_761, assembly GCF_013343155.1. Classification (NCBI taxonomy): domain Bacteria; kingdom Pseudomonadati; phylum Pseudomonadota; class Gammaproteobacteria; order Pseudomonadales; family Pseudomonadaceae; genus Pseudomonas; species Pseudomonas sp. FDAARGOS_761. Next base: position 1,180,990 of record NZ_CP054572.1, on the reverse strand, counting down.
GCAATCCGTCGATCATGTGAGGTTCTCCTGGCTGTTCGTTTCCGCTCGTTTTAGTCGGTTTGCCCGGGAGCGACAAACGACCTTTATTCGCCACGTCATTCCGAGTTTTCATACTGGCTCCGAGCTGTCGCGATCCGCCGTCTTTCCCGTACCATGCACGCCTTCGCCGGCCAGCCCCGCCTACCCGACATGGACAAGAAACAGCTGTTGCGCCTGATCACGGAAAAGCTCGCCGCGGACCTGGAAGTCGCCGTCCGCGCCGCGCAGACCGCCCATGAGACGGCAACCCACGAAGAGAACGTCGCCGAGAACAAGTACGACACCCTCGGCCTGGAAGCGGCCTACCTGGCCGCCGGGCAGTCGCGCCGGGTCGAGGAGATCCGCCAGGCGCTGGGCCTGTACCGCAACCTGGTGCTGCGCGATTTCGACGAGGAACAGGGCATCCAGCTCACCGCGCTGGTCACCCTGCTGAACGCCGACGGCAGCCGGCGAACAGTGTTCCTCGGCCCCGAGGCGGCCGGGCTGAAGATCGATTGCGAAGGTCGCGAGGTGTTGGTCATCACACCTCGCTCGCCACTGGGCCAGAGCCTGATCGGCAGGCACCCGGGCGACGAGACCGGGGCGAAGGACTCCCCCCTTGCGGTGGAAATCCTCGCCGTCGACTGAGGCTACTGCTGCGGCGCACCGCAGGCGCCGCAGAACTTCGCGCCCGCCGCGAGATCGGCGTTGCAGGCGATACAGCGCAGCGGCGCCAGGGCGCCGCCGCAGCCCTGGCAGAATCGTGCCGTCGCCGCATTCGCGGTGCGGCAGGCGGGACAGGCCATTCCCGCCGCGACTGGCGCCGGCGGATAGCCGCCCTGACCGCGGTGATGACCGCCGCCGTGATGACCACCGCCCTGCCCATGATGACGCCCACCCATCAACAACCGTTCGAAGAACCCCATGGCGCAACCCTCTCGTCTGGATCTGACGGCTCCCAGTGAAAAGGCTGTAGCCACTACAGGGTCAATGGCGCGGAAACATCGGGAAACTCAAGTCCGCGTCACCACAGCGGCAACGCGTAGCTGACGATCAGCCGGGTCTCGTCGATGTCGTTGCCGAAATCGCTGCGGAAGGTGCCGTTGCGCAACTTGATCCCCAGGTTCTTCAACGGCCCCGATTGCACCAGGTAGGCGATATCGGTGTCCCGCTCCCATTCCTTGCCGCGCCCACCGCCGTCCAGAAGGTCGATGTGTTCGCCACGCAGGTAGCGGCTCATGAATGTCAGCCCGGGCAGGCCGATGGCGGCGAAGTCGTAGTCGTAGCGCAACTGCCAGGAGCGCTCGTCCTTGTTGGCGAAATCGCCGATCTGCACGAAGTTGACCAGATACGGATCGGTCCCGGCCAGGTAGGCGAAACCGCTGTCGCCGGACATGCGCTGGTAGCCGAGGCCGAAGGCGTGGCCGCCCAGGCGATAGGTGAACAGCGCATTCAGCGCGCGATTGTCGACGCGGCTGCCGCCCTCGTCGGTGGAACGCGCCCAGCGGATGTCGGACTTCAGCGACTGGTCATCGGCGAGCGGCAAGAGGTGCTGCACGCCGAGATGATGCTGGCGGTAGAAATCCTCCAGGTTGGCGTAGTGGTAGCTGCTGCTCAGGCGCTCGCTCCAGCGGTAGGTACCGCCGGCGAAGTCGAAGCGGTCGCTGCCGGGGTGCCGGCCCGCCAGTACGTTGCGCTTGTTGCCGCGGGTGATGCCGAGGTCTTCGGCGTTGGTCGAGTCGCGCTGCTTGACCTGGCGCAACTGGCCGAACTGCAGCGCCAGCCCGTCGATCTCGTTCACTTCCAGCAGTCCGCCCTGGAAGGTTTGCGGGTGCAGGCGCGTGTCGTTGAACTGCACCACCGGCAGCCTGGGCATCAGGGTGCCGATCTTCAGCGTACTGTGCGAGACCCGTAGCTTGGCGGTCAGGCCCAGGCTGGAATAGTCGTGGGCGGCGCGCCGGTCGCTCGTCGAATACGGCAACAGACCGCTACCGGATCGCTCTGGCGAGGAGTCCAGCCTGACACCCAGCAGGCCCAGCGCATCGACACCCAGGCCGAAGAGCCCCTCAGTGTAGCCGGACTCGTAGCGCAACAGGAAACCCTGCGCCCACTCCTCCGAATAGGACTGGCTGGCGCCGGGCTGGCGATAGTCGCGATTGAAATAGAAATTGCGCAGTTCGAGGCCGGCCTTGCCGTCGGCAAAAAACTCCGCCTGGGCGAACGACGGCAGCAACGCCAGCCCCGCGGCCAGCATCGGAACGGGAAGAATTTTCATTGTTGTTGTCTCTTCGTCGTCAGTGGATAGACACGGCGCCGCGGCCACTCCCTGCCGCGACCGCCGTGGCGGAGCGGATCAGACCCCGGCGAGCATGCCCTCCAGGCGTTGACGCACCAGTTGGCGCGCCTGCTCGACGATGTCCCTGAGCAACTCGGCGCAGGCCGGTTCGTCGTCGATCAGGCCCTGGACCATGCCGGCCGACCAGATCCCCAGGTCGGTATCGCCCTGCTGGTACACCTGGCGACCGCGCTGGCCGCTGACCAGCGCGGCGATATCGGCGTAGCCGGCGCCGCCGCGTGCCTCGATCGCCAGTACTTCCTGGCTGATCGCGTTGCGCGCCACCCGCGCGGTATTGCGCAGGGAACGCATGATCAGGTCGGTGGAACGCTCGTCGGCCGCACGGATCGCCGCCTTCACCGCAGGGTGTATCGGACATTCGCGAGTGGCCAGGAAGCGCGTGCCCATGTTGATCGCGTCGGCACCCAGCGCCAGCGCCGCGACCAGGCCACGTCCATCGGCGAAACCGCCGGAGGCGATGATCGGCACGCGTAGCCGGTTGGCCGCGGCCGGCAGCAACACCAGGCCGGGGATGTCGTCCTCGCCCGGGTGGCCGGCACACTCGAAGCCGTCGATGGAGACGGCGTCCACACCCAGTCGCTCGGCCTTGAGCGCATAGCGCACGGCGGTGCACTTGTGGATCACCTTGACGCCGTGTCGACGGAATTCGGCGATGTGCTCGCCGGGGTCGTTGCCGGCGGTTTCGACGACGGGGATTCCCGCCTCGATGATGGCTGCGCGATATTCGGCATAGGGCACCGGCTTCTGCGTCGGCAGCAAGGTCAGGTTGACCCCGAACGGCTGATCGGTCAGCTCGCGGCAGCGGGCAATCTCCGCAGCCAGTGCCTCCGGGCTCGGCTGGGTCAACGCCGACAGCGTCGCCAGGCCACCGGCGTTGGCCACCGCCGCGGCCATCTCGGCACGGCCGACCCACTGCATGCCGCCCTGCATGATCGGGTGTTCGACGCCGAAGGTCTCGGTGAAACGGGTCCTGAACACGCCCATGGATTGCCTCCTCGGTTCAGATCGGGTCCCAGGAGAACACGTCCGGGCTGCGCGCCAGGTCCATGAAGCTGCCGCGCAACGCCGGCATGCCGTGCTCGGCGATGCTCTCCGGGGTCCAGCCGCGCTCGCTATGTACACTGCGCAGCGGCCGGCTCTGGCTCATCAGGAAGAGTTCGTGGTGACGCGCGGCGAACACCTGGCCGGTGACCTCGCGGGCGGCGTCGGACGCCAGGTAGACGGCCAGCGGCGCGTTCTTCTCGGGGGTCATGCGCTGCAGCTTGTCGACGCGGGCCTTCTGCTCCGGGGTTTCGGCCGGAATCGAGTCGGTCATCCGGCTCCAGGCGAACGGCGCGATGCAATTCGAACGCACGTTGTAGCGCTGCATGTCGAGGGCGATGGATTTGCTCAAGGCGACGATGCCCAGCTTGGCCGCGGAATAATTGGCCTGGCCGAAGTTGCCGATCAGCCCGGAAGTGCTGGTCATGTGTACGAAGGCGCCGGCCTGCTGGGTACGGAAGCGTTCGGCGGCGGCCCGGCTGACGAAGAAGCTGCCGTTGAGATGGACATTGATCACCGACAGCCAGTCGTCGGCGCTCATCTTGTGGAAGATCGCATCGCGCAGGATGCCAGCGTTGTTCACCACGATATCCAGACGCCCGAAACCGTCCATGGCGCATTCGACGATACGCCGCGCGCTGTCCCAGTCGGCGACGCTGTCGGTGTTGATCAGACCTTCGCCGCCTCGCTGGCGGATCAGGCCAAGGGTCTCTTCGGCCGGCGAGGCCGACCCGCCCTCGCCCTGTAGCGATACGCCGATATCGTTGATCACCACCCGTGCCCCGGAATCGGCCAGGGCCAGGGCGATCTCGCGGCCGATGCCGCCGCCCGCGCCGGTAACGATCGCGACCTTGCCTTCATTGAGTCTGCTGCTCATGGGTAATCCTCTTCGTCCCGTGGATGTCGTTCGGTTGCGCTCAGCCCGGCAGGCCGAGGACGCTCTTGGCCAGGATGTTGCGCTGGATTTCGTTGCTGCCGCCGTAGATGGTGGTCGGCCGCGACTGGATGAAGATCCCCGCCGGATGCAGCTCGGGGTCTTCGGCGAAGGGCTGTAGCAGGGCCGAGTCCTCCCCGGCGACCTCCAGGCCCAACTCGCTGATGCGCTGGAACAGTTCGGACTGGAAGATCTTCAGCATGGATACCTCCGGGCCGAGGCTCTCCCCACGCCGCAGGCGTTCGGCGAAACGCTCGTAGAGCGCCTTGTGGCTGTCCAGGTCCATGCTCAACGCGGCGAAGCGGCGCGCGAACAGAGGGTCGTGCCACAGTCCCAGGTGCCGGGCCAGGCGCTCCAGGCGCTGGAGGGCGAAGGTGGACTGCTTGGGCGAACCGAGGAAGATCCGCTCGAAACCGAGCAGCGCCTTGGCCATGCTCCAGCCCTGGTTGATTTCGCCGACCAGGCTGTCGTAGGGCACCCGCACGTCGTTGAAAAACACTTCGCAGAACTCGCCGTGCAGCTCCAGGTTGAGGATCGGCCGCACCTCGATGCCCGGGCTGTCCATCGGCACCAGCAGGAAGCTGATGCCGTGCTGCGCCTTGGCGCTGCGCTCGGTGCGGACCAGCAGGAAGATCCAGTTGGCCTCCGAGCCCATGGTCGTCCAGGTCTTCTGTCCGTTGATCACCCACTCGCCGTTTTCCAGGCGCGCCTCGGTGCGCAGGCTGGCCAGGTCGGAGCCGGCGTTGGGCTCGCTGTAGCCCTGGCACCAGATGTCTTCGCCGCTGAGAATGCGCGGCAGGAAGCGCGCCCGTTGCGCCTCGTCGCCATAGCGGATCAACAATGGGCCGAGCATGGTCACGCCGCTGTCGGGCAGGCGCGCGCAGCCGTACTCCTCCATTTCCTCCATCATGATCAGTTGCTTGCCGGCGCTCAGCCCCATGCCGCCGTACTCCCTGGGCCAGCCGGGACACAGCCAGCCCTGGCGCGACAACAGCAGGTACCACTCGCGGGTTTCCTCGCGCCCCAGGCGACGGGGCGGATTGCGGATGCGCTGCGGATAGTTGGCGGCGATCCACTCACGGACCATCAGGCGAAAGGCGTTGTCATCGAGACTGTCGTAGTCGGTCATCTCAGTTTCCTCTGAATACGGGGGGACGCTTGGCGAGAAAGGCCGCCTTGCCCTCGGCGTGGTCGGCGCTGAGAAACAACTGGCTCTGCAACTCGCCCTCCCGCTCCAGCAATAGGTCAAGGCCCTCGGCGAGCAACGCCTTGGTCATCGCCAGGGGCAACGGCGCCTGCTGCTCCACCCGCCCGGCCAGTTCCAGCGCCATCGCCAAGGCGCCGCCAGCGGCGCAGAGGCGGTCGGCCAGGCCGATGCGCAGTGCCTCCTCGGCCTCTACCACCTGGCCGAACATCAGGATCTGCCGTGCCCGCCCCCAACCGATGCGCGCCGGCAAGGTATGCAACTGGCCAAGGTCGGCGAGCAGCCCGACCTTGCCGAAGCCGGCGGCGAAGCGGGCGCCGGCGCCGCAAACGATGCTGTCGCAGGCCAGCGCCACGGACAGCCCGGCCCCCACCGCCCAGCCCTCGACCGCGGCGATCAGCGGCTTGCCCATGCGCACCATCTGCCGCACCAGCCGCGCGTTGTCCTGCATTCGCGCCCTGCCGGCGGCCAACTCGGTCACCCGCATGTCGCCCAGGTCGCCGCCGGCGCAGAACACCTCTTCGCCACCGGTCAGCAGCACGCTGCGGATCGATGGGTCGCATTCGGCCGCCTCCAGGGCCCGCAGCAATTCCATGCGCAGCGCCGGCGACAGTGCGTTGCGCCGGGCCGGGTTGTCGAAGCGCAGCAGGCGCACCGTGCCGCGCGTTTCCTGCAACAAACCGCTCATCAGACCACCTCCCGCTGTAGCAGCGCGGCGTAGCGCGCCTTGTGGAACGCCAGCGAGCCGTGGGCATTGAGCAGTACCATGGCGCGGCGCAGGAACAGGCCGATGTCCGCCTCGTCGGTGTAGCCGATGCCGCCGTGCAACTGGATGGCCTGGCGGGTCACCAGCAGAGCCGCTTCCGAGGCCCGTACCCGTGCGCTGGAAACCTGCCGCTGGCGCTCGCTTTCCGACGCCCCGGCATCGATCGCGGCGGCGGCCTGCTCGACCATGGCGCGCGACAGTTCGATCTGGATCCTCAGGTCGACCATGCGGTGCTGCAGCGCCTGGAAACTGCCGATCTCGCGGCCGAACTGGCGACGTACCTTGAGGTACTCCAGGGTTCGCTCGAAGGCGCCATCCATCAGTCCGACCAGATAGGCAGCGCAGGCCAGCGCTGCCTCGTCCAGAACCTGTTCCGTTACCTCGCCGGACAACCACCGTGCCGGCGCATCGCGGAAACGCAGGCGCGCCAGGTGAGCGCCATCCTGGGTCGCCTCGCAGAGCAGTTCCACGCCATCGGCATCGCGCTCGACCAGCGCCAGGCCCTGCTCGCAGGCCACCAGCCAGGCATCGGCGGCACCAGCCAGATGTACGTGAGCGACTTCGCCGTGCAACCGCCCTTCCTGCATACGAGGGCGTCGCCGCCCATCGCGGTAGGCGATGCCCACCGGCAGGACCAGCCGCTCGGCGGCCAGCAACGCAACGCGCTCGTCTTCCGGCAGCAGCGGCGCCACCAGCCCGGCCTCGATCAGCGGCTCGGGCAGCAGGCCGCGCCCCAGCGCCTCCAGCAACGCCGCGTATTCGCTCATGCCCAGGGCGCTGCCGCCCAACGCTTCATCCAGGCGCAGCGCCGGCCAGCCCATGGCGCAGACCTCGCGCCAGGCCTGGCGGTCCACCCCGCTACCGGTGAAACGACCGCGGCGCACGCGGCTCAGGTCGCCGTCGCGCGGCACCAGCGAAGCCGCGCTGTCGCGGATCATCCGCAGACGCTGCTCGCGCTCGCCGGCCCACTCGTCTTGCTCACTCATCTGTTCGCCCTCCTGTCGATACGCCGTCCGCCCGTCCGTCATCTGCACGGGCGGCGCCGGCTTGTCCGCGCGGAGCGACCGCGCAGGCCGTGGTCCGGACGCGCGACGGATGGCTCCGCTGCCGCGCCGCCGGAACTCCGCTACGGCTTAGCCGCGCGGTACCTGAAGCTGCCCGAGGCCATGGCGATGACCTCGCCGTCCTCGTTGCAGATTTCCGCCGTGCAGAAGCAGATCGTGCGGGTCCGTCGCACCACCCTGCCAACCGCACGAAGCTCGCCGCGGGCGCTACCCATGAAGTGGGTAGCCATGTCGATGGTCACCATCGAGCAGTCCGGCAGGCAGGCACGGATCGCCTGGGCCATGGCGGCGTCCAGCACCGACATCAACACCCCGCCGTGGAACTGTTGCAGGTAGTTCATCAGTTCCGGGCGATGCCCCAGGCGCACCCGCGCCATCCCGTCGGCATCGGTCCAGCGCTCGAGGCCGATGAACTCCTGGAAGCTGGCGGGCCGCTGCTCCGCCGCTGGCTGTCGTGGAAAAGAACTCATGGATGTGCACTCCTTCCGCAGGATCAGGCCTTGGCCGCGCGCCGCTCGGCGGTATCCACGGCACTGCCCGGCGCTTGCCGTCGGGAAGCGCTCTCGGCATCGCGGGACTCGCGGTTCGGGTCGTAGAGCCGGTCCGCAATGAACAGCGCCGGGATCAGTCCGGTGAGCACGTAGGTGATGCCCATCACCAGGAAACCCGCGCCGATCGACACGTGGGTGGCCAGCAGGCCGATGCCGGCGGGCGCCACCGCCGCGCCGATACGACCCAGGTTGTAGGCGGTGCCCACCGCCGAGCCGCGGACGCGGGTGGAGAAGCTCTCGGTCATGTAGGTGGCCAGCACCCCGACCGGAACGCCGTAGATGAAGCCGAAGGTGATGAGGATCCAGAGGATGTTGGAGGGCGAGTGGTAGAACACGATCAACGGCATGAAGGCGGCGCTGCCGATGGCCCCGGCGGCGAAGGTCAGGCGCCGGCCGAAGAGATCGGCGCAGACACCGGCGGCGACCTTGCCGAGGATCATCGCGCTGTAGGTGCCGACCATGTAGCCGGTCATCGACTTGAAGTTCATCCCCAACTCGCTCTCCAGGTAGGACGGCATCCAGTTGTTGGTGCCGTAGTAGCCGAACAGCAGGAAGCAGGAGGTGAGGCTCCAGAGCAGGAACATGCCGCGCGTTTCCGGATCGCCCAGCATCCGTCCCAGCGGGCCGGCGCCGCCAGCCTCGGCGTGGCTCTGCGGAGCCGCGCCGGGACGCTGGCGCCCGGCCTGGGCCGCGAGCCAGGACGGCGACTCCGGCACCCAGGGCCGCAGGGCCAGGCAGACCAGCGCCGGCGCCACGGCGGTGAAGAACAAGGTGCGCCAGCCGAACTCGGGGATGATCTGCCCCGCCAGCAGGGTCGCCACCAGGTAGCCCACGGTCCAGCCGGCCTGCATGGCGGCGAGGATGGTGGTGCGGTACTTGGTTCCGACGCACTCGGACATCAGGATGTTGCAGGCGACGAACAGCGAGCCGAGGCCGAGCGAGGCGACGAAGCGGATCAGCGCGAACTGCCAGTAGTTCTGGGTCAGCCCCAGCAACGCGGTACCGATGGAGAACAGCACGATGGTCCAGGTCACCACTCGCACCCGGCCGAAGCGGTCGCAGCACCAGCCGCCATAGATACCGCCGACGGCCATGCCGGCGAGAGTCAGGCTGCCGAGGGAGCCGGCTTCGAAGTTGCTCAGGCCGAATTCGGCCTTCAGGCTGTTGAGGCTGTAGGCCAGGAACATCAGGTCGACGCCGTCGGCGAGCAGGCCGAGGAAGCAGAAGACGAAGGCGATCAGCATGGTGCGCCGGGAGATGGCCGGCGCCGGGTTCGGGGAAAGCGCGGTTGCATTCATTATTCTTGTTCTCGCAAGCAGGATTTCGGTTGATCTTCACGGCAGCCCGACGGTCGTTCCCTCGCGCCACCGCCCTTCGCTTCAGTCCGGCCGCTCTGGCGGCGGACCTACCCGGCCGTTGTCCAGCACCACCACATCGCGCTCGACGACGCGAGTGCGGAACGAGCCGTCGCTCCACATCTCGGTACGCAAGGTCTCGCCGGGAAACACCGGAGCCGAGAAACGCACCTGCAGATGTCCCAGTTGCTCCGCGCGGTAGTCGGCGAGCCCGCGCAACACCGCGTGGAATGCCACGCCGAGGGTGCACAGGCCATGCAGGATCGGCCGCGGGAAGCCGGCCCGCAGCGCTGCCGCGGGCTCCGCGTGGAGCGGGTTGTCGTCGCCGTTGAGGCGGTAGTACAGGGCCTGCTCCGGACGGGTCGGCAGGTCGAGTCGCAGGTCGGGCGTCCGTTCAGGCAAGCGATGCGGCATTTCCGGCACCTGCCGGGAACCACCGAAGCCGCCGTCGCCACGAAGGAAGGTGGTGCTGCGGGCGACAGCCAGCACCTCGCCGCTGAGCGCGTCGCTGAGCACCTTCTCGCTGTAGAGCAGCGCGCCCTTGTCGGCGCCCTTGTCTACCAGACCGGTGACCCGGGTCCGACCGATCACCTCGCCTTCCGCCGGCAACGGCCGCCGCCACTCCAGGCGCTGCTCGCCGTGAACCAGGCGCAGCGCGTCCACGCCAGTCGCCGGATTGCCCAGCCAGAAGCCCGGATGACCGAGCACCAGGGCCATGCACGGCAATGCCTGGAGATCGCGGCACGGATCGACGTAGACCAGTTGGCGCTCGTCCAGCGGGTCGCCGCCCAGACCGAGGGTCAATGCGTAGAAGGCGCTGTCGCGCCGGCTGTAGCGCTGGCGTACTTCGGGGATCGGGTAGTTCAGGAGTACCTCAGGATCGAGCGCCATCGGCCACCTCCTCGACTTCCAACACCGCATCCACCGCCCAGGCGCCCTGGCCCTCCGGCAAGGCGATGACCGGGTTGAGGTCCACCGAGCGCAAGCGCTCTCCCGCCTCCCAGGCGAACCGCGAGAGATTCGACAGCAGCCGTGCCAGCGCCGCGACGTCGGCCCGCGGCCGGCCACGCGCGCCGAACAGGAGCGGCGCGCCTCTGATGCTACGGATCATCGCCTCGGCTTCGTCGACCTCGAACGGGCAGCGGCGGAACACCACGTCCTGCAGCACTTCGACGAAGATCCCGCCCAGGCCGAACAACGCCACCGGGCCGAACAGCGGATCGCGCTGGATCCCCATGAAGCACTCCACCCCGCCCTGCAGTTGGCGCGCCACCAGGACGCCATCGAGACGCGCCTGCGGCGCCTTCTCGGCGGCCCGGCGCAGGAGCAGTTGGAAACCGGCGCGTACCGCGTCCGCATCGCTTACGCCAAGCAGCACGCCGCCGATTTCCGACTTGTGCTGGATGTCCGCCGAGGCGAGCTTCAGCACCACCGGGTATCCGATGCCCTCGGCGAAGGCAACCGCCTCTTCGGCACTGCCCAGCACCGCCTCGGCGGCGGACTCGATACCGGCGCGCGCCAGCAGGCGCTTGGCCTCGGCTTCGCCGGGCGTGGAGGCGGGCAACTGTAGCCCGCCGGCAGGCCGGCGCAGGCGCAACGGCCGGGCGAAGGCTTCGCCGAGCCGCCCCATGGCCTGGATCGCCACTACCGCCCGGGTGGGGTCTTCGAACAGTGCGAAGCCGGCCTCCTCGTAGGGTGCCAGCTCCTCCCCCTCGCCCATCACCGAGACCACGAACAGACGCTCGGGATGAGCCTCCTTGATCCGCCGGAACTGCTCGGCCAGACGCGCGCCGATGGAGGCGGCGGTGCCGGCCTGGGTGAAGAAGGCGAGCAGCGAACGGTAGCCACCGTCGACCACCATCGACTCGGTAAAGTCGCGCACCAGCGTCAGGTCGTTCAGGGCCTGCGCGGTGCAGTCCACCGGGTTGATCGGCGAAGCGAAGGACAGCCGTGCCTTCAGCCGCTCCTGGGCCATGTCCGGCATCGGCGGCATCGGCAGGCCGACTTCCTCGGCGACATCGCTGACGATGATCCCGGCGCCGCCGCTGACGGTGATCATGCCGAGGCTGTTGCCCACCGGATAGATACGCCGGGTGGCGAGGTAGGCGATGTCCATCAGTTCCTCGGTGGTCCTGGCGCGGATCACCGCATAGTCGCCCAGCACGGCGTCCAGCACCTTGTCGTCGCCGGCCAGCGAAGCGGTGTGGGACAGCGCCGCGCGGCTACCCAGGGCGCTGCGCCCGACCTTGTGCAGGATCACCGGCTTGCCGGCGCGATGCGCTGCCTCCAGGGCGGCGAGGAAGCTGTCGACGTTGCGGATGGATTCGGCGTAGGCCATCACCACGTCGATCTCCGGCGACTCCACCAGCCAGCCGATGCTGTCGCCCAGGGTGACGTCGGCCTCGTTACCGGTGGCCACGCAGATAGGGGTTCCCAGGCGCCGCTGGCGCGCCATGCCGAGCAGGTGCGCGCCGTAGGCACCGGACTGGGTGGCGATGCCTACCCGGCCGGGCAGCGGTACGCCACGTTCCAGGCTGGTGGAGAAGAACGCGTAATAACCCAGGTTACTGTTGAACGCGCCGAGCGCATTCGGACCGAGCAGGCGCATACCGTGCTCGCGGGCAGCGGCTACCACCGCATCCTGCATCGCCGCGCCGGCCTCGCCGACCTCGCTGAATCCGGAAGAGAACACGATGGCACTGCGCGCCCCCTGGCGGCCCAGCGCCCGGACGGTCTCCAGCACCTGAGGCGCAGGCACCGCGACAATGGCCACGTCCGGTGCCTGCGGCAGCTCCGCAACGCTGGCGAAGGCCGGCAGCCCCTGGATTTCAGCACGATTCGGATTGACCGGGAGGATTTGCCCGGCATAGCCATGGCGCAGCATGTAGGCGATGGGACGGCCACCGATGCGGGTCGGGTCGCTGGAAGCGCCGATCACCGCGACCGAGCGTGGTTCGATCAATGGAGTAAGACTGGCGAAACGGGGAGCGTCGATGAGCTGTTGCGAGTGGTTCGCTGACATGGGTTCACCTGATCCGTTTGTCTGTGGCCGGCACGACAACCTTCTCGCGGGCGAGCGCGCCCGCGGGACGCCGCCACGGCAGCGCCCGGAAGGCCTGTCGGCCAGGGGTCTAGAGCGTGTCGCCGGTGCCGAGCAACGCGGTTACCTGGCTGGACAGCGTGCCGCCGTTGCCGTGCAGCAACGCCACGTCGGCCTTGGCCAACTGCCGCTCGCCGGCCTGGCGGCGGAGCTGGGTCACCGCCTCGATGATCAGGAACATCCCGTACATCCCCGGATGCACGCAGGACAGCCCGCCACCGTTGGTGTTCACCGCCAGCTCGCCGCCGGGCGCGATGCGTCCGCCCTGGACGAATGGGCCGCCCTCGCCCTTGGCGCAGAAACCCAGGTCCTCGAGGAACAGCAGGGTGTTGATGGTAAAGGCGTCGTAGAGCATCACCAGGTCGATGTCGGCGTGCCGCACACCGGCCATCTGCATGGCTCGCGGAGCGCTTTCCGAGGCCGCCGTCACGGTGAGGTCGGGCATCGACACGATCGAGCGATGCCACTGCGCTCCGGCCGCGCCAAGGAAGTACACCGGCGCATTGGGCAAGTCGCGGGCGCGCTCGGCGCGCACTACCACGCAGGCGCCGCCGCCGTCGGTGACCAGGCAGCAGTCGGCGGCGCTCAGCGGGTCGCTGACCATCCGCGCGGCAAGGACGTCATCGACGCTCAACGGTCCGCGGGCGAACGCCTCGGGATTCAGGTTGGCCCATTGCCGGGCAGAGACCGCCACCTCGGCGAGCTGCTCGCGTGTGGTGCCGTACTGGTGCATGTGCCGGCTGGCCGCCAGGGCATAGGCGGTGATCGGGTGGCGCGGCTTGTAGGGCGTCTCGTGCCATTGTGGCTCGCTCATCGATACCAGGCGGCCGCCGGCGGTTCGCTGGTTGGAGCCGTAGCAGATCAGCGCAGCGTCGCAGAGACCGGCCTCCAGTGCCAAAGTGGCCTGCAGCAGGTGCAGCTCGAAACTGGAGCCGCCAATATTGGTGCCATCCACGAATTTTGGGCGGATGCCGAGGTATTCGGCGACCGACAAGGTGGGAAAGGCATGGGAGCTGGTGGCGGCGAAGATCGCGTCGATGTCGGAAAGCTTCAGGCCGGCATCGGCAATGGCCTTGAGCGACGCCTGGCCGAGCAGTTCGATGGCGCTGTAGCCCGGCACCTCGCCGACGCCGGCGCTACCGATGCCGACGATGGCGGTCTTGCCACGGATGGCCGCGCTCATGGTCGTCCCTCCTGGTGGGGAACGAACACCACGACATTGGCACCATCCTGCTCGACGATGCGCGCCTGCACACGGGTGCCGATCGGCAGGCTCTGGTGCCCGTCGATCCGCGACATCATGCGCACGCCCTCGTCCAGGTCGACCAGCGCGACATTGTGATTGCCGCCGCGGGAGCGATTGACAGTGATCGCGTAGAGCGTACCCAGGCCGCTGGCGGGAACCCACTCGAGATCAGTCTCGCCGCTACCCGGCACCAACTGGCGCGGGTAGAACACATGGCGACCGCTGGAACGGCTGCGCTGCAACATGAAACGGCCCTGGGCGAGAAACGCAAGGTACTGCGCCTCAGGTCCCGGAGTACTGCCATCGGGAAGATCTGCCACGAGGTTTCTCCTTTGTTCTTGTCGACCTTTGCTGCAAAGTGCATCGCGCTGGACGCCGAACCGGATACTGCTTCCGCCCCCGGTTGTACGTTCCGGAAGGCCAGAATATATTCACTATAGTGAATGTCAATCACAATACTGAACGAAAAGAGGAAAAATGACCAAGGACGCCACAACCAAAGGCACCAGCAGCAAAGATGTCGGCGCGGTAGTGAACGCCATTCAGATACTTCGCCACCTGGCCCACGCCGACGGACCGCAAGGCGTGGCCGCCATCGCTCGCGCCACCGGCATCAGCCCGAGCAGCGCCTTCAATATCCTGCGCACCCTGAGCAACGAACGGCTGACCTCCTTCGACGATGCGGGCAAGACCTACCAACTGGGCCTTGGCCTGTCGGAACTTGCCGTAGGATTCGTCGGACGCAGCTATGCCGACCTGATCCAGCCAGAGCTGGAGCGACTGAGCCTTGCCCACCACATCCTCATCGCCCTGTGGCAAGTCACCGACGATGCGCACATCCGCGTCATCGCCCTTGCCGCACCGCCCGTCGCCCACGTCAACGTCGCCGTCGGCACGCGCCTGCCGGAACTGGTCGGCGCCGCCGGGCGTTGCATTGCCGGCCTGCGCGAACTGCCGGAGGACGAACTGCGCCGCCGACTGACCCGCGTGCGCTGGGAAAATCCGCCGAGCTTCGAGCGCTACCAGGCCGAAGCGACCGAGGCCGTCGAGCGCGGCTGGGCTATCGACCAGGAACACCTCTACCGCGGCGTGAGCATGGTCGCCAGCGCCATCACCGACCGCGACGGACAACCGCGCTTCGCCATCTCCGCGATCGGCATCAGCGCCCAGCACCAGCCCGACGACCTGGAACGGATCGGCACCAGCCTGCGGGATACCGCGCGCTTCGTGAGCCGCGCGCTATTTCCCCAGGGCGAGGCACTGAAGGAGAAATCCTGAAATGATATTCAACCCACTGAAAGATTAGCCGGCCAGCCGTCATCGACCCTCGACGCCGGTACCACCTTTCAACCCGAGGACCGGCAGATAACGGAGAAAGCGCCAGAATCGCTTCAGCGTCACCCGGTCCCACGCCCTCAGCGGCACCGAGCGGAACAACTGCCAGGCATATCGCCCATCCTGGACAACAGCCTTCTTCAGCGCCTTGTTCAGGATCAGTTGCCGGGCCCGGCGATAATTCGGGTGAGCCCGATAAGGCTCGATGGCTTGCATATCCGCCTCGTAATTGAGCTTGTACCTGCCGGACAGACCGCTTCCATGCCGGCGATAACGCCCCATGTAGGCCGGCAGTCGATGAATTTCATAGCCCTGCGCCGCGATCCTTAGGGTGATCTGGAAATCCTGCACGCGAATCGACGGGTCGAAGAAATCCGCCCGCTTCATCGCTTCCATGCGGTAGAGCGCCGTCAGCGGCATGACCACCAGGGTCTCGGCCAATGCTGCATCGAACCCCCAACGTTCCACACACCCCTCGCTGAAACCGTCTCGCGCCACTTCGTTACCGGCACTGTCGATACAGATATTGAAACCGCCCACGCACCCGACCTCGGGGTGCGCAAGCAAGTAGTCGACGCGCGTGTCGAGCGCTCCAGGCAGGAGAATGTCGTCCAGGTCAGGAGTCATCACGAACTCGCCCCGCGCATGACGCAAACCGTGATTGAGCGCGTCGCTCACCCCTCGGTTAGCCTGGCGGTAGAGCTGGAAACCGTGACGCTCGCGGAGCATGGCGAGACGCTCATAGGTGTCGTCCGTGGATCCGTCATCCACCACGATCAACTCGAGATTGGGATAGCCCTGCGCGTAGATGCTGGCGATCGCCTCGTGCAGATACTTCGAGATATTGAAACAGGCGCAAACGACGGAAACGAGCGGACGCATTTCTTCCTCCCCAGCCCCGTCTCCGGGACTCGGCACAAACCGATATCCTGGCTGTCCGCCGGAGGGAAACCGTGCCATGCAGCTCGGCCACACATCCGCGGCGCCTTCAAGCGCCGGGATACTAAGAAGAACCGCACCGACCATCGAAACCGGCAGGTCGCCCGACCCGGCGCCCGAAGGACAGAAAATCGGAAGCGGTGGAGAAATGCGCGCTCAGCGCACCCACGAAACCCAGGCAGAGCGGGACGACCACCCAGAGGAGAAGGAAGGGCAGAACCAAGGAAGAGCCCGCAGCATTCCTAGGAAAGCTGCACGACCTGGCCGGCACCCGAAACCATGGCACGGCTTTTTCGCCCGCCCGGCAGAGGGGATGCCCGAACGCTCGCCAGAAAAGACAAAGCCCCCGGAACGCCAGGCATTCCAGGGGCTTTGCTCATATGTAATGGCGGAGAGATAGGGATTTGAACCCTAGGAGCCATTGCTGACTCAACGGATTTCGAATCCGTCCCGTTCGACCACTCCGGCATCTCTCCGTGCGGCGCGCATGATACCAGCTTGTACGAAGAACGCGAAGCTTTCTCGAAGATTTTTTCGCGTTCTTTCAGATGGTTGCGCGCGTTCGGAGGTTAAAGCGGCACGCCCAGGCGCTTGGCTACCTCTTCGTAGGCTTCGATCACATCGCCGAGGCCCTGGCGGAAGCGGTCCTTGTCCATCTTCTTGCGGGTTTCCTTGTCCCACAGACGGCAGCCGTCCGGGCTGAACTCATCGCCGAGGACGATCTGGCCATGGAACAGGCCGAACTCCAGCTTGAAGTCCACCAGCAGCAGACCGGCGTCGTCGAACAGCTTGCTCAGCACTTCATTGACCTTGAAGGAATAGGTCTTCATCTGCGCCAGCTGCTCGGGAGTGGCCCAGCCGAAGGCCTGGACGTGGGATTCGTTGATGAACGGATCGCCCAGGGCGTCGTTCTTCAGGAACAACTCGAAGGTGGGAGGAGTCAGGGCGATGCCCTCTTCCACGCCGAGGCGACGCACCAGGCTGCCGGCGGCAAAATTGCGCACCACGCACTCGACCGGGATCATGTCGAGCTTCTTCACCAGGCACTCGGTATCCGACAGCAGCTTGTCGAACTGGGTCGGAATGCCGGCAGCTTCCAGCTTCTGCATGATGAAGGCGTTGAACTTGTTGTTCACCGCGCCCTTGCGATCGAGCTGTTCGATGCGCTTGCCGTCGAAGGCGGAGGTGTCGTTGCGGAACAGCAGGATGAGACGATCGGCATCGTCGGTCTGGTAAACCGACTTGGCTTTGCCGCGGTAGAGTTCTTCGCGTTTTTCCATGATGGGCTCCGCTTACGGGTAATAGGGCCTAGGCGATCTCGCGCCAATCCAGGCCTGAATGCTGATCGGCCACCTGCAGCCAGCCCGGATCGCACCCCAGGGTGTCGACGAAGGTTTGCCGGGCCAGCTGCGGCGAGTTGTTCTTTTCGCTGAGATGGGCCAGCACCAGGTGCTGCATGTGACCCCAATCCAGCTGCTTCACCAGTTCTGCGGACTGATGGTTGTTCAAGTGCCCTCGCGAACCGCCTACGCGGGCCTTGAGAAAATAGGGATACGGGCCACCGGCAAGCATCGTGCTGTCGTGGTTGGCCTCGACCACCAGAGCATCCACCGCACGATAGCACTCCAGCACCTCGGCCGTGGCCATTCCCAGATCGGTGAGCATGCCGAAGCGCCGCTGTCCGTCGGACAGCACGAACTGGGTAGGTTCGCGGGCGTCGTGCGAGACGCCAACCACCTGCACTTCCAGCCCGCGGATCGCCAGGCGCTGGCCGGCCCTCAACAGCTCGGCGGGGTGCACCGGGCGGCGCATGCCGCTCAGGGTACCCGCACTGAGATAGACCGGGATTTGGTAATGCCGCGCCAGCAGTTCGACGCCATGGATGTGATCGGAGTGTTCGTGCGTGACCAGGATCGCGTCCAGCTGCGCGGGACTCAGCCCCAGGCGCGCCAGACGCTTGATGATTTCACGCAGCGGGAAGCCGCAATCGATCAGTATCCGGGTGTCAGAACTGCTCACCAAGGCCGAATTGCCCCGGCTTCCGCTGCCCAGAACCGCGAACCGCATTGCGCATGCTCTCCTGGAGTTTTTCCAGTACGTTTTGCGCGACATCGGCCGGCGCAGAGGTGTTGATGTCCTTGTCGACGGTGACCTGCACGGCGTCGCTGACGGTGGTCAGGCGGACCTGGTAGCGCTGCGCCTTGGCGTCTTCCTCTTCCTTGGTCTTCTCGCCGCCGCCGAACAGGCGACTGAAGAACCCGGGCTTGTCTTCGTCGGGCTTCTTCGCCCCTTCGGCGATGTTCACGTAGTACACGCCAAGGCTGCGGTTGAGGTCGTCGACGCGGATATCGGCGTTATCCAGGGCACGCCCGACGCTGACCCAGGAGCGGTCGAAGTCGGATTGCAAGGTCAGCACCGGGTTGCCGCTGCCGTCCTTGCTCAACTCGAAGGTGCCGGGCGTGTCGTAGATCGAGTTGGCTGCCAGCAGGGAGACCGAGCCGCCCTGCTCGGCGCTGCGCGCCATGCTCGCGACCATCTCGTCGAGCAGCGCCGCGTCGAGGCTCGGCGCCACCGACTTGCTCGGCCAGCTCGGGCTGCTGGTGTCACCGGCGGCGCGGGTCTGGCTGAGCACGTAGACCTCGCTGGTATTGCTTTGCACGCCGGGCTCGATACGCACCCGAACCCGTGCCTGGCCGTCCGGCTCGACACCGCTCACGCGGCTGCTAAGGCGGCGTGCCAGCGGCGCGGAAAGCTGCGACAGCGATTGCCAGTCGGAACTGAACTCGCCGGTCTGCGGGCGCTCGTCGGCGATGCGGAAACCGTTCTCCTCGAAGAACTGCCGGGCCACCGGCCAGACTTCCGCCGGCGGACGCTGGGCCACGACCCAGCGGCTATCACCGCTGCGCTGCAGGCTGTAGTCGCTGATGTCGCCGGCGTTGGCCAGCGGCTGCGGACGCGGAACCTCGTACTCACCCTCTTTTTCGTGGGTGGTGGCGACGTTCAGCGGAATCGGCAGCAGCGGATCGAGCGGCTTGCTGTGCACCCCTTCGGGCAATTGCATGGGAGGCGTTTCGCGGGCGCCGAGGTAGTCGTCACCGCGGTCGCGGAAATAGCCCTCCGGCCCCCACAGCCAGCCGCAGCCGGAAGTGTTGCCGATAACCAGGGCGAGGGCGGTCAGTCCAGCCAGTCGCTTCATTGCGTGGAGCTCCTTGATCAAGCCAATACGCCGGTCTGGCGCATGGCCTGACGCAGCGGCTCGTGGCAACGCGGGCTGAGCCAGGTCAGGGGCAGGCGGATGCCCTCGGGGATCAGACCCATCTCATGCAGGGCCCACTTCACCGGAATGGGGTTGGATTCGATGAACAACGCCTTGTGCAGCGGCATCAGGCGGTCGTTGATGGCGCGCGCGGCAGCGGCGTCGCCGCGCATGGCGGCGGCGCACAGGTCGCTCATGGCGCGCGGCGCGACGTTGGCGGTCACCGAGATGTTGCCCTTGCCACCCAGCAGCATCAGCTCGACGGCAGTGGCGTCGTCGCCGGAATAGACGAGGAAGTCCTTGCCGACGCGCTCGATGACTTCCTTGGCGCGTTGCAGGTCGCCGGTGGCCTCCTTGATGCCGATGATGTTCGGCACCTTGGACAGGCGCTCGACGGTCTCCGGAAGCATGTCACAGGAGGTACGCCCGGGCACGTTGTAGAGGATCTGCGGGATCGCAACGGCTTCGGCGATATGGCGGAAGTGCTGGTACATGCCTTCCTGGGTCGGCTTGTTGTAGTACGGCGTCACCAGCAGGCAGGCGTCGGCGCCGCCGCTTTTCGCGGCCTCGGTCAGCGCCACCGCCTCGCGGGTGGAGTTGGCGCCGGTGCCGGCGATCACCGGGATGCGGCCCTTGACCTGGTCGACCACGCGACGGATCACCTGGATGTGCTCTTCCACGTCCAGCGTGGCCGATTCACCGGTGGTGCCGACGGCGACGATGGCGTTGGTGCCTTCCTGCAAGTGGAAGTCCACCAGCTTGGCGAGGCTGTCCCAGTCCAGTCGACCCTGAGCATCGAAGGGGGTGACCAGTGCCACCATACTGCCCGCAATCATGCAACCGCTCCTGCCGCGAAATTAAAGCGGTAATGGTACTGTCGGCGGCAGGCCTTGCACAAGACGAGCGCCACCTCGTCGGAAGCCGCTGACAGGCGGCAGACGTTTCCCTCGGCGGCGCTTTTCGCTACCCTTCCCGCTTTAGGTACGGCCCGTGCCGCCAGCGTATTCCAGGAAAGTTGAATGTCCACCAGCCAACCCCGCGAACAATTCCTTCTGATCAGCGCCCTCGGCCCCAATCCGATGGAGCTGACCACCCTGCTCTGCCGCGCCTGCGTCGAGAGCCGCTGCGCCGTGGTCAGCAGCCGCCTGACCCGCCACGGAGAGTTCAGCGCCCTGGTGCTGCAGATCTCCGGAAGCTGGGATGCCCTCGCCCGCCTCGAGGGCAGCCTGCCGGCCCTCACCAAGCGCGGCGACATCACCCTCAGCATGACCCGCAGCAACGCCCACGTGACCCGCGCCCAGGCGTTGCCTTACGTGGCCTATGTCAGCGCGGTGTATCGCCCGGACATCCTCAACGAACTCTGCCAGTTCTTCATCGACCACAACATCGAGCTGGAGAACCTGACCTGCGACACCTACCAGGCGCCGCACACCAACACCACCATGCTCAACGCCACGATTACCGTGACACTGCCCGCCGGCACCCAGATCAGCTGGCTGCGCGACCAGTTCCTGGACTTCGCCGACGCCCTGAACCTGGATGCCCTGATCGAACCCTGGCGCCCCCAACACCCCTGAGGAGCCGAGCCATGCCGGTCGCAATCGACAACCCCGTACCCGACTTCACCGCCCCCGCAACCAGCGGCAAGGAGGTGACCCTGTCCGCGCTGAAGGGCAAGCAGGTCGTCCTGTACTTCTACCCGAAGGACAGCACTCCCGGTTGCACCACCGAGGGCCAGGGCTTCCGCGACCAGTACGCGGCGTTCCAGAAGGCCAATACCGAGGTCTTCGGCATCTCCCGCGACGGCCTGAAGTCCCACGAGAACTTCAAGTGCAAACAGGAATTCCCCTTCGAGCTGATCAGCGACAAGGATGAAGCGGTCTGCCAGCTGTTCGACGTGATCAAGCTGAAGAAGCTCTACGGCAAGGAATACATGGGCGTCGACCGCAGCACCTTCCTGATCGATAGGGACGGCGTACTGCGCCAGGAGTGGCGCGGCGTGAAGGTGCCCGGGCATGTCGACGCGGTTCTCGCCGCCGCCCAGGCGCTCAACGGCGCCTGAGCCCCGCCCCGAAAAAAAAGGCCGCATCCGCGGCCTTTTGCATTTTTCATGCGGCCGATGCTATCGCGTGGCTGCCGGAGTCTCGGGAAGGTCCTTGGGCCAGGCATCCAGCACCGCTTTCACCAGGGTCGCCAGGGGGATCGCGAAGAACACGCCCCAGAAGCCCCAGAGCCCGCCGAACAGCAACACCGCGCAGATGATCGCCACCGGGTGCAGGTTCACCGCCTCGGAGAACAGCAGCGGCACCAGCACGTTGCCATCCAGCGCCTGGATGATCGCGTGGGCCACCATCAGGTAGATGAACTGGTCGCTCCAGCCCCACTGGAAGAAGGCGATCATCGCCACCGGTACGCTCACCACCACCGCGCCGATGTACGGCACCACCACCGACAGGCCGACCAGCAGGGCCAGCAGCGCTGCGTAGTTGAGCCCCAGGTAGGCGAAGGCGATGTAAGTCACCGCGCCGGTAATGACGATCTCGATGACCTTGCCGCGAATGTAATTGGCGATCTGCTGGTTCATCTCGGCCCAGACCTGTTTCATCAGCCCGCGCTCGCGCGGCAGGTAGCGGTGGAACCAGGTATGGAAGCGCTTCTTGTCCTTGAGGAAGAAGAACACCAGGATCGGCACCAGCACCAGGTAGATCATGACGTTCACCACCACCGGCAGGCTGGCCAGCGACGAGGTCAGCGCCCACTGGCCGATCTGGCCGAATTCGCCGCGCGCGGTCTCGATGGCCTTGAGCACCTGCTCCTCGCTGATCAGGCTGGGATAGCGCTCGGGCAGCATCAGCAGCACGCTCTGCCATTCGCCGAGCATCCGCGGCAGTTCGTTGAACAGGGTGAACAATTGCTGCCAGAGCAGCGGCAGCAGGACCACCAGGAACAGCGCCAGCAAGCCGAGGAACAGGCTGTAGACCAGCCACACGGCGAACAGGTGCGGCACCCGGAAGCGTTCCAGCATGCCGACCACGCCCTGGATCAGGAAGGCGATCACCATCGCCGCCAGTACCGGCGCGAGCATCCCGCCGAAGGCGAGGATGACGCTGAAGCCGAGCACCAGCATGATCGCCAGCACCACTGCCTCCTCGTCGGAGAAGTAGCGCTGCATCCAGTCGCGTAACACCTTGATCATCGGAAATCCTGAATCGGAACGGCGAAGGCTCCGCTAACGCTTGCGCAGCCAGTATCGATAGACGCCTTCGGCGGCCTCTTCGCGCAGCAGTTCATGGCCGGCGAGCTGGGCGAAGGCCCGGAAGTCTCGCTGCGACCCGGCATCGGTGGCGATCACCTTGAGCACCCCGCCGCTGGGCAGGCGGTTCAGCTCCAGCTTGGCCTTTAGCAGGGGCAGCGGACAATTGAGACCACTGGCATCCAGCTCCGCGTCACATACCAGGGGGGATGAATCGTTATCCGTCATGACAGCCTCTCCCGAAGGGCCGACAAGCATACCCAAGCCTATCCGCCGCTGGCCAGTTGAAACGGCGCTCGAAGTCCAACAGCTTCGGGTCTCGGGCAGATACCTAGGCAGTGCCGATAACCAACGGCTAAAGTAAGGCCTTTGCCAACCTGAGCCTCCTGCATGAATGTACTGCGCCCTGCCCTGTTGACGCTCGCCTGCATGCTCGCTTCGCCGGTCATGTCGGACGATCTGCCCTCCCTGGGCGACGCATCTTCCTCGATCGTTTCGCCGGAGCAGGAGTTCCAGCTGGGCCGCGCCTGGCTGAGCATGCTGCGCAACCAGGTCGATGCGATCTCCGACCCGCAGCTCAAGGACTTCGTCGAAAGCAGCGTCTACCGGCTGGCCGAAACCAGCGACCTGCAGGACCACCGGCTGGCCTTCATCCTCATCCGCGACGCACAGATCAACGCCTTCGCCGCGCCCGGCGGCGTGATCGGGGTCAACGGCGGGCTACTGCTCAACGCCCAGACCGAAGGCGAGTATGCCGCGGTGCTGGCCCACGAACTCGGCCACCTGATCCAGCGCCACTTCGCCCGCGGCATCGAGGCACAGCAGCGCATGCAACTGCCGGTGATGGCAGCGATGCTCGCCGGCATCGTCGCCGCGGCCGCCGGCGCAGGGGATGCGGGTATCGCGGCGATTGCCGGGACCCAGGCGGCGGCGATCCAGAACCAGTTGCGCTTTTCCCGGCAGAACGAGCAGGAAGCCGACCGCGTCGGCGTCACCAACATGGTTCGCGCCGGTTACGATCCGCGCTCGATGCCGAACATGTTCGAGCGCCTGGCGCGGCAGTATCGCTACGACGGCAAGCCGCCGGAGTTCCTCCTCACCCACCCGGTCACCGAATCGCGTATCGCCGACACCCGCAACCGCGCCGAACAGTATCCCCAGGGCGGCAAGGAAGACAGCCTGCGCTACCAGCAGATGCGCGCGCGCACTCAGTTGCTCTTCGAGGAAACCCCGGGGATGGCCGGCAAGCGCTTCCGCGCCATGCTCAACGACAATCCCAAGCTGGATGCCGCGCGCTACGGACTGGCCATCTCGCAGACGCGCATCGGCCAGCTCAACGATGCCCGTGACAACCTCAGGCAATTGCTGGCGAAGGCACCCAACGACGTCGCCTACAACCTGGCCCAGGTCGAGCTGGACATCACCGCCAACCGCCTGCCGGATGCCGACCAGCGGTTGAAGAAGATGCTCGCCCAGTTCCCCAGTAGCTACCCGCTGAAACAGGTGCGCGCCGACCTGATGCTGAAGATGAGCAAGCCGCAGGAATCGGAGAAGATCCTCGACGACCTGAGCAAGGCGCGGCCGCTGGACCCGGATGTCTGGAACCGCCTGGCCGAGGTGCGCAGCCTGACCAACAACGCCATCGGCGTGCACCAGGCCCGGGCCGAGTACCTGTCTCTGACCGGCGACTACCAGGCCGCCATCGAGCAGCTCGATTTCGCCAAGCGCCGCGCTGGCGGCAACTTCCAACTGGCTGCGCGACTCGACGCTCGCCAGCAGGAAATTCGCCAGCAGGAAAAGATGGTCAAGGAAATGTTCCGCTGAGCGGCATATCCGAGGAAAAACACCCGGCGAAGCTCATCGAAACAGGGGGTTGGGCGAACAACCGCACCGCGCTTACTCGCCCTACGCAGCGGGACGCCCTCGCCAGGATCAGGCGTTCCCGGCCTGGCGCAGGCGCGCGGCCTGGGTGAAGTCGAGCATGCGCTTGAGCGGACGGACCGCCCGCGGGATCAACGCCGGGTCGACGAAGATTTCCCCGCTGCCCTCGCGCAGGCAGGCCAGGGTCCGCTCGAGCGTGTTCATCGCCATCCACGGGCAGTGCGCGCAGCTGCGGCAGGCGGCGCCGTTGCCGGCGGTGGGGGCCTCGATGAAATCCTTGTCCGGGCACAACTGCTGCATCTTGTAGAAGATGCCGCGATCGGTGGCGACGATGAAGGTCTTGTTCGGCAGGGTCTGCGCGGCCTTGATCAACTGGCTGGTCGAGCCCACGGCATCGGCCAGCGCGACCACGCTTTCCGGCGATTCGGGGTGGACCAGGATGGCGGCGTCAGGGTAGAGCGCCTTCATGTCTTCCAACTGCTTGGCCTTGAACTCCTCGTGGACGATGCAGGCGCCGTCCCAGAGCAGCATGTCGGCCCCCGTCTCGCGCTGGATGTAGCGTCCCAGGTGCTGGTCCGGTGCCCAGAGGATAGGCTCGCCGTTGTCCATCAGGTGTTCGACGATCTCCACCGCGCAACTGGAGGTCACGACCCAGTCGGCGCGTGCCTTCACCGCCGCGGAGGTGTTCGCATAGACCACCACGGTCCGTTCCGGGTGCTGGTCGCAGAATGCCGAGAATTCATCCACCGGGCAGCCCAGGTCGAGCGAGCAGGTCGCTTCGAGGGTCGGCATCAGCACGCGCTTCTCAGGGTTGAGGATCTTCGCCGTCTCGCCCATGAAGCGCACCCCGGCCACGACCACCGTCTGCGCCGGATGCTGGTTGCCGAAACGGGCCATCTCCAGCGAATCGGATACGCAACCGCCGGTCTCCTCGGCCAACGCCTGGATCACCGGATCGCAGTAGTAATGCGCCACCAGTACCGCGTTCTGCGCCTTCAGTTCGGCCGCGATCGCCGTGCGATGCTCGGCACTCTCCTGCTCGCTCAACACACGGGGTTGCTTGGCGGCCAGGTGGGCCTGTACCAGGAGTCGTTCGGAAATGTGCGTCATAGTCGCTACACCTGAAGGCGCAACAGCGCGTCTCTCGATTTTATACCCGGCGGCAGGCTGGACCGCCGGGAGCTGACGATTGCAGGTTTCGGGCACGGCACCCGCGACACCCTCGAGCGAAGCTCGGGGTATCCGCCTGCAAGGCCGCGGATTCTAACCGCATAGGTCGCGCCAGGGCCATCCCGGCGTCCGTACCGGCCTGGCCGGTGGCTACGCTAACAAAAGACATAGGTTTCGGTCGTTAGACCTACGCGACATAATTTTTTCGTTTCTTAGAACCGTCCCTAGCTCGGCTCGCTCCACGACCGAACACGACATGCCGGCATACCAGCGTTAATACTTTGGTATTAGGCCCTTGGTATTAGCGTTAAATAACCGGTAAATATCCGGATTTTCTTTTCGTCGAATTTACGAGCAATATGAAACATATTTCGTTGAAATAAGCTCTTCTTTCACATAATTATAAAAATATCCTGAAACAGAGCCGTCATCCCTCACCTCCAAAACGACGACTCCCCGTGCCGTGCGCCCGCCGCGCAGAAAGCGAGCCGGCGGCCGATTCCACCCTCGCACGCCAGCCCTTGCGCTTCACTGACCGACGGGAGGTTTCCCCGATGAAAACGTCATCCAGAAGACAAGTTGAAACACTCGGGCGCTATCTATCGAGTCCTCGACGCTTCTTCCACAGTAGCGGCAACCTGACCCGATCAAGGGAAGCGGCACGCGCCACCCAATAAAAGGAATAAGGGATGCCTATTCATAACCTGAATCACGTGAACATGTTCCTCCAGGTCATCGCCTCCGGTTCGATTTCCTCCGCTGCGCGGATCCTGCGCAAGTCGCACACCGCGGTCAGCTCGGCGGTCAGCAACCTGGAAATCGACCTGTGCGTGGAGCTGGTCCGTCGGGACGGCTACAAGGTCGAACCCACCGAGCAGGCGCTTCGCCTGATCCCTTACATGCGCAGCCTGCTGAACTACCAGCAGCTGATCGGCGACATCGCCTTCAATCTCAACAAGGGTCCGCGCAATCTCCGGGTGCTGCTGGACACCGCCATCCCGCCGTCGTTCTGCGATACGGTGAGCAGCGTACTGCTCGACGATTTCAACATGGTCAGCCTGATACGCACCTCGCCCGCCGACAGCCTGGCGACGATCAAGCAGGATAACGCGGAAATCGATATCGCCATCACCATCGACGAGGAACTGAAGATCTCCCGCTTCAACCAGTGCGTGCTCGGCTACACCAAGGCGTTCGTCGTCGCCCATCCGCAGCACCCGTTGTGCAATGCCTCCCTGCACAGCATCGCGAGCCTGGCCAATTACCGGCAGATCAGCCTCGGCAGCCGCTCCGGGCAGCATTCGAACCTGCTGCGGCCGGTCAGCGACAAGGTGCTCTTCGTGGAAAACTTCGACGACATGCTGCGTCTGGTGGAAGCCGGCGTCGGATGGGGCATCGCGCCGCATTATTTCGTCGAGGAACGCCTGCGCAACGGTACCCTGGCAGTCCTCAGCGAACTCTACGAACCGGGCGGCATCGACACCAAGGTGTATTGCTACTACAACACCGCGCTGGAATCCGAGCGCAGCTTCCTGCGCTTTCTCGAAAGCGCCCGCCAGCGCCTGCGCGAACTCGGCCGCCAGCGTTTCGACGATGCGCCGGCCTGGCAACCGAGCATCGTCGAAACGGTGCAGCGCCGCTCAGGCCCGAAGGCGCTCGCGTACCGCCAGCGCGCCGCACCAGAGTAGAGCGTTCTCCAGCAGACGCTGGCCGTGGGTGGTGAGAATCGACTCGGGATGGAACTGCAAGCCCAGCTGTCGATTGCGCGGATCGGCCATCGCCATGATCTCACCATCGGCATCGGCCAGGCAGTCGAAACCTTCCGGCAGGCGACTGACCACCAGCGAGTGGTAGCGCGCGACGCGCAGGTCAGCGATGCCGTCGAACAGCGGGTGATGCTGATCGAAACGCAGGGACGTGCTCTTGCCATGCAGCGGTTTCCTCGCCTCGCCCACCGCGCCACCGGCGGCCAGCGCCAGCGCCTGGTGGCCGAGGCAGACGCCGAGCACCGGCAAGCGCCCGCGGGCCCAGGCGAGCAATTCCAGCATGCAGCCGGCGTCTTCCGGCCGACCGGGCCCCGGCGACAGCACCAGCAGTTCGCAACCGTCGGCCAGCAATGCCGCCTGGATCGTCGGCAACGGCGTATCGTTGCGCATCACCCGGACCTCCGCGCCGAGCAGGCAGAACTGCTCGACCAGGTTGTAGGTGAAGGAATCGAAGTTATCCAACAGCGTGATGCGCATCGCGCTCTCCCCTTTCGCGTTCGGCAGCGGCCACGGCGGTCAGCACCGCCAGCGCCTTGTTGCGGGTTTCCTCGGCCTCCAGCCGTGGATCCGAATCAAGCACCACGCCGGCGCCTGCCCGGACCCGCGCGATACCTTCGCGGACCTCGGCGGAGCGGATGACGATGCTGGTATCGAGGTTGCCGGCGCTGTCGAGAATGCCGATCGCGCCACCGTAGCTGCCGCGATAGCCATCCTCGTACTGCCGCAGCAACTGCATGGCACGGACCTTCGGCGCACCGACCAGGGTGCCCATGTTCAGGCAGGCACGGTAGGCATGCAGCGCATCCAGTTCGCCATGCAGTTCGCCAGCCACGCGCGAGACCAGGTGCATCACGTGGCTGTAGCGATCGACCTTGAGCATGTCGCGCACCTGCCGCGTACCGCTGCGGCAGACCCGCGCCAGATCGTTGCGCGCCAGGTCGACCAGCATCATGTGCTCGGCGATCTCCTTGGCGTCCAGGCGCAACTCCGCTTCCAGGCGATTGTCCAGTTCCGCATCGATGGCGCCCCGGGCATCGCGTCCGCGCGGGCGAGTGCCGGCGATGGGGTAGAGTTCCACCTCGCGACTCTCCGCGTCGTACTTCAATGCCGACTCCGGCGAAGCGCCGAACAGGCAGAAGTCCCCCGCATCGAGGAAGAAGCGGTACGGGCTGGGGTTGCGCAGGCACAACTGGCGATAGGCCCGCCAGGGGTCCGCGCACGGCATGCTGAAGCTGCGCGACGGTACGATCTGGAACACGTCGCCGGCCCTCACGTGGGCCTGCAGGCGCTCCACCTGGCGAGCAAAGCTCGCATCGTCCAGGTCGACCTGGTAGTTGCCGGCCCGTACGCCTGCCACCGGCGACTCGGAAGCCTCCTCCACGGCGCCATGGAATTCGTCGGCACACTGGCGCAGGCTGGCGGCCAACCGGTCGTGCCCGGCCGGATCGTGGACGAACGCCTGCAGCGAAGTCCGGCGCGCCAGGTGATCGATATCCAGCAGCAACTCCGGCACCAGGAACAGGTAGTCCGGGCAATGCCGCGCAGGTTCGGCCGGCGCCGGCAAGGGTTCGAACTGCTCGGCCAGGTCGAAACTGAACAGGCCGCCCAGCAGCGCAGGCTCCTCCGCGTCGCCCAGCGTTCCGAGCACGCGGCGCAGCGCCTCCAGGCTGGACAGGCCATGCAGGCGTCGCCACTCGTCCGCCTGCGACTCTTCCTGGGGGAAGCGCCAGTGCAGGGTGTCGCCGTCACGCAAGCAGGTGACCTGGGCCGGACAGGCCTCGCTCAACGGTGCCAGCAAGGCGCGTCCGTTGGCGTTCAACGCCCGCAGCACTACATCGCGCCCCCAGCACTCGATGCGCAGGCAGCTGGAAAGGATCGCCACGCTACGCCGCGCAGCCTTGCTGTCCACGTCGAAGCAGTCGAACAGCATCCGGTTGGCGCCGGCCATGCGCCAGATCGACAGCGCCTCCGGCACCAGCGTGCGGTACTCCAGACTTTCTTCCAGTCGATAGCCAACCCCGCTCACGAGCCATCTCCCCGCGCCCATGGACGACTGGCCTGCGCGACGCTAGCGCGCAACGGCATGTTCATCATCGATAACCCCCTTTTCCCCCAATTGCGACCGCTGCCGTCGGCGGCGATCGCCGCAATGGATGTCCCGCCTCAGTCCAGAGGCAGCGCCTGGCGGGAGAGAATCTCCAGCATCCGGCGCATGCTCCCCAGGTGCAGTTCGCCGGGCAGGAAGTCGACGCTCTGCCCACCCCAGGCGCGGTGCAGCTCCTCGCTCAGTTCGTCGAGGGACTCGCCCATGGACTGGCGCCAGAGCAACCGCCGGCACAGGCGCAGACACTCGGTATAGGCCGACTCGGCCCCATCCGCGGCCAGCCGCCCCCGCAGCAGGCCGCCGTGTCCCGGGATCAGTTGCAGCAGGGTCGGCAGACGCTGCAGACGTTCCAGGGACTCCAGGTAAGCCTCCATGTCGTCGAACACCAGCGGCCGCCACACCCCCTCTGCCTCGTCGAACTCGCCCAGGGCATCGCCGCAGAACAGGCGTCGGCGTCGCACGTCGTAGAAAACCACGTGATCGTCGCTGTGGCCGTGGGCCTCTATGACCTGCAGGCGATGCCGCGGTCCCAGCTCCAGCCACTCGCCGTCGGCCACCGCGCGAACCGGCAGAGCGTCCCAGGCACAGGCCTCGGGCAACCGCTGCTCCGCACGCAACAGTTGCCGGTTCAAGCGCTCGACCACCCGCACCGCGCTTTCCGACTTCCAGGCCTGGCAGGTCCGCTCGGACGCCAGGACCTGTACGTTCGGCAGCCGCGGACACAGGTAGGGCAGCAGGCCGCAGTGGTCATAGTGCTTGTGGGTGATCAGCCAGTAGTGCACCTGGGACGGGTCGGCGACCCAGCGGCACAGGTCCGCCCAAACCAATTCGGCATCCCGGCTGATCCCTCCTTCAACCAGCGCCCAGCTCGCCTCACCGAGACGCAGCAGAAACACCGGCACCTGGACGTCCCCCAACAGGCACAGGTCATCATCCAGTTGACCGGGAGCCGAAAGCCTCAACATGGCCGGTTCACCTCCTCAGGTTTACGGTACAGCGCCGCGCCCCAGGTCGCGCCGGAACCGTAGGTCAGGACCAGCACCCGCTGTCCGGGCTGGATGTCCGGCCAGAACATCGCCAGCGTGACCAGGGTCGAGGCCGAAGCCATGTTGCCCAGACGATCCACGGTCACCGCGAACTTGTGCTGGGGAATGCCCAGTTGCTCCTGCACCGCATCGAGGATGCGCAGGTTCGGTTGATGGCAGATCACATGGTCGATGTCGTCCAAGGTCAGCTCATGGGCCACGAGCATTTCGCCGGCGATCCGTACCAGGGTCTGGCTGGCATGCTCGAACATCGGCCGGCCGCGCATGAGGAACTCGCCCCCGCCCTCGCGCAGGACGTTCTCGTCGAGGAAGGTCGGCGAGGCACTACCCGGCGCCGCGGTCATCAGCAGGTCGAAGTAGTTGCCGTCGGCGCCCAGGCGCAGGTCCAGCAGTCCGTCTTCGAGACTCTCGCCGGCGCTGACCACTACCGCGCCGGCACCGTCGCCGAGCAGGATCGACAGGTTGCGGCCGCGGTCCGAACAGTCCATGCGCTTGGACAGCACCTCGCCGCAGACCACCAGGACATGCCGTGCCAGCCCGGCGAGGATCTGCCCGCGAGCCATCTGCAAGCCGTACAGCAACCCGCTGCACTGTGCCCGGATATCCAGCACCGGGATGTGCCGCAGGCCCAGCAGCGGCTGGATCAGGCAGGCCTGGGACGGGTCGTGGTGGTCCGGCGACAGGGTGTTCACCAGCAACAGGTCGATGTCCTCCGGCAGCAGCCCGGCAGCCTCGATGGCCTGGCGCGCCGCCGGTACCATCAGCGCGCTGACCGCCTGTTCCGGCTCGACGTGATAGCGGGTGCGTACGCCGGTGCGTTCAACGATGAACTCATCCGACGTGTTGATGCGCCCTACCAGGTCATGATTGCTGACCTGGCGTTTCGGCAGGCTGAAACCCAGCCCGGCCAGGATCGGATTACCCATGTACAGCCCTCCTCGGACACCGTGGTTCAACATGGCGATGCCTCAGCACACCAGCACCTCGCCCAATTGCCAGACCTGGGCGGCGAAACCCCAGCCGGTGGCTGCGCCGGCCATGACGATACGATCGCCGGGGCGGATCTTGCCCTCGCGCAGGCCGGTCATCAGGGTGTACGGGATGGAAACGGAGATCATCACGCCGGTATCGCCCATCGTCAGCTGGTACTGCTCCGGACGGGCACCGATGCCCTCGGCCCAGGCTTTGACCAGGAACGGCGCTGGCTGGTGGAAGACGAAATAATCGATGTCATCGCTGCCCAGGCCGGCCTTTTCCAACGCCCGGCGCATCGCGATCGGCACGTTGGTCGGGACGAAGCTGGCCATCTTGTTCTGGCCGTCGCTGAACAACGAGAAATACAGCCGCGGCTTGGCCTCGCCGGTCGGGTTTTCCGGCAGGCGCCAGCGACCGGTGGCCACTTCATAGAACGTGGCGTCGCTGTGTTCGGCCGAAGCCAGCAGATCGCAGTTGTCGTCGTCGCCGCGGGTCAGCAGGGCCACCGCGCAGCCATCGGCGAACAGGGTCGAGGTACGCGAGGTGAAGTCGAGCAGGTTGGAGATGTACTCGCTGCACACCACCAGCACTTTCTCGGCCTTGCCCTGGCGGATCATGCTCGCTGCCAGGCGCAGGTTGAGCAGGAAGCTGGCGCACTCCATCTGCGAATCCAATGGCAGCGCCCGGCTCAGGCCGAGCTGCTTGGACAGCACGTTGGCCATGCGCGGATAGAGACGCCCGCGCAGGTCCGGCAGGACATCGCCGGCGTCGGTCATGATCGGCGAGGAAGCCGAACAGATCAGCATGTCCACGCTATCCGGCGCGGTATCGCTGCTGCGCAGCAGGCGCTCGGCGGCCCGGACCACCAGGCTGAACTCGTTCTCACCGTTCCGCGGGTCGAAATAGCCCCGCCGATTGACGCCCCAGAATTGCCACCAGGACTCGCTGAGGTCCGGTACCGCAGCGAACACCGGATCGTCGTTTTCGTAGCTGCGAGCCGGAAGTTCACAGGTGATCGCTGCCAGTTTGACCTTATGCATGAGCTTCTCCCGCCAGTTCCAGGGTCACGCCCTCCACCACCATGCCGAACGGATCGAAGCTGATCAGCAGCAGTTCATCCAGACGGTCGCGCTGTGCCGCGCGCAGTTGCGACGCCAGTTCGAACGGCCCCAGGCAACGACCATCGGGCCGTCCCTGGCCGAACCATTCCTCGCGCACCCAGTTCAGTTGCGGGAAGTCCCCGGCCAGACGGGTGAATCCGGCACGTACCGCTTCGGGCAATCCAGGTTGGGCCGGCAGGTTGAGGTGTCCCTTGACGTCGCCTACCTGGCGAATATCGGTATTCAGCGGAATGCTCAGCGGCAGCCATTCCTGCGCCGGATCACCGCCCAGCGCACCGCGACGGAACGCGGCCTTGCCGGTCGGCCGGCAGAGCAGCGCCAGGGCGCCGTCGGCAAGGGCGAAGCCAGACTCGCTGTCCACTTCCAATCCCTGGCTGGATTCGCCGCGCACGACCAGGACGTTGCGATAGCCCTGGTCGCTGGCGAGGGTATCGACCACGTAGAGGGCGCGAGCCAGGCTCGAGTCGGTGAGGTCGAAGACATGCGCGCGATTCGCGCCGAGGATCTTCTGCAACGGATGGCCGATCTTCGGCGCCATGATGTCGCGGTTCTCGATCAGATGGTCGGGAGACAGGGCGAGGCCGACGATCAGGTCGATCTCCTCGGGCTTGACCGCCGCCTCGTCCAGGGCTTCGCGAACCGCCGGCAGCAAGCGCTGCATCAGCATCTCGTCGCCCTGGGCGCGAGGGCGTTCGCCTCCCAGCGGCCCCTCCAGACACACATAGGATGGGGGCAGGTTCACCCCCACAGCCTGAATCAACATGCCCGTTCCTCCGGAAGGTTGTCGTGATAAAGGGTGTCGGCCAGGTGGCGCAGCTCGGCGCGCGCCAACTTGCCGTTGTCGTTGCGCGGCAAGGCCGGCAGCACATGCAATTGGCTAGGCAGCATGTGCGAGGGAATCTGTTCGGCGAGATGCTGGTCGATACGCTGCGCCAGCAGGATCTGGTTGTCGTCCAGCGGAGTGGCCAGGGTGACGAACAGGGTCGGACGCAAGCCGTCGTGCAGCCGGCAGGTAGGAACCAGAACCGCCTCGCTCACTTCCGGCAGATGACGGCAGATCGCCTGCTCGACCTGGGTCGGCACCACCCAGCGGCCATTCACCTTGAACAGATCGTCTTCCCGCCCACAGTGGCGGTAGGCACCCGACTCGTCGCGCTCGAACAGGTCGCCGGTGCGATACCAGCCACCTGCGAAGCGCGCCTGCTGCTCTTCGCTGGCCCGCCAGTAACCCGGACTCAGCCCAGGGCCACGCACCAACAGCACGCCTTGCTGGCCCGCTTCCTCGATAGTGTGTCCTTCGCGGTCCACCAGCCGGCACTCATAGCCAGGCAACGGCAGCCCGGTGCTGTCGGCACGCGCCTGCCCCGGGCGGTTGGCGAGGAACACATGGCCGACCTCGGTAGCCCCGATGCCGTCGCAGATCTCCAGCCCGTGCGCGGCCCAGAATTCGAACTCGCCGCGCGGCAGCGGCGAGCCGGCGGAAAACGCCAGGCGCACGCTGCTCAACAGCTCCCTGGCCTGCGCACGCAGCGAGGCATAGATGGCTGGCACCCCAAACAGGACCCGGGGGCGGAAGGCGACCAGGTTCTCCAGGACCCGCTCCGGGCTCGGCCAGGTATCGTCGAGCAGCGCCGAGGCTCCGCTGAACCAGGGAAAGAACAGGCTGTTGCCCATGCCATAGCCGAAGAACATCTTGGGAATCGAATACAGCCGGTCCCCCGCCTGCAATGCCAGCAGCTCCGTAGCGAACGCCCGACAGAATCCGAGCGTGTTGCGCAGGCTGTGCATCACCCCCTTGGGCGCCCCGGTGGAACCCGAGGTGTATTGCAGGAAACAGGCTGCCGCCGGGTCCTGGCGATGGAAGGCACTCCAATCGAGGTCCGCAGGACCGACCAGCGCGTCCAGCGAGAAATCGTCGAGCAAAGGGCGACCGGCGGCCGCACGCAGGGTCAACGGCGCCAAAGGACCGCTCAGCGACGGTGCATCGGCTTCACGCACCACCAGGCTGGCCTGGCAGTCGGCAGCGATATCGGCCAGGGCCTGCTCGCGGGACTTGGGGTTGATCACGGCGGGAATGGCGCCGACCGCGATGCAGGCCAGGAACAGGCAGGCCAGCGAAGGCGAGTCGTTCAACGCCAGCACCACGCGATCGCCGGGCTTGAGCAGGCGGGCCAGTTGGCTGGCCTGGGAGAGAATGTAGGTCCGGCATTGCAGCCGGCTGAGAGTCTGGCCCCGATAGTGATAAACGGCGGTATCGGGATCGAAATCGAGGCGGAACAGAACCTCGGTCAGGTTGGCCAATGTGGACATGACAGAACGTTCCCTCTTCAGCGATATGCATCCGGATCAGGAGATACCTGAGCCAGAGCGCTTGCTTTGTCAGGAACGGGAAACTAGCGGCGCTGGGCGAAGCGCGATATTCGGAGTCCGAACGAAAAAGTTTCGGGGAGAAGAACCACGGGCTTCGTAGGCCGCGGCAATCGGCGCGATCCAAACCGCGAGAAATTTGGCACACCCACCGGGCTGCGCGGGATCCGAGAACGGCAACCAAGCAAGAAGGGCGGCAGCCTTTTTACGCAAGAGCCCCATCGGCCAGACAAAAACCGTTACAACCCTTGCTCGAGGCCTCGTCCGAACCCATGAGATGGCAAACCAATGACAACCCACTTTGCTCGGCAAATCGCCTCCCAGATCTCACAGTTCGAGGCGCTCGGCCTGGGCTCCACGGGGGCGACGGCATGCCTGGAAGCGAGCGGCCATCCATCGGGCCGATAGCGCTCCACCCCGTCTCGCCTGCCATTTGCAGGCCTCCCTGTTGAAATCCCATTGCGTAGTACACTG
Organism: Pseudomonas sp. FDAARGOS_761; assembly: GCF_013343155.1. Classification (NCBI taxonomy): domain Bacteria; kingdom Pseudomonadati; phylum Pseudomonadota; class Gammaproteobacteria; order Pseudomonadales; family Pseudomonadaceae; genus Pseudomonas; species Pseudomonas sp. FDAARGOS_761. The sequence goes on along the minus strand of NZ_CP054572.1, from coordinate 1,145,668 downwards.
GGCGATCCTGCCGAAGAGGACACCTACATGCCCCATAGCTACAGGAAAATGGAATCGCCGGTCGGGACACTGACCCTGGTAGCCAGGGACGATGCCTTTCTGGTCGCGATTCTTTGGCAGCATGAGCGTCCCAACCGAGTACCGCTGGACGAGATGCGCCTCTCCGAGGACAGCTCCCTCCTGGCGGAAACCGAACGCCAGTTGCGGGAATATTTTTCCGGCAAACGTTCCCGGTTCGAACTCCCGCTCGACTTCCAAGGTACCGAATTTCAGAAAAAGGTCTGGTCTGCCCTGCTCACCATTCCATTCGGCGAGACCCGCAGCTATACGGAAATAGCCGTGCAGATCGGCAGCCCCAACGCAGTACGGGCGGTTGGAGCCGCCAACGGACGGAACCCACTGTCCATTGTTGCACCTTGCCATAGGGTGATCGGAGCCTCTGGCGGCCTCACCGGTTTCGCCGGTGGGTTGGCCGCCAAGCAGTGGTTGCTGCGCTTGGAAACCCGAGGCAGGACACCGGATCTGTTGAGCATGATCGAGGACGAGTGAGCTGCCGCTTGCCCTCGCGCCCGGTGTTCAGCGGGAAAGTCCTCGCCTTTTGCCTTGACCCGACTGCAGCGGGGGCATTTCAGATCGAGGACCGACGGCAACTGAGCGCAACTCGTTCGTAAGTCAGATCCTTGTTCCTGGGCGGCAACTGATAGTCGACGGAACAGGAGCCATCGCTCCAGCGAATGGACAGGCGCCCCTGGTCCTCGATACCGAACACCAGCAAACGGGACAGGTTGTCGACCATTCCCACGACCCGCTCTTCCTTGTCGTATGCCTGTGCACCGAAGGGAATCTTTCCTTCAGACTCCATGCTCAGGTCGAACTGCACCCGCCGACCGGACTCCGCGGAGAAACGCTTGGCAACCACGGCGCCCCGGGTCGGCACGGCCATTTGCGTGCTGTCGCTGATCTCGGTATCGCTTCCAAGGGTATTGGTATCCAGGTTCACCCAGTTGTAACGATAGGGTTGCATGTAGGGGAGCACGGCATAGCCACGGCCGTCGGTGCGAACCGAAGAGTAGCCGTCGAGGCCGACGCCGCCGACCTCCGGAACCTCCACCAGGCCGAACGTTTCCCCCACCGGCTGGCCGAAGGTCACTCCCCCCGGATGCACCACTACCGAACCGCTTGCTCCCAGGTTGATCTGCTTGTTGTCACGCCCCTGGCTGTAATTGGCGGACAACTTGGCCTTGGACGTGTCCCAACCCAGGCCGACGCTGCCGGAGTTGCCGCCGTCCTTGCTGTAGTTGGCCTGTGCGCTGTAGTTGAACGCATTGGCTTCATCCAGGTATCCGGAGATACCGGTGTTCAGACTCGAATCACCATGCTGTGAACTCACGGCATTGGCATATACCTGACTGGAGCGTGCGCTACCGCCCAAGGGGATGCTGACGGAGGCCGTGAACTGGGTATCGGAGCGCCCGAACGACCCCGTCTCCTGGGTACGGGAAACCGCCAGGCTGTAGCTCGCGCGCTTGATGCCGCTGCTGAAGCCGAACTGCACGCGACGGCTGCTGCCGGGGCGATTCCAATATGTGGTTTCGCCCGCCGTGAGATAGAGCGAACTGCGTCGGAACAGCGTCTGGTTCACCGTCAGGTCTATGCGGCTCTTCTGCCGACTGGAACTTGAGCCATAGAGGTAGCTCTCGTCGGACATGTCGTCGATATGCTGGCTGAGAGTACGGTAGCCTTCCGTGGAATAGCGATAGCCCACCACGGTAAAGCTGGTTTCGGTGGCGTTGATGGTCTTGGAATAGAGAAGCCGCAGACTCTGCCCCTGGTTGCGCCCACCCCGTCGCGTGCGGGACTGGCTATGGGTCACGTCCGCAGAAAGACCGCCCAGGGGCGTGTTGAAGCCGAGACCCAGGTTGGTGGCATTGTACTTCTCCGCAGCCAGCAGGCCGCCAAAGCCGGTAACCCTGTCGGACAAGCCATACACAGCCGATCCCTGGAGCAGGTTGACCGACGGCTGGCCGTCATTATGGTATTCACCGGCGGCCAGGCCATAGCGCAGGTTCCCCTTGCGGGTCATGACCGGCAGGTAGGAATAGGACTGCTTGAAGGACCGCTGGCGTCCGTCCGCCTCGATGATCTTGATCTCCAGGTCGCCATTGGAGCCGCTGGGATAGATGTCGGTGATCTCGAACGCACCGGGCGGTACGTTGGTGGAATAGATCACGAAGCCATTCTGGCTCACCTCGACCGTCGCATTGGTTTCAGCGATACCGCGCACCACCGGGGTATAGCTGATCTCGTTGTCGGGCAGCATGCCGATATCGGATTGCAGTTGCACGCCGCGCATACGCACGCTCTCGAAAGCATCCCCCTGAGCGGAGGTATACAACTCACCGAGGGACAAGGTCCCCTTCAGGGCACGAATGTCACGTTCCACATAGGTACGGTTGCTACTGAACTTGTTGCGCATGCCGGTACCTCCGCTCAGGGAAGAGTCGTTGCGCAGGCGCCAGCCAAACAGGTTGAAGCCGTTGCGCAGACCCAGGTAGCGGTAATCGCTGTTCTGGCCAAAATTGGTGTTGCGCGTGAAGTTGGCCTGGTAGTTGGAAAACAACGCGGTGACGCCGTCATCCCAAAGAGAGGGATCCACATAGCCACGCGAGTGCCGCTGTACATACAGCTGTGGAATGCTGACCAGCAGGGAAAGGCTGTTGACGTCGAACTCTACGGATGCACCGGGGATGAGTTCGGCGACATTCAGGGGCGTATTGTTTTCCAGGTTGGCCGGAATGAGCTTGTCCCGAGTCAGCCGGGCGATATCGACCCCAATCTCCTTGAGCAGGCCCATCCGAATGATCGGGCGAACGCTTCCGGTGTCGGGATCGGCACTGAACACGACATCTTCGCGCCGGATCATGATCTGGTTCAAATGAATGTCGACGCTGTAAGTGCCGGGCGACACCGAGTTGCCGTTCTCGAAATACTTCAGTTCAACGGGCGCCCCGCCCTCGTTGTTCAGGAACTCGGCGTTGAATTCCACCGCGAAAGTTACGGCAGGCAAAGCCAATCCCAAGGCCACGAGACAGGAAGACCTGGAATAGACGGACACCTTGAGGTCGAACCTTTTCCTAAATATGGCCACGCGAATATTCCTTGGACTAATTTCCGACAAACCGGAAAAACCCATCCATAGGGGAAGTTAAGAGCAGCTCTTCTGCCCTTCTGCTCTTCTGAGCTTCAGTCGGATAAGGAGCTGGAATGTTTATCGAGGCCGCCATAGTCATTTACGCTCTGGAACTCGATCTTTCCAGAAACGCCGGGGGGAGTTCCCTTGATTTCGAATCGGCGACTCGACTTCGGCGCGACCATGTCGGCATCAACGACATAGGAGGCATTGCCAGCTTTTAATTTCACGTTGGCGAAAGAGACATGAAATGCAGTATCGTTGGAAACTTCGACAACCGACTTGCCACCCTGCCGAACAAGACGCCAGATCAACTTTCCAGGCGCTTCGGCGGAAGTTCCCGACAAGTTATCGGGGCGGTAGAAGACCTTGATACGCTGGCGCAAAGCTATCTGCAACGTATTAGCCGACGCAGATTTTTGCGGAATTTCCTGGACGTTCAGGCGGAATACGGATTCCCTGTCGCTCGGCAAGCCTTCCCCTTGAAACAGGATACGCAGGGTTTGCTGCTTGTTGCCTCCCAAACGACTTAGGGCAGGCGTGATGGCAAACGGGACCTCGCGATTATCTGCCCCATTATCAGCCTCTACCCAGGATTGAATCATCACGTCCTTGGAAGCCTGGTTCCTGACCAGGATTGCAGCCTCCTTGGCAGGCGCCTGCAGAACGACCCGGGTTCCTCCCAGTGTGATTCCCGCATTGGCAAGGGTGGAAAAAAGCAAAAGGATGCCACCCCAGATAACTCTGGAAGAAAATGGATATTTCATGACGAACTCACACCTCATGGAGCGGGGTATATACATACCCCGCCCATGTAGCAGAACTTAGTTGTATTCCAGGGTGAAGGGCAGGGAGCCGTTGGCAACACCTGCCGTAGCGGCCGCAGCGCCAGACTTTACGTAAGCAGCCCGCAGATTCAGATTGGCGCTGTAAAGGGTGATGTCTTGGCCTTCGCCATCTTTTTCAACCCTGGAATTCAAGGGTGCATCAATGGTCTCGTTCGCCGACAGGTTCAGCAGCTTGCCATCGGAACCATAGATGCCAATACCGACGCCAGTGGCAGTGGAGTCTTTACCAAGCTTCAGCAGGCTTTCGTTGTGCGAATCGATGCCGGTACCGGACATCGGGTCGAACTTCAGCTTCACGGTGGTCAGACCGGTACCGGTCTTGCCACAGTCCAGGTTCAGATTCAGGCTGGTACCACCAGCGATGCTGCCGCCCGCGGTGCCGCTCAGCGAGTCGATGCTGATCTTGCCGAGGTTTACGTCGATGGTCTGGTTGCCCGCTGCACCGCCAACGGTGGTGCCAGCACCTCCAGTGATGCTGCAAGCGGCCGCGGTGATTTCACCTTTGAAATTGATGGTGCCGTCTGCCGCCATGGCATTGCCGACGACCAGGCTGGCTACTGCGGCAGCCAGAATGCTTTTCATGGAAATGGACACGATTGAGCTTCCTTTTGACAGTGAAAGTGTTGCGATTTTTGAACTCTATAAGAGCCAGCAACATTCTCCGAAAAGCCGAATAGAACGACAACGAAGCACTTCCCAGGCAATCGTGTGAAACTTCCCCAGTGCTTGTATGAAGTTTCCTACAAGCGCCAAAAACCTCGTAGTTAAAAACCCTCCGACACCACAAGCTCGCTGCCACCAACAGCCAAAGACAATGAACGATCCGAAAGAAGCGCCATCAGCTTCGATAGCGCCTCTTATATGGAAGAATGAAAAACCAAGACAAATCAAAGCAAACCCAGCAAGTACCCAATTACCACATTGCCCCAGCAGCAAACGCGGAGCTTATGGGTTCGAGAAATCCATGCTGGAGAATAGAGGCGATTCAGGTTATGGAGAAACCTGAACAGCTTCTGAAAGTTCTATCCGGCCCGATCTCTAGAGCCTTGCCAATTCGGTTGAGATACTGATTTCGAACGCACTTAGTTTGCCTTCCAATGAAGAGGCCAGATTGGCTATCCGCTCGGAAGACTCCGATGGGTTCTGGCAAGCCTTTTCAAGGCAGGAACAAGACTCGACCAATAGGCTGCTGCCCACCACCCTCGCAGCCCCTTTTATCCTGTGCGCAAGTTCGGCCACTCCTTGCAGGTCTGCGAGTTCAAGCAATTCCGCCAACCGAGTACGATCATCCCGACTGCTGGCCAATAAAGTTTCCAGCAACCGCCGCAATGCAGCCGGCTCGCCGCCGGTAATGGCCTCCAGCGAACGAATGTCGAAAAGACTTTCCATCGGCGATTCCGAACCAAGCGCTTTCATACAGACTCCATCGATATGCTTAAAGGAAGGTCACTGCGCATTGCGCTGTCCCGCCTGCGGGACTCCAGGCATCCGTAGAACGACAAGGCCGTACATGCCGTCCGGGCCAGTTATCCGCAAGCAGCATAAGGGAATTGCCTCCGCCTCTGCCGTCCAAACAGGGGAGCATCGCTTGTTGCGCCTCATCGAACGGCCCCAAACGGCCCTGGAAACGCTCATGGCCGGCACGGAGTCTACCTTTGCCAGCCGACCGCAGCCGGCCCGACCGCTCGTTTCGGGGAGGGAAACTCCTACGGTAAGTCTGTGCGAAGAGGCGTCATCAGTTGCGACCGCCTGACGGTTCGAAGCGAACCTGGCAGTGGAGCCATCGCTGCGACACGCGAACCTGGGTTACGCGCATGTGTTGGAAAGCGACGGTCGCAACCAGGGTTTGATGAACCACTATTGGCGTGCACAGGCATACGAGGAAGACGCAGGGAACACCTGGTTGAAAACCAGTTCTACAGATCATCGAGCAGCGAGGGGTCTATCTATGGCACAACCATTGGACGGCTCGCACGACGCGGACCACCCGAAGGCCGAAAGAACGGAAGGAAAGGTGCCATCGGTCAGCGATCCCAGGGCGCTTGCCCATCTTCTGGAATTGATACTGTCCACCGCCCAGGCCGGTCTCGCCTTTTCCAAGGACCGCTTCGACATCGGACGCTTTCGCGCGCTCCAGCATGCCGTCGCCGAATTCATCGCCAGCGACCAGGGGGTAGCGTACGAACGGGTCGAGAACTGGATCGCCCTGGACAGCCACTACCCGACCCCGAAACTGGACGTCCGTGCGTTGATCCTCGACTCGCAACAGCGGGTCCTGCTGGTCCGCGAGGCCTCGGATGGTTGCTGGACCCTACCAGGCGGCTGGTGCGACGTAAACGAGTCGCCGGCAGATGCGGTAGTTCGCGAAACCCAGGAAGAAAGCGGACTGGAAGTTCGAGCGATACGCCTGTTGGCATTGCTGGACAAGCACAAGCATCCCCACCCTCCCCAACTGCCGCATGCGTTGAAAGCCTTCTTCTTCTGCCACGTCACCGGTGGCAGGCTTCAGCAACAAACGGACGAAACGTCGGCGGCCGAGTACTTCCCGGTGGACGCCTTGCCGCCGCTTTCCGAGCACCGGGTACTGGCCTCGCAGATCCAGACGTTATGGCAGCGAATCCGCGCAGGAACGCCAGAGGCGCTTTTCGACTAGGCTGCAGACCTCATGGAGTCATCGCGCGGCAGACGGCCTGACCCCAACGGCGTCCAGCAGGCGCACCCGGCAGATCGACCGACCAGTCGATGAGCGCCTGCCGCCCTCCACCATCGCCGGCAGCTTGACGCCGCCAACAGCGGCGCAGCGTGCCTTCCGACCAGTAAAGCCAGCCCGTCGTTCTCGTTCGAATGCTTGCCGGAGCGCACCCGAAGCGCCAGCCGCCCGACCATCCCGAACGTGCAAGCTCCGAGCGAGCTCCCCCCGCTTCGTCCATAGCTCATCCGTGCTAGTCGACCCTCACCTTGGGATGCACCTATGATTCGTCCCTTGGATGACCCTCCGCGGTCGGGAACAAGACATTCAAGGACGAACTCATGGGCAAACCATTCCTTCACGCTCGGCGCTGGCTGCTGCCGCTCGCCTTCATCTGCACGGCAACGACTGCGGTCGCCGAAAGCACTGGCGACTACTGGATCGTCTACGGCAAGGGCGAACGCTACAACAACGAGGTATTCGTCGCCAACGCCACCGGCATCTTGCAGCAACCCAAAGGTATCCAGTCGGCGCAGATCATCCAGCTATTCGAAGACCGGTCGATGCCGACGCTGACGGCCTACGAGGTCCAGTTCAAGTGCAAGGAGCGCAGGGTTCGCTTCGACAACGCGCGCGCCATGCGCCGCATCGACAACGTCATCACCAACGTGAAAACCGTCGACGGCTGGATCGACCCGGAGAAATACGATTATTGGCTGCAACGCTCGTTCGCCTTCGTCTGCGCCCCGGCCATCCGCGACAACAACCAGATGTTGCCGCTGGGCAAGATGCCCATTGCGCGCATGGTGCAGACCGTCCAGGCAATGTTCGTCGAACTGCAGGGCGTCCAGGCCAAGAAACAGACCATGCGCGATCTGGATGCGATGCTCGGCAACGAGTAGAAATGAAGGAAGGCGGCTTGCCGCCCTCCTCCGGAGCGCCACGGAGCAGGTCAGCGGCATGCCGCTCGCAGCGTCCTGCCGGCCGTAGCCAGCGCCGCGACGAATAGCCAGAATGTGTCTCTATGCGAGGAGCGCGCGGAGCTGCGCGGGGACTTCCATGACTTCGCGGGTATCCGGGGAGACACAGACCTGCGTCAGACTCGCAGTGAACGCCACCACGTCCGGCGAAAGACGTCCTTCGACTGAAAACGAGAAAGAATGCGTCCCCACGTTCGACACACCCACTCGCAGCGTGAGTTCGTCGTCCCAGGTGACCGGATGCAGGAATTCCAGGGAGAACGCTCTCGCCGGGGGAAGAATCCTGAAACCCAGGAGGGTTCTGAGCCCCGGGCCTCCCAGCCAGACCCCGAGCGCCTCCTGCACCGCTTCCAGCACGAAGTATGAAAAACGTGGCGTATAGACGATCCCTTCGGGATCACAGTCGCCAAACAGTACCGTTCTTTTTATGAAAACCGGGGTCGGCATCGCGTCACTAATCCAGTCGCGAGGAAAGGAGCTTCACTCTATGAAAGTCCAGGCCCACTGACAAATCCTCGGATAGCCATGCACCTGTTCACCAGGCTGCATGGAAACAGACTGGCAGGCACACGAATGTGGGCCAGTGCCGATATAACTGGCGAAAGCACGAAACCAGCCGCTCGTTCTGGCGCGCTGTGGATCAGATATCCGGACTCCAGAAACAGAAAAGCCCACCTCGAGGGCCTCGGCTCGTTGAACCAGGATGGGGCTCGGTAGAAATGGTGTTGGCACGACAACTCATTGCAGCATGAACAGATAGGCCACCTTCGGGTGGCCCATCTATTAGAGAAATTACCAACTGCGGATTTTATTGGCAGTATCGCTCCTTCCCCTTGCGTTCAAACGAACACTAACGCGCTGGTTTGTATCTGAGCTGGAACCAACTCACCCGTGGGCTCTAGCAATGGCACTAATCGTGAATGTCCTTCCCGCAGCCTATCGTGCAAGCGGTTCAGTGCATCCACATCGTCAACGCCATCACGTGCCTCAGCCCAGAGCACAAGTCTACCGGCATCGTCCGCCGCAAGTTTCACCGGTGCCAAGGATGAGAATGGAGAGTTCACTTGTAACAATTGCAAGATCACACCCAGCGGTAACCCTGAAGGCACAAGTCCCAACTCGACGACGAAAAGCCAACCGCCCTCGAGGCGCTCCATAACCAGTTCCGGTCCCTCTGCCGGTTGCAGCCGCAACGTGGCATCGTTGCTCGAGGGAAGTCTCAAGCCCCACTGTGCCAGCCATGTATCAATCATGTGAACTCCTTATTCCGCCAAGCCTTAGCCATCTCAACGGTAGTCGAACTCAAGGGTTTGCCGAAACGCAGGAAGCCTCGTGCCGAGTAGTTGTCGACGATATCGTTCAGCGCTTGATTGATTTCCGCCGGACTGGTGGCATGCCGTAGCTGCTCCTCCGCCCGACGTAACAGAGCTACGTTGGAATCCGGCTGGCCAGGGCGATACAGAGAGGGGAAGATAACTTCCTTACGAATGTTCTCGGCAATAACCGCCACTTTGCGGCGCTGCGCCTCTGCTAACGCAGCGGCGAGCACCGGCGACTGCACCGTCTGCCCGCGCATGGCATCGAGTAACTGCTGATGATCAACGTTATCAGCATGGTTCAACTCAGCTGCCAACCATGCTAGGCGTTCCGGAGTATCTGCCAGCGCATCGAGTCGCTGAAGAGCGGAGCGCATAGCCTCGTCCAACTTGAGCCTACCCGCCAAGCCATTGGCGCTAACGATAGCGACAGTCAGCTCGGTGAACGCATCCCGCGCCTTCTGGCGAAAAGCCACCGCCCCGTCTGTGATCTCCGGGTTCTGTTGAGCAACACTGGTGAGCATACTGTCATCAAGTGCCAGCAGCGCCTCGTCGAGAGAAGCGAAGGTATGACGCTCTGAAGCCTGAAGACGTTTCTCCAGATGTTCACCGACTCGCTCCTGGAGGCGCTCCTGAAGATGCGCCTTGATCTCGTCCGGCATGGTGAAGTTCAAGGTGCCACCGAGCATGCCACTGAAATCACCGCGCTCGCTCTTCAACGGCACCACAACGGTTTGCTCGCGCAATTCCTCCAGGCCCTCGAGCTGCAGCATTTCGCGCGCCTGCAGGGCAGGCACCCCGACGACCCAGCCCTTGAGCGCGCCGCCCCTAGTACCTCGGTCGGGCGCTACCTCCCCAGCTTCGCCCTCGAACTCAAGGATCAGGTTGTCGTTGCGCCGCAGTGGCCCGCTGTCAAAATTCTTGTCGATCATCTCAGGGACCGGCACGTTAATCATCACCCCGCCATCCTGGAATTCTGTCCACTCTACGCCGGCCTGGTACGGCTGATCACTCAAGCTGACCTTCTGGAACACTCCTGGGAAGGAACCGGAGATATGTGCCGCCTGGGCGACCTCCAGATCCGGTGTGTGGCTGGCATTGAACACCACTAATTGCGGACGCCCCTCGAACATGGCCGTACCTGTGATGTTCAGCGTCTTAATCTGGGGAATGTAAGCACTCAACCGATCTAGATCGCCAAAGGTGACTCCGGAGCCGGACTGCAATCTGCTGGCGATGGCGGCAACGGTCGGCTGGCGTGCAACCTCTGGATGCGTAGCGATCTGTCCGAGCACGGCCTTGCGTGTCTCGTCGCGCAATAGGCGTTCTAGGGGCTCAGCCCGCGAATCTATGCGTGGGAGTACATTGAGCAGCAACTCAGAGAAGCCGCCGATCTTGTTGCCCAAGCCCTTTTTCAGCGATGCGCCGATCTCGCTGCTAATGTGTTGGAACAGCTTCAGCTTCTTGTTCGAGCTGTCGAGCAGCGAAATAAGATCCATCTTGTCGGAAAGGGTCTTGAACGCCGCCGGGCTCATACCTGAGGCCAAAAGGGCGGCGGTGATGCCGCCAGCGGACGAACCGGACATGCTGCGGATGCCATCGAGCATGCCTTTCTCTTCTAGCGCCAGCATTGCTCCCGGGTATGCCGCACCTTTGGCACCACCGCCGCTTAGGACCAGACTGGTCAATGGTGGCCGACTGAGCTGTAGCTCGGTGACTCCGTTCTCAAACTGGCGCAGAGTGATCTGCCGCGGCCCTGCCGAGTCAGTCAGAGTACGGGACTCCCCTTGCCCTTGGGGACTGCTGAAACGCACGTCGCTAACGCTTTCCGGCAACTTCCCGGAAAGTATTCCCGGCGTGCTCTTTAGGGCAACCCCGAGACCTTGCCCTGAAGGTTCCTGACGCAAGCTGGCGGACTTATGCGCTGCCTGCGACGGGGTTTCGACAGGCTCCTGATTCAGCGAGGAGGCAGTAGCCCCCAACGATTGGATATGCATGTTCGCTCCTTGAAATACCGAGGGTTCGGAGCAAATATTAGGAAAACCGGCCATAAGGTTTTGCCAGTTTCGGACGTTTTTTTATCAGTTCGGACTGGCCTGCCCCCAGTTTTAGTACCGCTGCCTAGTTAGTAGGCTATGGGGTTGATATCAACTTTTCCCGCTTCAGCTGCTGCTGGTTGGTTCGCCACTTCGCAGCAAGCTCTGCCGGGGAGAGATTGCCAATGGCGCTGTGTGGTCGGTGCTCGTTGTAATCCCGCCAAGCCGCGATACGGATTCTGGCTTCGACCAGCGAGCAGTGCTCATTGAGGCATTCGCCCCGGAACTTGCCGTTGAATGACTCGATGAAGGCGCTCTGCGTGGGCTGGCCAGGCTGAATCAGCTTCAACTTGATGTCACGCTGACAGGCCCACTGATCAAGCGCCTTGCCGGTGAACTCGGGGCCCTGGTCGGTGCGGATCGCCTGCGGGTAGCCGCGAAACCGCGCCACCACGATCCTCCGCCGCCTCACCATCAAGCCGGCGGCTCGGTACAGCCGGTAAATCCGCTTGTGGTTGACCTGCACGCCACAGCAGGATGTGCAGGCGGCGTTAGCCACAGCGTCGATGCTCCTGGGCCAGTTCCACCAGTTGGGCGTGCAGCTCGGTCGGTACACTGGCCTCGACCCGCTTGAGGAAGTCGAGAAGAACGCTTCTGCACTGCCGTCTCCTGCTTGGAAAACGGACTCTACTAAGTTCAGCGTGGTACTGAAGTTGGGGAGCAGGTCACGTTTGCTACGCCTGCAGAATGGTTTCAGGTCCTTAGAAACAGAAAAGCCCACCTAGATAGGTGGGCTTTTCCATATTGATATCACATCGATACGGGCTTCATATTTGGCCCATACGGCTGTTGGACAAGTAAAAGGCGTAACACCCCTTTCTATATCTATGCAACACGCCGTAGAGAAATGGTGGGTCGTGTAGGATTCGAACCTACGACCAATTGGTTAAAAGCCAACTGCTCTACCGACTGAGCTAACGACCCAACGCGAGGCGTATAATACTGATTTCTAACGTAAAAACAACACCCCTCGCGAATTTTTTTCAGAAATATGGCGTCGGGTCGGAAATACCAGCCGCCGCGAAGCCATCCGCACGCAGCCGGCAGCTATCGCATTTGCCGCACGCACGTCCCTGCTCGTCGGCTTGATAACAGGACACCGTCAGGCCGTAATCCACCCCACGCGCCACGCCCGCCTGGATGATCTGCGCCTTGGACAGATACTGCAGCGGCGCCTGGATGCGGAAGCCATTGCCTTCCACGCCCGCCTTGGTTGCCAGGTTCGCCATGCGCTCGAAAGCCTCGACGAACTCAGGGCGACAATCCGGATAACCAGAGTAATCCACCGCATTCACACCGATGAAGATGTCACGGGCATCCAGGACCTCGGCCCAGCCCAGGGCGAGCGAGAGGAACACCGTATTGCGCGCCGGCACGTAAGTCACCGGTATACCTTCGCTAGGCGACTCGGGCACCGCGATGCTCTCGTCGGTCAATGCCGAGCCGCCCATGCCATTGAGGTCGAGCCCTATCACCTTGTGCTCGATCACGCCCAATTGCCGGGCCACGCGCTCGGCGGCCTGCAGCTCGGCGCGATGGCGCTGGCCGTAGTCGAAACTCATGGTGTAGCAGGCGTAGCCGTCGGCCTTGGCCATGGCGACAACGGTGGCGGAGTCGAGGCCGCCGGAGAGCAGGATGACCGCTTTCTTCTGGTTCATGATGGATTCCTCGTCTCAATGGCCCGGTTCGTCGTTCCAGAGAATCTTGTGCAGTTGCAATTGCAGGCGGACCGGCAGGTTGTCGGCCACGATCCAATCGGCCAGTTCTCGCGCGCTGACCTGATGGTGGCTCGGCGAGAACAGGACTTCACCGGCACGCTGGTCGAGGCGGTACTCGATCAGCTTGGATACCGCCCAGTCGTAGTCCTCTCGCGAACAGACGACGAACTTCACCTGATCGTTGTCGGTCAGCAACGGGATATTTTCGTATCGGTTGCGTCCGACCTCGCCAGATCCCGGCGTCTTGAGGTCGAGAACCTTGCTTACGCGCGGGTCGACCCGTGACACATCGAGGGCCCCGCTGGTTTCCAGGGAAACCTCGTAGCCGGCGTCGCAAAGCCGCTCCAGCAGAGAAATGCAATTCGGCTGGGCCAGCGGCTCCCCGCCGGTCACGCAGATGTAGCGAGGCTTGTAGGTGGCAACCCGCTCGAGAATAGCGTCCAGGCTAACGACGTCGCCGCCGCTGAAGGCATAGGCGGTATCGCAATAGTGACAGCGCAGGGGGCAGCCGGTCAGGCGCACGAAGACCGTCGGCAAGCCGGCGGTACGTGTTTCCCCCTGCAACGAGTAGAAAATCTCGGTGATGCGCAGGGTCTGTTGCATATTCAGCCACGGGCGTGACGACTGAACAGGTCGTCCGCCTCCGTTGCGGTAAATGAAGGGGCGCCACGGAACGTATCCTGTCGTGGCACTCGAAATCCCGGAAGGTCTCGCGAGGAGAGGCACGAAGATCAGCCGAGCTGAAACCATGCAGCTTCACGGGGGCGCAGATTCTAACGAAAAAACCCGCGACAGGCGCGGGTTTGTTCATCGGGAACGGGGTCAGCGAAGGTTCTTCAGGTCGCGCTGCGCCAGTTGGGCGGCCGAAGTGCCCGGGTACTGGGAAATGACCTGCTGGAGGATGCCCTTGGCCTTGTCGTTGTTACCCAGGCGACGCTCGACGTCCGCCAGCTTGTACAGCGAGTCGGGCACCTTCTGGCTGCTGGGGTAGCTCTGGCTGACCCGCGCGAAAGCCTGGCCGGCACCTTGCAGGTCGCCCTTGGCCAGGTTCACCTCGCCGAGCCAGTACTGGGCGTTGCCGGAGTACTGGCTGTTCGGGTACTTGCGCAAGAAGGCATTGAACGCCTGGCTCGCCTTGTCGAAATCCTTGCTCTTTATCAGGTCGAAGGCCGCGTCGTAGTAGAGCTTCTCCTTCGCCGGGTCGCCCGGCTCGCTACTCGGCGCCGGTGCGTTGTTGCCTGCGGGAGCCGCAGGCGCCCCATTGGCGTTGATGGCGCCAGCAGGTGCGGAATTCTGTGCAGCGGGAGCGCCACCACCGGAAATTCGACGGTCGAGGTCCTGGTAGCGTTCCAGGCTTTCCTGCTTGAGCTGCTGGATCTGGTTCTGCTGTTCCTCGAGCGTGCCACGCAGGCGAGCCAACTCGTCCTGCATCTGCTGGAGCTGCATGAACAGCTCGCCCTGCACGGAGGTGGGGGTTGTCACCCCACCTCCGGCAAAGGCGCCGCCGGCACCTGCCGTGCCATACCCGGAAGGAGGAACGTTGCCGCCATTGTTGGCGGCAACGCCGTCATACACAGGAACTTCCGCCCAGGCCGCGAATGGCAGGCTGAGCGCGAGGAACGTCAGGACACGCAGGTGCTTGGGCATAACGACTTCTTACTTCTTCAGCTCGACGCGACGGTTCTGAGCCCAGGACTGCTCGTCGTGGCCGGTGGCGACCGGACGCTCTTTACCGTAGGAAACCAGTTCCAGCTGGGCCGGCGAAACGCCCTGCAGCACCAGGTAGCGCTGAACGGCCTTGGCACGACGCTCGCCCAGAGCCATGTTGTACTCGCGGGTGCCGCGTTCGTCGGTGTGGCCTTCCAGCACTACGCGCTGACCGCTGCCTTTCAGGTCTTTCGCGTGTACGTCCAGAGCGCGCATGGCTTCCGGCTTCAGGTCGGAGCTGTCGTACTCGAAGTAGAAGGTGGTGATCGCACGCAGAGCGGCTTCGTCGCTCAGGCTGCCGTCAACGGCACCGCTGTTGGCGCCATAGCCTGCGTTCGGGTCGACGCCGCCATTGGCACCTTCACCGGAAGCATCGCCGCCCTTGGAGGAGCAACCCACAGCCACAGCCATGGCCAGAGCCAGCGCAGCAAATTTGCCGAATTTCAGCATTTCCATCATGTAACTCCTAATGAACCCCAGTGTATAAGTTTGTAACCGTTGGCGACCGTCAGTTCAGGTAAGGGGACCAGGAAGGCTCGCGCACATCGCCCTGAGCGGTAGGGAGAGGTATCCGTACGCGTCCGTTGATGGATACGAGCATCAGCACGCCCCGGTCCTGCTGGCGGGTGGCGTAGATTAGCATGGTGCCATTGGGCGCAACAGTGGGCGAATCGTCCAGAGTGGTGTTCGACAGCACCCGCAGATTGCCGCGCTGGAGGTCCTGGGCGGCGATCTGGAAGTTGGTGTAGCCCTGCTGGCGGTGAACCATTACCAGGGTCTTCTCGTCGGCCGAGAGTTTCGGGTTGGCGTTGTAGTTGCCGATGAAGGTTACCCGGTCCACTGCACCGCTGTTCACGTTCATCTTGTAGATCTGCGGCTTGCCGCCACGGTCCGAGGTGAAGTACAGGGTAGAGCCGTCCTTGCCCCAGAAGGGTTCGGTATCGATCGCCAGGTTGTTGGTCAGGCGGCGCAGGGCGCGGCTGCCAAGGTCCATGACGTAGATTTCCGGGTTGCCGTCGCGCGACAGGACGAAGGCCAGGCGGTTGCCGTCAGGGGAGAATGCCGGAGCGCCATTCAGGCCCTCGAAATTGGTGATCTGCTCACGACGGCCAGTATCGACGTACTGGATGAAGATACGCGGGCGCTTCTGTTCGAAGGAGACATAGGCGATACGGCGGCCATCGGGCGAGAAGCGCGGCGACACGATGGGCTCGCGCGACTGCAGCAGGGTCACCGGGCGGGCGCCGTCGTAGTCGGAGCGCTGCAAGGTGTAGCGGGTGTTGTCGACCGAGAAACGCTCGGCGGTGACATAGAGCATCTTGGTGGAGAACGCGCCCTTGATACCGGTGAGCTTCTCGAACGACTGGTCGGCGATGTAGTGCGACATGTCGCGGAGCTGATCGGTGCTGCCGGTCACGCTGCCGGTCAGGACCTGCTGCTCGGTGCCGACATCGAACAATGCGTACTGCACCTGCAGGCGCCCGCCGGCAGGCACGATGTTGCCGACCATCACGTAGTTGACGCCAACTGCCTTCCAGTCACGGAAGATCACTTCGCTGGCCTGCGCCGGCTGGCTGATCATGTTCTGCCGGGGCAGCGGCTCGAAGTAGCCGGAGTTGCGCAGGTCGTTGCCGATGATATTGGACATGTCTTCCGGCAACACGTTGCCCCCCTGGAAGCCGAACGGCACCACGGCGATGGGAATGGCACGGTCGTTACCGCTGGAGATCACCAGCGGGTCGGCAGCCTGCGCAGCACCTGCCACCAGGGCCAGGGCGAACAGCGCAATGCGAATCAGGGTACTCACAGACTCAAATCCTCCGGTTTAAAGATGATGCGGCGCTGACGATACAGGCTGTCGAAGGTAGCCCGCGGCAATTGCTGCATCTCGGGAATACGGCCGACGTTGCGCACCGCCGCCACCGCCGAACTGTCGAAAGGCTTGTCGCCACTCGAACGGCTGACGCTGGCATTGGTGATGGTACCGTCCGGCAGCATTTCGATCAGTACTTCTACGCTCATTCCATTACGCGCCGATGGAGGACGCCGCCACTGCTGGCTCACCAGGTTGACGATCAGGTCGTCGAGACTGCCGGTGACCTCGCTGCCCACCTCGTCGGCCAAGGCCTGCTGGCGCTCGGTCGTATCCGAAAGCAACTCGGCCAACGCCTGCGCCTTCTTGTCCTCGGCAGCCTTGCGGGCTGCCGCGGCAGCGGCGGCGGCCTTTTTCTTGGCGGCCTCGACGGCGGCTTTCTTCTTCGCCGCTTCCGCAGCAGCCTTCTTCTTGGCCTCCTCGGCCGCTTTCTTCTTCGCGTCCTCGGCAGCCTTCTTCTTCGCGTCGTCAGCGGCCTTTTTCTTGGCCTCGTCCTCGGCGCGCTTCTTGGCTATGTCAGCCTGCCTCTTCTGTTCGGCGGCCTTGGCCTCGGCAGCTTTCTTGGCTTCATCGGCCTTCTTCGCCTCGGCGGCTTTCTGGGCCTCGGCCTTTCGAGCCTCGTCAGCCTTCTTTTGTTCCGCCGCTTTCGCAGCAGCGACCTGCTGCTGTTCCAGCTTTTGTTGCTCGAGTTTCTGCTGCTCGAGCTTCTTCTGTTCGAGCTGCTCGACTTCGTATTGCTTGGAGGCGGTCTTCTTCGCCTCACCAGCGATCTTCTGGTTGGTCTGGGTCGTCGCCTGGCTCTTCGACTTGAGCTGGTAGAGCGTGGCCTGCACGATCGGCTTGGAGGGAGGAAGCTCCGGAGCAAACGCCCAGCTGACGAACAGCATGGCGAAGATCAGAACGTGCAGGACCACCGCCAGGACGACGGGCCAGAAATAACTCTCGGAAGGCGAGCGCTCGAACTGTTGCTTCAAGATCAGGGGGCCTCGGTAATCAACCCGACGTTGGGCACACCGGCCTGCTGCAAGGCACCCATGGCGCCAACCACCGCACCATAGTTCACCGCCTTGTCGCCGCGGATGAATACCTGGGTGTCCGGACGGGCACTCATGATCTTGGTGACTGCATCGGTCATCTGTTCCAACGACACGGCACTATCGGTCTGTTTTTCAGTATCCACTTCGCTGCCGACGTTCCAGTAATAGGAACCGTCAGCCTTCACCGAAAGGGTCAGGACCTGCTTGTTGTTGTCCTGAGGCAACGCCTCGCTGGACACCTTCGGCAGGTCGACCTTGACCCCCTGGTTGAGCATCGGTGCGGTCACCATGAAAATCACCAGCAGTACCAGCATCACGTCGATGTAAGGCACCACGTTCATTTCCGCGACCGGCTTGCGCTTGTGACGAACCCTTGCCATATCGGCTTACCTCTCAGTCGTCTTAGTCGTCGCTGGTGTGCACCTTGCGGTGCAGGATGGCCTGGAACTCGTCGGCAAAGGTGTAGTAACGACCGATCAGCATCTCAGAACGTGCGGAGAAGCGGTTGTAGGCGATGACCGCGGGGATCGCGGCGAACAGGCCGATGGCGGTGGCGATCAGCGCTTCGGCGATACCCGGGGCGACGGTGGCCAGGGTAGCCTGCTGCACGGTGGCCAGGCCACGGAAGGAATTCATGATACCCCAGACGGTACCGAACAGGCCGACGTACGGGCTGGTGGAGCCGACGGTTGCCAGGAACGGCAGGCTGGCCTCGAGTTTCTCCTCCTCACGGGAGATGGCCACACGCATGGCGCGCGCCACGCCCTCCATCACCGCATCGGGATCGACGCCGGGCTGCTGGCGCAGACGGGAAAACTCCTTGAAGCCGGCACGGAAGATCTGCTCGACGCCGGAGTCCGGGTCCGGATTGCTACCGGCCTGGCGGTACAGCTTGGACAGGTCGATGCCCGACCAGAAGCGTTCTTCGAAGGCATCCAGTGCCTTCTTGGCGGCGCGCATGGCGTTGCCGCGCTGGAAAATCATGATCCAGGATGTGACCGAGGCGGCCACGAGGGTCAGCATGACCAGCTGCACCACGATACTGGCGTTGCTGATCAGGCTCCACATGGAGGTATGGTCGACGACGTTCGGTTCCACTTTAATCTCCTGCTGAAAAAGAATCCGGGCTTCCGGCAAAAGCCGCACGCAACGTTTCGGGGATAGCACGTGGCTTCAGGGTGTCCGCTCGCACGCACGCCACCAGGAACCGTCCCTCGCAGAGCAGGACGGAGTCCGACGCTCGACGAACCTGTTGACGAAACTTCAGGCTCGCCCGGTTCAACTCCTCGACCTCGGCGCTGACAAGCAGTTCATCGTCGAGCTTGGCCGGGGCGTGGTAACGCGCCTCGGCGGAGTGCACGACGAACAGCAGATTGTCGCCGACCAGTTGCGATTGGGCGAACCCCAAAGCTCGCAGCCGCTCGGTCCGAGCCCGTTCCATGAACTTGAGATAGTTGACGTAATAGACGATGCCGCCGGCATCCGTGTCCTCGTAATAGACCCGGAAACGCTGCTGGAACGGCTTTCCCCCGTGTTGCGCGCGCATACTCTAGAACCAAGTCCCGGCTTTGCCAATCGGCAATCGCCCACAAATGCAATTAATTACCATCTTCAGACGTGAACAGATCCGTCGTCACCCCCGGCCCCAACCTTTTCGGAATATTCAGGCCAAAGTGCAGGTACGCATGGCGTGTTACCACGCGTCCCCGCGGTGTCCGCATGATGTAGCCCTGCTGGATCAGATAGGGCTCCAGTACATCTTCGATCGTGTGCCGCTCCTCGCTCAACGCCGCAGCCAAGTTGTCGATTCCTACAGGCCCGCCATCGAACTTGTCGATCATGGTCAGCAACAGACGACGGTCGAGGTGGTCGAAGCCACGCTCGTCGACATCGAGCAGGTTCAATGCCTTGTCGGCGATCACCCGGGTAATGTCGCCCTGCCCCCGGACCTCGGCGAAGTCGCGTACCCGGCGCAGCAGGCGATTGGCGATTCGCGGCGTACCGCGGGCGCGCTTGGCGATTTCCGCCGCGCCCTGCGGCTCGATCTCCAGGCCGAGAATGCCGGCCGACCGACTGACGATGGTCGCCAGGTCCTCGACGTTGTAGAACTCCAGGCGCTGGACGATACCGAAGCGATCGCGCAGTGGATTGGTCAGCATGCCGGCACGAGTGGTCGCGCCGACCAGGGTGAACGGCGGCAGGTCCAGCTTGATGGAGCGGGCCGCGGGCCCTTCGCCGATCATGATGTCCAACTGGAAATCTTCCATGGCCGGATACAGCACTTCTTCGACGATGGGCGAAAGACGGTGGATCTCGTCGACGAACAGGACGTCGCCGGCCTCCAGGTTGGTCAGCAACGCGGCGAGATCGCCGGGACGCTCGAGCACCGGCCCGGAAGTACTCTTGATGGAAACGCCCATTTCCTGGGCGATGATATTCGCCAGGGTCGTCTTGCCCAGCCCCGGCGGACCGAAGATCAGCGTATGGTCGAGCGCCTCCTGGCGGCCGCGCGCGGCATGGATGAACAGCTCCATCTGCTCGCGCACGCTGGGCTGGCCGATGTAGTCGGCCAGCTTCAGCGGGCGAATGGCGCGGTCCAGCTGCTCATCGCGTTCGCGACCGGAAACGGCGGATATGAGGCGATCAGGCTCGATCATCGGGCGCCACCTAGACCATGCCCTTCAGGGCCTGGCGGATCATTTCTTCGCTGGACAAATCCTCTCCCGGTACGGCTGCGACGGCACGACTGGCTTCCTGTGGCTTGAAGCCGAGGGCGATCAGCGCGCTGACTGCATCGGCCTCGGCGCTTGAGACTGTAGCGCTGCCACGGGGTTCCATCACCAACGGTGCAATCGTGGGCATGTTTTCCCAAGCCTTGAAGCGGTCCTTCAACTCCACCAGCAGGCGCTCGGCGGTCTTCTTGCCAACACCGGGGATCTTCACCAGGGTGGAAGTGTCCTGTGCCTGGACGCAACGCACCAGTTCGTCCACTTCCAGGCCCGACATCAGCGCCAGAGCCAGTTTCGGACCCACGCCGTTGAGTCGGATCAGCTCACGGAACAGCTCTCGCTCGCGCTTTTCGGCGAAGCCATAGAGCAAGTGCGCATCCTCACGCACAACCAGATGGGTATGCAAGGTCACCGGCTCGCCTACCGAAGGCAACCGATAGAGGGTCGTCATCGGCACTTCCACTTCATAGCCGACGCCATTCACATCGAGGATCAGGTGCGGCGGCTGTTTCTCCGCCAGGGTGCCACGCAAGCGTCCGATCACGAAGAGCTTTCCTTATTCAAAGACGCAGGCGCCCGCCACGTCGGCGTGCGCCCACCAGGCCATGGGGGACCAGACTCTGTTGGGTATGGGCATGACACAGGGCGATGGCCAGGGCGTCGGAGGCATCGATCTGCGGTTTCTGGGTCAGCTTCAACAGATGCATGACCATCATCTGCACCTGCTGCTTGTCTGCACCGCCGGTCCCCACGACTGCCTGCTTGACCTGCGAGGCGGTGTACTCCGCCACGCTCAACCCCTCCTCCATTGCCGCGACGATGGCCGCCCCCCGCGCCTGCCCCAGCTTCAGGGCCGAATCGGCGTTGCGCGCCATGAACACCTGCTCGATGCTCAGGGCCGTCGGGCCATGGGTGCGGATCACCTCGCGGACGCTGCGAAACACCACGTGCAGACGCTCGTGCAAGGGGCCATTACCGGTCCGTATACATCCAGACGCCACGTATTCGCAACCGCGCGCCGTTTCCCGCACCACGCCGAAGCCGGTGATGCGCGAGCCCGGGTCAATCCCTAGAATCAAAGTCATAAGCTGGATACTAAAAGCCGGAAGCGGGGTTCGAACGCATCAAGCGTACCCCACTTCCGGCTTCGCGTTATCGCTCCGATCGGCTCAGCCGAGCTGCGCCATCACGTCGTCCGGGATATCGGCATTGGAATAGACGTTCTGCACGTCGTCCAGATCCTCGAGCATGTCGATCAGCTTGAGCACCTTCTGCGCGGTTTCCAGGTCCAGGGTCGCGGTGGTCGAAGGGATCATGGTGACTTCGGCTTCGTCGCCCTTGAATCCGGCGGCGGCCAGCGCCTCGTTCACCGAAATGAAGTCGGCGAAGGTGGTGAACACGTCGATGGAGCCATCGTCGTTGACTACCACGTCATCGGCGCCGGCCTCCAGGGCCGCGTCCATCAGCGCCTCCTCGTCCACGCCGGGAGCGAAGCTGATCTGTCCCTTGCGTTCGAACATGTAGGCGACCGAACCATCGGTGCCCAGGTTGCCGCCACACTTGCTGAAGGCATGACGCACTTCGGCAGCGGTACGGTTGCGGTTGTCGGTCATCGCCTCGACGATGATCGCTACGCCGCTCGGCGCATAGCCTTCATAGGAAAGCTCGACCATGTTGTCGGCATCGTTGGAGCCGACGCCGCGTGCAATGGCACGATCGATGGTATCGCGGGTCATGTTGGCGGTCAGCGCCTTGTCCACGGCCAGGCGCAGACGCGGGTTGTCCGCCGGTACGCCGCCGCCCTGCCTTGCAGCGACGGTCAGCTCACGGATCAGCTTGGTGAATATCTTGCCTTTCTTGGCATCTTGCCGCTCTTTGCGGTGCTTGATGTTGGCCCATTTAGAATGACCAGCCATAACTCACTCCGTATTGCTCTCTCGGCAGGAGGCGCCGCAAGCGGCGCCACCGCGGGTTGATTCGAATCACTCGGCCTTCGGCTGCTCGCGCAGGCGAATGTGCAGCTCGCGCAGGGCCTTGCCGTCCACGGAACCCGGTGCCTGGGTCATGACGTCGCCAGCGCTCTGGGTCTTCGGGAAGGCGATCACTTCGCGGATCGACGATGCACCGGTCATCAGCATGACCAGGCGATCCAGGCCGAAGGCCAGGCCGCCATGCGGCGGCGCACCGTACTTGAGCGCGTCGAGCAGGAAGCCGAACTTCTCTTCCTGCTCCGCCTCGTCGATGCCCAGCACGCGGAACACCGCCTGCTGCATGGACTTGTCGTGGATGCGGATGGAACCGCCACCCAACTCGGTGCCGTTGAGCACCATGTCGTAGGCGCGGGAAAGCGCCGCGCCCGGATTGGCCTCAAGCTCGGCCGGGGTGCACTTGGGCGAGGTGAACGGGTGGTGCAGCGCGGACAGCGAGCCGTCGTCGTTCTCCTCGAACATCGGGAAGTCCACGACCCACATGGGCGCCCACTCCCGGGTGAGCAGCTTGAGGTCATGGCCGACCTTGATACGCAGCGCGCCCAGGGCATCGCAAACGATCTTGGCCTTGTCGGCGCCGAAGAACACGATGTCCCCGTCGACCGCGCCAACGCGATCGAGGATCACGTTCAGGTTGGCCTCGGGGATGAACTTCACGATCGGCGACTGCAGACCTTCCACGCCCTTGGCGCGCTCGTTGACCTTGATGTAGGCCAGGCCCTTGGCACCATAGATGCCGACGAACTTGGTGTAGTCGTCGATCTGGCTGCGCGGCATGGAGGCGGCGCCCGGTACGCGCAGGGCGGCGACACGCCCCTTCGGATCGTTGGCCGGACCGGAGAAGACCTTGAACTCCACTTCCTTCAACTGGTCGGCGACGTCCACCAACTCCAGCGGGATGCGCAGGTCGGGCTTGTCCGAACCGTAGCGGCGCATGGCCTCTTCGAACGGCATGTGCGGGAACTCGTCGAACTCGACGTCCAGCACTTCCTTGAACAGCTGGCGCACCATCTTCTCGGTGATGCCGATGATGTCGCTCTCGTCGAGGAAGCTGGTCTCGATGTCGATCTGGGTGAATTCCGGCTGGCGGTCGGCACGCAGGTCCTCGTCACGGAAGCACTTGGCGATCTGGTAGTAGCGATCGAAGCCGGCGACCATCAGCAGTTGCTTGAACAGCTGCGGCGACTGCGGCAGGGCGAAGAAGTGGCCCGGGTAGGTACGGCTCGGCACCAGGTAGTCGCGCGCGCCTTCCGGCGTCGGCCGGCCGAGGATCGGGGTCTCGACGTCGAGGAAGCCGTTGTCGTCCAGGTAGCGGCGAATGCTGCTGGTGATGCGCGCGCGCAGCTTCAGCTTGGCAGCCATCTCCGGACGACGCAGGTCGATGAAGCGGTAGCGCAGGCGGGTTTCCTCGCCCACATCGGAATATTCATCCAACGGGAACGGCGGAGTCTCGGCCTGGTTCAGCACTTCCAGTTCGTAGCCCAGTACCTCGATGGAGCCAGACGCCATGTTCGGGTTGCGCGCGCCTTCAGGGCGCAGGCGCACCTTGCCGGTGATCTTCACCACGAACTCGCTGCGCACCCGGTCGGCCTTGGCGAAGGTTTCCGCACGGTCCGGATCGAACACCACCTGGGCCAGCCCCTCGCGATCGCGCACATCGAGGAAGATCACTCCACCATGGTCGCGGCGGCGGTGAACCCAACCGCAAAGGGTGACTTCCTGGCCGTCCAGGCTCTCGTTCAGTTGGCCGCAATAGTGGCTGCGCATCATGGTGTGGTTCGCTTCTCGTAAGTCTTGGATTCTGTGGAGCCGCCGGCTGCCTGGCGACCATTGCCGGGCTCTCGCCGGCCCTGACCGAGCACCGGAACCATCGGTACGCCCCCGGAAGGACATCTCCCGCGCTGCCCGGTGAACGGCAACGGCGAAGCACCCGCATCCGGGCCCACTTCGCATTGAAGGCGGGCATTATAGCCTGAAAAATCCATGGCTTGCAGCCAGCCCCGCCGGCCTGTCACGCGGGAAGCCAGGCCGTTGAACGGAAGCATTTCGCCGCACCCTGCGAACCATTCGCTTGACCGGGCAGTCGGAATAGATTCTCCCTATCGCCGCCTTTGACATAGACCAAGAGCGCTGGGAAAAACCCTGTGTTAGCCTCACTCCAACTGTTTCGGAGTGCCCCATTCACAAGGCCGACTGAAAGGAGAACGCCATGGAAATCAATATCGGAATCGGCGAACAGGATCGCGCAGCCATTGCCGAGGGCCTGTCGCGGCTACTGGCCGACACCTACACCCTCTACCTGAAAACCCACAACTTCCACTGGAACGTCACCGGCCCGATGTTCAATACGCTGCACCTGATGTTCGAAGGTCAGTACACCGAACTGGCCGTTGCCGTGGACGACATCGCCGAGCGCATCCGGGCCCTGGGCTTCCCGGCGCCCGGCACCTACGCCGCCTACGCCCGCCTGTCGTCCATCAAGGAAGAGGAAGGCGTGCCGGAAGCCGAGGAGATGATCCGGCAACTGGTCCAGGGCCAGGAAGCCGTGGTGCGCACCGCCCGCAGCATCTTCCCGCTGCTGGACAAGGTCAGCGACGAACCCACCGCCGACCTGCTCACCCAACGCATGCAGGTGCATGAAAAGACCGCCTGGATGTTGCGCAGCCTTCTCGCCAGCTGATCGTCGATCGCTCGATAGAAAGCGGGGCCCGCCTCAGGGCCCCGCCCTCCCCCTCCAGCGCCAACCGCTTGATTTGAGTAGCCTCCTGCTTTCCTGTTAAATAGCCGCCGTGCGTCACGCGCATAGGCCGGCCGTCCTTCCGCACCTTTCGTTTCATGCACCGAAGCGCTGTCCGGCTACTTGATCGTTACCCCATCAAGGTGAACTCATTGACATGTTGAAAATCGTCCTTCTGGTCACGGGCGTCGCCGCCCTATTGCTGTCCTTCATTCCCAGCCTAAGAACCGAAGCCACACCCTTCCTGCAACATCCCGATGCCATCTACCTGGCCATTCTGGGCCTGATCAACCTGCTCTTCGCTCCCGTACTGCAATCGTCACATCCAACCCGCCCGCTGCAGGCCGGCGCAGCCGCCCTGCTGGTCCTTGGCGTCGTCCTGCAGGCACTGATCCTGCTGGCGCCGCTGCCGACCATCGCCGACCAGCCGGCGATCGTCCTGCCCCTGCTAAGCCTGGTGCTGGCCACGGCCCTGCAACTGGCGGGCAGTCTGAAACCCGGCAAACCGGTCTCGCGCAGCGCCAGCGCCCCGGCAGCCCTCGGCGGCAGCCAGGACAGCGGCAACCGGGAGACCGGTACCGTGAAGTGGTTCAACACCTCAAAAGGTTTCGGCTTCATTTCCCGCGATTCGGGCGAGGACATCTTCGTCCACTTCCGAGCGATTCGCGGCGAAGGCCACCGCATCCTCATCGAAGGCCAGCGCGTGGAGTTCTCGGTGGTACAACGGGACAAGGGCCTGCAGGCGGAAGACGTAATCGCCTCCCGCCGCTGACCGCCGCGAAAACAAAAAACCCGCCGAACGGCGGGTTTTTTGTGCATTCAATAATGGGGAGGAGGCGCTTCGTCTTCCCCCGCCTCGCCCACCAGCCCCTGGACGTCTTCCAGACGCTTGATCAATGCCGCGACCTGAAGCTGCAGTCGCTCAATGCTGCGCTGCTGCTCGACCACCACATCGTTGAGAGCCTGCAAAGTGTCATCCTGGAAAGCCTGGCGGCATTCCAGGTCATCCATGCGCGCGTCCAGCTCCATCTAGGCCTCCCCGGCAAAACGGAAGCCGTCGGTCAGCACCATCCGCAACTTGCCGCGGATCGCCTCGACCTGCTCGGAAGAATAAGGCTGAGCCGGATGGCGCCCCCAGACAGGGCCGGGCCAGGCGTCGTCGCCACGTCGCCGGACGATCACGTGCATGTGGAGCTGGCTGACCACATTGCCCAGGTTAGCGACATTCATCTTGTCCGCACGGAAGGTGTCCTTGAGCACCTCTGCCAGCAGCGTGGCCTCGCGCCACAGCGCCTGCTGGTCATCGACATCGAGCTGAAACAGCTCGGTGACATCCTCCCGCCTCGGCACCAGGATGAACCACGGATAGCGGGCATCGTTCATCAGCAGCAGGCGGCTGAGGGGAAAGTCGCCGAGCAACAGGGTGTCCTGCTCCAGCCGGGGATCCAAAGCGAACATACTGACCTCTCCTGTTCGACCGTCATTCATGGACAGCTTAGCCCCTCCTTCCGAGAAGGGACCCGCCGTAACTGCCGCGCAGGATACTTCGCCGCCCGGCCAAAGCAAGCCCGCACATCCGCCCGCCCCAGCTTGGCGCGCCACTCCAGCCGAACGCCCCATAAGATGCCGGTCGAATGAATACAGCGCGACGCCGAACAGGAGACATGCCGTGGATACAAACGCATTCGCCACAGACAACTCGATGGCAACCAACCCTTGAAGCAGACGGATTACAAACAGGTTTCAAGGCATGATTCGTTTGCTTTCAAACAGAATAGTTTCGCTCTCGCAGAGACCAACTGGAATACATAGGCGAAGCCGTTTTCCAATTTGTGCACGGAGTTTGCTTATACCTCTTTCATCACAGTAAGAGGGGCCGCACGGAACATGACATTTTTATTACAAGACCCCGCCAATCGGGAAAAGCGACTTGAGAAGCGACCTCAACAAGAGTGACCAAGCCCGCGACATACGTCATTTTTTCAACTGCTCACCTACGCAGATGCGACATACGTCATGCAATTTTGCGACAACGCCGTAAAGAATCCGTCGCTTCGAAACCTCAACTATCGCCAAGAAACACTGCGTGCTATAAGTTAGCGCCGACAAGAAGAACTAGCCGTCACTGCGGCACTGTGATGGCAGAGATAATTTCAAAACCAAAGGAGCAATCACAATGAAAGTGATGAAGTGGAGCGCCATTGCACTGGCGGTTTCCGCAGGTAGCACTCAGTTCGCCGTGGCCGACGCATTCGTCAGCGATCAGGCCGAAGCGAAGGGGTTCATCGAAGACAGCAGCCTCGACCTGCTGCTCCGCAACTACTATTTCAACCGTGACGGCAAGGAAGGTCGGGGCGATCGCGTCGATTGGACCCAGGGCTTCCTCACCACCTACGAATCCGGCTTCACTCAAGGCACCGTGGGCTTCGGCGTCGATGCCTTCGGCTACCTGGGCCTGAAGCTCGACGGTACCTCGGACAAGACCGGCACCGGCAACCTGCCGGTGATGAACGACGGCAAGCCGCGCGACGACTACAGCCGCGCTGGCGGCGCCCTGAAGGTGCGCATTTCCAAGACCATGCTGAAGTGGGGCGAAATGCAACCTACCGCGCCGGTCTTCGCCGCCGGCGGCAGCCGCCTGTTCCCGCAGACCGCGACCGGCTTCCAACTGCAGAGCAGTGAATTCGAAGGGCTCGATCTCGAAGCGGGCCACTTCACCGAAGGCAAGCAGGGCACCACCACCAAGTCGCGCGGCGAACTCTACGCAACCTATGCAGGCCAGACCGCCAAGAGCGCGGACTTCGCCGGCGGCCGCTACGCGATCACCGACAATCTCAGCGCCTCCCTGTATGGCGCCGAATTGAAAGACATCTATCGCCAGTATTACCTGAACACCAACTACACAATCCCGCTGGCATCCGACCAGTCGCTGGGCTTCGACTTCAACATCTACCGCACCACCGATGAAGGCAAAGCCAAGGCCGGCGACATCAGCAACACCGCCTGGTCCCTGGCCGGCGCGTACACCCTGGACGCGCACACCTTCACCCTGGCCTACCAGCAGGTGCATGGCGACGAGCCGTTCGACTACATCGGCTTCGGCGAGAACGGTTCCGGCGGCGGCGGTGACTCGATTTTCCTCGCCAACTCCGTGCAGTACTCCGACTTCAACGGCCCCGGCGAGAAATCCTGGCAGGCCCGCTACGACCTGAACATGGCCTCCTACGGCGTTCCCGGCCTGACCTTCATGGTTCGTTACATCAACGGTAAGGACATCGACGGCACCAAGGTCGACTCCAGTTCCTCCTACGCGGGCCTGTACGGCGAGGACGGCAAGCACCACGAGACCAACCTGGAAGCCAAGTACGTCGTCCAGGCCGGCCCGGCCAAGGACCTGTCGTTCCGTATCCGCCAGGCCTGGCACCGCGCCAATGCCGACGAGGGTGAAGGCGACCAGAACGAGTTCCGCCTGATCGTCGACTATCCGCTGTCGATCCTGTAATCGACCGACAGGCAACGAAAAAACCCGGCATCGCCGGGTTTTTTCTTCTCGGCGGCAACGCGCCTATAAAGGAAGGGCGTAGGTACCGGTCACATGGGCCACCAGGTCTTCCTCATTACTCTGCGAAAACACTCCGACCTCGCAGACGACCTGGCGCCGCCCCAGCTTGAGGATGCTCGCCTCGGCCAACAGGTCCTCGGGCCTGGGCTTGCTGAGGAAGTTGATGTTCAGGTTCGAGGTCACGGCCATCTCGACCGCCCCGAGACGCCCGAGAATGACCGCGTACATCGCCGCGTCGGCCAGCGCCATGATGGTCGGGCCGGACAACGTTCCACCGGGACGCACCAGCTTGCCGTGAAAAGGTATGCGCGCCAGCGCATGTCGTTCGTCGAGACGCTCGACACGAAAATCGATGTCCTCGGCCATGGGCAGCCCCATGCGGATCAACGCCTGTACCTGCGCCGCGTTCATTGCCTGCTGACTCCTCATCATCGATGGCCGGCGCCCTGTACGCAGCCAGACCGGCACCGTACAATGCCCAGCCATTCCTCCCGATACAACCGACATAACGGCCAAAGATGCGTACCAGTCAGTATCTGCTTTCCACGCTCAAAGAAACCCCCGCCGACGCGGTGGTAATCAGCCATCAACTGCTGCTTCGCGCCGGCATGATCCGTCGCCTGGCCTCGGGTCTCTACACCTGGCTGCCAATGGGCCTGCGGGTACTGCGCAAGGTCGAGACCATCGTCCGCGAGGAAATGAACGCTGCCGGCGCCCTGGAAGTGCTGATGCCGGCGGTGCAGCCGGCCGAGCTGTGGCAGGAGTCGGGGCGCTGGGAGCAATACGGCCCTGAGCTGCTGCGCCTGAAGGACCGCCACGAGCGCGAATTCTGCGTAGGCCCGACCCACGAAGAAGTGATCACCGACCTCGCGCGCAACGAGCTGAACAGCTACAAGCAACTGCCGATCAACTTCTATCAGATCCAGACCAAATTCCGCGATGAGATCCGCCCGCGCTTCGGCCTGATGCGCGGACGCGAATTCATCATGAAGGATGCCTATTCCTTCCACCTGAGCCAGCACTCGCTGCAGCAGACCTACGACGGGATGTACCAGGCGTACAGCAAGATCTTCTCCCGCCTCGGCCTGGATTTCCGTCCCGTGCAAGCCGACAACGGCTCCATCGGCGGCAGCGACTCCCATGAGTTCCACGTGCTGGCCAACTCCGGCGAGGACGATATCGTCTTCAGCGACAGCTCCGACTACGCCGCGAACATCGAGAAGGCCGAAGCCGTGCCGCGCGAGAGCGCCCGCGGCAGCGCCACCGAGGACATGCGCCTGGTCGACACGCCCAACACCAAGACCATCGCGGCCCTGGTGGACGGCTTCCAGCTACCGATCGAGAAAACCATCAAGACCCTGGTGGTGCATGGCGCCGAAGAAGGCACCCTGGTCGCCCTGATCGTCCGCGGCGATCACGAGCTCAACGAAATCAAGGCCGCCAACCAGCCGCTGGTCGCCAGCCCGCTGGTATTCGCTTCGGAGGCCGAGATCCGTGCCGCCATCGGCGCCGGCCCCGGCTCGCTGGGCCCGGTCAACCTGCCGATCGCCTGCATCGTCGACCGCTCCGTCGCCCTGATGAGCGATTTCGCCGCTGGCGCCAACATCGAGGACAAGCACTACTTCGGCGTGAACTGGGAGCGCGACCTGCCGCTGCCCGAGGTCGCCGACCTGCGCAATGTCGTCGAAGGCGACCCCAGCCCGGACGGCAAGGGCACCCTGGTGATCAAGCGCGGCATCGAGGTCGGTCATATCTTCCAGCTTGGCACCAAGTACAGCGAAGCGATGAAGCTGAACGTCCTGAGCGAACAGGGCAAGCCGGTCAACCTGATCATGGGCTGCTACGGCATCGGCGTATCCCGCGTGGTCGCCGCCGCCATCGAACAGAACCATGACGAGCGTGGCATTCTCTGGCCAAGCGCACTGGCGCCGTTCCAGATCGCCCTGGTACCGCTGAAGTACGAAACCGAGAGCGTCAAGCAGGCGACCGACAAGCTCTATGCCGAGCTGACCGCAGCCGGTTTCGAAGTGCTGCTGGACGATCGCGACAAGAAGACCAGCCCCGGGGTGAAGTTCGCCGACATGGAGCTGATCGGCATTCCCCACCGCATCGTGATCAGCGACCGCGGCCTCAACGAAGGCGTCCTGGAATACAAGGGCCGCCGTGACAGCGAGTCGCAGAACCTGCCGATCGGCGAACTGATGTCGTTCATCACCGAAAAACTCAGCCGCTGAGCGTAACGATGCCCACCGGAAGCCCCCTGCGCCTATTCGCCGCCGCCCTGTGCGGCGGCCTTCTGCTGAGCGGCTGCGCCAACCAGTTGCCGCAGCGTAGCGAGCATGAGGAGCGCGTCGAGCGGAAGCTGCTCGAACATACCCTGCAAGTCGATGTCGGCCAGCCCGATGTGCTCGAACTACCGCAGCGCCGGGTCCGGATCAACGACCAGAAGTCCTTCGAGGTCACCGAGTTCGAGGTGACGCGCCGTTACGACCGCTATACGCCGTACCAGGCCTGGCGGGAGATCTACGAGATCCCGTTGGGCGCGGTGGCGCTGGTGGCCGGCGTCGGAGCGAACATCGTCAACGTGGTGACCTTCGGCAGCGTACCGGACAACATCACCCACGGCTGGATCAACTATGGGCTGGCCGGGGTGAATCCGTTCATGAACGTGGAATCCAACGGTCGCGCCGAACAGAATCTCGCGAGCATCGACGAGAAACAGCGCGACAAGCGCCTGGAGTACTCCAGCCTGCCCTGGGCGGAGCGTCCGGTCATGGTCAGTTCCGGCAAGGAACTCAACGAACTGCTTACCGACCGTCATGGCGTGCTGCGCCTCAACCTGCTTGACAGCCCCTTCGCCGAACAGGACATCAGCCGCATCTCGCAGATACATCTTTCGGTGAGCGACCCGCAGGATGGTACCCGCGCCGATGCCAGCCTCCGCGTCAGCCGCAGCCTGCGCGGCAAGCTCCTGGAAGCTCACGCCCTGATCTATGACGACCTGGAAGGCGATGACGTCCACCACTGGGTCCATCGGGTGAAACGCCTCGCGGAGCTGGGCCTGGAAGAAGAAGCCAGCGAACTGGAACAGAGCCTGATCGAGCTCACGCGCAACGACCCCGAACTGCAGCAGCAGTTCATGCATGCCCTGCTCCGGGATGCCGGACGCCTGGCCGCGGACCCTGGCGAGACGCCCTGACGGCGAACTCGCCTCGTCAGCGACGGACGACGAAGCCAGCGATCCCCTGCAGCGGCATTTGCTCGACCTCGACCGCAGAGACCTCCGCGTGCCGCGGGCCCCGCCCCAGCCATCGCTCCAGGGCTTTCGCCCGGTCCTCCTCGCCCTCCCAGACGACTTCGACACGCCCGTCATCCAGGTTGCGCACCCAACCGTCGAGTTCGAGGCGATCAGCCTCTTCCCGGGTCGCCTGGCGGAAACCGACGCCCTGTACCCGGCCGCCGACATAGGCATGCAAGCAGATCCTCGCCATCAGCGTCCCTCCCGCAAAGCCTCGAGCTGTTTCAATATGCCATCGGCCGTCTGCTCACCCAGCAGACGCTGACGCATTTCCCCCCGAGCATCGACGATATAGGTGACAGGCAACGCTTCGCTGCGAGGGAGCTTGAAGCGATGCGCCGGATCATCGGCCAGCACGGTGAAGCGAATCCCCATGCCATCGGCCGACTTCTTCAACTCGGCATCGCGCAAGCCATCGAAATTCACGCCAATGACGCGCCCGCCCTGCCCTTCCAGCACCTGCGCAAGGCGATTCATCTCCGGAATCTCGGTCCGGCAGGGCGCGCACCAGTCAGCCCAGTAATTGACCACCAGCCAATGCCCGTCCAACTGCTCCGCAGCGACAGGACGCCCGTCCTGGTCGACTCCGTAATCCGCCGAACAGCCCGCGAGAAACAACACCGCAGCAGCGCCCAGCGGGCGTAGCCAACTCCCCATGTCAGGAACCTCTCGAGTCAGGAAAACATCGGCCGGACCAGGGCAACCCGGCGCGGCACTATGGCGAGACCTTACTGGAAGCCATCCACCTCTGCAAAACCGAGTGGAGACGAATATGGGAAGAAGAAGCCCCGATACTTCCTACAAGGCACAAAGTGCGAGAAGAGTCACGACGATCGCCGTCGAACCGCACAGTTTGACGCAAAGGACCACCCCTATAATCCGCGTGCCACACACGACGCGACGACTCAACCGGCCGTATGCCCAGGCATCGGCAGGATCGACTTGGGGAGAAGTCGAGAGCGACGAGTCCGAAGCCCTTTTAAACGGACACACTGCTGCTTATGAAAGACCATCTGATCGGAAGCGTCCCCGCACACCTGGTGGATGCCGCACGCCCGACCCTGACAGCCCACGAGGGCCTGGTCGCGGACTACAACATTGCCGCCTGGCTACATCTTCCGGATGCCTGCGACCTGCTGGTGTCACTGGTGGTCAGCTATCTGGATGGCGGGCGCCAGCGCGAAGTGGCGGTGGATCACGGACGAATCGACCGCCAGCAACGCATCCTGCTTTCCGGCATTGCCCGCCTACCCGTACGGCAGAAAGTGGAGAACATGCAGGTACGCCTGAAGTCGGCGACGGCCTTTTCCCGACTGGTCGTGGAGGAGTTCTTCGTACAAGCGGTGGAGCAGGAAAACAGGACCCAGCAGCTGTCCGAAGCTTGAGCCGGATCGCTCAGCCCTGGCGCACCTGATCGAGCAGGGGTTCGTCCCGCGCTTTCTCAGGCGACGGTTCGCTGACGCTACGCGCCGGCACCAGCGACTCCGGCCAACTGCTGAACTGCAGCCCGGTAATCCGGTTCAAACGCTCAAGCGCTGCCTGCTCATCCTTGTGATGCAAATGGACGACCTTGTTCGACATTGGGAGCATGAACGGGAACCTCGGCGGAACTACGGAGTGAAACGACTGTCACATGAGGGTTTGCCAGAAGCGTGCCAACAGCGCTTTCCCTGCGCTTGCTGGGATTCCTCCGGCAGAATGCAGCGCCTCATGCACATCGTTCGCCGCAAACTGACACTTTACGTCACCTTCGCTCCCGAGGTTCCGTCCGCCAGCCAGTGGGCCAGGCTTTCTCCGAACAGCGCCTCCTGCTCCACCTGCAAGCGTTCCATCGCCTGCTGGAACGGCGGATACCACGCCTCGTCCAGATTCGCAGGCATGCGCTCTCGGCTAGGCATGGGCCAGGGGCAGCGATTCAGCAAGCGATGCAGACTGTAG
Source organism: Pseudomonas sp. FDAARGOS_761 (assembly GCF_013343155.1). Classification (NCBI taxonomy): domain Bacteria; kingdom Pseudomonadati; phylum Pseudomonadota; class Gammaproteobacteria; order Pseudomonadales; family Pseudomonadaceae; genus Pseudomonas; species Pseudomonas sp. FDAARGOS_761. Next base: position 1,111,962 of record NZ_CP054572.1, on the reverse strand, counting down.
GCGCCAAGATCCCGGCACAGCACCCACTCGCCGCCGCCGGCGCGGCAGACGAACTGCTCCTTCTCGAGAAAGTCCAGCAGTTCCTCCCACTCATCCTCGGGCAACAGCCAACCCGCACGATGCAAGTGGGTCAGGCGTAGCGACTGTCCAAGCTGCTGGCGCTGGTGGAACACCCTCAGCACGCCGAGCAGAACGATCAGCTTGGGCAGCGAGCGCCGCCGCCAGAGACGGGAAGAAGAGAGATTGCAGACCAGCACCGCGCCGAACAGAACGATCATCCAGGAAAGATAGATCCACAGCAGGAAGATAGGCACGGTGGCGAAGGCACCGTAGATCAACTGGTAGCCGGGAAACAGGCTTACGTACAGCCCGAACAGGGTTTTCGCGGCTTCGAACAGTACCGCGGTGAACACGCCGCCCATCAGGGCATGGCGCACCGGGACCCGGGCGTTCGGGACCGCCGAATAGAGCAGGGTGAAGGCCGCCACGCTGAACGCCAGCGGCATCAGCCCTAGCAGCGTCTCCGCGCCCGGCAACGCGTCCGGGCCATGGAGCAGCGACAGCGAAGTGATGTAGGTGGACACGGCGAAGCCGGCCCCCAGCAACAATGGGCCCAGGCTGAGGATCGCCCAGTAGAGGAGGAACCGCCCGACACCCCGGCGTGGCTGGCGAACCCGCCAGATCTCGTTGAAGGCTTTCTCGATGGTCACCAGCATGGTGAAGGCGGTGACTGCCAGAAAGACCACCCCGACCCAGGTCAGGTGCCGGGCCTGGGTGGTGAAACTCTTCAGGTAGGTTTCCACCGCTTCTCCAGCGGAAGGCACGAAATTGCGAAAGATGAAAGTCTGGATCGACTCGCCCATGCCATGGAATGCCGGAATCAGCGAAAGCATGGAAAACATCACCGTCATCATCGGCACTACCGCGAACAACGTGGTGTAGGTCAGCGCCGCCGCGCTGTTGGGAGCCTTGTCGGTGACGAAGCGATGAGCGAGGAAGCGAGCGAACTCGACCCCATCGTTGAAATGTTCGCGCATGCCCTCTCCTTGAAGTCGCGCCGGTTCTTCGCCTCTCGGGGCGGTACTTCGCGCCGACGGGTTCAGTCCTGGTCGACGAGGCGGTTAGAATAGCCGTCACTTCACCGGCCATGCGACCCCTGACATGAGCGAACTGATCCTGTTGCACAATCCGCGCTGCTCGAAATCCCGCGCAGCGCTCGAACTGCTCGAAGCCCGCGGCCTGCAACCGCAAGTGGTGCGCTATCTGGAGACCCCGCCGAGCGCCGCCGAGCTGAAAGCGATCCTGGCCAAGCTCGGCATTCCCGCCCGCCAGTTGCTGCGGACCGGGGAGGACGAATACAAGGCCCTCGGCCTGGATGAGCCCAGTCTTGGCGAAGAGGCCATCATCGAGGCAATGGCCAAACATCCGAAGCTGATCGAGCGTCCGGTGCTGGTCGCGGGTGACAAGGCGGTGGTTGGCCGGCCTCCGGAAAGAGTCCTGGAGATCCTCGCTTGAGCAGTCCCTACATCCTGGTGCTGTACTACAGTCGCCATGGCGCTACCGCGGAAATGGCCCGGCAGATCGCCCGTGGTGTCGAACAAGGCGGCTTCGAGGCGCGCGTACGCACGGTTCCCGCGGTATCCACCGAATGCGAAGCGGTCGCCCCGGACATCCCCGCGGAGGGGGCGCTGTACGCAACCCTGGAGGACCTGAAGAACTGCGCAGGCCTGGCCCTCGGCAGCCCGACCCGCTTCGGCAACATGGCTTCCCCGCTGAAATACTTCCTCGACGGTACCAGCAGCCTGTGGCTGACCGGCGGCCTGGTCGGCAAGCCGGCAGCGGTCTTCACCTCCACCGCCAGCCTGCACGGCGGCCAGGAGACCACTCAGTTATCGATGCTGTTGCCGTTGCTGCACCACGGCATGCTGGTCCTGGGCATTCCCTACAGCGAACCCGCCCTGCTGGAAACCCGCGGCGGCGGCACGCCTTACGGCGCCAGCCACTTCGCCGGCGCCGATGGCAAGCGCAGCCTCGACGAGCACGAACTGACCCTGTGTCGCGCGCTGGGCAAACGCCTGGCGGAAACCGCCGGCAAGCTGGGGAGTTGAAATGGCCCGCAAGAACAAACCGCTGCCCGAAGTAGCGTGGCTGCAGCCGCGCCTGGCGCTCAGCCGCGCCATCAGCCTGGGAAGCTTCGTCGGCCTGGTCCTGCTCATCCTCATTCGCGACCTGATCTACGCGGACGCCCATGGTGCGGCGAGCTGGGTGCCCTGGCTGGTCCTCGCCTTCAAGCTGCTGCCGCTGCTGGTGGTGGCCCCCGGACTGCTCATGGGCAGCGCGCGCGGGCATGCCTGGGCCTGCTACGTGGTCAACCTGTATTTCATCCTCGGCGTACTCGCCGCCTTCGATCCCACGCAGCGCCTGTTCGGCTGGGCCGAAGTGCTACTCAGCGTGACCTTGTTCTGCGCCGCGCTGCTCTATACGCGCTGGCGATTCCAGTACGACCGAAGGGTCGCCGGGGAACGCTGATGGTAAGGCAGGAGCCCCTCCTGCCCTGCCTGCGCCGCTTTCCAGTGCCGACCGCCGGTAAGCCTGCGGACAGCCAGCGCTCCGGTATTGCCGGCGCATGGATGGAGAGACGGATAGAAGGCGGTCACTTCCTGCCGCAAGCGAAACCCAAGGACTGCGGCACGGCCATGCGGGAGTTCGCCGACGGACTGTCGACGCTTACCAGCCGAGGGTTTCCTTGAGGAAAGGAATGGTCAGCTTGCGCTGAGCCTGGAGCGAAGCGCGATCCAGTTGCTCCAGCAGATCGAACAGAGAGTTCATGCTGCGCGAACCGCGGTTGAGGATGAAACGACCGACTTCATCGGTCAGATGCAAGCCACGACGGGATGCCCGCAGTTGCAGGGCACGAAGCTTGTCCTCGTCGGAAAGACCGTGCAACTGGAAGATCAGCGCCATGGTGAGGCGGGACTTCAGGTCCGGCAGCTTGACCTGCAGCTCCCGGGGCGACTTCGATGCCGCCAGCAGCAGGCGCCGACCGGTATCGCGCAGTCGATTGAACAGGTGGAACAGCCCCTCTTCCCACTCTCGCTTGCCAACCAGCACATCCAGGTCGTCGATGCAGACCAGCTCGCACTGCTCGAGATCGTCGAAGATTTCCGGGCCGTACTGCACCAGATCTGCCATCGGCAGGTAGATGGTTCGCTCTTCGAACTGCTCGAAACGCAAGCAGGCCGCCTGCAACAGGTGGCTGCGACCGACGCCGTCGTGTCCCCAGAGGTAGATGAGGCTTTCCGCCCAGCCAGCCTCGGCTTCGCACAAACGCTCGACATATCCCAGTGCCGCGGCATTGGCACCGGGATAGTAGTTGGCGAAGGTGGCGTCGTCGCGCAGACGCACACTGAGGGGAAGCTGAATAGGTTTCATGCCAGGCTGGGCGGACAATCCGAAAACGCCGCAGGAGTCACCGTAAAGGCTGCAAAGTTTATACGCCTCGGCAAGGCCGCACAATGAGCAACTAGGCAAGCAAAATCAAAGGTTTGCCGATAGCCGAGGCTCCTTGCCCAGAGCATCGGCCGGTCGCGCGCCGGCCCGCTCCGTTGCATAGGAGCGGATCGGCGCGCCGACTCACTGCCAGCGGAAATTCAGTTGGGACGACGACGGCACCGCCGCGCTGGGCGCTGCGGGCTGGCCGGAGGCATCCAGCGGTACGCTGTCGGCCGGGATTTCCTGCAACTGCGCCAGGCCCAGCTGGGCACGTAATTGCTCGGGACTGGCCTTCACGGAATAGTCGAGGCGATCGCCCCGCACGCCTACCAGACGCGCGCCGAACGGATCGAGCAGGCGTTGCAACTCGGCATAGCGTGCCAGTGTCGCGCCCTGGACCTGGAGGGTCAGGCCGGTCGCCGCTCCCGGCGTGGCAACGAAACGAGTGGACAGGCGGTTGCCGACGGCCAGCATCACGCTGTCTGCCAACGCGTCGGGCGTAGCGCCTTCAGCCTGGCCTTGCTCCCGCGAATCGCCCATCCACAGCCGCCATTGCGCCTGCCATTTGCCGTCCGCCTCCTTGGCGTCCACTGCCAGCAAGGCATCGGCGGCATAACGCTCGGAGGCTGCGCGCAGGGCATCGGGTTGGGCGGCGGTGAGGTTCTCCGGGGTACCGACGATCTGTTCGTCGAGATCCGCCAGAGGCAGGCGCAACGGCAAGCCGCGGTTCTGCGCCGCACGCTTGAGCGGTTCGGCCGAGGCCTGGTTGTCACCGACCAGGGTGCTGCCATCGGCGCTTTCGTTCAGCCACCAGGCCAGCACCGCCGGGCGGTTGGCGCCCCAGCTCGGCAGGCCGGCGGCACGCAGCGCATTACCGGTGGCGGTTGGATCGAAATCGACCACCAGCGCCAGCGGCGGACCATTTTCGAAGGCGTACTGGCTGATCAGTTGCTGCGGATCCTTCAGGTACCCCGCCAATGCCGGGTTCTGCGGCGCCTGCGGATTGCCGGTCAGGCGCACCAGCAGGGTCTGCAGGGCTCGCACCAGTCCGGCATCGCGCTCCCCGGGCTGCTGCGACGAAACCGGCTCGTGGACCTGGTAGAGATTGGGGACCGTTGCCGCGAAGACGGGCAAGCCTAGCAGGGAAAAACAGAGAACGAAGAGTCGGGCTATGCGCATGGAGGGCTCTCGACGAACGGATGGGAACGGCGGCGACGAGCTGTGAGGGCCGCGCAAGTGGACCTATACCTTAAACAGCAGTCCGTCCAGCGGCAACCGAGATGGCCGCTGCGTGGCAAGCCTGATAAAATCGCGCGCCTTCAAAACCGGCAAACAGCGTTGCACGCCTGGGCGGCCGGCCGATCTCCGAATTACCCCTATAGGCCTGGATTTATGAGCAGCAAGCAACCCTCGTTGAGCTACAAGGACGCTGGTGTGGACATCGACGCCGGCGAAGCCCTGGTGGAACGCATCAAAGGCGTGGCCAAGCGCACCGCACGCCCGGAAGTGATGGGCGGCCTCGGCGGCTTCGGCGCCCTCTGCGAAATCCCGGCCGGCTACAAGCAGCCGGTGCTGGTATCCGGCACCGACGGGGTGGGCACCAAGCTGCGCCTGGCGCTCAACCTGAACAAGCACGACAGCATCGGCCAGGACCTGGTGGCGATGTGCGTCAACGACCTGGTGGTCTGCGGCGCCGAGCCGCTGTTCTTTCTCGACTACTACGCCACCGGCAAGCTCAACGTCGACGTCGCCGCCACCGTAGTCACCGGCATCGGTGCCGGTTGCGAACTGGCGGGCTGTTCCCTGGTCGGCGGCGAGACCGCCGAAATGCCCGGCATGTACGAAGGCGAAGACTATGACCTGGCCGGCTTCTGCGTCGGCGTCGTGGAAAAGGCCGAGATCATCGACGGCTCCAGGGTCCAGGCCGGCGACGCGCTTATCGCCCTGCCCTCCTCCGGCCCGCACTCCAACGGCTACTCCCTGATCCGCAAGATCATCGAGGTTTCCGGCGCCGACATCGAGCAGGTCCAACTCGACGGCAAGCCGCTGGCCGACCTGCTGATGGCGCCGACCCGCATCTACGTCAAGCCGCTGTTGCAACTGATCAAGCAGACCGGCGCGGTCAAGGCCATGGCTCACATTACCGGCGGCGGCCTGCTGGACAACATCCCGCGCGTCCTGCCGGACAACGCCCAGGCCGTGATCGATGTCGCCAGCTGGAACCGTCCGGCGGTATTCGACTGGCTGCAGGAACAGGGCAACGTCGACGAGACCGAGATGCATCGCGTACTCAACTGCGGCGTCGGCATGGTCATCTGCGTGGCCCAGAGCGACGCCGAGAAAGCCCTGGAAGTCCTGCGTGCCGCCGGCGAGCAACCCTGGCAGATCGGTCGCATCGAAACCTGCGGCGCGGACGCCGAGCGCGTGGTCCTGAACAATCTGAAAAACCACTGATGCCGAAACTCTGCAATGTCGTGGTGCTTATTTCCGGCTCCGGCAGCAACCTGCAGGCGCTGATCGACAGCCTCCGGGAGGGCGCCACGCCGGCCCGGATCCGCGCGGTGATCTCCAACCGCGCGGACGCCTATGGCCTGGAACGCGCGCGCCAGGCCGGCATCCAGACCGAGGTGCTCGATCACAAGGCCTATGCCGATCGCGAAAGCTTCGACCAGGCCCTGGCACAACGGATCGATGCCCATGAACCGCACCTGGTGATCCTTGCCGGGTTCATGCGCATCCTCAGCGCCGATTTCGTTCGCCATTACCAGGGGCGACTGCTGAATATCCATCCCTCGTTGCTGCCGCGCCACAAAGGGCTGCATACCCATCAACGCGCCCTCGAAGCCGGCGACCGCGAGCACGGTTGCAGCGTGCACTTCGTGACGGAGGAACTCGATGGGGGGCCACTGGTCGTACAGGCAGTAATCCCGGTAGAGTCGCAAGATACGCCGGAACGCCTGGCCAGACGGGTTCACGAGGAAGAACACCGGATCTACCCGCTGGCCATGCGCTGGTTCGCCGAGGGCCGCTTGCGCCTGGGCGAACAGGGCGCCCTGCTGGATGGCCAGGCCCTGCCTGCCACCGGCCATCAGATTCGCACCAAGGAGATTCGCAATGCGTAAAGCCATGCTGTTCCTGCTGACGCTGCTGACCCTGCCGGCCTATGCCTTCGAGCTGAAGCCGTTCACCGCCAGCTATACCGCCGACTGGAAACAGATGCCCATCAGCGGCAATGCCTCCCGCAGCCTGAAGGCTCTCGGCGACGGCCGCTGGCAACTGGACTTCGAGGCCTCCATGCTGCTGGCCAGTCTCAACGAAGTCAGCACCTTCAAGGTCGAGAACGACACCTTCCTGCCACAGACCTACCGCTTCGCCCGCCAAGGTCTGGGCAAAGGCAAGCAGATCGAACTGGACTTCGACTGGTCGCAGAAGCAGGTGCTCGGCAGCGACCGCGGCGATGCGGTGCGGCAACCCCTGAATCGCGGTCAACTGGACAAGTCCACCTATCAACTGGTCCTGCAGCATGACGTTGCCGACGGCAAGAAGAGCATGAGCTACCAGATCATCGAGGGCGAGGATGTCGATACCTACGACTTCCGGGTTCTCGGCGAGGAAAAGGTACGCACCCAGGCCGGCCTGATCAACGCGATCAAGGTCGAGCGCGTGCGTGATCCGGGCAAGAGCAACCGCAAGACCATCCTCTGGTTCGCCAAGGACTGGGACTACCTGCTGGTCCGCCTGTACCAGATGGAAACCGACGGCAAGGAATACCAGATCATGCTCAAGGAAGGCACCATCGACGGCAAGACCGTCACTGGCGAAAAGAGCTGACCCCCTCTCCCACGAAAAGCCGGGCCATTGCCCGGTTTTTTATTGCCCGCGGGTCAGCCGCAGGCCTGGTGCTCGCGGCAGATCAGCTCGGCATCGACAGCGCTCAACGGCTCCCCGGTTAGACCGCAGAAGGGCGAACCCGCACGCCGTTGATGGAACCGGCAGGACCGACAAAGGCCGAAACCAGGCACATCCTCCTGACGCTGGATGATGACCAGAAGATCACGCAACAAGCCTTGCAAGTGTTCGCCCTTCTCGCCCAGTGCCGTGACGGCCTGCTCGAGGAACTGCGGCGGAATCACCGCCTCGATCAGCGCGCGCCCCGCATCGGTCAGCCGCAGATGAACGCTGCGCCGATCCCGCGCATCCGGCAGCTTGCTGATCAGCCCCCGCCCTTCCAGCACCTTGAGCGATTGCGACACTGTGCCCTTGGTCAAGCCGAGGTATTCGGTCACGCCCAGCGGAGTATCCGAATAGCGATTACAACGCGCCAGGTAATGCAAGGCGCTCAACTGCACCGGCTGCAGCTCAGCCACCAGCGGCTGCTCGCGGGACCAGGCACGCATCAGGCTGGTCAGCCTTTCCAGGTAATCGTAAAGGGCGATGGCGGACATGGGATACCTCCTTGCCAATATAGTATCGACTAAAAACATGTTTGACAAAGAGGTCACCTCTTGTTTAGGCTGAAAAAGTATCGTATCGATACTAAATTCCTACAGGAGAATCAGCATGACCAAAGCCATCTACTACCACGCCGGCTGCGCAATCTGTGTCGAAGCCGAACGTTCCTTGCTGCCATTGCTCGATCGCAAGCAGGTGGACATCGAAGTGGTCCATCTCGCCGAACAATCGGCACGCATCGCCGAGGCGGAAAAGGCCGGGGTCAAGTCGGTTCCTGCCCTGGTTGTCGACGGACAGGTACTGCACCTTAACTTCGGTGCGGCGCTCAGCGATCTGAAATAAGGAGAACGGCCATGGAGGTGAAGATCTTCGACACCCATGTGCGAACCCGCGACGGCCGCTACCTGCACTTCGATGTCCTGGTCACGGAGGAGCTGGGGGCTCGCGCCGGCGAGTTCGCTCGACGCTGGCTCGCCGGAAGAGGCATAGACGAGGCCGATATCAGCCAGGGGCATTGCAGCTACTGCCATAGCGAGATTGCGACAGCAGAGGTTGCCGAAGCCATTCGGCTCCATGGCCATTACATCCTTCCCCTGGAAGGCTGTTGAGGCCAATGGACAGCTACCACCCGATCGCCTGCGATCTCCATGACTACCTGGAGATCGCCTGCCTCTACCGCTACCGGTTGCTCCTCGAACTCGAGGACGGTGTTCGCTTCGAAGCCGAGGCGCGCACGACGCATACCCGGGCCGTTCGGCCAGGCGGCGGCAAGGAGGAATACCTTGAGGTGGCCGTCGAAGGAGCGACTCTGCTGCTGCGCCTGGATCGCCTGTTGGCGATTAGCGCCCTCACGGAAGCGGCCTTGTTCGGCCGCATACGCCTGAGGGAAGAGGCCTGTTCCAGAGCATCCGGCATGCCATCTTCACACCTTGGAAACTGAAAAGGTTTTTCTCAATTCCAGGGCTATTTGATTAGCCTGCTATTGAAATAGGCTGGATTTGCCTTGATGCAGATCAACCCTGGAGCAGAAAAGATGAGTGTGACAGTGACCGAGCGTGACGATGACCACAAATCCCGCGAGCTGCGTGCGCTTGGCCGCCGCTGCTGGGACGTGCATCAGCAGGGACTGCTGGTTGGCGTCTTCCATAACGAGGATGACGCCCACGCCTATCGGATCAAGCTGGAGAAAGAAGAAGAACTGCGGCAGATAGGTGAATCGGCCTGAACCATGCGCCCCCGCGTACTTCGGGGGCGCACCTTTGGTCTCAGGTCCCGGAAAGGCTCCGGTCGAGGCTGACGACTCCCGGCGGCAGGCTATCTTCCTGTACCCGTTGCCGTGGGGCACGCAACATCGCCCGAACCAGAGCCACCAGCACGCCGAGCGCCAGCCCACCCAGGAGGCCCAAGGCCACCACCAGGGCCTTGCGTGGCTTGATCGGCCTCAGAGGCGTTGCAGCTTTCTGGTCGACCCGTACCAGTTCGATCTTAAGGTCACTTGCCCTCAAGGTCTGTAGACGCGCCTGCTCTCCACGCAGCTTGTCGATGTTTTCGAAGAAACGCTCCTCGCCCTTTCGAGCCTGCAGGTATTGCACTTCACGGTTGTTCTCCAGCTGCTTCAGCTCCTGCTGGATCTTCGCCACGCGGGGCTCGGTGAAGTCATCGCCCTTGCGCTTGAGCAAGGTATCGCGCTCGGCGGTCAAGGCATCGACACCCATGAAATACAGGGGAATCTGCTGGTTATTCACCTCGGTGCGGAAAACGCTGCGCGAGCCATCCTGCCCGACCTCTCCCAGTGCGCCCGGGGTCGTCGGCTTGACGATCCCCAGCCGCGTGGCGATCTGGATGGCTTCGTTGAGCTGCTGGATACGCGAGTCGCGCACCATCTTCAGCCGCCCGCGCAACGCCCTGAGCTCATCCTCCAAGCCAGCCCGCCGGATGCTGTCCGCTTCCAGCAACCGGGCGATCTTGCCTTCCTTGCTAGCCTGGTAACTGGCACGCTTGCCTTCGATATCCTGCTCGAGGAATTGCAGGCGACCGTCGATACGTGCCTGGAGGTCGTCCAGGATTCGCTGGCGCTCGTTCTCGATGGTCGACGCGAGCATGCCGTTGAGAATGGCGGCACCATCCATGCCCTGGGGATACTGCATGGACAAGCGGAAGAAAGGCGCCGCCTGGGGGTCCTTCTTCAAGTCCGTCTGCTGCATGCTGAAGGCATCCTGGTTGAACTTCCAGAAAGCCTGCTCGGGGGACAGACCCTCGGCGTTCAATTGCTGGAATAGCTCTGGATGGGCTTCGAAATACTCCAGCCTGCCGGAGTAGGCTGCCAGCTCGTTGCCGACGCGATCCAGCGCTTCCCGCGGAGTCAGGGCATAAAGCCCCTTGACATTGACAGCCTCCAGGGCCTTGGTCTGGATCGGCCGCAACAGGACATCCACCTGGTAGGTCGGAACGGCCAACAGCGCGTAGGCGAGCGCAGCGGCGGTCGCCAAGGCCGCGATCAGCGCTATCAGCCACTTCGACGCCCACAATTGCTGGAACAGCTGAACGATATCGATCTCCGAGGGCGAAGCCCCCGGAAGCTGTGAGGAAGGCATACCAACGTCCTTTTCGATAGGCGGCTAGCCCACAGATGCACGCAAAGGCAGCCGTAGGAGATTTCTGAGGAAAAGCATTATGCTATCGAAACGAAATCATCGGTAGTTATTTTAGAACTGCTTCGCATTCCAGAATTGGTAGTTGACCGGCATCCGTACCGGTCAAGCGACACTCCGGATGCGGACCTCACCACATGAGATCGTCGGGCACCACATAGTCCTTGTAGGGATCGTCTTCGTCCGGCTCCTGGCTCTGTACGTTGAGCAGCACCACCCGCCGCGGATCGCGCTCCTGGATCTTCACCGCCGCATCCCGGGGCACGATCTCGTAGCGTCCGTCATAGCTGACGATAGCCAGGCTGCCTCGGCTCAGCTTGTCGCGGATCAGGTCGTTGACCGCGATCCGCTTGACCTTCTTGGCGTCGACGAAATTGTAGTAGTCGTCGCTTTCCAGCTTGGGCAGGCGCGTCCCTTCGATAAGTTGCTTGATCTGCGCGGCCTTGGCCTTCTTCTCGGCTTTTTCCTGCTGCTGGCGGTTCAATTCCTGGTCGCGCGCCAGCTTTTCCGCCTTGGCCTGCTCCGCCGCCTGGCGCTGGGAGTCGTCCTTGTCGACCTGGTTCTTGTGCTCCAGGCGCTGCTGTTTCTGTTTCTGCTTGGTGGCCTGCTTGGCCTGTTTCTCATTGACCAGCCCGGCTTTCAGCAACTGGTCACGCAATGACATGCTCATTCGTCAACGACTCGCTCGCGTGGCACGCCCGGTGGGGTGCGGCATAATCTTCCAGCCGACTGGGGTTCAGCCGGCCCTCGCAGGGGGTATAATCCTCCAGCCTCAGCCGCCTCAACGCAAGTCTCGGCGGCTCGCAAACTGCCACGCATGCCCTGGAGACCCCTCCCTACCGTCCCGAGCACCCGCAGGCACTCCTCCCGGCCCCTGATATCGAAGGCATGGAAAGCAAGGCATGAGCGTTTCTCTCCTGGTAAAAGTCACTCTGGTGGGCCTGTTCGTCGCCAGCGTCCTGTTCGTCCATTTCCGTGGGCGCGCGCGCTTGCCCTTCCTGCGTCAACTGGTCAACCACTCCGCCTGGTTCGCCCCCTACAACTCGCTGATGTACCTGTTCTCCAGCGTCCCCTCGAAGCCCTATCTGGATCGCAGCCGTTTTCCGGAGCTGGACGAACTGAAGAACAATTGGCAAACCATCCGCGAAGAAGCCCTCAACCTGTTCGACGAGGGTTATATCCGGGCTGCCCTGAACAACAACGAAGCCGGCTTCGGCTCGTTCTTCAAGAAAGGCTGGAAGCGCTTCTACCTGACCTGGTACGACGGCCCGCTGCCCTCCGCCCAGCAGCTCTGCCCGAAGACCGTAGAGCTGGTGAGCCGCATCCCCAACGTCAAGGGCGCGATGTTCACCCTGCTTCCCGGCGGCAGCCACCTGAATCCGCACCGCGACCCCTTCGGCGGCTCACTGCGCTATCACCTCGGCCTGTCCACGCCGAATTCGGACAACTGCCGCATCTACGTCGACGGCCAGCCCTACGCGTGGCGTGATGGCGAAGACGTGATGTTCGACGAAACCTTCGTCCACTGGGTGAAGAACGAGACCGAGCAGACCCGGGTGATTCTCTTCTGCGATATCGAGCGGCCGCTCCGTTCCCGCCTGCTGACCCGGCTCAATCGCTGGATCAGCGGCATTCTCGGGCGTGCGACCGCACCGCAGAACGTCGAAGGCGAACGCGTCGGCAGCATCAACCAGGCCTACTCGGTCGCCATTCGCGGCGGCAATGCCATCGGCGCCCAGGTGAAGCGCTTCAAACGCGCCTACCCGAAGGCCTACCGAGTCCTCCGCCCGGTGCTGGCGGTGATCCTGCTGGTCATCCTCTATCGTTGGATCTTCGGCTGATTCAGATGCCGTGGCAGCCCGGCTGCCACGGTAATTTTCCCATTAACAGCCGGGCGCGCTCCTCTCCGCTTTCTTGGCCTCACCCCAGAGGCTGTCCAGTTCCTCCAGCGAACACTCTTCGGCTTTCCGGCCGGCTTCGCGCAGGTTCCGCTCGATGAACCGGAATCGCCGCTCGAACTTGCCGTTGGCCTGGCGCAGAGCAGCCTCCGGATCGACCTTGAGATGCCGGGCCAGGTTGACCACGACGAACAGCAGGTCGCCAACCTCCTCGCCCACGGCACCCTCGTCACCCTCTGCCATCGCCTCGAGGACTTCGTCCAGCTCCTCGCGAACCTTGTCCACCACAGGCAGCGCTTCCGGCCAGTCGAAACCGACCTGCGCCGCGCGCTTCTGCAGCTTCGCCGCCCGTGACAACGCCGGCAGGGCGACAGGAACGTCATCCAGCAGCGACAACTGCTGCGGCTCCTTGGCCTTGGCGGCACGCTCCTCGGCCTTCAGTTCTTCCCAGCGCTGCTTGACCGCCGCTTCGGCGAGCTTCGCCGCATCGGGCTTGCCATAGAGATCGCCATCGAGGAATACGTGGGGATGCCGACGGATCAGCTTGCGGGTGATGCCGTCCACCACCTCGTCGAAAGCGAAGCGATCCTCTTCGCGAGCCAACTGGCTGTAATAGACCACCTGGAACAGCAGGTCGCCCAGTTCCTCGCGCAATTGCGGGAAGTCCCCCTGCTCTATGGCGTCCGCTACTTCGTAGGCTTCTTCCAGGGTGTGCGGGACGATGGTCGCGTAGCTCTGCTGGAGATCCCAGGGGCAGCCGAATTCGGGATCGCGCAGGCGCGCCATGAGGTGGAGCAGGTCGTCGAGTCGGTACATGGGTATCTCGGGTCTTCAGTGAACGGTCCGGGCATTCTGCCCTTTCCGGAAACGAAAAGGCCACGGGCAGCCTGCGAGCGCCCGTTGCCTGTTTCCGCCTCGCCTCAAGGCGTACGGTTGCGCCGCGCCTCGATGATGTTGGGCAGTTGCGAAACGCGCGCCAGCAGGCGTCCAAGAGCGTCCAGACCGGGAATCTCGATGGTCAGTTGCATGGTCGCGGTGTTGTCTTCCTTGTTCGAACGGGTATTCACCGCCAGAACGTTGATCCGCTCATTGAGCAGCACCTGGGACACGTCGCGCAACAGGCCGGAACGATCATAGGCACGGATCGCGATATCCACCGGATAGGTGCGAACCGGCTCCGGCCCCCAGCTGACCTGGATCATCCGCTCCGGTTCGCGTCCCGCCAGTTGCAGCGCGGTGGCGCAATCCTGGCGGTGGATGGTGACCCCACGGCCCAGCGTGATGTAGCCGACGATGGGATCTCCCGGCAGCGGCTGGCAGCAGCCGGCCATCTGCGTCAGGAGGTTGCCGACACCCTGGATCTGCACGTCGCCGCGCTTGCCGTGGCCGATCTTGCTCGGCTTGCGCGGGATCAGTTCGAGTTGCTCGCTGTCGCGGTCCGGCTCGACCAGTTGCTGGGCATAGTTGACCAGGTGCGCCAAGCGCAGGTCGCCGGCGCCGAGAGCGGCGAACATATCCTCGGCGGTACGCACGTTGGCCTTCTCCGCCAGCCGGTCGAAATCCACCGGCGGCAGCGCCAGGCGCGACAGCTCGCGTTCGATCAGGGCCTTGCCGGCAGCGACGTTCTGGTCCCGCGCCTGTAGCTTGAACCAGTGGACGATCTTCGCCCGCGCCCGGGAGGTGGTGACGTAGCCCAGGTTGCTGTTCAGCCAGTCACGGCTCGGACCGCTGTGCTTGCCGGTGATGATCTCGACCTGCTCGCCGGTCTGCAGGCTGTAGTTCAGCGGCACGATGCGTCCGTTGATCTTCGCCCCGCGGCAGTTGTGCCCGACTTCAGTGTGGACCCGATAGGCGAAATCCAGCGGGGTCGCGCCCTTGGGCAGGTCGATGGCATGGCCGTCGGGAGTGAAGACGTAGACCCTGTCCGGCTCGATATCGACCCGCAGTTGCTCCGCCAGGCCACCGATGTCGCCCAGTTCCTCGTGCCATTCGAGCACCTGGCGCAGCCAGGAGATCTTTTCCTCGTAATGGTTGGAGCTGGCCTTGACGTCGGTCCCCTTGTAGCGCCAGTGCGCGCAGACTCCGAGCTCCGCCTCTTCGTGCATGGAGTGGGTACGGATCTGTACTTCCAGCACCTTCCCCTCGGGGCCGATCACTGCGGTGTGCAGCGAGCGATAGCCGTTTTCCTTGGGGTTGGCGATGTAGTCGTCGAATTCCTTGGGAATGTGCCGCCAGAGGGTATGCACGATGCCCAGCGCGGTGTAGCAGTCGCGCATCTCCGGAACGAGCACGCGCACGGCGCGAACGTCGTAGATCTGGCTGAAGTCCAGGCCCTTGCGCTGCATCTTGCGCCAGATCGAATAGATGTGTTTCGCCCGTCCGCTGAGATCGGCCTGTACGCCGGTGGCCGCGAGAGCTTCCTTCAACTGGCTCATCACGTTGGCGATGTACTGCTCGCGATCCAGCCGGCGCTCGTGCAGCAGCTTGGCGATCTGCTTGTACTGGTCGGGCTCGAGGTAACGGAAGGACAGGTCCTCCAGCTCCCACTTGATATGCCCGATGCCCAGGCGGTGGGCCAGCGGCGCGTAGATATCGAAGACTTCCCGGGCGACGCGGTGGCGCTTTTCCTCGTCGGCATTCTTCACCGCGCGAATGGCGCAGGTGCGCTCGGCCAGCTTGATCAGAGCGACGCGAACGTCGTCGACCATCGCCACCAGCATCTTGCGCAGGTTCTCCACCTGCGCCTGGGTACCCAGCACCATGGAATGGCGCGGATTGAGGCTGGCGCTGATTGCGGCCATGCGCAGCACGCCCTCGATCAGCTTGGCCACCACCGGCCCGAAATGCTTGTTGACCGCTTCCAGGGTGATCTTGCCTTCCCGCACGCCTCGATAGATGACCGCGGCGACCAGGGACTCCTGATCCAGCTTGAGGTCCGCGAGGATCTCGGCGATTTCCAGTCCGGTCTGGAAGCTGGACGTGCCTTCTGCCCAGGAGTTCTGTGCGGCGATCGCTCGCTGCTCGGATTCGCGAGCGAACTCGCAAGCCTCCAGCAAGCCCTGACGATCGAGCCCGGGGACGAGGTTCTGGACGTGGTCCAGCCAGGCCTCGAGGTTGATACTGCCGTCGGTGTTGACCGGCTGGTGCGCTCTCACCTGTACCATCTTGCCTACCCTTTACCACGGTGCGCGTAGCCCACCGATGACTGCGCCAGCCTTCGAACGGGCTGGTCGGATTACGCAGGCATCCTAGCCTGCCTCGAACAAAGCCATGGCCTCGACATGTGCGGTCTGCGGAAACATATCGAGGATTCCGGCGCGCTTCAGACGATAGCCCTGCCTGGCCATTTCGCCAGCATCGCGCGCCAGGGTCGCCGGATTGCAGGATACATAGACTACCCTCCGGGCACCCAGAGAACTCATTTCGCGTACCGCCTCGAACGCGCCGTCGCGCGGCGGATCGAGCAGCACAGCGGTAAAACCTTGCTCCGCCCAGGGCGCTTCGGCAAGCGCTTTGGACAGGTCGGCCTGGAAAAAGTGCGCGTTGCCAAGGCCATTGGCCAGCGCGTTGGCGCCTGCCCGCTCGACCATCGCCGCCACGCCCTCCACCCCGACTACCCGCGCCACCCGGCGCGCCAGCGGCAGGGAGAAATTGCCCAGCCCGCAGAACAGGTCGAGGACCCGCTCGTCGGCGGTCGGTGCCAGCCAGTCAAGGGCCTGGCGGATCATCGACTCGTTCACCGGCGCATTGACCTGGACGAAGTCTCCGGGTCGGTACGCCAGAGTCAGTTGCCAGTCACCCAAGGAGTAGCCCAGTTCGGCGGCCGGCTCCACCGGCAAGGGCTGTTCCGCACCTTGCAGCCAGAGCTGGGCCTGGTGTGCGGAACAGAAAGCGGCCAGGCGCTGGCGATCCTCGTCGACCAGGGCAGTCGTATGCCGCAACAGCAATGCACTGGCCGTGCCATGGAAGAGTTCCACGTGGCCGATGCTTTCCGGCTTGCGGAAGTCCTGCAGAAGAGCAGGCAGGGCACGGGCAATCGTTTGCAAAGGCGGCACCAGGACCAGGCACTCATCGAAGGCGACGATCTCCTGGCTGGCCGCGGCACGGAAGCCGACATCCAGACGCCGCGCCCTGGCATCCCAGCGCACGGCGATCCGAGCGCGGCGCCGATAGCCGAATTCGGGCCCGACCAGGGGGGCGGCCCATTCTTCCGGCTCGATCCCGGCGAAACGCTGCAACTGCTCCTGCAAGGTACGCTGCTTCAGGGCCAACTGCTCGCCGTGTTCCAGGTGCTGCAGGGTGCAGCCGCCGCAGCGACCCGCTACAGTGCAGGGCTCGCGGCGACGCAGGTCGCTACTGCTGAACAGGCGCTCGCTGCGCGCGTCGACCACCTTGCTTCGCGCGCCCAGCACCCGTGCCTCAAGTTCCTCGCCAGGCAGCCCGCCGCTGACGAACCAGGTCATCCCCGCCTCGTGGGCGATACCTCGGCCGTCATGGGCCAGGCGCTCGATGGTCAGGCGCTGCTTCTTGCCTACCGGTATCGCGGGACCGCGCGCACCACCGCTGGGCTGGAAGCGCAGCCCGCCCTTATTTCTGGCCATGGACATGCTCAGCGCGGGTCATAGACGCCGGAAGACAGGTAGCGGTCGCCGCGGTCGCAGATGATCGCCACCAGCACGGCATTCTCCAGTTCGCGGGACAGGCGCAGCATCGCCGCCACCGCCCCGCCGGAGGACACGCCGCAGAAGATGCCTTCCTCGCGGGCCAGCCGGCGCATGATGTCCTCGGCTTCGTCCTGGTGCATGTCGACGACCCGGTCGACGCGACTGGCGTCATAGATCTTCGGCAGGTATTCCTGCGGCCAGCGTCGGATTCCCGGGATGGCCGAGCCTTCCATGGGTTGCAGGCCGACGATCTGCACCGCCGGGTTCTGCTCCTTGAGGTAGCGCGATACGCCCATGATGGTCCCGGTGGTGCCCATGGAGCTGACGAAATGGGTGATGCTGCCGCCGGTCTGCTGCCAGATTTCCGGGCCGGTGCTGTGGTAATGGGCTTCCGGGTTGTCGCCATTGGCGAACTGGTCGAGGACCTTGCCGCGGCCTTCGCGCTGCAGCTTGTCGGCCAGATCGCGCGCGCCCTCCATGCCCTCTTCCTTGCTGACCAGAATAAGCTCGGCGCCATAGGCGGTCATCGCCGCCTTGCGTTCAGCCGTGGAGTTGTCCGGCATGATCAGGATCATCTTGTAACCCTTGATCGCCGCCGCCATGGCCAGGGCGATGCCGGTGTTGCCGGAAGTAGCCTCGATCAGCGTATCGCCGGGGCGGATGTCGCCGCGCAGTTCGGCACGGCTGATCATCGACAGGGCCGGGCGGTCCTTCACCGATCCCGCGGGGTTGTTGCCTTCGAGCTTCACCAGCAGGGTATTGGAGGTTTCCCCGGGAAGGCGCTGCAGACGCACCAGAGGGGTATTGCCAACGCAGTCGGCGATAGTCGGGTACTGCACGGTCATGGAGGCACTCGTTCGGCACTGACGGTAAAGGCTGAGCATGATACCGGGAAACTGGGGCCGGACCCTAGCACCGCAATATCCGGTCATGCATGCCGATTCAGCCGAAAGACCGCCCGAAACGGCATGCGATGCGATGACCAGAGGCGTCCGAAGAGAAAACCTGGCGTTGGACAGCCGATGCCTGACCAACGCCAAAGAAAGGTCCGACAGGCGTTGCGCCTGCCGGTGAAAGCACGTTGGCCGCGGCGATCAGAACGAGGTGGTCATCGAAACGTAGTAGGCGCGACCCGGCTCGTTGTAGGTTGCCGCGCCGGCGTCGAAGGAGTTGCCCTGGCGGTACAGGCGCTTGTCGAAGAGGTTGCTTACCCCGCCCCGTACGCTCAGGTTCTCGCTGAAGGTGTAGCCGGCGCTGACGCCCCAGATGCCATAGGTACCCACCTCTTTTCGCGAGACCACCGGCGTGTTGCGGCTGGTGCCATGCTTCGGCGGCTCCTGGCGGCCGTAGATGGTGCTGGTCAGTTGGGTGGAAAGACGCTCGCTGGCCTGCCAGTCCAGGGTCGAGTTCAGGGTGTACTCGGGGATCACCGAAAGCGGGTTGCCGGTGTCCTTGTCCTTGGATTGCAGCATATAGGTCAGGTTGGTGCTCCAGCTCAGGTCCTCGTGCAGGGGGACCAGCAGGTTGCCTTCCAGGCCTTCGACCACCGCCTTCTTCGCGTTGCTCCATTGCAGGATGTTGTTACCGGTCCCGGTCTGTCCCATGACATCCAGCGGCGCGACGATCTTGTTCTTGTAGTCGTTGCGGAAGTAGGTGAGCCCGGCGACCCAGCCATCGCGCCGGAACTCGATGCCCAGTTCCTTGTTGACGCTGGTCTCGGCGTCCAGGTTCTCGTTGCCGACCAGGTAGCAGCCGCCGCTGCTGGTCTGGATCGGGCAGCCGTTGCCACGGGTATAGAGCAGGTAGTTCGGGTTGCTCTGGTACAGGTTGGGCGCCTTGAAGGCCCGTGCGATACCGGCCTTGACCGTGAAGTATTCGCCGAGCGTCTGGGAAGCGTTCAGGCTCGGGCTCCAGTTCAGGCCGAAGTCGCTGTGATCGTCCAGGCGCAGCCCGGGGGTGAGCATGGTGCCGGGGCGCAGTTCGATATTGTCCTCCACGTACAGCGCCCGGATCTCCGCCTTGCTTTTCGGGCTTCGCGAGCCGGCCGCGGGGGTCCCCGGCAGGCTATCGCTTCCCACGAAGCCCTGCTTGAGCGAGGACGGGTCGTTGAGGGTTTCCTTGTTCCACTCCGCGCCCACCGTCAGCACCTGCTCGAACAACGCATGCAACGGAAGGTTGAGTTCGCCGCTGAGGCGATAGTTCTCCAGCTTGCTGGTGCTGAACGAACGGTCGGCGCCGATCTGCCCCTCGACGGAACCGGCCAGCCCCTCCTCCAGACGGTTGTTGCGGGTGGAGTCGTACTGGGCGACGAACCTGGAAGTACCGAACGACCAGGTCCCGTTGTGGGTGATGGCGTAGTTCTCGCGATACATGCGGTTGGTCTCCGCACCGTCGTCGGCGAGTCCCTGGGTATTGGCGGTGCCGTTGTTGTTCTGGGTATCGCCGGCATAGATGTTGCCCTGTCGGCTGAAGCCCGCTTCGAAATCGACGACCTGGTCGGGGGTCACCTGCCACGACAGCATCCCGCTGAGATCGCGATTGCGTACCCCTTCGCGTCCGGCCACGGTACGGCTCGGGTTGACGGTATGTCCGAGGTTGATGTCGGTATCGTCCGAATCGGTCTTGTTCGCGCTGCCGTACGCGCGGAAGCTCAAGGCTTCGGTCAGCGGCCCGCTGAGGCTGAAGTTGGCGCGGCGCGTGGCGCCATCCTTGGAGCTTTCCGGAATGTTGGTGAACACCGTCATGGAGCCACGCAAACGATCGGTCGGGCGCTTGGTGATGATGTTGACTACCCCGCCCGCCGCGCCGGAACCGTAGCGTGCCGCCGCGGGCCCACGGAGGACCTCGATGCGCTCGACCTCCTCCGGCGGCACCCAGTTGCTGTCGCCGCGGGTGTCGCGTTCGCCACGCCAGCCGTAGCGTACCGAGTTGCGCGAGCTGACCGGCTTGCCGTCGACCAGGATCAGGGTGTTCTCCGGCCCCATGCCGCGGATGTCGATCTGCCGGTTGTTGCCGCGCTGGCCGCTGGAACTGTTGCCGGTGAGGTTGACCCCGGGCATGGTGCGGATGATCTCGGAGAGATCGTTCACCGGCGGGCGCTTCCTGATGTCCTCGGCGGTGATGATGGATACCCCCGGTGCCTGCTTGAGTTCCTGTTCGGCGGTGCCCAGCACCACCTCGTCACCCAGCTGGACCACCGATTCGGCGCGTTCGTCCAGTTCTTCCAGGCGCTCGTCCTCGGCCAGGGCCTGCCCGCCCAGCAGGCTCGATGAAGCGAAAAGGACGGCAGCGGCGAGATGGCCGCGACGGAATTGGGGGTACATGCGTGACTACTCCTGTCGAGGGAAAACGGGTAGCAGGCGAGCCACGAGGGATACGTTGACGTTTTTTCTGAAGCCTGGGTCGCCGGCGTTGCGCGGGTGACGTCTCGGCACGGGTAGGACAGGGCGCAGACCCGGAACAAGGCCGGCCGAGGAGATCGGCACGGATGATAATCATTCACAAAAGAGAGTAAAGATCATTTACATCTAGGTAAAATGTAAAGGCACCTGCGCCTCGCTAGGCAGAAGGCAGCACCAGGCACAGGCGCAGCCCCGGATCGGCGGCTTCCGCCCATAGGCGGCCGCCCTGGAGCACCACGGCGCGACGGGCAATGCTCAGTCCCAGGCCGAAGCCCTTGCCGGTACGTGCCGAAGACAGTCGGGTGAACGGGCGGAAGATGGTCTCCAACTGGTGCTCGGCCACACCCTCGCCCTGGTCTTCCAGGCAAAGCCACCAGCAACTTCCTTCGCGCCGACCATGCAGGCGGATCACGCCGCCCTCCGGCGAATGCCGGATGGCGTTGCGCAGCAGGTTCTCCAGGGCCTGGGCAAGTGCATTGAGGTTGCCACGCACGACACAATCCTCGGGCAGATCGCTGCGGAACCGCTCGGCGGCCCAGCCGCTTTCGAAGCGTGCGTTCTCCACCAGCAGGTCCCATAACGCCGGGATGGAAATGTCCTCCAGCGCCAATACCGGGCGTTCGGTGTCCATCCAGGCCAGCTCCAGGGTGTTGTCCACCAGTTGCTGCATGCCCTGTACCTCCTGCTCCAGGCGCTCGCGCAGGAGCTGCGCGGACAGCGTGCCCTCTGCCGCCACCTGCAGGCGCGCCAGCGGCGTGCGCAGCTCGTGGGAGAGATCGCGGAGCAGTTGGCGCTGCAACACCATGTGCTCGTCGAGTCGCTCGGCCATATGGTCGAACGCCCGCCCCAGATCGCCCAGCTCGTCGCTGCGCCGGCTGATCTCTGCCTGCGTACGCGCCGTCAGGTCGTTGCCGCGCAGGGCATTGGCCTGCGCTCGCAGGCGTCCCAGCGGCACTATCCAGCGCCGATACAGCAACACTCCCAGCAGCAGGGCCAGCCCGGCCGGCACCAGGCCATGGGTGACCAGGCGCTTGGCCGGCGACAAGCCGGGAGGGACGAACTCGGCGGGAAGACGCAGGACCACCCGGCCTTGCTCCGGATGTTCGGGGAAGCGCAGGCTGATGAACGGCCGCGACAACGAGCGGGAGCTCATCGGCCAGTCGACGCCCCGCAGGAAAGTCAGGCGCTCGGCTTCCTCCGTGGTGAGCGGACGACTGCCCAGCGATTGCAGCCGTCCGTCGAGCACGACCACCCAGTCCAGCGCCCGCTGGCGCGGCTCGGCCAGCCAACGGTCGATGCCCTCGCGGCCATCGTCGAGCCAGGCACGCTCGGCTCGCCGCGCATAATCCGCCAAGGCGGAGCGGGCTTCGGCGGACAGGTAGTAACCCTTCAGTTCAGCACTACGTCCCCAGGTCCAGGACAGCCATACCGATAGCAGGAAGAACGCCACCAGCACCAGGGCCAGGCGCCAGAACAGCGAATGGCGGTTGGGCATCATGGCGCCGGTGTCAGGACGTAACCCTTGCCCCAGACGGTATGCAACTGGTGACCGGCGTAACCGAGGCGTTGCAGCTTGCGCCGCAGGTGACTGACGTGCATGTCCAGGCTGCGATCATGCTGGGTATGACCGCGGTGCAGGACATGCTGGTAAAGGAAGGCCTTGGTCAGGGTCTCGCCTTCCGCGGCGAGGAAGGTTTCCAGCAGGCGGTATTCGGTCGGCGTCAGGCCGGCGAACCGCTCGCCAAGGCTGACATCGCAGACATCGGCAGAGAATTGCAGCGAGGGCCGCGCCAGCGGTTCGGCGCAGCGGCCCGGCGCGCCCCCCCGCTCCAGGGCGATCCGACGCAGGATGGCATCGATGCGTACCCGCAGCTCGGCCAGGCTGAAAGGCTTCGGCAGATAATCGTCGGCGCCCTGGCTGAACCCGGCGATGCGGTCCTGCTCGGCGCCCAGGGCCGACATCAGGATCACCGGCAGCGCCTGCTCCTGGCGGAGTTGGCGAAGAATCTCGAGGCCATCGCGCCCCGGCAGCATGATGTCCATCAGGATCAGGTCATAGGCGCCGCTGCGCGCAGCCGCCAACCCCTCTTCCCCGTCTCGGCACCAGGTCACCTCGAAACCGCTGCCATTGAGGTGCTGGAACAGATGTGCGCCCAGTGTCGGATCGTCCTCGATGGCCAGCAGTCGGGGGTCGGGCGTCAGGGATGGGAGCATGGCAGCCAAATAAGATTGATTAGCAATCGTGCCAGTATTCACGATCTTTCCGCTTCGTCGCAAGCCGAATCCGCCGGGCTGCGCACATCGGTGCAGATTCCCCTTCCGCGACCCGCTAAACTGCGCGGGGTAAACGTATGGCCGGGGAGCGTCGGCCATCCCGATCTGGCTCGACGGAGAGACGTGTGTTCAAGGATCTCGGCATCAAGGGGCGCGTACTGCTGCTCACCCTGCTCCCCACCAGCCTGCTGGCGATGGTGCTTGGCGGTTACTTCACCTGGGTCCAGCTGTCCGACATGCGCGCCCAGTTGATCGAGCGCGGGCAACTGATCGCCGAACAACTGGCGCCGCTGGCCGCCACCGCGCTGGCGCGAAAGGATACCGCCGTGCTCAACCGCATCGCCAACGAGGCGCTGGACCAACCGGACGTGCGCGCGGTGACCTTCCTCGACGCCCGCCAGGAACGCCTCGCCCATGCCGGGCCAAGCATGCTCACCGTCGCCCCGGCCGGCGACGCCAGCCATCTGAGCATGTCCACCGAACTGGACACCACGCACTTCCTGCTACCGGTTCTTGGCCGCCACCACAGCCTGTCCGGCGCCACCGAGCCTGACGACGAGCGCGTACTCGGCTGGGTCGAACTGGAACTGTCGCACCATGGGACTCTGCTGCGCGGATATCGCAGCCTGTTCACCAGCCTCTTGCTGATCGCAGCCGGCCTCGGCGTCACCGCCCTCCTCGCCCTGCGCATGAGTCGCGCGATCAACGCGCCGCTGGAACTGATCAGCCAGGGCGTCGCCCAGCTCAAGGAAGGCCGCATGGAAACCCGCCTGCCACCGATGGGCAGCAACGAGCTGGACGAACTGGCCTCCGGCATCAACCGCATGGCGGAAACGCTGCAGAGCGCCCAGGAGGAAATGCAGCACAACATCGACCAGGCCACCGAGGACGTACGGCAGAACCTGGAAACCATCGAGATCCAGAACATCGAGCTGGACCTGGCGCGCAAGGAGGCCCTGGAGGCGAGCAGGATCAAGTCCGAGTTCCTCGCCAACATGAGCCACGAGATCCGCACCCCGCTCAACGGCATCCTCGGTTTCACCAACCTGCTGCAGAAGAGCGAGCTCAGCCCGCGCCAGCAGGACTACCTCACGACCATCCAGAAATCGGCGGAAAGCCTGCTGGGGATCATCAACGAGATCCTCGACTTCTCGAAGATCGAGGCCGGCAAGCTGGTTCTGGAAAACCTCCCCTTCAATCTCCGCGACCTGATCCAGGACGCCCTGACCATGCTGGCTCCGGCCGCCCACGAGAAGCAACTGGAACTGGTCAGCCTGGTCTACCGGGATACCCCGATCCAATTGCAGGGCGACCCGCAGCGGCTGAAGCAGATCCTCACCAACCTGGTCGGCAACGCCATCAAGTTCACCCAGGGCGGCACCGTCGCCGTACGCGCCATGCTCGAGGACGAAAGCGACGACCGCGCGCAGCTGCGGATCAGCGTCCAGGACACCGGTATCGGCCTCTCCGAGGAGGACCAGCAGGCCTTGTTCAAAGCCTTCAGCCAGGCCGACAACTCACTGTCGCGGCAAGCCGGTGGCACCGGCCTGGGCCTGGTGATCTCCAAGCGCCTGATCGAGCAGATGGGCGGCGAGATCGGCGTCGACAGTACGCCTGGGGAAGGCGCCGAATTCTGGATCAGCCTGAGTCTGCCGAAAAGTCGCGACGACAACGAGGAGCCAGGCGCCTCCTGGGCCGCGGGCCAGCGCGTGGCGCTGCTCGAACCGCAGGAGCTGACGCGCCGCTCGCTGCACCACCAGCTCACCGACTTCGGCCTGGAAGTGAGCGAATTCGCCGACCTCGACAGCCTCCAGGAAAGCCTGCGCAACCCGCCGCCCGACCAGTTGCCGATCAGCCTGGCGGTGCTCGGCGTCTCGGCCGCGATCCATCCGCCGGAAGAGCTGAGCCAGTCGTTCTGGGAATTCGAACGGCTCGGCTGCAAGACCCTGGTGCTCTGCCCGACCACCGAGCAGGCGCAATACCACGCGACCCTGCCCGACGAACAGGTCGAGGCCAAGCCCGCCTGCACCCGCAAGCTGCAACGCAAGCTGCAGGAGTTGCTGCAGGTCCGCCCGACGCGCAGCGACAAGCCCCACGCCATGGTTTCCGGACGGCCGCCACGGCTGCTCTGCGTCGACGACAACCCGGCCAACCTGCTGCTGGTGCAGACCCTGCTCAGCGACCTCGGCGCCCAGGTCACCGCGGTGGACAGCGGCTACGCAGCCCTCGAGGTGGTGCAGCGCGAGCGCTTCGACCTGGTCTTCATGGACGTGCAGATGCCCGGCATGGACGGCCGCCAGGCCACCGAGGCGATCCGCCGCTGGGAGGCCGAGCGGGAAGTCAGCCCGGTGCCGGTGATCGCGCTCACCGCACATGCGCTTTCCAACGAGAAGCGCGCATTGCTGCAGGCCGGCATGGACGACTACCTGACCAAGCCGATCGACGAACAGCAATTGGCCCAGGTAGTGCTGAAGTGGACGGGACTGAGCCTGGGCCAGTCGCTGGCCAGCATGAGCCGTGCGCCGCAGCTCGGCCAGTTGAGCGTGCTCGACCCCGAGGAAGGGCTGCGCCTGGCCGCCGGCAAGGCCGACCTCGCCGCCGACATGCTGGCGATGCTGCTGGCCTCGCTGGCGGCGGACCGCCAGGCGATTCGCCAGGCCCGCGACAACGACGACCGCACCGCTTTGCTCGAGAGGGTCCACCGGCTGCATGGCGCCACCCGCTACTGTGGCGTGCCGCAGTTGCGCGCAGCCTGCCAGACCAGCGAAACCCTGCTCAAGCAGAACGATCCGGCGGCGGCCGCGGCCCTGGACGAGCTGGACAAGGCCATCGAGGCCCTGGCCGACACTGCCTCGGCCACCACCCACCTGTCCTCCACCAGCCTCGACTCCAGCGAACTCTGACCATGCGCATCCTGTTCTTCAGCACCCAGGCCTACGACAGCGAGAGCTTCCAGGCCAGCAACCACCGGCACGGCTTCGAACTGCACTTCCAGCAGGCCCACCTGCAGGCGGACACGGCGGTCCTCGCCCAGGGCTTCGAAGTAGTCTGCGCCTTCGTCAACGACGACCTCTCGCGGCCGGTGCTGGAACGCCTGGCCGCCGGCGGCACGCGCCTGGTCGCCCTGCGCTCGGCCGGCTACAACCACGTCGACCTGGCCGCCGCCGAAGCGCTCGGCCTGCCGGTGGTGCACGTCCCGGCCTATTCGCCGCACGCTGTCGCCGAGCACGCGGTCGGCCTGATCCTGACGCTCAACCGGCGCCTGCACCGCGCCTACAACCGGACCCGCGAGGGCGATTTCTCGCTGCATGGGCTGACCGGCTTCGACCTCCACGGCAAACGCGTGGGAGTGATCGGCACCGGACAGATCGGCGAGACCTTCGCCCGCATCATGGCCGGCTTCGGCTGCGAGCTGCTGGCCTACGATCCCTATCCCAATCCGCGCATCCAAGCGCTCGGTGGCCGCTACCTGGCGCTCGACGCCCTGCTCGCCGAGTCCGACATCGTCAGCCTGCATTGCCCGCTGACCGCCGACACCCGCCACCTCATCGACGCGCAGCGCCTGGCGACGATGAAGCCCGGCGCGATGCTGATCAATACCGGCCGTGGCGCCCTGGTGAACGCCGCGGCGCTGATCGAGGCGCTGAAGAGCGGACAACTGGGCTACCTCGGCCTGGACGTCTATGAAGAGGAAGCGGATATCTTCTTCGAGGATCGCTCCGACCAGCCCCTGCAGGATGACGTGCTGGCACGCCTGCTGAGCTTCCCCAACGTGGTGGTGACCGCCCACCAGGCCTTCCTTACCCGCGAGGCGCTGGCGGCGATCGCCGACACCACCCTGGACAACATCGCCGCCTGGCAGGACGGGACGCCACGCAATCGGGTCCGGGCCTGATGGCGTGGTAGCATGCGCGGCTGATTGGAGGCTCCATGGCTGAACACGATTTCCGTTACACCCTGCTCAACCCGCAATACACCCTCAACGAATGCCGCGCGCTCTCCCCGGGGCGCTACCAGGTCACCGGCACCGGCGGCTCGATCAAGGCCGACGACGTGCTGCTGGTCAGCCTCAAGGGCAGCAAGACCCTGAGCATGCGCCTGACCGTGGAAAAGGTTCGCCACCTGATCAACCCACCCGGCCAGTGGCTGGCGGTCGCCCGCGGCCCGGCATTCCGCGAACTGGCGATCCATACCTGGCAGGTCGACTGCGACCAGTGCCAGGCTCGTCTCGACTTCGAGTTCGCCGTGGACGCCAGTCTCGGTCGCAAGGCCCTGGCGCCGGCCGCCGAAGAGCGCATTCACGAACTGGGTTGGAGCAGCCGCGAAGGCAAGCACCTGTGCCCGAAATGCCAGTAGGGCGAACGCTCCGTCCGACCGACGGTCTGTGAACTATCGCCCGTACGAAATGCGCAAAGGAAACGCCATGAAACCCTCTCTCGCCCTCTTCGCCTCCACCGCCCTGGTACTGGGCGGTTGCGCCAGCCAGGAGACCACCCTGGAAACCGAGCAGGCCTACCAGGTCGACTGGGTCGGCGCACAACCGACGATGGACTACAGCCACATCAGCCTGACCTTCGACGGCCAGGGCCGTGCCTTCGGCAACGGCGGCTGCAACCACTGGTTCGCCAGCTACACCTTGCAGGACGACCTCCTTCAGTTCGGCGCCATCGGCAGCACCCGCCGCCTGTGCGCGGCGGAGATCATGGAGCAGGAACGGCGCTTCCTGGCCCTGCTGCAGAGCGTCCAGCACTGGGACATTTCGCCGTCCGACGAGCTGCGCCTGTGGCCGGCCGAAGGCAAGCCGCTGCGCCTGGTCCCCGAGCACGACTGAAGCCTGAAGCGGCGCTGCCCGGCGCCGCCCGTTTACATTTTTTTGACATCCATTTCATTCCCGCTTGACCACCACGTCCCTAGGCTTCCGCATCCTCGCCCGGAGACGCTTGATGTTCGCCCCACCCAGCACCGAGACACTCAACCGCTTCTTTCTGTTGTCGTGGCTGGTGGTGCTCTGGCAGGTGCTGCGCCTGCAGGACGGGATCGTCTTCGACGACGCCTGGCTGCCGCTCTGGAGCGTCGCTGCCAGCCTGAGCTACGCCTTCCTTTATATAGTCCCGGTGTACCTCGCCTGCCGACTGCTCCTGCATTTCCATGATCGCCTTCCCGTGCGCCTCAGTCCGTGGCTGGCAGGCGTGCTGGCCATCGTCGGCAGCGCGGCGGTACAGATACTGCTCTACGCCGACCGCACCCTCTACGACCTGTACGGATTCCACCTCAACGGTTTCAGCATCGGCCTGCTGGTCTCGCCCGGCGGCCTCTCCAGCCTCGGCAGCGGCGACGGCACCCTGCTCAGCGCAAGCCTGGCGGCCCTGGCCCTGCTCTGTCTGCAGGTGCTGCTGTACAGCGCCTGCCAGGTCAGCCGCGAACGCCTTCCCGCGCTCCCTCGGCGCGCCTGGCGCTACCTGTTGGCGGCCTTCCTCTGCCTGGCCCTGGGCGAACGCCTGGCCTATGCGTTCAGCTCCCTGCGCGACTACCGGCCGATCCTGCTGGCCAGCGAACGCTATCCGCTGTACCTGCCATTGACCGTCCGCAGCCTGGCGAGGAGCCTGGGCATCCAGCCGACGCCCACCCAGCGCGAGCTGCTCCAGCAGCAGAGCGACCTGCACTATCCGCTCCGGCCGCTGGAGATCAGCGCCCCGGCGCACCCATTGAACATCGTCTGGATCGTCGCCGAGTCGCTCCGCGGGGACATGCTCGATCCGCGCTACATGCCCAGGCTGTGGGACTTCTCCAACCGGGCAATCCGCCTGGACAACCACTACAGCAGCGGCAACCTGACCCAGATGGGCGTCTTCGGCATGTTCTACGGGCTGCACGGCGGCTACTGGGACGCCGTGCTGAAGGCTGGCCAGCCGCCGGTGCTCATGGAGGTACTCAGGCAGCAGAACTACCAGTTCCGGATCAATGCCGCGCAACGTTTCAGCTATCCGCCCTTCGACCGCAGCGTGTTCGTCAACCTGCGCCCCCAGGACCTGCACGTGCTGGATAGCCCGGAGCCTGCCTGGCAGCGCGACGCCCGGAACACCGACGACCTGCTGCGCTTCGTCGATCGCCGACTACCCGACCGGCCGTTCTTCGCCTGCCTGTTCCTCGAGTCGAGCCACGCCAACTACAGCTTCCGCGACGAGACCGCGAAAATCCGCCCCTATCTGGTCAACTTCAACTACCTGACCACCGATTTCCAGGCGCAGATGCCGCTGATCAAGAACCGCTACCTGAATGCCGTGCGCGAAGTCGATACACAGATCGGCCGCCTGCTGCAGCACCTGGAAAACCAGCACCTGCTGGAAAACACCGCGGTAGTGGTGCTCGGCGACCATGGGGAAGAGTTCATGGAACGCTCGCGCTGGGGCCACAATACCGAGTTCAATCGCTACCAGACCGGCACCGTCGCCGTGCTGAGCATTCCCGGACAGGCGCCCCGTGCCGTCCGCGGCATCACCAGCCACATCGACCTGCCCGCAACGCTCCTGCCGCTGCTGGGCGTACGCAATCCGCCCCGCGACTACTCGCTGGGACAGGACCTGCTCGCAGCGGACTACCATCGCGACTATGCGGTGAGCGCCGATACCACGCGCATCGCCTACCTGGGCGAAGGCTTCAAGGTGAGCTTCCCACTGCGTGGCGCGGACCGTCACCACGGTCCGGTGAGCGATGGCGACGACCGCCCGCTCGACGTGGAACAACAGGAAGCCATACGCGGCCCACTCCGTGCAGCACGCCTGGAACTGCTGCAGGATCTCGGCCGCTTCAGCGCCTTGCCGGTAGGGGAAGAGCCGTCGCCGCGGAACCTCGCGACTTCGTTGAGGCCATGAGGAGCATCAGAACAACCTGAGTTGTTCGTGGGCGCCCTGCAGGTCGAGCAGGCGCACGCCGACGCCGATCAGGCGCACCGGACGATTGCCACGGGCAAAGGCCTGGCCGAGCAATTGCCGGTAGCTCTCCAGGTCGCGCCCGGCGCCGGACTGTTCCACCGTGGTCTGGGTGAAATCGTGAAACTTCAGTTTCACGAACGGCTTGTCCGGCCGATAACTGCCATCCAGGCGTTGCAGGCGTCCGTCCAGCTCCCCGAGCAGGGTCGGCAGTTCCTCCAGGCAAGCCGCCAGGTCCGGCAGGTCGCGATCGAAGGTACATTCGACGCTCACCGACTGGCGCCGGCTGTCGACTTCCACCGGTCGCTCGTCGATACCATGGGCCAGTCCCCACAGGCGTTCGCCGAAGCTGCCGAACTCGCGCACCAGGCTCAGCTTGCTGCCCTGGCGCAGGTCGGCGCAGGTGCGGATGCCCATCCGCGCCAGGCGCTCCGCCGTGACCTTGCCGACGCCATGCAACTTGGCCACCGGCAACTCGGCGACGAACCCGTCGACCTGCTCCGGGGTAATCACGAACAGCCCGTCCGGCTTGCGCCAGTCGCTGGCGATCTTGGCCAGGAACTTGTTCGGCGCGACGCCCGCCGAAACGGTGATGTGCAGCTCCTCGGCCACCCGGCGGCGGATGTCCTGGGCAATCCGCGTGGCGCTACCGGCGAAATGCGGCGAAGCGCTGACGTCCAGGTAGGCCTCGTCCAGCGAAAGCGGCTCGATCAGATCGGTATAATCGCGGAAGATCGCATGGATCTGCTTCGACACCGCCCGGTAGACATCGAAACGCGGGCGCACCACCAGCAGATCGGGACACAGCTTGAGCGCCGTGCGCATGGCCATCGCCGAGCGCACGCCATAGGCTCGCGCCTCGTAGCTGCAAGTGGCGACCACTCCGCGCTTGTCCGGCGAACCGCCAACCGCCAGCGCCTTGCCGCGCAGGCTGGGGTCGTCGCGCATCTCGAGGGCGGCGTAGAAACAGTCGCAGTCTATATGGATGATTTTCCGCACCGGAATCTCGCTACAAGCCCCGCCGGGCCTGCCCCGGAGCGCTGAATTCTAACATTGGGCAAGCGCTAAGCATTTGAAGAAAAAACACTTTTTTCGAAAAATCGATTGACAGCCCGACGAGAGTCCGTAGAATGCGCCCACACAGACGCGGGATGGAGCAGTCTGGTAGCTCGTCGGGCTCATAACCCGAAGGTCGTTGGTTCAAATCCAGCTCCCGCAACCACATTCGAAAAGCCCCGGCACTAGCGATAGCGCCGGGGCTTTTTGCATTCCGCCCCTCCTGTTCCACTGCATCGCCTCGCCCTCCGTTCGCTCGCATCATCGCACATTTAACTGTATATTCGTACAGCCAGCTCAGCCTTCGATGAATGCTCGGTAACGGATACGGAAAGGACAGACAGATGCTGAACGTCGAACAATTGAAGCGCAGCGTGAACCGGATGGGACTCGACGACATCCGCCAGGCAGTGGACGAACTGCAGATGGACGGCCTGGTCACCGACGGCAAGACGCCGTTCACCCGCGTGCACTTCAACACCTGCTTCGCCGAGATCGAGGCGCTGTTCCAGCGCGCCGGCTTCCACCGGCCGCTCGATGTGGTCGGCTACCAGGGCGAGATCTATGCGTTGTACGACCCCTCTCGCTGGGAGGCCGTGGAAGTGCTGCGCTGGTTGAAGGAATACCGCGAGGAATCGCGTCACCTGACTCCGGCGTGAGCGCAACGCCTGCGTCAGCGCAACTCGTGTGCCAGGCGCGCGCAGGCCATCCCCACGACCAGCATCACCAGCGGACCGAAGGCCCGCATGGAGATCCGCGCCAGGCTCCAGGACTCTTTCGCAGCGAACAGGCTTGCCGGATTCACCGAATAGACCAGCAGGAAACCGCAGAACAGCCCCAGGCCCAGCAGGCCCAGGCGGCGCAACCAACCGTCGTGGCGGAGCAACACCACCAGCAGGACGCCGTACAACAGGCAATCGACCCGCGCCACCGAATCCTTGACCTGCAACGACTGTTCCCAATCCCCCAGCCACCATCCGGCGGCCACGCCCAGCACGACTCCGGCGCCGACATGAATGCCCGCCTGGATCATCGTCACCCCTCCCCCCTCGGAAATGGTCGGACAGTGCAAGCCGCCACTATGCCCACGGCAAGCTGAACCATCGCTGAACGAACACCAGCAAATGGCCTTCGGCCACTTCGCCGACGCAACTCCTGCAAAACCCGGCGGTCTTCTCCCTGTGACAGGACGCCGCCCCGCACAGAAAAAATCTGCTGCGACCACTTGGGAACTCGCCCGAGAGGCCATACTCTGTCGCGCAAATTCCCATGAGGTGGCTGATGCGCACCGACGCTCCCGTTCCAGAACATCCCGCTCCACCCAGCTCTCCCGCGTCCCCACAACGCATCCGGCTGATCGATCGGATTACCGCCTACCGCCAGCCCATCGGCCTGGTCTTCACCTTGCTGCTGTTCGGCCTGGCGCTGGTGGCCTGCTACCACCTGCTACGGGAGATCGATCCCGGCGCCCTCCACGATGCCATCGCCGACGTGCCCAGGCCGGCGCTGCTCGGCGCCCTGGGCGCGACCGCCCTCGGCTTCGTCATCCTGCTCGGCTACGAGTGGTCGGCCAGCCGCTTCGCTGGCGTCACGCTGCCCATGCGCAGCCTGGCCACCGGTGGCTTCAGCGCCTTCGCCATCGGCAATGCGGTAGGTCTGTCGCTGCTTTCCGGCGGCTCCGTACGCTACCGACTGTATTCCCGGCATGGCATCGGCGCTGCCGAAATTGCCCGGATGACGCTATTTGCCAGCCTTTCCCTGGGCTGCGCACTGCCGGTGCTGGCGGCACTCGCCGCACTCTGCGACCTCGACGATGCGGCATCGGCGCTGCACCTGCCCCACGCCCTGGTCGCCGTCATCGCGATCGCCGTCCTGTCGCTGGCTGTCGGCCTGGTGGCGTTCCTGGCCCGGCACCGTCTGCCGGGAGAACGGCCGTCCCCCGACAGCCTGCTGGTCCGCCTCGGCCGCCGCAGCCTGCGCCTGCCGGGCCTGCGCCTGTCGCTGCTGCAACTGCTGATCACCGCCCTCGACGTCGCCGCCGCCGCTACCGTCCTTTATCTGTTGCTGCCGGAAACCCCACCCTTCGCGGCGTTCCTGCTGGTCTACCTGCTCGCCCTGGCCGCCGGCGTACTCAGCCACGTACCGGGCGGAGTCGGGGTGTTCGAGGCGGTGCTGCTGGCCGCGTTCGCCGGCCAACTGGGCGCCGCGCCGCTGGCCGCGGCCCTGCTCTTGTACCGCTTGATCTACGTGGTGCTGCCGCTGCTGCTGGCCTGCCTGTTGTTGCTGTTCCTCGAAGCGCGCCGGTTGTGGGTGACGCGCCAGGCGATCCGCGTCGCCTCGGGTTTCGCCGCACCGATCCTGGCGATCCTGGTCTTCCTCTCCGGTGTCGTGCTGCTGTTTTCCGGCGCCACACCGGCGATCGACACCCGCCTGGAGCACCTCGGCTTCCTCATTCCACATCGCCTGATCGATGCCTCGCACCTGGTCGCCAGCCTGATCGGCGTGCTCTGCCTGCTGCTCGCGCAGGGTTTGCGCCGACGGCTGTCGGCCGCCTGGGCCCTGACCCTGGTGCTGTTGCTGGTGGGCGCCCTGCTTTCGCTGCTGAAAGGCTTCGACTGGGAAGAAGCCAGCCTGCTGAGCCTGACCGCCGCGCTGCTCGCCATGTTCCGCCGCTCCTTCTACCGTCCCAGCCGGCTGATGGAAGTACCCTTCTCGCCGCTCTATGTAGGCGCCAGCATCTGCGTGGTCGGCGCCTCGGTCTGGCTGCTGCTGTTCGCCAACCAGGACGTGCATTACAGCAACCAGCTCTGGTGGCAGTTCGCCCTGGACGCCGACGCCCCGCGCGCCCTGCGCGCCGCCCTCGGCAGTTGCCTGCTGCTCCTGGCCCTGGCCCTTGGCTGGCTGCTGCGCGCGGCACCGCCGGCGATCCGCGAGCCGGACGCGGAAGAGCTGCAGCGCGCGGCGCGGATCATCCGCCACTCGGACCAGCCGGATGGCGGCCTGGCCCTGACCGGCGACAAGGCCCTGCTCTTCCATGAGGGCGACGACGCTTTCCTCATGTACGCCCGCCGCGGTCGCAGCATGATCGCCCTGTACGACCCGATCGGCCCGGCCATGCAGCGCGCCGAACTGATCTGGCAGTTCCGCGACCTCTGCGACCTGCACCATGCCCGCCCGGTGTTCTACCAGGTGCGTGCCGAGAACCTGCCGTTCTACATGGACATCGGCCTGACCGCCCTCAAGCTCGGCGAAGAAGCGCGAGTCGACCTGCTGCGCTTCGACCTGGAGAACAAGGGCAAGGAAATGAAAGACCTGCGCTACACCTGGAACCGCGGCCAGCGCGACGGCCTGGCCCTGGAGTTCCATGAACCGGGCCAGGCTCCGCTGGACGAGCTGAAGGCGATATCGGACGCCTGGCTGGGCGGCAAGCAGGTGCGCGAGAAAGGCTTCTCCCTGGGCCGCTTCACCCCGGCGTACCTGAACTTCTTCCGCATCGCCATCGTCCGCCACCAGGGCAAGCCGGTGGCCTTCGCCAACCTGCTGGAAACCGACAGCCGCGAACTGGCGAGCCTCGACCTGATGCGCGTGCACCCGGACGCGCCGAAGCTGACCATGGAGTTCCTCATGCTCGGCCTCATCCTCCACTACAAGGCCCAGGGCCACGCGCGCTTCAGCCTCGGCATGGTGCCGCTGGCCGGGCTCCAGCCAAGGCGCGGCGCGCCGTTGACCCAGCGCCTGGGCGCGCTGGTCTTCCGGCGGGGCGAACAGTTCTACAATTTCCAGGGGCTGCGACGCTTCAAGGACAAGTTCCAGCCCGACTGGGAACCCCGCTACCTGGCCGTGCCAGCCGGGCTCGACCCGCTGGTGGCCCTGGCCGATACCGCCGCGCTGATCGCCGGCGGCCTGACTGGATTGGTGAAACGCTGATATGTCTGTCGTGAAACGTCACTGGCGCCGTTTTCTGGTCGCCGCCCTGGTGCTGATCGTCGGTGCCGCCCTGCTGCTCTGGAGCCGACCGGCGGCCCAGGCGAAACTGGAAGCCCTGGACCTCGACGACGGCGGCCACGCCACCCTTGCCGAACCCGGCGAGAAGCCGCGCTCGCGGGTGGTGGTGATCGCCGCCCCCGAACAGCAACTGAACGACGCCCAGATGCTGAACCTGGCTCACGACAGCGCCGCCCGGGTGATCCAGTACTTCCCCCCGGAAAACGGCGATTGCAGGGCGCAGCAGTCCCGGCTCGAAGCGGTCATTGCCCGCCTCGGCGGCAAGCCGAACCTGGTCGCCGGCATCGGCCCGGGCTCGACCACCGCCTGGCGCTGGCTCGCCAGCCAGGACGACGACAAGGCCAAGGCGCTCTCGGTCGGCTTCGACATTGCCCTGGCCGAGCGCGACTGCGACGCCCCGCTGCCGCATCAGGCGGCGCACGGCCAGTGGCTGCTGGCCTGGAACGACAACCCGGACGACGACACCGCGGTCTTCGTCCGCAAGCAGTCGAGCGCGGAAACCAGCATCAGCGACTACGACACCCCGCTGTCCGACGTGCTCGCCCATCAGTTGCGCCTGCAACTGCAAGGCAACGCCGAGGCCCTGCCGGTACTCGAGGTCCCCGCGGCGAAACCCTCGGACATCGTCACCCTGTTCTATTCCGGCGACGGCGGCTGGCGCGACCTGGACAAGGACTCTGCCGAGCATATGGCGAGCATGGGCTACCCGGTGGTCGGCATCGACACCCTGCGCTACTACTGGCAACACAAGAGCCCGGAACAGAGCGCCGCCGACCTCTCCAAGCTGATGCAACACTACCGCGAGAAGTGGGGCGCGAAACGTTTCGTCCTGGCCGGCTACTCGTTCGGCGCCGACATCCTGCCGGCGATCTACAACCGCCTGCCCGGAAAGGACCAGCAACAAGTGAAAGCCATGCTGCTGCTGGCGCTGGCGCGGACCGGCAGCTTCGAGATCGAAGTGGAAGGCTGGCTGGGCAAGGCCGGCGAGGAAGCCGCCACCGGCCCGGAAATGGCCAGGTTGCCGGCGGCCAAGGTGTTCTGCATCTATGGCGCCGAAGAAAAGGACGAAAGCGGCTGTACCCAACCCCAGGCCGTCGGCGAGAAGCTCGAACTGCCGGGCGGCCACCACTTCGACGAGGACTACCTGTCCCTGGCGAAGAAGATGCTCCAGGCCATCCGCGACCGCGAGAACGCTCCCGACGCCTGATCGCGATCAAGCTCTCCCCGCTCCGCCCTTCTTGTCCCCGGCCGGCGCCAGCTAGACTGAGCCTGCCGGGGGCATTCAGGCTGGCTTCAGCGGAGCCGCCGAGAATACCGGCCGACCCGCCGCAGAGCTGGCTCCCGAGAGCCGAAGAGAAGGAACCGTGATGAGCTGGAAAAACACCGAATCCCGTTATGGGAGCCTGACCATTGCCCTGCACTGGCTGACCCTGCTGCTGATCGCCGGGGTCTACGCCTGTATCGAACTGAAGGGCAATTTCCCCAAGGGCAGCGAAACCCGCGAACTGCTCAAGCAATGGCACTTCATGCTTGGCCTGAGCGTTTTCCTGCTGGTCTGGTTGCGCCTGCTGGTGCGCCTGGCCACCCCTACCCCGCGCATAGAGCCCGCCATCCCCGCCTGGCAGGCGACGCTGGCCAGGCTGATGCACTACGCCCTCTACCTGATGATGATCGGCCTGCCCTTCGCCGGCTGGCTGATCCTCAGCGCCGCCGGCAAGCCGATACCGTTCTTCGGCCTGGAGCTACCGCCGCTGATCGACAAGAACCCCGACCTCGCTGGGCAAATCAAGGAATGGCACGAAACCATCGGCAACGCCGGTTATTTCCTGATCGGCCTGCACGCCGCCGCGGCGCTCTTCCATCACTTCGTCAGCCGCGACAACACCCTGGTACGGATGCTGCCGCAACGGCGCTGAGAAACGTGCAAAAAAACGCGCCCAGTCGGGCGCGTTTTTTTTGCAGCGGAACGGATCAGATCTCGACCTGGGTTCCCAACTCGATCACCCGGTTGAGCGGCAGGTTGAAATAGCGCAGGTTGCCGTTGGCGTTCTTCAGCAGGAAGGCGAACAGCCCCTCGCGCCAGCGCGCCATGCCGATGCGCTTGGATGGAATCACCGTCTCCCGGCTGAGGAAGTAGGTGGTGCGCATCGGGCTGAAGTCCAGTTCGTTGAGATGGCACAGGCGCAAGGCCGCCGGGATGTCCGGCTCTTCCATGAAGCCGAAGTGCAGGATCACCCGGAAGAATCCGTCGCCATAGGCCTCGACCTCGAAACGGCGATCCGGCGAAACCCGTGGGCTGTCTTCGTTGACCACGGTGAGCAGCACCACCTGCTCGTGCAGCACCTGGTTGTGCAACAGGTTGTGCAGCAGCGCGTGAGGCACCGCGTCGGTACGCGCGGTAAGGAACACCGCGGTCCCCTGGACCCGGTGCGGCGGCTGCACGCGCATGCTGGAAATGAACACCGAGAGCGGCAGAGAGCCCTCGTCGAGACGCTCCACCAGCAGTTGGCGGCCACGCTTCCAGGTGGACATCAGGATGAAGATGACGATACCCGCGATGACCGGGAAGGCGCCGCCCTGGATCACCTTGGGCAGGTTGGCGGCGAAGAACAGGCTGTCCACCGCGAGCATCACGCAGAAGAACGGGACGCCCAGCCACAGCGGCCATTTCCACAGGCGCCAGATCACCACGCCCATCAGCAGGGTGGTGATCAGCATGGTTCCGGTCACCGCCACGCCGTAGGCCGCCGCCAGCGACGCCGAGGACTCGAAGCCGAGCACCAGCAGGACCACGCCGACCATCAGCGCCCAATTCACCCCGCCGATGTAGATCTGCCCCTGCTCGTGGCTGGAAGTGTGCTGGATGGTCATCCGCGGCACGTAGCCGAGCTGGATCGCCTGACGGGTCAGGGAGAAGGCGCCGGAGATCACCGCTTGGGAGGCGATCACCGTGGCCAGGGTGGACAGCGCCACCATCGGCAGCAGCGCCCAGCCGGGCGCCAGCAGGTAGAAGGGGTTGCGCGCCGCCTCGGCGTTGGAAAGGATGGTCGCGCCCTGGCCGAAGTAGTTCAGCACCAGCGCCGGCAGCACCAGCAGGAACCAGGCACGGGCGATCGGCTTGCGACCGAAGTGGCCCATGTCGGCGTACAGCGCCTCGGCGCCGGTCAGCGCCAGTACGGTGGCGCCGAGGATGGCGACACCGATGCCGGGATGCGAGCCGAAGAAACGCACGGCCCATACAGGGTTCATCGCCTGCAGCACTTCCGGCTGCTGGATCACCCCGTAGACACCCAGCGCCGCCAGGGCGCCGAACCAGAGCACCATGACCGGGCCGAACAGGATGCCGATCCGCGCGGTGCCGTGCTTCTGGATCAGGAACAGGCCGATCAGCACGATAAGCGCCAGCGGTACCGTCCAGTGCTCCAGGCCGTCGAAGGCGATCTCCAGCCCTTCTACCGCCGACAGTACCGAGATCGCCGGGGTGATCATGCTGTCGCCGTAGAACAGCGCCGCGCCGATCAGGCCGGCAACCACCACGAAGGTCTGCAGCCTGCCGAACGGCGCCGCCGCCCGGCGCGCCAGGGCCGACAGCGCCATCACCCCGCCCTCGCCCTGGTTGTCGGCACGCAGGACGAAGATCACGTACTTGATGGAAACGACCCAGACCAGCGACCAGAAGATCAGCGACAGCACGCCAAGGACGCCATCGTGGTTGGCCTGCACCCCGTAGCCGCCGATGAAGACCTCTTTCAGGGTATACAAGGGACTGGTGCCGATATCCCCATAGCAGACTCCAACCGCCCCGACCATCAGGCCGATGGCAGAGCTGGAATGCCCCTCCGACGTCTCCTCGGCACGCGTCGCTGCATCACTCATGAAACGCTTTCCCCCGGAAAAATTCGGCAAATGCTGCGCCCATGCCGTCCGCGATGCAAGCGCCGAGGCCCCGGACTGCTATGACTATAGAAGGCCGGGGAGCCGATTGCCGAGCGCCCGCGGAGAGTTTTTCCAGGGCCGGAAAAGAGCTGCACGGGAGACTGGAAAAGCCGCGGCGCTGCCGCTAGAATTGCGCACTTTTTGATCAGAGGCGCCAGCAAGCGCGCCCGCCTACCGAGGTTAGCCATGTCCACCCCCACTCCCAAAGTCGGCTTCGTCAGTCTTGGATGCCCCAAGGCGCTGGTCGACTCCGAGCGCATCCTCACCCAGCTGCGCATGGAAGGCTATGAGGTCGTCCCGACCTACGAAGACGCCGACGTCGTGGTGGTCAACACCTGCGGTTTCATCGACAGCGCCAAGGCCGAGTCCCTGGAAGTGATCGGCGAAGCCATCGCCGAGAACGGCAAGGTCATCGTCACCGGCTGCATGGGCGTGGAAGAGCACGCGATCCGCGACGTGCATCCCAGCGTGCTGGCGGTCACCGGCCCGCAACAGTACGAGCAGGTGGTTACCGCGGTGCACGAAGTGGTGCCGCCGAAGACCGAACACAACCCGCTGGTCGACCTGGTCCCGCCGCAAGGCGTCAAGCTGACCCCGCGCCACTACGCCTACCTGAAGATTTCCGAAGGCTGCAACCACAGCTGCAGCTTCTGCATCATCCCGTCCATGCGCGGCAAGCTGGTCAGCCGGCCGGTCGGCGACGTGCTGAGCGAGGCCGAGCGCCTGGTCAAGGCCGGGGTCAAGGAACTCCTGGTGATTTCCCAGGACACCAGCGCCTACGGCGTGGACCTGAAGTACAAGACCGACTTCTGGAACGGCCAGCCGGTCAAGACCCGCATGAAGGAACTCTGCGAGGCGCTGAGCAGCATGGGCGTGTGGGTTCGCCTGCACTACGTCTACCCGTACCCCAACGTCGACGACGTGATCCCGCTGATGGCCGCCGGCAAGCTCCTGCCGTACCTCGACATCCCCTTCCAGCACGCCAGCCCGAAGGTGCTCAAGGCCATGAAGCGCCCGGCCTTCGAGGACAAGACCCTGGCCCGGATCAAGCAGTGGCGCGAGATCTGCCCGGAACTGACCATCCGCTCGACCTTCATCGTCGGCTTCCCGGGCGAAACCGAAGAAGACTTCCAGTACCTGCTCGACTGGCTGACGGAAGCCCAGCTCGACCGCGTCGGCTGCTTCCAGTACTCCCCCGTCGAAGGCGCTCCGGCCAACGAGCTGGGCCTGGAGCCGGTGCCGGACGAGGTCAAGCAGGACCGCTGGGAACGCTTCATGGCCCACCAGCAGGCGATTTCCGCCGCTCGCCTGCAGCTCAAGGTGGGCAAGGAAATCGAAGTGCTGATCGACGAAGTCGACGAACAGGGCGCGGTCGGCCGCTCCTGGGCCGACGCTCCGGAAATCGACGGCAACGTGTTCGTCGACAGCGACGAGCTGAAGCCGGGCGACAAGGTCCGCGTGCGCATCACCGATGCCGACGAATACGACCTCTGGGCCGAGCTGGTCTGAGCCCTCCCTGAAGAGCCCCGCCCCGCGGGGCTTTTTCATCGCCAACCGTTCCGGAGAGCACGATGCTCAACAACGACGTACTACGCAGCCTGCGCTACCTGCTGGATCTTCCCGATGCACATCTGGCCGAACTGGCCGCCCCGTTCGGCGAGCAAGTCGAAGCGGACCTGCTCGAGGCTTACCTGAAGAAGGAAGACGAAGACGGCTTCCAGGCCTGCCCCGACCGCTACCTGGCGCGCTGCCTGGACGGACTGATCATCCAGCGCCGCGGTCGCGACGAGTCGCGTCCGCTACCGCCGCTGGAGCTGCCGTTGAGCAACAACATGATCCTGAAGAAGCTGCGGGTCGCCTTCGAACTCAAGGAGGAAGACCTCCATGCCATCCTCGCCAGCGTCGACTTCCCGGTCTCCAAACCCGAGCTGAGCGCCCTGTTTCGCAAGCCCGGCCACAGCAACTACCGGACCTGCGGCGACCAGTTGCTGCGCAACTTCCTCAAGGGCCTGACCCTGCGCGTCCGTGGCTGAACGCGCGGAGCCGCTGCTGGCGGTTCTGCTCCAGGCGCCGCCCTGCGTCGACCCCTGGTTCCTGGAGTGCCGCCAGGATCGCGCCGGCCTCACCATCCTCGTCCGCGACCTCGCCAACCAGCGCACCTGGCGCGTCGAGTTCGTCGAAGTCGAAGGCCTGCGCCAGCTCGACGCTGCCGACCTGCTGGAATTCTGGCCAGCCTGTGCGGCATCCGAGGGTTGGCTGTACCGGGTCGAGCAAGGCGGCTGGCTGGACCAGGAATGCCGTCGCGAGGGCTTCGTCGCCCGCGAGACCAAGGCCGTCGACGAGTATTTCGTCAATGGCGGCGATCGCTGCCTGAGCGTGCTGTCCTGGTCGCCACCGAAGGTTTCCCCGCTGATCTGACCGCCATGAAAAAAGCCGCCCGTGGGCGGCTTCTCGCGTGGCGCTCCGGCTACATCAGGAAGATCGTCGCCAGGCCGAGGAAGATGAAGAAACCGCCGCTGTCGGTCATCGCAGTGATCATCACGCTGGAGCCCATCGCCGGATCGCGTCCGAAACGATGCAGGGTCATCGGGATCAGCACTCCCATCATCGCCGCCAGCAGCAGGTTCAGGGTCATCGCGGCGGTCATCACCACGCCCAGTTCCCAGTTGCCGTAAAGATAGAAGGCCACCACGCCGATCACTCCGCCCCACGCCAGGCCGTTGACCAGCGCGACGCCAAGCTCCTTGCGCAGCAGGCGGTTGCGACTGTTGCTGGTCGGCTGTACCTGGTCGAGCGCGATGGCGCGGACGATCATGGTGATGGTCTGGTTGCCGGAATTGCCACCGATGCCGGCAACGATCGGCATCAGCGCGGCCAGCGCCACCAGTTTCTCGATGGAGCCTTCGAACAGACCGATCACCCGCGAGGCGACGAAGGCGGTGATCAGGTTGGTGGCCAGCCAGGCCCAGCGGTTGCGCACCGACTTCCAGACCGAGGCGAAGATGTCTTCTTCTTCACGCAGACCGGCCATGTTGAGGACTTCGCTTTCGCTTTCCTCACGGATCAGGTCGACCATCTCGTCGATGGTCAGACGACCGATCAGCTTGCCGCCCTTGTCCACCACCGGCGCGGAAATCAGGTCGTAACGCTCGAATGCCTGGGCGGCGTCGTAGCCGTCCTCGTCCGGGTGGAAGGTCACCGGGTCGGTGGCCATGACTTCCAGCACTTGCTTGTCCGGATCGTTGACCAGCAGGCGCTTGATCGGCAGCACGCCCTTGAGCACGCCGTCGTAGTCGACCACGAACAGTTTGTCGGTATGCCCGGGCAGTTCCTTCAGGCGGCGCAGGTAGCGCAGCACCACTTCCAGGCTGACGTCCTCGCGGATGGTGACCATCTCGAAGTCCATCAGCGCGCCGACCTGGTCCTCCTCGTAGGACAGCGCCGAACGCACTCGCTCGCGCTGCTGCGCGTCGAGGCTTTCCATCAGTTCATGGACCACGTCGCGCGGCAGTTCCGGTGCCAGGTCGGCGAGTTCGTCGGCGTCCAGGTCCTTGGTCGCGGCGATGATCTCGTGGTCGTCCATGTCCGCGATCAGGGTTTCCCGGACCGCGTCGGAGACTTCGAGGAGGATGTCGCCGTCGTCCTCGGACTTGACCAGCTGCCAGACCGTCAGGCGGTCGTCCAGCGGCAGCGATTCGAGGATGTGGGCGATGTCGGCGGGGTGCAGTTCCTCCAGCTTGCGCTGGAGTTCTACGAGATTCTGCCGGTGGACGAGGTTTTCCACCCGGTCATGGTGCTGGCCTTCCTGACGATGGGTCAGGTCCTCCACCACCTTGTGGCGATGCAGCAGCTCGACCACCTGCGCTAGGCGGTCCTGCAGGCTTTCCTGCGGCTTCTTGGCTTCTACTTCGGTCATAGCGCGCTCCACCCCCAGTAGCGGAGCACGCCAAAGGGGTCAATCAGAAACGTGATTGGTCAAACGGGAAACTGTTCGAGTTTCTACTGGGTAAGTCCATGGGGGTGTTCCAAGGGCCCTCTCGGGGCAGATACGGATAATGATAACACTCCGCTTGCGTTTTGCGCGTTACAAAATGGCGGCAAGAACAAGCGCTTGCGGCACAAAGTTCATCGTCACTCGACGCCTGACTGCGACGCCGGAAATTTCACTCAGGACACTCGGCCCCGCGGAAAAAGGCAACGCGTTAGCCTGCACTCACCCTTATCCGACCCGGAGTGCCGGCCATGCGTTCCCTGTCCCTCCTTCTCCTCCTCTCGCTGGCGTCCACCTGCGAGGCCGCTGCGGTATTCCGCTGCGAAGACGCCAGCGGCCATGTCAGCTTCACCCAACTCGGTTGCCCCGCCGGGCAGGCCGGCGAGACCGTCGTGGCGGACAACCCGCCGCCGGGAGGCAGGAGCGCCACGCCGATGGCCGAGACGAAGACGAAAAAGGCGTCCATCGGCCGGAAAAGCGTGCCGCTCGCGGTGATCGGAGAAAGAGAAGATCGCTGCGGCAGACGCCTGGACGAGAAGGAACGCCGCAAGGCGATCGTGGAGCAGCGAATAATGGCGGGAATGACCCGCTCCGATGTGGAGCGGGCGCTGGGCAAGCCGGACCGGGTCAGCGGGAACAATGCGGAGGTGCGTTATCAGTACAAGGCCGACAAGCGACGGGGAGCGAGAAGCGTGAGCTTCGATCAGGAGGGATGCGTGAAGGGAAAGGGAAGGTACCGGGTGGAGCGAGTCGATCCCGGGAGCTAAGGCCGGGCCGACCTCATACCGATGAAAGCAGGACCGGCATCGCCTTTAGCGTGCCGGGCAGGGTGTCGCCCTGCCCGCATGGAAAAGACGGACGACAGTCTTCAGCAGCCTACCGCCTGCGCGCAGCGCACGCCTCTGGCTGGCGGTTATGGTCAGGCTCAATCCTCTTTCTGCGGTTCGCCGGGCAACAACGCGCGTGATGAACAGACCGCGATACAGGTGGAATCCCGTTTGCACGTCCACCGTTTCGGAAGCGCCTTGCAGTGAAGTCAAGGCAGCGATGCCCTTGCGCACACGGCACTCGTTCAACGCGCGGCTGCCTCCCTCCATCGGCAGCAAGGAGGGCAACGGCTCGCCAGCGGGCGCATGGTCGACAATGCTGCCGACGATGGTGATGAGCTGGTCGCCGCGCGCGCTGACGGCAGCCTGCGCGAGGTTTTCGGAAATCACCGCATCCAGGCGAACGATGCCGACGCGACGACTGATCAACATGACCATGGATCTCTCCTCTATGTATGGATGGCATCGCTACGATGCATCGCAACGACCTCTAGGAAGCCGTTCCACCCGTCCCCCCGGAGGCCTGCCCGGAAGCGGTGCGCTCGAGGTCGACGAGCAGCACGTGTTCGTGAGCGAGAACAAGGTCGAAACGAGCCTGTCCCAGCGCCTGGCCATCCTGCACGACGGACAGGTTTTCGATGGGCGTCAGGCGCAGCAGGCTGGCCTTCAGCACGCGCAGGCGCTCGCCGGCATTGCCTGACTGCAGCAGGCAGCGGGCATCCTGCAGGTACTGGTGCGCCTCGGGACCATGCCAGGTCAGGCGAAAGATGCTCTCGCAACTGGCCAGCAGGGACTCCTGCTCGCCACTGGCGGAAAACTCCCGCCGCACCTTGCCAAGCAGGCTCGAGGACTCCAGGCGCAAGGTCATGAAGAGGATGGCCGGCGGGGCCAACAGTTGATCGGCATCGACGACGCTGCCGGCGGGCAGGCCGAACAACTGCCGCAACGTTTCGCGCAGGGCGGCGTGATCCAGGCGCACGGTTGCACTGGACATGGCGAACTCCTTTTTCAGGATGGGTGGATGACGGACAGGCACCGACGCGGCGGATACAACCGCCGGCCAGGCCGGAGCGAAGTGCGTTCGTTCAATGCAGGCGCAGGACCCGCGCCAGGTTGCCACGCGCCTGCAACAGCAGGACCAGCAGCACCAGCAGTACCCCGAGCATCCACGGCGAGAGGTGCTCGGCGCGATACAG
Organism: Pseudomonas sp. FDAARGOS_761; assembly: GCF_013343155.1. NCBI lineage: Bacteria > Pseudomonadati > Pseudomonadota > Gammaproteobacteria > Pseudomonadales > Pseudomonadaceae > Pseudomonas > Pseudomonas sp. FDAARGOS_761. Next base: position 1,067,190 of record NZ_CP054572.1, on the reverse strand, counting down.
CCCGGCCACTATTCCCAGCGCCTGGCAGCCGGTGCACAACGCCAGCAGGTAGGCGCACAGGGAAACGCCGGGGCGGAAACGCGCGCCGGCGCGGCGATAGGTGATCAGGCGCATGCAGATCGCCGAGCAGACCAGCACGGTCAGGGTGGACAGCGGATCAACCATCGGACTTGCCTCCCCGGCGGCGCAACAGCCCGCGCATCCAGTTGGGCAGTTCACCGCCACGCATCCACTCGAGCATGCCGATGCCGCCGGTCACGCACAGGGTCGCGGCGACGAAGGCGGCCATGCCGCTGGTCTGGGTCAACCCGCGGCCGAGCGCCTCGATTCCGGCGTAATAGCCGCCGACCCAGGACACCAGCAGATAGCCGAGGCGGGTCAGGGCGTTGTAGTCACGGGCGAACACGACAAAGAAGATGGCGCCGCCGAAGCCTCCCAGCAAGGCGTTGCCATCGATACCCGGCAGGTACATGGCCAGGCCGACGCCAGCCATTGCGCTGGCGGCGGAGGCCGCAGAGCTTGGCTCGGACATGGATGACTCCCGGAAATGCAAAGGCCCGCCGAAAAGGCGGGCCCGGAACGGCCGAAGCCCGCATCGGCGGGCCTCGGCCAGAGGAATTTCAATCGTGGAGAATTTATACCTTTACCGTCCCATAGCGTCAACATGGGAAAACCCGTTTTCATATAGAAATTTTTTTAGCGCTCGCACACGATCCCCACCTCCGCCATCGGCTCCTCCAGTCGCTGCAAGGCCTGGCGCAGCAAAGCGACGACCCGCTCGCGCCATTCCTTGTCCCAGCGATGCAGGGTGCTCTTCGACAGGCCGCTGAGTCGCTCGATCTCGCGGATGCTCGACGGCGGACGACGGAACATGCGCATCAGCAAGGCCAGGGTTGCCCGCTGCTCGATCGGGTCGGCCCCGGGCTTCAGCCAGTCGCGCAAAGCCGCCAGGCCAAGGACGAAATCCCGCCCGCGGGCGAACTCGGCCCGCACCACCGCCAGCTCCAGTGGGTGCGCAGCCAGCTGGCGCTGGGCGAAACGCACGGTCATCACCGCCTGGGCCTGCCATTCGTGCGGACTCAAACCGCTGGGCAGGTGTTCGATGAAGCTGCGATCGAAGCGCTCGCGCAGGCCATCGATCACCATCGCCGTCGACGACTTCGGTCCCGGCTGGTGCTCGAACATCCAGTAGGCCACGGCCAGCGCCTGCTCGGTACTTTGAAACATGGTATTCCCTCCTTGGCCGGCCCACCTGGCTGGCCGCTCGCATTAGCCACCCGCAGTGGCTGTGTTGGGCCGCCGTCCTACCCGAGGCGAGTAGGAAAGCGCTGAAATTATGGTAATACCTATATACGGACGCTTGCAATGCCACAGGCATACCCTTAGTCTTGCCCCCTATGGAACTCAAAGATCGCATCAAGGCGGCGCGCAAGCACGCCCATCTCAGCCAGGTCCAGCTTGCCCAGGCGGTAGGCATGACCCAGACCTCCATTTCCGATCTGGAGCGCGGCAAGTCCCGCGCCACCAGCTTCGTCGCGCAGATCGCCGGCGCCTGCGGCGTCAACCCCCTGTGGCTGGCGGAAGGTCGCGGCGAGATGCTCGCCGAGCGCGGCCAGGCGAACGCAGGACCCAATGCCAGTTGGCTTGGCGCAGTAGAGTCATGGGACGACGAAACGCCCCTGGATGCCGACGAGATCGAACTGCCCTTCTACAAGGAGATCGAGCTGTCCGGCGGCAAGGGCAGCACGGTGATCCTGCAGACCGGCGGGCGCAAGCTGCGCTTCGGCAAGTACACCCTGCGCAAGAAGAACATCGATCCGGCCAGTGCCGCCTGCGTCACGGTCAGCGGCAACAGCATGGAGCCGGTGCTGCCGGACGGCAGCACGGTAGGTGTGGACACTAGCGCGCGGACGATCAAGGACGGCGACATGTACGCCTTCGACCACGACGGCCAACTGCGCGTGAAACTGCTCTACCGCCTTCCGGGCGGCGGCCTGCGCATTCGCAGCTTCAACAGTGACGAGCATCCGGACGAGCGCTACGAGCCCCAGGAAGCCGCCGAGCACATCAACGTGATCGGCCGGGTGTTCTGGTACTCGGTGCTGGTCTGACCCCTTCCCGCCCCGCCTGACGACGGGGCCGCGTTCCGGCGGAAGAAAAATCCCGGGCAAAGAAAAAGGGCCTGCATTGCTGCAGGCCCTTTCGGTATGGCGCACTCAGGAGGATTCGAACCTCCGACCGCTCGGTTCGTAGCCGAGTACTCTATCCAGCTGAGCTATGAGTGCGTGTCGGTGCTTTTTCCGGCCACCTGCCGGTAACGCTTGTTTTACCGTGAAAGACCGCAACTGTCGATCCTTCGTCCGTCGAGCCCCTGACGAGAGGAACCCTTCGAAATATGGCGCACTCAGGAGGATTCGAACCTCCGACCGCTCGGTTCGTAGCCGAGTACTCTATCCAGCTGAGCTATGAGTGCGTCGTGGGGGCGCATTATAGATTGTGGATTTTATCCGTCAAGCGATTTTTTCAATCAAATCAGTAACTTAGTTACCAAGATGGCTTTCGCCGCCTGAATCAACCTCTAACGCTTGAATGGCGGAGAGGGGGGGATTCGAACCCCCGACACCCTTTTGAGGTGTACTCCCTTAGCAGGGGAGCGCCTTCGGCCACTCGGCCACCTCTCCGCAACACGGGGCGCATGATACCCATCTTTACCCCGTTTGCAAAGGGAAAATTAGATAAAAATTAATGGTTTGGCTCTTGATCTTTCTCTTTCTGGATGCGCTGGTAAATTTCCTCCCGGTGTACGGCGACTTCCTTCGGCGCGTTGACGCCGATGCGCACCTGGTTCCCTTTGACACCCAGTACCGTCACGGTGACGTCGTCACCTACCATCAGGGTCTCTCCGACCCGACGAGTCAGAATCAGCATTCCTTTCTCCTCACGCGAATATTTCAGGACAACAGTCTGCAAAAAAGAAATGGCGGCGGATCCGCAGAAATCAAGAGCGCGATCCTTCACCCAGTATTGACCAGTCCCGCCGGAATGAAAGTTCCTGCCGAACGGTCAAAAACGACAAAAGGCGCGGGGTTGCCGCGCCTTTCGCCTGCCAGCGTCACTCACCCTGTCGCGCCGGCGCGTCGAGCTCGAACGCCGTGTGCAGGGCACGTACCGCCAGTTCCAGGTACTTCTCTTCGATCACCACGGAAACCTTGATTTCCGAGGTGGAGATCATCTGGATGTTGATGCTTTCCTTGGCCAGCGCCTCGAACATGCGGCTGGCCACGCCGGCGTGCGAACGCATGCCGACGCCGACGATGGAAACCTTGGCGATGTTGGTGTCGCCGATGGCTTCGCGCGCGCCGATGTTGGCGGCGGTCTGCTTGAGGATTTCCAGGGCGTTCAGGTAATCGTTGCGATGCACCGTGAAGGTGAAGTCGGTGGTGTTATCGTGCGCCACGTTCTGCACGATCATGTCGACTTCCACATTGGCGGCACTGATCGGCCCGAGGATCTTGAAGGCCACGCCGGGGGTATCGGGTACGCCACGGATGGTCAGCTTGGCTTCGTCGCGGTTGAAGGCGATGCCGGAGATGATCGGCTGTTCCATGGATTCCTCTTCATCATCGATAGTAATGAGGGTGCCCGGACCCTCCTGGAAGCTGTGCAGCACGCGCAGCGGAACGTTGTACTTGCCGGCGAACTCGACCGCCCGGATCTGCAGCACCTTGGAACCGAGGCTGGCCATTTCCAGCATTTCCTCGAAGGTGATCTTGTCCAGCCGGCGGGCCTGCGGCACTACGCGCGGATCGGTGGTGTAGACGCCGTCGACGTCGGTGTAGATCTGGCATTCGTCGGCCTTCAACGCCGCCGCCAGGGCCACCCCGGTGGTATCGGAACCGCCGCGGCCCAGCGTGGTGATGTTGCCGTTGCCGTCGACGCCCTGGAAACCGGCGACCACCACTACCCTGCCGGCCTTGAGGTCGGCGCGGATATGGGTGTCGTCGATGTGCAGGATGCGCGCCTTGGTGTGCGCGCTGTCGGTGAGGATACGCACCTGGTTGCCGGTATAGGAGACCGCCGGCACGCCGCGCTTGATCAGGGCCATGCTGAGCAGGGCGATGGTCACCTGCTCTCCGGTCGAGACCATGACGTCCAGTTCGCGCGGAACCGGCTGCTCCATGATCTGGTTGGCCAGGCCGATCAGACGGTTGGTCTCGCCGCTCATGGCGGATACCACCACGACGACGTCATCGCCCGCTTCGCGGAATTTCTTCACCTTCTCGGCCACCTGCTCGATACGCTCGACGGTGCCGACGGAGGTCCCTCCAAACTTCTGTACGATCAAAGCCATTTCAAACCGCCTGATTCCGTGAAGGGCGCCCTTTTGAACCTGCCACATTCTTTCGCTACCCGGACTGGCGGGGCGCACCGCCGGCCGGGCATCAAGGGGCGCTGGCCGCCCGGCCCCGCGTCGCTCTGGCGCGGGGCCGGCATGGCATCAGAGCCCTTGCTCGACGAAGCGCTGGGCCAGGGCCAGGGCCTCGTCCAATTTCGCTGCATCGGTGCCGCCGCCCTGAGCCATATCCGGGCGTCCGCCACCTTTGCCACCAACTGCCGCCGCGGCTTGCTTCATAAGCTCGCCGGCCTTCAGTTGGCCGGTCAGGTCCTGGGTCACGCCTGCGACCAGTACGACCTTCCCGTCCAGCTCGCCGCCGAGCAGGATCACTGCGCGGCCGAGCTTGTTCTTCAACTGGTCGACCAGCGCCAGCAGCGCCTTGCCGTCCAGACCATCGAGGCGCGCGGCGAGTACCTTCGCGCCCTTGATTTCCACCGCCGCCGCCGAAAGGTCGTCGCCGGCCGCGCTGGCAGCCTTGGCCTTGAGCTGTTCCAGCTCCTTCTCCAGCGAGCGGTTGCGCTCCAGCAAGGCGCCGAGCTTGTCCAGCAGGTTATCGCGGCTGCCCTTGACCAGGCTGGCGGCTTCCTTGAGCTGCTCCTCGGCACCGTTCAGGTAGGCCAGCGCCGCCGCGCCGGTGACCGCCTCGATACGGCGTACGCCGGCAGCCACGCCACCCTCGCTGGTGATCTTGAACAGGCCGATGTCGCCGGTGCGGGATACGTGGGTGCCACCGCACAGCTCGACGGAGAAATCGCCGCCCATGCTCAGTACGCGCACCTGGTCGCCGTACTTCTCGCCGAACAGCGCCATGGCGCCCTTGGCCTTGGCGGTGTCGATATCGGTTTCCTCGGTCTCGACCTCGGTGTTGCGACGGATTTCGGCGTTGACGATATCCTCCAGGGCCTTCAGTTGTTCCGCCTTGATCGCCTCGAAGTGGCTGAAGTCGAAACGCAGGCGCTGGCTGTCCACCAGCGAGCCCTTCTGTTGTACGTGGTCGCCCAGTACCTGGCGCAGCGCGGCATGCAGCAGGTGGGTCGCGGAGTGGTTGAGCGCGGTGGCCTGGCGTACCGAAGCGTCGACCTCGGCCTTGACCGCGCCGCCAACGCTCAGGTTGCCCCGGGCGACCACGCCGTGGTGCAGGTGCGCGCCGCCGGCCTTGGTGGTATCGCGCACGTCGAAGCGCACGCCAGCCGCCTCGAGGTAGCCACTGTCGCCGACCTGGCCGCCGGACTCGGCGTAGAACGGCGTCTGGTCGAGGACCACGACGCCCTCCTCGCCCTCCTCCAGGCGCTCGACGGCCTGGCCGTCCCTGAACAGCGCGACGATCTGTCCAGCGCCGGAGACACCCTGGTAGCCGAGGAAGCGGGTCTCGCCGTCGACCTTGACCAGGCTGTTGTAGTCCATGCCAAAGGCGCTGGAAGCGCGGGCGCGCTCGCGCTGGGCCTCCATCTCGCGCTCGAAGCCGTCCTCGTCGATGGTCAGCTCGCGCTCGCGGGCGATGTCATTGGTCAGGTCGACCGGGAAGCCATAGGTGTCGTACAGCTTGAACACCACGTTGCCGGGAATCACGCTGCCCTGCAGTTCGGCAAGGTCCTGTTCGAGGATCTTCAGGCCTTGCTCCAGGGTCTTGGCGAACTGCTCTTCCTCGGTCTTCAGCACGCGCTCGATGTGTGCCTGCTGTTGCTTCAGCTCGGGGAAGGCATCGCCCATCTCGGCGACCAGCGCTGCGACGATCTTGTGGAAGAAGGTGCCCCTGGCGCCCAGCTTGTTGCCGTGGCGGCAGGCGCGGCGGATGATCCGCCGCAAGACGTAGCCGCGACCTTCGTTGGACGGCAGCACGCCGTCGGCGATCAGGAAGCTGCAGGAACGGATGTGGTCGGCTACCACCTTCAGCGACGGCGCGTCGTCGTTGGCGCAGCCGATGGCCTCGGCGGAGGCTTTCAGCAGGTTCTGGAACAGGTCGATCTCATAGTTCGAGTGCACGTGCTGGAGTACCGCGCTGACGCGCTCCAGGCCCATGCCGGTGTCCACGCTCGGCGCCGGCAGCGGGTGCATGACGCCGTCCGCGGTGCGGTTGAACTGCATGAACACGTTGTTCCAGATCTCGATGTAGCGGTCGCCGTCCTCTTCCGGCGAACCGGGCGGGCCGCCCCAGATCTCCGGCCCATGGTCGAAGAAGATCTCGGTGCAGGGACCGCAGGGTCCGGTATCGCCCATCGCCCAGAAGTTGTCGGACGCATAGGGCGCGCCCTTGTTGTCGCCGATCCGCACCATACGCTCGGCGGGCACGCCGACTTCCTTGGTCCAGATGTCGTAGGCCTCGTCGTCGGTGGCGTAGACGGTGACCCAGAGCTTTTCCTTGGGCAGGTTCAGCCATTTCTCGCCAGTGAGGAACTCCCAGGCGTAATGAATGGCGTCGCGCTTGAAATAGTCGCCGAAGCTGAAGTTGCCCAGCATTTCGAAGAAGGTGTGGTGCCGCGCGGTGTAGCCGACGTTTTCCAGGTCGTTGTGCTTGCCGCCGGCGCGCACGCACTTCTGGCTGGTGGTCGCACGGGTGTAGGCGCGCTTTTCCAGGCCGAGGAAGCAGTCCTTGAACTGGTTCATGCCCGCGTTGGTGAACAGCAGGGTCGGATCGTTCGCCGGGATCAGCGAACTGGAAGCGACACGGGTGTGTCCCTTCTCTTCGAAGAAGCGGAGGAAGGCTTCACGGATTTCAGCGCTTTTCATAGGTTCTTCCACGGAAAATTGGCGGCCACGAATCGCCGGCAAAGGGCCGCATTATATCGGCCCTTGGGCAAGGTTGTAGTGTATTTGCGCGATAGTTATTGCCTATTGCCGACCTTTTCGCTTATGAGCGACGAAAGGCCGCGAAGGCATCCAGTACTTGTCCTATGGACTCGGCGGAAACGTCCAGGTGGGTGACCAGGCGCAAACGCGCCGCCGCGCTGATCCGCACCTCGCGCTCGGCGAGGAAGTCGCGCAGCGCGACCGCCCGCTCGCCGACATCGACGTAGACCATGTTGGTCTGCACCGGCTCCACCGCATAGCCCAGTTCGCGCAGCCCGTCGCCCAGGCGCGCGGCGTTGGCGTGGTCGTCGGCCAGGCGTGCCACCTGGTGATCGAGGGCGTACAGGCCGGCAGCCGCCAGCAGACCGGCCTGGCGCATCCCGCCGCCGACCATCTTGCGCCAGCGACGGGCCTTGCCGATCAGTTCGACGCTGCCGCAAAGCACCGAGCCCACCGGCGCACCGAGGCCCTTGGACAGGCACACCGACACCGAGTCGAAGTGCCGGGTGATTTCGCTGGCGTCTACGCCCAGCTTCACCGCCGCGTTGTACAGGCGCGCGCCATCCAGGTGCAGGGCCAGGCCACGCGCGCGAGTGAAAGCGCGCGCCGCGGCCAGGTAGTCGAGCGGCAGCACCTTGCCCTGCATGGTGTTTTCCAGGGCCAGCAGGCGGGTCCTGGCGAAATGGAAGTCGTCGGCCTTGATCGCCGCCGCGACCTTGTCCAGGTCGAGCGATCCGTCGGCCTCGCCGTCGATCGGCTGCGGCTGGATCGAGCCCAGCACCGCGGCACCGCCGCCCTCGTATTTGTAGGTATGCGCCTGCTGGCCGACGATGTATTCGTCGCCGCGCTCGCAGTGGGCCATCAATCCGAGCAGGTTGCTCATGGTCCCGGTCGGTACGAAGAGCGCCGCGGCGAAGCCCAGGCGCGCCGCCAGTTCGGCCTCCAGGCGGTTGACCGTAGGGTCCTCGCCATAGACGTCGTCGCCCAGTTCGGCCGCGGCCATGGCTTCGCGCATGCCGGCGGTGGGCTGGGTGACGGTGTCGCTGCGCAGGTCGATGACAGGCACGGAGGGCTCCTCGGTTCGGCGGAAAAGCCCGATCCTACGGCGCTCTACCGACAGCCACAAGGGAAGTCGGGAAATCTTCCCGGCCGCAACGGAAACGGAGCGCCGAAGCGCTCCGTCATGATCGAGAGGGAAGGCCGATACGCCTCAGAGCTTGGCCGGCACCACCAGGATTCCGGCACGCAGGCCGTTCTTCACCCGTGGATTGGGGAAGATGATGCGCGCGCCGACCTCGTCCACCACCCAGCGCGTACCGCCGATATCCTCGGCCAGCAGGTAGCCCGGCGAGAGTTCGGTGAAGTTGGCCACGTCATCGTCGAGGTGCAGGCGGAAGTGGTCGCTGTGCTTGATCACCTCGCGCGACACGCTGAACAGCTTGAGGCCATCGAGCCGGGAGCCGTCCGGCTGTTCTTCGCTGCCGTCGATCAGCAGCTCCAGGCTCCGCTCCAGGCGCTCCAGGTTGACCTCCTGGTTCTCTCCGAACGGACGTGCCTTGCCCAGTTCCAGGGTAAAGGCCTCGGCGCCGAGCTGGCCGTAGGTGTAGGCGCTGAAAGTGATGCCCGGCTTGTTCTGCAACAGCACCGCCTCGATGCCGGCGTCGCGCAGGCGGGCCAGTTCGCTGCGGGAATGCTCGCGGCCCTCGGCCCAGGGGTAGAGGGCGAACTGCTCGATCTTCGAGCCGCGGATCGCGGTATGCAGGTCGTAGTGCAGGTGGACTCGCTCGGTCTTGCTGAAGAACACCTGGGCCAGGCGCTCCAGCTCGGCGGCACGGAAGGCCTCGTTGCCGCTGCCCTCCTCGTGGCGACCGTTGAACAGGCGGTTCATGTCCTGTTCGACGTAGCGCTCGCCGCGGCGGATGGCTTCGGGGTTGCCGAACAGGAAGAGGACCCTGGCGGCAGGCTTGAGGGTGCCCGCGGCGACCTTGCGGATCAGCCGTTCGAGCAGTTCGATGGGCGCGGTCTCGTTGCCGTGGATACCGGCCGAGAGCAACAGGTCGACGCCGTTGTCGCGGGCGCCGATCGGCGTGACTTCCAGCGCGCCCTCGGCCAGCCAGTGCAGGCGGGTGCCGTCGGCGGTGAGCTGGATCTTCTCGGTCGGCTCGCGGCCGGCCAGGGTCAAGTCGAGCAGTTTGCCGAGGGCGAGCATGGGATGTCCTCAGTCAGTGGGTGTGGTCGCAGCCGCAGTCGGGGCCGTGCTCGTGGTCGTCGCCCTCTTCGATCGGCTCCATCTCCAGTTGCAGGCTGACCAGGTTGGTCGCCATCGGCCGCAGCAGCAGGTTGGTGTATTCGGTATCGCCGTCTTCGACGTCGACGCCGATCAGCAACTGGCCGTTGCCGGCTTGCTGGACCCACACTTCCTTGCCCTGCCAGACCACGGCGAAACGGGTGCAGGAAGTTTCCAGCTGGGTGCCGTCGGTATCTTCGAGGATCAGTTGCAGGCTATCGGACATGGTGGCGAGGCTCTCAATCGAGTTGGAAGGAATAAACCGAACCCAGTTTAAGGATCTGCGTCAGTTCATCCAATGCCGTCCGGCACTCCAGCAGCAGTTGCGGGTCGGCCAGGTCGGTTTCGCTCAGGCGGTCGCGGTAGTGCCGGTCGACCCAGGCTACCAGCGTGTCGTACAGGCCGGCGCTCATGATCACCCCCGGATTCACCGCCGCCAGCTCCCGCTCCTGCAGCGCCACGCGCAAGCGCAGGCAGGCCGGGCCGCCGCCGTTCTGCATGCTCTGTTTGAGGTCGAAGACCTTCACTTCGCGGATCGGGCCGTCGTCGCCGGTGAGCTGGTCCAGGTAGTTCCAGACCCGCGGGTTGTTCCGGCACTCCTCCGGTACCACCAGCAGCATCGAACCGTCGGCCTTCGACAGCAACTGGCTGTTGAACAGGTAGGACTTCACCGCGTCCTCCACCGCGACCTGGTCGCGCGGCACGCAGATGGCGCGGAAGCGGCCGCCGCGGCGGCCCAGCTTGTCGTGCAGTTCGGCAAGGACCTTCTCGGTATCGAGGAAGGCGTCCTCGTGATGGAACAGCACCTCGCCATTGCCCACCGAGATCACATCGTTGTGGAACACGCCCTGGTCGATCACCGCCGGGTTCTGTTGAGCGTAGACCACTCCGGCCTCGCTCAGCCCGTGCAGACGCGCGACGGCCTGGCAGGCTTCCAGGGTCTGGCGCGCCGGATAGCGTTGCGGCGCCGGGAAGCGACTGTCGAAGGCGCTGCGGCCGAAAACGAAGAACTCCACGCCGGCATCGCCATAGTCCTTGCAGAAGCGCGTGTGGTTGGCCGCGCCTTCGTCGCCGAACTGGCTCACCGCCGGCAGCGCCGCGTGATGGGCGAAATGCCGCTCGTCGTTGAACATCGCCGCCAGCACGCGGCTGGTGGTGGGATGCTCGATGGATCGGTGGAACTTGCAGTTCAGGTTGGCCGCGGTGAAATGCACGCGGCCGTCGGCGGTGTCGGCGCTCGGGCTGACCGTGGCGGCATTGGCGGTCCACATGCTCGACGCCGAACTGCAGGCGGCGAGGAGAGGCATCGCTTCCTTCGCCGCGCGGCGGATCACCTCCTCGTCGCTGCCGGAGAAGCCCAGGCTACGTAGCGCAGCGGTATCCGGGCGGGCTTGCGGGGCGAGCACCCCCTGCTTGAAACCCATCTCCATCAGCGCCTTCATCTTCGCCAGGCCCTGCTTCGCCGCTTCCTTCGGGTTGGACACCGCCTGGCTGTTGCTTTGCGAAGCGACATTGCCGTAGGACAGGCCGCCGTAGTTGTGGGTCGGGCCGACCAGGCCGTCGAAATTCACTTCATGGGCATTCATAGGCTGATCCCGGGAGTCAGGGTGGCAGGAAGGGACACGCTGGGGCTTTCCAGCGAGGCGACCGGATAGGCGCAGTAATCGGCGGCGTAGTAGGCGCTCGGCCGGTGGTTGCCGGACGCGCCGATACCGCCGAACGGCGCGCTGCTGGCGGCGCCGGTGAGCTGCTTGTTCCAGTTGACGATGCCGGCGCGGCTTTCCACGAGGAACTGCTCGAAACGCTCGCGGGAATCCGACAGCAGCCCGGCGGCCAGGCCGTACTGGGTGGCGTTGGCTTCACGGATCGCCGCAGCGAAATCGGAGTAGCGGATCACTTGCAACAACGGCCCGAAGAACTCTTCGTCCGGTCGCTCGGCCACCGTGCTGACGTCGAGGATGCCCGGGGTCAGCAGGGCGGCGCCGTCGATCGGCTGGGTCATCGCCAGCAGCGGCTGTGCGCCCTTGCCGATCAAATGCTCCTGGGCCTTGAGCAGGTGCTCGGCGGCGCTCAGCGAAATCACCGCGCCCATGAACGGCGCCGGCTGTTCGTCGAAGCGGCCGACCCGCAGGGTAGCGCTGACCGCCACCAGGCGCGCCAGCAGTGCGTCGCCCCAGGCGCCCTGCGGCACCAGCAGGCGGCGGGTGCAGGTGCAGCGCTGGCCGGCGGAGATGAAGGCGGACTGGATGATGGTGTAGACGGCGGCGTCGAGGTCGGCGACCTCCTCCACCACCAGCGGGTTGTTGCCGCCCATCTCCAGCGCCAGGATTTTCTGCGGCTGGCCGCCGAACTGGCTGTGCAGCAGGTTGCCGGTGCGACTGGACCCGGTGAAGAACAGACCGTCGAGCCCACGGTGGGCGGCCAGCGCGACGCCGGTTTCGCGACCGCCCTGGACCAGGTTGAGCACGCCGGCCGGCAGGCCGGCCTCGATCCAGGCCTTGAGCGTCAGCTCGGCGACCTTCGGGGTCAGCTCGCTGGGCTTGAACACCACGCAGTTACCGGCCAGCAGCGCCGGGACGATATGCCCGTTGGGCAGGTGGCCGGGGAAATTGTAGGGACCGAATACCGCCACCACGCCATGCGGCTTGTGCCGCAGCACGGCGGTGGCGTCGGCCAGCGGACCGGACTTCTCGCCGGTGCGCTCGCGGAACGCCTGCACCGAGATCGCCACCTTGTTGACCATGCTGGTCACTTCGGTGGCCGACTCCCACAGCGGCTTGCCGGTTTCCTCGCCGATCGCCCGGGCCAGCTCGTCGGCGCGGGACTTGAGGGTCGCAGCGAAGCGCTCGAGCAACTCGATGCGCTGCTCCAGCGGGCGCCGCGCCCAGGCCGGGAAGGCCTCGCGGGCGGCACGCACGGCGGCATCGACCTGGGCGGCGTCAGCGCCGCGCCCGGACCAGACCACGCCCTGGCCAACCGGGTCGAGGGACTCCAGGGTCTCGCCCTGGCCCGCCAGCCACTGGCCGGCAATGTAATGGGTACTCATCATCGACTCCTCGGGCGCCCTCGCCGGGACGCCTCCATCAGGCTTTCAAGCGCGCTTCTGCGCCGACAGCGGCACCGCGCGTACCGAGGCGCCGGCCGACAGGCGCAGGCGCTTGGCGGTCAGCGGATCGACCACCAGGGTGCCGGCGGCGGCCCGCGCCGGCGCGGCGGTGATGCGACAGTCTTCGCGCTTGCGGTTGTGGATCAGGTAGGGCTCGGCGTCGTCGCCGGGAGTGCCCACCGCCAGCACCAGGTTCTGGCTCTCGGCGATGGCGCGGATCTTGTCGGTCTCGGCCTCGATCGCCGGGCCGGCGTCGAAGATGTCGACGTAGCCCTGGTAGCTGAAGCCCTCGGCCTTGAGCATGGCCAACGCCGGCTCGGTGTTCGGATGGACGCGGCCGATCACCCCGCGCGCCTCCTCGGAGAGGAAGCAGGTGTAGAGCGGGAACTTCGGCATCAGCTCGGCGATGAAGGCCTTGTTGCCGACCCCGGTGAGGTAGTCGGCCTGGGAGAATTCCATCTTGAAGAAGTGCCGGCCGAGGCTTTCCCAGAATGGCGAACGCCCCTCCTCGTCGGACATGCCGCGCATCTCGGCGATCAGCTTGTCGCCGAACAGGTGGCGGAATTCGGCGATGAACAGGAAGCGCGCGCGCGACAGCAGCTTGCCGTTGAGGCCGCTGCGGTGGTCGGCGTGGAGGAACAGCGAGCACAGCTCGGAATTGCCGGTCAGGTCGTTGGCCAGGAACAGCGTGGGGATCTCGCGATGGATGTTGAGTTCCTGCGAGGCGCTCACGGTGAGGCCGACCCGGTAGTTGTACCAGGGTTCGCGAAGCCCTACCGCTCCGGCGATGGCGGAGATGCCGACGACCTTGCCGGCGTCGTCCTCGAGGACGAACAGGTAGTCGGCGTCGCCGCGTTCGGCCTCGCCACGGAAGGCCTTCTCGGCCCAACTGACGCGATGCTGCAGGCGCTGCTCGTTGGCCGGCAGGGTGGTCAGGCCGGTGCCGGTGCTGCGCGCCAGCTCGATCAGGGCCGGCAGGTCGGCGCTGGTAACAGGACGTACGATCATGACTGGCTCCTTCAGACCGCTACCAGGCGCACGCTGGCGCCTTCGCCGACGCCCAGGGCCTCGGCGGCTTCAACACTCAGGGCCACCGGCTTGCCGGGCGCCCAGTCCAGGTCCAGCACGACCGCGCGGAAGTCCTGCAACTGGCCGTTGGTGACCAGGTATGGACGCCCGCTCTTCGGCGCCTCGCCGATCTTCACCGGAACCACCCGGCTCTGGGCGATCGAGCGAATCCCCGAGGTGCGCGCGTGCAGGGTCGGGCCGCCATCGAAGATGTCGATGTAGTTGTCGGTCTCGAAGCCTTCGCGCATCAGGATGTCGAAGGTGATCTGCGCTCGCGGGTGAACCTGGCCCATGGATTCCTGGGCAGCATCCGGCAACAGCGGCACGTAGATCGGATAGTGCGGCATCAGTTCGGCGAGGAAGGTGCGGCTCTTCAGCCCGGAGAGCTTTTCCGCCTCGATGTAGTTCAGGTCGAAGAAGTTGCGCCCGACCGCGTTCCAGAACGGCGATTCGCCCTGCTCGTCGCTGTAACCGACGATCTCCACCACCACCGCGTCGGCGAAGCGCTCCGGATGGCTGGCCATGAACAGCAGGCGACCGCGCGAGTTGAGTTCGGCATAGACGCTCTGCACCAGGTCGCGCTGTACGTAGAAACTGGTCAGCAGGCTGTTGCCGGTAAGGTCGTGGCACAGCGAGAGGACATGGATCTTGTTGTGGATCGACAGCGAGCGCGAGGCGTGCACGAAGGTTTCGTTGCGGAAGCTGTAGAACGGTTCCGAGAACCCGGCCGAGGCGACGATCGCCGAGCAGCCGACCAGCTCGCCGCTGGCGCTGTCCTCGAGGACGAAGAAATAGCTTTCCTCGCCGTTGTAGCTCACCTCCGCGGCGAACGAGGCCTCGGAAGCGAGGATCTTGTCGCGCAGGCGTTCGGCGTCATCCGGCAAGGACGTGACGCCTACCGGGCTGTCCGCCGCCAGACGCTGCACCTGTGGCAGGTCGGCCGCTTGGGCGGGGCGCATCACCAACATGGCGTCACTCCTTTCTCAGACAACGATGATTGCCGCATCCATGCGCGGGACCGCGGCACCTTCCTGTGCCACGGTTTCGAACGTCCAGCAGGGAATATCCCGCGCCACGCACGGCGGCACGGTTCCCGGCTCCGGCGCGGGCCGCTCCGGGATGTCGCATCGGGTGCCCCGGCCTGCGCCGGGGCCCCGTGGGTTCGCTCAGCCGCGGACCAGCTTGGCCACGGCGCGCTCGAAGCGCTCCAGGCCTTCGTCGATCTCGGCGTCGTCGATCACCAGGCTCGGCGCGAAGCGCACCACGTCCGGGCTGGCCTGGAGCACCATGACCGCCTCTTTCTCGGCGGCGTTGAGCACATCCCTGGCCTTGCCCTTCCACTCGTCGGTCAGCGCCGCGCCGATCAGCAGGCCCATGCCGCGAATCTCGCCGAAGATGCCGTACTCCTGGCCGATCTTCTGCAGGCGGGACTTGAAGCGCTCATGCTTGGCCTTCACGCCATCCAGCACTTCCGGGGTATTGATCACGTCCAGCGCCGCCTCGGCCACCGCCGAGGCCAGCGGGTTGCCGCCGTAGGTGGTGCCGTGGGTGCCGACCGACAGGTGCTTGGCGATCTCGCCGGTGGTCAGCATCGCACCGATAGGGAAGCCGCCGCCCAGGCTCTTGGCACTGGAGAGGATGTCCGGGACCACGCCGTAGTGCATGTAGGCGAACAGCTCGCCGACCCGGCCCATGCCGCTCTGGACCTCGTCGAAGACCAGCAGCGCGTTGTGCTCGTCGCACAGCTTGCGCGCCCCTTCCAGGTAGGCCTGCTGCGCCGGCAGCACGCCGCCCTCGCCCTGGATCGGTTCCAGCACCACGGCGCAGGTCTTGTCGGAGATCGCCGCCTTCAGCGCTTCCAGGTCGTTGTAGGGAACGTGGGTGATACCCTCGAACTTGGGCCCGAAGCCATCGGAATACTTCGGCTGGCCGCCGACGTTGACGGTGAACAGGGTGCGCCCGTGGAAGCTGTTGCTGGCGGCGATGATCTCGTACTTCTGCGGGCCGTAGACATCGTTGGCGTAGCGGCGAGCCAGCTTGAAGGCCGCCTCGTTGGCCTCGGCGCCGGAGTTGGCGAGGAACACCCGCTCGGCGAAGGTGGCGTCCACCAGCTTGCGCGCCAGGCGCAGGGCCGGCTCGTTGGTGAAGACGTTGGAAACGTGCCAGATGCGCTGGGCCTGCTCGGTGAGCGCCTTGACCAGCGCCGGATGCGCGTGGCCCAGGGAGGTCACGGCGATGCCGCCGGCGAAATCGATCAGTTCGCGGCCGCTCTGGTCCCAGACGCGCGATCCCTCGCCTCGCACCGGGATGAAGGCGGCGGGGGCGTAGTTGGGGACCATATACCGGTCGAAATCGGCACGTTCTACCTGCGCATGGGGAGCGGACATCGGTGTTTCTCCTGCCTGAAGGCGGCTATCGATGAAAGGATTGTAGGGATTGGGACCGGGCCGGCATTGCCGCCATGCGACAACTTGTTATAGCGCCAACCCGGGAATTTCCGCGGCTTTCGGAAATGCGACAGAAAGCATCGGGAAGGCGCAGTGTAAACGCGCGATGCACTCGGTTGCATACTTCTTCTACGCCGCCCCGCGGGCGGGAACAGCAGGGAAACAAGCCATGCCCATCGAGGGAATCGACTACCGTCTCGTCTTCGCCTCCGACGTCAATCCGCGCGACGGCCTCGGCCTGGAGTGCTGGCGCGGCGAACAGCCGCTGTTCGAGGTATTTCGCGACGACGCCGGCCGGCGTTTCGTGGTCAACCTGTTCGCCAGCGACGTTCCGCTGGAACTGCTGGAGGCGATCATTCCGACGGCCCGTCGCGAACTCGGCGACTTCCCGAGGCGATCCGCCTCCCGGGGCGTCGCAAAACCCGGCTGAAACCGCCGCGCCGTTGGCGATCAGCCGCGTTCGACGGGAGTGAAGGTCGTCTCGAAGGCGCTGCCGCCGCGCCGCTGGTTGCGGTCCTCGCGCGGAGTGACGCCGAAGAAGTTGCGGTAGGCGCTGGAGAAATGCGGCCCGGAAGAGAAACCGCAGGACAGGCCGATCTGGATGATCGACTTGCTGGTCTGCATCAGCATCTGCCGCGCGCGGTTCAGGCGCAGCTCCAGGTAGTACTGGCTGGGTACGCGGTTCAGGTATTGCTTGAAGATCCGTTCCAACTGGCGCCGCGAAACGCACACATGCTGGGCGATCTCGTCGGTGGTCAGTGGCTCCTCGATATTGGCTTCCATCAGCAGTACCGCCTGGGTCAGCTTCGGATGGCTGGAGCCGAGGCGATTCTTCAGCGGGATGCGCTGGCGCTCGTTGCCTTCGCGAATGCGCTCCACCACCAGCTCTTCCGAGACCGCGCCGGCCAGTTCAGCGCCATGGTCGCGGGACAGCAGCGCCAGCAGCAGGTCGAGTACCGCCATGCCGCCGCAGGCGGTCATGCGGTCGCGATCCCACTCGAACAGGTGGTTGGTGGCGATGACCTTGGGGAAGCGCTCGGTGAAGTCATCGTGCCAACGCCAGTGCACCGCGGCGCGATAACCGTCGAGCAGGCCGAGCTGGGCCAGCGGGTAGATGCCGGCGGACAGCGCGCCGATCGCCGCTCCCGAACGCGCCAGTTGCTTGAGCGCCAGGCCCAGCGCTGGCGACACCGCCGCCGGCGCCTCGTCGGCGACCAGGAACAGCCGCGAGCATTGCTCCAGCCTGCCGTTCCAGGCCGTTCCCGGCAGGCGCCAGCCCTCCTCTTCGGCCGGCGCTTCGGCGAGCAGGAACAGCGGCTCGTAGAGCGCCTCGGGGTGCAACCGCCGGGCCGCCCGCAGGGCTTCCTCGGCAAGCGATAGCGTCAGCGCGCGGGTGGCGGGCCAGAGGAGGAAACCGATGCGTTGGGGTTGGGCAGTCATGGGAGCAGCTTAGCCGGCCTCTGCGATGAATGTTACTTGAGGCTGCCGGAGAGGAACTGCTTGAGGCGGTCCGACTGCGGGTTGGCGAGGACTTCCTTCGGGCAGCCGTGTTCCTCGACCAGGCCCTTGTGCAGGAACACCAACTGGTTCGACACCTCGCGGGCGAAACCCATCTCGTGGGTCACCACCACCATGGTGCGGCCTTCCTGGGCCAGGTCCTGCATGACCTTCAGCACTTCGCCCACCAGTTCGGGGTCGAGCGCCGAGGTCGGCTCGTCGAACAGCATCACTTCCGGCTCCACCGCCAGCGCCCGGGCGATCGCCACGCGCTGCTGCTCGCCGCCGCTCATGTGCGCCGGGTAGGCGTCCTTGCGGTGCGCCACGCCGACCTTGGCCAGGTAGTGCTCGGCCTTCTCGATGGCTTCCTTCTTCGACACGCCGAGCACATGCACGGGCGCCTCGATGACGTTCTCCAGGGCGCTCATGTGCGACCACAGGTTGAAATGCTGGAACACCATCGACAGGCGCGAGCGCATCCGCTGCAACTGGCGGGAGTCGGCGGCCTTCAGCGCGCCGTCGCGGCCGGGCACCAGCTTCAGCTCCTCGCCGTTGAGCAGGATCTTGCCGGCGTGCGGCTGCTCCAGCAGGTTGATGCAGCGCAGGAAGGTGCTCTTGCCGGAACCGCTCGAGCCGATGATGCTGATCACGTCGCCCGCTTTCGCCGCCAGCGAGACGCCCTTGAGCACCTCGTGGCTACCGTAGCGCTTGTGCAGGTCTTGGACTTCCAGTTTGTACATGTGTGTGTTCTCGGCTAATCAGTCGCTGAGCAAGCGTCCCTGACGGATCGGTTGACGACCGGCCACCTTGGCCAGCCAGAGTCCCGGCTGCGCGTAGCGCATCCGTTCGATGGCGAAAAGCACGCCGGAGACCCCGGCGCACACGGTGCTGGCACGGTCGGCCAGGGGATCGATGACCTGGAACAGCGGTTCGCCCGCCTCCACCCATTCGCCCGGCCGGCGCAGGAAACTCACCACGCCGGTATGCGGGGCGTGGACGTATTCGGTGCCTTCGAAGGGCAAGCCTTCGCAGCAGGCTTCGGGCGCCGCCGGCCATTCGCCCTCGACGAAGCCCTGCTCGGCGAGGAAGGCCAGGATCGCCGCGGCGTTGGCCTCGGCCTGCTGCGCCGTGGTATCGGCCTGGCCGCCGAGTTCGACGGTGGTCGCCAGGCAGGCCAGCGGCAGCTCGGCGCGCGGATACAGGCGCGACAGGCGCAGCCACGGCACCGAGCAGGCCTCGTCGAAGGAACCGCCGCCGGACTCCTCGGCGAGCAGCCCGACGGCGGCGCCCAGGCGTGCGGCCAGGGAGGCGAAGGCGGGCCATTGCTGCGGCAGGGTATAGAGATGGATGGCGGCCTCGAAGTCGCAATGCAGGTCGAGCACCAGGTCGGCGTCGCAGGCGTGGCGATAGAGCAGGCGCTGCATGCCCTCCAGTTCCGAGGTCGCCGGCGGCAGGGCGTCCAGCGCCGCGCGCAGGGCCTGGCGGACCAGCGCGACATTGGCCGCCGGATCGCTGCCGAGACGCTCGCCGACGCTGTCGATCACCGCGTCCAGCAGGTCGGGAAAATCGCGGTTGAAGTTGCGCCCGCTGCTCATTTCGAAGCGCCCCTGGTGCAGCGCCTGGATCATCTGCCCGAGACCGACCGGATTGGCCACCGGCACCAGCTCGACGGTACCGCGCAGGCGGCCTTCCGCCTCCAGCAGGCGCAACCGCTGCTTCAGCTCCCAGGCGGTGCGCATGCCCGGCAGCTCGTCGGCGTGCAGGCTGGACTGGATGTAGACCTTGCGCGCGCCGCAGCCGAAGCGGAACACGCTCAGGCGCTTCTCGCTTCCCAGGGTGCTCCACGGCAGCAGGTGGTCGATACGCTCCATGCGGTCCTCCGGATCAGGATTTGCGCGGCGCCAGGTAGGCCAGCCAGCGGCGCTCGGCAAGCTTGAACAGGCGCACCAGGATGAAGGTCAGGCACAGGTAGAACAGGCCGGCGGTGATGAACGCTTCGAACGGCAGGTAGTACTGCGAATAGACGGTTCGCGCGGCGCCGGTGATGTCCACCAGGGTGACGATGGACGCCAGGCTGGTGGTCTGCAGCATCATGATCACTTCGTTGCTGTACTGCGGCAGCGCACGCCGCAGTGCCGATGGCAGGAGGATGCGGCGGTACATCTTCAGGCGCGACATGCCCATCGCCTTGGCCGCCTCGATCTCGCCATGGGGCGTGGCCTTCAGGCTGCCGGCGAGGATCTCGGCGGTGTAGGCGCTGGTGTTGATGGCGAACGCCAGGCAGGCGCAGAAGGACGCGTTCGACAGCCAGGGCCACAGCGCGCTCTCGCGCACCGCGTCGAACTGCGCCAGGCCGTAGTAGATCAGGAACAGCTGGACCAGCATCGGCGTGCCGCGGATCACGTAGGTGTAGAGCCAGGCCGGGAAGTTCACCAGCGGCTGCTTGGAGACCCGCATCAGCGCCAGCGGCACCGCCAGCAGCAGGCCGATCAGCAGGGAGATCGAGAGCAGCTTGAGGGTGACCAGCAGGCCGTCGAAATAGAGCGGAAGGCTGTCCCAGATGACGGAGAAATCGAAGATCACGATAGGGCCCCTTGACTCACAGTTCCGCGGTTTTCACGCCGACCGAATAGCGGCGTTCGAGCAGGCGCAGCAACAGCAGCGACACGCTGGTCACCAGCAGGTACAGGCCGGCCACGGCGAGGTAGTAGGTGAACGGCTCGCGGGTCGCATCGGAGGCCTGCTTGGCCTTGAACATCATGTCCTGCAGGCCGACCACGGAAATCAGCGCGGTGGCCTTGACCAGCACCAGCCAGTTGTTGGTGAAGCCGGGGATCGCCAGGCGGATCATCTGCGGCACCTGGATGCGGAAGAACACCTGGCGGTGGCTCATGCCGTAGGCGTAGCCGGCCTCGCCCTGGCCCTTGGGAATCGCCATGAAGGCGCCGCGGAAGGTCTCCGAGAGATAGGCGCCGAAGATGAAGCCGAGGGTGCCGACGCCGGACACGAAGGGATTCAGGTCGATGTAGTCGTCGTAGCCGAGTTGCGGGGCGACCCAGTTCAGCAGGCCCTGGCCGCCGTAGAAGATCAGCAGGATCAGCACCAGGTCGGGAATGCCGCGCACTACCGTGGCGTACAGGTCGCCGCACCAGGCCAGCCAGCGCACCGGCGACAGGCGGAAGGCCGCGCCCAGCAGGCCGAGGACGATGGCCAGGAGCATGGAAAGCAGGGCCAGCTGGAGAGTCAGCCAGGCGCCATCGACGATGGTCGCACCGTAGCCAGTGATCATCAAAACGGTACCTCTATGCAGCTAATGCAGCGCTAAAGCAGTGGCGTCCACTCAATAAAAAAGTGGCACAAACAGCGCGAGGCGTCGCGGACGTTTGTGCCACCTCTGACGGATAGCGTCAGTTCGAACCGTAGACGTCGAAGCTGAAGTACTTGTCCTGGATCTGCTTGTACTTGCCGTTGGCGCGCAGCGCGTCGATGGCCGCGTTGAACTTGCCGGCCAGCTCGCTATCGCCCTTGCGCACGGCGATGCCGACGCCTTCGCCGAAGTACTTGGCATCGGTCAGTTGCGGACCGACGAAGGCGTAGCCCTTGCCGGCATCGGTCTTGAGGAAGCCATCTTCGAGGTTCACCGAATCGGCGACCACCGCGTCGAGGCGACCGGCCACCAGGTCCATGTTGGCTTCCTGCTGGGAGTTGTAGCGCACCACTTCGACGCCGGCCGGGGTCAGTTCGGCGGAGGCGTAGCGGTCGGCGGTACTGCCACGCAGCACGCCGGCCTTCTTGCCCTTCAGGTCGGCCTTGGGATCGTTGAGGCTGGCGCCTTCCTTCATCACGAAGCGCGCCGGGGTGTTGTAGTACTTGTTGGTGAAGTCCACCGAACGCTTGCGCTCGTCGGTAATGGTCATCGACGAGAGGATCGCATCGATCTTGCGCACCTTGAGGGCCGGGATCAGGCCGTCGAACTCCTGCTCGACCCACTTGCACTGCACCTTCATCTCTTCGCAGAGGGCATTGCCGATATCCACGTCGAAGCCTGCCAACTGGCCGTCCGGGGTCTTCAGCGAGAACGGCGGGTAGGCCGCCTCGATGCCGATGCGCACCGGCTTGTCGGCGGCGAAAGTGGGCAGGGAGAGCACGGACAGCGCCAGGGCGCCGAGAAGTGCGAGCTTCTTCATCTGGAACTCCTTCGAAGGGGATGGCATCGATTGGCAGGAGAAATAGAACCTTGCCCAGGCTGCCGACGGATATGCGTGATCACCGGCTCTTGCGCATGGCGCCTTCTCGTGGACAGGGCGCCAGCTGGGGTGAGCGGCATTCTAGCGACAGGCCGAAAGTGGTTATTTCTTCAATGCGACAACTAATTATAAAAGCACCGAAGAGGGCATTCGGCGATATTGACAGGCAGCGACATTTGTGCCCGGAAAGCGCGAAGTGTAATCAATGAGTAAAGCAAATCTCAAGCCATAAATTGCCAATTCCTTCTCCTTCAATGGCTTGGCCGCTACGACTCGCCTCGACTGCTACCCCGTGTCGCACCTTTGCTGTGCGTGGCGTTTCCTCTCGCCCCAATTATGCGCAGGCGCGCATCACCGAAGTGTTACCGCCGCCCCATTCCCGGCTCGAGCCCATTCGAAACGCCCTCCTCCTCGGCCCGCGCCAAATGAAAGACCCCGCGCGGCTCGCACCGCGCGGGGTCGTTTCGGATCAGGCGGAATTCAGGCGGCCTGCATCGAGCGATGGGTCTCGATCAGGTGCTGAACCACGCCCGGGTCGGCAAGGGTGGAGATGTCGCCGAGGGTGTCGTACTCGGCCGCGGCGATCTTGCGCAGGATGCGCCGCATGATCTTGCCCGAACGGGTCTTCGGCAGTCCCGGCGCCCACTGGATCACATCCGGCGTGGCGATCGGACCGATCTCGCGGCGAACCCATTGCTTCAGCTCCTGGCGCAGCGCCTCGCTCGGCTCGACCCCGGAGTTGAGGGTGACGTAGACATAGATGCCCTGCCCCTTGATGTCGTGCTGCATGCCGACCACCGCCGCCTCGGCGACCTTCGGGTGGGCGACCATCGCGCTTTCCACCTCGGCGGTGCCCATGCGGTGGCCGGAGACGTTGAGCACGTCGTCGACCCGCCCGGTGATCCAGTAGTAGCCGTCCTCGTCGCGGCGCGCGCCGTCGCCGGTGAAGTACATGCCCTTGAAGGTCTTGAAGTAGGTGTCGACGAAGCGGTCATGGTCGCCGAACAGGGTCCGCGCCTGGCCCGGCCAGGAGTCGAGGATCACCAGGTTGCCCTCGGCGGCGCCCTCGATCAGGTTGCCGAGGTTGTCCACCAGTGCCGGAACCACGCCGAAGAACGGCTTGGCCGCGGAGCCCGGCTTCATCGCGTGGGCGCCCGGCAGCGGGGTCATCAGGCAGGCGCCGGTCTCGGTCTGCCACCAGGTGTCGACGATCGGGCAGCGCGACTGGCCGACGGTCTCGTAGTACCACTGCCAGGCTTCCGGGTTGATCGGCTCGCCCACCGAACCGAGCAGACGCAGGCTGGAACCGTCGGCACCGGCCACCGCCGCCTTGCCTTCGGCCATCATCGCGCGGATCGCGGTCGGCGCGGTGTAGAGGATGTTGACCTTGTGCTTGTCGATGATCTTCGCCACGCGGGTCACGTCGGGGTAGTTCGGCACGCCCTCGAACAGAATGGTGGTGGCGCCGTTGGCCAGCGGGCCATAGACGATGTAGGTGTGGCCGGTGACCCAGCCGATGTCGGCGGTGCACCAGTAGACTTCGCCCGGACGGTAGTCGAAGACCCGCTCGTGGGTCAGCGAGGCGTACACCAGGTAGCCGCCGGTGGTATGCAGCACGCCCTTCGGCTTGCCGGTGGAGCCGGAGGTGTAGAGGATGAACAGCGGGTCCTCGGCGCCCATTTCCTTGGGTGCGCAAGTGCTGCCGGCAACCTTCATCAGGTCGTCGTACCAGACGTCGCGGTGCTGGTTCCACTTGATCTCGGCGCCGGTACGCTTGCAGACGATGATCTTCTGCACGCTGGAGGTTTCCGGGTTGGTCAGGGCGTCGTCGACGTTGGCCTTCAGCGGAGTACGCTTGCCGCCGCGCACGCCTTCGTCGGCGGTGATCACCACCTTCGACTTGCAATCGATGATGCGTCCGGCCAGGGCCTCGGGGGAGAAGCCGCCGAAGACCACCGAGTGGATCGCGCCGATGCGGGTGCAGGCGAGCATGGCGACCACGGCCTCGGGGATCATCGGCATGTAGATGGTCACTACGTCGCCGCGGTGCACGTCCTGCCCGCGCAGGGCGTTGGCGAACTTGCAGACCTGCTCGTGGAGCTGGCGGTAGGTGATTTCCTGGTGGTCGGCGGGATCGTCGCCTTCCCAGATGATCGCCACCTGGTCGCCGCGTTCGGCGAGGTGACGGTCGAGGCAGTTGTGCGACACGTTGAGGGTGCCGTCGGCGAACCACTTGATGTCCACGTGATGGTCGTCGAAGGAGGTCTGCTTGACCTTCTCGAACGGCTTGATCCAGTCGATCCGCTGGGCCTGCTCGCGCCAGAAGCCGTCGGGGTTGACGACGGACTGCTGGTACATCGTCTTGTAGGTGGCTTCGTCGGTGAAGGTCCGTGCCACCGCTTCCGGGTGCACGGGGTACAGGGATGCCGCAGACATGGCTTTAACCTCGGTACGTGAGTGTTGTTTTTGTTGTGCCCAGTTGTAGCGAGCGCACACCCCACGAACCATACGACCATGGTCTTACCACTGCGCGACAGCGCCGATCGTAGCTATAAGCCGCGCCGATCGTAGCCTTGCGCCGGGCGGCGGAGCGCGTCCCGCGCCCCGCCGCCGCGACCTCAACTCATGCCCAGCAGGCCCGGCAGCCACAGCGAGATCAACGGCACGTAGGTCACCAGGATCAGGAACAGCAGCAGGATCATCAGCCACGGCAGCGCCGCGCGGATGGTCGCCCCCAGCGGCATGCCGGTGACCGCCGAGGTGACGAACAGGTTGAGGCCCACTGGCGGGTGTACCAGGCCGATCTCCATGTTCACCACCATGACGATACCCAGGTGGATCGGATCGATGCCCAGCTTCATGGCGATGGGGAAGAAGATCGGCGCCAGGATCAGCACGATCGCCGAGGGCTCCATGAAGCTGCCGGCAACCAGCAGCACCACGTTGACCATCAGCAGGAAGCCGATCGGGGTCAGGCCTTCCTGCACCACCCATTCGGTGATCTGCTGGGGGATCTGCTCGGTGGTCAACACATGGGCGAAGAGCATGGCGTTGGCGATGATGAACATCAGCATGATGCTCAGCCGCCCCGACTCCAGCAGCACCTTGGGACAGTCGCGCAGGCGCATGTCCTTGTACACGAACAGCGCGACGAAGGCCGAGTACACCGCCGCCACCGCCGCCGCCTCGGTGGGGGTGAACAGCCCGGAATAGATGCCGCCGAGGATGATCACCAGCAGCAACAGGCCCCAGCCTGCACGGCGTGCGGCGGCCAGCCACTCGCGGAAGCTGGCGCGCGGCTGCGCCGGCAGCTTCTTGACCCGTGCGACGATGTAGATCACCACCATCAGGATCACCCCGAGCAACAACCCCGGAACCACCCCGGCGACGAACAGCTTGCCCACCGAGGTCTCGGTGGCGGCGGCGTAGACCACCATCACGATCGATGGCGGGATGAGGATGCCCAGGGTCCCGGCATTGCAGATGATCCCCGCGCCGAAGGCGCGCGGATAGCCGGAGCGGACCATGCCGGCCACGGCGATCGAGCCGACCGCCGCCACTGTCGCCGGCGACGAACCGGACAGCGCGGCGAACAGCATGCAAGCGAGCACCGCAGCGATCGCCAGGCCACCGCGGATATGCCCGACGCAGGCATTGGCGAAGTCGATCAGGCGCCGCGCCACGCCACCGGTGGTCATGAACGCGCCGGAGAGCAGGAAGAACGGGATCGCCAGCAGGGTGTAGGCCTCGGAGGTCTCGAACAGCTTGATCGCCAGCGAGCGTACCGAATCCGGGCTGAACAGCAGGATCGTCAGGGCGCCGGACAACCCCAGGGAGATGGCGATGGGCACGCCGATGAACATGAACAGGAACAGCAGCAGGAACAGGATCAGCACGGTCATGGGCGGTTCTCCCCGGCCTCTTCGCCGGCCAGTTTGGAGGCCTCGGCGGCCTCGTCGGCGAGGCCCAGCCCGAGCTGGCGACCGCGCAACAGGTTGACGAGGATTTCCAGGTAGCGCAGCAGCACCAGGCCGAAGCCGACCGGCACCACCACCGCGATGTAGGCCTGGAGGATGCCGAAGTGGTCGAGGTCCTCGGCGCCGATGCCGGCGACCAACAGGGTCTTCACCCAGTCGTAGCTGGCGACCATGAACAGCCCGGCGTAGCCCAGGCAGCAAAGGCAGGCGAGTATCCCGATCAGGCGCTGCAAGGGACGCGGCGTCAGGCGCACCAGGGCGTCCACCCCGAGGTGGCCGGCGGTGCGTACGCCGTAGGCGATGCCGAGGAAGATCAGCCAGCCGAACAGCGCCTTGGTCAGCGCGTTGCTCCAGGACATGTCCTGGGCTACCCCGAGGATTGCGTCGCCCACCGAGTACAGCGGAGCCCGCAGTGCCGGCAGGCGGTCGCCGAGGTCGTAGAACAGGGTGAAGACGTTGGTCATCACCACATAGAGGAAGGTCACCAGCGTCATCGCCGCCAGCAGGAAGGCGATAGCGCCCTCCTCGAAGCGGTTCCAGACGCGCACGAGTCGATTCATCGCAGCGTTCTCCACAATGCCCCGCCCGGCCGGGCGGGGCCGGACGGGTCAATCGGGACGGTTGGAGGCTTCGGCGGCCTGGAGCAGGTCAGCGCCGACATTGCCGCGGAATTTCTGCCATACCGGCTGCATCGCCTGGCGCCAGTCGGCGCGCTGCTGCGGGGTCAGGGTATGGATCTCGCTGACACCACTGGCGAGGATGCGCTGGCGGGCGTCGCGGTTGAGGCGCTCGGCTTCGATGTTCACCTGCACGGTGACCTCGTCCATGATCCGCTGCAGCGCTTCGCGGATGTCCGCCGGGAGGCCGTTCCAGAACTTCGCGTTGGTGATCACCATGTAGTCCACCAGGCCGTGGTTGGACTCGGTGAAATACTTCTGCACCTCGTTGACCTTCTGGCTCTCGTAGTTCGACCAGGTGTTCTCGGTGCCATTCACCACGCCGGTCTGCAAGCCCTGGTAGACCTCGGCGAAGGACATCTTCCGGGAGATCGCGCGGAGCTGGCGGAACTGCTCATTGAGCACGTCGGAGGCCTGCACGCGGAATTTCAGCCCGCGCGCGTCTTCCGGCTCCAGCAACGGGCGATTGGCGGAGAGCTGCTTCATCCCGTTGTGCCAGTAGGCCAGGCCGAGGATGCCCTTGCCCTGCATGCTGGTCAGCAGGGCGCGCCCCTGCGGGCTGCGCTGGAAGCGGTCGACCGCCTGGATGTCGTCGAAGAGGAACGGCAGGTCGAAGATCTGCACCTTGCGCGTGTACTGCTCGAACTTGGCCAGGGACGGCGCTAGCATCTGCACGTCGCCCAGCAGCAGCGCCTCCATTTCCTTGCCATCGCCGAACAGCGACGAGTTGGGATAGACGTCCACCTCGACCCGGCCGCCCAGGCGCTGTTCGACGAGCTTCTTGAACAGCAGCGCGCCCTGGCCCTTGGGCGTGTTTTCCGCGACCACGTGGGAAAACTTGATGACGATCGGCTGCGCGGCATTCGCCAGGCAGGAGCCACCGATCGCCAGGGCGCACAACAGCGCCCGTACCATCGTCTTGAACATTTCGTGACCTCAGATTGTTGTTGTGCTTTCGAGGTATCGACGAGCCTGACGCAGCCGGCGCGTTCGGAGAATTCGCCATTGCTCAAGCCCGCGTTCGCGTCTGTCGAACGCGTTCAGCCACCCTCCCCGGCCCGCTCCAGCAGGCGTCGCGCGCGTCCCAGCACCGGCGCGTCGACCATCTCGCCGTCGACCACGAAGACGCCGGCACCGGAGGCGCCGGCCTCTGCCACCCGACGCGCCCACTCCAGTTCCGCGAGACTCGGCATCAATGTCTGGTGGATCGGCTCGACCTGGCTCGGATGGATGCACAGCAACCCGCCGAAGCCCATGTCGCGAGCGAAGCGCACTGCCTCGACCAGTCCGACACGGTTCTGGATCGCCGGATAGACGCCGTCCAGCGGCGGCGCCAGGCCTGCCAGGCGCGATTGCAGGAGCAGCGCGTAACGGGCGTGACCGAGAATCTGTTCGGCTGCGTTGCTGCCGGTGTTGAGATCGAGATCCAGGGCCAGGTCGAGGCTGCCGAAGGACAGCCGCTCGACCCCCGCGGCGGCGGCGATCTCGCCCAGCGCGGCAAGGCCGCGGGCACTCTCGACGATGGGCCAGACCGGCTTGCCGCTGGCCACGGCGGCGTGGCGCACCTGGGCGGCGCTCTCCACTTTCGGCAGGAGCAGGCCGATCACTCCGGCGTGGTCGCGGCACAGCGCCAGGTCGTCGGCATGTCCGGGATGCTCCGCCGCGTTGATCCGCACCAGCACCCGGGCTTCCGGCGTATCGACGAGGAAACGCCGGAGATTGGCCCGCGCCTCGACCTTCAGCCCCTCCTCCACCGCATCCTCGAGGTCGACGATGACCCGGTCGGCGCCGCTGGCAAGGGCCTTGGGGATCCGCTCCGGGCGGGTCGCCGGGACGAACAGCGCGCTGCGCACGATCTGTCGGTTCATGTCCGCCTCCTCATACCGTTCCGGTCGCGCGCAGGCGCTGGATATCGGCCGCGGTACAGCCCAGTTCGGCAAGCAGCGCGTCGCTGTCGCCGCCCAGCGCCGGCACCGCATCCATGCGCGGAACGAAGGCGCTGCTGCTGGCCGGCGGCAACAACGCCGGCAGGCGCCCGGCCGGGCTGTCGATGGAGGTCCAGCGTTGCCGCGCCTGCAACTGCGGGTGCGCCCAGACCCCGGCCATGTCGTTGACGTGGGCGTTGGCGATCTGCGCCTGTTCCAGGCGCGCCACCACCTCGGCGGCCGGCAAGGCGGCGAAGGCTTCGACGATCAGCGCGCGCAGCTCCTCGCGGTTGGCCGAGCGCTTGAAGTTCGCCGAGAAGCGTTCGTCGTCGGCCAGCTCCGGGCGGCGCAGGACCTTGTCGCAGAAGGCCCGCCACTCGCGCTCGTTCTGCAGGCCGAGCATCACCGTGCCGCCGTCGCCGGCGGGGAATGGCCCATAGGGGTAGATGGTCGAGTGCGAAGCGCCGGCGCGCGGCGGTGGCGGCGCGTCCTGGTAGGCGTAGTACATCGGGTAGCCCATCCACTCCACCAGGCTCTCCAGCATCGACACGTCGATGCGGCTGCCCTCGCCAGTGCGCTCGCGCAGCAGCAGGGCCGAGAGGATGCTGCTGTAGGCGTACATGCCGGCGGCGATATCGGCGATCGAACAGCCGGCCTTGGCCATCTCGTTCGGCCCGGCGCCGCCGGTCACCGAAAGGAAGCCGCCCTCGCTCTGGATCAGCAGGTCGTAGGCCTTCTTCTTCTCGTAGGGACCGCCTTCGCCGTAGCCGGAGATATCGCAGACGATCAGTCGCGGGAAGCGCTCGCGCAACGCCTCGTAGGACAGGCCCAGGCGCGCGGCGGCGCCCGGCGCGAGGTTCTGCACCAGCACGTCGGCGCCGGCCAGCAGCTTCTCCAGCAACGGCAGCGCCTCGGCCTGCTTGAGATCGAGGCTGAGGCTCTGCTTGGAACGATTGGTCCAGACGAAGTGCGACGACAGGCCGTTGACCCGCTCGTCGTAACCGCGGGCGAAATCGCCGACGCCGGGGCGTTCGATCTTGATCACCCGCGCGCCGAGATCGGCCAGTTGGCGGGTGCAGAAGGGCGCGGCGATGGCGTGCTCCAGGCTGACCACGGTGATGCCGTCGAGCGGGCGCGGCTGGTGGGATTGCGTCATGGGTCGGACTCCCTGCCCTCGTCCGTCGAAGACGAGGTGCGGCTGGTTCGGTTGATCAGATCAGGGGCGTTACGGAAGGCGCCTGACGCAGGCCCCAGGCCCGCTGGATAAGGATCTCCGCCTCGGCGCCGGTGGCCGCGCCGGAAAACGCCAGCAGGCGGCG
Source organism: Pseudomonas sp. FDAARGOS_761 (assembly GCF_013343155.1). Classification (NCBI taxonomy): domain Bacteria; kingdom Pseudomonadati; phylum Pseudomonadota; class Gammaproteobacteria; order Pseudomonadales; family Pseudomonadaceae; genus Pseudomonas; species Pseudomonas sp. FDAARGOS_761. Next base: position 1,037,457 of record NZ_CP054572.1, on the reverse strand, counting down.
GAACTTGTCGGCCAGCTCGTCGCGGCTGAGGGTATTGCCGGGATCGCCCTTCGGTTCGTCGATGGCGGCGGTATGGCGCCGCCCTTCGCCATCCAGTACTTCGACCCGCCCGAGCCAGCGCTGCGGATAGGCGGCGTCGACCTCCGGGTCCAGGCGCATCTCGACCCGCTCGCGGAACGCAGCGACCCGTGGGTCGCTCAGCGCATGCCGATGGAACTCGCCGAGGCCGGCCTTGCCGTACACGGCGATCAGGCCCAGCACGGTGCCCATGGAGAACTTCGCCTGGTGCACGGTCTGCGGCTCGACCACCCGGCCGAGCACGTCGATGGCGCCCTGGTGGACCCGCGCAGTGACCGCGGCGATCTGCGAGTGATCGAGCCCTTCGCGCTGCATCAGCGCCAGCAGCGCGTCGGCCGCGGGATGGGTATGGCGGCACGAGGCGTGGAACTTGAACGAGGTTTCCAGCAACGCCCAGCGGCTGCCGAGGCGATCCACCAGGCGCTCGGGGTCGGCGTCGCTGGACATCCCGGCGGCCATCCCCTGCTCGCCTTCGAGGATGTGTCGCGCGCCGCTCAGGCCGTCGGCGGTGAGATAGGCGGCGAGCAGCCCGTCGGCGGCGGCCTTGGCGGTATGCAACTGCTTGGAATCGGCGGCGTCGCGGAGGAACTCCCAGAGCCCGGCGGCCTGGGTTCCGGCGCTGCCGAGCAGGTCGACGAAGCGCTCGCGGTCGAAGTCCATCAGCTTGCCCACCGCCACTGCCGCGGCGAGGGTGCCGACCGTGGCAGTGGTATGGAACACCCGGTAGTGGGAACGACCGAGGAATTCGCCGATGCGGATGCCGGCCTCGTAGCCGGCCACCGCCGCGAGGATCAGCTCGGCGCCACTGCGGCCGAGGTCCTGGGCCGCGGCCAGGGCGGCAGGGAAGACCACTGCCGCGGGGTGCAGCACCGAGCTGTTGTGCAGGTCGTCCTGCTCCACCACGTGGGAAGCCGCGCCGTTCACCAGGGCGGCGAAATACGGCGAGCTGCGCCGCCGGCTGGGCAGGATCTGCGCGCTACCATCGGCCGGGCCCATGCGTTCGGCGTAGCGCTCGAACAATGGGATCGGATGCTGGCCCTTGCCGGCCAGCGCCGAGCCGAGCCAGTCGAGGAACAATTCTTCCATCCGCGCCAGCACCGCCGGCGGCAGGTCCTGGTAGCGCAGGCCGGCGAGAAAGCCGGCGAGTTGCTGGGTGTAGTCGGTCATGACCAACGCTCTCTTGTAGTTGTCCCGAGGCACGCGGCCTACAGCGGGTTGCTCAGTTCGATCAGGTTCAGGTCGGGGTCGCGCAGGTACAGCGAGAGGATCGGCCCGCCGGCGCCGGTGCGCTGCACCGGGCCCTCGAGGATTTCCACGGCCTGCTGGCGCAGTTGCTCGGCCACCGCCTCGAGTGGCGTGGCGACGATGAAACAGAGGTCGGCGGACCCCGGCGTAGGTCGCTCGGCCTTGGGTTCGAATTCGCCCCCGGCCTGGTGCAGGTTGATCTTCTGCGCACCGAAGGCGAGGGCCTTGCGACCCGCGCCGAAGGTAACGGCGCGCATACCCAGTACGCGGGTGTAGAAATCGATGCTGGCGTCGATGTCGCGGACGGTGAGCACCAGGTGGTCGAGACGGTCGATCTGCATGGGCGGCTCCCGCTTCAGAACGAGCGCGGCAGTTCGAGCAGGTGCTCGGCCACGTAGGACAGGATCAGGTTGGTGGAGATCGGCGCCACCTGGTACAGGCGGGTCTCGCGGAACTTGCGCTCGACGTCGTACTCGCAGGCGAAGCCGAAGCCGCCGTGGGTCTGCAGGCAGGCGTTGGCCGCCTCCCAGGAAGCTTTCGCCGCCAGGTACTTGGCCATGTTCGCGCTGGCCCCGGCGTTGAGCCCGGCGTCGTACTCCTGGCAGGCGCGCCAGCGCATCAGGTCGGCGGCCTCCACTTCGATGTGCGCCTCGGCGATGGGGAACTGCACGCCCTGGTTCTGCCCTATCGGCCGGCCGAAGACCACGCGGTCGCGGGCATAGTGGCTGGCCTTGTCGATGAACCAGCGGCCGTCGCCGATGCATTCGGCGGCGATCAGGGTGCGCTCGGCATTGAGGCCGTCGAGGATGTAGCGGAAGCCCTTGCCTTCCTCACCGATCAGGCTATCGGCGGGGATCTCCAGGTTGTCGAAGAACAGCTCGTTGGTCTCGTGGTTGACCATGTTGGCGATCGGCTGCACGGTCAGGCCCTTGCCGATGGCCTCGCGCAGGTCGACGAGGAAGATCGACATGCCTTCGGACTTGCGCTTCACCTCGGCCAGCGGCGTGGTGCGCGCCAGCAGGATCATCAGGTCGGAGTGCTGGATCCGCGAGATCCACACCTTCTGCCCGTTGATCACATAGCGGTCGCCCTTGCGCACGGCGGTGGTCTTGATCTTGGTGGTATCGGTGCCGGTGGTCGGCTCGGTCACCCCCATCGACTGCAGGCGCAGCTCGCCGCTGGCCAGCTTCGGCAGGTAGAAGCGCTTCTGCGCCTCGCTGCCGTTACGCAGCAGCGTGAACATGTTGTACATCTGCCCGTGCACGGTGCCGGAGTTGCCGCCGCAGCGGTTGACTTCCTCCAGGATCACCGAGGCCTCGGCCAGGCCCAGGCCGGAACCGCCGTACTCCTCCGGGATCATCGCCGAGAGCCAGCCGGCGTCGGTCAGGGCCTTGACGAAGGCCTCGGGAAAACCGCGCTGCTCGTCGATGCGGCGCCAGTAGGCGGCGTCGAATTCGGCGCAGAGGGCACGTACGCCCTCGCGGATCGCGTTCAGCTCTTCGCTGTTCGGATTCATCGGTGACTCCTCGATTCTTGTCGTTGGATGGGCGCTGGGGCCCTTTCAATCGAATTCCACGTCGCCGCGCTGGGCCAGGCCGGCGCCATTGCCGACCCATACCTCGGCCTTGCCGGCAGCGAGCAGGCGGCCGCCGACCTCGAACGGCTCGGGACAGATCAGCGGGCGCAGGCCGCGATAGGCGAAGCGACGCAGGCGTGCCTGCGGATTGGCCCGGCAGAACGCGCGCAGGGCCAGGGTGGCGATCAGCGGACCGTGCACCACCAGGCCCGGATAGCCTTCGGCATCGGTGACATAGGGCCAGTCGTAGTGAATGCGGTGGCCGTTGAAAGTCACCGCCGAGTAGCGGAACAGCAACACCGGATCGGGTTCCAGCGCCTCGCGCCAGTCGCCCTCGGGCAATGCCTCGGTACCGCCGAGCTTGGGCGGGGTCGGTTCGCGGTAGACGATGTCGTGCTCTTCGCTCAGCGCCAGTTGGCCGTCCTGGCGGTAGTCGTGGCGCAGGGTGACGAACAGCAGCGCGCCGCTGCGCCCGTGCTTCTCCTCGACCCGGAGGATGGTCGAGGTGCGGCTGGCCTCGCCGCCGACCCGCAGCGGCTGGTGGAACTCCAGGCGCCCGCCGGCCCACATGCGGTTGCGATCGTCCGCCGGCGGCAGGAAACCGCCGCGCGCCGGGTGGCCGTCGACGCCGAGGCCGGCGGCCTCCACCGGGTCCTGGAAGAACGCCCAGTGCCAGAGCGGCGGCAGCGCTTCGCCGTGGGCCGGGGTCGGCTCGCCGAAGGTGGCGGCGATGCGCTTGACCAGGTTGCGGCTCAATTGATCGTGGGTTTCTTCCTGGCGACCGATCCAGGGGGCGAAAGCGGACTCACTCATGCGTGGCTTCCCATGACCTAGGGGGTGATGGGAGGAGAATGATAGGATGCTAGCGTTTTGAGAATTTGCAATTACGCAATGGCGCGTTCGGATTTGCCGAACGCCATGGAGTGCCCATGCATTTCGATCTCGCCGACCTGCGCCTGTTCATCCATATCGCCGAGTCGCCCAGCCTGACCCAGGGCGCGCGCCGCGCCTTCCTTTCCCCGGCCGCCGCCAGCGCACGGGTCAAGGCGCTCGAAGGCCAGCTCGGCAGCCGCCTGCTGTACCGCGACAGCCGCGGCGTCGAACTGACCCCGGCGGGCCAGCGCCTGCTACAGCACGCGCGGCTGATCATGCGCCAGGTGGAATACCTGAAGAGCGAGTTCACCGAGTACGGCAGCGACGCCGCCGGGCATATCCGCATCTTCGCCAATACCACCGCGGTCACCGAATTCCTCCCGGAAATCCTCGCCGGCTTCCTTGCCGCTCGTCCCGGGGTCACCGTCGACCTGCAGGAACGCCTCAGCCGCGACATTGTCCGCGGCGTGCTGGACGGCTCCACCGACCTCGGCATCATCGCCGGGCCGGTGGCGGCCAGTGGCCTGCAGGTCCTGCATTTCAGCACCGACCGCCTGGTGATGGCGGTGCCCCAGGGCCATCCGCTGGCCGGACAGGCCAGGGTACGCCTGCGCGACACCCTGCAGTTCCAGCATATCGGCCTGCCCGAGGGCACCACCCTGCACGCCTTCCTGTACGAACGGGTGGAGCAGATGGGCGAGCAGCTATCGCTGCGCATCCAGGTCTCCAGCTTCGAGGCGATCTGCCGGATGATCGAGGGCGGCGTCGGTATCGGCGTGATCCCGCAGTCCGCCGCGCGCCGCCACAGCCGGACGATGAAACTGGCGACCATCGAACTCGACGAGCCCTGGGCGATCCGCGAGCGCAGCCTGCTGGTACGCGACCTGGAAGCACTGCCGAGTTGCCTGCGGGCGTTGATCGAGGAGTTGCAGAGGGTGGGAGACAGCCTGTAGGGCGCCGCCCACCACTCCCGCTCAGTTCGCCAACCCACCGCTCTCCGCCAGGCTGCGCTCGTCCGCGGCGAGCATCGCCGGCATGTGCTCGCGGAGGAACTCGACCCAGGTGCGGATCTTCGCATCCAGGTACTGCCGCGAGGGGTAGAGGGCGTAGACGTTGAGATGGAACAGGCTATAGCGCGGCAACACCCGCACCAGGCTGCCGTCCTTCAGGCCGTTGACCGCCGCGTACACCGGCAGCGCGCCGATACCCATGCCGGAGACCACCGCCTCGGTCATGGCGTCGGCGGTGTTGACCTGGAAATGCGTCTGGTTGATGCAGGCCAGTTCCTGGCCGTCGGGCCCGTCGAACAGCCAGCGGTCCAGCGACATCACCGAGTTCACCAGGCGCAGGCAACGGTGCGCGGACAGCTCCGCCGGCAGCTTGGGGAAGCCGTGCGCGGCAATGTAGCCCGGCGAGGCGCAGAGGATGCTGTAGGTCTGGCCGATGCACTTGGAGACGAAACCGGAGTCCGGCAGCTCGGGGGCGATCACCACGGAAATGTCGTAGCCCTCGTCGAGAATGTCGGTGATCCGGTTGGCCAGGGTCAGGTCGAAGCCAACCTCCGGGTAGGTCTCGCAATATTGCGAGATGGCCTTGATCAGGTAGTGCTGGCCGATGCCGGTCATCGCGTGGACCTTCAGCGTGCCCGACGGCCGCGCATGGGCGTCGCCCGCCTCGGCCTCGGCCTCCTCGATGTAGGCGAGTATCTGCTGGGCGCGCATCAGGTAGCGCTGCCCGGCTTCGGTCAGCGCGATGCGCCGGGTGGTGCGATGCAGCAGGCGGGTCTGCAGGTGGGCCTCCAGCTTGGCCACCGCACGGGAGACATAGGCGGTCGTCAGGTCCAGGCGCTGGGCGGCGGCAGTGAAACTGCCGGTCTCCGCGACGCTGACGAACGCGCGCATATTGAACAGGATATCCATCACGGCCCTCTAGGCTCTGACGCTTATGGCGCGTCTCTTTTCCACGCAACCCGGAGGACACCCCAAGGCGGCGCAGATTCTGTCACGAGTCAACCCACCTATTATTGCCTTTTGTGACAAAAATTTTTCACCTATCCGAGCTCTTATCCGCAAGCGCGGGCGCTCCTAGAATTCCCAGCCGTTTCGGCCTCCCCTCGCCGTCGTTCAGGATTCGCAGCAGTGCCCCGCGCCACCCGGAAAGGTCTCCCCCTGGTTCCACCGGCTCCCCTCGCGTTCTTTCCCAGCCCCGACGAATTGCGCCGCGCCCTGCTCGAATGGGCGCGTAGCGACGGCGTCGCCTGGGTCTTCGTGTTCAAGGCCCTGCTCACCGCCAGCCTCGCCCTGTGGCTGGCCTATCGCCTGGAACTGCCGCAGCCGAGCACGGTGCTGGTGACGGTCTTCATCGTCATGCAGACGCAGAGCGGGCAGGTCCTGGCCAAGAGCTTCTACCGCATCGTCGGAACCCTGATCGGCCTCAGCGTGATGGTCACTCTGATCGCCCTGTTCGCCCAGGAGCGCGTGCTGTTCCTCGCCTGCCTGGCGCTCTGGGTCGGCCTGTGCACCGCCGGCGCCGCGCGCTACCGCGATTTCCGCGGCTACGCCTGCGTACTCGCCGGCTACACCGCGACCATGATCGGGATTCCAGCCACCGCGCACCCGGAAGGCGCCTTCATGGCGGCGCTGTGGCGGGTCCTGGAAATATCCCTGGGCATCCTCTGCACCGGTACCGTCAGCGCCATCTTCCTGCCGCAGACCAGCGGCGCCGCCCTGCGCAACACACTCTACGGGCGCTTCCGCGACTTCGCCGGGTTCGCCGCCGAAGGCCTGCAGGGCAGCCTCGACGGCGAGCGCTTCGGCGAGCTCAGCGCGCGCTTCGTCGCCCAGTCCGTGGGCCTGGAAAACCTGCGCAGCGCCACTACTTTCGAAGATCCGCACATGCGCCTGCGCAGCGGCCGGCTGATTCGCCTGAACAACGAATTCATGGTCATGACCAGTCGCTTCCACGGCCTCCACCGCCTGCTCGAACGCCTGCGCGGGCGCGGGGCGCAGAATGTCCTGGAGGTCCTGGCGCCCTGCCTGGCGGAGCTTGCCGGGCTGCTCGCGCCGATTCGCGAACGGACGCCCACCGACGCCGACGCCGCGCGCCTGGCCGAACGCATCGAGGCCTACAAGCCGGAACTGATGCAGAACATCCGCCAGGCCCGCCAGCGCCTGGTGGAGCAGCGCCCCGGCGAGAACGACCTGCTGGATTTCAACACCGCTGCCGAACTGGCCTTCCGTTTCACCGACGACCTGCACAACTACGCCCTGACCCACGCTTCCCTGGCCGAACACCACCATGCCCGCGAGCAATGGAAGGAAAGCTTCGTCGCCCGCGCCAACCCGGTCGCCGCGCTGGTCGCCGGAGCGCGCAGCGCGCTGATGATCGGCCTGCTCGGCACGTTCTGGATCCAGACCTCCTGGCCCCACGGCGGCACCTTCGCCCTCACCGCGGTACTGATCTCGGCGCTCTCCTCGACCTCGCCGAATCCCGGCCGGTTGTCGCTGCAACTCACCCTCGGGACCCTCGCCGGGGCCTGCACCGGGCTGTTCGTGCTGCTCTACCTGCTACCCCACGTGGACGGTTTCCCGATGCTGCTCTGCTGCCTGCTGCCGGTCTTCGCGGTCGGCGCCCTGCTGCTCTGGCGGCCGCAGTGGAACGGCTACGGCGTCGGCCTACTGGTGTGGTTCTGCTTCGCCTCGCTGCCGGCCAACATGGCGCGCTACGACGCCCTGGCCTTCTTCAACGAATACCTGGCACTACTCTTGTCGATGGTCCTCGCCACGGTCGCCGCCATGGTGATCCTGCCGCCGAACCGGCCGTGGATGTGGAAGCGCCTGGAGCACGACCTGCGCGAGCGGGTGGTGTTCGCCATCAGCGGCAAGAGCAAGGGCCTGGTCTCCGGTTTCGAAAGCGGCACCCGCGACCTGCTGAACCAGGCCTACACCTTCTCCGCCGGCCGCCCGGACGTGCAACGCCGGTTGCTGGGCTGGATGTTCCTGGTGCTGGAGGTCGGCCAGGCGATCATCGAGCTGCGCCTCGAACAGCAACGCCTGCCCCAGGAGCCCTGCTACGCCGAACGCACCGCCTGGCGCCGGGCGATCCGCCTGATGGGCCGGGCGCTGATCCGGCTGTTCCTGCAACCCGGGCCGAGCAACCGCCAGCGCGCCCTGCACGCGGTGAACCAGGCGATCATGGCGGTACGGGCGGCGCCGGAGCCGCGCGCACCGCAGTTCGATACCTCGCCGCTGCGACGGGTGCTCAGCTACCTGCACTTCATTCGCAGCGCCCTGCTCGACCCGCAATCGCCCCTGGGCCAGGAAAGAAACCCGTGAGCCGGTCGCAAAGCCGCGGCGCAGAAGGCCACAGGGATATTGTTACCGATCCGTACAAGGTTCTTGTCTTGACTGAGTCTATATGTCGCAGCCTATCCCAACTTACAATAAACCCAACAGCCGAAGTTAACTCCCGTTGAACTTCGACTCCGCAACTTGATTGCAGACTTACTTACCCAGCCTTGTTTATCGAGTTGCCCCGGTGACCTGTCCGCCTGTCTTCCGACGGCAGATCGTACCCACTCAGAAACTACTCAGGTAAATAGTAATGAAGGCTTTCGCCCTGATGGCCCTGTTCGCCTGCTCGCCGCTGGTGATGGCGGCTGGCGCCCAGGATCAACCTGCCAGCCAGCAGGAAAACGCTGTTGAAGAATATGCCTATGGCATGCAACTGGATGTGGCTCGCGTTATATCTTCAACCGACACTTCCAATGCCTGCGGCATCGTTCCCGCACGCATGACCTACGAAGATTCGAACGGCCAGAAACATACCGTCGAATATCAGGTCTGGGGCAACGGCTGCACTGGCGGCTAAACTCTCCTCGACCTCCGGGTCGACCTCCGAAGGATCGCGCCACGAGGGGCAGCTCGCCCATCCGGCGCGATCATTGTGTACTCGGCGGCGAAAATCCCGCCCCTCGGCGAACATCCTGGCCGTCTTCCCCGCGCCTCACCGCGCTGGCGCCCTTCCACAGGGGCCGACGCCTCCGCCGTTTCTTTCCCAGCCTGCAACAAACCGGCAAGCATGCCGCTCAGCCCTCGCCTTGCCCCACGCCATGCTGGCGCAGCTTGTTCGCCGCCGTGGTATGCGAAACGCCGAGGCGCTTGCCCAACTGGCGGCTGCTCGGATGCTCGCGGAACAGGCGCTCCAGCACCGCCTTCTCGAAGCGCCCGACGATGGCGTCGAGGTCTCCTTCCAGGGAAAAATCCCCCAGCGGCTGCGGTGCGCCGTAGTCCGGCAGGCGGATGTGCTCGGCCTTGACCGTTCCCCCTTCGCACAGCGAAACCGCCTGGAACAGCACGTTTTCCAATTGCCGCACGTTGCCCGGCCAGTGGTAGCGTTCGAGACGTTCCAGCGCCTGCGCGGAAAGCTTCGGCAGGCCGCAGCCGATCTGCCGGCTGGCCTGGTCGAGGAAATGCTCGGCGAGCGGCGCCAGGCCATCCAGGCACTCGCGCAGCGGCGGGATGTGCAGCGAGAGCACATTGAGACGGTGATAGAGGTCCTGGCGGAATTCGCCCTTGGCGCAGAGTTCGGACAGGTCTACCTGGGTGGCGCAGATCACCCGCACGTCCAGGTACACCTCCTCGTCGCTGCCGACCCGGCGGAAACAGCCGTCCTGCAGGAAGCGCAACAACTTGGCCTGCAGGCGCGGGCTCATCTCGCCGACGCCGTCGAGGAACAGCGTACCGCCGGCGGTAAGCTCCAGCAGGCCGAGCTTGCCTTCCGGACGGGCGCCCTCGAAGGCTCCCGGACCATAGCCGAACAGCTCGGTCTCGGCCATGGATTCCGGCAGGCCGGCGCAGTTCAACGCCATGAACGGCGACTGCCCGCGCGGGCTGGCCAGGTGGCAGGCGCGCGCCAGCAGCTCCTTGCCGGTGCCGGTCTCGCCCTCGATCAGCAGCGGCGCGTCCAGCGGCGCCATGCGCCGCGCCTCGCGGACCACCGCGGCCATTACCCGCGAACTCTGGAAGATACTGTCGAAGCCACGCAGCTCCTGCTTGCGCACATGGTAGATGCGCTCGCCGACGCGATCCGCGCGATGCAGGGTCAGCACCGCTCCAGCCAGCGCCTCGCTCTCGTCGTGCTCGGATTGCAGCGGCGCGATGTCGGCGAGGAACACGTCGCCCTTCACCTTGACCCGCAGCCCGTTGATCCGCGCCTTGTTGGCGCGCACCAGTTCGGGCAGGTCGAGGTCCTCGACATAGCGCGACAGCGGAATCCCCGGCACCTCGTCGACGCGCACGCCGAGCAACTGCGCGGCGGCACGGTTGGCGGCGACGATCTGCCCGCCCATGTCCACCGAGAGCACCGGGAAGTCCAGGGCGGCGAGCAGCGCGTTGAGTTCCAGGTGCCGGCGCTCGCTGGGCATCAGGCCGACGCGCTTGACCCCGAAGACCCCCGGCACCGCCTCCAGCTTGGGCCGCAGCGACTGCAACTGGAGGTTGATCATGTTCGGACAGAGCAGGTAGATGGCGTTGCCCTGGTCGCCGCCGACTTCGCCGCGATTGACGTTGATGCCGTAGTCGACCAGCAGGTTGAGGATGTCGCGGAGGATGCCTACACGGTTCTGGCAGTGCACTTTGATACGCATGGCGTGGCCCGGTGTTGTCGTTCTGATGGGCTCGCGGCCGGTTTTTTTAACTCCCGGCCGGAAATTTCCGTCAAGAATATGTGACAGTTAGACTCACCAGCAACAATGCCTGGCCCAATGAACAGGCGACCCAGGCCAATTCGTAAGGAAAACTTTACGAAAACGCCGATTCCTCCCCGTTGCCCGGTCCCTATCCAGGGCTGCACGGACCGTCCCGACGCGGTATCGATAAGGCAACGACAACAACAAAGACCCCGCGGCCACAAGCCGCTCATGGAGTCCGTATGAAAACGACGCAGTACGTGGCCCGCCAGCCCGACGACAACGGTTTCATCCACTATCCGGAAACCGAGCACCAGGTCTGGAATACCCTGATCACCCGGCAACTGAAGGTGATCGAAGGCCGCGCCTGTCAGGAATACCTCGACGGCATCGAACAGCTCGGCCTGCCCCACGACCGGGTCCCCCAGCTCGACGAGATCAACAGGGTTCTCCAGGCCACCACCGGCTGGCGCGTGGCGCGGGTTCCGGCGCTGATTCCGTTCCAGACCTTCTTCGAACTGCTGGCCAGCCAGCAATTCCCCGTCGCCACCTTCATCCGCACCCCGGAAGAACTGGACTACCTGCAGGAGCCGGACATCTTCCACGAGATCTTCGGCCACTGCCCACTGCTGACCAACCCCTGGTTCGCCGAGTTCACCCATACCTACGGCAAGCTCGGCCTCAAGGCGAGCAAGGAGGAACGCGTGTTCCTCGCCCGCCTGTACTGGATGACCATCGAGTTCGGCCTGGTCGAGACCGACCAGGGCAAGCGCATCTACGGCGGCGGCATCCTCTCCTCGCCGAAGGAGACCGTCTACTGCCTCTCCGACGAGCCGCTGCACCAGGCCTTCAATCCGCTGGAGGCGATGCGCACGCCCTACCGCATCGACATCCTGCAACCGCTCTATTTCGTCCTGCCCGACCTCAAGCGCCTGTTCCAACTGGCCCAGGAAGACATCATGGCACTGGTCCACGAGGCCATGCGCCTGGGCCTGCACGCGCCGCTGTTCCCGCCCAAGCAGGCGGCCTGACGAGAATCGCCGCCACCGCGGCTGACCCCGCGGCGGCCTTGAACTATGGTGGACGGGTCCGGCCCGTCCGCCGCTCCCACATGCGACAACCAAGGACTCCCACCATGACCGCACTCACCCAAGCCCATTGCGAAGCCTGCCGCGCCGACGCCCCGCACGTCAGCGACGAAGAACTGCCCGTGCTGCTGCGGCAGATTCCGGATTGGAACATCGAAGTCCGCGACGGCATCATGCAACTGGAGAAGGTCTACCTGTTCAAGAACTTCAAGCACGCCCTGGCCTTTACCAATGCCGTCGGCGAGATATCCGAGGCCGAAGGCCACCATCCGGGCCTGCTGACCGAGTGGGGCAAAGTCACCGTGACCTGGTGGAGCCACTCGATCAAGGGCCTGCACCGCAACGACTTCATCATGGCGGCGCGCACCGACGAGGTAGCGAAAACCGCCGAGGGGCGCAAATGAGTCATTTCGCCAAGGTCGCCCGCGTACCGGGCGACCCGATCCTGGGCCTGCTCGACGCCTACCGCAACGATCCGCGCGCGGACAAGCTGGACCTCGGCGTCGGTGTCTACAAGGATGCCCAGGGCCTGACCCCGATCCTGCGCTCGGTGAAACTCGCCGAGCAGCGCCTGGTCGAGCAGGAAACCACCAAGAGCTACGTCGGCGGCCACGGCGATGCGCTGTTCGCCGCGCGCCTGGCGGAACTGGCGCTCGGCGCCGCCTCGCCGCTGTTGCTGGAGCAACGCGCCGACGCCACCCAGACGCCCGGCGGCACCGGCGCCTTGCGCCTGGCCGGCGACTTCATCGCCCATTGCCTGCCCGGCCGCGGCATCTGGCTGAGCGACCCGACCTGGCCGATCCACGAGACGCTGTTCGCCGCCGCCGGCCTGAAGGTTTCCCACTACCCCTACGTCAGCGCCGACAACCGCCTGGATGTCGAGGCGATGCTTGCTGGCCTGGAGCGCATTCCCCAGGGAGACGTGGTGCTGCTGCATGCCTGCTGCCACAACCCGACCGGTTTCGACCTGAGCCACGACGACTGGCACAGGGTGCTCGACGTGGTACGTCGCCGCGAGCTGCTGCCGCTGATCGACTTCGCCTACCAGGGCTTCGGCGACGGTCTCGAGGAAGACGCCTGGGCGGTACGCCTGTTCGCCGGCGAACTACCGGAGGTGCTGGTCACCAGTTCCTGCTCGAAGAACTTCGGCCTGTACCGCGACCGCGTCGGCGCGCTGATCGTCTGCGCGCAGAACGCCGAGAAGCTCACCGACGTGCGTAGCCAACTGGCCTTCCTCGCCCGCAACCTCTGGTCGACCCCGCCGGCGCATGGCGCCGAGGTGGTCGCGGCGATCCTCGGCGACAGCGAGTTGAAGGGACTCTGGCAGGAAGAGGTCGAAGGCATGCGCTCGCGCATCGCCAGCCTGCGCATCGGCCTGGTCGAAGCCCTGGCGCCGCACGGCCTGGCCGAGCGCTTCGCCCATGTCGGCGCGCAACGCGGGATGTTTTCCTATACCGGACTGAGCCCGCAGCAGGTCGCTCGGCTGCGCGACGAGCACGCCGTTTACCTGGTCTCCAGCGGCCGGGCCAACGTCGCCGGTCTCGACGCGCGCCGCCTCGACCGCCTGGCGCAAGCCATCGCCCAGGTCTGCGCGGACTGAATCCTCACGGTTACCCTGAGCCGGCTGTGATGGCCGGCTTTTTTTCGCCCCAGCGAATGCCGCGCACTCCCGCCGAGGCGGCGGATAACCGCGTTGCGGTTATTCGCCCTACCGCACCACGACCTTGTGGGCGTAGGGCGAATACCGCCACAGGCGTTATCCGCCGAACCTCTCCGAACCGGGCCAACCATAAGTCAGCACTTTCAAAGCCCTACGTGCTTTTCCTACAAAAGAGCATAAAATGCTCAATTATGGGCACCAGTTCACACTGCGCCCCACGGCCCCACTTTCTCGTCTTAGTGAGCAACGCACGTGAGAAACCGTCTCCTGTCACTGGTCACCCTGTTCCTGTCCCTCAGCGTTGCCACCGCGGTATCCGCCTCCCCGCCGCCCAAGGCCGGGCTGCCGCTGCAACAGGAGCTGGCGTCGGGCAGCGCGCTGGTTACCGACCAGAACACCGGCAAGGTGCTCTACTCGCGCAACCCCGACCTGGTGGTGCCGATCGCCTCGATCACCAAGCTGATGACCGCCATGGTCGTGCTCGACTCGAAACTGCCGCTGGACGAGGTACTGCCGATCGCCATCAGCGAGACCAGCGAAATGCGCGGGGTGTTTTCCCGGGTGCGGGTCGGCAGCCAGATCAGCCGCCGGGACATGCTCCTGCTCGCCCTGATGTCCTCGGAGAACCGCGCCGCCGCCAGCCTCGCGCAGAACTATCCGGACGGCAAGAACGCCTTCGTCAAGGCGATGAACGCCAAGGCCCACGCCCTCGGAATGAAGAACACCCGCTACGTCGAGCCGACCGGGCTGTCGCTGCACAACGTCTCCACCGCTCGCGACCTCACCCGCCTGCTGGTGGCCAGCCGGCAATACCCGCTGCTCAGCCAGTGGAGTACCACTCCGGAGAAGACCGTGGCCTTCCGCCACCCCAACTACACCCTGGGCTTCCGCAACACCAATCACCTGATCAACAACAAGACCTGGAACATCCAGTTGACCAAGACCGGCTTCACCAACGAAGCAGGTCACTGCCTGGTGATGCGCACCACGATCAACCGCAATCCGGTCAACCTGGTGGTGCTGGACGCCTTCGGCAAGTACACCCACTTCGCCGACGCCACCCGCCTGCGACGCTGGCTGGAAACCGGCCAGGTCACTGCGATCCCGGCCGCGGCCAAGGCCTATCGCCTGCAACGCGACCGCGAGCGCGGCCTCGGCCAGCCGGTGGCCCAGGCCGTACGCTGATCCGTCGCGAAGACCGGCCGGATCAGAAATCCACCTTGCCGCGCCCGGCCTTCACCGCGCCGCGCTTGGCCTTGCCGTCCAGCCGGCGCTTCTGCGAGCCGCGCGTAGGCTTGGTCGGGCGCCGCGCCTTCTGCACCTTGGCCACGCTGCGGATCAACTCCGCCAGGCGCTCCAGGGCATCCTCGCGGTTCTGCTCCTGGGTCCGGTACTGCTGGGCCTTGATCACCACCACGCCGTCGCCGCTGATGCGCTGGTCGTTCAGTGCCAGCAGACGCTCCTTGTAGAACGGCGGCAACGACGAGGCCTGGATGTCGAAGCGCAGGTGCACCGCGCTGGAGACCTTGTTGACGTTCTGCCCGCCGGCGCCCTGGGCGCGAATGGCATTCAGCTCGATCTCATGGTCGGGCAGGTGGACGGCATTGGAGATGATCAGCATGGGGCGGCACGGTGGACCAACGGGCTGCCAGCATACCCCCTTTGCCGAGCGGAAAAGCAGGCCAAAAGAAACCCGGCCGCGGCCGGGTTCCTTCATTTCGGCTAAAGCGCCAGGTCGAACTCAACGCTCCTTGCAGGCGACCCCGTCGGTGGGCTCGCCGCCCTTCCAGTCGCCGTAGAGGGTGGCTTCCTCGCCCTTGGTCCACCAGATGTACTGGCCGGCGGCGTACTTGGCGCCGGAGGCGGAAATCACATTGCTGAAGACCAGCGTCGAGTTGTCGCTGACCGGCACCACGGCGAGGCTGTTGTCGCCCTTGTTCAGGTACTGCACGGTGAACTTGCGACCGTTCTCGCACTTGTAGTCGACGCTGCGGGTATCCAGCTTGGCATCCCCCGGCAGGGCCAGGTAATCGACCTGGGCGGTCTGCTTGTCGTCGTCGCTGCCGCCGCAGGCGACCAGGACCACGGGAACGGCAGCCAGAAGCAGCCAGAGCGCTTTTTTCATGGAAATCCCTCTAACGAGAAAAAATGGCGCTGCCACTGTAGGAATTCGGCACCTGCCGCGTCAACGACAGGCGCCCCTAGAAAAAGTCTTGTGGGCCGCCGGGACGCGCAAAGGAGCGCTCCCCTCTCCTCTGCGCGCCGGCGCCCCATCGATCACTCGGTGACCGGCTTCACCCGCAGGCCCGGCATCGGCCGCGGGGCTCCCTTGAGTCGGTAGCAGGCCCACATCACCAGCAGCCAGACCGGGATGGCATAGACCGAGACCTGGATGCCGGGGATCAGCAACATGACGCCGAGGATGAACACCACGAAGGCCATGCACAGGTAGTTGCCGTACGGATACCAGAACGCGCGGAAGTGCGTGCGGGTGCCCTGGCGGTCCATCTGCGCGCGGAACTTCAGGTGCGCCATGCTGATCATCGCCCAGTTGATCACCAGCGCCGCCACCACCAGCGACATCAGCAGCTCCAGCGCCTGGTGCGGGATCACATAGTTCACCACCACCGCGAGGAAGGTCACCAGCGCCGATACCACCAGGGCGCGTACCGGTACGCCGCGCTTGTCGACCCTGGCCAGCGCGCGCGGGGCATCGCCCTGCTCGGCCAGGCCGAGAAGCATGCGGCCGTTGCAATAGGTGCCGCTGTTGTACACCGACAGTGCGGCGGTGAGCACCACGAAGTTCAGCAGGTGCGCGGCAGTGCCGCTGCCGATCATCGAGAAGATCTGCACGAACGGGCTGCCGCTGTAGGCATCGCCGGAAGCGTTGAGGGTCTGCAGCAGGCTGTCCCAGGGCGTCAGCGAGAGCAGCACGACCAGGGCGCCGATGTAGAAGATCAGGATGCGATAGATCACCTGGTTGATCGCCTTCGGGATCACCGTCCTCGGCTTGTCCGCCTCGGCCGCGGTGAAGCCGAGCATTTCCAGGCCACCGAAGGAGAACATGATGATCGCCATGGCCATCACCAGGCCGCTCACTCCGTTGGGGAAGAAACCGCCGTGTGCCCAGAGGTTGCTCACCGAAGCCTGCGGACCGCCGCTGCCGCTGAACAGCAGGTAGCAGCCGAGCAGGATCATGCCGATGATCGCCACCACCTTGATGATCGCGAACCAGAACTCGGCTTCGCCGAAGGCCTTGACATTGGCCAGGTTGATCGCGTTGACGACGACGAAGAACAACGCCGCCGTGGCCCAGGTCGGCACCTCCGGCCACCAGTAGTGGATGTACTTGCCGACCGCGGTCAGTTCCGACATCCCGACCAGGATGTACAGCACCCAGCAGTTCCAGCCGGAGAGGAAGCCGGCGAAGCCGCCCCAGTACTTGTGCGCGAAGTGGCTGAAGGAGCCGGCAACCGGCTCCTCGACGATCATCTCGCCGAGCTGGCGCATGATCATGAAAGCGATGAAGCCGGCGATGGCGTAGCCGAGGATCATCGACGGGCCCGCCGACTTAAGCACCCCGGCCGAGCCGAGGAACAGGCCGGTGCCGATGGCGCCGCCGAGGGCGATCAACTGGATGTGACGATTCTTCAGGCCGCGCTTGAGCTCGCCCGAATGCGGATGTTGGCCGTCCATTGAGTTATCTCACGCAAGTGGAAATTTATTGTTGTCGGAGGCGAAACGGGGCCGTGCGGCTCAGGCGGCAGGCGCACGGCGGGCGCCATGCGGGGCGCGTGGCGGCGGGCGGTCGGCTGGGCGAAGGAAGGACTCACGGATCATGCGTCACCTGTTTGTTGTTGTACGTGACGTGAATGGGCCGCCAGGCTTGTGGCTCGGCGGTGCGGGCAAGGCTGGCGCGATCGGCGCCGCTGGAACGGAAACGCGGAGCGCAAGGAAAACCGCCAGCCCCGGAACAGGCTGGCGGCAGCGGGATCAGATCACGCCGCGGCGAATCTGATCTTCCTCGATGGACTCGAACAGGGCCTTGAAATTGCCCTCGCCGAAACCCTGGTTGCCCTTGCGTTGGATGATCTCGAAGAAGATCGGGCCGATCACCGTGTCGGTGAAGATCTGCAGCAGGATGCCGTCGTCGCCCGGGGCGCCGTCGATCAGCAGGTTCAGTTCGCGCAGTTGCTCGAGCGGCTCGCCATGCCCGGCGACGCGGGTGTCGACCTTCTCGTAGTAGGTGTCCGGGGTCGACATGAACTTCACGCCGTTGGCGCGCAGCTTGCGCACCGTGGCATAGATGTCGTCGGTGGTCAGGGCGATGTGCTGGATGCCTTCGCCATGGTATTCGCGGATGAATTCCTCGATCTGCGAGGTATCGTCGGCCGACTCGTTGATCGGGATGCGGATCTTCCCGCAAGGCGCGGTCATGGCGCGGGAGAACAGGCCGGTGAGCTTGCCTTCGATGTCGAAGTAGCGAATCTCGCGGAAGTTGGCGATGCGCTCGTAGAAGCCGGACCAGACGTCCATCTGGCCGCGCTTGACGTTGTGGGTCAGGTGGTCGATGTAGGTCAGGCCGACCGAGTTGTCGTTGGCGCTGCGGCCTTCGATGAACTCGAAGTCGACGTCATAGATGCTGCGGTCGCCGTAGCGGTCGACAAGATACAGCAGCGAACCGCCGATGCCTTCCAGGGAAGGGATGTTCAGCTCGCCGAAGTTGGCGTGGCTGCCCACCAGCTTGGCGCCCTGGGATTCGGCGTAGGCGGCGGCCTGGGAAGCGTTCTTCACCCGGAAGGCCATGGCGCAGGCGCTCGGGCCGTGCTTGAGGGCGAATTCATGGACATGCCCGGTCGGGCTGCCGTTGAGCACGATGTTGATATCGTTCTGCTGGAACAGGAAGACTTCCTTGGAACGATGCTTGGCGGTTTCGGTGAAGCCCATCATGTTGAACAGCTGGCGCAGCTGCTCGATGCCCTTGGCGTCGGGGGCGGTGAACTCGACGAATTCGAATCCGTCGGTACCGATGGGATTGTGCTGTTCGATCTTGGCCACGGCGTTCATCCGGCCTCCTCGTTGTTCTTGTTGAATGGACCGCCGCCGGTCCAGGCGGCCGGCGACATGGGAGATGCCTTCATCTCACCCCGTGGCGGCGCGGCGGACAAGCCGTCGGCAGGGCCCGGCGCAGGGCCTGGCGCAGGGTTTCTGGCAACTATTCCTTACGCGCCGGCGGCATGCATGGCGAACGCCCGGTCTTCGTAAAATTATCTTTACAGTGCGGTGCGAAAAGCTGCCAGCAGCGCTGTCACGGCTGCGCTGAAAGCCGGCGCTGCATGATCGGCGTCAAGCGGTTAACCTGCGTCTTTCCTCCGCGACGGCATTCCCATGGCACGACCCGCCCCACCCGACCTGAGCGACAGTCGCCGGCCCCTGCGCGGCGTCGCCCGCAGCTATCCTGCCGGGCACCGCGTCGATGCCCACGAGCACGCCTGGGGCCAGGTGCTCTATGCGGTGTCCGGGATGATGTGGCTGGAGACGCCCGACGAGGCCCTGCCGGTCCCGCCGCAACGGGCGGTCTGGTTGCCACCGGGCCTGCGCCATGCGGTGCGGGTCGCCTCCGAGTTGCAGATGCGCAACATCTACCTGAGCCCGGAACTCTCCCGCGGCCTGGAGGACCGCACCCTGGTGCTGGTGGTCGGCCCGCTGCTGCGCGAGCTGATCGTCAGCCTGGTGGAGCAGGAACGACAGAGCGACCCCCACTACTATGGGGCGCTGGCCGATCTCGCCGTGCTCGAACTCGGTCGCGCGCGCCGTTCCAGCCTCCGCGTACCGCTGCCGGACGCCTCCGACAGGCGCCTGCTCGCGCTGTGCCAGGCGGTGATGGCCAATCCCTCCCTGGACATCGGCCTGGAGCGCCTGGCCGAAGACGCCGGGGCCAGCGTGCGGACCCTCTCGCGCCTGTTCCAGCGCAGCCTGGGCATGGGCTTCGCCGACTGGCGGCGGCAGGTGCAGCTGGCGACCGCCGCCGCCGCACTGATCGATGGCCGTCCGGTGGCAGGCATCGCCCATGCCCTGGGATATACGCCGAGCGCCTTCAGCGACATGTTCCGCCGCGAGCTGGGCGTCTCTCCCACCGAGTACAGGGCCGAGCATCACCAGCCGTTCCAGCCTTGACCGGTATTCGATAGCGATTGGCCGATAGATGTTTTTTCGGCCAACTAGACTGGCACCATCGTTCACCGTCCCTGTCAGCCGCCATGAACTACCTGATCTCCCTCGGCATCGGCCTGCTGGTCGGCCTGCTCTACGCCGTACTCGACTTCCGCTCGCCGGCGCCACCCGCCATCGCCCTGGTCGGCCTGCTTGGCATGCAGCTCGGCGAACAGCTTTTCCCCCTTGGCCGCGACCTGCTGCAGCAGTGGCTGCACTGATCGCCGCGACGACACGGAGCCCCCGATGAAAGCACTGCAATTCGACCGTACCGGCGACCTCGCCGCCCTCAAGCTGGTGGACATGCCCGACCCGCTTCCCGCCGCCGATGAGGTGCGGGTGGAAATCCGCGCCGCCGGGCTGAATCCGAGCGACGTGAAGAACGTCCTCGGCCGCTTCCCCTATACCACCCTGCCCCGGGTACCGGGCCGCGACTTCGCCGGGGTGGTGGTGGAGGGACCGAAGGCCCTGCTCGGCCAGGCGGTCTGGGGCACCGGGCGGGAGCCGGGATTCTTCCGCGACGGTAGCCACGCGCAGTTCCTGACCCTGCCAGCCGCCGGCGTCGCGCTCAAGCCGGAAAGCCTGAGCTTCGCCCAGGCCGCCAGTTGCGGGGTGCCCTACAGCACCGCCTGGGACGCCCTGCAACGCAGCCAGGTCAAGGCCGGTACCCGGCTCCTGGTAATCGGCGCCAACGGCGCGGTCGGCAAGGCCGCGCTGGCGCTGGCCAAGGCCTTGGGGGCCGAAGCGATCGGCGCGGTGCGGCGCGAGGAGCAACGCCAGGCGCTGGAAACGCAGGGCATCGCCGCGCTGCTGCTGGGCGAGCCGGCCGAACTGGCGGCACAGGTGGAAGGGATCTTCCCCGGCGGGGCCGAGGTGATCTTCGATACGACCGGTTTCTGGCTCGAGGCGGCGGTCCCGGCGCTGGCCGCCTTCGGTCGCCTGGCGATCATCGCCGCACCGGCCGACGGCCATGTGCGCCTACCCGCATTGAACCTGTACCGCCGCGGTGGCTCGGTGGTGGGGATCAACTCGCTGCTCTATGGCGTGGAAGCCTGCGCAGGCTTCCTCGACGCCTTCGGCAAGCTGTTCGACCAGGGCCGCCTGCCGCTGCCGGACGGGCTGCGGGAAGTCCCGCTGGAGCAGGGCGTGGAGCAGTACCGGGCGGTGAACGAAGGCACCTGCGAGAAGATCATCCTGGTGCCCTGAGGAGCGGGCGGAATCCCGGCGGAACACGCCGGGATTCCGCTGTGCGCAAGGCTACTCCGCGCCGACCGCGAGCTTGCGGGCGCTGCGCGCCTCCTCCAGCTGCATGCAGCGCTCGAGGAACAGGTACATGTAGTCGTAGCTCTTGCAGATCGCGTCGCGCAGTTGCCGGCGCAGCTCGGCGCTGGGATTGGTGCCGGCCAGGGTGCAGATGATCTCCAGCGCCTCCCAGGGGTGGGCATCGTCGTACTGGGCGTGGAGCTTGAGCCACTTCATGGCGCGCTTGCGGCCTTCCTTGGGGAAGGCGTTTTCGTAGACGCCGTTCGAACAGACCAGCGCCGACCACTCGCCGGTGACGCCTTCGATGGCGTAGTTGGTGGCGGCCATGGCCACCGCCAGCGAGTCGCTGGCGCAGGTGTGCCAGCACCAGTGGCTGAGCGCGTGCAGTTCGGCCGGCACGTCTTGCGCCTGGATCTCGGCCAGGCTCACGCCGTGGGCCTCGGCCCAGTGCAGCCAGTAGTCGGCGTGGTTGAGTTCGACCCGAATATTGCGCATCAGCCAGCGGCGCGCCATGTCTTCGCCGGGATGGCGGGCGAAACGGGTCTTCAGCAGGTTCTGCGACATGTACAAGGGGAACTGCTCGACCACCGGCCAGCCGCCGATCAGGTACAGGCGCATCAGCGCCGGGCTCAGCTCGGCGTCGCGCATGCGCCGGTACAGCTCGTGGCCGGAAACCCGGTCCTTGCTCGCCTGGCAGTCGACGATCAGTTGCTGCGCCCACTGCGGATAGCTTCCCGCCTCCTGCAAGGGGCCCGTACGGTCAAAGAACTCGCTCACACCCGTCTCCCTTCTCTTCTTCTCGGCAACGGCCTCATAGCAGCGAAACTACTCTTTCTTCGCTCCGCGGTCACCTACCGGAGGTTCTGTCCGAGGCTCGGCCACAGGCCCTGGGCATCCAGCCCTGCGCCCGGAGGCTGGCGACTGAACGGCAGGGGCGCGCCGATGGCCAGGCCCTGGGCATAGTCGATGCCGATCTCGCGCAGCGCCTCCATCACTTCGACGGTCTCGACGAACTCGGCGATGGTACGTTTGCCCATCACGTGGCCGATATGGTTGATCACCTGGACCATGGCGCGATCGATGGGATCCTCGAGCATGTCCTTGACGAAGCTGCCATCGATCTTCAGGTAATCCACCGGCAGGTGCTTGAGGTAGATGAAGGACGACATGCCGGCGCAGAAATCGTCCAGGGAGAAACGACAACCGGTGTCCTTGAGCTCGTTGATGAAGCGGATGGCGCTGGCCAGGTTGGCAACCGCCACGGTTTCGGTGACCTCGAAGCAGATCGTCTGCGGCGGAATGCGGTAACGGGCGAACAGCTCGGTGAGGAACTGCAGGAACGACTCGTCGCCGATGGTCGCGCCGGAGAGGTTGATGGCGCAGGTGCCGATCGGCTCGGCGCGAGGGTCCTGGGCGCGCTCGACGAGGGTGCGGAAGGCATTCTCCACCACCCAGCGATCGATCAGCGTCATCAGGCCGTAGCGCTCGGCGGCGGGTATGAAGCTCAGCGGCGGCACCAGGCGCCCGCCCTCGTCGCGCAGGCGCAGCAGCAGTTCGACGTGCAAGCCCTCCTCCGCGCCTTCGCCCAGCGGCACGATAGGCTGGGCATAGAGGCTGAAGCGGTCTTCCTCCAGCGCCAGGTGGATGCGCTGGACCCAGGTCATCTCGCCGAAGCGCATCGACAGTTCGACGTCGTCCTGATGGAACACCTGGACCCGATTGCGCCCCTTTTCCTTGGCCATGTAGCAGGCCATGTCGGCGGAGCGCAGTGCCTCCTCGAGGGTCGAGATACCCGGCAGCAGGTGCACCAGGCCGACGCTGACGGTGCAGTTGAACGGCTGCCCGCTCCAGGTGAAGTGCAGGTCCTGGACCGTCTTGCGCAGATGGTCGGCGATCTCCACGGCTTTTTCCGCCGGGCAGTTCTCCAGCAGGATGCCGAACTCGTCGCCGCCCAGCCGCGCCAGCGTGTCGCCCTCGCGCAAGCCTTGTTGCAGCAGGGTGCAGACCTGGCGCAGCAGTTCGTCGCCGGCGGCGTGGCCGCAGGTGTCGTTGACCAGCTTGAACTGGTCCAGGTCGAGGAACATCAGGGCGTGCCGCCCGCTGTTGCGCTCCAGGCGTTCCAGCGCTATCTGCAGGCGATACTCGAACTCGCGGCGGTTGGTCAGCCCGGTCAACGCATCGTGGGTCGCCTGCCAGGACAGGCGCGCCATATACTGGCGCTCGCGGGTCATGTCGTGAAGCACCAGGACCACCCCGGTGATCTCGCCGCCGCGATGGATCGGCGCGCCCACCAGGGTCACCGGCACGCTGCTGCCGTCGTGGCGCAGGACCAGCTTGGAATGCTCGCGGCCGCCGTCGATCTCGCCGCTGAGGATCTGCTCGATCAGCAGCATGCCCTCCTCCCGCGAGCTTTCGTCGACGATCCGGAACAGCGACGCCAGGGGCAGGCCGCGGGCCTTGTCCAGCGTCCAGTTGGTCATCTGCTCGGCGGCCGGGTTGAGGTAGGAAATGCCCCCCTGGGTGTCGGCGGTGATCACTCCGTCGCCGATCGAGGCCAGGGTGATCTGGGCCCGTTCGCGCTCGGCATCGAGGGCGTTCTCCACTTCCTGGCGCTGCATCAGTTGTTGCCGGGTACGCAGGAACGCCAGGAGGATGAGCACGCTGGCGGTGGTCAGGTTGGCCACCAGCAGCAGCCTGAGCAAGGCCCGCGAGCCCTCGCCGAGGGCGTCGCTGAAGGCCTTGGCCGCCGGCGTGACCTTCTCGTTGATCGCGTGGATCTCGGTCTTCCACTGTTGCACCTGCTCGGCACTGGCCTGCCCGGTGCCGATGCCCGCGCGCATCTTGCCGGCGACGTCGATCAGTTCCATGACGTACTTGTCGCCCACCAGCCACAGCTCGATGGCGCGCTCGAAGTAACTGAAGTCGTGGAAGTTGCGGTACAGCCAGATGATCGCGGTAACGTCGTCGGCATGGTTGCCGCCCTTGAGGATGCCCTGGCGGGCCGCCTCGATGTCCGGGTCGGGCTGGTCCAGGGCAAGGCGCATCTCGCGGTCGCCGAGGGGGATCGCGATGGCCTCCTCGTAGCGGCGGAAGTCTTCGTCGGCGCGTGAGTCGGCATAGAGGGTGAGATAGTAGATGGCATCCTTCTGGCCCTTCGACCAGAGGCTTTCGCCGCCGACATAGCTGCGCACCGCGGAGAGGACGTAGAGACTGCCGCCCGCCAGCATGGCCTGCAACAGCACCACGACGATGAAGGGCCATACCAGGCCGAGCAGGCGGGGCTTGTCGAGAGTCCGGTTCTGCCTCATTCCATCTACCATTCAAACTGGCGCTAAGCGATCGGGTGCCGTCTCCGTCACCCCTGACTGCATCACCTGTCGGCCGCTCAAGATCCCGTCGCAGAACTCCCGAGGCCTTGCCTGCCGGCAGCCACGACGCTGGAGTAGGCGGACACCCGGCAAACAGTAGGAGTCTAGTGGCTGTTTGCCGAACCTGCCCTGCACCTGGCGGAACAGACAGCGTTTTTTATTGCCGCAGCCAATAAAAACCGGATGTCTTATATGGAATATACGAGAAAAACCGCCAGGCGACAGCCTGGCGCCTCACATCTGTTGCAGATGTCCGTAGAGCCGGGCGTAGAGGCCGCCTTCGGCGATCAGTTGCTGGTGGTCGCCGTCTTCGGCGATATGCCCGCCATCGAAGACCAGGACCCGGTCGGCCTGCTTCACCGCCGACAGCCGATGAGCCACGATCAATGTGGTGCGGCCTTCGAGGAAGTCGCCGAGCGCCTGGTGCAGGGCGTACTCGGTAGCGGCGTCGAGGGCCGAGGTGGCCTCGTCGAGGATCACCACCTTGGGCTCGGCGAGGATCATCCGGGCGATCGCCAGGCGCTGCCGCTGACCGCCCGACAGGCGCACCCCGGAACGCCCGACCACGGTGTCCAGCCCCTGCGGCAGGCGCCGCACGCCGTCGGCCAACTGGGCGATCTCCAAAGCCCGCCAGCAGGCCTGGTCGCTGCGTTCGCGGCCCATGGTCAGGTTGGCCCGCACGCTGTCGTTGAACAGCGCCGGATGCTGGAGAACCACCGCGACATGTTCGCGCACGCAGTCCAGGCCGATTTCCTCCAGGGGCACCCCGCCGTAGCGGATGCTGCCGCGCTGCGCACTGTAGAGGCCGAGTAGCAGTTGCACCAGCGTGCTCTTGCCGCCGCCGCTGGCGCCGACCAGGGCAACCTTCTCGCCGGCGCCGATGTTCAGGTCCAACTGCTCCAGGACCTTGTCCTCGCCGTAGGCGAAATCCAGCCCGCGCACCTCGATGCCAACGGTCGTGCGGCCGGCGAACGGATCGCGCAGCGGCGGGTAGCGCGGCTCGTCGGCCCGCGCCAGCAACTCGTTGATCCGCTGCAACGCGCCGCCAGCGGCGTAGTAGGCGTATTGCAGGCCGAGCAGCTGTTCGACCGGACCGATCATGAACCAGAGGTAGCTGAATACCGCGAGCATCTGGCCGATCGACAGGTCCGAGAGCAGCACGGTAAGCATCGCCGCGGCGCGGAACACATCGATGCCGAACTGGAACAGCAGGCCGCTGGCGCGCCCGGCGGCGTCGCTTTTCCATTGCGAGGCCACGGCGTAGTCGCGGACTTCCTGGGCGCGGTGGCCGAGGCGGCCGAGGAAATAGCCCTGGCGATTGCCGGCGCGGACTTCCTGGATCGCCTCGAGGGTCTCGGTGAGCGCCTGGGTGAAGCGCGCGGTGCTGTCGTTCTCGAGCTTCTTGAGGTGCTTGACGCGCTTGCCCAGTTGTACCGTGGACCAGATCACCAGCGGGTTGAACAGCAGGATCAGCAAGGCCAGCTGCCAGTGCATCCAGACCAGGATCGCGGCGGTGCCGAGCAGCGTCAGCAAGGCGACCAGGAAGCGGCTGAGGGTTTCCCCGACGAACTTGTCCAGGGTGTCCAGGTCGGTCACCAGGTGGGCGCTGATCGAACCGCCGCCGAGGGTTTCGTATTCGCCCAGGGCGATATGCCGGAGGCGCTCGATCAGACGCAGGCGGATGCGGTAGACGATGTCCTTGGACAGCCGCGCGAACAGCTTCGCCTGGAGCACGTTGAACACCAGCGCCGCCCCCCGCAACAGGAGGGTCGCCGCCAGCATCAGGCCGATGTAGCCGAACGCCACCTGCCAGTCGGCGGGCAACAGGCGGTCCATGAAACGCAGCGCGCCGTCGCCCTTGCCGAGCAGCACTTCGTCCACCAGCAACGGCAGCAGCAAGGGGATCGGCACGGTGCAGAGGGTGGCCAGCACCGCCACCAGGTTGGCGAGCAACAGGGCTTTCTTGTGGCGCAGTGCGAGTCGACGAATCTCCGCCCAGCTCAGGCGGTCTCCGCGCTCACTCATGCCGGCCCCGTTCCAGCCAGCGGCCGAGCAAGGGTGAAAGTTCGGCAAGCGGCTGGTAGCCGTTGGTGAGCAACGCCAGTTGGCCGTTGCGCTCGGCCAGCAGGGTCGGGAACCCGGCGATGCCAAGGTCCTGGACCCAGGCGAAATCGGCGGCGGTGGCGTCACGCGCCTCGCCGCTGTCGAAGACCGCGGCGAACTCGATGCGTGGAATTCCCACCGCTTCCGCCAGGTCGGCGAGCACCGCCGCCTGGGTGACATCGCGACCCTCGGCGTAGAACGCCCGCTGGATCGCCCTCACCAGCGGCCAGGCGCTTTCCTCGTCGAGGCTGCGCGCCGCCACCAGGGCCCGGCAGGCCGGCTCGGTGTCATAGACGAAGCCTTCGGGCAACGCGTCGTCGAAGCGGAACGGCTGGCCGGTGGTCTGCTGCACGGTCTGCCAGTGGCCGAGGATGTAGCCGCGGGTATTCGGGTCGAGCGCCGCGCCGTGGCCGGCGCGCAGGCCACCGGCTACCAGGTGGAAAGCGACGCCGTCGGCGGCCGCCTGCCGGGACAGCGCCTCGGCGACCGGGGCGAAGCCCCAGCACCAGGAACACATGGGGTCCATCACGTACAGCAGGCGGGCCTTGGCCAAGGTTCAGTTCTCCAGCGTGGACTGGCGCGGATCGCGACCGAGCGGGTGCGGCTGGTTGCGCTGCCGCGCCAGTTCGATCTGTTTCTGCCGCTCGCGGGCGCCGGCGCGGGTCTTCTCGCTCAGCGAGTCCCAGCAGTGCGGACAGCTGATGCCGGGCACGTAGTGCTCGGACTGGCGGTCTTCCAGCGAAACCGGGTTGCGGCAGGCGTGGCACTGATCGTACTCGCCCTCGCTAAGATCGTGGCGCACGGTCACGCGGTTGTCGAATACGAAGCAGTCGCCGCGCCACAGGCTCTGTTCCTGCGGCACCTCTTCGAGGTACTTGAGGATGCCGCCCCTGAGGTGGAAGACCTCCTCGAAACCGGCGCCGAGCATGTAGCTGGAAGCCTTCTCGCAGCGGATGCCGCCGGTGCAGAACATCGCCACCTTCTTGTGCCGCGCCGGGTCGTAGTGGGCCTTGATGTACTCGGGGAACTCGCGGAACGACCTGGTCTTCGGATCGACCGCGCCCTCGAAGGTGCCGATCGCCACCTCGTAGTCGTTGCGGGTATCGATCAGCAGGACTTCCGGATCGCTGATCAGGGCATTCCAGTCCTTCGCCTCGACATACTGGCCGACCTGCTTGTTCGGATCGACGCCAGGCACGCCGAGGGTGACGATTTCCTTCTTCAGCTTGACCTTGGTGCGGTAGAACGGCTGTTCGTCGCAGTAGGATTCCTTGTGCTCGATATCGGCCAGCCGGGGATCGCTGCGCAGCCAGGCGAACAGCGCATCGATGCCTTCGCGGCTACCGGAGACGGTGCCGTTGATGCCTTCCTCGGCCAGCAGCAAGGTGCCTTTCACACCGTTGTCGAGCAGGGTTTGCAGCAGGGGTTCACGCAGCGCCACGTAATCGTCGAGAGTCACGAACTTGTACAGCGCCGCCACGACGATGGATGTCATGGGGATATAGCCTCCAGGTGGTCGCCCGCGTAAAGGGCGGACCGGAACGAAAAGCGCCAGCCGCTGGCGCCATGGAAACGACAACGCCGGCGGAAGGCCGGCGCTGGGTGCGTAGTCTAGCGCAGCAGGGGCAGGCTCTGCACCCCGCCGCGACGGACGCCGTCTCAGGGTATGTCGTGCTTGCTCCCGCCGCGGCAGGTCGGCGAGGACGGCACCGCAGCCTGGCTCCACTCCTCAGGGGTGAAGGTATGCAGCGCCAGGGCGTGGAACTCGCCCATCAACCCACCGAGGGTGGCATATACCTTCTGGTGCCGCTTCACCGCGTTCAACCCGGCGAACTGCGGGCTGACCAGCACCACCTTGAAGTGGGTCTCCAGCCCGCGGCTGTGCATGTGGCTCTCGTCGAGCACCTCGACGTGTTGCGGATCGAGGGGCTGCAGGGCGGTCTGGATACGGTCACGCATGCTCATCGCGAATCACGACTCACTTTTTCTTCTGGGCCGGCGCGGCGACGCCGAGTTCCTTGTCCATGTCGGCCATCAGCTTGTTCACCGGCTCGACGGCGCCTTGCAGCTTGGCCTGGGTCAGTTGGGCGGATTCGGCGGTCAGGCGCGGCATCTTCTCCAGCACCTTCTTGCCCAGCGGCGACTGGTAGAAGGCATTCAGGTCCTTCAGCTCGGACTCGGTGAAGTTGGTGGTGTAGAGCTTGATCAGCTCGGGCTTGATCTTGTCCCAGCCGATGGCGCGGTCCAGTTCGGCATTGGCCTTGGCCTGGTAACGCTCGAGAACCGCCTTCTTGCTCTCCGGCGCCTTGGCCTGGGCGAAGCGCTGGGCCAGCATCTGCTGCACCTGGGCATAGACCGGGACCGTCAGCTTGTCGGCATGGACCAGCTTGAGGAATTGCTCGGCCTGGCTGGCGGAATCGGCCATGGCCATGGAGCTGAGGCTGAGCAGCACGGCGCTGCCGATGAGGCGAAGACGGGTCATGGAAAATCCTTGAGGTTGGGTAGATGTGTCCGTGGGACCCGACATTCTGCGCCTAAGTTCGAAATCCGCTCAAGCGCGGCGCCGAATATCGGGAGAATCCTATCCGGCGCCCGCCCGCTCCATGCCGTCTACTATCAGTTCTGTAGTGGGTACTTGCCGCCTTCCTTCCGCAGCCGGCATGCTTGCGTCAGCCTGTCACATGGATGTGTTAGATGAACGGAACCGCCGCCGATACCCTCGCCGTATCGCCCCCGCCCCTGCGCAACCTCTGCGACAGCCACGGCCGGCTCGATCCCCGGGCGGTCGGCTGGTCCGCCCGGCCGCGGGTGCTCTGCCACATCCCCGGCCACTTCGGCCGGCGCAAGCGCTGGAACCACTGGTGCATCGTCAGCCCCGGCTGGATGCTCTCGCTGACCATCGCCGACCTCGACTACCTGACCTACGGCGCCGCCTATTTCCTCGACCTGGACAGCGGCCAGGCGGTAGCGCACACGCAGATCCGCTTCTTCGGCCTCGGCTGCCAGTTGCCCGACGAGCCGCAGGCCAGCCATGCCTTCGAGCATCCCCGCCTGCAATTGCGCTTCGACGAACAGCCCGGGCGCCTGCGCGTCACCGGCCAGGCCCCGGACCTCGGCGGCCTGCCGCTGGAGCTGGCGCTGGAAGTGCGACGACCGTCGCACCTGGAGTCGGTGAACCTGGTGGTGCCGATGGGCGAACACACCTTCCATGCCTGTAGCCGCCAGCTCGGCCTGCCGATCAGCGGCTGCCTGCAACTCGGCCGCCGGCGCTACGACTGCCAGGCGGGCCAGAGCTTCGCCGCGCTGGACTTCGGCCGCGGCGTCTGGCCGCTGCATACCTACTGGACCCGCGCCGCCTTCGCCGCCCCCGGCGGCATCGCCGGCAACTTCGGCACCGGCTGGACCGAAGCCAGCGACCTGCGCGAGAACGCCCTGTGGTTCGGCGGCAAGCTCAGCCGCGTGCTCGACGACGTGCACATCCGCGAGCCTCGCGACCCGCTGGCCGAATGGCGCCTGGACAGCGCCTGCGGTCGCGTCGAGCTGCTCTTCCGTCCCGAACAGCTGCACCAGGCGCGGCCCAGCGTCGGCCTGTTCTATGCCAATACCCGCCAGTGGTTCGGCCGTTTCAACGGCACCCTGCGCCACGACGACGGCGACTGCGTGCCGGTGGACGGCGCCCTCGGCTGGATCGGTTCGACCCGCGCGCGCTGGTGACGCCGGCGGCGGGCAATCTATTTCCGACCCGCAGCGCGGCGAAAAATGCCCACGAGGAAGCGACGGCAGCGGAACCCAAGGCGGGAGCGAAGGCCTAAACTGCCGGATACGCACCCTGGAGAACACTCATGAGCCGGACCGAAACCGATAGCCTGGGCACCATAGAGGTGCCCGACGACGCCTACTGGGGCGCCCAGACCCAGCGCTCGCTGGAGAACTTCGCCATCGGCGGCCAGCGCATGCCGCTCGCCGTGATCCACGCCCTGGCGCTGATCAAGAAAGCCGCCGCGCGGGTCAACGACCACCTCGGCGAACTGCCGCCGGAAGTCGCCCGGTTGATCGAACAGGCCGCCGACGAGGTCCTCGCAGGCCGCCACGACGAACACTTCCCGCTGGTGGTCTGGCAGACCGGCAGCGGCACCCAGACCAACATGAACGTCAACGAGGTGATCGCCGGCCGCGCCAACGAACTGGCCGGCAATCCGCGCGGCGGCAAGTCGCCGGTGCATCCCAACGACCACGTCAACCGCGCGCAGAGTTCCAACGACAGCTTCCCCACCGCCATGCACATCGCCGCCGCCAAGGCCGTGCACGAACAATTGCTGCCGGCCATCGCCGAGCTTTCCGGCGGTCTCGCCGAACAGTCGGCGCGGCACGCCAGCCTGGTCAAGACCGGGCGCACCCACCTGATGGACGCCACGCCGATCACCTTCGGCCAGGAACTCTCGGCCTTCGTCGCCCAGCTCGACTATGCCGAGCGCGCCATCCGCGCGGCGCTGCCGGCGGTCTACCAGTTGGCCCAGGGCGGCACCGCTGTGGGCACCGGGCTCAACGCGCCGAAGGGCTTCGCCGACGCCATCGCCGCGGAAATCGCCGCCGAATCGGGCCTGCCCTTCGTCGCCGCGCCGAACAAGTTCGCCGCCCTGGCCGGCCACGAGCCGCTGGTCATCCTCTCCGGCGCCCTGAAGAGCCTGGCGGTGGCCCTGATGAAGATCGCCAACGACCTGCGCCTGCTCGGCTCAGGCCCACGCGCCGGCTTCGCCGAGGTGAAGCTGCCGGCCAACGAGCCGGGCAGCTCGATCATGCCCGGCAAGGTCAACCCGACCCAGTGCGAGGCGCTGTCGATGCTGGCCTGCCAGGTCATGGGCAACGACAGCACGATTTCCTTCGCCGCCAGCCAGGGCCATCTGCAACTCAACGTGTTCAAGCCGGTGATCGTCTACAACCTGCTGGAGTCCATCCGCCTGCTCGCCGACGGCTGCCGCAACTTCAACAAGCATTGCGTCGCCGGCCTGGAGCCGGACGCCCAGCGCATGGCCGACCTGCTGGAGCGCGGCCTGATGCTGGTCACCGCACTGAACCCGCACATCGGCTACGACAAGGCCGCCGAAATCGCCAAGAAGGCCTACGCCGAAGGCACCACCCTGCGCGCCGCGGCGCTGCAGCTGGGCTACCTGGACGAAGCGCAGTTCGACGAATGGGTACGGCCGGAGCAGATGCTGGAGGCCGGCCATCATGGTTGAAACCGCCAAGTCCGGCGCCACCCCGCTGGAAGGCGACGGCAAGCGCATCCTGCTGATCGTCGGCTCGCCCAAGCGCAAGAGCTTCTGCCACCTGCTCGCCGAATGCTACGCCCAGGGCGCGCGCAGCAAGGATCACGTGGTGCGCGAACTGAAACTGGGCGAACTGGCCTTCGACCCGATCCTCCACGAAGGCTACGAGCAGAGCCAGGTGCTCGAACCTGACCTGCTGGAAGCGCAGCGGCAGATCCACTGGGCCGAGCACCTGGTGTTCGTCTACCCGGTCTGGTGGGGCGGCCTGCCGGCGCTGCTGCAGGGTTTCTTCGACCGCGCCCTGCAGCCGGGCTTCGCCTTCCGCTACCGCGGCACCCAGGACAAGGACTGGGAGCAACTGCTGGGCGGGCGCAGCGCCGACCTGCTGGTCTGCCACGACCAGCCGCTGTCGCGGCTGCGCTTCCTCAAGGGCCCGCCGGCGCACCGGCAGATGGTGCGCAGCGTGCTCGGCGCCTGTGGCATCGCCACCCGCCGCCTGGAAGAGTTCGCGCCGATGCGCAGTTCCAGCGAGGAACAGCGCCAGGGTTGGCTGCGTCGCGCCGAACAGCTCGGCAGCCAGGTCTAGTTCCCTTCCCGCCCGGCTGCGGCCGGGCGCGGACACTGATCGTTCTGACAGGTCCGCCACCTTCCCGCCGGCTTGCCTTCCCCGCCCCCATGGCGGCCCTTTGCCTGCCTCTACCGGCTCACAGTGCGGGTGCCGACCGCTTTGCATTCCGCGACATCCATCAGGAATGGGTAGCGAATCTGACCGGCCCGTCACATTTGGTAGGGACCTCAAACCGGCACCGAGGGCTAGGATCAGCCCGCTTCGAAATGAATCCGGTTCTGGAAAAAAGGACTTGTCATGAAACACTACTCAGCCACCCTGGCACTCCTGCCACTCACCCTCGCCCTGTTCCTGCCCCAGGCAGCCCATGCCCACGGCTCGATGGAAACGCCGCCCAGCCGGGTCTACGGCTGCTTCCTCGAAGGTCCGGAGAATCCCAAGTCGGCCGCCTGCAAGGCCGCCGTCGCCGCCGGCGGCACCCAGGCGCTGTACGACTGGAATGGCGTCAACCAGGGCAACGCCAACGGCAACCACCAGGCGGTGGTCCCCGACGGCCAGCTCTGCGGCGCCGGCAAGGCACTGTTCAAGGGCCTGAACCTGGCTCGCAGCGACTGGCCCAGCACTGCCATTGCGCCGGACGCCAGCGGCAACTTCCAGTTCGTCTACAAGGCCAGCGCGCCGCACGCGACCCGCTACTTCGACTTCTACATCACCAAGGACGGCTACAACCCCGAGAAGCCGCTGGCCTGGAGCGACCTGGAACCCGCGCCGTTCTGCTCGATCACCAGCGTCAAGCTGGAGAACGGCACCTACCGGATGAACTGCCCGCTGCCCCAGGGCAAGACCGGCAAGCATGTGATCTATAACGTCTGGCAGCGCTCGGACAGCCCGGAAGCCTTCTACGCCTGCATCGACGTGAGCTTCAGCGGCGCCGTCGCCAACCCCTGGCAAGCGCTGGGCAACCTGCGCGCGCAGCAGGACCTGCCAGCCGGTGCTACCGTCACCCTGCGTCTGTTCGATGCCCAGGGCCGCGACGCCCAGCGTCACAGCCTGACCCTGGCCCAGGGCAACAACGGTGCCAAGCAATGGCCGCTGGCGCTGGCGCAGAAGGTCAACCAGGACTCCACCCTGGTCAACGTCGGCGTGCTGGATGCCTACGGGGCGGTCAGCCCGGTGGCCAGCTCGCAGGACAACCAGGTCTACGTGCGCCAGGCCGGCTACCGCTTCCAGGTCGACATCGAACTGCCGGTCGAGGGCGGCGGCGAGCAGCCGGGCGGCGACGGCAAGGTCGACTTCGACTATCCGCAAGGCCTGCAGCAATACGACGCCGGGACCGTAGTGCGCGGTGCCGATGGCAAGCGCTACCAGTGCAAGCCCTACCCGAACTCCGGCTGGTGCAAGGGCTGGGACCTCTACTACGCCCCGGGCAAGGGCATGGCCTGGCAGGACGCCTGGACCCTGCTGTAACGCCCTCGACTGCCGCCCGCTCCGGGCGGCAGTCGTTTTCGCCGCCAGGCACCCGCCGCGAGACGGCGAATCCGCGCAACGGTACAGTCCCCCGGCGAAACCCTGGCTACGTGTGCCTGTTCAATCTGCCGTGCGCTCCCTAGGCTGGTCCGACCACCAGCACGGGGAAACCACGCATGCCTTTTTCTCTCGCCTCCCTCCAACAAGCCGCCGCCATCGTCCACCAGAGCCTGCCGCCGACGCCGCAGATACGCTGGCCACTGCTATGCGAGGCACTGGGTTGCGAAGTGTGGATGAAGCACGAGAACCACCTGCCGGTGGGGGCCTTCAAGCTGCGCGGCGGCCTGGTGTATTTCCACCACCTGGCGCACCAGGGTGAGCGGCCGGCCGGCGTGATCAGCGCCACCCGCGGCAACCACGGCCAGTCGGTGGCCTTCTCGGCGAGCCGCTACGGCATCCAGCCGATCATCGTCGTGCCGCACGGCAACAGCCGCGAGAAGAACGCGGCGATGCGCAGCCTCGGCGCGGAGCTGATCGAGCATGGCGAGGACTTCCAGGCCTCCCGCGAATACGCCGCCAAGCGCGCCCGGCGCGAAGGCCTGCACCTGATTCCGGCGTTCCATCCCTGGCTGGTGGCCGGAGTCGCCAGCTACAGCCTGGAGTTGTTCGCCGCGCTGGCCGACCTTGACGAAGTCTACGTGCCGATCGGTATGGGTTCGGGCATCTGCGGCCTGATCGCCGCGCGCGACGCGCTGGGCCTGAAGACCCGCATCGTCGGCGTGGTGTCCGCCCATGCGCCGGCCTACGCCCTGTCGTTCGAGGCCGGCACGGCGATCAGCCACCCGGTCGACACCCGCCTGGCCGACGGCATGGCGTGCAGTACGCCGGACCCGAGCGCGCTGGAAATGATCCTGGCCGGCGCCGATCGCCTGGTGCGGGTCAGCGACAGGGAGATCGGCGCGGCCATGCGCCTGTGCTTCACCAGCACCCACAACGTCGCCGAGGGCGCCGGGGTGGCGGCGCTGGCCGCCGCCTGGCAGGAGCGCGAGCGCCTGAAGGGGCTGAAGGTAGGCCTGATCCTCAGCGGAGCGAACGTCGACCGCGAGGTATTCGCCGAGCAACTGGCCGCCGGCGACTGAGCCGGCGCCGCTAGGCCAGCCCCGCGAGGAGCAGCAGCCACCAGGCGAGCACCAGCAACTGCACGAAGAAGCCGGCGAAACGCAGCCAGACGAACAGCGCGGAGGTGCTGACCAGGTGCATCAGCGACTGGAACAGCCGGGCGCCGAGCACCAGTGGCGCCAACGGGTCGGTCAGGCTGCTCTGCCCGCTGGCGATCGCGTAGAGCAGCGCGCCGGCCAGCAGCGGCAGGTTCTCCACGCAGTTGGCATGGACTCGCACCAGCCGCTGGCCGAAACCGCCAGGCGTGTTGCTGCCATCGGCGGCGAAGGCGTTCACCGCCATCCGCCCGCCGAGTACCAGCAGGCCGCGCTGGCTGACCAGCAGGAAGACCAGCAACAGGGTCCAGGCGATCAGGCCGAGCAGGCAGATCGCGCTAGGGCTGAGAAACATGGATGACGCTCCTTCTATTGTCTTGTCGTGGGAAGGATGAAGCGTCTGGATTCTAGGCCGGCTAGAGCAATTGCTCTATTCGCAGTCCGCCGTCCTTAAGTCGTGTTCTGCCGGTACGCCGCTCGGCCCCGATGTCCGCCGTCGGCGGATGCGTAACCGGACGACCCACTGCCCGCGGCTTTCCGAACGGACAAAGAAAAGCCCCGCCGAAGCGGGGCCTTCCTTGCACGCAGCACTCAGGGCTGTCTTCTCATCAGAGCGAATCGAGATAGCGCTCCACATCCAGCGCGGCCATGCAGCCGGCGCCGGCCGAGGTGATCGCCTGGCGGTAGACGTGGTCGGCCACGTCGCCGGCGGCGAACACACCCGGTACGTTGGTCGCGGTGGCGTTGCCTTCACGCCCGCCGTTGACCACCAGGTAGCCGTCCTTCAGGGCCAGTTGCCCTTCGAACAGCGAGGTATTGGGAGTATGGCCGATGGCGACGAACATGCCATCCACGGCGATCTCCTCGGTGCCGCCGTCGCGGGTCTTCAGGCGCACGCCGGTGACGCCCATCGCGTCGCCAAGCACCTCATCGACCTCGGCGTTGAGCTTGAGCACTATCTTGCCTTCGGCGACCCGCGCCTGCAGCTTGTCCTGGAGGATCTTCTCGGCGCGGAAGGTCTCGCGACGATGCACCAGGGTCACCCGGCTGGCGATGTTGGCCAGGTACAGGGCCTCTTCGACAGCGGTATTGCCGCCGCCGATCACCGCTACTTCGCGGTTGCGGTAGAAGAAACCGTCGCAGGTGGCGCAGGCCGACACGCCCTTGCCCATGAACGCCTGCTCCGACGGCAACCCCAGGTAGCGCGCGCTGGCACCGGTGGCGACGATCAGTGCGTCGCAGGTGTAGGTGCCATTGTCGCCGCGCAGGGTGAACGGCTTGCCGGCCAGGTCCACGGCATGGATGTGGTCGAAGACGATCTCGGTCTCGAAGCGCTCGGCGTGCTCCTGCATCCGCTGCATCAGTGCCGGGCCGGTCAGGCCGTGGGGATCGCCCGGCCAGTTGTCGACCTCGGTGGTGGTGGTCAACTGGCCGCCGGCCTGCATGCCGGTGATCAGCAGCGGCTTGAGGTTGGCGCGCGCGGCGTAGACAGCCGCGCTGTAACCGGCGGGACCGGAACCGAGAATGATCACTCGGGCGTGGCGGAGGGTATCGGGCATCTCGTCGGACTCCTGCCGACATCAGCGTCGGCGCGAATAAAAACGGGGCCACCAAAGCACATGGGGAAGGCTTGGAAGGAGCGGTCGCCCCGGAAAAAGGTCGGTCGGGCACACTTCGCGCCCGGCAGCGGGATCACAGTGCCTCGGCGTTCTCGGCCAGGTACGAGGCCACGCCCTCGGCGCTCGCCTTCATGCCTTTCTGGCCCTTGCGCCAACCGGCCGGGCAGACCTCGCCGTGTTCCTCGGTGAACTGCAGGGCCTCGACCAGGCGCACCATCTCGTCCACCTCGCGCCCCAGCGGCAGGTTGTTCACCACCTGGTGCTGGACCACCCCGGCGCGGTCGATCAGGAACGAAGCACGCAAGGCCACGCCGTCCTCGTGCTCGATGCCGTAGGCGCGGGTGATCTCGTGCTTGACGTCGGCGACCATGGTGAACTCGACCGCGCCGATGCCGCCCTTCTCCACCGGCGTGCTGCGCCAGGCGTGATGGGTGAACTGCGAGTCGATGGAGACACCGACCACCTCGACGCCCAGCTCGCGGAACTTATCCATGCGGTTGTTGTGGGCAATGATTTCCGAGGGGCAGACGAAAGTGAAGTCGAGCGGCCAGAAGAACAGTACGACGTACTTGCCGCGCAGGCTGGAAAGCTGGAAGGCATCGACGATGGAACCGTCGCCGAGGACCGCGGCGGCAGTGAAATCGGGGGCTTGCTTGTTGACCAGTACGCTCATCGCGAGGCTCCTAGAAGGTTGGGTTCCGCCCGGCGACGCCAGGCTCCCGGAAGAATATGCAGCGCAGGTTACCCAGCCACGACGATGCATTGAAATGTCGAATTTCAATTCGCACGATAGAGTCAGCCTATGCTCTCAACCTGCGGCTAGACTCATGCTGTCGCCCATTACCCGTCCTCACCGCATGCCCCTACGCACACGCCTGCTCTGGCTGTTCCTGCCGTTGCTGGCCGCCAGTCTCGGCGGTATCTGGCTCTTGTCGGAAAGCATCCTGCTGAGCCGTTTCGACCGAGAGGACCAGCAACGCCTGCAAGAGGGCGCCACCGTCCTGCACAACCGGCTGGACTTCGAGTTGAAGCGCCACCTGGACATCGTTCGCACCTACGCCTGGTGGGATGCCAGCTACGACTTCATCCAGCGCCCCAACGAGACCTTCGAACAGGAAAACCTCGACCACGAGATGCTCGACGACCTGGGATTCGACTTCGTCCTGTTCCTCGACGACCGGGGTCACCTGCAACTGAAGCAGTGGTCCCCGCCCGCGCCCGACCAGCGCGTGCTCTTCGGCGCCCCCTCGGCGAGCGACCAGGCCCTGCTCGAGGCACTGCAGCAACGCGCCATCCGCCTCGGCGCGCTGGACTTTCGCGGACGCACCGACCACAGCCTGAGCGAGCTGCTGCTGGTCGACAACCTGCCGACCCTGCTGGTCAGCGTGCCTATCAGCAACAACCAGGGTAGCGCGCCGGCGAAGGGCGCGATCCTCGCCGGCTACTTCCTCGACCGGGAACGCCTGGCCAACCTCCGCGAACAGATGCAGGCCGACCTGCAACCGATGCCCAACATCGCCACCGACGCCACCTGGAAGCCGCTGCGCAGCCGCAGCGGCAGTACCCACAACCAGGCCCTGCTCAGCCCACGGCGGTTCATCGGCGAACATGTCCAGCAGGTCTCGGTGCAGTACCTGAGTTCCAGCGGCGAGCCGCAGCTGCGCTTCGACATCACCAAGAAACGCCTGCTCTACATCCAGGGCGAGAAGGCCATCAACTTCTTCCTCGGCGCCTCCCTGCTGGTCGCGCTGGGCGCTTTCCTGGTCGGCTACCTGGCCCTGGAGCTGTGGGTCCTGCGCCGGGTCCAACGGCTCAACCGGGAGGTCGCCGAAGTCGGACGCAACGCCCACTCGATACGCCTGAGCGACTTCGGCAACGACGAGCTGGGACAACTGGCGGGCGAGATGAACCAGATGCTCGAGCGCCTGGAACACAGCGAGGCGCGCGACCGGGCGATCCTCCAGTCGATGCGCGACGGCTACTTCGAAATGGACGTCGACGGCGTGATCCTCACCGTCAACCCCGCGCTCTGCCAACTGCTCGGCCAGACGCGCGAAACGCTGATCGGCCATCCCTACTACGAACTGCTCGGCGAAGACGACCTGGCGCGTGCCCGCCAACCCTTCCAGCGCGCCATGCAGAGCGGCGCAGGCAAGACCTTCGCCATCCCCCTGCAGCGCGCCGACGGCAGCCTCGGCTACTTCGAGGCCACGGTTTCGCTGATCCACGACCTGCAGGGCGAACTACGGGGCTACCGCGGCATCGTCCGCGACGTCAGCGACCAGATCGCCTACCAGCAGCAATTGCTGGAAATGGCCTACCGCGACCCGCTGACCGGCCTGGGCAACCGCAAGGCCTTCGACGAACAGCTCGGCCAGGCGTTGCTTCGCGCCGGCTCCGGCGGAAGCGAACTGGCGCTGCTGTACCTGGACCTGGACCGCTTCAAGGAGGTCAACGACCGCTTCGGCCACGACATCGGCGATGCCCTCCTCAGGACCGTCGCCGAACGGGTACGCAGCACCCTGCGGCAGCCGGACAAGGCCTACCGCCTGGGCGGCGACGAATTCGCCGTGCTCCTCGAGGACAGCCAGGAAAACAATCCGCAGCGCCTCGCAGAACGCCTGCTGGCGGCGCTGGTCCAACCGATCGCGCTGAATGGCGAACGCATCGACTTCGTCACCCCGAGCATCGGCATCGCTCTCTACCCGCGGCATGCCGGCGATGCCGAAGGACTGGTCCGTGCCGCCGACAGCGCCATGTACCAGGCCAAGCGCCAGCGCAACCACTATTGCCTGTACCAGGCGCCAGCCTGAAATGCGCGGTCAAACAGGCTCTGTCGCGGGCTTTCGCCAGTCTGCTAAGGTTTCAGCCCGCATCCCATCGGAGAACCATTCCCTATGCCAGCCCTGAGCGGCCCGCAATACCTCGGCGAAGGCCTGAAGCTGATCATGCGTCCCGGCCTGCGCCTGTTCGTGCTGATCCCCCTGACCCTCAACCTGCTGGTGTTCGCCCTGCTGATCGGCTTCGCGATGCAGCAGTTCAGCCACTGGGTCGACCTGCTGATGCCCAGCCTGCCCGACTGGCTGAGCTTCCTGCAGTACATCGTCTGGCCGCTGTTCGTCCTGCTGGTGCTGGTGATCGTGTTCTTCACCTTCACCATGGTCGCCAATATCATCTCCGCGCCGTTCAACGGCTTCCTCTCGGAAAAGGTCGAGGTGGTGGTTCGCGGCCGCGACGACTTCCCGCCGTTCAGCTGGGCCGAACTGCTGGCGATGATCCCGCGCACCATGGGTCGCGAGATGCGCAAGCTCGCCTACTTCCTGCCGCGCGCGCTGGTGCTGCTGGTGCTGAGCTTCGTGCCCGGGGTCAACCTGATCGCCACGCCGCTGTGGATCCTCTTCGGCATCTGGATGATGGCGGTGCAGTACATCGACTATCCGGCGGACAACCACAAGCTCGGCTGGAACGAGATGCTCGCCTGGCTGCGCAGCAAGCGCTGGGCGTGCATGGGTTTCGGCGGGATGACCTACCTGGCGCTGCTGATCCCGCTGGTCAACCTGGTCATGATGCCCGCCGCCGTCGCCGGCGCCACCCTGTTCTGGGTCCGCGAGGAAGGCGAGAAGGCGCTGGTGAAATAAGCATGCGCCCGGTGTCCGCTGTCGGCATTGTCAGGCGGGCGTCAGCGCCCTGACAGCCGGCGTCGGGCACACTACGAATGCCCTCGGGAGCGTCGGCGCAGGCCGCAGCCGAGACCTGCGCCAGCCCTTGCAGACCGGCTCGACGCTGCCGAACCGACTGGCCGCCGGTGCTTCCCCACGCAGGCGGCCTTTTTTTACCCCCCTGCCTTGCCGTCCATGCAGGATGGCCGGCGCTCACCCCCTTCCTGTCCGCTACGCCCCCCCTCGACGCCGCCACCCTGGCACTACAGTGGCAACCAGGCGAGGCAGGCTCCGGCCCGCTTTCGATGACCACCGTCCCCAGCCCGCCCAGCGGCGGAAAACAAGAAGAGGGTCGCCATGTCACGTTCCGCATTCACCGCGCTCTTGCTGTCCTGCGTCCTGCTGGCGCTCTCCATGCCTGCCACGGCCGACGACCTGCCCTACCGCTTCGGCCTGGGCAAGGCGGACATCACCGGCGAAGCCGCCGAAGTCGGCATGATGGGTTACTCCTCCCTCGAACAGAAGACCGCCGGCATCCACATGCGCCAGTGGGCGCGTGCCTTCGTGATCGAGGAAGCGGCCAGCGGCCGTCGCCTGGTCTACGTCAACACCGACCTGGGGATGATCTTCCAGGCCGTGCACCTGAAGGTCCTGGCCCGGCTCAAGGCGAAGTACCCCGGTGTCTACGACGAGAACAACGTGATGCTCGCCGCCACCCACACCCACTCCGGTCCGGGCGGCTTCTCCCACTACGCGATGTACAACCTGTCGGTGCTCGGCTTCCAGGAAAAGACCTTCAACGCCATCGTCGACGGCATCGTCCGCTCCATCGAGCGGGCCCAGGCCAGGTTGCAGCCCGGCCGCCTGTTCTACGGCAGCGGCGAGCTGCGCAACGCCAGCCGCAACCGTTCGCTGCTGTCGCACCTGAAGAACCCGGACATCGCCGGCTACGAGGATGGCATCGACCCGCAGATGAGCGTGCTCAGCTTCGTCGACGCCAACGGCGAGCTGGCCGGCGCGATCAGTTGGTTCCCGGTGCACAGCACCTCGATGACCAACGCCAATCACCTGATCTCCCCGGACAACAAGGGCTACGCCTCCTATCACTGGGAGCACGACGTCAGCCGCAAGAGCGGTTTCGTCGCCGCCTTCGCCCAGACCAATGCCGGCAACCTGTCGCCCAACCTGAACCTGAAGCCCGGCTCCGGTCCCTTCGACAACGAGTTCGACAACACCCGCGAGATCGGTCTGCGCCAATTCGCCAAGGCCTACGAGATCGCCGGCCAGGCCCAGGAGGAA
This sequence comes from Pseudomonas sp. FDAARGOS_761, assembly GCF_013343155.1. NCBI lineage: Bacteria > Pseudomonadati > Pseudomonadota > Gammaproteobacteria > Pseudomonadales > Pseudomonadaceae > Pseudomonas > Pseudomonas sp. FDAARGOS_761. The sequence continues at coordinate 996,209 of NZ_CP054572.1, read as the reverse complement.
GTGCTCGGCGAACTGGATTCGCGCTTCCGTTTCGTCGACTTCACCCGCCTGCCGATCCGCCCGGAGTTCACCGACGGCCAGCCGCGCCAGTTGTGCACCGCGGCCATCGGCACCAGTCTGGCCGCCGGTAGCACCGAAGACGGTCCAGGCCCGCTGGGGCTGGATGAAGGCAACAATCCGTTCCTCTCGGCCCTTGGCGGGTTGCTCACCGGCGTGCCGCCGCAGGAACTGGTGCAATGCCAGGCGGAAAAGACCATCCTCGCCGACACCGGCAACAAGAAACCCTACCCCTGGACGCCGACGGTGCTGCCGATCCAGATGTTCCGCATCGGCCAGTTGGAACTGCTCGGCGCCCCCGCCGAGTTCACCGTGATGGCCGGGGTGCGGATCCGCCGCGCGGTGCAGGCGGCCAGCGAAGCGGCCGGTATCCGCCATGTGATCTTCAATGGCTACGCGAATGCCTATGCCAGCTACGTCACCACCCGCGAGGAATACGCCGCCCAGGAATACGAAGGCGGCTCGACCCTCTACGGCCCCTGGACCCAGGCCGCCTACCAGCAGTTGTTCGTCGACATGGCGGTGGCGCTGCGCGAACGCCTGCCGGTGGAAACCTCGGCGATAGCGCCGGACCTGTCCTGCTGCCAGATGAACTTCCAGACCGGAGTAGTGGCCGATGATCCCTATATCGGCAAGTCCTTCGGCGACGTGTTGCAACAACCCAGGGAAAGTTATCGCATCGGCGACAAGGTGACCGTCGCTTTCGTGACCGGACATCCGAAGAATGACTTGCGCACCGAGAAGACTTTCCTGGAAGTGGTGAATATCGGCAAGGATGGCAAACAGACGCCCGTGACCGTTGCCACCGATAATGACTGGGATACCCAATACCGCTGGGAGAGAGTGGGTATATCTGCCTCGAAAGCGACTATCAGCTGGTCCATTCCACCAGGGACCGAGCCCGGCCATTACTACATCAGGCACTATGGCAACGCGAAGAACTTCTGGACCCAGAAGATCAGCGAAATCGGCGGCTCGACCCGCTCCTTCGAGGTGCTCGGCACCACTCCCTAGCGGGCTCCAGCCAAGGTTTCGAGATTCGCCAGCCAACTTTATGACGCATGAAAGTCGTCAAATAAAATGTGATTTAAAACACATGAACAAGTGACCTTTCATTCAGCCGACAAGGGCATGGAACTCTATTTCCATGCCCTTTGTTTTTATCCAGAAAAACTTCTCAAGTTGTCGCTCAAGGTCATATCGAAGTCGCTTTCGGGATCAACCGATAAATTATCGCCATGAAACCATCGGCTCGCTGTATTCCCTGCCGGAAAAACAGCGAAGACGATTAATCATCTCGAAACAAGAAGTACGCAGATTGATGGAAATCAAAAAACCACCCGGGAAATAAAACGATGACCGAAAACTGGAAATTCCGCCGTCGAACCTTTCTCAAGCACGGCGCCCAGGCCGCTACCCTGGCCGGCCTTTCCGGGCTGTTCCCGGAGACGCTCCGGCGCGCCCTGGCCATCGAGCCGGACATCCGCACCGGAACCATCCAGGACGTCCAGCACGTGGTCATCCTGATGCAGGAGAACCGCAGCTTCGATCACTACTTCGGCCACCTCAACGGCGTCCGCGGCTTCAACGACCCTCGCGCGCTCAAGCGCCAGGACGGCAAGCCGGTCTGGTACCAGAACTACAAGTACGAGTTCTCCCCCTATCACTGGGATACCAAGGTCACCAGCGCCCAGTGGGTGAGTTCGCAGAACCATGAATGGTCGGCCTTCCACGCGATCTGGAACCAGGGCCGCAACGACAAGTGGATGGCGGTGCAGTATCCCGAAGCCATGGGCTACTTCAAGCGCGGCGACATTCCCTACTACTACGCCCTGGCCGACGCCTTCACCCTGTGCGAGGCCTACCACCAGTCGATGATGGGCCCGACCAATCCGAACCGCCTCTACCACATGAGCGGACGCGCCGCCCCCAGCGGCGACGGCAAGGACGTACACATCGGCAACGACATGGGCGACGGCACCATCGGCGCCAGCGGCACGGTGGACTGGACCACCTATCCCGAGCGGCTAAGCGCCGCTGGCGTGGACTGGCGGGTCTACCAGGAAGGCGGCTACCGCTCCTCGTCACTCTGGTACCTGTACGTCGACGCCTACTGGAAATACCGGCTCCAGGAGCAGAACAACTACGACTGCAACGCCCTCGCCTGGTTCAGGAACTTCAAGAACGCTCCGCGCGATTCGGACCTCTGGCAGCGCGCCATGCTCGCCCGCGGCGTCGACCAGTTGCGCAAGGATGTGCAAGAAAACACGCTGCCGCAGGTGTCCTGGATCGTCGCGCCCTACTGCTACTGCGAGCATCCCTGGTGGGGCCCCTCGTTCGGCGAGTACTACGTGACCCGGGTGCTCGACGCGCTGACCAGCAACCCCGAGGTCTGGGCCAGGACCGTGTTCATCCTCAACTACGACGAGGGCGACGGCTTCTATGACCACGCCAGCGCCCCGGTGCCGCCGTGGAAGGATGGCGTCGGCCTTTCCACGGTCAGCACCGCCGGCGAGATCGAGGCATCCAGCGGGCTGCCCATCGGGCTCGGCCACCGCGTCCCGCTGATCGCCATCTCGCCCTGGTCGAAGGGCGGCAAGGTCAGCGCCGAAGTGTTCGACCATACCTCGGTGCTGCGCTTCCTCGAACGCCGCTTCGGCGTCGTCGAGGAAAACATCTCGCCCTGGCGGCGTGCCGTCTGCGGCGACCTGACTTCGCTGTTCGACTTCCAGGGCGCAGGCGATACCCAGGTCGCCCCCGACCTGACCAACGTCCCGCAGAGCGACGCGCGCAAGGAGGACGCCTACTGGCAGCAGTTCTACCGGCCCAGCCCCAAGTACTGGTCCTACGAGCCCAAGAGCCTGCCCGGCCAGGAAAAGGGCCAGCGCCCTACCCTCGCGGTGCCCTACCAGTTGCACGCCACGCTGGTCCTCGACATCGCCGCCGGCAAGCTGCGCCTGACCCTGGGCAACGACGGCATGAGCCTGCCGGGCAATCCGCAGGGACACTCCGCTGCGGTATTCCAGGTGCAGCCGCGGGAAGTCGGCAATCCGCGCTTCTATACCGTGACCAGCTATCCGGTGGTCCAGGAAAGCGGAGAGGAACTGGGCCGGACCCTCAACGACGAACTCGACGACCTGATCGACGCCAACGGCCGCTACGCCTTCGAGGTGCACGGCCCCAACGGCTTCTTCCGCGAGTTCCACGGCAACCTGCATCTCGCCGCGCAGATGGCGCGGCCCGAGGTATCGGTCACCTATCAACGCAACGGCAACCTGCAGTTGAACATCCGCAATCTCGGCCGCCTGCCGTGCAGCGTGACGGTGACGCCGAACCCGGCCTATACCCAGGAGGGCAGCCGTCGCTATGAACTCGAACCGAACCAGGCGATCAGTGAAGTGTGGCTGTTACGCAGCAGCCAGGGCTGGTACGACCTCAGCGTGACCGCCAGCAATACGGAAGCCAACTATCTCCGCCGCCTGGCCGGACACGTCGAGACCGGCAAGCCGAGCAGGAGCGATCCATTGCTCGACATCGCAGCGACCTGAAGCGAGGAGTCCATCGCATGAGACCTACCCTGACCTGGACCTTGCTGGCCCTGCTGCTCTGCGGCACGGCCATCGGCGCCGTCCTGTTGCTTTACCCATCGGAGCCGGCGCCCGTCGCGCCCTTCGCGTCTCCCCCGCAGGCCACACCGGCGGCAAAACCTTCCATTCCTTCCCGAGCCCCCGAGATGAATACAGCCACCGCTCCCGACAACCTGGAACAGCAACTCGGCGAGTTCGGCCGCAACGCCGGGCAGATGTCCGAGATCGAACGCAAGCAGGCCGCCGAAGGCCTGATCGAACAGCTCAAGCGCGAGGTGGCGGTCGGCGCCGATCCGCGCCAGACCTTCGAGGAGATCCAGCGTCTGACGCCCTATGTGGAGGCCGATGCCAGGCGCCGCGAGGCGCTCGACTTCGAGATCTGGATGGCGCTCAAGGACAACGCCTCCGTCCAGCAGCAAGCGCCGACGCCTGGCGAGGAAGAGCAACTGCGCGAATACGCGCAAGAGTCGGACAAGGTGATCGCCGAGGTGCTCGCCAGCGTCGACGGCGAGGAGCAGCGTCACGCCGCCATCGACGAACGCCTCAAGGCCCTGCGCAAGCAGATCTTCGGCGAGGAGAACCCACGCCTGCTGCAACGCTGAAATCCACGGCGCCCCGACCGGGGCGCCGTCACGCAAGCGTCACCAAAACTTCACATCCGCTACACGGCGTCGGTCGACACTGACGTCATGAGCAGACCTCTAAGCATCGCCCTGATCAGCGAAACCTACCCACCGGAAGTCAACGGCGTCGCCAATACCCTGGGTCGCCTGCATGCCGGTCTCCAGCAGCTTGGCCATCGGGTTCAGGTGGTGCGCCCGCGCCAGCCCGGCGACGACGGCCGGCGCAGCGACGCCGAGCTGGTGCTGACCCGCGGCTGGCCGTTGCCCGGCTACCCCGGCCTGCAATGGGGCATGTCGAGCCTGCACAAGCTGCTGCGCTGCTGGAAGCGCCAGCGCCCGGACGTGCTCTACATCGCCACCGAAGGCCCGCTCGGCTTCTCCGCCCTGCGCGCCGCGCGGCGCCTGGGCATCCCGGCGGTCAGCGGTTTCCACACCAACTTCCAGCAGTACAGCGAGCACTACGGCTTCGGCCCGCTGACCCGGCTGGTCACCGGCTACCTGCGCTGGTTCCACAACCGCACGCAGATGACCCTGGTGCCCAGCGGCAGCCAGCGCATGGAATTGCAACGGCGCGGTTTCGAACGCCTCAACCTGCTCTCCCGCGGGGTCGACAGCCAACTCTTCCATCCCTCCCGGCGCGATCCCGAACTACGCCGGCGCTGGGGCCTGGGCGAACAGGACATCGCCGTACTGCACGTCGGCCGGCTGGCGGCGGAGAAGAACCTCGGCCTGCTCGGCGGCACCTTCCGCGCGCTCTGCGCCGCCCATCCGCAGCTGAAGCTGCGCCTGGTACTGGTGGGCGACGGGCCGGAGCGCAAGCACCTCGAACGGGACCTGCCCGAAGCGCTGTTCTGCGGCGTCCAGCGCGGCGAAACCCTGGCCGCCCACTACGCCTCGGGCGACCTGTTCCTCTTCCCAAGCCTGTCGGAGACCTTCGGCAACGTGGTCCTCGAAGCCCAGGCCGCCGGCCTCGCGGTGGTCGCCTTCGACCAGGCCGCCGCCGGCCAGCACATCCGCCATGGGCACAACGGCGTGCTCGCCGCGCCGGGCGACAAGAGCGGCTTCGTCGAAGTCGCCAGTTGGCTGCTGGACGACCAGGAACGCCTGCGCCGGGTCCGTCTCAACGCCCGCCAGCACGCCAGCCGGCAAGGTTGGGACAGCATCGTCGAGCACTTCCAGAACTACCTGGAGGACGCCTGCGCCAGTCCGCTGGTCCAGCCCGCTCGGTCGAAGCCCGAGCGGCCGCCGGCGGAGGATGGCGGGGCCTTGCCACGCAGCCGCGAGTAGGTCTCAGGCAAAGGCTTTCGGCGCGGCGATGAAGCCCAGGCTCATGGCCCCGGCGCCCAGATTGATGCCGCCGGTGGGACTGAGCATGCCCAGGTGCAAGTGGATGTCGCGCTCGCGGCAGGCGTTCTCCAGCGCGGCGAAGCCCGGCAGGTCGCGCAGCGCGGTCGGATCGCCGGCATAGCTGAGACCCAGTTGCGGTGCCAGCAGCTCACCCGCCTGTACCCGCGCCAGGGCATAGCCGAACAGCTTCTCCGCCGATTTCTCGAAGCTCGGCGAGAGCGCCACCGGTTTGTCCTCGCCATCGGCCAGGCTGAACACCGGCTTGACGTCGAGCAGCGAGCCCAACCCCAGCGCCGCGCCCTTGACCCGGTCGACGAAACCGCTGCGATCACCCTTCTGGAAGCCGCGCCGGCGCAAGTGGCCCAGGTCGTCGGCGACCAGGTAGGTGCAGGTCTGCTGGCTGAGTTGTTCGAGGCGCGTGCGCAGCGCGTTGGGGTGGCTGCCCTGCGCCAGCAGGCGCGTGCCCTCGGCCGCCAGGCAGGCGATGCCGGCGAACACCGAGTGGCTGTCGAGTACGCGCAGGGTGAAGGGACCGGCGATGCCGGCCGCGTGGCGGCGCTCGTGGTAATGCTGGAGCAGGCCGAAGGAGGCCTGGGTGGCGTGCTCGAAGATCGGACTGCGCAGGCTGTCGACGGTGAGGCAGACCACGTAGTCGAAGTCGGTCACCAGTTCGTCGAGGAACCATTGCTGCAACTCGGCGGCGGAGAGCGGCTGGCTGCCGTCCTTGCTGCCGACCTTGGGCAGGTGGTCGCGGTAGAAGCTCAGGGTGGTGTCGGGGTCGCGTCGATCGATGAGCCGCTGCTCGCCCAGGCGGATCCCGATCGGCATCACGCGGATGCCGTGGGCGGCGAGGAATTCGGGCGGCAGGTCGCAGGTCGCGTCGACCACCAGGCCGATACGCATGGATTCGCTCCTCTGGCCGTTTCTCGGCCTATTGTTGTGTTGGCGGTCATACAATGCCGGTTTCGGACTTTGAAGTCAGCCGGTCGCAGGGCGGGTTTTCGGAAAAAATCACGGCCATGAAAAATCCCACCCCGAGGGGTGGGATTTCCTTGCCGGCGCAGCGCCGGACCGGTGTGTCGCGGACGCGCCTTCAGACCAGGCTGGCCAGGGCCTCGCGGCTGAACGGCTTGATGTCGCCGATGCGCCCCTCGCGGACCTTCACCGCCCACTCCGGATCCACCAGCAGCGCGCGGCCCACCGCGACCAGGTCGAACTCGCCCTTGTCCAGGCGCTCCACCAGGCCGTCGATGCTCGCCGGCTGCGCCACCTCGTCGGTTTTGCCGAAGAATTGCAGGAACTCGCTGCCGTCCAGGCCGACGTTACCCACGGTAATGGTCGGCTTGCCGGTCAGCTCGCGGGTCCAGCCGGCCAGGTTGAGTTCCGAGCCTTCGAACTCGGGAATCCAGAAGCGGCGGGTCGAGCAGTGGAAGATATCGACGCCGGCCTCCACCAGCGGCGCGAGGAACTCGCGCAGGCCCTCCGGGGTTTCCACCAGGCGCGCGGAATAGTCCTGCTGCTTCCATTGGGAGAAGCGGAAGATGATCGGGAAATCCGCGCCGACCGCCGCGCGCACCGCCCGCACCAGCTCGACGGCGAAGCGCGAGCGATTGGCCAGGCTGCCGCCGTACTCGTCGTCCCGCTGGTTGCTGCCTTCCCAGAAGAACTGGTCGATCAGGTAGCCGTGGGCGCCGTGGATCTCCACCCCGTCCATGCCGATCGCCTGGGCGTCGCGGGCGGCCTGGGCGAAGGCGGCGATGACTTCCTGGATGTCGGCCTTGCTCATGCCGTGGACCAGCACCTTGCCGTCCTTGGCCTTCTCCATCGGGCCGTAGCCGGGCACGCTGGCGTCCGGCTCCACGCCCAGGCGCCGAACGCTGCCGACGTGCCAGAGCTGCGGAACGATGCGCCCGCCCTCGGCATGCACTGCGTCGACCACCTGCTTCCAGCCGGCCAGGGCGTCCTCGCCATAGAAGCGCGGCACGTTCGGATAACCGTTGGCGGCCTTGTGGCCGACCGTGGTGCCTTCGCTGACGATCAGGCCGACGCCGGCGGCGGCGCGCCGGCGGTAGTACTCGACGACCTTGGCGTTGGGTACGCCGCCCGGGGAAAAGTTGCGGGTCATCGGCGCCATCACCACACGGGTGGGCAGCTCCAGGGCGCCGAGACGGAACGGTTGGAACAGGGCTTCTACGGGGGCACTCATGGACGGACTCCTGAGGGGGAATGGGAGGTTCGGGCAGGTATCAGGCGCGGAGCAGCAGTTCCAGGCGCGACATGAAAGCATTCAACGGAGCGAGGCCGGCGCCGACCTTGAAGCGCGCCAGGGCGCCCTGCCAGGCGAAGCCGATGAAGCCGGCCAGGCTCGCGCAGTCCTCGTCGGCGGCCAGTTCGCCGGCCTCGCGCGCCTGCTCCAGGCAGTCCTGGAGGATTTGCGCGGAAGCCTGCAGGATCGACTCGACCTTGGCCGCGATCGGCGGCGACAGCTCGGCCATCTCGAAGCTCAGGCTGCCGATGAAGCAGTGGTATTCGGGCTTTTCCTGGCGGGCGAAGTGCTCCAGCAGCTCGCCGTAGTAGCGCAGCACCCGCTCGCGCGGGCTGAAGCGGCTGTCGCCGAGGGCCTGGGCGTAGCGCGCCAGGCGCGGCGCGTAGACGTGCTCCAGGGCCTGCTGGGCGAAGGCTTCCTTGCTGTCGAAGTAGTGATAGAAGGAGCCCTTGGGGATGCGCGCGGCCTGGACGATCTCCAGCACCCCGGTGCCGTGGTAGCCACGCCGGGTCATGACCTCGGAGCCCTTGGCCAGGATCAGTTCGCGCTTGTCGAGTCGGTTGCTAGTCATGGAACGAGAGAATATGACCGGTCGTCTCGTCCGCCCAGCATTATCAACGGCGGTGATCAGGCGTTACAGGCAGGGACTTATCGCGTTGCGTCATGAACCGGCGCAAGACAGGAAAGGAAGCGGCGGGACGCGAACGCGTCCCGCGGGGGAGATCAACCCAGGGCCTTCTCGATGGCTTGCACCAGGGCCGGGTCGTCCGGCGCCGTGCGCGGGCTGAAACGCGCCAGCACGCGACCGTCGGGACCGAGGAGGAATTTCTCGAAGTTCCAGGTGATGTCGCCGGGAAACTCCGCGCCCTCGCCCGCCAGCAGGCGATAGAGCGGATGCCGCGCGCTGCCGTTGACCTCGACCTTGGCGCTCATCGGGAAGCTGACGCCATAGTTCAGGCTACAGAAGGACTGGATATCCGCCTCGCTGCCCGGCTCCTGGCCGGCGAACTGGTTGCAGGGCACGCCGAGCACCGCGAAACCGCGCTCGCGGTAGGTCTGGTAGAGATTCTCCAGGCCGGCGTACTGGGGTGTCAGGCCGCATTTGGAAGCGACATTGACCACCAGCAGCACCTTGCCCTTGAACGGGGAAAGCGGCAGGTCCTGTCCATCCAACCCCTGCAGGGTGAGATCGTGAAAGGCACTCATGACGTACTCCTTGCGCATTCAGCGACACAACGTGCCAAGCCCCGCACCGGGCAAGAACCCTGGCTGCGGCGCATCCCCAGGGACGGGGTAAAGAGCCCAGGCATGGCGCATGACGCGAAAGGCGCCCAAAGGCGCCTTTCGCTATACCAGCTTAGCAGTTCCGCCGGCGGACGGCTCAGGCCATCAATCGGCGAATGAACGCCGATCAGTGGTGGTGACCGCCTTCGCCATGGATGTGACCATGGGCGATTTCCTCGGCGTTGGCCTCGCGCACGTCGACTACCTTGACCTTGAAGTTCAGGCGCTGGCCGGCCAGCGGATGGTTGCCGTCGACGGTCACGTCGTCGCCGTCGATGTCGCGGATGGTGACGATCTGCATGCCGCCGTCCGGAGCCGAGGCGTGGAACTGCATGCCGACTTCCAGTTCGTCGACGCCTTCGAACATCTCGCGGGTCAGGGTCGCGACCAGTTCGGCGCTGTATTCGCCATAGGCGTCTTCCGGCTCGATGGCGACGCTCAGTTCGTCACCGACGTTCTTGCCTTCCAGGGCCTTCTCCAGGCCGACGATGATGTTGCCGGCACCGTGCAGGTAGACCAGCGGCGCGCCACCAGCGGAACTGTCGATGACATCCCCGGCGTCGTTGGTCAGGGTATAGTCGATGGAAACCGCCTTGTTGGCCGCGATCTGCATGGTTCGAAACCTTTTCGATAAAGAAGATGAATGCGTAAGTGTACGCATCAATAGCCCCGAAAGCGACCGCGCCCCTGATGAACGGGGCGCGCGAGCGCCGTCGCGGGTGATTGATTTTCATCAGGACGAGGAAGGCCATTGGGTGGCAGTCTTGTCCTGTGGCCATACTCAACACCTGCGCCACCAACCGCCCTGGCAATCGCGCGCCTGGGTCCTTGACGAAAACGAGCGGCACAGACAGCTCGGCCGCGAATTTCGCTGCGGCTGGTGTGCCCGGGAAGAAGAAGAGCAGACCAAGGAGCAGTGATGCCCTCACGCAACATACTGGTGATCAACTGCGGCAGTTCGTCGATCAAGTTCGCCCTGGTCAACGAGGCCCACTCCCTGTTTCCCCTGCACGGCCTCGCCGAGCGCCTGGGCAGCCGCGATGCGGTGCTGCGCTGGAAGCGCGGCGGCGACAGCGACAGCCTGATGATTCCCAACGCCGACCACCGCGCCGCCCTCGCCCAGTTGCTGCCGATGGTGCAGAACGCCGCGGGCGGCAAGCTCCACGGCATCGGCCACCGGGTGGTGCATGGCGGCGAGCTGTTCACCCATGCCACGCGCATCGACGACCGGGTGGTCGAGGCGATCCGGGCCACCGCGCCGCTGGCGCCGCTGCACAACCCGGCCAACCTGCAAGGCATCGAGGCAGCGATGACGCTGTTTCCCAAGCTGCCCCACGTCGCCGTGTTCGACACCGCCTTCCACCAGAGCCTGCCGGAGCACGCCTACCGCTACGCCCTGCCGGAAGCCCTCTACCGCGAGCATGGCGTACGCCGCTACGGCTTCCACGGCACCAGCCACCGCTACGTCAGCCACCGCGCCGCGGAAATGGCCGGGTTGGCGGTCGGCGACAGCAGTTGGCTCAGCGCCCACCTCGGCAACGGCAGCTCGACCTGCGCCATCGTCAACGGCCAGAGCCTCGACACCAGCATGGGCCTGACCCCGCTGGAAGGCCTGGTGATGGGCACCCGCAGCGGCGACGTCGACCCCAACCTGCACAGCCACCTGGCGCGGACCCTGGGCTGGAGCCTGGAGCGCATCGACTCGATGCTGAACAACGAAAGCGGCCTGCTCGGCCTCTCCGACCTGTCCAACGACATGCGCACCCTGGAACAGGAGCGCGAGCAGGGCCACCCCGGCGCGGCCCTGGCGATCGAGGTGTTCTGCTACCGCCTGGCCAAGTCCCTGGCGGCGATGAGCTGCGCCCTGCCGCAACTGGACGGGGTGATCTTCACCGGTGGCATCGGCGAGAACTCGCCGCTGGTGCGCGCCAAGACCGCCGCCCACCTGCGGCTGTTCGACCTGCGCCTCGACCAGGAGGCCAACGCCCGCTGCGTGCGCGGCGTCGCCGGGCCGATCCAGGCCGCGGGGCATCCGCGGGTACTGGTGATCCCGACCAACGAAGAGCGGCAGATCGCCCTCGACACGCTGGCCCTGCTCGACTGAACTGGATCGACGCCCCCGCCCAACCAGGCGGTGAGGCCAAACGCACGGCTTAAGGAGCCCAGATGCATACCTTCTTCATCGCCCCGACCGGTTTCGGCGTCGGCCTCACCTCGATCAGCCTCGGCCTGCTTCGCGCCCTGGAACGCGCCGGGCTGAAGGTCGGCTTCTTCAAACCCATCGCCCAGCTGCATCCCGGCGACCTCGGCCCGGAGCGCTCCAGCGAACTGGTGGCGCGCACCCACGGCCTGGATACGCCGAAGCCGCTGCCGCTGGCCCAGGTCGAGCGGATGCTCGGCGACGGCCAACTGGACGAACTGCTCGAAGAGATCATCAGCCTCTACCAGCGCGCCGCCGCCGACAAGGACGTGGTGATCGTCGAAGGCATGGTGCCAACCCGTCACGCCAGCTACGCCGCGCGGGTCAACTTCCACCTGGCGAAGAGTCTCGACGCCGAGGTGATCCTGGTCTCCGCGCCGGAAAACGAGACGCTCACCGAACTGACCGACCGTATCGAGATCCAGGCCCAGCTGTTCGGCGGCCCGCGCGACCCGAAGGTGCTCGGGGTGATCCTCAACAAGGTCCGCGGCGAGGCCGACGCGGCCAACGCCGAGGACGGCGTGGCGGACTTCGCCCGGCGCCTGACCGAACACTCGCCGCTGCTGCGCGACGACTTCCGCCTGATCGGCTGCATTCCCTGGCAGGACGAACTCAACGCCGCGCGCACCCGCGACATCGCCGACCTGCTCAGCGCACGGGTGATCAACGCCGGCGACTACGAGCAGCGCCGGGTGCAGAAGATCGTGCTATGCGCCCGCGCCGTGCCCAACACCGTGCAACTGCTCAAGCCCGGCGTGCTGGTGGTGACCCCCGGCGACCGCGACGACATCATCCTCGCCGCCAGCCTGGCCGCGATGAACGGCGTACCCTTGGCCGGCCTGCTGCTGTGCAGCGACTTCCCGCCCGACCCGCGGATCATGGAACTCTGCCGCGGCGCCCTGCAGGGCGGCCTGCCGGTGCTGTCGGTGGCCACCGGCTCCTACGACACCGCGACCAACCTGAACCGGATGAACAAGGAAATCCCGGTGGACGACCGCGAGCGCGCCGAGCGGGTCACCGAGTTCGTCGCCGGGCATATCGATTTCGAATGGCTCAAGCAGCGCTGCGGTACGCCGCGCGAGCTGCGCCTGTCGCCGCCGGCGTTCCGCTACCAGGTGGTGCAACGCGCGCAGAAGGCCGGCAAGCGCATCGTCCTGCCCGAGGGCAGCGAGCCGCGCACCGTGCAGGCGGCGGCGATCTGCCAGGCGCGCGGCATCGCCCGCTGCGTGCTGCTGGCCAAGCCGGACGAGGTCCAGGCGGTGGCCCAGGCCCAGGGCATCGTGCTACCGGAAGGCCTGGAGATCATCGACCCGGACCTGGTTCGGCAGCGCTACGTCGAACCGATGGTCGAGCTGCGCAAGGGCAAGGGGCTGAACGCGCCGATGGCGGAGCAGCAACTGGAGGACAGCGTGGTCCTGGCGACCATGATGCTTGCCCTGGACGAGGTCGACGGCCTGGTCTCCGGCGCCATCCACACCACCGCCAGCACCATCCGCCCGGCGCTGCAACTGATCAAGACCGCGCCCGGCTACAACCTGGTGTCGTCAGTGTTTTTCATGTTGTTACCGGACCAGGTGCTGGTCTACGGCGATTGCGCGGTGAATCCCGATCCTTCGGCCAGTGACCTGGCCGAGATCGCCGTGCAGAGTGCCGCGTCGGCGCAGGCTTTCGGCATCCCGGCACGGGTCGCGATGATCAGCTACTCCACCGGCGACTCCGGTTCCGGGGTGGATGTCGACAAGGTTCGCGAGGCCACCCGCCTGGCGCGCGAGCAGCGCCCCGACCTGTTGATCGACGGACCCTTGCAGTATGATGCCGCCGCCATCGCCAGCGTCGGCCGCCAGAAGGCGCCGAACAGCCCGGTGGCCGGGCAGGCCACGGTGTTCATCTTCCCCGACCTGAACACCGGCAACACCACCTACAAGGCGGTGCAGCGCAGCGCCGATTGCGTCAGCGTCGGGCCGATGCTGCAAGGCCTGCGCAAACCGGTGAACGACCTGTCGCGCGGCGCGCTGGTGGAAGACATCGTCTACACCATCGCCCTCACCGCCATCCAGGCGGACGCCCAGGCCCCGGCCTGAAGGAACGCCGCCCAGTGGGCGGCACTGGCTTCGGCCAGGCACGAGGATGTGCCATGTGAACGGCGGGACCACGCCCCGCTCCACGCGCCCGGCCCTGGCCGGGCGCCTACGTACAAGGACTCCTTGATGCTGTCGTTTCTCCCCCATTTCCTGCGCGGCTCCCTGGCCGGCCTGCTGCTGGTGTCCAGCACCCTGTGCTGGGCCTGCCTGCTGTTCGGCATGACCCTGGTCAAGCTGCTCCTGCCGTTCGCCGCCGCCCAGCGCCTGTGCAGCAAGATCATGAGCCTGATCGCCGAAGGCTGGATCGCCTGCAACAAGGGCTGGATGAACCTGGTCCAGCGCACCCGCTGGAACGTCCAGGGCCTGGAGGGCCTGGAGTACCAACACTCCTACCTGGTCACCAGCAACCACCAGAGCTGGGTCGACATCCTCGTCCTGCAATACCAGTTGAACCGGCGCATCCCGCTGCTGCGCTTCTTCCTCAAGCAGGAACTGATCTGGGTCCCGATCATCGGCCTGTGCTGGTGGGCCCTCGATTTCCCCTTCATGAAGCGCTACAGCAAGGCCTACCTGGCCAGGCACCCGGAGAAGAAAGGCCAGGACCTGGCGACCACGCGCAAGGCCTGCGCCAAGTTCAGCCGCATCCCGGTAGCGGTGTTCAACTTCCTCGAAGGCACCCGTTTCACCCGCGCCAAGCACGACGAGCAGCAGTCGCCGTTCCGCCACCTGCTCAAGCCCAAGGCCGGCGGCATCGCCTTCGTCCTCGACGCCATGGGCGAGCAATTGAAGACCCTGGTCAACGTGACTATCCACTACCCGGACGGCAGCCCGACCTTCTGGTGCCTGCTTTCCGGACGCCTGAAGGACGTCGTGGTGCGCTTCGAGGAACTGGAGATTCCGCGCCAGTTCGTCGGCAAGAGCTACGACCAGGACGCCGGCTACCGCGCGGAATTCCAGCAATGGGTCAACCAGCTGTGGGAGCGCAAGGACCAGTTGCTCGACAGCCTGCACCGCGAGTTTCCCGGTAACGCCAAGGCGTAGGACGAAGAGCGCCGACCAGCGCCCATGAAAAAGCCCGCCGAATGGCGGGCTTTTTCTTCCAGGCCGCGATCAGTACTGCGGCTGGGTCTGCGCCGGGCCCTGGGCGCCCGGAACCGGTCGCAGGTTGACCTCGACGCGCCGGTTCTGCGCGCGACCGTCGGCGGTGGAGTTGCTCGCGATCGGCTGGTCCGGGCCCATGCCGCGGGTACTCAGGCGAGTGCCGTCGACGCCCTGGGCGGTCAGGTAGCCGGCCACGCTCTGCGCACGACGCTGGGACAGGTCCATGTTGTGCTGGCGGCTGCCGGTGCTGTCGGTGTAGCCGACGATCTCGATGGTGTTCTGGTTGTACTGCTTGAACGAGTTCGCCAGGTTGTTCAGCGGCGCGTAGAAGCTCGGAGCGATGTTCGCCGAATCGGTGGCGAAGGTGATGTTGCCCGGCATGATCAGCTTGATGTCGTCGCCCTGGCGCTGCACTTCCACGCCGGTGCCTTCCATCTGCCGACGCAGCTCGGCTTCCTGCTTGTCGGCGTAGTAGCCATAACCCGCGGCGGCCGCGCCGGCAACGGCAGCGCCGATCAGCGCGCCCTTGCCACGGTTGTTGTGGTCGATCGCGGCGCCGGCGACGGCGCCGGCCAGCGCACCCAGTCCGCCGTATTTGGCCGTCTTGCTCATGCCACCCTGGCTTTGGCTTTGCGTGTCGTAGGGGTTGTTGTTGGCACAACCGGCGAGCAGCGCCAGTGCGGTGACGGCTGCGGCCAGAGGCAGGCAACGGGAGGTGAACATGGGAAAACTACTCCTCGAGGTACTGAAACGCCCCTGCGTGAGGGGCGGCTGACATCTTAGAGCATAGCCAGGTGGCAAAATTCCCGATGCTCGGAAAAATCCTTTTCAGCCCCTGACGAAGGGATTCTCGCGCATCTCCTCGCCCAGCGTGGTATCCGGGCCGTGGCCGGCGACCACCGTGGCATCCTCGTCGAGGCTGTACAGGCGCTGCCGGATCGAACGCTGGATCGCCGCCGAGTCGCCGCCCCACAGGTCGGTGCGGCCGATGCCGCGGCGGAACAGGGTGTCGCCGGCGATCAGCAGCTTCGCCCGGGGGAACCAGAAACTCATCGAGCCCGGCGTATGCCCCGGCGTGTGCAGTGCCACTCCGCAACCGCAGGCCAGTTCCTCGTCGTCGGCCAGCCAGCGGTCCGGGGCCGGCACCGGCGTGTAGGGCACGCCGAACAGTTGGCACTGCATCTCCAGGTTGTCCCAGAGGAACTGGTCGTCCTTGTGCAGGTGCAGGCTGGCGCCGGTGCGCTTCTTCATCTCGCCGGAGGCGAGGAAGTGATCCAGGTGCGCGTGGGTATGGATGATGCTGACCACTTGCAGGCCGAGGCGGTCGAGGCGCTGCAGGATCAGTTCGTGGTCGCCGCCCGGATCGACGACGATGGCCTTCCTGGTCAGCGGATCGCCAATGATGGTGCAGTTGCACTGCAAAGGCCCGACGGGAAAGGTTTCGCGGATCAGCGCGGGGGATGTCGACATGCAAGACTCCGATCACGGTCGGCGCGGCAAGCGCGCCATGGATTTCTATGAAACGCCAAGCATCGCACATCCGCCTGGTGCCGAGGACCGTCGGCGTCGGCTCAGGGCGCTTCGCGGTAGTCGCTGGGCAGCTTGCCGGTCCACTTGCGGAACGCCCGGCGGAAGTTCGACGAGTCGTTGAAGCCGAGCAACAGGGCAATCTCGTACAGCGGTAGCTGGGTGGTGGTCAGGTATTGCAGGGCCAGGCGCTTGCGCACATCGTCGAGGACCTGCTGGTAGGTGGTGCCCAGCGACGACAGGTGCCGGCGCAGGCTGCGCCCGCTGGTGTGCAGTTCGCGGGCGGCCTGTTCGAGATCGGGGAAGTCGCCGGGACGCGCCAGCAGCAGGCGGCGCACACGGGTCAGCAGGCCTTCCTGGACGTCCAGGGTGGCCAGCAGCGCCTCGCACTGCTGCTCGCACATCTGCACCGTGGCCGGGTTGGCCAGCGCCATCGGTCGTTCCAGGTACTCGCTGGGCATGCTCAGCCAGTGCCAGGGCTGCTCGAACTCCGCGGCCACCCCGAACACCTCGGCGTAGCGCCGGGCATGGGCCGGCGGCGGATAGGCGAAGCCGACCCGCACGTCCTGCAACGGCTCGCCGACCAGGAAGCAGGCGATGGAATACAGCGTCGCCATCAGGCCCTCGGCGGCGAACACCGAAGCGGCGCCCAGCGGCATCGACTCCACCGCGCGCAACTCGGCGCGGCCGTCATCGAGCACCAGTTCCAGTTCGTAGGCCAGGCCGAGCACCCGGTAGTACTTGAGGGCGAACTGGATGGCCTTGCCCAGGTTGGCGCTGGACAGCACCGCGTAGCCGAGGATGCCGTGGGCGGAGACGTTCAGGCGCTGGCCGAGCACCAGCCCCAGCGCCGGCTCGCCGCACAGGGCCTGGGCGCTGTAGGTGAGCTGGTTGAAGTCGAGGAAGGACAGGCGGCCGTTCGGGCTGTCCAGCACCTCGGGACGCACCCGCGCAGCGTCGAACAGCGCCTGGCGGGATACGCCGTACTCCGCGACGAGATCGAGGAGTGCCTCGGCATAGGCCACCGGCACCAGTTCGGCGGTGAAATTGAGCGGTTGTTTCATGGCTGTTTATTGTTCTGACCGCTGGCCGGATATGACCGGAAAGTTGGCAGAAGATAACCTTGTGAGGCTATCCCCCGCAAGCGATAGTCGATCCCATGGTCCTTCACCATCACAGGGAGCCGCTATGGCCAGCACCACCCCCGAAGGTCTGGAGATCCGCCCGCGTCATCTGGACTTCGACCTGCCCGATCCGATGCCGCGCCATTGGCACAGCGGCGACGCTTTCAAGACCCACATGTTCAACGCCATGTCGGTGCTGTTCCCCGATGGCGAGCGCTTCTTCATCGACTCCGTGCGCCACTACCGCGAGCGGGTCGAGGACCCGGCGCTGAAGCAACAGATCCGTGGCTTCATCGGCCAGGAAGGCCACCACAGCCGCGAGCACCTGGTCTACAGCGACCGCCTGCGCGCCCTCGGCTACGACATCGACCGCCTGGAAGGCGGTGCCAAGCGGCGCATCCGCTTCGCCCAGCAGAAACTGCACCCGTCGCGGCAACTGGCGGCCACCGCGGCCCTGGAGCACCTCACCGCGATCATGGCCGACGGCCTGCTGAGCAACCCCAGGTGGCTGGAAGGCGCCGACCCGACCATGGCCCGCCTGTGGCGCTGGCACGCACTGGAGGAAACCGAGCACAAGGCGGTGGCCTACGACGTGTTCATGCTGGTCAACGGCAAGGCCAGGCTGCGCCGCCGGGCGATGGTCCAGGGCACCTTTTTCTTCGCCCTCGACACCACCAAGGGCCTGGTCCACATGCTCAAGCGCGACGGCCTGCTGTGGAACTTCAAGGTCTGGCGCGACGGCATCAAGTGGCTGTGGGGCAAGGACGGCGTGTTCCGCTCGCTGGTGGGCGTGTACCTGGACTTCTACAAGAAGGACTTCCACCCCTGGCAGCACAATAACCTGCACCTCATCGAGCAGTACCGCGACCAGTTCGAACCGGAACCGAAGGCCGCCTGACCCTCCTCGCCGCCCCTCCGCGCCGCGAGAGGGGCTTGCATCGCTTCCCTGCCCTGCCTGGTATTTCGGCCTTTCGTCCATGCATTAAAAAGCCCGCGACTGACCAGCGCGGGCTTCTTCATGACGGCCTGGGATCAGGCCATCAGGAAGCGCAGTGCATCCGCCGCGGTCTGCTCGGGAATCTCCTCCATGGGGATATGCCCGACGCCCGGATAGGTCTTCACCTGGATCCCCGGCAGGTCGCGTTGCCACAGCGGTACGTGCTTCGGCGAGATCCAGCGGTC
The DNA here is from genome assembly GCF_013343155.1 of Pseudomonas sp. FDAARGOS_761. Classification (NCBI taxonomy): domain Bacteria; kingdom Pseudomonadati; phylum Pseudomonadota; class Gammaproteobacteria; order Pseudomonadales; family Pseudomonadaceae; genus Pseudomonas; species Pseudomonas sp. FDAARGOS_761. Next base: position 977,830 of record NZ_CP054572.1, on the reverse strand, counting down.
GCGTTCGCCCCACATCAGCAGGGTCGGCGCGGCGATCCGGGCGATGCGTTCGCCGGAGGTGCCGAGTTCCTCGCGGTTGACCTTCAGCAACACGCGGAAGATCTCCATCATGCCCTTGCGGTTGCCCGGGCGGCGGCTCAGGTCGTAGTAACGGTCGACCACCCCCGGCTTGATCCGCCCCGGCTCGCCATAGACTTCCTTGATGCCCTGGGCGATCAGCGCCCGCGGCATCCACAGCGGCATCGCCAGGGTCGAGCCGGGCAGCGCCGCCGAGGCGATCATCCACGGCACCTTGCGCATCTGGTAACCGGCCGGGTCGATCAGCACCAGCCGCTCCACTCGCTGCGGCTGCGCCAGGGCGAAGTTCCAGGCGATATAACCGCCCAGGGAGTTGCCGGCGATCGAGGCCTTGTCGATCTTCAGGAAATCGAGCAACTGGCCGAGGATCGCCACCATGCGCTCGCCGGAGTAACGGCTGTCACGCCCCGGCCCGGTCAGGCCGAAGCCCGGCACGTCGAAGCGCACGATGCGGAAGTAGGGCGACATCGCCTTCACCCAGTCGTCCCAGGTGTGCAGCGAGGCGACCACGCCGTGGATCATCACCAGTACCGGCTTGTCGCGGCTGCCTTCGTCGCGGTAGTGCAGCGGGAAACCGTCCAGCTCGATGAAGCGCGAGCCGCTGGACGGTGCGGCGTAGCGCTCGCGCAACGACTCCAGCGAGAGGGAGCCGAAGCCCAGGCGGGCGAATCCGACCGCCAGCGGCGGTTGCAGCAGATAGGGTGTCGCGGACATGGACGCACGTCTCCCGTCTTGTTGTTATGACAGGGCATCAGAGCATGGCCACGGCGGGCTGCGAGCCCAACCTAGGTTCTGTAGGCGCGAGCGGCGATTGCCCGGCTGTTACCCTTGCAGTCTCGTCGGAGCCTGGGTGCTGGGACAGAGCGTACCCACCAGCAGGTCGCCGAGCACCCGCTTGACCCGCGGCAGCTCCAGCGGGTCGCTGGCATTGAGCAGCTCCAGCGAAGCCGCCTCCATCGCCCAGATCAGCACCCGGTAGGTCAGCGCATCGTGGGCCGCGCCCTGGGCGCCCAGGCGCTCGGCCCACAGCTCGATAATCTTCAGGTGCGCGCGCTGCCGGTGCGCCGCCAGCGGCGAGCCGGCATGCAGGGCCTCCTCCTGCATCATGCGGATGATCGGACCGACCGCCAGGTGGTAGTCGAAGAACAGCGAGACCATCGCCCGCAGCCAGTCCTCGTCGCTGCCGGCCTCGCTGCGCAGCCCGCCGAAGCGCGCCAGCAGCAATTGCACGGCGCTGTGGTAGATGCTTTCCAGCACCTCCAGCTTGCCGGCGAAATACTTGTAGAAAGTCCGCCGCGAGACCCGCGCCGCCTCCAGCAGGTCGTTGACCGTGGTCTCGGCGACTCCCTTGCGGGTGAACACCGGGATCGCCGCGAGCTGGATGTTGGTCCGTTGCAGATGCCCCACCAGCGGCCCCTCGCCCTGCGCCGCCTGGCGCGCCAGCGCGCCGTAGCCGCCGAGGTCCTCGAATACCGCCTGCAAGCCGTCCCACTGCGCCGTTGCCATCCCGTCCGCCCCAATCGAAGCGCGGGGTGACGGCGGCCCCGGCCATCGCTAACCTAGGCCGATCCACGCGCCCCGCAAGGAAAGTCCGTGCCGACCCTATCACGCCGCCTGCTCTGGCCGCTGGCCATCCTTTTACTGGTTCTCGGCCGCCCGCTCGCGGCCGCCGACCTCTACTACCTCGGCCAGCGCATCCCGGACATCCAGAAGCCCTGGGACAGCCACGACTACCAGGTGCTGATCGACGCCCTGAAGAAGATCGAGGAAACCCAGAAGAACGCCCTGCCGCGACGCAGCGGCGAATTCACCGGGCCGCTCTACCTGCGCATGGTCAGCGAGGAAAACTTCCGCCCGCAGCTGAACATCTACAGCCCCCTGGAGATCCGCCAGAACGAGGCCCGCGAAGTGCTGTTCAAGCTCAAGGAGCTGATGCGCCTGTACTTCGACTTCCGCGCCGCCAAGCAGCCCTACGGCGCCGAAGCGCTGGGCCTGATGAGCTACTCGCTGCGCGAGCAGTCGATCCTGTTCACCCTCACCGTCGAATTCTGGATGACCCTGTCCCAGGCCGAACAGCGCAACCCCGCGCGCCTGCAGGGCATGCAGGAAACCAAGGCGGCCGCGGCGATGCTCACCGGCAGCGCCCTCGACTACCTCGGCCTCACCGCCCAGTTCGAGCGCCAGGACCTGGTGCTCTACTCCGCCGAACTGGCCAAGGAAATGCCCGAGCTGTTCATCCACCTGCCCTCCCCGGTGCGCGCCCAGTTGCTGGAACGCATCGCCGGTTTCGCCAAGGACCACCCTTACCCCGAGGTCCGCGACAACATGCGCGACCTGCAACCGGTGTTGCAGGCGATCCAGGCCGACGTGGAAAAACAGCTGGCGCCCGGGCGGAACGCCAAGGCACCGGACAAACCCCTGGACCTGAGCCCGCCTCCGGAGGGGAAACCCAGCGGCGTCAACGGTTTATGAGCGGCGGATTGGACTCTCGCAGCCCTTTGCCGTAGACTGGTCGTCGACCTGTCAAGGTTTTGGGGCCGATTAGGATTCGACGCCGGTAACAAAACTTGAGGGGCATGCCGAGCTGGTAGCAGAACTCGTAAATTCGCTGCTGCAAACTTATAGTTGCCAACGACGACAACTACGCTCTAGCTGCTTAATGCGGCTAGCAGTCGCTAGGGGATGCCTGTAAACCCGAAACGACTGTCAGATAGAACAGGATCGCCGCCAAGTTCGCTGTAGACGTAACGGCTAAAACTCATACAGCTCGCTCCAAGCACCCTGCCACTCGGGCGGCGCGGAGTTAACTCAGTAGAGCTGGCTAAGCATGTAGAACCGATAGCGGAGAGCTGGCGGACGGGGGTTCAAATCCCCCCGGCTCCACCAAACACAAACGATAAGCCCCTGATTTTCCTAGTGAATTTCAGGGGCTTTTTCATTTCTGCTGCAAACCGTCGAAGAAATGTCGAAAATGTTGGTTCGGAGCTCATGACTACCATCGGCGGGTAGCTGTCTCGTCTCACCGCATCCTTGAGCTCGGCCCCGTCACCAGTTGCAAAAGGACTAGCAAGCCATGACCGTCAGAGTGTTCTTGAGTCACAACCATCACGACAAGCCCTTCGTTCGCAAGCTAGCCGCTGACCTTGAGGGGCATAATGTGAAGTGCTGGGTGGATGAAGCGGAAATGAAGATAGGTGACTCGCTGATCCAGAAGATTAGAGAGGGTATCGACAACTCTGATTACTTCGCAGTTATAGTCTCCCCAAACTCTATAATCGCGCCCTGGGTAGCTAACGAACTTGACGTTGCAATGTCGCAGCAAATATCTGGAAAAAGCATAAAAGTACTACCCATTGTTGTAAAAGAGTGCGAACTACCGGGATTACTTCCAGGAAAGCTATATGCAGACTTCAAGGACGAATCGCTATACGAGGAATCATTCAAACGACTCGTAAAAGACATGGGGATTGTCTACAATAAAAACATATTGAACCCGCAAAAAACACAGCACAGCCTAAAAACATCAACTGATAAGGCGTTTTTCAGCACCTTACCGCTCATGAGCAGGCCTTATCACCGTCCTTTCCAATACATCGGTATGTCCATTGAGCGAGCCGAGAAGGAGGTTAGCGGAAAGGCTAACGACGTGGGCAATATTATTATTGAAAACGCTGATTGCAGAATGATTCTAGAGGCAGAAGGAAATTACATCAGTTTTATATCAGTCGAATTTAAAGCAACTGCACCTCACTTTCAGAACCAAGAATTCGATTCCGAACCGCTACTCGGCGCACTGAGCATTAGCCTATCTGAGCTTGAATTCGTGCGGAAGAAAACCTATTTCCACACTTACTACGATCACAAACGGCGACTTAAGGTTAGCGTCAGCTGTGATTGTGACGAAGGCCCACTTTCAGTTTCGTTCAGCTCCAAGTACTACAACATGTAGCGACCCGTACAGAGAGGCCCAAACTTTATTGAGTCCTGAAGATGATCAGGCGATAGATTTGCATATCGCATGGTCATCGTCAGGGTCGAATGCCCAAGGATTTTCTGAAGAGTGAGAATGTTGCCCCCATTCATCATAAAATGACTGGCGAAGGTATGTCGTAGGGCGTGGCTCGCCTGCCCTTTCGGTAGCCGAATTGTGGTCCGCTCTAGGGCGCGGCGGAACGAGGTAATACAGGACGAGAACAGGCCGTGCGTTCGCCAATGCACCCTGATCTTGTCGGCCAACTCGGTGGGGATCGGAACGTGGCGCACCCTCCCCGACTTCGTTCCGGCATAGGTCACGACGTTGCCCTGTAGCCGTTGTGGAATCAGCTTTTCCGCCTCAGACCAACGGCCCCCCGTGGCAAGACAAAGCAATGTCACCAGTTCCGTATGGGGGTTGTCACTGCCGCTGCGAATCGCTTCTAGCAACTCCGTGATTTGTTCTGTCGTCAGCCAAGAAAGCTCACGCTCTTGGAGCTTTAAAGGTTTCACCCCTACCAACGGGTTGGCATAGTCAATCTGGCCCAGGTCTTTCAATTCGTTGAATACGGCCCGCACATAGCCCAATTCGTTATTCAACGTCTTCCCGGATATCCCATTCTCTAGCCGTTTGCGGCGCAGTTGCGCATAGCTAGACGCATCGAGTGCAGCCCCTACCGGATCACCCAAACGAACCGTCAATTGCTGGAGCTTCGACAAGCGCCGCTTTCCATCGCGCAGGGAGTGGCCGTGCAGTTCATACCAAAGCAGGACCAGTTCAGAGAATCGGCGCCGATCTTTCGGTTTTGTGACCTGCCCCCCCCCCGATTTCAGTACCACGTCAAACTTAGTAGAGTCCGTTTTCCGAGCAGGAGACGGCAGTGAAAAAGCGTTTTACCGAAGAGCAGATTCTCGACTTCCTCAAGCAGGCGGAGGCCGGTGTGCCGGTGAAGGAACTGTGTCGCCGACACGGCTTCAGTGATGCCTCGTTCTACACTTGGCGGGCGAAGTTTGGCGGTATGACCGTGGCGGACGCCAAACGGTTGAAGGATCTTGAACTGGAAAACAGCCGATTGAAGAAATTGCTCGCCGAGGCCCACCTCGACATCGAGTCGCTGAAAGTGGTCGCTCGGGGAAAAGGGTAAGCCCGACAGCACGGCGGGAGGCGGTGCAGGAGATGCAGGCGCGAACCGGCATCTCCGAGCGTCGTGCCTGTCAGTTGATCGGGCTGTTCCGCTCGGTGTTGCGCTACCAGCCGCGAGCCAGTGTGCAAAACACCGAGCTGCAAGCCCAACTGGTGGAACTGGCCCAAGAGCGCCGGCGCTTTGGCTATCGCCGCCTGCACATCCTGCTGCGGCGTGCTGGCGTGCAGGTCAACCACAAGCGGATCTATCGCCTGTACCGCGCTGCCGGCTTGATGGTGAAACGGCGGCGGCGCCGCCATGGCGTCGCGGTGGAGCGCGAACGTCTGAGTTTGCCGAGCGCACCAAACCAGGTCTGGTCGATGGACTTCGTCTTCGATGCACTGAGCACCGGGCGGCGGATCAAATGCCTGACGGTGGTCGATGACTTCACCAAGGAGTCGGTCGGCATCCTGGTGGAGCACGGTATCAGCGGCTTTCGCGTCACACGGGCGCTGGACGAGATGGCGCGGTTTCGCGGCTACCCGAAAGCGATCCGCACCGACCAGGGGCCCGAGTTCACCGGCAAGGCACTCGATCAATGGGCCTATCAGCGCGACATCAAGCTGAAGCTGATTCAGCCTGGTAAGCCCACGCAGAATGCCTTCATCGAGTCGTTCAACGGTAAGTTCCGGGACGAATGCCTCAATGAGCACTGGTTCTGTTCGCTGGCCGAAGCGAGAATCCGCATCGCGGCCTGGCGGCGGGATTACAACGAACACCGACCGCACAGCGCGATTGGCAATCTCACCCTGGCAGAATTTGCTGCAAGTTGGCGAACTCGCCAGCAGCAGCTGAAGCAGGAAAAATTAATATCAACCCCAGGGCCTACTAACTAGGCAGCGGTACTAAAACTGGGGGCAGGTCAGCATGACGCTGAAGTACGAGATAGCTCATCGCTCGCTCCATGTTGCGGCTACTGGCCGACGCAACATGGCAGAGCGCAGAAGCGCTACAAGGCCGAAACGGGCGTTTCAGCACTGTCGTACTTTCAAGATGCCATCATCCTACATGCCGGTTAGAATCGACCCACGTAGACCCTGAGTCCGCCAGCAAGCAAGGACGCAACGTGCATGGAAAAGCGCGAAATTGACGAGCAGCTCAAAAGCCTGAGCTTCGACATGGACGAGGAAATCGACGATCGCAACGAACGTCGGGGCCGGAAAGCCGCGCCACCTCGCCACGCCCACACTCCCATGGACCCCAGCCACGCCATCATCCTGGCCGCCATCATCATCGTCGGCGGCCTGTGGGGCGGGAAGCTTCTCTACGACTACATCCAGGAACAACGCATCAAGGCCGCCTTCAACGAAGCTGCCGCCTACATGCAGCAGACCATGCAGCAAGCCGAGCAAGACACCAGACGCGCACAGGCAGAAATGCAGCAGCGAATGGCGGTAGAGGAAGAGGCAAGAGAACAGCGGCGCGCTGAACAGCTTGTTCAATTGCAGGCAGAACAAGCCCGAGCGGATCAGGAAAAACGCTTCAAATCATCCCAGTGCCAGTTCTGGTGGCAGCAAAATGATCAGAACCCTTCGCAGAGAACAATGAAGAAAAAGGCAGAAGCATGCGGGGAATAAATCTTTCAGCTCTCCTATCATTCGGGGACTTTTTATAAAACCGCTTATCACCCCGCAAAGTGAAACAAACACATTCACATGGAGTAAAAAATGAAGGGACAAATAAAGAGCATTGACGCAATAAAAAACATGGCTGTTTTCAAGGATTTCTCATGGAGCAAATCCGTTCGTGACAAGGGCAATAACGTCGCCGAATTCAAAACAGTAAATATAATATACGGCCGAAACTATTCAGGCAAAACAACTCTATCTCGAATAGTTAGAGCCCTAGAGACAGGTACACTGTCTAGCAATTACAACCAGCCAGAATTCAAAGTAAGCTTTCGCGACTTAGCTAGCGCCACTAGCACATCACTTACAGCACACGGTGAGTGCATTCGGGTATTCAATGAAGATTTTGTCCGAGAAAATCTCCGCTTTATAGGTAACGAATCAGAGTCAATAAACTCTTTCGCAATTCTCGGTGAGGATAACGCACGAATCGAGAATGAAATCCTTGAACTTATGAACAAGCTGGGCAGCCCCGAAGACACTGCTTCTCTCTTAGGAAAATACCGCGACGCAGAAATCAAATACAATGCAGCAATTGCAAAACTTAACTTAAAGAGTGAAGCACTGGAGACAAAGCTTAAGGACAAGGCAAACAAAGCAGGAACAGGAATAAAGCACAACAAACTATTTGGCGATGCAAATTACAATGTAAACAAGCTAAAAGCAGACATTTCAGCAGTTTCAAGTAAAGGCTACTCAGCATTATCACAAGAACAATCAGATGAGTATCACGCCTTACTACGAGAGGACGCCAAAGAAGAAATTCCGCCTCTAGCCTCATTTGAGCTGAAGCTTTCAGGACTAGCCGAAAAGGTTAAAGAGCTAGTCGAACGGAAGATTACGATCGCGAACCCCTTGCAAGAACTTCTAGGTGATGCAGCACTTGAGTCCTGGGTACGAAGTGGCCGCGAATTGCACCGGGGAAGACGGGAGTCCTGTGGGTTCTGTGGCAATCAACTCCCTGCTGATCTCTGGGAAAAATTAGACCAACACTTTAATTTGCAGTCTGAGAACCTCAGAGTTGAAATTGAAGCTACGATTAAGCTACTGAACAAAGAGAGCGACCGGATACCGGGGCTATTAAAAATCAAGAGGTCCGATTTCTACGCAAACTTCACCAAATCTCTTGATGAACTGGAAAGTGAATTTAATCAGGAGGCCAAAAATTACCAGACGGCCTTGGACTCACTAACTTCCCAGCTATCTACTCGCCTTACTGAAATCCACTCGCCTTTAGTTTACTCGCAACCGGCCAGATCAGGCTCAGATCTAAATAGTCTACATGATGAATATGAAGCTCTTCGCGAGCAATCAAACGACTTTGCAACCAAGCTAGTTACAGAGCAAAAACAAGCACGACATTTGCTTCGCCTTAACGAGGTTTACACCTTTTATGTCGACATAAAGTACTCGGAAGAAGCTGAGGCTATAGACACTCTTGAAAGCAACAAGAGCGCAGCCGCTGAGGTAAAAGAAGCTGCACAGATAGCGGTAAAAAAAACCGAGCTAGAGATTAAAGACCTGAAGTCTCAACTGAAAGATGAGAGCAAGGGGGCCGACAAAGTAAATGAATACTTAAATAGTTTCTTTGGACACAACTCATTGAAACTTGAGGCCTTTGAAAACAGCGGACTAGCCACTTCTGGCGGCTATAGATTCGAAGTAACCAGAAGCGGAAAGAAAGCCTTTCATCTCAGCGAAGGGGAATGCAGTCTTATCGCCTTCTGTTACTTCTTGGCCAAGCTAAGCGACTATGAAACAAAAGGAACTCAACCTATAATTTGGATAGACGACCCAATCTGCAGTCTAGATTCAAATCATATATTTTTCACCTATAGCCTGATTCATTCAGAGATCATTGAGCCAGAGAAGTATGACGACGGAGGCGAAATAAAAGAACGCAGTCGCTTCAAGCAAATTTTTGTATCCACCCACAACTTGGACTTTTTAAAATACCTAAAGAGGCTACCTGGCGCTGGAAACAAAAAAGAATCTCAATACTTCACCATCAATAGGGCAGGTGACTTCAGCGAAATAAAGGTAATGCCTGATTACCTGAAGAATTTCGTCACTGAATTCAACTACTTATTTAGCCAGATTCACACCTGCGCCTCAATTGACATTATAGATGATCAAAATTACACCGCATACTACAACTTCGGCAATAATGCCCGAAAATTCTTTGAAATATACCTTTATTATAAATACCCAAATAAAGGCATGACAGATGAGACAATGGAGGCTTTCTTCGGAGAAAACATACCCGCCATCCTTACAGATCGAATTAATAATGAGTACTCTCACTTAGCGGGAGTCTTTGAGCGAGGAGCCACTCCGACTGAGGTTCCCGAGATGAAGCGCGCCGCAACCCACATAATTGAGCGTCTTCGGCTCAACGATCCAGACCAGTACAGCTCCCTCCTAGACAGTATTGGAGTCGCTGAATAGATGAATAGATGAATAGATGAATAGATGAATAGATGAATAGATGAATAGATGAATAGATGAATAGCTTCGGCGGTTGTGTCGAAAAAAGTCGAAAAAAAGTCGAAAAAAATGCCGACACTGCTCATCACAATCCAATTTTACCTAGGTAAAAGCCCCGAAATCACAGGCATTGCACAAGGTAGTCCAACAATCACCCGCGGTGAAAACGGGTTCAAGTCCCCCCGGCTCCACCAAACGCAAACGATAAGCCACTGATTTTCCTAGTGAATTTCAGGGGCTTTTTCTTTGCCCAGTCCCTTGCCTGCTCCTCCAGCGCCGGGCCTTTCCTGTTGCCGGCTCGCCTTGCTGCTCCCTCCCCTACCGTGACCGACACCCGGCGAGCTTCGCCAGCCCGCTCTTTTGGCTGCGGACGCGCGGAATGATATTTCCCGAATCTGTTAATGAGACCGTTCGATTCCGCCGCCAACAAGGCTCTGGAACGCTGGCAGGAAAACATTCATGGATTCAGGTTCGAAACTCCCCGTCCAAGAAAACGAGCCTCCGAGAAACCGACGCATACTTTTCGTCAAGCAAAGAAAAAGAATTTGAGCTAGACACTCACTACCAGGGTAAGCAGGCGTCTTATATCCCTGGAAAGCGAAACCTAAAACAGAGATTCCAAAACACGATAAACCGGCCTCCACAGACGCTCGAAGGACAAGAAAAATGAAAAAGGAACCGAAAGGAGCAAAAAACAGGATAGTCATCGCCAAAGATGAGAAGAACGTTCTGACCTGCACCAGCGAAGGGTTCGAATATACGCCAGACATCGTCAAGAACGTCTACGGAAAGAGCAGCCGACCCGCACTGGAAGACTGGTTCCTGACGGAACTTGATTTCTTTCGCAGGTATTACCCGGGATACGAGATTTTCACCCTCGGCTCCAGTTGTGTCTTCGGCGAAAAGTTCGTGAACTACCTGACCATCTGCGAATTCGACATAGACAGTACCTACGCCTTCGACTGTCTCAAGAAGGCCCTGAGGGAGTCCGACCAGGCCATTAGGCGGAAACTCTCCGCCATGTGGAAATGGGACATAGCCGCCAGGAAGGACTGGAGCATCGTCTTCATGGTTGGGCACATGGACTTCGCCTACTTCCTCCAGCACAGGAAGGAGTTCCAGGGGGATGCCCATAAGCGCTTCATGAGTACATTCACCACGGCGGAGACGAAAATCACCTCTCGCGACTACAAGGTCATGCATGACGGCGCGATCCTGCCCTTCGACGAAACGGCCCTGTCGCCGGAAGACAGGTTCATTTTCGAGAACTATCAAAAGATAAAGTTCGAAACCACGCCACTATGAAGTTACCGAGCAAGAACGAAAGGCGCCCGGCCGGACGCCTTTCGCCAATAAACTTCAGCCACTCGCCAGTTGCTTTCAAGCACTTCTACGAAGCCCAGGAGTTCCGACTCCTGACCGACTCTTCCAGAGTTCCGCAATAAAACTACAAATCAAAAATATCCTCAGACTGGACGCTTGAAAAAACACCGTTGGCAACGTTTCAATTCCCACCATATCTTCCGCATGGCAGTGGGAAAACTCATGTCACTACAGTCTGAAATGCTCGTGGAGCAGAAAGTTTCCAACGCCCAGAAATCCACCGGCACCGCCTATCTTCTGTGGTTCTTCCTGGGCGGTTTCGGCGCACACCGCTTCTACCTGGGGAAAACCGGCACGGCGGTTACCCAACTGATCATCACGCTGATCGGTTGTTTCACCCTGTTCCCCCTGATCATTACCGGCATCTGGTGGATCGTCGATGCCTTCCTGATTCCCGGCATCATCCAGGGCCATACGGAACAGACCCGCCGCGACGCCCGGCTGGAAGTTGCAGCGCTGCAGGTAGCCGGCGCTTCCGCGTCGCACCCTCAAGACTGACCGGCGCACCTCGCTACGGTCCTCGGCGGGCCGGAGAAGAAACCGATGCCGGGAGGTGGGACAAGGAGAAGTCCCCTTCTGCGTTTCTTCCGCTGGCGATAGGTGCCGACTCGTTCAATCCCGAATTGGCCGCCAGAGCGGCCAGCACATCTCACTGATGCAAGGACCCGCATATGAGTGGAAAACCCGCCGCCCGCGTCACCGATCCAACGACCTGTCCAGTGCCAGGGCATGGCAGCAACCCCATCGCCCACGGTTCTCCCGACGTCGTTTTCGACGGCCTGCCGGCAGCACGGCAAGGCGACGTCTCAGCCTGCGGAAGCCCGATGATCTCAGCCGTTTCGTCGACGGTACTCATCAACGGCCTGCCGGCGGTGACGCTGGGTAGTATCGGGGCGCACGGCAACGTGGTGATCGGCGGCTCGGGGACGGTACTCATCGGCGACGTCTTCACGCCCGCCCCGCGCACTCCCGCCCTTCCCCTTAACCGCAACAGCGTGCCCTGTTCCGGGCGCTTCCAGCTCATCGACCACGAAACGGGCAAGCCCGTCGCCGGACGCCGGGTCAGGGTCTGGTCGAGTGGCGGCTGGAATGCCTTCGACACCACGGATGCCGACGGCATGACCTCCTGGATCGAGCGCCCCACCGGGAGACCCTCTACATCGACCTGGTGCAGAGGGGCGACGCATGAGCGACCAGCCCAGCCTGTCCCGGGGAGGCATGAGCCCCGAAGGCAGGACCAACCCCGTCGGCACCCTGGAACCCAGACTCGATCCGCAGGACAAGAAGGTGCTGTGCTCGGCGGTCTGCCATTGCAGCAGCACGCCCAACCTCAGCCAGGATGGAAAAAGCCTCAAGCAGGCGTGCGTGGCACAGCGGCTGGGAGAGTTGGACGAAATTCTCCAGGGACGCAGCCCCTACAAGCCCGAGGTCAGCTACGACATGACCAAGAACCCACCGCAGCCGATTCTCGATAGCCAGACCGGTAACAGTCCACATGGCTGGATACCGGGATGGATCAGCAAGTATTGGGATGAAGATCCGGAGCATCCGCCGTTCAAGCCAGGGAAAGGAATGATTCGCAGGCCCGACGTGATCATCGTTCAGAATCCCAACAGGCCGCCAACCCAGGACAATATCAAACAGGTGGTGGAGATGAAGTTTCCGCCTGACCCACATAATAGGGAACAACTTGAGGATTATGCAGCGATTGCCGGCAACAAGAACAAGATTGTTGAAATGAAACCCTCCGACTGCGACTGTGGCCAGGAAAATCAACGATCCAAGGTGCCAGTAGAGCAAGCAGGGTGGGCCGTCGCCATCGCAGGTGGAGTGATGTTCGTCTTGACCCGAGGCCGTTCCCCTCGCCCGATGATTCCCGCCTATTGATCAAGAGGAAAAGCCCATGGAACAGCCATTCGATCTGGCTGCAGAGTTAGCCAAGCAACCCCATCTACTGGAAATAGCCGGCAACCTGTTGATGAAGGGCGGCCCCGAAGACTATATCGGTGCCGTGCTTTGTCTACGCGGTACTCTCTACTTCAAAGATGCCCATACCCCACTGGTACGTGAGTCATTATGCCAATGCTTCGATGAGTTCAAGCGCCTAGCAGAGCCTCACCTCACCTGGCTCTGGCGTGAAGAGCCTGCACAAGGAAAGCCACTGACCGCATACCGTGACACCCAACCACTGCGCGAGATGATGGGGGCAATGGATGAAGACGATCATCTCAGCTTCTGCTACACCAGCGGCAAGAAATCCCGCGATGCAGGCGCCTGGCTGTTTGATATTTACGGCAAGCGGAGCTGGCAAGCCAAAATGGGCCATGATCTTAGTGTTCTGGAGTTCTCCGTACCTCTGCTATATCAAGAGCGGCAGCCATTGGATTTCCTACAGCTGTTTATTGACTTCGCACGGCGACTAGAGCCGGAGCAGGGGTATGCGGGGCATGCCTACAATCTCTCGCCGACCAGTTGGGACAATGACGAGCCCTCCGAAGCCTTTATGGCGGCGCGTATGCCGGGTTTGGATGTAGGGACGGCTTGTCTGCTGGCCAATACTCCCGAGTTCAAACCTACAAGAATCAAAACTGTCAGTTGGCTAACCCTCCTGAACAACGAGCGCCTGGCGCTGGCCGGCGGGCTCGATGCCCTGCGTGCGCAACTGCCCTCCAGCCACTTTGCCTTCTACCGCTACGGCGATGGCGTGGTAATCCAGGCCGGTGCCTATCCCTATATCGCGGGTGATGCGGAAGACTCCAGACCCGCTCCGTATGTGCTGCTGAACCACGCGCTCAAAGGCATTCGCTATGAAACCGTCGGCTCGCTACACGGCGGCTCCCACGACGGCGAATTGCGGCTGGTGGGCTGGGCGGCCGATCAATGGCTGAAACGGCTGGATGTGGAAGACAGCGAACTCCCCCGCTGGCGCGACAAATTGCTCAACACTGAGCCATGCTTGGACGCGACGAACTCACTGCCGGAGCGCCCGTAGGGGCTTACGTTTTCTGGGATCAAAAGTGCTCGCCAAGGCTACACTCCCTATGAGGCGAGCCTGACAGAAAAAATATCTGCACCTCACAAGAGTGCTTACAAGCAAGAATTCAACCTATCTAATCGTGCCTTCAATATCACCCAAACAGTATCTATTACTTATTATTCAACAACCATCCCTCTTTAATAGATTCGCGACTCGAAACCCAAACTCAAACTCAAAATCTGTCTTCTTTACACCTTACTAAAACTTCTTCAAACCCATAAGACCATCTCCATTGGCGTCATTTACTTCTTATCGGTGATATCTAAAATACCTTTAAATTGGAAACAGCTCTAAGGCTTTGAAGTCGAAGAACTGTCGTAACGAATAGCCTTAGGCGCCCGCCTCTTCGATATCAGCGAAGTTGCTGATTTTCACCGCGCCATCCGGGAAGCGTGCAATCACTTCCAGATGGCCGCCCATGGCTTCGATGTGGCTGCGCAAGGTGGAGATGTACATATCCGTACGCCGCTCCATCTTGGCAATTGCCGGCTGCTGCACCTGCAGCACTTCAGACAGCATCTTCTGCGACAAGCCTCTAGCCTGGCGCAACTCATTCAGGGGCATTTCAGCCAATAGTTTCTGGGCCTTGGCCTCGACGCGGGCCTGTGCCTCAGGCGACATTTGCGCCCGAAGGTCGGAGAATTTCTTAGCCATCGATCAGTCCCTCCTCACGGAGCTAGTGCAAGTGTTCGTCATGGAGGCGGTCGGCAATGGGCACGTTCAATTCGTACCAACGATCATCGCCAGTCTTGTCGCCACCGATCGGCAGTATCGCGGAGCGTCTGGGGTCAAACGCGTAAAGCGTTCGGAAAGGTCGCCCGCCGTGTTGAGTCCGTAGCTCTCTCATATGGCCAGGGCGGGAGCCATTGATGCCGCTGCTGTGGGGGTGCCCCAAGGATGGCCCTCGCTCCTCAAGCAAGCGAACCGTCACAGCTAGCGACTCCTGCTCATCCTCGGACAGAGAACCCCACCAATCACCGAACTCGTCGGTGTACTCGATATCCCACGCCACAAAATATAACCCCCAGGGAATATTCCATCAAAGGAATCCTACTCAAAGAGAGCGCTTCCCGACAACGGACCGAGCGCACGGAGTCCTGAAGACGATCCGGTCCCAGATGGACGCACCAGGACCCGCGAGGCAGCCTCATTCCGTGTGTCGAAAAAGTGTCGAAATTACTCGCCCATACAGGCCGGCATAGCACAGAGCTTGGCCCGTCCCCTCCTCTCCAGCCCCAGTCCTACCCAGCCTTGGCCATTTACCGCCTCCGTCGGTTATCGGTGTCTGCGTGCGTATTCCGCCTCGAACAGCGACAGCAAGGAGCCGGTGATGCGGCGGTGCTTTCGCCGGTCTTCGGTTTCGTCGAGCAGGTCAAGGAGGCTCAGCGTTCCGATCGCCGACTCCAGCCGGCGGCGGGCGGTGTCGAACAGATCTTCGCTGGCTGCGCTGCAGTCCAGGTAGAGGGTGGCGCAGCCGGGATGCTGGTTGCATTGCGAGGTGCGTCGCAGGGGGATGAAGGTGGAAGGGGACTGTGCGGTGACGGTTTTGCCCGTACAAGGTGCCGCTCCGGCAAGGTGCGAAGCGCTTCACAAAATGCCAAACAGAGGGCGAGCGCATCCCATCGCCAACACGCAATCGCCTTGAATGGCCGCTTCGATTCCTCGTCATGCGGGGATGCCGTGCCCGGCTCCAGCGCATCGCCACCCACACCGGAAACCCCATGCCCTACCGCGTTCTCCTGCTCATCCTGGCCCTGACGCCCGCCCTCGCCTCCTCCGCCACCCTGGACGAACGCCTGGGCGACCTTGAACACGCCTTCAAGCCCGACCTCGACGGGACGGAAAGCGCAAAGCCGGCCAGCCCGCCGCCGAAGCGGTTCAAGCTGGCGCCGCTGGGCAGCGTGGTGCGCAAGAAAGAGTGCGCGACATCGAGCCTGCCGGACGAGCAGTCCAGCTGCGCGGCGCTGGAGTTCTGCACGGACTGCGCGCAGTAAGCGCAGCCTCCAGGCGGAGTGCCGGCAATCTCACTTGGCGAACAACTGGCCCAGGTCGCGGAAGCTCTTGAACTCCAGCGCGTTGCCACAGGGGTCGAAGAGGAACAGCGTGGCCTGCTCGCCGACCTGGCCCTTGAAGCGGATGTAAGGCTCGATCACGAAGCGGGTGCCGCGCTGCTTCAGGCGTTCGGCCAGGGCGTGCCAGTCGTCCCAGGCGAGGACCACGCCGAAATGCGGCACCGGCACGTCGTGGCCGTCCACCGGGTTGCTGCCGGCGTGGCGCTGGGAGTCGGTCTGCGGGTGCTGGTGGATGACCAACTGGTGGCCGAAGAAGTCGAAGTCGACCCAGTGCTCGGCGGAGCGGCCTTCGCTCAGGCCGAAGACTTCGCCGTAGAAGCGCCGGGCGGCCGGCAGGTCGTGGACGGGGATGGCGAGGTGGAAGGGCATCAGGCTCATGGCGTGGTTCCTCTGTGGGTGTGCCGGGATTATTTGCCGTGCCGATTTCGATGGAAAGCGCATAATATTTCGCCTGAGCAATACTTTTTTCGAGGCTTGGATGATCCGCGAACTCCGCACCCTGGTCGCCGTGGCGCGCCGGGGCTCCTTCGCCGCGGCGGGGGAACAGGTGGGGCTGACGCAGTCGGCGGTGAGCGCGCAGATACGCGCGCTGGAACGCAGCGTCGGCGTCGAGTTGTTCAAGCGCACGCCGCGCGCGGCGCACCTGAACGAGGCCGGGCGGCAGGCGGTGCGTACGGCCGAGCAGATCCTCGCGCTGTTCGACGGCATCGGCCAGGGCGACAGCCCGCGCGGACGCCTGCGCATCGGTGCGGTGAACACGGCGCAGACCGGGCTGCTGCCGGAGGTGCTCAAGCGCCTCGCCGAACAGGCGCCACACATCGAGCCGCAGGTGGTGCCGGGCGTCTCGCTGCACCTGCTGGACCAGGTGGACGCCGCCGAACTGGACCTGGCGATCCTCATCCGCCCGCCGTTCAACCTGCCGCGCGGGCTCTCCGCGCAACGGGTCGAGCGCCAGCCGTTCGTGCTGATCGCGCCGCCGCAATGCACCGCGACGGATGCGCTGGAATTGCTGCGCACGCAACCGTTCATCCGCTACGACCATGTGTCCTTCGGCGGTCGCCTGGTGGGCGATTTCCTCGAGGCGCAGCAGCTCAGGCCGCGCCAGGTGATGGAGCTGGACGAGATCGACGCGATCGCGCGGATGGTGGAGAACGGTCTCGGCGTGGCGCTGCTGCCCCGGGCCGGGCTGTGGCTACGCGAGCCGGCGCGGGTACGGGTGATCGAACTGGGCGCGCTGGAATTCCAGCGCGAGCTGGTGATGGTCAGCCGCAGCGGTTCGGCGCAGGACGACCTGGTCGGTGAATTCCGCCGCGCCCTGCTGGCCGAGACGGCGGCTCAGGAGGCCGCGCCGACCACCGCGTAGCGCGGCGCCGGGCGCGCCAGCTCGCCGAGGAAGGTCCACAGGCGTTCGGCCTCGCCGGGTAGCGGCAGGCGGCGACGGATCAGGGTGTAGCGCAGCGGTACGTCGAAGCGCTGGCCGCCGGCGCGCACCAGGCGACGGCTGGCGAGGTCCTCGCGGACCAGGGTATGCGGCAGCCAGGCGACGCCCAGGCGCGATTGGGCGAAGAAGCGCAGCCCCTCGGTCTGGCTGGAGCTGTGATGGCGCTGGAGGAACAGGCCGCTGTCGCGCAGCAGCGGTTCCAGGGCCCAGCCCAGGTGGCATTCCTCGGAGTAGCCGAGGAACGACAGCGCTTCGGTCTGCAGGCGGTCGAGGTTGAACAGCGGCTGGCCGGCGGCGTCCGGCGCGCAGACCGCCACCAGTTGTTCGTGACCAAGCTCCAGGCGCTGGAACTCGGCTTCGCTGTCGATGCCCAGGCGGCGCGACACCGCCTCGCCTTCGTCGAGCAACGCCACCACGTAGTCCACCGAGCCGTCGCGCAGGCGCGACAGGCATTGCGGCAGGTAATCGCAGTCGACGCTGAACTTGGCGCTGCGGAAGTCCGCCTGCAGACGCGGAATCCAGTGCGGGAAAAACACCGAGGAGAGGATGTGCGGGGCGCAGAAACGGATGCGCCGCTGGGCGTCTTCGTCGCGCTCGCGGATCGACTGGCGCAGGTTGTCCAGGGCGCGCACCGCGTCCTGCGCCACGCCTTGCAACTGGCGGCCGGCCTCGGTCAGTTCGAGGGCGTGCTTGTGGCGCTCGAAGACCGGCGCGCCGAGCCACTGTTCCAGGGTCTGGATACGCCGGCTGAGCCCGGACACGGAGACATGGCACTCCTGCGCCGCACGGCTGAAGCTCTTGATCCGACAGAGGACGAGGAAGTCCTTGAGCATCACCAGGTCGATCATCGTTGCGCGTTCCTCAACGGTCGGGCGTTTTCAGTCTACTTCGCGCGGCGGTGCCTGTTGCAAGGCTAAAGTTCGGTTTGTTTTGCCGATTTGGCAAGCAGCTCGTCGACTCCCGCAAAACAGACCGGGAAAACCGGCCCACAGTAGTGAGGTCGCGCTTTTCCAGCCATCGACCCGCCCGAGCATCGTGGCCGGGCGGGTCCGCCACGAGGACAGGACCATGCAGACATCCCCCGCTCCGGCCATCGTCGCCGGCGGCGCCTACCAGCCGGTGGTGCTCCACGCCGGCATCGCCTACGTCAGCGGCCAGTTGCCGCGCCAGCACGGCGAGCTGCGCTGGACCGGCAAGGTCGGCAGCGAACTCGACCTGGAACAGGCCCGCCAGGCCGCCCGGCTCTGCGCGGCGCGCTGCCTGCTGGCGCTGGAGGAGGCGCTGGGCGGCCTGCAACGGGTCGAGCGGCTGCTCAAGGTGACCGGCTACGTCGCCAGCGCGGCGGGTTTCGTCCAGCAGCCGGCGGTGATCGATGCCGCCAGCGAGTATTTCGACGAGGTGCTCGGCGCGCGCGGCGGCCACGCCCGCGCCGCCGTCGGCGTGGCCGAGCTGCCGCGCGGCGCCGCGGTGGAGGTGGAACTGATCGCGGCGGTGCGGCCATGAGCGCGCTCTTCCCCGCCGGCCCCGACGCCTTCGGTGCCGACGAACTGCTGCGCCTGCGCCGCGAGACCCCGGCCTGGGGCAGCTACGCGCACTTCGCCCACGGCTCCGCCAGTCTGCCGCCGCAGGTGCTCTACGAGGCCCTCGACAGCTGGCTGGAAGCCGAGCGGCGCTGGGGCGTGCAGCGCGCCGCCGAGCATTTCGCCGAGCCCTTGCAGGCGGTCCGCGACAGCGTCGCGCGGGTGCTCGGCACCCAGCCACGGCACATCGCCCTGCTCGACTGCGCCAGCCGCGCATGGTCGGTGGCCTTTGCCGCGGCCCTGGCCGCCCATCCACGGATACGGGCGATCAGCAGCTTCGACGAATACGGTTCCAACAGCCTGTGCCTGCTCGCCGCGCGCCAGCAGCGCGGGCTGGAGCTGCGCCTGATCGACGCGCGCGGCGACGCCGCACAGCTGTTGCAACGGCTCGACGAGCAGTTGCACGACCTCGCCCCCGGCCAGACGCCGCTGCTGTCGCTCAGCGCGGTGCCCACCGGGCATGGCGCGGCTACCGCACTGGAGGGCGTGGCCGAGCGCATCCGCGCCCATGACGGGCTGTTCTTCCTCGATGCCAGCCATGCGGTCGGCCAGTTGCCGCTGGCGGTGGAGGCGATCGGCTGCGACGTGCTGGTGTTCCCGCCGCGCAAGTGGCTGCGCGGACCGAAGGGACTCGGCGTGCTTTATCTCGGCGAACGTGCCCTGGAGCGCCTGGCCCTGCCCGACGGGCTGGACGTCGGCGGCGCGCAATGGAGCGACGCCTTCGCCCTGCAGGCGCGGGATGACGCGCGGCGCTTCGAATGCTCGGAGTTCAACCCGGGACTGCGCCTGGCGCTCAAGGCCAGTTGCGACTACCTGTTGCAGACCGACGTCCGGCGCATCGCCCGGCGTAACCGCCAGTTGCGCGAACGCATCGCCCAGCAGCTCTACCGCCGGCTCGGCTGGACGCCACTGGAACAAGGGCCGCACGCCAGCGCGTTGATGACCTACGCGGCCCCCGAACTGAGCGGCGAGCAATGGCTGAAGCGCCTCCACGCGCGCGGCGTGAACGCCTCCTACATCGGCCCGCAGTATGCCCGCTGGGCGCTGCGCGAGCAGGCGCTGCCGGGGGTACTGCGCCTGACTCCGCACTACCTGACCGACGACGGCGAGATCGAGCGCCTCGGCGAGGCCCTGGAGGATTGCCTGCGACAGCGCGCCGCCAGTTGAGCGACCTTGCGCGAATGGCAACGTTGCGCCGCCGTGCCGGCGGTTGGCGCAACGCCGGGCGATTTGCGCAAGGTCTTTGTGCCGGCGGCAACGAGCGTTGCCGAATGCGCCGCGCACGGCCGCCGCCATGCGGTTTAAATCCCTCTCGTAGAACGACGCATAACGATCCCGCCAGCGACATCTTTCACCTGCCTGAGACACCGACGACTTTCGACGCCCTGGGCAGCCTTTCGGTCCGCCGCGGACCGCTCCGCCCTCAATGGAATGATGAATGGAGGAAAGACGACCATGACCGGATCCCGGAAAACCCTGATTCTCGGATGCGCCTCCACCGGCGCCAAGTTCACCCCGCGCAACCACGCCGCCACCGGCGACCGCCTGCTCGACAGCATCTGCACCGGCGCCACCATCCGCACCGCCCCCGGCGAACTGCTGGACGAAGCGCGCCAGCTCTACGAGATGGGTTGCCGCTACTACCACTATCATGCGCGCAACCCGCTGACCCAGGAACAGACCACCGACAACGACATCTACCAGGCGGTCAGCCGCGCCCTGCAGAACCGCTTCCCCGACCTGATGCTGAGCTTCGGCGCCAGCCGCAACGGCAGCGAGGTGCAGGAGAACATCCGCCGCTTCGGCGAGTGGGAGCGGGTCAGCCACTGCGCCATCCCGCTGCACCTGGGCGGTGCGCACTTCGTGACGATCCAGGCGGCCATCGAACTGCAGGTGATCTGCGAGCTGGAGAAGCAAAGGCGCAAGCTCGACCTCGACTATGCCTCCAGCCCGGCTTTCCTCGCCGACCTGCGCGACTACCAGCCGTCGACGGCGCTGGAAAGGGCCGAGTTGCAGACCCACTCCACCAGCAAGGGCGCCGACTACGGGGTGACCTCGCCGATGACCCAGTTCCAGGTCTACCGCAACGCCATCCAGGCGCGCCAGAAGCTCGGCCTGTTCCACGAGGTGGAGTGGGTGCAGCATGTGCGCAGCTACGCCATGACCCGTTTCGCCGTGGAGCACCCGCGCCTGCGCCTGGGCGGTTCCGGCCAGTTGAACGTGATCCTGCTGTTCGGCTTCTCGCCACGCCTGCCGTTCCCGGAGACCTACCAGCAGTTCCGCGCGGTGATCGAGAGCGCCAAGAGCCTGGAGTACGACATCGGCGAACCCGGCGTGCGCAAGCGCAAGGTCAGCATCACGGTCGGCGCGGCGGTGATGCCGCAGCATGCCGCGCAGCACTTCCGGCCGCTCGACGTCGGTCCTCGCGCCGGCACCCCGCTCTGCGCGGTGCGCCGGCTGGCCGCCTATGCCGCGCAGGCGGACAGCCAGGTCGATGTGCTGCGGGTCGGCATGGAGGACACGCCCTACGCGGTGGACGATGACGGCCGGGTGACGCTCAGCGACAACTGCCAACTGCTGCGCCAGGCCCTCGACGAACTGCGCGCCAACGGCGCCGAGGCCGAGCTCGACGGCGAACGGATCTTCCAGCGCATGGGCATGGAACGCACCCTCGGCGAATACCTGTCGCTGCAGCGCCTGCATCCGCTCGGCGAAGCCAACTTCACCCTCGCACGGGAGTTCGTCCAGTGACCGCCGCCCTCGCCGCGAACCCGACCCAGCGCTACCGCTGGGTCATCCTGCTGATCGCCACCTTCGCCCAGGCCTGCGCCTGCTTCTTCGTCCAGGGCATCGGCGCGATCGCCGTGTTCATCCAGAACGACCTGCAACTCTCGTCGCTGCAGATCGGCCTGCTGGTGTCGGCGGCGCAGCTGGTGCCGATCGTCGGCCTGCTGGTGGCCGGCGAGCTGCTCGACCGCTACTCCGAACGGCTGGTGGTCGGCCTCGGCACGCTGATCGTCGCGCTGGCCCTCTGCGCCTCGCTGTGGGCCACCGACTACCTGACCATCCTGCTGTTCCTGGTGGTCGTCGGCGCCGGCTACAGCACGGCGCAGCCGGGCGGCAGCAAGTCGGTGTCGCGCTGGTTCGCCAAGACCCAGCTGGGCTTCGCCATGGGCATCCGCCAGGCCGGGCTGCCGCTGGGCGGCGCGCTGTCCGCCGCGCTGCTGCCGTACCTGGCGGGGATCTACGGCTGGCGCAGCGCATTCCTCGCCGGCGGCCTGGTGGCGTTCCTCGGCGCGCTGGCCTTCATGCTCTTCTACCGCACCCCGCCGGACGCCCCCGCGCCCGGCGCGAACCCCGCCGAACGCGACCTGGGCGCGGTGGTGAAGTCGCGGCTGGCGATGATCACCGACCCGGCGATGAAGAACATCGTCTGTTCCGGGGTGGCGCTGATCTCGGTGCAGTACGGCATCCTGGTGTTCACCGTGCTCTACCTGCACGAGACCCTGGAGATCGGCATCGGCATGGCCGCGACCCTGCTGTTCGTCGCCCAGGGCAGCGGCGTCGCCGGGCGCATCCTGCTGGCCGCCTGGAGCGACCGCTGCCGCGCCGGGCGCTACTTCCCGGTGATGGTCTGCCTCGGCGCGGTGATCCTCGGCCTGCTGGCGCTGGTCCTGCTGCCCCTGCAATCGCCGTTGGGGATGGGCCTGGTAGTGGCCTGGCTGGGCTTCTTCGGCTTCGGCTGGTACGGTCCCTGGGTGGCCTATGTGGCGGATACCGCGCCGGTCGGCAAGACCGGCTTCGCCCTCGGCCTGGCGATGGCCATCAACCAGCTGGCGATCGTTCTCGCGCCGCCGGCGCTGGGGCTGCTCAAGGACTTCAGCCACAGCTTCGTCCCCGGCTGGCTGGCACTCTGCCTGATGGCGGCGGTAGCCCTTGTGGTCACTGCCTGGAGCGGCCGCGGCCTGCCCACGGCGCTGCCACAGAAGCACTGAAGCGATGACGGCCACGGCCGAGGAGGCACGATGCGCGCGATCCTGTTCGATGTGTTCGGTACTCTGGTGGACTGGCGTTCCAGCCTGATCGAGCAGTTCCAGGCGTTGGAGCGCGAACTCGGCGGAACCCTGCCCTGCATGGAACTGACCGACCGCTGGCGCCAGCAATACAAGCCGGCGATGGACCGGGTACGCAACGGCCAGGCGCCCTGGCAGCACCTCGACCAGTTGCACCGGCAGAGTCTCGAGGCCCTGGCCGGAGAGTTCGGCCTGGCGCTGGACGAGGCCCTGCTGCAACGCATCACTGGCTTCTGGCACCGCCTGCGGCCGTGGCCGGACACGCTCGCCGGGATGCACGCGCTGAAGGCCGACTACTGGCTCGCCGCGCTGAGCAACGGCAACACCGCGCTGATGCTCGACGTCGCGCGGCACGCCGGGCTGCCCTGGGACATGCTGCTGTGCGCCGACCTGTTCGGCCACTACAAGCCCGACCCGCAGGTCTACCTCGGCGCCTGCCGCCTGCTCGACCTGCCGCCGCAGGAGGTGATGCTCTGCGCGGCGCACAACTACGACCTCAAGGCCGCGCGCGCCCTCGGCCTGAAGACCGCGTTCATCGCCCGGCCGCTGGAATACGGCCCCGGCCAGACCCAGGACCTCGCCGCCGAGCAGGACTGGGACCTGATCGCCAGCGACCTGCCGGACCTGCACCGGCAACTGGCGGCCTCGGCCTGACCGACTTCCTCCTTCCTGCCCCCTGAACCGCTCGCCCAACCTGCGCGCCACGGCGCGCCGGGAAAGGCGCGCGCAGCGCCGGCACGCGTCCGGCAGGAGCTTCGTCATGTCCGCGAAGGATACCCCGGCCCCCCAGGCCGCCGAGCCCGGTCGCGCCCAGCCGGTCGAAGTCCCCGGTGGCGGCCACTGGTGGCGCCGCCTGCTGGCCTTCGCCGGCCCCGGCTACCTGGTCGCGGTGGGCTACATGGACCCGGGCAACTGGGCCACCGACGTCGCCGGCGGCGCGCAGCTGGGCTACCTGCTGCTCTCGGTGATCCTGCTCTCCAGCCTGATGGCGATGCTGCTGCAGGCGCTGTCCGCGCGCCTGGGCATCGCCAGCGGCCTGGACCTGGCCCAGGCCTGCCGCGAACGCTACTCGCCGAGCACCTGCCGCCTGCTGTGGCTGGCCTGCGAGACGGCGATCATCGCCTGCGACCTGGCCGAGGTGATCGGCACCGCCATCGCCCTGAAGCTGCTGTTCGGCCTGCCGCTGGCCTGGGGCGCGTTGCTCTGCGTGGGCGACGCGCTGCTGGTGCTGGTCCTGATCGGACGTGGCCAGCGGCCGCTGGAGGCCTTCGTGGTGGCGTTGCTGACACTGATCTTCGCCTGCTTCGCGGTACAGTTGCTGCTCTCGCGCCCCGAACTCGGCGAGGTGCTCCAAGGGTTCTTGCCGAGCCCGCGGGTGCTCAGCGACCCGGCTGCCCTGTACCTGGCGATCGGCATCGTCGGCGCGACCGTCATGCCGCACAACCTCTACCTGCATTCCTCACTGGTGCAGAGCCGCGCCTACCCGCGCAGCCTCGCCGGCAAGCGCCAGGCGCTGCGCTGGGCGGTGGCCGACAGCAGCCTGGCGCTGACCCTTGCGCTGCTGGTCAACGCGGCGATCCTGATCGTCGCCGCCAGCGTGTTCCACCGCAACGGGCACACCGAAGTGGTCGATATCGAGCAGGCCCACGCGCTGCTCTCGCCATTGCTCGGCCTGGAACTCGCCTCGCTGCTGTTCGCCGTGGCGCTGCTCGCGTCCGGCCTCAACTCGACGGTCACCACCACCCTGGCCGGGCAGATCGTCATGGAGGGCTTCCTCCGCCTGCGCCTGGCGCCCTGGGCGCGGCGCCTGCTGACCCGTGGCGTCGCGGTGCTGCCGGTGCTGCTGGTGACCCTGCTCTACGGCGAGGACGGCACCGCGCGGCTGCTGATCTTCAGCCAGGTGATCCTGTCGATGCAGTTGCCGCTGGCGGTGATCCCGCTGCTACAGTTCGTTTCCGACCGGCGCCTGATGGGCCCGCTGGCGATCGGCGCCGGGACCCGGTGGCTGGCCTGGGCGGTAGCGCTGGCGATCGTCGGCCTGAACCTGCAACTGCTGGCCGACTTCGCGTTCGGCTGAGCATTGCCTGAGGGCACGCTGCGCGGTGCGGGACGCGCACTCGGGCAATGCTCAGCCATCGAGGCCGCGGGGAAAACGGTCGGCCACCAGGTTCAAGGCGATGCCATGCTCCAGGCAGGCCTTGAGTCCGGCCAGCACCAGGGTGAAACCTTCGGTGGCGTCGACCACCCGCGGGATGACTTCTTCCGGGGTGCCAACGAAACCGCTGTTGCGGATGCTGACGAAGGTCCCGGCGCCGGGCAGTTCCTCGAACAGCCACTCCACCTGGGAAGGGTTGCTGTCGCCATTCGGCCATTCGATGAGGATGCGGCGGTTCGTCTGCAGGTCCTTCACTTCGATTTCCTGGGAAACCCCGTACATGTCCCAGTGCCAGCGCAGCCGTTTCCCGGCTTCGAGGCGGGCATCGCCGCGGCTGAACCAGAACCTGGCGGTGATGGCCGGATCGACGAAGGCTTCGAAGACCTCGGCGATGGGGCGGCGGATCAACATTTCCGCCTTGGCGACGACCTGTGCGACGGCAGTCATGGCAAGTCCTCCATGCGGGTGGGCAAGGAAGCGGCCGCCGCATCGGGCGGCCGCTCGCGGTTAATGGCTCAGGCCGGGTATTTCTCGTTCAGAGCGTAGAGGATCGCCGCCGTCTCCACATCCAGCGCGCCGTCGTAGTTCTCCGGGCGGAAATGCATCTGGAAAGCGCGCAGCAGGCTGGCGAAGTAGGCGTCGTCGACCGTCGCCGGCAGCGCATAGCCGTACAGGCGGAACGCCTCCAGCAGGTCGGCGCGCGGCGGCAGGCCGTCGCGCTCGAAGCCTTCGCGATAGCGATCGCGGGTGGCGTCGTCGTACCAGGCGCCGATACCGGCCTCGTAGAGTTCCTTCCAGGGCAGCTTCGGACCCGGGTCGGACTTGCGCCCGACGGCGATGTCGGAGTGGCCGACCACGTTCTTCGGGGTCATGTCCGGGTAGCGCTGCAGGATGTTCTTCGCCAGTTGCTTGAGTGCGTTGATCTGCGAGCGCTCGTAGTCGGGGAAGGTGAACACGCCGTCGTCGTCGCGGGCGAGGTTGACGATCTCGATGCCGATGGAGGTGTCGTTGAGGTTGTCGCGGCGCGCCCAGCCGCTGACGCCGGCGTGCCAGGCGCGGTCTTCCTCGGCGACCAGGTTGAAGATGCGCTGGCCCTTGAAGCCGGCGGCCTTGTAGCTGGGGTCGTGCGGCGCCGGGATCAGGTAGTGGGCGCTGGCGGCGCCGGTGGTCAGCGCCTTGACCGAGGCGGCGAAGTCGAGCGCGGTGTAGTGCAGCACCAGGAAGCGCACGCGTTTGCCGTAGGGGGTAGTGGTGCGATAGCTGTTGTAGTCGATGGTCAGCATGGTTTTCACCTTTTTTCGGATGATGGAAAGCCTCCGGCCACAGGCTCGCCTGTAGCTAGGGACGTCGATGCAGCGATGAGGTTCAGGGGCCGGCCGAGGAAACGCGGGCCCCGGCTAAACCGGAAGGAAGAAGACCGGGCATAAAAAAGCCCGGCACGCGGCCGGGCAAAAGGGATACACCAAAGGCAAGCCCCAGCGAACTGGGGGTACGGGGGCTCACCGAGGCCACTGAACGATGGCGTTATGACAGCAGTCGGCACAACCGAACTTTAAGTTGGCCGGACGCCGTGCGGGCGCACGCCAGAGCCTTTCGCACCGGTCGCCGCCCGCTGCGTCCGGTTGCGCGGCGGGCGGAAACGACGAAGCCCGGCGCTGGGGCCGGGCTTCGAGGGCGACCACGGGAAACGTGATCATGGGAAAAAACTACCGCGAGCGTCCCGCCGCGCGCAACACCGTTCGTCCGTTGGCCGCTCTACTTTGCACTTCTTCACAAAGTTCACCAATAGCCATACAGACCCTCGACAGAGCGGCTACTACTCTATCCACGCCAGGTCCGATTGCTCCTCCATCTCCTGGCATTCCCGGCCACTGTCCACCCCCGCACAGTGGCTTTTTTTCGCCTGCGCCTAGCGTTGTGCCAGCGGCGCCTCGTCCCGCGCCAGCATCAGCGCCAGGATGCAGCCGAGGAGGAACGCCTGCAGCGCCAGGCGAGCGGCCAGCAGCGTCGGCGGGAAGGATGGGAACAGGTCGGGGTGCTGCCACATGTAGAGGTTGGCCGGGGTCACGCAGAGGGTCAGGATGAACAGCCCGCACGCCGCCAGCCGGCGCCATGCCGGCACCAGCAGGGCGGCGGCGCCGAGCAGTTCGAAGACCCCGCTGACCCACACCGCCGCCAGCGGCCAGGGCACGTAGGGCGGGACGATGCCGACGAAGAAATCGGTGAAGACGAAGTGGCCCAGCCCACCCAGCAGGAACCAGGCGGACACGAAGGCCAGGAGCAGCGTGCGAGCGGGCGACGGCATGGATAACCTCGGCGCGGCGATGGAACGGCAATCCTGCCACGCGCCGCCGACGCCAGGCCCATAACCTTTGCACGGTTGGCAGGCGTCCGCCGAAACAAATTCTCAAACATTCCCGCCGCCGGGACGACATCTGCTCAAAAAATGTCCTGGCCTTTCTTCGTCGAAAGACATAGAATCCGGGACTGCGTACCAAACTGAAAGTCAATCAGGCTTTACCCCACGACCGGGCCCACAGATGAAAAGGGCTCTACCATCAGGGTTACAGCCTTCCGATGGTTCTTCGGTCGCCACTCTTCTGAAGCAATCCCCTGCCACGCAGGGCCGATGGGAAGACCGGCGTCCCGCAATACCACCCGCAGATTGATCAGGATCCTGGCCTGGAAACTTTCCTGCCAATCGATCCTCTGATTAGTACCTGAACTGCCAGCTTGCTCTTTTCGAAAAAAGCCGGCATAACCAGTACGTTCCCCCGACACAAAGCTTTCTTGGCACTGTCACGGAGCGGGAACATTTGCAATATACGCTGCTCCATAAGCGTGAAAGTAAAGGAACATAAGAATATGTCTATTCAACATCGTACTCAGGATGCAATTCGCACCCTAACCGCCGCATTTGCGCCGTTCGACTGCCTGATCCAGGCAACTCGTAAAGGAAACTTCAGTTTCACCATCGTTGACCAGCATGGCGTGGCCTGCCACAGCGAGCGCCTGTATCCGGAGCAGTACGACGACTCCGGCAAAATGGAAGAAGTGATCAATCGAGTTCGCAAGAAAACACTGGCTGCCTGAATCATGCAAGCATCAGCGCGAATGCAAGGAAAAGCCCCGTCCCCGACGGGGCTTTTTTGTGGGACAGCGAAAAGTACAGGTTAAGTTGAAGAAAGTTCCCACGCAGGAAATAAATATTTACTTATTCCTTTTTAAATATTTCCTCGGCAACTTCGTCATATTCCCGCGGCCAGGGAAAACAAGCGCAGGCCGTTTCTCCCGTACTCCACTCAGACGATCGCCAGGTTTCGCTTGCGGGTAGGTGGCGGGAACGCCTGGTCGAGCGCCCGCAGGTCGTCGGCGCTCAGTTCCAGGTCGGCCGCCGCCGCATTCTGGCGGATGTGAGCGGACGTCACCGCTTTCGGGATCGCGATCACCCCCTGCTCCAGTAGCCAGGCCAGGGCGACCTGGGCGCTGCTGGCGTCGTGGCGCGCGGCGATCTCGCCGAGCGCCGGGTGCCGTAGCAGCCTGCCGCCCTGCCCCACCGGACAGTAGGCCATCACCGGCATGCCGCGCTCCTGGCACCAGGGCAGCAGGTCGTATTCGATACCGCGTTCCTCCAGGTTGTACATCACCTGGTTGGCGGCACAGGCGCTGCCGTCCAGTTCGTACATGTCGCCCAGGTCGAAGTTGGACACGCCCCAGCGCAGGATCTTGCCCTGGTCGCGCAACCGCTCGAAGGCTTCGATGGTTTCCTCCAGCGGATACCGGCCCTGCCAGTGCAGCAGGTAGAGGTCGATGGTTTCGCAACCGAGCCGGCGCAGGCTGCGCTCGCAGGCCGCCGGCAGACCCTTGCGGCTGGCGTTGTGCGGGTAGACCTTGCTGACCAGGAAGACCTCTTCGCGGCGTCCCGCGATAGCCGCGCCGACCACGTCCTCGGCGCCGCCCTCGGCGTACATCTCGGCGGTATCGATCAGCGTCATCCCCAGTTCGATGCCTTCGCGCAGCGCCGCGACCTCGCGCTTACGTTCGCCGGGCTGCTCGCCGATATGCCAGGTACCCTGGCCGATGGCGGCGACCTCCTGGCCATCGATCAGCGTGAGCGTTTTCATGCAGCGTCTCCTGTGGTGAATGGACGGGGCCTCATGCCCAGGGATCATAGCTGCCGAAGCTCCAGACGTGGCCCTCCGGATCGCGGCAAGTGAAGCCGCGACCGCCGTAGTCCTCGTCCTTGATGTCGATGACGATCTCGGCGCCGGCGGCCTGGGCGCTGCGGAACAGGGCGTCGGGATCGGCGACCACCAGGTAGAGGCTCTGGGTATTGCCGCCGGCTTCGTCGACGTGCCGCATCAGCCGACCGTAGGCGTTGTCGCGGACGCTCGAACCGAGCATCAGCATGCCGTTGGCGCCGTTCGGGCTGGCGTAGGTCAACTCGGCGTGGAGCACCTGTCCGTCCTCGCCGGGCACCACCAGCCTGCGCTGGAA
This sequence comes from Pseudomonas sp. FDAARGOS_761, assembly GCF_013343155.1. Lineage (NCBI taxonomy): Bacteria > Pseudomonadati > Pseudomonadota > Gammaproteobacteria > Pseudomonadales > Pseudomonadaceae > Pseudomonas > Pseudomonas sp. FDAARGOS_761. The sequence continues at coordinate 948,243 of NZ_CP054572.1, read as the reverse complement.
GCCAAAGGTCCGGCACAGCCAGTCGATGGCGGCCGGCGCATCGCGGTAACGCAGGCAGGGAATGACGCTGGCGACGGTGTTGCTGGCGGGCGTGTGCATGGCGCATACCTCCGGGGGAAAGCACGACCACCAGCATAGACGCTGGACCGGGCCGCCCCCGAGGCACGGATGGGCGGCGCGCCCTTCAGCGCAGCAGCGCCAGCACCCCGCCGAGCAACGGCACTCCGGCGGCGCAAGGCAATGCCCAGCGTGGCCGCCAGGCGAGCAGCAGGACCAGCGTGCCGGCCGCCAGCATCAGCAGGCAGAACCAGAAGACGATGCCGATCTCCACGCCCTGCCGGTGGATCGAGAAGGCCAGCGCCAGGCCCAGGTCGAGCAGCGCCACGCCGCGTAGCAGAAGCACCCGGGAAGCCGACGGCTGGTGGCCGAGGAGGTTCTTGTGGTGGCGGTTCATGGCCAGGCAGAGAGCGGTGAAGGCCAGCAGGTTGAGGCCGAAGACCAGCAGCATCAGGCCACCTCCTGGACGTTCAGGCGTCGCCGGGCGGGCTTGCTCGACGCTTGCCGACGTCGCCAGCCGAGCCAGGCGCAGAGCAGGCCGAGGCCCAGCAGGCTGAGGTCGACGCCGGCCAGCACCCAGTCGCCGCGCTGCAGGCTGGCCAACAGGTTGCCTTCCGGGCTACGCAGCAGGCCGAGCAGCGGCAGGCCCAGCGCCAGCACGGCGGCGAGGCGCAGTTGCGTGCGACCGAGGGTCCCGCTGTTGCGGCGGACGATGGCCCACAGCGCGACCAGCGCCCAACTGGCGCAAAACACGCGGATCTCCCAGGTGTCGCGGCCGGCCAGTTGCGTCGGCAACAGGCGGTTGCCCCACAGCAGCGCCAGGCTGGCCAGCGGCAGGCCGCCGCAGACCGCCAGGTTCAGCGCCCGCACCAGACCAACGCCGAGACTGCCGCGGGCCTCACGCTTGGCCAGCCAGACCTGCAACCCGCCGAAGATCATCATCGCCCCGGACAGCCCGAGCAACAGGTACATCCAGCGCACCAACTGGCCGCCCCACTGGATCATGTGCAGGCCGGTCAGCCAGCCGTAGGTGGCGTAGCCGGGCGCATAGGACGGCTGGGCATGCAGCAGTTCGCCGCTGGAGGCATCGAAGTTGACCGTGCGCTGGTCGTCGAGGATGCGCGAGGCGTCGCGCCGGCGGATGTCCACGGTGGCCGCCTCGTCATAGGGATGGTGGACGCTGATCCAGCCCGGCGCGCCGCCGTCGGCCCAGACCTTGCCGGCCTCGACGATCAGGCCGTCGATGGACGCCGGCGGCCCCGCCGGGCGGCCGACTTCCTCGCGTTCGTAGGAGCCCTGCACTTCATGGAAGAAGCGCTCGCCATCGTTCTGGTAGACCACCTGCAGGCCCGCCTGCATGTAGTAGACGATGAAGATCACCAGGCCGGTGTAGGCGATCATCAGGTGGAACGGCAGGCCGATCACCCCCAGCACGTTGTGCGCGTCGAGCCAGGCGCGCTGCCGCGCCGCCTGCGGGCGCAGGGTGAAGAAGTCCTTGAAGATCCGCCGGTGCACGATGGTCCCGCTGACCAGCGCCACCAGCATCAGCATCCCGGCGATGCCGACGATGTACAGGCCGACCATGCCGGCGTGCAGGTCGTAGTGCAGGGTGAAGAAGAACTCGCCGCCGACCGTCTTCGGCAGCGGCTGGCCGCTCACCGCGTCCAGCTGGAAGGCCTTGAACTCGCTGCCGTCGCGCGGTTCCCAGCCGGCGTTCCAGTAAGGCGCCCGCGCGCTCGGCGGCAGCATCCACCAGGCATGGGCATCGGGGGCGCGCTGGCGCAACCAGTCGCGCACCTGGTCGGCGCCCAGCGACTGCGCGCCGGGCAGGTGCAGGTCCGGCTGCATCCAGCGGGTCAGCTCCTTGTCGAAGCTGGCCAGGCTGCCGGCGAAGACGATGACGAACAGCAGCCAGCTGACCAGCAGCCCCGACCAGGTATGCAGGCCGGACATCGATTGACGCAGGTTCATGGACGCGCTCCGTAGTCGAGGCCGAGCCAGGCCAGGCCGCCCAGCGCCAGGCTGGCCAGCGCCAGCACCCAGCAGGCGCGCCAGGCGCTGCGCGCGGCGAAGGCGTAGACGATGGCCGCGACCCACACGGCGAAGCAGCCGAGGCTGCCGAACGAGACCCGGTCGGGACGCGGCAGCGGCAGGTAGATGCTCAGGCAGGCGGTGACCGCATAGGCCAGCGCGTAGCCAAGCAGGACCGCGACGAGGATGCGGCCGGTGACGGACAGTCCGCCGGCCAGGGCCTGGCTGGTCATGGGGCGGCGTCCCGGGTGGAAACAGGGCCTTGCATCGTCGCTACCTCGTCTGGCTGGCACGGCGACGCCGCGCTCGCGGGTGGCGAGGCGGTCGTCGATTCGGAAGGTTTGCGACTGTATCTCAATTACGTTCGCATTTGTACTTGCTCCGGACGACCGCCAGGTCGCGGCACGCCTGGGATTGCCGGGGTCCGACGAGAGCGGGTCGTATCCCGCCGTCCCCGCCCGCCTCGCCATACGTCCATCTCCGCTCTGCGCAAGCGCGTCGAGCTTGGTAATATCGGCTGTTTGCGGTTTCGGCTGGTTCCGCCGAAGGACATACCGGATGACTTCACCCTCCGCCCCAGACACCCAGCTCAGCCTGGCCATCGACCCGGCCCGGCCGTATGCGCGGCTGACCCTCGGCAGCCACGTGCACAGCGGCTACGACCTGCGCAGCGGACGCATGCAGAGCATTTCCCGGCACCGCGCGGCGCTGGCCTTCATCTATGCCGGCGAGGCGGTTTCCGGGCGTCCCGGCAGCGAGCCACGGGAGGCCCAGCGGCGTATCGAACGGCGTCCGGCGCACGAGCAGGAATACCGCGAGACCCTGCGCCGCCTCGGCTTCAAGCCGGCGACCCGGCGCAGCGACGCGCTCGAGGAAAGCGCCGGCGAGATGTTCGAACTGCCCGGCGACAACGCCTGGCTGCACTTCATGCAGGACGATCTGCCGCGCCTGCGCCAGCAGGGCTGGTTCATCGACATCCGCGCCGACTTCGCCTACGACCTGACGCCCATCGACGCCTGGTACGCCGAGGTCGAGGAAGCCGACGACCGCCAGTGGTTCGAGCTGGAACTGGGCATCCAGGTCGCCGGACAGCGGGTCAGCCTGCTGCCGGCGCTGACCGAGCTGATCCGCCGCAGTCCGGCCCTGCTCGATCCGCGCGCCCTCGCCCGGCACGCCGACGAAGAGCAACTGGTGCTGCGCCTGGAACTCAACCCGCCGCTGCGCGTGGCGCTGCCCTTCGGCCGTCTGAAGCCGGTGCTGGCGACGCTTTCCGACTTCTACCTGGGCGACCCCGAACCGCAGCGCAAGCTGCGCCTGGGCGCACCGGACGCGGCGCGCCTGGCCGATCTCGACGAGTTGCCGCTGGCCTGGGAAGGCGGCGACAACCTGCGCGACTTCGCCCGCCGCCTACGCAGTTTCCAGGCTCGTCCGGCGACCCCGCCGCAAGGCCTGCGCGCCGAACTGCGGCCCTACCAGCTCGAAGGCCTGAGCTGGATGCAGACCCTGCGCGAACTCGACAGCGGCGGCGTGCTGGCCGACGACATGGGGCTGGGCAAGACCTTGCAGTCGCTGGCCCACGTGCTCCTGGAAAAGCAGGCCGGGCGGCTCGACACGCCGGCGCTGGTGGTGATGCCCACCAGCCTGATCCCCAACTGGCTGGACGAGGCCGAGCGCTTCGCTCCCGATCTGCGCGTGCTGGCCCTGCACGGCGCCGGCCGGCGCCGCGACTTCGCCCGCATCGACGAGCACGACCTGGTGCTGACCACCTATGCCCTGCTGCCACGCGACGCCGCCGAGCTGGGCAAGCGGCGGTTCCACCTGCTGATCCTCGACGAGGCGCAGAACATCAAGAACGCCACCACCAAGGCCGCCGTCGCCGCCCGCGAGCTGGCGGCACGGCATCGCCTGTGCCTGACCGGCACGCCGCTGGAGAACCACCTCGGCGAACTCTGGTCGCTGTTCCATTTCCTGATGCCCGGCTGGCTCGGCGACGCCCGCCAGTTCGCCCAGGACTACCGCACGCCGATCGAGAAGCACGGCGACGAGGCACGCCTCAGCCACCTGGCCGCGCGCCTGCGGCCGTTCCTGCTGCGACGGACCAAGGAACAGGTGGCCTCGGAACTGCCGCCGAAGAGCGAGTTCACCCAGTTCGTCGAACTCAGCGAGGCGCAACGCGAACTCTACGAGACCGTGCGCCTGGCGCTGGACCGCAAGGTCCGCGAGGAGATCGCCCGGCGCGGCCTGGCGCGCAGCCGCATCGTGATCCTCGAGGCGCTGCTCAAGCTGCGCCAGGTCTGCTGCGACACGCGCCTGCTGCAACGCCAGGAAGACGGCGCGCGCAGCGGCCGGGCGCTCAGCTCGGGCAAGCTGGCCTACCTGCTCGACATGCTCGACGAACTGATCGCCGAGGGTCGCCGGGTCCTGCTGTTCTCGCAGTTCACCTCGATGCTCGCGCTGATCGAGGACGCCCTGCGCCAGCGCGGCGTCGACTACGTCCTGCTGACCGGCGAGACCCGCGACCGCCGCGCCCCGGTACAGCGCTTCCAGAGCGGCAAGGTGCCGGTGTTCCTGATCAGCTTGAAGGCAGGCGGGGTCGGCCTCAACCTGACCGCGGCGGACACCGTGATCCACTACGATCCCTGGTGGAACCCGGCGGTGGAGAACCAGGCCAGCGACCGCGCCTACCGCATCGGCCAGGACAAGCCGGTGTTCGTCTACCGGCTGATCGCCCGCGGCACGGTGGAAGAGAAGATCCAGCACCTGCAGCAGGAAAAGGCCGCCCTCGCCGACGGCCTGTTCAGCGAAGGCAACGGCGACGGCTGGAAGCTCGACGAGGCCGATATCGACGCGCTGTTCGCGCCCTTGCCCAAGGCGCTCTGAGCGCCGCCCGGATTCAGCGCGCGACGCCGCGGTAGACGTAGGTCATCGGCCGCGGCCCGGGCAGGTAGCCCTGTTCCAGCTCGTCGATGCGAAAGCCGGCCTCGCGCAGCAAGGCCGGCATGTCGCGGTCCAGGTGGCAACCGCCGGCCAGCGGTTTCCACCAGGGCGTCAGGCGTCGTTGCCAGGCCAGCACCGAGGCGTCCGGCGCGCGCCCGTGCTCGCAGAACAGCAATTCGCCGCCACGCTTCAGCACCCGACGCATCTCGCCCAGCGCCGGCAGCGGCGCGGCGATGGAGCAAAGGGTGAAAGTGCAGACGATGGTGTCGAAGCTTTCCGCCTCGGCGCGAATCTCGCCAAGCTCGAGGGCGACCATTTCCACCGGGATGCCGATTTGCGCCGCGCGCTCGCGGGCCAGCGCCTGCATTTGCGCGGCCGGGTCGACGCCGACGATCGCCGACACCTTCGCCGCGTCGTAGAAGCCCAGGTTGAGCCCGGTGCCCAGACCGATCTCCAGCACCCGCCCATGGGCGCGCGGCACCAGCAGCGAACGCTGCTTCATCACGTCGCCCATGCCGCAGGCGAAGTCGATCAGGCGCGGCAACACGTAACGGTCATAGATGCCCACGAAACTCTCTCCTGGCACAGCGGCTGGAGGGGAAAGCATAGACCAGCGATGCATTAGACGATTGTCGACAATCAAGCGACGAATGATTGACCCCACGCAATCCAGGCGGTAGCTTTCGCAAACATTGTCGACACATCGACCCAGACAGCCAGTACCATGACCCAGAACCCGCCCCCTCTCGAAATTGCCCATGACGACGGCGAGACCTTGTCGGAACACGTCTTCCGCAAGATCCAGAGCGCCATCGTCAGCGGCGAGATCGCGCCGGGCAGCAAGATCTCCGAGCCGGAGCTGGCGCGCACCTACGGCATCAGCCGCGGCCCGCTGCGCGAGGCGATCCACCGCCTGGAAGGCCTGCGCCTGCTGGTGCGGGTGCCGCATGTCGGGGCGCGGGTGGTGTCGCTGAGCCACGCCGAGCTGATCGAACTCTACGAGATCCGCGAGTCCCTGGAAGGCATGGCCTGCCGACTGGCCGCCGAGCGCATGAGCCAGGCCGAGATCGACGAACTGCGCCGGGTGCTCGACACCCACGAGCGCGACGAGGCGTTCCAGGCCGGGCGCGGCTATTACCAGCAGGAAGGCGACTACGACTTCCACTACCGGATCATCCAGGGCAGCGGCAACGCCACCCTCACCCGCATGCTCTGCGGCGAGCTCTACCAACTGGTGCGGATGTACCGCATCCAGTACTCGACCACACCGAACCGGCCGCGCCAGGCCTTCGCCGAACACCACCGCATTCTCGACGCCATCGCCGACCGTGACGGCGAACTGGCCGAGCTGCTGATGCGCCGCCACATCAGTGCGTCGCGCCGCAATATCGAGCGCCAGCTGGAACCCCAGCCGGCGAAGCTCGCCTCCGCTTCCTCCACCGTCTAAGAGGTCCGTGATGAGCCAGACGTCCCTTACCCCCGGCCAGCGCTTCCGCGAAGCCGTGGCCACCGAGCACCCGCTGCAGGTGGTCGGCACCATCAACGCCAACCACGCCCTGCTGGCCAAGCGCGCCGGCTTCAAGGCCATCTACCTGTCCGGCGGCGGCGTCGCTGCCGGTTCCCTGGGCCTGCCGGACCTGGGCATCAGCGGCCTCGACGACGTGCTCACCGACGTGCGCCGGATCACCGACGTCTGCGACCTGCCGCTGCTGGTGGACGTCGACACCGGCTTCGGCTCCTCGGCGTTCAACGTCGCCCGCACGGTGAAGTCGATGATCAAGTTCGGCGCCGCCGCGATGCATATCGAGGACCAGGTCGGCGCCAAGCGCTGCGGCCATCGGCCGAACAAGGAGATCGTCTCGCAGCAGGAGATGGTCGACCGCATCAAGGCCGCCGTCGATGCCCGCAACGACGACTCCTTCGTGATCATGGCGCGCACCGACGCGCTGGCCGTGGAAGGCCTGCAGGCCGCCATCGACCGCGCCTGCGCCTGCGTCGAGGCCGGCGCCGACATGATCTTCCCGGAAGCCATGACCGAACTGGCCATGTACAAGGAGTTCGCCGCCGCGGTGAAGGTGCCGGTGCTGGCCAACATCACCGAGTTCGGCGCCACCCCGCTGTTCACCACCGACGAACTGGCCTCCGCCGACGTGTCCCTGGTGCTCTACCCGCTGTCGGCCTTCCGCGCCATGAACAAGGCGGCGGAGAACGTCTACACCGCGATCCGTCGCGACGGCACTCAGAAGAACGTGATCGATACCATGCAGACCCGCATGGAGCTGTACGATCGCATCGATTACCACAGCTTCGAGCAGAAGCTCGACGCGCTCTTCGCGCAGAAGAAGAACGCCTGAGCATCGAGCCCGGCGTGCGCCTGAGCGCCGGTCCGCGAACCCCGTGAAACCGAGTTGCAGCATCCAGAAAAAATTCAAGAAAGGAGAGAGCAATGGCTGAAGCAAAAGTACTGAGTGGTGCCGGCCTGCGTGGCCAGGTGGCCGGCCAGACAGCCCTGTCCACCGTCGGCCAGGAAGGCGCCGGCCTGACCTACCGTGGCTACGACGTCCGCGACCTGGCGGCGGCGGCGATCTTCGAGGAGGTCGCCTACCTGCTGCTCTACGGCGAACTGCCGAACAAGCAACAGCTCGACGCCTACCTGAAGAAGCTCCAGGGCCAGCGCGACCTGCCGCAAGCGCTGAAGGAAGTTCTCGAACGGATTCCCAAGGACGCCCACCCGATGGACGTGATGCGCACCGGCGCCTCGGTCCTCGGCACCCTGGAACCGGAGCTGAGCTTCGACCAGCAGCGCGACGTCGCCGACCGCCTGCTCGCCGCCTTCCCGGCGATCATGACCTACTGGTACCGCTTCACCCACGAAGGCCAGCGCATCGACTGCAACAGCGACGAGCCGACCATCGGCGGGCACTTCCTCGCCCTGCTCCACGGCAGGAAGCCCAGCGAGCTGCACGTGAAGGTGATGAACGTCTCGCTGATCCTCTACGCCGAGCATGAGTTCAACGCATCCACCTTCACCGCGCGGGTTTGCGCCTCGACCCTGTCCGACCTCTACTCCTGCGTCACCGGCGCCATCGGCTCGCTGCGCGGCCCGCTGCACGGCGGCGCCAACGAGGCGGCGATGGAACTGATCGAACGCTTCTCTTCGCCGCAGGAAGCCACCGCCGAGCTGCTGAAGATGCTCGAGCGCAAGGACAAGATCATGGGCTTCGGGCATGCCATCTACAAGGATTCCGACCCGCGCAACGAAGTGATCAAGGGTTGGTCGAAGCAGCTCGCCGACGAGGTCGGCGACAAGGTCCTGTTCGCGGTTTCCGAGGCCATCGACAAGACCATGTGGGAGCAGAAGAAGCTGTTCCCCAACGCCGACTTCTACCACGCCTCGGCGTATCACTTCATGGGCATCCCGACCAAGCTGTTCACGCCGATCTTCGTCTGCTCGCGGACCAGCGGCTGGACCGCCCACGTCTTCGAACAACGCGCTAACAACCGCATCATCCGCCCGAGCGCCGAGTACACCGGCGTCGAACAGCGCGCGTTCGTGCCGCTGGAGCAACGCTGATCCACGCCGTCCGGCGCGCCGAACGCGAGCGCGCCGGACGGTTGCCGCACCCAGAATTCGAAAGGCCGGCGTGGGCTGCGCCACGGCGCGAGCGACACGCTTCCGAACACCCCGTGATTGAGTCCGAGCCATGAACAGCGCACACCGCAAACCGCTCCCCGGCACCCGCCTGGACTACTTCGACGCCCGCGAGGCGGTCGAGGCGATCCAGCCCGGCGCCTACGCCAAGCTGCCCTATACCTCCCGCGTGCTCGCCGAGAACCTGGTGCGCCGCTGCGCCCCGGCGACCCTGGAGGCTTCGCTGCGCCAACTGGTCGAGCGCAAGCGCGACCTCGACTTCCCCTGGTACCCAGCGCGGGTGGTCTGCCATGACATCCTCGGGCAGACCGCGCTGGTCGACCTCGCCGGCCTGCGCGACGCCATCGCCGACAAGGGCGGCGACCCGGCCCAGGTCAACCCGGTGGTGCCGGTGCAACTGATCGTCGACCACTCGCTGGCGGTGGAATGCGGCGGCTACGACCCCGAGGCCTTCGCCAAGAACCGCGCCATCGAGGACCGCCGCAACGAGGACCGCTTCCACTTCATCGACTGGACCAAGCAGGCCTTCCGCAACGTCGACGTGATCCCGCCGGGCAACGGCATCATGCACCAGATCAACCTGGAGAAAATGTCGCCGGTGATCCAGGCGCGCGACGGCGTAGCCTTCCCCGATACCTGCGTGGGCACCGACAGCCATACCCCGCACGTCGACGCCCTGGGCGTGATCGCCATCGGCGTCGGCGGCCTGGAAGCGGAAAACGTGATGCTCGGCCGCGCCTCCTGGATGCGCCTGCCGGACATCGTCGGCGTCGAGCTGAGCGGCCGTCGCCAGCCGGGCATCACCGCCACCGACGTGGTGCTGGCCCTGACTGAGTTCCTGCGCAAGCAGAAGGTGGTCGGCGCCTACCTGGAGTTCTACGGCGAAGGCGCCTCCAGCCTGACCCTCGGCGACCGCGCGACCATCTCCAACATGGCTCCGGAATACGGCGCCACCGCGGCGATGTTCGCCATCGACCAGCAGACCATCGACTACCTGCGCCTCACCGGCCGCGACGACGAGCAGGTCGCCCTGGTGGAGGCCTATGCGCGCACCGCCGGGCTCTGGGCCGACAGCCTGGTCGACGCCGAGTACGAGCGGGTGCTGAAGTTCGACCTGTCCAGCGTGGTGCGCAACATGGCCGGCCCGTCCAATCCGCACGCCAGGGTCGCCACCAGCGAACTAGCGGCGAAAGGCATCGCCGGCAACCTCGAGCGGGCCCGCGCCGAGGAAGCCGAGGGCCTGATGCCGGACGGCGCGGTGATCATCGCCGCGATCACCAGTTGCACCAACACCAGCAACCCGCGCAACGTGATCGCCGCCGGCCTGCTGGCGCGCAACGCCGACCGCCTCGGCCTGGTCCGCAAGCCATGGGTGAAGACCTCGCTGGCACCCGGCTCCAAGGTGGTCACCGAATACCTGCGCGAAGCCGGCCTGCTGCCGCACCTGGAAGCCCTCGGCTTCGGCGTGGTGGCCTACGCCTGCACGTCCTGCAACGGCATGTCCGGCGCCCTCGACCCGGCGATCCAGCAGGAGATCGTCGAGCGCGACCTGTACGCCACCGCGGTGCTCTCCGGCAACCGCAACTTCGACGGGCGCATCCACCCCTACGCCAAGCAGGCCTTCCTCGCCTCGCCGCCGCTGGTGGTGGCCTACGCCATCGCCGGGACCATCCGCTTCGACATCGAGCGCGACGTGCTCGGCGTGGTGGACGGCAAGGAGATCCGCCTGAAGGACCTCTGGCCGAGCGACGAAGAGATCGACGCGGTGGTCAGGGCGGCGGTGAAGCCCGAGCAGTTCCGCCAGGTCTACATCCCGATGTTCGACATCACCCACGGCGAGCGCGAGAAGGTCGACCCGCTCTACGCCTGGCGCCCGACGAGCACCTACATCCGCCGCCCGCCGTACTGGGAAGGCGCCCTCGCCGGCGAACGCACCCTGCGCGGCATGCGCCCGCTGGCGGTGCTGCCGGACAACATCACCACCGACCACCTGTCGCCGTCCAACGCGATCCTCGCCGACAGCGCGGCGGGCGAATACCTGGCGAAAATGGGCCTGCCCGAGGAGGACTTCAACTCCTACGCCACCCACCGCGGCGACCACCTCACCGCGCAACGCGCGACCTTCGCCAACCCGAAGCTGTTCAACGAGATGGTGCGCAACGCCGACGGCAGCGTGAAGCAGGGTTCGCTGGCGCGGGTCGAGCCGGAAGGCAAGGTGATGCGCATGTGGGAAGCCATCGAGACCTACATGGAGCGCAAGCAGCCGCTGATCATCGTCGCCGGCGCCGACTACGGGCAGGGTTCTTCGCGCGACTGGGCGGCCAAGGGCGTGCGCCTGGCCGGGGTGGAGGCGATCGTCGCCGAGGGCTTCGAGCGCATCCACCGCACCAACCTGATCGGCATGGGCGTGCTGCCGCTGGAGTTCAAGCCGGGCACCACCCGCCTGACCCTGGGGATCGACGGCAGCGAGACCTTCGACGTGCTCGGCGCTCGCCGGCCGCGCGCCGACCTGACCCTGGTCATCCACCGGCGCGACGGGGAGCGGCTCGAAGTGCCGGTGACCTGCCGCCTGGACAGCGACGAGGAAGTCTCCATCTACGAAGCCGGCGGCGTACTGCAACGCTTCGCCCAGGACTTCCTGGAGGCGGCCGGCGCCTGATGGCGCCGGCGAAACACCCTGGTAGGACGGGCGACGCGTAGCGTCATCCGCCGACGACCGGCAGCGGCTGTCGAACGCAGCCGCTGCCCTTGAATTCGATTGCCGAGGACGACGACGCATGGCCCACCCCCCCCAGATCCGCATCCCCGCCACCTACCTGCGCGGCGGCACCAGCAAGGGCGTGTTCTTCCGCCTGGAAGACCTGCCGGAATCCTGCCGGGTCCCCGGCGAGGCGCGCGACCGGCTGTTCATGCGGGTGATCGGCAGTCCCGACCCCTATGCCGCGCACATCGACGGGATGGGCGGCGCCACCTCCAGCACCAGCAAGTGCGTGATCCTCTCGAAGAGCAGCCAGCCGGGCCATGACGTCGACTACCTCTACGGCCAGGTCTCCATCGACAAGCCCTTCGTCGACTGGAGCGGCAACTGCGGCAACCTCTCCACCGGGGCCGGCGCCTTCGCCCTGCACGCCGGGCTGGTGGATCCGGCGCGGATACCGGAAGACGGCATCTGCGAGGTGCGCATCTGGCAGGCCAATATCGGCAAGACCATCATCGCCCACGTGCCGGTGAGCGGCGGCCAAGTCCAGGAAACCGGCGACTTCGAACTGGACGGAGTGACCTTCCCGGCGGCCGAGATCGTGCTGGAGTTCCTCGACCCGTCCGACGACGGCGAGGACGGCGGCGCCATGTTCCCCACCGGCAACCTGGTGGACGACCTGGAGGTGCCGGGGGTCGGCACCTTCAAGGCGACCATGATCAACGCCGGGATTCCCACGGTGTTCGTCAATGCCGAGGAGATCGGCTACCGCGGCACCGAGCTGCGCGAAGAGATCAACGGCGACCCGCAGCAACTGGCGCGCTTCGAACGGATCCGCGTCGCCGGCGCCCTGCGCATGGGCCTGATCAAGACCCCCGAGGAAGCCGCGACCCGCCAGCACACGCCGAAGATCGCCTTCGTCGCCCCGCCCCGCGACTACCGCACCGCCAGCGGCAAGCTGGTGGCGGCCGGCGATATCGACCTGCTGGTCCGCGCGCTGTCCATGGGCAAGCTGCACCACGCGATGATGGGTACCGCGGCGGTGGCCATCGGCACCGCCGCGGCCATTCCCGGCACCCTGGTGAACCTCGCCGCCGGCGGCGGCGAACGCAGCGCGGTACGCTTCGGCCATCCCTCCGGCACCCTGCGAGTGGGCGCCGAGGCCAGCCAGGCGAACGGCGAATGGACGGTGACCAAGGCGATCATGAGCCGCAGCGCGCGAATCCTCATGGAAGGCTGGGTGCGCGTGCCCGGCGACGCCTTCTGAACCGACCTATCCTTGCTCCGGCCTTCCGCCACCGCGAAAGGCCGGGGCGTCTTGCAGCCACGACAAGAAAAACCATCCCCGAACCAGCCTGACCCGAGAGGAAACCCACCACTTACGAACCACTGGAGTACGCGATGAGTGCCAACGTCGATCTCAACCAACGTCCCGACTACGACGCCGTCCTGCAGGACATCGCCGACTACGTGCTGGACTACCGCATCGATTCCGCGGAGGCCCTGGACACCGCCCGCAACTGCCTGATGGATACCCTCGGCTGCGGCCTGCTGGCGCTGCGCTTCCCGGAATGCACCAAGCACCTCGGCCCGCTGGTCGAGGGCACCCTGGTCCCGCACGGCGCGCGGGTGCCGGGCACCTCCTTCCGGCTCGACCCGGTCAAGGCCGCCTGGGACATCGGCTGCATCGTCCGCTGGCTGGACTACAACGACACCTGGCTGGCCGCCGAGTGGGGCCATCCCTCGGACAACCTCGGCGGCATCCTCGCCGTCGCCGACCACCTCTCGCAGAAACGCCTGGCCAACGGCGAAGCGCCGCTGAGCATGCGCCAGGTACTGGAAGCGATGATCATGGCCCACGAGATCCAGGGCGTGATCGCCCTGGAGAACTCGTTCAATCGCGTCGGCCTCGACCATGTGCTGCTGGTCAAGGTCGCGTCCACCGCCGTCTGCGCCAAGCTGATGGGGGCCGACCGCGAGCAACTGCTGGCCGCCCTCTCCCACGCCTTCGTCGACGGCCAGGCCCTGCGCACCTACCGTCACGCACCGAACGCCGGCTCGCGCAAGTCCTGGGCTGCTGGCGACGCGACGAGCCGCGGCGTACGCCTGGCGGACATCGCCTTGCGCGGCGAGATGGGCATCCCCGGCGTGCTCAGCGCGCCGCAGTGGGGTTTCTACGATGTCCTGTTCAGCCACACCAGCAAGGACCTGGCGACCAAGCCCGAGGACAAGCGGCGCTTCAGCTTCCCCCAGGGCTACGGCAGCTACGTGATGGAAAACGTACTGTTCAAGATCAGCTTCCCCGCCGAATTCCACGCGCAGACCGCCGCCGAGGCCGCCGTGCGCCTGCATCCGCTGGTGAAGGACCGCCTGCAACGGATCAGCCGCATCGTCATCACCACCCACGAGTCGGCGATCCGCATCATTTCCAAGGTCGGCCCGCTGGCCAACCCCGCCGACCGCGACCATTGCCTGCAGTACATGACCGCCGTGCCGCTGATCTTCGGCGACCTGGTGGCCGAGCACTACGAGGACGCCTTCCACGCCGCCCACCCGCTGATCGACCGCTTGCGCGAGAAAATGGAGATCGTCGAGGAGCCGCGCTACAGCCGTGAATACCTGGAGGCGGACAAGCGCTCCATCGCCAACGCCGTGGAAGTGTTCTTCGACGACGGCAGCAGCACCGGCCAGGTCGCCGTGGAGTACCCGCTCGGCCATCGCCGCCGGCGCGCCGAGGGCATTCCGCTGCTGCAGGAGAAGTTCAAGGCCAACCTGGCCACGCGCTTCCCGCCGCAGCGCTGCCAGAGGATCTTCGACCTGTGCAGCCACCAGGCGTCGCTGGAAGCCACGCCGGTGAACCGCTTCATGGACCTCCTGGCGATCTGAGCGCGCCCGCCTGGAAGGCGCTGGGCGGCTGGCCGAGGACCCGGCGGAACATGGTCGAGAAGGCTGCCGGGCTCTCGTAGCCGCAGTCCAGGGCGATGGCGGTGACCGTTTCGCCGCCGGCCAGCCGCGCCAGTGCCTGCACCACGCAGGCGCGTTGCTTCCAGGCCCCGAAGCTGAGGCCGGTGTAGCGACGGAAGGTGCGGTTGAAACTGCGCAGGCTGGTATGCAGCAGCCCGGCCCAGCGCTCGGCGCTGGCGCGGATGTCGGGCTCGACGAGGAACGCCTCGCAAAGCGCCAGCCAGCGCGGCTCGGGCGGCAAGGGCACGTGCAGCGGCAGCGTCTCGGCCGCCGCCAGCTCATGGAGCAACAGCGTCGCCAGCGCGCCGTCGCGACCTTCGGTGTCGTATTCCAGGGGCATGTCCACCGCCGCCAGCAACAGTTGCCGCAGCAACGGCGACACCGCCAGCACCTGGCAGTGCGCCGGCATCGCCGTGGCGCTGCCGGGCTCGATGTACAGGCTGCGGGTGCTCACCCCGAGCATTCGCACCTCATGCTCGACGCCCGGCGGAATCCACACCGCGCGCTGTGGCGGCACCACCCAGCCGGCGTCGCCGGTACGCACCTGCATCACTCCGCTGGCACCGTACAGCAATTGCGCGCGACGGTGCCGATGGCGCGGCAGCAGGTAGCCGTCGGGATAGTCGGTACCCATGGCCACCACGGCCCGGGGCGTGGCGTCGTACTGCTCGATGGAAGCGTTGCGCATGGTCGAAGCACCTGGCCGAAACACGAATAGTATTGGCCAACCTCGCGAAGCGGGCCAACCCCGGGACGCCTAAGCTGGCCTTCCGCTCTCGTTCCGGAAACCCGCCATGTTCTATCTCCTGCTCTTTCTCTGCGGCTGCCTCACCGGGGTCAGCGCCGTGTTGTTCGGCTTTGGCGGCGGCTTCGTGGTGGTGCCGCTGCTCTATCACCTGCTGCAACTCGGTCGCGCCGCCGACGACCCGCTGGCCCAGGCGGCCATGCAGGTCGCGGTGGCCACCTCGACCTGCGTGATGATCGTCAACGCCGCCCTCGCCACCTATCGCCACCGGCGCGCCGGCAGCCTGCTGCGCGCCTATGTCTGGCCGCTGGGCGCGTACATCGGTGTCGGCGCGGTGCTCGGCGCGGCGCTGGTCGGCCTGGCCAGCGGCGACTTCATCCGCCTGGCCTTCGTCGCCTACCTCGCCATCACCATCCTCGACTGCCTGTTGCGCCGCGGCTTCCTCAGCCGCGCCGAGGAGCGCCAGGCCCGGCCGCTGGGTGTCGGCGAGACGCGCCTGGGCGGAACGCTGATCGGTGCGATCGCCACCTTCCTCGGCGTCGGAGGCAGCGTGATGACCGTACCGCTGCTGCGCCGCTGCGGGCTGAGCATGACCCAGGCGACCTCCATGGCCAACCCGCTGAGCCTGCCGGTGGCTCTTGGCGGCACCCTTACCTACCTGGTCCTGGCCGGCTACCAGGAGCAAGGCCTGGGCCGAGGCTTCGTCGGCTACATCGACCTGCTGGCCTTCGCCACCCTGGCCGGCGGCGGCTGGCTCGGCATCCGCCTGGCGACCCCGCTGATCGGGCGGATTCCCGATGCGCTGCATGCGCGGGTGTACGTCGGCCTGCTGGCGGCAGTGATGCTGAGCATGCTGGCGGGCTGATGCCCCAGCCTGGGTAGGGCGAATAACGCCAACGGCGTTATCCGCCGCACCGGGCCGGATATCGGCGCAACGAAAAAAGGGCCTCGTCCGAGGCCCTTCTTCCTTTCCGGCGCTACACCGCTCAGGACGCCGCGCGGCTTACCGCGCCGGCGCCGGCAGGCTCCTTCGGCGCCAGGTTGAAGGCGTAGTACAGGACGGTCAGCAGCAGGATGAACGGCGGGCCGATGTAGAGGGCGATGCGGGTGTCCTCGAAGAAGGCCATCAGCACCACCACCATCACCAGGAACGCCAGCGCCAGGTAGGAACTGAGCGGGTACAGCCACATGCGGTATTGCAGCTTGTCGCATTCGGCCGGGCTGAGCGTCTTGCGGAAGCGCAACTGGGCCAGCAGGATCATCGCCCAGGTCCAGATCGCGCCGAAGGTGGCGATGGAGGTCACCCAGACGAACACCTTCTCCGGCACCAGGTAGTTCAGCAACACGCCCAGCAGCAGCGCCAGGATCGACAGGATCAGCGCCCGGCGCGGTACGCCGCTGCGCGAGGCCTTGCCGAAGAAGGCCGGGGCCTGGCGATGCTGGGCCAGGCTGTAGAGCATGCGCCCGGTGCTGAAGATGCCGCCGTTGCAGGACGACAGCGCGGCGGTGATCACCACGAAGTTGATGATCCCGGCGGCGGTCTTGATGCCCATGCGCTCGAAGGTCATCACGAAGGGGCTGCCCTGGGTGCCGATCTCGTTCCACGGATAGAGCGACATGATCACGAACAGCGAGCCGACATAGAACAGCAGGATGCGCCAGAACACCGAGTTGATCGCGCTGGGAATGGTCTTGGTCGGGTTACGCGCTTCGCCGGCGGTGAGGCCGATCATTTCCACCCCGAGGTAGGCGAACATCACCATCTGCAGCGACATCAGCACGCCCTGGATGCCATTGGGCATGAAGCCGCCGTGGGCCCAGAGGTTGGAGATGCCGGTGGCGATGCCGTCGTTGCCGAAGCCGAAGGCGATCATGCCGATGCCGACCACCACCATCGCCAGGATGGTGACGATCTTGATCAGGGCGAACCAGAACTCGAACTCGCCGAAGGCGCGCACCGCGATGAGGTTGATCGTGCCCATGCTCGCCAGGGCCGCCAGGGCCCAGATCCAGCGCGGCACGTCGGGGAACCAGATGCCCATGTAGACGGCGACGGCGGTGATCTCGGCGACACAGGTCACCAGCCAGAGGAACCAGTAGTTCCAGCCGGTGATGAAGCCCGCCAGCGGGCCCAGGTAATCCTTGGCGTACTGGCTGAAGGAACCGGCCACCGGATTGTGTACCGCCATCTCGCCGAGGGCGCGCATGATCACCAGGATCGCCAGGCCGCCGAGGATGTAGGAGATCATGATGGCCGGGCCGGCCATCTGGATGGCCTTCGCCGAGCCCAGGAACAGGCCGACGCCGATACAGGCGCCGAGCGCCATCAGGCGGATGTGTCGCTCACCGAGCTCGCGCTTCAGGGAGCCGTCTTGAACCTTCTGTTCGCCGACAGACGACATGGGAACAACCTCATTTTGTTATTGAGATAGATCAGTTGCGGACTCGCTCGTGCGGTCGGGGTAGGGAAGCGGATTTCGCCAACGGCGCGGCCCCTGCGCGATACCGCACAGCAGGCGACGACGGGGCGTCATAGGTTCCAGGACTGCACACCGGAAGAGGCTGTCCGCTCTCGTGGAGCGAACGTGGGCATTGCGGGAGTCGACTACAACTGAGGTCGGGCCGGAGTTTTACACAAGATTTCGAGGCCGTCATGCCCCGCGACAGGGCAACTGGACCAAAGGCGTAAGCGCTCTGCAACGCCCATTGCGGGGCTGAAAGGTTTCACTCGGCGAGTCCCGCCCGCAGCAACAGGGACAGCGGCCTGCCGAGCCGGGGATGGACGGTTTCGCTCAGGCCCCGCAGGCGCCAGCCGCTGCCGTCGAGCAGCGCCAGCCAGGACTCCAGGGTGCGGAAATACCAGGGCATGCTGTCGCGGAAGCCTTCGCCGAAGCCGTCGAAGCGCTCCTCGCGCCAGCCGTCGCGGTAGTCCTCGTCGCCGGCGGCCCAGGGATGCAGGGTCTGGATCAGCAACTCGCCGCCGCTTTCCAGCAGCGCCGGCCAGGCCGCCAGGCAACCGGCAAGGTCTTCGTCGAGCAGGGAGAAATTGCACACCAGGGCGTCGAAACGACCGAGCCCCGAGGCCGCATCCAGCTCGCGGTAGGCCAGGCGCCGGAAGCGGCCGCCGCCCGCCGCGCAGGCGAGTTCGATCAGTTCCGGCGAGGCGTCGATGCCGACGCATTCGCCGACCTCGCCGGCCAGCGCCCGGCACAGCCAGCCCTCGCCGCAGCCGATATCCAGCAGGCGCCGCGGCGCGCGCTGGCGCAGCGCCTGGAGAATCGCGTCGTCGGTGGCCAGGCGGCGGCTTTCCAGGCGTCCCTCGCGCACGGCGCGGGCCCAGGCCTCGGCATTGCCGCGCCAGCTGCGCTCGAGCCGTCGGCTGCGCTCCACGGGGTCAGCGCAGGGGTTCGCGGCAGCGGAGGTCGCGGTAGGGGCCGTCGAGCCTGACCCAGCCGTCTCCCGGCGAGGTCTGCATGCAGGCGACCTGGCCGTCGAGCTTGCTCTGCCATTTGTAGAAGGGCGCCGGCGCGGCCTGCGCCGCGAGGCCGGAGAAACCCGCCAGGACGACACCGACGAGAAGGGGGAAAAGTGTGCGCATCGACATTCCGGACCCGAAACACAAGGAACTCAGACAGACACTCTAACCCCTGCGCCACGCCGCTCCAATCCTCGGTCGTCCGATTGCCGCCGGGGAGATTTTCCTTGCACGAATGACAGCAGGGTTGCAGCGGGACAACTAGACTTCCCCCCAGGTGCGGATGAATTGCGCAGCTACAGGCGGTGCGAGCATGGGTGCATCAGAACGATCCACGAACGACCCTTCCGAGCTGCAACCCTGCAGTCTCCCTGCCTCCGCTTCTCCTCGAAAAAGCCGTCTCCGCCAACGCCTGATGCTGATCGGCTTCGCCTTGCCGATCCTCGCCGCGGTAGGCATCGTGGTCCTTCACGAAGCGCACACCTCGCGGTTGCAGGCACGCGAGCTGGCACGCTACGCCGCGACCCTGGACTACGAGGTGCGCCAGGGTCCCAGCGAGGCCATCCTGTTCCCGGCGGACGGCCCCTTCGACCGCCGCCTCGGCTACCAGTTGCTGCCTTCGTTCATGCAGCGCCTGTACGACCGCGACTACGCCATCACCCGCCAGGCGCACTTCTCCCCGGCGCTGATGCGCTACGCCGAACACCGGCTGTTCCCGCCCTACGCGGAAAAGGCCCAGGCCGGGCTGGACATCGCCGATTGCCGCGGCGTGCCGATCTACGACTTCCGCTATCCGCAACGGCGCTACGCGAACTTCGCCAGCCTGCCGCCGCTGGCGGTGCAGAGCCTGCTGTTCATCGAGAACCGCGACCTGCTCGATCACGAACGCCCCTACCTCAACCCGGCCGTGGACTGGGGTCGCTTCACCCAGGCGGCGCTGTCGCAGGTCGGCAAGATGCTCGGCTTCAGCGCGCATTCCTCCGGCGGCAGCACCCTGGCGACCCAGATCGAGAAATACCGCCACTCTGCCGAAGGGCGCACCAGCAGCATCGGCGACAAGCTGCGGCAGATGCTCTCGGCCAGCGTACGCAGCTATCGCGAAGGCCCGGCCAACTTCGCCGCGCGCCAGGACATCGTGCTCACCTACCTCAACTCGGTGCCGCTGTCGGCGGCGCCGGGCTACGGCGAGGTCACCGGCCTGGCCGATGGCCTGTGGGTCTGGTACGGCGCCGACTACCGGCAGGTCGGCGAGGCCCTCGACGGCAAGGCCGGACTCGCCGCCCAGGGCCTGGCCCTGCGCCAGGTGCTGGCGCTGATGATCGCCCACCGCCGGCCTTCCTTCTATCTGGCGCCGCGCGGCCGCGACGAGCTGGACCGGATGACCGACAGCCACCTGCGGGTCCTGACCCAGGCCGGCGTCATCGAGGCGCCGTTACGCGATGCGGCGCTGGCGCAGAAGCTGGCGTTCCGCGACCCACGCAGCCAGCCGACGGTGCAACCGCTGCCGACCAACAAGGGCGTGACCCTGGCTCGCACCCGCCTGGCCGGGATGCTCGGCGTGCCACTGTACGACCTCGACCGTCTCGACCTGCGGGCCAATACCACCCTCCAGCACGAGTTGCAGGAAAGCGTCACCGCCTACTTGCAGAAACTCGCCGACCCGGACTACGCCGCCCAGCTCGGGCTGATCGGCGAACGCCTGCTGACCCCGACCTCGACCCGCTCGGTACGCTACAGCTTCACCCTGTTCGAACGTACGCCGAGCGGCAACCAGGTGCGGGTGCAGACCGACAACACCGACCAGCCCTTCGACATCAACGAAGGCAGCAAGCTGGAGCTGGGCTCCACCGCCAAGCTACGGGTGCTGGCCAGCTACCTGGAGACCGTCGCGCAGATCCACCGCGACTATGGCGGCATGAGCGTCGCCGAGCTGCGCAAGGTGGAAGTGGAGCCGCTCGATTTCATCCTCCGCTGGGGCATCGACCACCTGGTGGCCAGCCGCGACCGCGATCTTTCCGCGATGCTCCAGGCGGCCATGGAACGGCGCTATTCGGCCAGCCCCTACGAGAGCTTCTTCACCGGCGGCGGGCTGCACACCTTCAACAACTTCCGCAAGGAAGACAACGGCCGCCGGCCGATGCTGCTGGAAGCCCTGCGCGAATCGATCAACCTGCCCTTCGTGCGCCTGCTGCGCGACCTGATCCGCCACGACATCTACCAGAACGCCGGGAGCAAGGTGCAATTGCTGGCCGACGACAAGGACCCGCGCCGCGCCGACTACCTCGACCGTTTCGTCGACAAGGAAAGCCAGGTCTACCTGCGCCGCTTCTGGGTCAAGTACCGCGACAAGGACGCCAACCAGCGCCTGGAGACCTTCCTCGACGGCCTGCGTCCCTGGCCGGTGCGGCTGGCTGCGATCCATCGCTACCTGCAGCCACAGGCCGACCTGGCGAGCTTCAGCGCCTTCCTCCGCGAACGCCTGCCCCGCGGCAGCCTGACCGACAAGCGCGCCGCCGAGCTGTACGAGCGCTACGGCCCGGGCAAGTTCAACCTCAACGACCAGGGCTACGTCGCCCGCGTGCACCCGCTGGAGCTATGGCTGCTCGGCTATCTGCAGAAGCAGCCGCAGGCGACCTTCGGCGAGGCGGTGGCGGCCAGCGGCGCCGAGCGCAAGGAGGTCTACGGCTGGCTGTTCAAGTCGCGGCACAAGAACGCCCGCGACAAGCGCATCCGCATCCTGCTGGAGGTGGAGGCCTTCCTCGACCTGCACCAGCAATGGAAGAAACTCGGCTATCCCTTCGATCACCTGGTGCCGTCCTACGCCACCGCCCTGGGCAGCTCCGGCGACCGCCCGGCGGCGCTGGCCGAACTGATGGGGATCATCGTCAACGATGGCGTGCGCATGCCGACCCTGCGCCTGGAGCACCTCGACTTCGCCCTGGGTACGCCCTACGAGACGCGCTTCGCCCCGGAAGCCACCCTCGGCCAGCGGGTGATGACCTCGGAGGTCGCCGCCACCCTGCGCAACGCGCTGTCCCAGGTGGTCGACGCCGGCACCGCGCGGCGCCTGCAAGGCACCTTCAGCCGTCCGGACGGCGCGCCGCTGGTGATGGGCGGCAAGACCGGCACCGGCGACAACCGCCTGCAGACCTTCAGCGCCGGCGGCCACGTGCGCAGTTCGAAGGCACTGAACCGCACCGCCACTTTCGTCTTCTACATCGGCCCGCGGCACTTCGGTACCCTCACCGCCTACGTCGACGGCAGCGAGTCGAGCCAGTTCAAGTTCACCTCGGCCCTGCCGGTGCAGGTACTCAAGGGCATGGCACCGCTCCTCAGGGACTACCTCGACCCACGCACCGCCACCCGCTGCCAGGTACCGTTGTCGCCGCAACAGATCGGCCGCCTGTAGCGGTTCAGCGCACCGGCCAGTACCAGGCCGGCCGGTCCAGCTCGCGCAGCCCCTGGATGCGGGTCTCGCCGAAGTCCTTCTCCAGCCCCAGCGAATGGCATTCCGGGTGCTCTTCGAGCGTCGCGACAAGCCGCGCGGCGTGCGACACCACCAGCACCTGGGAGTGCTGCGCGGCCTGGCCGACCAGGCGCCCGAGGGCCGGCAGCAGGTCGGGATGCAGGCTGGTTTCCGGTTCGTTGAGCACCAGCAGCGCCGGCGGCCGCGGCGACAACAGAGCGGCGATCCACAGCAGGTAGCGCAGGGTGCCGTCCGACAGCTCCGCGGTGCGCAGCGGCCGCAGCAGGCCGGGCTGCTCGATCAGCACTTCGAAGCGCCCTCCCGGGTTGTCGATGTGCAGGCGGCTGCCGGGAAAGGCATCGTCCACCGCTTCGTCCAGCGCCGCCGCATCGCCGATCTCGCGGATGGTCTGCAGGGCCGCGGCCAGGTCGGCGCCGTCGGCGCCCAGCACCGGCGTATGGGTGCCGATCTGCGGACGCCGCGCCGGTGCCTCGGCGTCGCTGCGGAAATGGTCGTAGAAGCGCCAGGAGCGGATCCGCTCGCGCAGGCCGAGCAGTTCCGGCACCTGCCGCGGGTCCACCGCCGCGCCCAGCATGCTGTCGAAGGTGGCGAGGTGCTGCGCCGCCACTTCCCAGCGACCGCCGCCGCCGCGTGCGCGCAACAACGGCCCGCGACGGTCGACCAGGACATTGGCCGGGCGCAGGAACGGGCCGGCCCAGATGCATTCGCGCTTGATCACCGGGTCGAGACCGAACTTGCTCTGGCTTGGCTCCGGCAGGCCGAGGTCGATGCAATAACCGAAATCCTCCCCGGCGAAGCCCAGGCGCAGATTCACCGACTGCCGGCGCACGCTGCCTTCGATCGGCTGGGCGCCACTGCGCATGGCCCGGCTGATGTCCTCCGGTCCCGCCCACAGGGTCGATGGCAGGCCGCCCTCGCGCGCCAGCGACGGGATCACTTCGCCGCGCGCGCTGTCCGCCAGCAGGCGCAAGGCCCGGTAGGCGTTGGACTTGCCGGCGCCGTTGGCGCCGGTGATCAGGTTCAGGCGCCGCAGCGGCATCACCAGGTCGCGCAGGGTGCGGTAGTTGGACACCGCCAGGGTGGTCAGCATGGCTGCTCTCGAAGGAACGGAAACGCGGCCGATTGTAGGCCAAATGCCGCATCGCTTACTTGAGCCCGGCCACCCCGGCGACGATCAACCCGACAGAAACCAGCTTCACCGCCGTCAGGCTCTCGCCAAGCAGCAGGACGCCGAGGAACACCGTGCCCAGCGAACCGATCGCAGTCCAGATCGGATAGGCGACGCTGACTGGCAACTCGCGCAGCGCCAGGGTCAGGAAATAGATCCCGCCGATCGCCGCGACCACCGTCAGCAGCGATGGCCAGAGCCTGCCGAAGCCGTTGGAGAACTTCATGCCCATGGCGAAGGCGACCTCGAAGGCCGCCGCCACCAGCAGATGGAACCAGGCCATGGCGGCTCCTCAGGCCGACTGCGCCAGCGCCAGCAGGCGCTGTTCCGCCTCGGCGCAGGAGTCCTCGAAGGACCTGCCGCCGGATTCCTCGCCTTCCGCCGCGACCACCGTGACCTCGTCGATGCCGATGAAACCCAGCGCGGTGCGCAACCAGGGATCGGCGTGGTTCATCGCCTGGTTCTCGCCGCCCGGGCCGAAGCCATGGCCACCGCGACTGGTGACGATCAGCGCACGCTTGCCGCGCAGCAGCGGCCGGTACTGGGCGACGCCATTGTCGAGGACGAAATCGAAGGTCACCCCGAGGCGCACGATCTGGTCGATCCAGGCCTTCAGGCCGCTGGGCACGCTGAAGTTGTACATCGGCGTGGAGATCACCAGCAGGTCGCTGTCGAACAGTTCGCCGACCAGTTGGTCGCTCAGCGCCAGGTCGGCCTGCATCGCCAGCGAACGCTGTTCCGGCTGGGGATGGAAGGCGGCGGCGACGAAGGCCTCGGTGACCGCCGGAAGCGGTACCCGGCCGACTTCGCGGCGAGCCACGCGGGCCTGCGGATGGGCTTCGCGATAGGCCGCCAGGAAAACCTCGGCGAGACGCCGGGACTGCGAGCGCTCGCCTCGCGGACTGGCATGCACTGCAAGAATTCTACTCATCTGTATCTCCTTGGATTCGGCTAGACTCGAATGACCTCAAGGCCCTTCGCCTGGAGCCAGAAATTATTGGCAGCGGGGGTTCCCGACAAATGAGCAATAGTTGTTCAGGGTGAATTCAGCTCACCCATGGAGATTCCCATGTTCGCTTCCCTGCCGCTGACCGCGTTGCGCACCTTCGAATCGGCGGCCCGTCAGTCGAGCTTCAAGGCCGCCGCCGAGGAGCTTGCGGTAACGCCAACCGCGGTTTCCCACCAGATCCGTTCGCTGGAAGCCTGGCTCGGCGTTCCGCTGTTCCAGCGCCTGCCACGGCAAGTGCGCCTGACCGACTGCGGCGAACGGCTGTTCCGCAGCCTGCACGGGGCCCTGCTGGAAATTTCGCAGAGCGTCGACACGCTGCGTCCGCAGCGCAGCGGCGGCAACCTGACGGTCTCCACCACCCCGGCCTTCGCCGCCCTCTGGCTGGTGCCGCGTCTCGGCCGCTTCTACACCGCACACCCACAGATCAACCTGCGCCTGGACACCAACTGCGAAGTCCTCGACCTGCACCAGGACGCCAGCATCGACCTGGTGATCCGCTACAGCCTCGACGACTACCCGAACTTCTACGGTCTCTGCCTGTTCGACGAATGCTTCGCGGTCTACGGCTCGCCGGCCCAGGTCGCCCTGGCCGGAGAACGGCAGCCGACCCTGATCAGCGTGCGCTGGCACAACTCCAGGCTCTACGCCCACGGCTGGGAGGCCTGGTGCGCTCAGGCCGGCGAAAACTGGATGGAGGGCCAGCCGGTGATCCGCCAGTACGACGAGGAGCACTATGCCCTGCAGGCGGCCATCGCCGGCCAGGGACTGGTGCTGGCCAGTTCGATCCTGGTTTCGGAAAGCGTCGCCAGCGGCCTGCTGCAACCCTACAGAGCGGATATCAGTGTCGACGGCGCCGGCTACAGCGCGCTATGCGTGCCCGGACGGGAACGTCATCCGCCGGTGAAGGCATTCTTCGAATGGCTGAGGCTGGAGGCACGACAGTCGGGGCACGCTTGCCGGCTGGAGCGGGACGCCTGAGCGGCGCGGCGGGACAGGAACAACGCGGCTGCCGTTATCCGTCCTGCGCGGCCAGGCGCAGCAGCCGCCGGAAAAAACGACGGCCCGCACCTTGCGGGGCGGGCCGTCTCCATGCGCGGGCGCTTCACGCGCCCACAGGCTCGATCAGCGCTGGGTTACCGGAGCGGCGGAACCCTGGTGCGCCTCGCGGTACTCCTGCTCCGCATCGTCGAAGCGCTTGAGCATGCTCGTCGAAGGCGCCTTGCCGAGCAGGCTGAAGACGACGATGGCGACGCTGGCGAAGAGGAAGCCGGGGATGATCTCGTACAGGCCGGTCCAGCCCAACAGGTTCTTCCACAGGATCACTGTCGCTGCGCCGACGATCATGCCGGCCAGCGCACCGTTGCGGGTCATCCGCTTCCACAGCAGGGAGAACAGCACCAGCGGGCCGAAAGCGGCGCCGAAGCCGGCCCAGGCATAGGACACCAGGCCGAGCACGCGGTTTTCCGGGTTGGCGGCCAGCCAGATGGCGATCACCGCCACCAGCAGCACCATGGCGCGACCGACCCAGACCAGTTCCAGCTGGCTGGCGCCCTTGCGCAGGAAGGCCTTGTAGAAGTCCTCGGTGAGCGCCGAGGAGCAGACCAGCAGCTGGCAGCTCAGGGTGCTCATGACCGCGGCGAGGATGGCGGACAGCAGCACGCCGGCGACCCACGGGTTGAACAGGATCTTGGCCAGCTCGATGAACACCCGCTCGGGGTTGTCGCTGACCGCGCCGGCCTGCTCCGGATGCGCCTGGAAGTAGGCGATGCCGAAGAAGCCCACGGCCACGGCGCCGCCGAGGCAGAGGATCATCCAGGTCATGGAGATGCGGCGCGCGGCCGGGATCGATTTCACCGAATCGGCGGCCATGAAGCGCGCCAGGATGTGCGGCTGGCCGAAGTAGCCCAGGCCCCAGGCCATCAGCGAGATCACGCCGATGAAGGAGGCGCCCTTGAGCATGTCGAAGCTGGTCGCGTCCTTCAGCTCGATGGCGGTGAAGGTCGGCTCGACGCCGCCGGTGGCGAGCATCACGATCACCGGGGTGAGGATCAGCGCGAAGATCATCAGCGAGGCCTGCACGGTGTCGGTCCAGCTCACCGCGAGGAAGCCGCCGATGAAGGTGTAGGCGATGGTCGCCGCGGCGCCGGCCCACAGCGCGGTCTCGTAGGAGAGGCCGAAGGTGCTCTCGAACAGGCGCGCACCGGCGACGATGCCGGAAGCGCAGTAGATGGTGAAGAACACCAGGATCACCAGGGCCGAGAAGATCCGCAGCAGGCGGCTGTTGTCCTCGAAGCGGTTGGTGAAGTAGTCGGGCAGGGTCAGCGCGTTGCCGTTGTGCTCGGTCTGTACCCGCAGGCGGCCGGCGACGAACAGCCAGTTGAGGTAGGCGCCGACGATCAGGCCGATGGCGATCCAGCTTTCGGACAGGCCGGACAGGTACACCGCGCCGGGCAGGCCCATCAGCAGCCAGCCGCTCATGTCGGAGGCGCCGGCGGACAGCGCCGTGACGAAGCTGCCGAGGCTGCGGCCGCCGAGGATGTAGTCGGAGAAGTTGTTGGTGGAGCGATATGCCGCCAGGCCGATCAGGACCATGGCCGCGATGTAGATCACGAAGGTGATCAGCGTGGGCGTATTGACACTCATAGGGACTCCCCTATTGCTTGTTTTTATCCGGGCCCTTGCGTGTGCAAGCAACGGGTAGCGGGCCCTTGGTTGGCAGAATGGCGCTTGTGGCGTCACTCCGTGAGCGCTTGCCGGAGCAAGCCGGAAACGTGGGTGGCCTCAAACGAGTCCGAACAGGCCCACGCCTCACGATCCCTCCCCTGTCGGGCAGGGAAAATCGTCCTTTATGGTCCGCTCCGGGCACGCACCGGAACGGCGGTCATTTCCCTCGGCGTCCGCCACGGCGAACCCCGGAAACCGACCCGGGCGCCAAGGCGCCCGGGAACGGAGTATCACTCGGCGTCGGCCAGCGACAGCAGCGACGCGTTGCCGCCCACCGCGGTGGTGTTCACCGACGTGGTGCGCTCGCTGACGAAACGCAGCAGGTAGTTCGGCCCGCCGGCCTTGGGACCGGTGCCGGACAGCCCGTGGCCGCCGAACGGTTGCACGCCCACCACCGCGCCGATCTGGTTGCGGTTGATGTAGAGGTTGCCGACCCGCGCCAGCTCTTCGATGCGGCGGGCGGTTTCCTCGTTGCGGCTATGGACCCCCATGGTCAGGCCGAAACCGGTGGCGTTGATCGCCTGCACGACCTTTTCCAGGTCCTGCGCGGCATAACGCACCACGTGCAGCACCGGGCCGAAGTTCTCTTTCTTCAGCTCGTCGATGCCGCTGATCTCGAACGCGACGGGAGCGACGAAGTGACCGTTCAGGTTGCCCGGCACCTTGGTCTCGGCGATCAGCTTGCCGGCGGCCTTCAGCGCGGCGATGTGCTGCTCCAGGCCGGCCTTGGCCTCGGCGTCGATCACCGGGCCGACGTCGCTGACGCGCACGTCGGTCGGGCCGACCTTCAGCTCGGCCATGGCGCCCTTGAGCAACTCGATCACCCGCTCGGCGATGTCCTGCTGCACGTACATCACGCGCAGCGCGGAGCAGCGCTGGCCGGCGCTGGTGAACGCGGATTGTACCGCATCCTTGATCACCTGTTCCGGCAAAGCGGTGGAATCGACGATCATCGCGTTCTGCCCGCCGGTCTCGGCGATCAGGGTGGCGATGGCGCCGGGCTTCTCGGCCAGTTGGCGGTTGATGATGCGGGCGGTGTCGGTGGAGCCGGTGAAGGCCACCCCGGCGACCCGCGCGTCACGGCAGAACACGCCGCCGAGGGTGGCGCCGTCGCCCGGCAGCAGGGCGATAACGTCCTTCGGCAGGCCGGCTTCGAACATCAGTTCGACGGTGCGCGCGGCGATCAGGCTGGTCTGCTCGGCCGGCTTGGCCAGCACGGTGTTGCCGGCCACCAGCGCGGCGCTGATCTGGCCGAGGAAGATCGCCAGCGGGAAGTTCCACGGGCTGACGCAGGCGAAGATGCCGCGGCCTTCGTAGAACAGTTCGTTGCGCTCGCCGGTCGGGCCGCGCAGTTCCTCGCGGACCAGGCGCTGGCGGGCCTGCTGGGCGTAGTAGCGGCAGAAGTCGACCGCCTCGCGGATCTCGTCGATACCGTCCTGCAACGACTTGCCGGCTTCCAGGGTGCACAGCGCCATCAGCTCGCCGCGCTGGGCTTCCAGCAGGTCGGCGAGACGTTCGAGGATGCCGGCGCGCTCGTCCACCGGGGTGGCGCTCCAGCGCGGCCAGGCCGCCTGCAACACGTCGAGGGCCTTGCCGGCCTGCTCGGCGGACGCGTACTGGACGCTGCCGACCAGCCTCTCCAGGTCGTACGGGCAACGCACTTCGTGGGCCGGGCCGGAAAGTTTCTCGCCGTTGACGATCGGCGCGGCTTGCCACTGGCGGGTCAGGTGCGGCTTGTAGGCGAGCTCCAGCTCGTTCCACTGGTTCTGGATGTTCATGTTGATGCCCTGGGAGTTTTTCCGCCCGGCGCCGAAGATCGCCTGGGGCAGAGGGATACGGTCGTTGGCCAGCGTCTTGAACTGGCGCAGTTGGGTAACCGGGTGCTGGATCAGCGTCTCCACCGGCACGCGCGGGTCCACCAGCTTGTGCACGAAGGAAGAGTTGGCGCCGTTCTCCAGCAGGCGGCGGACCAGGTACGGCAGCAGGTCCTTGTGCGCGCCGACCGGGGCGTAGATGCGCACGTTGCGGCGGTACTTCTCGATCACCGTGTCGTACAGCGCGTCGCCCATGCCGTGCAGGCGCTGGAACTCGAAGTCGCGCTCCTCGCCGCCGGCGGCCCTGGCTTCGTCGGCCAGGGCGAGGATGGCGGTCACGGTGTGGGCGTTGTGGCTGGCGAACTGCGGGTAGATCACCCCGCGGGTGTGCTCGCTGAGCAGGTAGCGGGCGCAGGCCAGGTAGGAAGTGTCGGTGCCTTCCTTGCGGGTGTAGACGGGGTAGCCGTCGGCGCCCTGCACCTGGCACTGCTTGATCTCGCTGTCCCAGTAGGCACCCTTCACCAGGCGCAGCGGGATGCGTGCGCCAAGCTCGCGGCCGAGCAGGGTCAGCCACACCAGCACCGGCAGGCAGCGCTTGGAGTAGGCCTGGATGACCAGGCCGAACTCGCCCCAGCCGGCGATGGCCGGGTCGCGCATCAGCTTCTCGTAGAGTTCGAGGGACAGCTCCAGGCGATCGGCTTCCTCGGCGTCGATGGTGATGCCGACGTTCAGCTTGCGCGCGCGCACCGCCAGTTCCAGGACGTTGGCGAACAGCTCGCTGAGCACCCGCTCGCGCTGCGCCACTTCGTAGCGCGGATGCAGCGCCGAGAGCTTGATCGAGATCGACGGCCGCGGCCCCGGACCGACCTGCGGCTCGGCGCCGACGGTGTCGATGGCCTGGCGGTAGTCGGCCATGTATTTCTCGGCGTCGGCGGCGGTCAGCGCGGCCTCGCCGAGCATGTCGAAGGAATAGGTGTAGCCCTGCTCGCGGCATGGACGACCGTTCTTCAGCGCTTCGGAGATGGTCCGGCCAAGCACGAACTGCTTGCCCATCAGCTTCATCGCCTGATTCATCGCGGCGCGGATCACCGGTTCGCCAGAGCGCTGCACCAGCCGGCTGATGACGCTCGGGGCGCGGCCGTCGGTGCGTTCGTCGATGTTCACCACCTTGCCGGTCATCACCAGGCCCCAGGCGGCGAAATTGACCAGAACGTTGTCGCTCTGGCCGAGATGGCGCTGCCAGTCGGCGGCGGACAGCTTGTCGCGGATCAGCGCGTCGGCGGTCGCCGCGTCAGGCACACGCAACAGCGCCTCGGCCAGACACATCAGCATCAGGCCTTCCTGGGTGTCCAGGCTGTATTGGCGCAGGAGTGCGTCGAGGGTATCGACGGCGTTGTCCCGGCTGCGCACGGTTTCGATCAGTGCGCGGGCGTTGCGGCGGATAGCCTCGATGCCGTCGGGACCGGGGTCGGCGAGCTGCAGCAGTTCGCCCAGGTAGGCTTCCTCGTCGACCGCGTAGTTGGCGCTGATGACAGGGAAGAATTCGGCTGCGGACCGGGTCTGGTCCTCGCCCTGCAAGACGTGACTGGCTTTGAACATCACGCCCTCCTCTTGTGGAGCCATTGTTATTGAAAGAAGTCCGGCCAGGCGTCCATTGCCCGGGGCACCGCCGCCGACGGGTTGTGCCGGCGGCGCGGCACGTCCTGTGGCGCGGGAATACGGATCAGTATGGGTCAGGCCCATTCCGCCGGCGCAAGGCACCAGCGGATAGCGGAATGTAGTGGCTGCGAGAGGGGCGATTCTTGCGAAAGACTCTGGAGTTTTTGCGGAAAACTCCTGGCCGCGGAACTTTCCCGTTCCTCTTCGCCGGCAGGCATGCGGACATTGCCGCTGCTCGTCGGCACGACGCCATGCAGAGTGGCTACGCGGGTCTATCGACACAAAAAGAAATAATATAACATCCCAATAAATACGCCGATCCGACCCCGTCGCCCCTCCTCCGGGAAGGGCCTGGGTTCGCTTTGGCCTGAAAAAAGTTCGACCCATGACCATGGAGCCCGCAATGTCCTCTTCCGGCCTTTTCCCTTCCCGTCCGCTCTGGCCTCTCACGCCACTGGCGCTGGCCTGCCTGATCGTTTCGGGGGAAACGCTCGGCGCCGACGGCCGCCCCAGCGAATTGCCCTCCCAGGTGATCACCGCCAACCCACTGGGCAACGAATCTCCCGCCACGCCCAGCAGCGTGCTCGAAGGCGACGAGCTGACCCTGCGTCAGAAAGGCAGCCTCGGCGAAACCCTCAACGGCCTGCCCGGGGTGTCCTCCACCTACTTCGGACCGGGCGCCAGCCGACCGGTGATCCGCGGCATGGACGGCGACCGCATCCGCCTGCTGCGCAACGGCGTCGGCGCGCTCGACGCCTCGTCGCTGTCCTACGACCACGCGGTGCCGGAAGACCCCAACAGCGTCGAACGCCTGGAAGTGGTACGCGGCCCGGCCGCCCTGCTCTACGGCGGCAATGCCATCGGCGGGGTGGTGAACAGCTTCGACAACCGCATCCCCAGCGAACCCGTCGACGGCATCCACGGCAGCGGCGAACTGCGCTATGGCGGCGCCGACACCACCCGTAGCCGCTCCGGCGCACTGGAGGCCGGCGACGGCAACTTCGCCCTGCACGTGGACGCCGCCAGCCGCGAGTTCAACGACGTCAGGATTCCCGGCTACGCCCATTCCAGCCGCCAGCGGCAGATCGACGGCGACACCGGCAAGCATCGGGTGCAGAACAGCGACGGCCGCCAGGATGGCGGCGCCGTCGGTGGCTCCTATCACTGGGAGCACGGTTACGCCGGCCTCTCCTACAGCGGCTACGACAGCAACTATGGCTCGCCGGCCGAGGACGACGTGCGCCTGAAGATGCAGCAGGACCGCTACGCCTTCGCCTCCGAGATCCGCGACCTCGAAGGCCCGTTCACCTCGCTGAAGCTGGACGCCGCCTATACCAAGTACGAGCACAAGGAAATCGAGGACGGCGAGACCGGCACCACCTTCAAGAACGAAGGCTACGAAGGCCGCATCGAGGCCCGCCACCGCCCGCTCGGCCCGCTGAACGGGGTGGTCGGCGCGCAGTTCGCCAACAGCCGCTTCTCCGCCCTCGGCGAGGAAGCCTTCGTGCCGCACACGGAAACCGACAGCGCCGCGCTGTTCGCCCTGGAGGAATGGAAGCTCAGCGACCGCCTCGACCTCAGCTTCGGCGCCCGCCTGGAGCACACCCGCGTGGACCCCGACGCCAAGGGCAACGAGCGCTTCGCCGAGAACGACGGTTCACAGAGCTTCACCACCGGCAGCCTGTCCACTGGCGCGGTGTACAAGCTGACGCCGATCTGGTCGCTGGCCGCCACCCTCAGCTACACCGAGCGCGCACCGACCTTCTACGAGCTGTACGCCAACGGTCCGCACGCCGCCACCGGCACCTACGAGGTAGGCGATGCCGACGCGGACAAGGAAAAGGCGGTCTCCACCGACCTCGCCCTGCGCTTCGACAACGGCGTGCACAAGGGCAGCGTTGGGGTGTTCTACAGCCGCTTCTCCAACTACATCGGCCTGCTCGCCAGCGGTCGCCATCGCAACGAGGAAGGCGAAGTGGTCGCCGCCGGCGATGACGAGGCGCTGCCGGAATACCTCTACAGCGGCGTTCGCGCGGACTTCTACGGCGTCGAGGCGCAGGACCGCATCCACCTGCTGGAAAGCCCGTACGGCAACTTCGACCTGGAACTCTCCGGGGACTACACCCGCGCCAAGAACAAGGACACCGGCGAACCGCTGCCACGCATCGCCCCGCTGCGCCTGAACACCGCGCTGATCTGGGAGTTGCAGCAGTGGCAGGCGCGGGTCGACGTCGAACACGCCGCCTCGCAGCAC
Source organism: Pseudomonas sp. FDAARGOS_761 (assembly GCF_013343155.1). Classification (NCBI taxonomy): domain Bacteria; kingdom Pseudomonadati; phylum Pseudomonadota; class Gammaproteobacteria; order Pseudomonadales; family Pseudomonadaceae; genus Pseudomonas; species Pseudomonas sp. FDAARGOS_761. The sequence continues at coordinate 915,569 of NZ_CP054572.1, read as the reverse complement.
CGCGTGCCGGAGGAAGAACTCTCCACCGACGGCTACACCACCCTCGGCGCCAGCCTCGGCTACAACTTCGACCTCGGCGAGAGCCGCTGGCTGGCCTTCGTCAAGGGCACCAACCTGACCAACCAGACCGTGCGCTACGCCAGTTCGATCCTGCGCGACCGGGTGCCGGCGGCGGGACGCGGCATCGAGGCGGGGGTGAAGGTGGCGTTCTGAGACAGGCCGTGCGGGACGAATTCGCTCGGCGGATGACGTCCGCGCCGTTATCCGTCCTACACCACTCCCGGTAGGGCGAATAACCGCCTGCGGTTATCCGCCGAAGGTGGCGGATGGCGCTCAGCCCTTGCGCAGCGACTTCGGCGTCAGCCCCAGGTAGCGGCGCATCGCCGTGGTCAGCGCGCTCTGGCTGGAGAAGCCGCATTCCTCGGCGATCCGCACCAGGGGCAAGCGGCTTTCCCGCAGCAACCGCGCGGCGCAGTCGAGGCGGACTTTGAGCAGGTACTGGTGCGGGGTCAGGCCGACGCTGTCCTTGAACTGCGCGTGGAAATGGCTCGGGCTGAGACAGGCGACCTGGGCCAGTTCGGCGACCGTGATGCGTCGCGCCAGGTTCCGCACGATATGCGCGTCCAGGTGCTCCAGGTCGAGCGGCCCGCTGGCCGCCAGGGGCTGCTGCTCGCCGAACAGGCGCAGGTGCAGGGCGCGGATCAGCACTCCGCCGAGGGCACGGGTCAGCAACGGGTCGCTGCCGTAGCGGGCCAGTTCGGCGCCGGCGTAGCTGAGCAGGTTCTGGAAGTCGGCGTCCAGGGTCGGGTAGCGCGGCGCCTCGAACAGGCGCGCGAGCAGGTCGGGGTCTTCCGGGGTCGGGTTGTCCTCGCCCAGGTCGATGATCAGCATGCGGTTGTCGCCCACCCCGGCGAACACGTGGCCCGCCTCGCCCGGCACCAGGCAGGCGCGCATCCGGCAGACTTCCCCGCCACAGCCGTTGACCTCGAATTCGGCGCGCCCGGCCAGCGACATCACCAGTTGATGATGTTCGTGGGCGTGGGTGTGCGACTGGTCGGGCAGACGGATGAGACGGGTGTCGAACATGAACGGCAACTGCTCAATTTTTGCGCACTCTACTCGACTTGCCCGACGCTGCCCAGCACCTTGCCGCAAGTGGTACCCGCGTACCGCGTGCTGCGTGGAAACCTTCGGCAACATCCTTGAACGGACAGGGATTGAAACCCGCCCCCGGGGCCCCATCTAGACTCTCATGTTTCAGTCAGTCAGGTGCCTCATGAGCGACCAGGACGTTAATCCCGAACACATCAGCGACGCGCAGCCCGCCGGCACCGGCCTGGTGCTGCCCGGCCAGACCCTGCCGACCACCCTCTACGTGATCCCGATCCACAACCGCCCCTTCTTCCCGGCGCAGGTGCTGCCGGTGATCGTCAACGAAGAACCCTGGGCGGAAACCCTCGAACTGGTGGCCAAGACCGACCACCATTCGCTGGCCCTGTTCTTCATGGACAATCCTCCGGAAGACCCGCGCCACTTCGACGTCAACAGCCTGCCCGAGCACGGCACGCTGGTCCGGGTGCACCATGCCTCGCGCGAGGGCGGCAAGCTGCAGTTCGTCGCCCAGGGCCTCTCGCGGGTGCGTATCCGGGGCTGGATCAAGCGCCATCGTCCGCCGTTCATGGTGGAGGTGGACTATCCGAAGACCCCGATCGATCCCAGTGACGAAGTGAAGGCCTACGGCATGGCCCTGATCAACGCGATCAAGGAGCTGCTGCCGCTCAATCCGCTGTACAGCGAGGAACTGAAGAACTACCTGAACCGCTTCAGTCCCAACGACCCGTCGCCGCTCACCGACTTCGCCGCGGCCCTGACCACCGCGCCCGGCGGCGAACTGCAGGAAGTGCTGGACACCGTGCCGATCCTCAAGCGGATGGAGAAGGTCTTGCCGCTGCTGCGCAAGGAGGTGGAAGTCGCGCGCCTGCAGAAGGAGCTGTCCGCCGAGGTCAACCGCAAGATCGGCGAACACCAGCGCGAATTCTTCCTCAAGGAACAGTTGAAGATCATCCAGCAGGAGCTGGGCATCACCAAGGACGACAAGAGCGCCGACGCCGACGAATTCCGCGCCCGCCTGGAAGGCAAGGTGCTGCCCGAGCAGGCGCGCAAGCGTATCGACGAAGAGCTGAACAAGCTGTCGATCCTCGAGAGCGGCTCGCCCGAGTACGCCGTCACCCGCAACTACCTGGACTGGGCCACAGCCCTGCCCTGGGGCGTGTACGGCAAGGACAAGCTCGACCTCAAGCATGCGCGCAAGGTCCTCGACAAGCATCACGCGGGCCTCGACGACATCAAGGATCGCATCCTCGAATTCCTCGCCGTGGGTAGTTTCAAGGGCGAGATCGCCGGTTCCATCGTGCTCCTGGTCGGCCCGCCGGGGGTGGGCAAGACCAGCATCGGCAAATCCATCGCCGAGAGCCTCGGCCGGCCGTTCTACCGTTTCAGCGTCGGCGGCATGCGCGACGAGGCGGAGATCAAGGGCCACCGCCGCACCTACATCGGCGCCCTGCCCGGCAAGCTGGTGCAGGCGTTGAAGGAAGTCGAGGTGATGAACCCGGTGATCATGCTCGACGAAATCGACAAGCTCGGCGCCAGCTACCAGGGCGACCCGGCCTCGGCGCTGCTGGAAACCCTCGACCCGGAGCAGAACGTCGAATTCCTCGACCACTACCTGGACCTGCGCCTGGACCTGTCCAAGGTGCTGTTCGTCTGCACCGCCAACACCCTCGACTCGATCCCCGGACCGCTCCTCGACCGGATGGAAGTGATCCGCCTGTCCGGCTACATCTCCGAGGAAAAACTGGCCATCGCCAAGCGTCACCTGTGGCCCAAGCAGTTGGAAAAGGCCGGCGTGCCCAAGGGCCGCCTGAGCATCAGCGATGCCGCGCTGCGTGCGGTGATCGAGGGCTATGCGCGGGAAGCCGGGGTGCGCCAGTTGGAGAAACAGCTCGGCAAGCTGGTGCGCAAGTCGGTGGTCAAGCTGCTGGAGGATCCCGAGTCGAAGGTGAAGATCGGTCCCAGGGACCTCGAGGACTACCTCGGCATGCCGGTGTTCCGCAGCGAGCAGGTGCTTTCCGGGATCGGCGTGATCACCGGGCTGGCCTGGACCAGCATGGGCGGCGCCACCCTGCCGATCGAGGCGACCCGCATCCACACGCTGAACCGTGGCTTCAAGCTCACCGGCCAGCTCGGCGACGTGATGAAGGAATCCGCCGAGATCGCCTATAGCTACATCGGCTCGCACCTGAAGAAGTATGGCGGCGACCCGACCTTCTTCGACCAGGCCTTCGTCCACCTGCACGTGCCGGAAGGCGCCACGCCCAAGGATGGCCCCAGCGCCGGCGTCACCATGGCCAGCGCCCTGCTCTCCCTGGCGCGCAACCAGGTGCCGAAGAAAGGCGTGGCGATGACCGGCGAACTGACCCTGACCGGCCAGGTCCTGCCCATCGGCGGGGTCCGCGAGAAGGTGATCGCCGCGCGCCGGCAGAAGATCTTCGAGCTGATCCTGCCGGAAGCCAACCGCGGCCACTTCGAAGAGTTGCCCGACTATCTCAAGGAAGGGCTCACCGTGCATTTCGCCAAGCGCTACGGCGACGTGGCCAAGGTGCTGTTCCCGGCCTGAGTCGGCGGCGGATGGCCGACCTGTTCGGCCATCCGCCGCGCCAACCTTGGCGCTCGGGCGCCGGCAGGGTTTATGCTGGCGCCCTTTCCATTCGAGCCGAGGAGCGCTGCATGTCCTTTTCCCCCTCCCGTCTGCTGCTGCCATTGTCCATCGTGGTCCTGGCCGGCTGCGCCGGGCAACAGAAGCCGGTGGTCACCCTGGACGACGCCGACGACTGTTCGCCGCTGAAGCTGACGCAAGGCCAGGAACTGGTGCTGACCCTGCCGAGCAATCCCACCACCGGCTTCCGCTGGGAACTGCGCAACCCCGCCGCCAGTGTGCTCAAGCGCCTTGGCCCGGAGGTCTACAGCAATTCCGAAGAAGACAGCGGCCTGGTTGGCAGCGGCGGCGAATCGACCTGGCGCTTCCGCGTCGCCGCCAGCGGCGACGACCGCCTGGAACTGGTCTACCGGCGGCCCTGGGAAAAGGACGCGGAACCGGCGGAAAGCTTTTCCTGCGCGATCCAGGTGCGCTGAAACCGCTGCCCCCGGCGGACACATTCTGTACGAAGACCAACGTCCTGCGCCGTGGCGACCTGGCCTATCCTGACAGGCCCCGTCGCCCCGAGGACTCCATGCTCCGCGCCTCCTTCGTCCTGCTCGCCCTGTCCTGCGCCGCTCCGCTGCCCACGCTGGCCGAACCGTTGCGCTTCGCAGGCGACGACGGCTGCCCCTACCTGTGCCCTGGCACGCCGCAGCGGCCCGGCTACCTGGTCGAGGCGCTCAGCCAGGTCCTTCGGGAGCCACCGCACTTCGACAGCCTGCCCTGGCCGCGCGCCGTGCAGATGGTCCGCGACGGCCATCGCGACGGCCTGGTCGGCGCCTATGGACTCGACGGCCTGCGGGTCGGCAGCGAGCCCATCGGCTGGGTCGGGCTGGCCTTCTACACCCGCCACGACAGCGACTGGCGCTACTCCGGCGATGCATCCCTGCTCGGCCAGCGCCTGGGCCTCGCCCAGGGCTACGTGAACAATCCGCGCTTCGAAGCCTGGCGCAGCCAGGCCGGCGACGACGACCTGCACCTGCAGGTCCTCGGCGGCGAGCGCGTGCTGCCGCGCAACCTGCAGAAACTGCTGCTCGGCCGCATCGACGTGCTATTGGAAGACCGCGACATCATCGAGCACTACCTGGAGCATCATCCGCAGCTCGCCGGACAGGTCCGCCGCGCTGGCGAACTGCCCGGGCGGCAGCCGCTGCACGTCGGCCTCAGTCCGCACCTGCCGGAGGTCGACGCGCGTCTCGCGGAACTCGACGAAGGGCTGCGCCAACTGCGTCGCGAAGGCACCCTGAAGGTCCTCGGCGAGCGCTATAGGCTTTCTTTCGAATGACTTTCCGGGCCGCCGGAAATCCGCCGCCAGACCAGCAACCACGCTGCTTTCAGCCGATTGAATAAATTCCGGCAGGCCTTTTTGGCGTCGTCTATTACTCAATCTACGACGGCACCGAAAGGAGGCGCGTCATGGGCACCGCTCTTCGTTACTCACTGCTCTGGGCATCCACTGTCTTCGTTTCCTCCTGCGGCAGCCTGCTGCCCAGCGAACGAGCGGAAGTCCAATCCCCCTTCGTCGACTACCTCGATGCCGAACTGCGCTATTCCCAGGCGCAACCCGGCAGCACGACCCGTTCGCAGCTGTTCGGGTTGGGTTTCGATCCATTGACCCAGGGCAACGGCCGCATGCTGTCGTTCATCGACGTGCGGCTCATGTTCATCCAGCCGAACATCCCCATCGATTACCTGCCGGGCGGCCTGGTGCAATGCCTGGAAGCGAAGGACCGCTGCATCGGCTACGCCTTCGATTTCAGCAAGACCGACACCCAGCGGGTCGGCAGCTTCTGGGCGGACGTGTTCAACTTCCGCAAGAAACGGGAGTTGCAGGGCTGGTCGTTCAAGGCAGTGTTCGTCTTCGTCAACGACGTGCTGGTGCACAAGGTCAGCAACGGCGAACCGAACATCCATCGCCTGGAAGACAAGAAGAACCCGCTGGGTCCGCTGCAGGGCGCGGGAGAGTACTTCTCCGACAAGCTCAGGTGATTCGCCTGCGCGCATGGGTGAATCGTCGCCGCGCAGTTGGGCGACGCTCGTCCCTCGGCTACAATTCGGCCCCCTGAAAAGCCGTGATGCCCGAGGTCACCCGCGTGAGCGAGTCCGATCGCCTGTTCGCCCAACCCCAGCAACGTGTCGCCGACTTCGTATTCAACGAAGACGTGGTGCGCGTGTTCCCCGACATGATCAAGCGCTCCGTGCCGGGCTACCCCACCATCGTCGAGAACATCGGCGTACTCGGCGCGCAGTTCGCCCAGCCGAACAGCGTGCTCTACGACCTCGGCTGCTCGCTCGGCGCGGTCACCCAGTCGCTGCGCCGCCACGTCCGCAACGACGGCTGCCGGGTGATCGGGGTGGACAACTCGCACGCGATGATCGAGCGCTGCAGTGAATACCTGCATGCCCAGGACGCCATGTACCAGGAGCTGCTGCCGGTCGAGCTGATCGAGGCCGACATTCTCGCCCTGGACCTGCAACCCACCTCGCTGGTGGCGATGAACTTCACCCTGCAGTTCGTCGCCCCCGACCAGCGCCTCGGCCTGCTGCGCAGGATCCGCCAGGCACTGCTGCCCGGCGGCGCGCTGATCCTCTCGGAGAAACTGCGCTTCGCCGATGCGCAGGAGCACGCGCTGCTCACCGACCTGCACATCGCCTTCAAGCGTGCCAACGGCTACAGCGAGCTGGAGATCGCGCAGAAGCGCAGCGCGCTGGAAAACGTCATGCTCCCCGACACCTTCGAGGAACACCGTGAACGGCTCCTGGCCGCCGGCTTCAGCCGGGTCAGCCAATGGTTCCAGTGTCTCAACTTCGCCTCGATGATCGCCCTGCCATGATCCAGCACCTCGCCCTCGACGCCCTCCAGCGACACCTCGCCGGCTCGCCGCTGTACGGCTGGGCGACCAGCCTGCCCGCGCAGATCGCCGCGCGCATCGAGGAAGGCCACGGCGACCTGGCCCGTTGGTGGAGCGCGGTCCAGCGCCTGCCCCAGGTGCCCGCGCCGAAGGTCGAACTGGCCCAGCGCTTCGCCCTGCACAGCGACCACGATGCGGCGCTGCAAGCGCAGGTGAAGGAAGCGCTGCAAGGGCTGATTCCCTGGCGCAAGGGGCCGTTCGACTTCTTCGGCGTACAGGTCGATACCGAATGGCGTTCCGACTGGAAATGGGAGCGTGTCTCGCCACATGTCGAACTGCGTGGCAAACGCGTCCTCGACGTCGGCTGCGGCAACGGCTACTACCAGTGGCGCATGCTCGGCGCCGGCGCGGAAAGCGTGGTCGGGGTCGATCCGAACTGGCTGTTCCTCTGCCAGTTCCTCGCCGCCAAGCGCTACCTGCCGGAGCTGCCGGCCTGGCACCTGCCGCTGGCCCTGGAAGACCTGCCGGAGAAGCTCGAAGGCTTCGACACGGTATTCTCCATGGGCGTGCTCTATCACCGTCGCTCGCCCATCGACCACCTGCTGGCGCTCAAGGACTGCCTGAAGCGCGGCGGCGAACTGGTCCTGGAGACCCTGGTGGTGGAAGGCGACGCCAGCACCGTGCTGGTGCCCGAGGACCGCTACGCGCAGATGCGCAACGTCTGGTTCCTGCCCTCGGTGGCAGCCCTGGAGCTCTGGCTGCGCCGCGCCGGGTTCGCCGACGCGCGCTGCGTCGACGTCAGCCTGACCAGCGTCGAGGAACAACGCTCCACCGAATGGATGCGTTTCCAGTCGCTGCCGGAATTCCTCGATCCGCAGGACCGTTCGCGAACCGTCGAAGGCCTGCCGGCACCGATGCGCGCCACGCTGGTGGCGCGCAAGCCCTGACAGCGAATAGGGAAAAGCCCATCCTCGGATGGGCTTTTTTTCATGGCTTCATCCGCCCCGCAGGTCGACGGGAAGCGGGGCGCGATTGCCTCAGCGCTTGGTCGCCGCGGCCAGCATCAGCGCTTTCATCTCGGCCACCGCCTGCTTGAAGCCGACGAACAGGGCGTGGGCGACGATGGCGTGGCCGATGTTCAGCTCGTTGATGCCGTCGATGGCCGCGACCGGCTCGACATTGTGGTAGTGCAGGCCATGCCCGGCGTTGACGATCAGGCCGAGGGAACGCCCGAGGGCCACGCCCTCGCGTACCCGCTGCAGCTCACGGGCCTGCTCCTCGGGGTCTTCGGCGTCGGCGTAGCGACCGGTATGCAGTTCGATAGCCGGCGCGCCGACCCGGGCGGAGGCCTCGATCTGCCGCGGATCGGGATCGATGAACAGCGACACTTCGCTGCCCACCGCAGCCAGGCGTCGCACCGCGTCGCGGATGCGCTGTTCCTGGCCAGCGACGTCGAGGCCGCCCTCGGTGGTCAGTTCCTCGCGGCGCTCGGGGACCAGGCAGCTATGCGCCGGCCGGATCTCCTCGGCGAAGGCGAGCATTTCCTCGGTGACCCCCATCTCGAAGTTCATCCGCGTCTGCAGCACTTCCTTGAGCACCCGCACGTCGCGTTCCTGGATATGCCGGCGGTCCTCGCGCAGGTGCACGGTGATACCGTCGGCGCCGGCTTCCTCGGCGTCCAGGGCGGCCTTCACCGGGTCCGGATAGCGGGTGCCCCGGGCCTGGCGCAGGGTGGCGACGTGATCGATGTTCACGCCGAGCAGAATTCGAGTGGCTTCAGTCACGGGGTGACTCCTTACGGTTCATGAACAGCTCGCGGCTGACCAGCGGCCGGCCGCCCAGATGGGGAGCGAGCGCCTGGCGCATCAGGCGCTTGGCCGCCGCCAGGGCGCCGGGGGCGCTCCAGTCGGCGTCGGCCATGGATAACAGTTCGGAGCCCTGGAACAGCCCGGGTTGCAGCTGCGCCACCGGCTCCAGGCCGGCCTCTGGCAAAAGCTGGTACAACGCCTGCGGCTCGATCGGGCGCCCATCGATGTCGACATCGAGAGCGAAACCATAGCCCAGTTGCTCCAGCAGGCGCCATTCGAACGCGCGCAGCAGCGGTTCGATGGGTCGCCCCGCCGCCAGCAGCGGCAGGGTCGCGGCGTAGTGGGCGAAGATTTCCGGCTGCGGGTCTTCCGCCGGCAACAGGCGGATCAACAGCTCGTTGAGATAGAGACCGCTGAACAGCGCCTGGCCATTGAGCAGGTTGGGAATACCGGCGCTTTCCAGGCGGGCCACGGTCTTCAGTTCGCCGCGCCCGCGCCACTCCGCTTCCAGCGGCACGAATGGCCGCGCCAGGGCGCCAGCCTTGCCGCGGGCGCCGCGCAGGACCGCGCGCAGGCGACCCAACGGGGTGAAGAAGTCCACCAGGGCGCTGGTTTCCTTGTACGGCCGGCTATGCAGCACGTAGGTGGCTTGGGCGGCGGCGAAGGACATGGCGGGTCGACCGGGCGCGAGAGGAATGGCGCCCGGCTGGCGCCGGGCTGCCGGGAACGGTCAGAGGTCGCCGTAGCCCAGCGAGCGCAGGGCACGCTCGTCGTCGGACCAGCCGCCCTTGACCTTGACCCAGAGGTTGAGCATGACCTTGGAGTCGAACAGCACTTCCATGTCCTTGCGCGCGTTCTGGCCGATGCTTTTGATCCGCTCGCCCTTGTCGCCGATGATGATCTTCTTCTGCCCCTCGCGCTCCACCAGGATCAGCGCATGGATATGCAGGATGCGACCTTCCTGCTTGAACTCCTCGATCTCCACGGTGATCTGGTAGGGCAGCTCGGCGCCGAGCTGGCGCATGATCTTCTCGCGGACCAGCTCGGCGGCCAGGAAGCGGCTGCTGCGGTCGGTGATCTGGTCTTCGGGGAAGAAGTGCTCGCTTTCCGGCAGACGCTCGGCGACCAGCTTCTCCAGCACGTCCAGGTTGGTCCCGTGCTGCGCCGAGATCGGTACTACCTCGGCCTTCGGCAACTGCTGGGTGAGCCATTCGAGGTGCGGCAGCAGGTCGGCCTTCTCCTCTATGCGGTCGGTCTTGTTCACCGCGATCAGCACCGGGCAACTGACGTACTGCACGCGCTCCAGGACCATCTGGTCCTCTTCGGTCCAGCGGGTGCGGTCGACCACGAAGATCACCACGTCGACATCCTTCAATGCCGCGCTGGCGGTACGGTTCATGTAGCGGTTGAGGGCCTTCTCGCCGCTCTTGTGCAGGCCGGGCGTATCGACGTAGACGGCCTGCACCTCGCCCTCGGTCTTGATCCCGAGCATGTTGTGACGGGTGGTCTGCGGCTTGCGCGAGGTGATCGCCAGCTTCTGCCCGAGGATGTGGTTGAGCAGGGTGGACTTGCCCACATTGGGGCGCCCCACGATCGCCACGTAGCCGCAACGGCTGCCGGCGGGGATGTCGTCGTGCATGTCAGTCATGGCCATTCTCCACGCCCAGAGCCACCAGCGCGGCGGCCGCGGCCACCTGCTCGGCGATGCGGCGGCTGCCGCCGTGCCCGTGGGTCTTGTCGCTCAGCAGGGCCACTTCGCAATCGACGAAGAAGGTCCGGCAATGGGGTTCGCCCTGGATATCCACCACCTCGTAGCGCGGCAGGTCGCAGCCACGCGACTGCAGGAACTCCTGCAGGCGGGTCTTGGGGTCCTTGTTGGTGTCCACCGGGGTCAGCTCGCGCAGTTGCGGTCCGAGCCAGGCGATGATCCGCTCGCGCGCGGAGTCCATGCCGGTATCCAGGTAGATGGCGCCGATCAGGGCTTCCATCGCATCGGCGAGGATCGACTCGCGGCGGAACCCGCCGCTCTTCAGCTCGCCCGAGCCCAGCCGCAGGTAGTCGCCCACCTCGAAGCCGCGCGCCAGCAGGGCCAGGGTCTCGCCCTTGACCAGTCGCGCGCGCAGGCGCGAAAGCTGGCCTTCGCGAGCCTGCGGGAAGTGGTGGAACAGCGCCTCGCCGATGACGAAGTTGAGAATGGCGTCACCGAGGAACTCCAGGCGCTCGTTGTTGCGCCCGGCGTAGCTGCGATGGGTCAGGGCCAGGACCATCAGGTCCCGGTCTTTGAAGGTATAGCCGAGCTTGCGCTCGAGTCGGTCCAGCGAATTACTCACGGCATGCGTACACGGAATTCTTTGTCGAAGTGGACCACCAGGTCGATGTTGCTGATCAGTGGCTCGCGTTTTTCATATTTCAGGTGCGCCCGGAATTGGTTGTCTTCCAGTTGCACCTCCAGGGCCTTCTCCAGGTCCAGGTTGCGGATGCCGTTGATCTGCATCCCCTTGCCGACGTAGCTGTAGAACTCCGGCACGGAACGCACCTCGGCCGCCTTGTCGGTCTCCACGGAAGTGATCACCTTCTCCAGCGAGTAGTAATCCATGTAGTGCGGGATGATCTTGAATGCGGCGCTGGCGAAGAACGCCACCACGCCCAGCACCACCAGCCACCCCAGCAGGGACATCCCCTTCTGCGAACGCGCGAACCTCATGTCGGACCTCATGTCAGTGTAGTTATTCCGTCCAGCGAGCGGTAACGCCATCGGGCAGGGCCCTGCGGCGGCGTTCGCGGAAGTGAAAGCGGGGCTGCCCTCGGGAGCAGCCCCGCTTCGCGATTATTCAGCAGGAGCGCCCTTCCGCGTGGCGAACCTGCGCACAGGTCAGTGAATCACGCCGACCCGGGAGAAGTTCGGCAGGTTGCTCATCTTCGGATCGGGCCAGCTCATCCACACGGCGAAGGCCTTGCCGACGATATTGCGGTCCGGAACCATGCCCAGCAGATCCTTGGGGATCTTCGGATCGTTCCAGTAGCGGCTGTCGTTGGAGTTGTCGCGGTTGTCGCCCATCATGAAGTAGTGGCCGGCGGGAATGGTCCACTGGCGGTCGGGCTCGATGCGATAGCGGCTCATTTCCTTGCGGATCAGGTGCTCGGCCTGGCCCAGCTTCTCCTGGTACAGGGTCACGCTGCCCAGGGTACCCGGTTCCTCGCCGACCAGTTTCTCCGCCACCAGCTCGCCGTTGACGTACAGGCGCTTTTCCCTGGTGTAGCGCACGGTGTCGCCGGGCAGGCCGACCACGCGCTTGATGTAGTTGATGTTCGGTTCACTGGGATAGCGGAACACCATGACATCGCCGCGCTGCGGATCACCGATCGGGATCACCTTGGTGTCCAGCACCGGCAGGCGGATGCCGTAGGCGAACTTGTTGACCAGGATGAAATCGCCGACCTCGAGGGTAGGTTTCATCGACCCCGAGGGAATCTGGAACGGTTCGACCAGGAAGGAACGCAGCACCAGCACGATGAACAGCACCGGGAAGAACGACTTGCCGTACTCCACCAGCAGCGGTTCCTTGTTGAGCTTCTCCAGCACCGCCGGATCGGGCTCGTTCACCTGCCCTTCGTAGGAAGAGATCGCGGCCCGCCGACGCGGCGCGAACAGCACCAGGTCGACCAGGGCCAGGGCGCCGCATACAGCCACGGCGATGACCAGCAACAACGGGAAATTGAGTGTCATGGGTTCTAGCTATCCACTTTGAGCACGGCGAGGAAGGCTTCCTGGGGAATTTCCACGCTACCGACCTGCTTCATCCTTTTCTTACCAGCCTTCTGCTTCTCCAGCAGCTTGCGTTTACGGCTCACGTCGCCACCGTAACACTTGGCCAGCACGTTCTTCCTGAGCGCCTTGACCGTCGAGCGGGCGATGATCTGCCCACCGATGGCTGCCTGGATCGCCACGTCGAACATCTGCCGCGGGATCAGTTCCTTCATTTTCTCCACCAGCTGGCGGCCCTTGTAGGGGGCGTTGTCGCGGTGGACGATCAGGGCGAGGGCGTCGACCTTCTCGCCATTGATCAGCACGTCGAGACGAACCAGGTTGGACGGCTCGAAACGATCGAAGCTGTAGTCCAGGGAAGCATAGCCGCGGCTGGTGGACTTGAGGCGATCGAAGAAGTCGAGCACCACCTCGTTCATCGGCAGGTCGTAGACCAGCTGCACCTGGCCGCTGAGGAAGTGCATGTCGCGCTGCACGCCGCGCTTCTCGATGCACAGGGTGATCACGTTGCCCAGGTGGTCCTTGGGCACCAGGATGGTGGCGCGGCAGATCGGTTCGCGCATTTCCTGGATGGACGCCAGGTCCGGGAGCTTGGACGGGTTGTCGACGTAGATGATCTCGCCGTTCTTCTGCACGATCTCGAAGACCACCGTGGGCGCGGTGGTGATCAGGTCCAGGTCGTATTCGCGCTCCAGGCGCTCCTGGATGATCTCCATGTGCAGCATGCCGAGGAAGCCGCAACGGAAGCCGAAGCCCAGGGCTTCGGAGCTTTCCGGCTCGTATTGCAGCGACGAGTCGTTGAGGGTCAGCTTCTGCAGGGCGTCGCGGAAGTCCTCGAAATCGTCCGAGCTGACCGGGAACAGGCCCGCGTAGACCTGCGGCTTGACCCGCTTGAAGCCCGGCAGGACCTCGACGTCCGGCGTGTTATTCAGGGTCAGCGTATCGCCCACCGGCGCGCCGTGGATATCCTTGATACCGGCGATGATGAAGCCCACCTCGCCCGCCTTCAGGTCGACGGTCTCGGTGTGCTTCGGAGTGAATACCCCGACGCTGTCCACCTGGTGGACCTTGCCGGTGGACTTCACCAGGATCTTGTCGCCCTTCTTCACCCGGCCGTTCTTCACCCGTACCAGCGAGACCACGCCGAGGTAGTTGTCGAACCAGGAGTCGATGATCAGCGCCTGCAGCGGCGCCTCGATCTCGCCTTCCGGGGCGGGGATGGCGGTCACCAGGCGCTCCAGCACCTCCAGCACGCCCATCCCGCTCTTGGCGCTGCAGGCCACGGCGTCGGTGGCGTCGATGCCGATGATGCTCTCGATTTCCTCTTTCACCCGCTCCGGCTCGGCCTGGGGCAGGTCCATCTTGTTCAGCACGGGCATCACTTCCAGCCCCTGCTCGATGGCGGTGTAGCAGTTGGCGACGGACTGCGCCTCGACGCCCTGGCCGGCGTCCACTACCAGCAGCGCGCCCTCGCAGGCGGCCAGCGAGCGGCTGACTTCGTAGGTGAAGTCGACGTGGCCGGGGGTATCGATGAAGTTGAGCTGGTAGGTCTTACCGTCCTGCGCCTTGTAGTGCAGGGTCACGCTGTGGGCCTTGATGGTGATCCCGCGCTCGCGCTCCAGGTCCATGGAGTCCAGGACCTGGGCCTCCATTTCGCGATCGGAGAGGCCGCCGCACATCTGGATGAAGCGATCGGCCAGCGTCGACTTGCCATGGTCGATATGGGCAATGATGGAGAAATTGCGGATATGGCTCAGGTCGCTCACGGCTCAACACACTCGAAAAGGGCAAGGGCGGCAATCCGCCGAAAAATAGCCGGGGAGTTTACCTGATGCTCGGGCAAGGCGTCACGCAGGTAACGGATTGACGGGCATGAAAAAGGGCGGTGGAAACCGCCCTTTTTTCGCCAGCCGGCTTATTCGGCCAGCTTGAAGGTGATGAAGCTGGCACGTCCCTGGCGCAGCACCCGCATCGAAACCGAACGGTTCTTCGGCAGGGCCTTGGCCACGTCGGCGAAGATCTTGGTCGAGGTCACCGCCTTGTTGTCCAGGTGGGTGATGACATCGCCCGGACGCAGGCCGATGACCGCGGCCGGACCGTCCTGGACTTCCTTGATCACCACGCCGCCCTGGATATCCAGGCTCTTGCGCTGCTCGGCGGTCAGGTCGGCGACGGTCACGCCCAGGCGGTTGCTGCTGCGCTCGGCGCCCGGAGCGCCCATCGAGGCGATTTCCTCGTCGTCGTCCGGAAGGCTGCCTACCGCCATGCTCAAGGACTTGCGCTGGCCGTTGCGAATCACGTCAAGGTTGATCTTGTCGCCCGGCTTCATGTTGCCCACCAGGTGCGGCAGGTCGGCGGACTCGTTGATCGACTGGCCGTTCAGGCTGAGGATCACATCGCCCACCTGCAGGCCGCCCTTGGCCGCCGGACCGTCTTCCACCAGCTGCGCCACCAGCGCGCCGGACGGCTTGTCGAGGCCGAAGGACTCGGCGAGATCCTTGTTCACTTCCTGGATCACCACACCCAGCCAGCCGCGGCTGACCTTGCCGGCTTTCTTCAACTGGTCGGCGACGTTCAGCGCGACATCGATCGGAATGGCGAAGGACAGGCCCATGAAGCCGCCGGAACGGGTGAAGATCTGCGAGTTGATGCCGACCACTTCGCCCTCCAGGTTCAGCAGCGGACCGCCGGAGTTACCCGGGTTGATCGCCACGTCGGTCTGGATGAAGGGTACGTAGCTCTCGTTCGGCAGGCTACGCCCCTTGGCACTGACGATACCGGCGGTGACCGAGTGATCGAAGCCGAACGGCGAACCGATGGCCAGGACCCATTCGCCCACTTTCAGCTTGTTCGAATCGCCCAGTTTCAGGGTCGGCAGGTTCTTCGCCTCGATCTTCAGCACCGCCACGTCGCTGCGCGGGTCCGCGCCGATCAACTTGGCCTTGTGCTCGCTACGGTCGGACAGGCGCACCAGGATCTCGTCGGCATCGGCCACGACGTGATTGTTGGTGAGGATGTAGCCGTCGTTGGAGATGATGAAGCCGGAACCCAGCGATTGCGCCTCGCGCTGCTGCCCGCGCGGATTGCGCGGAACCTGCGGGATGCTGCGCTCGAGGAAGTCGCGGAACATCGGCGGCAGCCCTTCGAGGTCGGGGATCGACAGCTGCCCGCGCGCCATGGCGCGATCCGGCAGCTTCTGCCGCGTACTGATATTCACCACCGCCGGCGACGCCTGTTCGACCAAAGGCGTGAAGTCCGGCAGTTCTGCCCGGGCCGTCATCGCCAGGCTCAAGGCCAGCAAGGCCACCATCGCAGCCATACAGCGTTTTAGGGTATGCATCGACTACAGCTCCCGTGATGTTCGAGGGAAGAGAAAGACTCAGGCCGAATCGGACGGCCCGGAAATCAGCGCTCGCAGAACCACCGGCTGCGAGGCTGGATCATCGGCATGACGACGAGCATGCCGACGCACCAATAGCCAGGCCGCCAGCAAACCCGCCAGCCCGGACACGATGATCAGAGGTTCGACAAGGCCCGCCCGGGTCGCCAGCAATGCTGCCACGAAAAACCCGAGCAGAGGGAAAAGATAGAAGAGGACGGAGGCGCGCAACAACAGGTCTTCATGAATTCCTAGGACGACCGCATCGCCGACCCGCAGGCTCAGGTCGCTCAACGCGCGCACCCGGGCACGCCCCGCGCCGACGCCCAGGCGCTGCATCAGCCCCTGGCCGCAACCGGCATTGGCCGAGCAGGACGAGCAGGTACTGCGGCACACGGTCTCGACCCATACCGCTCCCGGCTCGGTCGCCACCACTCGCCCCTGCTCCTCGATCATTTCTGGGCGGCGGCCTCGGGCCGGATGGACAGCGCCACCCGCTCGGCGGTGCCCAGCGGCACTTCGCCGACGACGGTCACCATCTGGCCGCCGTCATCGGTCTGCAGGCGCTTGGAAACCACCACGGTCGGGCCGAGCTGGCTGCGCGCGTCGCCAACCATGGCACCGTGCAGCGGCTCGATGAACACCGAGAATCGTGCCAGGCCATCGCCATAGGTCAGGCAGGCGACCGGATCGGGGGTGACCGGACTGCGACGCATGAAACTGCGGGTCAGGGTGAAACCTGGCGGCAGCCACTCCGAGCGCCAGGCCACGGCCTTCTCGCCGTCGGCCTTGGCCGGGCCGACGACCTGGCATTCGGCGCCCGCCTGCAACTGGTCTTCGGCAGGTGCCGCGCCGGTATTCAACTGGGTGAACTGGAAGCGCTCGAGCAACTGCCCCTTCTCGTTCAGCAGCAGCGATTTCAACGGCAGGCCGGTGTCGCGGTCCAGGTGCAGCTCGAAGCCGTAGCGATGCTGGTCGCGCGGGGTCACCGCGAGGACCACTGCCGGGCGGCCGGCGACACGGGATTCGCCGACCAGGCGCAGGTCGTACCAGGAAGCCAGTTGGGAAGGATCGAACTTGCGCACCGGCCACAGCTGGGCATCGGCCAGTTGGTCGGCAAGGCCGCCGCTGATGCACTGGGTGCGCCCATCGACCCGGACCACTTCCTGGCGCGCGCCGTCGAGCTGGAGCAGGCGCTCGCGAACCGCGCCATCGCTCTCCACGCGATGCCAGATCTCATGGGTGGAGAAGCTGCCATTGCGCTCGTAGACGAAGGTGCCTTGGAAACTGTTCTGGCGATCGGCCTCGGCGAGACGATTCAGCCAGTCGGAAGCGTCGGCAGCCTGAGTGGCGGGCACCGCCATCAGGCTGCCAAGCAAAAGCAACAGGGAGGTGGTGCGCATGTCTCTCCTCAGCGGTTTTCCAGGCTGGCTGCCCGAGCGTAGGGCAGCGCGCTCTCTGTACCACTGACGGCGGATTGTTGCACGTGCTGACGCAGGTAGATCGGCAGACGCTGCTCATGCCAGCGGGTATCGCTGGACGAGGAGTTGGTGATCACCTGCGGCGCCCCCTGCTCTTCGCTGTAGCCGGCCAGCACGGCCGGGCCTTTCACCTGCGGCAGGGCGATCTGCGGGGTGGTCCCCTGTTGCGCCATCTGCGGCAGGGCGTCGTTCTGGTTGTACAGACGCACGCCGGCCAGCACCGCCAGGGTCACCGAGGCAGCGACCGCCAGGCGACCGACCATCCGCCACGGCCCCTTCTCCGCTTTCGGCGGAGCGGCCTCGTCGGCCAGGGCAGCCGAGACCGCCGCAGCGATATCCAGCTTCGGCAGGGTAGGCTCGCGGTGCATGACGGACCGCGCCAACTGGTAGCGCGACCAGGTGGAACGCAGCTCGGCATCCTCGCCGCAAGCTGCGAGCACCCGCCGCAACTCGAGTTCATCCGCTTCGTTATCCATCACAGCGGACAGAGTTTCCTGCAGGGCTTCACGACTCATAGCGATACCTCTCTTGGCATTTGCCGCTGTGTCAGGCTTCTCGCAACAAAGGCTGCAGAGCTTTGTCGATTGCTTCACGAGCGCGGAAGATCCGCGACCGCACCGTCCCCACCGGACACTGCATCACGGTGGCGATATCTTCGTAACTCAAACCTTCGAACTCGCGCAGGGTCAGGGCCGTGCGCAAATCCTCGGGCAACTGCTGGATGGTCTGGTGCACGGTGGCCTCGATCTCATCCCGCAACATCGCCCGTTCCGGCGATTCGATGTCCTTCAGGGCGTGGTCGCCCTCGAAGAACTCCGCATCCTCTGCGGTCACATCGCTGTCCGGTGGCCGACGCCCGCGAGCGACCAGATGGTTCTTCGCGGTGTTGATGGCGATCCGATACAGCCAGGTATAAAAAGCACTATCGCCGCGGAAATTGCCGAGCGCGCGGTATGCCTTGATGAAGGCTTCCTGCGCTACGTCCTGGGCTTCCTGGGCGTCGTGCACGAACCGCACGATCAATCCCAGTATCTTGTGCTGGTATTTCAGTACCAGCAGATCGAAAGCCCGCTTGTCTCCGCGCTGTACCCGTTCAACCAGTTGCTGATCCTGTTCCTGGGTTAGCATGAAAGCTCCTCTTCGAACCTGGAGGAGCTTCGAGCGTCCCAGCGAATCGTCTTGCCAAGATAGACTCGGGCTTCTTGCAAAAGTTCTCCCCTCCAAGCATGCGTCACGAGTTTTTTCCTCGCTCGTGACGTGCGGCCCCGGACATCGTGTCCGGGCCCCGCGAAAATGGATTGCATCGGGCTCAGGGCCCGGCCTCTGTGCCGCTGGGTAGGCCAACCGGACGAGGTCTTCAGGCATCCTGCTTTGGAACCGATGCGTCTAAGAAAGTTCCAGCACTACATCGCCCCGCTCTGATGACGCCTGCCGATGACAGGCCCGCAGCTCATCCGCCGGACCGGCAGCGGGGGTGCGCTATTGTGCCGCCAGGCCCTTCTATATACTAGGGCTCCACCACGGGGAAATGCGGGCATGAGCCAACATTATCAACACGATGTACTGGTCATCGGCAGCGGCGCCGCCGGCCTGAGTCTGGCCCTGACCCTTCCGGAACACCTGCGCATCGCCGTCCTCAGCAAGGGCGAACTGTCGCAGGGCTCGACTTACTGGGCCCAGGGCGGCGTGGCCGCCGTGCTGGACGATACCGACACCGTGGAATCCCACGTCGAGGACACCCTGGTCGCCGGTGGCGGCCTGTGCCGCGAGGACGCGGTGCGCTTCACCGTGGAGCATAGCCGCGAAGCGATCCAGTGGCTGATCGAACAGGGGGTGCCCTTCACCCGCGACGAGCAGCACAACCACGAGGAAGGCAGCTTCGAATACCACCTGACCCGCGAAGGCGGGCACAGCCACCGGCGCATCATCCATGCCGCCGACGCCACCGGCGCCGCGATCTTCAATACCCTGCTGGCCCAGGCCCGGCGGCGACCGAACATCGAGTTGCTGTCGCAGCGAGTGGCGGTCGACCTGATCACCGAGCGCAAGCTAGGCCTGCCGAGCAAGCGCTGCCTGGGCGCCTACGTGCTGAATCGGGAAAGCGGCGAAGTCGATACCTTCCGTGCCCGCTTCAGCGTGCTGGCCTCCGGCGGCGCGAGCAAGGTCTACCTTTATACCAGCAATCCCGACGGCAACTCCGGCGACGGTATCGCCATGGCCTGGCGCGCCGGCTGCCGGGTCGGCAACCTGGAATTCAACCAGTTCCATCCGACCTGCCTGTACCACCCGCAGGCCAAGAGTTTCCTCATCACCGAGGCATTGCGCGGCGAAGGCGCCCTGCTCCGCCTGCCCAATGGCGAGCGTTTCATGCCGCGCTTCGATCCGCGTGGCGAACTGGCGCCCCGGGACATCGTGGCCCGCGCCATCGACCATGAAATGAAGCGCCTGGGGATCGACTGCGTCTACCTGGACATCAGCCACAAGCCGGCCGAGTTCATCAAGGCGCACTTCCCCACCGTCTACGAGCGCTGCCTGGACTTCGGCATCGACATTACCCAGCAACCGATCCCGGTAGTGCCGGCCGCGCACTATACCTGCGGCGGCGTGCTCGTCGACCAGCACGGGCATACCGACGTGCCAGGCCTCTACGCCATCGGCGAGACCACCTTCACCGGCCTGCACGGCGCCAATCGCATGGCCAGCAATTCGCTGCTGGAATGCTTCGTCTATGCCCGCTCTGCCGCCGCCGACATGCTCCAGCGCCTGCCCGGCACGCCCCTGCCGGAAAGCCTGCCGAGCTGGGACGCCAGCCAGGTCACCGACTCCGACGAAGACGTGATCATCGCGCACAACTGGGACGAACTGCGGCGTTTCATGTGGGACTACGTCGGTATCGTGCGCACCAACAAGCGCCTGCAGCGCGCCCAGCACCGGGTGCGCCTGCTGCTCAGCGAGATCGACGAGTTCTACAGCAACTACAAGGTCAGCCGCGACCTGATCGAGTTGCGCAACCTGGCGCTGGTCGCCGAACTGATCATCCGCTCGGCCATGCAGCGCCGCGAAAGCCGGGGCCTGCACTACACGCTGGATTATCCGGACCTGCTGCCCGAAGCCCGCGACACTATCCTGGGGCCGCCCATCTACGGCGACTGAAGCGCAGGCGGACACGCAGGCGCCGATGGCTGTCGGCGCCCAATGCATCGGCCGGGATACAGCAGCCAAGGATGCGCCAGCGGCCCGGCAGGCGCACGCGCAGTACGATCAGCCAGGGCAGCGCCAGGCTGTCAGGGCGCAATTGCACCGCTTGCCAGCCGCTTCCGGCGCTCCACAGCTGCCAGCCCTGCTCGTCATGGCGCAACCCACGGAAGGCCCGCGAGCCGCGCAGCAGTACCTGGCGGTACAGCCCCCAGGCACCGTAGGCCAGGCAGACCAGCGCCAGCGGCGGCTTCAGCCAGACCGGCAGCGCCGCCAGCAGGATCGACAGCAGCGCCAGGGCCCACAGTGCCAGGCTCGCCGCCAGCAGGATCGGAGAGACCCGCCAGCGGCATTCGAACGGCTCAATCCGGCTGGACACGGTCCAGGATCATCCGCACCATCCGCCGCAGGTCGGCGTCTTCCGGCTCGCCGCGCTGCATGAACCAACCGAACATGTCCTGGTCCTCGCACTCCAGCAGCTTGCGGAAGCGCGCCTGGTCCTCGGCGTCCAGGCCCGGGTAAACCTCCTGCACGAAAGGCACCAGCAGCACATCCAGTTCCAGCATGCCGCGACGGCTGTGCCAGTAGAGTCGTTTCAGTTCGGTTTCATCTGCCATGTTCGGGCTCCTCGAAAACGCCCGGCATTATAGGGCGGTTGCGCTCGAATGGCGCGGCCCGATGACGAGGCGTCGCTCCGCCGGCGTCCGCCCTTGGTCGTATTGCCCGGCAAACCAAGGGCATCCGCGCGGGACGCAGGCCCATGCCGACGGCGGCCTCGGAAGTGTCCGACAACCGTCAAGGCGGATGCGCCAGGCATTCTTGCCCGCTGACAAGCCTCGGACCGAGTTCTATGATGACGGTCCTGACTGACTGACCGCGCAGCATCGCAATGGCCGACCCCGCTTTCCACACTCCGCTAGTCCATGAAGGCATCCTCGCCGTCCGCGGCCCGGACGCCGCCAAATTCCTCCAGGGCCAGTTGACCTGCAACCTCGCCTATCTGAACGACGAGACCTCCAGCCTCGGCGGCCGCTGCAACATCAAGGGCCGCCTGCTATCGAGCTTCCGCATCCTGCCCGAGGGCGACGGCCTGCTGCTGGCGATGGCCGGCGAGCTGCTCGAGGCCCAGTTGGCGGACCTGAAGAAATACGCCGTATTCTCCAAGGCCAGCCTTGCCGACGAGAGCGCAGCCTGGCTCCGCATAGGCTTGCGCGACGCCAGCGAGGCACTGCGCGCCCTGGGGATAGACACCCCGGCGGAGAGCGGCAGGATCGCCCGCCACGGCGACCTGCTCGCCGTCGCCCTGGGCGACGCCCGCGTCGAGCTGTGGGTTCCGGCGCAGCGTGCCGAGACGGTGCTTGCCACGCTCCGCGAGCACAGCCGCGAGGCGCCGCTTGACGATTGGCTGCTCGGCCAGGTGCGCGCCGGCGTCGGCCAGGTGTTCGGCGCTACCCGCGAGCTGTTCATCCCACAGATGATCAACCTGCAGGCGGTCGGCGGAGTCAGCTTCAAGAAGGGCTGCTATACCGGCCAGGAAATCGTCGCCCGCATGCAGTATCTCGGCCGCCTCAAGCGCCGCCTGTATCGCCTGGCGCTGGACGCAGACGAGGTGCCGGCGCCCGGCACCGGGCTGTTCTCGCCGGTCCATTCCACCAGCGTCGGCGAAGTGGTACTGGCCGCCCGTACACCGGAGAACAGCGTGGAATTGCTCGCCGTGCTGCAGGACGACGCCGTCGCCGACGGCCGGATCAGCCTCGGAAGCGCCGAAGGAGCGCCGCTCGTCCTCCTCAATCTGCCTTACACGCTGGACAGCGACCGCGAAATCCAGCGCTGACCGTAAACTGTGCCTCGCCGTCCGCGGACGGCCCGCCAGTATTCCCATGGCCGGTGCACGTACAGCGTGCTCCGGCCATTGCGTTTTCAAAGGAAATGCCATGAGCAAGCTTGCCGACAAAGTCCAACAGGACCTGATCCGCGCCATCGATCAGGATGAACTGGTGCTGCCGACCCTGCCCGAGGTGGCCCTGCAGGTCCGCGAGGCGGCGGAGGACCCGGATGTCAGCATCCAGGCCCTGAGCAAGGTGATCGGCAACGACGCGGCGCTGACCGCGCGCATCATCCGCGTGGTGAACAGTCCGCTACTGCGCAGCCCGAAGGAAATCACCGACCTGCAGATGGCGATCAGCCGGCTGGGCATCAACTACACCTGCAACCTGGCCACCGGCCTGGCCATGGAGCAGATGTTCCAGGCCACCACCGACGTGGTCGACCGCAAGATGCGCGAAGTCTGGAACAAGAGCACCGAGATCGCCGGCATCTGCCACGTGCTGGCCCGTCACTACACCCGCCTGGCGCCGGACCAGGCGACCCTGGCCGGGCTGGTGCACCAGATCGGCGTGCTGCCGATCCTCACCTACGCCGAGGATCACAACGAGCTGCTGTCGGACTCCATCAGCCTGAGCCACGTGATCGAGCGCATCCATCCGCTGATCGGCGAGCGCATCCTCAAGGCCTGGGATTTCCCCGCGCCGATCGCCGAGGTCCCGCGCCAGCACCTGGACTTCACCCGCAACTCGCCGCGCGCGGACTATACCGACCTGGTCCAGGTCGCCACCCTGCAGAGCTACCTTGGCAGCGAGCATCCCTATACCCGCCTGGACTGGAGCCAGATCCCGGCGTTCGCCAAGCTCGGCCTCGAGCCGACCGTCGACATGAAGGAAGACGAGGACCTCTCCAGCGCCCTGGAAGCCGCCACCAGCATGCTGCAATAGGCCCGCCCTACTCCGCCGGGAAGCGCACCCGCACCAGCAAGCCGCCCAGTTCGCCCTGGTCGAGCTGGATCTGCGCCCGGTGCGCCCGGCAGACCTCGCCGACGATCGCCAGCCCCAGGCCGCTGCCGGGGCTGTCGCCGCGCCGGTAGAAGCGCTGGAAGACCCGCTCGCGGTCGGCGGCGGGAATTCCCGGGCCATCGTCTTCCACTTCCAGCACGCCTCCCTCCAGCACCCTGAGGATCACGTTGCCGCCCTGCGGGGTGTGCGCCAGCGCGTTGTCCAGGAGGTTGCTGAGCAATTCGTTGAGCAGCGTCGGTTCACCCTGGATCCACACCGGCCCGGCGCTTTCCAGCGCCAGCGAGGCTCCCCGCGCATAGGCCAGCGGCGCCAGCGCCAGGCCCAGTTCCCGGGCCAGGGCAGTCAGGTCGATACGCTCGGCGCCACCCTCGGCGATGGCCTGGGCGCCGCTTTCGATGCGCGCCAGGGAGAGCAACTGGTTGGCCAGGTGGATCAGGCGGTCGGTGTTCTTCGCCGTGGTCTCCAGGGTCGAACGCCAGGCTTCCGGCTCCTGCTCGCGCAGGCCCAGCTCCAGGCGCGCCTTGAGCGCCGCCAGCGGCGTGCGCAACTCGTGGGCGGCATCGGCGATGAACTGCGACTGCCGCTCGAACAGGCTGCGCAGGCGCTGGGTGAAGTGGTTCAGCGACTCCACCAGCGGCCGCAATTCATGCTGGACCTCGAGCATCGGCAACGGCCGCAGGTCGTCCGGCTGGCGCTCTTCCACCTCGCGGCGCAGGCGATCCAGCGGACGCAGCGCGGCGCTCACCGCCAGCCACACCAGCACCAGCGCGCCGACGCCGAGGACGCCCAGGCGCAGCAGGGTATCGGTCATCAGGCTGCGCGCCATGCGCTCGCGGGCGCCTTCGGTCTCCGCCACGCGGATCTCCGCCATGCCGCTCATGCTCGGTTCGCTGACCGGTTGCAGCAGGCTCACCACGCGTACGTCGACGCCCTGGTAGACGCCGTCGTAGAACTTCGCCAAGGCCGGGTAGTCGTCGGTGCGCAGGGTCTCGGCGGGTGCTGCCGGAAGATTCTCGTAGCCGGAGATCATCCGACCATGGATGTCGTTGACCTGGTAGAAGATCCGCCCGGCGCTGTCGTAGGCGAAGGTATCCAGCGCCACGTAGGGGACGTCGGCGCGCAGGGTGCCGTCCTTCTCGTAGAGCCCGTCGGCGATCGCCCGCGCCGAGGCCAGCAAGGTCCGGTCGTAGGCGGTGTCGGCCACCTCGCGGCCGTTCCAGTAGGCGCTCAGGCCGCTCGCCAGGAGCACCAGCAGCAGGAGCAGGGCCAGCCACAGCAGCAGCCGTCCGCGCAGACTGCCGGCATCAGTCACCCTGCGCCTCCAGCAGGTAGCCGAGGCCGCGGAAGGTGACGATGCGCACGGCGCCGCCTTCCAGCTTCTTGCGCAGGCGGTGGACGTAGATCTCGATGGCGTCGGCGCTGGCCTCCTCGTCCAGGCCGAAGACCTGGGCGGCCAGTTGCTCCTTGCTCATCACCCGCCCCGGACGGGCGATCATCGCTTCCAGCACCGCCTGTTCCCGCGAGGTCAGGGTCAGCGGCTGCTCGTCGAGGCTGAAGCGCCGAGTGCCGAGGTCGTAGACCAGGGCGCCGCAGCGCTGCAACTGTTCGCCGCCGAGCACGCTGCGGCGCAGCAGGGCCTTGACCCGCGCCTCCAGCTCGGACAGTTCGAAAGGCTTTGCCAGGTAGTCGTCGGCGCCGAGATTGAGGCCGTGCACCCGGTCCTTCACCTCGCCGCGCGCAGTCAGCATCAGCACCGGCAAGGTCTTGCCGCGCCCGCGCAGGCGCGCCAGCACCTCGAAGCCGTCCATCCGCGGCAGGCCGACGTCGAGAATCGCCAGGGCGTACTCCTCGCTGGCCAGGGCCAGGTCGGCGGCCACCCCGTCCTGCAGCAGGTCTACCGTCCAGCCAGCGCCCTTGAGCGCCTGGACCACGCTTTCGGCGAGCTGCGGATGATCTTCCACCAGAAGGATGCGCATGGACGGTTCTCCACCACCGGATGAGGGCACAAGAGGCGAAGTGTACCGGGGAAAACCCTCCGGTAAATGGCTTCTCTGCCACCGGGGATTGCTGAAAGCCTGGCGAAAGCTTGGCGTCTTAGGATCAGTCGATGGACGGCGCAGATCGTCCGCCAAAACGCCCTGCAGCGTGGTGCTCGGCGTACAAGAACAAGAATCGGAGACCACTGCATGTCGACTTCCCTGCCGCAGGCCGCAAGGTCTGTACGTTTGTCCCGCAGCACCACCCTGACCACCACCGCCGTCGTGCTCGCCGGCATCGCGCCCCTGGGCAACGCCGCCGGCTTCCTCGAAGACAGCAAGGCCAGCCTGGAAACCCGCAACTTCTACATGAACCGCGACTTCCGCGACGGCCCCGGCCAGTCCAAGCGCGAGGAGTGGGCGCAAGGCTTCATCCTCAACCTGCAGTCCGGCTACACCCAGGGCACCGTCGGCTTCGGCCTCGACGCCATGGGCATGCTCGGCGTCAAGCTCGACTCCGGCCGCGGCCGCAGCGGTACCGGACTGCTGCCGAAGGATTCCGACGGCCGCGCACCGGACACCTACTCGAAACTGGGCCTGACCGCCAAGGTCAAGGTCTCGCAGAGCGAGCTGAAGGTCGGCACGCTGATTCCGAAGCTGCCATCGGTACAACCGAACAACGGGCGGATCTTCCCGCAGATATTCGAAGGCGCGCTGCTCACCTCGAAGGAGATCAAGGACCTCGGCTTCACCGCCGGGCGCCTGGAAAAGACCAAGATCCGCGACTCCAGCGACTCCGAGGACCTCGCGCTGAACGACAAGAACGGCCGCTTCGCCGGGGTCAGCGCCGATCACTTCGACCTCGGCGGACTGGACTACAAGCTCACCGACCAACTCACCGCCAGCTATCACTACAGCAACCTGCAGGACGTCTACCGCCAGCACTTCGTCGGCCTGCTGCACAGCTGGCCGATCGGTCCCGGCGAACTGACCAGCGACCTGCGCTTCGCCCGCAGCACCGACAGCGGCTCGGCCAAGGCCGGCGGCATCGACAACAAGTCGCTCAACGGCATGTTCACCTACAGCCTTGGCAACCATGCCTTCGGCGCGGCCTGGCAGCGAATGAACGGCGACGACGCCTTCCCCTACCTGGAAGGCAGCAACCCCTACTTGGTCAACTTCGTCCAGGTCAACGACTTCGCCGGCCCCAAGGAGCGTTCCTGGCAACTGCGCTACGACTACGACTTCGTCGGCCTCGGCATTCCCGGCCTGACCTTCATGACCCGCTACGTCAAGGGCGACAATGTCGAACTCGCCGGGCAGAGCGGCGAAGGCCGCGAATGGGAACGCAACACCGAACTGCAGTACGTGTTCCAGAGCGGCGCGCTGAAGAACCTCGGAATCCGCTGGCGCAACGCGACCTTCCGTTCCAATTTCACCCGCGACATCGATGAGAACCGCCTGATCGTCAGCTATACCCTGCCGATCTGGTAAGCCAGAACAAGAACTCCACAGGAGCACCGATGATGATGAAACTGTCTTTTCGTCCCCTCGCCTTGGTTGCCGCCGGCCTGCTGCTGGCCGGCGCCGCCGTGGCCGAACCCAAGCGTCCCGAATGCATCGCCCCGGCGTCCCCCGGCGGCGGTTTCGACCTCACCTGCAAGCTGGCGCAGAGCGCCCTGGTCGAGGCCAAGCTGCTGAGCAAGCCGATGCGCGTCACCTACATGCCCGGCGGCGTCGGCGCGGTCGCCTATAACGCGGTGGTCGCCCAACGCCCGGGCGACGCCGGCACCATCACCGCCTTCTCCAGCGGCTCGCTGCTGAACCTGGCCCAGGGCAAGTTCGGCCGCTTCGACGAGAACGCGGTGAAATGGCTGGCCGCCATCGGCACCAGCTACGGCGCCATCGCGGTGCGCACCGATTCGCCCTACAAGAACCTCGACGACCTGGTGAAGGCGCTCAAGGCCGACCCGAGCAAGGTGGTGATCGGCTCCGGCGGCACCGTCGGCAGCCAGGACTGGATGCAGACCGCGCTGATCGCCAAGGCCGCCGGGATCAATCCGCGCGACCTGCGCTACGTGGCCCTGGAAGGCGGCGGCGAGATCGCCACCGCGCTGCTCGGCGGGCACATCCAGGTCGGCAGCACCGACATTTCCGACTCCATGCCGCACATCCTCAGCGGCGACATGCGCCTGCTCGCGGTGTTCTCCGAAGAACGCCTGTCGGAGGCGGCGATGGCCAACATCCCCACCGCCAAGGAACAGGGCTACGACATCGTCTGGCCGGTGGTTCGCGGGTTCTACCTCGGGCCGAAGGTCAGCGACGAAGACTACGCCTGGTGGAAGAACGCCTTCGACCAACTGCTGGCCTCCGAGGACTTCGCCAAGCTGCGCGACCAGCGCGAGCTGTTCCCCTTCGCCATGACCGGCGAGGAACTCGACGGCTACGTGAAGCAGCAGGTCCAGCAGTACAAGCAACTGGCCAAGGACTTCGGCCTGATCCAGTAAGCCAGCCCGCGCGCGGCCGGGCCCCGGCCGCGCCACGAGGATAGTCCCATGACCCGTTCCAACCTGTACCAGCGCCTGTTCGCCGGGCTCTGGCTGCTCGCCTGCGTCGGCCTGGCGGTCGCCGGCTGGCGTTACCAGGCGCCGTTTTCCTACGAACCGGTCGGCCCGCGCGCCTACCCGCTGCTCTGCCTGGCGCTGATGGGCGCCGGCCTGGCCTGGTTGATCGTGCGGCCGACGCCGATCCGCCACGCCGAGGACGAACAGCCGCTGAGCGGCGCCGTGCTGCTCAAGGTGCTCGCCTGCATCGCCCTGCTGCTGGTGTTCGCCGGTCTGTTCGAAGCGCTCGGTTTCATCCTCAGCGCCGCCCTGGTCGGCTCCTGCATGGCCATTCTCTACGGCGCCCGGCCACTGCCCGCGGTGATCACCGCGAGCCTGCTCGGGATCGGCCTCTACTGGCTGTTCGACCGCGCCCTGGACGTCCCGCTGCCGCTGGGCGTTCTCGACTTCCTGCCGCTGTGAGGACTTCGCGATGGAAACCTTGAACTACCTCGGCCAGGGCTTCGGCGTCGCGATGACCCCGACCAACCTGATCACCGCGCTGATCGGCACCCTGATCGGCACTATCGTCGGCCTGCTGCCGGGCCTCGGCCCGATCAACGGCGTGGCGCTGCTGATCCCGGTGGCCTTCGCCCTGGGCCTGCCGCCGGAAACCGCGCTGATCCTGCTCGCCGCCGTGTACCTGGGCTGCGAGTACGGCGGGCGGATCAGCTCGATCCTGCTCAATATCCCCGGCGAAGCCTCGACCGTGATGACCACCCTCGACGGCTACCCGATGGCACGCAAGGGCCTGGCCGGCGTGGCCCTGTCGCTGTCGGCCTGGAGTTCCTTCATCGGCGCCTTCATCGCCACCTGCGGGATGGTCCTGTTCGCCCCGCTGCTGGCCAAGTGGGCGATCGCCTTCGGTCCGGCGGAATACTTCGTACTGATGGTCTTCGCCATCGTCTGCCTCGGCGGCATGGCCGGCGACAAGCCACTGAAGACGCTGCTGGCGGCGTTGCTCGGGCTGTTCCTGTCCTGCGTCGGGATCGACGCCAACAGCGGCGTGTACCGCTTCACCGGGGACAGCATCCACCTCGCCGACGGCATCCAGTTCGTGGTCCTGGTACTGGGTCTGTTCTCGGTCAGCGAGATTCTCCTGTTGCTGGAAAAGACCCACCACGGCCAGGAAGCGGTCAAGGCCACCGGGCGGATGATGTTCAACTTCAAGGAAGCCGCCAGCGTATTCTTGGTCAACCTGCGCTGCGGCGTGCTCGGCTTCGTCATGGGCGTGCTGCCCGGCGCCGGCGCGACCCTGGCCAGCGCCGTGGCCTACATGACCGAGAAGAAGCTGGCCGGCGCCAAGGGCGAGTTCGGCAAGGGCGACATGCGCGGCCTCGCCGCCCCGGAAACCGCCATTGGCGGCGCGGCCTGCGGCGCCATGGTGCCGATGCTGACCCTCGGCGTGCCCGGTTCGGGCACCACCGCGGTGATGATCGGCGCCCTGACCCTGTACAACATCACTCCCGGCCCGCTGCTGTTCCAGCAGCAACCGGACATCGTCTGGGGCCTGATCGCCTCGCTGTTCATCGCCAACGTCATGCTGATCATCCTCAACGTGCCGATGGTCCGTGTGTTCACCCGCATCCTCGCGGTGCCGAACTGGGCCCTGGTGCCGGCCATCGCGATCATCACCGGGATCGGCGTGTACGGCGTGCACGCGACTACCTTCGACCTGTTCCTGATGGTCGGCATCGGCGTGCTCGGCTACATCCTGCGCAAGCTCGACTTCCCGCTCTCGCCGCTGCTGCTGGGCTTCATCCTCGGCGGGCTGATGGAACAGAACCTGCGCCGCGCGCTGTCGATCTCCAACGGCGAACTGGGCATCCTCTGGTCGAGCCCGATCAGCCTGGTGACCTGGGCCCTGGTGGTGGTGATGCTGCTGTTGCCGCTGGTCCGCGCCTGGCGCCGCCGCGCGGCCCGTCGCACGACAGGGCTGGCCGATGCCTGAGCGCGTCACCTGGAGGCTGTACTGGGCGACGCCGTTGGTCGGCGCCCTTGGCGGCTGGCTGGCAAGCCTGGTCGGCTGGCCGCTGCCGTGGATGATCGGCTCGCTGCTGGCGGTGATGCTGGTGCGCTGCCTGGCCGACCTGCCGCTGGCCGAAGTGCCGGGGGCACGCAAGTGCGGGCAATGGATCGTCGGCATCGGCATCGGCCTGCACTTCACTCCGGCAGTGATCGAGCAAGTGCTGGCGCACAGCGCGATCATCGTTTTCGGCGCCGTGGCCACCACGCTTTCCAGCGTACTGGCGATCGCCTTCATGCGCCGCAGCGGCGAGGACCGCGCCACCGCGTTCTTCGCCAGCATGCCCGGCGGCGCCAGCGAGATGGTCAACCTCGGGCAGCGCCACGGCGCGGTGCTCAGCCGCGTCGCCGCAGCGCAGAGCCTGCGCCTGTTGCTGGTGGTGCTGCTGGTGCCGGCGGCGTTCCAGTACCTGCTCGGCGGCGGCCAGCCGGGCCCGCACCAGGCCGCGCCGGTGGACTGGCGCTGGCTGGCCCTGCTGTTCCCGGCCGGGGCGCTGGTCGCGCTGGGCTGGCAGAAGTTGCGCCAACCCAATCCCTGGCTACTCGGCCCGCTGCTGCTGGCGGCCAGCGTCAGCCTCGGCTTCGACCTGCATATCGGCCTGCCGGCCGGTTCCAGCGGCGTTGGCCAATGGCTGATCGGCAGCGCCCTGGGTTGCCATTTCAACCGCAGTTTCTTTCGCAGCGCTCCGGCCTTCGTCAGTCGCACCCTGGTCTGCACGCTGTGGATGATGTTCGCCGCGGCGCTCGCCGCCGAGTTGCTCGGCTGGCTGGCCACCCTCGACCACCAGTCGCTGATGCTCGGCATGATGCCCGGCGGCATCGCCGAGCTGAGCCTGACCGCCGAAGCCTTGCAGCTCTCGGTGCCGCTGGTCACCGCCTTGCAGGTACTGCGGCTATTGCTGGTGCTGTTCCTCGCCGAGCCGTGCTTCCGCTACTGGAGGAAGCGCGCCGGCTGATCGAGCCACGCCGCCACACTGGATGTGTGGCGTTTTCCAGCCCGCCTCGTGCGGGCTTTTTTATTCCGCGCGCGGCCAGAGGGCACACAGCGGCGCCCGCCATGTGAAGAGCTGGGCGACAGTGGTCAGAGGTCCGGCAGCGACCAGTCGATAGGCGTCTTGCCGTTCTGCTCGAGGAACTTGTTGGTGCGGCTGAAGTGACCGTTGCCGAGGAAACCGCGGTAGGCCGACAACGGCGACGGGTGCGCCGATTTGAGGATCAGGTGGCGCTGCGGGTCGATCAGCTTCTGCTTGCTCTGCGCGTGGCTGCCCCAGAGCAGGAACACCAGGCGCTCGCAACGCTCGTTGACCACCTCGATGACGCGGTCGGTGAACGGCTGCCAGCCGGCATTGGCGTGGGAGCCGGCCTTGGCCTGCTCGACGGTCAGCGAGGTGTTGAGCAACAGCACGCCCTGCTCCGCCCAGCGCTGCAGGTAGCCGTTGTTGGGAGTCGGGATGTTCAGGTCGCGGTTGAGTTCCTTGTAGATGTTCTGCAAGGACGGCGGCGTCGGCACGCCGGGCTGCACCGAGAAGCACAGGCCGTGGGCCTGGCCCGGCCCGTGGTAGGGATCCTGGCCGATGATCACCACCTTGACGTTCTCCAGCGGCGTGGTGTTCAGCGCGTTGAAGATCAACGGCCCGGGCGGGAAGATCGCCTTGCCGGCGGCTTTCTCCTGGCGCAGGAACTCGCCCAGTTGCTTCATGTAGGGCTTGTCGAATTCCTCGCGCAGCGCTTCCTTCCAGCTCGCCTCGAGCTTGATGCGGTCGTCGTTATCGGTCATGGAACCCCCTGTCTCGGTACTGAAAAAGTCGTCCGGCCTTTTTCAGAAGGTCGCCGACAGCCTGTGGCCGCGGAACCGTAGAAAAGCGCGCCGCGCTTGTCAATCTCGGGACAGGCGGGCCTCTTCCAGCGGATACTTCACGCGCACCCGGTTGCGGTACAGGCACTCGCTGGCCAGCAAGGTGCCGGCCTGGCCCTTTTCCCGGATGTCGCGCCAGATCTCGTTGAGCCTCAGCACTGCCTCGCCGTCGCGGACAAAACGCTGGGCCCTCTCGTAGACGTGGTAGCGCACAGGGCGCGGCGCACTGCACAGCAGTTCGCCTTCCAGTTGGTGGGCGGCGATATGGAAGCGCAACTGGAAGGTATCCGCCGTCGGATTGTGCAGCACCAGGTCGATGAAGTTGTAGAAGATCGCCGCGCCCGAGCCGAACGGCAGGATCCGTCCCTCGTCGGGAAACGGGTCGAAGCTGTGGTTGGCCCGCTCCACCACGCGCAGCGGCGAATGCAGGGCCATCCAGTGGATCAGGTTGCTCAGTTGGCAGATGCCGCCGCCGATTCCGCTGCGCGCCTCGCCGAAGGACAACTCCATGCCTTCGACGAAGCCACGCCGGGCGCTGGGCCGACCGACCAGCCGGCAGAACGAGAAGTACTCGCCGGGGCCGATGCGCACGCCGTTCATGCAGTCCACCGCCAGGCGCAGGTTGACCACCTTGTTGCGTTGCAGGGCGAGGTCGCTGTCGCCGAGGCGGCGGATCAACTTCGAGGTGTGCTTGATGTAGCGGTACGGCAGGCGCTCGTCGACCGATGGCAGCCGCACGTAGCGACGGCCGCCAAGACGCCAGCGGCAGTGCCGCCAGAGACGTCGTTGCCAGACCCGCAGCCAGTAGAGCCAGGGGTGGTAGAGCGATAGGGGTTTGCGCATCGACGATCCTTGTCGGTCTCGGCCCACGGGCCGGAGGCAGCATTATGCCCGGAGCACTAGCCCTGGTGCAGCGCCCGGTAGTGACTGGGCGCCATGCCCACCACCTTGCGGAACAGCCGCGAGAAGTAATAGGGATCGGCGTAGCCGAGCTGCTCGGCGATCTGCCGCACCTCCAGCGCGCCCTCGTCGAGCAGGCGGCAGGCGTGGGCCATCTTCATCTGGATGAAGTCCTGGATCGGCGCCTGGCCGGTCAGGGCGCGGTAGGTCTTGGCGAAATGGAAGCGCGACAGCTTGAACTGCGCCGCCAGCTCGTCGAGGTTGAGGCTGTCGTGCAGGTGCGCGCGCATCAGCGCCTGCACCGCATCGATGTCCAGCACCCGCCCGGACTTCAGGCTGGCCCGCGCCGGACGCACCGCCAGCGAGGTGAGCAGGCCCTGCAACAGGTGCGCGGCATGGATGAAGTGCGGCAGGCTGAGGCCCTGGCGGCGCAGCGCCAGCAGCGCGTCGAACTCCGCCAGCAGGCGCGGCTGCATGCCCAGGCGCAGGCGCGGAGCGTTGCCCAGCGGACGCAGGAAGTCCTCCGCCAGGAGGCCTTCGAAATGTACCCAGTAGATGCTCCAGGGCCGCTGCGGGTCGGCGCCGTAGGCATGTTCCAGGCCCTTGGGCAGGACCAGCAGGTCACCGCCGCCGACCTCGACGCGCTCGTCGGCGCACTCCAGCCAGCCGCGTCCGGCACGGCAGTAGATCAACAGATGGTCGTCCGGCGCGCGCCGCTGCATGTGGTGGCCATGTGCCTCCGGGTAGTAACCGAGGGCCAGCGGGTAGCAGGCCTGGCCGAGCGGATGGCGGGCCAGGGCGCGACGCAGGCGGGGCGGCGTGATGAAACGCACCCCCTGGTTGGGCAGGGGCCAGGCGGAGGTCTGTACGGAACGCTTCACGGCGACGCGACTCGGTAATCTGAATCCCAAGATCGTCCATCCCTTGCGCAAGATCGTCAATCCACAGGCGGCTTGCGGCCGGCTATAACGACTCAAAACAACATCCCGGTCCACCGGGAAGCGGAGGCGACGATGGCCAAGGCAATCCCCCAGCTGATCGACGGCGAATGGCGCGGCAGCCGTTCCCGCGAACTGATCGAAGTCACCGATCCGGCGACCCAGGACGTCCTCGCGCTGGCGCCGAAGGCCACCGCCGACGAGATCGAGCAGGCCATCGCCAGCGCCCAGCGCGCCTTCGAGACCTGGCGCGAAGTCCCGGCTCCCGAGCGAGCGCGGTTGATGCTGCGCTACCAGCACCTGCTCAAGGAACACCACGACGAACTCGGCGAACTGCTGGCCCGGGAGACCGGCAAGAACCTCGCCGATGCCAAGGGCGACGTGTGGCGCGGCATCGAGGTGGTCGAACACGCCGCCAACGTGGCCAGCCTGATGATGGGCGAGACGGTGGAAAACGTCGCCCGCGAGATCGACACCGCCAGTTGGATCCAGCCCCTCGGCGTGTGCGCCGGGATCACCCCGTTCAATTTCCCGGCGATGATCCCGCTGTGGATGTTCCCGCTGGCCATCGCCTGCGGCAACACCTTCGTCCTCAAGCCCTCCGAACAGGATCCGCTGACACCCAATCGCCTCGCCGAGCTGTTCCTCGAGGCCGGCGCGCCGAAGGGCGTGCTGCAGGTGATCCATGGCGGCCGCGAGCAGGTCGATGCCCTCCTCACCCACCCGGACATCCGGGCGATTTCCTTCGTCGGCTCGGTCGCCGTCGGCCAGCACGTGTACCGCACCGGCACCGCGCACCTGAAGCGGGTGCAGGCCTTCGCCGGGGCGAAGAACCACATGGTGATCCTCCCCGACGCGAACAAGGCCCAGGTTCTCGGCAACCTGGTCGGTGCCAGTTGCGGCGCCGCCGGCCAGCGCTGCATGGCGATCAGCGCGGCGGTGTTCGTCGGCGCGGCGCGCGAGTGGATTCCCGAACTGGCCGAGCGGATGGCCGCCCTGCGCCCCGGCCACTGGCAGGACCCGGACGCCGCCTATGGTCCGCTGATCAGTCCGCAGGCGCGCCAGCGCGTGCTGCGCCTGATCGCCGAAGGCAAGGCGGAAGGCGCCGAGTGCCTGCTCGACGGCTCGCAGTGCCAGGTCGAAGGCTATCCCAACGGCAACTGGCTCGGTCCCACCCTGTTCCGCGCAGTGACGCCGAAGATGGGCCTGTACCGCGAGGAGATCTTCGGCCCGGTGCTGGCTTGCCTGGAGGTCGATACCCTGGAAGAGGCGATTGCCCTGGTCAACGCCAATCCCTATGGCAACGGCACCAGCCTGTTCACCCGCTCCGGCGGCGCCGCTCGGCGCTACCAGCACGCGGTGCAGGTCGGCCAGGTGGGGATCAACGTGCCGATCCCGGTACCGCTGCCGTTCTTCTCCTTCACCGGCTGGAAGGGTTCCTTCTACGGCGACCTGCACGCCTACGGCAAGCAGGCGGTGCGCTTCTATACCGAGACCAAGACCGTCACCAGCCGCTGGTTCGACGATGAACCGACGACCGACGAATCGTCGGCCGGCCCGAACATGACCATCCATCTCAAGTGACCCGAGGACCTATGGATTTCGACCTCACCGAAGAACAACGCCTGCTGGTGGAGAGCGCCCGCGCCTTCGCCCGCCACGAACTGGCGCCGAAGGCGGCCGACTGGGACCGCGACCATCACTTCCCGGTGGAAGTCATCCGCGCCGCCGCCGAACAGGGCTACCTCGGCCTGTACATCGCCGAGGAAGACGGCGGCCTGGGCCTGTCGCGGCTGTCCACCTCGCTGATCTTCGAGCAACTGGCCGCCGGCTGCGTGGCCACTACCGCCTACATCAGCATCCACAACATGGCCGCCTGGATGCTCGCCTCGTTCGGCGACGCGGCGCTGAAGGAGGCCTGGCTGCCCGGCCTGATCGGCGGCGAGTCGCTCGCTTCCTATTGCCTCACCGAGCCCGATGCCGGCTCCGACGCCGCGCGCCTGCGCACCCGCGCCCGCCGCGAGGGCGACGAATACGTGCTGGACGGCAGCAAGTGCTTCATTTCCGGCGCCGGCAGCACCCAGGTGCTGATCGTCATGGCGCGCACCGGCGAGGACGGCGCCAGGGGCATCTCCTGCTTCCTGGTGCCGGCCGACGCGCCCGGCATCCGCTACGGCCGCAACGAGGACAAGATGGGCTGGCGCGCGCAGCCGACCCGCACCATCACCTTCGAAGGCGTGCGCATCCCCGCCGGCAACCGCATCGGCCCGGAGGGCCAGGGCTTCGTCTATGCCATGAAAGGCCTCGACGGCGGCCGCCTGAACATCGCCAGTTGTTCCCTGGGCGCCGCCCAGGCGGCGCTGGAGCAGTCGATGCGCTACGTCGAGGAGCGCGAGCAGTTCGGCAAGCCGCTGGCGACCTTCCAGGCCTTGCAGTTCAAGCTCGCCGACATGCTCACCGAACTCACCGCCAGCCGCCAGATGGTCCGCCTCGGCGCCCATCGGCTGGACCGCGGCGACGCCGAGGCGACCCTGTACTGCGCAATGGCCAAGCGCTTCGCCACCGACCGCTGCTTCGATGTCTGCAACGAGGCCTTGCAACTGCACGGCGGCTACGGCTATCTCAACGATTATCCGCTGGAGCGCTGGGTACGCGACACCCGCGTGCACCAGATCCTCGAAGGCACCAACGAAATCATGCGGGTGATCGTCGCCCGCCGCCTGCTGGAGCAGGGCGGCATGCTCGATCGCCTGCTGTGAACGCCGCGAACCATCGCATCCGATAGTGCCGGGACGCCCCGGCCCATGATCCAGTGAGGGACTTCATGAACACTGCCGTCGAACCCTACAAGGCTTCCTCCTTCGACCTGACCCACAAGCTCACCGTGGAAAAGCACGGGCACACCGCGCTGATCACCATCAACCACCCGCCGGCCAACACCTGGGACCGCGACTCGCTGATCGGCCTGCGCCAACTGATCGAGCACCTCAACCGCGACGACGATATCTACGCCCTGGTAGTGACCGGCCAGGGGCCGAAGTTCTTCTCCGCCGGCGCCGACCTGAACATGTTCGCCGACGGCGACAAGGCCCGCGCTCGCGAGATGGCCCGCCGCTTCGGCGAGGCCTTCGAGGCGCTGCGCGATTTCCGCGGGGTGTCGATCGCGGCGATCAACGGCTACGCCATGGGCGGCGGCCTGGAGTGCGCCCTCGCCTGCGACATCCGCATCGCCGAGCGCCAGGCGCAGATGGCCCTCCCGGAGGCCGCGGTGGGCCTGCTGCCCTGCGCCGGCGGGACCCAGGCGCTGCCCTGGCTGGTGGGCGAAGGCTGGGCCAAGCGGATGATCCTCTGCAACGAGCGGGTGGACGCGGAAACCGCCCTGCGCATCGGCCTGGTCGAACAGGTGGTGGACAGCGGCGAGGCGCGCGGCGCCGCCCTGCTGCTGGCGGCCAAGGTGGCACGCCAGAGCCCGGTGGCGATCCGCACCATCAAGCCGCTGATCCAGGGTGCCCGCGAACGCGCGCCGAACACCTGGCTGCCGGAGGAGCGCGAGCGCTTCGTCGATCTGTTCGACGCCCAGGACACCCGCGAAGGGGTCAACGCCTTCCTCGAGAAGCGCGATCCCAAGTGGCGCAACTGCTGAGCCTTCCCATCGAACCCGGCGGGCTGCGCCACAGCCCGCCCGAGCCGAGAGCCCCGACATGAACGTGCTTTTCGAAGAACGCCCGAGCCTGCATGGCTTCCGCATCGGCATTGCCACCCTGGATGCGGAAAAGAGCCTGAACGCCCTGTCCCTGCCGATGATCGAGGCCCTGGCGGCGAAACTCGACGCCTGGGCCGAAGACGCCGGCATCGCCTGCGTGCTGTTGCGCGGCAACGGCGCCAAGGCCTTTTGCGCCGGCGGCGACGTGCGCAAGCTGGTGGACGCCTGCCGTGAGCAACCCGGCGAGGTACCGGCCCTGGCGCGACGCTTCTTCGCCGATGAATACCGCCTCGACTACCGCATCCACACCTACCCGAAACCCTTCATCTGCTGGGCCCACGGCTATGTAATGGGCGGCGGCATGGGGCTGATGCAGGGTGCCGGGATTCGCATCGTCACCCCGTCCAGCCGCCTGGCGATGCCGGAGATCGGCATCGGCCTGTACCCGGACGTCGGCGCCAGCTGGTTCCTCGCCCGCCTGCCCGGCAGGCTCGGCCTGTTCCTCGGCCTGAGCGCGGCGCAGATGAACGCCCGCGACGCTCTCGACCTCGACCTGGCCGACCGCTTCCTTCTCGACGACCAGCAGGACGCCCTGCTCGCCGGCCTGGTGCAGATGAACTGGAACGAGTCGCCCCAGGTGCAACTTCACAGCCTGCTTCGCGCCCTCGAACACGAGGCCCGCGGCGAACTGCCGGAGGCCCAGTTGCTCCCGCGCCGGCCGCGCCTGGACGCACTGCTCGACCAGCCGGACCTGGCGAGCGCCTGGCAGGCGCTGGTGGCGCTGCGCGACGACGCCGACCCGCTGCTTGCGCGTGGCGCGAAGACCCTGGCCGAGGGCTGCCCGATGACCGCGCATCTGGTCTGGCAGCAGATCGAGCGTGCGCGCTACCTGTCGCTGGCCGAGGTGTTCCGCCTGGAATACGCCATGAGCCTGAACTGCACGCGCCATCCGGACTTCGCCGAGGGGGTACGCGCAAGGCTGATCGATCGCGACAACGCACCGAACTGGCATTGGCCGCAGGTGGAATCGATCCCGCAGGCGGTGATCGAGGCGCACTTCGAGCCGACCTGGGAGGGCGAGCATCCGCTGGCGGGGCTCTGATCCGCCGCGCCGCCCTCTGCCGAAGGAGGGCGCGGGCCCGCCACGTCCATAGCGTCTAAGCTGTTTCACAGCATCCCCAAGAGGCCTCGCGGCCGCCACAGGAGGAGCTCCATGAAACAGATCGCCTTCATCGGCCTCGGCCACATGGGCGCGCCGATGGCCACCAACCTGCTCAAGGCCGGCTACCTGCTGAACGTCTTCGACCTGGTGCAGAGCGCCGTCGACGGCCTGGTCGCCGCCGGCGCCAGCGCCGCCCGCAGCGCCCGCGACGCGGTGCAGGGCGCCGACGTGGTCATCAGCATGCTGCCGGCCAGCCAGCACGTCGAAGGCCTGTACCTCGACGACGATGGCCTGCTCGCGCACATCGCCCCCGGCACCCTGGTGCTGGAATGCTCGACCATCGCCCCGACC
Source organism: Pseudomonas sp. FDAARGOS_761 (assembly GCF_013343155.1). Lineage (NCBI taxonomy): Bacteria > Pseudomonadati > Pseudomonadota > Gammaproteobacteria > Pseudomonadales > Pseudomonadaceae > Pseudomonas > Pseudomonas sp. FDAARGOS_761. Next base: position 876,969 of record NZ_CP054572.1, on the reverse strand, counting down.
TCGGCGCGCAAGGTCCACGCCGCCGCCCGCGAGCGCGGCCTGGCGATGCTCGACGCGCCGGTGTCCGGCGGCACTGCCGGCGCGGCGGCCGGCACCCTGACCTTCATGGTCGGCGGCGACGCCGAAGCCCTGGAGAAGGCCCGGCCGCTGTTCGAGGCCATGGGTCGGAACATCTTCCATGCCGGCCCCGACGGCGCCGGCCAGGTCGCCAAGGTGTGCAACAACCAGCTCCTCGCGGTGCTGATGATCGGTACCGCAGAAGCCATGGCCCTGGGTGTGGCCAACGGCCTCGAGGCGAAGGTGCTGGCCGAGATCATGCGCCGCAGCTCCGGCGGCAACTGGGCGCTGGAAGTCTACAACCCCTGGCCGGGGGTGATGGAGAACGCTCCGGCGTCGCGCGACTACAGCGGCGGCTTCATGGCCCAGTTGATGGCCAAGGACCTCGGGCTGGCCCAGGAAGCCGCCCAGGCCAGCGCCAGCAGCACGCCGATGGGCAGCCTGGCGCTGAGCCTGTACCGTCTGCTGCTGAAGCAGGGCTATGCGGAGCGGGACTTTTCCGTGGTGCAGAAATTGTTCGATCCGACCCAAGGCCAATAGACAGACAGGCGGGTCCGCGCCCAGGCTGGTCGATTCGACGATGCGAGGAGCCCGCCTTGAACGCCCTGCTGCTGCGTTACCGTTTCCGCCTGCTGTTCTTTTCCACCGTGCTGTTCACGGCGATCCTCGGCCTGCCGTCGAGCACCAAGCCACGGGTGCTCGGCAGCCTCCTGCTGCTGGTGCTGGCCGGGATGAACACCTTGCGCAGACGCAGTCCGCTGGTCTACCTGACGGCCTTCTTCGGCCTGTTCAGCCTGGCCCTGTACACCACTGCGGATTTCAGCAGTCCCTACTCCAGCCTGCCGCCCGGCCTGCTGCGCGGGCTGAGCCTGATCCTGCTGTACCTGACCCTGTTCGCCGCGCTGTTCCGCCGCGTCACCCAGGAGCGCCCGGTGACCCACGAGCTGCTCTACGGACTCTGCGCGCTCTACCTGCAGATGGCGCTGGCCTTCGCTCTCGCCTACTACATGGTCGAACAGATGCAGCCGGCCAGCTTCATCGCCAGCCATGGCGCACTCGGCCTGGATACCTTCGTCTACTACAGCCTGGTGACCCTGACCACCGTGGGCTACGGCGACATCCAGGCGATCAACCCGCTGGCGCGCCTGCTGGCCGGCAGCGAAGGAGTGATCGGGGTCCTGTTCATCGCCCTCGCCGTGGCCCGCAGCCTGACCCTGATGAGCGACAGCGAGGAGGTCTGATTATTAAGCTGGGCTAACGAGTGCATCCCCCTCGCAGCGGTTTATCCCGGCGAGCGCAGGGCGGATGATGCTGATCGACGCCGCTCTGCGGCATTTCTCGAACGGAAGGTGCAGCATGAAAATCGCCCTGATCGGCGCCACCGGCCACGTCGGCCACTATTTCCTCAACGAAGCCCTGCAACGCGGCCACGCGGTAACCGCCCTGGTCCGCGACCCGAGCAAGCTGGCGGCGCGCGACGGCCTCTGCGTAGTGCAGGCGGACGTCAGCGACCCGGCCCAGGTGGCCAGCGCCGTGGCAGGCCACGAGGTGGTCATCAGCGCTTTCAACGGCGGCTGGGGCAGCGCCGACCTCCGCGCCCGCCACGCCGCCGGCAGCCAGGCCATTCTCGACGGCGTGAAACGCTCCGGCGTGCCGCGCCTGCTGGTTCTCGGCGGCGCCGGGAGCCTGGAGATCGCCCCCGGTCAGCGCCTGGTGGACAGCCCGGAATTCCCCGAGCAGTGGAAGCAGGGCGCCCTCGGCGCCGCCGACGCCCTCGACCAACTGCGCGGCGAGCAACGACTGGACTGGGTGTTCCTCAGCCCGGCGATGCTCCTAGAACCCGGCCAGCGCAGCGGCAAGTTCCGCCTCGGCGGCGACCAGGTCCTGTTCGACGCCAAGGGCGAGAGCCGGATTTCCCTGGAAGACCTGGCGGTAGCCATGCTCGACGAGGCCGAGCAGCCCCGTCATCATCGCCAGCGCTTCACCGTGGCCTACTGAAAAGACCAGGCGCCCCTCTCGGGCGCCTTCGTCGTCAGCCTTCGGACTTCGCCGCCGGCGTGACGATATCGAACCAGAAGTCGAAGTCGCCGAGCATGCCGAACAGTTGCCCCAGCAACAGCGGATTGCCGGAACTCTTCAGTTTGCCCTCGAAGACCAGGCGTACCGCCGATACCTCCTTGAGCAGCAGCCGGTTGAGATCGGCGCGGTCGATGCTCACGGTCTGCCCGGCGTCCTCGCTCTGCACGCCGCGCAGGTTGTTCAGGTGCGAGTTCTTCAGTTCCAGCAGGTAGTTCTCGCCGATGTCCGGCAGGCGCAGGTTGATGCTCAGCGCCTTGCCCTCCGCAGCGCCGGCGTCCAGGCGCACGCCGAGATAATCGAACAGCAGGCCGGTGTCCATCGCCGCCAGGGCATCGGCGCTGCCGGCCTTCATCGTCGGCTGGTCGCGCGGTACGCCGTGGCGCAGTTCGTAGGCGGCGCTCAGGTAGCTGTTGCGCCAGCCGGCGTTCTCCGCCTGGTAGCCGAGCTGCTCCAGGGCGTCGGCCTGCAGCTCGCGCGCGGCCCGATTATCCGGCTCGGCGAAGACCAGCCTGTTGACCACCTCGACCACCCAGCGGTACTCGCCCCTGGCGTACGACGCCCGCGCTTGCTCCAGCAGGCGCTCGGCGCCGCCCATGTATTCCACGTAGCGGCCCGCCGAGTCCTCCGGGCTGAGCGGGTCGAGGCTCGCCGGGTTGCCGTCGTAGTAGCCCAGGTAGCGGTTCAGCACGGCCCGTGCGTTATGGCTGACCGAGCCGTGGTAGCCGCGGTCGTACCATTCCTGGTCGAGGCTGGGCGGCAGGCGCAGGCGGTTGTGCACCTGGCCGATGGTCACGCCCTGGTTGGCCAGGTGCAGGGTCTGGTCGTGCAGGAAGCCGTACAGGTCACGCTGCTTTTCCAGCACCTCGACGATCTCCGCGTTGCCCCAGCGCGGCCAGTTGTGCACTGCGAACATCACCTCGGCCTGCCTGCCGAAACGATGCAGCGCCTGGTTGATGTACTTGCTCCAGCCCAGCGCATCACGTACCTCGGCGCCCCGCAGGGTATACAGGTTGTGCAGGGTACCGACCACGTTCTCGGCCATCAGCAGGGCCTTCTGCCGCGGCAGCCAGATGTTCATCTCCGCCGGCGACTCGGTGCCCGGCGTGTTCTGGAAGGTGAACGGCACGCCGTCCAGCACCAGGTCCTCGCCCTCGCCTTCGATCAGGCGGGTCGGCGCCAGCAGGCTCAGCGGTCCGCGCGCCAATCCCTTGCCGATGGCCATGTCGACCTGCCCCTGCGGCCCCTTGGGCAGTTGCGTGCCGTACTGGTAGGTGGCGCGGCGCATCATGGCGTTGCCGGCCAGGACGTTCTCCTTGATCGCCGCCTCCATGAAGCCAGCCGGGGCGATGATCTGCACCGCGCCACTGGCGACCTGCTGTGGCTCGACCAGACCGCGCACGCCTCCAAAGTGATCGGCGTGGGCGTGGCTGTAGATCACCGTACGGATCGGCCTCTCGCCCAGCTCGCGGCTGACCAGCTCGTAGGCCGCCCTGGCGGTGGCCGGGGTGGTCAGGGTGTCGACCACGATCCAGCCGCTGTCGCCGCGGATGAAGGTGATGTTGGCCAGGTCGAAGCCGCGTACCTGGTAGATACCCTCGGCAACCTCGAACAGGCCGTACTTGAGATTGAGCAGGGCCTGGCGTTGCAGGCTGGGATTGATGCTGTCGCGGGGCTTGCCGTCGAGGAGGAAGTCGTAGCCGCCGAGCTGCCAGGCGACGCTGCCGTCGGGGTTGCGGATGAGCACCCGCTCCGGGCGCCGGATCAGGCCGCGTTCGGCGCGCTCGAAGTCGGCACGGTCGGCGAACGGCAATTCCGCTTCGACCCGCCGCTGGGCCTCGACGGTGAAGGCACTGGGCGGTTTGGGCGCGGTGGTTTCGGCGGCGCCGGCGAGCAGCGGGGCGAGCGCCAGGAGTGCGAGCAGACGGCTCATCGGATACTCCGTTTTATTGTTGTGGGCTTCGGCTGGCACTATGCCGAGCGGCACGGCAATAATTCCAATGCATTCCAGGCCGATATTCGATGCGGAGTCCGCATGAGCGATCTACGCCAGTTCCGCCACTTCGTCGCCCTCGCCGAGCACGGCCACTACGCCCGCGCCGCCGAAGCGGTGAATCTCAGCCAGCCGGCGCTGTCCCGCAGCATCCAGGCGCTGGAGGGACAGTTGGGTTGCACCCTGGTGGAGCGCGGCAGCCGCGGCGTGGCCCTCACGGCCCACGGCCGGCTGGTGCTGGAACACGCTCGGCGCCTGCTGGCCGGGCATCGCGCACTGCACAACGCTGTAAGCCAACTGGGCAATCTCGACAGCGGCGAGCTACGCCTGGGCGGCGGTCCCTTCCCCGCCGCACGGCTGTTGCCCGAGGCACTGGCCGGTTTCTCCAGCGCCCACCCACGCGTGCGCGTCGCACTGCTCATCGAGGACTGGCAGACCCTGCGCCAGCGCCTGCTGGATGACGCCGTCGAACTCTTCGTCGCCGATATCCGCGAGCTGCAAGGCGATCCGCAGTTGCGCATCCACCCGCTACGCGAGCATCCCGGCGTACTCTTCTGCCGCCCCGGCCATCCGCTGCTGGGTCTGGAGCGGCCGAGCGCCGAGCAACTGGCCGATTACCCGCTGGCCGGCCCGCGTCTGCCCGCGGAAGTCCGCGGCGACCTGGCGCGCCTGCTGCAACGCGACGAACCGCTCGGCATACAGTGCGACGACGTGCTGATGCTCAAGGGCCTGGTCGGCTCCAGCGAGCTGATCAGCCTGGCGCCCTGGGACGTGGTTGCCGCCGACGTCGAGGCCGGCCGCCTGGCGCTGCTGCCCTGGCCCGCCGGCGCCGAGCCCGCCCGCGCCAAGGGCTCCGCCTACGGTCTGGTCAGCCGTGCCGGCCGCAGCCTGTCGCCGGCCGCGGCGGTGTTCGTCGAGCGGGTGCTGGAACAGGACCGGCGCTTCGCCGCCGCCTGAGGCTCAGCGCCAGCGAGCGTCGTCGCGGCGCTCCTGCCAGGTACGGTTCCAGTCGCGCCCGCGGTTGTCACGGTCACGGTCGTGATAGCGCTCGTAGCGGTAGTCGGGACGATACCGGTGGTCGTCGCGGTCGTAGACCACGCAGGCCGACAACGGCAGGACGAGGATCAGCAAGGAAAGCAAACGACGCATGGCGCCTCCTGTGCGGCTCCGGCCTCTCCTGCGGATGCCGGAGGAATGCCTGTTCCGGAGCCTGCACATCGGACTGCGCGGCGCGCGGGCGGTGCCCGCGGCGAGGGTAAAGCCTGGGTAAATCAGCCGAGGCTACGCAGGTGCAGGACGCCGAACAGCAGCACCTGGAGGCGCTCCAGCCAAGGTGCCGGGCGCGCCTTGAGACGCCCGTTGAGCAGCAGGATCTCGGCGGCATGGACCAGCACCAGCACGCCGGACAACAGCAGGATCGGTCGATGCAACTCGCCCAGCGGGTAGGCCAGGTTGACCAGCGCGACGAGCCAGAACATCGCCAGGGCGCCCTTGGCGAACGACAGAAAATGACTCATGGGAACCTCCTCGTTTCGGTATCGGCAGAGTGTGCCGAGCAAATGCGCCAAGAGGGTCCGCACTTTCGACTGGAAAGCACGACGGCGCCCGCAGGCGCCGCCTTTCCTTGCGCACCTCAGTTGCGCCAGCGAGGCGCCCCGCCCTGCTGGCCCCGGTGCCGCGGACGATCCTGCCCACCGTGTTGCTGCCAGCGTTGCGGAGAATGCCCGCGCCATTGCGGCTGGCCGCCGCGCTGCCAGTTGCCCGGATGCCGCTCGCCGCGATGGGCCGGGCGCGATTCGTGGTGGCGCTGCGGGTAGCGATATTGCTCGCGCCGGTAGTCGCGGTGGCCATCGTAGCGGCGTGGCGCCGGGTAGTAGCGTTGGTCGTAGTAGCGCGTCGAGTAGTAGCGCCGTTCGCTACGCCAGCCATCGTCGTAGACGCGATAGCGCGGCACTTCGTAGGCGTAGGGCTGGCCGCGATAGCGGCGCCAGTCGCCGTCATCGTAGTCGTAGTCATACACCGCGCAGCCACCCAGGCTGGCGAAAAGCAGAAGAAGCGGGACTCTCAGGAATGTGCGCCACATGGCAGCCTCCTGCGGCCCCGCCGCCAGCCGGACGACCGGCGACGCTGCGAGGCGCGCATACGACGTGAAGACTCGGGAAAAGGGAGCGGGCTCAGCACCAGCCTTTCTTGGCCTGGCCTGGAGGACAATGGGGCGGGCCGCCGCGATGGTAGCCGTAGTAACCCTGGTCGAAGTCCAGTTCGACGCAGGCGCCCGGCCCCCCGCTGCAACCGCTCCCCAGGAAGGCCGCCGGCAGCAGCCCGATCAATCGCATGACCATCAGCATTCTCCTTCATCGCAGAACGCAGCCGAACCACGCCTGGACAAGATCCCGATGGAGCGGGAAGCCGGTTGCGGCGGTTGCAACCCGGCTGCACTAGAGACCGAAGGGAAAAACGGAAATTCCCTGAATCCGACCAACGACAGGCCCCTCCAGGGCGTGACCGCCGCCGGCGTTTCTCGGTAGAGTGCGCGGATCAAGGACTGTCGGCCCCGCCGGCAAGGCTCAAGGAGCATGCATGCAACCCATCGACCGCGCCCAGGCACAGCAGCGCGCCAACGACATTCTGGTGTTCCAGCGCGAGCTGCAACGCCTCGACCAGGAGCAGGCGTTCCGCCTCGAACCGACCCAGGCCCGGCAACTCGCCGACTATCACCTGGCCCTGCTGGACAGCTACCGCGACCGTTTCGACATCGACCACGACCTGCGCAGCCAGCAACTTTCGCTGGGCATGCGGGTGGCCTCGTTCTTCGGCGCCCTGGCCTTCGCCGCCAGCGTGTTCCTGCTGTTCTATCGCTTCTGGGGCCTGTTCCCTACCGTCGCCCAGGTGGCGATCCTGGTCGGCAGCGCCTTCGTCGCGTTCTTCGCCACACTCTGGGTCCAGGCCAAGGACACCTCTGGCTACTTCAGCAAGCTGGCGGCGATGGTCGCGTTCGCCTGCTTCGTCCTCGACCTGACCATGCTCGGGCAGATATTCAACGTCACCCCCAGCGACCTGGCCCTGGTGCCCTGGGCGCTCTACGCCCTGCTCCTGGCCTACCTGTGCAACGCCCGCCTGCTGCTGGCGGCGGCGATCCTCTGCGTGATGGGTTTCATCGCCGCGCGCGTCGGCACCTGGGGCGGCGGCTACTGGCTGGGCGTAGGCGAGCGACCGGAGAACTTCTTCCCCGCCGCCGCGCTGATCTTCGCCGTGCCGCTGTGCTTCGAGCAGCGCAACTTCAGCGGCTTCGCCGTGATCTACCGGGTGTTCGCCCTGCTCGGCCTGTTCCTGCCGATGCTGGTGCTGGCCAACTGGGGCTCAGGCAGCTACCTGGCGCTGCCGTCGGCGCTCATCGAGGGGCTCTACCAGGTCGCCGGCTTCGTCGCCGCCGCCCTGGTGATCTGGCTCGGCGCGCGACGCAACTGGGCCGACGTGAGCAATACCGGGATCACCTTCTTCGTCATCTTCCTCTACACCAAGTTCTTCGACTGGTGGTGGGAAGCGATGCCGAAGTACCTGTTCTTCCTGGTGCTCGGCCTCAGCGCCCTGCTGATCCTGCTGGTCCTGCGCCGCCTGCGCACGCCCCTGGGCATCGCCGCGAGGACTGACGCATGAATCGCAACCGTCGCAACGCCCTGGTCGCCGGCAGCCTCCTGCTGCTGGCGGCGAACCTGGCCGCCCTCGGTGGCGTCGCCTGGAACCGGTCCGGCGAGGCCGAAAGCAAGTTGGTGCTCAGTCAGCGCGAACTCCAGCGCAACTGGTCCTACGGCTTCTGGAGCGAAGAGAACAGTGGCGTCGAACTGCGCCTGGAGCTTCGCTCGCCGAACGGCGAGCCGCCCAATGACCTCGCGCCCCCGCTGCCGCCCGAGCAGATGCGCGCCCTCGGTTTCAGCATCCCGGACGCGCTCGACGAAGAGAGCGTACGGCGCTACCGCCGCCAACAGGAAAAACAGGTGCTACTGGTCCTGGAGCTCGACGGCCCGGCCTATCGCCGCGAAGTACGCCTGGCCGAGGAGCGCCTGGCCGAGGCCCGCGCCCGCAGCAAGGCCCTGCCCAAGGACGAAATGCTGTCCAGCCAGATGGAGGCCGCTCGCCACCAACTGAAGCATGAGCAGGGAGAGGCCAGCCGACTGTTCATCGTCGACACCGGCCTCGACCTGGCCGCCCTGCGCCAGCGCTACCCCGAGCGCCAGCGCTACGCCATCGTCAAGGGCCGGGTGCGCCCCTGGTCCGCGGTCGACGAAGGCAGGACGCTGGTCGGCGGCTACATCAGCCGTACCGACCTCGCCGCGATCAACGTGCCACGACAATGGCACGCGGTATTCGCCAAAGTCGACGGACAAAACTACCGGCTAGCGCCGCTGGAACTGCACCTCAGCTTCGGCCAGCGCCTGGAGCCCTGGATCACCAACGCCGTTCGCCGCTGAAACGCCCCGCCCGGCGCGCGATGCTTGCATCCGCGCGCCGGGCGCTGCACCCTGGGCACCCGCCAGCCATCCACCGCGCCATGAACAGCGAAATCGACCCCGGCCGCTGCCCGCTGTGCCAGCAATCCAACCGCTGCACCCTGGCCGATCCCGCTAGCGCCGTCCAGGCTTGCTGGTGCTTCACCACGGAAATCGATGCGGCCGCGCTGGAGCGGATTCCCGCCGAGCTGCGCCGCCGTGCCTGCCTCTGCCCGCGCTGCGCGCAACTATTGCCGCCCGACGCCGACGACTGATGCGCCTGGACCGCTTCCTCGCCAACCTGCCCGAACTCAGCCGCCGCGACGCGCAGATGCTGATCGCCGGTGGACGCCTGCGCGTGGACGGCCAGGTGGTGCGCGACGGCACCCACGAAGTGCGTGTCTTCAGCCGGGTGGAACTGGACGAGCAGCTGCTCCAGGCTGGCAAGCCGGCGCGCTACTACATGCTGCATAAACCGATGGGCTGCGTCAGCGCCACCCGCGACCCGCAACACCCGACCGTCCTCGACCTGTTCCCGGAAGACCAGCGCGACGACCTGCACATTGGCGGTCGTCTCGACTACAACACCACCGGCCTGATGCTGCTGACCAACGACGGCCAGTGGTCGCGCCGCCTGACCCTGCCGGGCAGCCGGCGCGACAAGGTCTACTACGTGGAAACCGAGGCGCCCATCGACCAACGCTACGTGGATGCCTTCGCCGCCGGCCTCCACTTCCGCTTCGAAGACCTGATCACCCTCCCCGCGCAGCTCGAACCGATCGGCCCACGCTGCGCCCGCCTGACCCTGCACGAAGGCCGCTATCACCAGGTCAAGCGCATGTTCGGCCACTTCGACAACAAGGTGCTGCGCCTGCACCGCGAGCGCATGGGCGATATTTGTCTCGACCCGCAGTTGCCGCCGGGTGCCTGGCGCCCCCTGAATGCTGAAGAAATCTGTTCGGTGTGAAACCCCGCCGCCCGCCGCCTGTCCACCGAAAGAGGCCGGACCGCAGGGGTTTGGCCGGCCGTCGCGAGCGACGCTAAGCTGAATGGCGTCTGTCGGAGCGACAGCCTTTCCCGCATGGAGCAAGAGAAAGCGCCGATGAAAAGATCCCTTGCCGTACTGCTGCTGGCCTTCGCCGTCGGCAGCCTCCACGCGGCGCCCGCCAGCCCAGCGAACGCGCCTTTGCCGCCGGCCGACATCAAGGCGCGGCTGAAGAGCATGAAGCCCGGCGAGTACCTCTGGTACCCGGAGGTTTCCCCGCAGGGACCGGTGACCATCGTGGTCAGCCTTACCGAACAGAAGGCCTACATCTACCGCAACGGTATCGCCATCGGGGTCAGCACCCTCAGCTCCGGCAAGAAGGGCCGGGAGACCCCGACCGGAGTGTTCTCGATCCTGCAAAAGAGCGTCGACCACAAGTCCGACCTCTACAACAGCGCGCCCATGCCCTACATGCAGCGCCTTACCTGGGACGGCATCGCCCTGCACGCCGGCAACCTGCCCGGCTATCCCGCCTCCCACGGCTGCATCCGCCTGCCCATGGCGTTCGCCAAGAAGCTCTACGGCATCACCGGATTCAGCTCCACCACGGTAATCATTTCCAACGCCAGCAGCGCGCCGAAGGAAGTCGACCACCCCGGCCTGCTGGCGCCGACGGTAGCGGACGGGCGACCGGTGACGCTGCCGGTAGAGCCCGGAGAGATCGCCTGGAACGACCCCGGCGCGGAGCGCGGTCCGTTGTCGGTGCTGATCAGCCGCGCCGACCAGCGCGCCTATGTCTACCGCGGCGGCCAGCGCATAGGCACCGCACCGGTGCAGTTGCCGGCACGCCCGCAAACCGGCATGGCAGTGTTCTCGCTGCTGGAAAAGCCGACCCTGGACGAAATCGGCGAGACCTCGCCGAACCTGCGCTGGTCGGTGGTCCAGGTGAGCAACCCGGGACAGGGCCTGACACCCTCCGAGCAACTGGGCAAGATCCGCATGGACCCGACCTTCGTCCGCGAAATGCTGAGCGCCATGGACGTCGGCAGTACCCTGGTGATCACCGACTGGGCCTCGACCCGGGACACCCACAGCGACTCCGATTTCACGGTGATCGCCACGGAAACACCGAACAATCCGACGAAATCGCTTAAAAAGTAGTCGGCAAGTTGTTCAAAAATCGAGCACAATGCCTCTCATCCGGTAAAAACCACACTGAACCGATGGGAATACTGCTCGTATGCCAACCTTCCTCCGTGCCGCCCTGCGCAGGCTGAGCCTGGCGGGCGCCACCCTTTGCGCACTGGCCAGCGGGCCGGTGTTCGCCATGCCACTTCCCTCCGCCAAGGACCTTCAGAAACTCGCTCCCCAGGCCAGCCTGCCGACCCTCGAACTGGCCCTCACCGCCTATGCCTGCGCGAGTGCCAGCCAGGGTGACGACAACGGCCTGCTGACGGTGATCGACTACTCGCGGCCGTCGCGCGACAAGCGCCTCTGGGTATTCGACCTGAAGGCCCGCAAGCTGCTCTTCGAAGAGTGGGTGACCCACGGCAAGAACAGCGGCGATGACCTTGCCACCTCCTTCTCCAACCGGCCGAACAGCTACCAGTCGTCGATCGGGCTGTTCCAGACCGGCCAGCTCTATACCGGCAAGCACGGCCAGTCGCTGCGCCTGGTTGGCCTGGAGCCGGGTTTCAACGACAAGAGCGAAGAACGCGCCATCGTCATGCACTCCGCCGCCTACGCCGATCCCAGGGTGGTTCCCGGGCTCGGCCGCCTGGGCCGCAGCCAGGGCTGCCCTGCGGTACGCCCGGCCGTGGCCGCCCGGCTGATCAACACCCTCAAGCGCGGCAGCTACGTGTTCGCCTACTACCCACAGCCGAAGTGGCTGGAAACCTCGCGCTTCCTCGCTCCGCAGAGCTGCGCCGTGGCACGTGCGGCACGCACGTCGGAAGTCATCGCCAGCCTGCTCAAGTGAACCACCGGGGCGGCGGCCGCGCCGCCCCTCTCCTTCCCGGCCCCCCGAAATCGCGGCATCGGCGCTTGCCCGGCGGCATTTCGTCGGATTCCTTCCCTTCTTCCCCCATCCACAAGCGAAACAGGGCTTGCAGCCCGGCACGCCGGCTGCTTAACTGACGCTCACGTTGTGACCGATCGGTCACAAACGACTTCCAAGAAAGCCCGCGTGACTGCCCGCGCTTCGGCGCCGGCCTTTCCTGCCCGGCCAATAGCCGCATCGCCAAGACCCGAAAGGGTTTCGGACGAACTCTATTTGCCTGTAAGTCGTTGAAAATTAAAAGTTTATTAAATCCATCCGAATGACATTCAACTGTCATTGGGAGGCGCTTTCATCTGCCCATGAGCATTTTGTATTCGCCGCGACAAGCAGGTCGCCGCGTTCCCATCGAACGATTCCAGGAGGAAGCGACATGAGGCCGGAAACAGCCATCATCGAGATCCACGGGCAATACAGGATTCACACCGAGTTCTACGGCAACCCCTCGGCGCAGCAGACCATCATCCTGGTCAACGGCTCGCTGTCGACCACAGCGTCCTTCGCCCAGACCGTGAAGTACCTGCAGCCGCATTACAACGTGGTGCTCTACGACCAGCCGTATGCCGGCCAGTCCAAACCCCATAACGAAAACCGCACGCCGATCAGCAAGGAATGCGAGGCCAGGATCCTGCTGGAACTGATCGAACGCTTCCGCGCCGACGTGGTGATGTCGTTCTCGTGGGGCGGCGTCGCCACCCTGCTGGCCCTGGCGCAGCGTCCCGGACGGATCCGCAGGGCGGTGGTCAACTCATTCTCGCCTCAGCTCAACCCGGCCATGCTCGACTACCTGCATCGCGGCCTCGACTACCTCGCCGCCTGCGATCGCACCCAGGTCGGCAACCTGGTCAACGAAACCATCGGCCGCTACCTGCCGCAGTTGTTCAAACGCTACAACTTCCGCCACGTCAGCAGCCTGGACGAGCACGAATACCACCAGATGCACTTCCATATCCGCGAAGTGCTGCGCCTGAACGCCGATAGCTATACCGAGAGCTTCGCCGGCATCGAGATCCCGGTGCTGTTCATGAACGGCGAGCTGGACATCTACACCACGCCCCACGAAGCCCGCCAGTTCGGCCAACTGATCCGCGGCGCGGAATTCCACACCATCCGCAATGCCGGCCACTTCATCGACGTCGAGCACAAGGCCGCCTGGCAACAGACCCAGGACGCCCTGCTGGCCTTCCTCCGCCCGCAGCGCACGCAGCCGCTCAACCCGATCTACCGCCCCCAGCCCAACGGCGCCAGCGTCCCCCTCGCCGCCCTCGCCAGCTAACCGCCACCGCCACGGGGAGCCCCGCTCCCCTGGCGGAAAAACCCAGCGAAATCAACAAAAACCCCGCCCCGGGCTTCACCTGCCGCCGCGCATCTGGTAAAAAGGCGCCCTGGCCGCAAAAGCCGTCCGAGCGGGCGTCGTATAATGGCATTACCTGAGCTTCCCAAGCTCATGACGAGGGTTCGATTCCCTTCGCCCGCTCCAGATTCCATAGCTAAACCCCTGAAAACATTGCGTTTTCGGGGGTTTTGCTTTTTAGGGATCGGAAACGTGTCGAAAAAATGTCGAAATGCACCTGATAAACTCTGCTGCATCAGTCTCCCCAAAAGGATGGATCATGGTGAGTGATCGATACCACGTGTCTATGAAACCCGTTAGCCAAGCGCAATCCATCGTACCTGGACAAAATGAAATACAGCCGCCGCCTAAGCGGCAGTGGGTTATTAGAGAAATCGCTACCAAAGATGAAGTTGGAGAGCCGTTCGATAATCAACCCGATGCTGAAGATGAATGTCTCCGCCTAAATCAAGAAAACCTTAGAAGAATGCGAGAAGGGGGTTAAGCCGCACCGCTTCCGATAAATGATCCTGCGATAGATGCGCATAGCGCATCGTCATCGACAATGAGGCGTGCCCCAGGATGTGCTGTAGGGTCACGATGTGCCCGCCGTTCATGATGAAGTGACTAGCGAACGTGTGGCGCAGTACGTGGCTGGCCTGCCCCTTCGGCAGCTTGATCGAGGTAGACAGCAGCACTAGGCGGAACACGCCAAGGCAGTTTGTGAACGGCCCGTGGGTCTGCCAATGCCGGCGAATGTCGGCGGCCAGTTGTTCCGAGATCGGCACCGAGCGCACACGCTTGGACTTGGTGTTGGCGAAGATCACCGTATTACCTTTCAGACGTTCCGGCGTCAGCGCCTGAGCCTCACCCCATCGAGCCCCTGTCGCTAGGCAGATACGAGCGACCATCTTCGGATGTGGCGACGTGGTGCGCGCATCCAGGGCCGTAAGCAGTTCGGACACCTGATGCTTGGTCAGGTACGACAGCGGTCTTTCCTGAAGCTTGAGCGGTCGCATGCGCCCTACCGGATTCTCATAGTCAATGACGCCGAGTTGGCGCAATTCGTTGTACATGGACTTGAGGTAGCCAAGACGGTTGTTCGCGGTCTTGCCCGACATGCCATTGGCTATCTGTCAGCTACGCAACCGAGCCACTTTCGCAGGCTCCAGGGAGACAGCGACCGGGTCGCCCAAGTCCTTTGCCACCAACCGCAGAATCGCCACGCAACGATGCCCGTTGCTCAGGGTCTGGCCATGCAGCTCATACCAGAGTTCGACCAACTCGGAGAGACGCCGACGGTCCTTCGGCTTGAGCGTCCAGCTGGGGTTTTCAGCACACTTCTGACGCGCAGTGGCCTCGAATTGCTGCGCCTCCATCTTGGTCTTGAACCGCTTGCGAAAGCGCTTGCCCTTGATCGGTTCTACATCGACGAACCAACGGCCATCGGGGAGCTTGGTGATCGACATTAGACGGCATACCCCCGCCGTAGATACCGATCACACATCAGCTTGTGTATATGCCTTTCCAGATCGCGACGAGTCCAACCCTTGGCGAGATAGTGGTCTTCGATAACGTGCCAGAACTCCAGTTTACGGGCGGACTCAATAGCCTTTTTTGCCGGGACACGCTCCCGCGCGATCAGGCTCACGAACTGGCCGAGAAACATCTCGCAGTTGCGCCCGCTAAAGCCCTTGGCGGTCTTGTAATAGCGCCGGTACTCAGCGCGCTCGATCAGCGGATCGCACTCGACCTGGACGCGGGCGTCCTGGCTGATCAGGCTCCAGAACGGATCGTAGACCGCCGTCCGGCTCAGCAGCTTGAAGCTTTCGCAGGCGTAGTTCCACAGTCCTTGCAGGTGCGGGCAAAGCCCCCCATAGGTGCGGCAGCCGATGACCTCTCCCGAAGCCATGCGCGAGCCTTCGGAGAACTGCTGGACGATGGAGTGGTGGAAACGGAACTCGAGCCGCCACACCGTTTCCAGGGGGTTATAGGCCGGGTCGCCATCGCCGAACGGATCCCCGTTCAGGGTCGCCCACACGCTTTCCCAATAGTCGAGCTTGTCGGTGGCCCGAGCCTGGAGGGTCTTGTTATAGATCGACAGTTGCAGGCCGTTGGCCGAGCCGAACATGTACGTCTCGCCACGCCCGTAGACCGAGGCGTTGCCGTCGAATTCGATCCGCTCGATCCCGCTGATTTGTCGCACCCGACGCGAGCGGCAATGCATGCGATCCACCAGATCGCGAGGCGGTTTCCAGCCTTGTACGTCCAGGGCGATATGCACAGCGGCTTGGTTGGTTTCGCAGTGGCTCAGTACGGCAGCGGCCAAGTCATCCAGCACGCCCTGGAGGATGCGCGGATCGGCGCCATCGAGGGCGTGAGGCGATACCTCGATCTTGAGGTGCGAGCCGAGGGTATCGACCTTGATGCTGTGGTTCTTGATCAGCAGGATCAAGCCCATTTCAGCGTTCTGCAGGCGGTACTGATAGCCGGAGTCGCGACCGATGCGGCCCTTGGACCATTCGTAGCCGGCGAACTCGACCACATCCACCGAGAGGTCAAACAGCGCCATGACTTCCGGCCGGAGTTTGCCGTTGTACAACTGCCGCACCGTATCCACGCCGCACCGCAGAATGCGCACGCCTGACAGGTCGGTGAATTGAGCCGTGGTATCGTCGAAGAACAACCGCCCTTTCGGGCTTTCCAAGACCTGACCGTCCGACTCGATACTGACGCGAATTTGATGGCTGATTTTCTTCATCTTTAACGATCCAAATTGGTACGAATTGAAACCGCAATAGGTGGCTTATCTGACGTGTTACAGGGGCGTCGGCCGCGCCTTCGGCCTATCGCTCATGCCTTGCGCTCCCGGCCGGCGGCGCGGCCCGCCCCTCATGGCGGCACCCCTACCGCCGCTAGCGCCGTC
Source organism: Pseudomonas sp. FDAARGOS_761 (assembly GCF_013343155.1). NCBI lineage: Bacteria > Pseudomonadati > Pseudomonadota > Gammaproteobacteria > Pseudomonadales > Pseudomonadaceae > Pseudomonas > Pseudomonas sp. FDAARGOS_761. The sequence continues at coordinate 861,056 of NZ_CP054572.1, read as the reverse complement.
ATCACCGTCCACCAGTGATGCAGCGCCCAGCCCATCGCCACCGGAACGAGGAATTCCCAATCGATCATTTGTGCCTCCAGGGCCGCGAGGCGTATTCGGAATCGGGGACGATGGTCAGCGGCGACTGGCCCCTGGCCGGTGCGTCTGCGGAGGCGGCAACAGGCGCTGCCGGAACGATGCTGGCCACCGCGCCGGGCTGCCTCCCGGCACAGGTGACGGTCTGTTTCCAGTCCTCATAGCGAAGCTCTACGACGCACTCGCCCTTGGGCGCCACCCGGTAGCCGGAGCCGATCAGTTGCCAGCTAGTCAGTTCCAGGCGCCGGCCCGTGGGATCGTCCAGAGCGAACAGGTAGATATCGCCCCGCGACTTGCGGTAGGCGTGGGCGAGGATGGAGATCCGTCGATCGGCGAAGGGATGGGCGTTCAGATCAACAGGCGCAGCAGCAGGCCCATCAGGTACAAGCCCAGGAGGAAGAAAGCTATTCGCAGCAGGACGCGCTGGAGCAGCCACAGCAGCGGGCGCAGCAGGGGCTTGAGCAGGGTCGCCAGGAGCGTCGGCAGGTGTCGCAGCAGCCGGACCGCCAATCGTGCGCAGAGGCCCCATATACCAGACAAAGCCAATAGTGCCGGCCAGCAATGCCAGTAGAAGAACCAGCTTAGGCGACCGGAAGAGGCTCTTGCCCGCCTTGGTGTCTTGGGTCTTGCCGGTGGCCGTGGACTGGTAGAGGGCGAAGGTCTGCTTTCGGATCCGCTTGTATTCGATGATGGTGCCATCGGCGGGCGGACGGTTGAGTTGGGCGTCATGCTGGGCCTCCTTGTAGCGGCCAGGGATGCCGATCACCGCGAGGTTGGAATGCTTGTAGGCCATCTCGCAGGTCATGCGGATGTCGTCGCGAATGTAGGAAATGTTCGGCGTGGTGAGGACAATGTCCCAGTTGAAATGCCGGTGCCGGGTCCAGGCGTCGAGCCAGCCCATGGGGCGGTCAGCCGCGTGGGCCGCTTCCGGTCCACCGGGGTAGTCGAAGCGCTCGAGGTCTTTTTCCCGCCAGGACTTGGGAAACAGCAGTTGGGTTTCGTCGAAGATCAGGAAGGCCCCGCGGGGCGCCCACTGAAACCACGTGCGCATCTTTTCGAGGTCTTCCAGCGACTCCAGATCGAGGTTGATGATTTCCGCCGTGTTGGGCAGGTCCGGAAAGACCTGATAGGCCCGCTCCAGGGTGAAGCCGCGCACGTTGGTGATGATCACCCGCCCGTCTTTCAGCGCGGGCACGGCGTCATCCTGGATCGCGCCGGAGGTCTTGTAGGAGCCATTGGGGCCGTGGTGGATCTTGATCGACACGGATCACCTCCCAATGAACGGCACGAAGCGCATGCAGAAGCGCGTCGCCGCCGCGACCATGATGATGTTCAGCGCCTGCGGCACGCCGAAGAAGGCCAGCCCCGCCGCAATCGGACCCGGCAGCGCGGCATACATGCTGCGGATCATCTGCGGCACGCCAAGGCTGTCGATCAGTTCGCGGGCGGCGGTGTAGCTGACATCGATCAGCAGGATCAGGGTCTGGAGCGCGGCGTACATCGACGCCTTGGTGGCAACCACCAGGCCGTCGCGCACGAAGTCATAGATGCCTTGGGCGAAGAAATCCCAGATCCACTGGAAGAAGGCGATGATCTGATCGAGAAAACCGGAGAGCCATTCCATAGGGTCAGTCCTTCAGCAGAATGAGGGCGGCGATCAGCGCGGCCATCAGCAGCAGCGCCACGCGCAGGCTGGAGAGTTGGCCGGCGTAGTCGGAGATACAGAGGGAGTAGGACTTGCCCCAAATGGTCATGGACTCGCAGGGCAGTTGCCCGCCGCCTTCCGCCAGGTTGAGGTCGAAGGCGCCCTTCATCTGGTCGACGTTGGCCTTCACCTTGGTCTTGAGTTCTTTCTTGGCTTCCTCGACCTTCTTTTCCCAGGTGGCGATGGCGTCATCCCAGGTGCCGAGCGTGGGCTCCTTGAGTTCGCCGCCAGGGCCTTCTGGGCCGGTGGAGCAGTTCTCTTTCGCCGGGTCGCAGGTGCCATTGCCATCGCCGCCCGTGCCGCTGCCGTCACCGTCGCCGCTACCATCGCCCCCGCCGTTGCCGTCCCCTCCCCCGCTGCCGTCGCCGCCATTGCCGGTGCCGCCGTCATTGCCCCCGCCGTTATTGTTTCCACCGCCATTGCCATCGCCGCCGCCGTCACCGCCCGGCGTGGTCGGGTCGGTTGGATCCGTGGGATCGGTCGGGGTCTTGACGCAGGTAGTCCCCGACCACGACCAACCGGGCGGGCAGCCGGGGTCGTTCGGGTCGGAAGGATCGGTGTTCGGAGTGTCGGGCGGGTTCAGCGAATCGCCGGTCTGGGAGAAGGTGTAGGAGTCGGCACCGCAGCTTTGGCCGGTGCCCTTGAGGATGTAATTGCAGAAGCCCGTCGTGGTGGAGCCTTTGACCAGATAGCAACTGGCCGGGCTGGGATTGCCGCCATACTCACAGCTTTGATAGCAGGCGGTCGGGGCGCCGCCGTCACCGACATAGTTACGGCCTCCCGAGGTAACTACGGGCGAGTCCGGGCCTTTGGCCGGGAACAGTTCGCCTTCCTTGCATTCTTGCGGAGGCGACTTACAAACCCCGGTCGCCTTATCGTATTCCGTCCCCTCGGGACAGCTATCGCCATAGCGTCCGGCAGGACCATACGCGGCAGCAGTCTTGCCGGTTTCGTTGTTCGTGAACTCGCACCAAAACGAGGTCTGGTCACGGGCTTTCATAGACCCGGTGAAGGTGAACTCCCCAGGGCGTCCCGTGTCTTTGGCCCACGCCGCGCAAGCTGCCGAGGGCGAAGAAAAGCGTTCAGGCAGTGACTGAATTTTCCAGTAGTAATCCTCAGCCCTCGCCAGCGTGGCAAAGAAAAGCATCAGAATCAGGCTCGCAAACTTCATCGTAAGACCCCACACAAAAAAGCCCCCTGCCGGAAACTCCGGAGGGGGCTTCCGCCTCGGTCTGTTCGGTTAGAAGAATTCGCCGGTCCGGTACCCGGTGATGAAGGCGCCGGCGAAGAACGCCCCCAACCACACCGACCAGAGCACCCGTTACGCCTTGCGCAACATGCTGTAGATCAGGCCGGCAACGGCCAGGATCACCAGGGCGCCAACGATGTAGCCGCCAATGGCCTTCATATCGCCCTGGCCATCGGTAATCGCCGATTCCACCGCGCTGGTGTCGATCACCCCGGCGAAGGCCGGCAGCGAAGTCGCGGCAGTGACGGAACCGGCGATGCACAGGTTGCGGAACGAGGCGACCGGGCTGAACTTGGCGATGCGTTGCTTCATTGCTTTCATGGTGTTTCCTCTCTACTTGGCTTTACGAAGAAGTGACGCGACCCAGCCAATCAAAAGCCCCGTCACGAACGATCCCAGGACGCCAGCGGCACCGATGCCGAAGGCTTCCGGGGAGAAACCACCGTTGACCAGGATGTCCACGTATCCAGCGGCCTCTGGCGGAATCAGGTAGGCCTGTTGCCATGCGAGTTCGCGACACGCCATGAAGCCCTCGGGGGTCGAGGTCCACGCGGTACACACCTGCACAGCGACAACGCCTGACATAGCGATCAGTCCTCAAACAGCCAGGGAGGCCGCTAGGCCGTCGATCCAGCCCCAGGCGTAGCCGGTGGCCAGACCTACCGCGAACAGCGAGAGATAGCGGAACATCGCGGCCTCCTACGGCTTACGCCTTGGCGTCCGGGGACTTGTCTTGTTTGTCCTGGCCCTGCGGCTGCTGGGCCGGGCGCGGGGCTTGGGCCTGTGCTTGCGGGCGGGCCGGGGCTTGGGCGGTCGGCGCCATCGGCTTGCCGCCCACGGCCAGCAGATCCACAAGGACCTGGGTATTGGTGATCCGGCCGAAACGGTCTTGGGTCGGGCGGACCACGCTGGCGAACTTGCAGAGCACCGGCTGGCCTTCGAAGACGATGGCGTCCAGCAGGGTCGGCTCGATGTTGTATTCGCTGATCTCGAAGCCCTTGGCGTTGCCACGGGCACCTTCCGGGATCGGGGCGATGGACTGGACCGAGGCGTAGATTTCCCCGGTCTTGGTCGAGGTATAGGTGTCGGTCTTGGTGACCCACAGCTCGACGACGCCGCCTTGGGTTGCAAACATGTTCATCGGTGTTTCTCCTTCAATTCGCCTTTTTCGGCGTGAGTTGTCCCGCTGCTGCAAATTCGGCTGTTTCGCCTTCATTCAGCGGTGTTGGGTGAAAGTGATTTGTCGGGCGATCCCTTCGGGCCGGGCTCTATTCGCTAGCGAACCAAGCCAACCACGGGTGTTCGTCTCGGCCCATCCGGGTAACGATCCCTATCGCAACGTCGTCTCCGACGGCCAAGGGGAACGCTTCCCCTTGGAACCCGCAGAGCAACACCAAGGGCTCTGCCCTTGTCATCCCGCTCTTGCCGCCGAGGGCTCGGGAGCGCGGGGCGGAGGAGCTGCCCCACACTCCCCAGCGGAGGCTGTTTCAGGGGGGAAGCGTTCAAGGGTGCGCTCCGCCCGTGCTTCCGTTCGCCGGAACGGTGAAGCTGTTCCGACGAGCCGGGAGCGCGGCCCTTGACCGGATCGGCCACGGTGCGGGCGGCCTGGATCAGGCAGAGCAGGAGCAGCGCTTTCAGGGTGTCAGCGAGCATGGGTCAGCCCTCCAGTTGGAATGCTTCGCGCACGGGCACGAAGGGCGTGGGTTTCCCGCTGTCGTACACAACGTGCCAGTACTTCGGCGGACGCCGGGACGGGTCGTGTTTCGAGCAGAAGGAACGGGAACGGCAAGTCCAACGGCCATTTTCCAGATAGGGGAGCCCAGGGGGCTGGCAGTCCGTACACGGAGATTGGCTGCACAACGGCGCAACGACCTGCCTTGCGGACCAGCACACAGAGCAGGCGCAGTCCGGGGCGTGGGTTTGGCGCAAGTAATTCGGAGACGACATGGTCAGCTTCCTCCTCATCTTGGCGAGCACGGCCCCAGGCGAGAGCTTCAACCCGCAGGTCGGACAGATAGGATTCTTCCGGTTGGGAGAGGTAGCCGGCATCAATGAGGCCATCGATCAGCATCAGAGCGCGGTCGAAGGGTTCGCCAGGGTGCGGTGCCGCGTGCAGCAGATAGCCTTCAAGGAAGCTCAACAACGCGTTAATCGGGTTGCTCGACAGAACGCGCGCTACCTCAACGCCTTCAAAGCTCTGCTCAACACGGAAGACCAGTTCGGCATTTAGGGAACGCATAGAGGCCTTGGCAGCCTGCTCAACCCGGGCGCGAAGGGCTGGAGGCATACGGAGCTTGAATTGCGGATCGGTGCGGCTCATGCCGTCCACTCCTGTTCCAACAGCCAGTTGCGAAGCAGCGCGCTATTCACCATGCGCAGCTTTCCGAGCTTCACGGACGGCAGCACACCCCGGTAAACCCAGGCGCGGGCGGTGCCATAGCTAATGCCGTTGCGCTCCGCCCACCGTTCGATGGACTCCACATCCTGTTGCGGCCCTATCGGGGCGCTGGGGTTAAGCTCTTCCAGTTCCATGCTCGTTCCGTCACTATTCGTGGCATTAGTAAAAAACTTATTATGGCTATAGTCCATATGGACATTATCCATAAATTAGCAATTATGACAATAGTCCATAATGGTATTTATCAATGGCTGAAAGCATGGCCAATAGAGCGCTTCAATTACTCGATCAGACCAGTTTGAAAGAGTTGGCAGAGGTCAATAGCAAGGACTACGTCCGCTGGCAGAGTATTAAGAGAGGCAGGGCGAGAATTGGCGCAGAAGAGCTAGAACAGCTTGGAAAAATTTACCCCCAGTATCGCTGGTGGCTAATGACCGGAGAAGTCATGCCTGAAATTGGTCAAGTCAGCCCTTCCTATAACGAAGCCAATTCAAACTTGCCCAGTCAAAACGCGGGATAGCAATTACCAAAAAAGTAGCATTGCGATGGTATGCCCAAAGGAGGGGTGATAAGACGTGGTGAAAATAAAATTATATTTAAAATTTAGGCAAGAAAACTTTCATCATTTAAGCTGTGCAAGTTTTTTAGGTTGAGTAGGTAACAGATAACTAATGAGCAAATCAAAGCCCACAGCTATCGATTTATTTTGCGGTGCAGGTGGACTCACCACTGGCCTCAAGAAAGCTGGATTCAAAGTTCTGGCCGGTTTTGAGCTAGACAATACAGCTGCTGAGACTTACAAATCCAACCATAGAAAAACCAGGATTTTTATTTCAGATATATCCCGCCTAAATCCCACAGAAGTAATGGCGGAATTAAAGCTAGAGAAAGGTGAGTTAGATCTACTCGCTGGATGCCCCCCATGCCAGGGATTTTCAACTCACAAAACGCGGAATAAATCAAGCTCCGTCGAGGACGAACGGAACAATCTAATCTTCAGCATTTTAGAGTTCATAAAAACTCTAGAGCCGAAGACAATAATGATAGAAAACGTACCAGGTTTAGCCAAAGACCCTAGGATTGAAGAGTTCAAATCGGAAATTGGGCTCCTAGGTTATAAAATTGACAAAAATACAATTCAAGTTCTAGACGCAGCAGACTTCGGAGTCCCACAAAGAAGGAAGCGGATGATCCTGCAAGCATCGCGCTTCGGATACATTTCTCCACCAACACCAGTCAAAAAGCGCAAAACAGTTAAGCAGGCTATAGGTAAATTACTAAGCCCCGGACTCTCTGGCGACGCTCTTCATGACCTGCCCTTCACAAGAAGTAAGAAAGTTAATGAAATAATTAAGAACGTGCCTAAAGACGGAGGCTCTCGCGCTCAACTCCCTCTTAGACTATGGCTGCCTTGCCACATAAAGCGTCCTGGCTCTTATAGAGATGTATATGGACGAATGGCGTGGAACGATGTATCTCCCACCATAACTGGCGGCTGCACAAATCCTTCTAAAGGTCGTTTTATCCATCCTGAACAGGATAGAGCAATTACTCTCAGAGAAGCGGCCCTTTTACAAACATTCCCGCAAAACTATAAATTCTCCTTAAAAAAAGGGAAAGACTTCACCGCACTCATGATTGGGAATGCACTCCCACCACATCTTATTTACACACACGCAAAGAAGTACAGAGAACATTTAAATACTGTTAACGCAGGGGATAAGGAATGTCTGAAAAATTAGTAATGAAGTTCGACCCTAAGACTATTGAGCATCTTGGGGTAAGAATGTACTCCACACTTCCACCTGCACTAGCCGAACTTATATCCAACGCTTACGACGCCGATGCTGCGAATGTAAGGATAAGTCTAAACGAAAAGCCAAGCGGTCCAATTTCAATAACCGTCATTGATGATGGGCATGGAATGAACTCCAGCGACATTCAAAATAAATTCCTTGTCATTGGGCGAAACAGAAGAAAACAAGAAGGGGACAAACCCACTGATCGTTTCAAGCGCCTTGCTACCGGCAAAAAAGGATTAGGAAAGCTCGCCCTATTTGGGCTATCAAAACACATTACCATAGATACAATAAAAGACGGCATTAGAAATAGATTTAGCCTGGACTGGGACAGTTTAATGACATCTGAGGGTGAATACTCCCCTCAAACAGAGATCGACAATGAAAAAACAGATCGCCCAAATGGCACATCCATAAAGCTTTCAAAACTGAAGCGGCAGTCTGCTTTTGATATCGAAGGTTTGGCGGATAGCCTCTCAAAAATATTCATTTCCGACAAAAATTTTAACATAACCATAACAAATGGAGATCAAAAGGCTCTTGTAAACGAAGAGCGTCGTTATGCCAACTTCAACAAGCAATTCGAGTGGGATATACAAGAGGTCAATCCAAAAGACTCACCCTACCCAAATTTAGAGGGCGTATTCTATACAGCAGAAACCCCCATACGTCCCAACTCCGGCCTCCGTGGGATTTCTATTTTTTCAAGAGGAAAGCTGGTAAATGCACCAGAATTCTTTTCCAGTAGCACTTCCAGTCACTTCTACCAGTACTTAACAGGGTGGATCAGAGCTGACTTTGTAGATGAGCTTGAAGAGGATGTCATATCGACCAATCGACAGTCCATAAACTGGGACAACGAAGATATGGCAGAGTTTCGAAGATTCCTCTCAGAAATAATCTCAAAGGTAAATCTAAGCTGGCGAGAAAAGCGTAAAAAAAAGAAAGATGACGAAATATTAGTAGAAACGGGAATCGACACCCAAAAATGGATGTCGACCATGCCTGAAGATGTACGATCAGAAACTTCAAAAATTATTGATGCAGTTTCAAGTGAGGAAGCTGTAGCAAAATACACTCCGATTATTGAGGCTCTACACAAACTAGTACCTGAATATCCGCATTTGCATTGGCGACACCTTACCCCGGACTTGAGGGATAGAGTAAGTACCTATTATAAAAACGAGCAATATGGCGAAGCTGCGGATCAAGGTGTAAAAATTTACTGCCAGAAAATCCGTGAAGTAACTGGACTTAACGAAGATGGAACCGAGCTTGTAGGCAAGGCGTTGGGTGGCAAGTTACCAATTCTGATGGTGGCAGATAACAATTCTGTAAGCGGAAAAAGTATACAACTCGGTCAAGAGCAACTATCGCGCGGATTAATCGCCGCTTTCAGAAACCCTATTAACCATGCCCCTATAGACTCGGTTGTCCCCAACACATTCAGCGAAAAAGACTGCCTCGATATTCTGAGCCTGACCTCATACCTTCTAAATCGTATTCAAAATCATAGGCATAAATCTTAATCCGCAAGCGCCCCATCACAAGGGGCGCATCCAGTTTGATGCTATCTTTGTATTTATGGACAAAATAACTCCCGAACACAGAAGCTGGTTAATGGGTCGAGTCAGATCAAAAAATACAAAGCCCGAATTAATGGTAAGGCGATTACTCTTTGCAATGGGATATAGATATCGTCTACATCGAAAAGACCTTCCTGGCTGTCCTGACATCGTCTTCCCCAAAAAACAAATAGCCATTTTTATAAATGGTTGTTTTTGGCATGGTCATACTAACTGCAAATATAGCCGCCTCCCTTCATCCAATGTCGAATTCTGGAAAGCCAAAATTGAAGGTAACCGCCTGAGAGACAGCACAAATACTGCCTTATTGGAGAAAGAAGGCTGGCGAGTAATAACAATATGGCAATGTGAAATCCAAGAAATAGATCGTCTATCTAAACGTCTAAGAAATCTCATCCAAAACGTCTCTCCCCATAAATAAACAGCCAATAGTTAGTAAAACAACGACCCAGGAATGTCGAAAAAGTGTCGAAAACACCAACATGCATTGTGCTGAAAGGAAACTATAGATTCCCAGCCAAGTACCACTCTGGCACACACTGAGATATTCTGACACGCGGCCATATAGGGTTCGATTCCCTTCGCCCGCTCCAGATCCCAATGCAAAGGCCCCTGACACCAACCAGTGCCAGGGGCTTTCTGTTTTCAGGCTTTACCGCGTAAAGCCCGGGAAAGATCGGAAGCGCCCCATGGATTTCGGCGGAGGCGCAGCCGGAAGGTTCCTCTTCCTTACATCATCAGCGAGTAGGCCCGCTCCAACTGGTCCAGATCGATATCCAGAGGCAGCGGCAGGGGCGCTTCGCCGATGTGCTGCTCGCTCGCGAACTTTCCCTCGGCCAACACACGTGCCGGGTCGTTGAGGGCGAGGAAGTCACCCCCGTCGTATTCCCAGAAGTTCAGCGGTGAGCGGCCGGAATAGGTTTCGTTCCAGCAGGCGACGTACGAACGTTCGCCCAGGACTTTCGGACGGCAGGAAACGTAGGGTTCCAGATAGACCTCATGGGTGAGGTACAGGAAGGTGAGGTCATCCACGCGATAGGCCGGCGCTTCGCTGACCTCCTGAGGCTCCTCGTCCAGTTGCGCTTCGGGGTTCGCTCCCGGATCGACCGCTGCGACAGCGGAAAACCCATCCGCCCCCCCGGGCTCTCCCATGGCCATGCCTCCGCCGATGAAAAGGGAAGCAACCACGACCAATAACTTCAACACGACGCGTCCTCGCCTGAAAATCGCGGAGATTACGCCGCCAACTTTTCAGGTATGCGATCAGGGTGGCCCGCAACCTTCCGCCCCGCCGCCCGATATCGGGCAATTCCTACACGACGGAAGACGCATCCACCTGGGCCCGCACCCGGCTCGTCTTCTCGCTCAGCGCTCTTTCACGGTGTTCCGCAGCGAATTAGTAATTATCTGTAGGAATAACTCCTCAACAGCCTCGTATCACTTCCGCTCGAGCCGAATCTCGACCAGCTTGCCATCGATGAAGCGCAAGTGTCGGTAGACGCCTCCACTGGGGCCATACACCCAGAATTCGGTGCGTGCGGCATTCAACTTGGGCACGCCGTTGTTGCGCAGGGCAGGCTCGTTGACGATCCTGCTCAGCGGTTGCCCGCACCTTTCCAGGACTTGCTCGACGCTGTCGCCCTCGTCCACCAGATGCGTGCCGCATCTCATCGAGGCGACGGCAGGAATTGCCAACGAAGACATGAACAGCATCAGCGCCGTGCGAAACATGGTTACCTCCCGCCTCCCCCGATAATGAAAGCGCGGACCGCCGCGGGGCGAGGCGAACTCCCTCACAAAGGCGCAAGCGTCGCACAGCGGCATGGCGACGCAGGCAGTTCCTTGCCGTCGCTTCGCCAGCTTCGTTAGACTGCCGCATCGCAGCACGCTTTGGTGGCTGCGCCCTCCCCGATCCGAGGCTTGCATGTTGGAGATAGTAGTCATCCGATAACCGCCACTTCGTCATCCCGCACGAGGTGTCGCCGGTTATCTGCCTTCGCCATGGCTCGCACGCGCCTTTTCGCGCAGTGCGGCCGCGTTGTCACACCGATGATTACAGGTTCTACCGACATGAACGTTTCCAAGCCGGAACAACGGACGCTTCACGCCTTGGCCCAGGGCGGCCATATCGCCTTCCTTCGCGACGCTTCGGGCAAGATCACCCGCGTCGAGTGCTACAACCGCGACGGCCACCTGCTGCTCGACTGCACCCTGGCGGTGTTCTCCAGGCTGAAGAACAAGGGCCTGGTCCACTCCCGCCAGGGCAGGCCCTACCGGATATCCATGGCCGGGCTGAAAGCCGTGCGCCCGCAGGCGGACAATCGCTGACCCTCTTCCTTTTCCATTGCCCCCGCCGGGACAAGGCGGGGGTTCCGAGGAGTGCTTGCATGAATATTTCCATCCGTGCGGAAACGCCCGGCGACATCGACGCCATCGCTCGCCTGACCGAAGCCGCGTTCCGCAACGAAACGCACAGCAGCCATACCGAGCAGTACATCATCGACGCCCTGCGCCGTGCCGGCGCGCTGACGTTTTCGCTGGTGGCCGAAGCGAACGGCCAGGTGATCGGCCATATCGCTGCCTCACCAGTGACCATCGATGGCGAAGCGGGCGGCTGGTACGGCCTCGCGCCGCTATCGGTGGCGCCCGGGCGACAGCGCCAGGGTCTCGGTTCGCAGTTGGTCCGGCGCCTGCTCACCGAGTTGCGACTGCTGCCCGCGGGTGGCTGCGTGGTACTGGGCGAACCGACCTACTACTCGCGCTTCGGCTTTCGGGTGGAAAGCGGCCTGGCGTTGCCCGGCGTTCCCGCCGAATACTTCCAGGCACAGACCTTCAGTGGGCGCGTGGCGCGAGGAATAGTGGCCTTCCACGCCGCATTCGACGCCAGCGACTGAGCCGGAACGACAGCAGCCGCTATGTCGCCCCCTGGTCGCGGGCTCAATCGAACTGGGTACCCTTCTGGATCAGTTCCACCTTGTAGCCGTCCGGGTCTTCGAGGAAGGCGATCACGCTGCGTCCGTGCTGCATCGGCCCGGCCTCGCGGGTGACCCGATAGCCCAGCGCCCTGGCCCGGGCGCAGGTGACGGCGGCATCCCCGACTTCGATGGCCAGGTGGCCGTAGCCGTCGCCCTGGGTGTAGCCGTCCCGGTCCCAGTTGTGGGTCAACTCCAGGGCAGCGGCCGCGCACTCGTCCTGGTAGCCGACGAAGGCCAGGGTGAAGCGGCCGTCGGGATAGTCCCGGCGCCGCAGCAGACGCATGTCCAGGGCGCGGGTGTAGAACTCCAGCGCGGCCTCGAGATCGGCCACGCGGAGCATGCTGTGCAGGATTCGCATGGAAACTCTCCGTGGAGTCCGGCGGCGAGCCGCCGGAGCGGGGATCAACCCTCGACGCGGTAGCCCTTGAACAGGAAAAGCGGACCGAAGGCGTAGCTGTCGATCAGTTCGTAGAAGCGCGCGATGGTTTCGTTGCGGCAATGCTGGAGGAACGCCGCCTCGTCTTCGTACACCTCGTCGAGGTAGAAGCGGTTGCGGTTGTTCTCGTCGCGGATCACCTCGAAGCGCAGGGTGCCCGGTTCGTTCTGCAACGAGCCATTGGCATCGAACAGGCCTGCCGCGGCGAACGCTTCGCGCTTGTCGGAGGGAACGTCGAACTGAACCAGTACGTGGTAGGTCATGGAATCTTTCCTCGTGAAATGGGGTTGGAAGCGATCGCGAGGTCCATGCTAGGGTGGCCTTTTACTCATTAAAAGTAATCAATAATCAGCAAATCGCTCACTTAAAGAGAATGATGTGAAACTCTCTCAACTCGGATTCTTCTGCGCGGTGGTCGAACGCGGCACCATCGCAGCCGCGGCCGAACAGTTGCATTGCGTGCCGTCGAACATCACTACCCGCTTGCGCGAACTCGAAGGACAACTCGGCGTAGCCCTGTTCAATCGTGAAAGGAACCGCCTGCTGGTCACCCCCGAGGGCCGCCTGTTGTACCGCCATGCCCGGCGCCTGCTGGCGCTGGCCGACGAGACCGCCGCGCTGTTCGCCGGCGACCAGGCGCACGGCGCGCTACGGGTCGGCGCACTGGACGTGGCCCTGGCCAATCACCTGCCCCAGCGCCTGGCCCGCTACCGCCGTGAGTCGCCGGGCGTTGAACTGCACATCCGCCCGGAGCATTCGCTGCTGCTCGAGCGCCTGCTGATGGAGGGAGAGCTGGACCTGATCGTCACCGACGGCCCCATCGAACACCCGTTGCTGGCCAGCCGCCTGGCCTTCCGCGAGCGCCTGTTGCGGGTCACTCCCGCCGACCTGCCGGCGCCCACTCCCGAGGACCTCGCCGGCCTCGAACTCTATGTGTTCGGCCACACTTGCCACTACCGCCGCCAGGTCGACCGCTGGCTGGCGGAGAGCGCTATCCAGCCGCGGGCAACCCTGGAAATCGAGTCCTACCCGAGCCTCTTCGCCTGCATCGAGGCCGGTCTCGGCTTCGCCTGCGTGCCGGAGAGCTTCGTTGCACGCAGGCCCTCCACGCGACGGGGTTTCCATGCCGAACCGGTAGCCGGCCTGGACTCCAGCGATATCCATTTCGTCTGGCGCAAACAGCAAGCCTCGCCGCTGATCCAGGGCTTCATCGACAGCATCGGCGCCGACTGACGCCAACGAACGATGCCGCAACACAAACGCACTCGGAAAAATCGGTAACAGCGGAACCACTGCACAGACCAGAGAAAAAGCCGCCACCAACCAGGCCTGGCGGCGACACCGGAAGTACCCTCGGCGGCCGATTGCCGAGCCGATCCCCTACCTGCCCCCTGGGTTTTCCGACGAAAGACCTTGATTCGTGGGAGGTAGGGTCGTCTCCGCTAGATACCCCTCAACCCTGCGTGCGGGCTCCATGCCCGGGCGCCTTGGCGAGATTTGCCCATAGAGCCATCACTTATGACTGCGACAGACAGAACGCCCCCGCCATTGAAATGGCTCTGCCTCGGCAACCGTGATGCGAACGACGGATTCGAGCTCTTCGCCCATGGCATCTATGCGAGGAACGGCGCGTTGGTCGGCAGCAAGCTCTCCCTGCGCGAACGGCGCCAGCGCGTCGACCTGTCGGCCTTCCTTTCCGGCGCACCGCCGCTGCTTGCCGAGGCGGCGGTCAAGCACCTGCTGGCGCGCCTCCTGTGCGTGCACCGGCACAACACCGACCTCGAACTGCTCGGCAAGAACTTCATTCCCCTGCATGCCAGCAGCCTGGGCAACGCCGGGGTCTGCGAGCGGATCCTGGCCTCGGCCAGGCAATTGCAGCAGCACCAGGTCGAACTCTGCCTGCTGCTGGCCATCGACGAGCAGGAACCCGCCTCGGCGGAGTACCTGGCGTCCCTCGCCCGGCTACGCGACAGCGGCGTGCGCATCGCGCTGCACCCGCAACGCATCGATACCGACGCTCGTCAGTGCTTCGCCGAGGTCGACGCCGGCCTCTGCGATTACCTGGGCCTGGACGCGCGCCTGCTTGCCCCCGGCCCGCTGACGCGTAACCTGCGCCAGCGCAAGAGCATCGAGTACCTGAACCGGCTGCTGGTAGCACAGGACATCCAGATGCTTTGCCTCAACGTCGACAATGAGGAACTGCACCAACAAGCCAACGCACTCCCCTTCGCCTTCCGTCACGGCAGGCACTATTCGGAACCTTTCCAGGCCTGGCCGTTCAGCAGTCCTGCCTGCTGAACGCCGACGTGGCTGCCAGCCGTCACGCCAGGCTGGCCCGCTATCCCGCCAGGCGCTACCCTTGGCGGTTTCGACGGACAGGGACGACGGTCATGGGCAACTATTTCGAGAGCCCCTTCAGGGGCAAGCTGCTCTCGGAACAGGTCAGCAACCCGAACATTCGGGTGGGGCGCTACAGCTACTACTCCGGCTACTATCACGGGCATTCCTTCGACGACTGCGCCCGCTACCTGATGCCGGACCGCGACGACGTGGACAAGCTGGTCATCGGCAGTTTCTGCTCGGTCGGCAGTGGCGCCGCCTTCATCATGGCCGGCAACCAGGGACACCGCGCCGAGTGGGCATCGACCTTCCCCTTCCACTTCATGCACGAAGAGCCGGCCTTCGCCGGCGCCGTGAACGGCTACCAGCCAGCGGGCGACACGCTGATCGGCCATGACGTCTGGATCGGTACCGAGGCGATGTTCATGCCCGGCGTACGGGTCGGCCACGGAGCCATCATCGGCAGCCGCGCGCTGGTGACCGGCGATGTCGAGCCCTATGCCATCGTCGGCGGTAACCCGGCCCGGACCATTCGTAAGCGCTTTTCCGATGGCGATATCCAGAACCTGCTGGAAATGGCCTGGTGGGACTGGCCACTGGCCGATATCGAGGCAGCCATGCCACTGCTGTGTGCCGGGGATATCCCCGCCTTGTACCGGCACTGGAAACAGCGCCAGGCCACGGCCTGACGGTTGGACGAAGGAGGTCGAGGATTTTTCTCGGGCCCGATGGCCTACCCTCTATGCTTCCGACGGTATACTGTCGCGATGCCTGGCCATCCAGGCATGCGTGCCAGAGCCACTCCAGCGACCGTACCGGCGGAGCGAAACGCTGTGTTTCCGACAGCCCGTGCCGAGCACCGATCGCCGGAACGATCGCAGGACTTCATGACCGACGGCCCCCTGGAGCGGCTACCGGGCAAGACGAGTGACAAGAACGACACATGATTGAAGAAGCCACTTCCAGCAAGCACTCAGGCACGACGGACGCCCCGCTGGTATCCGTCGTAGCACCCTGCTTCAACGCGGAAAAGTACCTGGAAGAAGCCCTGCGCAGCATCTACGAGCAGGACTACCCGAATTTCGAAGTGATCATCGTCGACGACGGTTCCACCGACAACAGCTACGCCATGCTGGAGCAGTTGCAGAAAGTCCACGGTTTCCAGCTCTACCGCCAGCAGAACCAGGGCGTCAGCGCAGCGCTGAACTTCGGTCTGCAACACGCCCGCGGCGACTACGTAGCCACGCCGGACCTGGACGACATCATGCTGCCGCACTCGTTGAGCGTGCGCGCCGCGTACCTCGACCAGCACCCGGAGGTCGGCTGCGTCGGCGCCCTGGTGATCTACATCGACAGCGAAGGCCAGGAAACCAAGCGGCAGAACGGCAATCGCATCCGCCAGCTGGACTTCGACTACCTGCTCGGCAACGCCTATGTCTGCGGCGCCCCGGTGTCCCTGTACCGCATGGAGGCCCTGCGCGCCGCCGGCTTCTACGATCCCGAGATCAAGGTGCAGGACTTCCAGATGACCCTGCGCATCGCCAGCCAGGGCTACCAGATCCACAAGCTGCCGGTGCTGGTCACCCGCTACCGGCGCCACCCTGACAACCTGTCGCGGCGCTACAAGGTGCTGCTCGATGCCGACCTGCGCACCATCGCGCCCTACCAGTCGCATCCCGCCTACGAGCGCGGCCGCACGGAGCTGGTCAACAAGGCCCTGAAGTACGCCGTGGTCGCGGACAAGCGGCATGCCTGGCAACTGCTCCGCTCGCTGCCGCTGCGGCAGTGGAACCGCACCACCTTCCGCCGGTTGAAGCGCTTCCTTCTCCATCACGAGACCACCTGAGCCCCGTGGACTCCAAGGTGGCAAGGTAATTCGATGAAATTCCTGGAAAAACTGAAAAAACGCAAAGAGCGGAAGTACTTCCGTGGCTGGGAAAAGATCTTCAAGGCCCCGGAGAAGATCCGTCTTGCCTACCCACATTACGAGGTCGGCGTGGGCACCTACGGGATCCCGGAGGTCACCGAGTTCGGCGACAAGGCCACCCTAAGGATCGGCGCCTACACCTCGATCGCTGCCGGCGTGAAGATCCTCCTCGGCGGCGAGCACCATACCGACTGGCTCACCACCTACCCCTTCCCGAAGATGATCGATGAGGTCGCCGACATCCCTGACAGCACCACGACCCGCGGCGACGTGGTCATCGGTAGCGACTGTTGGATCTGCACGAACGCGCTGATCCTCTCCGGGGTCACCATCGGGCATGGTGCGGTAGTCGCCGCCGGCGCGGTGGTGACCCGCGACGTGCCGCCGTTCGCCATCGTCGGCGGCAACCCGGCCCGGCAGATCCGCTGGCGCTTCGAGGAAGACATCCGCGAAGCCCTGCTGGCTTCGGCCTGGTGGGACTGGCCGGTGGACGAGGTGAAGCAGGTCGCCCGGACCCTGTGCAGTACCGACATGACAGCCTTCCTGCGCTACATCGAGCAACGCAAGGGCTGATTCCCCGGCGGGAACGATCGCCGGTCATGGGCTATACCTCCCCGATATACTTTGGTTTCGAATTGCCGCCCGACAACGGGTAGGCCGGCCGCTTGACGCCCGCGGCCGTTCTTCGAGGGAGCTTGAATGACCGCGCTGCACGACCTCCCGGGAACCCGCCTGCTGGCACTGTTCGCCCGCCGGGAACTCTCGCCCAGCGAGTACTACGAGCATCTGCTGGCCCACATCCAGCGCTGGGAACCGCATCTCAACGCGCTGTATCGCTTCGACCCGCAACGGATTCGCGAACAGGCCGCGGCGGCCACCGAGCGCTGGCGCAAGGGACAGCCCAAAGGCCCGCTGGACGGGCTGCCGGTAACCATCAAGGAGCTGATCGCCACCGCTGGCGAACCTATCCCATTGGGCAGCGCCGCCACCGCCCTGCAACCCGCGCCCTGCGACGCGCCGCCGGCCGCTCGGCTGCGCGAAGCCGGCGCGATCGTCCTGGCCAAGACTACGGTTCCGGACTTCGGCATGCTTTCATCCGGCCTCTCCAGCTTCCACGGAGTCACCCGCAATCCCTGGAACCTGGCCAACAATACCGGCGGCTCCAGTTCGGGTGCGGCAGCGGCGGCCGCCGCCGGCTACGGACCGCTGCACCTGGGCACCGACATCGGCGGCTCGGTGCGACTGCCGGCGGGCTGGTGCGGCCTGGTGGGCTTCAAGCCAAGTCTCGGGCGGATCCCCATCGACCCCTACTACACCGGTCGCTGCGCCGGTCCGATGACCCGCTGCATGGACGACTGCCTGCTGCTGATGCGCTACCTCGCGCAGCCCGACGCCCGCGACGCCACCAGCCTGCCGCCGGAAGCGCTGGACTGGAGCGCCGAGCCGCTGTCGGTGCGCGGCCTGAGGGTCGGCCTGCAACTCGACCCCGGCTGCGGCCTGCAGCCCGACGCGGAAATCCGCGCCGCGATCGAGGCCGCGGCGCGGCTGTTCGAGGAGCACGGCGCCCAGCTCAGGATCGTCGAACCGCTGATGGACCGGAGCCTGCTCGACGGCCTGAACGACTTCTGGCGCGCCCGCCTGTGGAGCGAACTGCTGCTCCTCGACGAGACGCGGCGGGCCAGGGTGCTGCCCTATGTCCACGCCTGGGCCGAGGGCGGCGCACGGGTCAGCGGGGTCGATGCGGTGCGCGGTTTCAACCAGACCTTCGAGATGCGCCGGCGCGCCGCCCGGCTGTTCGGCGAGATCGACCTGCTGCTGACGCCGACCAACCAGGTCGAGGCCTTCCCCGCCGACTGGGCCTCGCCGCTGAACGATCCGCAGCGGCCGTTCGAGCACATCGTCTTCACCGTGCCGTGGAATATGGGCGAACAGCCCGCGCTCTCGATAAACTGCGGCTTCACGGCCGCCGGCATGCCGATCGGCCTGCAACTGGTCGCGCCGCGCTTCGCCGATACCTGGCTGTTGCGCATCGGCAAGACCTACGAAGGCTGGCGCGGTCCGATCCACGGCTGGCCACGGCCGCCGGCTGACTGAAGCCGGCAGCCGCTCGTCGCTCGGCTCCAGGCCTGAGTGTTTCAGTCGTCACTCCGAGAGGGCCTTCGCCATGCGCTCCCCCACCCGTCCCCCGGCGGCCGCCGATCCGGCCAGCCGCCGCAGCGTCTTTGCCGTGGTCCTCGGCAACGCCGTGGAATTCTTCGACTTCGGGGTCTATGCCACCTTCGCGGTGATGATCGGACGGACTTTCTTCCCCTCCGACAGCGCCTTCGTCAGCCTGCTCCTGTCGGTCACCGCGTTCGGCGTCGGCTTCGTCATCCGCCCCCTCGGCGCGATCCTTATCGGCGCCTACGCCGACCGCGCCGGGCGCAAGCCGGCGATGCTCCTTACCCTGTTCCTGATGGCGCTGGGCACCGGCGGCATCGCGGTGCTCCCCGGCTACGACAGCATCGGCCCGGCCGCGCCGCTGCTGCTGGTGTTGACCCGCCTGCTGCAAGGCCTGGCCTGGGGCGGCGAGGCCGGGCCGGCGACCACCTACATCCTCGAGGCGGCACCGCCGCACAAGCGCGGCACCTACGCCTGCTGGCAGGTCGTGGCGCAAGGCATCGCGGCGGTCGCCGCCGGGCTGATGGGCTACCTGCTCACCCTCTGGCTCGACGAGCGCCAACTGCAGGAATGGGGCTGGCGGATTCCCTTCGCGGCCGGCCTGCTGGTCCTGCCGATCGGCCTGTACATCCGCCTCAACCTGGCCGAGACCTTTTCCGGACGCGGCCGCCAGGCCAGCACCCGGAGCCTGCTCGGCGAGTTGTTCGGCAATCATCGGCGGGCCCTGCTGCTCGGCCTGCTGATCCTCTCCGGAAGCACCATCACCCAGTACTTCCTCAACTACATGACCACCTTCGCCCTTACCGAGCTACACCTGCCGGCGGGCATCGCGATGCTCTCGACGCTGGTCGCCGGCGCCGCACTGGCGCTCTCGGCGTTGCTCGGCGGCGTGCTCTGCGACCGCTACGGGCGCCGCGCCGTGCTGATCCTGCCGCGCCTGGCGCTGCTCGCGGTGCTGTTCCCGGCACTGCAGGCAATGACCCGTCACCCCGAGCCGGCAGTCTTCCTCGCCGTCCTCGCCCTGCTCTCGGCCCTGCATGGCATGAGCGGCGCGGCGCTGATCGTGCTGCTGGTAGAAAGCTTCCCGCGGGCGCTGCGCTCCACCGGTTTTTCCCTGGTCTATGCGACCGGTGTCGCCGCGTTCGGCGGCACCGCGCAGATCGTGGTGACCTGGCTGATCGGCGTCACCGGCAATCCGCTGTCGCCGCTGGGCTACCTGCTGCTGGCCAACCTAGTCTGCCTGGGTGGGGCCTGGCTGGCCCGCGAGACCTGGCCGGGTCGCGGGGACATGGCAGGCGCGCCGCTGGTGCTGCGCGACTGAGAACTTGCGCGGTTCGTTCAAGCGCCGCCAGCCTGTCGCGAGCGACGCTGGGGACCTCATTCATCCGGAGGTCCCACCATGCAGTTCTTCCTGCGCTACGCCTACGCGCCCCTCTTCTGGTCCGGCTTCATCGGCCTGGCGACCTGGCAGGTCGGCTATCGCCAGGCTTCCCACGCCTGGCTGGTCGCCCTGTTCCTCGGGGCGCTCGGCCTGTCCTTTCTCGCCGAACGACGACTGCCCTACCAGCCACGCTGGAACCGGCCGCACGCCGACCGCCTGCGCGATGTCCTGCACGCGTCGGTCAACGAAAGCCTGAACGCACTTGGCATCCTCGCCCTGCCACTGCTGGCCGGAGTCCTGGGCTTCTGGCCGGTGTGGCCGCAGGCCTGGCCGCTGTGGCTGCAACTGCTGCTGGCGATCGTCCTGGCCGATCTCGGCATCACCCTGGTGCACTACGCCAGCCACCGTTCGGCGCTGCTTTGGCGGCTGCACGCGGTGCACCATAGCGTGCAGCGCCTGTACGGTTTCAACGGTCTGATGAAACATCCCCTGCACCTGGGCCTGGAAGCGCTCGGCGGCACCCTGCCGCTGTTGCTGCTCGGCGTGCCGCAGACGGTCGCCGCGCTGCTCGCCTTCGCCATCGGCATCCAGTTGCTGCTGCAACACAGCAACGTCGACATGCGCATCGGCGGGTTACGCCATGTGTTCGCCTGGGCACCGCTGCATCGCCTGCACCACATCCGCTACGGGCGCGCCGGCGACGTCAACTTCGCGCTGTTCTTCAGCGTCTGGGACCGCCTGCTCGGCACCGCCCTCCATCGTCCCGACTACCGCCTGGACAGCACCGACATGGGCATCGGCGACCAGCCTGACTATCCCCGCGACTATGCCGGCCAGTTGCTCGCGCCATTCCGCGACCTGCCACGCAGCAGGCACGTCCCACAGCCGCCGGAAGGATTGGGGCGTTCAGCCGGCCAGGCGTAGGTGCGGCAGCGACAGGCCGGCGCGGATACCGAGCAGGCTGCGTACGCTGCGCGACAGGTGCGCGGCGTCGGCGAAGCCGGCGTGATGGGCCGCCTCGGTCAGGCTGCGCCCCTGCAAGGCCAGGGCGAAGGCCAGGTACAGGCGGCGCCAGAGCACCAGGCGGCGTACCGACAGGCCGACCTGGACGGCGAACAGCCGCTCCAGTTGGCTCAGCGAAAGACTGGCGCTGCGCGCCAGTCTTTCCGCCTCGACCCGCGCCGCGAGTTGCTCGTCGAGCGCCGCCAGGGCCTTTTCGACGCGGCGGTCGAGCCGTCGACGAGGCAGCCGCGCAAGCCGCCCCAGCAACGCCTCGGGCTCGCCGGGAGCGTCCTCGAGAAGCTGACGCAGGTCGTCGCTGTCGAACGCCAGCGGCTCGGCGTACAGCGCCAGCAACGGCTGCGACGCGTCGACGCGATGGGCTTGCAGCGAGGGCACCAGCAAGCGCCGGGCCTCCAGTACCTGGCCAGCGACGCGCACCCGCAGCGGCGTCTCCGCCAGCAGCAACTGGTGGGCATAGTGCGCGTGCTCGCGGGTATCGCCGTTGACCCCGGCGAACAGCGCGTGGTCCCGCGCCAGCCAGACCTCGCCCTGCCAATGCCGCTCCGTCATCGCGTACCTTCCGTCAACCGTTCCGTGGCGAAACGGTGTCGGCTATGGCGACCGCCGTCAAGCCCGCAAGGTCAGCGTCCGAACCAGTCGCGCCGATCGTCGAAGGCGTGCTCGATCAGATCGAGCAAGGCACGCACCTCCACGCGGTTCTCCGCTTCCGGCTGCACGCTCATCCAGACTTCCCGCCGCATCGGCTCGTCGAAGACCTGCGGCAACGCCGCCAGGTTGCGCTCCAGGCGTCCGGCGTAATGCGGCAGCAGGCCGATGCAGGCGCCCCAGAGGATCGCCTGTAGCAGCAGGTCGTGGCTCTGTACCTCGATCACTCCCGACTGGCGAGCCGCCACCCGCCGGTTCCAGGGCGCCAGGGCGGCGCTGGCGGCGTGACCGTGGAGCTGCGCCAGCAGGTAGTCGTCCAGCTCGTCCTCGCTGGCCGGCCGCGTGCGCTCGCGCGAATAGCGCTTGCCGATGTGCGGCTGGTACTCCAGCTCGGCGATGCGCGCCGGTGCGGCGAAGTGGCCTTCCATCGGCGGATGCGGCTGCCCCGGATCGGCGATCCAGATGGCGATCTCCGCCGGCCCTGCGCTTTCCGGCCAGCCCTCGCGCAACTCGGCGAGGGCTACGCGCAGGTTGGCGTTCTTGCGCAGGTAGCCCCACAGCTCGCGACTGAGCACATCGTGCAGGACGCTTTCGGCCACCGCCAGGCGCACCAGCGGCTGTTGCCGGTGAAGATCGGCGTGGCTCTGGCTGTCCTCGACCAGGCGCTGCCCGGCGGCCTGGACGATGCGGCCCTCGCGGGTCAGCGAGAGGGCGTTGCCCTCATGCACGAACAGATGCAGGCCGAGGCGCTCCTCGAGCCGGGCCAGGGTCTTGCGCAGCAGCGTCGGCTTGACGTCCAGGCTGCGCGCAGCCTGCATGAAACAGCCGCAACGGGCGGTGACCAGGAAGAAATGCACCACCTCCAGGGAGCCGAACAGCTCGTGCCAATAGGCACGGTCGTCGCGTCCCTGCGCGGGCCTGAGCAGTGCCGGGCGCTGCCCGGCGGACTCCGATAGGGCCATGCTTCCTCGCTAGCGTCCAGGCATGAGGCGAATCCGCAGTTCGATCGGCTGCGGCATGTGTTCCGGCGGCGGCAGGCGCAACGAACGGTCCATCAGCGCGCGCCGCAGTTCATTCTCGATCGGCTCGGCGTCGCTGCGCAGGCAGGCGAGACGGACGATCCAGCCGCGTTCGTCGAGCCAGATCCGCAGGTCGATGTCGGTATTCGGCAACTGCCCCGCCGCGCGCCGCGACTCCAGGAAGGCCAGCAGCCGCGGCGCGGTTTCGGCGTCTTCGCCCAGGCGCTGCTGGACCTGCTCGCCGAGCCATGCGGCATAGGCGCCCCAGAGCCGCTGGCGTTCGTCGCGGAACCGCTCGGGCTCGCCGAACAGCCAACTGCGCAGGTGCCGCCAGCGGCTCGCGCGCGGCCCACGCCTGGCCTCCGGGATGCCGTCCATCAGTGCAGTTCCGCCAGGGTCTTGCCGAGCAACGCGCCGTCGATGCTCAGGGTAGCGTTGTTCACCAGGCCATCCAGGTAGGCCTTGGCTATCTGCTCCTGGCGTTGCGCGCGCAGGCTTTCGCGCAGGCGACCACGGACCTCGTCGAGGGTGGCGAGGCGAGCGTCGCGACGCTCGGTCAGCTTGACCAGGTGGAAACCGTTGGCGCCCTGGATCGGCTCGGACACCGCGCCGACCTTCAGCCGTTCCAGCGCCGGACGGATCGCCGGCAGCAGTTGCGCCTGCGCCAGCAACCCACCGATGTCGCCGCCGTTGCGGGCGGTCTGCGGGTCGTCGGAATGCTTGCGCGCCAGTTCGGCGAAGTCGCCGTCCGCGGCCTGCCGGAAGAGTTCCTGGGCGCGCTTGCGCGCTTCGGCAAGCCCGCCGGCCGCAGAGGCGGCGATGAAGATCTGGCTGACCCGGTACAGCGCCGGTACAGCCAGTTGCGCCTTGTTCGCCTGGTAGGCGGCCTGCAGTTCGGCATCGCTGGGGTAGTCCTCGGGCACCGTGCTCACCGACTCCAGGTAGGTACGCAGGACGATCTGCCGCGCCGCCGCATCGATCAGCGTCTTCACCTGCGGACGCTGTTGCCAGTCCTGGGCGCTGGCCTGTTCGTAGAGCGCCTTCTCGGCCAGTCGCGCACGCATCCAGCGTTCCATCGCGTCGCGGTTCTCGCTCAACTGCGCGCGGGTTTCCGCCGGCACCTCGGCCAGCAGCGCCTTCAGTTCGTCCGGCGCCACCTGCAAGGCACCGAGGCGGGCCACCGCGGGTTCCGCGGCGGCGCTGGCAGATGGCTTGGCAAGCGCGGCCTGGGCCTGGCCCGCGCCGCCGTCCTCGCGCTGGCCACAGCCGGCGAGAACGGCAAGCGCGAACGCCAGGATGCCGCAACGAAATGCCGGCCGCATCGGCTCAGGCCTCGCCATCGACGGGTTGACCGGCATCCTGCGCCATGCCCTGCTGCTCCGCGGCCAGGCGGCTGTAGTCGCGCAGATAGGCGATGAACTCCTGCAGCAGGCGATCCCACAGTTCGATATGGCTACGCAGGTTGGCCGGGCTGACGCCGCCGGCGACGATCACGTCCATTTCCATCACCAGGAACTCGCCCTGCTGCGACAGGCGGCCGAAGCGCCGGCTGAGATTCCAGCGCTCGGTCAGCCCGGCGGGCAATTCGCCCTGCACGCGCAGGGCGCAGCTGAAGGTGAAGTCGAGGTAGCTCGCCGGCGTCGCCGCCGGATTGCCGAAGCGCACCGCGTAGCCGATTCCCTGGCTGGCGCTGAGCAGTTGCACGACGCCGTTCTGCTCGCTGCGGTTGACCCGATAGCCGGCCTCCTGCAAGGCCTCGGTCAGGCTGTCGACGGAAAGGTGTTCGATCAGGGTGATGTCGTTCATGTCCGGGTTCCTGGTTTGCTATCGGATTTCACTGGGCGAGCGCCGCCTGGCGGTTCTCGACCTGGGTCTTGTAGAGGTCGTCGCCGAGCTTCTGCGCCATCTCTTCGAATTTCACCCGCGCACCGCTGGCGAACGGTTGGCGGATCTTCATCACCTCGGCGACGCTGACGTTCTCGTAGGCGCCGAGGATCTCCTTGGCCACGCCATACATTTCCCGGTTCTTCGCGGTGCACTGCTGCAACTGCTGGTCGTGCTCGCGGAACGCCAGGTCGAGCTTCTGCCGCTCGGCCTCCTTGGCTCGCGCCATGACCAGCAACTCGTCGTAGGCCTGCTTGTACTTGCCCAGTTGCTCGTTGCTCGCCTCGACCATCTGCCGCGCCCGGTCGTGCAAGCCCTGTTGCTGGGCCGAGAGCTGCTCGGCCTGGCCCTTGGCCCGGGCCAGCTCGGCGCTCAGTTGCTTGACCTGGGCCAGCGCCGCATCGCGCTGGCTTTCCAGCGCGGCTTTCGCCGCGGTGACCTGGGCCTGTTCGGTCTGCAGCGCCTGGAGTTGCTGGGTGGTGCTGCGCAACTGGGTGCGCAGGCGTTCCTCCAGACTGTCGGCGTAGGCCGCCTGGCTGGCGTAGGCGGCGAAGGCGGCCCCGGCGAGCAGCGCCTGGGCCCAGATCGGTAATGAGAAAGGTCGCGTGTTCATGGTCTGCCTCTTCATGGTCTGCCTCGAGGAGCGCTCAGAAGCGCGTGTTGACCTCGAGTTGCAGGACGTCGATGGAGAACGGTGCGCCGTAGACCTCGTCGGAGCTGAGCCAGCGCGCGGTACCGTAGACGCGCTTGTCGAAGCCATAGCTGGCGCCGAGGATGTAGCCCTTGGCGTTGGTCCCGCCAAGGTGGAAGGTGGAATCGTTGAAACCGTCCGGCAGGGCATCCGGCTGGATGTACTTGTAGGCGGCGAAGACCTGCCAGTCGCCGGCGTCGCGCATGTCCAGGGCGTTGCCCAGGGTGAACTGGAGCATCCAGGCGTTCGCCCCGCTCTTGATGTCGCCATCGGAGCCGAGGTTGTTGGCGATCTGCGCCACACCGCCGGCGCGCTTGCGCATATCGCCCTCGTCGTAGCCCAGGTTGTGCACGTAGTTGCCGGCCACCCGCAGCTTGAAGTCGTTGGGCAGCTCGGCATCCCAGCCGAGGTTCAGGTCGAGCAGGTTGAACTCCGAGGCCAGGCCGACGTACTGCGGGTTCGGCGTGTTCGCCGGGTCGGCCGGGTTGGGCACGATGTCGCGCAGGAGGAACACCGTGTTGCCCTTCTGCATGAAGGTCGGACGGCTGCCGTCGGTGTCGCACTCCGGATCCCCGGCCCAGGGCCGGCAGGGGCTGGAACGCCGCCCTTCGATATCGTCGAAGCGGTAGTAGGCCAGCGCGCCGGTAAGGCTGTGCTGCGGGTTGATCTTCCAGGTGGCGCCCAATTGCGCGCCGTACATCCACTTGTTGTCGCTGTCTTCCTTGTCGAAACCGTTCGACGAGGCGGTGTCCGAGCTGTACTCCACGGGGAACGCGCCGACCGTGCCGAACAGCGAGACATCGCGGCTCAGCGGCTGGTTGAAGATCGCCGCCACGCCGTCGAAGTTGAGGTCGTTGGAATACAACAGATCGGTGGACAGGAACGGATTGGCGATCCGCCCGCCGGTCAGGCTCAGGCGCTCGCTGGGCTTCCAGGTCAGGTAGCCCTGGTCGAGCCAGAGGTCCTTCTTGCCGAAGCCGCCGCCGAGGGTCTGGGTGGTCGACACCGGGTTGTTGTCCGAACCGGTGCCGATGCGGATGCCGGCGCTCCAGCTTTCCGACAGCGCCGCCTTGAGGCCGAAGCGCGCGCGCAGGCGCAGCAGGCTGTCGCGGTCCTCGCGGGTATTGAGCAGCGGCGGCAGGCCCGAGCTGGTATTCGGGTTGACGTCATAGGGACCGTCGTCGTTGAGTTCGGCGAAGTCGGTGATCTGGTTGCTGTTGCCGTTGCCGAAGGAGCGCGACTCGTAGCGCAGGCGCACGTCGCCGTCGAAGCTGATGCGCGAGGCCCAGTCCGGGAAGGCGTTGGGCTGCGCCCAATTCTCCGCCTTGGCCTGGGTCATTACCTCGGCCTTCACTTCGTCGCGGATCTGGTCGCGCACCACCTGCGGGATATAGGGTACGCGGACCTCCCCGGGGACAGCGGCAACGGCCGCCGCGGGCGCCACGGCCTGGCGCGCCTGCTGGGCCTGTTGCGCCTCGGCCTCGGCCTGCCTGACCAGCGCATCGGCCTGTTCCTTCTTCAACACGCCCTGCTGTACCAGCAGGCGGATCAGGTTGATCGTGGCGTTCTCCGAGGGCGCCGGCGGCTGGGCCTGCGCCTGGCCGGCCAGCGCGGCGAGCATGACGCCCATCCCCAGCGCCAGTCGGTTCACTTTCGCGTTCATCTGTGTACGGCTCCTAAGGTCCTTCAAGGCAGTCGCCTGCCGGAAATCGTTCTGGGTTGGCGTCTTCTCATCCCGGCCGCTTGCCCTGCAGGGCGATGCGCACCGGCAGGGTCAGCGAAGCCGGCGGGCGTTCTTCCAGGCGGCCGGCGGCGCGCAGCGCGGCCAGCACCTTCTGGTCGGTCTCGGGGTCGCCGCTGGAGCGGGTCAGTTCGGCCCGGGTGATATCCCCCGAGGAACTCAGCCAGATCTCCGCCTGCAGGCGGAACGCCAGGTTGCGCAGCTCCGGGTTGTCCCGCAGCAGGCGCTGGAAGGCGTAGGCCAGGTACTGGCTATAGCTGGCGTTGCCGGCGCGACCGCCGCCGGAACCGGCCATCCCGCCGCCCTTGCCGGCGCCGATGTTGAAAGCGTCGGAGCCGGACTGGGCGTCGCCATCCATCTGCATCGGGTCGGCCAGGTCGTCGGCCGGCGACGGCGGCGCTTCCTCCTGCGGCTTGACCTCCTCCAGTTCGGGTTGCGGTTCCGGCTCGACGATCTTTTCCTCTTCCACCGGCTGCTCCGGTTCCGGCGGTTTTTCCGGCGGCGGCGGAGGCGGTGGCGGCAGCGGGATGATCGCCGGCACCTTGGGCGCCTCGCGGCGCACGCCGCTCATGTCGTTGGCCCACTCCCAGACCAGCCAGGCGAGGCCGGCGAGCAGCAGCGCGCCGAGGCCCCACTTGAGGTAGCGCAGGGTCGGGTTCGCCGGGCGGCCGTCGATGGACAGCGGCGCGGCATTTTTCGGCTCGGGGGTGTGCTTGGGATCGGCGGACATGTTCATCCCGGGCCTCAGGTCGGTTTGCCGGTGACCAGGCCGACCTGGGACAGCTCCAGGCGGCGCAGCAGGTCGAGGACCTCGATGACCTTCTGGTACTGCACCGTGGCGTCGCCGCGGACCACTACCGGGAAGTCGGGGTTGAGGGCCTTCTCCGTACGCAGGCGGTCCTCCAGCTCGGGCAGGGTCACCGGGTAGGCGTCGAGGAACACCTGGCCGGCATCGTTCACCGAGATCGCCTTGGTCTTGGGCTGCGACAGCGCCAC
Source organism: Pseudomonas sp. FDAARGOS_761 (assembly GCF_013343155.1). NCBI lineage: Bacteria > Pseudomonadati > Pseudomonadota > Gammaproteobacteria > Pseudomonadales > Pseudomonadaceae > Pseudomonas > Pseudomonas sp. FDAARGOS_761. The sequence goes on along the minus strand of NZ_CP054572.1, from coordinate 833,026 downwards.
GGTGGCACTGGCCTTCGGCAGGTTGATCTGGATCCCGGCGACCTGGGCGGTGGCAGTGAGGATGAACATCACCAGCACCACCATCAGCACGTCCACCAGCGGGGTGATGTTGATGCTGTCGACGGCGCCGTCGTCGTCATCGTCGTGGCTGCTGTTCACGGAAGCCATGGTGTTCTCCTCAGGCCGGCAACGGCTGGCCGTTGCGACGATGGGCCACTTCGCTGAGCTGGCTTTCGCCATGCACCTCGGCGAGGCGGGTGACGAACTCGTCGACGAACACCCGCATGTCCGCGCTGACTTCCTTGTTCCGCGTGACCAGGCGGTTGTAGCCGAACAACGCGGGGATCGCGACGAACAGGCCCATGGCCGTGGCCAGCAGGGCGGCGGCCATGCCCGGGGCGATGGCATTGATGTTGACGTCGCCGGCCATGGCGGTGCCGAGGAACACCACCATGATCCCCAGCACGGTGCCGAGCAGGCCGATGTAGGGGCCGCCGGCGATGGCGTTGGACAGGCTCGACAGGCGCGAGCCGAGCTGCTGGTTCTCCTTGGTGCGCACGCCGTCCATGGAGGCGCGGATCGCCTCGATGGTGGCCGCGGAGACGGAAGAGGTGTCGGCGCCCTGCTCGCGGCGGGTGCGGATCTCCTTCACCGCCACCTGGTACAGGCGCCACAGCGAGGAGTGTTGCAGGCGGGCGGCCAGCTCGCGGTCGTCGGCGAGCAGTTCCAGGCGCGTGCCGACCTCGGCGAAGCGCTCGCGGAACAGCCCGTTGGCGCGACTGACACGGCCGACGTTCTGGTTCTTGCGGTACATGATGACCCACGACTGGACCATCATCAGCGCCAGGATCGCGATGATCACCCAGGCATCCAGCGGCACTGCGTTGAGCAGGAAGCCGAGCTTGCCGAAGCCGAAGCCGGACTGCTTCTCGTCGACCCCGTAGGCCACCAGGCGCGACTCGGCGCCCTGGGCGGTGGCGTCGGCGAGGAGCAGCGCCGCCGGGCGGGCGATCTTCGACAGGCGCAACTCGTCGATGGCGCCCTGGAAGGGTTGCAGGGTCGGCGCCGCGGCGCTCGCCTCGCCTTCCCCGCTTGCCGCTTCGGTGGCGACCGCAGGCGCGGCCTGGCCTTCCGCGCCGATGGCGATCGCACCGCTGAACGCCGGCAGCGCCGCCGCCAGGCTGGCGACTTCGCGCCCCCCGAGATACAGCGCCAGCCGGGTACCGTCGGCGACCAGCGCCAGATGCTGCCATTGCCCCTGCGCCAGGGCCTGGCTGGCGGCAGCGCGCTGACCGTTCAGCTCGACGAAGGGCGCGCCCTGGGCCAGGCCGACCAACAGGGCGTTGCCGCCTTCGCGGCGCGACAGCAGGACCTGTTCGCCGGCCAGTTGATCGGGACGCACCCAGCCGCTGAAGCTGAAGGTGCCACCGGCGCTCACCGCCAGCGATGGGCTGGCCGGCAGCAGCAGCGGCTGGCCCAGCAGTTGCGCGGAGCGACCGATGACGCCCTCCACCGGACTGCCGGCTGCGGTCTGCGCATTGTTGGCGTAGGCGGTGGAGTCCCGCGGCGGAGTGCCCGGCGCACCGTCGAAGTGATAGACCAGGGTGTAGTCCGGGTCGAACACCGACTGGCCGTTGCCGCTCTCCGGCGCCTTGGCGTTGCCGTAGTACATCCAGATGTCCTGGCGCTGGCCACCCTCCACCCGCGGCACGTCGACCCAGATCAGGGCCATGCCCATCAGCGGGTCGAAGCTCTCGACCTGGTGGCGCAACACGGTCTTGTCGTCGGCGGCGACGAAGCGGATGTCCGAGCCGTTCTCGTTGACCCCGTCGAAGGTGAAGTTGCCGGTATGCAGGCGCACCAGCAGCGGCAGGCGACCGAGACTGTCGTTGATCGCCGCGCCTTGCGGGGTGGTATCGACCGAGACCTGCTTGCGGTACTGCCAGTCGTCCTGCCACCAGGCACTGGCGCTGGCCGGGGCCAGCAGGCCCAGGCAGATCAGCGATGTCAGCAATAAGCGATACATGTGGGGTTACTCCGGGGTCAGCGTCAGAAGCTCGCCTGCACGCTGAAATGCAGGCGCGAGTCGTGTTTGTCGGTGTTCGTCCCTTCCAGCAGCGGGAAGGCCCAGTCGAGGCTGCCGGACAGCCAGTCGGCGAGTTGCGCGCGGGTGCCGATGCCGACGCTGGCCAGGCTGAAGTCGTCGTCCTGCTCGGGCAGCGCATCCTGCAGGCGCAATTGCGCGCCCTCGGCGAACACGTAGAAGCGCCAGTCGTTGACATAGCCGCCGGCGCGCTTGCCGAGGAAGCGTCCGAGGGACGGCGTACGCCATTCCTGGGAGAGCAGGTAGCCGTCGTCGGCGGTGTTCTCCGCCGCCAGGTAGCCACGCACGCTGGTGGCTCCGCCGGCGGCGAACTGTTCGTTGGAGATCAGCGGCCCGGAGGCAAGCTGGAAGGCCGCCTTGGTCGCCACCTGCCAGTCGCCGCCGAAGGTCAGGGTGTGGTTGAGATCGCCCTTGAGCACACCGAAGCCGGACTTGGCGCGATAACGCTTGCGGTCGAATTCCTCGTCGTCGTCGCCGTAGCCGAGGAGACTGCCGGTACCGGCCACCAGGCTCAGGCCGAGGGCCAACTGGGAACGTTCGGTGTAGCGGAAGCCGTTGTAGCCGAGGGTCAGCGGGGCGTACTTGATCGGCACCCTGTCGTTGTTGCCGCCGATCCGGGTCTGTTCCTCGAAGTCCTTGAAGTCGACGCCGAAGGAGAACGAGTGCGACCAGAGGCCGGTGACCGGCAGGCTGTAGATCGCCGCCACGCCGTAGGAGTGGCCCTGGCCGACCACATTCATGCTGCCCACCGTGGCCACGTCGCTGTCGGACTGGTAGCCGGACAACTGCACGCTCCAGCGCTGGCTCAGCGGCGCGGTATAGGAGCCGGACCAGACCTTGGCGTTGTCCTGGTCCTGCGGCGCGGTGAAATAGGTCAGCGAGATGGCGTGGCCGAGTTGCCAGAGGTTGTCGTAGCCCAGCGAAACCACCGAGCGCAAGTGACGGGTGTCGGCGCTGTAGTCGTTGTTCAGGCCGATGCTGGCGTGCCAGGGATTCTTGTCTTCCACCTGCAGGTCGACGTCCATGGTGCCGGGCCGCTGGCCCTCGCGCACCATCGGCAGCACCTGGCGGCCGGGGGTGCGGTTGACCTGCGCCAGCTCGCGCTGAACCTGGGCGAAGTCGGGCACCTTGCCCTCCTCCAGGGCCGGCACTTCCTCGCGCAACTCCACCGGCGAATAGTGCTTGGCGCCGACCACCCGGACGCGACCGACAGTGGTCTCGGTGACCTGCAGGTAGACCACCCCGCCGCTCACCTGCTGCTCCGGCAGCTCGACGTAGACCGACTGGTAGCCCTTCTCCTGGTAGGCGGCCTGCAGCGCATCGCGCGCCCCCTCTATGTCGCCCAGGCTGCGCTGCGGTCCGAGGAAGGGATACACCGCCGCCTCGATGGCGCGGTTGTCCAGCACGGTGTTGCCGCGTACCACGTACTCGTTGATGTCCACCAGACGCTGGGGCTCGGCTCCCGCCGCGGCGGGAGGGGCCTCGTCGGCCAGCGAAGCGCACGACAATGCGACAGCCAGGCAACCGATCGACCAGCGCTGGCGAAACGGGTGCGCACAATTGAACAGCGAACGCTTCACACGGTCCCCCGAAGTTCCATCGGGACTTATTGTTCTAATGCAACAAGTCCGTTCATCGAACAGTTCTATGAAAGACAACAAACTAGCGATGACGCATGAACAACCTGTTAAAAACAGCGCCCCGCCCTTATGAAATTTCGTTCTTCTCTATTTTCACTTTCGCGCTAGATATTCAGCCGTCGCGCTCCGCCATGGCGCGCTTGCCATGTATGCAACAAGGCGAAGTTCAGGGAGAACTCCGGCATCTGCATGAGATCCCCGGAAATCACTTCCCCGATAATCCTGCCTATTATCCTTACCGCCTCCGCGCTGTTCAGCAGGACGGTTATATCGCCGACGAAAACCGGAAAACTCCAGATCTTCTGCTTCATTTCCAGGCCGACGAACCAGCGATACAGCAGGTTGTAGTTCAATTGCTCGTACAACTGCTGCTCGCTGGGAATCGCGTACAGCAGTTGCAGCAGCAGCGCATGGATCAGCGGCTCCGGGGCCAACTGCATGCCATGTTCGCGGGCGAGCGCCGAGAGGACTTTAGCCTCTTCGCCAAGGAGACTTTCTATTTGCGGTTTCAGCAACGCCAGGGAATGTCCCGGCGGTATATAGCTGGACACTTCCTTGAGCGCACCCTGCCAATCTTCCTGGGACACTATCCAGACCCATGGCGCCCCATATCGATAAACCGATACCGGTTTCTTGCGTGCGGCTTCGACGATCTTCGATAGGCGCTGGTCAAGTTCCTGCATACCGACTTTCGAGTAACTTTCCATCAATACTCACCGTCCTTCGCCGTATTCACCGGTGTGTCCACGGCCGTTAGCGGATACTGTTCTCTTGTTTCAGAGCGGAACGCGTCTTGCTCGAACGACACGCTCATTTCCAGCAACCGGTCAGCGCAACCGGGAAATGGCCGATTCCTTTCGTTCCCGTCCCTGCCTTTCACCACTGAATTCCGTTTTCCTCATTCACACCTGTTTGACGGCGACCCCGCCGCACCACCGAACTTTTGTCATGAAAACTTCATGCGACCGGCCGTTCGCGCGCCGCCGGCGGGGACGAACGGGCATTCACCCGAGAATCGACCAGCGCCTCGGAAGTTCGCCGAAAAAAAGGCCCTCCGTGGGGAGGGCCTGGCGGGTATCGTGCCTCCGCGGCGGTGCCTTACAGGATCAGGTTGCCGCGCTCTTCATCGGTCAATTGGCTGCGCGCCTGTTCGCCGAGGGCTCCGGCGCCGAGCACCTGCACGGCGCTGTCCGGGTTGTAGCCCGGCGAACGACTGGCGCCGTCGCGCGAAGGCTCCAGGCGCTCGTTGCCGAACCCGAGCACCTGCACCGTGATCACCGACGGCATGCGCTGCCGCGCGGCGGCCTGCTGCTGGCGACTGACGTCCTCCGCCGCCTGGGTCGCGGAACTCGCCGCGGCGCTGGCGGAGGTCAACGCACCGGTATTCACCGAAGCCACCAGCGGAATGCCGCTGGACTGGCCCTGGGTCTGGATGTTCGCCGCGTTGACCACCTGCAGCGCCGCCACGTTGACGTTGCCGGAGACCCGGATGCCCGCCTCGCCGGCATCGATGGTGCCGAGCGGGGCGATCAGGTCGATGTCGCCCGGCGCCACTTCGGGAATCGGGTTGAGGGTGGCGATACCGGCGCCGGTGCTGGGCACCTGCGGCGACAGGCTGACGTTGCCCCAGGCGTCGTAGATGCGCCGCGGCGGGGTGTACACCACGGTGGTCTGGGAACCGCGACCGGCGTTGATGTCGCCTTCCGCCGACCAGGCCAATATGCTGCCGCCGAAGGTGGTCATGATGCGGCTCTGGCCGAGCAGGATGCTGTCCCGCGAGTAGGCCTGGATATCGCCCTGGCCCTGGGTGACGATGCCTGCGGTAGACGGCGGCGCCTCGCCCTCGATACCGAACACCTGGCGCCCGCCGGGGCTGAGCAACTGGATGTCGCCGCCGAAGTCGGTGTGCACGCCGGCACCGCCATACATGACGATATCGCCTTCGTAGCTGATCGGATTGCCCGCCGGATCGCGCTCGGGGAACAGCGCGGCGATCGCGTTGCGCCCGCGCAGGTAGCTACCCTGGCGTACCCCGCCGACTTCGTTGTACTCGCGGCCGCCGGCCCTGAGTTCGGCGAAGTACACCTGGCGGGCGAAGATCCGCTGCTGCTCGGCGGGCAGGCCGGCGAAGAACGCCTGGGCCTGTTCCGCGTCGCCGGCGAAGCCGAAGCGCTCGTTCAACCACTTGGCCAACTCGCTTTCGTAGGTCCTGACCACCTTGCCCGGCTGCTCGGCCAGCGGGGTGCCGGCCTGCGCCAGGTTGGCCGGATCCAGGTAGCGCTCGAGGAAGGCCTGATAGTCGGCCCCCGCCGCGCCGGCCTGGAGCACGATATCGGCACCCGGCCGGCTGTCGCCCGGCACCACCGCACCGAGACTGGTGATCGCCGCGCGGTCCTCCATGAGGATGTTGCGCCCGGCGCTGATCTCCAGGGTACCGGGGCCGGCGACGTTGAAGTTGCCGTAGAGGATGTCGCGGCCGGCCTGGACCAGCGAGAGGTCGTTGGGGTCGTCGTGGACGAAGAGGTTGCCGGTGAACGAGGCATCCGTACTGATCTGACTGGGAGCGCTGATACGCTGTCCCAATGGGGTTCCGGAGGCAACGATGTCGCGCCCGGCGCGCATCCAGACGGGACCGGCGCCTTCATACCAGGTTTGCCCGGCGCGGTTCCCCGCCTGCTCGCCGAAACGAATCTGCGCACCGCTATTGAGCCCGACGATATCTCCTGTCAACGCATAGAAACGCGCCGGTTGCAGATCGCGCGCCAGGCTCGCAGCGCTATCGGGGCCGAAGTAGAACAGAGGCAATCCGCCAATGACGGCCGGATTCCCGTCCGGACTGCCGTTGCCGGCTATCGGGTTGAGCAGCGCGGCATCGGAGTAGCCGGCAAATGCCGGCGTCCAGATCGATGGCAGGTTCGCAGGATCGGCACCTGAGCGTTGCACCGAATAGCCACCGGCATAAATGGAGTCTCCAGCCAGCAACTCCAGTTCACCGTTGAGCGACGGTGCCAGTAACAAGGAGTAGGGAGTGGTCGAGACATTCAGGCTCACGCCTCCCATGTAACCGCTGGAAGGACCGAGATAGATACTTCCTTCCGGGGCAGCCGCACGTACTATCGATGGATAGATGAATCGCCCATCGCTAGGCGACAGGTTTCGGCCTGCCATGGGAATAGCGTTGGTTGCCTCGACCAATTGGGTGCTGGGCGTCAGGTTGCCGCCCGCCGCAAACAGATCGATCGAGGTGTGTGCAGTCCAGAGACTGAACCAACCGATCCCACCCCCTTGGTAGACGCTGCCATCGGGAGCCGTGAAGCCAACGGTATTCGGCACCCCCACCCTACCGGGGTCAGTCACCCCACCCAGGACCAGGTCGCCACGGGTTTCCAGACGCATGCCAGTATCTCCGGCCACCAGGGTGAGGCCACCCGTGGAGCTAGCCAGCGTCGGGCTGAACGCATCCCTGCTGCGCACTTCGGCGGGGTCCCGCAGTAGAGTGTCGTAGCGAGGATCGATGCCTCCCAGCGCACCACTGTACAAGCTCGCGGAACCGCGCAGATTGATGAGGGCCCCCTGCAGATCGTGAATGGTGCCGCCGCTGTAAAGACCGTCAAACCCCGAACTCGAGTAGGTCTGGGTAGCCCGCGCCTCCCGGCTCGGGTTCACCTCCCCGCCAATTCTCACATTCAGGTCACCGCCGCCGCCAAGTTGCAGCGCGCCGTCGGAGGTGAGCCGGCCAGTGCCGGCAACCGCCAAGACCAGTCCCTGGCTGCGCGGATTAAGGTTACCGGATGAAGGTATCGAACCATCTCCGCGTGGCGCGATATTGCCGGCATCACCTCCGGTTCGCATGCTGAGATTGCCGCCTCCCAGAGTGCCGAAACCGGTGAAGCCGACCAGATAGGGAGCATCTCCCTCCGCGCCACGCACATAGCTGCCGAAATTCACCCACCAGGCCGTCGGCACTCCTTCCCTGTCGGCGCTGCCCTGGCGCCAGAGCCAGTTGCCGACTGCAGCGCTGGGGGGCAAGGGGCGAATGGGATCGCTACTTGTCAGTTTCTCGGCCCATTGATCACCAACCACATCACCGCCAACGGCGATATCGAGGTTGCCGCCATGTTCCGGATACCAGGCCTGGTACTGGCTGGTTGAGAGCACTTCGTAATCCGCGCCACCGGCGCCCAGTACCGACCCATTGAACAGACCGCGAGGCTGATTGAATCCCGTCGCGACATCGGCGGCCTGCGTTCCGGCGGTATAGACGCCGTACGGCGACCATTGCGTAAGGTTACCGGCACTGGCCAGGTCAAGATCGCCAGTGCCGGTGCGCAGCACACTGAACAACTGGTTCTGCGGTGTGACCACGGTTTTGCCGAGATTCTCGATACACAGGGACGGATCGACACTGCACCACCACAGATCGCCCTCGCCGATCGCCGTACCAGCAGGCATGCCCAGGTAATTGCCGGGCGCCCAGGTCCAGCGGGGAGGCTCGGCACAATACGGCCCCAGCCCGCAGATCCATTCATTGCTCTCGTCGACCGGAGTTCCCGGGGTGATCCCCCAGTCGGTAGCCTGATCGGTGAACACCAGCCCTCCCGAGCTCTGTTCGATCTTCGCCTGATAGTGCGTATCGGCCAGGTTCAGGCTGGCCGAGGAGTCCGGACGCACCAGACGGTTGTCGGCAGCCGCGAGATCGGCACCGGCGACCAGGCGCATGGACCAGGACTGGCTACCGGCCGGCAGCATCTCGGCCAATGCCCAGTTGCGTCCCTGGCGGACACCGTCGCTGGGCCGCAATTCGATGAAAGGCGCATCGCCAGCCAGTACCACCTCGGTCTGCGAAGGGATCAGAGAACCACGTGCCAAGGCCAGCTCTCCATTGAGCAGCAGGACATTGGGTCTGCTTGGCCCCTCGCGCAGGATGCTCGGCAAGGGCACGCCCGCAGGCCAGGTCATCGCCTGCACGCTGGCCGGTGCAGCCAGCAGGGTACCGGCACCCAGCCGGCTGCCGACCTCCAGCGTCACCCCGTCGCGCAGCAGGCTGCCCGCGGCGTACAGCAGGTTGCCGGCGGCATCGTGGATGTCCGCTACCAGCACGCTGCCGGCGGCCAGGGTATAGGGCTGTTCGAGTACTGCCTCGGTGGCCAGACGGGTGCCGGCGGCCAGGGTGGTGCCCTTGATCGGCAGGTCGTAGTTGAGGGTGCGGCCGCCGAGGAACGCGGTACCGTCGCCGAGCACCACGCCCGGGCCGGGAACCACCAGGTCGCCGCCGAACGGCTGCACCCCCGGGGTGAGGATCCAGCCCTTGTCGTCCGGCGAGTCCGGCGGCGGCGCGAAGCCGTCGTTGATACTGCCGTAGAGGTTCAGGTCACCGCCGGCGCGCAGCACCAGCGCGCCGACCTCGCCGGAACCGTAGACCTCGGTCAGCGGCGTGTTCGGATTGAGGCTGGCGTAGCGGTAGCCGGACAGATCGAGATCGCCCTGCACCACCAGGTCGCCGTCCGCCGTTGCGCTGACGATCTCCACCCCTGGACGCAGGTGGAAAGCATCCGCGTAGGTGGCATTGGTCAGTCCGGCCAGCTTGCCGTCGAGCAACTCGCGGTTGGCCAGCGCCGCGGCGATGAACGCGCTGCTCTCGGCATGCCGCGCATCGAGGTAAGCCTGGTCGATCACCTGGTAGGGCCGCCCGCCGGCCGCCGGATCGTTGCCCCAGGGCGCATCGTCGTAACGCTGCACCGCGTTCAGGGCGATGCTGCCGGCGCCGCGGATGTCCAGCGCGCCGCTGGCATCGATGGCGATGTCGCCGGCGCTGACCCCGCCCAGGCGTGGCGCGTTCAACTCCAACGTGCCACGGGCGACGCCATCAACCTGTTCCGCTGGCGCCGCGGTGCCATGGCGCAGGTCGATGCGCGCGCCGCCGGCCAGGACCAAGGTGCCGCTGCCGGAACTCAGCTCGACCATCGCCCGGTTCGGGCTGTCGATGATCTGCCCGTAGCTGTCGCGCCGCAGCAGGCTCCCATGCGCATCCAGCAGCGCGTTGCCGCCCAGGCTCAGGCCGCGGCCACCGGCCAGGCGGATCTCGCCGACCTGCGCGCCGCTGGCGTCCACCGTTCCGCTCACGCCGAGCTGGCCATTGTCGAGGGACACCTCGATGCGATGCGCCTTCAGGCCGTCGCCGATCTGCAGGTCGCCTTGCTTGAGCTGGAAGCGCCGCGCGCCGAAGACCTCGCCCTGGTTCAGGCGCTGGTTCAAGGCGGTGAACTGCTCGCTCAGGCTGCCGCCGTCGCCCAGGCGCTGGGCGCGGATCTCCAGCTCGCCACCGAGGAACGGCACGCGGGTGCCGCCGGCATCGTAGTCGCCGCTGGCGCCACCCAGTATGCGGCCCTGCAGGTCCACCACCCCGGCGTCCTCGGCCAACGCCACGGCGCTCAGGGTACCGCCGCGGTTGTTGCGCGCCGACAGGTCGATCAGCGAACCGGCGGCCTGGCGAATGTCGCCGGCGCGACTGCTCAGCAGCAGGTCGCCACCCCAACTGTATTTATCCACATCGTTGAAGCTGGCCTTGCGTCCGGCCAGGTCGATGCGCGCGCCATCGCCCAGCTCCAGGTCGTCTTCGGCGCTCAGGCTCAGCTTGCCGCTGGGTAGCGAGACCGCGCTATCCAGGCGGATCTCGCGGGCGCTGAGGGACAACTCGGCACCAAGCCCGGCGGTGCCGCTGTCGAAGGTCACCGCGGCAGCGCCCGCCGGCGCCGCCAGGCTGAGGCTACCGCCGCTGCTGATCCGACTCAGCGAGCCGGCCTCGCCGGTCAGCAACGGCGTGCTCAGACGCAGGTCGCCGCCACTGTAGCGCAGGCCTTCGCCGGCGACGTAGCCGTCCAGGCGCTGGTAGACCCGCAAGCTGCCCTTGTGGTTGGCGCTGATCCGCTCGCTGGCGTTCAGTTGCACCTCGGCGAAGCCCAGCGCCAGGCGCGCCTCGTCGGTCTCGCCGGCCGGCTGGGTATTCGCGCCGTAGCCCAGGGTGATGCGCTCGGCATCCACCCGCAGGGTTCCGCTACCGCTACCGGCGCCGCCGGCGACCGGTGCTGCGGCCGGCTGGCTGGAGCCGCTCCAGACCAGGCTGGCGGTGCGAATGCTGGCGACATCCTCGCCGGTGCCATGGCCGTAGATGGCCGGGGTGCCCAGCACCAGGTTGGCCAGGCTGGATTTGCCGGTGGCCGGGTCGTAGGTGTCGAGGCTGACGCTACCGTACATGTTGACCGCATCGCGGGCGCTGAGGATCAGGTTTTCCAAGGCCGGAATACCCGCCCCGCGCTCGCCGCGCAGCAGGCGCTGGAGCACCGTCTGGTCCAGCGCCAGGCCGTTCGGCAACACGCCGCGAGCGGCCGCGTCGGCCAGCGACTGGCTGGAGCCGATATTGATCGTACTCAGCGCCAGGCTGAGATTGCGTGTCCCGTAACGAACGTTGTCGCCAAACGTCACCGTACCATTGGTGGCGATACCCAGAGTGCCCTCCGAATAGAGTTCGGTGTCGGCGCAGCCCGCCCCTTCCGCACAACCTCCGAGACGAACCGGTAACGAGCTATCCGCTGCGGGTGCCAGCAGGTTCAGCCATCCGTTGGACAAGAGCAGCAGGTTACGGCCGCCGGGTTGATAGATGAAACCATCGGACGAATCGTATGCAGTCTTGCCTTTCCCCAGAGTGCTGATGCCACTCCCACCTTCAAGGGTGATATCCCTGCCAATGATCACCTCCGGTGCGGAAAGGTGCGCGCCCTTTCGCAGCACAACGGGAAAGAGCCGGTTGCTCCCGCCGAACTGGACGAAGTTTCCTTGCTCGCCGTATTCGACGTAGGGCAGCGTGCCAATGGCGATACGGCTGGCGCCTATTGCATTCAGATCGTCCGCAACCAACGACACGCCAGCGAAATCGGAGTCGGGCAGCCCACCTTCAGGCAGAATCTCGATGCCCGCCTCGGCATCCACGATGAGGCTGCCGCCATATCCGCTTTCTTCCGGCGTGAAGTCGACCTTCCCCTCGAAGCTCAGGGCGTTTTCCCGAAGCTCCTCATCCGCGCGCAATCCCAGGTAGAGGGATCTGGCATCCACTGGCAACATCGCTCTGGGGATGTTCTTGCGCGCGGCATCGGCGCGAATGAAATCCGCATAGCTCATTTCGTTGTACTGCGAGTAGCGGCGCAGCGTATCGGCGGAAGACAGGATGACCTGACGGCTCAGACTGTCGCGGATGGACGTGCCGGCAATCGACAACTGCCCGGACGTCGCCCAGGAGCCATTGCGCAACCCCTGCGTCGCCATGGGCGCGCCTTGCCCCGCCAGACCGTTGATCTCGACGCGGAAAGCGCCCGGCAACAGGGCATAGGTCGAAGGCAGCAAGGTGTAGGTACCGGCGGCCAGGCCGGGAACGCCATCCCCGATGGTGACCTGTTGCCCGACCAACGGCTGGATGGCGCCCGCCTCGCCGCCCAATGGCGCACTAACGGCTTGGTGTCCAGGTACGATGGCATACACCGGGTTGCTGGACAGCTCCGGCAGACGGAACCCATCATTGTCCTGCTGCACCAGGGGATGAAAACGCACATCGGTCGAACCCCCTCTGCCGGAGATGAATCCAGCCCCCGCGAGTTCGCCGCCGCCGGACAGGTCCAGCCGCGCCCCCTGTTGCACATCGACCTCGCTGGCATAAAGGCCGACTCCCGCAACCAGTGTCCCAGCAGCGAGAGCGCCCCCGGCACCGGTCAGTTGAATGGGGACCTGGTTGACCAGATAGTTGATCCCATCGGTCGTGCCTCCATAGGGCATAACCAGCTCAGCGCCGCTGACCGAGGTCAGGCTACCCGGCAACAACCTTACCGTGCCCGGGGCACGATCCAGATTGCTGCCGAACTGGATGAGCCCCAGCGGCGCACGCACCACGCCACCCTGCTCGATATTCGATGCCATGAACGCCAGACTGCCGAATACCGACAGCGGAGTGTCCGGCAAGGACTCGCCGCTACGTTCGATAGCCAAATGCCGTTCGGCATCGAAGACGGCCTGCCCCCTCTCATCCAGTCCATACCCGGCATAGAGGGTCGAACTCGCTCCCGTCACCGGATAGAGTTGGGCCGCAGTCAGTTGCAGATCGCCGTGGGTTATCAAGCGCCCCGACGGATCGCCATTCTCTGGATAGTCGCCAGCGAAACGCAGGTCGCCCTCGCTGCGCAGCGTTACCTTCTCGAAACCTGGTCGCTGATAGCGGACAGCCTCTGCGTTGACCCCATTGATCACCCCGTCGCTACCGAATGACAAGCGCCCGGCGATATCCAGCAGGCGCCCGGCAGAAACCTGCAAGCGAACCTGCTCCGCTGTCGCGGTCGGCCCGTACGTGAGACGCGGACGAAACTCGCCAGAGGCCTGCTGCCCATACATCCCGATGCCGGAAAGGCGGACATAGGGCGCCTGCAACTTCACCTCGCTCGGCCCGCCACCTGTGGCGGCTATCGTCCCCGCGTACAGATTCAGGCTGCGCCCCATCGCAAGATCGATGTTCCCCTCGAACGACAGCGGACCGTTGCTGAACAACGAAAGTTGGTCGAATCCGCCGCCCGTCAGCGACTGCGTCCCAACTCGGCTCTGGCCATAGCGCAGAGCCGAATCGTCCATTCCCGGTTGCAGCAAGGTCGGTAATCCCGAATCGGCATGCCCTGCCGTCAGGATCAGCTCGCGCATGGCCAATACCCGGTCATCCACGACAGTAAAACCTTGGTACAGGGGAGCGTCCGCAATGATCTCCAGGCTGCCGCCCGCCGCTCCCGAGCCGCCGGCTGCGGCGCGCAACGAACCGTCAAGATACAGCCCATTGTAGGAACTGAGAGCGATGCGCCCGCCGTCGCCGGTCAGCAAAACCCTTCCCAGTCCCGGTACATCCAGCTGTGCCTGGCTGCCGGAGGCCTCCAGTCGTGCACCGGGGCGTACGATGACGAACGCATCCGCCGAGGTCGCGATCGCCTTGCCCGGATCGATCTCGCCGCCGATGACGATGCTGCCGCCGGACTGTACTTCTCCATAGCGGCGACCGCGCCCATCCACGGCAGTGACAGCGCGGCCGGCAACATCCAGCAATGCCTGCTCTCCAATCCAGATGGAGCGTGCATGGGGCTGGCCTTGGGCCTTGGGCTGATTGTCCTGGGTAACGTCGAGCGCGCCGAACTGCTGCTGGCGCACGTCGATGCGTCCGCCCCAAGCGTTCAGAGTGCCATCCAAGGTGATCTGTCCGGGACCGCGCAGGACGATGGCGCGCCCCGGATCGACCTCGACCAGCGAACCGCGCCCCAGCTCCAGCGTCTGGCTGGCGGGATCGAGCTGCCCGAGGATATTGCCGTCGCCGCCTGCCTGCAGGTACAGGTCCGCCCCTTCGCGTTGGATCAAGCGTCCGGCCAAGGCATCCTCCAGGTACAGCGGCGGTGTCCAGCCCTCCAGCGCCTCTCGCGGCGCCTCGCCAGCCGCGACCTCGCCGGCCCCGCTGGCGAAACGGTAGACCGGCCGCGCGACCCGCACCTGGGCATCCTCGGCTACCGTCAATCCGGAGCGACCGACCACCCGGTAGCTGGCGAAGCCCTGCTGGAAGAAATCTTCGGCCAGTTGCAGGCTGCCATCCCCGAGGTCGTCGCCGCCGATCCGCACCTTGCCGCTCTGCAGCGACAGCGTGCCGGCGCCACTCGTGCCGAGACCATTCAATGTGCCGCCCAACTGCAATTGGCCATCGCTGGCCTGCGCCAGCCCGGCACTGGCGTGCAAGGCGATGTCGCCGCCGCGTCCGCCCAGTCGTTTGCCGTCGGCCAGCAGCGCCGCCCCGGACGACACGTCGAGCAGACTGCCCTGTCCCAGGCTCAGGTCGCCGCCGCTGCGCAGGGAAATCCGTCCGCCGTCGCGGTAGGCCAACGTATCGTTGTCCTCCGGCGCCAGCAGCAGGTTGCTCCACAAGCCGCTGGCATCCAGCCGTACGCCGTCGCCCACGCGCAAGATGCCGTCTTCGCGGCCGGAATCGACGAAACCATCGATCGTCCCGTTCGGGGAAATCTGCGCCAACACGTTGCCGGCCTGCAGGCTGCCGCCATGGGCGGTGATGTCGGCGTCGATCGCCACGTCGTTGGCGAACAGGATTGCCTCGCCGCCATTGGCCAGGGTCAGCGCGCCGTCGACTCGGATGCTCTCGCCGGCCGCCACCTTCAGGCCGCCCAGCTGGAAGCCGTTGAGCAGTTCGCTGTCCAGGCTCAGGCGGCCCTGGCGCTCGGCGGCCACCGGAGCGTCCAGGGTCGGCTCCTCGGCCGCCGCCTCGCCGGCACCGATGACCACCTGCTTGAGGCTGCCGGCATCGGCGCCGAGAGCGTACTCCAGCAGGCCGCTGCTCTTCACGTAGTAGGGGGTGTAGCGCCCGACGACCAGCTGTGCGCCGCGCGCCACGGCATTCTGCGACTGGTTGTAGCCGTCCAGGCCGGCCTGTGGCGCTTCGGTCTGCCGCTCGCCGCGATAGGTATCGCCGACCACCTGGCCGTCGAGCCGCGCATTGGCGCTGCCGATCACCAGACTGCCGGCGTCGCGGCCGACGATGTAGCCGTTCTCGTAGCGCTGGGTCGGCGCGATCAGCGGATTGTAGAAATAACGGGTCTGGTCCCAGCGCTCGCTGTGTGCCTCGTAGCCGCGGTAGATGCCGTCGTAGAGCAGGTCGCCCGGCGCCGACCCGAGTTCGTAGAGGCGTCCGTCCGAGCCCTTCAGCCAGGTCTGGCGGATGTAGCCGCCCTGCACATCGAGGGTTCCGCCGGACAGGTTGATCTGCGAACCGGCCTGGGTCACCACGTCGTTGCCGGTGAAACTGACGATGCCGCCCTGGGCCATCCACTCGCCCGCCGAGTGGCCCTGGGTGCCCAGGTAGCCACCGACCTCCAGCAGGCCGCCGGCGGTGTACCAGCGGTCGCTGGCATAGCCGTTGGTGCCGGCAGGCACCCGTACCAGGTCGCGCACGTCGACCCACACGTCCTGGCTGTTCAGACCGCCGCCCTCGCGGTTGACCGAGGCGTCGCGCTGCTCGTTGCCGCGCACGTTGACCTTGATGCTGTTGGTCTCCATCGCCACTTGCACACCTTGCGCGCCGGAGACATCGATCACCGCGCCGTCGCGCAGCAGGGCGCGCTGGCCAGCGTTGACCGCAACCTGGCCGCCGCTGGCGAGGGTGATGGAGCCGTCGCGGAAATCGACGCTGCCGGCGGAGTCGATCTCCACCCGCGACAGGTCGCGGCGGTCGTCGTCGCCCCGACTGACAGCGGCACTGGAGCCGTTCAACGGCTTGAGCAAGGCCTCGCGCTGGCTGTCGAGGGCGGCGCTGCCGCTGCTATCCACCAGGATCGCGCTGGTGGCGCCTTCGGCCAGGGTGATCCGCTCGCTGGCCTTCAGGTGCAGGGTGCCGCGGCTGTCCACCGAACTGCTGGAAAGCAATACGCCGGCCTGCTCCACCTCGCGGCCGCTGAGGCTGATATCGCCGGTGGCGGCCTGCACCAGGCCGCTGTTGCGTACCCGGCCGGCACTGCTGTCGGCGGCGAAGCCCGGCAGCACCTCGTTGCCGCGGGTGGTGGAGGTCAGGTTGCCGTCGGTGCCCTGGCCACGGCGGATGACGAAGCTGTCGCCGGCGGACAGGACCGTCTGCCCCTTCGGCGTGACGATGCTGCCGGCGTTGTCCACCTCGCTGCCGAGCAGCAGGACGTAGCCGCCGCCCCTGGTCGAGCCGGACGGCGCTGCCGTACGCAACTGTGCGCCCTGCTCCACGCGCACGGCGCCGGCCGCGTCGGTGAAGGTCGGACGGCTGCCGGCGTTGTCGTAGTAGAGGCCGCGCTGACGGAACTGTTCGTCCGAGATGTTCGCCGCCGCCACCGTCAGGTTGCGCACGTCCACCTGGCTGCTGCCGGAAAACACCACGCCGTTGCGGTTGACCAGCATCACCGTGCCGTCGGCCTTGATCTGCCCCTGGATCTGGCTGGGCCGCGCGCTGGGGTCGTTGACCCGGTTGAGCAGCGCCCAGTCGGCGTGCTGCTGGAAGTCCACGGTGGTGTTGCGGCCGACGTTGAAGGTCTCCCAGTTGAGCACCGCCTTGTCGGCGGTCTGCTCGATGCTCACCGTGGTCTTGCCGCCGGCCTGGGTCTGCACCGGTCCCTTGGCGTTCTGCCAGGCCTGCTCGAACGGCAGCGAGGCGTCGACCTTGAGGCCGCCCTCGCCGAGTCCGTCCGGAACATCCTGCGGAAGGTTCAGCGCCGCCTGGCGTCCGGCGGCCTGGGCGGCCTGCTGGGCGGCAATGGCGGCGACGGTGTTGTTCAGGTTGGCCATCGAACGCTGCAACTGCTGGTTGACCCGCTGCTGCTGCGCCAGCGGCGGCGGCGCCCCCGGCAACTGCGCTCCCGGTCGCGGCGCCCCGGCAGCGCCGCCCTGCGCCGCGCCCTTGGCAGCGAACCAGGCGGCGCTGAACGGCTGCCCGGCGGCCTGGGCGCCCCCTGCGACCAGCAGCAGGGCGATGGCCTGGGCCAGCGGCTTCAGGCGCGGCGCGTAAAGCGCGCGGGAGGAACGGGCGGACGACGGCGAACGGGACGGCATGGCGAAGGGGTCCTTGAGCATGAAGTCGGTCGGGCGCCCGCAACGACGCCCGTTACTGGTAGACGGCCTGGCGGAGGGTGGGCCGAAGACTTGTCATGGAAAGTTCATGGAGCGGAGATCGACGGCGATCCTTTGTGGAGCGCCGCCGGGCAGGGAAACTAAGGACGGCCGCGGTTGGTGCAGATGTTTGGATTGTTGATGTTCAGGTTTTCGCCGTTGCCGCTGACGAAGGTGTTCATGACCGCGCTCTTCCAGATCGCAACCAGGGGGACGAAGCCATGGGCGACGGTCGCCGCGTTGTTCACGCTCGACCCATAGTGCCTGGTCAGGAATGCCCGGATCTGACTGGCCGCGTTGGCGTCCCGATAGCACTGGCTGAAGATGAAATTGGTATAGCCGACGATGGCATAGCCACGGGTGGGGTTGGCAAATGTCGGAACCCATTCCAGAGGGTTGGCGCGAGCGGTAGTGGTAGTCGGAGGTACGACGGTGGACACGGCCGCCACGACATTGGCCGCGCTCGGCAGAAGCCCGTTCACCCGCGCGATCTTCGCATTGTCGGAAAGAGGAAGCCCCTCCGGTCCGGCATAGCCGATCGAACCGTCCACTGCATTGATCGCGGAGCGAACCTCGGCATCGCTCGATACCCCGGTCCAGTTGGCGGGCAGCGGGCCGTTGAGCGGCAAACGGGCATTGGCGAACAGCGGACCGGTGGCGAATCGCGTCGGACAGATACTGTTCAGGTGACGCGCCAGCAACTCGGTGGTGCCGCTGCCATCGACACGGTAGACGATGCGAATCGGCGTGGTGTCGCCGCTGCCCAGCAGTTGCCCCCAGGTAGTCCTGGCGCCGGAGAAGACATCGCACAATTGCAGGCTGCTCAAGTTGAGCGCGGTGGTTCCAGCCTTCCGATAGGGAACGACCACCGGAGTGACCACCGAGGGAATCTGGATCAGCGGACCGTATTCTTCGTTGAAGCGCACGAGGTAGTCCAGCAGCTCGACGTTCCGCAGCACCGAGTCACTTCCGGCGTAGTGCACGCTGCCGGTCGCGCCGAACAGCACCGGGTCATTGGTCAGGAAGGCCCGCTTGCCGGCACTGCTCCCCACCCCCTCATAGCTGAAAGTAGCCGGCAGAATGCTGTCGGGAGAGCCTTTGTAGAGCGCTTCCGGCAGCGTGGCGCCACCACCGGTCACGGCCAGGGCCACCTGGCTGGCGAAGAGCGTCAGTGCAACGACGCCAAGCATTGGCTTGAGCATGAAAACCTCCTGGGTTCCCCACAAGAAAAAAGACCGGCAGCCACAGGGCTGCCGGTCCTCGTATCGATTCGCCTAGGCGAAGCGCTTACGGGCGGCCTTTGGTGTTGCAGACGTTGGTGTTGCCGATGGCCAGGTTTTCGCTGGTGCCGGTGTAGAAGGCGCTCACGATGGCGCTCTTCCAGGCCGGAGTCAGCGGGATGAAGCCATGGGCGGCAACTGCGGCGTTGGTGGTGGTGCCACCGTAGTGCTTGTTGATGAAGGCGCGGACGTCGGTGGAAACGCTGGCGTCCTTGTAGCACTGGCCGAAGACGAAGTTGGTGTAACCGACGATGGAGTAGCCGGCGCTCGGATTGGCGAACACCGGAACCCACTTGCTGGGATCGGCACGGTCGGCGGCGTTGGCCGGCGGAGCCACGCTGCCCAGGGCAGTGGAAACGTTAGCCTGGGTCGGCAGGTTGCCGTTCACACGGGAAACCTCGGCGTTGCTGTTGATGTTCACCGCATCCGGGCTGACATAGCCGAGGGAGCCGTTGGTTGCCTTGACGGTCGACACCACGGTGGAAGTGGCGGCGACGCCAACCCAGTTGCTCGGCAACGTACCGCCGGCCGGCAGACGGGCGTTGGTAAAGGTCGAGTTGGTGGCGAAGCGAGTCGGGCAGATCGAGTTCAGGTGGCGGGTGAACAGTTCGGTGGTGCCGCTGCTACCGGTGCGGTAGACGATGCGGATCGGCGTGCTGTCGGTAGTGCCCAGCAGTTGACCCCAGGTGGTCTTGGCGCCGGAGAAGGCGTCGCAGAGTTGGGCGCTGGTCAGGTTGAGCGTGGTGTTGCCGTCCTTGCGATAGGGCACGGTGACCGAGGTGGCTACCGACGGGATCTGGATCAGCGGACCGTAGGTGCCGTTGTAGTTGCTGTTGTAGGTGGTCAGTTCGCTACCGCTCAGGACCGAGTCGCTACCGGCATAGTGAACGGTACCGGTGGTGCCGAACAGCGAGGAGTTGTTGGTCAGGAAAGCGTTCTTGCCGGTGCCGCTGCCGGTCACGGCATAGCTGAAGTTGGCCGGCAGGATGCTGTCGGCGGAGCCTTTGTACAGCTCGGCCGGCAGGGAAGCGCCACCGCCGGTGACGGCCATGGCTTGGGCGGATACGAGGGCGGCCACGCTCAGCGAGGCAGCGATCAGAGAGCGCTTGTACATGAAGAATCTCCTTTCATCGTGGTGTTGGTACGTTGAGGAAGTCGTCTTGCATGAGGCGGCGCCGTGCTTGCCGGGCTTTGCATCCCTAGCCGGTCGAAGGGGCCGCTGGGGATAAAACTCGCAAGTTCCGGTGACAGATCGGGGAAAAAATCTCGGGAGCATCGAATTGTTTTCGCAGCCTTTCCTCGGGTGTTCGCAGGCTCTGCGCCGGGCCTTTTCGCGGGACCTGCGAGGTTCCGCGAGCGCCTCCCGGCAGCCAGCCCGCGACGGCCATGGCGCGCCCTCGGGGCAACCTCGCTGAAACATGCACCCGAGCCCTGGCGAGGGGCCACACGGGTTGATGACAGCGAGAGGAAGGCCGGCTTGCACAAGCCCCTCCCGTAGGGCGGATTACGCCAGCGGCGTTATCCGCCGATACCTCTCTTCGGAAGACTGCTGAGACGCCCCATCCCCACGGCGGATAGCCGCGAGCGGTTAACCGCCCCGCACGGGAAGGGCTTGTTCAGGCACGGACTACTGGACCAGCTGGTTCATCTCGATGATCGGCATCAGCACCGCCATCACGATGGTCAGCACCACCCCGCCCATGACCACGATCATCAGCGGCTCGAGCAGCGCGGTCATGCCCATGGCGCGGCGCTCGATGTCGCGCGACAGGGTCTGCGCCGCGCGGTCGAGCATCGGCGGCAGCGCGCCGGTCTTCTCGCCGCTGGCGATCAGGTGGGTGAGGATCGGCGGGAATACCTGCCGCGTGCGCAGCGCCGAGGCCAGCGAGACACCTTCGCGAACCTGCGCGGTGGCCTCCTCCACCGCCTGCGCGAGGCAGTCGTTGGCCAGCGTCTGGCGCGCCGCATCGAGCGCGCGCAGCAGCGGTACGCCGGCGCTGCCGAGGATCGCCAGGGTGGAGGCGAAGCGCGCGGTATTCACCCCGAGCACGAAGCGTCCGAGCAGAGGCAGGCGCAGCACTCGCCGGTGCCAGCCGAGCCGCGCCTGCGGGTCGCGCAGGTACAAGCGCCAGCCCCAGTAAGCGCCACCGATGGCGCCGGCGCAGAGCCAGCCCCAGGCGCGCACGAAGTCGCTGGCCTGGAGCATCGCCCGGGTCAGCGCTGGCAGGTCCTGGCGCGCCTGGGAGAAGGCGCTGACCACCTGCGGCACCACGTAGCCGAGGAGGAAGATGACGATGCCGATGGAGACCACGCCGACCACCGCCGGGTAGATGAACGCGGTGAGGATCTTGCCGCGCAGGGCGTTGCGTTCCTCGATGTAGTCGGCCAGGCGCTCCATCACCTGGGCCAGGTCGCCGGACTCCTCGCCCGCAGCCACCAGCGCCCGGTAGATTTCCGGGAAGTCCCGCGGCCGTGCGGCAAGGGCGTCGGCCAGGCGCATGCCGCCGCGCACGTCGCTGCGCACGGCGCTCAGGGTCTGGGCGATGTGCTTGCGCTCGGCCTGGTCGAGGGTGGCGCTCAGCGCCGCCTCCAGCGGCAGGCTGGCGGCCAGCAGGCTGGCCAGTTGGCGGGTGGCCCAGGCCAGGTCGCCGTCGGACAGGCGCGGGGCGAACAGCGCGCCCGCCCCTTGCCCGGCCCCGCCGCCAGCCTGTTCGCGGACCTCCAGCGGGGTCAGGCCACGGGCGCGCAGTTGGCCGAGGGCGCCACGCTGGCTGTCCGCCTCCAGGGTGCCGGTCTCGATCCGGCCCTGGGCGTCGGCGGCTTCGTAGCGGAAGGTCTGCATCAGGCGTCCCGGGTCACGCGGAGGATTTCCTCCAGGGTGGTGGAGCCGCTGGCGATCCAGCGCTCGCCGTCCTCGCGCATGCTGCGCATGCCGGCGGCGCGGGCGGCTTCGCGGAGATCCTGCTCGGCGCGGCCCTGGTGGACCAGGCGGCGGATCTCGTCGTCGATCACGAACAGTTCGTGGATGCCGGTGCGCCCGCTGTAGCCGGTCTGGTTGCAGGCCGGGCAGCCGACCGCGCGCCAGCCGCCGTCCTCTTCGACCCGGCAATGCGTGCACAGGCGCCGCACCAGGCGCTGGGCGAGTACACCAAGCATCGACGAGGCGAGCAGGAACGGCTCGACGCCCATGTCCACCAGCCGGGTCACCGCCGACACCGCGTCGTTGGTGTGCAGCGTGGCCAGCACCAGGTGCCCGGTGAGCGAGGCCTGCACGGCGATCTGCGCGGTCTCCAGGTCGCGGATCTCGCCGATCATGATGATGTCCGGGTCCTGCCGGAGGATCGCCCGCAGGGCTACGGCGAAGGTCATGTCGATGCGCGCGTTGACCTGGATCTGGCTGATCCCCGGCAGGTCGTACTCCACCGGGTCCTCGACGGTGAGGATGTTGCTGGTGCTGGCGTCGAGCCGCGCCAGGGCGGCGTAGAGGGTGGTGGTCTTGCCGCTGCCGGTGGGCCCGGTGACCAGCACGATGCCGTGCGGCTGGCGGATCAGGTTGTCCAGCGGCGCCAGCACGCCGGGAGCCATGCCCAGGGTCTCCAGCCTCAGGCGCCCGGCCTGCTTGTCGAGCAGGCGCATCACCACCCGTTCGCCGTGGCCGGTGGGCACGGTCGAGACGCGAATGTCGATCGGCCGCCCGGCTACCCGCAAGGCGATGCGGCCATCCTGGGGCAGGCGTTTCTCGGCGATATCCAGCTGCGCCATGATCTTGATCCGCGACACCAGCGCCGCGTGCAGCGCCTTGCGCGGCGCGACCACGTCGCGCAGGGCGCCGTCGACGCGGTAGCGCACCACCGAATGGGTCTCGAAGGGCTCGATGTGGATGTCGCTGGCCTCGTCGCGCGCCGCCTGGGTCAGCAGCGCGTTGATCATGCGGATCACCGGCGCGCCATCCTGGGTGTCGAGCAGATCGGTGACCTCGGGGATATCGTCCATCAGGCGGTCGAGGTCGACCTCGCTCTCCGCCGCGCCGACCACCGCCGCGGCGCTGCCGGTATCGGAGTAGGCGCTGGCCAGCAGGGTGTCGAGTTCGTCGTCGCGGACGCTCTCCAGGCTGGCCAGCGCATGCCGCTGGCGCACCTCGCTGATCGCCCAGCCGGGCGTCCGCGGGCTGACCAGCAGGGTCGCGCCATGCTCGCCCGGCCGCAGCAAGGCGCGCTGCGCCTTGGCCCAGGCGTAGGGCAGCAGGCTCATAGCGGCGCCGCCTCGCCCAGCGGTACCGCGCGCAGCGGCCGCGGACTCGGGCGCAAGTCGTAGGCGGCCTGCGGGATGCCCTGCTGCGCCGGCGGCAGCACCGGAGCCTGCATGTCGCCGACGCTCCAGTCGTGGCGCGGCTGCACGCGCTGCTGGGCGCGGCGGATGAAGTCGTAGCGGTTGAGGGTGATGCTGCGCCCGGCGGCGGCGTCGCGGACGATGTAGGGACGCAGGAAGACCATCAGGTTGGTCTTGGTCCGCGAGCGCTTCTGGTAGCGGAACAGCGAGCCGACGCCGGGGAGGCTGGAGAGTCCGGGAACGCCGTCGGTGTTGTCCTGCACGTTGTCCTGCAACAGGCCGCCGAGGACCATGATCTGGCCGTCGTCGAGGAGGATGCTGGTATCGATCGCGCGCTTGTTGGTGACCACCCCGGCGGCGGTGCTGGCGCGCTCGTCGACGCTGCTGACCTCCTGGTAGACGTCGAGCTTGACCGTTCCTCCCTCGGAGATCTGCGGACGGATGTTCAGCTTCAGGCCGACGTCCTCGCGCTGGATGGTCTGGAACGGGTTGTTGCTGGTACCGCCGCCGTCGGTGACGTACTGGCCGCTGACGAAGGGTATGGTCTGGCCGACCATGATGCTCGCCGACTCGTTGTCCAGGGTCAGCAGGTTCGGGGTCGACAGGACGTTGGTGCCGCCGCGGCTCTTCAGCGCCCGGGCGAGCACCTTGAGGTCGAGGATCTTGCCGATCCCGGGGATGTCCACGGTGCCATCCACCAGGCCGATGTTGAGCCCCTTGGGCAACACGTCGATGGTGTTCTTGCCGGCCGTGTTCAGCGCCGACTGGCCGAAGTTGACCCCGCCGAACACGCCGTTGCCGCCGAGGTTGCCGGCCTGCCACTGGATGCCGAACTCGCTGGAGTCGTCTTCGCTGACCTCGACGATCAGGCTTTCGATCACCACCTGGGCGCGGCGCTGGTCGAGCAGGTCGATGACTTCGCGGAGGTTGCGGTACAACGGCTCGGGTGCGGAAATCAGCAGGGTGTTGGTGGTGGCGTCGGCCTGTACGGTGACCCCGCCGGCGGAGAACGCCGAGTTCTCCTCGCCCATCGCACCGGGTCCGGCGCCGCCCTGGCCGCTGCCCATCGCACCATAGGCGCCGCCGCTGCGGTTGCTGCCGCCCAACCCGCTGGAACCGCTGCCCGTGGTATTGCCGCTGCTCCCCAGGCCCTGGCTACCAGTACCGCTGTTGCCGCCACCGAGCATGCCGCCGCCGCTCAGGCGCGCGCGCTGCTGGTCGCCCTCGTTGCCCTCGCCGCCGCTGTCGCCGGTGATCAGCCCGCGCAGTGCCTGGGCCAGGCGGGTCGCCTGGGCGTTGCGCAAGTAGACCACATGGAGGTTGCCGGGATTGCTTTGCACGCTGTCCAGCTTGCCGATCAGGTCGCGCGCCAATTGCGTGCGCTCGGGGCTCGGCGAGCGGATCACGATGCTGTTGGAGCGTGGGTCGGCGAGCACCACGGTCTTCTGGCCCTGCTCGGCGCCGCCGCTGCCCTGGCTGTCGAGCAGTTCGGAGACGGTGCTGGCGATGTCCACCGCGATACCGTTCTGGATCGGCACCACGTCGGTGTCGCTGGCGCTGGGGATGTCGATGCTGGCGATGATCCCGGCGACCCGGTCGAGGTTTTCCGCGTAGTCGGTGACCACCACGGTGTTGTTCCCCGGATAGGCATTGATCGGGTTGTTCTGCGCGACGATCGGGCGCAGCACCGGGATCAGGTTCACCGCGTTCTCGTAGCGCAGGCGGAAGGTCCGCGTAACCATGCCGTTGGCCGCCGGCCGGTCGGCGCCGTAGACCGGCCCGCCGAGCAGCTTGGCGTCGGCCTCCGGCACCACCTGGCTGACCCCGTCGACGTCGACCACGCTGAAGCCCTGCATGCGCAGGGCGCTGGTGAGCATGCGGTAGGCGGTGCGCGCCGGTACCTGGCCTTCGGAAACCAGGGTCAGCTTGCCCTTCACCCGCGGGTCGACCAGGAACTGCCGGCCGGTGGCGCGCGACAGCGCGCGCACCACCGCTTCCACCTCGGTATCGACGAAATTCAGGCTGACCGGCTGCTCGCCGAGTTCGGCCGCTGTCGCTGAGACCGGAGCCACGCCACCGGAGCGCGCCACGCCGCGTCCGGCACTCAGCGCGCGGCGGGCCTGCTCGGCCTGGGGCCGCTCGCGGACGTCGGCGCTGCGCAACGGCGCACCGGAGCGGACACTGCTCAGCGGCCGGCCGACTTCCTCGTCGGCCGGGGGCACGCCGGGGACCTTCGGCGTCTCGCTACACGCCGCGACCAGCAGCGCGCCCAGCGCCACGCCCAGTACAGGCCAACGACGCCGGGCATGGTGGAAAGCTGATTGCCTCATGGGGAATCCTTGGGAGCGGAAGTCGACTGCAAATGGATCGAGGCGGACACCAGCCCGCCGGACGGCTCGCTCGAAGAGCCAGAGCGCTCCTCGGAAGGAGCGTCGAGACGCGTCACCTGCGCCTCGCTGACGCTCAGGCGCAACGCCGCCGGGCTGCGCGCCAGCCAGCGCAGCAAGGCCTCGCCGGACACGCTGGCGAAGTCCAGTTGCCATTGGCCCGGTTGCGGGGCGTCCAGTTGGAAACCGTCGAGTCCCTGATCGCGCAGGCTGCGACGGATCGCCTCGGCGTCCGCCGTACCGCTCAGGGTCGGACCGCGCAACGCCTCGACCTCGCGCAACACGCCGTCCACCGCCGCGGCCTGCGCACGCAGGCGCGGCAGCTCGGCTTGCCAATGCTCGATCCGCGCCAGCGGCGGATCGATGAACACTTGCCAGGTCAGCGCCAGGCATAGCGCCAGGCCACCGCCGGCGAGAATCTTGCGCTCGCGCGGCGCCAGTTGCCGCCAGTAGGCCTGCAGCCGCAGCAGCAGGGGACTCCAGCGCTGCGCCGGGGTATTCAGTAGGCCCGCCAGGCGCTTATTCATCTTCATCGGCAGCCGCCTCGGCAGTGCCACTGTCTGCCGCGCCAGCGGCCGGCGCTGGCGGCGCTTCCATGGCGCGCACCTGCCAGCCCTTGTCGGAGGCATCGGCCTGCAACCCGTGCTTGCCCAACTCGCCCTGCCAGGCAGCGGCATCGCCGCCTGGCGGTCCCGGCAGCAGCTCCAGGTCCAGTTCGCCGGCGTGGTAGTCCAGTCGTTGCAGGCGCCCGGCGAGGAACGGCATCGCCTCGCCGGCGCCATGCAGCAGCGCGGCCAGCCCCGGTACGGCATCGCCATCGGCCTTGCCGGCCAGATAGGCGTCGCGTCGCTCGCGAGCCTGGCGCAGCGGATCGAGCACCACCGGCAGTTCCGGGAAGGCCTGCTGCACGCGTTGACTGCTCTGCCGTTGCAAGGACTGGCCCTGCCCGGCCAGTTGCCCGGCGTACAGGTTCAGACCGGCGACCCACACCAGCAAGGCCAGGGCAGCGCAGATCAGGGGCATCTTCCAGGTGCCGTTGCCGGCGCTCGTCGCCGGCGCTTTCAGCGCCAATCCCCACGGACTGGCGGGCCCGCTCCAGCGCAGCGCTTCGTCCAGCGCCTCGGCCCGCTCCAGGGCTGCGGAGCGCCACGCCGGTCGCTCGCCCAGCCAGAACAGTCGCAACTCCTGCGGGACCTCAGCGAGGCCCTGCTCCGGCAAGGGATGGACCGCAGCGTCGCTCAGCGAGCGGCGCAACAGCAGATGGCCGTCCCACTCGCCGGCCACCCAAGCGTCATCGCGCAACGGCAGGAGGAACGGCGCGGCCTGCACCTCCCGCACGTCGAGCCGCAGCCGCTGCACGGCCTGCTCCAGCGAGGCCAGCGCCGACGCCTCCAACCACCCCAAGGTCAGGCGCCCGTCGGCGCCGCGCGGGCCGTGGGCCAGGCGTAGCTGCGCCGGATCGCCGAGGACCAGCGCCTCGGCCGCGCAGTTCACCGCGGCGGCGAGCTTCGCCGCAGGCAGCGCCGGCAGTTCGAGACTGACCAGGCGGCAATCGCGCGGATGCAGGAACAGCGCCACCGGCAACCCCTGGCGTCGCCGCGCCAGTTCCGCGAGCGAGGCCTCGATTCGTTCCTGCACCGCGCCGCGCGCATCCAGGCGCAGGCAATGCAGCGGCGCCGCCTCGGCGAACTCGCTCAGCGGCGGCAGCAGGCAACGCCAGGTGGCTTTCATGAGCCCACCCTCACCCAGTTGACCGCCGTGCTTTCACCGGCCTTGCGCTGCACCAGGGCTTGCAGGCGCACCTCTTGCCGGTCGCGCCGAGCATAGGCGGTGAGCAGGAACCAGTCGCTGGTGATCCCGACCTTCACCGACTGCGCCTGCAATTGCGGCATGTTCAGGCGGTTGACGAAGTCGCCGCGATTGAGGAACCAGCGGCCCCGGTCGCGCTCGCCGAGCACCCGCCGCGCCTGGTCCAGCCCGAGGCCGGGGACACAGGCGGCGAGCACTTCGGCGCGCGCGGTGTTGCCGTTGATCCAGGTGGTTTCGGGCAGGATGGTGACGTAGGGCCGCAGGCGTTCCAGGGTCGCCGGCGGAATGCCCAGCCGGGCCAGGTCGTCGAGACGCCTGAGCGCCGGCATGCGCGCCGGAAGCGCACGCAACACGGCGCCCGGCGAAGTCTCGCGGCCGCTGTCGAAGCCTGCGGGTTGCGTCTCGGCCGGCGGCGCTTCGGCGGGCAGCCGTGCATAGGAATCGAGTACCCGCTCGACGATCAGCCGCGTCTCCTTCGGGCGCACGCCGAGCAGACCGGCGAGGCGTTCGAAGTTCGCTCGCTCCTGGAGATCGGGGCGCTGGTCGACCAACAGGTTGCGCAGGTTGAACTTGCCCTGCTCGTCTTCCAGTTGGCCGTTGAACGGCAATTCGGCGCTGCTCAGACGCAAGCCACGCATCGGTTGCGCCCAGCGCTGGTCGAGGCGGGTCAGCGGGTCGCGGCGGCTGTCCTCGAGCAGCAACTGGCGGCTCCATTCCAGGCCGCCGCGCAGCATCCAGCCGGCCTGGATGCGTAGCTGCTCGCTTTCCAGGGCGCGGATGAATGCGCTCTGGCGGGCGATCAGGCCGGCGGCTATGACCGCAACCACGGTGACGATCAGCAGCGCGCTGATGATCGCCATGCCGCGCTGGCGATGACCGTTCATGGCGCGCTCAGAGCTGCCAGGAGCCGATGTCGGCGTTGATGCCCTCGCCGCCCGGCTGCCCGTCGGCGCCGAGGGAGAACACGTCGATCTCGCCGTTCACGCCGGGATTCAGGTACTGGTAGGGCTTGCCCCAGGGGTCGTTGGGCAGGCGCTCCAGGTACGAGCGCCAGTTGCTCGCCGAGGCATCGGCAGGACGCTCCGCGAGCACCTTCAAGCCCTGCGCCTGGCTCGGATAGCGGCCCTGGTCGAGGCGGTAGAGCTTGAGCGCCTGCATCAGCCCGGAGATGTCCTGGCGCGCCGCGGTGGCACGGGCCTGGTCGGGACGGTCGAGCACCTTGGGTACCACCATCGCGGCGAGGATGCCGAGGATCACCACCACCACCATGATCTCGATCAGGGTGAAGCCCCGCTGTCCCCGATGTCCTTTCGGGCTGGAGCTGAACTGCACGACATCCATCTCGACACTCCTCGGCATGGTTCGATTCGCCGCGGATTGTTTCAGGAAGATATGTCAACGATATTGAAAATCCTCGGGTGCGCCGCTCTTCCGGAGGCGCCCGCAAGGCCCTGGAGCCGGGCTTTCCGGCAGGCGCCGGGGATGGCTCGCGGGAGCGCCCTCCCGAGCTTTTGTCAGGGATCGGTCAGATTTCCCGGCTAGCCTGGAGGTCCCCTTTCGCCGACCTTCCCGCGATGTCCACGCGCCTGTCTTCCCGCGGTTTCACCCTGATCGAAGTGCTGGTCGCGCTGGCCATCGTCGCCATCGCCCTGGCCGCGGCGATCCGCGCGGTGGGCCTGATGACCGACGGCAACGGTCTGTTGCGCGACAAGTCGCTGGCCCTGCTGGCAGCGGAGAGCCGGCTCGCCGAGCTACGCCTGGGCGTCGGCGCGGCTCCGGGAAACAGCGATTTCGAATGCTCCCAGGGCCGCCTGCGGTTGTACTGCGAACAACGCGTCGAGGCCACCGACGACCCCGCGCTACTCTGGGTGGAAATCCGTGTGCGCACGCAGCGCGAACAGGCGGTGCCGCTGGCGCGCCTGAACACCCTGCTGAGCCGCTCCCGGTGATCTCAACCGCGCTTGAGGGTAGCCAGCGGCGGCGGTTCGGCGAGCCGCTGCATGGGCACCCGGCGAACCTCGCCGTTCTGCTCGATGAGCACCGCGTCGGCCTCGATCCGCCGCACCTTCGCCGCACGTGCCAGGACCTCGCCCTCCCGATAGGCCTGGGCCGGCGCGCCGTTCACCGAGAGGATGGCGATCGCCGCGGGACCACCGCTGATCAATCCCGCCAGTTGCACCTCGACCTCACCGGAAGGCGCCGCGAACCAGCGTTGAGCGGCGTCCTCGCCGCTGGGCGGCGGAACGTCGGCGACCTCGGCCTGGACCACGCCGGGAATCGGCGCCAGCAACAGATAGCCCCAGAACAGCAGGCCGGCGAGGATCGCCAGCACGGCGGCGAACTGGACCAGGCGGGGCGGATCGATACGGGGCATGGCCGGCATGGCGGGGCTCTCCTGGCGTATGGGCGACGGGCGCCACGAACGGCGCCCCGGCACCAGCCTAGCGCGGAATTCTCTCCGTTATGTTTCACACGCCGATCATCTTCGTCGGGCACTCTGGAAACCTCTCTCTTCGCGGAGCGGCATCCGGTGAGGCGACCCCGGCAAGGCGGTTTCACCCTGATCGAACTGATGGTGGTGCTGGTAATCGTCGGCATCGCCACGGCGGCCATCAGCCTGAGCGCCCGCCCCGACCCGACGGGTCTGCTGCGCCAGGATGCCGCGCGCCTGGCGCGGTTGCTGGAAATAGCCCAGGGCGAAGCACGGGTACGCGGTACGCCGATCCTCTGGCAGCCCAGCGCCAAGGGCTATCGCTTCAGCCCGCAGGCCTATCGCGGCAAGACCGACGCCTTCGCCGCCGACACCGAATTGCGCGCGCGCGACTGGCAGGCCGCGCCGCTGCGGGTCAGCGTGCGCCCGCCGCGGCCGGTGTTGCTGGACGTCGAATGGATCGGCGCGCCGTTGCGGATAACGCTCTCCGACGGCCAACACAGCGTCACCGTGCTGCGCGAGGCGAACGGCCATGTCCGGGTACACTGAACGCGCGACGACGCGGCGCCGGCAAGCCGGCTTCACCCTGATCGAGGTGATGGTCGCGATCATGCTCATGGCCATCGTCAGCCTGATGGCCTGGCGCGGCCTGGACAGCATCGCCCGGGCCAGCGCGCACCTGGAGGACAGCACCGAGCAGGGCGCCGCGCTACTGCGCGCGCTGAACCAGCTGGAGCGCGACATCGCCCTGCACAGCGCCATCCGGGAGGAGACCGGCCTGCCCATCGGCGACGAGCCGATCCGGGCCGGCGACAGCCTGCCGCCCGGACTCGCACTGAAGCGCCTGAGCGAGATCCCATTGCGCCTGGACATCGTCCGCGCCAGTACCGAGCCAGGCGCGCCGCTGCAGCGCGTGCGCTGGTGGCGACAGGGCAAGATCCTCTACCGCGCCGCCTCGCCCAGCGGCGACCGCCTGCCGTTGCCGCCGCTGGCGGAGCGGGTGGCTGTGCTGGACGACGTGAGTCGGTTCGAGATCCGTGCCTGGGTGCCGGGAAAGGGCTGGACGCGCCTGCCGGCACGCAGCAAAGTCCGCGCCAGCGGACTGGAGATCAGCCTGTCGCGGGTCACCCGCAACGGCGTGGAGCGCTATCGACGGGTGGTGGCCCTGCAATGAAGCGGTGGCTCAGCCGAGCAGCACCACCCCGCCCGGCAGGCGGGTGACCTCGATGCCATAGGCATCGCGGATCAGGGTCGCCACGTCGGCCAGTTGATCGAGGCTGAAACGGGCCTGGACCCGGCGTCGGCCAAGGGCCTTGTCCAGCAGCAGGAGCATGCCGGGACGGTAGCGGTTGATTTCGTCGATCACCGTGGCCAACGGTA
The DNA here is from genome assembly GCF_013343155.1 of Pseudomonas sp. FDAARGOS_761. Taxonomy (NCBI): domain Bacteria; kingdom Pseudomonadati; phylum Pseudomonadota; class Gammaproteobacteria; order Pseudomonadales; family Pseudomonadaceae; genus Pseudomonas; species Pseudomonas sp. FDAARGOS_761. The sequence continues at coordinate 801,968 of NZ_CP054572.1, read as the reverse complement.
CGTCGTTGAACACCAGCATGCGCTCGCGCCAGGCCATCACCTCGGCAACGTCGAAAGGCACCGGCGGACCGTTGCGTCGCTCGTCGAAGGTCAGCTGCTGGCCGGCCTGGAGGTCCAGGCGCTGGCCGAGGTGTTCGAGCCGCACGCTGCCCTCCAGGCAGGTCACCACGCAGACGTCACCGCTGCTGCGCACGTTGAAGCGGGCCCGGCTGGCGCTCAGCCAGGCGCTCCCGGCCATCACCCGCAGGCTGCTCTGCGGCGGGTGGCTGGCGATGATCTCGGCCTCGCCGCCGAGCAGTTCGATGGTTTCCTGCTGCTCTTGATTGCGCCGCACGTTCAGGCGGGTGCGGGTGTTCATCTCGATCCGCGTCTCGCCGCTCACCTGCACCTGGCGTTGCTCGCCGACCGCCGTGACATAGTCGGCGCCGCCCAGGCCATGGTCGAGCAGCGACGGGCGCAAGACGAACAACGCCACCGAGGCGGCCAGCGCACCGCCGACGAACCAGCGACGACCGAAACGCCTCGGCGCGATCTGCGCCACGGCCGGCGGCTCCAGCGGCAGAGCGGCGGCACTGCCGAGTGCCTGCCAGAGATCGCGCGCCTCGACGAACGCTCGCAGGTGTTGCGGGCTGCGCGCACACCACTGGCGGAAGGCCCGCGCGTCGCCCTGGGTGACGCGTCCGGAGGTCAGGCTGATCACCCAGGCGTGCGCTTCGTGGCGAAGGTCGCCGGTTTCATCGGCGGCGGAGTCTGAGGCTGTCATGACTGTGCTGTACGGACACCGGAATGGCTCATGGGATGGATATGGCGGCGGTTTTCCACCTGCTTATGCTTATGACGGTTTTCCGGCCCCGGGACCGAACCTCTGGATGACTTTTCTTTCCAGGCGCTCCGCGCAGAACCACAGGGCGGCCTTGAGTTCCTTCTCCACGGTGCGGGTGGAAATGCCGAAGCGACGGGAGATTTCCGCATGCGGCGTCTCTTCCAGGCGCGAGGCGATGAGAATCTGCCGACGCCGCGCCGGCAGTTCGCAAAGCGCCTCCAGCAGGCGACGGATCTCGGCGTGACCGCCGACGATGCGCTCCGGGTCGAGGCCTTCGTCGGCCACCTGCAACAGCTCCGCCACCTCCTCCCCGGTGAGCAGGCGGGCGTCGCCCTCGCGGCGGTCGGCGGCAATGTTCAGGGCAATACGGAACAGGTAGGCCTGGGGCTTCTTGACCTCCAGGGCATCATCCAGCCGGTCGACTCTCAGGTAGGTTTCGTGCAGCACGTCGCACGCCAGGTCCTCGGAGCCCAGGCGCCGTTTCAGGCGCGCCTTGAAGTCGTCGTAGGAGGCGAGGAACAGCTTCACCATCGCGCTTTGCCGCGAATCGCTCATGACCCTCCCATTCCCTCCGTCAGCTTGCATTCCATGGCCTTGCCCGTCGTCTTCGGCAGCAACAGGATGGTCAGCGGCTGGGCCAGCGTAGCGGGCGTCGCCTGCATCACCCGCACGCCGCGCAGGCTTTCCACCAGGGCGCTGTCCCGCTGCGGGTCGCCGGTCGAGCCGAGCAGGCGACTGTGGCGAACCTCGCCGAAGCGACCGATCCAGAGTTGCAGCACCGCGCGATAGGTACCCGGACGAGTGCGCGGCGAGCGGCACAACTGTTCTTCCAGCGCCGCCTGGACCGCTCCCGCGTAGCGGCGATCCAGCGGCTGCTCGACCTTCGGCATCTCTGCCGGCAGCGGCGCAGCATTCCTGACGGCCTGCGCCGGCAGCAGGGTGAACGCTTCCTGGCTGGTGTAGCGCGCCATCAGGCCGGTTCCGCCGAGCAGTCGGGTCAGGGCGTCGCTGGCGGTGAAGCGCCCCTGCAAGCGGGCCGAGCGCCGTCCACGGGCCAGCTCGCCATCCACCAGAACCGCCATTCCCGTCACCCCGCTGTAGGTCACCAGCGCCGATGCCAGGCTCTGCGGAGGAATATCGAACGCGTGCACCGCCAGGCGCAACGGCGGCCTGCCGCCATCGCCCGGCACGGCGCCGGACGCCGGCAGCAGCATGCCGAGACCGAGCAACGACACTGCGCACGACCTTGCCACCCCGAGGATCGACATCAACGGATTCCAGTCCGAACTACCCGGTTCAGGCCAGATGGCCATCACCCAGGAGGGACATCCTGATGGCACTGTGTGACTGTGGTGTGACGGTACCTGCGGTGACATGTTTTCACCGATTGCCGTATAAGCGGGAAACCACCATCCCAGCGCGGGAGAATCGCCATGCACCGTTCATCGCAGGTTCTGCCGGCCCTGATCCTGGGCCTGGCCATGAACGCCACCCTGGCCGACGAGCCGACGCCGCCGGCGAACTGCATCAACACCGAGGTCAACGGCTACCAGGCTTTGTCCTATGAATGCCTGAGCCAGCAGATGACCGATCCTGACAGCGCGGCCAGGGCCCGCCGCGAACAGGAGCTGGATTCCGCCGCCATCGTCCGGCGTCCGCCAAACCAGCTCGGCCTGTACAACCAATCGGCGACGCGCATTCGCCTGGGCACCTCGTTCGGCAACTCAGTGGAAGCGCAGCGGCCGCCTCGCTAAGGGCCTCCGCAGGTCCGCGTCCTGGCCGGCGGCGCAAGACAGAAAACCCCGACAACCAGGCCGGGGCAATCGTCGTCGGCGAGGTTGGCCGCCGATCAAAGGACAAGGAACGCCCCTCAGGCGAAGGTACGCTCCAGCAGGTCGCCGAAACGATTGAAGGCATCGCTGGCGCCCTTGGCGGCCAGGCGCTCTTCCTCCTCGTTCAGCTCGATGCCGTCGAGGATCGCCACGAAGCTCTTCCAGCCTTGCGCGCGGCCGCCTTCCGGCTCGGCCAGATGGCGGGCGCCGAAGTTCTCGTCGAGTTCGAGCGCGGCGGCTTTCTTGAACAGGAACGCAGCGCCCAGCTTCGAACCTTCGGAAACGAACAGCCAGCCCAGTGCCTCGGCCAGGCTCAGGTCGGCCTCGCGCACGCTCTGGTCGCCCTCCGGCACCGGATGGCCGAGGTCCGCCAGGTCTGCACGAGCGGCGTCGTCGCGGGCGCGGGAAGCCAGGCCGGGGAACAGGCGGGCCAGCGCTTCGTTGCGATAAAGCGGCTCCAGGTCATGCTGGAAGAGGTACTGGGCGGCGACGAAGCGGGCGAAATTGTCCCGGCTGGCGAAGGGTTCCTTGCTCTTCACCAGGCTCTCCAGGCGCTGGTGCGGCTCGTTGGTCAGCAGGTTGAGGCGTTGCGAACGCAGGTTTTGCCGAGTGGATTCAGGGGCCAGGGTATCCATAGGGGAATTCCTTTCGAGGGACGGAACGCACTGGGCCGACATAGCGTGCCCAGGGTTAATAACGATTCTCAATTATATTCGTTATTGAATCTCAATGTCACAGGAAAGGATGCCGACCGACTGCCATTGACCAGAAAAGGACTACAGCAAATACTGTATTTACATACAGTATTCGAGTTATTTCCTTGGCCTCCCTTTCATCCGTAGCCGACATCACCCCACCCGCAGCCGTCGCCGGACGAGGCAATGGCATAGCGCTGAGTGCGCTGCTCGACGCACGTAGGATCTGGAAAGGCCAGTCCGCCGTGCCGGCCGGCGCTTCCCTGCCCACCGGGCATGCGCGCCTGGACGCACTGCTGCCCGGCGGCGGTTGGCCGGAGCATGCCCTGAGCGAAATCCTCCATGCCCGCGACGGTGTCGGCGAACTGCAACTACTGATGCCGACCCTCGCTCGCCTGACCCAGGCGCAACGTCGCGTCGTCCTGGTCGGCGCACCCTACGTACCCTATCCGCAGGCCTGGCTGGCCGCCGCGGTCGACCTGCGCCACCTGGTCCTCTTGCAGGCCAGCGGACGCGACGCCTTGTGGGCTGCCGAACAGTGCCTGCGCTCGGGCAGTTGCGCCGCTGTGCTGTGTTGGCCGCAACAGGCCGACGACCGCGCCCTGCGCCGCCTCCAGGTCGCCGCCGAAAGCGGTCAGGCCCTGGGTTTCGCCTATCGTCCTCTGCGCGAAGCGGTCAACCCTTCGCCGGCAGCGCTACGCCTATGCATCGAAACCCGCCCCCCACGCCTGCGCATCCTCAAGTGCCGGGGCGGCCTCGCGCCGGCGACCGCCCTGCCAGCCAGCGCCTGGCAATGAGGCGGCCATGCTCTGGGCTTGCATTCTCCTGCCGCAACTGGCCATGGACAGCGCGCTGCGTCAACGGAGCAATCCCGACGCACCGCTGGCGCTGCTCGGCGGCCCAGCGCAGCGCCGGCAGTTGCAGGCGGTCAACCCAGCGGCACGCGCGCTCGGCCTGAGGCCCGGTCAATCGCTGATCGCCGCCCAGGCCCTGAGCCGGGACTTCGCCACGGCGGAATACGACCTCGCCGCCGTGGAGCGCTGGCAGGCCTTCCTCGCCGCCTGGGCCTACGGTTTCAGCTCGCAGGTCAGCCTGCACTATCCGCGCGCGCTGCTGCTGGAAGTGCAGTCCAGCCTTGCCCTGTTCGGCCCCTGGCCACGCTTCGAGGCCCGCTTGCGCAAGGAACTCACGGCGCTGGGCTTCCGCCATCGCCTGTGCCTGGCGCCGAACCCGGTGGCGGCGAGGGTCCTGGCGAACAGCCACGACGGCCTGGCCATCGAGGACGAGACAGCGCTGCAACGCCAGTTGTCCGCCCTTCCGCTGGACCGCCTGGGACTCTCGCGGGAGCTGGCCGTCGCCCTCGGACGCATGGGACTGCGCCATCTGCGCCAGGTCCTCGAGTTGCCGCGCGCCGCCCTGGCCCGTCGCTTCCCGGCCGAACTGCTGTTGCACATCGACCGCCTCTGCGGCCGCAGCCCGCTGGCGCTGGAGCACTACCGGCCGCCGGACACCTTCGACCTGCGCATCGAACTCAATTTCGACGTGGAATCGCACCAGGCCCTGCTCTTCCCCCTGCGACGGCTGAGCGCCGATCTCGCCGCCTTTCTCGCCGGACGCGACAGCGGCGTGCAGCGCTTCACCCTGCATCTGGAGCATCACGGGCGCGCCGACAGCCAGGTCACGGTCGGCCTGCTCAGCGCCGAACGCGAGGCGGCCATGCTCTTCGAACTGACCCGCGGCCGTCTCGAACAGCTGCAACTGCCCGCCCCCGTGCATGCCGTGCGCCTGGAGGCCCGCGAGCTGCCTCCTTTCACGCCGCAGCACCGCGAACTGTTCGACGAGCGCCCACAGCAGTATCTCGGCTGGGAACAGTTGCGGGAACGCCTGCGCGCGCGGCTGGGCGACGAGGCGGTACAGGGCCTGAGCGCCGTCGCCGAACACCGTCCGGAGCGAAGCTGGCGGCCGCACAGCTGCGACAGGGCGCAATCGCCGGCAGCCTGCGGCCTCCGCCCCGGCTGGCTGCTGGCGGAGCCACGCCCCCTCGGCGAGGCCTTGCCCACCGTGCTGGCCGGCCCGGAGCGGATCGAGTCGGGCTGGTGGGATGGCGAAGACATCCGCCGCGACTATTATCTGGTGGAAACCCGCAGCGGACAACGTGCCTGGGTCTATCGCGAGGTCGGCAGCGAAGGGCCGCTGTGGCTGCATGGCTGGTTCGCATGAGCGCCTACGCCGAACTGCATTGCCTGTCCAACTTCAGTTTCCAGCGCGGCGCCTCCAGCGCCGCGGAACTCTTCGCCCGTGCAGCGCGCCTGGGCTATCGGGCCCTGGCGATCACCGACGAATGCAGCCTGGCCGGTATCGTGCGGGCCTGGCAGGCGGCGCGGGAGCATCAGGTACAACTGATCGTCGGCAGCGAAATCCGCCTCGAACAGGGGCCCAAGCTGGTCCTCCTGGCGGAGGACCTGGAGGGCTACCAGAACCTCTGTCGCCTCATCACCCGCGGCCGGCGACAAGCCGACAAGGGCCACTACCGGCTGCTGCGCGAAGACCTGCAACAGCCGCTCGCCGGCCTGTTGGCGATCTGGTTGCCGAACGACCATGGGGACGAGCAGGTTGCCTGGCTCCGCGAACGCTTCCCCCAGCGCCTTTGGCTGGGCGTCGAGTTGCATCGCGGCGCCGATGACGATGCCCGCCTGGACAAACTGCTCGCGCTCGCCTCGCATCTCCGGCTACCGCCCGTGGCCTGCGGCGACGTCCACATGCACGCCCGCGGCAGGCGAGCCCTGCAGGACTGCATGACAGCGATCCGCAACCATCTGCCGGTCAGCGAGGCCGGCGCCTATCTCTTCCCCAACGGGGAACGCCACCTGCGTACCCTGGAGGCCCTGCTGGGGATCTACCCGCAAGCCCTGCTGGCGGAAACCCTGAAGATCGCCGAACGCTGCCGGTTCGATCTGGAACAGCTGAAATACCAGTATCCACGCGAATTGGTACCGGCCGGACACGACCCGGCGTCATGGCTCCGCCATCTCACCGAACAGGGCATCGCCAGGCGCTGGCCGAACGGCGCGAGCGCCAAGGTCCGCAAGCAGATCGAGAGAGAACTCGAGCTGATCGCCGAACTGGGCTATGAAAGCTATTTCCTCACCGTGCAGGACATCGTCGCCTTCGCCCGGGGCCGGGAAATCCTTTGCCAGGGCCGCGGCTCGGCGGCCAATTCGGCAGTGTGCTTCGCCCTCGGCATCACTGAGTTGGACCCGGACCGGACCAACCTGCTGTTCGAGCGCTTCCTTTCCCGCGAGCGCAACGAACCACCGGACATCGACGTGGATTTCGAACACGAGCGCCGCGAGGAGGTCATCCAGTACGTTTTCACACGCTACGGACGCCAGCGCGCGGCGCTGACCGCGGTGGTCAGCACCTACCACGGCGCCGGCGCGGTGCGCGACGTAGCCAAGGCCCTGGGTCTGCCGCCCGAGCAGGTCGACGTCCTGGCCAACTGCTGCGGCCGCTGGAGCGACCAGGCCCCCAGCGCCGAACGCCTGGAAGAGGCCGGCTTCGATCCGCAGAGTCCGATCCTGCGCCGGGTGCTGGCCCTGACCGGCGAGTTGATCGGTTTTCCGCGCCACCTCTCGCAGCACCCCGGCGGCTTCGTCATCTCCGAGCAGCCATTGGACACCCTGGTCCCGGTGGAGAATGCGAGCATGGCCGAACGCACGGTGATCCAGTGGGACAAGGACGATCTCGACGCGGTCGGCCTGCTCAAGGTCGACGTCCTCGCCCTGGGCATGCTCAGCGCCCTGCGCCGCAGCTTCGACCTGATCCACGCGCTGCGCGGCGGCAAGCGGTTGAGCATCGCCAGTATCCCGAGCGAAGACCCGGCTACCTACGAAATGATCAGCCGCGCCGATACCATCGGTGTGTTCCAGATCGAATCGCGCGCCCAGATGGCCATGCTGCCACGCCTGCGCCCGCAGAAGTTCTACGACCTGGTGATCCAGGTCGCCATCGTCCGCCCAGGGCCGATCCAGGGCGACATGGTGCATCCTTACCTGCGCCGGCGAAACGGTGAAGAGCCGGTGGCCTATCCATCGGCCGAACTGGAGAAGGTCTTCGAACGTACCCTGGGCGTCCCGTTGTTCCAGGAACAGGTCATGGAACTGGCGATCGTCGCCGCCGACTACACGCCGGGCGAGGCGGACGAACTGCGTCGTTCGATGGCCGCCTGGAAGCGTCATGGCGGCCTGGAACACCACCGCGAGCGGCTGACCCGGGGCATGCTCGCCAACGGCTACGAGGCCGACTTCGCAGCGCGCATCTTCGAGCAGATCAAAGGCTTCGGCAGCTACGGTTTCCCTGAATCCCACGCCGCCAGCTTCGCCCTGCTCACCTACGCCAGCAGTTGGCTGAAACGTCACGAGCCGGCGGCCTTCGCCTGCGCCTTGATAAACAGTTGGCCGATGGGCTTCTACAGCCCCGACCAGTTGCTCCAGGACGCCCGCCGCCACGCCCTGCAGACACGCCCGGTGGATGTCCGCCACAGCGGTTGGGATTGCAGCCTGGAGCCGTTCGGCCAGGCGCAACCGGCCATACGCCTTGGCCTGCGGATGATCCGAGGCTTTCGCGAGGAGGATGCCAGGCGTATCGAGCAGGTCCGGGAGGCCCAACCGTTCCTCGACGTGCACGATCTTGGCCGACGCGCCAGGCTCGACGCCCGGGCCCTGGAGTTGCTGGCCGATGCCGGCGCCCTGCGCGGTCTCGCCGGACACCGGCACAAGGCGCGCTGGGCCGTCGCCAGCGTCGAGCCGCAATTGCCGCTGTTCGCCGAAGGGACCGTCATCGAAGAGAGCACGGTCAGCCTGCCACTGCCTTCGCGCGGCGAGGAACTGCTGAGCGATTACGCTCTCCTCGGCACCACCCTCGGCCCGCATCCGCTGAAACTCTTGCGTGGACAGCTCAAGGCCCGCCGCTGCCGCGACTCCCGCGAACTGGCGAAACTGGGACATGGACGACCGATACGGGTCGCCGGCCTGGTGGTCGGCCGGCAGCGCCCACAGACCGCCAGCGGCATCACCTTCATCACCCTGGAGGACGAGTTCGGCATGGTCAACGTGGTGGTCCGACACGACCTTGCCGAACGGCAGAGGCGGCCATTCCTCGAGTCCCGGCTGCTACAGGTGGAGGGCATCCTGGAGTCCTCCGGCGAGGTGCGCCACGTCATCGCCGGGCGCCTGCATGACCTGAGTCCTCTACTCACCGGCCTGGACGTCCGCAGCCGGGATTTCCATTGAGACAAAGAAAAAGGCAGCTCGAGAGACGAGCTGCCTTGGGATGGCCAACAGGGATGGCCACGAAGGGGGGAGCGCTCAAGATACTGTTTATTCATACAGTAAATCAAGCGATTCCCTTCATCGGAAGCCACCTTTTGTCTTTCTCCTCGAAGCGAGGCTCTAACTCGCGGATCGGGATCGGTACGGCGAACGCAAGAGCGCCAGCGCCATGCGGATCCGCCCGGACTCTCGCTACGCTAGACGCGAAAGAGGACATGCCAGGAGGGGTTCGGCAAGGTGAACAGGAAGCACGCCTTTTTCCGCGCGCAAAAGCAAAACCCCCGGTCATCGCTGACCAGGGGTTTTGGGATAGGAGCTTGACGATGACCTACTCTCACATGGGGAGACCCCACACTACCATCGGCGATGCGTCGTTTCACTTCTGAGTTCGGGAAGGGATCAGGTGGTTCCAACGCTCTATGATCGTCAAGCAATTCGGTTGGATATCCGTTCGCTTGGGCTTACGTCTATCCGGATTCAGGTATGTGATTTCAAGGTGTTTTGCGGTTCATGCGAACTTTCGGTTCGTCGACTTCACCTTACAACACACAATCGTCAGATTGTTTGGGTGTTATATGGTCAAGCCTCACGGGCAATTAGTACTGGTTAGCTCAACGCCTCACAACGCTTACACACCCAGCCTATCAACGTCGTAGTCTTCGACGGCCCTTCAGGGGAATCAAGTTCCCAGTGAGATCTCATCTTGAGGCAAGTTTCCCGCTTAGATGCTTTCAGCGGTTATCTTTTCCGAACATAGCTACCCGGCAATGCCACTGGCGTGACAACCGGAACACCAGAGGTTCGTCCACTCCGGTCCTCTCGTACTAGGAGCAGCCCCTCTCAAATCTCAAACGTCCACGGCAGATAGGGACCGAACTGTCTCACGACGTTCTAAACCCAGCTCGCGTACCACTTTAAATGGCGAACAGCCATACCCTTGGGACCGGCTTCAGCCCCAGGATGTGATGAGCCGACATCGAGGTGCCAAACACCGCCGTCGATATGAACTCTTGGGCGGTATCAGCCTGTTATCCCCGGAGTACCTTTTATCCGTTGAGCGATGGCCCTTCCATACAGAACCACCGGATCACTAAGACCTACTTTCGTACCTGCTCGACGTGTCTGTCTCGCAGTCAAGCGCGCTTTTGCCTTTATACTCTACGACCGATTTCCGACCGGTCTGAGCGCACCTTCGTACTCCTCCGTTACTCTTTAGGAGGAGACCGCCCCAGTCAAACTGCCCACCATACACTGTCCTCGATCCGGATCACGGACCAGAGTTAGAACCTCAAGCATGCCAGGGTGGTATTTCAAGGATGGCTCCACGCGAACTGGCGTCCACGCTTCAAAGCCTCCCACCTATCCTACACAAGCAGGCTCAAAGTCCAGTGCAAAGCTACAGTAAAGGTTCACGGGGTCTTTCCGTCTAGCCGCGGATACACTGCATCTTCACAGCGATTTCAATTTCACTGAGTCTCGGGTGGAGACAGCGCCGCCATCGTTACGCCATTCGTGCAGGTCGGAACTTACCCGACAAGGAATTTCGCTACCTTAGGACCGTTATAGTTACGGCCGCCGTTTACCGGGGCTTCGATCAAGAGCTTCGCTTGCGCTAACCCCATCAATTAACCTTCCGGCACCGGGCAGGCGTCACACCCTATACGTCCACTTTCGTGTTTGCAGAGTGCTGTGTTTTTAATAAACAGTCGCAGCGGCCTGGTATCTTCGACCAGCCAGAGCTTACGGAGTAAATCCTTCACCCTAGCCGGCGCACCTTCTCCCGAAGTTACGGTGCCATTTTGCCTAGTTCCTTCACCCGAGTTCTCTCAAGCGCCTTGGTATTCTCTACCCGACCACCTGTGTCGGTTTGGGGTACGGTTCCTGGTTACCTGAAGCTTAGAAGCTTTTCTTGGAAGCATGGCATCAACCACTTCGTCATCTAAAAGACGACTCGTCATCAGCTCTCGGCCTTGAAACCCCGGATTTACCTAAGATTTCAGCCTACCACCTTAAACTTGGACAACCAACGCCAAGCTGGCCTAGCCTTCTCCGTCCCTCCATCGCAGTAACCAGAAGTACAGGAATATTAACCTGTTTCCCATCGACTACGCTTTTCAGCCTCGCCTTAGGAACCGACTAACCCTGCGTCGATTAACGTTGCGCAGGAACCCTTGGTCTTTCGGCGTGGGTGTTTTTCACACCCATTGTCGTTACTCATGTCAGCATTCGCACTTCTGATACCTCCAGCAAGCTTCTCAACTCACCTTCACAGGCTTACAGAACGCTCCTCTACCGCGTCACTTACGTGACACCCGCAGCTTCGGTGTGTGGTTTGAGCCCCGTTACATCTTCCGCGCAGGCCGACTCGACTAGTGAGCTATTACGCTTTCTTTAAAGGGTGGCTGCTTCTAAGCCAACCTCCTAGCTGTCTAAGCCTTCCCACATCGTTTACCACTTAACCACAACTTTGGGACCTTAGCTGGCGGTCTGGGTTGTTTCCCTTTTCACGACGGACGTTAGCACCCGCCGTGTGTCTCCCATGCTCGGCACTTCTGGGTATTCGGAGTTTGCATCGGTTTGGTAAGTCGGGATGACCCCCTAGCCGAAACAGTGCTCTACCCCCCAGAGTGATACATGAGGCGCTACCTAAATAGCTTTCGAGGAGAACCAGCTATCTCCGAGCTTGATTAGCCTTTCACTCCGATCCACAAGTCATCCCCTACCTTTTCAACGGGAGTGGGTTCGGTCCTCCAGTCAGTGTTACCTAACCTTCAACCTGCTCATGGATAGATCGCCCGGTTTCGGGTCTATACCCAGCGACTAAACGCCCTATTAAGACTCGCTTTCGCTACGCCTACCCTATACGGTTAAGCTTGCCACTGAATATAAGTCGCTGACCCATTATACAAAAGGTACGCAGTCACCTAACAAGTAGGCTCCCACTGCTTGTACGCATACGGTTTCAGGTTCTATTTCACTCCCCTCTCCGGGGTTCTTTTCGCCTTTCCCTCACGGTACTGGTTCACTATCGGTCAGTCAGTAGTATTTAGCCTTGGAGGATGGTCCCCCCATGTTCAGACAAAGTTTCTCGTGCTCCGTCCTACTCGATTTCACTTCAAAGATCCTTTCGCGTACGGGGCTATCACCCACTATGGCCGCACTTTCCAGAGCGTTCCGCTAAAATCAATGAAGCTTAAGGGCTAATCCCCGTTCGCTCGCCACTACTAAGGGAATCTCGGTTGATTTCTTTTCCTCAGGGTACTTAGATGTTTCAGTTCCCCTGGTTCGCCTCTTGCACCTATGGATTCAGTACAAGATACCTAGGTTATCCTAGGTGGGTTCCCCCATTCAGAGATCTCCGGATCAAAGTCTGTTTGCCGACTCCCCGAAGCTTTTCGCAGGCTACCACGTCTTTCATCGCCTCTGACTGCCAAGGCATCCACCGTATGCGCTTCTTCACTTGACCATATAACCCCAAGCAATCTGGTTATACTGTGAAGACGACATTCGCCGAAAATTCGCGCTTGAACTCGCAAATTTTACCTTGACTTGAATGATCACCAGTGAAAGAGATCATTCAGTCTTACTTCTATCACATACCCGAATTTTTAAAGAACAGTTCTGGTGCAAAGACCAGAAATCAATGTTCATTCACGAACATTCATTTCTGAGCTTTCGACGATTGTTTTAGATGGTGGAGCCAAGGAGGATCGAACTCCTGACCTCCTGCGTGCAAAGCAGGCGCTCTCCCAGCTGAGCTATGGCCCCGTATCGGATCACGCAGCACACCAACAATTGGTGGGTCTGGGCAGATTCGAACTGCCGACCTCACCCTTATCAGGGGTGCGCTCTAACCAACTGAGCTACAGACCCAATCGTCTAACCAGTGAATCAAGCAATTCGTGTGGGAGCTTATGAAGAAGCTGAGATCTTCGATTAAGGAGGTGATCCAGCCGCAGGTTCCCCTACGGCTACCTTGTTACGACTTCACCCCAGTCATGAATCACTCCGTGGTAACCGTCCCCCTTGCGGTTAGACTAGCTACTTCTGGAGCAACCCACTCCCATGGTGTGACGGGCGGTGTGTACAAGGCCCGGGAACGTATTCACCGTGACATTCTGATTCACGATTACTAGCGATTCCGACTTCACGCAGTCGAGTTGCAGACTGCGATCCGGACTACGATCGGTTTTATGGGATTAGCTCCACCTCGCGGCTTGGCAACCCTTTGTACCGACCATTGTAGCACGTGTGTAGCCCTGGCCGTAAGGGCCATGATGACTTGACGTCATCCCCACCTTCCTCCGGTTTGTCACCGGCAGTCTCCTTAGAGTGCCCACCCGAGGTGCTGGTAACTAAGGACAAGGGTTGCGCTCGTTACGGGACTTAACCCAACATCTCACGACACGAGCTGACGACAGCCATGCAGCACCTGTGTCTGAGTTCCCGAAGGCACCAATCCATCTCTGGAAAGTTCTCAGCATGTCAAGGCCAGGTAAGGTTCTTCGCGTTGCTTCGAATTAAACCACATGCTCCACCGCTTGTGCGGGCCCCCGTCAATTCATTTGAGTTTTAACCTTGCGGCCGTACTCCCCAGGCGGTCGACTTATCGCGTTAGCTGCGCCACTAAGATCTCAAGGATCCCAACGGCTAGTCGACATCGTTTACGGCGTGGACTACCAGGGTATCTAATCCTGTTTGCTCCCCACGCTTTCGCACCTCAGTGTCAGTATCAGTCCAGGTGGTCGCCTTCGCCACTGGTGTTCCTTCCTATATCTACGCATTTCACCGCTACACAGGAAATTCCACCACCCTCTACCGTACTCTAGCTCAGTAGTTTTGGATGCAGTTCCCAGGTTGAGCCCGGGGATTTCACATCCAACTTGCTGAACCACCTACGCGCGCTTTACGCCCAGTAATTCCGATTAACGCTTGCACCCTTCGTATTACCGCGGCTGCTGGCACGAAGTTAGCCGGTGCTTATTCTGTTGGTAACGTCAAAACAGCAAGGTATTAACTTACTGCCCTTCCTCCCAACTTAAAGTGCTTTACAATCCGAAGACCTTCTTCACACACGCGGCATGGCTGGATCAGGCTTTCGCCCATTGTCCAATATTCCCCACTGCTGCCTCCCGTAGGAGTCTGGACCGTGTCTCAGTTCCAGTGTGACTGATCATCCTCTCAGACCAGTTACGGATCGTCGCCTTGGTAGGCCTTTACCCCACCAACTAGCTAATCCGACCTAGGCTCATCTGATAGCGTGAGGTCCGAAGATCCCCCACTTTCTCCCTCAGGACGTATGCGGTATTAGCGCCCGTTTCCGGACGTTATCCCCCACTATCAGGCAGATTCCTAGGCATTACTCACCCGTCCGCCGCTGAATTCAGGAGCAAGCTCCCTTCATCCGCTCGACTTGCATGTGTTAGGCCTGCCGCCAGCGTTCAATCTGAGCCATGATCAAACTCTTCAGTTCAATACTGCTTGGGTTTTGAGAAAACCCTAAACTTGGCTCAGCAATCGCATTCTCTTAAAAAGAGATAAAACTCTCGAATTCACGAGTGTTACTTGCGTTGCTGATAATCTTGCGATCACCAGTCTTACATCACAAGCACCCACACGAATTGCTTGATTCGACTTGTTAAAGAGCAGTTGGTCAAGGCTTTCGCCTCAACCGAGGCCGCGCATTCTACAGCAACCTCTCGTTCCGTCAAGCGTTATTTTCGAAAATTTTCTTTTCTACTCAACCGCTTGCGCCGACCTTCAAACCATCTTCCGATCAGCGGGAGGCGCATTCTACAGCGTTCAAATTCGCTGTCAAGCACCTCGATGAAGCTTCGTTTCGAACCCCTTTCGGGACCGAGCCGCTGCGGCGAACAACCTGCCGGAGCGCTTCACCACCCCTGGGGGGAGAATCCGTAAATCCTTGATTTTCAAGCATTTACTCTTCGTCGCCGCCGGGAGTGGTGCGCATTATAGGGAGATAGAAACTGGCGTCAACACTTATTTGAAACTTTTTAACCCAAAGGTCAGGAAGCCCAGAGGACGCCCCATTCCTCCTTTATAGGCTGGCTTGCCCCGCTCTCTCCTTCTGTTGCCTCATATAAGGAATGCGAGCCACGGCTCCGCCGCTTTCGACGAGTGTTCCATGCGCCTCATACATACCTCCGACTGGCACCTGGGTCAGACCCTGCACGGCCAGGACCGCGATCATGAACACGCGCGCTTCCTCGACTGGCTGCTACGCCAGCTGGAAGAGCAGCGCGCCGATGTCCTGCTGATCGCGGGCGATATCTTCGACACGATCAATCCACCGCTCAAAGCCCAGGAGCGCCTCTACGACTTCATCGTCAGCGCCCATCGGCGGCTGCCGCAGCTGGAGATCGTGATGATCGCAGGCAACCACGACTCCGGCGCGCGCATCGAACTGCCCGCTCCGCTGATGAAACGACTGAACGCCCATGCCATCGGCCGGATCGGCTGGATAGACGAAAGCCTCGATAGCGATCGCCTGCTGCTGCCCCTGCACGACACGGATGGCCAGGTCGCCGCCTGGTGCCTGGCCCTGCCCTTCCTGCGTCCCGCCGAAGTCACCGGAGGCGGGCTCGGCGACGATTACCTGGCCGGTATCCGCCAGGTGCACGAACGCCTGGTTGCCGCCGCGCACGCCCGTCGCACACCGGGACAGGCACTGGTCGCCGTCAGCCACGCACACATGGCCGGCGGCTCGGTTTCCGAAGACTCCGAGCGAAACCTGATCATCGGCAACGTCGAAGCGCTGCCCGCCAGCCTGTTTCCGGAGCAGATCGCCTACGTAGCCCTCGGTCATCTGCACAAGCCACAGAAAGTCGCCGGACAGGAGCGCATTCGCTATAGCGGCTCGCCGCTGCCGCTGTCCTTCGCCGAAGTGAACTATCGCCACCAGGTCCTCCTCGTCACCCTGGAAGGTGAGCGCCTGAAGGATGTACAGAGTCTCCTGGTGCCACGCGCGGTGGAACTGTTGCGCATCGGCCCCGCGCCTCTTGGCGAGGTGCTCGATCGAATCGGCGAACTGGCCGAGGCCGACCTGCTGAACGAACAGCGGCCCTGGCTGGAAGTCCGCGTCATGCTGGATCAGCCGCAACCGGACCTGCGCCAGCAGGTCGAGAGCGCCTTGCAGGGCAAGGCTTGCCGCCTGGTGCGCATCGCCAGCGAATACCAGCGCCGCGACGAAGAACAGGCGCCGCTGCTCGGGCTCGACCAACTCAACCCCCAGGAACTGTTCAGCCGCGCCTGGGAAAGCGCCTATGGCGCCGGCCCGGATGCGCAGGCGCTGGACGACTTCGCCAGCCTGCTGCAAAGCGTCGAACTGGCCACCGAAGAACCCCCGGGGAAATAAGCCGCTCCATGAAGATTCTCGCCATCCGCCTGAAGAACCTCGCCTCCCTCGCTGGCGAGCAGGAAATCGACTTCACCCGCGAACCGCTGTCCAGCGCCGGGCTGTTCGCCATCACCGGCCCGACCGGCGCCGGCAAGAGCACCGTGCTGGACGCCCTGTGCCTGGCCCTGTTCGGCAGCACGCCGCGGCTGGAAAGCACTTCGGCCAGCAGCAAGGTTCCCGATGGCCGGAACGAGCTGTCCAGCAACGACGAACGCAACCTGCTGCGCCGCGGTTGCGCCAGCGGCTACGCCGAAGTGGATTTCGTCGGCATCGACGGCCACCGCTATCGCGCCCGCTGGGAAACCCGGCGCTCCCGGGACAAGGCGGACGGCGCCTTGCAAAAGAGCCAGCAGAGCCTCCAGGACCTGGAGACCCAGCAAATGCTGGCAGCGAACAAGAAAAGCGAGTTCCGCGAACAGCTGGAGCAGAAGCTCGGCCTCAATTTCGCCCAGTTCACTCGCGCCGTGCTGCTGGCCCAGAGCGAATTCAGCGCCTTCCTCAAGGCCAGCGACAACGACCGCGGCGCATTGCTGGAGAAACTCACCGACACCGGCCTGTACAGCCAATTGAGCAAAGCCGCCTATCAGCGCGCCAGCCAGGCCGACGAGCAGCGCAAGCAACTCGAGCAACGCCTGGAAGGCAGCCTGCCCCTGGCCGAGCAGGCCCGGGCCGGGCTCGAGGCGGCGCTGGAATCCCACGCCCAGGCGCGTCTCCAGGAGCAACAGGCCCTGCAGCACCTGGAAGGCCAGCAACAATGGTTCACCGAGGAGCAGCGGCTGCTGCAATCCTGCGAGCACGCACAAGGCCAACTGGCCGAGGCCAGGCAGGCCTGGGACGCCCTGGCGACGGAGCGGGAAACCCTGCAATGGCTGGAGCGCCTGGCTCCGGTTCGCGGACTGATCGAACGCCTGAAGCAACTCGAGCAGGAACTCCGGCACTCCGAGCAGCAGCAGCGGCAGCGCACCGAGCAGCAAGCCGCGGGCGCCGAGCGCTTGCAAGGATTGCAGGCCCGCGTGCAGGAGGCGCGCGAGCGCCAGGCCCAGGCCGACAACCATCTGCGTCAGGCCCAGGCGCCGTTGCGCGAGGCTTTCCAGCTGGAGAGCGAGGCCAGGCGCCTGGAGCGAACGCTGGCCGAGCGACAGGAACTCCATCGGCAATCGAACCAGCGCCACGCCCAGCAAAGCGACGCCGCTCGGCAACTGGATATGGAGCAGCAGCGCCATGTCGCGGAACAGGCGCAACTGCAGGCGGCATTGCGCGACAGCCAGGCTCTCGCCGCGCTCGGCGACGCCTGGGCGACCCACCAGGGCCAGCTCGCCGCCTTCGTGCAACGTCGCCAACGCGCGCTCGAAAGCCAGGCGCAGCTCCCCGAGCTGGAAAAATCCCTGGCCCAGGCCGGGGAACCGCTCGAACGCTTGCAGGCGCAATGGACCGCCCTCCATGGCAGCGAGCCGGACGACCTGGCGGCACGCCTGGACGAATTGCGCCGGCAGACCGATAGCCTGGAACGACAACAAGCGCTCCACAAGGAATGGCAACAGGCCCTCGACCAACGCACCGGCCTGGCTCGACGCCTGGGCGAACTCGACCAGCGTATGGTCGAGCAGGAGCAGGCATTGCTCGACCTGAAACGACAAGGCAGCCAATGCGCCGAGCAGGTGAAGGCGGCGGAGCAGGCCCTGGAGGTCACCCGCGAGTTGCTCCAGCGCCAACGTCTGGCCCGCAGCGCCAGCGTCGAGCAACTGCGCGCCGGCCTGGTGGACGGCGAGGCCTGCCCGGTCTGCGGCAGCCAGGAGCATCCCTATCACCAGTCCGAGCAACTGCTCGCCGCCCTCGGTGAACACGACGACCAGGAGCAGGTCCGCGCCGAGCAGTCCCTCGAGCGGCTGCGACAGACCCTGGTCGGTCTGCGCGAGGGCTATTCCAGCCAGCGGGAAAGACTCAACCAGAGTCGCCAGGAGCAGCAGGAACTGACTGGCCAACTGGCCGCGCTCGATCGGCAACTGGACCAATGGACGCTGCCGGAAGAACTGCGACTCCTGCAGCCGTCCGCGCAGTTGGAGTGGCTGGCACAACGCCTGGACGACCTGGCAGGGCAGCGCCAGCAGTGCCAACGAGACTTCGACCGGCTGATCGCCCGCCAGCGCCAGACCCAGCAATTGCAGCAGGAACTGCGGGCCGCCGAGACGATCCTGCAACAGCGCCAGCAGGCGCTGACGGAACAACGGCAGCGCTACGAACATTTGCAGCAGCAGGTCGAGGAGGACAGCCAGCAATTGCGTCCATTGCTCTCCGACGAGCACTGGCAGCGCTGGCAGACAGATCCGCTGCGGACTTTCCAGGCCCTCGGCGAGTCCATCGAGCAACGCCGGCAGCAACAGGCGCGGCTTCAGCAGATCGAACAGCGTCTGCAGGAGCTCAAGCAGCGCTGCGATGAAACGAGCTGGCAACTGAAGCAAAGCGACGAGCAACGCAACGAAGCCCGCCAGGCAGAGGAAAGGGCCCAGGCGGAACTCGCCGAGCTGAACGGACGCCTCGGCGCTCACCTGGGCCAGCACGCCTGCGCCCAGGACTGGCAGCTATCGCTGGAGCACGCCGCGCAAGCGGCGCAGAGCGCCGTCGAGACGCTCCAGGCGCCCCTGGATTCGCTGCGCGAGGAACAACTGCGACTCGCCGAAGCCCTGGAACACCTGCAGCAGCAACGCCAGCGCCAACAGGATGAGTTCCAGCGCCTTCAGGCCGACTGGCAGGCCTGGCGCGAACGCCAGGACAACCTCGACGACAGCCGCCTCGACGCCCTGCTCGGCCTTTCCGAGGAACAGGCGACGCAATGGCGGGAGCAATTGCAGCGACTGCAAGAGGAGATCACCCGCCAGCAGACGCTGGAAGCGGAGCGCCAGGCGCAACTGCTCCAGCATCGCCGGCAGCGGCCGGAAACCGACCGCGAGGCGCTGGAAGACAACCTGCGGCAACAGCGCGAACGCCTGGCCGCCAGCGAACAGGCCTACCTGGATACCTACAGCCAGTTGCAGGCCGACAACCAGCGCCGCGAGCAGAGCCAGGCGCTGCTTGCCGAGCTGGAGCGAGCCCGCGCCGAGTTCCGTAGATGGGGCCGCCTGAACGAACTGATCGGTTCGTCCAGCGGCGACAAGTTCCGCCGCATCGCCCAGGGCTACAACCTCGACCTGCTGGTGCAGCACAGCAACGTGCAGTTGCGCCAGTTGGCGCGGCGCTACCGCCTGCAGCGCGGCGGCAGCGAACTGGGCCTGCTGGTGGTGGACACCGAGATGGGCGACGAACTGCGCTCGGTGTATTCGCTCTCCGGCGGCGAGACCTTCCTGATTTCCCTGGCCCTGGCGCTCGGCCTGGCCTCGATGGCATCGAGCAAGCTGCGCATCGAGTCGCTGTTCATCGACGAAGGCTTCGGCAGCCTCGACCCGGAATCCCTGCAACTGGCGATGGATGCCCTGGACAACCTGCAGGCCCAGGGGCGCAAGGTGGCGGTGATTTCCCACGTCCAGGAAATGCACGAACGGATCCCGGTCCAGGTGCGGGTCCAGCGCGAGGGCAACGGCATGAGCAGCCTGAAGGTGGTCGGCTGAGCCGACCGCCCAGGCGGCACGTCAGAACGGCAGCTCGGTCTGTTCACCCGGAGCATGCGGCGGCTGCTCTTCCCTTTCCGGCCGCAGATGCAGCATCAGCCCGCTGAGCCGGCGCACCTTGCGCCGCACTGCTTCCTCGAACACCCCGGGCAGGCTTTCCACCAGGCTGAACCAGTCGCGGGCGCGGGTGATACCGGTGTACACCAGCTCCTTGGTCAGCACCGGGTTCAGCGCGTCCGGCAGGACCAGCGCGGTATGGGCGAACTCCGAACCCTGCGACTTGTGCACGGTCATGGCGAACACGGTGTCCACCTCGACCAGGCGGCTCGGCAGGACGAAGCGCACGCCGCCGCTACCGTCGTTGCGCGGGAAGGCCACGCGCAGCGCGAAGCGCAGGCTGCCGTCGTCGTTGCGCTCGGGCAGGCGCAGGGCGATGCCGATATCGCCGTTCATCAGCCCCAGGCTGTAGTCGTTGCGCGTCACCAGTACCGGCCGCCCCTCGTACCAGCCGTGATCGGCCTCGATCAGGCCAAGGCGCAGCAGTTCCGCCGCCACCCGCTGGTTCAGTCCTTCCACGCCCCATGGGCCGCGGCGCAGCGCGCAGAGCAGGCGGAAGGCGTCGAAAGCCGTCAGTACCGACTGCGCCCAGCGCTCCCAGGCGCCCTCCTCCAGCGCCAGTCCGGCGGCCGGGCGGCCCTCGGCCAGGCGTTGCAGGTAGTGCCGGTAGCCGTACGGCGTGCCCGGCGCCTGCGGATGACCGTCGACGAACAGCCGGGCGAAGGCTGCATCGCGCTCCCCGCGCAGGCGCAGGTCGAAGAGGTCGGCGGGCGGACTGTCCAGCAGCGCGCGCGCGTCGCCGGCCTGTTGCCGGTTGACCAACCGCGCCAGGCGCCCGATCCCGCTGCTCGCGCCGAAGCGCCGGGAATGCCGCAGCATGACGGTCTGTTGCGCCAGCGGATGCGCCTGCGCCGAACCTTCGCGCAAGCCCTGCCAGGTTTCGCCGCTGACCCGCTGCAACCAGGCGCGGGTCTCGGCGCTGTACCAGCCCTCCTCGGCATCCCGGCAGAGATCGCCGAGCACCGCGCCGGCCTCTACCGAGGCCAACTGGTCCTTGTCGCCGAGCAGGATCAGGCGCGCCTGCGGCGGTAGCGCATCGAGCAGGCTGGCCATCATTTCCAGGTCGATCATCGAGGCCTCGTCCACCACCAGCACGTCCAGCGCCAAAGGGTTGTCCCGGTGGTGGCGGAAGTGCCGGGTATCCGGACGGCTGCCGAGCAGACGGTGCAGGGTAGTGACCTCGGCGGGGATCGCCTGCAACACGTCTTCCGCCAGCGGCAGGGCCCGGACCTGCTGGCCGATGGATTCGGAGAGACGCGCCGCGGCCTTGCCGGTGGGCGCCGCGAGGCGGATGCGCAGCGGCTGGCCGGCGGCTACCGCCGGTGCCTGGAGCAGACCGAGCAGGCGCACCACGGTGGTGGTCTTGCCGGTACCGGGACCGCCGGTGATCAGGCTGAAATAGCCGCGGGCCGCCAGGGCACAGGCCAGCTTCTGCCAGTCGGTGACGCGCTGGCCGTCTTCCGTCGGCGCCTGCGCGAACAGCGCGGCCAGGCGCGGCGCCAGGTCTGCGGCCAGGGGCGCCTGCCGACCCAGGCGCTCGCGCAGGGCCAGAGCGATCTCCAGCTCGTGCCGCCAGTAACGACGCAGGTAGAGACGCTGAGCGCAAAGCACCAGCGGCGAGGTCGCCGTCTCGCTCGGCTCGGGATCGCCTGGGCGCTCGTCGACCACCTCCACCAGCGATGACGCCGCCAGAGCCTCGCGCCAGGCGTCGAGGCGCACGCCACGCAGCAGTTGCGACGGCAGCAGCACATCGCGGCCTTCGTCGCCTTCCGGCGGCAGCGACAGTGCCGCGTCAGGCGCGCCGAGGGTCGCCTCCAGGTCCAGGCAGACGTGCCCGTGGCCCAGTTGGTGGCTGGTCAGCGCTGCCGCCAGCAGCACCCGGGGATCGGCCTGCGGCTGCAACTCGACGAGGAAGGCGACGAACGCCCGGTCCAGCGCCCGCAGCCAGCCACGCGCCACCCACAGGTCGAGCTGGCGCAGCAGGTCGTGGCGTGCCGCCAGCGGTTGCGCTACCTGGTCGTCGCGGCCATCGCGGACTTCGCCGGCCAGTTGCTTGAGGGTCGGATTCATCGCTCGGCTCCCGGCTGGCCGCTGAACAGCGCGTCCAGGCGTTCGATCAGTTCCCGCGGCGGGCGCTCGAAGTGCAGGCCCTGGGTCGCCGCGCGGGCGCCGCGGAGGAACAGGTACACGGCGCCGCCCATGTGGCGGTCGTAGTCGTAGTCGGGCAGGCGCGCCTTCAACTGCCGGTGCAGGGCCAGCAGGTACAACACGTACTGCAGGTCATAACGGTTCTCCAGCACCGCGGCGGTCATCGCTTCCGGGCTGTAGGCGCCATCGTCGGCGCCCAGCCAGTTGGACTTGTAGTCGGCCACGTAGAAACGCCCCTGGTGCTCGAAGACCAGGTCGACGAAGCCCTTGAACATGCCGTTCAGCAGGGTCGGCGCCAGCGTCGGACGCGCCGCGCCGCCAAGGGTATGGCGCCGGACCAGGGCGTCGATCGCCTCGGCCTGGACCTGGTGGGTGGCGAACCAGAACTCCATTTCCACCTGGTAGGCGACCAGCCCGGCCAGGCTGGTTTCGCCACCGGGCCAGCGCAGCGGTTCGGCGAGATACTGTTCCAGCCACAGATCGAGCGGTTCGGCCCAGTCCTTCCAGCCCCGCAGGTCGCAGCGTCGCGCGACCAGTTCGCGGCGCCGCTGGGCATCGGCGCGCGCCACATCGAAGCCTTCGCGGCCGGCCCATTCGAGCAGCCCGTGGAGGAAGGTGCCGGGAGCCGGTCCGCGCGGGAAGCGATGCAGGTCGTCGCGCATCTCGCTGGCGTGCGCGACCGGCGGCTGTTCGGCGGAACGGCCTTCTTCGTGGAAGGTGGCTTCCTCGGCGCTGATCGGCTCCTGCGATTCGTCGCTCTCCAACGCCTCGTCATCGTCCAGCCCGGCGGAGGCCTGCAATTGCAGGCCGGAATAGCTGGCGACCCACCACTTCTCGCGGCTGCTGCGGCGGGTTTCGCGGGCCTGCCCAAGGCCCTGGCCGCGCCCTGCGACATAGCGTTCGGCGTCCGCCTCGGGGGCCGGCTCGACGACGATCTCCCGGCACTCGCCGCGCAGCGCGGCGAGGCATTGGCCGAGGCCATCGCTACCGATGGTCGCGCCGCCGGCAAGCAGGTAGCCCAGAGCCCCCTTGTGCAACTCCGGCGACTTGCTGTTGCTCGCCACCAGCGGCGCGATGCCCAGCCACACCGAATGGCGAGCGCGGGTCAGGGCCACGTAGAGCAGGCGCATGTCTTCGCCGAGGCGCTCGTCGTTGGCCTGCTCGTAGGCCCGCGCAGCCTGCTCCTTGCGCCGCGCCAGCTCGATGACCCGCCCTGCAGCGCCATCCTCGTGGAAACTCGCCGGCGCGCCGCTGTTGCCGTCCAGCTCCCTCCAGCTGCAGATGAAGGGCAGCAGCACCAAGGGGTATTCCAGCCCCTTGGACTTGTGGATGGTCACCACCTTGATCAGGTCGGCGTCGCTTTCCAGGCGGAGGATCTCTTCGCTCCCCGGACTCTGCACCTGCTCGGCCAGATGACGGATCAGCGCGTGCTCGCCGTCCAGCTCCACCGCCGCGCGCTGCAGCCACTCGGCCAGGTGCAGCAGGTTGGTCAGGCTGCGCTCGCCATCGGCATGCCGCAGCAGGCGCGCCGGCAGTTCGAAGTCGGCGAGCAGGCGCCGCAGCATCGGCAATACGCCCTGGGCCTGCCAGGACCGGCGATAGTCGCGGAAGCGCAGGACCATCCGTTCCCAGAACAGTTCGTCCTGGTTCAATCGTTCCAGGGTCGCCCAGTCCAGGTGCAGGCTGCGGGTAGCCAGGGCGACCCGCAGCAGCGCATCGGCACCGGGGTCGGCGCAGGCGCGCAGCCAGTGCAGCAGGTCGGCGGCTTCCTGGCTGTCGAACACCGAGTCGCGGTCGGACAGGTAGACGCTGGCCAGACGCCGCGCCGCCAACGCGCTACGGATCGCCTCGGCCTCGGCGCGACCGCGGACGAGGATGGCGATATCCGCCGGGCGCAACGCACGCCAGCCGCCCTGCTCGTCGGCGAAGCCGGCGCGGCCCAGGTCGGCCAGGCTCAGCCAGCGGCGGATGGCGCTGGCGCTGCGCTCGGCCATTTCCTGGCGATACGCCGCGGAGCCGAGCACGCCGGCTTCGGCGTCAAGGTTCCAGAACGTCATCGCCGGCGCCTCGGCACCGTCGATCAACAAACGTTCGGCGCGCCCCTGGGCGTCCACCGCATGGAACGGCACCGGGTTTTCCAGCCCCTCGCGGGCGAAACGGAAGGCGCCGCGCGGATGCTCTTCGGCGAAGGCGAAGCAGCGGTTGGCGGCCGCCACCATGGCGGCGGTCGAGCGGAAGTTCTTGCCGAGGGTGTAATGCCGCCCGCGAGTGGCCTCGCGGGCGCGCAGGTAGGTATGGATGTCGGCACCGCGGAAGGCGTAGATCGCCTGCTTGGGGTCGCCGATCATGAACAGGCCGGTTTCCCGCGCCTGGGGCTCGTCGGGATCGGCGGCGATCCGGTAGATGCGCTCGAAGATCCGGTACTGCACCGGGTCGGTATCCTGGAACTCGTCGATCAGCGCCACCGGGAACTGCTCGCGGATCAATTGCGCCAGGCGCTCGCCACCAGGCCCCTGCAAGGCGCGGTCGAGGCGGCTGAGCAGGTCGTCGAAGCCGATCTCGGCACGCCGCTGCTTCTCGACCTCCAGTTCGCGCCCGACTTCGCCCAACGCGTGCAACAACAGGTGGGGAGCGAGATCGGGACGCTCTTCCTGATGCGCGGCCCAGGCGTCGATGGCCCTTAGCGCGGCATGCTCGGGCGCCACGCGCTTGGCGGTGAGCTTGATCCGGGTCTGGCCGAACTTGCCCAGGTTGGCCGGCTGCTCGCCGCCCTCGCTCCAGTCCGCCAACGCTTGCAGCCAGGCGTCGAAGGTCTCGTCGCTGTCCTTGCCGCGATAGCTGTTGCCGTTCAGGTAGGGACGCAGGTCGCGCAGCAGCGCTTCCAGTTCGACGCGCGCTGCGCGCCAGGCGGCGCGGGCCTGCGCGTCCAGTTGGTCGAGCTGGCGATACCAGTCGCCGCCCTGCTCCAGCAAGGCTGCCAGCGACTCGGGCGCACTCAGCGCCTGGTCGGCGTAGCGGAAGTCGGCGTCCTGCCGCGCCAGCAGCGGCTGCAAGGCCTTGCCCAGCGCCTCCGGCCCACTGTAGCAACTGGCCACGGCTTGCGCCGCCGGAGCCGTCAGGCCGTAGAAGTTGCGCCGCCAGTAGTCCCGCACCACTTCGGCGAGCAATTCGCTCTGGTCGGTTTCCAGGTTCTGGGTGAACAGGCTGCCGCTGTCGAAGGCGTGCTCGCGCAGCATCCGGTAGCACCAACTGTGGATGGTCGATACCGCGGCCTCGTCCATCCACTCCGCGGCCAGGCGCAGCAGACGCGCACAGCCCGGCCAGCGCTCGGTGGGATACTGCTGGCGCAACGCGACCAGCAGGCCGTCGTGGCGCTCCTGCGGCTCGGCGAAACAACGCGCCGCTTCGCCGAGGCGGCTGCGGATACGCTCGCGGAGCTCCTGGGTCGCCGCATCGGTGAAGGTCACCACGAGGATTTCCGGCGGGCTCAGCGGCCGGCCGAAAGCGTTCTCGCCGCCATGGTCGAGGACCAGGCGTACGTATAGCAGGGCGATGGTGAACGTCTTGCCGGTACCGGCGCTGGCCTCGATCAGGCGGCTGCCGTGCAACGGGAAGTCCAGCGGATCGAGGGCCACGGGCATCTGCTGCTGGCTCATGCCTGCTCCTCCGCGCCACGTCCCAGGGCAGCCAGCAGCGGCGCGTAGAGCTGCTCGGCCCAGTGCGCGAACTCACCGCTGGCGAGCAGCCGGTCGAAGTCCGGATAGACCCGAGCCAGCGCCGGCGAGGCGTCCACCTCGCCCCCCATGCCGAACCCTCCCTCGTAGCGCTTGCGCGCCTCGCGCATGGCTTTCTCGGGCTCTGCGGCGCCACCACTGACGAGCCAGGCGAAAGCGGTCCGGCAGGCCACCGGCAACGGCTGGCGCATGCCCTGGCGCCAGCCGTCGATCAACTGGTCGAGGTACTCGCCGGCGCGCTCGCTCGGCAACGGCGGAATCTCCAGGGTGCCGGTCTGGCTCACCAGCACGCTGCTCACCGGCTGGCCGAGACGTTGCAGGGCGAGGTGCTGCAACCAGTGGCGCACCAGGCTGTGCCACTTGAAGCCGCGCCCTTCATGGAGCTTGCCGCTGAGCAACTGCAGGCGCGCCAGGCGCCCGGAAGCGTCGCGACGCAAGCCGCCGAGCCAGTCCTCCAGCTCCAGCCCGGACGGATGGCGATGGCGCAACTCCTGCTGCTGCTCGACCGCCTCCGGCCAGCGCTCGATTTCCTGGCGGTAGCGCCAGAGCAGGTCGGGCAGCGGTTGCAGCAAATGGCGCGCGGAGAACTCGCCGAACGCCGCCAGCGGCAGGCGACCCTGTCGCCGCAGTCGCTCGACCTGGGCCTGCAACTGCACCGGCAGACCCTCGGCATCCCAGTCCCGCTCGACCCAGCGCTTCATGCGTTCGGTCAGCTCGAATTGCAGCTTCCAGTTGTCCAGCGCGTCCAGTTCGAAAGGCTCTTCGTCGTTGCCGGTCAATTGCTCGTCGTCGAAACGCACCTTGAGCCGCTGCTGGAAGAACGCATTCACCGGGTTGGCGAGGAACTCCGCCAGCGCTCGCAGCCCCAGCGCGCCCTCCAGCTCCAGCGGCGGCAGGGGCGCTTCAGCGTCGGGAACGGCAATGTCGTCCTCGCGATGGACCTCGCGCCACTCGCGGGCGTAGGTGAACAGGCCATCGACGCCCTGCTCCGGCGCATCGTGAAAATACCGGCGGCTGAACGGCTGCAGCGGATGCTCCTGGGTCAGGGCACGCAGCAGCGCCTCGCCGTCGCCGTCCGAGTCCAGGCGCCAGCCGGCCGCCAGGTGATCGCGCAACTGGCCGATCAGCACCGAGGGCGGCCGCTCGCCATTGTCGCGGATACTCCGCCCCACCCAGCTCACGTAGAGTTGCTCGCGCGCCGAGAGCAGCGCCTCGAGCAGCAGGTAGCGGTCGTCCTCGCGCCGCGAGCGGTCGCCGGGGCGGTAGTCGTTGCGCATCAGGTCGAAATCCAGCGGCGACTGCTGGCGGGGGTAGTCGCCATCGTTCATGCCAAGCAGGCAGACCAGCCGGAACGGGATCGCGCGCATCGGCATCAACGTGCAGAAACTCACCGCGCCAGCCAGGAAGCGCTGGTTCAGGCCGCCCTGGTCCAGGCCGCCGAGCCAGGCCTCGCGTATCACGCTGATCGGTAGCGGCTCGGCGAAGGCCGCACAAGCGCAGTGTTCCTGCCAGCGCTCGAGCAATTGCAGGAGCTGGGTGAGAAGCAGTTCGTCGCGCTCGTCGTGGGCTTCGAAGAACACCGTGAGCAGGGCCTGCAGGCGCTCGCCCCACTGCGCCGGGGTGGCCGGTTCGGCCAGCTCCGCGTAGGCTACCTCGAGGCGCTCCAGCAGCACAGCCAGCGGGCCTGCCAGGGCGGCGTCCAGGCCACCGACCTCATCGTAGGGCTGGATGCCTTGCAGGGCCGCGCCTTCGCCGACCGCGTAGCCGAGCAGCATGCGCCGCAGACCGAAGCGCCAACTGTTGCCCTCCAGTCCCGCTGGCAGGCCGAGACGCTCGCGCTGCGCGGCATCCAGCCCCCAGCGCACGCCGGCGCCTTCGATCCAGCGGTGCAGGGTCGCCAGGTCGGCCTCGTCGACGCCGAAACGCCGGCGCAATGCCGGGACGTCCAGCAGGTCGAGGATCTCGCTCACGGCGAAACGGCTGTCGGGCAGTTTCAGCAGGTGCTCCAGGGCGATCAGCAGCGGCTCGCGACCGCGCTGTCCCTGGTCGGCCAGGGTATAGGGAATGAAGCGCTGGTCGTCGCGCGGCACCTGGCCGAACACCGCCTCGATGTGCGGTGCGTAGGCGTTGATGTCGGGGACCATGACGATCACGTCGCGCGGCTTCAGTCTCGGATCGGCGTTGAAGCGGGCGAGCAACTGGTCGTGGAGGATCTCCACTTCGCGCTGCGCGCTGTGGGCCACATGGAAGCGGATCGAGGCGTCACTCCGCGGCGCCACCGGCGGCCAGTGCTCGCGGGTTTCCGCCAACGGGCGCAGTTCGAGGATATCGTCCTGCAACTGGCCGAGCAGCCCGTGCGGGGCCTCCTCGCTGAACAGGTCGATGCGCCCGCCGTTGACCTCGCCGAACAGGTTCCGATAGCTGTCCGGGTCGTCGTAGCTGTCGAGCAGGTTGATGTAGTCGCGGCCCTGCTTGCCCCAGGCCGCCAGCAACGGCTGGGCATGCTGGTGCTGGCGGTCCTCGTCGAGGTCGGCGGGGACGCCGGCGCGGCGCTGCTGGCGGCGGTACTCGTGGCGCAACAGGTCCTTGTCGGCGACGATGTCGGCCCAGTGGTGGCGACAGGGGTTGTGCACGCAGAGCAGCACCTGGCTGAACCTGGCCAGGGCGGCCAGCGCCTCGAGGGTCTGCGCCGGCATCGAGGAAATCCCGAACACCACCACTCGTCGCGGCAACGCGCGCGGCGCCGCGCTGGCGAAGCGCAGCGCCTCGATGAAGCGCCGGTGCACGCCGGAGCGGCTGCGGGCCAGGCTATCGGCACCGACGTCGGCGAGCAGCGCGCGCCACAATTCGGCCTGCCAGCGCTCGTCGGCACCGAGCGGGCGCGCCTGCCCGTTCGCCGTGCGCAACTGGTCGCGGCCCTGGCTCCAGTCGTCGAGCCAGTCGCCGCGATAGACCTGGTACTGGTCGAACAGGTCGGCCAGGCGCTCGGCCAGTTGATGACGCTTGCGCAGGTCGGCATCGTCGGCGAGGAAACGTTGCAGGGTGCGGAACTCTGGACGCTCCAGCAATCCGGGAAGCAGACGCATCAGGCGCCAGGTCAGCGGCGCCTTGTCCAGTTCGGAAACCTCGGGAATGCTTTCGCGGCCCAGCACCGCGCGATAGGCCTGCCAGAGGAACTGCGCCGGCAACTGCACCTCCAGCGCCGCGGCGATGCCGCCACCGCCGCCGCCGTCCTCGCGGGGATCTTCGGCCAATGCCAGCTTCAACCATTGGGCGATGCCGTTGCTGTGCACCAGGACCCGCTCGCTTTCCAGCGGCGCCAGCGGATAG
Source organism: Pseudomonas sp. FDAARGOS_761 (assembly GCF_013343155.1). NCBI lineage: Bacteria > Pseudomonadati > Pseudomonadota > Gammaproteobacteria > Pseudomonadales > Pseudomonadaceae > Pseudomonas > Pseudomonas sp. FDAARGOS_761. The sequence continues at coordinate 772,940 of NZ_CP054572.1, read as the reverse complement.
CGGCGCATCCAGGAAACGGCGAGGTCGCGCAGGTCGTCCAGGCGATTGCCGTGGACGATCATGAATCCGGGCGTGAGGGCGGTGGTTCCCAAGGGTTCTGGCATCGGTACGGCTATTCCTGGCGCAAGGCTCTGGCGAAAGAGGTCAGGATCGGGCGGCGACGAAGCGTCGTTCCAGTTCGAGGCTGTCGGCCATGCGGAAATCGCTCCAGCGCTCGCTCAGGCCGAGATGGCTGTCCGCCTGGCAATCCGGGGCACTGGCGCAACGGCGGGTGAAGGTGTTGACCACCTCGACCATCTCCTCGCGCTCGGCGCCGACCAGCAGCGCCGCGTGCGCCAGCACCACCGGCCGGCCGGCGCCGTTGCGCCGCCAGCGTTGCGCGGTCCCGGCGAGCTTGCGCCCATCCAGGGTGACATTGTAGCGGCCGTCGCAGAAGGAACCGGCCACGGCGCCCACACCGGCGTCCAGGCCGCGCTCACGGAGCCAGTCGCAGATCGGCTGGCACAGCCGCAGGTAGGCGGTTTCGATACGGGTCTGCTCGTTGTCGCCGGGCCCCAGCGCATAGGACAGGGCGATGTTCAGCACGCCCGGCGATTGCGGCACCGGCTCGCCGCCGGTATCGCGCAGCAGCACCGGCCAGCCGCGTTCGGCGACCGCTGCGCTGGCCGGCGCGAACCCTTCCAGGCGCTCCATCCGGCGCGGCATGACCAGCGCCCGATCGCACGGCTGCCAGAGCAACAGGCCATGCTCGCGGGCACCGCCACACACCTCGTCGAGCAGGGCGCGCTCGGCGTCCAGCCCATCCTGCACGGAAAACACTTCGACCACGATTCTTCCTCTTCCAGGCTGGCACGGCTCGGCTCCCGCGCGGGGAGCGCTGCTTATGATAGCCAGTGGCGGCGCCTCCGTGCGCCGTAATCGCGAGGAAGTTGCCGGGAAATCAGCAGGTTGCCGAGCGCAGGCGGGCCGGGCGGCGCTGCCAGAACTCGGCCAGCAGGACCCCGGCCAGGGTCAGCGCGCCGCCGACCAGGTGATGGACGGTCAGGCGCTCGCCGAGCACCAGGGTGGCGATGCAGGCGGTGATGATCGGCAGCAGGTTGAAGAACAGCGCCATCCGGCTCGGCCCGAGACGGGCGACACCGTGCATCCAGGCCAGCGCGGCGACGATCGAGGCGAACAGCGCGGCGTACAGCACCAGCGGCAGGTTGGCGGCGTTCAGGCCGGTGCGCGGCGACAGCAGGTACAGCGGCAGCAGGGCGAGGATCGCCACCAGCACCTGCAGGTAGAGCAGTTGCATGGCCGGCAGCTTCAGGCTCCATTTCTTCAGCAGCACGCTGTACACCGCATAGGCCAGGGTGGCGACGATCATCATCGCGTCGCCGAGGTTCACTCCATGCTCCAGCAAAGCGCCGAGATGGCCCTGGGAGATCACCAGCACCACGCCGGCCAGCGACACCAGCGCGCCGAGCAGCGCCCCGGCGTTCAGCCGGTGGGCCAGGATGCTGCTGGCCAGGCCCAGCGACATCAGGGGCATCAGCGACAGGATGATGCCCATGTTGGTGGCGCTGGTCAGCGCCGCCGCGTAGTAGGCCAGGCTCTGGTAGACGGCCATGCCGAGCAGGCCGAGGACCACGAACTTGCCGAGGTTGGCGAGGATGTAGCGGCGGTTGCGCAGCACCGGGCCGAGCATGAAGGGCGTCAGCGCCAGGCCGACCAGCAGCCAGCGGAAGAAACCGATCTCGGCGGGCTGGATGATCCCCACGGCGAGCTTGTTGACGACGGTGTTGCCGGCCCAGATGAACACGGCCAGCAGGGGAAACAGGTATTGCATGAGGGTTCCGCACTATGAAAAAGGAATATGCGGCCATTCTGAGCCAGTCCGAATACAGACGTATAATGAATTCCAGACAAACCACCCGTAGGTTCGGACATGTCGACCACCACCCTGCTGCGCCTTCCCGATCTCCAGGGGCAGTCTTTCGACGTCTATTTCCGCTATGACGAGTTCGGCGCCGACACCCATTCGCCGCCGCACACCCACGCCTGGGGCCAGCTCAACTATGCAGCCCATGGCGTGATGCAGCTGGAGATCGACGGCCAGCGCTTCCTCTCGCCTCCGCAATACGCGGTATGGATACCACCGGAGCGGGTGCACAGCTGCTACAACAGCCAGGCCATCGTCTACCGCTCGCTGTACCTCTCCACCGAGCTGTCACGACGCCTGCCGGCGACACCCTGCACCCTGGCGATCAGCGCGATCCTCAAGGCGATCCTCTCGGACTTCGCCGAGCGCGGGGTCAACCTGCCGACCTCGGCGCAGGACCTGCGCCTGGCCCGGGTCGTCATGGACCAGCTGGAATGCGCCCAGCCCCACGACGACTACCTGCCCTACGGCCGTACCCCGGCGCTGCGCGAGGTGCTCGACGCACTGCAGGCCGAGCCGGGCGACAACCGCTCGCTGGCGCAATGGGCGCAGCAGGTGCACAGCACCGAGCGAACCCTGGCCCGACACTGCCAGCGCGAACTGGGCATGACCTTCGGCGAATGGCGCCAACGCCTGCGCTTCCTCGCGGCCATCGAGGCGCTGGAAGCCGGCAGGGGGATCCAGCAGATCGCCTTCGACCTCGGCTACAGCAGCCCCTCGGCGTTCATCTCGATGTTCCGCCGGCTAGCCGGCACCACGCCGGAACAATACCGCCTGGCCAGCCGCGCCCAGGACATGCCGATGCTGTAACCCGCCGTGCATGCGTTGCGGCTATGCTCGCAGCAGCCGCCATCCGGAGTTCGCATGCCAACCGCCAGCCGCCATCCCGACACTGCCCTCGCGGTGTTCCTCGCCTTTCTCAAGCTGGGCTGCAGCGCCTTCGGCGGGCCCATCGCCCACCTCGGCTATTTCCGCGACGAGTTCGTCCGCCGCCGCGGCTGGCTGAGCGAAAGCAGCTACGCCGACCTGGTCGCCCTCTGCCAGTTCCTCCCCGGCCCCGCCAGCAGCCAGGTCGGCATGGCCCTCGGCCTGGCCCGCGCCGGCTACCCCGGCGCCCTCGCCGCCTGGCTCGGTTTCACCCTGCCCTCGGCGCTGCTGCTGGTACTCTTCGCTCTCGGTCTGGGACGCTGGGGCACGCTGTTGCCCGAGGGCGTGCTGCATGGCCTGAAGATCGCGGCGGTGGCGGTGGTGGCCCAGGCGGTCTGGGGTATGGGCCGCAGCCTGTGTCCGGATCGCCCGCGCCTGGCGCTGATGGCGCTGTCCTGCGCGAGCGTGCTGGCCTGGCCCACGGCCTGGGCCCAGGTCGCGGTGATCGCTGGCGCCGGCCTGGCCGGCCTCGCCCTGTTGAAAACGGAAGCCGGGGAAGGCCACGAGCGGCTGCCGATCGCCATTGGCTACCGCGGCGCGCTGCTGCTCCTCACCCTGTTCGCCGTGCTGCTGGTCTGCCTGCCGCTGGCCGCACGCCTCTGGCCGGAACACTGGCTGCGCCTGCTCGATGCGTTCTACCGGGCCGGCTCGCTGGTGTTCGGCGGCGGCCATGTGGTGCTGCCGCTGCTACAGGCGGAAGTGGTGCCCAACGGCTGGGTCGACGGCGATACCTTCCTCGCCGGCTACGCGGCCGCCCAGGCGGTACCGGGCCCGCTCTTCACCTTCGCCGCGTTCCTCGGCGCAGCCTCGGGCCCGGCGCCGAACGGCTGGAGCGGCGCGCTGCTGTGCCTGCTGGCGATCTTCCTGCCGTCGTTCCTGCTGGTCGCCGGTGCCTTGCCATTCTGGGAACGCCTGCGCCACGAACGCCGGGTACGGGCAACGCTGGCCGGGGTCAACGCGGCGGTGGTCGGCCTGCTGCTGGCGGCGCTGTACCAGCCGCTCTGGACCGAAGGCATCCTGCGCCCGGCCGACTTCGCCCTGCTGCTCTTCGCCCTGCTGGCCCTGCTCGCCTGGAAGACGCCGCCCTGGCAAGTGGTGCTCGCCTGCGCCGTGGCCGGCGGCCTGATCGCCGCAGCCGGCTAGCCGTTCAAGGCCAGGCTCAGCCCCTGCGCCGCCGGCGCGGCCGCCTTGCCCGGCTCCGCGCCCTCCGGCCGATAGCCGAGGCGCAGGCCGCCCCAGTGCTTGCCGTGGATGAAGATCGGCACCGAAAGATCGTGCATCAGCTCGCCGGTGTCACGGGTGTAGGTCTGTAGCAACAGCGGCTGCTGGTGGCTGCCGCAGCGAATCCCGGTGCGGTCGTTGAACAGGCGCTTGCTGCGGCTGCGCAACGCGTCCGTCTGCGGGTCGCCGCTGGGCGGATGGGCGAAGGCGCGATTGTGGGTGGGCACGTAGCCTTCGGGGGTACAGGCGATGGCGAACACCAGGTTGCGGTTGCGCTCCAGCAACTGCTCCTGGATGCCCGGCAGGACCTGGTCGGTGTAGCTGTCGAAGCGGGTCCGGTACTTGGTCGGCTGGGTATTGGGCAACGGCTGGTAGCTGCGGTCGAACAGGTCGTCGAGGTCGATGCGCCCGCTGCGCACGTCCTCCTCGAAGCGAGCGGCGATAGCCGCCGCGCCCTCCCGGGCGAGGTCGTAGACCGACTGGTGGTAGGCGTCCAGGCTGACCTCGGCGAGGCGCTCGCTGATCACCTCGGCCTGGTTCTCCAACTGGCTGGCGGCTTCGCCGAGGCGCAGGGTCTGTTCCTCGCTGGCACTGAGGTCGCCGCGCACTTGCTCGACCGCGGCGAACAGGCTGGCGAGTTGGCTGCGGTTGATCTCGGCGCCCTGGGCGATCTCGGTAATCTGGCTCTCCACCCCGGCCGCCAGTTCGGCAATGCCTTCCAGTTGCCGACCGGTCAGCTCGACCTGGCCGACCCCTTCGCCCAACTCTTCGGAAAGCTGGCGGATCTGCTCGACCACCTCGCTGGTCTGGCTCTGGATCTCGGCGACCATCTGGCCGACTTCCTCGGTGGCCTCGGCGGTACGTCCGGCCAGGCCGCGTACCTCTTCGGCGACCACCGCGAAGCCGCGCCCATGCTCGCCGGCGCGGGCCGCCTCGATGGCCGCGTTGAGGGCCAGCAGGTTGGTCTGGCTGGCGATGCCCTGGATCACCAGGGTGACCCGCTGGATGTCCTCGCTGCGCTGGTTCAGCGCCTCGATCGCCTCGCGGCTGGCGCCCATCCGCTCGCTGAGCCGATGCATGCGCTCGATGGTCGAGGCCAGCAGCACCTGGCCCTCGTCGCTGCCGGCGCGCGCCCGGGTAGCGGCGTCCATGGCCTGGCGCGCCAGATTGGAGGTGGCGCGCTCGGTGTGGATCATCACTTCGGCGCTGCCGACGATCTGTTCGGCGGCGTCGAGCTGGGATTGCAGCTTCTCCGCCAGGCGCTTCACCGAGAACGCCACGCCGGCGGCCGACAGGGCGTTCTGGCTGGTGTTATGGGACAGGTCGCGAGCCAGCCGGGCGATGTCGGGCTCGCCGACGGTCGCCACCGCCGTGCGGTTGCCGGGAAGCAGCCAGGGCAACCAGAGCAGCGCCACGCCGAGCGGCAGGGCCAGGTACAGCGGCAGCCAGCCATGCCGGGCGCCGACCAGCAGGAGAACCAGGGCCAGGCTCTGCAACAGGCAGACGAAGAGGATACGGGAACGAGCGGGCTGCATGAGTAAATCTCCGGCCTCCGGGGCGTTGCGTCATGACCCTGGGGTCGGACGGGCGGCGGGGCTTCTTTATTTGACTTGTAGTCCGGTTTGTAGCCCGCCCCCGGAAGCGCCGCCATCGTTCCTTAGTGGTATGGCCAATGGCTGGCATTCGACTAGCGCAGGCCGCGACGAAAGGCGGAGAACGCCCCATCCGCGTCGGCCAGGCCTTGATCCATGGGGGCTTCACCGCATTTCCAGGGGACGCTCGAAGAACTTCCGTCCTGCCGTCCGTCGGCCGACACCGTATGACAAGCCCGGAGCCCACGTTATAATTCCGCGCCCATTTACAGCCGGTAGCGGTCGACTAGACTCCCAACCGGCGCTGGCCGGACCCCGCTTCCGCCCAGCCTGGTCGCTATCGGGCCCGCTCTTTTTGGACTCAGGACCACCCGTGACGAAAGACGAATTGCGTGCCGCGCTGGCGCGCGAGGAACAGCGTTACAAGGACGTGTACGGCGGCGAAGTGACGCTTTATGCCGCCCAGCCGGAACCCGACCGCAAGCCCTGGCGCAAGCGCCCAACCGTTCAGGATCAGGCGTTCGACAGAGAACTGCAGAAGATCGAAGAAGAGCGTCTCAAGGCCGGGCAGGAAGCAGCGAACCCCATTCCATTTACCTCCAACCGACAGGAGAGCGACGGATAACGAAGCGTTTCAATCTGTTTCGTTTTTCCCGCAAAGCCCGATGCGACGGGGCGTTGCCCGCGACAATGGCAACCTTCCGGAGTTCCAGACGGATAAAAACGCATCTGGCATAATCGCCGCCCCGTCTCTGACCGGTTTCTCACATGTTCGATCTTTTCAGCGGGCTCGATGCCTGGGTGGGTATCAGCCTGGTGCTGGCCCTGGCCTTCGTCCTCACCTTCGAGTTCATCAACGGCTTCCACGACACTGCCAACGCGGTGGCCACCGTCATCTACACCAAAGCGATGTCCCCCTACCGGGCGGTGATGCTCTCCGGTGTGTTCAACTTCCTCGGCGTGCTGCTCGGCGGTGTCGGCGTGGCCTACGCCATCGTTCACCTGCTGCCGGTGGAGCTGCTGATCAACGTGAACACCGGCCATGGCCTGGCGATGGTCTTCTCCCTGCTCGCCGCCGCCATCGCCTGGAACCTCGGCACCTGGTACTTCGGCATCCCGGCCTCCAGCTCGCACACCCTGATCGGCTCGATCCTCGGCGTCGGCCTGGCCAATGCGCTGATCACCGACGTGCCGCTGGCCGAAGGGATCAACTGGCAGAAGGCGATCGACATCGGCCTGTCGCTGATCTTCTCGCCGCTGGCCGGCTTCATGGTCGCCGCGCTGGTCCTGCTCGGACTGAAGTGGTGGCGTCCGCTGTCGAAGATGCACAAGACCCCGGAAACCCGTCGCGAACTCGACGAGAAGAAGCACCCGCCGTTCTGGAACCGCCTGGTGCTGGTGCTTTCCGCCATGGCGGTGAGCTTCGTCCATGGCTCCAACGACGGCCAGAAGGGTATCGGCCTGATCATGCTGGTACTGATCGGCATCGTCCCGGCCAAGTTCGTCCTCGACCTGAACAGCACCACCTACCAGATCGAGCGCACCCGCGACGCCGCCCTGCACCTCAGTCAGTTCTACCAGCGCCACACCGATACCCTCGGCGACATGCTGGCCCTGGGCAAGAGCAATGGCAGCGAGATGCCGCAGTTCTACCGCTGCGATCCGAAACAGACCGAGCCGACCATCAACGCGCTGCTTCGCGACCTGCGCGGCGTGCCCAGCTACAACGACCTGGACGCCGACGAGCGCGTGCAGGTGCGTCGCTACCTGCTGTGCCTGGACGACACCGCGAAGAAGGTCGGCAAGCTGTCCGACCTGCCGGCGCGGGAGAAGGCCGACCTGGAGAAGCTACGCAAGGACCTGACCGCGACCACCGAATACGCGCCGTTCTGGGTCATCATCGCGGTGGCCCTGGCTCTCGGCATCGGCACCATGGTCGGCTGGAAGCGCGTGGTGCTCACCGTCGGCGAGAAGATCGGCAAGCAGGGCATGACCTACGCCCAGGGCATGAGCGCGCAGATCACCGCCGCCGCCGCCATCGGCATGGCCAACATCTACAGCCTGCCGGTGTCCACCACCCACGTGCTGTCCTCCGGCGTGGCCGGGACCATGGTGGCGAACAAGAGCGGCCTGCACGGCGGCACCGTGCGCAACATCCTGATGGCCTGGGTGCTCACCCTGCCGACTTCGATGGCGCTGTCCGCCGGCTTGTTCTGGCTGGCCTCGCAATTCATCTGAGCCGCCTCGCCGGTTGAAAAAACGCCTGCTTGTCCGCAGGCGTTTTTTTTCCTGCCGCGCTCCCGCCGACGTCATCCGTCCGCCTCGGCGGGCAGCGCCGCCAGCGGCAAGCGAACCACGAACAACGCACCCTCCCCCTGGTTGGCCGCCGTCAGGCTACCGCCCATGTTGCGCACCAGATCGTGGCTGACCGAGAGACCCAGGCCGGTACCCTTGCCCTCCGCCTTGGTGGTGAAGAAGGGTTCGAATATCCGCTCCAGCAGGAGCGGTTCGATCCCACCGCCGTTGTCGTGCACGTGCAATTCGACCCAGCCCGGTTCGCGGCAAGCCACCTGCTCCAGGCGAACGCGCCGGCTGGCCAAGCCGGGATTGCCGAGCAGGGCATCGCGGGCGTTGGCGAGCAGGTTGATGATCACCTGCTCCAACTGGTCCGCCTGCCCTCGCACCACCATCCGCTGCGTCGGCGCCGGGCACTCCACCTCGATGGCGTGCTGACGCAGCCCCTCGCCGAGCAGGCCCAGGGCGCCTTCGAAGGCGGTATAGGGGTCGAACGGCAGCGCCTCCAGCGCCGACTTGCGGCTGAACACGCCGAGGTGGCTGACCAGGCGGTCGACGCGCAGGACCTGGGCATCCATGCGCTCGAGTTTCTCGCCCAGGTAGTCGCCGTCGAGGCCGACGCTGTTCATCCGCTGGCGCATGTTGAACAGGGTCATGCGCAGCACGTGCAGCGGCTGCTTCACCTCGTGGGCGAGGCCGCTGACCATCTCCCCCAGGCTGGCCATCTTGGCGCCTTGCGCCAGTTGCTGCTGGGCCCGACGCACCGGTGTGTTGTCGCGTCCCACCGCCTGTACCTCGCACAATTCGCCACGGGCGTCGAACAACGGTCGCTCGGCCCACACCAGCCAGAGAAAACGTTGCCCCGGCAGGTTGAAGCGCAGCTCCGGCACCTCGCTGGCGCCCTCCCGCGGCGAGCCCAGCAGACGCGCGCGCAAGGCGCTGGCGTCTTCCGCCGCCAGCCACTCGTCGAGTCGGCGACCGACCAGGCGCTCCGGGCTGGTCGCGAGGCTATCGGCGAAGGTCCGGTTCACGTAGGTCAGCACCAGGTCGGCGGTATAGCGACAGATCAGCGCCGGCGAATCCTCCACCAGGACCCGGTAGCGTTCCTCGCTCTCGGCGATACGCTGTGCCGCCAGGTGCTGTTCGGTCACGTCCAGCCACAGGCCCACCGCCTCGCTGGGCATGCCCTGGGCATCGCGCAGCAGCTTGGCTTCGTCGTAGAGCCAGTGCCAGTTGCCCTGGCCATCGGCGAGGCGATAGCGGGTCTTCACCCGGCCCTCGCGAAGCAACTCGCGGCCACGGGCGAAAAAGGCCTCCAGATCATCCGGATGCACCCGTTCGGCGAGCGCCTGCCAACTCTGTCCCTGCAAGTCGAGGCCGAGCAGGTTGCTCGCGCTTTCGCTGTAGAACTCCGGCACCAGGTGTCCCTGCTCGACCCGCTGGACGTAGATCACCACCGGCGCGCTGTCGATCAGGCTGCGCAGCCGCGCGTGGGCCGCCTGTACCCGTTCCTCCTGGCGCCGGCCTTCGCTGATGTCGAGCAGCACGCCGGACAGCCCCAGCGCGCTGCCGCGCCCCAGCGGTCGGCCCTCGATGCGCAGCCAGCGGCGCTCGCCGCGGCTATTCGGCTGACGCAGGCAAAGGTCCTGGGCCAGCGCCTGGCCGCTGCGCAGGCAGGCGCGCAGGCGCAGGCCGAGTTCGTCGGCGTCCGCCGGTTGCAGCAGACCCTGCAGGTGTTCCAGCGGCACCCGACGATACTCGCCGGTCAACCCCAGGCTGTCGTGCAAGGCCGGCGCCAGTTCGAAGAGTTCCTGCTCCGCCCAGTAACGCCACCAGCCGCCGCCGATCATCTCCTGCAACAGCCCCAGCTTGCGCGAACTGTCGTGCTGCTCGTGGAGTTCGCAGCGGTCCGCCACCTGGTTCGCCAGCAGTTCCGCGAGGTATTGCCAGTCCTGCGGCGCGGGCCCCTGGGCGAGCTGCTCCAGCGACAACGGCCGCACCAGCAATGCCCCCAGGCGGCCACCGCGCATCGCTGCCGGCACCAGGTAGAGCGCGTCCTCGCCGATCTGCCGGAGCAGCGTCGAGGCGCCTTCGCCACGGCGTAGCAAGCGCGCGCCCGCCCCTTCGCGCAGGTCGTCGTCGGCGAGTTGCAGGGTCGGTCGCAGCAAACTGTCGCTGCCAGGCCGCACATGACTGGCGAAGACCGTGCAGAAACCCTTGCCGTCGCCCAGCAGCAGGGCGATAGCCTGCATCTGGAACGCGCCGGAGAGCGATTCGAGAATCTCCTGGACCGCCTCCGCCAGGTGCCCGTGGGAGACATGGCGCAGACGCGAAAGGATCAGCTTGCCCAGGCTCAGGCTCTGCAACTGGTGCTGCTGGCTGTCGGACTGCCAGTTGAGGTCGGAGATGTCCATGCCCAGCAGCAGCGAGCGTCCCAGGCCGTCGAGCGGCTGCATCGGCTGGAAACGACAGGTCAATGGCGCGGCGGCATCGCTGCGCAGCGTCAGGTCGAGACGCTCGCCCCGGCGCAGGCCGGCCAGCGTCGGCGCACCGGGGGCGCGCCGCTCCAGATACTCGGCGAAAGGCCGCGGCTGTTCGCCAAGCCCATGGGCGCACTGCAGACGATACGCCTGCCGCCCGCCGACCCGGATCACGCGGTCCTGTTCGTCCATCTCGAAACACAGGTCCCAACTCCTCAGCGAAGCGCTCCAGAGGGCGGGGCCTTCCTGCGAAAAGGGTTCCGGCCTCTCGGCCTCGGCGGACGACGAGCGGGAAAATTCGAACATGCGACCACCTCACAGCAACAGGTTGGCACTCGCCTTCAGCGTCTGCGGCAGGTTGGGAATCGCGCCGATGCCGGGGAAGCTCAGCACGGGGATGATCGCCTTGCCCGGATCGCCGTACGGGTACTGCACGCAGACCTCGATCCGCGACGTGGCGCTGACGTAGTCGGCGTACTGGCCGTTACCGGCACAAGGCTGGAGGTTCGCTCGCCAGGCCGCCGGCATCCAGTCCAGGCGTGCGAGCAACTCGTCCCTGGCACGGGCTTCGGCGAGGCTCTCGTAGCCCGCATCGGAGGGATCGACAGCGATCGCCGCACGAGCCCCCACGGCAGCGGCATCGTTGAACGACTGCAACATGAGCAAAGGAATGCTGTAGCTGATCAGGCCGTAGACCAGCGCGAAAAACAGCAGGAAGATCGCTGTGAATTCGATGGCGACGGCGCCGTGCTGGCGTCGCCGGGAAGCTTTTCCGAGCATGAGCTGACATCCCCGATCCGCATCCTTAATACTAGTCGTCATTCGCTCCGCCAACGTTACTGAAAAGGTATTAATCCAGATGTCGAAAAAAGGCTGAAGAACAGGATGGAGCAAGTAGCACTGGCCTTGTGGGCAAGCGTTTGCGGATATCAGGACATCAAACGTTTGCGCGTCTCCAACTGGCTTATCCTGGGCGGTTTTCTTATTTCCTTTGTTTATTTATATGTGAAAGAGTCAAGCCTGACCGGCGCTACGGTTAATATGGCAATGACCGCACTTTTTATAGGCGTCTGCCTCAGCCTTCCCGGCTACCTTCTCGGCAGGCTCGGCGCCGCCGACGTCAAGTACCTGGCCGCACTGGGGCTGGCCAGCGACCCACTTACGGTGCTCTATAGCCTGGCCTTCGGCTGCCTGCTGTGCATCGCGCTATTCATCCTCGTAAAGTTATTCAAACGTTCGGTAGAAAAGTCCGCAATGAATGAAGAAGTTCGCCTTCGAAGGGCACCGTCAAAAAACAAGTCATTCCCTTTTATATTCGCCATGAGCGCCGGCCTTTTGGCACATCTGATTATCAGTAAAATTATCTGAGTAAACTTGCGGAAGACCTCACTTAGCGACTATATGCTTATGGCTAATACCATTCGGTATGGCTGCATTCCAATGCACGTCCCCTGTTAAAAACAAAATAAGCAAATGGAGCGTATGACCATGGACAAACCGGCCTCGCGGCATTTCAGCGTCTTGATCATCGATGATGAACCCCAGGTGACCTCGGAACTCCGCGAACTGCTGGAAAACAGTGGCTACCGTTGCGTAACCAGCACCCACCGGGAGTCGGCGATCGCCAGCTTCCAGGCCGACCCGAACATCGGCCTGGTCATCTGCGACCTCTACCTGGGGCAGGACAACGGTATCCGCCTGATCGAGAGCCTCAAGGAAGTCGCCGGCAACGGCAGGTTCTTCGAATCGATCATCCTCACCGGTCACGATGGCCGCCAGGAAGTGATCGAGGCCATGCGGGTCGGCGCCGCCGACTACTACCAGAAACCGGTGGCGCCGCAGGAACTGCTGCATGGCCTCGAACGCCTGGAGAACCGCCTGCACGAGCGCGTCCGCAGCCAGTTGAGCCTGAGCCACGTCAACCAGCGCCTGGAATACCTCGCCGAATCGCTGAACTCGATCTACCGCGACATCCACAAGATCAAGTACGAGGTACACGGCAACAGCCAGCCGAGTGCCCTCAAGAGCGAAGACAGCCAGCCGTCCGCGCCGCCGGCGTCGGTCGCGGAAAGCCAGGTGTCCCCGAGCAATCCGCTGTTCGGCAAGCTGTCGCCCCGCCAGCAGGCGGTGGCGCGGCTGGTGAGCAAGGGCCTGACCAACTACCAGATCGCCTACGAACTGGGCATCACCGAGAACACGGTGAAGCTGTACGTCTCCCAGGTGCTGCGCCTGATGCATATGCACAACCGCACACAGCTGGCGCTGGCCCTGTCGCCTGCGGCGATGCAGCAGGGCAGCGGAGCGGTGGTGCACTGACAGGCGCGATGGCCCGGCGGACCTGCTAGATCAGCAGTTCCGCCCTGCCGACATCGACCTTCAGAATCTCCGCGTCGATGTATCCAAGTTGTACCCCCAGCAAGGGCAGGACCAGATTCAGGATCGGCGTCAGCAGCCCATCGACCAGAGGTGCCACCACGGAATTCACGATGAGGTCGGTGAGCGCCGTCGAGCCGCACAGCAAAGGCAAGCACAGTCCGAGCACCACGGGATTGACGTTGATGCTGGTTTTCAGGGTACTGGCGAGAAAGCCGCTTTCCGGCAACCTGCGGCTCTGGACGAGATCGGAACCGTCGGCTTTCACGTTGAATCGCGTATCGCCCGAGCTGCCGGCGATCGAGGTATCGAGCTTGAGATCCAATCGCACCAAGCCGCCAAGCACCAGAATCGAGCCGACCTGATCGATGTTGGCCGGACTGCCGATCTTTATCGTCGCTCCGCTGCTTCTCCAACCGAAGTCCAACGCGGTATCCGGGCGGGTACAGGCCATGCTTTTCAGCCAGACGGCTCCCGACGCGCCTTCGATGGCCAGTTGCAGTTTCGTGGTGGCGAGAATGGACAGGAACCCGGAATCGATGTCCGCCGTAAGTCGTACCTGGGACTGGCGCACCTCCGTGCGCCAGGCACCGCTCTCATCCTGCCCTGGCGGCCCGGAGACGATCCTCTTCGGCTCTACGACCGTGAGCCGTGCATTGGCCAATCCGGGGATGCCCAGGTTCACGGCGACCGCGGAATTCTTGTTGGCGACCTGGGCAACCGCCATGATGAGATCCAGCGCATTGATCGCCGTATCCAGCTGCGACATGCTGTTCACCTCGCCGGCGCTCAGCCCCAGCAAGTCTCCCAGTTTCAACGTGGCCGACTTTACCCCCACCAATTGCGTTCTCAGGGCCTCGACCGAGGCTACGCCGTTCTTCGCCAGGACGTTCACGCTGGCGGCGAGTACCTGCTGCAAGCCGACGTTGGTATTCAACAACTGTTCGATGGTCCCCAGGCTGGTATCGACCCCGATCAAGCCCATTCCATCCGCGCCGAGAATGTCCAGCACACTGAGCTTCGCGTCGGCGATACCGTTGTAGGCCGCCGCGGAGAGATCGATGTGGGTGCCCAGCAATCCGCTCAGGATGGGGTTGAGCAACGCCGATTGGCCACTGTTCACGCTGGCCAGCCCCGTACCTGCGGAAATCGTGGCGTTCGGCAGGCGTCGCGCCACGGCCTCTGCGCGGAGATCGACGTTGGCATTGCCGCCGCCGAACAGTCCCCCGAGGTTGGCGACCAGGCTGCCGGGAACGCTCTTGGTCACCTCGACATGCACCGCCTCGTTGGCGGCAGCCGCGTTCGACGCGCTGGCTATGAAACTGCGCAGGCCGCCGGCACTCAGCACGCCGCCGACCTCCGCCGACAGGCTGGAGCCGGCGGCGTCCGCATCGAACCCGTTGAGCATCGCGCTGGCCTTGGCGAAAGACGTCGCCTGGGCAGAACTCTGGTCGCCGCACAAGGCTCCCTGGGAGGCACTCTCCAGCGCCGCCACGTCCGCCACTCGCTGCAGGTTGCGCTGCTCCAGGTAGAGCCGCCCGGTATCCACCACCAGCAACAGGCAGATCAAGGCCAGCAGCAGGGTGGTCGCCGCCAGGATGCCGATCGCCCCGCGCTGTCTTGCAGGCCATCCGTTCATGCCCTGCCCCTCCGCCAGGAACCGTCAGTTCTTGCTCTCGCCGAAGCCACGATCTTCCAGCAGGTACTCGGGAATCTCGTGCTCATAGCTTTTCAGGTAGCGCTGGTAGGCCCGCTGGCGCTCGGCGGCGGTCGCGCTTTGCCGAACCGGGCTGGCGGCCCGGCCGCTCGCCTGGATGGCCAGCCAGGCGCGGGTGGCGGTCTGCGGTTCGGCCGTCGCTGGCGCGGCGGGACGGACCGCCGGCGTGTCCGCGGCCCAGGCCGGGCCGGACAGGAGCAGCAAGACGCCGAACAGGATTCGCTCGTGCATGGTTCACCTCTCCGGCGCCGGCTCAGGACGCCTCGTTGGCCATCGCGGTATGCATATTCGCCTCCGCCGGCAGTTCCGCCAGCGGGTCGTCGCTTGCCGGCGCCGCGCCGGGTGTCGGTACGGCACCCCAGCTGCGCGCCCGCGCCTCGGCCGCGCGGATGTCCCGGGCATCCAGCTGCAAACGCTCGATCAGGCGCTGCGCATCTTCCCGGTCGCCTTGCAGGTACAGCAGGCCGAGCAGGTTGGTCGCCGGTAGCTTGCCGCCCTGCTGCAACTCCAGCGCAGTGATGAATTCGAAGCGCGCGCCGACACGGTCGCCGCGCTTGAGCAGGGCGACCCCCAGGTCGTTGCGGAAGCGGCTCTCGGTCGGCCGCAGGCGCGCCGCCTCGCGCAGCTCGAGGACCGCCCGGGCGCTGTCGCCATTGCGCAGGGCGAGCAGGCCGAGGCCGTGGTGCGCCTCGGCTGCCTTGCAGGTTTCCAGTAGGGCCTGGTACTCGGCCCTGGCCCGCGGGTCGCCGATCCGGCGCAGGATCAGCGCCCTTTCCTCGCGCACGTCGAGCAACCCCGGCGGCATGCTTTCCAGGTTGGCCAGGGCCGCATGCAGGCGGCCCTCGCGGATCATGTCGCGGACCATGTTCATCTGCAGTTCCTGCTCCTGGCCAAGCTGCTGCGAACACTCCCGTGGGCCGTCCCGCCCCGGCAGCGCGGCGCAACCACCGAGCAGGGCGGCGCACAGGCCGATGCCGATCAGTGCTTTCATCCCAGTCCTCCCAAGGCCTTGGTAATGGCGATGACGCCCGGACCAGCGAGGACGATCAGCAGCGCCGGGAACAGCAGCACCATCATCACCAGGCTCATCTTCGCCGACAGCTTGCCGATGCGTTCCTGCAAGGTGGTCAGGCGCCGGTCTTCGAACAGTTGCTTGAGCGTCAGCAGGGTGCTGCGCGCACTGCCGCCCTGGCGCAACATCTGCCGTAGCACGCCGCAGCAGTCGTTCAGCGGGTCCACCTGCAGGCGCCGGGCAAGCGCGTCCAGCTCTTCCGCCAGGTCGATACCGTTGTCGGCACGGGTCAGCGCCAGGTCCAGCTCGCGGGCCAGTTGCGGGGTGATCCCGCGGCCTTCCAGGCAGACCACGCGCAGCGTCTGCTCCACGGTCAGGCCGGCATCGAAGAGGATGCGGATCAGTTGCACGAACAGGATCATCTCGTCGGCGATCAGCGCCCGGCGCGCCTTGGCGAAGTGCTTGAGCACCTGCTTGGGCAGGAGGAAACCGATGCCGGCGGCGAACAGCAGCGGCACCGCGTAGGACGCCTCGCTCTCGGCGCGCAGCAGCTTGACCAGCAAGACCAGGAGAACGAACAGCAGCGGCGTGAGAAACACCGAGATCAGGTACAGGGTCCGGTAGCGACTCTCGTGCCAGCCGGCCTGTTGCAGCAACTGGCGGGCCTCGCTGTCCATCAGTTGCAGGCGCCGCACCCAGAAGCTGTCGTCCATCCGCTCGGTCATGCCGGCCAGCCACCTGGTCGAGCCGCCAGGGTTGGCCAGCGCTCCCAGGCGCCTCTCGATCAGGCGCTGCTCGCGGCTGCCGTTGCGCGCCTGGAGCAACAGCAACAAGGCACCGCCGACCGCCATCAGGAGCGCCGCGAAAATCAGCCACTGTGCCTGCATGGCCACCTCCTAGACGCTCTTGAGCATGCGCCACAGCGCATAGCAGCCGAGCAGTTGCAGCCCGAGCGAGGCCAGCAGCAGGAAACGCCCGGTGCCGTCGGCCCACATGTTCAGCAGATAGCCCGGGTTGCTCGCCAGGATGTAGCCGCCCAGGGCGCTCGGCACGCCGGCCAGGACATAGGCGCTGATCCGTGTCTCGCCGGTCATCGCGTGCAACTGCCGGCTGAGCTTCTCGCGCTCGTGGATGAGCTTGACGATGCTGTCCAGCAGGTCGCTGGTATTGCCGCCATAACGGTGGTTGACCGAGACACCCAGGGCGAGGATGCGCAGTTCCTCCACCTCGTAGAGTTCGGCGACTTCCTGCAACGCCTCCGGCAGGTGGATGCCGAGAAGCACGTGGTTGCGTGCCAGGGTGAAGATGTCGCGCAGCGGCTCCTCGGCGTTCTCCACCGCCTGCATCAGCGCGTCGCCCAGCGTGCGCCCGGCGTGCAGGCTGCGCACCACCTGGTCGAGGAAGCGCGGCATCTGCCGGATCATTCGCTTCAGGCGGCGCTGGTAGAGCATGCCCAGGGCGACGCGGCAGGACAGCGCCGCCAGTAGCAGGCCGCCTAGCGCACCGACGATGCCGAACAGGCGCAATCCGCTCCAGACCAGCAGCAGCGCGAGCACTGCCGCCCCGAACAACCACGGGCGCGGGCGCTGGATACCGGCGCGACGCATCTGGCGAGCCAGCCAGTGACTGCTGCGCGGCCGCACCGCGACCGCCTCCTGGCGTCCCAGCAGCCGTTCAACCACCAGTTCGTTGCGCCCGGCGCGCCAGCCCATGAACGCCAGAGCCAGCGCGGCGAAAGCCAGCACGCCGCTGAACAGCACCAACAGTTGCGCGCCGTTCACAGCAGCGCCTGGCGGAATTTCTGCCCGACCGGCGCGGCCTGGCGGACGAACTGCCCGCTGCCACGCCGGTCGAGACTGAACAGGGTATTGGTGACGTACACGCCGTCGCGCACCTCCAGCACCTCCAGCACTTCGCTGATGCAACGCCGACCGCTGGCCAGGCGGGTGATCTGCACCACCACGTCCAGCGCGGCGCAGATCATCAGGCGCAAGGTCTGCTCCGGCAGCCTGTTGCCGGTCAGGCCGACCAGCATCTCCATGCGCAGCAGCGAATCCATCGCCGAGTTGGCGTGCACCGTGCTCATCGAGCCGTCGTGGCCGGTGTTCATCGCCTGCAGCACGTCGAGCACCTCGACGCCGCGGATCTCGCCGAGGATGATCCGGTCCGGGCGCATCCGCAGGGCGTTGCGGATCAGGTCGCGGGCGGTCACCTCGCCGTAGCCCTCGGCGTTCGGCGGACGGGTCTCCAGGCGCACCACGTGGTCGTGGCCGAGTTGCAGCTCGGCGGTGTCCTCGATGGTGACGATCCGCTCGCGTTCGTCGATGAAGCCGCTGATGACGTTGAGCAAGGTGGTCTTGCCGGTGCCGGTGCCGCCGCTGATGAGGATGTTGCAGCGGCGCGAGACCGCCTGGCGGAGGAACTCGAGCAAGGCTTCGTCGACGCTCTGGTAGGCCAGCAGGTCGGCACTGCGCAGCAGCTCCTGGCTGAACTTGCGGATCGAGATGCACGGCCCGTCCAGCGCCACCGGGGGAATGATCGCGTTGACCCGGCTGCCGTCCGGCAGGCGCGCGTCGACCATCGGGCTGGACTCGTCCAGGCGTCGGCCGAGGGGCGCGAGGATACGCTGGATCACCCGCAGCACATGGTGGTCGTCGATGAAGCGCAGGTCGCTCTGGTAGAGCCGCCCTTCCCGCTCGACGAACACCCGGCCCGGTCCGTTGACGAGGATTTCCGAGACGCCGGGATCGCGCAGGAGGATCTCCAGCGGGCCGAAGCCGGTGAGTTCGTCGACCACCTCTTCGGCCAGGCGGTCCAGTTCGTAGCGGGAGATCGCCAGTTGATGGCGCGAGCCGTATTCGCAGACCTTTTCCGAGACGTACTGGACCACGGCGGAGCGCGCGCCCTCCAGCAGGTTCATGCCGTCTTCGTCGATCTCGTCGATGATGTAGCGGTGCAGGCGCAGCTTCAGCGCCTGGATGTCCTGCTCCTGGCGGTAGTGGAAGGCACCGCCGTCAGGACGCGCGCCGAATCCCGTGCTCATAGCAGCGCCGCCTTGGCCCGGCCGAGCCAGGACAGCAGCGAACGGCGCTCGCCGCGTGTCACGCACAGGCTGTCCGCCAGTTGCCGCAGCTTGGCCGCCAATGGGTCGCGCGGCGCCACCTCGAACAGGCTCTTGCCGAGGTTCTTCGCGCGCAGGCGCGATTCCGGGGACAACGGCAGGACACCGAACAGATCGAGGTCGAACATCCGGCTGAGGGCCTGCTGGTCCGGCGCCACATTGGGCAGGTAGCGCTCGATCAGCAACTCGATGGAGGGCAACGGCAGGTTGCGCTCGCGCAGGCGGCGCAGGCGCTCCAGGCCCTTCTTGCAGGACGGCACGCTCTGGTCGACCATCCACAGCACACGGTTGGCCTGCACCAGCAACTGGTTGCTCAGCTCGCCCTCGGGCAGCCCGGTGAGGTTGACCACCACATGGCTGAACGCCCCGCGCAGGTTGCCCAGCAACAGATAGAGTTCGGCGGTGGTGACTCGCTCCAGCACGCCGGGCTCGTCGGTCAGGCTGAGTATCCGCAGGCCGCTGTCGAGGCGGGTGAAGGCGCTGTCGATCAGGGTCTGGTCGAGGCGCCGCAGGTTGCGCAAGGCATCGCTGAAGGTGAAGGCCGAGTCCAGGCCGAGGATCGCCAGCGCCTCGCCGGTGGGCTGGCCGACGTCCAGCAGCAGGACCTGGTTCGGCGTCTGCTCCTGCAACGCCTTGGCCAGGTGCAAGGCGACGAAGGCGCCGTCGGCGTCCGGTCGGGCGCTGACCAGGGTCAGCAGCTCGCCCTGGCGCGCCGCGCTCACCGGCACGCTGGGCAGGCGTCCGCCGAGGCGCCGGATCAGCCCGGTCAGCTCGCTGGCGCGGGCGCCGTAGGTGATGAAGTCGCGCGCGCCGGCGCGCATCGCCGCCAGCACCAACTGGTTGTCCAGGCCGTCGCCGATGGCCACCACCGAGAGCATCGGCCGCGCCGATACCAATCCCTCGACCAGCGCGCCCTGGGACACCAGGTTGCTCTTGCCGAGGCTGATGAACAGCACCCCGGCGGCGGTGACGTCGAGCAGCGCCAGCAACTCCTCCAGGCTGGCGCTGCCTGCCGGTACCACCTGGCCGGCGGACGCCAGGCTGTTCTGCAACCAGTCGAGTTCGCCGGGATGCTGGGTCAGCGCCACGAAGTTCTGGTTCATGCGCGCCTCCTAATCCGACAGGCCGGTGTCGTTCTGCTGGCCGTCGTACTCGCCGCGCTCGAGGAAGTACAGGCGCGAGAACCCCGGATCGTAGTGCCGCAAGCCCTCGCCGGGCAGGTCCGGCAACTGTGCGTCGGCGGCCAGCGGCTGGACCAGGTGCGGGGTGACGATCATCAGCAGCTCGCGGTCGTCCTTGTCCAGCTTGGTCGAGCGGAAGAACGCACCGAGGATCGGGATGTCGCCCAGCCAGGGAAACTTGTCGACGTTGCTCACCGAGTTGCTGCTGGTCAGCCCGCTGATCACGAAACTCTCGCCATCGGCCAGCATCACGCTGGTGTCGGTGCGCCGGACGCGCAGTGCCGGCACCGCCACCCCGCCGCTCTGGATGCCGGCGCTGTAGTCCAGTTCGCTGACCTCCGGCGCCACCTTGAGAGCGATGCGGCGGTTGTTCATCACCGTCGGGGTGAGGGTCAGGCGGATGCCGAACTCCTTGTATTCGATGGTGACGTTGTCGTTGGTGCCGTTCGGCACCGGGATCGGAAACTCGCCGCCGGCGAGGAACGACGCGCTCTGCCCGCTCATCGCCACCAGGCTCGGGCGCGCCAGGGTATAGGCGAAGCCGCTGCCCTCCAGGGCATTCATGAAGCTCAACCACTTGCCGCCGCCGAAGATCAGGTTGAATCCCGAGCTGCCGGTGCCGAAGGTGCCGCCCAGGCCGCTGCCGTCGGCATTGACCTTGATGTCGCCGAGGCTGCCTGGCGCACCGAGCACCCAGAGGTTGCCGCCGCGCCGGACGAACGAGGTGCTGGCCTGCTTCAGCTTGCTGCGGCTGACCTCGACGAAGCGGATATCGGTCTGCACCTGGTTCGGTAGCTCCTCCGCGGCGCCGGCGGTGAACGCTGGAGCACCGCGGGTATCGACGCTACCGCGTCCCTCGACCTCCACCAGGCTGCGCAACGGCTCGGGACTGCAGCCGGTCCAGATCAGCAGGCTGGTGGAGCCCTGTTCCTTGCCGGTGACCAGGAAGCCGCGACGATCCAGCAACTGTACGTCGGCGATCTTCGGATCGCCGATGGCCAGCCGTTCGATCGGCACCGCCAGGCGCAGGTCACGCTGTTGTCCCTGGACGACGTCGACCCGCGGCGCCTGCGCCAGCAACTCGATGCAGCCCTGCGGCAAAGCCAGTGCCGGCAGCGCCAACGCCACCCCCAGCAGCCCTCCCAGCCAGCGCGACACGCCTATCCCGGTGCTCCGATGCATATGCCGGCTCCCCTCAAGGCGCTTCATGGGTCATGGCGCTGCCACGGTAGACCGTGACCCCGTTGGCCACCGGCACGCGCGGAGCCGTGCTGCGCACGCTCGGCGCCGCCGGTTTGCGGCGCTCCAGCAGTTGGTCGAGGCTCAGCGCCGCGCTCGGCGCGCCCAGCGACGCTTGCAGCAGCGCGCCTTCCTGCTCCCTGCGGTAGAGTTCTTCGTCCTTGCTGCGGATGGCCAGGCGCAGCGAACCGGCCTGGCTCGCCAGCATCAGCCGCGCCACGCCGTCCTCCGGTACCGCCAGCACCGCGGTACGCGGCGGACGCGGGTCCTTTTCCTGGTTCGAGCGGTCCTGCCCATCGCTGCCCACGGCGATCCGCTCGCCGTAGGTCAGTACCCGGACGCCGGGCAACACCAGTTGCGCCAGCGGGGTCGACTCGCCGTCCCGCTCGTCACGCACGAAGAGCATCACGTCGACATAGTCGCCGGGCAGGACGAAGCCGCCGCCGCCGACCACTTCGTCCACAGCGATCGCCATCGCCCGCTCGTCCGGACGGATGGTCCGGGCCAGCGGACCGCCGGGTTCTAGGGTCGCGGCGGAAAGAATGCTGCCGGCCGGCACCGCGACCCAGACCCGCTTGCCGAGCAACGCCTCGGGCCTGTCGTAGCTACCGACCGGTGCGGTCCGCAACAGCTCGACGCTCAGGTCGTCCTTGCCGATCACCGCCAGCGCCGGGAGATCGCGACTGGCCACCAGCACTGGCTTGCGTTCGAGCTTTTCCAGCGAAGCGTCCACCGCCGCCGAAGCCGGCGCCACGGATGGAGCATGCGCGTTCGATGGCGCGCGGCCGATGGATACGCCGAGGTATCCGAGCAGCACCGCACCGAGCAGCAGCAGGCCGGCCAGGGCCATCAGCACCTTGCTATTCATGGGCAGACCCCTGCTATGCGTCCGGACAGGTCGATGAACGGAAAATCACCGGCGATCGCCGATGATCGGAAAAGAAAAACGGGCGTCTCGCTGTCCGTGTCATGGCCATACTCCGGGACTGGCTTTCCATGGCAGGTACATTGGGGTTATCGACTGGCGACAGTCGTTATTCAAGAACCAAAGTTCATAACTTCGAACTTGCGACGATAGGCCTGAATCTAGACTCGGGATAATCAATGTCAATTTGTCATTAGATGTAGTCCAAGCCTTGTAACCCGCCATATAACCTTGCGACTAATCCACTCCTACTAATGCCATTTAGTTGTTGCAAAACGCCATCATCGGCCTAGCCTCAGCGTGGAGGCAGGGCTCTGTCTCGGTGATTGCCGCGTTCGAGGAGCAAACAAGAATGAAGAACCTGACTCTGCTCGTGTATTGCAAAGTTCGCGCATTCCTGGCGGACGAAGAAGGGGCAAATGCCATCGAATACGCGGTTATCGCCGGTTTGATCGCGGTGGCTCTGATTGCCGTATTGAGTCCCACGGACAGCGGTATCGTCGGCGGTCTGAAAGCCTTCTTCGACGGCGTCGGCACCAAAGTCGGCGGACTGGCTCCGGACTGACGTCCTCTTCCAGAGCGATTTCCCTCCAGTGGCGCCATTTTCATGGCGCCACTATTTTGCCTTTATGCTGGCACTGTGCTACAAAGCCGGCCGTTCAGGCGCTGGATCATGGCTTTCCCCCGCAAGCTCCCTACCTGGTGGCCTGGGCTCCCCGCCCTTCTTGAGGCTTTTGCCAGGACGCATCGCTCATGCTTCGCTCGCTGTCGTTTGCCAAGAAAATCCTTCTCGCCGCCGCATTGGTGGTGGTTTTCGCCTTCACCTGCTTCATCCTCTACAACGATTACCGACAGCGCGAGGCCGTGCGCACGGACACGGAAAACTACCTCGGGGAAATCGGCACCCTGACCGCCAGCAACATCCAGAGCTGGCTGGAAGGCCGCATGCACCTGGTGGAAGGCCTGGCCTCGCAACTGGCGCTGCTCGAGCAGCCCGACGAGGCGAATATCGCAAGACAACTGGAACAGCCCGTCTTCAGCCGCAATTTCGCGTCGGTCTATCTTGGCGAGGCGGCCAGCGGCGCCTTCATCATGCGCCCCTACGACGCCATGCCGGAAGGTTACGACCCACGTACCCGCGCCTGGTACAAGGACGCGCTGGCGGCCGACCGGCTTATCGTCACCGAACCCTTCGTCGATGCCGGCACCGGCGAGCAGATCCTCGCCATGTCGCTGCCGGTGCGGCACGCCGGTCAACTGCTGGGCGTCGCCGCCGGCGACATGAAGCTGGAGACCCTGACCGCGATCCTCAATTCCCTGAAGTTCGACGGTGCCGGCTACGCCTTCCTGGTCAGCGACGCCGGCAAGATCCTCCTCCACCCCGACTCCGGGCTGGTCCTGAAGACCCTCGCCGAAGCCTATCCCAAGGGCGCACCGAACATCGACCCCGGGGTCCACGAGGTGGAACTCGACGGCCGCAGCCAGTTCGTTTCCTTCACCCCGGTGAAGGGACTGCCCGGCGTGACCTGGTACGTCGCCCTGGTCCTCGACCGCGACACCGCCTATTCGATGCTCAGCGAATTCCGCACTTCGGCGATCGTCGCCACGCTGATCGCGGTGGTCGGCATCATGCTTCTCCTCGGCATGCTGATCCGCGTACTGATGCAACCGCTCACCGACATGGGCCGCGCCATGCAGGACATCGCTCAGGGCGAGGGCGACCTGACCAAGCGCCTGAAGGTCACCAGCAACGATGAATTCGGTACGTTGGCCAATGCCTTCAACCGCTTCGTCGAGCGTATCCACGAATCGATCCGCGAGGTCGCCGGCACCGCCCGTCAACTGCACGACGTGGCGCAACTGGTGGTGAACGCCTCGAACTCTTCGATGGCCAACTCCGACGAGCAGTCCAACCGTACCAACAGCGTCGCCGCGGCGATCAACGAACTCGGTGCCGCCGCCCAGGAAATCGCCCGCAACGCCGCCGATGCCTCGCACCATGCGTCCGACGCCAACCACCAGGCCGAGGACGGCAAGCAGGTGGTCGAGCAGACCATCCGCGCGATGAACGAGCTTTCCGAGAAGATCAGCGCCTCCTGCGCCAACATCGAGGCCCTCAACAGCCGCACGGTGAACATCGGCCAGATCCTCGAAGTGATCAAGGGCATCTCCGAGCAGACCAACCTGCTCGCCCTCAACGCCGCCATCGAAGCCGCCCGCGCCGGCGAGGCCGGGCGCGGCTTCGCGGTGGTCGCCGACGAGGTGCGCAACCTGGCCCATCGCGCCCAGGAATCGGCCCAGCAGATCCAGAAGATGATCGAAGAGCTGCAAGTCGGCGCCCGCGAGGCGGTGGCCACCATGACCGAAAGCCAGCGCTACAGCCTGGAGAGCGTGGAGATCGCCAACCGTGCCGGCGAACGCCTGGGCAGCGTGACCAGCCGGATCGGCGAGATCGACAGCATGAACCAGTCGGTGGCCACCGCCACCGAGGAACAGACCGCGGTGGTCGACTCGCTGAACATGGACATCACCGAGATCAACACCCTCAACCAGGAAGGCGTGGAGAACCTCCAGGCCACCCTGCGCGCCTGCGGCGAGCTGGAAGCCCAGGCCGGGCGCCTGCGGCACCTGGTGGACAGCTTCAAGATCTGAGCCCGTCCGTCCCACAGGCCAGCTAACCGCGAAGCGGTTAGTCGGCGATCATCCAGCCCCCATGAAAAAGGCGCCCGCGGGCGCCTTTTTCATGGCCTGGCGCTCAGCGCCGCTTCTTCCCGCCCATCAACGAGCCGAGCAGGCCACGCACCAGCTCCCGGCTCAACTGGTTGGCCGCCTGGCGCATGGCGCTCTTCACCGTCGAATTGGACAGCAGGCTGCCGAGTATCTGCCCGGCCATGCCGCCGACGCCGGACGCGCTTTCCTGCTGTGCGGGCGCCTGGCCCTGGACCTCGGGCTTGGCGTCCGCCTTGCTCGCCAGCACCTCGTAGGCCGACTCGCGATCGATCGGCTGGTCGTAGCGCCCCTTCAACGGCGACCGCTGGACCAGTTCGGCGCGTTCGCTGTCGCTCAGCGGGCCGATCCGCGAATAGGGCGGCGCCACCGCGACGCGCTGGACCATGGCCGGCGTGCCCTTTTCCTCCAGGGTGCCGACCAGCGCCTCGCCGATACCCAGTTCGGTCAGCACCCCCAGGGTGTCGAACGCCGGGTTCGGGCGGAAACCATCGGCCACCGCGCGCAGCGATTTCTGCTCCTTGGCGGTGAAGGCGCGCAGGCCATGCTGGATACGCAGGCCGAGCTGGGCCAGGACATCGTCCGGCAGGTCGCCCGGCGACTGGGTGACGAAGTACACCCCGACGCCTTTCGAGCGGATCAGCCGGACCACCTGTTCCAGGCGGTCGCGCAAGGCTTTCGGCGTGCCGTTGAACAGCAGGTGGGCCTCGTCGAAGAACAGTGCCAGCACCGGCTTGTCGGCATCGCCGCGCTCCGGCAGTTGCTCGAACAGCTCGGCCAGCAGCCAGAGCAGGAAAGTCGCGTAGACCTTCGGCGCCTCGTGCACCAGGCGGCTGGCGTCGAGCAGGTGGATGCGCCCGCGCCCGTCCGGCTCGGGGCGGAGGATGTCTTCCAGTTGCAGGGCAGGCTCGCCGAAGAAGGCCTCGGCGCCCTGCTGCTCCAGAGTGGCCAGGCGGCGCAGCAGCGCCTGCCCGGAAGCGCCGGTGAACAGTGCCCGGTCCTCGCCGAGGATCTCCGGATTGTCCTTCAGGTGGTTGAGCAGCGCCTTCAGGTCCTTCAGGTCGAGCAGCAGCAGGCCTTCCCGGTCGGCCACCTGGAAGGCGGCGAACAGCGCGGCCTGCTGGCTATCGGTCAACTCCAGGAGGTTGGCCAGCAGCAGCGGGCCCATCTCGCTGATGGTGGTGCGCAACGGGTGGCCGGTCTTCCCGGCGATGTCCCAGAGCGTGGTCGGGTAGGCCTTCGGCTGGTAGTTCAGCCACGGCATGCTGGCGATGCGTTCGGCGACCTTGCCCTGCGGGTTGCCCGGCGCGGCGATGCCGCACAGGTCGCCCTTGATGTCGGCGGCGAATACCGCGACACCGGCATCGCTGAAGGATTCGGCGAGGTGCTGCAAGGTCACCGTCTTGCCGGTACCGGTGGCGCCGGCGATCAATCCATGACGGTTGGCCAGGCGCCAGGCCTGCCCTACCGGCTGGCCATCGGGGCCAGCGCCGATCAACAACTCATTCGCTTGCGACATCCATTCATCCTCGGGACTAAAGCTCCGGCACGCTGTGCCGACAGTAAGGGAAAGCCCTTGTACAACGGGGCTTCCAGCGGAACCCGCGTACCAATATGCGCGGGTTCCCGCGAAGGGCGTCGGGCCAGCGCATCGACCCGATCTGGCCGTCCAGCTTCAGCGAAGACCTTCGGGCCTTGCTGAGACAGGAAAAATCGCCATCGTATCCGTATCACGCATTCTTCGGAGCCACCCAGGGAACCGTGGCTTCGTGGCACAAGGCCGTGCCTGGGTCGACGGACTACCCACCCGCGCGACCCGCCCGACGCTGCAAGGCGTACGGAAAGCCCCTGCGCCCGCGGAACGGTCGCAGGGGTCTGGTCAAAGACTGGCGCTACATACTCCTGGACGCAATACAACATGATCAAAAGTCTGAAGTTCAGCCACAAGATCCTCCTCGCGGCCTCCCTCGTGGTGTTCGCCGCTTTCGCACTGTTCACCCTCTACAACGATTACCTGCAGCGCAACGCGATCCGCGAGGACCTCGAAAGCTACCTGCGGGAAATGGGTGACGTGACCTCCAGCAACATCCAGAACTGGCTCGGTGGCCGTCTGTTGCTGGTCGAGCAGACCGCCCAGACCCTGGCCCGCGACCACAGCCCGGAAGCCGTCAGCGCCCTGCTCGAACAGCCGGCCCTGACCTCGACCTTCAGCTTCACCTACCTCGGCCAGCAGGACGGCGTCTTCACCATGCGCCCGGACAGCCCGATGCCGGCCGGCTACGATCCGCGCAGCCGGCCCTGGTACAAGGACGCCGTAGCGGCCGGCGGCCTGACCCTGACCGAGCCCTACGTCGACGCCGCCACCCAGGAACTGATCATCACCGCGGCGACGCCGGTGAAGGCCGCCGGCAACACCCTCGGCGTGGTGGGCGGCGACCTCAGCCTGAAGACCCTGGTACAGATCATCAATTCGCTGGACTTCAGCGGCATGGGCTACGCCTTCCTGGTCAGCGGCGACGGCAAGATCCTGGTGCACCCGGACAAAGAGCAGGTGATGAAGACCCTGAGCGAGGTCTACCCGCAGAACACGCCGAAGATCGCCACCGGTTTCAGCGAGGCCGAATTGCACGGGCATACCCGCATCCTCGCCTTTACCCCGATCAAGGGCCTGCCTTCGGTGACCTGGTACCTGGCGCTGTCCATCGACAAGGACAAGGCCTACGCCATGCTCAGCAAGTTCCGCGTCTCGGCCATCGCCGCCGCGCTGATCTCCATCGTCGCCATCCTGGTCCTGCTCGGCCTGCTGATCCGCCTGCTGATGCAGCCGCTGCACCTGATGGGCCGTGCCATGCAGGACATCGCCCAGGGCGAGGGCGACCTGACCAAGCGCCTCGCCGTGACCAGCCGCGATGAATTCGGCGTGCTCGGCGATGCCTTCAACCAGTTCGTCGAGCGGATCCATCGCTCGATCCGGGAAGTCGCCGGGACCGCGCACAAACTGCACGACGTCTCGCAACTGGTGGTGAACGCCTCGAACTCTTCGATGGCCAACTCCGACGAGCAGTCCAACCGCACCAACAGCGTCGCCGCGGCGATCAACGAACTCGGCGCCGCCGCCCAGGAAATCGCCCGCAACGCCGCCGATGCCTCGCACCATGCGTCCGACGCCAACCACCAGGCCGAAGACGGCAAGCAGGTGGTCGAGCAGACCATCCGCGCGATGAACGAGCTTTCCGAGAAGATCAGCGCCTCCTGCGCCAACATCGAGGCCCTCAACAGCCGCACGGTGAACATCGGCCAGATCCTCGAAGTGATCAAGGGCATCTCCGAGCAGACCAACCTGCTCGCCCTCAACGCCGCCATCGAAGCCGCCCGCGCCGGCGAGGCCGGGCGCGGCTTCGCGGTGGTCGCCGACGAGGTGCGCAACCTGGCCCATCGCGCCCAGGAATCGGCGCTGCAGATCCAGAAGATGATCGAAGAGCTGCAAGTCGGCGCCCGCGAGGCGGTGGCCACCATGACCGAGAGCCAGCGCTACAGCCTGGAGAGCGTGGAGATCGCCAACCGTGCCGGCGAAAGCCTGGGCAGCGTGACCCGGCGGATCGGCGAGATCGACGGGATGAACCAGTCGGTGGCCACCGCCACCGAGGAACAGACCGCGGTGGTCGATTCGCTGAACATGGACATCACCGAGATCAACACCCTCAACCAGGAAGGCGTGGAGAACCTCCAGGCCACCCTGCGCGCCTGCGGCGAGCTGGAAACCCAGGCCGGGCGCCTGCGCCAACTGGTGGACAGCTTCAAGATCTGAGCCCTGCCTGTCCCGTAGCCGAACCGGCCGGATAACCGCGAAGCGATTATCCGGCCTACCGATGAAGAGCGCCCACGGGCGCTTTTTTCGTTCTCCAGGTCGCATTCGGTGAAACCATTCATCCATTGCGCTAAAGCTTCCGGGCTTGCCGCCGACAGACACGGCAAGCCTTGCAGTTGCGATCCAACTGGGGCTGTTCACGACAGCGCGCCCGCGCCTCCCGGATGCAAGAAACCATGATCAAAAGTCTCAAGTTCAGTCACAAGATCCTGCTCGCCGCCGCGCTGGTGGTGATCGCGACCTTCTCCCTCTTCACCCTCTACAACGACTCCCTGCAGCGCACCTCGATCCGCGAGGACCTGGAGGACTACCTGCACGAAATGGGCGAGATCACCGCCAGCAACGTGCAGAACTGGCTGAGCGGGCGCATCCTGCTGATCGAGAACCTGGCCCAGACCCTGGCCCGCGACCACAGCCCGGAGACCACCCAGGCCCTGCTGGAACAGCCGCTGCTGGGCTCGACCTTCCTCTTCACCTACCTGGGGCAGACCGACGGCACCTACACCGCGCGCCCCACCAGCGACCTGCCGGCCGACTACGACCCGCGCCGCCGCCCCTGGTACAACGCCGCCACCAGCGCCGGCCAGACCACCCTCACCGAACCCTACATGGAGCCGGCCATCCACGAGCTGGTACTGACCATCGCCAGCCCGGCGCGCCAGGGCGGCCAGCCGTTCGGCGTGGTCGGCGGCGACCTCAGCCTGCAGACGGTGGTGAAGATCATCAACTCGCTGGACTTCGGCGGCATGGGCTACGCCTTCCTGGTCAGCGGCGACGGCAAGATCCTCGTCCATCCGGACAAGGACCAGGTCATGAAGAGCCTCAGCGACGTCTACCCACGCAACACGCCGAAGATCGGCAGCGGCTTCAGCGAGGCCGAGCTGCACGGCAACACTCGGATCCTCAGTTTCTCTCCGGTCAAGGGCCTGTCCGGCCTGGACTGGTACATCGGCATCTCGGTGGACAAGGACAAGGCCTATGCCATGCTCACCAAGCTGCGTACCTCGGCGATCGTCGCCGCGCTGATCGCGGTGGTCGCCATCGTCCTCCTCCTCGGCATGCTGATCCGCGTACTGATGCAACCGCTCACCGACATGGGCCGCGCCATGCAGGACATCGCCCAGGGCGAAGGCGACCTGACCAAGCGCCTGAAGGTCACCAGCAACGATGAATTCGGGGTCCTGGCCATTTCCTTCAACCGCTTCGTCGAGCGTATCCACGAATCGATCCGCGAGGTCGCCGGCACCGCCCGTCAACTGCACGACGTGGCGCAACTGGTGGTGAACGCCTCGAACTCTTCGATGGCCAACTCCGACGAGCAGTCCAACCGTACCAACAGCGTCGCCGCGGCGATCAACGAACTCGGTGCCGCCGCCCAGGAAATCGCCCGCAACGCCGCCGATGCCTCGCACCATGCGTCCGACGCCAACCACCAGGCCGAGGACGGCAAGCAGGTGGTCGAGCAGACCATCCGCGCGATGAACGAGCTTTCCGAGAAGATCAGCGCCTCCTGCGCCAACATCGAGGCCCTCAACAGCCGCACGGTGAACATCGGCCAGATCCTCGAAGTGATCAAGGGCATCTCCGAGCAGACCAACCTGCTCGCCCTCAACGCCGCCATCGAAGCCGCCCGCGCCGGCGAGGCCGGACGCGGCTTCGCGGTGGTCGCCGACGAGGTGCGCAACCTGGCCCACCGCGCCCAGGAGTCGGCCCAGCAGATCCAGAAGATGATCGAGGAACTGCAGATCGGCGCCCAGGAAGCGGTCAGCACCATGACCGAGAGTCAGCGCTACAGCCTTGAAAGCGTGGAGATCGCCAACCGTGCCGGCGAACGCCTGAGCAGCGTCACCGGACGGATCGCCGAGATCGACGGGATGAACCAGTCGGTGGCCACCGCCACCGAGGAACAGACCGCGGTGGTCGATTCGCTGAACATGGACATCACCGAGATCAACACCCTCAACCAGGAAGGCGTGGAGAACCTCCAGGCCACCCTGCGCGCCTGCGGCGAGCTGGAAACCCAGGCCGGGCGCCTGCGCCAGCTGGTGGACAGCTTCAAGATCTGAGCACTGCCCGAGCCGTAGCCGAACCGGCGGATAATCGCGCCGCGGCTATCCGCCCTGCCCCCGGCCATTCGTAGGGTGAACAACGCCAACGGCGTTGTTCACCCTTATCCTGCCTCCCGAGGCATGCCTTCCTCTCCGCCCGCTCCCTCTGCGACCTATTCCCGCGCTGGCTGCCCCGAACGCGCCGGCTCGCGCTTTCTTTCCTAGACTTGAAGCTACCCATGGCTCCCGCACACCGTTCGAACGACTGCCGGCGCCGGTGGTCCACTGAGTGGCAGAAGGAACAAGCTCAACGGAGGAAGGCCCATCGTGCACATCGCCGATATGACCATGTTCTACGCGCCTGCCAGCGGGGGGGTACGCACCTATCTCGAAGCCAAGCATCGCCATCTCTGGCACTATCCCGGCATTCGCCACAGCGTGCTGGTTCCCGGCGCCGGCTATCGCCAGGCGAACGGCATCCACGAGGTGCCGGCGCCGCCGCTGCCATTCGGCAATGGCTACCGCTTCCCTCTCCGTCGCGGCCCCTGGCGCAAGGTGCTGCGCAATCTGCAACCGGACCTGATCGAGGTCGGCGACCCGTACCTCACCGCCTGGGCGGCGCTCGACGCGCGACGTCGGCTGGACGTGCCGGTGATCGGCTTCTACCACTCCGACCTGCCGCTGCTGGTGAGCAATCGCATGGGCGCCTGGCTCGGCACCAACGCGGACAACTACGTCAGCAAGCTGTACGGCCACTTCGACCGGGTCCTGGCCCCCAGCCGGGTGATGGCGGAAAAGCTGATGCGCCTGGGCGTCGCCGACGTGCATGTACAACCGCTGGGCGTCGACCTCGTCACCTTCCATCCGAGCAACCGAGATCCGGGGCTGCGCCAGGAACTCGGCCTGGACGAGGAAACCCGCCTGCTGGTGTTCGCCGGGCGCGGTTCGCGGGAAAAGAACCTGCCGGTACTGCTCGACGCCATCCAGCGCCTCGGCGACGGCTATCACCTGTTGCTGGTGGGTTCCAACATGCCGACCCGGGTACCGCGCAACACCAGCGTGGTCGACCATTTCTGCGACAGCCGCGAAGTCGCCCGCCTGCTGGCGAGCAGCGACGCGCTGCTGCACGCCGGCGACCAGGAGACCTTCGGCCTGGTCGCACTCGAAGCGATGGCCAGCGGCATTCCGGTGGTGGCGGTGCGCGCCGGGGCACTGGCGGAAATAGTCCCGGAGCGTTGCGGCGTGCTCTGCGCGCCGAACAACGGCGACGCCATGGCCTGCGCGGTGCGCGAACTGTTCAGCCACGACGTCGAGCTGCGCGGCCAGCGCGCCCGCCGTCACGTCGAGCGCCAGCATGCCTGGGACGCGGTGGTCGCCGGCCTGCTCCTGCACTACCACGCGGTACTCGGCGACAGCGAGGCGAGGTTCCCGCGCTATGGCTGAACGCAGCCTGCTGCTGGTGTTGCACGACGTGGCCCCGGAAACCTGGCCGGACTACCGGCCCTTCGTCGAGGCCGTGGACGCGCTCGGCCAGGTCCCCATGACCTGGCTGGTAGTGCCCGATTTCCACCATCGCAACCCGTTGGAAGCCGACGAAAAGTTCTGCGAACTGCTCTCGCGGCGGGTGGCCCGGGGTGACGAACTGGCTCTCCACGGCTTCTATCACTACGATGACGCCCCACCACCGCGTACTCCAGGGCAATACTTCATGCGTCGCATCTACACCTGGGAGGGAGAGTTCTATGCCCTCGACCACGCCGAGGCCAAGGCCCGCCTGGCCGCCGGCATCGAACTGTTCCGCCGCCGCGGATGGCCGCTGCACGGTTTCGTCGCGCCGGCCTGGCTGATGAGCGCCGGCACCCGCCAGGCGCTCGGCGAGAGCGGACTGCGCTACACCAGCGACCCGTCCAACCTGTATCGGCTTCCCCACCTGCAACCGATCGAGGCCCCCGGTCTGGTCTGGAGCGCGCGCAGTGCCTGGCGTCGCGGCCTCTCCTGGGCGCTCAGCGAGCAGCGCCGGCGGGCCTGGCGCGCAGCGCCGGTGATCCGCCTCGGACTCCATCCGGTCGACATGCGCCATCGCTTTTCCCGCGAATACTGGCTGCGTACCCTGCGCACCCTGCTGTCCGAGGGGCGCCAGCCGCTGACCAAGATCGACTGGCTGGAGCGCCGCCTCGCCCTGGACCACGCGGCATGAGTCGAGGCTGGTTACTGCTGTTCGGTTTGATCGGTGCCTCGCTGATTCCGCTGGTGCTCGGCGGCAGCGACATGTTCTCGCGCTTGCGCGCCTTCCCGCTGGACAGCCTGCTGCTGATGTTCGGCATGATCGTGGTCTGCTGGTTCATCAACGGCCTGCGCCTGCGGCTGCTGCTCGCTGGGCGCGCCGGCAAGCTCGGGCAGTTGCAGAGCGTCGGCATCATCATGGCCAGCGAATTCGCTTTCTGCGCCACTCCGGGCGGCAGCGGCGGGCCGTTGACCCTGATGGCGCTGCTGGCCCGGCGCGGCCTGCGCCCGGCACAGACCAGCGCGGTGTTCGCGGTCGACCAGTTGGCCGACCTGACGTTCTTCCTCTGCGCCCTCGGCGCGATCCTGATCTATGCCCTCAGCCATTCGCTGAGCCCGAACATGGAATCGAGCCTGATCTTCAGCGCGGTATTCCTGGTCGGCCTGTTCGTCGGCGCGGTAATGCTGATCCGCTACCTGCACCAGGTGATCCGCTTCAACGGGCGGGTTCTAGCGCGGCTCGGCGTGTCATCGCGCAAGCGCCTGCACTGGGGCCGCAAGATCCTGCATTTCCGCATTGCCCTGCACGACAGCCTGCGCCTGCCGAAACGACGCCTGCTGGCGGTCTTCCTTCTCAGCAGTACGCACTGGCTGCTGCGCTTCAGCGTGCTCGACCTGACCCTGCGCGGCCTGGGAGTGGACATCCAGTGGGCCTGGACCTTCCTGATCCAGATGGTCTCGCTCAGCGCCGGACAGCTCTCGCTGATCCCCGGCGGCGCCGGCGGCACCGAGTTGACCTCGGCGGCCCTGCTGGCCCCCATGATCGGCAAGTCGACGGCGGCGGCGGCCATCGTCATCTGGCGAGCGGTGACCTTCTATTTCTACCTCGTCGCCGGCGGCCCGGTGTTCGCCGTGCTCGCCGGACGCCCGCTGCTGAAGAAGCTGATCAGCAGTCGCGAGGCTTCTTCCTGAGCGCATCCTCGGCGTTAGCCTCGCCCGTCTCGCTGGCGCTCTCCTGGATACGCCGCCAGAGTTCGGCCGCGCCGGGAAACTCGGTTCCGTCCTCGTCGCCGAGGGCGTCGATGTCGTAACGGCTGGTGCAACCCTCGCCGAGGGTCGGTGGCGGGCTGGCGGTGCCCGCCGACCTGGGATCGCTCATGTTCGTTCCTCCGGGTGCCGGCCCCGGCCGGCATTCCAGGGGAGCCGGCTCAGTCGAACACCACCGTCTTGTTGCCGTGTACCAGTACGCGGTCTTCCAGGTGATAGCGCAGTCCGCGCGCGAGCACCAGCTTTTCCACGTCCTTGCCCAGCCGCACCATGTCTTCGACATTGTCGCGGTGAGTGACCCGCACCACGTCCTGCTCGATGATCGGACCGGCATCCAGTTCCTCGGTCACGTAATGGCTGGTCGCGCCGATCAGCTTGACCCCGCGCTTCGACGCCTGGTGATACGGCTTGGCGCCGATGAAGGACGGCAGGAAGCTGTGGTGGATGTTGATCACCTGGTGGGCGTACTTGCGGCACAGGTCCGGCGGCAGGATCTGCATGTAGCGAGCCAGGACGATGCAGTCGGCGCCATGTTCGTCGATCAGCCGGGAAACTTCATCGAAAGCCGGCTGCTTGTCCTGCGGATCGACGGGAACGTGGAAATACGGGATACCGTGCCACTCGACCATGCTGCGCAGGTCGTCGTGGTTGGCGATCACGCAGGGAATCTCGCACTCCAGTTCGCCGCTGTGCCAGCGGTGCAGCAGATCGGCCAGGCAATGGGACTCCTTGCTGGCCATCAGCACCACGCGCTTCTTCACCTCGGAATCGGTGATCCGCCATTCCATGGAGAATTCGCGGGCGATCGGGGCGAAAGCCTGGCGGAAGCCATCCAGGTCGAACGGCAGAGAGTCGGCACGGATCTCGTGGCGCATGAAGAACCAGCCGTTATCGTTGTCGGAATGATGGCTGGCTTCGGTGATCCAGCCATTGTAGGTGGCCAGGAAGTTACTCACCTTGGCAACGATCCCGACCCCGTCGGGACAGGCGATCACCAGCCGAAAAGTGCGCATGGGTATACTCCAGAAACATCGCGAAAGGCCGCCATTCTAGCGGCATGGCGGGAAAAGTTCAGCCTCGGCGAAGGCCTTTCGACAGGCTGTTGCGCGAGAGAATAAACCCGCACAACAGGGCAATCCCGATGCGGAATTAATTACTTTGAATTTCATCGAGAAAAGTTTTCATCGCGGTTTACTTACAGTTTCACCCTGACTATTATTGAATCTACTTACATGCCCGCCACCGCCACTCAGCACAGACAAGGTACCTGACATGTCCCTGATCAACGAATATCGCGCCACGGAAGAAGCCATCAAGGAACTTCAGGAGCGCCTGAAGTCCCTGGAACAAGACGACAAACTGAAAAAAGAACTGGAATTCGAAGAGAAGCTGCGCACGCTGATGGGCACTTACCAGAAGTCCCTGCGTGACGTGATTTCCCTGCTCGATCCGGACGCCAAGATCGGCAAGAGCACCCGCACCGCCAAGGCGCCTGCCGGCAAGCGCGCGCGCAAGGTCAAGCAGTACAAGAACCCGCACACCGGCGAAGTCATCGAGACCAAGGGCGGCAACCACAAGACTTTGAAAGAGTGGAAAGCCAAGTGGGGCCCCGAGGCCGTCGAGAGCTGGGCCACCCTGCTCGGCTAAACCAGTCAGTTCCACGAAGAACGCCAGCCCAGTGCTGGCGTTTTTCATTTCCGCCGTATCGTACCGACTCCTCTGCCTACGTCCTCAAGTCTCCAGCGAATAGCGTTGACGCAGTTCCGCGGCGTAATCGCGCCAGGCCGCAAGTACCGCCGGCAATGTGCCGCCCTGCTCTTGCCGACAAGCCTCCAGCGCCGCCTCGAAGGCCGGCAAAGTATTCGGTGCGCCGTATTCTTCATGGGACAAACGATTGCGGCAGAAGCTTTCCCATTGTTGGCGCTCGGCCACATTTAAAGTTTCCGGGAAATTTCGCGCACGATAGCGGAAGAACAACTCCTGCAAGCGGGCATCGTCGAAGGGCCATTGTTCTTTGGCCAATTGCTCCGGTTCGGCAAGGCGTAGCTGTTCACAAAGGCGTCGATCCCGATCGCCAATAAATCCGTCATACAACTGTTGCTCGGGGTCGTCGCTGGCGGAGAAACTTTCTTCGCCATATAGCGCTGTCAGTTTGTCCGCCCAGACGGTTTGATGCTGGCGCAACAACTCGGCTTTTCGCTGGCACTCCTCGAGTTCGATGCCGGTTCGCTGGCGATCCTCGGCGCGCAATACCGACAGCGGCGCCACCACCGGGCAACGGTTGACCTGGATCTGCTTCAGCGGCACCGGCAACTCGCCCTCGGCCAGTTCGTCGCGACGGGTATACAGGCGCCTGCGCAAGTCTTCGGCCGACAACTCCAGCAGCGGCGCGGGATCGGCGCAGAGGTCGCAGACGATCAGGGCATTGCGGTTGCGCGGGTGCCAGGCCAGCGGCAGGACCACCGAGAGGAAATGGCGCTCCGCGGAAAAGCGTCCGGAGACATGCACCAGCGGCTGCAGCAGGCGCACCTGGTCGAGCACCTTGTGCTTGCTGCGCAACTGGTAGAGGTAATCGTACAGGCGCGGCTGGCGCTGACGGATCAGGCGGGCCAGGGCAATGGTGGCGCGAACATCGGAAAGCGCGTCGTGGGCCTGGCCATGCTCCAGGCCGTTCGCGGCGGTGAGCATTTCCAGCTTCAGCGACAGCCGGCCGTCCAGCTGCGGCCACTGGATGCCCTCCGGGCGCAGGGCATAGGCGGTACGGACCATGTCGATCAGGTCCCAGCGGCTATTGCCGCCTTGCCACTCGCGGGCGTAGGGATCGAAGAAGTTGCGGTACAGGCTGTAGCGCGTCACTTC
The DNA here is from genome assembly GCF_013343155.1 of Pseudomonas sp. FDAARGOS_761. Lineage (NCBI taxonomy): Bacteria > Pseudomonadati > Pseudomonadota > Gammaproteobacteria > Pseudomonadales > Pseudomonadaceae > Pseudomonas > Pseudomonas sp. FDAARGOS_761. The sequence goes on along the minus strand of NZ_CP054572.1, from coordinate 736,161 downwards.
GTCGTCGAAGCGCAGGGAGTTGTAGCCGGCCACGCAGGTCGCCGGCTGCGCCAACTGGGCGTGTACCCGGGTCATGAAGTCGGCCTCGGACAGCCCCCGCTCGGCCAGCCGCTGGGGAGTGATGCCGGTGATCAGGCAAGCCATAGGGTGAGGCAGGATATCGTCGCTGGGACGGCAATACAGGTTCATCGGCTCGCCGATCTCGTTCAGCGCCTCGTCCGTGCGGATCCCGGCGATCTGCAACGGCCGGTCGCGGCGAGGGTCGATGCCGGTGGTTTCGTAGTCGTACCAAAAAATACTCGCGTTCACGGTCATTCCCTTTCTGGCGGCACCGGGCAGTCTACCAGTGACTGCCGCGAAGCTCGCGACCCACTTCGGGGATTTCCAGGTTTTCCAACGAACTCACGGAGAGCGCCGTAGGCACAGCCCGCCAGGGCGCGTCAGTGCGCATATCTGCCATCCGAACCTTGCGTTGTCCCCTCCGCCCTCGCTAGCATTCCGCTCGCACGGATGCCCGTTTCACTGACAAGGACAGCACCATGAACGACACCAGCAATCCCTACGCCACCCCCGCCAGCGCCCTGCAACCGACCCAGGCGGTGCCGCCGGTCATCGGCGACTACGACTTCCGCATCGGCGACGTGATCAGCGAAGCCTGGGCCAAGATCAAGGGCGTCAAAGGCATCCTGATCGGCGCCTTCGTGGTCTACAGCGTGGTGATCCAGACCATCACCTTCATCCTCACCCTGCTCTTCGGCGGTATCGGCCTGATGAGCGAGGCCGATCCCATCGCCTTCGCGGTCGGCCAGATGATCGCCAGCCTGGTCGCCACGGCGGTGGGCTACCCGTTCTTCACCGGCCTGACCATGATCGGCATCCGCCGCGCCGCCGACCAACCGGCGACCTTCAACGAAATGTTCAACTACTTCGGCATGCTGGTGCCGCTGCTGCTCACCGGCCTGCTGATGATGCTGATGGTCTACGTCGGCTTCTTCCTGCTGATAATCCCCGGCCTCTACCTGAGCGTCGCCTACATGCTCGCCCTGCCACTGGTGGCCGAGCGCGGCCTGACGCCCTGGCAGGCCCTGGAAACCTCGCGCAAGGCCATCAGCCGCCACTGGTTCAAGGTGTTCGGCCTGCTGCTGGTGCTGAGCCTGCTGATGCTGGTGAGCATGATCCCGCTGTTCATCGGCCTGATCTGGACCGGCCCGCTGTTCGTCGTTTCCATGGGTATTCTCTACCGCACCATCTTCGGCGTTCGCCCGCTGGGCAACTGAGGTGCAGACCGGGCCGTCGCGGCGGCCCGGTTGCCTGATGACGCCACGCTGGCTAGCATCTGACTTTCCCCGACACGGCCCCCCGATGCCACCGAACGCAGCCGCCCGCCTCGTCGCGCCCGCCCCCCGGCCAGGCGCCGAGGTCCTCGACACCCACTACCACGTGGAAACGCCGGAAGGCATCGACCTGCTCCTGCGTCCCGCCGGCGTCGTCCCCCGGGCCCTGGCCTATACCATCGACCTCTGCATCCGCGGCCTGATCATGCTGGTGCTGATGCTCGGCCTGGCGTTCCTCGGCAAGCTCGGCGCCGGCCTCGGCCTGCTGCTGACCTTCGTCATGACCTGGTGGTACATGGTCCTCTTCGAGGTGCTCAACCAGGGCCGCTCGCCCGGCAAGCAGATGATGGGACTGCGCGTCGTCCACGACGACGGCACTCCGGTGGGCTGGGCCTCGTCGCTGCTGCGCAACCTGCTGCGCTTCGCCGACATCCTGCCCTTCGGCTACGCCCTCGGTCTGCTCTGTTGCCTGAACCATCCGGCCTTCAAGCGCCTGGGCGACATCGCCGCCGGCACCCTGGTGGTCTACCGCGAACCCGAACTGAGCCGGCCCAGCCTGCCTGACGTCGAGCCGCAACTGCCGCCCTTCCCCATGAGCCTGGAAGAACAGCGCGCTTTCCTCGGCTTCGCCGAACGCGGCGCGGCGCTTTCCTCGGCACGCCGCGAGGAACTGGCGGGCATTCTCGCCGAACCGCTGGGCGTCGAGCCGGTACGCGCCCAGGCCGAGATCAACGGCATCGCCCGCGGCTTTCTCGGCCTGCGCCAGGAGAGCGCATGAAACAGAGCCTCTTCGAACAGCGCCACCAGGCCGCCTGGCAACGCTTCGACAAACGCCTCGCCTTCCTCGAGAAAGGCAAGAAGCTGGAAGGCTCCAGCGACGACTTCGCCGCCGATTACCGGCGCCTCTGCCAACAACTGGCGCTGGCCCAGGAGCGCGGCTACAGCAGTCACCTGATCGACCAGTTGCAGCAACTGGCGATGCGCGGCCACCAGCAGTTCTACCGGCACCGCAGCCAGCTCGGCAGCCGCATCCTCGGTTTCCTGCTCGCCGGCCTGCCGCGCCTGGTCCGCGAGGAATGGCGCAGCATCGCCGTGGCCAGCCTGCTGTTCTACGGCAGCGCCCTGCTCATGGGGCTGCTGGTCTATCACTTTCCCGACCTGATCTACAGCGTGGTCAGCCCGGACAAGGTCAGCGAGATGGAGTCTATGTACGCCCCGGAAACCACCCGCCTGGGTCCGTTGGGGGCACGCGACACCAGCGACGACTGGGAAATGTTCGGCTTCTACATCATGAACAACATCGGCATCGCCTTTCAGACCTTCGCCAGCGGCGTGCTGCTGGGACTCGGCAGCCTGTTCTTCCTGCTGTTCAATGGCCTGATGATCGGTTCGGTGGCCGGCCACCTGACGCAGATCGGCTACGTGCAGACCTTCTGGCCCTTCGTCATCGGCCACGGCGCGTTCGAACTGACCGCCATCACCTTCGCCGGCGCCGCCGGCCTCAAGCTCGGCTGGGCGCTGCTCGCGCCAGGTCGCCTGACCCGCGGCGAAGCCCTGCGGCTGGCCGCCCGGCGCAGCGTGCAACTGATCGCCGGGGTGATCGTGCTGTTGCTGCTGGCGGCCTTCACCGAGGCCTATTGGTCTTCCATCAGTCATTTCGAGCCGCGGGTGAAGTACGCGGTCGGCGCGGTCCTCTGGTTGCTGGTCGGCAGCTACTTCCTGTTCGCCGGACGGAGCCGCCATGCGCCTGACTGACGCCAGCGTGGCGATTCGACCGCGCAGCGCCTGGGAAGCGCTCGACCTCGGCATCCTCCTGGCGCATCGCCATGCGCGCCTGCTGATGGGCAGCTGGGCGTTGCTGAGCCTGCCGCTGTTCGCCGTGCTCAGCCTCCTGCTGTGGCAGCATCCGACCCTGGCGATCCTGATCTTCTGGTGGCTCAAGCCGGCCTTCGAACGACTGCCGCTGTACATTCTCTCGCACGCCCTGTTCGGCGATACGCCAACCCTGAAGCAGGCCCTGCGCGCCTATCCCGCCCTGCTGAGGAAACAGTTGCCGGCCAGCCTGCTGTGGCGCCGCTTCAGTCCGACGCGCAGCTTCGACCTGCCGGTCCTGCAACTGGAAGGGCTCGCCGGGGAGCCCCGCAGCCAGCGCCTGATCGTATTGTCCCAGCGCAACGCCGGCGGCGCGACCTGGCTGACCGTGGTCGGCGTGCACCTGGAAATGGCGCTCTGGGCCGGCTTCGCCATGCTTCTCTACCTGCTGATCCCGGCGCAGAACGAGATCGACTGGAACTGGCAGAGCCTGCTCGACCCGGAAGCCGGCGAGTGGCTCTGGCTGGAGCACCTCTCGAACCTGCTCTACGTCCTGGTGCTGGTAGTCTGGGAGCCGATCTACGTGGCCTGCGGCTTCACCCTCTACCTGAACCGGCGCACCGAACTGGAGGCCTGGGACATCGAGCTGGTGTTCCGCCGCCTGCGCCAGCGTCTGGTCGGCAGCGCCTATGTCCTGCTGCTCGGCCTGGCCGCTTCGCTGGCCTGGCTGCCCGCCCCTTCCGCCTACGCCGAGCCGGCGGCCGCCGCCAGCGCCGGCGACGCCGAGCTGCCGCCCGAGCAGGCCCGCCTGCTGCGGCAGAAACTCAACAGCGAACAGGCCGGCAAGCAGATCCGGGCGATCGTCGACGGCGCGCCGTTCAAGAACAGCGAGACCGTTACGGGCTGGCGCTTCGGCGACAAGACCGAGAAAAAGGACAGCCGCAAGGAGGACGAAGAGCGGCTCAAGGCATTCTTCGAGGCCCTGGCCAACTGGGTGCCGTTCCGTCACGCGGCGCAGGTCATCGAAGTGCTGCTCTGGGCGCTGCTGTTCAGCGCGGTGTTCCTGCTGGTCTGGCGCTACCGTGAATGGCTGCGCCTGTTCGTCGGTAACCTGGGCTTGCCGCAACGGGCCCGCCGCGAAGCGCCGACGGTGATGTTCGGCCTCGATCTCAGTCCGGAAAGCCTGCCCGACGACATCGCCGGCAACGCCGAACGGCTCTGGAACGAGAAACCACGGGAAGCCCTCGGCCTGCTCTACCGCGGGCTGCTCAGCCGACTGCTGCATGACTACCGCCTGCCGTTGAAGGGCTCCCATACCGAGGGCGAGGTCCTGCGCCTGGTCGAAGGACTGGAGCAACAACGGCCGCTGCTGCACTACAGCCAACTGCTGACCGCCCAATGGCAGGCGCTCGCCTACGGCCACCGGCTGCCGGCCGACGACGCTCGCCAGCGCCTCTGCGATGGCTGGCGCAGCCTTTTCGCCGCGGGAGCCAAGCCATGATGAGCCGGCGCGCGCGCTTCCTGTTGCTTGCCGTGCTCCTGCTGCTGGCCGGGCTGCTGGCGATCTTCCTGGCCAGCCGCCTGCAACCCTATACGGAGACGATCGACCTCGGCCCATCGCCGGAGGCCCGGCGCAATCCCTACCTGGCCGCCGAACTGTTCCTGCGCAAGCAGGGGGTCACGGTGAGCCGCGCCGACGGCCTTGAGGTCCTCAAGGAGCTGCCGCCCTCCGGGCATACCCTGCTCCTGCTCGGCAGCCGCTCCGGCATGACTCCCGGCCAGGCGCGCCGCCTGCTGCAATGGAGCGAGCAGGGCGGGCACCTGGTGCTGATCGCCGAACGCCTGTGGGACGAGGACGAGAAGAAGAGCGGCGACCTGCTGCTCGACAGCCTGGATATCCGCCAGTACCTCACCGAGGACTTCGACGACAGCCAGGACCGGGCCAGCGAGGAAACCGCCGACGCCGACGCCGACGCCGACGCCGACGAAGGTAGCGTCGACGACCATGCGACCGAAGCGCCGCCGGAGGAAGCCGCCGGCGAGGAAGAAGAGCCCGCCGACAGCGTGCCGGACTATTCCGCACTGACCCGCCTGTACCTGGAAAACGAGCGCTCGCCGGCCTACATCGGCTTCGATCCCGACTACCACCTCTACGATCCGCAGAACCACGCCTACGCCTGGGCCAACAGCGGCGACGCCACCCACCTGTTGCAGATGCAGCACGGCAAGGGCCTGGTCACGGTGCTCACCGACGCCTGGATCTGGCAGAACCGCAACATCGAGCAGTACGACAACGCCTGGCTGCTCTGGTACCTGACCCAGGACAACCAGGTGACCCTGCTCTACCGCGCCGAACGCGACAGCCTCGCCACCCTGCTCACCCGCCACTTCCCCGAGGCCCTGGCGGCAGCGCTGCTGCTGTTGCTCGCTGGCCTGTGGCGCGCAGGGCTGCGCCAGGGTCCCTTGCAGCCGGTGGCCAGCCGTTCGCGCCGGCAACTGGAGGAACACCTGCGCGCCGGCGCCGACTTCCTCCTCCGCCAGCGCGGCCACGTCGCCTTGCTGCACGGTCTGCAACGCGACATCCTGCGCAGGGCGCGGCGTCGCCACCCCGGTTTCGAACAGCTCGGCGTCGCCGAGCAATGGCAGATCCTCGGGCGCATGACCCGCCTGCCACCCAGCGCCATCAGCCAGGCCATGCGCCCATATCCGGCGCAGCGCCTTTCCGCTGCCGACTTCACCCGCCAGGTCGCCCACCTGCAAAGCCTCAGGAATGCCCTATGAGCGAACAGACGCCCGAACAACCGAGCACCGCGCCCAACCCGGCGCTCCAGCGCCAGCGCGCCAGCCAGCTGGCCCAGGCCCTGCGCAGCGAACTGCAGAAAGCCCTGATCGGCCAGGGCGCGGTGATCGACGATGTGCTCACCGCGTTGCTCGCCGGCGGCCACGTGTTGGTGGAAGGCGTGCCGGGGCTCGGCAAGACCCTGCTGGTACGCGCCCTGGCGCGCTGCTTCGACGGCGGCTTCGCGCGCATCCAGTTCACCCCCGACCTGATGCCCAGCGACGTCACCGGCCACGCCGTATACGACCTCGCCAGCGAGCAGTTCAAGCTGCGCAAGGGGCCGGTGTTCACCCACCTGCTGCTGGCGGACGAGATCAACCGCGCGCCGGCCAAGACCCAGGCCGCCCTGCTGGAAGTGATGCAGGAGCGCCAGGTCACCCTGGAAGGACGCGCCCTGCCGGTGCCGCAGCCGTTCATGGTGCTGGCGACGCAGAACCCGATCGAGCAGGAAGGCACCTATCCGCTGCCGGAAGCCGAACTCGACCGCTTCATGCTCAAGCTGCGCATCGATTACCCGGCCGAAGCCGAGGAACAGACCCTGGTGCGCCAGGTGACCCGCTCCGCGCGCAGCGACATGCTCGACGTGGCCAACCTGCGGCCGCTGCTGAAGGACAAAGACGTTCTCGCCCTGCAGCGGATCGCCAGCGACCTGCCGATCGACGACCAGGTCCTCGACTATGCCGTGCGCCTGGCCCGCACCACTCGCAACTGGCCGGGCCTGGCCCTCGGCGCCGGACCTCGCGCGTCGATCGCCCTGGTCCGTTGCGGCCGGGCGCGGGCGCTGCTGCGCGGCGGCGAGTTCGTGGTGCCGGACGACATCAAGGGCTGTGCCCTGGCGGTCCTGCGCCATCGGGTCCGGCTGTCTCCGGAGCTGGACATCGAGGGGCTGTCGGTGGACCAGGTCCTGCAACAGTTGCTCGACCAGGTACCGGCCCCCCGCGTATGAAGCCATCGCGCGCCCTGCTGGCGCTGTTCGCCGCGCTCCTGCTGCTGGCCATCGGCCTGGGCAGCCTGTCGGCGCTCGGCCAGCGGTTGCCTGCGCAACTGCATACATTCTGGTGGGCGGCGCTCGCCGCGCTGCTCCTGCTCGGCCTGCTGGACGCCCTGTGGGCGCGCCGCCAGGCGGTGCCGAAGCTGAGCCGCCAGCTCAGCGGCAACCTGCCGCTGGGGCGCTGGAGCGAAGTGCGCCTGCATCTGCAGCACACCTATCGGCGTCCGGTTCGCCTGACCCTGTTCGATCACCTGCCGGCCGGCATGGATTTCGAGTACCTGCCGCAGGAGGTCGAACTGCGCCCGGGCGAAAGCACCGAGGTCGGCTACCGGGTGCGGCCGCTCAACCGCGGTCACTTCGTGTTTCCCCGCTGCGAGCTGGAACTGCCCAGCCCGCTGCGCCTGTGGCGGCAGCGCCGCTACCTGGAAGCACGTGGCGAGACCCGCGTCTACCCGGACTTCGCCCGCCTCTACGGCGCCGAACTGATGGCGGTCGACCACTGGCTCAACCAGATCGGCGTACGCGGCGGCCAGCGCCGCGGCCTCGGCCTGGAGTTCCACCAGTTGCGCGAATTCCGCGACGGCGACACCCTGCGCCAGATCGACTGGAAGGCCACCGCTCGCAAACGCACGCCGATCGCCCGCGAATACCAGGACGAACGCGACCAGCAGATCCTCTTCCTGCTCGACTGCGGCCGCCGCATGCGTAGCCAGGACGGCGACCTGTCGCACTTCGACCATGCCCTCAACGCCAGCCTGCTGCTGGCCTACGTGGCCCTGCGCCAGGGCGATGCGGTGGGCGCCATGACCTTCGCCGGCGACGACCGCCGGCACCTCCCGCCGGGCAAGGGCAGCGCCCAGCTCGGCGCGCTGCTCAACACCGTCTACGACCTGCAGACCAGCCAGCGTCCCGCCGACTTCCCGGAAGCCGTGCAGGCGGTGCTGTCCCGCCAGCGGCGGCGGGCCCTGGTGATCCTGGTGACCAACCTGCGCGACGAGGACGACGAGGAACTGCTCGGCGCGGTGAAACGCCTGGGCCGCCAGCACCGGGTGCTGGTCGCCAGCCTGCGCGAGGAAGTGCTCGACACCCTGCGCCAGGAGCCGGTCGCCCGCTACGAGCAGGCGCTCGCCTACACCGGCACCATCGACTACCTGAATGCGCGCAACGGCCTCCACGAGAAGCTCGCGGCCCACGGCGTGCCAGTGCTCGATGCGCGTCCCAGCGAACTCGGGCCGGAGCTGATCAGCCGCTACCTGGGCTGGAAGCGCGCCGGCGTGCTTTGACGGATCAGACCGACTGCGGCTGGCGGGGGAAGCTGAAGTAGCGGCGCAGCGCCTCCACCAGTTCGAGGAATTCGGCGGGCGGCGCCAGCAGGTGGAAGCCGGAATCGAAATGACCGGGCGTGACGTCCTCGCAGGTCCACCGGCAGTCGGCGGAAAAATCGATGCATTGCGGGCGACCGCCCAGTCCCGGAACCTTCAGGCGCAGTTCGAAACGCGCGCCGACCAGCATCGGCAGTTGGCTGATCAGCAGCAGGCCGTCCTCGGAGACGTTGCCGATGTAGCCCATCGGCTTATCGGTGATGCGATTGAACACCTTCAGGTAGCTGGGCAACTGATGGCGCTGGATATGTCGTTGAAGACCCATAATGGCATTTCGCTATGATTTGCAGTCCAGTATGACGATGCCGGCGCTCGGGGAACAAGCTCAGCGGCAGCGTTCGGACTCCCGCGAGGCCAGTTCGCGACGAATGGCGTCCAGCTCGGCATCGCTCAGGTAAACCGGCCCGCCGCCGGCGTCCTGCCGATAGAAGCGGCCGCCGCGTTCGAGCTGGGACAACTGTTGCCGCAAGCGCCCGCATTCCTCGGCCAGCGCAGCCTGGCGCTGGCCGGCACGTTCGGCGGCGGCGGTGCGTTCCTCGCGACGAGCATCGAAATACTCCTGGGTGCGCTGCTCGCGCTGGCGGGTCGCGGCGTCACGTTCCACCACCTGCGGCCTGACTTCGACGCGTTGCGCGCCGGCCGGTGGCGTGGCGGAGAAGTGTACCTTGCCCTGGGCATCGGTCCAGCGATAGATGTCCGCCTGCGCCAGCACGGGCATCAGGGCGACACAGAACCACAGGGCACGCATGCGAACCTCCTCCGTGAAATCCAGGACGAAGCTTACCGGATAGACCGGGGTCCCATGCGACCGACGGTCAGCCTGAACGCCCGTCCAGTCTCCCGGCCGCCTACAGGCGGGTCGGCACGGCGCTGGCCGAGGCCGGCGTCTCGCTCAGCCGGCCCAGCTGGCGCAACGTCTCCAGCCGCGCCTTGGCACGGTAGGCATATTCGCTGGTGGGGTAACGGGCGATGATGAAGTGGTAGGTCTGCGCCGCGTCGACGAACAGGCTCTGGCGTTCCAGGCACTGGCCGCGCAGCAGCGAGATTTCCGGCTGCAGGTAGGGCCGCGCGCGAATCCGCCGTTCGGCCCGCGACAGGTCGAGCATCACCTGTGCGCAATCGCCTTTGTCGTAGGCGCGGTAGGCCCCGTTCAGGTCGCTGTTCAGCGACCAGCTGTTACAACCGGTGGCACTCAGCGCCAGGCAGGCAACGATCAAGCTTCGCATAGGCATATCCTCCGTTGGGAACTGTATCGGCGCGTATTGGCGTGACTGAAGGGCCTGACTAGACTGGGGTGGCTCTCGCCCTGGCGCTAAGGAGATGCCATGCGCTTCGCCCGCCGTCTCGTCCTGCTCCCATTGTTGTCGCTGCTGGCCGCCTGTTCGCCGACCACGCCGCTGTTCGTCGCCCAGGTGACCACTGGCGAAGTCGCCGAATACAAGCAGATGAAGAGCAACCGCATGACCGCCGCCATCGAGGAGGAAGGCGACCTGCTGACCTACAGCGCCATGGCGATCCGCGACAACAGGAGCGCCGAGGCGGAGAAGCTCTACCTCACCGGCTACGACAATAGCCGCTACAGCGCCGAGGTGCGCGGTATCTCGCTGTACCAGATCGGCCTGATCTACATGAGCCGCTACAACGACCAGCGCGACGACGCCAAGGCCACCGACTACTTCCAGCGCGTGGTCCGCGAGTTCCCCGGCACCCACGCCGCCGAGCATGCCCAGGCGCGCCTGCTGGCGATGCGCCAGCGAGCCAGGGAGCCGGTGCAGAAGAGCGCCCGCGAATTGCTCGCCACCTGGAAGCCACAGCAGAACCTCGACCTCTACAAGACCAGCCTCGACCCGGACATGGCCCTGCTGTCGCGCCGCGCGGTGCTCAAGGATCGCGTCGACGAAGCCGCCGAGCTCTACCTGCTGGCGGTCAACGATCCGGCGATTCCTGCCGGTATAAAGGAAAAGGCCCTCTACCAGCTCGGCCTGATGTACCTGGCGCCGGACAACCCGCACCCGAACCGCGACAAGGCCATCGAATACCTGCGCCGCCAGTTGCTCGACTATCCTGAAGGCGAATTGTCGAACAAGGCCAGCCGGCACCTCGACCAGGCGCTCAACGTGCAACCGCGCTGATCCCCGCCGGACTGACCCAGATCAAGCGCCCGTCGCGGCGTCTGGTCTGCAATGGCATTCCCGCCCAGTGCCAGGAGCGTTGCCATGAACCTGCATAACCTGCTGGTGGTCGTCGATCCGAGCAGCGACGAACAGCCGGCCCTTACCCGCGCCCGGTGGATCGCCGAACGCAGCGGCGCCAGCGTCGAGTTGCTGCTGTGCGACTTCAACCCGGCGCTGGACGGCGGGCTGTTCTTCGACAGTCACTCGCTGCAGCGTGCCCGCGACCTTTACCTGGACGAACGGGTCACCTGGCTGGAGCAGCTTTCCATGCCGCTGCAGCAGGCCGGCATCCGCACTCAGGTCGAGGCCCAGTGGGGCAAGCCGCTGGACCGGATGGTCCTGCAACGGGTCGGCGAAACCCGGCCCGACCTGGTCCTCAAGAGCACCCGCAAGCACAACCTGCTGCGCCGCCTGCTACTGGGCAACAGCGACTGGCAATTGATCCGCCACTGCCCGCAGCCGCTCTGGCTGGTCCATCACGACGCCTGGCGCGGCCAGCGCCTGTGCGCGGCGCTCGACCCACTGCATGCCAGCGACAAGCCGGCCGCCCTCGATCACCGGCTGATCGCCGCCGCCCGCCAGCTCGAAGCCAGCCTGGGGCTGCGCGCCGACTACCTGCATACCCACGCGGCGATGCCGCGCAGCCTGCTGTTCGACGCGGAAATGCTCGCCGGCTACGAGCGTTTCGTGCTGCAACATGAGGAACGTCACCGCCAGGCCTTCGACGACCTGCTGGCGGCCTACCCGGAGATCGCCGCGGAGCGCCGCCACCTGCTGGCCGGCTATGCCGAGCAGGCGATCCCCGACTTCGTCCGGGCCAACGACATCGACCTGCTGCTGATGGGCGCGGTCGCCCGGGGGCACCTGGACAACGCGCTGATCGGGCAGACCGCCGAACGCGTCCTGGAGGAGGTGGAATGCGACCTGCTGGTGCTCAAACCGACAAATGACATCTGATGCAGATAGTATGACTCCGCAGTCGCCGCCGAGCCTCGCCGGTGGTAGCCTGCACGCCAGCGTTATCCAAGGAGTCCTTTGCATGTCCGTTCGCCGCACCAAAATCGTCGCCACCCTCGGCCCAGCCAGCAATTCCCCGGAAGTGCTGGAGCAACTGATCCTGGCCGGGATCGACGTCGCCCGCCTCAACTTCTCCCACGGCACCCCCGATGAACACCGCGCCCGCGCCAGGCTGGTGCGCGAACTGGCGGCCAAGCACGGCCGCTTCGTCGCCCTGCTCGGCGACCTGCAAGGACCGAAGATCCGCATCGCCAAGTTCGCCAACAAGCGCATCGAATTGCAGGTCGGCGACAAGTTCCGCTTCTCCACCAGCCACGCCCGCGACGCCGGTACCCAGGAAGTGGTCGGCATCGACTACCCGGACCTGGTGAAGGACTGCGGGGTCGGCGATGAACTGCTGCTGGACGACGGCCGGGTGGTGATGGTGGTCGAGGAAGTCGCCGCCGACGAACTGCGCTGCCGGGTGCTGATCGGCGGCCCGCTGTCCGACCACAAGGGCATCAACCGCCGCGGCGGCGGTCTCACCGCGCCGGCGCTGACCGACAAGGACAAGGCCGACATCAAGCTGGCCGCGGACATGGACCTGGACTACGTGGCCGTTTCCTTCCCGCGCGACGCCAAGGACATGGAATACGCCCGCCGCCTGCTCACCGAGGCCGGTGGCAAGGCCTGGCTGGTGGCCAAGATCGAGCGCGCCGAGGCGGTCGCCGACGACGACGCCCTCGACGGCCTGATTCGTGCCAGCGACGCGGTGATGGTGGCCCGTGGCGACCTCGGCGTGGAAATCGGCGATGCCGAGCTGGTCGGCATCCAGAAGAAGATCATCCTGCACGCCCGCCGCAACAATAAAGTGGTGATCACCGCGACCCAGATGATGGAGTCGATGATCCACAGCCCGATGCCGACCCGCGCGGAAGTCTCCGACGTGGCCAACGCCGTGCTCGACTACACCGACGCGGTGATGCTCTCGGCGGAAAGCGCCGCCGGCGAGTACCCGGTGGAAGCGGTGAAAGCCATGGCCCGCGTCTGCCAGGGCGCCGAGAAGCACCCGACCAGCCAGAAATCCAGCCACCGCCTCGGCCAGACTTTCGACCGCTGCGACGAGAGCATCGCCCTGGCGTCGATGTACACGGCCAACCACTTCCCGGGGATCAAGGCGATCATCTGCCTGACCGAAAGCGGCTTCACCCCGCTGATCATGTCGCGCATCCGCTCGTCGGTACCGATCTACGCCTACTCCCCGCACCGCGAGACCCAGGCTCGCGTGGCGATGTTCCGCGGCGTGGAAACCATCCCCTTCGACCCGGCGGCGCTGCCGGCGGAGAAGGTCAGCCAGGCCGCGGTCGACGAGTTGCTCAAGCGCGGCGTGGTGACCAAGGGCGACTGGGTGATCCTGACCAAGGGCGACAGCTACACCGCCCAGGGCGGCACCAACACCATGAAGGTGCTGCACGTCGGCGACCTGCTGGTATAAGCGCACGTCGCGGCGGATAACGCCCGTGGCGTTATCCGCCCTACGGACCGGCGCTCCGCTAACTCAACGTGGTGTAGGGCGAATAACCGCTACGCGGTTATCCGCCGTTTCAGCCGCATCGCGGCGAATAACACCTGGGGCGTTATCCGCCCTACGGATCGTCGCTCCGCTGGCCCAACAGCGGTGTGCTCAGGCGAACCTGGAGAAATCCGGCTGGCGCCGGTGCATGAAGGCGCTGAGCGCCTCGATCGCCTCGGGCGAGCGCAGTCGGGTACTGAAGATATCGCCTTCCTCGGCGATCACCCGGCGAAGCTCCTCGATAAACGGCGCTTTCATCAGGCGCTTGCTCTCCACTACCGCCGAGGGCGCCAGGTGCAGGAAGCGCCGGGCCGCATCGCGGGCGTGCTCCAGCACCGTGGCGCCATCCTCCAGCGCCGCATTGGCCAGGCCCCAGGCCGCCGCCTGCTCGCCGCTGAAGTCCTGGCCAAGCATCAGCAATTCCGCAGCCCTGGCATGACCGAGCATGCGCGGCAGGATCAGGCTCGAGCCGAACTCCGGTGTCAGGCCGAGGTTGACGAACGGCATCTTCAATCGCGCGTTGCGACCAACGAAGACCAGATCGCAATGCAGCAGCAGGGTGGTGCCGATACCCACCGCCGGTCCGTTCACCGCGGCGATCACCGGCTTGGGGAATTCCAGCAGGGCGCTCATGAAGCGGCCGACCGGGCTGTCGCGCAGGGATGGCGGTTGCTCGAGGAAGTCGAGGATGTCGTTGCCGCTGGTGAAGCAGGCATCGCCGCCAGTGATCAGCACTACCCGCACAGCCGTATCGGCCTGCGCCTCCAGCAGCGCCTCGGCCATCCGGCTGTACATCGCGCGGGTCAGCGCGTTCTTCTTGTCCTGGCGGTCCAGGCGCAGGGTCAGCAGCCCTGTTTCGCGTTCGACCCGAATCAGCTCGCTCATCGTCACTCCAGGGATGCGGCGCAAGGCCGCGGCAATGGCTGCAAGGCACCGCCACCGGCGCCGCGTCAGGCGTGGGGCAGGAACAGGTCCGCCAGGGTCTGGCTACGCGGTACGCCGGCCAGGTAGAGATGCCGGGCGAAGCGTTCGACGCTGACGGGTTGGCCGCAGAGTAAGGCCATGCTGCGCCGCGGAACAAGGCGGAGATCGGCCAAGGCAGAGGGCAACTGCGCCGCCGACACCAGGTTGACGCGCAGTTGCGGATGACGCCCGGCCAACTCCGCCAACTCGCTCGCCAGGTAGTGGTCGCGCGCCAGGTGCAGCAGCTGGATCGGCGCCTGGTGTTCCGCGCGCAAGGCCTCGCGAAGTATCCCCCAGAGCGGCGCCAGCCCGGTGCCGGCGGCCATCAGCAACAGCGGTCGCTCCTGCCAGTCCGGCTCGTAGCGCAACGCCCCGCCGCGCAACTCGCCCAGACGCAGGAGCGCGCCAGGCGCCAGGCGCCGGGCGCGGTCGCAGAACGCGCCGGGAGCGCTACAGTCGATGTGGAACTCCAGCCATGGGTCCTCGTGAGGCAGGCTGGCCAGCGAATAGGGACGCGCCACGCCATCGTCGCTCCACAGCAGCAGGTGCTGCCCGGCGCGATAGCGCAAGGGCCGCTCCGGCTCCAGGCGCAGGCGCAGCACATCGCCCAGCCAGTGGCAGGCGACGACCCTGGCCGGCAGCCCGTCGCGCTCAGGATCGAAAGGCTGCAACACGAGGTCGCCGAGCACCCGGCACTGACAGGCCAGCCGCCAGCCCGCTTCGCGCCGTACCGGATCGAGCGCCTCCGGGAGGGTGTCTTCCACCTCGCCCTGCAGGCAATGCACCAGGCAGGCGTGGCAACTGCCGGCGCGGCAGCTATGGGGCACGGCGATGCCGCCGGCGAGCAGCGCATCCAGCAGGTTGCTGCCGGCGGCGACGGCAAGACGTCGCTCGCCGACCCGTATGTCAGGCACTGGTGACCTCCCAGGTGGCGTCGCAGCGGTTTCGTCCGCCACGCTTGGCACGGTAGAGCGCCTGGTCGGCCCGCTGCAAGGCCTCGTCGAGATCGTCGTCGGCATACAGCAGGGTCATGCCCACCGAAAGGCTCAGGGTATCCACCGTGACCCCGACCGGTTCCGCCTGTTCGAACGCCAGGCGCAGGCGTTCGCAACAGCTTTCCAGCTGTTCCGCGTCGGCGTGGGGCAGCAGCAGGACGAACTCCTCGCCGCCGTAACGGGCCAGGACGTCGCCATCGCGTAGACAGGAACGCGCCACCGCGGCGAAGGTCTGCAGGACCCGATCGCCGGCGGCGTGGCCGTGGCGGTCGTTGATCCGCTTGAAGTGATCGAGGTCGATCAGCGCCAGGCCGTGCTGCCGGTTCGGCAGCAGGTCTTCCAGCGCCCGACTGGCCAGGCGCATGAAATGCCGGCGGTTGAACAGCCCGGTGAGTTCGTCGGTGGCCACCAGGTCTTCCAGTTGGCGCATCATGCCGCGCAGCGTGTCCTGGTGCGCCTGCAAGGCATAGCGGCGCTGGCGCATGCGTTGCCGCATCGCCTGTATGTAGCTGGCGAACAGGCTCAGCCAGACCATTACGATGAACATCACGAGCACCTGCAATGCAGCCCGGCCCGGCAGCTCGAGACGCTGCTGCAAGGCCTCTACCAGGTAGATGCCGGAAAAAGCGATGAACGCCAGCGCCGCACAGCGGGCGAAGACCCGCGGCGGCAGTTGGAACACGCCGAACAGCAGGGCCAGCACGTAGAACACCATGAAGGTGCCGCGCAGGCTGTCGACGTGATAGAGGAAATAGGTCAGCCAGGCGATCGCCACCAGCACCTGCGGCTCGGTCAGGCTGGGATCGGCGTAACGCAGGTTGCGACCGCTGGCGAACAGCCAGAGGAAGGCCAGTTGGCAAGCCACCACCAGGGTGGTGCTGGCTGCCGCGGTGGTCGGCGCTGCGCGGTAGAAGCCGCTGAGTAGCGCCAGCCAGAGCAGGACCAGGCCGAGCAGGTAGGTGCCTGCGGCCATGCCGAACCGGCGGAGCAAGAGCTTTTGCAGCGCACGCTGTTTCAGAGGAGGCTTGTCTGTGCGCATGGGCTCCGTCCCGTAATGGCACCTGGCCGCAATGTACCCTGCCCCCTGCGGGTTGCCTAGTCGAACGAACTGCCAGCTAGCGGACCGCGGATTTATCGGCCGACCAGCCGGCTGGCCGACCAAGGTCTGATCGTCGGCGCGTGCGCCCGTCTCGCCGGAACGGCTATACTGTCGCGCCTTTTTTGCGCCGGTGCCTGACCGGCGCGCTCCTCGGCTGCGGCCGGCTCCGTGACCCTGCCCCGCATCCGAATTACCCGCCTGAAGAGGACCGTGCTCCATGGCCGTGATCAAGCAAGACGACCTGATCCAGAGCGTCGCCGATGCCCTGCAGTTCATCTCCTACTACCACCCGGTCGATTTCATCCAGGCCATGCATGAGGCCTACCTGCGCGAAGAATCGCCGGCTGCCCGCGACTCCATGGCGCAGATCCTGATCAACTCGCGCATGTGCGCCACCGGCCACCGCCCGATCTGCCAGGACACCGGGATCGTCACCGTGTTCGTCCGGGTCGGCATGGACGTGCGCTGGGACGGCGCTACCATGAGCGTCGACGATATGATCAACGAAGGCGTGCGCCGCGCCTACAACCTGCCGGAGAACGTCCTGCGCGCCTCGATCCTGGCCGACCCGGCCGGCGCGCGGAAGAACACCAAGGACAACACGCCGGCGGTGATCCACTACTCCATCGTTCCCGGCGACAAGGTCGAAGTCGATGTCGCGGCCAAGGGCGGCGGCTCGGAGAACAAGTCGAAGATGGCCATGCTCAACCCGTCCGACTCGATCGTCGACTGGGTGCTGAAGACTGTACCGACCATGGGCGCCGGCTGGTGCCCGCCGGGCATGCTCGGCATCGGCATCGGCGGCACCGCGGAGAAAGCAGCGGTGATGGCGAAGGAAGTCCTCATGGACCCGATCGACATCCACGAACTGAAGGCCCGCGGCCCGCAGAACCGCATCGAGGAACTGCGCCTGGAGCTGTTCGAGAAGGTCAACCAGTTGGGCATCGGTGCCCAGGGCCTGGGCGGCCTGACCACCGTGCTCGACGTCAAGATCATGGACTACCCGACCCACGCCGCCTCGCTGCCGGTGTGCATGATCCCCAACTGCGCCGCGACCCGCCACGCCCACTTCGTGCTCGACGGCTCCGGCCCCGCCGAACTGGAAGCGCCGTCGCTCGACGCCTACCCGGAGATCGTCTGGGAAGCCGGCCCGTCCGCGCGCCGCGTCGACCTGGACAAGATCACCCCGGAAGAGGTGCAAAGCTGGAAACCGGGCGAGACCCTGCTGCTCAACGGCAAGATGCTCACCGGCCGCGACGCCGCGCACAAGCGCATGGTCGACATGCTGAACAAGGGCGAAACGCTGCCGGTGGACCTGAAAGGCCGCTTCATCTATTACGTCGGCCCGGTCGATCCGGTCGGCGACGAGGTGGTCGGCCCGGCCGGTCCCACCACCGCCACCCGGATGGACAAGTTCACCCGCCAGATCCTCGAACAGACCGGCCTGCTGGGCATGATCGGCAAGTCCGAGCGCGGTCCCATCGCCATCGAGGCGATCAAGGACAACAAGGCGGTATACCTGATGGCCGTCGGCGGCGCCGCCTACCTGGTCGCCCAGGCGATCAAGAAGTCCAAGGTGCTGGCCTTCGCCGAACTGGGCATGGAAGCGATCTACGAGTTCGAGGTGAAGGACATGCCGGTCACCGTCGCGGTCGATACCAACGGCGAGTCGGTGCACATCACCGGCCCGGCGGTCTGGCAGAAGAAGATCGCCGAAAGCCTGGCGGTCGAGGTCAAGTAAGCCTGCTCCATCCCTGGAAAAGCCCGGCCCCGCGCCGGGCTTTTTCGTACGGCCACTGGCCGGAGCCTGGACTGGCAGCGCCGCAGGCGCCTTGGTTCAGCCGAACCAGAAATACAGCAAGGTCAGGTTCGCCGCCGAGATCAGGCCGAACAACGACCAGGCCAGCGCGCTGACCCAGCGCGGGTTGACGAATTCCCCCATGAGGCCCCGGTCGCTGCTGAAGCGAATCAGCGGCCACAGGGCGAACGGCAATTGCAGGCTAAGCACCACCTGGCTGAACACCAGCAGCTTGCCTACCGCGCCTTCGCCCAGCCAGAGCACGCCGATCAAGGCCGGCACCAGGGCCAGGCCGCGGGTGATCAGGCGCCGCTGCCAGCAGGGAATCTTCGCCCGGAGGAAACCCTCCATCACCACCTGCCCGGCAATGGTGCCGGTGAAGGTCGAGCTTTGCCCTGCCGCCAGCAGGGCGAAGCCGAACAGGAAGCTGGCCAGGGCGCCGCCCACCAACGGGTCGAGCAGGTGGTAGGCGTCCTGGATCTCCACCACCTCGGTATGGCCGCTGCCGTGGAAAGCCGCGGCGGCGAGGATCAGGATCGCCGCATTGACCAGCAGCGCCAGGGACAGCGAGCCGATGGTGTCGAGCCGGGAAAAGCGGATCGCCGAGCGTTTGCTCGCCGCGTCGTCGCCGCTGACCCGGGTCTGCACCACGGACGAATGCAGGTAGAGGTTGTGCGGCATCACCGTCGCGCCGAGGATGCCGATCGCCAGGTACAGCGGCTCCTGGCTGCTCAGGGTGTCCCAGGATGGCCGCAGGCCGGCGGCGACATCCGGCCAGTAGGGGCCGATCAGCACCAGTTCGACGAAGAAACACGCGCCGATGGTCGCGATCAGCCCCAGCACTATGGCCTCCAGGCGGCGGAAGTTGGCGCCCTGCAGGGCCAGCACGATCAGGGTATCGAAGGCGGTGAGGACCACCCCGGTGGTAATCGAGACTCCCAGCAGCAGGTGGAAGGCCAGCGCCGCGCCGAGCACCTCGGCAAGGTCGGTGGCGACGATCGACAGCTCCGCCAGTAGCCATTGGCCACGCGCCACGCCAGGGCGGTAGCGCTCCCGGGAGAGCTGCGCGAGGTCGCGGCCGGTGGCGATCCCCAGGCGCGAACAGAGGCTTTGCAGGAGCATCCCGGAAAAGCTCGCCAGCACCACCACGAACAGCAGCGCGTAGCCGAAGCGCGAGCCCGCCTCGATGGCGGTGGCCCAGTTGCCGGGGTCCATGTAGCCGACCGAGACCAGCAGGCCGGGGCCGACGAACAGCGCCAGCTTGCGCAGCGGCGAGGCGTCGGCCGGCACCGCCACGCTGTGGCTGACCGCCGAGGGACAGAACGGCGCGGTGGCCGTGGTGGGCAGGGAGTATTTCACGAGGCGACGCCGGATGGGGAGGAAGTGCGACCAGCCTAAACGTTTCACCCCGGTCGCGTCTTCCCTCGCCTCAGGCCTGGGCGCGCTGGCCGACCAGGCTCAGCTCGGCGACCTTCTCGCGCCGCTGCGCCAGGTAGCGGGTGCAACTGACACGCAGGAAGGAGGCGAAGTTGAGCACCTCGCCGCGATAGTCCATCACTTCCTCGTAGAGCTTGGTGATCAACTGGTTGGTGCTCAGGCCCTCGCCTTCGGCGATTTCCCGGAGGATGTCCCAGAACTGGTTCTCCAGGCGCAGGGTGGTCACCACCCCGCGGATGCGCAAGGAACGCGAGCGCGATTCATAGAGGATCGGGTCGGCTTTCACATAGAGTTCGCACATGCGCGGGGGTCTCCTGGGTCTCAGTGGCTGATACGGGTGCCGAGCACCTCGAGGAAGCGCGCCAGCCACGCCGGATGCGCCGGCCAGGCCGGCGCAGTGACCAGGTGGCCGTCGACGTGGGCCTGGTCCGACGGAATGTCGACGTACTCGCCGCCGGCCAGCCGCACCTCCGGGGCGCAGGCCGGATAGGCGCTGCACGCCCGCCCTTGCAGGACGCCGGCGGCGGCCAGCAGCTGGGCGCCATGGCAGACCGCGGCGATCGGCTTGCGCGCGGCGTCGAAGGCACGCACCAGAGCCAGCACCTGCTCGTTCAGGCGCAGGTATTCGGGGGCGCGGCCGCCGGGGATCAGCAGGGCATCGTAATCCTCGGCGCGGGCCTGGGCAAAGTCGGCATTGAGGGTGAAGTTGTGGCCCGGCTTCTCACTGTAGGTCTGGTCGCCTTCGAAATCGTGGATGGCGGTGCGCACGCTTTGCCCGGCCCGCTTGTCCGGACACACCGCATGCACCTGGTGGCCCACCATCTGCAGGGCCTGGAACGGGACCATGGTTTCGTAGTCTTCGGCATAGTCGCCAACCAGCATCAGGATCTTCTTCGCAGCCATCACGCGCACTCCTTCGGGCAGGGCCCGGTCATACCGGGGATGCACCTAAGGTAGCCAATCCGCAGGGGGACGCGGGTAATAGACGGTTACTACACGCGTGCCGGGTTCAGATGCCGATCTTGTCCAGGGCCCGCCCGACGCCTTCCCAGAACGAGCGCTGCACGCGTTTCCGGTAGCCGCTGGCGGCGAACTGCATGGGTTCCTGGACCTGGTGGGTAGCGCCGATTTCCGCAGCGCCGAGATCGGCCGCCACCAATTGCAGCGGGCCATCGCCCTCACCCGCCGGGTGCTCGCTCTTCGGTGGCGGGTTGAGTTCGTCGTAGCGCAGGTAGTAGACCGAGCCGGCCCTGGCCTCGAGCATGAAGCTGGCGATGCGGGTGAAATCCATCGGACCGTCGGCGAACAGGGTCCAGAAGCTGCCCGCCAACGGCCGGCGCATTTCCAGCTTGTAGCTGCCGGTCTCGAACTCGAACGCCAGGTAGCCGTTGCTCGGCAGGCTGCCGATCAATTCGTTGTTGAGGAAGATCCCCGGCGCCTCGAGTTCCTCGTCCGCCCACTGGCTCCGCGGACGGTAGAGGTAGACTGTGGCGTGGCTGGCATCGGCGCTCGGATGGGCGACGAAGGCCGGTCCGTCCACCGAACCGAAGAACGCGCCGGGCGTGCTGCAGCCGACCAGGCTCGCGACGATCGACAGGGCCAGCGACAGGCTGCGCAGCATGCTCCATCCCTCTTCTTATGGTTATCCGCGCAGCATAACCAGCCGGGTCGGGCCTGCCACCCGTCGAAAGTCCGGTTCTCCGGGAGAACGGCCTCAGGCCGGGCGCGGCACCTTGGCCAGCGCCGGCGTCGGCATCAGCCGGCGCACCAGCCACTTGCGCACCGGCACCACGCCGCGCTCCTGGAACAGTACGCAGAACGCCACTAGCAGGACCAGGAACAGCGGGTAGTAGAGCAGCGACGATGGCAGCGCGGCCGCCGCCTCGGTGCAGGCGCGCCAGTCGTCGAGACAACGCCCCGGCACGGCGATAAGGCGCTCGCTACGGGAGAACAGGGTGAACATCGGCACATGCAGGGCGAACAGCGACAGCGAGGCGGCCCCCAGGCGCGGCGACCAGTGGCGGACGAAAGCGCTCTTCGGGTCGGCGGGCAGCGCGCAAAGGCACACCAGCAGCAACTGGGCCGGCAGCAGCAGGCCGTTGTGCAGCAGGAAGTACCAATGCTTGGCGCCCTGGGTGAACAGGTAGTCGGCCACCAGGAAGGCCGCCACCACCAGCGCCACCAGCGCGGCCAGCAGGCCACGTCCCGGCACCATGCCGCGGTCGCGGTAGCCGCGGAACAACCCGTAGGCCAGGATGCCGCCAAGGAATTCCGGCAGGCGCAGCAACGGATTGCGATGCAGCAGGCCGGTCCAGGGGATCCCGTAGCTCTCGCTGGCCACCACCAGCACCGGCGGGATCAGGTAGACCAGCCAGACCAGCGCCAGCACCTTCCACTTGTGCCGGCTGCGCATCAGCCGCGGGGCGACGAAGGGAAACGCCAGGTAGAAGAACATCAGCGTCGACAGCGACCACAACGGCGCGTTGAAGGTCAGGTAATAGGGATTCCAGGCCTGCAGCAGGAGGATCTGCAGGATGCTGTTGACGAACAGTTCGGTGTTGCTCATCCAGTGCAGGAAGAGTTCCGGGTGGGTGCGGCCGAGCACTTCGTTGGTGTCGTAGATGACGAAGCGCGGGGTGGCCTTGTCCAGCTCGGGACCGATTCCCAGGTGGCTGAGGGCCAGCAACACCAGGATCGACAGCAGCAGGGAGAACAGGTGCAGCGGATAGAGATTGGACAGTCGCTTGGTCCAGAAGCTGCGGGCGCTTTCGCGCAACCGGCCGCTGCGTGCGTAGACATGGGCCAGGAGGAAGCCGGAAAGCACGAAGAAGGTACTGGTGGCGAAGAACCCCAGGCTGGTCAGTTCGTCGAGACCTGGAAACTTCTGCTCTTTCGGATAGGTATGCAGGGTGTGGTACACCACCACGTACAGGCCGAGCAGGAAGCGCAACCATTCCAGTCCGATGAAACGTTCCTTGGAGTCGGGCGTTGCCACGCATCTCTCCTTTGTCATTGTAATGGGCGGTCCGGGGTAGACCCGCAAGCTCCCCGGCAAGTTTCACCGGGCCGGCCAGCGGCTACGAACGGCCGCTCCCTAGCGCCGGCGGTCGAGGAAATTCACCACTACCCGGTCCAGCCAACCCCACAGGCGCTGGTGCAGGCGCATCCACAGGGGTCGCGCGCGCCACATCGCCAGGGTCACCTCGCGGCTGTCGGCGAAGTCCGCCAGCAGGCTCGCCGCCGCCTCGTTGGTGAAGTCCGGGTCGAGGGCCTCGAGATTGGCGTCGAGGTTGAAGCGTAGATTCCAATGATCGAAGTTGCAGGAGCCGACGCTCACCCAATCGTCGACCATGACCATCTTCAGGTGCAGGAAGCGCGGCTGGTATTCGTGGATGCGCACGCCGGCGCGCAGCAGGCGCGGGTAGTAGCGCTGCCCGGCATAGCGCACCGGGGCGTGGTCGGTGAGCCGCCCGGCCAGCAGCAGGCGCACCTCCACGCCGCGCTGGGCGGCCTTGCGCAGGGCCCGGCGAACCTTCCAGGTCGGCAGGAAGTACGGCGTCGCCAGCCAGATCCGTCGGCGCGAGCCGTTCAGCGCGCGGACCAGCGATTGCAGGATGTCGCGGTGCTGGCGGGCGTCGGCGTAGGCCACCCGGCCCAACCCACGGGCCGCCCCCGGCTGCGGCGGAAGGCGGGTAAGGGTCATGCCCTCGCGGGGCTTCCAGGCTTTCTCTTCGAGACAGGCCAGCCATTGCCGCTCGAACAGCGCCGCCCAGTCCGCCACCACCGGGCCGTCCATCTCGACCATCACCTCGCGCCAGGCGCTGACGTCGCTGACCGGTTCCCAGAATTCGTCGGTGATCCCGGCGCCGCCGACATAACCGAGGCGCCCGTCCACCAGCAGCAGCTTGCGATGGTCGCGGTAGAGATTGCCGCCAGTCAGCTTCCAGCGCAGCGGGTTGTACAGCCGCAGTTCGCCGCCGGCCTCGCGCAGGCGCTGGATCCAGGCGCTGCCCAGGCCTAGGCAGCCGAAGCCGTCGAACAGGCAGCGCACGGCGACGCCCCGGCGGCGGGCATCCAGCAGGGCGACGAGAAACAGTTCGGCGCAATGCCCGTCTTCCACCAGGTACAGCTCCAGCTCGATGCTCCGCTGCGCCGCCTCGATGGCCAGCAGCATGCGCGGGAAGAACCGCACGCCGTCATTGAGCAGGGCGAAGCGGTTGTCGCTGCGCCAGGGAAAGACCGGGCCGCTCACCGCGAAGTGAAGATCAGCACGGCGCCGACCGGCACCGAGAGCCCGATGCTGCCGGCGCCGGCCAGCTTGCGCAGGGTCTCGATGCCGGGGGCGAGGTCGAAGTCGGCGGCGTCCAGCACCAGCGGCGACAGGGTCACCACCTGGAAGCGATGCTCGTCCAGGCGGGTCACCAACAGGTCGCTGGCGTAGCTCTTGCGCTTGCCGTGCAGGCTGACGGTCACCGGCTGGCGCATTTCCAGTTGCACGCCGTCGGCCAGCTCGACGATCGGCGCCAGGTCGAGCTGGGCGGTGATCTCCGCCTCGGCGAAGCGCTTGGTCTCGAACAGATGCTCGCGGATGCGTTCGTCGCGCAGCGGGATGTCGGTGCTCACCGAGTCCAGCTCGACGCGCAGGCGCGCCTGACCCTTGTCGTCGACCTTGCCGTGCATGACCAGGAAGCGGCCGACTTCCGAAAGGGTAGCGTTCTTGGTGGAGATGAAACTGAGTCGCGACGACTCGTAGTCCAGGTACCAGGCGGCCTGGACCGGCAAGGCCAGGAGGGCCAGGCCGAGGCAGATCAACTTGTGCATGCGGGCTCCCTTTGCGTCCGGCGCCACCTTAAACCGGCCGCCTGGGAGCAGGCAAACTCCCGCGTCAGTCGAGCGCGTGCTGCAACTGACTGACGGTATCGGCCAGGGTTCCCAGGTGCCGGCGGCGCACCCGTTCGACGCAATCCTGATCGCGCGGCCAGTGCAGCGCCACGCTGCCGAGCAGGCGACCCTGGGCGCGTACCGGCAAGGCCACCGCGCGGATCAGGAACGGCAGGCGCACCGGATACTCCCAGTGTCCCTCGGTACGCTCGCCGTAGCCCTGGCCGTGGGCCTGCTCGCGGGTGCGCAACCAGAGGTCCTCGTCTACCTGGTGCTGGCGCGCCAGGCGGCGCACCTCGCTGTCTGCCAGTTCGCCCAGGCAGGCCTTGCCCATGGCCGAATGGAACAGGCTGGCGTGCTGGCCGACCACCAGCCGGTTGGCCGGGTAGCGCTTGCGCAGGGCGCCGGGCACCGAGCTTTCCGCCACCAGCAGGCGGTCGCCGTCGAGAATCGACAAATCGGCGACCAGCCCGGTGCGCTCGCTCAACTCCACCAGCAGCGGCGCGGAACGCTCCACCACCTGGCAGCGGAAGCGCTCGGCGGCGTCACCGTAGAGGCGGGTGGAACGCAGCCGGTAGCGCCGGTCGGTCAAGCCGCGGTACAGCCAGCCCTGCTCCAGCAGGGTATGCAGCAGCCGCGACACCGTGGCCTTGGGCAGTTCGGTCAGGTAATGCAGCTCCTCGAGCCCCAGCGCCTGGTGCTGGCCCAGCAGATCGAGGATCGCCAGCGCCCGCTCCACCGAACGCACGGTTCCCGCCTCTTCTCTTTCCGGCATGACGACACCTCCACCGTCGACAGACCGTTATGGCAAAGCAAGATGCAGGCCCAGGTCATGTAGGAAGAATCTGCGAATACGGCAGCATTGCTCCGCGGCCTAGTCGATTCCCCCTGGAGCCTCGAGCATCGCCGGCGGACGGCGGCTGACCCAACGGGTCAGGCCCTCGTGGGCATGGGCCAGTTGCAGCACCGCCAGGTCGGCCTGCGCCGGGCCGATGATCTGCAATCCCATCGGCAGGCCCGCCGCGCCGAAGCCGATCGGTACGCTGATCGCCGGCAAACCGGCCAGGGTCGGGCCGATCACCACCTCCATCCAGCGGTGATAGGTGTCCATCGGCCGCCCGGCGACCTGCCGCGGCCACGCCGTTTCTGCATCGAAAGGAAACACCTGGGCGCTGGGCAGCAAGAGGAAATCGTAACGTTCGAACAGACGCGCCAGCGCCCGATACCAGTCGCTGCGATCCAGCGAGGCGCGATAGACCTCGGCGGCGCCGAGGCCGAGCCCGGACTCCACTTCCCACTGCGCCTCCGGCTTGAGTCGGACGCGCCGTGCGGGATCGGCGTAAAGCTCGCCAAGCGAGCCCTGCACCAGCCACTGGCGATGGACCAGCCAGGTGCGCCACAGGCGCTCCAGGGGATAGTCCGGCAGGCACGCCTCGACGTCGCAGCCCAGCTCGGCGAAATCGCCCAGCGCGGCTTCGCAAAGCTCCAGCACGCCCTCCTCCATCGGCAGGTAGCCGGCGTAGTCGCCGAGCCAGCCGAGCCGGGCTCCGCGGAAGTCGCGCCCGAGGTCGTCGGCGAACCTGCGCGGATCGTCGCGCAACGACAGCGGACAGCGCGGATCGTAGCCGGCCTGGGTGGCCAGCAGCCGGGCCAGGTCGGCCACGCTGCGCCCCATCGGGCCTTCGGTGGCCAGTTGCTGAACGAACAGTTCCGCTTGCGGGCCGTGCGGCACCCGTCCCTGGGACGGGCGGAAGCCGTAGACGTTGTTGTAGGCGGCGGGGTTGCGCAGCGAACCCATCATGTCGCTGCCGTCGGCCACCGGCAGCATGCGCAGCGCCAGCGCCACCGCCGCCCCACCGCTGCTGCCGCCGGCGATCCGCGCCGGATCGTAGGCATTGCGGGTGGTGCCGAACAGCGGGTTGTAGGTCTGCGAGCCGAGCCCGAACTCCGGTACGTTGGTCTTGCCGATGACGATCGCACCGCTGCTCTTCACCCGCTCGACGACGATTGCGTCGTGCTCCGGCACCTGCCCGGCGAACAGCGGCGAACCCAGGGTGGTAGGAATGCCGGAGGTGGCGGCGAGGTCCTTGATCGCCTGCGGCATGCCGTGCATCCAGCCCAGCCATTCGCCGCGCGCCAGTTGCCGGTCGCGCTCGTCGGCCTGGGCGAGCAGGCGGCTTTCCGCCTGCAGCGAGACGATGGCGTTGACCCGCGGGTTGAACCGTTCGATCTGCGCCAGGTAGGCCTGCATGACCTCGCGGCAGGACAGTTCGCGTCGGCGGATCGCCGCGGACAGCGGCAGCGCGTCAAGCGCGACGATTTCCTCGTGGCCGTCGCTTCGATGGCGGGTGGCGCTCATTCACAGACTCCTTGCCGGCTTGCCCAGGGCCGGTTCACGGGGGCGCGGGGCGGGCGTCGCGCCCTCCCGCAGATAGAGGGTGGCGAGCAGCCCGAGGAAGGCCGCGCCGAGCACGTAGAACGCCGGCGCCACTGGCGAGCCGCCGACCTCGGTGAGCCAGGTGACGATGAACGGGGCGAAACCGCCGAACAGCATCACCGCCAGGTTATACGCCACCGCCAGGCCGGTGGAACGCACCCGCACCGGAAACTGCTCGGCCACCGCGGTCGGCGCCGGGCCGAAGAAGCCGCCGATCGCCGTGCACAGCAACAGTTGCATCAGCAGCAGGCGCCCCAGGCTCGGCGCCGCGGCGACCCAAGCGAACAGCGGATAGACCATGAGCATGAAGGCCAGGGTCGCGACCAACAGCACCGGGCGCCGCCCGAGCCGGTCGGAGAGTCCCCCAGCCAACGGGATCACCAGGGTCATCAGCGCCACCGCCGCCATCTGCACCATGAACACCTCGTCCAGCGGCAGGCCCAACTGCTTGTGGGCGAAGGTCGGCATATTCACCAGCACCACGTAGAAGGACA
This sequence comes from Pseudomonas sp. FDAARGOS_761, assembly GCF_013343155.1. Lineage (NCBI taxonomy): Bacteria > Pseudomonadati > Pseudomonadota > Gammaproteobacteria > Pseudomonadales > Pseudomonadaceae > Pseudomonas > Pseudomonas sp. FDAARGOS_761. The sequence goes on along the minus strand of NZ_CP054572.1, from coordinate 708,956 downwards.
CCGTGCCGATCACCGTCAGGCCCATGCTCACCAGCACGCTGCGCCGGTATTCGCGCAGCACGCCGAGCAGCCCCTGGCGCTCGCCGGGCTCCCGGATGGCTTCGAGGAAGGCCTCGGTCTCGCCCATGTAGCGGCGGATCCACAATCCCACCGGACCGATCAGCAGACCGAACAGGAACGGCACCCGCCAGCCCCAGCTCTCCAGGGACTCGGCGTCCAGGCAATGGGTGACCAGCGCGCCCATCCCCGCACCGGCGAACACCGCCAGGCACTGGCCGAACAATTGCCAGGAACCGTAGAGACCGCGCCGGTGCGGCGGCGCGCTTTCCACCAGGAAAGCCGTGGCGCTGGCGTACTCGCCGCCGGTGGCGAAACCCTGCAGCATTCGCGCGATCACGATCAGCAATGGTGCGCCGACGCCGATCGCCGCGTAGGTCGGGGCGAAGGCGATCATCGCGATGGACAGCGTCATCAGCAGGATGATCAGTTGCATCGCCGCCTTGCGTCCCCTGCGGTCGGCATACAGGCCGAGCAGGACCCCACCGACCGGACGCATGAAAAAACCGACACCGAAGGTGGCCAGGGCCATCAGCAGCGAGGTGTACTCGTCGCCGGAGGGGAAGAACAGCCTGGCGATCAGGCTGGAAAGGAAGCCGTAGACGATGAAGTCGTACCACTCCAGGGCGTTGCCGATCACGGCAGCCGCCACCTGGCGGGTACGCGAGGTACCGCTCGGGCAAGCGTGCATGGGAATCTCCTGGTAACCGGGGGAATGCCGGCGCGGCTCAAGCCGCGCCGTTATTGGCGGCAGTCAGTCGAAGGCCGGACGCCGCGGGGGCGGCCAGCCAGGTCTCGGCGAGCGCGCCCCAATAGGCCGCGCCCCGGACCAGGATGTCGTCGTTGAAGTCATAGGCCGGGTTGTGCACCATCGGCCGTCCTCTGCCGTTGCCGATGAACAGGTAGCTGCCGGGGCAGCGCTGTAGCATCCAGGCGAAGTCCTCGCTGCCCATCAGCTTCGGCGTGGCTCCGTCGACCTGCTCCGCGCCGGCCAGCTCGACCCCGACCTGGCGGGCGAACTCGGTTTCCTCGACGCTGTTGACCAGCACCGGATAGGCCGGGTAGTGCTCGATGCTGGCCTGGCACCCATAGCTGGCGGCCTGCAACTCGATGATCTGGCGAACCCGCTGCAGCACCTGCTCGCGCACCTGGCCGTCGAGCGCCCGCAGGCTCAGGCGCAGCACGGCGCGCTGGGGTATGACGTTGGCCGCCTCGCCGGCCTGCAATGCACCGACCGTGACCACTGCGGCCTTCTGCGGATCGACGTTGCGCGCCACCACGCTCTGCAGGGCCATCACCGCGCTCGACGCGGCGAGCAGCGGATCGACGCTCAGGTGCGGCATCGAACCGTGGCCACCGACGCCCTCCAGGGTGACGCTCAGCAGGTCCTGGGAAGCCATCATCGGTCCCGCGCGGAAGCCCAGGTGCCCGGCCTCCAGTCCCGGCATGTTGTGCATGCCGAACAGCGCATCGCAGGGAAAGCGCTCCAGCAGCCCGTCGGCGAGCATCGCCTCGGCGCCGCCCTGGCCTTCCTCGGCGGGCTGGAAGATCAGTACCAGAGTGCCGTCGAAACGCCGCGTCGCCGCCAGGTAGCGTGCCGCGCCGAGCAGCATCGCGGTGTGTCCGTCGTGGCCGCAGGCGTGCATGCGCCCGCCGTGGCAGCTGCTGTAGCCGAGCCCCGTGGCCTCGACGATCGGCAGCGCATCCATGTCCGCCCGCAGGCCGAGCCGCCGCGTGCCGTCGCCCTGGCGGAGGACGCCGACCACGCCGGTGCGGCCGATCCCTTCGTGCACTTCGTAGCCCCAGCCGCGCAGGCATTCGGCAACCAGCGCGGCGGTGCGTCGCTCCTCGAAGCCCAGTTCAGGATGGGCGTGGATGTCCTGGCGCAGGCTACGCAGGTCGTCGGCGACCTCCTCGAGCCAGGCCACGATGTGTCGATGTCGAGCCATGCCGTCTCTCCTCTGGCCGGATTGCGCTCCGGTCTTGTTGGCGGGAGGCCCGGACGCAAGGCCGGCCGGGCGTGGTCACAGCTAAGCGCGGCGCGCGGCGAAGGACAACGGAAGGCGGTTCCACTGGGTGGAACCCAAGGCCCGCGCCGCCCTGCACCGGCGCGTCAGAACTGTTCCGGCGGCACTTCGCGGAAGTTCAGCACGGCGAACACCGGTACCTCGGGAGTGATCGAGGGAATATTGGCCATGTCCTTCAAGGGCTTGAGCTTCTCTTCCAGGTCGAAGTCGAGCAGCTTCAGCAGCACCGGCTCCAGGGTCGCCACCTGGACCAGCCCTTCGCCCTGGCGGGTGACCAGCACGTCGGCCTTCAGGCGGCGCTGCTGGCCGTGCAGGTCGAGGGTGAAGTCGAGCTTCTCGACCCGCGACTGGCCGACCCGCAGGTCGTCGAAGCCGGCCATGTCCAGGCGGCTCTCCACGGTGGCCTCGGGGAAGCGCGAGGTTTCGAAGAAGTTGTCCTTCATTCGCTCGTCGCGCAGGGCCAGGCCGCTGTCCAGGGTACCCAGCGGCACCACGATGCGCGCGACGCCCTGCTTGTCGATCTGGCCGCTGAGACGGTCGAAGCGCTGCACCTCGGCCATCTTCGCGCGTTTCACGGAAACGAAGCTGATCCGCGAGTAATCCGGCTCCAGTTGCCATTCCGCCGCCGACAGCAGCGGGCTGAGGAGCAACAACAGGACACACAATACAACAGGCATTCCACCTCCGGCTTCGGGCCGGCGCCGTCCCTCGCCCCGCGCCCCGACATGCGCCGCCGGTCAGTCCGGCAGCCTGTCCGCCTCGGGCATGAGCCGGCATCCCTCGCGCGGGCCCAGCCAGGCGGCCGTCTGCGTACTGCCGAGGCCGCGGGCGGTCACCCGGCGGCGGGCTTCGTCATCGAAGAAACCGCTGATCGGCACGTACTGTTGGGTATAGGCCCGGCAATAGTCCGCGGAGTTCCCCATCACGTAGCGGCAGGAGCAGTACTCCTTGGCCGTGTAGGCGCCGATGATGGCGGGAAAGGCCGCCAGGTGGATGCGGTTCTGCCAGGCCCACGCGAGGGCGGCGAGCAGCCCCAGGACGAACAGGAAGAGCAAGGGATGGCGACGGATCATGGCCGCGCCTCCCCGGCGAACGCCGCCTGTGCCAGGCGCAGGAATTCGTTGTGACGGAAACGCCCGTCGCGGTCGTCGGCGTAGCGCACGATCACCAGCTTCTCCTCGGGCAGCACGTAGAGCGCCTGGCCCCAGTGGCCGAGCGCGGCGAAGGCGGTCTCGGCGACGTCCGGCCAGGGCGCCGGCGCGCCTTTCACCGCACGGTTCAACCACCACTGGCCGCCCGGCACCGCCTCGCCCTCCTCTTCCGCGCTCGGCCGGTAGCGGGCGAAGGGTGTCAGGTTGAACTCGACCCATGCCAGCGGCAGCAGTTGCCGCTCGCGCCAGCGCCCGTGGCGCTGCATCAGCAGGCCGACGCGCGCCAGGTCGCGGGCGCTCATGTAGACATACGACGAGCCGACGAACGTGCCGGCGGCGTCTCGCTCCCATACCGCCGAACGGATGCCCAGCGGCTCGAACAGCGCGCGCCAGGGGTACTCGGCATAGTCCGCGCCGAGCATGCCGTGGAGAGCCGCCGCCAGCACGTTGCTGTCGCCGCTGGAGTAGCGGAAACGCCGGCCCGGCGGCCGGGCCTGCGGGGTCTCGGCGACGAAGCCGGCCATGTCGTCACGCCCACGGGTGTAGAGCATCGCCACCACGGAGGATTTCAATGGCGCGAACTCGTAGTCCTCCTGCCAGTCCAGCCCGGAAGACCAGTTCAGCAGGTGGCGTAACGTCACCTCGGGATGACGGGCGAACGGCGGGTAGTAGCGTGCCACCGGGTCGTCGAGCTGGAAGCGCCCTTCGCCCTCGGCGACGCCAAGCAGCGTGGCGAGCAGGCTCTTGCTCACCGACCAGGTAAGGTGCGGGGTCTCGGCACGGCTCGGGCCGGCGTAGCGCTCATAGAGCAGGCGACCGTCGCGGATCACCACTACCGCGTCGGTGCGGATGCCTTTGCGACGAACATCGTCGCGACGGCCGAAGGCATAGCGCTCGAATGCCTCCAGCGCCGGCCCCGCGGGCTGTTGGGCACGGGGCCAGTCGGTGTCGGGCCAGTCTTCGCCCAGGGCAGGGAGGGCGAATACCAGGGCCAGCGCGGCGAGGGCGCGGCGGGACAACGGCAAAGCGGGCATCGGCGGGCCCTCTCGACGGTCGAGGGGCAACCCTAGCATGGCGTCGATGACGCCAGGAAGCGCGGACTCAGCCGGGCATGCGGTAGTCGTCCGGACCGAGCAGGTCGATGCCGCACTCGAGGTTCTCGATCCAGTAGAGGAAGGCGCTGATCATTTCCTTGCCGACGAAGGGCCGCCCGTGTTGCGGCACGATCATCTCCACATCCATGTCCCGGACCATCCGCGCCCACAGGCGGCAGATCTTGTTCGCCGCCATGTAGCGGCGATGGAAACCGTCCATGTACTGGATATGCGCGGCGAAATCACCGACCGGCGCGGCGTCGTCCACCAGCGAGGCGCCCATATCGCCCGAGAAAAGGATCTTGCTCACCGGGTCGTAGAGCTGGAAGTTGCCCACCGAATGCAGGAAATGCGCGGGGATCGCCTTCAGCGAGCAATCGCCGAGAGCGATCGCCTGGCCGCGGTCGGGCAATGGCATGACCCGGTCGTAGGTGTTGATGCCATGGCTGACCGCCAGGTAGTTGGCCGTCAGGTGCGGCAGGAAGCGCGCCCACAGCTTGGAGCAGATCACCCGGGCGCGGGTGTGCAGCAGCCACTTGTCGAGGGCGGCGATGATGTCCGGGTCCTGGTGCGAAGCGAAGATGTAGTCCAGCTCCTGCAGCGGAAAGCGTTTCGACAATTCCAGCGAGAGCGGCGTGTAGGTCAGGTCGCCGCCGGGATCGAGCAGCAGGTACTGGCTGTTGTCGACGATCAGGAACTGGTTGGACTGGACCCCTTCGCCGCTGACGAGGTCATCGAAACACAGGCACTGGTGGCTGCCGTTGTCGAACAGCACGATCGGTTCGCGTCGCATGGTCGGTGAAATCTACTCTGTGCAGGCGCCGAGGAGCATTCCTCGCCGGATGCTGCGCAGGGTAAGCGCCTGCGGCGCGGCGCCTCACTGACCTGGGTCAAGCCCGAGGCGGGTCAAGGCCTTCTCCAGGCGAACTTTGCGGGCCCCGTTGGCAATCGCCAGCAAGCCGCGATCGCGTTGCCACAATGCCTCCCAGGTCGAGGCGTTGGCGGCGAAGGCGGCATCCAGTTGCCCCTCCAGCGCCGAGAACTGTTCGAACAGCCCAGCCAGTACCGCCTGGGTGCCGACGCAGGCGACCGGATGCCGCGCGACCTCGGCGCAGCCGCCGAGGATGCCGGCCAGGCGCAGCAGCAGCGGCGAGGGCCAGCCGCATTCATGGCCGACCCCATAGAGCCAGCCGACCAGCGCCGCCAGCACATGGACATCCTCCAGCAGGCGGAACGGCCTGACGTAGTCGTCCCAACCATCGCCGGGCAGGCGCTCGCAATGGGCACCGTCGAGCAACAGACGGGAATGCGGCACGTCCGGCATCAGCGGCAGCGCCGGCAACGCCTCCAGGCGCGCCCCCGGGGCGCCGGCCAGGACCACCGTCATCGACAGTCGCGGCGGCTGCCCCGGTGCCTCGTCGCGGGCGGCCACCAGCCACCAGGAGGCGCTGTCGCCAGCGGTGACGAAATCCTTTTGTCCATGCAGGACCAGCCCCTCCAGGCGGGTCTGCAGATCCGCCGGGCGCACGCTGCGCTTCTCGGTCACGCACAGCGCGCCGAGACCTTCCGGCGCCGCCGGCCAGAGCGCGCGCAGGGCCGCCTGGTAGCCGGCGAGGAAGGCCAGACCCGGACTCGCCGCCAATCGTCCGCCGAGCACCGCCCGCTCCAGGGTGCCAAGACCGTCGGCGCGCGCCAGGGCGGCGGCGTGCCAGTCTTCCAGGGAGCCTTCGGTGGGCAGGCGGTCGAGCGGGCCGAGCAAGCGTTGCCAGGACATGGCGGACTCCAGTGTGGAATGTGTCGGAACCGGCATCCTGCCGAGGGTGCCAGCGTTGAACAACGGCGCGTTACATCCGGCGACAATGTCATACAAGCATCACGCCCCTGTCACAGGGGTGACACCGCGCCTTCCTAGCCTGAGCTTGCACAACAAAGCCGAGCGGCCGCAACCCGCGGCGCCGGCCCAAGGAGGCCCAGGCATGACCCAGACCGCCATTACCCGCGAACCCGTCGCCGGACGCCGCCTGAAGGCCGAGCGCCTGAACGGCGCCCGCGCCCTGCGCGAGGCCCAGGCCCTGCGCTACCGCGTATTCAGCGCCGAGTTCGACGCCAAGCTCGAAGGCGCCGAAGACGGCCTCGACCGCGACGACTACGACCGTCACTGCGCGCACATCGGCGTCCGCGACCTCGACAGCGGCGCCCTGGTGGCCACCACCCGGCTGCTCGACCATCGCGCCGCCGAACGCCTCGGGCGCTTCTACAGCGAAGAGGAGTTCCACCTCTCCGGCCTCGACGCCCTGCACGGCCCGGTCCTGGAGATCGGCCGCACCTGCGTCGCTCCCGAATACCGCAACGGCGCCACCATCGCGGTACTCTGGGGCGAACTCGCCGAGGTTCTCAACGAGGGCGGCTACCGCTACCTGATGGGCTGCGCCAGCATTCCCATGCGCGACGGCGGTATGCAGGCCAAGGCGGTGATGCAGCGGCTGCGCGAACGCTACCTGTGCACCGACTACCTGCAGGCCGAGCCGAAGAACCCGCTGCCGCCGCTGGACGTCCCGGAAAACCTCACCGCCGAGCTGCCGCCGCTGCTCAAGGCCTACATGCGCCTGGGCGCGAAGATCTGCGGCGAGCCCTGCTGGGACCCGGATTTCCAGGTCGCCGACGTGTTCATCCTGCTCAAGCGCGACGAACTCTGCCCGCGCTACGCCCGCCACTTCAAGGCGGCGGTCTGATGGCGCGGCTGCGCCTGCTGCTGCGCAGCGCCCGCCTGCTCGGGCTGGTCGCGCTCGGACTGGGCCTGGCCGCTTGGGTCAGCCTGCGCGAGCGGCTGCCCGGCGCCGACGTCACGCCGCTGCGCCAGCGCCTGACCCGCTGGTGGCTGGCGCGCCTCTGCGCGGCCCTGCCCTTCGAGGTCAGGGTCAGCGGCGAAGCGCCCCGGCAACCCATGCTGTGGGTAGCCAACCATGTGTCCTGGACCGATATCCCGCTGCTCGGCGCCCTGGCGCCGCTGACCTTCCTGTCCAAGGCCGAGGTGCGTGCCTGGCCGCTGGCCGGCTGGCTGGCGGAAAAGGCCGGCACCCTGTTCATCCGCCGCGGCTCGGGCGACAGCCGGCTGATCAACCAGCGCTTGGCCGAACAGCTGCACCGCGGACGCAACCTGCTGATCTTCCCGGAAGGGACCACCACCAACGGCGAAAGCCTGCGCACCTTCCACGGTCGCCTGATGGCCAGCGCCCTGGAAGCCGGCGTGGCGGTGCAGCCGGTGGCGATCAGCTACCGCCGCGACGGCGTGCCCGATGCGCAGGCGCCGTTCATCGGCGACGACGACCTGCTCAGCCACCTCGGCCGCCTGCTGCGCGGCGAGCGCGGCAGCGTGCATATCCAGCTGCTGGAACCGATCCCCAGCCAGGGCCTGGACCGCGCCGAACTGGCCCGCCAGGCCCAGCAGGCGGTGCGCCTGGCGCTGTTCGGCACTGCCGCCCCTACGCAAACCCGGCGCGCCGCCTAGTCGCGCTTGGGCGGCACCGCCAGCACGTCACATGGCAGGTCGCCGAGGGCCGCCTCGGCCACGCTGCCGATCAGCGCGCGGCGGAAGCCGGTCAGGCCCTGGGTGCCGAGCACCGTCAACTGCGGCGCCTGGCGGCGTACCTCGGTCATGATCACGTTGATCGGCAAGCCTTCGCCGACGCGCAACTGGATGTCCTCGCGGCCCAGCCCCAGGCCGGCGACGTAGTCGCGCAGCTCGACGTTGGCCTTGAGTTCCTCCTGGTCGACGTAATGCTCGACGCGGTCTTCCTTGATCCCCGAATAACGCATCATGCCCTTGGCGAACGGCTCGAAGGCATGCAGCGCGGTGAGGCTGGCGGCGTCGAGGAAGCCGAGCTGGCCGGCCATCTGCACCGCGCGCGTCGAGGTCGGCGAGAAGTCCAGCGCCAGCAGCACCCGGCGGTACTCCTCTTCCGGCGCACCGGCCGCGCGCAGCACCGGGATCTTCGCATTGCGTACCACCCGCTCCAGGGTGGTGCCGATGAACAGATCGCGCAGCGGCGTGTGCCGGTGCGCGCCCATCACCAGCAGGTCGGCACCGATCTCCTCGGCCACCGCGTTGATCACCACCACCGGATCGCCGACCCGCACGATCGCCTTGGACTCGACGCCGAGGCGCTCCTTCAGGGCCTGTCCGTTCACTTCCAGCAGGTTGGCGATGGCCAGCCGTTGCGGCGCGATCAGCACCGGCGGCTGGTCGTCGTCGAGCACGTTCAGCACGGTCAGTTCGGCATTCCTCGCCTTGGCCAGCGCCGCGGCGCGCATGACCGCCAGCTCGGAACGCGAGGACAGGTCGGTCGCCACCAGGATTCGTTTCATCTTCCACCTCCATTGGCAGAGCGTTGAACGTCGGCCCCATTGAACGATCGACGCGACCGCTGCCGGTTGATGTGCATCAAGCGGATGCTTCGGACTGAAACAATTGATAGGTGATTCCGCCGGCCGGGCCAATGGCCGCTGCGCCAGGCTCAGCGCTGGCTCAGGGCGAAAGCCTGGAGTTGCGGGTAGAAGGCGCGGAAATCCGCGCTCAGGTCATCGTAGCGCTGGGCCAGTTCTTCCCAGGAGCCGTCCAGCAGGTGCGGTCGCGACAGCCTCCGCGACATACCGCCCAGCACTTCGCGCAAGACCGCGAACTCGCGGTAGCTGCCCAGCCAGTCCTGGGCCGCCATCCGCGGCGCGATGCGCGCCAGGCGCTCCGGCAGCGGCGAGGCGGTGCGCAGGGTGCCGTAGACCCGCTCGACGAACTGCGGCAGCGGTTCGTCGGCGTAGTCGTTCCAGTCGCGCGCCAGGCAGTGGTCGAAGAACACGTCCAGCAGGACGCCGGCGAAACGCCGGCGCTCCAGCGGGAGGCGCCGCTTGGCCGCATGCACCAGTGGGTGGCTGTCGGTGAAGGCGTCGATGCGCCGGTGCAACTGGATGGCCCGCTCGATCTCGTCCGGCCATTGTCCCTGCAGGCGGCCCTTGACGAAGTCGCCGTACAGGCTGCCGAGCAGTTGGGCCGGTTGCGGGCCGCCGAGGTGGAGATGCGCGAGGTAGTTCATGCGGGCTAGCTTACCCCAGGGACGGAACGGTCGTTTCGATCATCGTCATCAGCCCTGTCGATAGCGACTATCGTCGCAATCGATCCCCATATCGTCCCACACCGATATATAGTTCGTCCCAACCCGATATGGACGGCCAACGGACCACCGCCATGCCACTGGACATCGACGAAATCATCAAGGCTCTCTCCCACCCGGTGCGACGCGACATGCTGCGCTGGCTGAAGGAACCGGAGAAGTACTTCGTCGAGCAGGACCACCCGTTCGAGATCGGCGTCTGCGCCGGCAAGTTCGACCAGCGTACCGGTCTCTCCCAGTCCACCGTGTCGGTACACCTGGCCACCCTGCAACGCGCCGGTCTGGTGACCAGCCGCCGGGTCGGCCAGTGGAATTTCTTCAAGCGCAACGAGGAGACCATCCAGGCCTTCCTCGACCAACTCGGCGACGAGCTGTAAGCAGCACTCGCTTCCCCCCCACCACCTCGCAGTCCAGGAGCTCGACCGATGCCGGCGTCTCTTCTCGTCCTCGCTTTATCCGCCTTTGCCATCGGTACCACCGAATTCGTCATCATGGGCCTGCTGCCGCAGGTCGCCGGCGACCTGCGGGTATCCATTCCCAGCGCCGGCTGGCTGATCAGCGGCTACGCCTTCGCCGTGGCCTTCGGCGCCCCGCTGATGGCCATGGCCACCGCCCGCCTGGAACGCAAGAAAGCCCTGCTCGCGCTGATGGGCATCTTCATCGTCGGCAACCTGCTCTGCGCGGTGGCCGCCAACTACGGCCTGCTGATGCTGGCGCGGATCGTCACCGCGCTCTGCCATGGCGCCTTCTTCGGCATCGGCTCGGTGGTCGCCGCCAGCCTGGTGGCGCCGAACCGCCGCGCTTCCGCCGTGGCCCTGATGTTCACCGGCCTGACCCTGGCCAACGTGCTCGGCGTGCCGCTGGGTACCGCGCTCGGCCAGGAAGCCGGCTGGCGCGCGACCTTCTGGGTGGTGACCCTGATCGGCGTGGTCGCCTTCGTCGGCCTGGCCAGGGTGCTGCCAAACGACCGCGAGGAAGAGAAGGTCGACCTGCGCCAGGAAATGTCCGCGCTGAAGAACCCGTCGCTGTGGCTGGCCCTGGGCACCACCGTGCTGTTCGCCGCCTCGATGTTCGCCCTGTTCACCTACGTCGCGCCGCTGCTCGGCGAAGTCACCGGGGTCAGCCCGCGCGGCGTGACCTGGACCCTGCTGTTGATCGGCGTCGGCCTGACCGTCGGCAACGTGATCGGCGGCCGCCTCGCCGACTGGCGCCTGGGCACCACCATGGCCGCGGTGTTCGCCGCCATGGCGCTGGTCTCGGCGCTGTTCAGCTGGACCAGCCAGGCCCTGCTGCCGGCGGAGATCACCCTGTTCTTCTGGGCCGCCGCCGCCTTCGCCGCGGTGCCCGCGCTGCAGGTCAACGTGGTCCGCGTCGGGCATGCCGCGCCGAACCTGGTGGCGACCCTGAACATCGGCGCCTTCAACGTCGGCAACGCGCTCGGCGCCTGGGTCGGCGGCAGCGTCATCGACCACGGCCTGGGCCTGACCCGCGTGCCGCTGGCCGCCGCCGCGCTGGCCGCGCTGGCGCTGCTGGCCACCCTGATCGCCTTTTCCGGAAACGGCCGCGCCCAGGCGCAGCCGGTCCTCGATTGATCCCCTGTCCGTCTATTCCCTAGTGGAGGATGTTCCATGGCTACTCTGTTCGATCCCATCGTGCTCGGCGACCTCGAGCTGCCCAACCGCATCGTCATGGCGCCGCTGACTCGCTGCCGCGCCGATGAAGGCCGCGTGCCCAACGCCCTGATGGCCGAGTACTACGCCCAGCGCGCCGGTGCCGGCCTGATCCTCAGCGAGGCCACCGCGGTCACGCCGATGGGCGTGGGCTACCCCGACACCCCCGGCATCTGGTCCGATGACCAGGTCCGTGGCTGGAGCAACGTGACCAAGGCGGTGCACGCCGCCGGCGGGCGCATCTTCCTGCAACTCTGGCACGTCGGGCGGATTTCCGATCCGCTCTACCTGAATGGCGAGCTGCCGGTGGCGCCGAGCGCCATCGCCGCCGAGGGGCACGTCAGCCTGGTGCGCCCGAAGCGTCCCTACGTCACCCCGCGCGCGCTGGACACCGAGGAGATCGCCGACATCGTCGAGGCCTACCGCCAGGGCGCCGAGCGGGCCAAGGCCGCCGGCTTCGACGGCGTGGAGATCCACGGCGCCAACGGCTACCTGCTCGACCAGTTCCTCCAGGACAGCACCAACAAGCGCACCGACCGCTACGGCGGCTCCATCGAGAACCGCGCGCGCCTGCTGCTGGAAGTCACCGACGCGGCGATCTCCGTATGGGGCGCCCAGCGCGTCGGCGTACACCTGGCGCCGCGTGCCGACTCCCACGACATGGGCGATTCCAACCGCCTGGAAACCTTCAGCCATGTCGCCCGTGAGCTGGGCAAGCGTGGCATCGCCTTCATCTGCGCCCGCGAAGCGCAGGCCGACGACAGCATCGGCGTAGCCCTGAAGAAAGCCTTCGGCGGCCCCTACATCGCCAACGAAAAGTTCACCCTCGACAGCGCCAACGCCATCCTGGCCAAGGGCGACGCCGATGCGGTGGCCTTCGGCGTCCCCTTCATCGCCAACCCGGACCTGGTCGAACGCCTGCGCCAGGGCGCCGAACTGAACCCGCCGCGCCCGGAGACCTTCTATACCGGCGGCACCGAAGGCTACCTGGACTATCCGACCCTGGCCTGATCGCGCCAGCCAGGAAAGAGCCCGCCACGCTTGCCGTGGCGGGCTCTGTGCTTTGCCCGTCTAGCGCAGGCGGAAATACGGCTCCGGCTCCGCGCACGGATCGCGCTGGGCGCAGCCCTTGCAACCGCCGCCGCAACCGCCCGAGCTTTGCGCAGCCACCCGCTCGACCTTGCCGAGCGCGATCAGCCGCTCCAGGATCGCCTCCACCAGCGCCGGCGGCGCGTCCACCTGGCGGCTGAGCTGTTTCAGCCCACGCGCCTGGCCGTCTTCCAGGGCGGCGCGGATCTGCATGAGTGTCGCCATCAGTGACATCCTCCCTGCCCGCTCGAGGCATCGGCCATTCGGCCTGGCAGTTGCAGTACCTGCTCGCGGCCGAACAGACGCAGGCAGGTCATCAGGATCAGGTTGAAGAGCAGCACCACGGCGATGGTCAGGACGCTACGCTCGGGGTGCGCGGCGAAGGTGGCGACCTGGTAGCAGAGGGTCGCCAGCGAGTAGGCGACGTTCAGCCCCCAGAGCACCGAGAAAGCCATCCAGCCCTTGCTGCTTTCCCGGGCGATCGCGCCCATGGCGGTCACGCAGGGCACGTAGAGCAGGACGAAGACCAGATAGCTGTAGGCCGCGATGGGGCTGCCGAACTTGCTCGCCATGGTGCCCATCGAGCCGGTCTCCATGTCGCCGTCGGCCATGCTCGCCTCCACCGGGTTGGCCAGCACGCTGAGGCTGAAGGTATCGACCAGGCCGTCCCAGGTTTCGACCAGGGCGTCGCGCAGTTGCCCGGGCAGGTCGTAGCCTTCGTAGTCGAAGGCCTCGCCCTGGATCTGCTCGGCGGTGTAGAGGGTGTTCAGGGTGCCGACCACCACTTCCTTGGCCATCGCCCCGGTGACCAGGCCGACGGTGGCCTGCCAGTTGTCCGGCTGCACCCCGAGCGGCGCCAGCAGCGGAGTGAGACGCTGGCTGACGCTGGCCAGCGCGGAATGGCCGATGTCGCCCTGCACCGGCTTGCCGTCGAGGGTGATGCTGTTCAGGCCGCCGATCACCAGGCTGACCAGGATGATCACCTTGCCGGCCCGCACCACGAAGCCGCGCAGGCGCGACCAGGTCTGCAGCAGCAGGCTCTTAAGGTGTGGCACATGGTACAGCGGCAGTTCCATGACGAACGGCGAGGCCTCGCCGCGCATCAAGGTGTGCTTGAGCAACAGCCCGGTGAGGATCGCCACGACGATGCCGAGCAGGTACAGGGAGAAGATCACCAGCGCGCCGCCCTGGCCGAAGAAGGCCCCGGCGAATACGGCGAAAATCGCCAGGCGCGCGCCGCAGGACATGAACGGCGCCATCATGATGGTAATCAGCCGCTCGCGCTGCGCGTCCAGGGTCCGCGCGCCCATGATCGACGGTACGTTGCAGCCGAAACCGACGATCAGCGGCACGAACGACTTGCCCGGCAGGCCCAGCGCCTGCATCAGGCGGTCCATGACGAAGGCCGCGCGGGCCATGTAGCCGGAATCCTCGAGCAGCGAGAGGAACAGGTACATCAAGCCGATCTGCGGCACCAGCGGCAACACCGTGTTGACCCCGCCACCGATGCCCTGGGCGAGGAACACCGTGAGCCAATCGGGCAGGCCGAAGCGGATACCCAGCCACTGGATGCCGTCGATGAAGATCGCCGACGAGCCCTTGTCGAAGATCGGCTGTAGCGCCCCGCCGATGTTGATGGCGAAGAAGAACATCAGGTACATCACCAGCAGGAAGATCGGCAGACCCAGCCAGCGATTCAGGACGACCCGGTCGAGCCATTGGGTCAGCCGGTGCGGCTGAGCCTGCTGGTGGTCGCAGACCGCCGCGCAGATCTCGCCGATCAGCCGGTAGCGCGCATCGACGATCGCCAGCTCGGGCTCCTCACCGCAGCCCTGGCGCGCCTGTTCCAGGGTGGCGGGCGGCAAGCCCAGCGCCGGGCCGTTGAAGATGTCGCCTTCCAGCGCCTGTAACGCCAGCCAGCGCGGCTCGATGGCCGAGGCCGCCGGAGCGCGCGTTTCCAGGAGGTAGCCGACCTGCGCCTGGATGGCCGGCGGGTAATCCACCGCCAGCGCCGCCTGCGGGAGCTGTAGGGAGTCGATGGCCGCCTTCAGTTCGTCGATGCCATCGGCGCGGGTGGATACCAGCGGCACCACCGGGCAACCGAGACGCCGCGCCAGACCGTCAATGTCGATGCGGATGCGCTGGCTACGGGCGATGTCGAGCATGTTCAGCGCGACGATGCAGGGGATGCCCATCTCCCGCAGCTGCACCGTGAGGTACAGGTTGCGCTCCAGGTTCGCCGCATCCACCACGTTGACCAGCACGTCGACTTCGCCGCTGGCGATGTAGCGGCAGGCAATCTGCTCGTCCAGCGAGGCCTGGGCGGAAACGCTGGTCAACGAATAGGTGCCGGGCAGGTCGACCAGGCGTACCGCGTGGCGGGCGGTGTGGAACGCACCCTCCTTGCGCTCCACGGTGACGCCGGCCCAGTTGCCGACCCGCTGGCGCGAGCCGGTGAGCTGGTTGAACAGGGTGGTCTTGCCGGAGTTGGGATTGCCGATCAGGCCGAGGGTCAATGCGGTCATGGGGATTCCGGGCGGGGTCAGTCGAGCGGGACGAGGGTCAGCAGGGCGAGGTCCTTGCGCCGCAGCGCCAGGCTGGTCTGGCGGGTCTCGACCTGGATCGGGTCGCCCAGCGGGGCGATGCGCACCACGCGCAGCGCCGCGCCGGGCAGAAGCCCCATGGAGAACAGGCGTTGGCGATAGCCGTTGCTGATGGCGGGGGAATAACCGGTGATGCGGTAGGAACGGGACGGTTGCAATGCGCTCATGGCGGATTCCAGGCAGAGGAAGGGACCAATGGCCTCCCTGGCCGGTGACCGAGAATCTAAACGACTCTCACTTAAGGCTCGCTTAAGGACGCAGTATCGGAGTGGAGGAGCAGCGGATTCGCTGATCCAGAGCAATGGAAGCGGGGATTTTCGCCGGGCGCGGCGAACTGTCGCCGCCAGCGCCCGGTGCGACGGGCGGCTGGCGGCGCAAGGGGTCAGCGGGTATTGAGCTGCTGCTGCAGGTTCTGCACCTGGGCCTGGAGGGTGTTGATGTTGCGCATCACCTGGGTGCGGAAGGCGTCGAACTCGGCGGTATTGCCGCCCTGGGCCGGGCGGTTGTCGAGCTGGCTGCGCAATACCAGCAGGTCATCCTGGATACCCTTGATCGTCTGGCTCGGGTTGCCCTGCTTCTTCAGCGCCGCGACATCGCCGCCGAGGGCCTTGAGTTGCTCGTTGGTCTTGCCCAGTTCGACCTGCAGGGCTTTCAGCTTCTCCTGTTCGGCGGCCAGTGTCTGCAGCTTGCCGTCCAGTTGCGCGACCAGTTGCGCCGCGCTTTCCTGCTGGGCCTTGAGATCGCTGGCCAGTTGATCGAGGCGTTTGCCCTGGCCGCCGAACTGGTTGCTCACATCGGCCTGCTGGCGTTCCTGGCTGCCGAGTTTCTCCTGCAGTTGCTTGACCTGCAGGCGCAGCGCCTCGCGTTCGCTGGTGACGCTGGACTCGCTGGCGACCACCTTGCCGCGAATGTCGTCGAGGCGCCCGGCGGCTTCTTCGCTGATCCTCACGAAGCTTTCCTGGGTCGCCACCAACTGCTGTTCCATCAGGCTGATTTGCTGGTGGCTCCACCAACCCACCCCGGCGAGGGCGATCAGCATCGCCCCGAGCAGGGCCCAGAGCGGGCCGGTAGAGGCCGGACGGCGCTCCTTGGTGTCGACGACCCGGCGCTGCTCCGGTTCGTAGACGTGCCGCGGGTGGTGGCCGAATTCGTCGCGGTCGGCGGCATCGGTGGTCAGGCTGGGCACATCGTCGAGTTCGTCGAAAGCATCGTTACGCATGGTGAAAACCTGTGAAGGGGAACGGCATCCTGCCGGAGGCCTGGAGAAAGGGCCGAACGGCGCATTATATCGGTTCTGCCCCGCCCCTTCAGCGTCTGCTCGAAGCAAATTGCCGGACCGGGGCGCTCCACCGCGAAGCCGTGCGCCCCAAGACGGAGCGAACGCTGTCCGGCACAGACCGCCGCAGGCCGCCAGCGGTTCCCCGCCCCGCACGCCGGCGCTGGTCCGCGGCCCGCATGGCACGTCGCTTGCCTGGGCTTTGCCGGGCAGATTCGAGAGCCGGAGGATGCATGGAGTTGAACAAATCCTTGCTGGATTGCATGCGCGCCGTGCGCCGACGCCTGCGCGAGGAACAGGCGCTGGATATCCACTTCCAGCAACGCGATGCGATCGCCGCGATGCAGGCGGCCTGCGCCCGCTCCGGCGATGCGACGACGCGGGAGCTGGGACAGCGCCTCGGTAGGCTCAGTGGGGTCGCGCTGCCGCCGGCGGAACCTTCCCTGTTGCCCGCGCAGGCGCCGAGCCGACAATACGCCGGCCCGCTACGCGGCTGATCAGAGTCCCTGGGCGCGCCACCAGGCGCAGAACTCGTCGAGCGCGGTCCACAGGCTGACCCGCGGGTCGTAGTCGAGGTATTCGCGGGCGCGGTTGATGTCCAGGGTGAAGTTCTTCGCCATCACCGCCATGCCCAGGCGGAACAGCACCGGCTCCGGGCGCCCCGGCAGGATCCGGCAGACGCCTTCGTTGAGCGCCGCCAGGCCATAGCCGACGGCATACGGCAGGTGACCGCCGACCGGCGGCAAGTCGAGCTGGCGCATCACGTAGTTGACCGCATCCCAGAACGGTACCGGCTGCCCGTTGCTGATGTTGTAGACCTTGCCCAGCGCCGGCTCGCCGGCCAGCAGGCAACTGAACAGCGCGTCGTTGAGATTGTGCACGCTGGTGAAGTCGACCCGGTTCAGGCCGTTGCCGAGGATCCGCAGGCGTCCCTTGCGGTGGGCCTGGATCATTCGCGGGAAGATGCTGGTGTCGCCGGCACCGACCACGAAGCGCGGACGCAGCGCCAACACTTCCAGGCCCAGGTCGCGGGCGCTGAGCACCAGTTGCTCGGCCTGGTACTTGGTCGCCCCGTAATGGTCGGAAAAACGCCGGGGTACGTACTCTTCGTTCAGGTCCAGGTGATCGCGCCCGTCGAAATAGATCGACGGCGACGACAGATGCACCAGGCGCCGCACCTTTTGCCGCATGCAGGCCTCGACGACGCTCTCGGCAAGCCCGACGTTGGCCGCCAGGAAGCGTTCGCGCGGTCCCCAGACTCCGACCGCGCCGGCACAATGCACCACCGCCTCGACATCCTCGCAGAGGCGCAGGACCAGCGCCGGGTCGGCGAGGTCGCCGGGAACGAACTCGGCGCCCCGCGCCACCAGATGCTCCACCGCGTCCGCACGACGACCGCTGACCCGTACCGACAGGCCCTGCTCCAGGGCGAAGCGAGCGAAACGCCCGCCGATGAAGCCCGTCGCCCCCGTTACCAGAATCCGCATTGCGTTTCTCCCGTTGTTCTTCTTGTGCCGCGACTCTAGCAACCCGGAGCCGCGCCACCACTGGCACAGCATGCCAGAACAACGACCTTGCGGGCCGCCGGCACGACTTGCGTTGGGCGACAGAAGCGGCGCTGCGCGCTACAAGGTCTAACCTGAAAGCCACCTGCACGCTGGGAGACGCACCATGGCCAGTCACTGGATGATCTACGGCGCCAACGGCTACACCGGCCGGCTGGTCGCTGAACAGGCGCAGCGCGAGGGCCTGACGCCGCTCCTCGGCGGACGCAACCCGGCCGCCCTGCACGCCCTCGGCAGCCAGCTCGGGCTGGAGTGCCGGGTCTTCGACCTGGGGGATCCGCAGGCCTGCCGCGAAGCCCTGGACCAGGTGAAGGTGGTGGCCCATTGCGCCGGTCCGTTCTCCGCCACCAGCACGCCGATGATCGCCGCCTGCCGCGCCGCCGGCACCCACTACGTGGATATCACTGGAGAGATCGCGGTGTTCGAGCAGGCCCACGCCGGCGACGCCGAGGCCCGCGAGGCCGGCATCGTGGTCTGCCCGGGCGTGGGCTTCGATGTGATCCCCACCGATTGCCTGGCCGCCTGCCTGAAGGAGGCGCTGCCGGACGCGCAACGGCTGGCGCTGGGCTTCGACACCGGCAGCGGGCTTTCGACGGGAACCGCGAAGACCAGCGTCGAAGGCCTCAAGTTCGGCGGCAAGATCCGCGAGAATGGCCGCCTGCGCGACGTGCCGCTGGGCTATAAGCGCCGCGACATCGATTTCGGCCGCGGCCTGCGGCACGCCGTGACGATTCCCTGGGGCGACGTGGCCACCGCCTACTACAGCACCGGCATCCCGGACATCGAGGTCTACCTGCCGGCGCCGCCGCTGCTGGCCCTGGGCATGCGCCTGATCGACCCGCTGCGTCCGCTGCTCGGTCGGCAACGGGTCCAGGACTGGCTCAAGGGGCAGGTCGACAAACGCATCGCCGGTCCCGACCAGGCGGCCCGCGAGCGCCTGCGCACCTGGGTCTGGGGCGAGGCGCGCAACGCCCGCGGCGAACGCCGCACGGCGCGCCTGGAGACGGCCAACGTGTACGACCTGACCCTGCACGGCGTGCTCCTGGCAGTGCGCCACCTGCTGGACTACCAGGGTCCCGGCGGCTACTTCACGCCATCGCGGTTGCTCGGCGCGCGCTGCGTCGAATCGTTGCCCGGCTCCGGACGAATCACCGTCATCGGTTGATCAGCCTGCCACCCGCACCAAGCCGTCGCCGGCGCGGGCGAGCAGGTGCTCGGTGAGCGACGCGAGCAGTTCGCCGCCGTTGCGCCAGTAGTGCCAGTACAACGGTACGTCGATGACCTGGCCAGGCAGCAGCTCGACCAGTTCGCCGCGCGCCAGCTCGCCTTGCACCTGGCGCTCCGGCACCAGGCCCCAGCCGAGACCACCGGCGGTGAGGCGGACGAAACCTTCCGAGGATGGGCAGAGGTGGTGGATGAAACCGCCCTCGACGCCGAGGTCCTTGAGAAAGCGGTGTTGCAGCAGGTCGTCCGGGCCGAACACGATCGCCGGCACGCCGGCCAGGGCGGCCGCCTCGACCCCGCGGGGAAAGTGCCGGGCAATGAAATCCGGGCTGGCCAGGCCGCGATAACGCATGGCTCCGAGCAGCAGCGAACGCGCGCCGGCCACCGGCCGCGCGCTACCGCAGACGCAGCCCGCCACTTCGCCCGCGCGCATGCGCTTGAGCCCGACCTCCTGGTCCTCCACCACAAGGTCCAGCAGCACCCGCCGCTCGGCGCAGAAATCGCCCACCGCGGCGGCCCACCAGGTCGCCAGGCTATCGGCGTTGAGAGCGATGCGCAGGCGCTCCGGGGCACCACCTTCATCCAGGTTCGGCACCCAGCGCTGCAGGTCGCCCTCCAGTAGCCGCACCTGCTGCACATGGTTGAGCAGGCGGCGCCCGAGATCGGTGGGATGCGGCGGCGTCTCGCGCACCAGGACCGGCTGGCCGACCCGCGCCTCGAGCAGCTTGATCCGCTGCGATACCGCCGATTGCGACAGCCCCAGCGCCTGTGCGGCGCGCTCGAAACCGCCCTGCTCCACCACCGCGGCCAGCGCGGCGAGCAACTTGTAGTCGAACAAAATCAATTTTCCTAATGAGAGATCAGCAGGATTCGTTTTCCTTATAAACCGCCCGCGGCCACACTCGCCAGCACTTTTCCGATCCACCCGACGCGGACCGACCATGGCTGGCGAAACCTCGCTGCGCACCCTGCTGCGCACGCTCACTCCCGAACTCAATCCCGGCGACTATGTGTTCTGTACCTGCGCCGATGGCGCGCTGCCGAACGGCGCCGAGCCGCTCGCCAGCTTCCGCGAGCGCGAGGGCCTGACCCTGGTGCTCGAACGCCGGCAGGCCGAACGCCTGGGCCTGCCCTACGAATACGTGGCGGCCTGGATCACCCTGACGGTGCACTCCTCGCTGGCGGCGGTGGGCCTGACCGCCGCCTTCGCCACGGCGCTGGCCGAAGCCGGGATCAGTTGCAACGTGATGGCCGGCTATTTCCACGACCACCTGTTCGTCGCCCGCGACGAGGGCCGGCGCGCCCTCGCCGTGCTCCAGCGGCTGGCGGCGGAGGCACACTGACATGTGGCAGAGCTATCTCAACGGCATCCTGGTGGCTGCCGGCCTGATCATCGCCATCGGCGCGCAGAATGCCTTCGTCCTCGCGCAGAGCCTGCGCCGCGAGCATCACCTCTCGGTGGCCGCGCTCTGCGTGTTCTGCGACGCGGTGCTGGTCAGCCTCGGCGTGTTCGGCCTGGCCAAGCTGCTGCTGGAAAACCCGACGCTGCTGGCCATCGCCCGCTGGGGCGGGATCGCCTTCCTGACCTGGTATGGGCTCAAGGCGCTGCTTCGCGCGTTGCGCCCGGACGCTCTCGGCAACGCCGCGGAAACCGGGCCACGCTCGCGCAAGGCGGTGCTTCTGGCGGCACTGGCGGTCACCCTGCTCAACCCCCACGTCTATCTCGATACCGTACTTCTGATCGGTTCGCTCGGCGCCCAGCAAGCCGCGCCGGGCGCCTATGCCCTCGGCGCGGCCAGCGCCTCGCTGATGTGGTTCTTCGCCCTCGCCCTCGGCGCGGCATGGCTGGCCCCCTGGCTGGCGCGCCCGGCCACCTGGCGCCTGCTCGACCTGATGGTGGCGGCCATGATGCTGGGCATGGCCGCGCAACTGCTGTTCCGGGGATAACGCGGTTTCCGTCTACCCGAGCGAACCCTCGCGCCGCCAGGCAGTCCAGAGAGAATGCGGCGGTGTTCGCCGGCGAGCTTGCAGAAGCCCGTCGCAGCGCGCCGCCGCCGGCCTTTGCCCCTACAGTTGCTGCGTGGATATGCCCCGACACGGGTGCTATGATCCGGAGTTCGCGGCACTGGGAGCCTAGGCTCCGAGTCGCACCCGGCGCCCTTTCCGGAGCGCTCCGCCGAACGTCCCCCCGGGGATCCAGGACGGGCTCCCGGACAGGCATCGGACCGGCCCCGTGAACCGGTCGCGCGCTAGCCGCGCCAGTCCTGACCTGAGGAAGAATAGGAGAGACACCATGGCTTTCGAATTGCCGCCGCTGCCTTACGAAAAGAACGCCCTTGAGCCGCACATTTCCGCAGAAACCCTGGAATACCACCACGACAAGCACCACAACACCTACGTGGTGAACCTGAACAACCTGATCCCGGGTACCGAGTTCGAAGGCAAGAGCCTCGAAGAGATCGTCAAGAGCTCCTCCGGCGGCATCTTCAACAACGCCGCCCAGGTGTGGAACCACACCTTCTACTGGAACTGCCTGAGCCCGAACGGCGGTGGCCAGCCCACCGGCGCCCTGGCCGACGCCATCAACGCCGCCTTCGGCTCCTTCGACAAGTTCAAGGAAGAGTTCACCAAGACTTCCGTCGGCACCTTCGGTTCCGGCTGGGGCTGGCTGGTGAAGAAGGCCGACGGCTCCCTGGCCCTGGCCAGCACCATCGGTGCCGGCAACCCGCTGACCAGCGGCGACACCCCGCTGCTGACCTGCGACGTCTGGGAACACGCCTACTACATCGACTACCGCAACCTGCGTCCGAAGTACGTCGAGGCGTTCTGGAACCTGGTCAACTGGGACTTCGTAGCGAAGAATTTCGCTGCCTGAGTCTGATCAGAACCACGAAAAAGCCCGGCATTCGCCGGGCTTTTTCGTTTTAATCTGCGGTCCAGGAGCCATCGTCTACCCTCAGGAACTGGTAGACCTTCGCTCGTGATAGCCTCTTGAGGTAAACAAGCTCTTCCTACCGGCTTGTCTTTCGCCCTGGCGACGAACAAGGAAGGCCCCTTGAAACTGGACTCCCGACACAGCCTCTCGCTCAAGCTGCTGCGTGTCGTGCTACTGGCGGCGCTG
The DNA here is from genome assembly GCF_013343155.1 of Pseudomonas sp. FDAARGOS_761. NCBI lineage: Bacteria > Pseudomonadati > Pseudomonadota > Gammaproteobacteria > Pseudomonadales > Pseudomonadaceae > Pseudomonas > Pseudomonas sp. FDAARGOS_761. The sequence continues at coordinate 686,914 of NZ_CP054572.1, read as the reverse complement.
GCCGTTGGCGTAGTGCTCAGTTGCGCGCAGATCGTCTTCGACGCCTACAAGGCCAAGCAGGCGGTGAGCAGCGACGCCCAACGCATCCTCGCGATGGTCCGCGACCCTTCCACCCAGGCGGTCTACAGCCTCGACCGGGAAATGGCGATGCAGGTCCTCGAAGGCCTGTTCCAGCACGAGGCGGTGCGCCAGGCGAGCATCGGCCATCCCGGCGAGCCGATGCTGGCGGAGAAATCCAGGCCGCTGCTGGACCTGCCGACGCGCTGGCTGACCGACCCGATCCTCGGCCAGGAACGCACCTTCAGCATTCGACTGATCGGCCGCCCGCCCTATAGCGAATACTACGGCGACCTGAAGATCACCCTGGACACCGCGCCCTACGGCGAGAACTTCGTCACCACTTCGGAAATCATCTTCATCTCCGGCATTCTCCGCGCCCTGGCCATGGGCCTGGTGCTGTTCCTGGTCTACCACTGGATGCTGACCAAGCCGCTGTCGAAGATCATCGAACACCTGGTCAGCATCAATCCCGACCGCCCCAGCCAGCACCAGTTGCCGCTGCTCAAGGGGCACGAACGCAACGAGCTGGGGCTCTGGGTGACCACCGCCAACCAGTTGCTCGCCTCGATCGAAAGCAACAGCCACCTGCGTCGCGAGGCCGAAGACAACCTGCTGCGCATTTCCCAGTACGACTTCCTCACCGGCCTGCCGAACCGCCAGTTGCTGCAACAGCAACTCGACCAGATCCTCGACGGCGCCGGCCGCCAGCAGCGCCGGGTGGCAGTGCTGTGCCTGGGCCTCGACGATTTCAAGGGGATCAACGAGCAGTACACCTACCAGCTCGGCGACCAGCTGCTGATCGCCCTCGCCGACCGCCTGCGCGGGCACAGCGCGCGGCTCGGTTCGCTGGCGCGCCTGGGCGGCGACCAGTTCGCCCTGGTCCAGGCCGACATCGAGCAACCCTACGAGGCGGCCGAACTGGCGCAGAGCATCCTCGACGGCCTGGAAGCGCCGTTCGAGATCGACCAGCACGAGGTGCGCCTGCGCGCCACCATCGGTATCACCCTGTTCCCCGAGGACGGCGAGACCACGGAGAAACTGCTGCAGAAGGCCGAGCAGACCATGACCCTGGCCAAGACCCGCTCGCGCAACCGCTACCAGTTCTACATCGCCAGCGTGGACAGCGAAATGCGTCGCCGCCGGGAACTGGAAAAGGACCTGCGCGACGCCCTGCAGCGCCACGAGCTGCACCTCGTCTACCAGCCGCAGGTGGACTACCGCGACCACCGCGTGGTCGGCGTCGAGGCACTGCTGCGCTGGCAACATCCGTTGCACGGCTTCGTCCCGCCGGACCTGTTCATCCCGCTGGCGGAACAGAACGGCAGCATCTTCAGCATCGGCGAGTGGGTGCTCGACCAGGCCTGCCGGCAGTTGCGCGAATGGCACGACCAGGGCTTCGACGACCTGCGCATGGCGGTCAATCTTTCCACCGTGCAGCTCCACCACAACGCCCTGCCACGGGTGGTCAGCAACCTGCTGCAGGTCTACCGCCTGCCGGCGCGCAGCCTGGAGCTGGAAGTCACCGAGACCGGCCTGATGGAGGACATCTCCACTGCCGCCCAGCACCTCCTCAGCCTGCGCCGCGCCGGCGCGCTGATCGCCATCGACGATTTCGGCACCGGCTATTCCTCGCTGAGCTACCTGAAGAGCCTGCCGCTGGACAAGATCAAGATCGACAAGAGTTTCGTCCAGGACCTGCTGCAGGACGAGGACGACGCGACCATCGTTCGCGCCATCATCCAGCTCGGCAAGAGCCTGGGCATGCAGGTGATTGCCGAGGGCGTGGAAACCGCCGAGCAGGAGGCGTACATCATCGCCGAAGGTTGCAACGAAGGTCAGGGCTACCTGTACAGCAAGCCGCTGCCGGCCAGGGAACTGACCCAGTACCTCAAGCAGGCGCGACGCCTGAGCCAGGCCACCAGCAGCGAACGGCCCTGATCAGAACAGGCGGCTGAACAGCCAGCCCGCCAATAGCGCGCTGCCCAGGCAGAGCAACGCGGCCCCCGCCGCCTGGCGGCGCAGTTGCACGGCGAGATCGTCCTCGCCCTGGCTGGAGAGAATGAAGGGATGCGCCTCCCCCGGCTTGCCGAGCCGGTGGCGGGTCGGCGCGGCGCTGCTTGCCCGATGCCGATCCTCGGCCTCCAGCCGTGCCGCCAGGCGCACCCGGTTCCATTCGCGCTCGTCCAGCTCGCCGTTGCCGTCGCTGTCGAAGCGCGCCAGCAGGCCGTGGAAATCGCCCTTCCATTCACGGATCACCGCACCCTGCTCCCGTTCGGCATCGAGTCCCTGGCGACCGCCACCGCTGCTGCGGAATTCGCCCAGCGCATAGAGCGGCTCGCCGGCATGCAGGCGCTCCTCGGTGTAGCGGTAGAGCCGCTCTCCGCCGACCAGGGTGCCGAAGCTCTCCAGCAGTCGCAGGGTATCGATCGGTGCTTCGCGAAAAGCCTCCCAGCGCTGCTGGGTCAAGGGTCGCACCTCGGCGCCGCGTGGGTCGACCAGGCAGGCATCGGTGGCATCGCGCAAGCCGAATGGCGACTCGCTGGCACCTTTGTCGACGGTGCGCCAGGCCTTCTCGCGGCCGCTGCGCTTTTCCTCGACTTCGATGCGGTAGCGCCACCACAGGCACGGCTTGCCAGTCAAGGGAGCCTGCAGCGGGCCTTCCGGGCCCTCCTCGAGCACCCCGTAGAGTTCGACGAAACCCTGCGCCGCCGAACGGATCCGCGAGGTCGGTACGTCGCCGAGCAGACGCGCCCGGGCAAGGCGGTGCACGAACTGCCAGCCGGCCCAGGCGCAGAGCCCCAGGCTGGCGGCGATGAACAGCCAGCGCAGGTCGAAGTCCATCTCAGCCGAACAGGGCCTTGAGATCGACGTCGACCTTCTCCGCCTCGCTGAACTGCAACAGCTCGGCGGCCTTGAAGCCAGCGACACGAGCGATCAGCAGGTCGGGAAATTGCTCGATGCGCACGTTGTTCAGGTTCACCGCCTCGTTGTACAGCTCGCGGCGATCGGCGATCCCGTTCTCCAGGCCGCTGATGCGCTGGGAAAGGAACTGGAAACTTTCGTTGGCCTTGAGCTGCGGGTAGTTCTCGGCCAGCGCGAAGAGCTGCCCCAGGCCGGCGCGCAGGCCGCTCTCGGCCTTGCCCAGGGCATTCACGTCGGCGCGCTCGCGGGCGCTGGCGACGGCGTTGCGGGCGGCGATGACCCGCTCCAGGGTGGCGCGCTCGTGCTGCATGTATTGCTTGCAGGCCTCGACCAGCTTCGGCAGCTCGTCATGGCGCTGCTTGAGGAGCACGTCGATGTTGGCCCAGGCCTTGCCCACGGCGTGCTTCAGCCGTACCAGGCCGTTGTAGAGCACCACCGCGTAGCCGGCGAGCAGCAGCAGGACAACCCAGAAAGCGATAGCGGTCAGACTCATGGACGGAGCTCCGGACGAAGATACTGGCATTCTAGCTGCGCCCGACATGTCCAGGCACGACGGCGATCACGCTGCGCCCTTTTCAAAAATGCAAATCTTTCGCATTATGTGGCGGTTTTTTAACGCCCTCGCGGGTGTTTCCGACAAGCGCACGCCGCTTCGGCACGCCACCAATAAAGCAAAGGAATCCGCCATGACTCGTATGCCCCTGGCCACCGCCAGTCTGCTGGCCCTCGCCATCTCCCTCGCCGGCTGCGGCGACGACAAGAAAGCCGAAGCGCCCGCAACACCGGCGGCCAGCACGCAGCCCGCCGCGCCCGCCGCCGCCCCGGCCGCCAAGGTCGACGAGGCCGCCGCCAAGGCAGTGATCAAGAACTACGCGGACCTCGCCGAAGCCACCTTCGCCGATGCCCTGAGCACCGCCAAGGACCTGCAGAAAGCCATCGACGCGTTCCTCGCCAAGCCTGACGCGGAGACCCTGAAAGCCGCCAAGGAAGCCTGGTTCGCCGCTCGTACCCCTTACTCCCAGAGCGAAGCCTTCCGCTTCGGCAACGCGATCATCGACGACTGGGAAGGACAGGTTAACGCCTGGCCGCTGGACGAAGGCCTGATCGACTATGTCGCCAAGGACTACCAGCACGCCCTGGGCAACCCCGGCGCCACCGCCAACATCGTCGCCAACACCGAGATCCAGGTCGGCGAAGACAAGATCGACGTCAAGGAAATCACCGGCGAGAAACTGGCCAGCCTGAACGAGCTGGGCGGTTCCGAAGCCAACGTCGCCACCGGCTACCACGCCATCGAGTTCCTCCTCTGGGGCCAGGACCTGAACGGCACCGGTCCCGGCGCCGGCAACCGTCCCGCCACCGACTATGCCCAGGGCAAGGACTGCACCGGCGGCCATTGCGACCGTCGTGCCGCCTACCTGAAGGCCGTCACCGACCTGCTGGTCAGCGACCTCGAATACATGGCCGGACAGTGGAAAGCCGGCGTCGCCGACAACTACCGCGCCAAGCTGGAGGCCGAACCGGTGGATACCGGCCTGCGCAAGATGTTCTTCGGCATGGGCAGCCTGTCCCTCGGCGAACTGGCCGGCGAGCGCATGAAGGTCGCGCTGGAGGCCAACTCCACCGAAGACGAGCACGACTGCTTCAGCGACGACACCCACCACACCCTGTTCTTCAACGGCAAGAGCATCCGCAACATCTACCTCGGCGAGTACAAGCGCATCGACGGCAGCGTGGTCAAGGGCCCGAGCCTGGCCGACCTGGTCGCCAAGGCCGACGTCGCCGCCAACGACGCCCTGAAGGCCGACCTGGCCGACACCGAGGCCAAGCTGCAGGCCATCGTCGACAGCGCCGAGAAGGATGGCGTGCACTTCGACCAGATGATCGCTCCGGACAACAAGGACGGCCAGCAGAAGATCCGCGACGCCATCGCCGCCCTGGTCAAGCAGACCGGCGCCATCGAGCAGGCCGCGGGCAAGCTGGGTATCCAGGACCTGAAGCCGGACAACGCCGACCACGAGTTCTGATTCCTTCCTGCGCCAACAGCGTGCGGCCCATGGCCGCACGCTGCGTTTCAGGGCCTCGAAAGCGGACTTCGCGGGCCTTTACAAACGCAAATCCCTCTTATTTTGATTAGCTCCAACTGGTAAGCTTGCGGGCTGTTTCCACGCAGTCCGGGATGTTCGCCGATGTCGTTGCCGTCACCTTCCATGCCGCTCGCCTGTCTCCTGACGGCGCTCCTTCTGGGCGGATGCGGCGCCGACGACGAACCGCTGCGCGCCGAGCCCGGTGAACACCTGTCCGGGGGCACGACCACGGTGCTGCAAAGCGACCGCAACGCCTTCTCCCTGCCCTCCGCCAACCTCGCCCCGAGCCGGCGCCTGGACTTCAGCGTGGGCAACAGTTTCTTCCGCAACCCCTGGGTCATCGCCCCTTCCTCCACCACCGCGCGCGACGGTCTGGGACCGCTGTTCAATACCAACGCCTGCCAGAACTGCCATGTGAAGGACGGCCGCGGCCACCCGCCGGGAGCGGACGCGGTCAGCGCGGTGTCGATGCTGGTACGCCTGTCGATCCCGGCCGGCCCTGCGGACGGCAAGACCCTGTTGCACCAGGGGGTGATTCCCGAGCCGACCTACGGCGGCCAGTTGCAGGACGTCGGCATTCCCGGCGTCGCCCCGGAAGGCAAGGTGCGGATGGACTACGAGCCGATGAAGGTGAGGTTCGAGGACGGCACCGAGGTCGAACTGCGCAAGCCGATCCTGCGTATCAGCCAGCTCGGCTATGGGCCGATGCATCCGCAGACGATGTTTTCCGCCCGCGTCGCCCCGCCGATGATCGGCCTCGGCCTGCTCGAGGCGATTCCCGAAGAGGCGATCCTGGCCAATGCCGATCCGGACGACCGCAACGGCGACGGTATCCGCGGGCGCGCCAACCAGGTCTGGGATGCCGCACGGCAGCGCACCGCGCTCGGCCGCTTCGGCTGGAAGGCCGGCCAGCCGGATATCCCGCAGCAGAACGCGCACGCCTTCGCCAACGACATGGGCCTGACCAGCAGCCTGCTGCCCCACGACGACTGCAGCGCCGCCCAGGTCGAGTGCCGCCGGGCGCCCGACGGCGGCGAGCCGGAAGTCAGCGACAACATCTTCGCCCAGGTGCTGTTCTACAGCCGCAACCTGGCGGTCCCGGCGCGGCGCAAGGTGGACGACCCGCAGGTGCTGGCCGGCAAGCGCCTGTTCGCCCAGGCCAACTGCGTGGCCTGCCACGTTCCCGCCTTCACTACCGGTTCCGACGCCAGCGAGCCGGAGCTGGCCAACCAACGGATTCGTCCCTATTCCGACCTGTTGCTGCATGACATGGGCGACGGCTTGGCGGACAATCGCCCGGAATTTCTCGCCAGCGGGCGGGACTGGCGAACCCCGCCGCTATGGGGCATCGGCCTGACCGAAACGGTCAACGGTCACACCCAGTTCCTCCACGACGGGCGCGCCCGCAATCTGCTGGAGGCGATCCTCTGGCACGGCGGCGAAGCCGAAGCGGCCAAGCGGCACGTGCTCGGCTTCGACGCCGACCAGCGCAGCGCCCTGCTGGCCTTCCTGAATTCACTCTGAGGAGCCCACATGTTCCGCCCACGACTGCTCTTGACCAGCCTCGCCATCGCCCTCGGCGCCTGTTCGCCGCAAGACCCGCAGGCCGTCACCAGTGCCGCCCTGGCGCAACAGGTGATCCTGCCGACCTACAGCCGCTGGGTGGAGGCCGACCAGGCCCTGGCCAGCAGCGCCCTGGCCTACTGCCAGGGCAAGGAAGACCTGGCCAAGGCCCGCGACGCGTTCCACGCCGCGCAGAAGGCCTGGGCCGAGCTGCAACCGCTGCTGATCGGCCCGCTGGCCGAGGGCAACCGCGCCTGGCAGGTGCAGTTCTGGCCGGACAAGAAGGATCTGGTCGGGCGCCAGGTCGAACAGTTGCTGAAGAACAACCCGCAGGTCGACGCCGCGGCCCTGGCCAAGGCCAGCGTGGTGGTGCAGGGGCTCTCCGCCTACGAATACATCCTCTTCGACAGCAAGATCGACCTCGCCGACGCCGCCACCAAGGCCCGCTATTGCCCGTTGCTGGAAGCCATCGGCACCCACCAGCAGCAACTGGCCCAGGACATCCTGGCGCGCTGGAAAAACGACGGCGGCATGCTCACCCAGATGAGCAAGTTCCCCAACGACCGCTACGCCGACGCCCACGAGGCGATCGCCGAGCTGCTGCGGGTCCAGGTCACCGCCCTGGACATGCTGAAGAAGAAACTCGGTACTCCGCTGGGCCGGCAGAGCAAGGGCATTCCCCAGCCCTACCAGGCCGAGGCCTGGCGCAGCAACGCCTCGCTGGCCAGCCTGGACGCCAGCCTGAGCGGCGCCCAGGCGCTCTGGGAAGGTATCGACGGCAAGGGCCTGAAGACCCTGCTGCCGGCCGAACAGAAGGCCCTGGCCGGCAAGATCGACGCCGCCTACGCCGACAGCCACGCGAAGCTGGCGGCGCTGGAACAGAAACCGCTCTCCGAACTGCTCGCCAGCGAAGACGGGCGCAACCAGCTCAACGCCCTCTATGACAGCCTGAACGTGGTCCACCGCCTGCACGAAGGCGACCTGGCCCGCGCCCTCGGCGTGCAACTGGGCTTCAACGCCAACGATGGCGACTGAGGTCGGCACCATGCTGCGACGTCATGTGATCGGCCTGGGCAGCCTGCTGCTCGGCGCCTTGTCCTTCGGCGGCTGGAGCTTCAGCCGCCAGGGTAGCCAACCGCTGGTGCTGTCGGCGCGCGACGACGCCGATGGCCAGCATTACGCGGTGGGCTACCGCCTGGACGGCAAGTGCCAGTTCGCCACCCGCGTGGCCCAGCGCTGCCACGACATCGTCCAGCACCCGAGCCTGCCGCTGGCGCTGTTCGTCGCCCGCCGGCCAGGCACCGAAAGCTACCTGATCGACCTGAACGACGGTCGCCTGCTGCAGACCCTGGTCTCGCAGAAAGACCGCCACTTCTACGGCCACGGCGTGTTCCACCAGAGCGGCGAATGGCTCTACGCCACCGAGAACGACACTACCGATCCCGGTCGCGGCGTGCTCGGCGTCTACCGTTTCGACGGCGAGCGACTGCAGCACAGCGGCGAGATATCTACTCACGGCCTCGGGCCGCACCAGGTTTCCTGGATGCCCGACGGCGAGACCCTGGTAGTGGCCAACGGCGGCATTCGCACCGAGGCGGAAAGCCGGGTCGAGATGAACCTCGACGCCATGGAGCCCAGCCTGGTGCTGATGCGCCGCGACGGCAACCTGCTGTCCAAGGAAACCCTGGCGCAGCAGATGAACAGCGTCCGCCACCTGGCGATCGGTCGCGACGGCACCATCGTCGCCGGCCAGCAGTTCATGGGCGATGCCCACGAACATGCCGACCTGCTGGCGATCAAGCGCCCCGGCTGTCCCTTCGAAGCCTTCCCGGTGGCCGAGGAGCAGCGCCTGGCGATGGCCCAGTACACCGCCAGCGTGGCGATCCACGACGACCTGCGCCTGGTGGCCCTGACCGCCCCGCGCGGCAACCGTTTCTTCATCTGGGACCTGGACAGCGGTGCCGTACGCCTCGACGCGCCGTTGCCGGACTGCGCCGGCGTGGGCGCGGTGAAGAACGGCTTCGTCGTCACGTCCGGACAGGGCCGTTGCCGCTTCTACGACTGCCAGGGCGAGCGCATTGCCGCGCAACCGCTGGAGCTGCCTTCCGGCCTCTGGGACAACCACTTGCACCTGGCCTGAGAGCGCGGCATCAACCTCTCGCCATACCGGTCCGCGAAAGTCGGAAGCGACCTGCAACACGCTTGAAATCTTTCGCCAATCCTGTGCTTTGACAAGCCTTGAAAGCTGCACGTAATGTGTCGGATTCGCCCCGAAACGGGGCGCTCTCGGCATACCAGGGACCAGGATTATGTTGCTCCGCCGCATGTTGATCATGCTCGCCGCGGTGATCGCCGTGGTGGCGATTCTCGCCGGCTACAAGGTCTACTCCATCCGTCAGCAGATCGCCCTTTTCAGCGCACCGAAACCGCCGATCAGCGTGACCGCCAGCCTGGCCGAAAAGCGTCCCTGGCAGAGCCGCCTGCCAGCCATCGGCAGCCTCAAGGCATTCCAGGGCGTGACCCTCACCGCCGAAGTCTCCGGCACGGTACGCGACGTACTGTTCCTTTCCGGCGACCAGGTGAAGCTGGACCAACCGCTGATCCAGCTGGAAAGCGACGTCGAGGAAGCCACCCTGCGCACTGCCGAGGCCGATCTCGGCCTGGCCAGGGCCGAGTACCAGCGCGGCCGCGAACTGATCGGCAGCAAGGCCATCTCGAAAAGCGAATTCGACCGTCTCGCCGCGCAGTGGGCCAAGACCAGCGCCACCGTCGCCGAGCTGAAGGCGGCGCTGGCGAAGAAGCGCGTGCTCGCGCCCTTCGCCGGGACCATCGGCATCCGCCAGGTGGACGTCGGCGACTACGTCTCGCCCGGGACGCCGATCGCCACCTTGCAGGACCTTTCCACCCTGCTCCTGGATTTCCACCTGCCCGAGCAGGACTTCCCCCTGCTCAGCCGCGGCCAGTTGGTGAAGGTCCGGGTCGCCGCCTACCCGGGCCAGGTGTTCGACGCCGAGATCGCCGCCATCAACCCCAAGGTCGACAACGAGACCCGCAACCTGCAGGTCCGCGCCGCCCTGGAGAACCCGGACGGCAAGCTGCTGCCGGGCATGTTCGCCAACCTCGAGGTGATGTTGCCTGGCGAGGAACAACGCGTCGTGGTGCCGGAGACGGCGATCACCTTCACCCTCTACGGCGACTCGATCTACGTCGTCGGGCAGAAGAAGGACGAGCAGGGCCAGGTGTCGAAGGATGACAAGGGCCAGCCGCAACGGGTCGTCGAGCGCCGCTTCGTCAGGATCGGCGAACGCCGCGAAGGCCTGGCGGTGGTGCTCGAAGGCCTGGAGGGCGGCGAGCAGGTAGTGACTTCCGGGCAACTGAAGCTCGACAACGGCGCCGCGGTGGCCATCGTCGCCGAGCGGGACCTCCAGCAAGAGCACTGAGTCGCGCGCCTTCCCGCTCCAAGGCGGAAGGCTTGCCAAGGGACTGAAACATGGCTTTTACCGATCCGTTCATCCGTCGTCCGGTCCTGGCGAGCGTGGTCAGCCTGCTGATCGTCCTGCTCGGCATGCAGGCCTTCAGCAAGCTGGTGATCCGCGAGTATCCGCAAATGGAGAACGCGCTGATCACGGTGACCACGCTCTACGCCGGAGCCAACGCGGAGACCATCCAGGGCTACATCACCCAACCGCTGCAGCAGAGCCTGGCCAGCGCCGAAGGCATCGACTACATGACCTCGGTGAGCCGGCAGAACTATTCGACCATCTCCATCTACGCGCGGATCGGCGCCAATACCGATCGCCTGGTCACCGAGCTGCTGGCCAAGTCCAACGAAGTGAAGAGCCAACTGCCGCCGGACGCCGAGGACCCGGTGCTGCAGAAGGAGGCCGCGGATGCCTCGGCGCTGATGTACATCAGCTTCTACAGCGAGCAGATGAACAACCCGCAGATCACCGACTACCTGTCGCGGGTGATCCAGCCCAAGCTGGCGACCCTGCCCGGTATCGCCGAGGCGGAGATCCTAGGCAACCAGGTGTTCGCCATGCGCCTGTGGCTGGACCCGGTGAAGATGGCCGCGTTCGGCGTCACCGCCGGCGAGATCAACCAGGCGGTGCAGCAGTACAACTTCCTCGCCGCCGCCGGCGAGGTGAAGGGCCAGTTGGTGGTCACCAGCGTCAATGCTTCCACCGACCTCAAGTCGCCCCAGGCCTTCGCCGCCATCCCGGTGAAGACCGACGGCGACCGCCGGGTGCTGATGGGTGATGTCGCACGGGTCGAACTGGGCGCCGCCAGCTACGACGCGATCAGTTCGTTCAATGGGATTCCCTCGGTCTACATCGGCATCAAGGGCACGCCCAGCGCCAACCCGCTGGACGTGATCAAGGAAGTGCGGGCGAAGATGCCCGAACTGGAAGAGCAATTGCCGCCCAACCTCAAGGTGTCCATCGCCTACGACGCCACGCGCTTCATCCAGGCCTCCATCGATGAAGTGGTGAAGACCCTCGGCGAGGCGGTGCTGATCGTCATCGTGGTGGTGTTCCTGTTCCTCGGCGCGTTCCGTTCGGTACTGATCCCAGTGGTGACCATTCCGCTGTCGATGATCGGCGTATTGTTCTTCATGCAGGCCATGGGCTACTCGATCAACCTGCTGACCCTGCTGGCGATGGTCCTGGCCATCGGTCTGGTGGTGGACGACGCGATCGTGGTGGTGGAAAACATCCACCGCCACATCGAGGAGGGCAAGCCGCCCTTCGAGGCCGCCCTGGAGGGCGCGCGGGAGATCGCCGTACCGGTGGTCAGCATGACCATCACCCTCGCCGCGGTCTACGCGCCGATCGGCTTTCTCACCGGCCTCACCGGCGCCCTGTTCAAGGAATTCGCCTTCACCCTGGCCGGCGCGGTGATCATTTCCGGGATCGTCGCCCTGACCCTGTCGCCGATGATGTGCTCGCGCCTGTTGCGCCACGAGGAGAATCCCTCGGGCCTGGCGCATCGCCTCGACCTGATCTTCGAGGGCCTGAAGCGACGCTACCAGCGCGCCCTCCACGGCACCCTGGACACCCGTCCGGTGGTCCTGGTGTTCGCCGTGCTGGTACTGGCGCTGATCCCGGTACTGCTGATGTTCACCAAGAAGGAGCTGGCGCCGGAAGAGGACCAGGGCATCGTGTTCCTCATGACCAACTCGCCGCAGACCGCCAACCTCGACTACCTGAATCGCTATACCGCCGAGTTCGAAGGCATCTTCCGCAGCTTCCCGGAGTATTACTCGGCGTTCCAGATCAACGGCTACAACGGCGTCCAGGCCGGCATCGGCGGCATGCTGCTCAAGCCCTGGGACGAACGCGAAAAGAGCCAGATGGAATTGCTCCATGCGGTGCAGGCGAAGCTCAACGAGATTCCCGGCGTGCAGATCTTCGCCTTCAACCTGCCGTCGCTACCGGGCACCGGCGAGGGCCTGCCATTCCAGTTCGTGCTCAACACCGCCAACGACTACGAGTCGCTGCTGCAAGTGGCGCAACGGGTGAAGCAGCGCGCCAGCGAGTCCGGCAAGTTCGCCTTCCTCGATCTCGACCTGGCGTTCGACAAACCCGAGCTGGTGGTCGACATCGACCGCGAGAAGGCCGCGCAGATGGGCGTCTCCATGCAAGACCTGGGGGTGGCGCTGGCCAGCCTGCTCGGCGAGGGCGAGATCAACCGCTTCACCATCGACGGGCGCAGCTACAAGGTCATCGCCCAGGTCGAACGCCCCTATCGCGACAATCCCGGCTGGCTCGGCAGCTACTACGTGAAGAGCCGCAACGGCCAACTGGTCGCCCTCTCGACCCTGATCGAGACCCACGAACGGGCACGGCCGCGGCAACTGAACCAGTTCCAGCAGCTCAACTCGGCGATCATCTCCGGCTTCCCCATCGTCAGCATGGGCGAGGCCATCGAGACGGTTCAGCAGATCGCCCGCGAGGAAGCCCCGCGCGGCTTCGCCGTCGACTACGCCGGCGCTTCCCGGCAATACGTGCAGGAAGGCAGCGCATTGCTGGTCACCTTCGGACTGGCCCTGGCGATCATCTTCCTGGTCCTCGCCGCACAGTTCGAAAGCTTCCGCGATCCGCTGGTGATCATGGTCACCGTGCCGCTGTCGATCTGCGGTGCGCTGATACCGCTGTTCCTCGGCGTGTCGAGCCTGAACATCTATACCCAGGTCGGCCTGGTGACACTGATCGGCCTGATCAGCAAACACGGCATCCTGATCGTCGAGTTCGCCAACCAGTTGCGCCACGAACAGGGGCTGGAGCGTCGCGAGGCCATCGAGCAGGCCGCCGCGATCCGCCTGCGGCCAGTACTGATGACCACCGCGGCGATGGTGCTCGGGGTGATCCCGCTGATCCTCGCCACCGGCGCCGGGGCGGTCAGTCGCTTCGACATCGGCATCGTGATCGCGACCGGCATGTCGGTGGGCACCCTCTTCACCCTGTTCGTCCTGCCGTGCATCTACACCCTGGTGGCCAGGCCGGATGCCCCGCCAGGCGTGACGCAAGCGGCAAACGCACACTGATCGGAAACGGCGGACAGCGACAACAGCGCTGTCCGCCGGCGCTGTCGCTCCATCCCACAGCCCTCCGGGCGCGATCCTATGTCCGCCGGCAGCCGCCTCCAGTAGACTGCCCGCTGAAACGCAGTGGTGAGACGAGCATGGCCGAGAGCGCTTTTTCCGAACGTATCGTGCAGAACCTGCTGGATACCGACTTCTACAAGCTGACCATGATGCAGGCGGTGCTGCACAACTATCCCAACGCCGAGGTGGAGTGGGAGTTCCGCTGCCGCAACCAGGAAGACCTGCGCCTGTACCTGCCGGCCATCCGCGAACAACTGGAATACCTGGCGGGCCTGGCGATCAGCGACGAGCAACTGGCCTTCCTCGAACGGATTCCCTTCCTCGCGCCGGACTTCATCCGCTTCCTCGGGTTGTTCCGCTTCAACCCGCGCTACGTGCAGACCGGCATCGAGAACGACGAATTCTTCCTGCGCCTGAAAGGCCCCTGGCTGCACGTGATCCTCTTCGAAGTGCCGCTGCTGGCGATGATCAGCGAGGTGCGCAACCGCGCCCGCTACCCGGCCGCCACCGTCGAGCAGGCGCGCGAACGCCTGCAGGAAAAGTTCGATTGGCTGCGCCGGGAGGCCAGCGCCGAGGAACTGGCCGGCTTCAAGATGGCCGACTTCGGTACCCGCCGCCGCTTCTCCTATCGGGTCCACGAGGCGGTGGTGAGCGGTCTGAAGGAGGACTTTCCGGGCTGCTTCGTCGGCACCAGCAACGTCCACCTGGCACGCAAGCTCGACCTCAAGCCCCTCGGCACCATGGCCCACGAATGGCTGATGGCCCACCAGCAGCTCGGTCCGCGCCTGATCGACAGCCAGAGTGCCGCGTTGGACTGCTGGGTCCGCGAATACCGTGGGCTGCTCGGCATCGCGCTGACCGACTGCATCACCACCGATGCCTTCCTGCGCGACTTCGACCTCTATTTCGCCAAGCTCTTCGACGGCCTCCGCCACGACTCGGGCGACCCATTGCTGTGGGCGGAAAAGACCATCGCCCACTACCTCAAGCTGGGCATCGACCCGCTGACCAAGACCCTGGTGTTCTCCGACGGCCTCGACCTGCCGCGGGCCCTGAAGATCTATCGCGCGCTACAGGGCCGGATCAACGTCAGCTTCGGCATAGGCACGCATTTCACCTGCGACCTGCCGGGCGTCGAGCCGATGAACATCGTGGTGAAGATGAGCGCCTGCAACGGCCATCCGGTGGCGAAGATCTCCGATACGCCCGGCAAGGCGCAATGCCGGGACCCTGACTTCATCCACTACCTCAAGCACGTGTTCCAGGTCGCCTAGGGCAAGCCTGGCGCGCTGCGGCAAGGTGGCGCATGAGGCCTGGTCCTTATTCGGCCCATGCCTCCGACGATCTCATCGCCCATGAAAAAGCCCCGCCAAGGCGGGGCTTTTTCGACAAGGAGACTCAGCGCGACAGGCTGGCTCCCCCCTGGGAAAGACCGAACATCAGCAGCAGGATGTCCTTGTTCGGCTGGACCTCCTGGCGCGTCGGCCGCTCGGCCTTGAGCGCCGAAGGTGTCGGGCAGTACTCATGACCGCCGCTCATCTGCACCACGTTCGGCGCGGGTTCGTGCCAGGCGGCAGCCGCGGCTGTAGCCACGGCGAGAGCGCCGACCAGCAACAAACCTCGAGTGATTTCTAATTTCATGTCTGCAACCCTTTGATGGCGCTGCCAAACGCCGTCTGGTAACCATAGATGAAGGCTTGCCACTGCGCGCCAGTCCACGACGAACGGCGCTTCAACTGCTTCAGGTCGTGCTGGGACGCCTTGTTCACCGTAAGGCGGCGGCGGCTCTTCTCCAGGTCGATCAGCGCTACTTCGATGGCCTCGCCCTCGACGCGGACGAAGATGTGCTTCGGATAGAGACAACCGTGCTGCCAGTGGGCGAGATTCATCCGGGCAATGGTAGCGCCGATTTGTTGCAGAATTCTTTGGTGCTTCGCTTCGCCCCAGCGGTCCTGGTCACCGCGCGCATAGCACTCGTCGAGGCTGGAGAAACCCTCCAGGGCTTCGGTCACCAGCAGCGCCTGCCATTGTCCGTCGACCTTGCGGCAGCCGGAATAGACCAGGCGCGGCACGCGAATACCAAGCGACTCGAAGGCCCGTAGCGCATCGCGCTCGCGCATGGCGGTGGGATAGCCGAAAGGGCGCTGCCAGTCGCGGTAGACGTGGCCGGTCTGCTGCTTGCGATAAAGCAGCCGTCCATCGCCGGTGTACACCCGCTGCACGCCGCTGGCCCCGCCGCGGCGCTCGTTGGGCTCCTCGACCCAGCTGCCGGGTACCTGCAACCACTGGTCGATGGCGGAGTCGCCGGAGATACGTTGCAGGGATGCCAGATCGGGAGCCATCGTTATTCCTTTCGCAAGATATAGACCCGCCACATGTGATACAGCGGGATGAAATCGAGATGCTTCTGGACGACGAAGCCGGCGTCGCGGAACTCGCGCTCGACCGTTTCGGCTGGTAACACGAAGCGGTTCTGGTAGCCGGTCTGTTCCCCGTTCGCTACCCGCCGTGCCTCCATGCGCCTACGCTTCCAGGCCTTGAAATTGCCATCGACCCAGAGGGAAAGAATCACGCTGTCCCGCGTGACCCGGTGAAACTCGCGGAGCAGGACGCGTCGATCGTCCGCCTCGCCGATGTGGTGGAGCAGCCGCATGCAGAAGATATTGTCCACCGAGCTGTCCGGCAGGTCGATGGCGAAAGCGGAAGTCTGCAAGGGCCGTACCCGTTTCACCACACCGTCCGGCTGACCGGCGCAGGCGACCGCCAGCATGTCCGCGGAATTGTCGGCGCCGATGATCACCCGGTTGTCCTTTTCCGCCAGCAGCGGCCAGAAGCGTCCGGCGCCGCAGGGCAGGTCGAGCACCAGGTTGGGCTGCCCCGCGAGCTTCAGCGCGTGCCGGGCGAGTTGGACGTCGCGCCGGTGGGAAAGTTTCCGGGCGAGGCCGTCCTGATGCTTCTTCAGGTAGGCCTCAGCATGCTCGCGATCATACTTGTGAGAAAAGTCGAGGTCGACAGGCGGATTGTTCATGACGGGAACTCCAGGATTCATGAGACGAACGGTATGAATCCAGCCGTCAAGCTCGGGTCAAGGGGTGGTGAATTTTTCGTCAAGCAACATCGAGTAAAACTTCGAACCGGCAGCCGTGCGGCTCCACCGCGCTGAGGGTTACGCTCCAGCCCTCGGCCGCGCAGATCCGCTTCACCAGCGAGAGGCCGAGGCCAAGGCCTTCGCCGCGCCCGGAGCTGGAACTGCCGCGAACGAAGGGCATGAAGATGCGTTCGCGTTGTTCTTCCGGGACGCCCGCCCCGGTGTCCTCGACGCTGAAACCATGCTCGTCGAGGGTCAGCGTGATGCTCCCGGCATCGGTGTAGTGGGTCGCGTTGCGCAACAGGTTGCCCATCACCGCGCGCAGCAGCGGCGCGTTGAACTGGCCGGCGCAGGCGCCTTCGTTGCGGTAGTGCAGGGTCAGTCCTCGCGCCTCGACCTGTTCGCGCCAGACCTGGACCAGGTCGTCGGCGATGCTCTCCAGGCTACCGTGGGGCGCCAGGCTTTCCTCGCCCTTCTGCGCACGCGCCAGCAACAGGAAGGTTTGCACCAGGTCGCGCATCTCCTCGGTGGCCTTGGTCATCCGCTCCAGTTGGCCACGGGCGCGCGGGCCGAGGCTGGGTTCTTCGGCCAGCAGTTCGCATGAGGTGGCGATGACCATCAACGGCGTACGCAACTCATGACTGACGTCGCTGGTGAACAATTGCTCGCGCTTGAGCGCGTCGCGCAGGCGGCCAAGGGTCTCGTCGAAGGAAGCGGCCAGCTCGCCGACCTCGTCGTTGGCGTAGTCCGGCGCCAACGGCGGCGCCAGACCGAGCAACTGTTCGCGATGCCGCACCTGGCGCGCCAGGCGCACCACCGGCTCCATCACCTTGCGCGCGAGCATCCAGCCAAGCAGGCCGGCCAGGGCGATGCTCAGCACGTAGCCGGTCAGCACCGAGGCGTAGAGCACCTGCTCGCGCGCTTCGAAATCGCTCTGGTCCTGCAGCAGGACGAAACGGCGACCATCGATGTCGCGCACCAGCGCATGGAACGACAAGTCGCCCTCGAACACTTCGTGGAAACCGACATCCAGTTGGTCCAGCGCCGGCGGCATGGCGTAGGAGCCCTGGCCGTCGCTGATGAAGAAGCGCATGCCGGGATCGAGCACCGGGTTGCGTCCCTGGGCCAGGTCGTCGCGCAGGATGCGCTCCAGTTCGCCGCCCAGGTCGCGGGAAATCAGGCGCTCCTCGATGATGTGGACCACGCCGACGATGCCGGCGGAGAACAGTCCTCCCACAGCGACCGTCATCAACATGAAGGCGATGACGATCCGGCGGGCGAGGCTCTGCTTATACTCCATTCGGCTCCTCCGCCAGGCGGTAGCCAACGCCATGCACCGTATGCAGCAAGGCCACGGAGAATGGCTTGTCGATCACCTGACGGAGTTGATGGACGTGGCTGCGCAGGCTGTCGCTGTCCGGGCAGTCGTCGCCCCAGACCGCTTCCTCCAGGGCATCCCGGCGCACCACATGGGGGCTCTTCTGCATCAGCACGGCGAGCAGCTTGAGGCCGATCGGGTTGAGCTTGAGCGACTTGCCCGCGCGCTTGACCTCCAGGGTGTCCAGGTCATAGCTCAGATCGGCCACGCTCAGCTCGCGGCGGCCGCCACCCTGGGCGCGACGCAGCACCGCCTCGATGCGTGCGGAAAGTTCGGAAAGGGCGAAGGGCTTGACCAGGTAATCGTCGGCGCCGGAACGAAACCCCTGCAGGCGGTCGTCCAACTGGTCGCGGGCGGTGAGCATGATCACCGGGGTGTCGCGCCGTGCGTCTTCGCGCAGGCGCCGGCACAGGGCATAGCCGTCGATTCCCGGCAGCATCACGTCGAGCACGATCAGGTCGTAGTGCTCGGTGGCCGCCAGGTGCAGGCCGGACAGCCCGTCCTGCGCGCAATCCACGGTATAGCCCTTGAGCGACAGGTAATCGGCCAGGTTGGCCAGGATGTCGCGGTTGTCTTCGACCACCAGTATTCGCATGTCCCACTCCTTCGCAGGAAGACCGATCGAGCGCCTCTCGCGCATTTACGGATTCTTCACCGGCGATTCACACCGGCTCTACGCTCGCCACCAGAGACTGCATGGCGTCTTCCATGGCCGCCGATCATAGCGGCTTTGCGGATGCGCACGAACCCCGGCGGTGGATTTAACCAGCGTCGAAGTCAAGAGAACGTCAACGCCAGCGTTGGAGATCGCATGACCCAGGCCGCCGTCCATTCCCCTTCCCGTCCATTCAACCCCTGGCTGTTCCTCGCCCTGCCGCTGGGCCTGGCGGCACTGCTGCTGGCCTTCGAGCCGGTGACCCTCGACCTCGCCCTGGCCAACCTGATGTACGACCCGGGCGCCGGCTTCATCGGCCGGCACAGCTGGTTCCTGGAGAACATCCTGCACGACCGGGTCAAGCAACTGGTGATCGCCATCAGCGTCCTCGGCCTTCTGGTCTCCATCGCCGGACTGTTCCACCGGCCATGGCGCGCACTGAGCAAGCCGCTGGCCTATGTGTTCCTCGCCATGAGCCTTGCAGCCAGCATAGTCACTCCGCTCAAGGCGCTCACCGCCGTGCAGTGCCCCTGGAGCCTGGCGCAGTTCGGCGGCGAGGAAACCTACAGTTCGCTGCTCAGCCCGCGGCCGCCGACCGAGCACCCCGGACGCTGCTGGCCGGGCGGGCACGCATCGTCCGGATTCGTCCTGTTCGCGCTGTTCTTCGCCCTGCGCGACCGCAAGCCCAGGCTGGCGCGCTACGCCCTGGCCTTCGCCTTCGCCATGGGCTGCCTGCTGTCGCTGTCGCGCATGCTGCAAGGTGCGCACTTCCTCTCGCACAACCTGTGGACGATGCTGTTCGACTGGCTGATCTGCCTCGGCCTGTACCGCCTGATGCTCTACCGACCGGAGAAGCGAGGACAGCGCAACGGCGGCGCCGACGAAAACCGCGTTCAGGGAGACGGTTCGTCCGCTCCCAGCACGCCGAACTCGATGGGCACCTTCATGTAGAACAGCCGCACGCCGGCCTGGCGGATCGACTCGAACAGCCGTTCTGCCTGCTCGGGATCGACCGCCATGAGGATTTCCTGCGGCTGGTCGGCCAGCTCGAAGAAATGCATCGAATGCAGCCGGCCGCTCTGGCCGAAGCCTTCGCTGGCAGCCAACGCGGTGGCACCGCGCACGCCCAGGCGGCGCGCCTCTTGCAGCAGCCAGTCGCAGATCGGCTGGCCCTGGTGGCAGCGCCCCTGCTGGGTGATGAAGGTCAGTTGATAGCCTTGCATGGTCGGGCCTCCCGCTACGCTATTTGCCCAGCATCCAGTTCATCGAGAACAACCCCAGCAGAGTCATCAGCAACGAGCCGCTGACGTGCGTCGCGATGGCCCCGGCGGCCCAGCCCAGGCGGCCCTCCTGAAGCAGGCTGACGACCTCGGCGGAAAAGGTGGAGAAAGTGGTCAGGCCGCCGCAGAACCCGGTGATGATCAGTAGCCGCCATTCCGGAGCGATGCCCGGCGCCTGGGCGAAATAGGCAATCGCCGCGCCGATGACATAGCCGCCGACCAGGTTGGCCAGCAGCGTGCCGGGGGGAATGCTGGGCAGCAGGCTGTTCAGCTTTAGCCCGAGGAACCAGCGCAGCAACGCCCCCAGGGCGGCGCCGAGGGCGATGGCGAGAATGGATTTCCACATAGTCCTGTCCTTGTAGGAGCGATTCGGACAGGCGGCAGGCGAGCGCCTACGCGCCTTTCCAGGTTCATGCGTAGGCATCATCAGCCCCAGGGGCGGTTGAAGGAGGAATGCCATCTCCTGTCGGCAAGATTGGCACAAAGCGAGGCACCTATCAAAGGCCGGAGTACGCCGGATCGCCCGAAGCGTGCCAGTCTAGGGAACCTTTCCCCTTCCTTCGCCGGAGCCCCCCATGCGCCCAGCCCTGCTGCTTTGCTGCCTGTTCCTGTCCGCCACCGCCCAGGCCGAGGATTGCTCGCCGCAAACCTCTGTCGGTAGCTGGTGCGAGCTGCCGCTCGCGGCCCTCCACCCGACCCAGCAGAATGTCGGCCTGCTGCAGGTCGAGGATGACCAGGCCAAGCTCGCCGGGAAGAAGCCCAAGGCTCTCGAGCGCTACTTGCGCAAGAAGGAGATTCCGGTGGTGATCGGCCCCGGCGGCCGCTTCTACCTCACCGATCGCCATCACCTGAGTAGCGCGCTCTGGCGCCTGGACCCGAAACAGGGCGTACCGGTGAAGGTGATCGGCCGGCTCCCCCAGGCCACCGACTTCTGGAAGAAGATGCAGGAAAACCACTGGGTCTGGCTGCACGATGCGCGTGGCGCGGAGATCCCGCCCGAGGCGCTGCCGGACGCTCTCGCCGGGCTTGGCGACGATCCCTACCGCGCCCTGGCCGGCTACGCCGAGGACGAGAACGCCTTCGACAAGGATCGGCAGAGCTATTTCATCGAATTCCACTGGGCGCGCTATTTCGGCGAACGCATGCACTGGCGGCCGATCAGCCGCGCCACTCTGCCCGACGACCTGAAGCAGGCGCTGCGCCTGGCCTGCGAACCGGCGGCAAAGGAGCTGCCGGGCTACCGCCAGGACTGCCCGCGCTGAGGAATAAAAAAAGCCCCGCCGAAGCGGGGCTTTTCCAACCACAGGGGCCGGTCGGCTTACATCATGCCGCCCATGCCGCCCATGCCGCCCATGTCAGGCATGCCGCCCATGGCCGGCTTGTCTTCCACGATCTCGGCAACCATGGCTTCGGTGGTGATCATCAGACCGCCGATGGAGGCCGCAGCCTGCAGAGCGGAACGAGTGACCTTGGCCGGGTCCAGGATGCCCATCTCGATCATGTCGCCGTACACGCCGGTAGCAGCGTTGAAGCCGTAGTTGCCGGAACCCTGCTTGACCTTGTCGACCACTACGCTCGGCTCGTCGCCGGCGTTGGCCACGATCTGGCGCAGCGGCGATTCGACGGCGCGACGCAGCAGGGCGATACCGACGTTCTGCTCCTCGTTGTCACCCTTCAGGCCTTCGATGGCTTGCAGGGCACGAACCAGGGCTACGCCGCCGCCGGGAACCACGCCCTCTTCCACCGCCGCACGGGTAGCGTGCAGGGCGTCTTCGACGCGGGCTTTCTTCTCTTTCATCTCGACTTCGGTGGCAGCGCCTACCTTGATCACGGCAACACCGCCGGCCAGCTTGGCCAGGCGCTCTTGCAGCTTCTCGCGGTCGTAGTCGGAAGTGGTTTCCTCGATCTGCTTGCGGATCTGCAGGACGCGGGCTTCGATATCAGCCTGCACACCGGCGCCATCGATGATGGTGGTGTTTTCCTTGTTGATCACGACGCGCTTGGCGTTGCCCAGGTGCTCCAGGGTAGCGCCTTCCAGGCTCAGGCCGACTTCTTCGCTGATCACGGTACCGCCGGTGAGGATGGCGATGTCCTGCAGCATGGCCTTGCGGCGGTCGCCGAAGCCCGGAGCCTTGACGGCCGCGACCTTGACGATGCCACGCATGTTGTTCACCACCAGGGTGGCCAGGGCTTCGCCCTCGACGTCCTCGGCGACGATCAGCAGCGGACGGCCGGCCTTGGCGACGGCTTCCAGCACCGGCAGCATTTCGCGGATGTTGGAGATCTTCTTGTCGACCAGCAGCAGCAGCGGGCTATCCAGCTCGGCAGCCATGGTGTCCGGCTTGTTCACGAAGTAGGGGGACAGGTAGCCGCGATCGAACTGCATGCCTTCGACGACGGACAGTTCGTTTTCCAGGCCCGAGCCTTCCTCGACGGTGATCACGCCTTCTTTACCGACTTTTTCCATGGCTTCGGCAATGATCTGGCCGATGGACTCGTCGGAGTTGGCGGAGATGGTGCCTACCTGGGCGATGGCCTTGGTGTCGGCGCAGGGCTTGGCCAGCTCTTTCAGCTGGGCGACGATGGCCACGGTGGCCTTGTCGATGCCACGCTTCAGGTCCATCGGGTTCATGCCGGCGGCAACGGCCTTCAGGCCTTCGTTGACGATGGCCTGGGCCAGGACGGTCGCGGTGGTGGTGCCGTCACCGGCAGCATCGTTGGCCTTGGAGGCAACGTCTTTCACCAGTTGCGCGCCCATGTTCTCGAACTTGTCTTTCAGCTCGATTTCCTTGGCGACGGAAACGCCATCCTTGGTGATGGTCGGAGCGCCGAAGGACTTGTCCAGAACCACGTTGCGGCCTTTCGGGCCGAGGGTGGCCTTGACGGCATCGGCCAGCACGTTCACGCCGACCAGCATTTTCTTGCGAGCGGAATCGCCGAACTTAACTTCTTTGGCAGCCATGTTCTCTTTCCTCTAAATCGAATTCGGTGAAAACGGAGTGGTGAGACCGATCAGTCTTCCAGGACGGCGAGGATTTCGGACTCGCCCATCACCAGCAGTTCCTCGCCATCGACCTTGATGGCGTTGCTGCCGGAGTAAGGCCCGAAGACCACCTTGTCGCCCACCTTCACTGCCAGAGCGCGCACTTCGCCGTTGTCCAGTACACGACCGGTACCTACGGCTACCACTTCACCGCGGTTCGGCTTCTCGGCGGCGGAACCCGGCAGCACGATGCCGCCTGCGGTCTTGGTCTCTTCCTCGCTGCGACGGATAACGACGCGATCATGCAGAGGACGAAGCTTCATAGTCGTAACTCTCCCAAACAGTGGTTTCCAACGGCCGGATCGAAGTCCGGCGGGTTTTGTTGAAGCCGGCGTTGCCGGGTTGCGACTCGACGCGCGAGCCGCGTAAGACAGCCTGCCCTTGTGGCAGGGACCTTGCGGTGACCGTTACATAAGGTCGCCACAAGCCATTTCAAGGGCATGCAGTGAAAATTTTTTTCAGTTGCGCGAATCGTCGCGGCGCTCGTACTCACCCTCGATGACGTTCGGCCGCGACGGCCCCTGTCCGTAGCGGGCGTTCAGGTCGTCGGCGAAGGCGCGCCGGCGCAGCGCCTGCTGTTCGACGCGGCGGCGCAGGCCGCCGAGCATCAGGCGACGGGTGAAAGGAATCAGGCAGAGGATGCCGAAGATGTCGCTGATGAAACCCGGCAGCATCAGCAGGCCGCCGCCGACGGCGATCAACAGGCCTTCGAGCATTTCCTGCTCCGGCAGTTCGCCACGGGCCAGTCGTTCGCGGGCGCGCCAGGCGGTGGCCACACCGGCCACGCGCAACAATGCGGCACCGATGAAGGCGCTGGCGACGATCAGGAACAGGGTCCAGCCGACCCCGATGACACTGCCGACCTTGATCAGGACGGCCAGCTCGACCAGCGGGAAGAGCAACAGCAGAAAGAGGAAAGCGCGCATTTCAGAGTCCTTGGCGGGGCCCGTTTGCCCCCGGTACCACCAGTAGTTGGCGCCAGCCGGGGAAGAATTCAACCCTGCTCCGGCTCGACGGTCGGCCAGCGCTCGGCCCTGGCCAGTTGCACCAGCGCCTGGCGCACGGCCCCGGGGTTGCCGCAGGCGGCGGGGAACGGCAGCCAGTGCAGGCCCTGGCCGATGCGCAGGTGGAAACCTTCTGTATCAATTCCCGCCAGCTGCGCCGCGGCATGCGCCGGCAGTCCGGCCAGTTCCACATAGTGGGCGATGGCGGCGGCGTGGTCCTTGTTCATGTGCTCGACCATGCCGCGCTCGGCTTCTCCGGCGAACGGATTGGCCAGCGGCACGCGCTCGGCGGCCAGCCAGTGGATCGCGCCGAAACCGCCGATGAAACGCCACTGGACCGGCTGCAGCACCCAGAAATCGAAATCGTGGACCCGATGGTAGTCGGCGGACTCGGGGAAATAGCGGTAGTAACGCTCGGCCGCCGCGGCGACCTCCTCCTCCGCCAATTGCCGCGCCTCGGCCAGCAGGGTGAGGCGGCCGACAGCCTGGATATCCTCGGCGCCGCGCTCGCCTACCAGCATCGAGCAGCGCGGGTCCGCCTGCAGGTTGTGGGTGTGCTGGGCGATCCGGCTGATCAGGATCAGCGGCCGGCCTTCGGCATCCAGGCAATAGGGAACCACCGAGCCGAAGGGAAAGCCCGGCCATTTCTTCGAGTGGGTGGAAAGGACCGCACGGTATTCCTTGAGCAGCAATTCTCGGGCATTCTTTGCAGCTTCAACGCTCAATTTATGACTCCTTGCATAGAATCCGTCGTAAACGGACGGGCATATCAAAGTACGTTCGCAGGTGCCGGCAAGGTCCGCTTCCAGAAACTGCTCGTGGGGTTCCAAGCAATGCAATTGAAAGACAAGGTCATCATCATCACCGGCGGCTGCCAGGGGCTCGGTCGGGCAATGGGCGAATATCTCGCCGGCAAGGGCGCCAGGCTGGCCCTGGTCGATCTCAACCGCGAACGTCTCGACGAAGCCGTCGCTGCCTGCAAGGCCGCCGGCGGCGACGCTCGCGCCTACGTGTGCAACGTGGCGGACGAGGAACAGGTTACCCACATGGTGGCCCAGGTCGCCAGCGACTTCGGCGCGATCAACGGCCTGGTCAACAACGCCGGCATCCTCCGCGACGGCCTGACCATCAAGGTCAAGGACGGCCAGTTGAGCAAGATGAGCCTGGCCCAATGGCAATCGGTGATCGACGTCAACCTCACCGGTGTATTCCTTTGCACCCGCGAAGTGGCGGCGAAGATGATCGAGCTGAAGAACGAAGGCGCGATCGTCAACATTTCCTCGATCTCCCGCGCCGGCAACATGGGCCAGGCCAACTACTCGGCAGCCAAGGCCGGGGTCGCCGCGGATACCGTGGTCTGGGCGAAGGAACTGGCGCGCTACGGCATCCGCGTGGCCGGCGTGGCGCCGGGCTTCATCGAGACCGAGATGACCGCCGGGATGAAACCCGAGGCGCTGGAGAAGATGACCGCCGGCATCCCTCTGAAGCGCATGGGCAAGCCGGTGGAGATCGCCCATTCGGTGGCCTACATCTTTGAGAACGACTACTACACCGGCCGCGTTCTCGAACTGGACGGCGGCCTGCGCCTGTAGGCCCCGGCCCGGCAAGGAAAAAGCCCCGCTATCGCGGGGCTTTTTCGTGCAGGCCGGCTTACCAGCCGACCCCGAGGCCGAAGGTATAGCGGCGCTGGTTGACGTTGCCGTCGTTGCCGCTGAACTTGTCCCATTCCGCCTTCATGCTCAGCGAAGCCCAGCTGGTCAGCTTGTAGCGGATCCCCGCCTCGGTCTGCAGCTCGTAGTCCAGGCCGGATTGCAGCGGCTTGCTGACCTCGCCGTTGGTGAACAGCTCGAACTGCTTGGCCAGCAGGTAGCGGTTGTAGTCCCACTTGAAGCTCGACGAATAGAAGTGCTCCTTCTCGCCGTCGGCGAACTCGTAGTCGTTGCGGTTGACCAGGATGGCGATGGAGAACGCGCCCAGCTCGTTGTCCCAGAACTGGTAGCCAGGGCCGGTACCGACGGTACGCTTCTTCGCCAGGTCCTCGATCATGTCGCGCTTGTAGGCGACCTGGCCCTGCCAGAACCAGTGGTCGTCGATGAAGCGGTCCAGCGCGTACTGGCCGGAATAATTGTCGGTGCTGACCAGGCCGTTCTTCTTCTCGCGGTTGTACTCGCCCTGCACGTTGTGGCGCCAGAGTCCGTGGCGGGCGTTGGTCTTGAAATCGATGTCGTAGTCGGACACATCGTTCTCGGCCTGCTTGCGGTCCAGCGAGAAATCGACGTTGCCGTTCCATACCCAGTCCTGGAGGATCGGCTTGGGCGGCATCATCTGCTGGATGCTGGCCAGCTCCACGGTCTTCGGCTCGCCGTTGACCAGGGTCACCTGGCCCGGCCCGGCGGCCCTGATGCCCTTGGAATGCTCGCCGGTCTCGGCATCCTGCTTGACCAGCAGGTTCTGCTCGCTCTCGAAGGTGGAGATCTTGTCCCACTTGAGCGTGATGTCGCCGCCATAGTCGGTCTTCAGCAGCAGCTTGCCGCCGTCGAACAGGGTGATCTTGCCGGTAAGGCGGTCACCGTTCTTCATCCAGACCGTATCGGCAAGGGCAGAGGTGGAACTTGCAAGGGCAGCGAGGCACAGCAGGATTCTCGACAACATGAGCACAAATCAACTGAGTTGGGTTCGAAGAGGCCGGCATTATCCAAATGCCGGGCGGCAGAGCAAGGACCGGGGCACGGGCGGTAAAGTTCAGCCGGATCGACCGAAAGGTGAGCCGCATCACCAGCCGACGCCGACCCCGATCAGGTAATGCCGGTCGGACTGGGTGCCCCCCTCGGTGCGCAACTGGTCCAGTTCATAGAGGAACGAAAGACGCGCCCAACTGTTCAGGCGATAGCGCAGGCCGTATTCGCTGTCGAGCAGGTAGTCGATCCGCTCGATGCCGGGAACCAGCACGGTTCCCTTGCTGTACAGCTCCAGCCGGGTGCCGGCGAGCAGCCGCTTGTAGTCCCACTCCAGCGAATAGGAGGTGAAATCCTCGCGCGGCTGATCGCGCCACTCCAGTTGCCAGCGACTGATCTCGGCGACCAGGTCGAAACGCCCGAGTTCGTCGTCCCAGAACTGGTAGCCGGGGCCGGTTCCCAGCGCGCTCTGGCGCTCCAGGTTGTCGATCGCATCGTGCTTCTGCGAATAGCTGCCACGCCAGAACCAGTGTTCGTCGAAGAAGCGATCGAGGTCGTAGTCCAGCTCCCAGTTGTCCTCGACCTTGCGCCCGTCCTTCTTTTCCCGCTCCACTTCCCCCGCCAGCACGTGGCGCCAGGCACCGTGGCGAAGCCGGGTATCACCCTTGAGCTTCCATTCGTCCTTGTCGCTGTCGTTGCGCTTGCTATCCAGCTTGACGTCGAGATTGCCCTCCCAGACCAGGTCCTCCACCAGCGGTCGCGGCGGCACCATCTGGCGAATACTGGCCAGCGGGACGGTATGGCTGCCGCCATCGACGATCCGCACCATGCCCTTGCCCGCCGCCTCCAGGGTTCGGCTACGCTGCCCGGATACGCCCTGCTGCTTGATCAGCAGGGGTTTGTCGGAACTGATGGTGTCGATATCCTTCCAATCGATCAGCACCTGGCCGGCATAACGGGTCTTCAGCGCCAGCTTGCCGCCGTCCATCAGCACGATCTCGCCGGACAGGCGGTCGCCGTTGTCCAGCCATACGGTGTCGGCCAGCGCGGGGCCGGCCAGGAGCATCACGACGATTGAACAGAGGGCTCTGAGCGACATGGGCGTTCACAAGGCGGACAGGAAAGGGAAAACCGATGAGCATGCCTGGGCCGGCAGCGACCCGGCAAGTGCCCAGGCGCGCCGCGAGGCCCTGTACCTGGTGCTGGCGCAGGTGCCGCCGGGGCAGGTGGTCAGCTACGGGCAACTGGCCGAACTGGCCGGCCTAGGCCGCGCCGCCCGCTGGGTCGGCAGGACGCTCAGCCAGTTGCCGGTGGATACCCGCCTGCCCTGGCATCGGGTTCTCGCCGCCGGCGGTCGCATCAGCCTGCCGGCGGACAGTCCCGGCGGTCGCGAACAACGCGCACGCTTGCGCGAGGAAGGCGTTCTCCTGCACAACGACAGGGTGGACATACGTCGGCATGGCTGGCTTACAGCGAAGTAGAGCGGTTAGAGTGCGCGTTATTTTTTGCGGAACGGTTACCCCATGACTCAGCAATCCTGGCGAGAGGCCCTGGTCGCCTACAAGTCTCCCGCCAGCCTGGCCCTCCTGCTGCTCGGCTTCGCCGCCGGCCTGCCCACCATGCTGGTGTTCAACACCCTGTCGGTGTGGCTGCGCGAAGCCGGCGTGGCGCGGGATACCATCGGTTTCGCCAGTTGGCTGGGGCTGGTGTACGCCTTCAAGTGGGTCTGGTCGCCGATGCTCGACCAGTGGCGCCTGCCCTTCGTCGGCCGTCTCGGCCGGCGCCGTTCCTGGCTGGTGTTCTCGCAGGTGCTGATCGCCCTGGGACTGCTCGGCATGGCCCTGTGCAATCCGCAGAGCCACCTGCCCTGGCTGATCGGCCTGGCCCTGCTGGTGGCGTTCGCCTCCGCCACCCAGGACATCGCGATCGACGCCTACCGCCTGGAAATCGCCGAGGATAGCCGCCAGGCCGCCCTCGCTGCCTGCTACATGACCGGCTACCGCGCGGCGATCCTGCTGGCCAGCGCCGGCGCGCTGATTCTCGCCGAATGGTTCGGCTCCACCAGCCTCAACTACAGCCAGTCGGCCTGGGGCCTGACCTATGCGTTGTTCGCCCTGCTGATCCTGCCCGGGCTGGTCACCAGCCTGCTGATCCGCGAGCCGGCGGTGGACGTGCCGATCCACGTCAATCCGTCGCGTTTCGACTTCAACCACCAACTGCTCTCGGTGCTCCTGCTGCTGATCCTGCTGATCTCGCTGCCGGCGATGATCACCGCCCTCCTCGACCGCGCCTGGCCGCGCGCCGGCCTCTACGCGCTGCTCATGGGGATCTGCCTGTCGCCGTGGGGACGCCAGCAGATCCGCCCGGTCCGCGAACTGCTCGCCACCGTGCGCAGGCCGCTGCTGGTGGCGGCGCGCGGCAAGGAAGTGCCGCTGTTCGATTTCGTCCACCAGGCGGTCTCGGTGATGGTGCTGATCATCCTCCTCGTCACCGTCACCGCCATGTGCCGCGCCTACTACTCCGGTGCCTGGCCGCGCGGCACGCTGTTCCTGCTGATCGCCGCGTCCTGCCTGTCGGCACCCGGACGCCTGCTGATGGCCCCGGTGCTGACGCCGATCACCGAGTTCGTCCAGCGCTATCGCTGGCAGGCCCTGCTGCTGCTCGGCCTGATCTCCACCTATCGCCTGTCGGACACGGTGATGGGGGTGATGGCCGGGGTCTTCTACATCGACATGGGCTTCTCCAAGGAAGTCATCGCCAGTGTCAGCAAGGTCTTCGGCGTACTCATGACCCTGATCGGCGCCGCCGCCGGCGGGGTGCTGATCGCCCGCTTCAGCATCCTCTCCATCCTGTTCATCGGCGGTGCCGCTTCGGCTGCCACCAACCTGCTGTTCGCCATGCTCGCCCAGCTCGGCCCGCTGCACGCCGAGGCCCTGCCCAGCCATGACGTGATCAGCCTGGTGATGGCGCTCGAGCCGCACGTGCTGATGCTGGTGATGACCATCACCCTCGACAACTTCAGCGGCGGCCTCGCCGCCTCGGCCTTCGTCGCCTACCTGTCGAGCCTGACCAACCTGAAGTTCTCCGCCACCCAGTACGCCATGCTCAGCTCGACCATGCTCCTGCTGCCGCGCTTCATCGGCGGCTACTCCGGAACCATGGTCGAGAGCCTCGGCTACGAGCACTTCTTCTACGTCACCGCGGTGATGGGCATTCCCACCCTGCTGCTGATCGGCTGGTTGTGGCTGCGCCGCGCGCCGTCCAGCGAGACGCCGGCGCCGGGCCACCAGAACGCCGAGCAGCACTGAGGCAAGAATGAAAAAGGCCGGCATTCGCCGGCCTTTTTCGTGGATCGTGCGGGCCTCAGTCGGCCATCGCGCCCTGCACAACCTTGACCACCCGCTGCGGGAAGGGAATGCCGATACCTTCCTTGCCCAGCGCGTCGCGGGCCTTTTCGTTGAACATGAACATCACGTCCCAGTAGTCGGCGTTCTTCACCCAGACCCGCAGGGACAGGGTAATCGCGCTTTCGCCGAGATTGGAAACCACTGCCACCGGTGCCGGGTCCTTCAGAACCCGCGGGTCGTCGGCCATGGCCAGGAGAATGTTCTGCGCATTCTTCAGGTCGGCGTCGTAGTCGATGCCGACGTCGAAGATCACCTTGCGCAGCGGCTCGGCGGAGTAGTTGGTCACCGTTCCGTTGGACAGCGCCCCGTTGGGCACGATGATCCGCTTGTTGTCGCCGCTACGCAGCACGGTGTGGAAGATCAGGATCGAATCCACGGTGCCGGCCACGCCCTGCGCCTCGATCCAGTCGCCGACCTTGAACGGGCGGAACAGCAGGATCAGCACGCCGCCAGCGAAGTTAGCCAGGCTGCCCTGCAGGGCCAGGCCGATGGCCAGGCCGGCGGCGCCGATGGCGGCGACGAAGCTGGTAGTCTGGATGCCGATCATGGAAGCCACGCTGACCACCAGCAGGATCTTCAGGACGATGCTCACCAGGCTGCCGACGAAGCCCTGCAGGGTGCGGTCGACGCTGCGCCTGGCGAGCAGGCCGCCGACCCGGCCGGTCAGGGTGTTGATCAGCCACCAGCCGATCGCCAGGGTCAGCAGCGCCAGGGCGACCTTGCCGCTGTACTCCAGCACGATCGGCAGCCAGGACTCGGTCTGCTGCACCAGTCGGTCGTAGTTCAATTCCATGCATTACCTCCATTTCTCGAAAAAACACCCCTCCCTTCCGCAACGGAAACGGGACGGGCTTGCAGATTCCTGCCCGGACGCCGTGGGCCGACGTTCCCGGGCCTGGATACGAATCGGCGCAGCGCGGACGAACCGACGCTGCGCCGACAGGGGCGGACAACGCGGGAGAGGTCGCGGCGGCGCTACTCCCTATTGCGATGCCCGGGATGGCGAGAGGTTCCGAAAAACCTCGTCAATCGCGGAAGTTGGTGAACTGCAGCGGCATGCCGAGGGATTCGCCGCGCAGCAGGGCGATGGCCTCCTGCAGATCGTCGCGCTTCTTGCCGGTGACGCGCACCTGCTCGCCCTGGATGGCGGCCTGGACCTTGAGCTTGCGCTCCTTGATCAGGCCGACGATCTTCTTCGCCAGGTCCTTGTCGATGCCCTCGCGGAAGTTCACTTCCTGCTTGACCACCTTGCCCGACGGGTAGGCATCCTTGATCTCCATGCACTGGCTGTCGACCTTGCGCTTGACCAGGTTGGAACGCAGGATGTCGAGCATCTGCTCGAGCATGAAATCGGCTTCGGCGGTGAGGGTCACCGACTTGTCCTTGGCTTCGAAACTGCATTTGCCTTTCAGGTCGAAACGGCGATCCAGTTCCTTGATGGCGTTGTCCACGGCGTTGGTCAACTCGTGTTTGTCCAGTTCGGACACCACGTCGAACGAAGGCATGTCATCTCTCCAGATGGACGGCGCGACAGGGTTCACAGACGGAACCGCGCCTGGCTTGACGGTAAAAAATGCCCGCCCATTATAACCGAGCCCTCGCGAGCGAATGCCCGCCGGTGTGGCGGAGACCGACGATTTCTTCCCGATGGCGCGCGCGATCGCGGCCGGGACCCGGCCTCCCGCGACGAACCGGGCCCTTGCCGGCAGCGTACCGGCGCCCATCCTCTTCTCGAGTCCGTTCATGCCCAACCCCGATCTCAGCATCCTGGTCGTCGACGACGCCAAGTTTTCCAGCGCCATGATCGGCCGCGCCCTCAGCCAGGCCGGCTACCAGGACATCCGCTTCGCCAGCAGCGCCAGCGAGGCCCTGCAGCAGCTCGAACAACGCCCGGTCAGCGTGCTCCTGGCCGACTGGCTGATGCCGGAGATGGACGGCCTGGAACTGACCGCCCGGGTCCGCCAACTGGACGAAAGCATCAACCACTACACCTACATCGTCCTGCTCACCGGCAAGGAGGGCGAGAACGTCCTCGGCGAGGCCTTCGACCGTGGCGTCGACGACTTCGTCAGCAAGGCCGCGATGAACGAGCAACTGGTGCCGCGCATCTACGCAGCCGACCGCCTGTGCAACACCCTGCAACGGTTGCTGGTGGAAAACCGCCTGCTCACCGAAAACATCGCGCGGATGGAAGAACGCAACCTGGTGGATACCCTCACCGGCCTCGGCAATCCCCGCTACCTGCGCCAGAAGCTGGCCGACAGCCTGCGCCAGGTGGAAACCCGCGGTGGAGCGTTGTGCTACCTGCTGGTCGGCATGCCCGAGGCACCGGTCCTGCGCCAGCGGCACGGCGAGGCCTTCCATCGCGAGCTGCTGCTCGGCGTGGCCAGGCGCCTGCAACAGCTGGTCCGGCCGCTGGACGTGCTGGTGCGCCTGGACGAGCAGCATTTCGCCCTGATCACCTTGGTGGAGGACCTGCACGAATGCTCGTCGAGCAGCTTCAAGCGGCTGCACGACGGGCTCAACCTGAAGGCCTTCAAGACCAGCGAAGGCTTCATCAGCCTGAAAGCCGGCATCGCCATGCTCGGCCTCGACAGCGGGGCATTGCCGCTGGGCATCGACGAACTGCTGCAGCGCACCGAGGCCCTGTTGCCCGATGCCTATGCCAGCGGCAGGATCGCAACCTGCCGGCTACCGGCACTGCGCTAGACTTCGCTCTATCGTCAGCCATTCGCAGTAGCCACCATGACCTGGCATATCCTCGGCGCCGGTAGCCTCGGCAGCCTATGGGCCGCGCGCCTCGGGCGCGCCGGCCTGCCCGTCCGCCTGATCCTGCGCGACCGCCAGCGCCTGCGCCGCTACCAACAGGCCGGCGGACTGAGCCTGGTGGAAGACGGCCAGGCCAGCCTCTACCCGATCGCCGCGGAAACCCCGGACGGCGGGCAACCCATCCAGCGCCTGCTGCTGGCCTGCAAGGCCTACGACGCGGAGGAAGCCGCCTCCAGCGTGGCCCATCGCCTGGCCGGCAACGCCGAACTGCTGTTGCTGCAGAACGGCCTGGGCAGCCAGCAGGCGGTCGCCGCCCGCCTGCCGCGCAGCCGCTGCCTGTTCGCCTCCAGCACCGAAGGCGCGTTCCGCGATGGCGATTTCCGCGTGGTCTTCGCCGGCCGCGGGCACACCTGGCTCGGCGATCCGCGCGACACAAGCGCCCCCGCCTGGCTGGCGCAGCTGTCCCAGGCCGGGATCCCGCACAGCTGGAGCGACGACATCCTCGAACGCCTGTGGCGCAAGCTGGCCCTGAACTGCGCGATCAACCCACTGACCGTCCTTCACGATTGCCGCAACGGCGGCCTGCGGCAGCACCCGGAAGAGATCGCCGCGCTTTGCGACGAACTCGGCCAGTTGCTCCACGCCAGCGGCTACGACGCCGCCGCCAGGAGCCTGCTGGAGGATGTCCGGGCGGTGATCGACGCCACCGCAGCCAACTATTCCTCGATGCATCAGGACGTCACCCGGGGCCGGCGCACGGAAATCGGCTATCTGCTCGGCTACGCCTGCCAGCACGGGCAGCGCCTGGGACTACCGTTGCCACGCCTGGGAACCTTGCTCGCCCGCCTCCAGGCCCATCTGCGCCAGCGCGGTTTGCCCGACCGCTAAAGCGCGTTACCCTGCCCGCCATTCCTTTTCGCCGCGGACCGCCAGAGCCCATGAACCTGCGCCAGCGCCTCGACAACCTGCCCGTAGGGCAGAAACTGCTCGCCGCCCTGCTGATCCTGCTGGCCACCGTGCTGCTGGTGGCCAACCTGGCGTTCATCAGCGCCGCCTACTGGATTTCCCAGGAAAGCGTCGCCCCCCAGGCGATGCAGACCATCGGCCGGCTGATCGCCAACCCGGCGCTCAGCCAGCCGGCGCTCAGTTCGCCGCAGACCGCCGAGGTCCTGCTGCGCCAGCTCAACGATTACCAGCCGTTGCGCGCCGCGGCCCTGTACGACAGCAATGGGCTGATGCTAGCCGACCTGCAACGCGGCGACACCCTCAAGCTGCCGGCCCGCCTGGACCGCCTGGAGCACTGGAGGCGCGGCGAGTACCGCCTCAACGCGCTGATCGAACTGCCCCAGGAAAACGCCCGCCCCGGCTACCTGCTGCTGGTGGCCAGCGGCGAACTGCCGAGCGCGTTCTACACCGGAACCCTCACCGCCAGCCTGGCGATCCTCGGCGTCAGCGTGCTGCTCTGGCTGCTGGTGGCGCAGCAGATACGCCGCCTGATCACCCGGCCGATCCGCGATCTCGAGGAACTGTCGCGACAGGTCACCCGCGAGGAGAACTACGCCCTCCGCGCCCAGCGCGGCAACGGCGACGAGATCGGCCGCCTGGCCGACGCGTTCAACACCATGCTGACCCGCATCGAGGCCCGCGAGCAGCAGCTCAAGCGCGCCCGCGACGATGCCCAGGAAGCGGTCGAGCAGGCCCAGAGCCTGGCCGAGGAAACCCGCCGCTCGAACCGCAAGCTGGAACTGGAAGTGCAGGTGCGCAGCAAGATCGAGAAGAAGCTCACCGGTTTCCAGCACTACCTCAACAGCATCATCGACTCCATGCCTTCGGCGCTGATCGCGGTGGACGAGCAACTCTACGTCACGCAGTGGAACCAGGAGGCCAGCCAGCTTTCCGGCACCAGCCTGGACGATGCGGTCAACCAGCCGGTGTTCCTCGCCTTTCCCTCGCTCAAGCCGTTCCTTCCGCAGCTCACCCGGGCTGCCGAGAAGCACAGCGTGGAGCGTGTCGAACGGGTCACCTGGGCGCTGATCGACACGCCACGCCACTACGCCCTGACCTTCTACCCGCTGATGGGCGGCACCGGCCGCGGCGCGGTGATCCGCATCGACGACATCACCCAGCGGCTGAGCCTGGAAGAAGTGATGGTGCAATCGGAGAAGATGCTCTCGGTCGGCAGCCTCGCCGCCGGCATGGCCCACGAGATCAACAACCCGCTCGGCGCGATCCTGCACAACGTGCAGAACATCAAGCGGCGCCTGTCCCCGGAGCTGGCGAAGAACGTCGAGCTGGCGGCCGAGGTCGGAGTACCGCTGGAAGACATCAATCACTACCTCGACGGCCGCGACATCCCGCGCCTGCTGGAAGGCATCCAGCACGCCGGCTCGCGGGCAGCGAAGATCGTCACCCACATGCTCGCCTTCAGCCGCCGCAGCCACCGGCAGATGACCGCTTGCGAACTGCCCGCACTGCTCGAACAGGCGGTGGAAATCGCCGGTAACGACTTCGACCTGGCCGAAGGCTTCGACTTCAAGTCGTTGCAGATCGTCCACGAGTTCGACCCCAACCTCGGCCCGGTGCCGGTGATCGCCAACGAGGTCGAGCAGGTCCTGCTCAACCTGCTGAAGAACGCCGCCCAGGCCATCCACCAGCGCGACGACGAAGAGGAAGGCGAACAAGGTCGGATCGTCCTGCGCACGCGCCTGACGCCGCCCTGGGCGGAAGTCCAGGTGGAAGACAACGGCAGCGGCATGCCCGAACTGGTGCGCAAGCGTATCTTCGAGCCGTTCTTCACCACCAAGGAAGTCGGCCAGGGCACCGGTCTCGGCCTGTCCGTCTCGTATTTCATCATCACCAACAATCACAAGGGCCAGATGGAAGTACGCTCGGAACTGGGCCGCGGCACATGCTTCAGCATCCGCCTGCCGCTGGAAAGCTCCGAAGCGGTCGCCCCGGCACAAGCCAAGGCCCTGCCGCCCGCTCTGCCGCAACCCGGTAGCAGCCTGCGGCGGGGCGACGAAGAGGAAGGTTGAAACCATGGGCAATCGATTGTCGAAGATCTACACCCGTACCGGCGACCGTGGCGAGACCGGCCTGGCCGGCGGACGCCGGGTGCCCAAGAGCCATCCACGCATCGAGGCGATCGGCGCGGTGGACGAATTGAACAGCCAGTTGGGGCTGCTCCTTGCCGAGCTGCTGGAAGCGCGTGGCGCACATCCCGGCCTGGAGGAGATCGTCCAGGCGCTGGCGCCAGTGCAACACCGCCTGTTCGACCTCGGCGGGGAGCTGGCGATGCCGGAGTATCGGGCCCTGGACGAGACGGAAGTGGCACGCCTGGAAAGCTGCATCGACCGCTGGAACGACGAGCTGGGCCCGCTGAAGAATTTCATCCTCCCCGGCGGTTCCCGCCTGGTCGCCCAGGCCCATGTCTGCCGCAGCCTGGCGCGCAGTGCCGAACGGCGCTGCCAGGCGCTGGACCAGGAGGAAACGCTGGAGGGCGTCGGCCTGCGCTACCTGAACCGGCTCTCCGACCTGCTGTTCGTCGCCGCCCGCGCCATCGCCCGGCGCCAGGGCGTGGCGGAGATTCTCTGGGAAGCGGCGGCAAAACCGGACTGACGGCGAGCGAGGGCTCGGCATCGAGACGAAAAAAAAGAGGCCGAAGCCTCCTTTTTTCTTCATTCCACCGTCAAAGGCCGCCCGGCCAGAACGCACGGATACCCGCCACGCCCTGGGCTCCATGCTCCCAAGCCTGCTCGGCTTGCTGCGGACCGACGCCACCCAGCAGGTAGACCGGCTGGTTGAAGCCGGCGATCAGTTCGGCGGCCTTGTCCCACCCCAGCGCCGGCTCGCCGGGATGGCTCTCGGTCGGCTGTACCGGCGAAAGGGTGACGAACTCCACTCCCATCGAGGCGGCCAGGGCCAGTTCCTCCGCGTCGTGGCAGGAGGCGGCCAGCAGGCGCCCTTCGGGGAACGGCCGACCGGCGCTGGCGTATTTGCGCAGTTGAGCGGAGGTCAGGTGCCAACCGGCAGCCGGGAAGTCGCCCAGCCACTCCAGCGGGCCTTTCAGCATCAGTTGCGCCTTGCCGGCGCAGAGTCCCTGGATATCGATGGCGAGATCGCGGTATTCGGGACTGAACATGTTCGGCGCGCGCAACTGGATCAGGCGGATGCCCGCCTCCACCGCCTTGCGTACGCCGCTGATCAGCTCGCCCGGCTCCAGGCCGTCCGGAGTGATCAGATAGTGCGCCGGCAGGCGCGCGGCCTGGACGATCGGCGCGTTGGCAGCGGGGAACTCGTAGTCCGCCAGCTCGCGCGGCTCCACCCAGGCCAGCGGTTGGCCCTCGACGCCGTGGGCTTCGCCGGAAAACCCGTCGACCTCCCAGACATCGAGCAGGACGTGCTTGTCGGCATAGTCGTGACGGACCTGGATCAGCGGCCGGGCCCGCTCGACACGGATGCCCAGTTCCTCTTCCAGCTCACGGGCCAACGCCGCGCGCACCGGCTCGCCGTCCTCCACCTTGCCCCCGGGAAACTCCCACAGGCCGCCCTGATGCTTGTCTTCCGGCCGCCGGGCGATCAGCACCCGGCCATCGGAGCCACGAATCACGGCCGCGGCGACATGTACTCGTTTCACGGATCATCTCCTCGCTACTGCCGTCACGCACCGCCGGAAGCGGCGGACGGCCATCAACTACCGGCCTGCTCGCGCAATGCCGCGTCGTACCAGGTGCGGAACGCAGGCCACTGATAAATCGTCTCGACATAGGTCCGGGCGATATCCGGCAACTCCACCGCATAACTGCGGAAACGCGCCGCCACCGGTGCGTAGAACGCATCCGCCAGGCTGGCGTGGCCGAACAGGAACGGACCGTCCTGGCCGAAGCGCCGCCGGCAATCCGCCCAGGCTTCGCAGATACGTTGAATATCCTGTCGTGTCGCCTCGGACAATTCCACCAATGGCTGCTGGCGCCGCAGGTCCATCGGCAGCTCGCCGCGCAACGCGGCGAAACCGCTGTGCATTTCCGCGCAGACCGAACGGGCCAGCGCCCGCGCCGCCTCGCCGCGCGGCCACAGGTGGGCCTCGGGGAAGCGCTCGGCGAGGTACTCGGCGATGGCCAGGGAATCCCAGATGTCGCCATCCTCGCTTTTCAGCAAGGGCACCTTGCCGGTCGGCGAATATTGCAGGATCCGCTCCCGGGTATCGGGCCGCCCCAGCGGGACGAGGATCTCGTCGAACGCCGCCCCGCTCATGCGCAGGGCCAGCCAGCCCCGCAGCGACCAGGACGAGTCATTGCGATTGCCAATCACGATGGTCAGGGCCATGCGCCTCTCCTCTTCGGCCGCCCGACGCGGACGGCCATGCACCAGAGAACTTAAGAGGCGCACGGACCGATGGCAAATTCCCGATTTTCATCCATCGATGAAGGATCGGAATGCCTGGCTTCAGGTGCGGTACTCTGCGTTGATCTTCACGTATTCGTGGGACAGGTCGGTGGTCCAGATGGTCTCGCTGCAGGTGCCGCGTCCCAGTTCGATGCGGATGCCGATCTCGGCCTGGGCCATCACCGCCGCACCCTGCTCCTCGGTGTAACTGGCCGCCCGGCCGCCACGGCTGGCGATACAGACGTCGCCAAGGAACACGTCGATCTTGCTCACGTCCAGATTGGCCACGCCGGCACGTCCGACCGCGGCGAGGATGCGTCCCCAGTTCGGGTCGGAGGCGAACAGCGCGGTCTTGATCAGCGGCGAGTGGGCCACGGCATAGCCGACATCCAGGCACTCCTGGTGGGTGGCGCCGCCGTTGACCTGAACAGTGACGAACTTGGTCGCGCCCTCGCCATCGCGAACGATGGCCTGGGCCAGCTCCATGGAAACCTCCAGTACCGCTTGCTTTAACGCGGCGAACAGCGCGCCGCTGGCCTGGGTGACTTCCGGCAGCGCCGCGCGACCGGTGGCGATCAGCATGCAGCAGTCGTTGGTGGAGGTATCGCCGTCGATGGTGATGCGGTTGAAGGACTTGTTGGCGGCGTCGCGCAACAGATCCTGCAGCACGCCCTGGGCGACCTTGGCGTCGGTGGCGATATAACCGAGCATGGTCGCCATGTTCGGCTTGATCATCCCGGCGCCCTTGCTGATCCCGGTGACGGTCACGGTCACGCCATCGTGCACGAACTGGCGGCTGGCGCCCTTGGGCAGGGTATCGGTGGTCATGATTCCCGCGGCAGCTTCGGCCCAGCGGTCCTCGGCCAGGTCGGCCAGGGCCGCAGGCAACGCCGCCTCGATCTTGGCCACCGGCAGGGGCTCGCCGATCACCCCGGTGGAATATGGCAGCACCGAAGTCTCGGCGACCCCGGCCAGTTCGGCGAGCTTGGCACAGGTTTGCGCGGCGGCGACGAGGCCGGCCTCGCCGGTACCGGCGTTGGCGTTGCCGGTATTGGTCAGCAGGTAGCGCACCTCACCGAGGAAACGCTGCTTGGCCAGGGTCACCGGCGCGGCACAGAACGCGTTCAGGGTGAACACCCCGGCCACGCTGGAGCCTTCGGCGCAGCGCATGACCACCACGTCTTTGCGCCCCGGTCGCTTGATGCCGGCGGAAGCGATGCCGAGTTCGAAACCGGGGACCGGGTGCAGGGTGGACAGGGGGCCAAGACCGACAGCCATGGGAACGCGCTCCTTTACCAAACAGTGGACTCGATGCCGTCTGCGACGGCGTGACGGAAAACGCATCGGCGCCGGGCTGGCGCCAATTCGAACAAACGCCGCGAGCGGCAGGACCGGTCGCGGCGTTGGTGAACCAGGCGGGAAGCTTAGTCCAGCTGCCCGTGGCAGTGCTTGTATTTCTTGCCGGAACCGCACGGGCAAGGCTCGTTGCGGCCGATCTTCTGCTCGTTGCGCACAGGCTCGAGCGGCACGACCGGAGCCGGGCCCTCGGGAAGCGCTTCTTCCTCGCCGGCCACGGCCTGCTCCATCGAGGGAGCCTCGGCGTGCTGGAACTGCATGCGCTTGGCCAGTTCCTCGGCCTCGCGACGCAGGCGGGCCTCCTCTTCGGCCGGGTCTTCGCGACGGACCTGGACGTGGGACAGCACGCGGATGGTGTCGCGCTTGATCGAGTCCAGCAGCTCCTGGAACAGGGTGAAGGACTCGCGCTTGTATTCCTGCTTCGGATTCTTCTGCGCGTAGCCACGCAGGTGGATGCCGTGCCGCAGGTGGTCCATGGTCGACAGGTGGTCCTTCCACAGGTCGTCCAGTACCCGCAGCAGCATCTGCTTCTCGAAGGCGCGCAGGGCTTCGGCGCCGGCCAGCTCTTCCTTCTCGTAGTAGGCGGCGACGATCTGCTCGAGGATCTTGCTACGCAGGGTTTCCTCGTACAGCTTGTCGTCTTCGTCCAGCCACTGCTGGATCGGCAGGCGTACGGCGAAGTCGCTGTACAGCGCGGCCTCCAGGCCTTCGATGTCCCACTGCTCGGGCAGCGACTGCGGCGGAATGTGCTGGTTGATAGTGGCGCTGAGGGTTTCCTCGCGGAACTCCTTGATGGTCTCGCCCACGTCCTCTGCCGACAGCAGGGTGTTGCGCATGTGGTAGATCACCTTGCGCTGCTCGTTGGCTACGTCATCGAATTCCAGCAGTTGCTTGCGGATGTCGAAGTTGCGCCCTTCGACCTTGCGCTGGGCCTTCTCGATGGCGTTGGTCACCATGCGGTGCTCGATCGCCTCGCCGGACTGCATGCCCAGCGCCTTCATGAAGTTCTTCACCCGGTCGGAGGCGAAGATCCGCATTAGGTTGTCTTCCAGCGACAGGTAGAAGCGGCTGGAACCCGGGTCACCCTGACGACCGGCGCGGCCGCGCAACTGGTTGTCGATCCGGCGGGATTCGTGGCGCTCGGAAGCGATCACGTGCAGGCCGCCCGCCTCGATCACCTGCTGGTGGCGCTTCTGCCATTCAGCCTTGATCTGGGCGATCTGCTCCTCGGTGGGGTTCTCCAGGGCCGCGACTTCGACTTCCCAGTTGCCACCGAGGAGGATGTCGGTACCGCGGCCGGCCATGTTGGTGGCGATGGTCACCGAACCGGGCGCGCCAGCCTGGGCGATGATCTCGGCTTCCTTCTCGTGGTACTTGGCGTTGAGCACCTTGTGCTCGATGCCTGCCTCTTGCAACAGCTTGGAAACGTACTCGGAACTCTCGATCGACGCGGTGCCGACCAGGATCGGCCGGCCGAGGGCCTGGCACTGCTTGATGTCGGTGATGATCGCCGCGTACTTCTCTTCCTGGGTCAGGTAGACCAGGTCGTTGAAGTCCTTGCGCGCGATCGGCCGGTGGGTCGGGATCACCACCACGTCGAGACCGTAGATCTGGCGGAACTCGAAGGCCTCGGTATCGGCGGTGCCGGTCATGCCGGCCAGCTTGTTGTACAGGCGGAAATAGTTCTGGAAGGTGGTGGAGGCCAGGGTCTGGCTCTCGGCCTGGATCGGCAGGCCCTCCTTCGCTTCGATGGCCTGGTGCAGGCCCTCGGACAGGCGACGGCCAGGCATGGTGCGGCCGGTGTGCTCGTCGATCAGGAGGATCTGGTCGCCCTGGACGATGTACTCGACGTTGCGGTGGAACAGGGTGTGCGCGCGCAGCGCTGCGTAGACGTGGGTCAGCAGGCTCAGGTTGTGCGCCGAGTAGAGGCTCTCGCCTTCGCCGAGCAGGCCGTTCTGGCTCAGCAGGTCCTCGATGAACTGGTGGCCCTGCTCGTTGAGTTCGACCTGGCGGGTCTTCTCGTCGATGCTGTAGTGGCCTTCCTCGGTCGGCTTGCCCTCGACCTCTTCGACCTGGCGCTTGAGACGCGGGATCAGCTTGTTGATCTTGATGTACAGCTCGGAGCTGTCTTCGGCCTGGCCGGAGATGATCAGCGGGGTACGCGCCTCGTCGATGAGGATCGAGTCCACTTCGTCGACCACGGCGAAGTTCAGCTCGCGCTGGAACTTGTCGTCCAGGCTGAAGGCCATGTTGTCGCGCAGGTAATCGAAGCCGAATTCGTTGTTGGTGCCGTAGGTGATATCGGCGGCGTAGGCGGCGCGCTTGTCTTCCGGCGGCTGGAAGGGAGTGACCACGCCGACGCTGAGGCCGAGGAACTCGTACAGCGGGCGCATCCAGTTGGCGTCGCGGCGCGCCAGGTAGTCGTTCACCGTGACCACGTGCACGCCCTTGCCGGACAGCGCGTTGAGGTAGACCGGCAGGGTGCCCACCAGGGTCTTGCCCTCGCCGGTACGCATTTCGGCGATCTTGCCGTCGTGCAGGGTCATGCCGCCGATCAGCTGGACGTCGAAGTGGCGCATGCCCATCACCCGCTTGCCAGCCTCGCGAACCACGGCGAAGGCTTCGGGCAGCAATTGGTCGAGCGTTTCGCCCTTGGCGTAGCGCTGCTGGAATTCAGCCGTTTTCGCCTTCAACTGCTCGTCGGAGAGCGCCACCATCTGGGGCTCGAGCGCATTGATGGCCTGTACAGCCTTGGCCATGCGCTTTACATCACGCTCGTTCTTGCTTCCAAAGAGTTTCTTCAACAAAGGCGCAAACATATCGACTTGGTCATCCACACGTGGGGAATGGAAGGCTCACCCATCCGGCGGCCCGTGCCGATCAACGGCATGAAAGGGAACATTCTACCCGGAAACGGGTATGAGAAAAGTACAGCAGATCAATGCGCGTCGCTCACTCGGAAACAGACGCTCGTGCGATGAAGCTTTGCGGATTCATTACCCGGCCATCCTTCATCACTTCGAAATGTACGTGGTAGCCGGTGGAGCGTCCGGTGCTGCCGACCTTGGCCAGCACCTGGCCGCGCTTGACCAGGTCACCGACCTCGACCAGGTTCTTCTGGTTATGGGCATACAACGTGGTGTAGCCATCGGCGTGCCCGACCTCGACCACGTTGCCATAGCCGTTCTTGCGCCCGGACCAGGTCACCACCCCCGCCGCCACGGCCACCACGTCGCTGCCGGCCGGCGCGGCGAAGTCGATGCCCTTGTGCATGCTCAGGCGGCCGCTCACCGGATTGACCCGGCGCCCGAACGGCGAGGAGATGTAGCCCTGGCGCACCGGCTGGCCGGCCAGGTAGGTCGACTGGCTGATGTGCTTGTCGGCGAGCAGTTGCTCCAGCACCTCGAGCTGCT
The DNA here is from genome assembly GCF_013343155.1 of Pseudomonas sp. FDAARGOS_761. Taxonomy (NCBI): domain Bacteria; kingdom Pseudomonadati; phylum Pseudomonadota; class Gammaproteobacteria; order Pseudomonadales; family Pseudomonadaceae; genus Pseudomonas; species Pseudomonas sp. FDAARGOS_761. The sequence continues at coordinate 644,222 of NZ_CP054572.1, read as the reverse complement.
GCTCGCGGGTATCCAGGCGTGCCGCCAGTTCGTCCAGCGTCGCCATGAACGACGGCGGGGCATAGGCGCTGCCCTCCAGCGGTTCGTCGACGCCACCCTGGCCGACGCTCAGGGAGAAGTCGAACTCGTCGGGGTCGACGTCGGCCAGCTCGGTGAGACGTTCGCCGAGGGCATCCAGCCGAACCAGGCGCGCCTGCAGTTCGCCGAGATGCACGCTCAGTGCGTCCATCTGCCGCTGCGCGTCCTCGCGGGCGCTGCTGATCTCGGCGCTCTGCGCCTGCAGCGCGGCATCGACTTCGATGCCGGCCACCGGAGCCGGCGCGCGGAACAGCCAGGCGCCCATGAAGCCCCCGGCCAACAGGCTGGCACCGACCACGCAGGCCCCGGCCAGCATCAGCAACCGCGGCTGCAGATGGACGGAGCGAGCGGCCCCATGGTGCCGGCTCAGAAAAATGATGTGCATGACTTATCCTTCATACGGGCCGGCAGTAGCGAAACGCTTTCTGCTACCATTCCGACTCAGTAACCCCCAGGCTTCCCGCCATGTCTTTTCGTCCCTTGCCCGCCCAGGCATCGACCCAGTTGCTGCGCCAGGCCAGGCCGCTGCAGATGCTGTTCGCCGAAGCCCAGCGCATCTGCCGCCTGCAGCAACTGCTGGAAAGCCAGTTGCAACCGGCGGCGCGCCCGTACTGCCATGTGGCTTCGTGGCGCGGCGGTTGCCTGCTGCTGATCGTCACCGATGGCCACTGGGCCACACGCCTGCGCTATCAGCAGCGGCGCCTGCAGCGGCAGCTGCAGGCTTTCGAAGAATTCGCGAACTTAGCGAAAATCCTTTTCAAGGTGCAACCCACCACGTCCACACAACGTGCGGCACGTCGCAGCTTGACCCTGTCTGCCGTCGCGGCGGAAAACCTTCGCGAATCCGCCGACATCGTCGGCAATCCACGCCTGCGGGAAGCGCTCGAGCGGTTGGCAAGCCGCGCCGAGAAAAGCCGGCAAGAATAAATCCCGAAATAAAAAGAGGCCACCCTGAGGTGGCCTCCAAATATGGAAAGGAGAGTTTTCCTACACTGCCGCCGCCGGGCGCATATAGGAAATAGGCGCGGTACGCGCGTCTTCGAAGGTCACCACTTCCCAAGCATCCTTGTCTGCGATCAACGTACGCAGCAGTTGGTTGTTCAGGGCATGGCCGGACTTGAAGCCACGGAACTCGCCGATAAGACTGTTGCCGAGCAGATACAGATCGCCGATGGCATCCAGGATCTTGTGCTTGACGAACTCGTCCTCGTAACGCAGGCCGTCTTCGTTGAGCACGCGGTTCTCGTCGACCACGATCGCGTTCTCCACGCTACCGCCGAGTGCCAGGTTCTGCGAACGCAGGTACTCGATGTCGCGCATGAACCCGAAGGTACGGGCGCGGCTGACCTCCTTGACGAAGGAAGTACTGGAGAAATCGACCGAGGCCTGCTGGGTGCGACCACGGAAGACCGGATGATCGAAATCGATCTCGAAGCTGACCTTGAAGCCGTCGAACGGAACGAAGACGGCGCGCTTGTCGCCCTCTTCCACGCTGACTTCGCGCTTGATGCGGATGAACTTCTTGGCAGCTTCCTGCTCTTGCAATCCGGCGGACTGGATCAGGAATACGAACGGACCAGCGCTGCCATCCATGATCGGCACTTCCGAAGCGGACAGCTCGACGTAGGCGTTGTCGATACCCAGGCCGGCCATGGCCGAGAGCAGGTGCTCCACCGTATCCACTTTGACGTCACCCTTGACCAGGGTGGTCGACATGGTGGTTTCGCCGACGTTCTCGGCCCGGGCCGGGATTTCCACTACCGGATCCAGGTCGGTGCGGCAGAACACGATACCGGTGTCCACCGGCGCCGGTTTCAGGGTCAGGTAAACCTTTTCCCCCGAGTGCAGACCGACGCCAGTAGCCCGGATGATGTTCTTCAAGGTGCGTTGTTTGATCATGGCTTTGGCCGCTTAAGCGCTGACTGCGAACTGTTTTCAACAATGGCCGGCGATGATAGCAGAACCGGCCTTTGCTGAACACCAATCACATCTCTACTCCTGATTAATTACTTCAATCAGCCTGACGACGCAGGAACGCCGGGATATCCAGGTAATCCAGGTCATCCTGCGGGTTCAGCTTGGCCGCGGTCGCCGCGCTGCCGTGAGACTGGTTGCGCATCACGGTAGGACGGTCGAGGTCGCGGTAGTTCACCGACTGCTGCTCGCGCTGGGCCGGAGCGGCTGCCTGGGCTGCACTGCCCTGCACGGTGTTGTCGACGACCTTCACCGGTTTCTCCAGGCGCGCGCCCAGGCCGGTGGCGACTACGGTGACGTGCAGCTCATCGCGCATGTCCGCGTCGATCACGGTGCCCACCTTCACAGTGGCGTGCTCGGAAGCGAACTGTTCGATGATGTTGCCGACATCGGAGTACTCGCCCAGGGACAGGTCCGGACCCGCGGTAATGTTCACCAGGATGCCGCGCGCGCCCTGCAGGTTGACGTCTTCCAGCAGCGGGTTGCGGATTGCCGCCTCGGTGGCCTCGCGGGCACGGTTCGGACCGCTGGCGCAGCCGGTACCCATCATCGCCATGCCCATTTCGCTCATGACGGTCTTCACGTCGGCGAAGTCGACGTTGATCATGCCCGGACGCTTGATGATGTCGGAGATACCGCGCACGGCACCGGCCAGCACGTCATCGGCCTTGGCGAAGGCAGCCAGCAGGCTGGCATCCTTGCCGAGGATGGTCAGCAGCTTCTCGTTCGGGATGGTGATCAGCGAATCGACGCTCTCGGCCAGCGCGCGGATGCCCTCGTCGGCGATCTGCATGCGCTTGCGACCTTCGAACGGGAACGGACGGGTCACCACCGCGACGGTGAGGATGCCCATTTCCTTCGCCACTTCGGCGATGATCGGCGCGGCGCCGGTACCGGTGCCGCCACCCATGCCGGTGGTGATGAAGACCATGTCGGCGCCTTCCAGCACTTCGGAAATGCGCTCGCGATCTTCCAGAGCCGCCTGACGACCGACTTCCGGATTGGCGCCGGCACCCAGCCCCTTGGTGACGCCCGGGCCGAGTTGCAGAACGGTGCGCGCCGCGATGTTCTTCAGCGCTTGTGCGTCGGTGTTGGCGCAGATGAACTCGACGCCCTCGACGTTGTTCTTGGCCATGTGATTGACGGCGTTGCCGCCACCACCACCTACACCGATCACTTTTATGACGGCGGTTTGTGCGATGTTATCGACCAGTTCAAACATTTCCCCTCTCCTTCCTTTCTAGTTTTGTCGCCTACTGTTACTGCGTTGAATCAGAAATTGCCCTGGACCCAGCGTTTGAGCCGTTCCAGGACAGGTGCCTTGGGTTCGTCGCTGCTGTAGCTGCTGCCTGACACAGACATCGACATGCCATCGGACTGCTTCTGCAGTCCGTACATCAGCAGGCCGACGCCCGTCGAATAGATCGGGTTGCGCACCACGTCGGTGAGGCCCTTCACGCTATACGGCACGCCGAGGCGTACCGGCATGTGGAAGATTTCCTCGGCCAGCTCGACCGCGCCTTCCATCTTCGAGGTGCCGCCGGTGAGGACGATCCCGGCCGGGATCAGGTCCTCGTAGCCGCTGCGGCGCAGCTCGGCCTGGACCAGGGTGAACAGCTCGTCGTAACGAGGCTCGACCACTTCGGCCAGAGCCTGGCGCGACAGTTCGCGCGGCGGCCGGTCGCCGACGCTGGGCACCTTGATGGTCTCGCCGGCACCGGCCAGCTTGGCCAGGGCGCAGGCGTAGCGGATCTTGATCTCTTCCGCGTACTGGGTCGGCGTCCGCAGGGCCATGGCGATGTCATTGGTGACCTGGTCGCCGGCGATCGGGATCACCGCGGTATGGCGGATCGCGCCTTCGGTGAAGATCGCGATATCGGTGGTGCCGCCGCCGATATCCACCAGGCACACGCCCAGTTCCTTCTCGTCCTCGGTCAGCACCGAATAGGCCGAGGCCAACTGCTCGAGGATGATGTCGTCGACCTCGAGGCCGCAGCGGCGCACGCACTTCTCGATGTTCTGCGAGGCATTCACCGCGCAGGTCACCACGTGCACCTTGGCTTCCAGGCGCACCCCGGACATGCCCAGCGGCTCGCGCACGCCTTCCTGGTTATCGATCACGTAATCCTGGGCCAGGGTATGCAGCACCCGCTGGTCCGCCGGGATCGCCACCGCCTGGGCGGCATCCAGTACCCGTTCGATATCCGCCGGGTTCACCTCGCGATCGCGGATCGCCACGATGCCGTGGGAATTGAGGCTGCGGATGTGGTTGCCGGCGATGCCGACGAACGCCGAGTGGATACGGCAACCGGCCATCTGCTGGGCCTCGTCGATGGCGCGCTGGATCGACTGCACGGTGGACTCGATGTTCACCACCACGCCCTTCTTCAGGCCGCGGGACGGATGAGTACCGATGCCAACGACCTCCAGCTGGCCATCGGCCGTCACCTCGCCCACCAGCGCCACCACCTTGGAGGTACCGATGTCGAGGCCGACGATCATCTTGCCGCTCTGCACGCTTGCCATGGTTATTACTGTCTCCTCAACTCACTGCACGGCGCTGGCCGTGGCCACCGTCGCGGGCGTGACCGGCTCGCGCCACGCAACGGCGAGGCCGTTGGGGTAACGCAGGTCGATCCGCGCAATGTTCGAAATCTGATCTTTGAGTGCCTTGTCGTAGATGCTTACGAAGCGGCGAATCTTGTCTACCACGTGGTCGCGCCCGATCTGGATCTCGACGCCCTGGGCCGTGGTCAGCGCCCAACCGCCGCGATCGCTCATTTCCAGGCGGGCAATGGAGAACCCGAGGGGACGCAGCAACTGGCTGAGCAACTGGTATTGCTGCATCACCTGCTGTTGCGCCCGCTGTGGACCATGCAAGCGGGGCAGATGTTCATAATTCGCCAGCTCCTTTGGCGTAAAAGCCTGTCCCTGGTTGTTCAGCAGCGCTTCGTCGCCCCACCGGGCGATCGGCAGTTGCTCGTCCAGGCGGATCACCACCTGGTCCGGCCACACCCGGCGCACCTCGGCGTGGGCGATCCAGGGCATCTGTTCCAGTTGCCCGCGCATGCCCGCCAGGTCGATGGTGAAGAAGCTCGCCGCCAGGTACGGGGAAATCCGCTGCTGCACCGCGCGCTGGCTGATGTAGCTGAGGTCGCCCTCGACACTGACCTTGGCGATCGGCCGGTCGGCGTACGGCAGGATGTACTCGGCGCCGCGATAGGCGCCATAGCCGAGAACGGCCAGCAACAGCGGCCAGGCCAGGTACTTGAGGAAACTGAAGTCGGCTTTCGGCAGGCGCACGCTCAGCGGTTCCTTGGCCACCAGACGGCTGGCGCCGCGCGGCATCGGCTTGCGCGGAGCGCGGCCGAGTCCACCGGGTTGCTGATGACGGAGCAGTACGCCGTTCATGGCTTATCCCCTCGCCTCGCGGCTATCGGCCAGGATCGCCAGCACCAGTTGCTGGAAATCCAGGCCGGCGGCCCGCGCGGCCATAGGCACCAGGCTGTGGTCGGTCATGCCTGGTGCGGTGTTGACTTCAAGCAGCCAGAAACGCCCTTCGGCGTCCTGCATCACGTCCGCCCGCCCCCAGCCCTGGATGCCCAGGGCGTCGCAGGCGCGCGCGGTGAGTTCCTTCAGCTCGCGTTCCTTGGCCTCGTCGAGACCGCAGGGCACCTGGTAGCGGGTATCGCTGGCCAGGTACTTGGCGTCGTAGTCGTAGAAGGTGTGCGGCGTGCCCAGACGGATCGCCGGCAGCACCTGCCCGCGCAAGGTCGCCACGGTGAATTCCGGGCCGCTGATCCACTGCTCGACCAGCACCTGCGAGTCGTAGCGGGCCGCTTCGCGCCACGCCGCGATCAATTCGTCGAGCCCGCCGACCTTGGCCATGCCGATGCTCGAGCCTTCGTGAGCCGGCTTGACGATCAGCGGGAAACCCAGTCGCTGCGCCGCGTCGCGGCAGTCATCCTCGCTGGCCAGCACCGCGTAGTCCGGGGTCGGCAGGCCGAGGCTGAGCCAGACCCGCTTGGTCCGCAGCTTGTCCATCGCCAGCGCCGAGGCCAGCACGCCGCTGCCGGTGTAGGGAATGCCCGCGCACTCGAGCAGGCCCTGCATGCTGCCATCCTCGCCGCCACGACCGTGGAGAATGATGAAGGCACGGTCGATCTTCTCCTCGACCAGGCGTTGCAGCAGGTCTTCGCCGACATCGATGCCGAAGGCATCGACCCCGGCGGCCAGCAGGGATTGCAGGACCATCGCGCCGGACTTCAGCGACACCTCGCGCTCGGCGCTCTTGCCGCCGAACAGCACGGCGACGCGGCCGAACGCCTTGGGATCCTGGGTGCCGTTCAGCAGGCTATCGAGGCAAAGGTTCATGCGCCCTTCCCTCCCTTGCCGGCGAACAGCGGGTTCTTGATCAGTTGCGGGGCCAGGCCGCCGACATCGCCAGCGCCCTGGCAAAGCAGGATGTCGCCAGCGCGCAGCAGCGGCTTGACCAGCGGCGCCAGGTCGGCGTCGCGCTCGAAGTAGATCGGGTCGAGCTGACCGCGCTGGCGGATGCTGTGGCACAGCTGGCGGCTGTCGGCTCCCGGGATCGGCTCTTCGCCGGCCGGATAGACCTCCATCAACAGCAGCACGTTGGCTTCGCCCAGCACCTGCACGAAGTCTTCGTACAGGTCGCGGGTACGGGTATAGCGATGCGGCTGGTAGACCATCACCAGGCGACGCTCCGGCCAACCGCCACGGATCGCCTTGATCACCGCGGCGACTTCGCGCGGATGGTGGCCGTAGTCGTCCACCAGCATCACGCTGCCACCCTCGACCTGCAGCTCGCCGTAGACCTGGAAGCGCCGGCCTACGCCCTGGAAGCCGGACAGCCCCTGGACGATGGCTTCGTCGGAGATGCCCTCGTCGGTAGCGATGACGATGGTCGCCAGGGAATTCAGCACGTTGTGCAGGCCGGGCATGTTCACCGAGACGTCCAGCGGCTCGCGCTCCGGGCGCAACACGGTGAACCAGGTGCGCATGCCTTCCTGGCGGATGTTGATCGCGCGCACGTCGGCGTCTTCGCTGAGGCCGTAGGTCACGGTCGGGCGGGCGATCTGCGGGAGGATCTCGCGCACCACCGGGTCATCCACGCACATCACTGCCAGTCCGTAGAACGGCAGGTTGTGGAGGAACTCGACGAAGGTCTTCTTCAGCTTGTTGAAGTCGCCGCCGTAGGTCGCCATGTGGTCGGCGTCGATATTGGTGACCACCGCGACCATCGGTTGCAGGTGCAGGAAGCTGGCGTCGCTCTCGTCGGCCTCGGCCACCAGGTAGCGGCTGGCGCCAAGCTGGGCGTTGGTCCCGGCGGCGTTCAGTCGGCCGCCGATGACGAAGGTCGGGTCCAGGCCGCCGGCGGCGAACACCGAGGCGATCAGGCTGGTAGTGGTGGTCTTGCCGTGGGTGCCGGCTACCGCGATGCCGTGCCGGTAGCGCATCAGTTCGGCGAGCATCTCCGCACGCGGCACCACCGGAATCCGCCGTTCCAGGGCCGAGGCCACTTCCGGGTTGGCCCGGTTGATGGCACTCGACACCACCAGCACGTCGGCACCGTCGGCGTTTTCCGCCTGGTGGCCGATGAAGATCTGCGCGCCGAACTTCTCCAGGCGCTCGGTCACCGCCGAGGCCTTGAGGTCCGAGCCGGATACCTCGTAGCCGAGGTTCAGCAGCACTTCGGCGATCCCGCACATGCCGGCGCCGCCGATGCCGACGAAATGGATGCGGCGGATACGGCGCATGGTCCGGGTGACGCCATTCGGTTCTTTAACCACGGGCCACCTCCAGGCAGGCATCGACCACCGTCCGGGTAGCCTCGGGTTTCGCCAGGCTGCGTGCCTGGTCTGCCATGGAGCGCAGGGTTTCGGGATGCATCAGGACCTCGGACAGCTGCGCGGCCAGTTCGGCCGCGCCGGTAGACTTTTGCGGCAGCAGGCGGCCGGCGCCGCTGCGTACCAGGAATTCGGCATTGCGGGTCTGGTGATCGTCGATCGCGTGAGGCAACGGCACCAGGAAGGCGGGTAATCCCGCCGCCGTCAGCTCGCTGACGGTCAGCGCGCCGGCGCGGCAGATCACCAGGTCGGCCCAGGCATAGGCCGCGGCCATGTCGCTGATGAAGGGCGCGACGTCCGCTTCGACCGCCACTGTGCGATAACGCTCGGCGGTAATCTCGGCATGCTGACGACCGGCCTGATGGCGGATTGCCGGACGGATTTCCCGCGGCACCTGCGCCAGGGCCTCTGGCAACAGCTTGTTCAGCGGTTCCGCGCCAAGGCTGCCGCCGAGCACCAGCAGATTGACCCGACGGCCGGTCAGCGGCGCGCGGGCATGCGCGTCGAGGAACAGCTCGCCGCGCACCGGATTGCCGGTGGTCAGACGCTTGTCGCTGGCCGGGAAGGTATCCGGGAATGCCTCGCAGACGCGCCTGGCGATCGGCGCCAGGCTGCGGTTGGCGGTGCCGGCCACAGCGTTCTGCTCGTGGATCACCAGCGGCACGCCGTTGAGGCGCGCGGCCAGGCCGCCCGGGCCGGTGACATAGCCACCCAGGCCGAGCACGCAGACCGGCCTCAGCTGGCGGATCACCCGCAACGCCTGGAACAGCGACTTGAGCAGTTCCAGCGGCGCCTTGACCAGCGACTTCAGGCCCTTGCCGCGCAGCCCGCTGACCTGGATCAGGTGCAACGGCAGGCCGGCCTTGGGTACCAGGTCATTCTCGATGCCGCGCGGCGTCCCTAGCCAGTGCACGGCATAGCCGCGCGCCTGGAACTCCCGCGCACAGGCGAGTGCCGGGAACACGTGTCCGCCGGTGCCACCCGCCATGATCAGGACATTACCTTTCATCGGCAAAGTCCTCTTCGTTGAACTCATATTCCTCGCTACCCAGGTGGGTTCGCCGTTCCCATTCGATGCGCAGCAACATCCCCAGACAGGCACAGCAGATCACCAGCGAACTGCCGCCGTAGCTGAGGAACGGCAGGGTCAGGCCCTTGGTCGGCAGCAGGCCGACGTTCACCCCGATGTTGATCAGGAACTGGCCGATCCAGAGGAAGGCCAGGCCGTAGGCCACGTAGGCGGAGAAGAACTGCTTGGCCTGCTCGGCCCAGATGCCGATGTACAGCGCGCGCAGGCTGACGAACACGAACAGGGCGACGGTCGCCAGGGCGCCGACGATGCCCAGTTCCTCTGCAAGCACGGCGAAGACGAAGTCGGTGTGCGCCTCCGGCAGGTAGAACTGCTTCTGGATGCTGTTGCCCAGCCCCATGCCCAACCAGCCGCCGCGGCCGAAGGCGATCAGCGCCTGGCTCAACTGATAGCCGGCGCCGAACTGGTCGGCCCAGGGGTCGGTGAAGTTGGTCAGGCGCGCCATCCGGTAGGGCTGGGTCTGGATCAGCAGGACCACCGCGCCGACCGCCAGCAACACCATCAGACCGAAGCGGAACAGCCCCACCCCGCCGAGGAACAGCATGGCCGCGGCAGCGCCCATCATTACCACGGTGGCGCCGAAGTCCGGCTCGCGCAGCAGCAGGCCGGCCATCGGCAGCAACACCACGAAGGGCTTGAAGAAGCCCATCCAGCTTTCCCGGACCTCCTGCTGGCGGCGGATCAGGTAGCCGGCCATGAAGATCACCACGCAGACCTTGGCGATCTCCGAAGGCTGGATGTTGAACAGGCCGAAGCCGATCCAGCGCATCGAGCCGTTCACCTCGCGGCCGATGCCGGGGGTGATCACCAGCACCAGCAGGCCGAAGGCGACCAGCAACAGCTTCCAGCCCCAACGCTGCCAGGTGGCCATCGGGACCATCATGGTCAGGCCGCAGGAAATCAGGCCGATCACCAGGTAGATCAGGTGACGGACGGAGAAGTACAGCGGGTTGCCCGACTGCGCCGCCGCCACCTCGGAGGAGGCGGAAGTCACCATCACCAGGCCGAGGCCGAGCAGCGCCAGGCAACCCGCCAGCAGCGGGAAGTCCAGGTCGATGCCGTGCCGGCTCAACAGCGGCGACGGGAAGGGGCGCAACACCGACAGCATCACGCTAGCTCCTCTACGGCTTTGGCGAACAGGCGTCCGCGTTCTTCGAAGTTCTTGAACATGTCCAGGCTCGCGCAGGCCGGCGACAACAGCACCGCATCGCCTTCGCGGGCCAGCTCGGCGGCCTGCCGGACTGCTTCGTCCAGCGTTGCGACGCGCACCAGCGGTACCGCGTTGCCCAGTGCCTGGGCAATCAGCCCGGCGTCACGGCCGAGCAGTACCACCGCCCGGCAGAAGCGCGCGACCGGCTCGCGCAGGTCATGGAAATCGGCGCCCTTGCCGTCTCCGCCGGCGAGCAGCACCAGCTTGCCGTCGATGTCGGCACCCAGCCCCTCGATCGCCGCCAGGGCGGCGCCGACGTTGGTGGCCTTGGAATCGTCGTAGTAGCTCACGCCCTGCCGCTCGCGTACCCACTGGCAGCGATGAGCCAGGCCGGAAAACGCCTTCAGCGCGCCGAGCATGGCGTCGAACGGCAGGCCGACCGCATGGCCCAGCGCCAGCGCGGCGAGCGCGTTGGAATAGTTGTGGGCGCCACGGATCTTCAGTTCGCCAACCGGCAGCAGCTTGTCGAACTGGAACGCCAGCCACTTCTGGCCGTCTTCCTCGATCAGGCCGAAAGCCTTGAAGTCCGGCTTGTTCAGGCCGAACGACCAGCACGGCACGCTATCGGCGATCAGCGGTCGGGTCAGGGCATCGGCGCGATTCACCACGACCTGGCGGGCACCGCGGAAGATCCGGTGCTTGGCCAGGTGGTAGTCAGCCATGCCGTCGTAGCGATCCATATGGTCTTCGCTGACGTTCAGCACGGTCGCCACCTCGGCGTTGAGGCGATCGCAGGTTTCCAGCTGGAAGCTCGACAGCTCCAGCACGTACAGCTCGATGTCATCGGCCAGCAGGTCGAGCGCCGGGGTGCCGAGGTTGCCGCCGACGGCGACACGCTTGTCCGCGGCCACCGCCATTTCGCCCACCAGGGTGGTCACGGTGCTCTTCGCGTTGGAACCGGTGATGGCGACGATCGGTGCCTTCGCCTCGCGGGCGAAGAGATCGATGTCGCCGGAGATGCGCACGCCTTTCGCGGCGGCCTGTACCAGCGCAGGGGTGCGCAGCGACAAGCCGGGGCTGACGTAGAGTTCGCGGGCGGAGCAGAGGAACTCGGCGTCGAGTTCGCCGCAACGCACTTCCACCTGCGGATACTGGGCACGCAGGGTGGCCAGCTCCGGCGGGTTCTCTCGGGTATCGACCACGGCGAAAGGCAAGCCGCGGCGCGCCAGGTAGCGCACCAGGGACATGCCGCTCTTGCCGAGGCCGACAACGATGCGGAAGTGGTCGGAGGCGATCAGGCTCATGCTCTCTTCGTCCTCAACGCAGCTTCAGGGTGGCGAGGCCGATCAGCACCAGGATCACGGTGATGATCCAGAAGCGCACGATCACGCGCGGCTCCGGCCAGCCTTTCAGTTCGAAATGGTGATGGATCGGCGCCATGCGGAAGACGCGGCGTCCGGTCAGCTTGAAGGAAGCGACCTGGATCATCACCGAGAGGGTTTCCATGACGAACACCCCCCCCATGATGAACAGCACGATCTCCTGGCGCACGATCACCGCGATGGTGCCCAGCGCGGCGCCCAGCGCCAGCGCGCCGACGTCGCCCATGAAGACCTGCGCCGGATAGGTGTTGAACCAGAGGAAACCGAGGCCGGCGCCGACCAGCGCGGCGCAGAACACGATCAGCTCGCCGGCGCCCGGTACGTTGGGAATCAGCAGGTACTCGGCGAACTTCACGTTGCCCGACAGGTAGCAGAAGATGCCCAGCGCGCCGGCAACCATTACCGTCGGCATGATCGCCAGGCCGTCGAGACCGTCGGTGAGGTTCACCGCATTGCTCGAACCGACGATGACGAAGTAGGTCAGAACCACGAAGAAGATGCCCAACTGGATCTCGACGCTCTTCAGCATCGGCACGATCAGGGTGGTCTCGATCGGGGTTTCGGCAGTCATATAGAGGAACACGGCGGCGCCGATGCCGAACACCGACTGCCAGAAGTACTTCCAGCGGCTCGGCAGGCCGCGGGAGTTCTTCTCGATCACCTTGCGGTAGTCGTCCACCCAGCCGATGGCACCGAACAGCAGGGTAACGACCAGCACCACCCACACGTAGCGGTTGGAAAGATCCGCCCACAGCAGCGTGCTGATGGCGATGGCGGTAAGGATCAGGGCGCCGCCCATGGTCGGGGTGCCCTTCTTCGACAGGTGCGACTGCGGACCGTCGTTGCGCACGGCCTGGCCGATCTGGCGGATCTGCAAGGTACGGATCATCCAGGGCCCCAGCCACAGCGACAGCGACAGCGCGGTGAGCACGCTGAGAATGCCGCGCAGGGTCAGGTACTGGAAGACGCCGAAGCCCTTGTAGAACTGTTGCAGGTATTCGGCCAGCAGCAGGAGCATTAGTGACTCTCCTCGGAGGAACCGCACAGCGCCGCGACGACTTTGTCCATCGCCGCGCTGCGGGAACCCTTGATCAAAATGGTGGTTGTCGGTTGTTCGGTGGCCAGCGCCCCGATCAGGCTGGCCTGGTCGGCGAAGTGCCGGCCCGTGGCGCCGAACGCCTGTACGGCGTGGGCCATCAGCGGTCCGACCGCATAGAGCGCGGACACCTTGCCAGCGGCGTAGGCGCCCACCTCGCGGTGGGCCTGCTCGGCCCAGGAGCCGAGTTCGCCCATGTCTCCGAGGACCAGGACGGTGCGCCCGGAAAAGCCGCTCAGTATATCAATCGCCGCCAGCATTGACGCGGGGTTGGCGTTGTAGCTGTCGTCTATCACACGCAGCCCGCTGGCGGTCAGTTGCGCTACCGCGCGGCCCTTGACCGGTTGCAGTGCCTGCAGCCCGGCGACGATCCCACCCAGCGGCACGCCCAGCGCATGGGCGGCAGCGGCGGCAGCCAGGGCATTGGCGACATTGTGCCGCCCCAGCAGGTTGAGCTGGACCTGCGCTTCACCCGCTACGCCCTGCAACCTGAACCCCATGCAGCCGCGCGCATCGCGCTGCAGATCGGCGGCGCGGAAATCGGCCTGGGGCCGGTCGAGGGAGAAAGTCAGCAACGGACGGCCGCTGGCGCGGGCCTTCCAGGTGTCGAAGGCCTTGTCGTCCAGGTTCAGCACGGCGGTGCCGTCGGCGGCCAGCCCTTCGAGTATCTCGCCCTTCGCCTCGACGATCTTCTCCGGTCCGCCGAACTCGCCGACATGGGCGGTGCCGGCATTGGTGATGATCGCCACGTGGGGGCGGGTCAGCTCGACCGTGTAGGCGATCTCGCCGATGCGCGAGGCGCCCAGCTCGATCACTGCGCTACGGTGCTGCGGCGCCAGTTGCAGCAGGGTCAGCGGTACGCCGAGGTCGTTGTTCAGATTGCCACGGGTAGCCAGCACCGACTCGGCATCGCCGGCCTGGGTACGCAGGATGCTGGCGAGCATCTCCTTGACCGTGGTCTTGCCGCTGGAGCCCGTCATGGCCGCCAGCGGGCCGGTGAACTTGCGCCGGTTCAGCGCGCCCAGTCGCCCCAGGGCCGCACGGGTATCGCGCACCAGCAATTGCGGCAGGGGCGCGTCGGCGACTTCGCGCTCCACCAGCGCAGCCACCGCGCCCTTGGCGGCAACCTCGGCGAGATAGTCGTGGCCGTCGAAACGCGGCCCACTCAGGGCAATGAACAGTTGGCCGGGCCCGATGGCGCGACTGTCGGTGGAAACCGCCGAAAAGACGACGTCGTCGCCGATCAGGCGGGCGTCCAGCGCGACCGTCAACTGGCTGAGGCGAAGAGGCTCAAGCATGCGGCACCTCCCAGGCGGCCAGGGCGCGCTCGGCCTGCTCGATGTCGGAGAACGGATGGCGTACGCCGTCGATCTCCTGATAATCCTCGTGACCCTTGCCAGCCAGGAGCACCACGTCATCCACCGCAGCGGAAGCGATCAGATGGGCGATCGCCTCACCGCGCGACGGCAGGAAGGTAACCTTGTCAGCGGCAGCGAAGCCTTTGCGGATATCGGCGATGATCGCCGCACTGGCCTCGGTGCGCGGGTTGTCGTCGGTGACCAGCACCCCATCCGCCAGGCGTTCGGCGATCGCAGCCATCAGCGGACGCTTGCCGGCATCGCGATCGCCACCGCAGCCGAACAGACACAGCAGGCGCGCGGCCGCGTGCGGACGCAGGGCCTCCAGGACTTTTTCCAGGGCGTCGGGAGTATGCGCGTAGTCCACCACCACCAGCGGCTTGTCGCCGCCTCCCAGGCGCTGCATGCGGCCGACCGGCCCCTGCAGTTGCGGCAAGGTGCGGAGGATATCGCCCAAGGGATAACCCAGGCCAAGCAACGCACCGACCGCCGCCAGCAGGTTGCTCAGGTTGAAGCGGCCGAGCAACGGGCTGCGCAGCAGGCCCTCGCCGTGCGGAGTGACCAGTGCCGCCTCGATGCCGGCGTCGCCGAAGCGCGCTTCGCGGCAATAGAGAAACGCCGAGCTGTCGGTGAGGCTGTAGGTGATCAGCTCCGAGTTCTGCTCCTCGCCGGCCAGTCGACGGCCGAAATCGTCGTCCAGGTTGATCACCCGGCAGCGCAGGCCCGGCCAGGCGAACAGCTTGGCCTTGGCGGCGGCATAGGCTTCCATCGAACCGTGATAGTCGAGGTGGTCGCGGGACAGATTGGTGAACACCGCGATATCGAAACCGAGCGCCGCCACGCGGCCCTGGTCGAGGCCGTGGGAAGACACTTCCATCGCTACCGCGCGGGCGCCGGCCTGCTTCAGCGTGGCCAGCGTGGCCTGCACCGCGAGCGGGTCCGGCGTGGTGTGCCGGCCGCTCTCCAGGGCGCCGTAGAAACCGGTGCCGAGGGTGCCGACGATGCCGCAGCGCTCGCCGAGCAGATCCAGGGCCTGGGCCACCAGTTGGCTGACGCTGGTCTTGCCGTTGGTGCCGGTGACGCCGATCAGGTCCAGCCCGCGGCTCGGCTCGCCGTAGAAACGCCCGGCGACCGCCGACAGTTGCGCGGCCAGCCCCTTCACCGCGATCAGCGGCGCATCGCTGGGCGGCAGCTCTCCGGCGCCTTCCGCCTCGTAGGCCACGGCAGCCGCGCCCTTGGCCAGGGCATCGGCGATGTGCGCACGACCATCCTGGCGCCCGCCCGGCACCGCCAGGAACAGGTCGCCCGGACGAACGCCGCGGCTATCCAGGGTCAGCTCGCGGATCAGCAGATCGCGCTCGGCCTGGGGAAACAGTTGGTTCAGGCTCATAGGCATCAGCCACGCCCTCCTTTTGCGGGCGCAGCATTGACCTGCTGCTGTTCGGTGGCCGTCGGCAGGTTATCCGGCGGCACGTTCATCAGGCGCAGCGCGCCAGCCATGACCTTGCTGAACACCGGCGCCGACACCAGGCCGCCGAAGTAGCCCGCCTTGCTCGGCTCGTCGATCACCACGACCATCGCGATGCGCGGATCGGTGGCCGGGGCGAAACCGGCGAACAGCGAGCGATAGGCGTTTTCCCGGTAGCCCTTGGTGCCGACCGAGACCTTGCGCGCGGTCCCGCTCTTGCCGGCGGCGTGGTAACCCGGCACCTGGGCGCGGAACACCCCGCCCTGGGCCTCGACCACTTGTTGCAACATGCCCTGCACGGTGGAAGCCACTTCCGGCGAAATCACCTGCACGCCATCCGGCACGCGGTCGACTCGGGTCATGCTCAGCGGCACGCTCTTGCCGTCGTTGGCCAGGGCCGCATAGGCATGCGCCAACTGGATCGCGGTGACCGAGAGACCGTAGCCGTAGGCCAGGGTCGCAGTTTCCGCCTTCGGCCACTTGCGGTGGTTGGGCAGGTTGCCGACGCGCTCACCGGGGAAACCCAACCCCGTGTCCTGCCCAAGGCCGACCTGTTGCATGACCGAGTAGATGGATTCGGCGCCGATGTCGAAGGCGATCTTGCTGATGCCGACGTTGCTCGACTTGATCAGGATGCCGGTGAGATCAAGTTGCCGCGAATTGCGCGATACGTCGCGAATGGTGTAGCGGCCGATCTGCAGGGTGCCCGGGTAGACGTCGACGATATCGCTGGGTTTCCAGCGCCCGCTGGCCAGCGCCGCGCTCATCGAGAACGGCTTGACCGTCGAGCCCGGCTCGAACACGTCGATCATCGCCCGGTTGCGCATGGCCGCCGGCTGCAGGTTACGACGATTGTTCGGGTTGTAGGTCGGCTGGTTGGTCATGGCCAGGATCTCCCCGGTCTTCACGTCCATGATCACCAGGCTGCCGGCCTTGGCGCCGTTCTCCAGCAGAGCGTTGCGCAGTTCGCGATGAGCCAGGTACTGCAGGCGCAGGTCGATGGACAGCGCCAGAGTCTTGCCCGGCTTGGCATTCTTGGTGACCTGCACGTCCTTGATCACGCGGCCACGGCGATCCTTGAGCACCTGACGCTTGCCCGGCACGCCGGCCAGCCATTCGTCGAAAGCCAGCTCGATACCTTCGCGACCACGGTCGTCGACATCGGTGAAGCCGACCGCATGGGCCACCACTTCGCCAGCCGGGTAGAAACGCCGAAACTCCTCGATGGAGTACACGCCGGGCACCTTCAGGGCGATCACGCCTTCGCCCTGCTCCGGGGTCAGCCCACGGACCAGATAGATGAACTCGCGCTCGGCGTTCTGCTCGATGCGGTCGGCGAACAGCTTGGTATCCTGCCCGAGCGCCGCCGCCAGTTGCGGCCAGCGTTCCTTGGCGGTCATCAGTTCCTTGGGGTTGGCCCACAGGGTGGTGACCGGGGTGCTCACCGCCAGCGGTTCGCCGTTGCGGTCCGTGATCAGGCCCCGGTGCGCAGGGATGGCGATATGCCGCACGCTACGCGCATCGCCCTGGCCCTTGAGGAAGTCATGGTCGATCACGTGCAGGTCGACGATTCGCCAGACGATGGCGCCGACCATCGCCAGCAGCAGGCCGACGATCACGCAGAACCGCCATGGGTAGAGGGCGCCCTGGAAATAATTCAGTTTCATGGCGCCACCATCCTGACCTCGGCCGGGTCGGGAACGCGCATGCGCAACTGTTCCACCGCCAGGCTTTCGATGCGGCTATGAGCGGTCCAGGTGCTCTGCTCGAGAATCAACCGGCCCCACTCGGCCTGCGCCTTGTCGCGCACGCTCAGCTCGGAATACAGCGAGTTGAGCAGTTGCCGGTTCCAGTAGGTGCTGTAGGCCACGGCAATCGCCGAGAGCAACAGACCTATATAAAGCAGCAACATGAGGAAGCTGCCGGTAGGCAGGCGCTTGACGAAGAGACGGCTCATCTCAGCTTCTCCGCCACGCGCATGACCGCGCTGCGCGAGCGCGGGTTGGCCTTGAGTTCTTCTTCCGAAGCGTACTGCGGCTTGCCCAGCAGCTTCAGGCGCGGTTCGAAGACCTTGGAACGGATCGGCAGGTCGCGCGGCAGGTTGTCCGCCTCGCCCTTGGCGTGCTTGCGCATGAACAGCTTGACGATGCGGTCTTCCAGGGAATGGAAACTGATCACCACCAGGCGGCCGCCGACGGCCAGCGATTCGAGCGCGGCGTCAAGGCCGCGCTCGAGATCGCCCAATTCATTGTTCACATGGATGCGCAGGCCCTGGAATGCGCGGGTCGCCGGATTCTTGCCCTTCTCCCAGGCGGGGTTGGCAACCGTGATCACTTCGGCGAGATCAGCGGTCCGTTCGAACGGCCGCTCCTGGCGGCGCTGCACGATGGCGCGGGCCATCCGCTTGGCGAAGCGCTCTTCGCCATATTCCTTGAAGACCCGGGCGATTTCCTCTTCGGTGGCGTTGGCGATGAACTCCGCTGCGCTGATGCCCTGGCCGGGATTCATGCGCATGTCCAGGGGACCATCGTTGAGGAAGCTGAAGCCGCGCTCGGGATCGTCGAGTTGCGGCGACGACACGCCAAGGTCGAGCAGGACGCCATCGACCCGACCTTCGAGACCGCGTGCGCGCACCTCATCGCCCAGTTCGGCGAACGAGCGCTGCACAATGACGAAGCGGCCGTCTTCGGCCGCCAATGCTTTTCCTGTCTGGATGGCCTGGGGATCTTTGTCGAATCCGAGCAGGCGTCCCCCGGTGCCCAGTTTCTCGAGCAAGGCTCGACTATGGCCCCCTCTTCCGAAGGTACCGTCCAGATAGCAGCCGTCCTCCCGCGGGGCCAGTGCGGAAACGGCCTCCTCGAGCAGAACGGTGATATGGCGGTAGGTGGCATTCATAGTCAAAGGATCAGGTCGCGTAGTTCGTCCGGCAGCCCACCGGGTTGTTTGATTGCCGCCAGGTCGGCTTCAGCCATGGCGTTCCAGGCATCCTCATCCCACAACTGAAACTTGTTCAGTTGCCCCACCAGCATCGCCCGCTTGTCCAGCTTGGCGTACTCGCGCAGGCGCGGCGGAATCAGGAAACGCCCGTTTCCGTCCAGTTCCAGATCGACGGCATTACCGATCAGCAGCCGCTGCAGGCGCCGCGTTTCTTCTCGCAAAGAAGGCAGCTCGCGCAGCTTGGCTTCGATCAGTTCCCATTCGGGCAAGGGGTAAACGGTGAGGCAGGGGTCGACTGCGTCGATAGTGACGATGAGCTGGCCGGCACAACGCGAAACGAGCTCGTCACGATACCGACTCGGCATCGCGAGGCGCCCTTTGGCGTCAAGACTTATGGCATTAGCTCCGCGAAACACGTCAGCGCTTCCCCTGTGGTTGGCTTTCCATGCCAATTGATCCCACTTTTACCCACTTCATACCACTTCTGCACACTATAGAAATCCACACTCCCCACCGTCAAGGCGCGTCAGAAGTGAAAAATCCTTACAGGACGGAGATTTAGCGTGCTTTTGGAAGGTTGCGGAGCGCTTTTAGAAGTAAAAGAGATGACAAAACACAATAAGCCCAAAGTCTTAGCCTTCGAACTTAAAGTGATTTATCAAGAGTTGCGGCTTTTCGCTTTTGCGACGGACGGATAAAACCGGGAAAAAGCGAAGAGAGTGGGAAGAAGTGGGAGAGTCGATCTATAAGCCGGGTTCTGTCGAGGACAGCCATTCCTCTGGGACGCACATCACTGTACGCCTCAAGCGACCTACCCGAATCCAACGCGGGCCGCGCCAATGGATTCCTATTTGGTCTTGCTCCGAGTGGGGTTTACCTAGCCACGCACTGTTGCCAGCCGTGCGGTGCGCTCTTACCGCACCTTTTCACCCTTACCGGCGCTGTTGCGCTTAGGCGGTTATTTTCTGTGGCACTTTCCGTAGGCTCGCGCCTCCCAGGCGTTACCTGGCACTCTGCCCTATGGAGCCCGGACTTTCCTCCACCGCGCTATTGCGCGACAGCGACTGTCCAATCGACTCTCCGCCGACAAGGTTAGCGGGAGCAGGCGCGAAGAACAAGCTCAACTCTTCCCTTGGCGTTGCAAAGCCTGTTGATACAAAAGGTTTTTTCGCACCCCGGTGATTTCCGCCGCCAGCGCCGCGGCTTTCTTCAACGGCAGCTCGGCAAGCAGCAGGTCGAGCACCCTGAGCGCCTCTGCACCGATCGACTCCTCGCCTTCCGGCGCCTGCCACCCCGCCACCAGCACAACGCACTCGCCGCGCTGCTGGTTGCTGTCCGACGCGACCCAATCATGCAGTTCGGCCAACGGCAGGCTGCGAATGGTCTCGAAGGTCTTGCTCAGCTCCCGCGCCAGCACCGCACGGCGCTCCCCGCCGAACACATCGCGCATGTCCGCCAGGCTTTCCAGCAGACGATGGGGCGCCTCGTAGAAAATCAGCGTGCGTGGCTCTTCCTGTACCGCCTGGAGGCGGCTGCGTCGTCCCGCAGCCTTGGCGGGCAGGAAACCTTCGAAGATGAACCGGTCCGACGGCAATCCCGCCGCCGACAGCGCCGCGATCAGCGCGCAGGAGCCCGGCACCGGGACCACCCGGATACCCAGCGCCTGTGCCTGGCGCACCAGGTGGAAGCCGGGATCGGAAATCAGCGGGGTACCGGCGTCCGAGATCAGCGCGACGTCCTCCCCCCCCTGCAGCCGGGAGATGAAGCGCCCGCCCTCCTCGCGCTCGTTGTGCTCGTGGCAGGCCGCCAATGGCGTCTCGATGCCGAAGTGCTGGAACAGCCGGATCGAATGGCGGGTATCCTCCGCAGCCACCAGGGCCACCTCCCGCAGCACCCGCAGGGCGCGCGGGGTGATGTCGTCGAGATTGCCGATCGGGGTCGCCACTACGAACAGAGTGCCTGCTGACACGAAAATACCTCGGGAGCTATCTGAAAAGGCGGCATTGTATCGCGATTCAGGGTGCCGCCATCGCACCCGAGGCGGGCCTCCGGTACAATCGGCGACTCTTCGTGAATGCGCCATGAGAAGCCCTATATGATCGCTTGCCTGCGTCCGCTTTCTGCTCTGATCCTGGCCGGTCTGCTGACCGCCTGCGCGACCTCGTCCAATTCCGGACTGGGCGAACTTCCCCGTACGCCGAATGCCAGCATCGAGCAGTTGTTGCAACAGGCCAGCCAGAGCAAGCCCGAGGAAGCGGCGCTGCTGCGCCTCTCGGCAGCGGACCTTGCCTACCAGCAGAAGGACCTCGCCAGGTCCACCGCCATCCTGGGACAGATCCCGCTGGAAAGCCTGAAGCCGGCCCAGCAGGTCTTCGCCAGTACCCTGAACGCCGAACTGGCCCTCGCCCGCAGCAAGCCCAAGGCCGCCCTGCAGGCATTGCAGCATCCGAGCATGCAGCATCTCAGCGAGCTGCCGGTGACCCAGCAGGTTCGTACCCAGCGCGCCAAGGCCCAGGCCCTCGCCGCCGACGGCCAGGTCCTTGCCGCAGCCAAGGAGCGCATCTACTTCGCCCCGCTGCTCGAGGGCCCGGCGGTGATCGAGAACCAGGAAAAGATCTGGACCCTGGTCAGCAGCCTGCCGGTCGACCAGTTGCAACCGAGCGCCAACGAAGGCGACCTCAGTGGCTGGCTGGCCCTGGCACGCATCACCAAGACCTCGCCGACCCTGCAGCAACAGCAGGCCAGCATCGAGAGCTGGCAACAGCAGAACCCCGAGCACCCGGCGGCCAAGCACTTGCCGGCGGCGCTGGAGAAACTCAAGACGCTGTCCCAGCAGCCGCTGACCCGCATCGCCCTCCTGCTACCCCAGCAGGGGCAGTTGGCCAACGTCGCCCGGGCCCTGCAGGACGGCTTCCTCGCCGCCCACTTCCAGGCCCAGCAGGCCGGCCAGAACCCTCCTTCGATCAAACTCTACGACAGTACCCAGGTGCGCTCGCTAGATGACTTCTACCGCCAGGCCCAGGCCGATGGCGTCGAACTGGTCGTCGGTCCACTGGAGAAGCCGCTGGTCAAGCAACTCGCCAGCCGCGAGCAACTACCGATCACCACCCTCGCACTCAACTACAGCGACAACAGCCAGGAAGGCCCGGCGCAGCTGTTCCAGTTCGGCCTCGCCGCCGAGGACGAAGCGCGCGCGGTGGCCAGCCGGGCCTGGGGCGACGGCATGCGCCGGGCCGTGGCGCTGGTGCCGCGCGGCGAATGGGGCGACCGCGTGCTGGCCGCCTTCAGCCAGAGCTGGCAGTCCGCGGGCGGCAGCCTGATCGCCGCCGAGCATGTCGACCAGCCGGTACAACTGGCGCAACAGATCGCCGACCTGCTGCAACTGCGCCAGAGCGAAGGCCGCGCCCAGCGCCTGCAGGGCGCCCTCGGCAGCCAGATCGCCACCCAGCCGTCGCGCCGCCAGGACATCGACTTCGTGTTCCTCGCCGCCACCCCGCAGCAGGCCCGCCAGATCAAGCCGACCCTGGCCTTCCAGTACGCCGGCGACCTTCCGGTCTACGCCACTTCGCACCTCTACACCGGGACCAACAACCCGACCCAGGACCAGGACCTCAACGGCATCCGCTTCTGCGAGACCCCGTGGCTGCTCAACCCCAGCGACCCGACCCGCCAGCAGGTCGCCGCCCAATGGCCCCAGGCCAACGGCAGCATGGGCCGCCTCTACGCCATGGGCGTCGACGCCTACCGCCTCGCTCCGCGTCTGCCTGAACTGAAGGCCGTGCCGAGCCTGCAGATCGACGGCCTGACCGGTACCCTGAGCCTGAATCCGACCCAGCGCATCGAACGCCAGTTGCAATGGGCCGAATTCCGCAATGGCCAGGTCCAGCCGCTGGGGACCACCAGCTTTTGAGCGATAGGGAAAGCTCCCGGGACAAGGGGCGCCAGGCCGAGGAACTGGCCTGCGCCCATCTACGGCGACAGGGCCTTGCCACACTTGGCAAGAATTGGACTTGTCGCCGCGGAGAGCTCGATCTGGTCATGCTCGACGGCGATACAGTAGTATTCGTCGAAGTCCGCTCCCGCCGGCATCGCGCCTGGGGCGGAGCCCTGGAGAGCATCGACGCGCGCAAGCGGCAACGCCTGATTCTCTCCGCCGAACTTTTTCTGCAACAGGAGGCGCGCTGGGCCAAACGCCCCTGTCGCTTCGATGTGGTCACCGTCGATACCAGCGACGGACAATCACCACCGCGACTGGACTGGATTCAGAACGCATTCGACGCCTGATCAGCCGCCCCACCGAAGGTCATTACCGATGGACATGCAACACCGTATCCGCCAGCTCTTCCAGGCCAGCATCGAGACCAAGCAGCAGGCGCTGGAAGTACTGCCTCCCTATATCGAGCAAGCCAGCCTGGTGATGGTCAATGCGCTGCTCAACGAGGGCAAGATCCTCTCCTGCGGCAATGGCGGCTCGGCCGGCGATGCCCAGCACTTCTCCTCCGAACTGCTCAACCGCTTCGAGCGCGAACGTCCGAGCCTGCCGGCCGTGGCCCTGACCACCGACAGCTCGACCATCACCTCGATCGCCAACGACTACAGCTACAACGAAGTCTTCTCCAAGCAGATCCGCGCCCTGGGCCAGCCGGGCGACGTCCTGCTGGCGATTTCCACCAGCGGCAATTCGGCCAACGTGATCCAGGCCATCCAGGCTGCCCACGACCGCGAGATGCTGGTGGTCGCCCTGACCGGCCGCGACGGTGGCGGCATGGCTTCGCTGCTGCTGCCGGAAGACGTGGAGATCCGCGTTCCTTCCAAGATCACCGCACGCATCCAGGAAGTCCACCTGCTGGCCATCCACTGCCTCTGCGACCTGATCGACCGCCAACTGTTCGGGAGTGAAGAATGAGCCGTACCGCCTTCGTCGCCGCCACCCTGGCCCTGAGCCTGGCTCTGGGAGGCTGCAGCAGTTTCCTCAGCGCCACCCGGGACAAACCGATCGACGACGATCGCGGGACCCGAACCATCGGCAGCAAGATCGACGACTCGCTGATCGAGACCAAGGCCGCGGTGAACATCGCCAAGGCCGATCCGGCCCTGGACAAGGACTCTCACATCGTCGTGGTCAGCTACAACGGCATCGTGCTGATCGCCGGCCAGACCCCGCGCGCCGACCTCAAGAGCAAGGCCGAGCAGGCCGCACGCACGGTGCAGAAGGTCAAGAACGTGCATAACGAACTGCAGGTGACCTCGCCCTCCTCCCTGCTCGCCCGCAACAACGACGCCTGGATCACCACCAAGCTGAAGACCCAGATGCTCAGCGATCCCAACGTGCCCTCGTCGCGGATCAAGGTGGTCACCGAGAACGGCATCGTCTACATGATGGGCCTGGTCAACCAGCAGGAAGCCGCCCAGGCTGTCCGCGTCGCCCAGGGCGTCGACGGGGTGCAGAAGATCGTCAAGCTGTTCGAATACATAAACTGAAGAACAGCGAACGAAAAAAGGCGATCCTTCGATCGCCTTTTTCATTGCTCGCCGTTTACTTGACCACCTTCAGGGATGGCCTGCCACTGGGACGCGGCGGCTCATCGGACGGTCCGCCATCGTCATCGCCCGGCTCGTCGTCCACCGGACCCGGCTGCTCCAGATCGAAGACCATGCCCTGGCCGTTTTCCCGGGCGTAGATGGCCATTACCGCCAGCGCTGGAATGTACAGGCTCTGCGCCACGCCGCCGAAACGCCCCTCGAAGCTGACCGCCTCGTTGTCCATGTGCAGATGCCGCACGGCAGAGGGCGAGACATTGAGCACGATCTGCCCATCGCTGGCATAACCCGGAGGCACCTTTACCCCGGCGAACTCTGCGTTCACCAGGATATGTGGCGTGCAATCGTTGTCGACGATCCATTCATAGAGCGCGCGGACCAGATAGGGACGGCTGGAATTCATCTTCATGTTCCTTAACGCATATCTCGTTCAACGGAAGACAGGCTGGCCCGGAAGCTTTCCCGGGCGAATCCGCGCTCCATGTAGTCGAGCAACGGCTTGGCCTGCCGCGGCAACTCGATGCCCAGCAGCGGCAGACGCCAGAGGATCGGCAACAGGCAGCAATCCACCAGGCTGAAATCCTCGCTGAGGAAATATGCCTTGTCGGCGAACAGCGGGGAAACCCCGGTCAGGCTCTCGCGCAACTCCTTGCGCGCCTGGACCCGCTCGGCCTCCTTGCTGCGCGCATCCAGGATCCGGTCCACCAGGGAACACCAGTCCCGCTGGATACGATGGATCAACAGGCGGCTGTTGGCACGCTTCACCGGATAATCGGGCAGCAGCGGCGGATGCGGATAGCGTTCGTCGAGGTATTCCATGACCACCGTCGGCTCGTACAGCGCCAGGTCGCGATCGACCAGGGTCGGTACGCTGCCGTAGGGGTTGACCTCCGCCAGCATCGGCGGACAGCGGCCCGCCTCGATATCGATCACCTCTACCGCCACGTTCTTCTCGGCCAGGACCAGGCGGATGCGATGGCAGTAATGATCGGCAGGGTCGGAATAGCAGGTCAGCTTGTTGATTGAAGCCATGGAGCCCTCCTCGCAGGTCGACTTGTGGGAGGTGAAAAGACGCGCGCGCCCCGTAGGGCGCGCGCTTCGAAGACCAACGTGCGGGTTAGTGCACGTCCTTCCAGTACTCGCGCTTGAGGAGATAGGCGAATACGAAGAAGAAGGCCAGGTAGAGCAGGACGTAGGTACCGATACGCTCGGAGGCCAGCTTGTTCGGGTTGGCCGAATAGGCCAGGAAGGTCACCAGGTTCTTGACCTTCTCGTCGAACTGGGCTTCGTTCAGCTCGCCGGTCTTCGGCACCACGGTCAACTGGTCACAAGCTTCGTGAGTCAGCGGGGTACCGGTCAACGGATCGAACTGCTTCTTGCCATCCTCGACCACCTGTACCTGCTTGCAGCCGATCACCTGGCGTCCCTGCAGGGGCGCCAGGACGTTCGGCATGCCGACGTTGGGGAAGATCACGTTGTTCACGCCCCACGGACGCTTGGGATCCTCGTAGAACGAGCGCAGGTAGCTATACAGCCAGTCGGTGCCGCGTACGCGGGCAACCAGGGTCAGGTCCGGCGGAGCAGCGCCGAACCAGGTCTTGGCGTCGGCCGGCTTCATGCCGATGTCCATGTGGTCGCCGATCTTGGCGCCGGTGAACACCAGCTTCTCCATCATCAGATCGGTAGGAATGCCCAGGTCGGTGGCGACACGCTCGTAACGCTGGAACTTGGCGCTATGGCAGCCCATGCAGTAGTTGGCGAAGGTACGCGCGCCATCCTGCATGGCCGCCTTGTCGGTCAGGTCGATGTCGACATGATCCAGTTGCGGCCCATGGCCGCCAGCGGCGAAACCCAGGACTGGCAGTACCGCCAGAATCAGTGCAGCGAATTGCTTTTTCATCAGCCAGTCACCCTTTCCGGAACCGGTTTGGTCTTCTCCATCCGGGTGTAGAACGGCATCAGGATGAAGAAGGCGAAATACAGGACGGTGCAAACGCGCGACAGGGTAGTACCCAGCGGGCTCGGAGCCTGGGCGCCGTAGTAGCCGAGGATCACGAAGGACACCGCGAAGATCACCAGCCACAGCTTGCTCAGCCAGCCCTTGTAGCGGATCGAGCGAACCGGGCTGCGATCCAGCCACGGCAGGACGAACAGCACGGCGATCGCCGCCCCCATCGCCACCACGCCCATCAGCTTGTCCGGAACCGCGCGGAGGATCGCGTAGAACGGGGTGAAGTACCAGACCGGAGCGATGTGCTCGGGGGTCTTGAACTGGTTGGCCATCTCGAAGTTGGGCTTCTCGAGGAAGTAGCCGCCCATTTCCGGGAAGAAGAAGATCACGGTGCAGAAGATGAACAGGAACACCACCACACCGACGATATCCTTCACGGTGTAGTACGGATGGAACGCGATGCCGTCCAGCGGTACGCCGTTCTCGTCCTTCTTCTTCTTGATGTCAACGCCGTCCGGGTTGTTCGAACCGACTTCGTGCAGCGCCAGGATGTGCAGCACGACCAGGCCGAGCAGGACGATCGGCAGGGCGATCACATGCAGGGCGAAGAAGCGGTTCAGGGTGATGCCGGAGATCAGGAAGTCACCGCGGATCCACTGGGCCAGGTCTTCGCCGACCACCGGAATCGCGCCGAACAGGGAAATGATCACCTGGGCGCCCCAGTAGGACATCTGACCCCAAGGCAGCAGGTAGCCCATGAAGGCCTCGGCCATCAGCGCCAGGTAGATCAGCATGCCGAAGATCCACACCAGCTCGCGCGGCTTCTGATAGGAGCCGTAGAGCAGGCCGCGGAACATGTGCAGGTAGACCACGATGAAGAACGCCGATGCACCGGTGGAGTGCATGTAGCGAATGATCCAGCCGTAGTCGACATCGCGCATGATGTATTCGACGGAAGCGAACGCCTCTTCGGCCGACGGCGTGAAGCTCATGGTCAGCCAGATGCCGGTGAGGATCTGGTTGACCAGCACCAGCAGCGCCAGGGAACCGAAGAAATACCAGAAGTTGAAGTTCTTCGGTGCGTAGTACTTGCTCAGATGGTCTTCCCACATCTTGGTCGCGGGAAAACGCGCATCGACCCAAGCCATGAACTTGTTCATCAGGCTTTCTCCTGGTCCACGCCGATGGTGATGACGTCGTCAGCATCGAACGTATAAGGCGGAATCGGCAGGTTCAGCGGCGCTGGCTGGCCTTTGTAGACACGACCGGCGAGGTCGTAGTGGGAGCCGTGGCAAGGGCAGAAGTAGCCACCCTTCCAGTCCGGACCGAGGTCGGCGGGGGCGACTTCGGGACGGAAGGTCGGCGAGCAGCCCAGGTGGGTGCAGATGCCGACGATCACCGCCAGTTCCGGCTTGATCGAGCGAAGCTTGGGATCGACGTACTCCGGCTGCTCCGAGGCCTTGGAGTCCGGGTCGGCCAGTTGTCCTTCGAGGCTCGGCAGGGCGTCCAGCATCTCCTTCGTGCGGTGCACGATGAATACAGGCTTGCCGCGCCATTCAGCGATGATCTGCTGACCTGGATCGATCTTGCCCACGTTCACCTGCACCGGCGCGCCAGCAGCCTTGGCTTTGGCACTGGGGAACCATGACCCTACGAACGGGACCGCAGCACCCACCGCTCCCGCCGCGCCAACCACAGAGGTGGCCGCGACGAGGAAGCGACGCCGGCCTGCATTCACGCCGTCATTACTCATTCAGTCGTCTCCCATCAGCTTCAGACCTGTTCTAATCAGGCCTTTAAGTAAAAATTCGAGCCGCGCAAAAAATTCGCCAAATGGTAAAGAAAACCCCCTTTGATGACAAGGTAATAGCCTGACACAAAACGCCCGAAACCCTTGTAGGGCGCGCCCTTCGGCCATGCGACACCTTGCCGCAGAGTTAAAGCGTAGACATAAAAAAACGCCCAGCTCCGAAGAGGTGGGCGTTTTTCAGCAAGCGTCGAATTAACGCTTGGAGTACTGCGGACGCTTACGCGCTTTACGCAGACCGACTTTCTTACGCTCGACTTCACGGGCATCGCGAGTCACGTAGCCGGCCTTGCGCAGCGAGCTACGCAGGGTTTCGTCGTACTCGATCAGGGCACGGGTGATGCCGTGACGGATCGCACCGGCCTGACCGCTTACGCCACCGCCAACGACGGTAACGAAGATGTCGAACTTCTCGACGGTCTCGGTCAGCTCGAGCGGCTGACGCACGACCATGCGAGCGGTTTCACGACCGAAGAACTGATCGAGACCACGGTTGTTGATGGAAATCTTGCCAGTACCCGGACGCAGGAAGACGCGAGCGGTAGCGGTCTTACGACGGCCAGTGCCGTAATTTTGAGTCGCCGACATAATGAGCTATCCCGTTAAATCTTCAGTTCTTGGGGCTGCTGAGCGGTGTGCGGGTGGCTGGCACCCTTGTACACCTTCAGCTTGCGATACATATCGCGACCCAGAGGGTTCTTCGGCAGCATGCCTTTTACAGCGGTCTCGATGACGCGCTCAGGGGCCTTGGCGATCAGCTTCTCGAAGTTGATCGACTTGATGCCGCCCGGGAAGCCGGAGTGGTGGTAGTACATCTTGTCGGTGGTCTTGGCACCGGTCACACGCACCTGCTCGGCGTTGATGACGACGATGTAGTCGCCGGTGTCAACGTGCGGAGTGTACTCAGGCTTGTGCTTGCCACGCAGGCGGCGGGCAATTTCGGTCGCCAGACGACCCAGGGTCTGGCCGGCAGCGTCGACGACGAACCAGTCGCGCTGTACAGTTTCCGGTTTCGCGGTATAGGTTTTCATTCGTTATAGCCTCAGGGGCCGCCTGAAAATAAGACGGCGAATCTTACTGGACAGTGGTTGCCTTGACAAGTCAAGGACAGCCGAAAACAGACACGAATTGGGGCTCGGGTCGGTGTGCGTCCGTAACGACTAGATACATCGATCGGCAGGCTTGGCATCCCCCACCGATGAAAGGCTGCGGAATTATGCAGATTTCGCCAGAATTTACAACCGCATTAACCACTTAATTTCACGAGGACACCCGCATGGAGTATCGCCCGCTCGGCCGCACCGATCTGAAAGTCAGCGCCCTCTGCCTCGGCACCATGACCTGGGGCGAGCAGAACAGCGAGCAGGACGCCTTCGCCCAGATCGCCAGGGCCAAGGCCGCCGGGATCAATTTCATGGATACCGCCGAAATGTATCCGGTGCCGCCCCGCGCCGAGACCTACGCCAGCACCGAGCGCATCATCGGCAACTGGTTCCGCCGCAGCGGCGACCGCGCCGACTGGATCCTCGCCAGCAAGATCGCCGGCCCCGGCAACGGCATCAGCCATGTGCGCGACGGCAACCTCAAGTTCAACCGCCAGCACATCGTCGCCGCCCTCGATGCCAGCCTGGAGCGCCTGCAGACAGACTGGCTGGACCTCTACCAGTTGCACTGGCCGGAGCGGCGGACCAACTTCTTCGGCCAGCTCGGCTACCAGCACCAGGAAGAGAGCTTCACACCGCTGGAGGAAACCCTGGAAGTGCTCGACGAGCAGGTGCGCGCCGGCAAGATCCGCCACATCGGCCTGTCCAACGAGACACCCTGGGGCACCATGACCTTCCTCAGGCTCGCCGAGGAGCGCGGCTGGCCGCGCGCGGTATCGATCCAGAACCCCTACAACCTGCTCAACCGCAGCTTCGAGGTGGGCCTGGCGGAAATCGCCATCCGCGAGCAGTGCGGCCTGTTGGCCTACTCGCCGATGGCCTTCGGCATGCTTTCCGGCAAGTACGCGGACGGCGCCCGCCCGGCCAACGCGCGCATCAGTCTCTACAGCCGCTTCACCCGCTACACCAACCCGCAGGCGGAAGCGGCCTGCGCGCGCTACGTGGCGCTGGCCCGCGAACATGGACTGGAACCGGCGCAGATGGCACTGGCCTACGTCACCTCGCGGCCGTTCGTGACCAGCAACATCATCGGCGCGACCTCGCTGGAACAGCTGGAAGCCAATCTCGGCAGCGTCGACCTGAGGCTGGACGAGGAGGTACTCGCCGGTATCGATGCGATCCACCGGGAGCAACCGAACCCGGCTCCCTGAGGCTCCAGGGGCCTGGCGCTGCCGCGGGTTCGGCGGACAACCGCGCGATGCGGTCGTTCGCCCCTCCCGGTGGCCAGGAGCGCCTCACAGGGCCCGCGCGATGATCTCCTTCATGATCTCGTTGGTACCGGCGTAGATCCGCTGTACCCGGGCATCGGCCCAGGCCCGCGCCACCGGATATTCCCACATGAAGCCGTAGCCGCCGTGCAACTGCACGCATTCGTCGAGCACCTTGCATTGCAGGTCCGTCGTCCAGTACTTGCACATGGCGGCGGTGGGTACGTCCAGCTTGCCCTGGAGATGCAGCTCCATGCAGCGATCGACGAAGACCCGGCCGACCTGGATCTCGGTAGCCATCTCGGCAAGCTTGAAGCGGGTATTCTGGAAGTCCGCCACCGACTTGCCGAACGCCTTGCGCTCGCGAGTGTAGTCGAGCGTCCATTGCAGGGCCGCCTCGGCCGACGCCAGCGCGCCGATACCGACGGTCAGGCGCTCCTGCGGCAGCTCCTGCATCAGGTAGATGAATCCCTGGCCGTCCTTGCCGAGCAGGTTCTCCCGGGGAATCCGCACATCCTGGAAGAACAGCTCGGAGGTGTCCTGGGCCTTCATCCCGACCTTCTCCAGGCGCTTGCCCTTGCTGAAGCCCGGCGTACCCGCCTCGACCACGAACAGGCTTATGCCCTTGGCGCCAGCCTTCGGATCGGTCTTCGCCACCACGATCACCAGGTCGGCGAGGAAGCCGTTGGTGATGAAGGTCTTCGAGCCATTGATGACGTACTCGTCGCCATCCAGTACCGCCGTGGTCTTCACCCCTTGCAGGTCGGAACCGGCCCCCGGCTCGGTCATGGCGATGGCCCCGACCATCTCGCCGGATACCAGCTTCGGCAGGTACTTGCGCTTCAGCGCCTCGCTGCCGTAGTGGAGGATGTAGGGCGCAGCGATGTCCGAATGCAGGGAGAAACCGATCCCGGTCAGGCCGGCCCGACCGATCTCTTCGATGACCACGGCGCTGTAGAGGAAGTCCGCGCCCATCCCGCCATACTCTTCCGGCAGGTGCGAACAGAGCATTCCGGCCTCGCCGGCCTTGTTCCAGAGCGCGCGGTCGACATGCCCATCCTTTTCCCATTGGTGATGGAAAGGCACGGCTTCCTGTTCGAGGAACTTGCGCACGCTGTCGCGAAACAGTTCGTGGTCGGAGCTGAACAGGGTTCTCGGTATCATCGTGGTCACCTGGAAACGGTCTGGGATCGGGTTGGCTGCACGCGGCAGGTCTTCGACTGTAGGGAAATGCCCCGACCGACGCACTGGACAGTTGCGCCAAAAAATAAGACGATCCAGCCGCCTTTTGACCGCTTTCCCTTACTCACAACAACGATAAAAATCCATGCGCGCTCAATCCGCTCCGGTGCTGAAACATGTCGGCATCGTCGCCATCGACGGCGTCTTCGCCTCGACCCTGATGCAGGCCAAGGACTTCTTCCACATGGCCAGCCTGCGCCACGGCAAGCAGCAGGGCCTCGGTCTCCAGCCGGCCTTCCGCACCCGCATCCTCAGCCCCGACGGCCAGCCGGTACGCAGCTTCAGCGGCGACAGCATCGCCGTCGACGGTCCCCTCGCCGCCTGCGATATAGTGGTCCTGCCCGCCTTCTGGGGCGACTTCGACGCGCTCGAACGGCGCTATCCGCAAATCGTTCCCTGGTTGCGCCGCAGCCATGCCGAGGGAACCGCCCTCTGCGGCGAGGCGACCGGGGTTTTCTGGCTGGCCCAGGCAGGCCTGCTGGATGGCAAGGAAGCGACCACCTACTGGCGCTTCTATCGGGAATTCGCCGAACGCTTCCCGAACGTGCTGCTCAACCAGGAGAAGCACCTGACCGATGCCGACGACCTGTTCTGCGCCAGCGGCGTCACCTCCGCCTGCGACCTCTACATCTATCTGATCGAGCGTTTCTGCGGCGGATCGGTGGCCCAGGCGGTGGCCCGGGATACCCTCTACGAAGTACAGCGCAGCTACACCCCAGGGCGTATCGGCTTCGGCGGACAGAAGCTGCACCATGACCCGACGATCCTGCAGATCCAGCAATGGCTGGAAGACCACTTCGCCGACAAGTTCCGTTTCGAGGACGTCGCCCGCGACCACGGCATGAGCATCCGCAACTTCATGCGGCGCTTCCAGGCCGCTACCGGCGACAAGCCGCTGCACTACCTGCAGCGACTGCGGATCGAGACCGCCAAGGGCATGCTCTCGAGCACGCGCAAGAGCATCAAGACGATCAGCTACGAGGTCGGCTACGACGACGCCAGCTTCTTCGCCCGCCTGTTCCGCCAGCACACCGAACTCTCTCCCCACCATTACCGTCGCCAGTTCATGCAGAAGGAAAGCTGAGCCGGACATCGCCGGGCCTGCCCGAACGGCATCGGCGCCGGCGCTTTCCCTACAGAACCTAGGATAGGTAGCCAGGTCGGCCTTCGCGGGTTCTCATGAACCCGCAGGCCCGCCGCAGACGCGGGCGTTCCGAACAACGACAAGAACGGACCTTTGCCATGCGCCTTTATCTGCTCGCCTTCCTGGCCCTCTTCGGTATGAATGCTATGGCCGCCGACAACTGGAAAGCCTTCCCCTACGACCAGAGCGCCTATGACTATCCAGGCGACAAGTTGAAGGAAGCCTGGCCGCGCCTGACCCGCGGCTTCGGCGACTATCCCTATCCGGACGCCGACTGGGTGGTGAACATGGCGACCGCCCATCCGGATGCCCTGGAAAAGACCGTGAAGGCCGGCACCGGCTTCACCGGCAAGCCGGAAGAGGCCGCGCAATATGCGGCGCGCCTGCAGGATGTCTGGCGCCTGCTGTTCCGCGGCGACTACGCCAAGGCCAAGGAGCAGGGACTGGCCCTGGGAGTCGGCGGCCAGGTACCGGCGATGTTCGCCCAGGTGCTCTACGCCATGTTCCTGGCTCCCGACCAGGCGGAGAAACAGCGCCTGCTCGAAGAGGTCATCGACTACACCGAACAGGCCGGCCCGCTGGTCAAGGCCGATATCGTCGCCCAGTTCGGCAGCGTCTACGCCAAGGCGCGCCTGGCCGAGGAGCTATCGGTACCGGTAGTGCTCAAGCGCGGCTATACCAGCGAAATCCCCAAGGAACTGGACGCCCTCCTGGCCAGGCAACCCAACCAGCCGTTCGCCCTGGCGCTCTACGGCGGCTACGAGGCGGGAGTGATCCGCAAGGTCGGCAAGCTGGTCGGCAAGATGACCTACGGGGTCAGCGCCGACAAGATGGAACAGTACTTCGCCCGCTCCTTCCGCCAGGCCAACGACCTGCCGATCGGCCACTACGAGTACGCCAACGCGCTGACCTACGTATACGGCGACGACGAGCGGGAGAAGGCCATCGCCCAACTGAAGCAGGCCGTGGCGATCAAGCCGATCAACGCCATGGAAGCCCTCGAAGTGGCCCATGCGAAGAAGCTCCTCGCCGGCTTCGAGCAGAACACCGCGCAGCGCTGAAACGCCGCGCGTCCATGAAAAAAGGGGTTGCCATCGGCAACCCCTTTCTCGTTTCCGCCCCGGATCAGGGCCGGTGCGGACGCGTCAGGTATTCGTGGGACTGCATTTCCAGCAGACGACTGAGGGTGCGCTGGAATTCGAACTCCAGCCGGCCGCCGCTGTAGAGATCCTTTAGCTCGACCTCGGCGGAGATGATCAGCTTGACGCTGCGGTCGTAGAACTCATCCACCAGGTTGATGAAACGCCGCGCCATGTCGTCCTTGGTGACGCCCATCTGCTCGACGTTGGAGATCAGCACGGCGTGGAAAATCTTCGCCAGCTCGATGTAGTCGTTCTGGCTGCGCGGGCCGTCGCACAGCTCGCGGAATTCGAACCAGGCCACGTCGTCGCAGGTCAGGCGCGCGCGGATCTCGCGGTTCTCGATCATCAGCGCCTCGTCGCGCTGGGCCTTGGCGCAGTCCGGGGTCAGGGCCTTGAAGCTGCGCGCCATCTCCTCCTCGACCTGTTCGCTGAGCGGCCAGTGGAACAGCTCGGCCTGCTCCAGCGCGCGCAGGCGATAGTCGACGCCGCTATCGACGTTGACGATCTCGGTATGCTCCTTGAGCAGGGCGATCGCCGGCAGGAAACGGGCGCGTTGCAGGCCGTCCTTGTACAGGCCGTCCGGCACGATGTTGGAGGTCGCCACCAGGCTCACGCCGTTCTTGAACAGCTCTTCCAGCAGGGTGGCGAGGATCATCGCATCGGTGATGTCGGAGACGAAGAATTCGTCGAAGCAGATCACCCGCGCCTCGTCGGCGAAGCGCTTGCCGATGATGGTCAGCGGGTTCTTCTCGCCCTTGAGGGTCTTCAGTTCTTCGTGCACCCGCTTCATGAAGCGGTGGAAGTGCGTGCGCACCTTCTGCTCGAACGGCAGCGACTCGAAGAAAGTGTCCACCAGGTAGGTCTTGCCACGGCCGACGCCGCCCCAGAAATACAGGCCCTTCACCGGCCCGCCGGACTTCCTGCCGAGCAGCTTGCCGAACAGGCCGGGCTTGGCGTGGTCGGCGGCGACCAGGTCATCGTAGAGGCGTTGCAGATGCTTCACGGCATTCGCCTGTGCGGCATCGTGGAAGAAATCGGGGCGTTGGAGATCGGCCTGGTAGCGCTCGAGGGGCGTCATGATCGGTAGCAATGCAACGAAAACGGGGCCGTCACTTTAGCGACGACCCCGTCTCTTGGCAATCGGCCATCCGTCGAGGATGCACCGGGGAGGCCTACTCCTGCGGCGCCAGCGCTTCGCGGGTGCGCTCGATGGCGGCGTCACGGGCGGCGGCGTCGGCGAAGGCCGGGCTCTGCGCCACCGCCTCGCCATCCAGCCACAGGCCAAAGGCATTGCCCTCGGCCCGCAGGTCAGCAGTCTCGCCAGCCAGCAGGCGCTTGCTCACCGCACCGGCGGCCTTGCCGTCGGCGAAGGCGCGGGACAGCAGCAGCTGTTCGCCGGCGGCGTCCAGCAGGCGGAAGCGGAAGCTGCCGTCGTCGTCGCGGAAGCTGACCAGGCGCGCAGCCTTGGCGGCCTTCTTCTTGCCGCTCTCGGTACTTTTCAGCGGCTCGCGCAGGGAGCGCAGGCCGACGGCCTCGCGCAACTCGGCGATGAATGGGGTGGCGATGCGGCGCGCCTTGGCGGCGCCGGCGAGGAGAATGTCCTCGATATCGTCGGGCTTGGCGATCAGCGCCTGGTAACGCTCGCGAGCCTCGCCCAGTTCGTTGTCGAGCAACTGGAACAGGCGCTGCTTGGCTTCGCCCCAGGCCAGGCCGTCGAGCAGTTCCTGGCGGAACGCGGCGACCTGTTCGGCGCTGGCGAAGGCCGAGTAAAGAAGGAACAGGTGCGAACTGTCCGGGTCCTTCGGCTCGCCCGGCGCGCGCGAGTCGGTGACGATGCGTGCGATGGCGTCCTTGAGCTGCCTGGACGGGCTGAACAGCGGGATGGTGTTGTCGTAGCTCTTGGACATCTTGCGCCCGTCCAGGCCCGGCAGGGTGGCGACGTTTTCCTCGATCACCGCTTCGGGCAGGACGAAGAACTCGCGGCCGTTGCCGAACAGGTGGTTGAAACGCTGGCCGATGTCGCGGGCCATCTCCACGTGCTGCACCTGGTCGCGGCCGACCGGGATCTTGTGCGCGTTGAACATCAGGATGTCCGCGGCCATCAGCACCGGATAGCTGTAGAGGCCCATGGTCACGCCGGCGTCCGGGTCTTCGCCGGCCTCGACATTGCGGTCCACCGCGGCCTTGTAGGCATGCGCGCGGTTGAGCAGACCCTTGGCACTGACGCAGGTGAGCAACCAGGTCAGCTCGGGAATCTCGGGGATGTCCGACTGCCGGTAGAAGGTCGCACGCTCGACGTCCAGGCCGCCGGCCAGCCAGGTCGCGGCGATTTCCAGGCGCGAGCGCTGGATACGAGCGGGATCGTCGCACTTGATCAAGGCGTGGTAGTCCGCCAGGAAGTAGAACGAATCCACGTCGCTCCGACGGCTGGCGAGGATCGCCGGGCGGATGGCGCCGGCGTAGTTGCCCAGGTGCGGAGTGCCGGTAGGAGTGATGCCGGTCAGGATACGAGTAGTCATGCGATACCAGATGTCAGGCAAAGAAAAGAATGGCGCGCCGGATGGTAGCAGGGCCGGCGCGACAACGTCAGTCCTGCAGGCGTGGCAGCAACAGGTCCTTCAGATCGATCAGCTTGCCATGGAAGAAATGTCCGCTTTCCGCCACCCGCAACAGCTCGTGCGGTCGTGCCAGGGACTCGCTCCAGGCATATACCGCGGCCGGCGTGACCACGTCGTCATCCTCCGGCTGCACCACGGTCAGCGGGCAGCGCGCAGGCAGGCTGACCGCGAAGCGCTCCACCGGCGGCGCGATCATGAACAGCCGCGCCAGCCCGACGCCCTCCGCTTCCAGGCGACCCGCCAGATTGCCGGCGACGCAGGAGCCGAAGGAAAAGCCCATCAGTGTCAGCGGCAGCCCCGGATGGCGTGCCAGCAACCAGCGCGCGGCGGCCTCGGCGTCGTCGATCTCGCCGATCCCCTCGCCATAGCTGCCGGCGCTCTGGCCAACGCCACGGAAGTTGAAACGCAGGGTCGCCAGGCCGGCATCGCGGGCGCTGCGTTGCAGAGTGGCGACCACCTTGTTCTGCATGGTGCCGGCGAACAGCGGGTGCGGATGGCAGACCAGGGCGATGCCGCGGGCATCGGGCAGATCGAGGTGCAGGGCTTCCAGCGGCCCGCAGGGGCCATCGATGGATACAGGGATTTCGCGGGTAGACAAACAGGAACTCCGTGACCCCGGCTCGGGTCGACTCGTCTAGCAGATTACTCCAAGCGACACAGGCACTTACTCGCGTGCCGTGGTATACAGCTCGGACTCAAGCCGTTAACGTAAAGCAAAGCCGTCTATAGAGGAAGGATTCGCGTGGAACAGTCGCTCACCGCCTGGCTGCTGCCGGCCCTCGCCCTGGTCGCCGGGGTCGCCATCGGTTTTCTGATCGCCCGCCTGCTGCCCAACGCCGCGCCAAACAAGGTGCAACGCCAGATGGACGACCTGCAGGACCGCTTCGACAGCTATCAGCGCGAAGTCGTGACCCATTTCAACACCACCGCCAGCCTCGTGAAGAAGCTGACCCAGAGCTACCAGGACGTGCAGGAGCACCTCTCCGACGGCGCCCAGCGTCTGGCCCTGGACGAACAGACCCGCCAGCGCCTGCTGGCCGCGCTGCATGCCGACGAGGCCTACCCGGCCGAGCGCCGCGAGCGCCTGACTCCGCCGGCCTCCGGTGAAGTGCCGAAGGACTATGCGCCGAAGAGCCCGGACAGCCCCGGCACCCTCGACGCCACCTACGGCCTGAAAGGCAAGTACTGACGCGCTGCGCGAACCTGCCGACGCCCATGAAAAAGCCCCGCATCCGCGGGGCTTTTTCATGGCTGCGAGACGATCAGATCGCCTGGCGTTCGCGCAACAGGTCGAGCACCTGCTTCACGCCGTCCTCGAGGCTCAGCGACTGGGTATCGATCACCAGGTCGGCATCCAGCGGCACGTCGTAGGGGAAGGACTCGCCGGGGATATTGTCCTCGCCCGCCGCATACAGCCCCTGGGGATCGCGCTCGCGGCAGACCTGCGGCGACGCCTGCACATAGACGGTGATCAGGCGCTCGGCGCCGATCAGCGCCCTGGCCTGCTCGCGCCCTTCCGCGCTCGGCGCGACGAAGGCGCAGAGGCTGATCAACCCGGCCTCGTTGAACTGCTTGGCGACATGGGCGGTACGCAGCCAGTTCTCGGTGCGCCCGGCGCGGTCCTGCGGCAACCCCTTGTTCAGGTCGTGGCGCAGGTTCTGCCCGTCCAGCACGTAGACCGCTCGGCCCATATCGAACAGCTTGCGCTCCACGGCGTAGGCCAGGGTGCTCTTGCCGGCGCCGGAGAGGCCGCTGAACAGTACGGTCGCCGGCTGCTGGCCGAAGCGGCCGGCACGCTCCTCGCGCGTCACATGGGCATTCGAACCGTGATGCGCGCTGCTGCCATGGGCCGCCGGCGGAGCGGAGACGATCATGCCGGCGCCAACGGTGCCGTTGGTCAGGCGATCGATGACGATGAAGGCGCCGGTGGTGCGGTTCTGCTCATAGCCATCGAGCGCGATGGGCGCGTCCAGGCTGACCTTGACCCTGGCGATCTCGTTCAGCTTCAGCTCGCTGCCCGGGGTCCGCTCCAGGGTATTCACGTCCACCTTGTGGACGATGCTCGGAATCGAACCCGGCACATAGCTGGTAGCGCGCTTGATATCGTACTTCTTGCCCGGAAGCATCGGCTCCTCGGCCATCCACACCAGCATGGCATCGAAACCGTCGGTGACCAGCGGGCGATTGTCGGCATGCACCAGCATGTCGCCGCGGGAAACGTCGATCTCGTCTTCCAGGGTCAGGGTGACGGCCTGGCCGGGACCGGCCTGCTCCAGTTCGCCCTCGAAGGTGACGATGGATTTCACCTTGCTGCCCTTGCCCGACGGCAAGGCCACCACCTCGTCGCCCTTGCGCACCACGCCGCTGGCCAGGGTGCCGGCGAAACCGCGGAAGTTCAGGTTCGGCCGGTTCACGTACTGCACCGGGAAGCGCATGTCATCGAGGTTGCGGTCGGCGGCGATCTCGACGGTTTCGAGGATTTCCATCAGCGACTGGCCGGCGTACCAGGGCGAACGCTCGGACTTGTTGACCACGTTGTCGCCCTTGAGCGCCGACATCGGCACGAAGTGCAGCGAACTGGTCTTCAGACCGATCTTCTCGGCAAAGGCCAGGTAGTCGGCCTTGATCTGTTCGAAGACACCCTGGTCGAAGTCCTTCAGGTCCATCTTGTTGATGGCGACCACGATATGCCGGATGCCCAGCAGGGACGCGATGAAACTGTGCCGGCGGGTCTGGGTCTGCACGCCGTAGCGGGCATCGATCAGGATGATCGCCAGGTCGCAGGTCGAGGCACCGGTGGCCATGTTGCGGGTGTACTGCTCATGGCCGGGCGTGTCGGCGATGATGAACTTGCGCTTGGCGGTGCTGAAGTAGCGGTACGCCACGTCGATGGTGATGCCCTGCTCACGCTCGGCCTGCAGGCCGTCGACCAGCAGCGCCAGGTCGACGTCGTCGCCCGTGGTGCCGACTTTCTTCGAGTCGCGGGTGATGGCCTCGAGGTGATCCTCGTAGATCATCTTGGAGTCATGCAGCAGGCGCCCGATCAGGGTGCTCTTGCCGTCATCGACGTTGCCGCAGGTAAGGAAGCGCAGCAGTTCCTTGCGTTCGTGCTGCCCCAGGTAGGCGAGGATGTCCTCGCTGATCAGATCGGATTGATGAGACATGCTGCGTACCCTCAGAAATAGCCCTGACGTTTCTTTTCTTCCATCGAACCGGCCTGGTCATGGTCGATGACCCGGCCCTGGCGTTCGGAAGTACGCGTCAGGAGCATTTCCTGGATGATTTCCGGCAGCGTGGTGGCGCTGGACTCGACCGCGCCGGTGAGCGGGTAGCAGCCGAGGGTACGGAAGCGCACCATGCGCTTCTCGATGCGGGCTTTCTCTTCGTCAGAGAGATGCTCGAGGATGCGCTCGTCGTCGATCATGATCAGCGTGCCGTTCTTCTCGATAACCTCGCGCTCGGCGGCGAAGTACAGCGGGACGATCGGGATGCCTTCCAGGTAGATGTATTGCCAGATGTCCAGCTCGGTCCAGTTGGACAGCGGGAAGACGCGGATCGACTCGCCCTTCTTCACCTTGCCGTTGTAGATGTTCCACAGCTCGGGACGCTGGTTCTTCGGGTCCCAGCGGTGCTTGCTGTCGCGGAACGAATAGACCCGTTCCTTGGCCCGCGACTTCTCCTCGTCGCGGCGCGCACCGCCGAAGGCAGCGTCGAAACCGTACTTGTCCAGGGCCTGCTTGAGTCCCTCGGTCTTCATCACATCGGTGTGCTTGGCGCTGCCGTGGGTGAACGGGTTGATGCCCTGGGCGACGCCGTCCGGGTTGACGTGGGTGATCAGGTCCAGGCCCATTTCCTCGACCATCCGATCGCGGAACCTGTACATCTCCTGGAATTTCCAGCGGGTGTCCACGTGCATCACCGGGAAGGGCAGCTTGCCGGGGAAGAAGGCCTTGCGGGCCAGGTGCAGCATGACCGCGGAATCCTTGCCGATCGAGTACAGCATCACCGGGTTATCGAACTCGGCGGCCACCTCGCGGATGATGTGGATGCTTTCCGCCTCCAGCTGTTTCAGGTGCGTCAGTTTGTCGACCATGGCTACTCACGGAATTGCTTATGGACGGCCGTCGGGCCGTAGACGAACGCGCACTCTATCACAGCGCAAGGCTCTAAAAGATTCGCCATTTATACCGAAAAAATATACCCATATAGCCATCAGCGCTCAGCCTTGCAGCCGGCGAAAACACTGGCGTCGAGAGGTTTTCCAGGGGCGTTTCGCAGACCGGGCGGACAAAGCTGAGACGGCATCGTCCCGGACCGGACAAAGCCGTCGCCGCGACAGCGAGCAGACGGTCCGCCCCCCTTTCGGCGGCTCGACTTGTACGCCAGCGGCACTGCGCTAGCATAGCGGGCATCGTCATTCCGCCAAGAAGACCCCAGATGCGCCGTACCGCCCTCGCCCTGCCCCTGTTCCTTCTGGTCTCAGCATGCAGCAGCGAACCGACGCCACCACCGAAACCCGCCGCCAAACCCCAGGCCCGCACCGTCATTTCACCCCGCCCCGTACGCCAGTCGGTGCAACCGATACTGCCGCTGCGCGGCGATTACGCGAACAATCCGGCGGCACAGCGCTTCATCAACAGGATGGTCAGCCAGCACGGCTTCAACCGCCAGCAACTGCACGACCTGTTCGCCCAGACCCAGCGCCTGGACTGGGTGATCCGCCTGATGGACCGGCAAGCCCCGACCTATACCCCACCCAGCGGACCGAACGGCGCCTGGCTGCGCTACCGGAAGAAGTTCGTCACGCCAGGCAACGTACAGAACGGCGTGCTGTTCTGGGACCAATACGAAACCGACCTGCAACGGGCATCGCGCGTCTACGGCGTGCCGCCGGAGATCATCGTCGGCATCATCGGCGTGGAAACCCGCTGGGGGCGGGTGATGGGCAAGACGCGGATCATCGATGCGCTGTCCACCCTGTCCTTCTCCTACCCTCGCCGCGCGGAGTTCTTCAGCGGCGAGCTGGAACAATTCCTCCTCCAGGCGCGCAAGGAAGGCACCGACCCGCTGGCCCTGCGCGGTTCCTATGCCGGCGCCATGGGCTACGGCCAGTTCATGCCGTCTTCATTCACCAAGTACGCGGTGGACTTCGACGGCGATGGGCATATCGACCTGTGGAATCCGCGTGACGCGATCGGCAGCGTCGCCAACTATTTCAAGCAGCACGGCTGGGTCAACGGCGATCGCGTGGCGGTTCCCGCCAGCGGCCGGGCGCCCTCGCTGGAGGATGGCTTCAAGACGCTGTACCCGCTGGACGTGCTCGCTTCCGCCGGACTACGCCCGCAGGGTCCGCTCGGCGGGCACCGGCAAGCCAGCCTGCTGCGCCTGGACATGGGCAGGAACTACCAGTACTGGTACGGCTTGCCGAACTTCTACGTGATCACCCGCTACAACCACAGCACCCACTACGCGATGGCTGTCTGGGAACTGGGCAAGGAGGTCGACCGGGTGCGTCACCGCTCCGTCGTCAGGCAGGATTAGGACAGTCGATGAACAGGTGCTCGATGGCGAAGCGCTTGCCCAGGTAGTCGCCCAGCGCCTGCACCCCGTAGCGCTCGGTGGCGTGGTGTCCGGCGGCGATGAAGCTGATGCCGTTCTCCCGCGCGCTGTGCACGGTCTGCTCGGAAACCTCGCCGGTCAGGTAGGCATCGACGCCGGCGGCGATCGCCTGGTCGATATAACCCTGGGCGCCGCCGGTGCACCAGGCGATGCGTCGGATCGGCTGGCCGGCGTCGACCAGCAGCGGCTCGCGCCCCAGCGCATCGCGCACATGCCGAGCGAAATCGGCAGGCTGCATCGGCTCGGCAAGCGAACCGAGGAGGACGATGGAACGCGGGTTGCCCGGCTCCAACGGCCCTTCCACTTCGAAGCCGAGCTGCCGGGCGAGCTGCACGTTGTTGCCCACCTCCGGATGCAGATCCAGCGGGAGGTGGTAAGCGAGCAGACTGATATCGTTGTTCAGCAAGGTCTTCAGGCGCCGTTGCTTCATGCCGACCACGCAGGGATTCTCACCCTTCCAGAAGTAGCCGTGATGCACCAGCACCACGTCGGCGTCGGCCTCCACGGCGGCATCCAGCAGCGCCTGGCTGGCAGTGACCCCGCTGACGATCCGCCGCACCTGCGGCCGGCCCTCGACCTGCAGGCCGTTCGGGCAGTAGTCCTGGATGCGCGCGGCATCCAGATAACGGTCGGCCTCTTCGACCAGGGTGCTCAGGGCGATAGCCATGCAAATTCCTCTTCATTCAGGCAGGGCGCGCCGCTCCTCTAATGGACGGCTTCCCCCTATAATGGGCGCCACCTTATCGGCCGCTTTTCGGCCTCGCAACCCCAAGGATTGTCCCGATGCCCAAGGCCCTGCGTTTCCTCGGCTGGCCCGTGCTGGTCGGCGTGCTGCTGGCCCTGCTGATCATCCAGCGCAACCCCGAGCTGGTCGGCCTGCCACGCCAGGAGGTGCACGTCGAGCAGGCGCCTCTGCTCAGCCGCCTGCAGGAAGGCCCGGTGTCCTATGCCAATGCGGTGAGCCGGGCGGCTCCGGCAGTGGCCAACCTGTACACCACCAAGATGGTCAGCAAGCCCTCCCACCCATTGTTCGACGACCCGATGTTCCGCCGCTTCTTCGGCGACAACCTGCCACAACAGAAGCGCATGGAATCGAGCCTCGGCTCGGCAGTGATCATGAGCGCGGAAGGCTACCTGCTGACCAACAACCACGTGACCGCTGGCGCCGACCAGATCATCGTGGCCTTGCGCGACGGCCGCGAAACCATCGCCCAGTTGGTCGGCAGCGACCCGGAAACCGACCTGGCCGTGCTGAAGATCGACCTTAAGAACCTGCCGGCGATGACCCTCGGCCGCTCCGACGGCATTCGCACCGGCGACGTCTGCCTCGCCATCGGCAACCCGTTCGGCGTCGGCCAGACCGTGACCATGGGCATCATCAGCGCCACCGGACGCAACCAGCTCGGCCTGAACACCTACGAAGACTTCATCCAGACCGACGCGGCGATCAACCCCGGTAACTCCGGCGGCGCGCTGGTGGACGCTGCCGGCAACCTGATCGGCATCAACACGGCGATCTTCTCCAAGTCCGGCGGCTCCCAGGGTATCGGCTTCGCCATCCCGACCAAGCTGGCCCTGGAGGTCATGCAGTCGATCATCGAGCACGGCCAGGTGATCCGCGGCTGGCTCGGCGTCGAGGTCAAGGCGCTGACCACGGAACTGGCGGAGTCCCTGGGCCTCGGCGAAACCGCCGGGATCGTCGTCGCCGGCGTCTATCGCGACGGTCCGGCGGCGCGCGGCGGCCTGCTGCCGGGCGACGTGATCCTGACCATCGACAAGCAGGAAGCCAGCGACGGCCGCCGCTCGATGAACCAGGTGGCGCGCACCCGTCCGGGACAGAAGATCAGCATCGTGGTGCTGCGCAACGGACAGAAGGTCAACCTGACCGCCGAGGTCGGCCTGCGTCCGCCGCCGGCACCGGCTCCACAGCAGAAACAGGACGGCGGCGAGTGATCCCCTCCATTGAAAACGGCGCCCTCGGGCGCCGTTTTCGTATCACTTGAGGAAGTGCAGGGCGTCCAGTAGCGCCTGGTTCTGCTCCGGACTGCCGATGGTGATACGCAGGAACTGGTCGATCCGCGCCTGCTTGAAATGGCGGACGATCACTCCCTGCTCGCGCAGGGTCGAGGCAATCTGCCCGGCATCGTGCCGCGGATGACGGGCGAAGACGAAGTTGGCGGCCGACGGTAGCACCTCGAAGCCCAGCGCCTGCAAAGAGGCGCTCAACGCCTCGCGGCTATCGATCACTGCCTGGCAGGTCCGACGGAAATAGGCGTCGTCCTCGAAAGCCGCCGCCGCGCCGGCGATCGCCAGGCGATCCAGCGGATAGGAATTGAAGCTGTTCTTGATCCGCTCCAGCGCCTC
This sequence comes from Pseudomonas sp. FDAARGOS_761, assembly GCF_013343155.1. Taxonomy (NCBI): domain Bacteria; kingdom Pseudomonadati; phylum Pseudomonadota; class Gammaproteobacteria; order Pseudomonadales; family Pseudomonadaceae; genus Pseudomonas; species Pseudomonas sp. FDAARGOS_761. Next base: position 600,020 of record NZ_CP054572.1, on the reverse strand, counting down.
GACCAGATCGGCATGGCCGACCGCCAGGCCGACCCGCAGGCCGGCCAGGGAGCGCGACTTGGACAGCGTCTGGGTGACCAGCAGGTTCGGGTAGCGATCGACCAGGGCGATGGCGCTCTCGCCACCGAAGTCGACATAGGCCTCGTCGACCACCACCACCGAATCCGGCGACGCCTTCAGCATCGCTTCGATGGCGTCCAGCGGCAGCAGGCAGCCGGTCGGCGCGTTCGGATTGGGGAAGATGATCCCGCCGTTGGGCCGCGCGTAGTCTTCGACGCGGATGCGGAACCTTTCATCCAGCGCGATCTTCTCGTACGCGATCCCGTACAGGCCGCAATAGACCGGGTAGAAGCTGTAGGTCACGTCCGGGAACAGCAGCGGCAGGTCGTGTTGGAACAGGCCATGGAAAATGTGCGCGAGCACCTCGTCGGAGCCGTTGCCGACGAACACCTGGTTGGCCTGTACGCCGTAGTGCGCGGCGACCGCCTGCTTCAACCGCTCGCCGTTGGGATCGGGATACAGGCGCAGGTCGTCGTTGAGTTCCGCCTGCATCGCGGCGAGCGCCTGTGGCGACGGACCGTAGGGATTCTCGTTGGTGTTCAGCTTGACCAGCCGCGACAGCTTCGGCTGCTCGCCCGGCACATAAGGCACCAGGTCCTTGACGAAGGGACTCCAGAATTTGCTCATGCTCAGGCCTCCTTCTCGTCGAGGATGCGGTATTCGGCGCTGCGCGCGTGGGCGGTCAACGACTCGCCGCGAGCCAGCACCGAAGCGGTGCGACCGAGGACCGAAGCGCCCTCGGCCGAGCAGTTGATGATCGACGAACGCTTCTGGAAGTCATATACCCCCAGCGGCGAAGAGAAACGCGCGGTACCGGAGGTCGGCAGCACGTGGTTCGGGCCGGCGCAGTAGTCGCCCAGGGCCTCGGCAGTGTAGCGGCCCATGAAGATCGCGCCGGCATGGCGGATCTCCGGCAGCCAGCTTTCCGGATCGGCCACCGACAGCTCCAGGTGTTCCGGGGCGATGCGGTTGGCCACCGCACAGGCCTGGGCCTGGTCGGCGACCTGGATCAGCGCGCCGCGCCCCTCCAGGGAGGTGCGGATGATCTCGGCGCGCTCCATGGTCGGCAGCAGGCGAGCGATGCTGTCCGCGACGCGGTCCAGGAACGCCGCGTCCGGACTGACCAGGATCGACTGGGCGTCTTCGTCGTGTTCGGCCTGGGAGAACAGGTCCATGGCGATCCAGTCGGGATCGGTCTGGCCATCGCAGACCACGAGGATTTCCGAGGGACCGGCGATCATGTCGATGCCGACCTGGCCGAACACGTGACGCTTGGCGGTGGCCACGTAGATGTTGCCGGGGCCGACGATCTTGTCCACCCGCGGCACGCTTTCGGTGCCGTAGGCCAACGCGGCCACGGCCTGTGCCCCGCCGATGGTGAAGACACGGTCGACACCGGCGATGCAGGCGGCGGCGAGGACGATCTCGTTGATCTCGCCGCGCGGGGTCGGTACGACCATGACCACTTCGGACACCCCGGCGACCTTGGCCGGGATCGCGTTCATCAGCACCGAGGACGGGTAGGACGCCTTGCCGCCCGGCACATAGAGCCCGGCGCGGTCCAGCGGGGTGACCTGCTGGCCGAGCACCGTGCCGTCGGCCTCGGTGTAGCGCCAGGAACCCTGCTTCTGCTTCTCGTGGTAGCTGCGCACGCGCTCGGCGGCGACTTCCAGGGCTTCGCGCTGGGCTACGGTGATGCGGGTGAGAGCCAGCTCCAGGCGCTCGCGCGGCAGGATCAGGTCAGCCATCGAGGCGGCCTGGAGACCGTCGAAGCGCTGGGTGAACTCGACCACGGCGGCGTCGCCACGGCTGCGTACGGCGGCGATGATGTCGAGGACGCGCTGGTTGACCGAATCGTCGGAGACACTTTCCCAGCTCAGCAGATGATCCAGATGACGCCCGAAGTCCGGATCAGCGGCATTGAGTCGACGGATAGCGAAGGGAGCGGTCATAGCGAGCCTCTTTTATGGATGGCGTTGTCTCGGGCGCCGCTAGACTACCAAGCCCACCGTGCGGGCACCCGAGAAAATTTGGCTATGACACGGATAGGCAGGTGCGGCGCGGAGCCGCACGGGTATCAGTGACGGTGTCGCGCCTCGACGGCGTCGCGCAGGGTATCGATCAGCGACTGGATGCGACCGTGCTGCATCTTCATCGAGGCCTTGTTGACCACCAGGCGCGAGCTGATCGTGGCGATCAGTTCCTGGGGCTCCAGGCCGTTGGCGCGCAGGGTGTTGCCGGTATCCACGACGTCGATGATCTTGTCGGCGAGACCGACCAGCGGCGCCAGCTCCATCGAGCCGTACAGCTTGATCACGTCGACCTGGCGGCCCTGCTCGGCGTAGTAGCGCTTGGCGACATTGACGAACTTGGTGGCCACCCGCAGGCGTCCCTTGGGTTCAGGCGCGCCAATGGCGCCGGCGGTCATCAGCTTGCAGTTGGCGATACGCAGGTCCAGCGGTTCGTAGAGTCCCTGGCCGCCGTACTCCATCAGCACGTCCTTGCCGGCCACGCCGAGATCGGCGGCGCCATGCTCGACATAAGTCGGCACGTCGGTGGCGCGCACGATGAGCAGGCGCACATCGGGCAGGGACGTCGGGATGATCAGCTTGCGGCTCTTGTCCGGGTTCTCCGACGGCACGATGCCCGCCGCTGCGAGCAGCGGCAGGGTATCGTCGAGAATCCGGCCCTTGGACAAGGCGATGGTCAGCATTTGCGCGACAGCCTCCGCTAGCCCGGTACGCGGCGGATCTTGGCGCCGAGCAGCTGGAGTTTCTCTTCGATGCACTCGTAGCCACGGTCGATGTGGTAGATGCGATCGATCAGGGTGTCGCCCTCGGCCACCAGGCCGGCGATCACCAGGCTCGCGGATGCGCGCAGGTCGGTCGCCATGACCGGAGCGCCCTTGAGCTTGGGTACGCCGGTGACGATGGCGGTGTTGCCTTCGACGAGGATCTGCGCACCCATGCGGTTCATTTCGTAAACATGCATGAAGCGGTTCTCGAAGACCGTCTCGATGACCGCGCCGGTGCCTTCGGCTACCGCGTTCATGGAGATGAACTGGGCCTGCATGTCGGTGGGGAACGCCGGGTACGGCGCGGTACGCACGTTGACCGCCTTCGGCCGGTTGCCCTTCATGTCCAGCTCGATCCAGTTGCTGCCGGTGCTGATGTGGGCACCGGCCTCTTCCAGCTTCTGCAGGACCGCCTCGAGGATGGTCGGGTCGGTATCCTTCAGCTTCACCCGGCCGCCGGTCGCGGCCGCGGCCACCAGGTAGGTGCCGGTCTCGATACGGTCGGGCAGTACGTCGTAGCGAGCACCGCCGAGGCGCTTCACGCCTTCGATGACGATGGTATCGGAGCCAGCGCCCTGGACGTTGGCGCCCATGGCGTTCAGGCAGTTGGCCAGGTCGACCACCTCCGGCTCGCGAGCGGCGTTCTGCAGCACGGTGCGGCCGTTGGCCAGCGCGGCGGCCATCATCAGGTTCTCGGTGCCGGTCACGCTGACGGTATCGAAGAAGAAGTGACCGCCACGCAGGCCGCCGGCCGGCGCCTTGGCCTTGATGTAGCCGCCTTCGACCTCGATCTGCGCGCCCATGGCCTCGAGACCGCGGATATGCAGGTCGACCGGACGCGAACCGATCGCGCAACCGCCCGGCAGGGCCACTTCGGCCTCGCCGAAGCGCGCCAGCATCGGACCCAGCACCAGGATCGAGGCACGCATGGTCTTCACCAGCTCGTACGGCGCGACCAAGGTCTTGATGCTGCTGGCGTCGACTTCGACGTTGAGCTTCTCGTCGATGATCGGCTGCACGCCCATGCGGCCGAACAGTTCGATCATGGTGGTAATGTCGTGCAGGTGCGGCAGGTTGCAGACGGTGACCGGAGTATCGGCCAGCAGGGTCGCGGCCAGGATCGGCAGCGCCGAGTTCTTCGCGCCGGAAATGCGGATTTCGCCATCGAGGCGGTTACCGCCGGTAATAATCAGTTTATCCATTGCAATGATCCCCCGTGGGCTCAGGAACGCTCGGCCCAGGCGGCGCGGCTGAAGAATTTCATGGTGACGGCATGGATGCTGCCATCGGCGATCCAGGCGTTCAAATGGGCGTAGACCTGCTGCTGACGCTTGACCGGGCTCTGGCCGGCCAGTTCGTCGCTGATCAGATTCAGTTGGAAATTGCACCCTTCGCCCTCGACTTCCACCTGGGTGCCGGGGAGTTTTTCCTGGAGAAGGCTCTTAACGTCTTCGGCCTGCATGCTCAACCTCAATCGGGCGCCCTACGCGCACGGTCGGCCATCATACAAAAAAGCCCTCCGCCTGCGAACCCCAGGAAGGGACGCGCAGACGGAGGGCCGCTCGTTCCGCCGGCCGGTCATTCCTGCAAAGGCAGGATCTCCAGAAGGCTGCTGACCTTGGCAATCTCCCGCATGTCGTCCGGCAACGCCCTGACGCTCAGGACCTTGCCGGCCTTGCGTGCGTCGCGCATGAAGGCCAGCAACAGGGAAATGCCCACGCTGCTGGAGCGCTCCACCGCCGAGCAGTCGACGACCAGTTCCGCCGCCTGGCTGGCGCGGATCAGCCGACCGCCCTGCTCGCGCAACGCCGGCCCGCTGCTGTAGTCGAGCACGCCGGCGAGCTGCAGTTCGCCGGCCGCGCCTTCGCGCAGGCTGGCCTGGCTCATTTCGCCCCGGCCTCTTCCGCTTTCGCGGTTTCCTTGGCCTTGGCGACCACCTCGCCCCAGCCGGCGATGGTCTTCTCGAGGTCGTTGCGGTTCTTCTGCATGGTGTCGGCGAACTGGTCGCGGAACAGCTTGCCGATGTTGATGCCGTTGATGATCACGTTGCGGACCTTCCAGCCACCGGCCAGGTTGGTCATGGTGTAGGAGACCGGGTAGACCGTGCCCTTGCTGTCACGGATTTCCATGTTGACGCTGGCGCGATCGTCGCTCGGCTTGGCCGAGCTAGGCAGCACGCGGATGTCCTGGTTGTCGTATTCGAGCAGCGCGTTGCCGTAGAACTGCATCAGGCTGTTCTTGAACACTTCCTCGAAGCGCTTGATCTGCTCGGGTGAGGCCTGGCGCGAATACTTGACGGTCATCACGCTCTTGGCGATGCCTTCGGCATCGACCACCGGCCCGAGGATACGGTCGAGAGTGGCGTAGAGCTTTTGCGGATCGGCCTTGTAGGCGGCCTTGTTGGCCTTGATGTCGGAAAGCAGTTCGTCGACCGTGCCCTGCACCACCTGTTGCGGGGTCGGCGCCGCCATGGAAAGCAGCGGGAAAGCCGCCAGGAACACCAGCAGGCCGCGACGCAGAAGAGTCAGCATGGAAGAAAACCTCACTTTTTGGCTTCGTCTTTGTTAACCGAGTTCAGCAGGAACTTGCCGATCAGGTCTTCCAGCACCAGCGCCGACTGGGTGTCGTGGATGGTGCTGCCGTCCTTCAGAACGTCCTCGTCGCCGCCGACGCTGATGCCGATGTATTTCTCGCCCAGCAGGCCGGCGGTCAGGATCGACGCCGTGGAATCGACCGGCAGGTTGTTCACGTTCTGGTTGATCTCCATGGTCACGCGACCAGTGTAGCTGTCGCGATCCAGGTCGACCGCCGTCACCTTGCCGATCGTCACGCCGGCCAGGGTGACCTTGCCGCGCACGGTAACACCGGCGATGTTGTCGAAGTAGGCGTAGACCTTGTAGGTATCGCCGGCGTTGCCCACGCTCAGGCCGCTGACCCGCAGGGCCAGCAGCAACAGGGCCAGCAGGCCGGCCAGGAGGAACAGGCCGACACCGATTTCCAGGGTGCGGGTTTGCATTCAGAAATCTCCAAACATCAAAGCAGTCAGAATGAAGTCGAGCCCCAGCACCGCCAGGGAGGCATAGACCACGGTCCGAGTCGTCGCCCGGCTGATTCCTTCCGAGGTCGGCTCGCAGTCGTAGCCTTGGTAGACCGCGATCCAGGTCACCACGAAGGCGAATACGATACTTTTGATCACGCCGTTGAGCACATCCTCGGTGAACTGCACGCTGTTCTGCATGTTCGCCCAGAACGACCCCTCGTATACGCCCAGCCAGTCGACCGCGACCATCGCCCCGCCCCAGATGCCGACCACGCTGAAGATCGCGGCGAGCAGCGGCATGGAGATGAAACCGGCCCACAGGCGCGGCGCGACGATGTACTTGAGCGGGTCGACACCGATCATTTCCAGGCTGGAAAGCTGTTCGGTGGCCTTCATGTTGCCGATTTCCGCGGTAAGCGCAGAGCCGGCACGGCCGGCGAACAGCAGGCCGGTCACCACCGGCCCCAGTTCGCGCAGCAGGGTCAGGGCCACCATCTGCCCGACCGCCTGCTCGGAACCATAGGAAATCAGGATGTTGTAGCCCTGCAGGGCCAGCACCATGCCAATGAACAGGCCCGAGACGACGATGATCGCCAGCGACAGCACGCCTACCGAGTAGAGTTGCTTCACCAGCAGGTGCAACCCGGTGCCTGGCGTGCGCCGGCCGAGCAGGGCGTGGCCGAGGAACAGGGTCGAGCGGCCGAGCGCGGCGACCACGTCCAGGCCGGCGCGGCCGAACAGGCGGATACGCTCGAGGGGAGAGACTCTACGCATCAGCGCTCTCCCAGCAGGTCGGCCCGGTAGTCGCGGGCCGGATAATGGAACGGAACGGGACCATCCGGGATTCCCTTGACGAACTGGCGGATACGAGGATCGTCGGTTTCCTTGAGGACGTCCGGCGTCCCGTGGCCAAGTACCCGGCCGTCGCCGACGATATAGATGTAGTCGGCGATGCTGGCGGTCTCGGCCAGGTCATGGGAAACCACGATGCTGGTGATGCCGAGGGCATCGTTGAGCAGGCGGATCAGGCGCACCAGGACGCCCATGGCGATCGGATCCTGCCCCACGAACGGCTCGTCGTAGAGCAGGATCTGCGGGTCCAGGGCGATCGCCCGGGCCAGGGCGACGCGGCGCTTCATGCCGCCGGAAAGCTCGTCCGGCATCAGTTCCACGGCGCCGCGCAGGCCGACGGCCTGAAGCTTCATCAGGACGATGTCGCGGATCATCTCTTCCGGCAGCTGGGTATGCACGCGCAGCGGAAACGCGACGTTCTCGAAGACGTCGAGATCGGTGAACAGCGCCCCGCTCTGGAACAGCACGCCGAACTGCTTGCGCATGTCGAACAGGTCGCCGCGCGAAAGCTGCGGCAGGTTCTGCCCGTTGACCCAGACCTCCCCCTTCGAAGGACGCAACTGGGAGGCGATCAGCCGCAGCAACGTGGTCTTGCCGCAACCGGACGGGCCCATGATGCCGGTCACCTTTCCGCGCGGGATACGCACATCGATGTTGTCGAAAATCGCCCGCGATCCGCGCTTGAAGGTCAGGCCCTTCAACTCGACCGCGTAGGCACTATCGGTGCTCATCAGGACTCCTTGCGATGCGACCCGTCCATGCTGGACGCCTTGCCCGTTGCAAAGGCACGCATCCCGGAGGGGTCGAATGGGCGCGGACTATAGCACTGCGGCGGGTTCTGGCCCAAGGCCTGGCACCGTGCCGTTCAGCTTGGATTCAGCTTGTTCGGAGCGTTCTCTCAGCCCTTTAGGACATATCGCACACTTCAGGTTCACTACGGACAGAAAAAAATCGCGTCGACGTCGAATATATCGACATTTATGCAGTCATAGCGCGGAGTGCAGATAACGGCGGCGTAACAGAGCATTGCAGTCCATACAACATTGCGCCGCGGGGGGATGCGGACCGACTTCACAGCATGGCTGGTGTAAGCGGGACACGCTTTCCCGTTATAATCCCGCCTTTAATCCAGGCGCCACATTCGTTGAACATGAGCCAGAACCTCGATTTCATCCATTCCGCCCAGCGCACCATCGGCCTCGAGCGCGACGCGGTAGACAGCCTGCTGGCGCGGATTGGCGACGATTTCGTCAAGGCCTGCGAACTGCTGCTGGCCGGCAAGGGCCGGGTCGTCGTCGTCGGCATGGGCAAGTCCGGTCACATCGGCAAGAAGATCGCCGCTACCCTGGCCAGCACCGGCACCCCCTCCTTCTTCGTGCATCCGGCCGAGGCCAGCCACGGCGACATGGGCATGATCACCAAGGACGACGTGGTCCTCGCCCTGTCCAACTCCGGCTCGACTGCCGAAATCGTCACCCTGTTGCCTCTGATCAAGCGCCTGGGCATCACCCTGATCAGCATGACCGGCAACCCCGAGTCGCCCCTGGCCAAGGCTGCGGAAGTGAACCTGGACGCCAGTGTCGGCCAGGAAGCCTGTCCACTGAACCTGGCCCCGACCTCCTCCACCACCGTAACCCTGGTCCTCGGCGACGCCCTGGCGATCGCCCTGCTCGAAGCCCGCGGCTTTACCGCGGAAGACTTCGCCTTCTCGCACCCGGGCGGTGCGCTGGGCCGCCGACTGCTGCTGAAGGTGGAAGACGTCATGCACGTCGGCGAAGGGCTGCCGCAGGTGCTGCTCGGCACCTCGCTGACCGGCGCGCTGATGGAAATGACCCGCAAGGGCCTGGGCATGACCGTAGTGCTCGACGAACACGGCAAGCTTGCCGGCATTTTCACCGATGGCGACCTGCGTCGCGCCCTGGATCGGGGCATCGACGTCCGCCAGGTCACCATCGACCAGGTGATGACCGTCCACGGCAAGACCGTCCGCGCCGAGATTCTCGCCGCGGAAGCCCTGAAGATCATGGAAGACAACAAGATCGGCGCACTGGTGGTGGTCGACGCGGACGACCGTCCGGTCGGCGCCCTGAACATGCACGACCTGTTGCGCGCAGGAGTGATGTAATGAGCGATACCCATTCGGCCGCGGAACTCCCGGTCCGGGCCCGCCGGATACGCCTGGCGATCTTCGACGTCGACGGCGTGCTGACCGACGGCAAGCTGTATTTCCTCGTCGACGGCAGCGAGTTCAAGACCTTCAATACCCTGGACGGACATGGCATCAAGATGCTCATCGCCTCCGGCGTGCGCACCGCCATCATCACCGGCCGCGACACTCCGGTGGTCGAACGGCGCGCGCGCAACCTGGGCATCCAGCACCTCTATCAGGGCCGGGAAGACAAGCTCGCCGTCCTCGACGAACTTCTCGGCGAACTCGGACTAGGCTATGAGCAAGTCGCCTACCTTGGCGACGACCTGCCCGATCTGCCGGTGATCCGCCGCGTCGGCCTGGGCATGGCGGTAGCCAGTGCCGACCCGTTCGTGCGCCAGCATGCCCATGGCGTCACCGCGGCCCGCGGCGGCGAAGGCGCCGCCCGCGAGTTCTGCGAACTGATCATGCGCGCCCAGGGTACGCTCGAAGCCGCCCAGGGCGCCTATCTGTAGAGCCGACCATGCCGAAGACACTACGCCAGAAACTGCTGCTCGCCCTGATCGCCCTGTTGCTGATCGTCGCGGGCTACTACTGGAACGTCGGGCTCGAGCTGTTCAACGAACAGCCGACCCGCCCCGGCCAGGACAACACCATCGACTACTATGCCGAGAATGCCCATAGCCTCCAGTACCAGGAGGACGGCAGCCTCGACTACGAGATGACCGCGGTGAAGCTGGAGCACCAGAAAGCCACGGACATCACTTTCGTCACCACCCCCGACCTGCTGCTCTTCCGTGGCAACGTGCAACCCTGGCACATCCAGAGCGCCCGCGCCGAAGTCGGACCGAAAGGCAAGGAGGTCGAACTCATCGACGACGTGCGCGTCGCACGTACCGATGCCAAGGGCCAACCAAGCATCCTGACCACCACTCGGCTGACCGTATTCCCCGACAAGAATTATGCACAGACCGAGCAAGCCGTTAAAATCGACGCGGCCAATGGAGTGACGACGGCTGTTGGAATGAAAGCGTATCTGAAAGACAGCCGGATGCACCTGCTGTCCAACGTAAGAGGTCAGCATGAGGTTCGTTAATACCCTCCCCCTTATTTTCGGTCTGACTGCCGCCCTCGGCAGCTCCATGGCCTTGGCCCTGCCTTCGGACCGCGAACAACCGATCCGCGTCCAGGCCGACAGCGCCGAACTGGACGACAAGCAGGGCGTCGCGGTCTACCGCGGCGACGTCGTGGTGACCCAGGGCAGCACCAAGCTGACCGGCAACACCGTGACCCTGAAGCAGGACAAGAACGGCGACATCGAGGTCGTGACCTCGGTCGGCAAGCCTGCCTACTACGAGCAGAAACCCGCTCCGGACAAGGACGTGACCAAGGCCTATGGCCTGACCATCCAGTACTTCGTCACGCAGAACCGGGTCGTGCTGATCGACCAGGCCAAGGTGATCCAGGAAGGCAACACCTTCGAAGGCGAGAAGATCGTCTACGACACCCAGCGCCAGATCGTCAACGCGGGTCGTGCCACCGGCTCCCAGGTGACCAGCCCGCGCCCGCGCATCGACATGGTCATCCAGCCGAAGAAAAAGGCCCAGTAATGGCAACGCTCAAAGCCCAGCACCTGGCCAAAAGCTATAAAGGCCGGCAAGTCGTCCGCGACGTCAGCATGTCCATCGATAGCGGGCAGATCGTCGGCCTGCTCGGTCCGAACGGTGCCGGCAAGACCACCTGCTTCTACATGATCGTCGGCCTGGTCCAGGCCGACCAGGGCGTGGTCCGCATCGACGAGCAGAACGTCACCCACCTGCCGATGCACGGGCGCGCCCGGGCCGGCATCGGCTACCTGCCGCAGGAAGCCTCGATCTTCCGCAAGCTGTCGGTATCCGACAACATCATGGCGATCCTCGAGACCCGCAGCGACCTCGATCGCAACGGTCGCAAGGAAGCCCTGGAAGGCCTGCTGCAGGAATTCCACATCCACCACATCCGCGACAACCTCGGCATGAGCCTGTCCGGCGGCGAACGACGCCGGGTGGAAATCGCCCGCGCCCTGGCCAGCGCGCCGAAATTCATCCTCCTCGACGAGCCCTTCGCCGGCGTGGACCCGATCTCGGTCGGCGACATCAAGCAGATCATCCATCACCTCAAGGCGAAGGGTATCGGCATCCTCATCACCGACCACAACGTCCGCGAGACCCTGGACATCTGTGAAACGGCGTATATCGTCAATGATGGGCAGTTGATCGCGGAGGGGGATGCCGAGAGCATCCTCGCCAACGACCTGGTCAAGGAAGTCTACCTGGGGCACGAGTTCCGCCTCTGAAGAAATCTCCTAGCGCGCCCTCCGGCCTCGCCGGAGCGGTTCCGCTCGCCCGCGGTTTCGCAACCGCGAGTGCCGCCTGGAGCGGATGATTTATTCAGAGCAACCCTAGGCAAAGTACGAAAATTCAGGCATATAATTTGCTTCCTGGCGGTGCCGCCACCTCGGCACCCGTAGTAGTGGATGGTGCCATCCGGTACCAGCGAATAAGGTACTAAGCCCTCAGCCATGAAACCATCGCTAGTCCTCAAGATGGGCCAGCAGCTGACGATGACGCCGCAGCTGCAACAGGCCATACGCCTCCTCCAGCTATCCACCCTGGACCTCCAGCAGGAAATCCAGGAAGCGCTGGAATCCAATCCCATGCTCGAACGCCAGGAAGACGGCGACGATTTCGACAACAGCGACCCTCTCGCCGATGGCGTCGAACAGGCGGCCAGCGCGCCCCAGGAGAGCCCTCTCCAGGAAAGCGCCACGCCCAGCGTCGAAAGCCTCGACGACGACCAGTGGAGCGAACGCATACCCAGCGAGTTGCCGGTGGATACCGCCTGGGAAGACATCTACCAGACCAGCGCCAGCAGCCTGCCCAGCAACGACGATGACGAATGGGACTTCACCGCGCGCACCAGCAGCGGCGAGAGCCTGCACAGCCACCTGCTCTGGCAGGTCAACCTGGCACCGATGTCGGACACCGATCGGATGATCGCGGTGACCATCATCGATAGCATCAACAACGATGGCTATCTCGAAGAGTCCCTCGAAGAAATCCTCGCCGCCATCGATCCGGAACTGGACGTCGAGCTCGACGAAGTGGAAGTCGTGCTGCGCCGCATCCAGCAACTGGAACCCGCCGGCATCGGCGCCCGCAACCTGCGCGAGTGCCTGCTGCTGCAACTGCGCCAGTTGCCGTCCACCACGCCCTGGCTGAACGAAGCGCTGCGCCTGGTATCCGACTACCTCGACCTGCTCGGCGGCCGCGACTACAGCCAATTGATGCGGCGCATGAAGCTCAAGGAAGACGAACTGCGCCAGGTCATCGAGCTGATCCAGTGCCTGCATCCCCGGCCCGGTTCGCAGATCGAATCGAGCGAAGCCGAATACATCGTCCCCGACGTCATCGTGCGCAAGGACAACGAGCGCTGGCTGGTCGAGCTGAACCAGGAGGCGATGCCGCGCCTGCGCGTCAACGCCACCTACGCCGGCATGGTCCGCCGCGCCGACAGCAGCGCCGACAATACCTTCATGCGCAACCAGTTGCAGGAAGCCCGCTGGTTCATCAAGAGCCTGCAGAGCCGCAACGAAACGCTGATGAAGGTCGCCACCCAGATCGTCGAGCACCAGCGCGGTTTCCTCGACTACGGCGAAGAAGCCATGAAGCCGCTGGTCCTGCACGACATCGCCGAAGCGGTGGGCATGCACGAATCGACCATTTCGCGGGTCACCACGCAGAAATACATGCATACGCCGCGCGGCATTTTCGAGCTGAAATATTTCTTTTCAAGTCACGTCAGTACCGCTGAAGGCGGGGAATGCTCGTCCACCGCGATCCGCGCGATCATCAAGAAACTGGTGGCCGCGGAAAATGCGAAAAAGCCATTGAGCGACAGCAAGATCGCTGGTTTACTGGAGGCACAGGGCATTCAAGTGGCTCGCCGCACCGTCGCCAAATACCGCGAATCCCTGGGCATAGCCCCTTCGAGCGAGCGCAAGCGACTGGTGTGACGTTGATCCACGCCAAGGTGTTCCGGAGGCAGGTTGCTAACCTGCCACTTACACACGGGCAACAAGGAGAACGCGGTATGCAAGTCAACATCAGTGGCCATCAACTGGATGTGACCGACGCCCTGCGCGACTATGTCGGCGAGAAACTGAGCCGTCTGGAGCGCCATTTCGACAAGATCACCAATGTTCAGGTGATCATGGAGGTCGAGAAACTGAAGCAGAAGATCGAAGCCACCCTGCGCATCGCCGGTGGCGAGATCGTAGCCAATGCGGAACATGAGGACATGTACGCGGCCATCGACCTGCTGATCGACAAACTCGACCGTCAACTGATCAAACACAAAGAGAAGTATCTCGAACGGCAGCAAGGCGTAGGCGCCCGCTGATCTCCCCTCCCCTATGATCCGACTTGAGCAAATCCTGACCCCCGGCCGTTCCCTCGTGAACGTGCCGGGCGGCAGCAAGAAACGCGTACTCGAACAAATCGCCAACCTGGTAGCCAGGGAGCTGCCGGAGTTCGACGCCCAGACCATCTTCGAAAACCTGGTGGCCCGGGAAAAACTCGGCTCCACCGGCTTCGGCAATGGCATCGCCATTCCGCACTGCCGCCTGTCTGGCTGCCAGAGCCCCATCAGCGCCGTGCTGCACCTGGATGCTCCCGTGGACTTCGACGCGCTGGACGGCGCGCCGGTCGACCTGCTCTTCGTCTTGCTGGTACCGGAGGCCGCGACCGAAGAACATCTCGAACTGCTCCGGCAGATCGCCGCCATGCTCGACCGTGCCGACGTACGCGACCGCCTGCGCAGCGCTCCCACTGCCGAAGCGCTTTATCAGATCGTGGTAGACGTACAGAACGGGCAATGACATGCGCCTGATCATCGTCAGCGGCCGCTCGGGCTCGGGCAAGAGCACCGCCCTGAACGTCCTCGAAGACAACGGCTTCTATTGCATCGACAACCTTCCCGCCAGCCTGCTTCCCGACCTGGCGCAGCGCGCCCTGTTGCACACGGAGCTACTGCAGCCACAGGTGGCGGTGTCGATCGACGCCCGCAACCTGCCCAGCCAGTTGCAGCGCTTCCCCGAACTGTTGCAGGAAGTGCGGGACAACCACATCAACTGCGATGTGCTGTATCTCGACGCCGACGACGAGACGCTGCTCAAACGATTCTCGGAAACCCGCCGGCGCCACCCGCTGACCACCGACACCCGTTCGCTGGCGGAGGCGATTGGCGACGAGAGCCAATTGCTCGGACCGATCGCCGACCTCGCCGACCTGAAGCTGGACACCACCAGCCTCAACCTCTATCAGTTGCGCGACACCATCAAACTGCGCCTGTTGAACAAGCCGGAACCCGGCACCGCGTTCCTCGTCGAATCCTTTGGCTTCAAGCGCGGCATGCCAGTCGACGCCGACCTGGTGTTCGATGTGCGCTGCCTGCCGAACCCCTACTGGAAGCCCGAGTTGCGCGATCATTCGGGGCTGGAGCCGGAAGTCCGCGAGTATCTGGCCGCCCAGCCGGACGTCGAGGAAATGTACCAGGACATCGTCGGCTACCTGAACAAATGGTTGCCGCGCTTCGCCGCCAGTAACCGCTCATATGTAACAGTTGCGATAGGCTGTACCGGCGGGCACCATCGTTCGGTCTACCTCGCCGAGCGGATTGGCGCTGCACTCAGGGATTCCCTGAAGAACGTGCAGATTCGCCACCGCGATCTCAGCAGCTAGCCCATAACAAGAAGGACAGACTCCCCAAGATGCCCGCCCTCGAGATCACCATCATCAACAAGCTCGGTCTGCACGCCCGCGCGGCGGCCAAGTTCGTCGGCGTCGCGGGGCGCTACCCTTGCCAGGTCCGGGTCGGCCGCAATCCTGAAAGCTGCGTCGACGGCAAGAGCATCATGGCCGTGATGATGCTGGCTGCCGGCAAGGGCACCAACCTGCACCTGCATACCGAAGGCGAACAGGAAGACGAGGCGTTGAACGCGCTGGTCGAACTGATCAACAACCGTTTCGACGAAGGCGAGTAGCCTCTTCCCAGCGACAACGAAAAAGCCGCCAACTGGCGGCTTTTCCTTTCCGGCGATTGCGGCCGGCGTCAATTCAGCGCGGGTCGGATGAGTCCCCTAGCCCAGCGCGGTATCCAGCACCATCATCAGGCAGAAGCCGAACACCAGGCCCAGCGTAGCCTCGGCGGCATGTCCCTGGCGGTGGGACTCGGGAATGATCTCGTGGGTGACCACGAAGAGCATCGCTCCCGCCGCGGCGGCCAGCCCCCAGGGCAGGAGCAGCGCGGAGAGGCCGACCAGCCAGGCGCAGAGCACCGCGAACAGCGGCTCGACCAGGCCCGACGCGGCACCGACCAGCATCGCCTTGAAACGCGACATACCGACTCCGGCCAGCACCAGCGCCACCACCAGCCCTTCCGGCACATCCTGCAGAGCGATGCCCAGGGCGAGGCCGTTGGCCTCGTCCAGGCCGGCACCGGCCGACACGCCAACCGCCATGCCTTCGGGGATGTTGTGCAGGACGATGGCCGTGACGAATAGCAGGATGCGCGGGGGAATGCCACCGGACAGTGGCGCGCCCTCGCAACCGGGATGGACGTCCGGCATCAGCCGGCCGAGGATGAACAGCCCCATCACGCCGACCGCCAGGCCGAAACTGACCAGGAACCCCGCGCCGAACTTCGAGTAGCCGAGGTCGCCGGCCGCGGATAGCGCCGGCATGATCAGCGAGAAGGCCGTCGCCGAGAGCATCACGCCGGCACCGAAGCCCAGCAGCGCATCCGACAGGCGCGCCGGCATGGTCTTCACCACCAGCACCGGCATCGCCCCGAGAGCGGTACCGAAGGCGCAGAGCAGGCCGCCTTTCAACGCCAGCACGATGGGCGCCGGCAGGTTGAGCTCGGCCAGCAACAGGGCGTGGCGGCCGAGCAGGTAGCCGCCGCCGATGAAGATCAGCAGGCCCAGCAGGTTGCGCAGCGTCCGCCCGTTACCTTCGGCGATGCCATGGAGCAACGCCTTCATCGCTGCACCGCCAGGCTGCCGGCCAGCCATCTCGCATCACGGGTAGTATTAGGCCAGGGCTTGCGCATAGCGACGCGCGACCTCCCGCCAGTCGATCACGTTGTAGAAAGCGCCGATGTATTCCGGGCGGCGGTTCTGGTACTTCAGGTAATAGGCGTGCTCCCATACGTCCAGGCCGAGGATCGGCGTATTGCCGTTCATCAGCGGGCTGTCCTGGTTACCGCTGCTCTCCACCAGCAAGCTGCCCTGGGGAGTCACGCTGAGCCAGGCCCAGCCGCTGCCGAAGCGGGTCAGCGCAGCCTTGGTGAACGCATCCTTGAACGCCTCGAAGCCCCCGAGCTGCTCATCGATGGCCCGCCCCAGGTCGCCATCGGGACGGCCACCGCCCTGGGGCGACATCACGGTCCAGAACAGCGAGTGGTTGGCATGCCCACCGCCATTGTTGACAACCGGGGTGCGCAGCTTCTCCGGCAGACCAGCCAGTTGCCGCAGCAGGCTTTCCACCGGCTGCTCGGCATAGGGCGTGCCTTCCAGCGCGGCGTTCAGGTTGTTCACGTAGGTCTGGTGGTGCTTGCTGTGGTGGATCTCCATGGTCAGCGCATCGATGTGCGGTTCCAGGGCATCGTAGGAGTAGGGCAAGGGCGGCAAGGCGTGGGGCATGGAAACTCTCCGTCAGTGATAGCGAAGTGAGGGGGGCGGAGCGAGGAACTCGGGTCGGACCTCCGCGTTCGGCGGTCCCTTGAGCAGGCGCTCGGTGCGCGGATAGGCACCGTGCTCGCCGATGAACGACAGCAGTTCGACATAGGTGCGCCGGCTGTGATGCTGGGCCGCCTGGCGCAGGGCCAACGGCAGCTTCTGGTCGGCGCTGACCCGCAACAGGCGCTCGTGGCAGGCGCAGAGGTATTCGGCGGTTTCCTCCGGTTGCTCCAGTTGCAGGTGCAAGTCGGCCAGGTTGTGATGGGAAATGACGAACGCCATCACCGCCTCGTCGGCGTCGCCCCAGCGTTCCAGCAGCACCTGGGCCAGGGCCAGGGCATGGAGGTAGTGCTCACGCGCATCGATCAATGCGCCGGTGACGAAACAGCGGTTGCCCTGTTCGATCGTTCGTTGCCAATGACGCATGGCGGTACCTCCAGTGGTGGGGCGGCCTCAGAGGCCGCCAGCCGTGAGTTTTTCCGGATCCAGCAACACCTCCAGGCGCGCACGGTCCAGATCGGTGTTTTCCAGCGCCACATCGATGATCGGCCGTCCCTCGCGATAGGCCTGCTTGGCGATTTCCGCAGCCTTCTGGTAGCCGATGATCGGGTTCAGCGCAGTGACCAGGATCGGGTTGCGCGCCAACGCCTCGCTGAGCTTGCCCTGGTTGACCTTGAAGCTGGCGATGGCCTTGTCCGCCAGCAGCCGGCTGACGTTGGCCAGCAACTGGATGCTGTGCAACAGGTTGTCCGCCACCAGCGGCAGCATCACGTTCAGTTCGAAGTTGCCCGATTGGCCGGCGACGGCAATGGCGGCGTCATTGCCGATCACCTGGGCGGCGACCATCGCGGTGGCCTCCGGGATCACCGGGTTGACCTTGCCGGGCATGATTGAGGAGCCTGGTTGCAGCGCTTCCAGCTCGATCTCGCCGAGCCCGGCAAGCGGCCCGGAGTTCATCCAGCGCAGGTCGTTGGCCAGCTTCATCAGGGTCACGGCCAGGGTCTTCAACTGGCCGGACGCAGCGACCGCCGTGTCCTGCGAACCGATCAGGGCGAAGAAGTCGTCGCCGGGGCGGAACGCCAACCCGGTCAGGTCGTTCAGCTCCTGGCTGAAACGTTCGGCGAACCGCGGATGGGCGTTGATCCCGGTGCCCACCGCGGTGCCGCCCTGTGCCAACTGCTGCAAGGCAGGAAGTACGCTCTCGATGTGCACGCCGGCCTGTCGCACCTGCTGCGCCCAGCCACCGAGCACCTGGCTCATGCGTACCGGCATCGCATCCATCAGGTGGGTGCGGCCGGTCTTCACATAGGCATGCACTTCGCCGGCCTTGCTCTGGATAGTCTGCTCCAGGTGGCGCAGCGCCGGCAGCAGGCGTTCGCTGATCTCGAGGGCGGCACTGATGTGGATGGTCGAGGGGATGATGTCGTTGCTGCTCTGCCCGCAGTTCACATGGTCGTTCGGATTGACCTTGCCGCCCAGGCGGCGACTGGCCAGGGTCGCCACCACTTCGTTGGCGTTCATGTTGGAACTGGTGCCGGAGCCGGTCTGGAACACATCCACCGGGAAATGCTGCATGAAGTCCTCCTGCAGCAGTTGCAGGCAGGTCTCGGCGATCGCCTCGCCCATCGGTGCATCCAGTTGCTGCAGGGAGACGTTCGCCCGCGCCGCCGCGGCCTTGGCCAGCAGCAGGGCGCGGACGAAGGCCTGGGGCATGCGTTGGCCGCTGACCGGGAAGTTGTTCACCGCGCGCTGGGTCTGGGCGCCATAGAGGGCGGTCGCCGGGACCGCCAGTTCGCCCATGCTGTCGCGTTCGATGCGGGTGTCAGTCATCTTGGTTTCCTTGTTGCGGGTGATCGAAGCTCATCGACGGCGCCAGGTCCTGCCTGGCCATTCGTACGGAGAGCTGGCGCAGCCGTCGCCGCTGGCTGCCGTTGGTGGTCAGTCGCTGAAGTTCGCAGAGGGGCCGGTAGGCGTAGTCGAGGCAGAGGCTGCGCCAGTGCCAGGGCAATATCGGATCGCGACCGGTATCGAGCAGGAGGTTGTAGGCTTTCTCGAACAGCGGCCAGGCGGCCACACCTTCCCAACCGGCGAGATAGCGCGCCTCGCCGAGGTACTGGTCGAGCAGGCGCGGTTCGTCGGGATCGAGCGCGCAGCGGATCTGCGTGCCCAGCCAGTACCAGTGATCCAATGCTTGCGGGTCGTGCGCCTCGAAGGACATGGCAACCTCACCAGACGATAATGAGATTGATTATTGTTTTCTTCTTGGCAAAAGACAAGCATGGTCCCCATAGAGGCGGACAATCGAACAGGCGGAAACGAAAACGCCAGCGACGAGCGCTGGCGTTCTACAGAGGGAAACCCGGCCTCAGCGCCCGGCTACCATCATCGACTCGACCAGTACAGAACCGGTATGCAGGTTGCCGCGCCGTTCGATGTCCTTGCCGACCGCGACGATACGGCGGAACAGGTCGCGCAGGTTGGCGGCGATGGTGACTTCCTGGACCGGGAACTGGATCTCGCCGTTCTCGACCCAGTAGCCGGCGGCGCCGCGGGAATAATCGCCGGTCACCAGGTTGACGCCCTGCCCCATCAACTCGGTGACCAGCAGGCCACGCCCCATCCGGCGTATCAGAGCGGCCTGGTCCTCGTCGCCATGGCTGACGAACAGGTTATGCACGCCGCCGGCGTTGGCCGTGCTCGGCAAGCCGAGCTTGCGCCCGGAATAGGTGCCCAGGACATAGGACACCAGCTCGCCGTTCTCGACGAATGGCTTGGCATAGGTCGCCAGGCCGTCGCTATCGAAGCTGGCGCTGCCGAGCGCGCCGACCAGGTGCGGCCGCTCGTCGATGCTCAACCATTCGGGAAACAGGCGCTGGCCCAGCGCGCCTTCGAGGAAGGATGACTTGCGATACAGGCTGCCGCCTGAGATCGCCCCGAGGAAATGGCCGAACAGGCCAACAGCGATTTCCGGAGCGAACAGCACCGGCACTTCGGCGGTCTGCACCGGCCGCGCGCCCAGTCGGCTGGCGGCGCGCTCGGCGGCGCGCCGACCGATCGACTCGGCGCTGGCCAAGGCCTCGCCACGGCGGTTGACGTCATACCAATAGTCACGCTGCATCTGTCCTTCGCCCTCGGCGATCATCACGCAGCTGAGGCTGTGCCGGGTGCTGGCGTAACCACCGATGAAACCGTGGCTGTTACCGTATACCCGGCAGCCCTGGTGGGTATTCAGGGTGGTGCCGTCGGCCTTGGTCACCCGCTTGTCGGCGGCAAACGCCGCTGCCTCGCAAGCCAGGGCACGTTCCACGGCCTGCTCGGGACTCAGGCTCCATGGATGATAGAGGTCCAGCTCGGGCAACTCGCGGGCCATCAACGCGGCATCGGCGAGACCGGCGCATTCGTCCTCGGAGGTATGGCGGGCGATCGCCAGCGCCGCCGCCACCGTCTCGCGGATGGCCGCCTCGCCGGTCGCCGAGGTGCTCGCCGAGCCCTTGCGCTGGCCTGCGTAGAGGGTGATGCCGAAACCTTGGTCACGGTTGAACTCGACGGTTTCCACCTCGCCCTGGCGCACGCTGGTGGACAGGCCCTGCTCCAGCGACACCGCCACTTCGCAAGCACTGGCGCCCTGGCGGCGGGCCTCGGCGATGATCTGCTCGACCTGCTCGCGAAGGTCCGGAAGCACGGAGGGACCGACTGCCGCGGCATGTAGACTCATCTGTTGACTCTCCTGTTGACGTGGCCGCCCACGCGGCCGGGCCGGACAAGCGGCCCCTGACTCGTTATCATGGCGGCGTTTTCCACTGGACCACCACCATGGCTGAATTTCACGACGACGACTCGCAATTCGAAGAGAAGAGCAAGTCGCAGATCAAACGCGAGCTGCATGCCCTGCAGGACCTCGGCGAGCGCCTGACCACCCTGCAACCGCAGTTGCTGGAGCGCCTGCCGCTCACCGACCCGCTACGCAAGGCGCTGCTCGAGGCGCCGAAGCACAAGGCGCACATCGCCCGCAAACGGCATATCCAGTACATCGGCAAACTGATGCGCGACCAGGACGTGGACGCCATCGTCGCCCTCATCGACCAGGTGGACTCCTCCACCCGCCAGTACAACGAACGTTTCCATGCCCTCGAACGTTGGCGCGACCAGTTGATCGCCGGCGGCGACGCAGCGCTCGACGCCTTCGTCGGGGAGTTCCCCGAGTGCGATCGCCAGCACCTGCGCGGCCTGGTCCGCCACGCCCAGCACGAGGCCGCGCACAACAAACCGCCGGCCGCCGCACGCAAAGTGTTCAAGTACATCCGCGAACTGGACGAAACCAAGCGCGGCCTGCGCTAGGTTTCGCCGCGCCGGCGCCCGGGCCATGCCTCAGGCGCCGGTGCCGCCGACGGTGATCGCATCGATCTTCAGGGTCGGCTGGCCGACGCCGACCGGCACCGACTGACCGTCCTTCCCGCAGGTTCCCACGCCACTGTCCAGGGCCAGGTCGTTGCCGACCATGGACACCCGGCTCATCGCTTCCGGACCGTTGCCGATCAGGGTGGCGCCTTTCACCGGGGTGGTGATCCTGCCGTTCTCGATCAGGTAGGCCTCGCTGGTGGAGAACACGAACTTGCCGCTGGTGATATCGACCTGGCCACCGCCGAGATTGGCGCAGTAGATACCCTTCTCCACCGAGGCGATGATTTCCTGCGGATCGCTCTCGCCGGCCAGCATGTAGGTGTTGGTCATGCGTGGCATCGGCAGGTGCGCGTAGGACTCGCGGCGGCCGTTACCGGTGCGCGCCACGCCCATCAGGCGGGCGTTGAGCTTGTCCTGCATGTAGCCCTTGAGCACGCCGTTCTCGATCAGCACGTTGCAGTTGCTCGGCGTGCCTTCGTCATCCACGCTCAGCGAGCCGCGACGCCCGGCCAGGGTGCCGTCGTCGACGATGGTGCACAGGCTCGAGGCGACCTTTTCGCCGACCCGGCCGCTGTAGGCGGAGCTGCCCTTGCGGTTGAAGTCGCCCTCCAGGCCGTGGCCGACCGCTTCGTGGAGCAGGACCCCGGACCAACCCGCGCCCATCACCACCGGCAGGGTGCCGGCCGGCGCGGGGATCGCCTCGAGGTTGACCAGCGCCTGGCGCAGGGCCTCGCGGGCGTAGCCCATGGCACGATCCTCCTGGAGGAAATAGCGATAGTCGGTGCGACCGCCGCCGCCGTGGCCGCCGCGTTCGCGTCGGCCGTTCTGTTCGACGATCACGCTGACGTT
This sequence comes from Pseudomonas sp. FDAARGOS_761, assembly GCF_013343155.1. NCBI lineage: Bacteria > Pseudomonadati > Pseudomonadota > Gammaproteobacteria > Pseudomonadales > Pseudomonadaceae > Pseudomonas > Pseudomonas sp. FDAARGOS_761. The sequence continues at coordinate 578,098 of NZ_CP054572.1, read as the reverse complement.
GAAACGCACCAGCGGACGAATGTCGGCGGCCAGCGAACCGTCGCTGGCCGCTACCAGGATCTGCTCCCAGACGCCGGCCATGCTCACCGTGACCTGCTGGATGCGGGGATCGAGCGCACGGGTAGCTGCGTCGATCTGCTTCAGCAACTCGACCTTCTCGGCACGGCTGAGCACGTCCAGCGGGTTCTCGCCGGCGTACAGGCGAGCCGGCACCACGGCCTTGAACGCCTGCACGCTGCCGTTCTGTCCCGCACGGGAAATCGAACGGGCCGCCACCGCGGCCTGTTTCAACGCCTCGGCGGTGATCGCATTGCTATAGGCGAAGCCGGTCTTCTCGCCCGACTGCGCGCGTACCCCGACGCCCTGGTCGAGATTGAAGCTGCCTTCCTTGACGATGCCGTCCTCGAGCATCCACGACTCGGAGACCTGGCTCTGGAAATACAGGTCGGCGGCATCGATGCCCGGGCCGTTCAGTTCATGAAGAATGCCGGGCAGGCTGTCCAGCTCCAGACCACCGGGGGCCAGCAACTGCTGGCTGACGGATGACAACAACTCGCTCATATTCACTCCGTACGCGCCGGCCGCGGTTCGGCCGGCGGGAAAAATCGTCTGTGCGCCACCACCGGCATGCGCCGGCGGATATCCGCCTGTTCTGCGGCGTCGCGCGCCGCCAGCAGCACCGCTTCGCCCTGCGGCCGCTCGGCCAGGACCCGGCCCCAGGGATCGACGATGGCCGAATGGCCGAACGTCTCCCGGCCCCGTGGGTGGACGCCACCCTGTCCGGCCGCCAGCAGGTAGCACTGGGTCTCGATGGCGCGGGCGCGGACCAGCACCTGCCAGTGCGCCGCGCCGGTCACCGCGGTGAACGCCGACGGCGCCGTGATCAGTTCTGCGCCAGCCTCGCGCAGCGCGGTATAGAGTTCCGGAAAACGCAGGTCGTAGCAGACCGTCAGGCCAAGGCGACCGACCGGCGTATCCGCCACCACGATCTTCTGACCGAAAGCATAGTCGTCGGATTCACGATAGCGGCCCCGCGCATCGGCTACGTCCACATCGAACAGGTGCAGCTTGTCGTAGCGGGCAACCCGTTCTCCATGCTCGTCGATCAGCAGCGAACAGGCATTCGCCTTCGCCTCGGGTTGCCCCTCCGGCGGCAGCGGCAGCGTTCCGGCGACTATCCACAACCTGAGGTCGCGAGCGGCGGAATTCAACCACGGCAGGATAGGCCCGTTCCCCCGCGCCTCGGCGCGCCCCAGCTCGGCCAGGTCGCGCCGGCCCATGGCGGCGAAGTTTTCCGGCAGCACGGCGAGCCGCGCCCCACCCTCGGCGGCCTGTTCCAGCAGGCGACGGGCGGCGGCCAGGTTGGCCGTCACGTCGTCCTGGCTGACCATCTGGATCACGGCAATGGACATGGTTTCCTCCTTGCGGACGAAAGCGCCGCGTCGCGGCACCGGGCGCCGCTCAGCGGGGCTTCTCGAATGGCTTGTCGAAGCTGATCTTCGGATCCTGCCAGGGGCCCTTGACGCTGTATTGCACGCTGGCGAAGCGCGAGACCCGGTCGCCGAGCAGCTTGTCGACGACGAAGACCGCGCCGCCGACGGCCGGACCGCCGACTATCAGTGCCGCCAGGGTCAGGTTGTTGGTCAATGGCAAGGTCACCAGCAGCTTGGCGTCGATCCGATCGTGAGCCAGGTCCAGGGTACCGTTCAACTCCAGGTTGCTCGACGGCCCTTCCAGCTTCAGCGGCTCGCGGGTGATGTAGACGCCGTCGGTGGCGGAGAGAACCCCCTTCACCCGGTCATAGCTCAGTCCCTTGCCGAGGATGTCCGAGAAGTCCAGGCGCAGCCGGCGGTTGATCGCGTTGAAATTGAGCAGGCCGAACACTCGCAGCGCCTGGGCGCTGCCTTCGACCTCGACGAACTGCCCCTTGCGCAGCGATGCATCCATGCTGCCGCTGAAGCGCTTCAGGGCCATGTAGGCCGGCGATCCCGGCCACTGGCCGTTGATATCCATGCGGAAACGTTCGCTGGTGGCGCTCGGCGCGAAATTCCAGGCCTTGAGCACATCCGCCAGGTTCTTGCCCTCGATCCGTCCCTGGTAGGTGCTGCGGGTATTGCCCGGACTGCCGTCCCAGCGCAGGCTGCCATTGACGTGCAGGCCACGCAGGTCGAGGTCCAGGTCGTTGAACGCCACGCCGTTGCTGCCCGGCCGTACCTTCAGGCTCCAGGCGCCCAGCGGCTGGCCGCCAAGGGCGACCTGGCCGATCTTCACGTCTACCGCCGGCAGGCTGCGCGGATCGACGGCGGCCAGCGGGTCCGAGTCCTCCACCTTGTTCTCGTCGGGAAGGGTCGACTTCGGCAGGTTCAGGCGGTCCAGATCGACCACGATCGGCGCGCCCCTGGCATCCGGCAGGAGCAGACGCCCCGATGCGAGGTCGCTGACCAGCACCAGTTGCCAGGCCCGCTCCTGGCGGGCCAGGTCGACGGTCAGGTTCTTCAGCTCCTGGCCGAAGCCCTTGAAGCTGTCGATGCGCAGGTCGGCGCCGCGCAGCAGGCCCGCAGCGCTACTGGCAGCCTGGTCGCCATTGCCGTAGCGCTTCAGGGTGGCCTGCCAGGCGTCCCAGTCCAGTTCCGCCAGACGCCCGCGCACCCGCAGCCCCTGTGCCGAGGGCAGCAGCGCCGGGTCACCACCCAGGCGCAGGGCGCCGCGTCCGTTCAGCGGCTTGTCCGCCGGGGCCGCATAGGCCAGGCTGGCGAGGCCGTCGTAACGCGCCCAGTAACGCCGTTCGGCGCCATCCAGGGTCATCCGCCACTGGGTCGGCCGCGCCTGGGCGGCCGTCTTGCCGAACGGCGCCGGCAGGTCGACGACGGCGCCCTTGAGATCCGAATCGATCTGCAACTGGCTGTCCTTGCCATCCAGCAGCAGGTTGAGCTGGAACGGCAGGCGTCCCGAGACCGGCAACGGACGCTGGCCAGCGCCGAGCCAGTCGCTCAGTGACTTGACCGCCACCTGGCCGTTGAGCAGCAAGCGCGTGCGCGCATCGCCGCGCCCCTCGGCGACGATCCGCCCGCGTACCTCGCTGCCCAGCACCCGGGCCTGCACCGCCGGGGCGCTCAGGCCCTTGGCCAGGTCAAAACGGAAGTCGCCCTTCACTTCGCTCATATCCAGCTTCGGACTGGGCATCTTCAGGGTCGCGCCCACGGTGGAGAAATCCACGACCACCCCGGTCTTGCCGGCCTCGTCGTGGTCCAGTGGAATATCCAGCTTCAGGTGGCCCTGCAAGGGCCCGTCGCCCTCCCAGCCGGCGAAGATCTTGCGGGTCGGGATCGGCGCTTCCTGGAGCAGCTTGATGCCGTCCTTCAGGTTACTGTCGACGGCGCCATCCACATACAGGTGCGGCGTCTGTCCCGGCCGGCCGAGAGGTATGTCGACCTTTACGTCGCTGACCCGGGAATTCAGCAGATTCCCGCTGGAGGCCAGCACGCGGACTCCGGAATCCTCGACGAACACCTCGCCGACCGTTTTGCTCAAGGCGGGCCAACCGGGCTGGTAGGCCAGCTCGCCGTCGCGGACCTTGAAGTAGAGGTTCATGACGTGGGCTTCGGCCGCCGCGCCGCGGTTCAGCGAGCCCTGCCACTGGAAGTAGCCCTGCTCGACATGGCCACTGCGGATCGCCGTCTTCAACCAGTTCGCCAGGCTTTTGTTCATTCCCGGCAACTGGGTCGGCAGGTACTTGGCGGTGAAGCGCGCGTCGCCGTCGCTGAGGCCGACCTGCAGGTCCATGTAGTCTTCAGCGCCGGGATCGCGCATCAGGCGGATCAGCATGTCGCCGGCCAGGCTGCCCTCCTCGCCCTCGACCCGCATCAGGTGGCTGCCGAGGGTGAAGGCGCGGTCGTCCAGGCTCCAGAACATCCGCGTGCGAGCCTCGCGGTAGCGCCACGGCTCGGGAAATACCTTGGCCAGGTGCAGCATGAAATCCTGCGCCGATGCGTCGAGCTGGCCTCCGGCCAGGGTGCCGGTCAAGGTGCCGCTGACGTTTTCCACCGCCGGGACCTCATGGAACGCCGAGATACCGACCTTTTCCAGGTTGGTCGCGTAGCTGACCCGCTCGGGCACCTCCCGCTGCGGCCAGAAATCGGCGTTCAGGTTGTGCAGGATGCCCTTCGGCTTCAGGCCCGCCACCCACTCCGCCGCCGCGTCCGGCAGCGGCGCCAGCGCTTCTATCGCCGGCACCAGGGGCGTCAGGTCGACGCGGTCGGCCTGCAGCTTCCAGTGTGGCTCGTTGTTCTGCTGGTCGCGACGCAACAGCAACTCCACCTCGCCCCAGCGCTGCTCGCCGAAATTCGCCGCCAGGTCGCCGACCCGAACCTTCCAGCCCTGCGCTTCGCGATCGAAGAACAGGTTCATGCCCAGGTCGTTGATTTCCACCGGCTTGCGCGCGGCATACGAGGCCTTCAACTGCGGCGCCAGCAGCCGTGCCACCAGCCGTTGCGCCTTGCCGTCGCGCCAGTCGAACCAGAAGTCTCCGCCGGCCTTGGCCCGGACGATCTTCCATTCCTGGGTCAGACCGGCCGGCAACCATTGCGCCCAGTCGCTCTGCGGCAGGCTGAGATAGAACCTGGCGCTGCTGCGCGGCCAGTCCTCGCTGTCGATCCGCCCTTCGGCGTGCAGCGCCAGGGGTTGGCCGTCCGGCAGTTGCAGGCGGGCATCGAGACTCTGCCCACCAACCGATGAACTGCGCAGGGTCGCGCCGACCGCGCTGAGCGACAACGCTGCGCTTCCCCGCGGCGCCACCTCCAGTTGACTGTCCAGCAGCGAGATGCGTTGGGTCTGCAGCAGGAATTGCAGGAGCTTCCGGGGATCGCTGGGCTTGTCGCTGTGCGGCAGGCCATCCAGGCTCCACTGGCCATCCTCGCCTTCGCGCAGGGTCAGCTTGAGTCCCTCCAGCTCCAGGCTGCCGATCCGCACCTGGCGCGCCAGCAGGCTGCCGAGCAGGTCCGGCGCCAGCCGCACCCGCGCCAGGCGCAGACTCTGTTCGCCGTCGCCGACCTGGATGTCGCGCGCCACCACCAGAGGCTCGAAGCCGCGCCAGGAGCCCGTCAGCTCGGCAATCCGCACCGGTATGCCGAGTTGCTTGCCAGCTTCGTCCTCCAGCTGCTGGCGGTATTCGGCCACCAGCGGCACCAGTTGCCGGCCAAGGCTGACGTACAGCGCCAGCAGCACCAGTACCAGGGCGCACAGACCCAGGACGATCCGTAGCAGTCGCGTTCCGAGGCTTCCCACATCCGCCATTTCAGCCATACGCCTCAGAGCAGGACCACGTCATATTGCTCCTGCGAGTACATCGCCTCGACCTGGAACTTGATGGTGCGGCCGATGAACGCCTCGAGATCGGCGACGTTGCCCGACTCCTCGTCGAGCAGCCGGTCCACCACCTTCTGGTTGGCCAGCACCAGGTAGGAGTCGGCCTGGTAGGCACGCGCCTCGCGGAGAATCTCGCGGAAAATCTCGTAGCAGGTGGTTTCCGCAGTCTTCAGCATGCCGCGTCCCTGGCAGCAGGGGCACGGCTCGCAGAGGATCTGCACCAGGCTTTCGCGGGTGCGCTTGCGGGTCATCTGCACCAGGCCCAACTCGGTGATGCCGATGATGTTGGTCTTCGCGTGGTCGCGCTCCAGTTGCTTCTCCAGGGTGCGCAGGACCTGCCGGCGATGCTCCTCGTCCTCCATGTCGATGAAGTCGATGATGATGATCCCGCCCAGGTTGCGCAGGCGCAGTTGGCGGGCGATCGCGGTGGCCGCCTCGAGGTTGGTCTTGAAGATGGTTTCCTCGAGGTTGCGATGGCCGACGAAGGCGCCGGTGTTCACGTCGATGGTGGTCATCGCCTCGGTCGGATCGACGATCAGGTAGCCGCCGGACTTCAGCAGTACCTTGCGCTCCAGGGCTTTCTGGATTTCGTCCTCGACGCCGTAGAGATCGAAGATCGGTCGCTCGCCCGGGTAGTGTTCGAGGCGATCGGAAATCTCCGGCATCAATTCTTCGACGAAGGAAGTGATCTTCTGGAAGTTCTCTCGCGAGTCGATGCGGATCTTCTCGATCCGCGGGTTCACCAGGTCGCGCAGGGTACGGATCGCCAGGGACAGGTCTTCGTAGATCACCGAAGGCGCACCGACGGTCTGGATCTGCGCGGCGATCTGGTCCCATAGCCGGCGAAGGTAGCGGATGTCGGCGAGAATCTCGTCCTCGCCCGCACCTTCCGCGGCGGTGCGCAGGATGAAGCCGCCCTGTCCCTCGATGCCTTCCGCCGCCACGCAGTCGGCCACCACCTTCTTCAGGCGCTCGCGCTCGACTTCGTCCTCGATCCGCAGGGATATCCCGACATGGCTGGTGCGCGGCATGTACACCAGATAGCGCGAAGGAATCGACAGGTGGGTGGTCAGCCGTGCGCCCTTGGTGCCGATCGGATCCTTGGTCACCTGCACCACCAGCGCCTGCCCCTCATGGACCAGGGCACTGATGCTTTCCACGGCGCTGCCTTCGCGATTGGATATCTCGGCGGCATGGATGAACGCCGCACGTTCCAGGCCGATGTCGACGAACGCCGCCTGCATCCCCGGCAGTACCCGTACCACCCGCCCCTTGTAGATATTGCCGACGATGCCGCGCCGCTGGGTGCGTTCGACATGCACTTCCTGCAGGACGCCGTTTTCCACCACCGCCACGCGCGACTCCATCGGCGTGATATTGATCAGGATCTCTTCGCTCATGCGTCCACTGTCCTTATTTCGGCGCGTTAGGCGTTACGGCGGGTTGCCACCCACGGGCTGCCAGCAAGGGATGCCGAATTCCCTCAACAGTTCCGCAGTTTCACACAAAGGCAGCCCGACCACCGCACTGTAACTGCCTTCGATGCGACTGACGAATATCGCCCCGAGGCCCTGGATCGCATATCCGCCTGCCTTGTCCGCCGGCTCGCCGCTCTGCCAGTAGCGCAGCGCTTCTTCCGGAGCGACCTGGCGGAAGCGCACCCGGCACTCCACCACCCGCGCCTCGACGCCGCCAGCGGCGGCCAGGGCCACGGCGGTGAGAACCTGGTGTTCGCGCCCGGACAGCGCAGCCAGCATGGCCAGCCCGTCGGCCTGGTCCACGGGCTTGCCGAGAATTCGCCCGTCGATCACCACCGAGGTATCCGCGCCCAGGACACAACCGTCCTCGCCGCGCCCTTCCAGCATAGCCAGCCCGGCGGCCGCCTTGCCGCGCGCCAGGCGCTCGACGTAGGCGGCGGGCGCTTCGTTCGGCAAGGGGGACTCGTCGATAGCGGTGGCGAGCACGGACAGCGGCACGCCGATCTGGGTCAGCAGTTCACGGCGACGGGGCGAGGCGGAGGCGAGATACAGCGACGGCATGGAGGCTCCCGGGAAACGCGTCGGGCGATGCGCCGATCACCCGTTTCGAAGAATGACGATATCCGCCGCAGCATAGCTGCGAAGCGGACCTACCTCACGTTGAGACGCAGGCGGACGAACTGCAGCAGGGCGTACACCCAGGGCCAGAGCAGCGCACTGACCAGGGCCGGGAGCAGGAAGGTCAGGGTCGGCGGACGATTGCCGGTCAGGGCGTTGAGCCAGAGCTGGAGCAGCTGCGCCAGGCCGTAGACCACCACCAGCACCAGGCACTGCTGCCAGGCCGGGAACATGCGCAGGCGCTGGTGCAGGGACAGCACGAGGAAGGTGATCAGGCCGAGGATCAGCGCGTTCTGCCCGAGCAGGTTGCCGTAGAGCACGTCCTGGGCCAGGCCGAGCAGCCAGGCGGTGACCATCCCGACGCGCTCGGGCAGCAGCAACACCCAGTAGGTCAGCAGCATCGCCAGCCACAGCGGGCGGCCGATCTCGGTGAAGGTAGGCATCGGCGCTACGGCCAGCACTAGCCCGACCAGCAGGCTCAGCCAGATCACCCAGACATTGTTCGAACCTTGAGTCGCGCGAGCCATCAGCGGCGCCCCCCGTTCGCCGCCGGAGCGGCAGGCTGCGTGGGAGCTGGCGCGGGCGCGGCGGCGGGCTGCTGCGCAGCGCCCTGGGCTGCCGGGGTGGCCGGCGACGGCGCGGCGGCCGGTTGCGCGGCAGGCTGGGGCGCCTGGGCGCCGGCGGCGGCTTTCTTGTCCGCCTCTTCCTGGGCCTCGGCGGCGTCGTTGGCGCGCTGTTCCGGGGTGCGGCTGTCGCTGAACACCAGCAGCACGTAGCGGCTACGGTTCATCTTCGCGGTCGGCACCGCGCGCACCACGGCGAACGGCTGGCCGGAATCGTGGATCACTTCCTTGACCGTGGCCACCGGATAGCCGGCGGGGAAGCGTTGCCCCAGGCCGGAGCTGACCAGTAGGTCGCCTTCCTTGATGTCGGCGGTGTCGGCGACGTAGCGCAATTCCAGGCGCTCGGGATTGCCGGTGCCGACGGCGATGGCGCGCAGGCCGTTGCGATTGACCTGCACCGGGATACTGTGGGTGGTGTCGGTGAGCAGCAGGACCCGCGCGGTATAGGGCATCACCTCGACCACCTGGCCCATCAGGCCGCTGGCATCGAGCACCGGCTGGCCGACGAAGACGCCGTCGTTCTCGCCCTTGTCGATCATGATGCGTTGGGTGAAGGGGTTCGGATCGACGCCGATCAGCTCGCTGACCAGTACCTTGTCGTCGACCAGCGCGGCGGAATTGAGCAGCTCGCGCAGGCGCACGTTCTGCTCGGTGAGCGCGGCGAGTTTCTGCACCCGGCGCTGCATCAGCAGGGACTCGGCCTTGAGGCGTTCGTTCTCGGCGATCAGCTCGCTACGGCTGCTGAACTGGTCGCGCACGCCTTCCCAGGCGCGCACCGGCATTTCCGCCAGGCCGTAGAAAGGCGTGAGCACCATCCCCAGCTTGCTGCGGACGGGCTCCAGATAGTCGAACCGGGCGTCCACCACCATCAGGCTGACCGACAGCACGGCCAGCACCAACAGGCGAACGCCCAGCGACGGGCCTTTGGAGAATAGCGGTTTGATGATCCGCTCCTAGGCGACGATGCTCGCCACCTTACTCGGTGGAGAGCAGGTCCATGGAGTGGCGATCCATCATCTCCAGCGCACGGCCACCGCCGCGAGCCACGCAGGTCAGCGGCTCCTCGGCGACGATCACCGGCAGGCCGGTTTCCTGTGCCAGCAGCTTGTCCAGGTCGCGCAGCAGCGCGCCACCGCCGGTCAGCACCAGGCCGCGCTCGGCGATATCCGAGGCCAGCTCCGGCGGCGATTGCTCGAGGGCGCTCTTGACCGCCTGGACGATGGTCGCCAGGGACTCCTGCAGGGCCTCGAGGACCTCGTTGGAGTTCAGGGTGAAGCTGCGCGGTACGCCTTCGGCCAGGTTACGGCCGCGGACGTCGACTTCGCGAACGTCGCCGCCCGGGAAGGCGGTGCCGATCTCCTGCTTGATGCGCTCGGCGGTGGATTCGCCGATCAGGCTGCCGTAGTTGCGGCGCACGTAGGTGACGATGGCTTCGTCGAAGCGGTCGCCGCCGACGCGGACGGATTCTGCGTAGACAACACCGTTGAGGGAAATCAGGGCGATCTCGGTAGTGCCGCCGCCGATGTCTACGACCATCGAGCCGCGGGCCTCCTCGACCGGCAGGCCGGCGCCGATGGCGGCAGCCATCGGCTCTTCGATCAGGAACACCTCGCGGGCGCCGGCGCCCAGGGCGGATTCGCGGATGGCCCGGCGCTCGACCTGGGTGGACTTGCACGGTACGCAGATCAGCACGCGCGGGCTGGGCTGCAGGAAGCTGTTCTCGTGAACCTTGTTGATGAAGTACTGCAGCATCTTCTCGCAGACGCTGAAATCCGCGATCACGCCGTCTTTCATCGGACGGATGGCGGCGATGTTGCCCGGGGTACGGCCGAGCATGCGCTTGGCCTCGGTGCCCACGGCGACGACGCTCTTCTGGCTGCCATGGCTGCGAATGGCGACCACGGACGGTTCGTTCAGGACGATGCCGCGCTCGCGCACATAAATAAGGGTATTGGCAGTACCCAGGTCGATCGACAGATCGCTGGAAAACATGCCACGCAATTTTTTGAACATGGGAAAGAAACCCTAGGCGAAGCGTGGGTGAAAAATACGCGGGTAAAAAAGTGCGGCAAACTCTAACAACGACGGGGATTTTGGGCAAGGCGGGCAATATGCTAAATTGCAGGCTTTTCCCGGCCCCACAAGGCCCGTCCAGGCGGAATTAGACCGCCGACCGCGGCATCCGTTCCCTGCCTTATATAACGCATGGCGCCCCGCCGCCCTTCCAAGGCCGCTTTTGCTGGAGACTCCCGATGGCGCTTGAACGCTCCGACGTGGAAAAAATCGCCCATCTCGCCCGCCTGGGCCTGAGCGAGGCCGATCTTCCGCGCACCACCGAGACCCTGAACAACATCCTCGGCCTGATCGACCAGATGCAGGCGGTCGACACCAGCGGCGTCGAACCGCTTGCCCACCCGCTGGAAGCCACCCAGCGCCTGCGTCCGGACGCGGTCACCGAGACCGATCACCGCGACGCCTACCAGACCATCGCCCCCGCCGTGGAAGAAGGTCTGTACCTGGTTCCGAAAGTCATCGAGTAATAAGGACGCGGACACATGCTGCATCAATTGACCCTCGCCGAGATCGCCCGCGCCCTCGCCGACAAGCAATTTTCCGCCGAAGAGCTGACCCGCACCCTGCTCGGTCGCATCCGGCAGCTGGATCCCCAGCTCAACAGCTTCATCAGCATCACCGACGACCTGGCCATCGCCCAGGCCAAGGCAGCCGACGAACGGCGCGCCAACGGCGAGAACGGCGCCCTGCTCGGCGCGCCGATCGCCCACAAGGACCTGTTCTGCACCCAGGGCGTACGCACCAGCTGCGGTTCGAAGATGCTCGACAACTTCGTCTCGCCCTACGACGCCACCGTGGTCGAGAAGCTCACCGCCGCCGGCGCCGTTACCCTCGGCAAGCTGAACATGGATGAATTCGCCATGGGCTCGTCGAACCAGTCCAGCCACTACGGCGCGGTGAACAACCCCTGGAGCCTCGACCGCGTGCCGGGCGGCTCCTCCGGCGGCTCCGCCGCGGCAGTCGCCGCGCGCCTGCTGCCGGCCGCCACCGGCACCGATACCGGCGGCTCGATCCGCCAGCCGGCGGCGCTGACCAACCTCACCGGGATCAAGCCGACCTACGGCCGGGTTTCCCGCTGGGGCATGATCGCCTACGCCTCCAGCCTCGACCAGGGCGGCCCGCTGGCGCGCACCGCCGAGGACTGCGCGCTGATGCTGGGGGTGATGGCCGGATTCGATCCGAAGGACTCGACCAGCGTCGAACAGCCGGTGGACGACTACCTGGCCGCCCTGCAGAAGCCGCTGAGCGGCCTGCGCATCGGCCTGCCGCGGGAATACTTCGGCGCCGGCCTCGACAGCCGCATCGCCGACGCGGTGCTGGCCGTGGTCGAGGAGCTGAAGACGCTCGGCGCTACGGTGAAGGACATTTCCCTGCCGAACATGCAGCACGCCATCCCGGCCTACTACGTGATCGCGCCGGCCGAGGCGTCCTCCAACCTGTCGCGCTTCGACGGCGTGCGCTATGGCTATCGTTGCGACGCCCCGCAGAACCTGGAAGACCTGTACAAGCGCTCGCGCGCGGAAGGCTTCGGCAGCGAAGTGAAGAACCGCATCATGGTCGGCACCTACGCACTGTCGGCCGGCTACTACGATGCCTATTACCTGCAGGCTCAGAAGATTCGCCGGCTGATCAAGAACGACTTCGTCAGCGCCTTTGCCGAAGTGGACGTGATCCTCGGCCCGACCACGCCGAACCCGGCGTGGAAGATCGGCGAGAAGAACGACGACCCGGTTTCCCAGTACCTGGAAGACATCTACACCATCACCGCCAACCTCGCCGGCCTGCCGGGGCTGTCCATGCCCGCCGGCTTCGTCGACGGCCTGCCGGTGGGTGTCCAGTTGCTCGCGCCCTACTTCCAGGAAGGTCGCCTGCTCAACGTCGCGCACCAGTACCAGCAGGTCAGCGACTGGCACACCCGCACCCCGGCCGGCTTCTAAGCCATGGCAACGCCACGCAGTCCCCTCCCCTCTCCCGGCGCGGAGAGGGCGACCCGCAGGGTCGGCAGCGGGACTGCGCAGGCACAGAAGGATTGAGGAACACCACATGCAATGGGAAACCGTGATCGGGCTGGAAATCCACGCACAGCTCGCCACCCAATCGAAGATCTTCTCCGGCAGCTCGACCGCCTTCGGCGCCGCGCCGAATACCCAGGCCAGCCTGGTCGACCTGGCCATGCCGGGCACCCTGCCGGTGCTAAACGAGGAGGCCGTACGCATGGCCTGCCTGTTCGGCCTGGCGATCGACGCACGGATCGACCGGCAGAACGTGTTCGCCCGCAAGAACTACTTCTACCCCGACCTGCCGAAGGGCTACCAGACCAGCCAGATGGACCATCCCATCGTCGGCAAGGGCTATCTCGACATCACCCTGGAAGACGGCACCACCAAGCGCATCGGCATCACCCGCGCGCACCTGGAGGAGGACGCCGGCAAGAGCCTGCACGAAGACTTCCAGGGCATGAGCGGCATCGACCTGAACCGCGCCGGCACGCCGTTGCTGGAGATCGTTTCCGAGCCGGACATCCGCAGCGCCAAGGAAGCCGTGGCCTACGTCAAGGCGATCCACGCCCTGGTGCGCTACCTGGGCATCTGCGACGGCAACATGGCCGAGGGCTCGCTGCGCTGCGACTGCAACGTCTCGGTGCGACCGAAGGGCCAGGCCGAATTCGGCACCCGCGCCGAGATCAAGAACGTCAACTCCTTCCGCTTCATCGAGAAGGCGATCAACCACGAGATCCAGCGCCAGATCGAGCTGATCGAGGACGGCGGCAAGGTGGTCCAGGAAACCCGCCTGTACGACCCGAACAAGGACGAGACCCGCTCCATGCGCGGCAAGGAAGAAGCCAACGACTACCGTTACTTCCCCTGTCCCGACCTGCTGCCGGTGGTCATCGAGCCCGAGTACCTGGCGAAGCTGCGCGAGCAACTGCCGGAACTGCCGGTGCAGAAGCGCGAACGCTTCGAGAGCCAGTACGGCCTGTCCGCCTACGATGCCAGCGTGCTGTCCGCCAGCCGCGAGATGGCCGACTACTTCGAGAAGGTCCAGGGTATCTGCGGCGACGCCAAGCTGGCGGCCAACTGGGTGATGGTCGAGCTGGGCAGCCTGCTCAACAAGGACGGCCTGGAGATCGAGCAGTCTCCGGTGTCCGCCGAGCAACTGGGCGGCATGATCCTGCGCATCAAGGACAACACCATCTCCGGCAAGATCGCCAAGATGGTCTTCGAAGCCATGGCCAACGGCGAGGGTTCCGCCGACCAGATCATCGAGGCCAAGGGCCTGAAGCAGGTCACCGACAGTGGCGCCATCGAGAAGATGCTCGACGAGGTGCTGGCGGCCAACGCCGAGCAGGTCGAGCAGTACCGCGCCGCCGACGAGGCCAAGCGCGGCAAGATGTTCGGCTTCTTCGTCGGCCAGGCGATGAAGGCCTCGAAAGGCAAGGCCAACCCGCAGCAGGTGAACGAGTTGCTGAAGAAAAAGCTCGAAGCGTGAGTCAAAGCCAGACGCCGGGTTCGCCCGGCGTCTTCTTGTCCGCCAGGAGCCTGTTGTCCATGCCCAACCCATCCGCCGCCGCGCGCCTCGCCCTCGCCTTCGCCGTCCTGCCCCTGTTCCTCGCCGGCTGCTCCAGCCTCGCCGGCAGCGGTTCCGCGGATACCGGCGAAGCCTCCTACTATGGCAGCCGCCACGCAGGCCTGCGTACTGCCAGCGGCGAGCGCTACAACCCCAACGCAATGACCGCTGCCCACCGCACGTTGCCGTTCGGTACCCGCGTGCGGGTAACCAACCTCGACAACCGCCGCAGCGTGGTGGTGCGGATCAACGATCGCGGGCCGTTCCGCCGCGGGCGGATCATCGATGTATCGCGCAAGGCCGCCGAAGGCCTGGGTATGATCCGCAGCGGCGTGGCGCCGGTTCGGATAGAGTCGCTGGATTGAGCCACCTTCTACCCACGACAGGAACCTTCCGATGAGCGAACAAGGCAAGACCGGCCTGGAGATCCGACGTGAAGTCATGGGCGACGCCTTCGTCGAGCGCGCCATGGGCAACGCCACCGCCTTCACCCAGCCATTGCAGGACTTCGTCAACGAGCATGCCTGGGGCTCGGTCTGGGCCCGCGAGGCGCTGCCGCGCAAGACCCGCAGCCTGATCACCCTGGCCGCCCTGACCGCCCTGAAATGCCCGCAGGAACTCAAGGGGCACGTGCGCGGCGCGCTGAACAACGGCTGCACGGTGGAGGAAATCCGCGAGGCACTGCTGCACTGCGCGGTCTATGCCGGGGTGCCGGCGGCGATCGATGCGTTCCGTGCGGCGCAGGAAGCGATCGATACCTGGCAGGGCGAACAGCCCGCCTGAGCCCAGGAGCCATTCGCAGCGGCATGAGCGCCGCCGTCAGGCCACGCGGTTGGTAACGCCGATACCTGAACGACGGCGAATAACGCCAGAGGCGTTATCCGCCAGCGCAGGCGCCTACGGATAACTGAAGCGCTTCACCAGCGTCAGCTCGCCAGGCTTGCGCATCGGCACCAGGAAGGTTTCCTGTTTCTCGTTCGGCGTGCCCTCTTCGGTGACCAGGGTGATGCGCGCCGTGGTCAGGTCCTGGGCGGCCTGTTCGGCGCCATCCTCGCTGCTGCCGTAGCCACCGCCGAAGTAGTTGACGTAGACCAGGTAGGGCCCCTTCTGTGGCGTCGGCGTGGCGATGATTTCCGGGCCGTAGCCGGTGGTGACGTCGACATCCAGGGTCGCGCCGTTGGCCAGCGAACGATTGCCATACCAGACATGGTCGCCGTCCGGGGTCACCAGGTGCAGGTCGAGGTCGGTGTTGTCGCTGTCCCAGGACAGCAGCACGCGCAGCTTGGCCGGCACTTCCCCGCCGCCGCCACCGTGATAGAACTGGACCCGTCGCGACTGCCCGGCGGCGTTGCGCACCTCGACGCTGTTGCTGCCGGACGGGAAGGCGAACGGGCGGTCGAAGCTGCCATCGGCGTCCACCTTCAGCGGCATGCTCACACCGTTCACCACCAGCGTCGCCGGACGCTCCTTGGGCTGGCTCTCGATCGCGCCGCGAATGCGCGCGGTGGTCGCCTGGTCGGCGGCGACGTTGACCGAGGACGCCGGGTAGTTCACCACCTGCCGGTAATTGGCGGCGGAACCGTCGCCGGCACGCCAGCCGGAGACCGGCGTATCCAGTTTCACGGGGTTGTCCGCCCAGGCGACGAGGGGAAGGCAACTGAGCAGGGCGGCAAGGGACATTCGGTTCATGGAGTCATTCCAGTAGCAGGCGCCGGGCCAGGCTTTCGACATAGTTTTCGTCCTGGCCGCTGGGATGGGCGCGGAAGGCCAGGTGCAGGTATTCGTGGGTGAGGTCCAGGCGTTCCTGTAGGGAATACAGGCCGCGGACGAAGATGCGTTCGCGCTCGCGATCGACATAGGGCCGCCCGGAAGCCAGGCGGCACACGGAAAAACTCGGAATCTCCTCGTAGCCGGGCTCGCGGTCGAGGCGCTCGCGCCACTGCCGGCGCTGCTTGCGCAGCCAGTCTTCGGCGGCCGGCAACGGCTGGCAGGCGGCCACCGGGTTGTCCCAGCGGCTCAGGCTGCTGCGCGGGAAAGCCTGGGCGAGGATGCTGTCGTAGCCCAGTCCCTGCCCGGCTTGCTCCACCGCGTGCTTCCAGGACAGGCGCGCCGGGCCAGGCTGGTCGGAGTGATAGTTGACGGTCGCCCCGGCCAGCACCAGGTCGGCGCTCCAGGCGGCGATCCGCCGCGTCGGCGCGCTGGCCGGGCGCGGCGCCACGCGCTGGCGCTGGCTGCTGTCATCGATGGCCAGGCATTCGCCGCGCGGCGCGGCGTTTTGCAACAGATAGGTGCGAATGGTCACCGCCAGCGCGCGAGCGGCTTCCTTCGGCTGCGCCGAGGCTTCGCGCTCCAGCACCCGCGCCACGTACTCTTCGCGCGAAACCCGCGCGACCAGCCGCGGCACGCCATCCACCCGCTGCAGGAAGAGGTCGCCGGCGCTGGCGATGTCCAGGCGATTGCCGTTGGCGAACAGCACTTGCTGCGGACCATGCAGCAGGCCTTCGGAGGCCGGGTGGCCGGCGGGATCGCTGACCGAACGCAGCGGATAGCG
The DNA here is from genome assembly GCF_013343155.1 of Pseudomonas sp. FDAARGOS_761. Taxonomy (NCBI): domain Bacteria; kingdom Pseudomonadati; phylum Pseudomonadota; class Gammaproteobacteria; order Pseudomonadales; family Pseudomonadaceae; genus Pseudomonas; species Pseudomonas sp. FDAARGOS_761. The sequence goes on along the minus strand of NZ_CP054572.1, from coordinate 561,824 downwards.
GCTGAACAGGTTCACTTCCACGCAACGGCCCGGATCGGCCGGCCACGGACTCGGCAGGAAGCGCCCGAGCACCTCGGCGTAGCGGTCCAGGATCACCTTGCTGGTTCCCGGGCCGCCGAGCCAGAGCGGCGTTCCATCGACCAGCCAGCCGGCGAAACCGCCCTGGCGCGCCTGCGGGTCATGGTCGTCGAGCCAGCTCCAGGTCTTCACCCGCAGGCGGCCGCCAAGGCTGGCCACGGCATGGCCCTCGCCGGCCTGCAACGCCACGTCGAGCAGTACCCGCCGCGCCTCGCCCTGGGCCGGTAGCCGCTGCAACTGTTCCAGAAGCTCCTTAACCGGCACCCGCGTCTGCGGTTGCAGCCGCTCCAGATCGAGCAACCAGGCCGGTGCCCGGCGCGCCTGCCAGTAGTCGCGCCAGGCCTCCGGCCGCAAGGCGAGGCGCTGCGGCTCGAAATACAGCCCGCAGGAGCGCACCAGGGCGCGGTCACGACCGATCGTCTGGCCATTCTCGCAGCAGTAGACCTCCTCGCGGCTGCGCCCCTGGCAGGCATAGGGCGGCTCGGCCTGGCCGGTGTCGCTCAGCCAGGCGAAGACGAACAGTTTCCACAGGCTGCCCAGCGGAGCCTGCAAATCGGCCGGCAACGGCCGGCGCTCGAGCATCCGCTGGCGATCCAGGCTCACCAGTTCGTAGCCCTGGGTCGTGCGCCAGGCCAGCTGGACCGGCGCCTCCGCTGCGCGAAGCAGCAACGGCACGGCGCACAGCAGGACCAGCCAGGCGCGCAACGCAATCACTCGACCTTGACCTTGGCCAGCGCCGGCTTGGCTTCCAGGGCCTGCTGTTCCGGCGCGTAGAGACGCAGGTAGCGGGCCGGTGGCAGGTTGAAGCTGCCTTTCTGGGAGAAACGCACCAGGTGACGGAAACGCTGCTCGCCACTCAGGCTGTCCACCGGCACCCCGTAGAACAGCTCGCCCGGTTCGTTGCGCGCGCGCTCCAAGGTGGTCGCCTCGTCGCCGGCCAGGCCGCTGATCTTGATGCCCCAGGTGGTGCGCTCGACATCCGCGCCGGGCGGCAGCGGCAGTTCCAGCATGCCGTAGCGTAGAGCGGTGTCTTCCGGAACGGTCAGGGTCACTTCGTCGAGATACAGTTCGTCGCTGGAAAGCGGCTTGTCGCCGACCTCCTCGACCTTGAACTCGAACGCCCCCTCGCCGGGCACCAGGCGCAGCAGGCGACGGCTGATCTGCACCGGCAGTTGCCCGCTCGGCGCCTGGGCGCTGCGGTAGCTGAGCGCAACCGGCAACGGCCGGGCCGGCGCCTCGTCCAGGTCGACCCAGCTCGGAATGCCGCGGCCGCGCCATTGCCAGTAGGTTTCGCCGCTGGCGCCGCGCTGCGCCTGCCAGTCCTTCGGCGGCTGCGGCAGCTTGCCCTGCGGCGCCTGGGCCAGGGCGCCCTGCAGCCAGGTCAGGGCCAGGGCGCGTTCCAGGGTCGATTGCGCCGGCGCCAGGCGTTGCAGCAGAGCGCTGGCCTGCTGGCCATCCACGGCCGAGCGAGAGGCCAGCAAGGCATCGGTGAACGGCAAGCCGGCCTCACGCAGGCGCTGCGTCGCCGTCTCGGCCTGGGCGGCCAGCGGCGCGGGCACCGCAACCCGCAGTTGCCGTGCCAGGTCCACCGCCAGCACTCGCGCCGCGGCCAGGCCGACGGCCGAGTCCGGGTCGCCCAGCACCAGGCCGTCGTCGGCCTCCAGCGGCTCCGCGCGCGCCTGCCCTTCGCCGGCGTTGGCCAGATCGTTGAGCAGGCCGCCGAGCAGGGTGTTCACCGGCAACTGCATGTCGCGGGCGAAAGCCAGGATCAGCGCGCGCTGCAGCAGCGGGGTCTGCGTCGCCTGCTTGGCGTAGGGCTCGAGGATGCGCTGCCAGTGTTCGGCCGGCAGTTGGATCTCCAGTGCGCGGCTGGCGTACCAATCGGCGTAGTAGGCGTAGGCGGTGAGGAAAGCGTCGCCATCGACGTCGCCGCCCCACCAGGCGAACCAGGCGTCCGGGCCAGCCATCTGCACCAGGCGCAGGCGACTGTTCTGCATGATCAGGCGCAGGCGGTCGCGAATCCGCGGCTCGCCGCCGGCCAGCGCCGGATAGGCGATGCTCAGCGGCAGCAGTTGGCTGGCGGTCTGCTCGACGCCGCCGTAGGGATACTCCAGCAGATCATCGAGATTGCCCAGGTAGGCCGCGGCCGGGCCATCGGCCAGGCGCAGGCGTACGTCGCGGGCGTCCGCCGGCAGTTGCAACGGGTTGCTCGCCGCCGCCAGGCTGAGGTTCTGCGCCTGCTCCACCTGCCAGCCGTCGGCCAGCAGGTTGAAGCGCACAGCCAGGCGGTCGCGGACCTGCCCGTCCTGGCGCAGCTCGGCGCTCCAGTCGCCATCGCTGAGCGGCTGTTGCGCCAGCGGAATGTAGTTGACTCCCTTGGCCAGCTCCAGGGTCTGGCTGCGCTGGCTGCCAGGCGGCCCGCTGAGCAGCTCGGCCTTGACCGGCTGTTCGCCCTGGTTGAAGACGAACAGGCCGAGGTCGGGCTGGTCACCCTGGCGGAAGCGGGTCGGCCCGCTCCATTTCAGGTACAGCGGCTTCTCCGAGCGAAGGAACTGCTTCTTCTGGCCGACCTGGCCGTTGTCGTCGATGGCCCGTGCGGTGATCCGCCAGCGGGTCAGCGAGTCGGGCATGCGGAAGCTGAAGCTGGCCTTGCCCTGGGCGTCGGTGACCAGCTCCGGCTGCCAGGCGGCGGTGTCGACGTCCTCGCGGCGCGGCCGCTCCAGTACCTTGACGCCGCGCTCGCTGCGATTCGCCCGTCCGGGTGCACTGGTGCTGCCGGGCAACGCCACGTCGTAGCTGATGAAGGCCAGGCTGGCGCTGGTGCGCACGTTGTTGCGCCGCGGATGGTAGAAGAACTGGTCGATGCCGGGGGCGATCTCCGCCTGCAGGGCATAGACCATCTCATCCACCACGCTGACGGTCAGGTGGCTGGAAACCGGTTTGCCGGCGAAGCGCGTGGCCAGGGTCACGGTCACCGTCTCGCCCGGTTCGTAGCGCTCCTTGTCGGTGGCGATGTCGATCTCCACCTGGGGCATGCCGACCTTGATCCCGGCGTTCTGGAAGCTGTAGTCGCCGCCCTTGGTGTAGAGCACCGAGAAGGTCAGGTTCGGCGAGAACTCCTCGCGCACCGGGATCCGCACGCGGTACTGGGTCGGATTGAGCTTTTCCAGGCGCAGCCAGTCGGCGCCCTTGGACAGCAGGGCGGTGGCCTCGACCTTGTCGCGCTCCAGAGACAACAGTGCATCCTCCACCGGCTCGGGGAAGGTGATCAGTGCGGAGGCTTCCTCGCCGGTGCGGTACTCGGGCTTGTCGAACACCACCTCGACGGTGCCAGGCACCGACTTCACGCCCTCGCCGCTCACCGAGTGGCCGGTGGCGCCAAGGAGCTGGCCCTTGTCGTCGCGCAGCTCCACGGAATAGGTACCGGGACGCTCGAAGGCCAGCGCGAAGCGGCCGTCGGCGACCGGACCGCTGTCGGTGGCGCGGTCCTCCAGGCGGATCCACTGGTAGCTGCTCGGCTTGAGCGGGGTCGGCTGTTCGCTGGCATAGCTGAACTCGACCTTCTCGCCGGCGGCGCCGAAGCGCTGCGGCGCGCTCAGGCGGTAGCGCGCGGCACCGCGCTCGATGAGGATCTCCTTGCTGGTCTTGACCCGGTAGGCGGCGCCGTCGCTGGCGAAGATGGTCAGCATGTAGCGACTGGGTTTCTCGGCCGGCGGCAATTCGATGGCGGCGCGGCCCTTGCCGTCGGTGGTCAGTTCGGTGCTGCTCAGTTCCACCGGGAACTGGCCGAGATACTGCAGTTCGTTGTCCACCATCGACAACTGCTGGGCGCGCAGGCTCAGTTGCAGGCGCGCGTTGGCCACCGGCTTGCCGTCCGGATAGAGCAGGACGATCTCGCCCTTCACCGGCTCGGCGGTCTTGAAGTCCGGCTTGGCCAGGTCGAGGGAGACTTCGAAGTGCGGCTTGATGTATTCGGCGACGCGGAAGGCGCTGCTGTAGGTCTGCCCGCGGTAGTCGAAGCGCAACTCGTAGCCGCCGGCGACGGCGTTCTCCGGCAGTTGGAAGCGGCCATTGGCGCCGCTCTTCGCGTCGAAGCGGAGGTCCAGGCTTTGCAATACCGTGCCGCTGGCGTCGATCACGCTCAGGCGCACCGGCGCGCTGGCGGCGGCCTGGGATTGACGGGCGTCCTTGAACTCGCGGCCGACCATCTTCAACGAGACCCAGTCGCCCGGCCGGTACAGCGGGCGGTCGGTGAAGGCGTAGATCTTGGTGTCGTAGATCTCGCTGTCGTAATAGAAGTTCTCGGAGACGAAGACCCCGCCCTCGCGGTCCTCGCCGATCACGTAGGAGCGCTCCGGACTGGCGTGCTTGAGCCGCAGCAGGCCGTCGGCGTCGGTATTGCCGCTGCTCATCACGCCCAGGCCGTCGGTCCACAGCACCTTGGTGTCGGGCACCGGGGTGCCTTCGTGCTTGCGTGCGGTCCAGACCAGCAGCTCGTCGCCGGCGACCTTGCTCACCGCCACGCTGTTGGAGACGAACACCACGGTGGTGGCGCGGTACTTGCCGACCAGCGCCTCGACCAGGTAGAGGCCCGGCTTCAGCTTGCCCAGCGGGATGTAGACATTGCCCGGCACGACGTTGATGAACTCGCTGGAGGAACCGGCCAGCTTGACGTCCTGCGGCGGCTCGATGGGCTTGGCGTCCCACAGCGGATAGCGGAACTGGCTGACCAGCGGCAGGCCGGGAATCGGCGCGTATTGCGGCTGCGCGTCGTAGGGCGTCGGCGCGGTCATGGCGTTGCCCATCTTCAGCTCGGGCACCGCCTCGGTGACCTGTTGCCGCGACTCGTAGGAGAAGGCGCGCTGCATCACCCGGCGCGACTTGCGATACCAGTTGTCCCAGAGATAGGCCAGGGTGTTCGACAGGCCTTCGCCCTTGAACTGTCCCTCGGCCAGGACCCGGTGCAGGTTCTTCTGCCGCTTGAGGAACTCCAGCGGCTGTTCGATCCGGTACAGGCGCACGTCGACCCCGCCATAGGGCTCCATGCGGTAGCGCCGGTAGTCGCGGCCGGGCGCTTCGAGACGGACCCGCGCTTCCTCGTCGGTGGCGAAGCTGCTGTCGGCGAGCAGGAAGAAGGATTCGCCGGCCATCGGCGTGTAGCCGCTCGGTTCCACCGTGTCTTCCGCCTGGACGGCGGCGAACGGCAGCAGGACCAGGGCGGCGACCGCCAGGCTACGGCTGAAACGGCGCAGGTTGCTCATTGCTGTGGTCTTCACTGGGACGCGATTCATTGAGAGAGGAAAGCCAGCCGATAGATGCCGATAAAGTTGGGATTGGATTCGTCGGGGATCCATCGGGTGTCCTTCCATGTCATGAGTTGTTGCAGGCTGACCGAGCGCATGCCGTTATCGGTCGGGGTGCTGCTGCCGGTGTGATAGGCGATGGAGCGGCCCATCCAGATCATCAGGTGCTGGTCGTCGCCCTGGTCGTAGAACATCAGGTCGCCGGGGCGCGCCTGGTTGAGGTCGCGGCCGACCAGCCGACTGTTGAACTGCACCAGCTTGATCGCATTCACGTAGGGCCCGACCTGGCCGCCACCCTGCTGCCAGTTCTGCGCCAGGCGCCGTTGCTCGGGACTGAGCGCCAGCTCCGGGGGCAGGTAGCGGTTGGACAGGCCGTTGGCGCGCAGCCACTTGCCATCGTGGACTTTCAGCGCCTCGTTGGCGGCGAAGCGCACCAGGCCGGCGCAGTCCTGCTGGTGCCAGCGCGGACTCGGCCCTTGGCGCAACTGTTCCTGGGCGATGCGCACGAACCAGGCGCGGAATACCTGCGATTGCTGCGGGTCGAGCGTTACCGCGGGCTCGCCGCGGGCACCGCCGCTGGCCAGCAGGAGCAGCGCCAGGCCGAAGGCAGTCAGACGTCTCACAGCGACCGCCATTCCAGCGGCAGCCATTGCCACGGTGCGTTGGCCTGGCTTCCGGCAGGCAGCCCGAGGGCGTAGCTGCCCTTGCCGGCGAGGGTTTTCAGGCGCGGCATCAGGTAGGTGTCGGCGGCATTGCGGAATACCGGCTCCATGTCCTGCGGCAGGCTGTCGAGGGTTTCCCGTTGCAGCAGTTCGGAGAGCGGCTGCGGCGCCAGGTAGGCCGGTACCAGCGCATCCTTCGGCAACACCTCGGCGAGCGGCGGATAGCGTTTGTCGAGGGTGTCCAGGGCCTTGCCGAGCAACTGGTCGTCGAGGGAGAACAGCAGGGTCTGGCCATGGCGCGCCATGCCGATGCGGAAGAACGCGCGGCCGCTGATGCTGTCCGGGTTGTCCGCCTGGCTGGCCGGATAGGCGCCGAAGTTCGAGCTGACCTGGCGGGTCCAGCGGCGGGTCTGGCCATCCACCCGGTCTTCCACCGGGAAGCTGCCACCCTCGACCTTGGCTTCCTTCGCGCCGATCACGCGACCGAACAGCTTGCCCAGCTCGTCGTCGAGTTCGGCACTGGCCGGCGCGCTCAACTGGCCCACCAGCAGCGGCGAATGCAGCCGCGAACTGGCGTACCAGCAGAGACCGGCAGCGCCGCTGAGATGCTCGGAGAAGGCCTGGGCCATCTTCTGCTCGGCCCCCAGGCGCTCCAGCATCACCCCGTACAGGCCGGGGATGACCGGCAGCGCCACGCAGGCGCTGGCGCCCATCGGCATGGCCTGCCAGACCGGGGCGAAGTCCAGCGGCGGCTGGCGTTCCACCTCGTTCAGCGCCAGGTAGCTGCTCCAGCCCTGCTCGCCCTTCTCGAAGCGCACCCCGGCGAAGCTCGGGATGAAGCGCTGGTAGCCCATGGCCAGGACGCTGGCATTGAGGGTGATGCGCTGGCGCAGCTCGCCGCGGCCCGGCAGGCCGAAGCGCTCGGGGAACAGTTCGTCGCCGTCGAGCAGTGCCTCCAGGTCTTCGCTGGCCGGAGCGTTCAGCGGGCTGTCGTCGCTTTCGCCACCATCGTCGAAGAGCATCCGTGGGTTCGACAGCAACAACAGCCGGTCGCCCTTGGACAGGAACAGCATCGCCTTGTCGTTGCCGTAGCGCAGGCGATAGACCGAGGTTCCCGCCAGCTCGCCGACCTTGCGCAACTGCTGGTCGTCGGCGGCGATATGGGCCAGCGGCTCGAGCACCCGCGCCAGGCCGCCACGCTTGAGCACCACCACGAAGTCGCGCAGGCGGCCGTCGGCGCCGCGCCAGAGGGCGACCTGGGCCGGTTGGTCGAGCAGTTCCTCGACCAGGCTGTCCTTCAGGGTCAGGTCGTGCTCGTAGATGATCCGCCGCAACGTACCGGTCAGGCCAAGGCGGTCGCCATTGTTCTCGTAATAGAAGACGAAGTCCTCGGTCAGGGTATCGCGCAGCAACGGCACCTCGAGGATTTCCTTCGGCAGGCGGCTCAGCGACACGCTCTCGATCAGCGCGTCGGGCTTGCGCAGGTCACGGTAGGCTCGCGGCGCGTCGGCGTCCGCGGGAGCCTGGGCGCCGATCGGCTGGCCGAGGTCCTCTTCGGCCGGGCGCCCTCCGCCGAGCCGCTCCAGCCAGCCCATCTGCCAGGCCAGCACACCGCCGGCGGCCAGCGCGGCGACGATCCCCAGCACCGGCCACAGGGCGCTTCGGGTGCGCGCAGCGGCGGGCGCAGGGGTTCCGTTGGCAGGGCTGGGGGTGTTGTTCTCGCTCATGGTTCGCTAATCCCGTGTCATCCGTACGAGGGGATGCTTCAGTAGGTAAAGGTCTTGACCAGCACCAGGTCGCCGATGGTGCGCAGGGGCACGACGAAGGTCTCGTGCTTCTCGTCGACGCTGTTTTCGTTGAACACCAGGTTGACCTGCGCGGTGATCACGTCCTGTACGTTGCTGCCGGCCTGGAAGTTGTAGCCCTGGTTGTTGAGGTTGCCCCAGTAGTTCACGTAGATCAGGTAGGTGCCGTGCAGCGGCGCGCCCATGGTGAACATCTCCGGGCCGGGCCCGTCGACGCCATCCGGATCGAGGCCGCCGCTGTTGCTCAGGCGCGGATGCGCCCAGTAGGCGTGCTGGCCATCGGGGGTGACGATATGCAGGTCAAGCTCGGCCTTCGGATCGTCCCAACCCAGCACCACGCGCACGCGCGGCGGCAGTTGGGAGCGATTGGCCTCGTAGAACTGCACGCGCTTGAGGATCTTGCCGTCGGCGCTGCCGACCTGGACGCCGTTGGAGCCGTGGCCGAACGCATAGGGGCGGACGAAGCGCCCGGCGCCGTCGGTATAGAGAGGGAGAGGATTGCCGTTGACCACCAGGCGCTGGGCGCGCTCGGTGCCGACCAGTTCGCGCAGGTGTCCTTCGATCAGGCTGCGGCCGCGCTGGCCGCCGCGATCGATGGGCGGAGTCGGATAGGCGACACGCGGGGCATCGGGCTGTTCGAGCAGGCCGGAATAGCGCCAGCCTGCCGTCGGACCATCCAGGTCCACCGAAGGCTCGGCTAGTGCAGGCAGCCCGAAGGCCAGTCCGAACAGCACCGACAGGCAGCCGGCACTCGAACCGAAGATACGCATGATCAATCCCTGGTCGTGCGATTCATGAAAGCTGCATCTTAACGATTGCGCTGTCCGCTGGATATCCCCGGCGACCGGCGGAATCTGCGAAATCCACCGCGATTCGACGGAAAACGGAAAGCACAGGGGGCGCCATGCGGCGCCCCCGTTGTCATTTACGCTTCAGCGCCGTACCGGCCGCTTCTGCAGCTTGCGCTGCAAGGTCCGTCGATGCATGCCCAGGGCACGGGCGGTGGCGGAGATGTTGCCCTCGTGCTCGGCGAGCACGCGCTGGATGTGCTCCCATTGCAGGCGATCCACCGACATCGGGTTTTCCGGCACCAGGGTGTCCAGGTCGGCGTGCTCGGAGAGCAGCGCGGCCAGCACGTCATCGGCATCCGCCGGCTTGCACAGGTAGTTGCAGGCGCCGCGCTTGATCGCCTCCACCGCGGTGGCGATGCTGGAATAGCCGGTGAGGATCACCACCCGCATGTCCGCGTGCAGCTCCAGCAGCTTCGGCAGCAGCACCAGGCCGGAGTCGCCTTCCATCTTCAGGTCGAGCACGGCGTAGTCCGGCGTATCCTGCTGGGCCAGCGCCAGGCCTTCCTCGGCGGAGCCGGCGGTGCTGACCCGCAGGCCGCGACGGCTCATGGCCCGGGCCAGGACCCGGGTAAAGGTGGGATCGTCGTCCACCAGCAGGAGGTGGGGATGTTCTTCCCCTTCGAAGAGCAGCTCTTCAGACATAGGCAGGGCCTCTCAGACGGATCACTCAAGCCATTCCGTAGCTGCGCGGCAAGCGCAGTTCGGTCAGAGTGCCGCCATCTTCGTGGTTATACAACTTCACCGTTCCACCAGCGCGGGTCACGCTGGCCTGACTGAGAAACAGGCCGAGGCCGAAGCCCTTGCCCTTGGTGGTGAAGAACGGTTTGCCGATCTGTTCGGCGATCGCCAGGGGCACCCCGACGCCGTGGTCGCGGATACTCAGGCAGATACTGCTGCTGTCCCAGTCCAGGCGGATGTCGAGGTCGTCGGGACAGGCGTCCGCCGCATTGTTCAGCAGGTTCAGCAGAGCCTGGCTGAGGTCGGTCGGCGGGGTCAGGCGCGGCGCGGAGCCGAGGCCCAGGCACTGGTAGCGGTAGGAAGCCTCCGGACGCATCAGGTGCCAGCGGCGCAGCACCGATTCCAGCCATTCCGCGGCGCTTTGCTCTTCGATCGCCTGGCGACGGTCGGCCTCGGCCGCCCGTACCAGTTGCTGGAGGGTGTGCTTGCACTGCTTGACCTGTTCCTGGAGCAATGCCAGGTCTTCCTGCAGGGTCGGGTCCTGCGGGCGCTCCTGGCGCAGCTCGTTGAGCAGCACGCTCATGGTCGCCAGCGGCGTACCCAGTTCGTGCGCGGCACCGGCCGCCTGGGTGGCCACCGCGAGCAACTGCTGGTCGCGCATGCTTTCCTCGCGCCGCTCGGCCTGCATGTGCGCCTGCCAGCGCAGCGCCTCGGACATCTTCACCACGAAGAAGGTGATGAAGGCCGCCGACAGGGCGAAGTTCAGCCACATGCCGAACAGGTGTAGGTTGATCAGCATCGCCTCGTGCTGAACCGCCTGCAGGTGCAGCGGGTGGTACCAGATCAGCAGCAGGGTGTAGCCGGTCAGGGCCAGGCCGGAGAGCACCATGGAGTAGATCCAGGGCAGGGTCGCAGCGGCGATGGTCAGCGGTACCAGGTAATAGGAAACGAAGGGGTTGGTCGAGCCGCCCGAGTAATACAGCAAGGTGCTGTGGATGATCAGGTCGCAGGCCAGTTGTACCGCGTACTCCTGGTCGGTCACCGGCCACGGCGCGCGCAGGCGCAGCGCGGTGAACAGGATCAGGCAGGCGGACAGGCCAAGGGTCAGGCCGAGCGCCAGCCACGGCAGCGGCAACAGGTCGGAGAGCCAGGCGAAACCCACCGAGCCGGCCTGCGCGGCCAGCACGAGAATACGGATGAGGAGCAGACGGCCAAGGTTCTGGCGACTGGCGGAGAGCAGGAAAACCGGTGCGCGCATGTTTTCTTCCGGAATAAGCGCGAGTATAGCCAAGACGCTGTCGGCAACTCTGCGGCAAAGTGACTCAGAAACCTCGCAGGTCGCCATCCTGCCCTGTTTCGCCGAGCGCTGTCAGGGCTCAGATCAGTAAATTTCACGTTTTTTCCAAAATCGCCTAACCCGTTCCGGGAAAAGCCTTCGTCTCATGGTCCAAGACTGGCGTATAGGCGTGTTTGCCGCGCCTGCCGGAACGATGCTCTACAGTGTGAATTCAGCCTTAGTACAAGGAGTTGCCCAATGTCTGCGATTTCCCGCCTGGCCGCCGCCGTCACCCTCTGCGCCGCCAGCCTCTCGGCCGTCGCCGAGGAAGCGCCGCGCTACAACCAGGTCTCGCTGCACGCCGAAGTCAGCCAGCAGGTGGCCCACGACCTGATGCAGGTCACCCTCTACAGCGAAAACCAGGGCAGCGATCCGGCCAAGCTCGCCGCCGAGACCACCAGCGTCCTCAACGCCGCCGTCGCCGACGCGCGCAAGGTCAAGGGCGTGACCATCAGCCTGGGCAGTCGCAACAGCTATCCGGTCTACGACGACAAGGGCCAGAAGATCACCGGCTGGCGCGAGCGCGCCGAGCTGCGCCTGGAAAGCTCCGACTTCGCCGCCCTCGGCCAGCTTTCCGCCGACCTGCTGGGCAAGCTGAAGATGGGCGGCATGGACTTCAGCATCGCCGATGCGACCCGCAAGAAGAACGAGGACCAATTGATGAAAGGCGCCGTGGACGCGTTCAAGGAGCGCGCCCAGTTGCTCACCGAGGCGCTCGGCGGCAAGGGCTACAAGCTGGTCAGCCTGAGCGTGAACAGCGCCGGCGCGCCGCGCCCGTATCCGGTGATGCGGATGGCGGCGATGAAGGCCGACGCCAGCTTCGGCGGCGCCCAGGCGCCGGAGATCGAGGCCGGGACCAGCCAGGTCACGGTCAACGCCGACGGTGTGATCGAGGTGCAGATGCCCTGATCCGGTCGGCGCGCACCACAAGAGGCAGCCTCCGGGCTGCCTCTTGCGTTTCCACTGTCTCTCGCGCAGCAAACGCAGCCTGCGTCGCGTTTGCGCAAATTCGAAAATGCGACATTCCCTTTCAATCGGATAACAACATCTACACTGAAGCGACCTCGACGCTTGCGGCCGGCACACGCCCTGCATAGCTTCGCGCAAGACAGCTCACGAGGCTGTCCCTCGCAGACAATCAAAATAACCAGAGGTCACTCCATGCGTAGAAACGCCGTCATCCGCTCCGCGATCATGCCCTCGCTGCTCGGCGCAGCGCTGGTCGCCGCCGTTCCCCAGGCCTTCGCCAGCAACCTGATCTTCTGCTCGGAAGGCAGCCCGGCCGGCTTCGATCCCGCCCAGTACACCACCGGTACCGATTTCGACGCCGCGGCGGAAACCGTCTTCAACCGCCTGACCCAGTTCGAGCGCGGCGGCACCAAGGTCCTTCCCGGCCTCGCGGAAAGCTGGGACGTCAGCGACGACGGCAAGACCTATACCTTCCACCTGCGCAAGGGCGTGAAGTTCCACAGCACCGACTACTTCAAGCCGACCCGCGAATTCAATGCCGACGACGTGCTGTTCACCTTCGAACGCATGCTCGACAAGGATCATCCGTTCCGCAAGGCCTACCCCACCGAGTTTCCCTACTTCACCGACATGGGCCTGGACAAGAACATCGCCAGGATCGAGAAGCTCGACGAGCACACGGTGAAATTCACCCTCAACGAGGTCGACGCGGCCTTCATCCAGAACCTGGCGATGCCCTTCCCATCGATCCAGTCCGCCGAATACGCCGCGCAACTGCTCAAGCAGGGCAAGGCCAGCGATATCAACCAGAAGCCGATCGGTACCGGCCCGTTCGTGTTCAGCCGCTACCAGAAGGATGCGCAGATCCGTTTCAAGGGCAACAAGGACTACTGGAAGCCGGACGAGGTGAAGGTCGACAACCTGATCTTCGCCATCAACACCGACGCCTCGGTGCGCGCGCAGAAGCTCAAGGCCGGCGAGTGCCAGATCACCCTCAACCCACGCCCCGCCGACCTCGACGCGCTGAAGAAGGACCCGAACCTGAACCTGCCGTCGCAGGCCGGCTTCAACCTCGGCTACATCGCCTACAACGTCACCCACAAGCCGTTCGACAAGCTGGAAGTACGCCAGGCGCTGGACATGGCGGTGAACAAGAAGGCCATCATCGACGCCGTCTACCAGGGCGCCGGCCAGTTGGCGAGCAACGGCATGCCGCCGACCCAGTGGTCCTACGACGAGACCATCAAGGACGCGCCCTACGATCCGGCCAAGGCCAGGGAGCTGCTGAAGAAGGCCGGGGTCGCCGAAGGCACCGAGATCACCCTGTGGGCCATGCCGGTACAACGCCCCTACAACCCCAACGCCAAGCTGATGGCGGAAATGCTGCAGAACGATTGGGCGAAGATCGGTATCAAGGCGAAGATCGTCACCTACGAATGGGGCGAATACATCAAGCGCGCCAAGGGCGGCGAGCATGACGCCATGCTGATCGGCTGGAGCGGCGACAACGGCGACCCGGACAACTGGCTCGGCACCCTCTACGGCTGCGACGCGGTGGACGGCAACAACTTCTCCAAATGGTGCGACGCCGGCTACGACAAGCTGGTCAAGGATGCCAAGCGCACCACCGACCAGGGCAAGCGCACCGAGCTGTACAAGCAGGCCCAGCACATCCTCAAGGAACAGGTGCCGATCACCCCGATCGCCCACTCCACCGTGTACCAGCCGATGCGCAAGACGGTACACGACTTCAGGATCAGTCCCTTCGGCCTGAACTCGTTCTACGAGGTCAGCGTCGGCAAGTAGCTTCGCCTGCCAGCCGCGCCGCCCCGCCACGAGCGAGGCGGCGCCTCTCCCCAGGGCGGCCGACCCGGCCTTCCCGCTCCAGAGGAGTCATCCATGCGACCACGCTCTGCCCTGCGCTACAGCCTGCTGCTGCTCGCCTTCGCCGCCAGCGCCGCCATCCAGGCCCAGCCGAAGACCCTGGCGGTGTGCACCGAAGCGGCGCCGGAAGGGTTCGATCCGGCCCGCTATACCTCCGGCTACACCTTCGACGCCTCAGCCCATCCGCTGTACAACGCGCTGGCCGCGTTCGCTCCGGGCAGCGCCACGGTGATCCCGGCCCTGGCGGAAAGCTGGGACGTCTCCGCTGACGGCCTCGTCTACACCTTCCGCCTGCGCCAGGGCGTGAAATTCCACAGCACCGACTACTTCAAGCCAACCCGCGAATTCGACGCCGACGACGTGCTGTTCAGCTTCCAGCGCATGCTCGATCCGCAGCACCCCGCCCACGACCTTTCGCCCAGCGGCTACCCCTACGCCGACGCCATGCAACTGCGCGACATCATCGAGCGCATCGAGAAGATCGACGAACATCAGGTGCGCTTCGTCCTCAAGCACCCGGAGGCGCCGTTCCTCGCCGACCTGGCCATGCCGTTCGGCTCGATCCTCTCCGCCGAATATGCCGGCCAACTGATCGCCAGGGGCAAGGGCGATGAACTCAACAGCAAGCCGATCGGCACCGGCCCGTTCGTCTTCATCCGCTACCGCAAGGATGCCCAGGTGCGCTACGCGGCCAACCCCGACTACTGGAAGGGCAAGCCGGCCATCGACCACCTGGTGCTGGCGATCACCCTCGACCCCAACGTGCGCGTGCAGCGCCTGCGCCGCAACGAATGCCAGATCGCCCTGACGCCCAAGCCGGAAGACGTCGCCGCGTTGCGCCAGGACCCGCAACTGACGGTGCTGGAAGAAGCGGCGATGATCACCTCCCACGCCGCGATCAACACCCGGCACGAACCGTTCGACGACCCGCGCGTGCGCCGGGCGATCGCCATGGGCTTCAACAAGTCGTCCTACCTGAAGATCGTCTTCGGCGACCAGGCCCGCCCGGCCATCGGCCCCTACCCGCCGATGCTGCTCGGCTACGACGACAGCATCCGCGACTGGCCCTACGACCCCGAACGGGCCAAGGCTCTGCTGAAGGAAGCCGGCGTCGCCCCGGACACACCCCTGAACCTCTACATCAGCACCGGCAGCGGCCCCGGCGGCAACCCGGCGCGAGTGGCGCAACTGATCCAGTCCGACCTGGCCGCCATCGGCATCCGGGTGAACATCCGCCAGTTCGAGTGGGGCGAGATGGTCAAGCGCACCAAGGCCGGCGAACACGACATGATGCTCTACAGCTGGATCGGCGATAACGGCGACCCGGACAACTTCCTCACCCACAACCTCGGCTGCGCCTCGGTGGAGTCCGGGGAAAATCGCGCGCGCTGGTGCGACAAGGGCTTCGACGAAGCCATCCGCAAGGCGCGCATGAGCAACGACGAGAGCCAACGGGTAGCGTTGTACAAGGAAGCGCAGCGGATCTTCCACGAGCAGATGCCCTGGTTGCCGCTGGCGCATCCGTTGATGTTCGACGCGCAACGCAAGAACGTCAGCGGCTACCGCATGAGCCCGATGTCGGCGCGGGACTTTTCGCGGGTGAAGCTGGACTGATCGCTGCGCCGCACGCGGGAAGCCCTGGCCCTTGCCTTGCCGCGTGCGGCGTTATCGTTCGGCCGGCTCAGCCGCCGAGGCCGAAGGGATCGTCGATGGACGGGCTCGGTTGGGTGAACCAGCGCGGACCTTCCTCCGTCATGTAGAAGTGATCCTCCAGGCGAATGCCGAACTCGCCGGGCACGCAGATCATCGGTTCGTTGCTGAAGCACATGCCGACATCCAGCGGCGTGCGATCGCCACGCACCAGGTACGGGCCTTCGTGGACGTCCATGCCGATGCCATGCCCGGTGCGGTGCGGCAGGCCAGGCAGGCGGTAGTCCGGCCCCAGGCCGTTGGCCTCCAGCGAACGCCGCGCAGCGGCGTCCACCGCCTCGCAGGGCTGGCCCAGACGCGCGGCCTCGAAGGCCGCCAGTTGGGCGTCGCGCTCCATCCCCCAGAATTCGCGCTGGCGTGCGCTGGGCGTGCCGAACACATAGCTGCGGGTGATATCCGACTGGTAGCCGTGGACCTGGCAGCCGGTATCGATCAGCACCATGTCGCCATCCTTCAGCACCTGCGCATGCTTCACCCCATGGGGGAAGGCACTGGCGGCACCGAACAGGACGATGCAGAAGGTCGAACCGGGCGCGCCCACCTTGCGGTGCGCCTGGTGGATGAACTCGGCGACTTCGGTGGTGCTGATGCCTTCACGGAGAATGCTCGCCGCGGCCTTCTGCACTTCCAGGGTCATGTCCTTGGCCCGCTGCATCAGCGCCAGCTCCTCGGCCGACTTGCGCATCCGTCCCTGGTCGATCAGCGACGCGGCGCTGACGAAGTTCCTGCCCGGCGCCAGTTGGCGCAAGCGCTCGAACATGCCGAACGGCAGGCTCGGACACAGTGCGACCGTGCTGCGCTCACCCACGCCGAGCGCCTCCAGGCGATCGAGCAGCAGGCGGTAGGGGTCCTGGTGTTCCTCCCAGGTGTGGATGGCGCCGTCGACCACCTGGAAGTCGCGCACCGTACCTTCCTCGAAGGCCGGCGCAAGGTATTCGAGGGCGCCCTCGGCGGGCAGTAGAGCACCCACCAGGCGTTCACTGGGGTGCCATTGCACGCCGCTGAAGTAACGCAGGTTGCTGCCTGCATGCAGGTACGCCGCGGCGATGCCATGCTCGCTCATCCACGCCTGGGCCGCGGCGATTCGCGCACGGTAAGACGCCAGGCCGATCGGCTGCGCGCCGTCCATCATGTTCCGCAGACGCTCCAGCGCCTGCGCAGGGGTACTCCCGCCAACACCCACGGTCATTTGTTGTTCTCCTCGTCTGGACCGGGCTGAAATTTAAGTCGAGCTTAAATTCAGGTCAAAACAAATTTTCAGTCACACTTAAAAAATAGGGGTTCGGGTAGTTCATCTGTCAGACTTTATTGACGCCCCGCGCTGGGTATACTGCGCCTTTCAACAAGAGTCTCCCCAATGACCGTAGACCGCATCGGCGAACGCCTGCGCCGCTATCGCCGCGCCGCCAAGAAGACCCTGCACCAAGTCGCCAGCGAATCCGGTCTCACCGCGAGCTTCCTCTCCCAGGCGGAGCGCAACCTCACCGGTGTATCGATCTCTTCCCTGGCCAACATCGCCAAGTCGCTGAATATCCCGCTCAATGCCCTGTTCGACCAACCGGCACAACCCCAGCCCGACTCCCACGAAGGCGAGCGGGTACGCTACACCATCGAGGGCCAGCCGCTGGCCTACGAACGCCTGTCCAGCTCCTTCCCCGGCAACCTGATCAATGCGGTCAAGATGAACATGCCGGTGGGCTATCAGTCGGAGCTGATCTCCCATGAGGGCGCCGAGTTCTCCTACGTCCTGTCCGGGCAGATCGTCTACACCATCGAGGGTCGCCAGTACCCCCTCGGCGCCGGCGACTCGGTGCACTTCGACGCGACCAAGACCCATTGCCTGGCCAACGTCGGCAGCGATGTGGCGGAGGTCCTGACCATCACCACCATGGGCCTGTTCGACGACCATCCGACGCCCTGAGCCAGTCCGCAGCGTACCTTACCCTCCTGTCAGGCAAACGTTTTCGCAAGAGAAATGTTAGTCGTGCTTAATTTTCGTTGACCACAATTTCAGCATGACTTAATTTCGGCATCAGCGAATCGTCGACCAACAACAAACGGACGATCGCTGTCGCCGCACAGGGTCCATGGCTGTCACCCGCCATCCATGGAAAGGCGAGAGTTGCCATGGCCCATAAGGCCGATCCTCAGACGATGCCCTTAGAAAAAGAAAAAATGAGGTTTGCATGCGTAAGATCCTTCCCCTTCGGGCCTGGCTGGCAGCCGGTCTGATCCTCGGCTCCCCGTTCTCCCACGCCGCCAGCAACCTGGTGTTCTGCTCGGAGGGCAGCCCGGCCGGCTTCGATCCCGCCCAGTACACCACCGGCACCGACTACGACGCGACCTCGGTCACCCTGTTCAACCGCCTCGTCCAGTTCGAGCGCGGCGGCACCCGGGCAATCCCGGCCCTGGCGGAAAGCTGGGACATCGGCGACGACGGCAAGACCTATACCTTCCACCTGCGCAAGGGTGTGAAGTTCCACAGCACCGACTACTTCAAGCCGACCCGCGAATTCAACGCCGACGATGTGCTGTTCACCTTCCAGCGCATGCTCGACAAGAATCATCCGTTCCGCAAGGCCTACCCCACCGAGTTTCCCTACTTCACCGACATGGGCCTGGACAAGAACATCGCCAGGGTCGAGAAGCTCGACGAGCACAGGGTGAAGTTCACCCTCAACGAGGTCGACGCCGCCTTCATCCAGAACCTGGCGATGGACGTCGCCTCGATCCAGTCCGCCGAGTACGCCGGGCAGTTGCTCGAGGCCGGCAAGCCACAGCAGATCAACCAGAAGCCGATCGGCACCGGGCCTTTCATCCTGAGCCGCTACCAGAAGGATGCGCAGATCCGCTTCAAGGGCAACAAGGACTACTGGAAACCCGAAGACGTGAAGATCGACAACCTGATCTTCTCGATCAACACCGACGCCGCGGTGCGCGCGCAGAAGCTCAAGGCCGGCGAGTGCCAGATCACCCTCAACCCACGCCCCGCCGATCTCAAGGCCCTGCAGGAAGCGGCGAACCTGAAGGTGCCCTCGCAGCCAAGCTTCAACCTCGGTTACATCGCCTACAACGTCACCCACAAGCCGTTCGACCAGCTCGAAGTACGCCAGGCGCTGGACATGGCGGTGAACAAGCAGGCCATCATCGACGCCGTCTACCAGGGTGCCGGGCAACTGGCGGTGAACGGCATGCCGCCGACCCAGTGGTCCTATGACGAAACCATCAAGGACGCCCCGTTCGATCCGGCCAAGGCCCGGGAACTGCTGAAGAAGGCCGGCGTCGCCGAGGGCACCGAGATCACCCTGTGGGCGATGCCGGTGCAGCGTCCCTACAACCCCAACGCCAAGCTGATGGCGGAGATGATCCAGGCCGACTGGGCGAAGATCGGCATCAAGGCCAGGATCGTCAGCTACGAGTGGGGCGAGTACATCAAGCGCGCCCATGCCGGCGAGCATGACGCCATGCTGTTCGGCTGGACCGGCGACAACGGCGATCCGGACAACTGGCTGGCGACCCTCTACGGCTGCGACTCGATCAACGGCAACAACGTATCGAAATGGTGCGACGCGGCCTACGACAAGCTGGTCAAGGCTGCCAAGCGGGTCTCCGACCAGGACAAGCGCAGCGAGCTGTACAAGCAGGCCCAGCACATCCTCAAGGAGCAGGTGCCGATCACCCCGATCGCCCACTCCACCGTGTACCAGCCGATGAACAAGTCGGTGCATGACTTCAAGATCAGCCCCTTCTCGCGGAACGCCTTCTATGGCGTAACCAACCAGCCCTGATGCCGACGCCGCCCCGGTCGTGAAACGACCGGGGCGCAGAAGAACGGCACGACCCGCACTTCATTTCTTTGCTTTTCCTGCCCGTGTTCCAGAACGGCGCTGCGCGCGTTCCGCCAGGAGCGCTCGCCTCGCCGTATTCGACCGCCGCGCCCAGGCGCGGGCGAAACCGGCGCAAACCTGGTGGGTAAAACAGGTGCCATGACAACAATAAAGGGAGCAATCAGGTGATGAGATACCAACGAGTGACCGGCGCGACGCTGGGACTGGCCTTGATGGCATCGGCCGCGCCAGGCTGGGCGGCGGACGAGCAGGAAACCCCGCCGACCCCGGACAATCCCAGCTACGCCGCCCAGGTGCAGAGCATCCCCAGCGTGGAGAAACCGATCAAGGGCCAGGCCGGCGCCAGCGGGCTGTTCGAGGGGCAGAGCCTGACCCTGACCACCCGCAACTTCTACTCGCGGGAAAACATGAAGGACAGCTTCACCTTCCGCATTCCCAAGGCCGGCGGCGGCTCCCAGCGCATCCACCAGCGCAACGCCTGGGTCCAGGGCACGGTGCTCAAGTACAGCTCGGGCTACACCCAGGGCAGCATCGGCTTCGGCTTCGACGTCGCAGCCTTCAACGAGATCGCCCTGGAGCGCGGCAAGGGCCGCATCGGCGGCGGCGGCAACCGGACCCTGGCGAACAGCGATGGCGAGGCGATCGGCGAGTGGTCCAAGCTGGGCGTCGCCAACATCCGCCTGCGCGCCTCGAACACCGAATTCAAGGCCGGTCGCTTCCTGGTCAACACTCCAGTGTTCAGCTATATCGACAACCGTGCCCTGCCCTCCAGCTTCACCGGCTTCGCCGTGACCAGCGAGGAGCTGGACAACCTCAGCCTGCAGGCCGGCAGCTTCCGCAAGGTCAGCCCGCGGACCGGTTCCGGCGACGAGGACATGACCACCGAGTACGGCACCCGCCAGGTCAAGGGCGACCGCCTGAACTACCTGGGCGGCAACTACAAGCCGCTCGACGGGCTGGAGATCTCCCTCTATGGCTCGCATTTCCAGGACGTCTGGAACCAGTACTACCTGGGCGTGACCCACGACATCGGCGACCTCGAGAACGGCATCGCCCTGCGCACCGCCTTCAACGGCTACCACACCGGCGACACCGGGGCGCGCGAGGCCGGCTACATCGACAACGACACCTGGAGCCTGGCCTTCACCCTCGGCCATCGCGCCCACGCCCTGACCCTGGCCTACCAGCAGGTCGACGGCAACGAATACTTCGACTACGTGCACGAGACCTCGGCGATCTTCCTGGCCAACTCGATGCTGGCCGACTACAACAGCCCCAACGAGAAGTCCGCGCAGATCCGCTACGAGACCGACTGGAGCTACTACGGGGTCCCCGGCCTGAGCACCGGCGTGTGGTACGTGAAGGGCTGGGACATCGACGGCACCCACTACGACGGCGATCGCAACGGTGCCTACGGCAACTACGCCGAGGTGCGCGCCCAGGACGGCGAGAAGCACCACGAGCTGGGCCTGATGGCGGCCTACAAGGTGCAGAACGGGCCGATCAAGGACAGCACCTTCAAGCTCACCTACATGATGCACAAGGCCAGCCAGAACCAGGTCGACGGCAGCGTCAACGAACTGCGCCTGGTCAGCACCTTCCCCTTCAACCTGCTGTAAACCTGCGACAACCGGCGGCCCCGGCGACGGGGCCCACGAGGAGGACCCCATGCTCCATCCGTTGCTCCGACACCTGCCCCTGGCCCTGGCGCTATGCGCCGCCGGCGCGGCCCAGGCGAAGAACCTGGTGGTCTGCACCGAGGCCAGCCCGGAAGGCTTCGACATCGTCCAGTACACCGGCGCGGTGACCGCCGACGCCTCCGCGGAAACCGTGTTCAACCGCCTGCTCGCCTTCCGCCCCGGCACCACCGAGGTGATCCCGGAGCTGGCCGAGCGCTGGGACGTCAGCGCCGACGGACTGAGCTATACCTTCCACCTGCGCCCCGGCGTGAAATTCCATACCACCGACTACTTCAAGCCGACCCGGAGCCTGAATGCCGATGATGTGCTGTGGACCTTCCAGCGCGCCCTCGATCCGAAGCATCCCTGGCATGCCTCGGCGCTGCGCGGCTACGCCTACTTCGACGCGATGGGCATGGGCGAGCTGATCAAGTCGGTGGAAAAGGTCGACGAGCTCACCGTGCGCTTCGTCCTCAACCGTCCCGAAGCGCCGTTCCTGCGCGATATGGCGATGCCCTTCGCGTCCATCTATTCCGCCGAGTACGGCGACCAGTTGCTCGCCGCCGGCAAGCAGGGCCAGTTGAACAACCAGCCGATCGGCACCGGGCCGTTCGTCTTCAAGCGCTACGCCAAGGACGCCCAGGTCCGCTACACGGCGAACCCGGACTACTACGCCGGCAAGCCGCCGATCGACAATCTGGTGTTCGCCATTACCCTCGATCCCAACGTGCGCATGCAGAAGGTCCGTGCCGGCGAGTGCCAGGTCTCGCTGTACCCGAAACCGGAGGACGTGCCGCGCCTGAAGCAGGACCCGAACCTGGCGGTGGACGAGATCGATGCCCTGCTGACCACCTACATTGCCATCAACACCCAGCACAAGCCGCTCGACGACCCGCGCGTGCGCCAGGCGATCAACCTCGCTCTGGACAAGAAGGCCATGCTCGACGCGGTGTTCGGCCCCGGCGCGGCCAGTCCGGCGGTCGGTCCCTATCCCCCGACCCTGCTCGGCTACAACCATTCGATCCAGGACTGGCCGCACGATCCCGAACGCGCCAGGGCGCTGCTCAAGGAAGCCGGTGCGGAAAATCTCAGGATCACCCTGTTCATTCGCAACGGCACCTCGCCTACCATCCCCAACCCCGCCCTGGCGGCACAGATGCTGCAAGCAGACCTGGCCAAGGCCGGCATCCAACTGACCATCCGTTCCCTGGAATGGGGCGAGCTGCTCAAGCGTTCGAAGGCCGGCGAGCACGACCTGTCGCTGCTTGGCTGGGCCGGCGACAACGGCGACCCGGACAACTTCCTCAGCCCGAACCTGAGCTGCGCCGCCGCCGAGTCGGGTGAAAACCAGGCGCGCTGGTGCGACAAGGACTTCGAGGCGCTGATGCGCAAGGCCCGCGAGGTGAGCGATCCGGCCGAGCGGGCGAAACTGTACGAGCAGGCCCAGGTGGTATTCCACGAACAGGCCCCATGGATACCGCTGGCCTACCCGAAGCTGTTCAACGTCCGGCGGAACACGGTGCAGGGCTACGTGATCAATCCGTTGAGCAACAACAACTTCGCCACCACCTCGGTGAAGCCGTAGAAGAACAAGGACCACAGCCCCGCCGCCAGCGGGGCGCACGGTCCGCGATGAGGAGTTACCCGCCAACATGCTTAGTTTCATTGCACGACGATTGGGGTTGCTGATCCCCACCTTCTTCGGCGTGACGCTGCTCACCTTCGCGCTGATCCGCCTGATTCCCGGCGACCCGGTGGAAGTGATGATGGGCGAACGTCGCGTCGATCCGCAGATGCATGCCGAGGCCCTGCACCGCCTGGGCCTGGACAAGCCTTTGTACCAGCAGTACCTGGACTACGTGGGCAACCTGGCACAGGGCAATCTCGGCGAATCGCTGACCACCCGCGAAGGCGTCTGGCACGAATTCCTCACCCTGTTCCCGGCGACCCTGGAACTGTCCCTGGCCGCCATGCTCTTCGCCGGCACCTTCGGCCTGCTGGCCGGGGTGATCGCCGCCCTGAAACGCGGTTCGCTGTTCGACCACGGGGTGATGACGGTGTCCCTCGCCGGCTATTCGATGCCGATCTTCTGGTGGGGCCTGATCCTGATCATGCTGTTCTCCGTGTCGCTGGGCTGGACGCCGGTGTCCGGCCGTCTCGACCTGCTCTACGACATCGAGCCGAAGACCGGCTTCATGCTGATCGACACCCTGCTTTCCGACGAACAGGGCTCGTTCCTCGATG
This sequence comes from Pseudomonas sp. FDAARGOS_761, assembly GCF_013343155.1. NCBI lineage: Bacteria > Pseudomonadati > Pseudomonadota > Gammaproteobacteria > Pseudomonadales > Pseudomonadaceae > Pseudomonas > Pseudomonas sp. FDAARGOS_761. Next base: position 538,777 of record NZ_CP054572.1, on the reverse strand, counting down.
CCGTGCGCCACCTGATCCTGCCGGCCATCGTGCTGGGCACCATCCCGCTGGCGGTGATCGCCCGCATGACCCGCTCGGCGATGCTCGAGGTGCTGCGCGAAGACTATGTGCGCACCGCCCGCGCCAAGGGCCTGTCGCCGGCCCGGGTGGTCTTCGTGCACGCCCTGCGCAACGCGCTGATTCCGGTGCTGACGGTATTCGGCCTGCAGGTCGGCACGCTGCTCGCCGGCGCGGTGCTGACCGAAACCATCTTCTCCTGGCCGGGCATCGGCAAGTGGCTGATCGACGCCATCAGCCGTCGCGACTACCCGGTGGTGCAGAACGGCATCCTGCTGGTCGCCACCCTGGTCATCCTGGTCAATTTCGTCGTGGACATCCTCTACGGCCTGGCCAACCCGCGCATTCGCCACCAACGCTGAGGAGCCAGCCGATGAACGCCATGCACAACGCTCCCGCCAGCGACCCGAGCCTGGTCTACCCGTCCCCGCTGAAGGAATTCTGGCAGGCCTTCGCGCACAACAAGGGCGCCCTCGGCGGCCTGCTGTTCATGCTGCTGATCGTGTTCTGCGCGCTGTTCGCCCCCTGGGTCGCCCCCTACGATCCGAGCGAGCAGTTCCGCGACTTCCTGCTGACCCCGCCATCCTGGCTGGAAGGCGGCCAGGCGCGCTTCCTGCTCGGCACCGACGAGCTGGGCCGCGACCTGCTCTCGCGGCTGATCCACGGCGCCCGCCTGTCGCTGCTGATCGGCCTGTCCTCGGTGGTGATCTCGCTGATCCCCGGCATCCTCCTCGGCCTGCTCGCCGGCTTCTCGCCGAACCGTGCCGGGCCGCTGATCATGCGCCTGATGGACATCATGCTGGCGCTGCCGTCGCTGCTGCTGGCGGTGGCCATCGTGGCGATCCTCGGCCCGGGCCTGATCAACACCGTGATCGCCATCGCCATCGTCTCGCTGCCGGCCTACGTACGCCTGACCCGCGCCGCGGTGATGACCGAGCTAAACCGCGACTACGTCACCGCCTCGCGCCTGGCCGGCGCCGGCACCCTGCGACTGATGTTCGTCTGCGTGCTGCCGAACTGCATGGCGCCGCTGATCGTCCAGGCCACCCTGAGCTTCTCTTCGGCGATCCTCGACGCCGCCGCCCTCGGCTTCCTCGGCCTCGGCGTGCAACCGCCGACCCCCGAGTGGGGCACCATGCTCGCCTCCGCCCGCGACTACATCGAGCGCGCCTGGTGGGTGGTCAGCCTGCCCGGCCTGACCATCCTGCTCAGCGTACTGGCGATCAACCTGATGGGCGATGGCCTGCGCGACGCCCTCGATCCGAAACTGAAGAACGCGGCATGAGGAGCACAACCATGAACAGCGCATCCGTATCCGCGCCACAGGAGACCGCCGCATGAGCCTCCTCGATATCAAGAACCTCAGCGTACGCTTCGGCGACACCACCGCCGTGCCCGTGGTCGACGGCCTCGACCTGAGCGTCGACAAGGGCGAGGTGCTGGCCATCGTCGGCGAGTCCGGCTCCGGCAAGTCGGTGACCATGATGGCCCTGATGGGCCTGATCGACGCCCCCGGCTGGGTATCCGCCGATCACCTGCGCTTCGACGGCCACGACATGCTCACTCTCAAGGGCCGCCAGCGCCGGCGCATCGTCGGCAAGGACATGGCGATGGTCTTCCAGGACCCGATGACCGCCCTCAACCCCAGCTACACCGTCGGCTACCAGATCGAGGAGGTTCTCCGCCTGCATCTCGGCCTGCGCGGCAAGGCCCTGCGCCAGCGCGCCCTGGAACTGCTCGAACGGGTCGAGATCCCGGCCGCCGCCAGCCGTCTCGACGCCTACCCGCACCAGCTCTCCGGCGGCATGAGCCAGCGCGTGGCGATCGCCATGGCCATCGCTGCCGAGCCCAAGCTGTTGATCGCCGACGAGCCGACCACCGCCCTCGACGTGACCATCCAGGCGCAGATCATGGAGCTGCTGCTGAACCTGCAGCGCGACCAGGACATGGCGCTGATCCTGATCACCCACGATCTCGCCGTGGTCGCCGAGACCGCCCAGCGCGTCTGCGTGATGTACGCCGGCGAAGCGGTGGAGATCGGCGGCGTGCCGGCGCTGTTCGACCGCCCGACCCATCCCTACACCGAGGCGCTGATCAAGGCGATCCCCGAGCACTGTGCCGGCGAAGCCCGCCTGGCCACCCTGCCCGGCATCGTTCCGGGGCGCTACGACCGCCCGCGCGGTTGCCTGCTGTCGCCACGCTGCCCCTATGCCCAGGAGCATTGCCGCCAGGAGCGGCCGGCCCTGGAGGCACACGAGCGCGGCGCGGTGCGCTGCTTCTATCCGTTGAACCTGCTGAACGAGGTGGCCTGATGGAAACCGTTCTGACCGCCCGTGATCTGACCCGTCACTACGAAGTCTCCCGCGGCCTGTTCAAGGGCCACGCCCAGGTGCGCGCGCTGAACGGCGTATCGTTCGAACTGGAAGCCGGCAAGACCCTCGCCGTGGTCGGCGAGTCCGGCTGCGGCAAGTCGACCCTGGCGCGCGCCCTGACCCTGATCGAGGAACCCACCTCCGGCTCGCTGAAAATCGCCGGGCAGGAGGTCAAGGGCGCCAGCAAGGACCAGCGCCGGCAGTTGCGCCGCGACGTGCAGATGGTCTTCCAGAACCCCTACGCCTCGCTCAATCCGCGACAGAAGATCGGCGACCAGTTGGCCGAGCCGCTGCTGATCAACACCGCGCTGTCGCGCGAGGAACGCCGCGAAAAGGTCCAGCAGATGATGCGCCAGGTCGGCCTGCGGCCGGAGCATTACCAGCGCTACCCGCACATGTTCTCCGGCGGCCAGCGCCAGCGCATCGCCCTGGCCCGGGCGATGATGCTGCAACCCAAGGTGCTGGTGGCGGACGAGCCGACCTCGGCCCTCGACGTGTCGATCCAGGCCCAGGTACTGAACCTGTTCATGGACCTGCAGCAGCAGTTCCGCACCGCCTACGTGTTCATCTCGCACAACCTGGCGGTGGTCCGCCACGTCGCCGACGACGTCCTGGTGATGTACCTCGGCCGACCGGCGGAGATGGGGCCGGCGGACAAGCTCTACGAGAACCCGCTGCATCCCTATACCCGCGCGCTGCTCTCGGCGACCCCGGCGATCCACCCGGACCCGACGAAGCCGAAGATCCGCATCCAGGGCGAACTGCCGAACCCGCTGCACCCGCCGGAGGGTTGCGCCTTCCACAAGCGCTGCCCCTACGCCACCGAGCGCTGCCGCAGCGAGGTGCCCGAGCTGCGCCTGCTCGACCAGCGCCAGGTGGCCTGTCACCACGCCGAGCAGTTCCTCGGCTGAGCGCCACGGGGCGCTCGCCGCCCCGCAGCCCTTCAGAGCTGGCGCAGCAGCGCCAGCCTTACCCCGAACCCTATCAACAACCCACCGAAGCCCCACTGCTGCAGGCGCTGTGCCCGCGGCCGGGACGCCAGCCAGCGGCCCAGGCGGCCACCGACCAGGGCGTAGGCGCAGTCGAAGGCCAGGCCAACCAGAACCAGGACCGCACCGAGCGCGGCGAACTGGACGGCCAGCGAACCGGCCTCGGGGCTGACGAACTGCGGCAGCAGTACCGAACAGAACAGCAGGGCCTTGGGGTTCAGCAGGTTGGTCAGGAGTCCGCGCAGCAAGGCCCGGCGGTCGGCGTGGGGGACTACCGGCGCGAAACCCGCGTCGCTGGTCGGCAAGGCCAGTCCGCCACCGCGCAGCATCTGCAGGCCAAGCCAGGCGAGGTAGGCGGCGCCGAGCAGGCGCACCAGGTCGAAAGTCCAGGGAGCGGTACGGAACAGCAGCGCCAGCCCGGTCGCGGCCATCAGCACATGGCAGGCCCGAGCCAGGGCCAGACCGAGGGCGGTGACCAGCGCCGCGCGACGGCCCTGACGGGCGCCGGTCTGGAACAGCAGGAGCATGTCCGGTCCGGGGACCAGGTAAACCACCGCCAGGGCAATCAGGAAAGCGCTCATGTCCATCGTATCGGCTCCAGGAAGGTGACCCGGATAACGATTCTATGTCCGCAAGGCAGGGCAGGTGCTTGCGTTTTCCACCAGCCTATCCATTCTATTTGGCAGTAAATTCCACTCTCTGGAGACTATCCATCCGGATATGCCAAGATGAAACTCGACGCCTATGACCACCGCATCCTCGCCGCCCTCCAGCGCGACGGCCGCCTGAGCAACGTCCAGTTGGCCGAGGAGATCGGCCTCTCCCCGTCCCCCTGCCTGCGCCGCGTGCGCCTGCTGGAAGAGGCCGGGGTGATTCGCGGCTACCAGGCCAGCATCGACCGCGACGAGGTCGGCCTCGGCCTCACGGTGTTCGTCGGGATCAAGGTGGAACGCCGGCCGAGGCCTTCCACCGTGCGGTGGTCGACCTGCCGGAGGTGATCTCGGTGCACCTCGTCTCCGGCGAGTCGGACTTCCTCCTGCAAGTGGTGGTCCCCGACCTGCGCGCCTACGAACGCCTGCTCAGCGAGACCCTGCTGCGCCTGCCCGGGGTCAGCGACATTCGCAGCAACTTCGCGATCAAGACGGTCAAGGCGCCCTCGCCGCTGCCGCTCGGCCACCTGGCCGGCTGAGCGCTCAGCCGCGGAAGAAGCGGTAGAAGCGCAGCAGATCGGCCTGCTGCGTCGCCAGGTCGCTCTCGACGAAGGTTACCTCGCTATGCGCGGGGCTTTGCGCCAGGCGCGAGAGGTCCAGTGGATGGACGAAGCCCAGCAGCGGATAGCCGCCCATGCTCTGGCGGTCGGCCATCAGCACGATGGGTTGGCCATCGGGCGGAACCTGGATAGCGCCCTCCACCACGCCCTGCGACCAGGCGCGCGGCGCCCCGCGCAGTGGCTCGCCGGCCAGGCGGACGCCCATGCGATCGGACCGCGGGCTGATTCGCCAGGCGCTGGCGAAGAAGGCTCGCCGGCTGGCTGCGTCGAAGGCCGCCGCATCGCCGCCGAGCAGCACACGCAAGGGCCGCTGCTGCCGGTAGTCCGGCTGGAAACGCCAGGGCACGCTGGCATCCCACGGACACGCCGCTCCCGCTTCGGCACACGGCAGGCAATCGCCCTCCGCCAGGATCCGGCCATCGCCCTGTAAACCGCCGAGCCCGTCGCGAACCTGGCAGGCGACGCTGCCCAGTACCGGCCTCGCCCGGAAACCGCCGGCGCAGGCCAGGTAGGCACGCTGCCCGGCCTCGGCGAAGCCCAGTTCGATGCGTTGCCCGCGGCGGACCCGGAAGCGACTCCAGGGCAGGCATTCGCGACCGTCCACCGTCAGCGCCAGGCGCGCTCCGGTCAGCGCCAGCCAGGTCGCCTCCACCCTGCACTCCAGCGCCAAGCCGCCGAAAGCAATTTCCAGCAATGGCGTCCCCCAGGGATTACCGAGCAGACGATTGGCCCAGGCTGCCGCCTGGCGGTCCAGAGGGCCGCCCGCGGATACGCCGAGGTGCTGCCAGCCGCGCCGGCCGTCGTCCTGCAGCAGGCTCTGCGGACCCGCCTTGACGACCCACAAACCATTCATTCGCGCCCGCCCAGGTCGAGGAAAGCCTCGCGCCCGATGGCGACGAAGCGCACCCGGTCGCCCAGCGCCAGTGGGCACGGAGGAATGGCGGCCGGATCGAACGGACGCCACGGGCTGCGTCCCAGCAGGTGCCAGCCGCCGGGCGAGGCCTGCGGATAGATCGCCGTCTGCGCCTCGGCAATGGCCAGGCTGCCGGCCGGTACACGCGCCCGCGGGGTGGCCCGCCGCGGCAGGACCAGGCGCGGATCGAGGCCGCCGAGGTAGGCGAATCCCGGAGCGAAACCGATCGCGCCGACCCGGTATTCGGCCGCGCTGTGCAGTTCGATCACCCGTTCGCCAGTCAATCCGCAGGCAACCGCTACCGTCGCGAGGTCCTCGCCGGCGTACCAGACGGGAATCTCGTGCAGGCGCCCGGCATCCTCGGCGGGGCGCCAGGCGTGCCACTCCGCCAGCAGCGGACCCAGGCGTTCTTCCAGTACCTGCGGGGCGATGCGGTAGGGGTCGTAATGCAGCATCAGGGTGGTCCAGCCCGGCACCAGATCCCTGACGCCTTCGCCGAGCCCCTCGCGCAGACGTCTGGCCAGCTCGGCCAGGCGCACAGACAGGTCCACTTCGGGTTCTTCGGCGAGCGTCAGCAGCAGGGCTTCGGCACCAGCGGGTTCGATGCGGATCACAGGCTGTCCAGGGCCGCGCGCAGGCGCCGGAGGACCGCCAGCGACTCCGGGTTGTCGCCATGCACGCAAAGACTGTCGGCGGTCAGGCGCAGCGGGTTGCCGTCGTAGTCGGGGAAGGCCTCGCCACGGGCGATGGCCAGGGCCTGTTCGATGATCCGCTGCGGATCGTGATGCACCGCGCCGCCAAGCCGCCGCGGCGCCAGCCGCCCGTCCGGCAGGTAGGCGCGATCGGCGAAGGCCTCGAACAGCAGCGGCACGTCGGCCTCGTCGGCCAGTTCCAGCTCGCGGCCGTTGTCGGCCAGGGCCAGCACCATCAGCGGCAGGCCCTTGCGATAGGCGGCGCAGGCGTCGAGCACGGCGCGCAGCAGCTCGTCGTCGCCGACCAGGTCGTTGTACAGCGCGCCATGCGGTTTGACGTAGGCCACCTGGGTACCGAGGGAACGGCAGAAAGCGTCCAGCGCGCCGATCTGGTACAGCACCATGGCATGCACCTCTTCGGCAGAGCAGGCCAGCGAGCGCCGGCCGAAGCCGCTCAGGTCGGGATAGGCCGGGTGCGCGCCGATGCTCACGCCATGGCGTACCGCCAGCTCCACCGCGCGCCGCATGGTGAGCGGGTCGCCAGCGTGGAAGCCGCAAGCCAGGTTGGCCTGGTCAACCAGCGGCATGCTGTGGACATCGTCGCCCATGCGCCAGGCGCCAAAGCTTTCGCCCATGTCGCAGTTGAGCAGGATACGCCGGCCGGTGTCGTTCATTGTGCGTTCCTTTCGAGGCCAGGATTACGGAAAAATGAGCGCAGTGCTGGCGAATTAGCGTCAGGTAGCATACTCAGGCACTGAGAACAGGAGTAAATTCTCCTCTTTTGCACCGACGACCTTGCATTCATGAAAGTTCTCATCCTGGCGGCCTATGCGCTGAGCATCCTCTATGTCCATTTTCGCGGCCGGGTACGCCACAAACTCTCGCGCCAATTGAGCGACCACTCCAGCTTCCTCGCTCCGATCAACTGCCTGATGTACCTGTTCTCGAAGGTACCGAACCGCCCCTACCTGGCACCGCAGACCTTCCCCGAACTGCAGGTTCTGGTCGACAACTGGCAAGCCATCCGCAGCGAGGCGCTGCACCTGCACGACGCCGGCAACATCAAGCGTTCCGAACAGTACGACGATATCGGTTTCAACTCGTTCTTCAAGAGCGGCTGGAAGCGCTTCTACCTGAAATGGTACGACGAGGCCCATCCCTCCGCCGGACAACTCTGCCCGCAGACCACCACCCTGTTGCGGCAGATTCCCTCGGTCAAGGCGGCGATGTTCGCCGAACTGCCGCCGGGCTCGAAGCTGGTGCGACACCGCGATCCCTACGCCGGCTCGCTGCGCTTCCACCTGGGACTGTTCACCCCCAACGACCCGGCCTGCTTCATCGAGGTGGACGGCGAGCGCTACCACTGGCGCGACGGCGAGGCGGTGGTGTTCGATGAAACCTTCATCCACTACGCGGAAAACGCCACCGAACACAACCGCATCATTCTCTTCTGCGACATCGAGCGGCCGCTGACCCAGGGCTGGGCCACCGCCTTCAACCGCTGGTTCAGCCGCAACGTGATGGCTGCCGCGGCCGCCCCGAACAACGCAGGCGACCGGACCGGCGGACTCAATCGGATCTTCGACAGCCTCTACAAGATCCGCCTGCAGGGCAAACGTTTGAAGAAGCGCAACCGCAAGCTCTACTACCTGCAGAAATGGGGCTTCTTCGCCCTGGTACTGGCTTTCATCCTGTGGATCTGAGGCCCGGCGACGCAAGGCCCCGCTAGCTCCGTGGGGCGGATGACGCCAACGGCGTCATCCGCCGATACCTCGCCGAAATGGCAGATAGCCGCTCTACGCCACGGAAAGCCCGGCAGTCCCAGTAGCTGGCAACGAAAAGGCTCCCTTGGGAGCCTTTTTCATTCATCCGTTCAGTACACGTCGCGCCGGTAACGTCCTTCGTCGGCCAGGCGTTGCAAGGCCTCCTCACCGAGCACTTCGCGCAGCACCCGGTCGACACCACCGGCCATGCCCTGCAGGCTGCCGCAGACGTACAAGGCCGCGCCCTCGTCGATCCAGCGCCGCAGTTCATCCGCCGCTTCATGCAGGCGGTCCTGGACATAGATCTTCTCCGCCTGGTCGCGGGAGAAGGCCAGGTCCAGGCGTTGCAGCTCGCCCCTGGCCAGGGCCTGCTCCAACTCCGCACGACAGTAGTAGTCGTGGGCGAAATTGCGTTCGCCGAACAGCAGCCAGTTGCGCTTGCGCCCGGCGGCAATGCTGGCGCGCAACAGGCTGCGCAGGCCGGCGAGCCCGGTGCCGTTGCCGATGAGAATCAGCGGCACGTCATCCTCCGGCAGGTGGAAACCCGCGTTGCGGCGCAGGCGCAGGGTCAGCGCGGCGCCGAGCGGCAGGTACTCGGTGAGCCAGCCGGAGCAGATGCCCAGGCTGCCGTCGGCATGCTGCTCCTGGCGTACGATCAGTTGCAGGTCGCCATCGCTCTGCAGCGACGCGATGGAGTACTGGCGCACGGAAAGCGGAATCAGCGCATCCAGCAGCGCCTGCGGGTGCAAGCCGACCAGGTGTTCGAAAGAATCCGGCAGCAGGCGCCCGGCCAGGGCCTGCTCCAGGCTCTGCTCGACGCCCTCGACCGCCACCCGCGCCTGGCCGTCCAGGTGATGCCGCTGCAGCCATTCGCGGATGCGCGCGGGCGCCTGGTGCGGAACGATCTCCAGCAGATCGCCGGCGCGCCATTGGATGGCGCTGTCGGCCGGCGCACGCAGGTCCAGCAGCCAGGTCGACTCGCCCTGGCTGCCAGGGTTCAGGCACTCCCGCCGCGCCAGCGACCAGACCTCGAAAGCCGGCGCTTCCCAGGCCGCCGGGGCGGCACCGCCGGTTACCTCGGCCAGGCTTTCCTGCCATTGGCGCAGGGCCGCGGCGTCGCCATCATCGACCTCCACCGGGGCGAACAGGCTCCGCGCGCCCTGCCCCTGCAACCAGCCCTGCATGCGCCGGGCGAAGCCGCAGAACTGCTCGTACTGGCGATCTCCCAAGGCCAGCAGGGCGTAGCTCAGGCCATCGAGGCTGGCGGCCTGGCCAAGCACCTTGCGTTCGAAGCCGCGGGCGCTGTCCGGCGCCTCACCGTCGCCGAAGGTGCTGACCACGAACAGCGCCTTGCGCGCCTCGGCGAGTTGCCCGGCATCCAGGCGCGCCAGCGATTCGACCCGCACCGGCAACCCGGCCGCCTGCAACTGGCCGGCGCTCTGCCAGGCCAGTTGCTCGGCAAAACCACTCTGGCTGGCGTAGCCGATCAACCAGGGGTCGCCGCTGGCGCCGGCGCTGCCGCCCAGGTCGGCGCGGCTCGCCCGTACCGCGCGTTTCTTGCGCCGGCGGTCGAGGTAGAGCAGCCAGCCGGTGATGAAGAACAGCGGCATCGCCAGGCTGGCGAGCATCATCAGGATGCGTCCGGCCATGCCGAAATAGCTGCCTACGTGCAATGCATAGACGCTGGCCAGCAACTGGCTGCCGAAAGAACGGTCGCTATAGCGCTGGTCGCTTTTCACCTGGCCATTGGCCGGGTCCAGGGTCAGGGTGTTGAAGGCACGCTCGTGCGGCGCGTCGGTCAGGCGATAGAACACTGTCGCCGGCTGGCCGCCCGCCGGCGGCAGGCGCAGGTTGTAGGCCTGCAAGCGGTCGCCGCCGGCCTGGCGGATGCTGTTCCATACCGCCGCGTAGTCGACCACCAGCGGAGCCGCATCGGCCGGGCGCTCGCCACGTCCGCCCGGCTTGCCGCGCTGCGCCTGCTGGCCGGCGGGCGCGTCGTCGAGCAGTTTGAACAGGCCGTTGCGGTACCACTCGTAGGACCAGTACAGGCCGGTCAGCGCAGCCAGCAGGTAGAGCGCCAGGCACCAGGTGCCGGCCACGGCATGCAGGTCCCAGTTGAAACTGCGCCCCTTGCGCGACCAGTCGAGGGTCAGCCAGGCGCGCCAGTCGAGGACCTTGCGCGGCCAGCGCAGGTAGAGACCGGACAGGCAGAAGAAGATCAGGATCAGGGTGCAGGCGGCGGTGACCTGCTTGCCGTACTCGCCCATGGCGAGGAAACGGTGCAGTTGCATCATCAGGTTGAAGAAACCCTCGCCGCGCGGCTCGCCGACGAAAGCCCCGGTGTAGGGATCGATCCAGCGCGACTCGCCGCGGCGCTGTCCCGGCGGCGGGGTGTAGAAGATCCGCCCGGCCTTGTCGCTGTCCATCTCGACCCAGACGAAGGCCACTTTCCGCCCCGGCTCGGCGCCTTCGATACGGCGCACCAGTTCGTCCAGCGGCAGCACGCCCTCGGGGCGCTTCTGCACCACCAGCACGTCAGGGTTGAGCGCGCGCATCAGTTCGTCCTGGAACGACAGGGTCGCTCCGGTGACGCCCATCAGCGCCAGCACCAGGCCGGCGCTGATACCGAAGAACCAATGCAACTGGAACCAGACTTTCTTCACAGGATCACCTTCACGGCCGCCGCGCGGCAACAACGGGACTACGCCGACGCCAAGCGCCGGCCAGACGACACGAGGACGTCGGCGGGCAATTCTATTTGATAATCAGTTGCGATAAAGCCGAATTAACGTTCTTTACGCTCTATTTACCCACCTGGATGCGGGAAAGCCCCATCCCGCAGGGGGAATGGGGCTTTCGTGGGGAGCGAGAGCGGCAGTCAGAAGTGGAAGTTCACCCCGAGCAATGCCGTGCGGCCCGGAGCGACGTGGGCCATGTGCGTGCTGTAGACCTGGTCGAAGTAGCGCTTGTCGGTCAGGTTCTGCACGTTCAGTTGCAGGTCGACGTTCTTGCTCACCTTGTAGCTGGCCATGGCGTCATAGCGCCAGTAGGACGGGATATAGGTAGAGTTCGCAGTGTTGCCGTACTGCTTGTCCACATAGGTGGTACCACCGCCGATAGTGAAGTTCTGCAATAGATCGTAGGTGGTCCACAGAGTGAAGTTGTTCTGCGCGGTCTGCGGCATCTTGTTGCCTTCGTCGCTCTTCACCGTCGACTTGCGGATTTCGCTGTCGAGGTAGGTATAGCCGCCGAAGACCTTCCACTTCTCGGTCAGCTTGCCATTGAAGCCCAGCTCGACGCCCTGCACCCGCTGCTCGCCGTCCAGTACCTGAAGAGTGGAGACATCCGGCGAAGCGACCCGGGCATTGGTCTTGTCGGTGCGGAAAAGCGCGGCGTTCAGCGACAGAGCATCGTCGAAGAAGGCCCACTTGGTACCCAGTTCGAGGTTACGGTTACGCTCCGGATCCAACCCGTTGTTGCCTACGCTGATGTCCGCCTGGCCCTCGCCGCCGGTCTCGCCGGTGGGGTTGCTCGAGGTCGACCAGGCCAGGTAGATGCTGCCGTTGGGCGCCGGTTTGTAGACCAGACCGGTCTGGTAGTTCCAGAAGTGGCTGTTGTTCTCGCGCTTGAAGTAGCCGGCGGGACCGTTGCGGCCAGCCGTCTGGTAGCCGCTGGACTTGGTATCGAAGTCGTCGTAGCGCAGGCCGAGATTCAGCTCCCATTGTTCGCTTAGCTTCAGGGTATCGAACACATAAGCCGCGCTGGTCTTGGTGTCGGTATCGGTATAGGCCAGGCCGTCGGTGATGCTGCCGGTCCAGTTGTCGCCCGGAGTCGGGCGATTCAGGCTGGTGCAGTCGCCACTGGCGAGCAATCGTGCATTGCAGGTGTTGCCGGCGCCGCCACCGGAAGTAATGGCGTACGGACGGTTGTGCACGTCCTCGTAGCTGAACTCCAGGCCGGTCACCAGGGTGTGCTTGATGAAGCCGGTTTCGAAGTTGGCCTTCAGGTCGGTCTGGTTGACCCAGCCCTTCGAGGTCGAATTGCGGCTTTTCGCCGAACGGTAGACGTAGCCGTTGGCAACGTTGCCACGGCTGTCGTCGGGGTTGCTGACGATGTAGTCGAGCGTCGTGCGCACCAGGCGGGTGCTATTCGACAGGGTCAGGTTGTCGTTCAGGTCATGCTCGATGCGGAAGGTGCCGCTGTCGGTGGTGCTCTTGCGGTAGTCGCGGTCCTTCAGGCCATAGAAGTTATCGCGATCCACCGAGGCCGGCTTGCTCGGATTGGCTTTGCTGCGGTTGACGTTGGTCAGCGGCAGGCCGTAGTCCGGCATGTCATCGGTGCTGAGATGGTAATAGGACAGGGTGGCGCGGGTCGGCGTGTCGAAGCCGAAGGTAACGGTCGGAGCCACGCCCCAGCGGCTGACGCTGACTTCGTCGCGCCCTGCGACGTGGGCATCGTGCTTCATCAGGTTGAGGCGGAAGGCGGCGTTGTCGCCAATCATCCGGTTCACGTCGAGAGTAGTGCGGCGGGTCTGGTCTGAGCCCCAGGTGAAGCCGGCGTCGGTGAAGTTGTCCTGCTTGGCGGTCTTGCTGATCAGGTTCAGGCTGCCACCGGTGGAGCCGGCGCCGGTGTAGGCCGAGCCCGGGCCCTTGCTGACCTCGATCTGCTCGACGTTGAACACCTCGCGGGTTTGCGAGGCGACGTCGCGCATACCGTCGAGGAACGTATCGCTCTCGGCGTTGAAGCCACGGATGAATGGCCGGTCGCCTGCGGGGTTGCCGCCCTCGCCCGCGCCGAAGGTGATACCCGGGGTGGTGCGCAGTGCGTCGGCCAGGGTCAGGGCGCCAGTGTCCTTGATCACCTGTTGCGGGATCACGGTGACGGTCTTCGGCGTATCCAGCAGCGGCGCGGTGTACTTCTTCGACGCCGAGCGGTCGACGTTGTAGGTGGTTTCGTCCTGCTGCTCGCCGACGATGGTGGCCGCATCCAGCGACAGTACGCGGTCCTTGTCGGTCTTTTTCTGCCCGGCCTCGTCGGCGTGGGCTGCCTGCGGTGCGGCGATGGCGGTGATGGCGACACCGATGGCAGAAGCCAGCAGACGTTGCGAAGAAACGGCGGTATCCGTGGACTGACGCGACATTCGAAACCCCTCCCCGGGAGCTGTGAAGGTCGCGGAATTTATTGCAGATCAGAATTGTTATCAATTATTACGGATTCGCATTCGACAGGAATTTACATTCTTTACAATTTTCTCATTACATTTTTTCCCATCTCGCTCGTCTACAACCCCTGGCGGTTTTACATGTCCAATGCAAATCAATATCATTGGCAATCATTTCGCCTTCATGGACAGCGCCATGTTGCTGCATATTCCCGCCATCTTCACCGCCGAGGAAGTCTCCCGGATCCGCGCAGCCCTGGAGCAGGCGGAATGGGCCGACGGCAAGGCGACCGCCGGCTACCAATCGGCCAAGGCCAAGCACAACCTGCAACTGCCGCAGGACCACCCGCTGGCCCGGGAGATCGGCGAAGCCATGCTGCAGCGCCTGTGGAACCATCCCCTGTTCATGTCCGCCGCCCTGCCGCTCAAGGTCTTCCCGCCGCTGTTCAACTGCTATACCGGCGGGGGCTCGTTCGACTTCCACATCGACAACGCCGTGCGCGACGTCCATGGCGGCCGCGAGCGGGTCCGTACCGACCTGTCCTCGACCCTCTTCTTCAGCGACCCGGAGGACTATGACGGCGGCGAACTGGTGATCCAGGACACCTACGGCCTGCAACAGGTGAAGCTGCCCGCCGGCGATCTGGTGCTCTATCCCGGCACCAGCCTGCACAAGGTCAATCCGGTCACCCGCGGCGCGCGCTACGCCTCGTTCTTCTGGACCCAGAGCCTGGTCCGCGAAGACAGTCAGCGCACCCTGCTATTCGAAATGGACCAGTCGATCCAGCGACTCACCCACGACGTGCCCGACCATCCCTCGCTGATCCGCCTAACCGGCACCTACCACAATCTCCTGCGGCGCTGGTCGGAACTCTGAACATGCGCCACCTGCTGCTCCGTCACGACGCACTGGACGCCGAAGGTTTCGCCGCACAACTGGCCGGTACCCCGGGCGAGGTTGCCCAGGCCATCCTCGGCGCTGCGCGCGAGGGCCTGACGGAAGCCCAGGCCCTGCTCGGACAGATCCTTCTGGACGGCCAAGGCATCCAGCGCGACCCGCCCTTGGCGCGGACCTGGTTCGCGATCGCCGCCGGGCACGGCCACGCAATGGCGCGCAATATGCTCGCTCGCTGCCTGGAACATGGCTGGGGCGGCCCGGCGGATCCAGCCGCGGCAGCGGTCCACTATCGGATCGCCGCCCAGGCCGGCCTCGACTGGGCCCGCTACAACCTGGCCAATCTTCACGCTACCGGCCGCGGGGTGCCCCAGGACCAGCCGCGCGCCTATGCGCTGTATCGGCAAGCGGCCGAGCAGGGCCACGCGAAAGCGATGAACCTGGTGGGGCGCTACCACGAAGAAGGCCTGGTGGTCGCTCGCGACCTGGCGCAAGCTGCGCACTGGTATCGACGCTCCGCCGAGGGTGGTGATTTTCGCGGCCAGTTCAGCCACGCCGCGATGCTCAGCGCCTCGGGCCGCCATGCCGAAGCCGAAACCTGGCTCCGGCGTGCCCTCGAAGGCGGCAACCTGAACTTCCTGCGCAGCGCCCGCCATGGCCTGGAGCAGTCGGCCCACCCACCGTTCCGCAGCCTGGCGCTGGCCTACTACCGACGCGCGGCGCAGTTGGGCGACGACACCGATCGAGAGGCCCTGGAACAGGCGCTCGAACGTCACGGGCACGCACGACTGCCCGCCTGACGAACAACGCACGACCCTTTGTTCACGCCCACATAACACTTTTTTGACAAGCCTTTCCCTACCCTCGCCGTTTCATCGAGGCGAACGACGATCGCGCCTCCGATCCATCGAACGAGGCTATCGTGTCCCCCACCCCACCACGCGTTACGCGCAATCGCATCGACTGGGCCGGCCTGGGCTGGCTGTTCCTGTTCTTCTGGTTCTTCTCCGGTATCACCCAACTGCTCCTGCTGACCTCCGGCAACAGCGGTTTCTCCGGTTTCCGCAACGCCATGGTGCTGAGCACCATCTGGCTTGCGCCGGTGTTACTGTTCCCGCGCTGGACCAAGCCGCTGGCCGCCGTCATCGGGCTGGTGCTGTGGGCCGCCTCGCTGGTCGGCCTGAGCTATTTCGGCATCTATCACCAGGAATTTTCGCAAAGCGTGATCTTCGTGATGTTCGAGTCGAACACCGCCGAGGCCAGCGAATATTTCAGCCAGTACTTCAACCCCTGGATGACCCTCGGCCTGGTGCTCTACAGCCTGGTCGCCATCCTCCTCTGGCGCCGCCTGCGCCCGGTCTACCTGCCGCGCTTCAGCGCCCTGCCGGTGGCGGTGCTGCTGATCGTCGCGACCATCGGTTATCCGTTCTACAAGCAACTGGTCAGCCAGGGCCGGCCCTTCGACGAAGCCCTGGACAAGGTCCAGGCGCGCATGGAACCGGCGGTGCCCTGGCAATTGCTGATCGGCTACCAGCAATACCGCCAGCAACTGGGCAGCATGCAGGCGCTGTTGCAAAAGAACGCGGCCCTACCGCCGCTGAAGAACCTCGTCGATGCCAATGGCGATACGCCGCGCACGCTGGTCCTGGTGATCGGCGAATCCACGTCGCGCAAGCACATGAGCCTCTACGGCTATCCACGCGAAACGACCCCGCAGCTGGACGCACTGAAGGCCGCGAACCGGAACCTCACGGTATTCAACAACGTGGTGGCGTCGCGGCCATATACCATCGAGGTGCTGCAGCAGGTGCTAACGTTCGCTGACCAGGAGCATCCCGACCGCTTCCTCACCGATCCGTCGCTGATGAACCTGATGAAGCAGGCCGGCTACAAAACCTTCTGGATCACCAACCAGCAGACTATGACCAAGCGCAACACCATGCTGACGACCTTCGCCCAGCAGACCGATGCGCAGTTCTACCTGAACAACCAGCGCAGCCAGAACGCCAGCCAGCTGGACGGCGCGGTGCTGGCGCCCTTCGCCAAGGTGCTGGACGACCCGGCGCCGAAGAAGTTCATCGTGGTCCATCTGCTCGGCACCCACATGAACTACAAGTACCGCTATCCCGCCGACTACGCTCGCTTCGTCGACCGCCAGGGCGCCCCGGCGGCCCTCAGCGACGACCAGGTGGAGGTCTACAACAGCTACGACAACGCCGTGCTGTACAACGACTACGTGGTCTCCAGCCTGATCAAGGGCTTCGCCAACAGCGATCCGAACGGCTTCCTGGTCTACCTCTCGGACCATGGCGAGGAAGTCTTCGACGAAGCCCCGCACGACCGCCTCGGCCGCAACGAAGGCGACCCGACCCGCGGCATGTACACCGTGCCCTTCCTGGTCTGGACTTCGCCCAGCTGGCAGCAGACCCACCCACGCGACCTGCAGGCCCTGGTCGACCGACGCTACAGCAGCGAAGACCTGATCCATACCTGGTCCGACCTCGCCGGCCTCAACTATGACCTCTTCGATCCGACCAAGAGCCTGGTGAGCAACGACTTCCAGCATGAAGTCCGCTGGATCGGCAACCCCTATGCCCACAATGGCTTGCGCGACTTCGACAAGCTGCCGCTGGACAAGGCCGACGCCGGGCAGCAGGTCGCCCAGGCCGGACGACCCGCGCCAACGACGCCGCGCGCACCGTCCCGCCAGCCGAACGAAGGCTGACCGCCGCCAAAGAAAACGCCCCGCCGAGCGGGGCGTTTTTCCATCCGTAGCGCCCTCAGGGCAAGACCAGGTTGCCCTGCTCGTCGAACGGCCAGAACGGGTTGTAGGCAATTTCCCAAAGGTGTCCATCCGGGTCGGCGACATATCCGGAGTAGCCACCCCAGAACACTTCCTGCGGCATCTTGGTCGCCTGCCCGCCGGCCGCCGTAGCTGCGGAGAACAGACGGTCCACCTCGTCCCGCGAGGCGCAGTTGCAGGCCAGGGTGATAGCCGCGAAGCCGGTCGGACGATCTTCCACCTGCGCATCCTCGGCGAGGGCGCTGCGTCCGTAGAGGCCGAGGACCAGGTTGCGGCCCTTGAGAAATACCACCTGCTCGTTGCCGTCCGAAGAGGGCTGCCAGCCCAGCGCCTGGTAGTAGAGAGAGGAGCGGGCCAGATCGGCGACCCCGAGGGTCACCAGGGAAACACCGTTACCTGTCATGTCGGCGTCCTTGTCATGGGTTGTCGAACAAGGCTGGCACGAGCGCCGCGAGGCTTCCAGAGCGACATGAAAAAGCCCCGCCGAGGCGGGGCTCTTCGTAACAGAGGCGACTGCGCTAGAGGTAGAACGCCTTCAGCGGCGGGAAGCCGTTGAACTCCACCGCACTGTAGCTGGTGGTGTAGGCGCCGGTAGACAGCCAGTAAAGGCGGTCGCCGCTCGCCAGGTTCAGCGGCAGGCCATACTTGTAGTGCTCGTACATGATGTCGGCGCTGTCGCAGGTCGGGCCGGCGATCACCACCTCTTCCATCTCGCCCTGCTTCTCGGTCCAGATCGGGAACTTGATCGACTCGTCCATGGTTTCGATCAGTCCGGAGAACTTGCCGACGTCGGCATAGACCCAGCGCTCCACGGCGGTCCGCGACTTGCGGGCGACCAGCACCACTTCGCTGACCAGGATGCCGGCATTGGCGATCAGCGAACGGCCCGGCTCGAGGATGATTTCCGGCAGGTCGTCGCCGAAGTCCTCCTTGAGGAAGCGGATGATCTCCTCCGCATAGGTTTCCAGGTCGTTGGTCTTGGTGATGTAGTTGGCCGGGAAGCCGCCGCCCATGTTGATCATCTTCAGGACGATGCCGTCTTCTTCCTTCAGGCGCTCGAAGATCACCTTGACCTTAGCGATCGCCGCGTCCCACACCGAGATGTCGCGCTGCTGCGAACCGACGTGGAAGGAAATGCCGTAGGGCTCCAGGCCCAGCTGGCGGGCCAGGATCAGCAGGTCCATGGCCATGTCGGTCTGGCAGCCGAACTTGCGCGACAACGGCCAGTCTGCGGTAGTCGAGCCCTCGGTGAGGATACGCACGTAGACCTTGGCGCCGGGAGCGGCCTTGGCGATGTTGCGCAGGTCGGCTTCGGAGTCGGTGGCGAACAAGCGCACGCCCTTCTCGTAGAAGTAGCGGATGTCCTTGGATTTCTTGATGGTGTTGCCGTAGCTGATGCGCTCCGGACCGACGCCGGTCTTCATCACCTTGTCCAGTTCGTAGATCGAGGCGATATCGAAGTTCGAACCCTTGTCGCGCAGCAGCTCGGTGATTTCGGTAGCGGGATTGGCCTTTACCGCGTAGTAGATCCTGGCGAAGGGGAAGCAGTCGGTCAGTTGGTCGTAGGCATCGGCGATGGTTTGCTTGTCGATGACCACGAAGGGGGTTTCCTGCTTGTCGGCGAAGGCCTTCATGCGCTGGAAGGTTTCAGGGGCGAAATAATCCTCGACCTTGATGGACATGGTTGGGACTCCCAATGGCAAAGCACATGGATTCGTAGGGGTGAAGCTGAACGTCTAATCCGTTTCCCCACTTTGGTTCGCCTACTTCCCAAGGCATGTCGCCGAGTATCACCTGCCTGCCGGCAGCCACCGCCTGTTCATCCTGGTAGGTCGCGCGCGTGTCCCGCGCGACGACCTGGCCGCTTGAGCAGCGGACGTCGCCTTGCCACAAGGCGATCTCTCGTCGTCAGTACTTGAGCCGGATGGATCGTTTCCAGCATGGACGTTCGGGCGCGAACTTTAGGACCAAGGGGACGCGAGATCAATAAAAAAATGCCGCGATTTCGCCTCCGCCTGTCGCACCGCCGGATTGACCTGCTCAGCCTTTACCCCATGTGCATGACAGTGGGATGTCCCCGTCCGCCCAGCGTTCAATCGGATGGACGAAAAACGTCCCGCGCAGGCCTTGCGCCTACACCCGGAACGCACCGATCAGGCGTTTCAGCTGGGTCACCTGGGCGCCCAGTTCGCGGCTGGCCCGTTCGGTCTGGCTGGCGCCTTCCGCGGTGCGCTCGCCGGCCTGGTTGATCTCGACGATGTTCTGGTCGATATCGTGGGCCACGGCGGTCTGTTGCTCGGCGGCGGCGGCGATCTGCTGGTTCTGGTCGACGATCATGCCCACCGCGCCGAGGATATTCTCCAGTGCCTGCTGCACCTGCGCCGACTCGTTGACCGTGCCATCGGCGGTATGGTGGCTGCTGCCCATCGCCTTCACCGCCGCATCGACGCCGCCCTGCAGGCGCAGGATCATCTGTTCGATCTCGGCGGTGGATTGCTGGGTGCGCTTGGCCAGCGTGCGCACCTCGTCGGCCACCACCGCGAAACCGCGCCCCTGCTCCCCGGCACGAGCGGCCTCGATCGCCGCATTGAGCGCCAGCAGGTTGGTCTGTTCGGCGATGCCCTTGATCACATCCAGCACCTGGCTGATCGAGGCGCTGTCACTGGCCAGGCGATTGATCGCCGCCACCGACTGGTCGATCTCGCCGGCCAGGCGCTGGATGCTACCCACCTGCGACTCGACCAGGCTGCGCCCGCTGAGGGTTTCCTGGTTCACGCTGTTCGCGCTGCTCACCGCCATCGCCGCGCTGCGTGCCACTTCCTGGGCGGTAGCGGCCATCTGGTTCATCGCCGTGGCCACCTGCTCGATCTGGCTGCGTTGCCCGGCTACCGCCTGGTTGCTTTCGGCCGACACCGACTCGACGCGCAGGGTCTGCCGCTCGACCTCGCCGACGGTCTGGCTGACCCGCTCGATCAGGTCGTGGATCTTCGCCACCGACTCGTTGAACGATTGTCCCAGCTCGCCCAGTTCGTCACGGCTGCGGGCCTGGAAGCTGACCGTCATGTCGCCGCCGGCGACGCGCTCCATCATTCGCCCGAGATCCTTCAGGGTGGCGCGGGTGGAGACGTAGAAACCGCCGTAGAGGTATAGGATCGCGGCGAAAACCACGGCCAGCGCGGCGACTAGCAACAGCATCTGCGTGCGCACCTGTTGCAGGCGCTTTTGCAACTGGGTATCGAGATAGCCGAGAACGGCGTCGTCGAGCTGGTAGGTCTTGTCCATCGCCGCGCTGACCTGATCGTAGAACTGCGTCCACGGGGTATCCAGCGTCTCGGCCACGATCACCCGGTCCTCGAACAACTGCCCCAGGCTCTTCAGGGTCTCGCGACTGGCCTGGGCGGCCTCCTCGAGCGCCGGTGGGCTGCCGGCCAGGGACTCCTGCAGCTTCAGGCCGTACTCGCCATGCAGTTTCTCGAACTCCAGCAGCAGTTCGTCGAGCCGCGCGCTGGAGGACGAATTGAGGAAACCCTGGCCCAGGGAGTAGGCGCCGATGGCGCGCCCCTTGCTGATGGCCGCCGTCACCTCCGGCGTTATCGAACCGACCAGCTCGCTGAGCTGGCGCACCTGGCGCTGGCTGTCCTGGCTGAGCCCGGCCTGGGCGATAAGCAACTTGATGAATACCTGTGCGCTACCGAGCAGCTTCTCCGCCCGTGCGCCCTTGCCCTGCAAGGACCCTTCGGCCTCCACGGCCTGCAAGCCGTTGAGCAACCGGTCGCGCTGGGCCTCGAATTCGGCTACCGCCGCACCATCCTCGCTGAGCGGCGCCAGCGCCTCGAGCCGCCCGCGCAGCCCCTTCTGGACGTCCGCGATGCGCGCTTCCAGATCGCCGGCCTTGCCGGACTGGCCGATGACCGCATTGATCTGCAACAGATCGTTGAGGGACTCCAGGCCACGCCGGATCTGAAGTCCGCTACCCAGCAGCGTCAAGCTCTGCAGTTCGATCCGGGTGTCGCTGAACTGGCGATAGGCATCGCGCACCAGATAGAAGCTGGTGATCAGCAGCGGCAGGAAGAACAGCACGCTGATCAGGCCGAACTTCATGCCGAAGCTGAGCCGGTTCATCAGCGCGATAGCGGGATAGAGTACGGTCTTCACCCAGACGTCTCCTGATTGTTCTTATCGTTCTGAGAGATGCCGCCGCGTGGCGACATTGACGCACGGAGTCCGCTCGGTAATGGCCTTTCGAAATCATGCGGACACGTTCACCTGTGTACCCGATATCGGCCTGGTGTTCTGTAACTTAAGGTTAACGGGGAATCGCAGGCGGACTCCCCGTCGCTACGCTCAGAGGAACAGCGCGCAGAAGGCGAACACGGCATACCAGAGCACGGCCGCGCGCACCAGCAATTGCCAGAGCGCATCCAGGCTGGCGACGCCGGCGGCACCCAGTTCGACCGCTTCGACATCGCTGGCGACCCGTCCGGCCTTGCCCAGCAGCGCGGCCGCCGAGATGTCCCAGGCCAGCAGCCAGTGCAGCAGCACGCGGATAACCGCGAGGAAGTTGCCGACCAGGGCGAAGCTCAGCACCAGCGCACGCACCGGCAACCAGTCGAGGATATGCCGGACGCGCGCCGCCTGTTCGCGCAACGCCGGCTGGCGGGCGTGCTCCAGCGCCAGTGCCAGCAGGCGATAGGCCAGGGCCGCCACCGGGCCGAGCAAGGCATACCAGAAGATCACCGCGAAGAAGCTCTGGTAGCCCTGCCAGAGCAGATGGCCGTGCACCCGGCCGATCAGGTCGCTCTCGCTGCCGCCCAGGATCCCCAGATCGCGTTCGGCGACATGGAAGGCAGCCTGGGCCTCCTCGCGCCGCCAGGCGTCGCGGAACGGCCCGAGGTCGGCCATGACGTCGCCGCGGCCGAGACTGTAGACCACCACCAGAAGATGCAGCGGAAGACTCAGCCAGCCATAGGCCAGCGGCTGCAGCAATGTCAGCAGCAGGGCCAGCGGCAGCAACGGCAGGACTACCGCGAGCAGCAGCCCCAGCCAGGAGCGGCGGGACACCGAGGGCAGGTCCTCGACCAGGCTCAGCCAGGCGAGCCAGGCGCCATCGCGCTGGATACGCCGGCGCCAGCCGGAGAACTTCTCCAGCGCAAGGGCCAGCAGCAACACCAGGAACGTCATGTTTCCTCCTTGGAATCGGTCAATCCGGCGCGGTAGCGCGACCAGTCGAAAGCCTCGCCGGGATCGGTCTTGCGCTCCGGGGCGATATCGCAGTGGCCCTGGATGCGTTCCGGGGTGATCCCCGGGAAGGCCGCGCGCAACAGCCGCGTCAGCCCGGCCAGGGCAGTGTACTGCGCGTCCGTGTACGGTTCCGTGTCGGTCCCCTCCAGTTCGATGCCAAGGGAGAAGTCGTTGCACGCCTCGCGACCGTCGAAGCAGGAAACCCCGGCATGCCAGGCGCGGTCGTGACAGGAGACGAACTGGGTGATGGCGCCGTCGCGTTCGATGAGGAAATGCGCGGAAACCGTCAGGTGGCGGATCTCCTCGAAATAGGGATGTTCGTTCGGGTCCAGGCGATTCTGGAAGAACGCCTGGACCTTGCCGGTGCCGAACTGTCCCGGCGGCAGGCTGATATTGTGGATGACCAGCAGCGACACCGCGTCCCCTTGCGGACGCAGGTTGAAATTCGGTGAAGGGCAGTGGCGGACGCCACGGACCCAGCCGGTAACGGAATCGAAATGCATACGGGCTCCTGAACGAGCCCCCACTCTAATCCAGCGGCGCCGGAATGACGATCAGGCGGGCTCTGGATCGGCCGCTTCGACATGCTTCGAGGAAAGGTATTACCCGCAAGAACGAAAAGACCCGGCATCCGCCGGGTCCTCGAGAAGCGGCTAGGCGCCCTTGAGGCGCCGCAGGTTGCCGATCACCGACTCCAGGGCCCGGTCGAACAGCAAGGCATCGTCCAGCAGGCGTACCGCCTGCCGGCGAAACTCCACCGCCAGGCCCATGCGGGTCTTTTCCAGGACCTTCATCCCGGTGCGATTGACGAAGATGTAGCGCCCGGTGGGCCGGATCACTGCCGCCAGCTTGCAGCGCAGCTTGTGCTCGGCGTCCTCCTGGATTTCCACCCAACTGCCGACACGCAGCGCATCGACCCGCAGCAGTGCCTCGTCGTTGTCCGGCAGGCGCACTTCGCTCTCGACAGGCGCCGGGGCGGCGTCCGGCGAGGTCAGGACGATTTCCTCGACCACCCGCAGCATGACCGGCGTCCGGGGCTTTTCCGCGGCCGTGCCCGGGGTCGCTTCGTCGAGCAGGGGGCTGTCCGCGACCGCCGCCTCGCCGCGCTTGTCGCGCTGCAGGCCCTGGACATGCAGGGTTTCCAACTGGCTGAAGAATTCACCGGTGGAAAACGGATCGAAGGCTGCGCTGGCCAATCCCTCGCGCAGCGCCTTGAGCAGCCCTGGCACGCGCTCCAGCAACTGTTGGCGGGACAGCGGATCATCATGCGGGCCGACGCTCCAGATCAGCTCGTCCATGGTATCCAGGGCCTCCCGCCACTCGGCCGAAGCCTTGCCATGCTTGAGGCAGATCAGCAGCATCACCTTGCTCCAGGCATCCCGCAGCAGGCGCACCACCACCTCCGGCAGGACCTTGCCGAGCAGTCGCTGGTTCAGCACCTGCTCCACGTCCTGCCGTGCCAGTTCGGCCTTGGCGCGGCCTTCCTCGGCGTCGCGGGTGCGTTGCTCGAGGAGCTCGCTGCGGCGGCGCTCGTCGCCGGTGAAGGCAATGAAGTCCTCCAGCAACTCGGCGAAGATCGCCGGGTCGTCGACGAAGTCGTTCAACAGCCGCATCACGACCTGTTCGATCTTCTGGTACAGGCTGTCGCGCCGGGCATCATTGTGTTCGGCCCAGCCCAGCGACGCGGATGCGATCTCGTTTAGCAGGCGACGCGCCGGATGGCTACCGCGGCTGAAGAAGGTCTTGTCGAGCAGGGCCACCTTGAGCATCGGGATCTGCATCCGACCGATCAGGGCCTTCAGCGAATCAGGCAGGGTGCGGTCGTCGAGAATGAACTCGAACAGCATCGACACCAGGTTGATGACGTCATCGTCCACCTGGCCGACCACCCGAGAACGGCCGCTCTTGTGGCTGACCCGCTGGAGCAGTTGGTCGACCCCGTCGCGGACGTCGAACTCCGCGGCGCCAGGGCCCGGCAAGTGCTGTTGCAGGTGGGAAAGCAGGCGCATCAGGTCGTTGCTGGAAATCGGCGCGGCATTCTCAGGCGTTTCGCGACGGTAGAAGGAAGGATTGTCGCGGACCTGCGCCAGCAGTTCCTGCAGCGCGCCGAAGACTTCCTGCTGACCGCCGTCGAGCAGCGCAGCCTGTGCCTGCAGGGTCCCGGCATCGCGCACCGCTTCGGGACGGACAGCGGGCTGACGCCGCGGCAGCGCGGATTTGAGTTCCGGCAGCACGCCCGCAGCGACCAGGATCTGGTTGGCCTCGGCGTACAACTGGTCGCAATGGGCCAGGACGTACTTCTCGAACAGCTTGAGAATGATCAGCTTGACCTTGATCTCGACGCCGAGCCCCTGGCAGGCATCGAGGAAAGCCGCGGTCAGCGGACGCGGAGCGAGGGGATTGCTCTTCTCGTCGACCTTCCGGCCGACCAGGGTGTTCAGGCGGGTGCTCAGGTGGGCCAGCGCGGAGGCATCGCGGCTCATCACCCGCGCCACCATCGCGTCCACCGCGACGGACTCCTCCAGTTCCTCGTTCTGTACCAGGCTGAGGCTATCGAAGGACACGGTATCCAGGGTCGGCACGGATTTGCCGGACTGTACCTGGTTGAGCGCCGAGAACTCCTCGAAGACCTTCTGCAGGTAGACCCGCTCGATACTCTTGCGCTTGAGGCGCAGGTCGCGCATGGCTTCGAAGAAAGCGTTCTGTTCGAGGTTGCTGGTGGCTCGGTCGGCCATTTCGAAGAGGGTGTCGTCGGCGTTGTCGAACAACGCCTGCAACGCCTGTTTCAGCTGCAGCGCCGCCTTGTCGCGCACCTGCACGAGGATGACCGGCAGGCGCCCCGCTCCGGCGTTCGGCGACGGCTCGGAAGCGACCCTGGTCAGGTGCACCACATTGGCATCGTTCTGCATCGGGACTCTCCTGCCACCCTCGCGGCCGCGCATGGAATGGCAAAAATCGGGCACAGAGGATCGATTGGCGTCGTCCGTAACGTCAATTTCCAGGCGTCAAAAACAAGTATCTACATTCATTATAGAGATACTTTCAAATCTAGATAGAGGGTTTTCCTATAGACATGACTCTCTTCACACAAGCGAAGGCCGATGAATGGCGGCCGTCCCGACCGGCGCCCAGGCAGGCACAGACGCCGTCCGCCGCGCTCCGTATAATCGCCCGATCTCGTACAGGAGCCCGCCATGCCTAACCTCACCCTTGCCGACCTCCAAGGCGAAATCCAGGCCAACGTCCGTACCGCCCTGGCGGAAGACGTCGGCGGCGGCGACCTTACCGCTCAGTTGATCGATCCACAACGCGAGGCCGAGGCCCGGGTGATTACCCGCGAGCACGCGACGATCGCGGGCCGCGCCTGGGTCGACGAGGTCTTCCGCCAGGTCGATCCGCGAGTGCTGGTGACCTGGCAGGTGGAGGACGGCCAGCGAGTCGAGCCGAACCAGACGCTGTTCCAGCTAAAAGGTCCGGCCCGCGCCCTGCTCACCGGCGAGCGCAGCGCGCTGAACTTCCTCCAGCTGCTTTCCGGTACCGCCACCCGCAGCCAGCACTACGCCGACCTGGTCGCAGGCACCACGGTGAAGCTGCTCGACACCCGCAAGACCCTGCCCGGCCTGCGCCTCGCGCAGAAGTACGCGGTCACCTGCGGCGGTTGCCACAACCACCGCATCGGCCTCTACGATGCCTTCCTGATCAAGGAAAACCACATCGCCGCCTGCGGCGGTATCCATCGGGCAATCGCCGAAGCCCGGCGCATAGCACCCGGCAAGCCGGTGGAAGTGGAAGTGGAGAACCTCGATGAACTGCGCCAGGCGCTGGAGGCCGGCGCCGATATCGTCATGCTCGACGAACTCAGCCTGGACGACATGCGCACCGCCGTCGCCCTCACCGCCGGCCGTGCCAAGCTGGAAGCTTCCGGCGGAATCAACGAGAGCACCCTGCGCAACATCGCCGAGACCGGCGTCGACTACATCTCCATCGGCACCTTGACCAAGGATGTCAGGGCCGTCGACCTGTCCATGCGCCTCACCCTCTGAACGAATCGCAGGCAATAAAAAGCCCCGCCGAAGCGGGGCTTTTTTATGCGACTGGTGCCGGATAGAGGAATCGAACCCCCGACCTTCTCATTACGAATGAGCTGCTCTACCGACTGAGCTAATCCGGCGGCGGGCGGGAGCCTACCATTAGAGAGAGCCAATCACAATGGAAAGTAGCCACTTAAGCCCCTCCCGATACAAATATCCAGCCTTACTTAGTGCAGCCTTTCGGAATGAACATCTCATCCTGAGTGGACTTACAAGTCCAAACACCATCCGCAGTACGACTCAGAGTAATAGCCTTGGTGGCGTTCTTAGGACTAGAGGTACCAGTCTGGAAGGTAAAGGAAATATCACCTGCACCACTATCCTCGATTGCCACAGCAATTACACCCAACTTGTTGGCATCCGGAGCGACGCCGACATATGTTTCGGTCGCAGTAGAAGCAGTAGTACCAATTTTAATTTTGCTACCAGCAATTCCACGCGACAGCGACTCTTCAACAGTGGTCTTCAGCGGGTTGATCGTCGCCAGCGCCGAAGCACCTTCCGAACGCGCAACATAGTTCTGATACTGGGGAATGGCAATTGCCGCCAGGATACCGATGATCGCAACCACGATCATCAGTTCGATCAAGGTAAAGCCTTTTTGAGCTTTCATGAATCTCTCCGTTGATTATGTATAGGCCTAACGCCTGAACCTCAACAAGCACTTACCATGCCAAATATCAAACCGCGCCACGATCAAGGAAACTGGGTTCCTTTCTCGATGAGAGTCAAACTTAAAACGGACAGGATGTGACATTTTTTGACAGCTGGATTTCCTCGATTTGGCAGCCCCTGTTATCTGCGTTATAAGGCACCTCAATAGCCCTTCTGCGATTCCTTCCCCATGAACGACAGCATCCAACTGAGCGGCCTGTCCCGACAGCTCGTCCAAGCCAATCTACTCGACGAAAAGACCGCCGTGCAGGCCCAGGCGCAGGCGCAGCGCAACAAGCTGTCGCTGGTGACGCACCTGGTGCAGAGCAAGCTGGTAAGCGGCCTGGCCCTGGCCGAATTGTCCGCCGAGCAGTTCGGCATCGCCTATTGCGACCTGAACAGCCTGGACAAGGAAAGCTTTCCGCGGGACGCCATCAGCGAGAAGCTGGTCCGCCAACACCGGGTCATCCCTCTGTGGCGGCGCGGCAACAAGCTCTTCGTAGGCATCTCCGACCCCGCCAACCACCAGGCCATCAATGATGTCCAGTTCAGCACCGGCCTGACGACCGAAGCGATTCTGGTCGAAGACGACAAGCTTGGCCTGGCCATCGACAAGCTGTTCGAAAGCGCTACCGACGGTCTCGCAGGCCTCGACGATGTCGACCTCGAGGGACTGGATATCGGCAGCGCGGACAAGTCCACCCAAGAGGATGCCAGCGCAGAAGCGGACGACGCACCTGTAGTACGTTTCGTCAACAAGATGCTGCTGGATGCCATCAAGGGCGGCTCTTCCGACCTGCACTTCGAGCCCTACGAGAAGATCTACCGGGTGCGCTTCCGTACCGACGGCATGCTCCACGAAGTGGCCAAGCCGCCGATCCAGTTGGCCAGTCGTATCTCTGCTCGTCTCAAGGTAATGGCCGGCCTGGATATCTCCGAACGACGCAAGCCGCAGGACGGACGGATCAAGATGCGCGTGTCGAAGACCAAGTCCATCGACTTCCGCGTCAACACCCTGCCGACCCTGTGGGGCGAGAAGATCGTGATGCGGATCCTCGACTCCTCCAGCGCACAGATGGGCATCGACGCCCTCGGCTACGAGGAGGACCAGAAGGAACTCTACCTGGCCGCACTCAAGCAGCCGCAGGGCATGATCCTGGTCACCGGCCCCACCGGCTCGGGCAAGACGGTATCGCTATACACCGGCCTGAACATCCTGAATACCACCGACATCAACATTTCCACCGCCGAAGACCCGGTGGAGATCAACCTGGAAGGCATCAACCAGGTCAACGTCAATCCGCGCCAGGGCATGGACTTCTCCCAGGCGCTGCGCGCCTTCCTGCGCCAGGACCCGGATGTGATCATGGTCGGCGAGATCCGCGACCTGGAGACCGCCGAGATCGCCATCAAGGCGGCGCAGACCGGGCATATGGTGATGTCCACCCTGCACACCAACAGCGCCGCCGAGACCCTGACCCGGTTGCTGAACATGGGCGTGCCGGCGTTCAACCTGGCGACCTCGGTGAACCTGATCATCGCCCAGCGCCTTGCGCGAAAACTCTGTTCGCACTGCAAGAAAGAACATGAGGTGCCGAGGGAAACCCTGCTTCACGAGGGCTTCCCGGAAGACAAGATCGGCACCTTCAAGCTTTATTCGCCGGTGGGCTGCGACCATTGCAAGAACGGTTACAAGGGCCGTGTCGGTATTTATGAAGTAGTTAAAAACACCCCGGCCCTGCAGCGGATTATCATGGAGGAAGGCAACTCCATCGAGATCGCCGAGCAAGCCCGCAAAGAAGGCTTCAACGATCTGCGCACCTCAGGCCTGCTGAAAGCCATGCAGGGGATCACCAGCCTGGAGGAAGTCAACCGCGTGACCAAGGATTAATCCATGGCGGACAAAGCGTTAAAAACCAGCGTTTTCATCTGGGAGGGCACCGACAAGAAAGGCGCCAAGGTCAAGGGCGAACTGACCGGGCAGAATCCCATGCTGGTGAAGGCCCATCTGCGCAAGCAAGGCATCAATCCGCTCAAGGTACGCAAGAAAGGTATCTCCCTGCTAGGCGCAGGCAAGAAAGTGAAACCCATGGACATCGCCCTGTTCACCCGGCAGATGGCGACCATGATGGGCGCTGGCGTTCCCCTCCTGCAATCGTTCGACATCATCGGCGAAGGCTTCGACAATCCCAACATGCGCAAGTTGGTGGATGAGATCAAGCAGGAAGTGTCCTCGGGCAACAGCCTGGCCAACTCACTGAGAAAGAAACCACAGTACTTCGACGAACTCTATTGCAACCTGGTCGATGCCGGCGAGCAATCGGGCGCCTTGGAAAACTTGCTGGATAGAGTCGCGACCTACAAGGAAAAAACGGAATCGTTAAAAGCAAAGATCAGGAAGGCGATGACTTATCCTATCGCCGTCATCATCGTTGCCTTGATCGTCTCCGCCATTCTTCTGATCAAGGTCGTTCCGCAGTTCCAATCCGTATTCCAAGGTTTTGGCGCAGAGCTGCCTGCATTCACTCAAATGGTCGTAAATTTATCCGAGTTCCTACAGGAGTGGTGGCTTGCCGTCATCGTTGGTGTGGGGGCGATTGGCTTTACCTTCAAGGAACTGCATAAACGCTCGAAAAAATTCCGCGACGCACTCGACAGAACGATCCTCAAACTTCCCATTTTCGGAGGCATCGTCTACAAATCCGCGGTCGCCCGTTATGCACGGACCTTGTCCACGACCTTCGCCGCAGGTGTTCCCCTGGTCGATGCGCTCGACTCCGTCTCCGGAGCGACCGGCAATATCGTGTTCAAGAACGCGGTCAGCAAGATCAAGCAAGACGTTTCCACCGGCATGCAGCTCAACTTCTCCATGCGCACCACCAGCGTCTTTCCCAACATGGCGATCCAGATGACCGCCATCGGCGAGGAGTCCGGTTCGCTCGATGAGATGCTGAGCAAAGTCGCCAGCTACTACGAAGAGGAAGTCGACAACGCCGTGGACAACCTCACCACGCTCATGGAACCGATGATCATGGCCGTTCTCGGCGTACTGGTTGGCGGCCTGATCGTGGCCATGTACCTTCCGATCTTCCAACTCGGCAACGTCGTCGGATAACTGATGCCCCTTCTCGACTACCTGGCCAGCCATCCGCTGGCCTTTGTCTTGTGCGCCATCCTCCTTGGCCTGCTGGTCGGCAGCTTCCTCAACGTCGTCGTGCATCGCCTGCCGAAGATGATGGAGCGCAACTGGAAGGCCGAGGCCCGCGAAACGCTCGGGCTGGAGCCGGAACCCAAGCAGGCGACCTACAACCTGGTGCTGCCGAGTTCGGCGTGCCCGCACTGCGGCCATGAGATCCGCCCCTGGGAAAACATCCCGCTGGTCAGCTACCTGGCGCTGGGCGGCAAGTGCTCGTCCTGCAAGGCCGCCATCGGCAAACGCTACCCCCTGGTGGAACTGGCCACCGCGCTGCTTTCCGGCTACGTCGCCTGGCATTTCGGCTTCACCTGGCAGGCGGGCGCGATGCTCCTGCTGACCTGGGGCCTGCTGGCGATGAGCCTGATCGATGCCGATCACCAACTGCTGCCGGACGTGCTGGTGCTGCCGCTGCTCTGGCTGGGTCTGATCGCCAACCATTTCGGCCTCTTCGCCAGCCTCGACGATGCGCTGTTCGGCGCGGTGTTCGGCTACCTGAGCCTGTGGTCGGTGTTCTGGCTGTTCAAGCTGGTGACCGGCAAGGAGGGCATGGGCTACGGCGACTTCAAGCTGCTGGCCATGCTCGGTGCCTGGGGCGGCTGGCAGATCCTGCCGCTGACCATCCTGCTGTCGTCGCTGGTCGGGGCGATCCTCGGGGTGATCATGCTGCGCCTGCGCAACGCCGAAAGCGGCACGCCGATCCCCTTCGGTCCCTATCTGGCGATTGCCGGGTGGATTGCTTTGCTCTGGGGTGATCAAATAACCCGGACCTATCTGCAATTCGCCGGATTCAAATGACCCAACCCTGGATACTAGGCCTCACGGGCGGTATCGGCAGCGGCAAGAGCGCAGCCGCCGAGCATTTCATTTCCCTCGGCGTCCACCTGGTGGACGCCGACCATGCCGCCCGCTGGGTGGTGGAGCCGGGGCGTCCGGCCCTGGCGAAGATCGTCGAACGCTTCGGCGACGGCATCCTCCTGCCCGATGGCCAGCTCGACCGCGCCGCCTTGCGCGAGCGGATCTTCCAGGCGCCGGAGGAACGGCGCTGGCTGGAGCAATTGCTGCACCCGCTGATCGGCGCGGAGATCGTCCAGTACCTGGCCAGGGCCGAATCGCCCTACGCCATCCTGGTCTCGCCGCTGCTGGTGGAGTCCGGCCAGCGCCAGATGACCCAGCGCGTGCTGGTGGTGGATACCCCGGAACATCTGCAACTACAGCGCACCATGCTTCGCGACAAGGTCTCCGAGGAGCAGGTGCGCTCGATCCTCCAGGCCCAGGCCCGGCGCGACGAGCGCTTGAAGCACGCCGACGACGTGCTGGTCAACGACGGCGACCTGTCCCACCTGCAGCGTGAAGTCGAACGACTGCACGCCTTCTACCTGACCTTGCGAGGAGGCCGAGCATGAGCCAGCCCCTGACCGTGGAGTGCCCGACCTGCGGCGCGCCCGTCGAATGGAAAAGCGACAACAAGTACCGCCCCTTCTGCTCCGACCGCTGCAAGCTGATCGATCTCGGCGCCTGGGCCGCCGAGGAACATGCGATCCCCGGCGACACCCTGGAAGACGATATCTTCTCCGCCGACCTGCCGCCTCGCGAGCATTGAACGCAACGGGCCAGCCAATCCGGCTGGCCCGTTCCTTCAGGGACGCATGAAAGCGTAGTCGCGCTGGTCGTCGAGATTCTCCGCAAGAAATTGCAGTTCGCTGGCCAGGTCGCCAGCATCGCGCTCCGCCCGGTTCAGTTCGACGATTGCGCTGAGCAACGCGCGCAGGCGCATTGCCCGGTCCGCCTCGTCGCTCTTCGACAGCAACTCTCGCAGGCCCTCTCGGGCCCATTCATGGACCCCCATGTTCCGCTCCTCACCTGGGAAAACGGCAGGATCGCGGCCGGCTTCGTCCGAAACACTGACGCAAGTCAGCCGCCGCCCGCCATGAACCTGGCGAATGACTGGTCATCAGGGCTTGCGCTCTTCGTCCTTCCAGGGCGCCTGCAGGTAGCGCGTGCGATTGAAGGTTTCCAGCCACTCCGGGTAGTAGACCACCAGGCCGGTGATCACCGTGCCGTTGATGAAGGCCTCGGGGAACATGATCAGCCACAGGTAACCGGCGAAGTCCTCCAGCCAGGGCGGCATCGGGAAAAGGCCGTCGATCCAGACCACGCCAAGGCCGAGCAGCAGGACCACCACCGCGGTGAGGGCCGCCGGGAAGAAACCGCAGCAGAAGATGTAAACGAACAGATTGCGCGGCTGGCGCTTTTCCACGAACAACGCCGCCAGCTCCGCGATCAGTGCGGGGATCGCCACCAGCAGCACGCCGTTGACGCCGATCGCCAGCCAATCCTGGCGGCCGAGCAGGCACAAGCCCAGTTGCGCCACCAGCCCCACCACGATCGCCAGCGGCCAGTCGAGCAGCAAGGTGACGGCGGTCATGCCGATGAAATGGAAGGACAGCCCCGATTCGAAGTCCCGGCGCACCAGCCAGAGCAGGAACAGCCCGAGCATGGTACCGAACACCAGGTGCTGGCGGCGGGTATCGCTGACCAGCTCGACCCAGGGCGCGCGCCAGGCGGCGAGCAGCAGCAGCGGCGCATAGATGGCCCAGCCCAGTTCCAGGCTTTCCGCCGACAGCAACTCGGCAGCGATCACGGCTGCAGTTGTTCCAGGGCGATGCGCAGGGCCACCGGCGAATCCAACTGGCGGGTTTCCAACACGCGGCGCTGCTCCAGCCTGACCCAGAGCACCTTGCCCTCGTCCGAGGCATAGCGAGAAGCGATGGCCGCGTCGCGATCGAGCAGCACCGGATAACTGTAGTCACGCATGGCCGGCACCGCGAAAAGCCGGGAAATCAGCGCCGGCATGCGGCTGATGTCCGCCAGGAACAGCGCGTGGCGCGCCTCCAGGTAGCCCTTTGGGCGTTCCGCCAGCGCCGCCTTGACCAGCTTCGAGCCGTCCATGTCCCGCGCCACCAGCAGGACCCGGGTGGAGTCGTCCAGCGAGTGCGCCTTTTCGAACTGGTCCTGCAACGTCCAGGGCTCCAGGGTGGAGCCCTTCTCCACGGCCAGCGCCAGGCCGGGCAGCAGCATGCCCAGCAGAACCCAATGCAATCGTTTCACGCGTGTCCCTCCCGAGTGGAAAATACCTGGATGTCCTTGCGCCGCTCCCAGTCCGACTGGGCTCGCCAGAATGCCTGTGCCTCCTCGGCGGCATCCAGGACGAAGACATGGGATTTGCCGATCCCCTCCCTCGCCAGACGCGCCAGCACTTCGTCGAGCATCCGCCGCGCCAGCCCCAGCCCTCGATAACCGGGATCGACCACCAGGTGCTGGAGGTAACCACGGCGACCGTCATGCCCGGCCATCAGGCAGGCGATCACCTCCCCTTCGGTTTCGACCAGCAGGCTCAGCCCGGGGTTGCGTTGAAGGTAGGCGAGGAAGAAGGGATAGGCGTCCTCCGCACGGAGGCGAATACCTGGCGTTCGCGACCACAGCGCGAAGAGTGCCGGGTGATCGGCGGCGATGACGCTGCGAAGTTGCATCGGAACGGCTCCGGCCCAAGGGGAACGGCAGTGTACACCGAGCCTCGCCGCTGGCGCGCTCCGGGACGGATTGTCGCAACCGGAACGCCTGCAGGCTGGAAAGCGGGCCCGCCGGCAGACTAAGCTGAGCCCATGAACGAAGCGGATTATCTGCGCCTGCTCACCCGTCAGGCCGAACAAGCCAACGACTTCCTCTCCAACGCACGTAAATGGGACCGCGAGCGCTGGGTCTGCCAGCGCTTCCTCGAAGCCCTCAACGTGCCCTATCGCCAGGAGGATTTCGCCGCCCCCGGGGAACAGCCGCCGGACGTCCTGTTCAAGGGTGCCGGCTTCGAGGTGTTCTTCGTCCTCGATGAAGGTCGCCGGCTGAACGAGGAGTGGCGCGAGGAACTGACCCGTCGCCGCCAGGCCGTCAGCCTGCGCCAACTGATCCGCCGCGAAGAGCGGCCACAACGGATCGCCGCCGCCGAGCTGCAGGCACGGCTGGCGCCAACCCTGCGCAAGAAGGCGCACAACTATAGCGAGCGCGGCATCGACCACGGCGAACTGGACCTGCTGGCCTTCGTCAACCTGAAGCGCGCGGTGCCCGATTTCAATACGCCCTTCCCGCCGCCCACCGAATACCTGCGCCAAGGCTGGCGCTCGCTGTCGATGGTCGGTCCGACCTTTGCCCGGGTGCTCTTCGCTCACTCCGGCGCCCCCGAATTCCTGCGCGCCAACCTCGGCCGCAGCATCCTGTTCGACGCCGGGGTAGGCCTGTGAGCGAAGGGCGGGTGAAGTGGATCGGCGTGCGCTCCGGCAGCCGCGCGCCGATCCAGGAACTGGAGGCGGTGGAAGCACGGCGCGGCCTGGGACTGACGGGCGACCACCCGCACCCGCCGCGCCAGGTCACCCTGGTGCAGTGGGAACACATCGAGGCCCTCGGTACCCTGCTGGGCAGGCCGCTGTTGCCCAACGAGATGCGCCGCAACATCGCCGTCGCCGGCATCAACCTGCTCAGCCTGAAGGACCGTCGCTTCCGCCTCGGCGGCGCGCTGCTGGAAACCACTGGCTGGTACCAACCCTGCGGACGCCTGGAAAAGCACATCGACCACCGCACGCTGAAAAGCGTGCGCGAACAGGGCGGCATCACCGCGCGGGTGATCGGCAGCGGAGTGATCCGTCTCGACGATCCGCTGGTGATCGAGCCCCCTGTCTGTCTAGAATGACCGACATCGAAAACGGAGGCCTGCCATGTCCAGCCGACTGAGCCCCGAAGACCAGCAGAAGGTCGAGCAGTACCTCGCCTCGCCGCTGCACCAGGTCGAGCGTGCGCCGTTCCGCCCGTGGTTCCTGATGTTCGTCCTGCTCGCCGTGGTCATCGGCCTGGGCCTGCTCAGCCGCCTCCTCAGCTACCTGGCCTGAGTCGTCCGGTCGAGCCACGCTCCCGACGACCGCCTCACGGAATTCCCACTATGAGATATCCACATGTCCCATCGCATCGTGATCGTCGGCGGCGGCGCCGGCGGGCTGGAGCTCGCCACCCGTCTCGGCCGCACCCTGGGTAAACGCGGCAAGGCCCAGGTCACCCTGGTCGACGCCAACCTCACCCACATCTGGAAACCCCTGCTGCACGAAGTCGCCGCCGGCTCGCTCAATTCCTCCGAGGACGAGCTGAACTACGTCGCCCAGGCGAAGTGGAACCACTTCGAATTCCAGCTCGGCCGCATGCAGGGCCTGGATCGCGCCGGCAAGCGGGTCCGCCTGGCCGCACTGGTGGACGAGAATGGCGTTGAACTGGTTCCCGAGCGCGACATCGCCTACGACACCCTGGTGATCGCCGTCGGCAGCACCACCAACGACTTCGGCACCGAGGGCGCTGCGGAACACTGCATTTTCCTCGATACCCGCGCCCAGGCCGAACGCTTCCACCGCCAGCTGCTCGGCCAGTACCTGCGTGCGCATACCGGGCACGACGCGAACAACAACGCAGTGAGTATCGCCATCATCGGCGCCGGCGCCACCGGCGTCGAACTGGCTGCGGAACTGCACCACGCCGCGCAGATGCTGGCCGCCTACGGGCTCGACCGGATCCGCCCGGAAGACCTGCACATCAGCCTGGTCGAAGCCGGCCCACGGGTGCTGCCGGCGCTGCCCGAGCGTATCAGCCAGCCGGTACACCAGACCCTGAGCAAGCTCGGCGTACGGGTGATGACCGGCTCCGCGGTGAGCAAGGTAGATGCGGACGGCCTCTGGACCGGCGACGGCGAGTTCGTCCCGGCGACGCTCAAGGTCTGGGCGGCGGGCATCCGTGCTCCGGCCTTCCTCAAGGAACTCGACGGCCTGGAAAGCAACCGTATCAACCAACTGGTGGTCCGCCCGACCCTGCAGACCACCCGCGACGACGACATCTTCGCCTTCGGCGACTGCGCCGCCTGTCCCCAGCCGGCGCAACCGGGAGAGCAACCGCGCAACGTGCCGCCACGCGCCCAGGCCGCGCACCAGCAGGCCTCGCTGCTGGTGAAATCGCTGCGTGCCCGTCTCGAAGGCAAGCCGCTGGGCGAATATCACTACCGCGACTACGGTTCGCTGATCTCGCTGTCGCGCTTCAGCGCGGTCGGCAACCTGATGGGCAATCTGATGGGCAGCGTCATGCTCGAAGGCTGGCTGGCGCGGATGTTCTACGTATCGCTATACCGCATGCACCAGATGGCGTTGTACGGTCCGCTGCGCACCGCGATGCTGATGCTTAGCGGCCGCCTGCGCAGCACCGAGCCACGCCTCAAGCTGCACTGAGCCATTACGCCCCGTTTGCCGTCGGCGCGGGGCGTTCCTTCAACAGCGAAGCTGGCGCAACTGCGCCAGCCGACTGGCGGTACGCTGCATGTTCGCAGGCAGGTCGCTGCCCTCGACCAAGTCCGGCAGCGCCTTTTCGGCACTCAGGAAAAAACGCCGGTCATTGTCGTAAAGGACGTCGACGAGATTGATGAAGCGCTGCTGGGCGGCGACCGAACAGCGCGCCATCGGCGGTACGCCCTCCAGCACCCAGGTAGAGAAGCGTTCGCCGAGGGCAAGGTAGTCCATCACCGCGGTTGGCGCCTCGCAAAGGTCGGCGAAGGCGAACCACACCAGGTCGCCGCACACCGCGCGCGCCTGCAACGTCCTCGCGCCGCTTTGCAGGATCACGCGTTGCGAGCGCTCGGGCGCGGACAAGCCCAGCTCGTCCAGGCAAGCGCATGAGGCTGGCCAGCAATACCCGCCGCTGGCATAACCGGAAGCGATCTCCTGCCGCGGCGAAATCGTCCGGTAGTCCCGGGCGCCGGCTACTTCCAGCACTTCCATGCGCGTCTCGATCAACCGGATCGCCGGCAGGAAGCGTTCGTGGTAGAGCGGATTGGGCAGCAGTTGCCGCGGCGCGTAGTTGGAGGTGCAGACCAGGGTGATCTTCCTGCGGAACAGCTCCCTGAACAGGCGTGTTATCAGCATCGCGTCGCCGATGTCGTGGACATGGAATTCGTCGAAGCAAAGCAGCCGGCAATCTCCTAGCAGTTCGTCGAGCGCACCGCCCAGGGCATCGGGCCGCCCCTGGCGGCGGAACATGCCGTCATGAAGCTGGCGAAAGAACGCATGGAAATGCGTCCGGCGCAGGCCCTGCAAATCGGCGCTGCGAAAGAAGCCATCCATCAGCCAGCTCTTGCCGCGCCCGACCGGACCCCACAGGTAGAGGCTGCGCGGCGCTTGCCGGAATAGCGACGGGCCTCGACGCAAGCGCTCCGCCAATCGATCGAGATGAAGAATGGCATTGCCCTGAGCTGCGTCCAGCACATAGCCGCGCCGTTGCGCCTCTTGGTGGAAATAGCGGGCTACGGGCGTTGTGGGCTTGATGCCGGTCATGGGTGAACGCCACGAAAAAGAACCGAAAGACACACGCCGTTGATGCTCAGCCTGAGAGGGCCCTTAAACCGAGAACGGCATTCTAGCGCTGCGTCCTGCCCATGCTCCAGCCGCCAGACCGAACGGCGGGCGATAGTCGGACAGGCGCTTTGATCATGACCGCCACGGTCGCGATACGGAATCGCGCTCAGCCGCTACTTCCGCCCCACTGTTTCCGCCGCTTCCGCAGCCGAGCCCGTTATCACCGGAGTTTTTTCCTACAGCAGTCCTCCCAGTCCCCTACGAAAACCAAGAAGTTCTACCGGCCAACGCCAGAAAACTACGATTGTCGCCGTTTCAGCCTCGCCCCAGGCTATCGCCCACTCGATTCTCCGCCTTGAAACCGATCGTTCTGCACATG
Organism: Pseudomonas sp. FDAARGOS_761; assembly: GCF_013343155.1. NCBI lineage: Bacteria > Pseudomonadati > Pseudomonadota > Gammaproteobacteria > Pseudomonadales > Pseudomonadaceae > Pseudomonas > Pseudomonas sp. FDAARGOS_761. The sequence goes on along the minus strand of NZ_CP054572.1, from coordinate 500,877 downwards.
CCTGCGGATATCGGCTTCTTTTCCCTGCAAGAACCGCGCTCCGGGCCGATTGACCATGCATCCAGCTTTTCCGCGTAACCAGGCTAGCCTTTCTTTCCCGCCGCCCTCCCCAAAGCCTTCCGGCAGTTCCACTTCGATCGTTCCATCCTTCAGGGCCGGACCGCTGCTCCGTACGGGCCTCCTGGGAATGGCCATGTTGTCGTCCGGCCTTGCCAATGCCGCCCCGGATGCGGGGCAGGCGCTGCGTGACGTGGAAAGCCGACGCCTGAACCTGCCCGCGCCGGTGGAACTGGACGCCGAGCGCCCCAGCCCCGAGGACGGCGTATCACGGGCTGCCGAAGAGGGCGGCCCGACGGTGCTGGTCAAGCGCTTCCAACTCAGCGGCAACAGGCAGTTCGACGATCGACGCCTGCTGGCGCTCCTGCACGACCTGCCGGGCCAGGAACTCAATCTGAGCCAATTGCACGCCGCCGCCGCCCGCATCGGCGATTTCTATCGGGAAAAGGGATATGTGCTGGCGCGCGCCTTCCTCCCGGCACAGGAAATCCAGGATGGAACGGTACGCATCGAAGTGCTCGAGGGACGCTACGGCAGGATCGAACTGCACAACACGTCCCGAACGCTGGACCGCGTTCTACTCCGCCCCTTGAGCGCACTCGAACGAGATACCGCGGTCCAGGGCTCGGAGCTGGAGCGTGCGCTTCTGCTCCTGAGCGACATTCCCGGCCTCCAGGCCAAAGGCACCCTGCTGCCGGGCCAGGCGCAGGGAACCACGGACTTGCGCGTCGAGGCCCGCCCCGGCCCGCTGGTCGGCGGAAGGCTGGAGGCAGACAACTATGGCGGCCGCTACATGGGGGAATATCGCCTGGGAACCACCCTCGACTTCAACAGCCCGCTGCGACTGGGCGACCAGGCGAGACTGAGCCTGCTGGGCAGCGACCGGCACCAACGCTACTACCGTGCAGCCTATCAACTGCCCCTTGGTTCCCGAGGCACGCGCATCGGACTGGCCCACGCCGAGACGACCTATCGACTGGTACGCGATTTCTCGCGCCTGGACGCCCATGGCCGGGCCATTACCGACAGTCTGTTCGTCAGCCAGCCCCTGCTGCGTAGCCGCAGCTTAAGCCTGTCCACCCAGTTGCAATATGAAAACAAACGACTTCGCGATGACCAGGAGCGTACCGGGAGGCATAGCCGCAAGGAGATCCGCCTGTGGACCGCCAGCATCAGCGGAAACGCCCAGGACCGCTTGTTCGGCGGTGGACAGAGCGGCTTCTCGCTGGCCTATGCCCACGGCCAGCTCGCCATCGACTCCGCCGAAGAGCGGCTGCTGGACCGCTACACCATCGGTACCGCCGGCAGCTTCGACAAGATCATGCTCAACGCCGTACGCCTGCAGCACCTGGGCGACCGCCTGCAGTTGTTCGCCCAACTCAACGCCCAGTGGAGCGGCGGCAACCTCGACAGCGCGGAACAGTTCGACATGGGCGGCCCCTACGGCGTTCGGGCGTTCCCCCTGGGCAGCTACAAGGGCTACGGCGACGAAGGCTGGCAAGCCAGTGCGGAGCTGCGCTACAGCCTGGCTCCGGGCTGGCAGCTGAGTTCGTTCGTCGACCAGGGCGCGGTGAAATTCCTCAAGCACCCCAATACCACGGAAGGCAATCGCAACCGCATGGCCGCCGTCGGCAGCGGCGCAACCTGGTACGGAACGGATCACCAGGTCAGCCTGACCGCCGCCTGGCCCCTGAGCCAGGAAAACAACATCGAGCCCGAGCGCACTCCCCGGCTGTGGTTGCAAGCGACCCGCTACTTCTGAGCAAGCTCCCGCCCGCCATGCCGGCGGGCCCCACTGAAAGGAAAAGCCATGAACAAGAGCTATACGCTGGTCTGGAACCAGGCCACAGGCTGTTGGAACGTCGCAAGCGAAGGTACCCGTCGGCGCAGCAAGAGCGGACGCGGCAAGGCGCTCGTAGTCGCCGGAGCGTCACTGCTCGGCCTGTTCTGCCAGGCCCCCGCCTTCGCCCTGCCCAGCGGCGCCACGGTCGTTTCAGGCGATGCCGGATTCCAGACATCCACCGATGGCCGGCATATGGTCATCGACCAGCAGAGCCACAAGCTGATCACTAATTGGAACGAGTTCAGCGTCCGTGCCGATGAGCGGGTCAGCTTCCACCAGCCGGGCCAGGACGCCGTCGCCCTGAACCGGGTGATCGGCCGCAACGGCAGCGATATCCAGGGGCGGATAGATGCCAACGGCAAGGTCTTCCTGGTCAATCCCAACGGCGTGGTCTTCGGCAAGTCCGCCCAGGTCAACGTAGGCGGCCTGGTGGCTTCCACCCTGGACCTGGCCGACAGGGACTTCCTCGCCGGCAACTACCAGTTCTCCGGCGACTCCGGCGCAACCGTAAGCAATGCCGGCAGCCTGAAAGCCAGCGAAGGCGGCAGCATCGCCCTGCTGGGCGCCCGGGTCAGCAACGACGGCGTGATCCAGGCGCAACTCGGCGCCGTGGCCCTGGGCGCAGGCCAGGGCATCAACCTCAATTTCGACGGCGACGGCCTGCTCAACCTGCAGGTGGACAAGGGCTCGGTCGACGCTCTTGCACACAACGGCGGCCTCATCCGCGCCGATGGCGGCCAGGTGCTGATGAGCGCCCGCAGCGCCGACAGCCTGCTCAAGACCGTCGTCAACAACCAGGGCACTCTCGAGGCCAGGACGCTACGCAGCGCGGAAGGACGCATCGTCCTCGACGGCGGCGAACAGGGTACCGTGCGGGTGGCCGGCAAGCAGGACGCCAGCGCCATCGGCGGAGGCAATGGCGGCCTGGTGCTGAACCAGGGCGCGAACGTCGAGATACAGCGAACCGCGCAGGTGGACACCCATGCCGACCAGGGCGCAACCGGCACCTGGAGGATTCTCTCGCATGAGGTCAGCGTAGCCGCTGTCGGCCAGGCAAACGCTGCCGGTGATGGTTCCGGCCAGGTCCATGTAGCGCAGGGCCCAGCCGGGGCCAATGCGTCCGATAGTAACGGCGTGACCATCGTTCAGCAGCAGCCGGCCGTCGACCTCGCCGCCGGCGCCAACGGTACCTCCGCAGTGCAGAGCCAGAGCGGCGCCAACATCGGCTCGGGCGCAAGTGGCATCAGCGTCGTGCAAAGCCAGAATGGCGCCAATATCGGCGCCGGCGCGAGTGGCATCAGCGTCGTGCAGAGCCAGAACAGCCCCAATATCGGCTCGGGCGTCAATGGCGTGACTGTCGTGCAGAGCCAGAACGGTGCCAATATCGGTTCGGGCGCAAGTGGCATCACCGTTGTGCAAAGCCAGAATGGCGCAAATATCGGTTCAGGCGCGAGTGGCATCAGCGTCGTGCAGAGCCAGAGCGGCCCCAGCATCGGCTCGGGCGTCAATGGCGTCACAATCGTGCAGAGCCAGAGCGGTGCCAACATCGGCCCCGGCGTCAGCGGAATCGATGTCGTCCAGACCCAGACCCTCCCCAACCTGAGCCCAGGCGCCAATGGATCCAGCATCGTCCAGGTCCAGACACTACCCGATATCGCCGCCGACGCCGGCAATGTGCATGTCGTCCAGGTCCAGACCGGCGGTAACAAGGTCTTCGGCAATTCCGCCACCAACGTCAGGTCACGTACCGTTCAGGCCCGGAGCAGCGAGAATGTCGGTTCCGGCCTGGCGAATCCAAGCAGCGCGGGAAAGGGCCCGACGCTGCATGCCGATACCCTGGCCCGCAACCTTTCCACAAGCAACGTCGAAGTGGTCGCCACCCGGGGCAACGCGCATGTCGGCGCGCCGCTGTCCTGGGACAGCGGCAACGGCCTGACGCTAACCGCCGAGCGCGGGGACCTCAGGATCAATGGCGCGCTGACGGCCCAGGGGGAAAACGCCAGCCTTACTCTCAATGCCGGGCAGCGCCCTCTCCGTATCGACGACAGCCTCTCTCTCACCGGCCAGGGAGCCCGGGTCGAATTCAATTCGGACAAGGGTTATGCCCTCGCCGAAGGCGCCCGGATCACCCTGTCCGGAAAGAACGCAGGATTCCGCGCCAATGGGCGGGACTACAGCGTGATCCAGGACCTGCAGCAGTTGCGCGGCATAGATAGGGACCTGGGCGGCAGCTATGTCCTCGGCAATCGAATCGCAGGCGGCCATTCCAGCTTCCTGTCGATAGGCAACGCCAGCGCCTTCGGCGGTACCTTCGACGGCCTGGGCAACACCATCGATAATCTTGCCGTCTACGGCACCGGTGCCTACTCCGGCCTGTTCAGCGTCAACCGGGGCACCCTTCGCAACCTGAACCTGGAACGCATTTCCGCCGATGGAGCACGGGCCACCCACTACAACGTCCAGGTCGGTAGCCTGGCCGCCGCCAACCTCGGTCGCATCGACAATGTGAACGCCAGCGACATCCGTATCGCCGCGGCCTCGAAGCTGAACAGCCTCGGCGGGCTGGTCGCGCTGAACCTGGGCAGCATCGACAACGCCAGCGCCAGCGGCACGCTGGTCGGCAACGGCCACACCTATGCTCTGGGCGGACTCGCAGCCGAAAACATCAGCACAGCCAGGGGCGTGGCCAGCATCTCCAACAGCCGGGCCGATTTTGCCATCTCCGGCCAGTTGAAGGACCATGCCAGCCACTACGGCGCGGGGGGCCTGGTAGGCAGGAACCGCGGCGGCCTCATCCGCAGCAGCGGCAGCCAGGGAACGCTGTCGCTGAGCGGTCACGGGATGAACCTGGGAGGACTGGTCGGATACAGCTCCGCTGGCGGACTGGCGGACGTATCCGCCTCCGTCGACGTCTCAGGCAACGGACAGCACGGCCTGTACGGAGGGCTCATCGGCCTCAACGTAAACAGTGGTATCGCCCACGCCACGGCCAGCGGCAAGGTCCGGGGCACAGACGCGGAAGCACTGGGCGGGCTGATCGGCCGGAACCTGAACGCGGCCATCACCAACGCCAGCGCCCATGGCGACGTCGTCCTGCAAGCCGGTCGCTACCTGGGAGGCCTGATCGGCCACAACCAGGCAGGCAACCTGGCCGACGTCAGTGCCAGCGGCAACCTGAGCGGTGGGTCGCTGCTCCAGGCCGGCGGCCTGATCGGTCTCAACGCCAATGCCTCGCTGGTCAATGCCTCCGCCAAGGGTAACGTCGCTACCCGCGGAGCAGAAGCGGTTGGCGGTCTGCTCGGCGAAAACCTGTACGGCTCCATCATCAACGGTTCCGCCAGTGGCGAAGTCACCGACGGCAGCGGCAAAACCCTGGGTGGCCTGATAGGGTCCAACCTCGGCGGCAATCATTCCAACCTGAAGGCCTCCGGGTGGGTAAACGCAGGGGCGAACAGTGACGTGGGAGGGCTGATCGGCCACAACCGGGGCGGCAACCACAGCACCCTGGCCGCATCCGGCAATGTCACCGGGGGCAAGGGCAGTCGCGTCGGCGGACTCGTCGGCTACAACGATGCCGCCTCGCTGACGAACGTCTCGGCTTCGGGCAACGTCAGCGCCAACGGTTCCAGGGCCATCGGCGGGTTGCTCGGCAGCGATCTGCGAGGCTCGCTGATGCTCGCCAGTAGCCATGGGACGGTAATCGACATGACCGGCCACAATCTGGGAGGACTGCTCGGCCGCGGCGAAAATACCTCGATCCGCTCCGCCAACGCCACCGGCGCGGTCACCGGGGGCGGCGGCGCCAGTGTCGGCGGGCTGGTCGGCTCCCTGGAAGGCTGGCGGGCTCTCGTCCTGGGGGCCTCGGCCAGCGGCGATGCGAGGGCGGGATACGACAGCTATATCGGCGGGCTGGCAGGCTTCAGCACCGGCACCATCAGGGGCGCCTCCGCTTCCGGCAAGGTCGGAGGCTCGGGCCTGCTGGGCGGCCTGGTCGCCTGGAACCAGGGGAATGTCATGGGTTCTTCGGCCAGCGGCAGGCTGGAGCCGCAAATCCCCAACCAGATCCATGGCGGACTGATCGGCATCAATTTTGGCTGGCAGTCCTGGAACTCGGTATACGGGGCTGCGGCGGCCGTTCCCATGATAGGTCGCCACTACAACCTGTGAATCGATCCTCCCGGTACCCGTACCGGGAGGCTTCCTGTTCGATGGAGCGGCCGGGCCTCAGGGCCCGCCGCCTCCAGACGCTCGATGGAATGCCATGCTGGAAGGCCAGGCGTCGGGAGAAACTGGGCTGGAAGAGCGGACCATCCTCCTTCCCACAGGCCAGCATTCGGAAAGTAATGGCACAGAAACGAAAAAGCCCACCTTTGCAGGTGGGCTTTTTCGTCTTGAATATGGTGGGTCGTGTAGGATTCGAACCTACGACCAATTGGTTAAAAGACAATTGGCCTAGGTCTCTCTAGGAAGGGTTTTAAAGCCCCGTACCGATTTAGCTGAGCAGCCTCTAATGACCCCATTAGAGGCTATCTCAATGAAAGCGACTTCGGTTGTATCCACCAAGGGTGGTGTAGGGAAATCCACCACCGCCGCCAACCTCGGTGCATTTTGCGCCGATGCTGGCCTGAAGACCCTCCTCATCGACCTGGACCCTGTCCAGCCCTCCCTATCTTCGTACTACGAGCTTCCTGAAGTCGCCCAGGGCGGCATCTACGACCTGCTCGCCGCCAACATAACTGACCCAGCGAGGATCATCTCCAGGACGATTATCCCCAACCTGGACGTCGTGATTTCCAACGACCAGAACAACCAGCTCAACAACCTACTGCTCCAGGCGCCCGATGGCCGGCTCCGGCTGGCAAACCTCATGCCGTCCCTGAAACAGGGCTACGACCTAGTGCTGATCGACACCCAAGGTGCGCGCTCCGCTTTACTAGAAATGGTCGTGCTCGCATCGGATCTGGTTGTTTCCCCCCTGCAGCCCAACATGCTCACTGCCCGCGAGTTCAACCGCGGCACCATGCAAATGCTCGATGGACTGCGTCCCTACGAGCGCCTCGGCATGCGGATCCCCTCGGTTCAGATCGTCATCAACTGCCTGGACCAGACCAATGACTCCCGGGCGATTCACGAGAATGTGCGCGCCATCTTCGATGAGCATCAGGACATTTCTGTGCTCGAAACGACTGTCCCGGATGCCGTCGTGTTTCGCAACGCAGCATCGCGCGGGCTACCAGCGCACCGCCTCGAAACGCGGCAACCCTCCAATCGCACATCAGCGCCCGCGCTGGAAATCATCCGTAACCTGGCCATCGAGGTCTTTCCCGAGTGGACTGACCGCTTCCTCGCGCTGACGCCGGAGGCGGTAGCAGCACTGGTCAAGGGAGGGCGCTGACATGGCGAAGCCTCCTATCACCCAAGCCCGCGACGTCGACGCGGAACTTGTGCTGCAACTGAACAAGTTCGGCAGCGCCGCCGACCTTCGGAGCCAACAGGCCAAGTTGACCGGCGCTGCGCGAGAAATACGCAAGCTGACTGGTGGCGGTACCGACCTGTTCGGGAAGCTGGGTTGCTACTTGAGCTTCGAGCAAAAGCAGCTCCTACAAGACGCTGCGCGCTTGCTCGACTCGGTGAACCAGCAGGTCGAGCATGCGAAGGAAAAGCGTGATCGCGACGAGAAACAGGCCAAGAAGCGGCGTGAGCTGCGCGGGCGCCTGGCCAAGCAACTGGTCGACTCGAACTACCCGCTTCCGGGAAATACGCTCGAAGAGCGGCTGGAAATCCTGCAGATCGCGTTGATCTACAACCGGGCCAAGGTGTTCGATCCCCTGTACTCCACGCACCAGCTCCACTCAAAACTCAAACGCTGGCTGGAGCGTCCCAAGCACCTCATCGGGTGGCGCAGTGAAGCCGAGTATTTCGCTAGTCAGGTGGGGAGCCTGCGATGTGACTTCATTAGCCATCTGACTAACGAAATCGCCTACGACGATGGCAGTGAAGTCGAGGAGCGCCTGCGCGTCATCAAGCAGAAGACCGCACAGATCGCTCTGACCAGCGAGGAGCAGGAAACCCTTCGGCTCTGGAAAGACGCTCTGCAATCGGCTCCGGAGGGCTCCATATGAACCTCCAGAACCGCAACAACCTCCTCCTGAGCTTGATCGCCGAGACCCAGTTCGACGCCTACGTGCAAGGCTACATGGCCAAAGCAGGCGCTGCCGCCGGTGCTTCCGAGAATCTGCAAATCGAGGCTGAAGGTGCTGCGATGTTGCAGGGTCTGGTCGCTCCCATTCGCGATCAGCAGCGTGCCTCTGGACAGCCCCTGCAGAACGCCCTGCTCCAAATCGCCCACGACCTACTGTTGCAGACGAAGTCGCAACTGGCCATCGCGGCCAATGCCAGCTCGATCCACGTGATCCAGCGGGACATGAACAGGGCTATCTGGAATATCGCGACTGCCATCGATCACCTGGCCGAGTTCGCCCAACCCTCCCAGGACACCGTGAAGGTCATCGAGCGGCTGATGCTCTTCGTCGGCAGCTCGCCTAGCCCGGAAGGCCAGCAACTGGCCGCAGAGGCAAGTGCAGTGCTTGGCATGAGCGAGGGGGGCCTGGCATGAAGCCTATGATTCAAGCCCACCTGGTCGAGCGCGACCAGTTCGGCTTCTGGACCCATCCGAACTATCCGGACCTGGCCGACAACTGCTCTTCCAGCGAGGCGCAGGAAACTCTGCGCCGGCTTGGACTGGAGTTGCAGAACGTCTTCATGGAGTCGGATGCGCCTCGCCTCTACAACTCTGCCCGTTCGGACCAACGATACAGCGAGTGGATCCCAACGCGGCCCGAAGGCGCCGGTTGGTTCGTGCTGTCGATCCACGATACCGATAACGGCCCGGTGTGTCAGTACGTGCGACCGCTCGGAGAGCACCTGAGTCCAATCGGTCTCGATGCGGCAGCAGAACAGCATGAGCGCCTGCTCAGCGAGGCTTGTGCCAAGGCCTTGAATCAGCGCGACGTCGCCCAGGCCAGGGTCGCGGAGCTGGAGCACGTCCTGCGGGTAGTGGTCAACGCTGCCGACCATGGCTCATGGCCGACCACGGTGATGCATGGCATCGAGAAGGTGCGTGAAGTTCTCGCAGGCTCAGCCCCGCCCGCCAAGGCTCAGCACAGCGTGCCTGATGGCTACCGCCTGGTCCGCCTCGAACACTTCGCCGCCATCAAGGCGCAGCTCGATCCTGAGCAGGTCGACGCGTACCGGGGCCGGAACATCTACGACGAAGACAAGGTGTACGCGAACTGGAACAAATGCCGCTCGGCACTCGACGAGATAAAGGATGTGTTTCAGCAGATCGATTGGGACACCGAAAACGAGCTGGCCGACCTGCTCGCCGCCGGCTCCTCCCAAGCTAAGCCCAGCACCGACGACGGGCAGGGAGGCAGGCCATGAGTGACCCCAAGCTCAAGCCCTGCCCGCTCTGCAGCAGCACGAACATTCGAATGCTGGAACCCGAGCTGCTCGACACCGATGCCTGGAACTGTGCCATTGAATGCCAGGACTGCCAGGTTCACATCGGGCCGTCCTACTGCGAGCCAGACCCGGTAACAGCGAGGTATTCAGCACAGGTCGACTGGAACAGGCGCCCAAGCGCAAAAAGCCACGCGGACGAGCGTGAGCAGTTCTTGATGGCCAACCTGCTCGCCGCCCTGGAGGTCGCACTGGGCAACGTAGCAGCCCTGGCTATTGTCGACCGGGTACGGCAGGTCGCAGACCGAATTTACCCAACTTCAAACCTCTCCCCTGTTCCGCAGGCCTGGCTCGATGTACAGGCCGAGCGCCGGCGCCAGATCACCGTCGAAGGCTTCGATACCAGCAACGACGACGCTAGCGCTGGCCAGATCGCCCAGGCAGCCGGCTGCTACGCACTCCATGCCGGCGGCATCGGCACCGACTGGCCGGGCGGCATTCGGAATGGCTCTGCACTGTTCTGGCCCTGGGACGAAGAGTGGTGGAAGCCTAAGTCGGCGCGCGAGAACCTGGTACGCGCCGGCGCCCTGGTGCTAGCCGAGATCGAGCGCCTGGACCGCTCCGCCACCGAGCAGGGCTCAACCTGCTGCAAGGGGGGCGCGTAATGGACAAGCAAAAAGTCCTTGCCAAGGTCGAGAAGCTGATGGCCCTTGCGAATGCCAAGGGGGCCACGCCGAACGAGGCGGAAACCGCATTGCGCCAGGCCGCGATCCTGAAGCGCCAGTTCGACCTCAGCGATGCGGAGATCTCGGCCCACACGGTGGAGACCGCGTGCGTTCCCACTCGAACCAGGCGCTCTCCTGCCCCATGGCTGCATGAACTGGCCGGGATCTGCGCCAGTTCCTTCGGCTGCGACTACCTGGCGGCATACGCGATGCCAGCGGGCTGGACGTTCAAGTTCATGGGCCGAGGGATCGGCCCTGAGCTAGCCGCTCACGCCTACTCTACGCTCCACCACCAACTGGTGGCGGCGCGCTCGGCTCATGTCGCTCAACAGAAGCGCTGCAAGCTGTCGACCAAGCGCCGTCGCAGCAAGCTCTTCGTCGAAGGCTGGCTTCTCGCAGTGCGTTCGCTGGTACGTGACTTTGCTGGCAGGCCGGACGAGTCGACTCAAGCAGCCATCAAGGCCTACCTCGAACTACACCATCCGGCGTTGAAGTACCTGGAGCCGGCGGCGCTTACGAAGGCCCTTGCCTATGACCAGGCCTCGCTGCAAGCAGGCTGGGAGCACGGCAAAAACACTCGCCTGCACCGCGGCGTCAGCCGGCGAGTTCAGGGCGCGCTCGAGCAGGGAGGTTCCCGATGACTCGCTCTGCTCTCTCGACCATCGCCTACGAGGCCCTGGTGCGTGCCCGCCGCAAATTCAGCAACCGAGAGGAGCGCTGCATCCGCGAAACTTGGACCGCCGAACAGGAACTGGTGCTGCTGCGCCTGTATCCGGATATGCCGAACGAGGTCCTGGCAGCCAGGTTGAACAAAACGCTCCAGCAGATCTGCTCCAGAGCGTATCGGATACCGGCTATCCCCCCCCGGGACTGGAAGGGCATCCACATCCTGCTCTGGGAAGAACACTTCGGCCCCATCCCAACCGGCCATTGCGTCTGCTTCAAGGACAACAACAAGCAGAACGTCGTCATCGACAACCTGGAGCTCATCACCCGGGCCGAACGCATGCGCCGCAACTCCATCCATCGCTATCCACCTGAGCTGAAGAGCGCAATCCGCGTCATCAGCAAGCTCAAGCGCACCATTCAGGAGGTCGAGCATGAAGAACAAGATTGAGGATCTGCGGAATCACCTCTTTGCCACCATCGAAGGGTTGCTTGACGAAGACAAGCCCCTGGATATCGAGCGCGCGAAAGCGGTGGCTCATGTGGGTTCGGTGATCATCGAGTCCGCCAAGGTGGAAGTGAAAGCGCTGGAGATCATCGGCTCCCCGGACGGCAGCGGAAGCACGTTTCTGCAGATCAGCCGGGAGGACTCGAAGTGAGTGTTCTGGAACTTACGCCGCCGCACTCCGTCGAGGCGGAGCAAGGGGTACTCGGCGGCCTGATGCTGGACAACGCGGCATGGGACATTGTCGGCGATCAGTTGCAGAAGGAGGACTTCTTCCGGCATGAGCATCGGCTGATTTTCACCGCCATCAGCGAGTTGGCCGCGAAGGACGCCCCGTTTGACGTCGTGACGGTGTCGGAAGCGATCGAAGACCTTCCAGAAGCCGGCGGGCTGGCCTACCTCGGCCAGCTCGCTGACAACACGCCCTCCGTGGCCAATATCGAGGCTTACGCGCAGATCGTTCGCGATCGGGCGCACCTGAGGCTCTTGATGTCTCTCGGGCACCACTGCACCAGAACCGCCTCGAACCACCAGGCGAATCCCTGTGAGGTTCAGGAGGAGATCGAGCAGAAGCTGTTCGCCCTCGGCCAAGATCAGCACAAGTCCGACTTTGTCGATATCAACAAGGGCCTCGCGAGGATCGTCGACACCATCGATTACCGCTTCAACAACAACGTGACGGTAACGGGGGTCCCGACAGGCCTGAAGGATCTCGACGAGCTCACCGGCGGACTACAGAAGTCGGATCTCATCATCGTCGGTGCCCGTCCCTCGATGGGCAAAACGTCGTTTGCCCTCAACCTTATCGACGCCGCGCTGCAGAGCGACCAACAGAAGTCTGTCCAGGTTTACAGCATGGAAATGCCGGCAGAGCAGCTGCTGTTCAGGCTGGCCGCCCTGCTTGGCCATCTGGACCTTGGCAAGCTGATGAAAGGCCAACTGCAAGAGGAGGATTGGCCCCGGCTGTCTGTCGCGATCAAGCGCATAAACGAATATGGCAGCCGCCTGGTCATCAACGACCAGGGCAACCTCTCGCCGACGGAGCTACGTGCCAAAGTACGCCGTGCGGCCAGGAAGTACGGCCATCCCGTGCTGATCTTGGTCGACTACCTACAACTGATGCGCTGCCCAGGCCTGGAAAACCGAGCCACCGAGATCTCGGAGATATCCCGCTCGCTGAAAGCACTGGCCAAGGAGATGGATTGCCCCGTCGTGGCCCTGTCCCAGCTCAATCGCAGCCTGGAGAACCGGCCGAACAAGCGACCGAACAACGCAGACCTGCGTGAGAGCGGCGCAATCGAGCAGGACGCGGACGTGATCATGTTCGTGTACCGCGACGAGGTCTACCACCCCAACACCGAGGCCAAGGGCATCGCCGAAATCATCATCGGCAAGTACCGCAACGGCCCGATCGGCACCGTCCGCGCCGCCTTCATCGCCAACCAGACCCGCTTCGCCGACCTTGCACCAACTTGGCAGGGAGCTCTTGCATGAGCCCCTTCATTGAACTTCCGATCTCTCGCCGGCGGGAGCCGGCAAGGAGTCTAGTCATGCGTGACCAGCAGCCCGCTAACAATCTCCTTTCGATAGCGAGCGCCGAATGGATACAAGCCTTGCAGAACTTCTGCCACCACGGACGAGTGTATGACGGGTCCGCCGCCAATGCCTGGCTATTGGATGCCTGCCTACTTGTTCCCAGCGCTGCCCTCATCCACGGTGTCATCGAGTACGTTCTTAACAGCCGTGAGGACATACCATACGGAGGGCTACGCCCAAGCTGGGTGGCTCAGCGGCTCGAGCAGGAGGGATTGATTAGTCACCGGTGCGGGGCAGTCTTGCACTGGCAGGAGCACGGCTATCGCTTTTCCACGGTGGTCAGGATCGACCCCGAACAGATTTGGCCCGATAAGCGCTCGAGACCCGAAGCATTCGTTACCGGACCACTAGATAGCCAGGAGCTTGGGGTAATTGAAATCCTGGCGCATCCGAACGCCAGACGTCGTAGTCCGTCCCCGGTGCGCCTGGCAGCACTGGTTCGATCTTCGCTAGCCATACCTGCTGAGCCTCTTCATCCCATTGCAAATCCGCCAGTTCTTCATGCAGTGCTAGCCACCTATCCCGAATTGGCATCTCCCGAATGGTTTCCAGTGGCCAGGAGTAGCGACGCATGAGCGCATACTCAATGGCATCCATGCCCCATAGCCTCCAGCCTTTGTCACGTGCCAGTGAGTTACCAAGGGTACACAGCACAAAGACTTGGCTTATCCATTGCGCTCTGGCCATCGTCATAGGCAATCCGTCCCCCTTTGGTGAGTCAGGAACGCATGCCTGGATCTGGATAAGCATCTCGTCGTATCCAAAGCGGTATTCGTTCTTCATGCCGGACCTCCTGTGGTCTGGGTGGGTTTGTTTGGCGACGCCAACCTTACCACCGGATGCGTCCGGCTCCCTTTTAGCAGCGACCGTCACGCCTTCAGCGCTACCGGTCCTGCAATCTCATTTTTCATCTCATCTTCCGCTGCCAGTTGCCGGCCCACGCCGGCAAGGAGTCCACGCATGAACGCTTCCCAGCACCTGGTCACCCACGAGTGCATGAATTGCGGTCAGCACCACCCTCTCCACCTGGTGCGCCAAATCCTCCCCGCAGAGAACACCCCGGAAGGTGAAGCTGAGGTCTTGGTCTGCCCCTGCTGCGGGAGCTACGACTTCCATCAGTTGGAGGCTGTCCGTGATGAACACTGAAACCCGTTTTCCGAGCATCCACGCCTCGGCCGCGTTCACCGACTCGGCGGTGGTTCATGCCAATCACGTTGGGGTCAACCCGATCGAGCTGGACGCCCTCAGCCAAGTGATCTCGCGCCTTTCTCAGGACGAGAGCACGGTCGCACCCAGCTCGATGGAGAGAGAGCTTCGTGAGCTGGAGGAACTGGGGTACATCGAAATCTCGACCACTCAGGCCGGGACCCTGGTGGTCACTACGCGCGCTCCGGGGCAACTGCTTTCGGCTTACTTCTGGTCGGTATGGATCCCGCGACACCTGTTCAGTTGCTCGCTGAAAGTGAGCCTGGTGCCGCACCTCTGCTGCGGCACTCAGGACTCCCAGCACCTCACCGCCGTGTTCCGCATTGCAGGCAGCAAGGACGCCGCGCGTGAGTTCCTGCATCAGTTGGCCAACAACTATCCCGGGCATGAGCCGGAGTTGCCCGAACTGGTGGCCGTTCAGGTCGGTGATGCACTCAGCAAGGAGGCCGAATCATGAAGGCATCCCAGACCTATCAGTGCATCGTCAAGTTCGATGGCGCCGGTTTCTGGACCAATACCATTCAGAAGCAGCGTGCGACCTGCACCTGGAGCGACAGGGTGGCAGCCTCCCGCCTTGCCGAACGATTGTTTGGCGAGGACAACGCATACATCACCCGTATGCCGGCACAGGCAGGCGACCACGAAAAGCGCATCGAGAGCCGCTGGTCGCTGTCCTGTAGAAATCCCAAGGAGGTAGCGCACGATGCCTGACGTCACTGCCTACCGGCCGCTCGAGCACTTCCAGAAAGTCGAGCTGATGCTTGAGCTCAAGTTGCGTGAAGGTCCTTCGTGGATCTGTCTGAACTGCGGCTATCACCTGGATGGCAGCGGCGCACAGCCCTGCCCTGACTGCGGAAAGTCGCGCTACTGGACCAGCGGTTGGAGTGTAGGTCGTGGCCATCGCTTCTCGGCAGCAAGGGAAGAGTGGGAAAACCGCCTCAGGACACGGTCGCGGTCACCTATCGCGTCAACGGCACCAGTAGCAACTGACGACGTATGCACTCAACTGCACACAGAGGTCCGCATGCTGCGTTCCGCGCATGACGACCTGGCCTGCAGCCGGCAGAGCGATCGTCGCAGCCTTCAGGCGCTGGTGAAACGTCTCCTGGATGCCGCCGCCACCGATAGCCTTCCCCGCTCCCTTGCAGAGATGGAGACCTGGCTGCAGCTCAACAGCGAGGAGACCACGAATGCGTAGTTTCCTTCGCGGCGCCCGAGAAAGCGTTCGACGGCTGGTGGCCTTCGCTCAAGCAGAAGGCTGGAGCGTCGACCGCTCCGCAGGCGGCCACTTGAAGCTCAGCAAGATCGGCTGCGCCTCGATCTTCATTTCTTCCACGCCAAGCGACGCACGCGGCGAGCTCAATGCCCGCGCCCTGCTCCGTCGAGCCAACAGGCAGCATTCCCTGAACCAGGAGTCTTTCTGATGCCTATCAAACACGCCATCGTCCACCTGATCGAGAAGAAGCCCGACGGCACCCCGGCCGTGCTCCACGCGCGCGACGCCGAGCTGGGCGACTCCCAGGCCATCGAGAACCTGCTGGCCGACCTCAACGAAAGCTACAACGCCAAGAACAAGGCCTGGGGCTTCTTCCAGGGCGAGTCCGGGGCCTACCCGTTCAGCGGCTGGCTCGGCGAGTACCTGGAGGGCGACCGCGACTTCGTCGGCTTCAGCCGCGAAGCGGTCGAGCACCTGCAAAAGCTGATGGAGGAGTCCAATCTCTCCACCGGCGGCCACGTCCTGTTCGCCCACTACCAGCAAGGCATGACCGACTACCTGGCGATCGCCCTGCTGCACCACAGCGAAGGCGTGGCGGTGAACGAGTCGCTGGAGGTCACCCCGTCGCGCCACCTGGACCTCGGCCAGTTGCACCTGGCCGCGCGGATCAACATTTCCGAATGGCGCAACAACAAGCAGTCGAAGCAGTACATCTCGTTCATCAAGGGCAAGGGCGGGAAGAAGGTCTCCGACTATTTCCGCGACTTCATCGGCTGCCAGGAAGGGGTGGATTCGCCGAGCGAGACGCGCACCCTGCTGAAAGCCTTCAGCGATTTCGTGGAAAGCGAGGACATGGCCGAGGAACAGGCCCGCGAGAAGACCGAGACGCTGGTCGACTACGCCACCTCGCAGGCGCGCATCGGCGAGCCGATGACCCTCGACGCGCTTTCGGAACTGATGGACGACCAGCAACCGCGGGCGTTCTACGACTACATCCGTAACAAGGACTACGGCCTGTCGCCGGAAATCCCGGCGGACAAGCGCACCCTCAACCAGTTCTGCCGCTTCACCGGCCGCGCCGAAGGCCTGTCGATCAGCTTCGAGGCGCACTTGCTGGGATCCAGAATCGAGTACGACGAGGAGCGCGACACGCTGCGGATCAGCAGGCTCCCCACTCAACTCCGCGACCAGCTCAAGCGGCGCAAGGCCCAAATTGGAGAATGACCATGGCCCGAGAAACCGAAGATAAGTTCGTTGTCCGTATGCCCTTGGGCTTGCGCGATCAGCTAAAGCAAAAAGCCGCGCATAACCACCGCTCGGCCAACAGCGAGATCGTCTACCGGCTGGAGCGCAGCAACGAGCTCGAAGAAGAACTCGCGCGAGCAAACCGAATGGTCGACGAGCTCTTCGCCAAGAACCAGCGTCTGCAGGCAGAGCTGGCTGCGGCGAACACGCCTCAGGTTCAGGTGGCGGAGGCATGACGATGGCCAAGATAAACCCGCAAGATCTGCAAGATCTGAAAGACCGGCTACTTGCCCCAGGTTTCACCGCGCCGCCGGTTCTGGAGCAGTTGTCAGACCCGATCAGCGACACGCCCATGGTGCTGACACTCGACCAGGTCCTCCCCTGGCACGACAACCCCCGGACCACTCGAAACCCGAAATACGATGAGCTGAAAGAATCGATCCGGCATCGAGGCCTCGATACGCCGCCACCAGTGACTCGACGCCCTGGGGAAGACAAATACCGCATTCGCAACGGCGGAAACACTCGCCTGGAAATTCTCAACGAGCTCTACAAAGAGACCGGCGACGAGCGTTACTTCCGTTTCAACTGCCTGTTCAGGCCCTGGGACAAGCAGCGCGGCGAAATCATAGCGCTGACCGGTCACTTGGCCGAAAACGATTTGAAGGGTGACCTCAAGTTCATTGAGCGAGCCGTGGGCATTCAGAAAGCGAAAGCCTGGTATGAGGAGGAGAAAGGCGAACCGGTCGGCATCCGCGAGCTGTCACGGAAGCTCACCGATGACGGCTATCCTGTTTCACCCTCACACATCAGCAGGATGCTGGATGCCGTTGAGATACTGCTTCCAGCCATCCCTGTGATGCTGTATTCAGGGCTCGGTAAACCGCAAATCGAAAAACTCCTGTCACTCAGAAAGTCGGCATCCTCCTGCTGGACACGTCTATACGCCGGTGAAGGGATCGACTTCGAAATGATGTTCCAGGACACTCTGGCGATCTTCGACAGTAGCCCTGACGAATTCATTTTCGAGCGTTTCCAGGACGAACTCATCGACCAGATGAAGCGGCCCCTGGGCCTGCGTTATGACCAAATCCTGCTCGAGATCACCAACGGCCAGCAGGAACAGCGCCGGGGCACTCTGGTCGACCTGCCCGCACCTGCCGCACCACCTGAAATCCCACCAGTAGGGCAGGAAAGTCCTGCCGCGTCGACTACTGGACAAGCACAATCACAGAGCCCCGCTGCCGGCCTCCAAACGTCCAAGACCAATAGCCTCCCGGGTAATCCCTCTACCCCGCCAACTCCGCCGCTACCTGTACAACAGCAGCAACTGACCGACGAGGAGCGTGCTGAGCTCTTGGCAGGTCATATCGTGAGCCCGGTATCCACCAAGATCCAGCAGACTCGCCAACGGCTGGCCGCTCTCGAGGGTGAACATCTACCTGTCTTCGAGGAAACAGCTCTGCAGGCAATCCCGGTGCAAGTCGGCGGCCTGCACCCGATCACCGACCTCTGGTACATCGAGCGTTCGATCGACACCCCCGAAATCCTGCGACAGCACATCGCTGATCTGGCTGAAGAAATCGCTCTGCACGTCGGTGCCCCAGGCGAGATCGTCAGGATCCAGGGCGGTGTGGGTTACACGTATCGCGAGCCCAATGAAGACAATGAGATTACTGATTCAGCGCTGCACCTCATGACGCTGCTTCAAGCGCTCAGCGGCCAGGTCCAAGTCGTCCTGAATTCACACGACCAGCAGACCTGCCGCGACGCCCTGGGCGAGTTTCAATTCTCAGCTGGCCTCGCTCAGTTGCTGCTGGGCCAACCCACCACAGGCGATCAGCCATCCAGCCAGGCAGGCCGTCTCAATGACGAAGCCCTGGTGAAACTGTTCCGGATAATTCGTCTTGCCCGACGCCTGGTTGACCTTGAGCTGCTGCCGGCCGCCTCCGAGCAAGCAGCCACCGACCAGTGATTTCGCACGATTTGGGGAGGGATCGACATGTCGAAGTCGTTGATCAATGAAGCGGTCCTGACGCAGGTGATCAACCACCTGCGCAATGGGCAGTTCAAACGCTGCGCCGAAATGGGCCTGAAGCCAGAAATTCTGGCTCAGCTACAACAGCCGTTCGTCATGAGTCTCCTGACGAATACCCCCGTGTCGTGGGTCGAGGTGAGGGTGAACACCGACGTCATGGAAAAAATCCTGGCCACCGCCGAGCGCTCTCAGCAAGAGGAGCTGCAAATTGAGCGTGCTCTCAAACTCGGGGCTACCACCACGATGATTCAGAGCTTCTTCGGTCTATCGCCGGAAGACACTGCGACCAAGCGGCTGATCATGGCGATACACCCCCGACGGGGCCGCTGGCGTCAGCTCGACGGAACACTGGAACACCAGATCTGGTATCGCTGGGAGCACTTGATGCAAGAAAACCAGGTCAGCCTGGACGACAGCTTGGCGCTTCTCGACATCGCCATGATCTTGACCGAGGAAATCAACGCCGGCACAGATCAGGACAGCCCGGAGTTCATAAGCCTCGCCGTAGTTTGGTCGCTCATTCAGAGCTGGTTGAAAGACGGACTCTATTCGTCTGACAAATCGGGTCAGGCCCAAGCAGGTCAGCCCAGGTCTCCGACGACCCTTTATCTTGCCAGCGTCAGTTCACACCTGCCCCAATCTGCATCACAGGTGGACGCTGAAACAGAACGTCAACAACTACTGAACCTGGTTCAGTCGGAAGGCGACACAGCACCATGAGGCTGTCGCGCTTTCCCATCTCGACTCTGCTGGATTCGGCCTCGGGACATCTCGAGGCCCATTTGTATAAGAAGCGGCTTGCTGCCGAAAGCGGCGAACCGCTGGCTCAACAACATTCCGGCATCATTTTCAGCGGTAACCCGCATGAAACCGTTCCTCGGCGCCTGCTGCTGGATAAACGCCTCACCCCGCTGGAGCGGAACTGCTGGCAAGTGTTCCGCTTGCTCATCAACGACGACGGGCTGACCGCGTTCCCGACATACGAGCAACTGCGCCCTTATCTCGGCATGCAGCCGGGCAAGATCGCCTCGCGCGAAACCATCGCCAAGGCACTCACGGTCCTCCGTCTGACCCGCTGGCTCAGCCTCGGCCGACGCCTCCGCAACGACCTCAACGGGCAAGTACAGGGCAACGTCTACATCCTCCACGACGAACCGGTATCCCCGGCAGAAGCCCTGGAGCTGGACCCCGACTACATGCAGTTGCTGAGCCAATCTACCGGCCACGGCAACCGAGCCATACGCGAAATCGGCCAGATCACCTGGCGGGAGTTCAGGGATGACCCGGACGTTGGTCGCCGCCTCCCAACCCATCTGGAGAAGCTCGAGGGGCGCTTGAACCACCAGCAATGGGCTATCGATAGTCAGCTCGAAGCGGATCCAGCGGCAGAGTTCGGCATCCGAACTCTGCCCGATCTACCTCATTCAACCCCGAGTTCGGATGCCGAACTCAGTGAAATCAGCGGCAAGCAATGCGCTTTACCGCTGAGTTCGGATGCCGACCCCAGACAGAATCCGCCGAGTACGCCCTTGGTTCGGATGCCGAACTCATATAGTACGTATACATACAAACAAGATTCTGTATGTAAAAAGCCAGTACAACCGCGAACACGCGAGGAAGCACATCAGAACTGGCAGGGCCTCTTGCACGCACTGGAGGCCGAGCAACGGATCCAGGCGGTAAGCGCGCTCCGACGAGTGTCCGAGGATCTTCGGCTACCCATCATCGAGCAGTGGCAGCACCGATGTGCCGGCGGAACCGTCGGTAATCCGTTCGGCTACCTCATGACGCTCATCCAGCGTGCAGTCCAGGGAAAGTTCAACGCTTCTTGGGCTCCGGAAGAAACGGCTGAACGAACCATCCCAGCAGCGGAACGCCCCAGTCGTGCTCCGGCACCAACAAGCCCCACAACGCCTACACAGCCTCAGGTTCAGCCGAAGGGGGATACCCGGACAGGGAGCGAGGTCCTCAGCCGGCTCAAGGACCTCATTCGGCCCAGGCACGGATCGAGCGTGCCATCCGAGCGGGGTGATGAGCCATGAAATACTCACTGTCGAGCAAGGTGATTTTCCCTTGGGGCGACGCCGGCGGTGAGCTGAGTGGTGCCACTGGCAACACTCAGCTAGGAACCGACCTCGGTGCCGACGGCAAGTTGGGTGATGCGGGCCGTATCACTCCACCAGGTCCTGACCTCGGCGCCGGCGGCGAGTTGGGTGTTGCCACTGGCAACACTCCACCAAGAACCAACCTCGGTGCCGACGGTGCGTTTGGTGTTTCGGCCCGAAACACTCTGCCAGGTCCTGGCCTCGGCGCCGACGGGGAATTGGGTGTTGCCACTGGCAACACTCCACCAAGAACCAACCTCGGTGCCGACGGCAAGTTGGGTGATGCGGGCCGCATCACTCCACCAGGTCCTGACCTCGGCGCCGGCGGCGAGTTGGGTGTTGCCACTGGCAACACTCCACCAAGAACCAACCTCGGTGCCGACGGCAAGTTGGGTGATGCGGGCCGCATCACTCCACCAGGTCCTGACCTCGGCGCCGGCGGCGAGTTGGGTGTTGCCACTGGCAACACTCCACCAAGAACCAACCTCGGTGCCGA
This sequence comes from Pseudomonas sp. FDAARGOS_761, assembly GCF_013343155.1. Taxonomy (NCBI): domain Bacteria; kingdom Pseudomonadati; phylum Pseudomonadota; class Gammaproteobacteria; order Pseudomonadales; family Pseudomonadaceae; genus Pseudomonas; species Pseudomonas sp. FDAARGOS_761. The sequence continues at coordinate 479,718 of NZ_CP054572.1, read as the reverse complement.
CGGCAAGTTGGGTGATGCGGGCCGCATCACTCCACCAGGTCCTGACCTCGGCGCCGGCGGCGAGTTGGGTGTTGCCACTGGCAACACTCTGCCGGACCTGGCCTCGGCGCCGACGGGGAATTGGGTGTTGCCACTGGCAACACTCCACCAAGAACCAACCTCGGTGCCGACGGTGCGTTTGGTGTTTCGGCCCGAAACACTCTGCCAGGTCCTGGCCTCGGCGCCGAGGGCTATCAACTTCTCCCACCCAATAGGAACCGAAAAGATGTGCGACTCAATCGTGTATGCCCCTATGGACGAACTCGAATTCGAGCGGCTGCTAGGGCTGGCAACCCTATTCAACGACAACGATGAATGTCCTATCGACTTTACGGAGCTGCAGGAACTGAGCGAGCTGCTCGGCAAGCTCAAAAGTTGCGTCGACGTAGCGATAGACAACGCCCCTGAGGGGGCCAAGAGCTGAAGGAAGCCAACCTCCATGAGCCGCAAGCGGGATGATGATGAACCCGCACTGCCAGCGGAAATACCCCAGCGGCAAACCGTGTATTTCCTACTGCGCGCTCCTACCCCAATCAGCACGATGTGGCCGAACCCCTTCCCTATAAAGGAACACTGCACCATGGCTGAAACCCATCGGCTTCAGATCGGCTCTCTCCGCAGCGATGTCGCCCTGACGCTTCACACCTATCACGCCGCCCGCATCTGGACCGGCCGGCAGAAGTCGGATGCCAAGCACAGCATCCTCGGCCTCAGCGGCTTCTGCGCCTACGTGAATCGCATGCACCGCGGGGCAGCACTGGACGATCCGTACTCCGACTGGTGGCTGGTTCAGATCGAAGAAAAAGTCGAGAGCTGCCAAGCCGCGCTCAAGGCCATCGACCAGCGCCTGGATGACGTCATGGCCAAGCTGCCAGCGACCCTCGATATCTCCGAGAACTTGTCCGTCACACCGGTCAAGGTCCCGTTGTTCATCTCCAACCCTCTCGGCTTCAAGGCGGTCTATCTCTTGACCAACTATGACGAGCTCGCCCGCCGAATCCTGCTGGCCCAGCACGTCGGGCTGGTCGGTCGCCGCGACATGGAGGTCTGGCTCGACGAAGGCGCGTCGGTGCTGCGCAGCCTCTTTGGTCTGGCCCAGAGCTACCAGTTCACGGGCGCCACTCGCGACGACTTCGCCGCAAACAATGCTCGCGCCGAAGCCGCGCGGAAGATGTACGAGAAGTTCGGCGAGATCCCGCAGGACATCCTGGAGGGCACTCGACGCTCGAACTTCGCTCCGCCGATCACCCGGGGCCGCTCTGACGGTGATGCCGATGATGACGCTGACCGTGTCGAGCTCGAGGACTGATCGGAATGCGGCAGCTCAAGGACCAGCAAGGCGCTCTGCAACAAAGTGCCTTCCGCCCACTGCAACAAACTGCCTTCCAGGCGCTGCAACACAGTGCCTCACTAAAAGGCCTTTTAAAGCCTTTTAAAGGTAATAGGGAGCTGGCCCAGTTGGCGGAACAGTGCGAAGCCCTGGAGCAGGGATTGCGTGAACTTGCCCAGGGACTGCTGGCCCAGGTTCGTCGCCCTCCCTTCACTCTTCTGCCCACCCGACTCATCGAGCAGCGCACATCCGCCCACACAACCTTTCTTCGCTGGCAGCACATTGCAACCCGGCGGATGGGCGTCGGGGTGTGGGTGGAAATGCTGCGCCAGGACAGGACCCCGGAATACCTGCTGCAAGACCTCTACGAGATGGAGCTGCAGCGCATCACCCTCAACATGCAGATCAGCCTGATCCACTCCATCGGCAAGCAGGCCGCCGAGTGCGCGGAAAAGATGGGCCAGGCCGAGGCCGAGTTCATGGGCCGACTGCAGCAGGGTCAGACCCGCCCTGGTTCCGTGGGCATGTAGCTGTACCGCTCTACCTTCGACGAAACGATCACCAACGGAGAGACAACATGAGCAACATCAGCAGCAAGACCGTTTCCAACACCAAAGCCCAGCCCTCCACCGAGGTCAGCGTCGAGATCATCGGCGGCAAACCCACCACGACCAGCCTCGACGTCGCCAAGCATTTTCGGAAGAGGCACGACAACGTGTTACGGGATATCAAAAACTTGGAATGTCCCGAGGATTTTGCACTCCTCAATTTTGAGGAGTGCTCCCGCACGGGAGCGAACAACAGGCCAGAGCCATACGTGCGCATGACTCGCGACGGCTTCACCCTTCTCTGCATGGGGTTCACTGGCAAGGAGGCTATGCACTGGAAGATCGCTTACATCAACGCTTTCAACAAAATGGAACAGGTGCTCATCGAGCAACCCGAGATCCTCAGCCACAACCACCTGCTCCAGTTCGCCATTAAGACGCTCGACCTGAAGCGCGACCACACCCTCGGCGAGCCTGCACGCCCCAGGACAGAACAGGTCGTATGCAACTACCTGGCCGTCGAGTCCTTGGACGCGGCGAATCCCGAGCAGATCAAGCAGGCCCTGAACTTCCTCCAGGGTCAGATCATCGGTGAGGGTGTGGCCGCCAAATCCTTGCCCAGCGTGGCTGGTTCTTCCATCGCCAAGGACCTGCTCTACGGCTTGCTGCGCTCCGCTCATGACGCGGAGCTGCTGTTCAATTCCCTCTACGACAGCGGCGTCGAAAAGCTGGCCAGCGAAGTGTTCAAGGAGCACATGGCCAACACCTTGGCTGCAACGTCTCGGCAAACCCGTGAACTGCTCGGGTACGTGGCCAGCCGCGCCACTCGCTCCCCCTTCAAACCACGCTCCACCCACTAACCCCCTACTCAACCGACTGGAGATTCATCATGGCTACCCCCGTCTTCTGGGAAGGCAACATCGGCTCGGCGCCGGAGCACCGCAGCTTCCCGAACGGCAACAATCCCCCGCGGCAGTTGCTGCGACTGAACGTGATGTTCGACAACTCGATTCCCGATGGCCAAGGTGGCTACAAGGATCGCGGCGGCTTCTGGTGCAGTGTTGAGTGGTGGCATCAGGATGCCCAGCGTTTCGCCGAACTGTTCGCGAAAGGTATGCGCGTCAAGGTCGAAGGCAGGGCGATCATGGACCGCTGGCCCGACAAAGAGTCAGGGGAAGAAGTCCAGGCGCTGAAGGTCGAAGCCTCGCGCATTTCCATCCTTCCGCATCGCCTGGCCGAGGTCACCCTGTTGCCGTCTACCAACGGCCAGTCGACACAACATCAGCAGTCTCGGCAGGTGCCGCCGCAACCTGCTCAGCAGGATGCGCACTCGCAGCAGGACTACGACAGCGCCTTCGACGACGACATCCCCATGTAGCAGGCGGCTTAATTTTTGGCCGCCCATTCGTGAAGCTGCGGGTGGCAAGCACTACTCTTCGCCGCCCGCAGCCTCTTAAAAACACTCGAGCAACTGGATCAACCACAATGACTCGACCAGTACGAGGTGCCGTGTGTCAAAGAAAGCGACCGATACCGACAAGCTGGACAGACGACACTTCAACGATCCCCACCGGACTGTACGGGCTATTGGTGCTGAGGCCGCGCGGAAAGGGCTACGGGTGTTCGACTGCCCCTACAGTCATCCTGCGATGCGGGCGTCCTGGTTGAAAGGGTTTGCCCAGGAGCAGCAACAGCAGCTCGACTTCTGAAAACTGAGGTCCCTTTTCCCCTCGGTTCTTCCCGACGAGACCTGGCAGATGGACCTTTGCCCTACTTATTCGTCTTCCAGGGGTTCCAACTCCCCGTAGAGAGGGATCTCGTCCAAGTACATGTCTTCGGGACGGGCCAACTCATAGGCGCGGAGAATCTTCTGTGCCAGGGCAACTGCTTGATCCTTCGGAACAACTAAACGTACCAAGTCGGGATAGTGGGACTTCTCGGCCCAGATCGTTTGTCCTTTGCCTACTGTGAATTCGTGATCCTTTGTAGCCATGCTGGTTTCCTCGTTACTGAGCAGCCGAAGTGGGCTGCGGCCCAACCAGATACTCCCCGTCACGAAGCCAGGACTGCTCAGCACCGTTGAATGATTTGAATTTCCTTTCCCACCTCGCCTGGTTGAGCAGCACCGGGCGCGGCTCGGAGACACCGTTCTCGAAGTACCAAAACAGGCCATCGATCTCGGGCATCATTTCCTAAGTGCTCGAAAGTCGAGAACGCATCAACCTCATGGCAACTTCATTTTGCTGCTGCAGCTTGGCGTGTGTCGTTTCGCTCATTGGCAAACCATCAGGCTGAGCCAGATCCGTCAGGCCACCTAACCGACTGATCTGCGCGTGAATATCTCCGCACTCGATCTCTTCCTCGCCGGCCTGTTCAGACCTGATGAGCCATTCAAGCTGGGCAAGCTCTCGCTCTACAACGGTAAGAAGCGCTTGTTCCCAATTCTTATCCATGGTGCTCCGTATCTTCCTCGGTTACACGATTGGGACGACCCAGTCCTCAACTCTCAAGCCGGGTACGCGGTCGAACTCGCGGCGGTTATTGGTGACCACGATCAGGCCCTGAGAGCGGGCGTGCCCGGCAATCATCTGGTCATAGGGGCCGATTTGCTTGCCGAGGCGGGCCAGTTCAGCGCGGAGCTGGCCGGTGTGGGCGGCAGCTTCCTGGTCGTACTTGAGCACCTCCAGACGAGCAGCGAAGCCTTCCACGTCTGCAAGATTGCGCGAGGGGTTCGAGGACTTCTCTGCGCCGTAGATCAGTTCCATCAGCGTCACGGTGCTGATGCACATCTGGTCGTGGTGGCGCAGGAACGCCTCGCGCACCTCTTGCGGGCGGTTTTTGATGGTGAAGATGCAGATGTTGGTGTCGAGCATGAACTTGAGCATCAGAAAGTCTCGCGCTCCTGATCGGCAGGCTGTTCACGCTCTGCCATAAAGTCGGAGGTAACGCCCTCGCCATCGAACCAGCTATCCCAAGACTCGCCGGCAGGCGTGATGATTCTGGCGCGCCCCACAGCGACCACATCCACACGCTTAACGTCATCGGGAAGCGCGACTGCCTTGGGCAGTCTTACGGCCTGGCTACGATTGCTCTGAAAAACAGAACCTTGTTCCATGACACACCTCGCGGGATATATCAAACGTATATCCCATAGTATCCACCTCTCGGGATATGTCAATGGGATATACGACAATGGCTTTATAACGCGACCTCGAAGGCCCGCCGAATGGCGTCCTGACACAAGCCAAGCTAGGTCTTGGAATAGTCCAGGCAGGTGTGCCCGTTGCCCAGGAGCAGCAACAACAGGTCGCCTTCTGATCGATCCCGATCTACAGCACCTCCCGAAAACTGCAACAGCGCACCGTCCATTTCGCATTGTTGGCCCGCTCTCTGACAGCGACAGTTCGACCGACTGTTCCGAGAGACTCCGCCGATGCACCTTGTAATCATTGAAGCCCCGGGCAAGCTGAAAAAGCTGCGGTCCCTTCTCCCCTCCATTCGTCCCGACGTGACCTGGCAGGTCGAAGCGACTGCCGGACATATCAGAGACCTACCCGTTCACGGCCAGGATCCGCAGATGCTTACCGTCGGCGTAGGTCAGGATTTCAAACCCCACTACCAGATCCTTTCGGGCAAGGAAAAGACCGTCGCACGGCTGAAGGAGCTGCGGCAGAAAGCCGTGGAAGTCTACGTCGCATCCGACCCGGATCGGGAAGGCGAAAGCATCGGCTGGCACATCCTCCAGGCTGCTGGGATCAAGAACTACAAGCGCGTTGCCTTCAAGGAAATCACCAAGTCGTGCATCAGCGCCGAGCTCAGCTCGCCGCGTCGCCTGGACCTCCCGAAAGTCGCCTCGCAGGAATGCCGTCGCGTCATCGATCGCCTGGTGGGGTATCTGGTCACGCCAGAGCTGCGGCGCGTGATGGGCAAGCCAACCACCGCCGGGCGCGTACAGTCCGTCGCGGTGTACCTGGTGGTCCTGCGAGAGCGGGAGATTCGCGCCTTCACAGCAATCAAGCACTTCGGGGTGGAACTGGCCTTCGTTTCGCCCAGCGACGGCCGCACCTGGAAGGCGGAGTGGGATCCAGTGCCCACGTTTGCCAGCAAGGAATTTCCGTATGTCCAGGATCGTCAACTCGCAGAACTGGTAGGGGCTATACGCAATGTGATCGTCGAGACCTGCATTGATGGCGAAGAAACCGATACGCCTCCGGCGCCGTTCATATCCTCTTCGCTCCAGATGGCCGCCGGGAATGCACTGAAGTGGTCACCCGACAAGACGATGAAGATCGCCCAGCGGCTGTACGAACAGGGGCTCATCACCTACCACCGAACGGACAACCCCAATATCTCGAAGGACTCGATGCCGGATATCCGTGCTGTCGCCAAAGCCTTGGGGCTGAAGTGTGTAGAGCAACAGCGGATGTTCAAAGCGGACCAAGACGCCCAGGAAGGCCACCCCGCCATCACCCCTACCGACTGGATGGCCGCTTCCGCCGGTGAGACTGCTGATGAGCAGGCGCTGTACCAGCTCATTCGAGTCCGCGCGCTTGCCAGCCAGATCGAAGCGGCCGTGTACGCAGTGAGAACCATCACCCTCCTGGGCGTCGGCCCCGACAAAAAGCCGCTGCGCTTCGGCGCCAAAGCGAAGCTGTTGAACGTGCCTGGCTGGAGAAAACTGCTGCAGGGCGATGATGCCGAGGAGCAAAGGAACGAAACGCCTTCAAACCCCATCCCGGCGCTGGAGCCAGGCCAGATACTCAAGGTCTACAGCGGCGAGGTCCTGGAGAAGAAAACCACCCCTCCCAAACGCTTCACCGATGCCAGCCTGGTGGGCGAGATGAAGCGCCGCGGGATTGGCCGGCCATCCTCCTACGCCTCGATCGTGAAGAACATCATCGACAAGGGCCAGGTGCAGATGAAGGGACGAAGCCTGATCCCCGGTGAACTGGGCGAGGCCACCATTGCGCTCCTGGAGCACAACTTCAGCTTCCTCAGCCTCGACTTCACCCGCAACCTTGAGGTCGCCCTGGACCGGATCGCCAACAGCGAGGACACCTACATGAACGTGGTCCAGCAGTTCTACCAGCTCCTGCAGTCAGAGCTGCAGACGCTGCGCGCACACCCCAGCGCACAGGGCGACCCGCGAGCAAGCTCTACCGCCAGCGCTCCTACGGCGCCGGCCAGTGACTTCCTCTGCGGCAAGTGCGGTCTGCCCCTGGTCCACCGCAAGAAAGCCGGCAAGGGCGGCTTCGACTTCTGGGGTTGCAGCGGCTACCGCAGCACCGGCTGCAAGGTCAGCTACCCCACCAAGGACGGCCAACCTGACTTCGACAAACCGCGCGGGCTATAGGTAATACATGAACATGCAAACCAGCACCGACAGGAACCTCAATTTCGACTTCGTGCGCAGGCAAGTCGAGCAACCGCCAGCATGGGCCTCGGAGGTACTGCAATCGTGGGAGGAAGCCTACCCCCAGGAAAAGCACGCCTTCCTTCAAAGCCACTATTGGACCGAGACGGGATCGATCAATGTGTTCCGCGTCGTGGGTACCGACCGCAAAGACCACCGGGGAAGGTCCTGGATCGACTTCCTCACTGGCGGCAAGCGAATGCAGCGAAACCTCCAGGCCTTGCTGGACAACCCGAGCTACTACCTGCAGCCAACGGAGCGCAGGCCCGCGATCCACTACAACACGCTCGATGGCTTGAGTTTCTACGTCGGCTCCGACGGCAACCACCGCACCTGTATTGCTCGATTCTTCCTGGCCGAGCAGCAGAAGAGCCAGCTCCACGACGTGACGCTCAACCACTACCAGGTCAACGACGCCTTCTACCGCCTGTACGGGCAACTCCGGCAACAGATCCTGCTACAAGGGCTGCCTGTGCAAGTTCATCCGGAGCGCGTGCAGTTAGGCCGGGAAGATACTGCTGGCTGGAAGATGGATACCTACCAGACCACCCTGAACTGGCGGAACCTCAAGACTCAGCAGGAAAGGTCGCTGAACGAAGCCCAGGCGCGGGAGCAACTCATCGACCTCCTGCGTGGAAAGCCCTTTGAGGGACAATCACAAGGTTGGAAAGCTCGGCTGAAACTGCTTATTTCGGGCTGATCAGTTGATCGACCTTGCGCCGCCACTCCAGCCAGATACACTCAATGATACACGCCGCTTATCCCCCGACGTGTTCCCCCCCCCCGACAGGTCTGTTCCCCGCACCCAGCCCTGTCGGGGGTCTCCTATAAGACAGTAGCCATGAAAGCTATAATTTTCGGTATTGTCGGCCTACTGCTATTGGTAATAACCCTTAGCATCTACCTAATGTCTCAAGTCTGGTGAGGCCCAGAAATACAGCCCGCTTGAGCCGAATATTTTCGGTCGATCCGCAGTACCTCTACAGGCCACAGTGTTGCTCGCTTACACAGGAGCACGCGCGTGGCACCACTCGACAACGCCTCCCCTAGCGGGCCGCTACAGGATCCATCCCTGGCCCGCTACAGCGAACGGCAGCTCGCCGTTGCCAATACCTGGGCAACGCATTTCTCCCTCGCAGGGTCAGCTCGAACCAAGTTCATCCGTCACTACCTGCGCAGCACCTCTACGACCAGGTGCTGGTGCATCACCGTCGCTGCGGATAACGGTGCGCGTTACGCCATCATGCGCGCAGGGCCTCTGCTCCAGGTGTTCGACGGTCAATTGATCGGTGCGTGGGAATGCTTGCCTGCACATCGAGTCCCAGCAAGCATGCCATCCACAGCCGGGGCTTTGAAGCTGCTACAGCGCCTCCAGACGTTCGACGACGCCGTTGCTGTACTCAGCTCGTACACCAAGCGAGCTCACGACCTAGCTACCCAGATGGCTAGGGACGATCTCGGACTGCAACGTCGCCTCGTGTATCCGAGCCACAGCAACAAGCGCTACTACGCACCAAGGCGCCAGTTCTACTTGAAGCAGATCGGAGCGGTCTTGCGAACCTTCAGACAGGTCCTAAACCAAAACCTGCTGTTCGCCCTCCGCTCGGTTCGGTGCCTCTCGCCCCAGCTCTACAACTGGCTGGCTCAAGGCGACCAAGTGCGCCGGCTGCAAATGCTGAAGGCTCAGCCGATCTTGACGCCGCTACTGGTGGATTGCGAGGAGGGAGTCTGGCCTCACACGACGACCAACGACAACGGCGAGAGCATCTGCCATTTCCTTCCTTGCCCTTTTTCCCTGCTTGACAGTGAACGACCGCAGGCCGCCGCCGTGCCATGCGACTTGTACCTCGATATGGGCCGTATTCTTGGGCAGGTCGCGGACGAAGGGATTTCGGTCATCAACTTTTTCGCCTGGCTATTTCAGGCGCCACGGTCCTCGATTCGATTTCTTAGTCATGTCAGTCCCGGCCGTGCGGGAGGAGCTCTCTTCCATCGCAAACGGGAAGGCCGATATTCGGGATGGCATGCTCTCCTTATGGCAGCATCGCTAGGTAACCGGCGGCCGATCACTCGCGCTCAATGGACAGCATTCTATGCCACCTACAATGCGATCCCTTGGCAAGTTCACAACGCCAAGCCCGACTACAACCGTCTCTTCAACGGCTGCCCGTCTGATTGGCAGGATCCGGCATGGCTTGCAATCACTGCACGGCTGAGAGATATCAAGGAGTTCTATACCGCCCTCGACCAGGGGAACTCACAGGTTGTTCGGCAGGCGCGCAGTACCCTGAAAGCGTATCTGGGTCATTGTACCTACCGACAGGCTGGCAACCTGGTGGACGACTACCACCAGGTCCAGAGGGAACTGCGCGCCACAGTACAGAGCAGCCTGCCCGATCTGGTCGACACCGACGAGTACACCACCTGGGAGGGAATGCTGCCTGTCGGCCTTATCGCTTGCCCCAATGGCCTGCAGATCGTCGAGCTCCGCTGCCCTGCCGATCTCTATGCCGAACATATCGCGCTGTCCCATTGCATCGATAGCTACGACCAGGCCGCCTACCGAGGAGACTGCCGACTACTCTCAGTACGTGAGGCTGGCCGTCCGCTGGCCTCTGCCGAACTGGAGCTCAGGCGTGAGCATGGCGAGCCTTTAGGTAGGCCCTGGAATCCCAAGCACCTTTCCACGGTGCAACTGCGCGAATTCGATAATGACCCCGTGCCGGCCGACTCTCCTGCCGGCCAGGCATACCGCTGGTTCATGGAACGGATTCGCTCTGGAGCCATAGCGACGAACCTGAACTGGCCCGACATGACCGTCTACATGACGCGCTTCGCCGATGGTCGCTGGAAGGCGGGCCTCGCCGAAGCCACGGCGAAGTGGCTGCTCACTCGGTTGGAAAACCGATGAGCCGTCCACGTCTGGTCAACCGTACCTCCGCGACACCTTCGACGCTTCTGCAGCGGGCTATCTTCGACGGCTACGACTTCGGCTTGAAGATCCCCTACATCGCAGGCAGCAACCGCGCGCTGCTGGAACTGTCCGGCTTCTTCATCAGCGCCCGGGAGCATCCGTTGCACCGCTACTGGCGGGTCCCCAAGGGCAAGTTGCTGCCCGAGCTGGACTCGCTGTACAACCGACTCGCCGAGCTCGTTGGAGGCCTCCACTCACAGTCCTGGCGGGACTTCAGCGGCATGGTCGAATCTGCACAGGCCTCGCTTGACCGACAGGCCTTCACCTGGGGTTTGCTGCTGCGCATCGCGCCGCTGGCCGAGGGCGGCGTCTTGCTGTCAGGCGAGTTCCATCCCGGTGTGGTGGCGGTGGCTCGGCGGATGCGCGGGGTGTTCCTGCGCCCATCGAGCTCCTGGCGCATCGACGCCACAACTGAGCTGCTCCGCAGCAACCTGATCCTGGAGCTTGGCCTCGCCGAGGAACAATTCGAGATCCTGGATACCGTCCAGGAGCTGCTCAGCGACGGTAGCTTCGCGCCGGCGACCGAGCTGCCCAGCATGAGCATCGGCGGTCCACAGCAGGAACCGGCAGCGCCATCCCTGGAGGACGAGTCAGCTTGTGACATCTACCTCGCCGCGGTGCCAGAGATCGAGCGCACCGAGTACAGCTCGGCTGATATCGAGGCGGCGCTTCAGGGCTACTCGCTACTGGCCCACCAGCCTGCCGGCATCGCTCACCTGCTGCAGAGAACCAGCGCCCTGTTGGCCGACGACATGGGGTTGGGCAAGACCCGCCAGGCGGTCATCGCCGCTTCGATCCGCGCGGCGGGCAGGCCAATTCTGGTCATCACCCTGGCCACCCTGTTGATCAACTGGCAGCGCGAAATCCAGCATGTCTATCCCTCGGCCACCGTGGCCATCCAGCAGGACAACCCAGAGGCGCAGTGGATCCTGGTCAACTACGAGCAGTTGAGCCCCTTCGTCGCCAACGCTTCACGCTTCGCCGTGATGGTCATCGACGAGGCGCAGCGGATGAAGGAACCGACGGCGCAATGCACGCGGCACGGTTTCGACATTGCCGCCCAAGTGCCGAACCGCTACCTGCTTACCGGCACGCCGGTGCTCAACCGTGAAACCGAGCTGCACACCCTGCTTCGCCTCTCAGGCCACCCCATCGGCCAACTGCCGCTGAAAGAGTTCTGCGACCGTTTCGCCGGCAACCCGGAATTCCGCCAGAGCCTGCGGGCGGAGCTGGGCGATTGGATGCTGCGCAGGCGCAAAGATGTGCTGCCCAGCCTCAAGGGCAAGCAGCGGCAGTTGCTGACGGTGGCCTTATCCCCCGAGGAACGGAAGCAGTACGACGTGCTGCGCCTCGAGGACCGACCGGTCTTCGCGCGACTCGGCGCGCTGCGGCGTTACCTGGAAACGGTGAAGGTACGCGTGGCGATGGACCTGTTGAGCGAGCTCGACGCCGAGGACAAGGTGATCCTGTTCTGCGAGTTCAAGCCGACCGTGGCTGCGCTGAAGGAACTCTGCGAGCAGGCCGGGCATGGCTGCGTCACGCTGGTGGGCAATGACTCGCTCACCAAGCGGCAGAAAGCGATCGATCGCTTCCAGCAGGATCCCGACTGCCGGGTGTTCATCTGCACAACGGCGGCCGCCGGGACGGGCAACAACCTCACTGCGGCGAACTACGTGTTTTTCCTCGGTCTGCCCTGGACTCCCGGTCAGCAGGAACAAGCCGAGGACCGCGCGTACCGCAACGGCCAGCTCCGCATGGTGGTGGTGAAGATCCCACTGGTTGAGGGCACGATCGACGAGCAGTTGTGGCAGCTGCTCAACGCGAAACGCCAGGTAGCCCAGGACCTCATCGAGCCAGAGCAGGTTGACGGCAATCGCGCGCGGCTGGCGGCAAGCCTAGCCGAGGGCTAAGTGCCGCAGGATAAAAAGATATACCCACCAACCGAGTATTTCTTGCTGACCCTCGCCCCAACAGGAAGCAAGCTTCAGCGTAACGACTATCCAGCAGGAGCCCGCTGAAATGAGATTCGAGCAACCCTCTCCAACTATCGACTACCGACGAAATATGATTCTGCAGGCGCTACTAAAAATAGACATACTCTACGAACTAACCCAAGCCGCCTCTCCTAAGCTGCTAGCGAATATTAGGGAAGCGCTAACCGACCCAGATAAAATTTGCGAAATGGTGACCACGGTCGCCTTATATTATCTTCACCGGGAGCCTACGGTACCGGCGTTATACATAGAACTCGTCGAGGATGGAGTTACACGGCACCCATTCACCCTCGACGAGATAGAGGCAGTGATGAACTCAAAAATCAAGGAAGTACTCCTACCCCACTCTTGAGTGAGCCATGTCCACACGCCGCTTTCGCTTCATATAGTAGTTGTAAAATTTCGCACCATCGAGAATTATCTTTTTCTCATATAAGAATTTAGCTGTATCGACTGACTCTCCCGGAGGGATCTCTACAATCCGCACAGTAATGGACTCTGTACCACCATCTCTCATCGACTCCGCGTGACCGAAGAATAGCAGCCGTATCTTGGAGCGGCTGCCACCTTTCCTTCGGACATAGATAAATCGCCCGTAACGCTTGGCCTCAAAACCTTCGGAAAGAGCATTTATCTTCTCTGCAACCTCATCACTGACCGAGCAACCAAATATATCCTTGGACTCTGTCATGTACGCGAACGCATAGGGCAGGTTGTAAAGATTAATCGCCTTATACTCGTATCCCTTATTTTTGGCAAAATCGTCAAGCATATCCTCCAAAACACGGTCTACGAACCTGACCCCTACATCAGTTTCAATAAATGAGACGACCAGATCAAACGCCATCACTAGCGCCTGCTTTACCTCATCAATTTTCCTCCTCTGAGAGGGAGGGCGCCGAACCCTATCGTCCATATTCGATGAATTGGTAAGATCGCAGTTTAGATATTCTCCCTCATCATAGTTAGCAACACCACGAACATTTCCTTTGTAGTGTTTAGCATAGAAGCTACCGCTGCGCGTCTCAGTTGCAGTCCTATTCACCATAACTGTTGGATTCTTGCACGAGGGACAGATCGCATAGGATCTCAAAACCCCATTCACACTTTGAACATACGGCTCCTTTCTATTTGTTCGCCTGTAATACTCATCCTCGGTCAGGGGAATAGGCTCACCAGGATTATTAATAAGTGCAAATACGTTCATCCGAGTCTCACTTCAAAATTGGACAGTAAAACCAATGACGCCAGTTTCAAACAAGGCTGCAACAACATCACGCAGTATGCCTCAATGACCCTTGCAAAGACGCTCCTTCACATACCTTAGTGTCTCGTTGACCAACGACCGTGAGCGTCACAGCCACGTAGATGAAAATACCCTGGCCTTTCGCCGAGTATTTCCTGCTGAGGCATGGCGAATGCCACTGTGTGCCCCATCATCAAAGGGGGCCTCAATGACCAGGCAGTTGACCACTCTCACGCTGTGCCTGCTGCTCGCCAGCTGCACGATCCACAAGGCTGAGCCGGCCTGGCCCACCTTCGACAGCAGCCGCAATCCAGACCTGCTCTCTCTAAATCTGTACCCGTACGGTGTACGTCCGAAGAAGTAACCCCAGTGCACCCTGGGTGCTGTTGCTAGACCTGATGAGCCCCCAGCCTGATGGTGAGCACGTTTTGATGGCGTAGGTCTCGACGTGAATCTCCCGTTTAGCATGAACCTGGACATCGAGAACGCACATAGCTGTTTCCGCGCCCGCTATCCCTATCTTGGCCCTTGAATGGTGTCGCGGATCAAGTAGCTGTTTTCTGCGGAGAGGCTCACATACTCAGCGTGAATTTTGAGCACATGAATTCGTTATTAGAAATATATAGCCACTAGGAAATACCAGGGTGGGCTCAGACAACCCCATTCCTGAATATCTAGTTTAAGCAGCCGTACTTATTGCCACTACATTACAGCGCATTGACGTGTCTTCTGAGTGCATTGCCCGCACATTGAAGCTTTGGGGTTCAATTTTCAGCGCTGAATCGGCACTGTTTCTGTACCACACTCACCAATGGAGAAGTCTAAATGTCCAATGACAACGAACTACCTGGTTCCATGGTTATTGTCGCACAAGGTCCAGACGATCAATACGCATACGAGGTTCCCCCAATCGATAGCGCGGCCGTTGCCGGGAATATGTTTGGTGACTTGATTCAAAGGGATATATATCTACAGAAAAACATTCATTATCCAGTCCGATCTATTGTTGAACAAGGAACAAAGGAAAAGAAAGAGATCAACAAGAAAGTATCTGACCAAGTCGATGGCTTGCTAAAGCAGATCACTCAAGGAAAAAGGGAAGCCACAAGGCAAGAGCGAGTCGATGTCATGTCGGCTGTCCTGCACAAGATGGAATCTGATCTTGAAGGATACAAAAAGACCTTTACCAAAGGCCCATTCATTGACTACGAAAAGCAGTCAAGCCTCTCCATCTATGAGGCCTGGGTCAAGATCTGGGAGAAGAACTCTTGGGAAGAAAGAAAGAGGTACCCTTTTCAGCAGCTTGTTAGAGATGAACTGGAGCGGGCGGTTGCCTACTACAAACAAGACTCACTCTCTGAAGCGGTAAACGTGCTAAGACAGGAGCTCAACAAGCAAAAAGCGCTAAAGGAAAAAGAGGACCTCTCTCAATTGGAGCGGGACTATAGAACCCGAAAGGCGAATCTCGAGATGAAAGTACAATCCGAGCTTGATCAAGCGGGAAGTGCTTTGCCTCCATTGGTCAGCCCAACGCCAGAACAATGGCTTGAACGTGCCACAAGACTGGTTACGCAAGCAATTGCTGATAAAAAGCAGCTGCAGACCACAAACAATACTCTTATCAAGAATGCCCCAACCCCTCTAGAAAAGCAGAAAGCCATCTACAATGGTGAGCTACTTGTGGATGAGTTAGCCAGTCTACAAGCCCGCTTAGATAAGCTGAACGCCGAAACGACACGACGCAGGACAGAAGCAGAACGCAAGGCGGCCGAGGAACAAGCGTTGCAAGATGCTGTTAAATTTACTGCCGACTTTTATAAGGTAGTAACTGAGAAATTTGGCGCACGAACATCGGAGATGGCGCGCCAACTGGCCGAAGGCGCCAGGGGGAAAAATATCAGGAGTTCGGCGGAAGCAATCAAGTCGTTTGAAAAGCACAAAGATGCGTTAGATAAAAAACTTAGCCTTAAAGATAGGCAAGCCATTGCCAAAGCCTTTGACTCTCTAGACAAGCAGATGATGGCGAAGAGCCTTGAGAAATTTAGCAAAGGCTTTGGAGTTGTAGGCAAAGCTATTGACGCCGCCAGTCTGTACCAAGAGTTCAAGAGATCTACGGAAACCGGGGACTGGAAACCACTCTTTGTAAAAGTTGAAACACTAGCTGCTGGTGCGGCCGCCAGTTGGCTTGTGGGTATTGCATTTGCCACGGCAACAGCCACTCCTATAGGCATTCTGGGGTTCGCACTGGTAATGGCAGTTACCGGGGCGATGATTGACGAAGGCCTTCTAGAAAAAGCAAACAACCTTGTAATGTCCATTTAAAACCAAGCCAGGCCTCGTTAAATCCTACGAGGCCTTTCCGTATTTATAGAATAAAAAAATCATCCCCAAGGGGATTGAAAACAAATAACAAGACAAATAAAAGACTGCATACAGACCTGTTTTGGCAGGGGTTTCGGAGAAAAAGCCCGTGACCCAGAACTCCCTTTCCGTATATTTTAAAGCGAAGTCTTCAACAAGCCTTACCGAGAAAGGAAACAGGATAGTACTGAATCCAGCCACTACCAAGGGGTCAACTGATGCCAGGCTGGGAAAAACGGAGCCTTTCCAAGCCACTAAAGCAAAGAAAAAAGCTCCCCAGAAAAACTTAGCCCAGTAGTATTTAAAGCTCAATTAGCACCCCGTACTGTCAGACCTGAATTCAACAAAGCGCTCTAAACGAATAGAACTCCTATCTTATCCATTTCTAACAACGATTCCCACCTAGCTCGCTTTAGGCGTAACATGAAAAACCTTCATCGTTCCTAATCCGTTTCCCTTACGCCTGCCTCGTTCACCCTCTGCCTAGTCATCGAGAAATCCCCTCCCCTGTTGCCGAGTATTTCCTGCTGAAGCATGGCGGATGGCCTGCCACTGTGTGCCCCATCATCAAAGGGGGCCTCAATGACCAGGCAGTTGACCACTCTCACTCTGTGCCTGCTGCTCGCCAGCTGCACGACCCACAAGGCTGAGCCGGCCAGGCCCGCCTTCGACAGCAGCCGCAATCCAGACCTGCTCTCACCGGACCTGTACCCGAATGGCGTACAGCCGGAGAAGGAGCCCGTCGTGCGCTACGGGCGTTACACCCTGGTCAGCACCCAGCCGGACGCTGGCCAGCGCGACCTGATGGCACAGATTATCGACGTGACCATCCCGTCGAGCATGAACCCGAGCGTCAAAGATGCCATGCAGTACGTGATGAGCCGCTCGGGTTACTCGCTGTGCCCGGCAGAGGCCGGTCATGTGAACATCCTCTACACCCGGCCGCTGCCGGCGGCTCAGTACAAGCTCGGCCCCATGACCCTGCGCAACACCCTCCAGGTCCTCTCCGGTCCAGCCTGGCAGGTTAAGGTCGACGAAGTGGCGCGGCAGGTCTGCTTCGTGCTGCGCCCGGGCTATCAACTTCCCCCGGCGCCGAGGCCGAAACCGGTCCAGCAACTGTATGCGAAGCCCGCTGCCCCAACTCCAGCGGCGGTAGCGCAACCCTCCTCCACGGAAAAAGTCAGCACGCTGGAGTCGCCCGTCGTGGTCGCCTCGGTGCCAACGCCGGCGCCGATCACAACCAGCCCCGCTCCGACCAAGAAGCCTGAATCCACCACTGTGCTCCCCCCAGCCGCACCGGCCAAGGATGGCCACCCCTCTTCTCCTCCCGCGGCTTCGGCACCGATCAAGCCCCTGGCTTCCGCCGTGAAGTCCACGCCGCCCACTCCGGCCACCGTGGCTTCCGCCCCTCCGGTCAAGGTGCTCACGCCGACAGAGCCGAGCCGGCAGTTGACACAGTCCTGGTCAGCCGAAACGGGATCAACCCTGCGCGACACCTTGGAAGCCTGGGCCAAGCGCGCACGCTGGACCGTCCGCTGGGAGCCGCAGGATCTCAACTATCCGATCGAAGCTCCTCTGACCTTCCACGGCTCCTTCGAGGACGCGGTATCCGAGCTGTTCCCGCTGTATGACGCTGCCGAACGGCCCTTCCTGGTGAACGCCAGCCGGCCGCAGTCCCTGATCATCATCAAGGAGCGCAAGAACTGATGCGTGCCCCCCTGAAGAACCTCTTGCCTTGCCTCCTGATCCCCGCGCTGGCCAGTTGCTCGGTCACGCGGGTGAACGAGTCGGCGGATCGTGTCGAAGCTACGGCAGATTCCGCGTCGACGATCGCAGCACAGATGCGCAACACCCGACCGGATCGCCGCGATACGGTGGTGTTCTCCGACAAACCCTGGATCAGCACGAAGCCCCTGAGCGTTTCGCACACCTTGTCCAGTGACTGCATCGTGACGTGGCGCCCTGCAGGCGCAGCGTCGCTGCAGGAGGCCGCCCAGGAAGTCATCAACCAATGCCACCTGGCGGTCAGTATCACGCCCGACGCGCTGAACCCGGCCGCTTTTGCCCTGCAACCTCAGCAGCGCGCGAGCAACGCCCCGCCGCCCATCCAAGGCGGCCAGGACATGGCCACCATGCTGTTTCCTGCCTCCGTCGCCAACGGCATGTCCCTAGGTGCCGGCGGCAGCATGGGGTCGAGCTTCGGGTCCTACGGCCCGCGGTCGCTGTACAACATCAAATGGAACGGCAAGGTCAGCGGGTTCCTCGATCTCATCGCCGCCCGCGCCGGCGTGTCCTGGCGCTACAACCCAACCGAGAAACGGGTCGAGTTCTACTATCTGGACACTCGGACCTTCCGCATCTACGCCTTCGACGACGTCAACACGGTGGACTCCACCGTGCGTTCCGGTATGACGACGGCCGCCGGCATCAGCGGGGACGGCTCCGGATCCACCGGACAGAATGGCAGCTCCGGCATCAGCGGCGACTCCGGCAGCAAGCAGACCACCAGCTCGGAGCTGAAGACATCGATCCTCAGCGACATCGAGAACAGCATCAACTCGATGCTGACGCCGAGCATGGGACGCATGTCGCTGTCGCGTGCCACGGGCACCCTGACCGTCACCGACCGTCCAGAGGTGCTCAACCGTGTCCAGCAGCTGGTCAACCGGGAGAACGAGAGCATCACCAAGCAGGTGCTGCTGAACGTCAACGTGCTCTCGGTTGCCCTGACCGACAAGGATCAACTGGGGATCGACTGGAACCTGGTCTACAAGTCGCTCAACAACAAGTGGGGCATCGGCCTGAAGAACACCATGCCGGGCATCGATCAAAGCGCGATCTCCGGCTCCGTGAGCATCCTGGATACCGCCAACAGCGCCTGGGCAGGATCCAAGGCCATGGTCCAGGCGCTGGCCCAGCAGGGCCGCGTCTCGACCGTCCGCTCCCCGTCCGTAACCACGCTCAACCTCCAGTCGGCGCCGATCCAGATCGGCCGCTACGACAGCTACCTGGCCTCCAGCCAGATCTCCAACGTCGCCCAGGTCGGCAGTACCACCTCGCTGATCCCGGGCGCCGTGACCAGCGGCTACAACATGAGCCTGCTGCCGTTCGTGATGGAAAGCGGCGAGATGCTGCTGAAGATCAACATCAACATGACCTCCCGGCCGACGTTCGAAATGCAGACCAGCGGGGACTCCAAAGCCCAGTTCCCGAGCTACGACATACAACTGTTCGACCAGAAGGTACGCCTGCGCAGCGGCGAGACCTTGGTACTCTCCGGCTTCGACCAGACCACCGAGGACACCAACAAGGTCGGCACCGGCGACGCTGGGTTCTTCGGGCTTGGCGGCGGGCTGACCCGCAATACCAAGCGCGAGGTCATCGTGGTGCTGATCACCCCCGTCGTGCTGGGCTGAACCATGGAGAAGCCTGACCTCGGCAGCCGTGGACCAGACGTCTCGATCCTGAGCTACCACGGCAACAAGTTCGTCAGCGGCCTGTTCTGGCGGCCGCTGTCCAGCCAGCGGCAGTACATGAAGGAAGCGCGCAAGCTGGGCAAGGAAGAGCATCTAGACATCGTTGCCATCCGCCATTCGCCGACGGTGATCCAGGCCGGCTTCGTTTCGAAGTCGCAAGGCGCAGTCAAGGGCATGTACTCCCTGGCCTCGGCACTTTCAGGCCAGTTCGACGGCGACTTCCTGGCCTGCTGGAAAGTCGAGGAGGACCGCTACGCGCTGGTCGCCACGCTCGATGGCGCGATTGTCCCCGGGCAGGATGTGGTCACCAGCCTCGACGAGGCCCGGGACCGGGTCAGGAAGCTCTCTACGCGCGGCGTGCTGCGAAACGCACAGGTCTTCGTTCCCGAAGGGTTCGATTTCCCCGTCAAGGACTTCGACATCGAGGAATTGCTCGCGCCGAAGCGCCTGCGGCGCGACTACCGCCTCCGGCAACTCACCTTCGGCTTGTCCGCCAGGGAGTGGACGGCAGTGGCCCTGCTCGGTTGCGTGGTAGGCGGGTCGCTAACCGCCTACTACCTATGGAATGCCCACCAGGAAGAGCTCGCCAGGCAAGCCGCGCTCCTCGAGGAGCAAAGGCGCCTCGCCGAGCTGGCCGAGAAGAATGCCCAGGCCAAGCAGCCGCTGGACCTGGCGTCATTGCAGAAGCCCTGGACGCTCATGCCTGACCTCGAGGACATGCTACGCGCCTGTAGCAAGGCAACGGGGGTACTGTCGCTGTCGATCCAGGGCTGGCTCTTCGAATCCAGCAAGTGCGACGGCAGGGTCCTGGTCGCCACCTACCACCGTACCGGCAACAGCACGGCAGCCGACCTGACAGCGGCCAGCCAGCACCTGTTCGCCGACCGCCCCGCCTTCGTTATCGACAACGGCAACACCGCTGCCCTGAAGGTCGACCTGAAAGTCGCCATCGGTAGCGATGAGCCGCTGCAGCCAGCCGACGACGCGCTGCAGGCGCTCACCAGCCATCTGTACCGACAGGGTGTCGAGCCCAAGCTGTCGATCAGCCAGGAGACAACTCCGCCCCTTCCTGGCGCGGAAGCGGCGACGGAGCAGCAAGTGGTGTTGCCCTCCTGGAAGAAATTCACCTTCAGCGCCCAGACCAGGCTCCCGGCAGACCTGACCTTCCAGGGGCTGCCCGCCGCCGGGGTCCGCATCACCAACCTCGAAACCACGCTCAAGGACAGCCAGTTGGACTGGACTGTCACAGGAGAAATCTATGCGAACTGAGCCGATCGGCATGGCCGTGGCCCTGCTCCTCCTCGCGTCCGGCCAGGCCTGCGCCGGCACCGTTGGCGAACTGGCGGAGATCCAGGCCCAGGCCATCCTCACCGAGGCCAAGGTACGTCTGGCCACGGCGCAGCGGCAACTGGAGGGCAAAGGCGAAACCGGCCAGGTCGTCAGCGCCCAGGGGCAGACGTTCGCCATGCCGGTGCCGGCGGCGCCGCCGACGATCACGCAGCCGGTTCCGCCGGTGGTGCGGACCATCTACGGCGCCGGCGGCAAGATGACTGCCACATTCTTGTTCCCGGGCGGGTACGAGGTTGACGCCGCCAGCGGCGCGGAGCTGCCGGGCAACTACCGCGTCGAGTCAATCTCGCTGGACCAGGTCGTGCTCACCGACAAGGACGGCAACCGCGTGCCCGTGGGCTTCTCCAGCGTTGCCCCGACCCAAGCCGCCTCCTCGGCCCAAGGCGCCTCGGTTCCGCCGGCGCTACCCGGGGCTGTACCGCAGCCGTTCATCCAGTAGGCACCGCCATGACAAACCTTCAGATTGCCGCGCTTGCGCAGCCCTCCATGGTGACCCAACTGCTCACCGCCGACGGTGGTGAATGGGAGGTATCGAAGCACCTGCAGGAAATCATGGCCCTGGCCGCCGACGGCACGCTCTATCTATCGGAGAGCCACCAGAACGACATTCACGTTCTGTCGTTCATCGACCGTCTCGATCGCCGTGGCTTCCGATACCAGCTCAACCTCACCGACCTGCAGACCATTCACCAGCTCTACCGCGCCGTCGCCATGGACGGCCTGGTCGATAGCGATGGCCAGCGCGCCACCCAGATGCAGGAGCGCGTGGTCAAGATCATTCGTAAGGCCACTGAGCTGCGCGCCAGTGACGTGCATTTCGTCGTGAGTCCCGCCGGCACCGGCAGCAAGATCCGTTTCCGTGTCGACGGCCTGCTGAAGACCGTCGAGCAGTACCGCAGCCAGGAACTGCACGAACTTTGCGCAACCATCTACCAGTCCATGTGCGACGTGGCCGAGCCGCTTTTCAAGCCGCAACTGGACCAGGATGCGCGGATGAGCCAGACCTTCGTCGAGAAGCTCAACCTGTTCAGTGCCCGGATCGCTACCCGCCCGCGTGCCGGGGGGTTCTTGATGATCCTGCGGCTGCTCTACGACGACACCGGCCTCGACAGCCTGGAGCAGCTCGGCTACCTGCCCGAGCAGAACGCACTGTTCGATCGCATGATGCGTATGCCCTACGGCATCAACATCCTGTCCGGCCCCACCGGGTCAGGGAAGTCGATGACCTTGAAGGTCACCCTGGAAGGCCTCGACAAGCTCCATGGCGGATCCAAGCACATCCTGACCATCGAGGATCCGCCGGAATACCGAATCCGCGGTGAAGGCATCAACCAGACCCCACTAGTCTACGACACCACCGACCCGGATGCGGAGCGCCAGGCCTGGGCCGCAGGCATCGCCAACGGCATGCGCCTGGATCCGGACTACATGATGATCGGCGAAGTGCGCGACCTCTTCGCCGCTGTCGCCGCCTTCCGTGGCGCGATGACCGGGCACGGCCTGTGGTCGACCCTGCACACCAACAGCGCGATCGGCATTGTCCAGCGCCTCAAGGACCTGGGCGTCGACTCCGGCTTGCTGTTCGATCCGGCCCTGCTGACCGGCCTGATCAACCAGAGCCTGCTGCCCAAGCTCTGCCCCCACTGCAAAGTGCGCTTCCAAGACCACCAAGACCAGCTCGCGCCCGATCTGGTCGAACGGGTCCAGCGCTTGACCGATGTTTCCCAGGTGTACGTCAAGGGGCCTGGCTGCCAGGCCTGCCGTGGCTCCGGGGTCAACGGCCGCTCGATCGTCGCCGAGGTGGTGCTGCCCACCCTGGCCTTCATGCGTGTGTTCGCCAAAGGCGGCCCAGCCGAGGCACGCAACTACTGGGTCAAGACCATGCAGGGCATCACCAAGCACGCCCACGCCATCCGCCGCATCAACGAGGGCATGTTCGACCCGCAGATGGTCGAGGATTTCATTGGGCCACTCGACTTCGATGAGCATCTGCTCGACGACAGCTTCTACTCGCAGGAGGCGTGCTGATGGGGGGCTTCTGGGAGCAGTTGCAGTTCGCCTTCTACAGCAAGCAGTTCGGCCGCAAGGAACGCCTGCAGTTCTACGAAAGCATGTCCACCCTGCTCGAAAACGGTGTCCCGTTGAAGGACGCTGTGGCAGAGGTGCACAAGATCTTCGCTCATGAGGGGCAGCATCCGTTTCATCCGGTGGCCATCGCCAGTCGCGAAGCGCTGATGGGGCTGTCCAACGGCAAGCGTCTGGCCACCGCCATGGCGCTCTATCTCCCCGCCCAGGAGCGAGCGCTGATCGAGGCCGGCGAGATGAGCGGCAACCTGGTTCAGGCCATGGGCGATGCCGTCTCCCTGGTCGAGGCCCAGGCCAGGATCCGCGCCACCATCTGGCAGGCGCTGCTCTACCCCTCGGCGCTGTCCGCCATGATGGTGTTCCTGCTGTGCATCGTGGCCTATCGCATGGTCCCCAGCTTGGCCAGGCTCTCCGACCCAGTCACGTGGACCGGCCCGCTCGCCACGCTCAACGCCATTGCCAGCTTCGTCACAGGACCTGGTATCTACGTTCTGGTCGCCGTAATCACCCTCACGGTGGTGGTCATCGTCACGTTGCCGACCTACCGCTGGAAAGGCCGGGTCTGGCTGGACCGGATGCTGCCGCCCTGGTCCATCTACCGCATGCTCCAGGGCACCACCTTCCTGCTGAACATGGCTGTCATGCTCAACGCCGGCATACGCCCCTACGACAGCCTGGCCAGCATGATCAAGATCTCCCCGCCCTGGCTGAAGCAGCGCTTGGAAGCCGCCCGCTACGGCGTGGGCCTGGGCCAGAACTTGGGAGTCGCCCTTCGCAGCGCCGGTCACGATTTCCCCGACCGACAGGCCATCCAGTACCTGTGCATCCTCGCCAACCGGGGAGGCTTCTCCGAAGCGCTGGTCAAGTTCAGCCGCCGCTGGCAGGAGACCAGCCTCAAGCAGATCGAGCTGGCCGCCGGGCTGGTGAAGAACTTCGCCCTGATCTTCATCGGCGCGCTGATGATCCTGGTCCTGCTCGGCGCCTACCAGGCACAGCAGCTCATCCAATCCATGAACCACTGAAACCTCACCAAGGAGCGCTCCATGAGCACTACGCAACGCACTTCCCGTCCGACGCAGGGCGGTTTCGTTTCCATCGAGATGATCATCGTGCTGATCATCATCGCCATCGGAGTCGGCCTGGGGCTGGCCGCAGCGGCAGGGATGTTCAGTTCGTCCAACGCCAACGAGGAACAGCGCAACATCAGCGTCATTGCGGCCAACGCACGCGCCCTGAAGACCTCTTCGGGCTACGGCTCCAGCGGTACCAACCTGATCCCGAGCCTGATCGCAATCAACGGCGTGCCGAAGAACATGAGTGTCTCCTCCGGCGTCGTCTACAACGTCTACGGCGGATCGGTCACTGTCTCGTCCACCGGCATGGGCTTCTCGATCACCACCAGCAAGTTGCCCCAGGACGCCTGTATCACGCTGGCCACCAAGATCGCGAAGAACACCTTCGAGCAGACCAAGATCAACAGCGGATCCGCGATCACTGGTGAAGTGACCACCGCAGCCGCGACTCAGGCCTGCAGCAGCGACAGCAACAGCATTACCTGGACCTACAGTTCGTGAGTGTGAACCCGATCATCCAGGCTCAGTTCGTCGACCTTTACCTCGGTGAAGGCTTCGCCGACGTGAAGGGCCTGGCCGGCGCCGGCGTGCGCCGAGTCGAGGTGCCTCGCGAGTGGGAGTCGCACGCCCAGGAACTGCTCCAGCTCTGCAGGCAAACGCTGGAGGAGCTGCAGGATCCTGAGTTCGCCATCGTCGTCGACGGCGTTCTGCTTCGCGTCACCCTCCTCGAGGACGCGTTCAGTGGCAGCGTATTCGTGCTGCGCCGGTCGACCGCCCAATTGCGGGAGTTCCAAGAGATCGGCTATCCGAGCGAAGTGGTTTCCGCGCTGATGGATCCGCAGCTGCAGGGCCTGGTCCTGTTCTGCGGCGAGATGGCGACAGGCAAAACCAGCTCCGCCGCCTCTCTGCTCCTGGCCCGCCTGCAGGAGCTGGGCGGGGTGGGCTGCGCCGTCGAGGACCCGCAGGAAACCAACCTCAGCGGTCAACATGGGCTCGGCCGCTGCATCCAGGTCAGAACCTCACGGCGCTCAGGCGGATACAGCGAGGCTCTGCTGCGCACGCTGCGTGCCGGCGCCGACCTGGTGCTGATTGGCGAGATCCGCGACGAGGACACCGCCTACCAGGCCTGCAAGGCCTCTCTGACCGGCAGCCTGGTGATCGCCACCATTCACGCGAAAAGCTGTCATCAGGCGATTGAGCGCCTGGTGACGCTCGCCCAGCCACTGGCGAGAAACGCCTACGACGTGGTTGCCGAAGGCATCCAAGCGGTGGTCTGCCAAGCGCTGGAGAGCGATGGCTCTTCGCGCCGCCTGACCGCCGAGCCACTTCTGTTCACCGGCGACGACGGCCCGTCCATGCGCGACAAGATCCGCCGAAAGGAGGCTCATCTCCTGCAGGACGACCAAGCTCGCCAGTCCCGGCAAAGCCTGTGGAGATAACACCATGAGGAGTAAGCGCAGCAGTGGATTCATCTCGATCGAACTGATGATCGCCCTGGTCGTGATCGCCATCGCGACCGCCAGCGGCATATCGGTCCTGATGAGCTACCTGGACGGCCTGGACGAACAGCACGCGGCCCAGCAGCAACAGCAGGTGGCCAAGGCAGCGGAGAAGTACCTGAAGGACAACTTCAGCACGGTTCTGGCCAGCGCCGGCGCCACGGCCCCGGCGGTGATCACCGTCCCGATGTTGCGCAACACCCGTTACCTGCCCGCAGGCTTCCGCGACACCAACATCTACGGCCAGCAATACCAGGTACTGGCCCGCAAGCCGGCGGCCAACCAGCTCGAAACGCTGATCGTAACCACGGGTGGACAGGCAGCTTCCGAACTCTCTATCCGCCGGATCGCGCAGCTCATGGGAGCCACCGGGGGCTACATCTCGAAAACCAACACCAGTATCGCCCAAGGCACCGCTTGGCAGGTGGCCTTGAGCAATTTCGGTAGCGCTCCCGGCGCTGGACACCTGGCGACGGCGCTGTTCTTCCAGGACGGCGCCATTGCCAACGAGTACCTTTACCGCAATGCCGTCCCGGGTCATCCCGAACTCAACCGGATGAATACCACGCTGGACATGGGAAGCAACAATATCGCCGCGGCCGGGGCGATCACGGCCAGCGGCAACATCACCACCAGCGCGGACATCAGCGCGCGCAACGTGACAGCCACTGGCACGGTGAAAGCCGGCACTGCTGACGTCGCCGGCGAGACGTACACCGGAGGTTGGTTCAGGACCCGTGGTGACACGGGCTGGTACAACGAGAAATGGGGCGGCGGCTGGTACATGAGCGACAGCACCTGGGTGCGCTCCTGGATGAACAAGAACGTCTACACCGGCGGCGAGATGAAAGCGGGCAAACTCACCGCCGAGGGCCGGACGGAAGTGGGCGAGTACCTACAGCTCAAAGGCGTGGCCACCGAAGGAGCCAACTGCACGCCGAACGGGCTGGCCGGCATCACCAGCACCGGACTCTGGCTGTCCTGCCAGAACGGGAAATGGGGACGAACCGCTGCCTCCATGCGCCTGAACACCACGGCCGGCGTGATCAAGGACTGGTGTACGTTGCATGGTCAGGATAGCGCCATGGTGAACTACGACTACGTCCGCTACGCGATCACCTGCGGCGGCCGATTCTGCGCAGTGGGCTTCAACCAGACATTTGGCACCAACTACTCGTTCGGGCTAATCACTGAGATCGGCCCAGGCTTCAACTACCCGGAACCCTACAAGACCCCCGACTCGACCAACGTGACCGTTACCTGCGTGAACTAGCAGGTCGCCACGACTCAAGGACTACCGTATGCCGCTGATGTGGATCGTCCTGGTGCTCGCGCTCATCACCGGTACCTGGCTGAGTGTACAAAGCGACCACGCGACCTCGAGCGCCGAACTGGCCGAGGTCGACACCCTGGCCAGGAGCTTGCTGCTCTACCGCTCCAGTCTGGCGGAGTACGCACACGCCAACCCCGGTTTCACCGGTTTGCCGGCGGACTCCGCTCTTGGTTTACCGGCCTGGTTCCGCAAGCCAGCGCGGCTTCAGGGCTACATCGCCGCCGGCACCAGCTACGCCTTCATCGCCTCGCCGCCGGCGGGGCTGGCGGCGGCCGTGGATGCTGGTACGGAATCCGACCTGGTTGGCGTCAGGCGCAACGGCCAGTTAGTCACGCGCCGCCTCGGAGCCACTGCCATTGCGCTCCCTGCGCCCATCCCCGAGGGCGCGGTGGTCGCGGTCAAGTAACCTCCACAGGCCAGTAAACCCCGGCGCTGCTTGATAAACCAGCCTTCTGAACACATAATGCCATCAACTTTGATTTCACCCCGCTGGCTACTGACGGTCATCAGTAGCGCCCTGGTGATGCAGGTTCGCCTCATTACCAAACCGTAAGCACGCTACAACACCGGGTGGGGCGTGCGGATCTGGTTGAGAATTCTCCCTGTGTCTCCCTGTTCTTTTGCTTGCCATGCAGCCGTCAACTCGTGTCGAGCGAGTTTAAAGGCACATAGGGTTCTCAAGAGGTTCGGTGTTTCCTCGATTTAAGGGTCGTACTGGTGTTACGGCCCCTCCTTTTCCCCTCTCCATGGGTAGCCTGATGCTCCTGCTCCAGGACCATCAGGCTACCCATCGGGATCCTTCTCCCTGCCGGTGGCCCGCCGGTGATACGCAGGGCTCCCTTTGTACGCGGATGCGTGCCTACTGTTTGCTGGCCAAGCCACGATAATGGCCGGGTGATGGGATCGAGACGATCAATGCCCAGGGATCGACGATTCAACCACAGGTGGCTCACTTGACTCCCCTTCCAGACACGGCTGGGGAAACCTTTGACAGGGTTTCTACCAGCCGCGCTCTTCCGCCCTCGCTCTCCGCCCGCTGCATCCTGCATCCGCTCCCCCTCCTGCTTGACCTTGACACTTTCGCCCCCCGCTTCGATGATGAGCGCGTGATCTGCTGACGTTGTCAGCGACATGCCCCCATGCAGCTCGGATCCGAAATGCTGCAGCACAGTCCACCGTGTTGATCCAACCCAAGACCGCATAGCTTCTGGTAGCGCGGTCGGTCGGCCCCGGTCGATAGAAGCTCCCTTCCGCAACCCAGCGGGGAATCCACTTCCCCGCCAGGGCCAGTGTTTTCTCCGCACCCTCAACCTGCAGGAGAAACACCATGTCCAAGCAATCCACCAGCTTCGAAATCGGCTTTGCCCTCGGCAGTGTTGTGCGTGAGTTCCGCAGAGCGCTCAGTCGCCCTCCGGTCGTAGTGCAAGCACAAGCGCCGGTTGCGTTGAGCGTCCGGCGTATCGAGCCCGCCATGCTTGCTGGCCCGACCGCCAAGGAGCTGGAACACATTAGCGACGTCCCGGCGATCGTCCGGTTGAAGAAAGTCAACCTCAATGACTGGTATCTGACCAACACGCGCGAGGTGCAAAAGCCCAAGCGCGCACGCAAACCCAAGCCGGCCAAGGCAACCGCCAAAGCTGAAACGCCAGTCAGGAAGGAGCTCAAGCTGGGTTCCCTCGATCAACTGATCGCCCCGGTTGATCCGCTGACCAGCTGATCCACACCTCCCACCAACCCTGCCGGGAAACCATCCCGCAGGGTGGTTTTCCGGTATTCATCGAGGAAAACCATGGGGTCCGCAAAACTTTCCGCAATCGCAGAAGATTTACGCAAGATTGGAACCACGGCGGTAGCCGCTGGTTTGATCGGCATTTTTCTCGGCGAGCATCGCATCCTGACTGCCCTTGCGCTGTCGGTAGGTGTGGTAATCTGGTCCACAGGTATCTACCTGACTCAGGAGGAATCTTGAGATGAGCCAAACGACTTTCGGCGTGATCATGCTGACCGCCTTGCTTGTAGTGTGCTTGTCGATGGCGGCCTGGGCCGATTGGCCCAACCTCAAGCGCAAGCTTACGAAGTTGAACCATCGGCACCGCCCGCACTGACCTCAAGCCCCTCCGTGTGAGGGGCTTTTTCATTCGCGGGGGCTTGACAACTGCAACAGGCCTTTTCATTCTTTGCACCGTGAGCTGCTGACGTTGTCGGCAACCCTCCCCCAGTAGTCATGATCTGAAAGACTACGACACGGACTTCCGTGTAGATCGAACCCAAGATCGCACCAGCTTCCGGTAGCGCGATCAATCAACCACAGGTTGATGGAAGCCCTCTCCCTCAGATTTACCTCCCAATACCGACCCATGCGGGGAATACTTTTCCCTGACGGGCAAGGTGTTTCTCCGCTTTCGCTTACGAAACTGGAGAACCATCATGAGCAACAACACCCAAGCCCAAGAAGCCAAATATTTCGACCTGCACACCACCGGTATCGGCTACCTCAATCGCATCCGCGAAGTACCGATCCGCCGAGGTGAACCGTTCCTCGCCGTAACCGTCGCAGCCCTCCATGGCGCGGCAGACAGCGTGGAATACTCCTACATCGACTGCAAAGTGGTCGGCGCCCAGGCTGAAAAGCTTGTCCGCCGTTGCAAGGAAGCAGTCGAGGCCGAGAAGAAGGTGCTGATTTCCTTCCGTATCGGCGACATCTGGGCGGATCCCTTCACCTACGAGAAAGGCGAGAAAAAAGGCCAGTCCGGCGCAAGCCTCAAAGGCCGGCTGCTCTTCATCTCCTGGATCAAAGTGGATGGCACCACCGTCTACGATGCGAAGGAAGAAGCTGAGAAAGCCCAGCAAGGTCAAGGCGAACCGCAAGGTGAACCCGCAGCCCCTGCTGAACAAGCCGCTGCTTGAGCACGGCTTGATTGAATACCGGCCCTCATCCCGAGGGCCTTTCACTACCTACGCTATGCGCCACTCTTCATCGCATACCCATCCGGGGGGCACCATCTCCCCCAGGGCTTGGTGTTCTCCATTATCTGGAGATCATCATGAGCAATATCCAAATCGTAGATCTGCCCGCCCTGCCGGAAGTAGAGGAAGTTTGCCTCTCTGACATCGAGGACGAGTTGCTGCTCAGCAGGCATTTCTGCAACCTCGCCTGGCTGTTCCTAGCCAGCAACAATGCCCAGGTATCTGCCCTGGCCTAACCGCCAAACATTTCCCATTTAGGGGACCTCAGTCCCCTTGGGACTGGTGTTTCCTACCGAAAGGAGAATCACCATGCAATACGGAAAGCGGGCACTCGCCCATCTTCGTCTCGAACTGCCGCTGCAGGTTCTTATGTCCAACGCCGGCTTCTATATCGGCACCCTTGATGAAGAAGGACCAGCCTCGCGCGAGTCGGTTGAATATTACCCCTCACGCGAACTTGCCCAACAGGCATTAGACAACGGCACTTGGACGCAACGGGAATATTAAGTCTAACCCGTTTTGCTATGTGCTTCTGCTAGTTCAACCCAGACGGGGTCATCCCCTGTCGGGTGGTGACTTCTCCGAATTGCGTTAACCGCAACGACTCTACATCACCAGGGCGCTTCGGCGCCCCTTACTTCCCCTGGAGGTCCATAGCCTCCAAGGGCATGGGCTTCCCGGCTACTGGAGATACCCCATGACTCAATATAATCCGTTTATCCACGGCTATACTGACTTCAGAATCGAGCGAACGCTACAGATAACATACGAGGATGATTGCCCCCCCCTGCTATCGCGCATTGCATCCATCGCAGCAAATCCTCTCCGATACTCAACTACAGTGCTTTCCATGCATCTTCAATGACGACTTCGCCCTAGTTACTGAAGGTAGAGAGATCAATGCTGCACTTTCTGACCGCTGTCCTTACAACGGTCTGGTGCGCAATGTGCTCTACGGCATCCTTGCCGAGCAGGACGGTCAGCAAAAGCACATAGGCGATCTGTATTCCTTGGCCGAAGCCCAGAGTGTCGTTCGTCACCTTTCGTTCGGCGGCGGTTACAACCGCTGCTGGGAGATCAGAAAAACACATCTGCCCATCACTACATGGAATAGCCTCTACGAAAAGTTCTCGACCAAGATGCCAATCCGCTTGCCCTCGGTGTTGGTATCGCTCTTCTGGTGTAACGAGCACGGTGCCGTGGGCTTTCGCTTGCACAACACCCCTTGGACGGATGAGTGTCTGGAGATCCTGGAGATGACCGCAGCCGCTCTTCGACAAGAACAGCTTGCCTTCGGCCTCGACGAACACCTGGTCGATCTGCTTCACCTCGCGGGACAAGCAGACATTCGGCTCCTGGTACTTGATCCATTCGCGCCCACGCTCAAGGGCCTGCCGCTTTATGACGATTGAGCAATCTGGCCGGCGGGAAATCCCGCCAGCCCCCGAATTCGAATTGGCTCGCTGTCGTTGACAGCGCCTCCCAAGGAGCCGGGGTTTAAGGCTCCGGCGCGCAAGCGCTAACCCACCCAAGACCGCTACAGCACTCGGCAGCGCGGTCGCATCACGCAAGTGATGGAGTGCATCCTACCCACCCACGCGGGGACCTCATCCCCGCGGGAGAGGCCTGCGTATTCGGAGACCTCTCATGACCTCTCTCAACAACCACTCCAGCGCAGGTCACACTGCTGCGTACCTCAAACTCCCGATCGTTCTCACCAACGCGGCCTGGCTGCGCCTGGTCTATCTCGCCAACCCTGCCAGGGTCGACGAGATGGGCACCCGGCTGGCCAGTGTTGTTCAAACCGCCTGGCAGGAGCTTTCGCTCCAGCCGACCGCGAAGCACATCCAATTCCACCTGTACCACAAGGAGGAAGAGGGGCAGGACCGCGCGCTCGCGCTGCTGGTCCTCTCGATAGTCGAGCCGTCCGATGAGCCGTCCTACCTGCGCATCGAGCTGCAGGAAGAAAGCCTCCCGGGCAACCCGGATACCGAGTAGCTCTCCCCTCACCACGATCCCGCTTCGTGAACTGCACCCCAAAAATTGGACACCAAGCCAACGAGTAGGGGTGTAGTTTTATGAGCAGGGCGAAGCTTTCGTTAAGTTTCAAGTTACAGGTTGTTAAGCACTTTCTTTCTACCGATGACGGGCAAAGAAAGACGGGCGCTCTATTTGGGGTTGACCAGAGCAATGTTCGCCACTGGGTCAACCTTTATAAGCAGCATGGCATAAGCGGCTTGTATGCAGTCAGGCACAAATACACGGCCGAAGAAAAAGAGCGCATCATAATTTATATGCGAGAGAACAAGCTCTCGGCTCGACAGGCCGCTGTGGAGTTCAATATCAAGACGCCACACTCCATCGTTCTCTGGGAAAGGCGCTATGATGAAGGTGGACTGACTGCCTTGTCTCGAAAACCCAGAGAGCAATCCACCGTGCCAAAGAAGCCAGATATCCCCGCACCACCGCCGGAGAATGATCGACCTCTCAGCAAGAACGAACGGGAGGAACTGGAGTATCTTCGTGCCGAGAATGCATATTTAAAAAAGCTAGAAGCCTTAATTCGACAACAGAAGTCGTCTGCGCGAAAGTCAAAGCGCAAATAGTTGACGAATTAAGGCAGGAATACTCCCTGGTCTGCTTGCTGGCAGCGGCTGGACTTGCCAGAAGTACCTTTTATTATCAGAAGAGCATCAGTGACCGACCCGACCGGTACCAGCGTGAAAAACAGCTCATCCTCGACATCTTCCACCGTCACCGAGGACGCTATGGGTACCGCCGCATCGCGGCTGCGTGCCGCAATGAGGGCATATCCATCAGCCCGAATACCGTCCAACGGCTAATGCGCGAACTGGGTATTGCCTCCTACATAAGAAGAAAGAAATATCAGTCCTATAAGGGCACCATTGGTAAGGTCGCTCCAAATATTCTTCAGAGAAAGTTTGTGGCCACCCAGCCGAACCAAAAATGGGTTACGGATGTTATAGAATTCAAGATCGAAGACAAAAAGCTATATCTGTCACCGGTTCTTGACCTGTTCAATGGAGAAGTTATCGCCCATCAATTGGCTGAGAAGCCAGACTTTAACTTAGTAAGCAATATGCTAACTAAGGCAATAGCCACCTTGAAAGAAGGTGATGCGCCTTTGATCCACTCTGACCAAGGATGGCAATATCAATCCATTCACTTTCAGCGAGAACTTGGTAGGCATAACATTGCACAAAGCATGTCAAGAAAAGGCAACTGTTATGACAACGCTGTCATGGAGAGCTTTTTCGGCACGCTGAAGGCTGAATGCTATAATGAGAAGAAGTTCAGCAGTGTCAGCCAGTTGAAGGCTGAGCTGAATGAGTACATCAAGTACTACAATCATGACAGGTTAAAACTTAAACTAAATGGCCTGAGTCCAGTGCAATACCGAACTCAGGCCTTGTTGCCCGCATAGAGACTGTCCAAATTTCTGGGGTCAGTTCATTACCTGATGCACCGCTACAACTAGATCAGGCCGCATCAATTCAACGACGGGCTACCGCCTGCGGTGGCCGAAGAAAGACTCAACCCACTGTCCGGGATGGGTTGACCACTACAGTGTCGCCGTATAGAAAGGCCCCGTGGTTGCGGGGCCTGGATATAACTCACACGATTCCGTATTTCTTTTCGGTCACAAATTTAGGTTCTTTCCAGTTAGGACCTTTTTCTGGAAGAGGTTTTTCATTCTCTAACAACTTACCTTCACGAACTAATCGTTGATATGTTTTTAGTAAGCGGCCGTCCGCGACGATCTCAAATTTATAATTAACATACATCCGATCGATACTCGGGTAAGGAGTTCGAGGGGCGAAATACAAAAGAACATCTTCTACACTTTCATTTTTATAAATACCTTCAAGATCTAACATCACTTACCCTCCTCTGCTTTGCGATAGGCTTCTTCAGCCTCAACCGTATACAACGGCTGCGTTTTCTCATTAATTTTATAGTCTTCTAGAGTTGCGGTATGGGTGTTATTCCAAACCTCAGTCCGATTTTTTGGCCGTTCCCCATCTTTAACACCAAGATTCCTATACCGCTCTAGCTCCCTGATCTCGTGAGTATAAAACCGTTTGTCG
Source organism: Pseudomonas sp. FDAARGOS_761 (assembly GCF_013343155.1). Taxonomy (NCBI): domain Bacteria; kingdom Pseudomonadati; phylum Pseudomonadota; class Gammaproteobacteria; order Pseudomonadales; family Pseudomonadaceae; genus Pseudomonas; species Pseudomonas sp. FDAARGOS_761. The sequence goes on along the minus strand of NZ_CP054572.1, from coordinate 445,921 downwards.
GTATCTGTTATCTGCAATTCCCCCTTCAGGATTCTCTCCAGACGGTCAATCATCACAGTGTTATCCGCTGATACTCCAAACCGTCCAGTATGCAGCTTCACCTTGTCCACACCTGCACGGTCAATTTTGGCAGTTCTCCAGTCCAAATCTAGGATTGGGCCACCAGCTTTTTCCGTATTGTAATCCCGCCCACTGTATTTCCCTCTAGCATTCGTTTCACCATAAGGGCTATTGAACATCACATAGATCGGCTTGATCCCCGAGTCGGCCGGGAAGCCGATGATCAGGTCTTCCGGTAGTGTAATCACCCCAGGATAGGTTTCCGGGGTAGCCTTCACCGGTGTAAGGGTCGCTCCCTCATATACCGGCACCGGCTTCGGTACGACCGGAGTGATACTCGAAGGGTTCTGGTTTCCTGGAGGGCTCACCGGCGTCCAAGTCAGGATCAGTGGCGGCGCTTCTGCGGTCGTAGAGGGAACCGTAACCTCGTACAGGCCTGTCGTGGCATTGTAGGCCGCCATCCGGACCGGAACGGCTTTCGGAACGCTCACACCATCGGTGCTGACCACCGAAAGGGTCGTTGTGTTGCCTCGTGCCTCGTTGGTCAGTCGCATAGGCAGATCGACGGTACCGCCTGCTTTTGCAACCGCGTTCAGATTTACGCTGGAGGGAAGCCCCAGCTTACTGGCATCCATGCCCAGGGCGTAACGAACGCTATCGGGCGTTTGGTCCTGCCATTGCTCGGCAGTCCGGGAGGAGTAGGTCAGGCTGGCAAAGCCCACGGCCATTACCGATGGAGCTGAAGCCAGGACCCGGCCCAGGGCGGCAATGGCGTCGGAGATGGCTTGAGCAAGGGATGCGGCGCCTTGCGCAACCTGGATCAGGCCCCGACCTGCGATGGTGACAACAATGTTGCCATTGGCCGGCATGGCATAGGTATTGGCAGCCCTGATCGCCGCTTGGCGAGCAATTTCCTGACGTCTTGCCGTTTCAGCGTTCAGTTTGTCCAACCGGGCTTGCAGACTGGCGATTTCATCCACCAGTAGATCGGCGTTGTAGGTTGCCTTTTGCTTCTCCAGTGCATTGGGGGCTTTGGCAATCAGGGCATTGTTTGCGGTCTGCAATTTCTTCTTGTTGGCGATTGCTTGCGTAACCAACTGCGTAGCACGTTCAAGCCACTGCTCTGGAGTCGGATTGTTCAGTGGAGCCAGTGCATTTCCCGCCTGGTCAAGCTCGGACTGTACTTTTTTCTCGATATTTGCCTTGCTGGCCTTGTAGTCCGCTTCCATTTTGATCTGGATCTTACGAACCGCAATTAGCTCTTGTCGAGCTTTCAGGTTTTGTATTGCCTTGTTAAAAATATCGACGTTGTAACTAGCAACAACGGCCGTCATTTCCTCGTCGAGCAAAACCTCGAATGGATTCTCGTAAGGAATCTCGTTATTGAAGTATCGACGCTGAAAGTCTTTCATGGTGCTATTTTTAAAATCAACACCAGGATACTTGGCTAGAATGGCCTGATTGGCTTTAAGGCCTATTGTTTTTTGATCAATCAATGACTGAATGACTTTCAGAATGTTATCCAGCTTCTGGGTCTCGCTAAGCCCTGTTTGTGGACCTAACTTCGCCACAGCAGAGTCAACCTCCTTCTGAATGTTACTCTCCCAGCTGGCTAGAGCTGTTTTGTACTGCTCATCCAAAGGCTTTCTTGCAAAGTTATAGTTTACAAGCCAGTTTTCTTCAGTGGGCGGTTGATACCCAGATCCGTGATGATCAGTGATAATCCTAGGGGAGTAGGCACTATTTCCGCCTCCCTTGCCAGGCCCCACATCTACAGTCCCGTCAGCATAGATTATCATGGGATTTTCTATATTAGACATCAATTGCTCCTCCTAATGGTTGGAGACTCGAATTTCCCTTTTTTTCTGCATTTATTGAAGACTGTTCAAGTTAATGCACGTTAAAAAACAAGCAACACACGGCAATCAACTGCAATATCTCGGGATGAAGGTACTGGAGGTTGCGGTCCAGTCTTTCCTTTGCGCTGTCGCGTCGTCCGTGGAGGCATCCATCAAACGGCCGTTTTCTGGACGCTACCCTCTTTCACTTCGGCCGCCCCCAGAAGCCGCGTACCTATAGTCCAGTAACGATTTCTCGCTTTCAAAATTCACCTATGCTGACCCTTTCGCGAGTTTCTGGACGAAGTCATGCTGATTGGGTACGTGCGCATCTCCACCGACGATCAACTGCTAGGCCTGCAACGCGATGCGATGGCCAAGGCGGGGTGCGAGCGGGTGTTCGAAGACACAGCCAGCGGCGCCAAGGCCGATCGGATCGGCCTGGCCGCGCTTCTCGCCAATCTACGGCGCGGCGACACGGTGGTGGTCTGGCGGCTGGACCGGCTTGGCCGCTCGATCAAGGACCTGATCTACCTGGTCGAGCAATTGGAGGATGCCGGCGTGGGTCTGAAGAGCCTGCAGGAGAACATCGACACGACGCCGATGGGAGGGCGTTTGGTTTTCCATCTCTTTGCCGCGTTGGCCGAGTTCGAGCGCAACCTGATCCGTGAGCGCACTCATGCGGGGTTGTCGGCGGCACGTGCCCGCGGCCGATTGGGTGGCCGTAAAAAAGCGTCTGGATCCCGCCAAGCGCAAAGTCGCCCTGAAGCTCTATCACGAGCGCCAATACATCGTGGTGGAGATCTGCCGGATGATGGGAATCGGTCGCTCGACGCTCTACAACTACATCACCGAGGCAGAACGGGATGCCCGCCAGCAGGCGTAAGGCCATTCCCGTCGATTCGCTGCTGCAACTGCGGCAGCGCCTGGATCACTTGCCGAAGAAGAGCCCGGAGCGGGCCCGTCAGGTGGCCCTTGTAGCTGAGCTGTACGGCGTTTCCTCCAGTACGGTCTATCGCGCCCTGGCTCTTCTGCACAGGCCTAGGGCAAGCCTGCCGAGGTTCGCGCGTTGTTCAGCAATACGCTGGACCCGACGCGGCCGACCGAGCTTCGGGAAAAGATGCAAAGTGCCGGATTACCGGTATGAGCGTCAGTCGCAAAGAGTGTGAGCCCACGGCGGTGGATTGCAAGCCCGGCGCATGGATTGCAAGCTCGCTCGCAATTAATGTGAGCCCGCCGCCACCGTCAGTCGCAGATAATCTGAGCCCAAAATCGCGCTGATTGCGAGCCCGCCGGTTTTCGATTGCGAGCCGCTACAACTACGGACTGAGCACCCCCTTGAATCAGGCGGGCTATTTCGAAACCGCCCATCATCAGCAGTTGATGAGAGACATCCGCGGCGCCACCTTCGAAGGCCGGCTGATCGCCCTGTGTGCGTGATTGGCAGCGGCAAGACGGTGATGCTGCGTCGTTTGCAGCAACTGCTGGAGGAAGAAAAGAAAGTCACGGTGTCCAGATCGATGGCCATCGAGAAGCACAACATCAAGCTGGCCACCTTCATCGCCGCGCTCTTCTATGACCTTTCCACCCAGAAGCAGGTATGCATTCCCACCCAGATCGAAAAACGGGATCGCGAACTGTACGATCTGGTGAAAAAGAGCAAGCGCCCCGTGGCCCTGTTCGTTGATGAAGCCCATGACCTCAATGGCCATACCCTGACCGGCCTGAAGCGACTGCTCGAACTGGTCGAAGACGACAGCGGTCGGCGACGTTTGTCCATTGTTCTGGCCGGCCATCCCAAGCTGCGTAACGATCTACTCCGTCCTACGATGGAGGAAATTGGCTATCGCACCGACATTTTCTCGCTTGATGGCATTGCTGGGAGTCAGCGCGAGTATCTTCATTGGTTGTTGGACACCTGCACGGAAGGACGTGCCAGGGCTGAAGAAATCGTAACCGAAGAAGCCCTCGACCTACTGGCCAGCCGGTTGCGCACGCCCCCTGCAGATCCAGTTACATCTTGGACTGGCTCTGGAGGCCGGTTACCAGACCGGCGAAAAGCCTATTTCGGCAGAGCTCGTCCAGTCCGTACTGTCTCGGCAACTGGATGACTTGGAACCCACACTCACACGCCACGGCTACAACGCGAAAAGCCTGGCAGAGCAGTTCGATGTCAAACCTGCCGAGGTTCGCGCGTTGTTCAGCAATACGTTGGATCCGGCACGAGCGGCTGAGCTTCGGGAGAAGATGCAGTCGGCCGGGCTTCCCGTGTGAACCCGCCCCGCTTCAGCCGCAGATAATCCTGGTCGGCCGCGACGGATTGCAGGTCGGCGCGGATCATTGCAGGTTCATTCGCATTTAATCCTGGTTTGCGGGGCGGGATAGTCGCAAATAATCTCGGTCGGAAACGGCGCTGATTGCAGGTCGGGGCCTGTTCAATTGCAGGTCGCCACAGATACGGCCTGCGGCCCATGCCTGCCTTCGGATAGTACGGTTCGATCAGCACAACCAAGTCTGTCCAGGGTACGACTTGGTTCATCTCGGCCAGAAAACGCTCTCGGCGCGTCTGCTTGCGTTTGCCGGCGTACTCAAAGTCGGAAAAGCTCATCTGGCTCATGTGCTGCGCTGCTGTGGGTAGCTGAACGGAAGGAACCTATTTCAGCACAGAGTAGCGCCCGGCTGCTGAGTTATTCGGAGAGCTCTTTGGTATTATATTGATAGATGTATGCGTGCCACCTCGTTAAGGTATTCGTGAGTGCAGAAAAATTGAACATTGCGACTCAAATTTTCTACCGGTAGAGAGTGTATCCTACCAAGCCGTTATCGCGAAACAAGTTCAATATTTTTATATTTTGAACTTTTACTTTAAATTTAAATGCTGTGAGGATTGAACATGAATCGGTCAAGTGCGAATAGACTTCTAGATGATTTTATTTATGAAAACTCTCGTGGTGACAAAGAAATTGGCGGGATAAAATCTAAGACTATTTATGACGCCGTGGAAACTATTACAAGGGCCAGTAAAGGTTGGGGGCCAATAAAGAATGCTGCTGTTGGAGAAACAGTAGAGTTGACTTTCAAGTTTTCACCTGAAGAAAAAGGAAAAAAGATTGCACTGGATCTTGAGTCGAGAGCGGCCTTCAAGGCTCAACTGGATCGAGTCAGCGATGTTGCTAATATAAAATTCGAAGAATATACTGGTCCTGATCGAGCTGATTTAAACGCGGTTATTATCTCCGGTCTCTGGAAGACACAAGGGGGGGGAATAGCGGCTATCCTTCAGCTAATGGGGTAAATATAAACTATGCATATAGCGCAAAATTATTGATGGAAACACCAACAATAATACTTCCGGAATAAATATATACCTTCATGAGATTTCTCACTCGCTTGGGTTGGCCCATCCTGGAAGTTACGATACCTCGACTGGGGTAGGCAAGTCTGTAGCGTATCTTGAGGATAATGATGACTATTCAATAGTTTCCTATAATGATGGTCTAGCCCCGATTGGCTCAATTGGTCTAATGATTGATGACATAGCATCTCTCCAGAAACTGTATGGCGCCAATTATAATACTCGAAGTGATGATACTGTCTATGGATTTAATTCTAATACAGCAGATAGCCAGTTCCATATCGCCAGCGGCAAGGAAAAGTTGCCGGTTCCATTCACTATCTGGGATGGCGGTGGCACTGACACTCTTGACTTCTCAGGCTTCTCTCAGGACCAACGTATTGACTTAAATGACGGGGCGCTTTCAGATGTTGGGGGGATGAAAGATAGTGTAGGAATAGCGCGGAGCTCATTTGTTGAGAACGTAATAAGCGGTAGTGGCAATGATACGATCATTGGAAATAATGAAGCCAATAATATTCAAGCCGGTGCGGGTGACGACATTATCTATGGGGCTGGAGGTGAGGACCAGTTACAGGGCGGAGAGGGCTCAGATACTTTTGTTTTCCGAGAAGTATCTGATTCATTTGCCAGTTCTCCAGATAGCATTATGGATTTCACCAGTGGTAAGGATAAAATTGACGTCTCGGATATTTTGACTACAATCGGTGGTGATATAACTCTAAGCTTCTCAGAGTCTTTCACTGGTCAGGTTGGTGAATCGGTGCTGAGTTTCGACCCATCCACTCAGAAAGGATACTTAGCTATCGATCTAACCGGGCTTGGTATGGCAGATTTTCAGGTTAACCTAATAGGCCAAGCTGTTTCCAGTGATATTATCGCTTGAGCTAAAAGTCTCCCATTTATTTCTTTAGCCCGGATTTTGAACTGCACCCCAAAAGTTTGACACCAAGCCAACGAGTAGGTGTAGCGACCTGCAAACGAAAACGGTCGGACCTGCAATCAGCGCCGTTTCCGACCGGAATTAACTGCGACTGACCGGCCCCGCAAACCAGGATTAAGTGCGAATGAACCTGCAATGATCCGCGCCGACCTGCAATCCGTCGCGGCCAACCAGGATTATCTGCGACTGAAGCGGGGCGGGTTCACACGGGAAGCTCGGCCGACTGCATCTTCTTGGGGATGTGTGCCGGAACCACCGAAACCTCCGTCAGTTGATCAAGCTGACTTGCCTAGCCTTCGGTTTATGCGCTCTTGCATCGCCTGCATGACTTCTTCCTGAGTGTACGACTTGGAGTTGGGGTATTCGACCTCCCGCAGGGCTTCAGCGACCTCGCGGATCATCCGCGCGTAATCATCCGGCCACAGCGCTTGCTCCATGCGCAACGATGCCTGACCCAGCAGATGCAGCAGGCCGAACAGGCGCATGTCGTTGGTGGCGACAATGTGTTCTCGAATCCACTCTTGGATTACTCCGCAGGCCCGATGTGTTTCTGGCGTTGACGTGCCGTCGTAGTCGGCAGGGAATCCCACTTCTTTGGCGAGTTGTGCCCAGGTGCTGGCCAGTGCCTGGATGCAGGATGTACTCATTTGCTCATCCACTTGCGCAGCAGTCGCTTTTTCAGGGCGGCCCGCTCTTGCGGGCTCCGCCCCTTGAGGTTGGCGATGCGATCCGCCGTAGCGTCCTGACGTTTGATGGGCCAGTAGGAGCGACCATCCTTGCCCATTGATCCAACGTTGCTGACCTGATTCTCCAGCAGCGGCAGATGGGCGCTCAGTGCGTCCGGCGACGCGCTGGCCAGCGCGGTGCGCTCGCCGGTTCGCCAGCGCTGATGCCAGAGCTTCTTGTCCTCGCGCTCGCTACGGCAGGTCGTGTGCCCGACGATGGGCGGTTTGCGGCGGCTGCGACTCATAATGTGATTGTCTCCAAGAGTATTCAGGGCAGACTGTCAGGGTAGAGCACCGTCAACATGGAACAAGCCCCGTCGGAACGGGGCTTGTTGATGGCCAACTAGTCGGCCTTAAAGCCAGGAAGCCCCTTGGCAGCACGCCATTCTTTTACCTCTTTTACGATACCTTCTGGACTGTCTTCACGATTGTCCCTAGGGTAATAAATTAGGTCTGATCCGTCGGGATGTTCAGTTAAACGTCTAAATTCATTGACTAATTTGTTATCATCTTCTTCCGTGGCACCTTCGGCGCGACAAATCTTCCTGACAAATTCCAGAAATTCGGCTTCCGTATAATCAGAAATCGTTCTTTTTTCCATCTCACTTGCCCTCTTTATGGATATCGATATGACGTTTTTGGGTCGTCACGCGAATATTATCAATATCATAAACCGCACCATTGCTCTTAATCTGCTTAACATGATGAAGTTCGAAACGTTGACGCCCTCCAACTCGCCCTGACTCAGGAACAAATGGTGATTTTCCCTTTGTAACGTTCGTCTTGTTTTGACTTTTGAACTGCTTAAGTAACTCTGTGTCTTTCCCCACTTCAGTCCAGATGTAGTGGTCAACCCATCCAGGACAGTGGGTTGAGTTTTTCTTCGGCTACGGCAGGCGGTAGCCCGTCGTTGTACTGATGCGGCCTGATCCAGTTGTAGCGATGCATCAGGTAATGGTTGATGTCCCGCTGGGCCTCCTGCACCGTCAGGTAGCCCGTCGACGGGATCCACTCCGACTTCAGGCTGCGGAACAAGCGCTCCATTGGCGAGTTGTCCCAACAATTCCCCCGACGACTCATGCTCTGCTGCATCCGGTAGCGCCAGAGTCGTTGCCGGAACAGGCGACTGGCGTACTGGGTGGATTCAACCGGTCGTTGCAACACCTTTGATCGTGGAGGTGTTTATGGGGCGACCTGCAGGGTGGATGCAGGAGTTGACGGGGCGAGGGGCAATGCGCTCGCCAGGTGCCCCGTCACTTCGCCGAGAGATCGAGCGGCTATTCTGGGAACAGATCGCAACCGGGATCACAAGCGAAAGGGCGGCAGAGGCTATTAGCGTATCGTCAGCGGTAGGCACACGCTGGTTCCGTCATCGCGGCGGAATGCCATTATTCATGTCGAACCACATATCAGGAAGGTACTTGTCGTTCGCTGAGCGAGAAGAGATCGGGCTGCTCCGGGCGCAAAGTGTTGGTGTGCGTGAGATTGCTCGCCGTCTTGGACGAAGTCCGTCGACCATTTCACGGGAGCTGACTCGTAACGCAGCAACTCGTAGCGGCCGGCTCGAGTATCGCGCTTCAGTCGCGCAGTGGAAGGCTGAATTGGTTGCCAAGAGACCGAAGCCGGCGAGATTGATGACCAACCCGCAACTGCGCCATTACGTGCAAGAGCGCTTGGAAGGCAAGGTTCATAACGCTAATGGCCGTGAGATTGCCGGTCCTCTACAGGCACCATTCAAGGGACGAAATAAACGTATCCGCTCCATAAACCCCGTCTTCCTTTGACGAGTTGCGGTGATCAGGATGCGCTCGTCGGCGGGCAGTTCCACGGCAACAGCGCTTCGAAGTCTTCGATGCTGTTGGCCGTCAGCGGAATCACAGGACCAGTCATTACAGGCTATATAAACGACTTCTCTGACTTAAATAACCCTGGAATGATATTTATCATTCCCAGCAGCCTGTTCTGCATATCAATAGTTCTGCGCCACGCCCAAAATGAAAGATAGGAAATAAAAACCCAAATTACCTAACCCATCACAACCCATCACAACCCATCACAACCCATCACAACCCATCACAACCCATCACAACCCATCACAACCCATCACAACCCATCACAACCCATCACAACCCATCACAACCCATCACAACCCATCACAACCCATCACAACCCATCACAACCCATCACAACCCATCACACACTGAAACTATAAAAACATCTAACCACCAACTAATTTACAACTTCATTATACTCCACCCGCCCTCCACTCACAATAATACGCTCAATCTCCTTAACTAAGAAATTTACTAAAGCTTTTACACGGGCATTATCTCTATGCACCGCCCTATAAGCAACGGAAACATCCCCAGCATCTATAATACAGTCACTCAGCACCCTAACCAAGCGGCCGTCTTTTATGAAGTTACGAACAAGAAACTGAGGTAACAAACTAATACCAATCCCATCAAGAGTCGCAGAAAGCATAACAAGTGCATTGTCAGAGATTAAACGCGATCTTACTTTAAAAAGCTCATCCCGACCATTGAAACCAATCCTCCACCCACCTTGCATGAGCCTATTTTTATATAAAACGCCATCATGATCTTTCAAATCATAAGGTGTCACAGGGGTTCCGTGAAGCTTTATATAAGCAGGAGATGCACACATATAAATACTATTTCTTGCAACCTTCCTCACAATAAGAGAATGATCAGTATTTACCCCTACTCTAACAGCAACATCATAATCCTCTTCCCGGAATGAGACATGTTTATCTGTGCTATCCACGTCCAAAAAAACATGTGGATGCTGAACGGCAAAACTAGAAAGAATTGGAGAAATATACTCCGAAAAAGTCACTGGAATAGATACCTTTATTACCCCCCTCAAATTGGAATAACTATTTTTTATAGACTCCTCGATACTCTTTATCTCCTCTAAAACCTTAACCGCCCTCTCATAATAGACTGCTCCTTCTCTCGTTAACGTCGTTTTTTTACCTCTCTCCAATAATTTTATACCAAGACGTTTTTCCAGCACCGCCATGCGGTAACTAATTGACGACTTTGCCACCCCCAACTTCTTTGCCGCCTCAGTGAACGTTATTGACTCAGCGACAATTATAAAGCAACTCATATCAGAAACGCTATTATGCATAACCTCAACCCCCCTCAAAATCAAGATGTAGAGTTTCTTTAGGGCTTTTATTTCTTTCAAGCTATAATAAAATATTTAGCCATCAGAGCAGCTTCTTCCATTGCAAATTTTGGTCGTTTCGCCGGAGACGAAGTTCGCCGCCACCTGTTCCAGGTCGGCTTCGTTCAGCACCCCGGCGTAGAAACGCAGACGTGCCCAGGCCGTGAGGTAGTCGTACTTGGCCTTGGACAGCTCGTTCATCGCGCTGTACAGCGCCTGCTCGGCGTTCAGCAAGTCGAGGTTGACCCGCACCCCGGCGGCGATGCTCTTGCGCGTGGCCATCACCAGCGTCCGCGCCGAATCCACGGTCATCTCGTAGGCGCGGATCTTCGCCGCGCTGCTGCTGCTCTGGTTGTACATCTTGCGCACCTGGTTGAGGGTCTCGCGGACCTTGTCGTCCAGGTCGTAATGGCTCTTCTCCATGCGATGCGTGGCCTGGCGCGTCGCCGCCAGGGTCTCGCCGCCGGAGAACAGCGGAACGCTCAACTGGATGCCGACGCTGTCGGTCTCGTAGCGCTGGTTGTAGGTGTTCTCCGAACCGGACTTGGACTTGCCGGTGCTGGCGTACAGGCCCAGGCGCGGCAGGAAGTCGGCGCGGTTCTGCTCGACCTCGTAGCGGGCCACGTCCACCGCGTGGCGCAGCGAGGCCAGCTCGGGATTCTCGGCCAGCGCCAGGTCGCGCCAGGCGGTGTAGCTGGCGGGGCTCAGCGGGCGCACCTGGAAGCGTTCGCCGAGCGGCGCCAGGTCGGCGATCTCCAGCGGCGCCCCGACCAGTCGCTCCAGCTCGCGCAGGGCGGCATCCTGGCTGTCCCGCGCCTCGATTTCCTGGGCCTGGGCCAGGTTGAAGCGGGCCTGGGTCTCCAGGGTGTCGGTGCGGGTGCCGTTGCCGCGCTCGAACTGGCGCTGGTTGAGCTGGAACTGCTCGCGGTAGGAGCGTTTCTGCGCCCGCGCCAGTTCGATCTGGTCCTGGGCCAGCAGCGCGCCGGTATAGGCTTCCAGGACCCGGACCAGCAGTTCCTGGCTCTGGCTGCGGAAGCGCTCGTCGGACAGCAGCGCCTGGGCCACGCCCTTGCGGTAGCGGCTGAAGGCCTCGTAGTCGAACAACGGCTGTTGCAGGCTGAGGGTGGAGACGTAGCTGTCGTAGTCGCGGTCTTCCTTGAAATCGCCGCGGGTGGTGGCCTGGGTCACATCGGACCAACTGCGCCCACGGTTGTAGCTGTACACCAGGCGCGGCAGCAGCGCCGCGCGGCCGAGCGCACGGTATTGCCTGCCGGCCTCGTGCTCCTGGATCGCGGCCTGGAACTGCGGGTCGTTCTCCAGGGCCAGGTGATAGCCGTCCAGCAGGCCGAGGGCGAAGGCATCCTCGCGCAGCAGCAACAGGAAGGCGCCGAACAGCCAGGTCATCAGGCGGCGCATGGTCATCGGTCAGTTCTCCGCCAGCGCCACGTGGGCGCGGTCGAACAGGGGCTTGAACAGGTAGTTGAGCAGCGAGCGCTCGCCGGTGCGGACGAACACCTGCACCGCCATTCCCGGGCGGATCTGCAGGCCCTTCAGCTTGCCCATCGCGGCCGCGTCGACCTGGGCGCGCAGCGCGTAGTAGGGCTGCTTGTTCTGCTCGTCGAGCAGGCGGTCGGCGCTGACCATGGTCACCTCGCCGGTGACCCGCGGGGTCTTGCTCTGGTTGAAGGCGGTGAACAGCATCTCCACCGGCAACCCGCTGTGGATCCGGTCGACCAGATTCACCGCGAGCTGGCCCTCCACTTCCAGGCTGTCGCTGTTGGGCACGATGTACATCAGCAATTCGCCGGGGCCGATCACCCCGCCATCGGTGAACACCTTCAAGCCGGCCACGTAGCCGCTGACCGGCGCGCGGATCTCGGCGTGCCGCAGTTCGTAGCGCGCCGAGGACAGCTCCTCCCAGAGCGTCCGCGCATTGACCTGGGTTTCCGCCAGTTGCCCGTTGACTTCCTTGCGGTACTCCTCCTCGCGTTGGGCGATGCGCATCTGCGCCTCGGCGATGCTCTGGCGGATCTGCCCGAAGCGACCGCTGCTCTCCGATAGCCGGGCGTTCACCTCGGCCAGTTGGCGCTCCTGTTCGAGCAACTGGTTGCGCGGCATGTAGCCTTCTTCGGCGAGGTCGCGCGCGCCGCTCAACTGGCTGTTCAACAGGCGTTGTTGCAGGCGCTGGTTGCCCTCGGTCTGGCGCAACCCTTCGAGCTGGGCGCGCAGCCCCTCGATGTTCGCCCGCAATGCGGAGAGTTCGTTGGCCAGCGCGGTCTGGCGGCTGTGCAGCAACTGCCGCTGCAACTCCAGGCGCTCGCCGAGGGTCGGCAGCGGGGCCTGCTCGGCCAGCCCCGCGGGCATCTCCAGGGTCCGCCGGCCGTCGTATTCGGCCTGTAGGCGCGCCTGGTTGAGCCGCGCGTTGGCGTACCGGTTGAGCAGCGAATCGACGTTGGCCCGGGCCTGGGTCGGCTCCATGCGGATCAGCGGCTCGCCCGCCTCCACATGCTGGCCGTCGCGCACCAGGATGTGCTTGACCACCCCGCCCAGCGGATGCTGCACCGACTTGCGCTGGCCGGAGATGATCACCGTGGCCGGCACCGCCACGCCCTGGTCGAGCGGCGCGAAGGCGGCCCAGAGCAGCGCACCGCCGAAGCCGAACAGGACCAGCAGCCAGCCCAGTCGCGCATAGGCGTTCTCGTCGCGTTTCACCGTGCGGGTCATTCCACACCTCCCTGGCGCGGCGCGGCCACCACCTGCGGCGCGCCGTAGCCGGCCACCCGGTAGTCCGCGCGCTGCTGCGACGCCGACGCGGCGCGCTGGTTGTTCAAGGCGGCGAGCACCTGGTCGCGCTCGCCGTACAGGTGCAACTGGCCGGCGTTCAGCGCCAACAGGCGGTCGGCGCAACCCAGCACGCCGGCCCGGTGGGTGATCAGCAGCACCGTGCAGCCACGCGCCTTGAGCGCCTGGATCGCCGCCAGCAGCGCCTGCTCGCCGCTGTCGTCGAGGTTCGAGTTGGGTTCGTCGAGCACCACCAGGGTCGGCGCGCCGTACAGCGCCCGGGCCAGGGCGATGCGCTGGCGCTGGCCGCCGGAAAGCCCGGCGCCGCCGACGCCGAGCACGGTGTCGTAGCCCTGCGGCAGGCGCAGGACCAGTTCGTGGACCCCGGCCAGGCGCGCCGCCTCCACCACCTTGTCGGCCTGCACCTCGCCGAAGCGGGCGATGTTTTCCGCCACCGTGCCGGCGAACAGTTCGATGTCCTGCGGCAGGTAGCCGATGCGCGGGCCGAGGGTCTCGCGCTCGTACTGGCGGATCTCGGCGCCGTCCAGGCGCACGCTGCCGTGCAGGGTCGGCCAGATGCCCAGCACTACCCGCGCCAGGCTCGACTTGCCGGAGCCGGACGGACCGATCACACCGACCACCGAGCCGGCCGGGATCGCCAGGGTCAGGCCACGCAGGGTGCGCGCCTCGCTGCCGGGCGGCGCCGCGTCCAGCGATTCCAGCAGCAGGTGGCCACGCGGCTCGGGCAATTCCATGCGCCGCTCGCGGGCGGGGAATTCGTCGAGCAGGCCGCTCAGCCGGCGATAGGCATCGCGCGCCGCGCCCCACTGCTTCCACACGCCGATCAGTTGGTCGATGGGCCCCAGCGCACGGCCCATCAGGATCGAGCCGGCGATCATCATCCCCGGGGTGATGCGTCCCTCCACCGCCAGCCAGGCACCGAGGCCGAGCACCAGGGATTGCAGGGCGATGCGCAGGTATTTGCTCAGCGCGTTGATCCGCGCCGCGCGCTCGCTGGCCAGGCTCTGCTGGTCGAGGAACGCCTGGTGCAGCCGTTCCCAGCGCCCGCGCATGCTGCCGAGCATGCCCATCGCCTCGATCACCTCGGCGTTGCGCAGGTTGTTGCTGGCCAGTTGGCCGGACTTGATCGACAACTCGCCGGCCTTGGCCAGCGGCGCACGGGTGGCGCGTTCGTTGAACCAGGCGAGGGCCATCAGGGCCAGCGCGCCGACCAGCGAGAGCAGGCCGAGCCAGGGGTCGAAGAGGAAGATCACCAGCAGGTAGACCGGGAACCAGGGCGCGTCGAAGAAGGCAAACAGCGCCTGGCCGGTGATGAACTGGCGCAGGGTGGTCAGGTCGTGCAGCGCCTGGCTGGCCTCCTGGCCGCCGGCGCGCAGGTTGCGTTCGAAGGCGGCGGCGTAGACCCGCCCGTGCAACTGGCCGTCGAAGCGTTCGCTGACCCGCACCAGGACGAAGCTGCGCAGCGCCTCCAGCGCGCCCATGAAGACGAACACGCCGAGCGCCATCAGGGTCAGCATCAACAGGGTGACTTCGTTGGCCGAGGACAGCACGCGGTCGTACACCTGCAGCATGTACAGCGAGGGCACCAGCATCAGCAGGTTGATCACCCCGGAGAACGTCGCCACGCTGCGCAACGCGCCACGGCTGGCCGCCAGTGCCTGCCGAATCTCACCATATTTATTTATTTCCATTTTCGCCCTACCAATTCATATCGAACATATATTTACCAAAAGCTCAAAAATAAAAGCGAAAGATAAGCCTATGAAAAATAATTTAATAGCAAAAAATGTTGCTGACGATATCTATCGCCAGCAACACACTAGAGCATTTACGAAATCACAAAGGATTGTGCAGAGATCTGTTCGACCGCAACTCCGATGAAAGTGATTGAACCGTCCCCAACAGATAGGAACGCTCCTTCTTCACCCTGTACAATAGAACCAAGAACCTCTTCTTCCGTTGCGAATACGCTCGAAGAAAACTCAACAATATCGACACCATTTCCGTGAATATTGAAATCGGTAATTACATCGTTTCCAAACCCACGCGAACCAAAGGAGAAAGTATCACTCCCGACCCCGCCACTCAGATAATCGTCACCCACTCCGCCTACTAAACGGTCATCGCCCGCCCCACCGAAGAGTTGGTCGCTACCTGCACCACCAAATAACAAATCATTTCCCGATCCGCCATGCAACAGATCATTACCGGCCAACCCAGAGATACTATCATCTCCATCCAGCCCAAAGATCAGGTCGCGCTGAGAACTACCAGCCAAGGTGTCATTGCCCTCTACGCCTTGAATGGAAGACTGGTATTCCTTGTCTCGACCAAACAATGCATTAGATTCCAGCTTCGAGCCCAACACATCATATGACGGCGTCAGCACCGTAGAGACCTGCTTGATAATATTTCCAATAATAGGAAGCGTCGAAAGGGTCGTGACAGTTTCTGTCTCGAACTCTACAGTCTCGACACCAGAGAGTTCCTTGAGGCCATATTTTCCACCACTGTCATACAAAAAGAGCGTGCCATCATTCAGACGTACCGCCTCATAGTTTGCTGCATCTCCCGACAAATAGACTTTATCTTCCCCCACTCCTCCTGCAACTAAATCAGTACCAGTGGACAAGCGGAACTGATCACTACCTTGGAAACCATCAAGAAAGTCATCACCGGCTCCATCCTGCAGCTTGTCCCCATTTTCGGTTCCAAGTAAAAACGCCGGCTTTCCATAGTGATTAGAAGTTGAAGTATCTTTATCGCTTACCCAGGAGGTCAAACGACTCACGGCATCTAGGTTACTAAGCACTACGACACTGTCTCTTTCAATATAATCATAGAAAGAAGACTCACCTATGCGCTGAATGGGATTGGTAAATACCCCTCCAACATGAGCAGACCATCCGGTCAGGTTGGCTACCGAAAATACGCCATAAGGCCATACCGGCAAAGAGTACAACGTATCAAATAGTACGATATTGTCAGTCGTAGAAACATACGACGTATCGTTACCAGTAAGAGCATTAAGCAGTGCAGGAGCGAGACCTTGCGCATCATCTCCAACGGCTCGATAGACCACATCATTTTCAAAACCAAAATTGAAAACCCCCTCACCATCACTGATTACAGGAGACTCTGCGCTGACAAATGATGCATCTTTGTAAAAACCATCAGACAGGCTCTCTCGCTGCGTATAAAAATTATTTACAGCAGCCGCTCCCAAGCTATACCCGGTCACCACAACATCAGAGCCACCCAGACCATTGCCTACCGCATAGTCCTTTACGGCACTCAGAAGATATTCAAAAGAGTTAATGTAAGTCCCGTTCGCCATTTCCACATATCCAGGAACCAGATCCAAAACGGAGCTCGTCCCAGCGACAGAGAATGCGACCTTTACCAGCGCGCCGCTGTCATTAAACTCCCCCAGAATCTTTGCTTGAGATCCCAAAAGACTCTCACCTTTGAAACTTCCGGTAATGTCCAACCTATCTTCACTCAGCCCAAGCTCAGATGGCGTCAACTCTCGCCATCCGGCAGGTGGAAGAAAGTTATTCGTAGCATTGTCCACTACAAGAGAAGGAATTTTATAAAGCTCTCCCGCAGCGGCGATACCGTTCGTATAGGCAGAGATGGTCCATGCATCAGAAATCAGTTTGCGTGCGTCCTGCCCCTTGTAATCAAAAATTGCCATATTTCCTCCTAGCATAACCAAGTAAAAATCAAGAATTAAGAAGCGCCGAAATGGCAAGATGATATTCACGGTGAAGTGTTACAAAAAGCAAGCTAGCAGAGACTATCAAAACTTCGCCCTAGCAAATGCAACCATTTGTTTTTATTGAAAAAAAATAATGTTCAATTTTTTAGATCGAAAAGTATTCAGAAACGAAACCAACCTTCTTTGGAAGAGCCACGGATAAAAATAAAAATTGCGAGCGGCATAAGCAGCCAATTAAGATCTTTACAGAGACCTTTGAAATTGCGAGAGAGAAACGGCAGCACTGCAGAAACACCAATACTTTAGCCTGAGGTACAAAAAGCCGTTTATTTGAGAAACTGAATTTATAAAAAAGCGGATCTACATAGATAGACCCGCCTTCCTAAAACGGAAAAGAATTATTTTTTCAAGGCATTCTCTGCTGTCGTTAGCCTTGGATTGATACCATCAATCCAAGCATACCCTTGATCTTTCACCGTAGAAATGTACTTCGAACTATTAATATTCTGATCTCGATAACCCGATCCCGAGTTGAAAACTCCAAACAGCCCCTTTATTGCTTGAACCTTATCATCGGTTATATGACCAGCCCTATGACTAACCAAGTATGAAATATTCTTTATAGGATATCTATCGGTCGGGTAATTTTCAGGCTTAACAATTGTCATAAGCCCATTTGAACCTTCAGGAATATTGGGAATAGAGGAAAAATTCATAGCGCCGCGTGTAGCCGATGTCGACGGTTGATTTGTATCATTCTCCGCTTGATCGGTAACATATGCAGAAGAAGGTAGGAGCAGAGGTGTAAGCATACCTTTGAACGGATCCTGCCCATCAACCAAGAAGTACCTGGATGATACCGCTGCAGCAGCTACTACGTATCCGATAGCACCGTTATTCTGGTTAGTCTTTATCACTACATCGTTGGCATTCCGTCCCTCTATGACGGTAGGTCTTTTACTTGAATCTTGAGCTGTAGCAGTGGAAGCACTAAAAACTGTATGAACAGTAAAGTAACGATCCCCCTGCAGTATCGGCTTTCGTCTATTTAAGTAGTTAAATAGGCCAAAAGTATCGCCATTCCGCCCTTGTGGAACAGACAATTTAATGGGGCGACTGGGCAAAGTGATTAGCGCACCAGACCCATTTCTCAACGGCAGGTTTTTCCAATCGGTAATTTCACCTGCGAACACTTTTGCCAAATCTCCAGTGGCAATATTTACGCTATCCTGTCCATCCAAGTCGGAATTACTAAAGACAATAGCAATACTATGGGCCATGACAGGAGTTTGTACTATAGACTCCCGACGGGTCTTTACAGGGCCATTGTCAATAAACGCTTTGTATTCAGCTAGAGTCAGTGGGAAGTCTATCGCAATGAGATCGACACCTTGATCATCCTTTTGAATAGCTCCAATACTACTATCCTTGCCATTTGGCGTATATCTAAAGCTCAGTTTAAAGGGTACATTACTGGCATCAGCCCCAAATTTGCGCTCAGCCTCCGCCGTGGCAGCATAAGCATTCAGAACTGACTGTGAACCAGTAGAACTCCCCTCCGTTACCGTCGGAATCGGCTCGCTAGTTTGCGTCGGAGCTATCTCTTTATTTCCCAGAAAGGCATATGCCAAGCCAGACTCACCATAGATAACAACCTCCGTCGGTGCAGCATAAACAACGCCTGCCAAATATGGCCCTACACCTAGAACCCCAACAACCATAGCATGGCGTAACTTCAACTTTAACATCTTCATAGATTATTACTCCAACGTTAGAAACACTCATCAACACCTCTAATCAAGTTATAAAGCATCAGGCATCAAGTCCAGTAAAAAAAGAATAGCTATCATGCCCCTAACACACTGATTTATCTAATATTTTCTCCGCTCATCAACAAACAAGTACGCAACAAACAAAAATTCAGAACAAAGACATCTCACCTAATCAGATGCTTCAGGGACTCCCCATCAGCCATCTGGAATAGCCTAAAAAACCAAAACTGAACAACAGTTTATTCGTACCACCCCAAGAAGCCAACTCAACGCTTTCTAAACCATTAGAAAAACAGCAACTTAGAAACTAGTTATCAATATTTCATAAAAGCCATTTCCTAAAAAAAAGAAACTGACAAATCTGTAATTGGATCAATCCGGATAAAGCTAATAAAACAGTAAATGCGATACCCATCAAAAGCCATCCTGGAGATGATCCATGTCAAAAGCATCAACTCTAAAAAGTAGCTTACTAGCAGCAATTCTTAGCTATGCAAGTTTAAGCGAAGCAAGCCCACGCCAAGAATCAGGAAAAGCTCTACAAGATCTAGCCGACACACTAGTCTGGACATCACTTGAACAATGTGCCGTTACCTATAACCTTATTAGTGATCAACTGAGCAAAACTCAGGCCGCTATTGGTCAAGCGCGTACCAGCGCCCCCTGGGACAATTACCTAACCCTCTTCATAGACAAGCACTTAAACAGCAAATTTTCATCTCTTTCTGAGGAAATTCAATATCTCCGCAACCGCTGTATCGCCACAGACTATGACGGTTCATCTAGTAGCCTAGAGCGTCCCAGCCGCCTCCAGCAAATGCTTCAAGAATGGAGGTCAACAATCCTTTGGGCTCGCGAAGCAATTTTGAATAATTACCAACCCAGAACAGAGCAAGTGCTAATGAGTGAAACACTGGTTCCACCACGCACTCCAGAACCTTTGCAAAAATTCCGGGACTGTGCAGATGTGTATTGCCAGGAGATGGTCATAGTGCCAAAAGGTAGTTTCATTATGGGGGGCACCAATGAAGAAGCTATTAGTGAAGGAGTAAACGCTACCGTAGCATCATGGGAAAGGCCTCAACATATGGTTACTATCCAGAAACCATTCGCGATAGCAACGACAGAAGTCACTCTAGGAGCTTTTAAAGAGTTCATTCGTGAGACGAACTACGCACTCCCTCAAGGCTGTACATCACTGAAAGCGCCTTCTGACCCAGCAACAGGATTAGCTACTCTAGCTTTTATTGAGGATTATAACTATGAAAATCCCGGGTTCTCACAGGACAATGACCATCCCGTAGTTTGCGTTCGCCGCGAAGATGCTAGAGCCTACGCAAACTGGATATCTAGAAAAACAGGAAAAAACTATCGACTACCAACGGAGGCGGAATGGGAGTATACAACCAGAGCAGGAACACAAACTATATACTTCTGGGGAGACGATAAGAATGAGGCCTGCCTCTATGCAAACGTCTATGATCATAGCAGCGATGCAGAAAATCTCTATGGATACCAGCGTTTCGAATGCAGCGATTCTTTCCCATATACAGCTCCAGTAGCATCATTCCTGCCAAACAATTTTGGAGTATATGACCTTCTAGCCAATGCTCGTGAATGGGTTGATGATTGCTGGCATTATAGCTACCAGTCCGCCCCCACAGATGGATCTCGCTGGGGATCTGAAAATAATGGTCTCTGTCGATTCGGTGTTTTACGAGGCGGAGCCTGGGCTTACAACACATTCAATGTAAGGGTGGCTTATCGAAATGCTTACTTCTCATCTCAGGCCCGTGCATCCATGTGGGGCTTCCGTCTAGCCCGCGAAATCTAACTATCATAGGTGCATAGTCTAATGGAGCAATTCTAGCAGGGATGCTAATTCTCAGGAAAGAATTGCATTTAAAGACAGCCTCTAGCAGTCTCTCGCTTCTACTACGACATACATGCTTATTGTAGTTATAATAGCTATAAAAAACACGGTTCCTCACGGAACACCGGGGATTCAGCTTTGATCTTCATGAAGAAGAACTCGCTGTCCCGGTACCCATAGGACATACGCTTGATCACCTTGATGCGATTATTGATGCCTTCCAGTTGGCCGGTGTGCATGGGCCAGCACACGCGACTGAGGATACCAAGCCAGTACCTGCTCAGACGTTTGGCAAACTGCATCAGTGCGAGGATCTGGCTTTCCTGGGCGTACCTGAGCCATTGCCGTCAGGCCGCTCGCCACTGCTAGGCGTCGCCTGCCGTCCATAGCATCTTGAGCTGGGTCTTCATCAGGTAGATGGCCATCAGCATGCGGTTGGCGTTGAGCAGATCCTGCAGATGAATTTGCTGCTCGGAGTGGCACAGGTTTTCCGGGTTGCGCAGCAGAAGCCAGCGCGCCTGCTTGATCACCCAGCGCGCCGGTTTATCGTGGCGCAGCCGATTGGCCTCATCCAGGCACACGCAGTCGATGACTTCCCGGCCGTATTTCGCCACCACATGGAAGAGGTCGTACACTACCCGGATCTTGAGGCAGTGCTGGCGGACTTCCAGGTCAAAGGCAGTGTTCATGTCCATGCCCATCGCCTCGATACGGGCGTAGCCCTGCGCTCCCAACTGCTCGAAGAAGGACCGGACGGCCTCGCGTCTGCGTCTCTCGCCAATCCAGAGGACGCTTCAGCTTTCGGCGTCCAGCACGGCATAGCGATGCCCCTTGTTAGAGGGCGAACTCGTCCATCACCAACCGTCTGGGCTCCGGCGCTGAAGCGTGGCCAGCCTCGCCTCGAGGGTGCTCCATTCGAGCAAGCGCACAGTGCTCCAATGCAGACCAAACATTTCGACCGCATGGCGGACGGGCAACCCGCACCATAGCGCCACGGCCTCGACCAGGCGCAGGGACAGGCGGGCATGATGCTCCAGCCAACTGACCCACTCGGCACGACGGTCACAGCCGCTACAGGCCATGCGCCACAAGCGTACTCGCAACAGCCCCGGTCGCCCCAGCATCGGCAGGTAGCGGATGCGCCACGAGCGGTATTCGTGAACGGACGGGCATAGCCCCAACAACCGCCACAGCGTGGTACTTGCAGCGGAAGCGGGCGGCGGTCAGCTCGGTCTCAAGCGTTTCGGTTTCGGAGCCGACGGAACCAACAGCCCCCTCCCAAAACGAAAGGGAAACGGTAACATTCGGCATCAGAACAGCGGTTTCGGTTTAAGAGCTTGGTCACACAAACATCTTTAACCAAATCGCCGTTCTTTTTTAGAGCCCCGAAATCTATGAAGAACCAAAAACAAGCATGAAGAGGTTTACCTCTCCATGCTTTAGAGATCATGCTATAATATCTGTGACTTCGACCTGCCCGATCAACTGAACTATGAAATCAGATGAACTATCTCCAGTGAAATCAATAGACAGACTTCCAGAATTGCTGGTTTGATCGTAGCTCAATATTGCCTGCCCCGATACATTACTGAAAGCATCGACATATAAAATTCCAAAGCCCCCACCAAAGAGAGTTGAAATATCAATCTTATCCTGCCCGCTTGCAAAGTCCCGGATGATATCAATACTGTTCACTGATGAGTCAGACAACTGGGTGTAGGTAAATACATCAGCACCCTCTCCTCCCCATAGATTGTCTGCTCCCGCTGCTCCGACCAACACATCGTCTCCCTGGTTGCCATAAATACTGTTTCTCGCAGAATTTCCTTGAAGAATAGTTCCTGCTGAGCCACCTCGGATCTCTAATGCAAGATTATCATATGCTTCAATAGAATTTGGATTAGCAATATCTAGAAAAATCTGAGTATGTGAGTTATTACCACCCGCATCATCCCATTTCGGCAGTACATATTGATCTGTAAAACTCTCGCCTGAAAGGTTAGTATCTAAGAAAGAACGCAGAGGAAAAGCCCCAGACTCGCTGAAAAAATAATCATTCTCTGCTACAAAATTACTGGTATAACCTGCTAAAGAAGCACTATTTCCAAAATCAGCATCTATTGCCGCCTTAGCATTCTGAGCTGCAAATGTATAGGTTTCTGGAATGACTCCCCCCTCTGCAATGACCTTAGCCAAAGTATAATTTGCCAATGCCCCCCCCATAGAATGCCCTGAGAGTTTTAATGCAAAATCCGTATAGATACTAGCGGCCTCGTGATAGTAATTCGCAGCCAGTTCAGGCTGGCTCCCAGCGCCACTATTGATACTGAGCACTTCAAATATATCCACTCCACTGGCCCCCTGGTTCAGGAAAACCGCGTCAGTTACATTACCATTAATGTCAAGCTTCTCCACCACAGCGGCATCATAGTTGCTCTGAGAAATAACCCTAGCCAATCTGAATAATCCAGATCCCTCAATGGAAAAAAGTTCTCCTTCGGAAAAGCTTCCCCACGCCAGGTTTAAGAAGCTCAATTCCTGAATGGCAAATTTGGAACTACTTACATCAAAATTTGGCTTATTCATAAACAACCTCGCATGCTATTAAAATTAAAAGATCCGCCAACCACTGATTTCTTGAAATCATTCAAACCACCAAGTCGGACGCAAATGCTTGACCGATTATCTGCAAAGCAAAATCTGCCTGACTATCGCCGGTGAAATCGACTGTCAGATCGCTCGTATTAATCATTTCATCAAAGCTCAGGATAATCTGACCTACTGCATTGGTGAATGAGTCGACAAATGCTAAATTTACTCCACCTTCACCAAACCCAAGCATACCTGACAGATCAATTTTGTCCTGTCCGCTGGTAAAATCTAGAACTTTATCAAGCTGAGAGGCCGTCGACTCAATAATACTAGTAAAAATAAATGTGTCGTCGCCTTCGCCACCTACAAGTAGATCAGCCCCCAAGCCTCCCCAAAGTACATCATTACCAGCGCCACCCACCAAGTTATTAGCTACATCATTGCCAACCAAGATATCATCACCTCTACCGCCGATTGCATTCTCCAGCGTCACTCCCTGTGCTATAGACACATTTCCTAGCAGCCCTCCAACATTGGAAAAGGAAGCCTCGTTCAGGTTGATTTTCTGATCTTCGCTAAACCCTGAAAAATCAAAAGTATCAACTCCACCAGCATCCCATACCGAAAAAATCGGACTACTATCATCAGAAGAAACACTATAAAAGTCCCGAGTCGTATTGGAGTTGAATCCATAGACCGTGTCTCCAATTCGAGTCGTCATATTGGCTCCATATAGCAATTGAATAGCTGCAATATCATCCATCTGAGGGGCAGACCCATAATTTTGAACCTGTATACCCACAGTCCAGAAAAGAATCTGAATTTCTTGTAAACTAGTATAGTTCTGCCCTGTTTCTGATTCGCTCCAGTAACTCATGACTGAGTTGGCCCTCGTGTCTTGAGCATATGAAGCATCTGCATAGGTAGGATTACCTGCGCCTGCATTATAATCCCCTGGATGACTCAGCCCTAACTGGTGACCGATCTCATGGGTCAATGTAGTACGCCCATAATTATTCAACCCAGGATCGAGATTTATATCACTATTTAAGAACCAGGCTTGCCCTTCATAAATCCCTCCTGTTACTGGCAGAAAAGCAAACGCAGTCCCCATACCAGAGTTAGTGAACCCACCCAATGTTAGGTCACCTGTCACGCCTTCAGCGGCCTCGCTAAGCTCAACATTAGCAATGTCAGCCCATGACTGCATAGACAGTCGAGCCTGAGCCTTTTGCTGCTCCGTAAATCCGACAAAGTCCCCCATATTGACCTGAGGATCTTCAAACAAGCTTGAAGCTTCCGTGCGGAAAGAATAGGTAAGCCGAACAACACCATCATCACCTGCCACTCCAGCAGCATTTCCAGCCCGCGCAACCTGCTCAGCCGCCTGAGCAACGGTATAAGAAGGCTTACCATTCAGTAGACTATCTCCAGTGCGAGAGAACTGATTGAGAAATGTACTAATCAGGTTGTAATCATTACTTTTACCACCAGACACCAAACCCTGGCCAACAGAATCATATACCTTTGCCATGCTTTTTCTCCTAGTGAACTTTTAAAACATCCGAGGTAGCGAGAAACCTCATTCGAAAAAATCTCAGCACCCAAGCAACCATAGCGGTATCGCAATGAGAATTCTAGATCACAGAGAGAAACTATTCGTTCTATATTTTAGAACTAACAGAACATAAACAGTGAACAGAACATCAATATAAATATCAACAAGAAACCCCACAATTTAAATTAATGCACTTGCAACGGCCAGTAATCTACGCTCATAGACGTATAATTTAAAAGTCCTCACCCAAACATCTTGAAACCCCTATCAGATACATGAATATAATATAACCAGAAGTCAGATGAATTCCTCAGAAACGTCACAAAGAGCGTGAGCCCATGGCGGTGAATTGCAAGCCCGCCACATGAATTACAAGCTCGTTCGCAATTAATGTGAGCCTGCCCCTACCGTCAGTCGCAGATGATCTGAGACCCAAATCGCGCTGATTGTGACCTGCCCCCCCCCGATTTCAGTACCACGTCAAACTTAGTAGAGTCCGTTTTCCGAGCAGAAGACGGCAGTGAAAAAGCGTTTGCCGAAGAGCAGATTCTCGACTTCCTCAAGCAGGCGGAGGCCGGTGTGCCGGTGAAGGAACTGTGTCGCCGACACGGCTTCAGTGATGCCTCGTTCTACACCTGGCGGGCCAAGTTTGGCGGTATGACCGTGGCGGCCGCCAAACGGTTGAAGGATCTTGAACTGGAAAACAGCCGATTGAAGAAGTTGCTCGCCGAGGCCCACCTCGACATCGAGTCGCTGAAAGTGGTCGCCCGGGGAAAAGGGTAAGCCCGACAGCACGGCGGGAGGCGGTGCAGGAGATGCAGGCGCGAACCTGCATCTCCGAGCGTCGTGCCTGTCAGTTGATCGGGCTGTCCCGCTCGGTGTTGCGCTACCAGCCGCGAGCCAGTGTGCAAAACACCGAGCTGCAAGCCCAACTGGTGGAACTGGCCCAAGAGCGCCGGCGCTTTGGCTATCGCCGCCTGCACATCCTGCTGCGGCGTGCGGGCGTGCAGGTCAACCACAAGCGGATCTATCGCCTGTACCGCGCTGCCGGCTTGATGGTGAAACGGCGCCGCCGCCATGGCGTCGCGGTGGAGCGCGAACGTCTGAGTTTGCCGAGCGCATCAAACCAGGTCTGGTCGATGGACTTCGTCTTCGATGCACTGAGCACCGGGCGGCGGATCAAATGCCTGACGGTGGTCGATTACTTCACCAAGGAGTCGGTCGGCATCCTGGTGGAGCACGGTATCAGCGGCTTTCGCGTCACACGGCTCTGGACGAGATGGCGCGGTTTCGCGGCTACCCGAAAGCGATCCGCACCGACCAGGGGCCCGAGTTCACCGGCAAGGCACTCGATCAATGGGCCTATCAGCGCGACATCAAGCTGAAGCTGATTCAACCTGGTAAGCCCACGCAGAATGCCTTCATCGAGTCGTTCAACGGTAAGTTCCGGGACGAATGCCTCAATGAGCACTGGTTCTGTTCGCTGGCCGAAGCGAGAATCCGCATCGCGGCCTGGCGGCGGGATTACAACGAACACCGACCGCACAGCGCGATTGGCAATCTCACCCCGGCAGAATTTGCTGCAAGTTGGCGAACTCGCCAGCAGCAGCTGAAGCAGGAAAAATTAATATCAACTCCAGGGCCTACTAACTAGGCAGCGGTACTAAAACTGGGGGCAGGTCAGTAGGCCGGCACACACCGGCTATTGGGTGAGCGTCCCCTGAAGTTGGAGGGACGAGTTCCTTCGTGATCTCCTCAGTTACACGACTGGGGCGACCCAGTCTTCAACTCTCAAGCCAGGCACACGGTCGAACTCGCGACGATTGTTAGTAACGACAATCAGCCCCTGAGAGCGGGCATGCCCAACGATCATCTGATCATAGGGACCAATTTGCTTACCAAGGCGGGCCAACTCGGCCCGAAGCTGCCCAGTGTGAACTGCGGCATCCTTGTCATATTTGATCACCTCCAGACGGGCTGCAAACCCTTCCACATCCAACAAGTTACGCTCGGGGTTAGAGGACTTCTCCGCATCGTAGATCAGTTCCATCAATGTCACGGTGCTGATGCACATCTGGCCGTGGTGCCGCTTGAAGACCTCCCGTACCTCCTACGGTCGTTTTTTGATGGTGAAGATGCAGATATTGGTGTCAAGCAGGTATTTGAGCATCAGAAAGCCCCACGCTCCTGATCGGCTGGCTGCTCCCGCTCCGCCATGAAGTCGGCTGTTACTCCCTCACCATCGAACCAGCTCTCCCAAGATTCGCCGGCAGGGGTAATGATCCGAGCTCGACCGACCGCGACCACATCGATGCGCTTCACGTCATCAGGAAGCGCCACAGCCTTGGGTAACCTTACCGCCTGGCTGCGATTGCTCTGAAAAACAGCGCCTTGTTCCACAGCACACCTCCAAGGATATATCGAACGTATATCCCACTGTAGCCCGGCACAGGGATATGTCAACGGGATATATAAAGCCTGGCTCCCCCCATAGACTCTGCCCCCGAAAATACCCGCCACTCCAACCGAGTATTTCCTACTGCATCAGATACGGTCTGTTTGAGAGGTTGTCCCCAGCTTCGCACGAGGACACCCATGAAACGCCCATCCCCTGCATCCATGATTCTTGGCCTCTGCTTGACGGCAACGACCGGCCTGCTGGGCTACCAGCAGTACCAACTCGTCCAGCTCAGGTCTGGCGTCAACAGCGCCGCCGAGAAGTCTTCCATCGAGGCGATCCTGGCCCGGCTGAATCGCGTCGACGAACGCCTGGACGCCGTGGATGGACAGCGCCTGGTCAGCAACGAGGACTTCCGCTCAGGCCAGCAGGCGCTGTCCAACCGCATTGACGCCGCGCAGGCCTTCGCCAAGCAGGCCTCCGACGCCGTCGAGAACCTGGCTCAAACCATCGCCTCGGCCGGCGATCTCCTGGTGCTCAAGGCAACAGTGGAGACGCTGGACGGTTCTGTCCGCACGCTGCAAGAGAAGCAAGCCAAGGCTCTGCCGCTGATCGTGCCTCCACCGAAGCGCGGCGCCTTCCCTGTCAAGCCCAAGCCGAAACCCAAACCGATAGAGCCCCCGCCCTTCTCGATCCTCGGCGTGGAGTATCGCGGGGGCGAACGGTTTCTGTCGGTTGCACCTCCGGGATCCACCCAGCTCAGCCAGATCTACCTCATTCGCCAGGGCGATGCCGTCGCCGGCACCATCTGGCGACTGACCGACCTTGACGATCGTACCGCGCACTTCGACGTCGCCGGCGCCTCGCGCAGCGTTCGCATCCAACCATAGGACCCCACACATGAATAGAACCGTATCGCTCCTGTCCGGCCTGGTGCTGCTGCTGAGCTATCCAGCAGTCGGCCAGGAGGCTGCTGCAAGCCGAGAGGCCAGCAGCCAGCTGTCCGGTAGCCAACTCGGCACGCTGAAACAGCAGACATCTCAGAGCGACCTGGCCCAGGAGTGGGGACTGAATCAACAGGAATGGACCCGCTACCAGACGCTCATGCAAGGCCCCCGGGGCGTGTACTCGCCTGGCATTGACCCGCTGACCGCGCTGGGCATCGAGGCGCGATCAGCAGAGGAACGGCGGCGGTATGCCGATCTACAGGTCCAGGCCGAACGGCGCCGGGTCGAGAAGGAACTCGCCTACCAGCGCGCATACGACGAAGCCTTCGCCCGCGCCTATCCAGGCGAGGGGGTGATCCGCCTCACCGAAAGCAGCACGGCCAACCCGTCGGGCGCCCCGAATATGAGCCCAGCGTTGCAGAGCAGCGGGCGCCTGGCCCTGTTCGTCCAGGACGACTGCACCGCCTGCATCCAGTGGGTCCGCGACCTGCAACAGCAGAACAAGGAGTTCGATCTCTACTTCGTCGGTAGCCAGAACGACGCAGAGCGAGTGCGGCACTGGGCAATCCTCGCCGGCGTCGACCCGAAGAAGGTTCGCAGCAAGCAGATCACGCTCAATCATGACGAGGGCCGCTGGATGGCCCTGGGACTGGGCGGGGTCCTTCCCGCCCTGGTACAGGAGGTGAACGGCCGATGGCAACGTCTGTAATTCGCGCCCTCCAGCTGGCCGCTCTGCTGGTCCTGGCCAACATCGCTCAGGCCGCCGTGGATCCACCGCCGGCGTACAAGCAGATCGCCCTGCCCAAAGGGGTTCCGGCCGAGGTGCTCTACTCGGTCGCGCTGACCGAGAGCAAGGTCCTGCTGCGCGGCGAATACGTTCCCTGGCCCTGGACATTGAACGTCGCCGGGAAATCCTACTACTACGCGACCCGCACCGCCGCCTGCACAGCGCTACTCGCGGCAATCAACCTCTACGGGGCCAAGAGCGTCGATTCCGGCCTCGGCCAGGTCAATATCGGCTGGAACGGACATCGTTTCTCCAGCCCCTGCGAGTCCCTGGATCCGTACAAGAACCTGGACGCCACCTCCGACATCCTGATCGAGCAGCGGGACGCCCTGTATGCATCCGCCCCGGGAAGACCGGTGGACTGGATCCAAGTTGCCGGCCGCTACCACCGCCCCGCCGGCGGCGCGCCTGCCGCCAAATACCGTAGGACGGTATCCCGCCACCTTAGCCAAGTCCTCGGCGTCAACCTACTGGTGACCAATCCATGAAGAAGATCCTTGCCACGCTGGCATTTTGCACGGCGTTCGCGACTCAAGCCTGGGCCGCCGGGCTGATCGTTGTCGAAGACCTCGGCGGCGCCTCGGCGCTCCCCTACTACCAGGGCCTGGATCCGCAGCCATCCGCTGCCACACCAGGACCTGGCGACCTGGGTGTCCGTGGCTCAGGTGCGTTTCCAGTTCGCTCGGTACGCCTTTCGCCAGGCCAGGTTCAGGGGCGCGCCATCAACGCCCCAGGCCTGCAACCGCTGTTCCTGGTCGGCGACGACACGCTGTCTCGAACCTGGCTGAAAGAGCGAGGCGACGAGCTCCGAGGCCTCCACGCTGTGGGCCTGGCAGTGAACGTGGCCAGCGAAGCGCGTCTGACGGAAATCCGTGCTTGGGGGAAAGGACTTCAGATATTGCCGGCGCCGGCGGACGACCTGGTCGACCGGCTCGGACTGCGGCACTACCCCGCCCTCATCACACCCACCGCCATCCAGCAGTAGGAGTCCTCATGACTACTCACCTGATCACCCTAGTCATCAAGCAGCCGAGCGACGCTCAGGCACGCCAACTCATGTACCAGGGGTTGCTCGACCTGATCTCACGCTACGGCGGTGAGGTGGCGTCCAAGGCCTTAGAGGACGAGTCGACCCTCTGCGAGCTGCTGGAGCAGATGCTGCCTGATCATGAGGTAGAGCAAGCCAGGAAACAGGTGCTCGAACTTCATGCCAAGGGCCGCCGACCGGGCCGCCTGCAGCCGGCGGCAAGCCTGAAGGTGTAACCCATGGCTGGCCAGTACCCGCTGGAAGCGCTCTTGCGGCCTGCCGTGGAGCTCTACACCACCACCGTGTGCTTCACCGCGGCCGCGCTCTGCATCGTCGCGCCATGGACGTTCGCCCTCACTCCGCTGTTCGGCATCGTGGCCGCACTGGGCTTCGCCTGGCTGGGTATCGTGCGGCTGAAGCAGGCCGGCGTGGTGCTCCGCTACCGGCGGAACATTCGCCGACTGCCGAAGTACACGATGACCAGCGCCGAAATGCCGGTGAGCAACGAACACCTGTTCATCGGTAGAGGCTTTCCGTGGACGCAGAAGCATACGCAGCGCCTGGCAGATACCTACCTGCCCCAGTTCGCCTCCTACGTCGAGCCCTCGCCGCTCTACGAGCGCGCGCGCCGGTTGGAGAAGCAGCTTGAGTTCGCCCCCTTCCCTCTGAAGCTGGTCGCCAAAGCCACTGCCTGGGACGTGGCCTGGAACCCCGCACGGCCGCTGCCGCCCGTGGGCGGTTTGCCTCGGCTCCATGGCATCGAGCCGCGCGAACAGGATGTAGGCCTGCAACTGGGCGAGCGCGTCGGCCACACACTGGTACTCGGCACTACGAGGGTGGGTAAGACGCGACTCGCGGAGCTGTTCATCACCCAGGATATTCGCCGCACCCACTGCCGGGGCCGACGCCGGCGGGCGAAGATGGGCCGGCGAACCCAGACGGTTCACCACGGCCACCGGCGCCGGCGCGCAGAGGAGCAGCCGGACTACGAAGTAGTGATCGTCTTCGACCCGAAAGGCGATGCAGACCTGCTCAAGCGTATGTACGTGGAGTGCGAGCGTGCCGGCCGCCTGGATGAGTTCTACGTGTTCCACCTCGGCCACCCTGACCTATCGGCACGCTACAACGCCGTCGGCCGGTTCGGCCGGATCTCCGAGGTCGCCACCCGCGTCGCCGGCCAGCTCTCCGGCGAAGGCAACAGCGCGGCGTTCCGCGAGTTTGCCTGGCGGTTCGTCAACATCATCGCCCGCGCACTGCACGCGCTGGGCATCCGCCCGGACTACCAGCAGATCCTACGGCACGTCGTGAACATCGATGCGTTGTTCGTCGAGTACGCCCAGAAGTACATCAGCGAGCACGACCCGAGGGCCTGGGACACGATCATCCATATCGAGGGCAAGCTCAACGACAAGAACGTGCCATTCAACATGAAAGGGCGGCCCTTCCGTGTCGTGGCCATCTACCAGTACCTGACACAGAAACGCATCGCCGACCCGGTCATGGAAGGCCTGAAGAGCGCCGTGCGCTACGACAAGACCTACTTCGACAAGATCGTGGCCTCGCTGCTGCCGCTGCTGGAGAAACTCACCACCGGGCGGATCTCGGAGCTGCTTTCGCCCAACTACGCGGACCTCAACGATCCGCGGCCGATCTTCGACTGGATGCAGGTCATCCGCAAACGCGCCGTGGTCTACGTCGGCCTCGACGCACTATCGGATACCGAGGTCGCCGCCGCGGTGGGCAACTCCATGTTCAGCGACCTGGTCTCGGTCGCGGGTCACATCTACAAGCATGGAGTCGATGACGGCCTGCCCGGCTCACTCGCCGGCGGCAAGGTCCGCATCAACCTGCATGCCGACGAGTTCAACGAGCTGATTGGCGACGAGTTCATCCCCATGGTCAACAAAGCGGGCGGCGCCGGTGTGCAGGTGACGGCCTACACCCAGACCATGAGCGACATCGAGGCCAAGATCGGCTCCCGTGCGAAGGCTGGTCAGATCATCGGCAACTTCAACAACCTGTTCATGCTGCGGGTGCGCGAGACCGCCACGGCCGAACTCTTGACCAACCAGCTCCCCAAGGTCCAGATCTACACCAGCACGCCGGCGAGCGGCGCCAACGACGCAATCAACAACAAGAAGGCAGCCTTCACCTCCAGCTCGCACGACCAGGTGCAGATGACCAGCGTGCCGATGCTCGAGCCGGCCCACATCGTTGGTCTGCCCAAAGGACAGGCGTTCGCGCTCCTCGAGGGCGGCAATCTTTGGAAGATCCGAATGCCGCTGCCGGCGGTCGATCCCGACGAGGTGATGCCGAAAAGCCTGCAGGAGCTGGCTGCCGGTATGCGCAAGGGCCAGGCCGCTAACAGCGAGTGGTGGGAGGCGCCGGGATACTCCGCCCTGCAGGATGGTCTGCCCCAGGACCTGGTCGACGATTTCCGTCACCTCGGCGCCGGTGAGGATGCCGCCTGATGGCTGAAGTCACTCAACGTGCAGAGCAGCAACAAGAGAGCCAGAAGACCCTTGTCGGCACCATCATCAGTACGCCCTTCCAATTTCTCGGCGTGATGTTCGGTTCGCTGGTCGGCGCAATCATCGTGGAGTGGGTTTGCCTGTATTTCTTCTGGCCTGACGCGGGCTGGAAGCATGCCCAGGCCATGTTCGAGTACGAACTCAGTTGGCTGTCGCAAGGGCTGCTACACAGCGTCGTCGTGCAGGAGCCAGGTCGAACCGCCACCTGGCTGGCCCAGTTGGCCTATGACTGGTTGTTCGTGAAGACCGGGATAGTCGACTGGATGACCAACATGACCACCATCGCGCAGGCAGGGCCACGGAGCCCTCTGGACGTTCGCTATCTCACCGCCCAGGGTGTCTCCACGCTGCAGAACTACGGCCTGGCCGCGCTGTACACGGTGCTGACATTCGTCGTGCGCCTGGTGATTCTGGTCATGACGATCCCGTTGTTCCTGATGGCCGCGTTCACCGGCCTGGTGGACGGCCTGGTGCGCCGGGACCTGCGCAAGTTCGGCGCCGGCCGGGAGTCCAGCTACCTCTACCACAAGGCGCGCGGCAGCATCATTCCGCTAGCGGTCGTCCCTTGGACGCTCTACCTGGCAATCCCCATCAGCATCAACCCCTTGCTCATCCTGCTGCCCTGCGCCGCGCTGCTCGGCGTAGCGGTATGCATCACAGCATCCACCTTCAAAAAGTACCTGTAGGAGACCCGCCGTGCAGTGGACTCACGAACAGTCACCGATCATCCAGTCGAAGGCATCGAAGATCCTGGTGCGAGCCTTCGCCGGCACTGGCAAGACCACCACCCTGGTGGGCTTTGCCAAGGCGAACCCTACCCTGAGAATCCTCTACCTCTGCTACAACAGCTCGGTGGAAAAGGCCGCGAAGGGCAAGTTCCCCCGCAACGTAGTGTGCAAGACCGCCCACAGCCTGGCTCATGCGGTGTACGGCATCCAGTACGCCCACAAGAAGACGAAGAACCTGCGTCTGACTGATATCGCCCGCGGACTCGATACCCAAGACTGGGAGTTGGTACGTGACGTGCTGGCCACGCTGAACAACTACATGGCCAGCGCCGACGCGGAACTCGGCCGACCGCACTTCCCGCGCTTCCGCGACAAGGCGTTCCTCACCAGTGCCCAGGAACGCTTCCTCAAGCAGGGCCTGGACATGGCGCGAGTAGTCTGGAGGCGCATGGTAGATCTCCAGGACACCGGCATGCTGATGCCCCATGACGGCTACCTGAAGCTGTATCAACTGAGCAAGCCCGATTTGAGCCAGCGCTTCGACTGCATGCTCCTGGACGAGGGACAGGACATCAACCCAGTGATCGCGGACATTGCCCACTGGCAGCGCATCAAAATGGCTATCGTCGGCGATCCCCACCAGCAGCTCTACCGGTTCAGAGGCGCGGAAGATGCCCTGAACAGCGACTGGATGGTCGGCGCCGAGGAGCACTACCTGACCCAGAGCTGGCGGTTCGGCCCCGCGATTGCGCACGTGGCCAACATCATCCTCTCCTACAAGGGCGAGACACGGAAACTTCAAGGACTGGGCCCGCAGACGCTGGTGAAAAAGTCCCTCCCGGCGGACCTTCCTCACCGCACTTTCATTCACCGCACCGTTATCGGCGTCATCGAAAATGCCCTGCAGCGTGTGCGCAATAATCCGGCGCCCAAGTTCTACTGGGTAGGCGGTATCGACAGTTACTCGCTGCGCGACCTGGAGGATCTGTACGCATTCAGCCGAGGCCTGCGCCAAAACGTCCAGAACAAAAAGCTGCTCCGGGACTACCGCGACTACACCCAGTACGTGGAGATCGCCGAGATCAGCCAGGACAGTGAAATGCTGCGCTCGATCAAGATCATCTCGACCTACCCTGATCTACCGGCGCGGATCCTCGAGCTTCGCTCACTGACCCTTGACGATGAGCTGGACGCAACGATCACCCTGACCACCGCACACAAGGCCAAGGGGCTGGAATGGGATTTCGTTTGCCTGTACGACGACTTCAACGCGGACCCGCTGGCCCCCGACACCGACCCAGGCAAGCGCGACGATGAGTTGAACCTGATCTACGTCGCAGTGACCCGCGCGATGAAGGTCCTCGCCATCAACAGCCTGGTGCTGTCGATCATGCAGCGGTACGTGGACGAGAGAAAGCTGAAGGAGCTGGTGGTCAGTAATAGGGAGTAAAGCGAAACTGCAGAAATCCACGGTACCCAGTAAGGGTATTTTCGATTGAAGCCCTCCCCCTGCCCCTGAAACGGTGCGGTTTTCCCCGAACCGATCCAGGAGCACACCATGAGCATAAAACAGTCCTTCGAATACCATGTCGAGAACATCGACATTCCCTACAAAACCCTCACCAAGGGGGTCGCGATGTTCAAACACAAAGAAGACACCTTGGAACCCGACGACCACGCCTTGCTCAACCCTCTGCGCTGGGCCGAGGTCGTGCGTCTGGGCCAGGAAGGCTGGGAGCTGGTGAGCGTTCAGCCACTCATGCGGGGCGTAACCGAGATCGGCAATCAAAACGCCCAAGGCTGGGCTTGGGGCGTCGCTCTGCCCGTCAGCTACCTGCTGTTTTTCAAGCGCGCAACCTCATAAAAAAATACCCCGAACCCGCGCCGAGTATTTCTTGCGGAATGGAATCAGGGCGATCGGCAAGCTGATCGCACCCTGATCTGCAAGAGATTCGCCGTGAACACTCCACATCCATCCCTTCGCCGAAGCTGCCTGGCCGTCTTGGCCTGCAGTGCGCTGGTCGCACAGGGAGCTTTCGCAGCGAGCGCCTCCGAGCAGGCGAACCTGGAGGTGATGATCCGGCAGCTCAACGCCCTCGAGGACACCGCCCGCCGCAGTGCCCAGAGCGCCGATGAGCCCGGACAGCGCTTCTACTTCGACTACTCACGCCTGGCCGCTGACCTGCAGCGCATCCGCCAAGGCCTGCAGGACTACATGACCCCCAGCCGCGCGCAGCCGCGTGACCCTTCCGACTTATCCGGGAATTACACCCTGCGCGGAGGGCCGATGCCGTGAGCATGAGCGGAGCCCAGACATCAGCGTTCCAGGCCGCCGCTGGCTTTCCCCCATCGGCCGGCGAGGGGCTGTTCATTGGAGCAGCGATGACCTTTCTCCTGCTGTGGTCCGCCTGGGCGATGTACAGCACCTGGCGCGGCTGGGCCACCAACAACCTCGACAGCGCCACTGCCGGCGTTTCCGCGATACGGATCGTGGTCCTCCTCGGCATCACCTCTTTCTTCCTCCTCAGCTGACCCATACGGAGACACTCATGCTGAAATTCACCCTCCAGAAACTGTCCACCCTCTGCCGGCGCCTGGCAGCCATCTCTTTGGCACTCCCAGGTGTCGCCTTGGCTGCACTCCCCAAACCCGAGGCCCCTAGCCGTGGGGAAGGGTCGGGAATCATGCAAACCATCCAGAACTTCGGCTATGACGGAGCGATGCTCCTCGCGCTGCTCATCTGCGCGGCTGTCTTTCTGGGGGTCGCTTGGCATACCTACGGCACCTATCACGCCATCCATGACGGGAAGAAGAAGTGGTCGGATCTCGGAGCGGGCGTAGCCGTAGGTGTCGGCCTGCTGATCTTGATCATTTATCTCGTCACCAAAGCCACCACCATCATGTAAGGGCCTTCCCATGCCCGAAGAACATCTGTTTCAGGATGGAACCCTCAGCTTCCTGCCGACCCGTTTGAACCGGCAACCGGTGGTCATCGGCGGCCTGACCGCAGACGAAATGTGGATCACGGTCTTCACCTGCGGAGCAGTCGGGTTCGTTCTTGGCATCCCGGCTGCCTTGGTCGCAGGTAACGCTGCCTGCATTCCACTGGGCGCGCTGCTGGTAGGCGCCCTCGGCCTGGGTATCGGCAGCCGCGTCCTGCGGCGGATGAAGCGGGGGCGGCCTGACACCTGGTTCTACCGCCAGGTGGAGCTGGCCCTCTCGCTGCGCTTTCCCGTCTTCGGCAACCGTCGCCTGGTGACGCGCTCCGGCGCCTGGACCAGTCGACGCACGGAGTCCCCATGAGTTTCAGAAAACACACCGCGCAACAGCAGGCTCACATCAACACGTTCCGGTTCATCACCGGCTTCTTGTGCATGGTCATCGTGGTGCTGGCCTACTGCGTCTGGGAAGCCCGCAAGGACCTCTGGATCCACATTCCGCCCGACTTGCGTTCAGGGAGCACCCGGTTGTGGTGGGACATTCCGCCAGAGAGTGTCTATGCATTCGGCCTCTACATCTTCCAGCAGGTGCAACGTTGGCCCAAGGACGGCGAGGTGGACTACAAGGGAAACCTGTTCCGCTACGCCGCCTACCTCACTCCCTCCTGCAAAGTCTTCCTGGAGAAAGACTTCGAGTTTCGTCGTAACGCCGGCGAGCTCAGGGGACGCGAGCGCACCACCTCGGAAATCCCCGGTCGAGGCATTGGCGAGAGCAATGGCCGCGTGATCCAGCACTCGATCAATGACTGGACCGTCAACCTGGACATGGACAGCACGGAGTATTACGCCGGCGAGAAAATCAAGCGCGCGCTGGCCCGCTACCCGTTGCACGTCATCCGCGCCGACGTCGACCCAGAGACCAATCCCTTCGGCCTGCAGTGGGACTGCTACTCCGATACGCCTCAACGTATCGAGCTTGAGGAGCCGGCCGCCCCCACCAAGCGGGAGGGAGGTCTATGATCCGGAAGTCGACAGGCTCGCTCTTGCTAATGCTTGCCCTACCCACACTGGCCCACGCGGTGGAGATTCTGCGCTGGGAGCGCATTCCGTTGGCCATTCCATTGACGGTCGGCCAGGAACGCATTGTCTTTGTCGACAGAAACGTGCGAGTTGGCGTTCCTCGGGATCTGCAGGGCAAGCTGCGCGTCCAGAGTACCGGCGGCGCACTCTACCTGCTCGCCAACGAACCGATTCCTCCAGCGCGCCTGCGCCTGCAGGACGCGACCAATGGCGAGCAGATGCTCATCGATATCGCCGCCACCGAAGCCGCGGCCGATCAACAACCGCGCGAGCCGGTCAGGATCGTCGCCGGCGAGCCCGTGGCTCCGCAC
This sequence comes from Pseudomonas sp. FDAARGOS_761, assembly GCF_013343155.1. NCBI lineage: Bacteria > Pseudomonadati > Pseudomonadota > Gammaproteobacteria > Pseudomonadales > Pseudomonadaceae > Pseudomonas > Pseudomonas sp. FDAARGOS_761. Next base: position 408,739 of record NZ_CP054572.1, on the reverse strand, counting down.
TATGGCCAGCCCCGGGAAGCCCAGCCATCGGCAGCAGCGAAACAGACCGAGCAGGCAGAAGCACCGAAGGCCGTGCCGCGCGAAACGCCCGTCCCCGTGGTTCTGACGCGCTATGCGGCGCAGATGCTCTATGCCCCGCTTCGCACGGTGGAACCGGTGGATGGCGTCGGTCAGGTGCGCGTCAAGCGAAAGCTCGACCTGAATACCCTGCTCCCCAGTCTGCCCATCACGGCTACCGCCTTGGGCGCCTGGCGGCTGGACGACTACTACGTCACGGCGGTGAAGCTGCAGAACGCCAGCGCCCAGCACCTGGTCCTGGATCCCAGGGACCTGATGGGCAATTTCGTCGCCGCGACCTTCCAGCACCCGTACTTGGGGGCCCGGGGCGACGCTTCCGACACCACCACCGTGTATCTGGTGACGCGCGGCCGCGGCCTTGCCGACGCGCTCCTGCCCTCCTCCATCAGCCAGATCGATCCCAAAGGAGGCCGTCGTGGCGCTGACCGGTAATCCCCTCCTGAAATTGCTGGTCATCCCCGTCGTCATCGGCGCCATCCTGATCGGCGTGAGCATGATGGGCAAGAAGGAAAGCGCGCAATCACAAGGCGCCGCAACCCCGACGGTAACGTCGGAAGAAGCGGCAACCCTGGGCATCGACGGCGACACGCCCGCCGACACACTACGCACCATCGTGGCGGAAAGCCGACAGCTCAAGGACCAGATCAGCAAGGTCATCCAGGAGAATGACTCGCTCAAAGCCGCCAATGAGAACCTGCAGGGCCGCCTGCGCAACATCGATCAGAACATAGAGCAGAAGCTCAACAATACCGCCCAGGAACTGCAGCAACAGCAGGAAAACCGTAGCCAGACGATCCTGGACCAGGTACAGAAACGGCTCGAGAACTTAACCCACATTCCCGAGGCCGGCGACACCGACCTGCCCGTAGGATTCGGCGTGCGACCAGAGGATGGCCAGCACTTGCAGGGAACGGGCTCGTCGTCATCGGATATCGTCTGGATCGAGCCCCAGGACGCCCGCGCGGTCGATGCCAATGGCCAGCCGCTGGCCGCCGGCTCCACCACCCAACCGAGCGGATTCAGCTTCCCGACCTCCTTCGGCAATGCGGTCGATCGCGGACAGAACGCGCTGGAGCGGATCGATGACGGGCTGCACCCAGTCGGCCAACAGCGATCCGACCTGGAAAACCGCAAGCTCGTCCGCAAGACCTACACGCTGCCGCAGAACTCGACACTCATGGGCTCGGTGGCCATGTCCGCGCTGATCGGTCGTGTGCCGGTCGACGGGACGGTCAATGATCCTTACCCGTTCAAAATCCTCATCGGCCCGGACAACCTCACCGCCAACGGCATCGAGCTGCCGGACGTCGCCGGCGCGGTAGCCAGCGGGACCGCCTCGGGCGACTGGACACTCTCCTGCGTGCGTGGGCAGATCCGCAGCCTCACGTTCGTGTTCAACGACGGGACCGTGCGCACCTTCCCGGCGCCGGCCGAGGAGGTGAATGACAACCAGAGCAACAACAACCAGACCGCCAGCGCCGACCAGAAAACCATCCAGGGCGGCCTCGGCTGGATCAGCGACCCCTACGGCATCCCATGCATCGCCGGTGATCGCCGATCCAATGCCAAGGAGTACCTGGGCAATCAGAGCCTACTCACGGCTGCCGGGGCCGGCATCGCCAAGCTCCTGGACGCCGACGAGAACAACACCAGTACCGTCTTCAGCGGCAACGGCACCAGCTTCGGGACGACCGGAACCAACAGCAACTCGGCCCTCAACAGCATCCTCTCCGGCGGCGTCAGCGACATCCGGCAGTGGATGAACAAGCTGTACGGCGAGGCCTTCGCCGCCGTCTACGTGCAACCTGGCGCACGGGTCGCCGTGCATCTCGATCAGCAACTGGCGATCGACTACGAACTCAAGGGCCGCAAGGTCGACTACAGCTCTGGAGCCGCTCATGCAACAGCAGACCTGGACTAACCCCCTTCTTCGTCTCTGCGCCGGCCTGGCCTTCGCGCTGACTCTGGCAGCGTGCTCCACCAGCAAGGAGGAGATGCTGCCCCACGGCGAGGCCAACATGCTCGACGTCTGGCAGCAAGGTACAACCAGCTCGATAGGTAACAGCCGTGGCCGGCTGCTCCTCGATGCCAGGCAAACGCTGCGGCGCCCGATCGATCCGCAGCAGGCTGCCGCCGCGAATGACCAGGCCGACTACACCCGCACGGCCAGCAACGAGATCCACAGCCAGTTCAAACGACTGCCCAATCCCGACCTGGTCATGTATGTGTTCCCGCACCTGGCCGGCAGCGATCCCGCCCCGGTACCGGGCTACACCACCGTGTTCCCCTTCTACCAGCGAGTCCAGTACGCCATGCCGGGCGAGCGCACGGAGGACTACTGATGGGCCTTTTTCAAACCCTTCTGCGCGGTCGCACACAGCCTAAGTCGGTACCGGCAGACACTCCCGAAGATTCAGGAGCGCTGGACGTAGCGGCCGCGGAGGAAGCGACTGAGCGCTATCTGGCGCGACTGGCCGCCATGGGTATTCCTCTGCCTAACACCGGGAGCAAGAATGGCGCCACGCAGGCTCAAGCGTCACGCCTCTACGATCACGCCCCATCGTTCGTAGACCTGCTGCCCTGGGCCGAGTACCTGCCCGACGAACAGGTGATGCTCTTGGAAGATGGGCGTTCGCGCGCCGCATTCTTCGAACTGGTGCCCTTGGGCACCGAGGGCCGCGATCCCAATTGGATGCAGAACGCCCGGGACGCATTGAAAGAAGCCCTGCAGAACTCCTTCGACGAGCACGAAACCTCACCCTGGATTGTCCAGTTCTACGCCCAGGACGAGATCAGCTGGGACGATTTCCAGGAGCAGTTGAGGCAGTACGTCCATCCTCGAGCGCGAGGATCGGCCTTCAGCGAGATGTACCTGGCGCTCATGAAGCATCACCTGGAGGGCATTTCGAAGCCGGGCGGACTGTTCGTCGACACCGCCGTCAGCAAACTGCCCTGGCGAGGACAACAGCGGCGCGTGCGGATGGTGGTCTACCGCCGGATCCGAAAGGCGGATGCGCAGATTCGCGGACAGGACCCGGCGGCATATCTGAAATCCATCTGCGAGCGTATCCAAGGCGGCCTGGCGAACGCCGGCATCGTCGCTTCGCGCATGGGCGGACAGGAGATCAGGAACTGGTTGATCCGCTGGTTCAACCCGCATCCGGATCACCTCGGCAAGACCGATGCGGATCTACGTCGCTTCTACGAACTGGTCTGCCGGCCGGACGAACCGATCCTGCAGGACGAGTTGCCGCTGGCCGACGGCACTGACTTCTCCCAGAACCTGTTCTATCGGCAGCCTGTTTCCGATGCCGCCCAGGGCGTGTGGCTCTTCGATGCCATGCCGCACCGAGTGATTGTGGTCGACCAGTTGAACAAAGCGCCGCTGACAGGCCACGTCACCGGCGAGACGCTCAAAGGCGATGGCCTCAACGCCCTGTTCGATCGAATGCCCGAGGACACGCTGCTGTGCATCACCATGGTCGTGACGCCGCAGGACATGCTGGAAGGGCATCTGCAACAGCTCTCGAAAAAGGCCGTTGGTGACACCCAGGCCTCGATCCACACCCGCGAGGACGTGGCCACCGTTCGACGCCTGATCGGCCGGGAGCACAAACTCTATCGCGGAGCGATCGCTCTGTTCGTGCGCGGCCGCGACCACACCCAGTTGGAGGAACGCTGCATCACCCTGAGCAACGTACTGCTCGGCGCCGGCTTGGTGCCGGTCGAACCGCAGAACGAAGTCGGACCGCTGAACAGCTACCTGCGCTGGTTGCCCTCGAACTTCGATCCGAACGAAAAGCGGGCCCTGGAGTGGTACACCCAGATGATGTTCGCGCAGCACATCGCCAACCTATCACCCATCTGGGGGCGTACCACCGGTACCGGACACCCTGGCTTAACGCTGTTCAACCGTGGCGGCGCACCGTTGACCTTCGACCCGTTCAACAAGCTGGACCGGCAGATGAATGCCCACGGCTTCATCTTCGGGCCAACTGGCTCCGGCAAGTCGGCGTCCCTGACCAACCTCATCTGCCAGATGCTCGCCATGTACCTGCCGCGGATGTTCGTCGCGGAAGCGGGCAACAGCTTCGGCCTGCTGGCCGACTTCGCCAAGCGGTTTGGCCTCTCGGTCCACCGGGTCCGCCTCGCCCCGGGCTCCGGCGTCAGCCTGGCACCGTTCGCGGACGCCATCAAGCTGGTCGAGAGCCCCGACCAAGTGAAGGTCCTGGACGCCGAAGACGTCGAGGCCTCGGACTCGGTCCAGGGCAGCAAGGCCGACCTCGAGGACGACCAGCGAGACATCCTGGGCGAGATGGAGATCGTCGCCCGCCTGATGATTACCGGCGGCGAAGAGAAGGAAGACGCGCGCCTGACCCGTGCCGATCGCAGCGCCGTCCGCCAGGCGATCCTGGCGGCGGCCAGGACCTGCGCCGCCGCGAACCGCACGGTACTGACCCAGGACGTGCGCGATGCGCTCTACGAGGCCTCCAGGAGCGATGGCACCGCGCCAGAACGGCGCGCGCGCCTGGCCGAAATGGCGGAAGCCATGCAGATGTTCTGCATGGGTGCCGACGGCGAGATGTTCAATCGCGAAGGCACGCCCTGGCCTGAAGCCGATCTCACCGTGGTGGATTTCGCGACTTACGCGCGCGAAGGCTACGCCGCCCAGCTCGGGATCGCCTACATCTCGCTGCTGAACACCGTAAACAACATCGCCGAACGCGACCAATTCAAGGGCCGGCCCATCGTCAAGATCACCGATGAGGGGCACATCATCACCAAGCACCCGCTGCTGCTGCCCTACGCCATGAAGATCACCAAGATGTGGCGGAAACTGGGCGCCTGGTTCTGGCTCGCCACCCAGAACATCGACGACATCCCAGCCTCCGGGGCGCCGATGCTGAACATGATCGAGTGGTGGTTGTGCCTGAACATGCCCCCCGACGAGGTAGAGAAGATCTCCAGGTTCCGCGAGCTGTCGCCGGCGCAGAAGTCGATGATGCTCTCGGCCCGCAAGGAAAGCGGCAAGTTCACCGAGGGCGTGCTCCTGGCCAAGGGCAAGGAGTACCTCTTCCGCGTGGTTCCCCCGAGTCTCTACCTGGCTCTGGCCATGACCGAAAACGAAGAAAAGAACCAGCGCTACAACATCATGCAAGCCACCGGCTGCGACGAGCTCGAGGCGGCCTTGCAGGTCGCAGCGGATCTCGACCAGGCGCGCGGCCTGCCACCCTTCCCCATTGTTTTCCCAGACCAACCGGCAGTGGAGTGCCAGGACGAATGAGAGCTCTGAATTCGCTGACCCAGAACCTGATCGACAACCTGACCCAGATCCTGCAGAACCCCGAAGAAGATGCCCTGCAGACGCTCAGGATATGCGCTCCTGTACTGATCGAGGAGTTGCAGCAGATTCAACTGAGGGCGGTCGATCGCCGGGATATCGTCCCGCAGATAAAGAAGCTCCTGGATGAATGGCTGCAACAACATCCACAGCCTGATACGGCCCAACAGGCGCTCATCGAGGCCGTGGACCGTGCGGAAATCCTACAGCGGAGGCAAGCGTGAGACTGTTGAAGGGCGGCTGGGCAGCGAAACGATTTCAAGGTCCCGCCCTGCCCTGGGCGGGGCTGCTGCTGGTCTTGCTGGCTGCATCCGCCATAGGGGTCGAGCTTCTGGTGAAGGGGCTGCCAGCCAACCACAGCCTCTACGGCGATGCGAAAGCGCGCTGGACGATCAATGAATACGCCGACCTGGAGTGCCCCTTCTGCAAGGTCTACACCCCGCGGCTTAAGCGCTGGGTAGACAGCCATCCGGACGTGAACCTGGTTTGGCGGCATCTTCCCCTGCAGATGCATGGCGAGGCGGCCCGCCACCAGGCTCGCTTGGTGGAGTGCGCGGGGATCCAAGGCGGCGCCAAAGCCTTCTGGAGCGCTATCGATGCGATCTTCGCTCAGTCGGCCGGCAACGGGGGCGGGCTGGCTGGCGGCACATTGGACTTTCCTGAACTGGACCAGTCTCGACTGGAGAAATGTGCGAAAGACAAAGATCTGGTGGACCAGTTGATCAAGACGGACATCGACACTGCACAGTCGAAGGGCATTACAGCGACCCCGACCCTGGTCATCCGGGACAACCAGACGGGACGAAGCGTGAAGCTGGAGGGCATGGCCGATGAGGCCACGTTGCTGTCGGCTATAGACTGGCTAGCCAAGGATCACTAGTGTCGCGCCAAGAGACTCTTGGCTAAGAAATCGGCGAGGATTCCAACATCCCTCTTTTGGGCCTCCAGGATGCCCTGCACTTCACCTGGCAGAACCTCGACCTCCTCCCCATCCACAATCTTTACCATTCTCTTGCGGCCGGAGCTGGTGAGGCTAAGCCTCAACTCCATCGCCGGCCGGGCATTGATGTAAATGCTCTCGAGCAAGCGTTCCATGACTTCGACCACTCCTTAATATCAGTTAGCCATCTCCATACAGGGATTATGCCCTCTAGGGCATGAGGGAGTCACCCCTAACGCTGCAAGCAGCAGTTCTGGATACGGACGGGCTGATGGTTTCCTGCTGCCCCATCGCAAGCGATCCTGTCTGCTGTCTATTCCTTCCTCGAACCGGTACAAGCCCGCACCTCTTCATCACTTCCCCAAATGGGCCACCACGCCCCCTGGCTATCGGCTTACTCTTAGTACTACTCACTAGCGTGTGCCTGACCTAACCAAGACTACAAAACGATAGGCGGTTCATCTTTCCTCATAACTTGAGGTTACTATTGAGTCTCATCCAACCCTCAGGGTTAAGGAGATTGGAATGCTTATTAAAATTCTTCGAATTATATTCTTGTTGCCTATAGTTGGTTTGGCACAGCAGGCTGCTGCCTCCCCGCCCGCAGAGTCACACTCGGAACAATCTGAATCTTCGTGTATCGATGTCCAAGTCAATGGAGCACGTAGCCTGTCTTATAACTGCATGGCTCAGCAAATGACTCCACCCAAAGAGGATCCTCGGCGTCGGAACCCTACCTTGAACTCCACATTAGCGTCTGAACGCGCCACTCGCCTGCCACCCACACAGACAGGACTTTTTACCAGCCTTCATCAACGTGCCATATCGAACTCGAAAGACTAGCCCTCAGCCAAACGACTTCCAGCCTATGCAGGGCACTCTATAGAGTGCCCTGCAGCACATTCACAAGCTGAACACCTTGAAATAAAATCCTACTAAGGCGCATCCTTAGTTCAAAACCACATTTATTATTCCTGACACATTCTGGACCTCGCCATACACTGCCCGCCCATCACGATAACTGTAGCTCATTATCACTGGAATCGTTGTTTTGAATGCAGTGCAACTGTAGTTTACAACAACAGATCCGCCATATGGCTCAACACCCAATTGAATGTCGGTCGGGCCGACCCATGACACATTACACCCTTGAGATGAATTCCCGGGTGTATTGTAACCAACACATCGTAGATCTGATGTTCCCCTGCTAACACCGTCTGGATAGAAATTGGCATAACGTGGAGCATAAAGATTTGCCCGGCAAGATGTTGTAAATTTCCTATCTCCGCTGGCAGAAACAGTGACCGTTCCTGGTGAAGGCATTGCCGAAATGATCATCCTTTGCAGAGGAGGGAGTGTAGGCGCTATTTGACTCGACTTCATATTACTTGGAAGAATCGAACAAACTACAACATCTTCAACATCCACACCCTTTGAGACTTCCCCCATACTTGTTATTTCTACTCCACCCTGCGCCCGACATATCTCACTTCCATCATTTGAGCCCTCATCAGCACACGCGAAATTGCTAGCCACCAAAAGCACAGCCGACATAACAAGTGATTTTTTCATTTTCAAAAATACCTCTCCAGGCTAAAAATTATTAACTCAGTGAATACCCAGCTCATTGGGCGGCTTTCTTATCAGCTTCTCTGATTCAAGAACACGACCTTCAATTGGATCGCAGTTCAGCCGATTCAACCTCACACTCCCCTCTTCATTATCATTAACTCCGGAAAGCTTTTGCTCTCTCTCAAAGCAGTGCTGCCCAATCTCATCCGATCCACCTCCACCACCGACACACCCATAGATGAGAGCAATTAAAGAAAATAGAGAGAAGTACCTATATCCGACCCAACCACCCATCTTCATACTGCAAGAAAAATACAACATTTGCGTCACACCCTTGTAATTCTCAAGAGTTACCCTTCACCTAGAAAAACCCTACCCCCAATTTCGCTTCAGTTCTGTTTCAGAAGACAACAACTATCTAATTCACTAGTAGGAATCTCAGCGCAGCCTTCCTGCCTCTTAGCAACAAAAATAACTGTTTCGGCAGCGACTGCTCAGTCCGCGCAAACACCTGAATACGAGATGGCTTGGAAGCTCACTTCTACCTTATGAGTTACTAGGCCCCTCCTCTGCACCATGCGCCAACAACTCGCCCTTACAGCGGTAAAAAATACTCCGGCGACGTAGTGATGATTTCCTGCTGCTCTATCCCAAGCGATCCTGTCTCCTGTCTGTACCTTCCTCGAACCGGTACAGACCCATGCCTCTTCATCACTCTTCCCCTGGCCGGCGGCCACAAACGCTGGCCGTTGGCTTACTACTGGTACTGCTGAGCGGCGCGAGCCAGGCCGAAACCTGGGTCATCACCGACAAGGCTCATCCGGTCTCTGCCACCGGATCGTCGCGCGTTCTGTTTCTGGACGCCCAGGAACACCTCGAAGAGCAACTGACTGCCGCCTTGCCCCAGGATCCACAGCATGCTCAAGCGGCGTTTAAGCGATTGCTACAAAGCCCCGAAGGGCGCCGCCTGCAGGCAGAGCTGGTCAAGGCACAACAAGACGTCGCCGATGCGTGGAGTCTCGGTGTCGAGAAGATCCCTGCCGTAGTAGTCGATAGGCAGTACGTGGTCTACGGCGAACCGGATGTTTCGCGCGCGCTTGAGCTGATCGCCAAGGCCAGGAGGTCGCGCTGATGACCAGCCTCAACCTCCGCCGCCTGGCAGCGGCGGCCGCTACCTTCAGCCTCTCGTTCACGGCCTCGGCCGCGATCAACAGCGCTGCCATCGTCTCCTCCACCCTTTCCCCTCAGTGCCTCGAATACAAGGTCGTCGGGATCTGCTACTGGCTGCTCTGCGGCCCACATGGCTGCAAGGTGAAGACGTCGGTCAAGGTCCGCCACTACGTGCCTGACGCAGTCGTCTCCAGCTACGCGAATACCGGGAGCAACCCCTGGACCGAGGTGTCGGCGCTAGGCACTCCGAGTCCACTCGCTCAGGCCGGCAATGACGCGACCACCAACTACAAGGCCGAGAACAGCATCGGCCGCTTCAAGGAAGCGGATGTGATCGGCCATCCTGGCGGGGCCACGTTCAGCCGGTTCGCCAGCGCCTCTGGGTACGTTTGCCCTGGCGCCACCTTCCCGCTGGTGCCGTACTTCCTCAGCACACTGGACGCCATTGGCTGGCGGCATGGAATTCCCGAGCAGGTGTACCCCGAAGCGTTGGTCCCAGGGCTGCGCGAGGTGGGTGGAATCTTCTCCGGCGACATGTGGGGGAACCTCTATCCGCGCAGCGGATTCCTGCACCAGACCGACGACTACAAGACGGCAGCCGTCATCGCCCAGCGCGCCGGCGACATCACCACGCGAGTCGGCCAACTCCACGTCTACCTTCCCATGCGCGCAGCCCCCAAGGACGGCTACTGGCCGGCGGGCGAGCTGAAAGAAGGCGATGCCTCGACCGGGAAATGGCAGGAGCTGACCCCATCCCTGAGCCTCAACTGCGCGGTGTTTCCCAACTCAGGGCCGAAGACGCAAGCCGTCGACGGCGATTACGCCTGGGCGCTCTGGCGACCCTACTCCTGCTGCCAGCGCAAGGGGCAGGTCTTCCTCGGCAGTACCGACTTCCAATAAGGACACGGAGACGAATCATGCGAATGAACATCACCTCGGTCGCGCTGACGTGGCTGCTCGCAGCGCAACTTGCCCAGGCCGACGACCCGATCAACGTATCCAAGACCGGCACGGTGCTCAGCGACGAGGTCCTCTACAGCATTGGCGGCGGCAGTGCGGTGAGCATGGGCAGCGCCGGCCAGATGGACTCGATCGGCGTCGGCTTCGGCTGGAACAACGACATGATGTGCGGAAACATGAACCTGAGCACCACCCTGGAGAACCAGCTCAACGGTGCCACACAGGGTTTCCAGAACATCATGGGCTCAGTCATCCAGAACGCGACCGGCGCGGTCATGTCGCTGCCGGCGTTGATCATCCAGCGCGCGAACCCTCAGCTCTACAACCTGATCACCAATGGCATCCTGCAGGCGCGGATCGACTACGACCGCTCGAAAGGGACTTGCAGAGCGATCGCCGAGAAGATGGCTGACATCGCTGGCGAGCAGACCGGCTGGGGGAAAATCGCCGAAGGCCAGGCCCTGGGCGCCACGCTGGCCTCTGGCGGGAAAGACGCCGTATCCGCCCTCGAAGCAGTGGAGAAGAAGGGCGGTAACGATGGCGTAACCTGGGTCGGTGGAGACAAGGCCGGCGGCTCCGGCCAGAAGCCCATTCGCATCGTCAACGACGTGACCCGGGCGGGCTACAACCTGTTGACCAGCCGCTCGGTGAATGACTCGTCGAGCGTGCCTTCCGCCACTTGCAACAACGGCCTGGTCTGCAACACCTGGTCCTCCCCCCAGGAAGCCGCCGCATTCGCCACCCGGGTACTGGGGGAGCAACAGCAACAGACCTGCGAAGGCTGCCAGAAGACGGTGACGGCGGCAGGTGTCGGCCTTACCCCGTTGATCCAGGAGACCTACGACAAGAAGCTCCAGTCGCTGCAGGAGCTGCTGTCGAAGAGCAAACCACTGACTGCAGAGAACCTGGCTGCGGCCGGCACCGATGCTCTGCCAATTACCCGCGGCGTCATCGAGGCGCTGCGCGACGAGCGTGACCAGGACGTCCTGGCGCGCCGCCTGGCGTCCGATGTCTCCCTGATGGACGTGCTCAGCAAGGCACTGCTACTACAGCGCCTGATGTTCGCCGGCGCCAAGGAGCCCAACGTCGCCGCCAACGGCCTGGCCACCCAAGCCGTCGATCAGCAGACCAGCCTCCTGCAGCAGGAGATCTCGAACCTCAAGACCGAACTGGAACTCCGTCGCGAGTTGGCCAGCAATTCGCCCATGCGGGTCATCGAGCGCGGGCAACAGCGCGCCTCAGGGTCCAGCGGCGTGTTCGAGTCGGCGCCCGATGCTGATCGCCTCGATCGCCTGCAGGCCCCCTCTGCCGCCGGCGGCAAGTCGGGAGGGAGACCGTGATGGCAGATACGCTCACCAGCCGAAAGCTCCTCGGCCAGCTACTGGTCGGAGTGCTGATCGTCGTCGGTCTGGCAGTGGTCGGTACGCTGCTCAGCCTCTTCGCCCTGAACCACTTCGGTGGCATCCAGGGCCTAGAGGCCTGGCGGCAAAGCAACTACTGGAGTTTGTTCGCCTGGCGGGCGCTGCTGTACTGCGCCCTGGCCATCGCCTGGTTCCGGCTCAAGCAGCGCAAGTGGTTCCGGCTCAAGCAGCGCAAGGAACTGAGCGCGCATGAGCGGCAGCGCATTCGGCGGATCGAGGTCCTGGTGCTGTTGCTGGTCCTGCTCATCGAATTCAGCAAAGCGTACTTCCGTACTGGAGGCGCATCATGACCTTCATGACCAATGACTACCTGGAGTATTACCTCACCCTCCTCGGTTGGATCATCAACAACGGGATCTGGAACATGATCTCGGATACAGGGCTGTTCGCGGTGCCCTTCGTGGCCATTGTGATGCGTGAGTGGCTGAAAGTTCGCGGGGAAGGCGCCGACGAGGGCAACAAAGGCGTGCTGTCTCTGGCCCGCATCGAGACGCATATCTACGTCGGCTACATCGTGGTCGCGCTGGCGGGGATCCCAGTCGTCAACGTGAGCTTCGACACCATCGAGTTCGACCAGGCCCGCGCCCAGCAGTGCCAATACAATCTGCCGGCACCGGCGGACACCGGCTGGTCGAGCTCCTTCAGCAGCCTGGCCGGCAAGAGTGCGCAGATGCCGCTCTGGTGGGCGATGATGCACGCTCTGTCCAAGGGCTTCACCGCCGGCGCGGTCGCGGCCATTCCGTGCGGCACGGATCTCCGGCAGATGCGAATGGAGGTGGACAACACGCGCGTGAACAACCCGCTGCTGGCACAGGAAATCGCCGACTTCTCCAAGGACTGCTATGGCCCTTCCCGCGCACGGCTGTTCATGCGGCAACCCGATCTGGGCTCCGTCGCCGAGGACAACAAGGCGCTGCAGGACCTGAACTGGATCGGCTCCCGATTCCTGTTGAACACCCCGGGGTACTACGACACCGACTACTCCAAGACTCCACGGCAATCGTGGCCCTACAACACCACCCGCGACGCCGGCCTGCCTCAGGTGGGCGGTGGTGGCGGCTACCCCACCTGCAAACAATGGTGGGCTGACTCAGGGATCGGTTTGCGTGATCGGATCAAGAACCAGGTGGATCCGGACCTGATGACCAGCTTCCTCAAATGGGCGAAATGGATGAACCAGGACGAGGTGACCGAGGCAGTCATTCGCCAAGTGATTTCACCGTCCAGCCAGGTCAAAGGCAACGTCTATACCGACTATGGTGGGCAGGTGGGCGGTACGGTCTGGAACGGCATCGCGAGAACCGCTGGAACCTTCGGTGTGGCCCTGGGCAGTCTGGCCTACTTCCCGGCGATGGACATGGTCCGCCAGGCACTGCCGATGGTGATGTCGTTCCTGAAGATGGCCATGGTCATCTGCATTCCGATGGTCCTGGTCATCGGCACCTATCAACTGAAGGTTGCCATGACGATGACGGTCGTCTTCTTCGCGATGATGTTCGTCGACTTCTGGTTCCAGTTAGCCAGATATATCGATAGCACGATACTTGATGCTTTCTATGGTTCGGGGTCACCGCATCTTTCGTTCGATCCAGTCATGGGGCTCAATACGGCTACGCAAGATGCGATCTTGAACTTTGTGATGGGAGCAATGTTTATTATATTACCGCTACTATGGATTACTGCAGTAGGATGGTCCGGCATACAAACTGGAGCAATTCTTAATGGGCTAGCAGACGGAACCAGAGGGGTTCAAGAGGCAGGTGGGAAAGCTGGAGAAAGAATCGATCGTAGCGTGTAAAAAGGAGGGCGCGCAGCCCTCTTTTTACTAAACAACTCAGTCCCTGTGCTCTATATCCCTATATTCAACTCTGTGCCCCAGCCAATCTAGCTTGTAGCCAAATACATCTCGGCTATGCGGAGCCGTTGGCGTATCAGAGGACTTACTCAGCCGGGCAGTGTCCACCTTTGAAATTGCAAGCAAGACCAAAACAATGCAAATCAAGTTCAGAATAATTCCGGCCACCCAACTAAATGAAAAATATAGGGCAAGGGAAACTAATGCGAGCAAAACGAGCCGCTTGCCCCAACGACGAGCAGGCTGATCATCGAAAGCGATAAAGCGCACGGCAGCACCCAGTGCATACCCAGTCCGGGAGGCAAAACCCTTGTTAGTGCGCGCGTTCATTATCTATCTCCTAGCTCCCAGAGGGAGGCATCTTGCTATCATCTATACGCCGAAAAAGATGATTTGGCAAGCCTTATGGCATATTATGCCACTAGCTATCTGCCGACTGGAGTACCTCATGGCAACGCGAAACGTCGTCCTTCCCGATCCGCTGGAGCAGGATATCAACGAGCTGGTAGAGACCGGCCGCTATCAGAATCGCAGCGAAGTCATCCGGGCAGGGTTACGCCTGCTGCTGCAACAGGAAGCCCAGAATAGCGCCAAGCTCGAAGCCCTCCGCAACGCAACATCCAGTGGGCTGATGCAACTGGAGCGCGGCGAGTACGACGAGATCACCAGCGACGACCTGGCCCAATACCTCGACGAGCTCGGCAACCAGGCGAGCCACTGAAGCATGGCCAAGTACCGCATCTCCCATGATGCCCAAGCGGACATCGTCGATATCCTGCGCTTCACCCACAACCGCTTCGGCGATGCCGCGCGCCGACGTTACCAGGCACTCATTGGCGCAGCGCTGGAAGCAGTTGCGACAGACCCATTGCGGCTCGGCAGCATCAGCCGTGAAGAATTGGGAGCTGGCCTGCGCAGCATCCACCTCGTTTACTGCCGCTCGATGCCCAACGTCGGTAAGGTTGTTCGGCCCAGGCACTTCGTCTTCTTCCGGGTTGCGACTGACCAGGTGCTCGAGGTGGTTCGCGTGCTTCACGACTCCATGGACCTGGATCAACACCTGTCCCAACGATGAGCAGCACCAGCAAGAGCAAATGGCCCAAAAGGGAAATGAGCTTGAAAGGTGAAGGGAATGGTTCACAAGGGTAAAAGCCCTACCCGAAAGGGCCTGCCGGAAGGCAGAAATGGCTACGTTCGCACCGGCGAAAGGCAAGAAAGGGCTACCGGTTCATGCCCAGCAACAGGTTCTCTCATGACGATCCGCTAGCTTGATAGAGCGGTAGAAATCGGCCGTTTACTGCCATTTGCAAACTTCAACAATTCCGATCTGAAGGTGCGATGTCGATTGGAACAGAGAGCCAAGCCTCCCCCCTCTGAGCTACTCAGGAGAAGGAGGTGTTTTTGCGGGCCAATCCTCCCCATAACTGAGCCCTTCTACAACGCCAACCACACCCGGCGCTGACGACCACCACTCTTCCATACATTTATCTATTTCACAGCGCAGCATAGCAGCGCTCCGCCAATGCCCTGGGACGTGGATCCATCAGTACATGGCCGCCCATGGTGGTGGTAACGAAGGCGAAGCTCAGGTTCCGTTCCGGGTCGGCAAAGGCAACCGGTCCGCCGAGACCGACATGGCCGAACGCCTTTTGACCCATACGGTACGAGGCCGCCGGATCGGCAGCGTTTTCCAACATGCAGCCCAAACCGTAGCGCATCGGCCGGCACAGCGTCCGGTCGACGCCACAGCTTTGCTCCTGGTGAAAGTCGCGCAGCAGTTCGGCGCCGATGAGGCGTCCACCCAGCAGAGCGCTGTAGAAGCCCGCAAGGCCATGGGCAGTAGCATGGCTGCAGGCACCAGGTTGGTGGTAGGACCACCAGCGTGGGTCGCTGGTATTCTTCGAAGACATGCTCGGATTGGTGAACGCTAGGGTAGCGACATCCCCAGGTCGATTGACAATGATTTCGCGCAACTCCCGGGCGTAGCGTTCACCCTGGCGACCCGCGGCGTACTCGAAGTGAGCGATCCGCTGGAAATCCTCCGCAGCCACGCCCACATGCACTTCCAGCCCCTGCGGCCGGGTGATCCGCTCTTGGATGAAGGTCTGCGAATTCCTGCCGTCGACCCGCCTGATCAGTTCACCGAGGATCCACCCGTAAGTCGTCGCGCCGTACCCCAACTCCATCCCCGGAGCCCACCAGGCGGGCTCGGCGGCCACCGCCTCTACCATCGCCTCCCAGTCGTACATGATGGGGGTTCGATCTGGAGGACGCAGCGCGGGCAGGCCGCTGGTATGGCAGAGAACCTGACGCAGAGTAATTCGCTCCTTGCCGTTCTGCGCGAACGCCGGCCAGTAGGCGCACACTGGCACGTCCAGCCCCAGCCGGCCCTACTCTACCAGCATGAGCGCGGCCACGGCGGTAACTGGCTTGATCACGCAATAGGCGTTAACCAAGGTATCGCGCTGCCAGGGAACCTGCCCCCGCAGGTCGGCGACACCCGCCCATAAATCGACGACCGTCTCCCCTTCGACCTGTACGCACAGACCGGCGCCGCGCTCGGCTGGATTGTCGAAGATCGCTTCGAACGCTTGGCGGACCTCCTCGAAGCCACTTGCGCAGTGTCCTTTCGCTTCCATTGATGACCGCTCCCATCAAGCCGCAATGCCTTGAAACTCTATCGGCGAAGCGCTGGGGTGGGCTGACCCAGGTCAACCGGGGCTCGGCGTAAGCGCGCTCGACTCCCTGCCTGAACTCACAGTTGCCTACAGTCTGTGGGCGTGACCTCAGCGGGCAGCCTAGGATCTTCCGTCAGTGAGCCAGGGGTGGCTGGTGGTGGAAACCCGTGCAGTTCAGGCTGTTGTTCGTGGCGGGGCTTGGAGTCTGCATTACCACTGCAGCCATTGCGGCACGATCTGCCACCCTGTCATAAGAGCGAAGACGTATTGCCGTCGATTGGCCCAGTGAGTATTTCAGGCCGATAGCTACCCTTAGCTGTCCGTTCAGCCGTTATGCGTTGACAGCATCGTCATATCTGACGATGCTGGACGTATGAGATACCCAGGCGGAAAAGGCAAGTGCTACCAGCGCTTGATCAACCTGATGCCACCGCATCAGACATACATTGAGTCCCACCTTGGTGGCGGCGCCGTCATGCGCAACAAGAAAGCTGCGCAGCGAAACATCGGCTTAGATCTCGATGCTAAGGTCATCGAGCTTTGGCAGGCGAAGTTGCCCGGAACCTGCGAGCTCCATCAGGTCGACGCGGTGTCGTTCCTCGAAGGCTATGCATTCAAAGGTGAGGAGTTGGTGTATGTGGATCCGCCCTACGTTCCCGCAACGCGCCGGCGCGAGAAAGTCTACCGCTGCGACTACACCGAAGCTGACCACATTCGTCTACTGCGCTGCTTGGTCGCACTACCTTGCAATGTGATGCTGTCGGGCTATGACTGTGATCTCTACAACCGAGAGTTGCTCGGGTGGCGGAAAGTGAGTTTTCCAGCAAAAACCCACGTAGAAATGCGCGAGGAAGTGGTCTGGATGAACTTCTCCCCCCCTAGTCGACTGCACGACACCCGCTACCTGGGCGAGACCTTCCGGGATCGCCAGACCATTCAGCGCCGCCAAATCAGACTCCGCAATCGTATCGAGAGCTTGGATCCCATCGAGCGGCACGAACTACTGCGGTGGATGCAAGAGCTCTACAGCAACGACGAGGAGGCCGCCTAATGCAACTTGGCGCTATTTTCATGGACCAGGTGGTCTTCAATGTCGAGCTCCCCCACGCAGAGGCAGAGGTTCTTCCAGGCGTTCCGTGGGGTGCTATGGAAGCGTTCCCGACGCCAGCCTATTGGGCGTACCAGGTTTATGCCCGTCGGCTCACCGGCAACCGAATCAAATACAAGCTCGGCACCACGCTGAAAGAGGAAGTCGGTGCCTGCCTGCTGGGTGGCCATGGCATTCCTGCCAACGTCGGCATCGCTGCCTTCCATCACCTAAGAGAGCGTGGTGCTTTCGGCGAGAAGCCCCCAGCAGAAGAAGTCCTGATTGAGTGGCTGCTGGAGCCTATCGCGATCGACGGACGCCAAGTCCGGTACCGGTTCGCCAAGCAGAAGGCGCGCTATCTAAGCGCCGCGCTTCAGAAGCTTACTGCTGAACAACCGCCCCTTTCCTCGGGAAAGGAGCTTCGTGACTGGCTGCTGGATATCCCCGGCATCGGTTACAAAACCGCGTCATGGGTTGCCCGTAACTGGCTGGACGCCGACGATGTGGCCATCCTGGATATCCACATCCTGCGGGCAGGCCTCTTGGGTAAGTTCTTTGGGGACAACCTGACGGTCGAGCGCAACTACCTGGAGCTCGAGGAACAGTTCATCCGATTCAGCAAAGGGCTCGGGGTCAGAGCCTCCGAACTTGATGCGCTGATGTGGCTAGAAATGATGTCGTCCCCCTCTACGGTGCATAGCATCATGGGGATGGGTCACCGTAGTTCCGACTCAGCTGTTCGCGGCCGAACCAAGAAGCGCAAGACCAACTCCGACCAGCTTGCCCTGATCGGCTAAACCACTGGCCCATGGCTCTCCCGTGATGCCTAGCGGGCAGAAGTTGAGCCCCTGAGCTGTAGCCGCCAGAGCCATCACTCCAAGCAGAGCACCTGCATCGCGCCAGATCAGACTGCACCCATTCTGGTACTTGCTCAGGGTCTTACCAGGCTCGGCCAAGAATAGGAAACGGATTGCCTGACCACCTGCCAGAACCTGCAGGCTGAGATCGAACAGGCCTGCGAGCTTAGCAGATGCATGCTTGATTTCTGCGAGCCGGTGAACCCTAGGCACGTACAACCACCACCGGTCATCGCCAGGTCGTTTAACGACAACATGTATCGGGTGAATCGCACCTGCTGACGGTGCAGCTCGATGCTCCAGATCGAAACCAAGTTCCGAAGCACCCACTCCTCGCGTTCTGCAAGCCAACCAGAAAAATGCACCTAGCTGCTGATCATCGACAAAGCCGAACTCGCGATGCGACGCGCGCGTGTCTACGACCTCGCTGAACGACCGATCAGGAACACCCGCGGTAGATGGGAGTGAACAGGTCTCGCCCAGCTCCCACTCGATCGGAGTGTAAGGCTCAGGAGCACTCCTGAGCAGGGGATCAGCCAGGTCGATCCAGGTTGTAGCCGACCTCAAGGAAGACCTCCATGTACTTGTTGCAGCCGCGGCAGTTTCCGCATGCCAAGTGGGATTTATGGCAGCTGTGGGCCCAGGCCAAGAGCCTGGCTGGAATGCTCGATAGGCGCACGAGCTCAGCGGTTGAAAGCTCAATCGCAGGAGCCTCCACCACCATACCGCCCTCCTGTAGAGAGAGAAGATGGCTGATCGCAGACATGAACTCCGGCGAACCATCTTTGTGGAAGCCATCCGACTTCACAGTCCCTAGCCATAGGTGTGTCACGCCAAATGAAATCGCCTTCATTGCCCCCAGCGTGACTAGCATCTGGTTTCGATATGGCCACCAGTCCGAGGCTGGAGCCAGGGTGTCGGCCTGCGTGCCGGCCATATCCCCCGATCCCAGCTGTCGGCAGTCGATCTCGATTACATGGTGAGGAATATTCAGCTCCAAGCAGATCGTGCGCGAAGCCTCAATCTCTGCCTGAGCCGCCAGTTGACCGTAGTTAAGGGTGAAAGCGATGTCTGGCCGCTTCCACCAGGCGAGTGTCAAGGAGTCCATACCACCAGACAACAGTAACCCTGTCTTCATAGCTCTACCGCTTTCCAGACCATCTGATAGATTGCACTGACGTAGTCATCAGCCATAGTGCAGTCGGAGCCCTCCATCATCTTCTGATCCTGCTCGGACTCATTCTCCGCATAGAAAACGACGGGCTTGTTCAAAGCTCGAGCGTAACCAATCTCGAAAATCGTGCCCGAGTCCAGACCATCGCCTATCGCGAACAGTACATCGCAGTTGCGGACACCTTCGAGGTCTTTTTCTACAACGTCTTCTGCGGTGCCTAGGCCAACATCGTGGTAGGGAGAGAAAACCTCGAGACCCATGGCTTTCAGATCCCGGCGAGCCTGCCCGACCATCCAGAGTTCAGCGAGCGTGAAGAACGGACCAGCGAGGTAGACCTTCGGTATATAGCCATCGCGGTACCGCTGAGAGGGCTGCAGCGCCTTCGGCTTGAATGCGGCCAACAAGGCTTGATCGGGAAACCCCCGGCACTCGCAGTAGAAGGCTGTCGCGATGGACGCAATCGAAGCGGCATCGTGAGCAGAAAGGCCGTTGTCCAACCACGCCAACGCAAAGTGAGCAGCGAAGGTATCACCGGAACCGATCTTCCATACGCGCTCAGTGCGATAGGCCGGTACCGTGGAGATCTTGCCGTTGTCGTACACAAGGGCGCCCAGCGGCCCCATTTTGATGACAATAACGTCGGCGTTTTCTTGCTTAGCCAAAGCAGTCGCAATCTCCTCAGGGCGCAATCCGCAGGAGCCAGGCAACAACAAGTTGGCTTCGTGGCGATTCAGGACCAAGGCCAGATGTTTGGCTGTGGAGCCATTGGCGCTGAAGGATTCAGGCTCATCAGCGTTCTGGGGGTCATACACCGCAAAGTCCGCATTCACCACTGCGGTTCCATCGATCATGCCGAAGCGGAGGACCTTCTCTCCGCTTACCATCAACGTCGACCTGACATGAGTCCCATGTCGAATGTCGGGGTTAGCCAGACCATGGATGTATTCAAAAGTCACCCCTGCCTGAGCAGGTGCGCCATTGAATTTGAAGTCCTCAGCAGTTGCGCGCGCCTCTATAACTTCTTGGGTTCCGCTATCTACGCATGCGTGCAGTTCAGCTTTACCGCCAAAGCGGGCAATAGCCGTTGCCGCGCGTCCTGCCGATCCGTAGATATCGTCCCAGCCCGGGCGCATACACCGCTCCCGGTAAACGCCTCCTACGATGGTGATCATGAGAGCTCTCCTTGCTCGCGATTAGACGTGATACACCCGAACCCGCACTTGCCCGCCGCTGATGTTCAGTACACGAGCCTGGAACTGTTCGTTCTGGTTCATGCAGTTTCGCAGTTGGTTCAGGTGCGGGTCGACAATCCCACCTGCCTCAGCGCCATTCCACAGCGCAACAACGACCTGGTTACCACCTTGCCCAAAGGCAATGTCGAGAATATCGCCGACCTGCAGCCCTGCAATCACCTGAGCTTTCGGTGATGCAAGCTGGGTGTCGAACCGAAGGGTTGCACAAGAATCGCTGGGGCTATCTGGCCCCAGATAGCTACCGCCTGAACCGGACATATTGCATTTCCTTCTGCTAGTCGATTGAAGGACTTTAGGGATATCACAATGCACAGGCAAAGTGCCATTGACCACCCTCAATGGTGAATGGACTAATCGTGAGAGGCATGAATGCCGTCCCCGTAGTCACTGACCACCGCGACTTTGAGTGGCTGGCGGTGTCAGCAATCGGCCCGGCTGTGTAAAAACGTGGCTCGCACCCTTGCTGCTGCCGACGGTTTCATAGCGGGGCAGTCCGTGAAGCGTTTCATCCAGGACGAATGTCGAGGCCAAAGCACGCTGCTGCCCGAGAGCCTGGATGATTACGTGGCGGACACCAGTCCGGGACGGGTGGTCTATGTGTTCGTCGATGAGCTCGACCTTGGCCGACTAGGTTTCGACGGCGTGATCCCGGCGGAAACCGGTCGGCCCGCTTACCCTCCTGCTGTTCTGCTGAAGATTTACATCTACGGCTACCTCAATCGCATCCAGTCCAGTCGCCCCCTCGAGCGTGAGGCGCAACGCAACGTCGATCTGATGTGGCTGACCGGACGCCTGATGCCGGACTTCAAAACCATCGCCAACTTTCGCAAGGACAACGGCACGGCGATTCGTCGGGTCTGCCGGCAGTTCGTGGTGCTGTGCCAGCAGCTCGGTTTGTTCGCCGAAGCGCGGGTGGCTATCGACGGCAGCAAGTTCAAGGCAGTCAATAATCACGACCGCAACTTCACCAGTGCCAAGCTGCAACGGCGGATGGAGGAGATCGAGTCCAGCATCAGCCGCTACCTGACTGCGCTCGACACTGCCGACCGCCAGGAGCCGGCGGTGGCAAAGGCCCAGGCCAAGGCCGAACGCCTGCACCGCAAGAGCCGCCCTTAAAATCAAGATGCAGGAACTTCGGGATGTGCCGGCTTGAGGCCGCACCGGACAAACAGATCTCCCTGACCGATCCCGCCGCCCGCTCGATGATGACGCGCAGCACCGGCCTGGTTGATTACAACGTCCAGGCCTCGGTCGACACCAAACATCATCTGATCGTGACGCACGAAGTCACCAACGACGACGTCGACCGCAATCAATTGAGTGCCCTGGCCAAGCAAGCGCGGGACGCAATGGGCGTGGAGTCACTGTCGGCGATCGCCGATCGGGGCTACTTCAAGAGCGAGGAAATCCTCGCCTGCCACGAGACTGGCATCACCGCCTTCGTTACCCAAGGCCAAGACCTCGGCCGCCGCCGCAGCGGGTCGCTTTGGTCGCGATGTTTTCATCTACGACGCGGCCCACAACGAGTACCGATGCCCACCCAGCCGGAGAACGCCTGATCTGGCGTTTTGCGACGGTTGAGAAAGGCCTGAAGCTGCATCGTTAGTGGAGCTCGAACTGCCAGGGCTGTGCGTTGAAAGGTCAGTGCACAGCGAGCGCGCAGCGGCGAGTGAGTCGCTGAGAACACGAGTCGGTGCTTGACGCGATGCAGTCCCGCCTGAATCAGGCACCGGAGATGATGCGCATCCGCCGCCAGACAGTGGAGCATCCTTTCGGCACATTGAAGGCCTGGATGGGCGCCACCCACTTCCTCACCAAGACGCTCAACCGCGTGAGCACGGAAATAAGCCTGCATGTGCTCGCCTACAACTTCAAATGGGTGCTGAACCTGCTGGGCAATAGTGCGCTGATAACGGCAATGAAGGCCTGAAACCCCATCGGCAGCCCTTCGAACGCGTCGCACAGAATCGTGGAAGCAGCACTTGCCGAATCAACTGAATGCCCCGGATGGACACACCACGCGTCCAGGAGGCCGCTGGATATCGTTAAAACCAGTCCATATCCGGCTACCCAGCGCTCGCTGTGTTTTTTACACAGCCTGGGCTGATTGCAGCCGGTCACAGCTGACAGAAAACGGCCAAGGGCAGGCCATGGACCATGGACACCCTGCAAGGGCGCCGGTAACGTAACAGCTAATTGCCATGCTTCTTACAGTGGAGGTAGGGATGGCGTCCGCAGAACACGACTATCAGCATTTCATGCAATGGCTTCATCGACCTGAAGTCGAAGCGCCAGAGGATGTACGCCGATTTGCACGGCTGGTACTGGACGATTTTGAACGAGTTAGTGCCACTTCTCGTAATCGAAGTCAGCGGTCGGTGCATTTGGTCGACCTCGCGCGTCAGCGGCTCACTACAACCGATCCGGGGCGACCGCAGCTGGCCGCCATAGCTGGGCGAGCGGGGTGGAGTTGGCAGAGCCTGTGCCACCTCTCACTGGGGCCATTCCGGGGATTTCGCAATGCGGAGGCGTTTGATCTAACACGCCGTGTGGTGTTGTTTTATGGCCCCAATGGTAGCGGCAAGACTAGTCTTTGCGAGGCTCTTGAGTTTGCTCTGCTCGGGGCTGTAGACGAGGGGGCGCAAAAGCGAATTGATGCTGCTCAGTACCTCCGCAACATCTACGAGGGACGGTTTGCACCTCCTCAGTTGGAGGCATTAGATGCACATGGCCAGCGAGTTGCCGTTCAGGCAGATGCCGATGCATATCGGTTCTGCTTCATTGAGAAGAACCGTATCGACTCCTTTTCTCGGATCGCTGCAAAGCCTGCAGGCCAGAAGACAGAGTTGATCGCCGCACTGTTCGGCATGGACGACTTCAATGAGTTTGTGGGTCAATTTAACGAGTCGATTGATGCTCAGCTAACGCTTCACTCTGTGCAAGGTTTTGAACTTGCACGCAGACGGCAAGCAATCGTTCATGACAGCGAACTACTTGCAGACGAGCCGGCCAGTATTGCTGCATTCGATCAGGCTGAGCGGCAGTACGCCGAGGATTTCCAAGTCGGAATGACATATACCCAGTTGCAACAGGCGGTAGGCACTGCTGATGCCCCTGGTCGTTTACAGGCTTTGGTAGAAATACTGAACCAACCTGCGCCACCCTTGTACGGTATCCGGCAGCAGGACCTCCTTGGGGCATATCGCGCGGCAGATGAGACTCAAAATCTCGTCGAGGAGCTCTCTGGCCAGTTGGCGTTACAGCAGGACGATGCCGCATATCAAGACCTTTACACTGCGGTTCTAGAGCTGCAGGCACTGTCTCCAGACCAATGCCCTGCATGTGAGACGGCAATTGTTGGAGCAGTGCATGTACATGCAAATCCTTTTGTAAAGGCTGCACAGGGGCTGGAGCATCTTCGGGATCTGACTCAGCTCAAGCAGCGACACCAAGCGGCTATTGATCAGCGGCGGGTTGCTTCGGATGCATTGCGAGCGTTCTTCGCCAATTTTGCCCAGCGTGTCGGGGCTAGGGCTGATAGCGAACATGAAGTTCTACGCTATCTTGCAGATCCAGGTGTTCAACCCGGCACCACATGGTGGAGGGTCGGGTACACCCCAGTTGCCGGAGGTATCTCGCTGTCACAGCAGGTAGTCAATTACGCGCGCCAGCTCGAGGAGGCGGATGCCGTTACTCAGCAAAATCTTGAGCAACGTGCTCAACTGATTGCTGAGCGAGATCGTCTTACCAACGCTCGCATCGCACTGGCTGAGCATGCATTGCGACGCCTACAAGCTAGTGAAGCCATTGCAGCGGCTCGCCAGCGTGTCGAAGCCTTTGAAGCGCAGAACGCCGAGTTGATCGCTGCAGCTGCTGAGGAGGAAGCCCTCATTGCAGCAGAGCTGAGAATTCAAGCTGCCTACAACGGCTTTCTAGGCCGGCTGCGGCAATATCGCTCGGAGTTGCCGAGAACGTTGATGGCAGGTTTAAACAACTTGGCCATGGAGCTGTACAACGAATTTAATGTTCGTGACGCCGAAGAAGACAAGCTGGCTGCGCTACACCTGCCTGTTACCGGGGACGGTCGTATCGAACTGAGCTTCCGAGGCTCTACAGGCGCGCGCGTTGATGCGCTTCAGGTACTAAGTGAAGGTCATGTCCGGTGTTTGGGATTGGCCATCCTGTTGGCAAAAGTAGTCAATATCCAGGCACCTACAGTGATCTTCGATGACGCCATCAATGCAATTGACCACGAGCATCGTCAAGGAATTCGGGAAGCACTTTTTCAGAGCCAGCGCTTCGCCAATACTCAGATTATCGTGACCTGCCACAGCAATGAGTTCATCAAGGACATCCAGAACCATGTTGATCGTGATCAGTGGGTGTCTTACACCTTCCGTCACCACACTGGGGATCACCATCCGCGTGTCTTACGAGATGTGCCACCGCAAGCCTATCTCATAAACGCTAGGGCTGCTGTTGACCGAGGCGACCACAGAGGGGCGTTACAGCCGTGCCGACAGGCGTTAGAACTGCTTGCTAATAAAGTTTGGCGATGGCTTGGCCAATGTGAACTTGGTCAAATTAGCGTCAAGCTCACAGGTGTCGGAGATCAACCCACACTTCGAAATTTGTGTGAGGGTCTGCGTGCAAGGCTGCATGGTGCACGCACATTCGAGCATGCTGATAAGCAGCCAGTGCTGGATGTGCTGGAGGAGATTCTTGGAATACCTGAGCAGACCTTGTTATGGCAATACCTAAACAAGGGCACGCACGAGGAGCAGAACCGGGATGACTTTGATGAAGGTGTGGTCGAGCGGCTTGTTGTCCTTATGGAAGGGATGAACGCTTTGGCTCTGCGCGGCCGTTAAACTCAACCCAAGCGACCATAGAAACCCGGTGACAGGTTGCTAATGGCCGCTTGTGGCCGATTGCTGCTGCTGGCGAAAGGCAGTTACAAGCCCCATAGCAGACGCTCAGACGCAATTCACTCGCCCTACCGCCCACGACTGTTAGAGCTGAAGTCTGTTTGGCAAATCTCAATAATGTTTTAACTTTATTTCAAGGACTTCATCACCGTACTCATCCTTTTCTCCTGTCGGGCTCCATCCTAGGCGTCGGTAGAAGCCATAAGAACGAACGTTGGGATCACTGGAGCAAGACAAAAATAGGCGATGAAACTCATGTTTTTTTAGTTCCTCGATCACCATCGCGAGCAGCCTTTTGCCGACTCCTTGACCTTCGTATTCAGGTAATAGGGCCAAAACGACAATTTCACCAGTGTCTCGATCTCCAAAACAATAGCCAATCATCTGCCCTTCCGCAGAGGCAATGAAACCAGGGCAACTGCCATCTTGGATACCCTTGCTCCAAGATTCGACAGTAATACCGAGTTCACGCAACTCTTCTTCTGAAAATGCATTTTCTCGCGTTAAGCCTCGGATATTTATACACAAGGCAGCGTCATCGGGCTTGGCAGGGCGATAGATCAGGAGTGTCATAGGATAGCACCGTAGTGAGAGTGTATTTATTATTCAGAGGGTAGGAAATATGCGATGGAAGTATCCGATCCGATGTTCATTTTCTTCAAATTTTTCGCAATGTCCATCAATTCAATATATTTGAATGTGGTTTTGCTCCCCTTCTAATCGATACGGCCATTAGCGGGTGACCGCTTTTGGCCGCTTGCTGCCAGTCAGCATCGGGCTCGGATTTACATGCACTCGAAATCGCCATGCACCTCAATGATGTATGCTGAAAAGATAGCGAGACCCTGCATGAGGATGGCACATTGCCAACAAAATACCCTTCTCCGCTACCGTTGTTTTATCGTTGTTGCCAGCCCCTGATCTAGCGGAAAAGCCCGCTCCATGAATCGTCATGGAGCCTCCCATGTTTCAACTCCTTTCCTGGATATCCAGGAAGCCGTCCCCCACCCCAACAACCAAAGCTGCCCCAGGGGGATTCCTCCCTCCTCTGAGCAGCATGGAACTGCTCGGCACGCCTCGGCGCCGGCAGCTACTGGAGAATATCTGGCAGCGTGCCTCGCTGTCCAAGCAGCAATTCGAGGAGATCTACCGGCGGCCATTGGCCAACTATGCCGAGCTGGTCCAGCAACTCCCTGCTTCGGAAAACCATCACCATGCCCATCCAGGCGGGATGATCGATCACGGCCTGGAGATCGTGGCCTACGCACTCAAGGTACGGCAGACCTACCTGCTCCCGATCGGCGCAGCGCCGGAGTCACAGTCAGCCCAGGCTGAAGCCTGGTCGGCCGCCGCGGCGTATGGCGCCCTGGCTCACGACATAGGCAAGATCGTCGTCGACCTGCAGGTTGAGCTACAGGACGGCAGCACCTGGCACCCTTGGAACGGACCGATCAACCAGCCATACCGTTTCAAGTACGTGAAGTCCCGCGAATACCAGCTCCACGGCGCTGCCTCAGCACTCCTCATCCACCAACTGCTACCGCGCACTGCACTCGATTGGCTCAGCCGCTTTCCAGAGCTGTGGGCTCAATTGATCTACCTGTTCGCTGGGCAGTACGAGCACGCCGGGATCCTCGGCGAGATCATCGTGAAGGCAGACCAGGCCTCAGTTGCACAGGAGCTAGGAGGCAATCCGGATCGAGCTCTGGCTGCACCGAAGCAGTCGCTGCAGCGGCAGTTGGCAGACGGCCTTCGCTTCTTGGTGAAGGACAAGTTCAAGTTGAATCAACCTAGCGGCCCGTCCGATGGATGGCTGACCCAGGACGCACTCTGGCTGGTGAGCAAGCCTGCAGCCGATCAACTGAGAGCCTACCTGCTGGCCCAGGGTATCGAGAGGGTGCCCTCCTCCAACGCGCCGTTCTTCAACATGCTCCAGGACCAAGCCGTCATTCAGACAAATGCCGAGGACAAGGCCATCTGGACGGCCACGGTAGACAACGGTGCTGGATGGAGAAACAAGTTCACGCTACTCAAGATTGCTCCAGCCTTGATCTGGACAGATGCTGCCGAGCGCCCCTCACCCTACAGCGGATCACTGGTCGTTGAAGATGGAACCGCCTCAACGGAAAAGTCAGAAACGACCTGTGAAATTCCCAACGAACCGGTTGAACAGCAGCAAGCACCAGAAGCCAAGATGACGCTCCGCCAACCTGCGCCGAGTGTTGCGAAACCGTCAAACGAAATGCGGGCGATTGCGAAGCCCTCAACTGATGACCAGGAAGAAACAGGCGATTTGTACGCGCTTCTTGGTAATATCACTTCGCCACCAGAAGAGCTAGACACTAGCCACGACTCATCGGCTGCTTCTCCTACGAATACTCGCGGGGAGGAGAACCTACGGCAGCCACTAGGGATCAAGGAGCCAACAGATTGCGCTCCTGAAGCAATTGAAGATGTATTTATGCCTAGCAGAAGCACTGATCTGGGACAGGGATTCGTTGGCTGGATGAAATCTGGCATCGCGGCCCGTCGCCTGTTCATCAACGACACCAAGGCTTTGGTGCATACCGTCGACGGGACCGCCATGCTCGTCACGCCAGGAATCTTCAAGCGTTATGTCCAGGAGCATCCGGAGGTTGAAAAGCTGGCCCAGGCCAAAGAGACCGCCGGCTGGAAGCTGGTGCAGCGCGCGTTCGAGAAACAAGGTCTTCACCGAAAGACCAGTAAAAACCTGAACATCTGGACCATCAAGGTTTCTGGTCCTCGCAAGACGAAAGAGCTCAAGGCCTACCTGCTCCAGGATCCCAAATTGCTGTTCCCTGAGCAGCCTCTGGACAACCCAAGCCTCACGGTCATCACCGATGCCGAAGGAGGTGTGGAATGACGCCGCAGCAGCTCACCGAGGAGTACATCTTCGCGCACGATCTCCGGGAAGCCAGCGCGAAGATCTACCGCGCCGCGACCAAGGCGCTGCTCAAGCACTTCGGTCCTACGGCAACCGTACAGAACGTGGACCACAGGGCTGTCCTGGGATGGCGGCGCAAGGTACTGGAACAAGGCCTGTCGAAGCGGAGCTGGAACACGTATTCGAATCATCTGCGAACGATCTGGGGCTATGCCATCGAGCACGAGCTGGTGACACATTCCCAAGTCAACCCGTTCAGAAAGACCACCGTCATTCCCCCCAGGCGAGCAAGCAAAACCGTCGCCGCCGAAGCCATCCTGCGCGCCCGCAATTGGCTCAACATGCAGGACGGCGCCGAGCGCTGCACCGGCGAACGCGCACGGATCACACCCGCCTGGTTCTGGCTTTGCACGTTCGAGGTCTTCTACTACACCGGCATCCGGTTGAATGCGCTGCTGTGCATCCGCAAGCGCGATATCGACTGGGATAATCAACTGATCCTCATCCGCGGCGAGACTGAGAAGACTCACAAAGAGTTCGTAGTGCCAATAACGGAGGGGCTTGTGCCTCACCTATCGAGGCTCCTGCAAGAGGCCGATAGAGCCGGATTCGCCGATGACGACCAGTTGTTCAACGTCAACCGGTTCTCACCGCACTACAAGAGCAAGGTGATGAACTCCGACCAGGTCGAAGCCATGTACCGGAAGTTGACCGAGAAGGTTGGGGTGCGGATGACCCCGCACCGTTTCCGGCACACCCTGGCCACCGACTTGATGAAGGCACCCGAGCGGAACATCCACCTCACGAAGTGCCTGCTCAACCACTCGAATATCCAGACCACGATGAGCTACATCGAGGCCGACTACGATCACATGCGTGCCGTGCTGCATGCTAGAAGCCTGGCCCAAGGCGCGCTGGAGAATGTCAGGAAGGTGGATTACAGCGGCTCCCCGCAAGCCTCTGCCAAACCGAAGCCATGCGGGCAACCTCTCGCTCGAGTGAGTGAAGCGCCGCCACCGGAGGTCAGGACAGAGCCTGCAGAACCAGTGGAGCACACGCCAGGGACAGGCATTCAGGGAGGTCCAACCGCGTGGGAAGCAGAAGCGCTACCACAGCCACCTGACACCTTCGAGCAAAGCGTGCTGTTCACTCTGATGGCTCAACACTTATCGAACCGTGCCGCCTCGGCATCCGCGGCTCCCGCTGCAACAAGCGGATCTGGTGGATGGGGATCTGCCGCCCGAAGCAGTCTCGCCTAGCGATACCGGTACTGAGGGGCCGGCTACCGGACGAAAGGTAGCCGCGCCTCCCAGCAGATCGCTAGGCCTGTAGGAAGAATCTGGAATTACCGAGAGCGCCTGGATTCCAGCGCCTGCATGTTGGCAGAGCCGCGCAATTTCAAGGCCAATACCACAGTACCCTCTGTAATCGCTGATTACGTCGGGGGTGCATTGCTACGCCTGCAGAGTGGTTTCAGGGCTTTAGAAACAGAAAAGCCCACCTTGAAAGGCGGGCTATTCCATATTGACATCACGTCAATGCGGGCCTAATGTTCGGCCCAGACGGCTGCAAGGCTAGAACGGTGCAACACCCCCTTCCTAGACCTACGCAACTCGCCCCTTGGAAAATGGTGGGTCGTGTAGGATTCGAACCTACGACCAATTGGTTAAAAGCCAACTGCTCTACCGACTGAGCTAACGACCCAAGTATGAGGTGGTCGGGGTAGAGAGATTCGAACTCCCGACATCCTGCTCCCAAAGCAGGCGCGCTACCGGACTGCGCTATACCCCGATTGGAAGTTGGCTCCGCGACCTGGACTCGAACCAGGGACCCAATGATTAACAGTCATTTGCTCTACCGACTGAGCTATCGCGGAACGTCTTTCTTCCAACCCTGGACGCTTCCGGTGTTGCTGGATTCGCGTCTCAGAGGCGCGCCATTTTACGGATGCGCGCGGGCATGTCAACCCTCTGATCCAAAAAGTTTTTCTTCTTTTTCCACGAGCGACAAAACGGCCCTTCCACTGCATGCGGCAGCGCTCTCGCGCCTACCGGACGCCCATGAAAAAGCCCCGCCGAAGCGGGGCTTTCCCTGTCCGCCCCCGAAGAGGTCAGGCGAAGACGATCTCGTCGCCTTCCACCTTCGCCGAGATACTGGCACCCGGCGCGAATTTGCCGGCCAGGATCAGTTGCGCCAGCGGGTTCTCGATCCAGCGCTGGATGGCCCGCTTCAGCGGGCGTGCGCCATAGACCGGGTCGAAGCCGACGGCAATCAGCTTGTCCAGCGCCTCCTGGCTCAGTTCCAGGCTCAGCTCGCGCTCGGCCAGGCGCTTGCGCAGGCGACCGAGCTGGATCTCGGCGATGCCGGCGATCTGCTCGCGAGCCAGCGGCTCGAACACCACCACTTCGTCGATCCGGTTGATGAATTCCGGACGGAAGTGCGCATTGACCGCGTCCATCACTGCGGCACGTTGCGCCTCGCGGTCGCCGGCCAGCTCCTGGATCTGCGCCGAACCGAGGTTGGAGGTCATCACCACCACGGTGTTGCGGAAGTCCACCGTACGCCCGTGACTGTCGGTCAGGCGTCCGTCCTCGAGCACCTGGAGGAGAATGTTGAATACATCCGGATGGGCCTTCTCCACCTCGTCCAGCAGCACCACCGAGTAGGGCTTGCGGCGGATCGCCTCGGTCAGGTAGCCGCCTTCCTCGAAGCCGACGTAGCCCGGAGGCGCGCCGATCAGGCGGGCCACCGAGTGTTTCTCCATGAACTCGGACATATCTATCCGCACCAGCGCCTCCTCGGTATCGAAGAGGAACTCGGCCAGCGCCTTGCACAACTCGGTCTTGCCCACCCCGGTCGGGCCGAGGAAGAGGAACGAGCCGCTCGGCCGGTTCGGATCGGCGAGGCCGGCGCGCGAACGGCGCACGGCGTTGGACACGGCGACTACCGCCTCGTCCTGGCCGATCACTCGCCGATGCAGCTCCTGCTCCATGCGCAGCAGCTTCTCGCGCTCGCCCTCGAGCATCTTCGACACCGGGATACCGGTCCACTTGGAAACCACTTCGGCGATTTCCTCGTCGGTCACCTTGTTGCGCAGCAACTGGTTCTCGGTCTTGCCGTGCTGGTCGACCATCTGCAGGCTGCGTTCCAGGTCCGGGATGGTCTGGTACTGGATGCGCGCCATGCTCTCGAGGTCGCCCTTGCGCCGCGCTGCCTCCATCTCCTGCTTGGCCTGCTCGATCTTCTGCTGGATCTGCGCCGAGCCCTGCACCTCGGCCTTCTCGGACTTCCAGATCTCCTCGAGGTCGGCGTATTCGCGCTCGAGCTTGACGATATCCTCCTCCAGCTTGGCCAGGCGCTTCCTGGTGGCTTCGTCGTCTTCCTTCTTCAGCGCCTCGCGCTCGATCTTCAGCTGGATCAGCCGACGGTCGAGACGATCCAGTTCCTCCGGCTTGGAGTCGATCTCCATGCGGATGCGGCTGGCGGCCTCGTCGATCAGGTCGATGGCCTTGTCCGGCAGTTGCCGATCGGTGATGTAGCGGTGCGACAGCTTGGCCGCGGCGATGATCGCGCCGTCGGTGATGCTCACCCCGTGGTGCACTTCATAGCGTTCCTTGAGGCCACGGAGGATGGCGATGGTGTCTTCCTCGCTCGGCTCGTCCACCAGCACCTTCTGGAAGCGGCGCTCCAGCGCAGCATCCTTCTCGATGTACTGGCGATACTCGTCGAGGGTAGTAGCACCGACGCAGTGCAGCTCGCCGCGCGCCAGAGCCGGCTTGAGCATGTTGCCGGCGTCCATGGCGCCTTCCGCCTTGCCGGCGCCGACCATGGTGTGCAGTTCGTCGATGAACAGGATGACCCGGCCTTCCTGCTTGCCCAGTTCGTTCAGGACCGCCTTCAGGCGTTCCTCGAACTCGCCGCGGAACTTGGCACCGGCGATCAGCGCCCCCATGTCCAGGGCCAGCAGGCGCTTGTCCTTGAGGCCGTCCGGCACTTCGCCGTTGATGATGCGCTGGGCCAGGCCCTCGACGATGGCGGTCTTGCCGACGCCGGGTTCGCCGATCAACACCGGGTTGTTCTTGGTCCGCCGCTGCAGGACCTGGATGGTCCGGCGGATCTCGTCGTCGCGACCGATCACCGGGTCGAGCTTGCCTTCCTCGGCGCGCTTGGTCATGTCGACGGTGTACTTGTCCAGCGCCTGGCGCGACTCCTCGACGTTCGGGTCGTTCACCGCTTCGCCGCCGCGCAGGTTGGCCACGGCATTCTCCAGCGCCTTGCGCGACACGCCCTGGCCGAGCAGCAGCTTGCCGAGCCTGGTGTTCTCGTCCATCGCGGCCAGCAATACCAGCTCGCTGGAGATGAACTGGTCGCCCTTCTGCTGGGCCAGGCGGTCAGCCTGGTTGAGCAGGCGTGCGAGATCCTGGGACAGGTTCACGTCGCCGGTCGGGCTCTGGATCTTCGGCAGCGCGTCGAGTTCTTTGTTGAGGCCGCTGCGCAGGGCGGCGATATCGAAGCCGACCTGCATCAGCAGGGGCTTGATCGAGCCGCCTTGCTGCTCGAGCAGGGCGGAAAGCAGGTGCACCGGCTCGATGGCCGGATGGTCATGGCCAACGGCCAGGGACTGGGCGTCGGAGAGCGCCAGTTGCAGCTTGCTGGTCAAACGGTCTATTCGCATGGGTCGTCCTTCCTTCTATAGAGCGGGCCGGAACGATGGGTGTCCCTGATGAAGAAAAGCCCGCCGAGATGACTCAGTAGATAAGGGCGATTTTCCGCGGTTCAAGCGACCGGACCGTGACATCGGTCAGTTGCCGCCGGATAACCTGCGCGGGCCTAGTCCTGGAGCCAGACCAGGCTGGCAAAACGGCCGGTACGCGACGAGCGGCGGTAGGAATAGAAGCGCGCGGTATCGCTGAAGGTGCAGAAGCCGCCGCCATGCACGGCGGTGACGCCATGGGCGCCCAGGCGGATCCGCGCGAGTCGGTAGATGTCGGCCATGAAGCGGCCCGGATTGGCGCTAGGTACGAAAGCCGAGCGCGCCTCGGCGTGCGCAGCGACGAATGCATCGCGGACCTCGCCGCCGACCTCGAAGGCCTGCGGGCCGATCGCCGGCCCCAGCCAGACCAGCAGTTCGTCGCCGGGCACGCCCAGGCTGTCCACCGTCGCCTCCAGCACGCCCGCCGCCAGCCCGCGCCAGCCGGCATGGGCCGCGGCCACGCGGGTGCCCGAGCGGTCGCAGAACAACGCCGGCAGGCAGTCGGCGGTCATGATCGTACAGGCGACGCCCGGCGTCGCGCTCCAGCTGGCGTCGGCCCTGAGCACCCGGTTCGGGTCGGCCTCCACCACCGTCACTCCGTGCACCTGTTCCAACCAGCTCGGCCGGCATTCCAGACGCTCGGTCAGGCGTCGGCGGTTTTCTTCCACGGCGCGCGGATCGTCGTCGACGTGGGCGCCAAGGTTCAGACTGTCGAAGGGTGCCTGGCTGACCCCGCCACTGCGCGTGGTCACGCAGGCCCGCACACGGGCCGGCGCCGGCCAGTCGGGGGTCAGCCAGGCGTTCATCCGACGAACGCCTCGCGATCCTGGCGCAACAGGCTGAGCAGCCAGAGGAAGTCTTCCGGCAGCGGCGACTCCCACTTCATGCGCACGCCGGTGGCCGGGTGATCCAGTTCGAGGAAGCGCGCGTGCAGCGCCTGCCGGGGGAATTCGCGAAGAGTCTGGACCAGGGTCTGGCTGGCCACCGGGGGAATCCTGAAGCGCCCACCGTAGACCGGATCGCCGACCAGGGGATAGCCAATATGGCTCATGTGCACGCGGATCTGGTGGGTACGCCCGGTCTCCAGCTTGACCCGGGTATGGGTGTGCGCACGGAAGCGTTCCAGCACGCGGTAATGGCTGACCGCCACCTTGCCGGCGTCGACCACCGCCATCTTCTGCCGCTGCACGCCATGCCGTCCGATCGGCGCATCGATGGTGCCGCCGGAGGTGATCACGCCGATCACGATCGCCTCGTAGATGCGGCTGACCGACCGTGCCTGCAGTTGCGCCACCAGCTTGGTGTGGGCCTCCAGCGTCTTGGCCACTACCATCAGGCCGGTCGTGTCCTTGTCCAGGCGGTGGACGATCCCGGCGCGCGGCACATTGGCGATGTCCGGGACATGGTAGAGCAAGGCATTCAGCAGGGTGCCGTCCTGATGGCCGGCAGCCGGATGGACCACCAGGCCGGCGGGCTTGTCGATCACCAGGATGTGCTCGTCCTCGTAGACGATTTCCAGCTCGATGTCCTGTGCGAGCCACTCGCCCTGGGCTTCCTGCTCGGCCTCCAGGACCAGTTGCGCGCCGCTGTGGACGATGTCGCGCGGGCGCAGCACGGCGCCGTCGACGGTCAGGCGACCGTCCTTGATCCAGCCGGCCAGACGGGAGCGGGAGTGTTCGGGAAAAAGCTGGGCGGCGATCTGGTCGAGACGCTGGCCACCCAGCTCGAACGGCACCTCGGCCGCGCGTTGAATCATATCGGACATGAGTAGGAGACGATGCTCAGCGCGGCTTTTGGAATCGGCTACGCGCTGTGGTTAAATACGGGGTCTTTGTCCCAGGGGGTGCCTGGGGCGCCAATCATAACAGACGGTTGAGGCCAAGCCGACCGTCCCAGGGACGCAAGCCGCCATGCAAGTGAAACACCTGCTGCTGATCGCCATCCTCGCCCTCACCGCAGCCTGCTCCTCGAACAAGGAGACTGTCGACGAGAACCTGAGCGAGAGCCAGCTGTACCAGCAGGCGCAGGACGACCTCAACAACAAGAGCTACAACAGCGCCGTCACCAAGCTGAAAGCCCTCGAATCGCGCTATCCCTTCGGCCGCTACGCCGAGCAGGCCCAGCTCGAGCTGATCTACGCCAACTACAAGAACATGGAGCCCGAAGCCGCCCGCGCCGCCGCCGAACGCTTCATCCGCCTGCATCCGCAGCACCCCAACGTCGACTACGCCTACTACCTCAAGGGCCTGTCCTCCTTCGACCAGGACCGCGGCCTGCTGGCGCGCTTCCTGCCGCTGGACATGACCAAGCGCGACCCGGGCGCCGCCCGCGACTCCTTCAACGAGTTCGCCCAGCTCACCAGCCGCTTCCCCAACAGCCGCTACGCCCCGGACGCCAAGGCGCGCATGGTGTACCTGCGCAACCTGCTGGCGGCCTACGAAGTGCACGTCGGCCACTACTACCTGAAGCGCCAGGCCTATGTCGCCGCCGCCAACCGCGGTCGCTACGTGGTGGAGAACTTCCAGGAAACCCCGGCCGTCGGCGATGGCCTGGCGATCATGGTCGAAGCCTACCGTCGCCTGGGTCTCGACGACCTGGCCAGCACCAGCCTGGAAACCCTCAAGCTCAACTATCCGGATAACGCCAGCCTCAAGGATGGCGAGTTCGTCGCCCGCGAAAGCGAGGCCGACACCCGCTCCTGGCTGGCCAAGGCCACCCTGGGCCTGATCGAGGGCGGCGAGCCGCCGCCGCACATGGAAACCCAGGCCGCCAAGGACGTGATCAAGCAGTACGAGGATGCCGAGCGGGAGATCCCCGCCGAACTGAAGCCGGAAAACCAGGATCACAGCGCCGACGACGAGAAGCCGGAGAGCGATGACGACGAAGACTCCGGCCGCTCCTGGTGGAGCTACATGACCTTCGGTCTCTTCGACTGATCGCACGAAACACCGAAGGGAGGCGCAGGCCTCCCTTCTTTTTGCCCGCCGCCATGCCTCTCCCAGCGCCAAACGCCGCACAGCCTGGACCTTCCCGGCTGGGATCGAGCCGGCGGCTTGGCTAAACTGCAGCTTTCTCCAGCCTCCGAGATCACCATGGGCCTTTTCCGCCTCCTGTTCTGGATCGCCCTGATCGCCATCGCGTTCTGGCTCTGGCGTCGCTTTACCCGTCCCACTCCGCGCCAGCAGCAACGTCCGCAGGACGAGCCGAGCGCATCGCCGATGGTCCGCTGCGCCCATTGCGGCGTCCACGTGCCGCAGACCAACGCCCTCGCCCACGAACAACGCTGGTATTGCAGCCAGGCGCACCTGCGCCAGGACCAGGGCGACCGTGCGCGCTGAACGGCTACGGCTGAGCGAGGAGCAGGGGCAACGCATCCTCCGTCTGTACCACCTGTACCGCCTGACCATCGGCCTGGTACTGGTCCTGCTGATCTCCAGCGAACTGGAAGATCAGGTCCTCAAGCTCGTCCACCCTGAACTGTTCCATGTCGGCAGTTGGTGCTACCTGGTCTTCAACATCCTGGTCGCGCTGTTCCTGCCACCGTCGCGGCAATTGCTGCCGATCTTCATCCTCGCGCTCACCGACGTGCTGATGCTTTGCGGCCTGTTCTACGCAGGTGGCGGCGTACCCAGCGGCATCGGCAGCCTGCTGGTGGTGGCGGTGGCCATTGCCAACATCCTGCTGCGCGGGCGCATCGGCCTGGTCATCGCGGCGGCGGCCAGCCTCGGCCTGCTCTACCTGACCTTCTTCCTCAGCCTGAGTAGTCCGGACGCCACCAACCACTACGTCCAGGCCGGCGGCCTCGGCACCCTGTGCTTCGCCGCCGCGCTGGTGATCCAGGCCCTGGTGCGGCGCCAGGAGCAAACCGAAACGCTGGCCGAAGAACGCGCCGAGACGGTCGCCAACCTGGAGGAACTCAACGCATTGATCCTGCAGCGCATGCG
Source organism: Pseudomonas sp. FDAARGOS_761 (assembly GCF_013343155.1). Classification (NCBI taxonomy): domain Bacteria; kingdom Pseudomonadati; phylum Pseudomonadota; class Gammaproteobacteria; order Pseudomonadales; family Pseudomonadaceae; genus Pseudomonas; species Pseudomonas sp. FDAARGOS_761. Next base: position 371,823 of record NZ_CP054572.1, on the reverse strand, counting down.
CACCGGCATCCTCGTGGTCGATAGCCGTCAGGCCATCCTCCTCGCCAACCAGGCCGCCCTCGGCCTGCTCAGGCAGGACGACGTGCAGGGCGCCAGCCTCGGCCGCCACAGCCCGATGCTGATGCACTGCATGAAGCAATGGCGCCTGAATCCCAGCCTCCGTCCGCCGACGCTCAAGGTGGTGCCGGACGGCCCGACGGTGCAACCCAGCTTTATCAGCCTCAACCGCGAAGACGACCAGCACGTGCTGATCTTCCTCGAAGACATTTCGCAGATCGCCCAGCAGGCGCAGCAGATGAAGCTGGCCGGTCTCGGCCGCCTGACCGCCGGCATCGCCCATGAGATCCGCAACCCGCTGGGCGCGATCAGCCACGCCGCCCAACTGCTGCAGGAGTCAGAGGAACTGGATGCCCCGGACCGACGGCTGACGCAGATCATCCAGGACCAGTCGAAGCGGATGAACCTGGTCATCGAGAACGTCCTGCAGCTCTCCCGTCGCCGCCAGGCCGAACCGCAGCAGCTCGACCTGAAGGAGTGGCTTCAGCGGTTCGTCGACGAATATCCCGGCAGGCTGCGCAACGACAGTCAACTGCACCTGCAGCTCGGTGCCGGCGACATCCAGACCCGCATGGACCCACACCAGTTGAACCAGGTGCTGAGCAACCTGGTGCAGAACGGTCTTCGCTACAGCGCCCAGGCGCACGGGCGCGGCCAGGTCTGGCTGAGCCTCGCGCGCGACCCGGAGAGCGACCTGCCGGTGCTGGAAGTCATCGACGACGGTCCCGGCGTACCGACGGACAAACTGAACAACCTGTTCGAACCCTTCTTTACTACAGAAAGCAAAGGCACCGGCCTGGGCCTCTATCTCTCCCGCGAACTCTGCGAGAGCAACCAGGCACGGATCGACTACCGCAATCGCGAGGAAGGCGGCGGCTGCTTCCGCATCACCTTCGCCCACCCGCGCAAACTCAGCTGACGGAAGCCGCACGCATGAGCCGACAAAAAGCCCTGATCGTCGACGATGAACCGGATATCCGCGAACTGCTGGAAATCACTCTCGGCCGCATGAAGCTGGACACCCGCAGCGCCCGCAACGTCAAGGAAGCCCGCGAGTTGCTGGCCCGCGAGCCGTTCGACCTGTGCCTCACCGACATGCGCCTGCCGGACGGCAGCGGCCTCGATCTGGTCCAGTACATCCAGCAGCGCCATCCACAGACCCCGGTGGCCATGATCACCGCGTACGGCAGCCTGGATACCGCGATCCAGGCGCTCAAGGCCGGTGCCTTCGACTTCCTCACCAAACCGGTCGACCTCGGTCGCTTGCGGGAGCTGGTGGCAACCGCCCTGCGCTTGCGCAACCCGGAAGCCGAGGAAGCGCCGGTGGACAACCGCCTGCTCGGCGAGTCGCCGCCGATGCGCGCCCTGCGCAACCAGATTGGCAAGCTGGCGCGCAGCCAGGCGCCGGTCTACATCAGTGGCGAGTCCGGCAGCGGCAAGGAACTGGTGGCGCGCCTGATCCACGAGCAGGGCCCACGTATCGAGCGGCCGTTCGTGCCGGTGAACTGCGGCGCGATTCCCTCCGAGCTGATGGAAAGCGAGTTCTTCGGCCACAAGAAAGGCAGCTTCACTGGCGCTATCGAAGACAAGCAGGGCCTGTTCCAGGCCGCCAGCGGCGGCACCCTGTTCCTCGACGAAGTCGCCGACCTGCCGATGGCCATGCAGGTCAAACTGCTCCGGGCGATCCAGGAAAAGGCCGTGCGCGCGGTCGGCGGCCAGCAGGAGGTCGCCGTCGACGTGCGCATCCTCTGCGCCACCCACAAGGACCTCGCCGCCGAAGTCGGCGCCGGGCGCTTCCGCCAGGACCTCTACTACCGCCTCAACGTCATCGAGCTGCGCGTACCGCCGCTGCGCGAACGCCGCGAGGACATCCCGCTGCTCGCCGAACGCATCCTCAAGCGCCTGGCCGGCGACACCGGCCTGCCGGCCGCCAGGCTGACCGGCGACGCACAGGAAAAGCTGAAGAACTACCGCTTCCCGGGCAACGTCCGCGAGCTGGAAAACATGCTGGAGCGCGCCTATACCCTGTGCGAAGACGACCAGATCCAGCCTCACGACCTGCGCCTGGCCGATGCGCCGGGTGCCAGCCAGGAAGGCGCGGCGAGCCTGAGCGAAATCGACAACCTCGAGGACTACCTGGAAGATATCGAGCGCAAGCTGATCATGCAGGCGCTCGAGGAGACCCGCTGGAACCGCACCGCCGCGGCCCAGCGCCTGGGCCTGACGTTCCGCTCGATGCGCTATCGTCTGAAAAAGCTGGGCATCGACTGAAAGTGAAAAGGCCTGTCCGAAGACAGGCCTTTTGGTTTTCGCTCCTCAGAGGCGACCAGCCGGGGCGTAGGGGGCCGGGTCGATGATCGATTCCCGCCCGCTCATGAGATCCGCCAGCAGACGGCACGACGCCGGCGCCAGCACCAGCCCGTTGCGGTAGTGCCCGGTATTCAGCCAGAGCCCGTCGAAGCCAGGCACCGGACCGATATAGGGGATACCTTCGGGAGAGCCCGGGCGCAACCCTGCCCAGTGGGCCACCGGCTGCATGTCCGCCAGTTCCGGCAACAGTTCTGCCGCAGACGCCCTGAGGCTTTCCAGCGCCTCGTCGGTCGGCGTCTTGTCGAAGCCCGAATGTTCCAAGGTGCTGCCGATCAGGATGTGGCCGTCGCGCCGCGGAATCGCGTAGCGCCCCTTGGCCAGCACCATGCGCGGCAGGAAATCCGCCGCGCACTTGTAGAGGATCATCTGCCCTTTCACCGGTACCACGGGCAGTTCCAGGCCAAGCGGCTTCAACAACTCGCCGCTCCAGGCGCCCGCCGCCAGCAGCACCTTGTCGCCACGGATCTCGCCACGCGAGGTCGCCACGCCGACCACTCGATCGCCGTCGCGCAACCAGCCGCGCACCTCCGTCTGTTCATGCAACTCGAGATTGGCGAATTGTTGCAGGGATGCCCGCAATGAGCGCGCCAGGCGAGGATTGCGCACATTGGCCACGCCCGACATGTAGACCGCCCGCTGGAAGCCCGCGCCCAGCCCGGGCACCGCCGCGTAGGCCTCCTCGATCGGCACTTCCTTCAACGGCCGGGTGTGGTTGCGTGCCCACTGCAGTGCCTCGGTCTGGTCGTCCAGGTCCAGCCAGTACAGGCCAACGGTATGGACCTCGGGATCGAGCCCGGTCTCGTCGAGCAAACGCTGCCCCAGGGCCGGGTAGAAGTCCTGCGACCAGTGCGCCAGGGCGGTCACCGCCGGGCTGTAGCGCCACGGATAGAGCGGCGAGACGATCCCGCCCCCCGCCCAGGATGCCTCACGCCCACTCTCGCCCCGCTCCACCAGGGTCACCCGCAGTCCGGCAAGCGCCAGCTCCCGGGCGGTCAACAGGCCGATGACGCCAGCGCCCACTACCACAACTCTTTCCGACACCAGGGCCTCCACGATCACACAGGGGTTGCAGAAAAGTCGGTCATACGCCTCATCCCGCAGCTGATTGAGGCAACGGGGAAAGTCCGGCGAGATACGACCATCGCGGAATGATACGAGCAAAAGGACCGCCTGCCATGGTCGAAAGGTCGCAGAGAGCGTTCACGCTCACTGAGCTGCTGTTTGCGCTGGCTCTGCTGGGGATACTGGGAAGCCTCGCGCTGCCCGGGATGGCAGCCTGGCTGGACGGCAATCGCCAGCGAAGCGTGTTGCACGAACTGAGTGCGAGCATCCAGCTGGGCAGAGCGCATGCCGTCGCCTACCAGCGCGCGGTGACGCTCTGTCCGTCGACCGATGGCCGTCACTGCGGCAGCGACTGGGGAGAGGGCTGGCTGCTTGCGGAAGACGGTGGGGAACGGCTTCTCGTGGGACGCGCGCTTGCAAAGAAGGAAAGGCTCCGCTGGAACCGTTCGAACCGCCTCAGGTTCCTCCCCAGCGGCCAGCTCAACATTCACAACGGGCGGTTTCTGCTCTGCGGAAGGCATACCGTTGCCTGGCAACTGATCCTCAACCGGCAGGGCCGGCTCCGTACCGCGAGCGCCAGGGAGAACCGGGAGAAACGTGAGCTATGCAGCACTTCCGGATGATCATGGACCAGTTGTCCTGCCCCACGGGCCGACCGTCAACGACCGCAAGACGCTCCCAGGCCCGTTTGGCATGCTTTCCAGGCGTAGACCCCCTGGAGCAACCGCATGTCATATCGTTCCAACTCGACCGGCTTCACCCTGATCGAGTTGCTGATCATCGTCGTCCTGCTGGCCATCATGGCGAGCTTCGCCATTCCGAGCTTCAAGCAGCTGACAGAACGCAACGAACTGCAGAGCGCCGCCGAGGAACTCAATGCGATGCTGCAGTACGCTCGCAGCGAAGCCGTGTCCCAGAGGCGCGCGATCACCATCCAGGCGCTGAAGGACAAGGACTGGGGCAAGGGCCTGAGCATAGGTGTCCTGGCCTCCGGCTCGATCGCCGCGCCCCTGCGCAAACACGACGGCTTCCGTGCCGCCACGCTGACAGCGAAGGAAAAGAGCGCCGTGGAACATCTGACCTTCACGGCCAACGGTACCCTCGTACCGCCAACGGAACGAACCTTCGCCATCTGCCAGAACGGCAAGACCGACGGCGGCCGCGTGCTGAGCATCAGCCAGGCCGGCCGGATCCAACTCGAACCTTCCTCCAAGGCGCCTCAGTCATGCTATTGAAATCGCGGCACAAGCCGCTGTACCAATCCGGCTTCAGCATGATCGAAGTGCTGGTCGCCCTGCTGCTGATCAGCATCGGCGTGCTGGGCATGATCGCCATGCAGGGCAAGACCATCCAGTACACCGCCGACTCGGTCGAGCGCAACAAGGCAGCCATGCTCGGCAGCAACCTGCTGGAAAGCATGCGGGCGAGCCCGAAGGCGCTGTACGACGTCAAGGACCAGATGGCCACGCAATCCGACTTCTTCAAGGCCAAGGGGTCGGCGTTCCCCACCGCGCCGTCCTCCTGCACGCCATTGCCCGACGCGATCAAGGACCGCCTGGGATGCTGGGCGGAACAGGTGAAGAACGAACTGCCAGGCGCTGGCGACCTGCTGAAGAGCGACTACTACATCTGCCGCAGCTCGAAGCCGGGCGACTGCGACGGCAAGGGCTCCATGCTGGAAATCCGCCTGGCCTGGCGCGGCAAGCAAGGCGCCTGCGTCAACGCCGCCGACAGCAGCGCCGACACCTCCCTCTGCTACTACACCCTCAGGGTCGAGCCATGAGCATGAACAACCGCTCCCGACGGCAATCGGGCCTGTCCATGATCGAACTACTGGTGGCCCTCGCCATCAGCAGCTTCCTGATTCTCGGGATTACCCAGATCTACCTGGACAACAAGCGCAACTACCTGTTCCAGCAAGGCCAGGCAGGCAACCAGGAAAACGGACGCTTCGCCATGATGTTCCTGGACCAGCAACTGGCCAAGGTGGGTTTCCGTCGACGTGCGGACGACCCCAACGAGTTTGCCTTCCCGGCGCAGCAGAAAACCGCCTATTGCGAGGCATTCAAAGCCGGCTCGACCCTGGTGCCCGCTGTGGTCAAGGCCGGCCAGAGCGGATTCTGCTACCGCTATCAACCGGCGCCAGGCGAAGCCTACGACTGCGAAGGCAACTCGATCACCACCCCTAGCGATCCCTTCGCTACCGCCCAGGCCATCACCGCACGCGTTCTGTTCGTTCCCGCGACCGCCGATGTCCCCGGCAGCCTCGCCTGCTCCGCGCAGACAATCAAGGAAAAAGGCCAGGAGATCGTCAGCGGCCTGGTCGACTTCAAGCTCGAGTACGGCGTCGGCCCGACCATGGCCGGCAAACGCGAGGTGGAAAGCTTCGTCGAACAGGCCAACATCGCCGACCGTCCGGTGCGTGCCCTGCGCTACTCCGCGCTGATGGCCAGCGACAAGAACCTGCGCCAGGGCGACAGCAAGACCCTGGACGATTGGATCACGCTCTACCCCTCGTCCAAGACCAGCCTGCAAGGCAACGACAAGGACCGCCTCTACCAGATCGCCAAGGGCAGCCAGACACTCAGGAATCTCGTGCCATGAACAACTTCCCTGCACAACAGCGCGGCGCCACGCTGGTCATCGCCCTGGCGATCCTGGTGATCGTCACCCTGCTGGCGGTCTCGAGCATGCGCGAAGTGGTACTGGAAAGCCGCATCACCGGCAACGTCATCGAACAGACTCGCTTGCAGAATGCCGCCGAGTCCGGACTCCGCGAAGGCGAGCGGCGCTTCGTCAACACCCTGCGTCCGCCGGAGCCCGGCACCGGTTGTACGGCCGACAACGTGGCCCGCCCCTGCCTGCTGGACCTCGCCGCGCTGAAGCTGAAGCTGGCGGACACCCACCAGAATCCGGTCGGCGTGCTGAAGGGCATCGCCAATACCTGGATGAGTTACCGCGGCAGCGACATCACCAGCGCGACCACCGCGGGCACGCTCTACAGCGTGCAGTGGAACAACCTGCCCATTCCCTCGGGCGGCCAGGTCAACGAAGCGGAAAGCCCCGAATACGGCAACCTGATGCGCGGCATCGGCACCTTCTACTACGAGACCAATAGCGTCGCGCGCAACCAGACCAACAGCGAAACCGTCCTGCAGACCGTTCTCGCCCGTCTCTATACCAACTGATCGAGCCTCGCATGAAATCGGCACTCCACCAGATCGGCAAGACCTCGCTGGCAGCCGCGCTCAGCGGCGCCGTCCTGCTCTCCGCCCAGACCACCCACGCCGCCGCCCTGTCGGTCAGCCAGCAGCCGCTGATGCTGATTCAGGGCGTCGCCCCGAACATGCTGGTGACTCTCGACGACTCGGGCAGTATGGCGTTCGCCTATGCGCCAGACAGCATTTCCAGATATGGGAACGATACGTTCTTCGCGTCGAACAGCTTCAACCCGATGTACTACGACCCGAATACGCGGTACAAACTGCCGAAGAAAGTAACCCTCTCCAACGGCCAGATTCAGGTCCAAGACTATCCGAAGCCGAGTTTCACCGCAGCGTGGCGCAATGGATTCACCCAACAGGGCCAAGTGGATCTGTCCCGCTACTACCGGCCAACTATTTCCTACAGTGGTGGCTCGAGTGCGGGCAGCGAGTCCAGCATGCACAGCTCTCGACTCGCGTTCTACTACCAATACTCGGGCTCCGGTTGCTCCTCGACCAACGAATCCTGTTACAAGCGTGTAGATATTGTCGGAGCAGACCAGCAACAGAACTTTGCCAACTGGTATTCCTTCTACCGTACCCGCGCCCTGGCTACCCAGACCGCCGCCAACCTAGCCTTTTATAGTCTGCCGGAAAATGCGCGGATCAGTTGGCAGTTGCTGAACAACTCCTACTGCCAGATCGGCAGCGGTTCCAGCAACTGCTACAACAACTACCTGAGAGACTTCACTGGTCAACATCGGGTGAACTTCTTCAACTGGCTGGAAAATCTTTCGGTCAATGGTGGTACGCCACTGCGCCAGGCGATGACCCGGGCAGGCGAGTTTCTCAAGAAGACCGGTGTCAACGGTCCCTATGCCTATCGCCCAGGGACCCAGACCGCGCCCGAGTACAGCTGCCGGGGCAGCTATCATATCCTGATGACCGACGGTCTTTGGAACAACGACTCGGCCAGCGTAGGCAATGCCGACAGCACGAGTCGTAGCCTCCCCGATGGCAAGAGCTACAGCAGCCAGACACCCTACAGGGACGGTACGTCCAATACCCTGGCCGACCAGGCGTTCCATTACTGGGCCACCGACGCCCGGCCGGATATCGACGACAACATCAAGCCGTACATTCCCTACCCGGACCAGGCCAATCCCTCGGCGGAGTACTGGAATCCGCGCAACGATCCGGCGACCTGGCAACACATGGTGACCTACACCCTGGGCCTGGGCCTGACCACCAGCCTCACCAGTCCGAGATGGGAAGGCTCCACCTTTTCCGGCGGCTACAACGATATCGTGGCTGGCAACCTGAGTTGGCCCAGTGCTTCGAACAACAGCGCCAACAACGTCTACGATCTGTGGCACGCCGCAGTGAACTCCCGGGGCGAGTTCTTCAGCGCCGACTCGCCGGACCAACTGGTCGCGGCCTTCCAGGACATCCTCAACCGAATTTCGGGCAAGGACCTGCCGGCATCCCGCCCCGCCATCAGCTCGTCCCTGCAGGAAGACGACACTGGCGACAAGCTGACCCGCTTCGCCTACCAGACCAGCTTCGCCAGCGACAAGAACTGGGCTGGCGACCTGACCCGCTACAGCCTGACCACCCAGGACAAGGCCACCGTCCAGACCAAGCTGTGGAGCGCGCAGAGCATCCTCGACGCGATGCCCAACGGTGGAGCTGGCCGCAAGATCATGATGGCCGGATCCGGTACCTCGGGCCTCAAGGAGTTCACCTGGAGCAGCCTCAGCGCCGCCCAGCAGCGGCAGTTGAACCGCGATCCGGACCGCAACGATGTCGCCGACACCAAGGGCCAGGACCGCGTGGCCTTCCTGCGTGGCGATCGCAGCAAGGAGAACAGCGACAACTTCCGCACCCGCAACTCGATACTCGGCGATATCATCAACTCTTCGCCGGCGACGGTCGGCAAGGCCCAGTACCTGACCTACCTGGCCCAGCCGATCGAGCCCAGCGGTAACTACTCCACGTTCGCAGAAGCACAGAAAACCCGTGCCCCGCGGGTATACGTCGGCGCCAACGACGGCATGCTGCACGGTTTCGATACCGACGGTAACGAGACCTTCGCCTTCATCCCAAGCGCGGTCTTCGAGAAGCTCCACAAGTTGACCGCCCGCGGCTACCAGGGCGGCGCCCACCAGTTCTACGTCGACGGTTCGCCGGTGGTCGCCGACGCCTTCTTCGGCGGCGCCTGGCATACCGTGCTGATCGGCAGCCTGCGCGCCGGCGGCAAGGGTCTGTTCGCCCTCGACGTGACCGACCCCGCCAACATCAAGCTGCTCTGGGAAATCGGTGTGGACCAGGAGCCCGACCTTGGCTACAGCTTCCCCAAACCCACGGTCGCCCGGCTGCACAACGGCAAGTGGGCCGTGGTCACCGGAAACGGTTATTCCAGCCTGAACGACAAGGCCGCGCTGCTGATCATCGACCTGGAGACCGGGGCCATCACCCGCAAACTGGAAGTCACCGGCAGGACCGGCGTACCCAACGGCCTATCCAGCCCTCGCCTGGCAGACAACAACAGCGACGGCGTAGCCGACTACGCCTACGCCGGCGACCTGCAAGGCAACCTCTGGCGCTTCGACCTGATCGCCGGCAAGGTCAACCAGGACGATCCGTTCAGCCGAGCCAACGACGGCCCGGCGGTGGCCTCGAGCTTCAGGGTGTCTTTCGGTGGCCAGCCGCTCTATTCGGCGGTCGACTCCGCCGGCGCGGCGCAAGCGATCACCGCCGCGCCCTCACTGGTTCGCCATCCGACACGCAAGGGCTACATCGTGATCTTCGGTACCGGCAAGTATTTCGAGAACGCCGACGCCCGGGCCGATACCAGCCGCGCCCAGACGCTCTACGGCATCTGGGACCAGCAAACCAAGGGCGAAGCCGCGGGCAGCACACCCCGACTGACGCGCGGCAACCTGCAGCAGCAGACACTGGACCTCCAGGCCGACTCGACCTTCGCCTCGACCGCTCGCACCATTCGCATCGCCAGTCAGAACCCGGTCAACTGGCTGAACAATGACGGCAGCACCAAGCAGTCCGGCTGGTATCTGGACTTCATGGTCAACGGCACCCTGAAGGGCGAGATGCTGATCGAGGACATGATCGCCATCGGCCAGGTGGTGCTGCTGCAAACCATCACCCCGAACGATGACCCCTGTGCCGACGGCGCCAGCAACTGGACCTATGGCCTCGATCCCTATACCGGCGGTCGCACCAGCTTCACCGTGTTCGACCTGGCACGCCAGGGCGTCGTGGACTCGAAATCCGACTACAGCTACAACAAGCAGAACGTCGCGGTATCCGGTACCGAGCAGAAAGGCCTGGGAGGCTTGACGCTGAGCACCAACGAACAGGGCAATCCGGAAGTCTGCTCCTCGGGCGAATGCCTGACCGTGAACCCCGGTCCGAACACCCGTGGCCGCCAGAACTGGCGCCCCATCGAAGGAAAGAACTGATATGAAAGTGCTGCCTATGCTGCTGGCCCTGGCCGTTCCCGGCCTCTGCTGGGCCGAAGATCCCCAGACCTTCGAAGGCGCTGGCGTGGTCTTCGAAGTCCAGGTCGAGAAGAACCTGGTGGACATCGACCACCGGCTCTACCGCCTGCCCAACAGCACCGTCAGGAACGGCATGCCCAGCCTGTTCCAGGTCAAGCCGGGCTCCGTGGTGTCCTACTCTGGCACCGTCAGCCAGCCGTGGTCCACCATCACCGATATCTACATTCACAAACAGATGAGCGAACAGGAGCTGGCCGAGATGATCGAGAAAGAACAGCCCCGCCAGGACGGGGAGGAGCAGCCCCGATGAGGACAAGACAGAAGGGCTTCACGTTGCTGGAAATGGTGGTGGTAGTGGCGGTGATCGGCATCCTCCTCGGCATCGCCATTCCCAGTTACCAGAACTACGTGATCCGCTCCAACCGCACCGAGGGCCAGGCCCTGCTCTCGGACGCAGCCGCGCGCCAGGAACGCTACTACTCGCAGAACCCCGGGGTCGGCTACACCAAGGACGTAGCCAAGCTGGGCATGAGTTCGGCCAACTCGCCGAACAACCTGTACAACCTCACCATAGCGACACCCACCAGCACCACCTATACCCTGACCGCCACGCCGATCAACTCGCAGACCCGCGACAAGACCTGCGGCAAGCTGACGCTCAATCAGCTCGGCGAACGCGGCGCAGCCGGCAAGACCGGCAACAACAGCACCGTCAACGACTGCTGGCGCTGAAACGAAAGAGCCCCTCTACGAGAGGGGCTCTTTTATTGCGCACGGCTCACAAAGCCTTGACCCGCAGTTCCTTGGGCATCGAGAAGGTAATGTTCTCCTCTCGCCCGTCCAGTTCCTGTTCCTCCGACGCCCCCCACTCGCGTAGCTGGGCGATCACGCCGCGCACCAGCACTTCCGGCGCGGAGGCGCCTGCGGTGATTCCGATGCGACGCACACCGTCGAACCAGCCGCGTTGCATGTCCTCGGCACCGTCGATCAGGTAGGCCGGCGTGCCCATGCGCTCGGCGAGTTCGCGCAGGCGGTTGGAGTTGGAACTGTTGGGGCTGCCCACCACCAGGACCATGTCGCACTGGTCGGCCAGTTCCTTCACGGCATCCTGGCGGTTCTGGGTGGCATAGCAGATGTCGTTCTTGCGCGGCCCCTGGATCTGCGGGAACTTGGCGCGCAGGGCATCGATGACCTTCGAGGTGTCGTCCATCGACAGGGTGGTCTGGGTCACGTAGTGCAGGGCTTCGGGCTTGCGCACCTCCAGCGCGGCGACGTCGGCCTCGTCCTCCACCAGGTAGATGGCACCGCCGTTGCTGGCATCGTACTGGCCCATGGTGCCTTCCACCTCGGGGTGGCCTTCATGCCCGATCAGCACGCATTCGTGGCCGTCGCGGCTGTAGCGCACCACTTCCATGTGCACCTTGGTCACCAGCGGGCAGGTCGCGTCGAAAACCTTCAGGCCGCGCCCCTCGGCTTCCTTGCGGACCGCCTGGGAAACGCCGTGGGCGCTGAAGATGACGATGACGTTGTCCGGCACCTGATCGAGTTCCTCGACGAAGATGGCGCCGCGCTGGCGCAGGTTGTCCACGACGAACTTGTTGTGCACCACCTCGTGACGCACGTAGATCGGCGGGCCGAAGACATCGAGGGCACGGTTGACGATCTCGATGGCGCGATCCACGCCGGCGCAGAAGCCGCGGGGATTGGCGAGTTTGATTTGCATGGCGATCTCGTGGGCGACGCGGTGATTGGACGAATGAACCTTGCTACCGCCCTCCCCGCTTGGGAAGGGCGCAGCGACCGACGGTTCAGGCCGGCTGGACGTCGATGATCTCGACTTCGAAGGCCAGGGTCTTGCCGGCCAGCGGATGATTGAAGTCGACGGTCACCTGCTGCTCATCGAACGCCTTGACCACGCCCGGCAGTTCGGTCTTGGCCGCGTCGTTGAAGATCACCAGCAGGCCCTCGGCCAGCTCCATGTCCTGGAACTGGTCGCGCGGCATGATCTGCACGTTCTGCGGATTCGGCTGGCCGAAGCCCTGTTCGGGAAGAATGCTCAGGGTGCGCTTGTCGCCAGCCTTCAAGCCGAACAGCGCCTGTTCGAAGCCCGGCAGCAGGTTGCCGTCGCCGACCTTGAACGAGGCCGGCTGCTTGTCGAAGGTGCTGTCGACGACGTTGCCGTCCTCCAGCTTGAGGGCGAAATGCAGGGTGACGCGGCTCTCCTGGCCAATGCGGGTCGACTCAGCCATGGGCGGCTTCTCCGGATTTCTTCGATCTGAACATGTCGAGCGCCAGCATGACGGCGCCGACGGTGATGGCGCTATCGGCCAGGTTGAACGCCGGGAAGTACCAGCGGTTCTGCCAGTGCACCAGGATGAAGTCCACCACGTGGCCAAGAACCATGCGGTCGTAGAGGTTGCCCAGGGCGCCACCGAGCACCAGCGCCAGGGCGATGGCCAACCAGGTCTCGCCTTTCTTCAGGCGTTTCAGCCAGACCACCAGGATCGCGCTGACGACGATGGCGATCAGGGCGAACAGCCAGCGCTGCCAGCCCGAGCTGTCGGCCAGGAAGCTGAAGGCGGCACCGGTGTTGTAGGCCAGGGTCCAACTGAACAGATCGGGGATCACCACGATCTGCTGGTACATGCTCAGTTCGGCCTGGAAGAACGCCTTGCTGAGCTGGTCGAGGACGAACACCAGCACGGTGATCCACAGCCAGGGCAAGCGCCCGAAACGATCGACCTCAGGCATAGTGGCGAACCTCGCCGCTGCCTTCGATGTTCTCGATGCAGCGACCACACAGGTCAGGATGCGCAGCGTGCTGACCGACGTCCTCGCGATGGTGCCAGCAACGACCGCACTTGGCGTGGGTCGACTTGACCACTTTCAGCTTGAGGCCGGCGACTTCGCTGTCCACCGCGTCGGCCGGAGCCGCCGACAGCGGCGCCAGGGTCGCGGTCGAGGTGATCAGGACGAAGCGTAGCTCGTTGCCCAGCTTGGCCAATTGGGCCTGCAGCGCGTCTTCCGCATACAGGGTGACCTCGGCCTGCAGGTTGCCGCCCACGGCCTTGGCCGCGCGCTGGTTCTCCAGCTCCTTGTTGACCGCGGCCTTCACCGCCATGACCTGCTCCCAGTACTGGCGATTCAACGTCACGTCGGCCGGCAATTCGCTGAGGCCGTCGTACCAGGTGGCGAGCATTACCGACTCGGCGCGCTCGCCGGGCAGGAACTTCCAGACTTCCTCGGCGGTGAACGCCAGGATCGGGGCGATCCAGCGTACGAGGGCCTCGGCGATGTGGAACAGTGCGGTCTGGCAGGAGCGCCGGGCGACGCTGTTGGCGCCGGTGGTGTACTGGCGGTCCTTGATGATGTCCAGGTAGAACCCGCCCAGCTCCTGTACGCAGAAGTTGTGCACCTTGGAATAGACGTTCCAGAAGCGGTACTCGCGGTACGCCTCTTCGATCTCGCGCTGCAAGAGCAGGGCGCGATCGACCGCCCAGCGATCCAGGGCCAGCATTTCCTGGGGCGGCAGCAGATCAGTGGCCGGATCGAAACCGTTCAGGTTGGACAGCAGGAAGCGCGTGGTATTGCGGATCCGCCGGTAGGCATCGGCGCTGCGCTGGAGAATCTGCTGGGATACCGCGATCTCGCCCGAGTAATCGGTCGAGGCTACCCACAGGCGCAGGATGTCGGCGCCCAGGGTATCGATGACGGTCTGCGGCACCACGGTATTGCCCAGTGACTTGGACATCTTGCGGCCGGACTCGTCGACGGTGAAACCGTGGGTCAGCAACTGGCGGTACGGCGCATGGTTGTCGATCGCGCAGCCGGTCAGCAGCGAGGAGTGGAACCAGCCGCGGTGCTGGTCGGAACCTTCCAGGTAGAGATCGGCGACCGGGCCGCTGGCATGGCCGATCCGGTGGGAACCACGCAGCACGTGCCAGTGGGTGGTGCCGGAGTCGAACCAGACGTCCAGGGTGTCGTTGATCTTGTCGTACTGCGCGGCCTCCTCGCCGAGCAACTCGGCGGCGTCGAGCTTGAACCAGGCTTCGATGCCTTCCTTCTCGACTCGCTGCGCGACCTCTTCCATCAGCTCGACGGTGCGTGGATGCAGTTCGCCGCTGGCCTTGTGCAGGAAGAACGGGATCGGTACGCCCCAGTTGCGCTGGCGCGAGATGCACCAGTCGGGACGCCCGGCGATCATTCCGTGCAGGCGCGCCTGGCCCCAGCCCGGGACGAATTCGGTCTGGGTGATGGCTTCCAGCGCTCGCTCGCGCAGGGAAGCACCCTGCCTGGGCTGCTTGTCCATGCCGACGAACCACTGCGCGGTGGCGCGATAGATCAGCGGCGTCTTGTGCCGCCAGCAGTGCATGTAGCTGTGATTGATGGTTTCGTGGGCCAGCAGGCTGCCGACCTCTTCCAGCTTGGCCACCACGTTGGGGTTGGCCTTCCAGATGAACTGGCCGCCGAAGAACGGCAACGAGTCGACGTAGACGCCGTTGCTCTGCACCGGGCTGAGGATGTCATCGTTGCTCATCCCGTAGCGCTTGCAGGTGTAGAAGTCGTCTTCACCGTAGGCCGGCGACGAGTGGACGATACCGGTGCCGGCGTCGAGGGCCACGTAGTCGGCCAGGTACACCGGCGACAGGCGCTCGTAGAACGGATGGCGGAAGTTGATCAGTTCCAGCGCCTCGCCCTTGGCGGTGGCGACCACCTTGCCCTCGCGCTGGTAGCGCGCCAGGCAGGACTCGACCAGGGCCTCGGCCAGCACCAGGTAGCGATCGCCGGCATCGACCAGCGCGTAGTCGATCTCCGGATGCACGTTCAGCGCCTGGTTGGCCGGGATGGTCCAGGGCGTGGTGGTCCAGATGACGATCTGCGCCGGCTTGTCCAGGGCCGCCAGGCCGAAGGCCGCGGCCAGCTTGTCGGCATCCGCCACCGGGAAGCCGACGTCGATGGTCGGCGACTTCTTGTCGGCGTACTCGACCTCAGCCTCGGCCAGCGCCGAACCACAGTCGAAGCACCAGTTGACCGGCTTCAGGCCCTTGAACACGAAGTCCTGCTTGACCATTTCCGCGAGGGCGCGGATTTCGTTCGCCTCGTTGGCGAAATTCATGGTCTTGTAGGGGTTGTCCCACTCGCCGAGCACGCCCAGGCGGATGAAGTCGGCCTTCTGCCCTTCGATCTGCTCGGCTGCGTATTCGCGGCACAGTTCGCGGGTCTTGTCCGCCGGAAGATTCTTGCCGTGGGTGGTCTCGACCTTGTGCTCGATGGGCAGGCCGTGGCAATCCCAGCCCGGCACATAGGGCGCGTCGTAGCCCGCCAGGGTCTTGGAGCGGACAATGATGTCCTTGAGAATCTTGTTGACCGCGTGACCGATGTGAATGCTGCCGTTGGCGTACGGAGGGCCATCGTGCAGGACGAACTTCGGACGGTCGCCGCCAATGGCCCGCAGCTTCTGGTACAGACCGATGTCGTTCCAGAACTTCAGGGTTTCCGGCTCGCGCTGGGGCAGGCCGGCTTTCATTGGGAAGGCGGTTTCCGGAAGGTTTAGCGTCGCTTTGTAGTCGGTCATCTCAGGGCCTGTTCAGGATCTCTTCAATCAAGCGGTTGGCCCAGCCAGTAGGCCCGGGCGGCGGCGATATCCGCGAGAATCGCCGCCTTGAGTGCCTCCAGGGAGGCAAAACGCTGCTCGTCGCGCAGCTTCTGGTGGAAGGTCACCTGCAGATGCCGGCCGTATAGATCGCCGGCGAAATCGAGCAGGTGCACTTCCAGATGGGGACGGCCGTCGCCGTTCACCGAAGGGCGGGTGCCGATGTTCGCCACCCCCTGGCAACGCTGGCCATCGACCAGCGTACTGACCAGGTAGACCCCGTTCAACGGCGCCTTGCGCCGTTTCAGTTGAATGTTGGCCGTGGGCGAGCCCAGTTGCCGGCCGAGTTTCTGTCCATGCAGGACCCGTCCGCTCAGGCTGAAGGGACGCCCCAGAAGGCGCTCGGCGAGATGCAGGTCGCCCTCGGCCAGGGCCTGGCGGACCCGCGTGCTGCTCACCCGCACGCCGTCCAGTTCGACGGTGGCGGCCGCCTCGACGGTGAACCCCTGCTCGCGACTGGCGTTCACCAGGAAGGCGAAGTCACCGGAGCGGTCGCAGCCGAAACGGAAATCGTCGCCCACTTCCAGGTGCCGCACCGCCAGTCCATCGACCAGGACCTGGCGGACGAACTCGGCTGCCGACAGCTCCCGCAAGCGGCGGTTGAAGGCCAGGCAGAGCACCACGTCGACGCCCTGCCCACGCAGCAACTCGAGTTTCTCGCGCAGGCGGGTCAGACGCACCGGCGCCGAATCGGGGGAGAAGAACTCGCGCGGCTGCGGCTCGAAAATCACCACGCAGCTGGGTACGCCCAGCTCCAGCGAGCGCTCGCGCAGACGCGCCAGGATAGCCTGGTGCCCGAGGTGGACGCCGTCGAAGTTACCGATGGTGGCGACGCAGCCCCCGGCCAGGGGCTGCAGGTTGTGTAGTCCGCGAAGCAGCTGCATAGCACGCTTATTGCTCAGAAAGTGGTCGATTATACGCGTACCGGGCGCCGGACAACAGGCAAAACGGCATGATCCCGCCGCCAGCCCGGACGCGCTTCACAGCACCGCCCGACGGGAAAAGTCGCGCAGGCGGAAACCCAGCAGCGCGAGCATACCGAAATAGGCCAGGAGACCGGCAACCACCAGCAGGCCGAGGCGCAGGAATCGCTCCAGCATGGCGCCCTGCTCCCAGGCCGGCAGCCAGTGCATCGTGGCCAGCAGCACCGCCGACATCACCAGCACCGCGACCACCAGCTTGACCAGGAACTTCGCCCAGCCCGGTTGCGGCAGGTACAGACGCTGCTTGCGCAGTTGCCAGTAGAGCAGCCCGGCATTCAGGCAGGCGGCCAGGCCGATGGACAGGGCCAGGCCGGCATGCTGAAGCGGGCCGATGAAGGCCAGGTTCATCAGCTGGGTGGAAACCAGGGTGAAGAGCGCGATCTTCACTGGCGTACGGATGTTCTGCTGGGCATAGAAGCCCGGCGCAAGAACCTTGACCAGGATGATGCCGAGCAGGCCGACGGAGTAAGCGACCAGCGCGCGCTGGGTCATCGCCGCGTCCACCGTGGTGAACTTGCCGTACTGGAACAGCGAGACGGTCAGAGGTTCGGCGAGGATCGCCAGGGCCAGCGAACAGGGCAGCACCAGCAGGAAGCACAGGCGCAGGCCCCAGTCGAGCAGGCGCGAGTACTCATGGCGATCCTTGTTCGAATAGGTCTTCGCCAGCATCGGCAGGAGGATCGTCCCCAGCGCCACGCCCAATACGCCGGAAGGCAGCTCCATCAGGCGGTCGGCGTAGTACATCCAGGACACCGAACCGGCTGCCAGGAACGAGGCGAAGATGGTGTTGATGATCAGCGAGATCTGGCTCACCGAGACCCCCAGGATCGCCGGCAGCATCAGCTTCATCACCCGCCAGACGCCGCTGTCCCTGAGGTTCAGGCGCGGCAGCACGAGCATGCCGATCTTCCTCAGGTGCGGCAGTTGATAGAGGAGCTGCAACAGGCCGCCGGCCAGCACCGCCCAGCCCAGCACCATGACCGGCGGATCGAAATAAGGCGTGAGGAACAGCGCGAAGCCGATCATTGCGACGTTCAGCAGGGTCGGCACGAAGGCCGGCACAGAGAAGCGGTTCCAGGTGTTGAGGATCGCGCCGGCCAGGGACGACAGCGAGATCAGCAATATATAAGGAAAGGTCACCCGCAGCAGGTCGGTGGTCAGGGCGAACTTTTCCGGGGTATCGGCGAAGCCCGGCGCGGTGACCCAGATAACCCAAGGCGCGGCGAGGATGCCGAGCGCCGTGACCAGCGCCAGCACCAGCGTGAGCAAGCCGGAAACGTAGGCGATGAAGGTCCGCGTCGCCTCCTCGCCCTGCTGGTTCTTGTACTCTGCCAGGATCGGCACGAAAGCCTGGGAAAACGCCCCTTCGGCGAAGATCCGCCGCAACAGGTTGGGCAGCTTGAAGGCGACGAAAAAGGCGTCGGTGGCGAGGCCGGCACCGAAGATCCGCGCCAGGATGGTATCGCGGACGAAGCCGAGGACCCGCGACAGCATGGTGATGGAACTCACCGCCGCCAATGATTTGAGAAGATTCATGGATGTCGGGCTGCCGGCATGTCGAAATTGATCCTGTCCAAGACCGCGACCGGCCGGGCCGGTTCATCGCGCGAGTGCGCCCTCGCCGCCGAACGGCGGTCCGCAAGGGCGCGCCGAGTGTAGAATGCGCGCCGGAATAAATCACCCGCAAGAAAGCAGGCGACATCCGTCGCCGATCTTTCCGGCCGCATGCGCAGCCCCTTGACAACCCCTGGAGGCGACGGCATTATTCGCGGCCTTAATTTGTTCGCTATTTACCCAGTTTTTTTCGAGGAGCTCGACGGTGGCCAACACACCTTCCGCCAAAAAACGCGCCAAACAGGCTGAGAAGCGTCGCAGCCACAACGCCAGCCTGCGCTCCATGGTGCGCACCTACATCAAGAACGTCGTGAAAGCCATCGACGCCAAGGACCTGGAAAAAGCCCAGGCCGCCTTCACCGCCGCTGTACCGGTGATCGACCGCATGGCTGACAAAGGCATCATCCACAAGAACAAGGCTGCTCGTCACAAGAGCCGTCTGAGCGGCCACATCAAGGCCCTCAGCACCGCTGCCGCCTAAGGCACGCCTTGCTCGAATAAAAAACCGGCCAATGGCCGGTTTTTTATTGCCCGCGACTCGCTCGCCTCAGCGAGCGGTCGGCCAGGGCATGAGGGGAATCGCCGTCACCGCGTTCTGCGGACTACCTTCGATCACCCGGTCGCTGTAGACCAGATAGACCAAGGCATTGCGCTTGCGATCGAAGAAGCGCACCACCTGCATGCTTTTGAACACCAGCGAAGTGCGCTGCTTGAACACCTCTTCGCCATCCTTGAGTTCGCCACTGAACTGGATCGGCCCCACCTGGCGACAGGCGATCGACGCCTCGGCGCGATCCTCCGCCAGTCCCAGGCCGCCCTTGACCCCACCGGTCTTGGCGCGCGACAGATAGCAGGTCACACCCTGCACCTTGGGATCGTCGAAAGCCTCGACGACAATCTTGTCGTTCGGCCCGACCCACTTGAACACCGTGGAAACCTCGCCGATCTCCTCCGCCCCGGCAAGCGCCGGCAACAGCAGCAGACCACCCAGCAACCCCGCGAGCTTGCGCATTCGCCCTCTCCTCAGACCAGAACCAGATTGTCGCGATGCACCAGCTCCGGCCCATCCACGTAGCCGAGCAAGGCCTCGATGGCATCCGTCGGCTGACCGAGGATCTTCTGCGCCTCCAGCGCACTGTAGTTGACCAGGCCGCGCGCCACTTCGCGCCCGCCCTGGTCCACACAGACCACCATCTCGCCGCGACGGAAGCTGCCCTGGACCGCCTTGACCCCAACCGGCAACAGGCTCTTGTGATCCTGGCTCACCGCCTTCACCGCACCATCGTCCAGCACCAGGGTGCCGCGCATCTGCAAGTGGCCGGCCAGCCATTGCTTGCGCGCCGCCTTGCGACTGCGATCAGGAGTCAACAGGGTGCCGAGGCGTTCGCCGGCGCGCAGGCGGTCGAGGACACGCTCGATACGCCCACCGACGATCACCGTATGCCCGCCGGAACGCGCCGCCAGGCGCGCCGCCCGCAGCTTGGTCTGCATTCCGCCGCGCCCCAGGGCGCCGGCACTGCCGCCGGCCACCGCATCGAGCTGCGGATCGTCGGCACGCGCCTCGTAGATCAGTTGGGCATCGGGATTGTTGCGCGGATCGGCGTCGAACATACCGTCGCGATCGGTAAGGATCACCAGCAGGTCGGCCTCGACCAGGTTGGCCACCAGTGCCGCCAGGGTGTCGTTGTCGCCGAAGCGGATCTCGTCGGTGACCACCGTGTCGTTCTCGTTGATCACCGGGACCACGCCCAGCTCGACCAGGGTCCGCAGGGTGCTGCGGGCGTTCAGGTAGCGCTTGCGGTCGGAGAGGTCGTCATGGGTCAGCAACACCTGGGCGGTCTGCAGGCCATGCAGGGCGAAGCTGGACTCCCAGGCCTGCACCAACCCCATCTGTCCCACCGAGGCGGCGGCCTGGAGTTCGTGCATCGCGCTAGGTCGGGACACCCAGCCCAGGCGGCTCATACCGGCGGCGACGGCGCCGGACGACACCAGCACCAGCTCGATGCCGGCGCAATGCAGCGCCACCATCTGCTCGACCCAAACGGCCATGGCATTGCGATCCAGCCCACGGCCATCGGCCGTCAGCAGGGCGCTACCGATCTTCACCACCCAGCGCCGCGCGCCAGTCACCTTGTCCCGCATACCCTCAACCTTAGAAGCCCAGGCTTCGACTCTTCAGCCCCGCCGGCCCGCCCGGCGGGGTATCACGCCATCAGGGAACGTAGAAGATCTCCGGACCGTCGCCGTCGTCTTCCTCATCATCGAAATCATCGTCATCCACCGCACCGGCGTTCTTCAGCCCCGAACGCCGCAGCGCGCGCGCATCGTCCAGCGCCTGCAGACGGGCCCGCGCCTCGTCCTCGATACGCCGGTCGAGTTCGGCCAGCTCCTCGGCATACTGCGGAT
The DNA here is from genome assembly GCF_013343155.1 of Pseudomonas sp. FDAARGOS_761. NCBI lineage: Bacteria > Pseudomonadati > Pseudomonadota > Gammaproteobacteria > Pseudomonadales > Pseudomonadaceae > Pseudomonas > Pseudomonas sp. FDAARGOS_761. The sequence goes on along the minus strand of NZ_CP054572.1, from coordinate 350,954 downwards.
CTTCTTCCAGGCGCAGGGTACGCTCGTCGAGATAGCGCATGATGTCCTGGCTGAGCGCCTCGGTGCCATCGCGCTCCAGGGCGGAGATCACATAGACCGGGCCTTCCCAGCCCAACCGCTCGATCACCGCCTGCTTGCGCACCTCGCGCTCGGCCGGATCGAGGATCTGGTCCATCTTGTTCAGCACCAGCCAGCGCTCGCGCTCGGTCAGCGCCGGACTGAAGCGACCCAGCTCGCGAACGATGACCTCGGCGGCATCGGCCGGATCGCTTTCGTCCAGCGGCGCCATGTCCACCAGATGCAGGAGGATACGGGTCCGCGCCAGATGCTTGAGGAAGCGGATGCCCAGCCCGGCGCCTTCGGCGGCACCTTCGATCAGGCCGGGAATGTCGGCGACCACGAAGCTCTTGTAGCGACCGACGCTGACCACGCCGAGGTTCGGCACCAGGGTGGTGAACGGATAGTCGGCCACCTTCGGCTTGGCCGCGGACACTGCACGGATGAAAGTGCTCTTGCCGGCATTCGGCAGTCCCAGCAGGCCGACGTCGGCCAGCACCTTCAGTTCCAGCTTGAGGTCGCGCGCCTCGCCCGGCTTGCCCGGGGTGGTCTGGCGCGGCGCCCGATTGGTACTGGATTTGAAACGGGTGTTACCGAGGCCGTGCCAGCCGCCCTGCGCGACCATCAGCCGCTGACCGGGCTCGGTCAGGTCGCCGATGATCTCCTGGGTATTGGCGTCGATCACGGTAGTACCGACCGGCACCGGCAGGATCAGGTCGTCGCCCTTGGCCCCGGTGCAGTCCTTGCTGCCGCCGTTCTCGCCGCGCTGGGCATCGAAACGGCGGGTGTAGCGATAGTCGACCAGGGTGTTCAGGTTGACGTCGGCTTCCAGGTAGATGGAACCGCCGTCGCCACCGTCGCCGCCGTTGGGACCGCCCTTTTCGATGAACTTCTCGCGACGAAAGCTCATGAGGCCATTGCCGCCGTCACCGGCTTTCACGTGGATTGATACTTCATCGACGAATTTCATGGATATGCCTCCCACCACGAGGGCGGGTTAACAGAAAAAAACATAGGATACAGGATGCCCCGAAAGCAGGGCATGGCCGGAAGCCGGCGCAGAAACAAAAAAGCCCCGTCGCGAGACAGGGCTTTTTCAGCGAGCTATTGCTTAGGCAGCAACGATGCTCACGTATTTGCGACCAAAGGCGCCTTTGGTCTCAAACTTGACCACGCCGTCCACTTTCGCGAACAGGGTGTGGTCCTTGCCCAGGCCAACGCCGTAACCGGCGTGGAATTTGGTGCCGCGCTGACGAACCAGGATGTTGCCAGCCTTTACAGCCTGGCCGCCGAACAGTTTCACGCCAAGGCGTTTACTTTCTGAGTCGCGGCCGTTGCGGGTAGAACCGCCAGCTTTTTTGTGTGCCATGAGTCATATCCTCCAGAAAGGAATTAGGCCTGAATGCCGGTGATCTTGATTTCAGTGAACCACTGGCGGTGGCCCTGACGCTTCATGTGGTGCTTACGACGGCGGAACTTGATGATGCGGACCTTGTCGTGACGGCCGTGGGAAACCACTTCAGCGGTAACCTTCGCACCTTCGACGACCGGCAGGCCGATTTTCACGTCTTCGCCATTGGCAACCAGCAGGACGCGGTCGAAATCGATCGCTTCGCCGGTAGCGACGTCGAGTTTCTCGACCTTGAGGAATTCGCCTTCGGTGACTTTGTGCTGCTTGCCACCGGTAACAATCACTGCGTACATGTCTATCTCCGTTAAACCTGCTCACCCGACGCTTTATAGAAGTAGGAATCGGCCGGCATGGCTGCATGGGGTCGGATCGGACGCCCGTGCAATTGCGTAAGGCAGGGTATGCCAAGGAAGTTCAGGGCCCGCGATTGTACGGAAAGGTCCAGGCCGAGGCAAGTGCCACGGGCCTTTCCTTGACAGTCCCCCCCCTGCCACCTAGCATGCCGCGCAATCTTTGTGGAGCTATTGTCACTGATGCAACCCCAGGCCTTCTACCGCGTGGTGGCGGAAGATTTCACCGCCGTCGACGGGATCATCCGTCGCCAACTCACCTCCCGCGTTCCCCTGGTGGAAAAGATCGGCGACTACATCATCTCCGCCGGCGGCAAGCGCCTGCGTCCGCTGCTGGTCCTGCTCGCCGGCAAGACCCTGGGCTACAAGGGCGACGACCTCTGCCTGCTGGCCGCCACCATCGAATTCCTGCACACCTCCACTCTGCTGCACGACGACGTCGTCGACGCCTCCGGCCTGCGCCGCGGCCGCTCCACCGCCAATGCCCTGTGGGGCAACGCGCCGAGCGTGCTGGTAGGCGACTTCCTTTATGCCCGCTCCTTCGAAATGATGGTCGAGCTGGGTTCCATGCCGGTCATGCGCATCATATCCCAGGCCACCCGGGTGATCGCCGAGGGCGAAGTGCTGCAATTGTCCAAGGTACGCGACGCCAGCACTACCGAAGAGACCTACATGGAAGTGATCCGCGGCAAGACCGCGATGCTTTTCGAGGCCTCGACCCACAGCGCCGCCGCGCTGTGCCAGGCCGGCGAGGAACAGTCCGAGGCACTGCGCCGCTTCGGCGACTACCTGGGAATCGCCTTCCAACTGGTGGACGACCTGCTCGACTACCGCGGCGACGCCGCGACCCTCGGCAAGAACGTCGGCGACGACCTCGCCGAAGGCAAGCCCACCCTGCCGCTGATCGTCACCATGCGCGACGGCACCGAGGAGCAGGCCGCGCTGGTACGCAAGGCCATCCAGCAAGGTGGCAGCCAGGACCTGGAGAGCGTCTGTGCCGCCGTCGAGGCTGCCGGCGCCCTGGACTATACCGCCAACCTCGCCCGCGACTACGCCGCCCGCGCCATCGCCTGCCTGGATACGCTGCCGGACAACGAATACCGCTCCGCCCTGGTCGAACTCAGCGAATTCGCTGTCGCCCGTACCCACTGAACCGGGCTCGACTTGTGACGAACGCCGCCGTTTTCACGGCGGCGTTTTCGTTTTGCGACGAAAGGCACGATCAAGACTTGCTATTACGATAATAAGAATTATTCTCATCTCACAGTCTTGTCACGGAGATGAGCGCCATGACTTATTTGATCGATGCCTGGCTTGATCGGCCACACCCCTACCTGCGGATCCTGCACCGGGAAACCGGGGAAATCTGCGCAGTCCTGGAAGAAGACGCGCTGGACGAACTGCGTGACCAGGGCGGCCTGGACCTGCACGAGTTGAACTCGAGCGAACCGCTGATCCTCAAGGAGCTGGTACGCAACCTGTTCCTCTTCTGCTACGCCCGCGCCCTGCGCTGAGCCTTTGCGATGACGCCAGGACGCGTCATCCGTGCGCCGCTGCCCGGGAGGCGGATCGCACGAACGGAGGCAAAGGCGCCTCCGGCCGGTTCCGGGAAGGTCACGGACGACCTTCCCGGAGTCACTTTCCTCATGTCCCGGTCTTTCCGCAACGCCTCGCCCGAGCACGCCGGCAGCCCCTCGCCGCGATAGGGATTCCTGCCTGATCCACATCAAGCCGACCTCGCCTGAAAGCCGTTACAACAGCGGCGTGACCGTCGTCCTGTCGACGGCCGCATAACGAAAAAAAGAATGGACCGTGGCCGAGGGGACCGCCCCAGGCCTACGCCTAAGGATGAGGAAATGCCTGCTTCTTTCCCGCGCCTCGGCTTGCTCGGCGCGCTGTGCTCCATCGTTCCCCTGCTCCATGCCAGCGAACCGACCACGGACGCTGCGCTCATCGAAAAAGGCCGCTACGTGGCCCAGCTCGGCGACTGCATCGCCTGCCATACCGGCCCGCAGGGCGCGCCGATGGCCGGCGGCCTGGAGCTGAAGACGCCAATGGGTACCATCTACTCGACCAACATCACTCCCGACCGGGAGACCGGCATCGGCCGCTACAGCTTCGAAGAGTTCGACCGCGCCATGCGCAAGGGGGTGACCGCCGAGGGAGTGAATCTCTATCCGGCGATGCCCTACCCGTCCTACGCCAAGATCAGCGAAGAAGACATGCGTGCGCTGTACGCCTACCTGATGCACGGCGTGCAACCCGTCACCCAGGCGAATACGCCGAGCGCGATGAGCTGGCCGTTCAACCAGCGCTGGGGCCTGTCGCTGTGGAACTGGGCGTTCCTCGACGACGCGCCGTTCACCCCCTCCAGCGACGCGGACCCGGCGATCAACCGCGGCGCCTACCTGGTACAGGGACTCGGCCACTGCGGCGCCTGCCATACTCCGCGCGGCATCGCCTTCCAGGAAAAAGCCATGAGCGAAGCCGGTCGTTCCGGGCAGCTCTACCTCGCCGGCGAAACCGTCGAACAATGGCAAGCGCTGAGCCTGCGCAACCTGTGGACGGTGGAGGACACCGTGCAGTTGCTGAAGACCGGGCAGAACCGCTTCGCCACGGTGTCCGGCAGCATGACCGATGTCATCCACCACAGCACCCAGCACTTCAGCGACGACGATCTGCTGGCCATCGCCAGCTACCTGAAGTCCCTGCCGGCCGGCAAGGACGACCTGCCCATGCCCGACAGCGAACGCCCACTGGCAGCACCGGTCGACCTGTACAGCTCGCGGGGCGGTCTCGGCTACGCGCAGTTCTGCTCCGACTGCCACCGCAAGGACGGCAGCGGCGTCCCGGGTATGTTCCCGCCGCTGGCCGGCAACCCCACGGTCGCTTCGGCCAACCCGAGCACGCTACTGCATATCACCCTTACCGGCTGGAAAACCGCGGAGACCGCAACCCACTCGCGGGTCTACACCATGCCCGGCTTCGCCCAGCTGGAAGACCGCGAAATCGCCGAAATCCTCAGCTTCGTCCGCAGCAGTTGGGGCAACCAGGGTTCGTCGATCGATGCCGGCCAGGTGAAGAAACTGCGCCAGCAGATCGAGGCCGGCAACGACCCGGCCACGACCTTCGTCTCTCCACGCCTGGCGGACATGCTCGCGGCGCCGAACGCCGAACAGGTGGTACGCGGCATGCGCCTGCACCTGGAGACCCGCGAGCTGCTGCCGGCGAACGTCGGCAACCAGTTGAACTGCACCAGTTGCCACCTGAACGCCGGAACCGTAGCCGACGGCTCGCCCTTCGTCGGCGTCTCGGCGTTCTTCCCCAGCTACGCGCCCCGGGCGGGCAAGGTCATCGGCCTGGAGGAGCGCATCAACGGCTGCTTCCGGCGCTCGATGAACGGTAAGCCTCTGCCGCCGGACTCTGCCGACATGCAGGCGATGGTGGCCTACTTCGACTGGATGAAGAACAACACCCGGCCGCAGGACAAGGTCGCCGGCCGCGGCGTCGGCAAGGTCGACCCGGCGCTGAAGCCCGACCCGGAGAACGGCCGCAAGGTCTACGCCCGACAATGCGCGGTGTGTCATGGCGAGAATGGCGAGGGGCTGAGGAACAGCGCCGGCGAGATGCTCTTCCCACCGCTGTGGGGCGACGAGTCGTTCAATATCGGCGCCGGCATGGCGCGGACCTTCACCGCTGCCGCCTTCGTCAAGCACAACATGCCGATCGGCTTCCAGGAACGCTTCCCGCTCGGCCAGGGCGGCCTCAGCGACCAGGACGCAGTGGACGTCGCGGAGTACTTTTCGCACCAACCGCGCCCGGACTTCCCGGACAAGATCAAGGACTGGCCGAAGGACAAGCGTCCGCTGGATGCCCGCTACTGATGCCGCAATGAAAAACGCCCCGTCGATGCGTCGACGGGGCGTTTCGCTCCTTCCTGGGGCCGATGCGCCTCAGAGGATTTCCAGCAGTTCGACGTCGAACACCAGCACGCTGTGCGGGGGAATGCTGCCGACCGCCTGGCCGCCATAGGCCAGTTCGCTCGGTACGTGCAGGCGCCACTTGGAGCCGGCGTTCATCAGTTGCAGCGCTTCGACCCAGCCGGCGATCACGCCGCCCACCGGGAACTCGGCCGGCTGGCCGCGCTGGTAGGAGCTGTCGAATACGGTGCCGTCGATCAGGGTGCCGTGGTAGTGGGTGCGCACGGTATCCTCGCGGGAAGGCTTGGCGCCCTCGCCAGTGCTCAGCACCTCGAACTGCAGGCCCGACGGCAGCACGGTCACGCCTTCGCGCTTGGCGTTCTCGGCCAGGTAGGCGCGGCCTTCGCCAGCGGCGGCTTCGGCCTTGGCCTGGGCTTCGGCCTGCATGCGTTCGCGGATCACCTGGAAGCTGGCCGACAGCGCCTCGCCGGAAACCCGGCTGTCGATACCTGCGAACGCATCGGACAGGCCGGCCAGGACTGCGTCCAGGGTCATGCCTGGAACCGGATTCTCGCGCAGTTGGTCGCCCAGTTGACGGCCGATGCCGTAGCTGACACGGGCTTCGTCAGTGGTCAGGTTGAGTTCGCTCATGGCGGTGCTCCGCTGTGGGGTCGAAAAAGGGCGGCCAGCCTAGCACAGAAGGCCCTTCCCCCCTACCGGCGCAGCCGCTTGTGCTCAACCCTGGCGGATCGACAGCGGCAGCCCGCCGATAAACGAACCCGACTCGGCCAGGAGGCCACACATCTCGTCATCGACATCGGCGCACACCAACTCCACCGGAACCCTGTCCAGCCCGCGCAGTACCTGGCGCGCATGCTCCACGGAGCGCAGGCTGACCGGCTGGCCGAGATCGTCCTCCACCGGATAGGCGCGGCCGCCCATCTGCGCCTCCAGGACATAGATGCCACCCTCCAGCGACACCAGGTGCAAGGCGTCGATATGTCCGGCCTGGACCCGGCCGGCGAGATCCTGCATGTTCATCGCGAACCTCTCGAGGTTGCGCAGGCAGCGGAAGCCTCCAGGTTTCCGCCAACCGCCTCGGTCCCGACAGCGCCGGCCCGATTCCCGGCATCGTCCGGCCGCCAGGCCCCGACGATGCGAAGGACGCCCGCTCCCGGCGTCCGCCCGATATCACAGGAAAGTCTTGCCCAGGCGACAGGCAACGCAAGCCGGAAACGCCGCCGCCCGTCCGTTTTACAACGGCCGGGCGGCGCGAGCGAAACACTGGAGAGGGTCGTCAGTGACGGGTCTGCTTATCCAGGTAGCCCATGGCGAACGCCGAGAGCACGAAGGTCATGTGGATGATCACGTACCACATCAGCTTGTTGTCCGGCACATTCTTCGCGTCCATGAAGATGCGCAACAGGTGGATCGAAGAGATCGCAACGATGGAGGCGGCCACCTTGTTCTTCAGCGAGCCGGAATCCATCTTGCCCAGCCAGTTGAGCTTTTCCTTGCCTTCGTCGATGTCCAGTTGCGAAACGAAGTTCTCGTAGCCGGAGATCATCACCATGACCAGCAGGCCGCCGACCAGAGCCATGTCGATCAGCGAGAGCAGGACCAGGATCAGGTCGGCCTCGGCCATCGCGAAGATGTTCGGGATGACGTGGAATATTTCCTGGAAGAACTTGATGGTCAACGCCAGCAGCGCCAGCGACAGGCCCATGTAGATGGGAGCCAGCAGCCAGCGCGAGGCGTACATGGCGTTTTCGAAAAAGCGTTCCATGGTCTCTTGTGTGTATGTGCAGGGGGAAATGGGGCGGCGAGTATAACGCAGCGGCCGGCGGTTTTTATCCAGAAAATCTGTGGATAAATATGTGCACCGAGCCGGGATGGATCCCGCCAGCGATGATGGCACGGGGCCTTGGCCGGATTGCTCAGGCTTTGCCCAGGCGCCGCTCAGGATTCCGGGCGAAACAGGTAGTCGCCGACATGCGGCCGTCGTTCGCCATTGAGTCGGCGCAGTTCGCCCTGCAGGTGCAGGCGCCAGATCGGCGGGTCGACGGCTTCGATATAGCCTTGCTGGGCCAGGCAGTCGGCAATCGCCTGCAACACCCCTTCGGCCACCAGCGGTCCGTGGAAGGGGCCCTGGGCCTTGATCGCCGAAGGCTGGGAGCCGGACATGCCGGCGGCGCAAAGCAGGGTCCAGAGTCCGTTCTCTCCGGCCAGCGGCCTGACCACGCATTCGATTCGCGTGGTCAGCCCCAGACAAGGGCGGATGAGGCAGAGGTTACGCGGCATGGCGGCATCCTCACGGGGGTTCCCAGTTTTGAGCCTACACCTGCCGCCAGGTTCCGCATAGCGCCGGCGGGAACTTGTCCACATGGCTGAAACGCACGAGGGCGGGGCTTTCCAGCCCCGCCCTCGGCAGGTTCCGGCAACGCGCCGGACTCAGTCCTTCTTCGCCGCGGCCTTGTCCTTCGCCGCGACGGTCTCTTTCTCCGCCGGCTTGTCCTTTTCCTTGTCGTCCTCTTCCATGCCGAGTTCGGATATCTCCTGCAAGCGCGCCACGACCAGATCGTTCACGCTGCCTTTCGGGAAGCGTCCCTTCTCGTCCTGGGCACCGACCGGCTTGCCCACCAGCAGCGCCAGCGCCTCGTCCACCTCGCGCACCGCGTAGACGTGGAACTGCCCGGCGCGCACCGCCTGCAATACGCGCTCGTCCAGCATCAGGGTGGTGACGTTGGCGCGCGGGATGATCACGCCCTGCTCGCCGGTCAGGCCGCGCGCTTCGCAGAGGCGGAAGAAGCCCTCGATCTTCTCGTTGACGCCGCCGACCGCCTGCACCTCGCCGAACTGGTTGATCGAGCCGGTAATGGCGAAGCACTGCTTCAACGGCGTCCGCGACAGTGCCGAGATCAGCGTGCAGACCTCGCCGAGCGAGGCGCTGTCGCCGTCCACGTAGCCGTAGGATTGTTCCAGGGCGATGCTGGCGGAGATTTCCAGGGGGAACTCCTGGGCGTAGCGGCTACCCAGGTAGCCGGTGAGGATCATCACGCCCTTGGAGTGGATCGGCTGGCCGAGGTTGACCTCGCGCTCGATGTCGACGATGCCGCTGCTGCCCGGATAGACGGTCGCGGAAATCCGCGCCGGCACGCCGAACACCGAGTCGCCCACCTCCAGCACGGTCAGTCCGTTGCACTTGCCGACCGCGGCGCCAGCGGTGTCGATCAGGATGATCCCCGCCAGCATGTCGTCGAGGATCCGCGCCGACACCCGTCCGGTGCGGGTCTGCTTGGCCTTGAGGGCACGCTCGATGTGGCCGAGCTGGATCACCTCCTCGTTCGCCAGCTGACGGATGAAATCGGCTTCGCTGACCAACTGGAACAGGTCGCCGATCCGTGCCGAAAGCCGCCCCTGGTGCTCGGCCAGGCGCGCGCTGTAGGTCGCCAGTCGCGCCACCGCCGCGCCGCTGAGGGGCGCCATGCCCTCTTCCGAGGTGCGCGTCTTGAGCAACTGGGCGAACTGTTCGAGGCTGTCCTCGCCCAGCGGGATGTCCTCGTCGAAGTCCACCAGTACCCGGAACATCTCCTGGAAGTCCGGGTCGAGGTCCTGCAGGGTGTAGTAGATCTGCCGCGAGCCGATGATGATCACCTTCAGTTGCAGCGGGATCACCTGGGGGGTCAGGGAAACCGCAGCCAGGCGGCCGAGTTCGGCCAGCGGCGACTCCATCTTCAACTGGCGCGACTGCAGGGCACGCTTCAGCGCGTCCCAGACGAACGGCTCGCCCAGCATCTTTTCCGCCTCCAGGATCAGGAAGCCGCCGTTGGCCCGGTGCAGCGCCCCCGGACGCAACTGCCGGTAGCTGGTGTAGAGCGCCCCCTGGTCCGAGCTGTACTCGATGCGGCCGAACAGGTTGTCGTAGGTCGGGTGCGACTCGAACACCACCGGCGCGCCGCTGGTCGCGTGGTGGACGATGGCCTGGTTCGGCGCGTACTGCTCGATCAGCCCTTGCTTGCGCTGGGCGTCGGTGCGGCTGTCGTCGACCAGTTGGTCGACCACGGTCTTCAGCAGGTTCAGTTGCATCGCCTGCAGGTAGGCGCAGACGCCCGGGTTGTTGTTGTACTTCTCCACCAGAGGCGCCAGCAGGGGCTGCAGGGCCAGGGTGATGGTTTCCTCGTTGAGCTCGCGCAACTGGTTGCTCGACTCGCGCTTCCACTGCGGCAGGCTCGCCAGTTCCTCGTTGAGGTACTCCTCGAGGGCGGCGATATCCTTGTGGAAACGCTCGCGCTCGGCTTCGGGCAACTGGGCGAATTCGGCCTCGTCGAGGGCCTTGCCGTCCTTCATCGGGGTGAAGGCGACGTTGGCGCTGTCGCGGTACAGCGCCACGTCCTTCTCCAGGGCGCGCCGCTCCACCGAGTCCAGGGCGCGGTCGTAGCGCTGGTTGAAGGCGCGGTCGACGGCGTTCTTCTTCTGCTGGTAGGCCGGATGCTCGAAGACCGCCGGGAAGGTCGACATCAGGTTGTCGATCAGGCGGTCGATGTCGGCGCTGAACTCGGTCGCGCTGCCCGGCGGCAGCTCGATCACCCGAGGTTCGCGCGGCTCGTCGAAATTGTTCAGGTAGACCCAGTCGGAGGGCGTGGCGACGCGCTTGCCCTCGGCTTGCAGGTAGCGTTTGACGAAGGAGAAGCGTCCGGTCCCCGGCTCGCCCATGACGAATACGTTGTAACCCGGACGCGGCATCGCCACACCGAACTGCAGCGCCTCGACCGCACGCTCCTGGCCCAGCACGCCGCGGAAGGGCTCCAGGTCATCGGTGGTGTCGAAGGCGAATTGCTCGGGAGCGAACGGGCGGGTCAGTTCTTCTGGCGCCAGGCGCAGGCCGGCAGCGACGGAATCGGGCATCGGGAATCCTTGCATCGGGCGGCAGATCGCCGCGGGGTGTCGTCGCCCGCATTCTCCCCCCAGCCTCGCGCCACTGACAAGGCGCGGATGGCGCTATCTCACCGATGTACCAGGTCGGCGCAGCGCAGGCAGTATTCCGCCGCAGGCAGGGCGGCCAGGCGCGCCGGTTCGATAGCCTCGCCACAGCGCTCGCAGTAGCCGTAGCGACCTTCCGCCAGGCGCAGGCGGGCCAGGCCGACCTGGCGCATCCCCGCCTCCGCCTCGGCGAGCAGGCCTTCGAGCACTTCGTCGTTCTGGCGCTGCACCGCCTGCTCGGCAAAGTCCGGCGAATGGCTGCGCGCCAGGTCCCGGCGGATCGCCGCGGCGCGTGCCGCGTACTCGGTCGCCAGGGTTTCCAGGGCGGTAGCGGGGTCGAAAGCGCTCATATCCACCTCCTGCATGAGGAACGGCTGACCAAGGCCGGTTTCGCTCAGACCGACCAGAACTTTCCCAAGTCTGGACGGTTCCAAGCGGATTGCCGCTGACGCCGGTCAATTTTCGCCCGGCATTGCGCGCTGCCACCCATTCGGTGCCTTGACACCCCGGTGGCATTCCGAAAAGCTCACGGCGTCGCTGGCCCGCTCCAGATGGCTCCGATCCACCTCAAGAGAGAACAAACGATGAAACGGATTCTGCTCGGTACCCTGTTCGCCGCCGCCTCCTTCAACGCTTTCGCCGACGCTCCCGGCGGCGCCGGCTGCGGCTGGGGCAACATGCTCTTCAAAGGCCAGCGCGGCGTGGCCACCCACGTGGTCGCGGCGACCACCAACGGCACTTCCGGCAACAACACCTTCGGCATGACCACCGGCACCAACGGCTGCCATACCAACGGCGCGCTGTCCTATGGCGGCAAGCCCCTGCTGGTGCTCGGCAGCATGATGGACGAGCTGTCCGAAGACATGGCCAAGGGCAATGGCGAAGCGCTGACCACCTATGCCGTGGTGCTGGGCGTGCAACCGCAGGACCGCGAGCACTTCGCCGCCGTCACCCATGAGCATTTCTCCGAGATCTTCAACAAGTCCGACGCCACCGCCGCCGACGTCTATGCCAACACCCAGGCGATCCTGAAACAGGACGCCCGCCTGGCCAAGTACGCCGAGCAGGCCTGAGCCTCGCCGCCTGCCCGTTCGCGGGCAGGCCCCTTTCCCCAAGCATTAAGCCTTGCCGATGCCGAAACGCCTGTTGCCCTGGATGGCGCTGTGCGCCTGCTCCCCCCTTCTGGCTGCGCCCACGGTTCCCGAGGCCCGCCTCCAGCAACTGGCCGCCGATCCCTACTGGATCGCCCTCGGCCACTACGAACGCGGCAAGCTCGGCGGTTGGCGCAGCTACGTCGACGACGAGCGGTTCTTCCTCGCCGACAACGGCGAGAGCCACCCGGACGCCGAACTGGCGGCCACGCTAAAGGCGCTCTATGCCTCGCCCAGCCTTGGCGACAAGCATGCCCAGTGCGTCTACCCGGCGCGCACCCGCTGGCTGCGCCAGCAACTGCAACTCGACGACCTGCCGCAGCCGCAGTGCGGCGAATACGACAACTGGTACCGCGACATCAACCCGCACAGCGCGGTGCTGGTGTTCCCCGCGGCCTACCTGAACAGCCCGTCGTCGATGTTCGGCCACACCCTGCTGCGCATCGACCAGGCCGACGTCACCAGCAACAACACCGCCCTGCTCAGCTACGCGCTGAACTTCGGCGCCTACATCGAAGGCATGGACAACAGCATCCTCTATGCCTGGAAAGGCCTGATGGGCGGCTATCCCGGCCTGTTCGCGCTGGTCCCGTACCGGGAGAAGCTGGCCGAGTACAGCCGCCTGGAGAACCGCGACCTCTGGGAATACAAGCTGAACCTCACGCCCGAGGAGACCGGGCGCATGGTCGAACACGTCTGGGAACTCAAGCAGGTCCGCTTCGACTACTACTTCTTCGACGAGAACTGTTCGTTCCGCCTGCTCGAACTGATGGAGATCGCCCGCCCGGGCATCGAGCTGACCGAGCAGTTCCCGCTTACCGCGATCCCCACCGACACCGTCCGCGCGGTGAAGAACGCCGGGCTGATCGAGCGCATCGACTACCGGCCGTCGCGCGAGAAGGAACTGCTCGCCCGCGCCGAACCGCTCGACCATGCCGAGCGCGACTGGGCCAAGCGCCTGGCGGACGACGACAGCCTGCTCGACGCTCCCGACTTCAAGGCCCTGCCGATGCCGCGCCAGGCGCTGATCCAGGACGCCGCCTTCCGTCTGGTGCGCTACCGCGCCACCGGTCAGGCGCGTGACAGCGGCATCGCCTCGCGCAGCTACAACCTGTTGCGTGCGATCAACCGCAACCCGCCGCCGGACCTCCAGGTCGAGCGCCCCGGCCAGCCGGAAGACGGCCACGAGTCACGGACCTGGCAGTTCGGCGTCGGCAGCCGCGATGACCGCGCCTTCGCCGAGTACGGCCTGCGCATGGCCTACCATGACCTCGCCGATAACGCCTATGGCTTCCCCCTCGGCGCGCAGATCGAGATCGGCCAGCTCAAGCTGCGCCAGTACGAAGGCAACCGCTGGCAGTTGCAGAATCTCGACCTGGTCACCATCCGCTCGCTGACCCCGCGCAACCAGTTGCTCAAGCCGCTGTCCTGGCAGGTCGCCGGCGGCCTGGAGCGGGTGCCGGGCGAGGACGGCGACGAAAACCTGGTCAGCCACCTCAACGGCGGCGCCGGCGGCAGCTGGATGTTCGGCGACGACCTGCTGCTCTACGCCATGGGCACCGCGCGGATCGAGAACAACAGGGACTTCGCCGCCGCCATCGCCCCGGCGGTGGGCTTCGACAGCGGCTTGCTGTGGCGCAACCCGCTGGGCAACCTGACCCTAGAGGCCAAGGGCGACTACTTCCACAACGGCGAAGTGCGCCGCAGCCTGGGCTTCGTCCAGCAGGTGGAGCTGGGCCGCGACCTCGGCCTGCGCCTGAGCGCCGAACGCGAGTTCAGCCATGTCGGCAAGCCGATCAACGAGGTGAAGCTGGAGCTGCGCTGGTACTACTACTGAGCCAGCCTCCGGCGCACCTCCATCAGGGCGAAGCCGAGCAGGTTGAGGCCTTGCCAGGTCGCCGGCTCGGCTGCCAGGGGATCGCTCGCGGCCAGGCCGATGCCCCAGATCGCGTCCACCGGGCTGGCCTCGACCAGCACCCGGTCGGCGGTGCCCAGAAGGTATTTCTTCAGCGAAGCGTTCTGGCCGAACTTGCCGAGGTTGCCTTCGATCACGATTCCCACCCGCTCGGCGTTCCAGCGTGCCTCGTCGAAGCCGGCGACTTCGCGGCCGAGGGCCTTCGCCTCGCCTGGGCTGCGCGCCGCCAGGATGCGCTCGAGCAGCCTGGAGTCGTCGAACAAGCGTGCCTTGGCCGCCATCATGTAATGCTCGGCGCTGGCGTAGCGCACCCCGTCGAGCTTGAACGAAGCCTCGTACCACTGGCTGAAACAGCTCTTGCCGACCTTGTCATCCGTCGCCGGACGATGTCCCCAGAAATACAGGTACTTGAAGCTTTCGCCGGCCGCGCAGCGCTGGCGCAGCCGCTCGACGTCCATTATCTCGCTCATCGGCATTCGTCCCTGGAGCCCGTGAAAAGACGCCAAGGATATCCCGAAGTGGTGTTCAGGCGCGTATCTGCGCCCAGTCCAGGCCGAAACGCGCCAGGTACTTGCGCAGCCGGTCGGCGTCGTTGGGGTTGCGCTTGTCCTGGCGCGAAACGGCGAACAGCCGGCGTCCCGCCTCGGAAAGGGTCTTAGCCCCGCGGCACACCTCCAGCACCGACTGCAGTTGCAGGCGGTCGAACAGATCCAGGGCCTCCACCCGCTGCCCCAGCAGATCGGCCAGTGGCTCCCGGCCCGCATCGAGCCCCCAGGCCTGGCGCAGGCGAAGGATCTCCTCCTCGACCAGCGCCTCGTCGATCCGCCCGCTGTCGGCCAGGGTCGCCATCCGTGTGATGGAAGCCGACAGCTCGCGGAAGTTGCCGGCCCAGCGCGCTTCGCTGGAACCGGCGAAGGCCAGGTAGCGACGCTTGGCCTCCAGGTTGAAACGCACCTGCCGCCCTTGCTCGCGGGCGTGCCGCTCCAGTTCGAAGTCGATGTTCGGCTCGATGTCCTCGCGGCGTCCAGCCAGGCCCGGCAGCTCGAAGGTCCACAGGTTGATGCGGGCGAACAGGTCCTCGCGGAACAGGCCTTCGGCCACTCGTCCGCGCAAGTCGCGGTGGGTCCCGGCGATAAGCTGGAAGTCGCTCTCCACCTCACGGTCCGAACCCAGCGGGAAGAAGCGCTTCTCTTCGATCGCTTTGAGCAGCATCGCCTGTTCGTCGGCACCCAGCTCGCCGATCTCGTCGAGGAACAGCATGCCACCGTCGGCTGCGCGCAGCAGGCCTTCGCGCGCATTCTGCGCGCCGGTGAAGGCGCCCTTGACGTGGCCGAACAGGGCCGACATCGCGCCGTCGCCGCGCAAGGTGGCGCAGTTGACCTCGACGAAACGCCCGTCGAGCTGGTGCCGGCTGCGCTTGAGTTCATAGATGCGCCGGGCGAGGAACGATTTGCCGGCACCGGTCGGCCCCACCAGCAGCATGGGTGCCCGCGAACGCACGGCGACCCGCTCGATCTGCTCGATGGAGCGGTTGAAAGCGGCATTGCGCGTGGCGATTCCCGACTTGAGAAAAGCCAGGCTTTCCTCCTGTTCGCGGCGGAACCGCGAGGCGATGCGGTCGTAGCGGGACAGGTCGAGGTCGATCAGCGTCGCCGAGCCCTCGGGATGGCGCGCCTCGTCCTTGCGCCGCGACGGCGAGGTCTGCACCAGCCGGGCCGGCAGGTAGCGCGCCTCGGTAAGGAGGAACCAGCAGATCTGCGCGACATGGGTCCCGGTGGTGATATGCACCAGGTAGTCCTCGCGCTCGGTGTCGAAGGGGTAGGCGCTGACGAAATCGTGCAGGGCGCCATAGACCTCCTCGAAGTCCCAGGGGTTGCGCAGTTCCATCTGCTGCAGGCGGACCTCGGTATGCGGCGACACCGCGGCGATGTCGGCGCGAATCCGCTCGGCCAGGCCGAGGTCGCGGGCGTCGTTGCCGTGGATCAGTTCGAGGCGGTCGATCAGCAGGTCCGGCTGCTGGCACAGGCCGATGCTCGGCCGCCACTTTTGCCAGCGCGCCGCGCCCTTGCCGAGACGGTCGAGGGTGGCGCCGATGAAGCCGATGGCGACCGTGCGTTTCATCACTGCTTATCCTTCAAGATAAAGATCGATATGAAAATATATAGAAATAGTCGGGCATCTCTCCATCGAATTCGCCGACGAATCGCAATAAAAAATTTATTCACCTTTAAAATCAAATAGTTAATCAAGAAATAGTCTCATCGATAAAAACCTGGCACGCCGCTCGCTATATCCATCTCGACCGCATCGCCCATGCAGGCCGACGGGTCGGGACTCCAGTCCCGCCGGTGCCCGAGCCCACCCCTGGTGTCGGCGTCGTGCATGCCGCCCGCAACAACGACGGTCATTCGCGAATGACGGCAATGCCGCTTCGCGGTTCGATAGCTCAGCCTGGTAGAGCAACCATCCACGAAATGGTCTGTCGCGGGTTCGACTCCCGCTCGAACGTTGCCTTAACGGCAATCACTCAATGGCAACACCCGCCGGTGTGGCCGAGGCGAACTGCGCAAGCGGCCAGGAAGGCCGGACAACGCAAGGGAGCCGAAGCCGCCGCCGGCCCGTCCGGCCCGCGGTTCGGGCACGGGGCAAGGCAGGCCGGGGATCGAGGGAATCGATCGCATGGACAGGACGTCCGCCAGGCCAACCTCCTCCGCGCTCCACCCGCGACGCTCGACGGGCCGGCAACACCGGCACCACGGAAGAATGAAAGGAATGAAGAGATGAAAATGCTGAAGCGCTTTATCGTGAAGAAGAACGAACGCGGCCTGCTGTACTCCGAAGGCGACTTCCTCGCCGTGCTCGAACCGGGCACCTACCGCCGCTTCGATCCGTACGACCGCCTGAGCCTGGAAAGCTTCAGCCTGAACACCCCGCAGTTCGAACACCGCCTGGCCGGCTACCTGCGGCAGAGCGAACCACAACTGGTGGAGCGCTATTTCACCCGGATGGACCTGGGCGACAACGAGGCCGGCCTGCGCTACGAGGACGGCGTGCTGGTGGAGCTGCTCGCACCGGGCAGCCGCCGACTGTACTGGAAAGGCCAGACCGAGCAGCGCCTGGAGCGCATCGACCTGACCCAGGACTATCGATTGTCCGCCGCGCTGGTCGCCCAGTTGCACCAGCCGAACCTGCGCGACCGTGCCCTGGCGGGCCTGGACGCAGTGTTGCTGGTCCAGGTGCCGGCGTTCCAGGTCGGCGTGCTCAAGGTCGACGGCGCCCTTGCCGGCCTGCTGCAAGCCGGACAATACGGTTTCTGGCGCTACAACCGGCAAGTCAGCGTGGAACTGGTCGACACCCGTATCCAGGCGCTGGAGGTCAGCGGCCAGGAGATCCTCACCCGCGACAAGGTCAGCCTGCGCCTGAACCTCGCCGCCAACTGGCGCTACAACGACGTACTCACCGCCTTCTCGCGGCTGAGCAAGCCGCTGGAGTACCTGTACCGCGAGCTGCAGTTCGGCCTGCGGGCGGCAGTGGGCACCCGCACCCTCGACGAACTGCTGGAGAACAAGCAGTCGATCGACGAAGCGGTCAGCGCCCACCTGGCCGCCAAGCTGGAAGACAGCGGCCTGGAAGTGAGCGGCCTGGGCGTGCGCGACATCATCCTCCCGGGCGAAATGAAGACCCTGCTGGCGCAGGTGGTGGAGGCGGAGAAGGCGGCCCAGGCCAATGTGATCCGCCGCCGCGAGGAAACCTCGGCGACCCGCTCGCTGCTGAATACCGCGAAGGTCATGGAGGAAAACCCGACCGCGCTGCGTCTGAAGGAACTGGAAACCCTGGAGCGGGTGGCCGAGCGCATCGACCGGATTTCGGTATTCGGTGGCCTGGACCAGGTATTGAACGGACTGGTCACGCTGAAGCAGGCCTGATCACGAACGATAGCCGCGCCGTCGACGGGACGACGCGGAGCACAAGGAAAGCACGATGAAAGACATGAATATCCTCGAAGTGGCCGGCGGCAAGCCGATCAAGCTCTGGACCCAGGGCGTCCCGGTGGAGGAGGAAGCGCGCCAGCAGTTGCTGAACACGGCGAAGATGCCCTTCATCTTCAAGCACCTGGCGGTGATGCCTGACGTACACCTGGGCAAGGGCTCGACCATCGGTAGCGTGATCCCTACCCTCGGCGCGATCATCCCGGCCGCGGTGGGCGTGGATATCGGCTGCGGAATGATCGCCGCGCGCACCTCGCTGGTCGCCGCCGACCTGCCGGACAACCTGCACGCCCTGCGCAGCGCCATCGAGCAGGCGGTACCCCACGGCAAGACCTTCGGCCGCCGCGACCGCGGCGCCTGGCACGAGGTACCGGAGGCCGCCGACCAGGCCTGGAAGGCGCTCGCCGGTCGCTTCAAGGCGATCACCGACAAGCACCCGAGGCTGGAGAAGACCAACAACCGCCAGCACCTGGGAACCCTCGGCACCGGCAACCACTTCATCGAGGTCTGCCTGGACGAGGCCGACCGCGTCTGGTTCATGCTGCACAGCGGTTCGCGCGGGGTCGGCAACGCCATCGGCAACCTGTTCATCGAACTGGCCAAGGCGGACATGCGCCAGCACATCGCCAACCTGCCGGACAAGGACCTGGCCTACTTCGAGGAAGGCAGCCGGCACTTCGACGACTACGTGGAAGCGGTCGGCTGGGCCCAGGATTTCGCCCGGCAGAACCGCGCGCTGATGATGCACGCGGTGATCGAGGCGGCGCGCCAGGTGATCCGCAAGCCGTTCGAAGCCAACCTGGAGGCGGTCGATTGCCACCATAACTACGTGCAGAAGGAGCGCCACTTCGGCCAGGAGGTACTGGTCACCCGCAAAGGCGCGGTGTCCGCGCAGAAGGGCCAGCTCGGCATCATTCCCGGCTCGATGGGGGCGAAGAGCTTCATCGTCCGCGGCCTCGGCAACCAGGAAGCGTTCTGCTCGTGCAGCCACGGCGCCGGGCGGACCATGAGCCGGACCAAGGCGAAGAAGGTCTTCAGCGTCGCCGACCAGGCCCGCGCCACCGCCCACGTCGAATGCCGCAAGGACGCCGACGTGATCGACGAGATCCCGATGGCCTACAAGGACATCGACCGGGTCATGGAAGCCCAGCGCGAGCTGGTGGAAGTGCTGCACACCCTGCGTCAGGTGGTGTGCGTGAAAGGATGACGGGCGCCCTGTGGCGCCCGCTGGGGAAGAATCGAAATGAACAGGGAAGCACGCCATCCGCTCCCCGCCGCCATGCGCGAGCGGGTACTGGATGAGCTGGAACGGATCGAACGCGAGCACGACGTAGTCGTGCTCTACGCCTGCGAGTCGGGCAGCCGGGCCTGGGGCTTCGCTTCGCCGGACAGCGACTATGACGTACGCTTCGTCTATGTGCATCAGCCCGAGTGGTATCAGCGCGTCGAGGAACCTCGCGACGTGATAGAACGCCCGCTGAGCGACGAGCTGGACATCAGCGGCTGGGAGCTGCGCAAGGCGTTGCGCCTGATGCGCAAATCCAACCCGGCCCTGCTGGAGTGGCTCGGCTCGCCGCTGGTGTATCGGGAAGAGCCTGGCGTGCGCGAGGAACTGCTCTGGCTGGGCAACGCCTTTCACTCCGTACCTGGCAGCCGCCATCACTACCTGTCGATGGCACGCAAGAACTACCGCGGCTACCTGAAGGGCGACAGCGTCCGGCTGAAGAAATACCTCTACGTCCTGCGCCCGTTGTTCGCGGTGCGTTGGCTGGATGCAGGCCTGGGCTTGCCGCCGGTGGCGTTCGAGAGGCTAGTGGAAGCCACGCTGGACGACCCGTCGCTGCGCGAAGAGCTGGATGCCCTGCTGAGCCTCAAGCGTCAGCGCGACGAATCGGCCTACGGCCCTCCGCGCCTGGCGCTGCAACGCTTCATCGAAGCGGAGTTGCTCCAGGCCGAACGAGGGGCCGCCCAACCAACCGGCGCGCGCCAGGACAGCCGACTGCTGGATCGCTACCTCCACGACAAGATATGGCAATACACAAGGGAAACCTCATGAGAAAGGACCTCATCGAACTCGACGGCAGCGAAGGCGGCGGGCAGATCCTGCGTAGCGCCCTGAGCCTGTCGATGACCAGCGGCCAGCCGCTGCGCATCCGCAACATCCGTGGCCGGCGCAGCCGTCCGGGGCTGCTGCGCCAGCACCTCACCGCGGTGCGCGCGGCGGCGGAAATCTGCGCGGCCGAGGTCGAGGGTGCCGAACTCGGCTCACGCGAGCTGGCGTTCCGGCCCGGTGCGATCCGCGCCGGCGACTACGCCTTCGCCATCGGCTCCGCCGGCAGTTGCTCGCTGGTACTGCAAACCCTGCTGCCGGCGCTGCTCGCGGCCAACGGCGAAAGCCGGGTGAGGATCAGCGGCGGCACCCACAATCCACTGGCGCCGCCGGCGGACTTTCTCCGCGACAGCTGGCTGCCGCTGCTGCGGCGGATGGGCGCGGAAGTCGACCTGGAACTGCTGCGCCACGGCTTCGTACCCGCCGGCGGTGGCGAGCTGCTAGCGCGGGTACGCCCGGCGCGCTGGCGGCCGCTGCAACTGGAGCATCCCGGCGCGGCGCTGCGGCGCCAGGCGCGGGCGCTGCTCGCCGGGATTCCCGGGCACGTCGGCGAGCGCGAGCTGGAGAGGGTCCGCCAGCGCCTCGGTTGGAGCGACGAAGAACGCCAGCTGGAGTTCCTCGCGGAGGACCAGGGGCCGGGCAACGCCCTGCTGCTGCGGATCGACTGCGAGCACATCTGCGCGACCTTCTGCGCCTTCGGCCAGGCCGGCGTCAGCGCCGAACGGGTGGCGGAACAGGTCGCGACGCAAGCCATCGGCTGGATGGAAAGCGGCTGCGCGGCGGACGAGCACCTCGCCGACCAATTGCTGCTGCCCATGGCCCTGGCCGGCGCCGGCAGCTTCACCACGCCGCGGCTGAGCGCCCATCTGCAAAGCAACCGCCGGATTATCGAACGCTTCCTGCCGGTGAGGATCGGCGACCAGGCGCTGGACGGCGGCGGTCATCGCATCGTCATCACATCGGCTTGACGAATTCCTCACCAATGCCGACCTAGACTCGCGCCGGACCTGCCAGCGGGCCCGGCGCGAACCTCCGGGAGTCCCGTCCCGGCGGTCGAGGAGTCCCAGCCATGTCTTCTTCGCGTCTCGGCGTGCTTGTCCTCGCCCTGCTCCTGCTCACCGCCACCCTGCTCGGCGGCTGCGAAAACACCCACCAGCACCTGCTCGCCCAGGGCTACCCGCCCGCCTATGCCGACGGTTTCGACGACGGCTGCGGCAGCGGCCGCCAGGCGGCCGGCTCGATCAGCGGCGAATTCCGCAAGGACGTCCCCCGCTACCTGCGCGAGGCGATCTACGCCAGCGGCTGGGGCGACGGCTTCGAGCAATGCCGGTCGATGGCGCGGAGCGAGGAGCGGCGGCGTTTCGAGGAACGCCAGTGGGACGACCGCGACGACGATTGGCAGCGCGACCGCGACCGCGCGCTGGCCCGGGCCTTGCGCGAGCGCTGAAGCACGCTGCGACAACCATCCGCAGCACCGATCCCGGTGCGCTTGATCCACGTCAAGCCGGGCAGCGCGCCGCTGGCCTCTCCTCACAGGACCGGTTGTAACGCCTGATAAGGAGAAAAAAAGATGCAGTCCTCGCAACTGCTCCCGCTTGGCAGCCTGTTGCTGTCGTTCGCCACGCCCCTCGCCCTGGCCGATGCCCTGCACGACCAGGCCAGCGCGCTGTTCAAACCCATCCCCGAGCAGGTCACCGAGCTGCGCGGCCAGCCCATCAGCGAGCAACAGCGCGAACTCGGCAAGAA
Organism: Pseudomonas sp. FDAARGOS_761; assembly: GCF_013343155.1. Lineage (NCBI taxonomy): Bacteria > Pseudomonadati > Pseudomonadota > Gammaproteobacteria > Pseudomonadales > Pseudomonadaceae > Pseudomonas > Pseudomonas sp. FDAARGOS_761. Next base: position 329,325 of record NZ_CP054572.1, on the reverse strand, counting down.
ACTGTTCTTCGACCCGCGCCTGTCGCGCAGCCATGTGCTCAGCTGCAACACCTGCCACAACGTCGGCACCGGCGGCGCCGACAACGTACCGACGTCGGTCGGTCACGGCTGGCAGAAGGGGCCACGCAATTCGCCGACGGTCTTCAACGCCGTGTTCAATGCCGCGCAGTTCTGGGATGGCCGCGCCAAGGACCTGGGGGAGCAGGCCAAGGGCCCCATCCAGAACAGCGTCGAGATGCACAGTACCCCGCAGTTGGTCGAACAGACCCTGGGCAGCATCCCGGAATACGTGGACGCCTTCCGCAAGGCCTTCCCCAAGGCCGGCAAGCCGGTCAGCTTCGACAACATGGCGCTGGCCATCGAGGCCTACGAGGCGACCCTGGTGACTCCGGACTCGCCCTTCGACCTGTATCTCAAGGGCGACGACAAGGCCCTCGACGCGCAGCAGAAGAAAGGCCTCAAGGCGTTCATGGACAGTGGCTGCAGCGCCTGCCACAACGGCATCAACCTGGGCGGCCAGGCCTACTTCCCGTTCGGCCTGGTGAAGAAGCCCGACGCTAGCGTCCTGCCCAGCGGCGACAAGGGCCGCTTCGCCGTGACCAAGACCCAGAGCGACGAGTACGTATTCCGCGCCGCGCCCCTGCGCAACGTCGCCCTCACCGCGCCGTACTTCCACAGCGGCCAGGTCTGGGAACTCAAGGACGCGGTGGCGATCATGGGCAACGCCCAGCTCGGCAAGCAGTTGGCGCCGGACGACGTGGAGAACATCGTCGCCTTCCTGCACAGCCTGAGCGGCAAGCAGCCGCGCGTCGAATATCCGCTGCTGCCGGCCAGCACGGAGACCACGCCGCGTCCCGCGGAATAACCGGCACAAGGAAAAACGGGGCTCCCCTGGAGCCCCGTTTTTTTCCTCGATGGGACGACCTCAGACCACGCCCTGCGCCAGCATCGCATCGGCGACCTTGACGAAGCCGGCGATGTTCGCCCCCTTCACGTAGTTGACCCGCCCCTGTTCCTCGCCGTACAGCAGGCAGGCATGGTGGATCGACTGCATGATGCCGTGCAGCTTGGTATCCACCTCGCCCTCGCTCCAGCGCAGGCGCATGGCGTTCTGCGACATTTCCAGGCCGCTCACCGCCACCCCGCCGGCGTTCGACGCCTTGCCCGGCGCGTAGAGGATGCCGGCCTCGAGGAACAGGTCGACGGCTTCCAGGGTCGAGGGCATGTTGGCGCCTTCGGCGACACAGACGCAGCCGTTGGCCAGCAGGCGCCGCGCATCCTCGGCATCCAGTTCGTTCTGGGTCGCGCAGGGCAGCGCGATATCGCAGGCCAGGCCCCAGGGCCGGCGCCCTTCGAGGAACTGCAGGGAAAACTGCTCCGCCATCTCGCGGATGCGCCCGCGGCGCACGTTCTTCAGCTCCATCAGGTATTCCCACTGCTCGTCGGAGAGCCCCGCCTCGGCATACAGGGTGCCTTCGGAATCGGACAGCGAGATCACCTTGCCGCCCATTTCCATGACCTTGCGCGCCGCGTACTGGGCGACGTTGCCCGAGCCGGAGATCGCCACCCGCTGGCCGTCGAAGCCGCGGCCACGGTCCTTGAGCATTTCCTGGGCGAAGTAGACGCAGCCGAAGCCGGTCGCCTCCGGGCGGATCAGGCTGCCGCCGTAGCTCAGGCCCTTGCCGGTCAGCACCGAGGTGAACTGGTTGGACAGGCGCTTGTACTGGCCGAACAGGTAGCCGATCTCACGCGCGCCGACGCCGATGTCGCCGGCCGGCACGTCCAGGTCGGCGCCGACGTGACGGTACAGCTCGCTCATGAACGACTGGCAGAAACGCATCACCTCGGCGTCGCTCTTGCCCTTCGGATCGAAGTCGGAACCGCCCTTGCCGCCGCCCATGGGCAGAGTGGTCAGGGAGTTCTTGAAGACCTGCTCGAAGGCGAGGAACTTCAGCACCCCGAGGTTGACCGAGGGGTGGAAGCGCAGGCCGCCCTTGTAGGGGCCGATGGCGCTGCTCATCTGCACCCGGTAGCCACGGTTGACCCGTACCCGGCCCTGATCGTCGACCCAGGGCACGCGGAACAGGATCGCCCGCTCGGGTTCGACGATGCGTTCGATGATACCGGCTTCCAGGTAGTGCGGGTTGGCCTCGAGGAACGGCCAGAGGGAACGCAGCACCTCTTCCACCGCCTGGTGGAATTCGGGCTGATCGGGATCGCGCCGCTTCAGGCGCTCGAGGAAAGCGTCGACGGATTGCGTCATTTTTCTCACCGGTTTCTAGTTTTGTGAACAATTTTTTGCGCGTGACTCTAACAAGCCAGGCGGCACCTAGAAAGTGCGAAATGACGCATTGATGAATCTTTATGGTGCAAAACTGAAACTTTCCGCGTCCGCCAGAACGGCTCGGGCCAGAGCGCGCGCCTGGAACCAGGCTGCCTCCCGGGCAGGCCACGCACTGTTGAAGGGCGACGAGGGCACCGTTCGCGTGCATCCCGGCGCCAGATGCGAAAGGGCCTCCCCCTGACGGGGGAGGCCCTTTCTCTGCCTACGGCCGGGTCTAGAAGTCGTAGGTCGCGGACAGGCTGAACACCTGTCCCTTGCTGGTTGCCTTGCCATCCAGGCGTCCGCCGCCCAGGCGATCCTGGTTGACCGTCTTCAACGGCACCTCCTTGACGAACTGCCGCGAGTAGGCCGCGTCGATCGACAACTCCGGCATCGACTGGAAGCGATAGCCGGCGCCCAGGGAGGCGAAGTAGCGATCGCCGTCGGGAATCCGCGGGTCGCGGGTGGCATTGTGGGTCGGCGTCTGGTCGTAGGCGACCCCGGCGCGCATGGTCCACTGGTCGGTCACCTTGTAGTCGCCGCCCACCGCCAGGGTCCAGGTGTTCCGGTAGGTGTAGGGGATGGAGACGATCGTGTTGCCGTGGGACTTGAGGGTCAGGTCCTGGAACGACGACCACTCGGTCCAGGTGGCGCTGGCGCCCAGGCTCAGACGGTCGTTGAACTGGTGTACCCAGTCCAGCGAGGCGTAGGCGGGGATATCCAGGCGCGCCGAGGCGGAAGCGCCCATCCGCAGGTCCAGGCCGGGATAGGCAAGGCCTGGCGTGCCGCCCTCGATGGCGCCCTCGGTCAGCCCACCGTCGTGGTCGTAGAGGTTGTAGTGCCCCTTCAGCTTGTTGCGGATCTTCGCGTGGTAGGCGAAGCCCAGGGTATCGCGGTCGGTCGGCTTCCACACCGCGCCGGCGAAGAAGCCGGGCGAGGTGTTGTCCACCTTGACCCGCATCAGCGCGGACGAGTTCGAGGCCGGGAACGGAATCCCGCCCATGCCCGGGGAGTTGGCGGCCGAGGCATAGAGATCGAGGTTCTGGCTGACGAAGCCGGAGGTGCGCTGGATGATCACCCCGGCGCCCAGGGAAAAGTTGTCGTTGACCTTGAACGACAGGGAGCCGGTCAGGCCGATCGTCTCGATCTTGGTGTCCACCGCGAAATCGCGGCCTTTCCAGTTCGGGTCCCAGGTACTGCGCATTCCCATCGGAACGACCTGGCTCAGACCGAAGGCGAAGCGGTCGTTGATCGGTACGACCAGGAAGCCGGTCGGCAGCCACGCGCCGAATCCGGCCTGGCCGCCATCGTTGGTAGCCAGCTCGGGGGTACCCGGCCCGTCCTGGTAGCCGCCGGTCATGGGATTGCCCTGGTAGTCGTAGGCATCGCCGTTGTACTTGATGTCGATATCGGCGTAGTTGACCGTCAACTGGGCGATCCGCTTGTCGATGAACGCCATGGCCGCCGGGTTGTTGAACGCGGCGCTCGGATCGTTGGGAAACAGCGAGCCGCCTGCCATCGCACGGCCCCAGCCCGCCGTGTTGGTGGTCGGCACCATGAAGCCGCCGGCTTGCGCCTGGGACGTGCCGAACAGTCCGCCGACGATCAGGGCGCAGAGCAATGGCAATGGTTTTCTGGCAAACAGGCAGGAAATATCGTTTTTGTTGTTCAAGGTTTCACCCCTGGTGGACTGCTAATGCACGGGGCACGATGGTCGGCCTGCTTGAGCGTCCTGGCGGACACCCTCCCCCAGACCGTTTTCCATGTGCGAACGAGGTTCTGCGCCGCTTCCGGCGGAAACTCCCTCGGACCTGCCGGCCCGCGAAGGACGCCTGGCAGCGGGAGCGCGAAACCGCTGGCGCCGAGGGCGCCAGCGGCAGCCCGGATTACGGGTTGACTACGAAGGCCGGGGTCGGCTTCACGCTCAGGCTGTTGATCTTGCAGTTGCCTGCCAGCGACTGATTGCTGGCGCTGAGGGTGTTGGTGGCGTTGCTCCAGGAACCGTTGACGGTGCTCGGGCCACAGGTAGAGGAGAGAATCTTGAAGCCGACGCCATCGACCTTGCCGGCGGTGGTGCTGGAAACGGTCAGCTTCCACGGCAGGCCGGTCATCTGCGGCACGCTGCACAGGGTGTTGCTGCCGCTGACGGTGACGCTGTCGATCGAGGCATAGGAGCCATCGGCGGCGGTCTTGCCCTTGAAGGTGATGTTGCAGGTCACTGGCAGATTGAGCGACGCCGGCGAGCTCACGCTGATGGTGCCAGGTGCGGTGAAGGCCGAGTTGACCGGGGTGATGGTGGCCGCGCTGGCCATGGACGAAACGCTCAGGCAGAGAGCAAGAGCAGCAAAGGACGGCAGGGACTTGATGGATTTCATTGTTTTGTATCCTTCCAGTGAGTTGGCAACGCTCGCGGTTGCCGAGCCTTGATCATGCGGCAGGATCGTCGCCGACCCGCCCCCACGACCACCTTGTGCCTTCCCGTCCGATCCACCTGCCAGGCGAACCACACCACCCGCCTTGGCCGTGCGTACCGGGATTCGGGAGAGGCTTTACCTCATGAGTCCTATCCGGTGCCGACGCTGACGGTCCCCACGACGAGCCGGGACAGACCGGATATCGGAAAGATCCGATAGGGTTTGCCAACCCGCCGCGCCTCGGAATGCCCACCTGGCCGACCTCCGCGAACGCAGGCCTGACAGGGCTGGCAATCACCACGAAGGGGCAGTGGACCAGTCAACGACGGGGGCCAGAGTACGGTCAGCACGGCTCTGGAAAAGCCTAGCGAAAGAAGGGGGTTGACCCTCCGAAGGAAGGTCGGTGAATGCCGTGGAGGGCGGACGAAGCGTTGTCGCGAAGGAATCCTGATACCTCTGTCAACATCCGCGTCGGGAAGAAACGCACCATGACGGGGCGTACCTACCAGAATTGGCAGCTCGCGAAGCGACCCAGCCAACCCAAAGTTAGGTTGCCAACTATCGGTCGGACGAGGACGACACGCGAACGAGACCCGGCTGCAACTCGAACACCTCCACGCCCTCCGGCGTGGAGCGTCCGATCTTGACCTGTTGCGCCATCACGCTGGCGCCGGGAGCCTGGCGAAAGTCCACGAACAGCCGGTCACCCTCGTGGCGTATCGCCTCCGGCGGCACGACGATGGCCTGTTCGTTGCGATAGGTGGTGACCGTCAGCTTGGCGCTCATTCCCAGACGAATCTTCTGCAACTGGCGGGGATCGAGCGGCGCTACCGACACCGTCACCTCGAACTGCGGGCTACCTCCCTGGGCCATGCCGGGCAGAGCCTGACCACCGAGGGCGGCGATGACGCCCGCCAGCGTGGTGCCCTCGAAGCCGTCGCCACTGATTTCCACCGCCTGCCCTTCGCGTAACTGGTTGATATCCAGTTCGGAAACCTTCGCAGATACCTTCAGCCGCTCGACGCTGGCCAGGCCGAACAACGCCTGGCCCTGCCCCAGCTTGCTACCGGCCTGCACCGGTTCGCGGCTGCCCTGCTCGCCAGCCAGGCCGGGCGCCGCGACGACGATACCGGCAAAGGGCGCGCGCACCGTACGGCCATCCAGCTGGGCCTGCAGCGTCTCGTATTTCACGCTGGCGTTGGCCAGGTCCATTTCGGCGATCTGGCGATTCTCGCCCTGCCCCTTGGCGCGGGTCGACTCCACTTCCCGCCGGGCCGCCTCCAGGTCCATGCGCTGCTGGCTGGCCTGTTGTTCGAGATCGTCGAGTTCGTTGCGCGGGACGATCCCGCGCTGGAACAGCTCGCGGGTCTCGCGCAACTTGCGCTCGGTGCTGCTCTGCGCCAGCTGCGCGCTGCGCAGGGCACGACGGACCCGCGCCATGTCCTCGCCACGCTCCCAGTCGCGCAGGTCCTGCAGGGTGCGACGGGCCTTGAGCAACGCCGACTGTGCCTCGCGCACCTGCACGGCGATCTCGCGGGTGTCCATGCGCAGCAGCTCCTGTCCTTCCGCGACCCGCTGTCCCGGCTCCACCAGCAGCGCCTCGACATTGCCGGCGAAGGGCGCCGCCAGGGTCACCACGCGCCCCGGCTCCAGGCGTCCGATCAGGCCGATCTGATGCACCAGCGGGGCCGCCCGCACGGCGACCCAGCGCTCCCCTTCCGTGCGTTTCGCGGTGCCGCCGGCGAGGACCAGCCAGGCCAGCGCCGCGACAACCGCCAGGCCGACGGCGAGCGGCAATGCGGGCCGGCGCAGGAAGGAAAACCGGTCAGTGGTCATTGAGCGAAATCTCCCAGCTATCCAGGGTCATGCCGACGATCAGGTCGAGCTGCGTCTGCGCATTGAGAAACGAGATCAGGGCATTCAATTGGGTGTTCTCGACGTTGCGCAGGTCGGTCTCGAAGCTCAGCACCTGGAAGTTGCTCGAACGCCCGACGCGCAGCTTTTCCCGCTCGATCTCCAGCTTGCGCCGCGACAAGGCGGTGGCGCGCTGGGCGATCTGGTACTGGCGCCAGCGCGTGCCGAGGTCGCGCACCGCATCGATGACGTTCTGCTCCAGGGTCTGCCGGGCATCCTCGATCAGGATCTTCTGGTTCTCCACGTCGACCTGGGCGCGCACCTCGGCCTGCCGGCGGCTGAGGTCGCCGATGGGAATTTCCACCTGTACCCCGGCGTAGCTGTCCCAGCTGCGTGAATTGTCGCCACCGCCCTCGCTGTAGCGGTCGCGGATCTGGCTGGCGCCGCCCACCAGCGAGACATCCCACAGGCGCTGGTTCTTCGCCAGCACCAGGTTGAGGTCGGCCTGGCGACTGCCGATCAGGCGTTGCAGGTATTCCGGTTGCTGCTGCAGGGCGGTCCTGATCGCCTGCTGGCGGTCGACCTCGATCGGCGTGGCGGCCAGCGCATCGCTGGCGCGGATCTGCGTCGACAGGTCCAGCGCCAGCAGTTGCAGCAGGGCCAGGCGTGCGCTGTCGACCTGGTTGGCGGACTCCTCGACGTTGAGCTCCTGGCTGGCGACGTCGGCCTCGGTCTGCACGATCTCGAATTCGGCCATTCGCCCGGTGCGGATCATCGCCCGGTTGACCTCGAGCAGCTCCTGGGTCCGCGCCAGGGCTTCGCGAGCGATGCGCGCCTGCTCCTGGGCGCGCAGCAGCTCCCGGTAGGCACCGATGACCTGGCTGATGGTCTGCGACACGCTGGCCTTGAGTTGCAGGCGATTGGCGTCTTCGGAGAGACGTGCCAGGCGCAGCGGCGCGGTGGTGACGTCCCAGCCCGCATCGCGCAGCAACGGCTGGACGACGGTCAGGTCGAGGCCATCGCTGCGGTAGCGCCCGGCCTCGTCGGCGGTGCGGAACTGCTTCACCCAGGCCAGGCTGAAACGAGTGCCATATTCGCCAAGCAGGGTCGCGGTGGGCGAGACATTGCTGGTCCTCGTGCGGTCTTCGGTGGCGCGGTTGGCGCGATAGTCGCCGCGCACCACCAGCTTCGGGTTGAAGGCGTCGGCGGCGACCCGCAGGTCGAACTTCTGCGCGATCCGTTGCAGGTAGGCGCTACGGATTCCACGGTTGTTGCGCAGGCCAAGATAGACCGCGTCGCTCAGGCTGAGGTCGATCACCTGCTCGCTGAGCAGTACCGACCTGCCCTGCTCGCGGGCCATGCTCGGTACGTCCGGACTCAGCGCCGGGTTGACGCTGGCCGCCACCGGAAGAGCGGCGACCAGCCACAGCACGCCCAGGCCCCACCTATTCATCGCGCAGCGCCTCGACCGGTTGCAGGCGAGCCGCCGAGACCGCCGGATAGAGCCCGAAGAACAGCCCCACCAGCAGGGTACTGCCCATCCCCAGCGGCAGGGCCGCGTAGGCCAGGGAGAAGGTCCAGCCGGAGAACCTGGCGTAGAGATACGCAGCCGCCACGCCGAGCACCGCGCCCGACAGCGCGCCCGCGGCGGTCAGGGTCACCGCCTCGATCAGGAACAGGTTGCGGATGTCCCGCTGGCGCGCGCCCAGCGCCATGCGCACGCCGATTTCCCGGCGGCGTTCGGCGACACTCATCAGCATCACGTTCATCACTCCGACGCCGCCGCCGAGCAGGGAGATGATCCCCAGTCCGGCCAGCAGGTAGGTGAAGGTCCGGGTCTGCCGCTTGAGTCCATCGAGCACCTGCTGCGAGACCTGGACCTGCGCCTCGTGGCCGGGCAACCGCGCCGTCAGGGCCGCGCCCAGGGCCGCGCCGACGCTATAGACGTCCGCTCCCGGCGAGACCCGCGCCACCACATGGCTGACCTCGGCGGCCGGCTGCAGGCGCGGCATGCCCGGCGCCGGCACGAACAGCGAGTCGTTGGCGGCGAACGGCAAGAGAGCGGCGCTGGCCTGCGGCTGGAGAATGCCGATCACGCGGAACAGATAGTCGTTGACCGTCAGTTGCTCGCCGAGGCGCAGCGGATCGCCGGGCGCCCCCAGGGCCTCGGCGATTGTCGCGCCCACCACCACGTAGGTGTCGTGATCGTCGAAGTGCGAGAGGAAACGTCCTTCGCGCAGCCGCAGCCTGGCGGCGGCTGCGAGCCCGGCGCTGGCGCCGACGATACTGGCGTTGCTGGTGCGTCCGTGAAAGGTCACCGGCGCCGAGTACAGGCCCAGCGCCGCCAGGTGCTCCAGACCGGCCACGTCGCGGAGCAGCGGTTCGGTGTCGAGCGACGCCGGCATCGGCATCGGCGCCTGCGGGGCGAACGGGAACTGCACCACCAGGGTGTCGGTGCCCATGTCCTTGAAGATGCTCATCGCTTCGTCGGTCGCGTTGCTGCCGATGTTCAGCATCGCGATCACCGATGAACAGCCCATGACGATACCCAGCAACGCCAGCAGCGAGCGGCGCCCCAGCCCGCGAAGACTGGCGAGGGCCTCGTGAAGCAATTGCCGGGGCGACGGGCTGGCGCTCACCGGCAGGCCTCCGCCAGGTCCTCGTGCACCTCGCCATGCCGCACTGTCAGTTGGCGCCCGAGACGGGCGGCCAGGCTGGGATCATGGGTGACCACCACCAGGGTCACCTGGCGCTCGCGGTTGAGGGTGAGGAGCAGCTCCAGCACTTCTTTCGCGGTGCTCGCGTCGAGGTTGCCGGTTGGTTCGTCGGCGAGGATCAGCGCCGGCTCGCCGACCAGCGCGCGAGCGATGGCGACGCGCTGCCGCTGGCCGCCGGAGAGGTCCGCCGGACGATGGCCGGCGCGCTCGGCCAGGCCGACCCGGGCGAGCATCGCCTCGGCCCGCTCCAGTGCCTCGCGGCGCGGCATCCCTCGATAGCTCAGGGGCAGGGCGACGTTGTCCAGCGCGTTCAGCCGCGGCAACAGGTTGAAGCTCTGGAAGACGAAGCCGATCAGGCGGTTGCGGATCGCCGCCAGTCGGTCCCCGTCAACGCTGAAGATGTCGTGCTCGGCGAAGCGGTAGGCGCCGCTGTCCGGGCGGTCGAGCAGGCCGAGAATATTCAGCAGGGTGCTCTTGCCCGAGCCCGACGCGCCGACGATCGCGCAGCTTTCTCCGGGAAAGATGTCCAGGCAGACGTCTTTCAGTATCTGCAGCGGCTGCCCCCCCAGGAGGTAGCCCTTGCCGATCCCCTGCAGGGAGATCAATGATTCGTGCTTGTTTGTTGTTGGCATTCGCACCCGACCGCTCGCATCCCTTCAAGGCCCGCCCGGTCGTACCGCCGCAAGGCCGGCGATACAGGCCGAACGGCCATACTGCTGATGATGGAGACAGCGCACAAGCCGCCACCACCGGCAACGCTACCCCGAGGCGCCAGCGCCGAGCGAAGGTAGCGGCTGGTCCGCCCGGCCAATGCCGGTACTCGATTCCGCCGGGCTTCGCCATATGGCGCGGCCTCTCCGGGCAGGCGGTATTGAGCGCACGGATCGGCTGCGCAGACCACTAGCAGAGCTGACACCATCGCGGCCGTCGATGCACCCCCATCTTTAGTTAGGTGAAGGCTCAGGCATGCTGCGTGGGAGCCTCCCCCGGGTACCGCCGATGGAGGTGTCCCTGCGCAGTTCCCATGTTCCCCAGCGCATGGCTCGTTGAATTCCAGGCATGAAAAAACCGCCGGCCGGCAACGCCGGCGAGCGGTTTCTCGAGGGTGCGCTTACGCCAGTTTCTTGTAGCGCACGCGGTGCGGCTGGGCCGCGGCGTCGCCCAGGCGCTTCTTGCGGTCCGCCTCGAACTCGGTGTAGTTGCCTTCGAAGAAGGTCACCTTGCCATCGTCCTCGTAGGAGAGGATGTGGGTGGCGATCCGGTCGAGGAACCAGCGGTCGTGGGAGATCACGATGGCGGAGCCGGGGAAGTCCAGCAGCGCCTCTTCCAGCGCACGCAGGGTTTCCACGTCGAGGTCGTTGGACGGTTCGTCGAGCAGCAGCACGTTGCCGCCCTGCTTCAGGGTCAGGGCCAGGTGCAGACGGCCACGCTCACCGCCGGAGAGGTCCTTGACGAACTTCTGCTGGTCGGCGCCCTTGAAGTTGAAGCGACCGACATAGCTGCGCGACGGGACTTCGTAGTTGCCGATCTTGATCTGCTCGAAACCGTCGGAAACCTGCTCCCACACGGTCTTGTTGCCTTCCAGGCTGTCACGGCTCTGGTCGACGCTGGCGATCTGCACGGTCTCGCCGATCTCGATGGTGCCGGAGTCCGGCTGCTCCTTGCCGGTAAGCATGCGGAACAGGGTCGACTTGCCCGCGCCGTTGCCGCCGATCACACCGACGATGGCGCCCTTGGGAATGCTCAGGGACAGGTTGTCGATCAGCACGCGGTCGCCGTAGCCCTTGGTCACGTTGTGCAGTTCGATGACCTTGTCGCCCAGGCGCGGACCGGCCGGGATGTAGATCTCGTTGGTCTCGCTGCGCTTCTGGAATTCCTGCGACTGCAGTTCCTCGAAGCGCTGCAGGCGCGCCTTGGACTTGGCCTGGCGGCCCTTGGCGCCCTGGCGTACCCACTCCAGCTCGGCCTTCATGGCCTTGGCGTGGGAGGCTTCCTGCTTGGCTTCCTGGGCCAGGCGGGCGGCCTTGGATTCCAGCCAGCCGGAGTAGTTGCCTTCGAACGGGATGCCATGGCCACGGTCGAGTTCGAGGATCCAGCCGGCGACGTTGTCGAGGAAGTAGCGGTCGTGGGTGATCGCCACCACGGTGCCGGGGAAGTCGTGCAGGAAATGCTCCAGCCAGGCCACCGAGTCGGCGTCCAGGTGGTTGGTCGGTTCGTCCAGCAGCAGCATGTCGGGAGCCGACAGCAGCAGACGGCACAGCGCTACGCGGCGCTTTTCGCCGCCGGACAGGTGCTCGACCTTGGCATCCCACGGCGGCAGGCGCAGGGCGTCGGCGGCGACTTCCAGCTGGCGTTCCAGGTTGTGTCCGTCGGATGCCTGCAGGATCGCCTCCAGCTTGGCCTGCTCGGCGGCCAGGGCGTCGAAGTCGGCATCCGGCTCGGCATAGGCGGCATAGACCTCGTCCAGCCGCGCCTGGGCCTGCTTGATCTGGCCGACGGCCTCTTCGACGATGTCGCGCACGGTGGCCTGCGGGTCCAGCTTGGGCTCCTGCGGCAGGTAGCCGACGTTGATCCCCGGCATCGGCCGGGCCTCGCCTTCGATCTCGGTGTCGACGCCGGCCATGATCCGCAGCAGGGTGGACTTGCCCGCGCCGTTCAGGCCGAGCACGCCGATCTTGGCGCCGGGGAAGAACGACAGGGAGATGTCCTTGAGGATTTCACGCTTGGGCGGAACGATCTTGCCGACCCGATGCATGGTGTAGACGTACTGAGCCAAAACGAGCACCTCATGAAGAAAAGGAAAAAAACTCGGCCAAGTATATGACAGACCGAGAGAAAGCTGGCCAGCCACCCCGGTTTTCGTGGGGCGGGGCGCTTCGCCGCCGGATGTTCGCCGTCCGATTCCAGGCCGCTACGGTGACGCTGAGCAGCGTACTGGCCGCCCTTACCGTCTCCGCTACCCTCGTCCTGTCAAAGGCGTTCTGCCTGAGCGAGGCGGCGACCATCGCCCCGTGCGAGGTCTGGGTGGGCCTGGCACTGCTCGCGGCCATGGTGCTGCCGCTCAAGACCTGACGCGAAGCAAGGCGTGGGGAGATCCAGCCTGCTACAATTGATCCAAATCAGTCTCAAAAGAACAAAAAAAACCTCAAAAATGACACTCGCTCCCAGATCCGCCCAGCTACCCGACTCCCCGCACAGGGACAGTCTCGACCCAGCGCCAACCCCGTCGTCTCAGGACCAGCGCCTGCTCAAGGCCCTGGCCACCGCGATGGTCAATCATCCGCGCGCCACCATGGGAGAACTGGCGGAACTGGCAGGAGTGAGCAGGGCAACCCTGAACCGTCATTGCGGTACCCGCGAAGGTCTCAAGCGGCGCCTGGAAAGCCATGCCAGGAGTACCCTCGAACGCCTCACCCACAGCGCCGCCCTGCAGCGGCTGGAGCCGCGGGAAGCGCTACGCGAGCTGATCCGGGAACACCTCGCCCAGCGCGACCTGCTGGCGCTGCTGATGTTCGAGCAGAACCCGGGACGCCAGGCCGGGCATGGGGACGCCAGTTGGCAGTCCTATGTCGAAGCCCTGGACGCCTTCTTCCTGCGCGGCCAGCAGAAGCGTGTGTTCCGTATCGATATCAGCGCGGCGACCTTCAGCGAACTCTTCATCGTCCTGATCTACGGCATGGTCGATGCCGAGCGCCGCGGTCGCGCGGCCAGCGCCGGGTTGTCCGCCACGCTGGAGGAGCTGTTCCTGCGTGGCGCGTCGAACCCCGCACAACCTGCCAGCCCTTGAGCGGGCGGCAGTTGCCACCCGCTAGCACCGTTTCCCACACGTTTACCCGCTCAACTCCTGCCGCCTCGATGTACCACCAGGCTCCGTCCCTCGTCCCAGCCTCCGCCGAGCGCGCGGAACAGGTCGACCAGGGCGATCTGCCGCTGGGTGCTGCCGTCGATGAAGGCGATCTCGTTGAGGAAGCTGCTGCGCTGCGCATCGAGGTAGCGCAGGTGGTTGTCGACGCCACTCTCGTAGCGTGCCTTGGCCAGCTTCAGGGCTTCGTTGCTGCTGTTCGCCAGGGCGCGCAGGGCCTTCTCTTCGCGACGCAGGGTATCGCTGGCCGCCAGGGCGTCGGCGACCTCGCGGAAAGCGGTCTGGATGGTCCCCTCGTAGGCGGCCACCGCCGAATCCTTGCGCGCCTCGGCCAGGCTCAGGTTGGCACGGTTGCGCCCGCCATCGAAGATCGGCAGCGTCAGCGTCGGCAGGAAGCTCCAGGAGCGCGAGCCGCCATCGAACAGGCCGGACATTTCCGCGCTGGAGGTGCCGAAGCTGCCGGTCAGGCTGATGCGCGGGAAGAACGCCGCGCGCGCCGCGCCGATATCCGCGTTGCGCGCCCGCAAACGATGTTCGGCGGCAAGGATGTCCGGGCGTCGCTCGATCAGCTCGGACGGCGTGCCGGGTGCGATGTCCTGCAGCAGCTTCGGCCGCCGCCCCGGACTCCGCGGAATCGCCTGCGCGGCATCGTCGCTACCCAGCAGCAACACCAGCGCGTTGAATGCCTGCTGTTTCTGCCGCAGGTTGCGCTCCTGCTCGGCGCGCGCCTGCTCCACCAGGCCAAGGGCTTCCTGGTAGTCCAGCGCGGTGGCGGCGCCGGCCGCGCGGCGCTGGTCGATCAGGGCGAAGGAATACTCGCGGCTGACCAGGGTCTGACGGGTCAGCGCCAGGCGCCGCAGGGCGCCGTCGTAGCTCAGGTAGGCCTGGCTGACCTCGGCGACCAGGGCGATCCGTGCCGCGCGCGCTGCCTCCTCGCTGGCCAGGTACTGTTGCAGGGCTGCGTCGGTCAGGCTCTTGACCCGACCGAAGAGGTCCAGTTCGTACTCCGGCAGGGCCAGCCCGACCTGGTAGCTGCTGGCCACTTCCGAGCGATTGCCGGCGGACAGGTCGGCCGGCTGCCGCTGGCGGTTGCCGGTGGCAGCGGCGTTCAGGCCCGGAACCCGGTCGGCGCGCTGGATTCGATACTGCGCGCGGGCCGCCTCGATATCCAGGAGGGTCTGGCGCAACGAGCGGTTGTTATCCAGGGCCACGTCCACCAGGCGGCGTAGTTCGGCATCGACGATGAAACTCTTCCAATCCAGCGTGTCGATCGCCGCGCCCTGGCGCTGGGCGGCGGCGCCGCTCCAGCTGTCGGCCACCGGCGCGGCGGGACGTTCGTAGGTCGGCGCCATGGAGCAGGCGCCGAGGGTCAGGGCGATCAGCAGCGCCGATACGCCGAATGCAGGTTTGCGCATCTCGTTCACTCCCCGGCCGAAGCGGCCTGTTCGATGGGTGCCGGCTTGCTGCGCAGCAGCGACAGCAGCCAGACGAAACAGATAGGTACGAACAGCACGCCGAGGAAGGTGGCGCTGAGCATCCCGCCGATCACTCCGGTGCCGATGGCACGCTGGCTCGCCGCGCCGGCACCGCTGGCCAGGGCCAGGGGTATCACGCCGAGGATGAACGCCATGGAAGTCATGATGATCGGCCGGAAGCGCAGGCGCGCGGCCTCGATGGCGGCGTCGCGCAGGCTATGCCCCTGCTCCCAGAGTTCCTTGGCGAACTCGACGATGAGGATCGCGTTCTTCGCCGAAAGACCGATGATGGTGATCAGGCCGACCTTGAAATACACGTCGTTGGACATACCGCTGACCATCACCGCGAGCACCGCGCCGATGGCGCCGATCGGCACGATCAGCATCACCGACAGCGGGATCGACCAGCTCTCGTAGAGCGCCACCAGCAACAGGAACACCACCAGGATGGCGAGGGCGAACAGGCTGGTGGCCTGCCCGGCGGAGACCTTCTCCTGATAGGACAGGCCGGTCCACTCGTAGCCGATGCCGGCCGGCAGCTGCGCGGCCAGGCGCTCCATTTCCGCCATGGCTTCGCCGGTGCTGAAGCCGGGCGCGGCGTCACCGACGATGCGGATCGACGGGTAGCCGTTATAGCGCACCAATTGCACCGGCCCCTCTTCCCATTTCACGCTGACGAAGGCGCTGAGCGGTACCAGGTTGCCAGCAGCGTTAGGCACGTATAGCTCGAGCACGCTTTCCGGGGTCATCCGGTTGCCCTGTTCGGCCTGGATCACCACCCGCTGTTGGCGCCCCGCATTGGTGAAGTCGTTGATCACCTCCGAGCCGAAGGCGGCGGACAGCGTGCCGCTGATGGTCTCGAAGCTCACCCCCAGGGCGCGGGCCTTCTCCCGGTCGATCAACAGGCGCAGTTGCGGCGCTTCGGCCAGGCCTTCCATCATCGCGTAGAGGAATTTCGGGTTGGTCTGGACCTCGCCGAGCAAGGTATCGCGGGCCTGCAACAAGGCCTCGCGGCCGACGCCACCGCGGTCCATCAGGCGTAGGGCGAAACCGCCGGAGTTGCCCAGGCCGTCGATCGGTGGCGGCGACACGGCCATGATGGTGCCGTCGTCGGGCAGCGCGAAATGCTCGTTCAGCGCGGCGATCTCGGCGGCGGCCGACTGCTCGGCGCCTCGCTCGGACCAGTCCTTGAAGGTCGGGAAGGCCAGCGCGGCATTGTCGCCCTGGCCGGAGAAGCTGAAGCCCGAGATCAGGAACACCGAAGCCACCGCCTCGCGGGACTTGAGGAAGCGCTCGAGTTCCTCGCCGGTGGCATCGGTGCGCACGCGCGAAGCGCCAGGCGGCAGTTGCACGTCGACCACCATGTAGCCGAGGTCTTCCGCCGGCACGAAGGCTTCCGGCAGGCGCAGGTAGAAGTAGCCAAGCATGGCCACCAGGCCGGCGTACACCAGCATGAAGCGTCCGGCGCGCGCCACCAGCTTCGAGTTGAGCAGCGAATAGCGCTCGGTGACGCGGGCGAAGCCACGGTTGAAGGCGCCGAAGAAGCCGCGCTTCTCGTGGTGCCCTTCGGGAATGGGCTTGAGCAGCGTGGCGCACAGCGCCGGGGTGAAGGTCAGGGCGAGGAAGCCGGAGAACAGGATCGAGACCGCCAGCGACACCGAGAACTGCTGGTAGATCACCCCCACCGAACCGGCCATGAAAGCCAGCGGCAGGAACACCGCCGAGAGCACCAGGGTGATGCCGACGATGGCGCCGGACACCTGCTTCATCGCCTTGGCCGTGGCCTCGGCCGGGGAAATCCCCTCCTCCGCCATGATCCGCTCGACGTTCTCCACCACCACGATGGCGTCGTCCACCAGGATGCCGATCGCCAGGACCATGCCGAACATGGTCATCATGTTCACCGAGAATCCCAGCAGGTACATCACCATCAGCGTACCCAGCAGGCACACCGGCACCACGATGGACGGGATCAGGGTGTAGCGGACGTTCTGCAGGAACAGGAACATCACCAGGAACACCAGGACCATCGCTTCGATCAGGGTGTGGATCACCTTCTCGATGGCCACGTCGACGAAGCGCGAGGTGTCGTAGGGCACGCTGTACTGCATGTCCTCGGGGAAGAACGCCGACAGTTCGGCGAGACGCTGTTTCACCAAGGTAGCGGTCTGGATCGCGTTGGCCCCGGGCGACAGCTGGATAGCCCCGCCCACGGTGGGCGTGCCATTCAGTCGCGAGGAAATGTTGTAGCTCTCCTTGCCGAGTTCCAGGCGCGCGACATCGGCGAGCCGGACCAGCGAGCCGTCCTCGTTGGCGCGCAGCACTACCTGGCCGAACTCCTGCGGATCGTCCAGGGTGCCCTTCACCGCCAGGGTCGCCGTCAGCTCCTGCGCGGAACTGCCTGGTGCGCTGCCGAAGGCGCCGGCCGGCACCTGCACGTTCTGCCCGCGGATGGCATTGCTCACGTCGTCGATGGAGAGGCCGAAGCCCACCAGCTTCTGCGGATCGATCCAGACCCGCATGGCCGCCTCGGAAGAGAAGAATTGCAGCTTGCCGACGCCCGGCAGGCGCCGCAACTCGTTGTTGATATTGCGCGCGGCATAGTCGCCGAGGGTGGTGGTGTCGCTGCGCTGAGCGCCTTCCTTGTAGCTGAGCGCATAGATCAGCAGGAAACCGGCGCTGGTCTGCTCGACCTGCAGGCCCTGGGTCAGCACCGCCTGCGGCATGCGCGCCTCGGCTTTCTTCAGGCGGTTCTGCACGTCCACCTGGGCCAGGTCCGGATCGGTGCCCGGCTCGAAGGTGACGACGATCTCGGCGCTGCCGTTGGAGTTGTTGGTCGACTCGAAGTAGAGCAGGCCCTTGGCGCCGTTCAGCGACTCCTCGAGCACGCTGGTGACGGAGTCCACCAGCACTTTCGCCGAGGCGCCGGGATAGGTGGCGGTGATGGTGATCTGTGGCGGCGCGACATTGGGGTACTGCGCTACCGGCAATTTGGAAATGACCAGCAGGCCGGCCAAGGAGATGAACAGGGCCACCACCCAGGCGAAGTTCGGCCGCTTGATGAAGAATTCGGACATCGGAAAATCCTCGGGGCGAACCCGCCCTTACTGTTGCGGCACGGACGACTGGGCTTGCGTCTGGGCACCATCCGGCTTCGGCACGATCTTCACCCCCGGCTGCACCGCAGCCAGGCCGCCGACTATGACCCGGTCACCCGGCTCCAGGCCCTCGGTGATCTGCCAGCGCGACCCCTGCATGACGCCGGTACCGACGCTGCGCGCCTCGGCGCGCTCGTCGGCGCCCACCACCATCACCTGGGCGCTGCCGTCGCTGGAGCGGCGCACGGCCCGTTGCGGCACCAGGATCGCCTGGTTGTCGATGCCCTGGGGCGTACGTACGCGCACGTACATGCCCGGCAGCAGGACCCCGTCGGGGTTGGCGAACTTGCCGCGCAGGGCGATCTGGCCGGTGCCGCGATCCACCGCCACGTCGGCGAACTGCAACGCGCCCTGGCGCTCGTAGGGCGTCCCTTCGACGCGCAGGGTCAGCGCCTGGCTGTCGCCGGCGGCCAAGGTGCCTTTCTTCAGGGCGTCGCGCAGGCGCAGGGCCTCGGCCGCGGTCTGGGTGAAATCCGCATAGATCGGATCGAGCTGCTGGATGCGCGCCATCAGCGTCGCCTCGCCCTGCCCGACCAGCGCGCCCTCGGTCACCAGCGCGCGGCCGATGCGCCCGGAGATCGGCGCAGTGACCGAGGCGTAGCCGAGGTTCAGGCGCGCGGTCTCCAGGTCGGCCTGGGCCGAGCGGGTCGCCGCCTCGGCGCTGCGCAGGTCGGCGGTGGCGGTGTCGAAGTCCTGCTGGCTGACCGCCTGGATCTTCACCAGCGGCTCGTAGCGACGCACCCGCGCCTGCGCCTCGAACAGCACCGCGCGGTTCCGCGCCAGCTCGCCCTCGGCGCGCGACACCGCAGCCTTCAGCGGTGCCGGATCGATCTGGAACAGCAGATCGCCAGCCTTGACGTCGGCGCCCTCCTCGAAGCGCTTCTGCACGACGATGCCGGCCACCCGCGCGCGCACCTCGGCGACCCGCACCGGTTCGATCCGCCCAGGCAGTTCCGAACTCAGCACCAGGGGCTCGGCCTGCACCGTCAGGACCTCCACCGGCAACACCATTTCGGCGGCCTCCTGTCGCTCTTCCGCCGGCCCACAACCTGCCAACGCGATGGCCATAGCCAACGCCCCGATCCTTCCTATTGCACGCAAATCAGCCATGACACACCCGACCGTTGATTGAAAACGGATCGAATGGTACTTTTTAGAGCTAATTGAGTCAATATTGTCTCAAATGATCTTTTGACAGCTAATTCCTTTGGACGCGAGGCCAGTTTTCTGCACAATGCGCACAATCAGAAAAACCAACCGGGACCCATCGATGACCCTGATTTCCCATGACGAGCGACTCATCAAGGCGCTGGCAGTCGCCATCGTCGACCACCCGCGAGCGACGCTGAAGGAACTGGCCGAGGCGGCCGGCGTAAGCAAGGCCACCCTGCACCGCTTCTGCGGCACGCGGGACAACCTGGTGCAGATGCTCGAGGGCCACGGAGAGACCGTACTGAACCAGATCATCCAGGCCTGCGACCTGGAGCATGCCGAGCCTCTGGAGGCGTTGCAGCGCCTGATCAAGGAACACCTCACCCACCGCGAGCTGCTGGTATTCCTGGTATTCCAGTACCGCCCGGACTTCCTCGACCCGCACGGCGAAGGCGCACGCTGGCAGTCCTACCTGGAAGCGCTGGACGCCTTCTTCCTGCGCGGACAGCAGAAAGGCGTGTTTCGCATCGACATCACGGCAGCCGTGTTCACCGAACTGTTCATCACCCTGGTCTACGGCATGGTCGATGCGGAACGTCGCGGACGGGCGGCCAGCTCCAATTCCGCGCATACCCTGGAGCAGATGTTCCTCCACGGCGCCTCCAATCCGGCGCGCTCCTGACCCTCACGCCCGCGGCGGCGCCCCTCTCGTCGCCGCATGGCACGGTCCGATCCGCATGCCGTCGACTTCGGCCGCCCGGAGGCCTGCTCGACACACGGGAAGATCAGTCGTCACGGGCCCTGCGACAAAGTGCCTCGACAGCCGGAAAGGACCGTGACGCTCGTCGGCGATACTGGCACTTGGCCTTGCTTCCGGGCATCCTAACTGTCTACCGAATCACACCTCCCCCAGGAATTCCGGTCAGTGTCGACCCCCTCGCTAACCCCGTCGCCGCCTCCCGCCGGCGACCCACTGACCGTACCCGACCGACCGGCAGCCAAGGCTGGCCTGCTGTTGCTGGTCCTGTTGATGCTCGGCCTGCTGCTCTGGCAGATGAGCCAGGAGCTGCGCCAGCAGGAACGCTTCGAACACGAGCGGGCCGCGGCCCAGCTCGATCGTCTCAACGACCGCCTGTCCCTGACCCTCGAACTCAAGGCGCGCACCGCCCTCGCCCTGCTCCCGGGCATGCCCCCCAGCGAGCGTGGCGAGATCCAGGGCAGGCTGTTGCCGCGCATCAGCGATGCGCTGCCGCAGGTCCGCCAGTTGCAATGGGTGGACAGCGCCCCGCAGACGGGCAGCCCGTCGCCGGAAACGACGCTGCCCGAGCAGTTGCGCCAGCACGCCGGCTCCGGCCTCTACCACTATTGCCTCGACCCGCGCGACGGCGAATCCCTCTACCTGACCCTGCGCGAACCCGGCAGCCGCCGCGACAGCGGCTTCTGGCTGTTGCACCTGGCCAGCGACAGCCTCGCCCAGTGGAGTCCCGACCTGCCCACCGGCAACCTGCTCTGGCGCCTGGAAGACCAATACGCCGGACGGGTGCTCTGGCATACCCCAGGGAGCACGGCGCTGCTCGACGACATGCAGACCCTCGGCGTGGAGCCGCTGCGCAACAGCGACTGGCAGCTTCGCGGGCTCTACGACAGCACGCGAGTGCGGCTCGGCCTGCTGCCGGGAATCGGCGGCGAGCTGGCGATCTTCCTCCTGCTGGTCGGCGTCACCGTGTACATGCTGCTGCGCCTGCACCGCGAGCAGCAAGGCCTGCGCGCCATGACCCTGGCCTCGCAGCGCAGCCTGCGCCAGGCGGCCACGGCACTGGCGGCGATCGACGAGCGGGTGCTGGTGACCCGCGCCGACGGCCGCCTCAGCTACCTCAATCCCCAGGCCGAACGCCTCTTCGGCATCAGTTCGGCCCAGGCCCGCCAGCATCACCTGCTGGGCCTGCTGCCGGACCTCGAGCCAGGCTGGCTGACGGACGCCGGTGGCGACGGCGAGACCCGTAGCGAGCTGCTGCCGCTGCGGGTGCGCGGCGAGCCGCGGACGTTCACCCTCAGCCGCCATCCGCTGGCCAGCTATCCGGCGCTCGCCGACCAGGCCTGGACCCTCCGCGAGCAGATCCTCCAGGGCGGGCAGGTCTGGGTGTTGCGCGACGTCACCGAGGAACAGCACGCCCTCGGCGTCCTGGAGGAAACCCGGCGGCGCTACCAGGACATCTTCGAAGGGGTCGGCGTGGCCCTCTGCGTGCTCGACCTCTCCGCCCTGCGCCAGGCTCTGGTGGAACAAGGCCTGGACAGCTGCGCCGCACTGCGCGCCTGGCTCGCCGGCGAACCCGGGCGGCAGCAGGCGCTGCTGGAGCGGATCCGCATCACCGAGATCAACGATGTCAGTCGCCGCCTGCTGCAGATCGAGTCCACCGAACAGGCCTGGCAGCGCTTGCTCGACCACGGCCCGCTACAACCGGACAGCCTGCGCCTGCAGGTGATCGAGGCGCTCATCGAACGCCGGCCGGTACTCGAACTGGAAGCCACGCTGCGCTGCGGCAAGAGCACGCCGCGGCACCTGTGGTTGCAACTGCGTCTGCCGGAAAACCCCGGCGAATGGCATGCGGTGACCCTCAGCCTGTCCGACGTCACCAGTCGCAAGGAAGTCGAACTGTCGCTGATCGAGCGCGAGAAGTTCTGGTCGGACGCGGTCCAGGCGGTGCCCGATACCCTCTACATCCACGACCTGCACGCGCGCCGGGTGATCTTCAGCAACCATCACCTGGGCCAGCAACTGGGCTACAACCAGGAAGAACTGGCGCGGATGGGCGAGAACTTCTGGGAAACCCTGCTGCACCCCGACGACCAGGAATACTACTGGCGCATCCGCAACTTGCAGCACGTGGTCGGCGACGGCCTGCTGCTCGACAGCCAGCTGCGCTGGCGCCACCGCGACGGCCGCTGGCACTGGTTCGACATCCGCGAGCAGGCCTTCAGCCGCGACCGCAGCGGTCGCGTGGCGCGCCTGATCGGCGTGGCCAAGGACATCACCTTCACCGTCGAGGCGAACAACGCGCTGCGCGAGAACGGCCGACGCTACCGCATGCTGGCGGAAAACATCAGCGACGTGATCTTCTCCACCGACGCCGAACTCAACGCCAGCTACGTCAGCCCCTCGGTACAGCACGTGTTCGGCTACAGCCCGGAATGGGCGCTGCTCAATGGCCTCCACCAGACCGCCACCAACCCGCGCCAGCTCGGCCGCCTGAACGGCCTGCTGCGCCGCGTGCGGCACGCCATCGGCGACCGCCAGAAGCTCGCCGAACTGCGGGAAAACCCTGGCCAGCATCTGTTCGCCCTCGACTGCCTGCGCGCCGACGGACGCAAGATTCCCATCGAACTGCGGATCGTCCTGATGTGGGACGAGCACGACCGCTTCGAAGGCCTGCTCGGCATCGCCCGCGACATCAGCCAGCAGCGCCGCGCCGAACGCGAGCTGCGGATGGCGGCGACGGTATTCGAACACTCCACGGCGGCGATCATGGTCACCGACCCGGCCGGCTACATCGTCCAGGTCAACGATTCCTTCTCGCGCCTGACCGGCTACAGCCCGGCCGACGTGCTCGACCAGCAGCCGCGCCTGCTCACCGCCGACCGCCAGGAAGCCAACCAGCTCAAGCACGTGCTCGCCAGCCTGCAGCACAGCGGCAGCTGGGAAGGCGAGATCCTGCAGAAGCGCAAGACCGGCGAACTCTATCCGTCCTGGGTCGGCATCACCGCGGTGCGCGACGAGGAAGGCGACCTGGTCAGCTTCGTCTGCTTCTTCAGCGACATCAGCGAGCGCAAGGCCAGCGAGCGGCGCATCCACCGCCTGGCCTACTACGACGCCCTCACCCACCTGCCCAACCGCACGCTGTTCCAGGACCGTCTGCATACCGCCCTGCAGCAGGCCGAACGCAACGGCCAGTGGGTGGTGCTGATGTTCCTCGACCTCGACCGCTTCAAGCCGATCAACGACTCCCTCGGCCACGCCGCCGGCGACCGCATGCTGCAGGAAGTGGCGACCCGCCTGAGCGCCTGCGTCAGCCAGGACGATACCGTGGCGCGCATGGGTGGCGACGAATTCACCCTGCTGCTGCCTTCCCAGGGCGACCGCGAGATCGCCCTGAAGCGGGCGATCCAGGTCGCCGAGCTGATCCTCGGCCGTCTGGCCCGGCCGTTCACCCTGGAAGGCCGTGAATTCTTCGTCACCGCCAGCATCGGCGTGGCCTTGTCGCCCCAGGACGGCGCCGAACTGAGCCTGCTGATGAAGAACGCCGACACGGCGATGTACCACGCCAAGGAGATGGGCAAGAACAACTTCCAGTTCTACCAGGCCGAGATGAACGCCCGCGCCCTGGAGCGCCTGGAACTGGAAAGCGACCTGCGCCGCGCCCTGGAACTGGGCGAGTTCGTCCTCCACTACCAGCCGCAGTTCACCGGCGACGGCCGCCGCCTGACCGGGGCCGAGGCCTTGTTGCGCTGGCTGCATCCCCGTCGCGGACTGGTCCCGCCGAGCGAATTCATTCCGGTGCTCGAAGAGATCGGCCTGGTCGCCCAGGTCGGCGACTGGCTGCTGGCCGAAGCCTGCAAGCAACTGCGCACCTGGCACAAGGCCAAGGTGCGGGTGCCGAAGGTCTCGGTGAACCTCTCGGCGCGGCAATTCGCCGATGGCCAGTTGGGCGAGCGGATCGCCGCGATCCTCTACGAGACAGGCATCCCGCCGGCCTGCCTGGAGCTGGAACTGACCGAAAGCATCCTGATGAGCGACGTCGCCGAGGCCATGCAGATCCTCTCCGGGCTCAAGCGCCTCGGCCTGGCCATCGCGGTGGACGACTTCGGCACCGGCTACTCGTCGCTGAACTACCTCAAGCAGTTCCCCATCGACGTGCTGAAGATCGACCGCAGCTTCGTCGACGGCCTGCCCCACGGCGAACAGGACGCGCAGATCGCCCGGGCGATCATTGCCATGGCCCACAGCCTGAACCTGATGGTGATCGCCGAGGGCGTGGAGAGCCAGGCCCAGCTGGATTTCCTCCGCGAGCACGGCTGCGACGAGGTGCAAGGCTACCTGTTTGGCCGGCCGATGCCCGCCGAGCAGTTCGGCATGCTCTACGCCAGCGACGTGCTGTTCATGTTCAACGAGGGCTGAGTCGCCGTGCGGCGCGCTTGAGCGCCGCTTGTCCGCGACATGATGGCCTTTCATGTGCCAGCACCCGCCGCATGGGTTAGAATGCGCGCCTTTTCCCAGCACCGATCCTTATGAGGACCGCCATGTTCAGCCGTGATTTGACCCTCGCCCGCTACGATGCCGAACTCTTTGCCGCGATGGAGCAGGAAGCCCAGCGCCAGGAAGAGCACATCGAGCTGATCGCCTCCGAGAACTACACCAGCCCGGCGGTGATGGAAGCCCAGGGTTCGGTGCTGACCAACAAGTACGCCGAAGGTTATCCGCACAAGCGCTACTACGGCGGCTGCGAGTACGTCGACATCGTCGAGCAACTGGCCATCGACCGCGCCAAGCAACTGTTCGGCGCCGATTACGCCAACGTCCAGCCGCACGCCGGCTCCCAGGCCAACGCCGCGGTCTACCTGGCCCTGCTGTCGGCCGGCGACACCATCCTCGGCATGAGCCTGGCCCATGGCGGCCACCTGACCCACGGCGCCAGCGTCTCCTCCTCCGGCAAGCTGTACAACGCCGTGCAGTACGGCATCGACGCCAATGGCCTGATCGACTACGACGAAGTCGAGCGCCTGGCCGTGGAGCACAAGCCGAAGATGATCGTCGCCGGCTTCTCCGCCTATTCCCAGGTCCTCGATTTCGCCCGCTTCCGCGCCATCGCCGACAAGGTCGGCGCCTACCTGTTCGTCGACATGGCCCACGTCGCCGGCCTGGTCGCCGCTGGCGTCTACCCGAACCCGGTGCCGTTCGCCGACGTGGTCACCACCACCACCCACAAGACCCTGCGCGGTCCGCGCGGTGGCCTGATCCTGGCGCGCGCCAACGAGGAGATCGAGAAGAAGCTCAACTCCGCGGTATTCCCCGGCGCCCAGGGCGGTCCGCTGGAGCACGTGATCGCGGCCAAGGCGGTGTGCTTCAAGGAAGCCCTGCAGCCGGAGTTCAAGACCTACCAGCAGCAGGTCCTGAAGAACGCCCAGAGCATGGCCCAGGTCTTCCTCGACCGCGGTTTCGACGTGGTTTCCGGCGGCACCCAGAACCACCTGTTCCTGCTCTCCCTGATCAAGCAGGACATCACCGGCAAAGACGCCGACGCCGCCCTCGGCCGCGCGTTCATCACCGTGAACAAGAACTCGGTCCCGAACGACCCGCGCTCGCCGTTCGTCACCTCCGGCCTGCGCATCGGTACCCCGGCCGTGACCACCCGCGGCTTCAAGGAAGCCGAGTGCCGCGAGCTGGCCGGCTGGATCTGCGACATCCTCGAGAACATGGGCGACGAGTCCGTGGTCGACGGCGTACGCGAGAAGGTCAAGGCGATCTGCGCCAAGTTCCCGGTCTACGGCAACTAAGCGACAAGGCAAGACGAAAGAGCCCGGCAAATGCCGGGCTTTTTCATTTCCTCCGAGAGAGGAGGCGCCGGGTAGCGTTATCGCCGGTCCTCGACATGGATCACCGCCAAGGCCTCGGCATCCTCGCCCCGCCGGGAGCGGCCGAGCATGCCGACGAGCAGTTCGCCGGCGTGCTGCCCCGTACCGCTCCCCACTCGGCCAGCAATGCCCGCGCCTGGGCCGTGAGGTCCGGCTCCGGCTGCGTGAGGATCACGCAAGTGCCCTGGGCGAACAGCACCCAGGATTTGTCCGCGCCACGGATGCACTCCCGCCAGGCGCCGATCAATGCGTTCCTGTCCATTTCCACGCTCCTTTGGCGTCGATGCGCCTCAGCGGCCTTCGACGATGCGTTCGAAGCCCTCGCGGATACTGTCCTCCGGCAGGTTGTCGCCGATGAACACGATCACGCTCTCGCGCGCCTCGTCGTCCCGCCACTCGCTATCCCAGTCGAAGCCGTAGAGTCGCAGCACGCCCTGGAACACCAGGCGACGCGGCTCGTCGGCGATGTTCAGCACGCCCTTGTAGCGCAGCAGGGAATTGCCATGCCACTGCAACAGGTCGTCCATGAACTCGCTCAGTCTTTCGAGATCGAGCGGCGTGTCGCTGCGCAGTACCAGGGTGCCGATGCGATCACGGCTGTCCTTGGCTGCCACCGCTCGCAGCGGGCGCAGGCCGATGCCCGGACCGAGGTCGGCGTTGAGGTTGAAGCCACGTACGTCGAGCAGGTGCGCCAGGTCGATGCGACCGTGCTCGACCACATGCACCAGCGCCCTCCGGTTGATCCGTTGCAGGCGCTGGCCCAGGGCCTCGAAGGTGGCGGCGTCGACCAGGTCGGTCTTGCTCACCAGGATGCGGTCGGCGAAGCCGACCTGGGCCTGGGCGATGGTTTCCTGCAGGTGACGCTCGGCGTTGGCGGCGTCCACCAGGGTGATGATGCCGTCCAGCACGTAGCGCTGGCAGAGTTCCTCGTCGGCGAAGAAGGTCTGCGCCACCGGCGCCGGATCGGCCAGGCCGGTGCACTCGATCACCAGGCGGTCGAAGTCGATCTCGCCGTTGTCGCGGCGCTCCAGCAGGAGGAACAGGGCCTTTTCCAGGTCGGTGTTGATCGAGCAGCAGACGCAGCCGTTGGACAGCGTCATCACCTGTACCGGCTCGACGCCGAGCAACTGGCCGTCGATCGGCGTCTCGCTGTACTCGTTCTCGATCACCGCGATCTTCATGCCGTGCTCGGCCTGCAGCAGGTACTTGAGCAGGGTGGTCTTGCCGGCGCCGAGGAAGCCGGTGAGCACGGTGACGGGGATCGGGGCGTGGTTGTCGTTGGCTACGTCGGACATGCGCAACTTCCAGAAAAGACGCGGGCCACGTCAGACGTGGCCCGCGGAAGGATGGGGATTCAGCAGCAGCGGATCGGCCGACCCTTGCCGCCACCGTAGCGCGCCTCCTGGCGCTCGCGGAAGAACTCCTCGTAGGTCATCACCGGCTTGTCCGGGTGCTTGTTGCGCATGTGCTCGACGTAAGTGTCGTAGTCGGGCATGCCGACCAGCATCCGGGCGGCCTGGCCCAGGTATTTGCCCATGCGGCTGAGGTCGTTGAACATGGCGAGTTCCTCGTTAAGGCTCCCCGGCGAACCGGGGAGCGCGGCCGGTCAGGCGTCGGGAATGGGCTCGAACGGGGTTTCCTTGTCGGTCCGCTCGCTCTTGCCCCAGGCCGCGATGCCGACCTTGATGGCGTAGAACAGTACGCTGAACACCACCAGCAGGAACAGCACGGTCAGACCGGCGTTGATGTAGGCGTTCAGCACCACGTGCTGCATCTGGCCGATATCCTTGGCCGGCGCCAGCACCTGGCCAGCATCCAGCGCGGTGGCGTACTTCTCGCCAAGGGCGACGAAGCCGACCGCCGGGTTGCTGTCGAAGATCTTGATCAGGCCCGCGGTGGTGGTGCAGATCAGCAGCCAGGCCGCCGGCAGGATGGTGACCCAGACATACTGCTGGCGCTTCATCTTGATCAGGACCACGGTGGCGAGCATCAGCGCGATGCCGGCGAGCATCTGGTTGGAAATGCCGAACAGCGGCCACAGGGTATTGATCCCGCCGAGCGGGTCGACCACGCCCTGGTACAGCAACCAGCCCCACAGCGCCACGCAGCCGCCGGTGCCGATGATGTTGGCGGTCCACGACTCGGTCTTCTTCAGCGCCGGCACGAAGTTGCCCAACAGGTCCTGCAGCATGAAGCGCCCGGCACGGGTGCCGGCGTCCACCGCGGTGAGGATGAACAAGGCCTCGAAGAGGATCGCGAAGTGGTACCAGAAGGCCATGGTGTTCTCGCCCGGCAGCACCTGGTGGAGGATGTGCGCGATCCCCACCGCCAGGGTCGGCGCGCCGCCGGCACGGGCCAGGATGGTGGTCTCGCCGATGTCCTGGGCGGTCTGGGTGAGTTGCTCCGGCGTGATGGCGAAGCCCCAGCTGCTGACGGTCGCGGCCACCGCGTTGACGTCGGCGCCGACCACCGCCGGCGGGCTGTTCATGGCGAAGTAGATGCCCGGCTCGATCACCGAGGCGGCGACCATCGCCATGATCGCCACGAAGGACTCCATCAGCATGCCGCCGTAGCCGATGTAGCGGGCGTCGGGCTCGCGGTTGAGCAGCTTCGGCGTGGTCCCCGAGGAGATCAGCGCGTGGAAGCCGGACACCGCGCCGCAGGCGATGGTGATGAACAGGAACGGGAACAGGCTGCCTTTCCAGACCGGGCCGGTGCCGTCGGTGAACTGGGTCAGGGCCGGCATCTTCAGTTCCGGCATGACGATCAGGATGCCGATCGCCAGGCCGATGATGGTGCCGATCTTGAGGAAGGTCGACAGGTAGTCGCGCGGCGCCAGCAGCAGCCACACCGGCAGTACCGAGGCGACGGCGCCGTAGCCGATCAGCATCCAGGTGATCTGGATTCCACTGAAGGTGAAATGCGGCGCCCATTCCGGACTGGCCGCGACCTGCCCGCCGAGCCAGATCGAACCGAGCAGGAGGAACACCCCGATGATCGAGATCTCGCCGATCCGGCCGGGGCGGATGAAGCGCATGTAGACGCCCATGAACAGCGCGATGGGAATGGTCGCGAGGACGGTGAACATGCCCCAGGGGCTGTCGGCCAGAGCCTTCACCACGATCAGCGCGAGCACCGCGAGGATGATGATCATGATCAGGAAGGCGCCGAACAGCGCGATGGTCCCGGCCACCTGGCCCATTTCCTCCCGCACCAGCTCGCCCAGCGAGCGGCCGTTGCGGCGGCTGGAGATGAACAGAACCATGAAGTCCTGCACCGCGCCGGCGAGGACTACGCCGGCGATCAGCCAGAGGGTGCCGGGCAGGTAGCCCATCTGCGCGGCAAGGACCGGACCGACCAGCGGACCGGCGCCGGCGATGGCGGCGAAGTGGTGGCCGAAGAGGATGTGCTTGTTGGTCGGGACGTAGTCCAGGCCATCGTTGTTGAGTACCGCGGGAGTGGCGCGGTTGGGGTCCAGTTGCATCACCTTGCTGGCGATGAACAGGCTGTAGTAACGGTAGGCAACCAGGTAGATGGCCACCGCCGCCACCACGATCCACAAGGCGTTGATCGCTTCGCCACGACGCAGGGCGACGACGCCCAGGGCCGCGGCGCCCACGATCGCCACCACCAGCCAGGCGAGGTGACGTAGCAGGCTATTGTTATTGTTCATAGTGTTTGGCTTCCGACAGATGGAGGGCGCAGTTCTGCAGCGAAAATTCTAGCCGCGAACCGACCAGGGGTCATACGACCTTAGTCTAGAGCGGTTACCGCACGATGGCGGTAGGCGCAATGTCGCAGGAATCCGCCGGAAAAGTCCATGGCCGACAACGGCCGGCCAGGCGAAAACACTTCGGCGCGGCCTTGCCCTCTCCGTAGGAAGCGCCCTGGGAAAACGCCGTATGCCCAAGCCGCTCGTCTGCCGTGGCAACGGAGGCGGCAACCTCCGGCGGGCAGGCCGCGCACACGAAAAAGCCCGCCGTAGCGGGCTCTTTCCTGGGCCTGAAATCTCAGGCCGGTTGCTTGGCGTAGCGCGCCAGGGTGCCGTCGCGACTCATCACCGCCAGGGTGTTGCTCAGGACCTGCTCGCCCGTCGCATCCTTGCTCGCGAATATCTCGCCGAAATGCTGCTGGGTGACCTGGGCGAAGTGCGCCCGGTCCTTGGCTTCCACGCCGAGCAGCACGGCATAGGCGTCGAGCGCTTCGCCCTGGCCCTTGGCCATGTCCTCGGCGATGTTGTCGAGCATCCCGTTCATGGCGAAGATCGAGCGGCCGCCGTAGCCCAGGCGAGCATTGGTGTTGCAACCGTTGGTCCCGGAGGTCATGCCGAAGGTGGCGTTGCCCGAGGTACCGTTGGTGGTGGTGGCCAGCAGGTGCGGGAACAGGCCGCGCTGGCCCTCGAACACCATGTTGCCCCAACCACAGCCATTACCGCCTGCCGCGTCGGCGTGTGCCGTCATGCTGCCCAGGCTCAGCAGCCCCAGAACCAACCCCTTGCTCAAAAGTCGCTTGTCCATGTCTGCGCTCCGCAGTTGTATTTTGGAGAAAAACGCTTTAGCAGCTTTGGCGAGACTTGACGAACTGTCAAACTCGGACACATGCCGCCGATCCAGCCGCACAGGCGAGGACGGACGGCACCGCCGATCGAATTCCGCCACTTCCCCGCCGGCATGGCTTGGCTATAGTGGTATCCAGCAGCGCGCACCGAGGGATCGCGACATGAGTGACCAGCACGACGAACGTCGACGTTTCCACCGGATCGCCTTCGACGCCGACAGCGAGATCCTCCAGGGCGAACGGCGCTGGGAGGTCTTGCTCCACGACGTCTCCCTGCACGGCATCCTGGTCGGCCAGCCGCAGGACTGGAACGGCGACCCGCAACGGCCCTTCGAGGCCCGCCTGTACCTGGGCCTGGATGTACTGATCCGCATGGAGATCAGCCTGGCCTGGGCTCGCGACGGCCTGCTCGGCTTCGAATGCCAGCACATCGACCTCGACTCCATCAGCCACCTGCGCCGCCTGGTGGAACTGAACCTGGGCGACGAGGAACTCCTCGAGCGCGAGCTGGCCCTGCTGGTCAGCGCCCACGACGACTGAGGCGGGTCACTCGAAGAGGGCGTCCAGGGCCTGCTCGAGGCGCGTCACGGCGATCACCTGCAATCCCGCCGGCGCCTCCTTCGGCGCGTTGCCGAGGGGTACGATGGCACGCTTGAAACCATGCTTGCCGGCTTCCTTCAGGCGCTCCTGGCCGCTCGGCACCGGACGCACCTCGCCGGACAGCCCGACCTCGCCGAACACCAGCAGGTCGTGCGGCAGCGGGCGGTTGCGCAGGCTGGACATCACCGCCGCCATCAACGCCAGGTCGGAGGCGGTTTCCAGCACCTTGACCCCACCCACCACGTTGAGGAACACGTCCTGGTCGTAGGTCGGGATCCCGCCGTGCCGGTGCAGCACCGCCAGCAGCATCGCCAGGCGGTTCTGGTCGAGGCCCAGGGTCACCCGCCGCGGATTCGCCAGGTGACTGGTGTCGACCAGCGCCTGGACCTCCACCAGCATCGGCCGCGAGCCTTCCCAGGTGGCCATCACCACGCTGCCGGGCACCGCTTCCTGGGCCCGCGTGAGGAAGATCGCCGAAGGGTTGCTCACTTCCTTCAGGCCTTTGTCGGTCATGCCGAACACTCCCAGTTCGTTGACCGCGCCGAAGCGGTTCTTCACTGCCCGCAGCAGGCGCAGGCGGCCGTCTGACTCGCCTTCGAAATACAGTACGGTGTCGACCATGTGTTCGAGCACCCGCGGGCCGGCCAGGGCGCCTTCCTTGGTCACGTGGCCGACCAGGAAGATCGCCGTGCCGCTCTGCTTGGCATAGCGCACCAGCATCGCGGCGCTCTCGCGGACCTGGGCGACGCCGCCCGGCGCCGATTGCAACTGCTCGGTGAAGATGGTCTGGATCGAGTCGATCACCATCACCCGCGGCTGCTCCTGGCGCGCGGTGGCGATGATGGTCTCGATGCTGGTCTCGGTCATCACCTTGAGCTTGTCTTCCGGCAACGACAGGCGCCGCGCGCGCATCGCCACCTGCTGCTGGGATTCCTCGCCGGTGACGTACAGCGCCGGGACGCGGCTGGCCAGGTTGCAAAGGGTCTGCAGGAGAATGGTCGACTTGCCGATGCCGGGATCGCCGCCGATCAGCACCACCGAACCGTCCACCAGGCCGCCGCCGAGAACCCGGTCCAGTTCGGTGGAACCGGTCGTGAAGCGCGGCATCTCCTCGACGCTGACCTCCGCCAGGGTCTTCAGGTTGGCCTGCTGGCCGGCCCAGCCGCCGCGCCCGGAGCCGCTCGGCGCGGCCTCGACGACGGTCTCCACCAGGGTGTTCCAGGCCCCGCAATCCGCACACTGGCCGGCCCATTTCGGGAAGGTCGCGCCACACTCGGTGCAGCCGTACATGCGCTTGGCCTTGGCCATGGGAACTCCTCTCGCGGGCAAAGCGCAGATGATAGCCGCTGGCTTGATTCCGATCAGCCTCGATCGACCGCGCTTCGCGCGACACTGATGGCCGGACAAGGAGACTTCCATGCGCACACTGCTGTTCCTGCACCTGCTGGGTGCCGCGATCTGGGTCGGCGGCCACCTGGTCCTGGCCCTCGGCATCCTCCCCCGCGCCCTGCGCCGCCGCGATCCCCAGGCGATCCGCGCCTTCGAGCAGGTCTACGAGCGGATCGGCATCCCCGCCCTGCTGCTGCAGGTGGTCAGCGGCCTGTGGCTGGCCAGCCTGTGGCTGCCGTTCGACCACTGGTTCGGCGCCACGCCGGTGGCCCGTGCCCTGCAGCTCAAGCTGCTGCTCCTGGCGGCGACCGCCGCCCTGGGCGTGCATGCGCGCCTGCGCCTGATCCCGAACCTGGACGCCGAGAGCCTGCCGAAGCTGGGCTGGCACATCGCCGCGATCACCCTGGTGGGCCTGTGTTTCGTCGCGGTCGGACAGAGTTTCCGTTTCGGCGGCGCCTTCTGAGCATGCCCACATGAAAGAGGGCGCCGGAGGCGCCCTCTTTCATACCGTTGTCGTGAATGAATCAATGGCCTTTTCCGTTGGCCTTCCTCAGCCTCTCGGCGATTTCGTCCTTGAGTTGCACCCGTTGCTGCTTCAACCCCTGCAGCGCCAGGTCGTCGAGGGGTTCGCGACCGCCCTCGACCTCGTAGATGCGCTTGTCGAGGCTCTCATAGTCCGTCGCCAGGCGAGTGAAGTGGGCGTCGTTGCCATGAAGTTGCTTCAGTTCGGCATGAAAATCCGGAAACTCCCGGGAAAGCGGATGTTGCTCGAGCGGCATGACGGACCTCCTCTGACGTTGTATACGACACCTCCAGACTAGCCCAGCAGGCCTCCTCCGAACATTGCCCCCGATCACTTCGCCGCCGCAGTGCCGTTCAGTTCGCCGCGTCGCAGGCTTTCCACGCTGTTGCCCAGCGCATCGCGGGCGCCAAGGTCGGCACCGCGCGCCGACAGCGCCTGGAGCAGCTCCTCGCGCTTGAACAGCGCCGCGTACATGGCCGCGGTCTGCCCTGCGCCGTTGCGCTGGTCGGGGCTGCATTGCGCGCCGATCAGGCGCCGGGCGATGCGGACCTCGCCCTTGAAGATGGCGCCCATCAGGGCGGTGTTGCCGCGCGCATCCTGGACGCAGGGGTCGGCACCGGCCTCCAGCAATTGTTCCACCGCTCCGCCATGGCCGTGGTAGGCGGCCAGGATCAGCGCGGTATAGCCCTTGGCATCCTGCACATCGAGGTCGAAGCCGGCCTCGACGAATTCCTTCAGCATGGCCTGGTCACCGCGTCGGGCGGCATCGAAGAAGTAGTCGCGCAACCGCGCTTCGACCTCGACCCCATGCACCTCGCCACCCTGCGCGGCCAGCGCCGCGAGCAGCAAGCCTGCCAGAATCCAACCTCGCATCGTCGTCATCTCCCGCCAAACCGATAGAGGAAGGGCGGCCTGGATGGCCGCCCCGGTTGCGATCAATCCTGGAGCTTCGCCGCCAGTTGCCGGACGCGCTGCAGATCGGCCCCAGCCACCTTGGCCAGGCCCGTACCGTAGTCGCTGTCAGCCTTGTAGAAGTAGGAAAGCATGATGTACTTGCTCTCGTCGTCGGTGATCGCCAACGCCCCGCCGAGACTGGCGATCAGGTCGGCCTGGTCCTTCTTGCCGTAGGAGCGGAACAGCTCGCCGGTCTGCTTGAAGTTCTGCTCGCGCTGGATCTTCGCCTGCTGGGTGGTGCCGCTCAGCGGGGTCCGCACGTAGCGGGCGCTGGCCTGCTCCTCGCGCGGATCGAGCCGGCTCGGCTGGTAGTTCACCCCGCTGGTACTGTGTCCGGCGTTCAGCGCGCCGTCCTGGTTGACGGTATTGACCTCGCTGCGCGGGCGGTTGACCGGCAGGCCCAGGCCGTTGGCGCCGACCCGGTACATCTGGGTGTCGGCGTAGGCGAACAGCCGTCCCTGGAGCAGGCGATCCTCGGAGGGCTCGATGCCCGGCACCAGGTTCGACGGCGCCATGGCGACCTGTTCGGTTTCCTGGAAGAAGTTGTCGACGTTGCGGTTCAGCACCATCTGGCCGATCTTGCGCTCGGGAATGCCCGGCCAGATCTTGGTCGCGTCCAGCGGATCGAAGTCGAATTTCGCCAGGTCCTCGGGCTTGAGCACCTGGATGTACAGGTCCCATTTCGGGAAGTCGCCCTTCCGGATCGCGCTCACCAGGTCATTGGTCATGTGGCTGTAGTCGCGACCCTGGACTTCCGCCACCTGTTTCGGATCGAGGTTCTTCTGGCCCTGCAGGCTCTTCCAGTGGAACTTCACGTAGTGCACTTCGCCCCTGGCGTTGACCAGCTTGTAGGCATGCACGCTGTTGCCGTCCATTTCCCGGTAGCTGGCCGGGGTGCCCTCGTTGGAATACAGCAGGGTCAGGGTGCGGGTCGCCTCCGGCACGTGGGAGAAGAAATCGAAGCGTCGCGAGTCGTCGTCGAGGTTGCTGCGCGGGTCCGGCTTGAAGGCATGGACCATGTCCGGGAACTTGATCGCATCGCGGATGAAGAAGGTCGGGAAGTTGTTGCCCACCAGGTCCCAATTGCCGTCGGCGGTATAGAACTTGGTGGCGAAACCGCGCGGATCGCGCAGGGTTTCCGGGGAGTGGTTGCCGTGCACCACCGCGGAGAAGCGCACGAATACCGGGGTCTTCTCGCCTTTGCGGAAGACCTTGGCCATGCTCAGGTCGCTGATATCGGCACTGGCGACGAACTCGCC
The DNA here is from genome assembly GCF_013343155.1 of Pseudomonas sp. FDAARGOS_761. Lineage (NCBI taxonomy): Bacteria > Pseudomonadati > Pseudomonadota > Gammaproteobacteria > Pseudomonadales > Pseudomonadaceae > Pseudomonas > Pseudomonas sp. FDAARGOS_761. The sequence goes on along the minus strand of NZ_CP054572.1, from coordinate 294,461 downwards.
ATGGGCGCCGGTGCCGCGGGCATGCACCACGCGTTCGGGAATACGCTCGCGGTCGAAACGTTGCAGCTTCTGCAGCAGTTGCACGTCCTGCAGCAGCACCGAACCGTTGGGCCCGGCGGTCTGCGAGTTCTGGTTGTCGCCCACTGGCGCACCGTTGTCACGGGTCAGGGTCGCGGCCTGCACGGACAGCGACAGGAGGCTGACGGTCAGGCTTGCCGCCACCAGCAGGCGGCCGGGACGGAAGGCGTTCAGGGAAGGGTTCATGGAAGAGCTCCTAATGGCTTGTCAGGCGTCTTGTTGCGCCCGACCAAGGTAAGGAGCGCCGCCGGCGACGCTAAATTGAAAAACCTCACCGCGCCGATTAGGAATATCAATGCGCCCATGAATCGCAAAAAGAAATAAAAAAGACCGCCAGCCGAAGAACGCCCGCGCTGGTGCACCAGGTACTCCCAGTCCGCTCGCCGGTAAACGAGTTCACCTTCGTTATTTGCCTGCGAAGTTAGGTCGGAGAACCTCGCCACTCCAACTTCAACTTCCGGCATCTGCATGGCGCAGTTCCAAGTTGCCGAAGTTGCTTTGTCTTCTTTCTTGGCGAATTCCTGAAAATCGACATGAGTGTAATGTTTTTCCTCTAAACTTCGTTTCTCCCCACAAGACCCGACGCAAACGTATGCCTTGCGAATTTTCGCGTTGCCGGGGGGAACCAAAACACCAATCTTCCAGCCTGAGCAACTTGCCGAAGGCTGCATTAGACTGCCTTTACCTATTAGCGAAATACAGGGAGTGAACCCATGGGTCTTCTGAGTGAATTCAAAGCCTTTGCCGTCAAGGGCAATGTCGTGGATATGGCTGTCGGTATCATCATCGGCGCGGCCTTCGGCAAGATCGTCTCGTCCTTCGTGGGCGATGTGATCATGCCGCCGATCGGACTGCTGATCGGCGGAGTCGACTTCTCCGACCTGGCGATAACGTTGAAGGCCGCCGAAGGCGACGTGCCGGCGGTGGTGCTGGCCTATGGCAAGTTCATTCAGACCATACTCGACTTCGTCATCGTGGCCTTCGCCATCTTCATGGGGGTCAAGGCGATCAACCGCCTCAAGCGCGAAGAAGCCGTCGCGCCGTCCGAACCGCCAGTGCCGAGTGCCGAGGAAACCCTGCTGACCGAGATCCGCGATCTGCTGAAAGCCCAGCAGAACAAGTCGTGATCGCGTCGGCGGAACAATGAAAAAGGGCCCGAACGGGCCCTTTTTCATTGCCGGACAACAGGCCGGGCGGCGGCGCTATCCGCCGCTACTGCGCGGGCACGCACCTACCAGTAGTTCTCCACCGCCACCTGCCCCGGGCGCCGGGTCAGACTGAGGTTCATGCCGCGAGCCTTCAGCACGGCGCGGGTGTCCTCGATCATCTGCGGGTTGCCGCAGAGCATCACCCGCGAATGCTCCGGGGTCAGTTCCAGGTCGGCGGCACGCTCCAGATCGCCGTTCTCGATCAGCGTGGTGATACGTCCGTTCAGGCAACCGGGTACCTGCTCGCGGGTCACCACCGGGATGAACTGCAGCTTGTGGGCATGCTCGGCCAGGTATTCGCGCTCGGCGAGGCCGGCGATCAGCTCGCGGTAGGCCAGCTCCTTGCTCTCGCGCACGCTGTAGACCAGCTTGATGCTTTCGAAGCGCTCCCAGACCTCGAAGTCCTGCAGGATCGAGACGAACGGCGCCACACCGGTACCGGTGGCCAGCAGCCAAAGGTCACGACCATCCACGAAGCGGTCGAGGGTGAGGAAGCCGAAGGCCTGGCGATCGACCAGCAACTGGTCGCCCTCGCGCAGGCGGCTGAGTTCGCTGGTGAACTCGCCGTCCGGGACGACGATGGAAAAGAAGTCGAGGAATTCGTCATGAGGCGCCGAAACCATCGAGTAGGCGCGCCAGACGATGCTGCCGCTGGGCTTGTACACGCCGAGCCGGGCGAATTGCCCGGCGCGGAACCGGAATCCCGCGTCGCGGCTGGTACGCAGGGTGAACAGGTTGGGAGTCAGAGGCTGCACGTCGAGCAGCGTCTGGCGGGTGAATTTCTCTTCGCTGGCGGTCATGGTCCGCTCCGGATACCGATACTCCCCTAGTGTCCCGCAAAGCACCCGGCAGAAACACCCGCAAGGCTTGTGGCTATCCCCGCTGACGGGGATAGCCAGCGGCCGATCAGCGCTTGCGGTTGACCACCTGGGCCGCACGCAGCACGTCGCTGCCGATCTGCGCCTCGTAGTTCTTCCACAGCGGCTTCATGGCGTTGCGCCAAGCCTCGTGCTCTTCCGCGCTGAGGCTGACCAGGCGGCTCTTGCCGGCGGCCAGCAGGTGCTCGCGCTCCTTCTGGTTGAGCGCTTCGGCTTCCTTGTTCACCACCAGGGTGACCTCGTCGACGATGCTCTCCAGTTCGGTGCGGGTCTGGTAGGGGATGCTGGTCCAGAATGCCGAGCTGGTGATCAGCATGTAGCTGAGCGCGCCGTGATTGGTCTCGGTGATGTACGGCTGCACGCTGTCGATCTTCTGTCCGGCGAGGTTCGACCAGGTGTTCTCGGTGCCCTGCACGCTGCCGGCCTGCATGGCCTTGAGGGTCTCGGCGTAGGACAACTGCTTGGCGGTGGCGCCGAGCATGGCGAACTGCGCTTCCAGCACCGACGACGGCTGGATACGGAAGACCAGGCCCTTGGCATCGTCCGGCCGGTGCAGCTCGCGAGTGGCGGAAAGCTGCTTCATGCCGTTGTTCCAGTAGGCCAGGCCATAGATACCGTGCTTGGCCATGGAGCGCAGCAGTTCGCGGCTCTTGTCGCGCTTCTGGAAACGCTTCAGGGCCTCCAGGTCATCGAACAGGAACGGCAGGTCGAATACCTGGAGTTGCTTGGTATAGGGCTCGAACTTGGACAGTGAGGTGGCCAGCATCTGCACCTTGTTGGCGCGCAGGGCCTCGATCTCGTCGGCGTCGCCGAACAGCGTCGAGTTGGGGTAGACCTCGACCTTGACCTTGCCCGGCAGACGCTCCTCGGCAAGCTTCTTGAACAACAGCGCCCCCTTGCCCTTGGGCGTGTCGTCGGAGACCACATGGGAGAACTTGATCACGATCGGGCCGGCGTCCTCGGCATGGGCGACGGCGGAAACGGCGAACAGTGCGGCGAGCGCCACACCGACAAACGGCTTGAACATCGATGTACCTGTGCGATGGCAACGACGAGCCCCGCGACGGCTCGCACGGGTCTCGTTCGGAAAACGGGTTGGGTGACGGTCGCCGCTCGAAGTGGCGAAGGCGCCCGTCCAGGCGCTACCGGGTCATGACAGGCGCTATCGAAGCCCTAGCCCGGTTATTATTGGCGTGCCCGGCTGGATGACTCGTCGGTAAGGAAACGACTAACCAGAGCCGGGTAAAGAATTTTTCGGCATATCCGTGTGCCGCACAAGCTGGAGAACTCCAACCAGCTCTCAGTTTCGACAGATTGTTAATTGACGAGCGGGATTCGCCCCGCCGGGAACCCGATGCCTCTATTCGCCACCCCCTTCGCCCAGCTCGATCTGGTCCGCCAGCCCGAGCAGGACGGCGAGCCCCTCCAGGCGTTCGACGCCGCCGACGAATACCTGCTCAACCAGTTGCACGAACGGGGCGTGACGGCGCAATGCCGGGTGCTGGTCCTCAACGACGCCTTCGGCGCCCTCGCCGCGAGCCTGGCGCCGCACGTCCAGGTCACCAGCAGCGGCGATTCGCACCTGGGCTTCCTTGCCCTGCGCAAGAACCTCGCGCGCAACGGCCTCGACCTGGGCTCGGTGCGCTTCGTCCCGGCCAGCGAAACCGCCGTGGGGCCCTTCGATCACGTGTTGGTCAAGGTGCCGAAGACCCTCGCGTTGCTGGAGGAGCAACTGATCCGCCTGCACGGCCAACTGGCACCGGGCGCGCAGGTCGTCGCCGCGGGGATGGTCAAGCACTTGCCACGCGCCGCCGGCGACCTGCTGGAACGCTACATCGGCCCGATGCACGCTTCGCTGGCGGTGAAGAAGGCCCGCCTGCTGATCGCCGAGGCAGCGGAGCGCCCGCAACCGCGCTCGCCCTATCCGACCCGCTATCACCTGGAGCAGCCGCCGCTGACGCTGCTCAACCACGCCAACGTATTCTGCCGAGAAGGTCTCGACATCGGCACCCGCGCCTTCCTCCCGCACCTGCCGCGCAGCCTCGGCGCGCTACGCGCCGCCGACCTGGGCTGCGGCAACGGGGTGCTCGGCATCGCCTACGCGCTGCTCAACCCGCAGGCCGAGCTGACCCTGGTGGATGAGTCGTACATGGCCGTGCAGTCGGCACGGGAAAACTGGCAAGCAGCGCTGGGCGAGCGGCCGGCGACGTTCCGCGCCGACGATGGCCTGGCCGGCCAGGCGGCGGGCTCGCTGGACCTGGTCCTGTGCAACCCGCCGTTCCACCAGCAGCAGGTGGTCGGCGACTTCCTCGCCTGGCGCATGTTTCTCCAGGCTCGCGATGCCCTGGCGGCGGGCGGCGAACTGTGGATCGTCGGCAACCGCCACCTGGGCTACCACGCCAAGCTCAAGCGGCTGTTCCGCGGGGTCGAGCAGGTCGCGGCGAATCCGAAGTTCGTGATCCTGAAAGCGGGAAAATAGTCAGCCGAGCGCCGCCGGGGTGTCCACGTCGCGGAGTACGCCCGGATCGTCGCACGGTACCTCGCGCCAGGCCGGACGATGGGCCAGCAGCACGCGGCGCGCGCCCTGGTCGCCGTCCAGTTGCGCAAGCGCGTCCCAGAAAGCGCGGCCGAACAGCACCGGATGACCGCGCTGGCCGTCGTACAGGGGAAACACGATGGCTTCGGGAGTGGCCATCGCGGCCAGACGCTCGAGGGTATCGGCGGCGATCCAGGGCATGTCGCCGAGCAGGACGGCGATGGCCCGGGCCGGGCTGTTCCTCGCCGCCGCGACGCCGGCGGCCAGGCTGTGGCCCATGCCCGACGAGGCGTCGAGGCTGTGGACAAGCCGCTGTTGCGCCGGCAGGCCCAGGCTCGCCGGGGTCTCTCCGGCACGCACCACCACCCGCACCTCGGCGAACGCCTCGCGCGCCCGCGCCACGCTGGCCGCCAGCAGGGTCGTGCCATCAGCCAGCCGCGCCAGGCGCTTGTCGCTGCCGAAGCGGCGCCCCTGCCCGGCCGCCAGGACCAGGCACAGCACCTCGTCGGCGGCGACCATCAGAGCCGCTCGCGGGGAATGCCGTTGCGGATGCGAAGAATGTCCGCCAGCACCGCCAGGGCGATTTCCGCCGGCGTCTTGCTCCCCAGGTTGAGGCCGATCGGCGCGTGGATCCGCGCGAGTTCGGCGTCGCCCAGGCCGCCGATGCGCCGCAGGCGCTCGAAGCGTTTCTCCGAGGTCGCCCACGATCCCATCACGCCGATATAGAAGGCTTCGGTACGCACCGCCTCGAGCATCGCCAGGTCGTCGATCTTCGGATCGTGGGTCAACGCCACCACCGCCGTATCGGCGTGGCAACCGCCGTCGGCGATGAACAGCGAGGGCAGCTCGCGACGGATCTCGATGCCCTCCAGCAGCACGCCGCGCAAGGCTTCTTCGCGCGGGTCGCAGAGGATCACCTCGAAGCCCAGGCCCTTGCCGAACTCGGCGCAGGCATGGGCGACGCTGGAATAGCCGGCCAGCAACAGGCGCTGGGCGGCACCGACGCGCAGGCGCACGCGCTCGCCGTCGCGTTCCGCCCGTGGGCCGTGGCTGGAATCGTCGCGCAGGCTGCGCGCGCCGCTGCCCAGCTCGACCTCGCGGAGCAGGCGGCGCTGGCCGAGCAACGCCGACTCCAGCTCGCGCAGATGGGCCTGGACGTCGCAGTCCGGCGCCAGGTTTTCCACCAGTACGTCGAGGATGCCGCCGCAGGGCAGGCGCACGTTCGAGTTCGGGTCGTCACCCTCGCCGTAGCGCACGATCACCGCGGGATCGGGGAAACCGCCGGCGGCGACCCGTTCGAGGAAATCATCCTCGACGCAGCCGCCGGACAGCGAGCCGATCCAGTGGCCGTTGGCGTTCACCGCCAGCAGCGATCCCGGCGCACGGGGCGCCGAGCCGTAGGTCGTGAGCACGGTACAGAACCACACCCGTTCGCCGCCCACGGACCACTTCAGCGCCTGGCGGACCACCTGTAGATCGAGGTGTTGCACGATTCACTTCACCTTGACGGTATGCACCGAAGCGCTCTCCGTCTTCAATTGCGCGACCTGTTGGGGACCGAGGTCACCGGGCAATCCGCCCCAGGTCTGGCGCAGGTAGTTGAGCAGGTCCGTGAGTTGCTCGTCGTCGAGTTTCCCGGCGAAACCGGGCATCGGTTGCATGCGTTCGAAGCCGGTGAACTGCTGTTCGACGATGCCGTCTTCGATCACTCGCAACAGATTACGCGGGTCTTGCAGGCGCAGGGTAGTGTTGCCGTTCATCGCCACCGCGATATGCGGCTTGCCCTCGCCTTCGCCGCCGTGGCAGCCGGCGCAGACGTTGAGGTACTGCTGGCGACCGCGCTTGCCGCTGTCGTTCAGCTGCGCCTCGGGTAGCGCCTGGACCACCTTGGCCGGCGGCGGCTGGTCGCCGAGCAGGTAGGTGGCCATGGCCGCCAGGTCGCCGTCGTCGAGGTGCTGGGTGCTGTGGTGCACCACCGGGAACATCTCGTTGAACATGCTGCCCTGGGCGCTCATGCCGTGCTTGAGGAAGCTCGCCAGGTCCGGCTGGGTCCAACCGCGCGCGGCAAGGTCGCCGGGCAGCAGGCTGGGCGCCAGGTAGCCGTTGAGCAGGCCGCCGCTCAGGCGCTTGTCCTGCTCCAGGGCGCCGGCCAGGTTGCGCGGGGTATGGCACTCGCCGCAGTGGCCGAGCACCTCGACCATGTACTGCCCGCGTTTCCAGGCCTCGCTGCGCCCTTCCTCCGGCTGCAAGCGCACGCTCTTGCCGTAGAGCAGGTTCCAGCCGGCCAGGCCCATGCGCACGTTGAACGGGAAGCTCAGGCTGGTCTGCGGCGCCGGCCGGGCGATCGGTTCCTGGGCCATCAGGTAGGCGTAGATGGCGTCGGCATCCTCGCGCTCGATCAGGTGATAGGAGGTGTAGGGCATCGCCGGATAGAGGTAGGCGCCGTCCTTGCGCTTGCCCTCGGTAAGGGCGGCGAAGAACTCGTCGGCGCTGTAGGCGCCGATGCCGTGTTCCTTGTCCGGGGTGATGTTGGTGCCGTAGATGGTGCCGAACGGCGACTGGATCGGCAGTCCGCCGGCGAACGGCGCGCCGCCCTCGGCGGTATGGCAGGCCATGCAGTCGGCGGCGCGGGCGAGGTATTCGCCGCGCTTGATCAGCGCCGCGTCGGCGCCGGCGGCGGAGGCCAGGAACGGCGACAGCGCGGCCAGCGCCAGGGCGAGGCCGGAAAGGGTGCGCTTCATCCTCAAGCCTCCTTGACCAGGCCGAGTTCGTCGAGCACGTCGCGGGTGGCGCTGTAGTAGCGCACGTAGCCGGTGCAACGGCAGATGTGATGGCCGAGGCTGTCCTCGATCGCCTGCTCCAGCTCGCTGCGCTTGATCGGCTGGCGCTGGGCTTTTTCCACCAGCACGGTGGCGGCGTTGACGAAGCCCGGCGCGCAATAGCTGCACTGGAAGGCGAACTGGTCGACGAACTTCTGCTGGATCGGGCTCAGCTCGCGGATGTCGCCGTTCTCGTCGCGCTGGGCATGGCCCTCGATGGTGCGAACCTTCTTGCCGTCGAAGTAGTGCGCGCCGGTGATGCAGGTGCGCACTTCCTCGCTGGTGCCGTCCGGATTGTCGACGATCACCACGCAGGCATGGCAGATGCCCTGGCCACAGCCCAGGCGCGAGCCGGTGAGGTTCTGGTATTCGTGCAGGTAGTCGATCATCGGCAGGTCTTCGGCGACCTCCACCGGACCGACGGCTTGACCGTTGAGGGTCATCTGGAGCTTGCGGTTAGCCATGGAGGGCCTCCTTGATGCGGGCGGGAGTGATGGGCAGGTCGCGGACGCGCTTGCCGGTGGCGTGCGCCACGGCGTTGGCGATGGCGCCGACCACCGGGATCATCACCACCTCGGCGATGCCCTTGGCCGGATCGGTCGGTGACAGCGGCGGGAGGATCTCCGCCGTCTGGTTCCACACCGCCACGTCCTTCGCCCGCGGCAATCGGTAGCGGTTGAAGTTCCAGTCCCCTTCCGCGGGGCCGCCCTCGTAGAGCGGCATTTCCTCCAGCAGCGCATGGCCGATACCCATGGCGATGCCGCCCTCCAGCTGGCCCTTGACCAGCTCTGGCACCAGCACCCGGCCGCACTCGATCCAGGAATGGTGATCGAGCACCTGCACCTCGCCGCTGCCCTTGTTCACCTTCAGCTCGACCAGGGTCGCCACTGGGCTGTAGTAGGTGACCATCGCGTTGTTCAGCTGGGTCGCCGGATAAGCCGGATTCTGCCGGTCGAGCAGGTGGAAGCCGGCGCTGTTCATCATCGCCTTCTTCACTCCCGGCGCGCCGTCGCCGTACTTCACCGCCATGGCGTCGAGCGGCAGGCGTTCGCGCACGCCATCGATGACGAAGTCCGCCTCGGCCCAGCTCCAGCGGTTGAAGCCGTGGACGCTGACGCCGGTGACCAGGCCCATCTCGTGGGCCTTCTTCGCCAGCTCGGCGAAGGGAATCGGCGCCAGGCCGTTGCCGGTCAACTGGCCGTCGACCCATACCGCGTTTTCGCGGCGCACCACATAGGGATTGGCCTGGCCGCCGAACGGACCGCTGCGCCACAGCTCCAGGGCCGCCGGCCACAGGCCGTGGTTGAACAGCACGCGCGCGGCTTCGCGGGTGGCGTGGCTGAAATAGAACGCCGAGTTGGTCGCCGACGACGGCGAGGCCAGCTTGCCGACCCAGCGCGGATCGCGTAGCGCGGCGTCCTGCTCGGCCTGGCTCATCAGGTAGGGATTGCCCTTGGTGGTGAGCCGCAGCTCGGGCCATTCGGTCTCGGCGGTCTTCACCTCGTCCGCCGGACGGCCGAGGAAGTCGCCGACCACGAAGGCCTGCGAGGTGGACATCCCGGTACCGATCTCGGTGCCGATGTGGCGCAGGCTGATGCGCCCGTCGGCGCTGAACTCGATGCTCGCCATCGGCGCCTCGGCACCGGTGCCGAAGTCCTTCTGGCAAATGGCGAAGCCGACCCCATACCAGTTGTCCGGGTCCTCCGCGTCGTAGCGCTTCTTGCGTGCGTCGCGGTCCTTCCAGACCTCGTGGGCAGCGGCCTTGTCGAGGATCTCGTGCAGGCGCAGGGCACCGGCCGGGACCGCACCCTGGGTGTTCTTCATGCCCGAGCGCAGGGCGTTGCGACGACGCAGGTCGATGGCGTCGACGCCCAGCCGGCCAGCGATCTCGTCGACCATCATCTCGGTCGCGGCCATGGTCTGCAGGGTACCGTAGCCGCGCATCGAGCCGGCCTCCACGCCGCGCGAATGATAGGCGGTGACCGCCAGGTCGTTCTGCGGCATGTAGTAGATCGACTGCGCGGCGGTGGCGCCCACCGCCGCCACCGAGGCGCTGTAGTTGGCGCGCCCGCCGCCGTCGGCGCTCATGTCGGCGCGGAAGATGCGGAAGCCGAGGTCGTTCCTGTCTACCGCCAGTTGGTAGCGGATGTCGAACGGGTGGCGCTTGATGCCGCTCTGGAACTGCTCGTAGCGGTCGTTGGCCAGGCGCACCGGCACACCCTCGCCATACAGCGCGGCGAGCGCGGCATAGAAGACGAAGATGTTGTTGTCCTTGGAGCCGTAGCCGACGGTATAGCCCGGATGGATGTTGAGCTTCTCCAGGGCGAAGCGCGACGGCTTGATCATGTGCACGCTTTCGTAGGCGACTTCGAACGGGCACTGGGTGGCGACCACGAAGTGCAAGGTCTTGCTCGCCGCGTCGTACCAGCCGTTGCCGTTGTCCGGCTCCAATGCCGCCGGCTCGATCGATGGGGTCTTGTAGCGCTCGTCGAAGACCAGCCAGTCCTGCGGCGGGTTTTCCAGTTGCTCGGCCATGCGCTTGGCATGGAACAGCCCCTGCTCGGTGAGGTCGCCGTGCAGCTTCGGCTCGCGGGTCCATACCGGTTTGCGGTTGAGGATGGTGGGGAACAGCATCGAGTCCTTCAGGCTGGAGAACTCGTCGTCCTCGTAGGGCGTCTTGCCGCCGACCCGGACGAAGCGATAGCTGCCGTAGGGATCGCCCTGGTACAGCGGGGCCTGGGCGCCATAGCGGATCGCCTTGTCGTTGAACTTGAGCTTGAGCTTGGCCCGGCGGAAGCGCTCGAAGTCGTTCCAGATCAGGATCGCCACCGGATGGCCGATGAACATCGGCACCTTGCCCGGCGGCAGGAGCGGATCGGGCGAATGCGCCTCGGGGAAGACGATGCCGTCCTTCTCCAGGTCGGCGGCGGTGACGATACGGTCCGGCTGCAATTCGGCGCCCAGCCAGGAAAGGTCGTGGCCTTCGTAGATGCGGTCGGCGCGAACGGTCTTCAGCAACATGGCGTGGCCTTGCTGCTGCGGCCAGCCGGGCATGTCCCTGGCGCGGATATCGCGGGCGAACACCTTGTTGCCGCAGACCTTGGACAAGGCGTCGTTACGGAAACGGACCTGGCCGTTGCCCGCCATCCAGCGCTGGGCGGAAACGGTCACCTGGTTCTCGAACAAGGCAGCGAACGCCTGGCTGCCGAGCGGCGCCAGGGTGACACCCACGCCGGCGATCAACCCGCCCTGGAGAAAGGCGCGCCGGGATATATCACGGTTGGACATGCAAGTTCCTCTGGGTGGTACGGTTCCCACCCATGTCGTTATTCAGGCTTGAACAGCTCGTCCGGACGGACGAAGTGGAGCACGCAGGCGGAAAAACCTGACTCAGGAGTTAATTTTAGCGACAAGTCGCACCCGAGGAAAAGTCCCGTCTACCGCTGGAAGGCCCCATGGACACTCGACTTTGGTCGCCTGCCAGGCCGGCTCCAACCTTTTCGTGCGCTTCTCTGAATCTTCGATTTCGGCAATGGCAACAGCCAAGAGGTAACCACATGTTACTCTCCGCCCTCCTCTCGAAACGCCCGACCCCAGCATGTCCAGCCAACCCAGCTCCCTGCTCCGCCATCGTCCCTTCCTCGCCTTCTGGCTGGCCCGCGTCTGCACCGCCAGCGGCTTCCAGATGCTCACCGTGGCCATCGGCTGGCACATCTACGAACTGACCGGCAATGTCCTCGACCTGGGCCTGGTAGGCCTGGTCGAATTCCTCCCGCGGGTACTGTTCATGCTCCACACCGGGCACGTTGCCGACCGCTACGACCGACGCAGGATCGCCGCCCTCTGCCAGACCGGCCAGGCCCTGGTGGCGGTGGCGCTGGTGCTCGGCGCGGCTTCGGGAGAGATCACCCGCAACATGATCTTCGTCCTCGCCTTCGCCCTCGGTACCGCCCGCGCCTTCGAAATGCCGACCACCCAGGCGCTGCTGCCGAACCTGGTACCGGCCGGACTGTTCCCGCGCGCGGTGGCCGCTTCGGCTTCGGCGATGCAGGCGGCGACCATTGCCGCCCCGGCCCTCGGCGGCCTGCTCTATGCGTTCGGTGCCTCCTGGGTCTACGTGCCGACCGCGACTCTCTACGTCCTCGCCTGCGTCCTGACGCTCAGCCTGCCGGTACGCAACCAGCCGCTCACCCAGGGCAAGGCCACCCTCGACTCGCTGCTCGCCGGCATCCGTTTCATCCGCAGCCGACCGGACATCTTCGGCGCAATCTCCCTCGACCTGTTCGCCGTGCTCCTCGGCGGCGCCACCGCCCTGCTCCCGGTGTTCGCCAAGGACATCCTGCTCACCGGGCCCTGGGGCCTCGGCCTGCTGCGCTCGGCTCCAGCGGTGGGCGCCCTGGCGATGTCGTTCTGGCTGGCGCACTTCAGCATCGAACGCAACGTCGGGCGGATCATGTTCCTCTCCGTGGGCATCTTCGGCCTGGCAACCATCGCCTTCGGCCTGTCGAAATCGTTCTGGCTGTCCCTCGGCGTGCTGGTGGTACTCGGCGCCGCGGACATGGTCAGCATGGTCATCCGCGGCGCCTTCGTGCAGCTCGAGACCCCCGACGAGATGCGCGGCCGGGTCAGCGCGGTGAACGGCCTGTTCATCGGCGCCTCGAACCAGCTCGGCGAGTTCGAGTCCGGGCTCACCGCACACTGGTTCGGCACGGTACCGGCAGTGGTCCTCGGCGGGATCGGCACCCTGGTGGTCACCGGAGCATGGATGAAGCTGTTCCCTAGCCTGGCGCAACGCGACCGCCTGCACTGAGGCCAATGCCGTCGCGCGTCGCTGCCCCGACAGCGGCGTATCGGCGATAACGCCTGGGGCGTTATCCGTCCTCCCCATGGAACACCGCACCTTCTCGGCAATAAGAAAGCCCGGCATCGAGCCGGGCTTTTCTCGCACCTTGCGGCGTGATCCGCGGTGTCAGGCGGGGCGCCGCATCTCCCGATGCAGGCGGTCGACGGTGCGCTCGCTACCGTTGTCGGCCAGGCGCAGATCGACGCGCCCCATGTCCTTGTGCAGACGGTCGACGGTCTGTTCGCTGCCGTTCTCGGCCAGGCGCGCCTCGCGGCTGGTCATGTCGCGGTGCAAGCGATCGATGGTCTGCTCGCTGCCGCTTTCGGCGACCCGGCGTTCTTCCTGGACGCGCGGCGCCTGGGTCTTGCGCAGGCGCTCGAGGGTACGGTCGGAACCGTCGGAGGCGATCAGTTGTTGGGCACCGCGCAGGGCGATGGATTCGACCCGCGGTGCGGCGAAGGCGGCATTGGCGGTCAGGGTAGCAAGGGCGATGGCGAGGATCAGCGGGCGTTTCATGGCAGTGGCTCCAGGTATTCGTTACGTGGGGCCATTCTCTGTTCGGGAAACTCGATTGGAAAACGAAGCGCGCCAATAGTATTCATCGACGTTTGAAATAGTGTGAATAACCGCTCTAGCACAGCAGTTACAGCAAGAATACGCCTCTCCGACCGACCTCGACACGGATTGACGGCATCGATATGAAGAATCGAAGAAATCGAAAGTTTGAGAAAAACACTCGGAATTGAGCACGGACCTCCCTCTCCGCAGAACCGGAGAGGGGCTCCGTCAGCAGCCTCCGGAACGGAGGCCGGCAGGGTTCAGAAGCGCGCCACCACGTTGAACAGGACCCGCGTCTCGCGCTTCCCATCGCGCTGGTCGGCTGGCTCGCCGATGACCTGGCGGGCAATCTCCGGGTTGAACGACAACTGGTCGGTGAGGTTGAAGCGCACCCCGGCACCGATCGAGCCGAGCTTCTGCTGCTCGTCATCGTCCACGTCGAGGTTGTAGGTCTTGCCCCAGTCGTAGAAAGCGTAGGCCTGGTAGCTGCGCAGCCAGCTATAGCCCACCGCCTGGCCATAGCGCGGTTCGAGCTTCAGGGCGAAGCCACGGTCACCGGTGATGTTGCCCGGGGCGAAGCCGCGACCGATCCCGCTGCCGCCAACGCCGAAGCGCTCGCTCGGCAGCAACGGGTCGAAGCTGTACTGCCATTGCAACTCGCCATACACCGACCAGGGTCCGCCGAGCCCTTGCAGACGCCCGATGTTGCCGTTGAGATAGACGAAACGTCCGTCGGCCACTTCGCGGGAACGACGTTCATCGTCCTTCTTGGTCGCGCCCCACATGTCCAGGCCGATGTTGTTGCGCACCTCCGCCAGGTTGATGCCCATCCAGCGGTCGACCCAGTCATAGGTCAGGCGTTGCTGGAACACCCGCACATGGTCACGACCGGGGTTCGAGGCGTCGCTGGCGAAGTCGCGCAGGCGGGTCTCGGTATCCTTCCACTGCAACGCCAGGCCGCCGCTCAGGTTCTGCGAGCGCGAGCGGATGAAGGGATGGTTGTAGGAAATGCTGCCTTCGGTGCTCTTGCTGACGCTGTCGAAGGGGAATACCGAGTCCGGGATGTCCGGGTTGACCTTCGAATAGGAACCCATGATCTGCAGGGTATCGCCGGCGAACATGCCGCCCAGCGGCAACGTGCCGCGCAACTGGATGTAGCGGGTGGCATCGCTGAACGGCGAGATCGCACCGAGCACGTCGATCTGCTCGTAGAAGCCCAGGCGGGAGAACTCGGTGGCGCCGAAGGCCAGGGTGGTCGGGTCGGTGTAGTGCGAACCGCGGTTGTCGAGGCTGACGAAGCCTTCGTATCGCTGCTGCTGCAAGGCCACGTCGAGGTTCGACGAGCCCAGCGCCTGACCCGGGCTGAGCACGCTCTGCACGTTGACCCCCGGCAGGTCGCCGACCAGCAGCAGGCCGCGCTCCAGGGTATCGGCATCCAGCGGACGTTTTTCGGTCAGCGGTGCGAGCAGTTCCTCCACCCGCACCCGCGGCCCATCGACGGTTCCCTTGATCTGCACGTGTTCGAGGTAACCCTCGATCACCTGCAGGCGTACCTTGCCGCCCTCGATGCTCTGCTCCGGCACCACTACCTGGGTCAACAGGTAGCCGTCCTGGCGGTACTTGGCGGTGAGGCGGTTGGCCAGGTCGACCAGTTCGGCCAGGGACACCTGCTTGCCGAGCATATGCTGGTAATAGGACTCGAGCACCGCCTTGTCATAGCGGGTGTTGCCTTCGATGCGTATCTCGCGCAGTTCGAAGCGGATCTGTTCGCTGCCTTGCGGCGCGACCTGCTTGGGCACCACCAGCGGCGCCTCGGGCTTGGCCTGCGGCTCGCTGCGGGGCTTGAAGCGTTCATCGAGCTGGGATGGCTGTACAGTCCCTGGCAACTCCACGGCGGCGGCGGAAGCTGCCAGCATCCCGCAGCCACAGAGCGTCACCCAGCGAAGCGTCCATTGCGAAGGTTTCATCATTCACCTCGGGCAGATGACGCACTACCGCCCGGAGACGATAGTGCGCATTGCGAAAAGGGTTAGAAATTCAGAGGCTTGTTGAAGCAGCTCCAGTAGTCGGCCAGGTAGCTCTGGTTCGAGCAACCCGCCCCACTCTCGGCCTCTGCCCTGAGCGGACGATCGGTGAACTGCCCCACCCGCTTGGCGCTGGCGTCCTCCGCCGGACCCGCGGCGGTAGCCGGCAGCAGGTTAGGATCGCTGACGTCCATGCCCAGAGCGTAGGCGCGCAGGAACGGGTTTTCGAGGAACGGGTTTTCCAGCGTGGTGGTGCGGTAGACCGCATCCCCGGGGGTATCCGGATCGCGCCCCTTCTGCAGTTCGCGCAAGTCGGAGAGCGCTGCCAGTTGCCCCAGGTCGCCCGGCGTGACCGGCAGCGGCAGGATGCTCAGCAGGTTGCCCTGGTAGTTGAGCTGGTAGTTGCCGCTGGTGAGGGCAAGCCCACCCTGGAGGATGTCGTACTGGCCTACGGCTTCGCCGCCCACCCGACCGAGCCCGCCGGCGAGCACCTGACCGGCGCTATCGCCATTCTTCAGGCCGGAAACCTGATAGGTCAGCGCCGGGTCGGCGGTGCCGACCTGCTTGCTCTTGGCATCGGCGAATACGTTGAGCAGCGCCTTGGTGATGGTCAGGTCATTACCCTGGTAGGCCAGGTCATAGTTGCCACTGGTCAGCACCAGGCCGCCCTGGTTGATGCCATACACACCCACGTTCTCGCCTGCGTCGCGGTTCAGCCCGCCGGTCAGGATCGAGCCGGCGCTGTCACCGTTCTTCAGGCCGCTGACCTGGTAGGTCAGGCTCGGGTCGGCGTCGCCATAGACCTTGGTCTTGCCGTCGGCGATCACATTGAGCAGTGCCTTGGTGATGGTCAGGTTGTTGCCCTGGTAAGCCAGGTCATAGTTACCGCTGACCAGACCCAGGCCGCCCTGGTTGATGCCGTACACGCCGACATTCTCGCCAGCCACGCGGCTCAGGCTGCCACCGTTGAGCACCGCGCCAGCGGTATCACCGTTCTTCAGGCCGCTGACCTGATAGGTCAGGCTCGGATCGGCATCGCCATAGACCTTGGTCTTGGCGTCGGCGATCACATTCAGCAGCGCCTTGGTGATGGTCAGGTTATTGCCCTGGTAGCTCAGGTCGTAGTTACCGCTGTTCAATGCCAGGTCGCCCTGGTTGATGCCATACACACCCACGTTCTCGCCTGCGACGCGGTTCAGCCCACCGGTCAGGATCGAACCAGCGCTGTCACCGTTCTTCAGGCCGCTGACCTGGTAGGTCAGGCTCGGGTCGGCGTCGCCATAGACCTTGGTCTTGCCGTCGGCGATCACATTCAGCAGCGCCTTGGTAATGGTCAGGTTATTGCCCTGGTAGCTCAGATCGTAGTTGCCGCTGTTCAATGCCAGGCCGCCCTGATTGATGCCGTACACGCCGACATTCTCGCCAGCCACGCGGCTCAGGCTGCCACCGTTGAGCACCGCGCCAGCGGTATCACCGTTCTTCAGGCCGCTGACCTGATAGGTCAGGCTCGGATCGGCATCGCCATAGACCTTGGTCTTGGCATCGGCGATCACATTGAGCAGTGCCTTGGTGATGGTCAGGTTATTGCCCTGGTAGCTCAGGTCGTAGTTACCGCTGTTCAATGCCAGGTCGCCCTGGTTGATGCCATACACACCCACGTTCTCGCCTGCGACGCGGTTCAGCCCACCGGTCAGGATCGAACCAGCGCTGTCACCGTTCTTCAGGCCGCTGACCTGGTAGGTCAGGCTCGGGTCGGCGTCGCCATAGACCTTGGTCTTGCCGTCGGCGATCACATTCAGCAGCGCCTTGGTAATGGTCAGGTTATTGCCCTGGTAGCTCAGATCGTAGTTGCCGCTGTTCAATGCCAGGCCGCCCTGGTTGATGCCGTACACGCCGACATTCTCGCCAGCCACGCGGCTCAGGCTGCCGCCGTTGAGCACGGCACCGGCGGTATCGCCGTTCTTCAGCCCGGACACCTGGTAGGTCAGTGCCGGATCGGCATCGCCATAGACCTTGGTCTTGGCATCGGCGATCACGTTCAGCAGTGCCTTGGTGATGGTCAGGTTATTGCCTTGGTAGCTCAGGTCGTAGTTACCACTGTTCAATGCCAGGTCGCCCTGGTTGATGCCATACACACCCACGTTCTCGCCTGCGGCACGGTTCAACCCACCGGTCAGGATCGAACCGGCGCTATCGCCGTTCTTCAGGCCGCTGACCTGGTAGGTCAGGCTCGGATCGGCATCGCCGTAGACCTTGGTCTTGGCGTCGGCGATCACATTCAGCAATGCCTTGGTGATGGTGAGGTTGTTGCCCTGGTAAGCCAGGTCATAGTTACCGCTGACCAGACCCAGGCCACCCTGCTGAATCGCATAGTTGCCTACGTTTTCGCCGGAGACACGAACCAGGCCGCCGCCATTGAGCACCGCGCCAGCGGTATCGCCATTCTTCAGGCCGCTGACCTGGTAGGTCAGGCTCGGGTCGGCATCGCCATAGACCTTGGTCTTGGCATCGGCGATCACATTCAGCAGAGCCTTGGTGATGGTCAGGTTATTGCCCTGGTAGTTCAGGTCGTAGTTCGCGCTGACCAGGCCCAGGCCGCCCTGGTTGATGCCATACACGCCGACATTCTCGCCAGCCACGCGGCTCAGGCTGCCACCGTTGAGCACCGCGCCAGCGGTATCACCGTTCTTCAGGCCGCTGACCTGATAGGTCAGGCTCGGGTCAGCGTCGCCATAGACCTTGGTCTTGGCATCGGCGATCACATTGAGCAGTGCCTTGGTGATGGTTAGGTTATTGCCCTGGTAGCTCAGGTCGTAGTTACCGCTGTTCAATGCCAGGTCGCCCTGGTTGATGCCATACACACCCACGTTCTCGCCTGCGGCGCGGTTCAACCCACCGGTCAGGATCGAACCGGCGGTATCACCGTTCTTCAGGCCGCTGACCTGGTAGGTCAGGCTCGGGTCGGCATCGCCATAGACCTTGGTCTTGGCGTCGGCGATCACATTCAGCAGCGCCTTGGTGATGGTCAGGTTGTTGCCCTGGTAAGCCAGGTCATAGTTACCGCTGACCAGACCCAGGCCACCCTGCTGAATCGCATAGTTGCCTACGTTTTCGCCGGATACACGAACCAGGCCGCCGCCATTGAGCACCGCGCCAGCGGTATCGCCGTTCTTCAGGCCACTGACTTGGTAGGTCAGGCTCGGATCGGCATCGCCATAGACCTTGGTCTTGGCATCGGCGATCACATTGAGCAGCGCCTTGGTGATGGTCAGGTTATTGCCCTGGTAGCTCAGGTCGTAGTTCGCGCTGACCAGACCCAGGCCGCCCTGGTTGATGCCATACACACCCACGTTCTCGCCAGCCACGCGACTCAGGCTGCCACCGTTAAGCACCGCGCCAGCGGTATCGCCGTTCTTCAGGCCACTGACTTGGTAGGTCAGGCTCGGATCGGCATCGCCATAGACCTTGGTCTTGGCATCGGCGATCACATTCAGCAGTGCCTTGGTGATGGTCAGGTTATTGCCCTGGTAGTTCAGGGTGTAATTGCTGCTGACCAGGCCCAGTCCACCCTGGTTGATGCCGTACACGCCGACGTTCTCGCCAGCCACGCGGTTCAGGCTGCCGCCGTTGAGGACCGCACCGGCGGTATCGCCGCGCTTGAGACCGGAGACCTGATAGGTCAGCGCCGGATCGAGGTCGCCGTAGACCTTGGTCTTGGCATCGGCGATCACGTTCAGTTGCGCCGGGGTGATGCGCAGGTCGTTGCCGACGTAGCTGAGGGTGTAATTGGCCGTGTTGAGGCCCAGCCCGCCCTGAAGTATCCCGTAGTTGCCGACGTTCTCCCCGGCCACCCGGCCGAGGTTGCCGCTCAGCACGCCGGCGGCGGTATCGCTGTTCTTCAGGCCACTGACCTGGTAGGTGAGGGTCGGATCGGCGTCGCCATAGACCTTGGTCTTGGCGTCGGCGCTGACGATCAATTGCGCCGGCGTGACGGTCAGCTTGCCGTCCTGGCGCACCAGTTGGTAACGCTGGCTGAAATACTCGCTGCCATTGGCGTTACCGGTGATCGCGTACTGCCCGACGTTCGACGCCTGGGTCGCCGTGGTGCTGGCGGTCGCCTGGTAGAGGTCGTTGAACTGGCTGTTGACGTAGGCGTCGATGGCGTTGATGCCGGACATCGTGGCCGTCAGAGTCGGATTCACATCACCGTAGACGCGGGTAGCGTCATTGGCGGTCAGGGTGGCGGTCTGCTGGCGGGAAAGGATGTCGCCGGCAGTGGTGGTGGTCTTGAACATCTCCACCTGGGCGCGCTCGGCGAAGCTGTTGAACGCTCCCTCGCGCATGAACAGGTCCAGGCGGGTATCGACGCGGCTGGTCTTGCCGCCGAGGCCGAAGATCAGTTCCTCGGTCAGGCCGGTGCCGACGTCGTACTGCAGTTCGTCGGTCACGCCGATCACGCCGCCGAAGCCCTTGACGCCCCAACTGGTGCCCCAGTTTCCGGTCCAGGTGGTGACGCTGCCGTTGCCGGCGGCGACGGTGAACCCGCTGGGCGCACCGCCGTTCGGGGTGGCGGTGACGTTGCTGCCGTTGACCTGGTAGCGCAGGTTGGTCACCAGGTAGTCCGACGAATCGTTGGTCGGGAAACTGGCGGAACCGCTGACCCGCCGATAGGGCAGCGCGGTGAACACCAGGCGGTCGAACTCGCTGTTGCCGTCGGCGGTCAGCGTGTAGTTGCCGGTGGTGCCGACGCTGTTGGCCTCGAGAATCCGCGTGCCGACGCTGGAGACGATGTTCTGCGCGGTGCCGGTCATGCTCTGGTTGATGAACGGATCGAACACCGTGCCGCTCGTGGTCACGCCGGTGGCGTTGCTCTGCCGGTACTTGAGCGTACCGTTGAAGGTCTGCAGCGCCAGGTTGCCGGCGTAGTTGTCCCAGGAAGCCAGGTCGATGCTACCGGCGCGGCCGGCGAGGTTGGCGGCGATCAGCGCGGTACCGGCCTGCTGGCTGATCTTGCCGGCGGTGCTGGTCTGCATCCACAGGGTGCCGCTGCCCAAGTCGACGATGCCGCTGGTCTGCGGCGTGCCGCCGCTGAGGAAGTTGATGTTGCCGCCGGCGCGGATTGCCAGGCTGCCGTTGCGGAACAGGATCGGCGCAGAGATATCCACCGCACCGGCAGGTCCGGTGGCGATCAGCTCCAGGCCGCGACTGGCGCCGCCCAGGTTGCTGGTGATCAGCGGCGCTTCCACCGACAGCCGGTCGCTGGCGCTGAGGGTCACCTTGCCGCCTGCCAGCGCCCCGGTAACCACCGAGGCATTCACCGTCGCGTCGCCGCTGGCGCCGTTGGCGCCCCCCACCGAACCTGAGGTGCCGCCGGAGGCGACGATGCGCAGGGTGGTCGGGTCGAGCAGCCAGGTGCCACCGTTGCCGTAGGGTGCGGCGACGCTGACGTAGGCGCTGTCGGCGATGCTCAGGTTGACCTTGCCGGAGGTCTCCACCAGGCCGCCGTTGCCGCCCTGGGCGCCGCCGCGCGCGAGGATCCGCCCGTCCATGCGGGTATTGCCGTCGGACCAGACCACCGCCAGGCCGCCATTGCCCTTGCCGGTAGCCGAGACGTCGATGCTGGCGCCCTTGGCCAGCGTAGCGTTCTTCGCTCGTGGCAGCTCGCCGCGGCCCTGGAAGTCGCCGCCGATGCGCACGCTGCCGCCCTGTGCGGCGCCGCGGGCGTCGATGCTGGCGGTGCTCGCCAGGGCCACCTGCTGCCCGCTGACCAGCACGTCGCCGCCGTTCTTCGGACCGCTGACGTCGATCTTGCCGGCGATCTGGATGTCCCCGGACTTGCTTACCAGCGCCACGCTGCCCTCGCGCACCTCGGTGCCGCGGGCAAGGATCACGCCGGACAGGTTGACCGCGTTGTCGACCACCCGGGAAGCCTGCTCGGCGGTGATCAGCACGCTACCGCCGTCGGCCTGGATCGCGCCGCCGTTGCTGACCAGCGCCTGGGCATCCTGCGGCTTGCGGGTAACCGGGTCGGTCACGGCGATCGACACCAGGCCATCGCCGTAGAGGTCGATGGTCGCGGCGTTGCCGGCGGCCATCGCCACGGTGCCGAGGCGGGCGTTGATCACGCCGTTGTTGGCCACGGACGGCGCGACGAAGGCCGCCAGGCCTTTCTCCGCGACGCTGATGCTGCCGTCGTTGACGATCCGCGCGTCGGGGTTTCCGGGCTGGTCGAAGATCAGCTTGCCCTGGCGGAAGTGTTCGTCGCTGATGTTCGCCGTGGTGGTGATCAGGGAGCCCACGTCGACCTTGGCCGAGCCGCTGAAGACCACGCCGTTGGAGTTGTAGATGATCACCTGGCCGGGCGCGGAGATGCGCCCGGCGATCACGCTTTCCTGGCCTGCGGTGACCCGGTTCAGGGTCGACGAGGTCACACCGGGCTGGTTGAAGCGCACCGCCTCGTCGGCGGAGACGTCGAAGCCCTTCCAGTTGATGATCGCGCGCTGGGTGCTCTGGTCGATCAGCGTGGTCTTGCCCTGCTGGCTAATCTTGATCTCGTTGGGGTTGAACTGGGCACCGGTAGGTGCCGCCATGGCCGCGTTGATGCTGGCGATGGCGAACATGAGGGTGCTGCTGGCGGCAAGGACGAAACGCCCTTCCCTACCAGCTTTCGAAGAGGTGCGCTTGCCGCGCTGGCTATCCGGACGGACCATGAAAATCTCCCTATCTGCGTGGCGCACGTCAGTTTTCCAGCACTGCATTTCGTCAGTTAAATGACGAAAATCTGAGAAGCAATTCACATTGCGCCTTGTGTGCCAAAAAAATGCCTTTCAGATCAAAAATTGTCCACTTGAAAGGGCGACCGTTCGTCGGAGTGACTCAAAAATGACACTACCGAGGTTAAATATGTAATACCGTCAAAAAACCGACAATACTTTCGGGATAATCACTGTCAAGAAAACCGGAAGACCTCCCTGGCACGCGGGTTTGCTAGGCTAGGCAGCCCCCGTCCGCTGCCGCCAAGGAACCCCTTCCATGAGCCATGCCCTGCGCGCCGTTTTCCTCGACCATGCCTCCCTCGACCTCGGCGACCTGGACATGCGCCCCCTGCGCGCCGCCTTCGACGAGCTGCAACTGCATGCCGCCAGCCAACCGCAGGAAGTCGCCGCGCGGCTGCACGGTGCGCGGGTCGCGATCAGCAACAAGGCGCCGATCGACGCGCAATGCATCGCCGCCTGCCCAGAGCTGGAACTGATCCTGGTCAGCGCTACCGGCACCAACAACATCGATCTCGCTGCCGCTCGCGAGCGCGGTATCGTCGTCGCCAACTGCCATGGCTACGGCACGCCCTCGGTAGCCCAGCACACCCTCGCGCTGCTACTGGCCCTGGCTACGCGCCTGCCGGACTACCAGCAGGCGGTACGCAGCGGCCGCTGGCAGCAATCCAGCCAGTTCTGCCTGCTGGACTTCCCCATCGTCGAACTGGAAGGCAAGACCCTCGGCCTGCTCGGCCATGGCGAACTGGGCGGGGCGGTGGCGCGGCTGGCGGAGGCGTTCGGCATGCGCGTGCTGCTCGGTCAGTTGCCAGGACGGCCCGCCCGGGCGGACCGCCTGCCGCTTGGCGAACTCCTGCCACGGGTCGACGCCCTGACCCTGCACTGCCCGCTGACCGAGGACACCCGCGGGATGCTCGGCGCCGCCGAACTGGCGCTGATGAAGCCTGGCGCCTTCCTGGTCAATACCGCCCGTGGCGGCCTGGTCGACGAACAGGCGCTGGCCGACGCCCTGCGCGGCGGCCACCTGGGCGGCGCCGCCACCGACGTGCTCAGCGTCGAGCCGCCGAGAAACGGCAATCCGCTGCTGGCCCCCGACATCCCGCGCCTGATCGTCACCCCCCATAACGCCTGGGGCAGTCGCGAGGCGCGGCAGCGCATCGTCGGCCAACTGGCGGAAAACGCAGAGGCATGGAAGGCCGGGCGCGCCCTGCGGGTAGTCAACGCCGGCTGATACGTCGCTGCGGGCACCGCGCACGGATGAACGGCGATCCTCGCCGACAATCCATGCGGGTATGCCAGGCCCAAGCCTGTTAAGATTTCCCATTTTTTCCGGAGCCCGCATGGACCCTCGCAGTGAAGTGCTGCTGCGCCAGCGCCACCTCTTCGCGACCCCGCTGCTGCTGGCCGGCCTGCCCGCCGACGACCTGCTCGCCGAGCTACCGCAGGCCCAGGGCTGGAGCTGGCACGCCGGCGAGCAGGCGCAGCTGGACGCCCGCTTCCCCGACCGTAGCCGTTTCGACACGCGGGCGCCGACCGGCGCCTGGACTTCGGCCGTTCTGTTCCTGCCCAAGTCCCGCGAACTGACCGACTACCTGCTGGCCAGCCTGGCCGCCCGCCTGCCCGGCGGCGAACTCTTCCTGGTCGGCGAAAAGCGCGGCGGGATCGAGCGCGCGAGCAAGCAGTTGGCCGCCTACGGCAAGCCCCGCAAACTGGATAGCGCGCGGCATTGCCAGCTCTGGCAGGTGCGTATCGAACAGGCGCCGGCCGAGCCCGACCTGCACGCCCTGGCCCAGCGCTACAGCCTGCCGCTGGCCGATGGCGAGCTGCAGGTGGTGAGCCTGCCGGGGGTGTTCAGCCATGGCCGCCTGGATCGCGGCAGCGCGCTGCTGCTGGGGCAACTGCAAGCCCTGCCCGGCGGCCATCTGCTGGACTTCGGCTGCGGTGCCGGCGTACTCGGGGCGGTCCTCAAGCGTCGCTACCCCGCCAGTCGCCTGACTCTGCTCGACGTCGACGCCTTCGCTGTCGAGAGCAGCCGACTGACCCTCGCCGCCAACGGCCTGGACGGCGAAGTGATCGCCGCCGACGGCATCGACGGCGCGCCGCGCGAACTCGCCGCGATCGTCAGCAACCCGCCCTTCCACCAGGGCGTGCACACCGACTACCAGGCCTCCGAGCGCCTGCTGCAACGCGCCGCCGAGCACCTGGCGCCGGGCGGCGAACTGCGCCTGGTCGCCAACAGCTTCCTGAAGTACCCGCCGTTGATCGAACGCCACCTCGGCCCCTGCCGGACACTCGCCGAAGGCGACGGTTTCCGCATCTACTCCGCCCGTCGCTCCTGATTTCTGCCTGGAACCCTGTGAATGAAGCTTTTCCTCTCCCTGCCCGCACGCCCGCAGCCAGCCCCTTCCGTGACCATCCGCCGGGAGGCCGCCGATGACTGACCTGAACACCAGCCAGGGCCAGCAACTGCGGCGGGTGCTCAAGCCGCGCCACCTGAACATGATCGCCATCGGCGGCTCCATCGGCACCGGGCTGTTCGTCGCCTCCGGGGCCACCGTGGCCACCGCCGGGCCCGGCGGTGCGCTGCTTTCCTACGCCCTGATCGGGCTGATGGTGTACTTCCTCATGACCAGTCTCGGCGAGATGGCCGCCTACATGCCCGTTTCCGGCTCGTTCTGCACCTATGGCAGCCGGTTCGTCGAAGATGGCTTCGGTTTCGCCCTCGGCTGGAACTACTGGTACAACTGGGCGGTGACCATTGCCGCGGAACTGGTGGCGGCGCAACTGGTGATGAGTTTCTGGTTCCCCGAGGTGCCGGGCATCTACTGGAGCGCGATCTTCCTGGGCATCATGTTCGGCCTCAACGTGATTTCCGCGCGTGGCTTCGGCGAGAGCGAATTCTGGTTCGCCCTGATCAAGGTAGTCACGGTGGTGATCTTCATCGGCGTCGGCCTGGCGACCATCTTCGGCATCATGCATGGCGTGGAGTCGCCCGGCTTCAGCAACTTCACCATGGGCGACGCGCCCTTCGTCGGCGGCTTCCAGGCGATGGTCGGGGTGGCGATGATCGCCGGCTTCTCGTTCCAGGGCACCGAGTTGATCGGCATCGCCGCCGGTGAATCGGAAAATCCGCGGAAGAACATCCCGATCGCCATTCGCCAGGTGTTCTGGCGCATCCTGATGTTCTACATCCTGGCGATCTTCGTGATCGGCATGCTGATTCCCTACACCGACCCGAACCTGCTGAAGAACGATGCCAGCGACATCAGCGTGTCGCCCTTCACCCTGCTCTTCGAGCGCGCCGGCTTCGCCGCGGCGGCCGGGGTGATGAACGCGGTGATCCTCTCGGCGATCCTCTCCGCCGGCAACTCCGGCATGTACGCCTCGACCCGGATGCTCTACAACCTCGCCCTCGAGGGCAAGGCACCGCGCCTGTTCTCCCGTGTCTCGCGCAGCGGCGTGCCACGCAATGCGCTGTACGCCACTACCCTGGTCGGCGCCCTGTGCTTCCTCACTTCGGCCTTCGGCGACAGCACCGTCTACACATGGCTGCTGAACACCTCGGGCATGTGCGGCTTCATCGCCTGGCTGGGCATCGCCATCTCCCATTATCGCTTCCGCAAGGGCTACCTGGCCCAGGGCGGCCGCCTGGAAGACCTGCCCTACCGGGCCAAGCTGTTCCCCTTCGGCCCGCTGTTCGCCTTCGCCCTGTGCATGGTCATCACCCTCGGGCAGAACTACCAGGCGCTGGTGGGCGAACGCATCGACTGGATCGGCCTCCTCGCCACCTACATCAGCCTGCCGCTGTTCCTGGCGATCTGGCTGGGATACCGCTGGAAGAAGCGCGCGCGCTTCGTTCGCTACCACGAAATGGACGTCAGCCCGACCAATACCTGATTCACCCTGCCGCCCAGCGATTCCTCGCGGATCGCTGCGGATGCCGGCACGTTTCCTTGCGATCAGGCTCCCTCGCCGCCCTCCCGGACGAAAGTTTCCGTCCCGGGCTTGCCCAAGCCGCCCGGCTTGGGCAGAATGCGCCCCGTCCTAGGGGAGTAGTCTCCCGCGAGCGCCGCACCGGCCTCGCCCGGCACGCGTCAACACACTTGGTCCGCAGACCATGGCGCGCGCGACCCAAGCCTGCCCAGACAGGCCAAGGGTTTGACAAGACCTATGACACGCACGATCTGACCCGGGGCGGGCAGATGGCGCGTGTCATGGTGATTGGTCGACCCGCCCCTTAGGAAGCCTGATGGAATCGCTGTTCGTCCCCACCCTGATCGTTGCCCTCGCGGAAATCGGCGACAAGACCCAGTTGCTGGCACTCCTGCTCGCGGCGCGTTTCCGCAAGCCGTGGCCGATCATCGCCGGCATCGTCGCCGCCACCCTGGCCAACCATTTCGCTGCCGGCGCGGTGGGCGCCTGGGTCGCCAGCTTCTTCTCGGAAGCCACCCTCAGCTGGATCCTCGCCGCCTCCTTCATCGCCGTCGCCCTGTGGACGCTGGTACCGGACAAGCTCGACGACGAAGAGTCCGGACTGAAGAAATACGGCCCCTTCCTCACCACCCTGATCGCGTTCTTCCTCGCCGAGATGGGCGACAAGACCCAGGTCGCCACGGTCATGCTGGCCGCCCAGTATCCGCATTTCTGGCTGGTGGTGATCGGCACCACCCTGGGCATGCTGATCGCCAACGTACCGGTGGTACTGATCGGCAACCTGGCCGCCGATAAGCTGCCGCTGACCCTGATCCGCCGCCTGGCCGCGGCCGCCTTCGCCGCACTTGGCCTGTACGCCGCCTGGCACGCCGCGCAATTGACCGGCTGGCTCTGAAGGACTGCGCCGCCGGGCCCGGGATGGCTGGGCGGCCAATGCAAAATGCATAGGAACGGCTACAGTTCAGGCAGGCACCGGATGCCTGCCCCACCACTCGCCCACGAGAGCCGGAGATGCCCTCACACGACCTGAAACGACTCGCCCGCCATCACATCGAGCTGTCCTGGAACAAGGGCCGCATGGCGTTGGTGGAGCAGTTGCACAGCAAGGATTTCCTCTACAAAAGCTCGTTCATCGGCCATCCCCTGGATACCGCCGGCTATATCCGCCTGCTGCAGGACATCCGCACGGCGATGCCGGACCTGGAGGTCGTGGTCGAAGACTGCATCGGCGAGGAACGCAAGGTGTTCACCTGGAGCACGCTGATCGGCACCATCGTCCGGCCGACCCTGGGCTATCCGGCCAGCGACAAGGTGCTGAGCATTTCCGCGATGGGCTTCTGGGTGTTCAACCCGCAGGGCCAGTTGCAGGAGCTGTGCACCATGTTCGACATGGAGAGCTTTCGCGCTCAGCTGGGACTGCAGACCCGGCCCTTTGCGGAAAAAGCGCTGCCCTAGCCAACCGTCCTAGGCGTTGAAATAGCCGTTGTCGCGGAACCAGTCGATGGCGCGCAGCAGGGTGTCGTCGAGGGCGGTGGTGGAGAAGAAGCCGAGTTCCTCGCGGGCCTTGCGTCCATCGAGGAACTGCCCGCCAGCCATCACCTCGATGGCGGTTTCGTCGAGCAGCGGCAACTGGCCGCTGACCCGGTAGCGCAAGCGGCCCAGGGTGGCCAGCGCGCGAGCCATGGCCATCGACATCGGCTGCGGCGCAGGCTGGCCGAGCAGCTCGGCGATGCGCCGGGTCAGGTCGGCCATTTCCAGGTTGTGCCCGGTCAGCAGGTAGCGCTCGCCGATACGCCCGCGCTCAAGGGCCATCAGCAGGCCGCGCCCGGCTTCGGCGGCATCGATGACGTTACGCTGGCCGGCGACGTAGTGGGTCATCTCGCCATTGCCGATGGCGGTGATCACGCGTCCGGTGGTCGGGCCGATGTCCAGTTCGCCGAGTACCATGCCGGGGATCCCGATCACCACCGGCAGGCCGTTGCGCGCCTGCTCCCGGGCCTGCTCGTCGAGCGCCCATTTGCACAGCACGTAGGAACTCTTGCCGCTCGGCAGGCTGTCGTAGAACAACCCCTCGTGCCCCGGTAGTCCCTGGGGATGCCGGGGCATGGCATATGCCGAACCGACGTAGAGGATGCGCGGCACCCTGGCCTGCAGGCAGGCGGCATAGAACGGGTTGGTCTGGCCCAGCGCGCTGGCCACTTCCTCCTGCCAGCGGCGCGGCCGCGAAGGATAGTAGCCGGCGCTGAAGATCACCCCGTCGAGGCCGCGCAGGGCGCGTTCCAGGCCGGCGTGGTCGAGCATCTCGGCGACCCGGCACTCGGGCTCCAGATAGGCGAGACGCTGGATCTGCGAAGAAGGACGGTGGATCAGCACCAGATCGTGACCGGCGGCCCTGATGGCGCGCGCGGCGTGATGTCCCAGCAGGCCGGTGGCTCCGAGTACGGCGTATTTCACATGAGCTCCAGGGCGTGAGAGTGGCTGTTCGTCCACGGGTCCCGCAAGCGGGTCGGCCAGCAGTCTAGGCCGAACGCCGGCGAGATACCAAACAGCAGGTTACGGAAATACACAACAGGCGTTTCCGATGGTAAGCCTGTCGGCGCGCCGGCCGCCCCCCGCGACCGCGCGCCCTGGCCTCACTTGCCGCGCCTGGCCTGCTGGTACAGCGGCATCACCTTGGGAATCGCGGCCTGGAGATTGGCCATCCGCGAACTGTCGGAGGGGTGGGTGCTGGTGAACTCGGGCTGGCTGGCACCGCCGCTGGCCTTGCCCATCTTCTGCCAGAGGGTGATCGCCGCTTCCGGGTTGTAGCCGGCGCGGGCGGCCAGCTCGAGACCGATCAGGTCGGCTTCGTTCTCGTTGGCACGACTGTTGGGCAGGGTCATCAGGTAGTCGACGCCGGTATTGGCCAGTTGCAGGCTTTCCTGGCCGAGGCCGGCCAGGGCGCCGATCTGGCTGGCGACCTGCACGCCGTAGGCCTTGGACATGGCCTCGCGCCCATGCTCGCGCAGGGCGTGAGCGATCTCGTGGCCCATCACCGCGGCGATCTCGTCGTCGGTGAGCTTCAGCTTGTCGATCAGCCCGGTGTAGAAAATGATCTTGCCGCCGGGACCGCAGTTGGCGTTGAGTTCGTCGCTCTTCACCACGTTGACTTCCCAGTTCCAGCTGGTGGCGTCCGGGCGGAAGGCGGCGGTCTGCGGGATCAGCCGCTGGGCGATCGCCTTGACTCGCCGCGCGTCGGCACTGCTGGTATCGAGCACGCCGGCGCTTTTCGCCTCGCCGAGAGTCTTCTGGTACGACTGGGCGTACATCTGGTCGACTTCCTGGCTGGACAACATGCTGAACATGTATTGCTTGCGGTCGACGCCGACGGCGCCGCCGCTGGTGGTGTTCACTGCCTGGCAACCGGCGAGCAGCAGCGCGCCGGCGAGGGTGGCGAATCGGAAGGGATGAGCCATGGTCCTTTGTTCTCCTCTGAAGGCCGAGCGCATGGTAGGCCGCGCCTCGAGCGCCGGCAACAGCCGTTGGCGAGGAAATCTCCATCGGCCGATTAAGGATTTGCCGCCCTCTTGCCGATAACCTCGCCAGAGACAATTCCAACAAGGGTCGGAAGTCCCATCATGAAGCTCAAGTCGATCCAGTTTTCTGTCGCCGCCCTCGCCGGCGCCAGCGTTCTAAGCGTCGTCGTGGTGTTGGTGCTGTATGCCCTGTTCGCCGGCGCGCGAACCCAGGAACTGGTGCAGCAACGCACCCAGGGCCTGCTGGAGAAGGTCATCAACGAGCGCCTGGTGGCCCTGGCCCGCGCCCAGGTCAGCCAGATCCAGCGCGAGCTGGAGTATCCGCTGACGGTGGTCCACGGCCTGGCCAACAGCACCCGCCTGCTCGGCGAGCCGGGCGCCGACGGCATGCCGCAGCTGAACGCCAGCCGCGACGAAATCTCCGCGCTGCTGCGTAGCACCGTGCAGAACAACCCCAAGCTGCTCGACACCTTCATGGCCTGGGAAGCCAATGCCTTCGATACCGACGCCGCCTTCGCCGGGCAACCCGGCAAGGGCTACGGCCCGGATGGTCGCTACCTGCCCTGGTGGTATCGCGGCGCCGACGGCAAGCCGATCGTCGAGGCCATGACCGACAGTATCGATAGCGAAAAGCTGCTGCCCACCGGGGTGCGCGAGAACGAATTCTACGCCTGTCCGAAAGAGAACAAGCGTCCCTGCATCATCGACCCGGCCCCCTACGAAATGGGCGGCAAGACCGTGATGATGTCGTCCTTCAACGTGCCGATCATGGTCGGCGACCAGTTCCGCGGCGCAGTCGGCGCCGACCTCTCGCTGGCCTTCATCCAGGACCTGCTCAAGCGCGCCGACCAGCAGCTCTACGATGGCGCCGGGGAAATGGCGCTGATCGCCAGCAACGGCCGCCTGGTGGCCTACACCCGCGACGACAGCAAGCTCGGCGAGCCCGCCGGCAGCGTCCTCGACGGCAACGAAGTGGACAACCTGAAGAACCTCACGATCGACCAGCCGCTCTACGACATCGACGCCGAGCACGGTCACATCGAGCTGTTCCTGCCTTTCACCATCGCCGACAGCGGCGTGCGCTGGACCCTCATGCTGCAGATTCCCCAGGCGGCGGTATTCGGCGAACTGCAGCAACTCCAGGGCGAGCTGAGCGACCAGCGCCAGCAGGATATCCTCGGCATGAGCCTGGCCGGCCTGGTGGTAGCGGCCCTCGGCCTGCTGGTGGTCTGGCTGGTCGGCTACGGCATCGCCCGGCCGCTGCGCCAACTGGTCGGTATGCTCGACGACATCGCCCAGGGCGAAGGCGACCTCACCCGCCGCCTGAGCAGCGAGCGCGCCGACGAGCTGGGCTCCATCGCCAAGGGCTTCAACACCTTCCTCGGCAAGCTGCAGAACATGATCGGCCAGGTGGTGCAATCGGTGCAGAAGGTCAGCGACTCCTCGGAGCACACCGCCGACATCGCCATCCGTACCAACCAGGGCGTGCAGCAGCAACTGGCGGAGATCGAACTGGTGGCCACCGCGGTCCACGAGATGACCGCCACCGCCCAGGACGTGGCGCGCAACGCCACCCACGCCGCCGAGGCAGCCAACCACGCGGACCAGGCCGCGCACCAGGGCAAGCAAATCGTCGAAAGCAGCTCGGCGGCGATCCAGGCCCTGGCCAGCGAGATCGGCCGCGCGGTCGGCGTGGTGCAGAACCTGGCCAAGGACAGCGAAAACATCAACGCGATCCTGGTGGCGATCCGCGGTATCGCCGAGCAGACCAACCTGCTCGCCCTCAACGCCGCCATCGAGGCCGCCCGCGCCGGCGAGCAGGGTCGCGGTTTCGCGGTGGTGGCCGACGAGGTACGCAACCTGGCGCAGAAGACCCAGCAGGCCACCGAAGAAATCCAGAGCATGATCCAGCAGTTGCAGCAGGGCACCCGCGACGTGGTGAAGGTCATGCAGGACAGCCAGGACCGCACCGACGACAGCGTGCGCCATGCGCGCCAGGCGGCCGAGGCGCTGGAGTCGATCACCCAGGCGGTATCGGTGATCAACGACATGAACACCCAGATCGCCAGCGCCGCCGAGGAGCAGAGCGCGGTGGCCGAGGACATCAACCGCAACGTCGCCAACATCGGCCAGGTCGCCAACCAGGTGGCCGGCGGCGCCGACGAGGCCTCGCAGGCCAGCGCCGAGCTGACCCGCCTGGCCGAGCAGCAGCGGCGCCTGGTGAATCAGTTCAGGGTCTAGCGTCAGGCCGGGGTCAGGCACTCCGGCCCGTCGGTTTCAGGCTTGTTGACGAAGCCGGCCAGGGCCACGCTGCGCAGATTCGGCTGGGGCTTGGCGAGCAGGTTGATCAGCGCCGGCAGCGGCGTGTCCGGAGCCAGCCAGGTATCCTGCTCGGCCTCGTCGAGCAGCAGTGGCCGGCGGAACTCGGCGGCCGCCTGGGATACCTGGGCCACGCTGAGCCAGGTCTGTCCCTGCACCGGATAGGCCTCCCAGATGCCGGCGAAGAACAACAGGCGCTCGCCGGTGGAGACCCAGTACGGACGCTTGCGCACCCCGCGCCATTCATAGAAGCCGTTGGCCGGCAGCAGGCAGCGGCGCTGCTGGAACGCCTCGCGGAACATCGGTTGCTCGGCGAGGGTTTCCGCCCGCGCGTGGCTGGGCGTACGCGACAGGTCGGTGAGCCAGGCCGGGGTCAGCCCCC
Source organism: Pseudomonas sp. FDAARGOS_761 (assembly GCF_013343155.1). Lineage (NCBI taxonomy): Bacteria > Pseudomonadati > Pseudomonadota > Gammaproteobacteria > Pseudomonadales > Pseudomonadaceae > Pseudomonas > Pseudomonas sp. FDAARGOS_761. The sequence goes on along the minus strand of NZ_CP054572.1, from coordinate 262,595 downwards.
AGCGCGCCAGGTCGGCGCGGCGCGCACCGGCGTCCTCGCGAACCATCAGCACCTGGTTCGCCGGAGAAATGTTCCAGTGCGCCCGCCAATCCGCCGGAAAGCCCGGCAGGGCCGCCAGCGACGGATTCCAGCGGAACAGGGCGTAACGACCACTCATGCTTGGCACTGCCTGGTGAGGGAAAGCCGCACAGTGTAACCCGAAGCGCTACGCCGGCCTTGCCGAACGCAAGCTGAATGAAACCCAATCTTAACTTGACGCGCCTATCCTCCAGGCTTATGGTGCCGCCCGCATTCTGTAACCCACACAGGAGTCCTGCATTGGACAACAGCCCTAGTCGATTGCGACAGGTCCATCCGGCGAGCTAGTCCAGCAGAACCCTCTGCCACTGCCTCGCCGAACATGGCGGACAGTGGCGATCCGCATCCCGTCCGGGATGACGCATCCCCATTTTCCCTTCGTGTCCCTTCCCTCGCGCCAACGCGCAGCGGGAAGCCGCGGTCCTGCGCAATCCATCGTCCTTTATCCGCGCGGACCGACGGCCCGCGCCAGCTCCGGCCGTCGGCCGGCAACGAGGTGAAACATGGATTGGAAAGTATTTCTCCTGCGCGTCGCGGTCGCGCTGGTCCTGGGCGCCCTGATCGGCGCCGAACGCCAACTGCGCCAACGCCTCACCGGCCTGCGCACCAATGCGCTGGTCAGCACTGGCGCCTGCCTGTTCGTGCTGATGACCCAGGGCGTGCCCGGCCTGGCCGGCGACGCTTCGCGGATCGCCGCCTACGTGGTCTCCGGGATCGGCTTCCTCGGCGGCGGCGTGATCATGCGCGACGGCCTCAACGTGCGCGGCCTGAACACCGCAGCCACCCTCTGGTGCACCGCCGCCATCGGCGTGCTGTGCAGCATGGGCCTGCTGCTGGAGGCCACGCTCGGCAGCCTGGTGGTGCTCTGCGCCAACATCCTGTTGCGCGACATCGCCCAACGCCTGAACCGCCAGGACGTGTTGCCGGCCAGCGAGGCCGAGCAACGCTACGAAGTGCAGATCGTCTGCCGCGCCGAGGACGAGATCCAGGTACGCAGCCTGATGCTGCACAGCCTCGGCAGCAGCGACCTGCGCCTGCAATCGCTGCACAGCGAGGATCTGGACAACCCGGCCAAGCTGGAAGTCCGCGCCGAACTGCTCGGCACTCCCGAGGCGCCGGCGCAGCTGGAACGCCTGGTCAGCCGGGTCAGCCTGGAGAAGGGCGTCAGCTCGGTGCGCTGGCAGGTCTTCGAACTGGCGGCCGACTGAGCGGCGGCCGCCTCAACACAACAGGCTGCCGGGGCCGCAGGGCTCCGGCGGCTCCTCGGCCAGCGGGGCGGCGGCGTTGTAGGCGAGGATCAGTTCTCGCGCCCGCTCCGTCTGCTCGTCCGCCACCAACAACGCCAGCAGTCCGCCAGGCGGCAGTTCGCCGATGGCGCCGACCAGGTGGCGGCCGCTGACATGGGCGGCGATCCCTTCGCTGGCGAGCATTCCCACCAGCATCTCGGCCTCCAGCAGGTCGGCCGGCTCATATACGCGCTGCATCAGTCATCCTCCCGGCGGACGTTCAGTGACCAGTCCTGCCCATCGGTGCGCAGGTCGAACAGGATCGGCCGGCAGCACACCGGGCAGTCCTCGTAGTACTGCTGGTCGCCGGCACTCAGGTCGAGCAGCGCCTCGGCCGGTTCCCCGCAGTAAGGGCAGCTATAGGCCTGGCTTTCGAGCATCGCTGCACCCCCTATGAGTTCCGTTTATAATCGCGCGGTTCAATTTTCGGCCACCCCCTGGGCGGCCTTCGCAGCATCCATATGGAACCAGAAAGCATGATGGGCGAGTTCGAAGCCATCCGACCCTACAGTGACGCCGAAGTCCCCGCGGTATTGCAACGCCTCCTGAGCGACGACGCCTTCCTCGGCGCCCTGGTCCGCTACCGCTTCCCGCGCCTGGCCGGTCCCCTCGGTTGGCTGCTCAAACCTCTTATAGCCCATCGGCTGGCCCGCGAGGTCACCGGCATCCGCAGCGTCGCCACGCTGCAGGACAAGTTCGAGCCCTACGTCGACCACACCATCGAGAAGGCCACCGATGGCGTCACCTACTCCGGGGTCAATCGCCTCAAGCCAGGCTGCGCCTACCTGTTCATCGCCAACCACCGCGATATCGTGATGGACCCGGCCTTCGTCAACTACGCCGTGTACCACGCCGGCCTGCCGACCCCGCGCATCGCCATCGGCGACAACCTGCTGCAGAAATCCTTCGTCAGCGACCTGATGCGCCTGAACAAGAGCTTCATCGTGCACCGTTCGCTGAGCGGCCGGCGCGAGAAGCTCGCCGCCTACCAGACGCTCTCCGCCTACATCAACCACTCGATCCGCGAGGACCGCCAGTCGGTGTGGATCGCCCAGGCCGAAGGGCGGGCCAAGGACGGCGACGACCGTACCGACTCGGCGATCCTCAAGATGTTCCACATGAGCCGCAAGGACGAACCCTTCGCCGAAATGGTGCGCGCCCTGCATTTCATCCCGGTGTCGATCAGCTACGAATACGACCCCTGCGACCTGGCCAAGGCCCGCGAGTTGCACACCCGCGCCAGCACCGGCGAATACCGCAAGGCGCCGGGCGAGGACGATGCCAGCATCGCCCTGGGCATCACCGGCTACAAGGGCCGCGTGCACATCAACTTCGGCGCCGAACTGGAGGGCGAGTTCAGCGACGCCAAGCAGTTGGCCGCCGAACTGGACCGGCAGATCCTCGGCAACTACCGTCTGTTCCCGGTGCACTACCTGGCCTACGAGATGAGCGAGAACCGCGACCCGGGCCTCGCTGTCCCCACGGCCGAGAGCCTGTTCGGCAGCGAAGAACTGGAGAAGGCGCGCAAGGAATGGAACCGCCGCCTGGAGCAATGCCCGGCCGAGCAGCGCCCCTGGCTGGTGCTGCAATACGCCAACCCGGTACTCAACCAATACCGGATCAAGCAGCAATCCTGAAGACGAAAGCCCGGCGCCGCCGGGCTTCTCCATCGGGCAACGGCTTCGAACCCGCAGACGGTTATCCGCGTGCGGTTCGGCTCGCCGAGGCAGGCCCTCTCAGAACCGCGTGCTGGCCCAGCTGACCAGCAGCGCCAGGCCCAGGCAGGCGGCGCCGAATCGGTAGAAGAACAGGTTGATCCGCAGGGTCGCCTCGTCCATCGGCAATGCCTCCTCCCCCGCCTCGCCCTCCGCGGCCCAGCGCGCCAGGGCGCGACGCTCGCGTGCGCGGGTGGCCAGCAGCAGCCAGGCGCCGGCGACACCGAAGAACAGCGCAAGGCCGTTCACGGCCTGCGCGGGATGGGCGAGAAACAGCGCCCACAAGGCTTGCAAGGACATCGATAACCTCCGCAACAGGACAACACGCCGGGGCTACCGAGTAACGCCTTGGGTGAGCTGATGACAGGACGGACCGTCGGGGACGGCGGGGAAGGACTGGTCGAATTCTATCCAGAATGCATGAGCGACGGCCAGCGACGACCGGGTTGTCGCGACGAAGCGCAGCGGTTAGCAGCAATCCGTCTAAAAAAGGCGCGGCCTCACCAGCGTGACCGGCTAGTCTGAAAGTGCTTTGCCGGTCACAGAACCCCACCCAGGCAAACGACAACACAGGAGAGTCGTCATGCTGGAAACCGCACCCCACGAACATAACTATCTGATCGACCACCTGGACGAGATCGAGGCCGTGATCGTCGATCTTTCCTTCAATGTCCAGGACGACCGCTGGCTGGTGTACTGCACCGCCTGCGGCCATGAACACCTCGACCTGCCTGAGACCGACGAACGCATCAGCATCGGCGAGCCGGACCCGTTCCACCAGGCCGCCTGAGTTTCCCGAGCGCATGAAAAAGCCCGGCATCCGCCGGGCTTTCTCGTTACCGCCGGCTCATTGCTGGCCGAGGGTCTGGGCGATGGTCGGGTCCTTGAACACGCGGGTCAGGGCGTCGCTGAGCACCTCGCTGACCAGCTTGCTGTTGGTCGCCTGGTTCGGCGCCATGCCGAAGCGCTGGTTCAGGGAGGCGCCGTAGCGACCGGTGTAGCGCCGGCTGCTGTTCTGCACGTCGGCGCGGAAGGTCGCGGTGATGTCGGCCTGGGTGACGTAGACGCCGTCCTTCGGCGACTGGTACTTCAGCTCGGCCAGGGTCAGGGTCAGTTGCGGCGCGTTGTAGGCGTTGGCCGAAGGCGTGTAGCCGAGCAGGCGCACGGCGGTCTCGGCCTGGGCCTGGAGCTTGGGCACCACGTCCTCGCTACGGACGGTCAGGGTGCTGGTATCGGCGTAGAGGCCGCCGCGGGTGCCCAGGGACGGGCCGGGACGGCCATCGACCACCTTGACCACCACCGGCTGGCCATGGCCGACGGCGGTCAACGGTCCTTTAAGGACCGGTTGCGGGTCCAGTTGTTGCGGGCTCAGGGCGCAGCCGCCGAGAACCAGGGCGCTTGCGGTCATCAGGCTGAGCAACAGGCGATGCAGCATGCTCATCTCTCCATGGGTTGGGCACGAATGGCCGGCAGTATAACGGCGCCGCGAAGGCACCGCAGCATTGCCTTGGACGTTCGCCACGGGGCGCGGTTCCTCGCCTGTGGCAGGTGGCGCAGGGCACGCATGCCCGGCGTTTGGCAGATACGGCGCGGCGGATTGTCCCAGGGGGCTTTCGCCGGCGGGCACTTCGTGACCGGGAATGGGAAAAAAGTCTAAGGAGCGGGGTATTTTTTGATTTTCACCGTTATAATCGCCCCCCGATTATAAGGACGCCTCCTGATCGGGTTCCGGCCCCCGCGCCATCCCCCCACAGAGAGCCGCCAGTAGAGCGCTGCCCCATGAGGCAGACGCCCTGAAACGCCTGTAGCGAGTTTTTCGGCAAGGAATGCCGCATGACCCCGCACGATTCTGCGAAGGCATGCCCGCGACAGACGAGCCCTTCCGGCCCATGTCTCCAAAAGAGCGTGGATCGAAGGTATTTCACTACTTCACGAGAGTGTGGCGAGCAATGAAGAGTTTTGCGTCGGTAAGTGCGCCATTAGCGCTTGAAACAGCCCCCCGCAGACGCGACCGCAGCGGATACCTCATGACCAGAGCCTGACGGCCCGTTCCGTCGCGAATGTGCTTGCACGACCGGATGCCCGCATGGGCCAGCCAGGCTGCCAGATCGCCAGCCCCGCGCCCGGCATCCATAGGCGATGACGCCCGGCGTCCCGCCGTTGTTGCGAAGAATCGGACATGACGGCTCCCTCCGCCGCTGCCTGCCGGCCCGTACCGGCCTCGGCCCCGCCCCGTCTGTCGTCAATTTGGTGCTGAAGATTTTGGAGAAGCGTTAATGGCGCAAAACGATCACGAAACAGTCGACATGCTGCTGGTAGGCGCCGGCATCATGAGCGCGACCCTGGCGGTCCTGCTCAAGGAACTCGACCCCAACCTGAAGATGGAAGTCGTCGAACTCCAGGAGTCCGGCGCGATCGAAAGCTCCAACCCGTGGAACAACGCGGGCACCGGCCACGCCGGCCTGTGCGAGCTGAACTACACCCCGCAGTCGGCCGACGGCAGCATCGACATCAAGAAGGCCGTGGGCATCAACACCATGTTCGAGGTGTCGAAGCAGTTCTGGTCGCACCTGGTCGCCAAGGGCACCTTCGGCTCGCCGAAGACCTTCATCAACCCGGTGCCGCACCTGAGCTTCGTGCGCGGCAGCGAAGGCATCGCCTACCTGAAGAAGCGCTTCGAATCGCTGACCAGGCACCACGCCTTCGAGACCATGGTCTACTCCGAGGACAAGGCCACCCTCGCCGAGTGGATGCCGCTGATGATGCCGGGTCGTCCGGCCGACGAAGCGATCGCCGCGACCCGCGTCGAGGGCGGTACCGACGTCAACTTCGGCGCCCTGACCAACCAGCTCCTGCAACACCTGGCGCAACAGCCGGGCGCGCAGATCCGCTACAACCAGAAGGTCACCCACCTGCGCCGCGCCGATAACGGCTGGCGGGTCACCGTCAAGGACACCCGCAACGGCGGCGACCGCGAGATCCAGGCACGCTTCGTCTTCCTCGGCGCCGGCGGCGGCGCCCTGCCGCTCCTGCAACTTTCCGGCATCCCGGAAGGCAAGGGCTTCGGTGGTTTCCCGGTGAGCGGCCAGTGGCTGCGCTGCGACAACCCGGAAATCGTCAAGCAGCACCAGGCCAAGGTCTACAGCCAGGCCGAGGTCGGCTCGCCGCCGATGTCCGTGCCGCACCTGGACACCCGCGTGGTGGACGGCAAGAAATCCCTGCTGTTCGGCCCCTATGCCGGTTTCTCCACCAAGTTCCTGCGCCATGGCTCGTTCCTCGACCTGCCGCTGTCGGTACGCCCGGGCAACATCCTGCCGATGCTCTCGGTGGCCCGCGACAACATGGACCTGACCCGCTACCTGATCGGCCAGGTCATGCAGTCGCCGGAACAGCGCCTGGAAGCCCTGCGTAAGTTCTACCCCGAAGCCAGGGCCGAGGACTGGCGCCTGGAAGTCGCCGGCCAGCGCGTGCAGATCATCAAGAAAGATCCGAAGAAAGGCGGCATCCTGCAGTTCGGCACCGAGCTGGTGGCCGCCCACGACGGCTCCATCGCCGCCCTGCTGGGCGCCTCGCCGGGCGCCTCGGTGACCGTCTCGATCATGCTCGGCCTGATCGAGCGCTGCTTCCCGGAGCAGGCCCGCTCGCCGGAGTGGAGCGCCAAGCTGAAGGAAATCTTCCCGGCTCGCGAGAAAGAGCTGGAGAGCGACGCCGAGCTGTACCGCAGCGTCAGCAGCCGTTGCAGCGAGGTGCTGGAACTGACCGCGAAGAACGACGTACAGGCCCCGGTCAACGCCGAGTGAGCCGCGCGCTACGGAACAAGCCGCCTTCGGGCGGCTTTTTCATTTGCGGAGTCAGGCGCCGGCCTCGCAATTGATCAGCCAGGACACCCCGAAACGGTCCACCAGGGTACCGAAACAGGGCGACCAGAAGGTCTTGCCCAACTCCAGCTCGACCCGCCCGCCGTCCTCCAGCAAGGCGTCATAGCAGCGCCGCGCCTGCTGCGGGTCGCGGGTATTCAGCGAAAGGGAAATCCCGGAGATCGGCTGCAACGCCGGCCCGTGCCCGTCCGAGGCCATGATCTGGCTGTCGCCGATCTGCAGGTTGGCGTGCATCACCTTGTCGCACCAGCCTTCCGGCACCACCACCGGACCGGGCGCCTCGTCGAAACGGAACAGGAAGCTCACCCTGGCACCGATGGCGTGTTCATAGAAGCGCAGGGCCTCTTCGCAACGGCCGTTGAAGCAGACGTAGGGCTGGACGTACATGGGAACCTCGGCAGGCTGTTTTTCCTGTGAGTGTAGAAAAGCAGCAGCCGACAGGCACCGTCTCGCAGAGCGAATAACGCAGCCCTGACCATTCGCCCCTCCCTGTCTCCCTGGCGCTCCGCAATGCGAGAAGGCCCGTATGCCTATCGTCCCTTGCCACCGCCAGCCGTCATTCGGGTGCTGGCGTTCGCCGACGGGTGGGATTCGGCGGGCCGCGCAACGAAAAAGCCCGCCGAAGGGCGGGCTCTTCACCGCATGGCTGGCTCAAGCGCCCTTGGCCGCCTGCAGCGCTTCGATGTAGGGCGCGGCCTGGCGCTGGTCGGCGACCAGGGCGACGAAGTCGTTGCCCTTGGCGTCGCGCGCGTCGAGATCGTAGCCGGCCTCGCGGAAGAAGGTGAGGAAGCGCTCGAAGTCGTCGATGCGCAGGCCGCGATAGGCCTTGATCAGCTTGTGCAGCGAGGGGGGCGTGTCGTCGGCCGGCTCGACGCCGAGGAACAGCTTGATCGACTCGTCACTGATCTCTTCGCCAATGATCTGTTTCTTGTCTTTGCGCATCGCTTTCTCTCAACGGCTCTGGGGCCGGGCTCGCCCGGCGCGGGATAAGGCCAGGCAGTTTACTCCCGGCGCGCGGCGAGGCTCAACGCGCGCGTACCGCGCCGGTGTGCAGGTCGGCCCAGACATGGCCGTTGGGATAGGCGAGGAACTGGCAATAGACCGTCTGGTTGCGCAGCAGGTCGAGCAACGCCGGGTACTGCGCCAGCGGGTAGTTGAGCGTGAGGGTGCGGGTCCCGGCATCGTAGACCGGCTTCTTCAGGCTCTTGCCTTCGCTGTCGAACTGGATTAGCACCTGGGCCAGGGTCGCGCCCTTGCTCAGCGGCTTGCCCTTCAGGCGCAGCAGGGTCGGCGTGGTGATCGGGATCGGCTGCTGGTTGGACTGCCGCTGGTTGCCCAGCACCACGCTGTACTCGGTGATCTGGATCAGTTGCTGCTGCTCCGGCGCCTCCTGGCGCAACTGGCCGTCGTCGGGCGGCAGGAAGCGCGCGTGCATCGGGGGACTCTCGGCGGCCAGGCCGGCCAGACTGACGAACAGGAGCAGGGAGCCGCACAGGCTACGGGCGAACATCGGGACCTCCGGACAGGGCGAGCCGGCACTCTAGCATGGCTGCCGACCCGCCGCCGAAGCGCTCAGGCGAACTGGGCGCGCATCCAGTCCCGGTAGGCCGGCGCATCGGCGCTGCCTTCGGCAGGCGCCCAACTGGCGAACTCGCCTTCGCCGAGCGGGCGGTAAGGCCCGGCCTTGCATTCGAACAGGATGCTGTCCGGCTCCAGCACCACCAGGGCATGGAACACCCCGGGCGGCAGGTCGACACCGGGGCAGTCCCCAGCGGCGCTCAACTCGCGCTTGTCGAGGAGTTCCCCGTCTTCGGCGAAGACCAGCAGGCCGAGACGGCCCTTGAGCACGATCAGCGCCTCGGCCTTGCCCGCATCCAGGTGCCGGTGCGGCGGGATGTAGGTATTCGGCTGGAGGCCCACCGCCATGCGGTGGCAGGGCTCCTCCATACGGTGGAAGTTGTGATGCTGGCGACCACGCGGCGCGTTACCCGCCCCGCTCGCCAGTTCGGCGAACAATTGCTGGTCGAGGTAGCGCGGTCCGGCCATCTCAGAGCCCCTTGACCGCGAAGATGCCCGCGGCGTTGCGCCAGTAGCCCTTGTAGTCCATGCCGTAGCCGAACACGTAGCGGTCGGCGCAGTAGAGGCCGGTGAAGCTGGCCTTGAGGTCGGGCCGGGCCTTGCGCTCGTGTTCCTTGTCCACCAGTACGGCGGTGTGCACCGCGCGTGCGCCGGCATGCTTGCAGAAGTCGATGATCGCCGAGAGGGTGTGCCCTTCGTCGAGGATGTCGTCGATGATCAGCACGTCACGGTCGATGAAGGAGATTTCCGGCTTGGCCTTCCAGAACAGTTCGCCGCCGGAGGTCTCGTTGCGGTAACGGGTCGCATGCAGGTAGGACAGTTCGAGGGGGAAGTCGAGCAGCGGGAGCAGCTTGCCGGAGAAGATCAGGCCGCCGTTCATCACGCAGAAGACCACCGGGTTGGTCTCGCCGAGATCGCGGTTGATCGCCTCGGCGACGCGACCGATGGCTGCCTCGACCTCGTCGTTGTTGAACAGGCAGTCGGCTTCCGCCATGACTTGGCGGATGTGCGCGAGATCGACGGACATGGTGCTTCTCCCTGGCTGGGCTGAGAAAAAGTCGGCAAAGGTACTCATCCGGTCGCCATCGGGCAACCCCCGGCGGTCGAGTGCGAATCAGAATAATGGTCCAGACTGTGCGGAATGCATTACGCTAGCGCAATTTTTTTGCCCGCCCCCGTTGGAGACAGTCGCCCATGCCCGTACATGAGATCCGCCACCCCCTCATCCGCCACAAACTGGGCCTGATGCGCCGTGCCGATATCAGCACCAAGAACTTCCGCGAACTGGCCCAGGAAGTCGGCGCCCTGCTGACCTACGAGGCGACCAAGGACCTGCCCCTGGAACAGTACGAAATCCCCGGATGGGCCGGCCCGGTGACGGTGGAGAAGATCTCCGGGAAGAAGATCACCGTGGTGCCGATCCTGCGCGCCGGCATCGGCATGCTCGACGGCGTGCTCAGCCTGATTCCCGGCGCCAAGGTCAGCGCGGTCGGCGTCGCCCGCAACGAAGAGACCCTGGAAGCACGCACCTACCTGGAAAAACTGGCGCCGGACATCGCCGAGCGCCGCTCGCTGATCATCGACCCGATGCTCGCCACCGGTGGCTCGATGGTCGCCACCATCGACCTGCTGAAGAAGGCCGGCAGCAAGGAAATCCGCGCCATGGTGCTGGTCGCCGCCCCCGAGGGCATCGAGGCGGTACGCAAGGCCCACCCGGACGTAATCATCTATACCGCCTCGATCGACGAGAAGCTCGACGAGAACGGCTACATCATTCCGGGCCTGGGCGACGCCGGCGACAAGATCTTCGGTACCAAGCAGAAGGAAGCCTGAACATGGGCGATACCTTCCAGGAGCCGCTCTGGCGCCAGGTGCTGTCAGGCGCGCAGATGCTGTTCGTCGCCTTCGGCGCGCTGGTGCTGATGCCGCTGATCACCGGTCTGGATCCCAACGTCGCGCTGTTCACCGCCGGCCTCGGGACCCTGCTGTTCCAATTGGTGACCGGGCGCCAGGTACCGGTGTTCCTCGCCTCCAGCTTCGCCTTCATCACCCCGATCATCCTCGCCAAGGGCCAGTTCGGCCTGGCCGCGACCATGGGCGGGGTGGTCGCCGCCGGCTTCGTCTACACCTTCATGGGCCTGGCGGTGAAGATCAAGGGCACCGGCTTCATCGATAAACTGCTGCCGCCGGTGGTGATCGGCCCGGTGATTATCTCGATCGGCCTGGCGATGGCGCCGATCGCGGCGAACATGGCGATGGGCAAGGCCGGCGACGGCAGCGAGCTGCTGCCGTACCGCACCGCGATGATGATCTCGATGCCGGCGCTGCTCACCACCCTGGTGGTGGCGGTATTCGGCAAGGGTATCTTCCGCCTGGTGCCGATCATCGCCGGCGTGCTGGTCGGCTTCGCCCTGTCGTTCGTCTTCGGCGTGGTCGACACCGCCGCGATCGTCGCCGCACCCTGGCTGGAACTGCCGAAATTCACCGCGCCGGAATTCAACTGGCAGGCGATCCTGTTCATCGTCCCGGTGGCCCTGGCCCCGGCCATCGAGCATATCGGCGGGGTCATCGCGGTGGGCGGCGTCACCGGCCAGGACTACCTGAAGAAGCCCGGCCTGCACCGCACCCTCCTCGGCGACGGCCTGGCCACCTCGGCCGCCGGCCTGTTCGGCGGACCGCCCAACACCACCTACGCGGAAGTCACCGGCGCAGTGATGCTGACCAAGAACTACAACCCGAAGATCATGACCTGGGCGGCGGTGATCGCCATCACCCTGGCCTTCGTCGGCAAGTTCGGCGCGATCCTGCAAAGCATCCCGGTACCGGTGATGGGCGGCATCCTCTGCCTGCTGTTCGGCACCATCGCCTCGGTCGGCATGAACACCCTGATCCGGCACAAGGTCGACCTCTCGGAAGCGCGCAACCTGGTGATCGTCTCGGTGACGCTGGTGTTCGGCATCGGCGGCGTGCTGATCGGCAGCGGTACCGGTCCCGACGACATCGGCCTGAAGGGCATCGCCCTGTGCGCCATCGTCGCCATCGTCCTCAACCTGCTGCTGCCGGGCAATGACGGCTGGCAGAACAAGGCGCTCGACGAACAGCACAAGGATTCGCACTGAAACCAACGGGCGGAACACTTCGCTGTTCCGTCCGTATTCCACCCGCCTCGTTATTTTCAAATCATGTAGTCAATCGCTTATTACTTTGTAATTAAACTTCCTTGCATTTCCCAAATAACCACGCCATCTGACTGGCAGAGATCTACTCGCGCTGCTATATAGCCAGTCAAGCATGACTGGCGACCGCCCTGCGCCGTGCCATCCATGAACTTAGAGTTTTACGGACATATAAGGCCGATCATTTAAAGTCGTGGGAACTTTAATTATCCGCCAACGTCCTTCTGCGCCACCGACATTCATTATCGACAGGAAGTTAGAGATGAATAAACGCACTCCGGCAGTCTTGTTGTTCTGTGCCTGCGCCAGCCTGCTGGGCACCGCCCAGGCCGCCGGTACGCTAATCGGCCAGGTCGGCGTGCAGATGGTCATCGGTGCCGGCTGCACCATCATCAACGGCAGCGTCAGCGGCGGTATCAACCAGTGGGGAACCCTGGACTTCGGCAGCCATCCCGACCTCACCAACGTGGTCGACGCGCAGACCGTCGGCACCAGCGGCAACATCCAGATCCAGTGCAGCACCGGCCTGACCCCGAGCCTGACGGTGAACGCAGGCCTGCACGCCAGCGGCGGCCAGCGCTACATGCAGAACACCACCACCACCACCAGCACCATCGCCTACAACATCTATTCGGACGCCGCGCGCAGCGCGCTGATCCAGGCCAACACACCGGTGGACATCTCCTCGGTCTCCACCGGCACCGCGGTCAACATCCCCCTCTATGGCCGCGTGGTGCCCACCGGACAAAGCACGCCCACGCCGACGGCGGGGACCTACACCGACACCCTGCTGGTCACCATCGCCTGGTAAGACGCGCCGCCAGGCGCGGCGCCGGGCAGCATGGTCCTGGGGGGACCGATGAGCCTGAACCGCTACTTCACCGGAGGACTGCTCTGCCTGCTCGGCTGCAACCCGGCAAACGCGCAGACCGCCACCATCGTCCTGAGCGCCACGCTGCTCCCGGCCTGCGAGGCAGGTAGCGTCGGCAGCGGTGGCGCGATCACCTTCGGCACCCTCGACTTCGGCCAGTACGCCTCCCTGAACAACGCCATCAGCGCCACCAGCCAGCAGGGCGCAGGCTCCATCCGGGTCAAGTGCGTCAGCGGCCAGACCTATGCGATCACGCTCGACGGCGGGCTCTACGGCAGCGTCGCCACGCGGCGCATGGCGAACATCGCCAACACCGCCCTCACCCTGACCTACAACCTGTACAGCGACCGCCCCGGCGGCATCGTCTGGGACAACACCACCGGCGTTGCCGCCACCGGCAACGGCAACGACCAGTGGTACCCCATCTACGGCCTGGTGCCGGCACAGACCACGCCGGTCGCCGGGACCTACCGCGACACCGTCAACGTGACCATCAGCTGGTGATGCCGATGTCCAGCCGACATCTACTCCTGTCGCTTCTCCTGCTCCCGCTGCCGAGCCTGGTCGCGCATGCCGATCCATCGCCGATCAGCCGCGCCTTCCAGGTCGAGGCGGTGGTCGCCAACGGCTGCGCCTTCGGCACCGCCATCAGCGACAACGCCTATGACCTCGGCACCCTGAGCTTCGGCACCCTCGGCAACCTGGCCAGTCCGGTTAACGTCGCCAGCAGCTCCGGGGCCGGCTCCATCGTCCTGACCTGCACTCCGGGAATGACCGTCTCCGTCGCCCTCGACTACGGGGTCAATGGCGGCAGCAGCAGCCAGCGCTACCTGAAGCGGGTGAGCGGTAACGAGACCCTCGCCTACCAGCTCTACCAGGATGCCGCCTACTCCCAGGTCTGGGGCAACGGGGCACTCGCGCGGACCATCGCCAACTTTCCCGCCAGCACCCAGACCTACACGGTATACGCACGCCTGTTCGCGGTCGGCAGCCTGCCGTCCGCCGGCAACTACCGCGATACCGTCACCGTCACCCTTTCGTTCTGAGCCGTCATGGAGGATCACATGCCCAGTCCACACCTACCTCTCCGCCCCGGCCGCTGGCTTGCGGCGCTGCTGGCGCTGTTCCTGGGCGGCCCGGCACAAGCCGCCAGTGCGGTGCTGATCTGGCCGATCAACCCGGCCATCGAAGCCGACCAACCGGCCACCGCGCTGTGGCTGGAGAATCGCGGCAAGCAACCGGTGACCCTGCAGGTGCGCGTGCTCGGCTGGTCCCAGGCGGATTTCCAGGACGTCTATCGCAACCAGCAGGCAGTGATTCCCAGCCCGCCCTTCGTCAAGGTCGAGCCGGGCCGCCGGCAGCTGGTCCGGCTGATCCGCCAGGGCGGCCAGCCCAGCACGCCGGAGGACGCCTACCGGGTGCTGATCGATGAAGTGCCCGACGGCAGCGCGGGGCAGACGCAACGAAGCCCCGGTCTCGCCCTGCAGTTCCAGATGCGCTATTCGGTGCCGCTGTTCGTCAGCGCCGACGGCGTCTGGACCCAGCCCCGCAGCGATGTCGAGCGCGACCCGGCCGACGCGACCCGGCCGAAGCTGGCCTGGCGGCTGGTCGAGGAACAGGGCAAGCGTTACCTGCAGGTGCGCAACGAGGGTAGCGTGCACGCCCGCCTGAGCCATGTCCGCTGGGAGGGCAACGGCCGCAGCCTGGCACTGCTGGACGGCCTGCTCGGCTACGTGCTGCCCGGCCGGCAGATGCGCTGGCCGCTGCCGCCGGGGCTGTTGCCGGACGCCGGCATGACCCTGAAACTGCAACTGGCGGACAACGACGCGCCGATCAGCGTTCCCGGGTACTGAGGCGGACGTCGGTCCCGTGCCTCGCCCGTGTCAGCGGCGCTCTCGCCGCCACCGCTCGCTACTGATCGGCCTGGCGCTGCTCTCCCCTGTCCATGCGGCGGACTACCTGGCCGGACTGCCGCCGCCGCAACCCGCTCCGTCCGGCGGCGGCGGCAACGTCCTCTACTACCTGGAACTGGTGATCAACGGCCGCGACAGCGGCCAGGTGGTGCCGGTCAACGCCGCCGATGGCCATTACCTGCTCGACGCCGCGGCCCTGCGCGAAGCCGGCGTGCGCCTGCCTGGCAACCCCGCCGGACAGGTCGCGGTGGACGCCCTGCCCGAGGTCCGGGCGGACTATGACAGCGCCAGCCAGCAACTGCACCTGCAAGTGCCGCCGGACTGGCTGCCGGAGCAGCGCTTCGACGATCCCGGACTGGTCGCCCGCGCCCCGGCGCGCAGCAGCCTCGGCGCGCTGTTCAACTACGACCTGTACTACTCGGACCCCGCCGACGGCGCCACGCCCTGGCTTTCCGCGCTGCTCGAGCAACGTCTGTTCGACGGCTTCGGGGTGATCTCCAACACCGGCGTCTACACCCGCTATTTCGGCGACGCCGACAACCTCGACAGCCGCTACCTGCGCTACGACACCTACTGGCTGTACAACGACGAACGCAACATGCACAGCTACCAACTGGGCGACTACGTCAACGGCGCGCTGAACTGGACCACCCCGGTACGCATGGGCGGCTTTCGCTTCGCCCGCAACTTCGGCGTACGTCCGGACCTGGTCACCTATCCGCTGCTGCGCTTCGACGGCCAGGCCGCCGTACCCAGCACCGTCGACCTGTTCATCAACGGCTACAAGGCCAGCAGCGCCGACCTGCAGCCCGGTCCCTTCGCCATCAGCAACGTGCCGTACATCAACGGAGCCGGCGAAGCCACGGTGGTGACCACCGACGCCCAGGGCCGACAAGTGGTGACCAGCCTGCCGTTCTACGTATCCAACACCCTGCTGGCGCGCGGCCTGAGCGATTTCGACCTGTCCGTCGGGCGCCTGCGCGACGACTACGGCCTGCGCAACTTCTCCTATGCCGACAACGCCGCCAGCGGCATCTATCGCTACGGCGTCAGCGACCGCCTGACCCTCTCCACCCACGCCGAGGCCGCCAGCGACCTGCGCCTGCTCGGCATCGGCGGCGACATCGCCGTGGCCACCTTCGGCACCCTCAGCCTGGCGGCCAGCGGCAGCGACGGCCAGGGCGACAGCGGCCAGCAATACCTGCTCGGCTACTCCTACTATTCGCGACGGCTCGGCCTCAGCCTGCAACACATCGAGCGCAGCGCCGGCTATGGCGACCTCGGCACCCTGGACGGCGAGTACCAGCTGAGCCGGCGCACCGACCAGGCTACCGCCAGCCTGACCTTTGACGAGCAGGGCACCATCGGTGCCGGCTACTTCGACATCCGCGCCCGCGACGGCAGCCGCACGCGCCTGGCCAACCTCTCCTACAGCCGCCCGATCGGCAGCCGTAGCAGCTTCTACCTGGCGCTGAACAAGGATCTCGACGGCGACGGCTACAGCGCGCTGATGCAACTGGTGATTCCCTTCGACATCAACGGCCTGCTGAACATCGGCGTCACCCGCGACAGCGACCGGCGCTACAGCGAGCGGGTGATCTGGAGCCGCTCCACGCCGAGCCAGGGCGGTCTCGGCTGGAACCTCGGCTATGGCGGCGGCGCCAGCCGCTACCAGCAGGCCGACCTGACCTGGCGCATGCAGAACGTGCAACTGCAGGGCGGCCTCTATGGCGAGACCGGCAACTACACGCGCTGGGCCGATCTCAGCGGCTCGCTGGTATGGATGGACAACGCCGTGTTCGCCAGCAACCGGATCAACGACGCCTTCGTCCTGGTCAGCACCAAGGGTTATCCACAGGTGCCGATCCGCTACGAGAACCAACTGATGGGCAGCACCGACGACAACGGCCACCTGCTGGTGCCCTGGGTCGCGGCCTACTACCCGGCGAAGTTCCAGATCGAGCCGCTGGACCTTCCGGCCAACGTCAGCGCGCCCGAAGTCGAGCAGCGCGTGGCGGTACGCCAGGGCAGCGGCCTGCTGCTGGATTTCCCGATCCGTGCCGTGGTCGCCGCCAGCATCAGCCTGGTGGACGAGCGCGGCGAACCGCTGCCGCTGGGCAGCCGGGCCGAAGAAACCGGCAGCGGCCAGCGCGCCAGCGTCGGCTGGGACGGCCAGGTCTATTTCGAAGGATTGCAAAGCGACAACCAGCTACGCGTGGTCCGCCCCGACGGCCGGGCCTGCCAGGCACGCTTCCGCCTGGACACGCGCAAACCCACCGTCAGCCAGGTCGGCCCGCTGACCTGCTCGGCCCCCATCGGAGATACGCCATGAGCCGCCACTCCACGTCCGCCTGCCTGCTCGGCTTCGCTACGCTCTGCGCCAGCCCGTTGCTGCTCGCCGCCTGCACCACCAGCTCCGGCACCGGCAATTTCGGCAGCCTGAGCTCGTTCACCGTGGCCAGCACCGCCCAGACCATCACCGGCACCACCGGCTTCAAGTGCACCGGCAGCCTGTTGTCGATCCTCAGCACCAACACCATCGACGCGACCATCGCCAGCACCGCCAATCCGCTGGGCACCACGCCGCGGCTGTACAACGCCGCCAGCGGCACCTACCTGCCCTACAGCATCTGCAAGGACAACGGTTGCGGCACCGTCTACAACGTCGGCTCGACGGTACGCTGGAGCAGCACCACCTTCCTCGGCATCCTCGGCCTGTTCAACGCCACCGACGGCAGCCTGCCGCTGTACCTGCGCACCGCCACCGGGGTGACCCTGCCGGCCGGCACCTATACCGATACCATCGGCCTGAACTGGGCCTGGCACCTGTGCGCGGCGGGCATCGGCCCAGTCTGCGTATACGACGACGGCACCGCCAGCAGCAGCGTCAACGTTACCCTGACGGTGCTCAAGGACTGCTTCATCGACAGCGCTCCGGACCTCAGCTTCGGCAGCGCCGCGCTGGTCTCGGCCTTCACCGCGGTGAACCAGAACATTGGCGTGCGCTGCACCCTGAACGCCACCTATACCATCGGCTTCGACAACGGCAACAACTTCAGCGGCGGCTGGCGGCGAATGCTCAGCGGCGCCAGCGCGATCCAGTACAACCTCTACAAACCGGGCGACTCGACGGTCTGGACCACCAGCAACACCCAGGCAGGCACCGGTAGCGGCGCCGCGCAGAACGTGCCGTACCGGGCCATCGTCAACCCGGCACAGGGCAACGTCCCCGCCGGTACCTACAGCGATACCGTGCGGGTCATCCTCACCTACTGAGTCAGGCCGGCTGCCGGGACGCCTTCCAATCCTCGCCGCCCTCGCCTTCTCGTCGCAGGCTCCAGTCCTTCAGGTGCTCCAGGCTGGCGCGATAGGGC
Source organism: Pseudomonas sp. FDAARGOS_761 (assembly GCF_013343155.1). Lineage (NCBI taxonomy): Bacteria > Pseudomonadati > Pseudomonadota > Gammaproteobacteria > Pseudomonadales > Pseudomonadaceae > Pseudomonas > Pseudomonas sp. FDAARGOS_761. Next base: position 244,726 of record NZ_CP054572.1, on the reverse strand, counting down.
TTGAGGCCGATCCCCAGCAGGACCACTGCACCGAGCACCGCGGCCAGGGTCACCAGCAGCAGCGAGTAGCGCAGCGCCATATCGTCGGCGAAGACGAAATCGGTGACCAGCGCCACCGCCGTCGGGCCCACGCCGAGACCGAACAGGGTGACCACGAACAGGTAGATCGCCGAGGCCTGGCCGCGCATCGAGTTGGGCATGATTTCCTGGATCGCCGCCGGGGCCACGCCGAACGGCATGCTCAGGAAGAACACCGTCGGCGCCATCAGCGCCGCCGCCCAATTGGCGTTGTCCAGCAGCGGATAGACCAGGGTGAAGGGAATCACCGCCCAGGCGGCGAGCAGCCCGACGCGCATGTTCGCGTCGCTGCGCCCGCGCTTCGCCCAGTAGTCGGCCAGGCGCCCGCCGAAGACGATGCCGAGACAGCCGAACACCGCGACGATGCTGCCGTAGACCACCCCGACATGACCGGCGTCCCAGCCGTGGGTGCGGACGAAGAAGGTCGGCACCCAGGCGCCGCTGCCGTAGCCGGCGAAGGACAGGCAGGCGAAACCGAAGTTGTGGCAGAGCACGGTCTTGCGGTTGGCCCGCAGGTAGGCGCCGACCTCGCCCAGCGGCACCGCCACGCCTGCGCCGACTCCGCGCCGGGCCGGCTCGCGGATAGCCAGCAGCAACAGGCAGAAGAGCACGCCGGCGGCGCCGAGGATGAGGAAGATCAGTTGCCACGGGCGCACCTCGCCGAACAGCGGCAGGTGCACGTCGCCCTGGGCCGAGGCGAACTTGATCACCAGCCCGCCGAGCAGGAAGGCCAGCCCCGAGCCCAGGTAGATGCCCATCGAGTAGACGCTGATCGCCGTCGCCCGACGCTCGCGCGGGAAGCTGTCGGCGATCAGCGAATAGGCCGCTGGCGACAGCGCCGCCTCGCCGACCCCGACGCCGACCCGGAAGGTGAGGAATTGCCAATAGCTGCGCGCCAGACCGCAGGCCGCGGTCATCGCGCTCCACACCAGCACGCCGAACAGGATCAGACCGCGCCGGCTGCGGTTGTCGGCCATGCGTCCGAGCGGGATACCGCAAAGGGTGTAGAACAGGGCGAAGGACAAGCCCATCAGCAGGCTCATTTCCGTGTCGCTGATGGCCAGGTCGCGGCGGATCGGGCCGACCAGCAGGTTGAGGATCTGCCGGTCGATGAAGGACAGCACATAGGCGACCATGAGGATCGCCACCGTGGTCCAGGCCGCAAGGTTGGAGGGATAGCCGTTATTGTTGTTATGCATGCCGAACTCCTGGACGCCGCCGAAGCGGCGGATGCGAAGGGAGGGTCGACAGGCAGGATAAGCCGGCAACATCCGGGCTTATACCCAGGGCAAGGGACTATAGAACTGCTGAATGCGGGAAGCGGGTTCCGGCGAATGACCGCCAGGTCATTCGCCGCCGCATGCGCTCAGAGCCTGTCCAGCATCTCGCGAGCTGGGCGGGGAAGCGGAGCTGACGAGCGGCAAATGAGCACTTCAAAGCCGTCATACCGCGCCGCGCAGCGGATCATGAACAGGCTCTCAGAGCGGCCTGGCCAAGCGCCCGCTCATGTCGGCCAGGGCGCCGACCCAGGCGGGGTGGTCGTTGAGGCAGGGAATCAGCACCAGATCCTCGCCGCCGGCACTGATGAACTGCTCGCGGCCGCGCATGCCGATTTCCTCCAGGGTCTCGATGCAGTCGGCAACGAACGCCGGACACATCACCAGCAGGCGCTTCACCCCACGCTGCACCAGTTCGTCGAGCTTGGCGTCGGTATAGGGCTCGATCCACTTGGCGCGCCCCAGGCGCGACTGGAACGCCACCGACCAGCGCCCCTGCTCCAGGCCGGCGCGCTCGGCGAAGGCCTCGGCGGTGCGCAGGCACTGGCTGCGGTAGCAGAGGGCGAGGGCTTCGGGGCTGACGTTGCGGCTGTTCTCGGCCAGCAGGTCGTGGGCAGGATCCTTCACCAGCTTGCGGATGTGCCGCTCGGGCAAGCCATGGAAGCTCAGCAACAGATGGTCGTGGGGCTGCTGCAGGTACGGACGCACGCTTTCCACCAGGGCATCGAGGTAGACCGGCTGGTCGTAGAACGGCGGCAGCGTGCTGACCTCCAGCTCCAGGCGATGGGCGGCGATCACCCGGCGCACCTCCTGTTCGGCGGTGGTCGTGGTGCTGTCGGCGAACTGTGGATACAGCGGCGCCAGGGTCACCCGCCGGATACCGCGGCGCGCCAGGTCGAGCAGGACCTTCTCGATGGCCGGCTGGCCGTAGCGCATCGCCAGTTCCACCGGTCCATGCGGCCAGTGCGGCTTCATCGCTTCCTGCAGGCGACGACTGAGGACGATCAGTGGCGACCCTTCGTCCCACCAGATCGAGCTGTAGGCGTGCGCCGATTCGGCCGGACGCTTGATCAGGATCAGCGACACCAGCAGGCGCCGCAGCGGCCAGGGTAGGTCGACCACGTAGGGATCCATGAGGAACTGGTCGAGATAGCGGCGGACATCCTCCACCCGGGTCGAATCCGGGGAGCCCAGGTTGAGCAACAGCAGGGCATTCTCGGTCATGCCTGATCCTTTCGTCGGGCGTCCAGGACATCGGCCAGCGCCACGTCCAGGTCGGTGAATTGAAAACGGTAGCCGGCGTCCTGCAAGCGTTGCGGCAAGGCTCGCTGGCCGCCGAGCAGCAATCCGGACATTTCTCCCAGCCCGAGGCGCAGGACGAACCCGGGGGTCGGTATCCGCGCCGGCTTGTGCAGCGCCCGGCCCAGGGCCTTGGCGAAATCGCGGTTGCGCGCCGGGTTGGGAGCGCACGCATTATAGGGACCGCTGGCATCGGGCCGCCGCAAAAGAAAATCGATCAGCTCGATTTGATCCTCGATATGAATCCACGGCATCCATTGCCGGCCGTCACCCAGCGGTCCGCCCAGGCCGAGCCGGTAGAGCGGCAACAGGCGCCCGAGGAAGCCGCCCTCGGGGGCCAGCACCAGGCCGGTGCGCAGCAGCACGACACGGGTGCCAAGCTTCTCCGCCTCGCGGGCGATCTGCTCCCAGGCGAGGCATAGCTCGCTGGCGAAATCCTCGCCGGCCGCCGCCCCCTCCTCGGTCACCGGGCGCTCGCCGCTGTCGCCATACCAACCCACCGCAGAACCCGATAACAGAAGGTCCGGGCGCTGCTCGCGAGCGTCCAGCCATTCCACCAGGCGCTCGGTAAGGCGTACCCGGCTTTCCCACAGCAGCGCCTTGCGCTTGTGGCTCCAGGGTTTGTCCGCGATCGGCTCGCCGGCCAGATTGACCACCGCGTCGAGCGGCTGGTCGCCGTACTCGTCGAAACGATCGATGCCGCGCACGCCGGCGCCGCACAGCGATTCCACCTGCTGCGGCCACCGGCTGAACACGGTCAGCCGGTGCCCGGCCTGTCGCCAGCGGGCGCACAGGCGGCGTCCCATCAGGCCGGTACCGCCGGTCAAGAGAATGTGCATGGCTGTCTCCTCGTTTTGCCTGCGTGCCCTTTCAGTCTGGACCCTGGACATCGATCTGCCCGATGACCGTGCATCCTCCCCCCATTCCGGCGTTATCCTGTGAATGGAAGATCCGTCGGCTCCGGCCGGGGAACCCTGGCGTCGTTTTCGACTCAGCCAAGGAACAGGGCTTGCATCGCATTGGTGCCTTAGTGAACGGCGCCAGCCGTCTATTCTTCAGATAACTCGGTTGATACTTCCGAACGGAACGTCTGAAGGTTCGACAGGCCAGGAAGCGAGCCGTGCGCCGCAAGCGCGCCATCGGCGCGACGCAAGGTGCGCCTCGAAGCACGCGCAACACTGTACATTAAATCAAGCTTGTACAAGAAACCTGATTCGCCTGTCCAGACGCTACACAACCAGAGAGGCATGTCATGAGCGTCCCCATCGCCATCATCGGTACTGGCATCGCCGGGCTTTCCGCCGCCCACGCATTGAGATCCGCCGGCCAGACCGTACAACTGTTCGACAAGGGCCACGGCAGCGGCGGCCGCATGGCCAGCAAGCGCAGCGAGGCCGGCACGCTGGACCTCGGCGCGCAATACTTCACCGCCCGCGACCGGCGCTTCCTCGACGCCTTGCAACACTGGCGCGAGGAAGGCTGGGTGGACGAGTGGAAACCCGCTCTCTACCAATACCGCGACGGCCAACTGAGCCCCTCCCCGGACGAGCAGCCACGCTGGGTCGGCATCCCACGGATGAGTGCGATCACCCGCGCCCTGCTCACCGATCTGCAAGTGGTCTTCTCCTGCCGCATCACCGAGGTCTTCCGCGGCAAGCAGCACTGGCACCTGCAGGACGCCGAGGGACAGAACCACGGTCCGTTCAACCAGGTCCTGATCGCCATCCCCGCTCCCCAGGCCACGCCGCTGCTGGCCAGCGTGCCGAAACTGGCGGCCACCGCCGCGAGCGTGGTCATGGAGCCGACCTGGGCGGTGGCGCTGGGCTTCCGCGAGGTACTCGACACCCCGGTGCAGGGCTGCTTCGTGCACGGCAGTCCGATCGCCTGGCTGGCCTGCAATCGCAGCAAGCCGGGGCGCGACACCGCCCTCGACACCTGGGTGCTGCACGCCACCAGCCAGTGGAGCCGGCAGCACATCGACATGGCCAAGGAAGACGTGGTCGAGCACCTGCGCTGCGCCTTCGCCGAAGTGATCGGCTGCGCCGTGCCGGAAGCCGCCTTCAGCATCGCCCACCGCTGGCTCTATGCACGCCCGGCGGAGGCTCACCAGTGGGGCGCCCTCGGCGATCCCGACCTGGGCATCTACGCCTGCGGCGACTGGTGCTCCAGCGGCCGCGTCGAAGGCGCCTGGCTCAGCGGCCAGGAAGCCGCGCGGCGCCTGCTGGAACATCTCTGAGGGGATCGGGCCGTCGCCTGGCGGCCCGATGTGACAAGAAAATACCTATACAAATACATTGACCTGTACAAGATAAGTTCTAGGATGTGTCGTACGACCGCCCGGCTGTCGAGCTGCGCGCGAACCTCCTTTCCCCTCGGGAGACGACACCGATGCACGAATCTCACCCTTCCCTGACGCCCCGACTCGGCATCAGCGCCTGCCTGCTCGGCGAACCGGTGCGCTTCAACGGCGGCCACAAGCGATCCGCGCTTTGCGAGGAACTGGCGCGACACGTCGAATTCGTCTCCTTCTGCCCGGAACAGGCCATCGGCCTGGGCACGCCGCGCCCGGCGATTCGCCTGGAAGGCACTCCGGAAGCCGCCGAGGCGCGGAGCCGCGACGGCCTGGCGGTCGGCGAAGCGCTCGCCGAATATGCGCGGCGAGTGGCGCAACGGGCGGATACGCTGGACGGGTTCATCTTCATGCAACGTTCGCCGTCCTGCGGGCTGCAACGGGTCAAGGTCTACCCTGAAGGCGGCGGCGCGCCGCGCGCCGAAGGCCGTGGACGCTTCGCCGCAGCCCTTTGCGAAGCCTTGCCGGAGCTACCGGTGGAAGAAGAAGGCCGGCTGCACGATCCGGTCCTGCGGGAGAACTTCCTCACCCGCGTGTTCGCCCATGCCCACTGGCAGGCCCTGTGCCAGCGCGGCCTCAGCCATTCGGCCATCGTCGCCTTCCATAGCCGCTACAAGTACCAGTTGCTGGCGCATTCGCCGGAGCACTACCGCAGTCTCGGCCGCCTGCTCGGCGAAGCCGGCCACTACCAGCCGGAAGCCCTCGGCATGCGTTACTTCGGCGAGCTGATGCAGGGCCTGCGCCGCTGCGCGACCCGCGGCAGCCATGGCAACGTGTTGCTGCACCTGAGCGGCTACCTGAAACGCGACCTCGCAGCCGAAGACAGGCGTGAATTGCGCGAGCTGATCGAGCAATACCGGCATGGCAGCGTGCCGCTGGTGGTACCGCTGACCCTGCTAAAGCACCACTTCCGTCGCCACCCGCATGCATACATCGCCCAGCAGGCCTACCTGCAACCGCACCCGACCGAACTCGGCCTGCGCAACGCCCTCTAGGATTTCCCGATGAACTCGCCCCACCTCGAACGCGGCGGCCTGCCGATCCGCGAAGTCACTCGTCTGACCGGCGTCCATCCGGTCACCCTGCGCGCCTGGGAGCGCCGCTATGGCCTGGTGGTGCCGCAACGCACCGGCAAGGGGCACCGGCTCTACAGCGAAGAGCAGGTCGAGCGCATCCGCCGGATACTCGTCTGGCTCGAGCGTGGCGTCGCCATCAGCCAGGTGCGCGCGCTGCTGGAGCGTCCGGAGGAAACCCCGGCGGCGGATGTCGAATCCCCCTGGGAACGCCTGCACGAACAACTGCTGGACGCCATCGCCGCGCTGGCCGAGCGACGCCTCGACGATCTGTTCAACCAGGCCGCTTCGCTCTATCCGGTAGCGACCCTCTGCGAAAAGCTTCTGCAACCCTTGCTGCAGCACCTCGAACGACGCTGGCAGGGACAATTCGGCGCGCGCATGGAGCGGGCCTTCTTCTTCTCCTGGTTGCGCAGCAAGCTGGGCGCCCGCCTTTATCACCAGCAGCGGCTGCAACAGGGCGCGCCGCTGCTGCTGGTCAACCAGTCCGAGCTGTCGCTGGAACCGAACCTCTGGCTGTGCAGTTGGTTGCTCGGCAGCGGCGAGGTGCCGCTGCAGGTCTTCGACTGGCCGCTGCCACCGGCCGAACTGGCCCTGGCCTGCGAACGCCTGGAAGCTCGCGGCGTGTTGCTGTACGCCAGTCATCGCCTCAATCCGGAGCACCTGCCGCGCCTGCTGGCAGGGGTGAGCTGCCCGGTGGTGCTGGTCGGACCGGCCGTGGAGATCCAGCGCGAAGCCTTCGAAACCTTGGCGCTAGCTGGCCTGCTGCTGGCGAGCACGCCCCTGGAAGCCCGCCGCCTGCTCGGCGAACGAGGCCTGTTGAACCCATGAACGGACTTCCGATGAACCTGATCTGGTTTCGCTGCGACCTGCGAACCACCGATAACAGCGCGCTCCTCGCCGCCGCCGATGGGCGCCCTTGCGTGGCCCTCTACCTGCTCAGCCCGGCGCAGTGGCGGGAACACGACGATGCGCCCTGCAAGGTCGACTTCTGGCTGCGCAACCTGGGCGAGCTGCAACGCCAGCTCGCCGCGCTGAACATCCCGCTGCTGGTGCGCGACTGCGGCCACTGGCGGCAAGCCCCGGAAGTCATCGGCCGGCTCTGCCGGGAGCTGGGAATCGGCGCGGTACACGTCAACCAGGAATACGGGGTGAACGAGGAACGCCGCGACCAGGCCGTCGGCCAACGCCTGCGCGAACAGGGCGTGGCCTTCCACAGCCACCTCGACCAGCTGTTCTTCGCCCCCGGCTCGGTGCTGACCCGAACTGGCGGCTATTTCCAGGTGTTCAGCCAGTTCCGCAAGGTCTGCCACGAACGGCTGTACCAGGCCCCGCCGGGTGTCCGCCCGCGTCCGCAGCCCCAGCCACCGCACGCGCTGGCCAGCGACCCGCTGCCGGATGCCGTGCCCGCCTTCCCGCGGCCGGCCGATAGCTTGCGCCGCCTCTGGCCGGCAGGCGAAGAGGTAGCGCAGGAACGCCTGCGCGACTTCGCCGACCAGCACCTGGCCGACTACCATGAACGGCGCGACTTCCCGGCGCTTCCCGGCACCAGCCAACTGTCGCCCTACCTGGCCGCCGGCGTACTCTCGCCCAGGCAATGCCTGGACGCCGCGCTGGTTGCCAACCGCGGCGAGTTCAGCGGCGGCCAGCAAGGCGCCGCGACCTGGATCAACGAGCTGCTCTGGCGCGAGTTCTACAAGCACATCCTGGTCGGCTACCCACGGGTCTCCCGGCACCGCCCCTTCCGCGAGGAGACCGAAGCCCTGCGCTGGCGCCAGGCCCCGGCGGAACTCGAAGCCTGGCAACAGGGGCGCACCGGCATACCGATCATCGACGCGGCAATGCGCCAGTTGCTTGCCACCGGCTGGATGCACAATCGCCTGCGGATGGTGGTAGCGATGTTCCTCAGCAAGAACCTGCTGATCGACTGGCGCGAAGGCGAACGCTGGTTCATGCGCCACCTCATCGACGGTGACCTGGCGGCGAACAACGGTGGCTGGCAGTGGAGCGCATCCACCGGCACCGACGCCGTCCCCTACTTCCGCCTGTTCAATCCGCTCTCGCAGTCCGAACGCTTCGATCCACGCGGCGAGTTCATCCGCTACTGGCTGCCGGAACTGGCCGGCCTGGAGCGCAAGGCGATCCACGATCCGTCCAGCCTGGGGCTGTTCGCCGGGGTCGACTATCCACGGCCGATGGTCGACCTGAAGGCCAGCCGCGAACGGGCGCTGGCGGCTTTCCGCAACCTGCCGCCGCGCGATGGTCGCGCGTAGGGCGCGTCAGCGAGCTATCGCCTCCCGCCAAATGGCTCGCTCTTTCCATAGGGCGGGAGGCGTGGTGGAAGAATCGCAGGCATGAAAAAGCCGGGATGAACCCGGCTTTTTTCGACCGTGCCGACTAGATCGGGATCTTGTAGAACAGGCTGTAGGACTCGATACCGTCGTTCGGCTGTTTCAGGCCGGCGTTGGAATAGTGGATCGCCCGAACGCCGACCGACTGGCCGTTGGCGAACTTCAGGCCGGCACCGATGCGGTCTTCGAAGTTCAGGGAGGAACCCAGGTTCTGGTCGCCGACACGGGTGCCGGAGAACGCCGCCACGCCGATACCGGCCTCGATGAATGGCTTGATCGAGTCGCCGGCGAACTCGTAGACGAATACCGGAGCGAACGACAGCGAATGCTTGCCGGCGCCTTCATCGCCACCTTCCCAATAGGTGTAGCCCGCATCCCAGTAGCCGGTCAGGCGCCCGGTGGAGGACTGCCACCAGCTCTTGTCCCAATCCCAGCTCAGGCCCAGGCGATAGGTCATGCCCGACTGGCCGGTCGCACCGACGGCGGCCGAGACGTCCGCCGCCTGGGCGGAGGCCACGTGGACGGAGGAAAGTGCGGCCAGAACGGCCAGCGGAAGTAGTTTCTTCATTGAAACGTCCTTTTCGAAAGTTGCATGAAAGCCCCCGCATTCAAGCTGCGCATTATAAGAGCGCACTTACTAAAGCAGATACTAGACCAAACGCTTTAGTTCAAAAAATCGCTGTCACGTCTGCCAGGAACGACTAAACGACTAATTTTCCTACGCTTTCCGGGCTTCCCCAGAGGATCGGCAGGATCCTTTCCATCTCCTCCGGCAGCGCGCTGGTCCAGAAACGCGGCGTCGCGGCCTGGCCAGAGGCCAGTAGCGCCCGCGCCGACAATACGCGCTCCAGCTGCCGGGCGACAGCCGCTCCCGTATCGATCACCGCCATCTCCGCCGGGATCAGCTCGGCCAGCAGGGGTTTGACGAAGGGATAATGAGTACAGCCGAGGATCAGCGTATCGCAGCCCTGTTCGAGGATGGGCGCCAGCAGGCGTTCCAGCAGTGCCCGGGTTTGCGGCCCATAGAGATCGCCGGCTTCGATGCGCTCGACCAGCCCCGGGCAGGGCTGGGTGAAGACCTGTACGTCGCTGGCGAAGCGGTCGAGCAAGGCGGCGAAACGCGCGCTCTTCAGAGTTCCGGTGGTGGCCAGGACGCCGACCCGACCGTTGCGGGTGGCCGCCGCGGCCGGCTTCACCGCCGGCTCCATGGCCACCAGCGGCACCTGCGGATAACGTTCGCGCAATTCCGCCGCAGCCGCTGCCGTCGCGGTATTGCAGGCCAGTACCAGAGCCTTGGCGCCCTGCTCCAGAAGGAAATCACCGATCCGCTCGCAGCGTTCGCGGATGTACTCCGCGCTCTTCTCGCCGTAGGGCACATGGGCGTTGTCGGCGACGTAGAGCAACGATTCGGATGGCAGGCGCGCACGAATCTCACGCAATACGCTGAGCCCGCCGACCCCGGAATCGAAAACGCCGACCGCGGCCGACTCAACCGCCATGGCGTTGCCCGCAGACGGCACAGGAAGGATCGCGACGCACCCGCAATTCGCGGAAGCGCGTGCCGAGGGCGTCCACCAGCAGCAGGCGGCCCACCAGCGGTTCGCCGAAACCGGCCAGCAACTTGAGCGCCTCCAGCGCCTGCAGGCTACCGACCAGCCCCACCAGCGGACCGATCACGCCGGCCTCGCTGCAGGTCAGCTCGGCCTCGCTGCCGTGCCCGTAGAGGCAGTGGTAGCAGGGGCTTGCGTCGCGGCGGGTATCGAATACCGAAAGCTGGCCCTCGAGACGGATCGCCGCGCCGCTGACCAGCGGCTTGCCGGCGCGCACGCAGGCGACGTTGACCGCCTCACGGGTGGCGAAGTTGTCGGTGCAGTCGAGCACCAGGTCGACCGCCGCCACGGCGGCATCGAGGGAATCCTCGTCCAGCGCGGCGCTATGGCTGACCAGGCGGATCTGCGGATTCAGCGCGCCCAGCCGGCGCATCGCCGACTCCACCTTGCCGATACCCACGCTGGCGCCATCGTGGATGACCTGCCGTTGCAGGTTGGTCAGGTCGACCGTATCGAAATCCGCCAGGTGCAACTCGCCGACCCCGGCCGCGGCCAGGTACAGCGCCACCGGCGAACCCAGGCCGCCAAGACCGACGATCAGTGCGCGGCTGCGCTTCAGGCGCAGTTGGCCCTCGACGTCGACCTGCGCCAGCAGGATCTGGCGACTGTAGCGCAGCAGTTCCTCGTCGCTCAGCATGCCCATTGTCCGAGAGTGATCCGCTCGTTGCCGCCGAGGTCGCGCAACGTATGTACCCCGGCGAAGCCGCGGGCGCCGAGCAGTTCGCGCACCGCCGCCCCTTGATCATAGCCGTGCTCGAGCAGCAGCCAGCCTTCGTCCAGCAAATGCCGCGGCGCCTGGGCGACGATCTGGCGGATGTCGTCGAGGCCATCGCTACCCGCGACCAGCGCGCTCTTCGGCTCGAAACGCACGTCGCCCTCGCTCAGGTGCGGGTCGCTGGCAGGGATGTACGGCGGATTGCCGACGATCATCCGGAAGCGCCGGCCATCGAGGGCGGAGAACCAGTGGCTGCGGCGCACCTCGACGTTCTCTAGGAGCAGCCGCTGGCGATTGCGCTCGGCCAGCGCCACGGCCTCTTCCACGCGGTCCACCGCAGTCACCGTCCACAGCGGCCGTTCGCTGGCCAGGGCCAGGGCGATGGCGCCGGTGCCGGTGCCCAGGTCGAGCACCGTAGCGGTGTCCGCCGCGAGGGTCGCCAGCGCGGTTTCCACCAGCAGTTCGGTGTCCGGGCGCGGGATCAGGGTGTGTGGCGCGACCTCCAGGTCCAGGCTCCAGAAGCCCTGGTGGCCAAGGATGTAGGCCACCGGTTCGCCGTTGCGCCGACGGGCGATCCAGTCGTCGAACCGCTCGTTGGCCTCGCGCGGCACGATGCGCTCCGGCCAGGTACGCAGGAAGCTGCGCGGCTTGCCCATCGCCGCCGCCAGCAGCAACTCGGTGTCGAGCCGGGCGCTGGGCGAATCGGGCAGTTGGGAATCCTTGAGAAGGGTACAGATAGTGGTCATGTCAGTCGCCCAGGGCCGCCAGTTGATCGGCCTGGTATTCCTGCAGCAGCGGCTCGATCACCTGTTCCACCGCGCCCTCCATCACCTCGCCCAGGGAGTACAGGGTGAGGTTGATGCGATGGTCGGTGACCCGCCCTTGCGGGAAGTTGTAGGTACGGATGCGCTCCGAGCGGTCGCCCGAGCCCACCAGCAGCTTGCGCGTGCTGGCGATCGCCTGCTGCGCCGCGGCCTGCTGCTGGTCGTTGAGCTTGGCCGCCAGCCAGGCCATGGCCTTGGCGCGGTTCTTGTGCTGCGAGCGCTCTTCCTGGCACTCGACCACGATGCCGCTGGGAATGTGGGTGATGCGCACCGCCGAGTCGGTCTTGTTGACGTGCTGGCCGCCGGCGCCGGAGGAACGATAGGTGTCCACCCGCAGGTCGGCCGGGTTGATCTCGATCGCTGCCTGCTCGTCCGGCTCCGGCAGCACCGCGACGGTGCAGGCGGAAGTGTGGATCCGGCCCTGGGACTCGGTTTCCGGCACCCGCTGCACGCGGTGCGCGCCGGACTCGAACTTGAGCTTGGCGTAGACGTTGTCGCCCTCGACCCGGGCAATCACTTCCTTGTAGCCACCGTGCTCGCCCTCGTTCTCCGACAGCGTCTCGACCCGCCAGCCCTGGCGCTCGGCGTAGCGCGAATACATGCGGAACAGGTCGCCGGAGAAGATCGCCGCCTCGTCGCCACCGGTGCCGGCACGGATTTCCAGAAACACGTTGCGGCTGTCGTTGGGATCCTTCGGCAGCAGCATGCGCTGCAGGCTGTCGCCGAGGGCGGCGAGGCGGCCGCGCGCTTCGGCGACCTCTTCCTCGGCGAGGTCGCGCAACTCCGGGTCGCTGTCCTTGAGCAACGCCTGGGCGCCCTCGAGGTCGGCCTGCACCTTGCGGTAGTCGCGGAACGCCAGGATCACCGGTTCGACCTCGGCGTACTCGCGGGAATAGGCGCGGAAGCGGGTCTGGTCACTGATCACCTCGGCGTCGCCGAGCAGCGCCGTCAGTTCTTCGTAGCGATCGCTGAGGACATCCAGCTTTTTCAGCAGAGAAGCTTTCATGCAGGCATAGGTACCGGTCAGTGGCGCGGCGCGCCCTCGTCGAGGGCGAACAGCTCCTGGGCCAGGGCCAGCGCGTCGATGCGGCCCTCGGCGGACATTTTCTTCATCTGCACGCTGGGCGCGTGCAGCAGTTTGTTGGTCAGGCCGCGGGCCAACTGGGCCATCACCTCGGCCGGGTCGGCACCGTTGGCCAGTTGCCGCTGGGCCTTGCCCAGTTCTTCATCGCGCAGGCGCTCGGCCTGCTGCCGATAGGCGCGCAGCACGTCCACCGCAGCCAGTTCGCGCAGGCGCTGCATGAACTCGGCGACGCCGCTGCCAACCAGTTCCTCGGCAGCCTGGGCAGCGCCCTGGCGGCTCTTGAGATTCTCCGCCACTACTTCGTGGAGGTCGTCGACGCTATAGAGGTAGACGTCGTCCAGTTCGCCGACTTCCGGCTCGATGTCGCGCGGCACGGCGATGTCGACCATGAACATCGGCTTGTGCTTGCGCTGCTTCAGCGCGCGCTCCACGGCGCCCTTGCCGAGGATCGGCAACTGGCTGGCAGTGGAGCTGATGACGATATCGCTGTTGGCCAACTCCTCGGGGATCTCCGAAAGCAGCACCGCATGGGCGCCGAACTGCTCGGCGAGCAGGCTGGCGCGCTCCAGGGTGCGGTTGGCCACCACGATGCGCTTCACGCCTTGCTCGAACAGGTGGCGCGCGACCAGGGTGATGGTCTCGCCGGCGCCGATCAGCAGCGCCTGGCTGCGGTGCAGGTCGCTGAAGATCTGCTTGGCCAGGCTCACCGCGGCGAACGCCACGGACACCGGGTTCTCGCCGATGGCGGTATCGGTGCGGACGGTCTTCGCCGTACTGAAGGTGGCCTGGAACAGGCGGCCGAGCAGCGGACCGACGGTGCCGGCCTCGCGCGCGACGGCGTAGGCCGACTTCATCTGACCGAGGATCTGCGGCTCGCCGAGGACCATTGAGTCGAGGCCGGAGGCCACGCGCATCATGTGGCGCACCGCGTCTTCGTCCTGGTGCACATAGGCGCAGGCGCGCAACTCGTCGAGAGTCAGGCGATGGTAGTCCGCCAGCCAGGCGAGCACGTCGTCCGCGGTCGGATGGTCGATCTCCAGGTAGAGTTCGCTCCGGTTGCAGGTCGACAGGATGGCCGCCTCGCGGCTGGTGGTCAGGCGGCAGAGCTGCTGCAGCGCCTCGACCATCTGTTCCGGAGTGAAAGCCACGCGCTCGCGGACAGCCACCGAGGCGGTCTTGTGATTGATGCCGAGGGCAATGAAGGCCATGCAGGATCGCTGAGCTAATCGGGGAAACGCGCAATTCTCCTACTTCGCCAAGGGCAGGACAACCATTGCCGATGTATTGACCCCATAGACAGCTTCGTCGACGCCCGTCCCGGCCCCCTTGGGCTTGCCGGACGGCTTATGTCATGATGGCGCCACCCTCGCAGGTTCAAGGCCGGCTTTCTTCCTCTATGAACAAATCCCTTGCGCTGCTGACCGTCACGCTGCTGCTCGGCGGCTGCCAGTCACTTATCCACAAGACTCCCGATGGCACCCCGCCGGTGGAAGACACCGCGGTCGAGACCAAGGCCAAGCCGGAAAAGTACGGCTCCTTCAGCGAGGACAGCCTGTATTCGCTGCTGGTGGCCGAACTGGCCGGGCAGCGCAACCGCTTCGACATCGCCCTGAGCAACTATGTGGTGCAGGCGCAGAAAACCCGCGACCCCGGAGTTTCCGAGCGCGCCTTCCGCATCGCCGAATACCTCGGCGCCGACCAGGAAGCCCTCGACACCTCCCTGCTCTGGGCGCGCAGCGCGCCGGACAACCTCGATGCCCAACGCGCCGCCGCGATCCAGTTGGCCCGCGCCGGGCGCTACGAGGAGTCCATGGTGTACATGGAGAAGGTCCTCAACGGCCAGGGCGACACGCACTTCGACTTCCTCGCCCTGTCTGCCGCGGAGACCGACCCGGATACCCGCGCCGGCCTGCTGCAGAGCTTCGACCACCTGTTGAAGAAATACCCGAACAACGGCCAGTTGCTGTTCGGCAAGGCCCTGCTGCTGCAACAGGACGGCCGCCCGGACGAAGCCCTGACCCTGCTCGAGGACAACTCCGCAAGCCGCCACGAAGTTGCCCCGCTGCTGCTCCGCTCGCGCCTGTTGCAGAGCATGAAGCGCAGCGACGAGGCCCTGCCGCTGCTCAAGGCCGGGATCAAGGAACACCCGGACGACAAGCGCGTGCGCCTCGCCTACGCGCGCCTGCTGGTGGAGCAGAACCGCCTGGACGACGCCAAGGCCGAGTTCGCCGGACTGGTCCAGCAATTCCCCGACGACGACGACCTGCGTTTCTCCCTGGCGCTGGTCTGCCTGGAAGCCCAGGCCTGGGACGAAGCCAGGATCTACCTGGAAGAACTGGTCGAGCGCGACAGCCACGTCGACGCCGCCCACTTCAACCTCGGCCGCCTCGCCGAGGAACAGAAGGACACCGCGCGCGCCCTCGACGAGTACGCCCAGGTCGGCCCGGGCAATGACTTCCTCCCGGCGCAACTGCGCCAGACCGACGTCCTGCTCAAGGCCGGTCGCGTCGACGAAGCCGCCCAGCGCCTGGACAAGGCGCGCAGCGAGCAACCCGACTACGCCATCCAGCTGTACCTGATCGAAGCCGAGGCGCTGTCCAACAATGACCAGCAGGAAAAGGCCTGGCAGGCCATCCAGGAGGGTCTGAAGCAGTACCCGGAGGACCTCAACCTGCTCTACACCCGCTCGATGCTGGCGGAGAAGCGCAACGACCTGGCGCAGATGGAAAAGGACCTGCGCTTCGTCATCGCCCGCGAGCCGGACAACGCCATGGCCCTCAACGCCCTCGGCTACACCCTGGCCGACCGCACTACCCGCTACACCGAGGCGCGCGAGCTGATCCTCAAGGCGCACAAGCTGAACCCGGACGACCCGGCGATCCTCGACAGCATGGGCTGGATCAACTATCGCCAGGGCAAGCTGGCGGACGCCGAGCGCTACCTGCGCCAGGCGCTGCAGCGCTACCCCGACCACGAGGTCGCCGCGCACCTGGGCGAAGTCCTCTGGGCCCAGGGGCGCCAGGACGACGCCCGAGCCATCTGGCGCGAATACCTCGACAAGCAGCCCGACAGCGACGTGCTGCGCCGCACCATCAAGCGCCTGACCGGCGCCGAGACTCCTTGAAACCATGCGTCTACGTCTTTTCCTCGCCGCCTCCGCGCTGGCCCTGCTCAGCGGCTGCGCCGGCCTGACCTCCCACGAAGCCCTGGAAGGCCAGGGCGATGCGCAGACCTGGAAAACCCACAAGCAGCAACTCAGCGAGCTGGATGCCTGGCAGATCGACGGCAAGGTCGGCATCCGCGCCCCGCGCGACTCCGGCAGCGGCACCCTGTTCTGGCTGCAGCGCCAGGGCTACTACGACATCCGCCTGTCCGGCCCGCTCGGCCGCGGCGCAGCACGCCTGACCGGGCGTGAAGGCGCGGTGAGCCTGGAAGTCGCCGGGCAGGGCCGCTACCAGGCGGAGTCCCCGGAAGCCCTGCTGGAAGAACAACTAGGCTGGCGCCTGCCGGTCTCGCACCTGCTCTGGTGGGTACGCGGCCTCCCGGCGCCGGACAGCAAGAGCCGCCTGACCCTCGACGCCGACAGTCGCCTGGCGCGCCTGGAACAGGACGGCTGGCAGATCGAATACACCCGCTACGCCGAACAGAACGGCTACTGGCTACCCGAGCGCCTGAAGCTGCACGGCCAGGACCTCGACGTCACCCTGGTGATCAAGGACTGGCAGCCGCGCCAGCTCGGCCGCTGACATGAGCGTGCGCCTCAGCCTGCCTGCCCCGGCCAAGCTCAATCTGTTCCTGCATATCCTCGGCCGCCGCGACGATGGCTATCACGAGTTGCAGACCCTGTTCCAATTCCTCGACCACGGCGACGAGCTGCATTTCGAAGCCCGCCAGGACGGCCAGGTACGCCTGCACACGGAAATCGCCGGGGTGCCGCACGACAGCAACCTGATCGTGCGCGCCGCGCGCGGGCTGCAGGAAGCCTCCGGCAGCCTGCAAGGCGTCGACATCTGGCTGGACAAGCGCTTGCCCATGGGGGGCGGCATCGGCGGCGGCAGCTCCGACGCCGCCACGACGCTCCTGGCCTTGAACCATCTCTGGCAACTCGGCTGGGACGAGGACCGCATCGCCGCCCTGGGCCTGCGTCTGGGCGCCGACGTGCCGGTCTTCACCCGCGGACGCGCGGCTTTCGCCGAGGGCGTGGGCGAAAAGCTCACCCCGGTGGACATCCCGGAGCCCTGGTATCTCGTCGTGGTTCCGCAAGTACTTGTCAGCACAGCAGAAATTTTTTCAGATCCACTGTTGACACGCGATTCTCCCGCCATTAAAGTGCGCACCGTTCTCGAGGGGGACAGCCGAAACGACTGTCAGCCGGTAGTCGAGAGGCGTTACCCAGAAGTTCGTAACGCTTTGATCTTGCTAAACAAATTTGTTTCAGCTAGATTAACCGGCACTGGAGGTTGTGTGTTTGGGAGCTTCCCAAACAAAGCTGAAGCTGATAAAGTCTCGGCCCTTCTTCCAGACCACCTTCAGAGGTTCGTCGCCAAAGGAAGCAACGTCTCGATGTTGCACCGGAAGCTGGAAACTCTGGTCTGAGAAAGGAATGCCGAAACGGCATTCGAGCAATACCACAGGGGCGTCGCCAAGCGGTAAGGCAGCAGGTTTTGATCCTGCCATGCGTTGGTTCGAATCCAGCCGCCCCTGCCATTTTCCTCTTCTGTATTTCATCCGGATCCCTTCGGTCGACACAGGTACCTGTAGCGTGTCCAAGATGATGGTCTTCACGGGGAACGCTAACCCCGATCTTGCACGACGCGTCGTGCGTCAGCTGCACATTCCTCTTGGCGATGTTTCAGTTGGCAAATTCTCCGATGGCGAAATCAGCGTCGAAATCAACGAAAACGTCCGCGGCAAGGACGTATTCCTGATTCAGCCGACCTGCGCGCCGACCAACGACAACCTGATGGAACTGGTGGTGATGGCCGATGCCTTCCGCCGCTCCTCGGCCACTCGTATCACCGCTGTCATCCCCTACTTCGGCTATGCCCGCCAGGATCGCCGTCCGCGCTCCGCCCGCGTGGCCATCAGCGCCAAGGTAGTGGCCGACATGCTGACCGTCGTCGGGGTCAACCGTGTCCTCACGGTCGACCTGCACGCGGACCAGATCCAGGGCTTCTTCGATATCCCGGTAGACAACATCTACGGTTCCCCCGTGCTGGTGGACGATATCGAAGACCAGCGCTTCGAGAACCTGATGATCGTCTCCCCGGACATCGGCGGCGTGGTGCGCGCGCGCGCCGTGGCCAAGTCCCTGGGCGTGGACCTTGCGATCATCGACAAGCGTCGTCCCAAGGCCAACCAGTCCGAAGTGATGCACATCATCGGTGACGTCGAAGGCCGTACCTGCGTACTGGTAGACGACATGGTCGATACCGCCGGCACCCTCGGTCACGCCGCCAAGGCCCTGAAAGAGCACGGCGCCGCCAAGGTCATCGCCTACTGCACCCACCCGGTGCTGTCCGGCCGTGCCATCGAGAACATCGAGAAATCCGTACTGGACGAGCTGGTGGTGACCAACACCATCCCGCTGTCCGCCGCTGCCCAGGCCTGTGGCCGCATCCGCCAGCTGGACATCGCTCCGGTCGTTGCGGAAGCCATGCGCCGGATCAGCAACGAAGAATCGATCAGCGCGATGTTCCGCTGAGGTCCAGCCTCGGCGAACGCGCCTGAACGAAAACGCCCCGCTCCGGCGGGGCCTTTGAAATCGCCCGAACGCTGGTCGCAAGCGTTCGGGCGCATTGTTATTTTTGGAGATACACAATGGTCGACTTTATTCTGAATGCCCAAGTGCGTTCCGATCTGGGGAAAGGTGCGAGCCGCCGCCTGCGTCGTAACGCCGGTCTGGTTCCTGCTGTCGTTTACGGCGGCGACAAAGAGCCCCAGTCCGTAACCCTGGAACTGCGCGAAATCGCCAAGCTCCTGGAAAACGAGGCTGCCTTCAGCCACGTGATCGCCCTGAACGTTGGCGGCGCCAAGGAAACCGTACTGATCAAGGCCCTGCAGCGCCATCCGGCGAAAGGCTTCGTGATGCACGCCGACTTCCTGCGCGTGGTCGCCGACCACAAGCTGACCGCCCACGTACCGCTGCACTTCATCAACGAAGAAGTAGCCGTTGGCGTCAAGCAATCCGGTGGCGAGATCTCCCACACCATCTCCGAAGTCGAAGTTTCCTGCCTGCCGAAAGACCTGCCGGAATTCATCGAAGTCGACATGGCCAAGGTCGAGCTGGGCCAGATCGTTCACCTGTCGGACCTCAAGGCTCCGAAAGGCGTCGAGCTGGTACAACTGGCCCACGGCAACGACCTGGCCGTTGCCAACATCCACGCTTCCCGCGTGGTGAAGGAAGAAGGTAGCGAAGAAGGCGCCGCCGAGTAATTCATTACTCGATCGCCTTTTTATAGAGAGGGGCTCCCGTCGTGACTGCCGTACAACTGATCGTTGGCCTGGGAAACCCGGGTCCTGAATACGACCAGACCCGGCATAACGCGGGGGCCCTTTTCGTTGAGCGCCTGGCGCATGCCCAGGGCGTCAGCCTCGTGGCTGACCGCAAGTATTTCGGCCTGGTCGGCAAGTTCAGCCACCAGGGCAAGGACGTTCGTCTGTTGATCCCGACTACCTATATGAACCGCAGCGGCCAGTCCGTGGCGGCGCTGGCGGGATTCTTCCGGATCGCCCCGGACGCCATCCTGGTGGCCCACGACGAACTCGACATGCCCCCTGGCGTCGCCAAGCTCAAGACCGGCGGCGGACACGGCGGGCACAACGGGTTGCGCGACATCATCGCCCAGCTCGGCAATCAGAATTCTTTCCATCGCCTGCGGCTTGGCATCGGCCATCCGGGGCACAGCAGCCTGGTTTCCGGTTACGTGCTCGGCCGCGCCCCGCGCAGCGAGCAGGAACTGCTCGACACCAGCATCGACTTCGCCCTCGGCGTGCTGCCGGAAATGCTCGCCGGGGACTGGACCCGGGCGATGCAGAAGCTGCACAGCCAGAAGGCCTGAACCACTTTTCTAGCGCCTGTCTGAGCGCGAGGGACATAGCATGGGATTCAACTGCGGCATCGTCGGCCTGCCCAACGTCGGCAAGTCCACCCTGTTCAACGCCCTGACCAAATCCGGTATCGCGGCGGAAAACTTCCCGTTCTGCACCATCGAGCCGAACAGCGGCATCGTGCCGATGCCCGACGCGCGCCTGAACGCCCTGGCCGAGATCGTCAAGCCCGAGCGCGTACTGCCGACCACCATGGAATTCGTCGACATCGCCGGCCTGGTGGCGGGCGCCTCCAAGGGTGAGGGCCTGGGCAACAAGTTCCTCGCCAACATCCGCGAGACCGACGCCATCGCCCACGTGGTGCGCTGCTTCGAAGACGACAACGTGATCCACGTGTCCAACAGCGTCGACCCCAAGCGCGACATCGAGATCATCGACCTCGAACTGATCTTCGCCGACCTCGACAGCTGCGAGAAGCAACTGCAGAAAGTCGCCCGCAACGCCAAGGGCGGCGACAAGGAAGCCCTGGCCCAGAAGGCCCTGCTGGAAAAGCTCATCCCCCACTTCACCGAGGGCAAGCCGGCGCGTTCGCTGCTGAAGAACCTCGGTGACGAGGAGAAGCGCCTGGTACGCAGCTTCCACCTGCTGACCAGCAAGCCAGTGATGTACATCGCCAACGTCGCCGAGGACGGCTTCGAAAACAACCCGCACCTGGATGTGGTGAAGGCCATCGCCGAGGAAGAAGGCGCGGTGGTGGTGCCGGTGTGCAACAAGATCGAAGCCGAGATCGCCGAGCTGGAAGACGGCGAAGAGAAGGACATGTTCCTCGAGTCCCTCGGTCTCGAGGAACCCGGCCTGAACCGTGTGATCCGTGCCGGCTACGGCCTGCTCAACCTGCAGACCTACTTCACCGCCGGGGTGAAGGAAGTCCGCGCCTGGACCGTCCGCGTCGGCGCCACCGCCCCGCAGGCCGCCGGCGTGATCCACACCGACTTCGAGAAAGGCTTCATCCGCGCCGAAGTGGTCGCCTACGACGATTTCATCCAGTTCAAGGGCGAACAGGGCGCCAAGGAAGCCGGTAAATGGCGCCTGGAAGGCAAGGACTACATCGTCAAGGACGGCGACGTGATGCATTTCCGCTTCAACGTCTGAAGCCGGCAGGTTGCCCCCACCACTTCAATGAACAGAATCCCCCCTGGAGACAAGAGTTCTTCAGGGGATTTTCTCCCAGCCCCCCTAAGGCTGCCCGGCATCGTTGATGCGTTCCAACGCCTCCACACGCAGACGTTCCGCCTCACTGCTGAAACTGCCCCTACGCAACTCCTCCAACTGACGTTCGCGATCCTCACGGCTCAATCCCGGCGTTTTCAGCAACTCATCGCGCTGCGCGAACCATTCGCTCATGCGCCGGTCCCAGGCGATATTCTCCTGATCCAGCGCTTCGAGCCGCGCCGTCGCCTCCGCCCCTACGAGACTCATACGGATCTGGTACAACTCCTCTGCCGACCCAGCGTGCTGTTTCCATTCATCGGTCAGCGTCTTCAGGTTGAGATACTGATTCACGGCCTTGAGCGACTCTTGGAGGCCTTCCGGCAATTGCCGCTCCAGTTCAGCGAGTTGCTGCGCCCGTGCCTGCGCCGAAAGCGTCTTGTCTCGCATCAGCTCCAGTCGAGCCAATGTATAGCGATCATAGGCGTCTTCTTCGCCGAAAAACGCCACGATGACCTCGGTCGACAGATATTGCTCGCGCAGAGCGCGCATCTGCTGCATCCGCTGGCGTATCGCGTCCAGGTCAGCCCCCCCCACTTCGCGTACTTCGCTACCTTGTTGGATACTCTCCAAACCTCGTAAATAGGCGAGGTAGTCCACCAGTATCCGCTCGGCCTCTCCACGCGCCGGCTCTTGCAACCGGCCGCCCAGTTGGGCGCGAATACGCGCGACGAGAACATCCAGGCTTTCCTCACCGATGGCGGCCAGAAAATAATCGAAGCACTGGCGAAGTCCGTTGGTTATTCGCAAATGACCGTCATCGCCAGCCTCCACCGGGCAATTCACTTCGGTACCGACCAGTGATCGCGGCAAGGTCGTCGGCGCAGCGACAGCCAAGGCTTGGGCTGAAGACTCCTGGACTTTCGCCGGAGCCAGCTCTGCCCGAGAAATCCTCTCGACCGTAGCGGGCCTTGCCGTAACCAGACTCTCGCCCTGCAGCCACCATCCCACTCCCGCCCCCGCCACTGCCAAGGTGCAACACCCGAGGAACGTGAACACCTTCTTGTTCATATCGACTCCGCTGTTTTCCACTGCAAGAGGTCAGGGGCGACTCCCGCCGTCCCCACCCCGTCGAGCGCTCCGTCAGCTCTCAAAGCCCTGCCAGTTTCAGGCGATTAGCCTGTTGGAGGTAAACGGTCTTGGGATTGGTTTCATTGAGCGCAACCAGGCCCAATATGTGGTTGACGGTGTCAAGGTGATTCATCTTGTAGTCGTCGCGGATCACCATGCCGAGATGGCTGGAGCATTGCGGCACCAGACCGTCATTGGGTCCCGAGATCAACAACCCGAGAGAGAGCATCTGCCAATCCGAAGGGTCAATCGCACTGGTCAAGTGCTTGGTACCACTCCAAGAGTAGTAGCGGACCCCATTGGCCTCGGCGGCCCCCTCTCCACAGGTGCTGGTCGGAATCCCGCCCGGAAAACGCTGGTTGAAGGTCAAAGCACCGACGGCGGTCAGATCGCGCATGGCGAGCAGCGAATCCTGCTTGCCGACGGAGCCGTCACCCAAGAAGTCGAGCACCCAGGTGATGGCATTCACAGCGCCAGCGATGATGTTCGATCCGGTCGGTCCCACGATATTAGAAATGACCTGAACCGCATCTGCCACCGGCGAGCCCTTGTGCGGCGTACTGACGGAGGTCGCCGAGGCCACCAGTTCCGGCGCTACTCCCGCCACATACCGCACGGTCATGCCTCCCTGGCTATGGCCAATCAGATTGACCTTGGCCGCACCGGTGATGGCCTGGATCTCCTTGATCTCCGCCAGCAACTGCTCGCCACGAGCATCGTTGCTCTGGGCCGGTACCTGAGCGGTGACATAAACATTGGCACCGTTTTTCCGGAGCTCGCTGGGAATGCCGTACCAATAATCTATCGGGCCAATGCTGCTGAAGCCGAAAAGGCCGTGTGCGAACACGATAGGGTATTTGGTCTTGGCGTAATCGGAGTATGCATATGCAGGGGTTGCACCCACTGCGGCGGCAGCTAGTACCAGGGGAGCTATCAGTTTCTTCATGAGGACCTCGTTATGCTTGTTCGTTACGGTCGTCGGTCGCAAGGAGCCCGAAGGCATCCTCTTGGCAGTTCTTCGTTGGCCCGGGGGCTCTGCGAGCATTACGGAGGAGCCGTGGAGAGGAAATGAGGAAATCGGACATCGGCCTTGTCAGTCTGGGACATGGGTTGCCCTTTCCACTCGACATTGCGCAGGCCCGGCATTCACGCTACAAATTGATGAACAACAAAAAGCTCGCCAAGCCTCTCAGATCCCAGCATGAGACACTTCACACCACGTCCGGCTGCCGACAACACCATGGACGAGAATCCCAAGTCCGAGGGATTCTTCCTTGCCAGCATTCTTCTGGACGCATTGGAGACGCTGCGCGCCCGTGGCATCGATGCAGAAGCCATTGGCCGGGCGCTTGATCTGAACTTACACAGTCTGCTGGCCGACCCCAATGCCTGGATTCCGACTCATCTGCTGGAAACTATTCTGCACAAGGCGCTGCAGCTGTATCCCGACCCACTCTTGGGGCTGCACGCGTCCCAATCGCCGCGCGACTCTGCTTTCGGCGTACTGGGTTACCTGGGACAGACCTGCGCCACCCTGCAGGAGGTCTTCACCACCAAGGCCCGCTACGAACGGCTGGTGAGCAACATCGGTACCACTTCGATGCGACAAGAGCCTGGCATGATGCTCTGCTGCTGGAGCTGTAACACCTGTGACCCGCTATTCGCCAGGCACGCCACCGAGTTCCTGCTGGGACAATGGCTGCGGCACATCCATTCGATCCGGGAGCAGAAACACGGCCTGCTGCTGCGCGTACATTTTCGCCATTCGTCCCCCAAGCAACCCAATCTTCTGGCGGAATACGAACGCATTTTCGGCTGTCCTGTCCTGTTCGATCAGCCAGAGTCGGCGTTGGTGATTCCAACCACCGTCATGAGGCTGCGTCTGCGTACCCCTGATCCCGGCCTGCAAGCCACTCTGCAGCATCACGCCGACCTGCTGCTCAATGAACGTAATGGCGCGCCGTCGCTGCTCGACCAAATCCGTTCACGTATGCGGGTGTTGCTGATGGAAGGCAGCGTCTCCCGAGACCACCTGGCAGAAGAGCTCGGCATCAGCAGCCGTCATCTGCATCGCCAGTTGCAGAAAGCCGGCAGCAGCTACCGCGAATTGGTCGACGATATCCGCATCGAACTGGCCAAGACCCTCCTTCGTGACGATGCACTAACCGTAGAGGCCATCAGCCGGCGCCTCAACTTCAAGGAAGGTCCCTCTTTCAATCGCTGGTTCCGCGAGATGACCCAAAGGACGCCCGGCGAGTACCGCCGGCAATTGCATGCCCCTGAGGCCTCTATCGCCCCGCAGGCGCCACTGTGCCGGGGCGGGACGGCAAGTCCAGCGACCCGGGACCGTACCTTCCGTCTAAACGATTGAAAGAACAGAAAATTATCTAGAACCGGGGCTTGACAGCCCCAGCCGGTATGCGGAAAATGCGCGCCACTCGGCTACATAGCTCAGTCGGTTAGAGCGCAGCATTCATAATGCTGATGTCCCAGGTTCAAGTCCCGGTGTAGCCACCATATTTTTCAAGGGGTTAGCGCAAGCTAACCCCTTTTTGTTTTGGTCGGCAGACTACAAACCGACTACAAACCGTCTACGCCCCCCTTTACCGATTTACGGTTCGCATAAAAAAGCCCCGCATCTGCGGGGCTCTACGATCAACGTCACCGCTATCCGTGAGCAAGCAGCGGCTCAATCTCATGTTCGATCTGCTCGCCATTCGCCGCATAAGCAGTTGCTAACGAATACTCACTCTGGAGATTCATCCAGAACTGAGCGGACGTATCAAAGTAACGCCCCAGACGAATCGCCATATCTGCGGAGATACCACGCTGCTCACGAACGATATCGTTCACTGTCGGAGCGGAGACTTTCAAAGCGCGTGCTAGAGCAGCTGGAGAGATATCCAACTCCATCAGAAACTCATCGCGCAATATTTCCCCAGGATGGATGGGGCGCATACCATTGGTAGCCATGGTCCACCTCCTCAGTGGTAATCAACTATTTCGACTTCTTCGGGACCCGCATCCGTCCAGACGAAACAGACACGCCACTGGTCGTTGATCCTGATGCTATGTTGGCCCGCCCGCTTTCCCTGCAACGGCTCCAACCGGTTTCCAGGTGGAGAGCGCAGGTCTCGAAGCTCCGTAGCCGCATGAAGCATTGCGAGCTTACGCGTAGCGACTGTGAGGATCGCTCCCCACTGCCTCGAAAGACCCGTCTCAAAAAGCTGACGAGCCTCGTCGCAGCGAAAGGTCAGAATCATTCATTAACCCTTAACGTTAAGCGTTAACTTCACTACAGATTACCACAGATCCTCATGTGGTCAATTTGTAGCCAGACTGAGTAATCGGAGAAAAGCGCATCGCCGATTCCAAGTGCTCCGGCGTTAGGTGCGCATACCGCATCGTCATCGAGGAATGCCCGAGGATCCGCTGTAGGGCCACGCCATGCGCAGCGCCCCGTGTCAGGCATTTCATCTTGCTTTGGAAGCCAGGCATGCCGCATTGAAACAGTTCGAATCATTTGATAATCATTATCGATTTGTTTAGCTTTTCCGCCCATCAAAACAACAGCAACTCGGACATTTCCTCATGCCCCGCTCCATCCCTTCGCGCCCGGCTCCCCTGGCGCTTTCCCTGTCCCTCTTCGCTTCGTTTTCCGCTCCTGCGCTGGCTGCCGATCCGGTGGAGCAGCAGATGGTGGTGATCGGCTCGCGCGCGCCGACCAGCATCAGCGAGTTGCCCGGCACGGTCTGGGTGATCGAGCGCGAGCAACTGGACCAGCAGACCCAGGCCGGCGTGCCGCTGAAGGAGGCGTTGGGACAATTGATCCCGGGCCTGGATATCGGCTCCCAGGGTCGTACCAACAACGGCCAGAACCTGCGCGGACGCAGCGTGCTGGTGATGATCGACGGGGTGTCGCTGAACAGTTCGCGGGGCATCAGCCGGCAGTTCGACTCCATCGACCCATTCAACATCGAGCGCATCGAGGTGATGTCCGGCGCCAGCGCGGTATACGGCGGCGGCGCCACCGGCGGGATCATCAACATCGTGACCAAGAAGGGCGTCGGCGGCGACACTCGCTTCAACACCGAGCTGGGCGCCCGCAGCGGCTTCCAGAGCCATGAGGACCACGACCTGCGCGCGGCGCAGTCGATCAGCGGCGGCAACGACCTGTTCAACGGCCGCCTGGCCATCGCCTACCAGAAGAACGGCGCGGCCTACGACGGCAGTGGCGACCAGGTACTGACGGACATCACCCAGACCGACCTGCAGTACAACAGGTCGGTGGACCTGATGGGCAGCCTTGGCTTCACTTTCGCCAATGGCCACAGCCTCGATCTCGGCCTGCAGTACTACGACTCCGGCTACGACGGCGACCGCGGCCTCGATCTCGGGCGCAACTTCGACGCCCTGCGCGGACGGGCACCCTATTCGATCAAGGGCGGCGTCGACCTCGACCGCGAGCCGGAGAGCAAGCGCCATCAGTTCAACGCCACCTACCACGCGCCGGAAGTGCTGGGTCACGACCTCTACCTGCAGGCCTACTACCGCAACGAGAAGATGGCCTTCAACCCCTTCCCCACCATCCGCTACAGCAATAGTGGCGCAATCAACTACGGCACCTCCTACTACTCGGCCTCGCAGCAGGACACCGACTACTACGGGATGAAACTGGCCCTGGTGAAGACCTGGGAGCGCGCCAGCCTGACCTACGGGGTGGACCTGGACCGGGAAAAATTCACGTCCGACCAGATGCTCTTCAACCTGCCGCTCGCCGCCGCCAGCGGCGGGCTGGTAGCCAGCGAAAAGGCCAAGCTGGGCCGCTACCCGGACATCGATACCGACAGCCGCGCCTTCTTCCTCCAGGGCAGTTGGAAGGCCACCGACGACCTGACCCTGAGCGCCGGCGTGCGGCGCCAGTCGATGAGCACCGACGTCAGCGACTTCGTGGCGGCGAACCAGCAGATCCTCATCGCCAACGGCCTCGGCAAGACCGCCGACGCGGTTCCGGGCGGGAGCAAGGACTACGACGTCAACCTGGTCAACGTCGGCGCCATCTACAAGCTGAACCTGCAACAACAGGTCTGGGCCAACTACAGCGAAGGCTTCGAGCTGCCGGACCCGGCCAAGTACTACGGTTTCGGACGCTACGGCGCAGCCGACGGCAATGGCCACTACCCGCTGCTACAGGGGGTCAGCGTGAACGACTCGCCGCTGGACGGGATCAAGACCAAGCAGGTCGAGCTGGGCTGGCGGCATACCGACGGTGCCCTGGATACCCAGGTGGCGGCGTTCTATTCCTGGTCGGACAAGAGCATCAAGTACGACTCGAAGACCCTGGCGGTGCTGCAGCAGGACACCAAGAAGCGCAACTACGGCCTGGAGGGCCAGGCTACCTACTGGCTGGACGATCACTGGCAGGTCGGCCTCAACGGCCTGGCCATCCGCTCCCAGGAGAAGGTCGACGGCCGCTGGCTGAAGCAGGACGTGACCTCGGCCAGCCCGTCCAAGGCCGGCGCCTTCGTCGGCTGGAAGGACGATCAGCGCAGTCTGCGCCTGCAGGGCGTGCGCACCTTCAACCTGAACGACGAGTCGGGCAACAAGATCGACGGCTACGCGCTGTTCGACCTGCTCGGCACCCAGGCGCTGCCGGTGGGCACCCTCACCGCGGGCATCCAGAACCTGCTGGACAAGGACTACACCACGGTCTGGGGACAACGCGCGCAGGTCTACTACGGCGGGCTCGCACCAGCGGGACTGTTCGACTACAAGGGACGGGGACGGACCTACAGCCTGACGTATAGCGTGGAGTTCTGAAGCCCGTCCTCGACAGTTCCCCTGTCCCTCCAGGGACAGGGGAACTCGTGGGAAAGAGCTTCCGCCTCTCTCAGCAGCAACCGCCCAGCGGACTCAAGCGATACTGCGGCGGCAACTGGTCGAGGCCGCTGACGGTGACGTTGAGGTTCTTCCACAGGCCATCCTTGATCCCGTAGATGCAGCCATGCACGGACAGCGACTGGCCGCGGTGCCAGGCGTTCTGGACGATGCTGGTGTGGCTGACGTTGGCCACCTGCTGGATCACGTTGAGCTCGCAGAGGCGATCGACGCGCTCCTCCTCGGTCGGCAACTGCTCCAGGTGCTCGCGGTATTCGTAGGCGAGGTCGCGAATGCTGCGCAGCCAGCCGTCGATCAGGCCGAGCTGGTCGTTGTGCAGGGAGGCGCGCACGCCGCCGCAGCCGTAGTGGCCGGTGACCAGGATGTGCTTGACCTTGAGCACGTCGACGGCGAACTGGATCACCGACAGGCAGTTGAGGTCGGTGTGCAGCACGACGTTGGCGACGTTGCGATGGACGAACAGGTCGCCGGGCAGCATGCCGACGATTTCGTTGGCCGGCACCCGCGCGTCGGAGCAGCCGATCCAGAGGTACTCGGGGGTCTGCTGGCGGGCCAGCTTGGCGAAGAAGTCCGGGTCTTCCTGCTTGATCGCTTCGGCCCAGCGGACGTTGTTCTCGAACAGTTGCTGCAAGTCGCTCATGGCATGCCCCTCGTTTGACCGGTGCAGCACCTTACGGAAGGCGATGCCCGTTTGACAAGCGTCATAGCGCGGCGTGGCTACGCCACCAGCGCTGCTGCGCCAGCGGCTGCATGGCGACCTGATCATGCCAACAGGCGTGCCAGGCTGCGGCGTCCTCTGCCAGGCGCGGCCAGTCGGGCTGTTCGAGGTCGGCGAAGAGTTCCCGTTCCAGCCAATCGCGGCCGCTGCGCAGGAGCCGGCGGAAGGCGCGGTCGGTGAGCGCGCGGCGGTGCACCGCCTCGAAGCGCCACCAGGGGGACTCCTGTACCGCCTCGCGCGGCTGGCTGAGCACGGCGGTGCCGGAGGCCGGATCGAAGGACAGCGGCTGGAACAGTCCCAGGCACGGCGCCGAAGTACCGGTGGCGGCCAGCAGCGGGCCGTCGTCGCGCAAGCGGGCGACCAGACTGGCGGTGGTCTGCGAAGGCCGCCAGAAGCTGCCGGCGTGCATGCATACCTGGCGGTTGTTGTGGCGGCGGAAGTGGTCCCCGCGCGGGCCATGGTGGCGCAGCGCGGCGAACAGCGCGTGCCAGTCCGGCTCGCCAGGCAGGCTGTCGAGGAAGCGCTGGTTGATCCGACAGCGCCGGTGCGCACCGCCGACCCAGGGTAGCAGGCGGGTGTCGAAGACCCGCGCGAAGTGGAAGTCGCCGCGACCATCCCAGCAGCCCTGGCGGCGTGCCTGGTCCTCGAGGTCGCGGCTGCACAGGTCGAATTCGTGGCCAAGGGTCAGGGCGTTGGAGATGGCCCAGCGCTCGACCTTCTTCGCCGCCCACAGGTTGCCGGCGGTTTCCAGCACCCAGGCTTCGCCGGGGTCGGCGATGAGGAAGCTGTTGTCGTAGCGGATGCGCTTGTCGCGGTAGCCGGCCGGGCCGCCCTGGCCGTAACGCTGCAACAACCCGGTGATCACCTCCAGCGCCTCGCGGGCGCTGGCGCCGCGCTCCAGTCCCAGGCGCAGCAGGTCCATGCCGAGCAGCGCGGTGCCGCGCTGACGGGTCAGCTTGGTGAACACCGCTTCGTTGCCGATGGCCACGCCGTGCTCATTGACGCCCATTTCCGCGCCCCAGATCCAGCTCGGCTGGCTGATCACCAGCGCATGCCGCTGGGCGGCCTGGGGAATGTCGAGGTAGGTGGTGCGCAAGCGCGCTTCCGGATCGTTGCGCACCGCCGGCAGGCGCAGCAGACGCTGCGGTTCGGCGGGCTCGCGGTCGCTGTTCTTGGCGAACCAGGTCTGGCCCTGGTGGCGAAGGATCAGGGTGTCGCACATGGGGGGCTCCAGTCTGCGCATCCTGCCACCGGCCGCTGTCGACCTGACTTCGCACTCCAGCGAAGGGTTACCGCATGAAGGGACCTGCCTGCGGTATGCAGGCGAGAATCGGAATGCTGGTAAGGGTACGGCGGTGCCAGAAGGCCAGCCAGCTACTCCAAGTGATAGCTAGTTGCCGCCAGGGAAGCGGAGCAAGCCTCAGTCGAACAGGGTACAGGCCATGACCAGGGCGTCTTCGCGCCCACCGACGGCGGGGTAGTAGTCGCGACGGCGGCCGATCTCGTTGAAACCGTAGCGTTCGTAGAGGCGGTAGGCGGCCTGGTTGGAAGCGCGCACTTCGAGGAAGCATTCGCGAGCCTGGTGGCCGGCCGCCTCGCGCATCAGGTGTTCGAGCAGGCGCAGACCGAGGCCACGCCCCTGGCTTTCGGGCTTCACCGTGATATTCAGCAGGTGCGCCTCGTCGAGGATGATCTGGATGACGCCATGGCCGACCTGCTGGCTACCCTCGAACATCAGCCAGCAATGGTAGTTCTTCAGGCCTTCGCTGAAGATGCCACGGGTCCATGGGTGGCTGAAGGCGGCATATTCGATTTTCAGCACGGCATCGAGGTCCGCCTCGGTCATTGGGCGGAAGGAAATCGCATCGCTCATTGAATCTCGCTCGACCAGCGCTGACGGACACGGCGCATGGCGCGCCACAGCTCGCCCTTGAGGGCGGGTTCTTCCATGAGGGCTTCCAGGCCCGGCACGGCCCAGGTTGCGCCCAGACCGTCCACCTGCAGTTCGCGGAACAGGCTGCCCTCGTCGCCCTCGCCGGCGAAGCGGATCGCCGGCAGGCCGACCAGCCACAGGCAGCGGCTACGCTCGCTCTCCTCCATGCGCGCGGCGACGAAGCTCTGGACGAACTCCAGGGCCGCCTGCGGCCCCTGGTCGAGGTTGCCGCGCGCCAGCAGCGGCCAGCGTACCGGTTCGCCGATCAACCGCGGGCTGTCCGGCAGGCCGGCGGCGCGCAGCAGGTCGCGCAGCAGCAGGTAACCCGGATCGCGGCTGGCGAAGGGTTCGCCGGTGGGCAGTTCGACCAGCAGGGTGCAGGAGCCCGCCTGCAGCAGTTGCAAGGCGAAGCGCGGCGGCGGGGCCTGGACCGCCGGCGGCTCGGCCGGGGCCTCTTCGACCGGCGCGACCGGCTCGGCTTTCTTCGCCGCCGGGGCGCCCGGCTTCGGCAGGCTGATCGGGATCCCCCGGCCTTCCACGGGCGCGGCGGGAGCCACGCTCGGCGCGCTGGCCGGCGCCTCGGCTTGCGGGACGCGGGCCTGCGGCGCATCGATCGCGGCGCGCGCACGCACAGGCACCGCCGGCTCTTCCCGGGGCGGGGTCTCCAGCAACTCCGGCCGCGAGGGTGCGGCGAACGGCAACGGCTGGCGGGGCAGCCAACTGGTTATCTGCATCGCGCCCAGGAAGGCGCGGCGACGCTGTTCTTCGATCAAATCTCGGGCACCGGCAATTAGGCGATGCGCGGGGACGGTTTCGCCCCCGGCGTTCAGGCAGGCAATGATAGCGGTTCTTCGACCTCGGCGGAGCGGCTTTGTCCCGCCATGCGACGGTTCGCCCTCAACGCGGGGCGACGGTGAAGATGTTGACGTTGCCCTGCAGCTTGAGGGTGCCGTCGATGCGTGCGCTGACCAGGTTGGTCTGCACCAGCCCGGGATCGGTACCGCGTGCCTTGTTGGCGCCAGCGATGGTGAAGCGCAGGTCCTGGAAGCTGGTGTCCTTCAGGCCGACGCGCAGCACCGGGCGGTTGAAGGCAGCGCCGTCGCCGCCGAAGCCGTCCTTGATGGTCACCACGTCCAGGGTGACTTCGTCGAAGCTGAACTTGCCGCTGATATCGTCGATCACCAGGTAGTTGTTGCCGCTGCCGGCCGGCTGGATCGCCAGGCGCGCGCCGCAGCCGCCGGCGCAGCGCGTCTGCGAAGGATTTTCCTGGAGATTGAGCGAGGCGCTGATGCTGATCCCGGCCTGGCCGACCACGTCGTCCAGATCGCTATCGCCCAGCGAGCGCAACTCGGCCCCGGCCGAAGCGCTGAACAGCAGCGCCAGCGCCGCGAGGATGCCGATGCCGCCTGCCAGTGGATGAGTCTGCTTGGCCATGTGCTGCGTACCTCGTTTCGCGCCGCCACCTCAGAGGTTGTGCGACGTCACCTTCAGGTAGTTGAAGCTGAGCCCGGATATCTCGTTGCGGCCCATGTTGTAGCCGCCGGTCGGTACCTGCCCGTAGCCTGGCCGGGTACCGCCGATGTTGAGGTTCTCGATCACCAGGCTGGTGCGCGGCGCATTGGCGTAGAAGTCGGCGGCGTTGGCCAGGGTCAGCTTGGGCAGTTCGAAAGTGAAGTTGCCGTCGGCGGTGACCGAGAACAGCAACGGCTGCGACTTCCCGTAGCCAAGCGCGACACTGGCATAGGCGTTGGTCAGGTAGACGGTGCGCGCAGCCTGCTCGGCGGCGCTGACGCAACTGGGCGAGCCAGCACCGCAAGACATGATCTCGAAAGTCTTGGCGTAGAGGTTCAGGCGCATCTCGCCAACCAGTTGGCTGCGCGCGTTGGCGCCCCAGAAGCGCAGGTAGGAACCGTCCATCGCCAGTTCGGAGAAGTCCAGGTTGAGCACATCGGTGCGCGTGGAAGTGACGCCGAAGTCGAAGCGGATGCCGGCGTCGACCTTTTCGCTGGCCCGGCTCGAGCAGTTGCTGCCGGCACCGGCGTAACCAGCGATGCACGGCTGGCCGCCGGCGCCGCTCACCAGGCTGGGGAAGGCCAGTTCGATCACGTCCGCGGTGTCCGGCAAGGTGCTGACCACCCGCCCGTCGTCGAGCTGGGTGGTCAGCACCGAACCCTTGGCCAGATTCAGCTTGAACGGGAAATTGAGACGGCCGAGAGTCACCGGCGCCAGGGTGCTGCCCTTGTTGCTGCCAGTGGCGGCGACGTACAGCTCCTTTACCGTGATCGGCACGTTCTGCCCGGTGGCGGTGTTGGTCACGCCATTGATCGCGATGGTGGCCTTGTTGCCGTCGACCATGGCGCTGTCGAGGACGAAGCCGATGCCGGCACCCTGCACGTCCGACAGTTGCTCGTCGTCGAGCGCTGTCATCTCGGCATGGGCGAAGGGGGCGGCCAGCAGGGCCGCGAGCAGGCAGGCGCGACTCATCTCAGCAGCCCTTGTTCAGGCCGCCCAGGCAGGTGTCCTGCCGTGGAATGCCATTGAAGGCCTGACCGAAGTCGACCTTGATCGGCGCCGTTCCATCGGCGTTGCGCGACATGTTGAGGAAGGCACCGGCCAGTGCGGCGACCAGCTTGGAGGGATCCTGCTGGTCGCGCCACTGGACGTTCTGGCTCTGCATCGAGATGAAGAAGCCTTTCGACGAGTCGATGAAGTTCTGCGCGTTGTTCGGATCCACGGTGCCGATCGGGAACGACTGGTACTGGGCCAGGTTGAAGCAGGTCTGGGCGCCCATCAGCTTGCAGTCATTGGAGGTGAGGAAGGGCAGCAGGACGTTCACCAGGCTGCCGATGATGGTGCTGTCGTGCATGTCCAGGGCTGTGCCGTTCTTCAGGCCGATCATGGCAGCGCGGATCGGGTCGGGGTTGCCGGAGCTGTTCACCAGTTCGGCCTGGGCGGTGTATTGGGAACTGCCGGTGAGGGTGATGGCGGTCTTCGCCGCCAGGCAGTCGAGGGCCAGCAGGCCGCAGGAAATGCTGCCTCCCAGTTGGCTGCCGGTGCCGTACAGGTCCACCGGCACGTTGCCGGTGAGGGTCTTGATATCGCCCGAGAGGTAGCCCTTGGCTTCGCCGAAACCGATACGGATGCCGACCATCTTGCTGCCGTCGTAGGCGAACTCGATGTAGGGATTGCTGATGAGGAACGGGTTGATCGCGCCGGTGGCGTCGTTGACCGTGCCCAGGGCGAAGTTGTCGATGGCGATGTCGGCACTGCCGGCAAGCTCGCCGCTGCGGTTGTACTGGCCCAACTGCAGCTTCTTCATGTTCAGTTGGGTCTCGATGTCGGCGCCGAAGTTGATGCGGGTGAAGTTCAGTCCGTTGGCGGCGTCGGTGGTGAGGTTGATGAAGGCCTGGCCGACCACGTCGGAAAGCTGGTCGTCGTCCAGCGACTCCATCCTCGCCTGGGCGGTGGCAGCCAGCAGACCGGCGCCGCAGAACAGCGCGCAACGCAGCAGGAAGGGCAGACGACGGGACATGGGCTCACCTCTTGTTCTTCTCGTGGCCGACGGCAGAGACACTGCGACCTGTAGTCACTATAGAAAGCCCCGGGCGAATCGGGGCCGACCCATAGTCGAGAAAAACCGCCGAACGACGCGGTCGCCGCGCTCGCTGCAGCGGATGAGCGGTCGCTCGGCCAGGATGGATGTTACTCATCGTCACACGGGGGTAACGTCAGCCCTTCACTGCTGGCGGAACAGGCCGATCAGATGGTCGGCGATGGCGCCCTTGATGGCGTTGAGGCTGAGCAGGGAGTGTGCGCTGAGGCGGGCGGGGTTGATCCGGTGCAGGTGCAGCGAGGGCATGCGCGCTTCGTACTCGCGCAGGTCGCCCTTGACCAGGATCGGCAGGAACACGTCGTCGTGAGCCTGGTAACGCTGGATCAGCAGTTTCAACCCTTCCTGGAACGGCAATTCCTTCGACGCCACCAGGCGGTGCTCGCCGGGAATCTTCAGGTAGAGCCCGCGATAGCCCATGGTCTCGCCCGGCAGGATATGGATCCCGGTGGGCTCCACCGCGGCCAGCGGGATATCGTGGAAGGTGTCGTGCCAGGCCTGCTCGCTGGGCAGGATGGTGATGCCGCCATGGTCGCTCTCGGGAATCACGAAGCTGTAGTTGCTGTAGAGCTTCTCGACATAGGCCGAGTAGATGCACAGGCGGTTCTCGAAACGTTTGAGGAAGGCGATCGCCTCGCTGCGGTTGGTGATGGCATCCAGGTCCCAGGCAAGGTCACCCTGGTTCTGCAGTTCGGCCCAGCGGGCCTCGGCGTAGGCGGCGTCGTTCAAGAGTCGGCATTCATTTGGAATAGACAGGCCAGGGGACTTCAGCAGAAAGCGTGCCAGCCCCTGGAAGCCCCATTCCCCGGACCAGGCGGGGCAGGAAAGTCCTTACGCAGTCATAAACTGCCGCTTTTCGACACCTCGATGATAGCCAGATGCCATCCGCCGATACCGGGCCCGTACCTGCGCCGCAGACGTGTCGACGGCCTGCATCGCACTCATCGGCGGCGTCTGCGTCGCCCGTGCCTTTGCAGTACAATCGGCGCTTTTTCCACGGACCGGCCCTCCCGATGATCGACCCCCGACGCGTACTGCGTGCGCTTGCCGAACACTGGGCCCTGCTCGAGCCTCTCTGCGAGCGCTTCGATGCCGGCACCCTGAGCCTGGCGGAACTGCGCAGCCAGTTGAACACCCAGTTACCGGAAAGCAACCCGGCGGAAATCACCGCCCTGCTCGACCAGTGGATCCGCCTGGATATCCTGGTCCCGGTGGCCAAGAGCCCCAACCGTTTCGAGCTGAACGCGCAGATCCACGACTTCCTCGCCTACCTGCGCCACGAGCATCGCCTTGGTCTGTGCCTGGAGATCGAGGCCTACCTGCGCCATCTGGAGCGCCTCGCCGGGTACATCCAGGACGCCTTCGAGACCCGCGACAGCCAGGACCTGGCGCGCCAGCTGCGACTGCTCGACATGCGCGTGCGCGATGTACTGAAGAAGCTCGGCAATGACGAGCAGGCACTGATCGGCGTGGCCGAGCGGGCCAAGACCAGCGACCGGCAGATTCCCCTGGCGCAGCGCTACGCGGAGGTCCTGGCGACCTGGGACGAGTACGTCGAGCCGATGATCCAACTGGTCAGCGCCGACGGCGCCTTCGAGCAGGGCGTGCGGCGGGTCGAACAGGTCCTGCTGCGCCTGCTAGGCGAACAGCAGCGCCTCGGCCACCTGGTCGACGACGACCTGGTGCTGCGCACCCACGCGCGCATCCTCGAGATGCAGACCAACGCCCAGCTGACCCTGCGCCGCGCCCGCGAATTATTGCTGCCGCTGCGCGAGGAAGCGCGCCGGCACAACGCGGTGACCCGTGGCGCCGCCCTGGCGCTGGCGGCGATCCGGCGCAAGGGCCTGGATGCCGTGCCGCAGGCGGCGATGCCGCTGTTCACCCGGCCGCAGAGCACCTTCCTCGGCACCGCCTCGCAGGTCGAGAGCTACGTCTTCGCCCTCGCCCGCTTCGAGCCGAAGCCGGCGCAGTTCCCCAAGTCCAGCGGCACGCGCAAGAGCAACGGGCCGGCGCGACCACCACGGACCGCGCGGGAAATGATCGAGCGCTGCCAGGCGGCGCTGCCGCTGCCGGACCTCATGCAATGGCTGCTGGCCCAGGAACCGGACGGCGCCACCGACGAGTTGCTCTACTGGTTCTCCCGGCTGTCGCGCGACGCGCGCTTCCAGCGCGAACGCCTGCAACGCCGCGAGTACGAAACCACCGAACATTGCGTCAGCCTCTGCTCCTTCGCCCTGAACCCCGCCGCCAAGGACAAGGGCCAGGCCAGGGACGCAGACACCCTTTCCGCGAGCGAAACCCATGCATCTTGATCTCTCCGAACTGACCCAGCTCGCGCCGATCTTCCGCGAGCTGTTCAAGGGCTACCACATCAGCCACCGCGACCCCGAGCTGTACACCCAGCTGTCCTCGCACCAGGACCAGTACCGCGGCCTGTTCCGCGCCATGGGCTTCGAGCTGGTCTGCGACACCCGCGGCTTCTACTACTTCGTCCCGGAGCAGGTCGGCGCCCAGGTGAACAAGACCGCCCAACGCCTGGCGCTGTTCACCTTCATCCTCGTCGAACACCTCGCCGACCAGGGCCGCGACCCGCTGTCCGTGCTGGACGGCGGCAGCATCGGCCGCGAAGAGCTGCCGCCGCTGCTGGAGAAATACCGCGACCTGTTCCTCCAGGCCGAGGTGCAGACCCAGGAAGAACTGGAAGAGAAAGTCATGCGCCGCCTGACCCAGCTCGGCTTCGCCTCCGAGGACAGCGGCGTGTACCGCTTCATGCCGCCGATGCACCGTTTCCTCGACGTCTGCCTGTCGGTGCAGCAGGACCGCAACCTGTCCGCCAGCCTGCACGCCGACCTGCCGTTGCAGACGCCGGTGCTGGTCGATGACGGCGAGATCGAACCGCTGATGGCCAGCGACGAAGAATTGTCCGAAGAGAGCGAGGAAGACGCCCTCGCCCGCGCCATCGCCGAAGAACACGCGCAACAGGAGGCTGACGCATGAGCCAGACCCGCTACGGCATCCGCCGCTTCGCCCTGCTCAATACCGCCGGCTACAGCCTGGGTATCTTCCCGCTGGAAAACCCGCTGTCGATCTACGGCGCCAACAACCTGGGCAAGAGCGCCTCGATCAACGCCCTGCAGTTCCCGATCCTTGCCCGCCTGTCGGACATGAGCTTCGGCAAGTACAGCATGGAGCAGTCGCGGCGCTTCTACTTCGCCTCGGACACCAGCTACATTCTCCTCGAACTGATGCTGCCCCACGGTCCGCACGTGATCGGCGTGGCCGGGCGCGGCCCGGGCGGCGGCTTCGGCCACCAGTTCTTCGCCTACGCCGGCGAGCTGAGCCTGGACCACTACCAGAAGAACGGTACCTGCCTGCGCCAGCGCGAGCTGTTCGCCAACCTCGAGCGCGAAGGCATCAAGGCCTACGAGGTGAAGCCGGAAGAGCTGCGCCGCCTGCTGGTCGGCGGGCACACGTCGATCCCGCTCGACCTGACCATGATCCCGCTGCGCTCCACCAGCGAGCAGAGCCTGAAGACCTTC
Organism: Pseudomonas sp. FDAARGOS_761; assembly: GCF_013343155.1. NCBI lineage: Bacteria > Pseudomonadati > Pseudomonadota > Gammaproteobacteria > Pseudomonadales > Pseudomonadaceae > Pseudomonas > Pseudomonas sp. FDAARGOS_761. The sequence goes on along the minus strand of NZ_CP054572.1, from coordinate 206,977 downwards.
CGCTCGCTGTTCATCAACCTGCTGCACATGCGCGAGATCACCGCGGCCAAGCTCAAGCAGCTGTTCCTCGACGCCTTCGAGCACAGCCTGCGCTCGGGTAACGTCGACTACATCGCCGCCTGCGAGGAGGCCTTCCGCGACGTGCGGCGGATGGAGCAGGACTACCAGGCGCTGGTCGCCGCCGGCCCGCTGGTGGAAGCCCTGGCCAACGGCGTGACCCAGCGCGACGTACTGCGCGGCAAGATGCACCGCCTTTCACCGCTGCTCGACAGCCTGCTCGGCACCTGGCACGACTACGCCGGGGCGCGCCGCGAGGAACTGCTGATCCAGCACGAGCAATACCGCGCCGAGCAGGACGGCCTGCAGAACGAACAGCGTGGCGGCACCCAGGAGCTGATGCGCCTGGAGCGCGAAATCGCCGGCATCCAGCGCTGGCTCGGCGAACTGTCGGTGCTCAAGACCCGCTTCGCCCTGGTCGACGACGCCAAGGTCCTCGAACAACAGCTGCTCGCCGCCAAGGATGCCCACGACGAACTGGCCGGCGCCCTGGCCCATTCGCGGCAGTTCTCCAGCGAAGACCTGGAAGAGCGCCTGCGCGACCTGGAAAAACGCCTGAAGAACGTCCGCCAGCAGCTCGAACACGCCGACAACAACAGCTACGCACGCCTGCGCGAGGAGTTCAGCCAGCAAGACGTGGAACGCCTGATGCGTCTGTTCAACGGCGCGCTGTTCAGCCTGCCGCTCGGCGAGAACGGGGTGAACCTGGATGACGGCGACGTCTGGGTGAAGAGCGTCGAAGCCATCCTCGACCACTTCAAGGGCGAGCATTTCGAAGCCCCTGGCCTGAGCATCGACCTGTCGCACATCGAACCGCCGGCGTTGCAGGCCCTGGCCGACCGCGCCGCCCTGCGCGACCAGAAGGAGCGCCTGGAGAAGGAGCTGAAGCAGCTCAAGACCCAGCAGAGCGTCGCCGCCGACCGCGCCGCGAGCAAGGCCCAGGCAGAGAAGCTGTACCAGGACGTGCTGGATTCGCAGAAGGCCCTGGAAGACTTCCGCCGCACCCAGACGCTGACCGCCGAGGAGCCCGAGAAGCTCGCCGAACTGGCCCAGTTGGAGGCGTCCCAGGACGAACTCAAGCGCTCCAGCGACGCCTTCGCCGAGCGCGTCCAGCAACTCTCCGCGCGCCTGCAACTGGTGGCCCGGCAACTGGGCGACCTGGAGGCCAAGGAGCGCACCCTGGAAGATGCCCTGCGCCGCCGCCAGCTACTGCCGGCCGACCTGCCCTTCGGCACGCCGTTCATGGAGCCGGTGGACGACTCGCTGGACAACCTGCTGCCGCTGCTCAACGACTACCAGGACACCTGGCAGGCGCTGCAGCGCATCGACGGGCAGATCGAGGCGCTGTACGCCCAGGTGCGCCTGAAGGGCGTCGCCAAGTTCGATAGCGAAGACGACACCGAGCGCCGCCTGAAGCTGTTGATCAACGCCTACGCGCATCGCCAGGACGAGGCCCTGACGCTGGCCAAGGCGCGCCGCGCGGCGGTCACCGACATCGCCCGGACCCTGCGCAACATCCGCAGCGACTACGACAACCTGGAACACCAGTTGGCCCTGTTCAACCGCGAGATCAACAAGCGCCAGGTGTCCAACCTGCAGAGCTTCCGCATCGTCCTCGCGCCGAACAAGGATGCGCTCAAGCACATCGACCAGATCATCCACAGCGCCGGCCAGTACGAGGAAGGCGAGAACCTCTCGGTGTTCGACCTGACCCAGAGCGCCGAGCAGGACGCGAAGAACGAGGAGGCCAAGGAATACCTGGCCCGCCTGGTCGCCGCCAACCACAACCAGTTGGGCCTGAAGGACCTGTTCGAACTGGCCTTCGAGATCACCAAGGTCAACGGCCAGCCGATCATGCACACCGACATCGACGGCGCCGCCTCCAACGGCACCACCATGACCATCAAGGCGCTGACCAACATGTACCTGTTGCTGCACCTGATGGACCGCGAGCAGGCCGGGCGCGTGCGCCTGCCCTACTACCTGGACGAGGCGGCGGACATCGACGAGCGCAACCAGGCCGCGCTGCTGGAGACCAGCCTGCAACTGGGCTTCGTGCCGATCCTGGCGAGCGTGAAGCCGCAGGTTTCCGCACACGTGGCGATCGACCTGGAAGGCGGTAGCGGCCCGAACGGCATCTATATCGACGAAGCCGACTGGAAATACATCCGTCGCCGGGATGCCGCCGCCAGCGGCGAAACCCGCGCAGCCAGCGAGCCGGAGGAAGCCGGCGAACCGGCGTGAAGCGTCTGCCACGGCCCTGCCTGACAGGGCCGTGGACTTTTCCGATAGGCCCGAAGCTCCCGCGAAGATATAATTGGTTACATTCGCATTTGTAACCCACGGGGAGAATCCATGCCTGTTCGACTTCTCAACCGTTTCCGCCACGCCGCCCTGGCGTGCCTGCTCGGTTCGCTTTCCCTCAATGCGGCGGCCGATCCCGTCACCCTTACCCTCTACAATGGCCAGCACGCCGCCACCGGTATCGCCATCGCCAAGGCCTTCCAGGACAAGACCGGCATCCAGGTGAAGATCCGCAAGGGCGGCGATGGCCAGCTCGCCAGCCAGATCACCGAGGAAGGCGCGCGCTCGCCGGCCGACGTGCTCTACACCGAGGAATCGCCACCGTTGATCCGCCTGGCCAGCGCCGGCCTGCTGGCCAAGCTGGAGCCAGAGACCCTGGCCCTGGTCGAGCCGGAGCACGCCGGCGGCAACGGCGACTGGATCGGCATCACCGCCCGCACCCGGGTACTGGCCTACAACCCGAAGAAGATCGACGAGAAGGATCTGCCGAAGAGCCTGATGGATCTTTCCGATCCGTCCTGGTCCGGCCGTTTCGGCTTCGTGCCCACCAGTGGCGCCTTCCTCGAACAGGTCGCCGCCGTGATCAAGCTCAAGGGCCAGGAGGAAGCCGAGGATTGGCTGACCGGCCTGAAGGCCTTCGGCTCGATCTACACCAACAACGTCACCGCCATGAAAGCCGTGGAGAACGGCGAGGTCGACATGGCGCTGATCAACAACTACTACTGGTACACCCTGAAGAAGGAAAAGGGCGAGTTGAACTCGCGCCTGCACTACTTCGGCAACCAGGACCCGGGCGCGCTGGTCACCGTCTCCGGCGCCGCAGTGCTCAAGTCCAGCAAGCACCCCAGGGAAGCCCAGCAGTTCGTCGCCTTCATGCTCAGCGAGGAAGGCCAGAAGGCGATCCTCAGCCAGTCCGCCGAGTACCCGATGCGCAAGGGGATGCAGGCCGATCCGGCGCTGAAGCCGTTCGCCGAACTGGACCCACCGAAACTGACCCCGGCCGACCTGGGTGAGGCCAGCGAGGCCCTCAGCCTCGAACGCGACGTTGGCCTGAATTGATCGGCGCCGCCTCCACGCCCGTGCGCCTGCGCACGGGCTCGCGCCGGCGAACGCCATTCTGGCTGTTCCTGCCGGTCCTGCTCCTCGCCCTGCTGGCCAGCCTGCCGCTGCTCTACGTCGCGGCCAAGGCCTGGGACGCCGGCTGGCACAGCGCCTGGCAACTGCTCTGGCGCCCCTACGTATTCCGCTTGCTGGGCAACACCCTGTGGCTGATGTTCGGCGTGACCCTGCTCAGCGCCCTGCTCGGCCTGGCCCTGGCCTGGTGCGTCGAGCGCAGCGACCTGCCGGCACGGCGCTTCTGGAACGTAGTGCTGTGCCTGCCGTTCGCCATCCCCGCCTTCGTCAGCAGTTTCACCTGGGTTTCGCTGAGCCCGATGTACGAAGGCCTCGGCGGCGCCATCCTGGTCATGACCATGTCCAAGTATCCGCTGGTCTACCTGCCGGTAGCGGCGACCCTGCGCGGCATCGATCCTTCCCTGGAGGAGTCGGCGCGGATGCTCGGTCTGTCGCGGCGCCAGGTGTTCCTGCGGGTCACCCTGCCGCTGCTGCGCCCGACCCTGGCCGCCACCGGGCTACTGGTGGCGCTGCACATGCTGGTGGAGTTCGGCGCGCTGTCGATCCTGCGCTACCAGACCTTCACCACAGCCATCTACCAGGAGTTCGAACTGGAGTTCAGCAACGCCACCGCGGCGATGCTCTCCTCGGTACTCCTGGCACTGTGCTTCCTGCTGCTCTGGCTGGAGTTGCGCATGCGCGGCCGCGGCCGCCTGGTACGCACCGGCCAGGGCAGCGCGCGGCGGGCCGAACGAGTCCGCCTGGGGTTCGGCAAGTGGCCGCTCCAGGCGCTGCTGGCGACGCTGGTGCTGGTCGGTACCGGTATCCCCCTGGTGATGCTCGGTTATTGGCTGTACGAAGGCTCCTCGGCCAGCTTCCCGCTGATGGAAATCGCCTCGACCCTGCTTTCCTCCCTGTCGCTGGCCTTCGGCGGGGCCCTGCTCAGTTGCCTGCTGGCGCTGCCCGTAAGCATCCTGGTGGTGCGCTACCCCGGCGCCCTGGCGCGCTGGACCCAGCGCCTGCCGTACCTGCTGCAAGCGTTGCCGGGACTGGTGATCGCCCTCTCGCTGGTGTACTTCTCGCTGCACTACCTGCCAGCCACCTACCAGACCACCGGCTTGCTGCTGGTCGCCTATGCCCTGCTGTTCATGCCGCTGACCCAGGCACCGATCCGCGTGGCCCTGGAAAAGGCCTCGCCGCAGTTGGAGGAAGCCGCCCGCACTCTCGGCCAGACGCCCTTGATGGCCTTCCTGCGGATCACCCTGCCGATCATCTCGCCGGCCATCGGCGCCGGCTTCGTGCTGGTGTTCCTCGACACCATGAAGGAACTGACCGCCACCCTGGTGCTAGGTCCCACCGGGCTGTCGACCCTGGCCACCTCGGTCTGGGTGCACACCGCCAACCTGGAGTACGCTGCCGCCGCACCCTACGCCGCGCTGCTGATTCTGATCTCCGGCTTGCCGGTGTACCTGCTGACCACCCGGGCGCATCTCAGCACTCACTGACACCCACTCCCCAGCAGGCATGCATGAACGAAAACGCCGCTTACCCAGGTAAGCGGCGTTTCTTTTTGCCGATCCGACAATCAGCGGCGGGCGGTTTCCTTCAGAGGAATCTTCGGCGCCCACTCCAACCATTCGTCATTGGCCGAATCGAACAGGGCGAAGGTCTGCCCCGGCTTGGCGGGCTCGCCCATCTGCGCATTGTTCGGGGTGGCGAAGGCAATGCCGCCCTCCATCAGCGCCTCCATCGACTCGGTGCGTAGCGACAGACCTTTGAACAGGCTGGCGTCGACGCCGAAGCCGCTGGCATTCCAGAAACGGCTGCCGGTACGCACCAGCGGTACGTAGCGCGGTTCGATGAGGATGCCGATCAGCACCCGGTCGGCCTGTTCGCCCAAGGCCAGGTCGACGACCTTGCCCACCGGGATCTGCCGGTAGGTCACCAGGTTGCCCGGCTTGATCGAGCCCTTGCGCGGCGCACTGAGGGTCAGCCGCAGGCCGCTTTCCCGGCCCAGCAGGTTGGGCGCTTCGGCGAGAGTCTGGAAGCGTGCCTGGCGCTCGCCCGGCGTGCTCGACGGCAGCGCCTCGATGTAGGGGCCGCTGACCAGGGTTCCGAGGTTCTCGGTACGCAGCAGGCCGAGCGCCGGACGCACCACCCAGAAGCGGGTTCCGCTGCGGGCGACGCGCTCGCCGGCGGAAGTCAGGCGGGCCTTCATCAGTACCCCGGAGAGATCCGGGTTCAGCTCGACGCTTTCGATCTTGCCGATGTCCAGGCCCTTGAAGCGGATCGGCGTGCCTTCGCGCAGGCCGTCGGCATTGTCGATGCTCAGCTGGATTTCCACGCCACGGGCCATCGCCGCCTCCTCGCTGTCGAAGAGGGTGAAGCGCCGCACCTTGGTCACGGTCGGCGCCTTCGGATCGAGGGTGTCGAAGGAGATCCCGCCGGTGATCAGGGTCTGTAGCGACTCGCTCTTCACCTGCACGCCGCTGAGGTTGCCGGTCAGGGTGATCCCGCTGGAGTTCCAGAAGCGCGTCGAGGTATTCACCAGGTGCGCGTACTCCGGCTCGATGTGCACACCCACCACCACTCGCTGGCGGTCGCGCGATAGCTGGTAGCTCTGCACGCTGCCGACGCGGACCTGGCGGTAGAGGATCGGCGCGCCGATATCGATCGAGCCGAGCTTGTCGCTGGTCAGCACCAGGTGCAGGCCGGGCGCGTCGGTGTTCAGCGGCGGCGCTTTCGGGCGGATGGTGAACTCGCGACTCGGCGCGCCGCTCTTGGCGAAGCGCACGTCGATATAGTTACCTTTCACCAGGGCCTCGAGGCCGGTGATGCCGGCCAGGGAGATGCTTGGCTTGACGGTCCAGAATTCGGTGCCTTCCAGCAGCATGTCCTCGACCCGCGGATCCATCGCCAGGTCGGCAGTGGCGCTGCTGTAGTCCTTGCCCATGTCGATCGACTTGACCAGGCCGACCTGCACGCCGTTGAACATCACCGGGGTGCGGCCCGGATCGATACCACTGACGTCGTTCATCTTCAGCTTCACGCGCAGACCGGCCTGGGCCGCGTCGTAGTCGTCGTACAGGCGGAACGGCTTGCTCGGGTCGGTCGGCGGGCTGTCGGTGCGGTTCTCCGGGGTAGAGAAGGCGATACCGCCGGCGACCAGGGTCAGCAGCGACTCGCTGTGCACCTTGAAGCCGGACAGGCCGCCGGAAATGGAGATGCCGCTGGCGTTCCAGAATCGCGTGTGCTTGCGCACCAGGTCGGCGTAGGCCGGCTCGATGTGCACCTTGATCTCGATGGTCCTCTGGTCATCGCCCAGTTGGAAGCTCTTCACCTGGCCGACCTGGATCTGCCGGTAGAACACCGGGCTGCCCTGCTCCAGGGAGCCCAGGCGATCGGCCTTGAGGGTCAGGTGCAGGCCGGGCAGCTTGTCGGAAAGGGGTGGCGGCTCCTTCAACGCGGTGAAGTAGCGCTCTTCCTTCTCGCCCTTCACCGGATCGACCGCGATGTAGACGCCGGAGACCAGGGTTTCCAGGCCGGTGACGCCAGCCAGGGAAACGCGCGGCTTGACCAGCCAGAAGCGGGTGTCCTTGCTCAGGTACTCCTGGGCTTCCTTCTTGATCTCGATGGTCGCGACCACGCCCTTGATGTCCTTGCTGACATGCAGGTCGGTCACCTTGCCCACCGAGATGCCCTTGTACAGCACCTCGGTCTTGTTGGCCTGGATCCCGTCGCCGCTCTCGAAGCGAACCTGGATGTCCACGCCGGCCTGGTCGAAGGCACGCCACGCCAGCCAGGCACCGATGGCCAGGGCCACCAGCGGCAGCACCCAGATCGCCGACCAGTTCGAGGTCTTGTGTTTCTTCGGACTTGGCAGATCACTCATTCTCGTCATCCAGATTGGTGTTGTCCCAGATCAGCCGGGGGTCGAACGTCACGGCGGCGAGCATGGTGAGCACCACCACGCTGGCGAAGGCGGCGGCGCCGAGGTTGGCCTCGATGCTGGCCAGGTTGCCGAAATTCACCAGCGCCACAAGGATGGCGATGACGAAGATATCGAGCATCGACCAGCGCCCGATCCATTCGATGAAGCGATACATCAGGATACGCTGGCGGGCCGACATCGGCTGGTGCCGCTGTACCGAATAGAGCAGCAGGGCGATGCCGACCAGCTTGAAAGTAGGAACCAGGATACTGGCGACGAACACCACCAGGGCGATGGGGAACATGTCGGCATGCACCAGTTCGACCACGCCCTCCATGATGGTGGCGGGCATTCCGCTGCCGAAGAGGTTGACCGTCATGATCGGCAACAGGTTGGCGGGTATGTAGAGGATCGCCGCGGTGATCAGCAACGCCCAGGTGCGCGTGAGGCTGTTTGGGCGCCGGGCGTGCAGCACCGCACCGCAGCGACTGCAACGCGGATGCTCGTCCCCGTCGGCGCGATTCAACTGGTGGCACTCGCCGCACACCAGGATTCCGGCATCAAGCGCGCGCATCGTCGTCCTCGCCGCCCAGCGCTTCCCATACCTGGTGCGGCGACATGGTGACCTCCAGCCAGACCTGGGTGAACAGCAGCGCCACGAAACAGGCCAGGCCGATGCCCAGGCTGAGGTCGGCCATGTCGATCAGCTTGACGATGGAAACCAGGATGCCCATGAGGTAGACCTCGAGCATCCCCCACTCGCGCAGATGGTGATAGCCGCGGTAGAGCAGCATGCCGATGTGACGGGCGATGCCGAAACGCACGCTGATCATCACCAGCAACTGGCAGAGCAACTTGACCAACGGGATCACCATGCTGCACAGGAATACCAGGATGGCGACGCCCTGCATGCCACTGTCGTAAAGACCGAGCACTCCCGTCCAGACCGTATCGCTGCGGGTCTGGCCGAGCAGGCTGAGATTCATGATCGGCAGGAAATTGGCTGGGATATAGAGGAAGAGCGCCGTCAGAACCAGCGCGAAGCAACGGCGTTTCCATTGATGGCGATGCGCGGCCAACTCGAAACCGCAGCGCGGACAATTGGCTTTCTCGCCCGGTCCCAGGGGTTCCCGGCGCATCAACAGATCACACTCATGGCAAGCAACCAGTTCTTCCAGGGGAAGATCCTGCAGGCCACGGACATCGGTATCGGACATGAATGAGCTCGGCTGGATTTGTCGGCTATTGTAGACGAGCGCACAGTGCAAATCGCGTCTCCCATGCCCTCGGAAGTACGCCGCCCGGCAGCTCTCGAAGTTTTTCGATTATCGTCCGCAGCGCTGCTGGCTTGCCACTTTTCCGCGCGCAAAAGCAAAACCCCTGGTCATCGCTGACCAGGGGTTTTGGGATAGGAGCTTGACGATGACCTACTCTCACATGGGGAGACCCCACACTACCATCGGCGATGCGTCGTTTCACTTCTGAGTTCGGGAAGGGATCAGGTGGTTCCAACGCTCTATGATCGTCAAGCAATTCGGTTGGATATCCGTTTGCTTGGGCTTACGTCTATCCGGATTCAGGTATGTGATTTCAATGTGTTTTGCGGTTCATGCGAACTTTCGGTTCGTCGACTTCACCTTACAACACACAATCGTCAGATTGTTTGGGTGTTATATGGTCAAGCCTCACGGGCAATTAGTACTGGTTAGCTCAACGCCTCACAACGCTTACACACCCAGCCTATCAACGTCGTAGTCTTCGACGGCCCTTCAGGGGAATCAAGTTCCCAGTGAGATCTCATCTTGAGGCAAGTTTCCCGCTTAGATGCTTTCAGCGGTTATCTTTTCCGAACATAGCTACCCGGCAATGCCACTGGCGTGACAACCGGAACACCAGAGGTTCGTCCACTCCGGTCCTCTCGTACTAGGAGCAGCCCCTCTCAAATCTCAAACGTCCACGGCAGATAGGGACCGAACTGTCTCACGACGTTCTAAACCCAGCTCGCGTACCACTTTAAATGGCGAACAGCCATACCCTTGGGACCGGCTTCAGCCCCAGGATGTGATGAGCCG